>NZ_AP023262.1:2667500-8445954 GCF_016756615.1 Mesorhizobium sp. L-8-3 | reverse complement strand
CAGGCGGCTATCTTCCTTTCCTCATCCAGTCCGGCGCCACCTTTGGCATTGACCGGAAAGCCTACGAAATCGTTTCGCGACAGGCGAACCTTACGGCAACAAGCCTCTCTCTCCGGCAACAATGCCAGAGCAAACTCCTGCCACGCCTACAGATCGCCCCACTCGCATCGAAGACAAAGCTTCGCCATCCACGGCGTAGCCGCGCCCCTCGCTGTCTGCCATTTTGGCTTGGTCGTCGAGCCTGATGCTCGCTGCCTTCGATGCCCCAGACACTACAAAAATCGCTGTGGAAAGGGCAAGGGCGCGGCTAACTGATTTTTTACGAATCTGCTCATGTCGCCGCCGGAATTCACTGAGCCCACAGGGGGCGAATTCGATAAAGTGTTCTGATTCAAAACGTTCTCGTCCCACCTCGGATACCGGCTCTGCCGGAGAAATAAATTGAAAAAAATTGCTTGACAGGGAGTTGTCCCTCTCTGGTCATCCCCGGTATGGACAATTTGTGGACAACCATGCGCAAGCATCTGATTTCATTGGGAAATTTCTGACAGCGCAATTTTGACGACTTCGCCTGCGTGACGTTTTTTTGAATGGCGGGACCGGGTGCACGCCGGCAAAGCACAATCCGCACCCCAGAGTTGAAGCGGGGGCGTCTTGCCAAGTCATTGCTTGGCAAACAAAAAACCCGGCGGCGTAACCACCGGGTCGATGTGCGGAGAAGTCAGCCGTGGATCAGACGGACAGGGCCTTGAGGCGCTGAGCCAGGCGCGACACCTTGCGGGATGCGGTATTGCCGTGCAGAACGCCCTTGCCCGCGGCGCGCATCAGTTCGGGCTGGGCCGCCTGGAAGGCGGCTGCGGCGGCAGCCTTGTCGCCTGCCGCCAGCGCTTCCTCGACCTTGCGAACGAAGGAGCGGACGCGCGAACGGCGATTCTTGTTGACCGCCGTGCGACGGGCGATCTTACGCGTAGCCTTTTTGGCCGAGGAGGTATTGGCCATGATGCCTCTCTATGATCTACCGAATGGCGCCCTACAGCGCGGTGCGCGGGCGCAAAAAACACTCGGGACAGCCGCGGGCCGTCCCGGTTGTCGCGGCTTATAGTGTAGCTTTGGCGGGGCGTCAACGCTGCAGTTCCCGTCAGACTCAAGAAGCCAATGGACGGAACCGCATAAATTACGTATTTTAGGTATGTCGAACCTCGGAGCGTGCCACATGAAGCAATTCACCTTCAGCGACATGAATCGGGCATCAGGCGAAATACTCGAGACCGCCTTGGTGGAGCCCGTTGCGCTTACCAAGCGCGGCAAGGAAAAGCTCGTCATCCTGTCCGCCGCTGAGTACCGCAAGCTTGTTGGCCGTCCCCATGTCACGGCCTACACACTGGAGGGTGCACCGGATGACGTTCATGAAGAGCTCATGACCGGCCTCGACGCAATCATTGGCAGCGATGACGACAATGCTTAAGGCCGGCGACGTCCTGCGCTACTACTATCTTTGGGCGAGACAGGCCGACCACGGCGAGGAATCAGGCCGCAAGGACCGGCCGGTTTGTCTTCTGGTGAAGACCCCGACCGAGCCGGCCAGGCTGTTCCTGTTTGCGATCACGACGCAAAAGCCGGACCAGTCCACCGTACACATCGCCATCAGCGAAATTGAATGCCGCCGTGGCGGTCTCCGTTTCCCGTCTTGGCTTATCCTCGACGAGTACAATCGGGTTGAGCTCGACGAAGCCCATGATTTCGTGACGACGACGCCGATCGGCGCCTTCAGCCCGGCTTTCGTGCGCAAGGTCGCCACGCTGATCAAGCAGACGGCGGCACAGCGCCGCGTCCGCGCCGTCATCCGCAAATAGCGGGCAACCCGCGGCCGTTCCAGGTCCGCGCGTCGAGCGAGCCAGGAACGGTGCGAGGGGAGGGAAAGCCGGCGGCCCCGCATCCCCCTCGCCATGGCCTCCTGTTGTCCCGGGCGATGGCGGAAACACCGGTCCGGAAGGCGGCGCGAGGGCGTCGCCTCGATTGCGGCGAGCACGGCGTCCCGCAGGCAAGAGGGAAGATGCCCGGCCCTTCTGATTGCTCTATCTTGCGCGAGGCTTGCCGCCCGGGATGCGACTGTCCCCCAACCATGGGTCGGGGAAGATGCCGTCCGGAGGCTGCGCGGGACTGTTGTTCGGGAGCGGCGGCCGTCGAAGAGGGGCGCGCTGGAAAACGGGCTACGGGGGTGGATACCGGTTTCCGGTCCGACGCCCGGAAAGATATCCGGATGGGGCCGGCGCCGATGGGTTCGGCGCTGCCCGGGATCGTGCGGCGGCCCGCAAGGCCGCCGGGAGCCTCAACGATTGGTGAAATTCGCCGGCCGCTTTTCGGCGAAGGCGGCCATGCCTTCCTTCTGGTCGTCCAGGGCGAACATGGAATGGAACACGCGGCGCTCGAAGCGCAGCCCTTCGGCCAGGGTCGTCTCGTAGGAGCGGTTTACCGCTTCCTTGGTCATCATCACAGCCGGCAGCGAGAAGCCGGCGATCCTGTCGGCGGCATCGAGCGTTTCCTGGAGCAGGTCGGCGACAGGGACGACCCGCGAGACCAGGCCTGAGCGCTCCGCCTCCGCGGCATCCATCATCCGGCCGGTCAGGCACATGTCCATCGCCTTCGACTTGCCGACGAAACGCGTCAGCCGCTGCGATCCGCCCATGCCTGGCATGACGCCCAGCGTGATCTCGGGCTGGCCGAATTTGGCGTTGTCGGCGGCGATGATGAAATCGCACATCATGGCAAGTTCGCAGCCGCCGCCGAGCGCATAGCCGGCCACGGCCGCGATGACCGGCTTGCGGATGCGGGTCAGCGCCTCCCATCCGGCGAAGAAGTCCTCAATATAGACGTCGATATAGCTCTTCGGCTGCATCTGCTTGATGTCGGCGCCGGCGGCGAAGGCCTTTTCGGAGCCCGTGAGCACGATGGCCCCGATCCCGGGGTCGGCATCGAACGCCTGCAGCGCCGAGATCACGTCCTGCAGCACCTGTGTGTTCAGCGCGTTGAGCGCCTTCGGCCGGTTGAGCGTCACCAGCCCGACCTTGCCCCGCGTTTCGACCAGGATCGTCTCGTAGGTCATGGGAATGCCTCCTTCCGGCGCTTCGGATTGCCACATACGGACGGCTTAGCTCAGCGCTGGCAGGCGGGGCAATAAAAAGTCGAGCGGCCGCTCTGCACAATCCGGGTGATGATTCCCTCACAGCCCGGCCTGCGGCAGGGTTCGCCCTCGCGGTCGTAGACGCTGAAGGCGTGCTGGAAATAGCCGAGCGAGCCGTCGGCCTGGACATAGTCGCGCAGCGACGAGCCGCCGGCGGCGATGGCGTCGGCGATCACTTCGCGCACCGCCCCGGCGAGGCGGTCGGCGCGAACGGAGCGCTTGCCCGGGCCCGGCGCGATCGAGCCGGCCGAGCGGCGCGGCGAGAGGCCGGCGCGCCACAGGGCCTCGCAGACATAGATGTTGCCGAGCCCGGCGATGAGCTTCTGGTCGAGCAGCGCGGCCTTGAGCGGCGCGGCGCGCCCCTTGAAAAGACTGCCGATCAGTTCGCCGTCCAGCGTGTTTCCGGTCGGCTCGACGCCGAGGCCGGCGAGCATGGGGTGCTCGCGCCATGTCTTTTCCTCCGCCAGCAGCATGAAGCCGAACCGGCGCGGATCGTTGAAGACGACACGCGAGCGCTCGCCGGTCGGCGCGGCCATGTGGAAAACGACATGGTCGTGCGCGGTATCCTTGGAGCGCTCGTGATGGAAGCGGCCGGGCGTTGCGGCGTCTCCTTCGGCCTCGACGCGGAACGATCCCGACATGCCGAGATGGCAGATCAGCACCGGTCCGCCCTCGAGATGCGCGGTCAGATATTTCGCCCGCCTGCCGAGAGATTGGACGAACTTGCCGCCCAGGCGCTCGCCGAACTTCTCGGGAAAGGGAAATCGCAGGTCCGGTCGCCGGGTCTCCACCCGCTCTATCCGCGAGCCTTCCAGCACCGGCTGCAATCCGCGCCGGACGGTCTCGACCTCGGGTAGCTCAGGCATGATGGCCGATCGACGCTGTGCCGGTCTCACGGCCTGCCGCCGGGGAACCGCGAAACAAATTGAAGACGCGCGCCATTCTTGAAGAGCCGGACGGGGTTTTCCTGATGGATGCCAGACATAGGTACGATCCGGCCGCTTGGCAATTCGTAAGAGGTCAGCAGTTTGCGCAGGGGATCGTCGGGCTCATGCGCGGCCGCAGATAGTAGCCTTCGTCCATCTTCAAGACCCCGTTCTTCAGTATGACGTCCATCACGCCAAGTCCTGCTTCCCGGCTGGCCGCCCAGGTGAGGATGGGCTTGTAGTCGAGGCAGCCCTTCACGTGAATGAGAAAGGTGCCCCTGACCTTGAGCCTCGGCGGCAGGTCGGGCGTGGAGCCGACGGCCGCCGCCTGGCAGGGAGCGGTCGCACCGGCATTTGCCCACGACCAGGCAATCTGGGCCTTGGGTGCGTCCTCGTCGGTGATTTCGATGGCTGTCGCGACAAATCTGATGTCGCTTCGCCCATAGGGTTTTAGGATCGCCTTGCCGACATCCATGATGTCGCCGAGCTGGCTGGCCGTCATTGCCTGCTGCTGGGTAACGAGGTCGGCGACCGTGCTGGCCGCCCGGGCGAGCTTCTTGTTCGTCTCGATGCCCTGGCTGACCTCGATGGTGACGAAATACATGGCCATCAACAGCGGCACGACCAGTGCGAATTCCAGCGCCGCGACCCCTTTCCGGTCGGCGCCGAGACGCCGAAGCGAACGGCGCAGGCGAGAGACGCCGTGGTTGAGCACGATCGGCATCGTTCGTCCCATCATGGCACCTCAGTCATCGAACGGTTCGTTCTGCCATACGGCCATCGCGAAATGCGTCGTGGCGGCCGTGTCTCCGGGAGCCTTGCCCAGCCACTGCGCATAGCTGGTGATGGCGGGCCATGGATACTTCACCCGCAGGACGTTCCTCGTGAGCGCCTTGCCGAGCTGGGTCTTGGGATCGTTCCAGCTCGTCGTCATCGCCGCGGCCGTCTGGAAGGTCTGGATCTCGCGCAGATCGAAGACCAGGCCCGGGCAGCCCTTCGCCACGATGACCTCGAGTTCGTCGCAGATCAGGCTCCGCAGTTCCTGGTCGGTGTCGACATCGGCCGGCTTCAACTGCCCCGTGCGCATCCTGCGGGCGAGGTCGTCGGTCGTGTTGGCCAGGACCTCCTGGCCGGCGAAGGAGATGCAGCTCTCGAAAATCGCCAAAACGAGCGCGCAGAACGGCAGGGCGAGCAGGACGAACTCGACCGACGTGCTTCCGCTTCGATTGCGCAGGAACGACCGGGGAGAAGGGCGCGGCGCTCCGCTGCGCCGCCCGTATCCGCCACGAGACTGCTCGATGCTCATGCCTGGCCCTGCCCGATGCCGAAGTGCAACCCGGCGGAACCCTAGCCGATACCCGTTGAAGTCCGGTTTGGATGGTTTCTAAAACTGCGGGCGACGCCTTGAGATTCCGGTAACCATCCCTTCGCCCGCAGCGGCAGCGTCATTGGCCGCCATTCATCTCGTTTTCCGAGGTCCTCTCGGCGTCGCCCTTGTAGGAGCTCTCGCAATAAGGGGTGCATGACAATGTCTGCACATGGGAGCGACGGTAGATGCGCACGGACAGCGGGTCATGCCGGGAAACGATGACCTGTTCGTCGACGATCGGGCTGCCCTCCTTGTCGAGCACCACGATATTGGTCACGCCGAATCCCTTGCCGGTCAGGACGATGGTCGTGGCATCCTGTACCGCCGCATCGGCGATTGCCGGATTGCCGATAACGATCGTGTCGGCCGGCCGGGCAATCTTGACGATCTTGGCTTGGTTCAGGACGACCGCAATCCCGGTGTCGGCAAAGGCGGGCGTCGCGAGGAGCGCCGCGACGACGGCAAGCAGGCTTGAGCGTCGGGCTGCGCGGCGCGCCATTTCTCGATCTCCGGACACGGGACTGTTTGGCGAAGGATGAACGAGATTGGTGAAGCGAGGGTTAAAGAGGCGGCGAGCGGATCGCGGACCGGCCTCGTCGACGGCGAGAACCCCGGCACGTCTTGCGATTTCAGGTCAAGCCGGCCGTGTGCCTGTTCAAATGCGATTAACCACAGCTTATGAAGCAAATACGAAAGCTTTCGGTAAGGCTGTTTATTAAGCGCATCGAAAGAGCTTCCCGATAGATTGCGAACCATCCGATCGATCCATCAGAGTTTTCGACGGTAGTGCTGTAACACGTGGAGTCAGGAGCTCTCGCATGTCTAAGCTTTTTGCGCGCTTTGCAAAGGACGAGTCCGGCGCAACCGCTATCGAATACGGCCTCATCGCCGCACTCATCGCTCTCGCCATCATGGTCGGAGCGTCCCAGTTGGGCGGCGCGATCGATGCCAAGTTCACGAACATCGCCGAAAGGCTCGAGAACGCCAACTGATCTCCTTAGGGAGATTCTTGTCGAGAGATCATGCAGGGCCGTCCTTTGGGCGGCCCTTCATGCATCGGAAAATCAAGATCGGACTGCTCGACCGAAAGCGACAATGCCGGTTGATGCGCCCGGTCATAAACTGCCGCTCGAACCAAGGCACCGTCTGGTCACCATGCTCGAAGCATCCATATTGGTCATATTCCCGTTCTGCATGGTCTTCGCCGCGATTTCCGACATGCTGTCGATGACGATCGCCAACCGGGTCCCGGCGCTGCTGGTCGTCGCCTTTGCGGTCATCGGCCCGATGACCGGGATGGACTGGCAGACCTTCGGCTGGCATTTCGCAGCCGGCGGGATCGTGCTCGCGGCGACCTTCGCGCTTTTTGCCGTCGGCGGCATGGGCGGCGGCGACGCCAAGCTGCTCGCGGCGACGTCGCTCTGGTTCGGCATGAGCCTGGAACTCCTTTCTTATCTGGTTGCGGCCACATTTCTGGGAGGGCTTCTCACGATCGCCATCCTCGCGCTGCGCAAATCGCCGCTCGTCTTTCATGTGTCGGACAACCTTTTCCTGCGCAATCTCGCCGACGAAAGGCTCGGGGTGCCCTATGGCATCGCGCTGGGTATCGGCGGATTGCTCACCTATCCGTCGTCGCCGCCGATGGCGTGGGCGCTGGGCCGTCTCGCCGGGCACTGACGGCTGCCGAACCTTCGCGGACCGGCGGTCGCCCGTCGGGCGCTATTCTGGTCAATGCCTGAATTAATCTCGTCCGTAAGGAATCCATTAACCATAATTTGACGATTGCCGCCGCAATGTCCGTACCGGCTAGGGTTAACCGGGCAGGGGTATGGTGCGATGGCGGCGTCGAGGCTGATCATTCTGGGCGTGGCGGTGGCCGCGGCTGGCGGTGCCGGCTATGTCGCCAAGAACATGGCAGTCACGCCGCAGGCGGTCGTCGCCGCCGCCTTGCCCGCTGAGCCCGCGATCGAACTTATCGATGTCCTGGTCCTCTCCGCCGACGTGCCCATGGGCGGCCTGGTCGACGGCGCGCTGGCCTGGCAATCGTGGCCCGCAGACGGCGTCAACGAGAATTTCATCACCAAGGCGGCCGAGTCCGAAGCGCTCGAGGCACTGAAGGGCTCGCTGGCGCGCGTGGCCATGTTCGCCGGAGAGCCGCTGCGGCGCAGCAAGCTGGTCGGCGACGGCAAGAGCTTCATGTCGTCGATCCTGCCGTCGGGCCGGCGCGCCATCGCCACCCAGATCTCGGCCGATACCTCCGCCGGCGGCTTCATCCTGCCGAACGACTACGTCGACGTCATCATGACGCGCCGCGCTGCCGCGGGCGGCGGGGATGCTTTCGTAACCGAGACGATCCTCAAGAACATCAGGGTTCTGGCCATCGACCAGACCATCCAGGAAGACGAAGAAGGCAAGAAGGTGAAGGTCGGCCAGACGGCGACGCTGGAGCTTACCCCGCGACAGGCCGAGATCATCACCGTCGCCCAGCAGATGGCCGACCGGCTGACGCTTTCGCTGCGTTCGGTGGCCGACAGCCAGGAAAAGCCGACCGGGGAGGCCGACTATCTCGTCTCTGGCAGCGGGCGGCGCGGCACGGTGCGGCTGATCAGGTCGGGCGAGGTTTCGGAAGTGGGTGCCAGGAAATGAAGACGAGCGGGACGACACCCACGGGCAAGACCGCGCGGATCCCGCGGCTGGAGATGCTTGCCGCCATGGCCGCTGTCGCCCTTGCGGCCGGCGCATCGACCGTCGGCTTCGCCGAAGCGGCGGGACAGGGCGCGGTGAACATCGAGACGTCCACATCGCGCAGCCAGCGTGTGAAGCTGGGCCTGAACAAGTCGATCGTGGTCGACCTGCCGGCCGACGCCTATGACATCCTCGTCGCCAATCCCGCCGTTGCCGACGCCGTGACCCGGACGGCGCGCCGCATCTATCTGTTCGGCAAGTCGGTCGGCCAGACCAATATCTTCGTCTTCGGCGCCAATGGCGAACAGGTCGCCAGCCTCGACCTCGCCATCGAACGCGACGTCGCCGGCCTCGAGGACTATCTGAAGCGCTTCATCCCGAATTCGGACATCGACGTCGAGCTCATCAACGACAACGTCGTTCTGACGGGGACGGTCGACACGCCGCTCGACGCGCAGCGCGCCGCGAGGCTCGCCGAGGTGTTCGTCAGCGGCGGCGAGGCGACGACCGGCCAGTATTCGCAGACCGCGGCTGGCGGCTCCGTCAATGGCGGCGTCGACATCAACAATCCCGACCACGAGCGTCGCACGAGCCAGATCGTCAATCTGCTGCAGATCGTCGGCGAGGATCAGGTCACGCTGAAGGTCACGGTGGCGGAGGTCAGCCGCAACGTGATGAAGCAGCTCGGCGTGAACATGTTCGGAACCGGTGGCAACCAGAACGGCATCACCTGGGGTGCGATAAGCGACAATCCGATGGGGCTCGGCAGCGCGCTTTCCTCGTCGCAGCTCGCCATCGGGACCTCGTCGCTCAAGGCCTATGTGAATGCCATGGAGCAGGCCGGCGTCATGAAGACGCTGGCTGAACCGACATTGACCGCCGTGTCCGGCGAGAAGGCGACGTTCAAGGTCGGCGGTGAGTTCAATCTTCTGACCGACCAGTCCGTTCAGCAGGGCGATACGAGCAAGGGCCAGTCGGATCAGGTCGTCTACACGGTCGAGAAGCTCGAATACGGTATCGGTCTCGAGTTCCTGCCGGTGGTTCTGTCGCCGGGACGGATCAGCCTCAAGGTACGCACTTCGGTTTCCGAGCCCACGACGGAAGGGTCGTTCTCCATACCGGCGGCCTCCCAGGGCGGTCGTTTCAACGTTCCCGGCGCCACGGCTCTTTCCATCCGCAAGCGCCTCGCCGACACGACGGTGGAACTGCCGTCCGGCGGCTCCATGATGATCGCCGGCCTCGTGCGCGACGACATCCGCCAGGCTGTCAACGGACTGCCCGGCCTGTCGAAGATCCCGGTCCTCGGCACTCTCTTTCGCAGCCGCAACTTCGTGCGCAACGAGACCGAGCTGGTGGTCATCATCACGCCCTATCTGGCCCGTCCGGTGGCCCGCAACGAACTGGCCAAGCCCGACGACAACTTCAATCCTCCCAGCGACGGCGCAGGCATGTTCCTGGGGCGGGTCAATCGCGTCTACGGAACCATGCAGACCAGCAGGCCGAACGGCCGGTATTACGGCGTCGTAGGCTACATCTACAAATGATCGGAAACGGCCATGGCTGAAACGACGGCAGTGCACGCGACCATGACCGCATCGGCGGCACGGCAAGTCCTGCGGCTCTCCCTCCCGCTCTGCGCGGCGGCTCTGGTGCTGGCTTCAGGCTGCGCCAGGCGCGACAGCGTCACCGTCGGTTCGGTTCCCGACGACTACCGGACCAACCACCCGATCCTGATCGCCGAGAAGGAGCAGAATCTCGACCTGCCGGTGGGTGCGAGCGACCGCGGCATGACGCGCGGGCAGAAGGTCGCCATCGAGGGCTTCCTCTACGGCTATGACCGAAGTGCGGCGCCCGTCGTCCGGGTGATGGTGCCGTCGGGCTCGGCCAACCACGTCGCTGCCTCCGAAGCCTCGTCGGATTTCGTGCGCGTGCTCCGGTCCAACGGCGTGCCAGAGGGGCGCATCGCCGTCATATCCTACCAGGCCGGATCTCCCGAACTGTCGCCGCCGGTGCGGCTCTCCTTTTCCGCCATGAGAGCCCAGACCGGCAAATGCGGCCGCTGGCCCGAGGATCTCCTGAACACGGTGGAAAACAAGCACTATGCCGATTTCGGCTGCTCGTCGCAGAACAATCTGGCCGCCCAGATTGCCAACCCCGAGGACCTTCTGGGACCGCGCAAACCCAGCCCGGTCGACGCGGACAACCGCTCCGACGCGATCGACCAGTATCAGGCCCGCGCGATCTCGGGCGAATTCATCGACACGTCGGAAGTAAGCTACTGAGATCGAGACAGGCAGATGACCAATTTGGCTTACGATCCCGGACATGGCGACGACCTGGCATCGCAGCAGGATGTCGTCGCCATGCACGCCCTGCGGCCGGTGCCGCGCATATCCATCCAGGCATTCTGCGAGACCGAAAGCATCGCCAGCCCGATCGAGCGGGCGGGCGAGGACCGGCGCATGGCCAAGACACATCTCAAGGTCCATATGGGCGGCATCGCCACGGCCATCGACTATTACAAGAGCGCGCCGACGCCGAACCTCATCCTGCTGGAATCGCGCAGCGAACCAAAGCATCTGATGGATCAGCTGCGCCAGCTCGCCGAGCACTGCGATCCCGGCACCAAGGTCGTGGTCGTGGGCCATTACAACGATGTCTGGCTGTATCGGGAGCTGATCCGTTCCGGCATTTCGGAATATGTCGTGGCGCCTGTCTCCATGGCCGACATCGTCAGCGTGGTCGCCGCGATCTTCACCGACCCCGAGGCCGAGCCGATCGGGCGCTCCATCGCCTTCGTCGGCGCCAAGGGCGGGGTGGGCTCCTCGACCATCGCCCACAACGTCGCCTGGGCGATGTCGACGCTTTTCAGTTCGGAGGTCGTGGTCGCCGATCTCGACCTGGCCTTCGGCACGGCCAATATCAATTTCGACCAGGATCCCGCACAGGGCATCGCCGAGGCGGTTTTCGCCCCGGAACGCATCGACGAGGTCTATCTCGACCGGCTCCTGGCGCAGTGCGCGGAACGCCTTTCGCTGCTGGCGGCGCCGTCCACCCTCGACCGCGTCTATGATTTCGACCCCGACGCCTTCACCCAGATCATCGACGTCGCCCAGCGCACCGCCCCGCTGCTGGTGCTCGACGTTCCTCATCTCTGGAGCGGCTGGGCCAAGAGCATCCTGACCCAGGCCGACGATGTGGTCATCACTGCGACGCCGGAGCTCGCCAATCTGCGCAACACCAAGAACCTGGTCGACATGCTGAAGAAGCTCAGGCCCAACGATCCGGCGCCGAGGCTCATCATCAATCAGGCCGGCGTTCCGAAGCGCCCCGAGATCTCGGCCGCCGACTTCGCCGAGCCGCTCGGCATCGCGCCGATGGCCGTCATCCCCTTCGACGCCCAGCTGTTCGGCAACGCGGCGAACAATGGCCGCATGCTGGGCGAGATGGAAAAGCAGAACCCGATCGTCCTGAAGATCAGCGAGATCGCCCACATGCTGACCGGCCGCAGCGAGGTCAAGACGCGGACGAAGCCGGGCCTGTCGAGCCTGCTCGGCAAGCTGAAGCGCGGAAAGAAATAGAGCGCCATGTTCGGCAAGCGAGGCAGTGAAGACGGAAGCCGGGTGGTGCCGGAATTCCGTCCGCCGGCACCGTCCCCCGCGGCGGCGAGCCGCCCGCCTGTGGTCACGCCGGCCGGGTCCGCGCTCGCCGCCGCACCGCGCGCCGCGCCGCCGAGGCGCCGGCACCCACGCCCCCGGCGCCGCCGCGCAGCCAGCAGCGCGAGCGCAGCGAAACCTATTACGATACCAAGTCCCAGGTCTTCTCGGCTCTTATCGACACGATCGACCTGTCGCAGCTCGCCAACCTCGATCCGGAGAGCGCGCGCGAGGAAATCCGCGATATCGTCAACGACATCATCGCGATCAAGAACTTCGCGATGTCGATCTCCGAGCAGGAGGAACTGCTCGACGACATCTGCAACGACGTGCTCGGCTACGGGCCGCTGGAGCCGCTCCTGGCCCGCGACGACATCGCCGACATCATGGTGAACGGCGCCCGGCAGGTCTTCATCGAGGTCAACGGCAAGGTCGAGCAGACCGGCATCCGCTTCCGCGACAACCAGCAACTGCTCAACATCTGCCAGCGCATCGTCAGCCAGGTTGGCCGCCGCGTCGACGAGTCCTCGCCGATCTGCGACGCGCGCCTTCCCGACGGGTCCCGCGTCAACGTGATCGCACCGCCGCTCGCCATCGACGGCGCCGCGCTCACCATCCGCAAGTTCAAGAAGGACAAGCTGACGCTTGACCAACTCGTGCGCTTCGGCGCGATCTCGCCGGAAGGCGCCGAGGTGCTGAAGATCATCGGGCGCGTCCGCTGCAATGTCGTCATCTCCGGCGGCACCGGCTCGGGCAAGACCACGCTGCTCAACTGCCTGACCAACTATGTCGATCGCGACGAGCGCGTGATCACCTGCGAGGACTCCGCCGAACTGCAGCTCCAGCAGCCGCACGTCGTCCGGCTGGAGACGCGTCCGCCCAACCTAGAGGGCGAGGGTGAGGTGACCATGCGCGATCTCGTCAAGAACTGCCTGCGCATGCGACCCGAAAGGATCATCGTGGGCGAGGTGCGCGGCCCCGAAGTGTTCGACCTGCTGCAGGCCATGAACACCGGCCATGACGGCTCGATGGGCACGATCCACTCGAACTCGCCGCGCGAATGCCTGAACCGCATGGAGTCCATGATCGCCATGGGCGGGTACGCGCTGCCGCAAAAGACCGTGCGCGAGATCATCGTCGGCTCGGTCGACGTCATCATCCAGGCAGCGCGTTTGCGCGACGGCTCACGCCGCATCACCCACGTCACCGAGGTTGTCGGCATGGAGGGCGACGTCATCATCACGCAGGACCTCATCCTCTACGACATCAAGGGCGAGGATCAGAACGGCCGTCTGCTCGGCCATCACATCTCCACGGGCATCGGACGCCCGAGCTTCTGGGACCGGGCCCGCTATTATGGCGAGGAGCAGCGGCTGGCCAACGCGCTCGAAGCCATGGAAAAGCAGGCCGGCTGACGAGGGCGGGAGCGATGTTCGGCATCGACAGGGACATATTGGTATTCGTGGTCCTGGCCGCCGTGAGCGCGGGCGCGATTGCCTATGCGCTGCTCTTCAAGAGGATCGCCAACGAACGCAACGTCGAGAAGCGCCTCGACACGGTGCGGCGCGCCGACACCGACCATGCCGGCGTGAAAGCCTCACGCGACCGCGCGGCCGAGGCCGCCAAGCGGCGCAAGTCGGTCCAGGATTCGCTGAAGGAACTCGAGGAGAAGCAGAAGGTCCGCGACCGGAACAGCAAGAAGGCGCCGCTCAAGGTGCAGATCAGGCAGGCCGACCTGTCGCTCTCCATCGAGCGCTTCTATCTCTTTTCGGCGGTCGTCGGCGTGGTTCTGGGAACTGTGGCCTATCTCGCCGGCGCGCCGCTGCTCGTCGCCCTCGGCGCGCTCGTGGTCGGCGCGGTCGGCCTGCCGCGCTGGTTCGTCTCGTTCCTGCGGGCGCGCCGGGTCAAGGCCTTCCTCGAGGAGTTTCCCAATGCGCTTGATATCATGGTGCGTGCCGTGAAGTCGGGCCTGCCGCTCAACGACGGCATCCGGCTCATCGCCAGCGACTCCCCGGAGCCTGTGCGCACCGAATTCCGGCGCATCGTGGAAGCGCAGCAGATGGGGCTTTCGACGCCCGAGGCGGCCCTGCGCATGGGCGAGACGATGCCGTGCCCCGAAGCGGGCTTTTTCGGGATCGTCATCCAGATCCAGCAGCAGGCAGGCGGCAATCTCTCCGAGGCGCTCGGCAACCTGTCCAAGGTGCTGCGCGACCGCAAGAAGATGAAGGCCAAGATCCAGGCCTTGTCCATGGAAGCCAAGGCCTCGGCCGTGATCATCGGCGCGCTGCCCTTCCTCGTCGCTTTTCTCGTCTATCTTTCCAGCCCGGCCTACATCATGCCGCTGTTCGTCACGAGCACGGGACACATGATCCTCATCGTCTCCGGCGTCTGGATGGCGATCGGTATCTTCGTCATGCGCAGCATGATGAATTTCGAGATATGATACCAATGGTCGATCTCATCGACCGTTGGCGCGCGCGACCGGGCCCCGCGCCCGTTGGCGCGAAAGCCGGGCGGGCCGGATGGGCCGCGCCGGCGATCGAGGTCGCGTGGATGCGCAGCATCCGCGCCCGCTGGATGTGCGAACATCCAGTGCCAGGCAAGGGGCGGAGGCTGGAGCCGTGACCGAAACCATCGTCGAGACCGTCACCGATCCTTCCTTCATGATTGCGATGCTGGTTGCGATCGCCGTCTTCGCGACCTTGTTGACATTGCTCCAGACGCTCGGCGGCAACTCGCTGAAGTCCCGCATGAAGGCTGTTGCCCTCGAGCGGGAGGAACTGCGGGCCCGCCAGCGGATGCGGCTCGCGGCGGAGGCGGACCGGCGGCGCAAGGGGTTGCGCGAAGAGCAGTCGATCGGCATGCGCAACGTCGTGGAGCGGCTCGATCTGCGCCGCGCGCTGGCCGACGAGAAGACGCTGAATTCGCTTCGCGTGGCCGGCTTTCGCGGACAGAATCCGCTGACGCGCTTCCTGTTCTTCCGTCTTGTGCTGCCTTTCGTCGGGCTCGCTCTGGCGGCGTTCTACGTGTTCCTGCTCGACGGCCTGGCTGAGCGCCCGCTCTTCATGAAGCTGTTCGTCTGCATCCTGGCCGCCTATGCCGGCTTCTATCTGCCGGTGCTCTACGTGTCCAACCGCGCGACCAAGCGCAAGGCGTCGATCCAGAAGGCATGGCCCGACGCGCTCGACCTGACGCTGATCTGCGTGGAATCGGGCATGTCGGTGGAGGCGGCCTTCCGCCGCGTGGCTGAGGAGATCGGTTCGCAGTCGGTCGAACTCGCCGAGGAACTCGTGCTGACCAATGCGGAGCTTTCCTTCCTTCCGGAACGCAAGCAGGCTTACGACAATCTCGGCTCGCGCACCGGGCTGGAAACGGTGAAGTCGGTGGCCCAGGCGCTGATCCAGGCCGAACGCTACGGCACGCCGGTAGCGCAGGCCCTGCGGGTGCTGGCCAATGAAAGCCGCGAGATGCGCATGAACGCCGCCGAGAAGAAGGCGGCTGCCCTACCGCCCAAGCTGACCGTGCCGATGATCCTGTTCTTCCTGCCGGTGCTGTTCGCCGTGATCCTGGGCCCGGCCGGCATCACCGTCAGCGAGCGCGGAATTTTCTAGCGGGCGGTTCACCGAAAATCGGCATCGCTTTTCTGAAGACACGTTGTGCGATTTTGTAAGCGATAGGGCCCAGTGCGTAGCATACCCTCATCCGACCGCGCGGAGCCTGTCCTCGGGCTTGCCGGAGGCAAGACCCGTGGGCGCGGCCACCTTCTCCCACAAGGGGCTAGCGTGCGCACACATCTATCTGTGGTTGAAGGCTTCTGGCCAAGGCAAAACCCTCGGCGATGGCGTGGAAGCGTCGGAGGCCACGGGTGAATGTAATGGGGCCCGGGGGCCGTTCGCTGGCATAGCCGGTCCATCCGCCGAGCCGGGCAATGCCCCAGGCGGCCCAGGCGAGGCTGTGTCGGGGGTGCGGGTTCTTCTGCTTTTCGGTCCTGCCTTCGAGCCTGCGGATCAGCGCCTCGAGGACGGTGATCTCGGCCGGATCGAACAGCCGCGCCGCCTCGAAGGCGGCGCCGGCCGCATCGCGGCCATGGACGAGTTGCATGACCCTTGTGGCGGCGACCAGCGTGGTTGCAGCCAGTCGTTCGAGCGCCTCGCCGTCGGCAAGCAGGCTTTCCTCAACATCGATGGCCTGCGACTTCAGGGTTCGAAACAGCTGTTCGATGGTCCAGCGCCGGCGGTAGAGGTCGACGATGCGGGCGGCATCGGCCAGCGTGGTGACGCTGTGGGTGGTCAGCAGCCGCCAGATCACCGCCTCCTTGGGCGATGGCGGATCGATCTCGCGCACCTCCACGATGTTGAGGCTGAGCGAGCGCGGATCGCGCCGGTCGGCGCCGGTCTTGGGCTGGCGTATGCTGGCCTGGCCAAAGCGGACGGCGAGGGTGACGGTGCGTCCCGGCCGGCCGGGGCGGGCCTCCAGTTCGAAGACGAGACGGCCGGCTTCGGGCTGTTTGGCGATTTCGGCGAACAGGCGGCCGTGCTCGGCAAGCGCCCGATCCTTGGTGGCGCGGATCAGCACATGCGTGCGCGCGTCGGGCAGCCGGGCGAACACTTCGTAGATGTCGCCCTCGCGGTCGGCGATCACCGTGGCAAGCGGCGTCTCGGGCAAGGCCCGGCGCGCCGCCTGGGCGGTGGCGAGCCATTTGTGGCTTTCCTTGTCCTCGATCGGCAGCGCCTGATAGTTCGCCTGCTTGGGCTTGGTGCGCCGCCAGATCGTGGCACCGGCAAGGCCCAGCACGCTGCCGTCGGCGGCATCCACAGCCAGCGCCGGATGCACGAACAGGCCGACATCGGTGCCGTTGCCGACCCGGCCAAGGCCGCGCTTGCGCAAGGCCTTGGCCTGATAGTTGATCTCGCTGGTATCCTCGATGATCAGCACGTGACGCCCGGCCGCCGCTTCGCCGGCTCGGGCCGCCGCGGTGCGCAGGATCTCCAGCGGGCTCACGCGCGGATTGCCAAAGAAGCGCGTGAACGCGATCTTTTCGGCGCGTGTGTCGGCCAACTGACGCAGGCTCGTGCTGATCCGCGTGCATACGCGCTCCAGCACCATGTCCCCCTTTTTTGCAGGCGCAGGTCGCTGAAGTGTCCAAGACGCAACAGTGCCACAGTCGATGTCTCCCGAATCAACAACGGCAGATACAGAATCACAAACGATTCAACGGCTTCAAGCCACGATCACCACAAATCCCTCTTGACAGCACAACGAACCACTTGTGTGCACACGCTAGCCCCTTGTGGGAGAAGGTGGCCTCGCGAAGCGAGGTCGGATGAGGGGTGCGCCACGCAGTGCGCTCTCGGACGGTGCGCCGGCTCAATCGTCGAGCCGCCCGATGGCGGTCCGCGTCAATTGACCTTGGCTTCCTGCTTGTCGGCCTTCTTCAACTGGCTCCAGGCGTTCTGCTGCGACAGCATGGAACGCAGATAGGCGACATTGGCCTGGGCCTGCTCGGGCGACAGCTCCTGGCGGGCGATCTGCTCGGCTTCGTCGAAACGGCCCTGCAGCCCGACCACGAGAGCGAGGTTCTGGCGGACCCGGCTGTCGGCGCCGGGTTTTTCGACGGCGGACCGCAGATAGGTTTCGGCCGTTCGGAGGTCGCCTTCCAGCACATAGGACATGCCGAGATTGGAAAGGATCGAAGGTTCGTCCGGCTTGAGGTCGAGGGCGCGCCGGTAGAGATTGCGTGCCTCGGCCGACTGGCCGAGCTGGTCGAGGATGGCGGCCTCGGCCGAGACCAGCTTCCAGTCGGGATATTCGGGCGTCTGCGCGCGGCGCACGGCGTCGAGCGCCGGCTCGAGCTGCCCGGCGGAGGCAAGCGCCTTGCCATAGGCGGCGAGCACGTCGCGGTCCTTCGGATAGCCGATCGCGAGCTTGCGCATTACGGCCAGCGCCTGGTCGGAACGGCCGTTCATCTGCAGGACGGCCGCGTAGCGCATTGCCGTCGCCTTGTTCTTGGGATCGCGCGCAAAGGCCGCGCCGAGCGCATTGGCCGCACCCTGAAGCTCGTTTGTCGACATCTGCTCGACCGGCTTGCCGGAGGTGGAGCGGGAGATCGAGCCCGTGGTCATGTTCCGGTCGGCGCAACCCGCGACGCCGGCGGCCAGGAGCAGAAGGGAGACGGTCAGGAGCCGTCGTCCAGCGGTTCGCTTTTCGTGGATGGTCGACATCGCCGCTCCCGTTCCGTCACGGCCCCCCGGCGGCCGTCCTGCCGTTCCGGAGAAATATTCCGTTAACCCTAACGGATGGTTAAGACATGCCCTCTATGAGCGTCATGCAACGAGCTGGAGTATGCGATGCCGTTGGAACTGATCGAAAAGAAGCCGCGTGGCAGCCTGCCCGTCCACCTGGTCGGCAAGAACGGGCTTGAAGCGGCGGGGCTGGAGCCGTCGGCGCTGGCCTGGGCGAAGGCAAACGGGTTCTCTGGCGAGGCGGGCAAGGTACTGATGTTGCCCGGCGAGGACGGCAAGCTGGCCGGCGCGCTATTGGGCATGGGCAATGGCGACAACGGCTTCGGCGCGCTGGCCACGGGAACGCTGGCCCGCAGCCTGCCCGAAGGCGACTGGCATTTCGTGGCGACACCTGCCTCGGCCGAGATCGCCACGCTGGGTCTCGCGCTCGGCGGCTACGCCTTCACCCGCTACGGCAAGAAGCCGGGCCAGGCGCTGCGCTTCGCCGCGCCGGCCGGCGTCGATCTCGGCAGGGTGAGACGCATTGCCGAGGGCGTGTTCCTCGCCCGCGACCTTATCAACACGCCGACCAACGATTTGGGGCCGGAGGCTCTCGAAGAGGCCGTCCGCAAACTCGCCAGGACGCATAAGGCCACTGTCTCGGTGGTCAAAGGCGACGCCCTGCTCGCCGGGAACTTTCCGATGATCCATGCGGTCGGGCGCGCCTCGGCCGAAGCGCCCCGGCTGATCGACCTCGGCTGGGGCCCGAAATCGGCGCCCAGGGTGACGCTGGTCGGCAAGGGCGTGTGCTTCGATACCGGCGGGCTCGACATCAAGCCGGCAAGCGGCATGCTCCTGATGAAGAAGGACATGGGCGGTGCGGCCAATGTGCTCGGCCTCGCCGCGATGATCATGGCATCGGGCCTGAAGGTCAGGCTGCGCGTGCTGATCCCCGCTGTCGAAAACGCCATTTCAGGCAACGCCTTCCGCCCGGGCGACGTCTTGCAGAGCCGCAAAGGCCTCACCGTCGAAATCGGCAACACCGACGCCGAAGGCCGGCTGATCCTCGCCGACGCCCTGGCGCTGGCCGACGAGGAGGAGCCGCAGCTCCTGGTCGACATGGCGACCTTGACGGGTGCCGCACGCGTGGCGCTCGGACCGGACCTGCCGCCGTTCTACACATCGGACGAGGCGCTTGCGGCCGAAATCACGAAGGCGGCGCAGACTGCCGCCGATCCGCTCTGGCGCCAGCCGCTGTGGAAGCCCTACGACGCCAAGCTGTCGTCGAAGGTGGCCGACATGAACAACGTCACGTCAGACGGTTTCGCAGGCTCGATCACCGCGGCACTGTTCCTCAAGCGGTTCGTGGAGAAGACCGAAAGCTGGGCTCATTTCGACATCTTCGGCTGGAGCCCTGCCGACCGGCCGCATTGCCCGACCGGCGGCGAGGCGCAAGGCATCCGGGCCCTGGAGCAACTGATCAGTCGGCGCTACGCCGGCTGACGGGTTGCGCGGCATCGCGATTCCGTCTTCAATGGAACGGGACCGAAACAATTTGCGGGCATGCTTCCATGGCAGTCGTCTTGCGGCCGATCGAAGCACTGCGATTGTGGCAGCAGGTGAGCCTTTCCCAGGTGCATGAGGGCACGCCTGATCTCACCATGCGGCAGTGGGCGATCCTGCTTACCATCTATCTCGACCCGCCGCCGCATACGGTGCGCGGGCTCGCCGCCCGGCTCGGCGTGACGAAACCCGTCGTTACGAGGGCCCTGGACACGATGGGCGCGCTCAAATTCGTCTCGCGCCATCGCGACCAGAAAGACAAGCGCAACGTTCTGGTGAAGCGCACCGTCGACGGGGCGCTCTTCGTCGAGCGCTTCGGGGACGATATCATCGCGCGTGCCGGAGAACTTCCGCTGTGACGACTTTGGACAAGCGGCTGCATGCCTATCGCCCCGATCTCGCCGACATGCGCCTCGAAGGCCAGGTCGAGGCAGCGCGTTTCGTCGCCGGCCGGCCGGCGCGCATCGCGGCGGCGATAGCCGACGTCAGGGGCGCGCCGCGGCCCGATGCCGGCCTATCGACGCAGATGATGCGCGGCGAGGATGTCGTCCTGTTCGACGAGGCTGAGGGCTGGTGCTGGATCCAGTCCGAACGCGATCGCTATGTCGGCTATGTCGCCGATACTGCGCTCGAGCCACGCGGCGGGGCCGCGACCCATGTCGTTTCCGTGCCGCGCACCTTCGTCTATCCCGGCCCCGACATGAAGCTGCCGCGTGGCGATACCCTCTCGCTCGGTACGGAGCTGGTTGTGACGGGTGCGGCCGAGACACGCGGCACCGCCTATGCATTGCTTGCCTCCGGCGAGGCGGTGATCGCCCGGCACATCGTGCCGGTCGGCCGGCATGCGGCCGATTATGTCGCGGTCGCGGAGGAACTCTTGGGCACGCCCTATCTGTGGGGCGGCGTCTCGGCCTTCGGCATCGACTGCTCGGGCCTGGTGCAACTCGCCATGCGCATGGCGGGAAGGGAAGTGCTGCGCGATTCCGACATGCAGGCCGCGACGGCCGGCGAGGCCTTCGATCCCGGCCTGGACTTCGCGGACCTTGCGCGCGGCGATCTGGTCTTCTGGAAGGGCCATGTCGGCATCATGCTCGACGCGGTAACCCTGATCCACGCGAACGGCCACACGATGATGGTTTCGCGCGAGCCATTGCGCGAGGCGATCGACCGCATAGGCTATCTCTATGGCGGCCCCACGGGGTTCAGGAGACCGTAGGGCGGGCAACGGCTGGAGGAAACCGCGGCCCGGACAGATATGCTTCAGTCTCCCATCTTCAGCGCCTGGATGAAGGCTTCCTGCGGGATGTCGACCTTGCCGAACTGGCGCATCCGCTTCTTGCCTTCCTTCTGCTTCTCCAGGAGCTTGCGCTTGCGCGTGACGTCGCCGCCGTAGCACTTGGCGGTCACGTCCTTCCTGAGCGCCGAGATGGTCTCGCGGGCGATGATGCGGCCGCCGATGGCAGCCTGGATGGGAATCTTGAACATGTGCTGCGGGATGAGCTCCTTGAGCTTCTCGCACATGGTGCGCCCGCGCTTCTCCGCCGCCGTGCGGTGGACCAGCATGGACAGCGCATCGACCGGCTCGTCATTGACCAGGATCGACATCTTCACGAGGTCGCCCTCGCGATAGTCGGTGAGGTGATAGTCGAAGGAGGCGTAACCCTTGGAGATCGACTTCAGCCGGTCGTAGAAATCGAACACGACCTCGTTGAGCGGCAGGTCGTAGACCAGCATGGCACGTTTGCCGACATAGGAAAGGTCGGCCTGGATGCCGCGCCTGTCCTGGCACAGTTTCAGGATGCTGCCGAGATAGTCGTCGGGCGTCAGGATGGTGGCGCGGATCCACGGCTCCTCGATATGGTCGATGCGGACCAGATCGGGCATGTCGGCCGGGTTGTGCAATTCCTTCACCGTGCCGTCGGTCAGATGCATGCGATAGACCACGCTCGGCGCAGTGGCGATGAGATCGAGGTTGAATTCGCGCTCCAGCCGCTCCTGGATGATCTCCAGATGCAGCAGGCCGAGGAAGCCGCAGCGGAAACCGAAGCCCAGTGCGGCCGAGGTCTCCATCTCGAAGGAGAAGGAGGCGTCATTCAGGCGCAGCTTGCCCATGGCGGCGCGCAGGTCCTCGAAATCGGCGGCGTCGACAGGGAACAGGCCGCAGAAGACGACCGGCTGCGCCGGCTTGAAGCCGGGCAGGGGGGTGTCGGTCGGCCGGCGGTCCTCGGTGATGGTGTCGCCGACGCGCGTATCGGCCACTTCCTTGATCGAAGCGGTGATGAAGCCGAACTCGCCGGGGCCGATCTCGTCCGCCTGGATCATCTTCGGCGTGAAATAGCCGGTGCGCTCGACCGGATATTTCGCGCCCGTCCCCATCATGCGGATGGTCTGGCCTTTCTTCAGCACGCCGTCGATGACGCGCACCAGCACGATGACGCCGAGATAGGCGTCGTACCAGCTGTCGACCAGCATGGCCTTGAGCGGCGCCGAGGCGTCGCCTTCGCGCGGCGGCGGCAACTGCTGCACGATCGCCTCCAGCACGTCCTCGATGCCGATGCCTGTCTTGGCCGAGATCAGCACGGCCTGGCTGGCGTCGATGCCGATCACCTCCTCGACCTGCTCGCGGATGCGGTCCGGTTCGGCGGCCGGCAGGTCGATCTTGTTGAGCACCACCACGATCTCGTGGTTGTTGTCGATCGCCTGATAGACATTGGCGAGCGTCTGCGCCTCGACGCCCTGGGAGGCGTCGACGACCAGCAGCGACCCCTCGCAGGCGGCGAGCGACCGGGAGACCTCATAGGCGAAGTCGACATGGCCCGGCGTGTCGATGAGGTTGAGGACATATTCCTCGCCGTTCCTGGCGCGGTAGCGCAGGCGCACGGTCTGTGCCTTGATGGTGATGCCGCGCTCGCGCTCGATATCCATGTTGTCGAGCACCTGCTCCTTCATCTCGCGCGCGTCGAGCCCGCCCGTCATCTGGATGAGGCGGTCGGCGAGGGTGGACTTGCCATGGTCGATATGCGCGACGATGGAGAAGTTGCGGATGTGGGAGATCGGGGTGCTCATGGAGCGAGCGCTATAAAGCATTCGCGGCGAAAGTGGAAACCGGTTTTCGGCGCGCAATCGCGGCAATACGGCAGGATTTGCAGGGGTGCCGAGAGTGCATCCGGGATTTTCCCCGAAATAGGGAAAGTCGTTGCCGAAGCCAGGTCCTTATCGTCATGCGGGTCGCGGCTAGACTCTCCTGCAGACGTTGCGGGAGAGAAGCGATGATCGAAGCTGGAATTCCGAAAGACATGACGGCGGATACGCCCACGGCAGCGGATGCAACCGACCTGGAGCGCGGACCATGCGGCGGCATCTGCGCGCTCTGTCCGAAGCGCCACGCCGCGGTTCGGTCGGCGCTCGCCGCCGGGGAAGGCGAGCGCAACGGACGGAAACATTAGATTTCGGATGTCATAACGATGCCGAAACGGTTCTGGTTGCGGCCAGGCAAGTTGCCGCGCGTCCAACCGAACGCGCGGCAAAGGGATAATCAGGCCAGCCAGGTCTTCTCGAAATGCTGCTCATAGGCCTGGTGCATGCTGTAGCCTTTGACGTTGGGCCGCATATGGCAGAAAAGCTTGCGCCAGAAGGGCTGAACGATAACGCCGGAATCCTGCAGGATCTGCTGCAGCTCCTTCATCACGGCGCGGCGCTGGTCGGCATCGGCGATGGCATTGGCCTGCTGCAGCTTGGCGTCGAAATCGGGGTCGGAGAAGCCGCTCTCGTTCCATGCCGTCCCGGACTGATAGGCCAATGCGAGCGTCTGTATGCCGAGCGGTCGGGCGTTCCAGTTGGTGGTCGAGAAGGGATATTTCGTCCAGTCGTTCCAGAAGGTCGATTCCGGATAGACGGTTCGCTTCACCTTGAAGCCGGCGTCACGCATCTGCTGGGCGATCACGTCGGACGACTCCTTGCGATAGTCCGCATCGACCGAGATCAGTTCGAACTCGTGGTCGGCCTGGCCCGCCTCGGCGAGCAGGGCGCAAGCCTTTTCCGGGTTGCGGCGAACCGGCGGCAGTGCGGCATAGTCCGGGTGCATCGGCCCGACATGATGGTTCTCCGCGACCGCGCCCATGCCGTTGGCGCCGAGCTTGAGCACCACCTCGTTGTCGACGGCGAGTTGGATGGCGTTGCGCACGCGCTTGTCGTCATAGGGCTTGGCGTTGACATTGGTGCGCGCGACGATGGTCGTCGCGGTCACGATCTCGGACATGACGAGCCCCATGGCGTCGAGCATGGCGACGTCGGATGTCTGGGTCTGGCTGTTGAGATCGATCTCGCCGGATTCGAAGGCCGACACGGTGGCGGCGGAGTCGGTGCCGTAGTCGATCCAATCGATGCCGTCGAGATAGACGTCGCCGCCCCACCAGGAACCGTCCGGCCGGCGCCGCACGGAAGCCTTCACACCGACATCCATGGCCGTCAGCTCGAACGGGCCGGTGCCGATCGGCTGGGCGGAGAGCAACTCGCCGCGCTCGTCGAAGGAGTGGTGGACGATCAGGGCCGGATAGTCGGTCATGGCCGGGATGATGGTTATGTCGGGCCGCGACAGCTTGAGCACCACCGTGTGGTCGTCCTTGACGGTGATGGCGCCTTCGCGCGCCTTCTTGGTGTCGGGGTCGACGAGAGCGCTCATTCTGCCGGCCATCGAGTTGCCCGGCGCATCCTTGTCGCACCAGCGGGTGATGTTGAAGGCCACGTCCCTGGCGGTGAAGTCGTCGCCGTTCGACCATTTCACCCCTTTGCGCGCATTGAGCACATATTCGGTTGCGTCGGCATTGACCTGCCAGCTTTCCAGCAGCATCGGGCGGAAGGTGAAGTCGTGGTTCCAGCGCACCAGCGGCTCGAGAAACTGCATGGCGACGTTGCCCATCTGCGAGACGCTGAATTTGCGTGGGTCATCGAGCGCCATCACCTGCATGCTGACGCGCAATATACCGCCCCTTCTCGGCTGGACCATTTCCTCTGCGCCGGCGGGCACGGGCAGGCCGATAAGGGCGTAGGCGGCAGCCGCGCTCGCGCCCAGCGCGCCGGCGAGCGCAAAGAACTCACGCCGGTCGAGCCGCCCGCGCCTGGTCTCGCTGGCGAACATCGCGATGGCCGGATGCTGCTTGCTGGATGTCATGTCGGTTTCTCCCATTGTTGATTTCGCGTCCAAAGCTGTTGGATTTCTGGCTCCGCGGTTCGGCACGCCACGGTTTGATGGCTGATCGAAGCGCCTGGGGATCGGAGGGCTCGCCGGAATGAATTTGCTGACCGCGATGAAGGTGTTCGACCGCGTCTGCCTGCTGGGCAGCCTGTCGGCGGCCGCCCGCGACCTCAACATGTCGACGACGGCGGTCAGCCGCACCATCAAGGAACTGGAGGACGACCTCGGCGTTCGCCTGATCAACCGCACGACGCGCCGGCTCGCACTGACGGAGGCCGGACGCGAATATGGCAGCCGCGCCCGAACGCTTCTCGACGACGTGCAGGAACTTCAGGACGTCACACGCGGGCTGCACCGGGAGGCGCGCGGCGTGATCCGCATCTCCTGCTCCAACGTGCTCGGCCACACCCGCATCACCAGGCTGGTGCCGAAGTTCCTCGAGGAGAATCCGCTGATCACGGTCGAATTCAACCTCACCTCTCGCTATGTCGTCGGCGTGGTCGAGGAGGGCTACGACGTCGCCATCCGCTTCGAGCAGCAGAACGATTCCGCGCTCATCTCGCGCCGGCTCGGCGAGGTGCGCAACTATGTCTGCGCGACGCCGGAATATTGCGAGCGACATGGCCGGCCGATGCATCCCGGGGAACTGGCGGGGCACAACTGCGTGCTCAGCAACTTCGCCAAGCGCATCGGCACCTGGCCCTTCACCACGCCCGAAGGGCCGTTCGCGGCGCCCGTCGGCGGACGCATATCGACCAACAGCGTCGAGGCCGCCTATCAGATGACGCTGGCCGGTTTCGGCATCGGCAACCTGCCCAGCCTGCTCGTCGACAATGCTATCCGTAGCGGCCAGCTTGAAGTGCTGCTCGAGGAGTTCCGACCCGAGTCGAGCCCGATCTATGCGCTTTATCCACACCGTACCTATGTCGCGGCCAAGGTGCGCGCCTTCGTCGATTTCCTGATCCGGGAATTGTCCCCGGACCTGGAGGGGTAGTCTGAACTCCACATTGTCGGTGAGCGCGCGGCGCCCCCTCACCCAGCCTCCGCGGAGGCTGGGTGAGGGGGGCGGGGCGGGAAGGAACGGGTGACACGCCGACCGTTGCTCTCGCCTGCACGCAAACGCCTTCGGGACCCCGCGCGAACGCGGGATCCCGTCACAAGCGACACGGCGCGGTCCGGTCACTTCCACCATTCGGTCGTGTCGTAGGATGGGCCCGGCTCCTCGAAGAGCTTGTCGTATTTGCACAGCTTCGGGGTGTCGCCGAGCGGGGTGGAGACACCGTCCTTGAAGGCCCATTCGCCGCGCGGGCTGGCGTCGGCCCGCACATAGCTCGACAGGAGGAAGGCGCGGTCGTGCCCGGACTGGTTGGGCGCCGAGCCGTGCACCGTCAACAGCCCCCACATTGCGAGATCGCCGGGCTCCAACTCGAGCGCGACGATATCGGACGGGTCGATACCGACCTCGGCCAATTCGTCCTCGGCGGTCAGGCCCTTCATGAGCTGACCGTGTCCTTCGTCCGAGAGAGCGAGATAACCACGCTTGTGGCTTCCCGGCACGACCTGAAGGCAGCCGTTTTCCCGCGTTGCGCGATCCACTGCGAGGCCGGTCGTGACAGTCGCGTCGACGACCGTGTCATATTCGCTCTGGCTGCGGAAGCGCAGGTCCTGATGGAAGCGATAGCCGGTGACATTCGCGCCCGGCGGCTTCCAGTGGAGTTGCTGCGCGATCTGCTTGATGTCGCGCCCGATCAGGCCTTCGAGCAGCTTGAGATAGTCGGGGTTGCGCCGGAACTCCTCGAAATACTTGTTTACCCAGGAGAACCAGTAGGCCTGAAGCACGTAACGCTTGCCGAACTGCGCTTCGGGCAGGATCTGGAAATTGAGATTTCCGTGGCGATAGGTGGCCTGATGTTTCAGGCCTTCGTCGTAGACGGCCCGGGATTCCGTCTGGAGGCGGATGAGTTCGTCGCCGTCGACGAAACCTCTGACAACGGCATATCCCTCTTCGCGGTACTGTTCGACGGCATCCCGCGCCTGCGCTGCTGATATCATGACGACCTCTTCGCCGGTTGATCCCGGAAACGATCATAGCCGGGGGTGACCGAGCGATAAGGCGCTCAATCGGGAAACGACTTTCCCGAAAATCGGCAAAATGGCTCAGGCCGACAGCGCGTGCAGGGCGACGGGCGGCAGGAACCCGATCTGGAATCCGGCATGGGCGAACTTCACGCTTTCGAGGTCATGCCGCACGAAGATCCTGTGCGGTGCTGGACTGCCAGCCCGGCAACATTCTGGGCATTCCGAAAGCCGGGCAGTGGCGGCTGCAAAAAGCTGGGGCGGCGGCCGAATCGAAGTGCCGGCACGTCCGCCCCAGGGGCCTACCGAAATCCAGAGGCTTGGGGGCAAGTCCTGGAGCTTCGGCTGGAAGTTCGAACTCTGACCGGAATCCCTTCGTGGCGGCGGTGCAGGGCTCCAAGACGGCGTGCCGGCGCGATCACCCCGCCAGGCTCTCGATTGCCATAGCCGTCGGCTCTTGGTTCCTGCCCGCCGGTTGCCAGGGTCCCGCCTCGGCGGCATGAGCTTTATCACGGGGCGACTGAGTCGCGTCTGGCTATTTCTGGGTGCATTATGCCTGAATCGCCGACCGCATCGGGGCGCAACCGATCCAGATATTGGTATTGGTCTCGCAACTTGTCGTTTTGGGGGCCTTCGCTCGCAGACTTACCGTGCCAGAAGCAGCCGCGGCGACATCTGCAGCCGGCGCGTGCAGCTTTCGTAACGTCATGCCCCATTTGGGAGTAGACTGCTGCAGATATCGGCGCGATAGCTTAGGCTCTTTTGTAGCTGGCCCCAACCGGCGACATCCCGGCGGAGGTCTCCACTGTGGGGCGCTTCCGCCGGCTTTTTCCCCCCACCCGATCCCGCTGCGATCGCCAGTTTTCGCTTGGTCGAAGCGGCAAGCCTCGCGCAATGCCGGGCTGCTAGGCAGGGCTGCTCGATGACCTGTGCCACGAGGACTCGCCTTGCCGATCGTTGGTCCGGCTTCCGCTGCAAGGACCCTTCGCGCCGAAGCTGTCGCCGGCCGCGCCTCGCCGCGTTCGCCGGACCCGTTCATTCCACTTGTCCGTCCAGGTTTGCCGTTCGTCGCCGAGACCGGCCCGGAGCGGCCGCGCATTCCAGTACCGATCCTGCCGGAGCAATGCGCAAGGCCGGTTTCGGCGAGGTTTGACACCAGCACCAAGGCCGCCCGCAACATCGAGCAGCCGCTTCGTGAAGGCGGCTGGGCCGAGGCCGTCACGCTGCTGACCATCGTGGCGGCCGTCTGCCTCGGCGTGTGGATGCTGTTCTGACGTCTCACCATCGCGCCACGCGCGGCGCGAGCACGGCGCCGAGCAAAGCGAGCATTGCGACCGCGATCGTGTACCAGGTCGCGACGAACAATGGCGAGTCGTCCGTGCAGTGGGCGGCGTAGAACGTCGCGGCGAGCCCGCCGGCAGCGAGGCCCGCGACGGCGCCGGCAAGCACCGGTCGTGTCGGCGCCCCATGGCGAAGCGCCGTGAGGAAGATGGCGAGCGGGCCGATCCCGATCAGAGGAATGAAGGTGAGGCACACTGCCAGATTGGTGCCGACCAATCGTGTGGCCAGTTGATCGGCGGGGACGGCCAGGATCTCGGCGACGACTGCGAGTCCGAGCAGAGCCGGCGCCATCAGAAGCCAGGGCCAGGCGCGCAGTCCGGGTGCAGGCCGCGACAAGGCCCGCAACGACCCGAAGGCGGTCACGGCGAGCAGCGTCGTCACGACGAACTTGAACGGGAAGCGAACGGTCTGGACGGCGGCTGCGATGTCGGTGCGAGGACCGAGCACAATGAAGAAGACCACCGCTGCGACCGCTGCGCCGAGGGCGGCGGCGATCCACCAGGCACGGCCAATCGGCATGACCGGCCGGAAATCGGCGCTCAGCGCCTTGATGAGATCGTCGGTCTTCATCTCATTCACGTCCGAACTTTCGCGCTATCGCGGCAAGCCCGCGATGCAGCGCGACCCGAATGGCGACCTCGCTCATGCCGAGCCTGCGCGCCGTCTCGGCGATCGACTGGCCTTCCACCGAGATCGCCGAGACGACCGCCCGCTGGCCCGGAGACAGCGTGCCCAGGGCCCGGTCGATGTCGCGGTCGCTCGCCCCTTCTCGTTCGGGCTGGGCAATCGTTTCGGCGACGTCGTCGAGATCGACCGTAAGGTGACGGCCGCGGCGGCGGAACGCATCGATCAGCTTGTGGCGAGCGATCGTGTAGACCCAGGGCAAGACCGCGGCATCGGCCATCCAGGTATGGCGTTTCAGGTGAATTGCGAGCAGCGTATCCTGCACGACGTCCTCGGGATCGACCCCGCCCTGCACGATCTTCCGGCGAACGAAGCCGCGCACGAGCAGGGCGGTCCGTTCCAGAAATTCGGCATAGGCTCTTTCATCTCCTGCGATTGCTCTACGCAGAAGCCTGGCGAGTTCGGCCTCGTCCTTGCCGGTCACCAATGCTTCCTCCCCACTACGCATCGAGGCCGGGTTTGTTACGCGGCTGCGCGAATATCCTCCAAGGGCGATCGGCTGTCGATCACGAACTTGTGTCCGCGCTGCCGGGTAACGGACGGGCTGCCCCCTTCGAAAGGCAGATGCGCGGCCGATCCCGGTGCGCGAAAACCATCAAGAGGAGATGTTCCATGAACCGTTCGACGCTTGCGCTCGCCCTTGCCGGCTCTTTGACCTCGGCATTCGCTTCGGCAACCTTTGCCGCACCGCTCCCCGCCTCCGAGATGGTCGGCAAGGAGAAATGCTACGGCATCGCGCTCAAGGGCCAGAACGACTGCGCCGCCGGCGCCGGCACGACTTGCGCGGGCACGTCGACCAAGGACTATCAGGGCAATGCCTGGAAAGCCGTTCCGGCCGGAACATGCACGACGATGGAGGTCGATGGCCACAAGGGATCGCTGGAGCCCATGGAGAGCTGACGCCGAGCGGGAGGCTCGGGCGACCGGGCCTCCCGCGCCAGCGGTTGCGCCGATCGAAACGGCGCTGCCGTTCCGCCTGTTGTTCGCGCATCGGACTACAGTGCTCTGCCCGCATCGGGAGGAAAAGCGATGACCGCATCGACCACAGCCGTTGCGCTGCCGCGCCGCGCCGGGCTCGGCCTCAAGCCGGAGCACTATGCCGATGTCCTCGAAGACCGGCCGGATGTCGGATTCTTCGAGGTCCATGCCGAGAATTACATGGGGGCCGGCGGGCCGCCGCTTCGCTTTCTCGATGCGGTCGCGGAACTTTATCCCTTGTCCCTTCACGGGGTCGGTCTGTCGATCGGCGCCGAAGGCCCGCTCGACCGTGAGCACCTGAAGCGGCTGCGGGGCCTGATCGACCGCTACGAGCCGTGCAGTTTCTCTGAGCATCTCGCCTGGTCGACACACGATACCGGCTTCCTCAACGATCTCCTGCCGCTACCCTACACGGCCGAGACCCTTGCTCGCGTGGTCGACCATGTGGACGAGACACAAGAGGCGCTCGGGCGCCGGCTGCTCCTCGAAAACCCATCGACCTATGTGCTGTTCAGGGAAAGCACGATCGAAGAGGTCGACTTTCTCGGGCAGGTCGCCCAGCGTACCGGATGCGGGCTGTTGCTCGACGTCAACAATGTGATGGTGTCGTCGGTGAACCACCGGCTGGACGCGGTCGCCTATGTCGACCGCTTCCCGATCCGGCATGTGGGCGAGATCCATCTCGCCGGCTACGAGGAAACAGTCGACGGCATCGGCGATCGCCTGCTGATCGACGCCCACGGCACTGCCGTCAGCAGCGACGTGATCGCGCTCTACCGCCATGTGCTCTCGCGCAGCGGTGCGCTGCCGACGCTCATCGAATGGGACAACGATGTCCCCGACTTTCCGACGCTGCATGCCGAAGCTCGCCGCGTCGACCTGATGCTGGCCGATGACCTGGCCCGTCGTGACCATCGCCCGGCGGCTTGAGCCATGTCGTCCGACAGTCTTCGCTCTTTCGCCGAAGCTTTGCTCGACCCCGAGAGGCCGGTCCCGGATGCCGTCATGACGTTCCGCGGCGACATCGACGCCGTACGCTTTGCCGTCTATCGCAACAATGTCCATGCCGGTCTGACGCGCGCGCTGGCGCAGCGGTTTCCCGTGACGGAGCGTCTGGTCGGCAAGGATTTCTTCGCCGGAATGGCGCGTGCCTATCTGCAGGGCCACATGCCTTCGTCGCCGCTCATGTTTCGCCATGGAGACGACTTTCCGGACTTTGCTCGGTCGTTCGAACCGGCGCGGGGACTAGCCTATCTGCCCGACGTCGCGCAGATCGAAGCAGCGTGGAGCCGGGCCTATCACGCTGCAGACGCGGCTCCCCTGGCCGCTGCCGAGCTGGCGTCCATCCGACCGGAGATGCTGCCGGCTTCGAGGCTCGTTCCACATCCGTCGGCGTGCCTGATCCGCTCGCAGCACCCGATCGGTTCGATCTGGGCCGTGCATCAGAAGCCCACGGTCGTGCGGCCCGCGGAATGGAGACCCGAAGCCGTTCTGGTCGTGCGGCCCGACATGGCGGTCGTCGTGCATGTGCTGCCGCCGAGCGATGTCCTGTTCGCCGCGGCGCTTCTCGGCGGTGCGGCGCTCGGCGAAGCGGCTGAGGAAGCGTCCGGCGCGGACGAGCAATTCGATTTCGGACCCGCTCTCCTCGGCCTTGTCGGACTCGGCGCTTTCAGCGGAATCCAGCAGGACAAAGGAATGCCTTCATGACGAGCGAAACGAAGCCGTTTGAGATCGTATCGGGGGTGCCCGGCTGGGCAGCTCGCGCCGAGCGTCTGCTCGCGGCCATTCCGGCATCCCTGCCGTTGCTGGCGCTGCGCGTCGCCTTGGCGGTGCCCTTCTTCAAGTCGGGCCTGACCAAGTGGGATGGGTTCCTGCAACTCTCCGACGGAGCGAAGTTCCTGTTCATGGAAGAGTTCAGGCTGCACGTCTTCGGCCACGCGTTCGCTTATCCGTTCCCGATCGCCATGGCGACGGCCGCGGGCATTGCCGAGATCGTCCTCCCGGTGCTTCTGGTCATCGGCCTTTTCACCCGATTCGCCGCATTTGGATTGCTTGTGATGACCGCCGTGATCCAGATCACCATTCCCGACGGCTGGGCGAACTTCCATCTGCCATGGGCGGCAATGGCCCTTGCCCTCGTCGTTTTCGGCGGCGGTCGGCTCGGCGTCGACGCAATCCTCGGGACGTCTCGGACCTGACCTTCATCGACGCAGGCGGCGCTGAAAAATGCCCAATGCGCTTCGCCCTGCGGGCTGGACCATCATACGCACCACTCCGACATCTTGACGGTGAAAGGCGTTTCTCCGAGAAGTTTCGCCGGGCCACCGTCGAAAGCAGTGGCCGGGATCTTCGGGGAGACCGACTTGACCTTGTCCGGCATGCTGCAACTCGGTGTTTCGACCGTGGTCTTCCTGGTTGCGGCGACCGTAGCGAAGTCGTGGGCGTTGCAGCCGGGCATCGGCAAGCTGCTCGTCACCCTCGCGCTCTATTCCGCCGGCAACCTGATCATGCTGCGCCTCGTCCGCGAGTTCGGAATGGCCTCGGCTTTCAGCCTCTCGGCGGTGATCCAACTGGTCGCCGTGAACGCCATCGCGCTCGCCTATTTCGGCGAGCGGCTGAGCATGATCCAGTCGAGCGGCATCGTCCTGGCCATCGTCGCCGTCTGCCTGATCACGCTCGGGCCCGCCCTGGGCAAATAGCTTCCTTCCACCGGTCGGAGCACCTGCGCCCGAGCCGGGAGCAAGAAGCCGGTGATCGGCCGACCCTTCGGAGTGGCTCCGCGGTTTCCTCGGCCGGCGGTGTCTCATCCGCCTTCCACACTGCTCGCACGCCGCCCCTCTTTGCAATCGTTGGAGCAGTCGCTCATGGTTGGATTATCATGACTGATGCTTGATACATCACTATAGATTGCAGAAATATGAACTCTGTATCCTCAGCCAGGAGTCTTGCCATAATCACCTCGGCTCAGATGCGTGCGGCACGGGCGCTCGCCGGCATCGATCAGAAGACGCTCGCCGAACGCGCCGGGGTGTCCTTGCCGACCATTCAGCGGATGGAAGCCAGCGGCGGCGTGGTACGGGGCGTGGTCGATACTCTGGTGAAGGTGATCGAGGCGCTCGACGCGTCGGGAGTGGAACTCATCGGCGACAACCAGGCGAGCGATGCCGGCGGGCGCGGTGTCAGGCTCAAGGAGCCGGCGCCTGCCCAAAGGCCCGGCACGGGCTCCTGAACGGGGAACGGCCGGACCCGAAGCCGATCGGCGGCTCGGCCGATTCGGAGCGAAAGGGCACAGAGGCGGCCGTGACGATCTCGGCCGCAGGACGACCGCGACGGCGACCGCCGGTTTAGACGACGATCCGACGCCTTGTTGGAGGGCAGGACAGAATTGGGCAGCAAGGCAGTACCGACAAGCGCGCAACCGACCTTCGCGCAGCTCTTCACGCCGAAGCTCGTGACGGTGCTGCGGGAAGGCTACGGCAAGGCCGCGTTCCGCCGCGACCTGCTGGCCGGCCTCACAGTGGCGATCGTGGCTTTGCCGCTCTCCATGGCGATCGCCATCGCGTCGGGGGTCTCGCCGGATCGCGGCCTGTTCACGGCGATCATCGGCGGCTTCATCGTCTCGGCACTGGGCGGCAGCCGCTTCCAGATCGGCGGACCCGCCGGGGCCTTCATCGTGCTGGTGGCGGCTACGGTCGAAAGGCATGGGGTGGACGGGTTGCTCCTGGCCACCATGATGGCGGGCATCTTCCTGATCGCGATCGGATTTCTCAGGCTCGGCACCTACATAAAGTTCATTCCCTATCCCGTGACCGTGGGCTTCACCGCCGGCATCGCGGTCATCATCTTCGCCAGCCAGTTGAAGGATCTGTTCGGTCTGACCTTGACCGGAAAGGAGCCCGGCGCCTTCGTGCCGCGGCTGATCGCGCTCGGGGAGGCTGCCGGCACGGTCAATCCCGCAGCGGCCGGCGTCGCCCTTTTGACCGTCCTGACCATCGTGGCTCTGAAGCGTTGGCGCCCGGGCTGGCCCGGAATGCTCATCGCCGTGGCCGTCGCTTCGGTCGTCGGCGCGACGGCCCAACTACCCATCGAGACGATCGGCACCCGCTTCGGCGGCATTCCGAGCAGCCTGCAACTTCCGGCGCTGCCTGGCATGAGCCTGGCAAAGATGGCGGACGTGCTGCCCGACGCCGTCGCCTTCGCATTGCTGGGGGCGATCGAGTCGCTGCTGTCGGCGGTGGTCGCAGACGGCATGAGCGGACGGCGGCATCGCTCGAACTGTGAACTCGTCGCGCAGGGCGTGGCCAATATCGGCTCGGCGCTGTTCGGCGGCATCTGTGTCACCGGCACGATTGCTCGGACGGCCACGAATGTTCGCGCCGGCGCGCATGGCCCGGTCTCGGGCATGCTGCATGCGCTCTTCCTGCTTTTGTTCATGCTGGTGGCGGCGCCGCTCGCCAGCTATATCCCGCTCGCCGCGCTGGCCGGTGTGCTGGCCATTGTCTCCTGGAACATGGTGGAGAAATCCGCCTTCGCTGCCCTTCTGCGCTCGTCCTGGGGCGACGCGGTGGTACTGCTCGTCACCTTCGGCCTCGTCGTCTTCCGCGACCTCACGGAAGGCATCGTCGTCGGCTTCCTGCTTGGTTCGGTGCTGTTCATCCACCGCATGGCGACGACCATCGCGGTCGAGACCCATGCGGCGCCGCTGGTCATGGAGGACATGGCCGACAGCAGCAATGGCGGGCGTGCCGCCTATGATCCGGGCGTCGCCGCCGATCCGGACACGGTGGTCTACCGGATCAGCGGGGCCTTCTTCTTCGGCGCGGCTTCGGCGGTCGGCACCGTTCTCGACCGGATCGCCGATCACCGCCGGAACTTCATCCTCGACTGCGCGGCCGTTCCGTTCCTCGATTCCACGGCGGCCAATGTCATCGAGGGCGCCGCGCACAAGGCCCGGCGCGCCGGTGTCAGGCTGTTCATCACGGGTGCCTCGCCCGAGCTCAGGCGTATGCTGATGACACATGGCGTGCGCCCGCCGCTCGTCCGCTACAAGGCCGCCATTTCGGGAGCGTTGCAGCAGATCAGGGACGAAGCCGCGCAGGCGACCGGCTGAGATGGTGACAACCGAAGCGGCGTCGGCTGTTCCGGCTGCCCTGAATGATGGGCCGACCGGAGCCGGGATCGCTCCGGTCGGCCCGGATGCGACTTTCAGATCACGACGAATTCGCCGGCCGTGAGCGTCTGCTTGCTGGTGAGCGTCGCGATCCGGATGGCGGCACCGAAGGTGATGCCGTCGCCGGTCAGGTCGCGTTGGCCGGGCGTGTTTCGATGAGCAGGCGCGCCGCGAGCATGCCGACCAACATCGCGGGAACGAAGGCGAGCGTGCCTGTTGCACCGAGGCCGAGTGCCGTGATTGCCGGCCCGGGGCAGAAGCCCCCAAGCCCCCAGCCGATGCCGAAGATGGCCGGCCCGGCCAGCACTCGGCCGTCGATGCCGTTTCGATCAGGCAGATGGAATGTCTTGCCAGCGATCGGCCGACCGCGCCGTAGCACCAGCCGGTAGCCCAGGAAGGTCACGATGACGGCCGCGGCCATGACAAGGGCCAGCGAGGGATCCCAGTTTCCGAACAGGTCGAGGAAATTGAGGACCTTCGCGGGGTCGGACATGCCCGAAACGACGAGCCCGATGCCGAAGAGCAGGCCAAGTCCGAAATTGACGGGGAAGGACATCAAGGCGCCTCAGATCACATGACGGACGATGAATACGGTGACGAAAGCGACGATCATGAAGACCGCTGTGGCGACCAGCGAACTCATGGAGAGCCGCGAAAGACCGCATACCCCATGGCCGCTGGTACAACCGTTGCCGTAGACCGAGCCGAAGCCGACGAGCAGGCCGGCGACGACCATCAAGGGGAGGTTGGAGGAGACCGTCTGCGTGATCCCGCCGCCCGCGAGCGTCGCGATCCCCAGGGGCGCGGCGACGAGGCCGGCAACGAAGCCGGCGCGCGAGAGGAAGGCGCCGTCACGATAGGGTGGCAGCAGCCGGCCCGCGATGCCGCTGATGCCGGCGATACGGCCTTCCCAAAGCATCAGGAGCACGGCCGACAGGCCGATCAGCGCGCCGCCGGCGAGCGACGCGAAAGGAGTAAATTCGGTCATTGGAGTCTTTCGGTGTGTCGAAGGATGGTGTCGTAACGACGGCCGATGGGCCGCGCGACCGCGTGGCCCAGGCCCTTTGGCGCGAAGCCAGGCGGCGGCGCAGGCGATTGAGGTCAGGCGGATGCATGAGCATCCACCGGGGGGATGCGTCAGCATCCAGTGCCGTCGACATCAGGATCGGCTTGCTCCGGCGTCTCGCAGAACAGGCGGTGCATCAGGGCGACGAATTCGGCGACGCGACCGTCGGCCAGGCGGTAGAAGACCGATTTCGATTCCTTGCGTCCGACGATGAAGCCGGCCTCGCGCAACTCCGCGATTTGCTGGGAAAGCCCCGGCTGGCGGATACCGAGCGTTTCCTCGAGGTCGCGCACGGAACGTTCGCCCTCGACGAGCGTGCAGACGATCATCAGCCGGTTCGGATTGGCGAGTTTCTTCAGGAATTCGGCCGCCTCGGCTGCATAGTCGAGCATGTCGGCCGTTCCGGCGCGGAGGTGGCTTTTCACCGCCTCATTCCCAGGCTGCGCCATCGAGCGCGTCGAGCGGGAATTTGAGATAGCGCTTGCCGTTCGCCTCGGGCTCGGGCAGAAGGCCGCCATTCATGTTCACCTGCAACGCGTGCAGGATGAGCTTCGGCATGGGCAGCGTCTTGTCGCGCGCCTCGCGGATCGCGACGTACTCCGCTTCGGTCCTGCATTTCGCAACATGGATGTTGGTCGCCTTCTGCTCGGCAACGGTCGATTCCCACAGCGGGCCGCGTCCGTTGGGCTGGTAATCGTGGCCGGTGAAGAGACGCGTCTCGTCGGGCAGCGCGAGAATCTCCTGGATGGACCGCCACAGGCGGGCCGCACTCCCGCCCGGGAAATCGGCGCGCGCGGTGCCGCTGTCGGGCATGAAGAGCGTATCGTGGATGAAGGCCGCGTCGCCGATCACATATGTAATCGACGCCAGCGTGTGTCCGGGCGAGAACAGCACCTTCGCCGGGATGGAGCCTACCGAGAAGGTTTGTCCCTCGGCGAAGAGCCTGTCCCATTGCGAGCCGTCGGCGGGAAAGTCCGGCCGGTTGTAGATCGCCTTCCAGAGTTGCTGGACCTCCGTCACCTTCTTCCCGATCGCCGTTGGTGCGCCGGTTTTCTGCTTGAGATAGCGGGCGGCCGAGAAGTGGTCGGCATGAGGATGCGTGTCGAGGATCCATTCGACTTCGAGATCCTGCTTCCGGATGTAGTCGAGGATCGCGTCGGCGTTGCGGGTCGCGGTCGAACCGGATTTCTCGTCGAAGTCGAGGACAGGATCGATAACGGCGCATTTCCTGGTCGCGGGATCGCTGACGACATATTGGATGGAGTATGTGCGCTTGTCGAAAAAGCCCGTGACGTCCGGCTTGCCGGTCATGGTCGTCTCCAGATTGCCCCGTGCATGAGGGTTGATGAAAGCTGCGGTGAGGCGAAAAAATTGCGGAACTGAAAATCGCATAAATTCGATTGCGAAAAAATGCAATCGAAAGATCGTAATCGATTGATGGAGGCCGACGGGAGCGCATCCCGTCTGATTTCGGCCTAACCTTTGGCTTCCGGGGCGTAGAGATGGCAACGCACCGCGGTGCCTTCGGCATTGTAGACAGGCGGCGTCTCGGTTCGACAACGCTCCATGACGTGCGGGCAGCGCGGATGGAAATGGCAGCCCCGGGGCGGCTTGATCGGATTGGGGATCTCGCCGGCGATGGGTTCGCGCTCGACCGTCTCCATGCTGATATCGGGTACGGCGTCGAGCAGCATGCGCGTATAGGGGTGCTTCGGCTGAGCGAACAGCATTGCCGCCGGAGCTTCCTCGACGAGACGGCCGAGATAGAGCACCCCGACGCGGCTCGCCATGTGCCGGACGACGGCGAGATTGTGGCTGATGAAGAGATAGGTGAGACCGAGGCTCTGCTGGAGGTCGCGCAGCAGGTTCAGCACCTGCGCCTGCACCGAGACGTCGAGAGCCGAAGTCGGTTCGTCGCAGACGATGAAGTCGGGCTCGGAGGCGAGCGCACGGGCGATGGCGATGCGCTGGCGCTGGCCGCCGGAGAATTCGTGCGGGAACTTGCCGGCGTCGCGCGGGTCGAGCCCGACCAGCGACAGCAATTCGCCGACGCGCTGTTCCCGCTCCCGCGCATCCGCCTTCAGGCCGAAGGCCTTGATGGGCTCGGCCACGATGGCGCCCACGCGCCAGCGCGGATTGAGGCTGGCGAACGGGTCCTGGAAGATCATCTGGATCTGTCGGCGGATGCGGCGCTGCCGGGCAGCGCTGCGTTCCGCCCATATGTCGGCGTCGGCGATGCGGACCGTGCCGGCGCTGGGCGGCAGCAGGCCGACGGCCATCCTGGCGATGGTCGACTTGCCCGAGCCGGACTCGCCCACCAGTGCGTAGGTTTCACCGCGCCGGATGGAAAGCGCGACGCCGTCGACAGCGGTGAGGGTCACCTTGCCACTGCCGTCGAGCATGCGGTTCAGCCAGCGCTTCGACAGGTCGAAGACGCGGGCGAGGCCCTCGATGTCGACCAGCGGGGCTTCGGTATGGCCGGACAGCGGCGTTGCATCCAGGCGTGCGCTCATCGGTTGGCCTCCCCGGGGCGGGCTCGGACAGTGATCCCGGCGGCCGAGGCCGCGGCAAGTGCGCTTTCGGGCGCGGCCGGTCCGCCCGTGTCGAGCAGGAAACAGGAAGCCTGGCTCCGGCCGGCCTCGTATATGCCGGGCCGCTCGGCCGGGCATCGCTTGAAACGGAACGAGCAGCGCGGGTTGAACGCGCAGCCGGCAGAGATGGCGCCGAGCCGCGGCATCGAGCCGGGAATCTGCGCAAGACGCTCGTCCGGATCGCCGGCGAGCGAGGGAATCGCCGCCATCAGCCCGTGCGTGTAGGGGTGTTGCGGGTGCCTGATGACGTCGCGTACCGCCCCGAGTTCGGCGAGCCGGCCCGCATAGAGCACGCAGACCCGGTCGGCGGTTTCGGCGATGACGCCCATGTCGTGGGTGATCAGCATGACGGAGGTTCCACGCTCCTTGCACAGCCGCTTGATGAGGGCGATGATCTGCGCCTGGACGGAGACGTCAAGCGCGGTGGTCGGCTCGTCCGCGATGACGAGTTCGGGGTCGGCGGCGAGCGCGAGCGCGATCACGACGCGCTGGCGCATGCCGCCGGAGAACTGATGCGGATAGGCGGAGAGCCTGGCGCCCGCCGCCGGAATGCCGACCTCGACGAGCAGCCGTTCCGCCTTTTCCGCCGCCGCCTTCGGCGAGACCCGCTGATGGGTCAGGATGGTTTCGGTCAACTGGTCGCCAATCCGGTACAGCGGGTTCAGGCTGGTCAGCGGATCCTGGAAGATCATGCCGACGCGCTTGCCGCGGATGCGGCGCATGGCCGGTGGCGGAAGATTGTCGATACGCTCGGATCCCAGCCGGATCTCGCCGCCGGCGATCCGCGCCGGCGGATCGAGCAGGCCGATGATCGACTGGCCTGTGATCGATTTGCCGGCGCCGGATTCGCCGACCATGCCGAGCACCTCGCCGGGGGCGATGTCGAAGGACAGGTCGTCGATTGCCACCAGCACCCCGCGGCGCGTGGGGATCTCGACACGAAGATTCTGGACGGAAAGGGTCGGGGTCATCTGAGTTTCGGATTGAGCGCATCGCGCAGCCAGTCGCCGAGCAGATTGACGGCGAGCGCGAGGACGGCGAGCGTGATGCCGGGGAACATGGTAATCCACCATTCGCCGGAGAACAGGAAGTCGTTGCCGATGCGGATCAGCGTGCCGAGCGAGGGTTGCGTGGGCGGTACGCCGACGCCGAGGAAGGAGAGCGTGGCTTCCGTTATGATCGCCAGGGCGAGGTTGATGGTGGCGATGACGAGCACGGGACCGAGCACGTTTGGAAGTACGTGGCGGAACATGATGGTGACGGGCCTCAGCCCGATCAGCCGGGCCGCCAGCACATATTCCTTGTTGGCTTCGACAAGCACGGAGCCGCGCACCGTGCGGGCGTACTGGACCCAGAAGCTCAAGCCGATCGCCAGGACCAGCACGGTGAAGACGATGTCCTGGTAGGCCTGGGGACCGGCGAGCGCGCGCGCCATGCCATCGATCAGCAGCGCCGTCAGGAGCGCCGGAAAAGTGAGCTGCACGTCGGCGATGCGCATGATGATCGTGTCTGTCATGCCGCCGGCATAGCCGGCGATAAGGCCGAGGCTGACGCCGAGCACCATGGCGAAGATGACGCTGGCGAAACCGACGGCCAGCGAGATGCGCATGCCGTAGAGGATGGTCGACAGTACGTCGCGGCCCTGGTCGTCGGTGCCGAGCAGGAAGCCGGGCTGGCCGTCCGCCGACCAGGCAGGCGGATAGAAACTGTCCATGACCGAGATGGCCGCAGGGTCGAAGGGATTCTGCGGCGCGATCAGCGGGGCGAAGAGCGCGGCCAGAATCAGCATGAGGCTTACGATTGCCGACGCCACCGTCAATGGCGAGCGCCGGAAGGAATAAAAGAGATCGCTGTCGATGATGCGGCGCGCAAGCCCGGCGCGCGCCGGCTGATGTCCGATCGTATCGGTCATGCCCTGGCTCCTCCGACGCGGATACGAGGATCGACGACCACATAGAGCATGTCGACGACGAAATTGATCGCGGTGAAGAGGAAGGCGATCAGCAGAAGGTAGGCGGCCATGACCGGTATGTCGGCATTCTGAACGGCCTGCAGGAACAGCAGCCCCATGCCCGGCCATTGGAAGACGGTCTCGGTGACGATCGAGAAGGCGATGATGGAGCCGAGCTGGAGCCCGGTGATGGTGATGACGGGCACCAGCGTGTTCTTGAGCGCGTGGCCGAAATTGATGGCGCGGCGGGTGAGGCCGCGCGCGCGGGCGAATTTGATGTAGTCGGTGCGCAGCACCTCGAGCATCTCGCTGCGCACCAGCCGCATGATCAGCGTCATTTGAAACATGCCGAGCGTGATCGAGGGAAGGATGAGCGAGACGAGACCCGAACGCGTGAGCAGGCCGGTCGTCCAGAAGCCGCCAAGGGAGACCGTCTCGCCGCGTCCGAAGGATGGCAGCCAGCCGAAATTCACCGAGAAGACGTAGATGAACAGGATGCCGATCAGGAAGGTCGGCAGCGATACGCCGACGAGGCTGACGGCCAGGAACGCCCGCGACAGCAGCGTGTCGCGATAGAGCCCGGTGTAGACGCCCATCGGCAGGCCGACAAGCAGCGCGAACAGCGCCGATACCAGCGACAGTTCCAGCGTGGCCGGCAGCCTGGCTGCGATCAGCTGAGCCACCGGCTGCTTGATCTGGTAGGAGATTCCGAAGTCGAATTGCACCGCCTTGCCGACGAAACGGCCGAACTGGACCAGCACCGGATCGTTCAGCCCGAGCTGCTCACGCAATTCGGCTCGCTGTTCGAGCGTGGTGTCGACGCCGACGAGCTGGTTCACGGGATCGCCCACGAACCGGAACATAAGGAAAGAAATGAGCGCCACGACCAGCATCACGCCGGCCATCTGGATGAGGCGCCTGATTGCGAATGCGAGCATGCCGAACCTCTGGCTGCCGGGCCTGAAGCCGGCCGCCCGGATGAAATCCGAACAGCCGGCCGGCCCTGTGTGCCGGCAACGGCCCGAGACCTGTCGTCACGGCCGATATGATCGAGGAAACGCCGCCTCGAGCGGCGCACCCCGTCCGAACGTCACTTCAGCGTGGCCCAGTAGAACAGCACCTGGTCGTCGGGCCGTTGCACGATGTCGAGGTTCTTGCGCTTGCCCCAGGCCAGCGATTGCTGATGGAGCGGGATGTGCGACGTCTCGTCGACCATGATCCGATAGGCCTGGCTGATCAGATCGTTGCGCTTGGCAAGGTCGGCTTCGACGAGGATCTGCTTGGCCAGCTCGTCGACCTTCGTGTTGCAATAGCCGCCGAGATTGAAGGGGCCTCCCTTGCCGGTCGCGTCGCGGCAGGTCGCCAGGCTGACCAGCACGTTCCACGAATCGAACGAGCCGGGCGTCCAGCCGAGCAGGAAGAAGTCGGTGTCGTAGCCGCCGGGCGCCAGCACCTTGGCGAAATACTTGGCCTTGGGCTGGGCGTTCAGGTTCACCTTGACCCCGACCTTGGCGAGCATCGAGACCACGGCCTGGCAGATCGCCTCGTCATTGACATAGCGATCGTTCGGGCAGTCCATGCCTATGGTGAAGCCGTCGGGATAGCCGGCATCGGCAAGCAGCTTCTTCGCTGCTTCCGGATCATAGGGCCAGCGCTCGAAGTCGCCTGACTTCTCGAAGAGCTGGCTGGCGATCAGCAGCGGAACCGGGGTCGAAAGATCGCGCATCACGCGCTTCCTGATCGCCTCGATGTCGATCGCCTGATAGAACGCCTTGCGGACATTGGCGTCGCGGAACGGGTTCTTGCCCTTGACGTCCGACGTCGGCAGTTCGTCGCGGAACTGGTTGAAGCCGAGATGGATCACGCGCAGTTCCGGTCCGGTCAGGGCGTCGGTGTTGGGATCGGACTTGATGCGTTCGATGTCCTGAACCGGAACCGGCTCGATCAGGTCCACGTCGCCCGAGAGCAGCGCTGCCACGCGCGTTCCATCGGCCGCGATCGGGGTGAACACCACGCCGTCGAGATTGTGTTCGACCTTGCCCCACCAGCCCTTGTTGGCCTTGTAAATCGTCTTGACGCCGGGTTCGTGCGATTCGATCGTGAAGGGGCCGGTGCCATTGGCCATGTAGGCCGAAGGCGCCGGATTGGTGTCCTTGGCCGAAACCGGCTTGACCGCGCCTTCCTTCTCCGCCCACTCCTTGTCGATGATGTACCAGGTGTCCCACTCGGCGAACAGGATGGGATTGGGCGTCTTCAGCTCGACCTCGACCGTATGGTCATCGATCTTCTTCCAGACCGAATCGGCCGGGATGCGCGTCTTCAGGTCGGATCCGTCCGCGCGCACGCGCTCGGCCGAGAAGACCACGTCGTCGGCCGTGAAGTCGTTGCCGTTGGCGTATTTCACGCCCTTGCGAAGATGGAAGCGCCAATGCAGCGGGTCGACCATCTCCCAGCTTTCGGCGAGTCCGGGGATGATCTTCAGGTCCTTGTCGCGCTTTGTCAGCCCTTCATAGACGTTGCCGAGCATGCCGAGCGTGAATGTCTCGTTGAGCGTATAGGGGTCGAGCGCATTCAACGATCCCTGGAAGGCGAAACGCAAAGTCTTGCCCTCCTCGGGCGAGGCGATAGCCGTCGTCGCGGCCAGCATCGCGCCGAGCAGAAGTCCGCCGCGCCCGACCCTTCGGGTCACGGAACGGGCTGCCGATCGTAGATCCATTTCTGAGGTCCTCCAACCTTATAGTTGTATATTTAACGTGTGACATAATTTCCTGCGACGGCAAAGTTGAACCTTTTGTGAATCGCCGCCACGAGCCTCTGGAGGCCGTTACAATGCTCCAACAATCCCGGGATGGGAATAGGGGACGTGCGGATCCGCCGGATGCCCTTGCTGCCGCGCCGGCCGAGGCCGTGGTCTACCCTCTTCACCTTCGGCCGGTACGCGCCCATATTGGCCGGGGAGGCGGCATGCAACCAGACACATTTCTCGACAGGATCGGCCGGTTTCTGGCCAGGCGGCTGGTGCAGGAATCCTCAGGCTACGAGCCCTACACGCCGTCCGATCCCGAGACATTGAGGCGCACGCTCGAGCCCGGCGACATCCTGCTGATCGAAGGCAACCAGCGGATCTCGGCGGCGATCAAATACCTCACGCAGTCGACCTGGTCACATTCGGCTCTCTATGTCGGCGACGCTTTGCCGGATCCGGACGACGGCACGGAGCGGCGGCGGCTGATCGAGGTCAATCTCGGCGAGGGCTGCGTGGCGGTGCCGCTATCCAAATACCGCACCTACAATACCCGCATCTGCCGCGCCAGCGGGCTGACGCCCGAGGATCGTGAGCAGGTCGTCCGTTTCATGATCGAACGGCTCGGCCTCAAATACGACCTGAAGAACATTTTCGACATGCTGCGCTACTTCATGCCGGCGCCGCCGGTGCCTGTGCGATGGCGCCGGCGCATGATCGCCTTCGGCTCGGGCGACCCGACCCGGGCGATCTGCTCGTCGATGATCGCCGAGGCCTATGGGCAGATCCGCTATCCGATCCTGCCGGAGATCACGCGAGCCCCGGGCCGGGCGTCGGCGGAGTCCTCCTATTCGCGCAGCGAGATCCTGCACATCCGCCATCACTCGCTCTACACGCCGCGCGATTTCGATCTGTCGCCCTATTTCCGCATCGTCAAGCCCACGCTGGAATATGGTTTCGACTATCGATCGGTGACATGGGCCGAGACTGCCGACAAGGCGGCAGACTAGCGAATCGACCCGAAATCGCGTTCGATTTTCGGAAGGCACGATGCGCAGATCCGAAGCAATAGAGCGTCCGTTGCGCGTCCGGACGCGCGGCGCACTGGTGGCTAGGCGAGCCCGGCGGCCCGAACCGCTTCGAGCCAGGAGCGGCTGACCGGCAGAAGCGTTTCATCGCTCATCCTGAGGAAAAGCCTGCCGTCCCTGCTCAGGCTGCCGGCGACGGCGTCGAGCGCCACCCAGTGCGAGCGGTGGATCTGCAGGCCCGGCACGCCTTCCAGTTCCGCGATGGCGTCGGCGAGCCGCATGAGCACCAGCGTGCTCCCCTTTTCGGTATGCACGTCGACATAGTGATCCTGCATCGACAGATAGGTGACGTCGCCGCGCAGATGCGGCGGCAGCCGGTCGAGCAGCTTTGGCCGCGCCTTGGCAGCAACAGCCGAGCCCGGAGATGGTTCTTCTGACAACGGGACCGTCGGGGAGGAGATAGCTGGAGCGGAGGCCGTACTGGCCGCCGGTTGCCCGTTGTCGATAAGACCGAACAGCACGGTGACGGCGCCAGCGATGAGGCTGCAATTGACATAGAGGGTGAGGATGTCGCCGGTCGCGGTGGTGGGCTCGTGGAAGATCGCCTTGTTGAGCAGCACCACGATCGCCGTCACCGGGAGCCCGGCCGTCAGCCCGGCAAGCGCGATTCTCACCGGCCGGTTCCCGACATCTCCGAGCAGGAAGTGGAAAAGCAGGCCGATGGACAGATAGCCGGCGAGGAAGGTGGCCAGCGCCGTGGCGAACCAATAGGCGAGGCGCGGCGCCAGAGCGAGGTGTTCATAGGTGTCGAACGGGCCGGCGACGCCGAGCACGATCGACACGGCAACGATCACGCCCCAGAAGCGCGGCGCGACGGTCAGAACCTGCATTCTACGAAGCGCGAATTGCAGAATCCCGTCCTTCACGTACCCGACCGTCCGTTTGCGAAGATGCCTTTGATGCCGAAGCACCCGACCGTCATGGTGCCGCCGACAAAGGGCCTGCGGCAACCGGGTCCTGGACGCAGATAGCCCGAGCGCTCGGGCGCTTCAACATGTCGGGAGAATTCGATGACGCTCCAGCCGCTCCTCGAGGCGCAGCCGGCGATCCAAATCCATGCTTTCGCCGCAATATCGGCCTTCCTGCTCGGCGCGGTGGTGCTGTTCCGCCGCAAGGGCGACAAGCTGCACCGGCTCGGCGGCCGGGTCTGGGTGGCGCTGATGCTTGTGGTGGCGCTGTCCTCTTTCTTCATCCATACGATCCGGCTATGGGGCGTCTGGAGCCCGATCCACCTCTTGTCGATCGGCACGCTCCTGTCGCTGGCTTACGCGGTCCGCAAGGTTCGCGGCGGCGACGTCGTCGCGCATGCCGCAGCCATGCGGACCACCTATGTCGGCGCTCTCATCGTCGCCGGCGCCTTCACGCTGGCGCCCGGGCGAATCATGAACGAGGTCGCCTTCGGAAGGGCAGGTTCTGCCGACGCCGCGGGCTCGGGGGTAGCGGCGAGCCATCAAGGACCGACCATTGTCGGCATCGTCACCCTCACGCCGCTCTGGGTCTGGCCGCTGCTTCTCTATGTTCTCTATGCCGGCTGGAAGGCGACCAGGGACCGTGTGGTCACGCCCTGGCGACCGCTCGTGATGCCCGCCGTGGCCGCCGGCCTCGCGCTCCAAGAGCTGATCTCGCCAGGCCTTTCGCTTGCGGGTCTGGCCGCCTTTGCCGTCGGCGCGGCGGGCGGGAGCGTGGCCGGCCTTGTGCTCGGCCGACGTCGGCCCGCGGAGCGGCGTGGCGACGGCAGGTTGGCGCTCAAGGGCGACTGGGTTCCGCTCCTGCTGCTTCTTGGCATCTTTGGCCTGCGTTATGCGATCGGCGTCGCTCTCGCCATCCATCCCTCCCTCGGCCAGGATGTGGGGTTCCTCGTGGCAAGCCTCGCACTCTCAGGGCTGTTTGCCGCCATGATGATCGCTTTGACCATCGCCGCGCTCCCTGCCGGGACGGTCCGCCTGGCCGGGCTGGCCGGCCGGGCGGTTCAGCCCTCTGCCGGCAAGTGAACGGCCGCGAGCTTGTCGGGATTGCGCACGACATAGATCGCCGCGATCAGTCCGTTCTCGTCGATCGCGAGCCCGACCGTCTGGTCGAGCTTCCCGCCGATATCGATCAGCAGGCCGGGCGCGCCGTTGATCGAAGCGGCGCGCATGCCGACCGCGCTCGGATCATAGAGCTTGTGGTAGAGGCCGAGGAGCAGTCGCGCCACCTTGTCCTGTCCGGTAACGACGTTGAGCGCCGAACGCGCTCTGCCGCCGCCGTCCGAAACGAACTCGACGTCGCGCGCGAGCAGTTGCTTCAAGGGGCCGAGATCGCCGGTCTCGGCGGTGCGGGCGAAGCCGGCGACGAAGCTGTCGACGTCCTGCTGCCTGGCCTGGAAGCGCGGGCCGCCGCTCCTCAGCATCTTGCGGGCGCGTGACGCCATCTGCCGGCAGGCGGCCGGCGAGCGCTGAAGCGTCTCGGCGATCTCGTCGAAGGACAACTCGTAGAGATCGTGCAGGAAAAGCGCCGCCCGCTCCAGCGGCGACAGCCGCTCAAGCGCCCGCATCACGGCGAAGGAGATGTCGAGCGCGACGTCGCCGGCATGTTCGTCGATGCTGCCGGCGGCTTCGACCAGCGGTTCCGGCAGCCAGGGACCGACATAGGTCTCGCGCCGTTTCTGCGCCGACTTCTGCCGGTCGAGGCAAAGATTGGTGACGATCCGCGAGAGGTAGCGCCCGGAATCGACGGGATCGGCAGATGCGGCGAAGCGCAGCCACGCGTCCTGCACGATGTCCTCTGCCTCGCTGACCGAGCCGAGATAGCGGTAGGCGAGCCGCAGCAGGCGCTTGCGCTGGCCGAGATAGGCTGCCAGCCTTTCGTCTTGCATACCGGCCTCGTCAGGATCCTGCACCCGCCTTCTCCAATGCCGCTGTTTCGGCGCGAAGCGCGGCGACGACCGGCTCGCAGGCGTTGCCATAGCCCATGCCGCGCTTGAAGAGCGGATAGAAGAGACCGGAAACCGTCGCTGCCGCAAGCCCGGCGATGCCCTGTCTGCCCCAGCGCCGCTCGCATTCGGCGGCGATTTCGGCAAGTTCGGGATCGTTGGCGATGATTGCCGCCGCGTAGCGCGCTGCCAGCTTCATGTCGGGCGGTGCACCGGGCGAGCCTGTGAGGAGATCCGCGACGTCGGCTCGGGCCACACCGGCCTCGACTGCCATATCCACGACAAGCCGCAGGCACGATCCGCAGTCCGCCCACTTCGTACCGGTCAGCTTGGCGGCAAAATAGACGTTGGCCGGCAGGCCGAAGCGATGGCGCGTGAAGCCGTTGGCGAGGCCGAGCTTCAAGGCGCCAACGGCGTCGATATCGGCGAGCTCGCGCATATAGGCCGTGTCGTAGCGATAACGGTTCTCGAACTGCGCGAACTGGCGCTTGAGCAGAGCGGCGAGCATCAGGCGGCCCTCCCGGCAGGCGTGGCGCCGGCGCGTCCGAGTAGCGCGCAGAACGGCAGGAAGCCGGGTACCAGGATGACGAGCGTGTCGCGAAGTGCCGCCGCCGGCGTCGTGCCGTGGGTGACCATCTCGACGAGATGCAGGCCGGCGTGACCGCCGAGGAAGACCAGCGCCGGAGCAAGCACGGCGGTGCCACCGGTCTTGGCCGCGAGCCAGAGTGCCGCGGCCGAGGCAAGGAAACCGAGACCGATGTCGCGGATGAAGTGGGCGTTGGCCGGCCCGGTGTCGACGACGCCGGGAACGGCCGCATACCAGGCCTCCGGCGTGGCCAGCATGAACAGGCCGTTGAGGCCGTGGTAGACGCTGAGAAGGACAAGAACAAGACGCATGGCTCGATACCTCCATATCCTCCCGACGAGATAGGGTGGCCGTGTGTGACATCGCCGGCGAAATTATTCCGGAAGGCGACGTTGGTAGGCGATGACGCGATCGTGTTTCCGCAGGGCTTCCGCGCTCCGCTTTTCCGTCATCAAACTGTCAATGCCCGCCTTTATGCCGACCCCGAAACGCCCGCCGGGCGCTTCTACCCAGACATCCGAGAGGTCGAGGCAAATGAGCAAGCATCCGCACGAATTCCGCACCAGCCTGCTGGAAGAGAATGACGGTCCCGGCCACAATCCCACGGCGAATCCGACCATGGGCGAGATCATCGCCACGCGGTTCTCGCGTCGCGCGCTGCTCAAAGGCTCGCTCGCCGTCTCGGCGATCGCCGCGACGGTCTCGCCGATCGCCCTGATCACCGCCGACAATGCCCGCGCCGAAGGCGGCTCGGCCTTCACCTTCGCCGAGGTCGAGGCCGGCATCGACGAAAACCACCACGTTGCCGAAGGCTATGACGCGGACGTGCTTCTGCGCTGGGGCGATGCGGTGCTGGCGGACGCGCCGGAGTTCGATCCGAAGAACCAGACCGCCGAAGCCCAGGCCAAGCAGTTCGGCTACAACAACGACTATGTCGGCTTCATTCCGATCGATGGTTCGGCGACGCACGGCCTGCTGGTGGTCAACCACGAATACACCAACGAGCACCTGATGTTCCCCGGCATCGTCACGATCGCCGAAGGCAAGGTGAAGGTCGCCGACGCCGACCAGAAGCGCGTGGACATCGAGATGGCGGCCCATGGCGGCACCATCGTCGAGATCCGCAAGGTGGACGGCAAGTGGCAGGTCGTACGCGACGGCAAGCTCAACCGGCGCATCACCGCCGCCACCGAGATGGAGCTCACCGGCCCCGTCGCCGGCCATGACAGGGTGAAGACCAGCGCCGACCAGACCGGCACCAGGGTGATCGGCACCGTCAACAACTGCGCCGGCGGCGTGACCCCCTGGGGCACCTACATCATGGCCGAGGAGAATTTCCACGGCTACTTCATCGGCGAACTGCCGGCCGGCCACGCCGAGGCCGCCAACTACGAACGCCTCGGGATTCCCGAGGGCGCCTATTCCTGGGGCCAGTTCTACGACCGCTACGACATCTCGAAGGAGCCGAACGAGCCGAACCGTTTCGGCTGGATCGTCGAGGTCGACGTCGAGGATCCGACGTCGGCGCCGAAGAAGCGCACCGCGCTCGGCCGCTTCAAGCACGAGGGGGCCGAGTCGATCGTCGCCAAGGACGGACGCGTCGTCTTCTATCTCGGCGATGACGAGCGCTTCGACTATGTCTACAAATTCGTGACGGCCGGCACCTACAATCCTTCGGACCGCGCCGCCAACATGACGCTGCTCGACGAGGGTACGCTTTTTGTCGCCAAGTTCTCCGAGGACGGCAGCTTCGAATGGATGCCGCTGGTCCACGGCCAGGGCTCGCTGACGGCCGAGAACGGGTTCGACAGCCAGGCCGACGTGCTGATCGAGACCCGCCGCGCGGCGGATCTGCTTGGCGCCACCAAGATGGATCGTCCCGAAGACGTGCAGCCCAACGGCGTCAACGGCAAGGTCTATGTGATGCTGACCAACAACACCAAGCGCAAGGACGAGCAGGTCGATGCCGCCAATCCGCGCGCCAAGAACGCCTTCGGCCACATCATCGAGCTGGCCGAGGAGGGCGGCGACTTCACGGCCGCCAAGGGCAAGTGGGAAGTGCTGCTGAAATGCGGCGATCCCGCCGTCGCCGAAGTCGGGGCGACCTTCTCGACCGGCACCTCGCCCAATGGCTGGTTCGGCATGCCCGACAATTGCGCGGTGGATGCCGCCGGCCGGCTCTGGGTCTCGACCGACGGCAATAGTCCCAAGGCGACCGGGCGCACCGATGGCTTGTGGGCAGTGGACACCGAAGGAGCGGCACGCGCCACTTCCAAGCTGTTCTTCCGCGTGCCCGTCGGCGCCGAACTCTGCGGCCCGCTGTTCACATCAGACGACGAGACCGCTTTCGTGGCGGTCCAGCATCCGGGCGACGGCGGTGAAGACTGGGAGAAATTCGGCCGGCCCTCCTACTACGAGGACCTGTCGACCCGCTGGCCCGACTTCAAGGACGACATGCCGGTTCGGCCGGCCGTCGTCGCCATCACCCGCAAGGGAGGCGGCAAGATCGCGGTCTAGCAACGAGGCGGAAACTAACGGTTTGGGGGCCGTCGCGGTATCGTGGCGGCCTTCATCTTATCGCGGGCCGCCGCATGGCGAGGGAAGCTCACGCGATTGGCGGGCGTCCGTTCACGGCCATCCAGGCATTGTAATAGGGAGGCTCGCCGGTCACTTCGCGTCCGAGCCAAGGCGGGAGGTCGCGATCGGCGACGGCTTCCGGCGTCTCCAGTTCCGCAAGCACGAGGCCAGCCAGGTCGCCGGCAAAGACGTCCACCTCATAGATCCGGTCCCGATGCACCACGTGGTGGCGCGTCTTTTCGATCACGTGCCCGACCGCGAAGGCCAGCATCTCCTCGGCGTCCTCGATCGGAATCGCATATTCGAATTCGTCGCGCTCGCGGCCGTGATCGCCGAACTTGAGGGTCAGCATCGCTGAGGCCCCGTCGCGGATACGCACGCGAACGGAACGATCCGCCGAGGCGTCGAGATAGAACTGGCGGATTCGCACCACTTTCCCGACGCCGTCACGCCAGGCATCGTCCCTCACCAGAAACTTCCGTTCGATTTCCTTGGCCATGACGCCGAATAAAGCGTGCCGGGCAGGACCTTGCAACGGCCTTGACTTTAATCAATCGTTTGATTAAACTTGTGCAAGCCGAAACGAGAAGAAGGTTTGCCATGGATCCGGTTCCCGCCACCTCCGCGGAGCAGACGCGCCGGGCGCTCGTGCATGCCGCACTGAGGCTGTTCGGCGCAAAGGGTTTCGACGGCACGTCGACGCGCGACATTGCGTCGGCGGCCAACGCGAATATCGGTTCGATCGCCTATCATTTCGGTGGCAAGGAGGGGCTGCGCGCCGCCTGCGCCGCCTTCATCGTCGAGACCATCCAGTCGATCGCCAGTCAGGCCCTGTCGCCCGGCACGGAAGGGCCGATCGGAAAAGCGGCCGCGGTCGCACAGCTGAACGCGGCGATCGAACGCATGGTGGCTTTCGTGGTCGCGCAGCCGGCGGCGGGAGAGATCGTCCAGTTCGTCCTGCGCGAGCTCGCCCACCCCACCGCGGCGCTCGACACGATCTATGACGGGGTGTTCGAACCCTTGCACAGGCGCCTCTGCGGACTGTGGGCGGAAGCGACCGGCGAAGACGCCGAGAGCGAGGCCACCAAGATCGCGGTCTTCACCATGATCGGGCAGGTCATCTACTTCCGGATCGGACGGGAGGCGGTGCTGCGCCGCATGGGTTGGAAGGAGTTCGGCTCCCAAGAGGTGACGGAAGTGATCTCGGCGGTCAAGGGCAATCTCGCGGCGATACTGGCCGCGAGGAAGGAACCGGGGCGATGAGCGTGCTGTGTTCGATCCCCTATGTCGCCATGCTGTTTTCAGCCTGCAGCCCGGCGCCGCTCGCCGTCGGCTATGTCGAGGGCGACTATGTGCTGCTGGCTCCGATCGACGTGGCGCAGGTGCGCGAGGTTTCGGTCAAGCGTGGCGAGCGGGTCGAGGCCGGGGCGCCGATCGCAGCGCTTGAATCGGACGACGCGACGATCGCCGTGGCGCGCGCCGAGGCGGCGCTCGCCCAGGCCGAGGCGCAACTGGCGGATCTGCAGATCGGTCGCCGGCCGGACGAGATCGCCGTGCTCGAGGCGACGCTTGCCTCGGCCGTCGCGCAGTCCGACGAGGCCAAGCGGGTGCTGGCGCGCGCGGCCGATCTGTTCAAGCGCGGGATTGCCGCGCAAGCGCAGCTCGACGAGGCCAGAACCCAGGCGGAGGTCGCCGAAGCGGCCATAGGCCAGGCCAAGGCCAATCTCGCCGTGGCAAAGCTGCCGGCGCGGCCGGAGGCGATCAAGGCGGCCGAGAGTGCGGTGAAACAGGCCCGCGCCGAGCTCGATGCGGCGCGCTGGAAACTCAGCCAGCGCTCGATCACGGCGCCGGCCGCCGGGCGGATCGACGACGTCATCCGTAATCCGGGCGACATTGCGGGCCCTGCGGCGCCTGTGGCGTCGATGCTGCCCGACGGAGCGGTGAAGCTGCGCGTCTACATTCCCGAGGCGGCCTTCTCGAAGGTCGAGGTGGGCAAACTGCTCAAGGTGAATTGCGACGGTTGCCCTCCGGGGCTCACGGCACGGGTGAGCTACGTCTCGCCCGACCCCGAATTCACGCCGCCGGTGATCTACTCCCTGCAGGCCCGGCAGAAGCTCGTCTATCTGGTCGAAGCCCGGCCGGAAGGCGACGGCAGGAGCCTGCAGCCGGGGCAGATTGTTGATGTGGACTTGGCAAATGAGTGAATGGTGAATGGTGAATGGTGAATGGCAGGAAATCGGCGCCGTGCTGGCGAACATCCGGCCGGCCGTTTCATCACTTTTCCATTCACCATTCACTATTCACCATTCATCTGAACCGCAGGTGAAGCATGAATGCCATCGACGTCCACAACCTCGTCAAGCGCTTCGGCACCAAGACCGTCGTCGATCACGCGTCGATGACCGTCGCCGAGGGTGAGATCGTGGGGTTCCTGGGGCCTAACGGGTCCGGCAAGACGACCACCATCCGCATCATGTGCGGACTGCTGACGCCAGACGAGGGCTATGGAACGGTGCTCGGCTATGATCTGAAGGCGGAGCCGCTGCGCATCAAGCGCGAAGTCGGCTACATGACGCAGAAATTCTCCTTCTACGAAGACCTGACGATCGCCGAGAATCTCGAATTCGTCGCCCGGCTCTACCAGTTGAAGCCGGTCGCGGAGCATGTCGACCGGACGTTGGAGGACCTCGGCCTGGCGACCCGGCGCGACCAGCTGGCCGGGACGCTGTCCGGAGGGTGGAAGCAGCGACTGGCGCTCGCCGCCTGCATCATGCACAAGCCGCGCCTGCTCCTGCTCGACGAGCCGACAGCCGGTGTCGATCCCAAGGCGCGTCGCGAATTCTGGGACGAGATTCACCGCCTCGCACGCGACGGCCTCACGGTGCTGGTATCCACGCACTACATGGATGAGGCGGAGCGCTGCCACCGGATCAGTTATATCTCCTACGGTCGCATGCTGGCGACCGGAACCGTCGACGAGGTGATCCGCAACTCCGGCCTGTCGACCTTCGTCATCGAGGGACCGCACCTCGACGAGGTGCAGGCGGCGCTGCAGGGCAAGCCCGGCGTCGAGCAAGTGGCGCCTTTCGGCTCGACGCTGCATGTGGTCGGCTCGGACCGCAAGGCGCTGGAGGCCACGCTGAAGCCGATCGCAAAGCGTGCGGGCACCACGGTGCTGCCTGGTGAAACGAGCCTCGAGGACGTCTTCATCCAGTTCATGGGCGCGTCCAAGGACAACATGGCATGAAACGGAAGGGTTTCCACTCCATCTTCTCCTTTGCCCGTCTCGGCGCGCTGCTGCTGAAGGAGTTCATCCAGATGCGGCGCGACCGCATCACCTTCGCCATGATGCTGGGCGTGCCGCTGATGCAGCTCGTGCTGTTCGGCTTCGCCATCAACAACGACCCGAAGAGCCTGCCGGCCGCCCTGGTGGCGACCAGCAACGACCGCTTCACGCTCGCCATGGTCTCGTCGCTGCAGATGACCGGCTACTACCGCTTCGATCATATCGTGGCGAGCGAGGCCGAGGCCGAGGAACTGATCGCCAGGGGAGATGTCTCCTTCGTGGTGACCATCCCGGCCGATTTCGACCGCAGGGTGGAGCGCAACGACCATCCGCAGATCCTGATCGAGGCCGACGCGACCGACCCATCCGTGGCGAGCGGAGCGATCTCGACGCTCGGCACGGTCGCCTCCCAGGCGCTGCTGCGCGAGCAGGGCGTCGAAGCGGTCACGGCCAGGGATGCCGCCAACGCGCTCGAAGTGATCGTGCACCGGCGCTACAATCCGGAAGGCATCTCGCAATACAACATCGTGCCGGGCCTGCTCGGCGTCATCCTGCAGATGACCATGGTGATGATGACGTCCATGGCGCTGACGCGCGAGACCGAGCGCGGCACGATGGAGAACCTGCTCGCAATGCCGGCGAGCCCGTTCGAGATCATGCTGGGCAAGATCCTGCCCTATCTGGTGATCGGCGCCGTGCAGGTGGCGGTGGTGCTTATTGCCGCCAAGCTGCTGTTCGGCGTGCCCTTCGTCGGCTCGCTGACGCTGCTGCTCACTACTGTCCTGATCTTCGTCCTGTCGCTGGTGCTTCTCGGCTACACGATCTCGACGGTCGCCAGGACGCAGATGCAAGCCATGCAGCTCACCTTCTTCTTCTTCCTGCCGTCCATCCTGTTGTCGGGTTTCATGTTCCCCTATCGCGGCATGCCGGGCTGGGCGCAGGTTTTCGGCGAGATATTCCCCCTCACCCATTTCCTGAGGATCATTCGCGGCGTCATGCTGAAGGGCGCGGACTTCAACGCCATCGCCTCAGAGGTCTGGGCGCTGATGCTCTTCATCGTCGTCTTCGCGGTGATGGCGCTGGTGCGGTTCCGCCGTACGCTGGATTGAGGCGCCGGTTTCATCGCCTGTTCAGGGGCTTGCCCTTGTCGAAGAAATCGGCCCAGGGGTCCTTCTTCTGGAGCCATGACCGGGTCCGGGCAGCGCCGATCGTGAAATCGCAGGGGCCGACGCCGTCTGCCACCATCTCCCAGGTGATCGGCATGGCGACGGTGGCGCCTTCCTTGGCGCGGGACGAATAAGGGGCGACCGTGGTCGACCCGCGGCCGTTGCGCAGATAGTCGATGAAGATCCGTCCCTTGCGCGCCTTCTTCGAGAGCGTGGCCGTGTAGCGGTTGGGGGCAGCCTCGGCCAGCGCCTGCGCGAAGTCATGCGCGAAGCCCTTGACGGCGTCCCAATCTGCCTTGGGCTTCAGCGGCACGATGGCATGATAACCCTTGCCGCCCGATGTCTTGACGAAATTGGGCAGGCCGAGTTCGTCGAGCTTTTCTTTCACCTCGAGTGCGGCGTGGCGCACGTCGTCGATGCCGAGGCCCTCGTCGGGGTCGAGGTCGAACACGATCTGGTCGGGCTGCTCGATCCTGTCGATCGTGGCGCCCCAGAGATGGACCTCGACCACGCCATATTGGACCAGCGCGGCAAGTCCGTCGAAATCCTTGATAAAGAGCAACTCCTCGCCGTCTTCCGGATCGGACATCCTGCGGATCGCCTTGTGCATGCCGGGAGAGGCATGTTTCTGGAAGAAGCGCTGCCCTTGGACGCCATCGGGCGCGCGGACGAGTGCCAGGGGGCGATTTATGACGAAGCGTTCCATGCGCGGCCAGACGGCGGCATAGTGGTCGAGCAGATCGGCCTTGGTGATGCCCTCGTCCGGCCAGAGCTCCTTCTCGGGGCTGGAAAGGGCAATTCTGGTCCCGGAGCGGCGATTCGGCTGGCGCGAGCTCTTCTGCTTATCCTCGGCCCTCCGGGCGGCTTTGCCGTCGGCTTCCGGCTTCTCCATGACCACCTCCCTGGGATCACCTCCCTGGCCGGCTTGTCCTCGCGCCGCTGGAAAGAAGCACGAGCGAAGTGCGTGCCCCGTGTCCGGGAACCGAGCTCGATCTTCTTGTCGGCAAGCTTCGGCTTTGGCAAGGTCCGGTCGTGTTGACGGATGCCGAGCAAGCTGCATGACAGCGCCTCTTTCCGCGCATCGAGGCAACGCCTGCGGTCCTGCAAGGTTCCCGGGGGGAAGTCCCTGGACCAAGACCCTGGAAGAGGGGATGGTTGACGCCGTGCAGGCCGAGTCATAGTTTAGAATTATTCTAAACTATGGATCCTGCAAATGCTTTCTCGCGTCTTCGGTTTCGGCCGCCGGTCCTTCGATTCTCTGTCGGAACAGGAAATCCTCGCGCTGGCCATCTCGTCGGAGGAGGACGACGGCCGCATCTATCGCGCCTATGCCGACGGGCTGCGCGACGAGTTCCCTCAATCGGCCAAGGTTTTCAATGGCATGGCCGACGAAGAGGATTCCCATCGCGCGGCGCTGATCGACCTCCATCGCAAGCGGTTCGGCGAGCGCATTCCCTTGATCCGCCGCGAACATGTGCGCGGCTATTACGAGCGCAAGCCCGACTGGCTGGTACGGCCCCTCGGCATCGATCGTGTCCGGCAGCAGGCGGAGGAGATGGAGCGGCAGGCCGAGCGCTTTTATGTCGAGGCGGAGAAACGCGCCTCCGATGCCGCCACGCGCAAGCTGCTGGGGGACCTCGCCATTGCCGAACGCAGCCATGAAACGCTCGCGCGCCGGCTCGGCCAGAAGCATGTGCCCGAGGATGTGCGTTCGGAGGAAGCCGTCAGCGAACGGCGGCAGTTCATCCTGACCTATGTCCAGCCGGGGCTGGCCGGGCTGATGGACGGGTCGGTCTCGACGCTTGCCCCGATCTTCGCCGCCGCCTTCGCCACCCAGGACACGTGGCAGACCTTTCTCGTCGGGCTCTCGGCGTCTGTAGGCGCGGGCATCTCCATGGGATTCACCGAGGCGGCGCATGACGACGGCAAGCTCTCCGGCCGTGGCTCGCCGCTGAAACGGGGCCTGTCCTCCGGCATCATGACGGCGATCGGCGGGCTCGGCCACGCACTGCCCTACCTGATCCCGCATTTCTGGACGGCGACATCGGTCGCGGCAGCCGTCGTCTTCGTGGAACTCTGGACGATCGCCTTCATCCAGAACCGCTATATGGAAACGCCTTTCCTTCGCGCAGCCTTCCAGGTCGTGCTCGGCGGAGCGCTGGTGTTCGGCGCGGGGGTGCTGATCGGCAATGCATGACCGCCGGCGATGGCCTCACCCATGCACTGCCCTGCTGTCGTCGGGCGCTTCCTTGCGCTCGCTCAGGCCGTAGTCCCGCACGACATGGGCTATCCGCAGTCGGTAGTCGGCGAAGATGCCGCCGCGTCCTGCGTTCTGGGCGTTCCTGTGCGGCTCGGTATTGCGCCATGCCTTGACCGCCTCCTCGTCGCGCCAGAACGACAGTGAGAGCAGCCTGGACGGATCGGAGAGGCTCTGGAAACGCTCCACCGAGACGAAGCCGTCGATGCCGTCGAGCAGCGGGCGGAGGTCCGCGGCGATGCCGAGATAGGCGTCGCGCCGGCCGTCCGCCGGCACCACTTCGAAAATGACGGCGATCATGTCGCGCTCCTGCCGGCATGGGGCGCCGAGGCGAGCTTCAGGAAGATGCGATCCTCTCGCAGGATGAACTTTTCGCGCCGCGCGAATTCGTAGTTCTCCTTGCCCAGCGGGTCGGCGGCGAGCCGGGCGCGATAGGTTTCGTAGGCTGCCAGGCTGTCGATGTTGTAGACGCCGTAGGCGGTCGTCGCGGAACCTTCATGCGGTGCGAAATAGCCGATCAGGTCCGCCCCGCAACGCGGGATCGCCTGGCCCCAGTTGCGGGCATAGTCGACGAAGGCTTCCTTTCGGAACGGGTCGATCTCGTAACGGATGAAGCAGGTGATGGTCATGGTTTTCTCCTTTGGTCCTGGCGGCGGCGATGGTTCGACCTTTGTCGAAGCATCGATCCGCGGAGGCGGCTAATCTGGAGCCCGGGTCACTTCCGCCAGAACGGTTTGCCGCATTCGCGGCGCGCTTCCTCCGGCGATCGGCCGATGTCGGCGAGCATGCGTTCGTCGAGCGTGGCGAGATCGCATCGCTGGAAGTGGCGATCATACCAGCGGGATATGATCGACGCGGCTCGCTTCAGCCGCAGCCTGCGCAGGAAGGAGCGCAAAGGCGGCGCGGAAGCGGGATCGGTGTGGGTGATGGCAGGCATGGCCGGCTCCTTTCGACGACCCGACCATAGGCCTTGCCGGACGAGAATACTTCGATTAGGATCGAACTATGCGTGATGGACCTGACATCGCCCGTATCGCCAGCCTGGTCGGCGATCCCGCCCGCGCCAGCATGCTGACGGCACTGATGGACGGCGGCGCATTGACCGCCTCCGAACTGGCGCTGGAAGCGGGCGTCGCCTTGCCCACGGCGAGCTCGCACCTTGCCAAGCTTATGGATGGAGGGCTGCTGACGCTGAAAGCCCAGGGCCGCCATCGTTACTACGGTCTTGCCGGAGCCGAGGTGGCGGCCATGCTCGAGGCTATCATGGGCGTGGCCGCGAGCTTCGGCCCGAAGCGCACCCGGCCCGGCCCGCGCGACGCAACCATGCGCGAGGCCCGTATCTGCTACGACCATCTGGCCGGCGAGCACGCCGTCGCCATGCTCGACAGTTTCCTGGAGCGCGGCATCGTGGTGCGCGAGGGGGAACGGCTCGGCCTCGGACAGTCCGGTGCAGGTTTCTTCGAAGCCGTCGGCATCGATATCGGAAGCCTCGGTGGTGCGCGTCGGCCGGTCTGCCGCGCCTGCCTCGACTGGAGCGTGCGGCGCTCGCATCTGGCGGGCGCACTCGGCGCGGCGATCTTCGACCGGATCATTGCCCAGAGGTGGGCGCGGCGCGAGAAAGAGGGCCGCGCGGTCGTCTTTTCGCCGAAGGGGAAGACCGCCTTCGAGGCGACTTTCCTGCACTGATCGCGCTTCGTTCGCTGCCCGCGCGCAGCCAGCCAGTGTGTCCCAAAAACCACGCTACGAAGAATTAACCCGGCGGCACCACAACGCCGCGAAACTACCCTGTTTCAGCCATGATTCCCCGGCGTTCTGGGCAAAGATTAACATCGCGTTCACCGACGATTCACGGGTGTTCGCTATCATTCGCCTAGGTCGGAAGGGACAGCCGACGGGACAGGGACAAGGCAATGACAATCTGGAGCCGCTTCACGCACTACGCGTCCGCTTTTCGGGAGTTCTTCGCGCCGACATACCGGCCGGAGCGCCACTATATGCGCGGCCCGGGCCCTGCCTGCGCGCGCCGCCGCAACCGCTCGCTCGGGGCGCGGCCGAGCTTTCACTGATCGGACGGGCAGGCCTGCACGGACACCGGCTCGCCCGCTTCGGCGCCGAGGTCGAGACAGGTCTCCCCGGCGCATAATCTCCAGCCGCTCGCCGTCGCTCCCGAGGCCGCCAGGACCAGGGACGGGCGCGGCGGCAGGTGGGGCACATAAGTCCACCACCCATCCCGGAACACGGCTCCTTCAGGCGGCTCCATACCCGCCCCGGAGCCCTTGATACGCGCTGCGACGATCTCGAGGCCGGCTGGTGTGACCTTCCAATCCTCCTCCCACCGCGTCTTCTCGACCGAATGGGTCCAGGAGAGGGTGAAGAATGACGCGGCGAGCACCGTCGTCTTGCCGGCGGCGGCTATGCACAGGCTCATGACGCCACGAGCCGCCGCGCTTGCGACCAATGACGGCCGATCAGCAGCGCTGTGAGCAGGAAGCCGGCCTCGTCGGTGAGCGGCAATGCGAGCACCAGGAGCAGGCCGGCCGCGAGAGTGGCGACGCGTTCCCAGGCAGCCATCGGTGAGACCAGGAAGCCGGTGACGGCAGCGCCCCACAGCACGATGCCGAGGCAGGCCTTCAGCACGATGTATCCGACCTCGACCGGATAGCCGAAGCTCGCGGCAACGGGACCGGCATCCTGCAGCATGAGCGCGGGCGTGTAGACGGCCATGAACGGCACGACGAAGCCGGCGATCGCCAGCTTTGACGCCTGGATGCCGATCTTCAGCCCCGACTCCTTGGCCATCGGCGCCGCGGCGAAGGCGGCCAGCGCCACCGGCGGCGTCAGGTCCGCCATGATGCCGAAATAGAAGACGAACATGTGGCTGACGATAAGCGGCACGCCGAGTTCGAGCAGGGCGGGGCCTGCCAGCGACGAGGTGATGATGTAGTTGGGGATGGTCGGGATGCCCATGCCGAGCACGAGACAGGTGAGCATGGTCAGCAGCAGCGACAGGAACAGGCTGCTCTCGCCGATGGAGATGATGAAGCCGATGAAGGTCGAGGCGATGCCGGTCAAGGTCAGCGTGCCGATGACGATGCCGACGATGGCGCAGGCGATGCCGACGGGCAGGGCGTTCTTCGCACCCTCGGCGAGCGAGTCGCGGCAGATCAGCAAGGTTTCCCGGCCGCCTTTGAAGGTCAGGCAAGCGACGACGAGCGCACCGATGACCAGCGCCAGGATGTTGACGCCGTAACGCATGAAGGCCGCGGCGGCGAGGCCGAGCGCGACCCAGAACACGATGCGGAAGGCGAGCGGTCCGATGAGGGCCGCGAGCGGGGTGCCGAGGATAAGCACGACGGTGAGCGCCAGCCCCATCGTGCCGGCAAATATCGGCGTGTAGCCGGCGAAGAGCAGATAGACCAGCGCTGCCAGCGGCAGGACCAGCGGCCAGTGCTGCCTGACCGCGTGCCACGGGTTCGGCAGGTTCGCCTTCTCCATGCCTTTCAGCCTGGCCTTGCCCGCTTCGAGGTAGACCATCCAGAAGCAAGTCCCGAAATAGAGCAGCGCCGGGATGATGGCAGCCTTGACGACCTCGGCATAGGGAACGTTGAGCGTCTCGGCCATGATGAAGGCGACGGCGCCCATGACGGGCGGCATGATCTGGCCGCCCATCGACGATGTTGCCTCGACGCCACCGGCAAAGGCCGAGCGGAAGCCGAAGCGTTTCATCAGGGGAATGGTGAACTGGCCGCTGGCAACGACGTTGGCGACGCCGGAACCGGAAATCGTGCCCATCAGGGCCGAGGAGAGCACGCAGACCTGGGCCGGCCCTCCGCGCCAGGAGCCGACGAGACCAAGCGCGAAGTCGTTGAACAGCGCGATCATGCCGGCGCGTTCGAGGAACGCCGCGAACACGACGAAGATGAAGATGTAGGCGGCCGAGACGTAGATCGGCGTGCCGTAGATTCCTTCGGTTCCATAGGCGAAATTCTCGATGATCTGCGCGAGATCGTAGCCGCGATGGATGAAGGGCGGCGGCAAATAGTTGCCGAAGAAGCAATAGGCGAGGAAAAGGCCCGAAATGATCGCCAGCGCCGGGCCCATCAGGCGCCGCGCCGCCTCGAAGACGAGCACGATCAGTATGGCTCCGACGACGAGGTCGCTGGTGGTGAGGAAACCGGTGCGGCGCAGGATCGCCTCGTAGAAGACCCAGTTGTAGACGCCGGTCAGGAACCCGAGCAGGCCGAACGCCCAGAGCACCACCTTGCCGGTGGTCGATCGCGTCCTGAGGTTGGCAAGGAGCCCGAAGCCGAGCAGCAGCAGGAAGCCGACATGCATGGCCCGGATCACCTGGCTGGGCAGGTTGCCGTAGGCTGCCGTATAGAGCTGAAAGGCCGAGAACAGGACGGCGACGGTAAATGCGACCCGGCCGGCAGCACCGGCCCCCCAGCCCTCCGGAAGTCCTTCCGTCAGAATCTCGTCCGGCGCGGCAAGTACGGTCGGGGTGCTACTACGATCTTCAGCCATCGCTTCTCATGCCGCTCTTGTGCGCAGACCGACGGCGCTGCCCTCATCCGGCTGCCGCCACCTTCTCCGCAAGCGGGGAGAAGGTGCCGGCAAGCGGACGAGGGGCATTCTCAACCTCGCCCGATCATTTCAGCGCGCCGATCTCCTTGTAATAACGCTCCGCGCCCGGGTGCAGCGGCACGGGCATGCCGGCGAGCGCGTTCTCGACCTTGATCGCCTTGGCTGCGGCATGGGCGGCGGACAACTTGTCGAGATTGTCGTAGAGCGCCTTGGTCATCTTGTAGACGGTGTCCTCGGACACGCCGTCATGGGTGACCAGGAAATTGCCGACGGCCGCGGTCGCCACGTCCTCGGCCTGGCCCTCATAGGTTCCGGCCGGAATAGTCACCGCCTGATACGGGGCGCCGATCTCGGCGACGATGTCGGCCGGAACTGCCACGACATTGATCGGCAGCGAGGTCGCGAGATCGCGGATCGAAGCGACCCCGAGACCTGCCGACTGCAGCGTGGCGTCCAACTGGCGGTTCTTGATGAGTTCGACCGATTCGGCGAAAGGCAGGTACTCGACCTTGCCGAGGTCTTCGTATTTCATGCCGGCGGCAGCGAAGATCGCGCGGGCATTGAGCTCGGTCCCGGAAGCGGGCGCCCCGACCGACAGGCTCTTGCCCTTGAGGTCAGCCAGCGACTTGATGCCGGATTCCTTCGAGGCGACGACCTGGATATAGTTCGGATAGATGGCGGCGATGCCGCGCAGCTTGTCGAGCTTGGCCGGGAAGCCGGCCTCGGTGTTGCCTTCCCAGCCCAACTTCAGGGCGTCGCCGAGGGTGAAGGCGATCTCGCCCTTGCCCTGCTGCAGGAGATTGAGGTTTTCGACCGAAGCCTTGGTGGCCTGCACCTGGGTGCGTGCGCCCTCGATCGACTTGCCGTAGATCTCCGAAAGCGCCACGCCCAGAGGATAATATACGCCCGACGTGCCGCCTGTCAGCACGTTGATGAATTCCTGGGCGCCGGCGACCGCCGTGCCGAGCCCCAGCGTGAGCGCCACGGCGCCAGCCGAAATCAGTCTCCTGACGTGATGTTTCATGAGATTCCTCCCTCAAGACGATATGTGCCCCTGACCGAGTCAGGCAAGCAGTCTGCAATGATTATGCAGCGCATGCCAAGTCGGTTGTGGGGCGAAGCGCTTTCGTCCGCCGGCCGGCGGCCTACCAGAGGCGGTGCGTCTCGTTGAGATCGGCCAGAACGGGCTGCCGCTTGAGGGCGGAGCAGTGCCTGACGATGTTGGTCCACTCCTCGCGCGGGCGGTCACCCACGGGGTGCCAATGGGCGAGCATCAGGAGATAGACGTCGGCCAGCGAGAAGCGGTCGTCCACCAGCCATTGTCGTCCCGACAACGCGTTTTCGATGACGGCGAAGCAGCGGTCGCTCTCCGCAAGGGCGGCATTCTGGACGGTCTCCGCGGCGCCGGGATCGGATGTATAGCGTTGGGCGTAGAAATAGCGCAGCAGCGCAGGGTAGAGGGCTGAAGACATGAAGAACATCCAGCGCAGGAACTCGGCGCGGCCGGGTGATTGAGGTTGCGGAGCGAGTTCCGCCTCGGGAAAGCGCTCCGCGACGAGAGTCACCATGGCGCCTGATTCGGTGATCGACCGGCCGCAGGGCAAGGTGAGGACCGGCACCTGGCCGAGCGGGCTGATCGCCAGGAAGTCGTCGCCCGGTGCCTGCTTCGGCACATTGACCAGGGTGAAAGGTTGCCCGGCCAGGCGGAATGCCGCCTCGACGGCGAATCCGCCGGAGCCGGGCCTGCTGTAGAGTGTGTACAATTCTTGCTCCACCAATTGCGGCCTGACTGATGTCACAGCCCCTCGAACAAGGCGGTCGACAGATAACGTTCGGCGAAGGAGGGGATGATGACCACCATGTTTTTCCCCGCGCTTTGCGGCCGCGAACCGACGACGCTGGCGGCATGAAGCGCTGCACCCGACGAGATGCCGACCGGCACGCCCTCCAGCCGGGCGACCAGCCGGGCATTGGAGAATGCCTCTTCGTTGGAGACGGTGATGATCTCGTCATAGATCGAGGTATCGAGGATTTTCGGAGCGAAGCCGGCGCCGATCCCCTGGATCTTGTGCGGGCCGGGATTGCCGCCCGAGAGCACCGGCGAGGCTTCCGGTTCGACGGCGACGACATGGACACCCGGGCGGCGCTGCTTCAGCACCTGGCCGACGCCGGTGATGGTGCCGCCGGTGCCGATGCCCGAGACAAGGATGTCGACTTCCCCTTTGGTGTCGTTCCAGATCTCCTCGGCCGTCGTCGTGCGATGGATCTCCGGATTGGCCGGGTTGTCGAACTGCTGGGGGATGACGGCGTCGGGCAGCGTCTGGACGAGTTCCTCGGCCTTGGCGATGGCGCCCTTCATGCCCTTGGCGCCTTCGGTGAGGACCAGTTCGGCGCCGAGCAGCAGGAGCATCTTGCGCCGCTCCATGGACATGGTTTCCGGCATGGTCAGGATCAGCTTGTAGCCTTTGGCGGCGGCGGCGAAGGCGAGCGCGATGCCGGTGTTGCCCGAGGTCGGCTCGACCAGGACGGTGCGGCCCGGCGTGATTCGGCCCGAGGCTTCAAGCGCCTCGATCATGGCCACGCCGATGCGGTCCTTGACGCTGGCGATCGGATTGAAGAATTCCAATTTGGCGATGAGGTTCGCGACGATGCCCTTCTCGCTGGCGAATTTGTCGAGCCGGACCAGCGGCGTATCGCCTATGGTCTGCGTGATGGAATCATAGATGCGGCCGCGGCCGGCTGTGCGGATGGTGGGCTTGGTCACGGCTTGCCTCCTGAGGTCTTGTCGGAAAAATGACGAATCACGGGATGGAACGGCCTGAAGATCCTCCGGCTCGTCGGCGGGCCTCCGGCGCGCCTATTGCCGGGTTGCGATAGCCGCTGCCGCGCCGGCCATGAAGGCCGCGGCGGTGCGGTTGAGCGCCTTCAGCGCGCGTGGCGTGCTGAGCAGCCAGCGGGCCTTCGCTGCCAGCGCGAGATAGGGAACCAGCACCACCAGCAGCACCGCTATGGTGCACATCGCCAGCAGGCCGTAGTCGGTCGCGGTGATGGTATGCAGGTCGACCAGCGTCGGCGTCAGCGCCAGGTAGAAGATCATCGTCTTGGGGTTGCCGAGCGTGACCGTGAGGCCGGCGAGCAGGCTGGCGAATGCGCCGCCCCTAGCCTTGCGCGCCTCGATGGTCTCGGGCGTGATGCCGGACGTCCAGAAGCACCAGGCAAGCCAGGCGAGATAGGCGACACCCAGCCACTTGATGACGAGGAACACGGCGCCGAAGGTATGGGCGATGAAGGCGAGGCCCAGAACCGCCGCGGTCAGGTAAGTGAGGTCGCCAAGTACGAGGCCGAGCGCCATGAACAGCGACGAGCGGAAGCCAGAGCCGAGCGCCCTGGCGATCAGCGCGGTAAGCCCCGGCCCCGGGATGGCCGCGGCAACGGCGAGCGCGCCAGAATAGGCGATAAAACCGGCAAGCGTCATGACGTTCACCCTGCAAACGGACAAGGCGGCGCTTATCGCACGAAAGCGGACCGGCAGGGAAGGACGATCGCTTGCGCCACCGCGCGACCCCGGCTCCGCTTGCCGTCTCAGCGCACCAGGAACCCGCGTCCCAGCGTGTCGCCGTCCTCCAGCCAGTACTCCGCGGTGCCGGAGTAGTAGGCCTGACCGCCGACACGCGCGACGATGCCGGCGCGCCCGTCGGGGAATGTCATTGTCCGGGCCACGGAGCCCGTGAAGCGCGAGCCGACGACGCTTTCGAAGAGGCGTGCCTCGCCGGGTTCGATCTCGCCCTTGGCATGCATGGCCGCGAGCCTCGCGGTCACGCCCGATCCGGTCGGCGAACGGTCGACCTCGGCTTCCGCGAAGACGCAGATGTTGCGTGTCGCAACGCTGCCGGCGCCGTCACCTCCGTCGGTCAGGATCGTGCCGTAGAGGAAGGCGAGATCGGCATGGTCGGGATGGGCGAGCGGGAAGTCGCGCTTCACCTTGTCGGTGACGGCGCAGGCGGCGTCGACGAACGCGCGCGCGCGGCTCCGCCCGAATTCGAGACCGAACTGGCGGCAGTCGGCAAGCGCATAAAAAGCGCCGCCATAGGCGATGTCGAAGACGATCTCGCCGAAGCCGGACACGTCGATCCTCTGGTCGCGTGCGAACAGGAAAGCCGGCACGCTTTCGAAGGAAACCGCGCCCGCCTTACCGTCCTTCACCTCGACCGAGGCGACGACAAGGCCGCAGGGGCATTCGATCCCGACCCGGGTGACGGGCTCGACGGTCTCGACCAGCTTCCGATCGACGGCGTAACGGCCGAGCGCGATGACCGCATGCCCGCACATGGTGGAATAGCCTTCGTTGTGCATGAAGAGCACGGCGAGATCGGCGCCGGGCAGATCGGGCTCGACCGGCAGGACCCCATACATGTCGTAGTGGCCGCGCGGCTCGAACATCAGCATGCGGCGCAGATGATCGAGGTGATCGCGCACATAGGCGCGCTTCTCCAGGATGGTGCCCGGCGGGACCGCAGGGTAGCCGCCGGTCACGATCCGCACGGGCTCGCCGCCCGTATGCATGTCGACGACGGTCAGGACTTCCTTCATTTCGAGAACATCGCCTGCAATTCACCGAAGGGAATGCCCTCGCGGGAAAAGTCGAAGCGGCCTTCGTCGAGCATTTCACGTGCCGCCTTCCGCAGCATGCCGAAGGCATAGGTCGTCAGCTTCGAGCCGAGCGAAATCCGCCTCGCACCGGCTTGCGCGAGCTGGGCGACGGTGAAGCCCGGCACGGCCAGCACGTTGACCGGCTTCGACACCGCCTGGCAGACCGCTCTCACGGCCTCGATGTCGGTGAGGCCTGGCGCATAGAGCACATCGGCGCCGGCCTTCTCGAAGGCCTGAAGGCGTCGGATCGTGTCGTCGAGGTCGTTGCGGCCCCACAGGAAATTCTCCGCCCGCGCGGTGAAGACGAAGTCGCGCTTCAGCGCACGTGCCGCTTCGGCCGCGGCAGCCACCCGCTCGACGGCATGGGAGAACTCGTAGATCGGGCTGTCCGGGTCGCCGGTGTGATCCTCGATCGAGCAGCCGGCAAGTCCGGCAGCATCGGCGGCGAAGATGGTCTCGGCTGCGCTTTCGGCGCTGTCGCCCTTGCCTTTCTCGAGGTCGGCCGACACGGGCAGCTCGGTCGCGCCGGCAATGTCGCGGCAATGGTGGATCATCGCCTCGAAACCGACGCCGCCGTCGGGAAGGCCGCGAGAAAAGGCGAAGCCGGCACTGGTGGTGGCCAGCGCCTTGAAGCCGAGGGCGGCGAGCAGCTTCGCCGTGCCGATGTCCCAGGGATTGGGGATGATGAAGGCGCCTTCTGACTGATGAAGTGCCCGGAAGGCATTGGCCTTCGCGATGAGGTCCTTGTCCATGGCGTGGATCCGATAGATGGGAACGGTGGTGCCGCGAGTGTAGCGGCAGATCGCCCGGCCGCCAATCGCCCGCAGGCCAGTCTGCTGCCAGCCTGGGTGTCTCAGCCTCCTACCGCAGCGGGATCAGTCTGGCCAGCGCGCGCATGTCGTCGAACAGGATGCCGCCGGACGAAGAGAGCCCTTCACGATCGGCGAGAGGGTCGCCGCAATAGGAGAAGACGCGCATGCCGGCGGCGATGCCGGCCTGGGTGCCCGCGACGCTGTCCTCGACGACGACGCAGCGCTCGGGCGCGAAACCCATCACAGAGGCCGCATGCAGGAAGAGGTCGGGAAAAGGCTTGCCGCGTGCGACCATGGTGGCGCTGAACATCCTGCCTGCGAACAGCGGCAGGAGCCCGGTCACGCCCAGCGTGATCTGCATCTTGCTCAGCCGGGCGGAGGTGGCGACGCAGTAGGGCAGACTGGCTGCCTGGACTTCGTCGATGAAGCCCCGCACATTCGGGATGGTGTCGACGCCGGCGGCAAAGAGATCGGGCAGCGCCAGGTTCCAGCGTTCGACGAAATCCGCGCCGAGCGGGACGCCCTCGGCTTCAACCTCCGCCTGGACAGAGGTCATGCTGCGGCCGGAGAAGCGTTTGCGGCAATCCTCATAGCTGATCGCATAACCCGCCTCGGTCAGCCATTGCGACAGCCTCAGATTGCCCGGCCCCTCGGTGTCGACCAGGACGCCGTCGCAGTCGAAGATGACGAGATCGGGAACCATCAGGCCGTTCCGGTGGAGCCGAACCCGCCGGCGCCGCGTCCCGTCGAGCCTGCCAGGCTGCGCTCCTCGATGGTGGCTTGGACGACCGGTGCGATCACGAGCTGGGCGATGCGCATGCTGCGCGTGACCAGGAAGTCCTCGTCGCCGAGATTGACGAGGAGCACCTTCACCTCGCCGCGATAGTCGCTGTCGATCGTCCCCGGCGTGTTGAGGCAGGTGATGCCGTGCTTGAGCGCGAGACCGGAGCGCGGGCGGACCTGGCCCTCGAAGCCTTCGGGTATCTCCAGGACGAAGCCGGTTGGAACCAGCATGCGCTTGCCTGGCAGGACGAGCATGGGACGGTCGTCGGGGACAGCCGCGCGCAGGTCCATGCCGGCGGATCCGGCCGTTTCGTAGGAGGGCACGGCCAACCCGTCGGCATGGGGAAGCCGGACGACGCCGAGAAGCGGGATCATCATGGCAGTGTTTCCAGTGTCGTTTCGCGGCTCAATGGACCAGCAGGCGCGCCCTTGCAAGCGTCCAGTCTGTCCGTCCCCCGGAATCGAGCGCCGGTCGAGCGGGCTTCAGTGGGCAGAGAGCGTCCGGCTGCTTTCGAGCAGCCGCTGCCGGAGCTTGCCGTTTTGCTCCTCGGACGAATCGATCGGCAGCACAAGGCAGATCGTCGCCTCGACCTTGCCGTCGGCGGCGTAGATCGGGGCCGCGAGACATTGTGTATAGGCGTCGACCAATCCCTTGGTGAGGCAATATCCGTCCGAGCGCGCCTGGTCGACCGCCGCGAGGAACTGCTCGAGTTCGATGAGCCTGCCATCCGGCAGCCGGAGGTCGTCGGGCGCGATCATCTCCTCGATCTCGGCCCGTGTCTTGCCGGCGAGCAGCAACCTGCCCGAGGCAGTCCAGGGTATCGGGATCTGCAGGCCAACCGCCGAACTGATGCGGAAAGGCCGTGTTCCAGGGCACATATGGATGATCGTGTAGCGGCCATTCTGCAAGGTGCAGAACTCGCTTGTCTCTCCGGTCTCCTTGGCAAGGCGGTCGACCTCCTTGCGTGCCCGCTTCGCCAGCGGGTTCTCGCGCAGATAGTTGAGGCCGTAGAGATAGATCTTCTTGCCGAAGAAGATGCGGCCATCCTCGGCCGCGATCTCCAGCAGCTCCGCTTCCATCAGGTCGTTGACCAGCGTGTAGGTCGATGAGCGCGGCGCGTTGAGAGCTTTCGCCAATGCGCCGATCCTGATGCCTTCGCCATGCCCATGGAGGAATTCGAGGATCTGCAGGATGCGGTCGACGCTGCGTTCCCGGCCCGTTGCCTGCTTGCCGGCGAATTCTCGAGGCTGCTCCGACACGATCTCTCCTGCGCCCTTGCGAAAGCGATGACAGCTGCTATTGTGTCCTTAGTAGAGGACATATGTCTTGGATACGAGACAGTCAACTCGAATCTGCGTGGAAGAGAGCATGGTCGTCGCCGACCGAGATCGTGAGGTTGTCTTGATGGCCGCATCGTTGCCCATGACCCACGCAGAGATCCGCGGGCGCATCGCGATGATCCGCCGCCTCGATATCGCTCTCAAGCGCACGCCGATCGAGGAAGCGAAGAATCTCAGCCAGGTTCTTGGCGGCCCGCGTATCTTCGTAAAGCGGGACGATCTCACGGGCGTCGCCTTCGGCGGCAACAAGCTGCGCAATCTGGAGTTCCGGCTGGCCCACGCCATGAAGGACGAGCCTGATACCGTCATCGTCGGCCTCGACCTGCAGTCGAACTCGGCGAGGCAGACTGTCGGCGCCTGCAACAAGCTCGGCCTACGGACCATCCTCGTGCTGGAGGGGCGGCAGCCGAACAATGTCCAGGGCAATTTGCTCGTCGATTACCTGCTGGGGGCGGAGGTGCATTTCGCCCGTGATCGCGAAGAGCAGCGCGCGAAGCTCGATTCGCTTGCCGCCGCCGTCGCCGATGCCGGCGGCCGGCCTCACATCCTCAACGACAATCCCATGTTCGACGTGGCTTCGGCCGTCGCCTATCTCGAAGTGACGCTCGAAGTCGTCGAACAACTCGCCGAGCGGCAGCTGTCGCCAGCCTGTTTCTACATGTCGTCCAGCGGCAAGGGGCAGGCCGGAATGGTCCTGGCGCAGAAGCTGCTTGATCTCGATTTCGCCATGCATGGCGTCACTGCGACCGATGAATTCCATATCCCCTCCCGGACCGCGGCGATCACCAACCAGACAGCGGCGGCGCTCGGTCTGGATCTGGTGGTGGGCGAGGAGGATATCGTCAACTTCACCGACTTCGTCGGCAAGGCCTACGGCATCCCGAGCGAAGCCGGCAACGAGGCGGTCCGTCTCTTCGCACGGACCGAGGGCATCATCCTTGATCCGATCTACACGGGCAAGGCGGCAGCCGGACTGATCGCGCATGTGCGCGAGGGCCGGTTCTCCAAGGACGACGTCGTGGTCTTCGTCCATACCGGCGGCACGCCCGCCGTCTTCACCTGGAGCGAACTGTGTCTTTGAAACGACGCCGGATGGGCGTGGTCCGGCGGCAGACAAGAAAGGGGAGAGACATGCATCGCAGAGATATTCTGTCGGGAGCAGCCGTGTCCGCTGCCGTCGCGGCCTTGCCCGCCGGCACCATCAGGGCCTGGGCGCAGGCCTCGTCGGGAACGATCACCTTCGGCCAGAGCACGAGCATCCTGACACTCGATCCCGCCCATGGCGCCTTTACCGGCTATCCCGGTGGCTACGAGGCGGCGCTGGTCCTGTTCGACAGGCTGCTCGATTTCGATGCCGACATGCGCATCGTCCCGCAACTCGCCGAATCCTACGAGATGAGCCAGGATCTGAAATCCTGCACCCTCAAGCTCCGGCCCAATGTCACCTTCCACGACGGCACGCCGTGTGACGCGGCGGCCGTCAAGCTCAATATCGAGCGGATGATGGACAAGGAGCGCAACACCACCAACCGGCCGCTGTGGGACCCCATCGCAGGTGCAGAGACTCCGGACGCAACCACCGTCGTCATCAAGACCTCCCGGCCGTTCGCCCAGTTGCCCAATACGCTGGCGCATGGTTCGGGGGCGATCGTCTCGCCGGCGGCGCTTGCCAAGCACGGCGAGGCCGGTTTCGCGCAGAACCCGGTCGGCGCCGGCCCCTATATGCTGGAGGGCTTCAGTCCGGGTCAGGAACTCGCCCTCAAGGCGTTCGACGGCTATTGGGGCGGCAAGCCGGGTGCCGGCAGGATCGTCTTCAAGTTCATCGCCGAGCCAGCGACCCGCATCAACGCCCTCAGCACCGGAGCCGTCGACGTCATCGACTCCGTCCCGGTCCAACTCGTCCAGCAGATCAGCCAGTCACCGAATGCCGATATCATCCGACGGCCTGGGCTGCGCCCGATCGGCCTGGCCTTCAACCTCACCCGGCCTCCGCTGGCCGATCAGAAGGTGCGTCAGGCGCTGAACCTTGCCGTTCCGGTCGCCACCATCGCAGAGAAGGTCTTCTTCGGCTTCGCCAAGGCGCCGGATTCGCCGCTCGCCTTCGACACGATCGGTCATAAGACTGTCGGCGAAAGCGTCTTCGATCAGGAAAAGGCAAAGGCGCTTCTGGCCGAGGCGGGTTACGCGCCAGGCAGTGACGGCGTCGTCGCCAAGGACGGGGCAAAGCTCAGCCTTGCGCTTTATGCCCCCGAAGGGCTTTTTCCCGGCGACATAGCCGTAGCCGAAATCGTGGCCGCCTCGCTCAAGCAGGTTGGCGTCGACGCGGCGATCACCAAGATCGAGAAGGGCGCCTATTGGGATCATCTGCGCCAGGACAAGGCCAATCTGAAGTGGGACCTGGCCATGTTCGGCTTCAATCCGTCCAATGCGTCGGGCGCCTACCATATGGCGTCGCTCTTCCGCTCCAACGCCGACGACGACGCCAAGCCGGAGGTGTGGAACATCGGCCGCTACAAGAATCCCAGGGTCGACGAGCTCCTGGTTACGGCCGACAGCGCGCCAGGTGAATCCGAGCGCATGGAGGCCCTCGGCGAGGCGCAACGCCTGGTCTGGGAAGACGCACCCTATCTGTGGCTGCAGATCAACGAGAACGTCACCGCCGTCCGCCAGGGGGTGACCGGCGTCGAGGTGCTGCCGATCGTCTTCACGTCGCTGCGCAACGCCAAGAGCTGATGGAGTGGGTGCTTTAGACGGCTGACGATGCTGAGGTTCCTGGTCAAGCGTTTCGCCACCATACCGCTGGTCGTGCTGGGCGTGGTGACGATCCTGTTCGTGATCTTCAAGTCCGTGCCCGGCGATGAAGCTTCCTTCGTCGCCGGAGCGACCGCGACCCAGGCCGAGATCGAGGCGGTTCGAGTCCAGCTCGGTCTCGACCGGCCGCTCGTCCAGCAATATGTCGGCCATGTCGTCGGGCTCCTGTCCGGCGACTTCGGGTTTTCCTCGACCTTCCGCGGCAATCCGATGCCGCACATCCTCGAGCGCTTGCCGGCCACGCTGGCGCTGACGGCTTCGGCGATTCTGCTCACCATCGTCGCGGGGATCCCGGCCGGTGTGGCGGCGGCCGCGAACCGCAACCGCTGGCCGGACTATGCCATCTCCTTCGTCGTCGTCGGCCTGCTGGCGATCCCGAATTTCTGGCTCGGAATGGTCCTGATCGCGTTCCTTTCCGTCAACCTCGGCCTGTTGCCGAGCTTCGGAGCCGAAGGGCCCCTGTCGCTCGTCATCCCGACCCTGGCGCTCGCCGCCCGCCTGATCGCGCTGGTCGCGCGAATGACGCGCGGCGTCGTCATCGAGGAACTGCGCAAGGACTATGTCCGCACCGCGCGCGCTAAGGGCATGGCCCCGCCATTGGTGCTGCGGCGCCATGTGCTGCGCAACGTGATGATACCGACCGTCACCGTGATCGGCCTGCAGACCGGATATCTCCTGGGCGGCTCGGTCGTGGTCGAACGGCTGTGCGCCTGGCCCGGCATCGGCGACCTGATGCTGACCGCGGTCTCGGTACGCGACTACACGCTCATCCAGGCGATCACGCTGGTGTTCGTCGTCGGCTTCCTGTTCGTGAACATCGCCGTCGAGGTCATTTACCGTCTCGTCAACCCGAGGCTGCGCTATGCCTGAGGCTGTTTCCGTTCATCCGCGCAGGCTGCTCCGCAACCGCAACGTCTACCTCATGGCGGGCGCCCTCCTGCTGCCCTGCTTCGTCTTCCTGGCGCTGTTCGGTCCGGCGATCGTGCCCTACGACCCTAACGTTCAGGACTTGCTTGAGCTGCTCGAACCGCCCTCGGCCGCGCATCTCCTCGGCACCGACAATGTCGGCCGCGACATACTCTCGCGGCTGATCGCCGGCACCCGCTACACGCTTTCGATCGCGCTCGTTTCGGTATTCTTCGCCGGCCTGGGCGGCGTGGCCCTGGGCTCGATCGCCGGCTATTTCGGCGGGCTCACCGACCGGATCGTCACCACCGTCATCGACCTGCTGCTGACGGTCCCCAACATCGTGCTGGCCATTGCCATCGCTTCGGTGGCCGGGGCGAGTGCCACGGGGCTCACCATCGCCATCACCGCCAGTTTCATTCCGCCGCTCGCCCGCCTCGTGCGCGGGCGCGTCATAGAACTTGCCCAGGAAGACTTCGTCGCGGCCTCCATCACCATCGGCATGAGCCATGCGCGGGTATTGCTGCGGCACATTCTGCCGAACGCCGTGACCGTCATCGTCATCGAGCTCAGCCTCAATGCGGGGCAGGCGGTGCTCATCGGTTCGGCCTTGGGCTTTCTCGGCCTCGGGGTACAGCCGCCGGCGCCCGAATGGGGCACCATGCTCGGCGCCAGTCGCGAGTATCTCACCATCGCGCCGCATCTGGTCCTCGCGCCCGGTATCGCCATTTCCCTGCTCGTGCTCGCTTTCAATGCGCTCGGCGACGGATTGCGCGATCTCTTCGATCCCAATGCGAATTCCTAGATCAAAGGGTGCCAGAATGGACTTCGGCGTCATGGATTTCGGCGTCATCGACTGCCACGCCCACATCTTTCCTCCGGCGGCGGGCGCTTCCGGTTTCGCCGACGTGGCGACGCATCGCCTGCATCAGCAGCGCGCCATGCACATGCATGGCAACCAGCCCTACCGGCGCCGGCGCGACGATGCGATCGTGACTGAGCGTATGCTTTGGGATCCGACCGACCCGTCGCCGGCCGGAGCCCGCGACACCGCCTTCCGTGCAGGCCGCTTCGGACGGTTCGAATGGACGGATCGCGGAGAGGACTACTACGTCCAGTTCCTGCCGCCCTGGATGGACGATCTCTCCATGGATGCCGAGAGGCTCGTGGCGTTCATGGATTATGGCGGCGTCGCGCAAGCGGTGCTGCAGAACGACCATATCTACGGCAATCTCGCCGAGAACTTTGCCGCGGCTGCGGCCGCTCACCCCGGGCGCTTCGTCGGCCTGGCCCAGGTCGAGGAGGCCTTTGCCTTCACCGATGACGAGATCGCCCGGCTGCACGACCAGATCGGTCGGCTGGGCATGAGCGGCGTCTACTTCACGACGACGGGAATGTTCCGCAGTGGCTATCAGCCGTTCCACTCGGACAAGGCCTATGATCCGTTCTGGCGCGCGGTTGAAGAGAGCGGCCTGCCGGTCTGCTGGGTCCAGTCAGGGAGTTCGCCCGTCGGCACCTACGAAGACGAGATGAGACATCTGGCGCGGGTCGTCGAGCGCTTCCCGGGGATACATCACGTCCTGGTCCACGGCGTGCCGACGGCACTCTATGCCGACGAGCGGGACAGGCTCATCCTGCCCGACGTGCTGGCCATGCTGCTCACGCAGGCGCCCGTTTCCGCCGAGATCCTCTATCCTATCGCCTGGGGCGGCAAGCAGGACTATCCTTATCCGCGCGCCCACAATCACATCCGGCAGCTGGTCGACCGTTTCGGAGCCGGGCGTTTCGCCTGGGGCTCCGACACGCCGAATGTCGACCGCTACTGCACTTATCGCCAGTCGCTGACCTATTTCACCGGCTACAGCGATTATCTCTCGGATGCCGATCGAAGGGCGATCCTGCGCGACAACGCACTTGCCATCTTCCCTGCGCTGCGTGCGGCCCACGGGGCGGACGGATGAAGCCGGTCCTCTCCGTTGAAGGCCTGACGGTTCGCCTGACCACCGGCGGACGGTCGTTCGACGCCGTCTCTGATCTCGGCTTCCAGGTCGCCGCCGGCGAGGTGCTGGCGCTTGTCGGAGAGTCGGGCTCCGGCAAGAGCATGACGGCGCTCTCGGTGATGCGCCTTCTGCCTCCCGCGGCGGAAATCACCGCCGGCAGCATGGCCTTCGGCGACCTCGATCTGGCCGCGGCGACGGAGCACGATTTGCGTGCCATACGCGGCAACCGGATCGGCCTGATCTTCCAGGAGCCCATGACGGCGCTCAACCCCACAATGCGCGTGGGGTGGCAGGTTGCCGAAGCCCTCGAACTGCACAAGGGCATGGATGGGGCGGCGGCGCGCCGGCGAGTCGAGGAACTGTTCGACCTCGTCCGCATCCCCGACCCCAAGCGCCGTTTCGACGATTATCCGCACCAGATGTCGGGCGGCATGCGCCAGCGTGTCGTGATCGCGCTCGCACTCGCCTGCGATCCTGATCTGCTCATCGCTGACGAGCCGACGACGGCGCTCGACGTGACGACCCAGGCACAGATTCTCGATCTCTTGAGGGACCTGCAGAGTGAACTCGGCATGGCGACGATCCTCATCACGCATGACCTCGCGGTCGTCGCTGAGACCGCCGATCGGGTGGCGGTGATGTATGCCGGCCGGATCGTCGAGCAGGCGACCGCCGGGCAGCTCTTCGCCGCGCCGCGCCATCCTTACACCCATGGCCTCCTCGGCTCGATCCCACATGTCACGGCGCCCGACGAGGCGACGACACGGGGCCGCCTCGCCGAGATCAAGGGAACTGTTCCCGCGCTTTGGGACCTGCCCGAGGGTTGCGCCTTTGCGCCGCGTTGTCCGCGCAGCACCTATCGGTGCCGGAAGTCTCGACCGCCCCTGGTCGAGGTCGTGCCGCTGCGGCAGGAGGCTTGCTGGCATCCCGTCGGAGATGCCCGATGAGCCCCTTGCTCGATGTCCGCGACCTGGCCAAGACGTTCACCGTGAGCGGCGGCATTGGCGGTGAGCCGGCGACGGTCCACGCGGTCGACGGCGTGTCCTTCGCGATCGCCCGCGGCGAGACGCTGGGACTTGTCGGCGAATCCGGCTGTGGCAAATCGACGGTCGGCAAGATGATCGTCAGGCTGCTGGAGCCAAGCGCGGGCCGGATCCTGCTCGAAGGCACCGACATCACCCATGCCTCCTATGGCGCCATGCGGCCGCTTCGCCGCCGCCTGCAGATGATCTTCCAGGATCCCTACGGTTCGCTCGACCCGCGCCAGCGCGCAGAGGACATCGTGGCGGAGCCGTTGATCGTGCATGGCGGCTACGACGCGGGCGCGCGCCGTGCGCGCGTTGCCGAGCTCTTCGAACGGGTCGGGCTGCGCGCCGACCAGTTGCGCAATGTACCTTCCAAATTCTCCGGCGGGCAGCGGCAGCGATTGGCTATTGCGCGGGCGCTCGCCTTGAACCCGCCGCTGATCATTGCCGACGAGCCGGTTTCGGCCCTCGATGTCTCGATCCAGGCCCAGGTCGTGAACCTGATGTCCGACATCCAGCGCGAGCTCGGTCTCGCCTATCTCTTCATCGCGCACGATCTCGGCATCGTCCAGCACATCAGCGACAGGGTCGCGGTGATGTATCTGGGAAGGATCGTCGAGATCGGGCAAACGCGGGCCTTGTTCGCAAGCCCGCGCCATCCCTATACGCGCGCGCTCATGGACGCGGTGCCGCGGCCCGATCCCGCTCGTCGGCATCAAAGGGCCAGGATACCGCGCGGCGAAGTGCCGAGCCCCCTCGACCCGCCTTCCGGCTGCCGCTTCCACCCGAGGTGCCCTCTCGCCACCGAGAGGTGCCGCGTGGAGCGGCCACAGCTGCGGGTAGTCGGATCGGGCGCGGAAGCGGCCTGCCACAATGTCGAATAGGCGCCATCAGGACCATAGCCTGCACGCTCGTTTGCCGCGACCGTGGGCGCCCGAAGAAACACAAGGACGGAGCGACAGATGGACATGACCGAACGCAACGCGCAGCGCTCGCGGTCACCGCAGGAGAGGCTGGCGGAACTCGGCATTCTGCTGCCGCCTCCGCCGAAACCCGTCGCCAACTTCCTTACCCATGTGCAGGAAGGGGATCTTCTCTTCCTTTCGGGGCAGGGGCCACAGGAGGCCGACGGACGCGTGCACAGGGGCAAGGTCGGAGGCACGGTGACGGTCGCCCAAGCCTATGGGCATGCATGGCTCACCGGCATCAATCTGATTTCCGTCATGCAGGCCGCAGTCGGCGATCTTGCACGGGTCAGGCGCATCGTGAAGCTGTTCGGCATGGTCAACGGGGCGCCCGAGTTCGAGGACCATCCGCAGGTCATCAACGGTTGCTCGGACCTGTTCATTTCCGTCTTCGGCGACGCCGGGCGTCACGCTCGCTCGGCCGTCGGCCTGGCCTCTCTGCCGGGCAACATCACGGTGGAAATCGAGGCCGTGATCTCGGTGAACGGCTAGCCAACGGTCGATCGATCAGATCAACCGTTGGATCACGCGACTACTGGCCTGCGCCGGTTGGCGCGAGGCCAGGCGGCCCGGATGGCCGCGCCGGCGATCGAGGCTCCGTGGAGGCGCAGGCATCCTCGAGGGACGGCCCGTCGATCAGGCCTTTCGCGCCGGACGCGAAGCTGGCTCTGGCGGCCCAGTCGGCCTACTTAACATTCGACAGGCGCGCTTGCTCCTGTTAGAAGCGCCGCCGACAGGATGGCACCGGGAACAGTCTGCTTTTTGCTCCCTTGCGCGGTTCGGTCGGGGTCTCTACCGCCGATCCGGGAAGCAGGCAGTTCTCCGCCGCACGACAGGAATTTCCGCTTTGGCTGAAGACATCAAAAAGGCGGTCGCGCGCCGCCGCACCTTTGCGATTATCGCGCACCCGGACGCCGGCAAGACCACGCTGACCGAGAAGCTGCTTCTGTTCGGCGGCGCCATTCAGCTCGCCGGCGAGGTGAAGGCGAAGAAGGACAGGATCCAGACGCGCTCCGACTGGATGAAGATCGAGCGCGAGCGCGGTATTTCGGTGGTCACCTCTGTGATGACCTTCGAATATGGCGACCATGTCTTCAACCTGCTCGATACGCCCGGTCACGAGGACTTCGCCGACGACACCTATCGCACCTTGTCGGCGGTCGATTCCGCCGTCATGGTCATCGATGCTGCCAAGGGTATCGAACCGCGCACGCTGAAGCTGTTCGAGGTGTGCCGCCTGCGCGACATCCCCATCGTCACCTTCGTCAACAAGATGGACCGGGAGAGCCGTGATCCGTTCGAGATACTCGACGAGATCGAGGCCAAGCTGGCGCTCGACACCGCGCCGGTGACCTGGCCGATCGGCCGCGGCAAGACCTTCTCCGGAACCTATCATCTCGCCCAGAATGCGGTGCGCCAGAGCGACGAGCAGGAGGAACGTCTCCCGGTCCACGGGCCCGATTCCAACCGCGTCGCCGGCCTGCTGCCCGACAACGAGCGCGAGGCATTCATCGAGGAACTGGAACTGGCGCGCGAGGCCTGCCGTCCCTTCGATCGCGACGCCTTCCGCGAGGGTCATATGACTCCGGTCTATTTCGGCTCGGCGCTGCGCAATTACGGCGTGCGCGACCTGATCGAGGCGCTGGGTGAGTTCGGCCCGGCGCCGCGCGCCCAGGAAGCCGACAGCCGCACGGTCGAGGCGACGGAATCAGGCATGAGCGCCTTCGTCTTCAAGATCCAGGCCAATATGGATCCGAACCATCGCGACCGCATCGCCTTCGTGCGGGTCTGCTCGGGCAAGCTCGAGCGCGGCATGAAGGCGAAGCTGGTGCGCACGGGCAAGCCCATGAGCCTTTCGGCGCCGCAGTTCTTTTTCGCCCGCTCGCGCATCACCGCCGACGAGGCCTATGCCGGGGACGTCGTCGGTATCCCGAACCACGGCACGTTGCGCATCGGCGATACGCTGACCGAGGGCGAGGGACTGCTATTCCGGGGCGTGCCGAATTTCGCGCCAGAGATCCTGCGCCGCGTGCGCCTGGGCGACGCCATGAAGGCCAAGAAGCTCAAGGAAGCCCTGCAGCAGATGGCCGAGGAGGGCGTGGTGCAGCTCTTCTCGCCAGAGGACGGCTCGCCGGCGATCGTCGGCGTGGTCGGCGCCCTGCAACTCGACGTCCTCAGGGAGCGGCTTTCGGTCGAATACGGCCTGCCGGTCGATTTCGAGATGGCGCGCTTCTCGGTCTGCCGGTGGATTTCTGCCGCCGAACGGTCCGAACTGCAGCGCTTCCTAGATACGCATCGCGGCGACATCGCCCGCGACCTCGATGGAGACCCGGTGTTCCTGGCGCCGCATGAATTCGGTCTGAATTACGAGGCCGAGCGCTGGAAGGCGATCAGCTTCGCCGCAGTCAAGGACTATCAGGTCAGGGAAGCGGCGTAGGGCGCCGAGCGTCCGACCGGGCCTGAAACGACGCATGGCGCCTGCCGAACCCGATCCCGATTTTCGGGATCATGCGATAGGGCTGCCGCGAGGATTTGGAGGATGCTCATGATTACCTTGTCGACCAGGCCGGAACCGATTTCGATCGAGCCGCGCAGCATGGCCGTGATCGTGGTGGACATGCAGAACGCCTTTGCCTCCAGGGGCGGCATGTTCGACCTTGCCGGTATCGACATTTCGGGCGCCGCGCCGGCCATCGACGCCAACCAGCGGCTGCTTGCAGCATGCCGCAAGGCCGGCATCGAGGTGATCTACCTGCAAATGGGGTTCAAGTCCGATCTCAGCGATGCCGGCGACCCGTCGCTGCCGGTCTATCACAAGGAACTGGCGCTGGTCATGATGCGCAACCGGCCCGAACTGGCCGGCCGGCTGCTCATAGAGGACACGTGGGACTGGCAGATCGTTCCGGAACTGGCTCCCGAGCCGGGCGATGCGGTCATCCGCAAGGCGCGCTACAGCGGCTTTGCCCGGACCGGACTTGAAGACCATCTCAACAGCCGCGGCATCCGCCATCTGCTGTTCACAGGAATCGCCACCAACATCTGCGTGGAGAGCACAGCCCGCGAAGCCTATTTCCGCGACTTCTGGCCGATCCTGGTCGAGGATGCGATGAACCAGTCGGGCCCAGACTTCAACCGCCAGGCGACGCTGTGGAACTTCGAGCACGCGCTGGGCTGGGTCACGACGTCGGCCGATGTGTTGAAGGCGCTTGGATAGGGCTGTGGCTGCGCTTTGATTGGTCGATGGCCGCCTTCAAACCGGCGAGAAGATCCCGACGATAATTGCATCAAGGCAACCTGCTACGCGCTCGCGCGGTATGCGTCTCGCTGGATTACCCCTCATCCGACCTCGCTGCGCGAGGCCACCTTCTCCCACAAGGGGAGAAGGCAACGCCTGCCGCAACGCTTCCGCCAGTCGCGAGCGTTGGTGATTTGCAGAGGCGGCAATGCCGGGCTCCGGCCTTCTCCCCTTGTGGGAGAAGGTGGCCGCGCCCACGGGTCTTGCCTCCGGCAAGCCCGAGGACAGGCTCCGCGCGGTCGGATGAGGGGTTGCTTGGCGCGACAGACAATTGGACACCGAAAGGCAGATCGGCGCCCTCGCCAGCACCGATCCGCTCAATAACCCGCTTCCCTGTCCACCAGATCCCGCAGCGGCTCGCCGCGCTCGAATGCGTCCATCTGGTCGAGCATCGGGCCGACGAGATGATCGGGGTCGGATGTCGCTGCGGCATGCGGCGTGATGAACACCTTGGGATGCGACCAAAGCCCGCTTGTCTCCGGCAGTGGTTCGGTTTCGAACACGTCAAGGCTCGCTTCTTTCAGCGTGCCGTCGTCGAGAGCGCGCAATATGTCCGCGTCGCGCTGCAGGCGGCCGCGTCCGGCATTGATCAGCACGGCCCCGCCCAGCCCGTTGCGGCGGCGTAGCTGCCCCAGGAGATCGTAGTCGATCATGCCCTCGGTCGCCGCCGTCAGCGGCAGGAGCACGACGAGGATGTCGGTCGAATTGAGGAACGGGACGAGTCCCGCCTCGCCGTGATAGGTGGACACACCGTCCATCGGGCGGTCGGTGCGGCTCCAGCCGTTGACGCGGAAGCCGAGCGACAGCAGTGCCGTGGCGGAAGCGCGCCCCAACGTGCCGAGCCCCATGATGCCGACGGAAATGTCGCCGGCCGGCCGCTGCGGCGGCTCATGCCAGACCTTGCGGGCCTGCTGGCTACGGTACAGGGCGCCCTGGCGATGGTGGTCCATCACCCTCCAGACCACATATTCGGTCATGTACTGGGTCAGATTGTCGGCGACGACCCGCACGATCGGGACATCGGGCAGGCCGGGGTCGTGGAACACGTGGTCGACACCGGCGCCGACGGAGAAGATCGCCTTGAGATTGGGCAGCTTCGACAGGACATTGGGACGCTGCTTCCAGACGACCGCATAGGTGATCGAGGGATCCGCCTCGCCGTCCGGCTCAAGCACGACCTCCCGGCGGGCCGACAGGAGTTGGTGCCAGCGGCGCGGGTTGATGCCTGTGACCGACAGCAGGACGCGGCTGGTGGGTTGGCCCGACATTTCTCTTCTCACTTGGATTTCAGCATCGGATCTGTCCCGAAACCGGTAACCACTTTCGGGTCCGATGCTTTAGTTTACTGGCTGACCGCGCCCTCGGGCGCGGTTTCGATCCGGAACGCGGCCGAGATCAGCGCACGCGTATATTCCGTCTGGGGGCGCTCGAAAATCTGCATCGACGGCCCGTGTTCGACGATCTTGCCATTGCGCATCACGATGACATCGTTGGCGAGCGCCCGGATCACCTTCAGGTCGTGGCTGATGAACAGATAGGCGAGGTCGTGCTTGGCCTGGAGGTCGCGCAGGAGGTCGACGACCTGGGCCTGCACGCTCATGTCGAGCGCCGAGGTCGGCTCGTCGAGCATCACGAAGCGCGGCTTCAATACCATGGCGCGGGCGATCGCGATGCGCTGGCGCTGGCCGCCGGAGAATTCGTGCGGATAGCGGTGGCGGGTGTCCGGATCGAGCCCAACTTCTTCCAGAACGTCGATCACGCGTCCCTCGCGCTGGTCGACCGTGAGTTTCGGCTCGTGGATCGCCAGCCCCTCCTGGATGATCTCGCTGACCGACATGCGCGGACTGAGCGAGCCGAACGGGTCCTGGAACACGATCTGCAACTCGCGGCGCAGCGGGCGCATCGCGTTGAAGGACAAAGCGTCGATGTCTTGTCCGTTGAAGTGGATCCTGCCCTCGGACGAGATCATGCGGCAAAGCGCCAGGCCCAGCGTCGTCTTGCCGGAACCGGACTCGCCAACCACGCCCAGCGTCTGGCCGGCCCGCACCGTCACGTCGATGCCGTCCACCGCCTTCACATGGTCGACGGTCCGGCGGAAGAAGCCCTGCTTGATCGGGAACCAGACCTTGATCTTGTCGCCCGTCATCACGGTCTCCGCCGTCGCGTCGGCGGCCGGCGGCCGGCCCTTGGGCTCGGCGGCGAGCAGATGTTTGGTGTAGTCGTGCTTCGGCTGGGCGAAGATATCGCTGGTCGGCCCGCTCTCGACGATCTTGCCGCGCGTCATCACACACACGCGATCCGCGATCTTGCGCACGATGCCGAGGTCGTGGGTGATGAACAGCATCGACATGCCGTTCTTGGCTTTCAGTCTGGCGAGCAGTTCCAGGATCTGTGCCTGCACCGTCACGTCGAGCGCGGTGGTGGGCTCGTCCGCGATCAGCAATTCGGGCTCGTTGGCCAGCGCCATGGCGATCATGACGCGCTGGCGCTGGCCGCCCGAAAGCTGGTGCGGATAGGCGTCGAGGCGCTTCTGCGGGTCGCGGATGCCGACTTCCTGCAGCAGTTCGAGCGTGCGTGCACGCGCCTGCCTATCGTTCAGGCCCTGGTGGATCGACAGGATCTCGCCGATCTGTCGTTCGATCGTGTGCAGCGGGTTGAGCGACGTCATCGGCTCCTGGAAGATCATGGTGATCTTGTTGCCGCGCACGCGCCGCAGTTCCTTCTCGCCCTTTGCCAGGAGGTCCTTGCCCTGGAAGAGGATCTGTCCGGAAGGATGGCTGGCCGGCGGGTAAGGAAGCAGCTTCAGCACGGAAAGCGCGGAGACCGATTTTCCGGAACCGGATTCGCCGACGAGCGCCACAGTCTCGCCCTTGGCGATGTCGAAGGAGATATGGTCGACGGCGGTGGTCGTGTTGCCACCCTGATCGAAGGCGACCGAGAGATCTCGCACGGAAAGCAGCGGAGAGTTCAAAGGGCAGCCTCCACGTCGGTCAGGCCAAAATCATTCCCCTTGAAAAGCAACGACTCCCCACGGGCCTTGGACAGGGCATAGGCGAAGCAGTCGCCCAGATTGAGCTTGGCCGGATGATTGCCCTTGCCGAATCTCTGATAGGCCTCGCGGGCAAGATGAGCCTGCTCCGCGGTCACGGTTGCGATTCTTATGCCGAACTCTCCCATCAGATTGTCCAACTCCGCTCCCTTTGCTGGGTGCCGCTGGTCGTCTGCGCGCACGGAGGCTTCGAGATAATTGATAGGCGACATGGAGAGCGCCTCGGCCAGAAGCATGCGGTCGCGAAAGGTGTCTTTCTCTGGCTCCTCAAGAAGCACCGCCAGCAGAGCCGAAGCGTCTACGATCATTTCGGCAGGCCGAACTCATCGTAAAGGTCGGAGTGGTCGCTCGTGACGCCGGGTGCCGTCGGGCCGGATCTGCGCAGGATCTCCTCTATCCTAGCCTTTCTCAACTCGAAATCGCTGTCCTTCTTGAGGCGTGCCAGCCGTTCCTGAAGGGACGTGAGCACGGCCGAAGTGAGAGACTCGCCCGTGTGCTGCGCAACCTCCCTTGCCAGGCGGTGGACCTCGTCGTTCTTGATATTCAGGCTCATCGCAGCCTCCACGGTAGAATGCCGTTGAAATTATACCATGTCGACTCACTCATTTGAACGTTTTCCTGGGATCGAAGGCGTCTCGTGTCGCCTCGCCGACGAAGATCAACAGCGACAGCATCAGCGAGATCACAACGAAGCCCGAGAGCCCCAGCCACGGCGCGTTGAGATTGCGCTGGCCCTGCTTGAGCAGTTCGCCGAGCGAGGCCGAGCCGGGCGGCAGTCCGAAGCCGAGGAAGTCGAGCGAAGTGAGCGTCGTGATCGAACCGTTGAGGATGAAAGGCAGGAAGGTCAGGGTCGCCACCATGGCATTGGGCAGGAGGTGGCGGAACATGATGGTGCGGTTGGGCACGCCAAGCGCCCGCGCCGCGTTGACATATTCGAAGTTGCGGGCGCGCAGGAACTCGGCGCGCACCACGCCGACGAAGGCGACCCACGAGAACAGGAGCATGATGCCGAGCAGGATGAAGAAGCCCGGCGGCAGCACGGCCGAGATGATCAGCAGCAGATAGAGCACCGGGATCGACGACCAGATCTCGATGAAGCGCTGGAAGAGCAGGTCGGTCCAGCCGCCGAAATAGCCCTGCACGGCGCCTGCCGATACGCCCACGATCGCCGAAGCCAGCGTGAGCGTGAGGCCGAACAGCACCGAGATGCGGAAGCCGTAGATGACGCGCGCGAGCACGTCGCGCGCCTGATCGTCCGTGCCCAGCCAGTTCCAGTTGCCGATGGTGCAATTGGGGTCGGCGACGCCTAGCGGATAGCGTTCGCAGCGCTTCTCGATCGGATAGAGCCAGGACGGCTTGGCCGGGGCCGCCTCGGGGATCTCATTGTTCACGGTGCGATAGGAGTAGCGGATCGGTGGCCAGATCAGCCAGCCATTGGCCCTGATCTCGTCCGATATCACGGGGTCGCGATAGTCGGTCACCGCATAGAAGCCGCCGAACTTCTCCTCTGGATAGTCGATGACAGTCGGGAAAAGCAGCTCGCCCTTGTAGAAGGCCAGGATCGGGCGGTCATTGGCGATGAATTCGGCGAAGAGCGAGAGCACGAACAGGACGAGGAAGATCCAGAGCGACCAGTAGCCGCGCCGGTTCGCCTTGAAGTTCTGCCAGCGGCGCTGGTTGAGCGGCGACAGCCGTGGCCGGGCCGGAACCTCCCTCACCTCTTCGACCTCCGCTTTCCTCAGGACTTCGGCCATCACACGTCCCTCCGCTCGAAGTCGATGCGCGGATCGATCCAGGTATAGGTGAGGTCGGAGATGAGGCTGACGATCAGGCCGATCAGCGCGAAGATGTAGAGATTGGCGAAGACCACGGGATAGTCGCGATCGAGCACCGAGCGGTAGCCGAGAAGGCCGAGCCCGTCGAGCGAGAAGATGTTCTCGATCAGCAGCGAGCCGGTGAAGAAGGCCGAGATGAAGGCGCCGGGGAAACCGGCGATCACGATCAGCATGGCGTTGCGGAACACATGGCCGTAAAGCACCTGGCGCTCGGTCAGCCCCTTGGAGCGCGCCGTGGTGACATATTGCTTGCGGATCTCGTCGAGGAACGAATTCTTGGTGAGCAAGGTCGTGGTGGCGAAGGCCGACAGCACCATCGCCGTCAGCGGCAGCGTGAGATGCCAGAAATAGTCGACGATCTTGCCCCAGAGAGACAACTCGCTCCAATTGTCGGAGGTGAGGCCGCGCAGCGGGAACCAGTCGTAGAAGGAGCCGCCGGCGAACAGAACCATCAGGAGGATGGCGAAGAGGAAGCCGGGGATGGCGTAGCCGACGATGACGATGCCGCTGGTCCAGACGTCGAAGGCCGAGCCGTCCTTCACCGCTTTGCGGATGCCCAGGGGAATCGAGATCAGATAGGAGAGCAGCGTGATCCACAGGCCGATGGAGATCGACACCGGCATCTTTTCGATGATCAGGTCGATGACGGAGATATCGCGGAAGAAGCTCTCGCCGAAGTCGAAACGCGCATAGTCCCACAGCATCTTGAAGAAGCGCTCGAGCGGCGGCTTGTCGAAGCCGAACTGCTTCTCCAGTTGCGCGATGAATTCCGGGTCGAGTCCCTGAGCGCCGCGATATTTGGAAGAGATCTCGCCGCCGGCGTCGAAATTGGTGTTGTTGCCGGCGTCGGCGCCGCCGCCTGAAAGCCTGTCCGCGGAGTCGCCGCCCTGGCCGGTGATCCTGGCGATGACCTGCTCCACCGGCCCGCCCGGAGCGAACTGGATCACCGCGAAGGACACGGCCATGATGCCGAACAGCGTCGGGATCATCAGCAGGATGCGCCGCAGAATATATGCACCCATCAGGCCCAAGCTCCCTTGAAAACAAGCGGACGGCGGCGCTCTACGTTGCCCCCCTCTGTCCTGCCGGACATCTCCCCCACAAGGGGGGAGATCAGCCGGCCGCTTGGCTTTCGCCAACCGGCAATGTTTCGAATTGAGCGCCGTCGCGGATGAAGGCGCGATCTCCCCCCTTGTGGGGGAGATGTCCGGCAGGACAGAGGGGGGCAACGTAGAGCACTGACGACTACGGGCCGCGTTCCTGAGCGCGCCGAAATACGCACCCGCCCCGAACAGGATCGTCTGGTGGAAAGAGTATCAGCCCTTGCCAATTTGCTTCGCCTTCGCCTCGTCGAACCACCAGAGCGACTCCACCGGAAAACCGAAATCGGGCTTGGGCTCCTTGAAGCCGAACATGTCCCAATAGGCGGCCCGATGATTCGGGGAATACCAACTTGGAATCCAGTCGAGCCGCGCGCGCAAGATGCGATCGAGGGCGCGCATGGCCGTCACCAGGCCCTCGCGGTCCTGCGCCCGGCCGACGGCATCGACCATGGCGTCGACTGCCGGATCGATCGTTCCAGGAAGGTTCCTGGTCCCCGGAACCGTGGCTGCGCGGGAATGGAAGAAGCGCTCGACCCCCTCGCGGGTCGGGGTCGCGCTGAAGGATGCGGCCATGGCGATGACGTCGAAATCGAAGTCGTTCTGGCGCATCTGGTACTGCGCCGAGTCGACCATTCGGATCGAGGCGTCGATGCCCACCGCGCGCATGTTCTCGACCCAGGGCGTGTCGACCCTGACAAACACGTCGTCCTGCACCAGGATCTCGACACCAAGCGTTTCGCCCTTCTCATTGCGCAGCAGCTTGCCGTCGCGTTTCCAGCCGGCGTCAGCCACCAGCCGCGCGGCCGTGCCGAGCAGCTTGCGGTCGCGGCCCGATCCATCCGATTTCGGCTGCGTCACGGCTTCGCCGAAGGCGGCTTCGGGGATCTTGCCTCGGAATGGCTCCAACAGAGCGAGTTCGGCAGGCGAGGGCAGACCCTCGGCGCGATAGGCCGACCGCTCGAACAGTGTTTGCGACCGCTCATAGGCGCCATAGAACAGGTTGCGGTTCGTCCACTCGAAATCGAAGCAGAGCGCTATCGCCCGGCGGACCCTCTCGTCGCGGAAGCGCTCGCGGCGCTGGTTGATCGCATGGGCCTGCATCGACGGTCGCTTCTCGCCGGGAAACTCCCGCTTGACGACCTTGCCCTGGGCAATGGCCGGAAAATCATAGCCGGTGGCCCAGATGCGCGACGTGAATTCCTGGCGGAAGAGCACGTTGCCCTTCTTGAACGCCTCGAAGCCCGCCTGCCGCTCGCGGTAGAAATCGATGCGGACCCGGTCGAAATTGTAGAGGCCGCGATTGACCGGCAGGTCGCGCCCCCAATAGTCGGCGACCCGCTCATATTCGATCGTCTGGCCGGGCCGCACCATTCCCACCTTGTAGGGGCCGGAACCGAGTGCGGCCTTTATCTGGCTCCCGTCGAAGGGATTGGCCTCGAAATAGGGCTTCGAGACGATCGGAAAGCCGACGAGGTCGAGGATCGTCCGTGGGGACTGGTTGCCGGAGAAGTCGAGCCGCACGGTGGTGGCATCGACCGCCACGACCTCGGTCATCTCGCGAAGCGGCAGCAAGAGGTCGGGATGGCCCTTCTGCTTGTAGATATCGAAGGAAAAGGCCACGTCCGCGGCCGTCAGCGGCGAACCGTCGTGGAACCGCGCCTCGGGGCGCAGCCGGAAGACGAAGCTGTTGCGGTCGGCGCTGATGGTGACACTTTCGGCCAGCAGGCCGTAGACCGCATCCGGCTCGTCCAGCGCCCGGGCCATCAGCGAATCGAAGCACATCTCCATGCGCGGCGGGGCATCGCCGCGCTGCACGAAGGAGTTCAGCGTGTTGAACGACAAGACGTTCTGGTTGTAGACCCAGTTGGGCGGGGCGAAGTTGAACGTGCCGCCCTTCGGGGCGCCGGGGTTGACATAGTCGAAATGGGTGAAGCCGGGCCCGTATTTGAGGTCGCCGAAGGCGGAAAGCCCATGCAGCGGCTTGTCCGTGGGGCTGGCCGCGAAGGCGCGGCCGGGCAGGAGTGCCGCAGCCGCGGCCGCTCCTCCCAGGGCCAGCACGCTGCGGCGCGAGAGGCTGCCGCCCTTCAGGGGCGCAGGGAAGCGGGTCGACAAGACGTTCGATCTCCCGGCTTCAATTGGCGTTCTTGTATCTGGCGGCCAGCGCGGCCTCCTTGTCCTTGTCGATCCACCAGGAATCGACGTCGGCGCCGATGTAGCTCGGCTGCTTCTCCGGAATGCCGAACTTGTTCCAATAGGCGATCCAGGCGTCCGGATTGTGCCATTGCGGTATCACGTAGTAGTTCCACAGCAGCACCCGGTCGAGGGCATGGGTCGCCGCGATCAGTTCGGCGCGGTCCTTGGCGAAGACGACCTTGTCGACGAGCGCGTCGACGACAGGGTCCTTGATGCCCATCAGGTTGCGCGAACCTTGAATGTCGGCGGCCGGGCTGCTCCAGAAATCGCGTTGCTCGTTGCCCGGCGACTGCGACTGCATCATCACCGTCGTCACGACGTCGAAATCGAAGGCGCGCGTGCGGTTGATATATTGGCTGGTGTCGACGATGCGCAGCGTCGCGTCGATGCCGAGCTTGCGCAGATTGTCGATGAAGGGGCTTGTGATCCGGTCGTCGTTGGGGTCGCGGCCCAGGAATTCGATCCTGAACTGCTCGCCCTTGGCGTTGACCAGCTTGCCGCCCTTGTTCGTCCAGCCTGCCTGCTTGAACAGGTCGAAGGCCTTGCGCAAATTGTCCCGGGTCGCCTTGGGACTATCGAATACCGGCAGCTTGAACGGTTGCGTGAACAGCTCGGGCGGCAGCTTGTCCTTGAATTCGTTCAGGATATCGAGCTCTACGCCTTCCGGCAATCCGCTCGACGCCAACTCGCCGCCCTGGAAGTAGCTGTCGGTCCGCTTGTAGAGGCCGTAGAAGAGGTTGCGGTTCATGCTCTCGAAATCGAAGGCATAGGTCAGCGCTTCGCGAACGAGCCGATCCTGGAACTGCGGACGTCGCTGGTTCAGCACGAACCCCTGCATAGGCTCGCCTGCGGTCTGCTGGAACGCGTGCTTCTTCACGTCGCCGTCCATGAACGCGGGGAAGTTGTATTCGGTGGCCCACCGCCTGGAGCTGTTCTCGACCCTGATGTCCTCGTAGCCGCCCTTGGTGAAGGCCTGCCATTCGGCATTGTCGTCCTGGAAATAGACGTAGCGGCGCTTGTCGAAGTTCTGACGTCCGATATTGACCGGCAGCTTCGCGCCCCAGTAGTCGGGAACGCGCGCCCAGACGATCTCCGAGCCGGGTTTGAAGCTCTCGATCCGATAGGCGCCGGAGCCCAGCGGCGGCTCCAGCGTCGGCTGGGTAATGTCGCGTTTCTTGCCGGAGGCGTCCGCGCCTTCCCACCAATGCCTGGGCAGCACGACGAGGTCGCCCATGATGTGGGGCAGTTCGCGGTTGCCCTTCTGATCGAAGGTGAAACGGACTTCGTGCTCCGACAGTGCGACGGCTTCGGTGACATTGTGGAAGTAGCGGTTGTATGCCGGACTGTTGGCCTTCAGCACGTCGAAGGACCAGACGACGTCCTTCGCGGTGATCGGCTTGCCGTCGTGCCACTTCGCATTCGGGTCGAGCCTGTAGGTCGCCGATGAGAAGTCGTCGGGATATTGGAACGCCTCGGCGATGAGCGGGTGGCTCGTTCCCGGCTCGTCCGTCGCCTGGTTCATCAGTGTCTCATAAAGCAGCCCGCCCCCGAACTCGGTGAGGCCTGCGACCGGGGTGCCGCGCGGGATGAACGGGTTGAAGCTGTCGAAAGTGCCGTTGACCGTGCTGTCGAGCGTTCCGCCCTTCGGCGCGTCAGGGTTCACATAGTCGTAGCGCTCGAATCCCTTGTCATATTTTGACACGCCGATCAGCGACGACACGGTGCGCCATTCGTCCGCCAGGGATGCGCCGAGGCCGAAGCCGAACAGGATTGCCGCGAGGCCGGCGGTTTGCGCAATCCGGTTCATGCGTTCGTTCATTCGGTCCTCCGCTTCGTGGCTGTCGTCAGTCTAGTGCATCCGTCCGGCATGGAAACCTTCGCCTGGGCGGAAACCGGACCGCATTTCGAATCTCTAACAAAAAAGCCGGGCTGAACCCGGCTTTTTCATGATCCGAAGATTACATTTTCGTCATTGTGCCGGGGCAGGCTGGGCGGGGGCCGCGCCTTCGGCCGGTGCCGAAGCATTCTCAGGCGCGGGCGCCGCGCCGGCTTCTGGCAGCGGCGCCGGGCTGTCGGCCGTCGTGCGCAGATAGGCGATCAGGTTCGCGCGCTCCTCGGGCTTCTTGACGCCGGCGAAGCCCATCGCGGTGCCCTTGATGTAACCCTTCGGCGACGTGAGGAAGTGGTTCAGGTGCTCGTAGTCCCAGACGACGGATCCGCCCTGGGCGAATTCCTTCATCGCAGCCGAATAGGAGAAGCCCTCATGCGAGGCGATCGGCCGGTTGACGATATTCCAGAGGTTCGGGCCGACCTTGTTGGCGCCGCCGCTGTCGTCGGTGTGGCAGGCGGCGCACTTCTTGAACACCGCCTGTCCGGCGGTTGCGTCGGCCTTGGCGAGCAGCGCGGCGATCGGCTCCTCGGCGGGCTGTTCGGCGCCGGCCGCGGCGCCGCCGTGATCTTCCTCGGCGGCCTCTATGCCGAAGCCGGGCTTTTCCGGAACCGGGGCGGCGAAGATCGAATCCGAAACGATGCCGATCGAGAAGACCACGAAGAGGGTTCCGAGGAACGCCCCGATCAGCTTGTTCAATTCAAACGAGTCCATTCGCCGCGAGGCTCCCTTTCCCCCGCCGCAGGCCGCAGTCGAGCCCACGCCGTACAGATTCCATTGCCGGCCGAAGCCGCTCAAATCGCGCGGGAAACTAGGTCTTTTGCTTGCCCCTTGCAACACCTATAAGGGCGCAGCCAGTGAGACCTTTTGCCACCTTCTGACAGCCTTTTCGACCGAGACCAGCCAGCCCGATGTCCAGCCTCGTCCTGATTCCTGCCCGCATGGCTTCGACCCGGCTGCCCGGCAAGCCGCTCGCCGACATCGCCGGCAAGCCGATGATCGTGCATGTGGCCTGCCGCGCGGCCGATAGCGGCCTCGGGCGGGTCGTCGTGGCGACCGATGCCGAGGCTGTCGCGGAAGCCGTGCGCGCCCATGGCTTCGAGGCCGTGATGACCCGAGGCGACCATGAATCCGGCTCGGACCGCATCTTCGAGGCGCTGAAGCGGCTCGATCCCGAGGCAAGGGTCGAAACGGTGGTCAACCTGCAGGGGGACCTGCCGACGGTCGAGCCCGCCACGATACGCGCAGCACTCGCTCCCCTCGATGATCCCGCCGTCGACATCGCGACACTCGGTGTCGAGATCTGCCGAGAGGACGAGAAGACGAACCCGAACGTGGTGAAGATCGTCGCCTCGCCAGTCTCGGAGACGAGGCTGAGGGCGCTTTATTTCACGCGGGCGACCGCGCCGTGGGGCGAGGGGCCGCTCTATCATCATGTCGGGCTCTATGCCTATCGCCGCGCCGCGCTCGAACGCTTCGTCTCCCTGGGGCCATCGCCGCTGGAGAAGCGCGAGCGGCTCGAACAATTGCGCGCGCTGGAGGCCGGCATGCGCATCGATGCCGAGATCGTGCGCTCGGTGCCGCTGGGCGTGGATACGCCCGAGGACCTCGAGCGCGCCAGACAGATGCTTTCATAACGACAAGGTCGATCATGCCGCCGAAAACCAACAGAATCTCGTTCCAGGGCGAACCGGGCGCGAATTCCGATACCGCCTGCCGTAACGTCTATCCTGATATGGAGCCGTTGCCCTGCGCGACCTTCGAAGACGCCTTCATCGCGGTCGAGACCGGCAAGGCCGACCTCGCCATGATCCCGATCGAGAACACGATCGCCGGCCGGGTTGCCGACATCCATCATCTGCTGCCGGAATCGCGGCTGCACATCGTGGGCGAATATTTCCTGCCGATCCATTTCCAGCTGATGGTGCTGCCTGGCCGCAGGATCGAAGACATCAAGGCCGTCTACAGCCACATCCACGCGCTCGGCCAATGCCGCAAGGTGATCCGCAAGCACCGCTGGAAGCCGATGGTCGCCGGCGACACCGCCGGCGCGGCGAGGCTCGTGGCCGAGGAGGGCAATCCGCACAACGCCGCCCTTGCCCCAAGGCTGGCGGCCTCGCTCTACGGGCTCGATATCGTGGCCGAGAATGTCGAGGATGCCGACAACAATGTGACACGCTTCGTCGTGCTGTCGAAGACCGAATCCTGGGCGGAGCGCGTCGATCCCGCGGCGGCGATCATGACGACCTTCGTGTTCCGCGTGCACAACATCCCGGCGGCCCTCTACAAGGCCATGGGTGGTTTCGCGACCAACGGCGTCAACATGACCAAGCTGGAGAGCTACCAGCTCGGCGGCAAGTTCTTCTCCACGCAATTCTATGCCGACATCGAGGGGCACCCCGACGACGTCAACGTGGCGCAGGCGCTGAAGGAGCTGCGCTTCTTCTCGCGCGAGGTGAGGATACTGGGCGTCTACGACGCACATCCCTTCCGCGAGACGCAGGGCGGGGACGACTGAGCCCTTCTCATGTGGATGCGTCAGCATCCACACCCATCGATATCAGCCGCTTTCGGCCCAGGCGCGGATGAGGTGGTGGGCGATCGCCGCCTTGGGGGGGACGAAGACGCCGCCGGTCGAGGTGCCGGCGAGGATTTCGCGCACCTGGGCGCGCGTGAACCAGCGGCAGTCTTCCAACTCGCGGCCGTCATAGCGGAGGTCTTCGTCGAGGGCTTCGCCGAAACAACCGATCATCAGCGAATAGGGAAACGGCCAGGGCTGCGAGGCGTGATAGACGACGCGGCCGAGCCGGATGCCGGCTTCTTCGAAGACCTCCCGGCGCACCGCATTCTCGATCGTCTCGCCGGGCTCGATGAAGCCCGCCAGCGCCGAATACATGCCGGGCGCGAAGTGAGGGCCGCGCCCGAGCACGCAGCGATCGGCGGTGACGGCCAGCATGATCGCCACCGGATCCGTCCGCGGGAAATGTTCGGTGCCGCAGTTCGCGCAGAGGCGCTTGTATCCGCCGGCCCGTATCTCGGTCGACGCGCCGCATTTGCCGCAGAAACGATGGCTGGAATGCCAGGCGAGCAACGCGGCTCCCTGCGCGACCACGCCCAGGCCCTCCTCGTCGAGCAGGCCCTGGACGTTCACCGAACGGTAGTCGATCGCCTTGATTTCGTCGGGCAGCTCTTCAGGATCGAGCCCCGCCGGCACGGCGAGCCGCGGTCCCTCCGGCGCCCAGCCGAGCAGCACGGCGTGTTCGAGCTTCGGCCTCAGCGGGGCGCTCTCGGACAATTCGTAATAGGGATCGAAGCCGGTACCGTTGAGCTTCAGATAAACCCGGCCGCCGCGCATCAGCATCAGCCGTGCCGAGCGATCGGCGAGAGCGGCCGATGCGGAGTCGTCGGCGCGTTCCTCGGACCGGCGATCGATCCTGTTGCCGGAATAGCCGACGAAATGGCTGGGCTCGCGCAACGGCGCGTCGAAGAGGCGAAATGTCATGGGGTCCTCGCAGCAGGCGCGGTGGTTGAGAGATTCATCCGGGGGCTCCCCGGCATTCCGACGTCAAGAGTTTCAGAGATGGGGCCTCGCCGCCTCGCCAATAGTGGATGCCGCAAGGCGTTCATCGCAGGGGCGCGTCGCTCACAGGGCGCTGCGCAGCTTTTCCGAGAAGCCGTGCAGGTCTTCGCGGCGATAGGGCTCGCGGATGCCGTGCCCCCAGACGGGCCCCGGCCAGCCGGGATCGCCCTCGGACCTGGCGACGATGTGGACATGGAGTTGCCGCACGATGTTGCCGAGCGCTCCGCTGTTGATCTTGCTGCATCCGGTGACACTTTTCAGGGCCTGGGCGACCATGTTGGTCTCGAAGGTGAGCATGGCCTGGTCGAGCGGCGTCAGATCGTGGATTTCCTCGGCGCCGGGCCTTTGCGGCACGAGCAGCACCCAGGGCCAGCGGCGGTCGTTCATCAGCCGCAACTCGCAAAGGCCGAGCCATATGACCGGCTCGCTGTCGGCCTCCAGCCGCGCATCGAGCTTGAACCCGGCCGTCTTCACGGGCATCATGGGAGTTTCCTCGTGTCGTTGGATGAAGGCTAGAGCGCCGGCTATCGGCCTGCAAGCCTTTCCTTCAGGCGCATGTCGCACGGCTGGAGGGCGACGAATCGGCGCGCGGCTCTTGCGGACTTGCAATTTGCGGCGGGATTGCCGATATGGACAGCGGGAGGTTGGTGGTGGACGATCCACTCGCCAACCGGGTCAGGTCCGGAAGGAAGCAGCCCTAACGAGCCCGGAACGGGTCATTGTTCCAGCCTCCCACCTCTTCGCCATTCGTCCCCTGCTTCGGGCTGTCCTGTTGACGGCGCATTGCGGCGCGGGCGAAAATTCTTTCGAGGAATCGGCGCCTGATCGCGCCAACGGAGCGGCACCAGGCGATGAGCGAAGCCGGAAACGACCAGAAGGGCAAGGCCGGCGCCGCCTATCGCGTGCTCGCCCGCAAATACCGTCCGGCCGATTTCACGAGCCTAATCGGCCAGGAGCCGATGGTCCGCACCCTCACCAACGCCTTTTCGACCGGCCGTATCGCGCAGGCCTGGATGTTGACAGGCGTGCGCGGCGTCGGCAAGACGACGACGGCGCGCATCCTCGCCCGGGCGCTCAACTACAGGACCGCCGAGGTTGACCAGCCATCCGTCGACCTCTCCACGCCGGGCGAGCATTGCCAGGCGATCATGGAAGGCCGTCATGTCGACGTGATCGAGATGGACGCCGCCTCGCATACCGGTATCGACGACATCCGCGAGATTATCGAGCAGGTCCGCTACGCACCGGTATCGTCGCGCTACAAGGTCTACATCATCGACGAGGTTCACATGCTCTCCACGCAGGCCTTCAACGGCCTGCTGAAGACGCTCGAAGAGCCGCCGCCGCATGTGAAGTTCATCTTTGCCACTACCGAGATCCGGAAAGTCCCGATCACCATCCTGTCGCGTTGCCAGCGCTTCGACCTGCGCCGCATCGACGCCAGCCAGCTCACCGCGCATCTCGGCCGGATCGCCGGCCTCGAAGGCGTGAGCATCGAGGACGAGGCGCTGGCCATGGTGGCGCGCGCGGCGGAAGGTTCGGCGCGCGACGCTCTTTCCATCTTCGACCAGGCCATCGCCCACGGCGGCGGCACGGTGACCGCCGAAGCGGTGCGTATGATGCTCGGCCTCGGCGATCGCGGCCGCGTGATCGACCTCTTCGAGCATCTCATGAAAGGCGACGGGGCGGCGGCACTGAACGAGTTTCGGGCCCAGTACGACACCGGCGCCGATCCGGCGACGGTGCTTACCGACCTTGCCGAGTTCAACCATCTGGTGACCCGGCTGAAATTCATCCCCTCGGCGGCGGAGGACGCCTCGCTCACCGAGACCGAGCGCCAGCGCGGCGTCGCCTTTTCGCAAACCTTGTCGGTGCGCGTGCTCTCCCGTTGCTGGCAGATGCTGCTCAAGGGCATTCCCGAAGTGCAGGGTTCGAACCGACCGGTCAGCGCCGGCGAGATGGTGCTGATCCGCATCGCGCATGCCGCGACGCTGCCGACACTCGACGAGGCGCTGCGGTCGCTGGACGGCACGGCATCGGTGCCGGCCGGTGGCGGCCCGCGTCCCGCCGGCGGGAACGGCGCATCGCAACCCGCGGACAACGGCGCGAGCGCGATCGCCCAGGCGCGCATGCCCCAGGTCGCAGGCGGCGGCCAGACCATGCGCCTGGTGGACGCGCAGCCCCGCGAGATGCGGGCCGCGCCCGCGGCTGAGCCGGAAGCGCAAGCCGTTCCGGTGAAATCGCTCGCCGACATCGCCAATCTCGCCGACCAGCATCGGGACATGGCGCTCAAGGTGCTGGTCAAGCGCTGCGTGCGGCTGGTCAGCATAGAGCCCGGCCGCCTCGACGTGACGCTGACCAGCGACGCGCCCAAGACGCTGCTCGGCGATCTTACCGTCAAATTGAAGGCCTGGACGGGACGTCCATGGCTGGTTTCGCTGTCGCGCGAGGAGGAGGGGAGCCAGACCATTGCCGAAGTCGAGACCGAGAAGCGTGAAATCGCCATACTCGACGCCAAGAGCGATCCGACGGTCGCCGCCATCCTGGCCAAGTTCCCCGGCGCCAGGATCATCGACATACGCATTCCCGACGCGCCCGACGCCGTGGACGAGGACGCGCCGCCACCGCCCGAGCAGGACCTCGACGACGACGACGAACTGCTCTAAGCATGTCTCCCGAAAGTCTACCGCGGTTTCGGGACAAAGACATGCGCAAAATCAAGTGCCTACAGCATGTCGCGTCCTTTTCACGCGACATGCTGTAGGCCGTATAGGATGCTGCGATGCGGCGCGGCCGGCGTCGCCTGAACGCGAGATGGAGACGGACATGAAGGATCTTCTCGGCCTGATGGGCAAGGCCAAGGAAATGCAAGCCAAGTTCCAGGCCCTGCAGGAAGAGATCGCCACCATGGAGGCCACGGGCCAGTCGGGCGGTGGTCTCGTCAAGCTCACGCTTACGGGCAAGTTCGAGATGAAGAAGCTCGAAGTCGATCGCTCGCTGCTGAAGGAAGACGAGGCCGAAATCCTCGAAGACCTAATCCTCGCCGCCCACAACGATGCCAAGGTCAAGGTCGAGACGGCCATGCAGGAGAAGACCAGGGAACTGACGGCCGGACTGCCGATCCCGCCCGGCATGAAGCTGCCGTTTTAGGGGTGAATGGTAAAATGGTGAATGGTAGAACGGGTGGTTGACCGACCGAGGCACGCTGCGTCATTTCTTCACCATTCACCATTCACCATTCACCATTCACCATTCACCATTCACCATTCACCATTCACCATTCACCATTCACCATTCACCATTCACCATTCACCATTCACCATTCACCATTCACCATTCACCATTCACCATTCACCATTCTGGAGTGCACCCCTCAAGTGAGACATGGAAATCAAGTGACAGGGGTGCATTGGTTGATCGGTTATCGGGTTTGGGGTTGGTTCAAGCCGGCTTCGAATTCAACTGGTGGCTGATATCCGAGGGCGGAATGTAGCCGTTCGCGATTGTATGTGGTTTCCAGGAAGATGGCTATGTCGCGGCGGAGGGTGCGCCTCGACTACCCCACCCTGCCGAATGTGGCGCGCCAGCTCATAGATCGGCCCGCTCGAGCTCATCGGCGCCGCTTCGATCATCTATTTCGCCTTGCCCGAGGCGGGCAATCCCGGCTTCATCATCGTGCTCGGCGTCTTCATCGTCGCCTTCTCCGTGGCCTCGGCCACCCATGCCCCCGGAGGCATAGGCGTGTTCGAGATCGTGGCGCTGGCCGGCTTCCCCGACATGGACACGGTGTCCGTGCTCACGGCCCTCTTGGTGTTCCGGCTGTTCTACCTGATCGCGCCGCTGCTCCTGGCGCTGGTCGTGGTGATCGGCTTCGAACGCAGCCAACTCGCCAGGCGCCGGCGACCCTTGGGGTAGACCGGCCTCCCCAACCCGGCATAGACGCGCAGACCTCAAGCACGACGGCGGGAGAAGCGCCGGCTTGAAGCCGGAGTTACCCGTCTCGGCGGAAGCAGGGAAAGCGCCGGAACCGACTTGAAGCAAGGGGCAGCGCGGGAGCGACGCATGCGCAGGACCGCCCTCGCCCTGCGTCAGCGGCGCCTTCATTTTCTTCAACGGTTGAATGCGCAAGCGGGGTTGACTATTTTGAGGCCTTGCGCGATACGCAGGCCGCACAGCCGACACGGCTGCCGCTCGCGGCTCGCAAGCCGCCTGCTGGGGAATAGGTTAACGGTAGACCAGCGGACTCTGACTCCGTTAGTCCTGGTTCGAATCCAGGTTCCCAAGCCACCTCCCAAACCCTTGAAAACATTGACGAAATCGCCCTCCACCAGACGTTGTGGCGGTCAACGTTTTTGCCGCGTGTCGCATTTTGTACCAAATTTGTACCAACCTCGCCTATAACAGGCCGCTCCTCGCCCGTATGCCGACGGCACGGGAATGTCTCGCGGGGTGCTGCCTCTCCTGCCATAGGCCTCCCCAAGCCGCTCCCGCGCCGTTTCCTCCTGCGTTCCTACGACGGTCGCTCCGCAACGCTCATGGACTGGCGCAAGCGTGCCCTTCGGTCATCCAGCTAGCTCGCTAGTCCCGTCGTCAGAGGTTTCCGGAACGGCCGCAAGGGGCGGCCGGATGGAGGCCAACATGGCAAAGAAGGAAGCAGCACCCGCGAAGAACCACCCCTCTCACGGCGTATACGTGATCGAAGGCGAAGGTGATCGAGCCTTCTGGACGAAAGTCGGCTGCGCATGGTCCCACGGCGACGGCCAAGGTTTCAACGTCACCCTCTCCGCAGTCCCGCTCTCCGGTCGCCTCGTTCTCCGCGTCCGCACCGAGAAGGAGCAGGGCTAATGCTCCTCACTCGCGAACTCAGGGACAAGCTCCGCGCGAATGCGGAGCAGTCCTCCAGCGGCGCACGCGACCACTTCCCAGTCGTGAAATTCTTCACCCCCGATGCGAACGCGACCTGGCTTTTTACCGAGCTCCTGCCCGACCACGACACGCTTTTCGGGCTGTGTGACCTCGGCCTGGGCAGCCCAGAACTGGGCTACGCCAGCCTCGCCGAAATCTCCGCCCTTCGCGGGCGCATGGGCCTTCTGGTCGAGCGCGACCATCATTTCCATGCGTCGAAACCGCTGTCGGAATACGCCGTCGAGGCCCGCCGACGCGGCAGGATCGTCGCCTAGCGGCGGCGATCCTTTTCAGAATGACATGTTCAGGGTACCCGACTCGGGGTAAATAAGAGCAAAACTATTATTGTAGTGGAGTTTCCATGTCGCGCGCCAATGTGAGACCACCAGGGGGGTGGGGAGAAGATGATCTTACCCGTTATCTTGACGATTTTCGGGGTAATCAGTTTGCGACTTTTGCCAACAAGGATGCAGTTAAGGACCTGATCCAGATCGACGCTTTGTTCCGGAAAATCCTTGTCGGCGCGATCAATCCTCGCCCGTATTTTCCGATGATTTTCATGCTGCGCTCGCACAGCGCCTATGCAGCAGCTTCTGGGGTTTCTATGGCTGGACAGACATACGAAGTGGCTGCGCTACTGCGTTCGTGCCTCGAGCTCGCGGCCTATGGCGTCTTTATCGGGGCCGACACGGAACGGGCCGAACGTTGGCTCCGGCGACACGATGGCGATGCGGAAAAGGCCCAAGTCAGGAAAGAGTTCGCTATAGGCAATATAAAGCAGCACCTTCGTGGGCTCTCGTCAAAGCTGGGAGACCTCTTTGAGGAGTTGTACGAAGCCATGATTGATTTCGGCGGTCACCCAAATGAGCGTGGCTTCTCTGCCAGCCTGCGCATGGAAAAGGGTGAAGATCGCAGAACGATTGAAGCTGTGTATCTGCAAGGTGATGGGGTAGCGCTCGATTGGTCGCTTGCGACCACTGCCCGTGTCGGCCTCTGGTCTCTTCATGCGTTCCAGTTGATCTATCCGGAGAAATTTGGCCTGCTCGGCGTGACGGTGAAACTGACCGAGATGCGGAAGTCGTATTGAAGTCAGGTCTACGCCAGATCGCGGCGATGTGCCTGCACGTCGTCTCAAATTGCGCATGTCACCTATAGGTGTCATCTTCCTGCGGTGTCGTTCACGTTGGGAGGGGCATATGGAAATCTTGATTCCAATCCTTGTTGCGATCATCTCAAGTATCCTCGCGTATATCGCGTCCGAGCGGTCGCTGAGACACCAAATTGATTCTTTCGAGAAGAAGATTCGCCGGGACTATCAGCTTGAATTCGCCACAGAGGCGGCAGCCCGGAAACTTCTGCTTTCGCCGGACTGGTCATTGAGATCGTTTGGCGAGATCAAGAAGCGCCTTCATGGCCTCGATGACGATGAGGTCCGCAAGGTCCTGATAAGGTCAGGGGCTCTTTGCTTCCGAGGTACTGACGATCAGGAGCTTTGGGGGCTGATCGAGCGGAACGCAGATAGATTGAAGTAGTTGGAGCGGAAGGGGCGATTTGGCCATGGCATTGAAACAACCGACGCCCGTTTCCTTTTCCGAGGCGATCCGGCTTTGCTTCCTGGCATTGTTCTCGCCGGCATCGTTCGACGCAATCGAGCAGGAGAACATGAAGGCACTGGAGACGCAGCCGGATGCTGTGGAGCCATACCGTATAAATGCGGTCCGGAGAGCATTGGGTGGTGCCCTGCTTTCGGGCGTATCGGCGGCATTGGTGGGTTTCGCCGTAGGTTGGCTGGCCGCCTTCTTCTTCGGGCCGTCTGGTACAGCCGTCACCGTGTTTGCGGTAGGTGGCGCCGCAATCCTGCTTTGGGCCACGCTGGCCACAAAAGGGTGGGAAATCCAGACATACAGCAATGTCACCCTGACTGAACGCGTCAACCGTTGGATATTCCGGGGTCTTTATTGGATTGGAACCGCCCTGCTTGTCGTGGCGGCGAGTTGGGGTTTCTTTGATACCTAAAGGCATCAAAGCCCGTTTCCCCACAGCCTCCGCCCTTGCTACAGCGCTTTTTGGATTGCGCGCTTCGGGCTACGCCTGCTCCGCTGGCGCTACGGTCTCGCTGAGACTGGAAAACGGGCAAGGACTTGATTGACCAAGTCTTCCTACATGACTGATCCGTTGCCAGCAAATCGACTCCTCTGGCATTGCGAGATGTGATCGAAACGATCAGACTGAGCCGAGTGAGTTCGGTTGCGGCGAGATAAACGCCGCGCATTCCGGTCATGTGATTCTTGGACGGCATTTCACGCTCGCCCTTGGCAGTAGCGTCTTCGGGAAGACTGGTTTTTATGCCTATAAGCCCAGCTCAGTCGCACTGACCAGCATAACCCCCATTCGAGAACTCCAACCTCAGTGTGGTGTCTGTCTCCTCATAGGCAAGGCACTCATATCGGCGGATAGCGGACACCTGCATCGGAATTGAAAAGCGCTCCCCGCGGTCCTCAATCAAAGCGATCGTACCGAAGTAGCTCCAAAAGACTTGCCGCTCGGGAATAACTTGAACTGTTACCCATGCGAGTTGAGCTTTGTAAGGTCGGGCGATCGCCAGCACGTCCGCTCCCTTCTTCCGGACGTTGTACGTGGGATTTAGACTGCCATTAACCTGATACTTGTTGCGGGTCTTGACACCAATCAGGTAACGCTCCCCCGCACGCTCGGCGTAGATGTCGCCGAAGGGATGATTGAACGTCTCAGCGTTGACATCGCGCACAGTTGAAAATCCAGCACGCGCCAGAAGAGCGAGCGCCTTGTGTTCGCCCCAGATCCCCAACAGTTTCGTGCGTTCTCGCTCTGTCAACATCCTAATCGCGGGGGTATCCGAGATATGTAGCCACCCCGGCGAAGGCTTCGCAGAGTTTGGCCGCGTCCTTATGCGATAGTATCACGGACCGGTCATCCACTTTGACATACATTTGCGGTCCCTCACCGGCGTAGCCAGTTGTCCCGACCTCGATATTGACGGTCCCGCTGCCTACAACGTCGCGGAACTCCTCATCAATGTACGCAATTGTGCCCATGCGGGAGAACATTCCTCTTGCAGTCTAGTTACTGTTCAACCAGTTTAATCTAATCTAATCACGACTGGTGGTTTCGGCGCAATGACCTGCCACGGGTAATTTCGACCAGTTGGGATTAGAGTCCGGCCTCGATTGAAGGACGGACAAATGAAGCGAAAGAGCGCAGCCACACTGCGAAGCTCTTGTTCGCGCCGATCGGGATCAGCCGATATCAGCACAGAATTACGGTGACGTGCTGGAGTGCACCCCTCAAGTGAGACATGGAAATCAAGTGACAGGGGTGCATTGGTTGATCGGTTATCGGGTTTGGGGTTGGTTCAAGCCGGCTTCGAATTCAACTGGTGGCTGATATCCGAGGGCGGAATGTAGCCGTTCGCGATTGTATGTGGTTTCCAGGAAGATGGCTATGTCGCGGCGGGCGTGGTCGAGGGTGGTGTAGCTTTTGCCGTTGACCTCCTCGGCCTTGAGCGTCTTCATGAAGCTCTCGGCCTTGGCATTGTCGTACGGGTTGGCGACGCCGCTCATGCTGATGCGGATGCCCTGGCTGTCGAGGCGGTTGGCATAATCGCTGCAGGCATACTGGACGCCCCGGTCGGAGTGATGGATGAGGCTCCCGGCCTGCGGTTTGCGCGCGGCGATGGCCATGTCGCGGGCATGCAGCGCCAGGCGGGCTTCGAGGTGATCGTCGAGAGCCCAGCCGATCACCCTGCGCGAGAAGGCATCGAGGATGACGGCGAGATAGACGAAGGCCTCGACCAGGCGGACATAAGTGATGTCGGCGACCCAGATCTGATCGATGCCGGAGGGCACGAGCCCGCGCACCAGATTGGGCAGGATGCGGTAGCCATGCCGGCTGTCGGTGGTGCGCGGCACGTAGGGCCTGGTGCGCATGCACAGGAGATTGTCCTCGCGCATGAGCCGCAACACACGTTTGGCATTCACCGGCACGCCGTCGCGGTGCAATTGGGCTGCGATGCGCCGATAGCCGTAGTGGCGGTGTTTGAGGCTGAGTTTCTGGATCATGTCGCGCAGTTCCGCGTCGGCGCGAGCCGGTGCCTGCTCTTGCCGATACCGGTAGAAGCCTGCCCGTGAGACACCGGCGAGGGCACACAGCCGGCGGACGTCGAGGCTGCCTTGCATCTGTGCGGTCATTTCCTCGATGGCCGCGTAGATGTGGGGGCGGTGGCGGCCTGCGCCGCCGTTCCGCTCACCAGATGCAAGGCTCTGCGAAAAAAATCGAGCTCCATCTGCTGGCGCCCGATCTTGCGCTCGAGTTCGGCGATCCGGGCGTGGGCTTGCGCCAGATCGCCGGGCAGTTCTGGCGGCGGCTTGACCGCCATGGCATCGCGAACCCTGAGCCGGCCGGGCTTGCGCCCGGGCTTGCGGTTCTCCAGCCCGGCAGCGCCGTGCGCCCGATAGGCAGCCCGCCAGTCATACAGCAGCTTGCGCACGATCTGCAGCTCACGCGCCACGGCGGCGAGCGACTCACCCGCGTCCAGCCGGCGCAGGGCTGCTTCCTTGAAGGCAACGGAAAAGACACGCTTCGGTTGTTGTGGCATGGCACCTCCTCAGAGGCCCTGTCACTTGATTAGCGTGTCTCAATCAAGGGGTGCACTCCAATTCACCAATCACCAATCACCATTCACCAATTGGTCATCATTTTGCCGGAAACAAACTCATTCTGGCCGTCATCAGGGGCGTGGCGGCGGTTAGACTGAGGGGACACAATTGTTCGCCGTCCGATGGACGACGGCTGCGATCTTCAGCGCCGTCACCGCTCCTTTCCTGCTGGCCGGTTGCAGCCAGACTTCCCAACTCGCCGAAGGCGTGAAGCCGAAGACCGCGAGCACGCGCGCCTATGGCTACACCGCCAAGGACCGCGAATGTCTCGCGCGGGCCATGTTCTTCGAGTCCAGGCGTTCCAGCCGTGAAGGCCTGGTTGCGGTTGGAAGCGTGGTCATGAACCGGCTCGATTCAGGAAAGCACGGCGACACCGTCTGCGACGTCGTCGGGGAAAAGGGGCAATTCGCCCGCGGCGTGCTGAGCCGCCCGATGAACTCGAAGGCGTTGCCTGACGTCCAGGAGGCGGCCGATGCCGTTCTGAAGGGCGAGCGCCATCCGAAGGTGAAGAACGCCATGTTCTTCCACACGGCCGGCCTGAAGTTCCCCTACAAGAACATGCACTACGTGCTGGTGGCAGGCGGCAATGCCTTCTACGAGAAGCGCAGCCGCCGGAAGGCACCCGCGCCGGCCGAGCCGGAGACGGCGATCGCTTCGGCCGCGCCTGAGGTCGAGACAATCAAGACCGCCTCGATCCCGGCCACGGACGCCCGGCCGGTGCCCGTCACGACCGTTGCCCGGGCCGAACCCGAGGCCGATCAGCCTGTCATGTCGTTCAATGTGAGCCCGTCGGAAGCCGACGCGATCGGCATGCTGATCGCAAGCCAGGACCGGCCGTAGGGCCTGCGCGCCGGCGCCGGAATCGACTGGTTTCGTCGGCCGCGGCGACGCCCGTTTGGCAGCATGCCCCCGTGCCAGGCGGGTCACATGTTCCAAAGCGGCGGGAAAAACCCTAAATCAGCCGCATGTCGAAACGAATCGCCGGCCCCGAGATCGAACGCCTGATCCAGCTCCTCGCCAAGGTGCCGGGCCTGGGACCAAGATCGGCGCGTCGCGCCGCCCTTCACCTCATCAAGAAGAAGGAGCAACTCCTCGCTCCGCTCGCCGCAGCCATGGGTGAGGCGGTGGAGAAGGTGCGGATCTGCTCCCGTTGCGGCAATGTCGACACGATCGATCCCTGCACCTTATGTTCCGATCCGCGCCGCGATCCCGCCACCATCATCGTGGTGGAGGATGTCGCCGACCTCTGGGCGCTGGAGCGGGCAGGGGCGATGAATGTGCGATATCACGTCCTTGGCGGAACCTTGTCGCCCCTGGACGGCGTCGGGCCCGACGACCTGAACATCAAGGGGCTCGTGGCGCGTCTCGCCGAGGGCGAGGTGCGCGAGGTGATCCTGGCCGTCAACGCCACGGTCGAAGGGCAGACGACGGCGCACTATCTCACCGACCAGCTTTCCGCCTTCGACATCAAGGTGACGCGCTTGGCGCATGGCGTGCCGGTGGGCGGCGAGCTCGATTATCTCGACGAGGGCACGCTTGCCGCGGCACTCAAATCGCGGACCGCATTTTGACGCATTCGACAGGCACGGGGGGATGATGGTTATTGCAAAGAAACCTCTTCCTGCCGGCATGTCGAATTGGCCGGTCTTCCTGCGTCGGCATTCGGCCTGGCTTGCCCGCCTGCGCCTGATCGTCGTGTCGTTGAGCGTCGCCATCCTTTGCCCGCTCCCCGCATCGGCGGCCGACGTGAACGCCCTGTTCCGGGCCTGGCTGGCAAATGACCTCTGGCCGGAGGCGAAGTCGCGCGGCATCTCCAAGACCACTTTCGACGCCGCCTTCGCCGGCGTGAGGCCCAATCTCGATCTGCCCGATCTGGTGATGCCGGGCGAGAAGCCGAAGACGCCGAAGAAGCAGCACCAGGCCGAATTCGGCTCGCCCGGCAACTATTTCGCCGAGAAGACCGTGGGTGCCGTGACGTCGGGCGGCCGCGCGCGGGCGGGCAAATATGCGCAGACCCTTGCCGCGGTCGAGAAGCGCTACGGCGTCCCGCGCGGCGTGGTGCTGGCGATCTGGGGGCGCGAATCCGGGTTCGGCACGGCCAGGATTCCCTACGACGCCTTCCAGGTCCTCGGCACCAAGGCGTTCCTGGCGACCCGCAAGGACATGTTCCGCAAGGAGGTGCTGGCGGCGCTCGAGATCGTCGAACGCGGACTGGCGAGCAAGGACATGATGAAGTCCTCCTGGGCGGGCGCGCTCGGCCAGCCGCAGTTCCTGCCGACGTCATTCCTCGAGCATGCCGTCGATTTCGATCGCGACGGCGTACGCGACATCTGGAACTCGGTGCCGGACACGCTGGCTTCGATCGCCAATTACCTCGTGCACTACGGCTGGGTGAAAGGACGAGACTGGGGCTTCGAGGTCACCGTTCCCGATAATGTCTCCTGCGCGCTCGAAGGGCCCGACAAAGGCAAGAAAATCTCGCAATGGGCGGCCGTGGGCATCACCCGCGTGAACGGCAAGCAGTTCCCGTCAAACGAGGCGCGCGCGGAAGGCTATCTTTTGATGCCGGCAGGGCGAAACGGCCCGGCCTTCATCGTCACGCCCAACTTCTACGTGCTCAAGGAATACAATGAGAGCGATCTCTATGCGCTCTTCATCGGTCACGGCGCCGACCGCATCGCACACGGCGACAAGAGTTTCGCGGGGCGCTGGGGCAAGGTCGGCGGCCTCTATCGCTCCGACATAGCCGGGCTGCAGCAGGCGTTGGAGGCCAAGGGCTATGACGTCGGCGGCGCCGACGGTCTGCCCGGCTTCAAGACCCGCCGCTCGATCGGCGACTGGCAGGCCAGCAACGGCCGTGCGCCCACCTGTTTTCCCGACAAGGAGATCGTCGGCGCGCTGCGATGATCATTTCGGCGCGCCGGCGACCGAGGTCGCGTGAATGCGTCGGCATCCACGCGCATCAAGCTGCGTTTGACAGGTCCTTGTGGACCTGCATGAGGATCTCGAAGGAGCGCTTGCGCGCCTCATGGTCGAAGATCTGCGCGGTGACCATCAACTCGTCGGCGCCGGTGCGTTGCACGAAATCCTGAATTCCGCGCGCGACCGTCCCGGGCGCACCGACCACCGCGCATGAGAGCGCCTGGCCGAGCATGGCGCGTGCCATCGGATCGAGCCCGCTCTCATAGTCCTCGACCGGGGGCGGCAGCTTGCCGGGCCGGCCGGTGCGCAGATTGACGAAGGCCTGCTGAAGCGAGGAGAACAGCAGCCGCGCCTCGGTGTCGGTGTCGGCGGCGAAGACGTTGAGCCCGAGCATGACATAGGGCTTGGACAATTGCTCGGACGGCTGGAACCGTGAGCGATAGATGTCCAGTGCGTTGTGAAGCTCGGCCGGCGCGAAATGCGAGGCGAAGGCGTAGGGCAGCCCGAGGATCGCGGCGAGCTGCGCGCCGTAGGTGCTGGAGCCGAGGATCCAGATCGGCACGTCCTGACCTTCGCCGGGCACGGCGCGGATGCGCTGGTCGGGGCCGGCAGGCGCGAACCAGGCCATCAGTTCGGTCACGTCCTGCGGAAAGCTGTCGACGCCGGCATCCAGATTGCGCCTGAGCGCGCGGGCGGTCGCCATGTCCGTGCCCGGCGCCCGTCCCAGGCCGAGATCGATGCGGCCGGGATGGAGCGCGGCCAGCGTGCCGAATTGCTCGGCGATGACGAGCGGGGCGTGGTTGGGCAGCATGATGCCGCCCGCTCCGACGCGGATGGAGGAGGTGCCGGCCGCGACGTGTCCGATCACCACGGCGGTCGCGGCGCTGGCGATCCCGGGCATGTTGTGGTGTTCGGCAAGCCAGTAGCGCTTGTAGCCCAGCCGCTCCACATGGCGGGCGAGATCCAGCGTGTTCCCCAGCGACCGCGAAACGTCGCTGCCTTCGGCGACGGGCGCAAGATCGAGCACTGACAGTTCGGCCATGCCTTGGGCTCCAGGATTTGTTGTCGTGGACGCCGCCTCTCGGGCAAGCCGGTGCCGGCATCCTGTTCCTCGGAGCCATATAGGAGGCGGATCATCCGGCCGCAAACGCTGGACCTATGAAGCGGTGCCGCTTGGCTGGCCGCTCCTCGTCGTGCGCGGCAGATCGGCCGCGGTGGTGAAAACGGCTTGTTGGCCGGATGTCCGCTCTCAGGCGGTTTGCTTCCTGGTCGCCGCCTTGCGCACCAGCGGAGCGACCTTCGTGCCGTAGAGCTCGATGCCCTTCATGATCTTGTCGTGCGGCATGGTGCCGATCGCCATTTGCAGCAGGAACCGGTCGTTCTTGAAGATCTCGTGATGGGCGACGATCTTTTCCGCAACCGTCTCCGGATCGCCCACGAACAGGGCCCCGCGAGGCCCCCGGGACTGGTCGAAATGCTCCCGGCTCGTCGGTCCCCAGCCCCTCTCGCGTCCGATCCGGTTCATCACCTCGGCCTGCGGCCCATAGAAGCCGTCGGCCGCCTGTTCGGTCGTCTCGGCGATGAAGCCATGGACATTGATGCTGGTGGCGAGCTTCGCGGGATCGTTGCCGGCGCGGCGCGCGGCTTCCCGATAGAGCTCGAAGAAGGGCGCGAAGCGGACGGGCTCGCCGCCGATGATGGCGAGCGCCAGCGGCAGGGAGAGCTGCGCGGCGCGCACCACCGATTGCGGCGTGCCGCCCACGGCGACCCAGATCGGCAGCTTCTCCTGACAAGGACGCGGATAGACGCCTCGCCCGTTGATCGGCGCGCGCAGCGTGCCCGACCAGGTCACTTTCTCCGCGTCGCGGATTTTCAGCAGCAGGTCGAGCTTCTCTGCGAACAGCGTGTCGTAGTCGTTGAGATCATAGCCGAAGAGCGGGAAGGACTCGATGAAGGAGCCGCGTCCGGCCATGATCTCGGCGCGGCCGCCGGACAACAGGTCGAGGGTCGCGAACTGCTGGAACACGCGGACCGGATCGTCGGAGGAAAGGACCGAGACCGCGCTGGTGAGCCTGATGTTCCTGGTGTGCTCGGCCGCCGCCGCCAGGGCCACCGCCGGCGCCGAGGCGACATAGTCGGGACGGTGATGCTCGCCGAGACCGAAGACGTCGAGGCCGACCTCGTCGGCAAGCCTGATCTCCTCCACGAGGTTGCGCAGCCGCTGATGCGGACTCACGCCCTGTCCCGGAACCGGGCTGACATCCGCGAATGTGTAGAGACCGAGTTGCATGATGCCGTCCCGAATTTCTGTCGTGTGCGGTACAGTTAGCCGCACCGCCGGAGCGCTTCCAGAGGCTGTCGAGTGAACAGTGCATATCGGTTTGCTTGCCGATCCGGCCCGGGGCTGCGCGTTTCCGTCGCGCCACAGCCGCATTTTTCATGACAGATTTGCCGTTTTGGCGCTTGAACTCCGTGGCTCCGTAAGTATGTAAACGGCGCAGAACGACCACAGGGCATAAAATTGGCAGTGTACAGGGAAAAGGACTTTCACGAGCGCCGCAACGCGGCAAACGACGCCAAGAAGGCGCTTCTCGATAAATTCAAGGCCAGGCCGGCGGCGGACGATCCGCAGGTGCTGGCAAGGCAGGCGGAACGCAAGGCGATTCTGGAAGCTCGAGCCATCCGCGAAGCCGAGAAGGAACGGCTGAAGCAGGAAAGGCTGGCGCGCGAGGCCAAGGAGCGTGCGGAGCGCGAGGCCATAGAGGCCGAGGCGCGCCGCATCGCCGAGGAGGCTGCGCGCGACGAAGCGAGGCTGCGCGAGGCCGAAGAGAACGAGCGTATCGCGCGCGTTCTCGCCGACGAGGCCGAGCGGAAGGCCAAGCGCGACGCGCGCTATGCCGCGCGCAAGGCGCGGGTCGGCCGACAGCCGCCGAAGCCCTTCGTCTGACATTCCGGTCCATGATGGCCGGCAGGGGCGTGGCTCGAGCCGCGCCCCTGCCGTTCTGCGTGCCGGCTTCGGGACAGCGACTGATTGGACCGTGCCGTGAGGCACGATCATGGCCCATGCGGCCGCAATCAGCGGGATGCTGCCGCTACGCGACGAGTTTCAGGCCGACGATCCCCGCAACGATCAGCGCGATGCAGGCCAGCCTTACCGCCGTCGCGGGCTCGCCGAGCAGGAAGATGCCGAGCAGGGCCGTGCCGACCGTGCCGATGCCGGTCCAGATGGCATAGGCGGTTCCGACCGGCAGGGTCTTCAGGGCCAGGCCGAGCAAGCCGAGGCTGATGATCATGGAAACCACGGTCAGAACCGTCGGCATCGGCCTCGTGAAACCATCGGTGTATTTGAGGCCGATCGCCCAGCCGATCTCGAAAAGTCCCGCAAAGAAAAGGTAGGTCCACGCCATGGAACGCTCCGTTGGTGGCGGGTCGTCCCTGCCGGTTATTTGGGGGAATGCAAGGTCGTCCTTGCGAGGTCTTACTTAGACTGTCAGTCGGGAAAGTCAATCTTCCGCATCGGCCCGAAATCCTGCGCGATCGTCGAGAAGTTACACAACGCATATGTCCGGCCGCGGACGGCCGGACGAGCCGCGGCTCGGACGATCTCGAAGGGCGCTGCTACTTTTCCTTGATCCTCATCGCCTTCACGGGCGCCGCCTTGATGGCGGGGGCCGCGGGCTTCTTTGCGTCCTTCTTGGGCTTGCGTGCTTCCTTGGGCGCCTTCATCTGACCTTTTGCCATGGTTCGCTCCTCCGGATGGTGGCCATGAAATGAAACGCGAAGTCCCGGGATGTTCAAGAGGCGGTTTGCATCGGCATCGCCGGTCCATGCCGAAAACTGCTTGAGGACCTACGGCGGCCGCCGCAGTCGCGGCGAAGAGGTCAAGATGGCGGCGCATTCCGGTTCGACAAAGGTCATCTGCATGGCGCTGGCGGCTGCATCGCCGCACGAGAACTGATCCTTTTCAGGCCTCGTCGCCGTCCACGACGCGCAGCCGCAACTGCCCGGTTCGCGACTCCGCGGCTCGTGCCGTCACGCCGTTCTCGCCGTCAGCCGCAGCATCTGCCGGATCGGCGCGATCGCCGCCCAGTTCGAGCGCCTCGATCTTCCGGCTCCGTCTGGTGACCTTGCCTGTCGAAACGAGGATATCGTCGATGTCCTTGCCCGCCTGGCCGAAATGGACCTGCAGCTTGCGCACCCTTTCGTCGAGCCGGGCGACGTCCTCCATCAGGCGGGCCACTTCGCCCTGGATCAGATGCGCCTGCTCGCGCATGCGCGCGTCTTTCAGGATCGTCTGGATGACCTGGATCGACAGCATCAACAGCGACGGCGAGACGATGACGATCCGCGACCGGTGGGCGCGCTGGACGATCGCCTCGAAGTTCTCGTGGATCTCGGCGAACACGGATTCGGAAGGCACGAACATGAAGGCCGTGTCCTGCGTTTCGCCCGGGATCAGATATTTGTCGGCGATATCGCGGATATGGACCTCGATGTCCCGCCGGAACGCCTGGCCGGCCACCCGCCGTGCGTCGGCGCTCTCGGCCGCGCGGATCGCATTCCACGCTTCGAGCGGGAACTTCGCGTCGATCGCCAGCGACGGCGTTTCGTTGGGCATTCTGATGAGGCAGTCGGGCCGGCTGCCGTTGGACAGGGTCGGCTGGAACTCATAGGCGCCATGCGCCAGCCCGTCGGCAACGATGGCCTCCATGCGCGCCTGGCCGAAGGCACCGCGCGCCTGTTTGTTGGACAGGATAGCCTGGAGTTGCACGACCTGTCCGGCGAGCGACTGGATGTTGCCCTGGGCCGTGTCGATCACCGCCAGCCGCTCCTGCAGCTTCGCGAGACTCTCGTGGGTCGAGCGCGTCTGGTCGGCCATGGTCTGGCCGATGCGGCCGGTCATCGCATCGAGCCGCTGGCCGATCGCCTGGGTGAGCTCGGCCTGACGTGCGCCGAACACATCCGCGATCGCGCCCATGCGTCCCTGCATTTCCGACTGGGCCTGCAGGATGGCGGTCATGCGGGCTTCAGTGTCGCGCGCATGCTCGGCCGCCTCCTCCGCCACGGCTGCGCGGCCGCGGGACGACCGCCATAACGCGATGATCAGGACGAGGAAGAACAGAATGAAGAGTCCGGCTCCAAGCCCCAACGCCTGGCCAAGCGTGACCGTCGTCGCGCCGAGGCGGGCGACGGGTTCGGCCAGGAGGCTCGTCAGTTCGTTCATGTCGTGAACATAACCGATTCGGCCTGCTGAAACAGATCAGAACATGAACATGCGGCGGCACGGCCGGTTGACGCCTCCAGTGCGACATCATAGGTGAGGCGCATGACGATCAAGCCTCTTATTCTTCTGCCCGATCCGTTGCTCCGCCAGGTTTCCAGGCCGGTGGAGCGCGTCGACGATACGCTGCGCAAATTCGCCGGCGACATGCTGGAGACCATGTATGATGCGCCGGGCATAGGGCTTGCAGCGATACAGGTGGGCGAGCCGATCCGGATGCTGGTCATCGACCTTGCCAAGGAGGGCGAGGAGAAGGCTCCGCATATCTTCGTCAATCCTGAGATCGTCGAGCGCTCCGACGAGCGCTCGGTCTATGAAGAGGGATGCCTGTCCATTCCGGATTACTATGCCGAAGTCGAGCGGCCTGCCGTGGTCAAGGTCAGATATGTCGACGGCGACGGCAAGGAGCAGGAGATCACGGCTGACGGACTGATGGCGACCTGCCTGCAGCATGAGATCGACCATCTGAACGGCGTGCTGTTCATAGACCATATCTCGAAGCTGAAGCGCGACATGGTCGTCAAGAAATTCAAGAAGCTCGCCAGGGACAAGGCGCCGAAGCGGATGGTTGGATAGGCCATCGGCCTGCCGCCGGAACCTGCAACACGACAAGATCGACCTTTGGAGCACGCGACCGCGAGGCCCGTGCCCGTCGGCGCGAAAGCCAGGCGGCCCGGAGGGGCAGCGCCGGCAGTCGAGGGTCCCGTGGATGCCGCAGCATCCACGACGGGTGGATGCTTCGGCGCCCACTGGAAACCGACATCCACTGCCTTTTGATGTCAGGCTGCGCGGTCCCGGACGGGCCAGCCGAGCCCGTCGGCCATTCCGAGATGCACGCCGATCATGGGATCGATGATGTGCGGATCGGTCAGCGGCGCCATGTGGCCCGCCTCCGAAATCATCATTAGGCGCGCTCCATTGATCGTTTCCGCTACCATCTCGGTGACGCGAAGGCTGGCGACGGGGCTTTCCAGTCCCATGACGACAAGCGTCGGACAGCGGATGTCGCTCCAGTGCGCGGCCGACCGGTTCAATGCAAGCGATCCCAGGAGATCCCGCGCGACATGCTCTGCCTGTCGCGCAAGGACTTTCCTGAGGCCGGCGCCGGTTCTGCTCCAGGCGCCGTCGCCATACCAGAAATCGACATAGGCCTGCATCCCCGCCTCGGGACATCCCGCAGCGGTCAAGGCAGCCATCCGCCCGGCAAGGTCGGAAAGCTCGCTGAACAGTTCCAGATCGGAACCGTCGCCGTCCCGCAGGAGATGGAAGGCCATCGGTTCGATCAATGTCAGGCTGCGCACGAGACCCGGGCGCACCGCCGCGATTTCCAGGGCGACGGCCGCGCCGAGCCCATGCCCGACCACATGCATCGACACGCTGGTTCCCAGCATCGCTCCGACCACGCGGTCGGCGATATCAGCGAGGTTGCGCGACCCATGCAGGCACGCCATGCCATAGCCCGGCAGATCCGGCGCGATCACCCGGTAGCGACCGCGAAGGTAGTCGGCGAGCCCCTTCCATTGCGCACCCGAACTCGCCGACGCGTGCAATGCCAGGACAGGCGGATGCGGGTCGGCGACGACCGGATGGAGGGCGATCGGTTCAAAAGCAGATGCTGTCATGGCTGCGCCTCCGCTGACCCGGCGACCCGTAGGCGATCGAAACGATCTCGGATCGGGTTATGCCGATGTCCTTCAATTCATGGTCATTGAGTTCCGAGAGCTTCAACATGGTGAGGCGGCGTGCCCTGTACGAGCGAAACGCGCGCCAGGCGGCGACCACTGATGCGGCCAGAATTTTGCCGATGCCGCTGTTGATCGGTTCGGATGCCAAAGTAGACATGTCAGTGCTCCGTTGGTTGATGTCGCCCAATCGACGACACTGTGAGGTTTAGCTCACGCATGTTTCGTGAGTTTTTCTGTTCTGGTGCGTTATTGCTTCGTTTGTTTCAGTCCTGGTATCAATGACAGCTGAACCTTCGTGGCGGTCGACTGGGTCTTGGGCCAGGCATTCGGCGGCAGGAGGGTCGGTATTGTGCAGGGATGCCGGAACCGGCGGCGGGGCGAGCGAGCCGCTGAGGCTGTCCTGTCAGTCTCATCGTCTCGACGGATGGTGAAACGGCTGAAACAAAACAGCGAGTGCCCGAAACGCTCTCGATACAAGCGAGACCTAATTTAGCGGTTGCAACTATATCGCGGTGGCCACCATGCACACGGGATATGCTCTTTTCGACAGCGACGGCCTGTTGGTCGACGCCGATCCGGAGACAGCCGGCACGATCAGAAAGTCTGGTCGCGGCAAGTCACCGAGAAACGTCGCGTCGGTCGTCGGTGGGCTCCTTGCCCGCTTCAAGAGTTTCGACGGGCTCGCTGTCGAGCCGACCGAGGACTTCATCGAGCGAGCGACGGCGCGCTGGCGGCTGGACCAGCCGCCCATCGAGGCGGAGACCCTCGACGGGCACTGGAAACTACTGACGAGACACCCACGGCCGCATGGTGGGTCGGCCCTGGTGACCGTCGACATCACCGAAATGAAGCGCGCCCAGATTGCTCATGCGGAAAATGCCGAGATCTTCCGCTGCATAACGGATAGCCACCCTCTGCCTGTGTGGGTCGTCGATGAAGAAAGCAGCGAAATCCTCTATGAAAGCCTGGACGCTTCGAACCTGCTTGGCCGCGCCTGGCGGCCGCGTGAACGCCAGTATCTGACCGACTACTGCATGGATCAGGGCGAGTTCGACGCCGTCCGGTCGCGGGCGGGCGACAAGGACATCGTCCGCGACCAGGAAATCCAGTTCCGCCGCACCAACGGCTCGACCGCGTGGTGTTCAGCCAATTGCAGGCGCGGCATCTACCGTGCGCGCCCGGCGCTGATCATCGGGGTTCTGGACATCACGGAACGCAAGCGGCGCGAGGATCTGTTCGGTTTCCTGATCAAGAACCATCCGTTGCCGGTCTGGATGATCGATGCCGTCACGGGTGAAGTCATCTATCAAAGCAACATGGCCGAGCGGCTGTTGGGGCGCGAAGGCAAGGCCGGCGACAAGCCGCATCGTTTCGCCGATTATTTCGTCGATCGTGGCCAATATGTCGAGATTGCCCGCGAACTGCTGAGGGAGGGCGTGGTCGAGAATTGCGAAGCGCTGCTGAGGCCGCCGGACGGAGAAGAGTTCTGGGCAGTCGGCAACCTGAAGATCGTCGAAGTCCAGGGCCGGCACGTGGTTCTGGCCGGCATTGCCGACGTGACGCGGCAGAAGCAGCGCGCCGGTGAGGTGGCGCTCGCCCGCGAAATGCTTGCCGATGCCATCGCGTCCCTTTCCGAAGGATTTGCGCTCTATGACGACGACGATCGTCTCGTCATGTGCAACAGCCTCTACCGCCAGATGAACCATCCGCTGGAAGCCATGCTCGAGCCGGGCATGAAATGGACCGACCTTCTCCGGGAGACAGCGCGGCGCGGCCTCTATCCTGACGCGATGGGCCGTGAGGACGAATGGCTCGAAGATCGCATGCGCAACCGCAGGGAACTCCCGGGCCGCTTCGAGGTGGATCTCGGCAACGGCCGGTGGCATGCGATCTCCATCCATCACACCGATCTCGGCGGCTTCGTGGTGACGCGGGCCGACATCAGCGAAAGCAAGAGAGCCGAGGCTGCCGAGCGCGAGGCGACCGCGCTTATGCAGAAAGTGCTCGATGCCTGTCCGTCGCCGACGCGGATGTCGACGGTCGAAGGGGAGACCCTCTACCGCAATCCGGCCAGCAGGGAGCTCTACGGCGATCGTCCGCAGCTCAGCGACTATTATGTCGACCCGGACGACCGCAAGACACTGATCCGCGTCCTGCTCGACAAGGGCAGAATCGACGACTTCCGGGCGCGGCAATACGATGCCGACGACAATATCTTCTGGGGGTCGATCTCGGCGCGGCTGATCGATTTCCAGGGCCGGCGGGTGATCGTCTCCAACACGACCGACATCGACGACATGATCGGCGCGAGGGAGCAGACCCGGCAGGCGAATGAGCGTTTGACCGATGCGATCGAGTCGCTGGCCGAGGGCTTTGCGCTTTACGACAAGGACGATCGCCTCGTCCTTGCGAACAGTCAGTACCGGAAGATGCACGCCATGAGTGCCGACGTTCTCGTCCCTGGCGTGAACTGGTTTGATTTCCTGCGGGTCACGGCGGAGCGCAACCAGTTCCCGGTTCCATCAGACAAGATCGACGAATGGCTGGCCGAAAGGGCGAAGGACCGTCGTGAATTTCGCCAGCAGGAATTCCAGCATACCGACGGCGGCTGGTTCTTCGTTTCGAACTGTCCGACGCGTGACGGCGGCTTCGTCGTGACGCGGGTCGACATCACCCAACGCAAGAAGGCGGAACTGGCAGCCAAGGAGGCCGACGAACTGGTCCGCAAGGTGCTGGAGGCTTGCCCGGTCAACATCCAGATGACGCGCGCCCATGACGGAAAGCTGCTCTATCGCAGCCCCGCGGCCGAGGAACTGCACGGCGATGCAGCCAGCGCGCTTGAATATTACGTCGATCCGCTCGCCCGGCAGCACTATGTGGAGCGGCTGCTGAAGGAAGGGGCCGTCGACGAATTCGAAACCCAGTTGCGGCGCAGGAATGGCGAGGCGTGCTGGTGCTCGATTTCGTCCCGCCTCATCGACTTCAAGGGCGAGAAGGTCATCGTCTCGCATACTTATGACCTGACCGACCGTATCGAGATGCAGCAGGAACTGGAACGCCAGCGCGAGACGCTTCACCAGAACGAGAAGATGTCGGCGCTGGGGGGGCTGCTGGCGGGAGTGGCGCACGAGCTCAACAACCCGTTGTCGATCGTGCTCGGCATGTCGCTGATGCTGAAGGAGACCGCGACGGACGCGAAGACGGCCGAGAGGGCCGATAAGATCTGCAGGGCCGCGGAGCGTTGCGCCCGCATCGTCAGGACCTTCCTGGCGATGGCCAGGCAGCAGCCTGCCCAGACCTCGAATGTGGCGATCGCCGATGTCGTCGCCGCAGCCATCGAGGTGGCGGGATATGCAATCAGATCTTCCGACATCGAGCTGTCGGTCCGCCACCAGCCGGGACTTCCGCCGATCTGGGCCGATCCCGACCAGTTGAGCCAGGTGCTGATCAATCTGCTCGTCAATGCCGAGCAGGCCCTGCACGACTGGGAGGGCCGCAGGAGGATATCGGTCTCGACGAAGCTTCGGCCAAGGAGCGGTTGCGTCGTCGTCAAGATCGCCGACACGGGGCCTGGGATCCCGAAGGACATACTGCCGCGCATCTTCGAGCCCTTCTTCACGACGAAGGATGTCGGGGCGGGCACGGGGATCGGGCTGTCGTTCTGTCACCGTATCGTCCAGTCCCACGGGGGAACCATAAAGGTGGAGACGTCAGAAGGCGGCGGATCGGCCTTCGTTGTTTCGTTGCCCGCCTCGGATAGGGGCGAGGCGGCAAGCGAGGTCGCGCGAACGGAGCTGGCGGCTCCCACCGGTCTCGCCTGCCTGGTGGTGGATGACGAGAAGGAGGTCGGCGACCTCATTGCCGAGGTCCTGTCGAATGACGGCTTCCGTGTGACGGTAGCCCGTTCAGGCGAGGAGGCCCTGGCGCAATTGGGTCGACGATCGTTTGCCCTGATACTGAGCGACCTGAAGATGCCGAACATGGATGGCCGTCGCCTGTTCCGGCACATTTCCGATTACCATCCCGCCGAACTCGACAGGCTCGCCTTCCTGACCGGCGACACGATCAGCCCGGACGCGCAGGGTTTCCTGCGCGCAACCAGATGTCCCTATTTGGAGAAGCCCGTGAAACCCGCAGAACTCCGTCTCTTCGTTTCCAAAATCGTCAATATGCATGTCGCAGGAGAGGAGTGTTGACTCATCGCCCCGCTTCACGGAAGCTCGCTGCCAGCCTGAGACAAGAGTTTGGCCTCAATCCGCCGGGCGGTCCTCGGAGCGCGCCGGCAGGCGCCAGCGCCGGGGAAAGTCCCTCGTCCAGGCTTCGTGCAAGCCGGTACAGGCTTCAGGATCGCTCGTTGGACAGAGCTTTGACCGCCAAGGCCCACATCGTCGTCTGCGATGACGAGCCGGATCTTCGCGCCACCGTGGCGGAGTATCTGGAGCGCAACGGCTATGCCGTCACGCCGGCGGACGGCGGTCCGGCCCTGCGCGCGATCGTCGGCGCCCAACAGGTCGATGTGGTGGTCCTGGATATCCGGATGCCCGGAGAGGATGGCCTCTCCCTCGCTCGCTACCTGCGCGAGCATTCCGACCTGGCCATCATCATGCTGACCGGTTCCGCAGGGGTGATCGACCGGGTGGTCGGTCTGGAGATCGGCGCCGACGACTACATCGCCAAGCCGGTGGACCTGCGCGAACTGCTGGCCCGCATCAAGGCAGTGCTGCGGCGGACCTCGGGGCGGGAACGAGCCGCTCAGGTGACGGAAAGCCAGCCGCGCCATCAGGCCCAGTTCGGCACATGCCGTTTCGATCCCGAGGCGCATAAGCTCTTCGACGCCGAGGGACGCGAGATCGCGATTACGCCGATGGAGTTTCAGCTTCTCAAGGTGTTCGCCGAGCATCGCGGACGGATACTGAACCGCGATCAGCTTCTCGAACTCGCGCATGATCGCGGCTGGGACCCCTTCGACCGCAGCATAGACATACGGATTTCCCGCCTGCGCAAGAAGATCGAGGCGGATCCGTCCAAGCCGGAAGTGATCAGGACGATCCGCGGCGTGGGGTATCTCTACAGTTGAAGGCTCGAACCGGCGGACCGGAGTGGGGTTCCCTGAATCTCGCCCAAGACCAGCATGGCTGGACGGGGTTGACCTGGGGCGCGTAAAGCCGTTTGAAGCGCGCAGCGCGTGCCGATGGTGCGGCCGGCGCCAAGCAGGACCTGAGGCCGGACCCGACGATGCCCCTTCGTGTTATCTTCATGGGAACCCCCGATTTCTCGGTTGCGACGCTGCGTGCCGTGGCCGAAGCGGGCCATGAGGTCGTGGCCGTCTACACGCAGCCGCCGCGACCGGCTGGACGGCGAGGGCTCGAACTGACTTCGTCGCCGGTGCAGCGCGAGGCGAAGCGGCTGGGTATCGTGGTGCGCGTTCCGGTCTCGCTGAAGGGCGAGGTCGAGCAATCTGCCTTCCGCGCGCTCGATGCCGACGTGGCGGTGGTCGTTGCCTATGGGCTGCTTCTGCCGCTGCCCATCCTCGAGGGAACGCGGCTCGGCGCCTATAACGGCCATGCCTCGCTGCTGCCGCGCTGGCGCGGCGCGGCACCTATCCAGCGGGCGATCATGGCGGGCGATCGCGAGACCGGCATGATGGTGATGAAGATGGAAGCCGGCCTCGACACCGGGCCGGTGGCGATGACCGAGAAGGTGACGATCGGCGCAGACATGACATCAGGCGAACTGCACGACGTGTTGAGGGACGTGGGCGCGAAGCTCATGGTGAGGGCGCTGGCGGATCTGGAGGCGGGCACGCTCCCGCTGGTGCCGCAATCCGGCGAGGGCGTGACCTATGCCCGCAAGATCGACAAGGCCGAGACACGGATAGACTGGAACTTGCCGGCCGAACTGGTGCATGATCGCATCCGCGGCCTCGCCCCCGCGCCGGGGGCCTGGTGCGAAGTGGAGATCGGCGGACGGACGGAGCGGCTGAAACTGCTCGGCTCGACGCGAGCGGAAGGAAAGGGCGCCCCCGGCGAGATCCTCGACGAGCGCCTGACCATCGGCTGTGCGACCGGCGCCGTGCGGCTGACGTCGGTGCAGCGGGCCGGAGGCAAGGCGATCGGCGCGGATGAGTTCCTGCGTGGTGCCAAGCTCGGCAAAGGCGCGAGGTTGACATGAAGGGTCTGACGATACGCTTGGCGGAAGAACCGGATCGCGACGTGATCCGTGACGTGGAAGCGCGTGCTTTCGGCGGGATGGGCGAGGCCATCCTCGTAGACAGCCTCGTCGCGGCCAATGACGCGGTGCTGGAACTGGTCGCCGAGCGCGAAGGTGAGATCATCGGCCATATCTTGTTCTCGCGCGTCTTCGTCGAAGCCGGCAAAGACCGTTTTCCGGGGGTTGCCCTTGCGCCGGCGGCGGTCGTGCCCAACTGGCAGGGCAAGGGCGTCGGCCGCGCGCTGATCGACGAAGCGCACAAGCGGCTTCGGGCGTCTGGCGAAAAGCTCTCGATCGTGCTCGGCGATCCCGCCTATTATGGCCGCTTCGGATACGAGCATGGGCGGGCGGCCGGCTTCGCCAGCACCTATCAATGCGAGGCGCTGCAGGCGATCGCTTGGGGCGAAGCGCCCGAAACCGGCAAGCTCGTCTACGCCACGCCCTTTGGCGCGCTCTGAAACCACTCAAGCTCAGCCTTTTCCCGCCGATGCCGCGTTACCGCCTCGACATCGAATATGACGGCACTGCCTATGCCGGCTGGCAGAGGCAGGCCGGACAGCACTCCGTGCAGGCCGCGATCGAGCAGGCGATCAGGGGTTTCTCGCGGGAGGAGGTGTCGCTGCGCGGCGCCGGCCGCACCGATGCCGGGGTCCATGCAACTGGGCAGGTGGCCCATGTCGACCTCTTGAAGGAGTGGCCGGCCGACACGGTCCGCGATGCGCTGAACGCGCATCTGGGCATGGCCGGCGAGCGCGTGGCGATCCTCGCCGCGGCGCGCGTCGGCGACGACTTCGATGCGCGTTTCTCTGCCGTGGGGCGGCATTACCTCTACCGCATCGCCAACCGGCGCGCCCCGCTGGCGCTCGACAGGAACAGGGCGTGGTGGGTGCCCAAGCCGCTCGATGCCGAGGCCATGCACCAGGCGGCGCAGGTCCTCGTCGGCCGTCACGACTTCACAACTTTCCGCTCGGCGCATTGCCAGGCCAAGAGCCCGGTGAGGACCCTCGACCGCCTCGAAGTGACGCGTTCGGGCGTGATGATCGAGATCCGCGCCTCGGCCAGGTCCTTCCTCCACAACCAGGTGCGCTCGATGGTCGGGACGCTGAAGCGGGCCGGCGAGGGCGCCTGGACGGTGGCGGACGTCCAGGCGGCGCTCGAGGCATGCGACCGGGCCGCCTGTGCCGGCCTTGCGCCGCCGGAGGGCCTTTATCTCGTCCAGGTGGACTATACCGGCGCCTCGAGGGGCGGCGTGACACCGAGCGCCGTCTGGAGCGCGTAGATGACGACCAGCGACGCCATGAGCATGCCGGCGAAGACGGCGGTTGCCGGGCCGGGGCCTCTGTTCAGCGTTGCGTTGGTCAGCCGCCAGGTGAAGACCAGGGAGAGCAGCAGCAGCGCTACCGAGACCAGCGAGGCTGCATCGCCGGCGGCGGGAAAGATCAGCCGCAGCATGGCGGGCGGCATCATCATCCAGGCGACGATGGCCGAGGCCCAGTTGCTGGCCACGACGTAGTGGACGAAGCGGGGCCGAATCCCGATGGGCTTCGCGGCGATGGCGAGGCCGACCAGCGGCAGCACCCAGGCGCAGAAATCGATGACGGCGATGCGCGGGATCAAGGCGATGCGCTCGCCATAGAGATCCGCTCCGGGATAGAGGTCGGCCGCGAAACTCGTCCAACTCACCAGCAGCGCCGGCAGGGCGACGATCATGGCGAAAAATGAGTTCCAGAAGCCGTCGGCCGAAAGGTCGAGCAGGCGCAGCCCGTCCGCCTTGCCCATCATCAGCCGCCAGGCTCCGGAAAGACTGCTCTGGATTTCGTTCGCCGCAAGCATGGTGGGATTCTAGCCGAACCAATCCTGAAGGAAACGCTGATAGATCTGCGTCAGCATTTCGAGATCGCAGAGCGCGACGCGCTCGTCGACCATATGCATGGTCTTGCCGACGAGGCCGAATTCCACGACCGGGCAGAAATCCTTGATGAAGCGCGCATCCGAGGTGCCGCCCGAGGTCGAGAGCGACGGCGTGCGGCCGGTCACCGCCGCGACCGAGGCGGAGAGCGCGTCGATCAGCCTGTCGTCGCGGGTGAGGAAGACATGGCTCGGCCTGTCGCGCCAGACGAGTTCGTAGTCGATCCGATCCTTGCGTCCGGGCCGCAGCTTTCGGTGGCCGGCGGCCCGGTCGAGCCGGTTGTGGATTTCCGCCTGGATCGTCTCTGCCGTCCAGCTGTCGTTGAAGCGGATATTGAAGGCGGCCGTGGCCTTGGCCGGGATGACGTTCGTCGCCGGGTTGCCGACGTCGATCGTGGTGACTTCCAGGTTGGTCGGCTGGAAGTCGCGGGTTCCCTCGTCGAAGGCAGGCGCCAGCAAGGCGTCGACCAGTGTGACCAGACCGCGCACCGGATTGTCGGCGAGATGCGGATAGGCGGCGTGGCCCTGGCGGCCATTGACGGTGACGATCCCTGACACCGAACCGCGTCGGCCGATCTTGATCATGTCGCCGAGTGCTTCGGGGTTGGTCGGCTCGCCGACGATCGCGGCATCCCAGCTTTCGCCTTTTTCCGCCGCCCAGCCGAGTAGCTTCGACGTCCCGTTGATGGCCGGGCCTTCCTCGTCGCCGGTGATGAGGAAGGAGACCGAGCCCCTGGGCTTGCCGTGTTCGGCGACATGGCGCGCCACTGCGGCGAGGAAGCAGGCGATGCCGCCTTTCATGTCGACCGCGCCGCGTCCGTACATTTCGCCATTGGCGATTTCGGCCGCGAAAGGCGGGTGCGTCCATGACGCCTCGTCGCCGACCGGCACGACGTCGGTATGCCCGGCGAACATCAGATGCGGGCCGTTGCCCGAAAGGCGTGCGTAGAGGTTCTCGATGTCGGGCGTGCCGTCCTCGGAAAAGACCGGGCGTTCCACCGCGAAGCCGAGCGGCCGCAACAGCCCTTCAAGCGCGGCAAGCGCGCCGCCTTCGGCCGGCGTCACCGACGGGCAGCGGATCAGGGTAGCGAGGTTGGCGGCGGGATCGACGGGCAGGCTCATGGCGGCGATGGATAGTCGAATCGGCAGGACCTGTCACGTGGCCAGAAAGGGGCCGATGATTGGCATTCGCGTGAGGCCTGGCGCGATCTCCAGGTCAGTCGGAGATGGGGCAAGAGGTGGCTCTTGGTGCCGCAGATCGCCAAAGATTATAAAATAATGATAATAGCATAAAATTGTTGACATATAGTGCGGCGTCTCCTAGCTTCGCCGCCAAGCATTGACGTGAAAACAGGAGGCATCGTGCCGGTTTCATTCTCAGCCCTCGATGCGGAGTTCCTCGCGCAGGCCTATGAGCGCATCTACCGCATTCGCCAGTTCGAGCAGGCCGCGCTCGATCTCAGCACCAGCCAGGACGCGCAGATCGCCGGCTCGGTGCATCTTTGCGCCGGGCAAGAGGCGGTGCCGGTCGGGGCGCTTGCGGCACTCAGTCCCGACGATCGTGTCATCGCCACCTATCGCGGCCATGGCTGGGCTCTGGAAGCCGGCGTTCCCGCCGAGGCGATGTTTGCGGAACTCTGCCACCGGGCGGCGGGCGTGAACGGCGGCCGCAGTGGCTCCGCTCTCGTCACTGCCCCCAATGCGCGCTTCATCGGCGAGAATTCAATCGTGGGCGCGGGTGGTCCGATCGCCTGCGGGGTGGCCATGGCGGCCAGGCTCGACGGCGTCGATCGAGTCTGCGTGGTGACCTTTGGCGATGGCGCCACCAGTCAGGGTGCGCTGCACGAGGCCTTCGTCTTTGCCGTGACCTACAAGCTGCCGGTCATCTTCGTCTGCGAGAACAACGGCTGGTCCGAGATGACGCCGACCGAGAGCATCACGAGGCTGGAGCGGTTGGCCAAGCGGGCGTCCGGCTATGGTATGCAGGGCGTGACCATCGACGGCACCGATCCGCTGGCAGTGCGCGACACTTTCGCCGTGGCGCGCGAGAGGGTGGTGGCGGGACATGGTCCAGCGCTGATCGAGTGCCGGGTGCCGCGTCTGTGGGGGCACTATAATCGCGATATCGAGCACTATCGCCCCAAAACGGACCGCAAGGCCGCGCAGGAGCGCGACCCGCTTCTGGTCCTCGAGAAGCGGCTCTGCGACACGGCGGCCAGCAGCGCGGTCGAACTCGGGCTGCTGCGCGACCGCCTGGATCGCGAATGGGCCGCGCTGGTCGAGCGCGTGAAGGCAATGCCGCTGCCCGATCCCTCGTCGGCTGTGGATCACGTGTCGGGTGCGTTGCGTCCGTCGACCGACATCGCCGGCAGCGCCGTCGAGGAGAAGGAACTCACTTATGTCCAGGCCGTCAACGAGGGCCTCAGGGAGGCGCTGGCCACCAACCCGGACGTGCTGGTCTATGGTGAGGATGTCGGCCATGCAGGCGGGATCTTCGGAGCCTCGCGCTATCTGCAGCGCGAATTCGGGACCGAGCGGGTCTTCGACACGCCGATCGCCGAAGCGGCGATCCTCGGATCGGCGGTCGGCGCGGCCCTTGAAGGCAAGCGCCCGGTGGTCGAGATCATGTGGGCCGATTTTCTGCTGGTGGCGCTTGACCAGATTGTCAACCAGGCGGCCAACATCCGTTACCTGACCCGTGGCGGGCGCCATGTGCCGATGGTTGTGCGGGTCCAGCAGGGGGCGACGCCGGGCTCCACCGCACAGCATTCGCAGTGCCTGGAGGTGCTGCTCGCCCATATTCCGGGGCTTCGTGTCGGCCTGCCGTCGACCGCAGACGACGCCTATCAGATGTTGCGCGCGGCGGTCGCCGAAGACGATCCGGTGATTCTCATCGAGTCGCGCGCGCTCTACCAGAAGCCGGGTGCCGTTCACCTGCGGCAGGCCGTCCAGCCCACCGCCGGCGCCGCCCTGCGCCGTGAGGGCGATCAGGTCGCGCTGATCGGCTGGGGCGCGGTGATGCCAGTCCTGGAGGCGGCGGCCGGACAACTAGCGGTCGAGGGGATCTCGGCCTCCGTCCTGGATCTGCGCTGGCTCTCGCCGATCGATTGGGAGGCGCTTTGCCGCACAGTCCGCACCAGCGAAGGCCGGGTCGTCGTGGTGCATGAAGCCAACCTGACCGGCGGTTTCGGCGCCGAGATCATCGCTGGCTTGCTCGAGCGCCTCGGCCCTTCGGTGGTGCAGTTCAAGCGGGTCGCTACGCCGGATGTTCGGATGCCCGCCTCCCCGGTGCTTCAGGCGGCGCTCCTGCCCGACGCGCAGAAGGTTTTCGCGGCGGCGTTCGACCTGCTGCGCTCCAATTCGAGGCTCATGGAAGAGGAGGCCGCCTGATGGCCGGTACGAAGGACAAGTCCGGCCGCTTGCGCATCAACTCCGTCGTGCGTGGGGTCAATATCCTGACCGCCATCGCGCGGAGCGATCAGGGCCTCAGCGTACGCGAGATCGCCGAGAGTATCGGCGTCGAGCGACAGACCGCCTATCACCTCGTCCACACGCTGGAGGATGAGGGCTTCATCTCCCGCGACGATCGTCGCAACTACCGGCTGGGGCTGAAGATCGGAATCCTCGCCGATGCCTTCCAACGCCAATTCTCGGCGCCGGAGCATCTCCAGCCGCTCGTGCGCGCGCTTGCGACTGAAACCGGTGAGACCTGCTATGCCGTCGGCTGGTGGCAGGGCGAGATCGTCACCATAGACGTGGCTCGCGGCACCAATGCGGTGCGCGCCGCCGAAGTGCCGCACGGGCAGTATCTGCATGCCCATGCGCGGGCCGCGGGCAAGGTGCTCTTGGCCTACGCGCCCACGGCGCGCGCGGCCGAGTATTTGATGCGCCAGCCCCTGACGCGCCTGACCCCCAACACGCTGACGGACCTCGACGCCCTCAGGCAGGAATTCGCGGCCATCCGGGCCAACGGCTACAGCATCGACAACGAGGAGTTCGCCGAAGGTGTCTGCTGCATGGCGATGCCGCTCGAAGACGGAACCGCGCCTTTCGCGCTGGCGCTTTCGGCGCCGGCCGAGCGCTTCCGTGCCTTCCGCGAGGATTATCTGCAGAAGCTCGGCGCCGTGGTGCGGCGCCATTGACGAGAAAGTTCCCCAGATGAGCATCCGCTATTTCGACAGCGACAAGGTGGCGTCCGCCTTCGGCAATTATTCCCACGCCGCGGTGGTGCCTTCCGGCGCCACCACCGTCCATCTCGCCGGCCAGGTTGGCGTGCGTCCCGATGGCTCGATCCCGAGCGATGCCGGCGAGCAGACCCGGGTCATTTTCCAGAACATGCAGGTGATCCTCGATGATCTGGGCTTTGCCTTCTCCGATATCGTGAAGATGAACTACTTCGTGGTCGATGCCGAGGATTTGCCCGCGATCCGTGCGATGCGCGATACGCTGATCGCCGCGCCATATCCCGCTGCTTCGCTGGTACTCGTCAAGGCGCTGGGCCGTCGGGAGTGGCGGCTCGAAGTCGAATGCATGGCCGCGCGCGTCGAGCAGGCGTGATGAGAAACGCGCTTCACGACATCGACCGCGCCAGCATCCTGCATCCGCAGACCGATCCTGGCGCGCTGGAGCGCGAGGGCCCGCTGGTCATCGAAAGCGGCGAGGGCGTGTTCATCACCGACAGCTCGGGCCAAAGCTACCTGGAGGGCATGTCCAGCCTCTGGTGCGCCTCGCTCGGGTTCAATCATCCGCGGCTGGCGCGGGCTGCGGAGGAACAGATCCGCAGGCTCGGCACCTATCACACCTTCAACCGGCGCTCGAACCCGGCCTGTATCGAAGTGGCGGAAAGGCTGCTGGCGATCTCCCCGATGCCCGACGGCAAGGTGATCTTCGCCAATTCCGGCTCGGAAGCGGTAGATACGATGATCAAGCTCGCCTGGCTCTATCACAGTGGCCGAGGCCAGCCGCGGAAGCGCAAGATCATCAGCCGCGACAAGGCATTTCACGGCAGCACTGTCCTCGGCGCCACGCTGAGCGGCCTGCCGCATATGCGCGGTGCCTTTGCCTGGCCCGGCGGGGACGTGCTTTTCGCGGCTGCACCGCATCACTATCGGGGTGCCAGGGAGGGCGAGAGCCCCGAGCAATTCGCCGCCCGCCTGGTCGACGATGTCGAGACGCTGATCGAGAATGAAGGTGCCGAGACCATCGCCGCCATGATCGTCGAGCCGGTCATGGGGGCGGGGGGCGTCATCATCCCGCCCGAGGGCTATTTTCCCCGGCTTGCGGCGCTATTGCGGCGCCATGACATCCTGCTTCTCAGCGACGAGGTCATCTGTGGTTTCGGGCGGACGGGGCAATGGTTTGGCTGCCAGAGCCTCGGCTTCGTCCCCGATATGATGAGTGTGGCCAAGGCATTGTCCTCGGGCTACCAGCCGATCGGAGCCGCCGTGCTCAGCGCGGCAGTGCAGGAGGCGGTTTCCGGTGAGGCGAGCCGCCTGGGCGTGCTGGGCCATGGCTTCACCTATGCCGGACATCCGGTGACCAGCGCGGTCGCGCTGGAGACGCTGCGAATCTATGAGGAGATCGACCTCCTGGTCCGCGTCAACCGGCTCGCTCCGCGCTTTGCCGGTCACATCCGCGCCCTGGCCGATCACCCGCTGGTGGGGAATGCCCGCAGCCTCGGCCTCATCGGTGCGGTCGAACTGGTCGAGGACAAGGCCACGCGGCGTCCCTTCGGTGCCGGCATCAACCCTGGACCGAGGACGGTCGAGTTGGCGATGCGCCACGGCCTCATCCTGCGCAGCCTCGGCGACGTCGTCGCGATCTGTCCGCCGCTCGTCATCACCGGGGAAGAGCTCGACAGCCTGTTCGCCCGGCTGGCGCGCGCACTTTCCGACCTGCAGGCCGAATTGGCCGCAAATCCCAAGCGACCGGAGCTTCGCGACTCGTGACACAGGAAATTCTCGAACTCGATGCCACCGCACAGGCTGGGCTTGTAGCGCGCGGCGAGGTCAGCCCCGCCGAATTGGTCGAGGCGAGCATCGCCCAAATCGAGGCCGGCGAGCCGGTACTGAATGCGGTGACGCAGCGCTTCTTCGGCCAGGCTCTGGACAGCGCGAAGTCCGGCCTGCCCGATGGCCCGTTTCGAGGGGTGCCCTTTCTGGTCAAGGATTTCTACTGCCATATGGCCGGCACTCCAACCACCGGCAGCGCCCGCCTGCTGGAAGACAATGTCATCGACCATGACAGCGCGCTGATGAGCCGTTACCGGGGCGCGGGTTTCGTGACGCTCGGCAAGACCAATGTGCCGGAGATGGTCACCATGGGAACGACCGAGCCGGTCTGGCGCGGCGCGACCCGTAACCCGTGGAACATCACCCATACGCCGGGCGGCTCTTCGGGCGGGGCAGCGGCGGCGGTCGCCGCCCGTTATGTCGCAGCCGCCCATGCCAATGACGGGGCCGGCTCGATCCGCATCCCCGCGTCCTGCTGCGGCCTTTTCGGGCTGAAGCCCTCGCGCGGGCGGGTCACGCTGGGGCCGGACGTCGGCGAAGCCATCGGCGGGATTACCGCGGAACACGTGGTCACCCGCAGCGTGCGCGACAGTGCTGCCATCCTGGATGCGACCGCAGGCCCGCTGGCGGGCGACCCCTATATCGCGCCCCCGCCCGCTCGTCCCTTCCTTGATGAGCTCGAGGCGCCGCGTCAGGGCCTGCGGATCGGTGTCACATTTGCTGCTCCCGACGGCACCGACGTTGCGCCCGAATGCGTGGCGGCGGTCGAACATGCGGCAGGGCTTCTGCGCGAACTCGGCCATCAGGTCGAGGAGGTCACCCTGCCATTCGACGGGCGGGCGTTCCGCGCCGCCCTGGGCGACTTCTGGCCGCTGACCGTGACCCGCGGCCTGAGCGCCATCGCCGCCGCCCGCGGCCAGGACCCCGAACTGCTGGTGCGGGATCTGGAACCCTTCAACCAGTATCTCTTTTCGAAGGGCATCACCCGGCGGGCAGTGGACTACATCCGGGATCTGGTCGGTTTCCAGGGCATGGCCCGCGCGATGGGTGGGTTCTACGAAATCCACGACCTCTGGCTCTCGCCGACCCTGGCCTTTGCTCCGCCGCCGCTCGGCTACTTCGATGCGGGCGCGCTGGGCGGCGAGGAGGCATGGAAGCGCGTGCTCGATTCCTTCGCCTTTACCGCTCCGGGCAACGTCACCGGGCTGCCCTCGGCCAGTATTCCGATGGACAGGAACGCCGCCGGCCTGCCGATCGGCATTCAGCTGACCGCGCGGCTCAACGACGAGGCAGTGCTCTTCAACGTCGCGGGCCAGTTGGAGACCGCGAACCCATGGGCGCTGTCCAGACCTCTTCTCTAGCAAACTCCATGCAAATCGGGAGGAAATGAAATGGAACACAGGCTCCATCGCAGAAACTTGTTCAAGGGTGCGGGGCTGCTCGCCGGCAGTGCCGCTCTCCTTGCCGGCGCGAATGGCGCTGCTGCTCAAGCGGGCGGCTCGCCGATCCCCATAGGACAAGCCGCGCCGCTTACGGATTTCGCGGCCGCCGACGGGGTGGAGTTCCGCAACGGCCTTCTCCTCGCCTGCGAGGAGATCAATGCTCTCGGTGGCGTTCTGGGGCGACCGCTCGAACCCTATTTCGAAGATACGAAGCAGATGGGGGATGCGACGAATGTGCAGGCCGTCCAGCGGCTGATCGACCGTCACGGCGTCCACGCTGTCATAAACGGATACAACACCGGATCGGGTTCGGCGGTGCAGGACGCCATCGCGGATGCCGGGATCATCTACATGCACAATGACACGTCCAGCGGTCACGGTGTCCTGGTGTCCTCCGACCCAGAACGCTATTTCGGGTCGTTCCAGACCGACCCGGCCGAAACCTGGTACGGCACCGGATTGCTGAAATTCCTGTCCTCCCTGGTCGACGGCGGTTCCTATACGCGACCGAACAACAAGCTCGCGATCATCCTTTCCGCGGGAACCTATGCATCGAACATCGCCAATGTCGTGCGTGACGGCGCGAGCGAGCAGGGCTGGGAAGTCAGCCTCTACGAGACCGTGAATGTGCCCATTTCGGAATGGGGGCCGACGCTGGCCAAGCTGCGGCAGGATCCACCGGCGGTGATCGTCGTGACCCATTATTTCCCGGCGGATCTCGCCCAGTTCATGGTCCAGTTCATGAACAATCCGACACCGAGCCTGATCTATATGCAGTACGGTCCTTCGGTGAAGTCCTTCCGCGATATCGCCGGGCCTGCCGCGAACGGAGTCGTCTTCTCCACCGTCATCGGCGCGCTGCAGGACGAGATCGGTTTCGATTTCGAGCGCCGCTACAAGGAGCGCTTCGGTGCCGATGCCGGACACAATTCCGGCGCGCAATCCTACAATGCAGCCTGGATCTGGGCCACTGCGGCAGCACTTGCCGGTGGCTCGGGCGAGCCGGGAGACGATGTGCAGAACCGCAAGGTAGCCGACCGGATCCGCTCGCTCATCCATCGCGGGGTGATCGGTACGACCCGCTTCATCCCGGGACAGCAGGCCGCCGCCTCCTATCCCGGCGGGGTGGACGACCCGTCGCTGGGCATGCCGCATCAGTTCCTGCAGATACAGGACCACACGAGCGAGCCCGTGCTGATCGCGCCCTGGCCCTATGCCAAAGCCGATTTCCGGCTGCCGCCGTGGCTCAAGGGGTGAGCGGCATGGGAAAGACGAGCGAACAGCCGCTCCTGTCGTGCCGCAATGTCACCAAGAAGTTCGGCTCGCTGGTCGCGGTCGGCGATCTGAGCTTCGACCTTGCCGCCGGCGAGGTCCTGGGCATCGGCGGACCGAACGGTGCAGGCAAGACCACGCTGTTCGAGATGATCTCGGGCCAGACCACCGTCACTTCGGGGCAGATCCTGCTCGACGGACGGGACGTCACACGCGACTCCGCGGTCCGACGTTGTCACGCCGGAATGGCCCGGGTGTTCCAGCTCAACACCGGCTTCGACAGTCTGAGTGTGCGCGACAATATCAGGGTGGCGGCCTATTACGGCCGCCGCAACCGGATCATGCCGGGTCTCGGTTTTTCGGCCGAGGTCGAAACGGCGGTGGACGATGCTCTGGAGCGCGTGGGCCTTGTCGGGCGCGGCCGGCAGTCGGCGGCGACGCTGACAGTGATCGACCGCAAGCTTCTGATGATCGCCGGCGCCCTGGCAATGCAGCCGAAGCTCCTGCTCCTCGACGAGCCGGTCGGAGGTCTCACGCATCGCGAAATCGATCAGGTGGCCAAGGTAGTGGCGGAGGTCGCCGCCTCCGGCGTCACGGTGGTGCTGATCGAGCATGTCATGCGCTTTCTCGTCCAGCTTTCGACCCGGGTGATGATCCTGCATCATGGGCGCAAGCTCTACGAGGGCAGCGCAACGGGGCTGGCCCATGACCCGGGAGTGGTCGAAGTCTATCTCGGCAAGGAGGCGGGCCGCGACGTGGCCGCGATGGCCGCCGGCAAGGCCGAGGGGATGGTTCGCCATGCCTTCTGAACTTTCAATCCGGAACATGCGCGCCGGATACGCCTCGCAGATCGTGCTGCGGGATCTTTCGCTTGAGGTCGAGCGCGGTTCTCTCACCGCGCTGATCGGGCCGAACGGTCACGGCAAGACCACGCTCCTTCGTGCGATCTCGGGGCTCGTCCGCCCTCGCGCGGGAGAGATCCATCTCGCCGGAAGGCGCATCGACGGACTTCGTCCCGAGGCGATCGTCGCGAACGGTGTCGTGCATGTGCCGCAGGGCGACCTGCTTTTCCCCGAGATGACCGTACTCGAGAACTTGCGCATGGGCAGCTATCTGCCCGCGGCCGCAAGGCACGAACGTCAGCGCCTCGACGAGGTCTTTGCCCTGCTGCCCAAGCTGCGCGACCGCCGGCATCAGATCGCCAGCACGCTCTCGGGGGGCGAGCGTCGAATGGTCGGGATCGGTCGCGGGCTGATGGCCTCGGGGCGAATACTGATGCTCGACGAGCCCTCGCTGGGCCTGGCTCCGATCGTGATCGAGCAGATCTACGAGGTGTTGGCCGCCCTGCGCCGGACCGGGCTGAGCGTGATTCTGGTCGAGGAAAACGCCATGCGTGCCGCCGGGATAGCCGACCGCGTCCACCTTCTCGATCATGGCCGCCTCATCTGGGCCGGTGCCGGTGCCGAACTCGCGGGGCGGCCGGAACTTCTCGAAACCTATCTGGGAGCCTGAGGCGATGGACGTCATCTTTCAGATCCTTGCCTCCGGCCTGACCCTCGGGGCGATGTATGCGATATCGACGGTGGGTCTGGCGCTGGTTTTCGGCGCCATGAACATGCTCAACATGAGTCATGGCGCGATCCTCGCGCTCGGAGGATACCTTTCCTATTTCGCGCTGCAGTCCCTGGACATCCATCCGCTCCTGGGCGTCGCTTTCGCAGTGGCTGTCTGCGCCGCCGTGGGGGCCGTGATCTATCACCTGGTCGCACGGCCGATGCTGCGCTCGGCAAATTTCGAGACGCGTATCTTCATTGCCACCATCGGCGTGGGCGCCGTGTTGGAAAGCGTCATCCTCAGGCTCTTCGGTCCGCAGCCGAAGCCTCAGCCCGCCGCAGTGCAAGGCGCGGTCGCCTGGGAGCAGGTCTATCTGCCGTATCAGAACCTGCTGATCCTCGGTACGGCCATGGTGCTGATGGCGGGACTCGGGCTTATGCTGCAGAAAAGCCGCACAGGGCGCGCGATCCGCGCCACCGCCCAGAATCGTGATGCCGCCCAATTGATGGGGGTGCGCATCGGCTTCGTCTATGCGCTGGTGCTGGCGATTTCCGGCGGTCTCGCCGCGGTCTCGGGGATCACCATTTCTTCGCTTTCGAGCCTTTTGCCCAACATGGGCGCCGATCCGATGATGAAGGCCTTTATCATCTGTGTCGTGGCCGGGCTCGGCAGCGTCCCGGGCAGCGTCGCCGCGGCGCTGTTCGTCGGACTGTTCGAGGCGGTCGTACAGTATACGCTCGGAGTGCGGTTCAGCTTCGCCCTTCTGCTCATGCTGGTGATCGTCGTTCTGATCTGGAGGCCGCACGGAGTGTTTGGCCGCAGCCAAGGGGTTCGGCTATGACCGCGAAACGTCGGGATCTGCTCGTTTGTGCGTTTCTCGCGCTGGGAGCCGCACTCCTGCCCCTCGTCTCGGGTGTGCGTTACACGGTGACCCAGACCACGTTCTTCTTCATCTGGGCCACCGTCGTCGTGCAATGGAACCTGGTCTTCGGCATCGGAGGTATCTTCTCGCTGGCGCAGGTCGCTCTCTTTGCGGTGGGCGCCTATACCACGGCGATGTTGGGATATTATTTCGGTGCTTCAATGCTTCAGGCCATGCCGGCGGGGGCCTTGCTTTCGGTCGTGGTCAGCATCGTTCTCGGCTTGGCCTGTCTGAGGCTGCGCGGGCCCTATGTGGCCCTGCTCACGATCTGCGTCTCGCAGGTGATCTTCGTGCTGATCGTCAACGACACCGACTGCTTCACCAATCCTCCCTCCGGCTGCATGCCTTTGATGGGCGGGGTAAGGGGGTTCGCGCGCTTCGGAGATTTGGGCTTTCGTCAAATGTTCGGGTCGGGCTTCTATGTCGGAAACTATTATGCGGGCCTCACGTTGCTGGCGCTGGCGATGGTGTTTTCCATCCTGGTCATCCGCAGCCCTATGGGACTTGCCTTCCAGGCGCTGCGCGATAACCCGACCTATGCCGCCGCCCGCGGGATCGACCGGTTCAAGTACCAGTTCTGGATCTTTGGCCTGTCGTCGTTCTTCACCGGGCTGGCCGGGGCCTTCTATGCGGTCAATACCGGGGTGGTCGGGCCGGTGGTCTTCTCCTTCTCGCATCTTCTGTTTCTTCTATCGATGATCATCGTCGGCGGGGTCGGCACGGTATGGGGGCCGGTTGTCGGCGCGGTGATCCTGATGCTGGCCGACGAGGCGATGCGCGAATTCGGCGATCTGCGCGATATCGGGATGGGAGCCATTCTTGTTGCCTGTGTCGTGCTGATGCCCAATGGGGTGATTGGCCTGGCCGAGAAGCTTCTCGGTAAGGGGCGGCGCACAGGAAGCGCGAGTTCGATAGAGGAGAAGTTGGCGTGACGGCTGTCAAAGGACATCTGAACGCAAGCGAACTGGTCCTGCGGTTGAGGTCAGGTACGGTCACGGCCGAGGATGTTGTCTCCGAGGCACTGGGCAGGGCTTCTAAATACGCGAAGTTGAACGCCTTTCTCGCGATCGAGGCGGACGTCGCATTGACGGAGGCGCGGCGGGTCGACCGGGCTCGTCGCAACGGCGAGTGCCTGCCCGCACTTGCCGGATTGCCGGTTTGCGTCAAGGACAACATCGACATCGAAGGCTGGGCGACCACCGGGGCCACAAGAGCACTGGCCACGTTCCGGCCGAACCGGACAGCGCACGTGGTGCGCCGCCTGCAGCAGGCCGGTGCGATCGTGATCGGCAAGACCAATCTGCATGAACTGGCCTTCGGCATCACCAACACGAATTTCGGCCCGGACTTCCCGCCGGCGCGTAACCCCTGTGACCCGGACCGGATCACCGGCGGTTCTTCCGGGGGAACCGCGGCGGCGATCGCGGCCGGGATCGTGCCGGCAGGTTTGGGGACGGATACGTCTGGCTCTATCCGCATTCCGGCAGCGCTTTGCGGTATCGCCGGTCTCCGACCCTCGGTCGGGGATGGTGGGTCCGAGCGGCGCTACCCGGTCGATGGCGTCCTTCCGATAAGCCGCACGAACGACACGGTCGGGCCCATGGCCGTGTCGGTGGGCGATCTTGCGCTGCTGGATGAGGCGATCACCGGCAAGGCCGCACCCGCCCCGGCGCGGCTTGACGGGTTGCGTCTGGGCTTGCCAGACAGTTTCTGGGAGATGCTTGACCCTGAAGTCGAAGCTATCTGCCGGAGGTTCTGTGCGCATCTCGAAGGACTGGGCGTGGTTCTGAGCAACGTTTCCTTGCCCGGGCTGCGCCCGCTGTGGGAGAAGGTCTCGGCCCCGGTCGTCCTGCACGAACCGGCTATCGACATACCTGCCTATCTCGCTGCTGGAGGCCGGCCGGATCTGGACCTTGCCGAACTCGCCGGAAGCATCGTCAACCCCGACGTCCGCTCGGCCTTCGAGGCGGTGCTCTCGGGGGCCTTCGCGGAGCAATACCGGCGGGCGATATCGGTCCACAGACCCGCACTCCGCGCACTCTATGAGGCAACCTTTCGCGATCATGCCCTCGACGGCCTGATCTTCCCCACGGTGCCGGTGCCGGCGATCCCGATCGATCTTTCCAATGCGTTCGGCGAGTTGGACATACCTGCTACGGGTCGTGCCAAAGTCTTCGACACCTATATCCGCAATACCGATCCAGGAGCGAATGCCGGCCTCCCTGGGCTTAGCTTTCCGGTAGGAACTACCCGAGCAGGACTGCCCGTGGGGATTGAGATCGATGGCTGGATCGGGGCCGATCGCCATGTTCTCGCGATGGGCATGGCTTTCGAGCGCACATTGTAGATTACGTGCCCGGCATTGCCGTTTCGAGGGAGGCACCTTAGCACTATCACGACGAGGGCGACGACATGTTCGAGACCAGGATGCCGGTGACGATCGCGGGTGCGGGCAGCATCGGTTGCTACGCGGGAGGCTGCCTGGCGCTCACGGGCCGTAACGTGACCTTGCTCGCTCGCCCTCGCCTGGTGACGGCGATCCAAAGGGAAGGCTTGCTTGTTGTCGATCTCGACGGTCGTCGCCGAAAGGTCGCGTCCGGGACGGTGAGCGTGACCGACGACCCTGCCTTGGCGCTGCGCGATGCAGGAATCGTGCTGGTCACGGTCAAGAGCGGAGCGACGGAAGAGATGGCGGGGCTGATCGCCGCCCATGCGCGGCCCGACGCGATCGTGCTCAGCCTGCAGAACGGCGTCCGCAACGGCGAGGTCCTGCGGTCGCGGCTCGGCGCCGGTCGCGTCGTTCTCGCCGGCATGGTGCCGTTCAACGTGGTTCAGGCGACCGAGGGCGCGGGCGCTCCGACATTTCACAGGACAACGAGCGGGCGCTGCCTGATCGAGGCGGGCGCGGCCGATCTCGCGGGCTTCCTCGACGTGGACGGCTTTCCCGTCGGAGAAAGCGACGACATGGCTGCGGTGCTCTGGGGCAAGCTCCTGCTCAACCTCAACAATGCGCTGAACGCATTGTCGGGCCTGCCTCTTGCCACCCAGCTTGCCGATCGGCGCTGGCGGCTACTGCTGGCGGACCAGATCGCCGAGGCGCTGGCGGTGATGCGCAAGGCGGGCATCAAGCCGGCGCGGGCCGGAGGGCCGACGCCCGCGCTGCTGCCGGTCGTGCTGCGCCTGCCCGACATCCTGTTCGGCCTGCTCGCGCGGCGCATGCTGGCCGTCGATCCCAGGGCGCGGTCGTCCATGTGGGACGATCTCGAACGCGGACGGCCGACCGAGATCGACGAGTTCCAGGGCGCGATCGTGCATCTGGCGATGGCCTCGGGCGCCGACGCTCCGCTGTCGCGCAGCATCGCGGCGCTGGTGCGCGCCGCAGAGGCGAAAGGCGAGGGGCCGCCCGGGCTGGCGCCCGAGGACGTCCGCGCGGCCGGGGACGCTATTTACCTCGGTCGGGTTTAGGCAGAATATCCCCTTGCGGGAAGAAGCATTCGGTCCCCCTGAACAAATGCGCCCGAACGGCTTCCGACCCGTTGGTTGCAAGGGAGGAAAATCATGCGACGTATTTTCCCGCTCGCGGCGAGCGCCGCGGCGTTGTTGTTCGGCGTTCCGTGCGCCTTCGCGCAGTCCGGCAGCGTCGAGAAGGCCGTCGGCGGCTACAATTTTGAAGAAGCAGCAAAGGAGGACGCCGGCACCAAGGACTTCCATTCGGCAGATGGCCATCTCACTTTCGCCATCGTGACGCATACTGCCGGCAATGGCTTCTTCGATCCGGTCTATGTCGGCGCGAGAGTCGCCGGCGACCTGATCGGCGCCAAGATCCTGCTGCTCGGCTCGGAATCGCCGACCGACGACCCGGCCCGCGAGATCGAGATCCTGAACCAGATCGTGCAGGACCCGACGATCGACGGGCTGATCATGACGACGCCCCAGGTCGGCGCCTACAACGACATCGTCAAGACCGCCGAGGCGAAAGGCATCCCTGTCGCCACGACCAATTCCTTCGACGGCACCATCCTCAATCGCAGCGGCATCGGCCATACCGGCCAGGACGCGTCCGCTGCCGCGATCGCGGGTGAGGCGCTTGTCAAGTGCCTGGCGGACAAAGGCATCGAAAAGGGCTCGATCGTGCTGCCTTCATCGACCGCGATGGGCAACATCGAGGTGAACAACCGCGTGACTTCCGCCTTCAACGCGATCGTCAAGGGCCTCAAGGACGCCGGCAAGCTCGACAACTTCAAGGTCGACGCGGGCCCGGAGAACACCGGCATCGACACCAACCCGAACGATCCGGTGAATGGCATCGTAACGCTGTTCGAGTCGCGCGGCGACGTGGTCGGCGCCTTCGCAGGCAACAACGTGTTCACGCCGGCTCTCGCCAAGGCCGTCGCCCAGACCGGAATGAGCGGCAAGATCTGCGCCTACGGCTTCGACCTCGGCCCGGCCCAGCAGGATGCGCTGAAGGCCGGCGACCTCACCGGTGCCCTTGGGCAACAACCTTTCCTGCAAGGCTTCTGGCCGGTCATGCAGCTCTATCTGCAGATCGACCGCGGCATCGCGGCGGCCAACCTCGACACGCGCGCCCAGCTCGTGACGCAGGAGACCGTAGGAAACGTCGGCAAGCGCTTCGAGAATTGATCTTTCTCGGGCGTTTCGGATCGACGCGGGAGGGCGAGCCCTCCCGCAGTGCCACCTGGAGCGAGAGAAATGCGGGCTGACGCGACCACACGGCCAGGCCGCGCACCGTCCCAGCTCGTCGGCGGCTGGGAGGCGGGGCTTCTCGCGCTGCTTTTGCTGCTCTATCTCGGCGGCGCCTTCGTCAATCCGGCGTTCTTCGGGTCGACGGAGGCCTTTCACGCGCTGCTCCGCGACACCTCGCGGGTTGCCATCATCGCGGTCGGAATGACCTTCGTCATTGTCAACAAGGATCTCGACCTCTCGGTCGGCTCCACCTATGGCCTGGTCGCGGTCGTTTTCGCCAGGCTGTTCGCGCCGAACTTTCTCGATCTCGACGTGGTCACTTCGGTGATTCTCTGCGTGCTTCTGGGTACGGCGATCGGCTTCGCCAACGGCGTGCTCGTCACCATCCTGAAAGTGCCGGCGTTCATCGCCACGCTGACGATGCTCTTCATCGGCCGCGGCTTCGTGCTCGCGCTCACTCACGGCCAGGCCATCTACTATCCCGCCAAGGCGAAGGACCATCCGTTCTTCTTTCACTTTGGCGAGACGAATGTCTTCGGCTTCAACAACCAGATTCTGATCTTCGCCGCCGTTGCCATGATTGGCGCTTATGTGCTCGCCAAGACCCGCTGGGGCTACGAGACCTTCGCAACCGGCGGCAACGAGCAGGCGGCTGTCTATGCCGGAATCTCGACGCGCTGGGTACGTATCCGCGCTTATCTGATCTCCTCGCTCTGCGCCACTCTCGCCGGACTCCTGTCAGCAGCTCAGGACAAGGGCGTGACCCCCCTCTACGGTGTCAGCGGCGAACTGACCGTCATTGCTGCGGTGATGATCGGCGGCGCCTCGATCCTTGGCGGACGCGGTCGCATTGCCGGGTCCTGTCTCGGCGCCCTGCTGGTCGTGCTCCTCGACAAGGTGCTTCGCGAGGGTTGGCCGATCACGCGCATGATCAGGATCGGCGACGAGGAGGTGGCGGTCAACGCGATCTACTCCCTACCGGTGGGTGCGGTGCCGGTCTTCCTCGGGCTGCTCCTCGTGGTCGCCGTGCTCATCGAGCCCCATCTCATTCGCCGCCAGATCGTGACGCGGTTCTGGGCCTGGCTCCGCGGCATGCCGCCGCCACCCGTCTATGAGATCGGCGGCGTTGCCCTCGAGGGCGTCCAGACCAAGGGGGCGATGGCGATGGACATGGCGCTGTCGGCGACCGGGCCCGGGAAGTTCCTTGCCCGGCGGGATTCACTGGCCATCATCCTGACTGTCTTGCTGTGGTTGGCAGGCCTCGCCCTCAGGCCCGATTATTGGTGGAACCTGTCCAACACCTTCGCGATCCTGCTCAACTACACCGAACTGGCGCTGATCACGATCGGGCTCACCTACGTCATCGCAGCCGGCGACATCGACCTGTCGGTCGGGGCCGTTCTGGCATTGGCCGGGAGCACGGCGGCCTATTTCCTGAAGGTTCTGGGCGCCGATCCGCTCACCGCGGTCACCATGGGATTGCTCGCCGGAATGGCCGCCGGTTTCGTCAATGCCGTCGTCACGGTCGGCTTCAAACTGCCGGCCTTTATCGCCACGCTTGGCATGTACTACGTCGCTCGCGGCCTCGCCGCGTGGTTTGTGGCCGGCCAGCAGCTTACCGGCTGGCCGGAAGGCTACAACCTGCTCGGCCGCAAGGTGAACGACATCCTGCTTCACTTCCGCATGTCGCTTCCCGACGGGATTGTCCGCACGATAGCCGAAGTCGTCAGCGTCCAGACGATCTGGATGCTTCTCGTCGCCCTGATCGCCGGGGTCGTGCTGGCCTATGCGCCGTTCGGACAGAAGGTCTATGCAACGGGCGGCAACATCCGCGCCGCCGCCTATGCCGGGATCAACACCAACCGGGTACGCTTCGTCTCGCTCATGCTGGCAGCACTCTGCGCGACCATGGCGGGGATCATCAATGTCGCCTATTTTCGCAGCTTCAATCCGGTCGCCGGCCAGTTCCGCGAACTCGACGCCATCGCCTCGGTCATCATCGGCGGCGGGTCGATCTTCGGCGGCTATGGCACGGTGATCGGCGCGCTCGCGGGCGCGGCGGTGATCACGCTCGTGCGCGCACTCCTGCAGCTCAATGTGCAGGGCTTCAGCATGCCGCAGCACTGGATCAACGTCTTCATCGGCGTCATCCTCATCGTGGCGGTGCTGATCGACATTTGGGTGCGCCAGGCTAACATCTTCGCACGCCTGCGAACGCGCCTCGCAAGAGCACGGACACCGGAAGCTGCCGATGCGTGAGACACAACCCGAGCCGATCGTGGAAATGCGGGGTATCGAAAAAGCCTTTGGGGCCGTGCAGGCGCTCTGCAAGGTCGACCTCCGGCTCTATCCGGGCGAGATTCTCGGCCTGGTCGGCGACAACTCGGCCGGCAAGTCGACGCTCATGAAGATCCTCACCGGCGCCTATCAACGCGATGCCGGCGAGATCTTCGTCGCCGGGCAACCGGTGCAGTTCAAGAGCCCGCATGAGAGCCGCGACGCCGGCATCGAGATGATCTACCAGGATTTCGCTCTTTGCGGGAACATGGACGTTGGCCAGAACATCTTTCTCGGCCGCTGGCCTCTCAAAGGTCTCTTCGTCGACCGGCGCAAGATGTATGCACAAGCGGACAGCGTGCTGAAACGGCTCAAGGTCGACGTGAATTCCGTCTATCAGAAGGTGGAGAGCCTGTCGGGCGGGCGCCAGCAATCCGTGGCGATCGCCCGCGCGATCTCGTTCGGCCCGCGCGTCGTGATCCTCGACGAACCGACCGCCAATCTCTCGGTAATGGCGACCGAGCGGCTGCTCGAGACCATGCTGGAACTCAAGAAGCAGGGCGTGGCTCAGATCATCATCTCACACCGGCTCGTCGACATTTTCGCCGTGGGCGACCGGGTCATGGTGCTGAAGCGAGGCGAGAATGTCGGCGACCGCTATGTCAGGGACACCGACGAGCACGAGGTCCTCGAGATCATCGTCTCCGGTACGCGAGAGCGTGCACTTACAGCCGATCAGGCAAGAGGGACATGATCAGGCGGCAGCGTTCGGACGTGTCCCGTAGCGATTGGCGCCGGGGTCGCCGGGGATGAAGCTGAGGATGAGGACCAGCACGATCCCCGCGACGAGCGAAATGAGACCCCAAAAGCCCGACTTGCCGAAGTCGTGGAACCGCTTTGCGGCAAGCGCGATATTGGCCCACAGAGACATCAGCGCCGCGATGAAGAAGGCGAGCGCCCAAAGCTGCGCCTCGGAGCTTTCCGGCGGCACCAGTGTGAAGCGATGGAGCAGGAATGCCTGGATGAGCACGACCAGCAGGCTCGCAAGGAAATAGGCCGCGCGGCTGACGCGGCCCGGGAAGCGGAAGAACAGCCAGACGAGTTGTGACGGGTCGGGCACGCGGATCGCATCCGTTGGTTCGCGGGACGTCAGTCCCTGAGGAGTTCGTTGATCGACGTCTTCGAGCGGGTCTTCTCGTCGACGCGCTTGACGATCACGGCGCAATAGAGGCTGGGGCCGGGTTCGCCATTGGGCAGCGGCTTGCCGGGCAGGGCGCCGGCGACCACGACCGAATGCGGCGGTACTTCGCCGTAGAAGATCTCGCCCGTCGTCCGGTCGACGATCTTGGTCGACTTGCCGATGAAGACGCCCATGCCGAGCACGGAGCCTTCACGCACGATGCAGCCCTCGACCACCTCGGATCGGGCGCCGATGAAGCAATTGTCCTCGATGATCGTCGGACCGGCCTGCATAGGCTCCAGCACGCCGCCGATGCCGACGCCGCCGGACAGATGCACATTCTTGCCGATCTGGGCGCAGGAACCCACCGTCACCCAGGTATCGACCATCGTGCCGGTGTCGACATAGGCGCCGAGATTGACGAAGGACGGCATCAGGATCGCGCCCGGAGCAACATAGGCCGAACGGCGCACGACGCAGTTCGGCACGGCGCGAAAACCGGCCTTCTCGAAGTCGACCGCGCCCCAGCCGTCGAACTTCGACGGCACCTTGTCCCACCAGACGGACTGGCCGGGACCGCCGGCGATGACCTCCATCGGGTTGAGCCGGAAGGAAAGCAGCACCGCCTTCTTCAGCCACTGATTGACGTGCCACTGGCCGTCGGCGCGCCGCTCGGCGACGCGCGCCTCGCCGCGGTCGAGCAGGCCGAGCGCGGTCTCGACCGCGTCGCGCACTTCGCCGCGCGTGGCAGTGGACACGGCCTCGCGGTCCTCGAAAGCCTTGTCGATCGTCCTCTCGAGGCTGGCAAGGTCGGGCTTCGGCATCAGGGGCCTCCATTTGACGTCGTGTTAAGGGGTGGGGCATAGGGTTCTTGCGAACACATGGCCTCAAATCGGCGCGGACCCTATGTCAAGGCTGGTTGAGGGTCAATCAGGGCCGTGCCGGGGACGGTGCGGCGATACGATGGGATCGGGAGTATCATGAATCCGATGGAAAAGGCGGGATGGACCCCGCTGCCGCACTCGGACGAGGATCTTGAGCGGGCAAGGAAAACCCCGTCCACGCCTCAGACGCAGTCTCCTACCTATCGGCTCGCCTGGAACGACGAAGAGTTCATGACGCAGCGCGAGTTGCGTGCGGTGCGTCTGCAACTCGAACTGCTGAAGCCCGAGATGATACTCGCCGAACGCGGCATTCGTTCGACCGTGGTCATGTTCGGCGGCGCCCGCCTGCCGGAGCCGGGCGGCGAGGCTTGGGCGGCCAAGACCGAGACCCAGCGGCGAAACCTGCTCGTGAACAGCAAATATTACGACGAGGCGCGCCAATTCGCGCGGCTATGCTCACAGCACTCGGCCGCTTCCTATTATCGGGAATTTGTGGTGGTGACCGGCGGCGGACCAGGCGTGATGGAGGCTGGAAACAGGGGCGCGGCCGATGTCGGCGCGCCGTCGATCGGCCTCAACATCGTATTGCCGCACGAGCAGGCGCCGAACCCCTATGTGACGCCGGACCTCTGCTTCAACTTCCACTATTTTGCGATCCGCAAGATGCATTTCGTGATGCGGGCCAAGGCGGTGGCGGTGTTCCCCGGCGGTTTCGGCACGCTCGACGAGTTCTTCGAGACGCTGACCCTGATCCAGACCGGCCGGATGGAGCGGGTGCCGGTGATCCTGTTCGGCAAGGCGTTCTGGGAACGCGCCCTGGACCTCGATTTCCTGATGGAGCAAGGCACGATTTCGCCCGGCGACCAGGACATCATCGACTATGCCGAGACGGCCGACGAGGCCTGGGACATCATCAGCCGGTTCTACAAGCTCTGATTGCGGCCGCCTCGCGCGGCGTTCGATCACTGTGCTCGGATGACGCATGGTGCTCGCCTGGAAAGTGCCGCAAGCTGTCCATAGCTGTTGCCGCGAGGACGACGCTTCTGGTGCGAGGATAGATGAGCAACCGACTTTCCCTGCAGTTCGCCGCCGCGGTGGCGCTGACCATCATCGCCGTATTGACCGCCTATTCCGGCAGGGCCCGCGCCGACGAGGCGAAGTCCGCAGCGGTCGGCGATATCGAGATATCGGCGGGCTGGGCGCGGGCGATGCTGCCCGGCCAGCCGTCAGGCGGCGGCTATCTCACGATCACCAACAAGGGGAGCGAGGACGACCGGCTCCTCGCCGCCGCGTCGCCAACGGCGGCGAAGGTCGAGGTCCATAAGATGGAGGTCGTCAACGACGTCATGGTCATGCGTCCGGTCGAAGGCGGCCTGGAAATCCCGGCCGGCGCGGCGGTGGAGCTGAAGCCTGGCGGGTTGCACCTGATGTTCCTTCGGGTCTCGACACCATTCAAGGATGGGAGCAGCGTGCCGCTCTCGTTGGAGTTCGAGAAGGCCGGCAAGATCGACATCTCGCTGCCCGTGCGCAAGCCCGGCGACGACCATTCAAATCACGACACGTCGAACTGAACGCCGGCGCCCCCGATCCGCCAGCGGGCCCGATCAGTCGGCGCGCGACGCGATAAGGGCGTCCAGGAAGGTGGTGATGTCGTCGGTGACGAAGTCGACGTCGTCGTCGAAGGCAGGGTCCCGTTCCCATATCTCCGAGAAGGTCGGCTCGAAATTGCGGGGAACGACCAGAACGGTCGTCATGCCGAGCGCCTTCGGCACGGTCAGGTTGCGAGCGAGATCCTCGAACATCACCGCATTCGGCCCCATGACGTGGTGCAGGGCGATGAACTTGTCATAGGTCGAGCGCGCCGGCTTCGGGGTCAGGCCCGCGGCGACGATGTCGAAGATGTCGTCGAAATGGTCGAGGATGCCGAGCTGACGGGCCGTGCGTTCGGCATGGCCGCGATCGCCATTGGTGAAGATGAATTTGCGGCCCGGCAGTGACCTGATAGCTTGCCCGAGCGCCGGATTCGGCACCAGCCACGAATAGTCGATGTCGTGGACTTTCTCCAGGAAGTCGTCCGGGTCTATGGCGTGGCGCTCCATCAGGCCGTTCAGCGTCGTGCCGTACTCCAGATAGAGCTGCTTCTGCAGCTTGCGGGCGTCTTCTCGCGAGAGCTTGAGCAGCTCGGCGACATAGGCCGTCATCTTCACGTCGATCTGCGAGAACAGGTTCGAGTGATGCGGGTAGAGCGTGTTGTCGAGGTCGAACACCCAGTCGGTGACGTGGGAGAAGCGGGCGGGATCGGGAAGTTCGGTCATGGGTCTCTTATGCCACGAAACGGGCGGGAAGGAAGCCTTCAGTCGGTTGCTGTACCCGATCGACAGAATCGGGCCCCGACCGCGAGGGAGGCTCCCCGCGCGGGACTGAAATTCGGCCGACGGTTCAAATTTTACGGGTCGGGGAAAGACCGCCTTCAACGCCCGGATGCAATGGTCGCGCCGGCAATGGAGGGCGGCGGGATGAACGGCATCGCTTTGAGATCGGGTTGCGTTGCTCTTTGCTCCGCGCTGGCGTCCTTCGCCATCGTGTGGGTCGTGCTGTCGGTGCGCGGCGGCACGATGGACGGCAATGCGCTGCTTATGGGCCTGCTCTGTCCGATCCTCATCGCTTGGCCCGCCAGCGCCTATACCTTGTCGCAGCAGCAGAGGCTGAAGGTCGCGCATCGCGAGCTTGCGCGCGCCCATGCCCAGCTCGCGGCGGCGCACAGGCGCCTCGCGGAAAAGGCGAACCGCGACGAGATGACGGGGATGCTGAAGCGCGAGGCTTTCTTCGGGACCATCGACGCCTCGCGACGGCGCATCGATCGGGGCGCATTGCTGATCATCGACGCCGACCATTTCAAGAAGATCAACGATACCCACGGCCACCTCGCAGGCGACGAGGCCCTGCTGGCCATCTGCGGCGCGATCCGCCAGGGCGTGCGGGAAAGCGACGTGCTTGGCCGGATCGGCGGCGAGGAGTTCGGAGCCCTGCTTGTCGGCGCCACCGCCGTCGATGCCCGCCGTGTCGCCGAGCGCATCCGCAAGGAGGTCGAAGCGCTGCGCTTCAGCCCGACCGACGGCGAACCGATCCCGCTGACGGTGAGCATCGGCGGCATATTGTGCGGCCGCGACGCGAGTGTATCCGAACTCATGAGGGCAGCCGACCGGCGCCTCTACGAAGCAAAGAACTGCGGGCGCAACCGCGCGGTGACGGAGCCCATGCCAGCGGCCGCCTGAGACCGGCGGTCAATACACGCCGACGACGACCATCACTGCGCTGGCCGTCAGGCTGGGCGACCATCTCGCACGGGTCGTCGGCAGTTGAACCTCACCGCGGCTTCACGAGCGGGTCGAGGTCGGCCCGGTAGAGCGTCACGTCCCGCTGCCGGCGGGCCATGACCGGAATGACCAAGGGCAGGATCAGGTCGCGCAGGAAGAGTGCCAGCCGCCCCTGCACCCGTTTTTGCGATCCTCGGCGGCGGCTCATCCTGACGATGCGCTCGACGCGGTCACGACGGAGCCCTTGATAGGCGGCGAAAGCCTCGGCCGGAGCGGGGTGCGCGCCCAGACAGGCGGCGAGTACAACCGCGTCCTCGATCGCCATCGAGGCGCCTTGCCCGGCATGCGGCGAGACCGCATGGGCGGCGTCCCCCAGGAGCACGACGCGGTCGTCGTACCAGCACGGCAGATGCGCCATGTCGAAGACCGGATAAGCGCGCGGCAGCTGGCTGATGCCGGCGGCTATGTCGCACACGGGCGCCGGATCGGTCGCGTGAAGTTCGCGCGCGAGGGCGGCGAGCATCGTCGGGTCGGGCCGGGCGACCGCCGTCTCCTCGTCCAGCGCGAAGGAATCAAACCAGAAGACGGGGCCGTCCCCCTCCTTGATGTAGCCGAAGAACGCATGCTCGCCGAAGACCATGCGCATGAAGCCGTCCGTCGGCGCAACTGACGGAAGGTCCAGGAAACCGCCGGTCCCGGTAAGGCCGGTATAGACGGGGTCCGGGGCGCCCGGGAAAGCAAGGCGGCGGGTGCGCGACCATACCCCGTCGCAGCCGGCGATCCACTCTGCCGCCGTCGTTGCGCCATTGGTGAAGTTCAGCGTCACGCCGTCGCCGTCACGCTCGATCCCGGTCAACACATGGCCGAACCGGATCCGGGCACCTGCTCGCTTGGCCTCGCCAAGCAGCACGTCCAGCAGATCGCAACGCTTGAGCGTAACGCTGGCCGCTCCCGCCCGTCGCTGGTCCTCGCGCTCGTCGAGCCGTGCGATGCGTTTGCCGGCGGCGTTGAGGATCTCGAAGCCGATCGTGGGGATGCCGCGACCGAAGATACGCTCGGCCAGGCCGAGCGCCCGCAACGCGTTGATGCCGTTTGGAGCCAGGGTGAGGAAGGCGCCGTCGCCGATCGCCTCTTCGCCGCGGGCCTCGAAAATCTCCACGGTCCAGCCGGTCTGCAGCAGGCGTATTGCCAGTGCCAGACCGGATACGCCGGCGCCGATGATTGCAACCTGACGTCCGGCCTCAGCCGTGCCGGCGCCGGTCATGGATGGGCTCCCAATATCGCGATGTGCAGGAGCAGCGCCACGATGCCGAGGATACACAGCGCCGCGCGGCCGCAGGGCGAGGTCTGGTCCTCCCAACCCGAGATGTTTTGCTCCTGCCTCGCGAGGGTCGCGCGGCTGTGTGGTTGCATCATCCTTCTCCCGGACTTGCGCAGGCCGACGCCAACGTTCATATTGATGCGGCGGATGAAAATTACGATAGATTGATATTTAGATGGTCGAATTAAATTCGTCAAGCCCGGATCGGGACGATCTCGTCGAGGCCATCGGCGAGGCGGTCATGCGCTGGCAGGACGCCACGCAAGCCTATGACGACGCGGTAGGGGAAAGTCTGCAGCTCAACGCGGCCGAGCGCCGCTGCCTGTCGTTCCTCTACGGCGGTGCGCAACCGGCGGGCGCGATCGCCGGAGCGACCGGGCTGACGCCGGCCGCCGTCACTGCGCTCATCGATCGGCTTGAGGCGCGGAGCCTGCTCCGGCGGACCCGCAGCGCGGAAGACAGGCGCAAGGTCATGGTGGAAACCACCGGCGCCATGGAGGAGATCGCCGCGCGCTACTACCGCCCGATCGGCGAGGCCGGTGCGCGCTTCCTGCAGGCATTCACGAGCGAGGAACTGGCCGCGATACTGCGTTTCCTGCAGGGCGCGACCGAACTGCAGCAGAAATACAGGGCGTTGATCGCAACCGACGAGCGACCGGCCACGTAGCCGACCGTGCTCCTCGAGCAGTCACGCGCGCGGCGTCGGCTCGAACAGTTCGATCGGATTTCCGGATGGATCGTCGACCAATATCTGCTTGCCGCCGCGGCCGAGCACGATCTCGCCGCGAAAGCTGCAGCCTGCATGCTTGAGCCTCTTCGCCGTCGCGGCGAGATCGTCGACTTCGATCTGGATGCGGTTCCAGCCGCCGGGCGCGGGCTCGCCGCCGGCTATCGCCTGACCGGCTCCGCCTGAACCCGGCTCGTTGAGGAGCAGTCGAATGCCGTCCCTGGAGAGTGCGGCAAAACCGGGCGCCGGCTGCATCTCCACCTGGAAACCGAGCATCTCTTCATAGAACGTGACCGCCTTCTGCACGTCGGTCACGATGTAGCGTATGTTGATCCGGCCCATGGGACTTCGCTCCCGAGAAGACCCCGCCGCGTCATGACCTGCAGCAAAGCAGGTCCGTACCGCTCATGCAACCCTCACTCTGTCAGGTCGGGCGACATGTCGAGGCTTTGGCGCGCGTTCGAATGGACGCTCGGCGCTCCCAGACTCCCGAAGACCGGTTCCATCGTCAGGGAACGATCAGCGTGCCCGCGCCATGCTCGGTGAAAAGTTCGAGCAGGACCGAATGAGGCGTCTTGCCGTTGAGGATGACGACGCCTTCGACCCCGCGGTCGATCGCCTCGATGCAGGTCTCGACCTTGGGGATCATGCCGCCCGAAATGGTGCCGTCCCTGATGAGGGCCTTGGCCTCGGCGACGGTCAGTTCGTCGATCAGCTTCTTATCCTTGTCGAGCACGCCGGGCACGTCGGTCAGGAAGAGCAGGCGCGAGGCGCCGAGCGCCCCCGCGATCGCACCGGCAAAGGTGTCGGCGTTGATGTTGTAGGTGTGACCGTCGCGGCCGGGAGCGACAGGCGCGATCACCGGGATCATCTCCGAGCGCGCAAGCAGGTCGAGCAGCGTGCGATCGACCTCGACCGGTTCGCCGACGAAGCCCAGGTCGAGCACGCGCTCGATGTTGCTGTCGGGATCGATCATTGTCTTCTTGGCCTTCTCGGCAAAAACCATGTTGCCGTCCTTGCCGCAGAGCCCGATCGCCCATTCGCCTTCGGCGTTGATGAGAGCAACGATCTCCTTGTTGATCGAACCGGCCAGCACCATCTCGACGATCTCGACCGTCTTACGGTCGGTGACGCGCAGGCCGCCTTCGAACTTCGATTCTATCCCCATCTTGGTGAGCATGGCGCCGATCTGCGGCCCGCCGCCATGCACCACGATCGGGTTGACGCCCGATTGCTTCAGGAGCGCGATGTCGCGGGCGAAGGCCTTGCCGAGCGCGATGTCGCCCATGGCGTGCCCGCCATATTTCACCACGACGGTCTTGTTCTCATAGCGCTGCATATAGGGCAGCGCGGCGGAAAGCAGGCGCGCCTGCGCCGCGGCGGTCTCGGCAGTGTCCGTCGTCATGAAGGGCCTCACGGGGAAATCGGGTCGCTGGCGTCTTAGCGGGAAACGCGATGGCGGGCAACGCTACGGAGGGCTGAGCCGCGTCTCACTCCGGCTTCATCAGCGGCGCCCGTCGCTTCGTCCAGCCCGACAGCTTCTCCATCTGCGCGGCGAGGGACAAAAGTGTCTCCTCGTCGCCTGGCCGGCCGGCCGCCTGGATGCCGAGCGGCAGGCCGGCGGCGGTGACATGGACCGGCATGGCGATCGAGGGCTGGCCGGAGACGTTCTGGATCGAGGGCCAATGCGTGAACCACAGGCTCTGGTCCAGCAACTGGCCGAAAAAGGTGCGTAACTTGAGCATCCGGGTGAGGCGGAGCCTGTCGAGCATGTTCTCGGTGAACGCGTCGGAACCCTTGGCGTCCATCGCTCCGCAAGGCAGCGGCGGATGTGCGATGATCGGCATCAGCACGGCGTCATAGGAAGCGGTTTCGATGATCAGCTTGCGGGACGCGGCATGCAGCCGCTCCAGCGTCTCATAGACCTCGCCGGCGGACATGAGCTCGCCGAAGCGGGCGAGCACCCGCGTCGCGCGCTCGACCTCGCCGAGGACCGGGCGGCCGACGCGAAGCGCCTCCATGCGCATGGTGCCGGCCACGGCCGAGCAGACCGACATGGCGAAGTCGGCCATGAAGTCGCGGCCGATCATCGGCAGGTCGATCTCCTCGACGTCGTGGCCGCCCTCGCGGGCGAGCGCCACCGCCGTGTCGAGCGCGGCCAGCGTTTCGGCGGAAATCTCCAGTCCGAGCGGGGAGCGCCGATAGACCGCGAGCCTCAGGCGTCCGGGCTCGCGCGCCGCGGCGTCGCTGAAAGTGCCTTTCGGGGGACGCGCCGCATAGGGCGCCAGCGGATCCGGCCCGTGGGTGAGATCGAGCAGGGCGGCGCTGTCGCGGACCGACCGGGCGACGGCGTGGTCGACGACGAAGCCGTACCAGGATTCCGAGACCAGCGGCGACAGCGGCACGCGCCCGCGCGACGTCTTGAGCCCGACCAGCCCGGAACAGGCCGACGGCACGCGGATCGAGCCGCCGCCGTCGGAGGCATGGGCGACCGGCACGACGCCGGCTGCCACAAGCGCGGCCGCGCCGCCCGACGAGCCTCCGGTCGTGTGGCCGGTGTTCCACGGGTTGCGGGTGATGCCGAAAGCCGCTGATTCCGTCATCAGGCGCAGGCCGTGCTCCGGCGTGGTGCTGGTGGCGATCGGGATCAGCCCTGCGGCGAGGTACCGCTCGGTGAGCACGGAATCGAAATCCGGCACGAAGGCCGGAATGCAACTGCCGCCATGGGTCGGCACGCCCTTCTGGGCGATGCCCAGATCCTTGATGGCGAAGGGCACGCCGGCAAGCGGTGCGCCGCGGTCGACCGTCTTCGCCCTTTCCCGCGCTCGCTCAAAGGTCTCTTCCGCGATGGCGTTTATCTCGGGATTGACACGCTCGGCCCTGGCGATGGCTGCATCGACAAGCTCGATCGGCGAAACTTCGCCCCTACGGACGAGATCGGCCAGCGTCGTCGCATCCTCTTCCCACAGCAGCCTTTCGATCGACATGGTCCGATACCCCCCGCCACACGGGAAAGGCTATCGGGCGGCGGCGGCTTTGGCAACGAGACCTGCGCGCCGGCATCAGCCCTTGACGCCGCCGGCAACCAGCCCCGAAACGATCCTGCGCTGGAAGACGAGCACGAGCGCGATCAGCGGCGCGGTGACGATGACCGAAGCGGCCATGATGTTGCCCCACGGGATCTCGAATGCCGTGGCCCCGGACAGGAACGCGATCGCCACGGGGACGGTGCGGCGCGCATCCGTCGAGATGAAGCTCAATGCGAATAGAAATTCGTTCCAGGCCGCTATGAAGGCAAGCAGGCCCGTCGCTGCCATCGCGGGCCGCATTAGAGGCAGGAAGATGCGCAGCACGATGGTGAGCGGCGAAGCGCCGTCCATGATCGCCGCCTCTTCGATCTCGACGGGTAGCTCGCGCATGAAGGCCGTCAGGACCCAGACCGTGAACGGAAGCGTGAAGATCATATAGGCGAGCACCAGCGACCACAGCGAATTATAGAGGCCGAGCGTGCGCACAGCCTCGAACAGCCCCGCCAGCACTGCGATCTGCGGAAACATCGATACCGACAGGATCGTCATGAGCAGGAGAGTGCGGCCCCGGAAACGGATGCGCGCCAGCGCATAGGCGGCCGTGACGGCAACGGCCAGCGACAAGATGACGACCATGCCGGAGACCAGGATCGAATTCAGCACGTTGCGGGCGAATGGCCCCTGCGTCATTACCGAGAGGTAGTTGCCGAGGGAGAATGTCACCGGCCAGTAGTCGACGTCGAAGATCGCGGCGCCTGATTTGAACGACGTGATCACTGCATAATAGAACGGAAATACGGCCTGCAGCACGATGACGCCGACAAGGAGATAGAAGCCGGCCGTCCTGGCGATCCCGCTCATGCCCATCGCTCCTCGCCGAGCCGCAGCCGGCTCGCCGTGATGGTGACGGCCGTGACGAGCGCAATCACGAGGAAAAGCAACGTCGAGGCGGCCGAGCCATAGGCGAATTTGTCGAATGCGAAGAGATTTTCCTGCGCAAACACCGACATGGACTTGGTGCTTTCGTTGTTCGGCGTGAGCACGTAGATCACGTCGAACACCCGCAGCGCATCGAGGGTTCGAAAAATGATCGCCACCACGAGCGCGGGACGGATGAGAGGCAGGGTGATCCTGAAGAACACGGTGGTGGGACGCGCCCCGTCGAGGCGGGCCGCGTCATAGATGTCCGCCGGCAGCATCTGCAACGCGGCGAGGATGAGAAGCGCCATGAAGGGCGTGGATTTCCAGATGTCGACGACGAGCACGGCCATCAGTGCGGTGTCGGGCGAGGCGGTCCAGGCGACCGGCCGGTCGATAAGCGAAAGCCGAAGCAGGAGATCGTTGATCATACCGAACTGGTCGTTCATCATCCAGGCCCATATCCGGGCCGAGACGATCGTCGGTATGGCCCATGGGATGAGGACGGCCGCGCGCACAAGGCCGCGCCCCCTGAATTCGGCGTTCAGCACGAGTGCGATGATCGTTCCGAAGACGGTCTCGAAGAAAACCGAGATCGCGGCGAAGCGGATGGTGTTCCACACTGCCGTCCACCAGACGGGGTCGGCCAGCAGGCCGGAACGGAAGGCTCTTCCGCTGGACAGCGTGACGACGTCGTAATAGTTGCGAAAGCCGATCCATGCCGCCTGGTCGAGGCTGCCGAGCGAAGCATCGGTGAAGCTGAAATAGATGGTTCGGCCAAGCGGCCAGGCGGCCACGGCGGCGAGCACCAACAGCATCGGTGCCACGAAAAGCCATGCGGTGGCGATCCGCCTGCGCTCGCGGCGCGATGGCAGGAGAGCAGTCCGCATGCCGCCCTACCAGGAACTGCCGCCTTGCAGCCGGGTGAGTTGAACCTCCAGCAGTTCAAGATTGTCCGCGGCGGTTCCCTTGCCGGCGAGCGTATTGTGGACGGCGGTCCAGACCTGCGAGGAAAATTCGTTGTATTTGGCCTTGACCACCGCCGAGGGGCGCGGCACCGCATTCTCCAGGACCGCCTTCCACTGCGGGATGATCGGCTGGCGGCTCGCGATATCGGGATCGTCGTAGAGCGCCGGCCGCGTCGGCAGCCGCGAACTCAGCAGCGCCCGCTGCTTCTGTGCCTGTTCCGAGGTGAGGAATTCGACCAGTTCGATCGCTGCGTCCTGATGCCGCGAATAACGCGACACGCCGAGGTTCCAGCCGCCCAGGGTGGCGGCCGAACGGCCTCCCTCTCCGGCCGGCAGCGTCGTCACCGCGAACTTGCCCTTCACGATGGAATCGTCGCGGTTGCTCAAGGCGTAGGCATAGGGCCAATTGCGCATGAACACCGCATTGCCCGTCTGCCAGACGCCGCGGGACTCCTCCTCCTGATAGGACAGGACCCCCTCCGGCGCGATCGTTCCGATCCACGAGTGCGCAGTCTCCAGGGCCTTGATCGCGTGCTCGTTGAAGACGGAAATGCTTCCATCCTCCTCGACGAACTCACCTCCGCCATGCGAGGCGATCCATTCGAGCGCATTGCATGTGAGGCCCTCATAGGCTGCGCCCTGGAACACAAATCCCCACAGCCGGCGGTCTCCCGCCGCGCGTTCCGCCTCGACGATCCTTGAGGCAACAGCTCCCAGTTCCTCCCATGTGGCGGGTACCTTTTCGCCATGCTTCTCGAGGAGATCCCGGCGGTAATAGAGCGCCGGCGCATCCGCGAACATCGGCAGCGCGATGAGCTTGCCGTCCACTGTCTGGGATCGGATGATCGCGTCGAAATGCTGGCTGGCGGCATCCGGCACGTGAGGCGACAGATCGACGAAGTGCTGGGCGAGTTGCGGTGCCCAGACGACGTCGATCTGATAGACGTCGATATCCGGGCTTCCGGCGGCCATCCAAAGGCGGAACTGCGTGAACTGTTCGCTGGATGACGGCGGCGTGGTCACCACCCTCACTGTATGGCCGCTTTTTTTCTCGAATTCCTTGAGTTGTGCCTGCAATTGGCCGAGGTCGTCGCCGACCGATCCGGTGACGATCGAGATCTCGGCGGCATCGGCCGGGCCGAAGCAGATCGCGGCGACCGAAACAAGGCCGATCAACTGGTTGCGCAAGGACATCCTCTCTCCCTTTCCTGCAATTTCCGCTGTAGCCGCCACACGGCACTAGGCCATCTAGTGCAGCCGGAGCGGATGGCCACACGGTGTTTACCCGGCGAGGGTTGTGTTCTCGATTGAAAATATACGGCAAAGCCGTAATTTGGTGTCGATGGCCCCACAAGACGTCACAAAGCTGATCGTCAGGATCTCGATGAAGGATCGGGCCGCCTTCGACGCGCTTTACCGACAGACCAGTGCGAAACTCTTTGGCGTGTGCCTGCGTGTCTTGAACGACCGTGCCGAGGCGGAGGAGGCGCTGCAGGAAGTCTATATCAAGATCTGGACGAAGGCGGACCGCTTCGCCGTTTCGGATTTGAGTCCGATGTCCTGGCTGGTTGCGGTGGCACGCAACCATGCGATCGATCGTATCCGGGCCAGAAAGCAGCCGGCGAGCGTTATCGATGCGGCCCTCGATGTCGCCGACCCGGCTCCCGGACCGGAGGCGAAGGCGATCGCGGGTGACGAGAGCAGGCGCATCCATGACTGCCTCGACGAACTCGAGCAGGATCGGGCCGCGGCCGTGCGCGGTGCCTATCTGAAGGGAGAGAGTTATGCCGAGCTCGCCGAACGCCACGGCGTGCCGCTGAACACGATGCGAACCTGGCTGCGGCGCAGCCTGATGAAACTGAGGGAATGCCTCGAGCGATGACGCTTGTGGAGGAAAACGGACCGGAGCGCGGAGGCGACGAGATCCTCGCCGCCGAGTATGTTCTGGGCGTGCTGCCCGAGGACGAGCGACAGATCGTGTCGGCCCGCATCGACAACGAGCCCGACTTCGCGCGCCTCGTCGACGGCTGGGAGGTCCAGTTCGCTCCGCTCGCGGCCGCCTATCCGGAGACGGAGCCGCCTGCCGCCCTTAAGGCGGCCATCGACCGGCGATTGTTCCAGGACGCGGTTCCGGCACGCGCCGAAGAACCGGAGGCTGCCGCCGAAGAGGCACCGGACCGGCCGGGTGGGCTGTGGTCGAGCCTCGCCTTCTGGCGCGTACTTGCGGCGGCGGCCGTCGCAGCGCTCGCGATCTACCTCGCGGTCCCCCATATTCGCCCGCCGGCCGAGGCGCCGTCGTCGCTTCTGGCCGCCACGCTCTCCGCCGATGGCAGCGACGTGCGGTATCTCGCCGTCTACGATGCCGGGCGTGGCGACATCGGCCTGTCGCAGCTCTCGGGCGAGCGTGCGCCAGGCAAGGACTTCGAGCTGTGGATGATCGAAGGCAGCAACGCGCCGGTGTCGATCGGGGTCATCCCCGCCGCGGCGACAGCGCGCCTGGCCGTCGCCGAACCGGCTCGCGCCAGGCTGGCCGCAGGCGCAATCCTGGCCGTCAGCGCCGAGCCGGCCGGCGGTTCGCCGACCGGGCAGCCGACCGGCCCGGTTGTCGCAGCGGGAGACCTTAGGCAGATGTGACGATTTGTCGGCTCTCTGTTGGCAAGATTTGGTAGATTTCAGAGAAGTATCTGATGCCTCTTTGTGGGGTATTTTTTGATTTTCTTAGAATTGGTATTCAATATAGACAATTGAGTATTATTATGAAACTTGCTGTCCGTGCGATCCGTATCTCCTGACGTGTACCCAGATGGGTGCTTCCATGAAGGAGAACATGACAATGAACCGCCTTATTGCCTCCGTCCTCTTCGGTGCCGCTATCTTCTCGGCTGGGGCCTCGGTCGCCTACGCCGCGAATCCGCAGGTCGGCGGCGCGCCGATGTATGCCAGCAAGAACATCGTCGAGAACGCCGTCAACTCGAAGGACCACACGACCCTTGTCGCCGCGGTGAAGGCCGCGGGACTAGTCGAGACGCTGCAGGGCGCCGGCCCCTTCACGGTTCTTGCCCCGACCGACGCGGCATTCGACGCTTTGCCCAAGGGCACAGTGGAAGCCTTGCTGAAACCCGAGAACAAGGATCAGCTGGTGAAGATCCTGACCTGCCACGTGGTGCCGGCCAAGGCCTTCGCCAAGGACATCGTCAGCATGGTCGATGCCGACAAGGGCGCCCATCCGGTCAAGACGGTCGGCGGCTGCGTCTGGACCGCGAAACACGACGGCGGCGGCAGGATCATGATCACGGACGAGAACGGCAACATGGCCGACATCACGATCGCCGACGTCGAGCAGTCGAACGGCGTCATCCATGTGATCGACAGGGTGTTGCTGCCGAAGATGTAAGCCGGGTCTGGGGCGGCGACTGCGAACCGATCACACGGCAAGACTCCGCCCCGCAGCTTCGGCGGCCGGGGCGGAGTTCGGGTTCTCGCGATGAACCTCGAACGTGGGCCGGTCTTCGGGCACGTGGCGAAATCAGGACGTTCGCAGAATCTGCCTCTGGATCGTTCCGCGGCAGTATCCTATTTCCTTGCATTGAAGGAGACGCACTGATGAAGCGTCGCGATCTCGTAGCGGGGGGTGCCACGGCTACCATCTGCCTCATGGGCGCCGCTGCTCTTTGGCGTGCGGGCCGAACGAACGTCGCGCTTGCCGAGGTTTTCGAGGTAACCAGGACCGACGCCGAATGGCGAAAGATGCTCTCGGAGGCGCAATACGACGTGCTGCGCCGGGAAGGCACCGAGCGTCCCGGCAGCAGTGCGCTGCTTGAGGAAAAACGCAAGGGCCTGTTCCACTGCGCCGGCTGCGACCTTGCGGTCTATTCCTCCGAGACCAAATATGAATCGGGCACCGGCTGGCCGAGCTTCTGGGACTGCGTGCCCGGTGCCATCGGCACACGGGAAGACAATTCGCTGTTCATGGCTCGAACGGAATGCCACTGCCGGCGGTGCGGGGGCCATTTGGGCCACATATTCGACGACGGCCCGGCGCCGACGGGGATGCGGCATTGCATCAACGGCGTGGCGCTGACCTTCAGGCCCGCCGCCTGATCAAAAATGGCGTGCCGCGCCTCAGCCGCCATTCGCGGCGAGCAGGATCGCGGTCCGCAGCTCTTCCAGCCCGGCGCCTTTCTCCGACGATGTCGCCAGCACGGCCGGAAAGGCGGCCGGGCGCTTGCGGATCTTCGCCAGCGTTTCGTCGATCAGTCGCGGCACGCCCGCAGCCTTGATCTTGTCGGTCTTGGTGAGCACGATCTGGTAGGAGACCGCCGCCTTGTCGAGCAGGCTGAACACCTCCTCGTCGTTCTTCTTGACGCCGTGCCGGGCGTCGATCAGCACATAGACCCGCTTCAGCGTGGCGCGGCCGCGCAAATAGTCGAAGACGAGCTTCGTCCATTTCTCGACCTGCTCCTTGGGCGCCTGGGCATAGCCGTAGCCGGGCATGTCGACCAGCGCCATCGGCGGAATGTCGCCGGTCTCGCCGGAGAACCCGTCCGGCACGAAGTAGTTGAGTTCCTGCGTGCGGCCCGGCGTATTGGAGGTCCGGGCGAGCCCCTTCTGGCCGGTCAGCGAATTGATCAGCGAGGATTTGCCGACATTGGAACGGCCGGCGAAGGCGACCTCCGGCGGGCCTTCCGGCGGCAGGAACTTCATCGCCGGAACGCCGCGGATGAAGACCCACGACCGCGTGAACAGATCCTCGCTGATGTCGATCCCGCTCATCGCGCCGCCTCCAGTTGCCCGATATCGGCGCCGCGAATGGCGTCGAGATTGCGGCTGATCTTCTCCATCGGCCAGTCCCACCACGCGACCGCCAGCAGGCGGTTGATCGTGGCGTCGTCGAAGCGCCGCCTGACCGTGACGGCCGGATTGCCCGCCACGATCGCATAGGGTGGCACGTTGCGGCCGACGACCGCCCTGGCCGCGACGATGGCGCCGTGGCCGATCGACACGCCGGGCATGACCGTCGCTTTCATGCCGATCCAGACGTCATGGCCGACGACCGTGTCGCCCCTGTTCTCCGCTTCCCAACTCGTCTGGTCGAAACCCTGCTCCCAGCCATGGCCGAAGATGTTGAAGGGATAGGTGGAGAAGCCCGACATGGTGTGATTGGCGCCGTTCATGATGAACTTGACGCCCTCCGCCAGCGCGCAGAACCTGCCGATGACCAGCCGGTCGCCGACGAACGGGTAGTGGTAGAGGACGCATTTGTCGAGGAAATGCTCCGGCCCGGCGGGATCGTCGTAATAGGTGAACTCGCCGATCTCGACATTCTCCCGGTCGGCCGCGAGCGGCCTGAGGAAACCGACCCGTGGATGCATCGGGATCGGGTGCTTTACCGCAGGGTTCGGGCCGGTCATGGCGCTCCTTCCGGGGCCGCCGGCCCCCGTCGCATCGAGAATGCCGCAGCGTATCACGCCGGCGGCATGGACGCGCGACGCTCCGACAAGCGAAGCCCCGGGCGGGCCGGGGCTTCAAGCTTACAGATTATTCGGCCGGACTTGGTTTCTTTCGGAACATACCCACCAGATTGTCCCACAATTCGATCTTGGCGCCCTGGCGCTTCATGATGACGCCCTGCTGCAGGATCGAGAGGGAGTTGTTCCACGCCCAGTAGATGACCAGGCCGGCCGGGAAGCTCGCCAGCATGAAGGTGAAGATGACGGGCATCCAGTTGAAGATCATCGCCTGGGTGGGGTCCGGCGGCGTCGGGTTCATGCGCATCTGCAGGAACATGGTGACGCCCATGATCAGCGGCCAGACGCCGATATGCAGATATTCCGGCATGGCGAAGGGCAGCAGCCCGAACAGGTTGAAGAGCGAGGTCGGATCCGGTGCGGCCAGATCCTGGATCCAGCCGAAGAACGGCGCATGCCGCATCTCGATGGTGATGTAGAGCACCTTGTAGAGCGCGAAGAAGACAGGGATCTGGATCAGCACGGGCCAGCAGCCGGCGACCGGATTGATCTTCTCCTTCTTGTAGAGCTCCATCATCGCCTGCTGCTGCTTCATCTTGTCGTCCGCGTATTTCTCGCGGATCTCGAGCATGGCAGGCTGCACCTTTTTCATGTTCGCCATGGACTTGTAGGACTTGTTGGCGAGCGGGAAGAAGACGGCCTTGACGAGCACGGTGGTGGCGAGGATCGCCAGGCCGAAATTGCCGAGCATCTTGTAGAGGGTGTCGATCAGCCAGAACATCGGCTTGGTGATGAAATAGAACCAGCCCCAGTCGATCAGCAGCTCGAATTGGCGGATACCGCGCTCCTTCTCATAGGCGTCGATCGTGGCGACTTCCTTGGCGCCGGCGAAGACCAGCGTCTCGATCGTGGCCGACTGGCCGGCGGCGACGGTGATCGGATCGGTCAGGTAGTCGGCCTGGTAGCGCGGCCTGCCGTTGTCGCCGAAATAGGAGAAGCGCGGCTGGAACGGCTGCTTGGTCGACGGCACCAGCGTGGCTGCCCAGTATTTGTCGGTGATGCCGAGCCAGCCATCGTTGGACTTGCCGGGGATGACCTGCTGGTCATCCTCGATCGTGGAGTAGCTGAGTTCCTGCAGCCCTTCCTCGCCGGTGACGCCGATCAATCCCTCGTGCAGCACATAGACGCTGGCATGGGTCGGCTTGTCGAAACGCGTCACGCGGCCGTAGTTCGATAGCGATACGGGTGCGGCGCCCGCATTGGTCACCGTGTCCGACACCGTGAACATGTAGTTTGAATCGACTGATATGGTGCGCTTGAAAGTCAGGCCCTTGTCGTTGGTGTAGGTGAGCGCGACCGGGGTCGACGGCGTCAGCACCGGCTTGCCTTCCACCGTCCAGACCGTGTCGGCGCCGGGCACCGCGCCCGTGGCGTCGTTGCCGGCGAAGCCGATCTCGGCGAACTGTCCGTTCGGCAGCACGGAGGGGTTGAGCAGTTCGATGGTCGGCGACGTCTTGTCGATCGTCAGGTGGTAGTCCTTGAGGCGGATGTCGTCGATGCGTCCGCCGGTGAGATTGATCGAGCCGGATAGACGCGGCGTGTCGATCTCCACGCGCTGGCTCGTGGCGAGGGCGGCCTCGCGCGTCGTCGCGGTCGCGCCGTCCGTGCCGGGTATGCCGACGGGGGCCGAGCCCGGAACGGTCGCCTGCGGATGGGTTTCGGCGCCCGTGGTCGCGGGCGCATCCTTCTTCTGCTGCTCGGCCTCGATACGCGCGGCTTCGCGCTGCGTTTCGACGCGCGGGCTCACGTAGAACACCTGCCAGAGCGTCAGGATCAGCACGGAAAGTGCGATCGTGATGAAGAAGTTACGGTTGTTTTCCATCGGTGGACCTGGGACCTTGCCGCTTGTCGCGGATACGCCGTCTCAATTCGGCAGCAAGCTGGCCGAAGGGGGCGGAGAGGATCTCGCTACGCCCGACGATCACATAATCATTGCCCGGCGCCATGTCACCTGCGGCATGGAGACGGACCGCTTCCTTGAGCCTGCGCCTGATGCGGTTGCGCTGGACGGCGTTGCCGGCCTTTTTCGTCACAGTGAAGCCGACGCGCGCTGCGCCGGCCTCGCCACGATCCAGCACTTCCAGCAGAAACAGCCGCCCGCGACGCGTTTCACCGCGCCGGACGGCCAGGAACTCCGCGCGTTTGCGAAGTCGTTGCGGCGGCTTGCCGGTCACCGGCAAGGTGCCGCTTCTCAGGCGGAGAGCCGCTTGCGACCGCGATTGCGGCGTGCGGCGATCACCCCGCGGCCACCCTTGGTGGCCATGCGGGCACGGAAGCCGTGCCGGCGCTTGCGGACGAGTTTGGACGGTTGATAGGTGCGCTTCATTTATTTGATACCGCGGTGTGCGGCCCTTCTTCATTCTGACTCTGATGAGCAGGAGCGTCGCCGGCCCGGTCTGTGCGCAATCGAAACTGCGCCGGACCATCGGCCCGAGCGTGTGCGGGCTTATAAGTAGAAGGTTCTGAGGAGTCAATTCCCGTATGTCGGGAGGAAATATGACGTCATTGCCGGTAACGAAAGGGTGAAGGAGGCTTGTTTCCGGTCAAAACCCGGTGAGGGCAGCGTCGAGGCGCTTGCCTGCGGTGTCCGGATCGACCATCTGGGATGGCGAAACAAAGGCACGAGACGAGGCTGCAGATCGGCAGCGAAGGGCGGCAGGAACTGGGCACCGGGATCCAAACGCATATGAACGAGGTGACGGCGCATGTCGGGGCCGGTGTTGCGGCCGGCTCAGGCGACAGATGGCGGTTGCGGCGCTTCCTGCCGATCGGCGTCATCGCCGCCGTGATTGCGGTCGCCTATGCCAGGGGATGGTATAGTCAGATGTCGCTCGCCTCTGTGGCGGAGAGCCGCGACGCCCTTCAGACCTATGTCGACCGCAACTACCTTTTGTCGCTTGCAGGCTTTGTCGCCTTCTACGTGATCGTCACCGCCGCGTCCGTCCCGATCGCCACCATGCTGACGATCCTGGGCGGCGGCCTGTTCGGGTGGCTCGTCGGCGGTCTCTCCGCTGCCGTCGGCGCGACGGTCGGAGCCGCCCTCATCTTCCTCGCCGCGCGTTCGGCCTGCGGAACAGGCTTGCGCGGCCGGGTGGCGGGCTTCGCCGACCGGCTGGCCTGTGGCTTCGAGAGCAACGCCTTCGGCTATCTCCTGGTCCTCAGGCTTGCCCCATTCATCCCCTTCTGCGTCGTCAATGTGGCCCCGGCCCTGTTCAAGGTACGGCCGCGCACCTTTGTTGCTGCGACTGCCATCGGCATCCTGCCGGGCGCCTTCGCCTATGCCTCGCTGGGCAACGGTCTCGACAGCGTGGTGGAGGCGGCGCAGCGTGCGGGGCGCGACGCAGCGCTTTCCGATCTGGTCACGCCCGAGATCGTGGCGGCGCTCGCCTGCCTGACCCTTATCGCTCTCGTCGCTGTCGTGATAAGGGTAGCCGCGGCGCGGCGAGCGGCGTAATAGCGTCGGGGCCTTTCGCGTCCGAGCCGCCGAGAGACCCTTCCTCATGACGAAACCTTCGACGTGACCACCGTCCTCACTCCCGATATCTGCGTGATCGGAGCCGGCTCCGGCGGCCTCACGGTCGCGGCTATCGCCTCGGCCTTCGGGGCGCCGGTCGTGCTGATCGAGAAGGGGCCGATGGGCGGCGATTGCCTGAACTACGGCTGCGTGCCATCCAAGGCGATGATCGCGGCGGCGCGTCATATGCACGAACTCGGCCGAGGCGCCGCATTCGGCATACGGTCCGGCAAGGCCAGCGTCGACTTCGCCAAGGTCAACAGGCACATCCGCGAGGTCATCGAGGCGATTGCGCCGAACGATTCCGCCGAGCGCTTCACCGCGCTCGGCATCAAGGTGATCAAGGCCGAGGCGCGCTTCGAGGATCGCCGCACGGTCGTCGCCGGCGACGTCGAGGTGCGTGCCCGCCGCTTCGTCGTCGCGACCGGATCGTCGCCGTTGATCCCGCCGATCCCCGGTCTCGATAGGGTGCCCTATCTGACCAACGAAACCCTGTTCGATCTGACCGAGCGACCGGAGCATCTGATCGTCATCGGCGCCGGCGCGATGGGCATCGAGATGGCGCAGGCCTATCGCCGCCTGGGTTCGGCCGTCACCATCATCGAGGTGGCCGAGTCCCTCGGCGACGAGGATCCGGAACTGGTCGGCATCGTGCTGGAGGCGATGCGCGCCGAGGGCGTGGTTCTGCGGGCTGGCACCAGCGTCGTTGCCGTCGAGCCGGGCGAGGGCGGCGGCATTCGCGTCATCGTGGAAGGCGCAGCCGGCAGGGAAACCATCGAAGGCTCGCATTTGCTGCTGGCGACCGGCCGAAAGGCCAATGTCGACGGCCTCGACCTAGGCAAGGCCGGCATCGCCGTCAATGAAAGCGGCATAAAGGTCTCGCACAGGCTGCGCACCACCAACCGGCGCGTCTATGCCGTCGGCGACGTGACCGGCGCGCGCTTCACCCATGTCGCTGGGCATCAGGCCAAGCTGGTCGCCAAGCAGGTGCTGTTCAGAAGTCTCGGCCGTGTCGCCATGGGCGCCGTCCCCCGGGTCACCTTCTGCGATCCGGAACTGGCCGTCGTCGGCATGACCGAGGCCGAGGCGCGGAAGGCGCACGGCGCCGTGACGGTCCTGCGCTGGCCCTATGCCGAGAACGACCGCGCCCAGGCCGAGCGCAGGACCAGGGGGCATATCAAGCTGATGATCGGTCGGAAGGGCAAACTCCTCGGCGTCGGCATCGTCGGCGCCAATGCAGCCGAGATGATCGGTTTCTGGACGCTCGCTCTCTCCAAAGGTATGAGCCTTCGCGACGTCGCGGCACATATCCCGCCCTATCCGACGATGAGCGAAATTGGCAAACGGGCTGCGATTACCTATTTTCTTGCTGCAACGCGAAACCCGATGGTGCGCCGTCTCGTGCGTTTCCTCAGGGTTTTCGGCTGACGGAAGTTGCCGCGTCTGGCAAGCAGGCGTCGCGAAACGAGTTCGGAGGGCGCGTCTGATGACGGACCAGTCGCAAGGGGCGGCGCTGATCGCCAGGCGGGTCCCGCTCGTTCGTCGCCTGTCGACGAAGCTCCTGTTGCTCACCGTGCTGTTCGTGATGATCGCCGAGGTGCTGATCTTCATCCCGTCGATAGCCAATTTCCGCCTGCGCTGGCTCGAGGAACGTCTGGGCACGGCTGCGGCCGTCAGCGTCGTCCTGATGCAGGGCGAGCCGGTCGAACTGCCCCGATCTGTCCAGGACGGCCTGTTGAAGGCGGTGGGCGCCAAGGCGATCGCCGTGCGCGACGCCGGTGTCTCGCGGCTGCTGGCCGTGACCGAGATGCCTCCCGCCGTCGACGAGCATGTCGACATCGCGGGCATCGGCGCGGGCAGGGCGATGGTCGAGGCGCTCGACACCATGCTCTTCGGCGGCAAGCGCATGGTGCGCGTGTTCGGCAGGGTCGGCGACAGCGACAAGGAGTTCGAGCTGATCATCGCCGACTACAAGCTGCGCAAGGCCATGCTCATCTATGCGCGCAACATCGCCATCCTGTCGCTGCTCATCTCGTTCATCACCGCCACCCTTGTCTTCACGGCAATAAACCGGCTGATGATCGGGCCGATCCGGAGCCTTCGCCACTCGATGCTGTGGTTCGCCGAGGCTCCCAGCGACCCGTCCCGGATCATCCGGCCGAGCGACCGGCGTGACGAGTTGGGCGTCGCGGAGAAGGAACTGGCGGGGCTGCAGATGCAGCTCCAGAGGACGTTCTCGGAGCAGAAGCACCTCGCCGATCTTGGTCTTGCCGTGTCGAAGATCAATCACGACATGCGCAACATCCTGGCTTCGGCCCAGTTGCTGTCCGATCGCCTGGCGCTGGTGAAGGATCCGACCGTGCAGGCGGTGGCGCCCAAGCTCGTGCGCGCCATCGACCGCGCGGTCGCCTATTCGCAGGGCGTTCTCGCCTATGGCCGCACGCAGGAACCTCCGCCGATGCGCCGCCGGCTGCGCCTGCGGCTGCTGGTGGACGACGTCTATGGGTTGCTCGGCATCGATCCGGCCGCGGGCATCGAGTTCGAGAACGCCGTCGACGCCGAATTCGAGGTCGACGCCGATTCGGAGCATCTGTTCCGCGTGCTGACGAATCTGTGCCGCAACGCCGTCGAGGCCATGAGCGCCAACCGCGAGAGCGCGGTGGTGCGGCGGCTCACCGTTTCGGCCGAGCGTTCGGGCATCGTGAGCCGCATCCTCGTCGACGACACAGGGCCGGGCCTGCCGCAGAAGGCGCGGGAGAACCTCTTCGCCGCGTTCCGCGGCTCGGCGCGCAGCGGCGGCACCGGCCTCGGCCTGGCGATCGCCAACGAGCTGGTGCGCGCCCATGGCGGTACTATCGAGCTTGTGGAAAGCGTCGGCGGCCGCACGGTCTTCGCCGTGGTGATCCCCGACCAGCCAGTCAGCCTCGACGAGGCGCGTTCGGCCATGCGCCGTCCGGCGTGAACCCTGCCGAAGCCGTTGAGGGCTCGCCCTTGCCCGTTCGATCGGTAGCGCGCCGCGACGCCGTGATTTGCCGACGAACGGCCCATGCCCTTCCCGCGCCATCCCCGGAAGGCTTGGAGTGGCTGTGATCTCAAAGCGCGCGGGCCGTGCCCTGCCGGGCGCTCTTCGGCGGCTCGTCCGCCGCCGGGCCCGGGATTCTGGAGCTTTCCGCAGCGTCGAAAGTTTTCGTCCGCGACGGCTTGCATTTCGCGCGGCCAGTCGCTAGGTAGCACCTCACATTCGGGGCCGGTTCTTCGGATCGGCTTCGCGGGCAGTTCTCGAACCGCCCATTGCGCGCCCGTAGCTCAGCTGGATAGAGCACCAGACTACGAATCTGGGGGTCAGGAGTTCGAATCTCTTCGGGCGCGCCATCATATCCCACTGAAATCGCTGGCAATTTTGGTCGTGTCGCTTGCCTCACGCCGGCTTAGTTTCAGAAATTCAGCCGGTTTTTCAGCCGGTTTTGGAGAATCGGATATCACTGCGAGGTGCATCGCGCTCATTCGTGCCGAAGTCGGGTTGGTTCAAAGGAATTCATCGATCAGGTTCGTTGATTTCTGCCCAGTGGCTATCTCTTCCTGGAAGGCCAGAGTGCCGCCCCGAGAGCATCCACCTGTTCGAAGTCGCGACTGGCGCGCGTCTAGAGCGCAGCGGGCGCCGTCAAATCCAAGCCTCACTCGCGAGCCTGATAGGTTGGACGGCAGCCGATCAGGCTTTCTCGAGCTCGTCGAGGATCGGCCGTGCGGTGGCCATGAATGCCTCGGAGCCGCAGGCAAACACCCGCTTGGTGCACAGATTGTCGCGCGTCCAGGAAAGATTGGAGCGCGCGCCGAGCGCCGACAGGATCGCCATGCCGCCAATCACGTCCCAACTCGACTCCCCGAGGCTCAGATAGCCGTCGACGTGCCCCAGGATGACGGACACCAACGATGCTGACCCGCATCCCGACACCCGGGCAGTGAAGCCGGCCCGATGAACGCTTTGCAGGAATGCCGCACTGCGCAGCTGCCCCGAGGCCGGCCCAAAACCCAGAGCTACCGCCGGTAGCTGGGGATCGAGGGGCGGAAGCGGCGCAATCGGCGCGCCGTTCATGCGCGGCGCCACTTCCTTCCCACCGACGAGTATCCGACCTTGAGCGGGCAGGAAGACCACGCCCAAGCGCGCCTGGCCCCCTTCAAACAGGCCAATCGAAACCGACCACTGGTCCATGCCGCGGATGAAGTTCAGCGTCCCGTCGATCGGGTCAGCGAGCCAATAGCGTCCCGACGCGCTGGCCGCGGCCGCCCCTTCCTCTCCGATAATGCCGTCGTCCGGGAAGGCTTGGCGCAACCGGTCATGCAGATGCCGCTCGACCGCAATGTCGACCTCGGTGACCGGGTCGCGGTAGCCCTTGGACTCGACACCGAACTTGCGCTCTCGGAAATGCCGAAGCGCCAGCTCGCCTGCCTCGTGTGCGATGAGCTCGAGGATTGCAGCGGTCTCAGCCGGGGAGGAAGAGCCACTCACGCCCGGCCCCGGCAATCGAGAAAGCTGCGCAACTCATTCGGGTAATCGGTCTGGATCATGGATATCCCGGCGTCGATTAGGCTGCCCCAGATCGCTTCGGGGTTCCTCAGCGCCTCCGTATCGGTCCAGTGTCCGCACGCCACTGGGTCGAGCGTGTTGTACCAGAGCGCGGTGCCGACCTGCCTGCACTCGGCGCTGAGGGCGGCGACCTGCTCAAGCTCGTCGAAATAGACCTCGCAAATCAGGGGCGCCATGCGCAGCACCAGTTCCCGCTGGGTCCCGCCGTTCGGGACGTTGAGCCGTGTCTTTGCAATAAAGGGGACTCGTGGGGGCGAGATATTGGCAACGATCCAGCCATAATCGTCCTCGGACTTCAGTTCGGTCCAGAAATCGACCTGCTGGTCGACCCCCATCTCCGTCGCAAAGTCGATGACATCGGGAATGACATCGCGGTGCTTGACGTCGATATGAAGAAAGATCCGATCGCGAGTGATGTCGAACACCTCACGCAGCGTTGGCAATTTCTCTTGGGTCAAGGCATTGCCCGCGCCGCCATCGCGGTTTCGCAAACGCAGACTTGAAAGCTCTCCCACCGTCATCTCTTCGGGGCGCTTGTCCAGCCCGGCCATGCGCTCCAAGGTGTCGTCGTGGAGCAGGACGAACTGGCCATCGGCAGTGCGGCGCACGTCGATCTCGACGACATTGTGCCTCGCCTCTATCGCTCTCTCGATGGCGAGCAGACTGTTTTCGGGCGCCGACTGCCACATGCCCCGATGGACGACGATCCCGGCCGATCGCTTGGGATTCTTGACGAAGTCTGCATATTGAAAGCTGGCTGGCGTCATCCGCCATCTCCCCCTCGTGGAAATTCTATGGGGGCATGCCCCGGACAGCGTGACCGGACGTCATGCAAATGGGTGCGGCGAGGTTCCGAGAGGATCGGGTCGCCGAACGTGCGCGCTCGCTTAGTCACACTATAAGTGTATAATGACCGAATGCGCGGAAATGCAATCGCTTTCTTGCGCTCTCATCGCCGGTTGACCGTTCCCGGAGCGGCGGGCAGAACCATTGCATGTGCGCGTTGTCACACGTGCAACGGAATTTTTCGAGTTGGATGCAGATGGTCTATTCCCCGACGGCATTGATCGCTCCCCTTTTCCTGAGATCGGCGCGTGGGGAGGTAGCCTCAGCCAACGAACGGGCGCTGCTTCGCCAGATCTGGCGGAACCCAGGAATATCGCGATCGGAAGTCACGATGCGCAGCGAACTGACGCAGCAGTCGGTCCACCGGCTGCTCGACCAGCTTTCGGAGCGCGGTATCATCGGCCTTGGCGAACCCAAGCCCGGTCTGGGCAAGGGTCAGCCAAGTCCCATGCTCTCTCTCAATGGCGCCTATGCCCATTCGATCGGCATTTCGGTCAACACCGACATCATGGGCATCTGCCTCATGGACCTTGCCGGCACTGTTCTGGGACAGGGCACGGTTTCGTTGCACGGCCAGCCTGTCGCGGAAGCATTGCAGCAGGCCGGTGAGGTCATCGCGGGCCTGCGAAACGCGAGCAGCCTTGATCCCGCGCGCTGCTTCGGCTTCGGCTTTGCCATTGCCGGCTACTTCGTCGGCGGGACCCGCTACAATGCCTCGCTCCCGTTGCATGACTGGTCGCTCATCGAACTCGGCCCGCTGCTCTCCGAGGCGTTTCGCGGTCCGGTGTGGGTCCACAATGGCGGCAGCACGGGCGCTGTCGCCGAGGCCTTGTTTGGGGTTGGCCGACACATTCCGCACTTTGCCTACCTGTCCTTCAACTACGGCTTTGGCGGAGGCATCGTCAGCGATGGCGACCTGCTCGTCGGCGGTAATGGCAATGCGGGCGAGTGGGGCCCGATCTTCAAGAACAAAGTTCCAAGGCCCGCACTGGAATTGCTGATCGAGCGCCTTCGGGCAAACGGCATAACCATCAACTCGATCACCCACTTGCAGCGGCAGTTCGATCCGAACTGGCCCGCCGTTGCCGATTGGGTTGATGAGGTAGCGCCATATTACAACCGGCTGGTGGATTCGATCATTGGCGTCTTCGACCCACAGGCCATCGTCTTTGGCGGCCAGGTTCCGCCGGCCCTTGCCGAAATGTTCATCGCCCGGACCGATCCTCCCGAACCTGCGCGCTACGGCGTGCCGAGGCCCGCCGTCAAGCTGATCGTCTCCGAAATCAAGGGAGACGCCTCTGCTCTCGGGGCGGCCGCTGTTCCATTGAAGGCCGAGTTCTTCTAGGTCCGCGTCAGGCAACGCTACACGGAAGCAGTGACTTTCGGGACGCCGCGTCCGGGATCTCAGGAAGCGCAGCACACGCAAGGGTCAGTTCAGGCGGTGTTCAAAGCTTGCATGCGGCGCCTTTCGCGCGCCGGCGCGCCGTTGGTCACCTAGAAACGTGAAAACCCTTGAATTCACCCAGTTGTCACACTAAAAGTGTATCTATGCAGGCATCTCAAGCCTGTATGGAGGAGAACATGATCAGATTCAGCCTGCTCACTACCGTGGCCGCCCTTGGCCTCGTGACGGCCGCCCCGGCCGCCGAAATCGAATTCTGGTACGGCAACACCGGCCGCATCGAGGAAGCCATCCAGGCCGAGTGCAAGGCCTTCAACGAAAGCCAGTCCGAGCATGTCGTAAAATGCGTTGGTCAGGGCAACTACGAAACCAGCATGCAGAAGGCGATCGCCGCCTACCGCGCCGGCCAGGCGCCTGCGCTCATCCAGTTCTTCGATGGCGGCACGCTCGATCTCATGCTCTCGGGAGCGATCGAACCCGTGCAGCAGGTCTGGCCCGAGGTCAATTGGGGCGACTATCTCGCCGGAGCGCGCGGCTATTACGAGTCGTCCAAGGGCGAGCTCTATGCGCAGCCCTACAACGGCTCGACCCTCATCTTCTTTGGCAACATGGAAGAACTGGGCAAGGTCGGCGTGACCAAGCTCCCCGAAACCTTCGAAGAAATCGAGGACGCCGCGCGCAAGCTCAAAGATTCCGGCTTTGCCTGCCCTCTTGTCACCGACGGGCATCCCTGGCGCATACTGGAACAGTTTGCAGCGATCCACGGCGTGCCGATCGCCACCGAGCACAACGGCTACGGCGGTCTCGACACCGAACTTATCTACAATCAGGGTCTCATTGCTGACCACATGAAGCGGTTGGCCGAGTGGCACAAGGATGGCCTGCTGCGCCTCAACGCCGAGACGAAGGCCGGCAATCACGAAGCCGCCTTTGCCGCGGGCGAGTGCGCCATGATCATCCAGGGCACGGGCTTCTACGCGGCCGCTCACACGGCGCTGGGAGACAACCTCGCCATCGGCCTGCCGCCGATCTATGCGGGTCATGAGCGTCACAACTCGATTATCGGTGGCGCGGCTATCTATGTGATGAAGGGGCACGATGCCGATCAACTAGCCGGCGCGAAGGCGTTCCTCGACTATATCCGCCAGCCCGGCCCGCAGATCGAATTCGCCCGCGCGACCGGCTACCTGCCCATGACCAATGAAACATTGGCGGAACTGGAGAAGCAGGGGCTGGCCGACACGCCTGAGTTCGCAACTGCGCGCCTTGGCGTGGAGTCCCTCAACATGCCGGGCACCGAGGACACCAGGGGCATCCGCCTCGGCTTCTTCACGCCCATCCGCGACGCCTTTATCGAAGAAACAACCAAGGCGTTCAACGGCGAGCAGGACATGCAGGCCGCACTCGACAAGGCCGTTGCACGCGGCAACGAGCAGTTGCGGCGCTTCGAGCAGACCTATCAGGGCGTCGAGCTTCCCTGATCCTTTTCCCGACTGCTGGCCGGCGCGGTATCATCGCGCCGGCTCAATAATCTTATGGAGGGGACCGCCATGAAAGGCGGCTTCTACAAACATCGCTGGCTGCCGCTGTGGCTTTCCTTGCCACAGATCCTGATCATGGTCCTGTTCTTCTTCATCCCGATCGGGATGGCGTTGTTCTGGTCTTTCAGTCTCGAGCAGCCGTTCGGAGGCGGCTCACGCTTTGTGGGCTGGCAGAATTACGCGCGTGTCTTTCATGACCAAGCATTCTGGCTCGCCTTGGGGCGTACCGCCGTCTTCATGGTCGTTGGCACGACGCTGTCTGTCGGCACGGCCCTGATTATCGCCTTCGCGGCAGATCGGGCGGTCCGTCTTAGCTCGCTCACGCGCAACCTGATGATGTGGCCGAAGGCGATATCGGCCGCGACGCTCGGGGTGATCTTCATCTTCATACTCGACCCCTATCAGGGCGCCATGATTTGGGTGAACCAACTCGTGCCCGGCCTGTGGAATCCTCGCCTCGATCCGGTAGACACCTGGATCATGCTGTTCATAGCGAACACTTGGAACGGCCTGACGCTCACCTTCATCATTCTCCTCGCCGGTCTTCAGGGCATTCCCGACAATCTGCATAAGGCCGCTGCTATCGACGGCGCGGGACCGTGGCGCAGGCTCTTTGACATTCAGCTGCCGCTGATAACGCCGCAACTCTTCATCGTCGTCGTGCTCGAGGTTGCCGACAGCATCGTCTCGTCCTTCAACCTGATCGAGGTGATGACCAAGGGCGGACCCGGCGATGCCACCTACCTGCTGGTCTACAAGATCTATCGCGATGGCTTCGGAGCCTACGATCTCTCCGGTGCTGCTACCCAGACGGCCATCCTGATGGTCGTGGTGGTGGCTGTCACTTCCCTGCAGTATCTGATCCTGGAGCGCCGGGTGGAGTACGATCGATGATCGAGAACACCCGTTCCATCAACACGGTTGCGAGCATCGTTCTGATCGTCGGATGCGTCTTCATCCTCGCGCCGCTGGTCATCGCTTTCCTGACCGCCACTCTGGACTTCCCGACTTTCGTCAGAGAGGGCGTCAGCCTGAAGCCCGGCACGCACCTGATCGACAACATCGTCGAGGTGTGGTCCCGGTCTGACCTGCCGCGCCAGATTTTCAATAGCTTCGTCACTTCGACCGGCATCGCCATCGGGAAGGTCTTCCTCGCCTTCACCACCGGCTTCGCGTTGGTTTTCTTCCGCAGCCGCTACACCTTCGTGATCTACGCGGCGGTGCTCACGACGATCATGCTGCCGCTCGAACTGATGATCATCACCGCCTACCGCGTCACCTCCGACATCGCGTTGCCGCTGAAGTGGCTGCTCAATGCCGGCGACCTGTGGGCGAAGCTATTCGGCGCACCGCTGACCTTTCAGGTCAATCTCCTCGATACCTACGCCGGTATCATTCTGCCGCAGATCGCAACCGGAGCGGCCATCCTCATAATGGTGCAGTTCATGCGGACGCTGCCAAAGGACCTGGCGCGCGCCGCAACGATGGACGGCGCATCCCCGCTCCGCTTCATGTGGGACGTCGTTCTACCCCTCTCCAAGGGGCCGCTCATCGCACTCACCCTCTTTTTCTTCATCGACGGCTGGGGAAAGTTCTTGTGGCCGCTCATCTCGGCGACGTCGTCCGACATGCTCACCGGCGTTGTCGGGCTCACGCGGCTCGAGACGGGCACGGGCGAAGACGCCATTCCCAATTTCCCTTTGCAGATGACGGGCGCGTTCCTGGTTTCGATCGTGCCGCTCATCCTTATAGCCGTCTTCCAGCGCCGCATCGTGCGCGGGCTGAACTACATGGATCGATAGTATGACTTCCGCCAACATTATCCTCGACAACGTGCGAAAGTCGTACGGCACGGTCCAAGTCATTCCCGGCCTCAGCGCTGAGATCGAGGCGGGCAGTTTCACGGTCATTCTCGGTCCGTCCGGCTGCGGCAAGTCGACCCTGCTCAATATGCTGGCGGGACTGGAGGAGATTTCAGGCGGGCGGATCCTGATCGGGGGCCGCGAGGTCCAAAATACGCCGCCGAAGGACCGAGGCCTCGCCATGGTTTTCCAGAACTACGCGCTCTACCCGCATATGACGGTGGCGCAGAATATCGGCTACGCACTCAAGGTTGCCGGCGTGCCGAAGACGGACCGGGCCCGCCGGGTCCGGGAAGCCGCGGACTTTGTTGAACTCGGCGCCTATCTCGACCGGCGGCCGGGACAGCTCTCGGGCGGCCAGAGGCAGCGTGTCGCCATCGCCCGCGCTATCGTTCGCGAGCCGCAAGTTCTGCTCTACGACGAGCCATTGTCCAATCTCGATGCCAAGCTCCGTCATGGCATGCGAATGGAACTCAGCCAGCTTCACACGCGGATCGGCGCCACCAGCGTGTTCGTGACGCACGATCAGGTCGAGGCCATGACGCTCGCAGACCGCATCATGATCCTGAATGCCGGCCGTATCGAGCAATACGGAACGCCGCAGGAGATCTACCACAAGCCAGCGTCCGTCTTTGTCGCCGGCTTCATAGGTGCGCCACCGATGAACCTGCTCGATGGGGTCGTCGAGAAGGGGACGCTCATTTTCGAGAAAACTACCCTCGGGCAGACGGAGGCCCGCGACGGTCCGGTCAAGATCGGCGTGCGCCCCGAGAAAACCTTGCTGGGTCAGATCGGTCCGGAGGCGACGACGGTCTATGCCGAGGATCTGGGGTCGCATCGGATTGTTGTCGTCAAGGCTGCCAATGGCCAGCAGTTGCAAATCTCGACGACGCAGACTGCTGAGTTGTCGGACTCTCTTACGATCGGCCTGCCACCCGAAAGCATCCACCTGTTCGACGTCGCGAGCGGCGCGCGTCTGGAGCACGAGGTGCGGGCGTCGAACCCAAGGCTTAGTTCACGGCTGAGGAAGGCAGGAGAGCTTTGAGTGTTTAGGTGGGCGGCCCAAAGCTGTGGCCACCCTGCGGTCAGCCCTGAAGCAAGCTGCTTCTGCTGGCGCCGACGTCGGTGATGGGTGCCCTCCCGGCCCGATCACTGGCTCCGCCTCCTGAGGGGGAGGCGGCCCGGTGGGCGGGTGTCCTCCCATTCCCGCCCACCGGCTCCTCTTTCGGAGGATCCCTGTTCCTAGGCGGGTGCCGCGACCGCCACCCGAAACGCGGTGTTCGGACCTAGAGGTTTTTGCCGGTGACCTTGCTCTACTTCCTGGTGCAATTGCTGAGCAGTGCGATGCTGCTTCTCTTTTCCGTACGCTTCATGCGCATCGGGATCGAGCGCTTGTGGAGCAGTCAGCTGCGCTCGAGCCTCAGCGTCGACTCCCCTTCGGTTCAGAACGTCGCAAAGGGGATTGGCCTCGGCTTTGTCATGCAGGGTGCGACCGTCGTGATGCTGATGGCGGCCGGGCTTGTTGGCACCGGGGCTATTTCCATCGCGTCGGCGGCAGGTCTTGCTGTGGGCGCTGATTTGGGATCGGCACTTGCCGTCCAGTTCCTTCAGCTGCCCATGTCGGCGGTTGGGCCATTTGCAATCCTGGTCGGCGCGACCGCCTACCTGCGTGCGCCGCTTCCGCTCTTGCGCAACATCGGGCGGGTGGTTCTCGGGCTTGGCCTGATTTTCCTGTCGTTGACAATGATCCGCAGCAGCGTCGCGCCGATTGTCGAGATCGAGGGTGCGGACACTGTCGTCGCCTATCTGGATCGAGACTGGGTCACGGCGGCGCTCGCGGGCATCGTTATGACGCTCCTTATGCATTCGAGCGTGGCGGCACTGCTCACCGCAGTGGCATTCGCCCATCATTCGACGCTTGGCGTCGTGCCGGCTCTCGCGTTTGTCCTCGGGTGTAACGTCGGCAGCGCGGTTCTGCCGATCTGGCTTCTCAAATCCGAGAACGGCCGCGCTCGGGCATTGGCCCTGGCGGTTGCATCACTTCGCTGCGGCGTGGCGGGTCTGTTGATTCCGCCTCTTGTGCTGTTGCGGGATGTGATCGAACCGATCATTCCCTTTAGCACCGGGGATGCCGCGGTCGCCGGCCACCTCGCCCTCAACCTGATCATCCTTCCACTGACGCCCGTTGCCGTGCGGATTGCCCGAGTATTCGAGGAGCATCTTTCGACCCGCTCTGTCGGGCGCGGGGACTCTCTGCCGGCGGGCTTCACCGACGATGCGAGCCTCGCGCTGCCGGCTATGAAGCGCAAGCTCTCCGCGATGCTTGAGACCGCTTCGGAAATGCTCGAACAGGTGATCTCGAAGAACCCCGACAAGGAGGCGATCACCGCCCTCGAAGAGCAGATGAATGCCGGACTGGCCGGCATTCGCGAGATCTATTCGAAGGTTTCCTTCGAGGAAGAGCCATGGCTCGAACAGAGCCAACAGATCCTGGATTTTGCGATCCGGGTGGAGCGGTGCGGCGATGTGCTGGCGGGCAAGTATCTGGCGCTCAGGCTCCTTCAAGCAAAAGGCGAGTACCAACTCAGCGACGAGGGCAACGCGGAAGTCGCGCGTCTTGTCGAAGCTGTGAAGCAGGCCATCCTTCTCGCGCACGATACCGCATGGACGGGAGATGTGGAGAGCGCGGAGCGCCTCGTCCGACACAAGCAGAAGGTCTCCGGACTCGAGGAGCAGAGCCGGCACGCGCACCTTGGTCGCGTCCGAGGTGGCAACCTCATAAGTCTCCAATCCAGTAATCAGCATCTCGAGCTGATTGCCGCCCTCAAGGAAATCAACAGCAAGTTCGCGACCATTGGCTATGCCGTGCTCGAGCAACATGGCGCTCTCAAGAAGTCGCGGCTCAAGACGGCGGCTTCGTCAACGTGAACCAGTTAGGGACAGGATGGACCATGATGGCTCCAAGACGGCGGCGCGGCGGTCATTTACCCATCTCGTCACCATCTTCGCTCGCACGCGCCATGGTCGAGGCTTTGCCGGAGACCGTGCTCAAGCCGCGCTATCGGCAGGACGAACTCTCGGCCGGCATCGTGCACTTTGGCGTAGGGAACTTCCATCGCTCGCATCAGGCAGTTTATTTGGATGCGCTGTTCAATCTCGGCCTCGACCAAGACTGGGCCATCATCGGCGCTGGAGTGCGCACGGCTGACGAAGAGATGCGACGCAAGCTTGCCGTTCAGGACTATCTGACGACGGTCGTCGAGCAGGAGGCTGACCGCTCACAGGCACGCGTCATTGGCTCAATGATCGACTTCCTGCCCGTCGGCGATTTGGACGGAATTCTTCGCACGCTGGCCGATCCCGCGATCCGCATCGTATCGCTCACCGTCACGGAAGGCGGCTACTACATCGACCCTGCGTCCCTACGTTTCGATCCGGATCATCTCGAGATCATCGCGGACGCTGCGAACCTGGATGCACCGAACACGGTCTTCGGGTTGATTCTCGCAGGACTTAAGCTCCGCCGCGCGGCTGGCGCTCCCCCCTTTACGGTGCTGAGTTGCGACAACATTCCCGGAAACGGCCGTGTCACCCGAAATGCCGTTGTCGGTCTGGCTCAACTCGTCGATGCCGAGCTTGCCGATTGGGTGGATGCGAATGTGGCATTTCCGAACAGCATGGTGGATCGGATCACGCCGGCGACGACCGACAGGGAGCGGACGGCCCTGCAGCGCGATTTCGGCATCGTCGATCGATGTCCGGTGTTCTGCGAGGAGTTCAAGCAGTGGGTGATCGAGGATCATTTCTCGGCCGGTCGGCCGGCCCTCGAGAGGGTTGGCGTTCAGTTCGTGGACGACGTCGGACCATATGAACTCATGAAGATCCGCATCCTCAATGGCGGACATGCCACGATCGCTTATGCAGCGGGTCTGCTCGATATCGAGTTCGTTCATGAAGCGATGGCCGACCCGCTGATCCGAGCCTTCCTCGCGAAGGTCGAACGGGAGGAGATCATCCCCACTGTGCCGCCCGTGCCCGGCACCGACCTTGGGGATTACTACACTCTCATCGAGCGGAGATTTGCGAACCCAAAGATCGGGGATACAATCCAACGGCTCTGCTATGACGGTGCCAATCGCCAGCCGAAGTTCATCCTGCCGACAGCGGCGGATCGAGTGGCGCGAGGCCAGTCTGTGGCCGGCCTTGCGCTCGTCTCGGCGCTGTGGGCCCGACACTGCTTCGGTGAAACCGAAAGCGGGGCTCCCATCAGTCCGAACGACACAAATTGGGATCGGCTATCCTCGCTTGCCAAACTCGCTCGGCGCGAGCCGGAGGCCTGGCTTTCGATGACCGAAATCTTTGGGGAACTCGCGGCCGATCCGACCTACGTCGCAAGCTTCACCGACGCTTTGTCGTCCCTCTGGTCAGTGGGCGGCCGCCCCACACTCGAACGCTATTTGGCGACGGAGCGATAGGCGCGGTGGAAGAGTGTTGACCGTAGTAAGGCGTCCTCCCCGGAACGCTAATTTGAGCCACATGCCGTCATGGGCGGCGCTGATCGCACCTTCGTGGTGGCGACTGACGCGGCGGAGCTTTCCTGGCGCGGCCGGACGGGCCTCGAACTGCTCGATACCGTTGCCGAGATTTCTAGGGGGCACAGCATTCGATCTATATTCTGGTCTGCGACCGATGTTTAATCGTGGAACTGATGGCAGCGTAGTCCGCGCAGCATATGCCCATTGATCGAGATCACGCGACGCCGAGCTATCGAGATCTAGCATCTTGTCGGTAGATGCTCGCCAATGGGTCATGTCGAACTCGGCGGCATCGTGTGCTATTCGATGCTGTCTCGAAGAAGGGACCGTAAAGATGCGTCTGACGGCTAAGCAGGTCGAAGCATTTCACAGAGTCTACATTGCTGGAAGCATCACGGCCGCCTCAGAGCATCTGCATCTCTCGCAACCTGCCGTTAGTCGCCTGGTCGCGGACCTTGAACGGGCGCTAGGCATTATGCTGTTCGAGCGCAGGAACCGTCGGCTGTTTCCAACGCCCGAAGGACGAATGATGTTCGACGAGATTGAAAGGAGCTTTATCGGCTTGGAGAAGATCTCTTCGCGCGCCGAGGAGATTAGATCACTTCGCTCGGGATCGGTACGGATCGCGGCGATGCCCGCGCTGTCCCTCAGTATCCTGCCAACGGTGATCAAGCAATTTACGTCAACCCACCCCGGCGTCCATGTCCTACTGAACACGTCGCTTTCGGAGTCAGTGTTCGACTGGATAGGCTCGGACAGAATGGATATTGGTCTTGCAGCATTGCCTGCGAACAAGACTGTGGCGCAGATCGAGCTCCTGCCGTGTCCGCCGTGTCTTTGCGTCCTGCCAGCCGGCAGTGCTTATGCAAATCGCGACGTCATAATGCCTGAGGACTTGGCAGACATGCCCTTCGTTTCGCTGATGGCAAACAGCATGCTACGCAGACGGATCGATGCGGTCTTCCAAGCTGCCGGGGTCCAGCGACAAATGGTGCTGGAAACCCCTTATTCATTGAGCGCTATGCAGTTCGCTAAGCTTGGTCTCGGGGTCACAATTGTGGACCCGTTTTCCGCGCGATTGCTGGTCGACGGGTCCGTCGTGGTGAAGCCTTTCATCCCTGAAATACCTTATGAGTTCGGCTTGGTCTATCCGGGCGCAGCGTCGTTATCACTCGTTGCGCAGAGGTTCGTTGACACCCTGCGGGGAGCCATTCGGAGCCTCTAGTCGAGCGCTGAGCGACAGAGTGTTCGCTGCTTGACAGATCGAATCGCGCCCGCGCGACCAAACGTTCGAGGTGTGCGGCCTGCGGGCCTCTTGCGAACATCTCACCTTGGCGCGACGGCGCCTGTCCATGCTCAACGACGATCCACATCGGGTCGCTACAGATCGCGTCCTCGCCGCTGAAATGCATAAGGCTGGCGCATGAATTTCCGAAATCTTACGATTTGACCTGACGCAAGGATCTCATGACCCTCGTGTATCAGAGGGGCGGTTTGTTCCCGTCACTCATGATGAGGAGGAACTACAACATGTCGACTATATCGCGACGCAGACTTGGCGCTCTTCTCGCCACATCAATGTTCGCCTCGCTGTTGCCCGCAGCGCATGGCGCGATGGCCCAGGAAACGGTGGTTTTCGCCGGTTGGGGCGGCAGCATCCAAGCTGCCCAGCGCAAGATCTACTTCGATGCCTTCGAAAAGGAAACCGGCATCAGGGTGATCGATGTCCCGGACAACAACCTTGCCAAGATCAAAGCAATGGTGGAGAGCGGTGACGTCCAGTGGGATGTGTCGAATGCGCTCGGCCTGTGGATTCCACAGGGCGCGGCCGACAATCTCTGGGAGAAGCTGGACGATGCCGTAGTGAAGGCGGACAACGTTCCAGAAGCCTATCGTAGCGACTACGGCATAGGAAACGCCGCCTACGGTCAGATTCTGGCATATAACACCGAGTCAACCGACAAGGCGAGCGTTCCCAGCACCTGGGCCGATTTCTGGGACATCGACGGCAAACCTGGCGCGCGCGGGCTCTATGATGCGCCGCGCTATACGCTGGAATTTGCCCTTCTGGCGGATGGCGTTGCGCCCCAGGACCTATACCCACTCGACGTCGATCGCGCCTTCGCCAGCCTCGACAAGATAAAGCACAAGGTCGCCGTCTGGTGGGATCAGTTTCCGCAGGTGCCGATCCTTCTTGCCTCCGGCGAACTCGACATGTCGAGCAGCTCTCACACCCGTATCCGCGATGTCGTTGCCCGTGAGAACGTCCCGCTGCAAGTGGTTTGGAACCAGGGCCTCATGACGGTCGACTGGCTTGCGATACCGCGTGGAGCAAAGAACGCGGCCAACGCCATGAAGCTCATTGAGTTCATGAGCCGAGCCGATCTGCAGGCGGAGTTCGCACGAGAGACAGGCATTGGACCGACCAACGAGGCTGCGCTGGAGTTGCTAACCGCGGAGGAGCGTGAAGGCCTTCCGAGCTATCACTATCAACAGGGCGAGATGGCGCTCTTCGATACCGCGTGGTGGGCGGAAAATTCTGACCGGATGATCGAGCGCTGGGACGCTTGGAAACTCAAATGAGTTCGACCGCTGCCGATAGTGGGGCGGTCCCACCGAAACCACTGAATCCGGGGCGGGCACTACGCCCGCTCCGGCCAAACGCCACTTGGCTGGTAATCCCGGGGGTGGCGTTCCTTGCCGCCACGTTTGTAATGCCGATGGTCGTGCTGCTGGCGCAGAGCGTCTATGACGACGGGTTCACCCTAAAGTACTTTCAGACCATCCTGACGAATCCAGGCTACTATTCCATAATCTGGACAAGCATGAAAATTGCAGGCTTGTCGACTGCAATCACCATTGTGCTCGCGTACCCTATTTCCTGCTATCTGATGCGCGTCGGTCCGACCACAAGGTCGATCATGATGGCACTGATCATTGTGCCTTTCTGGACGAATATTCTTGTGCGCTGCTACGCTTGGCTTGCCATTCTTCAGAGACGCGGTTTGGCGAACACGCTTCTCACTGAACAACTTGGCATAGTCGATCGGCCGGTGGAGATGATCTACAATCTTACCGGTGTGTTGATCGGTATGGTGCACTACCTGCTGCCGCCGGCAATCCTTATTCTTTACAGTATCAATCATAACATCGATATGCGCCTGGTCGGAGCGGCACGCAGTCTCGGCGCGGATTCAGCGAGAGCCTTCATGCATGTATTCCTCCCGCTGAGTATGCCTGGCGTACGCGCTGCCACGCTTCTTGTGCTGATCATGAGCCTTGGTTTCTTTGTTACGCCCGCTCTGCTCGGCGGCCTGCGAGAGAACACCCTCGCCATGCAAATCTTTGTCCAATTCACTGAGACCGTAAACTGGCACCTGGGCGCCGCCCTTGCCACGATCTTGCTGGCAATGACGCTTGTCGGGCTTGGTGTCTACTACCGGGCCATCTCAAAGACGGCAGGGGCCACACAGCTATGATCCGATTTTTACGTCGCATCGACCTGCTCGCCATCGCCAGTTGGGGCATTGTCGGCTTTCTGCTTCTGCCACTGATCGCCATCCTGCCGATGTCCTTCAGCAGTTCCTCTTTGTTGCGCCTGCCGCCTCCCGGCCTGTCGCTGCGCTGGTACGAGGCATACCTGTTCGACCGGGCGTGGATGGATGCGACGGTCAATAGCATCACAGTAGGAAGCATAACCGCCGTGCTTTCGGTCATCCTGGGCACTGCCACCGCCTATGGCCTGGCCAGAAGCACTTGGAAAGGGAAAGCGCTTTTGCAGGCTTTGGTCCTGTCTCCGCTGCTTATTCCCGTCATCGTCATCGCCGTCGCGACCTATTCCATCTTCGCGCGGCTTGGATTGAACGGCACCTTCGCAGGCCTCGTCATCGGCCACACGGTCATCACCTTCCCCTACACCGTGGTTGTCGTCTCGGCAGCGCTGGAACGTTTCGATCCGCGCCTGGAACAAATGGCAGTCAGCCTAGGAGCGACGCCGCTAAGGGCTTTCGCGTCGGTCACCTTCCCGATGATTCAACCTGGTGTCATCGTCGCGCTCCTTTTCGCGTTCCTCAACTCTTTTGATGAAGTGGTGATCGCGACATTCGTAGCTGGTCCGGAAACGACCACGCTGCCGAAACGCATATGGGACGGCATTCGCTGGGAAGTCAGCCCGACCATAGCCGCCGTGTCGTCCATCCTCATCTTGGTGTCCTGCGCGATCATCGGGCTCGCCGAAGTGTTTAATCGCAAGAGCAGGAACGTGGCCGGCGCAACGCCGCAAAAGTCAAAGGACGCAGAATGAGCCCCGCAGTCGAATTCAGAAACGTTAGCAAGAACTTCGGGAGTTTTTTGGCTGTCGACGACTTCTCGCTGACCGTCGCGAAAGGACAGTTCGTCACGCTTCTCGGCTCCAGCGGATCGGGGAAGACGACATCCTTGATGATGCTGGCGGGTTTTATGACACCGAGCAGCGGTAACATCTATTTAGACGGCCAAGACGTTACCGACTTGCCGCCGCATCGCCGGAACATTGGTCTCGTCTACCAGAACTACGCGCTGTTCCCGCACATGACGGTTGCCGCGAATGTCGGATTTCCATTGAAAATGCGGCATGTCCCGAAGGATGAGATCGCCAACCGCGTCAAAGCTACTCTGGAAAAGGTTCGCTTGCACCAGTTCGCTGATCGGTTCCCCTCGCAACTCAGCGGCGGTCAGCAGCAGCGTGTGGCCCTTGCCAGAGCGATGGTATTTGAACCTTCGATTCTGCTGATGGATGAACCGCTAGGTGCCCTCGATAAGAACCTTCGCGAGGAGATGCAGGTTGAGATCAAGCGGATCCAGCGAGAGGTCGGCATCACGACGATCTATGTCACCCATGACCAGGAGGAAGCGATGTCAATGTCGGACAATGTTGTGGTCATGAGCAGGGGACGGATCGAACAGGCGGCACCGCCTGCGGAGTTGTACGAACAACCTGGGAACGCGTTCATCGCCCAGTTTGTCGGCTCCGCCAACGTCATCTCCGGCAAAGTGTCCGTGAATAAGGGAACGGCCTCGTTCGTGTCCGATGCCGGTGTGGTGATACCCCTCAAGCCGGCCGACGCGCTCATCGACGGAACGCGCAAGGCGGCCGTGATACGTCCTGAGCGCGTCAGGTTCACAACGGCGGAAGACACAGTGGGAATTCCCGCGACGGTCGAGTCCGTTCTATATGGCGGCACAATGATCCGGTATGTCACACGATCAGGCGACCAGCGCATCCATGTGGTCACCGTCAATCGGGGCGACACGCCCCTGCAGCCTGGTGACGCGACTTACCTGGCCTGGGAAGAAAAGGACTTTCGCCTCGTCGAAACGCCGCAAGCAGAAACGCGCCAAACTTGAGCGGCTCGGCGGATGTCCGAATGGACAGAGGTCGTGTTGCGGTGGTCACGGGTGCAAGCCGTGGCATCGGAGCGGCAACTGCGCGCCTGCTGGCAGGACAAGGTTACCGCTTGGGTTTGATGTCGCGCTGTGGGTGTGAAGAACTCGCAGCCGAGCTTGACGCTTGGGACTTCGCGGGCACGCTGACGAACGAAAGCGATGTTGAAGAATTCATTGCTGGCGCGATCGCCAAGTTCGGCAGGCTTGACGCCGTAGTGGTCAGCACCGGGCGCTATGCATCAATAATACAGAATTTGGACGTAGCGCCCGCGCGAAGACCTAATACAGCGAGGCTCGGGTTCGATCCCGACTTCAAGCCCGATATTTTCGCGATTCCGCGGGAGGCTTGGCATGACGCGCTCGACCTTCTGGTGCTCGGTACCGTAAGCGTCGCGAGATTTGCGACGCCGCATCTTCTGGAATCAGGAGGAGGCGCCATCGTCGCCGTCTCGGGTATGGAAGCCGCTGAACCAAGGCTGCGATACCTCCTCGGCCCAGTGCGCTCGGCCCTTCACGGCTTCGCTCGTCTCTACTCTGATCGGTACGCTGCGATGGGCATCCGTATGAATTGCGTCTTGCCGGGGATGCTGGCCAACGCCGTGGCGGAGTCCGACTTGGAATTGCTGCGCTCGATCCCGATGGCTCGAGCGGGACAACCCGAAGAGATCGCGGAGACTATCGCGTTTCTCGTGTCTCCCGCTTCGTCCTACATAACCGGCCAACTGCTTCGAGCTGACGGCGGTCTGAACCGTGGATTGAGCTAGGTCCTCGTTGCACGACCATGACAACATCACCGGCCAGCAAGCCCATGATCCTCTTTCTCAGCGAGTTGAGCGACGAGCGCTGGCCCTCCGCCCTTGCCGCAGCCTTTCCCGACCACGAGGTCGCGCGCTCCCCCTGCGATGGAGGCGCACGGCACGGGCGGGACGGTCTCGCAGAACTCTGCGCGCGCGCCGACATCCTCGTCGCACTGCTGCCATCAACGAAGGCGACGCGCAATTTCCTGGACCGCAGCTTCTTCAGCGGCCTGCGCCACGGTGTCGCGCTCATTAATGTCGGACGCGGCGACCTCGTGGTGGAGCATGACCTGCTCATGGCGCTCGACGAAGGGCGCATACGGCACGCAGTGCTCGACGTTTTTCGGACAGAGCCGCTGCCGGCTGATCACCCGTTCTGGAGCCATCCAAAGATCACCACAACCCCGCACAACTCCGCCGCGATCAATCCCACCACTGCGATCGAGCAAGTCTGCGGGAATTTGCGGCGCGCTTTCCACAACGAGGCGCTCCCAAATGTCGTCGATCCTGCGGTCGGCTACTAGGGCCGCAGATGGTCAGGAATGAACGTAGCGTTGAGGGTGTACTTGAGCGGATTTTCCGCTCGGCCAAGGCAACCAAGACCAAGGGGGACGTGGCAAAATACATACCCGAACTTGCCTCGGTGGATCCGGATAGATTTGCGATCTCCGTGTGCTTGTCGGATGGACGACAATTAAGTGCGGGCGACGTCTCAACACCATTCTCGATACAGAGCGTTTCGAAGGTGTTCACCTTGGCAATCGCGTTGGGGCGCAGGGGGGAGAGCTTTTGGCAAAGGGTGGGACGAGAGCCCTCGACGAACGCGTTCAACTCGCTGCAAGAGCTAGAGGTTAGGCAGGGGATTCCGTCAAATCCGTTCGTCAACGCTGGTGCGATCGTCACGACGGACACGATCTTAGCGGGATCGTCGCCAGCGGAGGCGCTCGCCGAAATACTTCTTTTTGTTCAGACGGCTGCATCGGATTCTGGTATCAGGATCGACCCGAGTGTAGCTGAATCCGAGAAGCTTTCTGGCCACAAGAACTGGGCTCTGGCTCACGTGCTCGCTGCTTATGATAATCTCGCACACTCCTGCGAGCTTACGTTAGGCACATATTTCCATCACTGCGCGATCGCCATGACGTGCGAGCAGTTGGCCCGCTCCGGTCGGTTCCTTGCGGGTTTCGACACTGGCCCCCAGCTGGTACGGGCCAGCAGTGTGAGACTTATCAATGCGCTGATGTTGACATGTGGCCACTACAATGGATCCGGTGAGTTTGCCTACAGAGTTGGTCTGCCGGCGAAGAGCGGTGTCGGTGGCGCAATCTTGGCAATTGTACCGGGCAAAGCGTCCATAGCGACGTGGGCGCCGGGGCTAGATTCCAACGGAAATTCGCTACTGGGAACCGCTGCTCTTGAGGAGTTGTCACATGCTATGGGATGGTCGGTGTTTGTTCGCGGTTGAGACCGATCAGATAACATCGGCAAATCCCAGAACACGCGCGTCCTGGCGAAGTAGACGTTCCGAGGTGCAAAGTAGCGATCTCACAGGCCATATGGGTACGCACATGCATCGCTCCAGACCGGGATTAGGCTTCTGTTCGCACTCGGATCGAACTGCTCAGACTCGTGGCTACATTGAAAAGTTTCCGCGGGCCGATCCCGAAGAATCACCAGAGACCGGCTGCTAGACCAACCAACTGGAGCCAATCGCGCCTCGCCGCCCGATGCGAGCGCCGCACCGGGCGAACTTCAGGCAGTCCCCTCTGCCCGGAATGGATAAGGCCTACGCATAGATATCCGAACTCTTGCGATTTGACCTGACTCATCCATCCCAGGAGTATTGCTCTAGGGGCAGCAGATCGTCGTTGCTCGTCCACGGAGTTTTTGGATGCGCATCGAGACTTTTCAACACCGCATGACCAACCTCCAGGCGCAGATTCGTGCCCGTGGGCTCGATGGTTTGCTCGTGATTAAGCCGGAGAACGTTCGCTACATCACCGGCCTGTGGGGCTACAGCAACCGAAGCGAATACGCCATGCCCCGGCGCCTCATATGCGCGGTCGTTCCTGCGTCTGGCGAGCCGGCACTGATCGTTCCGAAGCTCGAGTACCTATTTGCCAAGCGGCGCTCGTGGTTCGCCGACATCCGCTACCATGTGGAGTGGGGTAGTGAAACGGAGGTCTTCGGCGGGCTGAACCTGCTGAATGAGATATTCAAGGAAAAGGGCCTCGAGGGCAAAAAGCTCGGCGTGGAGAAGAACTTCATCTCAGCGGCCCTGCACGAACTCTTCAAATGCGAGCTTTCGGCGGCCGAGATCAATTCGAGCGCCGGAGCCGTCGAGGAAATGCGCATCATCAAATCTGCAGAGGAAATCGATATCCTGCGTATCGGCGGCAAGATGGCGGTGCAGGAGTACTATGCCGAATGCGCCGGTATTCGTCCCGGAATACGCGAGTTCGAAATCGCGATGCTCGGCCGCGACGAAGCTGCGCACCAACACGCTTGGCATTGCGACCACACCAATTGTGGCTGCCCATTGGATCATCCGCTGGCCGAAAGTTCGCAGATCATCACTTCGGGGCCGCGCAGCGACATGGTTCATGCTCTGGCTTCGACTCGCGCCATCGAGCCCGACGATATGATCCTGCTCGACTTTTGCCGAGTGCCGCAGTTTCAGAATTACCGCATCGGCTTCGCGCGAAACGTGTCCATGAGGAAGCCGACTTCGACTGAGCAGGATACTTTCCGGATAGTGCTCGATGCCTATGATAAGGCGGTTTCGGTGTTGCGACCAGGCGTTGCGGCCGAAGTTCCGGACTTGGTCGCGCGTGAAATGCTCGACAAGGCAGGCATCGGCGAAACATTTGTCCATCGCACCGGCCGCGGTGTCGGCCTGGAGGCTGCCGAACTTCCTGAAATCGGCGCGGGCGACAAACTTCCGCTGCAAGCCGGAATGGTCGTTACGATCGAGCCGAGCATCTACTTGCCCGGTTTCTCCGCACATCCCGAGGACACCTACCTGATCACCGAAGATGGAGCGGAACTTCTCACGCGCTGCTCGCGAGAACTCAACGTGCTCCAGAGGTGAGAACTCATGTTCAAGCGCATTGAAACAAAGGATGGCGCTCCGCTGGCTTTCAAGTTTGAGGGCCAGACGATTACGGCTACGCCGGAAGATTCGATCGCATCAGCTCTTTTGGCGGCTGGGAAGGCGGTCTTCCGCTCCACTCCTGTTTCTGGTGCTGAACGCGGCCCCTACTGCATGATGGGAATTTGCTTCGAGTGCCTTGTCGAAGTTGATGGGGTTTATGATCGTCAGGCCTGCATGATGCCGGTCAGAGAAGGCATGGTCGTTCGCCGGCAGCGGCGTCCTTCCGAGGAAGACTTTTATGACCTTTTGTGACGTCGCGATCATTGGCGGCGGCCCAGCCGGCATGACAGCGGCGATCGAATGTGCTCGCGCCGGGCTCTCGACGATCCTGCTAGATGAACAACACGCCCCAGGCGGACAGATCTACCGTGCGGTTGAACATGCTAGTTCGCACCAACTGTCGATCCTCGGGAAAGACTATGAGGAAGGTCTCGAACTGGTTCGAGAATTTCGCGCCTGCGGGGCCGCCTATGTGGCTGGAGCCACCGTCTGGAACGTCAATCCCGAACTTCGCATCATCTATTCGAAGGATGGGGCTTCCACAGAATTGGCCACTGGAGCTCTGGTGGTTGCAAGCGGCGCCATTGAGAGGCCGACACCCATGCCTGGCTGGACGTTGCCCGGCGTCATGACCGCCGGTGCGTGTCAGATCATGCTCAAAGGTCCGGGCCTTCTTGATGACGGTGTGACGTTTGTCGGTTCAGGCCCGCTGCTTTGGCTGGTTGCGGCGCAGATGATCACTGCCGGGACCAAGCCGAGAGCAATCGTCGAGACCGTCCCCCGCTCCCGTTATGTCGCCGCGCTTCGAAAACTTCGATTGAATTCGCCTACCGTCAGTTACCTTAAAAAAGGCGCGGCATTAATGCTTGCCGTGAAACGGGCAGGCATACCGATCTATCCCGGTGCTACCAGGATTGCCGTTGTCGGCGAAAAGCGGGCGGAGGCGGTAACGTTCTATTCCAGCGGCCACCTGCATCGAATCGAGACCGCACTCGTGGCCTTGCACCAAGGGGTGGTTCCGAACCAGCAAATATCCCGCCTACTACGGTGCGATCACGTATGGAACGAGAACCAGCGCTGTTTCGTGCCGCGGTTTGATCAATTCGGCGAAACCAGCGTTCCGAATGTCTTTGTTGCTGGTGACGGGGGCGGCATCGGGGGGGCGCGAGCTGCTGCTTTGCAGGGCCGGATCGTTGGCAAACGCATCGCGCAAAAGCTGGGTAGGGCGCCTTCGCACGACATTGATAGGCTACTATCAAAGCTTCGCGCGGAGTTGTCGATCCGCCCGTTCCTCGAAGCCCTATATGCCCCTTCAGTCGACATCACAGCGCCAGCAGACGAGACGATCATCTGCCGCTGCGAGGAGACGACGGCAGGTCAGATACGCGCTGTTGTTGACCTTGGCGCCACCGGGCTGAACCAGGTGAAATCGTACTTGCGAAACGGCATGGGGCCTTGTCAGGGCCGTGTTTGCGGATTGGCAGCGACAGAGATCATCGCTGAGCGTCGCGGGGAAACTCCATCGGCAGTCGACTACTACCGGATTCGTCCGCCGCTGAAGCCGTTGGCGCTTCGTGAACTTGCTGCATTGGGCAAGGCAGAAACAAAACCATAGCGTGGCAATTGAGAGCGCTTCATGAATAAGACGGCTGATCTCATCGTTGTCGGCGGCGGCATTCATGGTTGTGCAGCAGCGCTCAATTCCGCAATGAGCGGTCTGTCCGTGATCGTTTTCGAAAAGGACACGGTAGCGCGACACGCCTCGGGTACGAATGCTGGCGGTGTGCGGCGCCTTGGTCGGCATTTCGCCGAGATTCCTCTCTCGCAGCGATCAATGGAGATTTGGCATCGGATCGAGGATCTCGTCGACGATGACTGCGGCTTTCAAAATGCCCCGCAGATCAGGGTTGCCGAGACGAAGGCCGAACTTGAAGCGCTAAGAGCGCGCGCCGCCGATGTTTGCGCATTGGGTTTCAAGCACGAGACCATTATCGGACGGGGGGAACTGCGAGAGTATCTTCCGGCCGTCGCCGGACATTGTGTTGGGGCTCTAGCTAGCCTGGACGACGGATTTGCGCTTCCCTACCAGACGACCTTTGCCTTTCAGAGGAAGGCCCAGGCTCTGGGGGCAAAGTTTCATGAGAAGACAGCGGTCCAGACAGTTCATCGTACGGGTGGCGACTGGACGGTGACTTGTAGCAACGGTGAAACCTTCGTCGGGCGCTACCTGCTGAATTGCGCTGGCGCATGGGCCGGCGGCATCGCCCAGCAGTTGGGTGAAAGGGCGCCGGTCGAAGCCGTCGCACCCATGATGATCGTCACCAACAGGATGCCACCCTTTTGTCGTGCCGTGGTCGGAGCGGCCGGTCGTCCCTTGTCCTTCAAGCAGATGCCTAACGGAACCGTGGTCATCGGAGGAGCGCGTCGTGGACGGGCCGAGCCGGGAAGCAATGTCACGGAAATCAACTTCGAGCAGTTGCGACTGTCTGCGGAAACCGCAATCGGCATCTTCCCAATTATGGCCAACGCCACAATCATTCGATCATGGTCAGGTATCGAGGGCTGTATGCCCGATCGGATACCAGTAATAGGACCGTCATCGACTGAAGAAAACGCCTTTCATGCCTTCGGCTTTTCCGAGCATGGCTTTCAACTGGCCCCCGCTGTCGGGGAAGTGATGGCCGAACTAATCGCAAAGGGTTCGACCGATGCCCCTATCGAACCATTCAGCATCAAACGTTTCGCCTAAGGAATGCTTGCGTGGGAGGCCACATGATTACGCGACATGTAAGGACGAAGATCAATCACAGGGTGGTGGAACATAACGGAGTCTTCCACTTCGGAGGCCTCGTGGCAGACGACAAGTCACAGTCCATGAAGGGACAGACTGCCCAGATATGCCGAAGGATCGATGAACTCTTGGCCGAAGTGGGCTCGTCAAAAGAAAAGCTTCTGACGGCTATGATATACGTGTCTGACTTTTCGCAGAGAGACCGTATGAACGAAGCGTGGCTGGAATGGCTCCCGTCGGAGCACCTTCCCGCGCGAGCCACAATCGGCGTGTCTGACTTAGGCAAAGATACCCTAATCGAGGTGGTGGTAACGGCTGCGTCATAGGCGGCAAGGTTGCTTTCAGCCAGCGACCACGAGGGTAGGATTTTCCCTGAGTTTGCGTCGCTTCGTCTAGTGCGGTCGATGCTGCAGACCAGCGAGTTTGGGGTGAGTGAGAGCGGTCCCTACGGCTCAGTCTCGGCTTCGTCTCACCTCAGCGCAGATCCAAGTCGCTCGACCTCGGGCGCGTTGGCAATCAGTTCCTGGCCACCCGGAGGTCACGGTGGCCAGGACGCCGGTGGGCATCAATCTCCTCCCGGGTAGCCCACCGGCTCCTATTGGAAAGCCGGCCGGCCCTGACACGCGGCTCGAACGAAAGGAAGTGGCCAATGATCCGTCGAGCCCATGCTGACACCGATGTGGAGCTTCTCGACATGCTCGAGGAGATCGACGAACTGCTCGACGCGGCTGAGATCTCGACCCTACTGGCGAAGCTGCTCGACGTTTACGACCTTAAGTCGGTCGCCTATCTCGGAGTTGGCCTGACTGATCGGCCGGACGACGGCCCTTACCTCGCCGTGACCTATTCGCCCGAGTGGATCGATCACTACAAGGCCGAGCATTTCGTTGACGTTGATCCGGCGATCCAAGTTGGCCTGCGCCGCATGCTGCCGATCGACTGGTCTGAATTTGACCGGCATGAGCAGACGGTGCGCAGGCTCTTTGGCGAGGCCGGCGAATTCGGCCTCGGCCGGCATGGGATTTCCCTGCCTGTTCATGGGCGTCACGGCGATCGGGCGCTCGTCTCCATCACGAGCAATGCCAGTACGCGGGACTGGCAACGCTTGCGCCTCGCCTACATGCGCGATTTCCAGTTGATCGCGCTTCATATGCACTGGGCGATCGTGCGGCTAGAAGGAAACCATATCGCCGACACCGCTGCTCTATCACGTCGCGAACGTGAATGCCTGCGCTGGATTGCGGAGGGCAAGACCCATTGGGAGTGCGCAACGATTCTCGGCATCGCTGAGCGCACAGTGCGTTGCTACCTGGAGAGCGCCCGCCACAAGCTCGGTGCCGCCAACAGCACCCATGCCGTCAATCGAGCGGGCAAGGCAAGCCTGCTTTCGGAACTGCCGTGATACACTCCGTCCCTATGCGTGAGTTTGAATGCTAAAGACCGGACCATTGCTGCCAGACGCAGATATCGAACGTGGCTTCCTTGCTGATGTCGATGCAATGGTCGACCGCGCCGCCAGCGCGGCATAGGCGGCGCTGTTGGCATCGAGCAGGTTGTCAGTGATGCGAACTCCGTCGTCCCCGGCGATGCTTGTCCTCTTGCTCACAAAGTTCTTCGTGGTGGCATCCAAGACGTAGATGCTGGCATCCTGCTTGGTTACGCGTGTCACGGAATCTATCGTCTTCGTTTCGTAGAATGGCGGTATACTCCAGCTCTGGAAGGAACCGATCGTTGCTTCCTCTGTCCAGCTCAGTAAGGATCCGGAGAGCCTGCGTTCGAGAATCGTCGCGGCCGTCCCGAGATTGGTGATCTGCTGCTCCTTGCTGGCGGCGAGCGCTTGATCGTGCAGGTTGAGGTAAATCACGCCGGAGACGGCAGTGATGGAGCCGATGATGGCGATCATGACCAATGACAGTATAGCAGTGGTCATCTTGATATCGCCAAAGATTTTCGTGTACCTGCTCACGGCCCTGTAATCCTCCCCGGATGGAACGCGATAGTGTTCTAAAGTTTAGCGTTTCGGGAAGAACCCGCGCAGGCATCAGGTGATTCCCGATGTGCATCACCCCTCTCGCGAGTTGGTCGTGGAAGGCGTGCTGGACGCACCGCGGCATGCTCGAGAGAGGAAGCACGCACCTTTCTCCCCGCAAAGCCTAGAAGGCTAGTCTGCTCGCGAAGCGTCGTAAATCCGGCGTTTGCGCCGGATTTCGGCCCGACTCGCGAAGGTCTAGGTGCTTCTGCGTTTTCAACAGAACGCATGGGGCGACACCATGATCATCACCATCGAAGGCGTGGATCGCGACAGCCATCCTACCGTGATTGACGCAATGTTTCGGATGCGAGCGGCCGTTTTCGCCGCCCGGCTTGAATGGGATGTCACCGTAACCAATGGCTGGGAAATTGACCGCTTCGACGCCGAAGACCCGCTTTACCTGCTCTCCGTCGACGAGCAGACCGGCGCGCTCCAAGGCGCGGTCCGGCTGTTGCCCACCACCGGACCCAACATGCTGCGCGACGTCTTCGCGACCCTCGTTCCGGGTGGCGCGCCAGAGAGCCCATTGATCTGGGAAAGCTCGCGCTTCGCCATCAACCCAGCACTGGTGGTCGGTCATACGCGTCAGGACGCTAATCAAGTCGTCAACACCACGACGGTTGAGTTGCTGTGCGGGCTGGTGGAAGCAGCGCAACTTGCCGGTGTCGAGCATATCGTCTCGGTTTTCGACGCCCGAATGGCTCGGATTTTCAGAGCCGTCGATTGCCCATACGAAATCATCGGTGCACCAACGCGCATCGACAAGACCATGACTTACGCGGGCTTGTTCGAGATTTCCGATGCTATGCGCCATCGCCTGGGCGACAAGGCCGGGCTGCACGAACCTGTCCTGTCACAACACCGGTTTCAGTCTGAGGCAGCAAGACGCGCGTGATGCGATCGCAGCGCTCCCTGGCTTCACCATCCTAGGGAGCGCAGGTCGGGCGGGGCGCGACCAAAGAGTCAGAGTACGGTCGTTGGCGCCCGAGCCTGATCAGCCGGCAGATGGGATTCCGTGAACGGCCTGATCGCACAGCGGCACCGCTGAGGGGTTATTGGATGCCTGAACTTCATGTTGATTTCCGATTATTCCGCTATGCCATGGCGTCGGCAGAACACGGAAGCTTTCGGCGCGCCGCGGCCGCGCTCAACATTCAGCAGTCTACGGTTAGCAGAGGCGTGCGGAGCCTTGAGCATCGCGTCGGTGCGGAACTTTTCGAGCGAGGCCATGCGGGCATACAGCCCACAACGGCCGGGGTCAGGTTCCTCGAAGAGGCCAGCCAGGGTTTCGATCATTTGCAGCGCGCGATGCAGCGAATAGGAGGCCTCCAGCGCGGCGAGCACGGCCACCTTACCGTAGGCGTTAGTGTACCCCTCGTGCTGCTGGGTCGTTGGTTTGAGCGGTTCCGCGCCGAGTACGGAGGGGTCTCAGTCGAGATCGTGGAGAGCACCTCCAGCGCCAGCTGGACGCTGGTTCATCAGCGAAAGGTGGATGTGGCGTTCGTGGCGAAAAGCCGGGCTCATGAACCGACGATTCCATCACTGCATCTGTGGGACGAGCGTTTAGTTGCGGTGCTTCCTCAGTCTCACCGCCTTGGGCGCCAACGCAGATTGAGCTTCCAAGATCTGCAATCCGAGCGCTTCATACTTGGTGGGGGAGGATTGGGTCCTGACCTGGAGGAGTACCTCGTCACGCGGATGGCAAGGTGGAACGTCAAACCGAAGGTGCATATACATAGCGTCTGTCAATGCAACCTCATCAACATGGTCGCGATGGGGTTTGGCGTGACGCTTGCGATCGGCCGGCCGCCGGGTGCCAGTAGCGACGGAGTGGCGCTCGTCCCTCTCACGGGCAGGAACGTCATGTCGCTTCAAGCAATCTGGATGGAGACGAATCCTAACCCCGCGCTCAAGAGACTGCTTGAGCACCTCCGTGGCTTTGGGTCGGCTCGATCTGGAGAGCGGGCCGCGGGAGATGGCTAAGAACTGCCCGGCACCTTGCGCGACCGTGCGAAACCTCGGTCCGTGGCAATGAAGCGTTCCAGCATCGGTGCGATCAACCGGATCGGATCACCAATGGCCCGCCCCGTCTCGCGAGAGAGCGCCTCGGAATAGGCCACCAAGTCGCGATGCAGAGCGGCCGGCAGCTCCAGCGTGACCTTGACGGGCTTGTCGTCGGGAATCGCACCGAGCTTGAGTTTGGTCACTGCGCTGCTCCATAGGGTTTGAGGACGAGATCGCGCGTGACGATCACCCTTACGGGGAAGCCAGGGCGGATCGTCAATGTCGGTGCGACCTGCAGTTGGCGCTGGACGATCTGCTGGCCGGCGTCGTTGATGGTGTCCTGGGACCCACTGCGGATCGCATGGATGAGGCGGTTGTCGTCATCCATCGTCAGTTCCGCACCGACGGCGAGCAGCGTCGAGAGACCCGCGGCCTTCATCAGGTCCCACCAATGATAGTCGACGCCATCTTCCAGACCGGCATAGCCTGCCGTGTCCGCACCGGGCTGGCGCTCGAGAACGATGGAGCGACCGTTCGGGAAGATGAGCCGGTTCCAGACCAGCAAGACGCGGCGTTGGCCAAAACCGACACCATTGTCGTACTCGCCGATGATGCGGGTGCCCTGCGGGATGAGCAGTATGCTTCCAGTTGGGCTGTCATAGATGTGCTGGGTGACCTGGGCGGTGATCTGACCGGGAAGGTCGGAGCGGATGCCGGTGATGAGCGCGGCCGGTATTACTGAACCGGCCTGCAGCACGAAGGGCGAGGCGGGCGATGCCACGCGATCCGGCGCGACCGTGCGGCGGTCGACCTCGGCATCAAGGAAGGCCTGATGCCGATCTTCCGAGCCAGCGCCGTTGAGGTTCGGCACCCAACTGCCCGGCACGGATCGAATGCCCGGTGCGTCGGAGGCAACAGCGGAACTTGTCTGAAAGAAGATCTTGCTCGTGCGTGCCGCCTCCATTTCGGCGAGGCGACGCTGTTCTTCAGGATCGGGTTGCACCGGCATGATCTCGGCAGGAACGTCGCGGCCCTCCTCACGGGCGCGCACAATCGGTCCGCCGAGATCGCCGGGAAGCGGCGGCCCGAGTTGTGGAATGCCGCTGTAGTCGTCTGGCAGTCCCTGCAGACCATCGGCCGTCTGCCGGCGGTCAGTGGTGAAGAGCTCTTTCTGGTTCGGCTGCCGATCGGTGCTCTGGAGCGCGTAGATCAATGCGCCGCCAATACCGAGGCCGACAACCACCCCGAGACCGGCCAACACCCGGCGGGAGATGCGCGTGACGCGTGGCGGCTCAGAGCGCAGGCGCATGGCGCCTGCCTTCTCAGGTGTGTGCGCGCCGATGTCCCTCTCGGTCCCGGTGTTGGTCTCGCTCATGTCGCGGGCCTCCCATCAGTGCGCACGATCCTGACGGTCTGCTGCTGCTTGCCGCTGCCGAGGCGCAACTCGGCTGCGCCGAAGAGGCGATCCACGATCAGGATGTTCTGGTAGATGCGGCTGTTGACGATTTCGGGCTCGCCGTTCGAGCCGATGACGAAGATCGGCGGCATTTCGCCTTGGACGATGCCGCGCGGGAACTCGACATAGACACGGCGTCCGTCGTCATAGACTGAGACGGGCCGCCAGGGCGGGGCGTCGCCGGTCAGGCCATAGCGGTGGTTGCGCGCCGCCTGCACCGGTATCACGGGCGTGGCCGGGATGTTGGACCGCTGCGAAGCGACTTGAGGGTAGGCCCAGGCAACGGCCGGCATGTAGGGGCTCTCGCCGGACCGCAACTCCATGAGGTAGGTGCGGCGATCCGTGGTGATGACGAGGTTGGTAGTGATGTCGGTGCGGGTCGGCTTGACCAGCACATGGACGCGCCTTGTGGCGCCGCTGCCGCTCTCGGTGTCGCCGATGATCCAGCGGGCAGTGTCGCCGGCGGCGATTGGCCCGGCGCCAGTCAGGCTCTCCCCGGGCTCGAGCGCGATAACGGTGATCTGTCCAGGCGCGGCGTAGACCTGATAGAGCGCGCCTTCGCTCCACGGGTACATCTGGATGGCGTTGAAGTAGCCGTCCTTCCGAGGTTCGACCCGCGCCGCGACATTGGCGTTCTCGACGCGGCCAGTTGGGGTGCTCGCGGGATCACCGCCCTTGGACGGCGTCCAGGAGGGCGGCACGAGGATCGGCCGTGGCGTCGCTTCGCCGGTGCTGACCGCGACCGCCGGCAGCGGCGGGACATGAGCGTCATAGCTGATCTGCGGCGGCTTCGGCGCGGTGGCGCAGGACGCGAGCGTCACGGTCGACAGCACCAGGATGCCAAGCGTGGAAGCGGAATTACGGAACACCGGACTATCGGGTTTGTGGATCGTCGGTCTGGTCATTGCCCCAGCTCCTTTGACCAGTTGATGGCATTGACGAAGACACCCAGCGGGTTGCGGCGAAGGCGCTCGGCGTCGCGCGGCTGCTCGATGACGATCGTGAGAATGGCGGTCCAGCGTTCGGTGCCGGCGAGTTGTCCGTTCTCGTAGCGGCGCTCCGTCCAGGCGACGCGGAACGAGTCCGGCGAAGCGCGGATGACACTCGAAACCTCAACCGCGACCTGCTGCCGTCCGACACGCGTGAACGGGTCGGCTGAGCGGGCATAGTCGTTGAGAGCGGTGGCGCCGCGATCGGTGGTGAATTCGTAGGCGCGCAGCCAGTTCTGACGGACGACGATGGGATCGGCCGGCAGGCTGCGAACCTGTTCGATGAACCGAGCGAGATGAAATGCGATCTGCGGATCGGTGGGCTGGTAGTCCGCAGTCGCTGGCTCGACGGCGCGCGCCTCGCCGGTGCGCTCGACCTCGACCACCCAGGGCACGACGGTGCCGCGTGCCGACTGCCAGACAAGAGCGCTGGCGAAGCCGGCGGAGAGGATGAGGCAGCCGAAAGCCATCAGGCGCCAGTTTTTCGCCTGGACACGGGCCGAGCCGATGCGCTCGTCCCAGACCTGCGCGGCGCGCTGGTACGGTGTCTCGGGTTCGGGGGATTTGCCGTAATGCGTCGATGCGCGCTTGAAGAACGTCATGGATTGTCTCTCTCGGAAAGGCTGACGGAGGCGCCTCCGCTATGGTTGTCGCCGGAGCGCACGGCGTGGGCGGCGGCCATTGCGCCGTGGCTCATGGTGCCGCTGTGACGCATCCGGCGGGCCCAGGCGGGTGGCGTGTCGGGGGTGCCGGGACCGGCCGGCTGGGCAGGCGTGCCGCCGACGGTGCCCATCGAGGATGAGCCGCCCGTGGCGGCGAAGGCGGACCGACTACCTTCATCGAAGGAGGAACTGAGACTGTCGGAGACACGCGACGCGGCGCGCTTGAGCGGGGACGCCGCTGCGCCTTCCGCAGCGCGCGCAACGCCACCGAGCCCGGCAGCGACCCCGGCAGGTCCCGTCTCCCCCACCGTGGCCAGCGAATAGGCCGTGGACGCGCCGCCCGCGAGCGCGGCGCCACCACGGGCACTGGCCGCCCCTGCGGAGATCGCCGCTCGCCCACCCCTCGCGGCCAGCATCGCCGAGCCGCCGGCCGCGACGGCCGCGCCCCCTGCCGCAAGGCCGGTTCCCACGACTGCGCCGGCGCCGAGTTGGGGGCCGCCCGAGACGATGCCATTGGCGATGCCGGGGCCGAAGATGCCGAGGCCGAGGAGCGACAATGCAGCCAGCACAATGGCCATCGCATCGTCGATCGTTGGCTGCTCGCCGCCAAAGCCGGCAGTGAATTCGCCGAACAACGTTGAGCCGATGCCGATGATAACGGCGAGCACCAGGATCTTGATGCCCGAGGAGATGACATTCCCCAGGACGCGCTCGGCCATGAAGGCCGACTGGCTGAAGAGGCCGAAGGGGATGAGCACAAACCCGGCAAGGGTCGTCAGCTTGAACTCGATCAGCGTGACGAAGAGCTGCACGCTGAGGATGAAGAAGGCGAGGAGCACCAGCACCCACGCGATCAGCAGGCAGATGATCTGCAGGAAATTCTCGAAGAAGGCCCAGTAGCCGGAGAGTTCGGCGATTGCCTCAAGCAGCGGCCGACCGGCGTCGAGCCCGGTCTGCGCGACGCGCCCGGGCCGCATCAGGTCCTCGACCGAGAAGCCGGTGCCCGAGGCCATCAGACCAAGGCCGGCGAAGGAGTCGAAGACGATGCGCGCGAGGCTGTTCCAGTTGCCGATCAGGTAGGCGAAGATGCCGACGAAGATGGTCTTCTTGACGAGGCGCGCGATGATGTCCTCGTCGGCGCCCCAGGCCCAGAACAGCGCCGCCAGCGTGATGTCGATGACGATCAGCGTCGAAGCGATGAAGCTGACTTCACCACCCAGCAGGCCAAAGCCGCTGTCGATGTAGGAGGTGAAAACCTCCAGGAACCGATCGATTACGCCTGTGCCTTCCATGACTATTGCGCTCCCGCCGGTGAGAGGAAGCGGCGGCGGTTCTCGTCCCATGTGTCGAGGCAACCAGCATCGCGCGTCGCCGCCTCGCCCAACTGCTGGCAGCGCTTCAGCGCATCGCCCAGCGCGGACGGCCGAACTGCCTCGGCGCCGGCTGTAGCAGGAGGGATCGCGGCCGAAAGATCCTCGCGCGCCCGGTGGATCGCCTCGGCGGTCATGGCCAAGGCGAGCACGATGATCAGCGCAATGCGGGCGAGCATCTTGCCGTGCATGGATCGCCCTCTCGTTGCTGTCAGTTGCTGCCCGGGAACATCCTGGCGTCGCCGGGCTGGTAGCCGGCGCCGGGTTCGAGGAACCGGCGACGCTGTTCGCGACCCTGCTTGGCAGCGGCCGCCTGCTCGGCAGCGGAGAGCGCGTCGGCTCGGCCGTTGGCAGCGAGCATGGCCGTGAGGTCGGCGAGTTGCTGGGCCTGAAGGGCGAGAATCTGATTGCCCGCCTGGGTCGCCTGCAGCGCGCCGGTCGCACCCTGGCTTTCCCCGACGAGAGCTGACAGTTCCGCGCGCTGAGTCTCGATGTTGCCGACGACGCCGGCCTGAACGCGCATCGCATCCTGGAGCGCGCCGACGGTGTTGCGCCAGCGCTTGCGAGCGAGATCTATGAGTTCCTGGTCGGAGGCGGAGAGGTCCATGTCGGCGTATTGCTGCGAGAAGATCTGGTCGATCTGCTGGACGTCGAAGGCGATGCGCTGGGCTTCGCCCAGCAGCTGCTGGGTGCGCTGGACGGATTCCTGAATCTGCTGGAGCGACGAATACGGCAGGCTCGCGAGATTGCGCGCCTGGTTGATCAGCATCTGAGCTTCGTTCTGGAGGCTCTGGATCTGATTGTTGATCTGTTCGAGCGCCCGAGCCGCCTGCAGCACGTTCTCGGCGTAGTTGGACGGGTCGAACACGATGTCGCCGAAGCCGAACAGGGCATGGGCAGGTGTGACGGCGAGAGGCGACAAGGTCACCGGCAACGTCAGCATGGTGGTGACGAACAGGATGTGACGGATGCGCGAGCGGGAACGGGTCATGGGAGCATCTCCTCAGTGGGTTGATCGAGCGCCGCCGTCGGTGCGGCGAGATTGGTGAGGTTGGGGATGAGGTCGGCAGCCCAATCGAGCTCGTGAGCGCGCAGCCAGGCGTCGAGGAAGCCGTCGCGCCCATGCTCGGCCAGCACCTCTTCGATTAAGGCGTGATCCGACTTTGCCGACGCCGCGCACAGGGTTCGCGCGACATCGCCGAGACCGATCTCGAACAGGCGGTTGCCGCGGCGGGATTGCGCGTAGTAGTCGCGCTTGGGCATGGCCCGGGCGATGATCTCGATCTGCCGGTCGTTGAGACCGAAGCGCTGATAGATTGCTGTGAGTTGAGGCTCGATCGCGCGATCGTTGGGCAACAGGATGCGGGAGTGGCAGGAGTCGATGATCTCGGCCGCGATCGTGCTCTTTTCGAGCTGGGCCAGCGACTGGGTCGCGAAGATCACGCTGGCGTTCTTCTTGCGCAGCGTGACCAGCCACTGGGCGAGTTGGCTGGCAAAGCCAGGATCGCTGAGCGCCAGCCAGCCCTCGTCGACGATGACGAGGGTCGGCCTTCCATCGAGCCGCCCAGCGATACGGTGGAAGAGGTAGGCGAGCGTGGCCGGCGCGGCGCCGGTGCCGAGCAACCCCTCGGTCTCGAACACCAGGACAGACGCCGAGCCGAGGGTTTCTGCCTCGGCGTCGAGCAGCCGCCCATACGGCCCACCGACACAATAGGGTTCGAGCGCGCGCTTCAGATCATTGGACTGAAGAAGCACCGTAAGCCCTGTGACCGTGCGTTCCGCAACGGGGGCCGAAGCGAGGGAAGTGAGCGCCGTCCAGATGTGCTCCTTGACGTCCGGCATAATCAGCACACCCTCGCGGGCGAGGATGGCGACGAGCCAGTCGGCGGCCCAGGCGCGTTCCCGCGTGTGCTCGATGCCGGCAAAGGGCTGGAGCGAGACCGAGGTCTCGGTGCCTTCGGTGAGTTCACCGCCGAGGTCGTGCCAGTCACCGCCCATGCTCAGCACGGCGGTGCGGATCGAACCGCCGAAGTCGAAGGCGAAGACCTGGGAGCTTTCGTAGCGGCGGAACTGCAGGGCCATCAGCGCTAGCAGCACCGACTTGCCCGCGCCGGTCGGTCCGACGACCAGGGTGTGGCCGACGTCGCCAACGTGAAGGGACAACCGGAACGGGGTCGAGCCTTCCGTCCTGCCAAAGAGCAGTGGGGGTGCTCGGAAATGCTCGTCCCGTTCCGGCCCCGCCCACACCGCTGAGAGCGGGATCATGTGGGCGAGATTCAGCGTACTGATGGGTGGCTGGCGCACATTGGCGTAGAGGTGGCCGGGCAGCGTGCCGAGCCATGCGTCAACGGCGTTGATGGTCTCCACCATGCCGGTGAAGTCGCGGCCCTGGATGACCTTCTCGATTAGCCGGAGCTTTTCGTCGGCGATGCCGGCGTCGGCGTCCCAGACGGTGGCGGTCGCCGTGACATAGGCCTCGCCGGCATAGTCGGCGCCAAGTTCCTGGAGGGCGAGATCCGCATCGGCGGCCTTGTTCGCCGCGTCCGTATCGACCAGCGCGGAGGCTTCGTTGGTCAGCACCTCCTTGACGATCGCCGCGATGGACTTGCGCTTGGCAAACCACTGGCGGCGGATGCGCGTCACCAGCCGCGTGGCATCGGTCTTGTCGAGGAGGATGGCGCGTGTCGCCCAACGGTAGGGGAAGGCGAGGCGGTTGAGTTCGTCGAGAATTCCAGGGGTTGTCGTTCCCGGAAAGCCGACAATGGTCAGAACCCGCAGATGTGTGTCGCCCAGGCGCGGCGCGAGCCCACCGGCGAGCGGCTGATCGGCGAGCAGTGCGTCGAGATACATCGGCGTCTCGGGAACGGCGACGCGGTGACGCTTCGTCGAGACCGTCGAATGCAGGTAGGTCAGCGTCTCGGGGTCATCCAGCCAGCGGCATTCGGGCATGAAGCCCTCGAGCAACGCGAGCACGCGGTCGGTGCGATCGATGAAGCCCCTGAGGATCTCCCAGGGGTTCACCCCGGTCTGCTCGCGGCCCTCGTAGAGCCAGGCTTCTGCGCGGGCGGAATCCTCGGCCGGCGGCAGATAGACAAAGGTGAGGAAGTAGCTCGACTCGAAGTGCGTTCCAGCTTCCTCGAAGTCCGCCTTGCGCTCGGCGTCGATCAGGGCAGAGGCGGCATCGGGGAATGTGCTTCGCGGATAGGTCGCGGCCTCATGCCGCTGCGCCTCGACGAAGATGCTCCAGCCCGAGCCGAGGCGGCGAAAGGCGTTGTTGAGGCGCCCGGCAACACCGACCAGTTCGGCCGGAACCGAACTGTCGAGGTCGGGTCCGCGGAATTTTGCCGAGCGCTGGAAACTGCCGTCCTTGTTGAGGACGACTCCCTGGCCGACGAGGGCTGCCCATGGGAGGTAGTCCGCGAGGCGGGCGCCGGTGCGGCGATATTCTGCGAGGTTCATCATCGCGCGCCTCACAATCCGAGATGCGCGGGGATGCGCAGGTGCCGGCGCACGACCTCGACAAAGAGCGGATCGCGCCGGGCCGCCCAGACGGCGGCCAAATGGCCGATCGCCCAGAGCACGATCCCGACGACCCAGAGCCGGAGGCCGAGGCCGAGCGCGGCGGCCAATGTGCCGTTAAGGATCGCGACCGAGCGCGGGGCGCCGCCGAGCAGGATCGGCTCGGTCAGAGCCCGACGGACGGGCGCTGAGAAACCCGGAACCTCTTCCATCAGATGACGGCCCCGCCGCCGAAGCTGAAGAAGGAAAGGAAGAAGGAACTGGCCGCGAAGGCGATCGAGAGACCGAAGACGATCTGGACCAGTCGCCTGAAGCCGCCCGAGGTATCGCCGAAGGCGAGCGTCAGCCCGGTGACGATGATGATGATCACCGCGATGATTTTGGCGACAGGCCCTTCGATCGATTCGAGGATCTGCTGCAGCGGCTCCTCCCACGGCATGGAGGATCCGGCCGCATATGCGGCTTTCGTCATGATGAAGGTGAGCGAGGTGGCGAGCGCGGTCGCGGCGAGGCGCGCGCGGGCGCGCAGGGTCATTGTCATTGCGTGGCTCCATTGGGTTCGGGGGCGGTGATCGTGGGGGCAAGGACGTAGTCGCCGGTCGTTCCGAGCCCGGTGACGTGGACGAGTTCGGCGAGCTGACGCGCCGACCCGCGGCCCGAGAGCACGGCGATGACGTCGATGGTCTCGGCGATGAGCGCGCGCGGCACGGTGACGACGGCTTCCTGGATGAGCTGTTCGAGCCGCCGCAGCGCACCGATGGCGGTGCCGGCGTGTATGGTCCCGATGCCGCCCGGATGGCCGGTCGACCAGGCTTTCAGCAGGTCGAGCGCCTCGGCGCCGCGCACCTCGCCGATCGGTATCCGATCGGGCCGCAGCCGAAGGGAGGAGCGTACAAGCTCGGAGAGCGAGACGACGCCATCTCGGGTGCGCAACGCCACGAGGTTGGGCGCGGCGCATTGCAGTTCGCGGGTGTCCTCGATGAGAACGATCCGATCGCCGGTTCGGGCGACCTCGGCTAGAAGGGCGTTCGTCAGCGTGGTCTTGCCGGTCGAAGTGCCGCCGGCAACGAGGATGTTCTTCCGTTCGATGACAGCCCAGCGCAATGCGTCGGCCTGCGCATCGGACATGATGCCAGCCGCCACATAGTCCGCGAGCGAGAACACCGCGACGGCGGGCTTGCGGATCGCAAAGGCGGGGGCGGCCACCACCGGCGGCAGCAGGCCCTCGAAACGCTCCCCCGTCCCGGGCAACTCCGCGGAAACGCGCGGGGCACTGCAGTGGACTTCGGCGCCGACATGGTGCGCGACGAGGCGGATGATGCGTTCGCCGTCCGTGGCCGACAGTTGCTCGCCGGTGTCGGCAAGGCCACTGGCCAGCCGGTCGATCCAGAGCCGCCCGTCGGGGTTGAGCATCACCTCGACGATCGCAGGGTCGTCCAGAAACCTGGCGACGGCCGGGCCAAGGGCGGTGCGCAGCATGCGCGTGCCGCGTTCAACCGCCACCGACTCTCTGGAAGAAACAAACACGTCGTCCCCACTCCGCTTGTAGGCCCGCACGACGAGGGCCCTGGATCGGGGATGAGTAGAAAAGGCAGGAATGGGCCGGCGGCAACAAGCCTCAAGCGGCCATCGTACCTTGGCGTGGAATTACAGGGGAACGGCGTGCCGGGTCACCGCTGGCTGCTATCAGCGGCAGAACCTGCGTGGTCTCAGCCGAATCGAAAGGTGCGGGTGTGGCGCTGGTACGGGGCTGCCAGTTCGATGCCGATGCTTGTGCTTGCGTGTTGCTGCAGGTTGGCTTGCTGAAGGGCGGACTTGGAACGAAGGAATCGGGCCTTTGAGCGATCACTTGGAGTCGACTTCGGCCTCCTCAGGCGTTCGCAAAGTACCGCATGACAGCACCTTTCCTGTGCTGAACATAACCGTCTTGCCAGCTCTCATCCCCTTCGAGGAAGCCGGACCACCCCTTCTTGCCCTGCTTCTGCCGTTCGGATTGGATCGCGCGAAAACGGTAGTGATCGTAAACGTCGAGGATGTGCACGGCATAGGCTTCCGCGAGCGCCCGATCACCGGTCACGACGACCATGTTCTCGTCATTGGAATAGCTGGCCTTGAAGCCGAGGTTGTGGCTACCCAGAACGACCGTGCAATTGGGCGATAACGGATCAATGACCAATACCTTGTCATGGATGATCGCGCCAATCATTCCGCGGGCAGCCAGCTGCTCCGCACCAAAATCCTTGAGCATGGCCCGATCGTCGATGCGGGCCGCCCTCACGATCTCCACATTGGCTTCCTTGAACGTATGTGGTGATTGGCCAGGCGTATCGTCGTTAGGATCGTCGGGGTCGTTCTTCTTCTTGGATACGTAGGCATGGCTTGAGCGCTGGAGACGGCACCCATTACGATAAGGTTTCGATCCTTGCGCCCGATGTCGATTGCCTCCCCGATGATGCAATCGTTGCCACTCTGCCCCGGATAGAAAGCGAGGAAGAGAATCGCACGCTCGGCGCGGCGCATTCGCCCATAGATGTCCGAGAGGTCCGGCGGCAATTTCTTGGTCTTCTTGCGCTGCGGCGTGTTCGGCGAGAACCACACGGTCAATTCGGCGCCGTTGCCGAGGGGAACCGTGCTCTTGGTATAGTTCGACTGGCGGAAGGCTCCGCTTTGCTGAGCGTCCTTCATCTCCGCGCCGAACGGGTCGGGGACGACCAGCGCGTCGTCCCTCATCCGCGTCCAGTAGTCGAAGAACACCGTCGCCACGGTAGGCTCCTCGATCAGCAGCGCGTTGTTGGTCTGGCCGGCGATGCCCGTCTGGGTCCAATTTGTGCTGCCTGTGAACACCGCGGCCGGGACACCACCAGTCGGAACATGCACGACGAACTTGTTGTGTCCGATGTGCGTCGAGTTGTTGAACATGCGATGCTGGATATCGACGCCCGCGTCGATTAGAGCCTGGCGCGCCTCGGCGTTGCGCCGGTCCCAGACCTTGCCCTCGGCACCGGTGTTGGCGAGGATGACGTGGATTCGATCGGAATTCGTGAGCAGCAGGTCGATGAGCTCGCGGTCCTCCAGCTCGTAGAGGCCGAGGTAGAATTCCCCCGGTCGGGAGAACAGCTCCCGTAGCAGCGGCAGCACGTCTCCGGCCAAGTATTTCCGATGCGGATCGTTGGGGTCGGAGATCTTGTCGATCAATTCGTTCGGCTCGATCACGCCGTCGCCCTCGAGCAAGACGTTGCGCAGCCATTGAGCTGCGAGGACCCCGTTGGTGAAGGTGCTGCGGAAGACGCCGCGACGCGTGGTCACGTGCACGTCGTTCGTGGCCACGACCGGGCCGAGATATCCCAGTGGTCGGGGCGTGCCCGTATAGCTGGCCACCTCGACCATCACCGGATCGCCGTTGGCGTCATGCACGGGCCTTCCGGTTTCATCCTTCTTCGCCACCCTGGCCTTGTAGGGCGTGGGATCAGGCGCGGGTTCCATACCCGGCCCGAGGTCGCCGACGGCTCGGATCTCGTAGCGGACGCGCACGTCATCGGGGCGTCGCCGAAGGCCATCACGCTTCTTGCGCAGCGTGAGGTCACGCCAAGACAGCTTCTGGATCGGCCACATGCCGCTGACATGAGGCAGCCAGTGCGGGTTGCGCTGTCCCTTGAAGCCAACCCAGGCGGCGCATGAGACGCGATCGTCGCTTCCATCGCGACGCTTGGCAACGCTTCCGTCAGGATTCAGATAGACTCGGATGACCTCGAAACCCAGGCAACCGGGAATCTTCTCGTCAATTTCCCATGCGACATAGGCTACTTCGTTGTTTGCGTATGCGTGAGCATTCGTGATCGTGGCCATGCCCCCTCCGACCGCAGCCTGATCCTCAGAATAACCCACGTTTAATTGGCAGCACAGCGTGAAATCGGACTTCGGCGCGATAGAAGACGATACGTTACTTTCTTCAATTGCGTGTGACGAATAGTCAGATTCGGTCGAGCTCACAGCAACCCCGAACGAAGGGTCCTTAGCGCGAATAGAAACAGACATGCTTATTCGTGCCATCGGAGACTAGCCGCCTTTGGGATGGACGTCCTCGGGAATCTCGTGCCGTAGCTTGGGACCCTGCGCGAGCCGGCGACCGAGCGCAGCCACGAAGGCATCGTAGCGCTTGCCCGATTGGGCGCGCGCCGCCGCCTGAGCAGGCTCTGGAAGCTGTGGTGTTGTCGTCAGCCAGAAGCGCACGAAAACCGCGAGCGTCTCGACTGAGATGCCGAGATCTCGTTCCAGCCGATTGAGACGCCGGTCGATCTGGTCGAGCCGTTTGGCCATTGCCGCCTCCTGGCGCTCGGCGGCGTCTGGCGAGAGGAAGGATGCGATGGCGGCCTCAGCCACCAGCGAGCGCGACAGGTCGCGGCGGGCTGCATGCTCCACCAACGCCTTCATCACCGGCGGATCGAGATAGATGGAGAGCCGCTGCTTCTTGCCGGGTTTCGCCATGGCGGGACTCACAGCATGCCGTCGCCAGGATCCAGATCGGCCTGCCGCGCGATCCTCTGCATCGAGTGAGTGAGGTTCTGGGCCAGGACCGCCGCCTCGTCATCCGCGTCACGGTCGACGTCGAATTCGTCGTCAGGGATAGGCCCGGGCTCGGGCACGACCTTGCTGCTGAGTTCTGGCTGCCGGCGTTTCTCGGATTCGGTCGGATCCTCGTCATCGACCGGCGCCATGGAGGGAAGACCGCCAGTTGCGAGGTCTGGCCGCTCGGGTATTTCGAGAACGCTCCAGTCGTCCTCAGTTCTGGCATGTCGATGCTGGAGCGCAGGAGGCGGCAGGATGCGTTCCTTGAAGCGGCTGTCCTCGTAGTAGCGCGCTTTGCGTGCGCGTATCGGATGTATTCCAGCGACCATGACGATCTCGTCGCCTGGCGGGAGTTGCATGACCTCGCCGGGGGTCAGCAGCGGACGCGCCGTCTCCTGGCGCGACACCATCAGATGGCCGAGCCAGGGCGAGAGGCGATGCCCGGCATAGTTCTTCATCGCGCGCATTTCGGTGGCGGTACCGAGCGCGTCCGATACACGCTTGGCCGTGCGCTCGTCGTTGGTCGCGAACGAAACGCGGACATGACAATTGTCGAGAATTGAGTTGTTCGGTCCATAGGCCCGTTCGATCTGGTTGAGTGACTGGGCGATAAGGAACGACTTGAGCCCGTAGCCGGCCATGAAGGCGAGCGCCGACTCGAAGAAGTCGAGCCGGCCAAGCGCGGGGAACTCGTCGAGCATCAGCAACAGGCGGTGACGGCTGGACTTGGCGTTGAGGTCCTCGGTGAGCCGCCGCCCGATCTGATTTAGCAGGAGCCGCACCAGCGGCTTGGTGCGATTGATGTCGGATGGTGGCACGACGAGATAGAGCGTCGCGGGGCGATCGGCTGCAACGATTTCGGCGATGCGCCAGTCACACCGCGACGTCACGGCCGCCACGACAGGATCACGATAGAGCCCGAGGAAGCTCATTGCGGTGCTCAGGACGCCCGACCGCTCGTTGTCGGACTTGTTGAGCAGTTCGCGCGCGGCTGAGGCCACGACCGGATGTGGACCCGCATCGCCCAGGTGGCGTGTCTTCATCATGGCTGCGAGCGTCGCCTCGATCGAGCGGGCGGGGTCGGACAGGAAGTTGGCGACGCCGGCCAGCGTCTTGTCCTTCTCGGCGTAGAGCACATGGAGAATGGCGCCGACCAGCAGGGCGTGGGAGGTCTTCTCCCAATGATTGCGCCGCTCGAGCGAACCTTCGGGATCGACCAGGATGTCGGCGATGTTCTGGACATCCCTAACCTCCCACTCGCCGCGGCGCACCTCAAGTAGCGGGTTGTATGCCGCGGACTCGGCGTTGGTCGGGTCGAACAGGAGGACGCGACCATGCCGTGCGCGGAAGCCCGAGGTGAGATTCCAGTTCTCGCCTTTGATGTCGTGGACGATGGCCGAACCCGGCCACGTCAGCAGCGAGGGGATTACGAGGCCGACGCCTTTGCCCGACCGTGTGGGCGCAAAGCACAGGACATGCTCGGGGCCGTCGTGGCGAAGATAGTCGCGCTCGTAGCGACCGAGGACGACGCCGTCGGCCCCAAGCAGGCAAGCCTCCTTGATCTCGGGATGTGTGGCCCAGCGTGCCGAACCATAGGTTTCGACATTGTCCGCCTCCCGGGCACGCAGGACGGACATGAGAATGGCGGCTCCGATGGATACGAAGCCGCCGGAGGCCGCGATGATGCCGCCTTCATGAAAGATCGATCGCGCGTAGGCGTCATAAGAGAACCACCACCAGAAAAACGCGGGCGGATGGTAGACCGGCCAGCCAGCAAGGTAGAACCAAGGCGGGCCGAGTTGCGGCTGGAAGCCGAGCCGCCATGCAGTCCATTGTGTGGCGCACCAGACCGCCGTCAGCACGATCAGGCTGACGATGATGATCTGTCCCCAGAGGATCTTGGTTCCTGACATTGCCGTCTCCTTCCCGGGAAAGGTCGGGCCAGGAGACGTCGTCCTTCAAGATCATCACGGCGGTGGTCGCGCTTCAGCGTGCGACATCGCACAATGACAGGCGCGATGCGGCTGTCCGCGCTTGGCTTGCGGCATTAACGGCAGCGGTGGGGCCATGAACAGAATCCGATCTGATCCAAGCCTGTGCCAGTCAAACTGATCTTAAGGTCAGCGGCGACGGCGAGTATAAGAGGGTTTTCAACGGGATCGACGCGCATGGCCGAGGAGCTTCCTCCTCCGGATATCTCCGACGAACAGCGGAACACGGCCGCGCTGCTGCAGCGCCTGCTCGGCAAGCGAATTGCCGACCGATACGTCGACTTCTGTCGTCTCGCTGGAGGCGGGCTTCCTCTGCGCGTCTCAGTGCCCCTGGCCGGACACGCCATCAGGGAGATCGAGGCTGTTCTCCGCCAGCTCCTCGCTACGCCCGCAGACCTCACCCTGGTCATTTCTTCCCAAGAGCAGGAGCGCCTCCAGCAGGCAAACGCCGCCTTGAGAGGGCTTGGATACGACGCGGCCGCCGCCAACCGAGCCGTCTCAGCTCTGGCGCCAAAGCTTAGTCATCGCGACCAGATCGAACGGATCGTCGTAACGCTCGGCCTCGCTCCAGATGGAGACATTGCGCGCTCGTGGAAATCCATCATGGGAATTCATGGCAGGGCACATTACGGGCGCGAGCTCCATCAATCGCTCGAGGTCGACGCGCAGTTCCGTTCCGAATGGCAAGCACCGTTCGATGTGACGGTTCGCGGTCTCATGATCGCGCTTCAGGGTAAGTATGCGGCCTACGTGCGGCGTATCGACGAACTGCTCGCCATGCCGGACCGCCGAGCAGCGGTGAAAGCGCTGTCGTGCGAAATTCCCGGCGCCCTTCCTCTTCTGGCCTACTTCTTCCAGCGTCTCGAAACTCCGGATTGGCTCGATCCCCTTTCCGACCACAAGTTGCTTGCGCCACCTCGGCTCAGTCTCGATGATCTCGACGATGGGTTGCGTTTGCAGCATTGGCCGGCAGGTGGCTACCTGACTAGGATGGCTGCTGCGACAGATCCTTCAGTCAGGAAAACCGTCGCGAATGCCCTCAAGGAAACGAAGGGTTCAGACGACCTCGACGTGCAATGGAACGGAGCGGAGGCACTCGCTTCCCTACCGGCCGCCGAAGCAGCAGATCTGCTCGACGTCGTCGAAAGTTGGCTCGCCCGGCCCACGCGCGTGCCCATGTCGTCGGGATTGCACAAGCTGATCAAGAGCCTCGCCGACGCCGGGCAGCTGGATGCCGCCCTTCGCCTGATGCGCTCGTTATATAGGGTGTTCTCCGATGACGGGAAGCTGACGACGCTGTTCAGTCAGCACATGTATGAGCATTTCCTGCCAGAGGACGTCAGGGCGTGTGCTGCGCGCCTAGGCCCTGACCTGGTCGGTCTGCTTTGTGAGTTCCTGGATGCGGCGCTTCGCATTGAGCGTCGCGTGATCGACGACCCGCCAGGCGACTACTCCTACCACATGTCCCGAGACATCAGCGAATATGGGCCGAAGCATACAGTGGTGGAGGCCCTAATGGGCGAGGTCGTTCGCTCGACGAAGCTCATAGACGCCGCTCAACCTGACCAGCTTCCGGCGGTGCTTGCGCAGATATCGCGATACTCCGCCCGTCTATTCATCCGCATACGGCTTCACGTACTGGCGCTCAATCCCGGCGCGGTGCCCGATCTTGCCGCTTCCAACCTGACGGACCCTGGTTTGATTGGCGAGACGTGGTGCAGCGCCGAATATGGACAGCTCGCCTTGGCGTGGTTTCCCAATCTCCCTCCAGAGTCCCAGAGAGCCATTCTGGACATAGTGGACGGCCTTCCCTCTCGGTACCTGTCGAGGTGGACCGAACGTTTTTCACGACACGAGGGACGGGAGCCCGGTGACGAGGAAAAACGTCGATTCGAAGGGTCGATGGTTCGGGATGTGCTCTGGTTCTGGCGAGATGTGCTGCCTGCCGACCGCCGGGACGAAGTAGAGCGCAGCGGAGACCCCGAGGCGTGGGTTCGCGAGATGCACGAGCCGGATGTTAGTCCGCTCGGGCCTGCAGAGTTCGCCACCCGCCCAATCGACGACGTTGTGGCTTTCCTCGATGATTGGCGCCCTTCTGCAGAAGACAAGAAGCAAACAGTCACGGCCCTTGGCCAGCAACTGCGGCAGGCGGCCGAACAGAACGCGCCCACCTATTCCGAGAGCGCTGCCAAGTTCCTGGCAGTTCCGGCCATTTATGCTCGCCGGATACTCGAGGGCCTGACCGCCGCCGTGCGCAACAAGAGCTCCGTCAACTGGCATGGGATACTCGGCCTCACTGGGCCACTTGCGTCGCGGACCGATCAACCTTCGACGTCTGGCCTCGAGGGCGACGACCACGACTGGAGGCGGGTGCGGATGGAAGGAATGGAGCTGCTTTCCGCTGGACTGGCCTTGGGCAAGGAGGGCATTGCGTTCGAGCTGGCGGACGAGGTCCGCTCACAGGTCCAGGCCTACTACCATAGCTCGCCGGCGCAACCTGACGTCGAAGGTTTTGAGGAGACTTACGCGCGCCAGGTCTACTTCGGCGCCCAATCGACGTCGCGTGGGGCGGCCCTTGAACTCTACATCCGCCTGATCTTCTGGCTGAGCAAGAACCCCGAAACAGAGGTCGGCAAGGATCCTGCCAACGCCCTCCGTTCTCTTCCAGAGATCGGTGAAATCCTTGAAGCAGAGACGGCACGAGTCGATCCTGCCGCGCGAATACCCCGAGCGATCATCGGACGGTACCTCGCCTGGCTAAGCTATTTCGCCGCCCCCTTTCTGACCGCAAAAGTTGGGGAGCTTTTCCAAACCTCGGACGCCGATCTCCGAGATGCCGCGTGGCTTTCACACATCCAGATGGATCATGGGCCCCTGCAATGGCTCGCCGGGGAAATGAGCGACTGCTACCGCATGGAGATCGACCGGCTCCGCCAGCAGGTGCGTGGTGGGGACCGGACGCACCTCACCGAGAGGCTCTCGCACTATCTGGTCATACTCTACATTTTCAATGCCCTGCCGGAAGATGTCTATGAGCTCTTCTGGAACACGGCTCCAGTCGAGGCCAGACAGCAGGCCATGTGGTTCCTGGGCAGTCAACTCGCGCTGCCCGATGCGTCATTGCCCAAAGAGAAGCGGCTTCGCGCGCGCAGCTATTGGGATCGCCGGCTTGCAGCGGCCACCGGCTCGGCGGCAGAGCGTGACACATTTCGAAGAGAGATCGGCGCCATCGGTCAGTTCTACTACCAGCGCGGCATCGAGCCGGACTGGCTCATGCAACAAACCATTGCCGCCTCAAACGCGGGGTACTCGCCCGGAGAAACCTACAACCTGATCGACAGGCTGGCGGACTTCTCCTCCGATCAGCCAGTTCGGGCGGCACAGACGATTGCCGCATTGATCAGAAACAGTCACGTTGAAGTCATGGAACTCGGTGCTCAGCCCCAAAAATTGCGGACGATCTTCCTGGCCGGGCTGTCAACCGGCGACGCGAGTACGGCTGCTAAGATCGCGGAGGCCATCAACTTCCTGGCCGTGGCCGGCAATACCACCTGTCTTGACCTCCTGCCGCCGCCTGCCGGTTAGGCGCCACTACTTCCACTTCACGCCTTGTCAGAAAGTGGGATGCCGGAATGTCGAGCCCGTTGAGGCTTACAGCCAGCTACAGGCCCAAGCCCCTTTTGCGGCTGAAGCTCCAATCGACACCGGTGTCACCGCGGGCGACACCGGAGACATGCTGGCCGAGCTTCCTCTCGAGCGCAGGGCTCCAGGGCACAAGTTGGAAGCCAAGCCCATCGTCGATCATCGCGAACCTGCCTGATACCAATGTGAAGCGCTGGCGGTAGGTGCCGGCAACGAACTCTCCCGTTGCCGCCTTGTTGAAGGGCCGGCCGAGGTCGGTCGCTAATTTGTCGCCGAGCGCCTCGAGCTCTTGGCGTCGCAACGTGTCGATAAGCCTGCGCGCGAAGATCACGCGGCTTCCTTGGCGTTGGGCGAAACCTTCCTCAATCAGGTGCTCGGCGCGGCGGTCGAGCGCCTCCTTCACCTCGCTGCCGAAGCCGCCCTCGCCGAGCGCGGTCGGATCGCGGCTGACCGCCTGCCGGTCGAGCCAGGTGGCGCCGGCCGCCGAGACCTGACTCTCGATTGGCAGGTCAGAGCGAACGGCAATCGCCATACTCTGCCGGCCACGCGCATCCTCGAACTTGCGAAGTTCGACGATCGAGCCCGGCGAGCTGTCGCCAGCGGCGTCGAGGTCGGGCAGCCTGATGTGGTGGGTGCGGCCGTCGACCCCGTCGATCACGACATAGGCGGTTCCGTTCAGTTCGTCGTCGAGGCCGCGATCGACCAGGCGCCCGATGACCGGATCGTCAATGCTCTCGCCGGCCAGCACGAAGCTCGCCGCGCCGCGGTCGATGCCGCGCTCCGTGAGCGCGCGGTGCATGCGCTTGATGATGTCGCCGCGCTCGCCCATCTGGCGCATCGTCGCTTCCGCATCCTCGGACAGGAACCATTGGCCGTGGCCGACCTGATGCGCGACGCCGGAGATCTCGAGCGTGCGCAGGCGCCCGACCTTGAGCGCATGATACTCGTCCGGCCGCTCGCCAGCGTATGGCGCGAGGTCAATGATGCCGCTCTTCATCCCGTCGCGCTTGAGCTGCCGGTCGAGACTGGTCCAGCGCTCCGCCTCGACCTCGCGCTGCAGCGCGCGCCGGATATCCTGATCGGTGCGCGGACCGAGCTCCTGTGTGATGAGATCGCGCGCGCGGTCGCGCATGCCCTCCTTGATGTAGTCGCGGGAGATGACGAGGTTCTCGCCATCGTCGCGCACGCCGCGCACGATCAAATGAACATGTGGATGCTCGGTATTCCAGTGATCGACCGCCACCCAGTCGAGCCTGGTGTCGAGATCCTTCTCCATCTGCTCGGCGAGATCGCGGGTGAACGCTCGTAGGTCGGCCATCTCAAGAGCGTCGTCGGGCGAGACGATGAACCGGAAATGGTGGCGGTCGTCCTTGCAACGATCGGCGAAACCCTCGGCATCGGCATCCTCGGTACCGGGACCGAAGAGCTTCGCCTTCTCCCCGTCCCGGGTGACGCCGTCGCGGCGAAGATAGGAGAGATGGTTGGGCAGGTTGCCGCCACGCTGGTTCATGCGCACCACCCGCGCCTTGATCACCGCGCCGCGTGAGCGCGCGGTGAGCAGGCGATTGGCTTGCACCGCCGCCCGCTGCCCACGCCCGAAGCGCGAGCGATTGCCGGGACCGATCCTCCCCTTCCGGGAGATCGATCCGCCGGCCTTCTGGGCGGCGGTGAGCGCCTGGGCGATGAAGGGCCGCGCTCGCTGCGCCTTGCTCGATCGGATGCGGCCAGGGCGGACGCGGAACTCACGTTCGTCGCTCATGGCCGCGGCACTGCACATCGCAGCAAGCTGCTGAAATGGCGCGTGAAACGCTCTCGCCGCGATGTAGGCGACGGAGGCGCACATCGCAGAAATGTCGCACAAGTCGTTGAAACAAAACACCCCGACCGCAGCGCACCTCGCAGCCCTTTATCCTGCCATCGTGCGGTTGTTGTTGCGGGTTCCCGGCCGCGTCCCCTCCATGACCCGCTTTTGTTCGCCACGATCCGATGGGATGGATACGTGCTCATTGCGGTGCTCCCGGTCCGGAGCGCGCGACGAAAATGTTCTCTGAGGACGGCGATATCGCATCCTCGCGCTGCAGCGAATCCGCCGTCACGCTGCTGTCGGGCTGCGGCCGACCGACGGGAGCGCCGCCAGTCGGCGGCGCGACGAAGAGCGGCGCCTCGCGCCAGTCGGCCGGCCGTGGCGCGGCCGTCGCGCCACCGTCGGGCAGCGGCTTGCCGCCGAGGATCGGCGCGAGCGCGGCGACATATTCACGGGTCTCGGCCGGCAGCGGGCGACCGGTCGCGAGATATTCGTCGTAGCGCCCGGGACCCGCATTGTAGGCGGCGAGCATTCCGCCGATGCTGCCGTAGCGATCGAGCATCTCGCGCAGGTAGGCGGTGCCGGCGAGGATGTTGTCACGTGGATCAAATGGGTCATTGCCCAGCCGGTGACGCGCCCGCAGCTCGGCCCAGGTGTCCGGCATGACCTGCATCAGGCCCATCGCACCGGCCGACGAGACGACGCGCCTGTCGTGCGCGCTCTCGGCGGCAAGCACGGCTCGAATCCAGTCTTCCGGGATGCGGAAACGAAGCGACGCCTCTGCGATGTAGGACGCGAAGCGCGCGTCATTTGTCGGCTGTGCGAGCGGCGCGTCCTGCGCCTGCACGGGTAGCGCAGGCGCAAGTATCGGCAGGCCGGAAAGGAGAAGGAGGACCGTACTGCAGCCGAAGCCGTGCCGGCACATGGCGCGTCGGATGCGGACCGAGCGCATCGGTCAGTCCTGAACCTTGTCCTGTTCGTCGCGCCTCCTGGGCCGCGTCCAGTGCAGACCCCAGTCACGGCCGCTCTCGTCCGACTGGAACAGGCGCGCGCGGATCGGCTGCGCAAGGGAAGGATCATCGAGGACGACCGAGATGTAAGCGCCGGCGCGGTCGCCGGTCTGCAGCCAGCCCGCGCCGATCTCGACCCCGTCCTCGTCACCGAGGCGGATGCGGTAGTCGGGCGTGTTCTCGACATCGGCATTGTCGGTCGAAACGAAGACGAGGGCGAGGTCGAGCGAAAGCGTGCGAATGCGCCCGGAGTAGCCCGACTGGGTGCGGGTGAACTGACCGATCTGTGCCATGGGAAGCTCCTCTTGCTGGCGGTTGAAAGGGATGTCAGGGCGCGTCGGGCGGCTCCCCGACATGCCAGTGGAAGCGGCCGTCGCCGGCCTCGTTGGTCCAGAGCGGCAGAGCGCGGGCGGTGATGGAGCTTGATGGGAGTGGCCCGAAGTACCGGCCGTCGAAACTGTCCGACGCGTCCCAGTTCATGAGGAAGACCTCGCCCTCGGCGAGCGTCCGGCAGCCCTGCCAGACGGGCAGCGGCCGGCCACGGCTGTCGCGGTCGCGTGCCTCGCCATAAGCATGGTCGAAGGCGATGACTGTCCGGCCGTACCGGCAAACCTTGTCGCCGGCCATGGCGAGCACGCGCTTGAGCAGCGGCACGCCGCGTGGGAGATAGCCGCGCTCGGCGAGGAAGGCTTCGAGCGGCTCGGGCGGGTCGACGACGACAAGATCGGCCACCTCGATGCGGCTCACCGGCGTGAGCCGGTAGAGCCCGATCGGCACGCTGGCGGACGCATTCCAGATGAACGCCGGTCTGTCATCGCGCCACACCGGTTCAGCAGCCAGCGCGCTCGAGACGAGCGTGGCGAGGATGATCGCCGTGCGGCTCATGGCTCGGCGCTCCGGCGCTTCAGCCATGCGGCGTGGCGCTCGGCAGTGTAGGGGTGCGGCACGACGCCGGCGGCGATCCGGTGATGGACGTGACGCCAGTGGTCGGCCGGCACCTCGCAGGGATCGATACCCTGCGCGTCAATGGTGTCGATGTGCTCGAGCACTCGCGCGACCTTCGGCCAGGTATCGACCTTGAGCAGGATGTCGCCGCCGGGACGCACGAAGGGTAGCGTCTGGAACGGCTCTCCACGATCGACGGCGCGCACGATGTCGATGCGCGAGAGCACCGTACCGTAGTCGTTGGCGGCCCAGCGGACGAAGGCGAACACCGTGCCGGGTGCGAACCCGACGACGCGCCGGTGGCGGTCCAGGACCTGCTCGTAGGTCTGGTGGCCGAAGCGGATCCAGAATTCGATCCGCTTCTCGCGCCAGGTCAGTTCGACCAACGTGGTGAAGGGCGGCGGCCCGTCGACCGTGGGCTGGATGCTGAGCGGCAGCGACGAGCGCTGGGTCATCCGGCGTCTCCCTTGTCGGAAGAAAACTCGCGGGCCAAGAGATCGCGCAGCATGTCCGCAACGGTCACGCCGCGCTGGAAGGCGGCGACCTTGATGCGGCCGCGCAACTCGGGCGTGACGTCGATGGTGAGGCGTGCGGTGAAGCCGGATGCGGCCGTCGCCCCACGCGCCGGCGACGCGTCGGCCGACTTGATCCAGCGATCGGCGTCGCCGGGCCGTGCGGCGAAGCTCCGCGAGGAGGTCCGGCCGCTCATGATGCGACCGTTCCGATGCGGAGCCGCTCGATCTCGCTCGCGAGCGCGGCGATCTCATGCGCGGCCGGACTGTCGTCGTTGATCTCGCCGACGAGCTGGCCGGACTGCGCCGCCGCGGCGAAGACGACGCGCTGGCCTATCGCGGCCGCAAGCACCGGCGGATCGTGATCTGCGAGCGTCTCGGCGGTGTCGCGCGCGATGATCGTGCGCGCGGCGCACCGGTTGAGGACGAAGCGGGCGGCGAGCTGCGGCCGGTAGATGCGCGCCTCGGAGAGGAGCGCCAGCATCTCGGCCGAAGCCCAGCCGTCGAGAGGGGAAGGCTGAACCGGAATCAGCACCAGGTCGGCGGCGAGAAGCGCCGAGCGCATCAGCCCGGCGACGCGCGGCGGTCCGTCGATGACGACGTGATCGGCATCGCGGGCGAGTTCCGGTGCCTCACGATGTAGCGTGTCGCGCGCCATGCCGACGACGCCGAACAGGCGCGGCGCGCCACTGCGGCTGCGCTGCTGCGACCAGTCGAGGGCCGAGTCTTGCGGGTCGGCGTCGACCAGGGTGACGCGCCGGCCGCGGCGCGCCCATTCTCCGGCGAGATGGAGCGCGAGCGTCGTCTTGCCGACGCCGCCCTTCTGGTTGAGGAGCGCGATGATCATCGGCCGCGCTCCCGACGGGAAGGGCCGGAAAGGAGGGAATTATCCCCAGAACCGGCATCCAAATAATAAGATTTAGATTCCTCTTTAGAGTCTTTACGGGCACGATTCCGCTCAGCCGGCCAAAGGCTTAGCTGAGTTCCGTGCGCCTGATGTACGGATGGGTTTGCGCCTGATGTACGGATACCGGATGCGCCTGAAGTACGGATAGTTGGCGAAGTTGCGCACAGCTTTTCCACAGGGCGGATGTGGAGAAGTTCGCTCGCGCCAGGCGCGCGTTCGATTGCAAGCAGATAGCCGGGGAGCGGCTGATGGCGCGCGACGGCGCGCAGATCGAGGGCGAAATCCGAATAGCGCGCCAGCGAGCCGCTCTTGACATGGAGATGCTTGAGATCGAAGCGCCAGCCGCCGGCTTGGTGCCCTGCGTGCTTGCGGGCGATGCGATAAAGCCAGCGTTCAATGCCGCCGGTGAGCCGGAAGTAGTTCGGGTCGATGGCGAGGACTAGCCGCCGGTCGACGATGCCCTGGTAGAGCCATTCGGGCAGGACGAACTCCATGCCCTCGACGCGGCCGCCGCGCGTCGCCAACTCCTCCCATTCGTTGATCCACGAGAACTGCTGGCGGCGCCAATGCTCGCCTTGGCGGATGGTGGTGCGGATAACGGTCGATTGCAGCCGGGTGAGCGCACCCTTGATGAGGAAATAGCTGCGCGCGCCGGTGCTGCGGCCGATGCCGTTGAGGAGCTGGTAGGGCGTGAAGCGGAAGAAGCGAGAGGTGGGAAGGCCGCGATCTTGGGCGGCGAGGATCTGGCTCGCGGCCCAGATCAGAACGTCGGCATCCCAGATCGTCGCCATGCCGTGCTCGGCGACTGCATAAACCTGCAATTCGACGCCGCCGGCCTTGTAGTGGATCGGCGCGACGCGGCGCGACTTCGACAGGGAGAAGAAGGGATGCGCCATGAGATCGCGCTGGTCGCGCGGCGGCACGTGGCCGGAGAGCGCGTCGAAGGGATCAAGTTGGGCGCGCTCGCTGCGCCTGCGCGATGATGTCGTCATGGGGACCACCGCTCAGCGAGCGTTGAGACGGCGGGCCGGATGGACGGTGCCGACGCCGGGATCAGAGGTCGAAGTCTTGGTGCCGCGGTCGGCCCAGGCCTGGAGATCCTCGAGCGCGTAAACGACGCGTCCGCCCAGTTTGCGGTAGGCGGGGCCGGTGCCGTAGGTGCGATGCTTTTCGAGCGTGCGATCGGAGAGGCCGAGGAAGCGGGCGGCCTCGGGGGTTCTAAGGTAACGCGGCGGCATGCCGGCGGCGTTGGAAGTCATGAGCGGGTCTCCGCGAATTCGATCAGGCCGCCGGTGACGGCCGGCGGGTGGAGACCACGGTGGCGAAGACGGGGAACGAAGGGGGATGAGGAAGTTCGGGGGCGAAAATCCTCACCCCGCTGTAGGGTCGATCCGGGCTAGTCTTTGTGGCGATGACGCAGAAGCTGACGATAGCCACCCGCAATCATGGCGCGGCCGCCCTTGACGAGCCCGATGACACTTGCCCGCAGGCTCGATGTCTTCCATGGATCGGCCGCGACGCGGCGGGCACCGAACATGACGATGGCGATCTCGCGATAGCTGGCGCCGTTCATGTGTCCGTCGGTCGCCCGCAGCATCTGCCGCTGGCGGCGCTTCTGCTGAGGCGTCAAACGGCGATCAGGGGGAATCGAGCGCCCCTGCAAGGCACGCAGCAATCGCTCGATCGCTTCGATCCGGTCGTGACCGTCTGCGTCAAGCGGCACGAGCGCGGCGAGCGGCGTATCGGCCGGCGCGCCGGAAACCCTCAGCAGCCGGATGGCCTGCCCGCCGGCCCTCAGCAGCATATGCTCGCCCTGGTCGTCCGACCGCGCGGCTGGATCGCGCAGTTCGGAAGAGAGATTGCCGGCCGTCGGCAGCATGATGGGCGACTGCGTGAGCAGCACGGCGCTCGTGTCCGCCTCGGCGGACCAGAACACTGAACCCTCGCCAGCATTCAGCGACGGCGGGACGAAAAAACTGCAAGCCCCATCTCTGGTGTAGCTCATGCTGCGCTGAAGGGTCGTCGGCGCGCGCGTAGTCTCGCTGGTACTCGGAATTGCGCCTGAGCCATTCCCAGGCCAGGTCGGGAGGGTCGAGGGCGTCCAGATAGTCGTAGGTCTCGGGAGAACGCCAGCGGGAGGTATCAGGCCTCATCTTGTTTCCTCGTTACCGCAACGTGGGGGCGGCAACGTTTGCGAAATTTGATGATTTGGGAAGAGTTTGAGAAAGCACCGGGCGATGCCTGGGGCGCACCGCGGCGTACTATAGCGGTTTCCCGTGAAGCAGCTTGCGGTAGCCGTGTTCGGTCATCCAGCGCGCCCGGGCGAGATGACTGTCGTGAACACGTCGCGCCCGCTCCGGATCGGCGTCTGGGTCAATGCCGAAGATCACGGCGACCGCTTCCCGCCAGTCGGCGCCATCGGTCGCCGCATCGAGCACGCGCATATAGTCCTTCATGTGCAGTCGATCGTAGTCCGTCAACTCCTCACTCTGTGGCGGAGCGTCGAGGAACTCGGATGATGTCATGTAGGCAATCTCCCCAGCAGTAGAGATATATCGAGAGACAGGGACCTTGTTAATCGGGAACAACGAGACGGTTGGAATCGGGTGAGTATCACGCATCTCATCGAATCGGAACTATCGTTCCTAGAACGATCGTTCCTATGCTGGTTCTCGTTCCGCCATGGACCTCAAGGAGGTCATGGCGGTCAACCTGCGTCGGATACGCCATGACAAGAGCATGACGCAGGAAGAGTTGGCGGATCGCGCCGGTCTCAGTGCGCGGTATATCGGCGCGATCGAGCGGGCGAACAAGTCGGCGAGCGTCACGGTCCTGGGTCGGATCGCAGAAGCGCTCGGGGTCGATGCGGCAGTCCTGATCAAACGTCCGTGACAGTGATCGCCGGGTCTCACTCTCGCGCCTCTGCTCGCTCATCATGTTGTAGAGAATACTCCGTGGCAGAATTCTCTACAAGGCCGTGTCCTCTCGTGTATGGAGATACGAGAGATACTGGCCCACAATCTGAAGACCTATCGGCGTGCGCGGGGCTTGTCGCAAGAGGAACTGGCGCACCGCGCCGGCATCGATCGGACCTATATCAGTTCGCTCGAGCGATGCGTCTATGCGGCCGGTATCGATGTCGTGGACAGCCTGGCCAAGGTGCTCGGCGTCGAGGCGTCCGACCTGTTGAAGCGCCCGGAACGCGGCGCGCCTCGGCGCCGGTCCACGTCTGGCAGCAGCAATTGAAGCCCGCCCGGACCAGCCGGGCGGGGTGGTTCTGGAACCTCATTCGCCGTTGCGGCGGGTCGGGCGGGACCAGATGAGGCTGTAGCTCTCGCCGTCCTCGTCCTCGACCAGGTTGGCGTAGATCGGGGCGGTGAAGCTGGGGTCGTCGAGCTTGAAGCCCAGGTAGGGACGGCCCTCGTTGGACTGCTTGCTCCAGGCGGCGCCGATCTCGGCTCGGCCGACGAAGACCCGGTGGCTGGGGGCGTTCTCGCCGCTGGCGCGGGTGTCGGGGGTGACGCGGACGTTCTTGGCCTGGACCGAGAGGGTGACGATTTCGCCGGTGAATTCGTTGTTGGCGGTCTTCTTGAAGGTGCCGATGGTGGCCATGGTAGTTCTCCTTGGTTTCTGGCTCGAGCCCGCACCATGCGGCCTCGATGGCGATCGTCCGGCCGAAGGCGATTGACGGCGCATCCCGAAAGGGGCCCGACAGCGGAGGAGGAACTATCTTGACTCGCGAGGAACCCGGCCCTGGCCGGGAGGGGAAGATAGTTTTGACGGCGCTGTTGCGCCTTAGGCGATCGAGGCGAAGCCGGCCTTCGGACAGATCAAGCCAGGGAAAGAGGCCGTACTGGAGCGGTCTTGAAGTTGGAAGGAACCGGGAGAACTGCTCTGGCGTCCTCGCGTGTCTGGGACCGTCTGACGGGGTTCACCTGCGGGATTTGTCTCCCTGCGCCCGAAGCAAGCCCCTGTCCCCATCGCCATCGCCCGAGCGGTGAAACGCCGACCCCACACTACGCGTTCTCGGCATCACGCTGATGTCAGTGCTGGAGCGGGCAATGGACGACAGCGCGGCACGGCACGGGCTCCCCGAACGCGATGAGTCGCCCTGATCACACGTGCGCTTCACCCACCTTCGAGAGGAGGAAGGTGTGGGGCTCAACGTCGGTCTGCTCCGTCCCGTCCGGTCGCTGGCTTCACGAGGCTCGCAGGACATTCTGCCCGGCTGGTCCGCGCGGGGCCATCCTTGTGAGACGCATGAGGGCCGTGACGCCGACCGCGATGGCGCCGGCAACGGCAAAAGCGACCTGCCAGGTCTCGGACGGCATGGTCAGCTTCACGATGCCGAAGGTGGCGTGGTAGCCGGCGAGGACTGCCGGCGCGACAAAGACCAGCAGCACGAGCAGCTTCAGCCACACAGGCCGTACCACGAGCGACAGAATCTGGAAGAGGCCGAAGGTTGCTGCCGCGGCAAGCGCACCGACGATAACGCCGCCGAGGCCACCGGCCCCGGTGCTGTTCGCCCAGAAACCGATGGAAATACCGGCGAACAAAGGGAGCGCGAAGACGGCGAGATTGAAGAGCAGCCAGCAGAGCGCGATGATGCCGGCGAGGGATACGAGAATGCCGATGATGATCATGGTGGTGGTCTCCGTGGACGATGTCGAACGGTCGCGCCTCCACCACCACCGCGGCGCGAGTTGAAATATAGCGCAGCGAGCGCGTGGCGCAATTGCACTTGTCGTATCGGTGATGGTGGGGACGGCGCTTACGCGCCGTCCTTCTTGCGGAAGTCGTAGGCATTGATGCCGAGCTTCCTCGCCTTGTCGACGAAGTTGTCCTGGATGCCCGTGCCCGGGAAGACGATGACCCCGATGGGGAGGATGTCGAGCATTGCGTCGTTGCGCTTGAACGGCGCGGCCCGGCCGTGCTTCTCCCAATCCGGAGCGAAGCCGATCTGCGGGACCTTGCGGTTGTCGGCCCACTTGGCCGCGATCAGTTCGGCGCCTCTGGGTGACTTACCGTGGATCAGCACCATGTCGGGATGCTTGGCGTGGACTTTGTCGAGCACCTCCCAGACGAGGTGGTGATCGTTGAAGTCGAGGCCGCCGGTGAGGGCGATTTTCGGACCGGCGGGGAGCAGGACCTCGCTGTCGGCCTTGCGCCGGGCGGCGAGGAAATCGCGGCTGTCGATCGTCGCCGAGGTCAGGTGGCGGTGATTGACCATCGACCCGGAGCGTGGCCGCCAGGCGGAGCCGGTGTGCTGCTCGTAGTGGTCAGCGGCCTGATCGCGCATGAGTTCGAAGGCGTCGCGCCGTTCGAGCATGGTTTGGCCCTGAGCGGTGAGGTTCTCGAGTTCGACCGCCTTGACCTCGGTGCCGTCCTGTTCCCGCTGCAGGCGGCGCTGCGCCTGCTCGTTGTCGTCGAGTTGCCGCTCGATCCGCAGCACCGCGCGGTGGAAGACGTTGGTGACGGACCAGAGCAGGTCGTCGAGGTCGGGTTCGAGGCGCGTATCGGCGAGGGTGGCGATCAGGGCGTCGAAGATGTCGGCCACCCCTCCGGCCACGTGATCGCCGTCGGGCAGCGGTCGCGGATCGGGTTCGTCGGCAAAGGGACGCCAGCCATGGAGCTGAAGTTCGGTGAGGACATGCTCTGTCGGGGACGATGCGTGGTGGGGTTCGGTGTCGTTGTGCTCGCTCATGGGGATGCTCCCGTCGGTTGGACCGCGACCCTCGCGGCCTTCACGGCGACGAAAACCCACAAGCGGGACGGCCCGACACCTGGAGCGAAGCGGAGGGCCGGAGCGTAAGCGGAGGATGGCAGAGGCCGACTACTTTGCCTCGCGATGGAAAGGCGTCGCCTCTCGTTGCTGGCTTTCGCCAGCAGTGGTACGCCGCCGGAAAATAGTCGGCCGCCGCCATTGCCTGGCCGGCCCGCTTGTGGGCCCGATCGCCCTCTCGAAGGCCAGGTCGCGGCTCTCGCCCGCCGGGTCGCCCTCCAACGATGCAGCCGGCGCCGGACCCAACCCGTCCCCTCCCGGCTCATGCCGCCCGCTTGAGATAGCGGCAGCGGTCCCGGCGCATGAGTTGTTCAGCGATCGCTCCCCGAAGTGCCTCGAGGCCGAAGTGGCGGAGGTCGTCGTTGAAGTCCCCGAGCTCCGGCGTCAGCACGATCGCCTCGATCCCGGCCTCCCGCGCCCGCTCGGCCAGGGTGTCGCGGGCGCCGTCGCCGGCCGGATCATTGTCGCGGATGACATAGAGGCGGCGCAGGGTCGGCGGGAACAGGACGGCGGCGAGATGCGCGGCCGAGAGCGCCGCGGCCATCGCCATGTCGGGCAAGGCGCATCGGAGCGACAGCGTCGTCTCGATGCCTTCGCCGGCCGCCATCACGCTCGTCGGAACGCCGAAACGGACGGCGTGACCGAGAAGGTCGCCCATGGCGCGACGGGGGGTGTCGATCGGCGCTTTGGCATTGCCGCCGGGATCGAGCCAGGTGCGGTGTGCGCCGGTCTGTTGACCCCTGAGATCGGTGACCGCGGCGATGATGGCCGGCCAGGTCTCGGTCGGTCCATGGTCCTCGGGGCGATAGTAGCAGCGCGGGTGGAATCGGAGTGATCCGGTTCCGTGCAGAGTCGTAATGCCGCGTCCACACAGATACCTCTCCGCGAGAGTGCCATGGATCGACTGTGACATGGCGAAGAGCCGTCGCGAGGCTTCAGGCGATCCGGCCGGAACGGGAGTGACTTTGCCATGCGCAGAACGCGGTTCTGGTTCAGCTCGGGGCAATGCAAGAAAGGCGCGCGCCTCGTCGGCAACCTGCTTGAAGTCGACGAGACCCATGCTCTCGCGGATGACGTCGAGCAGATCGCCGTGCTCTCCGGTCGCGGCGTCGGTCCACTTGCCCGGCGGTCCCTTCGGCGAGTGCCGAAGCCGGACGAACATTGAGCGGCCCGGCGCGTTGCGGACGTCGCCGACCTGCCAGTAATTGCCGGAGCGGCGCCCGTTGGAAAGATAGTGTCGGCACACCGCCTCGGCATGGGCACCGAGACGATGGGCAAGATCGGCGGCATCGCGGCGGGGCATCAGGCGGCCTCCCGCTCGCTGACCCGGTCGATCGTGTAGCGGCCGAGCACGCGTTCGAGCACAGCGACGCCATTGGCGTCGGTCGGCACGAACATCCTGAGCTTCCACGAAATGATCTCGTGGAAGAGCCCGTAGGTGGTGAGCCGCTCGCGCATTGTGTCCGTGAAGCCGGTCAACTCGATACGCCAGGCGCCCATGACACGCACCCGGCGGAGTTGGAGCCCCTCGGCGAGATCGAGGATGGTCCGCCCGTCCATCAGCGCCGCGAAGGCCTGCTCCGGCGTGAGCGAGGCGACACCGGTCGTTGTGGCGTTGGCCGCCCAGGCCGGGGAGACGCGGCGGCCGATGATGCGCTCGCCCGCATCGGTCTGCAGCCGATAAACCCGGGTCGACTCGTTGGGCAGGCGCTTCCAGATCGGCAGCAACAGCCCAGTGACCATTTGCAGCACGCTTTCGGAAAATTCCGGCACATCGGCGAGTTCGGCCTGCCATGCCGACGAGAAGGCGTCGCGATCGGCCTCGACCCAGCGGGTCTCGCCCATTGCCTTGAGCGGCAGGTTCTGGGCCTCCATCGGTCGGATCAGGCGAACCCGCCGCTCGACCTCGCCATCGTCGAGCATGACGCTGGTGGTCGGAATCTGCACCGCGGCGCGTCCCGACTGCTCGTTGACGAGGAGCTTGGCGCGCGGATCGGAGAGGTGGTCGAGCGCCGCGTCGTGCGTCATAGGGCGGTTGCGCCGGCGCTCGGTGATGGTCAATAGCCGGGTCTCGGCCCTAGTTCGCGGATGGGTGTAGATCACCTCCCGGCCGGTAACGACGAAGCTCTCGGCCGTGAGCGTCTCCAAGCCGGCATCATAGGTGCCCGACGCGATCGCGCCCTCGATCCGCGCCGCGAGCAATTGCTCGAAGGCGTCGAACAGCACACCCTGCAGCTCGATGGTGAGTGCCAGCATCCGGTTGAGGAAAGTCGTGATCGGCGGCAGATCATCCCTGATGCCATTGGCGTCCATCAGCTTGAGACCGGTGGCGGATTCGAAGCGATCGAGCGAGCAGCCCTCGACCTTGCCGCGCACGATGAGCAGGTAGAGCCGGCGCAGGGCGTCGCGCGCGTAGTGGCTTTCGAGATTGTCCTCGGGCCGGAACAGGCCCTGGCCGCCGGTCTGCCGCTGGCCGCGTGTGATCGCGCCCAGCGTGTCGAGGCGGCGGGCAATGGTCGAGAGGAAGCGCTTCTCGGCCTTCACATTGGTGGAGATCGGGCGGAACAGCGGCGGCTGCGCCTGGTTGGTGCGGTGTGTGCGGCCGAGGCCCTGGATGGCGGTGTCCGCCTTCCAACCTGCCTCGAGCAGGTAGTGGACGCGCAGCCGCGTGTTTCGCGCGGAGAGTTCGGCGTGGTAGCTGCGCCCGGTGCCGCCGGCATCGCTGAACACCAGAACACGCTTCTGATCGTCCATGAAAGCCTGGGTCTCGGCGAGGTTGGCCGAGCCCGCGCGGGTCTCGACGACGAGCCGATCGCCGCCTGAGGCAGCGTCCGGCTTTCGCACGATGCGGCGCGAGCGGCCGGTGACCTCGGCGACGACGTCCACCCCGAAATGCTGCACGACCTGGTCGAGGGCGCCGGGCACTGGCGGAAGGCTGGCGAGCCTGGCGATCAATTCGTCTCGTCGGGCGACCGCCTCGCGGCTCTCGACCGGCTGGCCGTCGCGGTAGACCGGCCGCGAGGAGAGATTGCCTTCCGAATCCGTGAACGGCTCGTAGAGCTGGACCGGGAAGGAGTGGGCGAGATAGTCGAGGACATATTCGCGCGGCGTGATATCGACGCGAACGTCGTTCCATTCCTCGGTCGGCAACTCCGCCAGCCTCCGTTCCATCAGCGCCTCGCCCGTCGAGACGATCTGGACGACGGCAGAGCGGCCTTCCTCCAGATCGCGCGCGATCGACCGGATCAGGGTCGGCGTCTTCATGCTGGTGAGCAGGTGGCCGAAGAAGCGCTGCTTGGCGCTTTCGAAGGCGCTGCGGGCGGCCGACTTGGCTTGAGCGTTGAGCGTGCCGGAGCTGCCGGTGATGTTAGCCGCCTGCATCGCCGCATCGAGGTTGTTATGGATGATGGCGAAGGCGCCGGCATAGGCGTCGTAGATGCGGACCTGCTCGGGCGTCAGCCCGTGCTCGACCAGTTCGTATTCGACCCCGGCGAAGGAGAGCGAGCGGGCGGTGTAGAGGCCGAGCGCCCTGAGGTCGCGGGCCAGCACCTCCATTGCTGCGACGCCGCCGGATTCGATCGCCTCGACGAATTCGGCACGGGTCGAGAACGGAAAATGCTCGCCGCCCCAAAGGCCAAGCCGCTGCGCATAGGCGAGATTGTGGACGGTGGTGGCGCCGGTCGCCGAGACGTAGAGAATGCGCGCGCCCGGCAAGGCGTGCTGGAGCCGCAGCCCGGCACGGCCCTGCTGGCTGGCGGCGACATCGCCCCGTTCGCCCTTGGCGCCAACGGCATTTTGCATCGCATGGCTTTCGTCGAACACGACCACGCCGTCGAAATCGGCGCCCAACCATTCGACGATCTGCCGGACCCGCGAAACGTTCTCGCCGCGGTCATCGGAGCGCAGCGTGGCATAGGTGGTGAATAGGACACCTTCCGGCTGCGTGATCGGCTTGCCCTGCGGGAAGCGCGACAGCGGCGTGACCAGCAGCCGCTCCATGCCGAGCGCCGACCAGTCCCGCTGCGCGTCCTCGATCAGCTTGTCGGACTTGGAGATCCAGACCGCCTTTCGGCGTCCCTGCATCCAGTTGTCGAGGATGATGGCGGCGGACTCACGGCCCTTGCCGACGCCAGTGCCGTCGCCGAGGAAAAATCCCTGGCGGAAGCGGACGGCGTTGTCGGCGTCCTCTGGCGCTGCACTGACCACATCAAAGGTGTCGTCCACCGTCCAGGCACCGGCGAGAAATTCCGAATGGGCCTCGCCGGCATAAATCACAGTCTCGAGCTGAGCGTCGGAGAGCAGGTCGAGGATGTCGCGCGGCAGGCGCGGCCGATAGCTCGCCTTGGGCGGCGTGACGCTCGCCATTGCCGCCGACTGCACGAGCGGGGTCGGATGCGGCTGAGCGCCGGGAATACGGATCGCCTGCAATCCGTAAGCCTCGTAGATAGCATCTGTGATGCTGGCGCTTTCGTGCGGCCGCCAATCGACGGTCTCATAAGCGAGCTCGACGCCTATGGGCTCGGCCAGCGGGGCCAGCGATGCTGTCTTGGCGGCGCGGGCGACATAGCCGCGAACGGTGCGCGGCGCGGCGGGCTCTGCTGCCGCCGGAACAGTCGGAAGCGCGACCGGCATGCGTGCCGGTACATGCTGGCGGACCAAGGCCAGGAGCGTGGCCGTATCGGGAGCGACACCCAACGTGCTCGGAAAGACGGCGGGATCGCCGGCCGGCACCTTGTCGATCACGGTCAACCGCGTGGGAAAAGTCGTGCCGTGCTTGGCGTAGACGGCGCCGTCGATCGCGGCGGAGAAGACGACACGGCCGCGCTCCTGCAGGCGCGTGAAGGCCGGCGTCCAGGCTGGATTATCCGGCGCGAAGCTGGCACCGGTGATCGTCACAAGCCGCCCGCCGGGCGCGAGGCGCGCCAACGCCGAGGCGAGATGGCGGAAGGCCGCGTCAGTGACGCGCCCCTCGACATTGGCCATCACCGAGAACGGCGGGTTCATGAGAACGACGCTTGGTACTGCGTCGGGATCGAGATGATCGTCGATCTGGGCGGCATCAAACCGTGTGAGGGGAACAGCCGGAAAGAGAGAGGCGAGAAGGCCTGCGCGGATCTCGGCGAGCTCGTTGAGGAGAAGCGCGCCTCCGGCGATCTCGGCGAGGATGGCGAGCAGGCCCGTGCCGGCCGAGGGCTCGAGGACGCGGTCGCCTGGCATGACGGCGGCCGCCGTCGCCGCAACGAGGCCGAGCGGGATCGGGGTCGAGAACTGCTGGAAGGCCTGTCCCTCTTCGGAGCGGCGCGTGTGCGTCGGCATGAGGCCAGCGATCTTCGACAAGGCGGAAAGCCGGAGTGCCGGAGATGCGGCTTTGCGGAACAGCGCCTTTCCGTATTTGCGCAGGAACAGGACGGTGGCTGCCTCGCCGGCGTCGTAGGCCGTCTTCCAGTTCCAGGCGCCGGCGGCATCGGAGGCGCCGAAGGCGGACTCCATCGCCGAGCGCAATGCCGGCGCGTCGATGCGTTCACCGCGTTCTAAATTGGGAAGGAGAAGGCCGGCGGCGGCAAACACGGCGGCGGCAGCGGGCCCGGCAAGCGGGAGCGGCGCGGCGGCGGGCAGCGCCGCGGATGCGAAGATCGGGGTCATAACGGGAACCTCGGAGAGCAGGAGAGACCGAGCCGGGCGGCGCTCTCTCTGGACCGCGCCGGCTCGAACCCGTCCCGGCCTGCCTCTCCCTCTTGGCCGCCCCATGCAGGCCAACATCAAACAAGCGCCCGGCCGGCAGGCGGGGCGCTTGTCGAGTTCAGCGAGCGACCATCATCCCTTGTCGCCAGGTTCTGCACGCGGCAGGAAGGCATCCGGATCGTTGGGATCGGGCGGCCGATAGGCGTAGTAGGGATTGCCCTCGGCGAGATGGCCGAAGGGTGTGCACACGTAGTCCGAGCCGTCGCGAGCGACGGCACAGATCACGTAGCGCGGCTGCGCCGTGTCGGTGTCCAGGCACTCCATCAGCGCGAGATTGCCGTCGCCGGCGGCCCGCAGGAGGGTTTGGAAATTCGCGCGGGCATGGCCGGGGATGCTCATGGGACATCTCCCGCGCCAGTCGGTTCGTCCGGTCCGCGCGCGCCGTCGAGAATGGCCTCGGCGAATTGGATCGCCCATTTGGCTTTGCCGAACCATTCCGGGGCCGTCCTCCGATGGGCTTCGGCATCGGCGAGGAGAATCTTGAGCAGGCCTAGCAGGACTTCGAAGGGCCGTGCCTGGCGCTGAAGCGTTTCCTCGAAATGCGGGGGTACGGGCACAATTGGACCACGATAAGCGGCATCGGCTCCTTGCCAGATGCCGGTGACGAAGGTCTCGCCGGAAGACTCGTAGTCCTCCTTTTGATCGGACCAGTCGTTGTCCTCGATTGCAAGCCGACATGCCGCCTCGGGCGTGTCAGCCGAATAGGTGCGCTGCCGGAAGACCGGCAAGTGGTACGTCGCTTCGATGGTGAAGTCGGGCATGGTGCGTCTCCGCAAAAGCAAGCCGCCGGCGCTCGCTCGAGTCCGGGCAGGTTGGTCTGGATGGGGTGGTGAGAACGGCGGTCCGATCCGTCGTCCAAGCTGATGCGATTGCCGCCGTCAGGCCGCGGCCCGTCCCTCGACGGCATCGGCGCTGACCTCGTCGGCGGTCACCTCGTCGATGCGAGCGTTGTCGTGGCGGTTTCGAGTGAGCCAGAGCTCGGCGGCTTCGCGGCTCTCGGCTAGATGCAGCAGCTCGATACCATCGCCAACGGTCTGCAGCACGCGGACCTGGCCGATGGCGGGACGCTCGATCACGCGGAATTTGAGATCGCTGTCGATCCCGTAAGTCCGCATGACCGAGACGAGGATGATGCCATTCTGGCCGAACGTCCCCTCATGCAGCGTGAAGCAGGGCGGGGACACATAGGTCGGTCGCTCGCGCGCCGGCTCCTTGCGGACCAGCCGGCCGATGCCGTTGCGGCGCTCCCAGGCCGCGAGCTTTCTGGTGAAGCGGGCCGGCGGCCGCGGCGTGCCGTCCGAGTAGGCGATCAGAGACCCGAGCGGCACGATGTCGAAGATCAATGAGGCAGACATTGAAGATATCTCCTGAAACGAGGAGGCCCGGCAGGGCGCCGGGCCATCGGATGGGGGATGAGCGGGGGCAGCCGAAGCCGCCCTAGGGATGGGGGTTACTCGGCAGCGATCGGCTGCACCGGCTCGCCGGCTTCGGCGGCGGAGGTGTCTTCCTCGTCGCCGGCGAGGAATGCCGGCAGCGCCGGTATGCCGCCATCGGCATCGCCGGGTTCGGCCACAGGCTGCTCGTCGCCAGCGAGGCGCAGGGGCTCGGGCAGCCAGCCGCTGTCGGCGAGCAGACGCTCGGCCTCCTTGGCCATCTCGCCCTTCTTGAGGTGATCGATGAGTTGCGCCGCGCGCTCACCCGCGCCTTCGCGCACCGCTTCGAGGATGCGGGACTTGGTGACGCGGCCGAGATAGTTGGCGACGGTGGGCCGCCAGCCGGCATCGAACATATCGAGACCCGTGACACGGGCGAGCCGATCCGCCTCGCGCAAACGCTGCTCGAGGCCCTGCTGGCTCACCCCGGCCCCGTAAGGATTGATGCGCTCATAGAGCGCGTTGATGCCGAAGCTGACGCAATGGGCGAGCAGCGCCAGCCGGCTGGCTTCGTCGAGGCCGTCGAGCCAGGTCCACAGCGCCTCGTCGTTGCCGGACGGAATGTCGGTCTTCCAGGCCTCGTGACGTTCGGCGACGGCCTTGGCGGAGGGGCTATCCTTGACGTCGGCGTCCTGGGCGGTGAGATGGACGTGGCGGACCGAGGCCTCGACACAGCCGATCGAGCAGCGCTGACCAAACGTGTCGAGCACCAGCCGGTGCAGCAGCGCCGTCATCGCGACGTGCGGGTTACTGGCGACGGCATTGCGCAGCGCCAGCGTGCGATGGGCTGTGAGATCGATCACCAAGCGCTCAGGCAGCGGCTTGATGGCGTCGCCCTCATCCTCGTCGTCCGGCCCCGACGGCTGTGCACCGATTGTGATCGAGGTCCGGCGAACCGCGGGGTCGGCGCCATCATCATCGCCCTCGGTCCCGCCTTCGGCTTGGCTACCATATCCGTCGTCCGTTTCGGGCGCTTCGTCCTCGGGCCGGACATAGCCGCGATCGACGATCAGGTCGCCACAGCGATCGATGCTTACGAAAACACCGGCGCGTGCGATTTCCGCCGGCTCGTAAATCATCGGCCGGTTTTCGAGCTGTTCGAGCGCTTCCTCGATCGCGCCAAGGCGGCGATCTACCTCATCGGGAAGTTCGTCTGCCTCGCCGTACTGAGCCTCGAGGTCGTCGTACTCGTTGCGCAGCGCCTCTCGGCTGGCCCGCTCCTCGTCGGTCAGGTCGACGAAGCTACCGGCCAGCGAGCGCAGACCCTGCGCGTGGCCATAGGGCAGGTCGACATCGACCACGATCCACTTCCAGCCTTCGGCGGCGATCACGTCGGCGGTCGCGCGCAGCTTCTCGCCGACGAGGCGATCCAGCAGCGCCGGATCCTGCAGCCAGCCGCCATTGTCGGCCTCGAACAGGTCACGCAGCACGATGCCGCCCGCGGCGACATAGGCGTCGACACCGACGAACAGCGCCCGGCGGTCATTGGCGCGCACTGAGGTCTCGGTCAGCATGCGCCGGATCTGGTGCGGCTCCCGAGACCAGGAATTCTGCAGCGTTTCCCACACCTGTTCCTGGCGCGCATGGTCGTCGGTCACGGTGAAGGCCATGAGCTGGTCGAGCCTCATGCCGTCCTGCTCATAAACCTCGAGCAGCTTCGGCGAGACCTTGGCGAGGCGCAGGCGCTGTTGCACGAATGTGGCCGAAACGAAGAATCGCGCCGCGATTTCCTCGTGCGTGGCGTCCTGGTCGTGGAGCGTCTGGAAGGCCCGGAACATGTCGAGGGGATGGAGATCCTCGCGCTGGAAGTTCTCGGCCAGCGAGTCCTCCTCGATCGGCACGGCGCTGTTGGCGTCGGAAACGACGCAGGGTACCGCTTCGGTCTTGGCCATGCGCTTCTGCTTGACCAGGAGTTCGAGCGCGCGGTAGCGGCGCCCGCCGGCGGGCACCTCGAACATTCCGGTCTCGTTGCCCTCGACGTCGAGCACCGGCCGGACGTTGAGGCTCTGGAGGAGTCCACGCCGCGCGATGGAGGCCGCGAGGTCCTCGATCGACTGTCCGTTCTTGATGCGCCGGACATTGGCCTGGCTCAGCACCAGCTTGTTGAAGGGGATGTCGCGCGAGGCGTTGAGGGTGATCTTCTGCTTGGCGGTCGCCATGATATTTTCTCCGCGACGGGCGCCGAGAGCCTCTCTCTCCGCTTTCAACCCGTCGCGAAAACCCGAGCCCCTCTCTCACTCCGCGACAGCGCGGCCGGCTTGTGCGACTGGAAGCCACGGCTCCGGGAACCGTGTGCGGAGAAAGCCGAGCACCGCCAGGGGTCCGACAAGCACCTAGATTTCGCCTCGGGCGCGCAAACTCACCTCGCGCCCGATACCGACGATGATGTGGTCATGCAGCGTCACGCCCAGAACCTTGCAGCTCTTCTGGATTTCCCTGGTCATCGCGATGTCGGAAAGCGATGGTTCAGGATCACCGGCAGGATGGTTGTGAACGATGATCAGCGCAGTCGCGTTGAGCGCCAGAGCCCGCCTCAGAACTTCCCGGGGATAGACCGGCACGTGATCGACCGTGCCGATGGAGAGGCACTCATCCGAGATGAGCCGGTTCTTCCGGTCGAGATAGAGGACATGAAACCGCTCCACTTCGCCACGGATGGTGAGTGCGCAATAGTCCAGCACCGCCTGCCAGGATGACAGGACGGGATTCCGGCTGAGGTAGCGCAGCAGGATCTGGCGCGCCTCATAGATGACGACCTGCTCCTGCGCCGAGAGCGGTGCGGACCCTGGCTCCACACCGAGCGTCCTCTGATGTTGTGTCATGTTCAAGTCTCCCGACGGGCAGCAGGCCCCGTGCCAATGCTTCAACCCGTCACGAGCGAGGCGCCGCCCTCGTCCTCTGAGAGCGGCGCAGGATCGCAATAACGGAGAGCCAGAAATCAGGCTTTCCGGGTTTCCGTGTCGGCGGGTTTCCGCGTGAGCGCGGCAGCGCAGTGGGCACGGGCACAAAGAATGCGCTCTGCCGCGCGGATGCTGCCCGCCTGCCGTGCTGCCCCGGTCCAGACCGAAAGCGTTCGCTCGGTGGAGAAGAGAATGTCGCGTTCGATTCCCATGCCGAAGGGCAGGCGGACCGACGCAAGCTCCTCGAGCGAGAAGCTGCCAAGCTCGGGACAGCCAAGATCGGCGAGACCGAACAGGACGTCTCCCTGGGCATCGAGCTCGGTGGCGAGCCAGACGCCCTCGCCAATTGGATTGAAGAACTTGACAACCGGCACGTGGTCGGCGCCGCGATCACGCCCGTTGGCAAGCAGGCGTTCGCGCAGATCGTCGGTCAGGAGGATCATGCCGCCCTCCTGTCGATCTCGGGCCCGCGGCTCTCGCCGCCATCAATGGCGCCGCCGGCATCGGGCAGGAAACCGAGCAGCCAGTCGGCGGCCTTGCTGGCCTGCGAGGCCGCGCGCACGATCGCGCGGTTGTCCTCGCGCAGCACTTCGAGCCAGGAGCCAAGGTAGTCGGCATGGCGCACGGTCGGGACAATGCCGAGCGCGGCGCAGCAGAAGGCCGCGTTCATCTCCGCCGACGAGTTCCTCGAAGCCGTACTTCTTGCTGCCGAAAGAACCCCCGAGGTCCCGGCCGAGCCTCGAGGCATGCCCGGTGGCGTGACCGAGTTCATGCAGCGCCGTGCGATGCCAGTTGATCGGCTCGAAATAGGCGGCCGGCGGCGGCACCATGACATAGTCGTGCGCCGGCACGTAGTAGGCGCGATCGCCGCCAATGCGGAAATCGATGCCGGTGGCCTCGATCAGCGCCTCGACCGTCGGCTCGATCATGCCCGGCGGAGGCGGCGGCAGCTCGACCGCAATGTCCTCAGGCAAGCCTTCGCACTGCGCCACGTTGAAGACGGTGAACCGGTTCAGGAAGGGGATGGCCTGGGCTTCTTCCCCAGTATCGCGGGCGCGTTGCTTTTCGTCCTCGGGCACGAAGCGATCGGCATAAACCACGGTCGTGCCGCGCTCACCCTTGCGGACATTGCCGCCAAAGGACAGCGCTTGCCGGAAGGTCAGCCAGCCCTGGCCCGGAAAGCCGTGCTGGACCACGGCGCCCCATAGGATCAGGATGTTGATACCGGAATAGGCGCGGCCGGTGCTGGCGTTCTTTGGCAGGCCCAGCGGCGCAGTCGCCGCAGACGTGCCCCAGGGCTGTACCCATGGGAAACGGCCGGCTTCGAGGTCGGCGATGATTTTGCCGGTGATCTCGTCATAGAGGCTCGTCCGGTCGGCGCCGGCGCGAGCATGGCGGTGATGTCTGGACATCGCGGTTCTCCGCGACGGGCGCCGGAAGCTCTCCTCCAGCTCTCAACCCGTCACGGCAAACCGGTCCGCACTCTCACTCCAGGGGGCGTTGTGGGGTCTCCCCGCAGAAGGGGGTGTGTCGGCAACGAAGTGCCGGCCAGGGGGAAGGCCTTCCCCCAAAACCGTAAAGGCGCAATTGCCGGAACTCAGGATTTCAGAACGCCAACTCGGCCTGGCGGGGCTCATCCCATAGCCGCACCTTGAAGGTTCCCGGTGGGAGCGGCCGGAGCAATTCATCTTCGCGGCACGTCCGATCGAGCCAGGCCATCCGCTGCTCGCGCCGCAGCACCGCCATCTGGCGATCGTGGAAAGGTTCGACATCGGCGTTCGCAGCGATGGTCAGGATCGCATAGGACTCGGGCCAGTCGTCTGTTGCCGGCCGCCAGACTCCGGCGAAATAGAACCAGTCGCCATCGGCAAGCGAGAAGCCGTAGTGCTTGCCGCGGCTGCGATGGCGGAACTCGGAGGCGGGAACGAGGCAGCGATGGCTGGGAAAGCTGCGCCCTTCCGCGCGAATCACGGTGAAGGGACGGCCACCCCGACTATGAGGCTGAAGACCCCACGGAAGCTCAACCATCTCGACGTCGCCGGCATTGCGGCGAATGGCGACACGGCGCTGGCCAATCGAGGCTTCCGAGTCGAAAATGCTTGCGTTCATCGTAACGTGAACATACCAAGAACGATCACATAGTGCAAATGTCAATGGAGGCCCTGGACGATGTGCAACGACTATCGCCTGCATGTGGACGTCGCTTCCATTGTCGAGGATTTCGCGGACCTCAAGATCAAGATCCGCTTCTCCGAAGGGCGACCCAACCTCGAGGCGCGCGACGACATCAAGATCACCGATGTCGGACCGATCATCCGGACAGTCGACGGTGAGAGGGGAGAAGGCGACCTTGTGCAGCGGCGCTGGAGTTGGCCTGGTCCGAACAAACGGCCGGTCTACAACTTCAGGAGCGACGGACGGGAATTCACCTCGAACCGCTGCCTGATTGTCGCCGACGGGTTTTACGAGTTCACCGATCCGAATAACCCGAAGAAGAAACGCAAGGACAAGTGGCTCTTCACCAAGAAAGATGAGCCGATCTTCTGCATCGCGGGCATCTGGCGCGCGACCGACGACGTCGGCGAGGCCTTCACCATGCTAACCATGGAGCCTGGTCCGGACATTGCGCCCTACCACGACCGGCAGATCGTCATCCTGGATCGCAGTTCGTGGGCTGACTGGCTCGATCCCGCCATCCCTGCGCAAACGCTGATCAAGCCGCTTGCCGAAGGGTCGTTGCGCGTCGAGCAGGTTGGTTGAAGAGAGAAACCTCACGATGAAGTTTCCGCTCCGCGCCTGCCAGCGAGCCGACACCAAGGCAGAAGGTCTCGAACGGGGTCCGGAAGATGACTGTCGGCTTTCGTGATGAAGGCTTGCCACGTTGCCGCTTTCGCGAGGGATCCGTACTGCAATGCTTACGCGACTTTTGACGCGCGGAGAGCGCGCATTGAGCTGGCAGCGTGATGAATATGACCGGTGCCGCCGTCTCATAAACTATTTAAACCGCTGATAAATCAGGGACAACGGGTGAGACAGATTGCCTGCCATATCCCGCCAGCGCGGTATCGATCGCGATTGAATTGAGACCTTTCGCTATGCAATTGACACGTCTTGAGCTTTATAAACGGGTCTGCGACAGGCCGCTCAGCAAGGTCGCCCCAGAGCTTGGAATCTCCGGCACGGCGCTGGCCGCCATCTGCAAACGATACCAGGTTCCCTATCCCGGATCGGGGTACTGGACCCGCAAGTCCCTCGGGCTCGCGGCGGAGCTACCCGCGTTGCCAGAGGCACCTGATGAGACCATTGAGATCACGCCGTCGATCCCAAAGCCACGACAAAAGAGAACGCGGGAGGAAGGAGCCGCGCGCAAGACCAGGCTCGTTGTGAAACTCCGTCGTCCGGCGCGTCATCCGCTGCTGTTTGGTGTCGAGGAACATCTGCGAAAAACACGGGAGGTGAAAGACGGAGAGTTTCTCCGGCCCTACAAGAGGATCCTGCCAGATCTGATTTCATCAGAAACCGCGCTGCCGCGCGCGCTCTCGATCGCCAATGACCTCTACCTCGCGCTGGACGAACAAGGATTCCGGGTTCAAATCGCTCACGCCAACGAGGGCTTTCGTCGCATCCACGTCAAGGAACAGGAGGTGGAGCGAAAGGATCGGAAATACGGACGCTACCACTCGGGAAGCATCTGGGCTCCGGACCGACCGACCATCTGCTACATTGATACGGTGCCAATAGGGCTCGCCATCACGGAGATGACGGAAAGAGTGACGATGCGTTACCTCAATGGTGATTATCATCGCGAGGACAGCAAACTCATTCGGTCAGCCAAACCTTGGCAACTGACGCATTCGTGGACAACAGAGCAGGATATGCCCTGCGGACGTTTTCGGGTGATTGCCTATTCCCCGAAAAAGGGCGTCGACTGGTCCATCAGTTGGCAGGAGACCGAGCAGGAGGCGCTTGGCACGCTGATCCCAAAAATCGTCGAGACCTTGAAAGCGGCTAAGGACAATGTGCAACGTCTAATGGACGCCGAGGACGTGGCCGAGGCGAAAAGGAAAAAAGAGCGTGAGGAGGAGTGGGAGCGGTACGAAAGACGGGAGGATGCCCGCAAGACAGCTCAGGCTCTAGCCGATAGCCGGCAGCAGCTTGCGGAAATTATCGAGAGGTGGGGAAAGGCTATGACGGTAGAGCGCTTTTTCACAGACGCGGAAGAGCGCCTGAAGTGTACGAACGGCGAGCGTCGGCAGCGCCTGGAGGAGCGTCTGACGCTCGCGAGGGCAATGATGGAAACCGTGGATCCGCTGGATTTCATAGAAGGCTGGGTAGCCCCGGAGGAGAGGCATCGTTCAAAGTTCAGCTAGACGGGTTCGGTTGCCGGCATTGCGGCCACGCACCCCAGAGAACTAAGGATGAAGAGCACCGGAGAATCGTCATAGAATCCATGCCGGACTCGCGCCGAATGGAGATCGGCAGCTATTTATGCTTTCGGCCTCGTGTAGCGGACATCGGCGGAAGCAGCATGATCGTCCGAACCCGACGGTGGCAACCTGGCTCGATGAAAGTCGGCTTCGCACCAGATCAGGCGGCCACGGACTGCTGGATCAACCTATCCAGATAAGTCCGATATGATCGAATTATTTCCGCAGTTCGCGGGTCACGAGTGACATAGGCGTTAATCGCTCGCGTAGCTGTTTCGAACGTCATCCACGGTACAGTGCCACCCGCTCCTCCCATTCGGAGAGCCAATCCGTCGGCCATTTTCTGGCGGAGCACGGAATCCAATAGGTCGGGTCTCTCGTAGAAGAGGATACGCCGTCCAAGCTGGAACAGCCGGCGGTCGGCGAAGGTGTTGAGGAACGACGCCCGTTGTTCCCAGGAGGCGGCGTGAAATGCCGCCATCTTGTCCTCTTCCTCAAACGGAATGAGCTGACCATAGAGCTGGCTCTCAACATGGGGCGACGACGGATAGTCGGTTTCATTCGCTTTCGCGATCGTGAGCAGCCGGTCAGTCAATCCGGTCTGTGACCGAAGTGTCGCCACCTGCCCAGTGAAGAACGCCTCGTCGGGCGCATTCTCCAGGCCTTCGACTTCATAGATCGGCATCATAAGCGGCGATGCGTTGATTCGCACTCGCCGCAGCGAGCTGCCCGACGAAACGAGGACCGCCGACAAGGCTCCGTCATCCATGTTTGCCAGACTGGCGATGTCGGCAGTCAGATCGATGCAGTAGTGGCAATTGCCATCCTTCTCGCTCGCGCCGAGCCAGGAAACGTAGCGGATTCCTAGATCGTCGCGACGCGGGTCGAATAAGAGGACCGCGTCCTCATTCTTAAGGAAATCCGCCGCGGACCGCTTGCTGGTGAAACGCAGGAATTGAGACCAGAGATCCGGAGCCTTTTCAGAGATCAGCTTGCACAGCCATAGAAGGGCTTCGGTGTCCGCCATCGCCTCATGATGAGCACCGGTCACATAGCCGTTTGCCACGCAAACACCGCCCAGGCCAAAACTCAGGTCCCCGTTCCCGCCGACACCTGCCTTGAGGGCCTCGGGACGAAGCGCATGCACCGCACGGGCCAGTCGCAAGGCATCGCCGCGGCTGTTCTGGTTCCTGCTGGTCAGATAGGCGGGATGGAGCGTCTGATAGAAGCCGTGATGAAGAAATCGCTCATCAAAGCGCGTCGAGTTGTATCCAATGATCGTCGATGGCGACCATTTCCGCAGCGTTTGTGCGATCAGGCTCATCCCCGAAACGAACGATGGACGCTCGCTGGCGAGAAGGTCCTCGATCGATGTTCCCGTCAAGCAGAGCGCATCCGGGGACGGCAACACGTGCGGCATCAATCGTAGGCGGACCTCAAGCCGGTCGATAGGTGTCAGAACGTCGTCCGTCCGAATGGCGGCGAACTCAGTTATCTGGTCGAAGGCCGGACTCAGGCCGGTCGTCTCCACGTCGTAGAAGACGAAGCCCACCGCCACTCACCTACGCGCTGGGCTAAAGAGCCGGAAACGTATCGCCGCCTCGCTCACGCGAAACTTCGCAGCCAGAGAGGTGATGACCTCGTCATCCTCAAATGCGATTCCCGCTGCCGATGGTTGCGCTTGGAGCAGCGATTCGGGCATCAATAGCTCCGACGCGAAGGCATTCGCTTCAATCTCGCGCCAATCCGTGCCCGCCTCGGTCATAATGTCGCGATGCAGGATCTGTTTGTCGACATGCACGGATCCCTCGATCAGGTCTCGATGGAGGGTGAGGTGGCCGATTTCGTGAGCAAGCGTAAAGCGCTGCCGGTTGGGGTGGTGCAGCGCGTTGATGCCGATCACCGGGACGTCGTCCTGCATCGCAACCATTCCTGACAGGTCGCCATCCAGCGGCGCATACTGCACCCGAATTTTCATCGCCCTGGCCATCCGCTCGACCGGCACTGGTGGCGTCTTGACAGCGAACTGCGTGATCAACTCCCTCGCCGCAGCTCTCGCTCCTGACTTGTCGGCGCGCATCAGCGCCGTCGCTCGGCTTTGTCGCGGAGAGCCTGACTGATCAGGTTTTCCACCTGCGCTTTCTCGACAGCCGTCAAAGTGTCGCCGGTAAACTTCATTGCCGCCTGTCCTCCTGTGCTGCCTTGTTTTCCTCTGCGTGCCGACTGCCACGACTTCGGGCGCCGGCTCGGTATCAAATCGAGAATCGATTCAAGCTCGAGCGCGTCCGCGATCTCATAGATGTGATGCAGCATTGCCCGCTGCCGACCGGTCTCGATGTTGGCAAGCGATGCACGCGTGAGCCCCAATCGCTCCGCCACCTGCGCCTGCGTTAGCTTTCGCGCGGCGCGGTGCGCAGCGATGTTCCGCCCGAGAAGCCGATAGATGTCCGTGTCGCTCATGAAAGCGACACAAACGCTGTTCGCCGACATTGTCAACAACGCAATCATGTTTGTAATGCAATCATTACAAAAATTTAATGTGACGAGCGCTGGACTCGGGAACACCTGCCGAGTCAGCATTTCGAAAATGTGGAATGGGCCAGCCGAGTCGCGGACCAGGCGCCCCCGGACAATCGCGGAGACGACGATGACTGCGACTATGACTTTTCATCCTCTGGGCAATGCCGACTGCACCCGATTCGACTTGGCCGATGGCCGCAAGATGCTGGTGGACTACGCCGACATGCGCAACGATGACGACCTTTGGGACCGTCGGATCGATCTGCCAGCTGAACTGAAGGCCGATCTGCGCGCCGCAAGGCGCGACTATTTCGACGTCGTGATGTTCACGCATCTCGATGACGATCACTGCTGCGGCGTGGGCGACTTCTTCTGGCTGGAGCACGCCGCCAAGTACCAGGGAGAGGGTCGCACCAAGATCAAGGAACTGTGGGTCCCGGCAGCCGCAATCCTCGAGGACGGATGCGAAGACAGCGCGCGTATCGTGCGCCAGGAAGCACGGCATCGCCTGCGGAAGGGCTCCGGGATCCGTGTCTTTTCCCGACCGAAGAAGCTCAGGGAATGGCTGGAAAAGCAGGGGCTCACCCTTGAATCGCGCGCCCACCTGATCACCGACGCGGGCCAGTATGTGCCGGGCTTTTCGACGTCGGGGCCGGAGCGTGTACGGTTTTTCATCCACAGCCCTTTCGGCTGGCGTCAGGATGACAACCAGATCATCGATCGCAATCAGGACAGCGTCGTGTTCCAGGCCACGTTCCTGGAGGGCGCACGCGAGACGCACGCGCTGTTCATGTCCGACATCAACTACGACTCGATCGACCAGATCGTGAGGACTTCGAAGAGGCACGCTAACCAGGACAGGCTGCGCTGGGACGTCTTCAAGGTTCCTCACCACTGCTCCTACCTCTCGATCGGACCCGAAAAGGGTAACGACGAGACCAAGCCTACCGAGCATGTGAAATGGCTGTGCGAGACGCAGGGCCAGAGCCGCTGCACGCTGATGTCCACCAGTTGGTCCATCCCGGCCAAAGGCACGGCCGAGGACAAGGATGTCCAGCCACCCCATCGCCAGGCGGCCGCCTACTACAAGCGTGTGGCCAATCTGAAGGACGGTGCGTTCAAGGTCACCATGGATCTGCCCTCTGCGAGTAGGCCGAAGCCGTCCAAGATCGAGATCACCGAGCGCGGCGCGACGCTCCTGATGGTCTCCGCCACCACGGGCAGCGCGACAATCATCTCGACGCCGGCGCGCGCGGGTTAGGCGGGAAATGGTGGCGATCCATCCGTGGTGGGCGAGTTTTGGCGTCGACGTGGCAAATGCCGCCGCGCTGACGCCGGCTTCCGCACGCGATCTGGCCGCACTGGTCGCCTCGGGGGATCTGCCAGGAGTGACGCTGCTTGAGCTGCACGAAGCGGAGAACATGCAATGCGCAGCAATCGGCCTTCAGGTCGACGTCGAGCGGCCGCAGGACCTTGCCCATCCGATTCGCGCGGTGGAGCCGATTGCCGTCTTCTTTCCGTTCGATGGGGGGCAGCCTAGCGTCCTGGCCCTTCGGGAAGACTTTCCCGACACGCCGCATCAAAACTGGACCCCGCCGGATATGCCCAGCGCTCTGTGCATCGATGATCGCCCATGGGCCGAGGCGCGCCTGACTGTTACCGCACCTGACATCGTGCGGCGTATCCAGCTCTGGCTTGCCAAGGCGGCGCGCGGGGATCTGCACGATCTGGCTCAGCCGCCGGATCCGCTTTTCTATGCTTCAGCTATCGGCTTGGTTGTCCCGGCGTCCGTACTCGTGCCGGAAAGGGGTCCCGTTGAACTGGCCGGATACGTCCGCGGGGATAATGAACAGCTTATCCTGACGCACCCCGTCACGGCCACGGATCAGCCCTTCACCATGACGATCCTGGCTTTTCAGGCACAGCCCCGCGGCCCGACGCGTCTGCGGCACGCGCCACGGACCCTGGCCGCGCTTGCCGCCGAACTCGAACCGTGTGGCATCAAGCTCTACGATGAACTGAAATCGCGGCTGAAGGCGTGGACGGGTTTCGGCAAGGCCGACATCCGCCGCCTCTCGGGCCGCCTGGCCATCGTTGTGGCTTTTCCCGTGGCCACCGGCGAGCAGCAGGGCGTAAACGACGTTCGAGCGTTCCTGACCTATGATTCGGCGGGCGAGATTGGCACGGCTCTCGGCGTCCTTGCCGCCAACCTCAGCGGCAACGGCAACGACAAGGCCTATGTGGCTCTGATTGCCGGGGGTCAGCCGAGTCAAGCGGAATTGAAGGTCGAACCCCTTCAGGTTCACTTTGCGCTCGACCGAGCTCTCGCAACAACCATTGCCGGAATGCCCACCGCCGACATACGCCGCGTCGTTCTCGTCGGGGCCGGATCCCTGGGTTCGCAGCTTTCGCTCAACCTTGCGCGGGAGGGCCGCTTCGTCTGGGCGGTCGTCGATCAGGACTACATTCTGCCGCACAACCTCGTGCGCCATGCCCTGTTTGCCCGCGAGGTTGGCGCACCGAAGGCCGCGGCCCTGGCCGACAAGCTGGCAGGGATACTTGGCCAGCCGGTCCCCTCGATTGGCTGCGATGTCTTGCACCCGGACGAAGGTCAGGTCGCAATCTTGGCAACAGCCTTTTCCGATGCCGACATCATTCTGGATGCGTCCGCGTCGGTGGCGGTCGCGCGGCACCTGTCCGATGTTCCAGACAGCAAGGCTCGGCGCATCTGCGCCTTCTTCAATCCTACCGGAACAGCCGTTGTCGTGCTGGCCGAAGACACGGAGCGCCGCGTCACAATGCGCGATCTTGAAGCGCAGTATCACCGCCTTGCGCTGACGGAGCCGAGCCTTGCCGGACATCTCGGTACCCAGAGCGGCGGCGTGCGTTACAGCGGATCGTGCCGCGCGCTCACCAACAAAATCCCTGCCAGCAATGCTGCGCTTCTCAGTGCGCTGGCGGCAATGGGTTGCAAGGAGGCGGCGGATTCCAAACAGGCGACGATCACCGTCTGGACGCATGCCGGAGACGGCAGCATCCAGGCTGTCAGGCGCAACGGCAGCGCCATGATGCAAGCCTCGATGGGCGACTGGTCAATCAGCTATGATGCCGACCTTGATGCTGCGCTACGGAGCATGAGGGAGGAAAAACTTCCTGCCGAAACCGGCGGCGTGTTGCTCGGAATCGTTGATACCAGCCGGAAGTCAATTCACATCGCGCATGCCCTGCCGCCGCCCGAAGACAGCCAGGGAGATTCGGCCGCGTTCGAACGCGGCATTGTGGAACTTTCGGAGCAGGTCCGGCGTGCCGCCGAGGCGAGCATGCACCAGCTGCGCTACATCGGTGAATGGCATTCGCATCCTGATTGCGCCTCGGTGATGCCGAGCGCCACCGATCTCAGCCAGCTTCTGTGGCTTCGGCAGGAACTCGCGCGTGAGGGGCTCCCAGCATTGATAGCCATCGCCGGGGACAACGGCCGGCTTGCGCTTGTGTCCAGCTCAGCGCAGGCCAGGAGCGCTGCCTGATGACGACAGAGACCGATCGCAAGATGTACGGGAACGACCTCCAGGGACGATTTGAGGGCAACGCTGAGCGCAACGATTTTCTCACCGCAAGCAAGGTCGAGGACAAGGTCGGACTCTGCCTTTCCGGCGGTGGGTATCGTGCCATGCTTTACCACACCGGCGCGGTGATGCGGCTCAACGAGCTCGGACTTCTACCGACCCTTTCCGAAGTGGCCAGCGTGTCTGGCGGATCGATCACCGCCGCTCTGCTCGCGCTCGCTTGGCCTTCCCTTCGTTTTGATGAAAGCGGAGTCGCATCGAATCTGACCGACGCCTTCGTTGGTCCTGTCACGCGGTTCGCGACCGTCAGCATTGACCTCAGAGCAATTCTTCTAAGCCTGCTGCCGGGTGTTCATGCTGCGGATGAAATCGCAAAGGCGTACGACCGGCATCTTTTCCATGGCGCCACGCTCCAGGACTTGCCTGACACGCCTCGCTTCACTTTCATGGCCACGAACCTTCAGACCGGGAGCGGCTGGCGCTTTGCCAAGGACTACTCGGCGGACCATCGTGTGGGTCGCATCGACCGACCGTCCATCCCTCTGTCGCAGGTCGTCGCGGCGTCATCAGCCTTTCCGCCGTTCCTTTCGCCGGTTCGTATCCCGCTTGCCCGTCATGGCGTAGCGCCCATGCCGGGTGCGGATTTGCATAGGCCGCCCTTTACGGTGGAAGCCGTGCTCACCGATGGAGGGGTTTACGACAATCTCGGACTGGAACGAGTTTGGCGCCGCTGCCGCACCATCCTCGTCAGCAATGCGGGCGGCTCCACGCCGGAGATCGGTCGACCATCAGGAAGGTGGATTGGCCAGATCTTTCGCACCCTGCGCCTGATCCACCAGCAGGCCGAAGACTCGCGCAAGCGCTTGCTCTTCGGAGTGCATAACCTCAAGCAGCGCAAAGTTGCGTTCTGGAGCATTGATACGCCAATTAGCGCGTATGGCGTCCCGAACGCTGTTGCCTTCGCCGACGAGGCGACCGGGCGGGCGGCAACAATACGCACGCGCCTCAACCGGTTCTCTCCTTCCGAAATCGGCCTTCTTCTCCAGGCAGGATACGCCGGTGCCGATGCATCACTCCGGGCGCGCGGCATTGCGGCGAATTTGCCACCGGCCGACTTCTCACGGCTTCCGATCGACCTTCCGACAACGCGCGTTGCACGGGGGCCGAGCCTCACAGATCCTTCAAACGCTCCGCCAGCGCCACACGCCCGAGCCTAATTGCTGCCAGCTGAACGCAACGCAGAAAGTTGGTCTTCTCCATGAGATGGCGGATTTCTTCCTGCGGGTTGTTCGTGGCGGCGTGTTCCTGCCGCTTTTCGGCGACCAGGGTCTCGTAGTATTCGGGAAAGACCCGGTCGCGGCCAAGGTAATACACCGTCTCCAGATCGGCCAATTGGTCGGGCGATAGCTGCGCCTGAAGCGTCTTGATGACCTCGCGAAGCGCAGCGTTGTGATGCTGCATCGCTTCGAACCTCTCAATGCCAAAATAATCGGCGCCAAGCTCTCCATCCTTCGGCTTTTCAAGCTTTGGATGCAGAAGGCGCCATTGCCGCACGATGCCTACAATGTCCTCATCGGAGAGATGGAGAAGCGGGGTCTCCATGCCCAATATGGCCCCCATCTCCCGGTTTCTTTGAATTTGATCAAGCGCGAGAGAAAACTGCCGGCTGCCGAAGCCGAAACGCAGCATCACCTCCGCCTTCTGTTCGTCGAATGCGGGGGTATTCCACAGGTGCCGCTTGGGCATGATTCTCGCGATGGCCATCAGGTCCCGTCTGGAGCACCGACCGGTGTGAGAACCGGTAGCGTGCTCACGCAGAAAATCCACTGTCCGATACTGCAAATCATCGATGAGCGTTTTCAGCTCGCCCAGGCTGGTCTGGATAACCTTCAAATTGGCCAGGGCGTAATCCGCCAGACTGGGATCGTCGTCACGGTTTCTGTGGTAGCGCAGCTCCTGACCGTCTGAATCGATGCGCGACAGACTTTCGATGAAAGGCTCGAGCGCGGCGATCGTCCTGGAAAGCGCCTCGTCGCCGATCGCGGCGTGGTGAAGGCGTTCCCACTGGGCCTTGATGTTGTGATCGCGCTTCCTGTCACCGCCGACAATTTGCGCCGCGACCAGCCGGTCTGTCGCGAATTTCAGCGCCAGCTCGATGGCATGGCGCGCGTTGTAAAGGATGGGCAGAACGAGCGTGTCGCGTTTGCCAAACAATTGCTTCTCGATGACTGCGTCCGCAAGCTCCATCGCTGCCTCGATGTAGCCATCGACATAGTTTTCTTCCTCGCCTTGCCTGCCGATGCAGGCATTCCAGTCAGGATCATCCGCAGCCTTGAAAAAGGGGTCGTTTGCGTAGGGGTCAGGTCCAGTCATCGTTCACCACCTCCACAGCTATGAGCTTGGCCTGTCCTATCTCCCGCCGGCACCAATAAGGACCACGTTGAGGCGCTTTACCCGTCGGCTGCAACGACGTGAACATGGCGTCTCATTCGCTTATGGCTCAAGTGGGCCGAAGCCAAAAGGGGTAGGTCGAGGAACTACGCCAAGTGCTTGGCGCGACCAAGTGCTGCATCACGGGCGCGAGAATTTCCGCTGGCGGGATCAGATGTCGATTGTGGCTATGACTTGAATAGGCGCGAAAGCTGCCACTCGCGTATTTGCCTGAGGGAGACGGGTTCGGACTATCAGCGGAAATCCCGGGTCTTCACCTTGATCGCGTCCGTGTGGAGGTCCGGAGTATAGATGTCCCGCGGGCGCTGTGCGCGTGATGGGGCTTCGCGCGGGTCCGGGCCGGAGCCGCCATGGCGTACTTGGTCGCCCCGGCCATGTGGGATCGGGAACACAGCGTCGCGTTGCCCCACGCTGGCAAGCTCGGCCGAGAGGTCGGTCAGGTGCTGCGCGACGAGGTGGACCACTTCCCCTTCACGTTGGATGCGGCCGCGCACCGCGATCATGCCGGCTGACAGAATGGTGCGGCGGTTGGCCTCGAACACCTTGGGCGAGACGACGAGGTTCGCGATCCCGGTTTCGTCCTCGAGCGTGATGAACATAACGCCCTTGGCGCTGCCGGGCCGTTGCCGCACCAGCACGATGCCCGCAGCCTCAAGCCAGCGCCCCTCGCGGGCGTCCATCGCCTCGGCGCAGGAGACGATGCGCCGGCGGTGAAGATCGGCGCGCAGGAAGCTCACCGGATGATCGCGCAGCGACAGGCCGACGTGCCTGTAATCCTCCACTACTTCCGCGCCCGAGGTCATCGGCCGTGGGGCGACGGTGGGCTCGGCGATCTCCGGCACGATGTCGTTCTCGCGGTTCGCGGCTGCAGCGAAGAGCGGCAGCGGCTCGTCGCGCAGCGCCTTGATCGCCCACAGCGCCTCGCGCCGGGCCAAGCCGAGCGCCGGCCGGAAGGCATCGGCTTCGGCGAGTTGGACGAGGGACGCTTGTGGCACCCCGGCACGCCGCCAGAGATCATCGACCGACGCGAAGGGCTGGTCGGCGCGCGTTGCGACAATGCTCGCCGCATGGATGTTGGCGAGGCCGCGCACCATGCGCAGACCAAGGCGGACGGCGAAGCGGCCTTCGTCTCCCGTTGGTTCGAGGATGCAGTCCCAACGTGAGGCGTTGACGCAGGCCGGACGCACCTCGATGCCATGGGCAATCGCGTCCCGCACGATCTGAGCGGGAGCGTAAAAGCCCACCGGCTGGCTATTGAGCAGGGCGCAGCAGAAGACGTCCGGATGCCAGCATTTGAGCCAAGCGCTGGCATAGGCGATCAGCGCGAAGGACGCGGCGTGGCTTTCCGGAAAGCCGTAGCTGCCGAAGCCTTCGAGCTGGCTGAAGGTCTTCTCGGCGAACGGACGGTCGTAACCGCGCTCGACCATGCCCTCGATGAGCTTGGTCTTGAAGGCGGACACACCGCCGGTGTGCTTGAATGTGGCCATCGACTTGCGCAGCATGTCGGCCTCGCCCGGCGTGAAGCCCGCGCATTCGATGGCGACGCGCATGGCCTGCTCCTGAAACAGTGGAACGCCGAGGGTCTTGCCCAGAACCTTCTCTAGTTCCGGCTTGGGATAGTGGACCGGCTCGAGGCCCTCGCGGCGGCGCAGATAGGGGTGAACCATGTCGCCCTGGATCGGGCCAGGGCGCACGATCGCGACCTGAACCACGAGGTCGTAATAGGTCCGTGGCTTCAGCCGCGGCAGCATCGACATCTGCGCTCGGGATTCGATCTGGAACGTGCCGAGCGTGTCGGCCTTGCGGATCATCGCATAGGTACGCGGGTCCTCGGCCGGGATGGTCGCGAGGTCGAGCTTGATGTCCTTGTGCTCGGCCAGGAGATCCAGACCCTTCTTCATGCAGGTCAGCATGCCGAGGGCCAGGACGTCGACCTTCATGAAGCGCAAGGCATCGATGTCGTCCTTGTCCCACTCGATCACCTGGCGGTCGATCATGGCGGCGGGCTCGATGGGGACGAGGTCATCGAGCCGGTCGTGGGTCAGCACGAAGCCGCCTGGATGCTGGCTCAGATGGCGTGGGGCGCCCATGAGTTGGCGGGCGAGATCGAGCGCGAGGCGCAGACGCCGGTCGGAAAGATTGAGGTTCAGCTCTGCGAGGTGCCGGTCGGCGACACCCTCTTCGGACCAGCCCCAGACCTGGCCCGACAAAGTGCGGATGAGATCTTCGGGCAGGCCAAGTGCCTTGCCGACATCGCGCAGCGCCCCCTTGGTGCGATAGCGAATGACGGTGGAGCAGAGCGCGGCGTGATCGCGGCCATAGGTGTCGAACACCCACTGCATGACGATTTCGCGCCGCTCGTGCTCGAAGTCGACATCGATGTCCGGGGGCTCACGCCGCTCCTCTGAGACGAAGCGCTCGAACAGGAGGTCGTTGCGGCCGGGATCGATCGAGGTGATGCCGAGCACGAAACAGACCGCGCTGTTGGCGGCCGAGCCGCGCCCCTGGCAGAGGATGTCGCGCGATCGCGCGAAGCGGACGATGCTGTTGACGGTCAGGAAATACGGCGCATAGCCGAGTTTCGCGATCAGCCGCAGTTCGTGCTCGAGCGTCGCCCGCACGCTGCCGGGGAGACCCTCCGGATAGCGTTGAGCAGCGCCTTCCCAGGTGAGCTTCTCAAGCGTCTGCTGCGGCGTGAGCGTCGGATCGTCGCGCTCTTCCGGATACTGGTAGGCGAGTTCATTGAGACTGAAGCGACAGCGCTCGACAATTTCGAGCGAACGCGCCAGGGCCTCGGGATAGCGGGCGAAGAGCCGGTGCATTTCTTCCGCCGCCTTGAGATAGCGGTCGGCGTGGCGCTCACGGCGATCGCCGAGCTCGTCGATGGTGACGTTGTGACGAATGCAGGTGACGACGTCCTGCAGGATGCGCCGGCCGGGTTCATGGAACAGGACGTCGTTGGTCACGACGGTCGGCACCTGCATTTGCGCGGCGAGGTTCCACAGCTCGTGAAGCCGCAACTGATCGTTTGGCCGGCAGCGCAGAGTCAGCGCCATGTAGGCGCGGTCGCCGAAGGCCTCGCGCAGTCGGCGCAGGCGCAGCCCGCATTCATCGTCGGCGAGATCCGGGACGAGCACGGCGATGAGCCCCTCGCCATAGGCATGCAGGTCAGTCCATTCGAGATGGCACTTGCCCTTGCCGGCGCGTCCCTTGCCGAGAGTCAGTAGCCTGCAGAGCCGTGCATACGCCGCCCTGTTCGTCGGGTAGACCAGAACCGACATGCCATCGGCGAGATCGAGGCGGCAGCCGACGACGAGGCGCACGCCCGTCGTCTTTGCGGCCTCGTGAGCGCGGACGATGCCGGCGAGGCTGTTGCGGTCGACGACGGCGAGCGCCTCGATGCCGAGCAGTGCTGCCTGCGCGAACAGCTCCTCGGCTGAGGAGGCGCCGCGCAGGAAGCTGAAATGCGAGGTGACCTGCAGTTCGGCGTAGCGCTGCGTGGTCATCCGAAGACTCCGTGGATGAACCAGCGTTGCGAGCCGGTGGCTTCGTTCTCCCCATCACCGGCGCGGTAGAGCCAGTAACGTTCGCCCGCTTCATCCTCGACCCGGAAATAGTCGCGAACAGCGAGAAGCTCGGCGTCGCGTTTCCACCATTCCCCAAAAACCCGCTCCGGCCCGTCGGCACGCCGAACGCGCCGGCGCACGCCGCGCCAGGTGAAGGAGACCGGTGGATGGTCCGGCAGCAGGGCGATGGTCTCGACCGGCTCCGGGGTCAGCAACAGCCGTGCCGGGCGCGGCCAGGCATCGGGCCAGGTCGCGCCGGTGTCGGGGGCAAGCGCCGGCACACGGCTCACCGACCGCTCCGGAACGTCGCTCGCCACCGGCGCGGCGCGATAGATGGCGCGCTCGCCGACGCGGTTGGCGAGGGTGTCGACTAGATCGGAGATATCGGGCTCTGTTTCCTCGATCAGCGATGTCGCTATCTGGCGGGCTTCCAAGGGTTCCGCGATGATCGCGCACAGCGTCAGCATCTCGATGCCGTAACCGGGATCTATGGTTTCGATTTTGTCGCAGAGCAGCCGCGTTAGCCGCTTCACGTCGCGCACGGGTTTGGCCATGCCGACGCGGATGGCCTGGGCCCGGCTGTCGACGCGTTGGCAGATAAGGTCGAGGCGCCGCACGCCCTCACCCTTCCGCTCGAGTTCCAAGCAGAGGGTGTTGACCAGTTTGCCGAGATAGCGGGCGATGGTCTCGGCGGCTGATATCGGTTCGGCGAAGGCGCGGCGCACCTCGGTCAGGTCGGCCGGCCGGATCGGCGCGATCGGCTCGGCGGCGTGGCCGAGGGCTTCGTCGAGGCGCCGGCCCAGCTGGGGACCGAAGCGCAGCGCCAGGGGTGCGCGCGGCTGCGCGATGAGGTCGCCGATCCGCTCGAAACCGAGGACACGCAACGCCGCCGGCATTCCGGCCGGGAGCCGCAACGCCTCGATCGGCAATCCTGAGATCACGGAACGATCATGACCGGGCGCGGCGATCCTCGTCCCGTCAGCGCCGAAGCGGGCAAGCGCATGCGCGGCGCCCCAGGTGTCGGCGACGCCCGCGCGCGCCGCGACCCCCCACATGGCGAGCCGGCCGACAAGGCCGTCGAGCATAGCGGCTTCGCCGCCATGCAGATGATCGGCACCGGTGGTATCGATGACGATGCCGTCCGGCGGATCCGCGGCGACAATGGGGGCGATGCGTTGCAGGATCCAGAGCGCCAGGCGCTCCAGCGCTTCGCCGTCGCCCGCCGGATCGGCATCTCGGATCTCGAGGCCGGCCGCGAGCGCCTGCGCCTTGGCCGCCGGCATGCCGACGCGCACCCCAAGGGCTGCGGCCGCCGCATCGGCGGCGGTTACAATCCGTCTGCTCCCGTCCCGGCCGACGACCACCAGCGGCGCGTCAGCGCGCGGCGCTGCGTCGCCGGTCATCCGCCGCAGACGGTCTGTAGACCAGTTCGGCAGGTACAGCGAGACGACCCTTTTCATCACAGGCTTCCAACTCGAAATCAGCACTTTCGCCGGCCCGGGCGCGGATCAACTCGACCAGCCATCGGGCGCGGCCGACGCCGGGAACCGGCAATGGGGTGGACGGCAGCACCGACACCCGCCAGCGTGTGGCGGCAGCTGTTGGCTGCCCGAAATCGGTGGCATCTGTCTGGCGGCGCCAGCGTCGCAGCGCGAGACCGATAGTTCCGGTCCCCTCTGCGGCGAGCATGAGGCGGCGCGACGCCTTCATGGAGAGCTGGGCGATCTCGCCGACCACGGCGCCGAGGCCGCCATGGCGCAGCCCTTCCTCCATGCAGGCAAGCACGCTCGCTTGGTCGCCAGCCTCGAGGTAGATCACCCGGTCGGGCGGCAGTCCTGCCTGCGCCACGGCGGGAGCGAAAATGTCGGGCTGGGTGATGCACCAGAGCACACGGCCCTTGGTGCGCGCGGCAATGCCGGCAGCGAACAGGGCCGCAGCGGCCCCATCGATGACGCCATTGCCACCGCCGGCGATCTCATGCAGCGCGCCGCGTGTCAGCCCTCGTCCCGGTAGGCGCGAATCGACCTCGATCAGCCCGAACGGCAGCACCGACTGCACGCGCCGACGAGGGCCTTCGATCTTCTCGATCTGTACGCGCAGTGACTCCAGGGCGGGCTCTGACCGCAAGCTCGTTATTGACCTCCGGGCGCAGGTTTAGCATCATGTTCCCTATTTGTTCTACCATTGTGATCCTGAGTCAATAGAAACCGGGTTGCCAGCGAGTTTGTGAGGGAGGAAGTCAATATTATGGTGCACGTTGCACCCAACGAGCATATGATGGGTGCAGCTTGCATCAGGAGGCGATTCATGCCGGCCGCATCGCTTAAGAAAACTGTCCGGACATCAGTGATTCTGCCCGAGACGGCACACGCGCGAATCCAGGCGCTTGCCGATGCAAACAATGTTTCGGCCGCCTGGATCATCCGGGCTGCGGTTATGCAGTTTTTAGATGAGCATGGTTACGAAACCCAGCTTCCTCTGAAACTTCCGAGACCGAAAACGGGGGAACGGGAATGAGTGCCGAGGCGATTCGCAGAAAGATCGCCAGGATCCGTGCAGGCGGAAAGCCGCGGCTGCTGGATTTGTTCGCAGGCTGCGGGGGGTTGTCGCTCGGGTTTCAGGCCGCGGGTTTCATGCTTCAGGCTGCGGTCGAGTTTGATGCCGATGCAGCACGTTCGCACGGACTGAACTTTCACGGAGGCGATCCAAAGCACAGTCGCGCCCGCGACATTATCACCACACATCCTGAGGAGCTTGTCGCGGAGTTGGAGCTTGGCCCCGTTGCAGACGCTGTCGATGTGATTGTGGGAGGGCCACCGTGTCAGGCCTTCGCCCGTGTGGGCAGACCGAAGCTTCGTGAGATCGACGCCCATCCGCAGGCGTTCCGGCATGATCCACGAGCGCGTCTTTATCAGGAATATCTGAGATACGTGGACGCTTTCCGGCCCCTTGCAGTGCTGGTCGAGAACGTACCCGACGTTCTCAATCACGGCGGCCAGAACATAGCAGAGGAAATCTGCGAAGTTCTCGAGGGTAAGGGTTATGTCTGCGGTTACACGCTTCTGAATGCGGCCTTTTTTGGTGTGCCGCAGATGCGCGAACGCATGTTCCTCGTCGCCTATCGCCGTGAGATCGCCGAGAGAGTGTCGTTTCCCGAACCCACAAACTGGCTGGTACTGCCGCCCGGCTATGAAGGATCGCGCGCGGTCGCCTTGAAGGTGCTCAACGGCCACCTCGAGGAGGCACATGACTATCACGAGCCGCCGACCGCCAGTCCGAAACTGCCCGCGGCCGTGACTGCCGAACAAGCACTTGGAGACCTGCCGCCGATCTACGCCCGCGAAGAGCTTGCTGGTGGCAACCTGCGCCGTGGCGCCCGCCGCTTTGACCAAGTCATTCCATATGACCGGAGGCGAAAAATCTCAGCCTATGCGGGCTTGATGCGCTCTTGGCCGGGATTTGAAGCCCCGGAGGACGGTCTGCGGGATCATGTCATTCGATATCTGCCACGCGATTACGAGCTATTCGCACGTCTTGACCCCGGCGACCAGTATCCGCAGGCATGGCAGCACGCCATGAACATGCTGTCCGAAAAAATCGCGGAGCTGCGGCGCAAGGGGAAAGTGGTGCGCGAAGGCTCTGCTGAATATGAAAGATTGCGTGCCGCCATTGTCCCTCCGTATGACGCGACCAAATTCCCGAACAAGTGGCGGAAGATGTGGCGTGATCAGCCGGCGCGCACCTTGATGGCGCACCTTGGCAAGGACAGCTACAGCCACATTCATTATGACAGCGAGCAGGCCCGGACGATCTCCGTGCGGGAAGCGGCCCGGCTGCAGTCCTTCCCTGATGGCTTCGTCTTCTGCGGAACGATGAATCCGGCATTCCGGCAGATCGGCAATGCCGTACCGCCGCTTATGGCACAGGCGCTCGCGCAGACGATGATGATCGCCCTCCGGGGCAGGGAGGAACAGGATAGCCATGTCAGCAGAAGAGCGGCAGCAGCAGTTTGAGGTCGCAATTCGCGCCGAGCCGGGCATTCGACCGGAAGCGAGGATTGCAAAGAACTTCGGATTCTCAAACAGTGCCCGAGTGATTGAAGGCGGGCTGTTTGCCTGCACGAACAATCTGGAGGCATACTCGGCGGGCTTGGCTGCCGGTCGGACTGCACCGATTGAGCAGTTCATCTTCCTGTGCGTTCTGACTTTCCCCCCGCAGGACGAGGTTTATTTCGCGGTGACGGTGACGGCAGAAGCCGATCGTATAAACAAAGGTTTGCTGAAGCTCTTCCATGAAGGCGAGGAGCGCAACAAACAGCTCGCCGCTGCGTCGAAAAAGGCCGGCAGCATCAGCAACAACGTCAAATTCTATATTACCGACACCGGAGACATCTTTTTTCACAACCACGACTTTCGGGACTCACTGCGGAACGCGCCTGGAGAGCCGGCCCTCGATCCGGATTGCATGGCAAAAATCGATTCCATACTCTTCGCGATCTGGCCTCCGGCAGCTTCTGCCCGCCGGAGCCTGCTTGCACGTGAGTTCGTCGGTTATCTCGGAAGCCTCATCGGGCGCGAAAAGGTCCACGAGCTGCGTGTGTGGGCCGATGCTGGTGCCGTCAGCCCGGGTATGCAGCGCTTTCCTGCAACAATTCCGGTCGCCGAAATCGAGGCGGCGGTGACGTCGCTCGGCGGGCACTATCCCGGCGGAGAGGTCCGGCGATTTCACGCCGCGATGAATTTCCTCTCGCACAAACATTTCGTGATTCTCGCCGGTCTCTCGGGTACAGGAAAGACTCAGCTTGCGCTGAAATATGCGCGGGCTGTTCACGGTCTGACGGCGAACAACAGTCCGGATCCCTTTCTGTTCGTGTGTCCTGTCCGACCGGAGTGGACTGATCCCACGGGTCTGACCGGCTACTACGACGTTTTGTCGAACCGCTATGTCGTTCCGCCATTTCTGGAGGCGGTTCTGCTGGCAACGGCGCACCGCGACTCCCCGGTGTTCGTCGTGCTTGATGAGATGAACCTGGCGCGGGTGGAGTATTACTTCTCTGACGTATTGTCTGCGGTGGAAACGGGTGAGGAACTGCAGCTTCACTCAAGCGGCGTACCGCTTGAGGGCTCAACCGGCACTTCGGTGCCCGCCGCTCTCCCATTGCCGCCCAATCTCTATATTGCCGGTACGATCAACATCGACGAGACGACCAATCCAGTCAGCGACAAGGTTCTGGACCGTGCCGTCGTCATTGACATGTCGACGGTCGATCTGGCCGGATTCCTTTCCGCGCTCGAAGGTCGTGAGCCGACGCTGAAGGATGCACGCGCGGCCTGCGAGCAGCGTCTCGTCGCTGCCCAAACGGTCATGGCAACTCATAGCCTCGGATTTGGCTACCGGGTCGCGGAGGAAGTGGTCCGCTATCATGCATTTGCGACGGAACACCTGAAGGCGGATCCCGCCGCAATCATCGATGATCTTATGGTGCAGAAAGTGCTTGTGAAGCTGCGCGGCGCGGAACGGCAGCGGCCATTGCTGACCGGCTTGGCGAAAGCACTGGACGGGCTGCAACGTTCGCAGAGGTTCGTTGGCAAGCTGACGGCGGACCTGGACGAGTTCGGCTCATTCCAGGCCAGCCGTTGAGGTAGGCTGATGGCCGCCTTGCTCATGCGCAGCGAGAAGACGGGTGAGGCCTGGCGGGTATGGCCGGAGCCGGAGACCGTCGCACCAGGCATCGTGCACGAGACGGGCAGCTATCTCTTCGAGCTGCATGACAGCGGCGCAGCGGCCACGGCTGAGCTGCTGATAGATGACCTCCCGCTGGAAGCTCTGCGGACGCAGACGCCGGAAACCGCGCGATGGCGCTGGTCGCCGGGTTTTCATGCCGGCGCCGTTGAGGCGGAACTGCGGCTGCCCGGGCAGGCACCGCGTCGCTTCGAGGTCGTCACCGATCCGGACCAGCGAAAACTCACGCGTGACGATTTCGACGCGATGGTACGCGAGATTCTTGATGATACATTCGCGCTGTTCTCCATCAGCAGTTTCCGCAAGGCTGTGGCCCGCGGCACAGGTGGCCGCCCGCCAGCGATCGCGCGACTTGAATTTCTTCGCTCCAGAGTGGACGAGCTGGAGGCTGTTGTTGCTGCCATTGCCCGCAGCCCCCGACGCGTACTTGTGGCCGACGAAGCGATCCTTCCTTATCATCGGGCGAGCCGCGCGTCCGGACCGGAGGTGCTCCGGTCTTTTCGTTCGGGACGTATTCTCCGGGAGAGTCGGAAGCCGTCCCGTCTTCCGGCACCACTCAATGGCTTTCTGCCGGAGCGGATCCGGGTGCGCCAGCGCCTGAGCTCTCTCGATCTGCCTGAGCACCGTCAGATGGCCGCGTGCTTGCGATCGTGGGTCGCCTGGCTCGGTGCGGCTGCGGAATTGCTCGAGCGAAGCCGGCCGGAAGGAGATCCCGAACTGCGTTACGGCGCGGCAGCCTGGGCACAGCGCTGCCGACGCTTATCGCGCCGCATAGGCAATCTTTGTGCGGCGGCTCCGTTCGCCGAGGCAGGGGAGGCACAGGCGCGTCTCGTGCTTTCTGCGCTGTTCCGCAACGATCCCTCATATCGCCGCTTCTACAGACTCTGGCAGGATATGAATCTCGGCATAGCCGCGGTCTTTGGCGACTTTCTGAACCTGCCTCTTGCTCGGACTTTCGAACTGTATGAGCTCTGGTGCTTCCTGCGTCTCGTCAGGGCTGGAGCTGAGGAGTTCGGCCCGGCCGGGGTTGATGTTCGGGACCTGTTCATCAGCGACGCAGCCGGCGGCGTGACCTTTGCAACCGGCGCGGTCACAGTTCCGGTTGGCTCGGGCTGGAAGCTGTGTTTTCAGAAACACTATCGTGAGTTCTGGATCGAACCCGACCGACGGGGGTCGTACAGCCGCGCAATGACTCCCGACGTCGTAGCCAGCCACGAGGCAGCTGGGTCATCTGGTAGCAGGCTGATCGTGCTCGACGCAAAATACCGCATCGACGAGGGGCTCAGCGATGCGCTCAGTTCGATCCACACCTATCGCGACGCATTGGTGCAAGAGGCGGATTCCGGTCAAACGGAAGGCATTGTCACGGCTGCCTATCTGTTGACGCCGCATGTGCCGGTAATCGAAACCGGCTATCGCGAGACACCGATGCCGGGCCGGTTATTCCACCCTGCGTATCGCACTGGGTTCCGGTTTGGTGCCGTCACCTTGCGGCCTGGGATGACAGCGGCGGAGATTGCGACCACGCTCCGGCTCGTCGTCGCAGACGCAACAGTTGGGATCGCCTGATATGGACGTTCTCACGCCCCAACAACGCCAGCGCAACATGAGCCGCATCCGGGGTCGCGATACCAAGCCGGAGCTGTTGCTGCGTCGCCATCTTCACGCCGCTGGTTTTCGTTTCCGGTTGCACGCATCGGGCCTGCCGGGGCGACCTGACATGGTATTTCCGCGATACCGCGCCGTAATCTTTGTGCACGGCTGTTTCTGGCACGGTCATGATTGCCCGCTGTTTAAGGTGCCCAGCACGCGACCGGAGTTCTGGTCGGCAAAGATTTCCGGCAACCGTGATCGAGATCGGCGAACCATCGCCCGGTTGCGCGCCTCTGGCTGGCGCGTGCTGGTCGTGTGGGAATGTAGCTTGAAGGGGCCTGGGCGCATCCCGGTGGCCGAAGCAGTCAGCTTCTGCGCGGACTTCGTTAGAGGGGAAGCCTCCGACGCCGTGTTGACGGGATCTCGGCCAGGCAGAAAGCGGTTGAGTGCCTTGTGACGCGCGAACGTCAGACTAAGCTGCTTTCGGAACTGGAAGAACTCGAGCCGCCGCTCCGGGCGCTCCAACAATAAAAAGGCAGATATTCTCCGTATTCTGTGAGGGGGTTCAATGGACAGCAAACTGAAGGTTACCGATGTTCCCGAGGAGGCGAACTTCTATGACCTGATTGCCGGCGATAACGTCCTGGAGATTCCTCTTTTTCAGCGCCCCTACATGTGGAAGGAAAGCCACTACAAGGCTCTCCTCCAGGATATAAGCCTCATCGATGAAGAGACTAATGGAGCGGTCTTTCTCGGAGTAATTGTATCCTTCGGACGCGGATCAGGTCCTGGACGTCCCCCGACCTGGATGATTGTCGACGGCCAACAGCGCGTTACGACACTCTATCTAAGCGTAATGGCAGCCGTCGAGGTAGCAGCAAAAGCCGGCGAGCTTGATTGGGCGTCCGATATCATGGGGCGGTATCTGCTGGTACGGCCGATGTCGGGGCTGTCGGTCAACACGAAACTTGTGCCCTCTTTTAATGATCGGGGGCAGTTTGATGCCATTTGGAAGAGAATAACGACCGTAAAGAACTTCTCCAGCCACCAGATAGTCGCGTCAAATCCTCCTCGCGCGCCTGCGCCCACTGGCGCAACCGAGGGTCTCATGTTGTCACAGTACATGAGAATCCGGTCTGAACTGACCAGACTCTTGCGCGAATCCGGGCTTACCGGCCTCGGCCACCACATCGATATTGTGACGTCGAGACTCAGCGTGGTGTCGATATCGCTCCGGGACCCGACTGTAGCACCAAAGATATTTGAACGGCTGAACTATGGTGCCGAGCCGGTTACCGTCGCGGACCTCGTCAGGAACGAGGTCTTCGCGCGATCAGGGGATGACGTCTCTACAGCAATGCATTTGTTCGGCACCCGCTGGGAGCCGTTCGTCGCGCGCTTTGCAGATAAGAATGCCGATCTCGACAGGTTCCTGTTCCCGTACGGGCTTATATATAATCCGAACGTCAAGAAGGCCGATCTCTTTGCGGCACTGCGAAAGATCTGGGACAAATTTGATGGTCCCGAGCGGATCATTGACGATATGGAGCAATTTCAGCCGGCGTATCTCGCGCTGACGGCTGGCAAGGACTATCAGGACCCTCATCCTGCGCTGAAACTCCGGGTGAACCGGATCTACAGGTCTGGCCGACCCTCCTCGATCTATCCTTTCCTACTCAGGCTGCTTCGTTCATTCGAGCTCGGCCAAGTCTCCGAGTCGGCCACCTGCGGTGTTCTGGACGCTATAGAGTCATTCTTGTTCCGCCGCGCCGTAGTCGGCATCGAACCAACGGGGCTCCACGCCGTGTTCAAGGGTCTTTGGCAGGAGTTGACGTACGAATCCGAGGGACAGGATTTGGATGAACTGATCCAGCCGGAGCGGCTGCGTTCAATTGTGCGCGGCAAGCCAACAATAACCTGGCCGAGCGACGAGGAATTTCGTGCTGGCATTGAGAGCGGAGAGCTTTATCGCCGCAAAATCGCGACGTATGCCATTCGCGAATACGAGTTGGGGCTTGAGGGTGAAAGCCCCTCCGACATTCACCAGATCGAACACATTGCACCTCAATCGGCCACGGAAAGCTGGAAAGCTGTGATCCCGGAAGACTACGACAAACTGGTGCATACGTGGGGCAACCTTCTGCCCCTGACCGCCTCGATGAATCCTTCCACAGGTCAGAGTGACTTTGCAGCCAAGCGCGTGGCCTATTCGGACTCGATCTTCGCCTCTGCCCGGGAGGTGGCGAAAAGGCAGGAATGGAACGCAACGGCTATACGCAACCGGTCAAAGTCGATCGCGGATTGGGCCATCGGGCGGTGGCGTTTTTAGCTGAGGTGATCAGCGCTATGTTCGTGCACTACTCGTCGGGATGATTGCACCGGTTATGAAGAGGACCGCAGGACAGCATCCATCTCCTTTGCCTTTCACCGGCGCCGATCAGACGACAAGCTGCCGCAGTTTTCGGATCAAGCCCGAGACTACGAATGGTCGTGCCTCGGCTTGAAAATCCAGTTCTGGAAACCGCGAACGCACAAGGCCTTCAAACATAGCGAGCGCCCACACCGCGTTGGCGAACCCTGGCGCACCCAGGCAGCCATGCTTGCGCTGAAGTTCGAACAATTCCATCACAAAACGAGCGATGAGAAACTCACCAGCCTTCAGGCCGGAGTGGCGGGTCAGGATATCTCGGACGCCGCGCTCGAACGCCAAGTCCGCCGAATTGCCGGGTAAGTTGGTGATACTCTCAACAATGCAGTGGACAGCTGTCGAGGTATCACGATCGGCAAGTGCTATGAAGAAGTCACGGAACAGGATGCGGTCGCGATCTGTCATCTCTGCCACGAGCCCGAAGTCGAAGATGACAAGGCGCCCGTCGGCTGCAATCCGGACGTTGCCGGGATGCAGGTCACAATGAACGAGACCATGTATGAACAGCATTTGGTAGAGTTTGCGCAGGAGCAGCAAGCACGCAGTGCGGTACGTCTCGATCGGAATATCGGGCGAGGTAATTGGCTGACCGCTGTCGACATACTCCATCGCCAGTACAGTCGAGGAGCAAAGTGAGGGGTAACTACGCGGGACGACAATCTCAGGCCCGAGGATCGCGCGCAGCCGTTCGAGAAACTCACGCTCCTTCGTCATGTCGGTTTGCTGGGTGACGAGCACAGCGAAGCTGTCAAATACCCCGTCGAGTTGCAGGCCCTCCAACACCTTGATCCACCTGCCGGCTTTCCGGAGCAACCAGCGCATGATGGAAAGGTCCCAGGCAATGAGTCGCTCACTCCCAGGCCGTACGATTTTTAGCGCTAGTTCGTCCTTTCCAGCGCCTTCAGATCGCAGCACAAACGCGACGCTGCCAGCAGCGACGGGTCCATCCTTCACTATCGTAAATCCAAGGGTTCGGAGTCGCTCCATCACGCGGCGAAGTGTTGCATCGGATGGTGGGCTTACACGGTCCTGTAGCCGGCCAAGGGGACCGATCAGCTCGGAAGGCAGAAGATCGCCACGATAGCTCAGGACTTGGGCAAGCTTTATGGCTGAAGGGCCAATTGCTTCGGCCCACCGCGCTAACAACTCTCCTATTGTTTCAGTCGTGTCCGTTCGGCTGCCCGTTAGTCGCGCACAGGCCAACCGAGTGGCGCCCACGAGGCTGAAGGCGACCGTCAGCCACAGGATGCTCAACAGCCGAAGCGCCACCCTAAACCCCTGTTGCCGGATCAGTAGTGGAACGAGGGATCGTAGTCGTCGAAGCTAGCAACAGCTGGCGCCGCCGGCGCACCGAGGTCGAGTGGGACAGTACGCCAGTACCTTGCGAAATTGGCGCCATCCTCGAACTCGCGTTGCGCTATCTCCATCATGCCGGTGCAGCTTCCTGGCCTGAACTCAAGGTAGCGACCAGCCACCGCGCTAATCGTCGGCTTCTCGAACGCCACCTTCACGTCACGCGGTGGAATTTCAAGCGCACCGCGGGCTTCGGCAATGCCGGCCTGATCGTCGACGATCTTCTGATCGTTGACCCAGACGTCGTAGTTGATCGCGTAGGTGATGTCGGCGGGAAAGTCCGCGGAGTCGACAGGTTCTCCAATCTGGGGTCCTTGTTCCGCCGTACCCTTGCTCTTAGATGGATCGACCAGCTTCAACCAACCACTCAGCGTGCTGCGCTTGCCATCGGCAAGCCGCTTTCCAACATACTCCCCGACGTCGGCAGGGCTGCGCATGTTGCTGTTGAGACCGAAGCGCACATCGAGCGGTAGCCTATACCGGTGCAGCGCGGAAAGCACGCTATTGCCGGGTTGCTGGACTAGGTTCGCGTTGAAGCCGCGACCAGGCAGGGTCGCCCTTGACATGGGCTGCGCTCCCGCACCGCGTTGCGGGAGTGGGTCGAAGGTCGATACGGCAAGAAGATAGCGAGCCCGGTCACGGGGATTCGAGATGTCAAATGCGTCGCCCTCGCCGGGGATTCCAGGGGTCTTCTTGTGGAAGATGAGCAGCGGATTTGCGTCCCCCTCGCGCTCCGCGAACGGTGCATAGTTGCTGCCAAGCAGATACTGCAGGTCGGCGCCACGAAGGGCGTTGGGCATTACGATCTGCCAGTACAGGGTATTGTGTGGCTGACCGTACTGCGCGGCCTCGCGTCCTGCGCTGCCCGGCGCCCACGTCCGCAGGTGATGGCTGGTCAGATTCCGCAATTCAATGCTGCGCGGATCGCCGAAAATGTCTTTGACGTCAATGTCGTGACCGGCATCGGCACCCATATAGTAGTTGTGCGAGACATTGAACGTCAGGACTGCGGGGACATAGTCGGCGAAGCCGCGCTCACCGTTCTCAAGTAGACGTCCGCGCGGATCGCCGTAGTAGAGGCGATTGAGCATCTCGCTCTTCCCATAGAGTTCCCAATCGCGGATGATGAACTGGAATTCACGCGTTCCGAGTTGATTAATGTAGGCCGGAAAAACTTCTAGCCGCATAAATGCGCGAAGCTTTACCTCCTCCTCCATCCAGTCCGAATCGGGCGATTGGCGCCCCCTCATCGGGATTGTGATTGTTGACCCTTCGTACTCAATGAAAGTCTCATCCTCCTTGAGGGCGCGGAACGTCCGATACGGTCCGGAAATGATTGGTCGTGTCATGAGTGCCTCCGAGCGCTTCAGGGGAGCAGTGTCACATGTCCCGCTTGCCGCTCTCACTCGCCGGCCTCACGGCGTAGTCACGGGAGCGTTCCGACCATTGCATCCAATTCCAAGCGGGGACGCTAGAGCGGTTCACAGCAGAAGTGAATCGATTGGGGATTCCCTGACGACGTCAGGCGTGATTCAAGATGCTGGCTGGAGGAGGTCAGCATCTTATGACGCTATCGATGGATCTTCGGGAACGAGCAGTGGCCGCGGTGCTCGATGGTGAGAGCTGCCGGGCAGCGGCGGCTCGGTTTGGAGTTTCGGCGGCCTCGGTGGTCAGGTGGATGCAGCGGTATCGGCGGCATGGATCGGCGCGACCTGCCCCGCGAGGTGGCGGACGACAGCCCGTTCTGAATGCCCATCGGGCCTTCATCCTGGAGCGGATCGCCCAAGCTCCGCATCTGACTCTGCATGGGCTCAAGGACGAGCTGGCGGCACGTGGGGTCAAGGTGTCGCACAATGCGGTATGGCTGTTCCTTAGGCGCGAAGGGCTGAGCTTTAAAAAAAGTCCTGTTCGCCCTTGAGCAGGCGCACGCCGCCGTTGCGCGGCGTCGTGACCGCTGGAGGCGCCTGCAGCCACATCTCGACCCTAAACACCTGGTGTTCATCGACGAGACCTGGATCAAGACCAACATGGCTCCGATCCGCGGCTGGGGCGTCAGAGGGGGGCGGCTGCGCGCATACGCACCCCATGGCCACTGGCGCACACTGACGTTCGTTGCTGCCCTGCGCTGCGACCGGATCGTCGCCCCCTGCGTCTTCGACGGCCCGATTAACGGCCAGAGCTTCCGCGCCTGGGTCGAGCAGCAACTGCTTGATGCCATCGGTCCCGGCGACATCGTGGTGATGGACAATCTGGGGAGCCACAAATCCGTCGAGATCGGTCGCGCCATCCGCGCCCGCGGCGCCAGGCTGTGGTACCTGCCCGCCTACTCCCCCGACCTCAATCCCATCGAGCAGGCCTTCTCAAAGATCAAGCACTGGATGCGCATGGCCCAGCGCCGCTCCGTCGAAGACACTTGGCGCCACATCGGACACCTCGTCCAGGCCATCGGTCCAGCAGAATGTGCAAACTACCTCGAAAACGCCGGGTACGCCTCAATCCATGCGTGAAATGCTCTAGACGGCACGCTGCGCTAAGAGTCCCCTCGAAAAGCTCGATGCCGCTTGCTCGTTGCAATCCGAGCGAAGTAGAGGCGGTTGCTTAACTGTAACTACAACATCTGCTAGTTGCCCGAGAAGCGTTCAAGCGCGGCCAGCAGGTCAGGTGGAAAGGGTTGCGGTTCCGAATTACCGTTCACGGCCTGCCGCAGACAGGCAATCTGCTGCTCTCCGTGCGCAACCAGTTGTTCTACACCGCTCGGGTCCTTGCGCACATAGTCGAACGCGAGTCGGGCCCTGCCTGGTCCGTGCGAAACTAGGCTCAGCCGGATCAGTATCTCATCAAATGCTCGGATTTCGTCGAAGTAGGTGCATTCTACGCTTGTGGTCACGAGGCGTAGCGTGCCGCCGAGCTCGGCCGCAACACTCGGCGCGTGCAGCTTGAGAAACATCTCGCGGCATCTGCCCTGCCACGCGATGTGACGTGCGAAGTACACATTACCAACGACGTTCGTTTCCTCGAGCAGCACAGTGTGGGCGTACTCGAACGACGGAGGTATCCTGACGCCCACGGCATCGTTCGTCGATTGCATCTTGCCGCCTCCTAAGCCGCGAGGCCGTCTCTGCGCCGGACCAGCCGTCCTGCCGCGACGACCACTGGTCCCTGGACCAGCATGATCCTGGCCACGACGGAAAGCACGCCATCCCGCTCCGTGACAGCACCGTTCGACAGGGCAGGTAGTTCATCTACGCGGGCTCTCCGCCCGAGCTTCCTATGGACCTCGTAACGGCAATGACTGGCCAGCGCGTCAACATTGTCTACCCCGGGGAGCGGGCTTGATTCGATGTCGAAAGCGACTTGCTCGTCGGCTGCAACAACAAGAGTGATTGTCCTTGTATGAGCAACCGAGACCGCACCAACTCCTCGAACCGTCCAGCCACCGTCGGCGGCGCGTTGAACGCTGTCGCTCAGGTGTAGCCGACGCATCGCCTCCTCGCGTCTCATTGCGCTGTCGGCTTTGTCATCGATGATCATTGCCACCGAGACGTTCGAAACAGCGATTTCCTCGCCCAACAATCGCTCGAGATAGGGCACGGCGAGAACGTCCTGGACGGGCTGCGCACTTTCGAACTGTCGCAATTCGACGAGTTCGATCCCTTCCCAGGTTTCGAGGCACCGCCCGTCACTATCGGTAACGATTGCATCGTAGAAATGCCTCGATCCAGTCCGCCCGGTCTCCCGTCCGTGGATAAAGACCGGGATCCCATTCGCATCCTGCTTGCAGATCCGCTTGATCCCCACCGGCAGGAGTCTCCGCTGCGGGAATGTTACCTGCAGCGCATGGAGAGTAGCGTCGGCCATTCCTGGGTCGGTCCAAAGTATCTTGCGCTGCGATTCGAAAGCGCCGAACCAGTCGTCCGGCTGCGGAGGTCCCAGCCGAGCGACGACCTCGCGCGCAGAGGCCGTTTCGATCGTTTCAAGCCGGGCGAACTTCCCCGTGCAGAAGAATAGATCGCCGTAGAGCGACGAGGTTGAAAGAGCGGCTCCCGGTCGATAGAGCACTGACGTCCGCATCGCCGATACGTTCGAATGGTTTTGGCGGCGAAACGCACAGGTCGCGGCCGCGGCAACATATCCGTCTTCACTCGAGAGGACGGCGGCTTCGACCACGCCATCCATCCGCTTCAGCGCTGCGAGGCGTAGTGCGGTTCCGCGCGCGCTCACCACAACAGCCCGGTTGAATCGGACGTCCTCGATCTCGAACGACGCCATCGTAACAGCGTCGAGAGCGTGCGCAACCTGTGCCATCGCCTCGGTCAGCATCACGCCGGGTACGATGATCTCGCCATCGAACATATGATCTTTGAGGTAGCGGTCTCGCCCCGCCGATATTGTCGTCTCGAGCACGAGCTCGACGCCAGGATGGTGGAGAACGGTGCTATCGACAAATCGAAGCGATGGTAGCGATCGATTTCCGAGGAAGAGGCTTGGCGGCGACCCAAAACGTCCCGCTATGACAATGCTTCCGGTCACTCCGCTTTCCACGAGCGCGTCAAACGACGCTAGGGCGTCGTTTACCGCGAGCGCGTCAATACCCTGGCGTTCCAGACGCTCTATGACCCCGAGCCGCTCGCCCATGCCAATACCGCCCCAGACACTCCACTCGATGGCGAGCCCCGACCGTCGTGCATCGGTCTGCTCCCACGCGAGCGTTGCAGCCGTCTGCATCGCGTTGCCGAGTGCGTAGTGCGCTTCGCCTTCAAGGCCAACACGACCGATGAGTGAGCCGAAGGTGATCAGCGTCCGGAGGTGCTCGCCAAGTGCCTCAGTTGCAATCTTCAGTCCGTCGATCTTGGCTGCGAGCGCCTGATCAACCCATTCATCAGCAAGGCTTGCGAGGCCGGCAGGTTGATTGACTCCCGCGGCATAGATCAACGCCGTGGCCGGCCCCGTCTCGCCGAGTATCTCACCAAGACTCTTCGCGAAGCTGGTGCGATCCAGAACGTCCGCCCGGACATAGCGACATCGGAGGCCTTGCTCGGCTGCTCGCCTCAGCGTCTCGAATACCTGGGGGTCGTCGGTAGCGCTGCGACCGACGAGAACCAGTTGGGCCCCGCGCCCTCCGAGGCGAAGCGCACATTCCGCGACGATTCCCCTGCCGCCGCCGATCACCACGACGACGTCGTCGCCATCGATCAAGGATCGACCGGATCCTTTCACCTTGGAGGGGATCAGCGAGGGGATCTCGAGCCCCTCTGGTCCGACCCGCGCTTCGACATAACCGTGTGTCGAGGCATTCAGGAGCTCGGAGATCGCCGCACCATCCTCCGGTGACCCGGCCCTGTCAATTACCCGGACAGAGCGAAACACCTCATCGGCAGCAACCGACCGCGCAAATCCCCCAACGGCCGCCCCATTATGCACGATCGCAAGGTGCGCGAACTGTCCCACAGCGCTCCGTGCCAACCTGATCAGTTGCATCGCGTCATGACGATCAAATCCAGTATTCAGACAGATCAGCAGGCCGGTGGCGCCATCTGGTGGATCCCGAGAAGGCAGGTCGCTGCCAATTCGAATGACCTGCCAAGTGATCGTCTCCGCAAAACGAGGTGAAAGGTCTGGTGCCCGTACCCAGCCGGGACGGAACGGCCGCACCCACCTCCGGACACCTTGAACCCTGGGGTTCGGTTCTTCCGGCCCGAGGTCCCTGATCTCTTCGAACGAGACCGCTAGTTCGCGTGCCGTGGCATTGGCGAAGTCCGTCGGCGATGCTGGTGGGACAATTGCCGCCTTGGTTGCAACCGCCCTGACGACCCTCGCAACCGCCAGGGAGTTGAGGTGAAGCGCGTCCAGAAATCGCTCGTCGGGACCGATGGCGGAACGGGGCAGACCGCTCTCAGCTTCGAGCGCGGCAAGGACGACATTGAGCAGACTGTCGGATGCCGTTCGGTGCTCGTTGTCACTCGGCTCGCTCGTTCCCTCCGCCAGCTCTCGTTGTGCTGCAGGCAGCGTCACTCCGCAAGGGTTGCCAAGGAAGTCGGGCTGGCGTGCGGGAGTGATGGGCTCGGCATCTCGATCAGCAAAGAGCGGATCGAGATCGACGTCGCCTCCCGCGCAGAAAACCGATGCAAGGACTTTGAGCAGAGGACGCATAGAAAGCCCGAACGCGTCGACCGACGCCGCGCGGATCCCTTGCCGCTCCACCAGCCTCGGCAGACCGCTCGCAGGTCCAACCTCGATGATCATGTCGATCTTCGCTGCAAGCAGTCGCAATGCCTCGTCGAACCGCACTGGCGAGATCAACTGCTGGACCAGCAGGCCCGCGATATCCGATCCTGAATCGAGCATCGACCCAAGAATCGTAGAGACGACCGGCTTTGTCGGTCTCCGTAGCGGGAACGTTTCGAGCCATTCCCTAACGGCGCCACTGGCAGGCAGCATGTGAGGACTGTGAAATGCGTTTCTGACGTCGAGCGGTTGGCAAGCGATGCCGCGGCTCCGACAGTTGATGACGAGGCGATCGAGGCTTGTCACGGCACCGGCAAGGACGAGTTCTTCCGGCCCGTTGACGCAGGCAATGACCAGATCGTTTCCATCGATCAGGTGGTCAACCGCCGACCGTGAGGCTCGAATGGCCAACATGCCGCCGCCGGGAATGCCGTGCTCCGCCATCGCCTGCCCGCGGGAAGCCGCGAACTCGAGCGCTGCCTCCGGTTCGAGAGCGCCAGCCCAAGCGATAGCGCTAATCTCGCCGAGGCTGTGGCCGACCCCGACGTCCGCAAATATGCCGAGCTGTTCGAGCGTGCTTGCCGCAGCGAGGGAGGCTGCAACCGTCCCAGACTGGATACGAGCATCCTCGGATGACCGGTGGCTCAGCGCTTCCTGCTGGCGCTCCAGCAAGTGGGCGATGGCTGGAAAGCGCCTGCGCCAGATGCCTCCATCCGTGCGCGCAGTGCCGCCACCCTGGCCTGGGAACAGAAAGCCAATACGGGGCATCTCTCCTTGCACCGCGGAGACGAAGACCCTGCCGTCTTGAATCTGTTCGCCCCGCTCAAGTGCGCGAGCTGCAATTGTCAATGCCTCTGCCAGTTCCTCCCCACGCCCCGCCACAACGGCCACCCGGAACGCGGACGAACCGACAACTCGCCAAGCGGCGAAGGCTGCATCCACCAGTTCCCGGCGCGAGAGCGTGGCCGCAACCGCCGCGAGTGGTTTGGTTTTTGCCAGCACGTCATTCGCGGTGCCGCCGGAGAAGACGAAGAGCTCGGCGTCCTGCGGGGGCACGGATACTGCCCGGAACACGCGTTGAGCCGTTCGCTCAGCCCCTTTGAGCACGACGTGCGCGTTGATGCCGCCAAACCCGAACGCCGATACGCCGGCGAGGCCGGGCGCTGAGTCGGCGAGCGAGTCCGCTTGCGCCGGTCGCAGGTGAGCGCCGGCTTCGACAAAAGCGGGCGAGGGGATGATGCATCCCACATGTGGGGCCACGGCGCGATGCCGCAGCGCCATCACCGCCTTCGTCAACCCCGCCAATCCAGCCGCTGCCTTTGTGTGTCCAATGTTGCCCTTGATCGATCCAACGGGGATTGCGCGATTGCTTCCCGCGAGCAACTGCGATAGCGCCATAATCTCGACGCGATCACCAATCCTCGTTCCGGTGCCGTGGGCTTCGACAAAGTCGAGGTCGGCAGGGTCGACGTCGGCTCGTTCATAGGCTCTCCGGCAAGCAAGCTCTTGCCCATCGACGGTTGGACGCGTCATGCCACCGGCACCGTCAGACGAGATCGCCCAGCCGAGCAAACGCGCCAACTGCGGCATGGAACGCCGCTTGGCCTCGTCGTCGCGCATCAGAATCACGGTTGCCCCGCCTTCCCCCGGCCAGAAGCCGGCGGCGCGCTCGTCGAATATCCTCACCTCCTCGCGCGCCAGTGCATCGGCGCGCGAGAATCCGATTAGCTCGAAGGGATCGATGCTGAGATCGACGGCAGTGACGACTACCGCGTCGGCCTGCCCGGTAGTGATGAGATTGGCAGCATCGGCCAAGGCGACCAGCGACGAAGCGCAGGCGCCGTCGACAACATAGCCGCCGCCCTTGAAGTCAAAGTAATTGGCGATGCGTCCCGCGATCGTGTTCGCGAGACCCCCGGCGAGGCTGTCCTCGTTCGGCTCCTGTAGCCGGTGCACAAGCTCGGCCTGCAGTCTGGCTTGGAGTCGTTTGATGACATCGTCCGGCAACCCTTCCGCGACCGCAGCGGCACCTATGATGCCTTCGAGAAATGGTGCGCGCTGGCGAAGAATGGCGGATCGACTCGCGTCCCCAGTCAACGTGTTGGCGACGACGACCGCTGTGTGCAGTTTCTCGAACCTTTCAGGGCCACCAAGTGAGGCAATGGCTTCTGATGAGAGTTCCAGCGCCAGCCAGTGCACCGGGTCGGTGACCACGAACGTGGAGTGAGGTATCCTGAAACGGTGCCGGTCGAAGGTCCAGTTGGTCAGCAGCCCGGCCTGTACGGGGTAAATCGAGTCGGCGTGCCCTCGCACTTCTTCTGCGTAGGACGTCAGGTCGAGTCGCTCGGGCGGAATGCGGCGGAACGACTGCCGACCGCTAACGACATTGCGCCAGAGTTCGTCCGGCGACGTCGCGTCGGCGAACCGGCAGGCCAGCGCAACGATCGAGATTCCGCAATGACCCATAGTTCACCGGCGTCGTGACGGGAGGATATCGACGGCAACGAGTTCCTCCTTGAGAGTCGGCTTCGCCACCGATCCCCCCGGCCTTCCTATAACGAAGGACCATCTGCGTACCACGAAGATACACAGTCCTCGCAGGGCGGTGACAATGGCGAGCGCGAAGAACAGGCCGAAGACCACCTGCAATTCCATGAGAATGGCATACGCCAGTGCAACACTCACCGCGAACACGATCTGCATGCGCGGCTTTGATGGCGTCGTTGCCGGATCGGTGATCATGTAGAAGGTGAAGAGGATGAAGGCGAAACCGGTCATCGGCATTAGGCCGGCAGCGATCGGCGTGCCGTGCACCAAGCCGCGAATGACAGCCTGGAAGGCGAAGGCCGCGACCCAAGCAGCAATAAGCGACATCCGTCCCGTGGCCTTGATGTTGAGATAGCTGCCAGTACCGATGATGATCAGCGGCAGCAGCCAGTCGATATAGCCCCACGTGTTCTCTGCGAACTGATATGGTGGCGCTATTCCCACCGAGGGAAAGAGAACGAGCGTGATGGCAATGCCGAAGTTCGAGGGATTGAGGAAGTGCCTGACAATCGGCCCTCCCTTCGGATTGCGATCGATCTCGATGCGGAACAGGTACTTGGACCCGATCGCGACCACGACCGCGAAGATAACGGCTGCGAAATTGTGTGCCGAATAAAGCAGCATGCCGACGGCCAGCGCCGTGATGTGTGCCGGCAGCAGAAACTTCACGAGGTCGACGAATGATCCCTCATATCGCGGCGCCCTTCCTGCTCCCCAGGCGTCAAGCCGCTCGCAGGTGAGGTCCATAGCGTAGGCAGTGGCCAGCGCGATGAAGGGGACGATCCACGCCTGCTCGAAGCCGAGCAACACGTGACCGAAGAAGTTTAGGATCGTGATCGCGAGCGCAAACCGTGACAATCCACCGAGTCGCTTTTGCGAATACCAGCGGTCGACCGGCGCCGCGCGAACGCCGTTCGATGTAGCGTCTACTGAGCTCATTTGCGCACCTCTTCCACTATGCCATCCGGCTGCAGCACAAGCTGATGGCGCCCGGGGACTAGGTCCAACGTCGCGGCGTGTTGACCATTCGCGTCGCGCCAGATGAATTGGACTGCAAAGCTTGCGTTCTCGGCGACTTCGCCGAGCCCCAGGTGAATCTCGGGGGCACGTTTCCCCCCGTGACCATTCCCGCCGTCGACTATGGACGTTACGATCCGTCCATTCGGAAGCGTGACCCGCGCTTCCGCCCCTATCGCGGCGCGCAGTCCGCCGACGGCGCCCGAAACCCGCAGGTCGACAACGATCGCGCGCCCGGTTTCAGACAGGTTCCGGAGAAAGAGGGACGGCTGCCACTGTCGGGCTATCGCTATCGAGAGTCGCCCGTCGCCGAACACGTCTCCAGTTGCGATACCTCGCGAGATGGTGCCGTTGTCGAGGCCAAGCGCCGGCCAAACGTCATGATAGTAACCGGTCGCGTCTGCGATGAAGAGCCGGTCGTGATCCTGCCCGGAAAGATCGTCCGCGGGCGAGAAGCGCGGCCAGACCTCGGGACTGGACAGCAATTCGTCGTTTCCCATTGCCAATTCCTGGAGCGTGGGCCAAGCGTTTCTCTCGCCTCTCACGAAGCCGATCGCCTGCAGCAGGCCAGGGGTCCCCGAGTTCAGGACGTCGACGAACTTGACGTCCCAGGCCCAGTTGCTCTTCCATGTCCCCAGTTCACCGGACACGTCCCGGAACCGGGGATAATCAGAGTCCTGGTTACTACGCACAAACAGGAAGTGGCTCTCGAGCAGGGCATACTCCCCTGCAATGTTGCTGACTGCGATCGCTGCGCGCCCGTCACCAACAACATCTCCAAAATCGATCCCCATACCCTTGAACGAGTCCTGGCCCAGCACCTTCGAGCGAGGCGTTGTCAGATCCCGATCGGCCACGACAAGTTCGAACGCGGGGTGGCCAATCGTCGATCGGTTAATGAACAGCCTGTCGGGACCGAAATCGTTGGCAATGTAGAGTTCGGGCAATTGATCGTCAGTCAGATCGCGCGCCCCGAGTGCCAGCGTCCAGCCGCGCGCGAAGTCGTCCGGCAGGGCGGCGCTGGCGTCAGTGTAGGTGACGCTTGATATCGTTGCGGCCTTCCACAGCAGGACACGATCGCGACCGGCATTGAAGGCGCGCGACATGGAGTGTTGCATCTCGAAGCGCTCGGTCGCCGTCGCGTCGAGGACGCGGGCGCCATCCTGAAAGTAGTTGCCGAAGACCAGATCGGGGTGGCCATCCCCGTCGATGTCCGCCAGGACAGCCGCGTTGGTGTTCCAGATCTCGTGGCCCGAGATGATCTCTGTCGGCAAAAAGGCTGTATCCGAGAGCGCTGTCGTGGGGTTCCGGATGAACACGACGGGTGTCCGTCCCCAGTAATAGACGAGAAGGTCGAGATACCCGTCCTCGTTAAAATCAGCGGGCAGGCAGCCCATCGGGGCCAGCGTCGCATCGGAATAGCCCGTGGACGGCGTCGGCAGAGTGAAGGCCGCATAGGTTGCGGAACTGCCCGGCACGGGCATGACGGCGACGCTGTCGCCTCGGGGATCGACGATGCAGATGTCGGAGGGCCGACCCGAACCGCTGATATCAGCGAGTGCGACACCTGCACCGACGGACGAGATCCAAGCATCGATCGCCGCGAGGTCGGGATGGACCTGCCGCACGTTTCGCCGGCTCTCTTCGCTGCCTGGCGCCGAAAAATAGCTCGCCGTGAACTTCAGGGGGGCAGCGAGGGCCTTAAGTTCGGCGTTCGAAAGCCTAGGCGGCATGGCGAACCCGGAGCAGACCCCGATGACTGCCACCGCAAAGAGCTTCGCCGCGTGCCGTCGCAACAGATCAGTCACGATCATCTCGACCCTCTCATTGATGCAACCGTTCGACGCCAAGCCTCGTAGTCGGATCGTCCGGCCGACTGCACTGCCTGTTTAGCGATATCGACCTGGGCAGCGACTGCTGACGCGCTGCAACCCCAGGTCGCGGCCGCTGCCAGTTCCGTCGACGGCGGCAGATGGCCGGAAAGCTGCCGCGCGGCGCAGCCGAATGCGACCCCCTGCGCAAAGTCATTGGCGTTGACCGCAGCCTCCTGCAGGGCGATCTTCATATCTTCCTCGCGGCCCCCGCCGGCATAAGCCATGGCTAGGCCCAGGCCAGACCAGATGTCGGCCTGCCGCTCCTGATGGAACGACGCAATTGCTGCCGTGGCGCTCCGGATCGAGCCGCCGAAGACAAACCAGAGGGCCCGCCCGATTCCCTGATCGAGCGCCTTGTCTGCCTCCCGGTCCCTGGGCGAATGTGACGCCGCGAGGACACGCGCCGGTTTGAAGTACGCGTCGTGGAACCCCCTCCCATCGAGCGCCAGCGGCAGCAGAAATGGATCGAGAGCAGCCGCGATGTGCCCGCGTCGCCATGGCAAGCGGGCCATCGCCCATCCGCATCCGACGTGCAGCAGGTAGATGTACTTTGGGGCGAGGCGCCTTAGCAAAGCGGGCAACGTCGCGGGTCGGATGGAGAATGCATCTCCCACCGCCGTTCCCATCGCGGCCCCTTCGGCTACAAAGCCGCGGAAGAACGGCTCGAAGCGATCGATAATCGTCTCGATGTCCGCGTCCGAGCGGAGACCAAGAGCACTATTATAGCCGTGAATGAATGCCCGCCCGATAGACTCAAGGCGTTGTTGGCGTTTGGGATCATCCCCTACGAACCCGCGCTTGTTGAACCTTGCTTCTTCGGGCTTCAGACCAAGAAGCCGGCTAGTCCATGATCGTGGCTCGCCGGCGACTAGAGGCGACCAGGCGTCGCCTGAGAGAATGAGATCTTCGGTCATTGCGATGTGCCGTCAAGCAAAGATGCCACCACCCGCAACGCTCCCTCGACGCCCTGAACTGCGACGCGCTGATCATTGCCTCGAGTGTCTCCGAGTCGCGTGACCTCCGCTCTCCAGACGATCTCGCCATCGGCTCCACGCCCGGCCTCGCGCCAGAACCTGAGCACGAACACCTCGTCTGCCTCGGACGCCCCGGTTTTTGTAGGGGACTGCTTCATGCCGGTTCCTCGCTACTCAAGGCCCGAAATACGTGAGGGATTGTGTGGTCCTCTCGCATGTTGCGCGCTATTGCCCGAGGAAGATCGCGGGTACACGAATCCCCCAATAGGCGACCATGAATGTGCCGCCGAGCATAAATCCCACCGAAATGAGCCCCGCACGCGCGCGCGGATGATCACCGAGCCAGTTGAGGACTGCGCCCCTGCGAGCGGTCGCGAGCAAGAGCACGAGCACGATGACAAAGGCCACATTTCCGATAGCCTGGAGCCCGAATGCGGCCGCACCGTACATCACATCGCCACGCGCGGTCGCGTCCTCGAACATGCGGCGGAACGGCGGGAACGGACGACCGATGAGGAATGCGGCTACAACCACGCCGAGAACGATCTGCACGAGGTTGGATGAGACCATGCCGCGCGTCGTTGCCTCGTTTCCAGCGTGACGCAGGATCAGAACTCCCCACGCCAGGAGGACAGTACCAAGCCCAACGAAGACGACACCCGCCTGCATCAGCCGGACCGGCATGGCGCCAACGGTTTCGGACGAGAGCTGCGGCAGGTTCGACCCGAGCAGCACTCCGATGACGCCGTAACCGCTGGCCACGATGAGCAGCGATGCGATGAATGGAACGAGTGAGCTGATCGCTGCAGCCGGTCCACCCGTCTTGGGTGCGAGCGGAATGGTCGCAGCGAGCACACACGCGTTGCAGGCGGTCAGGGTACCGGCGACGCCGCTAACGAAGGCGAAGAGCAGGCCCGCGCCGATCGAGGAGATGTCGAAGCCCGCCAGATCCTCGCGAAGGACGATGCGGGCGATGCCGTCCGCAACAACTTTGTCGACGAACTCGTAAGACCAGAGATACGCAAGCAGGATCCCGCAGGCGATCGCACCAACCACAATGAGCGTCTGAGTGTATGGACGGGTGGTGGTTTGCAGTGATGATTGGCCAACAGTCATCTCTTAGCCTCGTGGTTGCACATCGCATTCGATGAACTACGACGAGGATGGCGCATCACCCTCTGCGGGCCATTGCGCGACACTCACGGCAGAATGTATGGAACCTATTCCTCGGCGACGCTGAGGCCCGTCGCGATCGTCCGCTCAAGGTCGACCAAGTCGCCGTCGTAGGCGCACTCTCGTATCTGCTGGAACACCCGCCGGGTTTCCGGCATGGGTTCGACGCCGATTTCGGTCAGGAGGGTCTTCCGCCATCTCTCGCCGTAGCGGATGGCTTCGACCCTGCATTCGTCGAGACAAAGGAGTGCGACCAGCGTCCTCACGAACATCTCGCGGTACGGGTCATGGGTGAGCACCTTGCGACAGATCGCAATAGCCTCAGTCCAAGCCCGTGCTCTCATATGATGCTTAAGAGCGCAATGGGCGAGTTCCACGAAGCATGAGTGCAGACGCTCGCGTTCTTCGACGAAGAATTCCGCGTCTTCGGATTCTAAGAATGGTCCCTGGTAGAGCTCGACCGCACGCAGCACATCCCTAATCTCCGGCCGTTCGGCCCTTCCCTCATGCCGTGCCGTTCGGCTGATAGTCAGCGCATCGACCTCGAACCAGGGCTCGGCCTCAAGCACAACGTGGTCCCCGATCGACATTAGATTCTTCGCGCCCGCACTCTCGGGCTCAAGACTGAGAATGCGACGCAGTCGCCACAGGGCTGAGTTGAGCGCCGCCCTGGACTTGCTTTCGTCAAGCTGCGGCCAGAAATTCTCGGCTATCCACTCGCGACGCCGCAACCGACCCGGTTGAGAAAAGAGAACGGCTGCCATTCGTTGGCCAGAGGGTCCGAGATCCGCGTTCACCCGCCGACCATTCAAGCGCACGTTGAAGCTACCCATCAGGCCAACATGCAACATCGTCGCCCCCATAACCCCCCAGGGCCTAAGAATACCCTCGTGCGGCAGCTATCGTCAGGATCGCTCCGTCCAAAACATCCTATGGCCGCCCGCTATTCCGTAAAATCACGGAACAATCACGAAAGACACTATAGGCCGCGCCTCTTGAGATTTACGTCCCTCTGCTCCACTGTCTGCAAGCCGCTTGGCGGCATTCCTACCATGCCACGTAAAACCTCCACAGATAAGGGCTAAATTAGTTTGCCAGAGATTCGGTCCGTCTATTCCGCATGACGATAACGCTTGCGCGTATTCAGGCTTCACAGGTGCGACCGTCCATAACTAGTCTCGGCACTTGGCCTTCTGCGCGACCTCCAACGTTGACCAATATTGGTAGCGTTCAAAATCGATGTCGAACATTAGGCGGCAGAGACTAGTACCTCCTGGAGCTTAGCTGCCTCGATCGTTTGCTTTGCTGCGCGAGCACACTCTAGTCATTTTTGGTCAGCGCCAGCTTCCAGCTTCTCACGGGAGAGATTGTCCACGGCGCTAAGGCCCATATGCCTCAGAGCAGCAGCGGGTCGGGAGTGCCTTTACCGGTTTCAACACGATGGTAGTACAGACGTTGCGGTCTATGACAGGGCAGTCGGAACGCTTCGTCCGGTGCGTGTCACGCAGCTACTGGGACCCCCCGGGCTTGCCGAAGCTCTTTAAGATCTGTGTGTCGGGCTTGCTGAGCGGGCTAGATGCTGCTCTCGGCGTTCCGCATTAATCGTCCTTGCCAACCAATTCGTTGTGGTAGGCGCATAGCGCTAATCACCGTCTTTCGGCAGCCACGATAAGCGCGGCGTCGAGCGAATGGATGTACCGCCGATAGGGGGCTTACGGTTTCACCGCATCTGCCATTTCCAGATAGCGGGAGAAGCCGTTGGCGAGCTGCATCTGCCGCGGCGTCCGGCAGTCCGGCTCGAACACGTCCGGATTAGCGACCAGGATGCACAGGATCTTGGCGCGGGAGGTGGCGACGTTGAGGCGGTTCGCGCTGTAGAGGAATTCCATGCCGCGCGGGGCGTCGGCGTGAGTGGAGGTCGTGATCGAATAGATCACGATGGGGGCCTCCTGACCCTGGAACTTATCCACGGTGCCGACCCGCGCGCCGGGCAGGCATTCCTGAACCTCGAAGACCTGCGCGTTGTAGGGCGCGATAATCAGGATGTCGTTCAGCGTGAGGGGTGACTCGCTGCCCTCGCGGTCACGCCAGCGCGCGCCGGAGTCGAGTAGTCGGTTCACAAGGTCGCGGATGCGAATCGCCTCCTCCGGGCTGCAATTCTGATTGCCGCTGTGCTGCACGGCGACGTAGCGCAGGCCGGTCCCCCCGAGCGGGCCATCCATCAGGATAGTCTGATTTTCGAGACCGGGACGGGGGCGGAGGCGGCCTTCGTAGAACAGTTCAGATGTGAAACGGCAGATGTCCGGGTGCAGTCTCCAGGTCTGGTCGAGGAACAGGCCCTCATCCTCCGCGATGGTCTGGCGACCGCCGAGCAAGTGATCGAGGGCGGACACGTCCGCGCCGTCTGGATGCGACCCCTGCATAGGCTGTTCGAGCTGTCGCGGATCGCCGAGCAAGACCAGGTCGGTCGTGGCCGGCGTTATGGCCAGCACATTGGCGAGCGACATCTGTGCGGCCTCGTCCACGAGCAGCACATCGACAAGGTCGGTCGCATCGGGCCGCGCCCACAGAAATCCCGTGCCGCCGAGGACATGGAAACCGCTCGCAAAGGCGTCAAGAGCTTCCGGGTTCTTCATCGTGCTGGTGATGTGCGGAACATTGTCGACCGGATCCGTGACCTTGTGCAGGCAATGCAGATCGAAGCCTTCCTTTTCGCCTTCCTCGGCAGCCTTCTCAAGCAGGCTGCGGATGACCTTATGGCTGTTGGCGGTCACGCCGACACGGAGGCCGGCTTTGACGAGGGCCAGGATCGCGTGGGCACCGGTATGGGTCTTACCCGCGCCCGGCGGTCCCTGGATGGCGAGGACGCCCTGCAGAGCACAGACAAGGCGACAGGCGGCATCGACGGCGCTCTCGTCCGGTTGCTGAAGCGGCGCGCCGCCGACATCCGGCGGCAACCGCAGCAGGAGATCCCGTGCGGCTTTGTATCGGCCGCGACCGGTGATGCCGTGATCGGCCACATACTCGCCGATCTGCACCAGCGACTCGGCGAGGACGCCCGTGTCGATGTAGGAATGCGCAAAGATCGCCTCGGGATGGAACGCGGCGGTATCGCCCCGCTTCTTGATGTCGATGAAGCGATGTTCCAGATCGACGGCTTCGACCTTACCGAACCGCTCGCCACCGGCGCTGCGCAAATCCTCCCCTCCGCGAAACTCCGCGTCCTGCGGCGGAAAGCGATAACGGTGGATCGGGGCTTTGACAGTGCCGCCGACCGTATCCACGAACGTGAGGCCGGCAATGCCAGCCCGCTCGCTCTCCAGATCCTCCGCAGAGAGCGCCGCGAGCCGGAAGTACTCCCACCAGATCGCCTTCGCTTCGCGGCGGTGCCAGTCGAGCACTTTCGCCAGGACATAGAGGGCGTGCTGTTCGGCGCTGCGCTCCGCCGGGTCGACCGGAATGCCTTCGGTCAGCCGCGCCACCACCGCGTCAATCCGCGCCTGCCAGACGGTGACGTCCGGCGGGGCTTCTTCTTCCGGCGGGCTCGGTCGGGGAATGTTGACGCCGGAGGCGAGGGCGTTTGTGCGCAGGTTTTCCAGCCAGTCGCGCAGCCGTGCCGTCGAGACGCAGTCGTCCTGGTTGTAGCCGGCGACAACGGCCTGATCGTCCGCGCTGATGCCGCTCGCGCCCCCGAGCTCGAGGCAGGCCTGCAGCTTGCTCAAGGCATAGTTAGCATCGGGCAGTGGCACCGCACGCGTGAACGCGTAGAGCGGCTCGAGCTTCTTTATGGAATAGCTCTCGGCGCTGGCCCGGATGGCGTGGCGGACCACTGAGTAGAGATCGACCATGACCTGCCCGCGCAGTAGCGCGTCGATCTCTTCTTCGCGTGTAGCGTAGCGCCCCATCAGGCGCTTGAGCGCGCCCGGCTCGTAGGGCGCATAGTGATAGATGTGCAGGCTGGGATGAAGCTGCCGGCGTTCCATGACGAAATCGACGAAGCGCTCGAAGGCGGCCTTTTCATCGGCCGGCGTGAAGCACCAGTCAGCGACGTGAGTGAGCGTGCCGTGCGCACCCCTGAAGGCATAGCCGAACAGAAATTCGAGGCCGCCTTCGCCAACAAAGGGATCGCCTTCGAGGTCGAAGAAGATGTCGCCGTCATCCGGCGCCGGCAGGCCGCTCAGACCAAAACCCGGTTCTACTGGCAGCAATTCGTGGAGCAGCTTGCCAGCGATCCGGCCCTCGACCTGGATCCGCGCCTGTTCCCGCACACGATGGTATGAGGCGGCCGCGCCGCGTTCCGGTTTCCACGGCAGCGGCAGGGGGAGCGCGGCCAGGGCAGTCACTGTGGTGACGTCGTGGCTGGTGAGCTCGCCCCGCTGCACGGCAGTGATCCCGGCGACGAGCGAAAGGTGGTCGTCCTGGTGTCGTTGATCGTTACAGCGCCCCCGCCAACGGCAGATATCGCAATGGGCCACCGGCTCTGGGTAAGTGTCGTGGTCACCGTCAACGGAAGCAGCGAAACGGTTCCGGACATGGCGGTAGTAGGCGGCATAGTCGCTGACCCGGAACCGCTCAGGCGCGAAATCAGAAACGGGCGTGACCACATACGCGAACTCAGGGGCGCGGCCTTGGATGTCTCCTACGAGGTCTGCATACAAGCAGAGCTGCAGCACCGTGCCGCCCTTGGTCTCGCGGGCGAGTTTGGTGTCGATGACCTCATACGACCAGGCCCCGAGATCACTCGGCTCCTCGATCCGGCGCAAGATGTCGGCCCGTCCTGAGAACGGTGCGGTACGCAGCGCGGCCTGGACGACGATCGGCGTGCCCGCCTTCATAGCCGCGATGGTGGCGGCGACGGCAGCATCATCGACACCCTTACCCTCGATCACCGTGATCGCGAGCCCAGAGGCTTCGAGATGCTCGATAAAGGCGGCCTCGTGCACGGCGCCGCGCTGCTGCAGGATGTCAAGTAGCGGGTCCCAGATCTTCGGTTTTTCCAGCGCGCCATCGGCGACGTTGCGGTCAAGGGCGGTCAGGTGCCGACAATTCAAGTGGCCGACCAGATCCGTGGCGCTGAACTGTAGATCGGGACCGATTCTTAACATCGCCTAACTACATCATATGGTTTCGGCCGGCGCTGTCGCGTCAACGGTGACGGAAACGATCGCGCAAAGGTCGTCGAGATGCACCTGGACGAAGCGGATCAGGGTGGTCTCGCCGGCGAGCATTACAGTGATCTGTGGCGCCTCCGCCGAGCGCAGCGCCGAGACCACCTCCGCATCGGAAGTGGCCCGCGCATGGTGCCACTTCGCGCAACAAGTCGGACAGAGTGCCAGATGGTTTTCGACCAATTCTGCTGACGCCTCGGGCAGCAACTCCGGCGCTTCGAAGTAGGGCGATCCGTCAGCGAGACTGAACGGCATTACCTGATGGCAAGCTTGACAGACCATCTGGTTGGCAGAATTGGTATATAGATCGACAAGATATGGCCTTGCCAATTGGCGGCTCTCGTTGTCAGACGTGCGGACGCTACGCTCACGGGTCTCGTAGGTCTTCTGAGGTGCCGCTCGCGCGCGTTCGGCCATGCGTGTCGCACGTCGTTCCGGATTGGGCGCCTCGCGTTCGGGAAATGTAGGTTGCAAGATCGTGCTGGTTGCCAATTCCCGGAATCCCGCTTCGAGAACCGAGCGCCTTTGCTCTTCCGATAGCTCTTGGAATTGTTCGGCGAATTCATCTGGGATGCCCGCGCGCAGGACGATCTGACGTTGTTGTTGGTACTCGGCCGCCTTGCGCTTCGCGTTGCTGCCAAGCCCGATCATTTCAAGCCAGCCTGTGCGATCGGTTGTATCAAACTCAGGCGGCAGTTCCTGCTCTGTGATATCCTCGGGTTTCTTGAAGCCGCCCGAGGCGCAGGGCACCCACGCTAACGACTTGAGTTGATAGAGGAAAGAGGCCGGCTTTTCCCGCATGGGATAGCTTTCCGCATGCCTGAATTTCGCAAAGAAGACGGAGCGATCGAACGCTTGGAGGCTCCGCCACAAGCATAAGGACACCGCCGCATCGGGCTGGGCGAGCAATCGCTCCAAACCCGGAATTGTCCAATCGGTATTGGTCGAATTCCCCCAGCGGGCACCATAGCGATAGTAGTCGGCCCAAAGTGCGCTCTGCTCGGGGTGAAGGCTCGTTGACACGCGAGCTGGCTGCAGATGTTGGATCACGCCCAGTGTGCGCGCGAAATCTAGAACACCCTTGATGCCTCGATAGCGTTTTCCGAGCGGTCTTTTCTCGTTTTTCAATGGGCCCTGGGGACCGTAGACGGCCGCAAGGCCCGTTTCGAGAAAGGGTTTGTCGATAAAGAGCATCCCGCCCGTTTGCAGCTGGTCTGACCCTTCGGCCAGAAAGAGGCACGCGCCCTTAAATATCGCTGCCTGATACGGGTGGGCACCGAGCCAGCCGGCAAAGCGCTCTAGGTGCCGCCGATGGGCATTCATATCGGCAACGCGGTGACCCGGCTGGTAGTGCAGCGCCAAAAGAGCCCGAATGTAGTCCTCCTCGTTGACATCTTTGACGTCGATACGCCGCAGAAACGCGGTAACCTCCTCGCGTACCTGCTTTCTCCCAGCGAGAAGACCGGGGGCAACGATGTTGACACCTGGGATCTCGATGTCGCGGTCTGTGCCGTCATCGGAGGGCGAAAACCGCACCGCATTGGCATGCACATGGTCTCCGCCGGCGGTGCGCACCATTGGTAGGGAGCCAAGCCGCGTGACTTGATGGCCCTTGATGCCGTTCAAGAGCAGATAGAGCTTTTGAGTCCAACCATCGTCATGGTCGGCAAGCCATGACTGGAGGCGACCGGGGCGCTGTGCGGTGCTTTCGAGCTGTTTGAGCAGTCCCTCGAGCGTGAGCTCGTCGATACCGACGTGTGAATGCAGCCGGTCGATACGGCTGTTCCGTTGCCCTGCAGAAACCGCCCAAAATTTATCCTGGTCGGCAAGTAGCGAAAGATCTTTGTCGTCCAAGACGGCTCGCAGATCCTGGATGCCCTGGCTCAGTGAGATTGGATTGGCGTATGCCCCAGCTGCGGTCGGAAGCACCTGTTGTTGGCGCAGCGCTTGCCAAATGGTCTCTGCAAGTCCGGTCCAATTTTCCGCTATATCGTCGGTGGGAATTGGCAATGCATTCAGGGTCTCCCGCACCAGCCGCTTCTCATTCCGAAGCTCAGTTAGAGCGGTCGCGATTAGACCGGAGATTTCGCGTATCAGTTGCTGGTTGAACGGCTCGCTGCGCATCACGTTGGCTCGATTATCCGTGAGCTTGAACGGCCCATGCACACGGAACCGAAAACCGAGCTGTTCCTCCGTTTCAAAATAGACCCACAGCTTGGCGGGAGAGCTTTCCCCAACCGCTTGCCCATCGGCGTTAAGTCGGAACGCAATGCAGGTTTCCGATGGTCTCCCATCTGGGAGCGTGACTGGCCGTCGAAACAACCGGTAAGCTATCGGATCGTGCTTTTTCTCCTTTCCAGCGTCAATTTTGGTTCGCTCGAAGATTGCAATTCCATCTGCGCCGGGTATGCGGCGGTACCTTTCGCCATTGCCTACACCGTCTTCCCAAACCAATTCCTCGATATGATTGAGAAACATCAGAACTTCAGGACCGGTTTTGGTCAGTTGTGCTGCCGCCTCCGATGATCGTTCGCCGCTTGCTCCTTTGCTGTAGGGGAGCAAAAAGAGCGTTTCTTTCCCATGTCGCTCACTCAATGGCAGCGCGACGGGGACAATGAGCTCCTCGAGGGCAAATGCGAACGGCCTGCCGTCGAGTTGGCAATACACTTCGGGCCGGTCGGTCACGGCGAACACCGATTTGAAGCCGATCCCGAAGCTCCCGATCTTGTGGACTTCGTTGGGCTTGTCGCTGTCACCGAGCCGCGTGATCCGCTCGACGTCATCGCGCCTGAAAGGCTTGCCCCAGTGCAAGAACTCGACGCGGTCGGGCAACAGTCTGAATTGTACCTTCTTTGCTTCCTGATCGTCAGCGTTCTGCAACAGCTCGAAGATAAAATGCGTCGGTTCGACATATTTCTCGACGGCTGACCGGCGAAGAAACTTTTCCGCCTTGGCCCTTTTCGCCGCCGTCAAAAGATCAGCGTTTACCTGCCGCAACTCCTCGAACCACGAGTCTAAGCTCTCCACGATTCAGCCCTCCAGCTCGATGACGCCCGCTGCAACCCGCCGGGCGAGGATGTCTGCCCGCACTTCGTCCCGTGCGAGGCTCGCCAAAGCCTCCTTGTGGTCGGCCGCCGCGCGCGCGATCTGGGCGGTGCGCATGCGCCGGATCCGCTCCTCGCTCGCGAGCGCAAGCTGCTCGTCAAGGACGGCCATGCGCGCCCTGTGGCTTGCATTAAGGCTGTCGCGGCGAAACCGCGCGATCTCCGCAGCCTCGGCAATATGCGCCGTGCGCCGCGCCAGCCACAGCTCGTGATGCCAGCTGTCCAGCGCCTCCAGCATCGATGCGGTGGGCGGCGCCATCGCCTCGGCATCTCGTGCCGAGAGCAGGAGGTCCATGAAGGCGCGCGCGACGTCGGGCTCGGCGACGACGGGCACGAGGATCGCATCCTCTTTCAGCCCGACCAACTGCCACTGGTAGATCGCGAACGGATATGCGCCGGCCGGGAGGCCGGACGCTGGCGCGGCGAGAGAGACATGGATTTCCTCGTCGCCAGCCAGGGCCCGGGCGGCGGCCTGCGTCAACGGGTGGACCGGGGTGATGAACGCCAGCTTCCGATCGGCATTGGCGGCCTCGCGATCGAAGGTGAGGCCGAGCATCTGCTGATCGCCGCGCAGCCAAGCTTCCCAATCTCGCTCGGCGAGGGTCGGACGCACGCCTCGCGCGCGCGCCGGCACAAGCCGCCGCCGCGCGTCCGCCGACAGGCGTAGCGTCTTGACTGGCCCTTGGCCCGAAATCGGCGTGCGGCCAACCTCCAGCGTGCGTTCAAGATGAAGGCCGACGAGCCGCTCCAGCGCGGCAGGCTCCAGCCACCGGCTCGACGCTTTGGCGATCTCATCGTCGATGCGGCGCGCGATGCGCACGCCGAACAGCTCGGCTTCACGCTCTTCCAGCGCCTCGGTCTCGGCGATCTGCCGGATCTCGTTGTCTGCGAGCTGCCGCAGCCGGGCGCTGCGTTCGTTGTCAGTGAGCGAGAAATCCTCCGCCACCTGCTGCAGTCGCGTCGCGATCTCGCCCAGGATCGCTTCGCTGCTGCCGATGGCGCGCTCGAAGATGCCAATGCGCAGCAGGCAGCGCTCATAGATGTCGAAGTCGACCGTGCCAGGCGTGACGAAATTGTAGATCGCCACGGTCTCGCTGGTCTGACCGTAGCGGTCGATACGGCCGATGCGCTGCTCGATCCGCATCGGATTCCAGGGGATGTCGTAGTTCACTAGGGCGTCGCAGAACTGGAAGTCTAATCCTTCCGAACCGACCTCGGAGGACAGCAGCACGTCAATGGCGTCGGGGTCCGTGGGGTCCAGCGCGAAGGCACGCCGCAGCGCCCGGCGATCGTCGTCGGCGACATCGCCGTGGATAAGCCCCGCGCGCACACCCTGTCGGCGCAAGGCGCGCTCCAGATAGGTCAGTGTGTGGCGGAACGCGCTGAACACTAGCAATCGCCGGTTCGCCATCATCGTTTTCTCCGCGACGATGGAGAGCAGGCGATCCAGTTTCGGATCGCTCTCGGGCAGAAGGCGCGCCTGCGTCAGCACTGCGGCGATTTCATCGCGGACCGCATCGACGCCGTTGTCCAGCGCGTCCACGGCCTCGTCGTCGATCTCAACGCGCTCGATCTCCGACAGGCGCCTGGTGAGGATCGTCTCCAGGAACGGCACAAGCCCGTGCAGCGAGCTCGCGGCCTGCCGGCGGATCGTCGTCATCAGGAAGCCGAGCGGGCCGGAGCCATGCGTGCGCTGATAGACCGCGCGCTGCACCTCCAGGACAGCGTCATGAACCGCCTGCTGCTCGGGGGTGAAGGGCACGGCCTCGGTCCGCGGCTTGCGCGTCGTGAACGCGCCGATGTCGCGACGGCGGGTGCGGCTGATCATCGAGGCAAAGCTGTGCAACGCCTCGACGCGGTGGATGAGACGAACGCGGCCCTCATCGTCGCGCGTCTCGCCGATCGCCGCCATGACCGCGCGATACTCAGGCGACGGCGCCAGCATGACGCGTCCCCAATCGGTCGCCGAGGCCCGGCCGAGATGGTCGAGCGCTTCCTGCTGCCAGCCGGGCTGGCTGGCGCGGATCGCGGCAACCGCGGCATTGATCTCACCATTGGGCGCGGCCATCCGCTCGAACGTCGGACGGTCGATGACCAGGTCGGGCCGAAGCAGATTGAGCAACGAGAAGAGGTCGCCCGTGCCGAGCTGGACCGGCGTGGCGGTCAGCAGCACGACCGCTTCGGCATTGTCGGCGAGGAGCCGCAGGCCCTGATGAAGGTTGGTGTCGGTGTTGCGCGCATTGTGCGCCTCGTCGACAATTAGCAGGTCGAACCGGGGCGGCGTATCGAGCGTCGCCAGCCCTTTCGACCGGGCGACGCCCCGCGTCGGAAAGCCGTGCAGCAGGTTCTCGTTGACGAGAGAAAAGGGCAGGATCGCGCGGGCGTAGCGCTCCGGCCATTCCCCATCCAGATCCGTCTGGTCGAGGCAATGGTGCAGATCCCTGCTGGACAGGGTCACGAACTCCTCATCGAAGCGGCGCATCTCGCGATGCCACTTCTCCTCAACGACGAGAGCCTTGGAGCAGGCGATCAGGACTGAGCGCAGCGGCCGGCGCGCCTGAAGCTCCCGCAGCAGCAATCCGGCTTCGATGGTCTTGCCAACGCCGACCTCATCGGCGACCAGAAGCCGCGGCCGGTCGGCCCGGATAAACTGCAGGACCGGACGAAATTGATAGGGAATGAAGTCTATGCGGCCGGCTTGGAGCGAATAGAGGTTGGCGAGGCTGGGCGCGGCGAGCTGCAGCGCGGTAAGCCGCGCGTTCAGCTCGTTAACGCTCGCGCCGATCGCCGCCGGGGCGACGTCGGCCGGCAGCAGCTGGCTCGCGTAAAGCATCTCCATGCGGCCGTCGATGAACACGCCGTAGCGGGTCTCGCGGTTGCTCGGCGTGATTGATGTGACCACGCCGATCCGCTTCTGGTCGGAACGCAGGGCCACGGTCTCACCGATCGTGAAGCTGCTTCGTTCCGACCGCTCGGCCGCGGCCACGCGCGCCTCGATCATGGCGCGAACCTTCATCTCGAGCGCCTCCACGTTAACGCCATTGGCGACGGCGACGCGCACGATCTCCTCCGGGCTGGCGTCGAGGACGCCCTCCGCCAGAAGCGCTATTGCGCGATCGTCAGTGACGCTGGGGCTCATGATTCCATCCTGCGTGAAATGCTTCGAACAACTGGCGCAGCATTCGCCGGCGCGCGGTGTCATATTGTGTGGCGTTCATGCCGAGGGCGGCCTGCACATCCTCGCGGTCGCTGTCCGCGAGGATGTGCTCGAAGACGCCTAGCGCCGGCGGGTCGGTTCCGAGTGCCCGCCGCATCCGCCCGATCAGGTCGCCAATCTCGTAGCAGGCGCTTGGATTGTGACTCTCTTCGTCGAGCATCTCTCCGGCCTCATCCTCCTTGAGCGGTTCACGGCGAGCCTCCTGGCGCCATTGGCTGGCGATGCTGCGCATGACCTGCGACAGGAAGGCCGACAGCGGAACCTCGACCGGCCAGGACCGCCGTCCGGACAGCACGCGGTCGAGTGCTTCGTTGAGCAGGTCGTCCGCATCGTGCTGCCGCAGACCAGTCGCCCAGACCCGGGCCAGCGTCGCAAGCCGCACGATATCCGGCCCGCGCAGCCGGCCGATGATGCGGCGAACCTCGCCGGGGGTAAGATGCGTCGCCTCATCGTCCATTGGTCGCTAGTCAGCCCTCCTAAAGAAGCTTGCGCTACTCGGAGGGAAATTGGGAACGTCACCGGCAAAAAATTCTTGCAGCGACTTGCCGCCCTATCCCCCTAACACCACAATCCGGACGCCACTCCATCGTAGCAACCATTGCGTATCTATGGGAGATGCCAGTACATCTGTTTCCGATTCCGATGGCTTGAGCATGCGTTCATTGACCGACTTTCTTGCTGACTTGCCGGGCGTCATGCCGATAAAGGCGCGCAGGCTGATTCTTGAAGGTGACTTGCTTTCGACGGAGGAGCGTGCGGACATTCATTCGCGCGATCGAAGCCTTCTGGACCTCGTGCTGGAGGTCGGCCCCGATGCTGCAATGGCGATCTTGGTTGCATATAAGAAAGGGCGGCTTCCGATGAAGCGCGGCGAAAGACCGAGCGACGCGCTGGCTGCCGAAGCCTATGTGGCGATGAGCGACAGCCTACGGAAGCAGATCGCGGAGCGCCGACGTAAGGAGCAAGCAGTCAAGGATCCGTCGCTGATCGTCGAGAGCGATCTTAACGATCATCGGCTGATCGATCGTGTGTTCATACAAAACAATGGCCCCGGATCCGGTTCGATGGTGCTGGCGGGCGTTACCGTGCACAAACAGGTGACTGGCTATACGAGCAACAGCGGCAAGAGCACTGGTTGGCGCGTTCGCTTCGACTGGATCGGTTCAGACGGCAAGCCTCGGCATTCCGAGGTCAGCCCACCGGAGGCAGACAATCGCCGCAATGATCCCGATCGCAACTGGGGTCTGTACGAGTAGGCCCCGGCCTTCGGAGTGGTTAACCTATGCGGCGGCGCGCAAGATCTCCCGACCGATCTCTCGCTTGGCGTCCTCTATTGCCTGATGCGTCGCACGCGGGCCGAGCCATTGACGGACTGATCTGTCTTTGCTGATCTGGTTGCCCAAAGCACCAAACATCAGGCTGGTGATCGCCTGCTGCTGGGCGCGGAGATGATCTTCAAGCAGCTTATGCCTTGAGATGTAGCCCGCGTTGGCTCCGGGGACGGCGTGGTTCATCAGCAAATGCGCGTCGAAAGGTGAGACACCGGCCGGGGTCGCCAATGTCCGGAATGTCTGGCGCAAATCGTTCCCCCACTTGGCGAGGACGTCCCGATCTTCCTTCTGCTCGGCCAAGTGCCCGCTATCGCTGTCCGCCGGGAAGAGCCAGTTCCGCGCATCGAGGGGATAGAGATGGCGGCCAAATCGGATCACGCGCATCAGGCACAGGATCATCTGGCGCGACAGCGGAATATCGAATGCACGATCGGCGCCACCTTTTGGTCGCGGGATGTGCAAGACGCGGCGACCGAGGTCGAGATGCTGCGGTTTCGCCTCCATCAGCGCCGTTGGCCGGCAACCGGAAAGTAGAGAGAAGAGGTGGAACTCGCGGCGGATCGGGCTAGGGAGTGTCGCCACTTGGCGGAACCAATGGGGTAAATCGTCCAGCCCCATCGCTGTGTTGCGTCTTTTTTCGGAGTTCCAATCAACGACGCTCGCCGGGTTGTCCGGGGGAAGGTAGCGGTGCGTCTTGCGAGCATGATTGTAGATGGCGCGCAGTGTGCGCATGCTGCCATTTGCGATATAGGGGCCGTTCTCTTGGGTGATCGCATCATGCCGGTTGATGACCTTGGCGGGATCCTCGGCGAGTTCCTGCAGAGGCGTGTCGAGCCAATCCTTGAACAGGCGCTCGACGTGATCGCGGTAGCCCTCAATGGTTCCCTCGCTCCGCCCCTTACGGATGAGGTGCGCATCACGATAACGCACCCACGCCTCTTTCAGTGTCACTCCCTTTGAACCCACCTCCCCGGCGGACGAGACCGCTCCATCCCCATCGTCCGCGGTCCCGCTTGCTTTTGCCGTAGCGTCTTCGGGTTTCGGATTGGGGTGCTCACCCTTCGCGATCTGAGCGAGATACGTCTTGGCGGTTGCGCGCGCCTCGCGTGTGGACATGGATTCTACGTTACCTATGCGCACCGAGATCGACGCTACACGCTTGCCGTCTCTTCGCAGATCGCCCTGGACGGCGAAAATCTTCCTCCGCCTCCCGACCACGACATGGAAGCCCTTCAGCTGTGTGTCGCGTGCGCGGTACTGGCCCGAACTTGGCGGCTCGAGGTCACTGATGACTCTGTCGTTAAGGAGGATACGGATATCGGCCATGTCGTATTTCCTGCGGGTCTGGAGGCCTATGCGCAAAAATTCAGCCGGTTTTTCAGCCGGTCTTAGACTCGCACGGGATTAGGTGGTGTGTCCACGCCAAATCCCGACGCATCGCGCAAATAACTAAGAAACAACATGAATTCTGAATCGCAGCGAAAACACGGATACAATGGCGAAGCGCCGAAAATAAACTACGAATCTGGGGGTCAGGAGTTCGAATCTCTTCGGGCGCGCCACTTAACTAACGGAAATCACTTAATTTTCTGCCCTCGCCGCAATGGCTCCCCAGCATAGAAATCCACTTGAGTGCTTTTCTAAAGTTGGGGCGTCCCGCCCTTAGACGTTCTTCGCCCGTATGTGGCGGGCATCAGCGGCCCGTCGCCGCCGATCCGCGCAACTTTCTCCAGCCTATCGGCTCAGTTTCTGCTCACTTGCTCCCGATTTTGCCCTCGATTTCCTGATTTTGGACGCAGCCTTCCCCTCAGGCCGTGCCGGCCTTGACGAGAACGAGCGCCCGTTTGGCATTTATCGCGCAGGCGACAAGCTGCAGATGGCAGTGGTTGCGCGCCAGGCCGAGATAGCGAACCCGGGCCATGCCGTACCAGTTCTTCATCGTCGCGTTGGTCCGCTCGATGCCGGCCCGCACGCTGGCGGCGACCTTGTTCATCCACTTCTGCCAATTCGGCTGCTGCTTGCCCCGCTTGGCCTTGTAGGCAATCCGGTCCTTGATGCCTCGATCCGCCAGTTCGTCGCGCAGCGCCTGACTGTCATAGGCCTTGTCGGCGTAATAGGCCTCTTCGTCACCTTGAATGAGCACAGCGCCCATCTGGCTGTCATGCAGATCGGCCGAGCTCATCTCCGCCTGGCGTATCAGCCCGCTCTCCGCGTCGCCGGCGAGATGGGCCTTGTAGCCGAAATAGGTCTTGCCGTGCTTGTGCGTGAAGCCTGCATCCGGATCGCGCGCCGACACCTGGCCCTTCTCGTAGTCGGGCCTGGCCACCGCCGCCGAGATGATGGTGGCGTCAACCAGCGTGCCGCGCCTTACCAGAAGACCGCGCCCTTCCAACTGCCGGTTCAATTCGGCAAGCAGCTTATCTTGAAGCGCCAGTTCGACCAGCCTCTGGCGGAAGCGCCAGATCGACATGTGGTCCGGTGTCTTTTGATCGAGCGGAAACCCACAGAAGCGGCGGAACGACAGCCGGTCGGCCACCGCTTCTTCCGCCGCCGGATCGGACAGGCCGTACCATTGCTGCAAGAGCGCAATCTTGAACATTGCTATCGGCGGGTAGCCGGGCGCCCCCAGAGCATCGTTATGGATTTCCCGGAACAGCACCTCGAAAGCCGACCAATCGATCAACTTCTGCACTTCTTCCAGAAACTTGTTACCCCTGCTCACGTCACGCACCAATGCATCGGCGAGTGAAGGTTGCGCCAAGTTACGACGAGACATAGCCGAATCAATCCTAACTTTTCTCTATTGAATCATAGAGTTGGGACTTTTGAAAAGCGCTCCACTTTAGTCTGGGGTTTCACCCTACGGGCGCGAAGGGCATCAGCACCGACAGCGCATGAATCTGAATTCTTTGTCGCGGGTGGCGGCGGTTGGAGGATGATCTATGGGGGAATGCCTTCCCCTTGGCCGGCGCCGCGGTCGCCGGCACACCCCTTTCTGCGGGGAGCGCCCCGCAACGCTCCCTGTAGAGTGAGAGGTCGGCCCGATTTCCCGTGACGGGTTGAGGGTCGGAAGAAAGGCTTCCGGCGCCCGTCGCGGAGACATTCCCCGATGGCCAGACATGACCGCAGTGCTCGCGCCGGCTCAGACCGCACGAGCCTTTACGACGACATCACCAACAAGATCATCGCCGAGCTGGAGGAAGGTCGCCCAGGCGCTCGCCGCCGCCCGCAAGGCCGGCGGCGGTGTCTCGCGCTCGGGCAAGATAACCTCCGGGCGCGCCCGCATTTCGCGCGCGGCCGCACGGCGAGCATTCGCGCCAATCGCCTCATCACCGGCCGCACGCGCCTCTGCACCGTCAAGGCGCTCGTCATGCGCAACAGGGGCGAGCGCGGACCGCTCGCCCGGCACCTCAACTATCTGCGCCGGGACGGCGTCACCCGTGACGGCGAGCGGGCAAAGATGTTCGGGCCGGAGACCGACGACGCCGACGCGAAAGAGTTCACCGAGCGGTGCAAGGACGATCGCCACCACTTCCGCTTCATCGTCTCGCCGGAAGACGCCGCCGACATGGAAGACCTGAAGCGCTTCACCCGTGAGCTGATGGCGCAGGCCGAGAAGGATCTCGGCACGAGGCTCGACTGGGTCGCCGTCGATCACTGGAACACCGACAATCCGCATGTCCATGTCATCGTGCGCGGCCGCACCGACGACGGCCAGGACCTCGTCATCGATCGCGACTACATCAAGAGCGGGATGCGCGACCGCGCGCAGGATCTCGTCACGCTGGAGCTCGGCCCCCGTACCGACCTCAATATCAGCCGCGCGCTCGATCGGCAGATCGAGGCCGAGCGCTGGACCCAGCTCGACCGCCAGCTTGTCCGCGACAGGAACGAACATGACGTCATGGACGTTGCGCCGTTACCCGACCGCCAGCCCGACGACTACCTCATCCAGAAGGTCGGACGGCTGCGCCATCTCGAACGGCTCGGCCTCGCGGAGGCCATCGGTCCCGGCCAATGGATCATCACCGACGAGGCCGAGGCGACGCTGCGCGAGCTCGGCCAGCGTGGCGACATCATCAAGCGCATGCACCGGGCCTTGTCGGAACAGGGCATCGGGCGTGGCGTGGCTGATTATGTCCTCGCCGGCGAGACGCATGGCCTGCCCGTCATCGGCCGGCTGGTCGAGCGCGGTCTCGACGACGAGTTGCGCGGCACGGCTTACGCCGTCGTCGACGGCATCGACGGCCGCACGCATCACATCAAGCTGTCCGACATCGAGGCGGCCGGCGACGGTGCACCTGGCTCCATCGTCGAGCTGCGCAGCTTCGAGGATGCCAAGGGCGAGCGGCGTGTCGCGCTCGCCGTCCGCTCCGACCTCTCGATCGCGGCGCAGACCACGGCCGACGGCGCCACCTGGCTCGACCGTCAGCTCATCGCCAGAGATCCGGGAGATCTTGGCGGCGGCTTCGGCCTCGAGGTGAAACAGGCGATGGAAGCGCGCACCGAGCATCTGATCGAGGAAGGGCTGGCGCGGCGCGAAGGCCAGCGCATCGTCTTTGCCCGCAACCTGCTCGCCACGCTCCGTCAGCGCGAGCTCGACGCGCTCGGCCAAAAACTCACCGCCGAGATGAACATGCCGTTCCAGCAAGCCGCCGCCGGCGAGTATGTCGCCGGCACCTATCGCCAGCGCTTCGCGTTCTCCTCCGGCCGCTTCGCCATGATCGAGGCTCCTGGACCAGATGGGGGCCTCGGCTTCAAGCTCGTGCCCTGGACGCCGTCGATCGAAAGGCACATCGGCCAGCATATATCCGGTATTACCCGCGGTGATGGCGGCGTGAACTGGTCCTTCGGGTGCAAGCGTGGTCTTGGGCTGTGACCATGTGCGGCTGAGGACCGGCCTATTCCTCGTTACGATCCGCGGGCAGATGCCGCGCGAGGTCCATGCTGTCGTGGAGGATGCGGACGATCTCGATGCGTGCATTGTCGACGGTGGTGAACAGGATTATGTGACGACCACGCCGGCCGCGCCGCGCAACATGCAGGGAGCGCAGATTGCGGCCGAGTTCGGCGCGGTCCCGCGTTCCCGTCGCGTCTGGGCCGTCATCGAGATCGCGCAAAGCCGCGAAGATCGTTGCCCTGTAGCGGCGTGCCTGCTCAGCGCCGAAATGCTCGGCCGTCCAAAGCACGATGCCCAGGACATCCCGCTCGGCGGCCGCGGTGAGGCGGACTCTCCATCGCTGTCGGGGCATGCGGCTCAGCGCGCCCCGGACGCCAGCGCATCCTCGGTGGCACGGGTCAGGTGCTCCTCGAGTTCGTCGACCGAGGCGAAGTCCAGATACCGGCCTTCATCGAGATCGGCGAAGCCCACATGGGCGGCCTCGCGCAGCGCCTTGAGCTTGGCGGCCTCCCTCTCTTCCCGCTGCTCGATCATACGCAGCCCCTCGCGCATGACCTCGCTCGCGTTCTGATAGCGGCCGGATTTCACCAGCCGGTCGATGACCTCTTCATGATGATCGGTCAGGACGACGTTGCGCGTTGGCATGACAGGAGCCTTACTCTCGATTCCAATGCCGACCTTAGCACGTATGGCATATTATGCCAATCGTCGGCGGCGGCCGGTCGGCGGTTCCTGCGTCGCAAAGTGCAAGTAATTTCCGCGACGCCTTCGCTGCGCTACGACAGGCCGGCCAAATCCGGTTGAATCCCGCGCTTTCCTTGCCCTTCCTCGACATTTTCAGTCGGCGCAGCGAGGTCAGCGAAGTCGTGTCGGCCACCCGAGTCCTCTGGGGTCAGATCATGGTCGTGTTTACTATCGTGCTGGTCGCGGTCTAGGCGGCGACGCAATGGACGGCGTGGCGGCTCGGCTTCCAGGGGCAGCTCGGTTCGCCCTGGTTCGAGGTCGCCGGGCTGCCTCTCTATCCGCCGCCGGCCTTCTTCTGGTGGTGGTATTTCTTTGACGCCTATGCGCCGCATGTCTTCATGGAGGGCGGTGCCATCGCAGCCTCGGGCAGCTTCATCGCCATCGCCGTCGCTGACCGAGCTTTGCTTGTTCGTCCGTGAATTCCGCCGCCTCCTTGTCCATCGCTACGTCATCCTCGGCGGTGGTGACGACGATGAACTCCTTTAGGGCGGGCTTGATTTCCAGCGCCTTCGTCGCCTCCTTGCTGACCGTTCCCTTCTTCAGTCTTTCAGCCTTTATGGTCAGCTTGCACTGAACGCCGACCCAATGGTCAGGTGCCTCCGACCGCCGCACGCCGAGCAGATCGATACCGTCCTGAGCCTGTCCGGTCGTTCCGTACTCCTTGACGTTCGGATCGTTTAGAACGTGCTCGAATAAGACTTTCGACTTGCGTTGAAAGCTGCCGAAGTCACCTGGTTTGGGGATTTGAACTGAAGTTCTAAGATTCATGGGTCAAAGATATAGAAACGGGTCTATTCACTCCAAAAGTATCGGTTCCCTTATTCACCTGATCCACAGCCTGCGATGCGGCACCCTCCCCGACATTTCCTGCGAGCCGTGTTCTTGAGCCCTACCCGATGCCTTCCTTGACGAGCGGCACGATCGCCACGTTGCGATCGATCGCGTCGATGACATCCGGCGCAAGCCAGAGGTTCTTCTTCTCGGCTTGCCATGTCTCGAGGAAGCGCGTGACCGTATCGTGCGCTGTGTCGAGTACCAGTTTCTCGGGCAGGCGCGCCTTGGCCGCCAGATAACGCAGTTCGTCTTCGTTGAACTCGCTCACCTTGTTGGTGCGGGCGAATTTCAGCGCCGCCGTTTCGTCCGGAATGTAGGGGATGGTCGATACGAGATCGTGGGCCGGTGAGAGGGCAGGCGACCTGCGATCGTAATAGATCAGCGACCAGTTCTTGAGGTGCATGTCGGCATTGCCGATCAGCGTGCAGAAGACCAGCCGCCGGATGAATTCGGCGATGCTGTCCTCATTCGTTTCGATCCCAAGAACCGTGGCGATGTTGCGATAGCTCGCGGTTTCGTACTTCTCGTCGGGGTAGCGGCGAAAGACCTGCGCGAAATCCTCGATATGCACGAGAGCTTCGCCGTTCCGATCGAAACGGCGAATGGCGAAAGCCTTGTCGCCGCGCAATCGCCCCAGCCCTTCAGGAAGCCCCTCCAGGGAGTCGACGTCGACCAAGTCGATTTCAGGAACATTGATGCCGATGCGAGAGGCGATCGTCATCATCGAGAATTCATTCTCCGGTACGCCATCGAAGCGCTCCGCCGGCAGCTTGACGATCCACGAGCCGCCGACGCCCTTAGCCGGAATAACGAGACCGCTGTTTTTGCCCTTTTTTCGGACAGCGGAAAATTTGAGCTGCACGCCGGCGAGCGAAAATCGCAGCGCCTTTTCCTTTTGTTCGCGTTCACTTCCGCCGGCGGCGTCGCTGGTGGGTGGCCACGCGTCTCCGTTGGTCGGCGTGATGGTCACGGCGCCGGGAAGATCGCGGCCCAGCACCCACAGCAAGAAGAACTCGCGCACTTCCTTCACACCTGCGCGCTCGGCGAGATATTTGCGTAAGGGGCCTTCTGGCAACAGGTTTGAGAAGAACGGCAACACCCGCGTCTGAGTCGCCGGCAGCTCGGTGATGAGCGCGCCGTGATCATCCTTGAAGGAGAGGCTCAAGGTCGGTCGTCCGTCGTCGTCGATGTAGTCTTGGGTGAATGCAAAAATCGAGCGATCACCCTGCAGGAGCGTGAGCGTGCCAATCTTGCTCCCATATAAGGCGACGTCGAGGACAGATACGTCAGGCATGGTCGTCATCTAAATCGTAAGCAGGTTTCGGGCCGGCTATCGTTGCACTGGGAGCGTGAACGAGACGGTTGCGCAACTCTTGCAGGGATGTCGTTGCATGGCGGAGCCTGTCGAACGTCTCAGGAGTCGTCATGATCCTGCCTATCGCCTCCTCTAACACCTTGCTTTGTGCCAAGGACCGCTGCAACTCGTCGAACGGCTTGAGCGCCTTGTTGAGCGCTTGGAAGTCGGGCAGTTGCAATTGAAGGGGGAAGCTGCGGAGCTCCCTCAGAACCGTCGACGCGCGATGCAGTTCCGAGTCATCGGGTAGCGCTTTGCGCAGCGTCTCCGTGACGGTCTCAGCCTGACGCAGTTTGTTCAGAGTGCTCGCGGTTTCCTTGCTGGGCGTCTGCGATGCGGTCGAGCGCACCACGCTTTCCACGGCGGGGATTGCTTTCTTAGGCACCAGCTTCACCTCGAGGTCGAGCAATCTCGCCAACTGAATCAGGCTGGAGAGTTGTAGGTCGACCTTGCCGCCTTCGATCTTGGAGATATGGCTTTGCGGTACGCCGGCGCGCGCGCTGAGGTCGCGCTGGCTTAAGGCTTTCGCTTCGCGCGCTGATTTGAGCGCCGCAACGATATCTTCGATCTCATAGTTCATGTCGATATGCTCCTACATATCATCTACCTTGTAGGATATGTGAAAACATATCAAATTTCAAGGACCGACTCGTGGTCTGATATGTAAAAGCAGATCAATGATTGCAATCGATATGCAATAACATATCAAAATGCGAAACTGGCGAGGGGCAGCGATTTGCCGTTTTGGCCTCTTGCGGCGATCATCGCCGCAAACCTCAACATCCGCAAACTAGCCGACGACGTTTTGCTCTCCTGTCTGCTTCCGGCCACCGCCGGACCGAACTCTATGGCTTTGCCACGAACCCGCTTCCGCAGCTTCGGCTCATTCGGGTGAGATCCCTGACAGGTCACTCTCACGCGAACACCTTGTCCAGCGCCTGTCCGTGGGCTTCATCCTTGCCAAGCGCTTCTCTCTGTGCGCGTTCGCCAATTTCGTCGACGTTCTACGACTTGCCGCCGACGAAGGCGACAGGAGCCGGCCGATCATGTGCGAGTGGTCGGTACTCTCCGATACTATGGATCCCGTCTCCTCCAGTTGCGGCGTCACGATCCAGCCTAACGAGCGGTTGGGAAACCCGGCCTCGTTCGACTACATTGTCGTTGTTGGGGGGCTTCTCGAAGAGATCCCCAATATCAGTCCCGCCTACACTCGCTTCCTCGAAAGGGCCGACGCGGCCGGCGTACCGCTGGTGGGCGTTTGTACGGGGGCGTTCGTCCTGCATCGTGCGGGGCTCATGGACGGATACCGCTGCTGCGTGAGCTGGTTCTGCCATGCCGATTTTCTCGAGCAGTTCGACGGTCTGGCGCCGATCTCCGATCAGATCTTTGTCGTCGACCGAGACAGGCTTACCTGTGCTGGCGGCGCCAGCTCAGCCCACCTCGCGGCCTATCTGGTCGAAAAGCACGTCGGGCGCGCACAGGCGACCAAGAGCCTTCACATCATGATCATTGATGAAGCGTTGCGGCCCGAGAAACCGCAGCCCGGCATCCCGCTTGATCTCAAGACCCGGGATCCCATGGTTCGGCGGGCACTTCTCCTCATGCAGCAGAGCATAGACGCTCCCCGGTCGGTGACGGAGATCGCACGTCAGATGGGTAACAGCAAACGTCAGCTCGAAAGGCATTTTCGAACTGCGCTCGGCACGTCGCCGCAGGCTGCCTTCCTAGGGATTCGGTTGTCGTTCGCGCGCCATCTCGTCGAGACCACGGACAAGTCCATGGCCTCGATCGCGGTTGAATGCGGGTTCTGCGATACGTCACATCTTGGCCGCATGTTTCGCCGCCGTTACGACTGTTCGCCGCACGAGATCAGGGATTTGCTCGCGGCGGGAAAAAGGGATGTCTCGGTAGTGGAGACACTTGCGCCGGCCTAGGCTTGACAGCGCTGGCCGGCCCGCCGGCGGCAAACACGACCGCCCTGGCCGCCTTGTCGAGCTGCCGTATCATCCGCCGTTGAGGAGATTGGGCAGCAAGAGTGCGACTTGCGGAAAGATCACCAGCAGAACCACGGCGAAGGGAACCGCCGCGCGCCACGCGCCCCAACGGCCACTGAAGCCGATACGCATCCGGCAAAGCCAATACATGAACAACCGGATCGAGCAGGACCATCGGCGTATCAAGCGCCGGATCCGCCCGATGCTCGGCTTCAAATCGGCCGCCAGCGCAGCGACGATATTGTCCGGCATCGAAATGGTTCACATGATGCGCAAACGTCAGGCGAGGTATGCCTATGATCCGGCCCCATCGCTTGCCAAGCAGTTCAGCATTCTCGCTGCCTGAGGACACAAAGGGGCTTTCCCGCGTCTCCGATTCGAGTTTGCGACGGAACCGTCGAATCTCGTCTGATATCCGCCGGTCGCCGAGACCCGATCCGCGTCCTGGAGTGCGCCGCCGGCCGGCAGAGCCTGCCCCACCGTGCCCCCGGCTACAGGCGCGGGCCCAGCAATGTTGGTGGAGTCGGGCTGCGCCGCTCATCGATTTTCTCGATATCCTGTTTCGATCGTATGCCGTTTGCTCGATGATATTCCAGCACTAGAGTTTCAGGAGACGCTACTCCTGAACTCAGGTTGGAAGGAAACACATGCCATCCATTCTGCTTCTGACCACCAGCCCGCGTGCCGACTCGTATTCGACCAAGATCGCAACCGAACTCGCCGAGGGGCTCCGGGCTTTGCAGCCGGCGAGCGCAATCGTGCACCGGAACCTCGCGACGGAGCCGCTGCCACACATTGATGATGTCTTCGCTGCCGCCATCAGGAAGCCCGCAGACAAACGCAGCGCGGAAGAATCGGAGTCCGTAAGGAAATCGGACGAACTCGTGGCCGAACTCCTGTCCGCCGGCACGCTTGTGATCGGCACCGGGCTCATCAACTTCAGCATCTATGCGTCCCTGAAGACCTGGATCGACCATGTTGCTCGCGCCGGCCTGACCTTCAAGTACACGGAGAAAGGCCCGATCGGTCTGGCCAGAGGGAAGAAGGCGTACATCGTGCTGGCGGCCGGCGGCGTCTACTCGCATGGCCCTGCCGCAAGCATGAACCATGCCGTGCCCTACCTGCATTCGGTTCTGGGCTTCATGGGCATCACCGACATCGAGACAATTTATGTCGAAGGAGTTAGCATGGGGGTGGACGCTGCCGAAAAGGCTGTTGCAGCCGCTCGCATTCGTATCGGACAGCTCGCACTGGTTGCCTGATGACTCCGCGGCAAAGGACACAATGGCGGCGATATGTTCGCGCCGCATCCGTCCTCCTCGCCACCATTCCAGAACGGAAAACCAAATGATCGACACCCGTACAGCACCCTACGCGGCGCTTCTTTTGCGTCTCACACTCGGTCTTCTCTTCCTGGCCCATGCAGGGCTCAAGGTGTTTGTCTTCACGCCTTCGGGGACGGCCGGGTTCTTCGGCTCGATCGGCCTGCCGCCGGCACTCGCCTATGTCACAATTGTGTGGGAGCTTGCCGGCGCCGTAGCGCTCATTCTCGGCGTGTGGACGCGGGCTGTGGCGCTCGCCATGATACCGATCCTGATTGGCTCCATCGTCACGGTCCACGGAGCGGCCGGCTTCTTTTTTTCCAATGCAAATGGCGGTTGGGAATATCCAGCCTTCTGGATCGTCGCGCTTGCTGTGCAGGCCTTGATCGGTGATGGGTCGCTTGCGCTGAAGCCAATGCCGGCATTCAAGCAACGTGCAACCGCTTGAGCTTCCACCGGAACGGCGACGACAAGGAGAACCGCATGCCCTACGTTTACCGGATCACTCTGAAACAGGTTTCAGATCGTCGCAGCCAACCGGTAGACGGCGACGTATGCGAATTTCAGGCCGCAAATCACGATGACATTCTGGAAATCGTGACGCGCACGAAGCATCACGCCATACTTCCGGAGCAGGATGTGGCCGCCTTCTGCGTCGGCTTGAAGCTCCTCGCGGAGGTCGTGATGAAACACCGCGAAAAACCCCCGTTCGCCGAGTTCTGGCCGCACCTCGGCGAATTCGTCCGTGGTATAAAGGCGACGGCCAGTCCCGAGCGGGCCTCGAAATGACAGAGGTGTCTGCTGAAAGATGGCTGTCCTAACCTGGATCAGCCGCCGCCCCGCGTCTTCATCCGGATCTTGCTACTTACCCACTGCAATTTGTTTCTCCTGCGGATCGCCACCCTGACAATGCCGATCGCGGCCGCGATGGGCTACGTCGTGATGCCGAACCTGCTGCGCTGGATGGCGTGGTGGCTGGAGCGGTACTGCGGCCAGATCCGCGGCAGTTGTCAAACGGCGTCCAAGACTGACCCTCAATCGGCGTCCAATTTTGGCCCTGACTCAACTGTGATGCAGGTGGTGGAGCGTCAGATGCGTCGGTCACCCACCGGCGCGCACCGGGTCCTTCACGTCCCCGCCGCGGCTGCCGACTGCCGGCTCAAATAAGCCAAGTTTGCGCTTGCAGCTTGACCCCCACCTTTCCCGCTCCCAGTTTCGAAACCGACTTTTAAGGCGACGGTTCCCGCCGTCCTTGAAATCGGTCGCGACGCATGACATATCTGGAGCGACAATTGACGTGGAGATTGAACATGGCCGTCGCGGCAAAGGCGCCTGCTTCTAGAGCGGGAGGTGACCTCCAGAAAATCGAAGCCCTGCTTGGCGGCTCCCGTATTTTGTCGCGGCACCTCACCAATGCGCTCGATGCGCATGAACTCCTTTTGCATGGCCTGCCTGCCTCGGCGCTGGATCATCTTGTTGGCAGTCTCGTCGTCATGGGCAAGAACGAATCGCTCGAGAAGGCCGTGGGCATGAGCCTGCGCACCTGGCAGCGCCGCAAGGACGCGCCCTCCAAACCGCTCAGCCAGGTACAGAGTGGCCGCGCTTGGAAGTTTGCCGAGATACTCGCCAAAGCGATGGACGTCTTCGGTTCACAAGCTGAAGCGGAACAATGGCTAGAGCGTCCGGCTGTCGGGCTCGACCAGCGCCGCCCCATCGATCTTCTCGGGACGCCTGCCGGCGTCGAACTGGTGGAGGACCATCTCGACCGCCTCGAATACGGCGTCTATGCATGACCTTTCTGCCGGTCGCGCTCGGCGGGACCGAGTTGGTTGCATGGCGGCTCGATCAGGCCGCTCATGCATCGACATGGGATAGTGGGGAAGGCGCCTATCGGGTTGGCGGTCGCTGGAACAGCAAAGGCGTTCGCGCGGTCTATTGCTCACTCGATCCGGCGACAGCCATCCTTGAGGTGGCGGTTCACAAGGGGTTCCGGGCGCTCGACACCGTTCCGCATATGATGACCGCGGCCGTGATCGCCGATCCCGGCGATGTTCATGTCGTCGATCCTTCAAGCATACCGAACGCAAACTGGCTGCACCCGGGTATTCCCGGCGCGGGGCAACAGGCATTTGGGGCCGATCTGCTGCGCCGCCATCGGTTCGTCGCGATCCCGAGCGCGGTCTCGACGCATAGCTGGAATCTGATATTCCTGGCGGGCGGTCCAGCGGGCTCCTATACGCTGAAGCTGCAGGAGGCATTTGCCCTCGACACGAGGCTGCACCCGCCTGCCGCTTGACTCGTTCGCGCATCAAGGCGAAGGCTGCGGGCTAGCCCGCTTATCGAGTTGCATGCTCGACTTTCGGGAACCCGATTCCGCGATCATTGACTTATGCACGAATCATGGATCTGGTCGGCGTTGACCGTGCCTGTGTCGCAGCCGATGCTGCGCAAGCACCTGCCGGACGGGACTGCGCTTACCAACGAGCTATGCACTTTGGTCGACGCCGACGCTTGGGCGACAGAGGAAAGCTCCCTGCGATCTGTACGTGGCTGGCTCGAAGCCGGCCGCGAAGCGCGCCTTGAGCAGGCATTCCTCATACTCCGAGCGTGCGTCGGAATCGAATACGATGCCGCCGCCGACATTGAAGACTGCCTCCCCGTCCTCATGCAGGGTGATCGTGCGGATGGCAACGTTGAAGCGCATCTCGCCCGTCGGCGCAATGAAGCCGATGGAGCCGCAATAGGCGTCCCGGGGCCGCTCCTCAATCGCATGCAGTATCTCCATCGCCCGCAGCTTCGGGGCGCCGGTGATCGAGCCGCATGGGAAGAGAGCGGCGAAAATGTCGCCCGGGCTCGTGCCTGCCGCGACCTTCGCGCGTACGCGACTCACCATCTGATGCACGGTCGGGTAGGTGTCGATGCGGAAGAGTTCCGGCACGTCCAGGGTGCCTAGTTCGCAGATGCGCGAGATGTCGTTTCGTAGGAGATCGACGATCATCCGGTTCTCGGCCCTGTTCTTCTCGTCGTTGTGCAGGAAGTCGATGAGCTTGACGTCCTCTTCCTCCGTCATTCCGCGGCGGATGGTGCCCTTCATCGGATGGGTCTCGATCCAGCCGTCAGCGTCGATCTCGAAGAACAGTTCCGGCGAGCGCGACAGAATCACCGGGCCGCCCAGGTCGGCAAGTGCGGCGTAGCGGACGGGCTGGCGTGCGGTCATCGCGTCGAAAATGGCGGCAGGCGCGCCGTCCCATATGGCCCTCACCGGAAAGCTGAGGTTCGCCTGATAGCAATCGCCTTCGCGCAAGTGCTGGTGCAACCGTTCGAAGCGTGGCAGGTACTGCTCGAAAGACCAGCTCGCGCGCAAATCCGAAAGCGAAGCAATGGAGGCAGGAGTCGCCGGAATCGCCCGCTCATGGGGCGCCTTGAACACGCCCATCAGCACAAGTGGCGTACGACGGCCGTCGGGCATGATGGCGCGTAACTTTGGCTCGAAGGCATAGCCCGCCTCGTAGGCAAAGTAGCCGGCCGTCCATTTGCCTGCCCGACGCGCCGCCTCCAGCTTGTCGAGCGCCGCGATAACCCCGTCGGCATCGTCGGCGCGTATCAGTTCCATCGGCTCCACGAAAAGAGTCTCGCGGCCGACCGTGTCGTCTCTCATGAGCAAGGATGGCGAACTCATGCAAAGCAGCCCACCAAGGCAGCCCAGTTGTTTGCTCCGGCGATGTGCGATCGGTCCAACAACCCGCGCTCCAGGACTGAAATGCCGAGCGTCTCACCTGATTCCGCCGGCAAACTGTCGATATGCGGTGGCCGGATGGATCATCCTCTTGCCGACGTTCCTGCCGCGCTTGCCTCGAAGCCACCCGGCAGTGAGCCGCCCGCCCTCCGCAACAATGCACGGAAAGTCGATGTCGCAACAACCACGGCAAGCGCCCTCTGACACGCTATACGGGAACTCTTCCTCCCGCAGGGATGAAACCTACCGCAAAGCAGCTTCGCCAACTTCTCCGATGCTCCTCCGTGTGAGCGCCGAAGCTATCTGTGACAGCCGATCGAGCAACCCGGTGAGTTGAATTCATTGTATCGAACAAGTGCATGACCTCGGCAATTGCCTCTCCGCGCATTTGGCCATATGGGCATATCGTATCGGAGGAAGACATGGCTGATATTATCGACGGCAAGGCGGTTGCTGCTGACGTTATCGCGAGGGTCAAGGTCGCGGCCGAAACGTTGGAACGCGAGGCCGGCGTGAAGCCGGGCCTGGCGGTTATCATCGTGGGTGAGGACCCGGCCAGCAAGGTCTACGTTGCTAGCAAGAGCCGCACGGCAAAGGAGTGCGGGTTCCACTCTGTACAGCATACCCTAGAGGCGGAGACCCGGCAGGAAGATCTCCTGGCGCTGATAAGCCAACTCAACGTCGACAAGGTCATTCACGGCATACTGGTGCAGTTGCCCCTACCGGGGCATATCGACGAGGCCGCCGTAATTCAGGCCGTCAGCCCCGACAAGGACGTCGACGGCTTCCACTTCGTCAATGTCGGCAAGCTTGGTACCGGAGAAACCGCGACCGCCTTTGTGCCGTGCACGCCGGCCGGCTCGATGCTTCTGATCGAACGGGTGCGCGGACGCGACCTTTCAGGCCTGACCGCAGTCGTCATCGGTCGGTCAAACATCGTCGGCAAGCCGATGGCCAACTTGCTCTTGGCCGCCAACGCGACCGTGACGATCGCTCATTCGCGCACGAAAGATCTGCCGGCAATAGCAAGTTCCGCCGACGTCCTCGTTGCGGCGGTGGGGCGTCCCGAAATGATCAAGGGAGACTGGATAAAGCCGGGGGCCACCGTCATCGACGTCGGGATCAACCGCATCGCCGCTCCCGACAAGGGCGACGGCAAGTCGCGGCTCGTTGGCGACGTCGAGCGCGCCTCGGCCGAAAAAGTGGCCGGCGCCATCACGCCAGTGCCGGGGGGCGTCGGCCCGATGACCATATCCATGCTCATGGCGGCGACCGTCTCTTCGGCCTACCGCGTAGCGGGGAAGGAGCCGCCGAGCTTCTAGGGGACCGAACGAGGCGTCAGATTGGAGGGCTGGCGTACTCGGGAAGCTGCACCGCGACCACCAAGTCATTGGGGACTGTCTGAGTTTGAGTGTCCAATTCCATTCGGGTCGAGCATCGTAGCCGATGATGTTGAGGTCTGCCGTTGAGGCGTCGGTGGCCTTGACATCCTTCTCATGGATTCTGGGTTCCATTGCTCACTCCATGTCGAGGCCGGTCTTGGTCGTGATCGCGCCAATCAGCCCGACCACAGCGAGCTGATCTGTCGAGGGCGGCCGCGCCATTTCCGGGTGATGGAGCCGAACATCGGTGCATCTCCGGCAGGGAACCCTTCCAGCCTGGATTCACGGGCTGGGAGTCGAGACAATCCGACCGATCCTTATCGTCGCTCATGTCCTTGTTCCACACTGGCCCAGTGGGGGCGGACGGGGCAGCAGATTTTCGGGCGGGCGCGCTTGCGTGCCCGGGGCTGTGCTACTAACTTCCGATCAGCCGGATACCGTAGGTATCCCGATACGTGAATCGGATGGAGTGGAGATGGCGAGACTGACGCGCGAACAAAGCCAGGCCCTGACGCGGGAGAAGCTGCTGGCATCGGCGAGTGAGGTGGTGGCGCGGGACGGCTATTCCGGGGCGACGATCGAGCGGATTGCGGAGGAGGCCGGCTTCTCCAAGGGCGCTTTCTACTCCAATTTCGCCAACAAGGAAGACATCTTTCTCCAGCTTCTGGAGCGTAACGCCGGGGGCGACGTCATTGAGCTGACCGAGCGGCTCCACGGGATGGACGACCCCCGAGTCATCATCGACTCGATGAGCGATTGGGCCAACCAGCGTGCCAAGGATAAGCGCTGGGGCACGCTCGCAATCGACCTCCTGCGCATCGCGCGCCGCGACAACACGCTGGAGGACCGGCACCTGAAGCTTTTTCGAGACCAGTGGGAGGGATTGGGCAGGCTGCTGTCGGGCAAGCTCTTCCCGTATGACGGCTCCGATCTCAGTCCGCTCCATGTCGGCGGCATCGTGCTCGAACTCGTCTATGGCGGCATGGCGTCGTTCATGAGCGAAAAGGCCCCTGGCGAAATGGTCCGGGCCGCGCTGACGTCGATGCACGAGGCGCACCTCTATCGGCATGCCTCGCCAGAGATCCGCGAAGCGCGGGCCGCCGCTTCCTGATCGTCCGGTCCAACGGCCCCAAGCGCCGTCAGTTCCAGACCTCGTTCGCTGTCTCGACGATGAGACGCAGCTTTGCGAACTGCTGTTCTTCCGAGACGAGGTTGCCTTCCAGCGTGGAGGCGAAGCCGCACTGCGGCGACAGGCAGATCTGGTCGACGTCGACATGACGCGCTGCCGCCTCGATGCGCCGCTTGAGGTCGTCCTTCTTCTCCAGTTCACCGCGCTTGCTGGTGACGAGACCAAGCACGACGAACTTGCCCTTGGGCACGAAACGCAGCGGCTCGAAGCCTCCCGAGCGCTCGTCGTCATATTCCAGGAACAGCCCGTCGACCTCGAGTTCACTGAACACCGCCTCGGCAACCGGATCGTATCCCCCCGAAGCAACCCAGGCCGAACGGTGATTGCCGCGGCAGGTGTGCACGCACACGACCATGTCGGCCGGCTTCTGCTTTACGATCGCGTTGATCAGGTTGATGTAGGTAATGTGGCTTTGCTCGGGGCCTCCAGTCCGTGCTCGCATCTTTTCCCGGTAGGAGGGGTCTCCAAGCATGGCGAAAGTGGTGTCGTCGATCTGGAGGTAGCGGCAGCCCAACTCGTACATCATCTCGATGTGACGGACATAGACCTTCTTCAGGTCTTCCAGCAGCGCGTCGTTGTCCTTGTAGGCGCCAAGGCGCTCCGTCTCGCCGAGCGAATGCAGGATGCTTGGGGAGGGGATACTCTGCTTGGGCGTCTGCGTGCTCACCGAGCTGAGGAAGGCGAAATCGTCACCGAAGACTGACGTGTCGAGATGAAGCTTGCTGTAGACTTCCGGGATCAGGATCTCGTTGCGGACTTCTCCGCAGCCGTTGTGAAACGGCCGCAGCTGGGCTCCGCCTGCTCGGATGCCACCGATGGCGCAGAGGAAGTCCATGTGCCAGCTGCCGCGGCGGAATTCGCCATCGGTGATGCTTTGCAAGCCGACGTCCTCCTGCCGGTGCACGACGTCGCGGATCGCGTCGTCTTCGGCTGCACGCAGTTCGGCTGCAGAGATATCGCCATCCTCGAATTTCTTGCGTGCCGCAAGCAACGAGGCGGGGCGCAGCAGGCTCCCGACATGGTCGGCGCGGAAGGGTGGCTTTCTGCGTTCGGTCATCCCAATCTCCTGATATTCTCGTGGTCGAACCCGTGTCCGGCCAGCACCGGGCTCGCAGATGGATGCCGATACCAAATGGAACTGTAAAACCAGACCGTATCCAGATACAGGCGTCCGGGCGACGGACGCCTATTCATAGACAAGACCCTTCTGCCGGAGACGCTCACGCATGTTGTTGATATCCAGGCTGAGCTTGCCGGCGGCGTAGAGGAGGCGCTTCTCTTGTTCGGCCGCCTCTCGCCTGCGGGCCGTCTCCAGCACCGCGGCTGCCGAGGCTCGCGGCACCACGCAAACCCCATCGTCGTCGGCAACAACGACGTCGCCCGGACATATCCTGGCGCCGGCGCACACGATCGGCACCTGACAATCGCCCAGCGTCTCCTTGACGGTGCCCTGCGCGAAAATCGCCTTGGACCAGACCGGGAAGTTGATCGCACGCAGCACCGCAACATCGCGCACGCCAGCGTCGATGACGAGGCCCCTGATGCCGAGGGCCTTCGCCGATTCGGCCAGGAGATCGCCAAAATAGCCGTCCTCGCAGGGAGAGGTTGGCGTCACCACGAGGATGTCGCCAGGTCGCGCTTGTTCGAGCGCGACATGGATGGTCCAGTTGTCGCCCGGCGCCACTTCGCAGGTCAGCGCATTCCCACCGATCTTCGCGCCAGCGTAGATCGGGCGCAGGTGCGAGCCCAGCAGTCCCGTGCGCCCCTGTGCCTCGTGGACGGTCGCCACGCCCAACGCGCCCAAGCCGTCGCAGAGCTCTATCGGCGTGCGTTCCGTGTTCGTTACAACCCTCGCCATGGATGCCTCTCGGTAAGTTGGCGTTGATGTGTCTCGGTCGGCGCCCGCGCCTACCGGCCCTGTGCCTTCAGCCGCGTATCCAACCTTGGATAGACCATTCGCGCATTGCCCTCGAACACCGCCGCGCGCTCCGCCTCACTCAGGGCCAGCGCGTCGATGTAGCGCCGCGTGTCGTCGAAGTTGAAGCCGGTCAGCGGATCGACAGCCTTGACTGCGCCCAGGAGCTCCGAGCCGAAAAGGATGTTGTCAGGTCCTGCCACACGGAACAGCGTATCGATGCCGGCCTGATGGTAGACGCAGGTGTCGAACCAGACATTGCGCATCAGATGGGCGGCAAGGTCCGGCTTCTCCAGCATCATCGCCAGGCCGCGATAGCGGCCCCAGTGGTAGGGGGCCGCGCCGCCGCCATGGGGGATGATCAGCTTCAACTCCGGGAAATCGCGGAACAGGTCGCCCTGGACAAGCTGCATGAACACTGTGGTATCGGCGTTGATATAGTGAGCACCTGTCGTGTGCAGACAGGCCGAGCACGCTCCGGATACGTGGATCATTGCCGGTACGCCGAGATCGATCATTTTCTCGAACAGCGGATACCAGTAGCGGTCGTAGATCGGCGGCGCCGACCAGAACCCGCCGGAAGGATCGGGATTGAGGTTGCAGCCGACGAATCCGAGTTCCAGCACGCAGCGCTCCAGCTCGGCCAGTACGGGCGCGAGGTCCCCGCTCATCGACTGCGGCAGCTGGCACACCCCCGCGAAGTTCCGCGGGAACAAGCCGACGATGCGAGCGACCAGGTCATTGGAAATGCGCGACCACTCGGCGTTCACGGCCGCGCTGCCGACATGGTGACCCATGCCGGACGCGCGCGGCGACAGAATCGTCAGGTCGGAGCCGCGCTCGGACTGAAGTCGGAGCTGGTTCTGCTCGATCGTCGCGCGCAGCGTCTCGTCGTCGATGCTTGGATAGTCAGGGCTCGCTTCACGCTTGCCTTCGGCGAACTCGATCTGCGCCTTCCGGAAGGCGTGATGTTCCGGTGGTTCGGTCGTGTAATGGCCGTGACAGTCGATGATCATGGCGTCCTCCCGTTGTGTGTTCACGCGCCGGCAGCACCGGGCCGGCGCAAGGGCACAAGCGCGGCGTGAACCTGGCCGCGCTACTCGGGCTCAGGGTTCCAGCACGTAGTTGGTAAAGCCCCCATTGCCCGAGGCGACCCCATTTATGGCCTCGTTGATCCTGTCCAGTGGATAGGTCCTGGCCTCCAGCACGGAAAGGTCGAGGGCGCCGGATCGCACCAGTTCCGCGATCTCCATCCCCTCGGCCGTGCTCACCCAGGCCGAGCCGATCAGTGTCATGGAATTGTCCATCCACCACTTGGTGTTGAACAGCATGTCGCTGCCCGTGCCGCCGATGTTGACGATCCGGCCGCCGCGCTTGACGCCCGTCATGGCGTCCTTCATCGCGTTGACGTCGGCCACGGCGCCCAGGCAATCGACCATGAAATCGGCACCCGCTGGGTCCTTCGAGCGGACCCAGTCCGCGACCTCGCCATCGAGGTTGGACAAGATCTCGATTCGGTTTGGCGAGAGCGCCTTCAGCTTCTCCAGCAAGGGCTTGCCGCGCGCGACGGCATAGATTCTCGAGACGCCCATAGAGAGCGCGAAGAGCGTCGCGCCGACGCCCAGCGTGCCGGTAGCGCCATTGATGATCAGCGACTTGCCGGCCAGGATACCGAGCTTCTTGAGCGCGGAGTAGGCCGTGCCGAGGTAGCCCATGCGAGCCGCCTGTGGAAATGTCATGTTGTCGGGGATCTTGACGATGGCGCTCTGGGGCGCGCCCATGAACTGGGCGAAGCCTCCCTCGGGATAGCGCTTAAAGATCTCGAGGCTGTTCCGGTTGAAGCCGAAATAGCCGTTGAAGGTGAAGTATTCGCACTTCATCTGCTGGCCGCTGGCGCAGGCGTGGCAGGCGCCGCAAGAGCGCAGCGGATTTACGTACACACGGTCTCCGGGCTTGATCGCTACCACCTGGTCGCCAACCTGATGCACCACGCCCGCGGGGTCGAGACCGAAGATGGCCGGCTTGGGCGGCAAAGGCTGGTGGGGATACCAGGTCTCCCAGTTGTTCAGCACGTTGGCCAGGTTCGGGACCAGGCCGCAGGCCTTGACCTCGACGACCACATCGGTGCCGGCAGCCATCGGCTTCTCAACGTCATCGATCCGCATCGGCTCGTTTACGGCGTGCAGCCGTGCGGCCCTCATCATTATTGTCATGCCACTTCCTCCCAGATCCTCAAGCGCGAATGCCTAATTGACATTCGCACTAGACTGTGGATACCGTATCGTATCTGAAATGGGTGGCGCAAGAGGCATTTTTCGACAATCCATCGAAGCTTGCCCGTTCGGTTCCCATTTGCGCGGTATCGCAGGACCCGCGCAGACTCGAGAATTGACTGAGAACCGGGGCGTACATGGACCCCGCAAACGAGGGAGGAAATGTCTGATGTTTGAGCTGCCTGTGCCACCGCAGGACCTGCTTCGCATCCTGTGCGGAATTTGGTTCGTACCGCATGTGGTGGGAAAGATCCGCAACTTCACGAAGGCGACGGCGTCCTTCGAGGCTGCCGGGCTCAAGCCCGGTCGTGTCTTCATCGTCCTCACAATCGCGCTGGAAGTCACGGCGGTCGTGGGCATGGTGTTCAACATCTATCCCAAGGTGGCGACCGGCTGTGCAGTGATCGTTCTGCTAGGGGCTGCCTACGCGGTGATGCGCATAAACGGTCCGAAGTGGCGCTGGCAATTGATGGGCCCCGAGTTCCCCATCTTCTGGGCCCTTGCCTGCCTCGTGTCGGCGCTCTAGCTTCCGGGCGATCGGATACGGATGGTATCCAGATACGTCTTTGGAAGGACTTGGTATGGCGCGGCTGACCCGTGAGCAGAGTCAGGCCCTGACACGCGAGGGCCTGCTTCTCGCTGCGAGCGAAATCGTCTCGAGAGACAGCTACTCCGGCGTAACAATCGAACGCATCGCTGAGGAGGCCGGCTTTTCGAAGGGCGCCTTTTATTCGAACTTCGCCAACAAGGAGGAGATTTTCCTGGAGCTCCTGGAGCTCCACGCCGGTCGAGCGGTTGTCGAGCTGACGGACCGTCTGGAGGAGATCGAGGACCCGGAAAGCGCAATCGATTGTCTTTGCGATTGGGCTACCCAGCGAGCGAAAGACAAGCGCTGGGGCGCGCTGGCCGTCGACCTCTTGACGATTGCCCGGCGCGAAGACACGCTCGAAGACAGGCATCTGCGGCTATTTCGCGACCAATGGGAGGGCCTCGGCAGGCTACTGTCGAGCAAGTTGTTTCCGGGATATGGCTGCGACCTTGAGCCGCTTTATGTCGGCGGTATCGTCATGGAATTGATCTACGGCGGCATATCGTCCTTCATGGGCGAGGAGACGCCGGGCGATATGCTGCGCGCCGCGCTCACCTCCATGCGCCAGGCGCATCTCCACCGCCAGGCGGGCTGATTCTGCCTCGCCGGCCGAACGAAACAAAGGCAACAGCCCGGCCTTGTTTGCGCTTCGATTCGGGTGAACCTGGCCCGAAGGTCGGCGTCGGTGGGCGGAGCCGCCGACGCCGGGCCTTGAAGCTCACCGAGGCCATTCAGCTCCACGCATCAGGATCACCGGGCTGCCATCGCCGATCTGGAACTGCATCAAGTCCTCGCCCACGACGAGCGGGCCGCCGTAGCTTGCCCGCGTCTCCGCGATCACCTCGTCCCAACTGGGCAGGCCCTTCGGTCCCGGCAAAAGGCCTTGATGCGAGTAGACCGCCATCTTGACCGCCGCCCTAGCGAATACTTCTCCGGCTTCGCGCGGCGTCGTGTGATGAGCGAGGATCTTCGCGTAGAGCGGGTTGTCAGCCATGTCGGCCGGCGCGCTGGAAAATTCGTGGATGAGCAAGTCGGCGCCCTGCGCATTCTCGATGACGTTCCCATCATATTTCGTGTCACCGCTGAAGACGACGGAATGACCATCGTAGTCAATTCGGTAGCCAACCGCGGGTTTGATCTTTTCGCCGTGGTTGACCGGAAATGCTGTTACCTTGACGCCGTTCTTCTCGAACACGATGCCGTCCACGAATTCTGTCGCCTCGATCTTCATGGCGGTCGGATCGATCCCCTCGTCGGCCTTGCGTATGGCTGCGTCGGCGGCGTACATTATCGCGAGCCCCCTGGTCACGTCCGCCGTGCCCCTTGGACCGTAGACCTGAAGAGGCGCTTCGCGTCCGCCGAGCGGCTTCCAGTTGAGGTAGCCGGTGGCAAAGAGATCCGGAAGCCCGCCGATATGATCCGAGTGCAGGTGAGTCAGGAACACGCCGTCGATCGATCCCAAAGGTATGCCGAGCTGGAAAATCCGCGTGGCCACGCCTCGGCCGGCATCGACCACCAGATTCATGCCGCCCGCCTGAACGAGATTGGCGAATCCGAAACGACGGATATTGATGGTGGGCGTGCCGGTTCCCAGCAGCGTCACCACCATCTTCGGTTTCGTCTCCGCATCTTGCGCGGCCGACGCATGAATGCCGGCGCCAATCAGAGCAACCGAAAGCAGTGCGAGTCGAATCGTCGTTGTGTTCATTTGTTCCTCCCTTGTTCGAATTTCCCGGATCGCTGGCGGTCCTCTTTGCTCCAGCTGGGCGCAATCAGCCGCTCTGAGATACCGTCAATAATACAAATACCATAAGGTATCTGAGGTGACAATGTCGGGCGAGATGCCCCGCTCCGCGCTAACTTCCAAGACGAGAACGCGTCGGCACCGGTGCAGCCCGGTTGTCCTCGTCTAGTGGCAGGTCCCGCAAAGTCTGGCGTCCAACTTCTCGAGCAGGCGTTTCGCGTCGTCGATGGTGGCCGCGGTGCCGAAGACAAGATGATCGGGCCGCACGAGCGCCGCAACGGCGCCCTTTTCGGCCAGCCAGGCAGCGAACACACCATGCTGCTCCACCAGCTGCGATGGATGGCAGTGGTCCTGCGCTATTTGGTGCACTGCCACGCCTGTCTTGCGAGCGAGGCGCAATAGGTCTGGAGACGCATCCGCGGCCTGTGCGATGAGGAGTCGAAACCCGCCTGGGATGGCATCGTCCAGCCGCAAGCGTCCGGCAGGACCTTCGACCCAGGGCTGAGGACATGGCTCCCCGGTGCCAGGGTTGACTGAACCGTCGGTCGCGTCCACAAGCCCGTGGCGGATCGGCGGAAACAGGTTCTGTCGGATCTGAATTCCCTTGCCCGCAGCCATCGTGGCAATCATTTCCGCATCCCGGGCACGGGCCTTTTCAGGTTCAAGCTCGCAAATGATCTGCCCGAGGCGCTTGGTCACCTCGATCACATCGCGGACAAATGGCTTGCGTTCGGCCTCGTAGGTGTCGAGAACATGCTCCGCACCGCCATCGATCACGTGCGCCAGCTTCCATGCCAGGTTGGCGGCATCCTTGATGCCCTGCGTCATTCCCTGGGCGAGGAAGGGCGGGGTCATGTGGCAGGCGTCGCCCGCCAGGAAAACGCGTCCGAGCCGCCATTGTCTGGCGACGAGGGCGTGGAAATTGTACGTTGCCGACCGCCAGACCCGCCCCTGGCCAGGACGCAGCCATGGAGAAAGCAGTTCCTGTATCCGTTCTGGCCGGTTGATTTCGGCGGGGCTTTCGCCAGGCATGACCATGAATTCCCAGCGCCTCAGTCGACCAGGACCGCGCACATAGGTCCGGGGGCGTGCAGGATCACAGAACTGGATGTTTGTTTCCGGCAGTCGCGCGTTCTCGTCCTCGAGGATCAGGTCGACAACCAACCAAGGCTCGTCGAAATCGAGATCCTCTAGTTCGACGCCGAGTCCCCGGCGGATGAAGCTGTTGGCGCCGTCGCAGCCGACAACGAAGCGGGGCCTGCGCTCGATCAATGCGCCGGTTGCGCGATTCCGCAAAGTTACTCGCGGCTCGGCCGGATGTTCCAGTTTCACGATCTCCACGCCGGTGTGCGTGCGCAGATTGGAGAACCTTCGTGCGTTGACGCGCAAAGCCTCCTCGAGCCGGGGCTGCAGAAAGGTCTGGTACGGCGGCCATGCAAGCGGATGTGGCTCGGGTGGAGACTCGAGCCTGCGAAGCAGGACGCCGTCGGCGGAACGGTATTCCGAAGGACGATATTCCCCGAGTGCCGGGGAAACTGCGGTCGAAGCGCCGATTTGCTGAAAGACACGCATGACTTCGTGGTCAAACCCGATCGCGCGGGGGAGTGCATGGACTTCGTCCGCGGCGTCGAACCCCTCGACAACCACGCCCTGTGAGGCGAGTAGGTTGCAGAGCGTGATGCCGACGGGCCCGAGGCCTACGACGACAACATCGCATTTGCCGTCGGGAATGAGTGAGTTACCGAACTGGTCCTGTGGGTTCGCCATTCGCACTTCCATCCGTGTTTGGCCGGCGGCGTCGCTAGCGGAGGAACGCTGGGAGGCCGACCCCCAGCTTCTGTGCGGTCTCGATGAGGTTCTTGGCAGTGCCCGAAGGCAGCGGAATACCGGCGGCAACGCGCTCCCGTGCGGTCTGGTTTCCGCGTTCGCCCGGCAGCATGACCGCGTCAACGCCGGCCGCGGGCTCGAGCGCATGAATGGCATTCGCCAGTTCTTCCGCCGAAGAGGTGAAGGCGGAAGCATCGCCGAACGCTGCGGGATCGACCGCCATGGCAAGGCCGTTGAAGCCGCCCTTCTTCTCTCCGCGCAGCACCGGTCCGATCACTGCGTTGCCCACCAGGACGCTGGACAGTATCTCGATCATAAGCGAGAGGCCCGATCCCTTGGGTCCCGCCATCGGCACGATTGCGGCGACGGCATTCGGATCCTCGGTTTCGACGCCGTTGGCATCCACCGCCCAGCCCTTCGGGATGGGCTTGCCGGTATCCTTCGCCGCCATGATCTTGCCGAGCGCGACGGCCGCAGTGGACATGTCCAACACCATCGGCGCTGCCCCGCCCGGCCGTGGCACCGCGATCGAGAGCGGATTGGTCGACAGTGCCTCGCCTCTTGCGCCGTGATAGCTCATCAGCGGCCTGGAAGCCGCCATGGCTATGCCGACCAGCCCGCGCTCGGCAAGCTGGCTGGTGAAAAAGCCGATGGCACCGGCATGGGAGATTGCTCGGGCTCCACACCAGCCGATGCCGAAGGCCCTCGCCAGCCCGCCAGCCTTCGCGCTGGCATGCCCCATGGCGACGGCGCCCGGCGCCTTGCCGTAATCGTAGACGCAGGTCGCGCCGAACTCGCGGACGAGTCGCGGCTCCTGGCCCGCCCGGATCACTCCGGACTCGACCATCTCGACATAGCGCGGGATGCGCAGCACCCCGTGCGAATCCGCACCGCGCAAATTGGCCCAGACCAGCAGTTCGGCGGTCTGGCTCGCCTCCTGGGGCGTGAAACCGCCAGCATGCAGGAGCTGCGCCGCGAAGTCGGTCAATTCGGATGCTTGAACCACTGGCATGCTATGGATCTCCGGTCTCGGCCAGGCGCCTGTCAGGCGGAAGGCGTGGCAGGAAAGAACTTGTCGAGCCAGCCCTTCATCAGCATCCTGGTCCGCGGCGCGTCGTTGGGCGCCAGCGGGAAATGCGCGGTGGTGTCGATGAGCATGAGCTCGGTCGGCTGGCCGGCCCTTTCGAACATGCGGATCGATTCGATGGTCGGCGTGATGATGTCGTTGGCCGTGTGGAACAGGAGCAGCGGCCTCGGCGCGATGTTGGCGACCACGTCGTCCGCGCGGAAGTTGTACATCGACCACGCGGTCTCGACGGGAATTTCCATGATCGCCTTCGGCGAAAGGTTCCTTCGCAGGTGTTCGGGGATCGGCACGGCGTCGAAGCGCGACATCCAGAGGCTTTCCCCGGTTTCCTGCTTGTGCTTGCGGCCATTCTCAAGAATGCCGATGAACTTGTTCCACGATTCTTCGGTAGGGTGCTGTCCACGGAACTTGCGCTCGCCGTCGCCCCAGCCGCAGGAGGACAGGCAGCAAGCTATCCGGTCGTCGACCCCGGCGGCATAGACCGAAACCGCGGCGCCGAAGCTGTGGCCGGTGATGCCGATGCGCTTTGGGTCGATCTCGGGCCGCCTGGCGAGAAAGGCCAGCGCATTCTTGGCGTCGACAACCTGGTCGAAGCATCGCACCTGCGCCCGCTCGCCTTCGCTTTCGCCGCAGCACCGGAAGTCGAAGCGCAGCGCAGCGTAACCAAAGGACTCCATCATTTCGGCCTGGATCTGTGCGTGGCTCTCATCCTTGGAGCCGACAAAGCCGTGGCAGACGATGAAGGCCGGAAGCTTCTGGCCGGGCTCGTAGCCGTCGGGAATATGCAGGACCGCCGAGAGCTTCAGCCCGTCCGATTCGAAGGTGAGTTTTTCCTGCATTGCGGGTTTCCTCTGCTATGCCAGGGACGCGGACCGACGCCTGCCCGTCCTCGGTCGGGACGGTGCGTCGGCCCCGCTCCTGGGTCAGTCGATCTTGGCGAACGGCGAGCGATGCTCCCGCCATTCCAGCGGTGCGGGGGAGCCCCAGACATTCATCTGCCGCACGTTGCCTGGCCGCTCGAGATTGGTGATGACATTGGGTTCGAAATGCGCCTCGTCGGCAACGGTGTGCATCGCTCCCGAGCACTCGACCATCGTGCCGGAGGAATCGAGATAGTAGGCGTAGGTGTTGTCGCCGGGACGGTGGCGACCTGGACCCCAGAGCACCTGACGATCGAATCCGTCGAGAATGTCGCCGAGGCGGCAGTAGTCACTGAAATGGTTGAACTCGAAGGAATAGTGGTGGAGCCCGACGGCTCCTCTCACGAGGCCGAGGATATGGTGCTGGCGGTTGCCGCCGTACATCCAGCTCAGGGCGTCGTTGACCAGGCGCTCGGTAAGCCGCATGCCACAGATGGCGCTGAGCTGCCGCCGGGTGGCCTCCGGGTCCGGCGTTATGATGTTGATGTGGTCGATGCGCCTCGGTTTGATGCCGTGGGTGGGATAGCGCGGATTGTACATCGCGTCGCGCGTCGGGGTGTGGACCTCGAAGCGCAGCGCCTCGGGCGTCGCGAAGGTCACGCCGGCATCGCAGCAATCCATGCTGGGTTCGGTGGATAGCACGCGACAGCCCGCTGCCTCGACGCGCGAGGCCGCTTCCGCGACGTCCTGGGCGGTCAAGGCCTCGAGACCGATCGTGTGACAGGAGTTCTCGTCCGATTCGAGCAGCACTAGTTCGGCCTTGCGGCCGTTGGAGCTCAGCCACGCCTCGCCGCCGTCCTGCCTGGTGACGCGCAGCCCGAGTATCTCCGTCGAATCGTGAATCATCGCGCCCACGTCGCGAACGTTCAGCTTTATGTGGCCGATCCCAAAGACCAAATGCGTCATCACTGTCCTCCACCGTATGCGGGAATGGCTTTGCCATCCTCATAGCGCAAACCGCGAAGGTCGACAAGAATTTTCGAAAAAATATGTTTGTTACGAAAATGAAAGGCGCGCATCGCCCGGTGCGACCACCCGGTTTCGCAGCGTGCCGATGCCGGGGATCTCGACTTCGACTTCGTCGCCCGGGAACAGAAATTCCGGAGGATTGCGGGTCGATCCGAAGCCCGAGGGCGTGCCTGTGACGATCACATCGCCCGGGTCGAGCGGAGCGAAAGAGGTGATGTAGGAAATCAGCCAGGGAATGTCGAACATCATCCTGCCCATCGAGATTGCCTGCTTCGTCACTCCGTTGACCCTGGTTTCCAGTGCCAGCACGGTCGGGTCAGGAATCTCTTGCGTGCAGACCATCCAGGGACCGAAGCCGCCGCTTCGATAGAAGTTCTTGCCCGGCGTGAACTGCGTCGAGTGCTTCTGCCAGTCGCGAACGCTGCCTTCGTTGAAACAGGCATAGCCGGCCACATGCCGCATCGCGTCCGCCACTGCCACGCGATGCGCGCGCCTTCCGATGACGACAGCCAACTCGCCCTCGAAGTCCAGCCTGTCGGATGCGGCAGGCTTCAAAATCTCCTGACCATGCCCGACCTGCGCCTCCGCGTGCCGGGTAAAAAGCAGCGGGAAGGCCGGCGTCTCCTTGCCTGCCTCGTGAAAGTTCGTGGCGACGCAGAAGATCTTGCCCGGATTCGGAATTGGCGGCAGCAATTCAACGTCGGCAAGGGGCAGCGCGGGAAGGTTGCGCTCGCAGGGCATCAGTCCCGGAAACCGGTTTGCGAGATAGGATTTGAGGTCGACTGGCGCGCCGGGAACCGCGTCCAGACGCAGTATCGTGTCGCCCTCGACAAGGCCATAACAGGGGGCGGATTCATGGGTGAATGAAGCGAACTTCAAGACTTTTCCTCTCCCGGGGACTCGGCACCGGAGGATAGGCATCTCCACCCGGTAGTAAACAGAAAATTTCGAAAAACTCGATGGGCCATTGGACGAAAGATAAGACCTTGCGGCTGCCGCAGCCACATCGAAGAGCCCGACCGGGTCCCCGGAAGAGGCCAATTTTCGTCAATTCCGCAAAGCCTTGCCGCTTCCTGCGGCTTGGGCTGTATCTGCGCTGTGGCTCTGAATAGCGTAATAATTGAATATTTCGAAAAAGCAGATAGGCTTGCGGTCGAAAGCGGCATGGAGGCGACTGCCGCGTCGCAAATTGACGCATGGGCGTGAACGCAGCGGAGGAAGCAACGTGGCGGCCACAACCAGACAGAAAGGCGAGACACGTGCCGCCGATGTCCTCCAAAGGATGCGATCCGATATTGTCGCGTGTGTGCTCAAACCCGGCGAGCGGTTGCGTTTCGAGGCGCTGCGGGACCGCTATGCGGTCAGTTTCTCCACGCTGCGGGAGGCGCTCTCGCGCCTGGCGGCGGAGGATCTCGTGCTCGCCGAAGGTCAGCGCGGCTTCCTCGTGGCGCCCATCTCCATCGACGATCTGAACGACCTCACCAATGTGCGCGTGCTCGTCGAACGCGAGGCATTGCGCCTTTCCATGCTGAAGGGCGACGACGCTTGGGAGGCGAGCATCATTGGCACCTTCCACCGCATGGAGCGGATCCAGCAAAGGCTCGGCAGCCAGTACTATTTCGACGAGGAATGGTCGGCCGTTCACGCCGCGTTCCACCTTTCGCTCGTCCGCGCCTGCAATTCGCCCAACCTGCTACAGTTCCGCGAGAAACTCTTCGAGCGCGCTCATCGCTACCGGCGAATGTCCTCGCAGTTTCGGACACGTTGGCGGGAGAAGGATGTTCAGCACAGGATGATCATGGACGCCGTGCTTATCCGCGACGAAGCCCGCGCGGTCGCTCTGATCGACCGTCACATCCGCGAGACGACCGAGAACGTGATCGAGCATGCCGGCCATCTTTTTGTCGGGCTGGGGGCGGGAACTGCACAGCCTTTGGTCGCACTTGTTCCGCCATCAGTTACGAAAAAAGCTTGATATTTCGAAAAAACTGTGCGACCTACGGAAATCATCCGTGGGAGGCCCATCCGCGACGAATTGGTCCGGCTTTGGGCGGATTGAAAGGGAGGTTTCGACGTGAATGCAATTCCGAACACCATGACGGCCGCGCGCATGCATGAGGTGGGTGGCCAATTGAAGCTCGAAGAGGTGCCGGTTCCTCAGCTTGGTTCGATGGACGTCCTCGTCCGCGTCCGTTCCTGCGGCATCGTGCCAAACCTCGCCAACATCCTCGCCATGTGGCCGACCTGGTTCCCGCACATGCCGCAACCGCCGCTTCCCGCCATCTTCGGACTGGATCCGGCAGGCGAGATCGCAGCCGTCGGCATCCAGGTCCACAGCCTGAAGGTAGGCGATCGCGTCTATGTCAATCCGGGACGCTCCTGCGGCTCGTGTCGTCACTGTCGGCGTGGAGACACGATCTCCTGCCGCTACTATGCCTTCCAGGGCTATTTCGGCTTCACGCCCGAGTCCGTCCAGACGTTCAACGACTACCCCGTCGGCGGCCTCGCCGAATACATGGCCGCTCCGGCCTCCGCGATCGTGTCGCTGCCCGACAATCTCAGCTTCGATCAGGCTGCCCGCCTCGGTTACATGGGCACCGGCTACTCGGCGCTGAAGAAAGCCAATATCGGGCCGGGCGATACGATCCTCGTAAACGGCGTTTCGGGCACGCTCGGCATCTCCGTCGCCGTGTTCGGCCCCGCCTTCGGCGTCAAGAAGATCCTCGGGACGGGCCGGGACCGCAAGCTGCTGAAGGAGATCGAGGCGCTCGCGCCGGGCATCATCGAAACCCATTCGCTCGAGGACGGCATGCCCGACGAATGGGCCCGCGCCATGACCGGCGGCGAGGGCGTTGATGCATTCATCGACTGCAACGGCCCCGGTACCCCGCAGGAGCCATTCCTGGCCGGTCTCAAGGCGCTACGTCGCGGCGGCACAGCGGTGGACATCGGCGCGGTGATGGGCGCAGTTCCCGTGGATGTCCACATGCTCATGGACCGTAACCAGCGGCTGGTCGGGTCAGCCTGGCTGACGACGTCGGAAGGGCAGGAGATGGCCGACCTGATCGCCATTGGCAAGGTCAGCTTCGAAATGCTCGAGACGCAGGTGACGCCGCTCGCCAAGGTGAACGATGCCATCTCGGGCATTGCACAGCGCCATGGCGGGTTCTCGAACTTCGTAATCCATCCGTGATTGCGTACGTGGAAGCATGCTGATACCAAAAAGTATCTGAGAAAGGGAGGTTCTCGATATGAAAGTTCGCCGCGTCGTCACCGGCAAGAATGCCGAAGGCAAGTCAGTCGTCATCTCGGACGGATCCTCGCCGCGCGAGATGGTTCTGAAGCACACGCCGGGTTTCGTTTCGTCGCCGCTATGGAAGGACGAGGGAACTCCCGATCTGACCAGGCGCGACGGCGCCGATCTCATGAGTTCCGGCGGCACGATGGTCTTGCCGGCTGGCGGATCGTCCTTCTGGGTGATCACCTTCCCGCCGGACAGCGTGCTGATGTCGCCGGACTGGAACCCCGCCGTCGCCGGCCCGGAACTCGGAGAGGCCTCTCCTGGCATCGCTGAAAGGATGGAGCCGGACAATCCGGGCATGCACGAGACCCCGACGGTCGACTATGTCACCGTGGTCAGGGGCATGGTCGTTCTGGAACTCGACGACGGCAAAACCGTCGAGCTGCATCCCGGTGATACGGTGGTTCAGCAGGGCACGCGGCATGCGTGGCGCAATCCCGCCAGCGAACCGGCGACGATCTCGGTGGTGCTGCTCGGCGCCAAGACCTGAGACGTCCGTCCGCACCCTCGCCGCTTCGGGCTCGCGTAAGCGCGGACTCGGGTAAATGAAATGAAGGTTTGCGCCCGCCGCCGCCTCCCGACCGGCGTTCCCCAGCGGAGCGCCGGTTCTGCGTTCAGATCTTGGCCGAGACTTCGGCGAGAATCTGCCTCGCCCAGGCGTGCAACCCCGAATAGTGCGTGCGCTCCGTCCAGTACATATCGATCTGAAGCAGAACTTCGAGCGGGAAACGCTTGAGCGTCAACCTGTCGGAAAGGCGTCGCGCCAGGCGGTAGGGAATGGTTGCAACCAGCTCCGTGTCGCGGATCAGTGGCTCGAGATTGTCATGGCTGGGCACGATCACGCTCGGAGTAATCGTGATGTCCAGGACGCGCAGCGCGGCGAAGTAAAGCGCCTCCCATTGTCCGTTGTGGGTAACCGCGATGTGGCGTGTCTGCCTGTAGCCTTCCATCGTCAGTTCTGCATCCGCCAGCGGATGCGCTGGATCCATGATGCAGGCATAGCTGTCGGTGAAGAGTTTTCGCCGATAGTAGATGTCGCCGAAGATCGCGACGGGCCCCAACACGATATCGCAGATGTTCTCCCTGAGCTGCTGCTTCCCGTGCACTGCCGATTCAAAGATGTTGACCGCGACCTGGGGCGCCTGCCGATGCACCTCGTGCACGAAGGCCGGAATGAGGAACATCCTCTCGTGATGATTGCAGGAGATCGTCAGGCTGCCGGTGGAGGTCTGCGGGTCGAAGGCTCGCAGCGACGATAGTGCCTGCATCCGCTCCAGAATCTCGCGCGCTTCCTGCACGAGCTGCCGTCCCTTCTCGGTCGAGACGATCGAGTTGCCCTGTCGTACGAAAATCGGATCGTTGAAAGCTTTCCGCAATCCTCTGACTGAGTAGCTGATCGTCGACTGGTTGACTCCGAGGCGTTGCGACGCCTCCGAGAAGGACTGGCAATCCTGAACCATGACCAGCGCCTGCAAGGCGTTCAGATCGACGCGGGCAAGGTCATCCGTCAACATTGCTTCCTCATCAATGCAAATTTTCGATCACCTGTATCAAGCCTATCTCATTGTTGAATGTCCGCCAAGCTGTAAGCTGCCCAGATACAGGGAGGATGCTGTGGTCGAGGCCGGTCGCTCAGGCGAACGGCTGCCGCCCGAGGAACCATCCGAAAGTCTCATCAGGGGGCCGTCAGGTCCCCGAAGGTCCGTGGCGATGCCCGTCGCCTCGCGACCGGGACCACGAGGAGTTCCGAGCGGTCGTGCCGCAGCGTCGAACTGTCCGAAACGGAAGTCCGGCGCAGAGCGCCTATACAGGAGGAATTCAATGGCCAAGAACCTTGAGGAAAAGATTGCGGAAGCTGGCAGCCCGCAGACCATGCTTTGGGAGTCGAAGGATCCTCCTATCGTCGCTACGCCCGTAACGCCGGAATTCACAAACTGGCGCGACGAACAATTGGCCTGGCGCCGCACGTCGGTCCTGTTCGACCAGTCGCACCACATGGCCGACCTGAACATCAGAGGCAAGGACGCACTCAGGCTTATCCGCGACACCGCGATCAACAGCGTTGAGTACTTTCCCGTCAACGCCGCCAAGCAGTACATCGCGGTGAACGGGGAAGGCCAGATCATCGGCGACAACATCCTGTTCCGCAACGAAGAGGAGGAATTCCAGGCCGTCGGCGTCCCGCCCTCGATCAACTGGCTGCAATACCACGCCGAAACCGGCGGCTACGACGTCGAGTTGTGGCGCGACAATCCCTCCTATGCCCGCGTCGGCGGCGGCGATCCGGTCGTCTACCGTTACGAAGTGCAGGGCCCGGGCGCCATGAACGTCATCCGCGAGGTGCTCGGCGAAGAGCCCCCGACGGTGAAGTTCTTCCACGGCGCGCGTTTCACTATCGCCGGCAAGATGGTGCGCGCCCTTCGTCACGGCATGGCGGGCGAGCCGGGCTTCGAATTCGTTGGTCCATGGGCCGATCGCGAGGCGGTGCACAATGCGCTGCTCGAGGCCGGCAAGAAGCACGGTATGGTCCAGGTCGGCGGGCGCGCCTATCTCACCAACACCTTGGAATCGGGTTGGCTGCCGCGACCGCTGCCGGCATTCTATTCGGGCAAGAGCACCGAAGGTTTTCGCAGATGGCTCGCCGCCGACGAGATCGACGCCAAGGTGTCACTGGGCGGCAGCTTCTTCTCCGATAACATCGAGGACTACTACTTCAGCCCCTACGATGTCGGCTACGGCCGCATCGTGAAGTTCGACCACGACTTTATCGGCCGCGCAGCGCTCGAAGCACAGGTTGCAGCGCGTCAGACGGAGGTCCGCAAGAAGGTCACACTCAAGTGGAATGCCGAGGACACGGCGAAGTGCTGGGCGTCGATGTTCCAGCCGGGCCCTGGGGCCAAGTACTTCAACCTGCCGATCGCGCACTACGCCACCTACCACTACGACCGGGTGGAGTCGGCGGACGGCGCGCTGCTGGGCCGCTCGTTGCACACTGGCTACTCCTCCAACTACCGCTCGATGCTGTCGCTTGCCGTGCTTGATGCGGCGGCGGCCGAGCCGGGCACCGAAGTGGTGCTTGTCTGGGGAGAGCCCAAGCCCTCGTCCAAGATCCAGGTCGAGGATCACGTGCAATTCAAGATCCGGGCCACGGTTTACCCGACGCCGATCGACATGCACGCACGCACCACCTACCGCAAGAACGACTGAGCGGCTATCCCGCCGCGGCCCCCGGGTTGCGGCGGACCAGTAGCGCCTTCTTGTTTCCTCCGAATGCAGCGGATCGCCGCGGCGGCCTGGATTGCCGCCGCGCAGCAAAACGACGCGCACGAATTCCGAAGAGACGATACAGCCATGAAGACCTACCTGCTCACGCTTCGATGCACGAACCGGCCCGGCATTGTCGCCGGCGTCGCCACGCGCCTTGCGGGCCATGGCGGCAACATCACCGCGGCCCAGCAATTCGACGACCCCGAGACCGGCCAGTTCTTCATGCGAGTGGCCTTCACGATGGAAAGCGGCATCGAGGATTTCGCCGGCCGCTTCTCCGAAGAGGTCAAACGCTTCGGCTTGCAATGGACGCTGCGGCCGGAGAACCAGCCGCGCAAGGTGCTGATCCTGGTGTCGAAGTTCGATCACTGCCTGGCCGACCTGATCTACCGACAGCGCATTGGCGAACTGCCGATGGAACTGGTCGGCGTCGTCTCGAACCATCCGCGCGAGGCGCTGAACCTGACACTCGACGATGGCGTTCCCTTCCATCACTTCCCGATCACGAAGGACACCAAGGCCGCGCAGGAGGCGCGCATACGGCAGGTGGTCGAGGAGACCGGCGCCGAACTCGTCGTGCTCGCTCGCTACATGCAGATCCTGTCGAACGAGTTCTCCGCCTGGCTTTCCGGTCGCTGCATCAACATCCACCATTCCTTTCTGCCGGGCTTCAAGGGAGCCAAACCCTATCACCAGGCGCATGAACGCGGCGTCAAGATGATCGGGGCGACGGCGCACTACGTCACCGAGGACCTGGATGAAGGTCCGATCATCGCCCAGGACGTCGAGCACGTGACCCATGCCGACGGTCCGGAAGACCTGGTCCGCAAGGGCCGCGACATCGAACGCCGCGTGCTTGCGCGCGCGGTCGCCTTCCATCTCCAGGACCGCGTCTTGCTCAACCGACGCAAGACGGTCGTCTTCGCCTGAAAGGAGCGCACGCGCATGGACACGACTTCACCCCTGCACAAGGCCCGACCGCAGTTCATCGGTGCCTCGACCGAGTTGGCACCCGGCCAGGCGATCGACTCGCCGGATTTGCCTGGCCTGTTTCCGCAGGGGGTGCGCGTCTATATCACCGACATCGGCACCGATGACACGCCCACTCTCGTCCGGGCAGCTCGGCGGGTCACCGATCTCGGCTACACGGCCGTTTCTCACATCGCCTGCCGGAGGCAGACGACACGCATTGCCCTGGAAGAGCGGGTGAGGGCGCTCGCGGAGGAAGCCGGCGTCGGGGACGTGCTCATCATCGGTGGCGACGTCAAGACCCCGGCCGGCGTCTTCTCCTCGTCCATGGACGTGCTGGAGACCGGCTTCCTCGACAAGTACGGCATCGCCGAGATTGGCATAGCGGGCCATCCGGAGGGCAGTCGCGACTTCTCCGACGAGGTGGCGAATGGAGCCTTGCGCCTGAAGCAGGCATGGGGCGAACGCACAGGCGCCCGTCTTCGCATAGTCACCCAGTTCGGCTTCGACGCCGAGAAGTTCATCGCATGGGCGGACGGACTGGCGGGGCTGGGCATAGACTTGCCGGTGCATCTCGGCGTCGCCGGACCCGCCAAGATCACTACGCTGCTGAAATACGCAGCGGTGTGCGGAGTCGGCAACTCGCTGAGTTTCTTCAAGAAGCGGTCGGCCTCGCTGGCGGCGCTGGCAACGAGCCATTCTCCCGAAAGCTTTGTCAGTCCGGTGGAGGAACACTTTCGCGCGAATCCCGGCTCGGCAATCGAGCAGCTTCACGTCTTCCCCTTCGGCGGCATCAAGAATGCCTCGAGATGGCTCCACGAACGTGGATCGTGGGCGAGCGAAGAGAGACCGGCGGCGAGGCTCGAATTCCGAACTCATTGACGTACCAGCTCGTATCTGTATACTATCTGGTACGCGAATGAAGCGGCGATTGTCAGCCCGGTCGTGCCGAACGGCGGGCATGCGGCCGGGGGTTGAAGTCGCGAAATACCCTGCGAAGAAAATCGCCGTTCGACAAAATTACGAAAATCCGTGTGTTTACGAAAATTGCTAGCTTGTTGGAGGAAAATGCCGTAAGCAGTCTTCTTGGCAGTGGAATGATGGACGACTGTTCCGCGCAGGAGCGGGCAGGAGAAGGTCCCATCGCAACCAGAATTGGGAGGAATTTCGATGTTGCGACGCAGTTTCAATCTACTCATGCTCTCGGCCGCGCTGGCTGTCGGCACGGCCGGCGCGAGCTTCGGGCAAGAGGCGGTCAGGATCGGTGTGAGCGCCGCCAAGACCGGCCCGGTCGCGGGTGGAGCATCGGGCGTGCTCTGGCCAAACATCAAGCTGTGGGCCGAAAAGGTGAACAAGGCCGGCGGGCTGAAGGTTGGGGACGAGATGCGGCCGGTCGAGATCGTCGAGTATGACGACAAGTCGTCGCCGGAGGAAGCAGTCAAGAACATCCAGCGCCTGGCGACGGAAGACAAGGTCGACCTGCTGATTCCGCCCTATTCGACCGGTCTCAACCTCGCGACAGCGCCACTGATCGCGAAATACGGTTATCCGCAGATTGTCTCGACCGGCAACGCCAACGACCTTGAGCAGTTCGTCGAGCGCTGGCCGAACACGTTCTGGCTGCTCGGCCAGGCGCAGGGGCTCGCCAATGGCATCGTTGGCACGCTCAAGGATCTGCGCGACGCCGGCAAGATCGGCAACAAGGTCGCCCTGGTCAACGTATCGGACGCTTTCGGCCTCGAGATGATCAAGACCGGCAAGCCGGCCCTGCAGGAGGCCGGCTTCGAGATCGTCTACGAGACGTCCTATCCGCTCGGCAATCAGGACCTCGCACCGGTGATCGCCAGTGCCAAGGCGGCCAATCCCGACGCGTTCGTCGCCTATTCCTATCCGCCGGACAGCTTCGCGTTGACCGAGCAGGCGCAGTTGCAGAAGTTTGACGTCAACGCTTTCTACGTCAGCGTAGGCGGCAACCTCGACGGTTTTGGCAAACGCTTCGGCCCGGCCGCCAATGGCATCCTGATCATGGGCGGCGTCAACGCCGGCGATCCCGACTTCCAGGCCTACCGCAAGGAACACCTCGACGCGACCGGCCAGGAGGCCGACTGGTGGGCGAGCCCCGTCGCCTATGCCAGCCTGGAGATCCTGCAGCAGGCGGTGGAGCGTGTCGGAAGCCTCGACAAGGAGGCCATCAACAAGGAAATCCAGACCGGCACGTTCAAGACCGTTCTCGGAGACATTCACTTCGAGGACAACATCAACCACAACAACTGGACGGTGGGCCAGTGGAACAACGGCGTGGTGAACGGCGTGAGGGCCACGGGCACCCTTCAGGGGGCGGTTGAACCGGTGGTCAAGCCCGCGTGGCCGGCCAATTGATTGGGTAAGCCATGGACGCGGCGGCGTGCCTGCCGCCGGGTCCGATGCTTCAGCACGGTCGCGCCATGCAAATCATTCTCACAGGTGTGCTCCTTGGGGGCACGTATGCGCTCATCGCCCTGGGCCTTACACTCCAGTACGGCGTGTCGCGCATCATGAACCTTGCCAATGGCGAAACGCTGGTTGCAGCCTGTTTCGTCACCTTCTGGCTCTATACCGGCTTTCAGGTAAACCCGCTATTCGGGCTACTGATCATCGGGCCGGCGGCATTCGTCATCAACTGGCTGGTCTATTGGTGGCTCTTGCAGCCGCTGGTCAACCGCGCCAAGCATCGAGGGCAGCTCGAGGTCGATTCCATCCTCGCCACGTTCGGCCTGCTGTTCCTATTCCAGGGGCTGATGCTGCTGTCGTTCGGCGGGTCCTACTTCAACTATCAGTTCCTCGCCACCCCGTTCACCATTCTTGGCGGCTCCTTTGGCCTGAACCGCATCGTCGCCTTCCTGGCCGCCGCTTTGATCGCCTCCGCCCTCTACGTCTTTCTCTACCGCACGGATCGCGGCACCGCGGTGCGCGCCGTGGCGGTCGACCCGCGTTCGGCCCGGCTCGTGGCGATCGACGTGCGCCGCACCGCCGCCTTCGCCTTTGCTCTCGGCGGGGCGATCACCGCCTGTGCCGGTACGCTGCTGTCGACCTTCTATACGTTCAACACGTCCATGGGCGTCCTCTTCACGATGAAGGCGCTGATCATCGTCATCATGGGCGGCGTAGGCGACGTGCGCGGCGCGGTTATCGCTGCGCTCGTACTTGGGGTGACCGAGACGCTCGTGGCGAGCCTCATCGATCCCGGCCTCACTCTGGCTGCCAACTACACCCTCTTCATTCTCGTTCTGCTCTTCCGTCCGCAGGGCATCTTCGGAAGGAGGCCGGCTTGATGACTGTGCCGCGCAACGAATTTGGACTTCTGGGCATCGGAATTGCCGCGGCCGCCGCGCTCGCAACGCTGCCTCTCTTCACCGAAGGGTTCTGGCTGTCGCTTGGCGTCAACATCATGCTCTACGCGGCGATGTGCACGGCCTGGACGCTTTTTTCCGGCCCGACCCATCTGGTGTCGCTCGCCAGCGCCGCTTTCTTCGGGGTCGGAACCTATTCAGTCGCAGTGTTCATCGACGTGCTGCCTTTCCCGGCGCTGGTCCTCATCGCGATCGGGGCGGGCGCGCTCCTGGCCGTACTGGTCGGTCTCGCGACGCTGCGGCTTTCGGGCGTCTATTTCGTCATATTCACACTCGGTCTGGCGGAGTTGATCGGCCAGGTCGTTACCTGGGTGCAGACCAAGTTCGGCGGCGCCATCGGCCTCTATGTATTCACCGATTTCACGGAATCGCATCTTTACTGGATGCTGCTCGTGCTCACCATGGTGGTGTTCGTGACGGGATGGCTGATCAACCGGTCCCGTCTCGGCCTCGCCATGCGCATCATCGGCAACGACGAGACCGTGGCGCGGCATGTCGGTGTCGACACCGCGCGCTCGCGGATCATCCTCTTCGCCGTCTCGGGCGCCTTCATCGCCGTCGCCGGCGCGATCATGGCTCCGCGCTATGCCTACATCACGCCGCAGGCGGCCTTCAGCCCCATGACCTCCTTCCTGGTCGTCATCATGGCCCTGCTCGGCGGCACGCGCCGCCTTTGGGGTCCTCTGGTCGGCGTCGTGCCGTTCACCCTGGTGATGGACTTCATCTCCGGACGCTTCCCAAATCATACTGCGTTGATCGTCGGTATGACTTTCCTGGCGATCGTCTACCTGCTGCCGGATGGCGTAACCGGCCGGCTGGAGAGCCTGTTCCGTCGCCGCGACCGCCCGAAAGACAACGGCGTGCTGCCTGTCACGGCGACTGTCGAGGACAGCCAATGAGCGCTTCTCTGCTGACCATCGAGCGGGCCCGCAAGGCTTTTGGCGGCCTGATCGCCGTCAACGACGTGAGCTTCGACGTCGGCGCGGGCGAACTCCTAGGATTGATCGGGCCAAACGGCTCGGGCAAGACCACGATGCTCAATCTGATCTCGGGTGCGCTCTCGCCCACATCGGGTCGTATCATGCTCGCAGGACAGCCGATCGGAGGGTTGCCCGCGCACAAGATCGCGCGGATCGGCGTTGCGCGTACCTTCCAGCTCGTACGCGTGCTGCCGTCGATGAACGCCATCGAGAATGTGGTTGCCGGCGCGGTGTTCGGCCATCGCAAGGTCTGGGGCGACGAAGCTGCCGATCTCGCCCGCGATCTCCTGGCCCGTGTCGGCCTCAAGGGTCGCGAAGCGGTTCCTGTCGCGGCAATGACCTACATCGACCAGAAGCGCATCGAACTTGCCCGTGCGCTCGCTTCGGACCCGCATCTGCTGCTGCTCGACGAGTGGCTCGCCGGTCTCAATCCGAGCGAACTCCAGATAGGCATCGATCTTATCCGGGAGCTCAATGAGCAGGGGCGCACCATCATCATGGTCGAGCATGTGATGGATGCCATCCGTTCGCTCTGTCATCGCAGCGTGGTCATGAGTTCGGGGATCAAGATCGCCGACGGCAATTCGTCGGAAGTGCTTGCCGACCCCGAAGTGGTCCGCGCCTATCTCGGAGATGACGATGCTTGAGGTTTCCAATCTCGGCGTTCGCTATGGGCGCCACCTGGCCCTCGAAGGCGTTTCGGCCAAGGTCTCGAAAAGCGAGATCTGCGTCATCCTCGGCGCCAACGGAGCCGGCAAGTCTTCCTTCCTGTGTGGCGTTGCCGGCCTGGTGTCCACGGAGCCGGGCACCTCGATCCGGGTCAACGGCAAGGATGTGACCCGGCTAGAGGCTCACCAGATGGTCGAGGAGGGCATAGCATTGGTGCCGGAAGGCCGCGGGATCTTCGGCGAACTGACCGTGGCCGAGAACCTCCGGCTTGGCAGCCACGCCCGCCGCGCCAAGGCCGAAGCGTCGCGTACGCTCGATTTCGTCTACGGCCTGTTTCCGCGCCTGGCCGAGCGTCGCGGGCAACTCGCGCAGACGATGTCCGGCGGCGAGCAGCAGATGGTCGCCATCGGCCGCGCGCTGATGTCGCGCCCTGAGATCCTAATGCTGGACGAGCCGTCGCTCGGCCTGTCGCCGCTCCTGTCGAAGGAGCTGTTCAAGTCGCTCAGACTGATTGCGGCGGAAGGCTTCGGCATCCTGCTCGTCGAGCAGAACGCACGGCTCAGCCTGAAGACCGCCGATCGCGGCTATCTGATGGAGACCGGCCGCATCGTCGGCGAGGACACGGCGGAGCGCCTGCTCGGCGATCCCAACGTGATCAGCGCCTATCTCGGCGGCAAGGGGGCGGCTCAGCCTCACTAGGTCGCAGGCAAGGCCGTGGCGAGCTACACGACGGCAGGATTACACCCGGCCGGTCGCTCCCCTGCAATCGATCCTGAAGCCGCGCTGGCCCGACTTTCTCGCAGGCGAGGTGTCTTGTCCTGTCGGCTGCCGAACGTCGGATCCTGCGCGGCCCGGTACGCCGTTTGATTATTTTCGAAAATCGCCATACACTTTGCATCGCAGAGTAGAAGCGGAGCCATGCCTATGGATGCCAAGCAGGCGGGTGAAACCCGGGCGGCGGACGTGCTTGCACGGATGCGCAGCGATATCGTCAGCTGTAACCTGAAGCCAGGCGCGAAGCTGCGCTTCGAGACTCTGAAGGACCTCTACGAAGTCAGCTTCTCGACCCTGCGCGAAGCGCTGTCCCGGCTCGTCGCGGAGAATCTGGTCGTTGCCGAAGGGCAGAGAGGCTTCGTCGTCGCCCCGGTCTCGCTCTTCGATCTCAACGACCTGACCGACGTTCGCGTGCTGATCGAGCGCGAATGCATCCGGCTGGCTATCGAGCGGGGCGATGATCAGTGGGAGGCCGAGATCATCGCGACTTTCCACCGCATGGACCGCCTGCAGAACAGGCTCGGCTCGACATACTACCTCTCGGAAGACTGGGCGAAGCTCCACGGCACGTTCCATTTCTCTCTCGTCGCGGCATGCGGCTCACCGAACCTTCTTGAAATCCGCCAGAAGCTCTTCGAGCGCGCCCACCGCTACCGGCGGATGTCTTCGCAGTTCCGTCCTCAGTGGCGGGCAAAGGACGTCGAGCACAAGATGATCATGGATGCCGTGATCGGGCGTGACAGCCAGACCGCGCAGGACTTGATCGACCGCCACATCCGCGAGACGACCGAGAACGTCATCGCGCACGCCTCGCACCTCTTCGAGCGGCCGGTAGAACGCGCGCCAAAGGAACGATCGGGAATCCTGGCGGCCGAATAGCGCGCCGCCACCAGTCCCGACCTCAGGTCGCCAACCGTCGCACCAAGCCGCCGCATCGAGGCAGGCAGCGTTCCATTCGCGCTGCCGGAGGAAAATTTGCCCCCTGATTTGCATTGGGTCAGTTGACATACGCCATGGTATCTAAATACTATGGAGAACTCAGGATTGCTGCTGCCGGCGACGTCGCCGCCGCTGCCCGAACGATCCATCGGAGGAGACCATGATGACAACAGACGGGAATTCCGCACCGGCGAGGCTTCGGCTCGCGGGCGGGGCGCAGGGGTTCAACTGGCTGCCAGTTTTCGTCGCGGAGGAACAGGGCCTGTTCGCAAGGCACGGCCTCGCGATCGAGTACAAGCGAATGGGCAGTGTCGACAAGGCGACGATCGCCGTGCTGGAGGGCGAAGCCGACCTCGCGATCACGCCGCCGGAAGGTGCTGTGGCAGACTTCGTCGATGGCGGCGAACTGCGCATCGTGGCGGCCAATGCCGTGCGACTGCCAATGTCGTTGGTGGCGCGGCCCGGCATCGACTCCCTGGCCCAGCTAAAGGGCACGAAAATAGGCACCTCCTCTCTGACCGAGGGCACTGCGATCTACACACAGATCATGTTGGCCGCCGAAGGACTGCATTATCCCGGCGACTATGAGTTTGTGCTCTCCGGTATCCACACCAAGCGCTGGGAAGCGCTGCAGGCCGGCGAGATCGACTGCGCCCCCCAGCCAGCACCGTGGAATTTCCTGGCTCAGGACCAGGGCTTCCGGTTGATCGGTGAAGTCAACGACGCCATTCCGGAGATCGTCTTTACCGCGATCATCGGCAAGGCCTCATGGCTGCAGGCCAACCCCGATGTCGTGACCCGCTTTCTCAAGGCCTTGATCGAGGCGCATCGGTTGACAAACGACCCGGAGAGCCAGCACGTCACGCTGCCGATCTTCCAGCGTATCACAACGTCCGACAGCCAATCGCTAGCGCGGCGCGGGCTCGCATACATGCGGAGCATGGGCATGTGGCCCGAAGGTCTGGCCGTGCCGGACACGGCTTTGCGCGCCACCATCGATCTGATGATCCGGGCGAAGCTGCTCGACGAAGCCAGACGCGGCGACGCCTTGGACGTCGTCGACGGACGATATCTGCAGGACGCGATCTGAGAGAACTGCGCAGCCTTGCGCGAGGTGAGGAAGCGATCCGGCGCGGCTCAGCGCCGGCCCTGCCACCAGGCGGGCTCCTCCAGGCGATCGACGGCTGACCCATCGAGCGCGTTGGCCCATTCGCCAGCAGGTCGCCCGCGAACGATCATCGCCGGCGCGACCTCGGCGAGAGGAACCATCACGAAGGCCCGCCCCTGCATGTGCGGGTGAGGCACCTGCAATCCCTCCTCCGCGATCGTTTCGTCGCCGAAGGTCAGTATGTCCACGTCGATGGTGCGCGGCCCCCATCGCTCGCCTCGGACGCGTTGCAGCGTCCTTTCCGTATAGAGGCATAGGTCGAGCAGTTGGCGCGCTCCGAGATCGGTATCGACCAAAGCCACCGCGTTCAGAAAGTCGGGCTGGTTCGTCCTGCCCCAGGGCGGCGTGCGGTAGAGCGAGGAGACGGCAGCGACGGCGAGCCGCGGATCTTTGTCCAGCGCGATCAGTGCCTCGCTCATCGCCGCGCGCGGATCGCCGATGTTGCCGCCCAGACCGAGCGCCGCGCGGGTCATCCGGCTTTCGTCGCCTGTGGCCGCACCACCGTCACCTCGACATGGTCGAGGACGCCGGGAACAGGCGCGTTGGGCTTGCGCACGGTGATTTCGGCGCGCCTGATCTGCGCAAAGCGGCGGCAGAGCGCCTGCGCGACATCGAGCGCCAGTGCCTCGACGAGGAACCGCCTGCGACCGGTCACGATCTTCTCGATCTCCAGGAAGGCAACGCCGTAATCCACTGTATCCTCGATCGAATCGGTATCCAGCGGGGTGTCGGGAGACACTTCCAGCTCGGCATCGACATAGAAGCGCTGGCCGAGCGTCTTTTCCTCCTCCAGCACACCGTGGCGCGCGAAGAAAGCACAGTTCTTCATCCGGATGACATACATTGCACTGACTTGGATCCTGCCATCCGGCCTGCCTGCGCGGGGCTGGAACCGTACGCGCCGCCGGTAGTCGCCATGCCGTAGCCGCAGGGGCGCTATGGTTCTTGGAAGAAGAGCAGAGTCCGGCCGTGTCGTTGTAGACACGGCCGGCTCCGGGTCCGATGGCTCACCGGTTGCCGGTCTTGATGACCTTCTCGAAGTAGGGCGCCGGCGCGACCTTAGCCTTGATCTCCCGCACGGCATGCTTCTCCACCGTATTGCGGCGCGAATCCGGCTCGCCCCACAGCAGCGTGACCTCGGTGCCGGGCTTCGCGTGTTCGACGTCGACGACTGCGAGCGAGATGAAGTGGTTGGCGTTCGCCGTGTAGGAAGGCCAGGTCGAGATGCCCACGGTCTTGCCGTCCTTCATCACCGCATCGACCTGGAAGGTGGCGTACATCGGCATCGGCATATTGAGGAATTTGGCCGGCGCACCGTCCCCGGGGAAGATCGAGTCTTGCATCACTGCGGCGGCGTCCTTGTCGTCCCACTCCAGCGTGACCTTGGAGCGCCGCTGGTTCTCCGCCTTTTTCGCGAGTGCGTCGCGGCCGATGAAGTCCCTGTTGAAGTCGATGATGCCCTTGTAGCCAAGCTCGATCGGGTCGACATAGTAGTCGGTGATGTCGTCCGACACGAAGCTGCCGCCCAGCGATGCAATCGTCTCGAGGAAGTAATTGTTCAGCCACTCCCGGTAGGGCTTCATCTCCTCGCCGTGGTAGATCGCCGGCAACGACATGGGCACCCAGCCCGACTCCTGCGCGGTCGTCGAATAGGCGAGGGCGCCGATCTTGCGCATGCCGTATTTCTCTCCGGCCTTGTCCAGCGCATCGCGCACCGCCTGCTGGTCGTCCCAGGCGCCATAGATCTCGAAGCCAGGTTCGCCGGCCATGCCGTGACGCAGAGCGCGCACGGTCTTGCCAGCGATCTTGAACTCGCCGATGTTGAAAAACTTGATCTCGGGCAGCATTCCGCCGGAAACCTCCTGCACCAGGGGCAGCGCATTAGGTCCCTGGACCTGGACGCGGAACACGTCACGCGTGCCCGAGCGGATGGAGAAGTTGTCATCCTTCTTGGCATCGACGTCCAGATTGCTCTGCTCGGCATTGTAGAGCAGCCAGTCGCTGGCGAAGGGCGCACCGACCACGCGGAAGAAGTCCTCGGCCTCCCGAAAGATAATGGCATCGGCGAGATAGTAGCCGTCATGCCCGGCCAGCACGAGCTGCTTGGCGCGCATCACAGGGAAGGTGTCGAGCTTGTTGACTGCCACGCCGGACAGGAACGGGATCACCTGCGAGCCGCGCAAGTGTAATTCCGTCATATGGTAGGATTGTTCCAGCAGGGCGCAACTGTCCTTCCAGGACCGCACCTCGTCCCGCCAGTTGGTGAACTCCGGCGGGATTACCGGGAAGCGGTAAGGTCCTAAGTTAGAGCCGCGCAGCAGATTCACCGGGCCGCCGGCCTCGACAAGGATGCTCTCGAGGCTCTTGGGGGCTGCATTCATCATTGCCATTTTCATTCCTCCACACTTCGGCCCTATGGCCGTATTCAGCCAACGTGGTTGCAGCCAGATGCCGCCAGCCGCGGGGCCCAAAGCGCGAGCCAGTGTTCGCGTTTCGCCGACGCCGCGCATCTTGCGGGACGCGATTGCTGCAGGTTCACCACGATTTCCTCCCGCTGAGCGTTGTCCAGGTTTTCGCCCGGATCGACTTGCGCGGGTGACACTCGTTGTCGCTCGCGCATTAGCCGATGGATCGGGACAGTGCCCTCCACTCAGATGCCAAATGGTATCCGAAAACTAAGACGAATGTCAACGGGGTGAGTGCTGCATTCGATTGCGGGGGCGCGTAGCTGCGCGAAGCGTCCGGGCGACGAGGGGCAATGTCCTGCGTGGCCGCCCTTGGCACGGGAAACGCGACTGGTCACGGCATGGCGGAGGTCTCAGCAGCCAACCAGGCACGGAAGGCTTCCAGCGGCGGATAGTTGGCACGCGCCTTGGGCCAGACCAGCCAGTAGGCGCCGACGCTGCTCACTGCAGGCGTGAACAGAGGCACGAGTCGCCCTTCCGCGATCTCCGGTTCGGCGAGATATTCCGGCAGCAGCGCGACGCCGAGCCCAGCAATCGCGGCCTGCGTCATGGTGGCGAACTGATCGAACAGCATGCCATGAACAGGGCAGGGCGCGACGCCCTGTGCCTCGAACCATGCCGCCCAAGCGGTCGGCCGCGTTTCGAGTTGCAACAGTTGCAATGTCCGCATGTCGCCGATCGACTTGATCGCTTTTCGTTCCAAAAGGCCTGGAGTTGCGCAGGCCGTCAGCCTCTCCTCGAAAAGCTTCATGTGTCCGGCGTCCCGCCAATCGTCCACCCCGAAGTGAATGGCTGCGTCGAAACCTTCAGCCTCAAAGCTGAAGCGCTTGAGCCGTGTGGCGAGGTTGATGGTGACACCGGGGTGCGCCGCCAGAAACCCGCCCAACCGCGGCGCGAGCCAGCGAGTGCCGAAAGCAGGCAGTATCGCCAGCGAGAGCGTGCCGCCCTCGGGATTTGCCGACAATTCCATGCTGGCCCGCTGGATCGTGTCGAGAGCGCGCGTGATGTCGCGGCCGTAAGCGCGCGCCGCCTCGGTCGGAATAAGCTTGCGCCGGTGCCGATCGAACAGGGGCCGTCCAAGCTGGACTTCGAGGTTCTGGATCAGCCGGCTCACCGCCCCCTGCGTCAGATCGAGTTCCCGCGCAGCCGCCGCGGTCGAGCCGGTGCGCAGCACTGCCTCGAAGGCCGACAGCAGGCTGATGGAAGGGAGAAACCGGCGAGGACGGTTCATCTGATATGCCTTTTATGCATCAACTCAATCCAAATTGCGGTTATTCAGCCCGGATTGCAATCGCTAGAGACATGTCAGACATGCGCCGCAGCGGCGCAACCAACATTCGCGGAGGGAAGCGGAATGCTGAAGACGATCCATTCGACCCCGGCAGCCGACGTCAAGTTCGATCGGGGTTCGTTTGCCTGGAACGATCCCTTCCTCATCGACGCGCAGCTTTCCGAGGACGAGCGCGCTATCCGCGATGCGGCGGCGGCGTTCGCCGCCGACAGGCTCGCGCCGCGGGTAGAGACCGCCTATCTTGAGGAAAAGACCGATCCTGCAATCTTCCGCGAGATGGGCGAGGCGGGACTGCTCGGCGTCACCATTCCGGAAGAATATGGCGGCGTCGGCGCGGGCTACGTGCCCTACGGGCTGGTCGCGCGCGAGGTCGAGCGCGTCGATTCCGGCTATCGCTCGATGATGAGCGTGCAGTCCTCGCTTGTCATGCACCCGATCCATGCCTACGGCTCGGAAGAGCAGCGCAGGAAGTACCTGCCCAAGCTCGCTTCCGGCGAGTGGATCGGCTGCTTCGGCCTGACCGAGCCGGATGCCGGCTCCGACCCCGGCGGCATGAAGACCCGCGCAAAGAAGACCGGCAGCGGCTGTGTGCTGAACGGCTCCAAGATGTGGATCTCCAACGCGCCGATCGCCGACGTGTTCGTGGTCTGGGCCAAGTCGGAGGCGCACGACAACGCCATCCGCGGCTTCGTGCTGGAAAAGGGCATGAAGGGCCTGTCGGCGCCGAAGATCGGCGGCAAGCTGAGCTTGCGCGCCTCGATCACCGGCGAGATCGTGATGGACGGCGTCGAGGTCGGCGAGGATGCGCTGCTGCCCAACGTGTCGGGCCTCAAGGGGCCGTTCGACTGCCTGAACCGCGCCCGCTACGGCATCTCGTGGGGCGCGATGGGGGCGGCGGAAGACTGCTGGTTGCGTGCCCGGCAATACGGTCTCGACCGCAAGCAGTTCAACCGTCCGCTGGCCGCCACCCAGCTCTACCAGAAGAAGCTCGCCGACATGCAGACGGAGATCGCGCTCGGCCTGCAGGCGAGCCTGCGGGTCGGCCGGTTGATGGACGAGCACAGGTTCGCGCCGGAGATGATCAGCATCGTCAAGCGCAACAATTGCGGCAAGGCGCTCGACATCGCGCGCCAGGCCCGCGATATGCACGGCGGCAACGGCATCCAGATCGAGTACCACGTTATGCGCCACGCGCAGAACCTGGAGACGGTCAACACCTACGAGGGCACCCACGACGTGCACGCGCTGATCCTCGGGCGTGCGCAGACCGGTCTGCAGGCTTTCTTCTGAGGAGGCGTCCCATGCCCGGTGAGGAAATGAAAGGCGGCGCGATGGCGGCACCTCACGCCGGTCTCAAGGTCGTCGAACTCGCCCGCATCCTCGCCGGACCCTGGATCGGGCAGACGCTGGCCGATCTCGGCGCTGAGGTCATCAAGGTCGAGGGGCCCGAGGGCGACGACACCCGCAAGTGGGGGCCTCCCTTCTTCGAACGGCGACGTCCGGATGGCACGGCGGAGCGGGTGGCGGCCTATTTCCACGCAGCAAACAGGGGCAAGACGTCCGTCGTCTGCGATTTTGCCGAACCAGCCGATCTTGCGCGGGTCAAAATGCTGATCGCCGATGCCGATGTGCTGATCGAGAACTTCAAGGTCGGCGGATTGCGCAAGTTCGGGCTCGACTACGAAAGTGTGGCGGAGCTGAACCCGCGCCTGATCTATGCGTCGGTGACCGGCTTCGGGCAGGCGGGACCGCGCGCCAGCCAGCCGGGCTACGATTTCCTCGTCCAGGGGATGTGCGGGATAATGGACCTCACCGGCGATCCGCAAGGCGAGCCGCAGAAAGTGGGCGTTGCCTGGATCGACATCATCACCGGCCTCTACGGCGTGATCGCGGTGCAGGCGGCGCTGGCAGAGCGAGAGCGCTCCGGACTTGGTCAACATGTCGACCTGTCGCTGCTCGACTGCGGGGTGGGCGTGCTCGCCAACCAGGCAACCAACCATCTGCTCGGCGGCACTGCGCCGCGCCGGATGGGCAACGCCCATCCCAACATCGTGCCCTACCAGCTATTCCCGGCCGCGGACGGGCACGTCATCATCGCCTGCGGAAACGATCGCCAGTTCGCGGCGCTATGCCGCGTTCTCGGGCTCGCTGCGCTGGCCGACGATCCCGATTGCGCCACGAACCCTGCGCGTGTGCAAAACCGGGAGCGCCTCTGCAGGGTCATCGCCGAGGCGACGTCGCTAAGCTCGCGACGCGGCCTCATCGAGGCCATGGAGGCGGCCGGCGTGCCGGCAGGACCGATCAACTCGGTGGCCGAGGCGCTCGCCGAGCGTCATGTCGTCGCGCGCGGCCTCGCGATCGCGCCCGAGGGCATCGCCGGTCTGCGTACGCCCATGCTGTTTTCCCGCAGTCCTCTGGCTACGGATCGTGCAGCGCCGGCCCTCGGCACGGGTGCCTGGAAATTCCAGCGACCGGTCCCCCCGGCGGTTTGAGCGCCGCGCGCCTTGAAGGGAAATGGACAGGATCGGTCGGTTCGCCGACGACGGTCTTCTTGCCGGTGTCGCAACGGCGCGACGGACCTGACACCACCATCGGGCCGTTCGAGGGATTTGGTCCCTGACTTCCTTCCAGCCAAACGCGATATTTGCGCTCGACATCAATCCGGTCCGACGGGCGTCTTGGCGGTCGGTCGTTGACGCGCATCGATGAAGAAGGCGGATGGCGCCGCCGACGCCATCCGCCTTCCGGCAGGTGTCGCCCGCGCTACTCTATCTTGAGGTTCGCGGCCTTGATCACGCGTCCCCAGTTCTCGGTCTCGGTGGCGAGCGACGTTGCAAAGTCCTCGGGGGTGCCGCCGCGGGGGACCTGAACGAAATCGGCGACCTTGGCATGGAATTCCTCGCTCGTGGTGATTTTCTGCAGCGAGGCCGAAAGCCGGTCGATGATCTCCTGCGGCGTGCCGGAACGGGCAAAGACGCCATTCCACGAATAGAGTGGCGCGCCGATCCCGGCTTCCGAGAAGGTGGGCGTGTCGGGCAGCACGTCGATGCGGTTCTCCGTGGACACAACGAGTGGGCGCAAGGTTCCGGCCTTGATGTGCGAGATCGTCGTCGCCGTCACGTCGAGTGAGAAGTCGAGGGCGCCTCCAAGAAGATCGCTCAGGCCGCCGTCCTTGTAGGGGACATGGGTCATTTCGGCGCCGGAATTCTGTATCATCTGCAGGACGGCGATGTGGTTGGGCGATCCGATACCGTAATGGGTATTTCAGCTTTCCGGGGCTCTGCTTGGCTGTCTCGATCAGATCGGCGACCGATTGGTAGGGCGCATCCGACCGCACCACGAGCACGAACGGAACATCCAGCAGACGGATGACCGGCGTGAAGTCCTCCGGCTCGTAAGGGACCTGAGTGAAGAGCTGCGGGTTGAGGATCAGCGACAGTAGTCCGTAGAGGAGCGTATAGCCATCGGCGTCCGCCTCGGCGGCGGTCCTGTACCCGATATTGGAACTGGCACCGGGTCGGTTGTCTACGACCACCGGCTGTCCCAGATCCTTGCTCATCTGGTCGGCAACATAGCGGGCCATGGTATCGGCCGAGGTTCCCGCTGGCAGCGTCATGACGATTTTTATGGGGCGATCGGGATAGCCCGACTGTCCGAATGCGCCTGCAGCGAACGTCAACAGCGGAAGGGCAGCAGCCGACTTGAGCAGTGCTCGCCGGGTAGGGGATCTCAGGTTCATGCTTTCTCCTCCAATTGTGTCTGGGCTTCGGATTCGTCCAGACAGGGATAATCCGTGTATCCGCGATGGTCGGGCGAATAGATGAGCTCGCGGCGCAGCGGGTTCAGCGGCGCGCCGGTCCGCAAGCGTTTCGGCAGGTCCGGGTTGGCGATGAAAAGCCGGCCGAACGAGATCAGGTCGGCATGCGTCCGCAGCGCGCGCTCGGCTGTCGCAAGATCCTTGAAGCCATTGTTCGCGACGTAGCGGCCACGGAAGCGGCGACGCAGCGTTGGATAGTCGAGTTCGGCGGTCGCCGGCTCGTCGGTCGTCGAACCTTCCACGATATCGACATAGGCAATTTGGAGTTCGTTCAGCATCTCCAGCGCAGTGACGAGAAGGGTGGCCGGATCGGTATCGCGCAGCCGGTAGATCGTGGGATTGGTAGGCGACAGGCGCACGCCAATGCGTTGCGGGCCCCACTCCTCGCAAACAGCGGCGACAACCTCCATGAGAAGGCGGCAACGGTTCTCGGCGGTTCCGCCATATGCGTCCATACGATGATTGGCGGAATCGCGCAGAAACTGGTCGAGCAGGAACCCGTTTCCTGCGTGGACCTGCACGCCGTCGAAACCGGCGCGCCGGGCATTACGGGCGCCCGCCCGATATTCAGCGACGATCCCCGGCAATTCGTCCTTTGTCAGTTCATGCGGCACGAGCAGCGGCTTGCGGCCTTCGGACGTGCGAATCGTTCCTGGCGGCAGGACGGCCGATGGTCCGACGGGCAGCAGGCCACCCGGCTGGGTGAGCGGATGGGAGTTGCGGCCGCAATGCCAGAGCTGGCAGAAGATGGTGCCTCCGGCCGCATGAACTGCCTCCGTCACTGCGCGCCAGCCTTCGACCTGCGCGTCGGTGAAGATGCCGGGCGTCATCGGCCAGCCGACTCCACGCGCGGAGACGGCGGTGGACTCGGTGACCACGAGCCCTGCGCTCGCGCGCTGCGCATAGTACACGGCGTTGAGCTCGGTTGGCACGCCGCGGGGGCACTTGTCGCGCGACATCGATGACATGACGATGCGGTTCGGCAGCGTCAGGTCGCCCAGCCTGATGGCGGAGAACAGTGACGGCGCGGCTGAGAGACTTCCCTCCTTCGCCGGTTCGGCCGCATCAGGTAGCCGCCTGAGCGGGTTCATAGCTCGTCTCCGCCCAGTTCGGAGGCCAAGCGCCTTCTGCCGCCCGTCGCCCGCCGGAGCGCAGCCACCGCGGGGATCGCGAGCAGCGCCAGGGTGGCGACCATGAACACCGCGCTGAGCGGGCGGGTGAAGAAGATTGTCAAATCGCCGTCATAAAGGAGCATGGCCCTGCGCAGGTTCTCCTCCAACATCGGACCGAGGATGAAGCCGAGCAGCAGCGGCGCTGGTGGGAACGACAGTCTCGCCATCAAGACGCCTATGAGCCCAAAGGCGAGGGTCGTGTAGACATCCGCGATGCTGTTGCGGAAAGAATAGACGCCGACGACGAGGCAGATCAGCACAATCGGATAAAGTGCCCAGTAGGGGATCGAGAGGAACCGCACCCATAGCCGGATCAGCGGTAGGTTGAGTACGAGCAGGATCAGATTGCCGATCAGAAAGCTGACGATAACGCCCCAGAACAGCTCCGGATGTTCGGTGATGACCCCGGGTCCGGGCGTCACGCCGTTGATGATCATCGCACCGAGCATCAGAGCCATCACGGGATCACCCGGAATACCGAGTGTCAGCGTTGGAATAAATGCCGTGATGGCGCCGGCGTTGTTTGCCGCTTCAGGGGCCACCAGACCTTCCGGACGACCCGAACCGAACTCTTCGGGATGTTTGGAAATCCGCCGTTCGGCGGCGTAGCTGATGAAGGTCGCGATGGCGGCCCCCGTACCTGGGAGTGCGCCCAGGACCGACCCAATCAGGCTGCCGCGCCACGCGGCCCTCGACAGCCGTCGAAGCTCTCTCCAGGAGAATGCGGTTGACCGCCCCAGCCCATTCGGATCGACGAAGGCCTTCGACGCCGCGCCGACATTGTTCAGGAGTTCGGCGACCCCGAATATCCCCATGGCCATCGCGACCATGCTGATGCCATCGGCGAAGGCATCGTGCGGAACGAACCGGTAGACGCCGGTGTTCACGTCCGTTCCAACCAGGCCGAGCAGGAGCCCGAGCACCGTCATTGAAAGGGCTCGGACGGCCGAGCCGCTGCACATCACTGATGCGCCGACAAGTCCGAGCAGCATGATCGAGAAATATTCGGCGGCGGTGAAGTTCAGGGCGAACCTGGCGAGTGGAAGGGCCCCGAGCAGGACGATGACCATACCGACCGTGCTGCCGAAGAAGGATGCGATGGCAGAAAGTTTCAGTGCCTTTCCGGCCTCGCCTCGACGCGCCATCGGGTATCCTTCGAGGCAGGTCACGATGGCTGTGGGCGTTCCAGGCACGCGCAGCAGAATGGAAGCGATGGCTCCACCATACTGGGAACCATAGTAAATCCCGCCCAACATGATCAGGGATTGGGTCGGGCCAAGATAGAACGTGATCGGCAGCAACAACGAGATCGCGGTCATGGCGCCGATACCAGGAAGGACGCCGATCGCTTGGCCGAGAATCACGCCGACGAAGGCATAAAGCAGGTTGCTCGGCTGAAGGGCCGTGACGAGGCCAAGCTCGAGTCCGGACAGGAGGTCCATCGTTCAACTCCCGAAGGCGCGATATGGAAGCGCGAGTAGTCGGAGGAAGACGATGTCCGCGAACAGGGTTACGCTTGCGGTGAGGACCAGGGAACGCATCAAGCGGATCGGGCGATCCCACAGCATCGAGATCATGACGGCCGCGAAGACGGCCGGGTCGAAGCCGATCGTGCCGATCAGGACCGCAAAAGCGAGCACTGCGGAAAGAACGCAGAACGTCGCGGCCCACTCGATCGACGCCCCAATTTCCGCAGATGTCGATCTCGTCGATTGGATGATCTCGACCAGGCCGAGAACCGCCAGCAAGGAACCCAGCACAAGCGGTGCGAATCCCGGACCCATCGTCGTCACGCCGCCTACCTCGTAGCGGAGGGCGCCGGCTGCAAAACCTGCACCGATTACGAGGAGCAGTGTGCCTCCCAGAAACCGGGGCGCCGCACCAGTTGAGATTTTGCCCATGCATGCCTCCCGTGCATGTCGACACGTCTCTTTGCCGCCATTGTAAGGGCGGACCTCCAGACGAGTGCCATTCGATACGATCATTTGGCGAGCAATGCAACCAATTTTCGATATTCACAAGTATTTCGAAAACCTAGAGCACGCAGCCGTTTTGAGCATCGCGTCTTCCGGATCGAGAACCGGGCCGGCTCGGCCAATCTCGCCGCGGCCGCCGCTTTCATGGACGACCAGAAGCGCATCCTGGTCTTCTCCGACGCCGGCGGCACCGGCCGCAGCTACCATGCCGAACTGTCCGCGAAGAACACGCGGCTGCGCGTCCATTATCTCCTCGAGCCCGGCTGGAAAGCCGACGCCGTTATTCAGGGGCTCGGCCGCACCCACCGCACCAACCAGGCGCAGCCGCCGCTGTTCCGGCCGATCGCGACCAATGTGAAGGCCGAGAAGCGGTTCCTTTCGACCATCGCCCGCCGCCTCGACACGCTGGGCGCGATCACGCGCGGCCAGCGCCAGACCGGCGGCCAGGGCCTGTTCCGGCCCGAGGACAATCTGGAATCGCACTATGCCCGCGACGCGCTGCGGCAGCTCTTTCTGCTGCTGGTGCGCGGCAAGGTCGAGGGTTGCTCGCTGGAGAGCTTCGAGGCGTCAACCGGCCTGAAGCTGATGGGCTCCACCGGCATCAAGGACGAGCTTCCGCCGATTACCACCTTCCTCAACCGCCTGCTGGCGCTGACCATCGGGCTGCAGGGCATGCTCTTCACCGCCTTCGAGCAGTTGCTCAACGCGCGGATCGAAGTGGCGATTGCATCCGGCGATACCGGGCTTGAAACGCTGCGCGCGGAGAGTTTCGTCGTCGCCGACCGGCAGACGATCTACACCCATCCGCGCACGGGTGCGGCGACCCAACTGCTCACCATCACGCAGCGCCAGCGCAATCAGCCGGTGACGTTGGCTGAAGCGCTCGATCATATGCGCGACCGCCGTGCCTGGCTGCTCGTCAACGAGCGGTCGGGCCGCGCCGCGGTGCAGATCCCGGCCGCCAGCGTCATGCTCGACGACGGCGAGATCGAACGGCGCATCCGGCTGATACGGCCGATGAAAGCGCACAACGTTCCGCTGAAGATGCTGGAGGAGAGCCATTGGGTCAAAGCCGACCGCGTGCTGTTCTCCGAGGCATGGAACGCCGAGCTATGCGAGGTTCCGGAATTCGCCGACAGCACCATCCATGTCGTCAGCGGCCTGCTGCTGCCGATCTGGAAGCGGCTGCCGCAGGAATCCACTCGCGTCTATCGGCTCCAGATCGATCGCGGCGAACGGATCATCGGCCGCAAGGTCTCGCCGGCATGGGCCACCAACGCGACCGCGACCAGCTCGTCCTCGCTGACGCCTGATGCCGCCTTCACCGCGCTGGTGGACGGCCGGACCATCCTCGACCTCACCGAGGGCCTCCAGCTTCGGCGCAGCCGCGTCATGGGTGCGAACCGCATCGAGTTGTCGGGTTTCACCGACACGATGCGCGAGCGGCTCACCGCCTATGGTCTCTTCCATGAGATCATCTGAACCGGGCGACCTCCCACGCACGCAGAGGTCTGTTTCGTCAATTCTCGGAAATCGGAGCATCCGGAAAGTCGTGCCACCGTTGGATTTTCCAGCCATCGGTGCCTTTCACCAGCCATCCTTCATAGTTCAAGCTGCTCACGGCAGAGAAGGTCTCTCCATCCTTTGCGTTGGTCAAAAGTCCGGTGACACTGACATGGGCCGTGTCGGCGGTCTGGTCCAGAAACAGGATGTTCGTCATCAGATGCCGGCGCTGGTTACCGGAGGAACTGAATTCCTTCATTCGTTTTCTCCAGAACGTCCGGAAACCCTCACCGGTGAAGGAAACGGCTCCCTCGCCAGGAACGCCGGCGACGAACACGACGTCGGGCGTGAACAGGGTGAACCACGTATCCGCCTCGTAGTTGTCGTAGGCGAAGGCGTAGGCGTAGAGCAGATTGGCGATCGCCAGCCTGTCGGCCGCGTTGAAGTCGGTCTGGCCAGGGCCGCTTGCCGGCGCATATGCGCGAAGCGCCTTGGCATCTTTCGCAATACTTACCCCTTCCGGAAGCGCGGTATCGGCCAATACGGACAGGGTTGAAACGGCAAGGAGTTGGCCAATCAAGGCCAGGGATACGACTTGCTTCATGTCTCACTCACGTTGGTAGTCTCCTGTTCTACTGTGACAGATCCGGCGCAGACGGTGCCGGATCGTCCTGATGTGAATGACCCTGACGACGTTAAGAAAGCGTCTACTGTGCCGTGTGGGTGGAGAGCCGATGGACCTTGGCAATGGCTGGAGGTGTCATTTCCCGGGCAAGACCGGGGGCTTCGGGGCGTAGAGCCGCAGGGTCACGTTGAACGGGCCCGTCCGGAGCCGGTAGCCAGTTGGCGTCCTTGCCGGGACTTTCATGGTGGAAGTAGAGATCGAGCGACCCATCGGGGTTTTCCTGCAACGGCATCCAGTTGGACAACCCAAACCGGTTCGAACTGTTCGCGACCTGCGAGCCGTTGTCGTCATAGAGCGCTACGGACCAGAACGCATTCACGGGTGGGACGTTACCCTTCTCCAAACGCGGAACAAAGTCTTTGGTGCTCTCCGGCAGATTTGCCTTGAGCCCGAGCTGAGCCATCAGCGCACGCTTGAGATAGTAGGAGCCGTAGACGGCCGCCGTATCGTTATCCATAGGCCATTGGTTCACACATTCGGCGATGCGCGGGCTCGTCCAGCCCATGGGCTTTTGCGCAATAACAGGCGCATCCTTGAGCGCATTCTGATCCATGGGGCTGGCGGCATCGAAATCGAAGCTCCTGCCTTCCTCGAACCCGAGACGCGCCATGCGCGCGAGGATGGGCTGGTCGGTGAAGCCCGTGATCACCGATCACCGCGATCGGGGCGCTCCACGCTGGGGACCACTATCACCGTGCCTGGGTACGACTGTGGCCAACCCTGTCGTGGCGCGCCAATTCTCCACCCTTCCGGCACGAAACCAGCCCCGGGCTGCAGGGGCTCAGTCGATTTGGTTCCCGACCGCGGTGCCTGACAGTGGCTTGAACATCCGGCGATAGGCGCCCGGCGTGAGGCCGGTCGAACGTTTGAACAGCCTGCGAAAGAATGCAGGATTGTCGTAGCCGACGATCGCGGCGATCTCATCCGCCGATTGGCTGTCGGTCTCAAGCAACCGTTTCGCCTCCTCCATGCGCAGATTCTGCACATGGCCGATCAGTGTCGTTCCTGTTGCCGTTTTGAAGCGACGCTTCAGGCTGCGTTCGGGAATCCCGCAAAAGTTCACAACCGCTGCAACCGCATGTGGCTCGTGCAGATTCCGGGCGAGCCATTTCTCGGCCCGGCGCACGACAGCATCGGCGTGCGGCTGGCGTCGAACAAGGCTTGCAAAAGGAAGCTGCCCCTCGCCGTGCCACTTGAGCAGATAGACCTTGGCGATGCGCAGCGCCTCGCCCGGGCTGCAATGCCGCGCTATGATGTGCAGCGCCAGATCATGCCAAGATGAAGATCCGCCCGCGGTCACGATGCGGGCGCCGGGATCTGCGATGACCAGGTTCGGCTCGGGAGTGAAGCGGACGGCGGGAAAGCTGCGCCGAAACACATCCTGATAGCCCCAATGGGAGGTGGCTTCGCGGCCATCGAGCAGCCCTGTCGCCGCCAGAAGGATCGATCCGGAACAGGCCGTGTAGATGGTGCCGCCCTCATGATAGCAACGCCGAACCCAATCCTTCACGTCGGGGTAGCGCTCACCCAGGTCGTCAGTCGGCGCCAGCCACAACTCTGGCAGAATGACGATGTCTGGTCGCACGGCCTCGTCAAGGCTGACGTCGGGGCTGACCGGAATCCCGTTCCCGCAGCGAAACGGCCGGGTCGATGGTGAGACGATGAGCGGCCTGATGAGGCGATGACCAGGCTCCTCGCCGGTCAATTCCCTCCAGAGAGTTCCTGTCGCGGCCAGCACGTCGACCATGCCGTAGAGCGCCGAGCCCGCCGTTTCCGGCAGCGCCACGATGAAGGCATCGACGGCAGGTGGCCCACGATCACTCATAGCCGCTCCATATTTGGCATGAAAGGATCGTTTTCGGCAAAACTCGCTCTGATGCGCTGGCTTGTCCAGTCCTATCTTGCGCTTCGCCGGCACCGCCCTTCGACGAATGCGGTCAAGCCGGCACCACCCAAACCGAAGATGGAGAACCACCATGACTGCAATGTCTGCCGCCGCCGAGAAAGCGACTTACCTCAATGGCCTCAACGTGCAGGCGGCCCTCGATACGATCGCCGCGCTCAAGGCCGACAAGAGCCTGGCCAAATTCCAGTTCCGCGCGCGTAACAACTGGGTCGACGGCGGTGAGAACCGCTCCACGATCCGCGACTTCTATGGGGCGGGCCAGGAAGACACCTCGCGGCCGATGCCATTCGAATTCACCAACGGCGAACCGCCGGTGCTGCTCGGCAACAACGAAGGCGCCAATCCCGTCGAGTTCTTGCTGCACGCACTGGCGGGATGCGTGACGACGACCTTCGTGCTTCACGCAATGGCCCGCGGCATCACGATCCGCGAAATGTCGACGGAGCTCAAAGGTGACATCGACCTCCGGGGACTGCTCGGTCTCGAAGAAGGCGTTCCAGCCGGATATGAGCAGATCAACATCCAGATGCACGTCAAGGCAGACTGCTCAGACGAGGAACTGGATGACCTGCTGCGCTACGCACAGCAGCATTCCCCCGTCTGCAATACCGTTTGCCGGCCCGTGCCGGTGGTCATCGAGCGGGTCAAGGCCTGATCTGCCGACGGGTGTCATCCGGTCCAGGTGGCACCCGTTGCAGCCTTCGCGCCCAGACCACGGCGTCTGCGTAACCAACCGCTTTGGACGCGTCGCGGGCAGAGTCATTGACACGGCAGTAGGTGAACCGCGCCGGGATTGCCGGAGGCCATTCCGTTTGAGTCACGCGGCCATGGCGGGCTGTTCCAGCATGGCGTAGTAGCGTGCTCGGCTCCCGCCGGCGGATGTTGCCGATGGGTTCCACGAGCCGGCGATTGCTGAACCAGTCGACCCACTCCAGCGTGACGAACTCGACTGCCTCGAAGGAGCGCCATGGCCTGCGCCGTGAATGATCTCGGCCTTGTATGCCGTTGATCGTCTCGGTTCCCGCCGCGGTTCAGTCGTCCGTGCCTGATTTTCGACCGGCGGCTTTTCGACTAGTTCTTTTTGCCGCTTTTGGCACGGCTATCCCAGACCTTGCCGATGCGCGGAAGGCTTGTCTCGATCCAATCGGCGACGGCTCGTACCCGTTCCGTTGCCTCTTTGCCGAGCGGGGTGAGACTGTATTCGACGTGGGGTGGGACAACCTCGTGGGCGATGCGATTGATGAGCCCATCCCCCTCCAGCTCTTGCAGGGTCTGCGCAAGCATCCGTTCGCTTACGCCACCGATTGCCCGGCGCAACTGGCTGAAACGCAGTGTCCCGGTTTCCGGAGCAAGCAAGACCAGCGGCCCCCATCGGTTCGTCATGTGCTGAAGCACCTGCCGAGATGGGCAGGAAGCAGACATGAGATTGCCTCGCCTGGGGCGCGCAGGCGCTTTGCCGGGACTATCAGTCACCATGTTCTGAACGACAAATGACACCCTCCCGCCGAGGCACCTCCGGTGAGATCATCTGGCCCGATTCGCGCAGCATCGAGCTTTGATACGAGCCATATCAATGGGTTGGCCCTGGGGCCCGATATCTCGACACGCCGGGCATGCCGGGCGAGCAATCTGCGCTCAGGCAATCCTCGCGGCGACCACGGCGTATTCGCGCGTGGCGCGCCTCAGCCGTTCAGGATTGGGCCGAAATCCGTGGCCGGGCTTGTGCGATGCGGTAATGCGCGAAGGCCCGCTCAGGACGATCTCGGGCTCGGAAAGATCCGTTTCATAGAGCCGCTCGGTGGGGAAGACGTCGCAGGGATATTTGACGTTGGGCAGCGTCGACAGCGCCAGCGCCGGCCCCTGCCCGACAGCGGATTCGAGCATGCCGCCGATCCAGCACGGGACACCGCGGGCCGCGCAATGGTCATGAATGGCGATCGCGTTGGTCAGGCCGCCGACGCGCCCCGGCTTGATGTTGATCCAGCCGCAGGCCCCGATGTCGATCGCCTTGCGGGCCCGGTCGACCGACGTGATGCTTTCGTCCAGGCAGATCGGCGTCTTCAGCTCCGATTGGAGGCGCGCATGGTCGATGAGGTCGTCATAGGCGAGGGGCTGCTCGATCATCGCTAGACCGAACCGGTCCAGCTCGCGAAACATGGGGATATCGTCCAGCGTGAACGCGCTGTTGCAATCGACATGCAGGACCGCATCAGGGAAGGCTTCGCGGACGCGAGCGACCATCTCCAGGCCCCATCCGCGGCGAAATTTCAGCTTGGTCCGCTGAAAGCCGTCCTGCTGAGCCTTGCCGACGGCGGCGACGAGATCGTCGAGGCCGTCCATCACGGATATGTCGGCACCGACGATCGCATCCGGCCCCCTCCCGCCGATCATCTTCCACAGCGGCTCGCCGGCGATCTTCGCCGCAAGATCCCACCAGGCCGTGTCGAGGCCGGCCTTGGCGAAGTGGTTGCCCTTCAGCGGCGCCAACTCCCTTTGCAGGTCTTCGGCACTGTCGATGCGCTTGCCCACCAGGGCCGGGGCCATGGCGTCGCGCAGCAGCGCGAAAGCGCCTGAGGCCCATTCCGGCGAGAACTGCGGCAGCCGGTAGGGAGCGGTCTCGCCCCAGCCGTCTTCGCCATCCGCCCTCAGCCGGACCAGGACCGTGTCGATCGCGGTCTCCTCGCCGAAGGCCGTTCGCCACGGCGCCTTGAGCGGCATCGCCACGTGAAAGAGTTCGATTTCGTCGATCAGCATCGCGCTTCCCATTCGCGCCGGTGCCGGCGCCGCTGCGTCGGTCAATTGCCGGGGTCGATCTCGCCCGCCAGGCCCATGAGATCCTCGATACGGCCAAGCCGCGCGCGCCCGCTTTCGCCGGCCGCCGCGACGACCTCGGTGCACAGGTAGTTGGCGACGCTCATCACCGCGACATAGGAATCGAACAGCGACACGCCGCGCACCTGGCAGGGGAAGGTCCATGTCGCGAGCTTCGGCGTGGTGACGGCGACGCGGTCGGTGATGTAGGCGATGGGCACGCCGAGATCGCGGACGACCTTCATCGCCTGCCCCAACATCGGCGTCCGGCGGCGCAGTCCGACGGCGATCATCAGATCCTCCGGAGTTGCGCCGGCCAGATCCTCCATCAATACCTGCCCCGGCGCCGGTACCAGCGTGACATCGGATCGAACCTGGATCAGTTGCCGGCGCAGATAGGCGGCGACAAAGTAGCTGTTGCGAAAGCCGAGCACCCAGACCCGGCGGGCCGCCACGCAGCGTCCGACGACCTCGCCGAGATCGTCGGGGTTCAGCAATTCGAATGTCTGGCGCAGATTGGCGATGTCGCGGTCGAGATGCTGCTGCAGGCGGGTGCGGCCGAGCGTGGACCCGAGAAGTCCGGTATTGAGATAGATGGGCTCTCCGGCGTCCTGCGCCTCGCGGACCTCGCGCTGCATCTCTCGATAGTCCTGGTAGCCGAGGCGTTTGACGAAGCGGGTAACGGCCGCCTTCGACACGCCGCCGCGCTCCGAGAGTTCCGTCGCCGAATAGACCAGCAGGTCGCCGGGGAACTCCAGGATCAGATCGGCCAGGGCCCGCTCGCTGCCCGGAAGATCGTCGTACTGGCTCTGGATGCGCTGTTCGAGCATGCGCGGTTTGCGGGTCTCGTCTTCCATGAAAGCCTCGTTTCCTGGAAGGACTAAAACACAAGTATCGGACTGTTGACAATCTGAAATTTTTGTACCGTAATCGTGCGACAAGAGAACGCCGGAGAACCGGTCGGACCAGAGGAGAACAGGGATGAATGGCTGTGGAGCCGCAAGGCCCACCGGAGCCGTTGCGTTGCGGGTGCGGAATATCGCCGTATCTGCCCGTCATAGCGTCCGGATCCAGGACGGCGCCATCGGGTCGCCGGTCGCCTCGCGATGCCGGGACATCATGGCCGCGCGGCGCCGAACCGTGGACGTTCAGCCCTGGGAGACGCCCTTGCGCAATTGTCGCCTGCCCCTAACGAAGCACCATTCTGGAAAGGAATAAGCAATGCACAAGAGGCACTTCATCGCGGCGCTCGTCGCCGTCGGCAGCGCCGTTTTCGCCTCGGCCTTCCCGGTCTCACCGGCCAGAGCCGACGCGCTCGCGGACGTCATGTCGAGCGGGACGATCCGCATCGCGGTCCCGCAGGACTTCCCGCCCTTCGGCAGTGTCGGCACTGACATGAAGCCCCGAGGCTATGACATCGACATGGCGACGCTCATCGCAGAGAAACTGGGCGTGAAGCTTTCCATGGTGCCGGTGACCAGTGCCAACCGCATACCCTATCTCCAGACCAACAAGGTCGATCTGGTGATCTCGAGCCTGGGCAAGAACCCCGAGCGCGCCGCGGTGATCGACTTTTCCGATGCATATGCCCCCTACTTCAGCGGCGTCTTCGCACCGAGCGACGTGGCGATCACATCCGCGGCCGATCTGTCCGGCAAGATCGTCGGCGTGACCCGCGGATCGATCGAGGACCTGGAGTTGACCAAGCTCGCGCCCGAGGACGCGACGATCAAGCGCTACGAGGACAACAACGGCAATATCTCGGCCTTCCTCTCGGGCCAGGTGGACGGGGTGGTCACCGGCAATGTCGTGGCGGCTGCGATTCTCGACAAGAACCCGCCGCGCAAGCCCGAGCTGAAGTTCCTGATCAAGGACTCGCCCTGCTATGTCGGCATGAACAAGAACGAACCGGCGCTGATGGCCAAGATCAACGAGGTCATCGCCGAAGCGAAGAAGGACGGCGCCCTGAACGCCATCTCGGAGAAGTGGCTGCACCAGCCGCTCGACGAGAACCTCTAACCGCACATGACCGGGCCGGCTGCAACACCGGCCCGGCCGCCCACAGAGGCCGTCCATGACCTATCGATTCGATTTCGGCTGGCTGCTGGTCTATTACCCGCAGATCCTGCATGGCATAGCCATCACCATCGAGCTGATCACCGTCGCCGCCGTGGTCGGCATCGCGGTCGGCATTTGCTGCGCCTGGGTGCGCGCGCTGGGACCGGCCTGGCTGAAGCCGCTGGTGGCGGCCTATGTCGAACTCATCCGCAACACGCCGTTTCTCGTCCAGCTCTTCTTCATCTATTTCGGCCTGCCGCCGCTCGGCCTGCGCCTCAGCGAACTCGAGGCCGCCAATCTGGCGATGATCGTGAACCTCGGCGCCTACAGCTGCGAGATCATCCGCGCCGGGATCCAGGCCACGCCAAAGGGCCAGTTCGAGGCCGGGGCGAGCCTGGCCATGACCCCATTCCAGACTTTCCGGTATGTCGTCCTCGTTCCCGCGCTGCAGCGCATCTGGCCGGCGCTCTCCTCGCAGGTGGTCATCGTCATGCTGGGGTCGGCCGTCGTCTCGCAGGTCGCCGCTCAGGATCTGAGCTTCGCCACGAACTTCATCCAGTCGCGCACTTTCCGCTCCTTCGAGGCCTATTTCTTCTCGACGGGCGTCTACCTCGTGCTGGCGATCCTGTTGCGCTGGGTGCTCGCGCGGCTCGGCCGGATGATCTTTCCCAGGACGGCGGCGCGATGAGCGACTTCACCACCTGGGACATCGTCCGCAACCTCCTGCTCGCCGCCCGCTGGACCGTCGTCCTGTCGATGGCCGCCTTCATCGGCGGCGGCGTCTTCGGGGCCATCCTGCTCTTCCTTCGCATCGGCAAGCACAAGCTGCTGAAGACACTCGTGAAATACTACGTCGAACTGTTCCAGGGCACGCCGCTTCTGATGCAGCTGTTCCTCGCCTTCTTCGGTCTCGGCCTCTTCGGCATCGACGTGTCGGCCTGGCTCGCCGCCGGCGTGGCGCTCACGCTGTGGACGGCGGCCTTCCTGACCGAGATCTGGCGCGGCTGCGTCGAGTCCATCGCCCGCGGCCAATGGGAAGCGTCGGCCAGCCTGGGCATGGGCTATGTGCAGCAGATGCGCCATGTGATCCTGCCGCAGGCACTGCGGGTCGCGGTGCCGCCGACCGTCGGTTTTCTGGTGCAGGTCATCAAGGGCACAGCCGTGACCTCGATCATCGGCTTCGTCGAATTGTCCAAGGCCGGCACCGAGGTCACCAACGCGACCTTCGAACCCTTCACCGTCTACGGCATCGTCGCACTGATCTATTTCGTCCTGTGCTGGCCCCTGTCGAAGGCGAGCCGGTCGCTCGAGAGGAGACTCAATGTCGCTCATCGAAATCAATGAGGTCCGCAAGAGCTTCGGCATGAACGAGGTTCTCAAGGGCATCACCATCGCGGTCGAGCCCGGCGAGGTCGTCGCCATCATCGGCAAGAGCGGCTCCGGCAAGTCGACGCTGCTTCGGTGCATCAATGGCCTGGAGAACATCGACGCAGGCTCGATCACCGTTGCCGGCGCCGAGCTTCGCCCCGACGAGGCGCATCTGAGGGCGCTGCGGCTGAAAGTCGGCATGATCTTTCAGCAGTTCAACCTGTTCCCGCACCTGACCGCCGGCGCCAATGTGATGCTTTCCCAAACGGTCGTGAAGAAGACGCCGAAGGATGAGGCCCAGCGTATCGCCCGGGCGATGCTCGACCGGGTCGGCCTGGGCGAGAAGTTCGACGCCTATCCCGACCAGCTTTCGGGCGGTCAGCAGCAGCGCGTCGCGATCGCCCGGGCGCTGGCCATGCAGCCGATCGCGCTTCTGTGCGACGAGATAACCTCGGCCCTCGATCCGGAGCTCGTGTCCGAAGTGCTGGCCGTCGTCCGCGCGCTCGCTGCCGACGGCATGACGCTGGTGATGGTCACTCACGAGATGAAGTTCGCCCGCGACGTCTGCCATCGCGTGGTCTTCATGCATCAGGGTCGCGTCCACGAGATAGGACCGCCCGGCAAGATCTTTTCCGATCCTGCGACGCCCGAACTCCAGCAGTTTCTAGGCGTCCAGTCCTCGGCATCTGTGGACAGGGCGTAGGATGACGCTGTCGGGGCTGACGTCCGGAATTTGCATTGCTCTGATCGAAACCTTGGATCGCTCGCCGTCTGGGTTTTCGCCGCCTTGCTATGACCGGTTGGTTGACTGCGATTGTGCCTGGCGATCGGGATGCCGCGACCGATCGCGCTGCAGGGTCTGACCCGTTCCGGACGAGCTTCGCCGGTGGCTTCGCCGACAGCCGCCTTCAAGTCGGTGTCCGTGGCGCTGGAGAAGGTCGCGATCATATCCGGGCGATCGCCTGACTGCCTGTTCTGCCGGTCCGGTACGCATTGTTTCATGAAACGCGGGATGTGAGGAAAGACACGGCACGCGTCACAAACACCCTTCCTCGAACGTCACATGGGCATGGGCACAATGCCCGGCAATGCGCGGCTGACGGTCGCGCACATTCGAGGAAAGATCATGAGCAGGAAAGCACTCTACATCCGGCACAAGGCGCAGCCCGGCAAGCGGGAAGAGGTGAAGCGCATATGGGAGAAATATGCGCGCGCCTATATCGCGGATGCTGACGGCCAGATCGCCTATTTCTACGGCTTCGACGACAACGATCCCGACGTGATCGTGGCCTTCCAGGTCCATGCCGGCGAAACCGGGGCGGACGACTTCACCAGGCAGTCCTGGTATCCGGACTATGAGCGGGAAACGGCCGCATTGCTCGCCGAACCGTCGGAGTTCCGCTCCATCACGCCGCAATGGATCAAAGGCACCGCCGTCTAGAGCAATTCCAGCAAGAGCGCACAGCAATCTTGCGTCCGGAATTGCCAACAAAACGAATAGTTAGAGCATTTCCGATTCTCGCGATTGGGAGAAGCCGGAAGCTCTGGAGATACCAAATCAAGCCCGGCGGCTTGCGACCCCGCGTCCGCCGGGATTCTCCACATCATCCCCAGTCTGTTACCCCAGGACGAACAAGCCGCAGCGAGGCTGCGCGAGGTTTCCAATGAACACCAACGATCTTTCGACGGGCACGAGCCGCCCGGGCTGGGCCGCCCTTCTTGGCGGACGCAGCGGCGTCTTCTCCATCGTCCTGGCAGGGGGCGTCATGCTGCACGCGCTCAACATCTATATCGTCACCACGATCCTTCCATCGGTCGTCGAAGACCTTGGCGGGCTCGATCTCTATGCCTGGAGCACGACCCTGTTCGTGGTCGCGTCCATTCTCGGCGCGGCGCTTGCCTCGCGACTTCTCGATGGCGCGGGTTCGGGGCGTGCCTATGCCCTCGCGACGGTTCTGTTTGCGGCCGGCACCCTGATCTGCGCGGCGGCGCAGGCATTTCCGGTCCTTCTGGCCGGCCGCTTCGTCCAAGGCTTCGGAGGTGGATTGCTCTATGCGCTCGCCTATGCCGTCATCCGGCTCGTCTATCCGGAAACGCTCTGGTCCCGGGCGATCAGCCTGATCTCGGTCATTTGGGGCGTCTCCACCCTCGTAGGTCCCGCTGTGGGCGGCGTCTTCGCCGAAATGAATGCCTGGCGCGCCGCCTTCTGGTCGCTCGTTCCGGTCGCCACGGTGTTCGGTCTGGTCGCGATGGCGGTTTTGCCGGCAAAAGGCGGTGGCGAAAGCGCATCCTCGCCGCTGCCGCTGCCGCAACTCGCTCTCCTGGCAGCATCCGTGCTTGCTGTGTCCGCGGGCAGCGTCTCGGCCGATCCTGTGTTGAACGGTGTGGGCATGCTCGCTGCAGTCGTCCTCGCGGCATTGCTCGTCAGAACCGAGTTGAAGAGTGGCGCGCGGCTGTTGCCCACGGGCGGACTTGCATGGGGCGGCAAGCCCATGGCGCTTTATGCGACGATCGGGCTTCTGGTGATGGGCATGCAGACGGATGTCTTCGTGCCCTATTTCCTCCAGATCCTGCATGGCCAGTCGCCGCTTGCTGCCGGCTACCTCGCGGCGCTGATGGCAATGGGCTGGACCCTCGGATCGTTGCAGAGCGCCGGCCGCAATGGGAACGCAGGACTGCGCGCCATCGCGTCAGGACCGCTGTTCGTCCTCGTCGGGCTGGCAATCCTGGCGGCTCTGGTTCCATTCCCGGGCGGTGCAGAATGGCAGATCGCTGCAATATGCGCCGGACTGTTGCTGGTGGGGCTGGGGATCGGCGTCGCCTGGCCGCATCTGGTGACGAATGTCTTCAGGGAGGTGCCCGCCGCCGAGCAAGGGCTTGCCGCCGGTTCCATCACCACCGTCCAGCTCTTCGCCACCGCCTTCGGCGCCGCGGCCGCGGGAATGGTCGCCAATCTCGGCGGGCTCAGCGATCCCGGCGGCGCGACCGGTGCCGCCGATGCTGCGCTCTGGCTGTTCGTGACCTTCCTTGCTGCGCCGGCCTCCGCATTGATCTCCTCGAGGCGGATCCTGGTGGGGCGCGGATCGGGGAAGGATGCCCTGCAGCCTGCTTCCGGCGTCTAGTGGTTCCCGCCTGCGGATATCCTGCCCGCGACCTCGATCGGATGATCGCCTTGGGTTTTTGCTCACCGGCTCTTCGGCGGACAACTGGCGACCTTCGGGGACGGGCCAATTGTCCGCACTCGAGGCCGAAGACGTGGGGCGGAGGAAGACGTTGGGCGCTGTCGGAGCCGCTCATCCGCGACCTCGCAGCGCATCGGGCGCCTGTGCTGCGTCTCGCCCCTGGCGAGCAGATGGCGGACGGCGCTGATCGCCGTCCCCGCAGTCTCGGCTGCCGACGAATGCCTGCACCCTTTTGACGCGGGGGCGAAGGATCGCTAGCTTTCGTGTTTGTTCACCGGGGCGGGGTACAATGGGCGGTCTATTCCATACAGGTCTGCTCGGGCTGCCGCTCCTCGCAACGTGGATTGGTTGCGCCTTTGCCGAGCCGGCATCCTTTCCTGAACCGATGGAACGGCTGCGGCTGGGATTGGATGAAACCTACGCCGATCTCGTCAGGCTTGTCGTGCCGGGGATCACCGTCGACGCCGGAAGATATTCCAGAGGCCGCACAATCGCTGTCAGGGACATCGGCGGCAAGAATCCTGACGGCCTTGGGCCTGCGTCCACCGAGTTCATACGGGTCGCGGCCATCCCGGTGCGCTCCGGCGGTCCGAACCGGACGGCGCTGCTCCTGGACTTCGGCATGGGTCAGGATGTCGTCGGATATGCAATTCTCGCCCTCTTCGATGTGACGGACGGTCCTCGACTTCTCGATGCCGCCAATGTCGCCTTTGGCGACCACACCATCTTCCTGGACCCGGTTCGGCTGCCGGTTGGCGCCGGCGCCGATCTGCTGGTGACCCAAAGCACGCATTCCAATTCCAGCCAGGGCTACACCACCACGGCACTCATCCTCGCGCGCGATGACAGGTTCGAGCTTGTCGACACGATTTTCGCCTTCAGCGAAAGGGCCTGCGCCTATGAGCGCACGCAGCAAATCGACGTTCGGCAAGACGTGGGAGAGCGTCCGGCGGACATCTCGGCAAGCGTGACCGAAACGATTGCCGATACCGGCGAGCGGTGCGACGGGGTGACCGCGCTGGAGCCGGGGACGCGGGAGATCACCGTGACCTACCGCTGGGATGCCGCCGCGGACCGCTACATGCCTGACTCCGATGCGTTCGAGGTGCTGGCGCGCGAGAACGAGGAGCGCTTCTGAGAGGCGAATGCCGGACACTCGAACCTGTCGCTCGAAACCGAAGCGCATCAAGGGCAGGTCGTCACCTGGCTACCGCAGGTATCGTCGGTCCAGCCGCGCAGGTGCTTGCCAAGAAACGTCCCTTCGACCTCGACCCACCAGCCCTTGCAGGACAGGAGGCGCTCGAGGGAAAAATAGTCTGCGCCCTTCCTGTCGCCCGGCCAGTCATGGAAATCGAAGATCACCGGTGCGTGTCTTGAAGGAGCGCCATACAGATATTGCCCCTCTACCGAGCGGCCAAGAAATCGGCCCGACACCCAGCCGTCGCCTTCAAAGACGACCTCGGCATCGGCGTCGCCGTAGTTGTTCGTGGTCGCACTGTTGATCCGGAACCAACCGTCCTTCGATCCGACTATGTTGACTTCGGTGGCGTACTCCTCGCCGTCAAGCTGCTGCGGTGGCGGAAGCCGGCCGATCACCGGGTAGGCAATACCAGGGCCGGCGCGGACGTTGAGGCCGGATCTATCCTTGTCGGTCGACCAGGCCGAAATTGCGCAGCCACCGAGCCCCGCCACGTCGCTCGCCGACTCCTGGGCAACGGCATTGCCGGCCATAAGGAGGAAAATCGGCCACAGTATCTGGGCGAGGCGCATCGGATGGCGTGGCATGTCTACGCTCCGTCTGAGCTTGCGCGATTGTGCGCGAGGGTACCGCGAAGGCAGCGGCTGCCGCGGCGACGCGCCGCTCGAAGAGGGCGAGCAGTTCTGAAACCGTCTTGGTGAGCGCGATATCCAAACCGATCTCCCCAGAGGCTGCAACCGAACGGCTAAGTCCTCGCCTCGGTTGCGTTTCGCGGCAAAGCCGGCTCTGGCTGCGCTACCGGCGCGTACCGGTCTCGCCCGCGATTGCGATGCGCCTGACCTCCAACCGGGCCCGTTGGGCTTCCTGAACATTCACGTGAATAACGCCTTCCTGCCCGCAAGCTGATCCAATCAACGGTGTTCGGATGAACCTCGGGAAACCCGCGCCCGCCAGTCGGAAACAACGGCTCGCGCGTCCAGCCTGTTGCGGAAATCCTCGCGAATCTCGTTCCACGCAAAGCGCATGGAATTATGCACGATGTCGCGGTCGTGCTTCTTGAGTTCTTCGGCGATAGGCGCCCACTCGACGATCGCCTTGGGGCTTTCCGTGAATGACGTCGCTCCGCCGGCGATTGCTTCCCATCGGATCCCGTCGAGGCGCTGGTCAAAGTCGGCGAGCCACTTCGTGACAACCGATTTGTCGATCGTGGCGTCGGCGTTGTCTGCCAGTCCCGACCTGAAGCATTCGAGCGCCATTCGTGATCGCTCGGATCGGTCCAGATCCGACGCTGCCGCGATGTGAGCGATCGCGTGAACGGTCAGATCCGACAACGAAGCAGCAAATACATGCATTTTCGCTATGTTGATGGACCTGACGAATCGTTCATCGTCGAACGCTTTCGGGTAGGCCATGCCCATGCGCTCTTTGAGATAGCCGTAGAGTTTCTTCTGCGTGACCAGTGCCGCCCTGGTACTGACAAACTGAAATACACGCTGCGCAGTGCCGATGGGCGCCGTGTCCCGGCGCAAGGAGAGCCCTGAAATGGCCTCTATCAGCCATCTTGCCGCCTCGGCCAACTGTCCTGGTATCTGCTTCATCGGATCGGGATGGTCCGTCGGAATGCTACGATAGGATTATTCGTCCGATGGATTTCTTCAAGTAAGCTTTGAAAAGGGGACGGATTCTGCCTTGTTGAGTCGGCCCCTGTCTGGAGGCAACTACCGCATACGATTAATTGGGAGGAGATCGCATGTCCAGCAGCGACATTGATGCAAAGGCACGTCATTGGATTAAGACCAGAAACTTGACATATGTCATTCTCGCGCTGTGGGCGTTCTTCGCGATTCTGGTTCCATGGATCGCCAGCTCGCTGAACGCATTTACGTTTCTGGGCTTTCCGCTCGGCTACTACATGAGCGTCCAGGGATCACTCATCGCCTTTGTTGCTCTGATCTGGATCCAGAACTGGTTCCAGGACCGGATCGACGACGAATTCGGAATAGAATGAGGGGGATAGGGCAATGGATGTCACCGTAGAAGCCAAGCGCGACAAGCGATTTGTCGATAATCTTGGCAAGGTATATGCGCTTTACACATTGGGTTTTCTCGCTTTCTTCGGATTGATGGCTCTCCTGGAGAGGATGGGACTGGGAGCCGAGCCTATAGGTATTGGTTTCCTGCTTTTCACGATTGCGATCTACGCAATCATCGGATGGCTTTCGCGCACGGCGGAAGTCGATGCGTACTATGTGGCGGGGCGCGAAGTTCCGGCGCTCTACAATGGTATGGCAACCGCGGCGGACTGGATGTCCGGCGCATCCTTCGTGGCTCTGGCCGGCGGCGTCTATTTCGGCGGCTACCCCTATCTGGGCTACATCGTCGGCTGGACGGGCGGCTATGTGCTCGTGAACTCGCTGATGGCGCCCTACCTGCGCAAGTTCGGATGTTACACGGTGCCCGACTTCATCGGCACCCGCTATGGCGGCAACGTGGCACGTCTGTGCGCCGTGATCGTGCTGGTCGTGGCTTCGTTCACCTATGTCACCGCCCAGATCAACGCGACCGGGACGATTGCGGCACAGACGCTCGGCCTTCCGTTCGAGGTCGGCGTTTGGCTCGGCCTTCTCGGCATATTCATTTGTTCAATGCTCGGGGGCATGCGCGGCGTCACCTGGACGCAGGTCGCGCAGTACATCGTGCTGATCATCGCCTATCTGGTGCCCATCATCTGGATGTCGAACAGGCAGGGCTTCGGTATCATCCCGCACTTCTCCTACGGCGAGGCCGTGCAGCGCATCGCGGAACTGGAAGCTCAGTTCGGGTTGAAGCCGGCGGCCGAGGCGATCCCCGGCGTGGCCGTTCTCGTCAATCCGCAGAACGCCCCCGACGGCAAGGGATGGGCGATGGTTTCGCTCGCCATATGCATGATGGCCGGTACGGCGTCCCTGCCTCACATCCTGATGCGGTATTTCACGACGCCCTCGGTTCGCTCGGCCCGTCGCTCGGTCGGCTGGTCTCTGCTGTTCATCTTTCTCCTGTACTTCTCCGCGCCGGCTCTCGCCACGCTGACGAAGCTGCAGTTGCTCGATCCCAATCTGGCGACATCAGTCATTGGCAAGGCATTCGACGAGGTGTCGAACCTTCAATGGGTCCAGCACTGGAGTTCGGTGGGCATGTTGGCGGTCGCGGACCAGAACGGCGACGGTATCGTGCAATTGAACGAGTTCTTCATGCGGCCGGACATCGTCGTGCTTGCCACGCCGGAAATCGCGGGCCTGCCGTATGTGATCTCGGGCCTCGTGGCAGCCGGCGGGCTTGCCGCCGCGATGTCGACCGCTGACGGGCTGCTCCTGGCGATCGCAAATGCGCTGTCGCACGACCTCTACTACAAGATGATCGACCCGCAGGCCGACACGCGTCGCCGTCTGATCGTCGCTCGCATCTTGCTGATCTTCATCGGCGCGGCGGCGGCATTCATAGCGTCGCTCAAGCTGACTGGGATCCTCGGTGCGGTGGCTTGGGCTTTCAACTTTGCGTGCTCCGGTCTCTTCTTTCCGCTTGTCCTGGGCGTGTGGTGGAAACGGGCAAACACGGCAGGCGCAATCGCCGGCATGGTTGGCGGCTTCACGGTAGGCTCCATCTACCTCTATCTGGTGTTCAACAAGATGATGACGCCGTGGCTGGGCCTTGACGACGTGCGCTTCGGCATCGTCGGCATGGCGGTCAGCCTTGTGGCCATGGTCGCGGTCTCTCTCGCGACGCGGGTTCCGTCCAAGGAAATCCAGAACATGGTCGACGAGGTACGCATTCCCGGCGGTGGTACGATCCTCGCGGCTGGCCACTAGAGAATGTCTCCCGAAACTGGGAACCGGTTTCGGGGCAAAGACATGTGAAGGAACAAACACCTGAAGCGCGTAAATATCGCGACGCGCTTTAGGTGGCATCAAGCCAAAAGCAAGGGGCGGGACCAAGTCCCGCCCCTTTCCTCTGGGGAGCCCTTCTTTGGAACAAATGATCTTCATTCACCCGCTTTGGGTGATCGTGGTCGATTACGTGCTCGGCGTCGTGATGTGGACCCTCATCGGTCGCGCGGCGATGAACCTTTTCCTGCGGGAGGATTCCGAGTTCTTTTTCATGCGCTTCTTCGTTCGGGCCACCGATCCGATCCTGCGCTTCTTCAAACCCGTGACGCCGGCTTTCCTTGTCGATCCCTTGGTGCCGCTCTACGTGGCCTGGTTCTTCTTCATGATCCGGTTCTACCTCATGCCCTGGCTGCTCGGATATTCCGTCATGGGCATGCTGTCGTTCCCGCTCGAAAGCGACATAGCCCAGTTCCTCTATGGAATGTTCAGGTAATCAGCCGAGGCTTGTAGCATGCTCCGGCAAGGGAGCAGCGGTTCCGGGAAAAGACAGCGCGCCAGATCGAGAATCCATGGTGCGTGGCATGAATTCGCGCGACGTCCTCGCGGGCCTCGCCCTAGGAGGGCCGCCGCTCGACCATCGCCACCGCCGCCACCGCGCCCGAAACGAAGGTGAGCCCGGCGATCGCCATGATCGCGGCGGCCAGCCCGAAGGCGTCCGCGATCAGCCCCGCCGACAATGCGCCGATCGCGTAGCCGAGGTCGCGCCAGAAGCGGTAGACGCTCAGCGAGCGGGCACGCCATGACGGATGCGAGGCGTCCGAGACGGCCGCGATGAGGCTCGGATAGACCATCGCGGTCCCGAGCCCCAGTAGGACGCTCGCGCCCAGCCACCATCCGAACTTGCCCGTGACGGCGGTGAGCAGGAGCGCCGCCGCCTGGACCCACATCCCGGCCACGATCAGCCCCTTGCGGCCCCATCGGTCGCTGAGCGGCCCGGTGACGACCTGGCATAGCCCCCAGACCGCGGGATAGACCGCCTTCAGTATGCCGACGCGCTCGATCCCCAGTCCGCCGGCGGTGAAGAAAAGCGGGAAGATGCCCCAGCTCATGCCGTCATTGAGGTTGTTGACCAGTCCCGCCTGCGACGCCGCGAAGAGGTTGCGGTCGCGCAACGAGGTCAGCACGAAGACGTCGCGGAAGGTGAGCGGCGATCCCTCGTTCGCGTGCTTCGCGGTCTCCAGCCGGACGTGCCCGCGCGTGTCCCGCACGACAAAGATCGAGAGAACCGTTCCCAGGATCGCGTAGCCCACGCCCAGATAGATCGGGACCGGCCTCAGGCCGTGCTCGGCCGCCAGCCAACCGGTGAGGAATGCCGTGACACCGACCGCGAAATAGCCCGCGAACTCGTTGAGGCCGACGGCCAGGCCGCGTCCCTTCGGACCGACGAGGTCGACCTTCATGATGACGGTCATCGACCAGGCGAGGCCCTGGCTGACGCCCAGCAGGGCGTTGGCTGCTACGATCCAGTTCCAGTCCGGTGCCCACAGGATCATGAACGGCACCGGCAGGCCGAAGAGCCAGCCCAGCACGAGCACCCGCTTGCGCCCCCAGCGGTCGGCGAGTTGTCCGGAGACGAGATTGGCGAAAGCCTTCACCACGCCGAAAGAGACGATGAAGGACACCACGAGCGTGGTCGAGGCGATGCCGAATTCCTCGGAGCCGATCAGCGGCACGACCGTTCGCTCGATGCCGACCATGCCGCCCACGAAGGCGTTGATGAGGACGAGCAGCGCGAACTGGCGCCAGTTCTCCTTCAGTCCGAGGCGGACGCCGCCAACGGCGCCGTCGTTCACGACGCCGTCCCCACGTTGACCGCACGGATCCGTGCTGCCTCAGGCGGCGGGGGCGGGATGTCGGCGACCATCGCGGCGACGAAGGCCTCTTCGTCCTCGATCCGGAACGCCTTGTTGAACCGCTTCTCGAAGCCGATGGTCGAAGTCGCCTTGCCGCTCAGCGACCTCCCGCAAACCGAGCCGGAATAGGCGCCGGGGAAGACTTCGACGTGGTCCGGAAGCCCCTTCAGGCGCCGGGCCGTAGCGAACAGGGCGCGCGCGCCTTCCTCGGCACTGGAAGCGAGCTCGGTTCGTCCGAGATCGCCGACCATGAGCGTGTGCCCGGTGAGGATGAACCATGGTTCGGGGGCGCGCGTGCGGTCGGTCACCAGCAGAGACACATGCTCGGGCGAATGTCCCGGCGTGTGCATGACCTTGGCGGTCACGTTGCCGAGTTCGAGCACGGTGCCGTCCTTCACCCCCCGGAACGGAAAACCCGCGCCGGTCCCTTCGAAGAGCACGTATTGCGCGCCGGAGGCTTCGGCGAGTGCGCGGCCCGAAGAGACGTGATCGGCATGGACGTGGGTGTCGACGACGTAGAGGATTCGCATGCCCGTCGCCGCTGCGGCGTCCAGATAGGACCTGACATCGCCGACGGGATCGACGACGGCCGCGGATGCCTTGCCGCCACAGCCGAACAGATAGGATGCGGCCACGGGGTCGGAATGCAGGAACTGGCGCAGGATCATCTTTTTGCTCCGTTCGACGGGCTGCCCATCGTCAGCGCGACGGGCCGAGGGGGTGTTAGGGGCAACAGCGTCCTGGACGACATGGGCTTGCCCCTTCGCAAAGCGGCGTGGTATTCTAAATTCAATAATTATGTTGAATGATCTATCGTAGGCGGTACGGCGATGTCAATCGGCAATCCGAAACAGGCCCTCTATGAGCAGTTCGCCCAGGTGGGGAAGGCCTTCGGCAACGCGCAGCGGCTCGAACTCGTCGAGCATCTGGCGCAGGGCGCGCGCAGCGTGGAGGCGCTGGCGGCGAAGCTCTCTTTGCCGGTCGCCAATGTTTCGCAGCATCTCCAGGCGATGCGCCGTGCCGGACTGGTGACCTCGGAGCGCGATGGAAAGTTCGTGAACTACCGCCTGGCGGACGAGAGCGTGCTGGCCGCCTTTGCCGCCCTGCGCGCCGTTGCCGAGAGGCATTCGGCCGAGGTCGAACGCGTGGTCCGCGGCTATTTCGACCGCCGCGACGACATGGAGCCGGTTTCCCGCGACGAACTCGCCGCGCGGATGGATCAAGGTCTCGTCACGGTGATCGACGTCCGGCCGCCGGACGAATACGCTCTCGGACACCTGCCGGGTGCGATCAACGTGCCGCTTCCCGACCTCGAAGCCCTCGCTGATGGATTCGACGAGGGGCGCGAGATCGTCGCCTACTGCCGCGGCCCCTGGTGCGTCATGTCCTTCGAAGCCGTGGCGAGACTGCGCGAAAGGGGATTTACCGCCCGCAGGCTGGAAGACGGGCTGCCCGAGTGGAAGGCCGCAGGGCTGGCGGTCGAGGCCGGTGCTTCGTAACGTCCTGTGCCGGACCTTGAGCCTGGGCGCCCACCCGACCGCGGTTCGAAACCGAATTGCCCTTGGTGGCCGACATTCCGATGCAGACTGAACTGGATAGTGCCTCCTTTGGCCGGCCGCGGTCGTCCGGCTGTTTCTTGCAAGGCAGGGAGATGTCGGTTCCGGATCGATTTCAGGGGCGGGCTGGGCTCTGCGTTCTGTCCCGGGATCGGGCATCGGACTTCGGCCGTTCGATCCGGCGCATCAGCCGATCGAGCCGGCTGCAGACTTCACGCACGACCGGAGAGTCTCGCCGCGCCCTGCTGACGCAGCGCGCCCAGAAGATCGAGGCGCCGGCGATCGGCCAGCATCCGATGCCGTCCATATCCCGGCCGCGAACGCCCGACGCGGGAACGATCGTGACGCAGTTGCCGTGTGTCACCAGATCATGCGCAAGGCGCCAGGAATCCACCTCCATGGCGATGCGCGGTATGGCTCCTCGCCGTCGGAAAAGCTTGTCGACATGCTGACGCAACGAATTGCTCACGCCGGGCAACACCAGCTCGAGATGGCGCAACCGATCAATGGTCAAGGCTCCCGCATCGGGAAATGCGTTCATTGGCGCCATCACCATCAAGGGGTCGTTGGCTATCGGCTGCTGGTCAACGCCCTCGATCAGACGCTCCGTGTCATGGATCAGGACGCCGATGTCGGTGCGGCCGTCGCGCAATTGCGCGTGAAGCATCGCATCGAATCCGTCCATGACGCTCAAACGGATTCCTGGCTCGCTTTCGCGCAGTTCCTGCACCAGCGGCAGCGTCACAGCGTGGTGCAGCGAACTCGGCATGCCGAGCGAGACATCGCCCGAAAGCGCCGAGCGCCATTGTGAGAGTTGCTCGCCCACGACGTGGGCCTGCGCCAGCAGAGGCGCGGCTTTGGACAGCAGCAGTTGACCCGCTTCCGTTGGCGTGACCCCGCGCGCCGCACGCGTCAGCAGCCGCGTGCCGACCTCGTCTTCGAGCCGCCTGATCAACCGGGTCAATGCCGGCTGGGAAATGCCGAGATCGAATGCGGCACGGGTGACGTTTCGGAACTCCGCCACGCGCTGGAAGCACCGCAGCAGCTCGAGGTCGAGAATTCTGCTCATTCGAAACCCGTATGGATCGGATGCGGACTTAGCATTTCCATCGGGGCCTCGGGTCCGCGATCATTCCCGGACCAAGCAGGAGGATCCGATGCTCGAACTGTACCATTCGCCGATCTCGACATGCAGCCAGAAGGTGCGACTGGTGCTTGCCGAAAAAGGGTTGGACTGGAAATCGAACCTGATCGTTTTCACCACGGGGGACCACCTCACCGAAGACTATCTGAAGCTGAACCCCAACGGCGTCGTGCCGACGCTGATCGACGACGGCGATCCGATCATCGATTCGTCCGTGATCAACGAATATCTTGAGGATGTATACCCCGAGGTCCCCGTCCGTCCGAGGGATGCCAAGGGAACCGCCAGGATGCGTGCCTGGCGGCAGTTCATCGACGAGGTCCCGACGCCGGCGATCCGATATCCATCCTTCAACGCCTATTTCGTACCGATCTGGCAGAAATTGTCCGAAGAGGAATTTGCCGCCTATGCCAGACGCCTGCCGTTGCGAAAGCATTTTTACCGGCATATGGGGCGCGGCGGATTCGACAAGCAGGCCATTGACGAAGCCCTCGACAAGCTGCGCCAGACATTGGAACGCATGGAGAAGGCGCTGGTTACGGGGCCGTGGCTGGTCGGGGACCAGTATACGCTCGCCGACGTCAGCATCACCCCGACCGTCGTGCGTATGGAGGATCTCGGGCTGGGCAACATGTGGTCCGACCTGCCTGGCGTGACCGACTGGTACCGGCGGATCCAGGCACGCCCCAATTTTTCGACCGCCTACATGCCGGGTTCGCGCGATCTCGGACCAAGCTGCTAGAAATTGCAGCCCCGACCTCCTCGGATGATGGCGCGGAGACGCCATCATCCATTGTTCCGAGACAAGGAGCCCGGCGTGCAAGGTCTTTCTAACCGTGCGCTTCGCCGCAGGCCTTGCAGTAGGCTTCGTGTACCGGCCCGCGCCCCAGATGATGGCGGAAGCTCTTCATTTCGGCGAAGTAGGGGATCGGCGCACGGACCGGCCGTTGCGGAGCGTTCTCGAAATCGTCGAAGAGCGTCTGCACCGTTACCACCACCCGCTCGGCGTCGTCCCAGTCGCGGTATTCTCCGAGGTCCATCTTGTAGGCAGCGGCTAGGTAGTCCATTCCCTCTTCATAGAGAGGGCGCGCCTGGTCGGTGACATATTGCAGATAGTCGCGCATCCGGCGCACGTCGTCCTTGGTGGAGATCGGTCCATGTCCAGCCACGACCGTCTCGACGTCCATGCCGAGCACCATGTCGCAGACGTCGATCCAGCGCTTGACCGGGCCGTACCAGGCGATTGGCGTGCCTTCGGTGAAGAGGATGTCGCCGGTGAAGATGACCTTGTCGTCGGGAACGTAGATCAGCGCGTCGCCGAGCGAATGCGAGGGGCCGACCTCGATGAGCTGGACCTTCTTCGATCCCACCATGATATCGAGCGTGCCTGAGAACACCTCGTTGGGCGGGGTGAGTTCGATGCCCGAGAAGTCGAACGGACGAAAGCACTCGCGCATGAACACGCCGGCGCTGCCATATTGCTCGGCGTCGAGGCAGATCTTCTGCACGACTGCCGGATCGAAGCGGGCGAAATCGTCGACGGTCCCTTGCGTTCCGATGATGCGGGCGTCCTTGACCAGCTGATTTCCGAAGGTGTGATCGCCGTCGGCATGGGTGTTCACCAACGTACCTATTTCCTTGGCCGCTGGAACGGCGTCGCGCATGGACTTCAGCATCTCGGCCGTGAGCTTGAGGTCGAACAGCGTGTCGACGAGAAGGGTCGCATCCCCATCGGTAACCAGGCCGGCATTCGACCAGCCCCAGCTGCCGTCGGGCAGCAGATAGGCGTAGCAGCCGTTGCCAAGATCCTGGAGACCTTTCCTGTATTGCCATCTGGCCATGTTCGATTCCTTCCGGGTCAAAGCAGCGCTGTGGTCAGCACCGGGAAGAGGAAGACGAGGGCGAGGACGAAGAGCATCATCGCGGCGAAGGGCAGGGCGCCCAGGAAGATGTCATGCAAGGTGATCTTGCTGTCGGGTCCAAGGGTCGCCTTGACCACGAAGACCGCGATGCCGAAGGGCGGGGTGAGCAGGCCGATCTCGACGGCAAGCACCACGAGCACGCCGAGCCAGATCAGGTCGACGCCGGTCCCCGTCAGGATCGGAACCGCGATCGGCAGCGTCAGCAGCATGATCGAGGCCGAATCGAGGATGGTGCCGAGCAGCATGATGACGATCATCAGCGCGACGACGATCCCCGTCGCGCCCATCCCCGATTCCACGACCCATGTGCCGAGCCAGCCCGGCATGCCCGACATTGCCAGCATGCGCGAATAGAGGCTGGCGCCGATGATCAGGAAGCAGATCGACGAAGTGGTATGGCCTGTCTGGACCAGCACCTGCCAGAAGCTCGCCCAGGTGAGGCGACGCTTGGCGAGCGAGATGAGCAGCGCCCCAAGCGCTCCGGCGGCGCCCGCCTCCGTCGGCGTGAAATATCCGCCATAGATGCCGCCGAGCACAAGCGAAACCAGTATGACGATGGGGGCCAGCTTGTTCAGCATTTCGCCGATGCCCATGTCGGGTGCCTCTTCGCGCGCCCGCGCCGTCTGCCCGCCGATGAAGCCTGGCCACCAGCGCCCCATGGCGAAGATCCCGGCGCAATAGACTAGGGCAAGCAGCATGCCGGGAATGACGCCCGCTATGAACAGGGACCCGACGGATTGTTCCGTGAGGACGCCGTAGAGGATGAAGAGCAGGCTGGGCGGGATGAGCATGCCGAGCACCGACGAACCCGCCACGACGCCGACCGCGAAACGACCTGTATAGCCGTGGCGCACCATCTCCGGCACGGCCACCTTGGTGAATACGGCGGCTGATGCGATGGAGATGCCCGTTATCGCCGCGAAGACGGCATTCGCGGCGACGGTCGCGATGCCGAGACCGCCAAGGATCCTGCGAAACAGCTGGGCGGCGACTTCGAACGTGTCCCGCCCGATGCCTGCGACCGCCACGAGAAGCCCCATCAGCACGAAAAGCGGCACGACGCCGAAAATGTAGTCGCTGATGGAATCCTTGAAGGCGAGCACCAGCATGTTCGATGCGATGTCGAAATTCCCGCGCAGCAGCCACACGCCGAGGAAAGAGAGGAGGATCAAGGCGATCGCGACATGCAGGCCTGAATAGATCAGGATCAGCATCGCCACGATGGAGAGGAATGCGATCCCGATGCCGCTCATGGGGTCACCCCGTGCGACGTCCGGAGGTTGTTCCACGACAGGAGGAGGAACTGGATCGCAGTCGCGACGATGCCGAGAAAGACAAGGACGAACAGCGGCCACTGCGGGATCGTGAAGAAACCCGGATTGCCCATGAAATTGCGTTCCGGGTGAAGCCAGGCCGAGGCGACGCTTGGCCAGAACTTCCACGCGATCAGCATCATGAGGAGGCCGCCGATCAGATGGAATATGGCCAGCAGCACGAGGCGGGCGCGGGGGGCGCGGCGCTCGAGCATGCCGAGCAGCACGTCGGACCGCGTCATCGCACCGGAGCGCAGCGTATGCGCCAGCTGCAGGAAGACGATGCCGACGATGGAAAAGGCGACGAGTTCCGGCACGCCGGAGATCGGGCGAAGCAGGAAGCTGCGCCCGACGATATCGGCGTTGATCAGGACCATTAGAAGAATGATCCATAATGTGCCGACGGCGTTCATTCCGCCGATGATCCGGTCAAAGGGGCCGGCGGGCTCCTGTGGCCTAGGCGGAGCTTCGATTGGTATGGCTGATTCTCCTGCCATGATCCTTCCGGCGCGCCGGCCGGCCTTCCATTGATGTGGAGAGCAATGCGCCGGGCCGAGCGGCTCGGCGCCGACGCTGCTAGTTGGCGAGGTAGTCGCGCACGAATGTGAAGCCGGCGGCCTTCAGATTGTCGCGATAGGCTTCCAGCACCTTGTGCCCGGGTTCGCCGCGCGATTCGGCCGCTGCCGCCCAGGCCCCGGTCGGGTTCGGCAGTTGCTCGATCCACGCTTTCCGATCAGCTTCGTCGAAGGCGACTTCCTTGCCGCCATTGTCGAGCATCGTCTTCTCGGCAGCCTGGTAGCGTTGCTCCTGCTCTTCGAAATAGGCCTTGGTGTAGGCGGCCGCGGCGGTGCGGAACGCCTGTTTCGTAGCTTCGGAGAACGTATCCCACTGTTGTTTGGAGACGCCGAGCCCGCCGATATACATCGCGCCGAAGCCGACCTTGTTCCAGTAGGGCGCCACCTCGTAGAGCTTCGCCGGCGCCTGCGCGGTCATCCAGCCGATATTGCCGTCGTAAACGCCGGTCTTGATGTCGTTGTAGAAGGTCACGTAGCTGCCCTGCACGCCGACCGCGCCGGTGCCGTTGAGCCAGGCAAGGTTCGGCCCGGCGCCGCCGAGTTTCACGCCCTGCAGGTCCGTGGTCTTGGCCAGGGGCTTGGTCGAGGCGATGTTGTATCCGTCGATCGCGATGCCGCCGCCTATGTAGACGACACCTGTCGCCTCCTCCAGTTTCGCAAGCGCGCCGTCCGTGTCGGTGAGCGCCGCCTCGACAGCTTCGGTCACCATGCGCGCGTCGGTCGGGCCGAAGGGCATCGCATAGGTCAGGTTGAGCAGGCCCATCTGGGCCGGGCTGAACACGCCGCTCATCTGGCCGACATCGATGATGCCCTGCTGGAACGCCTCGACTTCCGAGCCGAGCTTGACGATCGTGCCGCCGTAACCCTCGGTCCAGTTGATCTTCGCCTCGCCGGTCTTGGCGAGTTCGGCATTCACCGTCGGTATGAAGGTCGTCTTGAGATGCTTCACCCAGAGGAACACCTCGGGATGCCCGGCCGCGACTGTCAGATTGATCGTTTCCTGCGCAAGGCCCGGGCCGCTAGCGAGACCGAGCGTGACAACGACGGCGCAGCCGCCCATCAGCGTGTTCCGAAACATGCAAATCCTCCCCTGATCGGACGGGCGAGCCATCTTCCTCCGGCTCGTCCGCGTCCGAACCGTAGCATGTTTGAACAAGTTGACAAGATTTTTGTAATAGCGTTCAATTGTCGCGTTGGCACTCCTCTTGTCAGGTGCCTCGTTCTCATCGGTGCACAATGGGCAAGGCGGCGAAATCCAATCCGGATCGATCGGTTGAGCAAAGCGAGCCGACGCAGCGCAGTGCGGCGGCAACCCGCACGCGCATCCTCGAGAGCGCCGAGGCGGAGTTTGCCGTGCATGGCTTCGACGGCGTCTCGGTCCGTCAGATCGCGCTGCGCGCTGAAGTGCCGGTCGCTCTGATCAACTACCATTTCGGCAGCAAGGACGGTCTCTACCGCGCCATCTTCGTGGCGCGCGCGCCGATGATCGTGGATGAGCGCATCGCCGGTCTTCGCCTGGCCTACATGGAGACCGATCCGGACAGGATGCTCGAACTTGTGATCAAGGCGGTACTGGTGCCCAACCTGCATATGCGAAGCGTCGAGAAGAATTCGAACTATGCCCGCATCCTTGCCCGCGAAGTCGCGGACCCGAAGGCAATGGAACGCGGCATCATCCAGGAGTTCTTCGACCCCGTCGCACACAAGGTGATCGAGGCCCTCAAGAAGGCGCTCCCCGATCGCCGCATCGAGGAACTGCATTGGGGCTATCAGATGATGCTCGGCGCAATGGTGTATGTCATGGCCGATATCGGCCGAATCCGCCGCCTTTCCGACGGCCGGTGCGATCCCGACAACGACATCGAGGCCACGCGCCATTTGGTGACAATGCTTCATGCCGCCCTGAAATATGGCCGCGTGCCGGCCGCCGATTGAAAACGCGAAACCCAACAAGCCTGGAGGAGGAGACCGATGAAACTCGTGACATACGAGAAGGACGGCAAGCAGCGCGCGGGCGCGCTGGTCGAGGGGGACGGAAAGGTCGTCGATCTCGCCGCGGCCCACGCGGAAGCGTTCGGCGAGGATCATGCCGCTTTCGCCTCCGTGCTTTCGATGATCGAAGCCGGAGATGCGGCACTCGACCGTGCCTATGAAACGCTGAAGAAGCTGGGCTCGAAGGGGGCGATCGACCGCGCGGCGATCAGGCTTCTGGCGCCCGTGCCTGTCCCGCCGCAGATCCGCGACTGCCTCTGCTTCGAGCTGCATCTGAAGCAGTCCTTCGCCGCCGCGCGGCGCATCCGGGCCAACGCGACGCCGGATCCCGAGGCCACGATGACTGAGTTCGAGGAGAAGGGCATCTTCGCCATCCCCAAGACCTTCTACGAGCAGCCGATCTACTACAAGGCCAACCGCTTCTCGGTCATCGGCACGGATGAGGACGTGGTATGGCCGTCCTACTCCAGCCTCATGGATTTCGAGCTGGAGTTCGGCTTCTATGTCAGGAAGAAAGGCGTCGACATCGCCCGCGACAAGGCGCGCGACTATGTTTACGGCTACACCATCTTCAACGACTTCTCCGCCCGCGACGCCCAGACCGCCGAGATGGGCGGCCAACTCGGACCGGCCAAGGGCAAGGACTTCGACAAGGGCAATGCCATGGGACCCTGCCTCGTCACCGCCGACGAGATGAAGGATCCCTACAACCTCACCATGATCTGCCGCGTGAACGGCGAGGAGTGGGGACGCGGATCGAGTTCGACCATGCATTGGAAGTTCGAGGACCTGCTGGCCCACATCTCCCGGTCCGAGACGATCTACCCCGGCGAGTTCTTCGGCTCGGGCACGGTCGGCAACGGTTGCGGCCTCGAGCACATGAAGTTCCTCAAGCACGGCGACGTGGTGGAACTCGAGGTCGAAGGCATCGGTGTCCTCCGCAATCGCGTGCTCACCAGGCCGAACTGAGCAATCGGCAGTGTGGAGGCCGGAGATTCCGCCGCGGGCCACAGCGGCGGGCGCTCGACGATGACGCATCTGGCGCTGTCGTCCGAGGGTCTGGACAGTGAGGAAACGCGGGCTTCAAATCCCGCGACTGCGCCGGGCCCTTCGGCAGCCACTCTCTGGGGAGGACCGAGACATGAACGTCTATGCAATGTTCGCGGATGCCATGCGGCGCCGCGCCGATGCGGTTGCCATCCGTCACGGCGAACGCCGGCTGAGCTATCGCGAGCTCGATGCCATGGCCGCGGCGGCGGGGGCGCTCTTCGCATCCCATGGCAGCTTGCCGGGCGATCGGGTACTGCTCTTCCTGAGAAACGGGTTCGAATATCCTGCCCTCCTTCTGGGCGCGATGCGTGCGGGCTTCGTGGTGGTCCCGGTCAACGCCAAGCTCCACCCTCGTGAAGTCGCCTGGATCGCCGGCGATTGTGCGCCGAAGGTCGTCGTCACCCACCGCGAGCACGTCGTGCCGCTCCGTGAGGGGCTCGACGCTGCGGTGCAGTGCCGGACGCTTGCCGTGGAAGACCTCGGTCTCGCTCATGGTCCGTTGTCGAAGCCGGTCGAGGCGGAGCCGGACGAGCCGGCCTGGATCTTCTACACCTCCGGGACGACGGGTCGACCCAAGGGCGCGACGCTTACCCATCGCAATCTGGTCGCGGCTTCTATCAATTGCCTCGCCGACATCTTCGACTTTCGGAGCGACGACCGCGTGCTCCACGTCGCGCCGCTCTCGCATGGCAGCGGGCTCTATCTCCTACCTTCGCTGGCGCGGGGCGCGGAAAACATCATCTCCGATCGGCCGGGCTTCCAGCCGGACGAGGTTTTGGACATGGTCGCGGCCGAAGGCATCACCGCCTTCGCCTTCGTTGCGCCGACGATGATCGTGCGCCTGCTGGACGCCGCCCCTCGCGACGATCTCGCATCGTTGCGCGGCGTGATCTATGGCGGTGCGACCATCCATCTGGAGCACATCAAGGCCGCAGTCGCGCGCTTCGGCTCGATCTTCCACCAGCTCTACGGCCAGGGCGAAGCCCCCATGACGATCTCCTATCTGCCCGCCCGCGACCATGTCGGGGCCGACGATCAGGCATTGCTTTCAGCCGGCTATGTGCGCGCCGGTGTGGAGGTCAAGCTGGTCGACGGCGAGGATCGCGAGGTCGGGCCTGACGAGGACGGCGAGATCTGCGTGCGCGGCGATGTCGTCATGAAGGGCTATTGGGGAAACCCGAAGGCGACCGCGTCAACCTTGCGCGGCGGCTGGCTCCACACCGGCGACATCGGCCATTTCGACGGCGGCGGCCGGCTGCGCGTGCTCGACCGCCGGCACGACACGATCATCTCCGGCGGCACCAACATCTATCCCAAGGAGGTGGAGGACGTGATCGCGTCACATCCCGGCGTCCGCGAGGTGATCGCCTTCGGACTGCCCGACCCGGAATGGGGCGAGAGCGTCGCCGTGGCCGTCGTGGCCGAAGACCCGGAATTGAACGAGGCGGCGCTCTTGTCTTTCTGCAAGGCCAACCTCGCCAGCTTCAAGAAGCCGAAGCGCGTGATCTTCGTGTCCGAGTTGCCCAAGAACGCTTACGGCAAGGTGCTGCGCAGGGCGCTGAAGGACCAGTACACCTCGGCAAGGTAAGAGCGGATCATATCGAGCGCTTCTCCCGGGACTCGGCCGGCGCCGGCATTCGGACCTATCGGCTGTATCTCGATGACAGCAGCCACTCGACGCAACCGGCCAGCGCCGCTCGATCATCCGTCAGTAACGCCACCGGGAAGCTCTCCATGAAGGACGACATGCGGCCCTTCGCAAGGAAGGATTGCCGGAATGTCGGCGTCGATGTCATCAGCGGCGCAAGCGCGCGGGAGACACCTCCCGAGAGATAAATGCCCGAGGTCGGCAGGTAGGCGAGGGCAAGGTCGCCGACCACGCGGCCGAGAAGGCGCAGGAACATGTCGGCTGCCTCGATACAGTCGGGATCGGCCTGCGATACCGCAAGGCGGGAGATCTCCGCGGCGGACCGTCCCGCCGGATCGCGGCCGTTGCGTTCACAGACCCATTGATGGATCTCGCGCAATCCGTTGCCCGACAGCGCCCGTTCGACCGACGCGCGGCCACGTCCTTTGGAGAGTTTGCGCTGCAGCTCGAACTCCTGCTCGCCAGCCAGCGGCAAGGTCATGTGGCCGCATTCGGCCGCAGCGACGTGGGGTTCGCCGCCGAAGCGAGGTGGATGACAGGCCGCGGCATTGAAACCGGTTCCGGCGCCCAGGACCATTCGTGTGCCGCTGGAGGAGACCGGCTCGCCGGGCACGAGGATCGGCTGCGTCTCTAGCGCATCGACCCGCATCAGGGCGAAGCCCAGCGCCTCGAAGTCGTTGATGAAACCGACATCGCTCGCGCCGGTCAGGCGTGCGACATCCGCCCGCCGGATCGTCCAGTCGCGGTTCGTCAACCGTGCTCCTTCTGGCGTCGCTACGCCTGCCAGCGCGATACAGACGGATGTGAGCGACCGCGCCGCCGTGGACGCGAGATAGGTGTCGAGCAGCGCATCGAAATCGCCGAACGCCTCGTTCGCGAAACTGGACAGCGTCTCGCCGATCAGCCGATCATTCTCGACCAGGCCCAACCGCGTATTGGTTCCGCCGATGTCGCATGCCAATGAGATCACGGTGTCACCTTTCATTGTCCCAAGCGCCGAACGGCTGGGACTTCCCTGCTATGAATACGGGCGCGAGCGCGGTGCTTTTCCGATAGGCCACGGGGAGAAGCTTGCGCAGGGTAGTCAAGGTCGGAGCGGTTCGGCGCGGCCCGACCCGACCGAGCGATAGGCTGCATCGATGAGCGCGAAGGCCCTGCGGCCGTCCTCGATCGTCACCGGCATCGGTCCGCCGTCCTTGAGCGCCTTGATGAAGGCCCAGGCAACATGTTCGTGAAAGACGCCGGTCTTGAAATGCGGGACCGTCGGCGAGGCGGTCCAGGCGCCGCCGTCATCGTCTTTTCGGAAAACCCTCAGGAACGCGCTCTCGCGGGTCGGGCGCGATGCGATGTCGACGCCGCCGAGCACGATGCTGCCTTCGGTTCCGTAGATTTCGATCGAGGCGTCCGCTGCCGCGAAGGCCCAACTCGTCGTCACCTCGGCGATGAGGCCTCCGGCGTAACGGAAGATGGCCGCAGCCGTGTCTTCAACCCGCAATCCGAATGTCGAGGACGAGACCGTCGCGAAGGCCGTCTCCGGCATGCCGAACATCCAGCACAGGAAGTCGGCTGCATGCACGCCCTCGTCGAGAAGTGTCCCGCCCCCGGAAAGGGCGGGATCGACGAACCATCCGGCACGAAAATCGGCGCTGAAGCCGTGGCTGTGCCCGTGCCTGATCCGGCACAGCGTCACCTGTCCGATGGCACCCTCCCGGAGCAGGGTTGCGATCTCGTGATTGACGGGATCGAAGCGTTTCGGAAAACTCTGCATGAAGGGTATGCCTGCCTCGGCCACGATCGCGGCGATCTCGTCGCAGTCTCCGAGACTTTTCCCCAGCGGTTTTTCGCACAGTACCGGGCGACCCTGAGCGGCGGCCGCGCGAACGAGCCCCACATTCTCGCTCGTGGCCGAACAGACGGCGACGGCGTCACACTTGGCGATCAGGTCCGGAAGGTCGTACCAGGCCGCAACGCCGTAGCGGGCGGCGAACTCGGCAGCTTTGGCGTTGTCCCCATCCCAGATGCCGGCGATCTCGGCGTCGGGGCTCTGCTGGATGGCGCGGGTCCAGAAATTGGCGTGATAATGCGCTACGCCGAGGATCGCGATCCTGATCGTCATGCTGCGTCTCCCTGCCCCGTAATCGTGACGGGAACCCGCTCGCCGGAACGCGCGGCTTCGTAGATCGTCTCGGCGATCCTCACCGAGCGCAGGCCGGCCTCGGGCGTGTCGTCCGGCTCGGCGTCGCCGCGCACGATCGCGAGCCAGTGGCGGTGATGCGCCTGGCCGAAGGGCTGATCGGGAAGGTCGGGGACGACCCAGTCGACCTTGCTGGTCACCGCCGGTGCATGGATCGCGGCAGGCCCGCGCTGGGTCCGCAGCCATGCGGTGCCGTTCTCGGCATAGACTTCGAGGCGGAAACGGTCGCAGCCGCGCAGTTCCGTGTAGCTCATCTCGTGGCTGGCGCGGATACCGTTCGAGAACCGGTAGAGGGCGAGCACATTGTCTTCCAGGCCGGAGCGGACAGTGGTTCCGTTGGCCAGTTGTCGTTCGGGTTTTGCGGTCGTCATATCGGCCTGCAGCGATTCGATTTCGCCGAAGAGATGACGGCAGAGATCGATGCCGTGGACGCCGAGCTGCATCACCACACCGCCGGATACATTGCCCGGCTTGAAGAACCAGTCGTTCCAGTCGGCGCCGGGGGTGGCGTTGCGGATGCGCACCGTATGGATTGCACCGAGCTGCCCCTGTGAGATCAGATCACGAAGCCAGGCCACCTCCGGGAAGTAGCGATGCATGAAGCTCACGGTCAGCCGGCCGCGCGATTGGCCCGCCGCCTCGATGATGCGGCTGCACTGGACACTATCCAGAGCCATGGGTTTCTGCAGCAGGACGGATTTTCCCGCTGCGAGCGCATCGACGGCAATCGGCTCGTGGGTGTCGTCGGGCGAAGCGATCACGACCGCATCGATCGCGGGATCGTCGAGCACGGCGCGATAGTCCGTTTCGATCCGGGGAATGCCGAGACGCGCGGCGCGTTCGGCTGTCGCCTCGCGACGCCTGCCGACGAGGGTGGTCACCGTCGCGCCGCCTGCGCTCCTCAATCCGTTGACGTGGTAGTCCGAGATGAATCCGGCACCAATCACGGCGACGGAGACGTTGTCTGCGGCCGAGCCCGCCATGTCGTTCTTCCTGTCAGATAAGGGCGGCAGCGACCATCGAATATGCCGGTGCCGGTTAGAGCGCCGCGCGTCCACTTGGACGCGCTTGGGACGCCTAACACTTTGAGTCTTCGCATCGTGCTTTTCCGAAAATCGAGCACGATTTTCGGGCCGATGCGGTGGCGTTCAGGGCTTCCACTGGCCTTCGATGTCGACCAGGGACGGGTCCACCGCCTTCATCGGTTCGGTATAGGTGTAGGTGAGCACGTCCTGGGCGTCGCCCTGGATGCGGTTCGTCGCCTTGAGATAGGAGGCGATCGCGGCCATGTCGTCGACATAGGCCTGGTCGGCCTTCGGCGTGAAGGTGTAGTCCGAGATCTGGGCCTGGTTCATCTCAAGCGGCTGCTTCTGGAAATCGGAATAGATCTTCAGGACCTCGTCCCTGTTGGCGGGGTCTGCGACATAGGCCTGTGCCTTGAGCAGCGTCCTGACCAGCGCGCTGGTTGCTTTCGGGTTCTCGCGCACCCAATCCTGCGACGCGACCCAGACCGTGCGGTTGCTGGAGACGGGGACCTCTTCCCCGTTGTTCTTGGCGAAGAAGCTTTTCGTGCCGGTGTGCACGATCTTGCCGTCCTGCTCCTTGACCGCGCGATAGGGGAAAGGCTCCCAGAAGATGATGCCCTGGATCTCGTTGTTCGCCATCGCCGCCATGGCTTCGGGCGGCGTGAGGTTGACCGTCTGTATCTTGGCGGCATCGAGCCCGTAATGCTTGGCGACATTGGCGAGCAGCGCGCCTGACGTCGAACTCACCAGAAGCCCGAGCTTGGTCTTGTAGAGATCCTCGGCGTTTTCGACGCCGGCATCCTTGCGCACCACGATCTTCTCCAGACCATGGCTGACCGCATTGGTGCCGAGGATCACGACGGGAATGCCGTTATGGGCCATCGAGACGGGCGGAAGGTTGCCAGGGGTCCAGAGCTGGATCTGGTCGGCGAGCAATGCCTCGCCGGCGAGATTGCCGGAAGCGAAGGTCTTGAATTCGACATTCTTGAAGCCGGCCTCGGCGAACCAGCCCTTCTCCTTGGCGACGATATGGACCAGGAAGGGCAGGTCGGGGCCGATGCTGATCGACAGCGTGTCGGTCTCGACCTCCTGGGCGATGGCCGGCGCGCCCAAAGCGGCCACGGCGAGCATGCCTGCGGCGATCGTTGTCTTCAGCAATGCGGTCAGGTTTTTCATTGTGTCTCTCCCCTTGGTGCAGCCGTCCTGCGTCACGCGCCGTGCCAGCGGCCGATCCAGCGCTTGATCGCTGCGCCGATGGCTGCGTCGGTGACGAGATTGAGAAATCCGATGAGCAGGATACCGACGATGATGACGCCGACCGAGCCCCCGGTGTTGCGTTCGTTGATGATCATGAAGCCGAGCCCGCGATCAGCGGCGATCAGCTCCGCCGCGACCAGCACGCCGAAGCTCAGGCCCCAGCCGATGCGCACGCCCGTCGCCAGATCGGGCGCGGCGGCCGGAACCGCGACGCGCAACAGCAGCGGGATGCCGTTCAGTCCCATTGTCTGGCCGGCGCGCAGCAGCACCGGATCGACGCTGCGCATGCCCTGATAGGCGGAGGTGACGACGGGAAAGAAGGCCCCGAGGAAAATGATGAAGAACTTCGACGGCTCGCCCAGCCCGAACCAGATGATGGCGAGCGGGATCCAGGCGAGCGGCGGAATGGGGCGCAGCAATTCGATCAGCGGCCGCGCGATCATGCCGAAGGCTTTGTACCAGCCGGCCGCGATTCCGATGACCGCTCCCGCGAACGCGCCGAGCACGAAACCGGAAAAAACCCTGAGCAGGCTCCAGGCCAGATGTTCGCCGAGCGTCCCGGCCGTCAGGCGCTCGGCTGCCATGCCGATCGCCAGCGACGGGCTTGGGAAGACAGCCGGGTCGAGCACACCGCCGCGCGCCGCCGCTTCCCAGATCGCCACCGCGCCCAGCGCGCCGAGCACGCCCAGCCCGATGTCGTTCTCGCGCAGCCGGCGCCAGGCGTTGCTCATCGCCGCACCTGATCGAGATTGCCGGCCCATGGAAGCAGGCGGCGTTCGAGACCGGCGAGCCCGGCGGTGATCGCGAAGCCGAGCAGGCCGATGATCAGCATGCCGATGATGGTGATCTCGCTGCGGTAGAAGGTGCGCGCCTCCATGATGAGCGCACCCAGTCCCTCGATGGTGCCGATCATCTCGGCGCCGACGATGACCATGAAGCCGACCCCAAGCGCCATCCGCGCGCCGGCGAAGATGCGGGGCAGGGCAGCGGGAAGGACGACCCGTCGATAGAGCTCCACTCCGCGAACGTCGAACGATCTTGCTGCCCGCAACAGTACGGGATCGACATATCTGACACCCGCGATGACGTTGGAAAGCATCGTCCAGAAGCAGCCATAGCCGATCAGCACGATCTTCGTCAGTTCGCCCGCACCGAACCAGACGATCACGAGCGGCAGGAGGCTGAGCGTGGCGACCGAGCGGCAGAAGACGACGACAGGCGCCGTGAGCTTGTCGAGCACGGGCACGGCGCCGATAAGCAGGCCGATCGGGATCGCCAGCGCGATTGCGGCGAGATAGCCCTGCAGGACCCGCCCGACCGTCGCCAGAGTATGCGACCAGATCGAGACACCGGTCGGGAAGCCTGTCGTGGACAACTCCACGAAGCCGCTTGCGATGCGGCTCGCCGGTGGAAACTGGTAAGGTTTCAGATAGCCGAGCCGCACCGCCAGTTCCCAGGCGAGCAGGGCGCAGGCGATGACGGCGACCGAGACGAGCGGCCTGACGATGCGCGCGGTCATGACGAGAGCTCGCTCCAGATTTCCTCGTAGAGCGCGTTGAACTCGGGCGTTGTGCGCGAGCGCGGCCGGGGCATGCGGACGTCGAAGACCCGCTTGATGCGGCCCGGATCGGGCGCGAGCAGCACGATGCGATCCGACAGCGTCAGGGCCTCGTTGATGGAATGGGTAACGAACACGACCGTCTTGCGCCTTGCCTGCCAGATGCGCAGCAACTCCTGCTGCAGTTCGATCCGGGTCAACTCGTCCAGCGCTCCGAAAGGCTCGTCCATCAGAAGGATCTGCGGGTCGAGTGCCAGGGCTCGCGCGATCGAGACGCGCTGCTGCATGCCGCCCGACATTTCGCGCGGATACCGCGCTGCCGCCGCTTCGAGCCCGACCAGCTTCAACAGTTCGATGCTGCGATTGCGGCGTTCTGTTTTTGAGAGTCCGGCCTTGCGGAAGCCGAAGGCCACATTGTCAGCCGCGGTGAGCCAGGGGAAAAGGGCATGCTGCTGGAAGACGACACCCTGGCCCTGGCCCGGCCCGGTCACCGGTTTCCCGTCGATGGAGATTTCACCCGAGGAGGCTGCCTCGAGGCCCGCGACGATGTTGAGGAGGGTCGTCTTGCCGCAGCCGCTGCGTCCGACCAGCGATACGAACTCGTTCTCGGCGATGTCGAGATCGATGCCGCTGAGTACCGGCACCTCGCCTCCGGCTCGCGACGGAAAGGTCTTCTTCACACCGCCGATGCGGATGAAGCGGCCGAAAGCTTCCGGATCTGCTCCATCCGTGGACGCCGGATGCGTCGCGAGTGCGGCGTTCGTGCGATATGCCACCGACGCTCCTCCCTCGAGCTTCCCTGGTCGCTGTCAACGCAGCCTATCGCGAATGTTCAAATTGTAAAGTGCAATTTGTATCTCTCGATGTATAATGTCGGCTATGCCATCGGATGCGCGGCGACGGCGGCTTCGATTGTGAAGTGAGAGGTCTGAATGTATTCAACTCGTTACGCCAACCCGATGAACCGGCCGCGCGGCCAGGCGGGCGAGGGGCGCGACGGGAATGAACGAAAAGGCAAAGGCTTGGTGAGCATGTCGGGCAATATCGTACTCAGTTCCCTGCACGACCTGATCGCCAGGCTCGAGGATGGCGCCAGGCTGCCGACGGTCCGCGACCTGATGAAGCGGCATCGGGTCAGCCAGGCGACCGTGCAGGAAGCCATAAATCGCCTCCGCGACGAGGGGGTGGTGACCTCGCAGGTCGGCCGCGGCACCTATGTGGTCAAGGGCGGCAGCGGCGCGCGCACGGATCGTGCTTTCGGCTCCGCTCCGGTGCTCGACAGCCTGCTCATCCTGTCGAATGCGAGCATGAACGAGCGCTGTGCTCTCGTGCAGAACTACATCGTCCAGGAGATGTCTCGCGAAGGCAGCAAGGTCGTCCAGATCTCTTATCATCACACCGATCACCTGCTCGAGATCCTGAGTTCCCTCCCGAATTTCGACGCTGCGATCCTCCAGTCCCACTATGAGAGCATCCCGATCCGGCTCCTGCATCTCTTGCAGCAGAAGACCCGGGCCCTTGTCGTTGACGGCCATACGGTCTCGGGCGTCGACATAGACCGCATCGGCACGGATTGGGAAGACGCGCTGGAGCTCGCGTTCCGGCATCTGAGCGAGCTTGGTCACCGATCCTTCGGCATGGTGTCCCTCAACACGACGGCGCAGCCGGTGCTCGCGGCGCGTCGCGCCTTTGTGCGGCACGGATCGATAGGCCGGGAGGGGTACGTCTTCCACGCACCCGTCGTCCTCGATGGCGTCCTGCATCCGACCCACAGCGTCGAAAAAGCCCTGGAGTATGCGCTGTCGGGACTCATGGGCGAGGATGGCCGCCTTCCATTCACGGCTCTGGTTACAGTGGGCATCTCCGACACGCTCGGTGTCCGCCAATGCCTGGACCGGCTGGGATTGCGCAGGCCGCGGGATCTGAGCGTCGCCATCCTTGGCCATCACGACGTCCCGACCGAACATCTCGGCGACATGACCGTCTCCGGCAGTTCGCATCTGGAGGCGGCGCAGAAGCTGGTGGAGACCATCCGTAAGCGGATCGTGGAGCCCGCTTCTCCGCCGCAGATCGTCTATCTGCAATGCAGCCAGATTACCCGCCAGAGCACCGGGCCCGCGCCCAAGACCCGCTGACCGCTCCATTCGCAACCTCATTGGTGAAAGGCGGAACTTTCCGTCTTGCCAAGCTTCGAATTCGCGAATACGGTACAATACATATTGTATCCAAGGCGCCTGCGATGTGCTCTTTCCCTATGCCGGCAATGCAGACGGCTTCCGTCCGGTGGAAGCGCAACCATCCCGGAGCGATGTCCGATGCTCGGTGAGCGCCTGCCTGAGCGGCTGTCGCCGCTCGCTGCCGGGCTAGGACTGACGCCCTGGTACGGCGACCTGCACAACCATTGCGACATCTCGTACGGGCACGGCAGCCTCCCGCAGGCGCTGACGCGGGCCAGACGGCAGCTCGACTTCGTGTCCGTCACCGGACACTCCTATTGGCCCGACATGCCGGTCGACGATGCGAGCGTGGCTCATATCGTCGATTTCCACGTCAAGGGTTTCGCCAGGCTCGAGGCGCTCTGGCCGGAGCACTTCGATCGTCTTGCGGCGATCGACGAGCCCGGGGTCTTCACCGTGTTCCCCGGCTACGAGATGCATTCCTTCGCGCATGGCGATTACACGATCGTCTATCGCGATCTCGACCGTCGCCCTATGCTGAGAGCCGACACGCCGGAAAGGCTCCACAGCCTGCTGCGTGCCGAGCTGGGCGAGGGGGCCTTCGCCTTCCCGCACCACATCGGCTACCGGCTCGGCGCGCGCGGCATCAACTGGGAGACTTTCGTCGAGGACCTGTCGCCGGTCCTGGAGATCGTCTCGATGCATGGCTGCTCGGAGGCTTCGGTCATGGACCGGCCCTTCCTCCATTCCATGGGGCCGAGCGATGGTTTCGGCACCGTTCGGCACGGCCTCGACCTCGGCCACGTCTTCGGTTTTCTCGGCAACACCGACCATCACAGCGGCTATCCCGGCTCTTACGGGCACGGCAGGTCGGCGGTCTATGCGCCCGAGAACCGGCGCGATGCGCTGTGGGGCGCCATCCATCGTAGGCAGACGGTCGCGCTGACGGGCGATCGAACGCATCTCTTCGCTTCGCTGGGCGGCGTGCCGGTCGGAGGCATCGTCGCGCCCGATGTGGAGCCGGAGCTGAGCATCGAAGCGGTGGCTGGTGGCCATATCGACTATATAGACGTGATCCGGAACGGCGCGCTGGCTGCGCGGGTGACGCCGGACGTCTTGCCGGCGCCGATCGACCGCACGGCGGGCCGCATGGAAACCCTTCTTGTGCTCGAGCTCGGTTGGGGCGCTCGCGGGAAGGTTCACGAATGGCGGGGGACCCTCGACCTCGTTGGCGGCGAGATCCTCTCGGTGGAGCCGCGACTTCGGGGCAGCGAAGTGGTCTCGCCGCTCGAAGGCAAGAGCGACGCGGCCGACGAGAACGCGATCTCGCTGGACGGAAGCCGCATATCCTTCGCCGTCGCCGCGCCGGCCAACCCGAACAACATGACGGCCGCAACGCAGGCTTTCGCGGCGCGTGTGGTGCTCGACCCGGATGCACGCTTCGTCCTCGAGACAAACGGACAGCGTTTCGAGGCTACCGCGTCGCGGCTCATGCAGGGCGCGCTGTCGGGGAATCTCGGGCCGATAGACAGTCCCGCCTTCCGCTTCCATCCGTTGCCGCGCCCGCATCAGTGGCAGTGGGCAGGTCGCATCAGGCTCGAGCCGTTGGTCGCCGGGGATTGGGTCTATGTGCGCATGCGCCAGGCCAACGGCCAATGGAGTTGGGCGAGCCCGATATTCTGCCGGTGAGCGATCGGAGGAAAGGCATACCGGCGCATGCCGGTACAAAGGGAAGAGAGTTGCTTGAGGCCGGGTCGCCGACCGGGTGAGGTTCGCATCACCACATGAAGTCATGAAGGGAGAGAGAGAATGAGCCTCGATTTTCGCATTCCAAGACGAAACCTTCTCAAGGGCATGGGCGCGGCTGGCCTGGGCTCGGCGCTGGGCCTCGGGTCGATCCGGCCGCTCTATGCGCAAAGCGTTGCGCCGATCACCATCGTCATCAACCAGTCGCCCTGGTTCGAGAGCTTCCGCAAGACCGTGGAGGCATACGAGGCCGCGACCGGCAACAAGGTCGAACTGGACGTCAATCCGTTCGCGGGCTCGCTCGAGAAGCAGCGCAATTCCGTGCGCGCCAGGGAAGGCCAGTACGACATACTGATCATGAATTCCGGCTGGTTCACCGAGATGTATGCCGGCGGCTTCGTGGACCCGATCACCGACATCGATCCGGGTTTCAGGCTCGACCCTGAAATCTACACGCTCGGCGACACGATCTACTACAATGCCGAGAAGAAGACGGTGACGGCTGACGGCAAGCTCATGTCGATCCCCGTCTCGCCGCTGATCCCGATGCTCTACTATCGCGGCGATCTCTACCAGGAGGCCGGTCTGCAGGCGCCGAAGACCTTCGCCGATCTCGAAGCAAATGCGCGCAAGTTCCATAACCCGCCCGGCATGTACGGGATCGTGCAGCGCGGCGCCCGCGGACCGCACACGGTCGCCTACGACTTCTACCCCTATCTCTATGGACATGGCGGCGGGATCTTCAGGGACCAGTCTGCCGGCGACTACAGCGTGACGTTCAACTCGCCGGAGGGTCGGGAAGCGCTCGACTATTACATCCGGCTGGCGCGCGAAGCAGGCCATCCCAAGACCGCCGCTTCCGACCAGGCCGAAGTCATCCAGGCGATGGTCACCGGCCATGCCGCTCATATCATGATGGTCATCGCAGCATGGTCGCAGATGGACGATCCCAACAAGTCGGCGATCGTCGACAAGGTCGAGTGGGCGCCGCCGCCTTCGCTGCCCGGCCTGCCCACCGCGCCCGGTCTGGGTCATTGGCTGGCGGGCATCTCCAGGAACGTACCCGATGACCGCAAGCGCGCCGCTGTCGAGTTCCTGCGCTGGTACCAGACGAAGGACGCCCAACTCGAGACCGCCAATGCCGGCGGCATTCCCGTGCATGCGGCGGTCTACGAGGAGCCGATCGCGGACGAGCGCAAATATCGCTGGATGAAGCCGCTCGCGGAGGCGCTGCCGCATGCCGTCAACATCTATCAGTTCCCGGAAGCGAGCGAGGTGATCGCCATTCTCGAACTGGGCCTCAATCGCGCCATCGCCGGCGAAGTCACCAGCGTCGACGCGCTCAATGGAATGGCCGACGAGATCCAGAAGGTCATGGCCGGTCATTTCTACAAGACCGGAGCGCTGGAACCCCTGAAGTAGCCGCGCGGAGGAGAAGCCGGTGACGACGATCCAGTCGACAGGGGCGCGCGACATGTCTGCCGCGCGCTCCCGCAGGCAAATCGAAAGCGCTGACCAGCGTCTCTGGCGCTGGCTCACCTTCTCGCCGGCGTTGGCCGTCATGCTGGCGTTGAGCGTCCTGCCGCTCGCCGGTCTCTTCCTGACCAGCTTCCAGAACATCGCCTGGGTCGATGGACAGCCCGTGCGGTCGTGGGCCGGCTTCGCCCACTACCGCGCGCTGTTCGACGATGCCCTGCTCGGGGCCGCCTTGTGGAACACCGTGATCTTCGCCTTCGGCGCGGTCGCCGGACAGATGGTGCTGGGGTTCGCGCTCGCCGTGCTTTGCAGCAAGGTCACACGCGGGCGCGTCCTCTACAGGGCGATCTTCATCCTGCCGATCCTCATTCCTGGCATTGTCATCGGCGCGATCTGGAAACTGATGCTCAACTATGATTTCGGCCTGGCGAACACGGTGCTCGCCACCGTCGGCATCACGCCGCATGATTGGCTTGGAAGCGCGGAGACGGCGCTTCTCTCCGTCATCATGGTCGACATCTGGCATTGGACGCCGTTCTGCTTCCTGCTCTTCCTGGCCGGACTCGAATCCCTGCCGCAGGACGTGTTCGAAGCCGCCAAGATCGATGGTGCCAGACCCTGGCAGGAACTGCTCCACATCACGCTGCCGCTGATGGTTCCCACAATCGTCGTCACCTTCGCCTTCCGCCTGATCCTTGCCTTCAAGGTCTTCGACGAGGTCTACCTGCTGACCAGCGGCGGACCGGGTACGGCCACCGAGGTCATCAGCTTCACGCTCTACCAGCGTTTCTTCACCGAGGATAAGGCAGGTTACGGCTCGGCGATGTCGGTGGCGGTGATCTTTCTCGTCTGTCTGCTGCTGGTCGTCGCATTGTCCGCGCGCCGCCGATCGGAGGGCGCGTCATGATCCGGCGTTCCGCACGCGAGCCTTCCTCGTTTCCCATCCACCTCGTGCTCGTCGTCTGCGCGTTCATCGTGCTGACGCCGGTCGCCTGGACGGTCGCGGCAGGCTTCCGCACCCAGATATCGCTGCTGATGGGCAGCCTGACGTTCAGTCCGATCTGGGCCAACTTCCAGGAAGTGCTGTTCTCCAAGACCTCCGACTTCCTGCTCAACTATCGCAACTCCATCATCGTCGGCGTGCTGAGCACGGTGCTCTGCGTCGCGGTCGCGACGCTGGCCGCCTTCTCGCTCAACCGGATGCGCTGGCGCCGCTGGGTCGTGCAGGTGTTCCTCGCCTGGACCCTGATCTTCCACATGATCCCGCCGGTTGCCCTGGCGAGCGCCTGGTTCACCATGGCGCGGACCGTCGGCCTCGAGAACACCTTCACGGGCTTGATCCTCGCCCATGCGGCGCTCAATCTGCCGATGGCGATCTGGCTCATGAGCGTCTTCATCCGTGAAGTGCCGAGGGAACTCGAGGAAGCTGCGATCATGGACGGCGCCACCACGCCGGTGCTGCTGTGGCACGTCATTCTGCCGATGATCGCGCCAGGCCTCGCCGCGACGTCGATCCTGACCTTCGTCTTCTCGTGGAACGAATTCGCCGTGGCGCTCACCCTGACGATGAAGCAGACGGCCACTGTTCCGGTGGCGATCGCCAAATACGCACAGGACTTCGAGATCCAGTACACGCAGATGGCCGCGAGCGCGGCGCTGGCGATGATCCCTGCGCTCATCGTGCTGCTCGTCGCGCAACGCTACATCGTCAAGGGCCTGACCCAGGGCGCCGTGAAATAGACCACCAGAGCACCGGACCCGAAAGTGGGTACCGGTTTCGGAACAAATCCGATGCTCAAACAAACGGATAGAGCGGCGGCACCGATTTCATCGGTGCGTCCGCCGCTCCAGTCAGACAGCGGAGACCAGATTGAAGGCCGTATTCGTCCTCTTCGATTCGCTCAATCGCCACATGCTCGGATGTTATGGCGGAACGCGCATCCCCACCCCCAATTTCGACCGGCTGGCAAGACGCTCGGTCGCGTTCGATCGCCACTATGTCGGCAGCCTGCCCTGCATGCCGGCCCGCCGCGACATGCTGACGGGCAGGCTCACCTTCCTCCACCGCAGCTGGGGGCCGCTGGAACCGTTCGACAATGCCTTCCCCGAAATACTGCACCGGCAGCAGGGCACCTACAGCCACCTCGTGACGGACCACTTCCACTATTGGGAGGACGGCGGAGCGACCTATCACAACCGCTACGATTCCTACGAATTCGTCAGGGGGCAGGAAGGCGACCGCTGGAAGGCCATGGTGCAGCCGCATTGGGAACGGCTGCGCGAGAGATACCATGCGCGCCAGTTCAGCGATGCCAGGCGCAGCTATTTCGGTCAGAACATCATCAATCGCGAGTTCATCAGGGATGAGAAGGACTTCCCGTCCGTCCGCTGCTTCGCCGAGGGCTTCGATTTCCTCGATCGCAACCGGGAGGCCGACAACTGGATGCTGCAGATCGAGACCTTCGATCCGCATGAGCCCTTCACCGCGCCGGCCCGCTTCAAGGAAGCATTCGATACCGGGTGGAAAGGGCCGATCCGGGATTGGCCCCGCTACGGCCGCGTCGACGAACTGCCCGAGGAATGCGAGGAACTGCGCGCCAACTACTATGCCGTCGTCGCCATGTGCGATCACCTGCTCGGCGAACTCCTCGACTATTTCGACCGCCACGACATGTGGAAGGATACCGCCCTGGTCGTCACCACCGATCACGGCTTCCTGCTGGGCGAGCACGATTTCTGGGCCAAGAACCGGATGAACCTCTATGAGGAGGTCGCGCATATTCCGCTGTTCCTGCACGATCCGCGACGCCCCGATCTCGCCGGAACGCGCTCGGCCGCTCTCACCCAGTCGATCGATCTGGCGCCCACCTTCCTCGATCTTTTCGGCGCCGAGCCGCCGGCCGAAAACGAGGGCTTCTCGCTCTGCCACATGGCCGATGGCACCGCGATGCGGGATGGAGCCCTGTTCGGCTATTTCGGCGGCGCGGTGAACGTGGCCGACGGCCGATACACCTATCATCGATTTCCCGAGGATCTGTCGAAGCAGGAGCTTTACCAGTACACGCTCATGCCGACGCACATCTTCTCGCCCTTCACGCCCGAGGAACTGTCGGAGGTGACGATTTCTCCGCCGCTCGAATTCTCCAAGGGCGCCGCGCTGCTCAAGGTGCCGGTGATCGAGCGTTCGCCGATGTACAACAATTACGGGCCCGGCGCCTTGCTGGAATCCGAGACGCGGCTCTACGATCTCGAGGCCGATCCCGGTCAGGAACGTCCGCTCGCCGATCCGGCGATCGAAACGCGCATGAAGACGCTCATGGTCCGGCTTATGGCAGCCAATGGTGCGCCGCCCGAGGCCTTTGCAAGGCTCGCCCTCGCCCAAGCCGAAGCAGCCTGAACATGGCTCTTCCACCCGCCACTCTCCGGACGCTTGTCGGCGACCTCAGACAGGTGGCGAGCGTCCGGCGCGTCGTGATGGCCGACGGGCCGGAGGCAGGGGTCGAGGCTCTCGTCTTCTCGACGGGCGGCGGCCTGGATTTCTGGGTGACGGCTGGTCGCATGCTCGACATCGCCACTTTGTCGTGGCGCGGGGTGCAACTTGGTTGGCAAAGCCCGGCGGGTTTCCGCCTGCCGCCTGAAGGGGTCGATCCCGAGCGCCGCTTCAATGCCGGATTCGGCGGTTTCCTCAACACCTGCGGCTTCGATCACATCCGCCAGCCGGCAGGCGGTCATTCGCTGCACGGTTCGGCACCCTTCACGCCGGCGCGTCTGACCGGGCATGGCGAGGATTGGGACGCCGAGGAGCCCGTGCTTTTCTGCGAAGGCGAGATTGTCGCCTGGGCCTATGGCGCCGGCGGCTACCGATTGCGTCGCCGTATCGAGGCGCCGATCGGCGGCCGGACGATCCGGCTGCGCGATACGGTCGAGGTCGTCGGCGCCGAGGCGCTGGCCGTGCTTGCCCTTTACCATTTCAATCTCGGCTTCCCCGCCATCGACGAGACGACACGACTGTTCCTGGATGGACGCCGTATTGCCGGTCCGCTGGAACTGCCGAGCCCGGGCGCGCCGGGACCGTCCGTGCTGCATGAAGCAAGAGGCGAGTGGGCTTCATGTTGCGTGACCGGCGGTGAAATCATCGAATTCCGCTGGCGCACGGACGCGCTGCCCTGGCTCCAGCTCTGGCAGGACCTGCGCCCCGGCTGCGGCGTGCTCTCGGTCGAGCCTTGCAGTGCCGGTCGCCGTTCGGACGGCTCGAATGAGGTCACGCCGCTGCTTGCGCCTGGCGAGAAGCGCAGCTTCGCAATCGATGTCGTTGTCGGCGGGACGGATGATCCAGCCACGAATGCCCCGAATCGAGAGACCTGAGACATGGCGCCCGTATCCATTTGCAATGCGAGAAAATCCTTCGGTGCGGTGAACGTCCTGCGAGGCGTCGACGTGGAGGTCGCCGATGGCGAGTTCGTTGCGCTGGTCGGTCCGTCCGGCTGCGGAAAGTCGACGCTGCTTCGCATAATTGCCGGCCTGGAGGGGCTGACGGACGGCGACATCGTGATCGGCGACCGGGTCGTCAGCGATGTCGCCCCGCGCGAGCGCGATGTCGCGATGGTCTTCCAGAACTATGCGCTCTATCCGCACATGACCGTGGCCAGGAACATGGGCTTCTCGTTGAAGCTCGCTGGAAGGCCGGCAGCGGAGATCGAGCGCCGGGTTGCTGCGGCAGCCGAGATACTCGGCCTGCAGGCGCTTCTCCAGCGCCTTCCGAAGCAGCTTTCCGGCGGGCAGCGGCAACGCGTCGCCATGGGCCGCGCCATCGTGCGTGACCCCAAGGTGTTTCTTTTCGATGAGCCGCTCTCCAATCTCGATGCGAAACTCCGTGTCCAGATGCGCGTCGAGATCAAGGCGCTGCATCAGCGGCTGAAGACGACCACGGTCTATGTCACCCACGACCAGATCGAAGCCATGACCATGGCGGACAAGATCGTGGTGATGCGCGACGGCATCATCGAGCAGGTGGGCAGTCCGCTCGACCTCTACGACCGCCCGGCGAACATGTTCGTCGCCGGCTTCATCGGCTCGCCCGCGATGAACTTCGTCACCGGCGCCTTGCGCGACGGTCGGTTCATGGCGGACGGCGGCCCCATCTTCACCGCCGAGGATATGCAAGCCTTCGGCGATCGCGAGGTTGTGCTCGGTGTCCGTCCCGAGCATTTCGACATCCACCCCGACGGTGCGGAGGTTGAGGTCGTGGTCGTGGAGCAGACGGGGTCCGAGATGCTTATCGTGACGAGGCTCGGGGAGGCGACGCTGAACTGCCTTGTTCGCGAGCGGCTTCGCCTGAAGAGCGGAGATCGCATCCGGTTGATGCCGCGCGCCGGACATCTCCACTACTTCGATCCCGCGACGGGGCAAAGACTCGGATATGACGAACCCGTCACGGGCCGAGGCAGCTTTTCGTCCGCTTCGTCGGTGCCGTCCGCCAGCGGCCATAGTCCTTCGTCCAAGGCCGCCGCCGGCCATTGGATGACATCGATCCGGTCGATGATATCGGGTCGGAATTCGTACCGCCCCGAAATGTACTACATGCGCGGGCCAGGGCCAAAGACACGGTCGAAGCGGTTGCTCGACGATCCCGCCGGATAGGCTGTATCTCGGTTCAAGCCCCCGGACCATACGCGATGGCCTGTTGAAAGCCTCGGCATTACAGGCTTACCTGACCTCGCTGGCTGCCGCCGGTCCGTCCGGACGGTCGCCCGCATGTTCATGCGATCCACGTTGCTACGGGTGGAGGTGTCCGATGCCGTCCAGAACAGCGTCCTGCTCCTGCGGAGGCTTGCGAATCGAAGTCGGTGGCGAGCCTCTGGGCGTCGGCATCTGCCACTGCCTCGCCTGCCAGAGGCGGACTGGCAGCGTGTTCGCCGCGCTTGCCAGCTTCCCGGCGCCCTTCAAGGTCTACGGTGCCGCCACGGAATATGTCCGCGTCGGGGACATGGGCGCCCGCTTCGTCTTCCGGTTCTGCCCAATCTGCGGAACGACGGTCTTCCACACCGAGGAAGGCAATGACGATACGGTGAGTGTCGCGGTCGGCGCATTGGCGGACCCGGGCTTTCAGCCACCGACCGTCTCCGTCTACGACAGCCGCAGGCATCCCTGGGTTCGACTACCGCCGGGATCGGTGACGTTCGAGAGGGATCCGGACTGACCGCAACGGACGGCGTCCGCTGCCAGCCTGATCCCCGGGGGCAGGGGTGCGCGTCCTGTAAACAACTGGATTTTTGCAGGACGAGGCCCGTTCGCGCACCTTGACACGAGGTCGGCAGAAAAGCTGCTTCTCGCGGCACTCCGGCACCGAGCGGGCAGAAATCTCCGAAAGTGAGATGAGACGTCAACAATCCGGTTGCGGGGGAAAAAAGTCAATCGCGTGACAGGGTGGTCAGCAAGAATTGATGAGCAGTCCCTGCCGCTCCATTGTTCCGCCGACCTGACATCGAGCCATCGATTCTCGATCCGCCGTACCCGTCAGTCTGCGTTTCCGGCCAGGGATTGCGCGTACTCCCTGGTCAGTTCCTCATAGGCCTCGAAGGGCGGATAGGTCTCGAAGCTGTGTTTGGCAGAGGTCGTCGCCCAGGGCAGCTTCTCGCTGGTGAAGGTTTCGATGAAGGGCGGGAAGCGGGCGGGCTCGTCGAGCATCGTGGTGCGGATGTTGACGAACCAGTCGATGCCCTCCGGGCGGGTGAACAGCCAGCTCATGCAGTGCGGGCAGAAGTAGTGCCGCGTCGCGCCGTGCAGCCCGCCGATCACGGGCTCGCCCTCGACGACGGCGAAGCCGTCGCTCGGGATCGCCGCGCTGAGGGAAAAGGCGCTGCCCGTCATGCGCTGGCAACCGGTGCAGTGGCAGGCCATCGCCACCAGCGGCAGGGCGGTCACCCTGAAGCGAACCTGTCCGCAACGGCAGCCGCCATCCAGCTTCGTCATGCTTTCGCTCCCGTCTGTCCGTCGATACGGAGGGCAACAAAGCACCAAGGCTCCGGCAGGACAAGGAATTGTTCGGTCGTACGAACATGCTGACCGATGAAGAGGCCGCCCGCCGGTCCCGGCGGGCGGCGGCCGCTGTCACCCGGGAGGTCAGGAGGCAGGCGCGGCGGCTGTCTGAACGGGCTGGGGCTCGACCGGCATTCCGGGGCCGATCTTCTGCAGGTTGCCGCTGATGATCCGGTCGCCTTCCTGGATGCCCTTGACGATCGCGACCAGTTCGCCGTCGGTCTGGCCGAGCTCGACCATGCGCATCCCCACGGTGTTTCCGGCGTCGACCACATAGACATATTTGCCGAGCTGGCTGGAGCCGAGCGCGACCTGCGGCACCAGAAGGCTGTCGGGTTGCTCGCCGACCAGCAGCCGGATGTTCACATACTGGCCGGGCAGCAGCGCGCGATCGGCGTTGGCGATGGTGGCTCGCGCGACGATGGTCCCCGTGGCGGGGTCGACCCTGTTGTCGATGAAGGTCAATTCGCCCCTTCGCGGGGCGGATGGGTCTCCCGGCACCGTGACCTCGGCGGCGACCGGACCGGCGGCCTTGGCCCGGCGAAGCAAGGCGAGATCGGTCTCGCTCGGCGAGAAGGTCACATAGATCGGGCTGACCTGCACCAGCGTGTTGAGGGTCGTGCCGCCGGCGCCCGCGAGGGTGCCGACAGGTGCCTGGTTGCGTCCGAGGCGTCCGTCGAAGGGGGCGCGGATCTCGGTGTAGCCGAGATTGAGCCGAGCCTCGGCCACTGCCGCCTTGTCCGCGGCGACGACGGCCTCGCTCTGTTCCACGGCGCTGCTGCGCTGCTCGAAGCCGTCCTTCGACAGGAAGCCGGTCTTCGACAGGTCCGAGCCCCGGGTCAGGTTGGCCTTGGTGTATTCGAGCGAGGCCACGTCGCGATCCATCTGCGCCTTCACCCGGTCGAGCGCGACCTGATAGTCGCGCTGGTCGATGAGGTAGAGCAGGTCGCCCTGCCCGACGTCGGCGCCGTCGGCCGCGGGCTGGTCGACGATGTAGCCGGAGACCTTCGCCTGCAGGGCGACGCTGCGGATGGCTTCCGTTCGCGCCGTGTAGTCGAGATAGAGGGGGAGGGTCTTCTTGACCACCGACGTCACGGGCACCGGCATGGCCTGCGGAGCGGCCGGGGCGACGGCGGCCCCGGCCGGCTTGCTCAGCACATCGAAGAGAATCTCCGGCCCGCCATTGGCATGGACGAACAGAGCGGTGGCCGCGATGAGGGCGACGGCTGTCGTGGTTTTCCAGTATCGCATGGGTTCTTTCCTTGTCATTCGGCCGCTTCGGCGTGGGAGACCGCCGTCGTCGTGTGGGTTTCGGGCGCGGACTTGCGTTCGCGCCAGCGCTCGATCACGGCGTAGAAGACCGGCACGAAGGCGAGCGTGAGGATCGTTGCCGCAAGCATGCCGCCAAACACGGCCGTGCCGAGCGACTGGCGGCTTGCCGCCCCGGCGCCGGTCGCCAGCATCAGCGGAACGACCCCGAGGATGAAGGCGAAGGCCGTCATCAGGATCGGGCGCAGCCGCAGCCTTCCGGCCTCCATCGCCGCTTCGACGATGCTCATGCCCTGCTCGCGCAGATGCTTGGCGAATTCGACGATCAGGATGGCGTTCTTGGCCGCCAGCCCGATGAGCATGACGAAGCCGATCTGCGAGTAGACGTCCATCTCCATGCCGCGCAGCCAGATCGCCAGCAGCGCGCCGAACAGGGCGGTCGGCACCGACAGCAGCACCATGAAGGGCATCGACCAGCTCTCATACTGGGCGGCCAGGATCAGGAAGACGAAGACGATGGCCAGCGCGAACACCGCGATTGCGACCGATCCCGCCCTGAGTTCCTGATAGGTGATGCCTGTCCATTCATAGCCGAAGCCCTGCGGCAGGGCCGTGGCGGCCGCGCGTTGCATGGCCTCGATGGCCTGGCCGGAGCTGTAGCCCGGCGCGGCCGCGCCGTTGATGAGCGCCGAGCCGTAGTTGTTGTAATGCGTCACCGTCTCCGGCCCGACGATGGGCTTTACGTTGCCGAGCGTCGACAGCGGCACCATCTCGCCCGAAGCGTTGCGGACATAGAGGCGGGTGAGGTCGGACGCCTGGGCGCGTGCATCCTGCTCGGCCTGAAGCGTGACGCGGAAAGTGCGGCCGAACAGGTTGAAGTCGTTCACATAGAGTGAGCCCAGATAGATCTGCAGCGTGTTGAAGACATCAGGCAGGTTGAGCCCGAGCAGCTTCGCCTTGTTGCGGTCGAGGTCGTAGCTGTATTGCGGCGTCGAAGTCGAGAAGGTCGTGAACAGCGTCTGCGGGTTGAGCTCGGGCTGCTTGCGCGCCTCGGCCAGCAGGGCCTGCGTGGCCTCGTTGACCGCCTCGGCGCCGCGCCCGGTCAGGTCCTCGACCTGGAACTCGAAGCCGCCGGTCGTTCCGAGACCCTGGATGGACGGGGGCTCGAAGGCGAGCACGATCGCATCGGGCATGCCGAACAGCTTCGGCCGGACCGCATCGACGATATCGGTCGCGCTCTGGCCGGGGCCGCGCTCGCTCCAGGGCTTCAGGATGGCGAACAGCGCCGCCGAGTTCGACTGGTTGGCGAAGGTCAGGAAATTGAAGCCGCTGACCGACATCACATTTCCGACGCCAGGCGTGGCGAGAAGCTCATCGCGCACCTTGTTGGCGACCGCGTCGGTGCGTTCCAGCGACGCGCCGTCGGGCAATTGCACGATGGCGAAGAAGTAGCCCTGGTCCTCGACCGGCAGGAAGGCCGAGGGAATGCGCGTCGAAACCAGATAGGTCGCCGCGACGAGCACCGCGAACACGCCGAGCACGGCCCAACGCAGCCGGATCAGGCCGCGCACCGACGACGCATAGGCGTGGGACAGCCTGGCGAAGCCGTTGTTGAACCAGCGATAGAGGAAGAAGCTGGACGGCGGCCGATGGCGCAGGAAGGCGGCGGAGAGCGCCGGGCTCAAGGTCAGCGAGTTGAAGGCCGAGATACCGACGGAGATCGCCACGGTCAGCGCGAACTGGTTGTAGAGCTGGCCGGTGACGCCGGGGATGAAGGCCACCGGGATGAACACCGCCATCAGCACGGCCGTCGTGGCGATGATCGGGCCAGTCACCTCCTTCATGGCGCGCCGCGCGGCTTCGAGGGGCGGATGCCCGGCCTCCAGCTGCCGTTCGACATTCTCGACGACGACGATGGCGTCGTCGACGACCAGGCCGATGGCGAGCACCATGCCGAGCAGGGACAGCATGTTGAGCGAGAAGCCCAGCATCAGCATGACCGTCAGCGTGGCGATCAGCGAGACCGGGATGGCGATAACAGGGATGATGGTGGTGCGCCAGCTCTGCAGGAAGATGAAGACGACGGCGACGACGAGCACGAGCGCCTCGAGCAGGGTCTTGACCACGTCTTCCATGGCCGCGGACACGAAACGGGTCGTGTCGTAATGGATCGAATAGGCGATGCCCTTCGGGAATTGCGCCGACAGTTCCTCCATCTTTGCAACGACGTTCCTCTGGAGCTCCAGGGCGTTCGATCCCGGCATCTGGAAGACAGCGAGGATGACGGTGGGTTTCTCGTTGTCGAAGACGGTCGAATTGTAGAGCAGCGCGCCGAGCTCTATGCGCGCGACGTCGCGCAGGCGCACCAGCGAGCCGGTCGCGGAATTGGCGCGCACCACGATGTCGCCGAACTGCTTGGGGTCGCTCAGACGGCCTGCCGCGTTGACCTGAAGCTCGAAGGCCGTGCCTGATGGAGCCGGCGACTGGCCGATCTTGCCGGCTGCGACCTGGACGTTCTGTTCGGCGATCGCGTTCTGGACATCGACGGCGGTGATGCCGAGATTGGCGAGCTTGTCCGGGTCGAGCCAGACGCGCATCGAATAGCGGCGTTCGCCGAAGAGCTGCACGTCGCCGACGCCGGTGACGCGTTTCAGCGGATCGGCGATCCGGAGATAGGCGTAGTTGCTGAGCGTGGTGAGGTCGATCGAGCCGTCGGGCGAGGTGATGTTCACCATCAGCGTGAAGCTCGGATTCTGCTTGTTCACGGTCACGCCGGCCTGGTTGACGATTGCCGGGAGCGACGACGCGGCCTGCGATACGCGGTTCTGCACGTCGACGGCCGCCGTCGTCAGCGGATAGCCCACGTCGAAGGTGACGGTAATGCGCGACGAGCCGTCGTTCGAGCTGGTCGAGGACATGTAGGTCATGCCTTCGACGCCGTTGATCGTCTGCTCGAGCGGTGTCGTCACCGTATCGGCGACGACCTGCGCGCTGGCGCCGGGATAGTTGGCGCTGACCACGACCTGCGGCGGCGAGATGTCGGGAAACTGCGACACCGGCAACAGGAAATAGGCGATCCCGCCGGCGAGCAGCATGATGATGGCGATCGCCGATGCAAAGATCGGGCGATGGATGAAATAATCGACCATGGGTCAGGGTCTTTCGGTATCCGGGTCAGAAGGCCCGTATGCTGTCGAGTGGCGACGGCGCGGGTAGGAACAGTCTGCCGGCGGGAAGGGCGTAGGCGGCCGCCTCAGCTTCCCTGAGGCGCTTCGCCTGCCCGGCCAGCATCGCGCGGAAGGCCGCGGGGTCGATACGATCGGCCCGCATGACCGCGAGGGTCATGGGGTCGTTCAGAAGCTGGTCGACGGTCAGGTTCTGGTGGAACGAAGCCATAAATCCTCCTTTTTCGGAATCGCGGCCTGTCCGCGGTCCGATACGATCGGGTCAACATCTATGCTTGGGCGATCCCGATTTCCCGGAAATCGCGGCCCCTGAACGCTCGTTCTTGACAGGACGCTGTCAGGGGTGTTACCGGTAAGTAACAAGGCAACTGTTACTACTCGGTAACATCCTGGTCAAGCCATGGCGGACCAAAAAGTGAAACACGACGAAGTGATCGATCAGCCGACCCTGCGTCCGCGAGACCGCATCGTGGTGACGGCGCGCGAGATGTTCCAGCAACACGGCATCAAGGGAGTCGGCGTCGACGCCATCGCCGAGGCCGCCCACACCAACAAGATGACGCTCTACCGGCATTTCGGCTCGAAGGATCACCTCATCGTCGAATGCATGCAGAAATGCGTCGACGAGGGCAGCGCGTGGTGGTGCGGTCTGGAAACCGATCATCCCGGCGACCCGCGAGCGCAGCTTCGGGCCTGGGTGGAGCACGGCGCGGCCTTTCTGCGTTCGGGCGAGCGCGGCTGCGAGATGGCCAATGCGGCGGTCGAACTCGCCGATGGCGACCATCCGGCCAAGCGCGTCATCGAAGAGGCCAAGAAGGCCCATCGCGACCGTCTCGCGGAGCTCTGCAAAGGGGCAGGGCTCAGCAGGCCGGAACTCGCGGCCGACATGCTGGCGCTGCTGCTCGAAGGCGCCAAGATCAGCCGCCAGAGCGAAGGGCTGGAAGGGCCGAGCGCCCGCTTCCGGCGCATGGCCGAGGAGCTTATCGTTTCGTTCGGCGGCAGCTTGGAGGGGTGAGGCGCGAGCACGCGGGGATTTTCAGTTGGCCCAGTTCCGCACGCTACATTTCGAATGTCGATGGCTGCCGACCCCTCATCCGACCTCGCTTCGCGAGGCCACCTTCTCCCACAAGGGGAGAAGGGAACGCCCGCATCAACGCTTCGGCCAATCATCGAGGTCGGTGATTTGCGGAGCCGGCAAAGCCAGGCTCCAGCCTTCTCCCCTTGTGGCAGGCCGTGTGAGAACTGGACGGAGGCATAGCGTGGTGAGTGGTTTGGAAGTTGAGGCACGAGTTCATGCCCCCCTATGCTTGCGAGGACAGCAGGGTCTGGAGCAGCGCCGGCACACCCAGAATGTTCACCACCCGCTTCAGATTGTAGCCCAGGACGCTGAGCGCCAACTCGGACCTGGCCTTTTTCAGCCCGCGGACCAGGAACCGGGGATGGCCCATCATCCATTTGATGGTGCCGTAAGGGTGTTCGACCAGCATGCGCCGCTGCGCCATCCACTCGGGGTCGCTGATGGCGCGCCGGTGCATCGCCTCGCGCGCATCTTCATGGAAGTGGCGGATGATGGTGCGCTTGGCGGCCTGCGTGCACTTCGGCTTCAAGGCACAGTCCGCACAGGCCTTGGTCCCGTACTTCTTCTTCTGTTCCGTCCACGAGGTCTCCCGGTGGGTGAGCGTTTCGCCGGCCGGGCAGCGCCAGCTGTCGCTCTCGGCGTCGTAGCTGAACTGGTCGCGGGTGAAGTACTCTTTGCCTTCCGGGTTAACGGTTTCGGCCCGCGGCACGATGGCGGTGATGCCGTCGTCCTCGCAGCGCTGGCCGTGCTCGCCGTTCGAATAGCCGGCATCGGCCACCACCGTTACCTTGTCACCGTCCACGGCTTCGCGGCCGGCCACCGCCATCGGGTGGAGCTGGCACTGGTCGTTGCCGTCATTGGTCAGGTCGAAGGCAACCACCAGCTTGTGTTTTGCGTCGACCACGGTCTGCGCGTTGTAGGCCACCTGATGGCCGTGCCGAGCCGTGCGCATCAGCTTGGCCTCGGGCTCGGTGCGAACCCACTGGCTCAACCCGCGTCCGGCCAAAGCCTCGGCCTGCTGCTGGATCTGCTCGCGGCGCGCCCGCAAGGCCGCCACCGCCGCCGCAACGTCCACGCCATCCGTCTGCGCCGCGCGCTCGTCCCGGTCGGCTTCGTCCATCTGCGCAAGATAGGCGGCAATCTTGCGATCCACGGCCGCCGTCGCCTTCTCCAGTTCCTTGGCCGTCACCACCTGCTTGCGGCTCGCCACCGCATCGATCTTGGTCCCGTCGATCGCAAGCAACGTGCCGCCGACCAGCGCCTGCTCCCGGCAGAAGCGCACGAAGGCCCGGCACACCCCAACGATCGCTTCCGGATGATCCTTGCGGAAATCCGCAATCGTCTTGAAGGCCGGCGCCGCGCGATGGGTGAGCCACATCACTTCAATGTTGCGCCGCGCTTCCGCCGCAAGCCGGCGGCTCGACCGCACCTGGTTCTGGTAGCCGTACACATAAAGCTTCAACAAATCGCCCGGATCGTAGGGTGGCCGGCCCGTGGCCTCGGGAACAACCTTGGAGAAACCGAGCTGCGCCAGATCGAGGCTGTCGACGAAGGCATCGATGACCCGCACCGGATGATCGGCACCGACCGCCTCGTCCAAGGTTTCCGGGAACAAGCTCGTTTGCTCCCGCGACTGGCCTGTCATATGCGCCATTTCGGCCTCGTCTCAAACTACCAAAAATCCGGCAAATCACTGCTTTGGATCAACAATTTGAATCCGATCCAGGTTGATTTGGGAAGCCCAAGATGCTCCTCGACACATCAAAAAAACCAATGCCCGAGTTTTCACACGGCCTGGTGGGAGAAGGTGGCCTCGCCCGTGAGGGCGAGGTCGGATGAGCAACCATGATTCAGGCGCTGGCATTTTGAGGGTTCCACGGCGTTCCTCTGGCGAGGACAGCGTTGGCCATGTGGACCAGCTTTCTGGCGCAAGCGACGATCGCCTGTTTGTAGGTCTTGCCCGCGTCGACCAGGCGTTTCCTGAAGGCCACGAGGATCGGGTTCCAGTGGTTGGCGGCCGAGAAGGCCGCCATGTAGACGGCCTTGCGCAGTCGCCGGCGTCCACCCGCGATGCGGCGCTGTCCGGCATGGGTTCCACTGTCGTGGTCGAAGGGGGCCACGCCGACGAGCGCGGCCGCCTCGGCTCGGCTCAAGCGGCCGAGTTCAGGCATGCGCACGACGAAGACCAGGGCGGTGATCTCGCCCAGGCCGGGGATGCTCAGCAGCAGGGCGAACCGCTTGGCCAGATCGGCATGGGCCTTCACCTTTGCAATGAGCTTGGCGAGCTCCTTGGACTTGCGCTTGCTCAACCGCCGGATCTCGGCCTCGAGGTAGCGCCGATGCGCCGGATCGCTGAAGCGGTCACGCCGGGTCTCGTGCCGGGCAATGTCGTCGGTGAGGGCGTCGATCAGCGTCATGTGCTCCTGAAAGGCCGCCAGCCGCGGATCGGCCGCCGCGCCGCCGCTGCCCAGCGCCGCCGTGGCGGCGAGGATCAGATCGGCATCGATCGCATCATTCTTGGCACGGCGACCGCGAAAGATGCGATAGCCGTGGACCTGACGCGGATCGAAGACCTTGACCGCGAAGCCCACCGCTTCGAGCGCCGCTCTGACGGCGGCTTCGTAGTTGCCGCTCGCCTCCATGCCGACCCGTTCGACCCCGGCCGCCGTCAGCCGCGCCGCCAGCCGGCGGTGGCCGGCGGCGTCGTTGGTCTCCACAAAACGCTGCCCGTCGAAAACGGCAACGTCGAGCGTGGCCTTGGAGACATCCACACCGGCGCATTTCATGCTAGGGCCTGTGATCAGTTGAGGAGAATGACGGCCGCGGCGAGGTGTATGGCGCCGAGGAAGTTGGTTGCGCGCTTGTCGTAGCGGGTCGCGATGGCACGGTACTGTTTGAGCTTTGCGAAGAAGTTCTCGATGAGATGCCTGGCCTTGTAGAGCTCTGTGTCGTAGCGGCGTGGTTGTTTTCGGTTTGATCGCGGCGGAATGACGATATCGACACCGGCGCTTTGAAGCAGATCGAGCACACGCTCTTTGGCATCGAATGCCTTGTCGGCGATGAAGGCGGTGATCTTGTCGAACAGGTCAGGCAAAAGCGCATCGGCTCCGCACAGATCATGCTTCTGGCCAGGCGTCAGATGAAAGCCGGTCGGATTGCCCAAGGCGTCACAACGGGCGTGGATTTTGGTGCTCAGCCCACCCTTGCTGCGCCCTATGGCTTCGCGTTCCCGGTCCCCCCTTTTGCGCCGGCGCTGTGTTGATGGGCGCGCACGATGGTCGAATCGATCATGGCGTATTCATTGTCGGCGTCTTCGGCGAGAAGTTCGAAAACCTTCTGCCAGACCCCGCTTTTGCTCCAGCGTGTATGGCGCGTATGAATGACCCGGAAGTGGCCGAACCGCTCCGGCAAGTCACGCCACGGGATTCCGGCCCGATAGCGATACAAGACCGCCTCCACGAACAGCCGGTTATCCTTGGCGGTGCCGCCGACATGACCTTCACGGCCAGGCAAGAAATCTCTGATGCGCTCCCATTGATCATCACGCAAGGCATAACGACGTGCCATCCGGTCGGCGCCCCCTGATTCGCCGACACCTCAAGAATCACATCTCCGGTGATTTGGGAATCTGGAGGCTTCTGTGAGGTCCGCGGGCGCGGCATCGATGCCGCCGATCTGTGTCGGGCGGACCTCATTGATCGCAACTGATCACAGGCCTTAGTATCGTTCATCTTCGTCGACCCAACCTTGCGTTAATGCGAACCAGGGTGTTCAAGCAACCATCCGGGTCCGATGAAGAAAGTCGACTGCGATCACGCTCATCCTCAGCCAGCAACGGCTCAGGGGTTTCCGATCCGACAATCGACCGGCTCTGCAGGGGTGGCCACCCCTGCAGAGCCAACTCCTCATCCATAGCAGGATTTCCTCATACAAGGGGTATTCCACAGGGCGGTCGAACGCTACGTTCGCGACCGACAATCTGAGCGGCAGACGCCCTATCGCCAGCCCACAGGCCGTCTGCCGGCCCAGGGACGGGCGCGCTCGAGTTGCCCGGCAAGGCGGAAGAGCAGACCTTCCTCGCCGTAGCGGGCGGTGAAGTGGCAGCCGATGGGGAGGCCGTTCCGGCTTTCGCCGAGGGGAACGGACATGGCCGGCTGGCCGGTGATGTTCGACAGGAACGCAAAGGGCGTGAAGGCGAGCAGCTTTTCCAGCCAGCTCTCCACATCCTCGCTGTTGACGTCAAAATAGCCGGTGGGTTGGGGCGACGTGGCGAGCGTCGGGGTGAGCCAGACGTCGTGCCGTTCGAAGAAAGCGGCGATGCGGCGGCTCTCGCGCTGCAGGGTTTGCAGGTGGCGGATATAGTCGGCGGCGGGCATGGTGCGGCCGCGTTCGGCGATGGCGCGCGTCAGCGGTTCGATGGATCCGTCTTCGGGGAGTTCGCCGTCCGTCGCCCGTGCGATATTGGCCATGGTGTTCGCCTGGAAGACGGCGGCGAAGCTCCGCGTGACGGTCTCGAAATCGAACTCCGGCGCGGCTTCGACGACCTCGTGGCCGAGCGTTTCGCATAGCAGCGCCGCCGCTTCGGTGGCTGCGACGATCTCCGGATCGATTGGGGCGCCGTGAAGCGTGCGGCTGGAATAGGCGATGCGCAGGCGGCCGGGATCGCGTCCGGCCTCTTCGATATAGGGACGCTTCGGCGGCGCGGGCGAATAGGGGTCGCCGGGCAGTGCGCCCGCCGTCACGTCGAGCAGGGCGGCGCTGTCGCGAACGCTCCAGGTGACCGCGTGCTGGCTGGCGAGCCCGGCCAGCCCTTCGCCACCCTCGGGGCCGGCGGTGATGCGGGCGCGCGTCGGCTTCAGCCCGAATAACCCGCAGCAGGCGGCGGGAATACGGATCGACCCGCCGCCATCCGTGGCATGGCCCATCGGCAGCAGTCCGGCGGCCACGGCCGCGGCGGAGCCGCCGCTCGACCCGCCGGGCGACAGGGAAAGGTCCCAGGGATTGTGCGTGGCGCCGAAAAGCGCCGGCTCGGTGGCGGCGGAAAGCCCGAACTCCGAGGAGTTGGTCTTGCCGATGACGACCAGCCCGGCGTTGCGGCAACGCCTGACGATTTCGCTTTCTCCGGCAGCCATGTTATCCGCGAAGAGGCGTGAGGCCGAGGTGGTCGGCGTGCCCGCGACCGATACGACGAGTTCCTTGAAGACGTAAGGTACGCCGGTGAAAGGTCCGTCCGGCAAAGGCGCCTGGACCGCTTGGCGGGCGTCTTCATAAAGCGGGGTGACGATAGCGTTGAGGCGCGGATTGATCTCGCTCACGCGCTCGAGAACGGCATCGAGCAGTTCCGCCGCGGAGATTTCTCGGCGGCGGACGAGGTCCGCCAGGCCGAGAGCATCATAGGCGGCGTAGCCAATCATGCCGGAACCCCGTTGGGCGGCCAGTCGGCGGTCGGCATCGCTTCCGTGGCGTCCAGATCAGGAACGACGCCGCTGCCGAAGCCCGCGCAATCGAGGGAGCCTATCTCCAGCCGTCCGTCTGATATCGCCAAGCGTACGCGTCCGTCCCGCACCCCATAGAGATCCGGATTGGCCCGTCGCCAAGCCTCGGCTTCCGCCGGCGGGCGTCCATCGAAGCCGTCGATGAAATGATGCGCGTTGCGCTCGACATGGGTGAGGCCAAGAAGGTTCACCAGCGCCAGATCCTGCTGCAGGGCAACGCCCGGCTCGCAGGTCAGGTCTTCGGCGGACATGAAGTAGCGGTCACCCCCGTCCATGTTCCAGACTCGGCAGCGCGCCAGGTTGAGCAGCGACTTGTAGAAGCCCTTGCAGGCCTTGGACGAGACGCCGCGATAGCCGAGGGCTCGCGCTTGGGGGAACGAGGCGAGTTCGCCATCCGACTCGTCGATGATGACAGGCGTCAGGGCAGAGAGCGCGGTGACCGGCTGCGACAGCGCCGCAGCCCGTTTGATCGGCTGCTCCAGATAGAGCATCGAGGCAAGAAGGCGCCGGAGCTTCTTATCCCTGCCCATACGTTCGAGAAGGTCGAGCACGGCCTCGGCTGTCTCATATTGCTCGTTGCCGTCGAGCGTCAGGAAGTAGGGATCGGGCGAGCGGTCGAGCACGGCCGCGATCCGCGCCAGCCGGTCGAGGTCCGCGGCCTCGTTCCCGCTTACCTTGACCTTGAAGTAGCGATTGCCATAGGTCGAGACGACTTCTTCCAGCGTCTCCGGAAGCCCGTCGTCGACACGCTCGCTCTGGTCCGCGCGCGTGATGGGATCGGCCAGGCCCACAGTGTGCCTGAGGTCGATCGTCGTGGCTGGACGGAGAGTTTCGAGGAAACTGCCGAAGTCGAATCCGACCAGCTCCGGGACGATTGGGTGCGGGCCAATCCCCGCGAGGTTGCGGCGCGTGGCCTCGTAGAAGCTCATGCCCAGCAGCCGGCAGAGCGCGTCGAACACCGCCCGGTCGAGAAGGGCCGGCCCGTAGCTGGCGACGAGCGGGTTGAGGCCGATGGCGGCCGAGGCGTCGAGATGGCTCCGGTAGTGTTCCGCGAACAGCCCGAAGGCCGTCGACGGCGCGGCGGACAAATAGGCTTCGCCGGCAAGCTCGATGGCCTTCCGCAACTGGTGATGGTTGGCTTCGTCGCTGAGCGCGGGGTTCTTGTCGAACCATTTTGCCCCCAGCGCCTCGGCCGCATAGCCCGTCTCTTCGCGCCCGTCGCGAAGGCGGATGCGCACGGCGATCACGGCCTGGCGGCCATGCGTGGCGGTGATGACGCCGAAGCGGAAGGGCATGCGCAGCCGATAGGGCCGCTCGCGCCTGATGATCTCGACGACCTTGAGGCGCGGAGCGCTCAAGCCGGCACCATCAAGGCCGCGTCGGCACCGCTGGAGTTCCGGCCGGTGAGGATGTCGTAGATCTCCAGCGAGTATTGACCGAACTCGGCCGTCGCGCGCGTCTCGACGCTACGCGGCCGCGGCAGCTTGATGTCGAGGATGCGCGCGATGCGGCCGGGGCGCGGCGACATGATCACCACCCTGTCGGCCAGGAACACCGCCTCCGGGATTGAGTGCGTGACGAACAGGATCGTCTTTTTCTGCCCGCTCGAACCGCCGGCCTCGCCCCAGACGCGCAGCAATTCGAGGTTCATCTCGTCGCGCGTCATGGCGTCGAGGGCGCCGAACGGCTCGTCCATGAGGAGAAGCGGCGGGTCGAGAAGGAGCGCCCGGCAGAGCGAGGCCCGCTGCTGCATGCCGCCGGAGAGTTCGCTCGGCAGCCTGCGGGCGAACTCCTCGAGGCCGGTCAACCGAAGCAACTCCATCGCCCTGTCGCGATGGCGTTTCGGATTGAGCCCGGCCAGTTCGGCCGGCAAGAGGACGTTGTCGAGGATCGTCCGCCAGCGCAACAGCACGGCCGCCTGGAAGACCATGCCGACTTGCGGGATGGGCCGCGTGACGGGGACGCCGTCGACACGGATCGTGCCGCGGCTCATCGGCCGCAGCCCGGCGATCATCCTGAGCAGCGTCGATTTTCCGCAGCCGCTCGGACCGACCAGCGAGATGAACTCCCCCTGCCGGACCGACAGGGAGATGTCGCGAAGCGCCTCGACCGGACCGCTGCCGGTCTCGTAGATCATTCCGACCCGGTCGAGATCTATGGATGTCTTGTCCACGCTGGTCTGCCCGTTGTGTTACCGCACCGGCCCGAAAGTCGTACGCGATTTTCGGAAAGCACGATTGCGTTGGTTCAGAGTGCCGGAGCGTCCTTTGCGCGTCCAAATGGACGCGCGGCGCTCCAATGCCGCTCACTTCACGTCGAGCGGCATGTCGACCCTGGTGAGGAAGTCGTTGGTGAAGACGTCGGCACAGGCGACCTGAGAGGGAAGTTGCATGTAGGTGTTAACCAGGTCGACGGAGCTGCACATCTTGGCCTCTTCCATCCAGCCGATGCCGTGGTCCTTGTAGCGCTGGGTGGCCATCAGATCGAGGCCGAGCCGCATGTTCTCGCCGATCAGCACCTCGTCGATCTCCGGAACGTGCTTCTTGAAGATGGCGAGCGCGGCGTTGGGATCCTTCATGACGTCCTGCCAGCCCTTGTAGGCCGCTTCGAGGAACGCCTTCAGTACTTCAGGCCGATCGGCCATGGTCTTCTGGCTGGCCATGATGGACATCGAATACATGTCGAGGCCGTGCTCGGCCCAGGGCAGCGCGACGACATTGCCCTTGCCCATCGGCTTCTCGAACAGCGGACGGCCGGTCGTATAGTCGGAGACCGCGTCGGCGCGCTTTTCGGCGAGCGCGGCGACCTTGGCGGTCGGCTCGATATTGATCCAGGTGACCTTGCTTTCGTCGATGCCGTTCGCCTTGGCGAAAGCCGGCCACATCTGGCGCTGGCTGTCTCCGGGCGGGGCGGCGATCGTCTTGCCCTCGAGTTGCTTGGGCTCGGTGATCGGTGCATCCTTCGACGAGAAGACGTTCATCGGCGTCTTGTCGAAGATCATGCCTACGATCTTGACGGTGGTGCCGCGGGCCCGCGAGCCGATGACGACGGCGGCGTCGGCAAGACCGGCATCGGCCCGGCCGCTGTCGACCTTGGCGATGGAATCACCCGAGCCCTTGGAATTCTCCAAGGTGACATCGAGGCCCTTCTCGGCGAAATAGCCCTTCTCCAGCGCGACCCAGTAGGCGGCATGGTCGCCCACCGGAAACCAGTTCAGCGCGAAGGTGAATTTCTCCTGCGCGCCGGCCGCACCCGACACCGTGAGGGCAGCAAGGAGTGCTGCCGTCGAAGCAAGTTTCCTGATCATGTCCAAGTCTCCCATTATTGTCATTGGCATTGTTGTCTTTGATTATCGTTCCTGACCTTCGGCCCAGGGCGCCAGCACACGCGACATGACGGCCACGCCGCCGAAAAGTGCGAGGCCGAGTATCGAGATCCAGACGAGGGCGGCAAAGGCGAGCGGCGTGTTCATGCTGCTCTGGCTGGTGATGATGACGTAGCCGAGCCCGCGCTGCGAGGCCACGAACTCGCCGACGATCGCGCCGACGACGGCCGAGGTCGCGGTCACCTTCAGCGCGCTGAGGATATAGGGATAGGCGTTCGGGATGCGGATCTTGGCGAAGATCTTCCATTTGGGCGCGTTGAACACGCGGCCGAGATCCAGCATGTCGTTGTCGATCTGGCTGAGCCCAACCGCCGTGTTGATGACGACGGGGAAGAACCCGATGAGGGCGCCGATCAGCATGTTGGGCAGGATGCCGTAGCCGAGCCAGAGCAGGAAGAGCGGCGCCACCGCCACCTTGGGCAGCGTGTTGACGAGGACCAGGAACGGCATCAGCGCGCGGGCGATTGTGTTCGACCAGGCGATCGTCGTGCCGAGCAGCACGCCCGACACGGTCGCCAGGACGAAAGCGCCGAAGATCGCCACGGCCGTCACCCATATGTGGCCGGCCCAGTCGATGCCGCCGCCGAACATCGCCGCCACCACCGAACCTGGGCTGGGCAGCAAATACTCGCGAACGCCCAGCACCGAGACGGCGAGTTGCCAGAGCACGATGACCGCCGCGAACAGCAGCACCGCCGGCACAAGTTCGAGGATCTTGGCGGAAAACTTGCGCAAGGCCGCTCCTTTAGAAAGCGCTCGAATGGCCGCGACCGACGCGGCCGTTTCCCTCGCGGGCCGGGCCCGCGGTCTTCATGTGCGTGAGGGCGCGAAGCAGCGTGATCATCATCCCAGCCAGCGCTCCAGATTCGCGGCCACGAAACCGTCGTCGGCGAGATCGGCATGCATGCGCGACACGCGGTCGATCTCTTCCTTCTGTCCCGGGCTCAAGTCTTCGTGCGGGTCGAGGCACCAGATGCCCTCCAGAAGCCTCTGCCTGCGCAGGATCTCGTGGCAGCCCGCAATGCAGCCGTGGAAACTGTTGGCGACGTCGAAGAAGGCGCTGTTGCAGTCCGTGACCCGGCTGTCGAGCGCCAGCAGTTCCGTTGAGACCGCGCCTGCCGATGCCTCGGCGCGGCAGCGCCGGAAGATGTCCACCGCGCCCTTGGTCCACACCGACCAGTGTCCGAGCAGCCCGCCGACGAAGCGAAGCGTTACCGGCTTGCCGTCGCGCATCGCGGTGAAGGGGGTGACCAGGTCAAGCACGATGTGGTCGTCATTGCCCGTATAGAGCGCGATCCTGTTCTCGGCGCCGGCTTCGACGACGCCGCGTATCACGTCGATCGTGCGGTAGCGGTTGAACGGCGCGACTTTGATCGCCACGACGTTGTCGATCGCTGCGAAGCGGGCCCAGAAATCCGCATCGAGATGCAGGCCGCCGACGGCCGGCTGCAGATAGAAGCCCACGAGGGGGATCTCGCGCGCCGCTGCTTCGCAATGCTCGATCAGCGCGTCCTGGTCGCGGCCCTTGAGCGCTGCGAGGCTGAGCAGGCCGGCATTGTAGCCGAGCTTCACGGCGGTACGGGCTTCGGCGACCGCCTGGGCCGTCGGACCGGCGAGCCCGGCGACCATGGCAAGAGGGCGGTCGGTCCAGTTCGCCGCCGTATCCGCGGCAAGCGACAGCACCTCTTCATAGAGGCCGGCCTCACGAATGGCGAACTGCGTGGTGTGGACACCGACGGCAAGCCCACCTGCGCCGGCGTCGAGATAGTAGCGGGTGAGCGCCTTCTGGCGCCTGCGGTCGAGCTTGCGCGACGCATCGAGCGCGAGCGGATGCGCCGGGACCACGGTGCCTTCCCTGAGCAGGGCGAGCGCTGCCGACTGGATTTCGGGAACTGTCTTGCCGGTCATCATCCAAACTCCGGTCCTGCCGCCGCGAACAGGCGTTCAGGTCTGCCGAATGGCATCGAATGGCCGTAGGCCATCCGCGTGAAGCTGCGTTGGCGGGTGAAGCCGCGCCCGGAAAGCCATTCGGCGATCCCGTTCCACCTGCGAGGGATATCGGCGAAGACGGGGCCTTTCACGATGCCGAGCACGGCGGAGAGCAGGGCAAGGGCCCGCTTCGGCGTAGCCGCAGCGACGGGACCGACCTGCATGGCGCGCCGGCCGCGCCTGACGATGGCGAAGCCGGTGCGGTCCGCGTCGACGAAGGCGCTGACGTCATTGCGCGCCAGGAAATTCTCGAGGAGGAAGCCACGATCCGTGCCATTTGCCTCGCGGTCGAGCGCCCGCAGCGTCTCGAAGTCGCCGGGCCCTGCCGGCACGACCTCGCTATCAGAGACCGGTGCGCGGGTTGAGGCCTCGCCCTGCCATCTGTCGAGCTCGAACAGGCCCTCAAAACCTTGGCGGCCATAGACCAGAGCACCGGCCGGCGTGGCGTCGAGCACGGGAACGAGCCCGCGCGAGGTCAGGGTTTCGACGCAGCGCCCGACCAGCTCCGTCGCGAGCCCCCGGCGCCGCCAGGCGGCCGTGACGAGCACCATGGAGACGAAACCGAAGCGTTCATAGGGGAGCGCGGCCGCGCTCGCGACCAGGCTTCCGTCCTCGCTTCTGACGCCGACGGTCCGGCCGTGACCGAGAAACAGCCGCCAGTCGTCGGCCGTCTGGTTCCAGCCGGCTTCGTCCGACAGACGCAGGCACGCCTCCGTGTCGGACCGACCGAGCGCGACCGTGCTGGGCGCCTCAGAAGCCGCCATCGCGGACCTCGTATTTGGTCGGCTTGTTGAAGCTGAGCTGATCGCGCTCCACCCAGTCGGCCACCCAGTCGAGCATCGCGCCGAGCGGCACTTCGGGGTAACCGAACAGCTTCGCCGCTTCGGCGGTGTTGGTGAGCCAGGCGGTCTGGGACTCGGTCCCGACGAGATTGGGGCGGACGTCGAGGCGTGCGCCGAGCTCCTGCGCCAGCCATCGGACGGAGAGCGTTTCCGGTCCACTGATGTTGATGGGGGAGGTCGGCGTGGTGCAGTGGAGAAGGCAGCGTAGCGCCTGCGAATTGGCGTCGCCCTGCCAGATCACGTTGACGTGGCCCATCAGCGACAGGTCGATCGGGATGCCGGCTTTCACGCGGCTCGCCAGGTCGAACAGCACGCCGTAGCGCAGGTCGATGGCGTAGTTCAGCCGGAACAGGCGACCGGGTGTCGCGAACTTGCCGGAGAAATACTCGAACATCCGTTCGCGGCCGAGGCAGGACTGGGCATATTCGCCACGCGGCCCGGGCGGCGTCGTTTCCAGCGCGCCCTGATGCAGGACATCGACCAGCGGATAGATATTGCCGGTCGAGAAGGCGACGATGCGGGACCCGCGAAAGGCCTCCGCGACGATCGCCGGGCTGTGCACATTCATCGCCCAGGTCAGGGACTGGTTGTCGCTAGCCCCGAATTTGCGCCCGGCCATGAAGAGGACGTTCTTCACCTTTGGCAGCGCATTCACCTGCCCGGCATCGAGGAGATCGGCGGTGATCGTCTCGATGCCCCAGCCTTCGAGCCGCTCGCGCATGCCGGCCTCGCTGAAGCGGGCGACGCCGATGATGCGCTTGGAGGGCGCGGCGTTGCGGGCGAGCCTGGCCAAAGTCGGCCCCATCTTGCCGCCGACTCCGAGCAGCATGATATCGCCGTCGAGGCCTTCGAGGTCCTTCACCAGGGCGTCGCTCGGCCGTGTCAGGAAGTCGTCGAGCTGCTCGATATCGTCGAAGCGGACGGGTAAGGGCGCCGGCCTGCCGCCACCCATGTCGTTGAGCGTCGGCGTCTTGACCGCGACTGACTGCATCGATCTTCCCCCTTTGCCGTCTCGTTGAGCTGACGCTATCGCGGTCTCACGAAACTTTCAACCGTTTGGTTGAAAGTTATCGAAGATTGTTTTGGGGACCCGTCATCGGATCGTGGCTGCCTGGTCAATCAGGGATCGGAGCCTGGCGAGCGTTGCGCGCGTGGAGGCCACCGACGGTGACAGATGCGGCTCCACAGCGATGGCTCCGTCATAGCCGTCGGTGACGAGCGCGGCGATCTGACCGGCCCAGTCGACGTCGCCGTCGGCGAGCAGTTCCCATGTTCCATCGGGGTAGCGCCGGGCGTCCTTGAAGTGGACGTTGCGCACGAGGTGCTTCAGCGCCGCATAACCTTCGGGGAAGGGGACGTCACCTTCTATCAGCGCGTTGGCGGGGTCCCAGTTGATGCCGAGACCGGGAGAGCCGACGCGCCCGATCAAGGCGGCCGAGCGCGCTCCCGTGTCGGCCCAGAAGCCTTCCTCGGTTTCGACGAGCAGTTCGAAGCCGGCGGCCCGGGTCGCCTCGGCTGCCTCGGCCAGCATCTCGGTCACGCCCTCTGGGGCGGAGCCCGCCGGCGCGCCGCTTCGGCTGAAGCTGAAGGCGATGATGTATTTCGCGCCGACCTCGCGGGCGAAGTCGATCGACGCCGGCAGCAGGTTCAGCCGATGGTTTTCGACGATCGAGCGGGCATCCTGCCAGGAGTGGTAGAAGCCGGCATCCATCCAGCCGAGATTGGACCGAGCCGGTTCGACGGAAGGGAAGGGACATTTGAACAGCCCCGGCGAGATGGCCGTTATCGAAACACCGAACGAGCGGACCGCTCTAACAAGCCGCTGGCGGACATGGGGGCTGAGGAGCGGAACCCGCCCGTCATGGACCCCGCGCAGCTCGAACCGATCGACCCCCCATTCGAGGCCGAGCTCGAAGGCGGTCTCCGGATCGCTGGAAAGCTCGTCGGTCACGATGCTCGGTTTCACGCTCTGTCCTTGCTCCTGTTGGTGTGGCGGCCGCGGATCGCGGGCCTCGTCGGCCGCGATCGTTCGGGGCAGGCGGAGCTAATTACAGAATACGGAAAGTTTCAACCATATGGTTGATAACTGGTCAGGCGGATCGTGGTTTGGATCGGATCCACGGTCGAGATGCTTGATCCAGGTGCCTCGCCCTCGAACTCAGCGAGTGCCCCGTACGTATTTTGCCGCTTGGTGACGGTTCGCTGTGAAGGGCTGCCCAATGCGCCACGCTTTGTGTGTCGCCAGCGCTATCGGAAGAATTTGCCTGCCTTATCAAAAATTGATAAGGTCGGGCACGGCGAAAGGTTCCTCCATGCCAGCCAGTTACAGCCTCGGCCAACATTACGAGGGCTTTGTGCGTGAGCTCGTCGAGAGCGGCCGTTACGCCTCCGCGAGCGAGGTCGTGCGCGACAGCCTGCGCCTGTTCGAACAACGCGAGAAATTACGCGCCCTGGAAATCGAAAACCTCAAGCGGGCCTACTTCGAAGGCAAGGCCAGCGGCGAAGGTGAGGACGTTGAGCCTGTGGCGTTTCTGCAAGAATTGAAAGCAGAACGATCTGCCCGTGGCTAGATACAAACTGACTCCCCGCGCCCAGCGGGACATGCGCGACATTTGGCGCAATATCGCCCTGGGCAACGAAAATCCGGCTGACAGGCTGCTAGATCGCCTGTTCGACAAGTTCGAGCTGGTCGCCGGTCACCCGGAGATGGGTGTAGCCCGCCCGGAATTGAGCGAAACGGCCCGCATCCTGATCGACGACCGCTATATCTCCATCTACGAGCCGGCGCCCTACGGCATCCTGGTTATCGCCGTGGTCCACGGCATGCTCGACCCGGCAATCTGGCTCTGAGATTCTGCGTCCCAAGACTGCGGTGGAGCGCCAGTGACGCGCTACGGCCGGAGGCCGGCGAGTGTCAGCGCCACGATGTGGTCGCGATAGGAGGCCAGCGCCGTGGGCTGGGTGAGATCGCGGCCGAAGATCGCCGACATTGTGAGGCCGTTGGCGAAATAGAAGAAGGTCATGCCGGCGATCGAGATATAGAGTTCGAGCGGATCGACGCCCATGCGGAAGATGCCATCCTTCTCGCCGCGCCGGAGCGTCTCGGCGATCAGCTCGAGCAGCGGGGAGTTCGTCTGGCGCGCCGCATCCGAATTCCTGACGTGGCGTGCGCCATGCGCGTTCTCGTCGGCCAGCATGCGGATGAACTCGCGGTGCTGGGCCAGGTAGTCGAGCGAGAAATCGATCAGCCGCTCCATCGCCTCGCGCGGCGGCAAAGCGGCGAGGTCGAGCTCCCTCTCGAGGCTGCGGATGTCGGAATAGCTGGCTTCGAGAGCCGCCTTGTAGAGCTCGTCCTTGCTGCCGAAATAATAGTAGACGAGCTGCTTGTTGGCTCGTGCCCGCCTGGCGATGCTGTCGACGCGCCCTCCGTCGAGGCCGCGCTCGGCGAACTCCGCGCGCGCCGCCGCCAGTATGGAGGCTTTGGTGGCCTCGGGATTGCGGCGGTTGCGCGGACGTTTGGCTGTGTTCGGCTCGATAGAGGTCGACATGATCACCCGGATCGGGCGCGCCGGCTGCGCGCCTCCAACAGCCCCCGCACATAACCGATCGCGCGCGCTGCGCAAGCCATGCCGTCCGGTTCATAGACGAAAGGCTCGATGCCCACGGCGCCCGAATAGCCGGATCCAAGGAGCACATCGACGACCTCGCCGAAGGCGAGTTCCCCCTCGCCGGGGCCGCGCCGGTTGGGGTCGTTGAAATGGACGTGGCCGACGACACCCTTCGGCAGCCAGCGCCGCAGCAGCGCGGCGACATCCTCGCCGTCCGTCGCCGCGGCGTAGCAGTCGACCATGGTTCCCAGCGCCGGCGAACCGATGGCGACGACTATTTCCAGGGCTTCGTCGACGGAGTTGACGAAAGCCGTGTCCCGCCGGGATAGGGGTTCGATGAGATAAACAACGCCGGCATCGCGCGCGGTCGCGGCCATGGCCGCGAAATAGGCGATCCCCCGCTTTCGGCCCTCGTTATCGTCACCCGCCTCGAGGCGGCGCTGGCCGGGAGAGCCGTGGACGAGGTAGCGCCCCCCGAGCTCGGCGCAGAGCCTGACCAAGCCTCGGCCGGTCTCGAGCGTCCGCTGCCCGACGTCCTCGTCCGCGCTGGTGATCGACAGGCCTTCGGGCGCGGCGAGCAGCCAGTGCAGGCCGGCGATCGGGATGCCCTCCCCATCGGCGATCGCGCGGTATTCGCGAATCGCCGACGCCGTCAGCTCATGCGGCGTGGGACTGAGGGTGAAAGGAGCGACCTCAAGGCCGTTGTAGCCGACCGCGCGGGCAAAGGCGCATTGGCACCGGAAATCCAGGGTCCGGACCACTTCGTTGCACAGGTTGATGGGAAATGTCATTCGTCTCCGCCCGACGCAAGGCGCCATCGATGCCACAATTCGCGGCGGTCGTCTTCATGCTTGTCCATATCGGGAGAAATCAGGACGCCAGCCGACCACGGACAGCGACGAGCCCCGCCAGGGTCAGCGCTGCGAAGCCGGCACCTGTGAGGAATGTGCCCGACGGTCCGGCCGCGTCCCAGAGCGCGCCGGCGATCACGCTGGCGGCGAGCATGGCGATGCCGGTGACGAGATTGAACATGCCGAAGGCGGTCCCGCGCAGTTCCGCCGGCGCTGCACCGGCGACAAGACTTGCCAGCAATCCCTGGGTGAAGCCCATATGGAGCCCCCAAAGCGTGACGCCGATCCCGACGGCGAAGAGATCGGCGGCGAAGGCGAGCACGAGGTCGGCCGCCAATAGCATGACGAGGCCGAACGCAAGCAGCGTGGTCTTGCCGACGCCTCGATCGGAAAGCACGCCGACCGGATAGGCGGACAGGGAAAAAGCGAGGCTCATCAGCACCAGGACGATGGGTACGAGTGTCAGCGGCAGGCCGATCGACTGGGCCCGCAGGATGAGGAAAGCCTCGCTGAAACGGGCGAGTGTGAAGATCGTCGCGATGATGACCACCCACCAATAGCCTGATCCCAGCCGACGGAGTTCGTCGCGGCGCAGCGGCATGCGCACACGGCGCAGATCCTTCGGCCGCTCCGGCTCCCTGACGGCAACCACGAGCAAGCCGACCGAGAGGAAGGCCGGGATGACGGCGATCCAGAACACGGTGCCGAAATGCTCCGCCGTCAGCCACATCAGGCCGATGGCGAGCAGCGGCCCGACGAAGGCTCCGATCGTGTCGAGCGACTGGCGCAGGCCGAAGGCCGCGCCGCGCAACTCCGCAGGCGTGATGTCCGCGACCAGGGCATCGCGCGGCGCGCCGCGGATGCCCTTGCCGATCCGGTCGATGAAGCGGGCGGCGACCAGCCACTCGATGGAGGCGGCAAGCGGGAAGATCGGCTTGGTGAGCGCAGCAAGACCATAGCCGGCCACGGCGAGCAGCTTGCGCCGGCCGAGCCAGTCGCTGAGGGCTCCGGAGAAGATCTTGGTGACCGAGGCCGTCGCCTCGGCGATGCCCTCGATGATGCCGACGGCCAGGGCCGAGGTGCCGAGCACCGCGACCATGTAGACGGGGAGCAGCGCGTGGATCATCTCGGAGGAGATGTCCATCAGCATCGAGACGAAGCCGAGTGCCCAGACGCCGACCGGGATGCTTCGGCGTGTCGTGGGGAGCATTGCCGTGTCCATGGTCGAGGGTCTGTTCCTGCTCTGATTCGCCGCCTCAGGCCGTCACCTTGTCTTTCGCATAGGAAGAGAGATATTTCATTCCCGTGTCGCACATGACGGTGACGACCGTCGCGCTCGGCCCGAGCCGTTCGGCCAGCCGGAGGGCCGCGATCACATTGGCGCCGGTGGACGTGCCTGCGAAGAGGCCTTCCTCCCGGGCGAGACGAAGCGCCATGGCCTTGGCCTCGTCGGTCGAGACGCGCTCGATCCGGTCGGCGATCTCGTCCTGCCAGAGAGGCACGACATAGCCCGCGCCGACCCCGTCGATCCTGTGCGCGCCCGCCGGACCGCCTGACAGGACCGCAGACTCGGACGGTTCGACCGCCACGATGCTGACCCGATCGTCGCGCCGGCGAAGCGCCTCGGCCGTGCCACGCAGCGATGCCGCGGTTCCGACGCTCTGGACAAAGCCGTCGATCCGCCCCGACGTCTGCTGCCAGATTTCCTCGCCCAACCGGTGATAGGCGGCGAGTTGATCCCGGTTCTGCATCTGATCGGTCCAGAAGGCTCCCGTCCGTTCGGCGATGACGCGGGCAGCCTCGATCATGTCGCGGGTCAGTTTCCCGGTCATCCGTCCGCTCTCGCTCGGCACGATGTCGAGCCGCGCACCGAGGATGCGCATATGGTCGAGCTTTTCCCGGGCAAAGGCGTCGGAGCTGACGATGTGGAGCGGATAGCCCTTCACCGCGCAGACGAGCGCCAGCGAGACGCCGGTGCTGCCGCCGGTATATTCGACCACCTGCCCGCCGGGCTTCAGGCGCCCATCGGCCTCGGCCGCCTCGACCATGGCGAGCGCCATGCGGTCCTTCATGCTGCCGGTCGGGTTCTCGCTTTCGAGCTTGAGCAGGATGCGTGCGCCATTCCCCGGCACGATACGCCGCAGCGCCATAAGCGACGTGTTGCCGATCCCTGCCAATATGCCTGGTTCGCTCATCGGCCGGTGCCTCCGTTTCGCTATTTCCATGTAGATACAAACTTTGTATATACATGGACCTATGACCAGGACCATGCAACCGAAAAAGACTCTCCGCCGCGACGCTGCCGCGCTGATCGCCGCGTGTCCTGGCCTCAACAGCCGCGCCGTCGCTCGGCGCATCAGCCAGTTCCTGGATCGCGAACTCGCGGGTTCCGGGTTGAGCCTGGCGCAGCTCGGCCTGATGGCGCAGATCGCCGCGGCCGAGGACGACCGGCTGGGTGCCCTTGCCGACCGGATCGGTCTCGATCAGTCGACGCTCTCGCGAAACCTCAGGACGCTGGAGGGCGCTGGCATGGTGGAGATCGCGATCGTGGAGAAAGATCTGCGTCGACGCGCGGTGTGGCTCACCGAGGCCGGTGCGCGGCGCCTCGAAGCGGCGGTTCCGGTCTGGCGTGCGGCGCAGAAGCGAATGGCGCTTTTGCTCGAGGTCGATCTCGTGCGGCGCCTGGCGATCGAAAGCGATGCGCTGCTGGCCGACGACAAGGCAGCCTGATCGCGCTACCCACCGGCTGCGGCCGCCGGCTGCATCGCGCCCTTTGCCCCTGTCACGATTCGCCACAATGCCGCCGCGTCGCGGGGCGGCGCCTTGCCGCGCCATGCCACGATCTGATCCGGCCGGATCAGAACCAGATCGGCTTCGTAGAGCGCGCGGGTTTCTTCATCGGGCATGTCGAGCACGGTCGCCGGGATGCCGAGGCGCGCAGCGGTATCGGCAAGTTCCTGCCCCAGTTCCGGCCGCGAGCACATGATGGTGAATTCGAAACCGAAGAGATCGAACAGCGATCGTCCGTCGGGCAGCCAGCGATGCGGCGTCCGACCGCCCGGACAGGCCGTTGGCGTGTAGTTGTTGGCGGAATCGGGCGGCGGCGCCGTGCCGTCGGGCACGATGACGGGCGAGCCGTCATAGCGGGCCCCGAAAGTGATGCCCGGAATGTTGAATTCCGCGCGGATGGCGGCGTTGAGATAGTCGCCTGCCCTTTGCCGTGCCTCGGTGCCGACGGGAGTCGCGTCTTCGATCGCGGGGTCGGGCGGGACCCCGATGCGGGCCGCGAAGCCGCTCGCGAAGGCGGTGTTGCGCAGCGCCACCGGCCGCCGCTCGGCCTCGTAGCTGTCCATCAGCGCCGGCCCGGCCCAGCCCTTCGCGACCGCGGCGAGCTTCCAGCCGAGATTGACCGCGTCCTCGATGCCGGTGTTGTAGCCGAGCCCGCCCGATGGCGTGAAGAGATGGGCCGCGTCGCCGGCCAGCAGCACGCGGCCCCGCTGGAAACGTTCCGCGACGAGCGCGAAGCCGGCCGTCCAGGCCGCGCGCCCCAGCACCTCGATCGGGAAACGCAAGCCGACCACCTGCTCCAGCATGGCATGCATGCTTTCGTCCGTGACGTCTTCCTCGCGCTCGCCCGGCCTCAGTTGCGTGTGGAAGACGAAATCCCTGATGCCGTCGAGCGCGCACATGAAGCAGCGCCGCTCGTTATTGAAGGCCCAGTACATCCACGCCTTTCTGTGCGGGATGATGTCGTAGAGATGGGGCGCCCGGAAATGCAGCATCTGCATCCTGCCACCCATGAAGTCGCGCTGGGCGCCGCCTTCGCCCAGGAAGTTGTAGCCGAGGGTCTTGCGCACGAAGCTGCGCGGCCCGTCGCAGCCGATCAGCCAGCCGACGCGGAGCCGCTCAATCGCGCCATCGTCGGTCCGCGCGATCGTCGCCTCGACGCCGTCGCCGTCGTCCTCGAAGCCGGTGAGCTGCCAGCCGTAGCGCAGGGAGATCGAGGGAAGGCGGCTGGTATGTTCCTTCAGGATCGGCTCGATATAGAGCTGCGAGCAGCGATGCGGCAGTTCCGCCGCGCTCCAGTCGCCGGTGAGGCTTTTGATGATCACCCGCGCATCGCGCGCGGACGGGAGCTCGTAGCGGGCGAGCTCATGGCGGGTGAAGCGCGTGAAATAGGCCATGTCGGTGGGATAGTCCGCCGGCAGGCCCAGGGCGCGAACCTCCTCGGCGAAGCCGAGCCGGCGATAGTGCTCCATGGTGCGCGCCTGTGTGGCGTTGGCCTGCGGCTTCGTCGTGGTGCCCGGCTTGTCGTCGACGAGGATCGCCGGCACGCCGCGCCGGCCGAGCTCGTTGGCGAGCATCAGGCCGCATGGGCCTCCGCCCACGATCAAAACGGCGGCATCCTGCATCGGACCCCTCTCCGGTCGCCTGCCCTGACGAGCCGGTCGAGACATGCCGGCCCCCTTGCCTAACGATCCGCACCAATGTCGGCTGACATACTCCTGGCCCATCAGAGCCAGGCAGAATTGTCTATTTCCTCTCCTTCGTGAGGCCGTTCTTGTCTCGCAAGGCAGAGATATCTCAAATTTCGCCGGGAAACGAAAGGCGGTCGCCCCCTCTGCATTCGGACAAACTGAATCCTCCTTCAGTCGACTATGGAAAGACTTCACTTGAGGGCCTCCGTCGCCCTGATCTGCAACAGGTGCCAGCCCTCATCTTCATCGAGTCGGGGTTCTTGCCGGACGACGGTCGGGCCGGCGTCAGCCGCGCCTTGCGGCGGCGATCCACCGCGCAACGCGGCGCGCATCGCGGCCGACGCCTGCGACCATCGTCGAGGACACCGCGTACTGGAAGTGAAGCCCGGCGAAATAGAGCCGCGCCGCAGCAGGCCGCCAAGGTCGCGCACGGCGCCAAGAATGCACGCAATGGCTGCGCACAGGATCAGGGCCGGTTCCGCCATTGCGAGCGTCGTCGGCGGGCGCTCGGCCTCGCCGTCGATCGGTACTCTTCGGGCGTCTCCTTCGTCATCGCTTGAACGGCGCCATCTTGCCCGAAACCCGCTGCTGAACAAAGAATCTGGACAATTGTTCAGAACTATCCTACGGAACTCTTGGAGGAAGGATTTCAAGGGAGGAAATCATGGCATTCGACTATGTGATCGTCGGTGGCGGGTCCGCCGGCTCGACGCTCGCGTCCCGGCTGAGCGAGGACCCGAACGTGTCGGTCTGCCTCCTGGAAGCGGGCGGCGACGGCAAGGGCCTTCTGATCCGCGCGCCGCTGGGCGTCGTCGCGATGCTTCCCGGCCGACCGTTCAAGCTGAACAACTGGGCCTTCAACACGGTAGCGCAGCCCGGCCTCAACGGCCGGACCGGCTATCAGCCGCGCGGCAAGGCTTTGGGGGGATCGAGCGCGATCAACGCGATGCTCTATGTTCGCGGCCACCGCTCCGATTATGACGATTGGGCACGGCTGGGTTGCGACGGCTGGTCCTATGACGAGGTCCTGCCCTACTTCCGGAAGGCGGAGAACAACGAGCGGGGCGGCAGCGAATTTCACGGCGCGGCCGGCCCGCTGCAGGTTTCGAACCAGAAAAGCCCCCGGCCGATTTCTCAGGCGTTCATCGAGGCGGCGAACTCACTGCAGATACGCACGAATACGGACTTCAACGGCGGTGAACAGGAGGGCGTCGGCCACTACCAGGTCACGCAGTTCCACCAGGTCGAAAGGAACGGCGAGCGTTGTTCAGCCGCGTGCGCCTACCTGCATCCCAATATGGTGCGCAGGAACCTCACGGTCATCACCGGCGCCCACGCCACGAAGATCGTGTTCGACGGCAAGCGCGCCACAGGCGTCCTCTACCGCAGGGGCGGCTCGGAAAAGGAGGCAGCGGCCGCGCGCGAGGTGATCCTGTGCGGCGGCACGTTCAATTCGCCACAGCTTCTTCAACTGTCGGGTGTCGGACGTCCCGAGGATCTGCAGCGCCACGGCATCAGGATGGTGCACGAATTGCCGGGCGTCGGCCAGAACCTGCTCGACCACATCGATTTCATTCTGTCCTACAAGTCGAAGCAGACCGAACTGGTCGGCATCGGCATCAGGGGCACGATCGACATGATCGGGCACATGCGCCAGTGGCGCAAGGATGGCACCGGCATGATCGCGACGCCGTTTGCGGAGGCCGGCGCATTCCTCAGGACCGATCCGGGTCTCCACCGGCCCGATGTCCAGCTCCATTTCGTGGTCTCCATCGTCGACGACCACGCCCGCAAGCTGCACCTGGGCTATGGCTACTCATGCCATGTCTGCGTGCTGCGTCCGCATTCGTCGGGCCAGGTGTTCCTGCAGAGCGGGAACCCGATGGACGCGCCGGGCATCGACCCGCGTTTCCTCTCGGACAGGCGCGATCTGGAAACGCTGATGAAGGGCGCGAAGATGACGCGCTCGATCCTCGAAGCGGAGCCGATGCGGGCGTACCGGCACAAGGAGCTCTACACCAGACCCGACATGACCGACGCGGAGTGGGAACATCACATCCGTTCCCGCGCAGACACGGTCTATCATCCGGTCGGCACCTGCAAGATGGGCGTCGACGATATGGCCGTCGTCGACCCGCAACTCAGGGTGCGCGGGCTCGAGGGCCTGCGCGTGGTCGATGCTTCGATCATGCCGACCCTGGTCGGCGGCAACACAAACGCGCCGACGATCATGATCGCCGAGAAGGCAGCCGACATGATGAAGAACGGCGCCATCGACAAGGCCGCGGCCTGACGGCCGTTTCAAACGGCGCCTTTCGCGCCGCCACCGATAGTCCAGCAGGGAGAGAAAAATGCTCGGTTCCATGATGAAGCAGCCGCTGTTGATCAGCGACCTGATCCGCCACGCCGCACGCTACCACGGCGACACGGAGATCGTGTCGAGGGAAACCACGGGTGAGATCAACGTCACCCGCTGGGCCGCGGTCGAAGATCAGGCGCGCAGGCTGGCGGCCGGCCTGCGGAAGCTCGGGCTTTCAGAGGGCGACCGCATCGCGACCCTCGCATGGAACAACCACCGGCATCTGAAAATCTGGTTCGCGGTGTCCGGCGCCGGCATGGTTTGCCATACGCTCAATCCGCGCCTGTTTCCTGAACAGCTGATCTTCATCGCCAATGACGCGGCCGACAAGGCGATCTTCTTCGACAGGACCTTCATGCCGCTGGTCAGGGCCACCCGCGAACAGCTCAGGACGGTCGCCCATTTCATCTATATGGGCGGGCGCGACGACGAAGTCGCGAGCGCCATTCCCGGCGTCATCTTCTTCGACGATCTCGTGCAGGACGACCCGGCCGAATGGCCCGTCCTTGACGAGGATACGCCATGCTCGCTCTGCTACACGTCGGGCACGACAGGCAATCCGAAGGGCGTGCTCTACAGCCACCGCTCGACGATGATCCACACCTTCGCCATCTCGCTGCCGGACGCGCTGTCGCTTTCCTCCCGCGAGACGATCCTTCCCGTGGTGCCCATGTTCCACGCCAATGCCTGGGGCATTCCCTACGCCGCCGCAATGGTCGGCGCCAAACTCGTCATGCCCGGACCGGGACTTGACGGCGACAGCCTGCTCGGCCTCATCGACGGACAGAAGGTCACGCTCGCCCTCGGTGTCCCGACGATCTGGCAGATGCTGCTGGCTGCCGCGGAAAGGTCCGGCTCCGGCATGAAGAGCCTGAAGCGCAACGTCATCGGCGGGTCGGCCGCCGCGCCGTCGATGATCGCCACCTTCCGTGACAAATACGACTGCGAGACCATCCATGCCTGGGGCATGACCGAGACGAGCCCGCTCGGAACCGCCAACCAGGTCAAGGGCAAGCATGCCGATCTCGATGCGGACGCGATGGCGCTGCTGCGCCTCGGGCAGGGCCGCCCGCCCTTCGGCATCGACCTTCGCATCGTCGACGACGAGGGCAAGGTGCTTCCGCGCGACGGCAGCAGCCAGGGCGCGCTGCAGGTCAGGGGCCATTGGGTCGTCGATACCTATTTCGGCATGGATAGAAACGCGCTGACCGACGACGGATGGTTCGACACCGGCGACGTCGCGACGCTCGACGACGACGGCTACATGGTCATCCGCGACCGCACCAAGGACATCATCAAGTCGGGCGGCGAGTGGATCTCCTCGGTCGAGCTGGAGAACATCGCGGTTTCTCATCCTGATATCGCAATGGCCGCCGCGATCGGCGCCCGCCACGAGAAATGGGACGAGCGGCCGATCATCGTCGCCGTGAAGGCCGAGGGCAGGAACCCGAGCGCCGAGGAGATCCTGGCCTATTTCGAAGGCAAGGTCGCCAAGTGGCAGATCCCGGATGCCGTCGTCTTCACCGACGCCATTCCGCTCAGCGGCACCGGCAAGATGCTCAAGAACAAGCTGCGCGACCAGTTCGGCGGCATCCTGGCAGAAAGGGGCACGTGATCATGGAAAACAGCGCCGCGAAGATCGCGCCCGCGCCGTTCGCCGACGAATTCGACACGGCGCTGACCGCGCTCGACGCCCACAAGGACGAGTGGGCGCGGACCACCGTCGCCGGGCGGATGCGACTGCTCGCGGCGGTGAAGGACGGCATCATGGCGGTGGCCCGGAACTGGGCGGAAACCGCGGCACGCAAGAAGGGGATCACGTCCGGCTCGCCGCTCGAAGGCGAGGAATGGATCGCCGGTCCCTATGCCACGATGGCCGGCGTCAACGCGCTCTTGTCGACACTGTCCCGGATGGAGGGCAAGGCGTTCCTGAAACACCTGCCGACACGAGTGCTCGAGACCGGGCAGACGGCGATCGAGGTGCTGCCGCATTCGATCTGGGATCGCCTGCTGCTTTCGGGCGTCAAGGCGGAGGTCTGGATGCAGCCCGGCGTGACGAAGGACAATCTCGCGCGGCACGCCGCATTGGCCTACGACCTTCCGGAGCATCAGCGGCGGGGGAAAGTCGCGCTGGTGCTCGGCGCCGGCAATGTTTCCGCGATCACGCCGCTGGATGTGTTGCAGAAGTTGTTCCTCGAGAACCAGGTCGTGATCCTGAAGATGAACCCGATCAACGACTATCTGACCGACTGCTACGATGTCGCGATGCGGCCGTTCATCGACCGCGGCTTTCTCAGGATCGTGAAGGGGGGCGCCGATGCCGGCGCCTATCTGGCCGGGCATCCGCTCGTCGAGGAATTGCACATCACCGGCGCCGCAGCCACGCATGACGCCATCGTGTGGGGCGTCGGCGAAGAAGCGGTGCGCAACCGCAAGGCGGGAACGCCGAAGAACCGGAAGCGGTTCACCTCCGAGCTTGGCTCGGTCAGCCCGACCATCGTCGTGCCCGGGCCGTGGAGCCCCGCCGACATTCGCTTCCAGGCCGAGAACATCGCCACCCAGAAGCTCCACAATTCCGGTCACAACTGCATTGCCTGCCAGGCGCTGATCATGCCGGGGAGCTGGGATCGGGGCGACCGCCTGATCGAGGACATCCGCAAGGTCGCAGCCGCAAACGCGCGGCCCGCCTACTATCCCGGTGCCGAGCAGCGCATGGCCGCGTTCGCCGAAAAGGCATCGAACGTCGTCCACGTTGCCCGCGGCGGCGATGCGCCGCCGCTGGTGATCGGCGATCTCGACGGCTGGAACGCCGGCAACGAATGCTTCGCGCCCGCCCTCGGCATCAAGCATATCGAGGCGGCGGACGCGGAGACCTATTTGCGGGCGGCCATCGCCTATGCAAACGCGAACCTGTTCGGAACGCTGGGCGCAAACATCCTGATCCACCCGCGCACACTGAGGCAGATCGGCCGCAGGCGTTTCGAGAGTATCATCGCCGGTTTCCGGTACGGGACAATCGCGATCAACGGCTGGTCGGGCCTCGGCTTCCTCGTCACGACCTGCCCCTGGGGTGCGTTTCCCGGCCATACGATCGAGGACGTGCAGTCGGGCATCGGAACGGTCCACAACGCCTTCATGCTCGAGAATACCGAGCGCGTGGTCGTCGAGGCGCCATGGCGGCCGTTCCCGCGCAACCTGTTGTCGGGCGGGTTGACCTTGTTGCCGAAGCCACCCTACTTCATCACCAACAAGCGGCAGCACGTCCTGGGCAGGCTGCTGACCGCGTTCCAGCACAAGCCGGGCTGGCTGAAATTGCCGCGGATCTTCTTCCATGCCCTTCTGGGCTAGACGGGCGCGATTCGGGCAACACGACAGGGACGAGCGTCAGGATGGACACAGCGGCTGCGCAGAAGATCGGACGCATGCGCGAAGTGGCCGAAAGGAAGGCCGACAAGCGCGTGGAGAAGAAGCGCGAGCTGGCCAGGAGCGCGATCCTGACGCTGGCGCAGCTTGGCTACGCCAACACCAGCCTGCGCGACATCGCCACGCAGTCCGGTGTGTCGGTGGGCGTGATCCACTACTACTTCGAAGACAAGATCGATCTCATCTCCTATTGCGTCGAGCAGTACAAGGCCGAGTTCGTCGCGAGGATGCGGTTGATCATCGACTCGTCGACATCGCCGGATTCCATGGTCGAGGGTTTCATCGACGGGCTGGTTCGGACCATCGAGGAAGATGCCGATGCGCACCGGCTCTGGTACGATATTCGCACCCAGGCGCTGTTCGACGAGAGTTTCCGGCCGACCGTGAATGAGATCGAGGGCGCCCTGATCGGCATTGTCCGGCATCTGCTCGACCGCCTGGGGGCGACAGCTATCGATCCGGTCGATGCCTATGCCGCACTTGATGGCCGTTTCCGCTACTGTCTGCAGCATTTTGTCCAGCAGGACGCGAATGCTGTTCGAGACTTCCGCGCCGCGCTCGCGCGCCTGTTTTTGCTGCTTGGTCTCAAAGACTAAAGCATGTCTCCCGAAAAGCGGGAGCCGGTTTCGGGACATAACATGCGTAGAACAAAAACATAAAGCGCGTTGAGGGAATCTGATAGATCGCGACGCGCTTCAACAGCGTGCGTGACACTTCCGACGCGATGCTCTTTACTGCTGGAATATTCATGGCACTATGAATGAAAATGCACTGCGATCGGTCTGTTGTTGATACAGCACGCAATAGCATCGACCTGAACGTAGTCTGTCCAACGTGGGAGGGCACCGTGGTTGACTCGATTTCCGGGCAGGCCCTGCGGGACATTCCCTTCGCCTCTGCTTCGAAGCCGGAAGCATCGTTCGCCGACATCCGCGCCAGGCTGCCCGTCACCGATCCGGAAAGCATGCAACTCGGATGGAAGAAAGTCCGGGAGGTCGGGGTCACTTTCGAGCGCGCGATCGGCCGCTACGTCACGATATCCGCAACGCTCCTGAAGGTACTGGCCGATCGGAGGCGCGCGGTCGCTCGAATCCAGACAGACGGAACCGACTTTCGCGGCTACACGGGAGCATGGGGCGGAACTGGCTTTCTCGTGGCTCCGAACCTCTTCCTGACCAACAACCATGTTCTCAACAGCGATGCGGTGGCTGGCAAGGCCACGGTCGAATTCGATTATGAAGTTGGTGAGGAGGCGCTGCTCGGCGGCACGAGCGCACTCTCTCCTTCGAAGAAGGTCTTCAAGCTGGATCCGCGACGGCTCTTCATCACCAGCCCTGCGGCAGATGGACTCGACTACACATTCGTCTGGATCGACTCCTCCGCCGCAACCGAATTCGGAACCATCCTGCTCGAACGTTCGTCGTTCACAATGATGGAGGGGGAACAGGCCTTCGTCATCCATCACCCTGACGGCCGCCTGAAGGAAGCCTCGGTCGATGACACCGACATCCTGAAGGTCGACAGCCGCGTGGTCCACTATTCATCGGATACGGATTACGGCTCTTCCGGCGCCCCGGTGTTCAACAGACAGGGCAACCTGATCGCGCTTCACCATGCCACGCGCGAGCAGGATGTCACGCTGAAGGATGGACACAAGTCGAACTATGTCAACGAAGGCATCAAGATCGCGGCCATTGCCCTCGACCTCGAGACCAAGGCCCAGTCCGCTGGTCCGGAAGCTGCGGCCGCGCGCGAGGTGCTCTCTGCCATACGCGGATCCGACACGCTCACGGGCTTCTTCGGCGCCCTTGGCCGGCGTCCCGCGGGTGCCAACGACCTCGAGCGGGTCGTCAATGCCTATACCGGCGACGATGCCGACATCGACGTCGGGTTCTGGAATATCGAGCATCTGGCGTCGCGCTACGACGAAGGGACCAAACTCGAGGCGGCGGCAGCGGTATTGGCTGACATGAAGCTCGATATCTGGGGCCTGTCCGAGGTCTCTCCCAACGCCGTCAGGGCGCTGGTCAGCGAGATCAAGGATCGCTTCGGAGAAGACTACGGATGCGCATTCTCGGAGCCCGACGCCGGAGACGGCAAGCAGTCGACAGCGGTGATCTGGCGGACCGCCGTGCTGGACGGGTCTCCGGCAGAATGGCCGCAGGAGGTTCGGCCGCTGTTCGAGATGCGGAGCGACGATCCTGCCGCTTCCGAATTCGAGGCCGTTCACGGGAAGATTTTCGATCGCTATCCCGGGCTGTTCCGCTTCGTGACGCGCAAGCACTATGGGGCCGGTCCCATCACGCTCCACGTCGTTCCGCTTCACCTCAAGGCAATGTCCGAGGGAAGCCTGCGTCGACGCATGGCTTCCGGCATCCTCCGGCGTGCGCTCGAGGCCCTCAAACAGGATGGGATCGAGGATATCATTCTCGGCGGCGACATGAACGCGACCCTCGCCAGCGGCGATCTCGACCGCCTGAAGGATTCGGGATTTCGCCCGATGGGGGCCGACGACGAGCAGGATGGCGCCTTCACCTATCTGAAGAGCCCTTTCAAATCCTTCATCGACAACATCTTCCTGTCGCCGAACCTCAAGCACACATTCGGAGACGATGAGTTCCTGGTCGTCGCGCGCGACCGCGAAATCGGGGACTTCGTGAAGACGGTGTCGGACCACCGGCCCATCATGATCCGCCTCGCCCTGCGGGAGAGGCCAAGCGCGGAGGAAGCTGCCGATGCCGCTCTGGGGCCGCTCGACGTCGACAGGCTGCTCGACAGGATCCAGCAGGATGCCAGAGCCGCCCGAAGGCCGTCCGCGTCGCCAGGCGCAACCGGCCAGATAACCTTCGAAGAGCTGAAGCGCATGCTCAGCGATCCGTCGGTGCCCGACGCGAAGATACGGCCCTACCTGCAGGTATCGCCGCGGGACCATGCTCCCTTCTCGCCGATCGTCGAGCCCGATCCGACCAGGGTCATCATGGACCAGATCGACCGCGTCGAGGTGGAAAGCGCCATGAACTGGGGCAACCGCTTCTCCCGCTGGCGGAGGGAGCAGCGGTTCGAGCAGAGACTGAATTCCAACGATCCGAAGCCCATCCTCCTGGTCGAAGGAGACTCCTGGTTCCAGTTTCCGCTGCTCATCGACGAGGTCGTCGATCACCTGGACGGCGACTTCGTCATTCGCTGCCTCGGGGCGGCCGGCGACACGGCGGACAACATGATCCACCGCGACCCCGAATATGCGCGCGAGCTCGCGACGCTGGAGGAGAGGCTTGCGAAGAAGAAACGCAGGATAGCCGCCTTCCTGCTGTCGGCAGCAGGGAACGACATTATCGGAGCCGACGCCAATGGCAACTCCGTCCTGCTCAAGCTGCTCAAGAATTATCAGCGTGGCAAGGGCGCCGGCGCGCATATCGACCCCAAAGCCTCAAGAGCGGTCTTCTCATTCCTCGAGGAGGCCTATCGCAAAGTGATCGCAACGGTCCACGCGATCCCCGCCTGCAAGGACCTTCCGATCCTGATCCACGGTTACGACTACGCGATCCCGGGCGGCTTCGCGGAAGACCCGCGACACCCTATCTGGGCGGCGCAGGACAAATGGCTTGGCGCTCCCATGAGAGAGAAGGGGATCGTCGATCCGACCCTGCAGCGCGAGATCGTCAAACTGCTGATCGACCGTCTCTACGATATGTTCGACAAGATCGCAGGCAACAGCCGGGTGACGAAGGTGCATGTGGTGGATGTCCGGGGCGCCCTGGGCCCCGTCGATAGTTGGGCGGACGAGATCCACGGAACGTCGGACGGATTCGGCAACGTCGCGAGCCGCTTCAAGGCGGTGATGAAGCGGGTCATCAGGCCATGACGGCCGACACCGATATCCATCCGTATTGAAGCATGCCCCGGCTGGCGGCGGGAGCATCGCGATGCAGGCGAAAAAGACGCCGGTTCCCGGCAGTTCCACGCCACCGCGGCGCACGATGATCTCGTCGAAATAGCGCCACACTTGTTACTCCCCGCATTCGAATTCCGGTGCCAAGCTGTCTGACGACCAACGCGTCGAGCCGCGGATGGAACGCGCTTCGGCCTTGGGGGATTTCGTCGGAAACAGGAGGTTGCCATGACCACATCAGCCGAAAATGGACGCAGGAGCGCACAGATTGCCATGCAGACACCGCCGGTCGTGTCCCCGCAGGCCTGGGAACAGGCCCGAAACGAACTGCTCGTCAAGGAAAAGGCCCAGACCCGCGCCCGAGACGCGCTTGCCGCCGAGCGCCGGCGCATGCCGTGGATGGCCGTGGACAAGACCTATGCTTTCGAGGGACCGGCCGGCAGGGTCAGCCTGCTCGATCTGTTCGAGGGCCGGCGTCAGCTGATCGTCTACCGCGCCTTCTTCGAGCCAGGCGTGTTCGGCTGGCCTGACCATGCCTGCCGGGGATGCTCCATGGTGGCCGACCAGGTTGCCCATCTTGCCCACCTCAATGCCCGGGACACCACCCTCGTCTTCATCTCGCGCGCATCCCAGGCCGAGATCGAGCGGCTGAAGGCGAAGATGGGCTGGGACATACCGTGGTTCACCATCACGGACGGCTTCGACGCCGACTTCGGCGTGGACGAGTGGCACGGCACAAACGTGTTCTACCGCGACGGCGACCGCGTGTTCCGCACCTATTTCATCAACAACCGCGGCGACGAGCAGATGGGCAACACCTGGAACTATCTCGACATCACGCCGCTCGGCCGGCAGGAGGTCTGGGAGGATTCGCCCGAGGGCTATCCCCAGACCCCGACCTACAAATGGTGGAACTGGCACGACAGCTACGTCGCGGACGCGGAGCCCGACAAGAAGTGGGTCGAGGTGTCGGATGCCGGCGAGGCGGCGTTCCGGGAACAGAGCGCGAGCACGAAGCCATGAGCCTCGTCTGTTCCGCCCGCTCCGGCGGGCGGGCGACCCGCCGCAACGCCGTCGGGCGCAGGGCGGCCGAAGGGCTCGCTTTCGCGGCGACGCCGACCTTCGCGACCATGGCGCTGCTGACCGGCGTCCTGGGCGGCGGCCCGGCGGCGACGCTCTGCTCGGCCGCGCAAGCATGGCCTCTGGACGGCATGGTCGCGATGTATCTGCTGATGAGCGCCTTCCACGCGGCGCCGTGGCTGAAGCTGATCGGCGCGAGCCGGTCGGCTTGAAGCGGAGCCGGGTGCGTTCTTCGAGGCTCGCTGCGCTCGCAGACGGCTAGGGGATGCACATATTCTCTGCGGGCCAAGACGTTGCTTACGGCCACCGAGTCGCCTACTTGCCCGTGCCTTGTGGCCTTTGCACCCGGGTGACCCCTCATCCGACCTCGCCCACGGGTCTTGCCTCCGGCAAGCCCGAGGACAGGCTCCGCGAGGTCGGATGAGGGGTATCCCACGATGTGTGCATGTCCTAGCCGCAAGCGGGGAGAGAGAGAGGCTGTCATCGATTGGGGGCACTCGCCCTGTGGAGATGGCAACGTCCCGTCGGTTGCAATGCATGCAACCGGGCAAGAATCCGCTAAGGTCTTCATGGTTTTATGCATCGACTTCGCCGCCGCACCTGCTAGGGGCTGGTCGCTGACGAATGCCTGCGTGAAGGACGATGCTCAATTCCAAAAAGCTGGTGATGCGCGGTGCGTTCTGGACGATCGGCACCTACGGCCTTTCGGTCGGCCTGCGCTTTGGTTCCAATATCGTCCTGTCCCGCCTCGTGGTGCCCGAGGTGTTCGGGATCATGCTCGTCATCAACACCTTGCGCAACGGCATCGAGCTGATCTCGGATGTCGGCATCGGCCAGAACATCGTCCACAACAGCGCCGGCGAGAAGCAGCGTTTCCTCGATACCGCCTGGACGATCCAGATCCTGCGCGGCGCCGTCCTGTTCAGCATCCTGTTCGTCGCAGCCGCTCCGCTCGGCAAACTCTACGAACTGCCGGCTTCCGCCATCCAGTTCTCGGCGCTGACGCTCGTCATCATGGGGGCGGCGTCGATCTCGATCTATATCATGCAGCGACGGCTGCAGATCGTGCGCCTCAACCTCTTCGACCTGGCCATGGATTTCGTCTCGGTGGCGCTCGTGGTCGGGCTCGCCCTCTACAGCCCGACGATCTGGTCGCTGATCCTGGCCAATGTGCTCGCCGCCGCGATCCGGACGGTCGCGACCTATATGCTGCCCCACGCGCGCAACTGGTTCGCCTGGCAGCCGGACTATGCGCGCCAGATCCTGTCCTTCGGCAAATGGATCTATCTCGCCTCGCTGCTTTCCTTCCTGTGCGCGAGCTTCGACAAGCTTTATCTCGGGCAGAGCATTCCGCTGGCGCTGCTCGGCATCTACGGCATCGCCCGCAACGTCGCGGATCTGCCGGGCGCGCTGATCTCGCGGCTCGGCCATTCGCTGGTCTTTCCGATGATCGCACGCGAGCAGGACCGGCCGCGCAGCGAATTGCGCCGGCATCTCAGCCCCTTGCGGCTCAAGCTGCTTCTCGCCTGCGCGCTCGCCATGGGGTTCGGCACGGCCTTTGCTGACTATGCCGTCCGCATCGTCTATGACGAGCGCTATCATGAGGCCGGCTGGATGCTGCCCGTCCTGCTGATCGGGGTCTGGGGCGCGATCCTGTGCAGCATCAACGAATATGCCCTGCTCGGCGTCGGCAAGCCGCTCTACGGTGCGGCCGGCAACATGGCCAAGCTCGCCTGCCTCGTTGTCGGCATCCCCTTGGGACTTCACGTTGCCGGGCTGCTCGGCGCGATCGTGGTGCTGGCCCTCAGCGACGTCTGCCGCTATTTCCTCATCCTTTTCGGCCAGAGGCGCGAGCATGTCTCGTTCTTCCTTCAGGACGTGATGATGAGCGCCCTGATGCTGGGGCTGCTGGGGCTGCTGACCCTGCTTCGGCTGGAATTCGGCCTTGGCACCGCCTTCGACGGCGCGATGGGCTGACGCATGGAACGGGTCGGCGTCGTCGTCATCGGCAGGAACGAAGGCCGCAGGCTGATCGCCTGCCTCGCCTCGCTGGGCGAACTGGCGGCCTCGACGGTCTATGTCGATTCCGGCTCGACCGATGGCAGCGCCGAGGCGGCCCGGAAACTCGGCGCACGGGTCGTAGAGCTCGACATGGGCATTCCCTTCACAGCCGCGCGGGCGCGCAACGCGGGTTTTGCAGCGCTCGACAAAGCCATGCCCGATGTCGAAGTCGTGCAGTTCGTCGACGGCGACTGCACACTGGCGCCGGACTGGATTGCCAAGGCGCTTGCCTTCCTGCAAAGCCATCCGGACGTCGCGCTGGTCTGCGGGCGCCGTCGCGAGCGCGCGCCGGAGCGTTCCGTCTACAACCGCCTCTGCGACCGCGAATGGGACACGCCGGTCGGCGAGGCGACCGAGGCCGGCGGCGACTGCGTCATCCGCGCCGAGGCGTTCCGCGTCGTCGGAGGCTACAGTCCCGATCTCATCGCCGGGGAGGAGCCGGAGCTCTGCGTCAGGCTGCGCATGAAGGGCTGGCGCATCTGGCGCATCGATGCCGAGATGACGCTGCATGACGCCGACATCACGCGCTTCTCCCAGTGGTGGCGCCGTTCCATGCGCGGCGGCCATGCCTTCGCCGAAGTGTCCGCGCGGCATGCCGGCACGCCCTTCGCGATCTGGACCCGAAGCAGCCGCCGTGCACTGTTCTGGGGGCTCGCGCTGCCGCTTGGCGTCGTGCTGGGCGCGGTGCTGATCCACCCGGCGCTGCTCGCCCTCCTTCTCGTCTATCCCGTCCAGGTGGCGAGGATCGCGATGCGGGAAGGACCGGCAAAACCCGCGAGTTGGACCTATGCCTTCTTCGCTGTGCTGGCGAAGTTTCCGGAGATGCAGGGCGTGATGCGCTTCTACCGGGGACGGCTCTTGAAACGCCGCAACACGATCATCGAATACAAGTAGCGTGGTCGGCCGGGTCGGCCTCGATGGACTGATTGTCGGCGCCAGCGCGAGGAGCGCAATTCCGGAAAGCCGACGATGGAGCTTGATGGCAGGGATGCTCCAAGGGATGCCGCACATCGTGGAAGTACCCCTCATCCGACCTCGCCCTTCCGGGCGAGGCCACCTTCTCCCACAAGGGGAGAAGGCTGGAGCCTGGCTTGGCCGCCTCTGCAAATCACCAACGTCTGCGATTGACCGAAACGCTGCTGCCGGCGCTCCCTTCTCCCTTGTGGGAGAAGGTGGCCGCGCGAAGCGCGGTCGGATGAGACACACCGCCCGGCGCCGGACGCCATCCTGGATGAAAGTGCCGTGTATCTTCGTACCCCTCTCTGTCCTGCCGGACATCTCCCCCACAAGGGGGGAGACTGGCTGTCATCGATGACGGCTCTCGTCTTGCAACGTTGATGATTGGCGAAATCCAAGCGGCCGGCCGGTCTCCCCCCCTTGTGGGGGAGATGTCCGGCAGGACAGAGAGGGGTATCTGGCAGAACCTTATCCGACTGAAACAAAAAGGCTTTCCGCTCTGCCTTCATGGCAGGGGTACTTTCGCGACCTGCATAACGTAGCCCGACGGGTCGGCGGAACTGGAGAGCGAGGATCAGTCCGCCGCGTCTGTAAGGGCTTCGGCCGTCGCGTTGGTCGCTTTCGCGTCGAGTGCGCCGGCGTCGGTCCGCGCAAACAGCGTCCTCAACTGCCGGCCGAGCGCGCGGCGGTCGTGGCGTTCTTCCACGCGGGCGCGGCCGTGCCTGCCCATTGCCTGAAGTGTCGCGGGGCTGGCTTCGAGGGCGGTGCGCATGGCCGCGACGAGCTGGTCGTGATTGCCGGGTTCCACCAGCCAGCCGCATTCGGCGTCGACGAGCTCGGGAATGCCGGCGACAGTGGTCGAAAGCACCGGACGGCCGAGGGCGAGCGATTCCATGATGACGATCGGCAGCCCTTCGGCGTGGCTCGGCAGGAGCAGGGCACGGCCGGAGGCGATCAGGCGGCGGACCTCCTGGTTGCTCGCCCAGCCGTGCAGCACCACCTCGCGGCCGACGCCGTGCTTTTCGATCTCGGCCTCGATCTCAGCCCTGCTGTCGCCGTCGCCCACCAGCACCACGCGAAGCCCGGGAAACTGCCCCTTCAGCGCGGCGACGGCGGCGGGAATGTGGACCTGGCCCTTGGCCTGGCAGAGGCGCCCGACACAAACGAAGGTGAAATTATCCGCCGCGACATCAGGGGCGACCGCAAAGTTGTCGAGCTCGATGCCGCAATGGACGACCTGGACCTTCGCCGCATCGGCCGGTCGCGCAAGGCTCGTGAGCAGCTTGCGGCCATAGGCGGATATGCCGACGACGAAAGCGGCCCGTGCGATCTTGTCCTCGAAGCTCAGAAGCTCTGGATCGGCGAATTCGTCGGGGCCGTGGGCGGTGAAGCTGTAGCTCGGGCCGCCGAGGATCGAGGACAGCATCGCGACCGCAGTCGGGTTGTTGCTGTAATGCGTATGGACGTGACGGATACCCTGTCGCTCGGCTTCCTGGCGCAAGGCCGCTGCCTGGACGAGATAGGCGGCATGCCTGACGACGCCTCCGCGCGCGTTGCGCAAGAGCCTCAGCCAGACAGGCAGGGCCCTAATAAGGCCGACCGGATTGACCGCCAGCTCCTTGAGCGCCGCGAGGAGCAGGCCCTTCTTGTTGTCGTCGAGAAGATAGTGCGTGATGCCTGCCTCGCGCTTGTCGGCGGGGTCGACGAGCGGGCCGTCGAACCGGCGCACGGCGAACCGCGTCACCGCGACGCCGAGTTCCTCCAGGGCCTCGATCTCGCCGCGGATGAAGGTGCTGCTTGGAGCCGGATAGGTGTTGAGGAGGTAGGCTATCTTCATCGCGGCTCAGCGCCCACGGTCCTTGCCGGCCGCCGTCGCGAATGCCGACTGGCGGGCGAGGATGGCCGCCTCGGGCGACAGCAGCCTTTGTTTCTTTCCCATGGCCGCCTTGTTGAGCACGGTGCCGATCAGCCGGTCGCGGACTGGAGCGGCAAGCGCTAGGGCCGCGCCGAGCTCGTCGGTCGAGACCTTGCCCCATTCCGCGACCAGCAGGAACGCGTCGACATGGGCCGCGGCGGCGCGCAGGTCGCCGCTCGCCAGCAATGGCGGCATGTCGAAGACGACGAGATCATAGCCCGTTGCCTGATGGAAGAGCCGATCCATGGCCGGCGACCATAGAAGCTGGGTGCTGGCTGCCGGATCGCCCGGCTTGCCGAAAGCGAGGAAATGCACGCCCGAGCGCGGGTCTTCGAGCACATGGGCGGCAAGGTTGGTGTCTGCCTCGGCAAGCAGCGTGCCGAGCCCGGTGCGTGCCGACGGCGCCAGGGCACGGGAGAGGGCAGGGTCGTAGGGCTGCGCGTCGACCAGGAGCACACGCTTGCCGCCGGCTGCTGCCATCAAAGCGAGATTGGCTGATATCGTCGTCTTGCCTTCGCCTGATAGCGCCGACGTGACCGCCAGCCTGCGCAGGCGTGACGTCGGTGCGTCGATGGCGACGCCGACATTGCGCAGGGCCTGCCAGGTCGGCGAAAAGGGGCGGGCCGCCACCTCGGAGAGGATGGTGTCTGCCGCGGCAAAATCGAAACGGCCCGAGCCCGTGGTCATCGTGCCCGTACTGCCGCGCGCAGCCGGTTCCAGCAGCGGCACGATGCCGAGGCATTCGGCGCCGCTGGCGGCCAGGGCCTGTTCGGGCGTGCGGATGCGGCGGTCGAGGAAAGCGAGCACGAGGGATATCAAGGCCCCGGCAACGGCGCCGGCGACAGCGGCTGCGGCGATGATCAGGATGCCGCGCATGTCGCTCTTGTCGATCGGCGGCGTGGCGGCCGATACGATTTGCGCCTTCGGCCCCACTTCGCGCAGGCGATCGCGCAGCCAGCTGCTCGCCGACTGGACGGCAAGCTCGCGGTCGGCATGGAGTTTCGCCATATAGGCCGTGGCCACTTCGTTGGCGACCGTCGCGGCGAGCTGCGGGTCGCGCGCCGTATAGGCGATGGCCACGAGATTGCTCTGGCCCACGCGCTGCACCGACAGGCTGCTACGGAATCGCTTCAGGGCCCGCTCGACATCGCCGCCGGTCGCCTCCGCCAGCTTGACCTTGTCGATCACCGTCCGCGCCACCGGCTCCGATGCGACGATCTGGATCTGCGTTTCCAGGAAGCTCGGCTCGAACTGCGCTTCGGCGAAGAACGTGTCCTGGCCGCTGCTCGCGAGCCTCAAGTCGGTGACGTTCAAAATGGTGACCGCCGTGTAGTTGGCCGGCCGCAGCATGACATAGGCCACCGCCGCCAGAACGCAGAGCGCGGGCACGATCACGATCGGCAGGGGGCGTCGAAGCAAGGCGCGCAGCATCCAGCGCCAATCATAGGTCTCGCCCGGCGTACGCACGCTCTCCTCGGTCAGGGGATGCTGCAAATGGTTTGCCTCGAGCATCGTCGTTATTCCTTCCGCGGGCGTCAGCGGGCGGCGCCCGGCGTGCTTTCGGGCAGTGCGCCTGTCGTCATGTCGAGCAGGCGGACGACCTTGACGATATCGCCCGGCTCGACCTCGGTCGTTTCCGTCGCTTCGATTTCGCTGATCTTGCCTTCCGCGTCGGTCCTCACGATCGTGAAACGCAGCTGCTGCTGATCTTCGGCCGCGGTCGAGTCCGCCAGCAGCGACGAATAATAGGCGGCGCCGTCGACCAGTCGAAGCAGCGAACGTTTCTGTTCCTCGATGTCGCGCAGCTGGGCGTCGACACGCTGGATGCCGGCAAGCGCCTCGTTGTGCCGGCGCGCTTCGAGATCCGCCACCGAGCGCTGCAGGCCGCTGAGTTCCTGCATCGCGCGCAGCCTGTCGATCTCGACCGCCTGCTGCTCGCGTTTCACATCCGCGAAGGTCCGTTCGAGCGGAAAGAGCTTGTTGACGGCCAGGTCGCGCTTGGCCAGCGCTCGGACCTGGTCGAGCTCTGTCCGGGTGGCCTCGAGCTTGTCGGCGACATCGGCGCTCTGCTTTTCGAGCGAGGCGACCTCCTTTTCACGCAGCGCGGCGGACTCTTCCAGCGAGGCCTTCTCCGCGAGGTGCCGTTGCAGGGCGGCCTCGAAGATGGCGCGCTGTTCGTCGAGCGCTCGCGCAGTCCTGGCATCCGTGCCGGGCGCGGTCGCCGGGAACTTGGTCGCGTCGTCGAGCTCGGCCTGGAGGCGCACCCTCTCGGCGTTGAGGTCGATGCCGCGACCGGCAAGCACGGCAAGCTCGCCGCGGCTGGAGATCGACACGCGCTCGATCTCCCATTCCGATCCGCGCTCGTTTCGATAGATGCCTCCCGCGAGGCTCATGGCGTTGAGCACCAGCATGCCGGGCCGGTAGGCGTATTCTCCCGGGGTCGCCACGCTGCCGAGGATGTAGAAGGGCCGATAGGCGACGATGTCCACCGAGGTGTCGACAAGCTGCGGCAGGTTGGCCTTCTGCTTCAGCCGTTCGGCGATGGCCGTAGCGAGCTGCGCGGTGGTGAGACCCTTGGCGGGGACTTCGCCCACCACGGGCAACGAAACCTGTCCGCCCGGCCCGACGGCGACCTCGGTGCTGAGCGCCGGCCATTCCGAGACATAGACCTTGACGCGATCCTGGACGCCCAGCGTGTATTCCTCCGCCCCGGCCTGAAGCGACAGGCACATTGCGCCGGCAAGCGCCAGGAGGCCGAAGCCGCGAATTTTCCTCAGGAAACCAGACATCCGATATGCACTCCGCTTACCGGCCGCTTTAGGCGCAAGGCGCTAACATGGGCTGAAGTCCCGCGCCGAAAGCCGCCATTCCGCGGGTCGCCGCCCCGCTTTGTCGATTCATGGTTACCACGCCCTTCAGATCGATCGACCGAGCGCCCCGGCGGTGGGTCCGATGCGTTGGGCCGGACGACTGGCCAGCTTTCGTGCGGCGCCGATATGGAGCGTCAGCCCGAATACCATGCCCATCGTGGTGAACAACAGATATTGCACCTCGCGGGCGAAGATGATCCATTCATACAACGAATGCAGGCAGGCGATCAGCAAGGCAATACCCATTCCGATCAGGAGGTTCCCTTCTATCGTCCTGCGCTCCCGCCATCCTGTCCACAATGCGCAGATCAGCGGCACCGCCAGCATGATGCAGAACCCGATCAGCCCGAAATAGCCGGTCTCGGCGGCCGCGAGCCAATAGGCGTTGTGGACGATGTTGTTGCGGTTGCCCTCGCTGGGCGCGACGCCGCCGCGGTCGGAATAGCCGAAGTTCCTGGCGATGTGGACATAGTGGTTGGAGCCGATCCCGGCCGGATGGTCCGCCAATATATAGAGGGCAGCCCTGTTGAAGGCCGCGCGCTCGTCATATTGGTTCTCGGTGAGCGGCACCGCTTCGAAGCGTTTCTCGAAGGACGCCACCGCGAGCGGCCCCATGACCGCAAGGGCGGCGGCCGCCGAGAGACCGAGCATGACCTTGCGCTGCGTCAGGCCCGCCAGAGCCAGCACGCCATAGGTCAGGCCCATGCCCAGCGCCGACAAGCCGACGGTGGCGCGCGAGGCCGTGAAGACGACGACGACCACCGTGGCCGCGACGGTCAGCAACAGTGGCCGCATGCGGCCATAGCCGTAGAGTAGCATGGCGAGATGCGGATAGAGCACGAAATGTGTCGTCATCCCCAGCGTGTTCTGGTGGACGAACAAGCCGCGCGCCTGGGTCAGGTCGAGGCCGAAGCGCTGGTAGAGCACCGCGACGAGTTGCAGGCCCATGCCGATGGCCATGCCGCGCAATATGTCGAGCACCACAAGCGGCGCTTCGCGGCAGGCCCGGGTCACGACGACCATGACGAGGAACATCCGGGCGAACTGCCAGACGCCGAAACTGGCGGCCAGCGGCTCGTCGGCCTGAAAGATGGAGAGTGCCGCGGCCAGCAGATAGACCAGCAGCGGCAGCTTGCACCACCAGGGAACACGTCCGCCCGGAATGGCGAAGAGGGCGGCCAGCGCGAGGATGTCGACGATGGTGACTTCCAGGCTGTAGACGAAACCGATCCAGCTTCCCGCGAGCGAAACGAGGCCGATGTCGAACAGTGGCAGGGCCGCGGCGAGGAACGGCAGCATGCCGAACGCCATCCAGACGAGACGGGCGAAGCGGGGATTGCTGCGCAACGCCAGACTGAGCGGAAAGACAGCAGCCAGCGCTATGAACAGAGCGACGAATTTCAACTAACTTGTCCCGGGCCGTTACAGCGTGCCGCGTGAAAACGGATTCACGCAGTGCAGGACAGAATGGTTGAGGAAGTCACGTAGGTTGGCGCATCTGCACCCCCCTCTGTCCTGCCGGACATCTCCCCCTCAAGGGGGGAGATTGGCTGGCCGCCCGGGTTTCGCCAATCATCTACGTCGCCGAACCAGGCGTCGTGATGGATGACGGCTAATCTCCCCCCTTGAGGGGGAGATGTCCGGCAGGACAGAGGGGGGTGCAGATGCGCCGCCCCCAACAGGATGTCCTCAACCACTCTGTCGTGTACCGCGAATGGATTCACACAGCACGCTGTAGGTCTTTGATTTGACGCATGTCTTTGTCCCCAAGCCGATGCCCGGTTTCGGGAGACATGCTTTAACCCCTCCCTTATATCACGGTGGGTATCCACCCTGGTTAACAGGTGGCGCGATCCGGTCATAGGGTTAACGACGCGAAATGCCGAGGGTGCGGGAATGCTCGCAAGAGTGACAGGCTGGCTTCTTCTCCTATTGCTCGCCGTTATCCCGGCGGCAGCCCGTGCCGACGGGGTGAGCGTTCATGACGTTGCCATGGCCGCCCCCGACATCGTGCTGGTCGAGCTGCGCGATGCCCCCTTCGTGAAAGGCGCCATCATCAGCCTCGACCGGCCGCGAACCGAGGCGCCCGGAAGCTGGGTCCGCCATGGCGACGGCTGGGGCCTCGTCATCGGGCCGAAACGCGATCATCTCAGGCTCTCCGATACCCCGCCCGAGGCCTTCCTCGACCGCGCGGCGATCGATGATGCGGCTTCCTATGCGCCGATCGGCGGCCGCCGGGTGGTCGCGGTCCACCGCAAATCAATGCCTTACGATTCCGGCCTGTTCCGTGGCCCCGGCGGAGACAGCTGGACCGGCGCGACCATGAAGCACCTGGTCTATCTGCAGCTCGATCGCCCGCTCGCTCCGGGCACATATGAGATCGGCGGCCCGCTGCCGGCCGGCACGCGGATCACCTTTGACGATCGCTCCACACGCGCCGCGTCCATCCATGCCACGCAGATCGGGCACCGGCGGTCCGACCTTGCCAAGATCGCCTTCCTGTCGCTCTGGCTGCCGGGCGGACCGGACCAGGGGGCCGTGGACTTCCGCCGTTACGGGATCGACCGCTTCAAGGTCCTCGACGAAGCCGGCGAAGAGGTCTTCGCCGCCGCGGTCAGGCTGCGTGCCGGCCCGTCCGACCCGGAACCCGGCAACGGGCTCCCGCAGGATCTTCCTGATGCCGCCGACGCCGCTGCCGAGCCGGTTCCGCTCGTCGCCGTCGCTGGCCGCTCCTTCGCCACCCGTCGTCCTCACGGCCTCGTCCAGGGCCAGCGCATCGCTCTTCAGAGGTTGCGCGGAGAGCAGGACGCCACGGCAACCTTCGCGACAGTCGACCGGCCGACCGAAACAGGCTTCGACGTCGTCGATGTCGACGGGGAGCTTCCGGCCGAAATCGCGGTGGGCGCCACAGTCACCCCGGCGCATCGCGCCAATCGCGCCGGCACCTATGTGTTCGAGCTCGACTATTCAGGTTGGATACCGGCGCGTGATGGCATCTACCGGCTGCAGATAGCGGGGCTGGGCGTATCGGATCCGTTTCTGATCTCCGAGGACGTGTGGCTCAAATCGGCGCGTATGTCGATCGGCGGGCTCTACAACCATCGCAGCGGCATCGCGCTCGACGGCCGCTTCGGTTACGAGCGGCCTGCCGCCTTCCGACCCGATGCCGGCATGGACATCCGCGAAAGCCTGCTGCCGCTCGCCTGGTCCTCGGAGTTCAGTGGCGGCTTCGTGCCCTTCGAGGATGGCGCCAAGCCGGCCTGGCTGACGGAGCGCCGGGCGCCCGCAAACTATTGGGGCGGCTATATGGACGCCGGCGACTGGGACCGCCGCATCCAGCATGTCGAGGTTTCAGCGCTGCTGCTCGAGGCTTTCGAGAGCCTCCCGCCGGAGAAACGCAGCATCGACCTCGGCGTGCCGAAATCCAGCGCGGTGCTCGGCGACGAAGCCTATCGCGACACGGACGGGCTGCCGGACCTGGTCCATGAGGCGATCTGGGTGCTGGATTTCTTCCGGCGCCTCCAGGCGAGCGACGGCGCGATCCGTGGCGGCATCGAAAGCGCCGGCCATCCGCTGAAGGGGGAGCCGAGCTATCTCGAACATCAGCAGGTCTTCGCCTACGCGCCTGATCATCTGTCGAGCTACAAATATGCCGCCGTCGCGGCCAAGCTCGCCAGGGTGCTTAAGGGGCTTGGAAATGAGCGCCTTGCGGCGCTCTTCGGCGACAGCGCATTGGCTGCATGGCGGGCGGGCGAGCGCGGCTTTGCCGACCCCGATGCCTTCTACGCCGACGCCGTTTCGGCAGGAAGTGCTGCCGGCGCCTTCGCCGGCGGGGCGTGGGAAGAACGCAAGGCGGCGATGCACGCCCTGGCGACGGAGTATCGCGCGGCAGCGGCGGCCGCGCTGTTCCGCCTGACGGGGCAAGCGGCCTATGGCGCACTCTTCGAAGAGCGTTGGCGCGAGGGCTGGGACCTCTATGCGCACAAGGGCGATGCCGCCTGGGACTATATGAGCAGCCCGGGGGCGGACGAGGGGCTGGCGGCCGATATCCGACAGGCATTCCTGCGCGAGGCCGCTGTCGTGGTCTCCGCGCAAGACCGTTTCACCTATCCCGGCATGAAACATCCGGCGGCACCGGCCGGCTGGGGGCAGGGCGGGGCGCCCGACTACAACCAGATGCAGCTTCTCATGCGCGCGCACAGGCTGAGCGGCGATGTCGCGATCCTGCGCGTGATGGAGCGCGCCCACCATGCCATGCTGGGCGCCAACCAGCTCGGCCTTTCGCTGATGACAGGCGCGGGCCTGCGGCCCGTCGGCAATCCCTTGCACGAGGACAGCCTGGCGATGGGCATCGACGCCCCTGATGGCATCACGATCTACGGCTGGGCGCCGCAGGCGAAAACGGCCCATGGCTGGATCTTCGGCCCCTGGTGGTCTCCACTTCCGGAGGTGGGGACCGCCGAGCATGCCGAGCAACGCCGCATCGCCCCGCCGCGCTTCTCGCTGCCCTATTTCGAGTATCTGGTGGAGCACCCTGCTTTGGTCATGCAGCAGGAATACACCGTCCAGCAATCGATCGGGACGATGGCTGCGCTTGCGCTTTATGTTGGCGGGCAATGAGGGGCGGCGGGGCTGGGCGGTGAGACCTGACGATTGGCGGCGCGCGGTGATGGCAGCTCTCGCGCGGGGAAACGCACGCAGAGACCAACAAGACCGGAGCGCAGCCGAAGTCGGTGGGCTACGCGTCGTCGGCAAAGAGTGGGGTCGGCCATGTGCAGTTGCCCATGCGCGCAGACAGGCTCGAGGGCGACGTCGCGATCCGAGCGCCGAAGGCGCGGTCATCCCAATTGGTGCGTTGTCACCGTAGTTCACCGTAATCCGTCGCTCTTGCTTCGGTGCGTGGCGCGAAGAAGCAGCGGATCGTCATATGCGGGGCGGACGTGCAGATGTGATACTGGCTGTCTTCGCTCTCCAGAACCCGGCTCTTGGGGATGAAGTATCTTGTCCTGGACCCGGTGCGGATGTTGAAATTGCCGCCCGGCAGCGGCTCGACATAGCGCGGGCTGATGACCCGGCAGTCCTTGTTGTCGCAGCATTCGTAGCCGGTGACCGGATCATGGTGGCCGGAATACCAGTTATGGGCGACAGCGAGAGCGATGAGGACGAGCCTCATGTCTGCCTGACCTTTTCGGTGCCGAGGGCCCAACGCTCGACGTCGAAAGGACCCCACGGCAGGGGACGCTTGCGGGTGCTCCGAGCCTTGCCGATGAGCGACGGACCGAGGCGCTCGCCGACGACCTTCTGATGCAGCCGCCCGATCTTGTGACCGGTCGAGCAAAGCGGTTCGCGACCGATGCCTTCGGCGAGCAGCCAGACCGCTCCGCGCGAAAGATGGCACTCGGTTGCGATCCGCGCTCGGGTGAGGCCAACGGCGTCGAGCCCGGAGATCTTCGCGCTGAACTGCTCGGATCGCATGGCTGGCAGCATGCCACAGTTTCAGGTTTTTGGGTACAAAGGCCTGGCGGCGGAGATCCTACAGGCATTCCTGCGCGAGGCAGCAGTCGTGGTCTCGGCGCAAGACCGTTTCACCTATCCCGGCATGAAGCATCCGGCAGCACCCGCCGGCCGGCTGGGGCAGGGCGCCCAACTACAACCAGATGCAGCTGCTCACGCGCGCGCACAGGCTAAACGGAGACGTCGCGATCCTGCGCGTGATGGAGCGCGCCCACCATACCATGCTGGGCGACCTCGGCCTTTCGCTTATATCAGGCGCGGGCCTTCGACCCATCGGCAATCCCTTGCATGAGGACAGTCTGTCGATGGGCATCGACGCCCCGGCCGGGATCACGATCTACGGCCGCGCGTAGCAGGGCAACCGGCGCCGCCCGCGCTCGGTCTTCGGCGGCAGGACACCCAAAGAGGGCTATGGCACGGCGCCAGTAACAAAGAAACTGATGGTGTAGAAACGAACCCGATCCACCTTAATCAAGCCGACTGTCTACCAAGTGAGTCTACCTCAGACTCGTCTGGAGAAAAAGAGTCGAGTACAATGGCGACTTCGACTGCCACGGCCGCGCATTCGCATGTATATTGAAGGGAGGAAGGACATCGGGTGAAACAGCAGTCAATGCAGCAATATCCACCGGCAGCAGTCAAGCAGCTTAGAAATGCATTGGCAGGTGCGGTTTCAGATTTCAGCGCCAACGAGGTGCCCTCCCTTTGCAGTCGGCTTGGGCTGCGGGACGGGGATCGAGACGAGTCATTCAAGAGCAAGTTCAAATATGCGGAAAGACGTCTACTTGAGAAATCTGCGCCAGAGTTGATGCTGATCGCCCAGCGGCTCCTCGACGAAATTGACTCCTATGACCTGCCGGAGGCGCTGGCCAAGCTTCAGGAAACCGGACAGGCCAAGGTTTCTGAACTTACCCGTCGGCGGATCATGGCGTTATTCAACAAGCGGCCCTACAGCACCGAGTTCGACGAGATCGACTTCATCCGCCGCGTATGGCCGACGCATCGAATGTCATCCATCTTCGAGAATGCTCCGTCGGAGCAGACTTTGGATGACGATCTCTTCAATGCGCTTGTCAGGAACAACGATTGGGACAACCGGGAGACGTTGGAAGCGGTTGGCTATCTGAGCTGCTCGCAAAGGCAATTCTTTCGGTTTTTGGAAGAGGTTACCAGCCCACTGACACAATCACCTGACGCGCAGATCGAACTCGCCGCAGCGATCAATGAACACCTTCGCCACGACGGTTATCGTCTGATCATTGTTCGGCGGATGTCAGGCAGTCCGGTTTACGAGGTCCAGCCTGCCGCTCTCGGGAGCCCGGCGGATGATGGGATATCGCAGGCGTTGGCCGACTTCGAGCCTGACACGGTGGCTGCACGGTGGACACAGGCTCTCGATCGTAGAGATACTGATCCTCAGGGCGCGATCACCCTGGCGAGGACGTTGCTCGAGGACGTGTGCAAGTGGATCATCGTCGAAGCGGGGGAAACGTATGAGGAAAAAGACGATCTGCCCATGCTGTACCGAAAACTAAAACTAGCCAAGATCCTGAATCTGGCTCCGGATGGCCACACGGAACCTGTGTTCAAGCAAATTCTCGGAAGCTGCCAATCGGTGGTCGAATCCTTGGGATCGCTACGCAATAAGATCGGTGACGCGCACAGCCCAGGCCCGAAAAAGGTAAAGCCCGCAGCCCGACATGCGCAGCTCGCCGTCAATCTGTCCGGCACGATGGCAACGTTTCTGGTTTCGACGTGGGCGGCGACAAAGGGCAGACCCTATTCAACAGCGATTACCGGGCGCAGATAGGAGCGGCGGGATGGAGTCGGGCTCTGTGCGACGTTCTCCCGCATAAGGCGCGCAAACGAGTCTATCTTTTCTTCGGTGATGCGCGTTTCGGGACGCAACTCGGCAAATGCGCGCTCCACATCCGCCTGGGCATGATCGCGCTCGGTTTTGAGCGCAGCGACGCGTCCCTTGTGGGTTTCGTCACTGAAATCCACAAGGCCCCGTTTCGATAGAGGCGTTCTTGCGCTTCCGCCACCTTGTTTTGCAGCGCGGTCACCCATACGCCTGCGCGACCTTGTCGTTCTTGCAATCCGAGATCATTTAAAGAACATGACTAAGGCGCTGGCGGTTTGGGAAGAGGGAATTAATTCTCAAGCCCAGACCGCTAGGATTGGAATCAGCAAAGGCTTCGTAATGGAGGGGGCATGGAGCAGGAGGAACTGGAAAGAATCGTGAACGCCGCGCTTGATATTCTTTATGAGCGCGATGCAGTCGCTATCGCTGCCAATGTGGCAGAGCGCACGTTGTGCGGTCGCCTAGAATTACGGTGACAGTGCACTTAATAACCGAGCAGCACTTTACGGCTCTCGAATGTAGAGTGTGACAGATAGCGTCTTACCGCCGATCGCCTGTGTGCCTTTAATCTGTGTCTCTGCCAAATGGGGGTCGGGGACATCCCGAGCGGCATCCACCACGACGAAAACGAGATGGTCGCATTCCGGGTGGCGACCATAGGTCTGGATATCAATGTGGATCTCATCGAGCACGCGGCGTCCACGTCGTCCGATCCACTTGACCTCGATGAGCGTACGGGCGACCGGGCTGTGCAAGTCCGCAACGCGAGAAGCACCTGCTTTGGATGGGATCGGTTCCTCCCGCTTAATATCCGATATTGAGGCACGGAGCATCGCGTAGAGTAGGTCCCGGACATCGTCCTCACGCATAATTGGCCAGGTCGCCAGGCCCTTTTCGCGGTTCTCGAACGCGCGAATGGACGGAGTCAGCGCGTCCACCGCACGGCGGATCGTGCTGAGGAATGCCGCGGTGCCGAGTTCCTCAATGACCTCCATCCGGGCCACTGAGAAGCACAGGATCTCTTCGATCTCGCGGCCACAGAAGGCTGCCGCGCAATGCCACGGCGGGCCGTAGGTCTTGCCATCTCTCGTTCGTATGCTGTAGCTATCAGCTCGCTCGGCGATGTCAGATGGGATCGTCGGCACGTCACGCGCCCAGGTGGCTCCGCTCCCGTGAAACGTATCCATCGCCTTCATGGCGCGAACATATTCGGTCACTTCACTCTCGGTCAGCCTGATCCGAACATGGCGAAAATCGTGGAGCTCCTCAATCCAGTGATCCGCATAAATAGCCCGCTCGCGTTCGAGGGTCCCCAAATCCTCTAGGTGGCTCTCGTCAATATGTGTGAAATCGTAGCCGAAAATTCGCATCAATTGCTCTCGTAAACTCGATTTTCTCGGTGCGTCTGCTTGACACGGAAGCCCAGGCACCGGTGAACCGACTCGAAGTGCGCACGCTAGCTATTCTGAAAAAACCACTATCTATCATAATATCCGGCACCGAACGATAATGCGTGCTTCGGATGTAGAAGACTGTCACGTATTCAGAATTGGGTTGATTGGAGACGCGCGCCATAGAAATCTCGGCCCAGCACGCCATCTAGGCATTGGTTTGCTGGAAGCGGATTGGTCGCTTACGGACTTGGTGTTGGTAAAGATGGGCTACCACCCGTCTAACTGAATGTCTGCTTACAGGTAAGCCGACCATGCCCCAGGGATGACGTAAATGCGGGCAAAGCAGTCCCCCGTCGGAAAGTTCTGAGAACGTCACCTTAGGGTCACGGCATCATCTAGATTTCCTGAAAGAAGGTCCGCGGCAGGTCGGAGAGCGGTCCTCCATTCAGCCCACCGAGCGTCCGATTTTCACCCTTTCGTCTTCGCGTCGGACTTGTCGCGGAACGACTGACTTCCCCGCGAACCAGCCCCATAAACCCCCGAAGCCGTCCGCACCTTCCGACGCTGCCGAAACTCGGCGACGGTCAGCCTCATCAACGGCATGATGGCGAACGCATAACGGCGCCACAGGCGCCTGGGATCCGAGGCGAGGCGATGCATCCACTCGATCCCGACCTTGCTCATCCAGCGTGGGGCGCGTCGTTTCATGCCCGTGATGAATTCGAGCGAGGCGCCGACGCAAAGGCATATGCCCGACGCGCGTTTGTCCTTCGACATGGCGTAGGCGATCTTCTCGGATTGCGGAGCGCCGATCGCGATGAAGACGAAGTCGGCCTTCTCGGCGACGGCGAACGCGACGCAGCGCGCGAGCTCGGCCGGATTGTCGCCCACGCCGAAGGGCGGGACATGGGCCCGGATATGGAGGCGGGGATATTTCGCCCGCATCTTTTCCACCACCGCCTCGTTCGGCGCGATGATGGTGATGCGGTCGCCGTCGCGGATCACGTTGCCGAACAGGCTTGCCGTCAGGTCGGATCCGGTGACGCGGGGCAGCGTGAGCGGCATCAGGCGTGCGAGCAGGACCAGGGGCTTGCTGTCGCAGACCGTCAGCCAGGCATTCTCGTAACAGGCCCTGAGTTCCCGGCTTCCCGTGAAGCGGACCACGTGGTCGACATTGGGCGTGACGACATATCGGAAGCCCTCGAACTCCCGCATGACATCGATGAGCGCGACGACATCGTTGAAGGTGATCCTGTCGAAGGGCACGCCGAGAAAATGCGTCCGCTGAATCGCCGGGACTGGCGCTTGGGCGGCGCCGCTGCTTTCCTTGAGTACCAAAATGAACCCCCGCGGCGACGACCCCGCCAGCGTGCGCCATGGGCGCCCTTTATCTCTGGTTGTCTAACATCATTGGAGATCGGCACGTCAAGGGTGCCCGCCTGCAAACGCTGCGAATCGCAAAACATCGTTAAATTGGATGGGTTAGACTGGACGCGGTCCTGCGTGCGTTAGGGAAAAATGGTCGGTCTTGTGCTTCTTGTCCTGGTGATCGCCAATCTGGCGCTGCTGGTTCCGGTTGTGGTCTTCGCCGTGGAGGTTTTCGCCGCCGCGACCCGGCGAGGCGTGCCGGCAGCAATGGTTCCGGACGCCAGGCCGTCGGCCGCGATCCTCGTCCCGGCCCATGACGAAGAGGACGGCATAGCGGAGACCGTGATCGCCTTGCGCCGTCAGCTCCGGCCGGGAGACCGTCTGCTCGTCGTCGCCGACAACTGTGCCGACGCCACGGCCGCCAGAGCGCGCGAGGCGGACGCCGAAGTCGTCGAGCGCCGGGACGCATCGGCGCGCGGCAAGGGATATGCGCTGGATTTCGGGATAAGGCATTTCGGCAAGGCGCCGCCGCAGGTCGTGGTCATCGTCGATGCCGACTGCCGGCTCGATCCGGGCTCGGTCGATCGGCTCGCAGCACGCGCCTCGGCGACCGGCCGGCCCGTCCAGGGCCTGAACCTGATGTCGGTTCCTCAAGGCGGGGGCCTCAATCTGCAGGTTGCCGAACTGGCCTTCCTGATCAAGAACCATGTGCGTCCGGCCGGGCTCCACCGGCTCGGCCTTCCCTGCCATCTCACCGGCACGGGCATGGCCTTTCCCTGGGCGATCATCCGCGACGCCGACCTCGCCCATGCGAGCCTCGTCGAAGACATGAAGCTCGGCCTCGACCTCGCGCGCCGCGGCACGCCGGCCCTGTTCTGCGAGGATGCCCGCATCAGCAGCCATTTCCCTTACACCCAGGAAGGTGCGTCCTCGCAGCGGCGGCGCTGGGAGGAAGGCCATATCGGCATGATCGCCTCGGGTATCGGCCAGTTGCCCGGGGCCTTGCGATCCGGCAGGGCCGATGTGATCGCCGTGGCCCTCGACGTGCTGGTGCCGCCGCTCACGCTGCTCCTGATGCTGATGACGGCGGCCTTCGCGGTAACGGCGATCCTGACTTTTGCCCTGTCGCTCGGCCACCTCGCATTCATCGTGTCGGCCTTTGGCCTCGCGCTCTTCGTCATCGCCGCCCTGGTTGCATGGGGCGCCTTCGGCCGCGATGCGCTACCGCCACGCGCGCTGCTGCGGGTCGTTCCCTATGTGCTGCGCAAGCTGGCGCTTTATCCGAAGCTGGCGTTTGGCTCCCGGAGTGGGACATGGGTGCGGACGGATCGGAAGCGGGGGGAATAGGGCGGCAACATCTCCCCTTCGTCATCCACGGGCGAGCGCACGGAACGAAGCGAAGAGCTCGATGACCCGTGGATCCATGCCGTGGCATCGCGGACGACTGCTTCGGTGCAGTGCGGGCTTGGGCGCGTGCATCGGCGAGCCATCCTCTTCCTCGACCGTCTCGGCTTTCGGATCGGTCACGGCATGGATCCACGGATCGGTGCGCCCTTCGCTTCGCTGCGTGCGCACGTCCGTGGATGACGAAGTGGATATGTTACCGTCACGGTCCACCTGCCTGGAAGCGGCGCCGCCCCACCTTCGTCATTCTCGGGCCCGCAGGCGAGCGGAGCGAGCCGCAGGTGACCCGAGAATCCATGCCGTGACGTTGCGGACGGCTGTCACGGTGCGGAATGCGACCACCTCAACCATGGCTTGCAATCGAGGCCGTTTTGGATAGCCTCCCCGCATGACCGGTTATGTCTACATGACGGCGAGCCAGAAACGCGGCACCATCTATATCGGCGTCACGAACGATCTCGGCCGGCGCATCCCCGAGCACAAGGAGGGCACGGGATCGCGCTTCACCAGCCGCTACGGCGTACAGCGTCTTGTCTGGTACGAGGAACACTTCGACATCCGCGACGCGATCCAGCGCGAGAAAACCCTGAAACACTGGCCGCGCCAGTGGAAGATCGAACTGATCGAGAGCCTCAATCCGGAATGGTATGAACTGTTCCGAGGGACGGGCTGGTAGCGTTCCTTTTTCGACCGTCGGCAGTTTGCGTCCACGTCACGGCATGGATTCTCGGGTCACTTCGCACGCCGCTTCGCGGCGTGCTTCGGCCCGAGAATGACGAAAGAGGGGATTGCGCTTCCGGCAAATCGTCGGCGTCGAGGCGGGACGAATGTCTCGGAAGGGTGCCACTCCACCTTCGTCATTCTCGGGCCCGCAGGCGAGCGCAGCGAGCCGCAGGTGACCCGAGAATCCATGCCGTGACATCGCGGACGACTGCTCCGGTGCAGAATGCCCAAGGGCCTGGGTGGACCCACGAGCCATCCCTTTTCTCGACCGCCTGCGGCCTTCGGATCGGTCACGGCATGGATTCTCGGGTCACTTCGCACGCCGCTTCGCGGCGTGCTTCGGCCCGAGAATGACGAAAGAGGGGATCGCGCTTCCGGCAAATCGTCGGCGTCGGGAGATACGCATGTCGCCGTGCAGCAACCTCCCGCCTTCGTCATTCTCGGGCCCGCAGGCGAGCGCAGCGAGCCGCAGGTGACCCGAGAATCCGTGCCGTGCCGTCGCGGACGACTGCTCCGGTGCAAAATGCCCAAAGGCCTGGGTGGACCCACGAGCCATCGCCTTTTTCTCGACCGCCTGCGGCCTTCGGATCGGTCACGGCATGGATTCTCGGGTCACTTCGCACGCCGCTCCGCGGCGTGCTTAGGCCCGAGGATGACGAAAGAGGGGATTGCGCTTCCGGCAAATCGTCGGCGTCGAGGCGGGGCGAATGTCTCGGAAGGGTGCCACTCCACCTTCGTCATTCTCGGGCCCGCAGGCGAGCGCAGCGAGCCGCAGGTGACCCGAGAATCCATGCCGTGACATCGCGGACGACTGCTCCGGTGCAGAATGCCCAAGGGCCTGGGTGGACCCACCGGCCATCCCCTTTTCTCGACCGCCTGCGGCCTTCGGATCGGTCACGGCATGGATCCACGGGTCATCGCGCCCTGCGCTTCGCTGCGTGCGCTCGCCCGTGGATGACGAAGAGGAGGTGGCGCCGCTGGCCCTGCAAACTCAGCCCTCCGAACGAACGCCGCCCGATCTCAAGCGCCAGAGGAAGCGCGCCGTGTCGCGCAGCCGCTTTACCTGCGCCGGGACATAGCCCATCTCGGGTCTGGAATAGGTGCGCTCCATGTAGCCGGTATAGGCGAGGATGAAGCCGACAGGGACGCCGTCACAGTCGCCCGCCGGCGCTTGCGCTTGCCAGCGCGCCACGAAACCGATCGCGAAGTCGCGCAGTGCTTCGGCCCGCACGGGATCGAGCGTGGTGGGCGGCGCGGCCGTCGCGGCTTCCTCGCCGAACACCGAGGCGTAGGTGACGACGGCCGTGAAATAGGTGCCGAGCTCGGTGAGATGCACGCGGTCGGAGAAGAGAGCGGCGACGATGTCTGGCGTGGACATGCCCGAGAAGCCCGGAAGGCCGTCCGAGGTCAGCCGCTCCACGAGTTCGGCGAGCGCCAGCGATGCCGGGATGAAGCCGATGCGGTCGGCGCGCGAGCCACGCGCGAGGCTCCTGTTCACAGTCTCGACCAGGCACTGCCAGATGGGAGATGCGGCACGTTCGTAGGCGATCCAGTCGGAGGGATCCGCCGGGTCGGACAGGTCGGTCCAGGGCGCGAAGAAGAAGCTCGCTCCGTCCGGATTGGCCGCAATGAACCTGTCCTGGAAATCGCGCAGCTGCCCGGCCGTCCCTTCACGCAGCATCGCGTCGAGCACCCGGTGCCATTCGGTGATGATCAGAACGTCGTAGCCGGCGCCGAACGCCGCCAGGACGTCGATCGGATTTCCGTCCCGGTCGGTGCCGGCGGCATAGCCGGAGCCGGGCCTGCCAGGCTCGCTTCCCTCGGATCGCTGCCGGATGGACGAACCGCCGATATGCTGGCGTTGCCAAAACAGCGTCCTGCCGCCCTGGCGGGCCATATCCTCCAGCATGTCGGGCAGCGGCCGGTCGGTGAGACTGTGGCCGGAGACGAAGAAGCTGCTTGCATCGGCGGCGACCTGGGGCGGCGGCGCATAGGAGGGCACGATGGCGTCGCCGGTCATGGCGAACAGGAAGGCAACAGGCAGGAGGATGAGGGCCGCATGGCGCCTGAACCGCCGGCTACGCATAAGTGGCGATCAGTTCGGCGCGCTCGCGATAGAGCTTCTCCTCGTCGAAGCGCTGCCCGGCCTTTGCGGCGTCCCGTACCAGCTGTGCCAGCCGCCGACGGTCGCCGTCGAGGCCGGCGATCGACCCTGCGAGCGCACCGACATCGTTCATGGCCGTGAGCAGGCCGCCGCCGTCGGCCGCGATCAGCCCTTGCGGATAGGCGCCGGCATAACCGACGATCGGACAGCCCGAGACCAGGGCCTCGATCAGGCAGCGGGGCGATTCCGGGGTCTTGTGGCAGAACAGGAAGAGGTCTGCCTCGCGCATTGCCGAAAGGATGAGGCCGCGATCGGAAACGAAGCCGGCAAAGTCGACGGTGTCGGCAATGCCGAGACCGGCGGCGCGCCGCTTCATTTCGTCCAGCAGGGGGCCGTCGCCCAGCCAGCGCGCTTCGAAGGCGACGCCGCGTTGCTTCGCCCGGGCAAGCGCGTCCAGCCAGTCGAACGGGCCCTTCATCTCGGCCGCGCGGCCGACATAGGCGATGCGCAGCGGCGCCCCGTTTTCGATGCGCGCCACTTTGGCTTCGATGGTGGAGCTCGGTGCGAAGTCTTCCGCGCTGGTGTGGACGTCGTAGACGCAGGCGGGATTGCTGCTGTAGGCCGAATAGGCGTTGAACGTATCCATGCCCTGGAGCAGGGCGAGCGTGGCGCGTCGCGTGAGGCGCCGATGGTAAGCCTGCATGAGCGGCAGCGTCAGGCTCTCCTTCATCCGGCGCTTGAACGGCATGGTCGGCAGCGCGTTGCGCAGCACCTCATGCTCGACCCGGTCGAACCAGACGGCATAACGCCGTCCCTGGGCCCGGGCTTCGAGCGCGGCGACGGCGGCCCAGTCGCCGGTGAGATAGCCCAAAGTGAAGCAGAGGTGATCGGCTCGGCCGATCTCGTCGGCGAGAAGCCGGCGCGTCGGACGATAGGTCCTGGCGAAGGCGCCGATCCGGTAGGCCATGGGCAGAGCGAGGAAACGAAGGCGGTCGGCGTTAGGCAGGTCGCAGACGTCCATCCAGTGGATCGAGGTCGATTCCTCCTGCTCGGCCTCCTGCAGGATGCCGGCATAGACGACCCTTTCGAAACGCTCGGCCCAGCGGCTGATACCGGCGCAGGTCTGGTCGTCGAGCTGCAGGCCGCGCGGGCCGTTGCGCAGGCGCACGGCCGTTACCAGAAGCAGGGTGCCGTTGCGGCCGTCCGTAGCGGCGGCCGGGTTGGCAACGTCGTCTGTCATCGCGGATGTCATGACAGGCTCATGGCCTCGCGCTTCAGCGCCATTCCCGCGACGATGTAGCCGCCCTCCAGGGCGATGCGTCCGGCGAGCTCGTCGCCCTTCCTGAACGGCGCTGCGTCGATTTCGAAGCGGGCTGTGAAAGCCGATGCGGCCCCGGCATTTCCGTTTTCCTCGGGAGCCACGGCACGGGACGCAATGCTCGGTGGGCATGACGTTGGCGCGGTGGCACCCCCCTCTGTCCTGCCGGACATCTCCCCCTCAAGGGGGGAGATTGGCTGGCCGCCCTGACACCGCCAATCATCGACGTCGCGGAACCGGGTTCCGCCGTACGAGGACAGCGAATCTCCCCCCCTGAGGGGGAGATGTCCGGCAGGACAGAGGGGGGTATCCCGCTTGGCGCGTCCGTGCTGGAATTGCTCTAGAGCATTTCCGCTTTTCTCCGAATAGCGGCCATGCTCTAACTCTTTGTTTTTACGCAATTCCGGACGCAAAACCGCTGCGCACTTTTGCTGGAATTGCACTAGCCCGCTCGACATCTCGTCGAGCTGGATCGACATCGCCTGGAAGTCGATCAGTGCGCCCGACAACGGGTACTGGCATTTATAGGCGCATTCCTTGGCGCAGAAGATCATGCGCGCCAGGAGATCGCGGCGCATGACCGGCTGTTCGGTCAGCCAGCGGCGTTCCTCCGCCGTGCAGATCTCCTCGATCAGATCGGCATCGAGCGGCTCGGCCGGCTCGATGTCGACGCCGATGGCGAGATAGCCGTCATCGGCGCGCGCCGCGGCGGCCACGCACCAGTCCGCGCAATGGCTGATGCTGCCCCTGATGCCTGACGGCCAGACCGGCGCACGGTCGTCGGCCGCGGGTATTGCGGCGGCCGTCATATCGAGCGCTGCGATAGCCCGGCGCGCGAGCGCCCGCCCCGCCGCGAATTCGCGCCGCCGCGCCGGCGAGGCTCGTGCGATCGCAGCCGTCTCGCCGGGCAGGAGTTCGTCCCACTCGACGCGCGGATCGCCCTGCGCGACGCGGATGTCGGCGTCGAAGAGGCCGGCCAGAGCGAGGATCATCCGGCGTTGCGCGCTCCCATCAGGCCGGCGCGGCGGTCGGAGAGTGCGGCGCGCCGCATGGCGGCGCGGTCGGCGACCTTGCTGAGGCGGTCGTCGGCCTTGCCGCGATGCGACAGATGCTCGGCCAGCCCCTTCACCGTGGGGAAGCGGAAGAGGTCGGTGATGAGCAGGTCGGGCGCGACGCCGGCCTTCAGCTCGCGATGGGCCTGGACCGCCAGCAGCGAATGGCCGCCGAGCGCGAAGAAGCTGTCCGAGAGTCCGACCTTTTCGACGCCGAGGATGCGCCGGAAGGTCTCGGCGATCTCCCGCTGGACGTTGTCCGTCGGCTCGACATAGGCGGGGGCCGCCTGCGCCGAGACCATGTCGGGCCTGGGCAGCGCCTTGCGGTCGACCTTGGCGTTCGGCGTGAGCGGGAAGGCGGCGAGCGTCACGAAATGCGCCGGGACCATATAGTCCGGCAGGGTCCTGGCCAGGCTCCGGCGAAGCGCCTCCTCGTCGATCCCCTGGCCCGAAAGCCTGAGATAGGCGACCAGGCGCACATCGTCCGCGCGATCCTCGCGGGCCATGACCACGACCTCGGCGATCCCGGGGAATTCCGCGATGCGTTCCTCGATCTCGCCGAGTTCGATCCGGTAACCACGCACCTTCACCTGGTGATCGGCGCGGCCGAGGAACTGCAGCGTGCCGTCGGCCGTGAAGCGCACGAGGTCGCCGGTCCTGTAGAAGCGGCCGGGCGCGAAGGGGTTGGGCAGGAACCGTTCGGCCGTGAGATCGGGGCGGTTGTGATAGCCGCGCGCCACCCCGTCGCCGCCGATATAGAGCTCGCCCGGCATGCCTGGAGGCACCGGTCGACGCGCGGCGTCGAGCGCATAGAGCTGCGTATTGGCGATCGGCCGCCCCAGCGGAACGACGCCTTCGGCCGCTCCGACCGATAATGTCGAAGACCAGATCGTCGTCTCGGTCGGGCCATACATATTCTCGACGCTGGCCGCGGTCGCCTTGCGCAGGTCGACCAGCAGCGAGGCCGGCAGGGCCTCGCCGCCGATGAAGAGGTGACGGACCGCGCCGAGCGCGCGCCGGTCGTCCTCGTTCATGAGGAACATGCGGGCCATGGACGGCGTGCATTGGAGATGCGTCACGCCGTGCCGATCGATCTCCGCCGCGAGGCCGGCTTCCACTTCGCCCTCCGGGGCGGGAGCCGTCCGCGAGCGCGCGACGACTTCGGCCAGCGGCACAAGGCGTTCGAGCACGATGTCACTGGGCACGCCGTAGTCGATCAGGCACGCGACCTCGTCCACGCCGATCGCCGCGATCTGCTCGATGCGGCGAAGCGCGTCGTCGACCGTGCCGAACAGGCCGCTGTCTTCGAAATAGCGCAGGAAGGCGAATTCGAGGATGGCATCCATTTCCTCCGCGTCGAGCGACTGCAGGTCGATATCCATCGGCTGCGCGATGCCCTGCGGCTTCTTGAAGGCCGGGAAGGCCCAGGCATATTGCTTGATGAGCGCGGTGGCGCTGCGCAGATAGTCCTTCATCGGCTCGCGCGCCTGGGCACGCACTTCCTCGCGGTCGGCGCCGAGCAGCGTGTGCAGCATCAGCGTGATCTTGTGGTCGGCCGGATTGCGGCCGGCCTCGACGAGTGCTGCGCGATAGATGCGGATCTTGTCGGCCAACTCGTCGATCGACTGGCCGAGCAGATGGGTGAGCACATTGGCGCCGAGCCGGGCCGCCTCGCGATAGGTCTCCGGATTGCCCGCCGTCGTCACCCATACCGGCAGCTCGGCCTGCACGGGCCGGGGCTGGGTGACAACGTCGACCTTGCCCTTGCCGAAGTCGAACGCGACCTTCTCGCCGCGCCACAGCCTACGCACGGTTTCGATGTCGCGCAGCATGGCCGCCTTGTTGTGCGGCGGCGCGTTCTCCGGCCGCAGCACGAAGTCTTCCGGCATCCAGCCCGAGGCGAAGGCGAGCCCGACGCGGCCGTTGCTGATATTGTCGAGCACGGCCCATTCCTCGGCCACGCGCGCCGGATGGTGCAGCGGCAGGACGCAGCTGCCGGCACGGATCGACAGGTTTTTCGTCACCGCCGCGACCGCCGCGCCGGTGACGGAAGGATTGGGATAGGGACCGCCGAACGCGTGGAAATGCCGTTCGGGGGTCCATAGAGCCTGGAAGCCATGCGTGTCGGCGAATTTGGCGCCTTCGAGGAGCAGCCGGTATTTTGCCGGACCGGCGCCGTCGTCATTGCCCCAGTAGAACAGGCCGAAGTCGAGCTGGCGCCCATCCCTGCCGCCGAGCCGCCGGCCCGGCTTGTGGGCCTGCACCTCGCTCGAATGGATCACCACCTTGAAGCCGCGCGACAGCGTCCAGAACAGCTCCAGCACCGAAATGTCGAAGGAAAGACTGGTGACCGCCAGCCAGACCGGCTGACCGGTCGCCGGCCTCGGAATGCGCTCATCCATGCCGGCGAAGAAGTTGGCGACATTGCGATGCTCGAGCATCACGCCCTTCGGACGGCCGGTCGAACCGGACGTGTAGATCACATAAGCGAGATTGTCCGGCTTCACTCCGCTCGCCGGCCGCTCGGTGGCGCCGCCGGCATCGAGGATATCCTCGATGCACATCAGCTTCGCTGCCGGAACAGGCAGCGATCCGAGCAATGCGCGCTCGGTGAGCACGATGGGCGCCGCGCTGTCCTCGACCATCAAAGCGAGGCGGTCGGCCGGGAACATCGGATCGAGCGGCACATAGGCGCCGCCGGCCTTCTGGATGGCGAGCGCGCCGACGACGAGCTCGACCGAGCGCGAGACATGCAGCCCGACCATCGTGTCGGGGCCGACGCCCTGCGCCCGCAAGGCATGCGCGACCCTGTTGGCCTGTTCGTCGAGCTGGCGATAGGTGAGCGCATTCGCGCCGCTCGCCACGGCAACCGCGTCGGGCGTGCGGTCGACCTGATCCTCGATGAGCCTGTGCATGGTGGCGCCGCGGTCATAGTCGCGCGCCGTGTCGTTCCAGGCATGGAGGACTTCGCTTTCTTCGTCCGGGGACATCAGCGGCAAATCGGCGACGCGGCCGGTGCCGGCGGCGAAGGCCTTTGCCAGCACGGCCAGCCGCGAGGCGATGTCGCGTGCCTGGCTTTCGCCGATGCGGCTGCGGTCGAAGACCAGCCTGTCGCCCCCGGCATCAAGGACGAAGGCGAGTGCAGAGCCGCCCGGCAATGCAGCGCGGGCGGCTTCGCTTCCCTCGACCAGGCCGATCGTCAGCCTGGTATCGGCAAGGCCGGGAAGACGCCTGGTGAGGTCGCTGAGATGTGCGCCCTTCCGCCGGGTCGCGGCGACCGTTTCGGCCATGTGCCGCGAGAAATCCGCGACCGAGATATCGTCGCCGGCACCGACATTCAGGGGGGCCCAGTCCGCGAAATAGAAGGGGAAGGCGGCGGCGCGGCCGCTGATCGTTTCGTCGGCAAAGGCGAGGGATGCCGCGCTCTCGCCGCTCAGGCGCAGGACAAAGGCAGCAATGGCGGCGACCTTGCCGTCGCGGCCGAGCAAGCTCAGGTCGAGGGGAAGCGTAGCGGTGTCGGCGATCTGGCCGGCCGACCATGGCTTGACGTCGATGAGGTCGACGTCGCGTGCGGCCGCGACAAGCTTGCGCGCCGTTTCCTCGTGACCGACGACATCAGTCGCCGCCTCACCGAGCCGGCGCGACCAGTCGGCATCCAGCCGGGGTAGGATCGTATGAGGCGCCAGCGTCGATGCGAGCGGCGCCCCGTCGCCGATGCGCGACGCCTCGACCTGGACGAGATCGTCCGCCGTCGCGATGACGGCGCCTTCGGGTGAAACCGACATGACGGTGCCGGCCGGCGCGCCGGCCCTCTGGCCGGTCGAGGCGAGCTTCGTCACTGCAAAGATACCGTTCTCGGTCTTGAGCTTCGGCGTCACCAGCGGATTGGCATAGCCGGGGCCGAAGTCGAGCCCCCGCACCAGCCGTTCGAGCACACGCGCAGGGTGTTCGAAATCGAGCGTCCCGGCTGCCTCCGGGCGTTTCTTCCGGGCGTAGTAGCAGCGGCCCGTCAGGTCCTGCGGACGCGCTGCGAGCGTACCGTTCTCGATACCGTCGAGCAAAGTGGAGAAGGTGTCGATCCCGGCTTCGAAACATCTGGTGTTGAGCATCAGCGCGGTCTCGTCGGGTGCGATGTCGATGCTCTGCTGGATATAGATGCCACCTTCGTCGACGCCGGAGGCCAGCGCGTGCCATGTCACGCCGTGCGACGTTTCGCCTTCGAGGATCGCCCAAGCCGGCGCGTTGAGGCCGGCATAACGCGGCAGCGGCCCATCGTGGAAATTCGCCGCACCGGACCGTGCCTTGCGCCACACGGCCTCGGGGATCATGCGCAGATTTGCGGCGCTGAACAGCCAGTCAAAGTCGATCCCTTCGAGCTGGGCTTCCAGGCTGTCGCCCCAGCCGGTCACGCGCAGGCCGTTCCTGGCTGCGTAGCTCCGGTTCGCCTCGCTTTCGGTCACGATCGCCGCGATGCGATGGCCGCGGCCCTTCAAGATGTCGGCGCATTGCACCAGCAGCGATTCGTCGCCCACCAGGACGCAGTCGAAGTTTCGATGGACCATATTCATGACCGTCAATTTTGGGTTGTCTGCGCGCGTCTTATAGACGGCTTTGCGTAAATGATCGTATTCGTTCCGATTACAATTGCTACGGGTACCGCAATTTTTTAATAACCCTGCTGCCCGGAGCGTGGCTGGCCGCCCTTACGGTTTTTGCGAATGTGGCCGCGTAGCGCCGATCCTTAAGGACGATTTCAACTTTTCCGGGCGATGGAAAGACAAAGGCGGCGTATCAAGCTAAATGGCCTGTGGGGCAGGTCCGTGCGCTACGCGCCGATCCGGCCAGGCCGGACAAAGGGACGACAAAGCGGGGCAGGCTGATGATCGACGAACCCGATCAGCTATCACCGAACGATATCGCGATCGTGGGCATGGCGCTGCGGGTGCCGGGCGCCACCAGCGTCGGCGCGTTCTGGGACAATCTGCGCAACGGCGTGGAATCGATCCATGACGTCTCCGAGGAGGAGCTCCTGGCTGCCGGAGAATCGGCCAGCCGCATCCACCACCCGAACTATGTGCGCCGCACCGCCGACCTGCCTGATATGGAGATGTTCGATGCCGATTTCTTCGGGCTGAGCCCGAAGGAGGCCGCGATCATGGATCCCCAGCACAGGCAGTTCCTTGAATGCGCCTGGGAGGCATTTGAAGATGCCGGCCGCACGCCCGATTCCAGCGCCGGTCCGGTCGGCGTCTTCGCCGGCTGCGGCATGGGCAGCTATTTCTACTTCAACGTCTGCAGCAACAAGCAACTCGTCGACCAGGTGGGCATGTTCCTGCTGCGCCATACCGGCAACGACAAGGACTTCCTCGCCACCCGCGTCTCCTTCGCCTTCGACCTGCGCGGCCCCAGCGTCAATGTGCAGACGGCGTGCTCGACGTCGCTGGTGGCGGTGCACACCGCCTGTCAGAGCCTGCTCGCCGGAGAATGCGAGACGGCGATCGCCGGCGGCGTGACCATCGAACTGCCGCACCGGCGCGGCTACACCTTCCAGGAGGGCGAGATCCTGTCGCCGGACGGCCATTGCCGGGCCTTCGACCATCGCGCGGCCGGCACCGTCTTCGGCAGCGGCGTCGGCGTGGTGGTGCTGCGCCGGCTGTCGGACGCGATCGCCGACGGCGACATCGTGCATGCCGTCATCAAAGGCACCGCCGTCAACAATGATGGCGCCAGCAAGGCCGGCTATCTCGCGCCGAGCGTCACCGGCCAGGCCGAGGCGATCATCGAGGCGCAGGGCCTCGCCGGCGTCGAGGCCGACACGATCCACTATGTCGAGTGCCACGGCACCGGGACCTATCTCGGCGACCCGATCGAGATCGAGGCGCTGACCCAGGCTTTCCGCCAGAGCACCAGCCGGACAGGCTTCTGCCGCGTCGGTTCGGTGAAATCGAATATCGGCCATCTCGACACGGCCGCCGGCGTCGTCAGCCTCATCAAGGCCACCCTGATCGTCAAACATGGCGAGGTTCCGCCCACCCTCGGCTTCGAAAAACCGAACCCTGCGATCGCCTTCGATCGCAGCCCCTTCGTGGTCAATGACCGCCTGAGCCGGTGGCCGCAGGTGCCGGGTCCGCGCCGCGCCGCGGTCAACTCGCTCGGCGTCGGCGGCACCAACGCGCATGCCATCGTCGAGCAGGCGCCGGCGATCGTGACGGGGGCTGGAGCAAACTCGGAGGCGGCCCCGCAGCTTTTCCTGTTCTCGGCCAAGCACCGCAAGGCACTTGATCGCGCGACAGCGCAGCTCGGCGAGGCGCTTGCGGACCATCCTGAACTCTCGATGACCGACGCGGCCTATACGCTCCATGCCGGGCGCAAGCATTTCGAGCATCGCCGCGTGGTTGCCGCGCGGGGGCGCGAGGACGCCATCGCCGTGCTGACCAATCCGGAAAGCAAGCGCGCCTACACCCATGCGGCGATCGAGAATGCCGGCGGCGCGGTGTTCCTGTTTCCGGGCGGCGGCGCGCAGCATGTCGGCATGGCGCATGCCCTCTACAAGACCGACGACGGTTTCCGCGCTGTCATTGACGAGGGTCTCTCCTATCTCGATGGGGCGGTGGCGGCGGAGATCCGCCGCGTCTGGCTCGATCGCGGCGTCGAGCGCGGTGAGGCCGAGACGGCCTTCCTCAAACCGTCCGTCCAACTCCCGGCGATCCTGATCGTCGAGGTGGCGGTCGCCCGCTGGTGGATGGCCAGGGGCGTCAGGCCGGCGGCGCTGATCGGCCATTCGATGGGCGAGAACGCGGCCGCCTGCATCGCTGGGGTCTTGAGCCTGCGCGACGCGGTCAATCTCGTGCGGCTGCGCGGCGAGCTGTTCGACACCGTCGAAGCCGGCGGCATGCTGAGTGTTCCGCTGTCGGCCGGCGCGGTCGCCGAGATCCTGCCTGATGAGCTCGACCTTGCTTCCGTCAATGCGCCGGACCTCTGCGTCGTCTCCGGCCGCGACGGGGATCTCGAGCGCTTCCGGCTCGACCTGCAGGCGCGCGGCGTGGACGCTTCCCGAATCGCCATCGACATCGCCGCGCATTCGCGCATGCTGGAGCCCATCCTCGGTCGGTTCGAGGCGTTCCTGCGCGGCATCCGCCTCAATGCGCCGTCGATCCCGATCGTCTCCAATCTCAGCGGCTCCTGGCTCTCCGATGCTGAAGCACGCGATCCGCACTACTGGGTGCGCCATTTGCGCTCGACCGTGCAGTTCGGAAAGGGTGTCGCCCTGCTCGCGGGCGAGCCCGGCCGCATCTTCATCGAGGTCGGGCCGGGCCGGGCGCTTTCCTCGCTGGTGAAACTCCAGCCCGGCATCGGCGCCAACCATGTGATCAACAGCCTGCCGCATGCCGAGGACGACACGGATGACGCCGTCCACCTCACGGCCGCGCTCGGCCGCGCCTGGGCGACCGGCCTCGACGTCCCGCTCGCCGGTCTGTGGGAAGGAAGCGGAGCGCGGCGCGTGTCGCTTCCGACCTATCCTTTCCAGCATCAGCGCTATTTCATCGAACGCAGCCTGGCCGCTTCCCGCGAGCCGTCGGAGGATGCGCCGCGCAAGCTGCCCGATATCGCCGACTGGGGCTACCGGCCGACATGGCGGTTATCGGTCCCTGATGTCGCGATCGATGCCGACAAGACGCCGGTGTCGTTCCTGATCTTCCTCGATCGTGCCGGCTTCGGCGCGCCGCTGGTCGAGAGCCTCAGGGCGGACGGCCATCGCGTCTGCACGGTGGAGGTCGGCGACACTTTTGCAAGGCGCTCGGACGAGGCCTACAGCCTGTGTCCGGAAGACGGGCGCGCCGGCTATGACGCGCTGCTTTCCGGCATCGCAGCCGATGGCCCGCTGCCGTCGCGCATCCTGCATCTGTGGCTGGTCACCGCGGGCGAGGACCATCGCCCGGGATCGAGTTTTTTCAACCAGAACCAGGAACAGGGTTTCTACAGCCTTGTCCATCTCGCCCAGGCGCTCGGCGATGCCGAAACCGGCGAGAGCGTGCAACTGACCGTCGTGACTAACGGCATGCAGCGCGTCGGCGACGAGCCGCTGCCTTATCCGGAAAAGGCGACGATCCTCGGGCCGGGGCTCGTGATCCCCAAGGAGATATCAGGGGTCGACGTGCGGCTGATCGATCTGCCGCCGGTGCATGAGGCACGGAGTGCAAAACCATCGGACGCAGTGAAGGCTCAGCACGCGCAGCTCCGCGACGATCTTTTCGCCGCGCCGGGCTCGGAGGTCGTGGCCTATCGCAACGGCCGCCGCTGGGCGCGCAGCTATCAGAAGCTGCCGCTGGCGCCCGCCGTCGACGCGGCTGCCGGCTTTCGCCAGGAGGGCGTCTATATCATCACGGGCGGGCTGGGAGACCTGGCGCTCGTGATATCCAAGGAGCTGTGCGAGCGCTTCGACGCCAAGCTGATGCTGGTCGGGCGGACAGCGCTTCCGCCGCGCCAGGACTGGCCGCTCTACATCCGTTCGCATGCGCGCCGCGACAGGGTCCGCCGCGCGATGGAGCAGATCGCGGCGCTGGAGGGCGAGGGCCGCAGGATCGTCTATCGGGCGGCCGATGTCGGCAATCCGGAAGAGATGGCGGCGATCGCAGCCGCCGCGCAGGCCGAGTTCGGCACGATCAACGGCATCATCCATGCCGCCGGTGTCGTGGACGACGACCTATTGCCGATGAAGACCGTCGCCGGCATCGAAGCCGTGCTGACGCCGAAGCTGCACGGGACTGCCGTCATCGACCGTGTGTTCCGCGACATTCCCCTCGATCTCGTCGTGCTGTTCTCCTCGACCAGCACCGACACGGCGCCGGCCGGCCAGGTCGACTATGTGGCGGCGAACGCCTACCTCAACGCCTATGCCGAGAGCCGTGCGGTCGATTCCGGCCGCAAGACGGTCGCCGTCCATTGGGGCATCTGGAACGAGGTCGGGCTGGCCGCGCGGGCCACTGCCCGCCCGGAGAAGTTTTCTGCCGCCGCTTCCGAACCGGCGAAAGGGTCGTTCTTCACCGACTGGGTCGAGGATGCCAAGGGCACGCCCTGGCTGCAGGCCGAGATCGGGCCGGCGGCGCACTGGCTGCTCGGCGAACATCGCATGGTTTCCGGTGAGCCGGTCCTTCCTGGCACCGGCTATGTCGAGATCATTGCTCAGGCAATGGCGGAATACGGCCTCGCCTCCGGCCTTTCGATCGAGGATCTGGTCTTCCTGCGTCCGCTCGTCGTGACGGATGGCGAGAGCCGTAGCCTGCGGGTTCGCATCACGCCCGACAAGGACGGGCACCGCATCGAGATAGCGGCCGGCCATTCCGCCGACGGCGACACCTCCTTCGAGACCTATGCCGAAGGCTTCCTCCGTCCCTCGGGTGCCGTCGCCGGGCAGGTCGATCTCGCCGGCACCGCAGCGCGTTGCCCGGTGGTCGAGCGTGCAACGGGAACCGCTGCCCTGCGTTCCGTGCAGGACGGCCATGTGCGTTTCGGACCGCGCTGGCAGGTGCTGAAATCCACGGCCTTGGGGCAGGGCGAAGCGGTCGCCGAGCTTCAGCTTGCCGAAGCCTATGACGGCGACGACGCCCTGATCCATCCCGCGCTTCTCGACATCGCGACGGGTTTCGCCCTCAAACTCGACCCGGGCTATGACGGGGCCGTGTTGTGGGCGCCGATGTCCTACGGGCGGATCGCCGTCCGCGGTCGGCTGCCGCATGGCATCGTGAGCTGGGCGCGGCTCAGTCGCGACATCGGCTACGGCGCGGGCTACATGGCCTTCGACATCACGATCACCGATGCCGTGGGCAAGGTCGTGGTCGAGATCGAACGTTTCGTGATGCGTCGCCTCGACGACGATCTCGGGCTGGTCTCGCCGCGCAAGCCGAAAGCCGCGGCGCGGCCGGCCGAGGCCGACGGGTTGCCGTCGCCGGCGGCTCTCCAGCTTGCCGCCCAGGTAAGCCAGGGCATCCTTCCGGGCGAAGGGTTCGAAGCCCTGATGCGCGCTCTGGCGACCGGCGAGCCCGAGCCGATCATCAGCTCCATGGACCTCGAAGTCCTGCGCAAGCGGGCGGCGCAGCCGGCCGCGCCCGGCAAGGCCGAAGGCGAGCAGTTCGAACGTCCCGATCTCGACAGCGACTATGTCGCGCCGCGCAACGAGACCGAGCGCACGCTGGCCAGGTTCTGGAGCGAGCTGCTGGGTGTCGAGAAGATCGGCGTCGACGACAGCTTCTTCGACATCGGCGGCCATTCGCTGATCGCCGTGCGGCTTTTCCGCATGATCAAGAAGGAGTTCTCGGTCGATCTGCCGATCTCCGTGCTCTTCGAAGCGCCGACCATCGCGGCCTGTGCTGCCCTGATCGGCGATCGTGCCGGGCCGGCCGTCGACGGCGAGGCCGGCGACGCCACCCAGCCGGACAAGCCGAAGCCGGTGCATCTCGTCGCCATGAGCGCCGGACGCAACCCGTCCGAAACGCCGTTCTTCGTCTGCTCGGGCATGTTCGGCAACGTGCTCAATCTCAGGCAGCTCGCCTTGCAGGTCGGCGCCGATCGCCCGGTCTACGGATTGCAGGCACGCGGCCTCTATGGCGAGCAGGAGCCGCACGAGACCTTCGAGGAGATGGCGCGCGACTACATCGCCGAGATCCGCACCGTGCAGCCGCACGGGCCCTATCTGCTCGGCGGGTTCTCCGGCGGCGGCATCGCCGCCTATGAGATGGCCCAGCAACTCCGTGCCGATGGCGAGGAGGTCGCGCTCGTCGTCATGCTCGACACGCCGCTGCCCTTCCAGCCCGCCCTCAGCGTCTATGACCGGCTGCAGATGAAGTTGCAGGACATCAGGCGCCTGAAGCTGTCCTTCGTCACCGGTTGGCTCGCCGACCGCGCGCTTTGGGAAGCGGAAAAGCGGCAGAAGCGCGAGGCTGCCGAGACCGAGAACTCCGGCAAGCAGTTCCAGAACCAGAAGATCGAGGCTGCGTTCCGGCGCGCGTTGGCTCGATACGACCTCAAAGCCTGTCCTGGCAAGGTGCTGCTGCTGCGGCCAAAACTCAACATCCTCTACACGCTGAGCGGCGGGCGCCGCCTGCAGGAGGGTCGCAACGCCGCGATGGACGACAATGGCTGGACACCCTATGTCGGCCAGCTTGAAGTGCAGGAGATCGCCGGCGACCACGACAGCATGGTGCTGGAGCCTTACGTGCGTGTGCTTGTCGACAGGCTGCGCCCCCGGCTCTCGGCGGCGCTGGCGCGCCCCGCGGACGGCTTCAGGATTGCTGCCGAATAGGGTGCGGCAGCCGCTCTACTTGACCGGTTCGGCAACCGGCATTGAGCTGACCAGCCGGTCCATCTGCCCTGTTTCGGCAGCCAGCGTATAGTCGGCTGCCCTCAACTGGTAGCGTGCCTGGGTGAGGTTGAGCTCGGCGTTGGCGAAATTCTCGATGGCGCGGATCTCGTCGAATGTCGAGCGCTCGCCGACCTTGCGCTCGGCGCGCAGCCCTTCGAGCATGGTGGCGGCGCTGCGCTTCTCGACCTCGGCGAGCGTCAGCATGCGCCGGGCCTTGTTGCGGCGGTCGATGGCCGAGCGGACCGCGGCAACGACGCCTTCGACGGCGGCATCGCGCTCCAGCAGCGCCGACAGTTTCTCGTCGGCGCGCTGCCGGATCGTCGCGGAGCGTGAACCTCCGGTGTAGATTGGCAGGGAGAAACGCACCTCGGCGACGCCCTGGTGGGAATCGTCGACATCGGCCAGCAAACCCTGCTCGCCGGTCAGCCGGACGCCGGCCGAGACGGTTGGAAGCATCTCGCCCTTGGCCTGGGTGACGCGGGCCTCCGCACCTTCCACTCTCGCCATCCGTTCCTTGACGCGCGGGTTTTCGCGCATTGCCAGAGCCACCAGCTCCTGTTCGGTATCGGGCAGGCCAAGGCCAGCCGTGTCGGGGAGCTTCGCGTCCGCTGAGATACCCAGCCGCCGGGTCGTGTACTCGGCGTCCGTCACGGCAAGCTGCACTTCCTCGCGCGCGACCGCGATATGGGCGAGCTGGCGGTTGACGTCGTCGACGTCGACGCGGCTGGTGGCGCCTCCCTTGATTTCGGCCTTCACCTCGCCCGCGAGCCGGTGCAATGTCCGCTGCTGCCGGTCGAGGATGGCGATGGCTTCGCGCTGCTGGCTGATCCTGGCGAGCGCGAGCGCCAGTTCATAGGCGGTCGCGACGCGGCGGTCCTTGGCGGCTTCGGCCGATGCCCTGTGGTCGGCGCGCGCGGCGCTGATCGCCGCATCGGCCCGGCCGCCCTGATAGAGCGGGATATCGAGGCCGAGCGCATAGGAATAGGTGCCTCCGGTTCGGCGGCCCTCGTCGACATCGTTTATCTCTGTTCCTCCGCCGGCCGTGGCGAGCAATCCGACGCTCGGCAGCTTGCCGGCCAGAGCCTTGTTGACCTCTTCACCGGCGGCGCTGCTCCGCGCTTCGGCTGCAAGGATCTCGGGAGCATTGCCGACGCTGCTGAACGCATCGCTTCCCGAACTGGTCATGAGGCGCTCAGGCGGCGGGGGTGCGCATCCAATGGTTGTGGGCGGCGTTTCCGATGCCTGGGGTCCAACGGCGCAGGATTCATGATTGGCGGTGTGCCGCAACGAGCCGTTGGCACAGCCGGCAATCGTCAGGCCGACGACTGCAAGGGCGGCAAAGGTGCCTGTTGCGCGCAGTCTGGTCACACCATCGCCTTCCATCGCTGAGCGCCCTGTTCACCTGGCCGGACCGCGACCCGCCGATGTGACCGCTTCTCAATGAGGCCGATTGGTAAACAAACAGGGTAAATGGAATGTTAAGCCGCGACGTTGGGTTGCGGGCGCGGCTCGCCTGGTGCCAACGGTCGATGATATCAAGGGCGTTGCCGTTGAGCGTGGCGGCTGCCGCTGATAGTCATTGATCGTCGCATCGATCGAGAGGTGTTGGACACAACATGGAAAGGTTCGGCGCCAGCCGTTCGATCAGTCCGATTGCGACGGGCATCCTCGTTCTCGCGCTGCTCTATTTCGCGCAATCCATTCTTGTCCCGTTCACCTTCTCGATTTTCGTCATTGCGCTGGTGTGGCCGCTTCAGGCCGCGCTGCAGCGGCGGATGCCGAAGCTCCTCGCGCTGCTGATAACGCTGATGGTGACCATCGTCGTGGTGGTTGTCGTCGGCTCCGCCGTGTTCTGGGGGTTCGGCCGGCTCGGCCAATGGCTTTTCGCCAATGCCGGGCGTTTCCAGGCGATCTATGTCGACTGGACGAACTGGCTCGACGAGCGTGGCATCGCCATTGCCGGGCCGCTCGCCGATCGTTTCGACGTGACCTGGCTTGTGGGTTTCACGCAAGGCGTGGCGGGACGGCTGAACAGCGTCGCCGGTTTTGCCGTTCTCGTCTTCATCTTCGTCATGCTCGGGCTGCTCGAGGTCGAGGATTTCGGCCGGAGGCTCCGTTCGCCCGCGGTCCAGCCCTTCGGCGAGAAGGTCCTTGCGGCCAACCGCGAGATCGGCGACAAGCTGCGCCGTTTCATGGCGGTGCGCAGCCTGGCGAGCGTCCTCACCGGCCTCGTCGTGTGGGCCTTCGCGCTCGCGGCAGGGCTCGAACTGGCTGCGGCCTGGGGCGCCATCGCCTTCGCGCTCAACTACATTCCCTTTCTCGGGCCGCTGATCGCAACCGTCTTTCCCACCTTGTTCGCCATTGCGCAGTTCGAATCCTGGCAGATGGCCGTCATCGTGTTCATCAGCCTCAACCTTATCCAGTTCGTCATCGGCAGCTACCTCGAGCCGTTGCTGACAGGGGCATCGCTCGCCATCTCCCCTTTCGCCGTCATCTTCGCCGTTTTCTTCTGGAGCTTCATGTGGGGCCTTTCGGGCGCCTTCATCGGGGTTCCGATCCTGATCGTCTTCATCGTCTATTGCGCGCTCGATCCTTCGAGCCGGTGGATCGCGGTTCTGCTGGCGGGCGGCAAGGGCGACCCCGACGAGCCTTCGGCCTGAAGGGAACGGCGAGGCGCGGGAAACGCAAATGGTCGATCAGCGGAAAGGAACCGAGATGGCCTGTCAGTTGATTTCGAACCGCGCAATGCGCTTTGCCCTGGCGATCGCCCTGGCAGGATTTGCCGGGATGGCCGTGGCTGACGAGCCGGGCACGCCGGCAATACCCGACAAGATCATTGCGGCGACCTATGTGTGCGACAGCGGCAACACGGTCTATGTCCGCTACGACAACACCAATGCCGACGCAGCCGTCGCGACGCTGGAGTACAAGGGACGGACCTTCGAGATGCATAATGTACGCTCGGCTTCAGGAGCGCGCTTCGCGACGGAGCAGGGTCTCACGCCCGACAAGGGCCTGCAGTGGTGGAGCAAGGGCGGCGAGGCGACCATGAGCGAGATGCTGATGGACCATACCGCACCCGAGCCCACACCGATCGAGAATTGCAGGGTCAGGCAGTAGGAGAGGTGTCATCAGCAGCGGGGCGGGCCAGGCAGGTGTCGCCAAGGTGTCCCACGGTCTCCGGCAGAGACCTGGGCGAGAGAGGAGGCGAGGCCGGTGAAGCGTGCGAAGCCGTGCAAGGCTGCTTAGGAGGCAGGGGTGGGACCGATCATCGATCCGCGTCGGGGTGATGTCGAGGACGACGCCTCGAGCACCAGGCAGCGATCCATGCTGTCGCTTGCCGGCAGCATGCTGGTCGAGATCAGCCTGCTGAAGCTCGCCTTGGCCTGGCTGGTCCTTCTCGTGGTGCCTGGCCTGCTTCTCGGTTTTGCCCCGATCGCAGCTACGGCATGGTTCCGTGCCCTGACGGACAGGGTCTTCTCGCCGACGATCGGCTTCTGGTCGGTCCTGATCCTTGCTGCCATCGTTGCCATAGGCTGGTATGGCGGGCGCCAGTTGATACGGCTTGCCGAAAGCAGCTTCTGGTCGCTCACCTCGATCGTGGTGGAGCCAGGCTATGGCGCCTGCCGGGAGGGGCTGCGCCATGTGGCGGAGCGTTTCCTGCCCGCGACGGCAACGGCCGGGCAACGCTCGGCGTTGCGTTCGGCAGCGGCGGCCGTGGCGGGCCTGGTGATCTGCACGATTGCCATACTGGTCGCCATCGCTGCCTGGCCGGGTACCCGTCTCTACAGCGACCTCGGCGAGATCCGGTCACTGGATCGGCTGGCGGTCGCAACGCTCGCCAACAGCATCACGCTCGTCGCCGCCTATCTTGCCGCCGGCGCCCTGGTCTGGGCCGCCACCGACACGACAATGGATCAGCCGCGTGATCTCGACGCCTTCGACGAGCCGCGCGACGGCGATCGGCGCTGGCGCATCGCCCATCTGTCGGACATCCATGTTGTCGGCGAGCGTTTCGGCTTCCGCATCGAAAGCGGCCGGTCGGGACCGCGCGGCAACGATCGGCTGAAACAGGCATTCGCGCGACTGCAGTCGATCGACGAAGACCTTCGGCTCGATGCGATCCTGATCTCGGGAGACATTACTGACGCCGGCCGATCGGCGGAATGGGCCGAGTTCTTCGAGGTGCTGGCCGCTCATCCGTCGCTTGCCGACAGGGTGCTGATCATTCCCGGCAATCATGATCTCAACATCGTCGATCGCGCGAACCCGGCGCGCATGGACCTGCCGATGAGCCCGAACATCAAGCTGCGGCAGTTGCGGGCGCTCTCTGCGATGGCGGCCCTGCAGGGAGACCGTGTGCGCGTGGTGGACAGGCCGGCGTCGTCGCTCGGGCCGACGCTCGCCGAGGCCGTCGAGCCTCACGCCGCCGCGCTGCGGCGGTTCGCCGACGTCGCGAAGCCACGCCTGTTCAGGCGGTTCGATGAACTCTGGGCCTCAGTCTTTCCCATGGTGCTGCCGCCACGGGAGGAAGACGGGCTCGGCATCATCCTTCTGAACTCCAATACGGACACGCATTTCTCCTTCACCAATGCACTGGGCGTGATATCGGCCGAGGAGGTCAAGGGCATCGACACCATGAGCCGCCGCTATCCCGAAGCCTGCTGGCTGATCGCGCTGCATCACCACGTCGTGGAATATCCGCGCCCCGTGAAGGCCTTCTCCGAGCGCATCGGCACCGCACTCATCAACGGCAACTGGTTCATTCGCAGGCTGAAGCCTCTGGCGGGACGCGCCGTTCTCATGCACGGCCACAGGCATGTCGACTGGATCGGCCGATGCGAGGGGCTGCTGATCGTGTCGGCGCCGTCCCCGGTGATGGAGGCGACGGACGACCAGCCGACCTGCTTCCACGTCCATACGCTGGCGATCGGGGCAGACCGGCGCCTCCGGCTTCTGGCCCCGGAACGGATCGTGCTCGGCGGGAGCCCCTCGGATGGCCGGAAGGATGGGTGAGGACGTCGCGACCGCTGGCCCCTCGTGCCGGCAAGGGCGCCCGTCAGAAGCTCACCCGCAGCAGCGAGAAATCATCGGGCAATATGGAGCCGGGCGCACGCGCCCAGTCGAGGATCGCCTGTGGACTGTCGTCGCTCGTCGCGGCGAAGGCGGCGAGTTCGGCGAGGCTGAGCATCTCGCCGTCGGGCCCGTCCACTTCGAAGGTCCCGCGCATTCCGGTGATAGGCATTCCGGTTCAGTGCGCTCAAGAAACCGAGCCGCTGATTGCGGAGTCCGAACACCGAAGCCGCACGAACGAGTATCCCGATCAATGCACTGAGCCCGCAACACTGCCCATCGCTTTTGCCTCAGTGCGTGGCGCGAAGAAGCAGCGGATTGTCGTATGCGGGGCGGACGTGCAGATGTGATACTGGCTGTCTTCGCTCTCCAGGACCCGGTCCTTGGGGATGAAGTATCTTGTCTTGGACCCGGTGCGGATGTTGAAGTTGCCGCCCGGCAGCGGCTCCACATAGTGCGGGCTGATGACCCGGCAGTCCTTGTTGTCGCAGCATTCGTAGCCTGTGACCGGATCATGGTAGCCGGAATACCAGTTATGGGCGACAGCGAGAGCGACGAGGACCAGCCTCATGTCTGGTTGACCTTTTCGGTGCCGAGGACCCAACTCTCAACATTGAAAGACCCCACGGTAGGGGACGTTTGCGAGTGCTCGAAGCGTTGCCGATCAGCGGCGGATCGGGACGCCCGCCAACGGCCTTCTGATACGGCCGCTCGATCTTGTGACCGGACGAGCAAAGCGGTTCGCGACCGATGCCTCCGGCGAGCCGCCGGACCGTTCCGTTCAAAAGATGGCACTCAGTTGCGGTCTCCGCTCAGGCCAACGGCGTCGAGCCCTGCCATCATCGCGCTGATGTGCTCGGCGTCGGATCGCATGGCTGGCAGCATGCCACAGTTTCAGGCTTTTGGATACAAAGGCCCGACGGCGGAGGTCCGACAAGGCACTCCTGGTGGATGCCGCGGTGGAGTTTTTTGCGCACGAGGCATCCGGCGGCGCCGGCCGGCTGGGGCAGCAATTATGGGGACACAGCACTCAATTGCCGAATATCCGCGCCCCGCGAAGGCCTTCGCCGAGCCCACCGGCACCGCACGCATCCAACGGCAACTGGTTCGTTCGCAGGCTAAAGCCTCTGGCGGGACGCGCGCTTCTCATGCACGGCCACAGGCATGTGGACTGGATCGGCCGATGCGAAGGCCTTCTGATTGTCTCAGCGCCGTCCCCGGTGATGGAAGCGACAGACGACCAGTCGACCTGCTTCTACGTCCATACGCTGGCGATTGGCTCGGACCGGCGCCTCCGGCTTCTGGCCCCGGAACGGATCGTGCTCGGCGGGAGCCCCTCGGGCGGCCGGAAGGAAGGGCGAGGGCGTAGCGACCGCTGGCCCCTCGTGCCGGCAACGGCGCCCGTCAGAAGCTCACCCGCAGCAGCGAGAAATCATCGGGCAATATGGAGCCGGGCGCACGCGCCCAGTCGAGGATCGCCTGTGGACTGTCGTCGCTCGTCGCGGCGAAGGCGGCGAGTTCAGCGAGGCTGAGCATCTCGCCGTCGGGCCCGTCCACTTCGAAGGTCCCGTCGCTCAGGATCAGCAGCCGGTCGCCGGGTTCGATGACGATGCTGCCGCATTCATAGTCCATCCCGGGAAAGGCGCCGATCGCCATGCCGCCCATGGTGATGAGCTCTCTGATCGCCGTGGAGCCGTCGTCCTGGCGCCGCAGATGGATCGCCGGCGGGTGGCCGCCGGTGGCGTAGCGCAACATTCCGGAGGAGCGCTGGTAGACGCCGTACCAGATGGTGAAGAACTTGTTGTTCTGTTTTTCCATCGGAAAGGCGTCGTTGAGCGCGGCGAGCACGCTCGCCGGATCCTGGAATCGGGCATTCGGCAGGGCCGAGGCGCGCAGCACGTTGACGACCGCGACCGAAAGCAATGCCGCGCCGACACCATGGCCGCAGACGTCGAGCAGATAGAACGCCATGTGGTCGTCGTCGATCGCATGGTATCCGAAGGAATCTCCGCCCAACTCGGTCGACGGAACCAGCAGCCACTCGGTCCGGGGATGCTCCGTGCGCTGCGCCGGAAGAATGGACATGACGTAGCGCGCGGCGTCGACCAGTTCGGCCTCGAGCCGGGCCTGGGTGTTCTGCAGCGCAAGGTTGCTTTCGGCGAGTTGGTCCTCCACAGCCTCGCCATGTTCCATCAAGGCTTCGTAGAGCAGCTTGAGATCGTCATATTCCCCGTTGAGCCGCGCGATTTCCGCCCGCGCCTCGGAGAGGGCGAGGCGAAGATCGTCCGGACCTTCCGGCATCACGGCATGATCGGTGCTGGTTGAGACTTCGTTCATCATGGCGAGTGATAATCGTTGTACGGGGCGATAATCAATCGCCTGGGTGGCAATTGGGCTTGATCAGAGGGAATCGGGTTTCGTAAGGTTGTCCAAGGTGGGACCGGACGTTTCGTCCGCGCGTCCACATTGCGGGGCCGGTTCGCGGGGGCAAGCCGGGCTGAAGCTTCCACTTCCGCCGAGAATACACCCCACGGTGCAAGCGCCTGCCGCATCGGCGTGGAGATCGTGATCGATTTTCGGGAAGCATGATGCGTGGATTCTAAGTATCGGAGCGTGCCTCTTGCGCCCGAAATGGCGCGGCGCTCGAGGAGGGTGGGACGGATGCAAGGGACCGAGAGCGGATTCGAGCTTCTCCTCGAACTCGACATGGATATCGGCGTCTTCTGCGCCGACTGGTCCTATTGCGACCGCATCTCCTCTTATGTGGCGCAGATGATCAGCCACAACCGTATCGACTCCCTGCTTTATTCGAACCTCTTTTCGTCGGCGCTCAACGAGCTTCTCGAAACCGCCTACCGCGCCCACGGGCCGAACGGCAGATTCGCCTGCAGGGTCTCCCGCTGCGGCGAACTGGATCGGATCGAGCTGACCATACCTTGCGAAGGGTCGGCCACCCGCTTCTATCTGGACGCCAGCAAGCGGCTCGCCCGCCCCGACGTGGCCGAACAATATCGCTCGGCGCTGTTCTCGCCAGGTCCGCTCGAGCCGGATATCGGGCTCTTCGAACTGGCGGTCGACTACGACGCGGTTTTCCGCATCGACGCGGAACAGGACAACGCCATCCGCCTTGTGGCGGATCTTTCACTCGAGGATACCCGGCTCTGATGGCTCATACGGCTGACGACATGTTCCAGATCCGCTTCGACGAGAACAACCAGGAGTTCTCGATCATCGGGTCGATGCGACCCCAACGCGCCGAGGACCTCGACGGCTGCGCCCGGCTTTTCGAGCAGTCGCTGCGTTCGGTCACCGGCACGCTCTACGTCAATGTGAAGCGGCTGGTGCGGCTGAACAACATCGCCTTCCGCGTACTCGCCGACCTGATGGTCTCGGCCGTCGGGAGTCGTGCGGACCTCAGGATATCGGTCATCACGTCGAGCGTCGTCGGCTGGTCGACACGCAAATTCGCCAGCCTTCGCGACGTCAACCAGAACATCGCCGTGGAGGAATATGACAGCGAGTTCTACCCGGGCCAGTCGTTCCTCGAGGAAGGCGAGTTCATTCCGATCCTGCGTACGCAGACGAAATTGACCTGGCGCCACGAGCGCGGAATCCTGCCGCGCCACGGCATGAAGCCGGGTCTGCTCGTGGCCGACATTTGCTGCGGCATCGGCGATTTCGCCGTGCTGGCATTCAAGGAGTTCGCGCCGGCCAGGATGGTCGCGCTCGACCATTCCAGGTCGAGCCTGGCTTATGCGCGCCGCGTGGCGGGCGATTTCGGCATCCAGGGCATCGAATATGTCTATGGCGACGCGTCCGAGATGCTGCTTGAGGACAACCAGTTCGACTTCGTCACCTGCCGGCACTCCCTGCAGGTCTTCGACCGGCCCGAACTGATCCTCAAGGAACTGTTCCGGATCTGCAAGCCTGGCGGGCGGGTCTACATCACCAACGAGAAGAACTCGCATTGCCTGGGCGAGCCGCGCGCGGATACCATCCAGTGGACATACAACGAGGTTGCTGCCCTCTGGGCTCATTTCAAGATGGACATCGAGCTCGGTCCGAAGAGCCGCCGCTACATGCTCGACGCCGGCTTCGACGACGTGAGGATGGAATCCTTCATGGTGACCAATCTCGACGGGGATCCGCAGGATTTCGCCGACGTCATCCAGTCCTGGGAAGATGTCTATGCCGGCCGGATGGCCGTCGAGCGGGGTGATTCTCCCGAATTCATCGAGCGCTTCCGCAGAGGCTTCCAGGATCATATCTTCGCCGCCCTGCATCCGAAGGGTTATGCCGGATGGCCGATCTGGGTCGCATCGGGGCGGAAGCCCGCATGACGGACGCCGTTCAAGCTGATTCGCCGCGGGTTCCGTGGTTTTCCTTCAAGAGCTTTCGGGCGAAGTTCGTCGTAGTGGTCGGTGCGGCGATCATCTTCGATCTGATGCTCGCCGGCGGCGTGGCCATCTGGAATGTGCAGAACCTGTCGCGTGACGCCACCCGGACGATCGGCGATGGGCTGACCAGGGCCTCGCAGGAATATCTGGACACCTATATCGAGACGACTGGCCGGCGGGCGGACTCGCTCCTGGCCCAGGTCCATTCCGAGGTGACGACGCTGGCCAACGCCATGCAGGGGCTGATCGACAGCCCCGAGACGAGCAACGCCATCGGCGCGGCTGTGGAAAGCAATCCGGCGCTGAAGGACGATCTCGTCTACAATCCCGAAGCCAAATGGGTGCAGAACGCGCCGGGCAAGTCCGTCGTCAGCGTCTGGGGTTACCTTCTCGGGCCGGACGGTGCGCCGCTGCCCGCGGTGCGGGACGAGATCAGCCGGAGTTCGGCCTTCAATCTCATCGCTCCCGGCATGATGGCGACGGGAGCGCCGAAGCTCCAGCTCTATTATGTCGGGCCGAAAGATCGGCCGATCATGCGCACGACGCCTTACACGGATCAGGCGCAGACGTTCGATCGCCTCTATCCCGGGCACAATGCGGCCAATTTCTGGGACTTCTTCTTTCCCGGCGTCTACGAGGGCTGGCAGGGCTGGATCGGCAATTCCACCGCGCGTCCCGTCGCTTCCAACATCGTCACCACCGCCCCTTATGTGGACGCCATCACCGGCGCCCTCATCGTCAGCTTCTTCCATCCGCTGTGGACCAAGGATCGTTCCGATGTCGCCGGCATGGCGGCGGTCGACATCACGCTCGAACAGCTCTCCAGCCTCGTCACCAACGTGACCATCGCGGAAACCGGCTTCGCTTTCCTGACGACATCGCAGGGCAATGTGACGACGGTCAGCGATGCCGGCGTCGGCGCTCTCGGCCTCGTGTCGAGCGATGTCAGCGGACAGGGCGTCACCGGCGTGAGCCGTTCGCTGCGCAGCAGCACGCAGCCCGCGATCGCGGCGCTGAAGCTTCCGACGGACCAGAACACGAAGATCGAGACCGTCTTCCTCGAAAAGGACGGCGAGCAGGTTCCCTATATCGTCGTGCTGCGGCAGCTCGAACCGACCAACCTCTGGAACGGCAGCACCATCGTCAAGGAGGCCATGACGCTCGGCTTCGTCGTGCCGCAGAGGGAGATCTACGCCGCGCTGATCGCCGCCCAGGCGGACATTTCGAACGCCACGAACCGCATACTGAACTGGCAGCTCGCTGCCTTCTGCATCTCGCTGCTGATCGTTTTCCTGGCGGTCTATGCGATCTCGGGCCGCATCACGGCTGGGCTGAGCGCGCTGGCCGACGCGGCGCGCCGCCTGCAGGCGAAAGACTATTCGGTGCGTGTCTCCATCCCGACGCGCGACGAGGTCGGCGCTGTCGGCGTGGCCTTCAACAAGATGGCGGAGGAGATCCGCTACCATACCGAGAACCTCGAAGGGCTGGTCGCCGAGCGCACGCGCGAGCTCGGCAAGGCCAATGAGGAGATCACCGCGCTCAATGCGCGGCTGAAGAGCGAAAATCTGCGGCTGGGCGCCGAGCTCGACGTCGCCCGCCACATCCAGATGATGGTGCTGCCCAAGTCGAGCGAACTGGGCGCCATCCCGCGCATCGAGATCGCCGGCTATATGGAGCCGGCCGACGAGGTGGGCGGCGACTATTACGACGTGCTGCAGGACGGCAACCGGGTGAAGGTCGGCATCGGCGACGTGACCGGTCACGGGCTGGAGAGCGGCGTGCTGATGCTGATGGTCCAGTCGGTGGCGCGTGCGCTGCAGGAGAAAGGCGGCGGCGACCCCAAGGAGTTCCTCGAGGTGCTGAACCGCGCCATCTACAAGAACATCGAGCGGACGCGCACCGACAAGCATCTGTCTCTGGCGTTCCTCGACTATGAGGACAGGCGAGTGACCCTTTCGGGCCAGCACGAAGAGGTGATCGTGGTGCGCGGCGAAGGCGAGGTCGAGCGTATCGACACGGTGGATCTCGGCTTCCCGATCGGCCTTGAAAGCGACATCGCTTCGTTCGTGGGGACGCGCGATTTCCATTTCGACAGCGGCGACGTCATCGTGCTGCATACCGACGGCGTGACCGAAGCCGAGGCGCCGAGCGGCGAGCTGTTCGGATTCGACCGGCTTTGCGAGAGCGCGAGGCGCCATCGCAACGGCAGCGCCGACGAGATCAAGGACGGCATCATCTCGGACCTGATGGCGCATATCGGCTCGCAGAAGATCCACGACGACATCACCCTGGTCGTGATGAGGCACAGGTAGGCGCATGCACGACAGCATCGGCAATACGGAGCTCCACAACGGCGCCGCGGCGATCGCCAACAGGCTGCGGCTCGCCGATGGCCCGATCGACCTCGCCTGGCATCATTGCAGCACCACCTCGGAGTTCCTTGGCGAGTTCTTCGCGCTCCGCTGCAAGGCGTCGGGCGCAGACTACAACGAGGCCCGGCACAGCATCGGCTATCTCGTCAACGAACTGTTGGAGAACGCGGTCAAGTTCAGGGCGCCGGGCGACATCGTGATCGAGAGTTCGCTGGAGGGCGCCAGGTTCGAACTGAAGGTCACCAATCTGGTCGATGCCGAAACGGCGGCGCGCTTCGGCGCGTTGCTCGTCGAACTGACCGCGCGCGATCCCGGCGACCTCCTGATCGAGCGCATCGAGGCCAACGCGGCCGACGCCGGGTCCAGCGGATCGGGGCTTGGTCTTCTGACCCTGATGAGCGACTATGGCGCACGCTTGGGCTGGACATTCCACAGGATCGCGGAGGCCGGGCCGGTGCGGCTGACCACTTTCGCCGCGCTAGACATCGCCTGAGACCAACACTGGAGCCGATTGCATATCATGGAAATCAAGACGGACGACTACAGGGTCTGGAGCGAGGCAGCGACGATCCATTATGAGGGAACGATGCGCCTGTCGGGCACGGAGGCCTATGCGCCGATCCTCGAACTGATGGACAAGGTGCTGGCTGCAAAGCCCAAGACGATCGTGCTCGATCTCACCGAGCTCCAGTTCCTCAATTCATCGGGCATCAACCTGCTCGCCAAGTTCACGATCGAGGTGCGCAAACGTCCCGAAGTCGGGCTCGCGGTGAAGGGTTCCACGCGCATTCCCTGGCAGTCGAAGTCGCTGCCGAACCTGAAGAAGCTGCACCCGGCGGTCGATCTCGTGATCGGCTGAGGGCCTGGAGTTACCCCTCATCCGACCGCGCGGAGCCTGTCCTCGGGCTTGCTGGAGGCAAGACCCGTGGGCGCGGCCACCTTCTCCCACAGGGGGAGAAGGCCGGAGCTTGGTTCAGCGGCCGTTACAAATCGTCAAGGCTCGCGATTGGCCGAAACGTTGCCGCGGCGTTCCCTTCTCCCCTTGTGGGCGAAGGTGGCCTCGCCCGACAGGGTGAGGTCGGTTGAGGGGTGCCTGCCACCATCTTAGGTTTCATTCCTCGCTCAACAACAACTCCCGCGCCATCTCCGCTGCCGTAGGCCTGTCTCCCGCGGGACCCAGACCGGCTTCGAGCAACCTGACCAGGCAGCGGTCGTCGAGCAATCCCGCCAGCCTTACCTCCGGCCGAACAGTCCTGCGCCGCTCCGCGAGCACCGCGTCCGCCGTGCCACGAAACAGCGGTGCGCCTTGGGCTATCGACACGCCGACGGCGCACAGCGACCAGATGTCCGCCGACGGCGCGGGCTTCGCGCCGTGAAGCTGTTCGGGAGCCATCCAGGCCGGCGAGCCGACCATCTCCTTGCCGTCGAGCGGGTTGTCGGCGATGAGGCCGGCGACGCCGAGGTCGATCAGGACGGGCTGTTCCTCGCGGAACATCACATGAGCCGGCTTCACGTCGCGATGCACGATGCCGCGGGCATGGAGATAGGCGAGCACGGCGGCCAACTGGGCGGCGAGCCGCCGAAGCCCGCTTGGCCTTGCCCACCGGTCGCCCGGCGGCTCGAGCCGCTCGAAAGCGATCCAGTTCTGGCCATGCCCATGCACCGTCGCCAGGCCGGGATGGCGCGCTCCGACGCTGAGGGCGATTTCCCGGGCAAACCGCCTTGCGCCGACCGGATCGGTCGCTGCGACCGCCTCGTCGAGTATCTTGACCACGACCGAAGTCGCGCCGTCGACCGCCTCGTGGACGGATACTATCGATCCCGCGCGGAGCGGCCCGACCAGTTCGTAGGGACATGGCCCGGCCATCGCGGCCGCAACGGATCAGAGCGCGCCCAGCCGCCGCCACAGCGGCAAGGCGACCATCGTGATCTTCTCCATATTGTCGCGCAGGATCCGCAGGTTCTCCTCTTCGCTTTCGATGATGCTGCCTTCATGGCGCACCTTGTCGCCGCGCGACTGGAGCAATGTCCAGACCGCCGCGGTCAGCGCGGCCGGGTCGGCTGATGTGCCCGAGGTCAGGGCCTCGTAGGCGAGCATCTCGAACACAGTGACCGTGACCGCCGAACCGATGGCGGGGGCGGCCAGCGCCGTCACAGCGCGGCCGGCGTCGGCGCAGGCGGCGAGATGATGCCGGTTATAGGTGCGGGCTGCCACGACGGCCTCGGGCGTGACCGCGTTGACGACGGCCATGGCCTGTCGCGAGCCCACCAGCATGCCGAGCACCTCGCGCGCCGATGCGGTCGAGCCGGCCGCCTCCGGCAGGTCGAGAAGCTCGCCGATGGAGCGGGGGCCCTCGGTCAGCGCCTTCAGTGCCGGCGCATAGAAGCCTTCATTGAGGTTCGCCTCGCCGAGCGGCACCTTGATGTCGCGGGTGACGGCGGATGGCGGGACGACGAGCATCAGGCTGCGCTCGCGCAGCCGCTTGTCACGGCGCCGGTCGGGGATAAGCCTGACGCCGCGCATGAAAACGTCGCGGCGGAAGGTGCGAACCATGAAATAGTCGCGCAGGGTTTCCCGCATGCCGTCGGGGGCGTCCTGGATCAGCGTCCGCTGCCCGGCGTTGAGGGAGAGCTCCGGAAAATTCTCCAACAGGTTGGCCGAGCCGACGAATTCCAGCTTGGCGGCGGCGAGATCGCGCGCCACGTCCGCGTGGTAGCAGGGCGCCCAATGCGCGTTCAGATATTCGTGGCTGAGATAGGCGAGGTTGCCGCTGTCGCGCTCCTTCTCCAGCCGCGCCACGAGGTCGGCCGGCAACAACCCGGCGCCGGCGTCGCAGACGCGGCGCGCCAAGTCGATCGCCTTGCTGACCCCGATATCGCTGCGCTCGTGGCCTTGGGCGGCGAAATCCGAGATCAGGCGCTGCAGCGGCATGGTCGACGTCCAGCCGGGTAGCGCATTGTAGGTCACGTAGGCGAGGCCGCCGGGCTTCAGATGACGGTCGATGAAACGCGTGATGGCGGCGCGGTTGGCGGCGCTGATCCAGGCCCAGACACCGTGCAGCGTGATGTAGTCGAAGACGGGAAGCCCGAACCGGTCCGACTGCGCGAGCTCTTCGAAAGAGGCCTCCTCCAGCCTGATGTTGCCGAGGCCGCCGGACCGCGCCAGTTCGCGGCCACGCGCGATGTGGGCGGGGTTGAAGTCGAAGCCCCAGACCTCGCTGTCGGGATTGGCGGCGGCGATCGCCAGCGCGCTTTCGCCGACCCCGCAGCCGAGCTCGCAGTAGCGGAACGGCTCGCCCGCCGCCACCGGAGGCTCGACATTGCGCAGCAGGCACACGAGGTCGAGATGGGCCGGCGACTGGTCGACATAGAAGCCCGGAAGATACTCGATGTCCGAGACGTAGCCATCGTTCCAAGTGCTCATGCTTCGATCCTGTCATGGGTATCGGTCGGCAACCGGGCAAGCCCACCTCCGCCCCGGTCCGATCCGCATCGGGGACGCTACAGCATCGGGCGTCCGAGGGGGAGGCGGTCGCGGCAAGAAATCCCGCACGGACAAGATGATAGGCCGGCGGAATGCGGCGGTGGCCGCGCCTATCTCAAATGCGGCGCCGGGCGGAACTCCGCCTCGACCGGCCGCGTGCGCGGCGCGGATGCGGCGAGCCAGGTGTTCCAGCCGAGCCGGCTCGCTTCCGCCCGGTCGGGGTCGCCGCCCAGCCTGAGCGGCGGAACCTCGCCGGGCAGCAGGCCAAGGCGAATGCGGAAGGCCTTGTCGGCGCCGAGCGCGATCGCCGCCAGGTCGGCGAACATCCTGGCCTGCGCGCCGTCCGGTAACAGCGAGCGAAACACGGCGTAGTGGAGCGGCTCGACCTCCAGGGCAACCGAGGACTGGATGTCAAAGGTACGCTCGCCCAGGACCGTGTCCTCGCCCAGCCGGCAAAAGGCGCCCTCGGGCGTGCCGGGGCCGGGCAGCCTCGTCCTGTCGGCCTCGTCGATGGGCAGCCATTCGCCGTGGAACTGCTCCACCGTCACCTTGCAGCCGAGCACGCCGCGCAGCGCGCTTTCCACAGCGCTCGCCGAGCGTCCCTCGCGGCCGAGCAGGCCGCCGAAACGCACCAGCGTTGCGTCCCGTGTTTCCATCCGTTCCGACAGCGACGGCATGCCGATGCCGGCCAGCGCCCTGAGTGCGGCGTCGATCGGCCGGCCGGTCTTCAGGTGGCGGTCGCGTTCCTGCTCCACCACGATCCGGTATTTCGCCCAGGCGTCGTAGAGAAGCCCTGCGAGGCGGTTGTTGAACAGGTCGAAGAACTCCCGCAGGCCGCGGTTGCGGTCGCGCACGCTGATATGGACCATTTCGCTGAAGGCGTGCGGCAATACGCCGGACGGTCCGGTGAGCCCAACCACGGTCTGCGTCATCTCGACCGGGCCGCCGCCGCGCGGACGCCGGAGCGCGGTGACCTCGGCCGCCGCGAAGCCGAGCGGAACCGCCGAGCGGATGTTGAGCGTAGCGTTCGCGGGCTCGACGCCGCGCCCGGCCGCGTCGGGGGTCACCTCGCTTGCGGTCTTGGCCTCGTCGGCCGCGATCGCCTCGACGATGCGCACGGCCTGGAAGAAATCATAGGCCTGCGGTCGGTCGAACAGGTCCGACTTCAGAGAAGAATGCGGTCGCCGGCGCGTGCTGGCCATGTCTTGAGCACTCCGCTGCGGCCCTTCACCAGGGCTGTGAGGCGCGAGAAGGAATTGACGCCGGCATAGAGCCCCAGGAAGCGTTCGAGAACGCTCGCCATGAGGAAGACGCCGTTGCCAGAGAAATTGCCCTCGTCGAAGGTGACGGTCACGTCGATACCGCGGCAGAAGGCGGTCTGGCCGCGGCTCCTCACGCGCGCCGTGCCCGGCTTCGAGGACAGGCCGAGCATGCCGTCGATCAGCGCCTGCGTCTCGGCCGAGTTGCGGAAGTCGTAGAGCAGCAGCATCTCCTTCAGCGCCTCCACGCCGCCGTCGGATACCAGCGAGAGATGGTTGAGCGACAAATGCGAGATCAGCCGCCAGCGGGCGCCCTGGCCGTAATCCGGGCGGATGGTCGGGGTCGGCGCGGTCAGGAGCCGCATCGCCTTGACCAGCGGAACCGGATCGACCATGCGCAGCGCCGGCTGGCCGCCGCCGAAGGGCAGCCGTTCGGGGCGGTTGCGGTTGAGGCAGAGCGTCTCGACCGACAGCACGCTGTCCGGCTCGGCCGCCGGGCTAAAGGCCGGGTCGACGATGGACAGATAGACCTCGCTGCCGGGGTTTTCCGGATCGGATATCCGCCGCGCTGCGAGCCACCATGCAGGCTGCTCGCCGTCCATGCTGCCGTGGCGTTCGTCGAGGCTGTGCCGCACGCTGTAGAAGGGCAGGATCTCGCGCCTGTTGCCATCGGCGTCCGAGGCGGTGACGGCTTCGACGCTGTAGACCTCAAGAGCGCGCGGTCGCCGGCTGTCGGGCACGACCCGATATTCGCTCGTCCGGTGGTCGACGGCGATCGGCTCGGCGGTCTGGGGGAAGAGGTTGACGATCGGTGTGCAGCCGAGCGCGAAGCTTGCCGCCGTGACCGAGCGCTCCAGGCTGGGCGAGGGGCGCTTGAGATAGACGAAGACGTCGAGCGTGCGTCCCTTGCCGGCGAGCCGGCCGATTTCGGGGAAAGCGAGGTCGACGAACAGGAATTTCTCGGGAAAGGCGAAATATTCGGTGAGGATGCGATAGCCGATATGCGACCCCTTCTCATAGGGCAGCAGTCCTTCATGCTCGCCGAAGCCGCCGGGCGAGAAGGCCGAGGCGTCAAGCACCACGGCATCGGGATCGTTCGCGCCTTCCGCGAAGGCAACGGCGATGGCGTCGTTGAGCAGCAATTCGTAAAGCGGATAGACGAGTTGCGGCTGGCCGCGCAGGAACATCCGCAGCCGGTCCGGTGCGTGGCTCGCGAAGCTGCCGTCGGGCGCCGTCATCTCAAGTGTGAGGCGAAGGCAGGCGGCGGCGTTCTGGGCGCGCGGCGTGCCGGGCGCGGTGATCGGCCGGCCTGAAAGCGTGGCCGTTCGCACTCCCAGAGGATGCAGCGTCACATCGAAGGCGGTGCGGAAACGGCAGCGTTCGCCTTCCATGGGCTCGGTGTCGATGAGCGTGCCGGCCGGTACGCGGTGGGCGTGCGGCATGTCGGGCTGCGGTTCGAGCTGCAGGATCGACATGGACGGGATCGGCCGGTCGAAATGCGGATAGAGGATGCCAAGCATCGCTCCGGTCAGCTCGGGAAAATCGTCGTCGAGCTTCTGGCGCACCCGCGCCGTGAGATATGCGAAGGCTTCGATGAGACGGCCGACATGCGGGTCCTCGACCGCGTCCTCCGAGAGTCGCAGCCGCCCGGCGATGCGCGGGTTCTCGGCCGCGAAGGCCGCCGCCGCGCGCCGGATATGGAGCAGTTCCCGGTTGTAGTGGATCAGCATGTCGTCCGACATGGCGCGAGCGCATTCCCCCCGGAGACTTCAGATAACTTGGACCACGGAACGGGGTCCCCCGATCCGACACGGATTCGCCCGCGAGGATGATGAAGCCGCAGGCGGGTGTCAATGGAAGGGCGGCCCCTCGAATGCTGCGCCCTCCAACAACGACGAACGATCCGCTCGCTGCCTCACCCGGCGCGGGCCAGTGCCACGGCGTCTGCGCCGGCCGGGAACCGCAACCGGTCGGACATGTCGTTTGCCGCAAGCCACAGCGCTTCGGCCACATCGGATTCCTCCGCTGGACGAGGTCGCCAGGCGCGTCGGATACGGCTCGGCCAGCGATCGGCGCAAGCCGGATAGGGGCGCCCTCCTGGCCAGTGCACGAGACGACTCCTTCACCGGCCTCGCTGCATTTGGAGGAGCCATCATCGCTCCGGCCGAGTGATAGCCAAGTGCAACTCGAGCCGGCGCCTGCCAGCCGGTGAGTGGCGCTCGGGCGAATGCCTCTCGAAAGTTGCGGCAATCGCCAGGCAGGCTACCCTGAACTTGCTCTGTGTGAAGCGCCTGGTGCCGAAGGGGCGGACGCGAGCGACGTCGGTCGCCCGTGCAACGCCTCCGCCGATTCGCGGACGACCTCGGAGATCTGGAGGAGTTGCTCGGCGAGCGGGCTCGCCTTGCGCCAGATCATGCCGATCGTTCGGGACGGCTGCGGACTTTTGAAGCGTGCGACGGACACCGAAGCGGAACGGGTCTCCACCGCCACGGCCATCTCCGGGATCAAGGTGACGCCGATGCCCGCGCTGACCATCTGCACCAGTGTCGAGAGCGAACTGCCGTCCATCAGTTCCCGCGGTCGCGCCGACTGCCCATTGCAGAAGGAGAGGGCCTGGTCGCGGAAACAGTGGCCCTCCTCCAGGAGAAGCAGCCGCATCTCGCGCAGCATCTCGCGGCTTGGTACCGGCTTGCCCTCGTCCTCGCCCGGCCGGACCAGGACGAAATCCTCCGAAAACAGCGCGACTTCGCTCAGGAAAGGCTCGGACACCGGCAGGGCGACGATGGCCGTGTCGAGCCGGCCTTCCGCCAGTTCCCGGATCAGCTTCTGGGTCTGCGTCTCGCGCACATGGATATCGAGGCCGTCATGCAGGCTGGTCAGCTTGCCGATGATGGTGGGCAGCAGATAGGGCGCGACGGTGGGGATGACACCGATCCGCAGCCGTCCCACCAGCCGCTCGCGCGACGCGCGCGCCAGGTCGCCGAGCTCGTCGACCGATCGCAATATGTCGCGGACCCGCAGCGCGAACTCTTCGCCGAAGCCGGTGAGCCGGACCTGCCGCGCGCCCCTTTCGAAGAGTTCGGTGCCCAGCGTCTCTTCCAGCTCCCTGATCTGCACCGACATCGCAGGCTGGGAGATCGCGCAGGCATCGGCTGCGCGTCCGAAGTGGCTGTGGCGCGCCAGCGCCTCGAAATAGCGGAGCTGTTTGAGAGTGAGATTGACCATAACCTCATCTTATCCCAGCGATCAGCAAATCCAACTTTAATTAATCGCCAGGCTTTGGTACAGGAGCGGCATGAAGAGGAGTGGGCACAGCCCGCCGCCTCTCGCCGCGACCTGCCCGCAGGCCGCCCAAATCCCACGTAGCAGATCAACCGAGCCACGCCGGAGAGAACAATGGACACGAAGACTGACAAGAGCGAGGGCAAATGCCCGGTCGTGCACGGGGTGGCCGCCAAGGCCAACCGGGACTGGTGGCCGAACCAGTTGGACCTTCAGGTCCTGCATCAGCACTCAAACCTCTCCGATCCGATGGGTGAGGCGTTCGACTACGCCAAGGAATTCGAGAGCCTGGATCTCGATGCCGTGATTACCGACCTCAAGGCCCTGATGACCGATTCGCAGGACTGGTGGCCGGCCGACTTCGGTCATTACGGTCCGCTGTTCATCCGCATGGCCTGGCACAGCGCCGGCACCTACCGCATCGGTGACGGGCGCGGCGGCGCCGGCGCCGGTCAGCAGCGTTTCGCACCGCTCAACAGCTGGCCCGACAACGTCAACCTCGACAAGGCGCGCCGGCTGCTCTGGCCGATCAAGCAGAAATACGGCCGCAAGATCTCCTGGGCCGACCTCATGATCCTGACCGGCAACGTCGCCCTCGAATCGATGGGCTTCAAGACCTTCGGTTTTGCCGGCGGCCGCGAGGACGTCTGGGAGCCGGAGACGGACATCTACTGGGGCCCGGAAGGCAAGTGGCTGGCGGACGAGCGCTACAGCGGCGATCGTGATCTCGAGAACCCGCTCGGCGCCGTGCAGATGGGCCTGATCTATGTGAATCCGGAAGGACCGAACGGCAATCCGGACCCGATCAAGGCGGCGCGCGACATCCGCGAGACTTTCGCGCGTATGGCGATGAACGACGAGGAGACCGTCGCGCTGATCGCCGGCGGCCACACCTTCGGCAAGACCCACGGCGCCGGCGATGCCGCGCTGGTCGGGGCCGAGCCGGAGGCGGCCGGCATCGAGGAACAGGGCCTCGGCTGGCGCAACGCCTTCGGCTCCGGCAAGGGCGGCGACACGATCGGCAGCGGCCTGGAAGTGACGTGGACGACGACGCCGACGAAATGGTCCAACAACTTCCTCTGGAACCTGTTCGGCTACGAATGGGAGCTGACGAAGAGCCCGGCCGGCGCGCATCAGTGGACGCCGAAGCACGGCATGGGCGCCGGCACGGTGCCGGATGCGCACGACAAGTCCAAGCGTCATGCGCCGACCATGCTGACCACCGACCTGTCACTGCGCTTCGATCCCGAATACGAGAAGATCTCGCGGCGTTTCCTGGAGAATCCGGACCAGTTCGCCGACGCCTTCGCCCGCGCCTGGTACAAGCTGACGCATCGCGACATGGGCCCGATCCAGCGTTATCTCGGCCCGCTCGTCCCGAAGGAGATCCTGCCCTGGCAGGATCCGATCCCAGCCGTCGATCATCCGCTGGTCGGCGAGGAGGATGTCACTGCCCTGAAGGCCAAGATCCTCGCCTCGGGCCTGTCGGTCCCGGAGCTGGTCTCGACCGCCTGGGCTTCCGCCTCGACCTTCCGCGGCTCCGACAAGCGCGGCGGCGCCAACGGCGCCCGCATCCGCCTCGCCCCGCAGAAGGATTGGGAGGTCAACCAGCCGGCCCAACTCGCCAAGGTGCTCGACAAGCTCGAAGCGATCCGGAAGGAGTTCGGCGCCGGCGGCAAGACGGTCTCGCTCGCCGACTTGATCGTACTCGGCGGTGCCGCGGCGATCGAGAAGGCGGCCAAGGATGCCGGCAACGACGTGCAGGTACCCTTCACGCCGGGGCGCATGGACGCCTCGCAGGAAGAGACCGATGTCCACTCCTTCGCCCCGCTCGAACCGGCGGCCGACGGCTTCCGCAACTATCTCAGCGGCCGGCAGCGCCTGTCGCCCGAGGAGAATCTCGTCGACAAGGCCCAGTTGCTCACGCTGACCGCGCCGGAGATGACTGTCCTCGTCGGCGGCCTGCGCGTGCTCGGCGCCAATGTCGGCGGCTCCGCGCACGGCGTCTTCACCGGCCAGCCCGGCACACTGACCAACGACTTCTTCGTGAACCTGCTCGACATGGGCACGGAGTGGAAGGCGGTTTCGGACGCCAAGGACGTGTTCGAAGGCCGCGACCGGAAGACGGGCGAGGTCAAGTGGACCGGCACCCGCGTCGACCTGATCTTCGGCTCGCACTCGCAGTTGCGCGCCCTGGCGGAAGTCTATGGCAGCGCGGACGCCAATGAGAAGTTCGTCAAGGACTTCGTGGCCGCGTGGAACAAGGTGATGAACGCCGATCGCTTCGATCGCGCGTGATACCTGTGGGGATAGCGGTACGGCGCTGAGGTTGCCAGACCGACCACGAATTTCGGGGCGGCGTTTCGAACGGAGCGCCGCCCTCGATGTCTTGGGTACGCAAAAGTTCAGGGTGCGCTACGACCACGCCTGCCCAGGTGCTAATGACGCCAAACAGCTCAGCCGAGTTGCCGTGACACGGCGCCCCGGTCGGGAAGCTCTGCTCCCTCGATTGTCAAACGGTGCGATCAAAAGGTGTCTTGAAGCTGCCAACAATCGAAATTGCGGCCCCCGGGGGCTGGCGACTACCGGGGTTGGTCCTTCTCGCCGGCATCTTCCTCCGCGGGGGAGGACAGGCGCTCCTCCTTCTGTTCGGTCATTTCATCGGCGCCCAATTGGTAGTCCGGCGACCCGCGGGGCGGATAGTCGAGCCTGTCGCTCAGTTGTTTGGCCATCTCAGGATGGAATTGCGGGAAGGGCAAGCGACCTTTCCTTCTCCATTCGGCCACGGCCCGGCGGCTCTTCTCGCCCAGCCCCGCGTCAAGACCTTCGTCGCGACCAAGATACAAGGTCTGCGATGGGAAGGCGAAGCCCGTGCCGGAAGTCTCTACGATTTCTTTGATGCGAAGCAGCAAGTCCTCCCTGATCGCATAGTAATCGTTCCATTCCCGCGTTCTTGCATAGACGCGGATTTCGATGTTCAGCGAGCTGTCGGCGAACTCCACAAGTCGGACACGGATGGTTTCGTCGTCGATGCGGGGATGCCCGTGGAGCATTTCCCGTATCTTTGCCAGGACATATCTCAGCTGATCGGATTCGGTCTCGTAGCGAAGGCCGATGACATGGCGAACCATCATCTGGTCGCAATGGGCCCAGTTGATGATCTGCATGTCGGCGAATTGCGAATTGGGAATGGAAATTCGGGTGCGGTCGAGCGCCCGGATCTGCGTCGAGCGAACGCCGATGCTCTCCACGGTTCCACTTTGATCCCCGAAGGTGCAAAAATCGCCAACCCTGATCGGGCGATCAAGATAGAGAATGAAACCGCTGATGAGGTTCTCGAGCGTCGGCCGGACGGCAAGCGCCACCGCGAGACCGCCAATCCCCAATCCGGCGACGATGCTGTACACCGGCAGGCCGAGCATCTGCGCACCATGTGCGAGGATCACGATACCGCCCACGACGCCGACTATTCTCGCAACAAGCCGCAGCAAGCTGGCGTCTATGCCGCGGCCGGAGAGGCCCGATCCGCCGACGGTCGCCTCCACCGCGACGACACACAATAGCCACAAGGCCCACGCCGATGCCACGTGCAGTATGGCGACACGTACCACGTCGACATATTGCGAAAAGTCGCCGGTAATGTTGATCTGGAAGGCGAAGAACCGCTGCAGCAATGCGACGACGAAGACGATCGCCAACGGTGTCAGGATTGCTGTCCACCCGGCCCTGCCTCCCGCCCTCCGCAGCAACCGGTGCAAAGCGAACAGCAGGATTCCTGCAACGATCGAGCAGACGACCACCGCGACAGCCTTCCAGATCGGGACACCCAGCGCCGTCCGCTTCAAGCTGTCAGGGATGGACTCGACCAGCGCCGCAGGGATCATCGGCCCCGTGACGAGCCGGAGTTCATCGCTCCAGCTGTCGATCGGCAGGCCGCTGCGCAGAGGTGTGTTGCCGACGACACGAAGGAAGCGGGGGGCAAGGCGAATGGTCTCCCGGCTGAAGAGAAACTCCCCTTGTCGTTCGCCGTCCTTGACCCTGACAACTCTGAACGGCGTTCCACGAATGGCGTAGTTGCCCGTATCGACATCGGGAGCGGCTTCGGCCTTGGGAAAGCCTATGCGACCGAATATGTCGAGAAGATATGCGGCCGTCTCGCCGCCGACCTTTCTTCGGGACGCTTGCGGAACCGCCGAAAGATCGATCAACGATTCCACCTGCTCGGCGAGGAGTTCAACTCGCGCTGCATGCTCTATGTCCCGCTTCTCGAGGTAGGCTTCGAACGCGTCTTCGAACTCCCGCGAGAGACGATCGAATGCAGCAATCGTATCCCTGGGGCTATCGGTCAATATCGCTACGAATTCCCCGCTCTCGACTCCTTCCTGAGCGATCGCGCAGATTGGTATCCAACCCAGGATGAGAATGCATGCTGCCAGCATCCAGTTGGCGTATCCGAACGTCCTCACCTCACCGTCACTTTCGACCACCCGAGAACACCAATTGGACTTCGCGCCGAATGCGCTCAACCGCGGCTACCTGGACACACTTTATGTGTGCAGCGCGGTTTGGCAAGCTGAAGCCCACAGCCATACTTCCGCACGCCGCGCGCAAGTGACCGAGGAACCGGGCTCTTGGAGCGGTGCGGAAGAAACGCCAGTCTGCAGGCCACAGTGCACCGGGCGTTGGACTGGACGCAGGGCATGGCCTGCGTGGTCGCCAGCGAGATGTGGAGGGGACTAGGCAGCTTGGCGGTCAGGCCCGGCGTCTTCTGCCGATCTCGTGGAACCGGCTGCGGTTGCCTGACACCACCGTCGCGATGGAATTGATAGGCGTCTTCTGGCGCATCTTCGGTAAGTCCGTTTCAAGGACCCTGAAACCGCACCGGGCTTGCCGGAGCCCCCAACTCCTGAGAAGGTGGCGTTATGGAGAGGCCGCGAGGTCCGAAACGGCACGCCTATGCGAGAACGACGGCGACCGGAAGGCCCGGTGGCAGGTCGGTGGGGAGAATGTCAACGTTGGTCTCGGATGCGCCGGAGCGGCGCGGTTGTGCAGGTGGTCGCCGAGCGAGCGCCGTCTTCGCGAATATGGTGAATGCTGTGCCGGGCGGCCTCGAAGAGGAGGCAATTCGTCACGCTTACGACCTGGTGACCGTTCCCGCCTTGCCCCTGAGCCCGGCGGGCATGTAGGCGTTCCGGAGGGCCTCGACCTGTGCCGCCGGGCAGTTGAGATCGGACGTCAGTACTCGAGTGGATCCAGATGCGTAACCGCTTGTTTTCCGTGTCGTTGATCGTGGCGTTCCTGGTTTCCTTGATGGTCGGGTGCGGCCGGCCGCCCGAGCTTGTCGGGATCGACAATCCGGCAATCCCGGCGAAATCGACCCCCCGGGTAAGCCGGCACCGCATCTTCATCGTCACCACGCGCCAAGCGTCCGAGGTGGTGGGCGCTTTCTATTCGGCCAACCGGGCGCCGGAACTCGGCCTCGCCTCGGTCGACGTTACTGTTCCGCCGAACCATGTGCTCGGACAGCTTGAACGGCCGAAGAGCTTGCCCCCCGACCCGCGAGCCGAATTCGCTGTGGTCGACCCCGTAGTCTACGGCAGCGACGAGGCCTTCATTACCGAGATCGACCGTCAGGTCGCCGCCCGTCCGCTTGGCCAGCGAAGGCTGCTCCTTTTCGTCCACGGCTATAACAACACCACAAGCGACGCGATCCTCCGGCTGACGCAGTTCATCGAGGACACGGGTTTCCAGGGGATTCCGGTGCTCTTCACCTGGGCTTCCGCGGCCCTGACGCGTCGCTATGTCTACGACCTCAACAGCGCGCTCATTGCACGCAGCAAGGTCAAGGAGATGGCTGACATCCTCGGGCGGACACGTGCCGAGAGCGTCAACGTCGTCGCCCATTCGATGGGCACCTTCCTCACGATGGAGGGGCTGGTGGACGCCGCGCAGGCCGGTCGCGGCGGGCGGATCGATGTCATCATGCTGGCCTCGCCCGACATCGACATCGATCTGTTCCGCACGCAGATCGGACAGTTGCCCCCATCTCTCCGCGACAGAATGTACGTCCTGATCTCAAAGGACGACAGCGCGCTCAGGGTGTCGCGCCGGATTGCGGGAGGGGTTCCACGCGTCGGAGCCGCCGACGCGGAGGACCTGGAAGGGCTCGGGATAACCGTTATCGACCTTTCCGAGATCGACGATTCGAGCTCCGGCAGCCATTCCAAGTTCGCCGGCTCACCCGAGGTGGTCCAACTCATCGGGACAGGGCTGAACTCCGCGGGCCGTTTCAGCGAGGGGACGACCCCCGGCCTCACCGAGATTCTCGCCGGTGCGCCGATTCGCATCCTTGGCAACTGAAGCATGTCTCTCGAAACTTTGCAGCGGTTTCGGGGAAAAGACAGTGCGCCACGCGACACGCTGTAGTGGGTGCACCTTTGAGCTTCGGGCCTGCTGCACTGCTTGTGTCTGAGAGCGCGGCCGGGCCGCACGGTGGTGGTGCTTATGCTTGAGATGTGGCGCCGGTCGTTCGATCCGGTTCCCAGAACGTGCGTAGGGTGGGAAACCGCCCAACGGCGAAATACAGTCACTTGGCGGTCGTGCGACCTTCCTGCGCCGGCACGCGATTTCGTGTCAGTCGAGGCATTTGGCGACATCAAAGCTTGATGTCGCCAAGGTTTGCCTCCACATCGGTGCCGATGAGGGAGATTCCGGATCAGCGCTCGGCGTTCGGGTGGGCCTTACCCGTTTCGCTCGTCGTGCATGTGGCGGCCATCGCGCTTCTGATCTTCGGGCTGCCGACATCGTTCTCGCAGCCGCAGGAGGAGCAGGCGATACAGGTGGATCTGGTGCCGCCGCCGCCCGAGAAGGCCGAAGCCGAACCACCGGCGAAGCCCGAGCAGGAAGCAGAGGCCGAAACGCCGTCTCCAGAGAAGAACGAGGCCATGAGGCGAGAGGCCCCGCCGGTGGTGAGGCCCGTCTTCCAGTTCGGTGAAAAGGAGGCCGGTCCACGCGACGCTCGAGATGGCGCCGGCGCGCAAGACGGCTCGGCTTCCCCGACGGCGCAACATGACCGGAAGGAACAGGCCGCGGCCGAGGCGCAGGCTGAGGCGACGGACCAAGTCGAGAACGGAATTCCGCAGCCCGTCGCGCCCGCGATCCCGACGCCGAGGCTGACGGACGACACCGAGGTGCAGGAGCCCATGAAGGACGCGAAGAAGCTCTTCTCGCGATCGGCGCTCGGAGGGCCGGTCGCCACGACCGCGATGGGCGGTGTGCCGCGGGCGATTCGGGTCGGCCGCCTCTGCGTCACGGAGTTGCGCGAGCAACTGCTTCGTGCCTCGCCTCCGTATCTGCCCGACCTCTTGCCGTCCGAATCGAGAAACGACGGCAAGTCCGTGGAAATTTCCAGGACTGCCTTCCGCGCGAACGGGCAGTGGTACGACCTGGGCTATCGTTGCGAGGTCGATGGCGACGCGACGAAAGTCGTGTCCTTCGCCTTCCGCGTTGGCGATCCTGTCCCGCGCAGCGAGTGGCAGCGCCGGGGGCTGCCGGCGCAATAAAGCATGTCTCCCGAAAGTGGTTACCGGTTTCGGGGACAAAGACATGCGTCAAATCAAAGACCTACAGCGTGTTGCGTAAATCCGTTTTCACGCGACACGCTGTAGGGGCCGCCGATCACTTCGGAACACTTAAAGCACCGGGCATTTGAACTCGGCCAGCAGGTCCTTCACGAAAGGGTTCCTCGTCGCCGGGGCCGTCACCTGGAGCACGGCCTGCCGGGTGCCGACCATGAAGCCGAAAGGCACGACGTCGGTCGGATCCACTTCCAGGATGCGTGCCGCGTCGAACAGCCGGAACAGCGCCCAGGGTCCCTGCCGCCGCAGGATGTTGCGCTGGCCGTCCATCTCCGGCGTCATCGACAGGCTTGCTTCGGCGTCGGGCCGCTGGGGGGGCCAGTGGAAGGGCGTCGGCGTCACCGGGCCGTGCGCATAGACCAGGACCGGCCCGCCTATGTCGAACTGCAGCGCCCGGGCCTTGGGGTCGAGCCGCAGCGGCTCCACCACGAAATCGACCGAGGGCGCGTCCGCGCCGGCGAAATAGGCGATAGTGATGTCGTCTGCTTGTTCGAAGGCGCCGAGCACATCGTCCCCCAGCCCTAGCCCCGCCTGCTGGCCCGTGCGCCAGCGCCACGGCCTGGCGCTCGTGTCGATAAAGGGCTTCAGATAGTCGTTGCGGAACGCGGCGATCTGGCCGTTCGGCCCGAGCAGCGACGAGAAATCGGAAAGCGAGGCGTCGCTCGCGCTGGCCGGATCGAAAGGGTAGCGGCCCGACGTCGTCGCGTCGCAGGCCGGCTTCACCGTTGTGTTCCAGATCTGCGCCAGCCTTTCGCGCGAACTGCCGCCGGTCACCGCCGCCGCCTGCGACAGGATGCGCCGGAAGAGCGGCTGCAGCGGGTCGGGCAGCGCACTCACCTGCTCGCCGAGCTGGTTGAGCAGCGTCTGCGGCTGCGCCCCGAGTTCCAATATGTCGCCGCCCGTAGCGACATGGTTGATCTGCCGGTAGAGCGGCTCGAGGGCCGCCAGCATCGCATCGACCTGCGACTGCTGGCCCTCGGCCGCCGAGACAGCATCGTTGTAGGGTTTGAAATGTTCGGTGACGGCGGCTGCGACGTCGATCACGCGCTGCGGCGAAAGCACGGTGTTGGCGACACGTTCCACCTGTGCGGTAGCGGCTCCGGGCAAGCCGTCGAGCGGGCCCTTGTCGGGCTCCATCCGGGTTTCGGCACCGATCGCCGCCGTCAGTTCCGTCACCGGCGAGGGCTTCCCGGTGATGAGGGCCATCGCCCGCGCCACGTCGCCGGCATTCGCGCCGTCGATCATCGTCAGGTCGGAGAGCAGGCTGTCCCACTGGCGGATATAGTCGACGCGGTAGAGATCGAGCAGGCCGTCGCGGATGCGCTGCGCCTCGCGCTGGCGGTTCGCGATCGTGTCGGCCACGCCCATTACCCAGAGATCCTTCGCCAGACGCTCGGACACCGTGCCGCTCGCCGGCAATGCCGAACCGAAGAAGCCGGACCGGGTATAAAGCCCGGGGATACCGTTCCAGAAGCTCTGGCCGCTGACGCGGGCGAGCGCCTGCGGCCCCGCCATGCTCATGTGGTCCACCGGACGCCAGACCGGCAGCTTCTGGATCTCGGGAAGGGTGGCAAGCGTGTCGTAGGCGAGCCGCGCCAGCGTGTAGGTCGAGAGCCGGCCGCGCGCCCGGTCGACAAGGGCCGCATCCGCCGCCGGCGCCGGGAAACCGGCACCGGCCAGCGACGCAAGATGGGCCGAGACGTCGGCGTCGGCCTGCGGCGTGCGGTCGTAGGGCAGCCACTTGGCGGTGAAGTCGGGACCCAGCAGGGCAGCTGCCGAAGGCTCGAGCGGTCGTTCTCCGGCCAGCATCAGATAGAGCTTCAACTGGTGGAACCGCAGCGGTGCCGGGGTCTGCGGATCGTCGAGCCCGTCGCGCAGGTAACGCCAGGCGAAAGGAAGCAGCATCGTGGAAAGGCTGCGGTCATAGGCGTCACGCGCCGCCGCCTCGACGGCCGACGTGCCGTAAAGGCCGAGGGTTGCGCGTCCCGGCCGCTCCTCGGCGAGGCCGCGCAAATCGTCGAGCGCGGCCAGCACCGGCTTGAAGTCCGACGGCGCCCGGCCCGCCGGCGCCGCTGCCGCGATCGTCTCGCGCGCGGAACCGAGCCCCTGCTCGAGCCGGGCCGTATAGGCGCGGCCCTCGCTGAAGCCCAGCCACCACAGCGCGATCAGCCCGAAGGTGGCGATGGTCAGGATCACGTTGGCGGCGATGCCCTGCGCCCGCGCCACCATCTCGGCCGGGCGCGACAGGCCTCCGGCGCCCGCCTCGGGCAGGATGACGTCGCGCACCAGCCGGCCGAGGAAATAGGGCCGGCCATGCACCGGCCCGCCGTCGTGGCGCAGCGCCAGGTTCTGCGGCCGCTGCGCGAAACCCGCGGCCAGGTGGCGGGCGAGCAGGTCGACCGCCAGGCCGTTCTGCGTGGCGCTGGTGAAGAACAGGCCGCGCAGTTGCGGCGCAGCCTCGAATCGGTGCACCGCCGTCAGATAGGCGACAAGCGGTTCCAGCGCCGTCCGCATCGCCGCGAACTGGGCGGGGAACTCATAGGCCTTGCGCCGCCGGTCGTCGTCGGGCTCTTCCTGCAGGCGCAAGAGGAGATGCTGCGAAAGCCGCTCCACGATGTCGGCGAAACCCTGGTCGAAACGCTCGCCCGCGGTGGCGGAGCCCGCCGCGGACGGCGCCAGGGGCAGGCCGAGCACCGCGGTCCGCTCTTCGGCACTGAGCGCGTCGAAGAATTCTTCGAAGCCGGCCAGCAGGTCGAGCTTGCTGACCACGAGATAGACCGGCGGGCGGGCGCGCAGCCGCGCGGTCGCCTCGTCCAGCCGGCGGCGCAGCGTCGAGGCGAAGTCGAGCACGGCCTCGGCCGTCATGGCGCTGAGCTCGCCGGCGCTCACCGCCACCACGATGCCGTTGACCGGCTGCTGCGGCCGCAGGCGCCGCAGATGGTCGAGCAGCCGCAGCCAGAGCGGCGTGGACGGTCGTTCGGACGGATCGAGGAAGCGGCCGGAGAACTCGACCAACACCCCTTGGTCGGCGACGTGGAAGCCCGCGGCGGCATCGGGTGTCGCTTCCGCCTGGTAGGGCAGCGACAGCCCCGAATTCCGCACGATCGCGGACTTGCCGGCGCCGTCCGATCCCATGACCAGATACCAGGGCACGGAATAGCGGTCGCGGGCAAAGGGATTGACCGGGCTTCCCTTGCGCACCAGCCGCATCGCGCCGCGTGCGGCGTTGCGGAAGGCGGAAAGTTCGGCCTCCATCGCGGCCTCGCCCTGATCGGCCGCCTGCCGTTCCTCGTCCTGCTGGCGCCGGAGCGCGGCGAGCAGCGCCTGGTCTTCGCTGCTGCGCTTGACGCGGATGAGATAGCCGATCACGCCCCAGGCCAGCGCGATGACGAGCAGGATCGCCAGGCGCACCGATGCGGGGCCGAGCGGACGTATTTCGCCGAAGGCGAGCAGCGGCCCGATCAGCCAAACGAACAGCGCCGCCAGCAGGGCAGCGAGGGTCAGCAGGGCGCCCGGTGTGGTGAGGACCCGGCCAATTGCCTGCAGGCGCTTGCCGAGCCTCACGACAGGCTTTCCTTATAGGCGATGATGCGCCGGGCGGCCGCGACATAGGCCGGATCCACGGAGAGCCCGCCACTGCCGGTGAAGAGCTGCGTGCTTTCGGTAACGAAGTAGAGCCGATCGTCGGCCGGCAGCGCGGCGGCTTGCTTGTCGAGCCACGTCTTCAGGGCCGCGGCATCCGGCTTTCCGGCCGCTTCGGCAAGCGCGATGCGCGCCTTCAGCGTATCGACGTCGGCATCGAGGTCGACGAGTTCGGTCTCGAGCATCGCGACCAGGCTGGGCGCCAGCGCGTTGCGCCGCAGCCGGGCGCGCGCATCGTCTGTCGCCGCATCGACCTTGGGGCGCGCGTCGAGACCGATAGCGTAGGCTTCGGCGCGCGGTGCCGCGGCGAGCTCGGCTTGGAGCCCGTCGAGCTGACGCATCGAGGCCAGGATGGAGGGAAGGGCGTCGAGCCGGGCGGGGGTAGCCAGGGGAGCGATGCCGGAGGCTGCCTCGGCACTGCGCGCGGCGAGCCGCGTCTGTTCGTCGAAATCTTGGGTGACGAGATAGCCGAAACCGATGCTGGCCGCGACGACGGCGGCGATCGCCGCCCACTGGACCACGACGGCCGGACGTGGACCCTGTTCCCTGCCGATCAGTCCCGCCTCGGTGAAGACGGCCTTGCGGAGGGCGTCGCCGATGAAGAAGCCATGCTCCTCCTCGTCGAGCCCGAGATCGGGCGGCAGCATGCCGATGCGCGGCATGGCGAAGCGGCGCGACAGTTCCGGCAACAGCCCGTCGATGGACAGCGCCTCCTGCCGCGCGCTGGTGAGATAGATGCCGCGCAGGGTCCCGCCTTGCCATGTCCTCCCGCCGCCCGTCATCAATGCATCGAGGAGCGGCTGGATCGTCGGCTGCAGCCCGGCGACCTGTGCGCCGAAGCCGTTGATGCGGGCACAGCGCACCGGGTCGGCCTCTCGCGACAGCCACTCGACGAGCCGCGCGCGCATCGCAGCGAGCAGCGATTGGAAACCAAGCGTCACGGCCTCGCCGGCCTCGGCTGCCGAAGGATTTTTCCCTAGCCCGGCGAACGGCAGGGCGAAACCCCAGGGCTGGGACCGTTCCTGTGGTTCCTGACGGTCGAAGAATTCGAGGAATCCCGGCAGCAGGTCGATCTTGGCGAGCATGAGATAGACGGGGGCCCGACGGCCCGTCGCGTCCTCGATCTCGCGCAGGGCTTGCGCGGCGCCTTGTGCCATTTCGCGATGCTCGGTCTGGTCGGCGAGCGTCAGGTCGGCGGGGCTGGCGACCAGCACGATGCCGTTTAGCGGAAGCTGCGGGCGAAGGCTACGCAGCAGGTCGCAGACCGCCCGCACGCTCTGGTCAGGAAGGCCGAAGGAGGTCTCGACGAACACCGCTTCCTCGCCGATCCACCAGCGCGCGCCGCCGATCGTTGTCGGTGAGGAGAGCCGGAGGCCCGAGCGGTCGAGCAGGCTCGACTTGCCGACACCGGGGGGCGCCGGTCACCAGATAGAAGGGCACCGAATAACGGGCTCGCCGACCGGAAAGACCCCGGTCGGCGAGCAAGGCGAGCACGGCGCGCCGCTGGTCGCGCAGCCCCGGCGTGCCGGATCGGCCGCCATCCCCGGCGAAGAAGCGCCAGAAGACGACGGGCACCAGGCTCCACAGCGCGAGCGGCGCCAGCGTGGCCGCGAAACGCAGATCCGGATCGGCGATTTGCGCCTGACGCCAGATCAGCCAGCCGGCGGCGATCGACAGCAGAAGTCCGGCAAGCCAGGCTGCCAGGAGCCCCGGCCTCATGTCTGCGGTTCCGCCGGTATCTGGAACTCGACGCGGCGGTTGCGGGCGCGGCCTTCCGCCGTGGCGTTGCTGGCAATCGGGTCGGTTTCGCCGCGCCCCTCGAAGCTCACGCGGCTCGGATCGTCGACATGGCGGCGCAGCATGTCGGCGGCCGAGCGAGCCCGTGCCACCGAGATCGCCATATTGTCGCCGAGCGGGCTTCCGGGTCCGACGGGCACGTTGTCGGTGTGGCCGATGACCAGGATCGGGCCCTTCTCGCCGTTGAGCGCGGCGCCGATGCGGCCGACCAGCGGATCCTCCGTGCCGGAGATGTCGAGACCGCCGGACGGGAAGGAGGCTTTAAGCATGCGAATGAGCACCGAGGTGCCCGATGGCGCGACCTCGACGGTGCCGGCGGCGATGTCGCTTGCAAGGAATGCCGACAGCCTCTCGATCTGAGTTTGGCGTACCGGCGGCTTCGGGTCGGGAATGTCGGGCACGCCGGTCCGCTCGACGACGACCGGCATGGCCGGGGCGAGCACGCGGATCTTCTCCGCGGCCGCCTCGACGGTTCCGCGCAGGCTGATGCTGGAGAAGATCCAGAGGGCGGCCAGAAGCGCGGCGACGATCGCCGCGGCGAGCCACGGACCGGCCATGCTGCGCGGCGCCCGGTGCGGGGCCGCCACGCCCTGCCAGGCCGCCGACAAGCTGCGATCGTAAGGCCCCCGCACGCGGCGGATGGCGCGGTAGAGATCATGGCGCAGGCGGGTGTGCTGGCCGAGACCGCCCTCCGACACCCGATACTTGCCGACGAAGCCGATGGCCAGGCAGATCGCCATCAGTTCCAGCGCGTCGACATTGTCTTCCGGATTGGCCATCAGTTGCGAGAGCAGGTCGTAGAAGCGCTCGCCGCCCCAGGTCTCGTTGTAGAGCACGCTGACCAGGCTGCCGTTCGCCCAGCCCGACTGGCCGCCCCAGCGCGTGTTGAGGATGACGTCGTCAATCGTCGCGCTCAAGGCGTATCGCGCAATGCGCACCGTGCGGTTGGGGACGTCCTTCGCCATGGCCGCGGTCTCGAAACGCTTGATCTCGTCGAGCGTCCGGTTGCGGAATTCGGCGATGTCGTCGGGCGCGGCACTTTCATTCAGCCTGCCGGCCAGCCACAGCAGCGGCGCGGCGGCGCTCACCAGCGGATTGATCGCCGACAGGTCGAAGGCTTTGTCGATGCCGGGATCGCCGCGCGGGCGGATCGTCTCGCCGCGGCCGGCCTGGACGAAGTCTAGATCGAATTCGGCATCTGCCCTGGACGGAGCGGGACCGAACAATTCGTCGTCGAGCGAAAGTCCGCCGCTCCCCACGCGCTGGTCGGAGGCCCCTGGATGGAAGCCGGAGCGCGCGGCGTCTGGCCGCGCCGGCTGCGGCCTCGCTTCCGCGCCGGTCAGCGGACGCCTGATCGTATCGTCCGCACCTGAGAAATAGGAAAAGGGGTCGCTCAGCGTCGCTCTCCTTCTTCCTCAAACGATGCTCAGATCAAGTTGCATAATGTCATCAGTCTTGAAACCTGACCGCCGCCCCTCATCCGGCTGCCCGTCCTCCGCAGCTGCAGCGCAACTGCTGCGGAGGACGGGCAGCCGGATGAGGGGCCCAGCCCGGCGCCGCCGGATCCCTTATCCGACTGAAGCAGAACCAATTTCGGCGCTACTTTCGTGGCAGGGGCGCCGCCGGCGCTCGCGAACCCGCTCCGTTGGCTCGCTCGCGGCAAGCCGGCAAATGGATATCTCCCGGCAGGCCTCATCATCGCTAATCCTTCACCGCCCAAAGGTCGAGCTCCAGCCCCGGGAAGTCGCCGGCAACATGGATGGCGAGCCCCGCCGAAGTGGCGATCTGCTTCCACATCGCGCTGGTGCGGTCGAGTTCGAAATAGGCCTTGCCCGTATGATAGGGGATCTGACGCGGCGCGACCGGCAGGGCGCGCGGCATGATGCCGGGCAGCGCTGCGTTCACCAGTTCCCTGATCTGCTCGACCGGCCCGATCTTGACCTGCCCGACGAGGCGGCGAAGCAGGGCGTCGGCCGGCATGCTGGACTGGGCGGCGAGCACGAATGTGTATTTGGAGACGATCGAGCGATCGGGCAGCGTGGCGACGCGAATGCCGTAGCGGTGCTCGGTGAGCGGGATGGGGATGGCGCCGCGGTCGAGCACGGCGCTGAGCGACTGGCGGATGGCTGCGACGACGGGCGCGAAGGTCGGCTGCAGCCTTTCGTGGTCGTAGACGGGGAAGGGGCGGGGGCGATGGCCTGATGCGGTGAAGGTAGCAAGCTCGCCGGCCAGCGCCACGGCGTTCTGGAAGACGGTCTCGGGGTGGACGCAGGCGGCGGAGGCGAGGTGGGCGAAGACCGGCTGCCAGCGGTTGATGGTCTGGAGCATCAGCGTGTCGGTCATCTCGGCCGCCGTGCCGGCGCTGCCCGAGGCGAGCCGCGCCGCGATCGCCTCGCCGCGATGGTTGAGCAGCCCTACGATCTCGGTGAGCAGTCCGGCCAGGACGGGCAAGATCTGGGAATCGAGCGCGGGCGGAATATAGCCGTCGTCGAGCACGACCGTATTGTCGGCGCGCACTTCGACGACGCGCGCCAGGCCGATGCCGAGCAGTCCGTTGCGTTCGCTCGTCTCCGGCGCATAGCCGAGCCGCAGCTTGGCGACGGTGATCGGCACCGGCGCCGATTCGCCGCTGTTGGCGTCGGGCACCTCGATGTCGCGGGTCGCATAGCGGGTCAGCATGTCGGCGCCGTCGTCCGCAGTTTCGCGGCTTCCGGGCTGGGTGATCGGCAAGGTGAGATAGACGACACAGTTGCGCAGATTTTCGCCGAGTTGCAGCGGCTGAAGCTCGGCCGCGCCGTCGGGCACCGAGAAGGGCGTGCCGTCCTCGAATACGCCCGCCGCGCGCTCGACCGCGAACCGGCCGATCGACAGGAGCTCGCGGTTCAGCACCAGTTCGGTCAGGCCCCAGCCATAGGCGCGCAAGCCGCGCACCCGGCCGTTCAGCAGGCGCTCGACATGCCGGCCTTCCTGCTGGAAGTGCTGGGCGCGGATGAACATGCCCTCCGACCAGACCACCTTGTCATCGAATGGCATGCCTGATGTCCCCACCCTCGTGCCGCGATCCGCTATCGCTGGTCATATGACTATCATATCCTCCCGTCGCGTGTTTAATCCTGAGGACCGAGTTCGACCGAAAGCGTCTTCAGTTCCGCCTTCAGCTTGAACTTCTTCTCTCCCTGCATAGGCACCATTGCCCGCCACTTCGCCTGCTCGAAATCGCGGAAGCCGACGACGACGGCGACGATCGTCGTGCCCTCGATCAGATTGGCCTTGATGCGTTCCACCCCGCCGGGGTTGAGCATGATCTCGGCCTTGCCCAGCATGGTCGGGCCGAGCGTGGCGGCGTCCTGCTCCCAGAGCTGGCGGAAGCTCGCATTGGCGAAAGCGGTCTCGCCGTTCAACTGATACATGCGCATCATCAGCGGCGAAGGCTGGCCGTCGGGCAGGGGATTGACGAGCGGCGAGGCCATGGCGATGAAGTCGATCGACGCCTCCGTAGGTGCCGGCTTGATCTCGATCTCCTTGGGCGGCGGCTTGCCGAAGAGCCCGCAGGCCGAGAGCCCCAGGAACATCACCAACACCCACCATGTCCGGAGAATGCCGGGCATGCAAAACCCCATCACCTGCCGGGCGTCAGCCAGCACCACCGAGAAGGCGGCACTACCTCCCCCCGGGCTTCGCCTCCCGCAAGAAGGTCTTGCAACCGCCCCTGAAACTTTCGCCGTTCCCCGTCCGGCAATTGAGCCGCCGCCTCGTCCACCGCCCGCGCGAAGGCCTTCAGCTCGATGCCGGAGAGCGAATCAACGAGTTTCGCCACGTCATCACGCGGCGACGGTAACGGCTCTTCCGCCGATGTGGTAACCGGAATTGCCGCTGAGGGCTGCTTTGACGAGATATCCACGGATTTCGGATCGGCAGGGCCTGTGGGCGGCTCGTCGGACGCCCACCAGTCGTCCAGGATGCGCTCGACCGCCGCCGTCGCCGGATCGGCCGGGGCTGCTGCCCGATCTGTCGCCGATTCTGTCGGCGGAACCGGAAGAGCGGCGACGCCGAAAGGTCCGTCGGGCGGGAGCTTTGCGATCGGATCAGCCATCGGCTGCCGCGTCTGCGCGGGAGACAACACGGCCGTCTCGTCGATGCGCACCAGCACGACCGCATCGCCCAGCCTCAGCACGTCGCCATTGGCGAGCAGGCGCGGCAGGCCGAAGCCGACCGGCTCCTCATTGACGTGGACGCCGTTGGTCGACGTGTCCGTCACCACGAAGCCGCTGAAGTCCCGGTCGATGCGGCAATGGGTCTTCGATATGACCCGCTCCGGGTCGGGCAGCGTCCAGTCCGCCGTCGGCGAGCGGCCGACGACGAGGCTGCCCTGCTCCAGCGTCTTCTCCAACTGGGCCCCCATCAGACGGTCGGGCCCTTTCAGAACCAGTTTGAGCTTCAAGCCCCCCTCCCGAACTTTTCCGTTCCGTCGACGAATCGGAAGCCGGCATTTCTCCCATCTCACGTCGGAGGAGAACACCGGCAGGCGGATGCGAAAAGTCTCGCCGCTAGGCCATGCCTGCCGCGGAATCACGCCGCGCCGCCACGACATGCACATCGTAATGCATGCAGGACCTTTCGTGGAGCCTGACGTGCCACGGTATCTCGCGCGCCGGCCCCAGCTTGCGCAGGCCGCCGCTCGACAGCGCTCCCTCGCTCAGCATTCCGTCGAGAATGGCTTCCGCCGATCCGCCATGCGGGCCGCGCTGGGAATGTCCGCCGATCCAGCCTTCGACGGCAGTGACATGGCCGGTCCAGTCGAACGGGACGGCGAGCAGGGCCTTGCCGTCGTCGCACAGCACACGCCCGATCTCGGCGAGGCCGCGCTGCGGATCCCCGAGGCAGTCGAGCAGGTTGAGCCCCACGGCGAGCGCGAATGTGGCGGGCTCGAAGGGCAGGGCCTGCACGTCGCAGATCCACACGTCCATGCGTTCGCGCCCTGCAATATCGATGCCGAATGCGCGGCGGTCATAGACCAACCCGACCCGGCGCCGTGCATAGTCGACATGGCCGTGGACCACGGCGCGCCGCGCGACGCGGGCGAGCGGCGTCGAGACGTCGATGCCGAGCACGGTGCGGCCGGTCCGCGCCGCGAGTTCCGCCACGGAGCGTCCGGCCCCGCAGCCCATGTCGAGCACCGGTCCCGACGCCAGGCCGTCCGAGATCATGTCGAGGCCGCCGGCAAGCACGCGGGCGACGCTGCCCGGAGAGGCGTTGCCGGCAGCCGATCCCGTCTCCGCGGGGTCCTGGTCGCCCCAATGGTCCCACACATAGGAGGAGACATGCTGGCGGATCGAATCGAAAGCGCTGCCCGGGCCGGAGGCGTCGCCGATCAGGCTTTCCACCGCCGGCGTCAGGTCGCGGCGCGCCAGCAGATAAAACAGATTGTCCTGCACGTAGCGGCGCACATCGGGCAGTATCACGGGCAGTCCGTCGATGACTGGATATTCCGCTCCGCAGTTCGGGCAACCGAGGATGCCGGCAGTGATCTCGTCGTCGGTTCCGGCCTCGACGATGTTGATGGCCAGATGCGACGAGACTTCGCGCGCGCGGCAGACCGGGCAGATCGGCCGCAGTGTCTCGAAGTGGCGGGGCCGCACCTCAGCCGCCGATCATCACGGTGGGGCAGCCGGGCGGCAGGATCTTGCCGACCGGGCTGGGGATCGGGGCGACACAGGACGGATGCGCCGTCATGTCGCCGACGCGCGCCGCCGGCAGGCCGCCGATGAATACCGTCGCCGAGCCCTTCGAGATCATTCCGGGGCCGGCCGGAATGCAGCCCGCGAGCATGCAGGGCTGCGACATGTCGGTGATACGCGCGGCAGGCATGTTGCCGATCATCACATTCGGCTGTCCCTTGACGATGGCAAGCGGCATTGCAGGGTGGGGCGTCGGCGTCGGGACGGGTGCGGCCGGATGGATCGGCGCGTGGCAGTGCGGTGCGTCCTGCAGGATCTGGTCGCCGATGCGTGCTGCGTTCATGACGAACTCTCCCCCTTTCGAGCCTCGCCCACGCGCTTGCGCAGCGTCAGCACGTTCCAGCCGTTTACCCGCTTATAGGCAACGTCGTCCAGCAGGTTGCGCACGAAATGCATGCCGAGCCCGCCGACCTGCCGCGCCTCGAGATCGGCCGAAAGATCGGGCGGCGGCACGGCGAGCGGGTCGAAGGGGACGCCGTCGTCGCTGATCTCGATCACCAACCGCCCCGGCTCGGCCGTCGACGTGACGAATATCTCATGGGCGTGGCCGTCCCGGAAGGCATAGGCGATGGCGTTGCTCAGGACCTCGTCGACCGCAACGTCGATGCCCTCCACATCCTCGCGTGCGATCGCGTGGCGGGCGCAAAAGGCGTCGATCTGGGCGAGCACGCCGGGAATGGCCCCGGCATCGTTGGGCACCGCGAAGGTGCTGCTCCCGGCGGCGCGGCCATGTGCCTTGTAGAGCAGCGCGGCGGCGCTGCCGCCGCCGGCGCGCGCGATCGCCGGCTGCACGAGGCCTTCGGGTCCTTCGACCGGCGGCGTCAGCTCGGCGGGCAGCGGCACGTCGCCGGCCCCCAGCCAGACGATCTCCCCGGGCGAGAGGCGCCCGCCTTCCCCGTGTCGCGTCGTCTCGATGCGCGCCTGTCCCCGCGTTGCCGACTCGACCGCTCCCGTCACGAGGTCGAGCCGCAGCACCGCGGCGTCGAACCCCGGTGTTGCGCAGATTTCTTCGCAGGCGGCGAGCGCGGCCTCAGGTGTCGGGGTGACGGAGAGGGCCGCTCTCAGAAGCTGGCGGAGGGCGGCCGCGGCGAGCGCCCCGCCGATGCCGCCGCGCTTGACGCGCACAGCCGCGACGGCGAGGAAGTGATGGCCGAGCCACACTGTGTCGTGGAATGAGACGGCCTCTTTTTCCTGCGCCGTGCCGGCACCCAGTTCGACGTCGCGTCGCACGGGGAAGCGCTGCGGCAGGAGCGCGTCGCGGATGGCCTTCGCGATATCGTCATGCGGGGCGGGCACGTTCACCAACGTCTCGTCTCGATGCGCCCGGGAGCGGTACTCCCGGCAGGGTTCAACCGATAGGCTAAGCGTGCCTGTTTAACTTTTTGTTCCGGCGATGCAGCTATGGCACCCCCGGGATCGGCCGGCCCGAAGTCGTACTCCCGGATCAGGGCGGTCGTTCCGCCGCAGCGCGGCGGACGTTGCGGAAAGAGGCCCGGCGGTGTACCCAGCATGGGATAGATCTCCGCAGACAGTCGAGACGCAATCGTCATGAACATCGCCGAGAGTCGCCGCGACGGCAACCTGATCATCGCCCCGAGCGGCAGGATCGACACGACGACCTCGCCGGTCTTCGACCGGCACCTGAGTTCCGTCATCGATCGAGGCGATACGCAGATCGTCATCGACCTGGGACAACTCGAATACATCAGCAGTACTGGCCTGTCGGCATTCATTTCTGCGGCTAAGAAAGTGAAGGCAGCCGGCGGCCGTATTGCACTTGCCGGCCTCAACAAACGTATTCGCCTCGTGTTCGAGATGAGTGGTTTCTTAAGGCTGTTTCCAGTGTTTCCCGACGTTGACGCCGCTGTCGGGCCCTGAGCGCGAAAACGCTCTGGACCTGGGACGATGTAGATACTACGATCACGTAACGTTACATATCGTTTGATTTAGACGCCGCCGGCTTCGGAGAAGGGTCCTCCGGGGCGGTGCGGGTTGCCGCGCCGCCAGGCGGCTGTCCGGTGGGGGATGAGGGGGCCTGTCTTGTTGAACGTTGACTTGCAATCGCTGGTTGGGCGCCTCAACCAACACTGTCGGTCGACGCTGGAGGGCGCCGTCGGCCTGACATTGTCGCGCACCCACTACAATGTCGAGATCGAGCACTGGCTGGCCAAGCTGATCGAGGCCAACGACAACGACGTCGCGGCCATCCTCAGGCATTTCGAGATCGATGCCGGCCGCCTCGCGGCGGACCTGACCCGCATGCTCGACAAGCTGAAGACCGGCAACAGCCGGTCGCCGGCGCTGGCGCCCAACATCGTCAAGCTCATCCGCGAGGCCTGGATCTTCGCGTCGCTGCAATATGACGCCGCGGCGGTGCGCAGCGGCCATCTGATGGCGGCACTGCTGTGCGACGATTCGCTGGCCGCGCTGGCACGCGATGCATCCCCGATGCTCGCCCGGATCAATGCCGAGACGCTGCGCGCCTCGCTCGGCAAGATCGCCGCCGACACCAGCGAATCGGGCGGCGCCAGCCTGGCCTCGGGCGGGACGGGCAAAGCTGCCGGGGCCGGCGCTCCCGCCGCTTCTGTCGGCGGCTCGGCGCTGGAGCAGTACACCATCAATCTCACCGCGCGGGCGCGCGAGGGCAAGATCGATCCCGTGCTGGGCCGCGACGCCGAGACACGGCAGATCATCGACATCCTGACGCGGCGGCGCCAGAACAACCCGATCCTCACGGGCGAGGCCGGCGTCGGCAAGACCGCCGTGGTGGAAGGTTTCGCCCTGAAGATCGCGGCCGGCGACGTGCCGCCCTCGCTGAAGGACGTCGAGCTGTTGTCGCTCGACCTCGGCCTGCTTCAGGCGGGTGCCGGCATGAAGGGTGAATTCGAGAACCGGCTGAAGAACGTGATCGAGGGCGTGAAGTCGTCGCCCAAGCCGATCATCGTCTTCATCGACGAAGCCCACACGCTGATCGGCGCCGGCGGCGCAGCCGGCCAGAACGACGCGGCTAACCTGCTGAAGCCGGCACTCGCCCGCGGCGAGATGCGCACCATCGCGGCCACGACCTGGGCCGAGTACAAGAAATATTTCGAGCGCGACCCCGCGCTGACGCGCCGCTTCCAGGTGGTGAAGGTCGAGGAGCCGGACGACGAGGCGGCGATCGCCATGATGCGCGGCCTTGTGCCGACGCTGGAACGTCATCATGGCGTGCGTGTCCTGGCCGAGGCGGTCGAGGACGCGGTGCGCCTGTCGCGCCGCTACATACCGAGCCGCCAGCTTCCGGACAAGGCGGTCAGCCTGCTGGACACTGCCTGCGGGCGTGTCGCCATAGCCAGCTACGCCATACCTGCGCCGGTGGAGGACCGCCGCCGGCGCATAGACATGCTCGACACCGATCTCGCCGTGCTGGCACGCGAAGGCCGCATCGGAACCGACCATTCGCAGCGCGTGGGCGAGTTGAAGGCCGAGCGTGCGACGACGGTCGCCGAGCTCGAGGCGCTCGAGGCGCAATGGGACAAGGAGCGTGACCTCGTCGGCAAGATCCGCGCGCTGCACGACACGCTGGGCGAGCTCGACGAGGAGGCCGCGCCGGTCGAGGGCGCCGAGGATCCCGCGAAGCTGCGCGCCGACCTCGCCGCCTGCAAGGACGAGCTCGCCGCGCTGCAGGGCGAGAAGCCGCTGATGCATGTGACGGTCGACGGTCAGGCGATCGCCGAGGTCGTCGGCAACTGGACCGGCATTCCGGTCGGCCGCATGGTCTCGAACGAGATCAAGACGGTGCTCGGCCTGAAAGATAAGCTGGAGGAACGCGTCATCGGCCAGCCGCATGCGCTGGAGGCCATTGCCGAGACCATCCGCACGTCGCGCGCCAAGCTCATCGATCCGCGCAAGCCGATCGGTGTGTTCCTGATGGTCGGTACCTCGGGCGTCGGCAAGACCGAGACGGCGCTCGCCGTCGCCGACCTGCTCTATGGCGGCGAACAGAACCTCACCGTCATCAACATGTCGGAGTTCAAGGAGGAGCATAAGGTCTCGATGCTCGTCGGCTCGCCGCCCGGCTATGTCGGCTATGGTGAAGGCGGCGTGCTGACCGAGGCCGTGCGCCGGCGGCCCTATTCGGTCGTGCTCTTCGACGAGATGGAGAAGGCACATCCCGGCGTGCAGGACGTCTTCTACCAGGTCTTCGACAAGGGCATGCTGCGCGACGGCGAGGGACGCGACATCGACTTCAAGAACACCGTCATCATCATGACGTCGAATGCGGGAACCGACCTGATCCACCGCCTGTGCGCCGATCCGAAGACCAGGCCCGATCCGGAGACGCTGGCCGAGCAACTCCGGCCGGAACTGCTCAAGCTGTTCAAGCCGGCCTTCCTCGGCCGCTGCTCGGTCGTTCCCTATTTTCCGCTGGCCGACGACATCATCCGCAAGATCGTCGCGCTGCAGTTGAACCGCATCCGCAAGCGCTTCGCCGAGAACTACCGGGCCGAGCTCGTCTGGGGCGATGGCCTTGTCGACGAGATCGCCAGCCGCTGCACCGAGGTCGAAAGCGGTGCCCGGAACATCGAATACATCCTTTCCCGCGGCCTGCTGCCGCAACTGTCCGCGCATGTGCTCTCCGTCCTGGCCGACGGCGGGCAGGTGGGCGGCATCGAAGTGTCCATCGGCGCGGACGGGCGTTTCCGTTTCGCCCCGGCGGGCGGCGGCGCCGGAGGCGGGGAGCAAGGCTTGCAGGGGGTAGAGGCGTCTGCGGGCGAGGTGACCCCGGCCTAGGCCGGAAGGCAGTTCCGAGCGGCTTCGGCCGGGCGGCGCCCGGTTGGAGCCGAGGCGTTTTGGTTCGTGGATAAACAGGAGCACAGCATGGCAATCTATTTGAAATATGAGGGCATCGACGGCGAGGCGACGCACGACAAGCACCAGAAGTGGATCGACGTCTCCAGCCTGCAGTTCGGCGTCGGCCGCGGCATCTCCACGCCGACGGGCGCGGCCGCCAACCGCGAGGCGAGCGAGCCGTCGATCAGCGAGGTGGTCGTCACCAAGCAACTCGACGGCTCGTCGACGGCGCTCTTCACCGAATCCGCCACCGGCGCGGTGGGCAAGAAGGTCGAGATCCACCTGGTGAACACCGGCAGCCCCGGCAACACCTATGTGGAATACACGCTGACCAACGCCCTGATCTCGGGCTACAGCCTGTCCTCGGGTGGCGACCGGCCGACCGAGTCGATTTCGATCAACTTCACCAAGATCGAATACAAGCACATCCCGTTTGACGACAAGAACAAGGCCGGCACGCCGGTGACTGTCAGCTACGACCTGTCGACGACCAAGAGCGGCTGACGCCGAAAATCCCTGCGCGGCGCCCGGCCTCGAGGCCGGGCGTCCGCCGAGGCAGCATTCTGAATGTCCGATACGCTTGTTCAGGCGGAGCGTTGGCTCACATTGGAAACTCCGCTCGGAGCGGACGCCCTCGTCGCGACCGAAGCGAAGGGCGTGGAGGGCTTGTCCCGGCTTTTCGAATTCACGGTCTCGGCCCTGTCGAGCCGACAGGCGATCCAGCCGCAGGACCTGCTTGGCAAGAGCGTCACCTTGTCGATGGCCCGCCCCGGCGGCAACAGGCGCATCGTCAACGGCATCGTCATCTCCTTCAGCGGCGGCCTGGTTACCCGCAACAACTACCGGCTCTTCACGCTCAAGGTCGCGCCCTCGCTGTGGCTGCTCGACCGCACCTCCGACTACAAGGTCTTTCAGGACAAGACGGCCGTCGAGATCGCCGAAACGCTGCTCGGCGACGGCGGCGTCAGTTTCGAGAAGAAGCTGCAGGCGAGCTACGACAAGCGCGACTATTGCGTTCAATTCGGCGAGACGGATCTAGCCTTCCTGCAGCGGCTGCTCGCCGAGGAAGGCATCCTCTATTATTTCACGCATCAGGACGGCAGCCACAAGCTGGTGCTGACCGACCATGTCGGCGGCTATGCCGACGGCGCACAGGAGCAGGTCGCCTACAGGCAGGGCCTGGAGGACGCCACCGATGCGGTCCACCGCATGGATTTCAGCGCCAGCCTGACCGACGCGAAATGGACGCTCGGCGACTATGATTTCGAGGCGCCGGCGAGCCCGCGCGAGGGCAACCGCAAGACCAGCCTGCAGCCCGCCTCGACGAAATCCTGGGAGCACTACCGGTTCCCTTCGGGCTCGGTGCAGGACGCGACACTGACGCGTCTCGCCGGCGTCGCGGTCGATGCCGAGGAAGCCCGCTTCGAAGAGGCGACCGGCGCCGGCACCTGCGCGAGCTTCACGCCGGGTCACCGCTTCACGCTTTCCGAGCATCCGGTGGAAGCGCTGAAGAACAAGAAGCATGTCGTGACCGATGTCCGGCATGAAGTGGTCGACCGCGCGCAATTCACCATCCAGCCCGGCACCGAGGGCAAGCCCTACTACCGCAACAGCTTCGCCTGCATCCCCGCGAACCGGCCGGCCCGCAACCCTTTGCCTGTGCCCAAGCCGATCGTGCGCGGTCCCCAGACGGCGCTCGTCGTCGGTCCGTCCGGCCAGGAGATCCACACCGACAAGCACGGGCGCATCCGCATTCAGTTCCCCTGGGACCGCTACGGGGCCAAGGACGAGAAGAGCTCCTGCTTCGTGCATGTCGCCCAGGCCCTCGCCGGCAGCGGCTGGGGAACGGTCTTCATCCCACGGATCGGCATGGAGGTGGTGGTGCATTTCCTCGACGGCGACCCAGACCGGCCGCTGGTGACCGGCGCTGTCTATAACGGCGCCAATGCGCCGCCCTGGGCGCTGCCGGGGAATATGACCAAATCGGGCCTTCTGTCGCGCAGCACGCTGTCCGGCGGCGCCGCCAACGCCAATGAACTGTCCTTCGAGGACAAGAAGGGCGAGGAGAAGATCCTCTTCCATGCCGAGAAGGATTTCGTGCGCGAGGTCGAGAACGATGACACGCTCGTCGTCGACCACGACCAGACGCGGACCGTCAAGAACAACCGCACCACCACCATCACCGAGGGCAATGACGAACTGACCATCAAGGCCGGCAACCGCACGGAGACGATCACCAAGGGCAACGAGACGCTCGACGTCAAGCAGGGCAACCGCACCGTCACGCTCGGCCAGGGCAACGATGCGCTGACGCTGGATGCCGGCAACAGGACGACCAAGCTCACAAAGGGCAACGACACGCTGACGCTCGACGCCGGCAACCTGACAACCAAGGCCTCGGCCGGGACGGTCACGATCGAGGCGGCGCGCGGCATCACCCTCAAATGTGGCCAGAACACCGTCGAGGTGACGCCGCAGGGCATCACGGTCAACGGCATGAAGGTGACGGTGCAAGGCACTGCGAAGTCGGAGATCAAGGCGCCCATCGTCGACGTCTCGGGCGACGGCATGGTCAAGGTCGCCGGCGGCATGGTCAAGATCAACTAGTTCGGTGTGACGGCGTGAAGATACAGACCGATCCGTTCCGCAAGGTTTCCGCCGGCACTGCCGCGGAGATCTGTGCGCGCATGGATCTGTCGGCTGAGGGCCGGGCGTTCCTGCTGCCGACGCTGTCCCCGCAAGGCTATCTTTCGCTCCTCGTCGAGGCCGAGGCCATCGGCGACGCCATCCGCTTCCTGGCCTTCGCGCTTCCGATCCGAGAGGGTGTCTGGTGGGCCGTCGCCGTCGCCCAGGGCAACCTCGCCGCGCCAAGCCCGGTCGAAGCCGAATGCCTGGAGCGCGCGGCCGGCTGGGTCTACCAGCCCGACGACGCCAGGCGGCGCGCCTGCATGGTTTCCGCCGAAACGGCGAACTTCGACGGCGCTGCCGCCTATGCCGCGCTCGCCGCCTTCTGGTCCGGCGGCAGCATGGCTCCGCCCGACATGCCCGAAGCTCTGCCCGATCCGCGCCTTGGCGCGATCGGCGTCGGGGCGTCGATCCTGCTGTCGATCACCAGCGGCGATCCGCTGACGCTGAACGAACGCTTCAGGGCCGCGATCGCGCGCGGCATCGACATCGCCAATGGCGGCAACGGGCGGCTCGAAGGCGACCGCCCGATCAAGGCAGGGTAGCGGGGCGCATCGAGGACAAGATCATGACGACGCCGAACCGCAGTCTACGAATTGTTCATCGTCTCTCCGGTATGGTCGCACCGGCGGCGTGCGCTCCGGTCGCCGGAGCGAGCGCGCCTGATGTCAGTGAGATCGCGGGCGAGGGGGGCTGCGCATGACTGCGCCGGTAGTCGACATCGACGGGCTGCTGGCCCCGATCCCCGGAGACCTGCCAGGTGGCACCGATCCGCGCTCGGACTCGTCGTCTTCGTCGCTCTATTACCGGACCAAGGACGCGCGCAATGCGGCCCGCTCGGCCGAGCGCGCCGCCGTCGAGATCGGTGCGCCCGCGCCCGACGAATGGGGAATTGTCGAGAGCACCGCGGCTGAGATACTCGCCGGCCAGGCCAAGGATCTCGAAATCGCCTCCTGGCTGGTCGAGGCGCTGGTGCGCCGCCACGGCTTCGCCGGCCTGCGCGACGGGTTGAAGGTGCTGGCCGGGATCGCCGCCGGCCACTGGGGCCACTGCTTTCCCGAGCTCGACGAGGATGGCGTCGAGGGCAAGGTCGCTGCGGTCTCCGGCCTCAGCGGCTCCGGCGCCGTGGGCACGCTGATCCAGCCGGTCCGGCTGACGCCGCTGACCTCGGGCACGCTCGCCAGCTATTCCCTGTGGAGCTACGAACAGGCGACGGAACTGGAGAAGCTGACCGACGCAGCGCGCAAGCAGTCGCGCATCGAAGCCGGCGCCGTGACGATGGAGCAGTTCCAGCAGAGTGTCGCCGAGACGCCGGCGGCGGAGTTCGCGGCGACCACGAAGCTGGTCGACGAATGCCTGGCCGCGCTGGCCGAGATGGCGGCAGCCTTCGACGCCGTCGCCGGCATGGACTCACCTCCCGTGTCGGCGCTGCGCGATCTCCTGGAACAGGTCAACAGCGCCCTGAGGCACTTCGCGGCCGACAAGCTCGCCGCCGCCGCTTACGACACGCCAGTCGAGGAGCCCGCCGCCGCCGAGGCGCAGCCCGCGGCCGAGGGCGGCTCGGCGCTGCCGGCCGTCCGCCGCATCGAAGGTTACGTCTCGCGAGAAGAGGCGCTGGCCGAGCTGGTGCGCATCGCCAGCTATTTCCGCAAGACCGAGCCGCATTCGCCGATCTCCTACACGCTGGAGGAAGCGGTGCGCCGGGCGCGTATGACCCTGGTCGAACTGCTCACCGAACTTTCCGAGGACCCCGCGCATATCCAGCGCATCCTCATGGCCGCCGGCATACGAAACCCGGAGGCCGCCGCCGGGGGCTAGCGTTTCGAGTTCACGTCGCATGTAAACACTCGCAGAGGGAATTGTCATGGCAGAGAGCGTCCAACAGAAACTGAACCGTGTGCGCAAACCCCGCGTTCACATCACCTATGACGTCGAGACGGAGGGAGCGCAGGTCCGCAAGGAACTGCCCTTCGTCGTCGGTGTGATCGGCGACTTTTCCGGCAAGCCCTACGAGCCGCTGAAGCCGCTGCGCGACCGCAAGTTCATCCAGGTCGACCGCGACAATTTCGACGAGGTGATGCAGCGCATGACGCCGGGCGCGGAGTTCAAGGTCGAGAACACTTTGGCCGGCGACGATACACAGCTCGCCGTCCAGCTCAAATTCAAGTCCATGGACGACTTCGAGCCGGCGGCGATCGTCGACCAGGTGGAGCCGCTGCGCAAGCTGCTCGCCGCTCGCAACAAGCTGCGCGATCTCATGTCGAAAGTGGATCGCTCGGAAGAACTCGAAAGCCTCCTCGAGGAAGTCCTCCAGAACACCGACAAGCTGAACGCCCTCGCGGGCGAGCTTGGCACCGACAAGCAGGGAGCGTGATCCATGACCGCTGAAGCCAAAACGGAAGACGGCGCGGCCGCGGCCGCCGAGACCGGCACACTGAGCCTGCTCGACCAGGCCATCGGCGTTACCAAGACGGCCGAGCCCGACGAGATGCAGGACCTCCTGCGCACCCTCACCTCGGAGGCCCTGTCCGGGACGGTGACGTTCAACAAGAACCTCACCCAGACCTTCAACAAGGCGATCGCCGCGATCGACGAGAAGCTGTCCAAGCAGCTTTCGGCGATCATGCATCATGAGGACTTCCAGAAGCTGGAAGGCTCCTGGCGCGGCCTCAACTACCTGGTCAAGAACTCGGAGACCAGCGCCACGCTGAAGATCCGTGTGCTCAACATGACCAAGAAGGACCTGCACAAGGATCTGACGAAGGCCGTCGAATTCGACCAGAGCCAGATCTTCAAGAAGATCTACGAATCGGAATTCGGCACGCCGGGCGGCGAACCCTACGGTGCGCTGATCGGCGACTACGAGTTCGGCAACGGCACCGAGGACCTGGAAGTGCTGCAAGGCATGTCCAATGTCGCGGCCGGCTCCTTCGCGCCTTTCATCTCGGCCGCCAATCCGTCGATGTTCGGCCTCGAGAGCTTCACCGAGCTCTCCAAGCCGCGCGACCTGGAGAAGATCTTCGAGAGCTCCGAATACATCAAGTGGCGCAGCTTCCGCGACAGCGAGGACAGCCGCTTCGTGACGCTGACCATGCCGAGGGTCCTGTCGCGCGTTCCCTACGGATCGAGCGGCCGGCAGATCGACGAGTTCAAATTCGAGGAAGCGCCGATCAACGCGGACGGCAAGACCACGGCGATGACGTCGGACCAGTTCACCTGGATGAACGCGTCCTATGCGCTGGGCGAGCGGCTGACAGCGGCCTTCTCGCAGCATGGCTGGTGCGTCGCCGTGCGCGGCGCCGAAGGCGGCGGCAAGGTGGAGAACCTGCCGAGCTTCACCTTCACCAGCGACGACGGCGACGTCGATCAGCAGTGCCCGACCGAAATCGGCATCACCGATCGCCGCGAGGCCGAGCTGTCGAAGCTCGGCTTCCTGCCGCTCTGCCACTACAAGTCTTCGGACTATGCCGTGTTCTTCGGCGCGCAGACGACGCAGCGCCCGAAGAAATACGACAAGCCGGATGCCACCGCCAATGCCGCGATCTCGGCGCGCCTGCCCTACATCATGGCGACGTCGCGTTTCTCGCACTATCTCAAGGTCATGGGCCGCGACAAGATCGGCTCCTTCCTCGAGGCCAAGGACTGCGAGACCTGGCTGAACGACTGGATCCGCAACTACGTCAACGGCAATCCAAGCGCCAGCGCCGACATGAAGGCGAAGTATCCGCTCGCCGAGGCGACCGTGACGGTCAAGGAGATCCCGGGCGCACCCGGTTCCTACAATGCGGTCGCCTATCTTCGCCCGTGGCTGCAGATGGAAGAGCTCACCGCCTCCATGCGGCTCGTGGCCCGCATCCCGCAGATGGGCTGACGGGCCGGCAAGGCGTAGCTCGATGGGCGAGGCGCAATCCGACGGGCCGGCGGCTTCCGCTTCCGGCGCAGGAGAACGGGCCGGCGTCGCCCTGCGTGAAACGATCGTCGCCGCGGTGCTCGACCGCGGCGACGACACGCTTCGGGAAGTGTTTGCCACCTTCCTCGCGGGCGAGGCCCGGGACGGCGGATTGTCGGCCTGGTTCGGCGACCGCATACATGCCGCCGCATCGCGCCGCGACATTGGCGCCATCAGGCAATTCATCGCACGCGACATTGCCGCGATCGACGCGCTGATCGGCGATCTCCTCGACGCGATCCTTCATCACGAGGATTTCAGGCGTCTGGAGGCGAGCTGGCGCGGGGTGGACTATCTCATCGACCACGTCGAGAGCGACGAGAAGGTCAAGGTGCGTTTGTTCAATGCCACCTGGGCCGAACTGGCGCGCGACTTCGACCGCGCCGTCGAGTTCGATCAGAGCACGTTGTTCTCCAAGGTCTACAACGACGAATACGGCATGCCGGGCGGCCTTCCCTATGGGCTGCTGCTGTGCGACTACGCGGTGCGCCACCGCTATCCGGCGGGCGCCCCGCAGCCCACCGACGATGTCGGTACCCTGGCCGGCCTGTCCCAGGTGGCTGCGGCCGCTTTCGCGCCCTGCGTGGTGAGCGCAGCGCCCGAATTGTTCGGTGTCCAGACCTTCGCCGACCTGTCGCACGCCCAGAAACTCGATACGGCCTTCAGGCTCGCCGAATATCAGCGCTGGCGGCGACTGCAGCAGACCGAGGAGAGCCGCTTCCTCGGCGTGGTGCTGCCGCGCATCCTGTTGCGCGCCAGATATGACGACAGCCATTCGCGCCTGGACGGCTTCCGCTACCGCGAGGGCGGCAGCGGCATCGACGCCTGGCTCTGGGGCAGTGCCGTCTATGGCTTCGGCGCGGTCGCCATCCGAGCCTTTCACGACTGGGGCTGGTTCGCCAACATGCGCGGCGCCTATCAGGATCGCGAGGAGGCCGGCATCGTGACCGGCCTGCCGGCGCCGCGCTTCTCGACCGGCGAGGCCGTCGCCTACCGCCGGCCGCTGGAGGTCGAATTGACCGACAAGAAGCAGAAGGCGCTCGAGGACCTGGGCTTCATTTCGATGAGCCCCTGCAACTTCACGCGCTCCGTGGTGTTCCTCGGCACGCAGTCGCTGCATGTGCCGGCCGATATCCGCGACCCGGTCGAGCGGGCCAACAGCCGGCTCTCCTCCATGCTGCAATATGTGCTGTGCGTCAGCCGCTTCGCGCACTACGCCAAGGTCATGGCGCGCGACCGCGTCGGCGCCTATACGACGGCCGAAGACCTGGAAACCTATCTCAACGACTGGCTGCGCGGCTACATGCTTGGCAATGCCGACGCCGGGCCCGAACTGAAGGCGCGTTATCCGCTGAGCGGCGGCGGCGTGGAGGTGAAGGAGGTGCCGGGCCGGCCCGGCATCATGAACTGCGTTATGCATCTGCAGCCGCATTTCCAGTTCGACCAGATGGTGACCGGCTTCCGGCTGCGCACCGAAATGCAGGCCGCTCATGCCGGCTGACAGGATCTGAAATGGCAAGGCCCGCGACCAAGCTGCCGCCGCGGCTGTCGCTGTTCGACCGGCTGCTGCAGGGCGACAGCATCGAGACAGACCGCAATGCCGACCGCGCCATGCGCGAGTTGCGCGAGGCGGTGCGGCGCGACCTGGAGATCCTGTTCACCACCCGGCCGCGCTACCTGTCGATGCCGGCGGAACTGGAGGAACTGCGCAGCTCGGTTCTGTCCTTCGGCCTGCAGGATCTGCAGACCCAGCAATTGGCGACCCCGTCCCAGCAGGGCCAGTTCCGGACGCGCCTCGAGGCCCTGATCCGCCAGTTCGAGCCGCGTTTCCGGGACGTCAGCGTCGAGTTGCTGTCCGGCACCGACAAGCTGGACCGGACCCTGCGTTTTCGCGTCCATGCCGTGCTGCAGACGGATGCCACCAGCGAGGCCGTCGTCTACGACACGCTGGTCGACCCGGTTTCCGGCGGCCTGGTCCTGGCCGCCGGCGCGGGCTCGGAGCCGATCGGGTAACGAAGACGCCTCCCGGGCGCCGCTCCTTCGACCGGGATGACGGCGGTCGATTCGGCCCGTGGCTCAGGCCTCTTCCCGGTTCCGTTTGTTGGGCTACAAGTCCCCTGCCATGTGGGCGAGTGCGCCCGCCATGGAATGAAACGCCAGTATTCACCAACTTTGCGCGCGGCCTCGCGGGACCGTGCATGCACGTCTGATAGCCATCTTTCGGGAAAACGGCAGTCTTATCGGGCCAGGCGGTGGTGAAGATCGTCGAAACCCTATGCCGATCCGAGAATAGTCGGATCGATTCCTGAATTCGTGCTTCCGATATGCAACGCGCCGGCTTGGAGAACAGCTCGCCGGGATTGCCTTCATCAAAACGAGGGATGGTACCCTCCACCCATTGGTATCGTCCTTGGTTGTGCGAAAGCTGGCAGGATTGCCTTCCGTGGTCTGCGATCAGCGGACGACAATGGAGTAGGTGCTGTCCGGCCACGGCGGGTACGGCAGCCCATGGAGGCATGATGGCGACGTTCAACGGCACCAATGGCAACGACGTTGCGAATGCGAATACCGGGACGCTCACCGGTTTCTCGGGAGGCACGGTCGCCCAGCTCCAGGATGCCTCAGGCGATACCTTCAATGGCGGCAACGGCGCCGACACGATCGTCGCCGGCAGCGGCAACGACACGATCAATCTCGGCAGCGGCCAGTTCGTTGCAGGCGAGATCATAGACGGCGGCGGCAACAGCGCCACCGGCACGCGTGATCAGATCGTGCTGACCACGGGAGGCTCGGTCGACTTCTCCATCGGTAGCGTCTCGGGGATCGAGACGCTGACGGGCAGCATCCTGGGCGACACGGTGACGATGACGGCCTCGCAGTGGGCCGGGTTCAGCACGATCAACCTCGGCTTGCTTTCGGACACGGTGAACGTGGTTGCCAGCGGGAACATTTCGGCGCTCGCCACGCCGACGATCAGCAACGTCGAGACCGGCAATCTGACCGGAACGGCGGGCACCGATACCGTCACGCTCAGCGGCGCGCAGCTTAACGCCATCATCATCGGCTCCGGCAGCATCAATCTCGGCGCAGGCACGGGCGACACGATCAATCTGACCTCGACCTCCACCGACCTCAACACGCTGGGGGCGAACAATGCGTCCATCCAGGGCGTCGAGGCGATCTCTGCCGCTGGTGCTGCCTCCGGCGTGACGATAAGCCTGACGGGCCAGAGCGAGGCCTTCGCTATCACCGGAAGCAATCAGAACGACGTGATCACCGGCGGAACCGGGGCTGACACCATCGTCGCGGGCGGCGGGAACGACACTGTCAACATCGCAACCGGCCAGTTCGGCGCGGGCGAATCCATTGACGGCGGCGCCGATGGCGGCACAGGTACGCGCGATCAGGTCGTGCTTACAGGCAGCAGCGCGACGGTTGACTTTTCCATTGGAACAATCTCCGGGCTGGAGACACTGACCGGCACGTCGGGCAACGACGCAGTGACCATGACCGCGGCGCAATGGGCTGGCTTCAGCACGATCAATCTAGGCAGCGGCACAGGCGACGTCCTCAACGTCGTGGCCAACGGCGGCATTTCAGCTCTTACCACACCCGCCATAAGCAGTGTCGAGACAGGCAGTCTCACCGGAACGGCCGGAACGGACAGTGTCACGCTCAGCGGTGCCCAGCTTGACGCCATCATAATCGGCTCCGGTACGATCAATCTTGGCGCCGGCTCGGGCGATACGATCAATCTCACCTCCACGTCCGCCGACCTCAACACGCTGGGGGCGAGCAACAATTCCATCCAGGGTGTCGAGGCGATCTCCGCTGCCGGCGCGGCATCGGGCGTCACGATCGCCCTTGGCGGCCAGAGCGAAGCCTTCGCGATCACGGGAAGCAATCAGAACGATGTGATAACTGGAGGAACCGGGGCCGACACGATCCTGGCCGGCGCGGGCGACGACACCGTCAATATCGCGACCGGCCAATTCGTCGCGGGCGAGTCCCTGCAGGGCGGTGCAGACAGCGGCAGCGGTACCCGCGATCAGATCCTGTTGACCGGCAGTAGCGCGACGGTCGATTTCTCGTTGGGTACCATTTCGGGTTTCGAGACCCTTACCGGCACCTCGGGCAACGACACGGTGACCATGACCGCCGCCCAATGGGCGGGGTTCAACTCGATCAATCTCGGCAGCGGGCCGAGCGATGTGCTCAATGTCGTGGCCGGCGGTGATCTATCGGCCCTCTCGACGCCGACGCCGAGCGGGATCGAGTCGCTCAACGTCGTCGGCACGTCGGGCAACGACGTGATGACGGTAAGCGGTGCTCAACTCGACGCGATGGTCGGAGGATCCGGTACCATCAATTTCGGTGCGGGCTCGGGCGACACACTCGATCTGACCTCGACCTCGGTCGATCTCAATCTGTTGGGGGCGAACAACAATTCGATCCAGGGCCTTGAGGCGATCTCGGCCGCGTCAGCTACATCGGGCGTCACCATCTCGCTCGGCGGCCAGACCGAGGCCTTTTCGCTCACGGGCAGCGCTTTCGCAGATACGATCACCGGCGGCTCCGGCAACGACACCATCGCCGGCGGCGCCGGCAACGATGTCATCGACGGGGGCGGCGGCACGGGCGATACGGTTGTGTTCAGCGGTGCCCGTGCCGACTATGCGGTCTCGCTGCAGGGTTCGACCTATACGATAACCGACAATCGCGCCGGTTCTCCCAACGGCGCCGACAGCGTGACCAATGTCGAGAACTTCCAGTTCTCGGACGGAACGCGCACCGCGAGCCAGCTCAACCCGACGGTGCCCACCCAGAACAAGATTGCTCTTGAAAACCAGAAGCAGGGCAATCCCCAGAGCGAGTGGGGCATCCAAGGCGACGGCTCGGCCAACATCCAGGGTTTCGCCGCGGAGATCAGCACCAACATCGGCGGTACGGTAGACTTCAAGATCGCGACAGACTCGACCAACTACCGTATCGATATCTACCGCCTCGGTTACTACAATGGCGACGGTGCCCGGAAGGTGGCGTCGATCCAGAGGACGCTGGGCTCGGCCCAGGTCCAGCCGCACCCAATCGTCGATATGTCGCGCGGTCTCATCGACGCCGGCAACTGGTCGGTTTCGGCGAGTTGGCAGGTCCCGCAGGACGCGGTCTCCGGCGTCTATATAGCCAAGCTGGTCCGCCAGGACGGTACGGAAGGGGCGAGTCATATTCCGTTCATCATTCGGGACGACGCTTCCACCAGCGATATCGTCTTCCAGACCTCCGACACGACCTGGCAGGCCTACAATGAATGGGGCGGCGCCAGCCTCTATTTCGGCGAAGTGCCGGTCGATCCCGCGAACATGATCGGCTATTTGCCGCCCAATTGCGGCTGCGGGGTCAATTCGATCGGCCGTGCAACGGCGGTGAGCTACAACCGCCCGATCGTGACCAACACCAGCGTCATAGGCGGGACGCACGACTTCATCTTCGGCGTCGAGCATTCGGCTATCCGCTGGCTGGAGCAGAACGGCTACGACGTCTCCTACATCTCGGGCGTCGATACCACGAGGGCCGGTGCCAACCTGCTGAACCATCAAGCCTTTCTCTCTGTCGGTCATGACGAATACTGGTCGGCCGAACAACGTGCCAATGTCGAGGCGGCGCGGGACGCAGGGGTCAATCTCGCCTTCTGGAGCGGCAACGAGGTCTATTGGAAGGTGCGGTGGGAAACGAGCATCGACGGCAACGGCACGCCGTACCGTACGATGGTCACCTACAAGGAAACCTGGGGCGGCACGCCCGACCCCAGCCCCATCGGCACCGGCACCTGGCGTGACCCGCGCTTTGCCGACCCTGGCCAGGAGCCGGAAAATTCGCTGACCGGCACCATGTTCACGGTCGACTCCTATCGGCTGGATACAATCACCATCCCCTACGAGTATTCCAACCTTCGCTTCTGGCGAAACACCGATGTCGCCAACCTGCAGCCCGGCCAGACCTATTCCCTGGTCCAGAACCTGCTCGGCTACGAGTGGGACTCCGACGTGGAGAACGGCTTCCGGCCCGCCGGACTGATCAACATGTCGCTGTCGACCGTCTCGGTGGACACCTATCTGCGGGACTACGGGACCCGGGTAGGGTCGGCCGACGTGACACACAGCCTGACCATGTACCGTGCCGAAAGCGGCGCGCTCGTCTTCGGAGCGGGTACGGTCTTCTGGTCCTGGGGCCTCGACGATCAGCACGAAGGCGCCGCGACACCCGTCGATCCGAATGTCCGGCAGGCGATGGTGAACATGTTCGCCGACATGGGTATCCAGCCCAGCACGCTGGATGCCAGCCTGGTTCTTGCAACGCAATCGACCGATACGACCAAGCCCACTTCGACCGTCACGTCTCCGACCCTGGGAGCGGCCTTCGTCGAAGGGCAAAAGGTCACGATCACCGGGACCGCGCAGGATTTCGGCGGCGGCATTATCGCCGGCGTCGAGGTCTCGACCGATGGCGGACAGAGCTGGTGGAAGGCGACAGGCCGCGAGAACTGGAGCTACAGCTGGAACGTGCAGGCCAGCGGCACATACACGATCCTGTCCCGCGCGGTCGACGACAGTGTCAATCTCGGTACACCCTCCACGGGCGTTCAGGTAACGGTCAATCTGCCTTCGACGTCCAGTTTGTGGACCTTGGCGAGCAATCCGGCGACCGAAACGACGCTCGACAATGATACGATCGTCGAGAGCGGGGTCGAGCTCGGCGTCCGCTTCCAGTCGCTCACCGGCGGCGTTGTCGAGGGCATCCGATTCTACAAGGGCTTCTACAACCTCGGCCCGCACACCGTCAGCCTGTGGACATCGAACGGGACGCGTCTGGCCACCGGCTTGGCCGTGGGCGAAAGCATCAAGGGCTGGCAGACAGTGGTGTTCTCGTCTCCGGTGCGTATCGACGCCGGAACGACCTATGTGGCGTCCTACCACTCCGAGGGGTATTGGTCGTCTACCGACAACTATTTCACGTCGACCTATACGAATGGGGCACTCTCGGTTCAGCCTGGTGGCTCTGTCTACGCATACAGCAATAACCCGGGCGCTTTCCCGGCCAACACTCCGTTCAACAACACGAACTTTTGGGTCGACGTGGTCTTCAACCCCGATCCCAATCAGCCGCCGGTGGCGACCGACGACAGTTTTACGATCGGCAGGGACGGCACGCTTACCGTATCTTTCGCCGCGCTGACGTCGAACGACACCGACCCCAACGCCAATCAGCTTACCGTCACGGCTGTAGGCAATGCCACAAACGGAACGGTGGCCCTCGATGCGCAGACCGGAAACGTGATCTTCACGCCGACAGCGGGCTACAGCGGACCGGCAAGTTTCACCTATACGGTCTCGGACGGACTGGGAGGCACGGACACCGGCAACGTGGCCGTGACGGTCGAAGAGGGGCCGGCCGGGGTAACGTTCTTCCAGGGTACCGACGGACCGGCGGGGCCGGCGCATGACGAAGGCACGGCGTCGCTGGAACTCGGGATGAAGTTCATCGCATCGGCGCGCGGAACCATCACCGGCATACGCTTCTACAAGCCGTCAGGGGCCACCGGGACGCACACCGGCTCGCTGTGGTCCTCCACGGGCACGCTGCTGGCGACCGTCACCTTCACCAACGAATCCTTCAGCGGCTGGCAGACCGCCACCTTCTCCAACCCGGTTGAGATCACCAAGGGGACGACTTATGTCGCCTCCTACCACACGACCGGGCGCTATGTGGCAGATTCCAACTACTTCGCGACTGACCGTACCAGCGGGGCGTTGACGGCGCCATCATCGGCGGCGAGCGGTGGCAACGGTGTCTATCGCTATGGAACGGGAACGTTGTTCCCAACGGCAAGCTATCAGGCTTCCAACTACTGGGTCGATGTGGTCTTCAACCAGTCGACTACCAATGCCGTCCCGGTCGCCAACAACGACAATGGCTATGTGGTCACGTCCAACACGCAGATATCGCTGGCCGCTTCCTCGCTTCTCGCCAACGATACCGATGCGGACGGCGACACGCTCGCCATCACGGGCGTTGGAAACGCGACCAACGGCACGGTGGCGTTCGACAGCAACAGCAATATTGTCACATTCACGCCCACGGCCGGCTACACGGGACCGGCCAGCTTCACCTATTCCATCTCGGACGGGGCAGGCGGAGCGTCTTCCGCGATGGTCAACATGACGGTCAATCCGCCCGAGACGACGCAGAGCCTGTTCTCGCCAAACGGCACGCCGACGACCGTCACCGTCAATGATTCCGGCGGCGTCGAACTCGGGATGAAGTTCCAGGCCGACGTTGCGGGGTGGATCACCGGCTTCAAGTTCTACAAGGGGCCACAGAACACGGGGCCGCACGAGGCGCATCTGTGGACGTCGACGGGGACGCTGATCGCGTCGGCAACCTTCACAAACGAGACGGCGAGCGGCTGGCAGTCCGTGACCCTGCCGCAGGAGGTCGCGATCCAGGCCAACACGACCTACGTCGTGTCCTACCACTCGAACGGCTTCTATTCGGCAAGCCCGGGTTTCTTCGACACGGAGTTCTCAAACGGCAATCTCACCGCGTTGTCGAGCGGCTCGAGCGGTGGCAACGGGGTCTATGCGTATGGTGCGAGCGGCCTGTTCCCGACCAATACGTACAATGCGACCAACTACTATGTCGATGTCGCGTTCAGACCGCAGCTGGCGGCATAGGAGGGGCCGTGCCGATGGAAGCCGTTGAGCATCGCCTGCCCGTAACGGTGCTGACCGGCTTTCTCGGCGCCGGCAAGACGACGATGCTCAACCACATCCTTCACAATCGCGAAGGGCGGCGGGTCGCGGTCATCGTCAACGATATGAGCGAGGTCAATATCGATGCCGATCTCGTTCGCGATGGCGGGGCGGGGCTGTCGCGCACCGAGGAGACCCTGGTCGAACTGACCAATGGCTGCATCTGCTGCACGCTGAGGGATGACCTGCTGAGCGAGATCAGGCGGCTCGCCGCCGAGCGGCGGTTCGACTACCTCCTGATCGAGGGCACCGGCATCGCCGAGCCGCTGCCGATCGCCGCGACATTCTCCTTCCGCGATGCCGAGGGCAACGCGCTCTGCGACGTCGCGCGGCTGGACACCATGATCACGGTGGTCGATGCGGCGAACCTCCTGTCGAACTATTCCGGTTCGGACCTCCTCAGGGACCGTGGTGAGGTCCGTGACGCCGAGGACGACCGCTCCCTCGTCGACCTGCTTGTCGAGCAGATCGAGTTCGCCGATGTCGTCGTCGTCAACAAGATCTCCGAAGTGGCGCCCGGGATGCGGCTGGAACTGCGCCGCGTCATCGCCGCCCTCAATCCGGACGCGCGCATCGTCGAGACGGATTTCGGTCGGGCGCCGCTCGCTTGCGTGCTCGATACCGGTCTGTTCGACGAGGTCAAGGCGGCGCGGCATCCGCTATGGCACAAGGAACTCTACGGCGCGAAGGACCACCTGCCTGAGACCGAGGAATACGGCATTGCGAGCTTCGTCTACCGGGCCCGCCGTCCTTTCGATCCCCAGAAGTTCCACGCCTTTCTGCAGGAGGAGTGGCCGGGCCTGCTGCGGGCCAAGGGGCATTTCTGGCTGGCGAGCCGCCCGCGCTGGGTGGGACTGCTGTCGATCGCCGGCACGCAGCGGCGCACCGAGCCGAAGGCACTGTGGTGGGCGTCGGTACCCAAGGCGGACTGGCCCAGCCATCCGGGGTTTCGTCCGCTTCTCAGCCGCCACTGGCACCCGACCTGGGGTGACCGCCGGCAGGAACTGGTCTTCATCGGGGCCGGCCTCGACGAGGCCGCCATCCGTTCGGCCCTCGATGGCTGCCTATTCGGCCCGGAGGCCGGCTTCAATCCGCTCACTGCCCGCAACCTGCGCGATCCGTTCCCGCCGTGGGAGGAACGACACGCGGCCTGACCTTTCAACCTGGAGAAAAAGTATGGACAAGGAACTCTACGCCGACGGTATGAGCGAGATCACCGTCACCGGCTCGATCGTGAGGATCGATCTGATGAGCCTCTCTGCGACCGAGCGCGACGAAAAGAACAATCCCAAGCCGGTGTTCAGGCAGCGGATCATCATGCCGGTGGACGCTTTCGCCAATGCCGTCGATCTGATGCAGAAGGCGCTGGGTGGGCTGGTCGAAGCGGGTGCGGTACGCCGGATCGGCGATGTCCAGAGACCGCAGGCCGCGGATGGCGCCAAGGTGCGCTCCGAGCCGGCGTCGCAGTCGGTCAACGCATCGCCCAACTTCAACTGACGGCAGGAGCGTCGGCGGGTCCGATGCTCGAACGATAGAGAGAGCGGGGGCTCTTTCGGAACGGTGACGACAGGCTGCGCGACGCGGCCGAACTCGACCGTTTGAAGCGCCTCCGCCGCCCCGAGGCCGCTTCGAGTACGACACATGCAGCCCAATCCGCATACCAATCTTCAATGCCTGGCACTGGTCGCCCGCCATCACGGCGTCGATCTTTCTCCCGAACGGCTGGTGCACGACTATGCCGTCGGCGAGGAGCCGGTGCCGACGCGGCAATTGCTGCGCATGGCCAAGGATGCGGGGCTGCGAGCGCGGCAGATACGGCTTTCCTGGCAGGCGCTGATGAGGCTCGGTGACGCCTATCCGGTGCTCGCCGAGCTCGACAACGGCAATTGGGTGGTGATCGCGGGCCCGGTTCTCGGTGGCGAGCAGGAGATGGTCCGGGTGCTCGATCCCCTGGCTTCGAGGCCGGAGATCCTGCTGGTCACGGAGCAGCAGCTCTGCCGGGGTTGGCGCGGCTCGATCGTACTGCTGAAGCGCAATTACCGCATGTCCGACGAGGACCTGCCGTTCGGCTTCCGTTGGTTCGTGCCCGAGATCATCCGCCAGCGCGGACTCTTCGGCGATGTCGCCCTGGCGGCCTTCGTGCTCTATGGCCTGGGGCTGCTGACGCCGATCTTCTTCCAGTTGGTCATCGACAAGGTGCTGGTGCACCAGAGCTATGCGACGCTGACCGTGCTGACCATCGGCATCATGGTTGCGCTCGTCTTCGATGCCGCCTTCGGTTTCCTGAGGCGATATCTGCTTCTCTACGCGACCAACAGGATCGACATCCGGATCGCGACCCGAACCTTCGGGCATTTGCTGAACCTGCCGATCGCCCTGTTCGAGCACGCTTCCGCGGGCGTGCTGGTCAAGCATATGCAGCAGACCGGTCGAATTCGCGAATTCCTGACCGGGCGGCTTTTCCTGACGCTGCTCGACGGGCTCTCGTTGCTGGTTTTCGTGCCGATCCTGTTGCTCTACAGCGTCAAGCTCACTCTTGTGGTCATCGGTTTCGCCGTGCTCGTCGGCCTCGTGGTGATGCTCCTCGTCGGGCCGTTCCAGCGGCGTCTCCAGGCTCTCTACAAGGCGGAAGGCGAACGGCAGGCGCTGCTGGTGGAGACCGTCCACGGAATGCGCACCGTCAAGTCGCTGGCGCTCGAGCCGCGACAGCGGCGGGTATGGGACGACCGTTCGGCCGAGTCGATCTCGGTGCGTTTCCGGGTCGACAAGATATCGGCCGTCGCACAGTCGCTCACCGGCCTCCTGGAAAAGCTGATGAGCGTCGCCATAGTCGGGCTCGGCGCGCTCGACGTCTTCGACGGGACCATGACGATCGGCGCGCTCGTTGCCTTCAACATGCTGGCCGGCCGCGTTTCGGGGCCGCTGGTCCAGATCGTCACCATGGTCCACGAATACCAGGAGGTCGCGCTGTCGGTCCGCATGCTGGGCGAGATCATGAACCAGCGTCCGGAGCAGCACGGCCGCGGGCGCGGCCTGCGGCCGGATCTCGATGGACGCATCGAGTTCGACCGCGTTTCGTTCCGCTATGCGCCGGACGGCCAGCCTGCCCTCGACGATGTCTCGTTCACCGTACCGGCCGGCTCGGTCTTCGGTATCGTCGGCAAGAGCGGCTCGGGCAAGACGACCATCACCCGCCTCATCCAGGGGCTCTACCCGGTGCAGCAGGGACTGGTGCGCATCGACGGCCATGACAGCCGCGAGATCGACCTCGTCCATCTCAGGAAGAGCATTGGCGTGGTGCTGCAGGACAGTTTCCTGTTCCGCGGCACGGTACGCGACAACATCGCCGCGGCGAAGCCCGACGCCAGCATCGAGGAGATCGCCGCCGCCGCCCGCATCGCCGGCGCCGAGGAGTTCATCGAGCGTCTTCCCCGCGGCTTCGAGACCATGCTGGAGGAGAATGCGGCGAACCTCTCCGGCGGGCAGAGGCAGCGGCTGGCCATCGCCCGGGCGCTGATCACCGATCCGCGCCTCCTCATCTTCGACGAAGCGACCAGCGCGCTCGATCCCGACAGCGAGGCCATCATCCGCCAGAACCTCGCGCAGATCGCCGCGGGCCGCACCGTCGTGATCGTCTCGCACCGGCTGTCGACCCTGGTCGACGCCGACGCGATCCTGGTCGTCGATCGCGGCAAGATCGCCGACATCGGCCGCCACGACCAACTCGTCTCGCGCTGCATGACCTATCGCCATCTCTGGGCGCAGCAGAACAGGCAAGCCGCATGAGCACCGACACGGAAGCGAAGACAAAGAACCTGCCGGTGCCCGCCGACGGGCACAGGCGGGACGTGGCGCGCGGCTTCGAGCGAACGCCCGTCATCGCGGAATTCCAGTCGGATGCGGTCGAACTGGAGGAACGTGTCCCGCCCCGGATCGCCCGGCTGACCCTCTACGGCGTCACCGCGCTGATCGGTGCGGCGGTGTTGTGGGCGTCGCTCTCGTCGATCGACGAGGTCGTGGTCGCTCCGGGCAAGCTGATCACGACCGAGCCGACCATTGTGCTGCAGCCGCTGGAGACATCCATCATCCGCTCGATCGACGTCGCTGCCGGCGACGTCGTGCACGCCGGCCAGACGCTCGCCACACTGGATGCGACCTTCAGCCAGTCCGATGTCGACCAGCAGCGGGCGAAATTCGCGGCCCTCGATGCCCAGGTGAAGCGGCTCGAAGCAGAGCTTGCGGGCCGGGACTACGCCACGGTCGCCGGCAGCACACCGGACGAGCAGTTGCAGCTTCAGCTCTTCGAGCAGCGTCGCGCCTTCCGCATCGCCCAGCTCGACAATTTCGACCAGCAGATGGCTGCGCAAAATGCGGCAATCGCTGCCGGCAAGGACCAGGCGGCGATTCTGGACCGGCGGCGCGACGGGCTCGTCCAGATAGAGGAGGCACGCGAGACGCTCTACAAGCAGGAAACCGGCTCGCTGCTCAACCTTCTCAGCTCCCGCGATGCGCGCCTCGACGTGGAGGCGAGCATTGCGCAGCTGCGCGGCAAGGAGACGGAGGCGACCTATGCGCTTGCGAAGCTCGAGGCCGACCGGCGGGCCTTCATCGAGGATTTCCGCCGGGCGACATCCGAGCAGCTCGTCGAGCGCAGGAACGAGCGCGACGCGGCGGGCGAAGAGCTGAAGAAGATGGAACTGCGGCGCAACATGGTGGCGCTGACCGCGCCGGCCGATGCCGTCGTACTCGATATGGCCCAGCGCTCCGTCGGTTCGGTCGTGCGCGAGGCCGAGCCGATCGTGACGCTCGTGCCGCTCGACGTCCCGCTCGAGGCGGAAGTCTCCGTCAACGCGCGGGATATCGGCAGGATCGAGGTCGATGAACCGGCACGGATCAAGTTCGACGCCTATCCGTTCCAGAAATACGGCACTGCCTCGGGCTCGATCCGTACGATCAGCCAAGACGCCTTTGCGCCGGATCCGAAAGGCGGCCAGACGGAGACCGCGGAGCTTCCCTTCTTCAAGGCGCGGGTGCTGCTCGGCGACAAGAGGCTCGATGGGTCGGGTGAAGAGGTGCGTCTGTTGCCCGGCATGGCGGTGACGGCCGAGATCAAGGTCGGGCGCAGGACAGTGATATCCTATTTCCTCTATCCGCTCATCCGCGGCCTGGACGACAGTATCCGCGAGCCGTGATCGGGAGTCCGGCAACTCTGCGTCTTCCCGCATCGTCTTGATTTCGCGAGTTCGCCTCCGATCCGATATCGGGATCCTGCGAACTTCGAAATCACGACACCGGCATGCGTCGAGCCTCGATCCGCTCGTTCAACGCGTATCGGCTTCCAGATAGGACGGATCGAAATCCGCGAGCTGGATGAGGGCCGCGCGGTTCAGCAGCTCGACCCTGCCGGCACTGAAGACAAGCAGCTCGCGTTCGCGCAGATAGCGCAGTACGCGGTTGAGATGGATGCTGGTCAGGCCGAGCGCGTCGGCCAGGAGCTGCTGCGAGAGCGGGCATTCATATCGGGTCGGCGTGGCCAGTTCCACCTCGTTGAGGCGGTAGCCCAGTTCCAGGAGGAAATGTGCGATACGCCCCAGGGCGCTGCGTCGGCCGAGATTGACCAGATGTTGCGCCACGATCGCCTCGTCGCGCGCGAAGCTCCATAACACGGCTTCGGTGAGACGGGGAGATTGCTGCATGGCCGAGATCATCTGGCTGCGGCTGACCTCGGATACGACCACGTCAGTCAGCGCCTCGACGCTCTGGTCCGATGTCTGGAGGAACAGGCTGTTCAGTCCGACGAAGTCGCCGGGAAGCTGGATGTTGATGATCTGCCGTCCGCCGTCCGGCAGCCGTTTGTAGGAGCACATCCAGCCATCGTGGAGGACATAGGCGACCGGAGCGCTATGGCTTTCATGGACGAGTTCCTTGCGCCTGCTGACGGCGTGTCGCGCCGAACGAAAGTCGGCAAGGGCGCTCTTCTCCGCGATCGTGGGTGCGAATCTGTCGAGCCTTCTGGCGAAAGCGTCCGCCTGGCGGGAATTCGTTGTGTGCAACTGCTTACCCCTTGATGCAGCTGGTCCCTGTTTCAAGCTTCGCTCCAAGCAAATATCCCATCCTTGGAAGCAGCTCTTGAATAAGGAATGATCCCCTGCAATTTTTCTCCCTAAAGCGACTATCCCAATTTTCTTTGACAGGCGACGCCATTGTCGGGTTGTTTCGGCGCCATTATTGGTTGTTTTCGGCCTGGTGATCGCGCGCCCGCGCAGGCTAAGGTGGAACAGGGGGAAATCGCCGCGGCAATGTCCACGCCGGCTGAAGCGGGCAGAAGACGCGTCGCGCGGCGGCCGTGATGCTCGCGCGCCCTGTTTCCACGACGCTGTTCGCGAGGAACCGATGCTGCCAGTGACGTGGCGATAGGCCGATCTCCTTCCTGAAGTTGTTGCTCCGGGCGAGAGAATGTCGCCCGCAATGATCCTCAGCTGCTCCGATGCTTGATCGGCAAGATATCGAGAGGCAGCAGGTGGAGAGCATATCGGCCGCTCGGCTGCAGATTTCCCTGCGCAACAACGCGTGATCGCAGCCTCGGTTCCGCTTCCTGCGGCGATGCGCTCGCACCTCCAGGGAGCAGGTATCGGAAAAGGCCTGCCGTACGACCGCTGGCAACATTCGCAACGTAGATCGTTAGAGCTATCCTTCGGGAAGTATTATTATTACTTAATTTTTCTGCCTGCAAGGCGAAAAAAAGGCGATGCGCCTGACTGTTTTATTTTCATTTGACTGAGAGTTGATCGTAGAAAATCCCGTCGTCGTTTGTAGTGTTCGGCATCTGTGTTGGCGGCTTCGATTGCATCTTTGCTTTCCCCAGGGGGTGGCCATCGCGGATGGTTGTGGGGACGATGCGGTACAATCGTCGAATGGGTATCTTCGCTGGACTTGTTATTCCCACATCTGGTTCCTTCGTGAATTTCAATCCTTCCCGCGCCGGCAGATTATGTTATCGGGCGCGGCGAAATCATGAAAGAGAGGGGTTTGTGTCCACAAAATCTCGATCTATTCGTGCTTAGTCAAATTAGGTTAGATCGAAGAGAACGGAAGTCACATCGAGTTCTGAAGGACGACATGGTCGTAGCACGACATAAACTCACTGTGCCGGTTGTCTGATTAGGATCGATCGAGTTTGGTATGGGGCTAATCGAAATTATCAATTGATTAACCCAAGTTAATCTCTGTGATATTGGGGAGTGTATAGTGGTGGGTAGCCGTGACCCTCTCACGGTGTCGGGCGGGGTCCAATCCGTATCCTTTATGCTGGCGGTGGTCGTAGCGACCATGACGGCCCGGGGGATGTGGAATGATTCCGAACGGCGAGACTTGTGTTGGGGAGTAACGCCAGTCTGCAATGCGTCGGGGCGACGCGTTGCGCGTTCGGACTGGACATCAGGGGTGAACAGTCATGACTTCAGCTATCGCAACCAGTGGAAGCAATGCGCCTATCAATATGAAGACCGCAGCCGCAGTCGGGCTTACGGGTATCCAACGCGTCGCGGCTTCGGAAGAATCGGTCCATGCGGACCGCTCGTTGGTCATCGTCGACGGGCGGGCGCTCGATCGCGAATGCCTCGCCCAGAGCATCACCGCCCATCGGGTGGGTATGCAGGTGCTGGCGTTCGGGTCGATCGAGGAATGGAAGCAGAAGCAGGACGAATATCCGCCGCTGGCGGCTATTCTTCTCAATGTCGGCGGCAGGAAGATCGCCGATCCGAACGTCTCCGAGGAAATCAGGAAACTGGCAACTGAATTCGGGACGACGCCGGTCATCGTGCTGGCGGATACCGATGAACTGTCCCAGATCATGAAGGCGCTGGAGCTCGGAGCGCGCGGTTACATTCCCTCGTCGGTCGGCATCGATGTCTGCATCGAGGCCATCGGGCTGGCGCTCGCCGGCGGCATATTCGTGCCGGCCAGCAGCGTCTTTGCCATGCGCCAGGTGCTCGACACCGGCGGCAGCCCTGCTCGGCCGATGGCGGGCATGTTCACGGCTCGTCAGGCGGAGGTCGTGGAAGCCTTGAGGCGCGGCAAGGCGAACAAGATCATCGCCTACGAACTCAAGCTGCGCGAGAGCACCGTCAAGGTGCACATCCGCAACATCATGAAGAAGGTCAAGGCCACCAATCGGACCGAAGTGGCTTACAAGATCAACGACCTCTTCCCGGCGGAGTTTTCCGGATCGAGCAGGCCGCAGGCCTGACAGACTCTCATAGAGGGGATTTCGTCCTTCCGTCGCCAAACGCAGCCTCGGCTCTCATTCGCAAGCGGGGCTTCTGGCGAGAGACGCGGAAAACCGCGCTGGACAGGACGCCTACTGAAGCCGCGTCGGGATTCCCGCCGCGGCTTTTTTGTGAGCGGTTCCGCTTTGTGTGGTCTCGACCGGCGGCCGATCGGGTCGCCTTGTTTCGACGCAGCAGCGCCCGACATAGTCGGGGCGTCGCCAATTTGATCGCGGAGCGAGATGGGCTTCAAAGCCCGGTGCCGCGCAGCACCACAAGCGGCGTCAGCGCGAGGATCCAGAGATCGGTCCGGAACGACATGGCGCCGGCATAGCGCCCATCATAGATGGCGCGTTCCGCGAAGGAGCATGCGTTGCGTTCACTGACCTGCCAGAGCCCGGTTATTCCGGGGCGCATCATGAAGTAGGCGGTACCCGGATATTGTTGGCGCTGGTCGGGGCACATCGGGCGCGGCCCCACCAGGCTCATGTCGCCCACGAAGACATTCAGCAGTTGCGGCAGTTCGTCGAGCGAATATTTGCGGAGGTAACGGCCCAGGGTGGTGATGCGCGGATCGTTTCTGAGCTTCTGAGCCTTGTCCCATTCGATCCGTGCCGCGGCGTTGCCGTTCAGATATTCCTGGAGCCGCTGCTCGGCATTCGGAACCATCGTCCGCAGCTTCCACAGCTTGAATACCTTGCCGTCCTTGCCCAATCGTTCCTGGCGATAAAAGGCGGATCCCCCATCGAGCCGGATCAGAAGCGCCAATATGCCGACGATGGTGAGCACGAAGGGCGCGAGCGCAATCGTGACGGCAACATCCAGGCCGCGTTTCGCTGCCAGATAGGACTGTTTTGGTCGGGCCCTCCGATTGGATGACAGGGCGTCAACCGAAAGGTGGGGGGAATACGATCTGGAGTAATTTTCCAGCATCAATACCTCCAAGGGAGAGGGTGAGAGCGCCGGAAGAAAGTCAATCTCGTCATATCGGCGTGGGTAGGTTGCCATATTGATCGAGGTGTTATTTGACCCTTCCAAGATTTGATCCATGGAAGAACTCGGCTCGTCTTCCATTTCCTGAAAGAATTATGAGAATTGTATTTGGAACGGCAATAAGCCCATCTTAGCTATTTCATCCTAGACTGTACGGGCTAGGTGGCGGAAATCGCCTGTCGGGGTCACGCTCGAACCAATCGCGCAGCTGGAAATGCGGCGCTGAGCAGCGCCAAACCGGGGGGCGGAGCATCGCCAGGGCCCGAAGGAGAACCGTGGTCGGACGCCGAAACGGCGATATGCCAACGACCCGGATGGCGAGACACCTGGGCGAGGTAGGGGCATCCACGCGACCTCGGTCGCCAGCGTCCGAGCCGCTTGGCTTTCGCGCGGACCAGGCAGCGGGGCGCTCCAGGCCATCGTTCTTATCGACCGCCGATGCCCCTGCCGGATGCATTCCGCTCCCGCGGGGGTCGCCATCCGCCGGCCGGCCCTCATGTCGGGTTCCTGTCTCGGAACGGATACGGTGTTCTGTGAAAGGGAAAGCCCCAGCGGCGATGATATCGGCGCGCAAGTAGCCCCCAGCAGGTCAAACGGTCCACTCGGTGCGGCACCTGTCGCGGCATCGGATAACTGTCCGCAAGAGCTAAGGCGCGTTGCGATATTTCAGTTTCGCTTTCCGCGCTTCAGGTGTTTGTTCTTGCGCATGTCTCCCGGAACCGGTTCCCAGCTTCGGGAAACATGCTTCAGTACTCGCCTGAGCTCGATGGCACGCTGCGTTCTTGGAAATAGCGGAACCGGGCCGCGGCTTCGGTGCGGTTGTGAGCGCCGAGCTTGCTGATGATGTTGTGGAGGTGGATCTTCACGGTATGCTCGGAGAGGCGGAACTCGGCGGCGATGGTCTTGTTCTGAAGACCGCGAGAGACCATTTCCAGAATCTGCATCTCACGCGCGGTCAGTTCCGTGATGTCGTTCTCGCGCCCGTGCGGCAACCGGGTGCGCGGTCCTATCGGCAGGCTGTGTCTCTCGGCGAAAGCGCGAAGCATGCGCGGCGGATAGTACTCCCCCCCGCACAGCATCAAACGGATGACGGCGAGCCATGCGTCGAGACCCAGATTCATCGGCAACACACCCCGGATCACGCGCGAGGCGAGAACCTCGTTTATCGAGGAGACGGGTTTGTGATCGTCGACCTCGATCAGCGCTGCGATCGCCTGGGGGTGCTGGCGCGACAGCGCCGCGGAGGCCTCTTCGACGGCCTTCATAAGCTGGGCGTCGAGGAGGATCAGCGCCACCGGATGGGCAAAGGCGGTGCAGGCGGCGTCGACGCGGCTCACCCGTTCCACGTCGCACCACGGGAATTCCAGTCGCAGTGCGTGCAGCAGCCGTTCTGAAATCGAGCCGGGAGCGGTGGCCGTGAGGATCACCCGGCGCGGTTCGGCGCGCGCTTCGGGGTCGTGTCCGTTGGCGACGAGGCCGTCCTGTTCGTCCTTGTACGCGGGCGGCGTCATGTTCATCACCTGTCGTTTCCCTCGGTCCGTTCGTTCCTCGCCCGACGGACGCCCGTTTTCGGCATCCACAGCAGGAACATAGCGCCGCGAGGCCGCCACGCGCGACCGGGCCATAGGGTTGAGTTGTGGGCGTAGGTCCGGCGGTCGTGATCATGGCATCAATGGTCGTTCCTCATCCGAAGGAACTAGACCGAAAGTCCGACCACCTTCGATCGGCTTGTGTGGCCACCGCCGCGCGCTCTCCCGGAGAGGCATGAGGCAAAAATGCCTGCCTGGCGGCATGACGGCGGGGCGACGGTGCTCCCCCGAATGAGCCCGGCTTTCACCCTCCTCAGCAATTTTGATGAAGCCCGTGCGGGGGCCTTCCACTTTCCAAGATTGGCGGAAATCCGCAGATTGCGGCTTCGGAACCGGGACTGTCCGGCCTTCCCAGCCGGATTATTCACCAGGCAAGCGTTCGACGTCAGGCTCGATAGCAAGATGCGCGGATCATCGATAAAAGTTGCAGTAGCAACCCGCACACGGATGGCGGCCGGCATTCTTGCCCTTGCCGCTTCCGTGTTGGCGTTCCCCACATCGGCAGAGACGCTGGTCCCCCAGACAAAACTGCGCGTCGGCGTGATTCAGTGGATGCCGACGAAGGGCATGTATGAGCGCTGGGACGCCCTCGGCGGCGATTTCGTCGTCTCGCAGGACGGAACGGTGGTGATGCCCGTCATCGGCCCGGTCTCCATTGGAGATCTCGACACGGTCGGGCTGGCGGCGGAGATCGCCAAGCGTCTGCAGGAGAAGCTGGCGCTGGTCGACAGGCCCGACACCACCGTGGAGATACTTGACTATCCGCCGGTCTATGTCGTCGGCGACGTGACCAAGCCCGGCGAGTACCGCTACCGCGAGGGTATGACGGTGCTGCAGGCTCTGGCGCTGAGTGGCGGCCGGTCGCGGGTGCGTGTGCGGGCCTTCGAAGATGAAGCCCGGCTGGTCAGCGAACTCCAGTCGATCGAAACGGGCATTTTGCGCAGCACTGCCAGGATCGCTCGGCTGGAAGCCGAAAAGCAGGGTGCCCACGGGATAAGCTTTCCGGCGGCCGCCGCCGACGATCAGTCGGCCCAGCAGATCTTCGCGCAGGAAAGGGTCATCTTCACCACCCGCGCCAATGAGCTCGAGCGGCAGACCGGGTCGCTCGCCGATCTGCGCGAGTTGCTCAGCACCGAAATCGACGTGCTTCAGGAGAAGATCAAGGCTGCCGACGCCAGCATCCGGTCGGCCGAAACCGAACTCGCCAACGTGACGGGGCTCGTGGAGAAAGGGATCGCGGTCGCCTCGCGCAAATCGGACCTGGAGCGCGCGCTCTCCTCGGACCGCATGGACCGGCTGGATCAGATCACCGCCGTGATGCGGGCCAGGCAGGCGATCTCCGAGGCAACGCGCAACGAGGACGGCTTGCGCGACCGCAAGCAGACGGAGGTTGCCGCCGAACTTCAGGCGGAGCAGGCGTCACTGGCGGAGTTGAAGCGCAGACGCGAGCTGTCGCAGAAGCTGCTGCTCGACAGGCTGGGCTCGCAGCAGGGCGCGGGCGCGCAGGAGGCGCAGCCGACCTTCACGATCATCCGCAGGCAGAACGGCTTGCCGGTCGAAATCGCTGCATCGAGCGCGACGGATGTCGCGCCCGGCGACGTGGTCTCCGTGGCCGGCCGGCAAACGCCCGAGGCGAGCGGCCCTGCCGCGACGGCCGAGTTCTCGGCGACGGACACGTCTTCCGAGGAACTCGGCCAGTGACGCTCCCGCGTCCATGGCGGGCTCCTCCCCACAACCACGGGCGAATGCAGATAGGAGAACCATGAAGGGGATCATCCTCGCCGGCGGCAGCGGCACGCGCCTCTATCCGCTCACCATCGCTGTGTCGAAGCAGATCCTGCCGATCTACGACAAGCCGATGATCTATTATCCGCTGAGCGTGCTGATGCTGTCGGGCATCCGCGAAATCCTCGTCATCTCCACGCCCCGCGACCTGCCGTGCTTCCGGAGCCTCTTGGGCGACGGCAGCGATTTCGGGCTCGACTTCTCCTATGCCGAGCAGCCCCAGCCCAACGGCCTGGCCGAGGCCTTCATCATTGGACGCGACTTCATCGGCTCGGGCAGCGTCGCCATGGTGCTCGGCGACAACATCTTTTTCGGGCATGGCCTGCCGCAGCTATGCCAGGCCGCCGCGGCGCGGCGGGAGGGCGCGACGGTCTTCGCCTATCATGTCGAGGATCCGGAACGCTACGGCGTCGTCAGTTTCGACAAGGTCACCGGCAAGGCGACCGGCATCGAGGAAAAGCCGCTCAAGCCCAAATCCAGCTGGGCGGTGACCGGGCTCTATTTCTACGACAACAGCGTGGTCGATATCGCCTCCTCGATCGCGCCGTCGGCGCGCGGCGAACTCGAGATTACCGCCGTCAACAACGCCTATCTCATGCGCAATGCGCTGAATGTGTGCCGGCTCGGGCGCGGCTACGCCTGGCTCGACACGGGAACATGCGACAGCCTCTACGACGCCTCATCCTTCGTCCGCACCGTCGAGCGCCGTCAGGGCGTCCAGATCGCCTGTCCGGAAGAGATCGCGCTCGACATGGGCTGGCTCGATGCCGAGCAGGTGCTGAAACGGGCGAGCCAGCTCGGCAAGACCCCTTATGCCGCCTATCTCAACCGGCTCGTCGGCGAACTGCCCGAGCCCGGCGCCAAGGGGGCGGCTGCGCCGACCGGCCGACGTGCGGAACGCGTCGTTGTCTGAAGGAGCGGCGGGCGATGAACATCCTGGTTACCGGCGGTGCCGGCTTCATCGGATCGGCACTCTGCCGCCATCTCGCGGCTGACCCGCACCATCGCGTCGTCAATGTCGACAAGCTCACCTATGCCGGCAACCTCGCTTCGCTGCATGCCGTCGCCAACCGGCCCAACTACCGCTTCGTCCGCGCCGACATCGCGGACAAGCCCATTCTGCACGACCTGATGCGCGAGGAGAAGATCACACGCATCATACATCTCGCGGCGGAGAGCCACGTCGACCGCTCGATCGACGGCCCTTCCGCCTTCATGGAGACCAATGTCCTGGGCACGTTCCAATTGCTCGAGGCGGCTCTCGCCCACTGGCGGGGCCTTTCCGGGCCGGACGCCGCCGGCTTCCGCTTCCACCACGTCTCCACCGACGAGGTGTTCGGCGATCTCCCCTTCGACACGAGCCTCTTCACCGAGGATACGCCCTATGCGCCGTCTTCACCCTATTCGGCCTCCAAGGCCGCATCCGATCACCTGGTCCGGGCATGGCATCACACCTACGGCCTGCCGGTGACCTTGTCGAACTGCTCGAACAACTACGGTCCCTTCCACTTCCCCGAGAAGCTGATCCCGCTCACGATCCTGAACGCGCTCGATGAAATGCCGCTGCCGGTCTACGGCAAAGGCGATAACGTACGCGACTGGCTCTTCGTCGACGATCATGTCCGCGCCCTGGCGCTGGTCGTTGAGAAGGGCGATACCGGCCGGAGCTACAATATCGGCGGCAATGCGGAGCGTACCAACCTCGCCGTCGTCGAGACGATCTGCGAGATTCTCGACCGCAAGGCGCCCCGGCGCGGCGGCGCGCCGTACCGCGATCTCATCACCTTCGTCGCCGATCGACCGGGTCATGACCGCCGTTATGCGATGGATGCCTCCAGGCTGGAGCGAGAACTAGGCTGGCGTCCGCAGGAAAGCTTCGAGACGGGCCTGGCGCGTACAGTCGACTGGTATCTCGAGAACCAGTGGTGGTGGGAGCCGATCCGCGCCGGAACGTATGCTGGAGAGCGTCTCGGCCAGATGGCGTCGGCACGATGACGGCCGTGCTTGATGGCCGTTCTGCTGAACTGCAGGACAACATGGACGAGAATTCCGAAGCGGCCGGCGCGAAGGCCGCCGATTCCTACATTCAGATCCTGAAGTCCACGATCGTGATGGGAGGCTCTTCGGTCGTCAACGTCGCCTTTTCGGTGATTCGCAACAAGGCTGTGGCGGTGATGCTCGGTCCTGACGGCGTCGGACTGATGGGCCTCTACAACACGATTACCGACACCGTGCAGACCCTCGCCGGCATGGGGGTGCAGGCGAGCGGCGTACGACAGGTCGCCGAGGCTGTGGGATCCGGCGACGCCGACCGGATTGGCCGAATGGTCACGGTGTTGCGGCGCGTTTCGCTCGTCCTGGGCATCGTCGGCATGGGCTTGCTCGCGGCATTCTCACTGCCGATCGCGCAGTTCACCTTCGGCGATCACACCCATGCCGTCGCATTGGCCCTGTTGTCCGTGTCCGTCTTCCTGCGGCTCGTCTCGGGTGGCCAGACAGCTTTGATCCATGGCCTGAGACGCATTTCCGACCTTGCGTGGATAAGCATGCTCGGTGCCTTCGCCAGCACTGTCATCTGCATCCCCTTGATCTACTTCTTCCGGGAAGAAGGGATCGTGCCCTCTTTAATCGGCATCGCCATCGCGACGCTGGCGACATCGTGGTGGTACAGCCGCAAGATCCAGATTCCTGCGGCGGAAGCATCGTTGAAGGAAATGGGGCAGGAGACGGGCGCACTGTTGAAGCTCGGTTTTGCCTTCATGGCCAGCGCCTTCCTCACCGTCGCGGCGGCCTATGCCATCCGAATCATCATCCTGCGGTTGGGCGGCATCGAAGCAGCCGGCCTCTACCAGGCCGCGTGGGCGCTGGGGGGGCTCTACGCCGGCTTCATCCTCCAGGCGATGGGTACCGACTTCTACCCGCGACTCACCGCCGTGTCGTCGATTGACAGCGAATGCAATCGGCTCGTCAATGAACAGGCTCAGATCAGCATATTGCTCGCCGGCCCCGGATTGATCGCCACGCTGACCTTGGCGCCGGTCCTGATGACGGTGTTCTATTCGTCCGAGTTCCAGGCCGCGGTCGAACTCCTGCGCTGGATTTGCCTTGGGATGATGCTCCGCATCGTGTCCTGGCCGATGGGCTTCATCATCCTGGCCAAGGGAGCCCAGAAGATTCTCTTCTGGACCGAGGTTGCGGCAACGGTGGTGCATGTCGGCCTCGCCTGGCTGCTGGTCGAGCTGTTCGGCCTAGCCGGCGCCGGTGCCGCCTTTACCGGGCTCTATGTCTGGCACGCTATGCTGACCTATGTCATAGTCCGCCGCCTCAGCGGTTTCCGCTGGAGCGGCGCGAACCTCACCATCGGGCTTGTCTTCCTGGCGGCGGCCATGGCGGTGTTTCTCGCCTGTCTGGTCCTTTCGCTGCCGGAGGCGATCGCGGTCGGCCTGCTGGCTTCCTTGGCGTCCGGACTGTGGTCGCTGCGAAGACTGCTGAAGCTGATCCCGCGCGAGCGGCTTCCCTTCGGTCGCCTCATCCCGCGATGGATTTGAGGCGGCAATCTCCCCCGGTCGATCGCAAGCTTTCGCAGCACCGATTCCAGTGCGCTTCGAACCTTGGTATTGCATTGGCCTGAAAATCAAACGAGGGCGTTGGTCGCCGGCGCGAGTACCCAACGGTGTGACGTGATGCAGTCGGGACAGACGCTCGAGCAAAATAAATAGGCGGTGGTATCGATCACACATCGACACCACCGTTCAGGAGAGATGCAACTCAGGCGTTCGCGGCGATTGCCCTGCGTTGGCCGAGTACGTCGTGCAGGGCGTCCACGACGGACATCTGCTCATCCGACGTCATTTGTGCATAGAGGGGCAGGATGATCGAGCCGTTCTGGGCCGCGACGCTCCCATCGAGGCTGGAAGCGCGGCGGAAGCTGCCCGGCGCCGCATAAGCCTGTTCGAGATGGATGTTCATGATGCCGCGCCGTGTGGAGATTCCCCTGTCGAGCAGTGCCTGCATCACGCCGCGCTGGTCGACCGATGCGGGGAGCTTCACGCAATAACTTTGCCAATTGCTTCGTGCCCATTCGGGCTCCACGGGTGTCTTCAGTCCCGGAATGTCACCGAGATGCTGATCGTATTGCTGCGCAAGCCACCGCCGCTTCGCCACGATATCAGGCAACCGGCCGAGTTGTTCGCGTCCGATCGCGGCCTGGAGGTCGGTCATGCGATAGTTATAGCCTAGTTCCGGATAGGTCTCGTAGATGACCTGCTGCGAGCCGTGGCGAACCGTGTCGCTGATGCTCATTCCATGCTGCCGCCACAGCCGGAACTGATGATCGAAGTCCGGATTGGCCGTGGTCAGCATGCCGCCGTCGCCGGTCGTGATCACCTTGCGGGGGTGAAACGAGAAACAGGCGATGTCGGCACGCGGCGCTCCGATCTTTTGCCAGGTGCCGTCGACGCTGATTTCGCTGCCGATGGCACAGGCGGCATCCTCGATGACGGGCAGGCCGTGGACGGCGGCAATCTCCATGATACGCCCGAGATCGCAGGGCATGCCGAGCTGATGCACGCACAGAATCGCCCGCGTCGAATTGGTGACGGCTGAAGCGACCAGACCGGGATCGACGTTGTAGCCGTCGGGCTCGATGTCGACGAACACCGGCACCGCACCGCAATAGCGGATGGCATTGGCCGTCGCGATAAAGGTATGGCTGACGGTCACGACTTCGTCGCCGGGACCGACGCCGAGCGCCTTGAGAGCCAGGTGCAGGGCCGTGGTGCAGTTGGAGACGGCGCAGGCATGGGCTGCGCCGACGAAGCCTGCGAACTCGTTCTCGAAGGCTGCGACCTCGGGACCCTGGGTGACCCAGCCCGACATGACGACGCGCCGCGCCGCTTCGATTTCCCGTTCGTCGAGAAGCGGCTTGGCGATCGGGACGGAACGACCGGCGCTCGTCATTCTGCAGCCACGCGCGTTGCAAGGCTTTCCTGCCGCCACCAGGCGACCAGGTCGCGCAGGCCTTCGTCGAGGCCGACCTTGGCTTCGAAGCCGATCATTTCCCTGGCCTTTGTCGTATCGGCCAGCCTGCGCGTCACGCTGTTGACCTTGCGGGCCGGAGCATGGGTCGGCTCCAGGGAAGATCCCATTATGCGGAGCAAACGGTCGGCCAGCTCGCGCAAGCTGGTCTCGGTGCCGCTTGCAACGTTGAACACCTCGTCGGTGACATGGCTCTTCGCCGCCAGCACGTTGGCCCGTGCTATGTCGTGGACGTGGACGAAATCCATCGTCTGGGAGCCGTCGCCATGGATGATCGGCGGCTCGCCCGAGGCGATACGCTCCATCCATCGGATCAGCACTTCCGTGTAGACGCCGTGGACGTCCATGCGCGGCCCGTAGACGTTGAAGTAGCGCAACGCCACATAGTTCAGGCCGTACATCTCCGCGAAGGATCTGAGCAAGCCCTCGTTGAACGTCTTGGCCGCGCCATAGATCGTCCGGTTGTTGTAGGGGTGATGCGCCTCGGTCGTCGGGAAGCTCTCGGCGAGACCGAGCACCGAAGCGGACGAGGCCGCGACTACCTTCGAAACGCCGGCCTTCGCGGCCGCCTCGAGCACGTTGAAGGTGCCGCCGGCCAGCACGTCGAAGGCCAGGCGGGGTTCCTCGGCGCATTGGGTGATGCGGATCGCGGCCTGGTGAAAGACGATGTCGACGCCGTCCATGACCTTGGCGAGCAGGGCTTCGTCGCGGATATCGCCTTCGATGATCTTCAACCGAAAGCGGGAAGCGGCCTGCCGCAGGTTCTCAGGCGAGCCCCGGACGAAATTGTCGAGCACAAGCAGTTCGCGCGGCTGTTCGAGCGCGACGAGATCGGCGATATGCGAGCCGATGAGGCCTGCTCCGCCGGTGATGAGGATGCGCTTATTCTTCATGCGTGTCTCCATTGCCGGATGCGGCTGACGGTTCCTCACCGGTTCGCCAGCGTACGAACCTGGCTGGAACTCCGGCGACGATCGCGAAGGGCGGAACATCGGTCGTCACCACCGCACCCGCGCCGACGATGGCCCCTTTGCCGATGTCGACGCCGGGCAGGATCGTGGCGTTCGTGCCGATGTCGGCCCATGCGCCGATGCGCACGGGTCGGATCTCGAGGTCGGTGCGGACGATGGGGATGTCGACCGGAATGCCGTTGTGGACCGATCCGAGCAGCTTGGCTCCCGGCCCCCAGCCGACATATTCCCCGATCTCCAGGGCGCGTGCGTCGAAATAGGACTGCGGACCGATCCAGACATTGTCGCCGATCACACAAGTGCCGTCATATCTGCCCTGGATGAAGGCTTGCGAGCCGACGAACACGCCGCCGCCGATCTCGAAGGTTTCGGGATGCCTGAAGCCGACACCGCTGCCGACCTGCAGGCCGGGCCCGCAGCGCATGGCGAGCCCCCGCCAGATCGCCCGCCGCATCAGGGCGTCGAGCATTCCCTCGCCGTTGACGAAGCGGCCATAAAGCTCGATCAGGCCGCCGGTTCCATAGGAAGCCTTCAGGGTTTCCGACAGCCCTGTCTCGAAATCCGGATCGGGAGGAACCTCCCGCTGGCCATGGACCGCCGGCACAACGCGAACGGCGCGGGGCGTGTCAGCAGACATAGATTTCCTGTTCCACCGCGGCCACGACCTGCTCGACCTGCCTCGCCGTCATTTCGGGATAGATCGGCAGCGACAGGACCTCCCGGGCCGCAGCCTCTGAAATCGGGAAGTCGCCCGGCTTGTGGCCGAGATCGAGATGGGCTTCCTGCAGATGCACCGGGATCGGATAATGAAGGCCGGTATGGATGCCTTCGGCCGCCAGGGCTTTCTGAAGCCCATCGCGGTCGTGGGTCCGGATCGCGTAGACGTGGTAGACGTGGCGCCGCCCGTCGGCCTCGACCGGTGTCCTGATGCGCGTCGCGCCGCTCAGCAGGTCCGAATAGTGGCGCGCATGCCGCCGGCGCGCCTCGGTCCAGTTTTCCAGATGGCGAAGCTTGACCCGCAGCACCGCCCCCTGAATGCCGTCCATACGGTAATTGAAGCCCTTGAGGGCGTGGTGGTAACGCTGCTCCTGGCCCCAGTCGCGCAGCATGCGGATGGTTTTCATCTGCTCGTCGTCATTGGTGACGGCGATGCCGCCTTCGCCGCAGGCACCGAGATTCTTGCCCGGGTAGAAGCTGAAGCAGCCGGAGAGCCCGATTCCGCCGGCGCGCTGACCGAAATACACGGCGCCATGGGCCTGGCAGGCGTCCTCGATCACCGGCACGCCATGCCGTTCCGCGATTGCCATGATCGCATCCATGTCGGCCATCTGGCCGTAGAGATGCACCGGCAGGATCGCCTTGGTGCGCGGCGTGACCGCCGCCTCGAGCTTCGCCGGATCCATGGTCAGCGTGATGGGATCCACATCCACGAAGACCGGGCGGGCACCGGCATAGCAGATCGCCGAAACCGTCGCGACAAAGGTGAAGGGCACCGTGACGACCTCGTCGCCGGGCCCGATACCGGCGGCAAGCAGCGCCAGATGAAGTGCGCTTGTGCCGGTATTCACCGCGATCGCATGCTTCGCGCCGCAATAGTCGGCGAATTCGCGCTCGAACGCCGCGACCTCCTCGCCGAGCACATATTGCGTAGACGCCAGGACGCCGAGCACTGCCTTGTCGAGCTCTTCCTTGATACCGGCATATTGCGCCTTCAGGTCGAGGAAGGGGATCATGCCACGCGCCTCACGTCTTCGAGCTCGATCATCCGCCCGCGCTGGGCGAGCGATTGGGTGGCGGCTTCGAGAATGCGCACGACCCGCAGTCCGGCGCGGCCGTCGGCGATGGGTGTCTCGGCCTTCTCGATACATTGCACGAATTCGCGGATCTCGGTGCCCAGCGCCTCGGTGACCGCGAGGTGTGGCGCCCACATGTCGCCCGACCGGTAGCCGACGAGAGCCTGATAGGCGTTGCCGCCATTCGCGCCGGGATCGCCTTTGACCGTTATGCCCTTGTCGTAGACCTTGATCTTCTCGCTCGGTTCGAGATCGTCATAGACGATCATCCTGCGGCTGCCGCCGACCAGCGTGCGCCTGACCTTGACCGGCGCCAGCCAGTTCACGTGGACATGGGCGATCAGGTTGTTGTCGAACAGGAGGTTCAGATAGGCGATGTTGGCGGGCTCGCCGGCCACGTGGCTCATGCCCGTCGCGGAGACGGCAACCGGCTTGGCCGGCAGCACATAGTCCATGATCGACAGGTCGTGCACCGCGAGGTCCCAGATGACATTCACGTCGTGCTGGAACAGGCCGAGATTCACGCGGACGGAGTCGTAGTAATAGACGTCGCCGAGGCTGTCCTCGACAATCTCGCGCATCTTGCGGACCGCCTCCGTGTGGATGAACGTATGGTCCACCGCCAGCACCAGCTTGCGGCGGGCGGCTTCCTCGACGAGCCGTTGCGCCTCTTCGGTGGAGGAAGCGATGGGCTTCTCGACGAAGACGTGCTTGCCGGCCATCAGGGCGCTCATTGCGAGGCGGAAATGCGTCGAGACCGGCGTTGCGATGGCGACCGCCGCGACCTCGGGATCACGCAGCACGTCCTCGAAATCGTCCGTGAGCTTGACGGTGGGGTAGCTCCTGGAGACGGGCGTCAGGCGCTCCCTGTTCAGGTCGCATACCGCCACCAGCCGCACACCGGCCGCGCTGGCAAAATTCCGCACGAGGTTGGGACCCCAGTACCCATAGCCGACGACGGCGACACCAATCATCTTCATTCTCCCGGAAGTGCATGCTCGACGGGCATGTGATTGAGCTTGCCCACCTGCGCGGCCGGAACGCCGGCGACGATGGCATGGGCGGGAACATCCTTGGTGACGACGGCGCCGGCACCGACCAGCGCGCCTTCGCCGATCGTCACGCCGGGGAGGATCGTGGCATTGCTGCCGATCGAGGCGTGCCGGCGCACCCGCGTGGGGACGACGCTCCAGTCGCCGTCCGTCATAAGCCTGCCGTCGGGCATGACGGCGCGCGGGTAGAGATCGTTGGTGAACATCACGCCGTGGCCGATGAAGACGCCGTCCTCGATCGTCACGCCCTCACAGATGAAGGAATGGCTGGAGATCTTGCAGTCGCGCCCGATCACGGCATTCTTCTGCACCTCGACGAAGGTGCCGATGCGCGTGCCGCCGCCGATGGAGCAGCCGTAGAGATTGACGAGGTCGGGATGGTGGATCACCACGCCTTCGTCCAAAACCACGTTGGAAGAGATCATTCGCCCCGCTTTCTTGTCTGCGGCATCGCTCCCGATGCCGCCTGATACGGATTGTCCTCCCGCAGCCGAAGCCGGGGGAAGAAACCTGTTTCATCCGGCCCTGGAACCGCACGACGACGCGCGATTGCATCGATTTCGCGATCCAAGGAGATTGCTTTTCAGGCCCGGAGTAAATTGTGGAAAACGTGGTAGGAGGCTGCCCGAAAGGGGTATTCCGGTCGATCTGCCGCTGAACGATCTCAGGCGCGAATAAGCTCAACGGCAGCAGAAAGACTGCAAGGACTCGTTCGTGGATCAGGAAATGTCTTCCCGCTTGAAGTTGTTTGACGGTGTTGCGGTTCGGAAATTTCGATTGTAGCGCACTGCCCATTCGGGAAAGGTGGTTCTTTCGGCGCCAATACATTGCAGAAAACTGCGGAGCCGCTCCGGGTGAAAGAAGATTGCGAGCCCACGGCATCCGGCCCCGCGGCCGCCTCACCCCCCGTCTATTTCCTTTCCGTGAAACTGGTGGCGAAGTCGCCCACCTCCGTGTTTCCCGGATAGATCGGATCGGTCAGGTCAAACGAGGTGTATCCGTAGTGGCCCTTGCCGGTGAGGTTGTTCGTTGTGCACACCGTCGTGTCATTGATCGGACCATCGCCTTTACGTCCATCGAAATAGATCGTGTGCCCGCCCCCAGAAAGACGGTTGCTGTCGATGGTGATGAGCCACGTCGGTGCTTCAGGCTTCCCAAAGGAACGCCTGCTTATGTCCTGTTCCAGCGCCCGCTGAGACGCGAAGCGTCCGCTCCGAAGGCCAGGCTCAACATGACCCCCGATCTGTACAACCTGACGATCACGACGCCGAAGAGGGCGAGCGCGCGGGAACGCAGACCCTCGAGCCGGTTCGAGAAGCCGATCCGCACGACTTCCGCGACGGGAGAGGCGGCGACGGCGGCGCTGCGCAGCACCCAGCGCGGCCACCAGCCCGGCTTCGACCGGATCTTGGCGAAGTCATGCGCCGTATGCCGATCCCATTTCTGGGCGAGCTCGGCGAGGTTCTGGCGGGCTGGGTGATAGACGATCATGTCGGGACGATAGTGGGTGCGATAGCCAAGCCGCAGCGCACGCTGGCCCCAGTCGCGGTCTTCGGCGATGTCGATCCCGCCGAAGGGACCGATCGCCGCGAAGATCTTCGCGCGCACCGCCAGATTGCCGGTGCCGGTGAAACCCTGCCTGGCGATGTATTCCTTCATCCGATAGGCGAAGACGCTTTCATAGGCCTCGAGCAGCGTCAGCCGCCGCGGGTCGCGGCAGGCGATGCGCACGTCGCCGCCCAGGATCGCGACGTCCGCATCCTGGGCGAAGCTGCGTTCGATGGCGGCGAGCCAGCCTTCGTGGGCGCTGCAGTCGGCGTCGATGAAGGCCAGTATGTCCCCCGATGCATGCGAGACGCCGAGATTGCGCGCCGGTCCCGGCCCGGGGATCGGCTGCGACAGGAGCGTGGTGCCGGGACAGGCGGCGCAGACCTGGCGTGGAAGCTCCTTCGAGCCGTTGTCCACCACGATGAGCTCGACCGGTCGGTCGAGCTCACGCTGGCTTGAAAGTGACGCAAGGCACCGGCCCAGGGCTTCCGGCTGGTCAAGATGCGGGATAATGACGCTGATCATTGACGTTCAGTCTCGGGCGGAACAGGTTCTGATACGCGTCGAGATAGTGCCGCGCCTCCACCGGCCACTGGAACTCGCGCTCGGCGATCGCGCGTCCCGATTGCCCCATGCGCTTCCGCCGTTCGGGATCGTCGACCAGTGCCACGATCCCGTCCGCCAGTGCCCGCGGCGAGTGCTCCGACACCACCAGCGCCGCGTTTCTCGCCTCTCGCGCCGCCTGGCGCAAGTTGAATTGAACGAAGGGCAGGCCCAGCATCATATATTCGAAGACCTTGTTCATCGACAGCTTGTCGTTGAATTCGTTCGGCGGGTCGGGGATAACGCCGACATTGAGCGCTGACAAATGCGACAAAAGCGTAGGGCCGCTGAGATAGCCGGTGAAGTGCAGCGACTGGTTGAGGTCCAGCGCCGAAGCGGTCGCCCTCAGCCGGTCGAGTTCGGGACCGTCGCCGATGATGAGGCAATTGATGTCTCGCCGCCGCCGCACATGCACGATCTCGGCCATGGCGCGCACCAGCATATCGACGCCATCCTGGGCGCCCATGATGCCGATATAGCCGATGAGGTGCCTGCCTGGCACGACCAGCGACTGCTCTGCCTCGGTCAGCCTGAATTTGCCGGCCTCGGGATAGCTCTTGACCACCACGACGCGGTCTGGATCCATGCCGCCGCGGCTCACCGCGATGTCGCGGAAGGTCTCGTTGGTGGCGATGCTGGCATCGGCCACCCGGAACGTCAGCCGTTCGAAGAAGCACAGCAGCCGGTAGAAGAGATCCTTGCGGCCGAACTTGGTGACATAGAGCTCAGGCCCGAGGTCGTGATGGTCGAAGACGAAATAGGTGCCGAACATAGCCTTGTGGACCAGCGCGACCAGGAACATCAGGTCGGGCGGGTTGCAGGCCTGGATGACGTCGATGGGCCGGCGCCGCCTGACCCGGAATGACAGCCGCAGCTGATGCATCAGCGCCGCGCCGTATTCGCGCATATAGCCGGCTGCCGATTCTGCTTCCTTCAGCGGATGCCGGTAGATGTGGATGCCGCCGATTACCTCATAAGTCTTGTCGAAGCCCTTGCCTGTCGGACAGATGACCGAAACCTCGTAACCGGCGTCGTTCAGCGCCTGGGCTTCCTGCCAGACCCTTCGATCAAAAGGAACGGGCAGGTTTTCGACCAGGATCAGGATATGGTGCTTTTTGGAAATGGTCGCCTCCCATGTCTGGCAACATCGGGCAGTGGCAAGACCATACGGGTCGCCGTCCGTAACTCTCCAGTCGGCAAAGCGGATAGGCGGTTGCACCTTTTGTTGAGGTACCCATGGCCGCGGGCCGGGGATAAACGATTTAACTGGAATTTTCCGGCGCAGGGGCGCGCCTTGGAGAGCCGTGCGTCCAGTTGGACGCAGAAAGGTCGCTCCAAGGCTTGGAAGCGATGCATCGTGCCTTCCGAAAGTCTAATCCGATTTTCGGACCGATGCGGACGGGCGGCAGCGGGGAACGGGCAGACAGTGTCAAACCCTGGTTCGAAAATGGGCGATCGGCGCATCGAGATACGCCCGATCACCGACGCGGATGTCGCCCGCGTCGCGCAATTCCTTCATGACGAGCTGAACGGCCGGATTGCGGCATCGACATGGGCTGCGGCGATGCTGCCGTCCTGGCCCGCGGCGGCCCCCAACCACGGCTTCATGCTGGTCGACTGCGATCGTGTGCTTGGTGCCTATCTGGCGTTCTATTCGCAGCGTCAGGTCGACGGACAGGTCGAGAAGTTCTGCAATCTCGCCGCATGGTGCGTGGCCGAGGATCATCGGGCCCACGGTCTGCGCCTGCTCAGGGCGATCCTGGCGCAGGACGGCTACACCTTCACCGACCTGTCGCCGAGCGGGAACGTGGTGCCGCTCAATGCCCGGCTGAACTTCCAGCATCTCGACACCGAGACGGCGCTGGTCGCCAACCTGCCTTGGCCCGGCTGGGCGACGGGGACGCGCATCGTGGTCGAGCCGGCGCTGATCGAAGCCAGCCTCAGCGGGCGCGATCTCGAAATCTATCGCGACCATGCCCATGCGCCGGCGGCGCATCATCTGGTCGTCCAGCGTGGGGGTCGGTCCTGCTACGTGATGTTCCGACGGGACCGGCGCAAGAAGCTCCCGCTCTTCGCCTCGATCCTCCATGTCGGCGATCCCGAACTGTTCCGGAAGACGGCCCGCAGCGTCTACGGCCATCTCCTCGCCCGCCATGGAATACTGGCGACGCTTGCCGAAAAGCGTGTCGTCGGGTACCGGCCGCACTTTTCGATACCGATCGCCTCGCCGCGTCCCAAGATGTTCCGAAGCGGCCGATTGCGGGCCAGCCAGGTGGACTACCTCTACAGCGAACTCACCTGTGTCCCGTGGTAACGACGAATAGGTTTGGCATGAAACCCGCCGTCAAGATCAACCTTTCCCATCTGCCGCGGCTGGCGGCGCAACTGCACGGAGCGGCGCCCGCGCTCACCTTCAAGGACAAGACCTGCAGCTATGACGAACTCTGGCGCCGGATCTGCGGCTATGCGGCCGGCCTCGCCGCGATCGGCCTCGACCGCGGCGACCGGGTGGCCGTATTGCTCGACAAGCGCATCGAGACGGTGGTGGCGATCTTCGGCACCGCGGCGGCCGGCGGCGTGGTGGTGCCGGTGAATCCGCTGCTGAGGCCCCAGCAGGTCGCCTATATCCTCGCCGATTGCAATGTCCGCGTGCTGGTGACCTCCTCCGATCGGCTCGCGCAGCTCGAGGAGCATGCCGACGCCATGGCCGCGCTCGACCATGTGATCATCGTGGACGACAGGTTGAACGGCAACGGTCGGGCCCATGTCGGCTTCGAGCTGCATCGCTGGGCGCTGACCTTTGCCGACGGGGACGCGCCGCCGCCGTCCTTCGTCGGGATCGACTGCGACATGGCGGCTATTCTCTATACGTCGGGCAGTACCGGCAAGCCCAAGGGCGTGGTGCTCAGCCATCGCAATCTCATCGTCGGCGCCGAGAGCGTCAGCCACTATCTCGGCAACAGCCCCGACGACACGATCCTGTCGGTATTGCCGTTGAGCTTCGACGCCGGGCTCAGCCAACTGACCACGGCCTTCAACGCCGGCGCCCATGTCGTGCTGATGAACTACCTGCTGCCGGCCGATGTCGTCAGGCTCTGCGAGCGGCATCGAGTGACCGGCATCACCGGCGTCCCGCCCTTCTGGATCCAGGTGGCTGCTCTCGACTGGCCGCCCGAAGTCGCGGCGCGCCTGCGTTACTTCGCCAACACCGGCGGGCGCATGCCCAGGGCTACGCTCGACAGGTTGCGCGGCATCTTCACGAAGGCTTCGCCCTATCTGATGTATGGCCTGACCGAGGCATTTCGTTCGACCTATCTCGATCCGGCCGAGGTCGATCGTCGTCCGGATTCGATCGGCAAGGCCATCCCCAACGCCGAGATCCTGGTCATGCGGCCGGACGGAACCCTCTGCGACCCGGGCGAACAGGGCGAACTCGTGCACCGCGGCCCGCTGGTGGCGATGGGCTATTGGAACGACCCCGCGCGAACGGCGGAGCGTTTCCGGCCGATGCCGGGAACCGGGGCGGGTTGGCGCGCGCCCGAAATCGCCGTCTTCTCCGGCGACACGGTTGTCGCCGACGAGGAAGGGTTTCTGTTCTTCGTCGGGCGCCGCGACGAGATGATCAAGACCTCCGGCTACAGGGTGAGTCCGACGGAAATCGAGGAGGTCGCCTACGCCACCGGCATGGTGCGCGACGCTGTCGCGCTCGGCGTCGAGGATCCGGCGCTCGGTCAGCGGATCGTGCTGATCGCGAGCGCTCTTGGCGAGACCCTCGACACGACGGCTCTGCTGGCGGCGTTCAGGCGCCAGCTGCCGCAATATATGGTGCCGTCCTCGGTGATCGAGATGGCAGCCATTCCGACGACGCCGAACGGTAAGTTCGATCGTGTCCTGCTCAGGGAGCGCCTCGTTTCATGACCTCGCACCCGACCAAGGCGCTGTTCGACGTCGCCGGAGATCATCTGGCCGTGGGCGGCATCCCGCTCCATCGCCTGGCCGAGCGTGTCGGAAGCACGCCCTTTTTTGCCTATGACCGGAGCCTGATTGCGGCGCGTGTCGCCTACCTTCGCTCCGTCCTGCCGGCCGGAATCCGGCTCAGCTATGCGGTGAAGGCCAATCCGATGCCGGCCGTGGTGCAGCATCTGACGGGACTGGTGGACGCTTGCGACGTCGCCTCGGCACAGGAGATGAAGACGGCGCTCGACGCCGGAATGCCTGCCGCCCAGGTAAGCTTCGCCGGCCCCGGCAAGACAAGCGCCGAACTCAGCCAGGCCGTCGCGGCCGGCGTGACCATCGAGATGGAATCGCCGAACGAGGCGGCCCGGCTGGTCGAGATCGGCAACCGGCTCGGCATCCGGCCGCGTGTGGCCTTGCGGGTCAATCCGGATTTCCAGGTCAAGGGATCGGGCATGCGCATGGGCGGCGGCCCCCAGCAGTTCGGCATCGATGCCGAGGCAGTGCCGTCGCTGCTGCGCGACCTCGCCGCTGCCGATCTCGATTTCCTAGGCTTCCACGTCTTCGCCGGCTCGCAGAACCTGCATGCCGACATATTGTGCGAGGCGCTCGCCAAAAACGTTCAGTTGCTGCTCGAACTGGCGGCCTCGTGTCCGTGGCCCGTGCGCTACCTCAATCTCGGTGGCGGCTTCGGCATTCCTTACTTCGAGAAGGATTCCCCGCTCGATCTCAGCGCCGTCGGCAAGACACTTGGCGAGTTGATGGAGCGTTCGATCCGGCCCAACCTTCCCGAAGCCCGCGTGGCTATCGAGCTCGGCCGCTATCTGGTCGGCGAGGCCGGGGTCTATGTGACCCGGATCGTCGACCGCAAGGTCTCGCGTGGACGGATCTATCTTGTGGTCGATGGCGGCCTGCACCACCAGCTGGCGGCCTCCGGCAATTTCGGTCAGGTCATCCGTCGCAACTATCCGATCGCCGTCGCGAGCCGGATGCGGGAGACAGAGCTCGAGACGGTCTCGGTCGTCGGCTGCCTGTGCACGCCGCTCGATTTGCTCGGCGACAACGTCGCCCTCCCGCGGGCCGGGATCGGCGATCTCGTCGTCGTATTCCAGGCCGGGGCCTACGGCCTGACGGCAAGTCCGACTGCTTTTCTGGGCCATCCGGCCCCGGTGGAGGTCCTCGTCTAGGCGGCATCGGCCAGTCTTTCAACTTGGTGGAGCGTGTCATGGAAATGGCTGCAACGACACTCAATGACGTGCGGGACGTTCTCGTCCAGACACTCGGCATCGACGATCCCGGCAGGATCGCCGACGCCTCCACGCCGCTGTTCGGGAATATTCCAGAACTAGATTCGCTCGCGGTGGTCACCCTCGCAATGGCTTTGGAGACGCGGTTCGGTTTTCAGATCGACGATACCGACTTTTCGGCAGAGATCTTCGAAACCATGGGTTCGTTGGCGGGATATGTCGACCGCAACCGCCGCCAGTGAGCGGCCAGTCGATTGGCTGGCGCGCGTCGTGGCTGAAAGGCTTAGGACGAGGCCGATCCCTCAACCCTTGGTCTATGGCCTCGGCCCCAAGGTCGGGATCGATTCCGGCGATGCGTGCTGGCTAGACTTCGTGACGCGCGCTCCGACGATGCGACAGTGGCCGACGACGCGCACGACCATCTCGAAGCGGGAGGCTCGATGACCGAGACACTTTGGGAACGCCGCAACCGACAACGGCAAGGCAGCGACCAGGCAGGATGTCGTCTTGCCGTGGTGATCGTCACCTTCAACAGCGCAAGAGTGCTGCCGCCTCTGCTCGATTCCCTGCCGGCCGGGATGAACGGTGTCGATGATTTCGAAGTGGTGGTGGTGGACAACGATTCCCGCGACGGATCCGCGGAATTGGCGGCCGATCATCCCATCAGGCCGAAGGTGGTGCGGATGGGCCGCAACGCGGGATATGCGGCGGCCATCAATGCCGCCGCATCGATCGTCGACGCAGACCGCGATCTGCTCGTCCTCAATCCCGACCTGCGTCTCTATCCGGGGGCCGCCCAGCCGCTCGTCGAATGCGCCCTGATGCCGTCGGTCGGCATCGCCGTGCCGCGGAATTTCAGGGAGGACGGGACCACCGATCCGACGCTTAGGCGCGAGCCTTCGATGCTCACGGCATGGGCCGAAGCCGTTCTGGGCGGTTCGCTCGCCGGCCGGCTCGGCTGGGGCGAAATCATCGATGAGCCGCAGCGTTACGATTGCCGCGGGTCCGTCGAATGGGCGACCGGGTCGGCCTTGCTCGTATCGGCGCGCGCGCGGCGCATGGTCGGGGAATGGGACGAGAGCTTCTTCCTCTACAGCGAAGAGGTGGACTATCAGCGGCGGGTGCGCGAGGCCGGTTTCGACATCGTCTACGAGCCGCGTGCGCAGGTCATGCACGCCGGCGGCGAGAGCGGCACCAATCCGCGACTCTTCGCACTGATGACGGCCAACAGGATACGTTACTTCCGCAGGCATCATGGCCTGATGGAGACCGCGCTGTTCCGCCTGGGCATCGCCTTCGGACAAGCGGCCCGGGCCTGGCGAGGCGCCACGCACCGCGCGGGCCTGCGCTGCGCACTGGCGCCGCTCAGGTCCGCCCAGGAGTTCATGACGAGACAGTCGGGCTGAAGATGACGGCCGGGATCAAGCTGAGGGTTCTGAACTTCCATGGCATCGGTACGCCCGGCCGCCCCCTCGATCCGGGCGAGGGCGATTACTGGATCAGCGCCGACCGCTTCCGCAGCGTGCTCGACCGCATCGCCGACCATCCCCAGCGGGACTGTCTGTCGCTCACCTTCGACGACGGGAACCTTTCGGACCTGTCGATCGCGGCGCCCGAACTCGAGCGACGTGGGCTCGGCGCGCGCTTCTTCGTGCTCACCGGCCGCATCGGCAGATCAGGCTCACTCGGCCGCGGCGACATCGGGTCCTTGATCGACGGCGGCATGTGCATCGGCAGCCATGGCGTCGCTCATCGCGACTGGGCGGGCGTGTCGCATGGCGAACTGCAGGAGGAACTCAACCAGTCAAAAGCCGTGCTGGAGGACATTTGCGGCGAGCCGGTCCGCTCCGCCGCGATACCGTTCGGGCGCTACAATGCCGGCGTGCTCGCGGCATTGCGGGCCGCCGGCTATAAGGAAGCCTATTCGAGCGATGGCGGCGTGATGGACACTACCGCCTTCGTGCGGCCGAGGACCTCCATTCGACGCGACACGACCGACGAGAAGGTCGACCGGATCCTGGCGGGGCATCTGGCACCCGCGCGGTTGCTGCGCCGAACCGTCGCCATGTCGGTGAAGAGGTGGTTCTAGGGGGTGGCCCTGGCGGGCAATCTCGGCGAGCGGCATGAACCGGTCTCGGGAAGAATCCGATGTCCAACCAAAAAGATAGAGTAACGACATGACCGCCAACCGCAGGCAATCGATGGACACGCCGGCAAATGTGGTCGCCGCCGCAGACGCGGCTCTTGCCTCCGGGCAAGAGGTGGTCTCGCCCCGGGACGGGCTCGAGACTGGAGACGCCGAGATGACCCGGATGGAAGCCGAGATCGAGGCGTTCTGGAAGCGCATCCTTTTGGCCGGCCAGTTTGCATCGGACCCGCTGCCACAGGCGGATTTCGCCTTCCCCGACGCGAGCAATACCGGTGTGCCGGCGGGAACGGTTCTTGCTCCCTATGACGGGCCGTTCAGGATCGAGGCAAACGACGTCATGATCGAGAACAAGGAGATCCGACAATCCATCCGTGTCCTCGGATCGAACTTCGTCATGAAGAACTGTAGGCTGATCTACAACGACTACTTCGGTGTGGACCTCGAAGGCGCGACCAGCCCGACCATCCAGGATTGCACCCTGATCGGCCCGGGCAATCGCGGTAGAAGTAGCGCACCGATCCTCGGTTCGGGGACGTTCCTGCGTAACGACATATCCGGCGCGGAGAACGGTATTGTCCTGCAGGCCGGCAAGTCCGTGGTAAAGGGAAACTACATCCATGATCTCGAAAGCGGCGTCGGCGACGAGGGTCATTACGACGGCATTTCCGTCCAGGGCGCCCAGAACGACGTGTTGATCGAGGACAATACGATCGTCGGTCGCGACACTTCCGACATCTTCATCAAGAACGATTTCGGCGACATCAACAATGTCCGCGTGAATCACAACCTTCTGGTCGGTACGCCGGGATTTGCCTTGTATGTCGATGGGCGCGGCCCGAAGGGCGTCATCACCAATGTCTCGGTGACCAATAACCGGGTGAAGCGGGGCGGCTACGGGTTCTTCTCCGTCGACGCCGCCGCTCCGACCTTTTCCGGTAATGTCGATGCCGATACCGGCAAGGCCATTTCCGTCAGGGCGGGGTAATCCGCGATCTTTCGCGCACCCGCGCGGCCGACAGAAAGTGCAGGGAACCTCGATGACGAAACGGAAGCGCGGCGTCATGGGCCACTATCTGCTGTTGGCGCCGGTCGTCGCGACGTTGCTCGTCGTGACGACCTGGACATTGGCCGGGCAGGCGAAGGGCTTTTCCGCCGCGCCCAATGCCGGAGCCGTACGGCGGGTGGCGGACGCAGTGGCTGTGTGGCAGGTCTCGCACCTCGACGACCTGAGCTATGTGACACGCTTGCCCGAGCATGCAGAATTCAGCCGCGGCTGGGTTCAGGCGTCACTCTATATCGGGTTGGAGCGTTGGGCGCGGGTCGCTCGCTCTGATGCTTTGTCCGCCAAGGTCCTGGCTTGGGCCGAGGCCAACGACTTTCGCCTTGGCGACCGCCTGATGCATGCCGACGACCATGCCGTGGCGCAGGTCTATCTGGCGCTCCGACGGGACGGGCTCGCAGGGGATGAGGCGTTGACGAGCGTGCGCGCCTATTTCGACGCAATCCTGGCGGCGCCGCCCACGGTGGCGCTCGATTTCGTGCCCACCTATCCCGACGCCTCGTGCACGGCGCGCTGGTGCTGGAGCGACGCGCTTTTCATGGGGCCGCCGGCGTGGGCACAACTCAGCGCGGTGACGGGCGATCCGCGTTACCGCGACTATGCCGACCGGGAATTCCGCGCCGCCGCCGATTATCTGTTCGACAAGGACGCCGGGCTGTTCTTCCGCGACAGTCGTTTTTTCGGGCAGCACGGCCAATTCGGCGAGAAATTGTTCTGGAGCCGCGGCAATGGCTGGGCCTATGCCGGCATCCTGCACATGCTCGACGCCCTTCCTCGCGATGACAGCGCGCGAATCTTCTATCAGAGGCTTTTCATGCGCATGTCGGCGGCATTGCTGCGCGCGCAGGCGAAGGATGGCTTCTGGAGGTCGTCGATGTTGGCGCTCCGCAGTCAACCGGAGGCGAGTGGCACTGCCTTCGTCGTCTATGGCATGCAACGCGGCGTGGCTCTTGGCCTGCTCGACGGCCAAACATACAGGCCTGCCATCCTGCGTGCCTGGTCGGCGCTTGTCGGCGCAGTGTCACCGGAAGGGCGCCTTGGCCGTGTGCAGCAGATCGGCGATGCACCCGACGAGGTGCGCCCGGAAAGCACCCAGCTCTACGGCGCCGGCGGCTTCTTGCTGGCTGCTTCGGCAATCTATGAAGACGCGATGACGCGGCGATGAGCGGGGCGGAGACCAACAATTCGTCGCCCTTGTGGTCGTCGAGCAACAGTGCCCGCCGGCGAGACTTGGGCTGGCACGATGCGAGCAAACCTGAAGACAGGCGACTTCGCTGATCACCGCAAAGCCTCCTTTGCGCGTCCGATGCGCGGCGCTCCCACTAAGCTAGCGCGGTAGCACCCGCGCTGGAATTCCTACGGCGGTGGCACCGGTCGGAACGTCGGCCAGGACAACAGCGTTGGCGCCGATGACCGCCCGTGCGCCTATCTCGACGGCGCCGAGCACGCGGCACCCGGCCCCGAAGAACGCGCGATCACCAACCACTGGCCAGCGCAACAACTCGCGCCGTCCGAAGGTGACGCTGCCCATCAGCGACACGTTCGTGCCCATGGATTCCACGACGATCACGCAGCCGACCGGATGTGCGATATACAGCCCGCCACCGATTTTCGTACCGGGCACGAGCTCAAGGCCGTACAGCCTTAGCAGACGCCGTTGCAGGATACCGGGCAACACCTTCACCTTCCGGCGATGCATCAGTGTTGCCAGCCGGAACCAAGCCATCGCCCGCAAGGACGGATGGCGGTAGAGCAGCTTGGCGATCACGAGCGGAGATACTTCGCTGCGATCGGCGACCTCTTCGGGACGGAGCCAGCGACAGGCATCCATCGTGAGCAGTTCCATGGCGCCCGCGAGGGTGCCGTCGTCCGGATCGGAAAGCTCGATGTGCCTTCTCAGTTCGTTGCGCACGTTGTGGTCCATTGGGCTCATCGTTTGCTACCGGCCTCCCGAAACGATAACAGCCGGTCTGACAAGAAGCAGGTACGGTGGTGCTATTCAAAACCTCACATGAGGTTTGCGGTTTGCCGTTGACGCCGCCCCGGATCGACACCATGTCGCTTCACCGGATATCACGTTTCCCTCGTTTGACTGGCCACGCGACCATGGCGAGATGGTCGAGTTGCGCCGTGCCGGTTCGACGAGAGTCGACGCCGCATGCTTGAATCCGTTTCATCCAACGGGGCCTTTTCACCGGACTCGACAGTCAGCATCCAGACACCAGCGCCCAGGAGAAACAGGAGCCAAACGTAGGTAGCGCCCCAAAAATGAGCGGTGGTGCCAACAATAAAATATGTGGCCATGCAGATAAGATACGCTAACTTGTCGTTTCCCAGCTTCTTATCGAGACCTTTATTGAACGCAATCGGCAAGACGATTGCAAGGCACGATACGACCAGAAGAACGAGGGCCGGGATGCCGTGCCGCACGGCGGTGACGAGCCAGAAATTGTCGATGCTGTCGGGCGCCATCCATTTCGGCCGCGCCCAATCTCCAAATCCGATCCCGTACAGCGGGTGGTTGAGCACTGAGGCAGAACCGTACTGCCATATCCAGATTCGGAACCAGCCCGTCTGCTGATCGAAGGTGAAGTGAGAGATATAGAATTGAACCGGCGTCTGGTTGGACCCGAACTCGATGACCAGATATGCCGCGAACGCCAGGCCCCACAAGATCTTCCATCTGATGTCGTATTGCCTGAGCAGCCAATTCCAGGCCATCAACGCGCCTTGAACAACCAATCCCGCGATCGGTGCGGACGACAGGGACAGGATTGCTGTAATCGCCACCAAGCCTGCCAGAAATTTTCGCGACAAGGCACTGCGTCCCGGATCGGAAATGAGGTACGTCAACGTGAAAGTGCTTGCACAGAAGAGGCCGAAGGCGATCGAATGCGGGAAAGGGCCCTGCACGCGCCAGAAGCCCAGTCGGGGGGTCATCATCGTGACTTCGACGGTGGGGAATATTGCGCCCAATACCGACAGCAGTGGCTTGTTTCCGGTCAGAAATTCGTAGACCGCAAAGGGAAGCAGGAGGATTACGAGCTTCGTGGATAGAGCGATCACGTTGTGGAAATCTTCGGCATCGCGTATGTAACAGCGTGCCAGAAGATAGGCGCCCATCGTCTCGATGAAGAATATCCCGGCGGACTGGGTTCCGGATGCGGCACCGTGTGCCATGATCAGGGTGAGTGCGACCCAGCCGGAATATAACAGCAGACCGATGTCGGCTGCCCTGATCCGTCCGGCCCTGCCGCTCACCCACATGACCAGGCACGGCAAGAGCGTGGCTAACAGAACAAAGCGGTAGAAGGACAGGTTCAACTGCCCCAGGGGTATTATCCAGGGAATGACCAGTCCGATCAGGAACAAGGAGACGGGCCAAGGTAGACGCTTTTTCGCCGGCTGCTCCTTGGCAATGTCGACACGACCCTGCGAGACGGCGGATCTGACCCTAACCCCGTCCAGGGGGCGCAGTGATCCGGCGATGGGCCGCACGTCACGAGGCGCCGGCAAGACGCTTTTTCAGACGCCGGACGCTTCGCATCACCAGGGGAGGCGCAAGTTCGGTCGCCGCTTCCGAGAACCTGACCCGCCAATCCACATGATCGGAAGTGCCGGGACGGACCCGGAACTGAGTCGTGGCGTCGCGCTTGGTCTCATCCCAGGTCGCAGTGTAGTAGTAGAGTGCGATCGACCTCCGAGGCACCCGGTCGGGATGGTTGATTGGCTGAGGATTGCCGTGCATGCTTTCCAGGGTGGTATTGAACATGACGCATCTGTTGAAACTGGGCACGACGGACCGGACGCATCTGGTCATACCTTGATCCCACAGCTCAAATGATCCGCCATATTCGGCGCGCCAGTCTTTGTTGAGATAAATCAGAACATTGACACGCCGTTCAAGGTTCATCGGCTTGTGGTGGTTGAAGTCGGCATGTATCGACAGGTGGCCACCTTGGGACACGCGGTGAAGGCCCGCGCCGGCAAAATATGGATCGGGGACAAGCCCTTTGATGCCGGTTACGTTCTCGACGATTCGAATGAATGGACGTGAGTTGAAAGAATAAAAAAGCTGCCTGATGGAAGGATGGAGCCTATCAGGATTGAAACTTTCTTTCAGGCGCTCTTGGTTCCTGTCAAATTTCTCCTCCGCGTTGTCCGACCCGGCGGGGAACTCCCTGAGGCAAACGTCAAGAATATCCGGAGGCAGGAAATCATCGATGATAATGTGCGGATAGGGGGCCCCATTCTGGAAAGTCTCGTGGAGTTCACAACCCTTTTCCCTATCGATGTCATAGGGAATGAAGCCGTTCTTCTCGTCCATTTCGTGCAGGTAGACCACTGTGACCTCCGGTTGAGCGGATCTCGATTTTCACCGAGCATGCATTCTACATGGGGGATTTTGGCACGGGCAACCGAGCCGAGATCAGCTTATGTAGCAGCCGGCTTTACCCATTTGGGTGCAAACTGAACTATCCCTTCGGCAAGTTGGGCGCTCGTTCCTACAACTGAGGAGCGATGCCGCCGCAGCGCGGCGTATTGTTGCGGCGTCTTGCTTCGACTGCTGGAAGTGCAGGGTGATGCGCATGGAGCGACCATTGACCGAATTGCCAGCTATGCAGAGATTGCTCGATCGCGTGGAGTGGCGGTCGAGTGGGGGCGAGGATTGCCGGGCAAAGCTCAGCTCGCGTGCCGAGTGGGTGCACCTTGTGAATGGCCTTGACGCGGTGGCAACGGATCAGTTGGCGGGTTTCCGAGCGATGACAGCATCAATTCTCAATGCGGCGCGTCTTCAATTCGGCCGCCGCAGCCGTCAGGTCAGCGGTATTCTGGCGACCGACGGGTATAGAGGAATCGTAGATCGTGTAAGGTCCAAGGCGTCGGACTGGGTGAGACCCCGCAACGGGATCCTGGAGGTCTTCCCCGATGACGTGATGGCGGCCGATCTCAGCCAACCCTTTCGGGCCGAGGTCCCCAAGATTGCCCCGGGCGGGCCGATATCGGTCAACTGGGTGACGCATCCCGCGGGCCCCGGATCAGGTGGACACGCAACATGTTATCGGATCGTGAAGTATCTCGATCGTATGGGATACAAGAACAAAGTCTATTTTTATGACGCCTGTCGCGCGGATTTGAAATATTACGAGGGAATTGCCCGTGAGCACTACGGCCTTACCTGCCCGATTGCCGATGTCCGCCAAGGGATGGCGGATGCGCATGCGGTCGTGGCCACCGGTTGGCCAACTGCCTATGCGGTGTTCAACGCACGCTGCACCGGAAAGCGCTTCTATTTCGTGCAGGACTACGAGCCGTATTTCGATCCCGTAGGCACACAGAGCGTTCTTGCAGAGAACACTTATCGAATGGGCTTTCATGCCATCACGGCTGGTCGGTGGCTGGCGCAGAAGCTGTCAGGGGAGTTTGGGATGGATGCCGACCACTTTCCATTCGGATGCGACACCTCCCGCTATAGTCGGAACCCGGCGTCGAGGCGAGCGGGGATCGCATTCTATTCCCGGACGGGAACTCCGAGGCGCGGGACCGAACTGGGGCTCTTGGCTCTGGAAATATTCGCGAAGCGGAACCCCGAAATCGACTTGCATCTCTACGGGGAGAAGCTGGGAGACCTACCGTTCAAGTTCGTGAACCACGGATTGGTGAAGCCAGCCGAACTCAACGAAATCTACAACCGGTGCTTTGCCGGACTGAGCCTTTCCCTGACAAACGTGTCGCTCGTTCCTTGCGAGATGCTTGCCGCGGGGTGCATTCCGGTCGTCAACGACGCCGAACACAACCGCATCGTGCTGGAGAGCCCCTATGTCCGCTACGCTGCCACGACGCCCCATGCGCTGGCAGCTGCCCTGGAAGCCGTGGTCAGGATGCCTGACTTCGAGGCACTGTCCGGGCAGGCGGCCGAGAGTGTCCTTTCAAGATCGTGGGATGACGCCGGAGCGGCGGTGGACGCTGCGTTCCGCCGCGCCCTGAAAGCATAACGTCTGATGGGGATCAACCATGGATCTTTTCAGCCGTGCATCCGTAAAGTCTACAAAGGGACGGATCAAGAGGGCCCGGGCGCTTGATCGGGTCCCTCGCGTCAGCGTCGTCATCCCGTGCTACAACTATGGCCACTATCTACGGCAGTGCGTCGAGAGCGTCACACGAAACCAGCCGGGCATCGACATCGAGGTTGTTATCGTCGATGACAAGTCCACTGACGATAGCCTCGACATCGCCCTGTCGATCCAGAGACAAGACAAGCGCGTGCGCGTGATACGGCACGAGCAAAACAAAGGGCACATCGCGACCTATAACGACGGTCTCGAGGCGGTGACCGGAGAGTTCGTGCTGCTCTTGTCAGCCGACGATCTGGTAACGCCGGGCGCACTTACCCGCGCCGCCGAACTTCTGGCCGCGGAGCCGTCGGTGGGGCTGGTCTACGGAAACGGAATCCACTTCAGCGGTGACTTGCCTCCAAGTCGCAGCGGCGGAAAGGAATGGATCATCTGGTCGGGCGTCGATTGGCTGCGTGACCGTTGCCGGGAAGGATACAATGTCGTGGCATCGCCAGAGGTTGTCATGCGGACCTCGGTGCTGCGGGAGATCGGTGGCTATCGCCCCGATCTCCCTCATGCCGGCGACTTCGAAATGTGGTTACGCACTTCTGCCGTCTCGGACATCGGTTTCCTGATTGGCGTGGATCAGGCCTACTACCGCAGCCACGCGGTCAACATGAACCGGCGGGAATTCAGTTCAGGCACTGCCCGGGGCCAGTTTGTAGACCTGAAGCAGCGCTGGCAGTCTTTCGAAGTGGTCTTCGCCGGCGTCGGCAGTAACCTGGACGGCGGCCTTCTGCAAACCGCGCGTCGAACCATGGCGCGCCAGGCACTGGAGCGCGTCAACTATGCCTATGCGAGGGGATTTCGGGATTTCCCCACCGAGGAGTTCGAGGCTCTTGCACGTGAGATCCAGGTCGATGTGACGAATACGAAAGCGGGCCGAGCACTCGCAAGGCGAAAACGGCTCGGGATGACGTCGCTGCCGCTGCATCCGCTGTGGGCGCCATCGGCGATTGCATTGCGCATCGAGGATTTGATCCGGCGCTGGCGATGCCGCAGGATCGGCATTTGACCTTCGAAGGGGCAGTGCGCGGACAATTGAATGTTGTGGTTCTCTTTTGTGCGGGCGGGGATTCCCGCGAGTTTGGGAGGTTTCTACATATCGGCGTGATTGATGCATCGGCCATCCGTCCACCAGCACACCGTTCTCCGGCACTCAGGCGAGGCTCGGCACCCCCCGGCGAACCGCCACCTGCGCAGGCCGCCGCATCGGTAGATTGCTGGGGACCGGTACCACTGTCGCTCCCGCCGATTTTCAACCCATTGCCGAGGCCGTGGGGTGTTCCCGACCAGTTGCATGGCGAAGCTGGATCGTTGTTGGGATAGAGCAATCTATTCTGGTCATGTCGCATGGCTTCCGGCCGAGGGAATGGAGAGCCGAAGCCGCTTGGCTGAGCCTGACGGCCTAGCGTCCGGCACAACTTGCGGCGAGTTGCCGCCAAGCCGCCGGCAAGAGCGGCTTCTCGGTCAGGATCTTCCATGCACATCGACGGGCGATGTCGTAGCGGCCGGCTTCCCGTGCGGTCCTGATACGATGAAGGAGGAAGTTGCCGTCGAGGCCCGATCCTGAGAGGGACGGAAGCCCTCTTTGGTCGCGCAGCATCCAGTTGCTCAGCCTTATGTCCTCCTCCGAGATGACCAACGTTGTCGGGGCTATTCTCCTTGGATGATGCCGGGTCTTTTCCGCCAGGCGATAGATCTCGTCGAGCTGGCGTTTCCATGCCGGCCCCATGTTCTGCTGCCGTATGCGTGCCGCCAGGGCATGTCCTTCTGCGGCGCGTCGATCAGCGTCCGCGATGAGCGCGACGGCCTGCTCGATGTAGCCCTGCTCGTTCACCGGGCTGGACACGACCTCTTTGATGGCATCGTCATCTGTGACGAGGAGCCGGCAGGGGGAATCGTAGGCGCGGACAACCGGCAGACTGAACAATGTGGACTCGAGCAGGGCCGTCGACGAACCGAACGGGAACGACTCGAGATAGATGTCTGCGGCGGCCCGCCAGGCGCTGGGATCGTCCAGCGGGCCCACGAAGTGAATGCGCTCATGTGGGTCGGCTCCGAGGCCGGGGCGTATGTCCTCGCGACGCGCTCCCACGAGGTAGAGATGGGCGCGGGGATCGCGGTCCAGGATCCGGCCGGCCGTGGCGATGAAGTTCTGTCCGCCCGACGGCAGGAATTTCATGGCGCGCGCTATGCTCAGGAGCGCCACCTGATTGTCCGGAATGCCGAGGATCTCTCGGGCCTTCTCCCGCGACAGGTATCTCTCGGATTCAGCCAGCGGCACCGGCAGCAGGGCTTCGACCGGGACTTGTCGTCTCCGGTCGGCGGCCGACTGCCGCAGGTTTATGGTGAAGTCCGCAACCGAACTGCCCAGCCAGAACAGGAAGTCGGCATGGTTGAGCACGGCAACCGGAGGCAGGTCGTCAAGAGCGAAGGCAACCGTCGGCACGACGTCGCTGCTGTCGTGATGCAGTATCACGAGGTCGGCATGCTCTCTTGCCAGTTGCCGCAGCCGGAGCGACCTCTCGATGAGACCGGCTTCCTCGGGCAGGAACTCCAGATGGCCTCCATTCTCCGAAACGGCATCGATGAAGCTGGCCGGAACGTCCCGCCCGCCCTGGGAACTGACGACCACGGTATGGCAAGAGTCCGGATCGTATTTGATCCAGTTCTGGAGCATGCGCGTATGTCCGCCGATCCGAGCCAGATGGGAGGCGAACTGAAGGACCCTGCGTCGCCCTGACGGCTTGGCGCTCGAGAACGGGGCAGGTCTTCGATCCATGAGCGAGGCGCCGATATGCAGCGCCAGGTTCTCGATCGAGCCGTCCGCGAAGCGGCCGGTATGGAAGCCGGCTGCGAAACGCGCTGCGTCGGCGACCCGGGCCAGTGTCGTCCCGGCGTCCAGCGAGACCGCTGCGACCTGCGCCTCCCTGACCAGCCAACGGTACCCTTCGTCATTGTTGAGCAGGTATCGGGCCTCGCCTGAAATGCGATCCCGATCCGGACCCCGTCGTCCGGTCCGTGCGAGGTCAGCATGTTCGGTCTTCATTCTCCCACCCGGCGTTTCGACGTTAGAAAGTGCTCGGCCATAGGGGTGGAACGTTAAAGGGGTTCGTCCTACGAGTGATTATCGTCAAAGGTTGAAATGGCTACCTATTCCGATGATGTCGAGCCCCGCTTGGGCGCCTGATGATGAGAAGGCCGGCGCGCATGCGCCGGCCTTCCATTGTTTTGCCGAGAGCCCTCCACGCCGTCCGACATGGAGACGCCAACTGCTCGCGTCAGATCACCACGAAGTCGGCAGCCGTCAGGTTGAGACTCGGACTGAGCGTCGCAAAGTGCACCGAGCCGCCCGCTGCGCTGCCGTTCGAATCGTAGAACAGCTTGCCCGTATCGGTTTCGTAGATGATGTGGTCGTTGGCATCTTGCGCCAGACCAGTGGTGTTCTTGACAAAATAGCCGCTCGACAGCGTGCCCGTCGCGGCCAACGCCTTGAACACCGCATTCTCCAGATGGATGACGTCGTCGACCACGGAGAAGTCGGTGATCCTGTCGACATTCGTCGCGGCGTTGAGAGCGGTGTTGAAGACGAAGGTATCCTTGCCGGCGCCGCCGATCAAGACATCGTTGCCGGCTCCGCCTTTCAGAACGTCGTTGCCGCCCAGGCCATATAGTGTGTCGTTTCCGACTGCGCCATCGAGCAGATTGGCGTTGTCGTTGCCAATGAGCCTGTCGTGGTAGCTCGACCCCTTCAGGTTTCCGATGCTCACCAGCGTATCGCCCTGGGCATGGCCGCCAGCGCCCTTGCCGGTCCTGAGGTCGACCGTCACACCGGCGTTGGAGCCGGAGTAGCTCGCCATATCGCTGCCGTCGCCGCCGTGAAGATAGTCGGCACCGGCTCCACCTACGAGGACATTGTTGCTGGCATTACCGTAGAGCTTGTCGGCAAAGCGCGATCCGACCAGGTTCCAGATGTTCAGAAGGGTGTCTCCTTGGGCGTGGCCACCAGAGCCTTTGCCCGTCAGGAGGCTTACCGTCACCCCCGCATTGGAGTCTGCGTAGCTGGCCGCATCCCCACCGCTACCACCATCGAGATAGTCGGCACCGGCCCCGCCACTGAGAAAGTCAGCGCTGGCTCCACCTTTGAGTACATTGTTGCCGGCATTGCCGTAGAGTTTGTCGGCAAAGTGCGATCCGTTGAGGTTCTCGATGTTGACGAGCGTGTCGCCCTGGGCGTGGCCGCCGGTGCCCCTGCCCGTCGCGAGATTTATGGTGACGCCCGCGTTGGATCCGGAATAGCTCGCTGTGTCTATCCCGTTGCCGCCGTCGAGATAGTCGGCGCCGGCGCCGCCATTCAGCACGTTGTTGCCTGAGTTGCCGTACAGTCTGTCCGCAAGGCCAGACCCCATAAGATTTTCAATACTGACAAGCGTTTCGTCTTGGGCATCGCCGCCCGTACCTTTCCCGGTCAACAGGCTGACGGTAACGCCGGCATTCGAGCCGGCATAGCTTGCTGCGTCGTACCCCGCGCCGCCGTCGAGATGGTCCGCACCGGCGCCGCCACGCAGCGTATCGTTGCCGGCCAGGCCGTAATATTTCTCGCTGCCGCTGTTGGAGATGCCGGTGGCAGGCATGATGTCGTGGCCCGCTGTCCCCATGATCGTCTTGACGGTCGTGCTCCCGTCGCCTGTGCCACCGGTGCTTCCGCCGCCGACGTCGTAGGGAGACTGTCCTTCCTTGAGGTAGACGTTGCCGGAAATCACGGGCGAGCTGTTGTCGATGGAGAAGTAGTCGTAGTAGCCTTTCTCCATGTAGTTGTTGGTGATCGAGACGCCGGTGATCGGGCCGCCGGAGGCACGGCCGTCGACATAGATCATGATCCCGGGATCGCCGGCGAGATAGTTGTTGTTCACCCTGACGTCCGAGATCGGCCCGAAATCGTTCTTGATGAAGATGTTCGAGGTGTCACGCGCGAACACCGTGTTGCCCTCGACCAGCACGTTGCTTTGACCGCCCTGGATGGCGATGCCGTCATAGTGGGGATCGGAGCCGGGGGCTTGCAGGTCGTGGATGAAGTTGCCCTTGACGATGCCGCCGGATCCGCCGCTGAGGCCGATGCCGTTTTCGAAGCCGTAGATGTTGTTGCCGATGAAGGTTCCGTGGCCCATGATGCCGTAGGAGCCGGCCATCTTGCCCTGGCCGTTGATTTCGCAGTTCTGCACCACGAGCCCGCTGGCACTGCCGTTGGTGTTGATGCCCTGCCAGGAGCTGGTCGTGATGCGGCAGTTCTCGATGGTAACGTTGGGCGCCATGACATAGATGTCGCCCTTGATGTCGAGGTTCTTGAGCACCGTCCCCGCCTTGGTGACGACGATCGAGCCGGACGGGGTCAGCGTTACTCCAGCGGGCACGCCGGTATTCGACGCGTCTGGGAACTTGCTTGCCATTCTTCTATCCTTTTCGTTTCACGCCCCTGACGGCGCGCGCACTACTTCTGGGTATCGTGGCTAGATCAAATTGATTAAGCCTACGCTACTGTAGTGCCTGCTAATGCATAGGCTCGTGACGTCGCAAATCAACAAAAGTGAAGGAGTGTGACGCTCTTGCAGTCGCAATTCCGCCGCAATGATGCGGGTCGCACAGAGAACGCTGAAATGATTAAGGAAATGACATCGGTGAGCGCAAAGCCGCGAGCGCGGCCCTGCCCACCGCGCGATCACAGGGGCGGTTTGTCCACGGCCGTCTGCGGGATGTATTGACGCAGCTTCATGCCGTTCCGCGGCTGGAAAGGTAAGACGGTTAGCCGCACACCGCGGCGACGTCAGACGTGCCTGGACGACACTATTTGGCGATGCCCGGGGACAGCGACGGCGCCTGGACCTCGGCACGGGCCGACGCCGCCGCGCCGTCCAGATTGAGGGGCAGGTTGTGCCGGTCCGCGACCACGTCCCGGATCAGATCGGCGTCGATCGCCGTCAGGTCGTCTGCGAAGGCGTAGACGAGGGCATAGTCGCAGATCTGGTTGATGACGCGCGGCAGGCCGCGGCTCGCCAGATGGACGAGATTGCAGGCAGCCGGGGTGAAGATCTCGCGCTCGGTTCCCGCGATCTTGAGGCGATGGGCGATGTAGCCCCGCACCGCCTCGGCGGAAAGGCCGTGGAGGTGGAACTGCGCCGAAACGCGCTGGGCGAATTGCAGCATCCGCGGCTGCCCGATGATGCGGTTGAGCTCCGGCTGGCCGACGAGGACGATCTGCAGGAGTTCGTCCTTTTCGCCGTTGACGTTGGAGAAGCAGCGGAGTTCCTCGAGCATCCGGGCGGACAGGTTCTGGGCCTCGTCGAAAACGAGGACCGTGTGGCGCCCGGCGGCAAGTTCGTCGCGCAGCAAGGTCTCGAAAAGGGCGAATAGCCGTGCATAGGGCAGCTTGGCGGCTACGTCCCGGCCGAGCGCGGAAAGCACCCAGTGGAGCAGGCCGCCGCGATGGCCGAGGGCGTTGGAGACCAGGCCGATGCGCAGGTCCCGAGGCGCGGCCCGTAGCAACTGGCGGATCAGGGTCGTCTTGCCGGCCCCGATCTCGCCCGTGATCACGGTGATCGGAGCCAAAGTCGCGATGCCGTATTCCAGCATGGCGTAGGCCTTGGTATGGTTGGCTGACCAGAACAGGAAATCCGGGTCGGGCAGCAGGCTGAACGGACGCTCGCGAAGCCCGAAATGACGGGAATAGATCTGGAAGTGGCTCGCCGTCATGAACCCATGACCCCGCCTCTCGGCATCTTGTTTCCGGTCAGTAGCCGTATTTGTCCGGTGTATAGCGGCATTTGTTCAGGACCACGCCGAGCACATTGGTCTTGTCCGCAAGCTTGCGTTCGCAGATGTCGGCCTCCCGTATCGTGGTCATCTCCGCCGCCAGCACCAGAAGCGAGCAGTCGACATTGGGGGCGAAGGCCTGCACGTCGTCGCTGCTCAGCATCGGCGGCATGTCGATGATGACGACATCGGGATCGAGCTTCTGCCTCACGCGTTTCAGCGCCTTGGCTGCATCCGAACTGGCCAGCAGCTCGGCCGAGAAACGCACCGGGCGGTTGTTGGATGCGATTGCGACATTGTCGCTGTAGCGGACGAAGACGTCCTCCACGTCCGCGCGTCCGGCGAGGAAGCTCTCCATCGATGCGGATGTCTTGGCGCCGAGCAGCTTACCGATCTGAGGCCGCCGCAGATCGAGGTCGATCAGGACCGTGCGGCATTCCTTCTGGTTGGCGAGACTGAAGGCAAGGTTGAGGCTCACGACCGATTTGCCGCAGGCCGGCGTCGGCGACGTCACTGCGAGAACCGTCCAGTTGTTCTCCCGCAGGCTCTGCAGCGCAGAAGTGCGAAGCATGTCGAAGGCGACATGGGCGGCGTCGGACCGATAGGCGGTCACGATGCGGTTGTGCGCCAGGAGCTTGGGATCGGCGACGGTCCTCGGCAGGTTTTCCCACGCCACTTCGCTGCCCAGACGCAGACATGACGAGAAGGTCTGTTCCGCCGCCTGATCCGACCCGCGCTGTTCGCGGACCTTCTGCAGTGCTGCCTGTATTCGCTCCATGGTACTCCGTTCCCTGTTGGGCGGCTTCTGGACGGCTAGACGAGATTTGCGAGGTCGATGATGCCGGGCATGGCGTCAGGCGTGAACCCGGCCATCGCCGCGCGAACCACGATCAGCGAGATCACAGTGGAGGCCCCCAGCCCGACGAGGCCGGCGAGACGCCGCCGGAGCCGGCCGGTTCGCAACTCGCCAGGACCGACGATGTAGGGGATCGTCGCGAGCGGCTGGATCTGGAGCGTCTGGGTCAGCTCGATCGGACGCCGTATGGTCTTGTTGAGCAGTTCGAGCAGGACGACGATGCCTAGGCCCAGTCCGATCGCGCCGAGGCCGCCAGCGGCCACAATGCGTTTGCGATTGGGGCTGAGCCGGTATTCCGGCGGCGTCGCCGGCTCCAGGATGGAGAACCGGACGCCTTTCGAGCGCATCTCGATCTCCTGACCGGTCGAGGCCTCGGCCAGCCGCGCCACGGCCGTATTGTATTGCGTCTGGATGTTCTGCCGGTTCCGCTCGAGCGCGGACAGAAGCGTCTCCTTGCCCGGAGTGGCCGCTATCGTCTTTGCGAGTTCTGCGAGATCAGTGGTGATGACAGGCTTCTGCTTGGCGATGTAGCGGAGCCTGTCGTCGATGTCGGCGAGTTGGAAGTCGAGCTCCGACATCGCCAGCTTGCTGCCCGAATTCCCGCTCTCGCTGTTCGCCTGCCGTTCCCGGAGGCTCTCCTGTACGGCGGCGATGCGTTTCCTGAGCGCCTGGATGTTGGGGCTCTCTTCCGAAAAGATCGCCAGCTGGTCCGACAGGGCCCGGTTCAGGTCCTGCAGCATCTGCTGCTCCGGCGTCAGGGGGCCCGATTTCGTGATGATCCCCGTCGTTTCATAGGTGCGAACGAGGTTGTTCCGCCGGCTGCGCAACTCGGCCTCCTCGCGCTCGAGCATCATCAGCCTTTCCTGCTGGGCGGCCTGCTGGCTGCGGCGGAATTCCAGGCTGTCCGGCATCGTGTCCCTGTTCTCGGTCTTGAATTTCAGCAGGTCGGCCTCGACCTTCGTCAGTTCCGTCTTGAGCCGCTCGACCTCGGCCTCGAAGAACTGTGCCGTGTCACCAGCGCGGTCGGCGCGTTGCCGGGCATTCTTGTGCAGGATGAAAGACACGATCTCATTGGCGACATCGGCGGCAAGAACCGGATTCGGCGCATCGAAGGAGATTTCCACGACGGTCACTTCCTGGGCGGGGGGCGATACCTGCTCGTAGCTGGTGCGCGCTCGCATGTCCTTGGCGATGTCGGCATCGGAGAGCCCGGCGACGTCGCTGCCATAGACATTCAGCTTTCGAGCGAGCGCGACCAGATTGTCGGTGGTGTTCGCCTGCTCCTGGACGATCTGCAACTGTTCGAGAGCCGTCGTGGGAACGGTCGACCGGGCCAGTGCCGTGGGGATCTGCGGCGCCTCCACCAGGATCTTGGAGCTGGCGCGGTAGACCTCAGGAAGGAACAGGGAGACGACAGCGGAGGCGACCACGACGACAGCAGCCGTCGCCAGGAAGTAGGGCGCGCGGCGCAGCAGTATCGACAGATAGAAGCGGAGATCCAGGTCACCCATTTTTTGAACGCTACCCGAGCCTTGGCATTTGACCGGTCTTGTCGAGCGCTCATTGTCGGGCGGCGGTCGGCCTCAGGATAGATCATCGATCGGGGGAGGCACGGACTGGGGATTTAAGCCGCCCGCTAGTCCCAATGGATTAGTTGTTGCCACCCATGCTGTAGCGCTCGGGCGCCATGGTCCGGCCGCATTCTGCGTCGTCCGGCGACGCCCTGGACCGGAAATGGTCAGGCCGCTTCGAAATCGCTGTCGATGCGGAAACGCAGGCGTCCTTGCGGGATGATGGCGTGGCCGAGAAGGATCGGCTTGCGCGCCGCGTCGCAGTCGACATAGGTCATCACCAGCACGGGCGCCTCGACTGGAATACCGAGTGCTGCCGCCTCGCGCGGGCGCGGCATGCGGCAGTCGATCCAGGTCGAGGCACGGAAGAACTCGCCGACGCCGTGCCGGGAAAGCGCCTGGGTGAAGCTGCCGCTTTCGGCGAAACTCTGCTCGATGCCGTCGAAGCGCTCGGCGTCGAACATGTGGTATCCATAGGTGGCCAGGTCGGCGCCGGCCGTGCGCACGCTTTCCGTCACCAAGAGTTCCGCGCCGGCGCCGAGGCCCAGCATGCGCGACAGTCGCGCCGTCGAAGGTCGCCGGTAGCTGTCGACCAGCCGGCCGCTCGGCCGGGCGTCGAAGCGCTTCTCCACCTCGCTCCATTTGGCATTGCGATCGAGCCTGTATTCGAAGGGCTCCCCGGCGACGAAGACGCCGCGCCCCTTGTGCGCGGTCACGATGCCGCGCCCGGCAAGCTTGGCAAGGGCCATGCGCACCGTGTGCCGGTTGACGCCATAAAGGCCGACGAGCTCATGCTCGCTGGGCAGCCTGTCGCCGGGTCCGTAGAGCCCGGTCTGAATGTCCACCTCGATATCCGTCTCGATCTGGCGCCAGACCGCGACGCCGGCGCCGCGCCGAAGTGCGGGTCTCTCGTTCGAGGCCTTGTCCATGCCGCTGCGCCCTCTGTGGATCGTCACAAAACGATCATGTGCCCGTTACGCGTCCGATACACAACTTGTCTAGATGATCTCGACAGGTCAAGACGAAAAACGGAGCCGGGATTTGCTCGACTATGCCACCAGCCGGATGCTCAGGATGGGCATCACCGTCTTCGCGATCGTGACCGCCGTCTTCTTCGCAACGCGGGTCTCCGGCAACGCCGTCGACTTCATCGCCGGCGAGGGACTGGGCGCCGAGGACCGGCAGCGCATGATCGATTATTTCGGCCTGTCGCAGCCGATCTGGGTCCAGTACGGCCGCTTCCTCTATGCCTTCGTCGACGGCAATTTCGGCATCTCGCTCGTCGAACGCCGGCCGGTGGTGACGATCATGGCCGAGCGCATCATGCCCTCCCTCCAGTTGATCGGCAGCGCGTTGCTGGTGACCTTCCTGGTCGGCATACCCGCCGGCGTGCTGGCCGCGGTCTATCGCAAGTCGTGGATCGGCAGCGGCATCATGACCGTCGCCTTTCTCGGCTACGCCGTGCCGAACTTCATCCTCGCCATCTTCCTGCTGCTGATCTTCTCATTCTGGCTGGGCTGGCTCCCGTCGACCGGCAACGCCACCCTGGCCAACTATGTCATGCCCGTCCTGGCGCTGTCGGCCTTCTACATTGCCGGTCTGACGCGCTTCACCCGCAACGCCATGCTCGACGTGCTGAGCCAGGATTATCTGCGCACCGCGCGGTCGAAGGGGCTGCGTGAGCGCAAGGTCATTTTCAAGCATGCGCTGCGCAACGCCTTGATCACCATATTGTCGGTCGTCGGACTTCAGGTCGCGGCCCTCGTGGCCGCGGGCAATGTCGTGGTCGAGACTGTCTTCGCCTGGCGCGGCATGGGCGAACTGCTCGTCTCGGCCGCGCTCAGCCGCGACTATCCCGTTCTGCAGTTCGGCGTGTTGTGCGTGGCGGTGGTCGTGATCGTCGTCAATCTCGTCGTCGACATCGCCTATGGGCTCGCCGATCCGCGCGTGCGCCTGGCAAAGGTCTGAGAGGCAGCCGGCATGACGGACACCACAGCCGATCGTCCTGTTGCCCGCGCCGGACGGACGCCGCGATACCTCGCGGCGCTCCGGGAATTCTGGTCCGAAGCGGACTGGATCATGCGGCTCTCGCTGCTGCTGGCACTCGCGCTTGTTGTCTGCGCCGTTGCGGCGCCGCTGATCGCCCCGTTCGATCCGAACGCCCAGAGCCTGCTATCTCGGCTGCGTCCGCCGGTCGGCTTCGAACGCGCCCGGCCCGACTACCTGCTCGGCACCGACGAGCTCGGCCGGGATATCCTGTCGCGCTGCCTCTACGGGCTGCGGCTCACCCTCTCCGTCGCCTTTCTCGGCGCGATGATCGGCCTCCTCCTCGGCGGTTCGCTCGGGCTTCTGTCCGGACTGGCCGGCGGTCTCGTCGACGACCTGATCATGGGGCTGGTCGATATCCAGATCGCCGTGCCCTTCACCTTGATAGCGCTTCTTGCCGTGGCGCTGTTCGGCGGCGATCTGCAGGTGCTGATCGTCGTGCTCGGCATCGCCTACTGGGAGCAGTATGCGCGCATCGTGCGTGGTGAGGTGGTCAAGCTGCGCGGCATGCCCTTCATCGAGGCCGCCCTTGCCGCCGGCGCCGGCGATGCCCGGATCGCGCTCCGCCACGTCGTGCCGAACATCGTCTCGCCCGTCGTGGTGATGTTCACGCTCAACTTCTCCAACATCGTGCTCCTGGAATCGACGCTCTCCTTTCTTGGGCTCGGCCTGCGCCCGCCGGCCGCCACGCTCGGCTCGATGGTGGGCATGGGGCGAGACTACATTCCCTCGGCACCCTGGGTCGTCGCCGCGCCGGCACTGCTCATCGTCATGATCACCTTCGTCGTCCAGATGCTGGGAGACTTCCTGCGCGACCGCACCGACGTGCGGCTGCGTGATCGCTGAAACCGGAAGAAGAGGCGGGACGAACCGCCCGGCCAATGAAATCGACAACCCTCGAAAGGAAGCACACATGCTCCGCAAGGCACTGCTCGCCGCCGTCGCCGCGCTTCTGCCCGGAACTGCCGGCGCCATCGAACTCAAGGTCGGCTCGGCCAATATGGCGCCCTATCTCGATCCCGGCCGCGACCATTCCAATGTCGGGTCGCAATTCTACTACAACAGCTTCGACGTGCTCATCGAGCGCGACTACGCCTCGTCCGAACCGAAGTTCAAGCCCGGGCTGGCGCTCTCCTGGCAGCTGGTCGAGCCGACCGTCATGGAGTTCAAACTGCGCGAGGGCGTCACCTTCCACAATGGCGAGGCGATGACGGCCGACGACGTGGTCTTTTCCTTCAACCGCATGTTCCAGTCGAGCTTCCCGCCCTACCAGGTGCGCGCCAAGGACCGGCTCGGAAATTTCGACAAGGCGGAAAAGGTCGACGACTTCACGCTGCGCGTCCATGTCAAGCGGCCGGAGCCTCTGTGGGAGACGCTCATCAACATGCAGCAGCTCATGGTCATCCCCGAGGACTACACCAAGGGCCTGACCGGCGATCCGAAACTCGCCGAGCACAGCGACTATGAAGCCTTCTCGCTCGCTCCGGTCGGCACCGGCCCATACAGGATCGCCGAGTTCATCCCGGGCGAGAGGCTCGTCTGGCAGCGCCACGATGCCTTCTGGGGAGAGCCCGCGCCGCTCGACAAGGTGACTGTGCTGAAGGTGCCCGAAATGGCGAGCCGCATCACCGCGCTGAAAAACAGCGAGGTCGACGTCATCACCAACGTGCCCCCGGACCAGCTCTCCACGATCGAGGCCGACCAGAACCTCAAGGTGGAGGGCATGGTGACGCCGCTCTTTCACGTCCTCATCTTCAACACGCAGAACGAGAAGATGAAGGACCCGAAGTTCCGCCGCGCCCTTTCGCTGGCGGTCGACCGCGACACGCTGAACGAGGCCCTCTGGCTCGGCAAGGCCGTGGTGCCTTCGAGCCACACCTACCCGCAGTTCGGCCCCCTCTATATGCCGGAGCTGAAGACCTTCGAATATGATCCCGAAGAGGCGAAGAAGCTGCTTGCCGAGAGCGGCTACAAGGGCGAAGAGATCCGCTTCGACACTTCGGCGGTCTACTACACCAACGGGCTTCTGGCCGCCCAGGCGATCCAGGAGATGTGGGCCGGCATCGGCGTGAAGCTCGCCATCAATGTCGACGACAAATGGACCGGCAACGACCCGACCATGAATGTGCGCAACTGGTCGAACCCGCTCTATTTCGCCGATCCCTTCGGTTCCTTCGGCGTCATGTGGGCGCCGGGCGGTCCGTCGGAAGGCGAGGGGCGTTTCAAGCCGGATGCCGACTATGCCGCAGCCTGGGAGAAATTCCGTTTCTCCGACAGTCTGGAAGATCGCCGCGCTGCCTATGCCGACCTGATGGAGCGCATCAGAAAGGACCCGCCCTTCCTGGTCCTCTACCAGCCCTATGAATCCTGGGGGCTGCGCAAATCAGTCAACTGGGCGCCGAAGCCGGGGCACATTCCCTACGTGCTCGACTTCCGCGCCGGCTCGATCGATTTCGCCGCCAACTGACCCCGATGCGCGGCCGGACAGCCCTCCGCATCGGCCCGAAAATCGTACACGATTCTCGGAAAGCCCGATGCGTCGATTCAAAGCGCTAGAGCGTCCTTTGCGCGTCCAGATGGACGCGCGGCGCTCTAGGGCTGTCCGGCCGTGCCTTTGCTTCCCGTTACGAGGATACCATGACCGCGCTCAGACTTTGCCTGGTTGCCGACATCCATCACGGCCAGGACAGCTTCACCAAGAAGGGATCGGCCGCGCTCGACCTGCTCGCCGGCTTCACCGCCTTCGCCAATGACGTCCGCCCCGACGCCGTCATCGATCTCGGCGACCGCATCTCGGATGTCGACACGGCCACGGACAGGCTCCTGGAGCGGGAGGTCGCCGAGGTCTTCCGCGCGATCGAGGCGCCGGTCCACCACATCTGCGGCAATCACGACCGCGACCATCTCACCGTGGCGGAAAATGCCGAGATCCTGGGCCAGCCGCTCGTCAACCAGACGATCGACCTCGGCGACTGGACCCTCGTGCTGTGGCGCGCCGATTCCAGGATCCATCGCCCCGGCGGCTTTGTGCTCACCGAGGCCGACCTCCTGTGGCTCGCTGGCGTCGTGCGCCAGGCGACGAAGCCGCTCGCCATCTTCAGCCATGTACCCATTTCCGGCCACTCCCAGGCAGGCAACTACTATTTTGAACGCAATCCCGAAGCCTCCACCTATCCCGGCGGCGCCGAACGTGTGCGCGCCATCCTCGCCACGGCACGGGTCCCGGTCTGCTGCTTTGCCGGCCATGTCCACTGGAACACGCTCACCATGGTCGGCGGCCAGCCGCATTTCACGCTGCAGTCGCTCACCGAGACCTTCACCACCCATCCGGAGCCGGCCGGCGCCTGGGCCCTGCTGGAACTTTCCGACAGGATCGGCTGGACGGTCCATGGCAAGGACAGTTTTCGCGCCGAGCTTTCGGCGGCGGAAACCGCGCGCCGCTGGATCACGCCGCTGCCGCCTTTTCACGAGCATCCCGAGATCCGGCAACGGCTCGTTGCCCAGGCGGCGGAATAGCGTCATGGTCGCCGTGCCGTTGCTCGATGTCCGCAACCTGACGGTCGGCTTCCGCTCGCGCCGGCACAGCCGTCTCGCGGTGCGCGACCTGTCTTTCTCGGTCGCGCCGGGCGAGGTGCTCGCCATCGTAGGCGAGTCCGGTTCCGGCAAGTCGGTGACGGCATTGTCGCTGATGCGGCTGATCGAGCGCGAGGGCGGACGCATCGAGAGCGGTTCGATCCGCTTCCGCCGGCATGGCGACGACGTGATCGACCTCGCGGGCCTCGACGAGCGCCACATGCGGGCGATCCGCGGCAATCTCATGTCGATGGTCTTCCAGGAGCCGATGACCTCGCTCAATCCGGTGCTCACCATCGGCGACCAGCTCATGGAGACGCTGATCGAGCACCGCCGCCTTGGTTTCGGCGAAGCGCGCCGGCTCGCCGTCGGGATGCTGGAACGGGTCCGGATCTCCGACCCCGAGCGTCGCATCGGGCAGTATCCGCACGAGCTGTCGGGCGGCATGCGGCAGCGCGTGATGATTGCGATCGCGCTCGCCTGCGCGCCGAAGCTACTGATCGCCGACGAACCGACGACCGCGCTCGACGTGACCATCCAGGCGGGTATCCTCGACCTGATCCGCACCCTGCGCGAGGACACGGGAACGGCCGTCATCTTCATCACCCATGATATGGGCGTCGTGGCCGAACTCGCCGACCGCGTCGTCGTCATGCGCGACGGCGAGCGGGTCGAGACTGCACCGACGCGCGAGCTCTTCGCGCGGCCGCAGGCGGCCTATACGAGGGCGCTTCTCGATGCCGTGCCGAGGCTCGGCTCAGGCGCGCCGGTGTATGCCGCGCCTGCCCTGCAGATGGAGGCGGTTGCGCCGCCGCCCGTTCTGGAGGTGGAGAATCTCGTCACGCGTTTTCCCGTGCGCAAGGGGCCTTTCCGGCGGCTGGTCGCCGAGGTTCATGCGGTCGACAACGTCAGCCTGCACCTTGATCGGGGCGAGACGCTCGGACTGGTCGGCGAGTCCGGCTCCGGCAAGTCGACCATCGGCCGGTCGATCCTGAAGCTGGTCGAGCCGACATCCGGTCGTATCGTGGTCGGCGGGCGCGACGTGACCAGGCTCGGCCGCGACGCGATGCGGCCGGTCCGGCGCTCGCTCCAGATGGTCTTCCAGGACCCCTATGCCAGCCTCGATCCGCGCATGTCGATCGCCGACCTCGTCACCGAGCCGCTGGCCATCCACAGCGACATGCGGCGGGCTGAGCGCCGCGAACGCGCCGTGGAACTGCTGCGCCGCGTCGGTCTCGACCCCGACAGCCTCGATCGTTTCCCGCACCAATTCTCAGGCGGCCAGCGCCAGCGGATCTGCATCGCCCGAGCGCTGTCGTCGCGTCCCGACATCATCGTCGCCGACGAGCCCGTTTCGGCCCTCGACGTGTCCGTCCAGGCCCGCGTGATCGAACTCCTGCGCGAACTCCAGCAGGAATACGGCATCGCCTATCTCTTCATCTCCCATGATCTCGCCGTGGTCGAGAGGATGAGCCATCGCGTCGCCGTGCTCGACCAGGGGCGCATCGTCGAGACCGGCCCGACCGGCCTCGTGCTCGCGGACCCGAAGCATGCCTATACGAAGGAACTGGTCGCTGCCGTTCCGGTCGCCGACCCGGCCCGCGGCCGCCGGTTGCTTATGCCGGTCCCCCAACGCAAGAGCCCGGTACGCCCGCTCGGCTGGGAACCGCCGGTGCAACGATACGTCAGCCTTGCCGGCGAGCGCCTCGTGGCCGCAGATTGAACTAAGGGGGGGCTGACGGAACCAGCGGGCAGCCGGCGCGAAGCACGACGTTGATGTTCCCGTTGTTCAACCTATATGACGCAGTCGCATGAAACCAATCCGTTTCAAATTTGCCCCTGCCAAGGCTCTGGCCGCGCTGCACTGGATCATTTCCGAGCAACCCGGGATCGACCTGCACCCAATACTGAAGGCTTGCTACTTTGCCGACAAGAGCCATCTGAACGCCTTCGGCCGACCGATCTTCGGTGCAACCTACAAGGCCATGAAATTCGGCCCGGTGCCGCTGGAGATTTACGTGATGCTGAAGAGCGAGCCGCTTTGGCTTGCGGAGTTGGGCATCGAGCAGGTCCCATGGCAGCTCGACGGTTATCACTTACGTCTCACCGGGAACCAGGAGCCGGATATCGGCGCGCTCTCGGAAAGCAACATGGAGCATCTGGGGGCAGCGTTGCGCGCGTCGCGAACGATGACGTTTCAATGAGCGTACCGCTGCCACGCATGGTCCGGATTGGCAACGCGCCAATCTTGGCATCATGCGGTACGAGGACATGATCGACGAGACGGAGTACCGTGACGCCCTCGTCGAAGACCTGCGCGAGACAGCGTACCTGATGCGCATGTGATGGCATGGCCGTCGCCGCGTTGGACGTTAACCGCATTTTTGACCAGACGACGAACCCGCCAAAGCCAAAAATGGTCGTGTGTGTGGAGCCGGCCGAGAGCTGGTTTTCCGAATCAACTCAGGGCCGCGTTTCAGGCCGAACTTCCCGTTGCCGCGAGAACCACATCATCGAGGATTCCTGGGCTATGACAGCTTTGTCGAATGCAACATTCTCGAACTCAGCGAGCACGACATCCGCGACGCCCTGAACAAACGCGGCGGTTTATCGGGCGCGTTCGCGAATCCCACAAAGCAGAGATCGTCCATTGGTCGAGCCGGGCGCCCGACATTACCCATGATGAAAAGATCAAGATCGCCGCTGCCATGCGGTGAGCCTCACTCCGCAGCAACCGCCTTGTCCGCCGAGCGGATCGCCCTCCAGACCTTCTCGGGTGTCGCCGGCATGTCGACATGGCTCACGCCATAGTCACGCAGCGCGTCGCAGATCGCGTTGATCACCGCGGCCGGGCCGGAGATCGCCGAGGCTTCGCCGCAGCCCTTCGCGCCGATCGGGTTGGTGGTGCAGATGGTCTCCATCGCCTCCATCTCGATATCGGGAATGTCGCGTGCCCGCGGCATTGCGTAGTCCATGAAGGAGCCCGTCAGAAGCTGACCGCTTCCAGGCTCGTATTCGCAACTTTCCATCAGCGCCTGGCCGATCGCCTGTGCCGCGCCGCCATGGATCTGGCCGGCAACGATCAGCGGGTTGACGATGCGTCCGAAATCATCGACCGCCAGATAGCGGCAGATCGACGTCATGCCGGTGTCGGGATCGACCTCGACCTCCACGATGTGGCAGCCATAGGGGAAGGTGAAGGCTTCGGGGTCGAAATAGGAAGTCTCGTCGAGACCCGGTTCCAGGCCGGCAGGGTAGTCGACCGGTGCATAGGCACGTTGCGCCACCTCGGCGAACGTCTTGGCGAGATTGGTACCGCTGGCGCGGAAGATGCCGTCGCTCACTTCGATGACGGCCACATCGACGCCGAGCATATGGGCGGCGATCCTCTTCATCTTGGCGACGACCTTGTCGGTGCATATCGCCAGCGCGCTGCCGCCGACCGAGAGAGAACGCGACCCGTAGGTCCCGACGCCATAGGCCATGCGGCCGGTGTCGCCATGGATGATCTCGATCCGGGCGGGGTCGATACCGATCTTCTCCGCGACGATCTGGGCGAAGGCCGTTTCGTGCCCCTGTCCATGCGAATGGCTTCCGGTCAGAACCGTGATGCCGCCCGTCGGGCTGATGCGCACCGTCGCCACTTCATAATAGCCCGCGGTGAAGCCCTGCTCGATCAGCAGCTTGGAGGGTCCCATGCCGCAGGATTCCAGATAGAAGGAGACGCCGAGGCCGCGCAGCAGGCCCTTCTTCGCCGATGCCGCCTTGCGTTCGGTGAAGCCGTCGAGATCGGCCGCTTCGCGTGTCCTGTCGAGCAGGGCCGGCAGGTCGCCGGAGTCATAGGTATGCAGGAACGGCGTCTTGTAGGGGATCGCTTCGGGCGGGATGGCGTTACGACGCCGGATCTCGAACGGATCCTGGCCCAGTTGCCGCGCGGCCTGCTCTACGATCCGCTCCATCACATAGGTCATCTCGGGACGTCCGGCGCCGCGATAGGCATCGACCGGCGTCGTGTTGGTGAACACGCCCTGGACGTGGATATAGATGTCGCGCACCGAATAGGGCCCTGGGAACGGATTGCCGTAGAAGAAGGTCGGGATCGACGGGCCGAAGGTCGAAAGATAGGCGCCGAGATTGGCGATCGTGTGCACCTTCAGCGCCACGAATGTGCCGTCCGCGTCGAGGCCGAGGCTCACCTTCGTCAGATGGTCCCGCGCATAGGTGTCGACCAGGAACGCCTCCGAGCGTGATGCCTCCCAGCGCACCGGCCGGCGCAGCCGCCTGGCCGCGAACAGCACGAGCACCTCTTCGGCATAGTGGTAGATCTTCATGCCGAAGCCGCCGCCGACATCGGGCGATATCACGCGGATGCGCTCTTCCGGGATCTTGAGGGTGCTCGCCGATAGGCAGACGCGGATCGAATGCGGGTTCTGTGTCGAGGTGTAGAGCGTATATTCGTCGCGCCCGGCATCGTAGAGCCCGAGCGTGTTGCGGGTCTCCATCGGGCTGGCGTTCACGCGGTTCTGCACGAGGTCGAGCTCGACCACATGCGCCGCCCCGGCCATCGCGGTATCGGCCGCCTTTTCGTCGCCGAGCCCCCAGTCGAAGCACTGGTTGTCGGTCAGTTCGGGCCGCACGCGCGCCGCATCCTTCGTCAGCACGCCGACAAGGCTCGTCTGCGAGGGCAGCGCTTCGTAGACGACCTCGATCGCCTCCGCCGCTGACTGGGCATCGGCGAGGGTCTCGGCCACGATCGCGGCGACCTGGTCGCCGACATGCAGGACGCGGTTCGTGGCGATGACGGGATGGTGCGGGAAGACCATCGGGGTGCCGTCCCGGTTGGTGACGGGATAGGCGCAGGGCAGGCCGCCGATGTCGGCCTTCTCGATGTCCTCGCCCGTGATGATATCGAGCACGCCGGGCATGTCGCGGGCTGCCCGGATGTCGATCGACACGATCCTCGCATTGGCGTGCGGCGAGCGCAGCACGTAGAGGGCCGCTGCGTCGATGTCGACATCGCCGACATATTGACCCTGGCCGGTGATGAAGCGGCCGTCCTCCTTGCGCCGCAGCGGCTTGCCGATCCAGTTCATGGGCTTGGCCCCTCCAGTCCTGAAAGGTTCAAAGGGAGGGAGGCCGGCGGAGAGGCCGCCCGGCTCTCTCCACCGTGGTTCGGTTCGTCAGCGGTTCCGCAGGCCCTGCCATGCCAGCGGCAGCAGCGCCGCTGCCAGCGCCAGCTTGACGAGATCGCCGAGCAGGAAGGGCGTCAGCCCCCAGGCCAGCACCGGCTTGTCCCAGCCGACGACGGCGCCCAGCCAGGCGAGGCCCGGCACGTAGATGAGCACGTTGCCGGCGAGCATGGCGAGCGCGGTCGTCGAGGCGCGCCGGTCCCAGCCGCGCTCGGCGAGGAAACCGCAGGCGGCCGCTGCGGCGAGATAGCCGATGAGATAACCTCCGGTCGGCCCGGCCATATAGGCGAGGCCTATGCCCTTCTCCGGGGTTCCGGCGAAGACGGGCAGGCCGAGCGCGCCTTACAGGAGATAAAGCCCGACGGTCGCCGTGCCGAGGCGCGGGCCGAAGGCCATGCCGATGACGAGCACCATGAAGGTCTGCATGGTAAGCGGCACCGGATAGAACGGAATCTGGATCTTCGCCGAGGCCCAGAGAGCCAGCGAGCCGCCGATAGCGAGCAGCACCTGGCGCACTCGGCTGGACTGGCCGCGGAACAAGCGGTCGGCGAGCGTCGGATGGAGGACGGCGGTTGACATTTCGTTTCCCCTTTCGATGGTGTTGGCGCGTCAGCGGTTGCCGACAAGCATGCGGTAGCGGAACTGGTCGAGGATGACGGCGAGGATGAGCAGCGAGCCGAGCAGCACCATCTGCATGTAGGAGCCGATCCTGGCGATGTTCATGCCGTTCTGGACGAGCACGATGAAGAAGGCGCCGAGCACGACATTCTCGACGCGGCCTATGCCGCCGCGCAGCGAGACGCCTGCGATGACGCAGGCGGCGATCGATTCCAGCGCGATCGTGCCGCCGAGATTGGTCTCGCCGGATTCGACGCGCGCCGTCAGCAGCAGGCCGGCCAGAGAGGCGAGCAGCGCGCAGACTGCGTAGGCGAGGAACAGCACCCGCTTGGTGTTCACCCCCGACAGGTTGGCCGCCTTGAGATTGCCTCCCACCGCGTAGATATGCGCGCCGAGCCGCGTACGGTTCATCATCAGCCACATCGCGACGATCGCGGCGACGGCGAACAGCACCGGCACGGGCACGCCCAGGACACGGCCGAAACCGAAGAAGTTGCCGAACGCGTAAGGCAGGCTCGCGACCGGCACGCCGCCGGTCAGGAAGAGCGCGATGCCGGCGCCCACCGACTGCACACCGAGCGTCATGATGAAGGGCGAGACGCCGAACTGGGCGATGCCGATGCCGTTGAGGGCGCCGACGATCAATGCGGCGCCGAAGCCGGCCGCCGCCCCGATCAGGATCACGATCCAGACCAGATCGGGCATGGCGGCGGCGAGCGCCACCATCACGGTCGCGGAGACCACCGAAGTCAGGGCGATCGTGGTACCGACCGACAGGTCGAAGCCGCCGGTGATCAGCACCAGCATCTGGCCGAGCGAAACCAGTACGAGATAGACCGACTGGCGCGCCACATTGGTGAGGTTCTGCACCGACAGGAACTGCGCCGAGACAAGCGAGAAGATGATCAGCGCCGCTGCCAGGAAGAAAGGCAGCACGCCGACGCGCAGGAACAGCGTCTTGACCGCGGCCAGGAGCGGATTGGGCTTCGACACGGGGGCGGCTGTCATGGCCGATGCGGCGGGCTGGCGGGTCATGCCGGGATCCTCGTATCTGCGAAGAAATGTTTCAGGACGACGTCTTCGGTAAGGTCGGCGCCTTCCAGTTCGGCCGAGATGCGGCCTCCGGAGAAGACGAGCAGCCGGTGGGAAAGATTGATCACTTCGGGCAGGTCGGACGAGATCACGACCACAGCCTTGCCGGCTTCGGCGATCTCCTGGATCAGCCGGTAGAGCGCGGCGCGGGTCCCGATGTCGACGCCGACCGTCGGTTCGTCGAAGATGTAGATGCCGCGCTCCTCGCCGAAGCCCTTGCCGAACAGCACCTTCTGCTGGTTGCCCCCCGAAAGGTTGGAGACGGGTCGGCTCATATAGGCCGGGGTCATCCCGACGCGCTCGCCGATACCGTCGGCGAGCCGGCGAGCTTGCCGCGCCGACAGGAAGCCGAACGGGCCGGCCACCTCGGCGCGCCGAAGCAGCGCGAGCCGAAGATTCTCCCGTGCCGTCGCCGCGAGTTGCAGGCCTTCGTTCTTGCGGTCGGGCGGCAGGTAGAAGACGCCGGCCGCCAGCACGTCGCGGGTCGGCCGGCCGGTCATCTCCCTGCCGTTGATCGTCACGCTGCCGGCGGCGACAGGCTGCAGGCCGAGCACGCTGCGCCAGACGCGCGACTTGCCGCTGCCGACGAGCCCGGCGACGCCGAGCACCTCGCCGGCTCGCACGTCGATGTCGACGCCGCGGACCCCGGCGGCGTGGAGGCCGCGAATGGCAAGCACCGTGCCGCCGCCGCGCCGCTCGATCCTGGGATAGATCTGGTCCATCGAGCGGCCCGTCATCAGTTCGACCAGCCTGGTTTCGGAGATGCCGTCGGCCGGCACGGTGGCAATCAGCCGGCCGTCGCGCAGGATCGTGATGCGGTCCGCGATCTCGGAGAATTCCTGGATGCGGTGCGAGATGTAGATGATGCCGACACCGTCGGCCTTCGCCTTGCGGATGAAGGAGAACAGCTTGCGTGTCTCCTTCTCGGTCAGCGAAGCGGTCGGCTCGTCGAGGATCAGCACCTTCGCCTTGGCGAGGAAGGCTTTGGCGATTTCGACCATCTGCTGTTCGGCCCGCGACAGGCCCGATACCTGGCGGGTGACGTCGATGTCGAAGCCGAGATCGGCGAAGAGGCGCCGCGCTCCCTCCAGCATGGCGGAGCGGTTGATGAACGGGCCGCGTTTCGGCTCACGCGCCAGATAGACGTTTTCAAAGACGCTGAGCGTGGGGACGAGCGAGAATTCCTGGAAGACCGTGCCGACCCCGTACCGCGCCGCATCGTGGACCGAACGGAGTTCGACCTCCTCGCCGTTGATGCTCAGCGAGCCGGAACTCGGGCGATAGACGCCGGAGAGGATCGAGATCAGGGTCGACTTGCCCGCGCCGTTCTCGCCGAACAGCACGTGCACTTCGCCGGCGAGAAGCGTGAAATCGACATTGCTGAGTGCCTTGGCACCCGAGAACTCTTTCGATATCCCGGTCATCGCGACCAGTGGCGCATTCATGACTTTGGTCCCGGCGGATCGTCCGGGCCGGCCGCGGCTGCTGGCCGCCGGCCGGCCTTAGGGTCAGTTCACGTTGAAGACCGGCTTGTAGCCGTCCGGCGGCAGGATGTTGGTCTGCGGCACGCTCCCGACATTCGACGGGTCGACAACGAAGATCTTGGGCCCGACATGCTTGAGGTAGTCCTTGCCCTCGAGGATGCGTACCGCCTGGTCGATTGCGATACGGCCCTGGATGACCATGGAGTCGGCCGGCGCCGCCAGGATGAAGCCGCGCTTGATGCTTTCATAGACGCCAGGCGTCATGTAGAAGGCGAGCAGGTCCACCTTGCCTTCCAGGCCGCGCTCGCGGATCAGGCCCTGCGCGGCTTCCGCCGTCACTGCCGTGCCGGCGATGTAGCGGATGTTGGGATGCGCCTGCAATTCGTCCTCGACCAGCTTCAGCTGCACCTCCTTGCCGGTGTCGCCGAATTTCGGCTCCAGAACCTTGACTGCCGAGCCCTTGACGGCGTCCATGAAGCCCTTGTGTGCAGCTTCGACCCAGCCTGCGCCCGCCGGTCCCGGGAACCAGCCGACCTCGACCCCTTCCGAGCCGGCCGGATGCTTCTTGGCGAGATAGGCGCCGGTCTCCGCGCCCATTGTGTAGAAGGACACGAGCGACTTGGCGGAGATGTCGGGCGAAGAGATGCCGTTGATCACGTCGATGACGGGAATGCCCTTCTTCGAGACTTCGCTGACGAGATTGTTGAGGCCATCGAAGGAGATCGCGCCGATCACCACGGCGTTGGCGCCGCTCGCCACGCAGTCCTCGATCTGCGAGATCTGCTTGTTGAGCTCGGTATAGCCGCCGGCTTCGACGAGATTCATCTTCACGCCGAGACGGGCCGCCTCCTCCGCTACGCCGTAATCGACGCCGAGCCAGTAGGCATCCTTCATGTGCGGGAAGGACACGCAGACCTGCCATGGCTTCGAGGCCTTCTCCAGCGGCACATAGGAGACATCGGCGGCCTTGCCGTCGGCCGCGAAGGGCGGCTCGACCTTGGCCGCGTCATATGGGAACCAGTCGGCCCCGTGGGCTGAGCCGGCCATGGCGATCGCCGTCGCGGCGAGCATTGCCCTTGTTAGATGTTTCATAGCATTCCCCTTTCTTCGTTCTGATGCGTTGTTCTCGATGCTCGACTGGCCCGCGCCCCTTCGCGCCTGTCAGCCCGCTGTGCTACGCGAGCGCGCCGCGGATGCGCTCGATCAGACCGGCGCGTTCGGCCCGCGCCGCCAATGCCTCCTCCATGCCGACCTTGACGAAGCGCGTCGGCGTGTTGGGTTGAAGCTGGCCGATCAGATCCATGTCGGCGGCGATCACGGTACCCACCATGAAGTAGCCGCCGCCCGACACCGCATCGCGATGGAGCACGATCGGTTCGGTGCCGCCCGGCACCTGGATGGAGCCGTAGGGATAACAGCTGTCGACGATGTTCGACGGATCGGAGCCCGCTCCGAAGGGCTGCTCGCGCTCGACGAACGTCAGCGGCTTGCCGCCCCGGAAACGGTAGCCCATGCGGTCGGCCTCGGGCGCGACCTTCCAGGCGTCGTCGAAAAAGGCAGCCTGCGATTCTTCAGTGATCCGATGCCAGTAGAGGCCGGGCAGTACCCGAAGCTCGGCGGGCATGCCCGGACGGCGGCGCAGTGCTTCCGGCACGGTCCGCCCCGAGCGGACATTGCCGGCCTCGCCGATCGGCAACTCGTCGCCCGCCGCGATGGCGCGGCCCTTGAAGCCGCCGAGCGCGCCGATCGGATAGGTCGAGCGGCTGCCGAGTGCCACGGGCACGTCGATGCCGCCGGAAAACGCGATGTAGATGCGAGCGCCCTGCTGCAGGAAACCGAAGCCGAGCACCTGGCCCGCCTTGACCGGCACTGCCGTCCAGGACGGCTGCTCGACCCCGTCGAGGGTGATCGGCATCTCGGCGCCGGTCACTGCGATCACGCCGTCGGCGGTGAATTCGAGCTCCGGTCCGATGAACACGGCCTCCAGCCCGGCCGCGCCCTCGTCATTGCCGACCAGCAGGTTCGCCGCCTTGAGCGCAAGGCGGTCCATGGCGCCGCCGAGCGGAATGCCGAGATGGAAGTAGCCGGGCCGCCCGAGATCCTGGACCGTGGTCGACAGGCCTGGATTGATGACTTTAACGGCCATTGAGAGTGCCCTCCAGCCTGGCGTTGTAGCCGTCCGTGTCCTTGTGGAATTCGTTGAGGTCGAAGGTCACCTCCCTGATCAGCGGCTCGAAGCGGCCGGCTGCCACGTCGTCGAGCGTCCGGTCGTAGTCGTCGCGCCCGATCGGCTTGAACTTGACGATGTCTCCGGGGCGGAAGAACACCATGAAGTCCCGGAGGTAGCTGGTCTTCTGCTCGGGATCGAAGATGGGCATCGGGGTGATGCCGAACATCTGGTAGCCGCCGGCGCCGCGCACCGAATAGATGCAGGAGAAGCAGCCGCCATGCCCGATCGTATGTTTCGGCGTGTCGGTGCGGGGCCTCAGATATTTCGGCACCTGGAGCTGCCGCGGCCGATCGACCATCTGGTACATGAAAGGCAGGCCGGCGACGAAGCCGACCATGGAGACGAACCAGGGCGCGCCGCTGTGGGCGGCGACGAATTCGTCGACGCCGGCAAGCCCGTTGACGCGCGCCGCATATTCGAGATCGGTGGCGGCCGGGTCCTGGTGGCGCTCGCGGAAGCGCATCAGCGTTTCATGCGTCCAGGGATCGCGGTAGAAGACCGGGATCTCGATGATGCGGGTGCGGATGACGGGATCGGTCCTCGCCGCCGCTTCCTCGATCGCCTTGACCTCGCGCAGCATGTCGTCCGGCTCGATCCGGTCGGGGTCGAACTTGATCTGGAACGAGGCGTTGGCCGGGCAGATTTCTGTGACCCCGGCGATTGCGGCGTCGCGGATTGCATTGGTCATGGACAGGCTGTTGAAGAAGGCTTCGAGCGACATGCTCTCGTCGCATTCGACGAAGAGGTGCTCGTCGCCTCCGAAACTGTAGCGGTTTTTCATCGAGCCACCTCCTTGTCGCCGCTCCTCGCGGCGAATGCGGTTTCGAGCCAACCTTCGAGAAAGCGTGTGTGGAAGCGCCCGCCCGCGACGTCGGCGTCCGCCGCCAGCGCCACGTGCAGCGGAATGGTCGTCGGGATGCCCTGGATCTCGAGCTTCGCCAGCGCCGTGCGCAGCCGGGACAGGCAGTCGGCGCGATCGGCGCCGTGCACGATCAGTTTGCCGAGCAGGGAATCGTAGAAGGGCGGTACCGCATAGCCGCCATAAAGCAGCGTATCGAAGCGGATGCCGTGGCCTTCCGGCACGCTCAGCTTCTCGACGGTGCCCGGCCACGGCATGAAGTCGCGGAACGGGTCCTCGGCATTGATCCGGCATTCGATCGCGTGGCCTGAGATCGCGACATCTTCCTGCCGCACCGACAGCGGCGCGCCGCCGGCGATGCGCAGCATCTCCTGGACGAGGTCGATCCCGGTGACCATCTCGGTGACGGGGTGCTCGACCTGGATGCGCGTGTTGACCTCGATGAAATAGAAGGCGCCCGCGGCCTCGTCATAGAGATATTCGACCGTGCCGGCCCCGCTGTAGCCCACCGCCTTGGCGAGCGCGACCGCGCTGGCGCAGAGCTTGTCGCGCAGCGAAGGTGTCAGGCCGAAGGCCGGCGCCTCTTCCCAGACCTTCTGGCGGCGGCGCTGCAGCGAGCATTCACGCTCGAAGCAGTGGACGAAGTTCCTGCCGTCGCCGAGAATCTGCACCTCGACATGGCGTGCCCGCTCGATGACCTTCTCTATATAGAGCCCGCCGTCGCCGAAGGCGGCTGCGGCTTCAGCGGAAGCTTGCGGGAACTGGCGCTCGAATTCCTCCATGTCCGCGACGATTCGGATGCCGCGTCCGCCGCCGCCGGCAGCGGCCTTGATCATGACGGGAAGGCCGATGCGCTCCACGATCGCCCTGGCCTCGCCGGCATCGGCCACCCGGCCGTCGCTGCCCGGCACGGTCGGCACGCCGGCTTCCTTGGCGACCTTGCGCGCCGCGACCTTGTCGCCGAGCAGGCGGATCGCCTCGGCCGACGGGCCGACGAACACCATGCCGGCCGCGGTCACCGCTTCCGCGAAGTCCGCATTCTCGGACAGGAAGCCGTAGCCAGGATGGACGGCGTCCACCGCCTTGGCCTTTGCTGCGGCAAGCACGGCTTCGACATTGAGGTAGGACTTCCTGGCGGCAGGAGCGCCGATCTCGACGGCCTCGTCGGCCAGCCGCACGGCCAGCGAATCCGCATCGGCCTGGCTGTAGACCTGGACCGTATGCAGGCCGAGCGCCTTGGCCGCCCGGATGATGCGAACGGCGATCTCACCCCTGTTGGCGATGAGGACGGAGCGGATGGTCATGACCCGAGCTCCGCCAGCACCTGGCCGGCCATGACCGCATCACCGTCGTCGACCAGGAACTGAACGCCGTTGCCCGAGACGCCGGCCTTGACCTCGTGGAACGACTTCATCACCTCGACCAGGCCGATCACGTCGGCAGCCGCCACCGCGTCGCCGTCGTTCTTGAACGGCGCGCTGTCGGGCGAGGGCCGGCGGTAGAAGACACCTGGCAGCGGCGATTTGATCTGGACCGGGCTCATTCGGCTATCCCCTTGCATTCGTGATCGGAAGTTCTGACACCGGCGCGATGCGGATGCCGTTCGCGGTCAGCGCGGCGCGCATGGCGGTCGCGATCTCCAGGCTGCCGGGCGTGTCGGAGTGGAAACAGATCGACTCGAATGCGATGTCGATGTCGTCACCCTCGACGGTCCGCACCTTGCCCTCGACGCAGGCGCGCACGACCTTGTCGGCGACGGCCTTCGGCTCGAGGCGTCCGACACGGCGCGTGAACACGATCGAGCCGGAGCGGTCGTAGTCGCGGTCGGCGTAGAATTCGCGGATGACAGGCTGACCCGCCTCGGCGGCGATGCGATACGTCGCCGAAACGCCCATGCAGAACAGATAAGCGTTGGGCGCCACAACGCGCAGCGTGCCGACGAAGCTGCGCGACATCTCCTCATTCGCGGCAAGCTCCATGTACAGTGCGCCATGCGGCTTCACATGCTGCAGGTTGGAGCCGTAGCGCCTCGTGAATTCACGCAGCGCGCCGATCTGGTAGACGATGTCGTTCACGATCTCGTCATTGGTGCCGCCGATCCTGCGCCGGCCGAAGCCCTGCAAGTCGCGATAGCCGGGATGGGCACCGATACCGACGCCGTAGTGGGTAGCGAGCCGCACGGTGGCGTCCATCAGGTTCGGATCGCCCGCATGGAAGCCTGCGGCGATACTGGCCGAACTGATCAGACCCATCAGCTTGGTGTCGTCGGCGTCGGCGAGACGCCACTGGCCGAAGCCTTCACCCATGTCGCAATTGATGTCGACGACCGTCAACGGCACGCGCAACCTCCTCACCCTGTCGGTTCGACCCCTCGCCCGGACCTTTGTTGAGGGAAGGCTAGCTTCCTTCGGGGTCCTTGGAAAATTCTATCCTTTGAAGGGAAGTTTCTAAATTTCAGATGGCGATAGATCTGAGGCTTGAGCCGGAATCGATTGAGAAATCCGTTCCGATAGGCTTTGTCAGTGGCTGATATTTCGGCACTGCAGCGACCAGGAAATCATCAGCATTGAATTTTGCCCCAAGTGCTGCTGTTATTATCAAAAATTCAGAAGGGGAATGCGATGTCGATCAGCCTTCGGCAGATCCGCTATTTCGTCGCCACGGCCGAGCAGGGACAGATCTCCCAGGCGGCCGTCGACCTCGGCATCTCGCAATCGGCGGTCACCACGGCAATCAAGGACCTCGAGCAGATCGTCGGCTTCGACCTCTTCAACCGCTCGGCCCAGGGCATGGAACTGACCGTGGCGGGGCGCCAGTTCCTGTTCCATGCCTATGACATACTGAACAAGGTCAACGAGGCGACCAACCTCCTGCTGCCGGCCAATGATTTCGCGGGCAAGCTCACCGTCGCCGCCACCTACACGGTCATCGGCTACTTCCTGCCCAACCATCTCGGCCGGCTGAAGCGAGCCTGGCCCAATCTCGACATCCAGCTCTTCGAGCTCAATCGCGAGGCGATAGAGGAGGGACTGCTTGCCAACCGCTACGACATTGCGGTCCTGCTCACGTCGAATGTCCTCAATCCCGATCTCTCCACCGAGACATTGCTGTCGTCGCGGCGGCGGCTGTGGGCGGCGGCGCGACACCCGCTCCTGTCGCGTCATGCCGTCGGTCTCAAGGAGATCGCCGAGGAGCCCTACATCATGCTGACCGTGGACGAGGCCGCGCACACATCGCTCAAATACTGGAGCCAGACCGCCTACCGCCCGAACGTGATCCTGCGCACCTCGTCGGTCGAGGCCGTGCGCTCGCTGGTCGCCGACGGGCAAGGCGTCGCCATCCTTTCCGACATGGTGCTTCGGCCCTGGTCGCTGGAGGGCAAGCGCATCGAGACGATCGTGCCGACCGACCCGATCCCGGCCATGGATGTCGGCCTCGCCTGGCGGCGCAACACCCAGTTCACGCCTGCCATGGAAGCGTTCCGCTCCTATTTCCACCAGGCCTTCTCGCTGCCGTTCAATCGGTGACCGGCCGGCAGCCATCTCTCTGGTTTTCGCCCAGATCCAAAGAACCTGGGATCACTTGGCCTCGTGATGTTCGGCCAGATAGCGTGCTGCCAGCGCGATATTCGAGGGGATCGGTCTTACCCCCCTGAATTGCGCGATCAGCCGGCGCGACACATCGAGTTGTGCGGCCATGCCGTCCAGCGTGAGATCGAGTTGATCCATGATCCGTCGGAATTCTGCATTGTCCATTCCGATAGGGGGGAGACGCTCGATCCATTCGGCAGAGAGTTCTATGCCTTCATCCCACTCGAGCGCGGTGCCGTCCTCGTTGACCCGGACGGTCTGAAAAAGGTCGTCGTCTTTGCGCAAGGGAATGAACACGCGATGGCTCAGGATCACGGGAGCGAGATCGACTGTGGCGACCTCACCATTGCGCCATGTCACGTGAACGCGGCGCCTGCCGTCGATTGCCGCTGCGGCGATGCGGGGAAGTGGGCGGCCGACACGGATGACCTGGTCAGCCATTGAGGCGTTTCCACTCATGATTGAGCTCCTCTATATGCGCTTTGGCCCATTCGACCGCGGTGTTGAAATCACGACCGCGGAGTTCGCCGCGGATTATGGCAAGGTCGGCGATGGAGACCAGAGCTTGATACTCGGGCGTCACGACATGGAAATGCGGCGGGTTGTGATCATCGGCAAAGATCTGGATTTTCAAGTTTCCGATTTGCGCGATAGTCGGCAAGTCGACATCCCCTTGTCGCTTGCCTGAATTTAGTGCGCAGTGTGCACCAAATCAATGAAATAGTGCGCGAGGCGCACTATTTCTGCGTTGATCGAGTTGGTCGCGCTTCAGAACTTCCTCAACGAAATGCCACACGACGATGTCCGGCGTCGCGGGCAAGCACGGCGAGGCCCGCAAGCGGGGCCTGTTCGCCGATCGCCTTGACGGCCTCCGGACTGAAATGCCCCCGGCCGGCCATGACGTTCAGGATGCCGATGGCCTCGCCAGCGATCACGATCGGCAGGTTGAGCAACGATCCATAGCCCATCTCGACATATTCGACGAAGTCGGGCAGCCATTGCCTGATCTCCTCGCCGTCATTGGCCACCACTGCTTCCTTCGCCGTGAAAAGCTTGCGAAACCACGCGTCGTCGTGGACGATGTCGGCATCGCCCAACGGATACTGATCGTGGTTGGACGAGTAGAGCCGGATGAGCCGATCGCCCGCGTCGTTCGGCGCCAGCACGGTCAGGAGGTCGAAGCCCGGCTTCTCCTTGAGGCGCTGCGCCAGGAGATCGTAGAGCGCTGCGGGTCCGCTGGCGGCGAGGTCGGCGAGATGTTGTGTCACGACGTCAGCCCACCAGTGTCAGCCTGCGTTCATAGCCGGTCAGCGACACAGCACCTTCCGCCGTGATCAGGACATCGTCCTCGATACGCACGCCCACGTCTCCGTCGCGATAGAGACCGGGCTCGATGGTGATCACCATGCCGGGCTCGAGCTGCTGCATGTTGCCGACCATCACCTGGGGCGCCTCGTGAACATCCAGTCCGAGGCCATGGCCGGTCTTATGCACGATCAGGTCGGCGAAGCCCGCAGCGCGCATCCGTGCCGCCACGGCCCTGTCCAGCGCATCGAGCGTCACGCCGGGCGCCGCGGTCTGGCGGCCGACCTCGTTCGCCGCGCGGACGGCCTCGTAGATGTCGGCATGCTCCGGCGAAACATGTTCGACGAAGACGGTGCGGGTGATGTCGGCGGCGTAGCCTCCCCAGGCCGCGCCGTAATCGATCAGCAGCGCGTCGCCCGGCCTGAGCTTGCGATCCGCCTGCGGCGTGCCGTGCGGATCGGCGGCCGCCGCGCCGGCGAGAACGATCGGCTCGAAGGCCGGACCGTCGGCGCCATGCTCCAGCATCGCCATCACCAGCGTCTGGCGAACTTCCGCTTCGCTCTGTCCGGCGCGGACCTTGGCGAGCGTATCGGCGAGCGCCTTCTCGCTGATGGCGATCGCCTGGTGCATCGCCTCGATCTCGGCCGTGTCCTTGCGCAGCCGCATGCGGGCCACCGCAGCTTGGGCGTCGATCACCGTGCCGTCGCCGAATGCCTTGCTGATCGCCTCGCTTTCGAAGACGCGCATGCGCTGGCCTTCCACGCCGATCCGCTTCGGCGCGATCCGGCCGGCAAGTTGCCGGAAGGCGTCGTCGTAACCGTCCGAATCCTGCCAGAACACCGTGTCGACGTCGGGCGCCATCGCCTGCCAGCGTGAGCGCTCGAGAACGGGAATGACGGCATGTTTCGCCCCGTCGGCCTTCACGAACAGCACGGTGGGGCGCTCCATCAGATGGAAATGGACGCCGGTCAGGAAATAGAAATTGGCGCCGGGAACGATCGCCGCGGCGTCTAGTCCCTCGGCGTTCATCGCCTCGATAAGCCGGCCGAGCCGGGTTTCGATCACGGTCCTGTCGATCATTGTGCCTGCTTCCAATTGCTGTCCAGGGAGAACTTCAATCCGACCTTGGGTTCCAGCGAACGCTGCACGACCCGTAGCTCGGAAAGCACGTGCTTGCCCATCAGCGCATCGGCCTGCTCGGGCTCACCCTGCTCGATCGCCTCGACGATCGCGGCGTGCTCGGCAAGGCAGGTCTCGCGTTCTGCCGTGCCGAAGATCGGGTAGAAGTGAAGGCGATGCATGCGTCGGCCGTAGTCGAGCGAAAGCCGGTAGAATTTCCCAAGGAACTCGTTGCCGCTGGCTACCGAGATTGCCCGATGAAAGGCCAGATCGGCGGCATCGATGGCGTCGATGTCGGTCCCGGCGACAGCCTCGGCATAACCTTCCTGGCGTTTCCGGATCTCGGCGAGCGCGGCGTCTGTCCGCATCTCGGCCGCCAGGCGGACGATCGCCCGCGACAGGAGCATCAGCGTGTCCATATATTCATGGGCATTGCTCATCGTGTGCGGCGTCACGATGGCGCTGCGGCTCGGCAGGAACGTCACCAGGTCTTCGCGCTGCAGCATCAGCAGCGCCTCGCGGATCGGCGTCCGCGACAGGCCGTAACGCTCGGCGAGTGCTACTTCGTCGAGCGCGCTGCCGGGCCGGATCTTCAGCGAAAGTATGTCCTCGCGCATGTCCTCATAGACAGCGGTCGAGCCGCGCTCGCGCCGTCGTCCCATCGCTTCCTCGCCGTTCCCCGCCTGTGTTCTGGCGCCGGCGCGTCGGCCGCGCCGGCCTGTCGGCTTGTCCAAGGTCGTCTCCCCATTCATGGCGCTCCGAGGGCGCTCTTGTCGCGACAGGCTTAGGCGGGGCCGCAAGAAATCACAATTGCCGCCACTCAAAAAATACCTGTTGCATAAACTTTGTATTATGGATTACGGTCAATCGTCCAGAGGGAAAGGCCGATAAATGTCGGCAGGGATCGAACAGGGAGGTTCTCATGCATCGTAAGGTGAAGCTTTTGCTCGCCTCCGTGGCGCTGGCGCTCGGAGGTTTTTCGGGAGCCGCGGCGCTGGCCGAGGACTTCAAGGTCGCGTTCTTCGCCTCCTCAGCGCAGAACGGCTTCAACCAGGCCGTCTATGAAGGCGTCGTCGCCAAGGCCAAGGAAATGGGTGTCGAGACATCGATCTATGACGGCCAGTTCGATGCCGCGCTTCAGTACAGCCAGATCGAGGACGTGCTCGCCGGCAACCAGTTCGACGGATTCGTGGTGGTGCCCAACGACACCGTCGGCATCGCGGGCGCGGTCGAGCAGGTCGGCGCCGCGGGCAAGCCGCTGGTGACGGCGTTGTTCCCGATCGGTCCGGATCTGGCGAGGCTCGAGCCGCAGGTTCCGGGCGTCACCGCCACCGTCGCGAGCCCGCCTGCCGAGGGCGCCAAGGTGCAGGCCGAGGATGTGGTGAAGTTCTGCGAGGGCAAGGATCCCTGCAACGTCGTGATCATCATCGGGCAGAAGATCTACCCCTTCGACAATCTGCGGCAGGAGGCCTACCTGTCGGTGCTCGGCGCCCATCCCAATATCAAGGTGGTGGCATCAGGCGAGGGCAACTACGATCCCGACAAGTCGCTGACCGTCATGCAGGACATCCTGCAGGCCAACAAGGATATCGATGTCGTCCTGTCCAATGCGGACCAGCACCTGGTCGGCGTCGAGATCGCGTTGCGCAATGCCGGCTATGATGTGTCTGGTCTCTATCTTTCCGGCGGCGGCGCGTCTTCGATTGCGGTCGAGGCGATCCGCGAAGGCCGCTGGGATGCCACGCTCGCCTACTTTCCGGTCACCATGGGTAAACTCGCCCTCGAGGCGGTGGTCAAGAAGCTGAAGGGCGAGGACGTGTCCGTCGCCGTCGACATGGACAAGGTCGGCCCGCTGCCGGCCCTTGTCACCAAGGCCGTGCTCGACCAGCACCCCGACTTCAAGGGCGAGTGGGCGCAGTAACGCCCGATGTCCGAAGGGAGGCGGCGTTGCCGCCTCCACAACGAGCTTCAACAACAATCCGGAGTCGTGCCGTGAAGGGTTATCGCGTATCCGCGGACATTGGCGGAACGTTCACCGATCTTGTCTTTCAGGATGCCGAGACCGGGCGCTGCGACGCGTACAAGGTTCTCTCGACGCCCAGGAACCCCGCCCTTGCGGTGATCGATGGGTTGGACAAGGCGTTGCCGCGGGGCGCCGGCGTCGCCTTCTTCATCCACGGCACGACGGTCGGGCTCAACGCCGTGCTCACCCGGCGCGGCGCCAGGGTCGCGCTGCTCACCACGAAGAACTATCGCGACGTCTACACCATCCAGGGTAACGACCGCGGCGAGATCTTCTCCATCCATTGGCGCAAGCCGAAGCCGTTGGCCACGATCCCCGACACATTCACGGTGAATGAAAGGGTGAGCGCGAAGGGCGCCATCGAGATTCCGCTCGATGTCGCCGAACTCGATCATCTGGTCGCGGCGGTCAAGGAGCGAGGCTACGAGGCGATCGCCATCTGCTTCCTGTTCGCCTTCAAGAACCCTGCCCATGAACTGGCGGCCGAGGACTATCTGCGACAGCGCCTGCCCGGTATCTCGATCACGCTGTCGCACCGCGTCTCGCCGGAATGGCGGGAATATGCGCGCACCTCGACCACCGTCATGGACGCCTACGCCGCGCCCGTCGTGCGGCGCTATCTCGACACGCTGGTCGCCCAGCTCTCGGGCAGGCTGCCGGAAGGCAGTCAGCTTCATGTGATGGAATCGAATGGCGGCGCCATGACCGCTTCCGCCGCCTCCGAGATACCGCTCCAGACGCTCCTGTCCGGGCCGGTGGGCGGCACGATCGGCGGGCGCACGCTCTCCAAGATGACGGGGCGGCCCAACCTGATCTGCGTCGACATGGGCGGCACCTCCTTCGACGCCAGCCTGATCATCGACGGCAAGCCATCGACCTCCAACGAGGCCGAACTCGAAGGCCTGCCGATCCAGATGTCCGTGGTCGACATCCATGTGATCGGCGCGGGCGGCGGTTCGATCGCCTGGGAGGAGGCCGGCGCCGTTCGCGTCGGCCCGCAGTCGGCGGGCTCGCTGCCCGGGCCGGCCTGCTATGGCCGCGGCGGCACCGAGCCGACAGTTTCGGATGCCAATCTGGTGCTCGGCCGCCTGGATTCGGCGAACTTCGCCGGCGGCACGATGACGCTCGACGTCGCCAGGGCGCGCGAGGCGGTCGCCCGTCTCGGCGATCGCTTCGGCCTTTCGACCGAAGCGATGGCGCAGGGCATCATCGACATCATCAACGCCAAGATGGCCGATGCCATCCGCACCATCACCATTCGCCGGGGCATCGATCCGCGCGATTTCGCGCTGGTCGCCTATGGCGGCGCCGGCCCCGCCCAGGCCGTCGCGCTCGCCGAGCAACTCGACATCGGTGAGGTCATCGTGCCGGTCATGCCCGGCGCCTTCTCCGCTTGGGGCATGCTGCAGACCGACGTCCGCCACGACTTCAAGATGACTTATTACGGCTACTGGGATCAGGTCGATCCGACCGACCTCGAGCTGCAATTTGCCGGACTTGAGGGCGATGGCCGCGACTATCTGCGCAAGGAGGGGCTGAAGGACGAGGACATCTCCTTCGAACGCCTCGCCGATTTCCGCTATCATGGTCAGGAGTATGTGCTGACCATCCCGATCCCTGAAGGTGCGATCGACATGGCTGCCGTGCGCCGTTCCTTCGACGAGGCTTATGACAGGCAGTACGGCCACTCGAGCCCCGACTATCGTGTCGAGGTCGCCAATCTTCGTGTCGCCGCCCTCGGCCACCTGAAGCGGCCTGCAATCGCCGACCCGCTGGTCTCGTCGGAGGGACCGGCACGCAGCCGCAAGGTCTATTTCGGAGGCAGGGAGCACGACACGGCGATCGTCGAGCGATCGGGCATTCCGATCGGCGGCGTCGTCGCCGGCCCCGCCATCATCGAGGAGGCGACCGCCACGACCCTCGTTCCGGACAACTGGCGGGCCGAGGTGATCGCCGGCGGCCACATGACGCTGAAGCGCAAGGAGGCTTGACCATGGCGACCGCTGCCGCCGATCCGATCACGACCGAAGTCGTCCGCAACTTCGTGATCTCCTGCGCCCAGGACATGAACGCCGCGCTTTGGCGTTCCGCCTTCTCGGCCATCATCTATGAGGGTCGCGACAGCGCGGTCGCGCTGCTCGACGACAAGGGCAACATGCTCGGCCAGTCGACGGGCGTGCCGCTCTTCGTCGGCGCGATCGACGCCTGCGTGAAGCTGGTGCTGGAGCGCTATCGTGAGGACATGCATCCCGGCGACATCTTCGTCCTCAACGATTCCTATCTGCAGGGCACGCATCTTCACGACGTCACGGCAATCGGCCCACTCTTCCACAAGGGCGAGTTGGTCGGCTTCGGCGCCGCGCGCGCCCATTGGCAGGACATCGGCGCCATCGACCCCGGCTCGACCATGGGGTCGACCTCGATCTATCACGAGGGCATCCGGCTCGGACCGACGCGCATCGTCTCCAAATTCAAGCCAATACCGGAATGGTTCGATCTGCTCACCCGCAATACGCGGCTCAAGGAGATGACGCTCGGCGACCTCAACGCCCAGATCACCGCGATCCGCACCGGCGAGCGCAGGCTCGGCCAGGTTCTCGACCGCATCGGCCCGGATGTCTACCGCGCGGCCTGCGCCAACATCTTCGAGCAGGCCCGGCTTCTCGACCGCCAGGCGATCGCGGCGCTGAAGGACGGCACCTATTCCCGCGAGGGCTGGCTCGACAATGACGGCGTCGGCAGCGAGCCGGTGAAGGTGGCGCTGACCCTCACTATCGACGGCGAGCGCATGATCATCGATCTCGAGGGGTCGTCGGGGCCGGTCGAGGGCTCGATCAACTGCGGCGCGGTGCAGACGGTGTCCATGCTGCGTCTTGCCTACAAGACCATGATCAATCCCGAACGCGCCATCACCGGCGGCTCCTTCTCGACCATGGAGGTGAGGATCCCCGACAACTGCCTATTCAACGCCAGGGAGCCGGCGGCCTGCGAATGGTATTTCACCGGGCTCGGACTGCTGGCCGACCTCATGATCTCCTGCCTCAGCCAGGCGATGCCCGAGAAGGCGACGGCTGCCCACTACGGCGATTCCATGGTGGCGGCCTTCTTCGACATGGACCCCGAGAAAGGCCAGTGGATCTCGGTCGAGCCGACCGCCGGCGGTTGGGGCGGCACGGTCGGCTCCGACGGCGAGAGCGCGCTGATCAATCTTTGCAACGGCGGCTTCCGCAACATCCCGGCCGAGGTTTACGAGACCAAGTTCCCGGTGCGTGTCGAGGAGTTCTCGCTTCGCCGCGATTCCGGCGGCGTCGGCCGCTGGCGCGGCGGCTGCGGCGTGGTGCGCAGCTACCGGCTGCTCGACGACTGTTACGGAGCGCTGTGGTTCGAGCGGTCGAAGACGCCCGGCTGGGGCCTTGCCGGCGGCAGCGACGGCGCGGGTCCGTCGAACGAGATCGTCTATCCCGACGGCAGGACCGAGACGCCGCTCAAGATGCGGGCTCGTCGTTTCCCCAAGGGCACGCTGTTCGTGACCCGCACGGGCGGCGGCGGCGGCTACGGCAATCCCAAGGCGCGTCCGGTCGAGGAAGTGCGCCTCGACGTGGTCAGCGGGCTCGTCTCCGCGGAGGAGGCATTGGCCCGCTATGGTGTAGCCTTCAACGCCGATCTCAGCGTGGATCCGGCCCGCACCGAAGCGCGCCAACCTGGCTGAGCGCTAGGCGGGAAGGTGGCGATGAACGCAGCGAAACGGGAAACAGCGGGAGCGGAGGCGCATCCGGTCTGCATCCGCCTGATCGATGTCGGCAAGTCCTTCGCCGGCGTCCAGGTGCTGCGCAACATCAGCCTCGATTTCCGCCAGGGCGAGATCCACGCCCTGGTCGGCGAGAACGGCGCCGGCAAGTCGACCGTCGGCAAGATCGCGGGCGGCTATTACTCGCGCTCGTCCGGCGATCTCGAAATATTCGGCGAGAGGGTCGGTGCCTGGGACGCCGCGACCGCGCTCGCCCGCGGGATCGCCATGATGCATCAGGAACTCCAGCTCGTGCCGGAACTCACCGTGGCTGAGAACGTGTTCCTCGGCATCGAGCATCGTCGCGCCGGTTTCCTGAAACGCGACGAGGACCAGCGGTTGGCCGGGATCGTCGCCTTGTGCGGGTTCGATCTCGACCCGTCGGCGCGCGCCGGCTCGCTCAGCATCGCCGACCAGCAGAAGATCGAGATCATGCGGGCCATGGCGCGCGATGCCCGCGTCATCGTGATGGACGAACCCACCTCGTCGCTCACCGCCGACGAGGCGGAGCGCTTGCACGCCACGATGCTGCGTCTGAAAAGCATGGGCCGCACCGTCGTCTATGTCTCGCACTTCCTCGACCATGTGCTGGCGATCTGCGACCGTGTCACCATCATGCGCGACGGCAGGATTGTCCGAACGGCCGACGCCAGGGACGAGACCAAGGCGTCGCTGGTCGCGGGCATGCTCGGCCGTGCCGATGCGGAGGTGTCGTATCCGGAAAAGACAGTGCCGCCGGCTCGCGGGGTCGTCCCATTGCTCAAGGTCGAGGGGCTGACCGCTGATACCGGTGTCGGCGGCGTCGACTTCGAGATCCACCCCGGCGAAATCGTCGGCCTCATCGGCCTGGTCGGCAGCGGCCGTACCGAGATCGCGCGCGCTGTCTTCGGTGCCGATCCGGCCGAAGGAAAGGTTCTGATCGATGGCGAGCGCTATGCGGAGCGCTCGCCCGAGCGGTCGGTGGCGCTGCGCATCGCCATGGTTCCGGAGGACAGGCGCAAGCAGGGGCTCGTGCTGACCCAGACCGTGCGGCCCAACATGACGTTGCCGCACCTTTCGGCCTTCTCGCTGGCGGGGTTCCTGCGGCTCGGCGCCGAGGGCGACGCGGTGCGACGGCTCGTCGAGCATCTCGGCGTCAGCCCGCGCCATGTCGACGGCGACGTCGTCAACTATTCGGGCGGCAACCAGCAGAAGGTGCTGCTCGGCAAATGGATCATGCGTGATCCCAAGATCGTGATCCTCGACGAACCGAGCCGCGGCGTCGACCTGGGCGCGCGCCGGCGCATCCATGAATTCGTCAGCGAGCTTGCCGGGCGAGGTGTCGGCGTCCTGCTGATCTCTTCCGAGATGGAGGAGGTGCTGGGCCTCGCCCATCGCGCCTATCTCGTCCGGCGCGGACGCATCGTGCGCGAGGTCGTGCCGGGAGAGGTCGGCGAGGACGAACTGTTGTGGACCTTGTTTCAGGATGACGACGCGCCAGCGTCCGAACGGAGAGCCTCATGAGCAGCGACACGGCGACGGCCCGTTCGGTGGTCACTTCCCGCCTGACGGCGGGTTCCATCGCGCGGTTCCTGCAGAAATATGCTGTCGCGGTGATGATCGTGCTGCTGATGGCGCTGCTGACGGCGCTGAGCGATTCCTTTCTGACCACCCAGAACCTGATCAACATCCTGAACCAGAACGCCCCGCTTGCGATCATGGCGGCGGCCATGACGCTGGTCATCATCGGCGGCGGCTTCGACCTCTCGGTCGGCGCCACCTTCGCCGTGGCCGGCGTTTCGGCCGCCTGGGTGGCACTCCACGTGCATCCGCTGCTCGGCCTTGCGATCGCGCCCTGCGTCGGACTGGCGCTCGGCCTCGTCAACGGTGTCACCATCACCGTCCTGAATATCCACTCCTTCCTGGCGACGCTGGCGACCAGCCTGGTCTTTCGCGGCATTGCGATCCTGATCACCGGCGGCACGCTGATCCCGGTGCGGCTGCCGGAATTCACCTGGCTCGGACGCGGACGCATCGGCCCGGTCTACATCGCGGTGATCGTGATGATTGTCTTTGCCGTCGCGCTCATGGTGCTGCTCAACCGCACTGCCTTCGGCCGCAAGGTCTTTGCCGTCGGCGGCAACGAGGAGGCTGCCATCCTTTCCGGCATCCGCACGCGCCGGGTCAAGATCGTCACCTTCGCCATCGCCGGCTTCGCCGCCGGGCTGGCCTCGGCGATCGCGGTGTCGCGCATCTCGATGGGGCAGGCGACGGCCGGCGCGGGCATGGAACTGGAGGCGATCGCCGCGGTCATCATCGGCGGCACCAGCATCTATGGCGGGCAGGGCGCGATATGGCGCTCGCTCGCCGGAGTCATCATGCTGGCGCTGATCAACAACGGCTTCAACATCCTCAATGCCGACCCCTTCTTCAAGGACCTGACGACGGGTCTCATCATCGTGGCCGCGGTGGCGATCAGCGCCAGCGGGCGAAGACGATAGATCGCCGAATGGCGATCGGTGGACAATCGGGAACATCCCGCCGGGGTTGTGGAGCGTTCGGGTGCTGCCACTCCACTGTGCAATAGGCGCCCTCGATGGGTTCATTCCTGTTGGCCGCTGGAGATTCGGCCTTGCTGGCCACAAGCCCTGAAAATATGCTCGACCGTGGAGGAGCATGCTTGGGGCGCATGCCGTTCATCAGAAAGACACAAGGCCGTGGACCCGACGGGCCGATGAGAGGCGAATAATGAAGAAACTCCTGACTTTGTCCCTGGCGGGCGCGGCCTGCCTGGCCGCTGCGGCGATGCCGGCGGCGGCGCAGCAGAAGACGCTCACCATTTCCTGGTGGGGCTTCAACGGCGAGAAGCTCGACCAGTATGTGGTCAAGCCGTTCCAGGAGAAATGCGGCTGCGAACTCGTCTTCGAGACCGGCAACAATGCCGACCGGCTCAACAAGATCAAGATCCGCAGCGGCGAGGGCGTCGACGTCGCCTATTTCACCGACGCCTATTCGCAGATCGGCATCAAGGACGGCGTGTTCCAGACGGTGGACCGCGCCAAGCTACCGAACCTCTCCGGCATCTACGAGATCGCCCAGGCTCCGCAGGGCGACTACGGCCCGGCCTATACGATCGGCCGCGTCGGCGTCATCTACGATTCCGCCAAGGTGAAGGCGCCGGTCTCCTCGTGGAGCGACCTCTGGAAGGAAGAGTTCAAGGGCCAGCTCTCGCTGCCCGGCATCACCACCACGGCCGGCCCGATGATGGTCATGATCGCCGGCGCCCATGCCGGCGTCGACGCCTTCGTTGACGGCGACGGCGCCTTCAAGGCGATCGAGGAACTGAAGCCCAATGTCGTGAAGAATTACAATACCGGCTCCGAGCTGGTGAACCTGTTCTCGACGGGAGAGATCTCTGCCGCGGTCGCGCAGGACTTCACGCTGGCCCAGATCCAGGCGGCGGTGCCGACGGCCGTCTGGGCCGATCTCTCCGACGGCGCGATCGCCACGCTCAACACGGTGAACATCCCCAAGGGTTCGACCAATGTCGATCTCGCGCATGAGTTCATCAACTTCATCCTCGACCCGGCGCTGCAGCAGACGCTCGCCGAGAACGGCGTCGATGCGCCGGTCGCGACTTCGGTCAAGCTGACGCCCGAGCAGGCCAGGCAGTGGACCTACGGCGCCGACATGATCGCGTCGCTGAAGCGTGTCGACTATGAGAAGATGAACGAAGCCAAGAGCGGCTGGATCGATCGCTGGAACGAAGTGTTCGGAATGTAGGAGGCGACGGTTACGGACGTCGATTGCCGGCAGCGAACCGGGGCAAGCTTTGAGATGCTGTGCCGCCCTCATCCGCCTGTCGGCACTTCCTCCCCGCTTGTGGCTATGGGATGCACACATCGTGGAAGTACCCCTCATCCGACCTCGCCCCTTCGGGCGAGGCCACCTTCTCCCACAAGGGGAGAAGGGAAGGCTGCGGCAACGTCTCCGCCAATCGCAGGTGCTGGCGATTTGCTGGGCCGGCTAAACTGGGCTCCAGCCTTCTCCCCTTGTGGGAGAAGGTGGCCTCGCGAAGCGAGGTCGGATGAGGGGTACCTTGGCGAGCGTGCGGTAGCCGCTTGCGGCATGAAGGTGCCGGCAGGCGGATGAGGGGCAGCGCGACGCTAAAAACCCTCCATCGAGGAACAATACTTCAATGCTGAAACGACATGCCGGATGGACGCTCGCGGCCCCGGCCACACTTGCCGTGTTCGTCTTGCTTGTGCTGCCGGTGGCGGCCACCATCCTCACGACTTTCGGCGAGGCGGCCGGCCCGTTCGCGCCCTATGCCGCCTTCTTCGGCAGCGGCTTCCGCCGCACCGTGCTCTGGCGCACCATCGAGATCTCGCTGGCGACGACGGCGATCTCGCTCGTCATCGGCTTCCTCACCGCCTATGTGGTGGCAAAGGCGCCGGGCCGTCTCAAGAGCCTGCTGATCGTCGCCGCGGTCTTCCCGCTGCTCACCGGCGTCGTCGTGCGCTCCTTCGCCTGGCTGATCATCCTCGGCAAGAACGGCATCCTGAACAATTTCCTGGTCGGCATCGGTGCGGTCGCCGAGCCGCTCTCGATGCTCTACACCGAGGGCGCGGTGATCGTGGCCATGGTCTATCTCTTCGTGCCGCTGATGATCCTGACCCTCGTCGGCGTTCTGGAGAACATCCCCGAGGACGTTGTCCAGGCCTCCGCCTCGCTCGGCGCGACGCCCGCGGCCACCTTTCGCCAGGTGATCCTGCCGCTGGCGGTGCCGGGACTGATCGTCGGCGCCGTGCTCGTTTTCACCGGCTCCTTCACTGCCTATGCCACGCCCCAGCTCCTCGGCGGCGAGCGCCAGATGGTGATGGGCACGCTGATGTACCAGCGCGCCATGGTGTCCTTCGACTGGGTCGGCGCTTCGACCATCGCCGCCATCATGGTGGTGATCACCATCGCCACCGTCCTTTTCATGAGCCGCATCGCGCGGCGCCTCAACCCGATGGCGACCTGATCCGATGACGACGTCACGCGTCCACCCCCTGCTGATCGTCTTCTCGGTCGCCGTCTATCTGTTCCTCGTCGGCCCGCTGATCATCGTGCTCGGCGCGTCGGTAAGCGACACCACCTATCTCACTTTCCCGCCCCAGGGCCTGTCGCTGCGCTGGTTCGAGAACATCTTCGAGATCGGCGCCTTCCGCCGCACCATCATAACCAGCCTGCAGCTCGCGTTCCTTGCGACCGGGCTGGCGCTGCTGATCGGCATTCCCGCGGCTTACGCGCTCAACCGTTACCGCGTGCGCCTGCCGTCCTGGCTCTCGACGGTCTTCGTGCTGCCCATCCTCGTGCCTGAGATCGTGCTCGGCTTCTCGCTCCTGAAATCCGTCGCGGTCGGAGCCGGAACGCCGATCTTCCTCGCGCTCCTGATCGGCCACACGCTTCTGGTGCTGCCCTATTGCGTGCGTGTCGTCTCGGCCAGCCTGGCGTCCTTCGACTTCTCGGTCGAGGAGGCGGCGATCAGCCTGGGCAGCCCGCCGGTGAAGACCTTCTTCACGATCGTGCTGCCCAATGTCCGCTCCGGCGTTATCGCGGCCTTCATCCTCGCCTTCATCACCTCGATCAACGACGTGTCGACGTCGCTCTTCCTCACCGGTCCCGGCATCTCCACCTTGCCGATCCAGATCCTCGCCCATGTCGAGCAGTTCTTCGATCCGACGATCGCGTCGGTCTCCGTGCTCCTGATGTTCCTCACCGTCGCCGTCATGGCGATCGTCGAGCGCACGCTGGGCCTCACCTTTCTCGCCAAGTAGAACCGATGACCCAGACCCTCACTGTCAAGAACCTCACCGCGCATTACGGGACGACCAAGGTCCTGGACGACCTGTCGCTTTCCGTCGGCGCCGGCGAACTCGTCTCGCTGCTCGGCGCTTCCGGCTGCGGCAAGACGACCACCTTGCGCCTCATCGCCGGTTTCCTGGAGCCGACATCAGGATCGATCACGCTCGGGACCAAGGACCTGACGAAGCTGCCCGCCTACCGGCGCGACATCGGCCTGGTCTTCCAGAACTACGCGCTCTTCCCGCATCTGTCCGTTCTCGACAATGTCGGCTTCGGGCTGAAGCAGCGTGGCGTGGCCGGATCGGACCGCGAGAAGCGTGCCCGGGCCATGCTGGAGCGCGTCGGTCTCACCCAACTCGCCGACCGGCTGCCCGGCGCGCTGTCGGGCGGACAGAAGCAGCGCGTCGCGCTCGCCCGCGCCCTCGTCATCGAGCCGCCGCTCCTGATGTTCGACGAGCCGCTCTCCAACCTCGACGCCAAGCTCAGAATCGACATGCGCGTCGAGATCCGCCAGCTGCAGCGTGCCAACGGCACCACCTCGGTCTATGTCACGCACGACCAGGAGGAGGCTTTCTCGATCTCCGACCGCGTCGCGATCATGAATGCCGGGCGCATCATGCAGCTCGACACGCCCGAAGTGCTTTACCAGCGCCCGGCCAACGCCTTCGTGGCGCGGTTCGTAGGCTTCGAGAACCTGATCCCGATGAAGGTCGTGGGCCGCGACGGCACGGCCGTGACGGCAGGGGCCCCCGGCGGCACCCGGCTTTCCCTGAACCAGGATCGATTCGGCGCTATACCGGACAGCTTCGTGCTGGCGACCCGCGCCGACGGCCTCGTGGTCAGCGCCGACCCCGCGGCTGAGGGCATCCCGGCGACACTCGGCCTGCGCACCTATCTCGGCCGCGCCTATCAGTATCAGTGCGAGACGGCGGCCGGAAAACTGATCGCCAACGGACCGCTCTCGGCCCCGCTCGATCCCGGCAGCGCCGCGAAGCTCGTGCCCGTTCCGGACCAGTGCTGCGTGCTGAAGGGGGAATAGCCGGTACGGCCAGCTTGATCTGTTTGGTACCCCCCCTCTGGCCTGCCGGCCATCTCCCCCTCAAAGGGGGGAGATTGGATTTCATCGACGCTTTCGCCAATCGTGGACGTTGACGATTAGCCGAGATGGCCGAAGCTGCTAAATCTCCCCCCTTGAGGGGGAGATGGCCGGCAGGCCAGAGGGGGGTACGAAGAGCCAAGACGGGTCAGTGAGGTGGAATTTGCGATGCCCACGATAATCACCAACGCCCTTGTCCTGCCCTGCGATGCCGCGATGTCCGTCATCGAGAACGGCTATATCAGTGTCGAGGGCGAAACGATCCGCGCGGTCGGCGCCGGTCCGGCACCGGAGATGCCGGGCGCGGAGATCGTTGATGCCGGCGGCGGTGTCGTCATGCCCGGCATGGTCAATCCGCATTGCCACATGGCCATGACGCTGTTCCGCGGCCTCGGGGAGGACGTCGACGACAGGCTCTATCGCTACATCCTGCCGCTGGAGCGCAAATTCGTCAGCCCTGAAATGGTGCGCTTCGGCACCGCGCTTGCCGCTCTTGAACTCATCGAAGGCGGCGTCACCGCGGTCGCCGACATGTATTATCATGAGGCCGAGGTCGGACGCGTCGTCGACAAGGCGGGCATCCGCGCCGTCGTCGGCCAGACCATCGCCGATTTCGATCCGCCGGATCACAAGAGCATAGACGCCGGTTTCGCCCTGGTCGAAGAACTCGTCGCGGAGTTCTCCGGCCACGACAGGGTGATCCCGTCGATCGCCCCGCACGCGCCCTATTCGACCGACGTCGCGGTGATGGAGCGTGTCGCGCGCTGGGCTGATGATCACCCCGAAGTGCCGATCCAGATCCATCTCGCGGAGATGGATTCGGAGATGGAATGGTGCGCGAACAAATACGGGATGCGTCCGATCGAGCTGGCCGAGAAGACAGGCCTGCTGCGGCCGGGCCTGATCTGCGGCCATTGCCTGCATGTCAGCGAGAGCGACATCGAGACCATGGCGCATCGGCAGGTCTGCGTAGCCCACAATGCGCGCTCCAACGCCAAGGCGGGCAGGGGTATCGCGCCCGTCGAAGCCATGCGCAAGGCGGGCATTCCGGTGGGGATCGCGACCGACGGCGCCATGAGCGGCAACACGCTCGACCTCTTCTCGCAGTTCGGGCCGGTCGCGATGTTCCAGAAGCTGCTCGGTCACAGCCGCAAGCCGATGCCGGCCGTGGAGGTGATCCGCATGGCGACCAGCGAGGGCGCGCGGGTGCTCGGCCAGGCGCATGCCATAGGCTCGCTGGAGCCGGGCAAGAAGGCTGACCTCATCCGCATCGACATTTCGGCGCCGCGCATGCAGCCCGTCTACGACATCTATTCCGCGCTCGTCTTCGCGGCCATGCCGACCGATGTGCGCGACGTGATGGTGGCGGGCCAATGGCTGATGCGCGAGCGAGAGGTGCTGACGCTCGAGCGGCGCAAGGTGTTGCGCGACGCGTTGCAGGTCGCTGGCGCCTTCAAGGCCGAGATGACACGGATCGACGCAGCAGGATGACCGACATGACGACGAATTCAGGCAGGCTCGACGCGGTTCTGGCCCATGCCGATGCAACGCTGGACGACAGCCTTTCGCGGCTTGCCGCGCTGATCCGCATCCCATCGGTTTCGACCGATCCCGCCCATGCCGGCGATTGCCGGCGGGCGGCGGAATGGCTGGCATCGGACCTCGCCGCGCTCGGCTTCGACGCCTCCGTTCGGCCGACCGAGGGCCATCCGATGGTCGTCGCGCATGACAAGGCGGCCGACGGCCCACATGTCCTGTTCTACGGCCACTACGACGTGCAGCCGGTCGATCCGCTGGCGCTGTGGGACTCCGATCCGTTCGAGCCCGTCTTCAGGAAGCAGCCCGACGGCGATACCCATATCGTGGCGCGGGGCGCCTCCGACGACAAGGGCCAGCTTCTCACCTTCGTGGAAGCCTGCCGGGCCTGGAAGTCGGTCACCGGTCGCCTGCCGGTCAAGGTCTCCATGCTGTTCGAAGGCGAGGAGGAGATTTCGAGCCCGAGCATGCTGCCCTTCATCGAGAGCACGGCTGCCGAACTCTCGGCCGACGTGATGCTCGTTTGCGACACCGACATGTGGGACAAGGAGACGCCTGCGATCACCACCATGTTGCGCGGGCTGGTGGGGGAGGAGATAGAGATCTCCTGCGCCAGCCGCGACCTTCACTCCGGCATGTTCGGCAATGCCGCGCGCAATGCGCTGCAGGTGACGGCCGATGTCGTCGCCAGCCTGAGGACATCGGACGGCGGTGTCGCCATTCCCGGTTTCTACGATGGCGTCGAGGAATTGCCCGATGCGGTGCGGAAGCGCTGGGAGCGGCTGCCCTTCGACGAGCAGGGTTTCCTGAGGGATGTCGGGCTGGAGAAGCCGGCGGGCGAGAAGGGCCGCTCTGTGTTGGAACAGGTCTGGGCGCGCCCGAGTTGCGAGGTCCACGGCATCGTCGGCGGCTACACCGAAGAGGGCTTCAAGACGGTCATCCCGGCCAGGGCGCGGGCCAAGATCTCGTTCCGTCTGGTCGCCGGGCAGGACCCGGAGAAGATCCGTTCCGCCTTCCGCGCCCATGTCAGGGCGCGTGTACCCGACGATTGCGATGTCACTTTCCGCGCCCATGGTGGTAGCCCCGCGACCGTGATGCCGATCGACGGCACCTTCCTGGTGAAGGCGCTCGGCGCGCTCACCGACGAATGGGGCAAGGAGGCTGCTGTCGCCGGCACCGGCGGATCGATCCCGATCGTCGGCGAGTTCAAGCGCCGGCTCGGCATGGATGCGCTGCTGGTCGGCTTCGCGCGCTTCGACAACCGGGTCCACAGCCCGAACGAGAAATACGACCTGTCGAGCTTCCGAAAAGGCATCCGGTCGTGGATCCGCATCCTCGCGGCCTTTGCCGAGCAAGAGCAATTCCAGCAAAAGTGAGCCGCGGTTTTGCGTCCGGAATTGCGTGAAGACAAAGAGCAATTCCAGCAAAAGTGGGCAGCGGTTTTGCGTCCGGAATTGCGTGAAGACAAGAAGATGGGACGCTGAAGCATGCGCCGTTCCGTGGTGATCGACACCGACCCCGGCATCGACGATGCCGTGGCGATCCTGCTTGCCTTGGCGTCGCCCGAATTCGACATTGCAGGCATCACGACGGTCGCAGGCAACATCGGCATTGCCACGACCACGCGCAATGCCGGCCGCATCCTGGCGCTTGCCGGCCGTGGCGATATCGCGGTCGTATCAGGCGCGCCTGCGCCCCTGTCGCGCAAGGGCTTCGACACGGCGGACATACACGGCAATGACGGCCTGGGCGGTGTCGGATTTCCCGAGCCGCTGGCGCCGCCTGCGGAAGAGAACGCCGTCGTCTGGCTCGCCGCCCACCTGGACAGGCGACCGCAAAAGTCGCTCGACATCCTGGCGCTCGGCCCGCTGACCAACATCGCCCGTCTCCTGCTCGAACATCCCGCATCGGCCGCGCGGATCGGAAGGGTCGTCGTCATGGGTGGTGCGGTGCGCGAGCCGGGAAACATCGGTCCGCGCTCGGAGTTCAACCTCGCCGCCGATCCGGAAGCCGCCGCCATCGTCCTGCGGGCCGGGCTCGATCTCGTCCTGATCCCGCTCGACGTGACACGCAAGGTGCGAGCCACGCGCGCCGACACCGCCGCGCTCAAGGCGGCGGGCACGCCCGCGGCGATCGCCTGCGCCGATCTCGTCGATGCCTATTTTCAATCCGGCGACGGCCGCGAGAGCCGGCCCCTGCACGACCCTTGCGTCATGCTCCACTGCATCGCTCCGGCCCTATTCGGCCATGAGACGCTGAAGCTTTCGGTCGACACCGGCAACGGGCCTGACGCCGGTGGGTTGGTCGTTGACGAGTCCGAAAGTGCTGACCTCAACGTGGCGACGTCGGTCGACGGGGCCGCGGTGCTTCGCCTGCTGATCGAACGGCTGGCGAGGAGATCGGTTTGAGGGCGGATTGGGCAAGCGTCAGCCGATGTGGCGTAGCCGCGGCTGCTCCCGAAACCGCCGCTTGTTTTGGTCTCACGAGGCAATATGTTATCTGGTGACGAATTCCGAGAGAAAGGCGATGTTGCGGCTAACTCATGACACCGAAGAACTCGCGCGCCGGGTCGCGGCACGGGTCGGCCGCAAGCCCGAGGACTTGGTCCGCACTGCGCTCGAACGCGAGGCCAGGGCGCTCGGCCTTTCCGACGAAGAACCGGCCAAGCGTCGAATGACAGCTGCTGAAATGCTCGCTTTCGGCAGGAAGGTCGCTGCCCGCCCGGTGCTCGATCCGCGCTCCCCGCAGGAGATCGCCGATGACCTCAACGCGCCATGATGGTCGTTGACTCGTCGGCTGTCATCGCGATTCTGCAAGCCGAGGATGACGCCCAATCGCTCGCGGAAGCCCTTGCGTCTGCCGACCATCTCGTGATGTCGGCGGTCAACGCGCACGAGTCTGCGATGATCCTGCGCGCACGCGGCGGCTCCGAGAGCGCCCAAGACTTCTGGCACTTCCTCGCGGCCAACGGCATTGAGGTTGCGCCGTTCGACGAGAACCAGGCGCGTGCCGCCTCGGAGGCCTTCGGGCGGTTCGGCAAAGGCCTTCACTCGATGGCAAGACTGAATCTTGCCGATTGCGCCGCCTATGCCCTCGCCAAAAGCCTGTCGGCTCCCTTGCTGTTCAAGGGCGACGACTTCACGCACACTGACATCGAACAATGGCGCTGATTGGATACCGCGCCCTCGATCGCGAGGACGATAGGCTCGTGGTCTGGAAGCTCGAACGGCTCGTAGGAAGGAGCAACCCATCGAAACCGTCGGAGACCCGTCCATGTGAAGGCGCCGTAATGAGCAGCGTTCGCACTACCTCGCCAGTTCCTGCTCCACCAGCGTCGTCCAGAACTTCACGCCTGACGGGATCGCCGCATCGTTGAAGTCGTAGCGGCTGTTGTGGTGGAGCGCGCCGTCCTCGGCAGGGCCGTTGCCGAGCCAGACATAGGCGCCCGGCACCTCGATGCTGAACATGGCGAAGTCGTCGCCGGCGGTCGATGGCTCGAAGGCCGTGCGGACCTTGTCGGCGCCGAGCGCGCTGCGCGCGGCGGCCAGCGCGCGGGCCGCCGCATTGGCGTCGTTGATCACGGGCGGCATCTGGCGGCGGTAGGCATAGCTGTGGCGGATGCCGTAGAGCGCAGCGGTCGTCTGGGCCAGATGGCCGATCTCCTCCTCGATCTGGTCGCGCACCGCAGGCGTGAAGGCGCGCGCCGTGCCGCCGATCCGCACCTCGTCGGGGATCACGTTGAGCGCCTCGAAGCTGCCGCCTTCGATGGCGCAGGCGCTGACGACGGCCGGCTGCAGCGGGTCGATGCGGCGCGCCACGATCGTGTGCAGCGCGGTCAGGAACTGCCCGGCCGCCGTAACGGCGTCACGCCCGAAATGAGGTTTTGCCCCATGCGTGCCGACGCCCTCGAAGGTCACCGACCAGCGGTCCGAGGAGGCGAGCTGCGGGCCGGCGACGACCGCCATCTCGTCCGGTTCCAGACCCGGCATATTATGCAGCCCATAGACGGCGTCGACGGGAAACAGCTTGAAGAAGCCGTCGTCGATCATCGCCCTTGCGCCGCCGCGCCCTTCCTCCGCCGGCTGGAAGATGAAATGCACCGTTCCCGACAGGTCGCGCCGCCCGGCGAGCCGGCGCGCCGCGCCGATGAGCATGGCCGTATGGCCGTCATGGCCGCAGGCATGCATCTTGCCTGGTATCGTCGATTTATAAGGCCGCGCTTCGGCCGTTTCCGGCATGGCGAGCGCATCCATGTCGGCGCGGAGCGCGATGCGCCTGCCGTCTTCGCCGAACCGCAGCGTAGCGACGATGCCGGTCTTGCCGAGCCCGGAATGGACCGCAAGACCGGCTTCGGCAAGCACTTTCTCCACGATGGCGCTGGTGCGCGTCTCCTCGAAGCCGAGTTCGGGATGGGCGTGGAGGTCGCGCCTGAGAGCCGTCAGCATCTCCCATTCCGCCGTATCAGATTTGCGCATGGCCGAACTCCAACGTGACATCGCACGGTCATGCATGCTTTCCTGCACCCCGCGCGATACGAAATCCATCGGGCGCCGACGCGGCCCCATCCCAGTCCTTCTGCTACAGAAAGCCGAGCTTTGCCACTCGTTCCTGATCGAACCTCACCGCATGACTTCAGGCCGCACGACTTCTGGCAGGTCGTCTATCCCGCGGGCACCTTCGCGTCGGGGGCCGGCCAGGCGTGGCGAGACCTCTATCCGGCGGCGCTGCCGGACGGCCGACAGATCGCGCTGCCGATCCGCGTCCTTCCCGGTGATGGCAGCGCGGCCGTCGCCTCGCTCATCGTCAATCAGGCGAGCTTCGCCGTCGAGGACGCGCTCTGCGATGCCATGGCGGAGCGTGCCGCGCGCTTCGAGCCCGAGGTCGTGATCGGCGTTCCGACCCTCGGCCTGCCGCTCGCCAATGGTGTCGCGCGCCGGCTCGGCCACGACCGCATGGTGGCGCTGGGGACCTCGCGCAAGTTCTGGTATGACGACGGTCTCTCCGAGCCGATGTCGTCGATCACCAGCCCGGCCCATGCCAAGCGCATCTTCCTCGACCCCAGGATGCTGCCGCTGATCGGGCGCCGCCGCGTCGTCGTGGTCGACGACGTCATAAGCTCCGGAGCCTCGATCCGTGCGGTGCTTGCGCTTCTGGCCAAGGCCGGCATCACGCCCGTCGGCATCGTCGCGGCCATGCTGCAGGGCGAGCGCTGGCGTGCGACGCTCGCAGATTTCGATCCCGGTGTTCCCGCAATCGTGACGGCGGCGCTTGCCTCGCCACGCCTCGCCAGGTCCGAGGATGGTCTTTGGAGCCCGGAAGGCGAAGCTTTTTCATTTGGTTAGAAAAGACGTGCCGGAAAAGCCGGCCCGGGCCTTTTCATCGATTTTAGTGGTGCTAAAATTGCTGTTGACTCCCGTCGCGTGATGCGCAAAGATTTTAGCAATACTAAAATCGGAGGAGTGGTTGAGTCAGAGAGCCGAGGCATCGACTGAGTTCGCGGACCCACTGGGAACGCGGCTGCGCGATCGTCGCCAGGCACTCGGTTTGACGCTCAAGGATGTCGCGGACGCCGCAGGCCTCTCGGTCGGCTTCATCTCGCAGATCGAGCGCGGCATCACCATACCCTCCCTGACGTCGCTGATCTCCGTCTGCCGGGTGCTGAAGTCGGAAGTGAGCGATTTCCTTTCGCAGCCGCGCGGCGATCAGCCCGTCACGCGGCACGATCAGCGCCCCATCTATGCGGTCGGCGGCAACGCCATCAGCTACGAGCGCCTCTCGGCGTCCTTTCCCGGGAACGTGCTGCGCAGCGTGCTGATCCACGAGCCGCCGGGTTTCCGCAGCGAGCCGATGTCGCATGAGGGAGAGGAGATCTACTACATCCTGGAAGGCGCCCTGACCGTCGAGATCGACGGCGAGCCGAACATATTGGAGACGGGCGATTCCATCCACTTTCCGTCGATCCGGACGCATGTGACGTGGAACCACACCGACCGGAACACCACCATCCTGCATACCTGCACGATGGATGTATTCGGGGACGGCACGCCGACGGGTCGCCCCGAGACAAGCATGGCCGTGTCGCGGGCGCGCGGCCGCAAGAGCGCTCCGAAGCAACCCAGGCTGAAGTCCCCCGGAGGGCCTCAGCCTAAGATAACCAAGGGGAAGTCGTCATGAACATTTTTCTTAAACCGATCGCTGCGGCACTGGTCGCGAGCACCGCGTTGAGCCTTGCCGCCGTCAGCCAGGCAACCGCCGAAACGGTGCTTCGCCTCGACGAGGTGGCGGTCGGCGAACTGGATCCGGCCAAGGCCACCGACTATGCCGACTCGATCCTCATGTTCAACGTCTACGACACGCTGGTGCTGTCCAAGCAGGGCGGGGCGGGTGTCGTGCCGCACCTGGCCGAAAGCTGGGAGACCGACGGTAAGACCTATACCTTCAAGCTGCGCACCGACGTGAAGTTCCAGAGCGGCAATCCGCTGACCGCCGACGACGTGGTGTTCTCGCTCGATCGCATGAAGACGATCGGGCAAGGCCTGTCCTATCTTTTTGCCCAGGTCGAGAAGGCGGAGGCCGTCGATGCCGGCACGGTCAAGTTCACCTTGTCTCAGCCCTATTCGCCCTTCGTCTCCGCCCTGCTGCGCCTGCCCATCGTCGACAAGAAGCTCGTCATGGAGAACCTCGGCGCCGGCGACGGCGACATGAAGGACTGGGGCCAGGCCTATCTCTCCACCCATGGAGCCGGCACGGGCGCCTATACGGTCACCTCGCACAATCCGCAGCAGGAAACCGTGATGGCGAAGAATCCCGCCTATTTCCTCGGCGTGCCCGCCAAGGCGCCGGATACGGTGCGCTTCCGCTACGGTCTCGAGGCCGCCACGGTGCGCACGCTGATCTCGCAGGGCGAGCACGACATCTCCTCGCAGTGGCTGCCGCCGGAGGTGCTGAAGTCGCTGGCCGCCGAGGGCGCGCAGGTTCTGACGGAATCGGGCGGCGCCGGCTTCTACGTGAAGATGAACACGGCGAAGAAGCCGTTCGACGACCAGAATTGCCGCCTGGCCATGTCCAACGCCTTCGACTACGCCACCGCCATCAAGATGGTCGCCATCACCGACACGGTTTCACAGGGCAGCCCTGCGACCGGTGCCCTGCCGGTCGGCATGCTCGGCGCCCTGCCCGAAACGGACGCCTACAAGCGCGACCTCGATGCCGCCAAGAAGTATCTGGCCGACTGCAAGTACAAGCCCGACGAGTTCACCGTCGAACTGTCCTGGGTAGGCGAAGTTCCGCTCGAGGAGCGTTTCGCGCTGCTGATGCAGGCGAATTTCGCCGAGATCGGCATCAAGTCCGAAGTGAAGAAGATCCCGTGGGCGCTGTTCACCGAGCAGGTCACCAAGCCCGAGAACACGCCCAACATCTCCCAGGTCTTCGTCAATGCGGTCACGGGCGACCCCGATACGCTGATCTACGGCATGTATCATTCCTCGGCGGTCGGCACCTGGCAGTCGCCGGAATATCTCAAGGACGCCAAGGTCGATGAACTGCTCGACAAGGGGCGTGTCGTCACTTCGGACGAGGAGCGCGCCGCGGTCTACACGGAAGTCGGCAATCGCCTGCGCGAGCTCGCGCCGACCATCTTCGCCTATGACCAGAATTCGGTGTTCGCGGCCAGCAAGCGGGTGTCGGTGCCCGCACTGTCCGACAAGAGCAAGGCCTTCAGCCTCAGCGGAATGGGCTTCACCTTCCGCCTGATGGAAATGAACGAATAGGCCGGGTCCGGCGAGGGGCGACGGCACGCCGCCGACCCTCGCCCAACAAGGAAGCGTCTTGCGATGCCTGCTGTCATCCGCCTCCTCGCGAAGCGGCTGGGCACCTCTTTGATCGTGTTGATCGGGGTTTCCATGCTGATCTTCGCCATAGCCCGGGTTATTCCCGGCGATCCGGCGCGCATCGCGCTCGGACCGAACGCGACCGCCGAGCAGGTGACGGCGCTGCGCGACAAGCTGCATCTCGATCAGTCGCTCGTCACCCAATATGGCTATTTCGTCGCCGATCTCTTTCGTGGCGATCTCGGCGTCTCGCTCTACACCAATCGTCCGGTGACCTCTGACATAGCCCAGTTCCTGCCTGCGACGCTCGAACTGGTGATCGTCGCCGGCCTGATGATGGTCGTCTTCGGCCTGCCGCTGGGCATCCTGTCGGCGCGCTATCGCGACAGCTGGATCGACAATGCTGTCCGCCTCGTCACGCTGCTCGGCGTCTCTGCGCCGGCCTTTGTCTGGGCGGTGATCCTGATGCTGGTCTTCGCCTTTTTCCTGCCGCTTTTCCCCATCGCCGGCCGCATATCGGATACGATCGCTGTGGCTCCTGTCACCGGCTTCCTCCTGGTCGACACTTTGCTTGCGGGCAATCTCAAGGCCTTCGCCAACGCGGCCTGGCACATCGTCCTTCCCGCCTTTGCGCTGGCACTTTCGGGCATCGGTCAGGCGGCCCGGCTGACGCGCTCCAACATGGTCGAGACCTATGAGCGTCCTTATATCGAGATGGCGCAGTCCTACGGCTTCCCGGAAAAGCGCATCGCCCGGCGCTACGCCTTCAGGCCGTCGATGATCCCGTCGCTGACCATCATCGGCCTCGATTTCGCGGCGATGCTCGGCAACGCCTTCCTCGTCGAGGCCGTCTTCGCGTGGCCTGGCCTTTCGCGCTACGGCGTCGCCGTGATCCTCAGGAAGGACCTTAACGCCATCGTCGGCACGGTGCTGATCATCTCGGCCATGTTCCTTATCGTCAACGTCGTGGTCGACCTTCTGATCGCCTTCATCAATCCGCGCATCCGCTATTCGCAGAGGGCTTCGTGACATGAAGCGCACCCTCTTCATCCTGTTGCGCAACCCGCTGTCTCTGCTCGGCCTGGTGCTCATAGGGCTGGTCGTGTTCTCGGCGATCTTCGCCGATTTCATCACGCCCTTCCCGGAGCATGTCGGCGCCGTGGTCGACTTCGCCAATTTCAACAGGCCGCCCGAATGGCCCTATATCTTCGGGACCGATCTCGTCGGGCGCGACCTCTTCACCCGCGTCGTCTACGCCTACCGCATCTCGCTGATCCTGGGGGTGGTGGTCCTGGCGATCGCCGTGCCGATCGGCGTGACGATCGGGCTTGCCGCGGGCTATCTCGGAGGCTGGGTCGAATATGCCCTGATGCGGCTGACCGACGTCTTCCTGTCGATCCCGCCGCTGGTCCTGGCCATGTCGATGATGGGCCTGCTCGAGCCGACGCTCACCAACGGCATGATCGCGGTCACCGCCATGTGGTGGCCCTGGTATACGCGTCTCGTCTACAATCTCACCCGCGCCGAGCGGGAGGAGGGCTATGTGCTCGCCGCCGAGGTCATCGGTGCGTCGAAGTTGCATGTCATGTTCCGCGAGATCCTGCCGAACTGCGTGCCCTCGATCCTCACCAAGATGACGCTCGACCTGGGCTTCGTCATCCTCATCGCCTCGTCCCTGTCCTTCCTCGGCCTCGGCGTGCAGCCACCGACGCCTGATCTCGGCTCCATGGTGGCCGACGGAGCGAAATATCTGCCGGATTCGTGGTGGCTGACCGTGTTCCCCGGCCTGGCCATTCTGGTCGCCGTTTTCGGTTTCAACCTTGTCGGCGACGCGCTGCGCGAGATCCTGGGAGGCGACCAATGACGCTTCGCATCCGCGATCTCAAGCTCGGCTTCCGCAGCTATTCCGGCACGGTCGACGTGCTGCACGGCATCTCGCTCCATATCGGCAAGGGCGAGCGTGTCGCCTTGGTCGGCGAATCCGGCTCCGGCAAGTCGGTGACGGCGCGCATCGTGCTCGGCCTGCTGCAGGCCATGAAGAGCGCCCGGATCTCCGGTCTTGTCGAATTCGAGGGCCGCGACCTTGCGAGGCTGTCGGAGCGTGAACGGCACGGCCTGCGCGGCACCAGGATGTCGATGATCTTCCAGGATCCGACTTCCTCGCTCAACCCGGTCTACACGATCGGCGCGCAGTTCCACGAGGTGCTGCGGCGTGTCGCGCCAGGCATTTCCGTCGAGGAAGCCCGCCGCAAGGCCGCCGCGGCGCTCGCCGACGTGGCCATCAGCGAGCCCGAGCGGGTGCTCGACTCCTATTCCTTCCAGCTCTCCGGCGGCATGAACCAGCGCGTCATGATCGCCATGGCCCTGGCCAACGAGCCCTCGCTGCTGATCGCAGACGAGCCCGGCACCGCGCTCGACGTGACGGTGCAGGCCCAGACGCTCGGCCTGATGCGCGACCTCGTCGAGAAGCACCACACGGCCGTGCTCTTCATCTCGCACAATCTCGGCGTGGTGCGCGAATTCGCCGACCGCGTCTACGTCATCTACAAGGGTCGCATCGTCGAGCAGGGACCGGCGGCAGGCCTGTTCGAGAATCCGCGCCATCCCTACACGCGCGCCTTGATGCGGGCGGTGCCGCGCATCACCGGCGGCGGCATTCCCGAGATCGAGGACGCCTCGCCCTCCTATTTCGACCCGCTCGTGGTGCATGAAGGCTACGGCGAGCCGGAGGTGGCACGATGAACGCGCGTCGCTTTACCCCCCCCTGGCCTGCCGGCCATCTCCCCCTCAAAGGGGGAGATTGGCTGTCGCGGCTGCTTTCGCCAATCGCCGACGTTGTAGGTATGTCGCCCACATCGAAGCTGCCGATCTCCCCCCTTGAGGGGGAGATGGCCGGCAGGCCAGAGGGGGGCAAAGCGACGCGCAATAGTGGGCCAAGTCGATCCATGCAGAGGCGCCCCGCATGACCCATCCTCTGCTCTCCCTGCGCAACGTCTCCAAGATCTTCAGGACGGCCGGGCGCGAAGTCCGGGCCGTCGACGACGTCTCCTTCGACGTCCACGAGGGCGAGTGCCTGGCGATCGTCGGGGAGTCCGGCTCAGGCAAGTCGACCATCGCCAATATGATCCTCGGCATCTATCCGCAGACGCTGGGCGAGATCACCTTCCGCGGCAGCGCGCTGCCGGCCCGACGCGACCTCGCCCATCGCCGCGCGATCCAGCTCGTCCAGCAGAACCCGCTCTCGTCGCTCAACCCGCGGCGCTCCATCGGCGCATCGCTGCGGCTGGCGCTTGACGTTCACGGCATCGGCGACCGGGCCGGCCGGGCCGAACGCACCGGCCAGTTGCTGGAAGAAGTCGGGCTGCCGGCGGAGTTCCGCAAGCGCAGCCCCGCGGCCTTGTCGGGCGGCCAGCGCCAGCGCGTGGCGATTGCCCGCGCGCTCGCCTGCCAGTCGGAGATCGTGGTGCTCGACGAGCCGACCTCGGCGCTCGACGTGCTGGTGCAGGCGCGCGTTCTGAAGCTGCTCAGCGAACTGCGTGAGAAGCGCGGCCTCACCTACATCTTCATCACCCACGACCTCTCGGTGGTCCGCAACATCGCCGACCGCGTCGCCGTTTTCGAGAAGGGCCGGCTCGTCGAGCTCAACCCGACCGGGACGGTGTTCGCCAGGCCCGAGCACGCCTATACGCGCCGGCTTATCGGCGCCGTACCGGTCGTCACCGCCGACGAGGCGGAACTGCGCGCCCGGCTTATGGAGAAGACCAATGCAGATGCCTGACTATTCCTCCTTCACCAAGGCCATCGCTGCCGAAAGAACGGATCCGCAAGCCGCTTTCGATGCGCTTTGCGCGTTCACCCGCGACGTCGTCGGCGTGAAGCTCTTCACCGTCATGACGCACGACCACAAGACCGGCACGGCCGGCCGCATCTATTCCAACATGCCCGACGCCTATCCTGTCTCCGGCACCAAGCCGGCCAACGAGACGGACTGGACGCGCCAGGTGATCAGGGAGAAGCGCACCTTCGTCGCCAACGACATCGAGGGCATCGCCGCAGTGTTCTACGATCACGAGCTCATCAGGTCGCTCGGCTGCGAGAGCGTCATCAATGTTCCCGTCGTCATCGGCGGCGAGGTTCTCGGCACCATCAACTGCCTGCATGAGAAGGGTTTCTACACCGAAGAGAAGGTCGAGGCCGCGGAAGCGCTGAAGCTGCCCGGCGCCGTCTGCCTTCTGCTCAACCAGCGCGATGCCAAGGGAGGACAGGCATGAGCAACAAGACGATACGCGTCGCGACCGACGTCGGCGGCACATTCACGGATCTGGTCTGTTTCGAGACCGATCACGCCACCGGCGAAGCGCGCATCATCACCGCCAAGTCCGACACCACGCCGCCGAATTTCGAGCAGGGCGTCCTCAATGTGCTGGAGAAGGGCAACGTCGATCCGGCAACGGTCGATTTCCTCGCCCACGGCACGACCGTGGTCATCAACGCGCTCACCGAGCGCAAGGGCGTCAAGGTCGGATTGATCACCACCGAGGGTTTCCGCGACACGTTGGAGATCGCCCGGGGCAACCGCCCTGATTTCTTCAACCTCCACTACGAGAAGCCGAAGCCTTTCGTGCCGCGCTATCTCAGGCGCGAGCTGCCGGGGCGCATCTCCTACAAGGGCGAGGAGCTGAAGCCGCTGGATCTCTCCGGCCTTCCCGCCATCCTCGACGATTTCAGGGAGGAAGGCGTCGAAGCGATCGCCGTCTGCTTCCTGCATTCCTACGCCAATACGGGACACGAGCAGGCCGCCCTCGCCGGGATCGAGAAGCTCTGGCCCGGCGTGTCGGTGGTGTCCTCGCATCAGATCACCCGCGAATGGCGCGAATATGAGCGCTCCAACACGGCCGTGCTGTCGGCCTATGTGCAGCCCACGGCCGAGCGCTATCTCTCCCGCCTTCACAACGGGCTGAGGGAGAAGGGGCTCAGGAAAAGCCCCTACATCATGCAGTCCAACTGCGGCGTCGACTCGCTGGAATCGGTCTCGAAGATCCCGATCACCATGGTCGAGTCAGGCCCGGCGTCGGGCTTCTGGGGCGCGGCCGAGCTCGGCAAGCTGATCCGCAAGCGCAACGTGCTGGCTCTCGACATCGGCGGGACCACTGCCAAGTGCTCGCTGATCGAGAACGGCGAGGTCAAGATCAAGACCGACTACTGGATCGAACGCGACCGCACCTCTGCCGGCTATCCCATCATGGTGCCGGTGGTCGACCTGGTGGAGATCGGCAATGGCGGCGGCTCGATCGCCTGGGTCGACGATTTCGGCAAGCTGCATGTCGGCCCGCAGTCGGCCGGCGCCGTGCCCGGCCCCGCCGCCTATGGCCGCGGTGGCGACAAGGCGACCACCACCGACGCCAATCTCTGGCTCGGCCGCATCAACAAGGACTATTTCTGCGGCGGCGAAGTGGTCGCCGACATGAAGGCCGCCGAGGCGGCGATCACGGCGGTCGGCGAGAAGCTCGGCGTCGGTCCCGACGAGGCGGCGCGCGGCATCATCCGCATCGCCAACAACAACATGGTCAACGCGCTGAAGCTCGTCTCGCTGAACCGCGGCCATGACCCGCGCGACTTCACCCTCGTCGTCTTCGGCGGCGGCGGCGCCATGCACGGCGTCGCACTTGGCCAGGAGCTGGGCGTCGCGAAGGTCGTCGTGCCGGCCGGCGCCTCGGTGTTCTCGGCCTGGGGCATGATGATGAGCGACCTGCGCCGCGACTATTTCGTCACCCGTCTCGCCGACCTGAAGAAGGGCGCGGCATCGGGCATCGAAGCGGTCTTCGCCGAGAGCGAGGAGCGCGCCAGGGCCCAGTTCGCGGCCGAGGGCGTCGAGCCCGGCAAGGTGCGTTTCCTGCGCTACGGCAAGTTCCGCTACCAGAACCAGGAGCACACCACGGAAGTGCTGATCGAGGGCAAGGTCAGCGACGATCGCCTCTCCGAGATCGAGGCCGCCTTCCACGAGACCTATGAGCGCGAATACACCTACAGGCTCGACGCGCCCGTCGAGATGGTCGGCATCCATCTCGTCGCCTCGGCCGAGGTCGGCAAGCTCACCATGAAGGAGCGCGAGGGCGGCGGGGCCGACACGGCGAGTGCGCTCAAGGGCGAGCGCGACGTCGACTATGCGCTGGAAGGCATCCACAAGGCAAAGATCTATGACGGCACCAGGCTGAGGCCGAACATGCGCTTCGTCGGCCCGGCCATCGTCGAGGATCCCGGCACCACAGTCGTCGTCCATCCCGGCAACCAGGTCGAGGTCGACGGCTACGGCAACATCCACATCCATCTGAAGGCGTAGGAGGAAACGATGCAGAAGACCGATCCGATCACGCTGGAGATCATCCAGAACTCGCTGCAGGCGACGGCCGACGAGATGTTCGCGGTGATGAAGAAGACCGCGATGAGCTCGATCATCTACGAGGTGCTCGACATGGGCACCGGCATCACCGACGCTAAGGGACAGCTCGCTTCTTCGGGGGCGGGCATCCCGGCCTTCATCGGCGTTCTCGACAAGGCCGTGAAGGTGCTGGTGAAGAAGTTCGACAAGCCTGGTGACATCGAGCCCGGCGACGTCTTCCTCACCAATGATCCCTATTATGGCGGCGTCACCCACCTCAACGACATCATCGTGGCCATGCCGGTCTTCGCCGGTGGCCGCATCATCGCCTGGACGGCCAACATCGCCCACAATTCGGATGTCGGCGGCATGGCGCCCGGCTCGCTCACCGGCGAGGCGACCGAGATCTTCCAGGAGGGCCTGCGGCTGCCGGCGATCAAGGTGATCTCCAGGGGCGACACGATCCGCTCGGTGATGGATATCATCAAGGTCAATTCGCGTATGCCCGACGTGCTCGAGGGCGACGTCTGGGCGGCCATCGCCTCGGTCCGCATCGGCGCGCGGCGGCTGGTCGACATCGCCAACAAATATGGCGTCGAGACCTTCGAGCACGCCATGTCGTCCTTCATGGATTTCGGCGAGCAGGTCTCGCTCACCGAGCTCGCCAAGCTGCCCAAGGGCACTTTCGAGCTGTCCGAGGAGCAGGACGACGGCCGCATCTTCAACGTCAAGATCACCATCTCCGACACGGAGTTCACGGTCGACCTGCGCGACAATCCCGACCAGTCGACCGGGCCGGTCAACACCAGCCGCGACGGCGTCATGGTCGCCGCCCAGATGATCTTCAAGTCGCTGACCGATCCCTATTCGCCGGCCAATGAGGGCTCGTTCCGTCCGATCCGGCTCCTGACACGCGAGGGCTCCGTGTTCCAGGCGAAGGAGCCGGCGCCGATCGGTTTCTATTACGAGATCGAGCTGCGCGTGTACGACATCATGTGGCGCTGCCTTGCCCAGCACATGCCGGAGCGGCTGGCATCGGGCAACTTCGCTTCAGTCTGCGGCACCTTCATCGGCGGCATCCACCCCGACACGGGTCGCCAGTACACGATCATCGAGCCGCAGCTCGGCGGTTGGGGCGCCAGCGAGCGAGGGGACGGCAACAGCGCCATCTTCTCCGGCTTCCACGGCGAGACCTACAATTGCCCGGCCGAGATCAACGAGGCCCGCAACGGCCTGATGGTCGACCGCATGGAGCTCAACATGGAGCCGGGCGGCGAAGGCAAGTTCACCGGCGGCCGCGGTATCGTCATGGACTACCGCATCCGCGGCGACAACGGTTTCCTCACGGCCGGCTACACCCGCTCGAAGTTCCCGGCCTGGGCACTCGACGGCGGCCGCGAGGGTTCGCCCAACTATGTGAAGGTCATCCGCAAGGACGGCTCCAGCGAGCGCTTCTCCTTCGTCTCCGGCCTGACCACCCACACCGACGACGTCATTCGTGTCGTCACCGGCAATGGCGGCGGCCTCGGAGACCCGAAGGAACGCGATCGCGCGGCCGTCGAGGAGGATATCAAGAACGGCCTGATCACGCGCGAAAGGGCGCGGGAGGTCTACGGCGTGGCATAGCAGGGCTCGCGCCGGAGGTCGTCGCGAAGCTACCCCTCATCCGACCTCGCTTCGCGAGGCCACCTTCTCCCACAAGGGGAGAAGGTCGGAGCCGGGCTTCAACGGCTCTGCAAGTCTCCGGCGTCGACGCTTGGCAGAAGCGCTGCTGCAGCGCGTTCCCTTCTCCCCTTGTGGGAGAAGGTGGCCTCGCGAAGCGAGGTCGGATGAGGGGTAGCTTCGCGCCGACCCGGCCCTATCAAGCGACGCCGCACCGAAACGCGTCAAACCCCAGGAGGAGTGCATGCCCATGGAAAAACCGATCAAGATCATGTATCTGAGCCCTGTCGGCGACAGCAGCTACGATCAGGTCTTCGCCGACATGGCGCGCGATCACAAGCTGCCCGGCACCGAGATCCACCTTGCCTCGCTGCCGCCGGCCGAAGGCGGTTTCACCCATATCGAATACCGGTCCTACGAGGCGATCGTGACGCGCGGCATCATCCGCGCCGTGCGAGCCGCCGCGCGCGAGGGCTTCGACGCGCTCGCCATCGGCTGCTTCTACGACACCGCCCTGCACGATGCCCGCGAGATCTCGGGCGACATGATCATCACCGCACCCTGCGTCGCCTCCTGCGAGATCGCGGCCAGCCTCTCCAACCGCTTCGGCATCATCGTCGGCCGGCGCAAATGGGTGCACCAGATGGCGAGCACCGTGCGGGAGCACGGCCATGAACATCGCCTGTCGGGTTTCTACCATGTCGAGCTCGGCGTGAACGACTTCCAGAAGGATCATGCCGAGACCGAACGCCGGCTGATCGAGGCCGGCCGCAAGGCCGTCGAGGAGGATTTCGCGGAAGCACTGATCCTCGGCTGCACGCTCGAGGTCGGATTCTACCGCGATGTCGAGAAGAAGCTCGGCGTGCCCGTCATCGACCCGTCGATCGCGGCGCTGAAACGGGCCGAATATGCCGCCGTGCTGAAGCGCCAGTGCGGCTGGGTGCCGAGCCGGAAATGGTCGAGCGAGCCGCCGCCGGAAGAGGAGATCGCGCGCTTCGGCCAGTTCGACACCAATGAACCCTTCGGCAACAGGATCGTGGTGGAAGCGGAATAGCCGCTATTTTTGATGCCCCCCTCATCCGGCCTCCGCTTCGCTCGGCCACCTTCTCCCCGACGGGGAGAAGAGATCGTTGAACGATACGCTCACCCGTTGACAGAGCCGATTGAGCGCCAGCGTCGAAAGCCTCCTCTCCCCAGCGGGGAGAGGGTGAGAGCGAAGCGGAGGCCGGGTGAGGGGGCAACCGGGACGGACGACAAGAAGAGACCTGCAATGAAAGTCGACACCAGGAAACGCCTCGCCGCCCTGCGCGAGAAGATGAAAGCGTCAGGCACCGGCCTCGTCGCCATCGCGCCGGGTTCTCACATGGATTGGCTGCTTGGCTTCCATCCGCATCCCGACGAACGGCCCTGCCTGCTGCTGGTCGGCTTGGACAAGGAAACCTTCCTGATGCCGGTCCTGAACGCGGAAGGCTCGCGCGAGGAGACCGACATCTCTTTCTTCACCTGGGCTGATGCTGACGGCCCGCATGCCGCGCTTGCCGCAGCGCTCGACGAGATCGGCGCGCGCGGCGTCGACAAGGTGGCGCTCGACGAAACGATGCGGGCCGATTTCGCGCTTCTGCTCCTCGATGCTCTACCGGGCGCCAGGCACGCCTTCACCGCCGAGACGCTGGGCGCGCTGCGCATGCGCAAGGACGCGGGCGAATTCGCACGCCTGAAGATGAATGCCGGCATCGCGGACAGGGCCATGCAGAAGGCCTTCGCCGCCATCAGGCCGGGCATGACGGAGACCGGGCTCGCCGCCGTGGTGAAGGAGCATTTCGCCTCCGAAGGCGCCACGCCGTCCTTCTGGATCGTCGGCGCCGGCGGCAATGGCGCCTTCCCGCATCACCAGACCGGCGGCCGCACGCTGGAAGAGGGCGATGCCGTCGTCATCGACATCGGCGGCCGCAAGGACGGTTTCCCTAGCGACATCACCCGCATGGCCGTCGTCGGACGCCCGCCGGAAGGCTACGGCCAGATCCACACCATCGTCGAGAAGGCCGTCCAGGCGGCGCTGCAGGCGGCAAAGCCGGGCGTGCTGGCCAGGGAGGTCGATGCCGCGGCGCGCAGGGTCATCGCCGACGCGGGCTATGGCGAATATTTCGTCCACCGCACCGGCCACGGCATGGGCATCGACGGCCACGAGCCGCCCTATATCACCGCCACCTCGGAGACCGTGCTGGAAGAGGGCATGGTGTTCTCGATCGAGCCCGGCATCTACCTGTCCGGGCGCTTCGGCATCCGGCTCGAGGAGATCGTCATCCTGCGCGAGGATGGGCCCGAGATCCTGTCCACGCTGCCGCGCGACCTCCACGTCGCGCAGGTCTGAGCAGGGACGCGCATTGAACTGTAGGAAAAGGAGAACCTCATGCCTCGTGCCTGGCGAATCCACGACTATTCCGGCTATCGCGGCCTGGAGCTTGGTGAAGTGCCACTCGAGGAGCCTGGCCCGGGCGAGGTGCGGCTTCGTGTCGAGGCCTTCGCCCTGAACTGGGGCGACATGGACCTGATGAAGGACAACTACTCCTTCAGCTTTCCCCGGCTTCCCGCCCGTGTCGGCATCGAGGCGGCAGGCGTCGTCGACGCGGTCGGACCGAACACCGAGGGCTTCGCCATCGGCGAACGTGTCTCCACGCTGCCCTATTTCTACTACGATAGGGGCGCGAGCACGGAATCGCTCGTCATCGACGCGCGCTATGTCACGAAGGCGGTGCCGAACCTCTCGGCCGTGGAGAACGCCTCGATCTGGATGCAGTATCTGACGGCCTATTTCCCGCTCGCCGAGGTCACCAAGGTGGGTCCCGGCAGCCATGTGCTCGTGACGGCCGCGACCAGCACCGCGGGCGCGGCGTCGCTCGAGATCGGCCGCATCCTCGGCGCGACCATGATCGGCACGACGCGTTTCGAGGAGAACGCCGACTATCTCAGGAAGATGGGGGCCGACCATGTCATCGTCACCGGCAAGGCCGATCTCGCCGGCCGCATCTGGGAGATCACGGGCGGCAAGGGCGTCGACATGGCCTTCGACCCGGTTGGCGCGGGCCTCATCGCCCAATACAGCCCGGCGCTCGCCCGGAATGCGTGCATCTATTTCTACGGCACGCTCGACACGGTGTGGCCCGAACTGCCCTTCGTGGACATGTTCCAGAAGAACGCGGTGTTCCATCCCTATTCGGTGTTCAACTATGTCGAGGATCCGGCGATGCTCGCCAAGGGCGAGGCCTTCATCTACGGCATGCTAAGTGAGGGCCGCATCCGCCCGCAGATCGATCGTGTCTATCCGATGGAGAAGTATGTCGAGGCCTTCGACTATCTGAGGCAGCCGCGCACCACCCATGGTAAGGTGGTGATCGAAACGGGGCTTTGAGAGCCGCGCGTTCGCATGGCACGGGGGCACCTCGAGACGAATGTCTTATCCCTGACGGGACACCCGTCCCGTCACGGATGGGACGACCGTCCCGTCCCGGATGGGAGAAAGAGATCATGACAGATCATGCCGATGACCCGATCACCGCGACGGTGATCCAGGCCAGCCTCGTCGCTGCCTCGGACGAGATGTTCGCGGTTCTCAGGAAGACCGCGATGAGCCCGATCATCTACGAGGTGCTCGACGTCGGCACCGGCATCACCGACAAGGACGGCGAACTGGTGAGTTCGGGCGCCGGCATCCCGACCTTTGTCGGCGTGCTCGACAAGGCGGTGAAACGCATCGTAGGCCTGCACGGGCTCGATAGCATCCGCGACGGCGACTGCTTCGTCACCAACGATCCCTATTATGGGGGCGTCACCCATCTGAACGACGTCGTCATCGCCATGCCCGTATTCGCGGGCGGCGAATGTGTGGCCTGGGCGGCCTCGATCGCCCATTGGAACGATGTCGGCGGCCGCACGCCCGGTTCCATGGCGGTCGACGTTTCGGAGATTTTCCAGGAGGGGCTGCGCCTGCCGGCCGTGAAACTGTTCGAGGCCGGACGGCCGATCGCTTCCGTCTTCGACATCATATCGGCCAACTCGCGCCTGCCCGATTTCGTGCGGGGCGATCTCTGGGCCCAGGTCGCCGCCAGCCGCAAGGCCGAGACGCGCATCAGGCAGCTTGTCGAGACCTATGGCGCAGCGGCCTATCACGCCGCGATCGACGACCTGTTCCGGGAAGGCGAACGTCGCGGCCGCGCCGGGCTGGGGTCCATTCCGCAAGGCGTCTATTCGATAGAGGAGGAGCAGGACGACGGCGCGATCTGGCGCGCCTCGATCACCGTCTCGGCCGAACGCTTCACGGTCGACCTATCAGGCAATCCGCAGCAGCGCGACGCGCCCTACAACACCAGCCGCGACGGGGCCGTCATTTCCTGTCAGATGATCTTCAAGGCGCTGACCGACCCGACCCTCTTCGCCAATGCCGGATCGTTCCGGGCGCTGGAGGTCGTCACTGAGCCCGGCACCATCTTTCACGCCGAGGGCAATGCTCCGCATGGCTATTATTTCGAGACGCGCATCCGCCTCTACGACATGTTGTGGCGCTGCATGGCCGAGGCTTTGCCGGACCGGTTGCCGGCCGGGCATTTCGCCTCGATCTGCGGCACGGTCATTGCCGGCGACCATCCCGACACCGGTCGCCGCTTCACCATGGTCGAGCCGCAGATGGGCGGCTGGGGCGCCACGGCGGCGCGCGACGGGCTCGACGCCATGTACTCCACCAGCCATGGCGAGACCTTCAACTGTCCGGTCGAGATCTGCGAAGCCCGATACGGCATCGATGTCGGCCACAAGAGGCTGAACGAGACCGACGAAGGGCAGGGCCTGCACAAGGGTGGCAAGGGGCTTTCGGTCCGCTACCGGCTGCGTGGCCGCGCGGTCCTCTCGGCCGGCTACAGCCGCAACCGCCGGCCGGTCTGGGGGCTTGCCGGCGGCGCCAGCGGCGGCACCAACGGACTTTCGGTGCGCCGCCGCGACGGCAGCCTCGAACGCCACGCCTTCGTCAGCGGCCTCGTTGTCGAGCCCGGCGACGAGATACTGATCGACACCGCCAATGGCGGCGGCTGGGGGCAGATGCAGGGAAGGGGTTGACTTGCGCCGCTACCGCTCTCGCGAATGCGCGGCCACCTGATCGGCGGGTGGCGGCACGCCCGGCACTCTCGATCAATTCTTGATGACCCCTCGCGTTCCCGATTGACGCCAGCGGCGGCATCGACGATTTTCTGACGCATGCTTTCACCGTCGACGTCTTGCGGCCTGCTCCCCGCCGGGCAGGATTTCTTCACGTCGTGTCCGATCAGATCATGCCGAAACAGGCCGTGCCACGATGCCGAAAGGCGCGAGGCCGAAAACAGGCCTCGCCCTGTTTTTGCCCAGTTTTTTACAGGACCGCTCCTTCCTTCGACCCTTGCGCGGCCGCCACCTTCTCCCTGTAAATGGTTATGGGATGCACATATCGTGGAAGTACCCCTCATCCGACCTCGCCCTGGCGGGCGAGGCCACCTTCTCCCACAAGGGGAGAAGGGAAGGCTGCGGCGCGTCTCCGCCAATCGCAAACACCGACGATTTGCAGGGCCGGCCAAACTTGGCTCCAGCCTTCTCCCCTTGTGGGAGAAGGTGGCCTCGCGAAGCGAGGTCGGATGAGGGGTACCTTGGCGACGTGTAGATACCGTAGCTGTGGACGGGGAGATGACCGCCTGCCGCACCGATGGCGCCATCCCGGCTTTACAAAACTTCACATTCCCCGCGAACGACCGAAACGTCGGGGCGCTACGGTCCTCTTATCCCATCAAGACGAAAGGACCGTATCATGGAAACGAACAACGGCAACGACCCCAGGCTTCCGGCGGAAGGCGGCGGATGGCGCTCGCGGATAGTGATCGGCGGCGTAGCGCTTGTCGCGCTCGTCGGCGCGGGGCTTGCGGGCGCATGGAGCGGCGAGTTCGGCCGCGGCATGGACGGCGGTCATTTCATGCACAGCGCCTGGGGCGGCAGAGGTTTCGCCGAACGCCGGCTCGACTATGTGCTCGAGGCCGTGAAGGCGACGCCCGACCAGTCGGAGAAGATCAAGGCGATCGTCGGCAAGGCTCGCGACGACATGCGTTCGATGCGGGAAGGCTTCATCGACGCCCGCGACCAGCTCGCCGATATCCTCGGCGCGCCGACAATCGATCGCGCCGCGGCCGAGAAGGTTCGCTCCGAACGCGTCCAGGCGATCGACAACGCCTCCAAGACCATGTCGGCCGCTTTGCTCGACGCGGCCGAAGTGCTCACGCCGGAGCAGCGCAAGGAGTTGCTCGACCACTTCAAGGAGCGCCGCGCCTTCGGCCGCTGGTAGGCTGGCCCGGCATCAGCGAGAGGAAGTCCACGCTTCCTCTCCCCTTGCTGGCGGTTTTTTGGGGCTGACACTCGGTGCGCCCTTCGAGGCTCGCTGCGCTCGCACCTCAGGATGAGGGAGGTCGTGCCAGCCCCCTTTGTCCTGAGATGTGTAGTGCTGACGCCCCGGTTCGGGTACGCAGCGCCGGCGTCCCTCGGTTCGGGTGCGCAGCGCCGGCGTCGCTCGGTTCGGGTGCGTAGCGCCAACCTCCCTCATCCTGAGGTGCGAGCGCAGCGAGCCTCGAAGGACGCACCAAGAGGGGTCCAAAGCACCCAGTAGCGGTACTGGATGGACAAGGCGTGTTGCCAAGCCGGGCTCCAGGGCCAAGGATGGCGCGTTTCGAGAACGGCGGACGGAATGGCTGAACAGATATTGATCGTCGACGACGACACCAGGCTTTCGGCCATGCTCGCCGACTATCTCTCGGCCAACGGCTTCACCGTCCTCACCGCGCCGAACGGACATCAGGGCCTTGCGGAGCTGTCGCGCCGCGCCCCGGATGCCGTCGTGCTCGACGTCATGCTGCCCGACATGGACGGCTTCGAGACCTGCCGGCGCATGCGCGCCGTCTCCGACGTGCCTATCCTTATGCTCACCGCCAAGGGTGACGAGACCGACCGCATCGTCGGGCTGGAGATCGGCGCGGACGACTATCTGCCCAAACCCTTTAATCCGCGCGAGTTGCTGGCGCGGCTGCGCGCCATCCTGCGCCGTCGCGGCGCAGCGACGGCGGCCCCGTCCAGGATCCTTCGTTTCGGGCGGCTGGAGGTCGATCCCGGTTCGCGTTCGGTGCGCATCGACGGCCAGGAGCGCCCGCTGACCAGCTACCAGTTCGACCTTCTGGTGGCGCTCGCCGGGAATGCCGGCCGCACCTTGTCGCGCGAGCAGCTCATGGACATGGTGCGCGGCGAGGAGCTCGACGCGTTCGATCGCTCGATCGACGTCCATGTCTCGCGCATCCGAGCCGCGATCGAGACCGATCCGAAACATCCGCGCCGCATCGTCACCGTGCGTGGCACCGGCTACGTCTTCGCCCGCTACCAGGACGATGACAGATGATCCGCCGCACCCTGTTCCTGAAGATCTACCTCACCTTGATCGCCAGCCTCGCTCTGGTCGCGGCATCGAGCGCGCTGTTCGTGCATTTCAATTCGGGCGAGACGGAGACAAGCTGGCGCGAGCGGCGCGAACGTGTGGTTGCGGCCCTCCTGCCGGCCGATGCCGATCCGGCCGCCTTCCAGGCGACTGTCGGCCGGCTCGCCGAGGCGCTTGACGCGGATCTCTCCGTCTACAGTGCCGATCGCAGGCTGCTCGCTTCCGCCGGGGCGCCGTTCCCGGCAGACGTCCTGTCGCGGGGCGGACGCCGCGACGGTCTCGACGGCCGCATCTTCATCTTCAGATTGTCCGATGGCCGCACGGTCGCCGCGCGCATGGACAGGCCTTTCGGTCCGGGTGGTGGCGGGCGCAATCCGCTCGCCTGGCTCGCCATGATCGCGGCCGTCATCGGGCTCGCCGCCTATCCGGTCGTCCGCCACCTGACGCGCCGGCTCGAACGATTGCGGCGCGGCGTCGATGCCTGGGGCGGCGGAGCGCTCGCCACGCGCGTTGCCGACGATGGTCACGACGAGGTTGCGGCCGTGGCGCGCAGCTTCAACAAGGCGGCCGACCATATAGAGCGGTTGCTCGCCGCGCACCGCTCGCTGCTCGCCAATGCCAGCCACGAACTGCGTTCGCCGCTGGCGCGGCTGCGCATGGCGATCGACCTCTTCGAACAGTCGGGAAGTGCTGCCAGCCGCGACGAGATCCTCCGGAACCTCGGCGAACTGGACACGCTCGTGGAAGAGATCCTGCTCGCCAGCCGGCTCGATCATGTCGAAAAGCTCGACCTCGTCGAACCCGTGGACCTGCTCGCCGTCGCGGCCGAAGAGGGAGCGCGTGCCGGCGTGGAGGTGACCGGCGCGCCGGCCATGGTCTCGGGCGATCCGAGGCTTATCGCCAGGCTGGTGCGCAATCTCGTCCAGAATGCGCAGCGCCACGGCGCGCCGCCGGTGGGCATCGACGTTGCGCAAGCAGGCGACGTCGCCAGGCTTGCCGTGCGCGACCATGGCCAGGGCGTGCCGGAAGTCGAGCGTGATCGCGTCTTCGAACCGTTCTACCGGCCGTCGGGCCGGAGCGAGACGGCAGGCGGATGGGGGCTCGGGCTGTCGCTCGTGCGCCAGATCGCCCGTCATCACGGCGCATCGCTGCGTTACGAAACGCCGGCGGATGGCGGCGCGCGCTTCGTCGTGGAGTTCCCGGCTGGCCGATAAGGACGGGTCTCGGCTCGCGCCGTTCCTCGAAACACGGCACTTGGCTTCCCTCACGCCGGTCAGTACCCTGAAGCAGATGCACTCGAGGGAGGGAGCCGGGCATGCAACCAATTACAGGTTGGTTTCTCCGTCGTCGGAGCGCATGGATACTCCTCGCGGCCATGGCGCTGCCGGCGAGTGGCACGTCGGCCCAGACGGTCACGCCGGATCGGGTCGAAGCCGCGCTGTCGAAGCTCGAACCCCTGGCCGAAAGGATCGTGGCGGACGGTGGCGTGCCGGGCCTCGCCATCGGTGTCGTGCACAATGACAAGGTCGTCTATCTGAAGGGTTTCGGGCGGCGCGAGGCCGGCAAGCCCGACGTGGTGGACGCCGACACGGTGTTCCAGATCGCCTCGCTCTCCAAGCCGGTCTCCGCCACGGTGGTCGCTGCGCTTGTCGGCGACGGGCGCGTTTCCTGGGATTCGAAGATCGGCGATCTTGATCCGGCCTTTCGGCTCGCCGATCCCTATCCGACGAGCGAACTCACGGTCCGTGACCTGTTCGCACACCGCAGCGGGCTCCCGGGGACCGCGGGCGATGACCTCGAAGGCATCGGCTACGACCGCGGAGAGATCCTGCGCCGCCTGAGGTTCGTGTCGCCGTCGTCGAGCTTTCGCGCGGGCTATTCCTACAGCAATTTCGGATTGACGGAAGGCGCCGTTGCTGCCGCGAAGCCGATGGGCAAGCCATGGGAGGATGTCGCCGAGGAAAGGCTCTACCGGCCGCTCGGAATGAACTCGACCAGTTCCCGCCATGCCGACTTCGTCGAGCGTGCAAACCGTGCCACCCTTCACATCGAGGTGGATGGGGCCTGGGCCGCGAAGGTCGAGCGTGATCCCGATGCACAGGCGCCTGCGGGCGGCGTCAGTTCCACGGTCCGTGACCTCGCGCAGTGGATGCGCCTTGAACTGGCCGCCGGAGCCGTTGACGGCAAGCCGGTGATAGCGGCCGACGCGCTTGAACAGACCCATGTTCCTCTGATGGCGCGCGGCAGCAACCCTGTCACCGGCGGCACATCTTTCTATGGCCTCGGCTGGAATGTCGAATTTGGCCGCCATGGGCTGAGTTGGGGTCATGCCGGCGCCTTCAGCGTCGGTGCGCGCAGCCTGGTGACGCTGTTCCCGAAGGAGGAACTCGGTATCGTCATACTTGCCAACGCCTTTCCGACCGGTGTTCCCGAGGGGCTGTCCGACAGTTTCGCCGACCTCGTGTTCGACGGCACGATCGGAAAGGACTGGGTAGAGGCCTGGGACGCGATCTATGGCGGCATGTTTGGTCCCGTGGTTGCGGCTGCCAAAGCCACCTATGCCTCTGCGCCAACGCCTGCAACGCCGGCCAGGCCCATGGATGCCTATGAGGGCCGCTACGCCAACGAGTTCGTCGGCGATGCCGTCGTTTCGGGTGAAGGAAACAGCCTGGTGCTCAAGGTGGGTCCGGATGGTGCTCGATCCTATTCCCTGCAGCACTTCGACCGGGATATTTTCCTGACTTTTCCGGATGCGGAGATGCCGGACAGGCCCTCCGGCGTGAGCTTCGCGATCGGCCCTGATGGCAAGGCATCGGCCATGACGATCGAGTTCCTCGACGAGAACAACCTCGGCGTGCTGCGCCGCGCGGGAGACTGACGCTCGGGATCGCCCCTTGCGTGGCGGGATGCCCGTCCGAGGCGGCGCGCGCTTCGTTGTGGAGTCTCGGGCGACACGGTGAGAAATGCTTCCCTCTCGCAGGATCGCTTCTTGCCGGCCTGCGATATCGCGACCGCCGTGGCTGCTGCGCATGGTCGATGTGCTTGACTGCACGCGTCCTGGAAGGCCAATGCGTACCCTCCTTCTACTGGCGCAGGCCGGAGCATTTGTACTCCAGCGGAGACGAGGAGCCACAAGACAATGGACAATCTGTCGAACCCTGAACCGATCCTGGAGATTGTGATCGGCACGCTCGGGGTGGTCCTGGTGATCTTCGTGCATGGGGCGGGAATTCGATCCATCAGCCGCCGCTTCAACAGGTCCTGGATCAGGGTAGAGCGAAACGGCTTCTGGCGTCCGAACCTTCTGCTTGGTCTTACGATCGGATCGCTGGCCGGCCTGCACTTTCTGGAGACACTGATCTGGGCCGTTCCGATATCTCACGGGGAACTGATTCACTCGATGCGGGACAGCTACTATTTCGTGCTGGAAAGCTACACGACGCTCGGAGCGGGGAACATTTCCTTGCCCGATCAGTGGCGATTGCTCGGACCCAGCATCGCAATGTCGGGGCTGTTCACCTTCGGCTGGACGGGAAGCGTGCTCGTGAGCATCATGACGGAATTCGGGAAGCTCGACCGGAAACGGGCGAGAAGCCTGGATTCCCGGGCAACCGACGGGCCGCCAGAGTCCGGCACGAACTGACGGCGCGCGCTTCCGGTTCGGCTCTCTCGCGCCCCGCAAAACCGCTGTTCATCTTTGCTGGAGTAGCTCTCGATCTTCGGACTATTTCTCCGATACGCCGGCCTCGGCAAAGCTTGCCATCCCGGCGTGGCAGGCGAGCGCCGAGCGCATGAGGTTTACGGCAAGGCAAGCACCGGACGCCTCGCCAAGCCTCATGTTGAAATCGAGTAGCGGCTTCAGGCCGAGCCTTGCGAGCAGCTCGCGATGGCCGGCCTCAGCCGACATATGGGCGGCGAGCGCATGGGCAAGCCCGGTGGGCCGCAACCTGGCCAGAGGCGCGGCGGCCGCCGTGCAGACGAAGCCGTCGAGCAGGACGGGGATCCGATAGCACCGCGCGGCGAGCACCGCGCCGAAGATCGCGGCCAGCTCGCGGCCGCCGACTCTTGCCAGCGCCGCCAGCGGATCGGAAAGGGCTGCGCCGTGGAACGCGGTGGCCGCATCGACTGCCGCTGCCTTGCGCGAGAGCCCGGCATCGTCGACGCCGGTGCCGCGCCCGACCCAGTCGGCACCCTTGCCGCCGAACAACGCTGCGGCCAGCGCCGCCGCCGCGGTGGTGTTGCCGATGCCCATCTCGCCCAGGCAAAGCAGGTCGGTCTTCGGGGAGACGGCGTCGTAGCCGGTCGAGACGGCGGCGAGGAACTCGTCCTCCGTCATCGCCGGTGCCGCCGTGAAGTCCGCTGTCGGCCGCTCGATCTCCAGCGGCACGACGGTGAGCTCGGCTCCGGCCGCACGCGCAAGCTGGTTGATCGCGGCGCCGCCGGCCGCGAAGTTGGCGACCATCTGCGCCGTCACCTCGGCCGGGAAGGCCGAGACCCCGCGCGCGGTCACCCCATGCGAACCGGCAAAGACGATCACGGCCACCTGGTCGAGCCTGGGCACGGCGCGGCCCTGCCAGCCGGCCAGGAATATCGCCAGTTCCTCGAGCCGGCCGAGGCTGCCCTGGGGCTTGGTCAGCGTGTCCTGCCTTGCGGCGGCAGCCATCGACGCTTGCTCGTCACGTTCGGGTAGGTCGTTGCAGGCGGCGGATAGCTGCTCGATCGAAGAGAAACGGCTCATGGATGCTCCCTAAAGCAATTCGAGAGTGCGCGAGCGGTGTTGCGCGAAAGACAGGATACTCTCAGGTGAAGAAGATGGATGCTGCGACGAGGGTGATGATCTCGCCGCCTTGCTGCAGCGCGCCGAGCACGTCGCCGGTCTGGCCGCCGATCTGCCGTTCGCTGAGACGTTTCAGGAAGAAGAACCAGAGCGCGATCGCGATCGTTGCGACCAGTGCGGGCGCAAAGCCGAAGGCGCCGAACAGGCAGACGGCGCCGATCGCCAGCGCGCCGATCGCCACCGGCCAGTCGACATTGCCCGCCCTGGCCGAAAGCCCTGTCAGCCGGGCCGGCGGCACCAGCGCCATGAATGCCGGGATCAGGGCGCGCGATGCCACATGCGCCGCGACCAGGCCAGCGAGCGCGGCGTCAGGCGTGGCGAGCGCGGCGATCGCCGACCAGCGTATGAGGAAGGTGACGACGATGGTGGCGACGCCGAAGGTTCCGAGCCGGCTGTCGCGCATGATCTCCAGCTTGCGCTCGCGCGTCGCGCCGCCGCCGAAGCCGTCGGCGACATCGGCGGCGCCGTCCTCATGCAGGCAGCCGGTGATGCACAGGATCGCGGTCAATGCCAGCGCGGCGGTTACGAGTGCCGGGGCTCCGGCCGTGAAGCCCAGCCAGAACACGATCCATCCGCCGATCGCGACCACCACGCCGGCCAACGGCGCGGCCCATTGCGCGTCGGCGAAGCTGCGTTCCCCTTCGGCCAGCCAGCCCAGCGGCAGCCGGGTGTAGAAGGTCAGGCACAGAATGATGTCGGCGAAGAGAGCCCGGCCCTGATTCAAAACTCAGCCTCTTGCGATCGCATGGAAGAAGGTGCCGGTGACATGGCCGCGCCGGGCGCCCGAGGGGCCGATCGGCGCACCGAGCCCGTCGGCGATGTCGGCGAGCGGCTCGTCAGTCGCGGGCGCGATCACCTGCGCATAGTGGAATTCATGGCCGCGTATCGTCGTTCCGGCGGTGCCGATCGGGCAATCCGCTCGGAGCGAGGCTTGCCGATAGCCGAGATTCATCTTGCGCCTGGCGAAGCTGGTCGCATGGCCGAGAAGGCCGAGCATGCGGTGGGCCGCCCCATCGGCATCCTCGATCGCTTCCCCGAGCACCATGAAGCCGCCGCACTCGCCATGGACCGGATTGCCGGCGGCGAAGCGCTCCATGCCGGCCCGGAAGGTCCCGGCCGCCGCCAGCCGCCCGGCATGCAGTTCGGGATAGCCGCCCGGCAGCCAGCAGACATCGCAGCTTGCATCGGGCGCCTGGTCGGCGAGCGGAGAAAAGGGGACGATCTCGGCACCCTGGCGCTGCCAATGCCCGGCAAGATGCGGATAGAGGAAGGTGAAGGCGGCGTCTTCGGCGAGCGCGATGCGCTGGCCCGGCGGCGGCAGCGCATGGTTGAAATCGCCACCGGCGGGCACGAAAGGAGCCGCGAGCGCGAGGATGCGGTCGAGATCGAGGGAGACTTCCATCACATCGGCCATGCGCTCGATGAAATCCTCGAGCGCGGCATATTCGCTGGCCTGCACGAGGCCGAGATGCCGTTCCGGCATCGCCATCCTGGGGTCGCGCATGATCGCGCCGACCACGGGCAGCCCGATCTCTTCGATCGCGTCGGCTGCCAGCCGGCGATGGCGTTCGCTGCCGACCCGATTGAGCACTACGCCGGCGATTTGGACGCCGGGATCATATGTGGCAAAGCCCTTGGCCACAGCCGCGGCGGTCTGCGACTGGCCGGACACGTCGAGCACCAGCAGCACCGGCAAACGGTAGAGCCGGGCAAGATCGGCGGCCGCACCCGTCCGCCCCGGCTCCGAGCGGATACCGTCGAACAGGCCCATGGCGCTTTCGGCAATCACGATATCGGCCTCCGCCGCACAGCGCTCGGCCAGCGCGCCGAGCAGGGCCGGCGCCATCGCCCAGCTGTCGAGATTGACACCGGGCACGCCCGTCGCAGCCGCATGGAAACCGGGATCGATATAGTCCGGTCCCGACTTCGCGCCCTGAACGCGCAACCCCCGCCGCCTCAGCGCCCGCAGCAGGCCGATCGTCACGCTGGTCTTGCCCGAGCCGGAGCGCGGCGCGCCGATGATGAAGCCGAGACAGCCGGTCATCGTGGCTCTCCCGGCTTGCGGTCAAGGCGAGTGCAGAAAGCAAAGCTTGGCGCGGCTTCGCGGCCGGCTGACCACTGCCATGAAAGCAGGACGGAAAACCTTTTTATTTCAGTTGGATACGGTTTAGCGAAATACCCCTCTCTGTCCTGCCGGACATCTCCCCCACAAGGGGGGAGACTGGCTGTCATCGATGACGGCTCTCGTCCTGCAACGTTGACGATTGGCGAAATCCAAGCGGCCGGCCGGTCTCCCCCTTGTGGGGGAGATGTCCGGCAGGACAGAGAGGGGTGCGAAGACGCGCGGCACTCATCCAGGATGGCGCCCGACGCCGGCCGGTGGGTCTCATCGGATCGCCCCCTCGCAAGCTCGGCCACGTTCTCCAACAGGGGGAGAAGGGAAGGCGCGCACAAAGCTCTCGGCAAGTCGTCGGCGTTGGTGACTTGCAGAGGCGGCAATGCCAAACTCCAGCCTTCTCCCCTTGTGGGAGAAGGTGGCCTCGCCCGAAAGGGCGAGGTCGGATGAGGGGTTGGCCTGCCGCGACGCCTTCTGGCCGAACACGGAGAGAAGGCTATCGCCCGAATAGGCGCGCCCGGTGAACGACGAGTGGCGCACGTCGCGTTCATGCGGACCGCATCAGCCTTTCCAGCGCGATCAGCTCCGCGCGCATCGACACGATTTCGCCGACCACAATCAGGGCGGGCGAGGCGAAATCTTGCGCCGTGGCTTCGTCGGCGATCGCTTCGAGCGTCGAGACCAGCACACGTTCCTGCGACGTGGTTGCCGCCATGATCACGGCTGCCGGCGTCGAAGGTCTTAACCCGCCGGACACCAGCGCGGCAGTGATCCGCGCGAGATTGCGCAGGCCCATATAGACGACGATCGGTTGCCCGGTGCGGGCGAGCGCTGCCCAGTCGAGATCGTCCTCGGTGCCGGCATGGCCGGTGGCCAGGATGATCGCCTTGTTCAGGCCGCGCATCGTGGCCGGGATGCCGGCACTGGCCAGCGCGCCGAAGGCCGAGGTCACGCCGGGCAGGATACGGAACGGGATACCGGCCTGTGCCAGCGCCAGCGCCTCCTCGCCCCCGCGGCCGAAAACATAGGGGTCGCCGCCCTTCAGGCGAAGAACACGGCGTTTCTTGCGGGCAAGGGAGATGAGCAGCGCGGTGATGTCGTCCTGCGCGGTCGAGGCCTGGCCGCCGCGTTTGCCGGCGAAATGCAGCTCGACCCCGTGTCGCGCCGCATCGAGAATGGAGCTTTCCACCAGCGCGTCATAGACGATGGCGTCGGCATCGGCGATCGCGGCCACCACGTCGAGCGTCAGCGAGCCGACATTGCCCGGCCCGGCACCGGCGAGCCACACATGGCCGGGCTCGAAAGCCGGCATGGCCGGAGCAAGCCGGGCAATAGCGTTTTCGAGACTCATGGCGTCGACTTTCGATCGTGACGGGCCGGACCTGTCGGCCTATAGCATTGCCCATGACCAAGAACGAGCGGCCCCTGCGTCGTGGATGGACCACGGGAACCTGCGCGGCGGCGGCGAGCAAGGCCGCTTGCGCAGCGCTCCTGACTGGCGATTTCCCCGATCCGGTCGCGGTGACGCTGCCGGGCGGTCAGCAGCCGGCCTTCGCGCTGGCTCGCTGGGAAAAGGGCGAGGGCGTCGCCATGGCCGGGATCGTCAAGGATGCCGGCGACGACCCCGACGTCACCCATGGCGCGTTCGTCGCGAGCACCGTGCGCCGCGGGCCCAAGGGTTCGGGCATCGTCTACCGGGCGGGACCTGGCGTCGGCACCGTCACGCGGGCCGGCCTGCCGCTGCCGCCGGGCGAGGCCTCGATCAATCCCGTGCCGCGCCGCATGATCGCGCAGGCGATCGCCGAAGTCGCCGGCGCGGATGCCGATTTCGAGGTCGAGATCTCGGTGGAGGACGGCGAGGAGATCGCGAAGAAGACCCTCAACGGCCGTCTCGGCATCATCGGCGGCATCTCCATCCTCGGGACGACCGGCATCGTCATCCCGTTCTCCTGCTCGGCCTGGATCCACTCGATCTATCGCGGCATCGATGTCGCCCGCGCCGCAGGCCTCGACCATGTCGCGGGTTCCACAGGTTCCACCTCCGAGGCGGCGGTGCAGAAATTCCACGACCTGCCCGAGATCGCGCTCATCGATATGGGCGATTTCGTCGGCGGCATGCTCAAATATCTGCGCAGCCACCCGGTCCGGCGCGTGACCATCGCCGGCGGTGTCGCCAAGATGACCAAGCTCGCGCAGGGCATGCTCGACGTCCATTCCAAGCGTGGCGGGGCTGACCTCGACGCCCTCGCCGCCGTGGCGCTGGAAGCCGGCGCGGATGCCGGACTGGCCGAACGCATCCGTGGCTCCAATATGGTCGCCGAGGCATTCCAGATCGCCGTCGCCGAAGGCCTGCCGCTCGGCGACACGATCGCCGCCAAGGCATGGGCGACGGCCGCGGCCGTGCTCGACGACCCCGCGGTCGAGCTGGAGATTTTGGTCTTCGACCGCAACGGCGTGTTTCTGGGGCAGGCGCCCTTCTCTCCGTCTCATGGCGCTCCGTCTCATGGCGCGTCGCGTCCCCTGAACCGCCTTTGATAATAGGCGTCGTAGAGCGAGCTCTCGCGGAACTCCTGGGCACCCAGCGAACGACCGACGAAAATGATAGCGGTGCGTTCGACGGGATCGGCGGCGAACAGCGCCTCGATCGTGCCGAGCGTGCCTGAGATCACCTTCTCATCGGGGCGCGATGCATGGGCGACGATCGCCGCGGGACAATCGTCGCCATAGAGCGGGGCGAGTTCGGCCACGATCCGGTCGAGCGCGTGAATGGCGAGATGAATGGCGAGCGTCGCGCCGGTCGCGCCGAAACCCGCCAGCGTCTCGCCTTCCGGCATCGGCGAGGCTCGACCGGAGACACGGGTGAGAACGAGGCTCTGTCCGACTTCCGGAATGGTGAGTTCGCGGCCTAGCGCCGCCGCGGCCGCCGCGAAGGAGGGTACGCCCGGCGTCATCGTATAAGGGATATTGAGCCTCTGCAGCCGCTTGATCTGCTCGGCCACCGCGCTCCACACGGAAAGGTCCCCCGAATGCAGGCGCGCGACGTCCCGGCCGGCCGCTTCGGCGGCGGCGTATTCGGCCTCGATCTCGTCGAGCGACATCGGCGCCGTGTCGACGATGCGCGCGCCATCAGGGCAATAGTCAAGGAGTTCCCTCGGCACGATCGAGCCGGCGTAGAGGCAAACCGGGCAACGCGCGATCAGGTCGCGCCCGCGCACGGTGATGAGATCGGCCGCACCCGGCCCGGCGCCGATGAAATGGACGGTCATGGCTTGCCTTCTCCGACCGCGATCGCGCAGGTGACGGCGCCGGCGACGATGCGCGGCCCCAAGAGCCGGCCGGCTCTGCCGGCGATGGCCAGCGCGGCGGCTTCCGAGGCCGAGCCGGTTCCCGTCGTTTCGACCGACGCCGGCGAATGGCTGAGGGTCTCGACCTCCAGCAATTCCGCCTCGCCGGCGACGACCAGCGGCAAGCCCAACCGCGCCGCCGCATCGCGGATGCCTTGCTCGCTGCACTTCTGCGGCACGGTGGCCAGCGCGTCGAGCTCGCCTGCCGCCAGTCCATGGCGCGACAAGGCGTCGTCGATCGCGATCAGCACCGCATCCGTGTCGGTGTTTTTCCGGCAGCCGATCCCCGCGACGATCATGGCTTCGTCCACGACCATTGGGTGACGGGCATTGCGGGCTTCCAGCCGTTCATCGTGCCGATGGGGGCGGCGCGCGCAATGGCGACGCGGACCAGTTCGCCGCCAAGCCTGCCATGGAGCGCCATCAGGACCCCCTCCATCTCCAATGTCACCGCATTGGCGACCAGCCGGCCGCCCGCCTTCAGTGCTTCGATTGCTGCCGGCATCACGCCGTCGTCACTGCCGCCGCCGCCGACGAAGATGGCGTCGGGAGCGGCGAGCCCGGCAAGGGCTTCAGGCGCGCGGCGATTGACGACTTCAAGGGCGGGCACGCCGAAGACGGCGGCGTTGCGGCCGATCCGTGCAGCGCGCTCGGCGTCGGCCTCGATCGCGATGGCGCGCAGCGACGGATCGGCGAGCATCCATTCGACCGAGATCGATCCCGAGCCCGCGCCGATGTCCCACAGCAGCTCGCCGCGCCGCGGCGCCAGCGCCGAGAGCGTGACGGCGCGGATCTCGCGCTTGGTGATCTGGCCGTCATGCTCGAACAGGCTGTCGGCGAGGCCCGGGGCGCGGGCGAGCACCCTTGCGTCGCGGCTCGCGACAACCTCGATCGCCAGCACGTTGAGCGGATTGACATCAGCCATGGCGAAGCCGTCCGCCCGGCTGCGCGTGACCCTTTCGCCCGGGCCGCCCAAGGCTTCCAGGACGGTGATCGTCGAGCTGCCGAAGCCGGAGCCGGCGAGCAGGGCCGCGACTGCGGCCGGGCCCTTTTCGTCAGATGTCAGCACGATGATCTTCCTGCCCGGCTGGAGCACCGGGCGGACGAGTTCGATCGACTTGCCGTGCAGCGAAACGGTCTCCGTCTCCTGCAGGGCCCAGCCGAGCCGCGAGGCGGCGAGGCTGAAGGCGGAAGGCGCGGGGATCACCCTCATCTCCTCGACAGGCACGTGGCGCGCCAGGGTCGCACCGACGCCATGCAGGAACGGGTTGCCCGAGGCCAGCACGCAGACGTGGCTCCCGCGCAGCGCCCGCACATCGGCCATGGCGCTGTCGAACGGTGCAGGCCAGGCGCGGGCCTCGCCGCGGATCAACTCGGCCGCAAGGGCCAGATGCCTTTTGCCACCGAAGACCACCGTCGCTTCGGCGATCGCCCGTTTCGCCGCCTCGCCGAGGCCGGCAATGCCGTCTTCTCCGATGCCGATAACGGCGAGCCAGGCTTTTCCGGTTGATATGGCGGCGGCGGCATCCTTAGAAGGCATGATGACCTACCGCATTCTGATCCTCGGCGGCACGACGGAAGCACGCCAGCTCGCCGGCAAGCTCGCGCCGCGCCGCGATCTCGACGTGACCCTGTCGCTCGCCGGCCGTACCCAGGATCCGGTCGCGCAGCCCGTGCCGGTGCGCACCGGCGGCTTCGGCGGCGCCGAGGGCCTGGCCGCATATCTGCGCGACCACGAAATCAGGCTTCTCGTGGACGCCACCCATCCCTATGCGGCGCGCATATCGGCCAATGCCGCGCTGGCGTCGCGGCAATCGGGCGTCCCGGCGCTCAGGCTTCACCGCCCCGCTTGGCAACCCTTGCCCGGCGACCGCTGGCAGATGGTGGATGGCGCGGAGGAAGCGGTCGTCGCCTTGGGCGGTGCCTCGCGTCGTGTCTTTCTGGCGCTCGGCCGGCAGGAGATCGGTCCCTTCGAGGCCGCGCCCGCCCATTTCTATCTGATCCGCAGCGTCGATCCGGTCGAGCCGCCGCTCGCCGTGCCCGATGCCGCCTACATTCTCGGCCGCGGACCTTTCGGCGAGGCCGAGGAAACCGGCCTGCTGCAGCATTGGCGCATCGATGCGATCGTCTGCAAGAACAGCGGCGGCACGGCGACCTATGCCAAGCTTGCGGCGGCGCGCAAGCTGGATATCGATGTGCTCATGTTCCGCCGCCCCGAGGCGCCCGCCATGCCGTCCGCGGGCAGCGTCGGAGAGGCTCTGGCGATGATCGATCATCGTGCCGGCTCCGCAAAACGCGGCGAATAGACCAGCGGTGCGTGGCCCTCACGCTCGATGACGCGCGTCTCCGGAGAGCCGATGATCACGCAGGTCGCCATGTCGGCCTTGCCGGGATCGGCGTCCGAAAGCGCATAGACAGCGATGCGCTCATCCGGCCGGCCGGCCGCGCGGCCGAAGATGACGGGCGTGCTTGCGGGCAGGACCGCGCGCAGGATTTCGAAGGCTTTGCCGAGTTGCCAGGGGCGCGCCCGGCTGATCGGATTGTAGAGTGCGATCACGAAGCCGGCCGAGGCGGCGGCCTCCAGCCGGCGCTGGATCAGGTCCCATGGTTTCAGATTGTCGGACAGCGAGATCGCGCAGAAATCGTGGCCGAGTGGCGCTCCGGCGCGCGCGGCGACCGCAAGCATGGCGGTGACGCCTGGTACGATGTCGAGTTCGACGGAACGCCATTCCGGCGGGCCGTCCTCGATCGCCTCGCAAACGGCCGCCGCCATGGCGAAGACGCCGGGATCGCCGCCCGATACCACGGCAACTGTCCTGCCCGAGGCGGCCATGGTCAGCGCCGCCCTGGCGCGGGCGAGTTCCTCGCGGTTGTCCGAGGCATGCCTGGCCTGGCCGTCGCTCAGGGCGATCCGGTCGAGATAGGGGCCGTATCCGAAGAAGTCGGTCGCCTGGGCGGCGGCGGCCTGCGCCTGGGGCGTCATCTGGTCCGGGTTGCCGGGCCCCGTGCCGATTACCAGTAGCCGTCCGGTCATGGCCGCGCGTCCCAGCCCGGCACGAGCACGATCGAGAAGTAGGGCGCCGGGCTGTCTTGCCTGCCGGCGAGCGGCATGGACGCCGTGTTTTCCATGGTGCCGCGCTCGACATAGACGGCGCCTTCCAGCCGACCCGCGGCTTCGACGGCGCGCCGGATCTTGGGCAGGTTGCGGCCGATCTTCATGATCACGGCGGCCTGCGTGTCGGCGAGCCGTCTCGCCAGCTCCTTCTCGTCCATCGTGCCGGGCAGGACGGTGAGCACGTCGTCGCCCTGCACGATCGGCAGGCCGGCCTGCGACCAGCAACCCGACATCGCGGTCACGCCGGGGATTACTTCGGTTGGGAAGCGCTGCGCGAGCCTGACGTGAAGATGCATATAGGAGCCGTAGAACAGCGGATCGCCTTCGCTGAGCACCGCGACGGTGCGCCCCGCAGCGAGATGGCCTTCCACCATGGCTGCGGACTCCTCGTAGAAGCGCAGGATCGCAGCCTTGTAGGCGTCATGGTCCTTCTCGATTTCGATCGTCACGGGATAGAGCAGCGGCAGTTCGATCACATCGGGCCGCAAATGGCCGTCGACGGTTCGGCGCGCATTGCCGTTGTTGCCGCGCTTGGCGAAATGGGCGACGACGTCGGCCTCGCCGAGCGCCCGCACCGCCTTCAGCGTCAGAAGCTCGGGGTCTCCCGGGCCGGTGCCGACCCCGATCAGGCGTCCGGTTCCGTTCAAAGGCCTGCCCTCGCAATGGCGTTGACGGCGGCGGCCGTCATCGCGCTGCCACCCATGCGGCCGCGCACGATGGCGAAGGGCACGCCGAGCGAATCCTCGGCGAGAGCATCCTTCGATTCGGCCGCGCCGACGAAACCCACCGGCATGCCGATGATCGCGGCGGGCTTCGGCGCTCCTTCGCGCAGCATGTCGAGCAGACGGAAGAGCGCGGTCGGTGCATTGCCGATGGCGACCAGCGCCCCGCCGAGCCTGTCGCGCCATAGCTCCAGGGCTGCGGCGGAACGGGTGTTGCCGATCTTTTCGGCGAGGCCGGCCGTGCGCGGGTCGCGCAGCGTGCAGACCACCTCGTTCCCGGCCGGCAGGCGAGCTCGGGTCACGCCATGCGCCACCATCTCGGCGTCGCACAGGATGGGCGAACCGGACTGGAGTGCCGCGCGCGCGGCTGCGACGAAACCCGGCGAGAAGACGAATTGCGCCGCCGCCTCGACCTGACCGCAGGCATGGATCATGCGGATGGCGACGTCGGCCTCATCAGCCGAAAAACGCGAGAGATCGGCTTCGGCCCGGATGATGGCGAAGGACCGCTCGTAGATCGCCGTGCCGTCCTTGATATAGTCATATGCGGACATCATGCTTCCCGATTGTGGTGGCGCAGCAGCCGACCGGCGGTCAGGGCCGGGTAGCGGCTCCTTTGCCGTTTTTCTTCTCGTTCCGATAGAGCCTTGCCGCGCGTCCGAATGCGGCGGCTGCGTCGCCAATGGCGACGCTTGCGATAGGCTGGCCTTCCCGGCCGTCGCCGTGATGGATTTCGCAAGCGTCGGAGGTGCCGATCAGGGTGAAAGCGGCACGCGCCGGCTTGGCGCATTGCTTGGCGCAGCCCGAGACGTGGACGACGCCGTCGAGGCCGGACGGCAGCAGCGCGGCGATCTCAGCGGCAATGGCGCGCGCCCGCAGATGGCCTGACGCGCAGGCCGGCGCGCCTGCACAGGCGACGACGCTGCGCCTTGGGTCGGCGGCGTCGGTCAGGAAGCCGAGCGCGGCCGCTGCCTCTCGCAGCGTCTCGGCCGCTTCCGCAGTAGGGCACAGCGCAAGGAGGCTCCGCCCTTGCGCCATGAGGATTTCGTCGGCACCGGCACGCATTGCGGCATCGGCAAAAGAGACGATCTGCGCAGCGGTCGCCTGACCGAAAGGCAAGCCGATGCCGAGCGCCGTGCGCCCGTCTGAAAGGGAGAGGGTGGTGATTGGGGAGGCAGGTCCGACGAAATGTGCTCCGCCTATGCGCGTCTCACCCCCCTCTGTCCTGCCGGACATCTCCCCCTCAAGGCCCTCAAGGGGGGAGATTGGCTGGCCGCAGCCGCTCATCCTATCCTGCAGCGGTGGCGATTGCGCAGGACGACCGTGAAGGCCGATCTCCCCCCTTGAGGGGGAGATGTCCGGCAGGACAGAGGGGGGTGGGGGCGCAGCCTGCGACGATTGATTGTCGCTGCGTGTGGCTCGATCCGGTTGCGGCAAATACCGCAACGCAGCCTCCAACTCGCCGTCCGTCAGCTCTTTCGCACGCCCCGTCTTTCCTTTCGAAGCGATCGCTTCGAGGAGCGCCATCACCACCGAACCCGCCGCTTCAATCTCGACAAATCCCAACCCCCGCGCCGTCTCGCGCGTGCCGCCGATCGCCACATGCCAGACAACGGCACCGCCGCGTCGGGCCGCCTCCAGCCGCACATCCGCCAGCACCTCGCCAAGCGGCAGCCGCCCGCCGCCGTCCACGACCACCGAGACCTTCGGCCCGAGACGGGCTGACAGACCTGCGGCCGCGATCGCCTGGCGAATGCGCTCGGCAAGTGGCGAGGGATCGGCGATCTCTTCGGGATCGAGCCCGGAGAGCGCCCCCGTCTCCACCGGCACGCCGGTGCGCACATTCATATCGAGCCCGTCGATTGCCTCGGCGAGCAGCGGCGCAGTGAGCCGGGTCAGACCACGTATCTGAAGGCTGCCGCGCGCAGTCACCTCGATCTGCCCGTTGCCGAAACGCGCCGCCGCTTCGGCGATCGCGGCCAGCGTCGACGGCAATATGCCACCCGATACCGGGTTCAGCCGCGCGAGCAGCCCGTCGCCGGTCTCCATCGGGGCGGCGAGCGTCGGGCAGGCGCCCCTCACAGAGCGCCGCGCGTCCTTTTGGACGCGCAAAGGACGCTCTGCCGCTTTGGTGGCCGCCGCGCTCATGCGGCGATCTCCTGCGCGCGGGCCTCTTCGATCAGCGCGGCGAGGTCGTCGTCAATGGAATTGCGCAGCGGGTGCCAGAGGCCGCGCCGTCGCGCCGCCGCGAAACGCTCGGCGATGGCGCGTGCCGCCGCCGGGTTTTCCCGCAGCAGGAAGGCCCGCACCCTCTCGTCGCCAAGATAGGCGTCATGAACCGCCTCTATCAGTGTGCCCGGAATGGCCGCGGTCGTCTCGGCGAAGCCGATCAACCGGTCGACCGTCTCGGCAAATTCGGACGCGCCGCGCGGTCCATGCCGAAGCTGGCCGTCGATGAAGCGCGGGTTGACGGCGCGGGCGCGCACCACGCGCGTGACCGCCTCGGCCACCGAGCGCGCCCGCGGCCGGGCCGGGTCGGTCGTGTCCAGCGTGATGACGTCGGCATTGCTCCCGAGTGCTGCGAGTGCGGCGGCGAAACCGCCGATGAAGGCGACGTCGGCCGACCCTTCCAATATGTCCCGGCCGGGGTCGTCGCCGGTATGGATCAGCAGCTCGGCTTCCGCGACCCGTGCGGCGAAGGCACCCGGCAAGGCGCGGCCTTCGCCCTCGGCTCCGCCGAAGGCATGCGAGGTCGCTTCCAGATAGGCACGGCCGATCTCCCCGCGCGTCTGCCATCGCCCGGAGGCGAGAAGGTCCTCGACGCCGGCGCCGTAGCTCCCCGGCGAGGAGCCGAAGATGCGGGCGGGCGCCGATCCCGCTTTGCGGGCGGCCTCGGCGAGCGGATTGTCGCCGGCCGCTTCGTCGCGTGCGGCGACGGCGAGGGTCGCCGCATGCATCAGCGCGATCTGCGTCGGGAACATGTCGCGGAAAAGCCCCGATATCCGCCAGGTGACGTCGACGCGCGGACGTCCGAGCACCGCCGGCGGCAGCACCTCGATGCCGGTGACGCGGCCTGTCGCGGGGTCCCATTGCGGGCGGCAACCCATCAGCGCCAGCCCCTGCGCGATCTCCTCGCCGCCGGTGCGCAGGCTGGCGCTGCCCCAGAGATCGATGACCAGCGCGCGCGGCCAGTTGCCATGATCCTGCAGGTGTCGCCGCAGCACCTCTTCAGCCGCGGCCTTTCCGAGGTCATAGGCTGTCGGCGTCGGCATGGTGCGCGGATCGCTGGCGAAGAGGTTGCGTCCGGTCGGCAGCACGTCGGTTCGCCCGCGCGCCGGCGCGCCGGATGGGCCCGCCGAGATATGGCGGCCATCGAGGGCGGCGACGAGGGCCAGCCGCTCGGCCTCGGCACTTTCCCGTCGCTGCGGGTCCGTCTCGTTTTCCGCAGGTCTGCCATAGACATGCAGGCCTTCCTTGATCGAAAGGTCCTTGAGATCGCACAGCCAGGCATCGATGCGCATCAGCGCGGCGTCCGGATCGTCGGCGTCGTTGACCCCGGCTTCGCGGGCGAGGCCGGATTGCGTCGCCGTCTCGACGATGAGCTTTGCCAACCGGTCGCGGCGGCGGCGGTCGAGCCCGTCGGCTTGCGCATACTCGTCGACGAGGCGTTCCAGTTTCTGCTGGCTTTCGTCGAGCCCGGCACCGATGAGCGGCGGCGGCAGGTGGCCGATCGTGACCGCCGCGATGCGGCGCTTGGCTTGGGCCGCCTCGCCCGGATTGCTGACGATGAATGGGTAGATCAACGGCAGCGGGCCGGTGACGATCTCGGGAAAACAGTCGCGCGACAGCGCCACTGTCTTGCCCGGCAGCCATTCCAGCGTGCCATGGGCACCGACATGGACGAGTGCGTGACAGCCGAGGTTCTCCCGCAGCCAGAAGCCGAAGGCCAGAAGCGCGTGGGTCGGCGGCAAGGACGGGTCGTGATAGTCTGCCCGGCGATCCTCCGATCGTCCGCGGTCCGGCGCCAGCGCGACGGTGACGTTGCCGAACCGCGCGGCGCGGAAGGTGAAGTGAGCTGGGGAGTACCCCTCATCCGACCTCGCTTCGCGAGGCCACCTTCTCCCACAAGGGGAGAAGGAAGGAGCCTGGCTTGGCCGGCTCTGCAAATCACCAGCGTTGAAGATTGGCTGAGACCTCGCGGCGGGTCTTCCCTTCTCCCCTTGTGGGAGAAGGTGGCCGCGCGAAGCGCGGTCGGATGAGGGGTGCCGACCGGACTCAGTTTTTTCCGACAAAAGGCCAATTTCGTCTATCCGCCCCCAGGCCTCCTCGATCTTGCCCCGCGCCTGCTCGGACAGGCCGCCAAACCGCCGCCGATAGTCCGCAATCGAAATCCCTTCGCCTTCTCGCTCGAGCAACTTCAGCAGATCGCGCGGCGTCTCCGGAATGTTCTCGACCTCATAACCCTCGGCCCTGAGGTCGTGCAGCATGGCGAGCACGCTCGCCGGCACGTCGAGGCCGACCGCATAGCCAGTCCGGCCTCCCGCCGCCGGATAATCCGGGATGAGGATCGCGATGCGCCTTTCGTCGCGCGGCGTCTCACGCAGGCGCACGAGGTTCGCGGCACGGTCGGCGAACTGTTCGACACGATCGGCTTCGGGCCGGTTGACCTGGCCCTGGAAGGCGAGCGCATCGTCGGAGGCGGTGTCGGCCTTGAAGGCGATGGCGCCGGCCAGGATGCGCCCGTCGAGCTCCGGCAGCACGACATGCATGGCGAGGTCAGCCGGCGCCAGACCGCGCTGGCCGCTCTCCCAGGCTTCGCGCCGTGTCGTCGCCACCACCGCCTGCAGCACCGGCACGCCGATCCGGTCGAGCAGCGTCTCGCCGCCCTCGGCACCGCTGGCGAATGCGGTGGTCGTTACGATCAGCGACGGCTGGACCTCCCGCGCCGCCTTCTCGACGAAGGCGATCACAGCGGTGTCCTTCAGGCTCGACACGAAGATCGGCAGCGGAAAGATGCCGCGCGAAACCAGTGCCGCGCAGAGCGCGTCGACCGGCGCGACATCGGCGGCGAGCAGCATGGAGCGGTAGAACAGGATGGGCGCGACTGGCGCCCCCTGCGGCCTCGCAGCATTCAACATTTCGAGCGACACCACGCCGCGCTGCGGATCGTAGAAGCCCACCTTGGCAAGCGGCTCCGCCGGCTCTGATTCGACGTCGCTGCCGGCGTGGCGGGCGAGGCGGCGCAGAAGGCCGCGCATGTTCTGCGGCCCGCCTTCGCGGAAATAGGCGAGGAGTCCGTCGAGTTCGGCCGTCGGCAAAGTGGACAGCCCCGCCAGCGTCTCATCCGTTTCGCGGCATTCGCCGGGCAGGAGCACGAGCCGGATGCCACGCTCGCGCGCCACGGCAGCCAGCCGGTCGCAGCCATATCGCCACCAGTCATAGCCGCCGAGCAGCCGCACCAGGATCACCTTGGCGTGGCGTGCGACGCCGTCGATCCAAAGATCCACCGACATCGGGTGCCTGAGATCGCGCAGCCGGGCAAGCCGCATGGAGGGCAGGGCGGTCTCTTCCGCCTTCCATGCGGTCGCGAGGGCCGCGAGGTCGCTGTCGGTGAAGGACAATGCGACCATCTCCGCCGGCGTCTGCCTGAGATCGACGGGCTCGATCAGATCATCGAGCGATGCGGTGGTGGTCGCGAGGATATGCATCAGGGATGGGCCGACGTTCCCCTCCCCCTTGAGGGGAGGGTGGCCGCGCAGCGGCCGGGTGGGGTCAGTCCGGCAGCGCGCGAGGTCAATCTTTGCTGTTGTGAAAGCACGACGTCGCGCACGGCCGCAACAACCCCCTCTGGCTGCTGCGCAGCCATCTCCCCCTCAAGGGGGGAGAGAGGCTCGCGAAGCGGAGGTTTCATCAAAAGCTCGTCCTCACCCCGCAAGAATACCCTCGATCGCCGGGCGGTCGAGCCCTTTCAGCCCGATCACCACCAGCCGGCTCCGGCGTTCCTCGGACGCCGCCCAGGCACGGTCGTAATAATGCGAGACGCGCGGGCCGACGGCCTGCACCAGCAGCCGCATCGGCTTGCCGGCGACGTCGACGAAACCCTTCACTCGCAACACGTTTTCCGCCTCGGAGACCGCGGTAACGCGCCTGGCGAGCGCTTCCGGGTCGGCGATGACAGGCAGGTCGACGACGAAGCTGTCGAAGTCGTCATGGTCGTGATCGAGTTCGTCGTCGTGATGCGTCCTGCGATTCTCGATGTCGTCCTCCACCGCGAGGCCGAGGCCAAGCAGGATCGCGGGATCGACCTTGCCGTTCGTCGACGGCACGATCTTCACCGCCCGCGACAGATGCCCTTCGACCAGCTTGCTGGCGCGCGCGGCGGCGTCGCGGTCGAGCAGGTCGCTCTTCGACAGGATCACGAGGTCGGCGCAGGCGACCTGGTCCTCGAACACCTCTTCGACGGGATCGTCATGGTCGAGCGTGCCGTCGGCCTGCCGCTGCTCTTGCAGCGCATCCATGTCGGAGGCTACCCGGCCTTCGGCGAGAGCCGGCCCGTCGACGACGGCCACCACGCCGTCGACCGTCACGCGCCCCTTGATGGCCGGCCACTGGAAGGCCTGGACGAGCGGCTTCGGCAGCGCCAGCCCTGACGTCTCAATGAGGATGTGGTCGACCTTCGGCGAGCGCGAGAGGATCTGGTCGAGCGCAGGCACGAAATCGTCGGCCACGGTGCAGCAGATGCAGCCATTGGCGAGTTCGACGACGTTCTCCTCCGGGCAGGTCTCGATCCCGCAACCCTTGAGGATCTCGCCGTCGATGCCGACGTCGCCGAATTCGTTGACGATGATGGCGAGCCGCTTGCCGTTGGCGTTTTCGAGCATATGGCGGATAAGCGTCGTCTTGCCGGCGCCGAGGAAGCCGGTGACGACGGTGCAGGGGACCCGATCGGCGGAAGCGGTCATGTCTTGTCCTTGAACAATGCGAGAGGCGGTATACGGGCGACGAGCCCGCGCTTGAGGGAATCGGGCCGGCCGCGCCAGGGCAGCAGCCCGTCGGTGGAGGTGTGGAAGAGCTGCGCGCCCGCGACCAGGTCGCCGGCCGCCTCCGGCCTCAGGTCGCCGAACACATAGCTCCAGGCGCCCGGCTTGGTCAGGGCGGCGCTCAGCCGCCGCTTGCAGTTGCCGAGGCACTCGACCTCTTCGACACGGACGTCGGAAGCGGTGTTCTGCGCTCGCGTCGCACTTGCGAGCACCTCGCCCGGCCGGGGTCGCGCGTCGGTACCGGTCGCGTCGCGGCACGAACTGCAGACGATGATGGTGACGATGTCCTGAGGCGCCGCCGAGGCCGATGCCTCGACGCACGGATCACCGGCGGCAATCGCTTCGTCGAATTCCAAACCGTGCTCCTTGCCCGGGACACCCGCCAGGCTTGCAGGATTGATCCTTGACGGCAGGTCTCCTGGCTCGCGGCTCGGCGCTCCGTTCCGCCTTCCCGGGGTCGCGCCCCAGTGGCATCGGGCAAGGAGCTCGCCGCTCACAGTTGCGGGGACAGCTGCGGATTCCGGACCAACGGCCCGTCGCCGCATTCCCTCTTAGCTCCTCTCATTGCTCAGAGGAGACCGTCGAAGGGCATTTAGGCTGCGTCGCATCCGGCTGTCAACGCGTCGGAAATAAGGTTTGCCGGGCCTCCGTTTTGGGTTATGAGTCCAGTGTCGACGGTTCCCGCAAGGGAACAAGAGGGAATGCGGTACGGAATTTTTCCAAGGCCGCGGCTGCCCCGCAACTGTATGCGGCAAGCTCTTGCCCGATGCCACTGGGATTCGTCCCGGGAAGGCGGACCGGAGCGCAGAGCCGCAAGCCAGGAGACCTGCCGGCGACGCGCATTTGGTTCGATGCCCTCGGGTGGAGGGCGAAAGGATTTTGGAATGAACACGGCTTCCACGACACTTGGCGCCTCCGCTTCCACGCAGTCGCGCCTCATGCAGCTGGCGCTGGCCGGCCTTCTTGGCATCTTCGTCATCGGCTTTCTCGGCTTTTCTCCCATGGAGGCCGTCCACAATGCCGCGCACGACTATCGCCATTCGATGGCGTTTCCCTGCCACTAAAGGCGTCCCGTCATGACCGTTTTGCGCAACGTCGTGTTCATCGCGGCGTTGGCCGGGCTCGTTGCGGGCGTCGTGCTCGCGGCGTTGCAGGCCTACGCCACCGTGCCGCTGATCCTGAAGGCGGAGACTTTCGAGAATGCCGAGCCCGCGCATGATCATGGCGCGGCGGCTCCGGCCGATGCCGGCGTGGCCGCCCAGGCGCCGGCTGAGGCCGCCCCGCATGTGCATGAACATGGCGAGGACGCCTGGGCACCGGCCGACGGCTTCGAACGCTTTGCCTATACCACCGTCGCCAATGTCGTGAGCGGCATCGGTTTCGCTCTGATCCTTTTGGCGGCTTCCGAGCTCGCGGGCGGTATCGCGGGTTGGCGCCAGGGGCTCATCTGGGGCTTCGCCGGCTTTGCCGTCTTCACGCTCGCGCCCGGTCTCGGCCTGCCTCCGGAGCTGCCCGCCATGCCGGCTGCCGACCTGTTTGATCGCCAGGTCTGGTGGATCGGAACGGTCGTCGCGACGGCTGCCGGGCTGGCCATGATCGCGTTCCGGCGCTCTGCGGTCCTCGCGCTGGTCGGCGTCGCCCTGATCGTGGCGCCGCACGTCATCGGTGCGCCGCAGCCGGCAAGCCACGAAACGCCTGTTCCGACCGACCTGCACCACGAATTCGTCGTGGCGACCACCATCACCAATCTCCTGTTCTGGCTGGTGCTGGGTGCAGTGGCGGGCGCGGTCCGATCGCGCTTCATGGGCGGCGAGGAGGCCGGGCTGCGCGGCAGCTTTGCCTGAGTTGCGCGGCAGCCTGACCTTTGTCTTGGGCGGCGCGCGCTCCGGCAAGAGCACGCATGCCGAGGCTCTCGTCTCGGCGCTGCCGTCGCCCTGGATCTATATTGCAACCGCCCAGACTTTCGACAATGAGATGGTGGAGCGCATCGCGCTCCACCGGCAACGACGTGATGATCGCTGGTCGACGGTCGACGCGCCGTTCGATCTGGTCGACGCCATCGCGGCGGTGCCGGACGGACGGCCGGTGCTGATCGACTGCCTGACCTTGTGGCTGAGCAATCATCTGCTGGCCGGCCACGATGTCGACGCCGAATCCCGCAGGCTTGCCGACACGCTCTCCGCGCCGCGTGGTCCCTGGTTCGTCGTGTCCAACGAGGTCGGGCTCGGGATCGTGCCGGACAATCCGCTCGGCCGCCGGTTCCGGGATGCCCAGGGCCGGCTCAACCAGATGGTGGCGTCAGGCGCCGACAGCGTGCTGTTGATGGTGGCTGGCCTGCCCATGCGGGTGAAGTGAGATGAAGACGATCGACGAGAAGAGCGCAGAGCGCCATCGCGCGAAAATGGTCAAGCGCAAGGCTGTCCAGGATGCCGAAGTCGCCGGCAAGACGATCGAGAAGGGGCTCCTGATCGTTAATACCGGTCCCGGCAAGGGCAAGTCGACCGCCGCCTTCGGCCTTGCCCTGCGCATGCTGGGCTATGGCCGCCGCGTCGGCGTGGTCCAGTTCGTCAAGGGTGCCTGGCATACGGGCGAGAAGGACGCCTTCGCCGCTTTCGGCGACCGCGTCGTCTGGCACACGATGGGCGAGGGTTTCACCTGGGAGACGCAGGACCTGAAGCGCGACGTGGCGGCAGCCGAGCGCGCCTGGCAGAAGGCGCTCGAACTGATCGCCGATCCCTCGATCAGCCTGGTGATCCTCGACGAGTTGAACATCGCGCTTCGCTACGACTATCTGGACCTCGCGGCGGTTGTCGCGACGCTCAAAGGGAGGCGGGAGGGCCTCCATGTCATCGTCACCGGCAGGAACGCCAAGCCGGAGTTGGTCGAAGCCGCCGACCTCGTCACGGAGATGGGCCAAGTGAAGCACCATTTCGCTGCCGGAGTGAAGGCCCAGCAGGGTATCGAGTTCTGAAGCGGGAGAGTCCGCGACCATCGGCATGTTTCCTTCGCCGAATGCCCCCTCTGGCCTGCCGGCCATCTCTCGCCTCGAGGGCTAGGATATGCGCACGCTACGGAAGTACCCCTCATCCGACCGCGCTCCGCGCGGCCACCTTCTCCCACAGGGGGAGAAGGCCGGAGCCTGGCTTGGTCGGCTCTGCAAATCGCCGACATCGACGACTGGCGGAAGCGCGGCAGCAGCGCGTTCCCTTCTCCCCTTGTGGGAGAAGGTGGCCTCGCGAAGCGAGGTCGGATGAGGGGTACTTCGGACGCTGCGACCCGCCTACGCCACTGTGTACCAAATCACCGCGACCGCGCCCATCAGCCCGATCAGCAATCCATCCGCCCACCAGTAGAGCTGCAGCGCGCGCCTGATATCAGCCGATGTCGCCTCGCGGCGCCCGCCCGCGCCCATGGTGGCGTCGTCGACCAGCACGCCGCCATAGTGCCGCGGGCCGGCAAGCGCGAGACCGAGCGCGCCGGCCATCGCCGCCTCCGGCCAGCCGGCATTCGGCGAGCGGTGCTTTCCGGCATCCTCGTGGACGGCGCGCCATGCGGCCTCCGGCGACGCGCCGGGCACGAACCGGGCGGCGGCCACGATGAGCAGCGCCGACAGGCGCGACGCCGGCAGGTTGATCAGGTCGTCGAAGCGCGCCGAGGCCCAGCCGAAGGCGTCGTGACGAGGCGAGCGGTGGCCGATCATGCTGTCCGCCGTATTGACCGCCTTGTAGACGGCGGCACCCGGCAGACCGCCGACGGCCAGCCAGAAGGCCGGAGCGACGATGCCGTCGGAGAAATTCTCGGACAGGCTCTCGATTGCCGCGCGCGCCACGCCGGCCTCGTCAAGGCGTTCGGGGTCGCGGCCGACGATGCGCGCCACGGCCCGCCGTCCGCCGGCGATCCCCTCCAGTTCGAGCGCCCGCGCCACCGCGGTCACATGCTCGCCGAGGCTGCGCTGGGCGATCAGGCTGCTCGCCAGCAGCGCCACGATCACCAAGCCGACGAGCGGCATAGCCAGCAGCAGCGCCTCGACGACCCATGCGACCGCGCCGGTCGAGACGATGATGGCGACAAGAGCCGCCACGCCCGCGGCACGGCGCGTCGGAGCCGGGTCATCCGCGCGGTTGAGCGACCTGTCCAGCAGCGAGATGAGGCTCCCGATCCACATCACCGGATGGCCGATCGCCTTGAGCACACGGTCGGGATAGCCGGTGGCGCGCTCGATCATCAGCGACAGGAATGCGATAAGGACTGACATGGCGCGTTCGGAACTCTTTGCCGCTTCGGTGGTCGATCACGGCGGAAGTCTTGCCCGCGCCCGCGCATTGTTTCCGCAAGCGCGCGAGCCTTGGATCGACCTCTCGACGGGGATCAACCCGCACTCCTATCCATTTTTCGACGTGCCCGCCACCGCCTTCACGCGGCTTCCAGAGGCATCACGTGCTGCGGAACTCGCTGCGGTCGCGGCGCGGGCCTACGGCGTGCCGGCGGGCGCGAACGTCGTCCCCGCTCCGGGGACCCAGATACTGCTGCCCCGCGTGGCCGCGCTGGTTCCGGCCGGCCGGGCGCGCGTCCTGTCGCCCACCTACGCCGAGCATTGTCGGGCTGCAGCACTCGCCGGCCATGATGTGAGCGAAGTGACGGATTTCGACGATCTCTTCGATGCCGACCTCGCCGTCCTGGTCAACCCAAACAATCCCGACGGACGCGTCGTCGATCGCGCCCGCCTGCTGGCGCTTGCCGAGGCGATGCGACGCAAAGGCGGACTGCTGGTGGTCGACGAGGCCTTCATGGATGTCGGGCCGACTGCGGAAAGCGTGGCCGGCGATGTCGAGCAGGGCGGTCCCGTCGTGCTGCGTTCCTTCGGCAAGTTTTTCGGACTGGCGGGGCTGCGGCTCGGCTTCGCCGTCGCCGCCGAAGCCGTGGCCCGGCAGCTCGCAGCAGCACTGGGGCCCTGGGCAGTGGCCGGCCCGGCGCTCGAATACGGGATCGCCGCACTGGCCGATACGGACTGGCAGAACGACATGCGCGCGCGTCTTGAACGCGAGGCGACCGCGCTGGACGGCGTCTTGGCACGTCATGGCCTGCCGGTCTCGGGCGGTACGAGCCTCTTCCGTTTCCTGCGCACGACGGCTGCTGCAGAGATCTTCGATCTTTTCGGCAGGCACGGGATTCTCATCCGCAACTTCGCCGAACGCCCTCATGAATTGCGCATAGGCCTGCCTGGGAGTGTGCAGGAGACGAACCGGATAGAGCAGGCATTGCGCACTTGGAGTGGTATAGAACCTCACTCTTGACCGTCGCGCCGCACTATCATCTTGATATCGGCACCTTCTCCAGTGCGTCCTTCGAGGCTCGCCCTCGCCAGGGACGCACTTTCTACGGCGACGCCCTGCGGGCTCGCACCTCAGGATAAGGGCCGTGGGTGCCGGTATCTTCGCGGAGGTTCGGTACTTCTCGACCGCCCGGCCTCGGCGCCACCGGTCCTCGTCCTGAGGCGTGAGCCCGCAGAAGGCTGGATTGTCGGCGCCCCACCTTCGCGGGCGAGCATCGAAGGACGCACTTTTCACGGCAACCGCTTGCGGGCTTGTACGTCAGGATAAGGGCCGTGGGTGCCGGTATCTTCGCGGAGGTTCGGTACTTCTCGACCGCCCGGCCTCGGCGCCACCGGTCCTCGTCCTGAGGCGTGAGCCCGCAGAAGGCTGGATTGTCGGCGCCCCACCTTCGCGGGCGAGCCTCGAAGGACGCACTTTTCACGGCGACCGCTTGCAGGCTCGCACTTCAGGATAAGTGCCGTGGGTGCCGGTATCTTCGCCTGGCCTCGGCGCCACCGGTCCTCATCCTGAGGCGTGAGCCTGCAGAAGGCTGGATTGTCGGCGCCCCACCTTCGTGGGCGAGCCTCGAAGGACGCACTTTTCACGGCGACCGCTTGCAGGCTCGCACTTCAGGATAAGTGCCGTGGGTGCCGGTATCTTCGCCTGGCCTCGGCGCCACCGGTCCTCATCCTGAGGCGTGAGCCCGCAGAAGGCTGGATTGTCGGCGCCCCACCTTCGTGGGCGAGCCTCGAAGGACGCACCCGACAACGTGGCGACAGGCGGACGAGGGTGGCACCGACCGCCGAAGGCTACCGCAACTACTCGCCCAGAACGGTGTCGATGATGAGCGCGTCGGCGCGTTTCGCATCGAAGCGGGCTTCCGCGATGCGCCGGCTGGCCTGCCCCATGGGAGGGATCAGATCCGGCCTCTCGACGAAGCGCAGCATGGCTGCCGCCAGCGCCTCGGTGTCCCGTGCGGGAACGAGGAAGCCGTTCTCACCGTCCTGCACCGTCTCGCGGCAGCCGGGCACGTCGGTGGTGATGACGGGTCTGGCCATCGCCATCGCCTCCTGTGTGCTGCGGGGCACGCCTTCACGATAGGAAGGCAGCACATAGACGCTGGCCTGAGCGAGCCAGGGCTCGACCGGGACATGGCCAGGCCATTCGAGGATGCCTTGCTGGACCCAGGCGTCGGCCTCGGCGCGGGGGATGACGCCGGGGTTGGAATCGAGCCCGCCGAGCAGGATGAAACGCGTGCGTGGATGTCTCGCCTTCACCATGCGCGCGGCGCCCGCATATTCGACCACCCCTTTCTCCCGCAGCAGCCTGGCCGTCATGACGAAAGTCACGGGATCGAGCACCGGCGGCGCCGGCAACCAGCGGTCGAGATCGACACCGATGGGGCCGAGCTTGACCGCCTTGTCCGCGGCCACCAGGCCGGCGCGCTTGAATTCCGCGATGTCGTCGTCGTTGAGGAAAAGGACCTTGCGCGCGCGGGCGAGCGCGAACCGATAGAGCCTCTTGACCAGGCCCCGCAGGGCGCGGCGGGCGAGGCCTTGCTGCTCGTCCGCGCCGATGAAGACATAACCGAGGCCCTCGATCATGGCGAAGCGCCGAGGCACACCGGCGAGCCAGGCGGCGATCGTCCCGAAGGTCACGGGCTTGATGAAATAGCCGAGCGAGACATCGACACGCAGCCGGCGCAACAGCAGCGCGAGGCGCAAGGTATCGAGGAGGTCGCGCACGGGATTGAGGCCGGTGCGTGAGCCAGGATAGTCGATCGGCTTCGCGCCGAGCGCAACGACCGCCGAGCGGGTCGTGTCGTCATAGTCCGGCGCGAGCGCGAAGACCTCGACTCCCCGCCCCACGAGCGACGAGATCAGCGTCCCCCGGAAATTGGCGAGGGAGAAGGCCTGGCTGGATATGAGGGCGAGCCGCTGCGGTGTCATCGGGGCATTGTTGCCATTCACTCGCACGGCTCGCCGCATATTTCAAATCCGGTAGAAGCGGGCCGCCGTTCCGCCGAATATGGCGGCGCGCCCGGCTTCGGAGAGGCCGGACGTCAGCTCATGCGCTGCGCTCCACCACGCTGCATAGCCGGCGGTGAGATCGAGCACCGGCCAGTCGCTGCCGAACATCAGACGCTCGGCGCCGAACACCTTGACCAGATGGTCGGCATAGGGCTTCAGCATCGCTACCGACCATTCCGCTCCGGCTTCCGTGATCAGACCCGAGAGTTTGCACGACACGTTGGGGCGCCTGGCGAGCGCGGCAATGTCGCTCGCCCAGGGCTCGATGATGCCGTCTGCGATGAAGGGTTTGGCGCCGTGGTCGACGACGATGGCGAGATCGGGCAGGCGATCGGCGAGTGCCGCGGCGACCGGCAAATGGCGCGGCTGCAGGAGCGCGTCGAAGGATAGTCCGAGCGCCGGCATCCGCTCCAGCGCGGCGATACAGGCGGGAGCAAGAATGTCGAACGTGTCTTCGATATCCTGCAGCATGGGCCTGATGCCGCGGAATTTCGGATGCCGGGCGAGGCGCTCCAGCGTGGCGACCGCGTCTGCCGCATGCAGGTCGACCCAGCCGACCACCGCGGCGATCGTGTTGTCCTCGTCGGCGAGGCCGAGCATGAATTCAGTCTCCGCCACCGTCGGAGCCGCCTGCACGACGACGGTGCGCGTCACGCCGGCGGCGTCGAGATGCGGCTTCATGTCGGCGGGAAAATAATCGCGGCGGATCGGCTCGACCTGCGGTCCCATCCAGCCATAGTCGCCGCGTGCGATCTGCCAGTAATGCTGGTGCGCATCGATCAGTGTCGTCGGCATGTCTTTCCTCCCCTCGGTCGCGTCAGAGTTCCTGCACGACCGTGTGTTCTCGATATTTGTCGAATTCGCTATCCGGGATTTCCGCGGAAAAGAGGTCGATGTTGCGCGAAAGGCTTGCCGGCTTTGCCGTGCCGATCAGCACGGTGGCGACGGCCGGCTCATGCAGTGGAAACTGAAGGGCGGCGGCAGCAAGCGGATAGCCGCCTGTCCGCGCGATCTCCTCCATCGCGCCCACGCGCGACAGGATGTCCCCCGACGCCGGTCCATAGTCGAAATTCGCGCCGGGCACCGGGCCCGTGGCGAGGATGCCTGAGTTGAACACGCCGCCGATCACCAGCGAGGTGTTGCGGCTTCTGCACAGCGGCAGCAGTTCGGCTTCGGCGGAGCGGTCGAGCAACGAATAGCGGCCGGCAAGCAGGATGCAGTCGAGCGGCGCGCGGGACAGGACGTCCAGGCAGATCCGCACCTCGTTGACGCCGAGCCCGTAGGCCAAGATGGCGCCGGACGATTTGAGTTCCTCCAACGCCCTGAGCCCGGTGTCCATGAAGTGCCGCAGATGCACGCGTGCGGCCTCGGCGCCGTGGGTGTAGGTACCGATGTCGTGGACATAGAGTATGTCGATATGGTTCAGCCCGAGCCGGGCATGACTGAACTCGAACGACCGCATGATGCCATCATAGGAATAATCATAGTCGACGGCGAAGGGCAGGGGGTCGACATAGCCATGGTCCGGCACCTGGCCGTCGGGCACCGGCCGCAGCAGCCGGCCGACCTTGGTCGAGAGCACATAGGAGCCGTGCGGCTTGTCGCGCAGGAAGTCGCCCGTCCGGCGCTCCGACAGGCCGAAGCCGTAGAAGGGCGCGGTGTCGAAATAGCGCAGCCCGGTATCCCAGGCGCGCTCCAGCGTTTCCATTGCCGCCTCGCGCGGGCAGGCGCGGTAGAGGCCGCCGATCGCCGTTCCGCCGAAGCCGATCTCGGTGACCTCGAGTGCCGTATCGCCGACGCGGCGCGTCCTCATGTGCTTCTCCTCCGGAGCGTGGCGTGTCCTTCAGGCTGCGGCAGCCCGCCGGTGTTTTCCTGAACCATTCGTGCGGTCTCGGCAAGGTGCTCCTGCCACGGCCTGCCGGATGATGCCGACCCGGCCGTTCTGCCGGATGTCGGACGGGCGCATTCGATCGAAACGCGACATGAGCAAATGTCAACATACGAAGCAATTGCTCTTTCCTGAGAACCTTGCGAGAATGGGCTTGGGCACCGGCTCGCGTGCGTGGCGCTGCATCTGGCGGTCGTTGCGCGGTGCTGCCGGACCGTGCTTTACAACGACACGGAGGCGTTTGGGGTGAGGCAGTCGGGCATGAACACCAGGCAGGAGGCGGGCAGGCCGCGGCTCGACGATGCGGCCCGGGCCGGCTGGCTCTATTATGTCGCTGGCAACACGCAGGACCAGATCGCCGCCAAGCTGGGGGTCTCGCGCCAGAGCGCGCAGCGTCTCGTCTCGCTCGCAGTGTCGGAGGGGCTGGTCAAGGTTCGTCTTGACCACCCGATCGCCAATTGCCTCGACCTTGCGGCCAGGCTGACATCGCGTTTTGCGCTCGATCTCGCCGAAATCGTGCCGAGCGACCCGGAGTCGGAATCGACGACGCTGGGCATCGCCGAAGCCACCGCGGCGGAGATCGAGCGTCGTCTGCGCGCGGCCGAGCCTCTTGTTCTGGCGCTGGGCACCGGGCGCACGCTGAAAGCGGCGGTCGAGCAGCTTTCGCCGATCGACTGCTCCCAACACAAGGTGGTGTCGCTCACCGGCAATATTTCGCCGGACGGGTCGGCCGCCTATTACAACGTCATTTTTTCCATGGCCGACAAGACCAAGGCGCGCAGCTTCCCGATGCCGCTTCCCGTCATCGTCACCTCCGCGGCCGAGCGCGAGATGCTGCACGCCCAGGCGATGATCCGGCCGACGATGGAACTTGCGGCGCGGGCTGACATCACTTTCGTGGGCATAGGCGATCTCGGCCCGCGCGCGCCTCTCTATGAGGACGGTTTCATATCCGAAGCCGAGTTGAAGGCGCTGCAGAAGGCCGGCGCGGTCGGCGAGATTGTCGGCTGGGCTTTCGACCGCGAGGGCCGGCTGATCGACGGCCTCACCAACGATCGCGTGGCGTCCGCGCCGCTCCCCTCGCGCGAGCGCTCGCTGGTCATCGCCGCAGCGATGGGCGAGCGCAAGCTTCCGGGCATTCTGGCGGCGCTGACCCGCCGCCTCGTCAACGGGCTGATCACCGACGAACGCACCGCGACGGCGCTGCTCGCGGCGGGTTGAAGACATCATTGCCCTTTCACATTCGGGCCGTTGCCGTCGAGAAAGCCCATGTCGCGCTTGAGGTGATCCGGCAGCGAGCGCGGGTCGAGCAGCGTTCGGCAGGGGCGGAGGAACCTCGCGGCGAGCCGTCTAAGCCAGCCCGTGTCATGGTGCGCGTTACGTCGAGCCGTGCTGATCCTGATCGGCATGGCGGGTTCTCCGTCTGTGGCAAGATTGATCCGATGGACGGAATCTGAGCCGAAAAGCCCTTGTTTTCCAATTGAATCTATGGCGCAGTGCATAAGGAGATTTTATGCATGGTGCTTCCCTTGCCGCCCCTCGCCGCGATCCGCGCCTTTGAGGCCGCCGCTCGCCACGGCAGCTTCACCAAGGCGGCGGACGAGCTCGGCATGACGCAGGCGGCTGTCAGCTATCAGATCAAGCTGCTGGAGGATCGCGTCGGCGCGCCGTTGTTCCTGCGCCGGCCGCGACAGGTGACGCTGACAGAGACGGGGCGGCGGCTTGCGCCTGCTGCGAGCGAGGCCTTCGAGCTCTTGAGCGCCGCCTACCAGGCGGCTAGGCACGGCGCACAGGGCACCCTCGTCATCAATGCCGTTCAGACCTTCGCGGCGCAGTGGCTGGCCCAGCACATCGGGGCCTTCCAGATGGCGCATCCCGCACTGGCGGTGCGCCTCGAGGTTTCCAGCGGCATGGTCGACTTCAGCCGGGACGATGTCGACGTCGTCATCCGCGCCGGCGGCGGCAAATGGCCGGGCCTCGCGGCGCATCTTCTTCTGCGCGCCGTCTTCACGCCGATGTTGAGCCCGGCGCTTGCCGAGACGATCGGCGGCGTCAGGGAGCCCGCCGATCTGAGGCGGCTGCCGATCATCGATCCCGGCGATCCCTGGTGGCCGAAATGGCTCGACGCGGCCGGAGTGCCGACCGACTGGCTTTCGCAGAAGCCGCGGACCCAACTCGGCGCCCAGGCCTTCGAGGCCGCCGCCGCCATGGCCGGGCGAGGGGTCGCCATGCTGACACCCGCCTTCTATCGCGCCGAAGTCGAGAGCGGCCGGCTCATGCAGCCATTCGACCTGGTCGGCGACGACGGCCATGGCTATTGGCTCGCTTATCCCGAGGCGAGGCGCAACGCCCCCAAGATCCGCGCCTTCCGCGACTGGATCCTCGCTGCGGTTCCCGCGTCGCTCGACGTCTGATCGTCTCCATTCCCGTCCGCAACGCACTATCGTGGTCGCGCGGTGCTGCGCTGCAGCAACGAATCTGCCTTGACTTAAATCATCAAGAGTGAGTAATTGCTCATGGACAAAGCAATTGCTCAGTCAGGGAGGACGTCGCATGAAACTCTGTTCCCTCATTCTCGGCCTGTGCTCCGCCAGCGCTCTCGCCTTCGCCGCGCATGCCGAAACCTTGACCATCGCAACGGTCAACAATGGCGACATGATCCGGATGCAGAAGCTGACGGACGATTTCACTTCCAAGAACCCGGATATCGAGCTGCAATGGGTGACGCTGGAAGAGAACGTGCTGCGCGAGCGCGTCACCACCGACATCGCGACCAAGGGCGGCCAGTACGACGTGATGACCATCGGCACCTACGAGGTTCCGATCTGGGCCAAGCAGCAATGGCTGCTGCCGCTCGAAAATCTCGGCGCCGACTATGACGTCAAGGACATCATTCCCGCGATCGCCGGCGGCTTGTCGGCCGACGGGAAGCTCTATGCCGCGCCCTTCTACGGCGAGAGCTCCTTCATCATGTACCGCACCGACCTCTTCGAGAAGGCCGGGCTGGAGATGCCCGAGGCGCCGACCTGGGAGTTCATCGGGGAAGCCGCCCGCAAGATCACCGACCGCTCGGCTGATATCAACGGCATCTGCCTGCGCGGCAAGGCGGGCTGGGGCGAGAACATGGCCTTCCTCACCGCCATGTCGAATTCCTTCGGCGCCCGCTGGTTCGACGAGACCTGGCAGCCGCAGTTCGACCAGCCGGAATGGAAGAACACGCTCGATTTCTATGTGAAGCTGATGAACGACGCCGGCCCGCAAGGGGCATCCTCCAACGGCTTCAACGAAAATCTGGCGCTGTTCCAGCAGGGCAAATGCGGCATGTGGATCGACGCCACCGTGGCGGCATCCTTCGTGTCCAATCCGAAGGATTCGACGGTCGCGGACAAGGTCGGTTACGCGCTGGCGCCCGACAACGGCCTCGGCAAGCGGGGCAACTGGCTCTGGGCCTGGTCGCTCGCCATCCCTGCCGGCACGCAGAAGGCCGCGGCGGCCGAGAAGTTCGTCGCCTGGGCGACCAGCAAGGACTATCTGGCGCTCGTCGCGTCGAGGGAAGGCTGGGCCAATGTTCCGCCTGGAACCCGCGTGTCGCTCTACGAGAACCCGGAATATCAGAAGGCAGCGCCATTCGCGAAGATGACGCTGGATTCCATCAACTCCGCCGATCCGACCAAGCCGACCGTGAAGCCGGTGCCCTATGTCGGCGTGCAGTTCGTCGCCATTCCGGAGTTCCAGGGGCTCGGCACAACGGTGGGGCAGCTGTTTTCGGCCGCACTTGCCGGTCAGATGACGGTCGACGACGCGCTGGCCCAGGCCCAGTCGGCTTCCGTTCGCGAGATGACGCGCGCCGGCTACATCAAATAGCCATCCTCCCGGCAACTGGCTGCCCGGTTCTCCCGGTCCGGGCAGCCCCTTTTCAAGGCCCCGTCTTCGAGGCCTGTGATCCGAGGACGTGACGCGAAGGGCTGAGTGGCTCCATGGCAACCCGACAGACACGCACGCTTGCCCGGCTGATGATGGCGCCGTCGGTCATCCTGCTCCTGATCTGGATGATCGTGCCGCTGGCGATGACGCTGTGGTTCTCCTTCCTGAACTACAACCTGCTCAATCCCGCCAATGTCAACTTCGCAGGCTTCTTCAACTACCAGTACTTCTATACCGACCCTGCCTTCTTCCAGTCGATCTGGAACACGCTGGTCATCGTCGTCGGCGTGCTCCTGATCACGGTGATCGGCGGCATCGCGCTCGCGCTGCTGCTCGACCAGCCGATCCTCGGGCAGGGTATCGTGCGCATCCTGGTCATCTCGCCGTTCTTCGTCATGCCGCCCGTGGCGGCCCTGGTGTGGAAGAACATGATCATGCATCCGGGCTACGGTGTCTTCGCCGACATCGCCAAGTCCCTCGGCCTGCAGCCCGTCGACTGGTTCGCGCAGTACCCTCTGTTCTCCATCATCATGATCGTCGCATGGCAATGGCTGCCCTTCGCGACACTCATCCTGCTGACGTCACTGCAGTCGCTCGACAGCGAGCAGAAGGAGGCGGCCGAGATGGACGGCGCCGGCTTCGTCAGCCGTTTCTGGTATCTGACCCTGCCGCATATGGCGCGCGCCATCACCGTGGTGATCCTGATCCAGACCATCTTCCTGCTGGCCGTCTATGCCGAGATCCTGGTCACCACCAATGGCGGGCCGGGCTATGCGACCACGAACCTGCCGTTCCTGATCTATCGCACCGCGCTGCTCGGCTACGACGTGGGCGGGGCCTCGGCGGGCGGCGTGATCGCCGTGGTGCTGGCCAACATCGTCGCCATCTTCCTGATGCGCGCCGTCGGCAGAAACCTCGATCGATAGGAGGAGAGGCAACATGGCCCGCCGTGTCTCGACCAGAAGCAAAGCCGGTTTCACTGTGGCCGCCTGGGTGATCGCGCTGATCATCTTCTTTCCGATCCTCTACACGATCCTGACCTCCTTCAAGACGGAACCGGAGGCGATCGCAGGCTTCAGCCTGTTCCCCTCCGGGACCTTCGAAAATTACGTCGAGGTGCAGTCGCAGCGCGACTATTTCCGGCCCTTCATGAACTCCGTCTTCATCGCCGTGGGTTCGACGCTGCTGGCCCTGCTGGTCGCCATTCCGGCCGCCTGGTCCATGGCCTTCTCGCCGACCAAGAGGACCAAGGACATCCTGATGTGGATGCTCTCCACCAAGATGATGCCGGCCGTCGCGGTGCTTGTCCCCATCTACCTGATCTTCCGCGACTGGGGGCTGCTCGACACAAGGTTCGGGCTCACGGTCATGCTGATGCTGATCAATCTGCCGATCGTGGTGTGGATGCTCTACACCTATTTCCGCGAGATTCCGGGCGAGATCCTGGAGGCGGCGCGCATGGACGGCGCCTCGCTCCTGAACGAGATCGTCTATGTGCTGACGCCGATGGCCGTGCCGGGCATCGCCTCGACGATGCTGCTCAACATCATCCTCGCCTGGAACGAGGCATTCTGGACCATTCGCCTCACGACGACGAACGCCGCGCCGCTGACGGCATTCATCGCCTCGTTCTCCAGCCCGCAGGGCCTGTTCTGGGCGAAGCTGTCGGCGGCTTCGACGCTCGCCATCGCACCGATCCTGATCATGGGCTGGTTCTCGCAACGCCAGCTCGTACGCGGCCTGACTTTTGGCGCGGTCAAGTAGAGGCGGCGGGGAGGAAACCATGGGAAACATCAAGCTCGAAAGCGTGTCCAAGGCCTTTGGCGCCACGATCATCATCCCCAAGATCGATCTCGACATCGCCGACGGCGAGTTCGTGGTCTTCGTCGGCCCGTCGGGCTGCGGCAAGTCCACGCTGCTGCGGCTCATCGCGGGCCTCGAGGACACGACCGAGGGCAGGATCCTCATCGACGGCGCCGACGTCACCAACGCCGCGCCGGCCCGCCGCGGCCTCGCCATGGTGTTCCAGTCCTACGCGCTCTATCCGCATATGAGCGTCTACAACAACATCGCATTCCCCCTGAAGATGGCGGGCGAAGACAAGGCCGCGATCGACAAGAAGGTCAGGGACGCGGCGCGGGTCCTCAACCTTGCCGACTATCTCGACCGCCGGCCCGGCCAGCTATCCGGCGGCCAGCGCCAGCGCGTCGCGATCGGCCGCGCCATCGTGCGCCAGCCCAAGGCCTTCCTCTTCGACGAGCCGCTGTCGAACCTCGATGCCGCCCTGCGCGGCACCATGCGGCTGGAGATCAGCGAGCTGCACCAGCAACTCGGGACGACCATGATCTATGTCACGCACGACCAGGTCGAGGCGATGACCATGGCCGACAAGATCGTGGTGCTCAACGCCGGCAATATCGAGCAGGTAGGTTCTCCGCTCGAGCTCTACCGCAGCCCGAAGAACCTGTTCGTCGCCGGCTTCATCGGCTCGCCGAAGATGAATTTCCTCAAAGGGCAGCCCGCGGCATCGCATGGCGCCGAAACCATCGGCATCCGGCCGGAGCATGTTGCGATATCCACCAGCGCCGGCGAGTGGAAGGGCAAGGTCGGCGTGGCAGAGCACCTCGGCGCCGACACTTTCGTCCATGTCCATGCCGACGGGCTCGGGACCATCAATGTCAGGGCGCCCGGCGAGATCGGCATCGAGCATGGCCAGGACGTCTGGCTGACGCCCGATCCGGCGAAGATCCACCGCTTCGGAGCCGACGGGAGGGCCATGTGAGGCGCCTCGAAGGCAAATCGGCGCTGATATCAGGGGCGGCGCGCGGCATCGGCCGCGCTTTCGCGCAAGCCTATGTGCGTGAAGGCGCGACCGTTGCGATATCGGATATCGATCCGGAGGCGGCCGAGAGGACCGCGAAGGAGATCGGCACGGGCGCCTATGCCGTGCAACTCGACGTCACCGATCTCGGCTCGATCGATCGCGCCGTGAAGACCGCGGAGGAAAGGACAGGCGGGCTCGACATCCTCGTCAACAATGCCGCGCTCTTCGATCTCGCGCCGATCGTCGAGATATCCAGGGAAAGCTACGACAGGTTGTTCGCCGTCAATGTCGCCGGCACGCTGTTCATGCTGCAGGCCGCGGCCCGCTCCATGATCGCGCGGGGCAAGGGCGGCAGGATCATCAACATGGCGAGCCAAGCCGGACGCCGCGGCGAAGCGCTGGTCGCGGTCTATTGCGCCACCAAGGCGGCCGTCATCAGCCTCACCCAGTCGGCGGGGCTCGACCTCATCAAGCACGGCATCAACGTCAATGCGATCGCGCCCGGCGTCGTCGACGGCGAGCACTGGGACCATGTCGATTCCCTGTTCGCCAGATATGAGAACCGCGCGCCGGGCGAGAAGAAGAAGCTCGTGGGGGCAGCCGTCCCCTACGGGCGGATGGGCACGGCGCAAGATCTTGTCGGCATGGCGATTTTCCTGGCGAGCGCCGAAGCCGACTACATCGTCGCCCAGACCTACAATGTCGACGGCGGCAACTGGATGAGCTGAGGCATTGGCGACGATCGGTCTTCGCCCCGCTTGCGGGGAAGATGCCGGCAGGCAGATGAACCGCGCCGTTTGGCGCGGGTCATAGAGGATGAAAGTGTGGATCCGTTGTCTGACTGAAACAAAACGGATTTCAGCGCCACTTTCGTGGCAAGGCGGAGAAGAAGCCGTGATATCGAGGCCTGATTTTTCGACCATCGCGAAATGCCCCTCATCCGGCTGCCCGTCCTCCGCAGCAGCTGCGGAGGGTGGACCGCCAGCTTCTCCCCGCAAGCGGGGAGAAGACGAAAGCCCGGGCTTGGCGGCGCTGTCAATCGCCTCGGTCGGTGATTGCGGAGGCGTACCCCTCATCCGACCGCGCTTCGCGCGGCCACCTTCTCCCACAAGGGGAGAAGGCGGGCGCCTGGCTTCGGCGGCACTGCCAATCACAAATGTTGACGATTGGCCGAGGCGTTGTTGCAAGGTCTTGCCTTCTCCCCTTGTGGGAGAAGGTGGCCTCGCCCGTGAGGGGCGAGGTCGGATGAGGGGCACGCCTCCGCAACCCACTCCCACCGTCGTCTCGCCGCAACGCCCGAGCAGCCCCACCCCTTCTACCCCCGGTGTCGCCAAAGGCATCCGGGCCAATAGGACAAGGGACGTGACCAGATGGCCATCAAACTCTCATCCGCAGCCCTGAACCGGCTGTCCCCGAAGGTCGCCGTCCCGCGCTACGATCGTGCCGGGCTTACGGCCGGAATCCTGCATTTTGGCGTCGGCAATTTCCATCGCTCGCACCAGGCCGTCTATCTCGACGACCTCTTCAATGCCGGCATCGACCATGACTGGGCGATCGTCGGCGCCGGCGTGTTCGACGCCGAGAAGCCGGGGCGAGAGAAACTGGCCGAGCAGGACTGGCTGACCACCGTGGTCGAGCAGGACGGCGATCGGGTCGAGGCGCGCGTCACCGGGGCGATGGTCGACTATCTGATCCCGGGCGACACGGACACGATCATCGCGCGGCTGGCCGATCCCGCCATCCGTATCGCCTCGCTGACGATCACCGAAGGCGGTTACTTCATCGACCCGGCATCCGGGAGGTTCAACCCGTCACACCCCGATATCGTGCGCGATGCCGGAGATCCCGACCGGCCGAAGACGGTGTTCGGCCTGATCCTTGCCGGGCTGAAACGCCGGCGCGCCGAAAGTGTTGCGCCCTTCACCGTGATGTCCTGCGACAACATTCCCCATAACGGCCGCGTCACCTCGGATGCGGTATGCGGGCTGGCAGCCCTTGTCGATCCGGCCTTGGCGCGCTGGGTCGGCGATCACGTCTCGTTCCCGAACGGCATGGTCGATCGCATCACGCCTGCGACGAGCGCTCGCGAACGGGCGCAACTCGCATCCGATTTCGGCGTCGAGGACAACTGGCCGGTGTTTTGCGAGCCCTTCAGGCAATGGGTGCTGGAGGATCGGTTCGGCACAGGCCGCCCCGCGCTGGAAAGGGTCGGGGTGCAGTTCGTCGACGACGTCTCGCCTTTCGAACTGATGAAGATCCGCATCCTCAATGGCGGCCACGCGACGATCGCCTATCCGGCCGGCCTGATGGACATCGTCTTCGTGCACGAGGCTATGCAGGAGCCGCTGGTCAGGGGCTTCCTGGAGAAGCTGGAGCGCGACGAGATCATCCCGACGGTGCCGCCTGTTCCCGGCGTCGTGCTGGGCGACTACTACCGGCTCATCGAACGCCGCTTCTCCAATCCGAAGATCGGCGACACGGTCCGGCGGCTCTGCCTCGACGGTTCCAACCGCCAGCCGAAATTCATCATCCCCACGATCGCGGACAGGCTTCGCGACGGAAAGAGCGTCGACGGGCTGGCGCTCGAATCGGCGCTCTGGTGCCGCTATTGCTTCGGCACGACCGACAGCGGCGCCGAGATCGCGCCCAACGATCCCGGCTGGACACGTCTTCAGGAGCGGGCGAAGGCAGCGAAGGCCGACCCGGCGGCATGGCTCGCAATGGACGACATCTATGGCGAGGTCGGCAAGTCGCCGGTCTTCGCCTCGGCCTTTGCACGGCACCTCCGTGCTTTGTGGGCGCGGGGAACCCGCGAGACCCTGTCCGGCCATCTTGCCGGAACATCGTGAGGTGAGGGGAGGGAGGCTGGACTTGGTGAATGGCTTCCGATACCCCGCTCCGATGCCGTCGGCGGCACGGCACAACAGTTGAGCGTCATCCCGTGTCCGATCCCGAACTGATCATCTTCGACTGCGACGGCGTGCTCGTCGACAGCGAGCCCATCTCGATCGGTGTCCTCCTCGACTATGTCGCGGGCCTGGGCGTGGCGATCGGCGAGGAGGCCGCCTACGACAAGTTCCTCGGCAAGAGCATGGCCACGATCACCGGGCTCTTGCGGACGGAGTTCGGTCTCGGCATCACCGACGCCGATCTCGACCGGATCAGGGCAGCCGTCTATGCCCGCTTCGAGCGCGAGCTGCAGCCGATCCCGGGTATTCGCGATGCGCTCCTGGAGCTGGGCGGCGCGCGCTGCGTCGCGTCGTCGAGCCAGCCGGAACGCATCCGGCTGTCGCTGGGCGTCACGGGACTGCTGGAATTGTTCGAGCCGCACATCTACAGTTCGACCATGGTGACCAAGGGCAAGCCGGCGCCGGATCTGTTCCTCCATGCCGCGAAGGAGATGGGCGTGGCCCCTTCGGGCTGCGTCGTTATCGAAGACAGCGCGGCCGGCGTCGAGGCGGCCAAGCGAGCGGGCATGCAGGTGCTTGCCTTCGCGGGCGGGTCGCATGCGGCGACGCCGGGCCTGCGGGCCGCCATCGCCGCGCTAGAGCCCGATGCCGTCTTCCACGACATGAGCCTCTTGCCGGAAATTCTGGCCGGCTGGCGGAAGCGGCCGTCTTGAGCGAAGCCTTGCTCTGCGCGGTCGATGTCGGAACCGGCAGCGCCCGCGCGGGCATCTTCGACAGGAACGGGCGGCTGTTCGGCCGTGCGGAACGGCCCATTGCCATGAACCGGCCCGCGCCGGGCCATGCCGAACATGATTCCGAGGACATCTGGGCGGCCGTATGCGCGGCGGTGCATGCTGCGCGCGACGATGCGGGCGCGGCAGCCTCCGACATCGCCGGCATCGGGTTCGACGCCACCTGCTCGCTGGTCGTGCGGGGGCGGCAAGGTGAGCAGTTAGGCGTCTCGACGAGCGGAGAGACCCGTTGGGACACGATCGCCTGGCTCGATCATCGCGCGCTCGCCGAGGCCGAAGCGTGCACGGCCAGCCGCCACCCTGTGCTCGACTTTTCCGGCGGTGCCATGTCGCCGGAGATGCAGGCGCCGAAGCTTATGTGGTTGAAGCGCCGCTTTCCCGGGACATGGGCGAATGCCGGCCGGTTCTTCGATCTTGCCGATTTCCTGACCCTCCGTGCCTCGGGCTCCGAGGCCCGTTCGCTCTGCACGCTCACCTGCAAATGGACCTATCTCGCCCATGAGCAGGACGGCTGGCGACAGGACTTCTTCGAGGAGATGGGGATTCCCGATCTTTTCGAACGCGGTGGCCTGCCCCGCCGGGCCACGCCGGCAGGCGCAGATCTCGGCCCATTGACCGAGGAAGCAGCGGCGGGGCTCGGCCTAACCAGGGCCTGCCGTGTTGCGGCCGGCATCGTCGATGCCTATGCCGGCGCGCTCGGCGTGCTGGGTGGTTTTGCCGGCGATGCCGCGGCCATGGAGCGGCATATGGCGCTGATCGCCGGCACTTCGAGCTGCGTCATGACCATGTCGCGCGGGCCGCGTCGCTTCCCCGGCTGCTGGGGTCCCTATTTCGGCGCGGCCCTGCCGGGCTTCTGGCTCACCGAAGGTGGCCAGTCGGCGACAGGCGCGCTGCTCGACCATCTCATCCGCTGGCGTGGCGGCGAACCCGATGCCGCCGCCCACGCCCGCATCGTGGAGCGGGTCATGGCGCTACGGGCGCGGGAGGGACTGGACCTCGCCGGCCGGCTTCATGTGCTGCCCGACTTTCACGGCAACCGCTCTCCCTTCGGCGATCCCAGCGCGCTTGGCGTGGTCAGCGGCCTGACGCTCGATACCTCCTTCGACAGCCTGTGCCGTCTCTACTGGCGCACGGCCGTCGCCATCGCGCTCGGCGTGCGCCACATCCTCGACGCGCTTCGCGACAACGGACACACGCCAGAGATTTTGCATGTCGGCGGCGGCCATTCGAGGAACCCATTGCTGATGGAGCTCTATGCCGACGTCACCGGATGCAGGGTGGTCGAGCCGTCGGCGCAAGATGCTGTGTTGCTCGGCACCGCCATGCTGGCGGCGAGTGCCGCCGGCCTCTATCCCGATCTGGCTTCCGCTTGCTCCGCGATGCACCAAGGCGGAACCGAACGCCGGCCCGATCCCACCGCGCGCATCCGCTTCGACCGCGACTACCGCGTCTTCCTCGAAATGCACCGCCAGCGCCGGGTGCTGGACGAGATGACGACGCAGGATGGCTGACCTGCATCGTAGGCGCTGGGCAACCCCTCATCCGACCTCGCCCTTTCGGGCGAGGTCACCTTCTCCCACAAGGGGAGAAGGCCGGAGCCAGGCTTTGCCAGCACTGCCAATCACCAACGTCGGCGATTGGCGGAAGCGTTGCAGCTGCGTCCCTTCTCCCCTTGTGGGAGAAGGTGGCCTCGCGAAGCGAGGTCGGATGAGGGGTACTTGCTGAAGCATAGCAAGACTATCGCTCACCTCACTTCCCCTGCAGTCGCGCCCGCATGATCGCGTAGTAGTCCGCCAAGGCCGGAAGCCGCTGCGCCAGCCCGTCGAGCCGAGCCACCGCCTCCGCCGGGCGCCCGGCATAAAGATCGTCCAGGAATGACCGATGTTCGGCGCGGGCCGTGTCGTCGGCCTCGGGCACGACCGTCGATACGGTCGCGGCTTCCGTCTTGCCCTTCACCAGCACGCGGTCCAGCTCGATCACGGAGAAATCGCCGGCCGCCCCTCGCGCCGTTCCCTCGCCGAGCAGGATGGGCACGCCGTAGGACTTGGTCTGGCCCTCCAGCCGCGCGGCGAGGTTCACGGGATCGCCGAGCACGGAATAGTTGAAGCGGATGTCGGAACCCATGTTGCCCACCACGCAGTCGCCGGTGTTCAGCCCCACGCCGATCGCCAGATGGATCGGCGTCATGCCGGCGGCTTCGGCCTCCGCGGCCAGTTCGGCATTGAGCCGGTCGACGGCCTTCAGCATGCCGAGCGCGGCGCCGACCGCGTGGGCCGCATGGTCGGCGTCGTCGAGTGGCGCATTCCAGAACGCCATGATGGCGTCGCCGATATATTTGTCGATCGTCCCGCCGGCTTCGAGTATTGCGGCCGAAAGCGGATTGAGCAGCCGGTTGATCAGCGCGGTGAGCCGTTGCGGATCGTCCTTCATGGACTCCGCTATGGTCGTGAAGCCGCGTATGTCGGAGAACAGGACGGTGATCGTCCGCTTCTGCCCGCCGAGCTGGAGCTGTGAGGGGTCGCTCGCCAGCCGTTCGACCATCACTGGCGACAGATATTGCGAGAAGGCGCGGGTGATTGTCCGGCGCATGCGCCGCTCGGCGGCGTAGTCGCGCGCGCCTTGCCCCGCTGCCACCGCGACGAAGGCGAGCGCCGGCGTCACCGGCGGCACGAAGACGCGGCCGAAACGCAGGAGCAGGAAACTTCCTGCTGCGCAAACGACGATCGCGCCGGCCACGGCCGCTATGGTGTGCCAGCCCGTGCCGCGCCAGACGGTGATGCCGGCAAGGGCCGCCGCGAGCGCCGCGACCGACAGCAGGGTCTCCGGCGAGATCGTGCGGATGAAGAGGCCGGCGCGCAGATTGTCCAATACCGTGGCATGGATCTCGGCCCCGGACATCAACCGCCCCGTCCGCAGCGTCTGCGAGGTCGGAAAGGCATCGGCCCCGCCGGCCTCCGTCGTCGGCGCCGACTGCATCGACAGGCCGACGATCACGGTCTTGCCCTCGAAATAGCCGTCCGGCAGGAACTCGGCCGGGGCAAGCGCCTGATAGTAGGAAACGGTAGGATAGCTGCGCGCGGGGCCGAAGGTCTGCAGCAGCGCGCCATGCGGCAGCGGCGTCGCCTCTTCTCTCCTCATTTCGAGAAGCACGGCTCCGAAGCTGTCGGGAAAACGCGGCACGGCCCGCAGCGTCCCGTCGGGATCGAGCACGATCGAGGCGAGCCCCGATCTCGCGCCCCTGTCGGTGAACGCGGCCAGGGGCTCCACGCGCAGCATCTGCGCAGCCTGTGCCGTCTCGATGCTGGTGAGGTCGCCGGCGAGCACCACATCGGGGCCGAGTGCGGCGGCAAGGGCCGCATCGGCACCGGGCCTGGGCGACGGCTCGGCGAAGATGACGTCGACCCCGATCACTTTGGCGCCGGCCTCGCGCAGCGCCGAGACCAGCCTGCCATGCAGGTCGCGCGGCCAGGGCCATTGCAGCCCGAGCTCGGCGAAGGAAGGCTCGTCGATCGCGACGACGACCGGCCCGTCGGCGGGGCGCGGCGGCGGCGAAAGCGTGGAAAGATAGTCGAAGGCGCGAGCCTCCACCAGCCGCCACGGCACGGTGAGCGACAGCGGCAAAAGCACGAAGAGGGTCGCAAAGGCGATCAGCACGATGCCGCGGCGGCGATCGTTCGGGTCGGAGACGGCGTTCTTCGGCACGCCGGACGAGGTCCAGCGAGGCGACATCAGAAGCGGACCTTCAATGATCCGACGAGGGTTCGGCCCCAGCCTGGAACGCCCGTCGTTCCATCAATCGCCACGTCGAATTTCTGGTCCAGGATGTTGTAAGCCGCCAATTGGAGTTCGAGACGCTTGTCGAATGGTTCCCAGGTCAGGAATGCGTCCGTTGTCCAGTAGCCTTCAAGCCTGTCACCCACGGCATTGCCGGAACGCGATCCCACATAGGTCGCGGCGGCCGTGGCCTTCACATTCCATGGATTGACATAAGTCAGCCCGAACCTCGCCGTCGTCTCCGGTACGAATGGCAATGGCCCTCCAAATCCTAGGCTGATTGGATCCTGATTCTTCGAATCCGCATAAGCGAAAGTCGCGAATGCACCGAAGCCATGACCGAGCCAAGCATTTGCGGTAGCGCTCACGCGGTCGATACGGCCCTTGGTGAGATCGATGGAGCCGAATTGCGCCGGCTGATCGATTGATAGGCCATGAAGTTCCTGGTGCTGGTACTCGACGGTTGTGAAGAAGCGGCTGGTCCACTCGGCGTCCCACCGCGCAATGGTGCTGTCACTATAGCCACCAAGGCCCAGTGGAGCTTGATTGGACTGCAGTCCGAGGACCCCGATGGGTGCGAGCGTTGTCGAGCCCACAAGCATCGTCTCACGGAGGAAGCCGGCGCGTAGCCAATGTCCGTCGGCGGGAGACCAACTGATCCCCAGTCGGGGCTCGAGCCTGTTGATTTCGATGGAGCCGCCGCTGATGAATATGCCGGAGAGCCCTCCGTCGATTTGCAGACCAGGAGAGAGCCCATACAAAACGTCGAGATACGTGCGGCCAACTCCGGCGGTTCCTGCCGCTTTCTCATCCAGAAGCTGGATCGGCGGTATGATAGGGAAATCGGGAAACGAAAGAAACGTGCTGCGAGAATAGTCCAGATCTATGATACCTCCCTCCGCTCCGTAGCGGATCACTGCATCGCCGACCCCAAGCATATGATTTGCGGCGATCAGGTAGGCACTTTGGTTGTTTGACTCGTTGTCTAGGATTCGCACATTTGCTGCGGTCCCGGTATCAGGGTCGATTTGCGGGAACGCGCGTATCTTATCTTGTTTCCTGTCGAGGTTGCTTGCAAATACGGCAACGCTTGCCACGTTGCGGTAGCCGAAAGTATGGCTCCAGGCTGCCGCCCCGGTCGAAAGTCGAGAGTCGGATTCGTCGGCAAATTCCACGAGCACTCCGGGTGGTATAATTCCCGGAGCTAGATTTCCCTCATATCGCTGATCACTCGATGTCACATTGAAATACGTAACAATTCGATCGTTTGGTGTCGGGCTGGCAGTCACGAATCCGGACCCGCTTAGGAGCTTGTAATTCGTATCGAGAGATGAACCGATCAGGATCGGCTCCGATGGGTTGTTTAACGGTCTTTGCTCCGAATCTTCTTGGGCGCTGAACTGCAGGAACGTGGTCCACGGCATTGGTGTGGCTGAATACGAACGCAACTCCGCTTCAGTGTTCCACCCCCAATTGCCGCCGCTGTTCGTAAAGCCGCCACCGAGCGCGCTTTCGAAGAAGGGTTTGCGATAGAGATAGATACCTCGCTCAGGTGCCGAGAGCATCTGGGGGTCGAGCATCAGGCCCTGAAAGAATGATGAGAAGCCCGGCAGGCCAGGTACAGGTTCAGCCTGTATCGAGCCAAAGTCCGGCTGATTCGCAAATGGGTCTGCGCTGCCCGCAAGCGCTTGGTCGACATAGCCGCTTGCCGTAAAGGGGTCGAAGACGATGTCGCCGTAATAGCGACCCCAGGCATCGAGGCCTTGCAGGCGGAAAGCATCGTTGACTGTCGAACCGGCATCTTTGTTGGCGCTGAGCGGTGCATACGCGCCACCCCGTGCCCGCGACCGTCTCAACGTCTCCTGGGCGCTCAGGATCGCTCGGTCGGAATCGTAGTCGTCTATCGCAACTACGGTAGCCATGTTCGATATGACCGGATCATTCGGGTCGAGTCGGTCGGCATTCTCCAAAGCCTGCTCTCCGGCCTCCTGATCGCCCTTCTCGAAATAGCCACCGGCAAGAAGCAAAAGCGCCTGCGCATAAGCCGGATTGGCCGTTGAGCCTGCGAGCAGGTCCTGCATGGCCTTGTCCATCTCGCCGGTCTGCAGATAGTAGCGGCCGCGCGCGACGAGGCCGATGTCGAAGGAGGGGTCGACCGCGATCGCCTTGTCGATCAGCGCCTTGGCTTCCTCTACCCGATCCTGGTCGAGATAGATGAAGGCTAGATTGGCGTAGGCTACCGGGTCGTTGGGCTCGAGCTCAATGGCGCGCTTCAGCGCCGCCTCCGACTCGCGTTCAGCGTCGCGTTCGCTTTGCAGATTCCCGAGCGCGTTCCAAATGGTCACCGAGCCGGGCGCAATCGCAGTGGCGCGTTCGAGGTCGGCGAGCGCACCGTCCAGATCGCTCTTGATGCCGGCCTTGTAGGTGGCGCGGGCTTCCAGTGCCGTCGGCTCGTCCGGATCGAGCGCCAGCGCCCGTTCCACTGCTGCTTCCACCTGTTCGCGATCGTCGAGTAGGATGGCGATCTGTGCCCGGTATGCGGGCAGCGTCGGGTCGTCGGGATACTGCGCCTCGGCGCGCCGGAGCACTTCCGCCGCACTCTTCAGGTCCTTGAGGAAGCCGGCCGCCCATGCTTCGGCCAGAGCAGCCTGCGGACCGCCGCCGCGAATGACGGGGGGCTGCTCGACATAGTCCGGATTGGCAAGTGCCCTCGCGAAATACCCTCCGTAGAGCGCGACCGCCCGGCGTCTCGCGTCGAGCCTCGACGCGGCGCGTTCGAACAGCCGCGCCGCCTCGGCATATTGCTGATCTGCGCCGGCCAGTAGGGCGTCGATCAGATCGAGACGTGCCTTCTGTCCCGCCGTCAGCCGGAAGGCCCGCGCCTGCGCGGCGGCGGCTTGTGCGGCCTGCCTCCCGTCATAGGTGAGCGAAACCTCCGCCAGGACCAGCCAGTCCTCGGCACTGCGCGCCGTATCCGGCTTGGCTGAGATGCGATCACGCTCAGCCCTCATGTCGGGCGCGGAGAGCGGCGATGCAGGTATGGAGGCGAAGGACTGGCGCAGAGTCAGATAATAGAGCATCTGCTCGCGGTCCTTCGGCGCGACGATGACCACCTTGGTGGGCGCCTGGCCGATGCGCGCAACCGCCGCCTCGCCTTGGGCGACGCGGACGGAGCCAAGTTCGTTGGAGAGTTCGACCACGCCCTCCAGCACGATCAGCGAGGTCTTGTCGCCTTCGACCGTCATCGTCCAGTCGGTGCCGCGGATCGCTGCGGCCGCCGCCGGTGTCTCGACCGTCAGGCCGGCGCCGCCACGCTGCGCGCGCGCCCAGATCGTGCCCGACTGCAGCATGAACTCGCTGTCCGAGGCGTCGCCGACCTTCTTCACGACCAGCGTCGTGTTGCGGCCCATGCGCAGCTGGGTGTCGTCTGCGAACAATATTGCAAGGTGGCCATAGGCGTTGGTGCGCAATTCGTCGCCGGCGATCAGGTTCTGCCTGATGTCGACGCCGCGCCAACCGGCGAGATCGATGAACTGGACCTCTTCGCCCGACTTGCGGGCTATGACCGACCCTGCGGCCGGCTGCGATCGCGGGAAGATCTCGGCATGCGCCGATACCATACACCCCAGCACCGCAAGTGCTGCCACCCCCGCCCGAAACTTGCGCATGTCTTTTTCTTTTTCTTGTGCCGCCTCTCGGGTCGAGGATATGTGTGCAAATCGATTGGAGTGTCAAGTTTTCATTGGCGACGGCTCGACGCTTCGGCAACAAAGCGCTCAAAATTTGGGCAACGGACATTTCATCATGGATATCGAACAAGTCGAATCGACTCTACCTGAAGTAGCCGAAGCGGAGGTTGCTGAAGAATCGTCCGAGCCAAAACTCTATCTTGACCACCTTAAGAAGATAAACGACGTATTCTACGACCAGATCCGGATCGCCGACCAGAAGGCGGCTTACATATTCACCTTCATGATTGCCTTCCTCGTTTCCTCGGCCGAAGGCAGGGGGGTTTTTACGCTCAACCGCTACTTGAACGGCGATCCGCTGGTCATCGTCTTCTCCGCGGCGCTGGCGATCTCGGCCGTCGTCTCGATGGTTTCGGCGATCCTGGTCGTGCTGCCGCGCCACCGCACCACCTCGACCTCGCTCTACTGGGGCGGCTGGCCGGCGAATCGCGAGGCGTTCCTCGCCGCACATAATGGCGGCGACAAGCCCGACTATCTGTTCCGCGAATATCTGGGCAATGTCGACAACCTCTCGGCCATAAACCGCTCGAAATACGGTCACGTCGGTCGGGCCTTCCGCGGGCTCATCGTCACGGTGGTGTCCTATGTGCTGCTGCTGGCTTCCGGCGCGGCGTCCGGCGGCGGCTTCTGATCATTCGGCCAGGGAAGAGAGGGACGCCGCATTGCCGGTGCGGCGGATTTCGCCTAACCTTGACCAGACGATAAAAAGCTTCGCCAAGAAGACATCGGACAAGCCAGAGGGTCGAACAATCATGAGACTGCAATCAGGACAACGTCCTTTTCTTCCGTCGCGCCGCGCCGTGCTGAAAGCCGCGGGCGCCGGTACCGCCCTTGCCGCATTCGGCGGCCTGCCGGGCCGACTGCTGGCCGCCGATCCCATCAAGGTCGCGGCGATCTACACCGTGCCGGTCGAACAGCAATGGGTGAGCCGCATCCACAAGGCCGCGAACGCAGCCAAGGATCGCGGCGACATCGAATATGTCTATTCGGAAAATACCTCCAACAACGACTATGAGCGCGTGATGCGCGAATATTGCGAGGCCGGCCACAAGCTGATCGTCGGCGAGGTCTTCGGCGTGGAGGACGCCGCGCGTTCCGTCGCCAAGGACTATCCTGATATCGCCTTTCTCGAAGGGTCGAGCTTCAAGCCGGACGCGGCCCTGCCCAACTTCGCCGTCTTCGACAACTACATCCAGGACGCTTCCTATCTCTCGGGCATCATCGCCGGGGCCATGACCAGGTCGAAAAACATCGGCATGGTCGGCGGCTATCCGATCCCTGAAGTGAACCGGCTGATGAACGCCTTCATGGCCGGCGTGAAGGAAAGCGCGCCCGACGCCAAGTTCCAGGTGTCCTTCATCGGCTCCTGGTTCGATCCGCCCAAGGCCAAGGAGACCGCGTTTGCCCAGATCGACGGCGGTGCCGACCTGCTCTATGCCGAGCGTTTCGGCGTTTCGGACGCGGCGAAGGAGAAAGGCGTGCTGGCGATCGGCAACGTCATAGACACGCAGTCCGACTATCCCGAAACGGTCGTCGCTTCTGCGCTGTGGCATTTCGAGCCGACCCTCGACAAGGCCATCGCCGAGGTCAAGGCCGGCACTTTCAAGGCCGACGACTACGGCGTCTATTCCTTTATGAAGAACGGCGGCTGCTCGCTCGCACCGCTCGGCACCTTCGAGGGCAAGGTGCCCGATGCGGTGAAGGCCAAGGTGGCCGAGAAGGAGAATGCCATCAAGGACGGCTCCTTCACCGTCGAGATCAATGACGGCGAGCCGAAGTCGGGCTGAGTGTCCCTTCTCTCGTCCCGTTTACGGCTGGCATATGCACACATCTTCGTTCCCAAAGAGAGGGCGCGGCGTGGAGGTCCCCCTCTCCCCGTTCCTCTTCACGGGGGGAGGGTAAGGGTGAGGGGCTCTTTTTGTGACGTTTGCGCCGCCCTCATCTGCCTGCCGGCATCTTCTCCCCGTGAAGGACGGGGAGAAGACAAAACGGCCGCAGCCTCTCATCCGCTCTGCAAAGAGTGTGCACTCCATAGCCGTAAATGGGGGGGCGGCAGGCAAATGAAGGGCGGTGCCGGCCGGTCAGCATCGTCCACCGAGTCGCGTCCATAGGAAGCGGAAGTGGTCGGCGCGCACGCTTTCTCGGATGTTCGATCCGCTCAGGAACTTGATGGAAACCTCTACCTCACAAGCAGACAGCGACACTGCTCCCGTCCTGCGCCTTTCCGGCATAACCAAGCGTTTCGGCACGCTCGTCGCCAATGACGCGATTTCCTTCGACCTGAAGCAGGGCGAGGTGGTTGCCCTGCTGGGCGAGAACGGCGCCGGCAAGACGACGCTGATGAACATCCTGTTCGGGCACTATGTGGCCGATGAAGGCGCGGTCGAGGCCTTCGGCAGGAGCCTTCCGCCGGGCGATCCCAAGGCGGCGCTGTCGGCCGGCATCGGCATGGTGCATCAGCACTTCACCCTGGCCGACAACATGACCGTGATGGAGAACATCGCGCTGGGCACCGAGGCGTTGTGGCGTCCCCGGCTGGACCGTGGAGCCGCCCGTCGGCGCATCCGCCAGCTCTCCGCCGATTTCGGTCTGGCGGTCGATCCCGGCGCGACGGTCGCGACGCTGTCGGTCGGGGAGCGCCAGCGTGTCGAGATCCTCAAGGCGCTCTATCGCGATGCGCGCATACTGATCCTCGACGAGCCCACGGCAGTGCTGACGCCTGGGGAAACCGAGGCGCTGTTCGGAACGTTGAAGCTGCTCGTCGCCAGGGGCCTGTCCATCATCTTCATCTCGCACAAGCTGCATGAGGTGATGGCCGTGAGCGACCGCGTGCTGGTGTTGCGCGCAGGCAGGCTCGCGGGAGAGCGCGTCACGGCCGGCACCAGCCGGTCGGAGCTTGCCGCATTGATGGTCGGGCAGGAGGTCGTCTCGCCCCCGGTAAGCCCGGTGCGCAGCGGCCCGCCGCTGCTTTCGCTTCATGAGGTGTCGACAGCCGCTCCGGGCTCCGGCGCCCGTCTCGACGGCGTTTCGATGACACTTCTGGGCGGCGAGATCATGGGCCTCGCCGGGGTCTCGGGCAACGGCCAGTCGGCGCTCGCCGGCCTGATCGCCGGCACCCTGCGGCCCTCGGCGGGCCGGATAGCCCTCAACGGCGCCGAGCCGCGCGACTGGTCGCCGCGGGCCGCGCTCGACAGCGGCGTCGCGCGCATCCCCGAAGATCGTCATGCGGTGGGCACGATCGCCGATATGAGCGTCACCGAAAATGTGATCTCGGAACGCTACCGCTCGGGACGTTTCAGCCGCCGCGGTCTCCTCGACTGGGGCGCGGCGCGCGATTTCGCGTCCGGCCTCATCCGCGACTACGACGTCAAATGCCCGTCGCCGGAAACGCGCATCAGGCTCCTGTCCGGCGGCAACATGCAAAAACTCATCCTCGGCCGGGCGCTCGATCCGGAACCATCGATCATCCTCGCAAACCAGCCCACGCGCGGCCTCGATGTCGGCGCCGTCGCCTATGTGCACCGCAGGCTGCTGGAAGCACGGGAGCGCGGTGCGGCGATCCTTCTGATCTCGGAAGACCTCGAGGAGATACTGGCGCTGTCGGACCGTATCCTGGTCATCTCCAAGGGACGGCTGTCGACGCCATCGGCGCGCGGCGAACGCTCGATCCGGGAACTGGGGGAACTGATGGCGGGACATTCGGAGGCGGCGGCGTGAGACGTTCTCCTGGGATCGCCAGCGCCTTGCGGCGTACCCCTCATCCGACCTCGCTTCGCGAGGCCACCTTCTCCCACAAGGGGAGAAGGCCGGGGCCTAGTTTTGCCGGAATTGCAAATCACCGGCGTTTGCGATTGACCGATACGCTGCTGCAGGCGTTCCCTTCTCCCCTTGTGGCAGGCCGTGTGAGAACTGGACGGAGGCATAGCGTGGTGAGTGGTTTGGAAGTTGAGGCACGAGTTCATGCCCCCCTATGCTTGCGAGGACAGCAGGGTCTGGAGCAGCGCCGGCACACCCAGAATGTTCACCACCCGCTTCAGATTGTAGCCCAGGACGCTGAGCGCCAACTCGGACCTGGCCTTTTTCAGCCCGCGGACCAGGAACCGGGGATGGCCCATCATCCATTTGATGGTGCCGTAAGGGTGTTCGACCAGCATGCGCCGCTGCGCCATCCACTCGGGGTCGCTGATGGCGCGCCGGTGCATCGCCTCGCGCGCATCTTCATGGAAGTGGCGGATGATGGTGCGCTTGGCGGCCTGCGTGCACTTCGGCTTCAAGGCACAGTCCGCACAGGCCTTGGTCCCGTACTTCTTCTTCTGTTCCGTCCACGAGGTCTCCCGGTGGGTGAGCGTTTCGCCGGCCGGGCAGCGCCAGCTGTCGCTCTCGGCGTCGTAGCTGAACTGGTCGCGGGTGAAGTACTCTTTGCCTTCCGGGTTAACGGTTTCGGCCCGCGGCACGATGGCGGTGATGCCGTCGTCCTCGCAGCGCTGGCCGTGCTCGCCGTTCGAATAGCCGGCATCGGCCACCACCGTTACCTTGTCACCGTCCACGGCTTCGCGGCCGGCCACCGCCATCGGGTGGAGCTGGCACTGGTCGTTGCCGTCATTGGTCAGGTCGAAGGCAACCACCAGCTTGTGTTTTGCGTCGACCACGGTCTGCGCGTTGTAGGCCACCTGATGGCCGTGCCGAGCCGTGCGCATCAGCTTGGCCTCGGGCTCGGTGCGAACCCACTGGCTCAACCCGCGTCCGGCCAAAGCCTCGGCCTGCTGCTGGATCTGCTCGCGGCGCGCCCGCAAGGCCGCCACCGCCGCCGCAACGTCCACGCCATCCGTCTGCGCCGCGCGCTCGTCCCGGTCGGCTTCGTCCATCTGCGCAAGATAGGCGGCAATCTTGCGATCCACGGCCGCCGTCGCCTTCTCCAGTTCCTTGGCCGTCACCACCTGCTTGCGGCTCGCCACCGCATCGATCTTGGTCCCGTCGATCGCAAGCAACGTGCCGCCGACCAGCGCCTGCTCCCGGCAGAAGCGCACGAAGGCCCGGCACACCCCAACGATCGCTTCCGGATGATCCTTGCGGAAATCCGCAATCGTCTTGAAGGCCGGCGCCGCGCGATGGGTGAGCCACATCACTTCAATGTTGCGCCGCGCTTCCGCCGCAAGCCGGCGGCTCGACCGCACCTGGTTCTGGTAGCCGTACACATAAAGCTTCAACAAATCGCCCGGATCGTAGGGTGGCCGGCCCGTGGCCTCGGGAACAACCTTGGAGAAACCGAGCTGCGCCAGATCGAGGCTGTCGACGAAGGCATCGATGACCCGCACCGGATGATCGGCACCGACCGCCTCGTCCAAGGTTTCCGGGAACAAGCTCGTTTGCTCCCGCGACTGGCCTGTCATATGCGCCATTTCGGCCTCGTCTCAAACTGCCAAAAATCCGGCAAATCACTGCTTTGGATCAACAATTTGAATCCGATCCAGGTTGATTTGGGAAGCCCAAGATGCTCCTCGACACATCAAAAAAACCAATGCCCGAGTTTTCACACGGCCTGGTGGGAGAAGGTGGCCGCGCTTCGCGCGGTCGGATGAGGGGTATGCCGAGATTGGCCGGAGCGAACCATGCGGCTTGAGCCGAAACCCGCGCCGTCGCTCGCCGTCCTCCTGCTTTTCCCGCTCGGCGCGATCGCGGCGACGCTGGTCTTTACCTCGCTTCTGGTGCTCGCCGCCGGTGCCTCCCCTTTCTCCGTTCTCTATCTCGTCGCCAAGGGGGCGGCAGGCTCGCAATTCGCCGCGCTCGAGACACTCACCCGGGCGACGCCGCTGATCTTCACAGGGCTTGCGGTCGCGGTCGCCTTCCGCGCGAAGCTCTGGAACATCGGTGCCGAAGCGCAGCTCTATGTCGGCGCGGTGGTCACCGTCGTGCTCGGTACCGGCGCTCTGCCGTTGCCGTCTGTACTGCTCCTGCCCGTCATCGCCGTTTCGGCCATGGCGGCCGGCGCGCTGCTCTTGCTCGGGCCCGCATTGCTCAAGACCCGTTTCGGCGTCGACGAAGTGGTGACGACGCTTCTTCTCAACTTCATCGTGCTGCTCTTCGTCTCCATGCTGCTGGAAGGCCCGCTCAAGGATCCGACCGGGCTCGGCTGGCCGCAATCCTCGAAGGTGATCGCCGATGCGCAACTGCCCCGCATCATCCGGGGCAAGCGCCTGCATTACGGCTTCGTGCTGGCGCTGGTTGCAGCAGTCGCGATCTGGGTGGTGATGAAGAAGACGGTGCTGGGTTACGAGATGCGCGCCGTCGGCCACAATCCGGAAGCGGCGCGTTTTGCCGGCATCCCGGTCAATCCGGTGCTGATGAAGACCGCAATGCTGTCCGGCGGGCTCGCCGCCCTTGCCGGCTTCTCCGAAGTTGCCGGCCTCAAGGGCAACCTCACGCTCGACCTGTCGCCTGGCTATGGCTATGCCGGCATCGTGGTCGCCATGCTGGCCATGCTCAATCCGCTCGGCGTCGTCCTGTCGGCAATCTTCGTCGCCGGCATCTTCGTCGGCGCCGACGCGATGAGCCGCTCGGCCGGGGTGCCGAGCTACATCGCCGACGTCATGACCGCGACCGCGCTGCTCACCATGGTGACCGCGATCCTGCTGACGCGCTTCAGGATAAGGTGGAGGTGAGAATGTCGGCGCTAAGGTCACCCCTCATCCGACCGGCGCTGGACGCCATCCTGGATAAAAGTGCCGCGTGTCTTCGCACCCCTCTCTGTCCTGCCGGACATCTCCCCCACAAGGGGGGAGACTGGCCGGCCGCTTGGATTTCGCCAATCGTCAACGTCGCAGGACCGTCATCGATGACAGCCGCTCTCCCCCCTAGGGGAGATGTCCGGCAGGACAGAGAGGGGTATCTGGCCAAGCCGTATCCAACTGAAATCAAAAGGCTTTCCGCCCTGCTTTCATGGCAGGGGTTGCCAGGCGCCTCATCCCCCGAGGAAGCCGCCTGATGGAAGCCCTCGACATCCTCCTCACCGCCTCCTTCTGGGTCGCCGCGATCCGCATCGCCTCGCCGCTCATCTTCGCCACCATGGGCGAGCTGATCTGCGAGCGTGCCGGCGTGCTCAATCTGGGGATCGAGGGCATCATGACCGTCGGCGCCTTCGCCGGCTGGTTCACAGTCTATTCCGGCGGCGATCTCTGGACGGGCGTCGTCGTCGCCGCTCTCGCCGGCGCGATGTTCGGTCTGCTTCACGCCGTGCTCACCGTGCCGCTCGGCCTATCGCAGCATGTGGTGGGGATCGGCGTGACCCTGCTCGCCACGAGCCTCACCTATTTCACCTACAGGCTGGCGCTCCCCGAGGTCACCTCGCCGCCGAAGATCGAGCCTTTCCAGCCCTGGCCGATCCCCGGACTGTCCGCCATCCCGGTGCTCGGCGAGGCGCTGTTCTCGCAGACGCCGCTCACCTATCTCGCCTTCCTGAGCGTCGGCGTCGTCGCCTGGGCGCTCTATCGCACGCCGCTCGGCCTCGCCTTGCGCGCGGCTGGAGAAAACCCCTCGGCCGTGGAGGCGCAGGGCATCAGCGTCAGCGGCATCCGCATGGGCGCGGTGGTGGCCGGCTCCGCCATGATGGCGGTCGGCGGCGCCTTCCTCACCATGTCGGCGTTCAATTCCTTCTTCTTCGAGATGATCAACGGCCGCGGCTGGATCTGCATCGCGCTGGTCGTGTTCGGCTCGTGGCGGCCGGGAAAGGCGTTGCTCGGCGCGATCCTGTTCGCTGCCTTCGATGCCTATCAGATCAGGCTGCAGCAGCTCTCCGGCGGCGTCGTGCCCTACCAGATATTCCTGATGATGCCCTATGCGCTGTCGATCCTGGCCTTGATCCTGGTGGCGCGCCGCGCGACCTATCCCAAGGCCCTGATGATCCCCTACCAGAAAGGCGAGCGATGAGTTTCGACATTATCGTCAAGGGCGGCACGCTGCCCGACGGCAGGACCGCCGATATCGGCATCCGCGGGGACCGGATCGCCGCGATCGAGGAGAACATAGCCGCGGAGGCGGGCAGGGTGGTCGATGCGAGCGGCGACCTTGTCTCGCCGCCTTTCGTCGATCCGCATTTCCACATGGATGCCACGCTTTCCTACGGCATTCCGCGCATCAACGCCTCGGGCACGCTGCTGGAGGGCATCGCGCTGTGGGGCGAACTCAAGCCGCAGCTCACCCACGAAGCCGTGCGCGAGCGCGCGCTCGCCTATTGCGACTGGGCGGTGTCGATGGGACTGCTCGCCATCCGCACGCATGTCGACGTCTGCGACGACCGGCTGCTCGCGGTCGAGGCCCTGCTGGAGGTGAAAAAGACAGTCGCGCCCTATATCGACCTCCAGCTCGTCGCCTTCCCCCAGGACGGGCTCTACCGTTTCGCGACGGCGCGGCAGAACACCGTCCGCGCGCTCGACATGGGCGTCGACGTCGTCGGCGGCATACCGCATTTCGAGCGCACGATGGAGGACGGCCGGCGCTCCGTCACCGAGCTCTGCGAGATCGCGGCCGCGCGCGGCCTCATGGTCGATATGCATTGCGACGAGACGGACGACCCGCATTCGCGCCATATCGAGCAGCTGGCCTATGAGACGCAGCGGCTCGGGCTGCAGGGCAGGGTGGCCGGGTCGCATCTCACCTCCATGCATTCCATGGACAATTATTACGTCTCGAAGCTCCTGCCGCTCATCGCCGAGGCCGAGGTCTCGGCGATCCCCAATCCGCTGATCAACATCATGCTGCAGGGCCGCCATGACACCTATCCGAAGCGGCGCGGGCTCACCCGCGTGCCCGAGATGCTGCGCCACGGCATCCGTGTCGGCTGGGGCCAGGATTGCGTTCTCGACCCCTGGTACTCGCTCGGGACCGCCGACATGCTCGACGTGGCCTTCATGGGGCTTCATGTCGCGCAGATGTCGAGCCCGGCCGACATGTGGCGCTGCTTCGACATGGTCACCAACGTCAATGCCGCGATCATGGGGCTCGACGACTACGGGCTGGCCGTCGGCAGGAAAGCGAGCCTGGTGGTGCTCGATGCCGGCGACCCGATCGAGGCCGTGCGGCTGCGCGCGGAGCGGCTTTGCGTCATCGCCGGAGGCAAGGTCGTCGCGGAACGCACGAAGCAGAAGACGCGGCTTTCCCTGGCAGGGCGGCCGTCCGACGTGACGCGGCGCCATGTCGTGCCGTACTGATGGAGCGGTTGCGCCAGGCGGGGCAGCGCGGCCCTCATAAGAAGCGGAACGCGACTCGATGATCGTCAGGATCGCCGAACTGGAAATAGACCCGGATCGCATCGACGCCTACACCGCATTGCTGGCGGAAGAAATCGAAGCCTCGGTTCGGCTCGAGCCCGGGGTGCTGTTTCTTTTCGCGGTGTCGGTGAAGGAGAACCGAAATGCCGTGCGCGTGATTGAAGGCTACGCCGACCAGGCAGCCTATGAGGCCCACTTGGCCACAGCGCACTTTCTCAAATACAAGACGCAAACGGCAGACATGGTGACATCGCTTCGGCTGATCGAGACCGACCCCATTGCAATCGAAGCCAAGAATCCGATTTCAAGCTGAGACATTTGCCTGCCCCCTCGCTCGCGCCGCAAGGCAAGCTTTGATAGAATTCAAACTTTGATAGAATTCTCGGGGGCTGGCGAATTGCGAGGGGCGTCCTTGCGATGCGCGGGCGGACCTCATCCTGAGGAGCGAGCGAAGCGAGCCTCGAAGGACGGGCTATCCGGCATCACAATAAACTATACAATGCTTGTCATGTTTGCCGCGAGGAAATTCGGGAGATGTGGCGCAAGATCCTTGTCCTTTCGGCGATCGCCGGGCTCTCCAGCGGCTGCATGACGGCGGAGGAGCGTCGCGCGGCCGACGAAGCGAAGTGCCGCTCCTACGGCTTCACGAAACGCAACGACGCCTTTGCCGAATGCCTGCAGCGGATCGATCTCGACCGCAGCGCGAACCAGCGCGCCGCCATGTATGATCAATGGCCGTGGGGGGGCCCGGTGGTGATCTACGGAGCGCCGCCCGTTGCAGTGAAGAAACTGCCCAAGAAGCAGTAGACGGCAGCTGTATGAGTGGCGCCAGCCTTTGATCGTCGGTGCCGCCCCTGCCATGAAAGCAGCGTCGAAAATCGTTTCGCGTCAGTCGGATAAGGGATTCGACGACGCCGCGAACTGCCCCTCATCCGCCTGCCCGTCCTCCGCAGCAGCTGCGCTGCAGCTGCGGAGGGTGGACCGGCACCTTCTCCCCGCATCGCGGGGAGAAGACCGATGTCGCCACCGGTTTCGCCAATCGTCGGCGCTGCCGATCGAGCGCCGTCAAACCGTCGAAAATGATGTTGTTAGCGCCCCAGTACCAATGCCCAGTAGCGCTTGTGCGTGTCCTTGGCCTCGCGCGCATAGGCGAGGCCGAAGCGCGAGAAGCGCGGGTCGAGCATGTTGCGCCGGTGGCCGCTGGAGTTCATCCAGCGGGTGAACAGCTCGGCCGGCTCCATGCCGCCATGGGCGATGTTCTCGGCTGCCGCGCCGTCGATGCCGTTATCCTTCATGCGTGAGGCAAAATCCTTGCCCCAGCCGGTCGTGTGCTCCATTCGGCCGCTCCTGGCCATGTAGCTCGCCTGCTGCAGCGCGGCGCGTTCGAGCTTGGGGTCCGAATGCAGCGGCGGCAGGCCGTGTTCGGAGCGGATCGAGGTCAGATAGGTCGCACCGGATTTCGCATCCCCGGCCGTCTCGCCGATATCGAGCACGCTCTGGCATGCCGTCAGCGACAGCACCAGGGAGGCGCTGCCCGTCTTGATCAGCCAGCGCCGATCGGCGTCCTTCAACCTTTTGACCTGCATCGCGATTCCAGGCTTTCCATCGTTTGAGGCGCGAATTCACAGACCAATCATGGCCTTTTTGGGAGGGGCGCAAGGATCGCGGGCAAGGGCGACTGTCCGCGGCGCGACCTATCCCCGCCGGACCGCGTCGACATGCCGGGCGAAATCCGCCGTCTCCATCAGGGCCTTGCAGCGGGCGAAGCGGCGGTCGGCATAGCTGCGGAAGTCGTCGGCCGGGTTGCCGTTGGCGAGCTGGATCAGGCCCCACAGCGTCCACAGGAGATCGCACATCGCCTTGTAGACGGCGATGCGGCCGCGTTCGGCCGGACGCGGCTCGCCACCGAAATAGGCCTGGATCATCTCTTCGTCCTGAGCCGCGTCGAACCCTCCTTCCACCGAAAGATCGCCGAGATCCCACATCGGATCGTTCATCCCCGCATACTCCCAGTCGACCACCCACATGCGGTCGCCCGTATCGAGGAAGTTTTCGCAAAGCGGGTCGCAGTGGCAGGCAGCGAGAGGAAGCGGATGCGCGGCGAGCGCGGCCCGCAAGCTATCGGCCTCGCGCACGACGTCGTGGTAGCCCTGAGGCAGCGAGACCTCCCTGGTGGAAAGAACCCTCAGATAGTCGTCGATCATCGAAAAGAGTTCGAAGCGGAAATGGAAGACCGCGTCCGAGCCGTGCAGCTTCCGGAAGACCCTGCCGGCGCGCGCCGGGGCGCCCCGGATCGTCTCGAAGCCTTCCGGCGACAGCGTCTCGGCCCCGGCCACGAAACGGGTGACCATGATGCCGCTTTTCTCGTCGAAGAACACGACCTCCGGGCTGACGCCGGCGCGTGCGGCCTCGCGCGCCGCCTGCGCCTCGTTGGCACGGTTGATATATTCCTCGGTGCCCTTGCCGGGAATGCGCAGGCAGTGGTCGCCGACGCGGAAGACGAGGTTGGTCAGCCCGCCGAGCCGCTCGACCGGGCCGTCATAGTCCGACAGGAGCGGCAGGGACCGCAGCGTCTCGCGCGCGAGTGCGAGGCCCTGGTCGTCGGTCATGCCTTCAGCCTCTTCATCTCGGGGTCGTAGAGCGTGCGCGGCCCGCGCCGCGCGGGATAGGCCTTGCCGAACGCCTCGATCTCGAAATCGGTCGCGCCTGCCAGCTCGACCGGCAGATAACCGAACGCGACGCTCTTGCCGAGCGTGTAGCCATAGCCGGTGGACGAGGTCCAGCCGACCACCTTGCCGCTGGACAGGATCGCCTCGCCGCCATGGAACGGTGCGAAGCCTTCGACGGTGAAGGAGCAGAGCTTCCGCTTCACGCCCCCGGCCTTGACCCTGGCGAGCGCATCGCGGCCGACGAAGTCGCCCTTGCCGAGCGCGACCGCGAAGCCGAGGCCGGCTTCATAGGGGTTGTAGTCGGGCGTGATGTCGCCCGACCAGTAGAGATAGCCCTTTTCCATGCGGCAGGCGTCGATCGCGCGGTAGCCGGCATCCGCGATGCCGAAGGCTTCGCCCGCCGCCCGCAGCGTCTCATAGACATGGGCGGCATAGGCCTGCGGCATGTAGAGTTCATAGCCGAGCTCGCCGACATAGCCGATGCGCACGGCGAGCGCTCTTGCGTGCCCCAACTCGATGAAGCGGGCAGCGAGGAAAGGATGGGCGGCGTTGGACATGTCGTCGTCGGTCACCGACTGGAGGACCTGCCGCGCCGCCGGCCCGCACAGATTGATCGTCGCGAACTGGTCGGTCACGTCCCGCAAGGCGAGATCCGCCGGAAGATGCCGCCCGACCCAATGGCTGTCGCGCACCCCGAAACCCGATCCGGTGATCAGATAGAGCAGGTCGTCGCGCAGGTGCAGGATCGTGACGTCGGCCTCGATGCCGCCCTTCTCGTTGCAGAGCTGGGTGTAGACGGCCTTCCCGGGCGGTCCGGAAAGGTCGTTGGCGGCGATGCGTTGCAGCGCGGCCAGCGCGCCCTTGCCCGAAATCTCGAATTTGGAGAAGGACGTCTGGTCGATCAGCGCCGCCCTCTCGCGGATGGCCTTCACCTCCCGTCCGACCGCGTCGAACCAGTTCGGCTTGCCTTCGAAGGACGGGTCATCTCTCGTCTCGCCGCTGGACGCGAACCAGTTCGGGCGCTCCCAGCCGAATTTCGATCCGAACTGCGCGCCCCTGGCCCCGAGTGCCTCATGCAGCGGCGAGCGTCTGAGGCCGCGCGCGGCATGTGCTTCCTCGCCCGGCCAGTGGATCTTGTAATAGGCGCCATAGGCCTCCACGGCGCGTTCCTCGAGATAGCGTCCCTGGGCCTGCACCGCGCCGAGGCGGCGAACGTCGAAGGGCCAGAGATCCATCCCGGCATCGCCATGCAGGATCATATTGGAGAGCGCGAGGCCGGCCCCGCCCGAAGCGGCGATGCCGGCGGTGAAGCCGCAGGCGACGAAGAAGTTGTCGAGCTCCGGCGCCAGCCCCAGGATCGGCTCCCCGTCGAAGGATATCGGGATCGGTCCGTTGATGACGGTCTGGATGCCGATCTCGTTCAGCACGGGCAGGCGGTCGGCGGCGGGCAGGGCGAAGAGCGCCAGCCGCTCCATGTCGGGCGCGAACAGCTCGCGGCCGAAATCGAGTGGCGGCTCGCCGCGCCAGCAGCCCCGGGTGCCGTCTTCCCAGCCGCCGATGGCAAAGCTTCCGGTATCGGGCTTCAGATAGAAATTGTTGTCGGGATCGCGCAGCGTGGTGAGGTCGGAATCGAGCGTCAGCTTCTTCTCGGTCAGGAAATACTGGTGCTCCACGACCCCGGCCGCGAGCGGCACGCCGGCCATCCTGCCGACGCGCTTCGCCCAGAGACCTGCGCAGTTGACGAGGATGTCGCAGCCGATGGTGCCGGCATTGGTGACGACGCCGACGGCACGCCGGTCTTCCACCACGATCTCCTCGACGGTGACGCCCTCCTCGATCCTGGCGCCGTTCATGCGCGCGCCCCTGGCATAGGCCATGGTCAGGGAATAGGGGTCGATATAGCCGTCGCCGGGGATATAGGCCGCTCCCTGGATGCCGTCCTTGACGATGAAGGGAAACCGCTCGGCCGCCTCCTGCGCCGACAACGAATGGCATTCGACGCCGAAGCTTTTTGCCTGGGTCATGGAGCGGCGGATCTCGCTCCAGCGTGCGGCGCTGCCGGCAAGCCGCAGCGAGCCGACCTTCTTCCAGGCGATATGCTGCCCGGTCTCCTGCTCCAGCCGGTCGAAGACGGCGACGGAATTCTGCATCAGCCGGGTCAGGTTGCGCTTGCCCCGAAGCTGTCCGACAAGTCCCGCGGCGTGCCAGGTGCAGCCGTGGGTCAGCTGCGCCTTCTCCACCAGCAATACGTCCTTCGCGCCGTCGCGGGCGAGATGGTAGGCGACCGAGGTGCCGATGGCTCCGCCGCCGATGATGAGGATGTGGACATGGCGGTCCGCCTGGAAGGTCATGGGCGTTTGTCCTCCATGCCTTGCTCCGGCCGGCAGGCCGGAGGGGAGCGAAACGAGCCGGTCATTCATTCGTCTCCATCGAAATCACGACTTCACCTTCGCTCCGACCGCGTCGTAGAGCGGTTCCATGTGGACGGTCGCCGGCGTGCGCTCCATGGCCACCACCAGCTCGAAGTCGCCCGTGGCCAGGAAATCGTCGGACACGCCGTCGGCGTTGCGCACATAGCCGTAGCCGATGTTCTTGCCGACGGTGTAGCCGTAGCCCCCGCTGGTGAGATAGCCGACGGGTTCGCCGTTGCGCAGGATGGTCTCGCGGCCGAGCAGCACGATGTCGGGTTCATCGACCGTGAAGGCGGCAAGCCGTTTCTTCAGCGGCGCGCCGTTGATCGCCTCAAGCGCCCGCCTGCCGATGAAGTCGGTGTTCTTCCGCAGCTTGACCGCCCAGCCGAGCCCGGCCTCGTGCGGCGTGTCGTTGGGCGTGATGTCGGAACCCCAGGCGCGGTAGCCTTTTTCCAGCCGCAGCGATTCCAGCGCGCGGTAGCCGACCGGCCGGATGCCGTGCGGCCTGCCGGCCTCCATCAATGCGTCGAACACGTCGCCCGTCGCGGCGATCGGCACATGCAATTCCCAGCCGAGCTCGCCGACATAGGTGACGCGCAGGGCCCTGACCCTGTGGCCCGCTATGGCGATCTCCCGCACATGGCTGAAAGGAAATGCCGCGTTCGAGACATCGGCATCCGTCACCGCCTCGAGCACATGGCGCGCGCTCGGGCCCATCAGCGACAGAGTGCCGAAATCCTCGGTCACGTCGACGAGTGCCGCGTCGAGAGACGGTTCGATGTGGTCGCGGATCCAGGCGAGGTCGTGGGTGCGGAAGCCGGTGCCGGTGACGATGTAGAACCGCTCCTCCGCCAGGCGCGCCACGGTCAGGTCGGCCTCGATGCCGCCGCGCGTGTTGAGAAGCTGCGTGTAGGTCAGCCGCCCGACCGCCTTGCCGGTGTCGTTGGCGCAGATCCAGTCGAGCGCCTTCTGCGCGTCCGGGCCGGAAAGCTCGTATTTGGCGAAGGACGACTGGTCGAAGATGCCGACCTTCTCGCGCACATGCCGGTGCTCCTCGCCGACCGCATCGAACCAGTTCTGGCGGCCCATCGCATAGACGTCCCGGGCTTCCGTGCCCGGCGGCGCGAACCAGTTCGGCCGCTCCCAGCCGAGCTTCGAGCCGAACACCGCGTTGTGGCCTTTCAGCTTCTCATAGAGCGGCGAGACGATCGCCGGCCGGCCCGAGACATATTCCTCATGCGGGAAGGCGATGGTGTAGTGCTTGCCATAGGCCTCGAGCGTGCGGTCCGCCACCCATTGCCGGTCGCGATGGAGGTTCGAGAAGCGTCTCAAGTCGACCACCCAGAGGTCCAGCGGCGCCTCGCCGTCGACGACCCATTGGGCGAGCACCCAGCCGGCGCCGCCGCCGGATGCGATGCCGAAGGCGTTGAAACCGGCGCCGACGAACATGTTGGCGCATTCCGGCGCCGATCCGAGGATGAAGTTGCCGTCGGGCGTGAAGCTCTCGGGCCCGTTGATCATCTGCTTGACGCCGGCCTGTGCGAGCGCGGGAATGCGCTCGATCGCCTGGGTCATGTGCTGTTCGAAATGGTCGAAGTCGTCGTCGAACAGCCGGAACTCCCAGTCGTCGGGCACGTCGCCGGTCGTCCAGGCCTGCGGGTCGGGCTCGTAGCCGCCCATGACCAGGCCGCCGACCTCCTCCTTGAAATAGGTGCGGCGATCGGGATCGCGGATCGTCGGCGCGTCGGTCGCCAGCCCGTCGATCCTCTCGGTGATGATGTATTGATGCTTGACCGGCTGCAGCGGCACGTTGATCCCCGCCATGGCGCCGACCTGGCGCGCCCATTGGCCGGCGCAATTCACCACCTTCTCGCAGGCGATATCGCCCCTGGTCGTCTTCACCGCGGTGATGCGGCCGTCCTTCATCGCGAAGCCGGTGACGCGCACGCCTTCGAACAGCCGGGCGCCATGCATGCGCGCGCCCTTGGCGAGCGACTGCGTGATGTCGGAGGGGCTCGCCTGGCCGTCGGTCGGCAGCCAGGAGGCGCCCACCAGGTCGCCGACCTCCATCAGCGGCCACATCCGCTTCACTTCGGCCGGCGACAGGAGCTCCATGTCCATGCCGAAGCTTCGTGCCGTCGTCGCCAGCCGGCGGAACTCCGTCCAGCGGTCCTGGTTCGTCGCCAGCCTGAGGCACCCGGTCATCTTCCAGCCGGTGGCGAGGCCGGTCTCCGCGTCGAGGCGCTTGTAGAGATCGACCGAATATTTCAGGACCCGGGTGATCGATGCGGAGGACCGCAACTGGCCCACCAGCCCCGCGGCATGCCAGGTCGAGCCCGACGTCAGCCGGCCCTGCTCGAGAATGACGACGTCGGCCTTGTGGTCGCGCGCCAGATGATAGGCGGTGGAGCAGCCGATGATGCCGCCGCCGATGACGACGATCTGGGCATGGCTTGGCAGGGTCATGATGGGGTCTTTCCGTAGGTCGTGCGGTAGCGGTCGAGCGCTGCGTCCAGCCTGGCGAGGTTCTCGCCCGTATAGGCGACGTAGTCGGCGCCCGGCGCATTGAGGTGGAGTTCCGACACCATGCTCCACATCGCCTCGCGCAGCAGCGAGGCGCATTGCATGGCGGCATGCGAGCGCAGCATCGGCAGGTCGGGCTCCCGGCCGAAATAGGCTGTGAGCAGGCTGAGCGACTCCTCCTGCGTCATTCCGGCGTTGGAGGCGGTCCCGGCAAGGTCGAACATGGCGGTCGAGAAGCCCGCATATTCGAAGTCGATCAGCCACAGCCGCTCCCCGTCGTCGAGGAAGTTGGCCGGCAGGAGGTCGTTGTGGCCGAAGACGATGGGCAGCGGCGCCTGCGCGCGCTCGAGTTCCTCCGCAAGCGCCAGATAGGCCGGCAATTCCGGCGCCATGCGGCTGCCGCCCCGCTCGAGCGTTCGCGCATAGTCGCGGATGACATGGAAGACCCAGAACATGAAACCCGGGCCGGAGACGTGCCTTGGCATTTCCTCATGGAACTGCCGCATCAGCCGGGCGATGCGCTCGGGGTTGGCGCGAACGTCCTTAGGGCCGTAGGTCCTCGCTCCGATATAGGCCGACACCATGATGCCGGGCTCCGAATATTGCAGTTCGGGTGCGAAGCCGGCCTGATGCGCGGCGCGCGCGGTCATCACTTCGCGGTCGCGGAAGACGTGGTGGAACGGATAGTCCTTGCCGAAGCGGACCACATGCTTGCCGGCGCCGTCGGTCACCAGATAGCTCTCGTTGCTGATGCCGCCATGCATGGGTTTGATGGAGACGCTGCCTTGCCAGATCGGCAGCGCACGGATCCTGTCTTCATTGGCGGTCATCGCAGCCCTCTCATGCCAGGCCGAGCCGCATTCTGGAGCGGGCGCTTGCCGCCGAAATCAGCCGGTCCGCGATGATGGCGATGAACGCCACCGCCAGTCCTGCCACGATGCCGCGCCCCGTATCCGCCTTGGTCAGTGCGATATAGACCTCCTGCCCCAGGTCGCGGGTGCCGACCAGGGCGGTGATGACCAGCATCGACAGCGCGAACATGATCGTCTGGTTGATGCCGAGCAGGATCTCGGGCAACGCCAGCCTGAGCTTGATCTTGGTCAGCAGTTGCAAGGGCGTGCAGCCCATCGCCCGGCCGGCCTCGATCAGGCGCGGATCGACCTTTTGCAGGCCGAGCACGGTATAGCGGATGGCCGGCGCGACGGCGAAAGCGACGACGGCGATCATGGCGGTGAAGTCGCCGACGCGGAACAGCATCACCGCGGGCATGAGATAGACGAAGGAAGGCAGCGTCTGCAGCGTGTCGATCACCACCTGCAGCCAGCGCCACAGCCTGTCGCGTTCGGCCGCGACAATGCCGACGGGGATGCCGAGCAGGGCCGCGACGATCACCGAGATGCCGCAGAGATAGACGGTCACCATCGCCTTCTCCCATTGGCCCGTGGCCGCGATCAGGAAGGCGAGGGCGCCGACCAGGACGGCGAGCCGAATGCCGCCAAGCCGATAGCCGGCGAAGGCGAGCAGGCCGGCGACCCCGAACCAGGGCAGGCCGGCGAGCAGCCGCTTGAACGGCACGAGGATGTTGAGCAGCACCGCGTTCTTGGCGGCCTCCAGCACATCGAAGAAGTTGACGTTGATCCATGCGACGAGCTGCGACCAGAACGGGGCGGTCGAGACCTGCAGGCTTTCCGGATAGGTCTGCACCGCGGGCAGGACGAGGCCGGCCAGGCCCGTGATCAGGACCAGGGCGACCGCCGCGAGCGTGTAGGGATGGCGCCCGGCGAGGCCCGTTCCGGCCGGCGGCGCGGCCGGCGCGGCGGCGCGATCGGCGAAGGCCTGGCTCAGGCGATCGAGTGCGACGGCGAGCGCCACGATCGCAAGGCCGGCTTCCAGCCCGGCGCCGATGTCGAGCCGGCGCAGTGCCGCCAGCACGTCGAAGCCGAGGCCGCCGGCGCCGATCATCGAGGCGATGATGACCATGTTGAGCGAAAGCATGATCACCTGGTTGACGCCGACCATCAGGCTGTCCTTGGCCGTGGGCACCAGCAGCCGCCATGTCATCTGGCGGCGCGTGCACCCGGTCATCTTGCCCAGGTCGAGGATCTCCGGCGGCACGGAACGCAGGGACAGGACGGTGATCCGGGTCATCGGCGGCATGGCGTAGATCAGCGTCGCCACGATCGCCGCGGTCGGGCCGAAGCCGAACAGGAACAGGATAGGCACCAGATAGGCGAAGACCGGGATCGTCTGCATCAGGTCGAGCAGCGGCTTCAGCGCGGCCTCGAAACGCGGCCAGCGATAGGCGGCGATGCCGAGCAGCAGCCCGCCGGCGACCCCGAGCGGCACCGCGACGATGATCGAGGCGAGCGTCACCATGGCGCTGTTCCACTGGCCGAAGACGGCGAGGAAACCGAAGCATGCGCCGACCAGGATCGCGAGCCGGGTCCCGCCTGCGTGGAGGCCGGTCAGGATCATGATCGCGATCACGGCGATCCAGGAAAGCGGCGGCAGGAGTTGCACCGCCCCGGAGCCCTGGCCGGAGAGGAAGCCGGTCGACAGCAGGCTGAGGGCCAGCCGGTAAGGCACGTCGATGACGGCGGCGATGAAGCGGGTAAGCTCGGTGAAGGTGAAGAGGCCGAAGCTCGCCTCGTTGAGCAGCCATTTCATCGCGTCGCTGATCCAGCGGGCAGCGGGAATGATGAGGGACTTCGGGTAGTCGAACGCCCAGCCGGCGAAATCCTCGCCGAACTGCCAGAGCAGGACGAAGGCGAGGATCGCGGCGGCCCAGGCCAGCGGAAACCCCATGACGCCCGCTTGGCGTTGGCCGTTGCGGACGGTCGCGGCCGCGTCGAGCGAAGGAGCGCGCGTCGCCATCGTCAGCCTCGCATCATCACGTCGACGACGTCGTCGCGGTCGAGCCTGCCGACGGTCCTGCCTGACGTGTCGACAACCCGCAGATGCGTCATCCCGGCGGCGAAGAGCGGCGCCGCCTCGGCGATCGTTGCCCGTTCGGCGATCGCCGGCTCGGACGGCGCGCCGCCGTCAGGCTTCATGAGCGAAGCCGCCCTGACCACCTTGGCTTTCGGCACGTTGCGCGTGAACTCGGCGACATAGGGCGTTGCGGGGCTGAGCACGATGTCCTCGGGCGTGCCGGCCTGGACCACCGCCCCGTCGCGCATGACGGCGATGCGGTCGGCCACCCTGATCGCCTCGTCGAAATCGTGGGTGATGAAGACGATGGTCTTCTTGAGCTGCGACTGCAGGCGGACGAACTCGTCCTGCATCTCGCGGCGGATCAGCGGATCGAGCGCCGAGAAGGGCTCGTCGAGGAACCACAATTCGGGTTCGACTGCGAGCGAGCGGGCAATGCCGACACGCTGCTGCTGTCCGCCGGAAAGCTCGCGCGGAAAGGCCGTTTCCTTGCCGGAGAGGCCGACCAGCTCGATCATCCTGGCCGCGCGGGCTTCGCGCTCCGGGCGGCCGATACCCTGCACCTCGAGCGGAAACGCCACATTGGCGAGCACCGACAGATGCGGCAGCAGGGCGAAGTTCTGGAACACCATGCCCATCTGGTGGCGGCGGATCTCGATCATCCGCGTCTCGCTGGCCGCCAGCAGGTTCTCGCCGTTGAACAGGATCTCGCCTGCCGTCGGTTCGACCAGGCGCGAAAGGCAGCGCACGAGCGTCGACTTGCCGGATCCCGACAGGCCCATGATCACGAAGATCTCGCCGCTGCGGACTTCGAGCTCCACCGCGCGAACGGCGCCGACCAGCCCGGCCGCGCCGAGCTGGTCGGGAGAAGGGTTCCCGTTCCCGGCCAGGAACTCGGCCGCACCTGCGCCGAACACCTTCCAGACATTGCGGCATACCAGCTTGGGAGCAGCGGTCATGGATGCTGCTCCCCAAGGGGCGCTCGCCCCGAGCCGCACATTCCCGCGGGCCCGGGACGTCCAGAAGGTCGAAGGGACACGGCTGCGAAGTCTCTGATCGGCCGCAGCCTATTTCTTGATCCACTCCGACCAGCGCGCCTCGTTGGCGCCGATCCATTCGGCCACCACATCCTCGACCTTCTTACCGTCGAGATCCACCTTGGTGATCATCTGGCCCATCTCGTCATTGTCGATCATGAAGGCCTTGATCGCATTGTAGGCGCCCGGCCACTTGTCCTTCACGCCGGCCCAGCCGACCTTCCAGATATCGCCATGCGGCTTGCCGCAGTCATAGAGCGCATCGGGGTTCGAGCCCCATTTCGGGTCGGCGTAGCACTCCTTCGTGAATTCGGGGAATTCGACCCATTGGCCCTTGTACTTCACAGGGGCCCAATGCGGCGCGTAGACCCAGAGCAGGATCGGCGCCTGCCGCTGATAGGCGCTCTCCAGCTCCGCAAAGAGCGCGGCATCCGTGCCGGCATGGATCACTTCGACGGGCAGGCCGAGCGCCTCCACGCGTTCGTCGTCGAACCCGCCCCAGGTGACCGGCCCGCCGAGATAGCGGCCCTTCGGCGCGGTCTCGGCCGTCGAGAAGGCTTCGGCGCAGGTCTCGTCCTTCAGCGCTTCCCAGTTCGGCAGGCCCGGGCACTTTTCCTTCATATAGTCGGGGAACCACCATTCCTCCTTGGCCTTCATTCCGGTCGGTCCGAAATTCTCGACTTTGCCGGTGGCCGTCGCCGCGTCCATGGCCTCGCGGCCGGTGGTCTCCCACATCTCCATCGCGACATGCAGGTCGCCCGCTTCGAGGCCCGCAAACTGCGCCAGATAGTCGGCCTGCACATACTCCACGTTGTAGCCGGCCTTCTTGAGCACCTCGCCCATGATGTTGGTGGTGATGAGCTGCCCCGTCCAGTCGTGCAGCGTCAGCTTGATCGGATCCGTCGATTCCTGCGCCCAGGCGGGCGAATGCGAGAAAGCCGTGCAAAGGGCGACCGCCCCGAGCGCGGCGCCGGCCATGCGATTGCGCGAAAGCATCTTGATCCTCCTGCTCGCCCACTGGAGATTCCAGCTTTTCCATGGTGCATGCTTGGCCTGGTCGCTCTTGCGGCGACTTTCCCCGCAGGCCCGTCACGGCTTGCAATGTCACGCAGGGTCAACGCGCTTGTCAACGCGCATCCGAGGCTTTTTGTGATTTTTTGACTGGATGCCGTTCTTCTGCCATTCAAGAAGCGAAAGAACCGGTCAATGGCCATCGCGTCGGGCTGGCGGGAATCGCAACCGATCTTCGCCGGGCCCGCACCGGGGCGGGCGAATTCAAATGGACGGAGCGCGCGACCGTTCGGACGGGCAGGGCTCCAGGGGCGAAGGCACATGAACCACTCGAAGCGTCACGCCGAAATCCTGCGTCTGCTCCAGGAGGAGGGCACGGTCACCATCGCCAGCCTGGCCGACCGGCTCGGCGTTTCGCTGGAAACGGTGCGCCGCGACGTCAAGCCGCTCTCCAGGGATGGCGCGATCGTCAAGATGCATGGCGCGGTCGGCCTGCCCGCTCTTGCCGGAGAGGCGCCGTTCGAACGCCGCATGCGCGAGCATGCCGGCGCCAAGCGTGCGATCGCGCGACAGGTCGCGGCGACGATCCGCGACGGCGAGTCCGTTATGCTGGATACCGGCACGACGACCAGCTACCTGGCGCGCGAACTGACGGGCCACCGCCGGCTCACCGTGGTGACGAATTCCTCCGATATCGCGCGCACCCTGGCGACGGTGAACGGCAACAAGGTCTATATGGCCGGGGGCGAGCTGCGCAGCGACAGCGGCGCGGCCTTCGGTGTCTCGGCGATCGATTTTGTCGGGCGGTTCAGCGTGACGCATGCGGTGATCTCGGCCGGTGCGGTCGACGCAGTACACGGCATCATGGACTACGAGCTCGAAGAGGCGGAGTTCGCGCGCAAGGTTCTGTCGCGCGGCCAGCGCACGCTGGTCGTCACCGACCACAGCAAGTTCGGCAAGCACGGCCTCGTTCAGGTCTGCGACTTTTCGGGCGTCGGCGAACTGGTCACCGACCGGGCGCCGCCGGCCGATATCGCCGCCGCGCTCGAGGCGGCCGGCGTCCGCGTCGTGGCGGTGGGAGGCTGAGCCGGGATCAGGCGGTCCGTTCCGGCCTGAAGATCATGCGGAAGCAGGCGCCCTTCGGCTGTACATCGTTCAGCTCGACGCGGCCGCCATGCATCTGCATGATTTCCGCTACCAGGTTGAGGCCGAGGCCCGCGCCCTGGTCGCGTTGGCGCAGCCGGTAGAAGGGCTGGAAGATCTTCTCGCGTTCGGCCTGCGGCACGCCTTCGCCTTCGTCGGAGACCGCGATGACGGCGGGCGCCGCCACGCTGATCGTGATCTTGCCGCCGTTGCCGCCATGCTCGATCGCGTTCTGGACGAGATTGGTTACCGCCCTTTCGATCGACATGCGGTCGCCCGTCGTAACGATCCGCCCGGGAGCGGCGTCGAAGGACATGTCGTACCCGGCGCCGAAGGCCATCGGCGCGAGGTCGGCGACCACGCCATGCGCCGCTGCCACGAGATCGACCGGCTGGAACGGTTCCGACCGTCGGTCCAGCCGCTGGATGTCGAGGAGCTGGTCGGTCAGTGTGGAAAGCCGCGCCGCATCCTGCTGCAGCCGGGAGCGCTCCGATGTCGGCGGCAGCGACGCGATGCGCGTGTTGAGGATCGCGACCGGCGTGCGCAACTCATGCGCGGCGTCGGTGAGGAAGCGTCTGTGCCGTTCATAGCCGGCGTCGAGCCGGTCGAGCGCGCCGTTGACCGCCTTGACCAGCGGTTCGATCTCGGTCGGGATGCCCGCCGTCGGCAGCCTGACCCCGCGTTTCTCGATGTCGATGTGTTCGGCGCGGGCCGCCGCCCGGCGAAGTCCAGTCAGGATGCCGCGCACCACCAGCGGGATCGTCACCAGCGACGCCAGCGCCATGATGCCGCCGATCGGCAGGATGACCTGCACGAAGAGCTCCGGCGTCACCGCCAGCAGCGCGGTGATGCGGAAGCGGCCTTGTGCGCCGGTGAAGATCTGCACCCGCCCGGCCTTGGTGTCGAACCATTGCACCACGGCCGCGGGCAGGGTGGTGCCGAGCTTCCACACCAGCTTGGCGCTGTCGATATGGTCGAGCGCTGCGGCCATCCTGGTGAACTGCGGCGGGACGGTGCCTTCCGACAGCCGGTGGCCTTCTTCGTCGCGGATGATGAACCAGAGGTCGGGGACCTCCTCGCGCAGCTCGGCAAGGTCGCTGCCGTCCTTCAGCACGAGTTCGCCATCGGCGTCGCGCCGCACCTGCTTTGTCAACACGTCGAGCGCGCGGCCCTCATAGTTCTGGGGAATCCAGCCAGTCACCAGGAAGGCCCCCAGGATCAGCGCGACCAGCAAGGTGAGAAGCACCACCTGCAGCAGCACCATGCGCCAGACCAGGCGCCATTTGAGCGAGCGTGGGCGCCTCAGCAAACGTCTGAAATTCATGGCGTCTCGCGCAGAAGGTAGCCGACGCCGCGCACGCCGTTGATGGTCAGCCCGCTGTCGGTATCGGCAAGCTTGCGGCGCAGGCGCGACACATGGGCGTCGAGCGCGTTGGACTGGATCTCGTCGTCGAGGCCGAACACCGCCTCCATCAGGGCGCCGCGCACCACCATGCGTCCCATTCGCCGAACCAGCGCCTCCAGCACGAGCAGTTCGCGACGCGGCAGCGGCAGCGCTTCGCCGCGCACCGAGGCCTCGCGGTGACCGAAATCGAACACCAGATGGCCGGCGCGGATCGACTGCGACTGGATCGAGGTCGGACGCCGCAGCAGCGCGCGCATGCGCGCCAGCAGTTCCTCGAAGGCGAAGGGTTTCGCCAGATAGTCGTCGGCGCCCATGTCGAGGCCTTCCACCTTGTCGGCGATATCGCCGCGAGCCGTCAGCATCAGCACCGGCGTCGCATTGCCCTTGCTGCGCAGTTTGGGCAGCAGCGACAGGCCGTCGCCGTCGGGCAACTGCCGGTCGAGCAGGATGGCGTCGTAGGTGTCGATGCTGACGAAATCCTCCGCGGCCTCCAGCGAGCCGGCATGGTCGACAACCATGTCGTGCCGCTTCAGGGCCGCGCGCAGTGCCGACACCATCTCGGGCTGATCTTCGACGAGCAAGATACGCATGTCTTATTCCTTACGCGTTGTGACCCTGCTCCGCGGGGGGCGCGCGGCACTCATGCGGATCCGGATTCCCGCCACGATTCGCGATCGGGCAGCTTCGGCCGTGGCCGGCCAAAGCATGTCTCCCGAAAGCGGGTACCGGTTTCGGGACAAAGACATGCGTCAAATCAAAGACCTACAGTGTGTTGCGTGAATCCTTTCACAGTACACGACAGAATGGTCGCGGGCGGCAACATATCCGCTTCGTCATCCACGGGCGAGCGCACGCAGCGAAGCGCAGGGCGCGATGACCCGTGGATCCATGCCGTGACCGACCCGAAGGCCGGAGACGGTCGAGGAAGAGGATGGCTCCCCTATCCACCTGCCCAAGCCCGCTTTGCACCGAAGCAGTCGTCCGCGATTTCACGGCACGGATTCTCGGGTCACCTCGCCCACGCTTCGCGCAGGCTCGGGCCCGAGAATGACGAAGATAGGGCGGCGCTGTTTCCGGGACGCCAAACCGCTGCGCACTTTTGCTGGAATTGATCCAGGCCTCGGGTAGCCGAGGGCGCCATGATGTGGTGAGTCCTAGCACTCCCGACCTTCGATGTATCCAGCATGTCATGCCGTCCCGACTACTGTCGCGTACCGTGATCCGTTTTCACGCAACACGCTGTAGCGAACCAACATTGCGGAAGCATTGCGCCGATCGTCGCCATGGAAGGCAGTCTGATGCCGCGAATGCGGGCCCGACGCAATGCCTCCGCAATGCAGCCGCTGCAAATGGCGCAGCGACGATGACGGGCGATTCGCCCAAGCCGGAATGCATGGGGATCGAAAATGTCGGCAAGCGATACCTTGTCCTTTCTCATGGCCTGGGCCGCCGCACCGCTGCGGGTCGGCTCGGTCGCGCCGTCGGGGGCGACCCTCGCCGCGTTGATGACGCATGAGGTCGATGCCGCGGCGGGCCCCGTGCTCGAACTGGGGCCAGGCACCGGCGCCTTCACCCGCGCTTTGTTGGCGCGCGGGGTTAAGGAGGAGGACCTGACACTCGTCGAGGCCGATGCGGATTTCGCGGCCCTGCTGCGCCGCCGTTTCCCCACAGCGCGTATCGTCGAATGCGACGCCGCGTCGATCCGCGCTCTGCCGCTCTTCGATCGGCCCGTGGTCGGCGCCGCCGTCAGCGGCCTGCCTTTCAGGCTCATCCCGCCGCGCAAGGCAATGGCGATCCTCGAAGGCGTCTTCGCCAATATGCGGGCAGGTGGCGCCCTCTACCAGTTCACCTATGGCCGCCGTTGTCCGATCGATCAGGTGGTTCTCGACCGTCTCGACCTCGAGGTGAGGCGCGTCGGCTCGACGTTGCGCAACTTCCCTCCTGCAACCGCTTATTGTATCTCGCGCATGAACACGACCGCGCGATGGGACTGGCGCTACGCATGATGGATCACCTGTCCTCCGTATTGGGCCTCGGCCTGTTCGGTGTCGGACTGCTGGCCCTTGCGGAAAAGATCCTGCCCGTGCCGCCCTCCCATGTCCTGCTGCTCTTCCTCGGCATGACGTCGGCTCCAACGGCCGTGCGCTGGCCGTGCCGCTCGCGGTGACGATGCCGGGCTCCGGCGTCGGCGCGCTGTTCCGGTACGGGCTGGGCCATCGGCTGGGAACCGAACGCACCGACGCGCTGGCGGAGCGCTTCGGGAAATTCCTGCGCCTCGAAACCTATCACAGGCTGGCGGACGCCTACCGGCGCAACCACTTCCGCGCCTCCCTGGCCGCGCAGCTCGTTCCGACGGTGCGCAACTACCTGCCGCTGGCGGCCGGGGCGCTGCGCCTGCCGCCTTCGCCGTCGCCAGCCTGCTCGGCATCCTTCTGTGGAATGCCGGTTTCCTTCTCGCCTTCTATGCGTGAGGCCGGCCGGCCGATGTCGGCTTCCGCATCATGGTCCTCGTCGTGGAGATCGCCTTCCTGGTCTTGTTGCGGTTCGGCGCCTCCGGCCGGCTTCCCGTGGCGCGGCGCGCGCGGCTGACGCGCAGGATGGGCTGACGCCTCTTTCCAATCCGATCACGCCCGTGTTTAGTCGGGCGATGGCATTCACCCTCCGGCAGTTGCAGTATTTCGTGGCGGTGGCCGAGCAGGGCACCGTCTCGCGCGCCGCGCAGAACCTGTCGATCTCGCAGTCGTCGGTTACCGAGGCGATCAAGGAGCTCGAAGGCGATCTCGGCGTCGAACTCTTCGAGCGTCACCCGCGCGGCCTGACCGTCACCCACAAGGGTCACCAGTTCCTGCGCCATGCCACCAAGATCCTGGCCGATGTCTCGGACGCGCGGCTGGCCTTCTCCCGCGACCAGGAGATCGTCGGCGGCAGGCTGCAGCTCGGCGTCACCTCGCTGGTGGCGGGCTATGTCCTGTCCGATCTGCTTGCCCGCTACCGGCGCGGCTTTCCGGCCGTCGATGTCTCGGCCATCGAGGACAACGGCGACTATCTCGAGCATCTGCTGGTCGGCGGCGAGCTCGACGTGGCCGTCATGGTCATCTCCAATCTGCGCGACCGCATGGCGCTGCAGGCCGAAATCCTCGAGGTCTCGCCCTATCGCCTGTGGCTGCCGCTCGGCCATCATCTCGCCGGCGCCGACATCATCGGCATCAACGACATCGCGGCCGAGCCGCTGATCATGCTCACCGTCGACGAGATCGAGGAGAATACCGGCAAGCTCCTGATGGCGCTCGGCGCGCGGCCGCATGTCGCCTTCCGCACGCGCTCCGTCGAGGCGGTCCGCAGCCTGGTGGCGACAGGCGCCGGCGTGGCGCTCCTGCCCGACCTCGTCTACCGGCCCTGGTCGCTCGAAGGCGACCGCATCGAATCCCGCGACATTTCCGGCGCGCTGCCGATGGTGCAGGTCGGCATGGTCTGGCGCCGCGGCTCCGGCCTGTCGCAGACCGCGCGCGATTTCATCGGCATCGCGCAGTCCCACCGGGCGGTGCGGCAGAGGTAGGGTGGAGCGACCACACGAAGCCACGCAGAACTGTCGAGGCTCGGTACTCATCGGTCAGGGCCAGAAGATAACGACAGCGGCGATGCAGATCGCCGAATACAAATGGACAAGTTCTCCTGCCAATCTTGATTCATGATTTTGGACTACACGAAATCCTGAACCGATACAGGACCGCAATGCGCCAAGGAGCAGACATCTCGTTCAGGAAGTCGCGACGTCTTGATCGGGGGCCGACTCCCGACAGTCCGGTTCGGATCGACAGCCCGCGACAAGCGGACACAACGTGACAAGCAACATGCGCACTTCCCCATTGTCGTGGACCCACCCGCAATGCTGGAGGGCTTTGCCTAACTTCGGGACTTCGAAAGCCGGGGCTACATGGTTGTCCCGAGGCATGACCCGCTGGTGCTGTGCAAAGGCCGCGCCCATCTGCCCGGCATCGCGCAACTTGGCTGACGTTTCCTGCCGACCTTGGCATGCTGCATGAACGCTCTGATGGTGAGGGCATTCACCGGACGAGGCGGTGCAAACCAGTTCTGATGAGATAGAGCGCCAGGTGCAAGTCAATGCCGCCGCGCCGATAGTGACTGAGCGCGCCCGATGTCGAGGCGGCCACCACCTGTCCGGTGACCGAGGCGACCGCCACCGAGGTCGGAACGCCCGAAAAGATCAGCAGCGGCGTCAGAAGGAACCCACCGCCGACGCCAAACAGCCCGGATAGAAAACCCACCGCACCGCCGATCCCGGCCAGGAAGAAAACGTTGAGCGAGTGTTCGGCGACCGGCAGATAGATGTTCATCGTGGGCCAGGGGAAGTCGTCGGGTGGTGCGAGACGTTGAAGACTGGGTTGTTGTGTCCCTGTTGTGCGAACTGACACCAACCGGGTTCTGAACCTGACTGCGGCACCCGCCAGAGGAGCAAGCAAGCTGGTCACCGCTTGCAGAGCGGCGGTTTGGCAGCAGCATGCCCATCGCGGCCAACGGCATCTTCGCGACCAAGGTCCAGATGGCCGTTAAAGTTGGAGTGGATTTCGGGTCAAGACAATCAACCCCCGGCTTCCGCCAAAGGTGTGGCATCGCGGCTGGTCCGACGGCGGATGGCCCAATAGACGGCACAAGCGATAAGAGCGCCATTCGCGACCACCAGAGCCAGCGAGACAGGCCGGTCGACGAATATCCAGTAACCCTCACGCGAAATCAGCAGTGCGCGGCGAAGATTGTTCTCCAGAAGCGGGCCGAGAATCACGCCGATCACCAGCGGCGCAAGCGGGTAACCAGCATTTCGCAGCGCCAGGCCCAACAACCCGAATCCCATCATCACCCACAAATCGAAAACCGAACTCTGCAGAGCGAATGTGCCGATGGCACAGAGGAGCAGAATGATCGGAATGAGATAGCTCTTCCGAAGCCGCAGGACCCAGACGAAGACAGGGGTCGCCAGTATTCCAACGACCAGCAGCGAGACGTTGGAAAAGAGATAGACGAGGAAGACGCCTCCAGCAATCTCGGGCTGCTGCGCAAACAGCGCCGGACCCGGAAAGAAGCCGAGGATGAGCATGGCCCCGATCAGTACTGCCGACGAAGCCTCGCCGGGGATACCGAGCGCCATTGTGGGCACGAGGGCGCCACCGACTGTCGCGTTGTTGGCGCTCTCAGTTGCGATCACACCGCCTTCCGCTCCCGCTCCGTAGCCTTCTTCAGGTCTGGAGAGCGCCTTGGCGACGGCATACGCGGCAAAGCTTGAGATTGTCCCACCCACGCCCGGAAGGGCGCCAAAGGCCGCGCCGATCGTCGAGGAGCGGAGCAGGTTCTTCCAGTGCAGGAGCGTCATGCCTAGGGTCCGGAAGCCTGGCCGCACGAGGCTGACATTGGGCTTGTCGTTCAGGCCACCCGCATGAACCTGATGTGCCATCTCGGAGATCGCGAAAATGCCCACGACGATGGCGACGATGTGGAAGCCGTTCAGCAACTCGTAAATGCCGAAGGTGAAACGGAAGCCCGTCGAAAACTCGTCGGTTCCGATTGTTGCAATCAAGAGCCCCAGAGAGCCGGTCATGAGCCCCTTGAGAAGCGATCCGTCAGACACTGCCGCGATGGCGGTCAGCCCGGTGAGGGCCAGCATCGCATATTCCGGCGGCGCGAAATTGGAAGCGAAATCGGCAAGAACCGGCGCTGTCAGGATCAGCACCAATCCGCCGAACAGGCCGCCGAGCGCCGAAGCCGAAATCGCAATTCCGATCGCGTCGGCTGCCCGGCCCTTCTGCGCAAGCGGATAGCCATCGAAAAGGGTGGCGGCGGCGAGCGGAGTTCCCGGAATTCGCAGGAGGATGGCTGAAATCGAGCCTCCACAGGAGCCGCCGACACCTATCGCAATAAGGAAGCCCATGGCCGAGACCGGCGGCAGGTCGACCGCGAAGGGCAACATCAAGACGATGCCCATGAGAGGTCCCAGCCCGGGCAAGGCCCCGACTACGAGGCCGAACACGACGCCAAGGGTCGTGAGCAGCAGGGTCAAGGGTGTGAGAAACTGGTCGAGGCCAGCAGCAAGCGACTGCGTGAGCATGGATCACCAAGCAATATTGATGTGCAGGAAACCGCCAGGAAGCACGATCTTCAGCCAAGCTTCGAACACATAGGCGAAACCGAACGAAATCAGGATGGCAGGAAGCAGGATCGCCAGAGGTCTTCGGATGCCGCAGAGCGCCATCAGCGCCGCGAGCATGATCGGCGTGGCGATGTGGTAGCCGAGCACGTCGAGGCACCCGAGATAGACGGCGAAAATGACGACCAGTGCGGCGGGACGCACAAGCTGGCGCAACGGCACAGGATTGCCATTGTCGTCTGGAGCGATCCGGGAGCGGATCAGCTGGATCATCACTTGAGCGAAGGTCAGGATGCCGAGAACGATGGCGATCGTCTTTGGATAGGCAGCCGCGTTGTCATAGGGACCCCCAGAGGCGATCCCCTGCGCGGCCATGTCCGTGGCGGCCTCATGGAAAACCAGTCCGACCACGGCGACAAAGAGGATAACCACGAGCCATTCGGCCAGCGCCTTGTTGATGGTCACGGTTATCCTCCTCATCCTCCGTCTCGCTGCAGCACAATTCACTGCTTGGCGAGCTGTTCTTCTTCCCATTTCAGGGCGTTGCCCATCGCTTCCAGCTGACCAGCCACCGGACTGACGATTTCGTCATATTTGTCCCAGTCCCATTTGAGGAACGAGAATCCCAGGGACTCGGCTTTGGCCTGCACTTCGGGCCTTTCAATCGCTGCCTTCATCGCCCTGCGCAGTATCTCAAGGCGATCCGGCGGGGTATCCTTGTGGACCAACCACCAGTTCCAGCCCAATGGTGCGAGTCCGCTCAGCCCCAGATCGATATCCAGATCCGCGATAGAAGGCGCTCCGCCAAACGCGGCCACACTTTCCGGCAGCTCGGACAGTACGATCAGGATGTTGTAATCCTTCGGGTTCTGCTGGAAGTCGCCAACATTGATGAACCCGAAATCGAGCACGCCGTTCTTGAGGTCGGACATGGCGTCCGCATTGGCGGTGTACGGGATGTTTTGAGCCACACAATTGTAGCTCTGCAAGGCTTTGGCGGTAACCATGTGGGGCAGGTTGTTGCGCGATCCCGTCGTATAGCGCAGCTCGCCGGGATGCTCCGCGCAGTAGTGCATCATGTCCTCGAAACTGGCCCAGCGGTCATTTCCCGCGGCCGTGCCCAGCGCAAATGCGTTCGAGAATGCGGCATGAAGCGGCACGAAATCGTTGTAGTTCCAATCGGCTTTCCCCAGCACGGGCTGCAGCACCAGTGGAGCGACGTAGCCGTCTATGATGGTGTAGCCGTCGGCCGGCTTGTTCATGGCGATGAGGAATGCCTTGGTCCCGGATGCGCCGGGTGTCGAGATGACCGGGATCGATACGCCGATCTCGTCCGACATCGCGTCGGCGAGTATCTGGCTGCTGGACATGGCGTTGCCCGGCCCCCAAGGGAAGATCAACTCGATCGTGCGCTTGGGAAAATCCTCTGCCTGGGCTGTCAACGGGACGGCGGCAGCGGCGGCAAATGTGGCCAATGCCGGTATGATGGTGTTTCGGTTCATGCGCTCCTCCTTTGGTATTTTCTTGCGGATCACCGCCCGACGCGAAGGTTTTTGATCGCTCCTTCGGCGCGTGTGAGGCCGTAATGCGCATAGAGTTCCTGCGGCGCATCATGCGCCTCGAAATGCTCGGTGATCGCGATTGACAGGCGCGCTTCGATTTCGGGCGCCTCGATGGGTGTTGTCTGGCCCGGGTCGGACAGCAGGTCGTAAAGTACGTTTCCGGCATTCCAGTTGGCCAGGATGTTCATTCCGGATTCTCCAACCTTGTTCGACAGCGTGACACGCATCATCGGCGCACCCTTCGTGAAATCGAATGCTTCGACCAACTCGGCAGTCGCGAGATCTCGGACTGAAAACAGCTCTTCCAGATGACTTGGCATCAGGGTGTAGACCGGAAGCGCAGACGGATCGTCGGTCAGTGGAAACCTGAAATAGGTGTATCGGCCGTCCGTCACGCACACGGGACCTCCGAACATCCCCAGGATCGCAGTGTCCCGCCCGGAGGGGCGCCCCTTCAGCAGAGGGAGCAGAGAATGTGCGCGCGATTCCTCAGGCGATGCGACTTCATGCAGTCCCAAAATCGTCGGCATCAGGTCGGTCGTCTGCGTAAGCGCAGAAACCCTCATCCCGCTTTTGGGTCCGTTGTCAGGGTGCCAGACCATCAGGGGGATATGCGAGATCTCCTCGTAGTAAGGCATCCGGTTCTTTGCCCACCACTCGTGCTCGCCAAGCAGATAGCCGTGGTCGGTCGTCAGGATCAGCGCAGTGTCTTCCCAGGCTTCGTTTGCATCCATCCAGTCAAGCAGTCGCCCGAAATGATCGTCGCACATTGCCACGACCGCTGCGTAATTCGCCCGGATTTCGGCGATCTCTTCGGCTGAATTCGTGCATTGCTCGTAAAGCGGCCAGTCCAGGATGGGGCCCTCGTAACCCGTCGCGAACCTCGCCTTGTACTTGTCCGGTGCGTCGAAAGGTTCATGCGGATCGAAGCACTCGATCTGAAGGAACCAGTCGTCGCTTTTGCTGTTCCGGTTCAGGAACTCGAACGCCCGCGCAAAGCATTTTGCCGTTGGATAATCAGCATCTTCCCAGGGGTCGATCTTGTTAATCGCGTGGCGTGAACGCTTCCAGACATCCTTTGGCGACGTCCAGCGCGTGGCCGTACGGCCCTCCTCCATCGCTTCCGTCGGGTAGTGGCGAGGATCGAAGGCTTCGCGAATCCGCTCGACGGGGGGAACAGTGAACACCGTCAGGGGATCGTATTCCTGTCCGCGAATAAATTCCCAGCTGTCGAACGCCTGGGAGTAACCCCAGCCGCCATTCTCAAAATAGTGCAGATGATCTGAGATCAGATGAGTGTAGACGCCCGCGGCACTCAGGATCTGCGCGTAGGAATTGTCGAAGGGCTCGAGCGGCCCCCAGGGCCGGTGTGTGAAATTCAGCCGCCCGGTCTGCATGTCCCGGCGCGCAGGCATGCATGGCAAAGACCCAACATAATGGGTGTCGAAGGTGACAGCCCGTTCCGCGAACCGGTCGAAATTCGGCGTCGGAATCGCCTTGCTGCCATAGGCACCGAGCGCGGTTCTGTTCAATGAATCGAAAAGTACGAAGATCGTTCGCACATACTCCTCCCTTCGTACGGCGCCATTAACTTGTCAAAAGTCAGGGGTTCTGTAAAATCGATTTTTGAAGCCGCTATGATAGAAAAAAGGAATAGCTGGTGGACCGGAATTTGAGGGCGTTTCTGGCGATCGCCAAGGAGTCCAATCTCTCTGCGGCGGCTGACACGATTGGTTTGACTCAGCCGTCATTGACCAAGCGGCTGGCCAATCTCGAGGAAGATCTAGGCGGCAAACTCTTCGAGCGCCATCGTCGCGGGATGCGCCTGACTGCGGCCGGACGGCTCTTTCTTGTGCGTGCGCGCCGGATCGAACATGAGTACGATCAGGCCAGGGAGGAAATCCGTGCGCTCACTGGAATGGGGCTCGAAACGATACGGGTCGGCGCCGGCCCTCTATTTCACCTGCGCTATGCCGCACCGCTTTTCGCGCAGCTGCGCAGCCGGTTTCCGGCATTGGGTTTTGACCTTATCGCCGACCAGAATTCCGTCACGTTGCCGATGCTGCGTGACGGCCGCATAGACGTGGTGCTGGGGGCCATAGAGCCGTTGGAGCCGGACTCGCTGATAACCGCCATTCCGGTAGCCGAAGTCGAGCAGTCCGTCGTTATGGCGGCGGACGACCCTGCTGCGCAAAACGCGGTCCTGCGCCCGGAGGATCTGGAAGGCTTGAGCTGGGTGGCCTACAGCGGGGCGGCGGACAACATACCTCTGCTGCGCCGTTATTTCTCCGAACACAGTCTGAGCGCGCCACGTATAGTCGCGCATTCGACTTCGTTTGCCGCCGCACTCGACCTAACCCGCGAATTCGGAGCAAAGCTCATGGCTCCGCTGCAACTCGCAGAATATGTCGAAGCCGTGGGTCTCGTTGTCCGCCCGACGAATCCGCCGATCAGCCGGCTGTCAACCGGCGCCTATGTCCGGCAAAGTTCGATGAACATTCCGGTCATTCGACAGCTGCTGGAGGATTTGATGGATCTGGCCGGAAGATAATGAACGACGCGTGAGGCCTCGAGGACCAACTCGCGAACGAACTGAATTTCTCGCATGCCTGGGGCTGGCGTCCTGGTATCGGCGACGCATCGTCTAAGGACGTTTCGCGGTCGATCTGGGAAAGTTCAATTTGGGGGGCGCAGTTGTCCGTCCGCCGGCGTGAAGAGTTTCAGCTGCCGATGGGCGCCCGAAGTCCCCGAAGAACGAACCCGCGAGCCACCAGGCGCTCGGCCCTTTCTCCTTTCCAGATGATATCGGAAAAACCGATTCCGGCCTTCTCGCAAATGAAATTGCGAAACCGAACTTTTGCGCGCACTCTTCTCCCCAGGGATCATGCCGCCATGGAGAGCGGTTGCCTCAAATGGGAGACGTCACGATGAAATCGTTCCTGAAATCCTGCACGGCGCTCGCGCTCGCGATCAGCATTCCCGGCCAGGCCATGGCCCAGCTGAAGGAAATCGGCGCGGCCGAAGGTCAGGTCAACATCATCGCCTGGCCGGGATACATCGAGCGCGGCGAGACGGACAAGAAATTCGACTGGGTCACCAAGTTCGAGGAGGCCAGCGGCTGCAAGGTCAATGTCAAGACCGCCAACACATCGGACGAGATGGTCGCGCTGATGAACGAAGGCGGCTTCGACCTCGTCACGGCGTCGGGCGACGCCTCGCTGCGTCTCGTCGCCGGCGAGCGCGTGCAGCCGGTCAATGTCGACCTGATCAAGAGCTGGTCGACCGTCGACGACCGGTTGAAGGACGCGCCCTGGCACACGGTCGACGGCGTCCACTACGGGGTTCCCTATATGTGGGGGCCGAACGTGCTGATGTACAACACCGACGTCTTCAAGGAGGCGCCCAAGAGCTGGAGCGTGGTCTTCGAGGAGACGACGCTGCCGGACGGCAAGTCGAATGTCGGCCGGGTCCAGGCCTATGACGGGCCGATCCATGTCGCCGACGCCGCGCAGTATCTGATGCACAACAAGCCGGAACTCGGCATCAAGAGCCCCTATGAGCTCAATGCGGACCAGTACAAGGCGGCGCTCGACCTCCTGCGCCAGCAGCGCAAGCTGGTCGGACGCTACTGGCACGACGCCTTCATCCAGATGGACGATTTCAAGAACGAAGGTGTCGTCGCGTCCGGCTCGTGGCCTTTCCAGGTCAACATCCTCAAGAGCGAGAACCAGCCGATCGCCTCGACCATCCCGGTCGAAGGGGCTACCGGCTGGGCCGACACGACGATGATGCATGTCGATGCCGCCAATCCGAACTGCGCCTATATGTGGATGGAGCACACGCTGTCGTCCAACCTCCAGAGCGACCTGTCCGTCTGGTTCGGCGCCAACCCCTCGGTCCCCGCGGCCTGCACCGACGGGCGCGGCATGCAGACCAAGGAGGGCTGCACCACCAACGGCATGGACGATTTCGAGAAGATCAGGTTCTGGCAAACGCCGGTATCGAAATGCGCCAGCCAGAGCGAATGCGTGCCCTATTATCGCTGGGTGTCGGATTATATCGGCGTGATCGGCGGGCGCTGACAGCGCCGCTTTGACCCGGTTCGGCGGCTTCATGCCGGGAGCCGCCCTCATCCGCCTGCCCGCACCTTCTCCCTGGAAACGGGAGAAGGACGAAGCGGTGCCGCCGAGCCTCCCTCTCGCCCTTCGCGAGGAGAGGGCGGGTAGCAGTCTCGGCGTTGCCGAACGGCGGGGGCGCAATAAAAGCCCGGCTGGCTCTGCGCAGCGGGCAAACGGTCTGTCGGATATGTCATGACCCCTGCAGTTTCCTTCCGCAAAGTCTCTCGCCATTTCGGCCAGGTGAGGGCCGTCGATGCCGTCGATCTCGACATCCGGCCCGGCGAGTTCTTCGCCATGCTCGGCCCGTCCGGCTCCGGCAAGACGACGTGCTTGCGCCTGATCGCCGGCTTCGAGCAGCCGACCTCGGGCCATATCGAGATATCGGGGGAAAACGCCGTCGGCGTTCCGCCCTACCGGCGCAACGTCAACACCGTCTTCCAGGACTATGCGTTGTTTCCCCATCTGAACGTGCTCGACAATGTCGCCTACGGCCTGATGGTGAAGGGGGTCGGCAGGGCCGAGCGCCTGCGGGCCGCCGAGGACGCGCTGACGCTCGTGCAACTGCCGGGCTACGGCGCGCGCCGGCCGGGGCAGCTCTCCGGCGGCCAGCGCCAGCGCGTCGCGCTCGCCCGCGCGCTGGTGAACCAGCCGCGGGTGCTCCTGCTCGACGAGCCGCTCGGCGCGCTCGACCTGAAGCTGCGCGAAAACATGCAGGAGGAACTGAAGGCGCTGCAGAAGTCGCTCGGCATCACCTTCGTCTTCGTCACCCACGACCAGGGCGAGGCGTTGTCGATGGCCGACCGGGTCGCGGTGTTCAACGAGGGCCGCATCATGCAGGTCGGCACGCCCGAGGAGATCTACCAGAAGCCGCAGACACGTTTCGTCGCCGATTTCGTCGGTTCCTCCAACGTGCTGCCGCCCGATTTCGTCCAGCGCTGGTCCGGGCAGCGCCGCTGGGGCAGCCTCCGGCCCGAGCAGATCCGCATCCTGCGCCAGGCCACGGGCGACGGCGTGCCGGCGCGCGTGGTGTCGATGCACTATCTCGGCGCCGCCACCAGGATCGCGCTGGAGAGCGACGGGCTGAGGCTCCATGCCAGCATCCCGGCCGGCCAGGCCGTGCCGCAGGCCGGCGAGGGCGTGCTGCTTGCGTTCAACCGCGACCAGCTTCACCTGATGGACGAGCCGGCATGAGCATGGAGCTTGCTATTCCCGCCACCGGCGCGCCGGCGATACTGCCGGCCAAGGGCGGTTTCTTCGGCACGCTCTCGGATGCCTTCTGGCGGCGCCCGGGGCTGCTTCTTCTCCTGATGCTCACGCCGCCGGTCCTGTGGCTCGGCATCGTCTATCTCGGTTCGCTGTTCGCGCTGCTTCTGCAGAGCTTCTTCTCGATCGACGAGTATTCGGGCCTCGTCAATCGGGAGTTCACGCTGAAGACCTATGGCGAGCTGCTGCAGCCGTCCAACCTCGACATCATCCTGCGCACCGTCGTCATGGCGGCGCTGGTGACGCTCGCCTCGGCGGTGATCGCCTTTCCGATCGCCTATTACGCGGCGCGCTACGCTCGCGGCCGATGGAAGGCGCTGTTCTATCTCGGTGTCATGCTGCCCCTGTGGTCGAGCTACCTGGTGAAGATATACGCCTGGAAGCTGATCCTGGCCAAGGAAGGCATCCTGACCTGGCTGTTCGGCAAGCTGCATCTGAGCTGGCTGCTCGACGCCTGGCTGGCCTTGCCCGTCGTCGGCGGCAACTCGCTCTCGGTCTCCTTCACCGGAACCTTCATCGTCTTCGTCTATGTCTGGATGCCCTTCATGATCCTGCCGATCCAGGCCGCCCTCGAGCGGGTTCCGACCAATCTGGTCGAAGCCTCGGCGGACCTCGGTGCCTCGCCGCGCCAGACCTTCGCCAATGTCATCTTCCCGCTGGCGCTGCCCGGCATCGTCGCCGGCTCGATCTTCACCTTCTCGCTGACGCTGGGCGACTACATCATCCCGCAGATCATCGGCACCTCGCGGCTGTTCATCGGCCAGGCCGTCTATGCCCACCAGGGCACCGCGGGCAACATTCCGCTTGCCGCCGCCTTCTCCGTGGTGCCCATCGTGGTGATGGGGTTCTATCTGTGGGCCGCCAAGCGCATGGGAGCTTTCGATGCGCTCTGATCGCAACCGGTCCGCACCGCTCGGCCTGAAGATAGCCGCCGCCGCGGGCCTCGCCTTCCTGCATCTGCCGATCCTGCTGATCTTCGTCTATGCCTTCACCACGGAGGAGAGAAGCTATCAGTGGCCGCCGCCCGGCCTGACGACGCAATGGCTGGGCGTCACCTGGAACCGGCCGGACGTCTGGCAGGCCCTGGCGTTGTCGGTGAAGGTCGCGGCCATCTCCACGACGGTCGCCCTGGTGCTCGGCACGCTCTGCGCGGCCGCCGTCAGCCGCACGAAATTCTTCGGCCGCGAGACGATCTCGCTGCTCGTCATCCTGCCGATCGCGCTGCCCGGCATCATCACCGGCATCGCGCTGCGTTCGGCCTTCAGCCTCGCCGAGATCCCATTCTCCTTCTGGACGATCGTGCTCGGCCACGCGACCTTCTGCGTGGTCGTCGTCTACAACAATGCCGTCGCGCGCTTCCGGCGCACTTCGGGCTCGCTGATCGAGGCCTCCTACGATCTCGGCGCGGATGGTTTCCAGACCTTCCGCCATGTGATCCTGCCCAACATCGGCACCGCGCTTCTGGCCGGCGGCATGCTCGCCTTCGCGCTGTCTTTCGACGAGGTCATCGTCACCACCTTCACCGCCGGCCAGCAGCAGACCGTGCCGATCTGGATGCTGGAGGAACTGGTGCGTCCGCGCCAGCGCCCGGTCACCAATGTCGTCGCCATGGTCGTCGTGCTGGTCACGCTGCTGCCGATCCTGGCCGCCTACTACCTCACCCGCGACGGCGACCAGGTCGCCGGCATGGGCAAATAGACCTGTGGGCCATGACGGCGGCTGAGCGCCGTCACGGCCGAATTGATTGAAGGAGGATCCTCATGGAAACCGCAATGCTGATCGGTTCGAAATTCGAGAAGGGCACCGAGACCGAGGAGCCTATCCTCAATCCGAAGACCGGCGAAACCATCCTCAACCTTCCCGAAGCGAGCCAGGCGCAGATCGAGGCCGCGGTCGCGGCCGCCGAAAGGGCTTTCGTGGAGTGGTCGCGGACGACGCCCGCCCAGCGCTCCGCCTATCTCCTGAAGATCGCCGAGCGCATCGAGGCCGAGGCGGCGGAGTTCGCGGCGCTCGAAGCCCTGAACTGCGGCAAGCCGATCAACGCCGTGCTGAACGACGAGATTCCGGCGATCGTCGATTGCTACCGCTTCTTCGCCGGCGCCGTCCGCACGCTGCCCGGCGCCGTCGCCGGCGAATATCTGCCCGGCTTCACCTCCATGATCCGTCGCGATCCGATAGGGCTGGTCGCCTCCATCGCGCCATGGAACTATCCGCTCATGATGATGGCGTGGAAGCTGGCGCCGGCGCTCGGCGGCGGAAACACGGTCGTATTCAAGCCCTCCGAGCAGACGCCGCTCACGGCGCTGAAGCTGGCGAAGATCCTGGCCGAGGTGCTGCCGGAGGGCGTCGTCAATGTCGTGCTCGGCCGCGGCGAGAGCGTCGGCAACGCCCTGATCAACCACCCCAAGGTCAATATGGTTTCGATCACCGGCGACGTCGCCACGGGCAAAAAAGTGCTGCAGGCGGCCGCCAAGACGGTGAAGCGCACCCATCTGGAACTCGGCGGCAAGGCGCCGGTCATCGTCTTCGACGATGCCGATCTCGACGCCGTGGTGTCGGGCCTGCGCGCCTTCGGCTACTACAATGCCGGCCAGGACTGCACGGCCGCCTGCCGCGTCTATGCCGGCAAGGGCATCTATGACCGGCTTGTGGCGGACCTGTCGTCGGCCGTCTCGACCATCCGCTACGGCCAGGCCGACGACACCGAAAACGAGATCGGCCCGCTGATCTCGCAGCGCCAGCGCGACCGCGTGGCGAGCTTCGTCGAGCGCGCGCAGGAGCAGAAGCACATCGAGATCACCACCGGCGGCAGGCCGGGCGAGGGCAACGGCTTCTTCTACCAGCCGACCGTGGTGGCGGGCGCCCTGCAGGAAGACGAGATCGTGCGGCGCGAGGTCTTCGGGCCGGTGGTCTCGGTCACCCGCTTCTCGGATGTGGACGAGGCCGTGGCCTGGGCCAACGATTCCGATTATGGCCTCGCCTCATCGGTCTGGACCAGGGATGTCGGGCGGGCGATGGCCGCGGCCGCGCGCCTGCAATATGGCTGCACCTGGATCAACACCCACTTCATGCTCACCAACGAGATGCCGCATGGCGGGCTGAAACAGTCCGGCTACGGCAAGGACATGTCGCTCTATGCGCTGGAGGACTACACGGCGGTGCGGCATGTGATGGTGGCGCATGGCTGAGCGGCCGATGCGCCGCACCGGGTAGGCGTGGCAGGGGCATCAACCGGAAGGAAACCGTCATGAAACGTCGTCAGTTCTTTGCCGTCGCGGCGCTCGCGGGTATGGCCGCCGCGCTGCCATTATCGTCCGCTCTGGCGGACGATACGGCGCAATCGGTGGTCGAAGAATATCTCGCCGCCTGGAACGCGCATGATTCCGCCAGGGCGGCGGCTTTCCTCGCCGACGATGTCGTCTATTACGATGCCTCGGTCGGCAAGCCGATCGAGGGCAGGGAAGCCGCCAAGGCCGGCGTCATCGACAACTTCCTGAATGCCGTCCCGGATGCGGCCTGGACGATGCGTGGAGCGCCGGTCATCCAGGGAGACCGCGTCTCGTTCGAATGGGAATTCGCGGGCACCAATACCGGCGCCTGGGCGGACGGCACGGCTGCGACCAACAAGAAGTTCAAGCTGGAAGGCGCTTCGATGTTCACCGTCAAGGACGGCAAGATCACGGTGCAGAATGACTATTACGATGCGCTCAGCTTCTACAAGCAGCTCGGCCTGATGTAGCCTCGGCGACTTCGCGGGCCCGCAGCCCGCTCCGGCCACGCAGTCCGCTGGCTTGGACGTCGCCGGTCGCAGGCCCTATACAGTCACCAGCCAACCCCCTAAGCGTGGCCGCCGACAACAGGCTGCCGCATCCGGAGAGACCATCATGACCAACAATGCCTCGCTTCAGTCCCGCCGTGTGGCCGCCGTGCCGCGCGGCGTCGGCACCGCATTTCCGGTCTTCGCCGAGCGCGCCGAGAACGCCGAGGTATGGGACGTCGAGGGCAAGCGCTACGTCGATTTCGCCGGCGGCATCGCCGTGCTCAACACGGGGCATCGCCATCCCAGGGTCGTGGCTGCGGTGCGTGAACAGCTCGACAAGTTCACCCATACCTGCTTCCAGGTCCTGCCCTACGAGCCCTATGTGGCGCTGGCCGAGCGGCTGAACGCGCTGGCCCCGTTCAAGGGCGACGCCAAGACCATCTTCTTCTCGACGGGCGCGGAAGCGGTCGAGAATGCGGTGAAGATCGCGCGCGCCGCGACCGGCCGTTCCGGCGTCATAGCCTTCACCGGTGCCTTCCATGGCCGCACCATGATGGGCATGTCGCTCACCGGCAAGGTGGCGCCCTACCGCAAGAAGTTCGGCCTCGGCTTGCCGGGCATCTATCACGTGCCGTTCCCGGCCGACGGCGTCACCGTGCAGGAGAGCCTGCGCGCCATCGAGTTCCTGTTCCGTGCCGACATCGAGCCGGGCCAGGTCGCGGCGATCATCATCGAGCCGGTGCAGGGCGAAGGCGGCTTCCATCCCGCTCCGGTCGAGCTGCTGGAAGCGCTGCGCAAGATCTGCGACGACCACGGCATCCTCTTGATTTCCGACGAGATCCAGACCGGCTTCGGCCGCACCGGCAAGATGTTCGGCATCGAGGCGAGCGGCGTCGAGCCCGATCTGATCACCGTCGCCAAGTCGCTGGCCGGTGGCTTCCCGCTGTCGGGCGTCATCGGCAGGGCGGCGATCATGGATGCGGCCGAGCCGGGCGGCCTCGGCGGAACCTATGCCGGCAGCCCGATCGCCTGCGCTGCCGCACTCGCCGTGCTCGACGTGTTCGAGGAAGAGAAGCTGCTCGACAAGGCGAACCGGCTCGGCGAGAAGGTCAAGGCCGCGGTCGCGAAGACCGCGCAGCGCAACGACACGGTAGCGATATCGGGGATACGCGGCCCGGGCGCCATGATCGCCTTCGACATCATGAAGAAGCGCGGCGGCACCGAGCCGGATGCCGATGCCACGAAGCGCGTCACCCAGGCAGCGATCGCCGACGGCCTCGTCCTGCTCTCCTGCGGCGTCCATGGCAACACGATCCGCATCCTCGTGCCGCTGACGGTCGAGGACGACGTGCTGGACGAGGGCCTCGCCAAGCTGGAAAAGGCGCTGATCGCCGCCAACGGGTAAGACGCAAGCGGCTTGGCGCGCTGCTGCGTCGGACCTGATCTGTCCCTTGGCGGGGACCGGGCTCATACTTGCTGGACCGGAACTTTGATCGTCGCGCCGCCCCTCATCTGCCTGCCCGTCCTCCGCAGCAGCTGCGCTGCAGCTGCGGAGGGTGGACCGGCATCTTCTCCCCGTGAAGGACGGGAAGAAGACAGACGGCCGCAGCCGCTCGCCCGGTCTGCAAAGATGTGTGCATGCCCTGGCCGTGAATGGGGAGAAGATCGCCTGCCGCGAGGTCGGCGCTCGCTCTGCAACGCCGACGATTGGCGAAGCCGGCGGCGACATCGGTCTTCTCCCCGCGATGCGGGGAGAAGGTGCCAGCAGGCGGATGAGGGGCCGTTCGCAGCGTCGCCGAATCCCTTATCCGACTGAAGCAAAACGGTTCTCGGCGTTACCTTCATGGCAGGGGGCGGGCGGAGCGTCCGGGATTGCCTGCATCGGCACTATTTGTTTAGCAGAGGCCGGGCGGAGACCTCGGCGGCCGTCCCACACCCAGCCATCTGTTTCCAAACTACAATCCCCGAAAAACGTCACTATTGCTGACCAAATTGGTCCTGCGCCTCGCGACGCCGTTGCTGCGCCGCAGCATCGATTCCGCTTGCGATGTTTAGTGAAATTTGCATCACTAAACAAATTACTCAACATCGCTCACGCCCGGCCGCAAGGCTGGAACCTTGGAGGAAGGGTGACGATTCGAGGGCCGTCATCCCGACGGCCCGATCAACGGGAGGAACGCATGAAGACACTATCGAAAGTGACTTTCGGCCTGGCGTCGGCGCTGTTCGCCTCGACGGCCTACTCCAGCACGGCGACGGCCGACGAACTGACCTTGTGCTGGGCCGCCTGGGACCCGGCCAATGCGCTGGTCGAACTCTCTAAGGAGTTCACGGCGGCGACCGGGACCGAGATGAAGTTCGAATTCGTGCCGTGGCCGAATTTCGCCGACCGCATCCTCAACGAGCTGAATTCCGGCGGCAAGCTCTGCGACCTGTTGATCGGCGACTCGCAATGGCTCGGCGGTTCGGCCGAGAACGGCTACTACGTCAAGCTGAACGACTTCTTCGACAAGGAGGGCATCAAGATGTCCGACTTTGCCGATGCCACCGTCTATGCCTATTCGACCTGGCCGAAGGGCACGCCGAACTACTGGGCGCTGCCGGCCATGGGCGACGCCAATGCCTGGTTCTATCGCAAGGACTGGTTCGCCAGGCCCGAAATCCAGGCCGAGTTCAAGCAGGCTACGGGCCGCGACCTTGCAGTGCCCAAGACCTGGCCGGAACTAATCGAGACGGCGAAGTTCTTCCAGGGCAGGGAGATAGACGGCAAGAAGGTCTACGGCGCCGCCATCTTCACCGAGCGCGCCTCCGAGGGCATCACCATGGGCGCCACCCAGGCGCTCTACGCCAACGGCTTCCAGTACGAGAAGACGTCGGGCAAATACGACATGGAGGGCGCGGTCAACTCCGCCGACGCGGTGAAAGGGCTCGAGGAATACAAGGAGCTCTACAAATGCTGCACGCCGCCCGGCTACACCGACGCCTATATGGGCGAGACGCTCGACGCCTTCAAATCCGGTCAGGCGGCCATGGCGATGAACTGGTTCGCCTTCTTCCCCGGCCTCTACAAGGACGAGAATGTCGGGGGCGACAAGATCGGTTTCTTCGTCAACCCGAAGGGAACGGCCGAGGCCTCCACGCTCGGCGGACAGGGCATCTCGGTGGTCGCCAACACCGACAATATGGACGGCGCGCTGGCCTACATCAAATGGTTCGCCCAGCCCGACATCCAGAAGAAATGGTGGGCGCTGGGCGGCTATTCCTGCCACAACGCGGTGCTCAACGATCCGTCCTTCAAGGACAGCCAGCCATTCGCGGCCGATTTCCTGGTCGCCATGAACCAGGTCAAGGACTTCTGGCAGGAGCCGTCTTACGCGCAGCTTCTGCAGGGGATGCAGAAACGGCTGCACGACTATGTCGTGGCCGATCAGGGTACGGCCCAGGAGGCGCTCGACAAGCTGATCGCCGACTGGACCGAAGTTTTCCAGGATGACGGCAAGATGTAGGGTGGGGGCATCCTCCCGAGCCCGTCCCGCGCCGTGATATGATGGCGCGGGACGGAGAGTTCGCCATGCAGGACAAGCCCAGCGGAAAGCCTCTCGTGACCGATACCAACCTCTCCATACTGGACCGGGCGGCGGCGTCCGCCGCGCGTGCCACGCCGGAACCGCTGGCGCGATCGGTCCGGGGCCTGTCGGACCGGATGGTCGCCTGGCTGTTCATCGCGCCGACCATCATCCTGCTGCTCGCCATCAACATCTTTCCGCTGATCTGGGCGATCCGCCTTTCCTTCACCAACTACCGCGCCAACCGGCCGAATGCCGAGGTCGCCAATGTCGGGCTGGAAAACTACCGGCGCATCCTGACCGACAGCGACATCTGGATCGCCATGCAGACGACGGCGCATTTCGTGTTCTGGACGATCCTGCTGCAGACGTTGATCGGCTTCACGCTGGCCTATCTGATCGACCGCAAGTTCCGCGGCCACGCCTTCTGGACGACCATCATCCTGATCCCGATGATGCTGTCGCCGGCCGTCGTCGGCAATTTCTGGCGCTTCCTCTACCAGCCCCAGATCGGGCTCTTCAATTACATCGTCTCCTTCTTCACCGGCATCGATCCGTCGTCCTTCGAGATGCTCGGCTCCGTCCGGCTGTCGCCCTGGTCGATCATCATCGTCGATACCTGGATGTGGACGCCCTATGTGATGCTGATCTGCCTGGCCGGGCTGCGCTCGATCCCGGACTACATCTATGAAGCCGCCGAGGTCGACCGAGCCTCGAACTGGCGCCAGTTCTGGTCGATCACGCTGCCCATGGCGCTGCCCTTCATCATGCTGGCGGTGCTCTTCCGCGGCATCGAGAACTTCAAGATGTTCGACATGGTGAACCTGCTGACCGGCGGCGGACCCGGCTCCACCACCGAGGTCGCCTCGATCACGCTGAAGCGAGAGGCCTTCGAGAAATGGCGCACCGGCATTTCGTCGGCCTTCGCCATCATCCTCTTCGTCGCGGTGTTTGGCCTGGCCAACATCTATGTGAAGGCCTTGAACAGGGTGAAGAGCCGATGAGCGCCTCGGCCCATTCCGTCGTCGAACCGAGCGCGACCTCCAGGCGCGTCGCCGGCGCCATCGTCATACTCTATGCGCTGGTGTCGATGGTTCCGCTTGCCTGGATCGTCATGACCTCGTTCAAGTCGCCGCCGGATTCGATCCACTATCCGCCCAAGATCGTCTTCACGCCGACGCTCGAAGGCTATTGCAACCTGTTCACCACCCGGACCCGGCAGACGCCGGACTATATCGAGAGCCTCGGCCCGGCGACCTCGACCTGCGACGCCATCACCCGCAGCCGCAACATGGTCATCGCCGGCCCCTCCAACTACTGGCCGCGTTTCCAGAACTCGATGATCATCGCCTTCGGCTCGACCTTCCTGGCGGTCTTCCTCGGCACGCTCGCGGCCTACGGCTTCTCGCGCTTTAAGGTGCCGCTCGCCGACGATCTCCTGTTCTTCATCCTGTCGACGCGCATGATGCCGCCGATCGCCGTCGCCATCCCCATCTACCTGATGTATCGCGAACTCGGCCTCTCCGACACCGCGCTTGGCATGATACTGCTCTACACCGCCGTCAACGTGTCGCTCGCCGTCTGGCTGCTGAAAGGCTTCATCGACGAGATCCCGCGCGAATATGAGGAAGCCGCAATGATCGACGGCTACACGCGGCTCCAGGCGTTCCGCAAGGTCGTGCTGCCGCAGGCCACGACCGGCATCGCCGCGACCGCCATCTTCTGCCTCATCTTCGCCTGGAACGAATATGCCTTCGCCGTTCTGCTCACCTCGGGTGCGGCGCAGACCGCGCCGCCCTTCATTCCGACCATCATCGGCGAGGGCGGCATGGACTGGCCGGCGGTCGCGGCCGGAACCACCATCTTCCTGGTGCCGATCCTGGTCTTCACCATCCTGCTTCGCCGGCACCTGCTGCGCGGCATCACCTTCGGAGCGGTAAGGAAATGATGTCGCCGATCTACCCCTCATCCGGGCCTTCGGGCCACCTTCTCCCACAAGGGGAGAAGGAGGAGCCTGGCTTCGACGGCTCCGTAAATCATCCGACGTTGACGATTTGCCGAGTCGCCGAAGCCGGGCTCCGGCCTTCTCCCCTTGTGGGAGAAGGTGGCCTCGCGAAGCGAGGTCGGATGAGGGGTCGCCTGGCGCCGTGGTCGACGCGCGTCATCACAGTGAGGCCCACATGAGCAACACGCTACCAAGCAAACGCTGGCCCCGCTCACTGCGCCGCGGCCCCATGGAGAGCATCGCGACCGCCGTCATCGGCATCGGCTTCCTGATGCTGTTCCAGCCCTTCGCGCTGCCGCTCTACACCTATTCCTTCGTCACGATGCTCGCCGGCACGGTGATGTTCATCGTCGTCTCGAAGTTTCCGGAGTAGGCGATGGCGGAGATCCGGGTCGAAAATCTCAGGAAGGAATTCGGTGCCTTCACCGCGGTGGAGAACTCCAGCTTCACCGTCGGCGACGGCGAGTTCTTCGTCATGCTCGGGCCGTCTGGCTGCGGCAAGACGACGACGCTGCGCATGATCGCCGGCCTCGAACTGCCGACGTCGGGCAGGATCCTGCTCGGTGGCGAGGAGGTCTCGCAGCGGCGTGCGCGCGAACGCGACATCGCCTTCGTCTTCCAGCTCTTCGCGCTCTATCCGCATATGAATGTGCGCCGGAACATCGGCTTTCCGCTCCTGGCGCAGGGCATGGCGAAAGCCGAGATCCGCCGGCGCGTCGAGGAGACGGCGAGCCTTCTGCGCATCGATCACCTGCTGGACAAGTCGGTCTCCGGTCTCGCCGGCGGCGACCGCCAGCGCGTCGCGCTCGGCCGCGCCATCGTGCGCCGGCCTAAATGTTTCCTCATGGACGAGCCGCTCGGAACGCTCGACGCCGAGTTCCGCGACCTCATGGTTCACGAACTGCGCGCCTTGCACGACCGCATCCGCGCCACCACAGTCTATGTGACGCACGACCAGATGGAGGCCATGGCCATGGCCGACAAGATCGCGGTCATGAACCACGGCGTCATCGAGCAGTTCGGCACGCCCCGCGAGATCTACGACCGGCCGGCCACCATGTTCGTGGCCGATTTCATCGGTTCGCCGCCGATGAATTTCCTGCCCTTTTCAGGCGGCCTGCCGAAGGGGTCGCGTGAGATCGTGGTCGACGGCGCCGCCGTCGCCGTGCCCGAACTGCGCGAGGATGCCGCCGCCGGCGACATGGCGCTCGGCATACGTCCCGAGCACATACGCTTCGACGACGGTTCGAAGCTGCGCGGTGCTGTCTACGGCACCGAATATCTCGGGACCACCCAGATCGTGGCGGTCGAGACGGGGCGGGGATTGATCAAGGCTCGCGTACCGGCCGAGCTTCGGCTCGCCGTCGGCGAGAATGTCGGCCTGGCGTTGAATGCCGCGCGCCTGTCCCTGTTCGACAAGGCGTCCGGCCGGGCAGTCCGTACCGCGATCCATGACGAGGCAAGCCATGGCTGACATCAGGATCAGGGGCGTCGGCAAGGCCTTCGGCGAGCGGCAGGCGGTGGCCGGGCTGGATCTCGACATCGCCGACGGCGAATTCGTCGTGCTGCTCGGTCCCACCGGCGCCGGCAAGACCACGACGCTGCGGCTCGTCGCCGGCCTGGAGCGCCCCGATGCCGGATCCATCCACATCGCCGGCCGCGACGCCACGCGGCTCGAGCCGGCGGCCCGCGACGTCGCCTTCGTCTTCCAGCAATATTCGCTCTATCCGCATCTGTCCGTCTTCGACAATCTGGCTTTTCCGCTGCGTTCCCCTGCCCGGCGGATGAGCGAGGATGCGGTGCGCAGCCGGGTCGAGCACGTCGCGAGGCTCGTGCGCATCGACCACAAGCTCGCCAATCGCGCGACCAGGCTTTCCGGCGGCGAGATGCAGCGTGTTGCCATCGGCCGCGCGCTGGTACGAAAGCCGGCGATCTTCCTGATGGACGAGCCGCTCTCCTCGCTGGATGCCAAGCTGCGCGCCGAATTGCGGCTCGAACTGAAGCGCATCCAGGCCGAACTCGGCGCCACCGTGCTTTATGTCACCCACGACCAGATCGAGGCGATGACCATGGCCGACCGCATCGGCATCCTTGCCGACGGGGTGCTGGTCCAGATCGGTACACCGCGGCAGATCTACACGGAGCCTGCCAATCTGCACGTCGCTGCTCGCCTTGGCCAACCGGCGATCAACCTCCTGCCGCGCGGGCTGCTGCCGGACGGCGATGCGCCGGCGGCCGCCGCGACCATCGGCGCGCGCACCGAGCATCTGACGATTGCGAAGGCGGCGAACGGTCACGCCGACGGCGTCGTCGATCGGATCGAGCATCTGGGCGATCAGAACCATCTTCATCTGACGGTTGCCGACCGGAGGCTGGTCACGCTCATCGATCCCGACACACCCTTGAGGAAAGGCGATCCCGTCACGATAAGGTTGCACGGCCCGCTGTTCTTCGATGCGGCAGGCAGGAGGATAGAGGGAGGGGGATGATGACTGGAGTTGCGTGGATGGAGAGCGGAAAGGCGAAGGCGGTGCTGCCATCGGTCTTCTACCCGTTTACGGGGCCCCCTTGTGGGAGAAGGTGGCCTCGCCCACGGGTCTTGCCTTCGGCAAGCCCGAGGACAGGCTCCGCGCGGTCGGATGAGACCCACCGGCCGGCGTCGGGCGCCATCCTGGATGAAAGTGCCGCGTGTCTTCGCACCCCTCTCTGTCCTGCCGGACATCTCCCCCACAAGGGGGGAGACTGGCCGGCCGCTCGGATTTCGCCAATCGTCGACGTTGCAGGACGAGTGCCGTCATCGATGACAGCCAGTCTCCCCTCTTGTGGGGGAGATGTCCGGCAGGACAGAGAGGGGTATTTCGCCAAACCGTATCCAACTGCAATCAAAAGGCTTTCCGCCCTACTTTCATGGCAGGCGTACTTCGCATGGCACGGCCGGCGGAATTATGTGCATTGCCAAGCCGTCTATGGGGAGAATTCCGCCTGTCGAGAGGCCTCACCTCGTCCTACACAGATGTGTGCATGCCCTGGCCGCTTGCGGGGAGAAGGAACCGAAGGAGCGGTGCGATGAAGATCGGCTTCTGCATGTTCTTGTGGACCACCAGCGTCGGCAGGAAGCACGAGGCGCTGCTGAAGGACATCAAGGCGACCGGCTATGACGGCGTCGAGATTCCGGTCTTTGCCGGCTCGCCGGATGATTATAGCAGGCTCGGTGCCATGCTCGACCGGATCGGCCTGGAGCGCACTGCCGTCTCCGCGATGGGCGACCCGGCGATGAACCTCATCTCGCCGGATGCGGGCACACGCAGGGCCGGTATCGACTATATGAAATGGGCGATCGACTGCTCCGAGGCGCTTGGCGCGAAAAATCTCTCCGGCCCGCTTCATTCGACGCTCGGGCATTTCTCCGGAACCGGCCCAACTGCGGCCGAGAAGAAGCGCTCCCTATCCTCGCAGCGCGCCATCGGCGACCATGCCGGCAAGCGGGACGTGACGATCGGCCTCGAAGCGCTGAACCGCTTCGAATGCTATCTCATGAACACCATGGCCGATCTTTCGGCGCATATCGACGAGATCGGCCATCCCCATATCAGGGCCATGTATGATACGTTCCATGCCAATATCGAGGAGGCCGATCCGATCGCGGCCTATACCAGACACGTCGGCAACATTGTCCACATCCATATCTCGGAGAACGACCGCGGCGTGCCCGGGCGAGGCAACATCCCCTGGGCCGAGACTTTCGCGGCCATCCGCGGGAGCGGCTATGACGGCTGGCTGACCATCGAGGCCTTCGGGCGAGGCCTGAAGGACCTGGCGGCCGCGACCAAGGTCTGGCGCGATTTCGCCGAGAGTCCCGAGGCCGTCTATCGCGAGGGCTTCACCCATATCAGGAATGGCTGGCGGAAGGCCGCACCCGCCGGAAAGGTGATGACGGCATGACGGCGGCGGCCCTTGACCTCGAGGCACTGATCGCGGCAGCGGCGGACACCATCGCCGCCCATGCCGACGAACTGACCGCGCTCGACCAGGCGATCGGCGACGGTGATCACGGCGTCAACATGAAGCGCGGTCTCGAGGCTGTGCGCGCCGAGGCCGGGCAGTCCTCCGTCAAACCACTGTCCGACGCGCTGAAAGCGATCGGCACCCGTTTGGTCATGACGGTCGGCGGCGCCTCCGGCCCGCTTTTCGGCACCTTGTTCATGGCGCTTGGCAAGGAACTGCCCGGGAATCCGGATCGTGCAGCCTTCGTTTCAGCCTTTGGAAAGGCGATCGAGGCGGTCGGTGCGCGGGGCAAATCGCAGGCCGGGCAGAAGACCATGCTCGACGTGCTCGTGCCCGTGCAGCAGGCGCTGGTATCCGGCAAGGCCGGCGCGGAGATCGTGGCGGTCGCCGATGCCGCGGCCGAGGCGACCGTTCCGATGAAGGCTCTCCGCGGACGTGCATCCTTCCTCGGCGAGCGCTCCATCGGCCATATGGACCCCGGCGCGCGCTCGACGGCGCTGCTCGTCCGGGCGGTTGCGGATCATATCGGGAGCATCGCATGAAGAATGTCGGCATCGTCATCGTCTCGCATTCGCCCAAGGTCGCCGAAGGCACGGCCGACATGGTGCGCCAGATGGTCGGCGAGGACGTGCCGCTCGCCTGGTGCGGCGGCGATCCGGAAGGCGGGCTGGGCACCAGCGTCGAGGCGATCATGGCGGCGATAGACCGGGCCTGGTCCGACGTCGGTGTCGCCGTCCTGGTCGATCTCGGCGGCGCCGAGACCAACAGCGAGATGGCCATTGAGATGATCGGCGAGCCGCGCGCGCAGAAGATCGTCATCTGCAACGCCCCGATCGTGGAAGGCGCGGTGATGGCCGCGACGGAAGCCTCCGGCGGGGCGTCGCTCAAGGAAGTCGTGGCCACCGCGCATGAACTGGCGCCGGCCTGAGCGTCCCGGTTCATGTGCCCCGGTCTGAGTTGAGGAGAAGTGATGTCGAAAGCTGAGGCCACGGTCCTGATCAACCATGCGGTGGGGCTGCATGCGCGCCCGTCGGTGAAGTTCACCAAGCTGGCCAAGACCTTTCCCGCGCGGATCGAGATGGCGCTCGCTGCCGATGGTCCGTGGATCGACGCCAAAAGCATCGTCAAGGTGATGGCGACCAAAGCGCCGAAGGGCACGGAACTTCATCTGCGCGCCGAGGGAGAACATGCCAGGCAGGCGATCGAGGCCTTGGTCGCGCTGGTCGATCGCGACTTCGACGAGAGTGACGTTCATGCGCAGTCGGCCTGAGTAGCAGGGCGCCGTTCGAAAAGAGAGACGCCGGTGGTTTCCGATACCCCCCTCTGCCCTGCCGGACATCTCCCCCTCAAGGGGGGAGATTGGCAGTTTCAATGTCGGCGATCGTCCTCCGGCGTCGCTGATTGGCGAAAGCCAAGCGGCAGGCGCATCTCCCCCCTTGAGGGGGAGATGTCCGGCAGGACAGAGGGGGGGGCTTAGATGCACCACGCCGGCGAGGAACCTGTCCGGCTCACCGGCACTCCGGCGTCGCCCGGTTATGCGGCCGGACCCCTGTTCCATCTCGGCCACGCCGCATCGGCCTACGCGGCCAAGGGAACGGCCGCTGGCGAGGCGGATGCATTGAGATCGGCGCTCGCCGAGGCCTCGGCGAGAATTGGCGACATGATCGCCAATGCTCCCGGGGAAGCGGCCGAGATCCTGGAATTCCAGCTCGCCATGCTCGAAGACGATGCCCTAGCTGCTCCAGCCTTCGCGGCCATCGAGGGCGGTGCCGCCGCGGATGAGGCCTGGCGAGCTGTGCTCGACGCCGAGATCGCAGGTTACGAGCAGGCCGAGGATGCCTATTTCCGGGCGCGCTCGGCCGATCTGCGCGATATCAGAGACACGGTGCTGCGCGCGCTTGCCGGCGATGCCTGTCCCGTGGCGCCGCCGGGCGCCGTGCTTTGCGGCGACGATATCGCGCCGACGCTGTTTCTCGGTACCGACTGGAGCAAGGGCGGCGGCGTGGCGCTTGCCAGGGGTTCTCCGGCCAGTCATGTCGCCATGCTGGCCCGGGCACGCGGTGTGCCGATGGTCGTCGGGCTCGGCGATGCCGTCGCGGGCTTCACGGGGCTGGCCTTGCTCGATGCCGAACATGGCGGCATTGTGCTCGGTCCGGGCGAGGACGATCTCGCTGCCTACCGCTCGTCCGCGGAAGCCTTCAACGCCGCGAGGCTGCGTGCCGGAGAGTTCCTGTCCCGCCCGGCAGCCACGCGCGACGGCACCGCCGTGCGCGTCCTGATCAACATCGCCGATCCGTCCGACGTCGATGCGATCGAGGTCGGCCATTGCGACGGCGTCGGCCTGATGCGCACCGAGTTCCTTTTCGGCAATGCGCTGCCCGACGAGGAGACCCAGCTTCGCGCCTATCGGAAAGTGCTGGAATGGGCGAAGGGCAAGCCGGTGACGATCCGGACCGTCGATGCCGGCGGCGACAAGCCGGTGCCGGGCTTCACCGTAGCGGAGGACAATCCCTTCCTCGGCCAGCGCGGCATCCGCCTTTCCCTTGCCCGACCGGACGTGTTCCGGGTGCAGATCCGCGCCTTGCTGCGCGCTGCCGTCCATGGCGACCTCAAGGTCATGTTCCCCATGGTCGCCGTCCCTGACGAATACGCCAGGGCGCGCGCGCTGTTCTTGCAGGAGGCGGCGATGCTGTCGGCCGCGGGGATCGCGCACCGGATGCCGCCGCTCGGCATCATGGTCGAGGTGCCGTCCGCCGCGATCATGCCCGAGGCCTTCGCCGATGCGGCCTTCTTCTCGATCGGTTCGAACGATCTGACCCAATATGTCATGGCCGCGGCGCGCGACAACGGTTCGGTCGCCGGGCTGAACTCGGCGCGCAATCCCGCCGTGCTGCGGCTGATCGCCGGTGTCGCCGCCTTCGGCCGCCAGCACGGCATTCCCGTCAGCCTGTGCGGTGACGCCGGCGGCGATCCCGCGGCGATCCCCGCGCTGCTCGAGGCCGGCCTGCGCGACCTGTCCGTCGCGCCTGCGCAACTCGCCGCCGCCAAGGCGGCGGTCGCGGACGTCTCGCTATGAACCGGCCGCCCGCGATAGAGCCTGCTGTGGGGCCGGACGACGCCATCCGCGCCTACAAGGGGGTGTTGTCGGCTGTCCTCGAACAGCGTCCCTCCGGTACCCGCCAGCGGCTTGCCGACGCGCTGGGCAAGCACCGCAGCTTCGTCACCCAGATCTCAAGCCCCGCCTATCCGACGCCGATCCCCGCACGCCACCTGCCGCTGATCTTTTCGGTCTGCCATTTCAGCGCGGCCGAGCGGGATCAATTCCTGGCCGCCTATCAGGTCGCGCATCCCGGCAAGGCGCCGCTCGCGGCCGGTGTCCGCAAGGTCCGCCACATCTCGCTCACCGTGCCCGACCTCGGCGACGACAAGCAGAACGCGGCCCTCGACCGGGCCATCTACGATTTCATCCACAGGATCACCAGCATTGCGGGCAAGGGCGGCGGCTGACCGCGGCCCGAAACGGGAGGATTGCCGTGAAGAAGTTCCTGAACTCGGTCGACAGCGTGCTGACGGAGAGCCTCGACGGTTTCGTCGCCGCCCATTCCGACATACTGGTCCTCGGTGAGGGCCACAAATTCGTCCGCCGCCGGGAACTGAAACCCGGCAAGGTGGCGCTGATCTCGGGCGGCGGCTCCGGCCATGAGCCGCTCCATGCCGGCCTCGTCGGCCACGGCATGCTCGACGCTGCCTGTCCGGGACAGGTCTTCACGTCGCCGACGCCCGACCAGATGCTGGAAGCCGCCGCCAGCGTCGGCACCGGCGCCGGCTGCCTGTTCATCGTCAAGAACTACGAAGGCGACGTCATGAACTTCGACATGGCCGCCGAGATGTCGGAAGGCGTGCTCCAGGTCGTGACCAATGACGACGTGGCGGTCGAGGATTCGCTCTATACGACCGGCCGCCGCGGCGTGGCCGGGACGCTCGTCGTGGAGAAGATCGTCGGCGCCGCTGCCGAAGAGGGCAGGGCGCTCGCCGCTTTGAAGGCGCTCGGCGATAGAGTGAACGCCTCGACCCGTTCCATGGGCGTGGCCCTCACCTCCTGCACCGTGCCGGCCGCCGGCAGGCCGACCTTCGAGATCGGCGAAGGCGAGATGGAATTCGGCGTCGGCATCCATGGCGAGCCGGGCCGGCGGCGCGACCAGCTGAAGAGCGCGGACGCGATCGCCGAGGAGATCTGCACGGCGATATCAAATGACCTTGGTGCCGCCGCACGCGGCAAGGCGTTGCTCTTCGTCAACGGCTTCGGCGGCACGCCGTCGATGGAGCTCTATCTGATGTACAACGCCGCGCGGAAGATTTTCGAGACACAGGGCGTGACGGTCGTTCGTTCGCTGGTCGGCTCCTATGTCACGTCGCTCGACATGGCTGGCTGCTCGATCACGCTTTCGATGCTGGACGAGGAGACGGCGAAGCTCTGGGATGCGCCGGTCCACACGGCCGCGCTGCGTTGGGGTATGTGATGCCGTCGGTCTTGTTCTTGACCGTTACGGCAAGCCCCTGCCATGATAGTGGCGCTGAAAGTCGTTTTGCTTCAAGCAGATAATGGATTCGGCGAAGTTCGGGCACTGCCCCTCATCCGCCTGCCCGTCCTCCGCAGCTGCTGCGGAGGACGGGCAGGCGGATGAGGGGCGGCACCGCCAGTCAAAGGTTATGATGTTCCTCACGGCCGCAATAGGTGAACAGCTTCTGCGGCCCCTCGAAGCCCTTGAACTCGACCGTCGCCGCAAGCTTCGCGTCGACGCAGAGATTGGTTGCGATCTCCTCGGAGACGACGTGCCGCAGGTCGAGCACCGCCGCCGCATCGAGCAGTCGGGCCGCGTAGTTTATAGGGCCCCCGATCGCAGTGAAGTCGAGCCGGTTCGCACCGCCGATATTGCCATAGTGGAAGCTGCCTGCGTGGAGCGCGGAGCGGAAGGCGATCTTGCCGGCGTGCGGGCTTGCGGCCAGCAACGTCTCGCCTTCGAGGATGGTCTCGCTCGCGGCCTTCACTGCGTCGGCGCGTGTCGTCTTGCCGTTATAGGGAAAGATCGCGAAGAAGCCGTCGCCGAGGAACTTCAGCACTTCGCCGCCATGCTTTTCGACCGGGGGCACGACTATGTCGAAGGCGTCGTTGAGCATCGTGACGATCTCGGGGCCGGACATGGTGTTGGAAAGCTCGGTGAAGCCGATCAGGTCGGTGAAGAGGATCGCCGCCTCGATCTCCTCTCCGTCGCCGCGATGGATGCTGCCGCCCAGGATCTGGTCGCCGCTGTTGCGCCCGACATAGGCCGAGAGGATAGACGCCGCGTTGATGCGCAGCACATAGGTCTCGGCGAGCCTGGCGAGCGGCCTGCGGATGAGCTCGATCGCAGCGATCGCTTCGAGACTGAAGCCCTGGGGAGCCTTCGTCGAAAAGGTGGCCGCGTGGATTTCGCCGTCGGTGAAGACCAGCGGCATGGCCATGTAATCGGTGAAGCCCTCGTCCCTGAGCTCGGAAAGGATCATGAACTCCGACAGGGCATCCGGATCGTTGAGGCGCCGGCGGATCGAAACTTGCTCCGAGATCACCTTCGGCAAGGGGTTGCGTGTGTACTCCACAGTGCTGGAGACGCCGATGGGACCATCGGTGATCGTCACCCCGTCTTCGGCCGTCCATGCGATGCGGCGTCCTTCGATATTGGGATGCAGCAGATTGACGAAGAGCGCGAAGCGTCCGATCGGCACGCCGGCGGCGACAAGGCGCCGGCAGATGTCGTCGATACGGCTGCCTGGCCTGGCCGTCTCACCCCGGCTCGGGGGCGCGCCGTCGATCATCCAGGCGATCAGCGCGTCGATCGCGGCGTGGTCGATGTCGCCATGGCTCATCATGGTTGGCCCGGGAACGGCAACGATCTCGTTCATGCATTGCACCTCGACCGCATCGGCACGAGAATCGTGCTCGATCTTCGGAAAGCACGATGCGTAGGCTTGAGAAACGACGGAGCGTCCTTTGTGCGTCCAGGTGGACGCACCGCGCTCTATCGGGAAAGATAAGGGCGGGGCGCGCCGGAGAAAAGCCGGCTACGCAGATACGATCGAAAAGAACAGTATCGGACGGAGAATCGAAACAATTGTTCAGGCGCTGTCGCCGGGACGGATCCTTTCCGCGCGGCCGACGCCTCAGGCCGCCGGCTTCTCCGCCGGGGCGGGTCGCCGGATGCCGGCCACCGCGTCGAGCACCAGGGGCCTCAGCCCCTTGCCGCCGGCCTCGACGATCTCGAAGAACTGGCGGCGCATGCGCGGGTCCCAGAAGTCGTTGATATGCTTGGCCACGCCCGCCGCCGCCTCGTCATGCGGCATGGTCTCGAAGAAGGCCGCGATCTGGTTCGCCATGTAGACCAGCTTCTCCTTGGTGTTCATGGCGTGGTTCTCGTCATGCGACATGTCTGGAGGCCTCGTCGGATACGCGTTCGGGATGTGTGAAGACGTCGAATTCCTCGCCGCGCACCAGGGCGACGAGGGTCATGCCGGCGGCCTCCGCGGTGCGGATGGCGAGCGCGGTGGGCGCGGAGACCGCGATGATGAAGGGCGCGCCGATGGCCGCGGTCTTCTGCACCATCTCGACCGAGACGCGGCTGGTCACGACGACGGCGCCGCCGGTTCCGTCCATGCCTGACTTCGCCAAGGCGCCGGCCAGCTTGTCGAGCGCATTGTGGCGGCCGACATCCTCGCGCGCCGCGACGATGCCCTTGCCGGGCATGTAGAACCCCGCGGCATGGACAGCGCCGGTCTCGGCATGCAGCGGCTGCACCTTGGAGAGCAGCCTGACGGAACGGGCGATGTCGTCCGCGGCGAGCGAGAGGCCGGAGGCGCCGACAGCGTCGACCGAACGCATGGCCTCCTCGATCGATTCGATGCCGCACAGGCCGCAGCCGACCGGACCTGCGAGCCGCCGCCGCCGCGCCGCGAAGCGCGTGTTGGCGGCGTCCTTCAACCGGATCTGGATGTCGATCCCGGCGCCGAGATCCGCCACCTCGATCGCCTCGATCTCGTCAGGCGAGGAGATGATGCCTTCGGTCAGCGAGAAGCCAAGCGCGAAATCCTCGAAATCGGCCGGGCTCGCCATCATCACCGCATGGGTGGTGCCGGCATAGGACAGTGCGATCGGGGTTTCTTCCGGCACCATGCGGTCGGCGATGCGGGTGCCGCCGGTCCGGTGGGCCAGGCGAGATGCCTGGGCGAGGGGCGGGCGCATCATGGCGCCCCCTCTCCCTGAGACCTCGGCTCTCTTCTCACTCCGCCGCCTCCAGCTTGCCCTCGATGCGACGGCTGCGACGGGAGAGCGCCTCATATTCTTCCTGCCAGTCGGTCGGGCCGTTCGACGGGCCGACCTGCACGGCCGTCACCTTGTATTCGGGGCAGTTGGTCGCCCAGTCGGAGAAATCCGTGGTGATGACGTTGGCCTGCGTGTCGGGGTGGTGGAAGGTCGTATAGACCACCCCCGGCGCGACGCGCTCGGTGATCAGCGCGCGCAAGGTGGTTTCGCCGGCCCGGCTTTGCAACCGCACCCAGTCGCCGTCGCGTATGCCGCGGTTCTCGGCGTCGAAAGGATGGATCTCCAGACGGTCTTCCTGGTGCCACACCACATTGTCGGTCCGCCTCGTCTGGGCGCCGACATTGTATTGCGACAGGATGCGGCCGGTGGTCAGAAGCAGCGGGAAGCGCGGCCCCGTCTTCTCGTCGGTCGCCACATATTCGGTGCGGATGAACTTGCCCTTGCCGCGCACAAAGCCGCCGATATGCATGACCGGCGTGCCGAGCGGCGCCTTCTCGTTGCAAGGCCACTGCACCGAGCCCTCGCGCTCGAGCAGGTCGTAGGATACGGACGCGAAGCTCGGCGTCGTCCTGGCGATCTCGTCCATGACCTCGGACGGATGCGAATAGCTCCAGTCCATGCCCATCGCCCGGGCGAGCTTTTGCGTCACCTCCCAGTCGGCGAGGCCGTTCTTCGGCGCCATCACCTTGCGCACGAGGTTGATGCGGCGCTCGGCATTGGTGAAGGTCCCGTCCTTTTCCAGGAAGGTCGAGCCTGGCAGGAAGACATGGGCGTAGTTGGCGGTCTCGTTGAGGAAGAGGTCGTGCACGACCACGCATTCCATCGCTTCGAGCCCGGCGGCCACATGGCTGGTGTTGGGATCGGACTGAAGGATGTCCTCGCCCTGGACGTAGATGCCCTTGAAGCTGCCGTCGATCGCGGCATCGAGCATGTTGGGGATGCGCAGGCCCGGTTCCGGATCGAGCTTCACGCCCCACAGGCTCTCATAGATGTCGCGCGTGGCGTCGTCGGACATGTGGCGATAGCCCGGCAGCTCGTGCGGGAAAGAGCCCATGTCGCAGGCGCCCTGCACATTGTTCTGGCCGCGCAGCGGGTTCACGCCGACGCCGGGCCGGCCGATATTGCCGGTCAGCATGGCGAGATTGGCGATCGCCATGACCGTGGTCGAGCCCTGGCTGTGCTCGGTGACGCCCAGGCCGTAGTAGATCGCGCCGTTGCCGCCGGTCGCATAGAGCCTGGCCGCGCCCCGGATCAGCTCCGCCGGCACGCCGGACACCTTTTCCACCGCTTCCGGACTGTGCTGCGGCTCGGCGACGAAGGCTGCCCAGTCCTCGAATTCCGACCAGTCGCAGCGCTCGCGGATGAATTTCTCGTCATGGAGCCCTTCGGTCACGATCACATGGGCGAGCGAGGTGACGACAGCGACATTGGTGCCGGGCTTCAGCGGCAGATGATACTGCGCCTCGACATGGGCCGAGCGCACGATGTCGGTACGGCGGGGGTCTATCACGATCAGCTTGGCGCCCTGGCGCAGCCGCTTCTTCAGCCGCGAGGCGAAGACGGGATGGCCGTCGGTCGGGTTGGCGCCGATGATCACGGCCACATCGGTCTCTTCGACGCTGTCGAAGTCCTGCGTCCCGGCCGAGGTGCCGAAGGTCGTCTTGAGGCCGTAGCCGGTCGGCGAATGGCAGACGCGCGCGCAGGTGTCGACATTGTTGTTGCCGAAACCCTGGCGGATCAGCTTCTGCACCAGATAGGTCTCTTCGTTCGTGCAGCGCGACGAGGTGATCCCGCCGATGGCCCCGCGCCCATATTGGTACTGGATGCGCCGGAACTCGCCGGCGACGTGCCTGAAGGCCTCGTCCCAGCTGACCTCGCGCCATGGATCGCTGATCTTCTCGCGGATCATCGGGTTGAGTATGCGGTCCTTGTGGCTGGCATAACCCCAGGCGAAGCGGCCTTTCACGCAGGAATGGCCGCGATTGGCCTTGCCGTCCTTGTAGGGCACCATGCGCACGACCTCTTCGCCGCGCATCTCTGCCTTGAACGAGCAGCCGACGCCGCAATAGGCGCAGGTCGTCACCACCGAGGAGGTGGGCCGGCCCATCTCCAGCACCGACTTTTCCCGAAGCGCGTCGGTCGGGCAGGCCTGCACGCACGCGCCGCAGGAGACGCATTCGGACTCGATGAAATTCTCCGACATGCCCGCCGAGACGCGCGATTCGAAGCCGCGCCCCGTGATCGTCAGCGCGAAAGTGCCCTGCACCTCCTCGCAGGCCCGCACGCAGCGCGAGCAGACGATGCATTGCGAGGGATCATAGGAGAAATAAGGGTTGGAATCGTCGCGGGCGATATAGTCGATATTGAGCGAGCCGTTGCCCGGCGCGACATGGTTGCGGCCCCCGATGCCGTAGCGGTTCTCCGTCAGGCCGACCGCCTTCGCCACCGTGTCGAACTCCGTGCCTTCGAAGCCGGCATCCGGGTTCCAGCCCTTGGGATGGTCGGAGATATAGAGCTCCATGACGCCGCGGCGCACCTGGTCGAGGCGTTCGGTCTGCGTCTTCACCACGATGCCCTCGGCGACCGGCGTCGTGCAGGAAGCCGGCAGGCCGCCGCGGCCCTCGATCTCGACCAGGCAGACCCGGCAGGAACCGAAGGCGTCGAGCATGTCTGTCGCGCAGAGTTTCGGGATCTCGACGCCGGCATCCATGGCGGCGCGCATGATCGAGGTGCCTTCCGGAACCGTCACCGTGCGGTCGTCGATGGTCAGCGTCACCGTCTTTTCGGACTTCGACGCGGGCGTGCCGTAGTCGACTTCCTCGACGAGCGATTTGATGTCGAACAAGGCGTTCATGTCATCCGCTCCTATTCCGCGGCCTCGGCGACAGGCGCCGGCTTGAAATCCTCGGGGAAATGGGTGAGCGCGCTCATCACCGGATAGGGAGTGAACCCGCCCAGCGCGCACAGCGATCCGAACTTCATCGTGTTGCACAGGTCGGTGACGAGCTCGATCTGCTTCTGCGGCTCGATGTTGCTCGCCAGCCGGTCGAGCGTCTCGACGCCGCGCATCGAGCCGAGCCGGCAGGGCGTGCACTTGCCGCAGCTCTCGATCGCGCAGAATTCCATGGCGAAACGCGCCTGCTTCAGCATGTCGACCGTGTCGTCGAAGACGACGATGCCGGCATGGCCGATCAGCCCGTCCCTGGCCGCGAAGGCCTCGTAGTCGAAGGGCGTGTCGAACAGCGCGCGCGGGAAATAGGCGCCCAGCGGCCCGCCGACCTGCACGGCCCTGACCGGCCGTCCGCTGCGCGTTCCGCCGCCGATATCGTCGACGATCTCGCCGAGGGTGAGGCCGAAGGCGGCCTCGAACAGGCCGCCATGCTTGACATTGCCGGCGATCTGGATCGGGATCGTGCCGCGCGAGCGGCCCATGCCGAAATTCTTGTAGAAGGCCGCGCCCTTGTCGAGGATGATGGGCACCGAGGCGAGCGAGATCACGTTGTTGATCACGGTCGGCTTGCCGAACAGGCCCTTGTGGGCCGGCAGCGGCGGCTTGGCGCGCACCAGCCCGCGCTTGCCTTCGAGGCTTTCGAGCAGCGAGGTCTCCTCGCCGCAGACATAGGCGCCGGCGCCGACGCGCACCTCCATGTCGAAGGCCTTGCCCGAGCCCAGCACGTCCGCGCCGAGCACGCCAGCCCGCCGCGCCGCGGCGATCGCCGCGTTCATCGTGGCGGCCGCATGCGGATATTCGGAGCGGATATAGACGTAACCCTTGGTCGCTCCGACCGCGATGCCCGATATCGCCATGCCTTCGATCAGGACGAAGGGATCGCCTTCCATGATCATGCGGTCGGCGAATGTCCCGCTGTCGCCCTCGTCGGCATTGCAGACGATGTATTTGCGCTCGGCGGCAGTATCGAGCACGGTCTTCCATTTGATGCCGGTCGGGAAGCCCGCGCCGCCGCGGCCGCGAAGGCCCGATTCCGTCACCGTGGCCACGATCTCGGCGGGCGTCATGGCGATCGCCCTGGTCAGCCCCACAAGGCCGCCATGGGCGCGGTAGTCGTCGAGCGACACGGGATCGATGATGCCGCAGCGGGCGAAGGTCAGCCGGGTCTGGCGGGCGAGGAAGGGGATCTTCTCGGGCTTGCCGAGCCAGCGCTTGTGCTGGCCGCCGGCGAGGAAGTCGGCGTCGAACAGCGACTTCACCTCCGAAGGCATGACCGGCCCATAGGCCACCCGGCCCTTGTCGGTCAGCACCTCGACCATCGGCTCCAGCCAGTAGAGGCCGCGCGAGCCGGTGCGAACGATGCGCGCCTTCTGCCCGCGCTCGGCGAGCTCGGCCTCGATCGCCTTGGCGACCTTTTCGGCTCCCAGCGCCAGCGCGCCGGAATCGCTGGGGATGTAGAGCGTGACGGTCATCCCTGCACCTCCGCCACGATGGCGTCCAGCTTGTCGGCGTCGAGGCGTCCGATCACCTCGCCGTCGAGCATCGCCGAGGGCGCGCAGGCGCAGAGCCCCAGGCAATAGACCGGCTCCAGCGTGACCGCGCCGTCCCCGGTCGTCTCATGGAAGCCGATGCCGAGCAGCTTCTGGATGCGTTCGGCCATCGCGTCGCCGCCGACCGACTGGCAGGCCTCGGCGCGGCAGATCTTCAGCACATGGCGGCCCGCCGGATGGCGGCGATAGTCGTGGTAGAAGGTGACGACGCCATGCACCTCGGCCCGCGAGAGGTTCAGCGCCTCGGCGATGACGGGCAAGGCTTCCTGCGGCACGAAGCCGAATTCTTCCTGGATGCCGTGAAGGATCGGCAACAACGGGCCTTCGAGCCCGTGATGCGCAGCGACGACCTGCGCCGTCCGCGCTTCGATTTCGGTACTTGCAAGCTGCATTCCCACGCAGCGCCCTCCCTGAAGTCGGTACCGCGTGTCCGGCACCTCAATAGTTAGGAAGCCAAAGGAAACGTCGCAAATCAATAATGCGGTTTCGTTGCTTGATAGAAATTTTCTATCAAGCCTGGCTCTGTTGCCAGCGGTCGATACGATCGACCGCTGGAGCGCGCGACTGCGCGCCGCGCCCGTTGGCGCGAAGCCAAGCGGCCCGGAGGGGCCGCGCCGGCGATTGAGGCCATTGGGACGAGAAGGGTTCTATCTCAACGGGATGGCTTGAAGTTGCTCGCCAGCGTCATCGCCTCATCCAGAAGCGCCGAGACCAGCGGCGTATGCGGCTCGCGCGGCGCCGCAACCAGGCCGACCGTGTGGCTGGCATCGGGCTCGACGATGGGGATGGCGCGGATCGGCTCGGCGAAGCCGAAGGTCTCGGCCAGGTTGAGCGGCATGATCGACGACCATTTGCCGGTCCGGATATGCGAGAAGAGCACGATCATCGAATTGGATTCGAGAGTCGGGCGCACCTGAACGCCTGCTTCGGCCAGATGCTGATCGATGATGCGGCGGTTCTGCATGTCGGGGGTGAGCAGGCAGAGCGGCAGGCGGCTCACCTCGGTCCATGTCACGGTGCGGCTGTCGGAGTGGGGATTTCCCGCGGCGGTGATGAGCTGGTAGCGCTCGGCATAGAGCGGGACGCTGGTCACCCGGCCCAGTGGCTCGTTGTCGAGATAGGTAATGCCGACGTCGATGTCGAAATTGCCGAGCAGCGACAGTACTTCGATCGAGGTTCGCGACAGCACCGAGAAGGTCACACCGGGGTGCTTCTCGCGGAACGGCGTGGTCAGCCGGGCCACCATGGCGAGCGCGGTCGGAATGGCCGCGATGCGGATGCGGCCGGAAAGCCCGTGGCGCGCCGCACGCATCTCCTCCTTCATGGTGCGCGTGTCGCCGACGATGCGGCGCGCCCATTCGAGCACCTGCCGCCCTTCCGGCGTCAGCCCCTGGAAGCGCGAGCCGCGCTGCACCAGCATCACGCCGAGCTGGTCCTCAAGCTGTTTTATGGCGGCCGACAGCGTCGGCTGGGTGATGCCGAGCTGCTCGGCGGCCCGGCCGAAATGCTCCTCCTTGGCGAGTGCGATGAAGAATTCCAGCTTGTCGATCATGGATGCCAACCGTCGTGACGGGAAGACAGGGTCGTCCGAATCGCGTTCGCTGGCAATGCCAGGGTGCCCGGCGTGAAAATGGCCCAGGCAAAAATTGACCGGCGAAATCGGCCTGCAGACTCGCGGCGGCCGAGCGCTGCCGAATCGTCTCGCCTGTGAGACGGAGGCCTCCTGTGCGCTTCCCTGGGGACCCGCTGCCGCATTTGGGTCATCCTGGCGCGGCATGTTGCGCCTCGAGCTGAGAACGTGGCACGGCGCCAATTGGAAAAGAGACCCCGGTCAGGCCGCGTTGCCGTTGTCGTCCGACGGTGTTTCCGCGACGTCACGGTTCCCTTAGGGCCAACTTTCGTCCTTTCAGGAATACGGTATGTTGAAGAGTATTTCGATCCGCAAAACATATAAATGATTGGGGAGACCGTTTGTTGGTAGCGTTCGACTTCGGAAGTCCTCCGGCTGGCGATGCCGATGGCGATCTGCTGGCCGAATGCGAACGCCAATTGTGTCCGATTCTCAACGAAATCGTGCAATCAGCGGTAGAGGCAGGCTGGAGCCGGGAGGATGTTCTTCTGACCCTGGTCGAGCTTTCGTGGGACATGTATGAGAAAACTCGCGGCGGCTCCTGACGAAGGTGCGCTGCAGTGAGGTCGATTGCCTGTCACTGTCCGCCCGACTGCGAAAACTGTGCTTCAAATCTGAGCTATGAGTATGAATCAAGCCGACTTTGATTTAGTAGTGTCGCCGATTTTGATTTAGCAATATCTAAAATAGCCGCCGCTGATGTAGGGATCAAAAATATTTGTTCAGAGATTTTTTACCCGCTGCCAACAATGCCCTTTCCAATGCCGGGCGTCGCCTTTAGGTTGCGACGGGGGTTTACGGGGCTTGAAGGAGGCAACTCAGGCGTCGATTTGAATTACCGGCTGCGTCTCAGGCAGCGGAAATTCGGTTGGCCGGCAACACGCTGAGGCGGGAATGCGGCACAAGAGCGATGTCCTGGAACGCGGCAGTTCCGGGACAGATTGGCAACGGGCAAATGAGATTCTCGATGTCATTCCCAATGAGGCGGGGCCGCGGCTGACAACCTTCCGAGGCGGCGCAGTCTATTCTCGTCGGCCGCCGGGATCGCAGACCGTGCTGGCCGAGACCCATTTTGCGGCGGTCATGCTTGCGCCGGCGCCGGGGAACCGGGCGTCGCTGGGGAGCGACAGGATGCAGGAGTACGATGCTCCGACTGGAGCGCTCGTTATCCAGCCGGCGAATGTCGAAGGCCGGGCCGTCTGGTCGTCCGCAAGGGAAAGCGTGATCGTCGCCATCAGGCCCGAGAGCCTGCTCGAACTCGCCGCCCAGGAGTTCTCCATGGGCGATCCCGAACTCCGGCCGCCCCCCCTTCGGGACCATCGATCCTGCCGCACTGCATCTCGCGCAGTTGTTGAAGGCTGAATTGACGCGCGCGGTGCCCCCGAACGAGCTCTACGTGGATTCGCTGGTCACCATGTTCGGCGTTCATATTCTCCGGAACTATACGGGAATGGGTAATCCGGTGCCGGGACCGAAGGGCGGACTGTCGAACCGCAGCGCAAGGCGGGTGCAGGAATTTCTGGAAGCGAATTTTTCGTGCAAGATCTCGGTGGCCGAGCTTGCCGCCGTCTCCGGTCTTTCGCCGCGCCATTTCATACAGGCGTTCACCAGGAGCTTCGGCGAACCGCCGTACAGACATATACTGCGCCTGCGCCTGGGCTTCGCCGAAAGACTGCTCGTCAAGGGCGAACTGCCGATTGCGGAGGTCGCTCATGTGAGCGGGTTCTCGAGCCAGAGCCATTTGACGACCGTTATGATGAAATACCGCGGAATGACGCCGATGCAGATGCGGCGAGAGGGGCAAGCATCCATTCGAGATTCCGGGGCCACGGCGAGCCTGCCCTCGGGTTGAAGCGGCTGTCGGGTTGGCCCTGACGCACGGGCGCCGCGCCTCGGCGCTGCACTTTCCTGAAACAGAATCGGAACTTTCTGGAATACCGCGCGCCAGAAGTATGTCTTCCTTGCGCTCATGGAATCGTCCGGGGGTCCGGAGCTTTCCGCCAGGCATCGATGCGGCGTCGGAATCACCGACGTGATGCCTCGGCGGCGCGACCAGGCATCGCGGCACGAAGCTTCGTCGGACGGTTGCACATCCGAGGAGGCCTTCATGCGAAAGCCAGTTTCGCTGTGCGATGCTGCGCGTTGTCCGGAAAACCAGTTTGCCGGTGCGGCGAGGCTTCACGCTACCGCCTCTGCCGGTGCGGCAAAGATGGCCGGTGCACGTTCCATCGCATGTCGCCGATATCGGGACGCGACATGGCGCCCCAGGCAGAAAATCGCATGCCGTCGTTCGAGCCTCGCGAAAGGCCTTCGAACGCTCCGAGCGCCAGCGTTTCCATTCGCGAAACGCCGATGAACATGCAGTTTCCGGAATTCGAGTTGTTCAGTCCCAAGGTCGAGGCGGCCTGGACTGCCTTGCGGCGCCAGTACGCCAGCCGGATCACCGACCCGGAGATCGATCATCTCTTTGCCTGTTTCGTGCTTGGATTGACCTCTCCGGCTTACGCAGAGCAGGAACCGGCTCTTCATTTCGATCTCTGTCGCGCGTTGGTGGCGGTCGAGCTGCCGCCGGACCGGGCCCGCACTGCATTGCACGCAGTTCCGGAACCTACGCAGCCATGGGTCGCGAGCGCTTGCGCGCTGATCGAGAGCCAGGGTGCGAAGATCGGACGCATCCTTCAGGAAAAAACGTCGAATTTCGAAGACCTTTCAACCGCCGGGGCGAATGCGGCAACAGGAAGCCCGGGCAACACCGAGGAAAACGCAAAATGACTGCAGGCATTGAGGGGGAATCCCGTCGCGGATTTGTCGGCAACTGGGTTTCGGACGGCGGCGACAGCCGCTCGCAGCGCCGCAGGCTGATAGCGGTGCTGCGCATGGCCCATCGCGTGCTCGGCATGAAGCGCAGCCGGCTGGGGCTTGGCACGCTGGGAGCCGGCACGGCAGTCGGGGCGCTGGTCGGCGGCATTGGGATCATGATTCCGCAAACGGCTTTCGCGCAGGTCGCGATCGGAAATGGCACTTTGGCCAACCCGGCTTGCGGCCTGGCCACGAGTGCCGTGGCTCAGGCCACCGCGATCGGCTGTGGAGCCACCGCGACCGGGACGAGCGGTTCGGTCGCGATCGGCTACGATGCCGATGCGACAGGGTTCTACGGGATCGCCCTCGGCCTGAATTCGCGAGCCACGGGCGATGGCGGCATGGCGCTGGGCGCCAACACGGTCGCAGGCCACATCAATGCGGTTGCGCTCGGCGTCAACGCCAGTGCGACCTCTGCCGGCGCCAGCGCCTTGGGCACCGCCGCCATTGCTTCGGGATCGAACTCCACCGCGGTCGGTGTCGCCTCCACGGCTAGCGCACTCTTTGCGTTCGCCGGAGGTCGGCTGGCGGTTGCCAGCGGGGCGCGCGCCACTGCGCTCGGGTTTCAGGCGAATGCGTCGGGAATAGATGCCTTTGCCCAAGGCAGCTCCGCCGTCGCAAGCGATCAGAATGCTATCGCGATCGGCTTCCAGGCGACCGCGTCCGCGATCAACGCCATCAATATTGGCGGGCGCACTGTTGCGGGAACGGGAGCTCTCGCACAGAGCGCCATCGCCATTGGCACAGATGTGACGGCATCGGTGGCCGACGCCACCGCGATAGGACGCCAAAGCGTGGCATCGGCCCAGTTTGCCACTGCAATCGGGACAAGTTCCCGTGCGACGGGGACAAGCTCAGCAGCGCTCGGACCGAATGCCAATGCTTCGGCCAACTTCGCGCTGGCTCTGGGCAATGCGACCGTGTCGAGTGGAATCGGCTCGATCGCGATGGGTTCGGGAGCCCAGGCCACGGCTCTTACCGCCACGGCGATCGGCAACAACGCCAATGCTTCGGCGCTCAACGCGATTGCGATGGGCACCAGCACCGTCGCCGATTCTGAAGATGCCGTCGCCATCGGCAACGGCTCAACCGCGACCGGCGGCAAGGCGGTCTCCATCGGCTCCGGCAACATCGCCAATGGCGACGGCGCGGTGGCGATCGGCGATCCCAACACCGCGACCGGCGACGGCGCGATCGCGAGCGGCAAGGACAACACCGCTACCGGCAACGGCTCGGTCGCGATGGGCAACACCAATATGGTCGGCGGCGGCGGCCAGGCGATCAGCACGCCCGGCACGGCGGCGCAGGGCGCGGTCGGCATCGGCTATCAGAACACCGTCATCGGCCAGGGCAGCGTCGCGATCGGCAACACCAGCAGCGCGCTGGCGGCGGGCGCGGTCGCGTTCGGCGACACCGCGGTCGCCAACAACGCCGGCGATGTCGCTTTGGGCTCGGGCTCGGTGACGGCCGTCGCGGTCGGCACGCCGAGCGCAACGATCAACGGCACGACGTACAACTTCGTCGGCTCGACGCCGACGTCGACCGTGAGCGTAGGCGCGGCAGGTGCGGAACGCACCATCACCAATGTCGCCGCGGGACGGATCAGCGACACTTCGACCGACGCCATCAACGGCTCGCAACTCTATGCGACCAACCAGGCGGTCGACAGCCTCGGAACCGCCGTCAACAACATCAACAATGGCGGCGGCATCAAATATTTCCACGCCAACTCCACGCTGCCGGATTCCCAGGCGCTCGGCACGGATTCCGTCGCCGTCGGCCCGAACGCCGTGGCCAACAATGCCGGTGACGTGGCGATCGGCCTGAATTCGGCGTCGGGCACGACGACTGCGGTTGCCGGCGCGACGATCGGCGGCACGAATTACACCTTTGCCGGAGACACTCCGGCCGGCGCCTTCTCGGTCGGTTCGGCGGGCGCCGAACGCCAGATCCAGAACGTCGCGGCGGGTCAGCTCTCGTCCGCTTCGACCGATGCCGTCAACGGGTCGCAACTCTTCGCGACCAACCAGCAGGTGACGGCGAACACGACCGACATCACCAATCTCGGCAATACGATTGGCGATATCGGCAACACGATCAACAATATCGCCGGAGACACGTCGACGGCCTACACGGACGCCAATGGCGACGGCATCCGCTACGTTCGCACAAACGACAGGACGCTCCCGGTCACCGATTCCTTCGCGCAAGGGATCGGCTCGAGCGCCGTTGGCTACCAGGCGACGGCCGCCGCCGACAATTCGCTCGCGCTCGGCCGCGGCAGCCAGGCCACGATCGACGGCGGGGTAGCTCTCGGCTCCGGATCGATCGCCGATCGGGTGCTGGCGCCTGCCGCGGGCCAGATCGCAGCCGGTCCATCCAACTTCATCGAATACAACACGACCGACAAGACGCTGCTCGGGGCCGTGTCGGTCGGCACGGACACTTCCTATCGGCAGATCACCAATGTCGCGGACGGCACGAACGCCCAGGATGCGGTGACCATTCGGCAGCTCCAGGGCGCCATCGCGTCGGTCGCGGTGACCTCGACCAAATATTTCCACGCCAATTCGATTGCCGGGGATTCCCTTGCCGTCGGCGCAGAGTCGGTGGCGGTCGGTCCGACGACGGTGGTCAACGCAGACAACGGCATCGGCATCGGCAATGGCGCGATCGTCGACCAGGTCGCTCCGGGCGGCACGGCGATCGGGCAGGGCGCTCATGTGATGCTGGCCGACGGCGTCGCGATCGGCACGGAATCGAAAGCCGCCGGGATTCAGTCCGTCGCTTTGGGCGCAGGCGCCGAAAGCAACCACATCAACAGCGTCGCGATCGGTGCTTCGTCCATGACGACGGTAGGCGCTCAAGCCAGCTACACGGCCTTCGGCCTTGCGGCGGCGCAGACCTCGTTCGGCGAAGTGTCGTTTGGTTCGGCCGGTTCGGAACGCAAGCTCACGAATGTCGCAGCCGGTTCGGCAGATACCGATGCGGTGAATGTCAGCCAGTTGAGAGGATTGGGCACGCAGATCACCAATCATCTCGGCGGGAACTCGGTCGTCAATCCCGACGGCACGATCACCGGGCCGACCTACAACATCCAGGGCGGCAGCTACACGACGATCCATGACGGCTTCACCGCCGTGGACAATGCGATCAGCAACATCAACAATGGCGGGGGCATCAAATATTTCCGCGCCAACTCGACGCTCGCCGATTCCGCGGCCACCGGTACCGACAGCGTCGCCATCGGACCGGAAAGCGTGGCGAGCGGAACCGACAGCCTGGCTGCGGGCCACGGCGCCGCGGCGACCGGGCAGGGCGCTGTCGCGCTCGGCGAAGGAGCGCAGGCGAACAACGCCAATGACGTTGCGCTCGGCTCGGGTTCCGCGACGGAGGCGGCCGTCGGCACATCCGGCGCCACCATCAGGGGCAAGCACTATGACTTTGCCGGCGCTGCTCCGGTTGGAACGGTAAGCGTCGGTCATCAAGGCGCGGAGCGCACGGTCACGAATGTCGCGGCCGGTCGCATTTCGGCAGACAGCACCGACGCCGTGAACGGGTCGCAGCTTCATGCCACCAACTCGGCGATCGAGGACCTGCAGGGCGGCATCGGGAACATCAACAACAGCGCGGTCTTCTATGACGTCAATCCCGACGGCACCAAGAAGAACAGCATCACGCTGCAGGGCGGCGATGTGAATGCGCCGGTGGTCATCTCGAATGTCGGCAAGGGGGTGGCGCCTACCGATGTCGTCAATGTCTCCCAATTGAACGAGGGGATCACCCAGTCCAAGTCCTACACCGACAACCGTGTCAGCTATGCCATCGATACTGCCAACGACTACGCGGACAGGATCGCAGAGACGACGTTGAACGAAGCCAACGACTATACCGATCAGAAGTTCAACCAGTTGAACCAGCAGTTCGACGAGGTCCAGGACGAGGCGCGGCAGGCCGCCGCCATAGGACTCGCTGCGGCATCGCTCCGCTTCGACGATCGGCCCGGCAAGGTGAGCGTCGCAATGGGCGGCGGCTTGTGGCGAGGCGAGGGAGCGGTCGCCTTCGGCGCCGGCTACACCAGCGAAAACGGTCGGGTCCGAGCCAATCTGTTGGGTACGACCGCCGGTGGACACTGGGGCGCCGGCGCCGGTGTCAGCTTCACTCTGAACTGACCGCAATGCTCACACGGGCGATCTCCGGCGCCGCAACCTTCATGGCTTGCCTGTTCCTGTCTGGCCCCCACGCGACCGGACAGGAGGCAAATCCTTCTGGCTGGCGAATAAAGCCGTCCGAGGTCGCAGCACCTCCGGATGTGAAGCCGGGCGGTTACCAGAGGATCATCCGGCCTTTCGAGAACTGGACGCTGATCTGCGACGAAAACCTGGAGAAACGTCAAAGGGTCTGCAACGTCACCCAGATCATCGAGAACCAGGCGGGAGAGATCGCCTTCAGCTGGTCGCTCGCGGCCACGCAGGAAGGCAACCCCTATATGATCCTGCGCACGGCGCCCGTCGCCAGGAGCGACGGCCTTGTCTCGCTGGCGTTCGAGGGGCGCAAGGAGCCGGTCAAGGTCCAGCTTGACGGATGCAACGAAGCGGTTTGCATCGGCATGCTGCCGATCGGCCCCATCATGCGCGAGCAGATTTCGAGAAGCGCGGCACCGACGATCTCCTACCCGACCACTGATGGACGAACCATCAGCGTGACCGCGACCCTCAAGGGCCTTTCTACCGCCGTTGAGGCGATCAATTGACGAGGGCACTCCCCATGAACCAGCAATCGATCCACGACAGGATAATGTCCCGCAACCAGAGCGGTGATGCCGTCCACAGCGAGGTCGACGACCGGAAGGAGCTGCGGCGAAACTGGCTGAAGACGGCGGCCTTCTCGTTGCTGGGCATCGCGGTTGTGGGCGCTGCCGGTTACGCGGCGATGCGCTACGACGCGATCGGAAACTTCGTTTCGCAGCCGGCGGTTGCGGAGACGAATGAAGCCGGTCAAGGTCTTGCCGATACGCCCTTCCTGCAGCACGCCAAACAGGCCGGCTTGCAATCCTGTTCCTCCGTCTATCCTGTCCTTGGGGAATTGCTGACCACGGGTTCCCAATACAGCATCCAGTCGAACTGGAATCCCGAGACGCCGGACAAGCATGCGGTACAGGCCCTCGTGGGCATGAACTATGCCACGCCGGGGTACAGCGGTCCGGCGGCGGGCGTCGTGTTCGCCGCGCCTGGCGCATCGGTTTGCGAAGGCACCATGGTCCGGGTCGCACCGTTTGCAGCTTCATGCGCAGAAATTCCGGCCATGCTGCCGCAGGGAACCAAGCTTGCAAACAACCTTGGACAAATCAGCGTCTATGAACTTGCCAACGGCGGGGGCAACGCAATGCTCCTGCCTACCGGAAACAACTGCGTCGTGATTTCCGTGGCCGTGGCGGCGGGTAAGTGAGGAGGGACAAGATGAAATTCAGGTCTACCTTTGCAACCCTGGGGTTTCTGCTCGCATATACGGGGCAGGTCGCGTCCGCTGATCTCGCGGTCGGGATATCGGAAGCACCCGTTCCCCCTCCTCAGGAGGAGCGCGGCATCTGGGCGGCGATCGCCTATTCCGACATCGACGAAAAGCACGGTTTCTTCTGGGGCGCCGACAAGCGGCAGGAAGCCATGGACATAGCGTTCAAGCATTGCGAGAACGCGGGCGGCGAGGCTTGCAAAGTCGTCGAGGTCTTCCGGAATCACCGGCATTGGGACGATGACGACGATACCGGTTTTCCATACAATCATTGCGGCGCTCTCGCGATCGGCAAGGAAAAGCTCGATCGCATGAGCCCGTGGGGCGTGAAGTCGGCGCCAACGCGGCGAGAAGCCGAGGACCTTGCCGTTCAAGCCTGTGAGACATCGGGCATGGAGTGCAAGGTCCGTGAATGGGTATGCACTTGACGCCTCGGCGCGGGAAAAGTGCGTCAGCTCATCGCTGATACCTGGCGACCCTCGAAACGGAAAGAGGCACGCTTGCCTTTCTCGACATCCACGTCAGCAGGGCGACCGAACCGGACGGGGCCCTTTGCTCTCGCCGCGTCGTCGCTCGAGCACGCTTCGGGAGCATCGCGTCCCGGGCGTGCCCTTCCCTGTTTGATCGCCATGTTCATGTCTGCGACGACAGCCATGGCCCAGTCGCCCGACGGCCTGTCAGCCTTGCAGGAGACGTATCAGGACTGGCGGGTTTCCTGCGTCATGCGCGACAAGGTGCCTGCCTGCGCCATTTCCCAGGATCAGACACAGCAGAACGGACAGAGGCTTCTTGCCATCGAGGTGCAGGCGCGTCGCGACGGCACAGCCAACGCAACGCTGCTCCTCCCCTTCGGTATCGTCCTCGACACCGGGGTGACGCCGAATATCGACGATCGGCCGCCGTTGCCGCCGGTGCGGATCCGCACATGTTTGCCGAATGGATGTATCGCCTCGTATCCCATGGATTCCGCGACTGTTGCGAAGCTGCGGGCTGGCTCCCGTCTGAACCTCGGGGTTGTCGCCGATTCGGGCCAGAAACTGAATTTCCCGATATCGCTGCATGGCTTCTCGGCAGCGCTCGACCGGATTGCCGCCTTGGGTCTGCGATAGATGAAGCCGGTGAGCGAAACGGTCAGCTTGGTCAAGTCGGTGTATGACGAGCTGCCGTACACGTCGCACCCCTTCCCGCAATCGGCTCCCGAAAGCCTGGCTGCGGTGGCGCATCTGTTCGGGTTGGATGCGCCCGATGTCGCCACCGCGCGAGTTCTGGAACTCGGCTGCTCGTCGGCGGGCAACCTGATACCGTTCGCGGCAAGAAACCCTGCGGCACAACTCGTCGGCATCGATCTCTCCGGCGTTCAGATCGCACTGGGAAAGGAGCGGGTAGATGCTCTCGGCCTTTCCAACATCCGGCTGATCGAGGCCGATGTGGCCGCACTGGATTCGAAGGGCCTTGGCAGCTTCGATTTCGTCATCTGCCACGGCGTCTACAGCTGGGTTCCGGCGCATGTGCGGGAGGCCATTCTCCGCATCTGCAAGGAGAACCTCGCGCCCGACGGCATCGCCTATGTCAGCTACAATGTCTATCCCGGCTGGAAGGCCAGGGAGATCGTGCGCGACGCCATGATGCTGCGAGGTGCGGCGCGTGCCACCCCGGCCGAGCGGCTCGGCTACGCGAAGGGGATGCTCGACTTTCTCGAGCGGTTGGCCCCCAGGGGCAGCATACTGGCCAAGACCCTTGAGCACACGCTGCCCGAGTTGCGCACGCAGCAGGATAACTATCTTGCCCACGAATATCTCGAACCGTTCAACGCCCCCTGCTACTTTCAGGACTTCATAAGAGATGCAGGCGCACACGGGCTGGCCTATCTGGCAGAGGCTCAACCTTCGACGATGTTCGCCAGCAACTATGGCCAGGATGTCGCAGAGCCGTTGCTGAAGGAATGCGGCCACAGCCAGGTCCTTCTAGAACAATATCTCGATTTTGTCGCCAATCGGACGTTCAGGCAGACCTTGCTCGTCCACGATCGGCAAGCGGGCGATATCCGCTATCGGATCGATGGTGAGCGAATGCGAAAACTGCATTTCGCAGCCCGGCTGTCTTGTCAGGACGGCCGGATAAGGCTGGACAGTTCCCGCCAAGTGTTCGGGACGAATACGTCCAGCCTTGCAACCGAAAAACCGGCAGTGAAAGCCGCTGTCAAGGTGCTCTCCGATAGCTGGCCGGAAACGGTCTCCTACAATGACCTGGTGGAGCGCACGGGAGCCCTGCTCGGCGCTGCCTCCGAGCAGGAGCTGATGCCCGTGATAGACGAGCTTTTGGACCACCTCGTCATCAAGGGCTTGGCGCGGTTCCGTATCGCGCCGGTGCGCATCGGCGAGCGAGCCGAGGGCCGCATCGCGATCGAGCCTGCGATCCGTCGCGCGGCTGAAATCTCTCGCGATTGCGCCATCCCTGCGATCTTCAATCGATGGCATGAGCCCGTCCCGCTGGGTCTGGTGGCCACGCTGCTCCTGCCCGAGCTTGACGGAAGCCATGATCGTGCCGATTTGGAACGAGCCCTGCAGGACCATGTAAGATCGGGAAAGGTGAGATTCGAGCGAGGCGGCGAGCCGGTACGCGAAGCCGGTGAGATCTCGAAATGCATCGCCGAGCATGTCGACGCGACGATGCGTCAGTTGCTTGAAGCCAAGCTCGCCGTTCCGCCTATCGCAAGCTGATTGGTTCGCTCGTCAATCCTTTCGCGCCGCCGCATCATGCGGTCATTGCTGGAGGGACGGCGCATAGCGCATAGGAGCAGCCCGCCTTTGCAGATCTTTCGCTTTCGCCGCACGGCGTTTCCCTGTCAGCCGAACCCCCCGCCAGGCCATTTCCCGCGAAAGTTGCCGATTTGTGTGCCGGTCGTGTCCTCGCCCTGCATCCCATCGGTGACATACGACATGACAAAGCCGGCAAACTCCTTCTGAACCTCTTCATCTTCCAGAGGGTAGCCTGCACTTGACGCTCGTTTGGCGAATCGGGGGATCTCGCCAAAAGCATTCTGCACGGGCCCCTTGAGCCGGCCATACTGTCGAGCGAGGTAATCTTTGATTTTCTGCTCGAAAAGCTCCAGCGAAATTGTTCCCAAAATACGTTCCCGCGCATTGTTGACGTCATCTTGCGTCATTGTCGGGATAACGCTCGTGATAAACTTAGATCTGCTTTGAAAGCCGGATTCTTTTAGATTCCTTCTGCGAACTGCATCCGTGGCCGCTGTTAGCAGGTTGTCAGATGCATTTTTCAGACCCGGGGTGGGTGTTCCGGAAATCGGCGGATCCACGTCGAAGATGCCAAGCATGATCGGTCCTTTCGCATGCTCTCAATGCGCAGATTTGATTGGCGCAATTTGATTGCGGTGTGGGGTGCAGCACTCATCGAACGCCGCGGCAGGCCAACGCAGCCGACAGGTTCGTCGCCGACGTGAACCGGTCACGGTTGTGGAACGCTTTCACGACCTGCCCTTCCTCGGTTGCAGATTGATGAAACTGCACAACTCGAAGGGCGTCAAGGACAGCAATCGGCGTTTCCATGCAGTTTCTTCACGCTGCCATGCCCAAATCCGGCGATAGACGGGCCGCGCCTCGCTGCCTCCACTTTCATGCGACACGCTGGCGCGGCCCGCTTGCGAGGGGATCAGCCGATCATGCCGTGATTGATCATCCAGGGCGTGCCGTATCTGTCCGTCACCATGCCGAACTTCTTCGCCCAGAAGGTCGGCTCGAACGGCATCGTAACCGTTCCGCCGTCCGCGAATGCGTTGAAGATGCGCTCGGCGTCCTTCTCGTCGTCGATCTCGATCGAGATGCTGAAGCCCTTCTTCGTGGCGTCACCCATCTCCGGCGGCGAATCCGCGCCCATCAGCGACTGGCCGCCCGCGATCAGATGCGCATTGATGATCTTGTCCTGCCAGTCCTTCGAGACATGTTCGCCGGCAGGCGTCTCGGCATGGCTGATCATGGCCACGATCTCGCCCTTCAGCACCTTGGCATAGAATTCGAAGGCTTCCCGGCATCGGCCGTCGAAGCTGAGATAAGGTACGAACTTCATCTTGTCCTCCTTGATGGGGTTGTCGGGCGGGCAGGCGTCCTCCCGCTCCGAACCGACGACGATCGGCGAAGCGGGAAATCGACACAGCTTCGGATTTTTTCGTGACAACCGATCCAGCGCCGGCAGGCGCGACGCCGAGCGTCGCCTGTCATGCTTGGTTCCGCGATCGGAATGCACTATCTCACGGTCACGAAAAGCAATCAGGCAAGGCATCATGTCCGTCACCAAGGAAACCGTCATCGCCAGCCTCCGGACGGTCAACGGACCGGACTTCACCGGCAACATCGTCGATCTCGGGCTGGTTTCGGAGATTTTCATCGCCGACCATAAGGTGTTCTTCTCGATCACCGTCCCGGCAGCCCGCGCCCAGGAGATGGAGCCTCTGCGCGCCGCCGCCGAACGTGTGGTGCGCGCCATCCCGGGCGTCGCCGGCGCCGTTGTCGCGCTGACGGCCGAGAAGAAGGGCGGGGGCATGGAGAGCGCGCAGCCCCGGCCGGCGCCGCGCCCGTCAGCCCCCGCGCAGCCGCGGCCTGCTCCGGCCGCGAGGCCCGCGCCGCATGCGCCGCCCTCCGAGGCGAGGGGCAAGCGCGGCGTGCCGGGCATCGACGCGATCATCGCGGTGGCGTCGGGCAAGGGTGGCGTCGGCAAGTCGACCACCGCCGTCAACATCGCACTCGGCCTGAAGGCCAACGGGCTGAGGGTCGGCCTGCTCGACGCAGACATCTACGGTCCATCGATGCCCCGCCTGCTGAATATCCACGGGCGGCCCGAGACGGTCGACGGCAAGACCCTGAAGCCCATGGAGAATTTCGGCCTCAAGGTGATGTCGATGGGCTTCCTCGTCGACGAGGAGACGCCGATGATCTGGCGGGGGCCGATGGTCATGTCGGCGCTGACCCAGATGCTGCGGGAGGTCCAATGGGGCGAGCTCGACGTGCTCGTCGTCGACATGCCGCCCGGCACGGGCGACGCCCAGCTCACAATGGCGCAGCAGGTCCCGCTCGCCGGCGCCATCATCGTCTCCACCCCGCAGGATCTCGCCCTCATCGATGCCCGCAAGGGTCTCAACATGTTCAAAAAGGTCGATGTGCCGCTGCTCGGCATCGTCGAGAATATGAGCTATTTCGTCGCCCCCGACACCGGCAAGCGCTACGACATCTTTGGCCATGGCGGCGCGCGCAAGGAGGCCGAACGCCTCGGCGTCACCTTCCTCGGCGAAGTGCCGCTGGTCATGGGGATTCGCGAGACCTCCGATGCGGGGGCTCCGGTCGTGGCGTCGGAGCCCGACGGAACCGAGGCCCGTATCTATCGCGACATCGCGACGCGGGTCTGGGATCGTGTCAACGCCGAACGCGGTGCTGCCGAGGCGGCAACGCCGAAGATTGTATTTGAATAGGACGGTGAATGGTGAATGGTAAAATGGTGAATGGTCACAAAAATTTCATGGCATGGCACTTTCGATGAGCCGCCGCTGATCTTTCCTACCATTCACCATTCACCATTCACCATTCACCATTCACCATTCACCATTCACCATTCACCATTCACGATTGACTCACCCGCTCGTTGAAGCTCGAGAAGAACTGTCCCGCCAGCTTCTTCGACGTCGAGGTGATCAGCCGGCTGCCGAGCTGGGCGATCTTGCCGCCGACATCGGCCTTGGCGGCATAGGTCAGCACCGTCGTGTCCTCCCCATCGGGCGTCAGCGTCACGTCGGCGCCGCCCTTGGCGAAGCCTGCGATACCGCCCTTGCCTTCGCCCGCGATGGTATAGGAATGCGGCGGGTTGAGGTTCTTCAGCGTCACCTCGCCGTTGAAGGTCGCCTTGATCGGCCCGATCTTGAGCACCACGGTCGCCGCCAGATCGGTGTCGGACTTCTTCTCCAGGCTCTGGCATCCGGGGATGCAGTCCTTGAGCACGTCCGGATCGTTCAGAGCTTCCCAGACTTTCTGCACGGGTGCCGCGATCCGTTCCTCGCCTTCGATGACCAGAGCCATGCCGAATTCCTCCACTAGCATCTTGGAGGCGTAGCGAAACACGTCGGCCTTGTCCATCGCACCAAAGTGCTGGATCGGTCTCGCCTTCTGGATCGGCGGGAGCATCAAGGCGTCCGGTACATGGTGCGTCCTTCGAGGCTCGCTGCGCTCGCACCTCAGGATGAGGGGCGTAGTGCCCGCCTTCCTCGTTCTGAGGTGCGTAGTGCCAGCTTCACTTGTCCTGGGTGTGTCGTGCCAGCCTCGCTTGTCCTGGGTGTGTAGTGCCAGCCTCACTTGTCTTGGGTGTGTCGTGCCAGCCTCGCTTGTCCTGGGTGTGTAGTGCCAGCCTCCCTCATCCTGAGGTGCGAGCGCAGCGAGCCTCGAAGGACGCACCAGAGAAGCATGCTATTTGTCGGACAAATAGGGCAAGCCCCACTTGCCGCCGACCGGCCGTTGGCCTAACCATGCGGGTCGGATTCCTGGAGGGCCATATGTCCGGTTCAAAGCAGCCAAAGAAGCTCAGGTCGCGGGAGTGGTTCGACAATCCGGACGATCCCGAGATGACCGCGCTCTATATCGAGCGCTATCTCAACTACGGCCTGACGCGCGGCGAGTTGCAGTCCGGCAAGCCGATCATCGGCATCGCCCAGACGGGATCGGACCTGTCCCCCTGCAACCGTCACCATATCGAGCTCGCCAGGCGCGTGCGTGCCGGCATCGAGGCGGCGGGCGGCATTCCGTTCGAATTTCCGTGCCACCCGATCCAGGAATCGGGCAAGCGTCCGACCGCCTCGCTCGACCGCAACCTCGCTTATCTTTCGCTGGTCGAGGTGCTATACGGCTATCCGCTCGACGGCGTGGTGCTGACCATCGGCTGCGACAAGACCACGCCGGCATTGCTCATGGCGGCGGCGACGGTCGACATTCCGGCCATCGCCTTTTCCGTCGGCCCGATGCTCAACGGCTGGCAGGGCAACGAACGCATCGGCTCCGGCACCATCGTCTGGAAGTCGCGCGAGCGCTTGGCGGCCGGCGAGATCGACGCGGAAGGTTTCATGGCGGCCGTCACGGCCTCGGCGCCGTCGGTCGGCTATTGCAACACGATGGGCACGGCCTCGACCATGAATTCGCTGGCCGAGGCGCTCGGCATGCAGCTTCCGGGTTCGGCCGCCATCCCCGCGCCCTATCGCGAACGCGGACAGATGGCCTACGACACCGGCCGCCGCATCGTCGAAATGGTGCATGAGGAGATTAGGCCGTCCGACATCATGACGCGAGAGGCCTTCGAGAACGCCATCGTCGTCAATTCGGCGATCGGCGGCTCCACCAATGCGCCGATCCACCTCAACGCCGTCGCCCGCCATCTCGGCGTTTCGCTCGACAATGACGACTGGCAGGCGGTCGGCCACCGCATTCCGCTGCTGGTCAACATGCAGCCGGCCGGCGCCTATCTCGGCGAGGATTTCTATCGCGCCGGCGGCGTCCCCGCGGTCGTCGCCGAACTGCTGAAGGCCGGCCTGCTGCCTCACCCGGATGCCAGGACGGTCAATGGCCGCACCATCGCGGAGAACTGCCGTGATGCGGCGAGCACCAATGCCGAGGTCATCCTTCCCGCGGCCGAGCCGATCAAGGTCGATGCCGGCTTCATCAACCTGAAGGGCAACCTCTTCGATTCCGCCATCATGAAGACCAGCGTGATCTCGACAGAGTTCCGCGAGCGCTATCTGTCCGACCCGCGCGATCCCGAAGCCTTCGAGGGCAAGGCGGTGGTCTTCGACGGGCGCGAGGACTATCACGCCCGGATCGAGGATCCATCGCTCGGCATCGACGAACACACGATCCTGTTCATGCGTGGCGCCGGGCCGATCGGCCACCCCGGGGCTGCGGAGGTGGTCAACATGCAGCCGCCGGCCGCCCTCATCCAGCGTGGCGTCAAATCGCTGCCCTGCATCGGGGACGGGCGCCAGTCCGGCACCTCGGGCAGCCCGTCCATCCTCAACGCCTCGCCGGAAGCGGCCGCCGGCGGCGGGCTCGCGCTCCTGAAGACGGGAGACCGCGTGCGCATCGATCTCAGGAAAGGCCGTGCCGACATGCTCGTCACGGACGACGAACTCACCCGTCGTCGCGCCGATCTCCAGAACGAGGGCGGCTATCGCTACCCGGCGCACCAGACGCCGTGGCAGGAGATCCAGCGCGGCATGGTCGACCAGCTCTCCGAAGGCATGGTGCTGAAGCCCGCGCTGAAGTACCAGCGTGTCGCGCGTCAGGGCAAGGGCGTGCCGCGCGACAATCATTGACGCCGGTGCCGACTGGCGGAACAGGACGAAGATCGACGTCTCCCACAATCTCGCTGATCCACGTTGCGGCGAAACGAATGCCGTCATAGAGGCAAGCGGTCTTTTCCCCGCTACAACGGGGAGAAGATGCCGGTCCACCCTCCGCAGCCGCAGCGCAGCTGCTGCGGAGGACGGACAGGCAGATGGGCGGTTTTGCGACACGACACAAAATAGCCGTTACGGATCAACGCCTAAGCTCGGGTGAAAATTTTCGGCCGTGCTCTTGAAAGGCGGCGGCGGCGGACCAGATTTCCAATCGCGAGGGGGCCTTCCCGCCAACGGAGGCAAGCCTCGATCGGCATGGGTTCGCGCGCCGGATTTCGGCGTGCAAGGGCCTGTTGCCCGGTGGTGTTTTTCCGATTGCGTTTGCCGATTGAAGGAGATGGACGATGGCCGCCAAGGAAGTGAGGTTCCATTCCGACGCCCGCGACAAGATGCTGCGCGGCGTCGACATCCTCGCCAATGCGGTGAAGGTCACGCTGGGGCCCAAGGGCAGGAATGTCGTGCTGGACAAGGCCTTCGGCGCCCCGCGCGTCACCAAGGACGGCGTCACCGTCGCCAAGGAGATCGAGCTCGAGGACAAGTTCGAGAACATGGGCGCCCAGATGGTGCGCGAGGTCGCGTCGCGGACCAGCGACGTGGCGGGCGACGGCACCACGACCGCGACCGTGCTCGCCCAGGCGATCGTCCAGGAGGGCGCCAAGGCGGTTGCCGCCGGCATGAACCCGATGGATCTGAAGCGCGGCATCGATATCGCGGTCGCCGCGGTCGTGGAGGAATTGAGGGGCAAGGCCCGCAAGGTGACCAGGAACGACGAGATCGCCCAGGTCGCCACCATATCGGCCAATGGCGATGCCGAGGTCGGCCGTTTCCTGGCGGAAGCGATGGAGAAGGTCGGCAACGAAGGCGTGATCACGGTCGAGGAAGCCAAGACCGCCGTGACCGAGCTCGAAGTCGTGGAGGGCATGCAGTTCGATCGGGGTTATCTCAGCCCCTATTTCGTCACCAACCAGGACAAGATGCGGGCCGAGCTGGAAGAGCCCTACGTGCTGATCCATGAGAAGAAGCTCGGCAATCTCCAGGCGATGCTGCCGGTGCTGGAAGCGGTCGTGCAGTCGGGCAAACCGCTGCTCATCATCGCCGAGGATGTCGAGGGCGAGGCGCTCGCCACGCTCGTCGTCAACAAGCTGCGCGGCGGCCTGAAGGTTGTCGCCGTCAAGGCGCCGGGCTTCGGCGATCGCCGCAAGGCCATGCTGGAGGACATCGCCATCCTGACCGGCGGTACGGCGGTTTCGGAGGATCTCGGCATCAAGCTCGAGAATGTCGGCCTCGACATGCTCGGGCGCGCCGGCAAGGCGGTGGTGGAGAAGGATGCCACCACTATCGTCGACGGCGCCGGTTCCAAGGCCGACATCCAGGGCCGTATCGGCCAGATCAAGGCCCAGATCGAGGAAACCACTTCCGACTACGACCGTGAGAAGCTGCAGGAGCGTCTGGCCAAGCTCGCCGGCGGCGTCGCGGTCATCCGCGTCGGCGGCTCGACGGAGGTCGAGGTGAAGGAAAGGAAAGACCGCGTCGACGACGCCTTGCACGCCACCCGTGCCGCAGTCGAAGAGGGGATCCTGCCCGGCGGCGGCGTCGCGCTCCTGCGCGCCGCGGCCGCGCTCAACGGGCTGAAGGTTGCGAACCCGGACCAGCAGGTCGGCATCGACATCGTGCGCAAGGCGATAGAGGCGCCGGCGCGGCAGATCGCGGAGAATTCGGGCGCGGAAGGATCGATCATCGTCGGCAAGCTGCGCGAGAAGGACGAGGTCGCCTATGGCTGGAACGCCCAGACCGGCGAATTCGGCGACCTCTTCGCGCAAGGCGTGATCGATCCGGCCAAGGTCGTGCGCGCCGCGCTGGAAGACGCCGCCTCCGTCGCCGGCCTGCTCGTCACCACCGAGGCGATGATCGCGGAAAAACCGAAGAAGGAAGCGCCTGCGCCGGCCATGCCCGGCGGCATGGACTACTGACGAGAACCGCCTACAGCCCCATCGCCCCGCGCGGCAGATGGATGAGGTTGCCGAAGCGGACCCGGAGCTGGTCATCGACCGCCTTGGGCACATGGCGCGGGAACCGCGTGGCGAGGATCCGCTTCTTCTCCGCGATCGCGTTCTGCAGCATGTCGGGCTTGCCCTTCTCGTTCCATTCCTTGGGCGAGAAGCGGTCGCCGATCGCCGGATAGAAATACTCCGTCTGCATCAGCCGCAATGTCTGTTCGTTGCCGAGATAGTGGCCGGGCCCGTTCATGCAGACCTCGGCGATCGTGTCGATCGAAAGCGCGGCGTCCGTCACCTCTACGCCGCGCACGCAGCGCAGGCAGTGGCCCAGCATGTCGTTGTCGATGATCAGGCTTTCCAGGCAGAAGCCGAGCAGCGAGGCGTGCATGCCGGCCGATTCATAGATGAGGTTGAGGCCCGACAAACCAGCCATCACGGTGGTGATGCCCTTTTCGTAACCGGACTGGATGTCGGGCAGTTTGGAATCGGCCATGCCGGCCGCCGAGCCGCCCGGCAGGTCGTAGAACTGCGCCATCTGGGCGCAGCAGGAGGTGAGCAGGGCCTGCTCGGCCGAACCGCCCGACATGGCGCCGGTGCGCAGGTCGGAGACGAAGGGCCATGTGCCGAAGATCGCGGGATGGCCGGGCTTGAGGGCGTTCACATAGACCAGCCCCGCCAGCACCTCCGCCACCGCCTGCACCACCGCGCCGACGATCGCCGCCGGCGCGGTCGCGCCGGCCTGCCCGGCGGACAGAAGCAGGATCGGGATGCCGCCTTCCACGCAGGCTTCGAGCACGCCGCAGGCGTCCTCGGCGAACTTCATCGGCGGCACGACGAAGCAGTTCGAGTTCGACACGAAGGGCCGCGCGCGGAAGTTCTCCTCGCCGCCGGCGATGGCATAAAGCATCTCCAGCGCGGGTCCGACATTCTCGCGGATGGTGAAGGAGGTGCCGACATGTTTCGTCGTCCCCATCACGCAGGCGTAGAGCGTGTTGAAATCCATCTCGAGCGGGTCGGGAATGTCGCGCGGCACCATCGGCCGCTGGAAGAAGTGGATATTGTCCAGGCCGTCCACGATGCGCGCGGCGTCGTAGATGTCCTGCAGCAGCGACTCCCGGTATTCGCGTTTCTCGACATCGACCAGATGCACGGCCGCGCCTGCCGTGCCGTAATGCACCCTGGTTCCCTGTACGCTCATGTCGTGCCGGGGGTCCTGGCCGCACAGGGTGAAGTTGCGGGCCGCTGTCCTGACCGTGTCGAGCACGAGCCTGCGGGGAAAACGGATGCGTCCGTCCTGGCCCAGTTCCGCGCCGGCGCGGGTCAGGGCTTCGATGCAGCTCGGTATCGCGTTGGCGAAGCCGACGGTTTCGAGCACTGTCAGTACCGCCTCGTGGATGCGTTCGAGATCGTTCTGCGAAAGCGGCTTGTAACGGCCGCCTTCCAGACCCGGGCGGACAGGTCGGATGTCCTCAGCCAACGGCGCGGCCCTGAGCGCGCGCCGCGCTTCGCGGCCGCCTGATCGGCGCGAGGTACGTTCCGTGGCGCTGTCGGGCTGTTCGAGCACGATCGACATGACTTTTTTCACTCCGATCCCTGAAGCGCATTCCCGCGCCGTGGACCGGCGTCGAGCCGCTTTGTTCCCCTTCCGCATCGGCCCGAAAATCGCCATCGATTTCCGGAAAGCACGATGCGCAAACCAGTCGTTTTGGAGCGTCCCTTGCGCGTCCGTATGGACGCGCGGCGCTGCAACATGTGCTGACTATGCGCCGTCCCGGCTCGCCCTCCATGGGCCAGCCGATTGCGCCGGATATGCCAGCGGCCCGGGGTTGCCGGGCCGCTGGAGACGACATTTCTTGTCTTGCTTTGCCTAGGCCGCGGCCGGGCGCCGTCCCGCCGCGGTGGCGAGCTCGCGGATGCCGGGCTCGATATGCTGGAGCGCGATCGAGGAGATGCCCAGTCTCATGTAGCGTGTCGGCTTTTCCGGGCGGTCGAAGAAGCGGTCGCCCGGCTCGATGATCACGCTGCGCGCGGCCGCCGCTTCGGCGAGCGCGCGGGAATCGGTGCCGCGCGGCCCCTCGAGCCAGAGCGAGGTGCCGCCGGCCGCGTCGGTCGAGCGCCACTCCGGCAGGAAGGCGGAGATCGCCTGGACCAGCCGCTTGCGGCGTTCGTCGAAGGCCGCCGAGAGGCGCCGCACCAGGGCCTCGTGATGGCCGAGCGACAGGAAGAGCGCGACCGCGCGCTGGTTGTTGGCCGGCGGGTGGCGCAGCATGAAACGGCGGAGCGCGCGCAGTTCGGCGATCAGTTCCGCCGAAGCGACGATGTAGCCGAGCCTGAGACCCGGCGCGAGCGTCTTCGACATCGAGCCGACATAGACGACCCGACCCGAGCGGTCGATGCTCTTCAGCGCCTGCTGCGGCGCTTCATCCACCAGCTGGCTGTCATAGCCGTCCTCAATGATCACCTGGTTGTTCCGCTGGGCACGCGCCAGGAGATCGTGCCGGCGCTCGTTCGACAGCGGCACCATCGTCGGACAATGGTGGCTGGGGGTCACGAAGACGAAACCCGCTTCGGGCGAAATGGCTTCAGTCACAATGCCTTGGCTGTCGACCGGCACCGGCAGCGTGTCGGCCCCGGCCAGCCGGAAGATGCTGCGCGCATCAGGATAGCCGGGGTCTTCCATGGCCACCTTCGAGCCCTTGGTCATCAGCAGCGTGGCGAGCATATAAAGCGCGTTCTGCGCGCCCAGCGTGACGATGATCTCGTCCGGATTGGCGAAGATGCCGCGCCGCGGCAGCAGCCGTGCCTGGATCTGTTCGATCAGCAGCGGATCGTCGCGGTCGACCATGTCGGCCGCCCAGTTGCGGATCTCGAGCACCGCCAGAGCCATGCGGTTGCACTCGCGCCATTCGGCGGTGGGGAAAAGCGCCGGGTCGAACTGGCCGTAGACGAAGGGGTAGGACGACTTGATCCAGTTCTCCGTCTTGGCCGGCCGCTGCATGTCGGTCGCATTGATCTGGCGCAGCGCCTTCCAGTCGACCTGGCCGGTCGATTCGGAAGCCTTCTGCGTCGGCTTGGCCGGTGTGGTCGCCACCTCAGGATTGACGAAATGGCCGCGACGCTCGCGTGCGATCAGGAAGCCCTGATCGACCAGTTGCTGGAAGGCCAGGACGACGGTTCCGCGGGCCACGCCCAGCTTCTCGGCGAGGATGCGGCAGGAAGGCAGCGGCATCGATGCGGCGATCTGCCGGTCGAGGATGGCGGCGACGATCGCCTGCCGGATCTGGGCCTGCAGCGTCTGCCCGGATTCGGCGGAAATCCGGAACAGTCCGGACCAGATCGCGGTATCGTTTCGCTGAGCCATCACGCACCTCCCGGGGCGGAATCTTTGTTTTAGCTGGACTACAAACTACTAGTCCTGGACCAAAGCGTTGCACCAATGAATTTTTCTGATCCTAGCCATTTATGCCAGTGATCCGTCGTCTATGGGGCCATGGCGGGACTGTCGAAATCGTCCGGCTCCGTCGTCTCGAAAACATCTTTTGTCTGCTATGGTCGCCGGACTTGCGCCGCTGCCACCCTGGTGCCGATGCCCGAACGTCTGCTGATAAGGAGTATGCCCTTGACCCAGTCCCCGCTTGCCAAGGAGATCGAGGCGCTGCGCCGGCACCACGCCGCCACGACGGTCGACATGCGTGCCGCCTTCGCACGCGACCCCCGGCGTTTCGAGACCTTCTCGCTGACATCGGGCGACATGCTGCTCGACTGGTCCAAGACGGCGGTCACCGGCGAGACGATGCGCCTGCTCGCCGACCTTGCGGGCAAGGCTGGGGTCGAGCAGCGCCGCGCCGCCATGCTGTCGGGCGAGAAGATCAACATCACCGAGGGGCGCGCGGTTCTCCACACGGCCCTGCGCAATCTTTCCGGACAAAGCGTCGTGCTCGACGGCGTCGACGTGATGGCCGAGGTCAAGGCCGTGCTGTCGGCCATGGAGGCGTTTGCCGACGCCATCCGGTCGGGCAAGGCGACCGGCGCCACCGGCAAGCCGATCGCCGACATCGTCAATATCGGGATCGGCGGCTCGGATCTCGGTCCGGCCATGGCGACGCTTGCGCTGGCGCCCTATCACGACGGCCCGCGGGCGCACTACGTCTCCAATGTCGACGGCGCCCATATCGCCGACACGCTGAAAGGGCTCGACCCCGAGACGACACTGTTCATAATCGCCTCGAAGACCTTCACCACCGTGGAGACCATGACCAATGCCGCCACCGCGCGCGCCTGGATCGAGGCAGCGCTTGGAAAGGAGGCGGTGGGCAGCCACTTCGCGGCGGTCTCGACCGCGCTCGACAAGGTCGCCGCTTTCGGGATCGAATCCGACCGTGTCTTCGGCTTCTGGGACTGGGTCGGCGGCCGTTATTCGCTGTGGTCGGCGATCGGCCTGCCCATCATGATCGCGGTCGGTCCGACGAATTTCCGCGCCTTCCTGGCTGGCGCGCACGCGATGGACGAGCATTTCGCGACCGCGCCGCTGCTGGAGAACATTCCGGTCGTCATGGGCCTCGTCGGCTACTGGCATCGCGTGATCTGCGGCTATCCGGCACGTGCCGTCATCCCTTACGACCAGCGCCTGTCGCGCCTGCCGGCCTATCTGCAGCAGCTCGACATGGAATCGAACGGCAAGAGCGTCACCATCGACGGGGCCCCGGTGTCGACGCCGACCGGCCCGCTGGTCTGGGGCGAACCGGGCACCAACGGGCAGCACGCCTTCTTCCAGCTTCTGCATCAGGGCACGGATGTCATTCCCGTCGAGTTCCTGGCCGCGGCCGAAGGCCACGAGCCGGCGCTGCGCCATCATCACGACCTGCTGCTTGCCAACTGCCTGGCGCAGTCGGAGGCGCTGATGAAGGGCCGCACGCTCGCCGAGGCGGAAGCGCAGATGCAAGCCAAGGGCATGGCGCCGGCCGAGATCGGGAAGATCGCGCCGCATCGGGTCTTCTCCGGCAACAGGCCGTCGGTCACCATCGTCTACCGGAAGCTGGATCCTGGGACGCTTGGCCGCCTGATCGCGCTCTACGAGCACCGCGTCTTCGTCGAGGCGCAGCTGTTCCGCATCAACGCCTTCGACCAGTGGGGCGTCGAGCTTGGCAAGGAACTGGCGACGGATCTGCTGCCAGTCGTCGAAGGCAAGGCCGGTGCCGCTGCCGAGAACCCCTCGACAAGCGGCCTCGTGCGCCATATCCACCGGCTGCGCAAACCGGAGTAGGGCATGGCGAACATCAAGGGGATCCTGTTCGACAAGGACGGGACGCTGGTCGATTTTCAGGCGACGTGGTTCGCCATCGGCCAGAGGATGGCGCTGGAAGCCGCCGGGGGCGACCGCGACCGCGCCAATGCGCTGCTGGCGGCCGCCGGCTACGACTTCGAAGCCCGCCGCTTCAGGTCGGATTCGGTCTTCGCGGCCGGCACCAATGCCGACATCGTGGCCCTCTGGTATCCCGGCCTGCCGGCCGGGGAGCGCAAGCGGATCGTGACGGGCTTCGACACCTTCACCGCAGCCGAGGGGGCGGCGCAATCCGTCCCCCTGCCGGGCAGTCGGGAGGCGGTCGCCCATCTCCACGCCAGGGGCTTCCGCCTCGGCGTCGCCACCAACGATTCCACCAGCGGCGCGGAGAAGACCCTTCTGGCGCTCGGCATCGCCCAGATGTTCGAGGCCGCCTATGGCTATGACGCGGTCGCCAATCCCAAGCCGGCGCCCGATACGATCCACGCCTTCTCCGATCTCACCGGGCTGAGGCCTTCGGAGATCGCCATGGTCGGCGATAACCGCCACGATCTCGAAATGGCGCGGGCAGGCGGTGCCGGCCTCGCCGTCGGCGTGCTCTCCGGCACCGGTACCCGCGAGACGCTTCTTCCCATGGCCGACGTGGTGCTGGATTCGATCGCCGACCTGCCGGCCTATCTCGCGGACCGCGCTTGAGGGGCCCGTTGCCGGCGCAAGCACACATCCCGGTAGAATGGATGGGCGGCTGCGGCCCTGCCTTCTCCACGTGAAGGACGGGGCGAGGGGGCCTGGGCCGCGCGCCTCTCCTTCGAAATGGACATGTGTGCACAGCCTGGAGGCCCATTGGCATGGGGCGCACCAGGGCCGAGGTCGGGCGCGCTGACCGTCGTTGATGGAACGATCGTCCGTCCATGCGCGTTTTCCTGAGTTGAAGCAGCGCCCTGTGCGACGGTCGTTCAGGACGCGGCGACGACCTGAACAAGGAGAAATGTCATGATCCGCAGATTAATGACCGCAACGGCTGCGGCCACGCTGGTCGCTGCCGGAGCATGGGCCCAGGACACGACCACACAGCCGGTTCAGCCCACGCCGGCTCCTCCCGCAGCAGAACAGCTGGCACCGCCGACGATCGTCGAGGGCAAGGACCACTTGGCCAGCAATTTCCTCGGCGAAAGCGTCTATGACGGTTTGGGCAGCGAGGCGCAGAACGTAGGTGACGTGAACGACCTGGTTCTCGACAAGGATGGCAAGGTGCAGTCGGTGGTGATCGGCGTCGGCGGCTTCCTTGGCATCGGCGAGAAGAGCGTTGCCATGGAATACGGCAAGATGAAGTGGGCGGAGCGTGACGGCGACCGCTGGCTGGTCGTGGAGGCGACCAGGGACGAACTCGACGCCATGCCCACTTTCGACCCCGCGCCCTATGGTCCGGCTCCGGCTCCGGCACCAATGGCGACCGGTTCGATCACGCCAGGCCCGGAGGCTCCCGCGCAATAGTCGACCCGGCGTGAACGTTCACATCGGCTGACTGCCGGAAGCGATGATCGGAGCGGCGCGGGGCGATGGCTTCAATTGCCCTTCGCCGCTTCGTAGCGCGCTTTGTTCTCGGCGTTGGGCGGATAGAGGCCCGGCAGCGGGACCCGGCCTGGACCTCTCGCATGATCCATCTTTCGAGCCGCTCCTGCCCCGGCGCGAGTTCGACCACCTCGTCGACGAGGGCGGCGGGGATCAGCACTGCACCGTCGTCGTCCGCCATGATGATGTCGTCCGGGAAGACGGCGATGCCACCACAGCCGATCGGTTGCTGCCAGTCGACGAAAGTGAGCCCGGCCACCGAAGGCGGCGCGGCTACGCCCTGGCACCAAACGGGCAGGTTCGTGGCCAGCACGCCGGCCACGTCCCGCACCACGCCGTCGGTGATCAGTGCTGCTACACCCCTCTTCGCCATGCGGGCGCACAGGATGTCGCCGAATATGCCCGCATCGGTCACGCCCATGGCGTCGACGACCGCGATGCATCCCTCTGGCATCGCCTCGATGGCAGCGCGGGGCGATTTCGGAGAAGACCACGACTCCGGCGTCGCGAGGTCTTCGCGCGCCGGGACGAAGCGCGGTGTGAAGGCGCGCCCCACAAGGTGCGGCTGACCCGGTCGCAACGGCCGCGCGCCTCGGACCCAGACGTTGCGCAGTCCCTTCTTCAAGAGGATCGTGGTGATCGTCGCCGTGGTGACCTCGCGGAGGACTTCGACGATTTTTGCATCGGGTGTCGCCCTCTTGGCGATCCGCGCGTGGAGATGCCGAGCGGGTGGCCGATCGCGATCGCGCCCCGCCGTTCGGATTGGCGTGGTCGGCGTACTTGGCGATTACGGCGGCTGATGATCAACGAACCGGAATGATGAGTGGCGTCGCGAGATAGTTCCCACCGACGGCAAGGGAAAATGCGACGTCATGACAATGCGCCCATTATCCGAGCAAGCCTCCAGGAATGCCCACCGCGTCCGACGTGCCTGGTCAGGGTCCGTGTCGTACCGAAAGTTCCAGTCGGGGTATATGCATTGCATCGGCCAATGCATGAGATCGCCGGAAAACACAGCCCCGATTCCTTGAGATCTCAGGCCGATGGCTACGTGCCCGGGGGTGTGGCCCGGCGTCGGCTCCAGCCACACTTCGTCATTCAGTTCATAGTCCATATCGACAAGCACAGCCCGACCGGCCTCGACGATTGGCAGAACATTCTCCTGATAGGTCGGTTGGTCGGCATCAGCGTAAGCCGTCTGTGCGGCCTCTAACTCGCGCCGCGCCATGATGTAGCGGGCGTTGGGGAACGTCGGTACCCAACGCCCGTCCACCAATCGTGTGTTCCAGCCGCAATGGTCGACATGAAGATGGGTGCACAACACATAGTCGATCTGCTCGGGAGCAACACCTGCGCTCGCTAGCCGCTCTAAAAAGGTGCCGTCATTGCGGCGATGCCAATGCGGGAAGTCTGCGATCGTCTTGTCGTTGCCGACGCAACCGTCGACCAGGATGGTGTGGTGTCCAGTACGAACCAGAAAACTCTGGATGGGAAGGATAATCCGACCGGTCGCCGGCGATATCGATCGGGGTTTGAGCCAATGAAGATGCTGTGCGAGCGCTTCGTCGGTGCAGTCGGGGAACCATTCCGATGGCGTCCGCAGAGGGTCGCACATCTCCAGAATTCTGGTTACCCGGATATTCCCGATTCTCCAGTCATCCATTGATGCGATTCTTCTTCGGTCGAGGACGGATCGATAGACAAGACATTCGCGGCCATCTGGCGTCTGACATCGCGCCGACAGGAGAAGGAGGCGCTCGCGATGTGGCCGCGCTTACCTTCGAGTACCAAGCGCCCCGACTTTTCAAAGAAGATACTACAGGCTGCACTGTCATCAACATATCGTGCGGGGTGGCCGGCAATAAAAATCATCGGCGCGGCCATCGAGCCCAACTTGCACTGGAGGCTGTCCGGCACGCGCGAGATTTTTCTTCCCATGGCCGATGTCGTGCCGATTGGACGCGGGCGTGAAGTCTCCGCTGCCGGAGCTGCGTCAGGACTGAGCTTCGCGATCGAGCGAAGGGAAGATGTCTAGGCCCCTCTGAATCAGCATTCCGACAATGACGGTCTCATCCCAATGCTCGATCACCTGGCCACCGCGCAGGCGATCGATGTTGATACCCCTGACTGTCACGCAGCCGCCCGATGGCCCGATGTTCATCCATTTTCCCGGATGCGTGCCCTGGCCGAGACGCGGGTGACGACCAAATCGCCTTCAGCGATCATGTCGATCGCAATGTGAAGTCGAGAAAGGTGCTTCGAACTGCCATTATTTGCGTGCGAAGCACGGTTGGCCCTGTGCCCGGCTGCTCGGCGTTGTGACCGACACCGCATCGGCCAGAGAATCATCCTCTATTTTCGGAAAGCACGATGCGCAGATTCAAAGTGTTAGAGTGTCCTTTATCCTTTGCGCGTCCGAATGGACGCGCGGCGTTCTGGCCGGTCGTGATCAGCAACGCGACCGACAATAGGTCGCCCCGGCCAACAACATTTTCGTACAGCCGGCGGACGACGCCGTTGTTGTCTGTCACATCTAGCCCGATCCTCCCTGACCGGCCGCCCGATCTCTCGTCCAGGCGGTGGACCCTCGGGTCCTCGGGACCGGCGCCTATCCCCTCAACTCGCGCCTCAGGATCTTGCCGACATTGGTCTTCGGCAGATCGGTCCGGAACTCGATGAGTTTCGGACGCTTGTAGCCCGTTAGGTTCTTCTTGCAGTATTCCATCAGCTCTTCGGAGGTGAGGTTGGGGTCCTTCTTCACCACGAACAGCTTCGGCACTTCGCCGGAATGCTCGTCCGGCACGCCGATCGCGGCGACCTCGAGCACACCCGGATGCTGGGCGACCACTTCCTCCAGTTCGTTCGGATAGACGTTGAAGCCCGAGACCAGGATCATGTCCTTCTTGCGGTCAACGATCCTGGTGTAGCCGCGTTCGTCCATGACGCCCATGTCGCCGGTGCGGAAGAAGCCGTCCGGCGTCATCACCTTGGCCGTCTCGTCCGGCCGGTTCCAGTAGCCGGCCATGACCTGCGGCCCGCGGATACAGATTTCGCCGACCTCGCCGAGCGGCAGGTCCTTGCCGTCCTCGTCGCGGATCGCGATCTCGGTCGAGGGGATCGGCACGCCGATCGTGCCGGTGAAGCTGTCGGCGTCGAAACGGTTCGCCGTCGCCACCGGCGAGGTCTCCGACAGGCCGTAGCCTTCGGACATCACGCAGCCCGTGAGCTGCTGCCAGCGTTCCGCGACCCCGCGCTGCGCGGCCATGCCGCCGGCGAAGGTCAGCAGCAGCGGCTTGAAGTCGAGCTTGCGGAAATCCTCGTTGTTCATCAGCGCGTTGAACAGCGTGTTGAGGCCGGGGAAGATGTTCACCTTGAACTTCCGCAGTTCCTTCACGAAGCCCGGAATGTCGCGCGGATTGGGGATCAGCACATTATGCGCACCCTGCTGCATGCCCATCAGCGCGTTCACCGTCAGCGCATAGATGTGATAGAGCGGCAGCGGGCACACATAGACGAGCTCTGCCGGCCGCGGTTTCCTGATGAAGGCGGTTTCGACCCAGACCGCATTCTGCGCGACATTGGCGAGCACATTGCGGTGCAGCAGCGTGGCGCCCTTGGAGACGCCGGTCGTGCCGCCGGTATATTGCAGGAAGGCGACGTCGTCGGCCGAGACGGCGGCCTGCTTGAAGCTCTGCGAGGCGCCCGCTCTCAGCGCCGCCGGGAACTTGACGTGGCCAGGCAGCGACCAGGCCGGCACCATCTTCTTCACCCTGCGCACGACCAGGTTGACGATCGCGCCTTTGAGGCCGCCCAGCATGTCGCCCATCGAGGCCACGATCACATGCTTGACCGGTGTCTTCGAGACTATCGCCTGCAGCGTCGTGGCGAAATTCTCCAGGATGACGATGGCTTCGGCGCCTGAATCCTTGAGCTGGTGCTCGAGCTCGCGCGGGGTGTAGAGCGGATTGACATTGACCACCGTATAGCCGGCGCGCAGCACCCCCATCATCACCACGGGATATTGCAGCACATTCGGCATCATGATGGCGACGCGCGCACCCTTGACGAGGCCTTGCGACTGGAGATAGGCGCCGAATGCCGCCGAATGCCGCTCGACTTCGGCATAGGTCATCGCCTTGCCCATGCAGGTGAAGGCCGGGCGCGTCGCGAACTGCTTGCAGGCCGTGACCAGCAGCTCGCCGATGGAGGCCGCAGGCAGCGCGCCGATCTCGGCCGGGATCCCGTCGGGATAGCTTTTCAGCCAGGGCCTGGCGGCGCTCGTTTCACCGGTGCCGCGGACGGCTGCCTTCTCCTGCGCGCCGTTGGTCTTGTCGGGCCTCTTGGCCATGTCTCGCTCCCCTGATTGCCGCCTTTTGCGGCGTTGTTTCCCGGCCCTGCGCTCCGAAGCCGGCTATCGCCGGCCGCCATGGTCGCGAGCATGGACCGCCTGTCTGAACTTGTATTGCCTATGTCGTGGCGAGCGCAAGCGGCGCTCGCCGGCGCAAACCGGCGCGGCTACTGGCCGAAGCCCTCATGGCCTGACAGGAACGCCTGCTCGTCCGCCGTGCTCGCGCGGCTCAGCGCCCGGTTGCGGTGCGGAAAACGGCCGAAACGCGCGATGATGTCGCGATGCGCGATCGCGTATTTGACGTCCTTGTGGTCCGGGCCGAACAAGGCGACGCAGCGCTCCTGGTCGTCGAGCGCTTCGGAATGCATGAACGGCATGTAGAGGAAGTTCCTGCGCTCCTGCGGCAGGTCTCGGTTGAAGCCGCGATCGAGGGCCTGGCGCGCGACCGCCAATGCCAGCGGGTCGGTGGCGAAGGCGTCGGCCGTGCCACGGAAGATGTTGCGCGGGAACTGGTCGAGGACGATCGTCGCGGCCAGCGCCGCATCGCGCTCGAGCAGGGCCTCGGCCGGGATGGCGGCGCGCATTTCCTGCCACAGGCCAAGGAAGCGCTGTCTTATCGCCTCGTCCGTCGCGTCCTTGCGGGTGAACCAGTCGTCAGGCTGCAACTCCGCGAACCAGAATGAGAGTACATCCCGCACCCAGCCGACTCGATCCATCTGTTTCTCCATGTTTCGAAAGGTATCTTTTGCCATTTTTCAGCAGGCTTTTGGAAGTTTGTTCGCCTGACGATGCGGCAGGCAATCAGGCAGTTCCAATGATGTATGAACTTTGCTTATATGCGCGCTTCGCGAGCCTGCTAGCGGGGCTTGGAACACAAAAAACGGGAGTGCTTAATGTTCAAGAAGTTGACCTTTGCCGCCGCTCTGGCGGCAGCGACCGTGCTGAGCGGCGCGGCGAGCGCCAAGACGTTCGTCTACTGCTCGGAAGCGTCGCCTGAGGGCTTCGACCCGGGTCTCTACACTGGCGGCAACACCTTCGACGCGTCCGCCCACGCCGTCTACAACGGCCTGCTGCAGTTCAAGCCCGGCACCACCGAACCGGTGGCCGCCCTGGCCGAAAGCTGGGAGATTTCCGACGACGGCCTGCAATACACCTTCAAGCTGCGTCCCGGCGTGAAGTTCCAGACCACCGAGTTCTTCACCCCGAGCCGCGAACTGAACGCCGACGACGTGATCTTCTCCTTCGAGCGTCAGTGGAAGGCCGACAATCCCTGGAACAAATATGTCGAGGGCGCGTCCTGGGAATATTTCGCCGGCATGGGCATGGGTGACCTGCTGGACAAGATCGAGAAGGTCGATGACCTCACCGTCCGCTTCACGCTGAAGCGCAAGGAAGCGCCGTTCCTGGCCAATGTCGCGATGCCTTTCGCCTACATCATGTCGAAGGAATATGCCGATAAGCTCCAGGCCGACGGCAAGATGAACCAGCTCAACCAGATGCCGCTCGGCACCGGGCCGTTCCAGTTCGTCGGCTACCAGCAGGACGCGGTGATCCGCTACAAGGCCAATGCCGACTATTGGGCAGGCAAGCAGAAGATCGACGACCTCGTCTTTGCGATCACCACCGACGCTTCGGTGCGCTACCAGAAGCTGAAGGCCGGCGAATGCCACCTGATGCCTTATCCGAACCCCGCCGACGTCGAGGCGATGAAGGCCGACCCCAATCTCAAGGTCTCCGAGCAGGAAGGCCTGAACGTCGCCTATCTCGCCTACAACACGACCCAGGCGCCGTTCGACAAGCCTGAAGTGCGCAAGGCGCTCAACATGGCGATCAACAAGCAGGCGATCGTCGACGGCGTCTTCCAGGGGCTCGCCAGCCCGGCCAAGAACCCGATCCCGCCGACGATGTGGTCCTACAACAACGCCATCGAGGACGACAAATACGATCCGGAAGCGGCCAGGAAGATGCTCGAGGAAGCCGGCGTCAAGGACCTCTCGATGAAGGTCTGGGCCATGCCGGTGTCGCGTCCCTACATGGTGAACGCCCGCCGCGCGGCCGAGCTGATCCAGGCGGATTTCGAGAAGGTCGGCGTCAAGGTCGAGGTGGTGTCCTACGAATGGGCCGAGTATCTCGACAAGTCGAAGGCGAAGGATCGTGACGGCGCCGTCATCCTCGGCTGGACCGGCGACAACGGCGATCCCGATAACTTCCTCGATACGCTGCTTGGCTGCGATGCCGTCGGCGGCAACAACCGCGCCCAGTGGTGCGACGAGGAGTTCGACGATCTGGTCTCAAAGGCCAAGGAGACGAACGACCTTGCTGAACGCACCAAGCTCTATGAGGAAGCCCAGGTCGTCTTCAAGAAGAAGGCGCCGTGGGCGACGCTGGATCATTCCCTCGCCATCGTTCCGATGCGTAAGGGGGTCGAAGGCTTCCATCAGAGCCCGCTCGGCGATTTCAAGTTTGACGGCGTCGACATCACAGAGTAAGTCGACCGCGAGGATAGTTGCGGAGGGGCGCTTGTCATGCAAGCGCCCCGACCTGCTTTTTGTGCTATCCTTTTCCCCAAGCAACTCTTGCTGAAGGTCTGACATGCTCCGGTTTCTTCTGGGGCGGCTAGCCGTCCTGATCCCGACATTCATCGGGGTCTCAATCATCGCCTTTTCCTTCATCCGAATGTTGCCGGGAGATCCGGTCGCGCTGCTCTCCGGTGAGCGCGTGATGTCTCCCGAGCGCCACGCCGAGATTTCGAAGGCCCTCGGCTTCGACCGGCCGATCGTCATCCAGTATCTTGACTATCTGTGGGGCGTGCTGCGCGGCGACTTCGGCACGTCGATCTCGACGAAGGGCTCGGTGCTGGAGCAGTTCTTCCAGCTCTTCCCGGCCACGCTCGAACTGTCGATCTGCGCCATCATCTTCGCGGTCGTGCTCGGCATTCCGGCCGGCGTCTTCGCCGCCATCAAGCGCGGCTCCTTCTTCGACCAGGCGCTCATGGGCACCGCGCTCGTCGGTTATTCCATGCCGATCTTCTGGTGGGGCCTGCTGCTCATCATCCTGTTCTCGGGCGTGCTGCAGTGGACGCCGGTCTCGGGCCGCATCTCGCTGATGTTTTTCTTCCCGTCGGTCACCGGCTTCATGCTGATCGATTCCCTGCTGTCCGGGCAGGAGGGCGCCTTCAAGTCGGCCGTGAGCCATCTCATCCTGCCGACCATCGTGCTCGGCACCATCCCGCTTGCTGTCATTGCGCGGCAGACGCGCTCGGCCATGCTCGAAGTGTTGGGCGAGGACTACGTGCGGACCGCCCGCGCCAAGGGCTTGTCGCCCTTCCGCGTCGTCAGCGTGCATGCGCTCCGCAACGCCATGATCCCCGTCATCACCACGATCGGCCTGCAGGTTGGGGTGCTGATGGCCGGCGCGATCCTCACCGAGTCCATCTTCTCCTGGCCGGGCATCGGCAAATGGATGGTCGATTCGGTGTTCCGCCGCGACTATCCGGTGATCCAGGGCGGGCTGCTGATCATCGCCGGCATCATCATGCTGGTGAATCTGGGCGTGGACCTGCTCTACGGCCTCATCAATCCGCGTATCCGGCATTGAGGGAGGGCACAATGGCTGACACCACCTCGGAAGAAGTCCACGTCCAGGAGCCGGCGAGCGCCCGCCGTTTCGCGGAGTTCTGGTATTATTTCTCGGAGAACCGCGGCGCCGTCATCGGGCTCTTCGTCTTCGCGCTGCTCGTCGTCGTGGCGCTGCTGGCACCGCTGATCGCGCCTCATGCGCCCAACGCCCAGTATCGCGACGCGGTGCTGGTGCCGCCTTTCTGGCAGGAAGGCGGCCGCATCGGCTTCCTGCTCGGCACCGACCCCGTCGGACGCGACATCTTCACGCGCCTCATCTACGGCGCGCGCTACTCGCTGTTCATCGGCGTGGTCGTCACCGGCATCGCGCTTGTCGGCGGCATCGTCGTCGGCGTCATCGCGGGTTATTTCCGCGGCTGGATCGACACGGTGATCATGCGCATCATGGATATCATCCTGGCCTTCCCGTCGCTGCTGCTTGCCCTCGTGCTGGTCGCCGTGCTCGGGCCCGGCCTCACCAATGCGATGATCGCCATCGCGCTCGTGCTGCAGCCGCATTTCGTGCGCCTCACGCGCGCCGCTGTGATGACCGAGAAGAGCCGCGAATATGTCGTGGCCGCGAAGGTCGCGGGTGCGGGACCGCTCAGGCTGATGTTCAGGACGATCCTGCCCAACTGCTTGGCGCCGCTGATCGTCCAGGCGACGCTGTCCTTCTCCAACGCCATCCTCGACGCCGCCGCACTCGGCTTCCTCGGCATGGGCGCGCAGCCGCCGACGCCGGAATGGGGCACCATGCTCGCCGAGGCGCGGGAGTTCATCCTGCGGGCCTGGTGGGTCGTCACCTTCCCGGGCCTGGCGATCCTGATCACCGTGCTGTCGATCAACCTGATGGGCGACGGCCTGCGCGACGCGCTCGACCCGAAGTTGAAGAGGTCCTGACCATGGCGCTTCTCGAGATCGAAAACCTGGTCGTCGAATTCGAGACGGCCAGCGGGCCCTTCCGGGCCGTCGACGGCGTCTCCATCGCGGTCGACCAGCGCGAGGTGCTGGCCATCGTCGGCGAGAGCGGTTCCGGCAAGTCGGTGTCGATGCTGGCCGTCATGGGGCTGTTGCCCTGGACGGCCAAGGTCACGGCCGACAAGATGGCCTTCGACGGCCGGGATCTCCTGTCCCTCAGCCCGTCCGACCGCCGCAAGCTCGTCGGCAAGGACATGGCGATGATCTTCCAGGAGCCGATGACCAGCCTCAATCCGTGCTTCACGGTCGGCTTCCAGATCGAAGAGGTCCTGCGCATCCATATGGGCATGGACAAGGCGGCTCGCCGGGCGCGCGCCGTCGAACTCTTCAAGGCTGTCGGCATTTCCGATCCGGCGGAGCGGCTGCGTTCCTATCCGCACCAGATGTCGGGCGGCCAGAACCAGCGCGTCATGATCGCCATGGCGATCGCCTGCAATCCCAAGCTCCTGATCGCCGACGAGCCGACCACCGCGCTCGACGTGACCATCCAGAAGCAGATCCTCGATCTTTTGATGCGGCTGCAGGCCGAGCACGGCATGGCGCTGATCATGATCACCCACAATATGGGCGTGGTGGCCGAGACGGCCGACCGCGTCGTCGTCCAGTACAAGGGACGCAAGATGGAGGAAGCGGACGTGCTTTCCCTGTTCGAAGCGCCGAAGAGCAGCTACACGCGCGCGCTGCTCGCCGCCTTGCCCGACAATGCCACCGGCGACCGGCTGCCCACCATTTCCGACTATTTCGCCGAAGAGGCGCGCAGCGCGGGAGCCGCCAAATGACCGGTGTCATCCTCGAAGCCAAGGGCATTGTCCGCGACTATCACATGCGCGGCGGCCTCTTCACCCCGGCCAGGACGGTTCAGGCGGTGAAGGGCGTCAGCCTGTCGGTGGAGAAGGGCAAGACGCTGGCCATCGTCGGCGAGAGCGGCTCGGGCAAGTCGACGCTCGCCCGCATCATCACCATGATCGACGCGCCGACATCGGGCGAGCTCAGGATCGAAGGCGAGAAAGTCGACATCGCCAGGAACGGCCTCACGCCGGAGATGCGCCGCAAGGTGCAGATCGTCTTCCAGAACCCCTACGGCTCGCTCAATCCGCGCCAGAAGATCGGCGACGTGCTCGCCGAGCCGCTGCTGATCAACACCAGCCGCTCCGCCGCGGAGCGGCGCGACATGGCCATGCGCATGCTGCTGAAGGTCGGCCTCGAGGAGAAGCACTTCAACCGCTACCCGCATATGTTCTCCGGCGGCCAGCGCCAGCGCATCGCGATCGCCCGCTCCCTGATGCTCAACCCCAGCCTGCTGGTGCTGGACGAGCCGGTCTCGGCGCTCGACCTGTCGGTCCAAGCCCAGATCCTGAACCTCCTGGCCGACCTGCAGGACGAGTTCAAGCTGACCTACGTCTTCATCAGCCACGACCTCTCGGTGGTGCGCTACATCGCCGACGAGGTGCTGGTGATGTATCTCGGCCAGGCGGTCGAATATGGCAGCCGCGACGCCGTCTTCTCCGACCCGACCCACGACTACACCAAAATGCTCTTCGCCGCGACGCCGCGCGCCGATGTCGAGAGCATCAAGGCGCGCCTGGCCCGGAAAAAGGCGGCGTAGCGTCGACGCGCCGGCTCCCATCGCCGGCGTCCAGACGCCTGGCCGCAATGGCTTTCCCTTCGTCATCCTCGCGGTTGGCCCGAGGATCCGTGCCGTGAAGTCGCCATTCAAGCCGAGCAGGACATCCTTTTGGGCGGATTGTGACGCGCTCAGGTATCGGAGCCGTCGGCGGTGAACCTGTGTATGCCGTGGGCAGGTGGAGGCGAAGCCGTCGGCAACAGGCCCAAGCCTGGGTTAGAACCGGTCGCGGTGGAACTCCATGCAATGTGTTCAAATGTGGTGACGGTGTGCTGAATTCATTTGAGCCCGGCACGCCTGCTCTCGTCGCGTGGAGCTACCTTATGAACTGGCTTGGATCTGTGCATCGGCGCAGGCGCGCCAACCCGTGGACTTAACGGTTGACAAATTCGGCGATGGATTGGATGAGCGGGCGGGAAAAAGGGACATCATGAATAGAATCCAAAGCGCCCCGGCCTATGCCGGTACCGACAAAACAGTATTCGCATTCTATCCGGAATTCACTGAAGAAGCCGATGCAGCCAACATTGTCCCGCGGGCGTTTTGGTACTTAGCGAATCTATTGCGCAATGGCGCCGTACTGCTAGTGCCATCACAAGTAAAGCTTCCAACTGGGTCGGACATCCCTCGCCACATTGACCCGGCGATCTTGCCCCTTTTCGAGGATCTGAGAGGGCGGGTCGTTCACATCAGGTCGGATGGCGCTCCTATCGGCGACATCCTGAATGCCCATGAGCACACGAACGTAATTGTGCTGTGCCACAAGGCAGAACAGCTGGTGGCTGTCCGGCAGCAGGTTTCTCGTTCTCCGAACGTCCGGGTCGTCAACGTCGACCCTGAGGCATCGCAATATGAAAGCAGCCTCTACCTCAAACTGTCGTCCAATGACGGCAAGGGGACGATTGATGACATCGAAACCTGTCGCGCGCGTTTTGAACGCATGGTCCAGTCAATGGAGACCAGTCGCGTCTTCGTATTTGGAACCGGCCCCTCCCTCGACACTGTCGATTTCGGAAGCCTCCCGGCGGGGGAGAAGATCGTAACCAACAGCATGGTCGTCGATGACGACCTCATGCGGGCGATCAGGCCGCGTGTGATCGTGGCATCCGATCCGATATTCCATGCCGGCTGTTCGTCCTACGCAGGCGAATTCCGTGAAAAGCTCATTGCCGCGATGCGGCAGTATAGTAGCTACTTCGTGTTTCCGATGCGCGATTACGGAGTCTACAGGGCTCACTTTCCGGCCGATCTTCAAGACCATCTGATCGGCGTTCCGCTCGCCAAATCGGAGAACCTGAACACCCAACTCGGCCGGGCGTTTCACGTCAGCTCGCAGTCGAATGTGATGACCCTCTTCCTGCTGCCGATTGCCGCCAGCGTGAGCAAAGAGATCGTGCTGGCCGGGTTCGATGGGCGGCCCCTGTCCGAGTCCTCCTATTTCTGGTCGCACAGCAAGACTGCGCAGCTGAATCATAGGATGGCTGAAATTCAGTTGACGCACCCGGCGTTCTTCAAGATTAGCTACAATGAGTATCTGTTCAAGCACATGCGCGTTGTGGCGCAGTACTTGAATGAAGCCGAGGCAAACGGCATTCGCGTCGTTAGTATCACGGATTCGCATGTTCCGGCGATCAAGGGCCGTTATCTTGAAGGTGCTCCGGCCGAAGTCCTGGAAGGGCGGCAACCCACCGCCTCCATTGTGATGCCTTGTTACAATGTTGCGAAATATCTCGACGAGTGCATCGGCTCCATTCTCGACCAAACGTTGAGCGATTGGGAACTCATCTGCGTTGACGATGGTTCAACCGATGCGACGTGGGAGAAGTTAGTATATCTCGCCGCGCGAGATGCCAGAATTCGCATTTTCAAGCAGGAGAATGGCGGCGTATCGATCGCAAGGAACAAAGGACTCGCATTGGCAAGAGGGCGATTCGTTTGCTTCCAGGACGCCGATGACATCTTCTATCGCGACGCTCTTGAGACGATGGTTCGGTGTGCCGAACAGGAGCCGCCTGACACCATCGCGTACGGCGAACGCGTGATCACGGATCCAAATGGCAACGAGTTGAACCTGTCTTCGGGACGCGGCGGGGGGCTTACCTTCGAGAGTTTTGACAACTGGCCCGGGGTGACCAACACCGCGCTCGGGCGAGCCCATTTGTTCAAAGGCACACTTTTTAGGCCGAAGCTCGCCTATGCCGAAGACTGGCTTTATTTTGCCGAGATCGCAAGAACCGGCGTAAAGTTTGTTCAGACTGGCAAACGGATTGCGACATACCGATGGCACTCGAGCGCCGCCACACAACGTGAGTTTGAAAACAACATAGTGCAGACCGCATTTGCTATGCAGCAGATGACGGCTGACAATTGGGAGAATGGACTCCTAGACCCTGACTATGCCGTTGGTTTGCCGGGAGATGCGTTTCACCAACTCGAGTTGCGCAGAATGTATAACATTCTTGCGCAGTGCATCTTCCGCAGCGACTTTGCAGCGGCCGAGAAAGTCTACAGCTTCATCGATCGAAAAGCACGTCGCCGGCCACTCAAGAAGATGACGGTCGACGAGGTCGAACGCGCCGCCGTTCGCACCGTCTTCGAGCCGTTCCGATCCAAGGCGCTCCACCAGAAACTGCGTGGCGCCATCGGCGATCAGTTCCTTGCGGTCGAGAGAATAGTTGAACCCGAAAGACACAGCGCATTCTTCGACGCGTTTTCCACGTTCGCCAAACAGGTGGACGGGCGCGCCGATGTTTTGCCCCAGAGCAGCCCGCCGAGCCCTCCAGCAGGGTTCGAGCAAAGGCGCAGGATGTATCGCTTGCTTGCGAGACTTCCGTTGGTGCGCCGCGCGTTGCAGCCGCTGAAAAGGCGCTATTTGCGAAGCCGTGGGCTGATCTAGCCCAACTTGCGAAGAGCAACGCTGCAGCGCCCTCTTGTCAACAAATCAGGCCAAGGCAAACTGAGCATGTTGTCGTCAAGGATTGTTCGGCCGGTTTGCAGGCCGTGTCGTTCGCTCCGGCCAGATGGCTCGTAGGCAAATGCCCGGGCGATTTTGCGGCAGCCTTCGATCAAAGCCCAGCCTGGCGTTGGCGAGCCGAGGTTCGCCGGGCAGAATGATGGGTAGTCGTGAGGCGAACAGCCGAGGCGAACGGCTCCTTATGGTTCAGGTCCTGCGTGCTCTCGCGGCGATGGCCGTCGTGTTTCAGCACGCGCGCGCCCGGATGACAGACTTCGATGGTCAGGTCGATTTCTTGCCGTTCGATCACGGCGCCCAGGGTGTCGACCTGTTCTTCGTCATCTCCGGCTTCATCATGGTCTGGGTGACCAAGGACGGAGCGGTCGCCCCCTTGACCTTCATCAAGCGCCGCTTCTTTCGGGTGTGGCCGCTCTATGTCTTGGTGACGCTGGTTGCAGCCCTGCTTTCTTTCTTGGCTCCACGTTACTATTCCGGATCCACCGACCTAATATACATTATCAAGTCGGCGTTCTTCATCCCCGCATTCCGACCAAGTGATGGCAACCTGTTCCCGATAATGGTGCCGGGTTGGTCGCTGAACCTTGAAGTCGTCTTCTATGTGATCTTCGGGTTGTCGTTTTTTCTGCGGTCTCCTTACTTCGTCGCCTGTGCGGCGGTCAGCGCCTTGTATCTGATATCAAGTCAATTTGACTCAGTCGGCCCATTGATGGCAGCCTATGGCGGGCGAAATGCCATCATCCTCGAATTCGTCGTCGGCGTCCTTGTCGGAATCGCCTATATCAAAGGCGCCCGAATTCCGCAGATCACCGCTTATGTGTTGATGGCGTTCGGCTTCTACCTGCTGATCGCCAGGAACCAGGAGGGCCTGATTGGCGCCGGTATCCCCGCCGCGTTCATCGTCTTTGCGGCGATCAACATCGACCTTGACCTCGGCGAGCGGACCAATCGGGTCGTCGACCTACTCGGGCGTGTTTCCTTTGCCCTGTACCTCATCCACAACTTCGTGATCCAGGGTTCGACGCGAGTGCTTCTCGACTACGGCATCGGCGCCGGCGAGCTCAATGGATGGGTTTATTTCGTGCTTGTCGCTTTGCTCAGTCTCGGCGCCAGTCTGACAATCTACCGATACATTGAAGCGCCGATGACAAAGTTCCTGACATCGCCGCTCAGGCGGGCATGGCAGCCATCCGAGAAGCCCGTTCCCCTCGACGAGTCTTCCGAGAAAGCGACGCGGCTGAAGAGACGAGCGGTCTCCCGCCATAGCTCGTGACGAATCTCACGGGCTTGGTGGTCTCGTGCAGTCCCCGATACGCAGCGGACGCCAGTATGGCCGGCAGACGCCTGAGGCCGCGCGACCCTGACGCAGGACCTTGGCTTGTGCTATCGGGGATAATACACCTTGCGGCTTGCCTCTGGGTCTACGGTCTTGACCTTGGTAGCTCGGTAGTAGGCGGAATTGGTCAGGCCTTTCAGAGGTTTGTTCGGGAAGTTTACTGACGGGTCCGTAAGCGCGGTCACGTTGTCGAACCCGGACCACCGGATCATCCGCTCGAGCAGCGGTCGGGTTGGATGCCACCCGCTCAGAACGATGTCATCCGACCAGAACCCCTTCGGCATCATGCCTTCATCGCGCCTGTTTACGAGGTGAAGGGAATCGCCGGTCGCGGTCTGTGTGGAGATTACGATATCCTTGGTGTCGAGCGTCGACAGGAAGTCGAGCAGGTACTGCGGATCGCGGAAGTGATAGATCACGCCAAGAAGCAGGATGCAGTCGAACGAGCCGTATTTGCGTGCCTCGAAAAGGCCGTCTTTGTGGATCGACAACGACAGCTTCTCTTCGGCGATGACGCTCTCGACGGTCTCGCGGACGAGGTTGAAGTACCAGTCGAATGGGTCCGGCTCGATCCCCACGACTGAGGCACCTGCGCGAGCGAGTTCGATGCTCAGCCCAAAGGTGTTGGCGCCAATGTCGAGAACACGTTTGCCGCGCCAGTATGAGTCGTCATTTCCTGACACCGCCTGGGACAGTGGCTTGGGGTCCCACTGGCCCAGGATAAGAACCTCACCGGAACGACCATAAATCGTCTGGGCGCCGGCGCGTGCCTGCGATTGTACGCTCATTCGACAGGCCTCCTCATGATGCGAACCTGCGCTGACGATATCTTCTGGGTGACCAGATCGTCTCTGTCTCGGCCATCGATCGAGAATGAGATCGAAAATCGTTGCGGTCAAGAAGACTGCATTATTGTGTTCGTATCCAAGGATAATAGGCGGTAGCGAAGGTATGGTTATGGTCCAAAGGCAGAGATGTTTCAGCGTTATTGATGGGACGAATGCAGATCCATATACGTCTGTTGGCGCCTGCTCATGCCCCCTTTGAGCCCGACGCAATGTCGCGATGGGCGCCAACATCCGGTTCGGCAGTCCCGTATCCGGGCTCTTGTTTTTGATCGATCCCGTCTTTCACCGGCCGGCGGGATTTTCGCGTTGCGGCACAGCCTAGATCACAACGAAATCCGCATTGGTGAGAGCGAGATCCGCATCAAGCGTAGCGAAATGAATCGAACCGCCGGCCCCGTTTCCGTCGGCGTCGTAGAACAGCTTGCCGGTATGGATCTGATAGATGATGCGGTCATCCGCGTCGTGGGCCACCCCGGTATAGGTCCTCCAGAGCTTCTCCGCTCCAAGCGTGCCGAGTGTCGCTCCCAATCCGGCCATGACGTCATTGTCAAGCTGTATCGTGTCCGAGTCGACAAAGTACCCGACGATCGTATCGACATTGGTTGCGGCGTTGAGCGTGGTATCGAACACGAAAATGTCGAGGCCGGCACTGCCGTTCAGCGTGTCGTTGCCAAGTTTTCCGTTCAGCGTGTCGTGACCTGTCGAGCCGTTGAGCGAATTGGATGCACTATTGCCGGTGATGATGTTGTCGAGGCTGTTGCCCACGCCATTAACGGCGCTTCCACCGATCAGCGTCAGGTTTTCGAATGCGCCCGACACCCTGGCACCGGTGTTCGCGAGGCTGAATCCGATTTTCGATAGCACGGTGTCGATGCCGCCTGAACCGGCGATGCTCTCATCGACCTTGTCGCCGACATTGTCCACCTCATATGTGTCGTTGTTGGCGCCGCCATACATGGTGTCTGCGCCATCCCCTCCGTCCAATGTGTCGTTACCGCCTAGGCCGCTCAGGACATTGTTGCCGGAATTGCCGTCTATGATGTTGTCGAGCGCGTTGCCTGTGCCGGCGATGTTGCCGTCGCCTTTCAAGACGAGGCGTTCGATTGCACCCGACACATGCGCAAGGTTGGCCAGACTGAAACTGATCGTCGATCGCACGGTGTCGATGCCGCCCCCCGGCATGTTGCTGTCCTCGACAAAATCCCCGACGTCGTCGACTTCGAAAATGTCGTTACCCAAGCCACCGATCATGGTGTCCGCCCCGGTTCCGCCGTCGAGAACGTCGTCCCAGCTGCCGCCATCGAGCTTGTCGGCACCCTCGCCCCCGAAGAGAAGATCCGCCCCATCGCCGCCGTAGATTGTGTCGGAGCCGGCGTCACCGTACAGCTGGTCATTTCCCCGTCCGCCTTCGATATAGTCATTGCCGTGCCAGCCGGTGATCACGTCTTGATCGTCACCGCCGTAGATTGCGTCGGCGTTGCTGCCACCGTCGATGGTGTCAGCGCCCGCGCCTCCATAGATTTCCGCATTCCCGCCTGCCAGATCGCTGTAGTCGATCGTGTCGATGCCTTGTCCTCCATAGATGTAGACAAGCCCGGAAGACGAAGAGAATATTGTGTCATTTCCATCGAGGCCGTAGATGATATTCGAGACGGCATCGTTGATGTTGTCGTCGTTGAGAGTTCCCACATTCGTCGGCATTGCGCCTTCTCCTCTTGATTGGTGCTTGAGGGCGCGCACAGCTAGCAGAGATATCCCTTCGGCGTGTGGACGAGACGGAACTGGATATCGCAGGAGTGGAACTCAAGTGCGGTATTGTTTCGATTTGCCATCTTCCGAAACTGGGGCGGACACAGTTCCAGCCTATTCGAAGCTCGGTCGAAGTCCTTGCTCGGGATGCGTGCGCTCTTGCTTGCGGAAGGGTCAGATCACCACGAAATCCGAGTTGGTGAGCGCGCAAGGTTCGGCGGCAGCGAGGCGAAATGGACTGCACTCATTCGAGCCGCTACGGTCGGCATCATGGAAGAGCCTATGTCGTAGATGGTGCGAGCGTCGGTGTCATGAGCCATGCCGACAGTGCTCTTCCAGAATTTCCCGTTCGACAGCGTGCCGGGGGGCACCAGCCAGGCCATCATCGCTTTGTGCGCTGTTCCATCTCGACCGATGATCGAAAGTACCGCAAGCTTTTTCTTGCCGGCCTCAGATCACCTGGAAATCGACGTTGGTCAGCGCCAGGTTGGGTGCGAGGCCCGCAAACTGGACACGCCCGGCTGCACCAGTGCCATCCGGATCGTAGTAGAGCTTGCCCGTGTCGGTTTCGTAGATGATCCGGTCGGTAGCGTCATGGGCAAGTCCGCTCGTGCTCATCCAGAATCGGGAGACGTGCAGCGTGCCCAGGGTAGTGCCAAGTCCGGCCATCACCGCGTTGTCCAGCCGGATCGTGTCCGATGGGACATAGAAATCGGTAATGATGTCGAAATTTGTCGTGGCGTTCAGGGCGGCATCGAAGACAAAGATGTCGGCTCCGGCGTTCCCCGTCAGCGTGTCGTTGCCGAGTTTTCCATCGAGGACGTCGTTTCCAGTGCTTCCATTGAGCGCATTTGCAGCACCGTTCCCGACAATAACGTTGTTCAGACTGTTGCCGGTGCCATTGGTCGCCCCGGTGCCGATCAGCGTCAGGTTCTCGATCGCGCCCCTCACCTTGACCCCGGTGTTCGCCAGGCTGAAGCTTAACGTGGACTGTACCGTGTCTACACCGCCGAAACCGTTGGTGACTTCGTCGACGACATCGCCTGTCGAACTCACGATATAGGTATCGTTCCCCGAGCCGCCGTGCATCAGGTCGGAGCCGCCGCCGCCGCTGACGACGTCGTTCCCGCCGTTGCCGACGAGCGTGTCGTTGCCGCCGCCGCCGTTGAGGCTGTTCGCTCCGTTGTTGGCGTTGATGCGCTGTGAGAGGGCGTTGCCTGTCAGGTTGATGGTTGTGGTGCCGGCAACCGACGTCGTGGCCAGCGTCTCGATGTGCTGGCCGGCTGCGAGCACGAAACTGGTCGAGGCGTAGACCGTGTCTTTGCCCTGGCCGGCGGCCTCGAAGACCTTGTCGCCGGCGTTGTCGACGAAGAATCTGTCGTTGCCGCGACCGCCCGTCATTTGGTCGAAGCCGGTGCCGCCGATGAGCGTGTCGTTTCCGACGCCGCCGAAGAGCCGGTCATTGCCGGGGCCGCCGTCGATCCTGTCGGCGCCGTCGCCTGCCGCGATGCCTGGATTGAGCCGATGGATGCTGCCCGTCAGGCTCACAACATAGAGATTGCCGCTGTTGTCGGTGCCGAAGGACGAGATCTGTTCGAGGCTGGCGCCGACGATCTGCGCGGTCCTGTCCAGCGCATCTTCGGCGACACCGTTTACCATGCGCAGCGTGAACAAACGTCCGGTGACGAAATCGCCGAAGAAGTAGGCGCCCTGCAGACCCGCTGCCGGCCCGTGATACACATAGCCTCCGGTAATGCTTTGGCCGACATCGCGACCATACTCGAAGACCGGCGAGGTGAAGACGATGGGCGGATTGGGCGCCGGGCTCGGGCCGGGCAGGGTCCCCTCGCGATAATCCCAGCCGTAGTTCCGTCCGCCCGGATCGCCCGCCGCCTGAAAATCGACCTCTTCGCGCGCGCCCTGGCCGACATCGGCGATGTAGAGGTCGCCGGTGAGGGAATCGAAGCTGAAGCGCCAGGGGTTGCGGAGGCCGTAGGCCCATATCTCGTCGGCGCCGGCCACAGCCCCGGCGAACGGATTGCCGTTGGGAATGGCATAGTTTCGGGACGCGTCTGCCGGAAAATCGTCGTCGTCGATATCGATCCGAAGGATCTTGCCGAGCAGCACATTGGTGTTCTGGGCATTGCCGGCCGGATCGTTGGCGCCTCCGCCGTCCCCTGTCGCGATGTAGAGGTATCCGTCGGGACCGAACGCCATGGAGCCGCCATTGTGGTTGGCGAAGGTCGGGTGAGGAATGGTGATGATCGTCGCCACCGCCGCAGGGGCGGCGCTCGCGGGATTGCCGGCCGAACGCGCATACTCCCGCACTTCGATGTTGCCGGCAGGGTTGGTGAGAAACACGAAGAACCTGCCGTTCGTCCCGTAGTCGGGATGAAAGGCGAGGCCGAGAACGCCACGTTCGCCGTCGCTGGAAAACTGCCCGTTGGGAATGTCCAGGAAGACGGACCGCGCGCCTGTCGTGGTGTTGATCCGCACGATGTCGCCGACATCCTTTCTCAGCGCGTAGAGAAAGCCCTCGTCCCCGGGAGCCCCCGTGGCGAACACCGCGCCCGAGCCGACATCGGCCAGCAGGGTTGCCGAGATGTTGCCCGCGTTCGGATCGAGGTCGGCGGTGCTGTGACCGTAAAGGATATCGTTGCCTTCGCCGCCCCAGACCTGGTCTGCGCCGTCGCCGCCCGAGATCGTGTCCGTGCCGCCGCCGCCGCTGATACGATCGCTGCCGCCCAGGCCGTTGATCGTATCGGCATCGCCCGTTCCGCCGAGCGTTTCGGTCGCGTTCGTTCCCGTCCGGTTTGCCATGTCAGGGCCATCCGCTGTCGCGGTTGCTTTCGACGGGGCAACCTTAGCACGGATTGTCGCCAGGGTGGTGCTCCGCCGACCCGGGCCGGCAAGAAGACGAGCGGCCGCCATGTCGGCCTGCCGACGTGATCGTCCGGCAAAGGATCGTCAGATTACCATGAAATCGGTTTTGGTAAGCGCGAGATTGGAGGAAGCCGTGGTGCGGCGCCCCGCCTGCCGCGTCCCCCACGATTGCGGACACCGCTCATGTTGCATCGCAGCAATCCTCTGCTATAGAAGCATCAGTCGATCGGACCCGGTGCAATCCCGGGTGGCTCTTCCGGCCGCCAATCCGCCGGACAATCTACCAAGCCCTGACATTTGCTCGCCTGTTTCGCGACGGGGTTTTGCCGTGCATTTCGGACCCTCATGTTTTCATTTGACGCTTTCCGCCGTGAATGGCTTTCCAACATACGTGGCGACATACTGGCCGGTATCGTTGTCGCTTTGGCGCTGATCCCCGAGGCGATCGGCTTTTCCGTCATCGCCGGCGTCGACCCCAAAGTGGGTCTCTACGCCTCCTTTTCCATCGCCGTGATCATTTCGATTACAGGCGGTCGTCCGGGCATGATCTCCGCGGCCACGGCGGCGACTGCCGTGCTGATGGTTTCGCTCGTGCGCGATCATGGCCTGCAATACCTGCTGGCCGCCACGATCCTTGCCGGCGTGCTGCAGGTCCTCGCCGGCTTTGCCCGGTTGGGATATGTGATGCGGTTCGTTTCGCGCTCGGTGCTGACGGGTTTCGTCAATGCGCTCGCCGTCCTGATCTTCATGGCCCAGCTCCCCGAGCTGATCGGGGTGTCCTGGCAGACCTACGCCATGATCGCGGCGGGCCTGGCGATCATCTACCTTTTCCCGCGGCTCACCACCGTCGTGCCTTCCCCGCTGATCTGCATCGTGGCACTGACCGCCGCTTCCCTGGCGCTGGGCATCGACGTGCGCACCGTCGGCGATCTCGGCGAATTGCCGTCGAGCCTGCCCACCTTCCTTATCCCGGACGTGCCGTACACACTCGAGACGCTCCGGATCATATTTCCCTATTCGGTCGGCGTCGCAGCCGTCGGGTTGCTGGAAAGCCTGCTCACGGCATCCATCGTGGATCAGATGACCGACACCAGGAGCGACAAGAACCGCGAATGCGTGGGCCAGGGCATCGCCAATTTCTGCACCGGTTTTCTGGGCGGAATGGCAGGCTGCGCCATGATCGGCCAGTCGGTGATCAATGTGAAGTCAGGGGGACGCGGAAGGCTTTCCGCCTTCGTCGCGGGCGCCTTCCTCCTGGTGCTGCTCCTGCTGCTCGACGATTGGGTGCGCATCATTCCCATGCCCGCCCTCGTGGCCATCATGATCATGGTGTCGATCGGCACGTTCTCATGGTCCTCCCTCAATGATCTGCGCAAGCATCCGCGCCGCTCCAGCATCGTGATGCTGGCAACCGTGTTCACCGTGGTCGGCACGCACAATCTCGCGCTTGGGGTCGGTGTCGGCGTGCTGCTCTCCGGCATCTTCTTCGCGTGGAAAGTCGCCCAGATCTTCCGCGTCGGCTCGGAGCTCTCGGCGGACGGCGGGACTCGGATTTACACCGTCCTGGGTCAGCTCTTCTTTGCGACGGCCGACGACTTCCTCGATTCCTTCGACTTTCGTGAAAAGCTGGAGCGCGTCCGCATCGACGTCTCCCACGCCCACATCTGGGATCTGACGGGGGTCGGTGCGATCGACCGGGCGGTTCTGAAATTCCGGAAGGAAGGTGTCGACGTCGAGGTGGTCGGCATGAACGAGGCAAGCGCCACGATCATGGACAAGCTTGCCGTTCACAACGATCAGCATGCATTGGAGCGTGCGTTTGGCCACTGACCCGATCCAGGGTCGGTGCGCCGAGCAGGTTTCGGGAAACTGCCACGTGGTCAGGTTTTCCGGATGCCATCCGCCGACCTTTCGCATCCGCCGCCTGTTGGCGGGATAGCCCGACCGGGTGGAAGCGCGCGGCTCACAATCGCGATGTCGGCGGAACCCGCTCTGTTGTGACCTCCGCATCCCGATCGGGGTCAGAATTCCTGTCGTTCGACCGTGGGGCTGACATCGTTGATCCGAAACTCGATCAGATTTGAAACGTCGCTTTCGCAGCGCATTTCGGCAGTGTTGCGACCTCGCGGCGAATAGTATGATGGCAAGATATCAAAGCCGACTGTCTGGCCAGCGCTGAACCTTGGCAGGCTGGGCACAACAAGAAGCTCGTGGCCGTTCACGAGAACGCGGCAATTTGTCAGGGATACGCCCCATTTCTTCTGCACGGTGAGTGAAGTGCGCAGGTTCCAGTTGCTGCGGCCGGTCGCGTGATCGGTCTGCACCCAAGGCAATACGTCCAGCCCCTCGATCTTCAGTTCGGGGTCTCCCATGCCGAATATCGTAAAGACAGCCCCGACCAGGGTAGCGAGCCCCAGCACGGAGGCGATCAGCTTCGCAATCCATCCGGATGCCCTGGCACCGTCGACGTAGCGGGGCTCCCTTGATTTCAGGGCTTCCCTGACTGGCGCTTTTGAATTGGGCGTCGGAGGATTGGCTTCGGGCATTGCTCCCTACTTTGACCGCCGTCTCAAAGTTGCCCCAACCCCTATCACCGCCCGGTCAATTCGAACAGATTGCCGCGACTGAATGAGGTCCGCGATGAGAACTGCAAGTCGGTAGCGCCAGCCGGAGCAACCCGGCATCGACCCGGGCTTCGGCCGCCGTGTATTCCCAGCATCCGGTTGCCGAAAATTCTGATGAGAATGAACGGAAGTGGTGCCGCTTGCGTGACTCGAACACGCGACCCCATCATTACGAATGATGTGCTCTACCAACTGAGCTAAAGCGGCATTCCGATGCCGGGCGGAGCCCGGTGCGGATGTGGAGCGGGTGATAGCTTCATTGCGCGGGGATTTCAAGCCGCCCGTGGCGGGAATTGCCGGGCTTCCTGAAAATAGCCGCGCCGTCCCGTCTCACGCAGCGGCAACGGCGGCGCGCGCCGCCTCGTATTCGGCTGCGAGGCGGTCGATCAGCACCGCCGCCGGCACCACTTCCGTCACGGCTCCGATGCCCTGGCCGCAGCCCCAGATGTTCTTCCAGGCCTTGGCCGCGCCGAAGTTCATCTTGGACGGATCCGATACCGGCAGATTGTCCGGGTCCATGCCCTGGGCGCGGATCGAGCCCTTGAGGTAGTTTCCGTGCACTCCGGTGAAGAGATTGGAATAGACGATGTCGGCGGCCTTGGAATCGACGATCATCTGCTTGTAGTCGGCGTCGGCGCGGGCTTCCGCCGTGGCGATGAAGGGCGAGCCGACATAGGCCATGTCGGCGCCCATGGCCCGGGCGGCGAGCACCGCCCCGCCATTGGCGATGGCGCCCGACAGCAGCAGCGGCCCGCCGAACCACTGGCGGATCTCCTGGATGAGCGCGAAGGGCGACAGCGTTCCTGCATGGCCGCCGGCCCCGGCCGCCACCGCGATCAGCCCGTCGGCGCCCTTCTCGATCGCCTTGCGTGCATGGCGGTCATGGATGATGTCGTGCAGCACGATGCCGCCATAGGAATGGACGGCCTGGTTCACTTCCTCGACCGCGCCGAGCGAGGAGATGACGACCGGAACCTTGTATTTCACGCACAGGGAAAGATCGTGCTCCAGCCGCGGATTGGACTTGTGAACGATCTGGTTGACCGCGAAGGGCGCTGCCGGCCTGTTCGGATTGGCGGCGTCGTGGCTGGCGAGGTCCTCGGTGATCTCGGCCAGCCATTCGTCGAGTTGTGCCTCGGGGCGGGCATTGAGCGCCGGGAAAGAGCCGACGATGCCGGCCTTACATTGCGCCAGAACAAGCGGCGGATGCGAGATGATGAACAGCGGCGAGCCCACGACCGGCAGACGCAGATTCTTCTTGAGAATGTCGGGCAGGGCCATGGGGCCTCCATCAATTGACGTTTGCGTAAACGTCACTGCTTCTAGCAGATCGGTACGATGCCGCAACGGGGAATCCGGCGGCTCCAACGCCCCGACGGGACTGCCCGCTGGAGCGCGCGACGGCGCGTCGCGGCCGTTGACGCGAAGGCCGGGCGGCGCCCGGATGGGCGTTGTCCGGGCCTGCCGGCATGGGCATCGCCGCCCCGAACGGCGGGAATCGACCTTTCAAGCGGGCGAAGGCATAGTGGAAGCGGCGAATCCGTTGATCGGACCCGCCGCAGGCGTTAGAGACCTTTTGTGAATTCGCGCCGGCGTGGCCTGAGCCGGCCTGACCAGCGGGTTTTCGAAAGGTTTCGGAGCGATCCGGACGAGGTGATCCGGAAGAACGTGGGGAACACTGCTTGGACGTGATCGAAACCGCGATCCGCAATGCCTTCGGGAAGGGAGACGCCAGCGACCGCGCGTTCCGCGAGAAGGTCTATCGTTCGGTGTTCGCTGCGCTGGATCGGGCGCTGAAGGCCAATCCCAACATCACGGTCGAGGCGGCGATCAATCGCAGGAAGAGCCTGCAGGCGAAGATCGCCGAGATCGAGTCTGAGTTCATTGCCGCGGTTCCGACCGTGGCACCTGATGTGGGGAGCGCCGAGCGGGTGCTGGACAGGCTCGAAATCGGCGCCGGGTCTCCCCGTGGGGCGGCGCCGGTTCCCGAAGTCAACCTTGGGCGACAGGAGCCTGCCGCGGACGCGCCGCGGCGGGCCCCCGCGCCGGCCATCGAGCCAGTGCGCGCCGCGACGGCGCGCAAGGCCGCGCCCGCCGGGAGCGGCCGGGTGGAGCCGCGGCTCGACGCGGCGGGCGATGCGCCGGGGCGTGCGACGGACACCATCGCCGAGGCCGAAGTGCCTGCCCAGACCGAGCGGGTGGTCGATGCCGAGCGCCGCCGCCCCTATGCCGCGATCTTCTTCATCGTGACGCTCCTGTCGCTCGGCGCGATCGGCGCCTGGTGGGGCTTTCAGACCGGCCTCTTCAAGACGCCGGAAGAAATCGACACGAGCGTTCCCAAGCCGCCGGCCGTCACGGGCTCGGAGGACTTCGATCCCGACGAAGAGCCGATCGGCGCTCCGGCCAAGCCCGGCCAGACAGATACGCAGCGCAGCTGGATCACGGTCTTTACGCCGTCGGATCCGTCGCTGGTCAATGCGCCGGGCGACACCAGGGCCGAGGTGATGGAGGACGACACGGGCGATTTCATCCGGATCCGTTCCGGTGCTTCGGGTTCGGCCATCACCTTCGACGTCGGCCAGGGCGTACTCGAGCAACTCGCCGGCAGGCGCGCCGTCTTCGACATCGTGGCGCGCGCCGAGGAGGGCAAGGAGACCCAGATCTCGGTCGACTGCAATTTCGGCGAGCTCGGCGATTGCGGCCGCAAGCGCTACGCCGTCGGCTACGAGAAGGGCGAGTTCCTGTTCGAGATCGAGTTGCCGGACAAGAGCCCGGGCGCCGAAGGCACCATCGCCATCAATTCCGACATCGCCAATGGCGGCAAGGCGATCGACGTGTACGAGATCAAGGCCTCGGTGGCGCAGTAGACGTCAAGGGCTCTCCGAGGCCCGCACGCCGCTGCTGCCCGAAGTCCAGCCCGGATGGCGGGGAGGGGCGCGCAAAACGGGTCAGTCAATCCAGCAGCGCCTGCAGCGTCTCGATCCGGTCGGCCTCGCTTGCGGGCTTGTCCCAGCGCAGGCGCGATATGCGGGGAAAGCGCATGGCCACACCCGATCGGTGGCGCTGCGAACGGTTGAGGCCTTCGAAGGCCACCTCCAGCACCAGGCCGCTCTCGCGGTCGGCGCGCACCGAGCGTACCGGGCCGAAGCGCTCGACGGTGTTGTCGCGCACATATTTGTCGATCTGCCTGAGCTCCTCGTCGGTGAAGCCGAAATAGGCCTTGCCGACCGGCACGAGCTCCGGCCGGTCCTCGGGCCCCGACCAGACGCCGAAAGTGTAGTCGGAAAAGAAGCTCGACCGCTTGCCGTGGCCGCGCTGGGCATACATCAGAACGGCGTCGATCGTATGGGGGTCGCGCTTCCACTTGAACCAGGGACCCTTGGGGCGTCCGGCGACATAGACAGAGACGCGCTGCTTGAGCATCACACCCTCGATGATGGGGTGGGGCGGCGCCTTGCGCAGCGCCTCCAGCGTCGGCCAGTCGTCGAAGTCGATCATCGGCGACAGGTCGAAACGCTGCGGATCGATGCCGGCCACGAAGGCTTCGAGCCGTGCGCGCCGCTCGGTGAAGGGCAGGGGGCGGATGTCCTCGGCCCCCGCCTGCATGAGGTCGTAGCAGCGCACGAAGGCCGGGTAGCTATCGCGCATCTTCTGCGACACGCTCTTGCGGTTGAGACGCTGCTGCAGGTCGGAGAAGGTGCCGGTCCACTCCGGCGGCCGGCCGACAAGCAATTCGCCGTCGAGCGCGCCGTCGAACGTCATGGCCTCCACCAGGTCGGGAAAGGCGCCCGAGATATCGTCGCCGGTGCGCGAATAGAGCCGGCGCAGCCCGCCTTCGCACACGACCTGGACGCGGATGCCGTCCCATTTCCATTCCGCTGCGTAATCCGCCGGATCGAGTTTCTCGAGGTCGCCGTCGTCGACGGCATTCGACAGCATCACCGGCCGGAACAGGGCCTTGGCCGCCTTCTCCGGCTTGGGGGCCTTGCCCTCCAACCAGGCGAACAGCGCTTCGTAGGGAGGCGACAGGCCGTGCCACAACTCCTCGATCTCGGCGACGTCGACGCCGCCGAAATCCGCCAGCGCCTGTTTGGCCAGCCGGGCCGAAACGCCGATCCGCAGTCCGCCGGTGACCAGCTTGATTATGGCGAAGCGCGCCGCGATGCCGACGCAGTCGAGCAGGGTCGCGAGCACGCGCGGGCCGTCAGAGCGGCTCGCGGCCTGCAGCCTGGCCACGACCTCGCCAAGCGTCGGCGAATGGTCGATGGTGGGCCCGTCTTGCGGATCCGGCCAGACCAGCGACACGGTTTCGGCGAGGTCGCCGACATAATCGTAGGAGTAGCCGAACAGGACCGGGTCCATGCGCTCGGTCACCAGTGTCCTGAGCATTGCAGGTTTCACCGCCGCGATCGACAGGTCGCCGGTCATGGCCGCGAGCGCCAGCCCCCGGTCGGGATCGGGTACGGCCCGGAAATAGTCGACGAGCAGGGTCAGCTTGCCATTGCGCGACGGGGTCAGCACCAGGCGGTCGAGCAGCTCGGCGAAGCGGTCCATCAGTCGCCCTCGTCCTCGTAGCCGACCAGATGCAGCGGCCGCGCCGCGATCCCCGCCAGCTCGCACCAGCGCACAAGCGCCTCCTCGCGGCCATGCGTGACCCAGATCTCGCCCGCGCCCGTCTCCCGGATCGTGCCGGTCAGCTCGTCCCAGTCGGCATGGTCGGACAGGATCAGCGGCAGTTCCACACCGCCCTGCCTGGCGCGCTGGCGGATGCGCATCCAGCCGGAGGCGAAGCAGGAGATCGGGTCGGGAAAACGCCGCGCCCAGCGATCGGCAAACGCGGTCGGCGGGCCGACGATGATCGCACCGGCGAACTCGTCCCGGTCGGCCTTGTCGACCGTCGCCGGCCGCAGTTCGCCCAGATCGATGCCCTGGCTCTGATAATAGGCGCTGAGCGTCTCCAGCGCGCCGTGGATGTAGATCGGCTTTTCGTAACCGCAGTCGCGCAAGAGGCGGATCACGCGCTGCGCCTTGCCGAGCGCATAGGCGCCGACGACATGGGCGCGCTCAGGGAACTGGGCCACCGAGCGCAGCAGGCGCGCCGTCTCCTCCCGGTCGGGAGGGTGGCGGAAGACCGGCAGCCCGAAAGTCGCCTCGGTGATGAAGACGTCGCAAGGAACCGGCTCGAAGGGGACGCAGGTCGCATCCGCCTGGCGCTTGTAGTCGCCCGATGCGACGATCCTGAGCCCTCCATGCTCGACCGCGATCTGGGCGGAGCCGAGCACGTGGCCGGCCGGATGGAACGTCACCTTGACCCCGTTGACCTCGATGGTTTCGCGCAACGCTGCAGCCTGCGTGCCTCCGGCGAAGGGGTCGCCGTAGCGCAGCCGCATGATGTCGAGCGTCTCTCGCGTGGCGAGCACAGCGCCGTGGCCCGATCGGGCATGATCGGAATGGCCGTGCGTGACCAGGGCGCGCCCGACCGGACGGACCGGATCGATGAAGAAGTCGCCAGGCGGGCAATAGAGCCCTTCCGGCCTCGGGTGGAGAAGCTCGCTGGCGCGCATGGTGCAAACATAAAGCATGTCTCCCGAAAGTGTGCAGCGGTTTCGGGAAAAAGACATGCGTCAAATCAAGAACATACAGCGCTTCGCGTGAAGCCTTCTTCACGCGAAGCGCTGTAGGCATTTGCGCGGGATGTGGAAGCCGGTTGCATTCGGCTCCTGACACGCGCTATAGCGCCGCGTCCAACCCTTCCAGGTCCTCAGCAAAACATGAAATCGCTGCCGCGTTCTTCCGGCGACCTTCTGGCCGACCGCCGTGCCGACTATGCCGAAATGCTGTTTGCGGCGGCCGATCATGCCGCAGCGGCGGAGCTGATGCTGGGCGCGCTCGAACTCGCGCCCGGCTGGGCGATGGGCTGGTTCCGGCTGGGCGAGATGCGGGAGGCGGCCGGCGCGCTCGGCGAGGCGGCGCAAGCCTGGCGCATGGCCCTGAAGCTCGATCCCGACGACCGCCCCGGTGCGGCGCTGAAGCTGGAGCTGGTGGGCGCCGCCCCTGTCTCATCTGCGCCGCCGGGCGCGTTCGTCGAAGCATTGTTCGACCAATATGCCGCCTCATTCGATCAATCGCTTGTAGGAAAACTCGGCTATCGCGTGCCGGAACTCCTGATCGAGGCGATCCGCGCGGCGGGTGAGCGCCGCTTCGAGACGGTCGTCGATCTCGGTTGCGGCACGGGGCTGATGGGCGAAAAGTTGCGACCGATGGCCGGTTTCCTCGAAGGCCACGACATCTCCGCCGCGATGCTGAAGAAGGCTGAGGCCAGGAAGATCTATGATCGTCTGGCCAAGTCCGATCTGCAGTCGCTGGCCTTGCCCGCGGCGAGCGCCGATCTCGTCGTGGCCGCCGACGTCTTCATCTATGTCGGGATGATCGACGGCGTGGTCTCCCGCACCGCCGCGGCCCTGCGGCCAGGCGGCCTCTTCGCCTTTTCGGTGGAGAAGCATGACGGACCCGAGGATTTGGTGCTGCGACCCTCGCGCCGCTATGCGCATTCGCAGGCGTATCTGCAGCGGCTGCTGGATCAATCCGGCCTCACCGTCCTTTGGCTCGACGCCCAGCCGATCCGCATGGATCGCGGCGAGCCCATCGCCGGGCTGCTCGTGCTGGCCGAGGCGCGCTGAGCGTCGTACCTCTTTTTGCGCGGCCGGCCTTCCCGGCGCGCATGTTCTGTTTTAGTTCTGAAGCAATTCCAGCAAATGTGGACAGCGGTTGTGCGTCCGGAATTGCGTAAAGACAAAGAGCTAGAGCGCTTCCGCGATCCGGAGGAAAGCGGAAGCGCACCGGCGTCCGTGAACCGATCGGCCCACGACCTCGAACCTCAAGGCGCGGCAGGCCTTCTTCCCGAACCCTTTGTCAAATGGTTCGGGAAGCGCGGCTGGTCGCCGCGCGCCCATCAGATCGACCTGCTGGCTGCGGCGCAGGCGGGGCGCTCCGTGCTGCTGATCGCGCCGACCGGCGCGGGCAAGACGCTCGCCGGTTTCCTGCCGGCGCTCACCGATCTCGCCACGCGGCCCAAGCGCCGGCCAGGCGAAGCGCGGCGCGGCATCCACACGCTCTACATTTCGCCGCTCAAGGCGCTGGCCGTCGATATCGAGCGCAATCTCGGCAAGCCGGTCGGCGAGATGGCGCTGCCGATCACGATCGAGACCCGCACCGGCGACACGCCGGCCCACAAGCGGCAGCGCCAGAAGCTGGTGCCGCCGGACATATTGCTGACGACGCCGGAGCAGCTCGCGCTTCTCATCGCCTCGGCCGATGCGGAGCGCTTCTTCGCCGGCCTCCGCTATGTGGTGCTCGACGAACTCCACTCGCTCGTCACCTCCAAGCGCGGCCATCTCCTGTCGCTGGGCCTCGCCAGGCTGCGGCGCTTCGTGCCGCGCCTGCAGGCGATCGGCCTTTCCGCGACGGTCGCGGAGCCGGACGCGTTGCGGCGCTGGCTGGTCGGCCAGAAGCCATCAGGCGCCATGGCCGAGGTGATCACCGTGGCCGGCGGCGCCAGGCCGGAGATCTCGATCCTGGATTCGGAGGAACGCGTGCCCTGGGCCGGCCATTCGGCCCGCTACGCCATCCCCGAGATCTACGAGGCGATCCGCAGGCACCGGACGACGCTGCTCTTCGTCAATACGCGGAGCCAGGCCGAGTTGCTGTTCCAGGAGCTCTGGCGTGCCAATGACGACAACCTGCCGATCGCGCTGCACCACGGTTCGCTGGATGTCGGGCAGCGCCGCCGCGTCGAAAAGGCGATGGAGACGAACAGCCTGCGCGCCATCGTTGCCACCTCGACGCTCGATCTCGGCATCGACTGGGGCGATGTCGATCTCGTCGTCCATGTCGGCGCGCCGAAAGGGGCGAGCCGTCTCGCCCAGCGCATCGGCCGCGCCAATCACCGTATGGACGAGCCGTCCAAGGCGATCCTGATACCGGCCAACCGCTTCGAGGTGCTGGAATGCCAGGCAGCGCTCGACGCCAACTATCTCGGCGCGCAGGACACGCCGCCGCTGGTGGCGGGCGCGCTCGACGTGCTCGCCCAGCACGTGCTGGGCAGCGCCTGCGGAGCGCCTTTCTCGCCGGATGAACTCTATGCCGAGATCGTCGGGGCAGCGCCCTACGCCGCCCTGCCGCGCGAGCAGTTCGACCGGGTCGTCGATTTCGTCGCCACCGGCGGCTATGCCCTGCGCGGCTATGAGCGTTACGCCCGCATAAGGCCGACCAAGGACGGCCGCTGGCGGGTGTCCAACCCTCAGGTCGCCCAGCAGTACCGGCTGAACATCGGCACCATCGTGGAATCGCCGATGCTGAACATCCGCTATGTGCGCGGCGGACGCGGCATGGCCGCACGCGGCGGGCCGGTGCTCGGCAAGATCGAGGAGTACTTCATCGAGACGCTTTCGCCGGGCGATACCTTCCTCTTCGCCGGCAAGGTGCTGCGTTTCGAGGGAATGCGGGAGAGCGACTGTTTCGTTTCCAACGCCGCCGGCGGCGATCCCAAGGTTCCCGTCTATGCCGGCGGCAAGTTCCCGCTCTCGACCTATCTGGCCGATCAGGTCCGCGCCATGCTGGCCGATCCCGACCGCTGGCAGCGCCTGCCGGAGCAGGTGTCCGACTGGCTGCGCATCCAGAAGGAGAAATCCGTCCTGCCGAAGCGCGGCGATCTCCTGGTCGAGACCTTTCCGCGCGGCAACCGCTTCTATCTGGTCGCCTATCCCTTCGAGGGCCGGCTGGCGCATCAGACGCTCGGCATGCTCTTGACGCGGCGGCTCGATCGCGCCGGCGGCCGGCCGCTGGGCTTCGTCGCCACCGACTATTCGATCGCGGTCTGGGGCCTGGACGACATGGGTGCGATGTTCCGGCGCAAGGCTCCCTCGCTTGCCCGGCTCTTCGACGAGGACATGCTGGGCGACGACCTCGATGCCTGGCTGGCCGACAGCTACCTCCTGAAGCGCACCTTCCGCACCTGTGCGGTCATCTCCGGCCTCATCGAGCAGCGTCATCCCGGCAGGGAAAAGACCGGCCGGCAGATCACGGTCTCGGCCGACCTGATCTACGACGTCCTGAGGACGCACGAGCCCGACCACATCCTGCTCCAGGCCACGCGTGCCGACGCCGCCAGCGGGCTGCTCGATGTCAGGAGAGTGGCCGACATGCTCTCCCGCACACAGGGGCGAATCGTGCATAAGGATCTCGAACACATCTCGCCGCTGGCCGTGCCGATCATGCTGGAGATCGGCAAGGAATCCGTGCGGGGCGAGGCCAACGAGACGCTGCTCATGGAAGCGGCCGACCTGGTCGAGGAAGCGCTGGGAAGAGGATGAAGGGACGGTCGAAAGGCGAGATGGTGGCCGGCTGCATCGAGATCGCTGGCGAACGCGCGATCTGCGATCCGCGCGGAGTGCTTTATTTTCCTGCGCTCGAATTGCTCGCCGTTTCCGACCTGCATCTGGAGAAGGGGTCTTCCTTCGCCCGCCGCGGCGTGCTGCTGCCACCCTACGACACCGCCGCGACGCTCGAACGCCTCGGAGCGGTCGTCGAGGCTTATGCGCCGCGCATCGTCATCAGCCTGGGCGACAGCTTCCATGACCCGGAGGGCTCCGGCCGGTTGCCCGACCCGTTTCGCGACCGGCTTGCCGCGATGGCGGCGGGGCGCGACTGGTTCTGGATCACGGGCAATCACGATCCGGTGGCGCCGCGCGGCCTGCCCGGCGAAACGGTGGACGAGGTAGCCATTGGCGGGCTCGTCTTCCGCCACGAACCCTCCGCTTCGACGGTCGAGGGCGAGGTGGCCGGTCACCTCCATCCCTGCGCGCGCATCGTCCAGCGCGGCCGTTCGGTGCGCCGCCGCTGTTTCGCCAGCGACGGCAGGCGCATGATCATGCCGGCCTTCGGTTCGTTCACCGGCTCTCTCAATGTGCTCGACCGGGCCTATGCCGGCCTGTTCCTGCGCGAGACGCTGATGGCTTACATGCTCGGCACGGTCCGCATCTATGCCATTGCCGGCTCGATGCTCAGGCCGGGTTGAGCGCTGTCAGCAGGTAACCGGCGCCTCAATGACCGTGCTTCGCCTTCTCGGCGACCGGATGGCCGGTCTTGCGCCACTCCGAGAAGCCGCCCCGCATGCTGCGTGCCTCCAGCCCCATCTCCTGCGCGACCTTGGCCGCAAGCAGCGAGCGCCAGCCGGACGCGCAATAGAAGACGAATGTCTTGGCTTCCGCGAATTTCGGCTTGTGGTAGGGGCTTTCCGGGTCGATCCAGAACTCCAGCATGCCGCGCGGCGCGTGGAACGCGCCGGGGATCATGCCGTCCCGCTCCAGTTCGCGCGGATCTCGGATGTCGACCATGACGATGTCGGCATTGCCGGCGTCCGCGGCGATATCGTCGACGCTGACCGAGCGGACGACCGCGTCGGCTTCGGCCAGCATGTCCTTGTAGCCCTTGGCCATCGCTCAGCGCCCCATCGCATAGAATTCGTCGTTCGGGCGCATGCTGGTGACGTTGGCCAGCCGATTGGACATGCCGAAAAAGGCGGCGATCGCCGCGATGTCCCAGATGTCGTCGTCGGTGAAGCCGTGCGACCGCAGCGTGTCCATGTCGTCGTCGCCGACCTCCTGCGCGCGCGCCGAAACCTTCATGGCGAAGTCGAGCATTGCCTTCTGGCGCGGCGTGATGTCGGCCTTCCTGTAGTTGATCGCGACCTGGTCGGCGACAAGCGGGTTCTTGGCGCGGATGCGCAGGATCGCGCCGTGGGCGACGACGCAGTACTGGCACTGGTTGGCGTTGCTCGTCGCCACCACGATCATTTCCCGTTCGGCCTTGGTGATCGGTCCGGGCTTGTCCATCAGCGCGTCGTGATAGGCGAAGAAGGCGCGGAACTCGTCGGGGCGATAGGCAAGCGTCAGGAAGACGTTGGGCACGAAGCCGGATTTCTCCTGGACTGCGAGTATGCGTGTACGGATGTCCTCGGGAAGATCCTTGATCTCGGGAACCGGGAAGCGGCTGATTGCGGGCAGGGTCATCTCATTCCTCCTGTCAGACGGCCGCAAGCGCGACCAGTTTCTCGTGATATGTCTCGAACGCGTCGCTGGCGTCGCCCGCATAGGGCTCGACATGGACGAGGCAGGTATGGGCCGAGCAGCCCTGGCCGAACTGCGACGTGCCGACATCGAGCGTGAGCACGTTGGGGTTGCCGGCCATCTCCAGCCCGCTGTTGCCGGACGGCGTGAACCAGGCCCCGGTCGGCAGGACGAGGACGCCCGGGCGCACGGTGTCCGTAACCCAGGCCGTCGCGAGGCTCGCGCCGCGGTCGTTCCAGACGCGGATCGTCGCGCCGTCCTCGATATCCAGAACGGCGGCGTCCCGCGGATTGATGCGCGCCTGTTCGCGGCCGTTGCGCTTCATGGCGACGCTCGATTCGCCGGTCTCGAGCTGGCTGTGCAGCCGTCCGGCGGGCTGGTGCGAGATCAGATGGAGCCGGTGCGGATCGCCGGCGTTGCCCAGCCATTCCGCCGGCTCGATCCATGCCGGGTGCGGCCGGCAGTCGGCATAGTCCAGCCTGGCCAGCAACTCGCTGCCGAGCACGATCCTGCCGCTTTCGGTGTCGAGCGCGAATTCCTCGGGATGTTCACGAAACTCGGCCAGGTAGGTGTGTTCGGCCTTGGTCGGGCAGCGCGCGTAGCCGGCTTCCCAGAAGGCGTCGAAATCGGGCATATCGAAGCCGAGCCGGTTCGCCGCGTCGCTGCGGCTCACCTCGTACAGATGGCGCAGCCAGCCCATCTCGTCGCGTCCCTCGCTGAAGCGCTCGCCCACTCCGAGCTTCATGGCGATCGCATTGAAGATGTCGAAGTCGCTGCGTGATTGCCCGACCGGTTCTATCGCATTGCGCATCGCGAGGATGAAGTCCGAGCGCTTGTTGCCCGCGAGGTCGTTGCGCTCGATGGAGGTCGTCGCCGGCAGGACGATGTCGGCGCGTTGCGCCGTCGCGGTGAACATCGGGTCCTGGACGATAATCGTCTCGGGCTTCGTCCAGGCGTCTTCCAGGCGATTGAGATCCTGGTGGTGATGATATGGATTGCCGCCGGCCCAGTAGACGAGGCGGATGTCGGGATAGGTCCTGGCCTCGCCCTCATAGGTGTACCGGCCGCCGGGATTGAGAAGCATGTCGCTGATGCGTGCGACCGGGATGAAGCTGTTGATCGGCTTTGCAAGCTGCGAGATCGCGGGCGACCTGCCGAGATTGATCGGCGCGCCGACGCCGCCGAGCGAGGCGTATCCGTAGCCGACGCCGCCGCCCGGCAGCCCGATCTGGCCGACGATGGAAGCAAGGCCGAGTGCTGCCCAGAAAGGCTGCTCGCCGTGGTGGGCGCGTTGCAGGCTCCAACTCACCGTCAGCATGCTGCGGGTGTCGATGAGACTCCGGGCAAGGTCCACGATGGCGTCGCGGTCGAGCCCGGTGATGTCGGCCGCCCAGGCCGCATCCTTTTGTTGACCGTCCTTGCTGCCGTCGAGGTAGCGCAGGAAACGGTCGGAGCCGCTGGTGCACCGTTCGAGGAATGCCTTGTCATGCCGGCCGGCCTTGACGATCTCGCCGGCCAGGCCGAGCATCAGCGCGGTGTCCGTGTTGGGGCGGATCGGCCACCATTCCGCGTCGACCCAGTCCGGTACGTCGTCCCTGAGCGGCGAGACCAGGACCACTTTGGTGCCCCGCGCCGCGATCCGCTTCAGGTGGGTTTCGAGCGAATGGCTTCCGATGCCGCCGGCCTCGGTCTGCGCCGTGCGCGGCGACAGGGCGCCGAACACCACCAGCGTGTCGGTATGTTCGGCGATCGTGTCCAGCGTGTTGGCCTGCCCGCCGCAGGCCCTGTCGTCGCCGAGTGTGTGGCGCAGGATCACCGGCCCGGCCGCGATCGAATAGGTGTCGACATGTCCGGTGTAGCCGCCCGCCAGATTGAGCATGCGCTTCAGGAGCGACGAGGCGTGATGAAACCGGCCGCAACTCGTCCAGCCATACGATCCCGCGAAAATAGACTCGTTGCCGAACGTGCCCGACACGCGCCGGATCTCGTCGGCGACCAGAGTGGTCGCTTCGTCCCATCCCACCGGGACGAACTTCTCGCGCCCGCGCCCGCGGCGGTCGCTTCGCCCTCGCTTCTCCAGCCAGCCGGAACGAACCATCGGCCGAAGCACGCGACGCTCCGGTTTCGCCCATTCACGGATCGACCCGATGATCGGCGAGGGAGCGGGATCGTGCTCGAACGGCTCGACGCCGACGATCTCACCGCCGTCGACGAGGATCGTGTAGGCGCCCCAATGGCTGCAATGCGGTACTCGTCTGATCGTGCCCATGCTCCGTCTCCGTCCGCCTTCAGATGCGCGCCTCGATCAGAAATGGCCCCTTGCGCGTGCAGGCGGTCCTGAGAAGCTCGGCAAATCCTTCCGCCGTGTCCGTCGATGCGCCCTCGACGCCCATGCCTGCCGCGAGCCGTACCCAATCGAGCTCTGGATTGTCGAGGTCGAGCATGCGGCGCGCGTTTCGTCCGGGTTCGCCCGCCCCGACATTCTTCAACTCGCCATGCAGGATCTGGTAGCGTCTGTTGGCGAAAATGATGGTCACGACGTCGAGCGCTTCGCGGGCGTGCGTCCACAGCGCCTGCAGCGTGTACATGCCGCTGCCGTCCGCTTGCAGCGTGATGACTTTCCGGTCGGGGCAAGCGATCGCGGCGCCGGCCGCCAGCGGCATGCCGATGCCGATCGCGCCGCCGGTGAGCTGCAGGAAATCATGCGGCTCCGCGCCATAGGTCTTGCCGAAGAAGTCGCGGCCCGAGGAGACCGATTCGTCGCAGATGATCGCATCGGCCGGCATATGGTGCGCCAGCGCGATCGCGATCGCGTCGGGCGTGAGCCGGCCCGTCACGGGTTCCGGTCGCATGCGCGGCGCGAGCCTCGGCGCCGGGCCGGCCGTCGCGCCCGACATATCCGCCAGGAGCTCGACCGCCGCGACGATGTCTTCGCCCGGTTCGACGAGTTCGAGGATGCGGCATTCCTCGGGCAGCATGCTGCCCGGCTTGCCCGGATAGGCGAAGAAGCCGACCGGCGCCTTCGCGCCGACCAGCACCGCCTGCTCCGTATCGGCAAGGGCGGCGACCGCCTTGTCGACGACATACGGCACCCGGTCGACCGCGACGCGTCCCGCGCCGCGCTGCATGCGGCTGTTGGATTGCTGGGCGAGAAGGCGCGCACCGGTCCTGGCTGCGATACGGTCGAGCAGTTCGAGCTGCGGCGCGCGCAAGGCCAGGCCGGTCGCGATGAGCGTCGTGCGGCGTCCGTTGCGCAGGGCGTCCGCGGCCGCCCTCACACGCCGGTCGTCCGGGGCGACGGGCGCCGGGAGGGTGACCCTGGCGGGTGGGGCGGCCGATGTCGGGTTCCAGGCTGCGTCGGCGTGGAGGATCAGCGTCGCGATCCCGCCCGGCGCGGTCCGGGCGGCACGGATCGCATCCTCGGTTCTCGCGCCGACGGTTTCGGCGGTCTCCACCCGGCCCACCCAGTTCGACATCGGCCAGGCCAGGGCGTCGATGTCGGTCGTGAGGGGCGCGTCGTATCGGAGGTGGTCGAGCGCGTGCTCGCCGACGATGTTCACCATCGGCGAGTGCGCCCGGCGCGCATTGTGGAGATTGGCCAGACCGTTGGCGAGGCCGGGGCCCAGATGCAACAGCGTCGCGGCGGGCTTGTCCGCCATCCGCGCATAGCCGTCGGCGGCGCCCGTCACGACGCCTTCGAACAGGCCCAGCACGCAACGCATCCTCGGCTGGCGATCGAGCGCGGCGACGAAGTGCATTTCCGACGTGCCTGGATTGGCGAAGCATATGTCGATGTCGTTGGCGAGAAGCGTCTCGCACAGCAGGTCCGCGCCGTTCATGTTCCTCGACTTCCCATCAATCCTTCCGCGCTGTCGCGGATGCGCGACATGTCCGCCCAGGCAGGCGATACCGAATCGGCGAGTTGCGAAAACAGGGCGAACTTGCCGTCGGCATAATCCGCCACCTCTCCGCTCTGCGGTTGAACCACCTCGGCGGCAGCGCCGATCCAGCGTTCGGCGAGGGCCGCGTCGCTTTCCCCGTAAAAGAATTTCGCGCCGATCGCGGCCAGTCCGCGCAGCCCGGCGTGCCCGCTCGGCGGGCGCTTCACCGGCGATCGGGTCACGGTGGCGAGGAAGCGCGCGAAGTTCGTGTCGGCCGCCAGTCCGCCGCCCATCGAAAGCGCGCCGGCGGGCGCGTTCATCATGTCGTGGCTCTTGCGCGCGACGAACGCCAGCGCCTCGCGCGCGGCCCATGCGATCTGTTCGGGTCTGGTCACGGCGGTCAGCCCGACCGCGGCGCCGGCCGCGTCGGGATCCGTGAACGGCGCCCGCTCGCCGCCCGCTTCGAAGAAGGGGTGGAACAACAGCGACGAATAGCTCGGCTCGACCGTTTCCGGCACGCCGGCGAACATGCGTCTGACATGCTGGAGAAACGAAGCGCCGTTGAAGCTCGGATGAAAACAGAGATAGCCATCTCCGAGCACGAACTGCTGGATCATGGCGCCGCCTGGCTGTTCCGGCAGGGCGGATGGGTCGCGCGTATGGCACGCATGGATGGCGCTGGTGCCGAAGATCGACGCGCGCGTCACGCTCGCGCGAATGCCCAATCCCAGGCCGATGAGCGTCGCCTGCACGTCGCCGGGCCCGAGCAGGACCGGCGTCCCGGACAAGAGTCCGGTGGCCTCGGCCGCGCGCCCGGAAAGCGCGGCCCGGCATTCTCCCACGGGGAGAAAATCTGGCAGGAGTTCCGAGCCGCGCGGCAGGTTCAGGAGCCCTGCGACGTCGTCGCGCACGGTTCCGGTCCGCCAGTCGCCCCAGACCGGCAGCGCCGCGCCCGGTTCGCCAAGGAGGCTTCCGGTCAGCGACAGGAACAGCCACTCCTTGAGACGCAGCGCGTGGGCGATCCGATCCAGCCGGCTCGGGTCGTTTCGGGCCAGCCAGAGAAGCTGAACGCTCTGCGAGGCGGCGGTGGGACGCGAGCCCGTGATGGCGCGGATGCGCTCGAGCGCGCCCGCGCCGTCCAGTTCCGCGATGATCGGGCGCGAGCGTCCGTCGAGCCAGGTGAAGGCGCGGCCGACCGGCTGTCCTGCGACGTCGACCGGCCAGAGCCCGTCGCCCTGGCCCGCCACCACAATGCCGCCGACCGTTCCGCCGGCTTGAACGGCGCATGCGCGCAGGACCGCAAGCGCGTCGTCGCGCGTGATCTCCATGTCCTGTTCGACATTCGGCCCGTCCCGGCGAAGGGCCCGGTTCTCACGTTCGACCGTGCCCAGCAACCGCCCATGCCGGTCGAAGGCTGCGGCCTTCACGGCAGTGGTGCCTGAGTCGAGGCAGAGCAGGATGGAGTCCATGGCGGCGGATCAGGAGGCCTGGCGCAATCCCTCGAGCGCGGCGGTGCCCTGCTGCCCGTAGGTCTTGAACTTCTCCAGCACGTCGGCGATCTCGCTGTCCGAAAGGATCGGAGGCTCGCCGAGGGGAAGGCACAGCATATATTGCTGCGCAAGCTGCTCCACGGTCACCGCAAGCGCCAGGGCGCGCGCGATCGACACGTGAGCGGCGATGACGCCGTGATGCGCCATCAGGCAGGCACGTCTTCCTTCCAGCGCCTTGACGACCCTGTCCGCGAGCGCCTGCGATCCGAAGATCTCGTAGGGCGCGCATCGGATGGTCGGGCCGCCGGCCGCGGCGATCGAATAGTGAATGGCGGGGATGTCCTTCTGCAGGATCGACACCGCGGTCGCGTGCGTCGAATGGGTGTGAACCACGGCGTTGAGGTCCGGCCTCGCCCTGAGGATGTCGCGGTGGAAGCGCCATTCGCTCGACGGCAGGACGTCGCCCGAAAAGGTCGCGTCCCAGTTCATCGCCACCACATGCTCTGGCTCGAGCTTCTCATAGGGAATGCCGGTAGGCGAGATCAGGAATCCGTCGCCGTAACGGGCGCTGATGTTGCCGGCGGTGCCCCTGTTGATCCCCAGCCGGTTCATGCTGCGGCAGGCTTCGATCAGTTCCGTGCGGAGAGCCAGTTCTTCGCTCGTCATGGCGGGTCCGGTCCTTGTTCATTTCGTCGGGTAGAGAGGCGGCCTGCCGTTCAGGATCAAGCCGATATCCGTCGCGATCATGTCTGCCGCCTTCGTCACCGAATAGCGGGAGGCGCCGGCGATGTGCGGCGACAGCGTGACGTTGGGCAGCCTGAGCAGCGGCCAGTTCGCCGGCGGCGGCTCTGGATCGAAAGTGTCGAGCGCCGCGCCTTTGAGATGGCCCGAGGCGAGCGCGTCGTAGAGCGCAGCATAGTCGAGAACCTGGCCCCTGGTCGTGTTGACGATATAGGCGCCGGGCTTCATGGATTCGATCTGTGCGCGCCCGATCATGCCTTTTGTCTGTGGCGTCACGCGCGGGTGCAGGGTCACGACGTCGGCCTGGCGCAGGAGTTCGTCGAGTTCGACCTTCCGTATCCCCGCGGCCAGATCTTCCGCCGTGAGCTGCTTGAAGGGATCGGCGACGACGATCCGGCAGCCGAAGGGCCTCAGCAGCCGCGCGACGCGCGTGCCGATGTCGCCGTAGCCGACGATTCCCACGGTCAGCTCGCACAGTTCCGGTCCGGCGTGGTCGAAATGATAGAACTCGCGGCGGAATTCGCCGGCCGCGACGGTCAGGTGCCCGCGGATGATGTTGCGCGTTTCCGCCAGCAACGAGGCGACGGTGAACTCCGCCACCGCCGAGGCGTTGCGTCCCGGCGTGTTGACCACGGTGATGCCGCGGTCGCGGGCCGCCGCCATTTCGACGTTGACGGGCCCGCCGCGCGACACGGCGATGATCTTCAGCTTGGGTGCGCGTTTCAGGCTCTCCGCCGTGATCGGCGCGAGATGGGTGACCAGGATGTCGAGGTCGGCGATGAAGTCGAAATAATGCTCCGGCCGGCCGACGAATTCCGCCACCGGCAGCGACGGATCGAATTTCGTCGACTGGACCTTGAGCGGCCAGTCGAGTTGCATGTGCTTGTATCGGACCGCGCGGCCGGCCAGCCCCTTGCACAGGGCCTGCTCGAAGAAGGCCGGTTGCATGAAGCCGTCGCCGATGATGCCGATCGTCAGTGTGCCGGCATGGGTGATCGCGTTCATGGTCGTCTCACGCCCTCTTCGTTTTCGTTTCCGGATCGAGGCCCGGCAGGACCTCGCGGTAACGCTCGCCGTCAATCGCCAGCTCTTCGAGGATCTCGTCCGTATGCTCGGCGAAGCCCGGAGGGGCCAGCCTGTAGGAAGCCGGCGTTCGGGACATCTTGATCGGGCTTCCGGTGCCGCGATAGGCGCCGATGTCGACCACCATCTCGCGATGCCGCGTATGCGGTTCGGCCACGACCTGGTCGATGGTGCGCACGGCCCCGCATGGTACGCCCGACTTGATGAGCCTGTCCGCGAGCGGCCCGCATTCGAATGCGCGCAACGCCGACTCCAATTCGCTCTTCAGGACGTCCCGGCTGAGATTGCGCTCGCCATTCGAGGCGAAGCGCGGATCCTTGGGCAGATCCGGGCGCCCGATGATCTCGCAGAGCGTCGCGAACTGGCGGTTGTTGCCGACGGCGAGGAAGATCGGGTCGGTGCCGGTCTCGAACGTGTCGTAGGGACAGATGTTCGGATGCGCGTTGCCCGACGGCTGCGCGACCTTGCCGGAGAGGTAATAGTTCGGAAGATGCGGATGCAGCAGCGAAACGCCGCAATCATAGAGCGTCGTCTCGACGAACTGCCCCTTGCCGCTGCTCGCCCGCTCGTTGAGTGCCATCAGGATGCCGACCACGGCGTTGAGCCCGGTCACCATGTCGACGACCGGAAGACCGACACGCAAGGGTTGCCCGCCGAGCTCGCCATTGACGCTCATGATGCCGGCCGACGCCTGGATCGCCGCGTCGTAGCCGGGCAGGCCGCCCAGCGGACCGTCGGCGCCGAAACCCGAGACGCGGCAATGAACCAGCCGGGGGAAGCGCCGGGTCAGTTCCTCGCGCGTCAGTCCCCAGCGCTCGAGCGTCCCGGTCTTGAAATTCTCGATGAAGACGTCCGCGGTCTCCAGCAGGGCGAGCAGCAGTTCCTGGCCGGCCGGCCGAGCCAGGTCGAGCGCCATGCCGCGCTTGTTGCGGTTGAGGCCGAGGAAGTAGCTCGCTGTTCCGTTGAGGAAAGGCGGTCCCCAGCCGCGCGTCTCGTCGCCGGCCGGCGGCTCGATCTTGATCACGTCAGCGCCATGGTCGGCGAGAACCTGCCCGGCATAGGGGCCGCCCAGCACGCGGCTGGCGTCGATCACCTTGAGGCTGGCAAGGGAACCTGCATTGGAAGTCATCAAATCGTCTCGAGCTGATCGGGTTGCTTATGCGGGACGCGCGCGGCCCAGATCCTGGCGCATCTGTGCGGCGAATTCCGGATAGGTCTCGGACAGTTCGTCCAGCACGCGGCCGCGCAGCAGGGCAAGCGTCGACGCGTCGGGCAGCTCCGTCTGCGGCGGCCGTTCGCCATGCGCGAACTCGAAGCCGGTCGCCTGCCTCACTTCGGCGAAGTCGTGCCCGGGGTGAACGCTTTCCAGGGCGAAGCCCGGCCGCGTCCGGTCGAATCGGAACAGCGCCTTTCCGGTCAAGAGCGCGTAGGGACCGCCGGTACGATAGACGCCATCGTCGCTCACGCCCGGCGCGCTGACGAAATCGACCTTGTCGACGAAGACCCGAGGCGTGTGCTCCTCGCGGAACAGGATGACGCGCTGAACCACGAAGTAGAGATAGGCCGCGCCGAAGGAACCCGGCCAGCGCACGCTCGAGCGGGGATAGTCGCCGGCGCCTACGAGATTGACGTTGCCGCGGCCGTCGATCTGACCGCCGCCGAGAAAGAAGGCGTCGATTCGCCCCTGGCCGGCGCAATCGAACAGCTCTGTCGAGCCGTTGGTGAAGAAGTTGTGCTCGACGGAGCCGAGGACGGAGATACGCACCGCGGGGGCGCCCATCTTTTCCTTCAGGGCGCGAAGAAGCATCGCGCCCGCGGCCGGCATGGGGGAGGATGCGCCGACCGCAACATGGCGGACTCCGTCGAGCAGTCGCGCGATGGTGCAGATCAGCACCTCGCGGGGGAGAACTTCCTTCATTTCGCGGGCTCCGTCTGTGCCCGCGCCATATAGTCGGCGAAACCTTCCGCCGTTCTGGCCGCCTTCGCGTAGCGCAGGATCTCGCCGGTGTCGGTCTGGTATTCGCCCCACAAACCATACGGCCATGCGCCCTTCTGCGCGACCGCGACCTCCGTCACATAGAGGGCGGGCAGGGTGCCGGCGGCGGTCGTCTCGTTGCCGAGAAGGCTGCCCTCGACCAGGCGTTCGACTGTGACGAGGGTTGTCCGCGAGGCGTAGGCCATTGCCGCGAGCTCGCGCCGCCGTCCGATCCAGACATTGCCGTGGCGGTCGGCCATCGGCGCATGGAACACCGCGACATCAGGCGTGATCGCGGGGATCAGCACGATCGGGTCCGGGGCTCCGGCGAAGGGGTTGTCGATCACGCGCCAGTCGTCCCTGTAGCGCAGCACGTCGGTGCCGATCAGGCCCCGGAGCGGGACGAAGGGACTGCCCTTCTGCGCCGCCATCAGGCCGGCATGGATCGCCGGGCACGTCGCGTCCCTGAGCCGGATGGCGCCGTCTTTCACCGCCTGGTTGAAGCGGGGAGCGCCGCCGGCCTCGCCAAGCGACACCGCGCTGGTCTCGACCGACCTGACGAGGCCCGCGCCGACGAGCTGGTCGACCTGCAGCCCGCCGGTCGGCACGCAGACGAGATCCAGGTCGCCCGCGCCATGCTCGATGATGGGCTGCGTCATCGCCATGGAAACGCCGGCATAGTCGACCGGCAGCGCAATGCGCATGCCCGGCTCGATGTGCTTCGCCAGTTTGCGAAGGTCGCTCGACACCCTGCTCCTCCCGTGTCACGCCGCCGGCACATAAGAGTTTCCCGGCGCGCCCCGCGTGTTCTATAATACAGAACAGCTTTCTGAAAATCAGGGTAGTCGGAGCATGGCGATCCTGTCAATGCGATTTCGCTCGTGCTGTGCTGACGGCGGTCCGAATGGATTGGACCACGAAAGGGATCGACGTTCGGCGCAGCCAGGCACTTGACAAGTCGGCGCATCGGTTCAAGGATTATGGAATGCTGTTCTATATTGTAGAACACAAGGGAGGAAACAGATGGGTGAAACGGTGGCCATCCGCGCCGGTCGGAGCGCAGGCGCGTCTGCACGGTCATCCCAGGTCGCGGACGCTTCCGCCCGCAGCGTGATCGGGTCGAGGATCGCGATACGCGAGGCCGCGAAGAGCTTCGGTGGTTTTCACGCCGTCGATCGCATCAGCCTCGACATCGAGCCGGGTGAGTTCATCACCTTGCTCGGGCCGTCGGGAAGCGGAAAGACCACGCTGCTCAACCTGCTCGCGGGATTTCAGGCGCTGGATAGCGGCGAGATCCTGGTCGACGACCGGCCGATCCACAACGTGCCCACCCACAGGCGCGGCTTCGGCATGGTGTTCCAGAGCTACGCCTTGTTCCCCAACATGACGGTGACACAGAACGTCGCCTTCCCGCTGCGCATGGCCGGCGTCGACCGCGCCACGACCGAGCGCCGCGTTGCCGAGACGCTGGAGATCATGCGTCTGTCCGACCATGCCCGGAAGATGCCTTCGCAGATGTCGGGCGGCCAGCAGCAGCGGGTCGCGATCGCCCGCGCCATCGTCATGCGGCCGCGAGTGGTCCTGATGGACGAGCCGCTCAGCGCTCTCGACAGACGGCTGCGCGAATCGATCCAGATCGAGATCCGCGACCTGCATCAGACGATCGGCAGCACGATCCTCTTCGTCACGCACGACCAGGGCGAGGCGCTCACCATGAGCGACCGCATCGCCGTGCTGGACGCGGGCAAGATCGTGCAGATCGGCCGCCCGGCGGAGATCTACCGCCATCCGGTGAACCGCTTCGTGGCCTCCTTCGTCGGCGAGAGCAACCTGATCGAAGCCGACATCGTGCAGAAGCGCGGCACGACGATGACGCTCAGGAACCGGGCGGGTTACGTCTTCAACGCGGAGAGCCGCGACGCGATCGACGTGGGGCGCGCGACGGTGCTGGTGCGGCCGGAACGCATCGCGATCTCGGACGAAGCCAATGCCGGCTCTGCCCCGGTGACCGTCACGTCGGCCCTGTTCCTCGGCGAAGTCCTGCGCATCGAGGCGCGGATGGAGGGCGGGGAAACGTTGTTGATCCGCTGCTCCGACACCGCCCAGCGGTCACTGCCGGCCGTCGGCGACACGCTCCATGTGAGCTGGGGCGCCGACGACTGCTGGGTGCTGTCATGACAGCCGCTTCGATCGGCATGGAACCGGCGCGCGGCGGCGCGCTTGCAGGGCGGCTGAGAGACCCGGCGATACTGCTCATTCCAGCGGCGGCCTTCCTCGCCTTCTTCTATGTGCTTCCGCTCATCGATCTCACCCGCATCAGCGTCAGCGGCCCGACCTGGTCCGCTTTCTTCGAGCGGGTCTTCGCCGTGCCGCTCTACTGGGACTCCCTCTTGCGCACGATGCAGATCTCGGTCACCGTCGCCTGCCTGTGCCTGCTGTTCGGCTACCCGACTGCGCTGCTCATCCACCGGACCCGCGGCATTGCGCAGCTCCTCATCGCGACCGCGGTCGTATTGCCCTATTTCATCGCCATTCTCATCCGCACTTATGCATGGATGGTGCTGCTCGGGCGCAACGGCCCGGTCAACAAGCTGCTCGTCGGGCTCGGCATCCTGAGCGAGCCGGCGCAACTTCTCTTCAGCCGCGGCACGGTGTTCCTCGGCATGACGGCCGTGCTTCTGCCGCTGATGGTGCTCACCATCTATTCCAGCGTCGCCCGCCTCGACCAGAGCCTGACCCGCGCCGCACTCGCGAGCGGCGCAGGACCGATCGCCGTGTTCTGGCGCGTGCTCCTGCCGCTCACGCTCCCCGGCATCGGCGCCGGGTTCCTGCTGGTCTTCGTCGCCGCGCTCGGCTTCTTCATCACGCCGACCCTGCTCGGCGGACCCGGCGACCAGATGTTCGCCATGCACATCTCGCAGCAGGCCGATTCCGTCACGTCGGAAGGCTTTCTCCAGGCGCTCGGCGTCGTGCTGCTGGTGATCACGCTGGTCGTGGTCGGCGTCGCGGGACATTTCCTGGGTTTCGAGTTCATCTGGGGCGGAGGCAAGCTGGCCAACAAGGCTTCCGCCAAAACCGTGTCGCGGGCCGGCGGCGCCGATGGCCGCGGGCGTACGCTCGCCACGCTGCTCGCGGATGCGATCGGCTGGCCGCTGCTGAGACTGTTCGGCCGGCTGCCGGCCGGCTTCGGCACCTGGACGGTGTGGCTCATGGGCGGCCTCGTGATCGCCGTCCTCATCCTGCCGCTCGTCGTCGTCATGGTCATCTCGTTCAGCAGCGCGAGCTATCTGACCTTTCCTCCCCCCGGCATTTCGCTGCGCTGGTACGAGAAGTTCTTCTCCGACTCCAACTGGATGGCTGCGTTCTGGAACTCGCTCCAGGTCGCCGCGCTGTCGGCCTGCATCGCCGTCGCGCTCGGCACCTCCGCCGCGATGGGAATCGTGCGCAGCAGCATCCGCGGCAAGTCCGCGATCATGCTGCTTGTCGTCAGCCCCGTCATCGTGCCGCCGGTCGTGCTCGGCCTGTCGCTCTACAGCCTGTTCCTGCGCTTCGACCTGACCGGCACCGTGGCGGGACTTGCGGCCGCGCACGCGATCGGCGGTCTGCCGATCGTCGTGGTGATCCTGTCCGCGGCCCTGCAAGCCGTCGATCCGAAGCTCGAGCAGGCGGCGGGGGTGCACGGCGCGTCGCCCTTGACGGTGTTCCGCACGGTAACGCTGCCGGCGATCGTCCCGGGCCTGGCGGCCGCGAGTTTCTTCGCCTTCCTGCACTCCTTCGACGAACTGGTTCTTTCGCTCTTCCTGTCGAGTGCGCAACTGAAGACCCTCCCGCTCATGCTGTGGGCGGACATCAACTATCAGCTCAATCCGGTGCTGGCGGTGGTCTCGACGCTCGAGGTGCTGCTGGTGGTGGGAGGAATAGCCCTTGCGCGGCCGGTGTTGGCCCGATCGCGCGCGGGTGTCTGAGATTTAGGTCAACCCAAGTGGAGGAGAATGACATGCTGGGCATGACAAGACTTCGAAATTCCGCATCCCTTCTGGTCTCGGCCATCGTTGTGGCGGCCGGCGTCGGCGTCGCGGCCGCGCAGGAGGACGTCGTCATCATGCAGGATCCGGGCGGCGGCTATGGCGAGGCGCTGCGCAAGGTCATGTACGACCCGTTCGAGAAGGAGACCGGCATCAAGGTCGTCACCGTTCAGGAGGCCCGCAGCGGCCCCAAGATCAAGGTCCAGGCGGAGGCCGGCAAGGCGGAGTGGGACCTGACCTTCATCTTCGACCAGGAAACGAAGCTGCTGGGAGATTGCTGCCTCGAGGACATCGACTATTCGAAGCTTTCGGAGCCGGCGCAGAAGACGCTGGCCGCGATGCCGGACAACCTCAAGCGCAAGAAGGGCGTCGCCCTGCAGGTGATCGGCGTGGGCCTTGTCTACAACAAGGAGAAATTCACCGGCGAGAACGTGCCGAAGAGCTGGGCGGACTTCTGGAACGTGGAGAAGTTCCCCGGCCGCCGCTGCCTCCCTGCCTGGCCGCGCTTCGTCTTCGAGGCGGCCCTGATGGCCGACGGGGTGGAGAAGGACAAGCTCTATCCGATCGACATGGAAAGAGCGCTGAAGAAGGTCGCGGAAATCAAGCCGCACGTCGCCAAGTGGTGGACGACCTCGGCCCAGCCGCCGCAGCTCATGCTCGATGGCGAGGCTGACATGTGCATGGCCTACACCGGCTCCATGAGCAAGCTGGCGCTCGAAGGAGCGCCGGTCGAGCTGGAGTGGAACCAGGGCTTCGTCTACTATGATTTCTTCTCGGTCCCGAAAGGCGCGCCGCATTACGACAACGCGCTGAAGCTGCTTTCCTGGCGGCTTGATCCGCAGCGCGCCGCCGAGCTCACCTCGACCTTCCCTGTCGCCTTGCCGTCGCCGGTCGTGTTCGAGGCGGCCGATCCGGAGATCAGCATCTACTGGGCCAACAATCCCAAGAACGTGTCGCGCGCCATCGAATGGAGCCCGGACTATTGGGGCGGGCCGTCGCCCGCCGGCAACTCGACGAACGAGGAATTCGGCCAGGAGAAGCTGAACGCGCTGCTGGCGCAGTAGCCGGATCCGTCAGTCCGGCGGCCGCGTCTCCGAGGGGCTCGCGGCCGTCTCTCTTCCCGGCCTTCGCGGACTATGGCTTTCCCGGCTGTCATGCTAAGGGGCGATTTTCAGTCAGATGGTGCAATGGACAAGGCTTTCATCAAAGGACTTCGTCTCATCGAGACGCTCGCACTGAGCGAACAGCCGCGCGGGATCACCGACCTCGCCGCCGAGCTGAAATTCACCAAGAGCAACGTGCACCGGTTGCTGACGACGCTCCAATCCCAAGGCTATGTGCGGCAGCTCCCGCAGAACAGCACCTATGAGCTGACCACCAGGATGTGGGAACTCGGCAGCCATGTGATGCGCCGGGTCGATCTCATCAACGTGGCGCGTCCGGCCATGACGAAGCTTGCCGAAATCACCGGCGAGACCATCCATCTGTCTGTGCTGGACGACACCGACGTCATCTATGTCGACAAGATCGAGGGCGCGCATCACATCCGCGCCCATACCAGCGTCGGAGCCCGCGCCCCGGCCTACACGGTCGCCACGGGCAAGGCCATGCTGGCGCAACTGCCCGACACCTATCTCGAAAGGTTCCGCCCCCTTCTGGAGCGCTACACCGACACCACGCGCACCACGATCGAGGAGTTGCGGGAGGACATCGAGCAGGCGCGCGGGCAGGGCTACGCCTCGGTGCTCCACGGCGAGTGGCGCGAAGGCATCGCCGCCTGCGCCTGCGCCATACTCGGCAGGTCCGGCGAACTGGCCGGCGCGATCGGCATGTCGGGACCGGATTCGCGCATCAAGCGCAAGCAGATCAAGGAATATTCCGTGCATGTGATGGAAGCCGCCAGGACTATTGCCATGGCCCTCGGCTACACCAGGCGCGATTGACGCTCCCGGCGGATTTCCTCCGTAACGCTCCACCCACCAGGAAGACCGAGATGACGATTGCCTATCCGGACACACGACTTCATATCGACGGCGCATGGCGCGACAGCGTCGACGGCCGCACGATCGACGTCACCGATCCCGCGACGGGAAACGTGATCGGCAAGGTCGCCCACGCCGGTCGCGGCGATCTCGACCAGGCGCTCGCGGCGGCGGAAAAGGGCTTCGCGACGTGGAGCGCCACGGGAGCGTTCGACCGCTACAAGCTGATGCGCAGGGCGGCCGATCTGCTGCGCTCACGCGCGGACGCGATCGCGGCGATCATGACCCTCGAGCAGGGCAAGCCGGTTGCCGAGGCGCGCTCGGAGGTGATGAGCGGCGCCGACATCATCGACTGGTTCGCGGAGGAAGCGCGCCGCGCCTACGGCCAGGTGATCCCGGCGCGCGTCGGCGGCGTCATGCAGATCGCCATCAAGCTCCCGGTCGGGCCGGTCGCCGCGTTCACCCCCTGGAATTTCCCGATCAACCAGGTCGTGCGCAAGCTCTCCGCCGCGCTGGCCGCCGGCTGCTCGATCATCGTCAAGGCGCCCGAGGAAACGCCGGCCTCGCCGGCCGAACTCATCCGCGCCTTCGTCGACGCCGGAGTGCCCGCCGGCACGGTCAACCTCATCTACGGCGTGCCGGCCGAGATCTCCGAATATCTGATCCCGCATCCGGTCATCCGCAAGATCTCGTTCACCGGCTCGACACCGGTGGGCAAGCATCTCGCCGCGCTCGCCGGCAGGCACATGAAGCGGGTGACGATGGAACTCGGCGGCCATGCGCCGGCGATCGTGTTCGACGATGCCGACATCGGCAAGGCGGTCAAGGTCCTCTCGGGCAGCAAGTTCCGCAATGCCGGGCAGATCTGCATCGCGCCGACGCGTTTCCTCATCCAGGACCGCGTCTATGAAGAATTCCTCGACGGGATCACACGCGCCGCCAAGGCGATCAAGGTCGGCAACGGCCTCGACCCGGAGACCCAGATGGGGCCGCTCGCCAACGAGCGCCGCATTCCCGCGCTGGAGGAACTGGTCAACGACGCGGTGGCGCACGGCGCCAGGGTGACCGCGGGCAGTCGGCGGATCGGCAATGTCGGAAACTTCTTCGAGCCGACCGTCGTCGCGCATGCACCGACCGGCTCGCGGATCATGAACGAGGAGCCGTTCGGGCCGGTGGCGATCGTCAACCGCTTCTCGACCCTGGACGAGGTGATCGAGGAAGCGAACCGGCTGCCCTTCGGCCTCGCGTCCTACGCCTTCAGCCGCTCGGCAGAGACGATCCGAGCGCTCGGCCTGCGGATCGATGCCGGCATGACCTCGATCAATCACAACGGTCTTGCGCTGCCGGAAGTGCCGTTTGGCGGCGTCCGGGATTCGGGCTACGGCACCGAAGGCGGGTCGGAAGCGATCGAAGCCTATCTCGTCACCAAATATGTGACGGAGATGGCGGCATAGCCGCCATCGACGGAATGCCTTCGTTCGCCATGTCATGAGGCCCGCGCAAATGGACGTCGATGCCCAGCCCTCAGCCGGCGCCAACCCGGCTCTTCTGGACCGGCTGTCCGGAGCGTTGCCGCGAAATGGGCTGCAGGTGGGCGACGCCATTGATCCGCGCTACCAGGAGGACCGGCGCGGCAGGTTCTCGGCACGGCCCCGCTTCGTCCTGCGTCCCGGCTCCACGGAAGAGCTGGCGACATGCCTTTCCGCCTGCAATTCCTTTGCGCAGCCGCTTGTCGTGCACGGGGGGCGAACCGGCCTTTCCGGCGCTCACCGCATTGTCGAAGGCGAAGCGGTCCTGTCGACGGAAAGGATGACAGCGCTCGACGAGATCCGGCGCGAGAGCGCGACCGTGGTGGCCTCGGCCGGAACGCCGCTGCAGGCCGTTCAGGAAGCAGCGGACATGGCCGGCTATCTCTTCGGCGTCGACATCGGCTCCCGGGGGACAGCCACGGTCGGCGGCAACGTCGCGACCAACGCAGGCGGCATCCGCGTTTTGCGCTACGGCATGTTCCGGGCCCAGGTGGCAGGGCTCGAAACCGTGCTGGCCGACGGCACGGTCGTTTCCTCGATGCGCGGGCTGGACAAGGACAATGCCGGCTATGATCTGAACCAGCTATTCGTCGGCAGCGAAGGCACGCTTGGCGTCGTTTCCCGGGCGCTCCTGCGGCTGCATCCTAAGCCCACGGCCGAAGCGAACGCGCTTCTGGCGGTGCCGACCTTCCCCGCTGCGGTGGAACTTCTCGGCTTGCTGCGGCGGCGGATGGGATCGGCCCTGTCGGCCTTCGAACTGATGCTGCCGCGGGCGTTCGACGGTGTCGTCGCCTATCTCGGCATGCCGCGCCCTGTTGGCGCGAATGCTCCTTTTTACGTCCTTGCCGAGGTGCAGTCGGCTTTGGACGACGGGATTGTTGACAGCTTCGCCGCATGCCTGATGGAGGCGCTTGAAGGCAAGCTGGCCATCGACGCGGTCGTTTCGCAATCGCCGCGCGAGTTCCAGTCACTTTGGACCATGCGCGATTCCTGCGCCGACTACGTGCGGACGCTCGACCATATTCTCGGATGCGACATCAGCGTCCCCCTGCATCGGATGGAATCGTTTCTCGGCGCAAGCCGGTCGGCACTTCGCGCGATCGATCCCTCAATCGATTTCATCGTCTTCGGGCATCTTGGCGACGGCAATCTTCACTATGTGGTGCGCACCCAGATGCGCAGTCCCGTGGCCGACGCCATCTATGGCATGGTTGCCGCGCATGGCGGCTCGATATCCGCCGAGCATGGCATTGGCGTGGACAAGAAGCCGTGGCTTCATCTTTCGCGAAGCGAGGCCGAGCTCGAAACGATGCGCCGTCTCAAGGCCGCGCTGGACCCGAATGCCATCCTGAATCGCGGCCGAATCTTCGACAGTGGGCGCCTCTGAGCGGCGACGCGTAGCGCCGGATAACGGAGATGATTGCCGCTATGCGAGCAGCATTCCTCCGGAATCGGAATCTTCGTATGGGAGAATGACGCTTTCTCGGCGGCCGGCGCCCTGGCTGGTCATCCCCGGCAGGCAGGTCGAAGCGGCCTCAAGCATGTCCCCCGAAAGTGTGCCGCACGCGATGGAGTGCTGCTGGCATCAGTCCTTCTTGAACATGATGCGGCCGAGCCATCCCGTGACAATGGCGAGGGCCACGGCGAACAGGCCGTAGAGGAAGCCGTAGTCGTTGGCGGCGCGGAACAGCGATTGCTCGAAGCCCGATTTCACGATGGCCAGATGCGCCGAAGTTTCCCTGATGAAGGCGCCGTTGCGGAACAGGAAGGCGCGCGCCCGGTGCGTGCCGACCGGCACGTTCGGCGCCAGCGCCAGTGTCGCGCGGAACAGGTTCTGCGACAGGAACTGCACGCCGCCGACACGTTCGCTGAAGAGGCCGGTCGCCTTCTTGCGCTCGCGCAGCGCCTTGGTGAACTCTTGGATGGTGGCCGGATTGTCCGTCGGGTCGAGCGGCTCGATATAGAGATTGTTGGCGCCGAGCGCGAGTTGCCTGTAGGTCTTTGGTTCGGTGATGTCCTGGAGCTGCCGTGTCGTCGCGACCGAATAGGAGACCGGCACGTTGACGAAGGTCTCCGATTCCGCGTTGATCCACATGCCGAGGATCCGGTCCTTGCGGCGCACTACCACCGGGCGCGCGGGGCCCTCAAGCACGACGATCACATCGTAGCGGCCCTGCCGGCTGATCAGCGGGTCGGCATTGTCGAGCGCGCCGAAGATGGTGAGGTCGGCCCCAGCGAAGTCGGCCGTGATCGATATCCTGTCGGTTGAAAGCCCGATTTCGATGTTTTCGGGATTGGCGTCCTGCGCCGCGGCGGTCGGGGGCGCGAAGGCAAGGAGGGCGGCGACCGCGATCACCCGCCGAAATGCTGCAGCGTCGGTGCGCTTGTGCTGCGGGGTCGCGGCCATGCCTCAGCCCTCGCCCAGGCTGGCGAGCGAATAGAGGCTGGCCGGCCGCACGAAGAGGTCGAAGGCGAGCCTCAGGGCGACCGCGAGCACCAGCAGCGCCAGCAGCGCGCGAAGCTGCTCGCCCCGCAGCCGCTGCCCGGCACGCGCGCCGTATTGCGCGCCGGCGACGCCGCCGACCATCAGCACGAAAGCGAGGATCACGTCGACGGTCTGGTTGGCGGTGGAATGCACGATGGTGGTGTAGGCCGCCACGAAGATGATCTGGAACAGCGAGGTCCCGACGACGACATTGGTCGGCACCTTGAGCAGGTAGATCAGCGCCGGCACCATGATGAAGCCGCCGCCCACGCCCATGATCGCGGCCAGGAAGCCGATGCCTGCACCGATGCCGAGCACGGGTATGACGCTGACGAAGAGCTTCGAGGTGCGGAAGCGCATCTTCAGCGGCAGGCGGTGGATCCAGTTGTGCTGCCCTGATTTCTTCAGGGTCGGAAGCGCCCCGCTGCGCACGCGGCGCAATGCATTGACGCTTTCGACCAGCATCAGGCCCCCGACGATGCCGAGGAAGGCGACATAGAAGATCGAGATGAACAGGTCGAGCTGGCCGAGGCTGCGCAGGAACGCGAAGACCATGGCGCCGAACGTCGAGCCGACGATGCCGCCGGCGAGCAGCACCGTGCCGAGCTTGATGTCGAGCGTGCCTCGTTTGAAATGCGCGAGCGCACCGGAGAAGGATGAGGCGATCACCTGGTTCGCGCCGGTCGCGACCGCGATGGCGGGCGGGATGTTGTAGAAGATGAGGAGCGGCGTGATCAGAAAGCCGCCGCCCACGCCGAACATGCCGGACAGGAACCCCACCGCGGCGCCCATGGCGAGCAGCACGAAGACGTTGACCGACATTTCCGCGATCGGGAGATAGATGCCCACCCGTCTTACTCGACTTTTGTCTGCTGCCCCGGAATCCCGTTCCCAATGAGGCACTTGCCGTGAAATTCTGGCTGTTCTTGGGCCGACGAGACCTTGAAGTCAAACGACATTCGGCCATGAGGTTAAGACACTGCGGCTTCCCTCCGCGGCGTCTTGTCTCATGCAATGGAGTGAGTGGCGAAAAGCCGGTAACGAACAGGGGAAGAACGTTTTGCGGCCCCTGTTCGCTACTCGCTCTGTTTGCCGCTCCGGAGCGGCTGAGGCTCCCGCGTCACTTCTTCTCCAGCAGTGTCTCGACCAGCTTCTCGTCGACCTGGCCGGTCGGCTCCAGGCCATTGTCCTTCTGGAAGGCGACGATCGCGCTCTTGGTCCGCTCGCCCATCACGCCGTCGGCGCCGCCGGCGTCATAGCCGTTCTTGTTCAGGATCATCTGGATGCTGGCGACCGCCTTCTTCACGTCGATGCTGGCGGTGGTGGCGGTCGTCGTCTGCCAGGCCTCGGGGATGTCGAGCGTGTTGGCCTCGGCGTCGACCGGCTTCGGCTTCCACAACTCGGCCGCGGCGCGCGCCCGCTCCAGTTGCTCCGGGCGCAGCGCATTGGCGATCTCGTCGCGCTTGGTCACGGCGTCGCGGTCGCCCGTCTTGGCGACCAGTGCGAACCACTTGTAGGACTCTTCCAGGTTCTGCTGCATGCCGACGCCCTTGGCGGCGAGGATGCCGAGGTTGAACTGGCTGTCCTTCACGCCGAGTTCGGCGGCGCGGCCGAACCATCGGGCGGCCGAATCATTGTCCGTCACGCCGTCGGCCCCCATCGCGAAAAGCACCGCCAGATTGTGCATGGCGCTGGCGTTGCCCTGTTCGGCCGCCATCTGGTACCAGGTCTTGGCCTTGGCGACGTCGCGGGTCACGCCCAGGCCCTTTTCGTAGAAGTTGCCGATGCGGTACTGCGCCGGCGCGAAGCCCAGTTCGGCCGAACGCTCGTACCATTTGGCGGCCGCGGCCATGTCGGTCTTGATGCCGCGCCCGTCCGCGTAGCGCGCGCCGATCTCGAACACCGCCTTGGGGTCGCCGGTGTCGGCGGCTTCGCGCAGCGCTACGGGTCCGGCCTCGACCGGCGCGGGCTCGAAGGCCGGCTGCTGCATGGGTGCGGCATTCGCCTCGGGTGCCGGTGCGGTCTCTGCGGGCGGCTCGGCGATGGCGGGCGCCTCGGCAGTGTGCGGTATAGCCGCGGTCGGCATGCCCGTCTCCACCTCATGCGCGGCGCTGTCGGCGGCGGGCGCGTCGATCTCGGGCTCGAGCGAGGCGTCGTCGGCCGGGATGGCGTCGTCTTCCTGGATCGTGCCGCTCTGCTCGCCGGCGCCGACGGCACTCGGCGCGGCAGTATCTGCGCTTACTGCAGGCACGGGCGCCGACGGCTCGGGGGCGAGGGAAGCCGCTGGAGCGCTCATCGGCGCGTCCTGAGCCACCTGCTCGTCCCCGGCAAGGAACGCCTTGCCGAGCTGGAGACCGGCGAGCGCCAGCATCACGGCGACTGCGCCCATCAGGATCGGCTTGCGCTTGCCGCGCAGGAATTCCCCGATGCCGAAGCTCTTGGGCAGGCCGGTCCCGTCGGCCTGGCGCTTCATCGTGCCGGCTTCGGCGGCGGCGGCCTGCGCGGCGCGCCGCGCGGCGGCGATGAAGTCGGACTTCGCCGCTTCGGTTTCGTTCGCACGCGCCGGCTGGCCGCGCTCCTCGCGCACGCGGCGCATGATGGCGTTGAGGTCGGGCGTGCCCGAGCCCGGTTCCAGCGGCCGGTTGGCGATCTTGGGATCGAGCGGCTCGTCGAGATCGAGGCTCGGCGCCTCGGGCGTCGGGGCCATGGCGGGTTCGGCCGACACCGGCTCCGGCTTCTCCCGCTTTGCGGAGAAGGCCCGCGTCAGGCCGCCAAGCATGGAGCGCACCCGCCCTTCGGGTTCGGTGCGCGCACGGGCATCGGCGCCAATGGCGGCAACCGCGGCCGCGGCGGCTGCTTCGGCCGGCGATCGCCTCGTCTGGGGTTCTGCATCGCTCGGATGCATCGTATCGAAGGCCAGGGTGCTTGCGGCCGGTTCCTCGTCCCGGTCGAGCGAGGGGGCGGCGCCGGTGGCCAGTTTCGAAAGCAGGTCCGCCGGCGTCTCCACGGCGGGCCCGGGCTCGCCCTGCGCGTCGGGTCTGTCGACGGCCGTCAGCTCTTCAGGCTGGCGTTCCCGTTTGCCGAACCGTTCGAGGGGCTCGATCGCCTCGGGCTCGCGCTGCTCCAGCGTGCCGAGCCGATCGACGATCTTCAGCAAGGTGTCGTGGATCGCCTCGAAGGTGCGCGTGTTGCGCTCGTCGGAGCGCCGGGTCAGCGTTTCCAGCGACTTCAGGTCCTCGGCGAGCCCGGCCACCGCCGCCGCCTCGGCGGGCGATCCGGCGAAGGAGCGGACGGCGTTCTCGGCCGCCTGGCGCGCCGTTTCCAGGATCGCTTCGCGATTGCCGGCGATCGACTGCTCGATCTCGTCGAGGCGCGGGCCGATATCGTCGAAATCGGGCAGGGGCGCGCTCGGCTGCGAAAGATGCGCCGAGAGCCCGGCGACCTGGGCTTCGAGGTTGCGGATGAGATCCGGATCGATGGCGGCGACCTGGGCGGCCGACGATTCCAGCCTGGCGGAAATGTCCTCCAGCCGCGCTTCCATGTAGCGCATCGCGTCCTCGCTCGCGCCCTGCCGGTCCTGGTCGAGACGGCGGGAAAGATCGGCGAAGCGCTGGTCGATCGCATCCATGATGCCGCGGTCGTCCGCGGCCGAGGCGGCGTTGCGCTCGTCGAGGCGCATGACCACGTCTTCGAGGCGCCGCTCGAGATCGCGGAACAGTGCCTGGCCATGCTCGATCGCGTCGCCCTGCCGGCGGTCGAGCAGATCGGACAGCATGACGAAGCGGTCCTCGATGCCGCGCAATATGTCGTCGGTGTCGGGCGCCGCCGGTGCGCCGTCGAGCTTCTCGGCGATCGCCATGACCTGCCGCGTCAGCCGTTCCATCGACTTTTCAGGAAGCGCGCCGCGGGCGGCGATCTCGTCGACGCGTTGCGAAAGGAAATCGAGGCGGTCGATCACCTCGCCGGAAGGCCGCTCCTCGATCAGTTCCTCGACCTGCCGGGCGAGCGAGGAGATGCGCGCCTCGACGCGCTCGAACGGGGCGGGATCGAATTGCGGCGCCGACAGCGTGGCGGTCGAGGCCACGATCGCCCGCGAGATCTCGTCGAGCCGCTCCTCGATCAGCACGAAGGTCTCGTGGCCGCGGCGATCCTGCTGGCTGGCGAAATGTTCGACGGCTCCGGCGAGGATGCGCACCTTCTCCTCGAGCGAGCGAAGCGACAGCGATTCCGGCAGGTTGTGGACGGCCTCGACGATCTGCTCGAGCCGCTGGTTGAGCGCTGCGATGGCCGGGTCGTCGTCGCGGTCCTGGACGGAGAGACGATCCTCGACGCGCGACCAGCGCTTGTCGAAATCCTCCCAGCGGCGGTCGGCGGCGCGCACGGTCTCCTCGCGGGCCAGCGAATCGATCGCGCTTCTGACCTGTTCCAGTTCGAGCCGCAGCAGGTTGACGCCGCGGTCGTCGTTGCGTTCGGCAAGCGAATGGATCACATCCGACAGGCGCTCGAATTCGAGGCCGAGCTGCGCGCCGTCCCTTGCCGCGGGCGAAGCCGCATAGGCGCGCTCGATGTCGCTGCGAAGCATGTCGAACTCGCGCCGCAGCCCCGACGTCATCTGGTGGCGCAGTTCCTCGCGCAGGCCCTTCAGTTCGCCGGCGATGCGGCCGACCGAGGCGACGCCTTCCTCCTGTCCGCGCACGCGATCGATGTCGTGCGCGATCGACTGGTAGAAGTCGTTCCGGCGGGACCATTCGGCGCGACTGCCGTGGTCGGTGCCGCTGCGCGTGCGCGCATCGCTTGCCCATTGCCCGGGGCGGCTGAAATCGTCGGCTCGGCCGAGCGGTGTTTCATGGCCGCGCTCCAGCCGGTTGCCGATCGCTTCGAGCGAGCGGTTGAGCTCTTCGAGCGAGGCATGGGCCTTGCGCGGGCGCCCGGCGTTCAGGGAGTCGAGATAGGACCGCTTGCTGTTCATCGAGACGTCCGCCAGCCAACCTTGCCGGCCCCGTGCCGGCTTCCGTAGATGTCGGAGAACGATGCGGCCGTGGCCGTCCGGCCGCGGCGGGAAGCCAGGCTTCCCCAGGGCTGTCGCCCCCGCTTCGAGACGCCGTGAGCAAAGCGATACGGGATATTCACGGGATACCGACGCGCCCACCTTTCACCAGACGTGGTAAACAACGCGTTAACTTGTCTTACCAGAGGGGCGATTGGAAAGCCGGGCGGCCCGAGGAACAGCGCCGGCGACTGAGGCCCCTGCCAACGGTCGACAATGTCGACCGTTGGAGCGCGCGACTGCGCGCCGCGCCCGTTGGCGCGAAAGCCAAGCGGCCCGGATGGGCCGCGCCGGCGACTGAGGCCAGAGAAAGACACCGCGCCGGCGACTGAGGCCCCTGCCAACGGTCGCCAATGGCGACCGTTGGAGCGCGCGACCGCGCGCCGCGCCCGTTGGCGCGAAAGCCAAGCGGCCCGGATGGGCCGCGCCGGCGACTCAGGCCAGAGAAACACACCGCGCCGGCGACTGAGGCCCCTGCCAACGGTCGCCAATGGCGACCGTTGGAGCGCGCGACCGCGCGCCGCGCCCGTTGGCGCGAAAGCCAAGCGGCCCGGATGGGCCGCGCCGGCGACTGAGGCTAATGACAAAGACCTGCGTCCTTTTCGCACTTGCAACATAAATTCGCCGTCAATATATGATTGACGTAAACGTAAGAGGCGTGCCCACCGCGTCTCTTCGGGCATTCCTTGAAACCACGATCGGAACTGCGAAGCTCACGCTTCCGATGAGGCGCGCCGAGGCACATTGCCGGCCGCCGCGAGCGAGAAAAGCGAAAAGATGATGGATATGATGCCGGCCGGCGAAGCTGCCGCCAACTCCAATGATGTTTCCGCCGAAGGCGCGGAAGGCTATTATCGCATCGGCGAGATGGCCAAGACCTTCGGCGTCACGCTGCGCACCTTGCGCTTCTACGAGGACAGGGGGCTGCTCAGCCCCAGGCGGGAAGGGTCGACCAGGCTCTACACGCGCCGCGACAGGGTTCGCCTGAAGCTCATCCTGCTCGGCCGCAAGGTCGGCTTCTCGCTTCGCGACGTGAAGCAGATGATCGACCTCTATGACCCCACCGGCACCAACATCAAGCAGCTGCGCCTGACCCTCGAAAAGTCCGAGAAGCAGCTCAGCCGCCTGCAGAAGCAGCGCGCCGCCCTCGACGAGGCGATCGGCGACCTGACCGAAGCGATGGCCGCGGTCCGTTCCCGGCTGGCCGAGCGCCAGCCGGCCAGGGCCGCAGGCGCCTGACCATTTTGGTTTGGATTTATCCGCAAACGGCCGGCTCCTGCAAAGGCGCCGGCCGTTTTTATTGCGCTTGAGGCTCTGCAGCGGGGCAATGTCGATTGCCACGGTATTTTGCAGCTGACCTCAAGTATAACCTCTTTAGAATCAATTAGAATCAATAGGTTCAACTATTGACAGGCAGAGGGTTCCTGAGTCGAATCTTATCGACGACGCGAGTGCGGACTTTCGCGACGTTCGCCAAGGGCACAATTTCGGTTGAAACTGCGAAGAATTGATTTGCAGAGGGCGAACGGCGAGGTGTTCCGTGTCGACAGTTGATTAAGCGTCGGCCAATAGGTAAGGCTTTGACATGGAATTTGTCTACACCTCTCCGCAGACAGAGGTTGAAGAATTCATAGGCGGCCGGTTCTGCGTCAACGCATTCGGTACGATCGAGGCGGGTGACGCAAACCGCTTTAAGCGGTTTATCGAGGCGTCGAGGGTGCCCCCGCGCACCGACGTCTACATCCATTCCACGGGCGGTAACGTTGAGGAAGCGATGGAAATAGGCCGTACCATTCGCGGTGGCTGGCTTGGAACTAGCGTTGGGCAGTACATTCTGGACCCTGATCCTAGTTTCTCACTCATGGTTCCCAGGAAGATGTTGCCCGGCAAATGCTTGAGCGCGGCCACTTTAGTCTATCTAGGCGGAAGATTGCGATTCCTGGACGACGACGCGAAATTTGGCGTACATCAGTTTTCATTCAAGAACCCCGCGCCTGAAAGCTTGTCGAAGTCGCAAATGCTGTCCGCAAAAATCGCGCGCTACATTGTGGATATGGGGATTAATCCAGAGTTTTTAGAACTGTCGGCTTCAGTTGAGAGCGAACGCATAGAACTGGTGTCGAAAGGAGAACTTGAACGCCTTGGGGTGGTTACCGGGGGCGAGACAAATCCCGAATGGACAGTTCAAGCTCGCGACGGCGGAATATACGCGCGTGGCGAGCGAGATAGTCTGTTTGGGCATCACAAAGTCATGCTTGTCTATGAGCGCAATCTCGGGTTCGCATCTATTGCCGTTATCGAGGCGCAGGGGAGAGAGCGCGAATTAATGAGCTTTGGTTTAGTGGAGATCGTTGTCAACGGGGAAGATATACGGATTGATATTACAAGTAGATGTGAGCGGAAGGTAAATGGAATATATGTGAATATTTCGGTTTCTCTCACCGAGGATGAGGCCCGGATGCTCGCATATTCGAAGAGCTTTGGCGTTCAAGTGAGGTATGGCCGAGAAGCAGAATTGTTTCTAGGAATTTCCGCCATGAACACGGACGGCGGTGAGGACATATTGCGGTCTGTATTCGCTTCTGGCGCTAGCAAATGAGGTGGGTGGTTTGAGAGCCGGTGGCAACAGCACAAACACCCGCGTCAGAGGTCTCGAAAGGGTCAAAACTCCCGGTCCGCGAACAAGCACGTTGCGCCATCTCGGGACATGGTCGCCACGGCGAGAAGGGGCAGGTATCGACCCCGTTCCCGTGATTGGCGACCACGCGATGAACGGCTTGATTGAGCCCAAAGCCCCCATGTCACTCCGGTGCAGCCGCCCTTTCGTTAGTCATCTGCAGTGACTTGGGAGCCAATGGATGCGCTCGGCTTAACATTCTAGGGCCTGTGAAATCTGTAGCCGACACCACGCACGGTCTCGATCGATGCGGAGAGTGGTCCCAGCTTCTTTCTCAGCGAGCGGATGACGGCATCGACGACGTTGCTGGCGCCATCGTAGGTAATTCCCCAGACGTCCTCGAGTAGAGACTCGCGAGAGGCGACTTGACCCTCCCGCTCCGACAAGTAGCGCATCACGTCGAACTCAAGTATCGTCAGTGTTTTTCGTTCGTTGCCGACTAGTAGCTCACGCGCCCTTTGGTCCAGTATCCGCTCTGGCCTGACCCCGAGTTCGGCACCCACAATTCCGGCCATCCAGCCGTGTACAAGTCTGGGGCCAAAATCCAGCACCGCCGATTTCTGGGGGCGATTGTCCAGGATTGCAGTCTCCGGCAAAAACCGGAAACCAAGCACGGGCAATATCTGTTCGTAGTGACCAACGTCCCAGGCAGAGGTGTAGACGCGCCGCAACGAGCGACGCATCTCCACGTAGGTCCGTTTGATGTCGAGCCAGCTGGCCGCCTGGACCAACGACGGGGCTTCACCCTTCTCGCGCCCTAGCCACTTGCGGAAGATCATTGCGCTCTGGCTCGTGGGCAAAGGGTTGTCTCGCAGATGTCTGAAGATCTGCGCTACGACGGAATCGGCGTTGACCAGTTCTTGCGGGGCCTTGTCCGAAGGGATGCCGATGTAGAACCCGATCGCTTCGCCATTGCCGTCACGAGTGACCTTGAAAAAGCTTGGTGAAGCCTCCCACCATGCCCTGTAGAGCGCGGCGCTTTCCGGGCCCTCAAGCACCCGTGCAATGTCGAAAATGGCATCGATGTCCCTGGCTTTGGCTGGTTCGACCGACAGTGGTTGATAGTCGCTTGGAAAAAAGGCTTCCCGCACGACTGGGTTTTCCGTTAGGTAAAGCATGTCGGCCGTGAAACGCCAAAGATCGCTCTCACTTACCCGTTCCAACTCTCCTATTAACTGGTTCCATGCCTTTTGGCGCAGTTCACGGTAACGAACGGGATTGACAGATTTCAACGATGTCGAAATCGCTTCACGTACCGCATCGTGTACGATCAGGCCATCGCGCGCCGAGTCGACAAATGGCAATTCGCTGAGCCGGGCGAAGGTATCCTCGGGTGCCTTGCTTGGGACAAGGGCTGCAAGCGTCGAGTGGGTAACGCGCCGCACGACCGAGACCGCTTCGAGGGACGAACGCACGCCAAGGTCAGGGATATTCCCAATATAGACGCTCGTAAGTTCGGAAATGACTCGATCCTCGGCCCGGTCAAGTTCGAGCGCATCAATCGCCCCTGCGCCTAGCGTCAGGCCCAAGGGGTGCCCACGTGCCAGTCGATTCAATTTTCTGGCAGTCGGGAGCTCGATTCCGAGCCGGTCCAGGAGTTCGAAAGCCTCGCCCTCGCTCAACGCACCAAGAGAAATGCCTTTGAAGGCACCCTGCCAACCAGGATCGGTGATCCAGCCCGACGCGGGTCTCTCGCGGCCCGCCAGGACGACCCTTACATTCTCGGGCAGTGCCGGAACGAAGACCTGGCGCAGCCACGAGTCGATCAGGCGAAGGACCTCGAATGAGCAACAGCAATGACCACCGAAGCGTCGAATTCGGCAAGTCGCCGAGCAGCGTTCTGGACGGCATTGCATTGCGTTCCGATGGCCGTTCCAAGTTCGCGGAGAAATCCCTGCTCGGTAGGCTCGATCTGACGACCGTCGAGTTCTATGACCGTGGCTCCACGGTCGCGGGCGGAACCGGCAAACTGCCGCAACAGGCTTGTCTTGCCGATCCCGCTCAGGCCATGAAGGAGGACAACGCAGGGGCCGACAGGAGCGAGAACTTCCTGAAGCCGGGCCAATTCCGACGCCCGCCCCACAAAGACCCTCGTCGCCTGGCGCCGGAGCCGATCGCCGATATGGTCGGTTTGCACCTTTCGTCCCCTCGTCCCCAAGGCCGGGTCAGGCGGCCATGGCACCGAGGCTTCTGGTCGCACGTCCCGGGGCATCGAGTACGGCGAAGTCCTTGCTCGTTAGATTAGCAAGGTTCGGGTTGTTGACAACGGCTTTGAAAAAATCGGTCTGAAAGAAATCTTCCATAGCCGCTTTGGAAGCCCAGAAGTAGACGCCTCCGTAGGTGTTGCTGGCCTCATCGGCCAGCCAGGTCTTCGACAAGAGACCGGGGACCCCAGCGAACCTCGGCGCAACCTCGTCGCTGAATGCCTCGTAGTCCGCATGGCTCATCTCACGAAGATTGAAATTGACGATCTGGATATGCATGACGTGCTTCCTCCAGTGGGTTAGTCCGAACTTTACCCACTTGATTTGGCTGAAGGCCGCGAGATTGCTGGATTTCGGACGATCCTGGGCGTTGTTGTGTAGTCATGTATTGCCGGATATTGCGGGTTGACAGGAGGCGGGGTCGGTGATTCAAGATTCTCATGTACGTCACCACCGTCCCCAACCGCAATTCGCCCCCCGCCGTGCTGTTGCGCGAGAGCTATCGCGACGGCGACAAGGTGAAGAACCGCACGCTTGCCAATCTCAGCCATTGGCCGGCGGAGAAGGTCGAGGCCCTGCGCGCGGTCTTGGGCGGTGACAGGCTGGTGCCGGCCGGAGAGGGGCTGGAGATCGTCCGGGCGATGCCGCACGGTCATGTTGTGGCGGTTCTGGGGACGCTCAAGCGGATCGGGCTGGACCGGCTGCTGGCGCGGGGTCCGAAGCGGCGGCGGGACCTGGCTTTGGCGTTGATCGTCGCCCGGCTGGTCGATCCCGCCTCCAAATTGGCCACGGCGCGCGCGCTCGACCAAGAGACGGCGAGCCATTCGCTTGGCGCCGTGTCGGGGCTCGGCCGGGTCGCCGCCAACGAGGTCTATGACGCCCTCGACTGGCTTCTTGCCCAGCAGGACAAGATCGAGAAGGGCTTGGCCCGGCGCCATCTCAAGGACGGCACGCTGGTCTTGTACGACCTCACCTCAACCTATCTGGAGGGGCGCTGTTGTCCGTTGGCCCGCCACGGCTACTCGCGCGACCACCGTTCGGACAGATTGCAGATCGTCTTCGAGCTGCTGTGCAGCCAGGAGGGCTGTCCCGTTGCGGTCGAAGTGTTTGCCGGCAATGCCGCCGATCCGGGCACGCTGAAGGCGCAGATCGACAAGCTCAAGCGGCGCTTCGGGCTTTCCCGTGTCGTGCTGGTGGGCGATCGCGGCATGATCACCCAGGCGCGGGTTCGCGAGGATTGCGCGCCGGCCGGGCTCGACTGGATCACCGCGCTGCGGGCGCCGCAGATCCAGGCGCTTGCGGCCGATGACGGGCCGCTGCAGTTGTCGCTGTTCGACGAGCGCGACCTGGCCGAGATCGAAAGCCCCGACTATCCGGGCGAGCGCCTCATCGTCTGCCGCAATCCGCAGCTGGCCGGCGAACGCGCCCGCAAGCGCCGTGAGCTGATCGAAGCCACCGAAGCGGATCTGCAACGGATCAAGGATCGGGTGCGCCGCGCCCGCCATCCGCTGAAAGGGGCCGCCACCATCGGCCGGGCGGTCGGCGCCGTGCTTGGCCGCCGCAAGGTCGGCAAGCATTTCCACTGCACCATCACCGACACCGATTTCTCCTTCGAACGCGATGAGGCGGCCATTGCGCGCGAGGAACGGCTCGACGGCCTCTACGTCATCCGCACCAACCTGCCGGCGGACGCGCTCGACGCGCCGGCCACCGTGCGGGCCTACAAAAGCCTGGCCCGCGTGGAACGCGCCTTCCGGTCGATCAAGACGGTCGACCTCGAGGTGCGGCCGGTGTTCCACTGGTCAGAGGATCGCGTGCGCGCCCATGTGCTTCTGTGCATGCTTTCCTACCATGTCGAATGGCACATGCGCGCCGCGCTCGCCCCCATTCTCTTTGATGACCACGAGCGCGCGGCCGCCGAAACAAAGCGCACCTCACCGGTCGCCAAGGCCCAGGTGTCCGCCGCCGCCCGGCGCAAGGCTGCCACCAAGACGACCGACGACGGCCTGCCGGTCCACAGCTTCCGCTCGCTGATCGCCGACCTCGCCACACTGACCCGCAACACCGTCCGCTTCGCCAAAGGCAACACCTTGACCATGCTGGCCACGCCAAGTCCGCTCCAGCACCGTGCCTTCGCCCTTCTCGGCCTCTCGGCCAACACCGACCTGTAGTCAGAACCAACCCCTTCTGCTCACCACAAAGCAAGCAGAATCAATGGTTTGCGTCAAAAACCAAGGTAAAGTTCCGGTTAGTCACGAACCCAGTCTACTCGCGCGGAGCACTCCGTTCATGAGCGCGCCATGAAATCTTGATGAGAACTTCTGCCTCGTTCCGCGAGGTGCTGATGATGGATGGACATCTGCAGCTCCTGAAGGAACTGCTGTGATCGATGGTCGGCTTCGTCCCGCAATCCCACCATAGACGGTGGCTGCCCAAACTTTCGCTCGCCACGGCAAGGCGGACCCTCGCGGCCTATCCGCCGAATGTTCGCTGCGGGTCATGGAGTGACGCAACATATGGCGTCACTCCGCGTCGGGTTACAATTCGACCTGTTCAGAAATCGTCAATGCGCCGTCCACTTCGATGCCGAGGTAGCGGACGGTGCTTTCAAGCTTGGTATGCCCGAGTAGCAGTTGCACGGCGCGAATGTTGCCGGTCTTCTTGTAGATCTGGGAAGCTTTCGTGCGTCGCATCGAATGCGTCCCATACCGCTTCGGGTCGAGTCCGATGAAGCTCATCCTGCTCGGCAGCAAGGCCGGCTCCGCGACGTGAAGCAGATGATCGACCTTTATGATCCGACCGGCACCAACACCAAGCACCTGCTCCTTACCCTCGAAAAGTCCGAGAAGCAGCGCGCCGCCCTCGACGAACTTCTGCTTCGGGTGACTTTTTGCGACAAGCTGAAAGGCCGTCTTCGATGATCGCTGAAGAAGGCACGATCCTCGAAGGCTGCATCGCCACCAGGGGCATAGGGGCCCAACCGCGCCGATGTCGATCCGGCCGGCCAGCCACGCGCAGGTTTCAAGGAAAGCGCTTCTTGGCCGACGCCAACCGGATGCCGAGCCAGCCGGGGTCATTGTCGATCCTGGCGGCATCGGCAATCTCGCGCGATTCGATGCGCGGCAGTCGCCGCGCCTCGGCAAAATCAGGAATTTCGCGACAATGCCGCCAGTAGCGCGGCCAGATGATCGGCCTGCGCATCATCCAACTTGTCGCCTAGATGACGCTGAATCGCTGGGGCATAGACGTTCCACATGCGCGCCTGCATAGCCCGGCCGGCATCGGTGATGATGACCCACCGGCCTCGGCCGTCCTCTGAGAATACCTCGCGTAGAACAAGGCCGGCCTTCTCCATCCGATCGAGAAGGCGAGACAGGTTATGTTGCGCCAGCAGCGTGCGCCGTTCGATCTCATAGGGCCGAAGCCTGCCGCCTTCGGCCCGCACCAGTTCCAGCAGCACGTCATACCATGCAAGAGGGGGAAGCCCGGCTGCCTTCAAGTCCTGCTCGATCGCTGCGAGAACGATTTGCTGGGCGCGCATAAGACGCACCCATGCGCGAACGGTGGAGGGCGAGGGGTGCGGGGGGCGGTCATCTGAACAATCGGACATAAATGCAATTACATCTATATTGACCGGCGACGCAAGCGCCCATATAGATGCAATTGCATTTATTTAATCGGAGCTTCGCCCATGACCCAAGACCACCTGGCCGCCTACGCCGTGACGCTGCTGCGCGTCAGCCTCGGCGTGATGTACCTCGCCCATAGCATCGTGCTCAAATTGTTCACTTTTGGCCTTGCCGGCACGGCCGGCTATTTCGAAGCCATCGGTCTGCCGGGCTGGCTGGCATACCTCACCTTTGCCGCCGAAGCCGGCGGCGGCGTCATGCTCATTCTCGGCATTTATGCCCGTTGGGTGGCTGTGGCGCTGATCCCGGCGCTTCTGGGCGCAATCATCTGGGCGCACGGCGGCAACGGCTGGGTGTTCAATGCGCCGAACGGCGGTTGGGAATATCCACTCTACCTCATCGTCCTGTCCGTCGCGCAATTCCTGCTTGGCGACGGCCGGTATGCGCTCCGCCCCTCCATCGCCCTTCGTTGAAATCCCGCACCAGGAAGTAATATCGTGTCCAACGCAAGCCTGATCCTGATCAGCCACCACCTTTGCCCCTACGTCCAGCGGGCTGCGATCGCACTGGCGGAGAAGGACGTTCTGTTCGAGCGCCGCTATGTCGATTTGTCCGCGAAGCCGGACTGGTTTCTGGCCATATCCCCGCTCGGCAAGGTGCCCCTGCTGATCGTCAAACAGGACGATGGCACGGATGCAGTGTTGTTCGAGAGCGCCGTCATCTGCGAATATCTCGAAGAAACGCAGCCGGGCGCGCCCCTCCATCCGGCCGATCCGCTGGCGCGCGCCCGGCATCGCGGCTGGATCGAGTTCGGCTCCTCGATCCTGTCCGACTTGTGGGGATTTGAGACAGCCAGGGACGCCGCCGGCTATGAGGCAAAGCGCCAGGCGTTCATGGACAAGTTTGGCCGCGTCGAAGCCGAACTAGGGAATGGCCCTTTCTTTGCCGGCGCTGCATTCAGTCTGGTCGATGCGGTTTTCGCGCCGATCTTTCGCTATTTCGACGTGTTCGACACCATCGCACCGACCGGCGTGTTCGACGCACTGCCGCGCGTGACTGCATGGCGAAACACTCTGGCTGCGCGCGAGAGCGTGCGCGAGGCCGTCACTGATGACTATGCCGACCGGCTCAAGGCGTTCCTCAAGAACCATGACGCATGGCTGCTTAAAACCGCCGCCTGACTCTTTCCGAGAGGGGCTGAATCGCCCTTCTGCCATCCGGCCCGCTCGGCGCCCTGACCGTTTCGTTTGAGTTCATCCGGAAGGCGGCCGGCCCCTGTGAAGGCGCCGGCCGTTTGCGCTTCGGATTCTGCCGCGATCCGCTCTGGTCCTTTGATCCGGCAACGCGCCCGGATCACGAAGGAACGTCGGACCGCAAATCCCTCGGTCCGGAGTTGAACTTCGATCCGCCAGGCGAGCGCGAGGCCGACGGAGCGTCGTGCTAAAGTGGAAGCGTATCCGGCGGCTTGGAAATCGCCACGGACTGTCGCAAATCGGTCGCCGAGAAGCCGGCGTGCAGTTCGAACGTGCCTTCCTCGATGCGCCAGCAGCCCGCCCCCTGGTCGAAAAAGGCGAATGCGCGCGGCGGAAGATCGAACGCCAACTCTCGTGTCTCGCCCGGGTCCAGCGCAATTTTCGCGAATGCCTTGAGTTCTTTCATCGGCCGCGGCACCGAAGCTTCGAGGTCGCCGACGTAGAGCTGAACGACTGTGCTGCCGCGCCTCTTGCCGGTGTTGATCACCTTGACCGTCGCGCGCGCACCGCCGCGGCGCTCGATGACATCCAGGTCCGAGAGGGCAAAGCTCGTGTAGCCGAGGCCGTGGCCGAAGGGGAACAACGGCTCCAGACCGAACCGATCGTAGTGGCGGTAGCCGATGAAGACGCCTTCCTCGTACCGCACCTTGCCGCCGGATCCGGGATAGACTTCCGGATCCTGGCTCCAGGTCGGATTGTCGCTCCATCGCCTCGGGAAGGTCTGCGGCAGGCGGCCGCCCGGCTCCGCATCGCCGAACAGGACGTCGGCGATCGCGTTGCCGCATTCCTGACCCGGATACCATGCCTGCAGGATCGCCGGCGCGTCGACCATCCACGGCAGTTCCACAGGCCCGCCTGTCTGGAGGACCACGACCGTGCGGGGATTGGCCTTCAGCACCGCAGCGACAAGTTCGTCCTGCCGGCCCGGCAGCGCGATGCCTTCCAGGTCGCTGCCTTCGGTGTCCCATTCGCCGGAGCGGCCGACGAAGACCAGCGCGGTCTCGGCCTGCGCCGCCGCCTCGGCCGCCCGCGCGATGTCGGCGTCGCCGAGCGGACGGCCGACGCCGACGCGCAGTGCCGAGAAGCGCAGGTTGTCCGCACGCTTCGAGGCGAACTCGACCACGACTTCGACCGGGCGGCCCGCTTCGAGCACGGCCTCGCCCACGACCTCGTCGCAACCCTCCTCGAAGAAGGTCCGTCCCTTCGTCCAGCCTTCCCAGGCATCCGCGACGAGCCCGCCGTCGACGTAGAGCCGCGCGTAACCGGCCGCCGTCACGCCGAAGCGGTGGGTGCCCGACTGTTCCGGCGTGTAGGCGCCGGAAATGCGCGCCGCGAAACTGTCGGCCTGCACCTTGCCGCCGGCGATCGGAGGGATCCAGAAGGCGGTCGCCGCATTCATCGGTTCGACATGCGCGGGTGCAGCGCCGAAGTCCCGGCCGGCGAAGAACTCGACGGTGAGATCGCCCGTCCACAGCGGCTCCCAGCGGTGGTTGGTGCATCCCTGTTCGTGGACCAGCCGCTCGCCGCCGAGGCGCGCGACCAGCCCGTCCCAGGGGCTGACGGCGTAGTGAGGATTGAGCTGCGCCGAGCCGCCGCCCATGATCTGCGCGACCTGCGCATTGGGACCAATGACCGCGATGGTGCCCCTGGGCTCGGACAGCGGCAGCATGCCGTCGTTCTTGAGCAGCACCATGCCGGCCGCGCCGGCGCGGCGGATCAGTTCGCGCGTCTCGGGCCGATCGTCGGCGCGCTCCTGGTGTGGACGCTGGTCATGCAGGGCACCGGTCCGCTCCATCAGCCCCAGCACGTTCAGGGCCCGTTTGCGCACCGTGTCGCGACCAACCTCGCCCACCTCGACGGCGGCGACCAGCGCCGCGCCCCGGTCGCGGGGCGGTCCCGGCATCTCGATGTCGAGCCCGGCATTGACCGTCGGCGCGGTCGAGTGCGAGCCGAACCAGTCCGACATCACCGCGCCGTCGAAGCCCCAGTCGCCGCGCAACACGTCGGTCAGCAGCCAGCCGTTCTCGGCGGTGTAGGTGCCGTTGAGCCGGTTATAGGACGACATCACCGCCCATGTTCCGCCTTCCTTCACGGCGGCCTCGAACGGCCGCAGGTAGACCTCGCGCAGGGAACGCTCGTCGATGACCGAGTCCATGGTGGTCCGCTCGATCTCGGACTCGTTGCCGGCGAAGTGCTTGATCGTGGCCGCGACGCCCTTGCCCTGCAGGCCGCGAATATAGGCGACGGCCAGCGCTGCGGAGAGTTCGGGATCCTCCGAATAGCACTCGAAGTTGCGTCCGTTGGTCACCGAACGGTGAATGTTCACCGTCGGTGCGAGCAGGACGTGCGCACCCTTCGACTTGACCTCTTCGGCGAGCGACGCGCCGACCTCTTCGACGAGCGCGGCGTCCCATGTCGCGCCCAACGCGATGCCGACCGGAAAGGCCGCCGACTTGACGCCCCCGACCAGCGATCCGCCGCCGCGCGCTCCGTTCGGCCCGTCGGTGACCCGCAGCTTGCCGACGCCGAGGCGCGGAATGGCCGGCAGCGACCAGAAGTCCTCGCCCGACAGGAGCGACACCTGCTCCTCGAGCGTCAGTTGGTTGACGAGTTTCTCGGCCTCGGTCGGTTTCTTCTGCATGTCATCGCGGCCGTGCGGCCGTCCTTCAGTCTTCATGATATTCTCGGGCTCTCTTCGCGGCGTTGGCGGCAGGCGCGCCGGCCTGACGCTCGACAGTCCGTTCGGCGTCGCTCTTTCGTCGGGATGCGGGACCGGGCCCGCGCATATAATGCCGGGCCGGATCATACCGGTCGGGAAGCTGAAGCAAACGGCGGACGATCGACGCGACCCGGTTTCCGGACGGATCGGGTTGTGCCTTGCGTTCAGTCCTGTCGGTTGCGACTGGGTCTCGTGTCTGCGTCATTGTCATTCGATCTCCGCAAGTTCGCGCTCGATCTGCTCCAGGCGCTCCCTGGTAAGGTCCGGGTGGTTGGCAGCGATCTCGACCAGCGTCTTGCCGGCGAGCATGAAGGCGAACAGGTCATTCGCCGGCCGGGGCAGGGCGCCCTCGACCAGTTCGCGCACCGGCGTCTTCATCAGCTCGGCGACGGTCATGGTCGCCACGCGGGCGCCGTCGGGAAAATCGCTCGCCCTCAGCGCCGGCCGCTGCCCCTCCTGCACCTGCGCCCACTGGCTCTCGATCAGTAAATGCTCCCGGCCGACCTCGCCGTCGACGGGCAGGCCGAGCCGCTCGTATTGTTCCGGCGGCGCGTCGTTGCCGCGCATCAGTGCGACCAGCATCGAGGCCATGCGCAGCTCGAGCTCGGGATCATTGAGCGGCCGCTCCTGCGCGGGATCGGTCTCCAGGTCATAGAGCAGGGTGCCGTAGCTCCACGGCGTGCCCATCGCCCATGCCGGTATCTTCAGGACCGGAGCTCCCTTGGTGAAGGAGAAGGGCGGAGCGAGTTCGGCGCGGGCCAATTCCAGCGGCGAGAACAGCGCGCGCATGTGCGCCGGCATCAGCGTGTGTTCGAACAGCGGCGTGTTGTCGGGCCGAACCGAACCGCGCATATAGACGTAGCGGCCATCGGTGACGCTGACATGGCTGCCGAAGATGCCGAACATGCCCGCCTGGCGCACCGGGCTGTCTTCGGCCACCGTGCCGGCCAGCGGCCGGCCCTGCATGTCCCGGGTCGGAGACAGGCCGAACAGGTCGAGCAAGGTGGGGCCGATGTCGATGGTCTGGACCAGCGCCTTGCGCCGCTTTCCCCGAACCCTGCTGCGCGGATCCCAGACGAAGAGTGGCGTGTGGATCGTCTCGTCGTACCAGGGCATGACCGATTTGGCCCACCAGCCCTTCTCTCCCAGCATGTAGCCGTGGTCGGTGCACACGATCAGCATCGTGTCCTTCCACATGTCCTTCTCATCCATCAGGTCGAGCAGCCGGCCGAGATTGGCGTCGCACATCGATAAGAGCGCCAGATAGCGGTTGCGCGCCTGTCCGACCTTGGCCTCGTCCTCGGTGACGCGGGCGTAGGGCGGCCAGTCGAAGTCCTCGCCTGTATCGGGATAGAGCGCGTGCCAGCGTGCGTAGCTGAAGAAGGGTTCGTGCGGATCGAAGGTCTCGATCTGGATCATCCACTTGTCCTGATCCGCATTGGTCGAGACGAATTCCAGCCCGGCGTCGAACGTCCTGGTCTGCGGGTGATCGGCCTCGTCGGAAAGGTGTTTCCGGTTCACTTCGTCCTGATGGAGCATCCGGTAGGCGAAGTTGGCGAGATTGCGACGGTCGACGCCCTCGACCTCACCCTTCCAGAGATCGCCCTCCTGGCCGCGGAAGAATTCGTAGGAGGAGAAGCGGTTGTGGTAGGTCGCGCCGCCGTCCTCCCAGTAGTGCTGGTGGTCCGTCGCCAGATGCGTATAGACGCCGGCCTTGCGCAGCATTTCCGGCACGCTGTCGTCGAACGGCTCCAGCGGGCTCCACGAGCGGTGGAGGAAGTTGTAGCGGCCGGTGTGCAGTTCGCGGCGCGCCGGCATGCACGGCATCGAGCCGGCGTAGCAGTTGTCGAAGACGGCGGTGCGCTCGGCGAGGCGGGCGAAATTGGGGGCATGGGTCGTCGTGTCGCCATAGGGCGGCAGCATTCGCCGGTTAAGGCTGTCGAACATCAGGACGATGGCGCGCATCATTCAGGCCTCTGCTGCCAGTGCAAGGAATTCGGCGCGGCGAGCCGCCTGCCGGACGGGGTCGGCGACGGGCGCCGCGAGCAGGAGACGCCGCGTGTAGTCGTGGCCGGGCCGCGCGGTGACCTGGTCGCACTCGCCGAACTCGACGATTTCGCCGTTCCGCATCACCGCGACGCGGTGCGAGATGTGGCGGACGACCGCGAGGTCGTGCGAGACGAACAGATAGGCGACGCCGGTGCGCTCCTGGATCTCGATGAAGAGCTGCATCACCCGCGCCTGGGTCGACAGGTCGAGCGCCGAGACCGGCTCGTCGCAGACGATGAGGCGCGGCGACAGCGCGAGCGCGCGGGCGATCGCCACCCGCTGGCGCTGGCCGCCGGAGAATTCGCGCGGGAAGCGGTGGGCTGCGTCGGCCGGGAGCGCAACCTGGTCGAGCAGGCCGCGCACCCGTCGCCGCGCCTCCTCGCGGGAGGCCTGTCCGCGGGCGACGATCGGCTCGATCAGGATGTCCTCGATCGTCATGGCCGGATTGAGCGAGGTATAGGGGTCCTGGAAAACGGCCTGGATCTGCGCCCCCGCCGTCTTGCGGTCACGCGGCGCGACGCCGGCGATCTCCTCGCCCGCAAAACGGATGCTGCCCGAACTGACCGGGCCGATGCCGAGGATCGCGCGGCCCAGCGTCGTCTTCCCCGAGCCGCTCTCTCCCACCAGCCCCACCGTCTCGCCGTGGCGTACCGTCAGGTTGACGTCCTTGAGCACATGATGGGTGCCGAAGCGGACGTTCACGCCACGGCAGTCGACAAGGATCGGGCCGGTCATGCCGGCACCCCTTCCATGGCCGGTTCGCGATAGACGCGCGTCGTCCCGTCCTCCAGCACCGAACCGAGCAGCATCCGGGTGTAGTCGTGCCTCGGGCTGGCGAAGAGGTCGCGGACGTCGTTGGTTTCCACCACCTTGCCGTCCTTCATCACCGCGACGCGGTCGCAGCTGTCGGCGACGACACCGAAATTGTGAGTGACCAGGATCATCGACATGTTGAACTCGTCCTTGAGGCTGCGCAGCAGCTCCAGCACCTCGGCCTGGACCGTCACGTCGAGCGCGGTGGTCGGTTCGTCGGCGATCAGCAGGTCCGGGTTGCACGAGATCGCGCCTGCGATCAGCACGCGCTGCGCCATGCCGCCCGAAATCTCGTGCGGGTAGGAGCGGAAGGTGCGCTGAGGGTTGGGCAGGCCGACGCGAGCCAGGAGGTCGAGCGCCCGCCGCTTCGCTTCGGCGCGGGAAATGCCGAGCACGGTCATCATCGGCTCTACGAGCTGGAAACCGATCCGGAACGAGGGATCGAGGTTCGACATCGGCTCCTGCGGTACGTAGGCGATCCGGCGGCCGCGCAATATGCGCAGCTCCGACTCGGGCAGTCGGGCCAGGTCCTTGCCGTCGAAAAAGATGGATCCCCGCAGGATACGGCCGCCGGCCGACAAGAGGCCCAGTATGGCGAACGCGGTCTGGGTCTTGCCCGAGCCGGATTCGCCGACGAGGCCGAGCACCTCGCCCCTGCGGACCTCGAGAGAGACGCCGCTGACGACCTCGCGCCAGGCGCCGCCGTCGGGATAGCCGACAGCGAGGTCGCGCACGTCGAGCACGATGTCGGCGTCAGTCGGCGGCCTTGCCCGGTCCGCTGCGGCGGAAGGACCATCGGGACGCGGGGCGCGCGAGGGCGTGGTTCCGCCCGATTGAAGACGATCGCGGATCGCGTTGGCGAGCAGCACGAAGGACGCCACGGTCACGCCGATCGCCACGCCCGGCCACATCAGCGACAGCGGGGCCAGATACATGTTGGCGAAGGCATCCTGCAGCATGCCGCCCCAGGTCGGCACCGAAGGGTCGCCGAGCCCAAGGAACTCCAGGCCGGCCTGGATCACGATGGCGACGCCGGAGACGATGGAAATCTGGATGATCACCGGGGCCCGCACCACCAGCAGGATGTGGCGGACGATGATCCTGAGGTCGCTCAATCCCGAAACGCGCGCGGCATCGATGTAGAGCTCGTTCCTGACGCCCTGCACGAGGTTGCGCGTCAAGCGGAAGAAGCCGGGCGAAAGCAGCACGCCGAAGACGACCATCGACAGATGCATCGAAGAACCGAGCGACTGGTAGAGGGCGAGCAGCACGATGATGGCCGGCAGTGCCATCAACGCATCGAAGATCCAGCTCGCGACGAGATCGAGGCGGCGGCCGTAGTATCCGGCGAACAGCCCGGTCGTGACGCCGATCGCGCAGGATACGATAACGGCGATGATAGCCCCGATCAGCGTGTTGCGGGCGCCGAAGATCAGGCGGCTGAAGATGTCGCGGCCCGAGCCGTCTCCGCCGAGCAGGTAACCGTCGCCGGGCGGGGCGTTGACCTTGAAGATTTTCACCGCCGTGGGGTCGTTGGGCGCGATCAGCGGCGCGAAGGTCGCGGCGAGGATGACGATCGCCAGCAGAACGAGAGCTAGCAGGCCGAGCGGGTTCTTCAGCACCGAGCGGAGGAAATGCTCGCGGACCGGCGCGGCCAGGACCGGCGCCTGGACTGAGTTGACGTCGGTCATGACATGCGCACCTTCGGATTGACCCACGCGTTGATGACGTCGATCAGGATGTTGACGATGATGACCATGACGATGAGGTTGACAACGATCCCCATCAGCACCGGCACGTCGCCAGCCAAGGCCGAGGCAACCGTCAGCGAGCCGAGTCCCGGGATGGCGAAGACGCGCTCGATGATCGCCGCGCCGCCGAGCAAGGCGATGAACTGCACCGAAAGCACGGTCAGCGCGGCCGGCATGGCGTTTCTCAAAGCATGGCGGAAGAGGATCGAGCCGGCGCTGACGCCGCGGGCGCGCAAGGTGCGCACGTAATCCTGCCGGAGCGCGTCGATCACGGCGCCGCGCACCTGCTGCGACGACGAGGCGATGCCGGAAAAGGCAAGCGCCGCAACGGGCAGGACCAGCGATGCCGCCCATGACGCCGGCGAGGAACTGAAGGAGACGTATCCGGTCGCCGGCAGCCATCTCAGGTTGATGGCGAAGAAGATGACGAGGATCAGCGCCAGCCAGAAATTCGGCATCGCGAAACCGACGACGCTGCCGACCTGGATCAGGCGGTCGGCCCAGCCGCCGCGCACGGCGGCGGTGATGCCCAGGACCGCCGAAAGCAGGGCCATCACAGTCACGGTGACGAAGACGATCGACAGCGTCACCGGCATCCGACGCTGCAGTTCCTCGCTCACCCTGGAGTTGGACGTCCAGGACTTGCCGAGGTCGCCGCGTACGGCGTTGCGCAGCCAGTCGAGATATTGGGTCGACAGCGGACGGTCGAGCCCGAGTTCGCTGTTGAGGGCGGCGACCTGCTCGGCGGTCGCGCTTTCGCCGAGCAGATTGCGGGCGACGTTGTCGGTCGAGCCGAACATCAGCGCGAAGGTCAGCAGCGAGATTGCGAAGAGCAGGAACACGCCTGATGCGATCCGGCGGCTCAGATAGCGAAGCATCGGTCTCCTCCTGCCGGGAACATGACGTTCCCATCGTACGGGCAACCGTTCCTCCCGCTCACCCGTCGAACCCAATCTAGCCGACGTTGCCATGCGCGAATAATGCAAATAGAACTTTCAGCAATACGCTGGCCTTATCGCTCGATGCTCGACCAGATCACCCACCTGTTCCGCCTGCAAGCCATCATCGAGGAGGGCAGCCTGCGGCGCGCCGCCGAGCGGCTGCACGTGACCCAGCCGGCCCTGTCGCGCTCACTGATCCAGCTCGAGCAGTATTTCGGACAATCGCTGGTCGAGCGCCACGCAAGAGGCGTGCGGCCAACGCTGTTCGGGCAGAAGGTCCTGTCGGCGTCCCTGCGCCTTATGCGACAGTGGGAGCTGACCGACCAGGAACTCCGCACAGAGGCGAACGCGACGACGATCAACCTGCGGATCGGAGCCGGGCCCGTCTGGCGGTCGGTGATCCTGCCTGTCGTCATGCTGGACATGCAAAAGCGCTTTCCGCATGTGGTGTTCGAAATCCACCGTGCGCATCCGACCGATTCCTACCGGGATCTCAGCGAGGGAAGGCTGGACGTGATCCTGTCTGGAACGGGTCAGGAAACGCGGCACCCGCGCCTGATCCAGAAACCGCTGGGGGTCGTGAACAACCTCGTCGTGGCGCGCGAGGGCCACCCGATCTTCGCGCGCACCAACGCCGAAGGACGGATACGCTCCGAGACGGCGCTGGAGTATCCCTGGCTGGTCTATACGGAGTATTCGGTCTACCGGGAACTGACCATTCACGCGGTGCATGAGCGGCTCGGCCATTCGCCCGATATCGGGCTGGTCTGCGACAGCCTCAACACGACGCTCGCCACGCTCCAGCGCAGCGACTACCTGTCGCTGCTGCCCGAACCGATCACGCAGGCGGCGAGTTCGCCCCGGCTTGTTCCGGTGCCGGTCGATCTGGTGCCGCGCGAGGTGAGCATCGGCATGATCGTCCGCGAAGAACTCGAGGCCTCCGAACCCGTGCGCGAGCTGGAAATTGCCTGCGCGGATGCGATCGTAAGGCTGCGTGACCTGTGAAACGGCAACGGCCCGCGCCGAGAGCGCGGGCCGTCGCTCGTCCGGTCGAAGGGAGGCTATTCGGCCGGGCGATAGAACTGCGGGAACGTCACCACATTGCCCGGGATGGGCTGCTCGATCACTTCCTGACTGGTCAGGTTGATCGCGTCGGGGCGGTACCATGGCGCATACCAGGCGTTCTCGACCATGTAGCGGTTGATGGCCTGGAATGCCGCCGGCTGATCCTTCGCACTGGCGCGTTTGGCTGTCTCGAGCAGGGCCGCCATCTTGGCGTCCTCCGGGCGCAGCGGATTCCAGGCGGACGACGGGAAGGCGAGCTTCAGCAGGTCGCCCCAGTCCGACTGGTTGCCGAGCCGGAAGAAGAACACGCCGAACTTGCCGGCGGTGATGTCGCTGATGAGAGCGTCGGGTGCGACCTTGACCCACTCGACGGCGACGCCGACATCCTTCAGCTGCTGCTCGATGATCGGGTTGTAGGCCGCGAATGCGGTGGCCTCGGGAAGCTTGAGCGTCAGCCCTTCGGCATGTCCGGCCTCGGCGAGCAGCGCCTTCGCCTTCTCCGGATCATAGGGGTAGTAGTCATCCAGTTCGGCCACGTAGGCAGTGCTGGTCTCGGGGAATATCTGGTCGCTGACGACCCCGTATCCCTGCTCGACATATTTGAGGATCGATTCGGTGTCGAAGGCCATGTTGAGGGCCTGCCGGACGCGCAGGTCGGCGATGGCGGGGTTCATCTTGCCTTCGCGATCGGCGAAGAAGACGCCCTGCCAGTTGACCGGATTGCGGGTCACCCGCATGCCGCTCGCTTCACCCTCGGCGACCGACTGGGCCTCGACCGGCGCCACGTCGATCTGGCCGGCTTTCAACGCGTTGATGCGCGCGCTCAGGTCGGTCATCGGGGCGATCGTCATCACCTCGAACGGAAACGCGTCCGAGTTCCAGTAATCCGGATTGCGTGTATAGACATACTGCCGGCCAACCACGGACTGCTCGACATTGTAGATATAGGGCCCGGTGCCCACCGGCACCTTCGCGCCGTCTTCGGTACCGAGCGACGCCGGGCTGGCGATCGCGCCCGCCACCAGGGTCAGGTTGCGCACCAGCGCCGGGTCCGGCTCGCTGAGCACAACCTTGATCTCGCTGGGCGATACGATCTCGTAGCTGGCGATGGACTTGACCATCCAGACGTTCTGGCCGGTACCGTTCTTGAGGAATTCGAGGTTGGCCTTGACGGCCTCGGCGTCGAATGGCGTCCCGTCGGTGAATTTCACTCCCTCGCGCAGCTTGAGCGTCAGCACCGTGTTGTCGTCGTTGTAGGACCACTCGGTCGCGAGGTTGGGCTTGATCGAACCGTCCGGCATGATCGTAAGCAGCGTCTCGAACACCGGCGTCCAGTAGGCCAGCCGGTTGCCGATCTCGATCTTGTCACGCGCGAATGTGGTGTTGTCCAGCCGGTTCGAAAGCGCCAGCGTCTGGGCGTCGTTGGCTACCTCCGCGAATGCGGGCCCCATCGATGCAAGCATAGCCGCCGCGGCAAGCGCGTGAAGTCGTTTCATTTTTTTCCTCCCAGGACGGATCGGCCTGCGGCGCCCGCAGGTTCCGGTATCGTCGAGAGACGAGATATCATGGTGGAGGGTGCAGCGAAAAATGCAATAAATCCGGCCAGTGATAAGCCGATGTTTTCGCTCGGGCGCTCGCCAGCGATGCCATTATCTTATCGCTATGCGGAAAATTGGCATTGCCCCGTCGGCCGGGAACGATGCTAGCTCTCTGGCCGCAGGGAGGAGCCGATGTCCGCGAAGGATCGACCGAACATAGTGTGCCTCGTCAGCGAGGATTATCCTCCGCGTCTTGGCGCCTATGGTGATCCGGTTGCAAGGACGCCAAATCTAGATCGGCTGGCGGCCCAGGGGGTGACCTGGGAGAACGCCAACTGCACGTCGCCGGTCTGCGCGCCCTCGCGCTTCGCCATCCTGACCGGCCGCCACGCCGAGAGCTGCCCGCGCGCCCAGCACATGCAGACGAGGGCGCATCTGCCGGCGAGCTTCGACACCTATTCCGGCCTGATGCGCGAGGCCGGCTACTTCTGCACGAACAACTTCAAGACGCACTACAACTGCGACGTCGATCCCGACGCCATCTGGGATCAATGCAGCCCGAGGGCGCATTGGCGCCGCCGCGCGCCGGACCAGCCGTTCATGGCTGTGTTCAACGCGATGGCGACGCACGAATCCTGCACCTTCCAACCGCAGGAGGGAGCGGTGCATCCCAGGGATGTCGTGCTCCCGTCCTATCTGCCCGATACACCGGGCATGCGCGAGAGCCTTGCCAGGCACTACAACGCGGCGACGCGGATGGACGCCGAGATGGGCATGCGGCTGCGCGAGCTCGAAGAGGACGGGTTGGCGCAGGATACGATCGTCTTCTACTTCTCCGACCATGGCAGCGCGCTGCCGCGCTCCAAGCGCTATCTCTACGACGAGGGGCTGCGCGTGCCGATGATCGTGCGGGTGCCGCAGAAGTGGCGGCACCTGCTTCCCCATGCGCCAGGGTCGCGTCTCGCCGCGCCCGTATCTCTGGTCGACCTGTTCCCGACCTTTCTTGCGATTGCCGGGATCGAGCCCCCGCAAGGGCTGCAGGGACGGGTCTTCGTCGGCCCCGGCCGCGTGGACCGGACCTACGTCTTCGCCGGGCGCCACAGGATGGGCGAACGCTATGACCTGTCGCGCACCGTGCGATCCCGGCGCTACCGCTACATCAGGAACTATCAGCCGCACCGCCCCCTCGGCCAGCATGTCGCCTATGAATGGCTGGGCGCCCACTACCAGGATTATGAGCAGGCACGCCTCGACGGCGGGCTCGATCTTGTCCAGGGGCGTTTCTGGGGGCGCAAGCCGTTCGAGGAGTTTTATGACCTCCAGGCCGACCCCGACGCGACGGTGAACCTGGCCGGGCGGGCCGGGCATGCCGACGCGCTCGACGCCCATCGGACGGCTCTCGACGAACACATGCTGGCCATCCACGACGCCGGCTTCATCCCGGAGCATTCGCCTCTGGAAGGCTGGGAGGCCGCGCACGACCCCGCGCTCTACCCGCTGGAGGACGTCCTGGCGCTGGCGGCATTGTCGGCGCGCGCCGATCCCGCTGATCGTGAGCGACTGGTGACCGGGCTTGGCCATGCCTCCGCGGTGATGCGCTACTGGGCGGCGCAGGGCCTGATCGGCCTCGCCGTGCAGGGGCACGCGCTGCCCGACGAGGTCGCGCAGCGGTGCGCGACCGAGACGGACATCCACGTCGTGATCGCGCTTTCGGAGGCTCTGGGCATAGCCGGCGAACCCGAACCATGGGTGCGGCGCCTGACCGGCATCCTTGAGGCGGGCCCGGACCCCAGGGTGCGTCTGCAGGCGATGGAGGCGCTGACCTGCATGCCGCTGCGCCCGGCCATTTCATTGGCCGTGGTCGAAAGCTTCAACGACGCACACGACCAGTACCTGCGCACCGGCTCGATCTACCTTTCCCAGCTTCTGCGTGGCACCTATCGTCCACAGAATGTGATATTCGAGGAAAGCCGGCTGGATGCGCGGGCGCAGACCGGCGCGGCGAGGCTGTGAGCCGTGGACATGCGTAAACCTGCCGTGGGGCGTGGTGGTGGAGAGCGGGTCGCGTGCGGCAGGGAGTATGATGCGGCATGAGCTGTTGCGCGCATCGCCAGACGCCGGCCTCCGCGACGCCGCTCGACGGGGCGGCCCGGCGCGCCGACATCGTCCGCATCGCGGACCCCACGCCGCCCCCGCGGATCGGCTTTTCGGGCGGCAGGAGCCACGTCGGCACCTTGCGTCCTGAAATCCGCTCCGACGGCGAAGGCCTCGTCCGCGAGGTCAGGCTGCGCCCCTTCGCGGTCGACGCGGCACCGGTTACCAATGCGCGGTTCGCCGCCTTCGTCGCCGAGACCGGGTATCGGACCGAGGCGGAGCGCCTCGGCTGGGGGCCGGTCTTCCGCGGCCTGCTTGCCGATCCGTCGGCCCACCCGCCGTCGGCGTCGAGCACGCCCTGGTGGGTGTATTGCGAGGGAGCCTGGTGGGCCGAACCCGAAGGCCCTGGCAGTCACGTGCGCGACCGCGCCGACCACCCGGTCACCCACATGTCGTGGGCCGACGCCGGCGCTTTCGCGCAATGGGCCGGCGGCCGCCTGCCCACCGAAGCGGAATGGGAGCATGCGGCGCGGGGCGGGCTCGCAGGCGATCCGCGCTTCCCGTGGGGCGACCGTGAGCCGGACGACGCCGATTTCCTGCCCTGCAACATCTGGCAGGGCCGCTTTCCGGGCGACAACGCCTGCGCCGACGGATGGCTGGGAACCTCGCCGGTCGGCGCCTTTGCGCCCAACCAGGCGGGGCTCCACGACATGGTCGGCAATGTCTGGGAATGGACCTCGGAACCCTTCATGATCCGTTCCGCCTCGCGCGCCGCCAGGCTGCGCAACAGGCAGGCGGCCGAGGCGAGCCAGAAGACGATGAAGGGCGGCAGCTTCCTCTGCCACATCAGCTATTGCTACCGCTACCGCATCGCCGCGCGCTCCGGCACGTCGGCCGACAGCGGGTCATCGAACACCGGACTGCGGGTCTTCTACGACTAGGCAGATTCCGGAAAACTGTCCCACGGTTTTCCGACGGGAACCTGCGACAGAACAAAAGGCCTGAGCAGACCATTCGTTGGCTGGCCAGGGAATGTCTGCTTGGTGAGCGGTCGAGCAACGCGGCTGACCAGTCGCTGTGCCGCCAGCGGAACCTTCTGCTTTGGGTGTCAACTGGACGACCGGCCGGGTCGCGCTCCGCGAACCGGCTGCTCACTCCCGCATGCGGGGAGAGACCCGATCGGGTCTACGCTTTTTGCCAATCGCCGAGGTTTCCGATTGGCGAAATCCGAGCGGCCGGCCTCTCTCTCCCCGCTTGCGGGGGTGAGCAGCCGGTTCGCCGAGCGAATTCATCGTGCCAGCGGCACGATGAAAGGCCAGCGAACGCCGGGACGCTGCGAAGCAGCGGGGACCCGGCCGGGCGTCCGGCAGGACAGTGAGGGGCAAGCCAGGGGCGACAGCACCGCACATCCTTCGCCAGATTTTTGGTCGAAGCGATTCGGTCAATTTTAGACGCCGCCTTACGCCCCAACGGCAGCAGATTTGGGTGGCCCCGACGGATCACGGAAGCGGATCCTGCGTTTGCGCTGAAAAACGTCCGCTGCGATGGAAGTCGCGGTGTCGAGATCCATGGTCCGAGGGACGCCTTCTCCCTCCAGGAGTCTACGGTCGGGCTCCCCGTTTGGCCGCGCGGAACTATTGGGAGCGAGCTCATATCTCATATATCAATAATTGACGCAGTTTCATAAATATGTAGGTTACACATGGTATCATCGACATCGCAACCATCAGGGATGTGTGCCAGGCCGTGATCACGTCCGCGCAATTGCGAGCCGCCAGATCCCTGCTGGGGATCGACCAGCGCCAGCTCGCGGAACTCTCCGGACTTTCCGTGCCGACCGTCCAGCGCATGGAGGCGAGCGAAGGTGTTGTTCGCGGCAATGTCGATTCGCTCATGAAGCTGATCGCCGCCTTGGACCAGGCGGGCATCGAGTTGATTGGCCCCGGCGTCGTCAGCCAGGGCGGCGGGCGCGGCGTACGCCTGAAGGCGGGCCTGGGCAGCGGCAGGTCTGACGGGCAGACCGGAAACGTGGGGGCGTAAAGAGCACTGCGATGAGCCCGGTGGTCTTCCTCCTGCTGTGCGTCGCGGTGCTCCTCGGCACGGTCGTTCTGGCTGTTTGCCTTGCCCGATCGAAGGTGGCGACGATTTGGGTCTACTGCCTCGTGCTGGCCGCTTGTCTCGCTGCTGCGGTGACGGCGCTGTCCGTGCTCACGGGAAGAGGCGGGCCTTTCACCGTCGCCTTGCCGCTTGGGTTGCCTTGGGTCGGGGCGAACTTTGGTCTCGACGCCCTGTCGGCCTTCTTCCTTCTCGTCATCAACCTCGGCGGCGCGACGGCGAGCCTCTACGGACTGGGCTATGGCGCGCATGAGGAGGAGCCGCATCGGGTCCTGCCGTTTTTCGCGGCCTTCCTTGCCGGCATGAACCTCGTGCTGCTTGCCGGCGACGCCTTCGTCTTCCTCTTGTCGTGGGAGTTCATGTCGCTCGCCTCCTGGGCGCTGGTGATGGCTCACCACCACGATCCTGAGAACCGCCGCGCCGGCTACATCTATCTCTTGATGGCGAGTTTCGGCACGCTGGCGCTGCTGCTCGCTTTTGGCCTGCTGGCGGGGCCGGGCGGCGACTTCGCTTTCGAGGCGATCCGGCAGGGCACGCACAGCCCGGTCATGGCCGCGCTGGTGCTTGTTCTCGTCCTTGTCGGCGCCGGGTCGAAGGCGGGCCTTGTGCCGTTGCATGTCTGGCTGCCGCTGGCCCACCCCGCCGCCCCCAGTCATGTCTCTGCGCTGATGAGCGGCGTCATGACCAAGGTCGCCATCTACGCCTTCATCCGCGTCGTCTTCGACCTCGTCGGCCCGCTGCCGTGGTGGTCGGGGATGCTGATCCTGGCCTTCGGCGGCGCGAGTGCCGTGCTCGGCGTGCTGCAGGCGATCATGCAGGACGACCTGAAGCGGCTGCTTGCCTACTCGACGATCGAGAATATCGGGATCATCTTCGTCGGGCTCGGGCTGGCGCTTGCTTTCCGAAGCAACGGCATGGCGATGGCCGCGGCCCTGGCGCTCACCGCAGCGCTCTTCCACGTGCTCAACCATTCCTTTTTCAAGAGCCTGCTGTTCTTCGGTGCCGGCGCGGTTCTGACCGCGAGCGGCGAACGCCGCCTGGAGCGGCTCGGCGGCCTGATCCACCGCATGCCGGTTACCAGCTTCCTGTTCCTCACCGGGTGCGTCGCGATCTCGGCGCTGCCGCCGCTCAACGGCTTCGTCTCGGAATGGCTGACCTTCCAGGCCGTGCTGCTCAGCCCCGACCTTCCGCAATGGGGTCTGAAGATCATGGTGCCTGCGGTCGGCGGCACCCTGGCGCTCGCCGCGGCTCTGGCAGCAGCGACCTTCGTCAAGGCTTTCGGCATCACCTTCCTCGGACGTCCGCGCAGCGAAGCCGCGCGCACGGCGCACGAGGTCGACCGTTTCTCGCTCGCGGCCATGGCGATCCTCGGCCTGCTCTGTCTTCTGGCGGGCATTCTGCCCGGTTTCGTCATCGACATGCTGGCGCCTGTCACTCGCCTGCTGGCGGGCGGCGCGGTGCCGGAGCAATCGGCGCTGCCCTGGCTTTCGATTGTGCCTGCTGCGAAAAGTGGCAGCTCCTACAATGGCTTGCTCGTCTTCCTGTTCATCACGCTCTCGGCGCTGCTGGCGACGTGGGCGATCCATCGCTTCGCATCGCACAGGTTGCGGCGTGCGCCCGCCTGGGACTGCGGGTTTCCTGATCCGAGCCCGCTCACCCAATATTCGGGCTCCAGCTTCGCGCAACCGATCCGCAGGGTCTTCGTCGCGCGCGCTTTCGGCGTACACGAAAAGGTCGCGATGCCTGCTCCCGGCGACGTGCGGCCGGCACGCTTTGCGCTCGTCGTGCCCGACCCCGTGTGGGACCGGCTCTACCAGCCGCTCTGCGGCGTTGTGGATTTCGTTGCGCAGCGGATCAACCATCTCCAGTTCCTGACGATCCGGCGCTATCTCAGCCTGGTCTTTTTTGCGCTCGTCTTCCTGCTCCTGGTGCTCGCCATATGGAGCTGATCGAAAGCCTCCTCGTGCAGGGCATGCAGATGGCGCTGGTGCTGTTGGCGGCGCCGCTGCTCGCCGGCTACGTCCGCAAGATCAAGGCGCGGCTGCAGCGCCGGCAAGGCCCGCCGATCCTCCAGCCATATCGCGACATTCTCAGGCTGCTGAAGAAGGAGGCGGTGATCGCCGAAAGCGCCTCGTGGCTGTTCCGGGTCGCGCCCTACATGATCTTCGCCGCAACCTGGGTGGCCGCAGCACTCGTTCCGACATTCGCCACCGGCTTGATGTTCTCCTGGTCGGCCGATCTCATCGCCATCACCGCCCTGCTCGGCAGCGCGCGCTTCTTCCTGGCGCTCGCCGGCATGGATGTCGGCACCGCCTTCGGCGGCATCGGCTCCAGCCGCGAGATGATGATCGCGTCGCTGGCGGAGCCTGCGATGCTGCTCATCGTCTTCACCATGGCGCTGGTGGCGCGCTCCACGCAGCTTTCCGACGTGGCCGCCATGCTCGCCTCACCCGAGGTCGGGCTGCGTGTTTCCCTGGGCCTTGCGCTGATCGCGCTCGTCATCGTCGCCGTCGCCGAGAACGGCCGCATCCCGGTGGACAATCCGGCGACGCACCTCGAACTCACCATGGTGCACGAGGCGATGGTGCTCGAATATTCAGGCCGGCATCTGGCGATGATCGAGATCGCGTCGTTCCTGAAACTGCTTCTCTACGTCTCGCTGATCGGCTGCATCTTCGTCCCATGGGGCTTCGCCGGCACGGGCAGCGGCCTGTGGCGCTATGCTCTCGGTTTCGCCGCCTATGGCGCAAAGCTCGCCGTTGCCGGCCTCCTGCTTGCCCTTTTCGAGACCTCCATCGCCAAGATGCGGGTCTTCCGCCTCCCCGATTTCGTCGGCGCCGCGCTGATGCTCGGCCTGCTCGGCACCTTGCTCCTTTTCGTCTCGCGGAGCCTCTAGATGGGACACGGCCTGACATTCGACATCGCCCATCTTCTGGCCGGCGGGCTGGTGCTGGTGAGCTTCCTGATGATCTCGCAGCATCGGCTCTACGCGCTGCTCAATGCCTTCGCGCTGCAAGCGGTCCTGCTCGCCGCTTCCGTGGCCTGGCAGGCTTATGTGCAGGAAGCGCCGCATCTGTACATCACGGCGTCGATTGCCCTCGTCTTCAAGGCGATCGTGATCCCGGTCGGGCTGCACCGCATCATCCAGCGGCTCGGCATCCATCGCGAGATCGAGACCGTGATCGGTTCGGGCGCCACCATGCTCGCAGGCATGGCGCTGGTGGCGCTTTCGATGGCCGTCATGCTGAAGGTCACCACCGATGCCGATCCGTTGGCGCGTGAGGATCTGGCTTTTTCGCTGTCGGTCGTGCTGCTCGGCCTGCTGATGATGGTCAGCCGGCGCAATGCCGTGAGCCAGGTCGTCGGCTTCATGTCGCTGGAAAACGGGCTTGTGCTTGCCGGTACCGGCGCACGCGGCATGCCGCTGGTGGTCGAGATCAGCGTCGCCTTCTCGATCCTGATCGCCTTTTTCGTGATCGGCGTCTTCCTGTTCCGCATCCGCGAGCGCTTCGACACGGTTGATGTCCAGGCGCTCGACAGCTTCCGCGGAGAGCGCCGATGATGTCTGCCGCTTCCGCTGCAGTGGCGCTCGTCCTGCTGATACCGGTCGGTGCGGCGGCGATCCTGGCGCTGCTGCCGGGCTACCGTGTGACGGCACGCCTCAACATTGCCGCCTCCGGCCTGACCTTCCTTGCCTCGCTCGCGCTGTTCTTCGCCGCACGGCCGGAGCCGGGCTCCTATCTTTTCGTCGACGATCTCAACATCGTCTTCATCGTGCTCAACACCTTCGTGGGTTTCACGACCAGCATCTTCTCGGCGAGCTATATCGGCCACGAGTTGGAGACAGGGCGGCTGACGCCAACCTATCTGCGCTTCTACCACGCCATGTACCAGGTCATGATGGCGGGCATGAACCTTGCGCTGACGGCCAACAATATCGGCCTGATGTGGGTCGGGATCGAGCTTGCCACGCTGACGACCGTGCTCATGGTCGGCATCTACCGCACGCACGAGGCGCTGGAAGCCGCCTGGAAATATTTCATCCTCGGCAGCGTCGGCATCGGCCTGGCGTTGTTCGGCACGATCCTGGTCTACATGGCCGCGCTGCCGGTCGTCGGCGAGGGCGTGGACGGCATGGTGTGGACGGTCCTGGTCCGGAACGCTCCGCGCTTCGAGCCCGCGCTCATCAACGTCGCCTTCGTCTTCCTGCTGCTCGGCTACGGCACCAAGGTGGGGCTGGCGCCGCTGCATGCCTGGTTGCCGGACGCCCATGCCGAAGGCCCGACGCCGATTTCGGCCGTGCTTTCCGGGCTCCTGCTCAACGTCGCGCTCTATGCGGTGCTGCGCTTCAAGATCCTGCTCGCGGCCAACGAAGGCGCGATCGCACCCGGGCCGCTGATGGTGACGCTCGGCTTGGTCTCGCTGATCTTCGCCGCGCTGATGCTCTACCGCCGGCGCGACATCAAACGGCTGTTCGCCTATTCGTCGATCGAGCACATGGGCATCATCACCTTCGCCTTCGGCATGGGCGGGCCGTTGGCGAACTTCGCCGGGCTGCTGCACATGGTCATGCACAGCCTGACCAAATCCGGCATCTTCTTCGCGGTCGGCCATATCGCCCAGATCAAGGACTCGCAACGGATCGCCGATATTCGCGGCTTGACTGAGACGCATCCCTGGCTCGGCTGGAGCCTGGTCGTCGGCGTCGCCGCGATCGCCGGCCTGCCGCCGTTCGGCGTCTTCATGAGCGAGTTCCTGGTCGTGACGTCCACTTTCGCGCGCGAGCCGTTGCTCGCGGTCCCGCTCGTGCTCGGCATCCTTCTGGCGCTCGGCGCGCTTTTCTATCATCTCAACGACCTGGCCTTCGGCGAGCCGACGGGCAGCACCAAGCCTTCGGAAGCCTCCTACGTGCCGATGATCGTGCATTTCGGCCTGGTGCTGATGGCCGGCATCTTCCTGCCGCCGATGCTGGTGTCATGGTTCCAGAACATCGCAAGGATCCTGGGTTAGCGCCATGGCGGTCCTGATCGACTTTCTCAGCCAGGGAAGCGCACAGCCGCAGCACAGGCCGTGGCCGCGCGCGGTCGTCGAGCCGGACCTCTGGTCCGAAGCCGCCCGGCGTCTGGGCGTCGGCGAGTGGAGCCTGCTCGGCCTGTGGGCCGAAGCCAGGGCCGTTCATATGGCGCTGCTCGACGAGGCATCAGGCGAAATCGGCATCGCCAGCCTTGACTGCCCGGACGGCCGCTACCCTTCCGTGGGACTGCATCATCCGCCGGCCGTCCGCCTCGAACGGGCGATCCGCAGCCTGTTCGGACTGGAGCCGGATGGCCTCCCCGATCAGCGTCCCTGGCTCGACCATGGCAACTGGGACCTGCGCTATCCGCTGGCCGCGGAGCCGCGATCGACGCCGATCGACAAGGGGTATGCCTTCCTGCCGGTCGAGGGAGAGGGGCTGCATCAGATTCCGGTCGGGCCGGTGCATGCCGGCATCATCGAGCCCGGCCATTTCCGCTTCACCGCCAATGGCGAGACGGTGGTGCGGCTGGAGGAGCGGCTCGGCTATGTCCACAAGGGCATCGAAGGGCTCATGGCCGGCGCGACGGTGGCGGCCGCCGCCCGCCTTGCCGCCCGCACCTCCGGCGACAGCACGGTCGCCTACGGCCTCGCCTTTGCGCGAGCGGTTGAGGCGGCGCTGGGCGCGGAGGCTCCGCCGCGTGCCGTCTTGCTGCGGGCGCTGATGGCCGAGATGGAACGCATCGCCAACCACCTTGGCGATTTCGGCGCCATCTGCAACGACGCCTCCTTCTCATTGATGCTTGCCCATTGCGCGGTGCTGCGCGAGAGGGTTCTGCGCGCGGCGGACGGGGTGTTCGGCCACCGGCTGATGCGCGACCGCATCGTGCCCGGCGGGGTCTCCACGGATGTCGATAGGGAGGGCATCGCAGCGATCCGCGCTGTCGCCGCGGAAGTTGGCGCCCGCCTTCCCGCTCTCGTCGATCTCTACGACAACACCACCTCGCTGCAGGACCGCACAGCCTTGACCGGCATCCTCAAGCCCGCGCTTGCCTGTCAATATGCGGCGGGCGGCTATGTTGGCCGCGCGTCAGGGCGCAAATTCGACACGCGCAAGGCGCCGGGCTACGCGCCCTACGACGGGCTCGACTTCAGCGTGCCGACGCTCGAGGATGGCGACGTCAATGCGCGGGTCTGGATACGCATTCGCGAGATCGAGCAAAGCCTGTCGCTGATCGCGCAGCTTCTCGACCGCCTGCCCGAAGGACCGGCGCGTGTCAACCTGCCGGCGGCCACGGAGACCCGCGAAGGCATGGCGCTCGTCGAAGGTTTCCGCGGCGACATCCTGGTCTGGCTGAAAGTCAGCCCCGACGGCACCGTGGCGCGCTGCCATCTGCGCGATCCGTCCTGGTTTCAGTGGCCGCTGTTGGAAGCCGTCATCGAGGGCAACATCGTCGCCGACTTCCCGCTCTGCAACAAATCCTTCAACTGCTCCTATTCTGGCCACGACCTGTGAGAAAGCTGCTGTTCCAAAGCCTCATCCGGTCGCCGCTGACCGAGACCGCGCCCTCGGCGGAGGACAGGGCGCTTGCGGAGCTCGCCGGGTCGCTCGGCCGTGCCTCGCGGCGCCGGCTTGGCCGCTCGCTGTCGATCCGCGAGGTGGATGCCGGTTCCTGTAATGGTTGCGAACTGGAAATCCATGCTCTCAACAACGCCTTCTACGACATCGAGCGCTTCGGCCTGCGCTTTGTCGCCTCGCCGCGCCATGCCGATGTCCTGCTCGTGACCGGCCCCGTGACGAAGAACATGCGTATGGCGCTGGAACGCACTTACGACGCCACACCCGATCCGAAATGGGTCGTGGCGGTTGGCGACTGCGCCTTTGACGGCGGCTGCTTCGCGGGTTCTTATGCGGTGGTGGGCGGGGTTTCAGCCGTCCTGCCGGTGGATCTTCACATTCGCGGCTGTCCACCATCTCCATGTGAGATCTTGAAGGGACTGCTCGCGCTTTTGGAACATGCGTCAGCCTGAACGCTGGGATTTCCGGCTGCGGAGATCAACCCGCTTCCCTGTGTGCCCGTGCTCGCGCTGGACGACGGCGGGAAGGATCCGAGACCATCGTCATCGCCTCCTGTCTCGTCGGCACGGAAGATCACCGATGGCCGCTCTTGGAATGGGAGTCGGCTCGCCTGAATGATCGCGTTGGGGGCCGCGTCCTGACGGCCGGCTTTTGGGAAGCGCTCGACATTGAGCTGCTGTTCTGGGGCCGCCCGATCGGGCAAAGTATGCCCGGTCAGCTTTCGACCCCTTTGTCGTCGTTCCGGCTGCTCCGATCGCTGTCCGAAACTTGCCGTTCGTTCGGCGGTCCTCCAATGGCAAAGCCGCGGCCCTAAGCGGTCATTCGGCACTCACGCCCCGCGATACGGGCGTGGGGTCTACTGCTCGAGCGCCTCGCGCAGATCCATCATGGGTGTGGGGGAAGTGGCGTACCGCGAGGCTCGCCAACACAGGTTCTCCAGCCAGCGTAGAAGCCTGACCGCCCTCCAGGACTTCAGCCTTACGAACCCGCTCATCTAAGCTGAGATCTCAAACGACTCGCTTGCGGTCAAAACCGTAGCGCTCGAGATGAGTCAGATATACGGCCTCCGGGCGTGCCCGGTACCAATCATAGCCTTTGTCCAGAACATCCCCGGCGTTCTGGGGGAGGGGGAGCCCACGCTTCCCTTCCAGCATCTGTTCCCAGGCCAGATTGGGACCATCCATTTTCTCTACCCGGGCCGAAATCTGGAGCGCGCGCTCCGCCGTGGTATTATCCGAGGCAACAATGCTAAAGGCCGCCCGAGGGCTCTTGGCGAGTGCAAGGGAATGGCGGGTAGTAGGGAGAGAGATCCAGCAGATATCGTAATTTTCCGGGTTAATGAACACCACGGGCGCAGCCCACGGGCCTTCCTCATCGGCTACCGCCAACGTCATCGTCAGTGCGTCTTGCAGAATGTCCTTGGCGAGGGAGTCGGGGGTTGGAGATTCCATGCCCCAGCATACGGGAAGTCAGGGGCGGGGGGGGAATGGAGAATGATCGCCAACCGGCACCAAGCCTCGGTCCAAACTTCTTCCGCCCGCACCGTCGGCACAATCGATCTTGGGGCGTTAGGGGGACCGCTTCGAGGGCGCGTTTCCGTCGAAGCACTAAGGTCACATGAATGGCCGCTTTCTCGGATCCGGCGACTAGAACCGGACTGGCAGCAATCCACCCCCCATAATGCACGAGGCCATCGAGATTTCCCGCCTGTCGAAGCGGCCATCCGCGCTGAGTCGGATGACCGCTCAACGTCAGATTTCGGTTCGCTCGGCCAGGAGCAGCGCGTCCTCCACGTCGACACCAAGATACCGAACGGTGTTCTCAATCTTGGAGTGACCGAGTAAGATCTGGATGGCTCGGATATTGCCCGTCGCCTTGTAGATCATCGAAGCCTTCGTGCGACGAAGCGAGTGAGTGCCATATTCTTCTGGCCGCAGCCCGATCGCGGTCACCCACTCGTCAACGAGGCGGGCGTACTGCCTTGTGCTCATGTGGTGTGCGTGATCGATCCGGCTCGGGAAGGCATAGTCGTCGACCGTTCCGCCACGCCGTTCGAGCCAAGACAGGAGGCTGACCCTGACATCGTTGGTGATCTCGAACTGGACCGGGCGCCCTGTCTTCTGCTGAATCACGATTGCGCGGGTCCTGACCTCAGGGCCGGCGACCACATCACGAATCCTGATCTTGACCAGGTCGCAGCCGCGAAGCTTGCTGTCGATGGCAAGATCGAACAGCGCGCGGTCACGAATGCGCCGCTCGCGATCGAGGAAGAAGCGGACGGCCCAAATCTGCTTCTGCGTGAGCGGACGCTTTGTGCCGACCTTCTTTCCAGCGTTCCAAGCTGCACGCTCGCGGCTGGCATCATCGAATTGAGAATATCCCATTTGAGTTCTCCTCGGCCTTGATTGGCCAAGGAAGAAACGGCGCGGGCGTTACGGGGCCGAGGGCGGACTGGCAGCTTCCGGGCGGGCGATCCAACTTCGCTGTCCTTCGCCACAGCTCCGGCTGATCGGCGGACCATTCATAGAAGCAAACGCTAAAATCCTGCCTTCTCGTGTCACATAGCCACCGTTGCGCATAGCATTGCAACCATCTAGCACTCGCCCATCGGTCTGCGCGAATGTGGTCCTGCCACAGCATCAGGGGGAAAAATGGCAAAGCCTACAGCGAGCTTGGTATGGCTTGAGAACATCGAGTTGAAGCCAGAACAGGGACTTCGAACCGAAGCATCCATCGTCAAGACGCTACGCAAGCAACTCATCGCGGCGCTGCAGGAGCAAAACTACACCCCAGCGGACCTTTCAAGGTGCGTGTACGTTATTAGGATGAAGGGGGACTTCGTCATTGCCTATCCTTGGCAACGATCGCCGGTGCTGTACATCGGTAGGGGAGCCGCGTTCGGTCGACTGTCCTCACATCTGCGCCGCTGGCTCCACGAGGTGGAGGGCTTCGGCAAAGACGTGCGGATCGAGATCCGTGTGTGCCGGCCCCGCCGGCGCAATTTCGCCGACATGTTCAAGTATGTGGAGGCGGATCTCATCTCCCGCTTCGCTGAACGGTACGGCGCTATTCCGTTTTTCAATAGTCGGCGCGAGACGTCGTACGAGCGGTACGTCGAATACACCGATAGCGACGAGGCGTTGCTCACGGCCGCACTCGGTATTGGCAATGGAAAGAGGCCACTGTGGGCGATTGCACCCGCGCCAGCCAACAAGAACTACGAAGTTTTTCATCGCGGACGGCAGCAATGACATGGATTTCGGCTCGGGGACTTTCATATTAGGCTTGGAGCCCAGGGCCGCGCATTCCCTAGCCGTGGCCATTATCTGGCGGCGTCAGTGCGCAATCATCTGGCTGTGGAGCCGCGTCCGTGGCTGGCGGACAAACCCCCGGCAGGAGATCGCGCCACACTTGCGGTGGCACCGGCAGCCGGTGGCAGCGGCAGGCCGTGAGCACGATCGTCCAATGTCCGAGCCGGACCGCCGAAAGTGCATCATAATGCGGGTTGCTGGCAATCTCCTCTAGCACTAAATCGAGCGTGTCCCGTGTGCCTGCGGTGACGGGAATGCCAGTCAGCGCGGCACCGTGATTGTCGCGGCCGAGATAGAGATTGTCTTCGCTGTCCTCGTCCGGCAGCCAGGTCTGAAAGGTGCAATGTCCGAGCGATTTGACCTTGAACGCGGCCAACTCGTCGAACAGTTTCCGCTTGCCGCGCGCCGCGGCCCACAGCGCGAGCATCGGGTACAGGATGCTGCCCTCGGTTGAACTCTGGCGATACTCTTCGCTGCGCTCAGATGGATGGTCCACTAGGTCCCAATAGGAGCGGCTAGTCACCGGATAGCGGCCATGCACATTGAACGCAAAGATGCTGCGCTTCGCCAGTTCGTCGGCCCATTCGTCGATCGCCCCATGAGCACCGGGGCGACAGGCGAGAAGCGTGAAGGCGAGACCAATGTCGATAGCCTGCCAGTCGCCGATCGGTGAAAGCAGCGCCCGGTTGTTGCTGACGATCTGCATCAGCTTCTCGCAGAGCCGGTCGATCCGCTCGACTGTCGCCTTGGTTATCTCGGTGATCGTCGCCGGGAGTGTCTGGAGATAGTCATTGCTGAGCACGACCGGGCCGCTTGGGGGCGCAAGCTGCCACACCAGCCACAGCCCGCGCAGCGCCAGGCGACCGACAAGCTCGAACAGCTTGAGGTTTACGTCGAGCGCCGCATACGATCCGATCGCTGACGAGAGCGCATGGCGGTGGTCGGCGTGCGGCAGAATCTTCTTCTCGAATAATTCGTCCCAGATCGCGAAATGCAGCTCGAACAGCTCGTTAATAACGAAGCCTGCCGCCTCGGCCGCCTTGCCGGAGCGCGCGACTTCGGATTTGAGGAGGTGCCAGACCTCGAGCTGCGCGCGTTCGCTGGCACGATAGGGGGCTTCCACATTGTTCGCCTCGCGCGCCCAGACGAACATGATCCACAGGCAGATGTTAATCAACCGCGCCTGTGACAGCCGCGCCGCCGGGGTCGCGCCGGGCGCGTCGACCACTGCGTGTAGCAGCCGGCCGAAATGGTCGAGTGCGATGTCGGGCTCCTCGACCATTGCGACGCTCTTGCGCAAATGGCCGCGCAAGGGGGGCGGCAGCAAGCCTTCGCGCAGGATGCCGTCGAGGATGACGTCTGCGAGTCGGTCGCCGTTCCATTCCTCATATCTAATGCGCTCGGTGGTGTTGCGGTTCATATATCCGGTCACTTCGGCACGGACCTGCTCGTCGATTGCGCCGCCGAAGGTGAGGCAGATGGCAATGGGCAGCGCGGCATATTCGGGCGGGATGCGGCTCGATATATAATGGTCGAGGATTTCGTCGAGCGATGGCCTGAGACTCTGCGGCGAGGCCGTGTTCCACTCGGTCCGATCGAGGTCGCCCGATTTGACCGAGAAGAGATGGACGCGCCGCACGCCGTCGCGCCCGGTGCCAACCGCGGCGACGTCAACGCCATACTGGCGGGTGCCCCGCGCCGGACGCGAATATACGGTGAAACCGAGCTCGGTCAGCAGATCGGGCAGCACTGCGTCGAGCTCGCCTCGCTCGCGCAGCGATGCGAGATATTCGCGGATGACGAGTTTCATGGCTTTGCTATCCGCATGGCGCGGAATATCCTCAACGTATAGTCGAGGTCGAACGGCTCGAGAATATCGAGCCGAGGCGCCTCGACGCTGTGGCTGAAGCTGTGCAGTTTCATCTCGTTGCGCCGCTTATTGCCGTTAGGCTCCTCGAAATAGCTGATCGAGCGGTTGCCGTAGAGCAGCACCGAGCGGCTCACGATCGACATGAACACCGACTTCTTTTCGGCCTGTTTTTGCACCTGGCGCATCGACTCATGCTGGCGCTGATTCTCGATCAGCCGCTCGCGCTCGGACGGACGCAACTCCTTGATCTGCCCGGCCTTGCGCAGCCCCTCGATATAGGCCTCAAGCCGAGCGAGCAGTTCCATGATCAACGGCTGCGCGGGATCGGCGCTGTCCTTGGACCGTTCGCCCAGCCAACCGGCAAGCTCGCCCGAATAGTTAATAAGCAGCGGATCGAAGAGAATGTCCGCCATCACCTGGCGTGGTCCGTCTGCGGCGCCGCGGATGAGCTCGAGCACCAATGAGGCCGCAGTGATCGCGTGGATAAACAGATAGCCGATAACGCGATGGGCGAGCAGGATCATGTCGGCGTCAGACAAGACGAGGGTGGGTCCGCTGACCCGAAGCACCAGTGGAGCATCGCCATGGTGGTCACCGACCAGCGACAGGGTCGCGTGGCCGAGATTGGGATCGAGCGACAGCAGCCAGCCCATTATCACCTTGGCTAACTGGTCGGGGGCGAGCTGCAACAACGCATAGGAGAAGCCGCTGAGCGGTTCGAGTGAGGTGAGCTCCTCATGTTCCGAAATTAACGGCGTGATCAGGGCGAGCGCTTCGTCGAGGCGCCCATGCGTCACCAACTTGGCGCCGGCCGCATCGATATGCTCAAGCGTGCCGCGATTGCCGATCGCGAGCTTGTGCAAGATTGCCGTCAGCCCCGCGACGATCGGCGGCTGCAGCGCTTCGCCATGGAACATGAGCTCGAGCGAGACCTGATGGATCGCCAGGTCGCCGACCATGGGGGCGGCTGCGTCGATCAGCGCGACCGCCGCGGCTTCCATCTCGGGATGCGCCCGCGCAATCTCGCAAATGGCGGTCAGGATGTGCCCCTGGCTGTTATCGTCTGCGGTGGCGCTTGCGACAGCGAACGCTTCGGTGACGCGGGAGCGTGCTTCCGGCGTCGCGAGCTCGATCGAGCCGATCGCTTTGGCTGCGGCCGAACGCGCAGGTGCGGCCGTGCCGGCGAGATATGCGATTGCAGCATTGAGCGCGGCATCGGCATCGTTCTTGGCGAGCGCCTGAAGCCCGAGAAATACATAGGCAGCATCCTCGGGCTCTTCCGGATCAATCGCGGCGAGCGTCGCACGGGCGCGATCGCATTGCTCCGCCCATTTGCGGTAGGCGCCATTGGGCATGCCCGAGGCCATGTCATTGCCAGCGCGCGCGACCAGCGCCTTCACTGCCGCGAGCATCGTCGGCACCTCGGCCTCGATGGCAGGAATGAGGTCGCAATAGACCTCCATGACGGTGAAAAAGTCATGCTGGTTGATGGGAGAGATGCCGATCGTGCGCGCGGCCTCAAGCACGTCTATCATACCCTCGTTGTGGAGTGCCGTCAGCGTCGCGCGAAATGCCATACCGATGTCATCAGTTCGATGACGCCGCATGCACTCGACAAACAGCTCGGGGAGCGTGCCCGCAGCATGATGTGCAATGATGTCGTCCTTATCGGCCATTGTCCCCGTGCTGCCACATTCCCTCGCTGCCTCGTGGCTAACTGCTCACTGAGCGGCTGCCCCTCGCAAAATAGAGCCTTCACGCGTCGAAGGTCGGCTAAGACCGTTTCTGCCAGAAATCGCAACTGAAATTGTTGAGCCAGCGGCTGTGCGCGTCGGTTTTCACCTGGAAGGTTTTCGGGACCGCGTTCCCATCGCCTCCTGACTTTAAATACTCGCGTACGTTCGTTTACTCCTGACAAGTGCGGCGATTCTTGGCACTATGCCAGGACGGCAGCAAAATCCAACAGCGCGGACCTTCGAAGATCTCTGAATGCACACGAATGATCGTCCGGTTTCGGAATCTGCAAATGAGGCCCGGATGGCGGATACCGGCGCAGAGCTGATCGGTACATTGAGGCCGGAAGAGGACTGGCGGCTGTAAGCGTCACAGACGACATCGGACCCTTCGATCGGCAGAGGCCAAGGTCTTAGAAACGGCTCTCACCGGAAACTCGTCATCGCAACCACCCTTGGCGTCACCCGCATCCTGTCGGACGCCGATTTGTTAGAATCCTACGCGGACGGTGCCCCGGCTGCAAATCCGAGTGCGCCCCATTGACCCCACCTAGTTCCGTTGCCAACTTACAGACACGAGGGTGGTGGAGGGGGGCGTGAAGATCAAAAGTGTCAGTATTGCGAATTTCCGCGGCATCAAAAGGCTAGAAGCGCCTGTTGAGCTAGGGGCCCTAGGCTTTTTCATTGGTGATAATGGAACTGGGAAAACGTCGCTGCTGGAGGCGATGAACTTCTGCCTATCGTCCGGTTACGTAGCGTCTAGGCTAGATGTCAACGACTTCTACAACGGGGGCGACGAGCCAATCGAGATTGTTGTCGAGTTTCAGAGCCCCCTCACGGCGAAGCTTCCTGACGGCTTCACGTCCCAAGATGTCGCTTGTGACAAGGTAATCCTGAGGGCCAAGAAACGAGACCGGGCTGCCCCTGGTAAAGCATTTTCGGACTTGGTCACCACGTCTCATCACCTTGTGCCCGTCGAACCGCGAGGCGAAAAAGGGTGGTCAAAGCTTCGCAAGAACGGAACTACTTTCCACTTCGACGAACGCCTGTTGTTACCGGGCAACGTCGAAGTTGACCTTCCGCGCGTGTTTTACTTCTCCAAGACCCGCGTTCGCCAACTTTCCAAGGGGTTTAATTCCTCGCTGTCGAGCATCATCGACGATCTGAACTGGCGCTTTGATCGAGGGCAGAGGAGGAAGGCCGAGGGTGATCACTTTAAGCACCATAGAAGAGCGCTCCAGGATAGAATTTTCGCCGAGACCGACGGTGACACGCTCAAGAAGACGATCGGGGCCGCGAACGACATCCTGGCCAAGCTCGGGGTCCCGCCTGTCGAGGTTAGCCTCCTCAAGACACTGAATCCGTACGACAATGCAGAAGTTGTCTTCCCGTTCGATGGCTTTGAGCTTCCGGCTGAGCACGGCGGTTCCGGCATCGAGATGCTTCTGTCCCTCGCGTTGCTCGAGGCAATGGCAGTGCTTTCCAAAGAGAAGCTGATCATTCTGGTCGACGAACCCGAGCTCCATCTCCACCCGAAACTTCAGGCGAAGCTGGTTGAGCACCTAGCTGAACTTAGCGACCGCGTTCAGATAGTCGCGTCGACACACTCGCCACTACTCTTCAAGAATGCGTTCCGAAATCCAAACGCAAAGCTCCAGATCACCAAACAGTACCAAGGGGCTGTCAGAGTGGAAGATGCACATAGCGCAGGGTTCGGATACCTCCAGTGGAGCCCATCGTGGGGAGAGATTTCCTACCTCGCCTACGATCTGCCCACCGTTGAGTTCCACGACGATCTCTATTGCTCGCTTGAGGACAGGTTCAGGTCCAGCCCAGTCAAGAAGACTTCGCAGGCGGATTTCGATCAATGGTTGGTAGATCAGGGGCACCCTAGAGAGATCCGGTGGGTAGACGCCAATGGGGCTCAGAGAGAGGAGACGTTGATGACATACGTCCGCAACCGCATCCACCACCCGGAAAACCGCCACCGACCAGAGCACTCAGAAGAGCAGCTAGCGGAGTCGATCAAGCGCATGTGCCAGCTCATCCGGCCCTGACTCTCCGAACCCAGACAGCCTCCTAGGGCGCAAGGCTGACCTCAGAGTATGGCAGCCTGATTGTCCGCTCTCAGGCGAAGGCAAAGTTTGCCCCTACGGCCGACTTCTGGGCGCAAAGCCGACGTTTCTGATCGGCGGGCCAAAAGGCCAGATAGCGTGGCAATCGACAGACGACCAGCCTGCGGCGCAGCTGTGAATTTTGCGCTGCGGTACAAATTGACGTTTACGCAAACGTCAAAGATTGCTAGACACTCCTTCAGCGGCGGTTCCGGAGGGTGCGTCCCCGGAGCGGCAAAACCGTGTTTGGAGGATGAGGCATGCCGACATACAAGGCCCCGGTTCAGGATACGCTTTTCGTTCTGAACGACGTTCTGGGCTACGAGCGCTACAGCAATCTCCCGGGTTTCTCGGACGCCACCCCCGATATCCTGGAGGCGATCCTCGCGGAAGGCGCAAAGCTTGCCGAGAACGTCATCCAGCCGACCAACCGCATCGGCGACATCGAGGGTTGCGTGCGCCACGCCGACGGCTCGGTCACCACGCCTGACATCTACAAGGACGCCTATCGGCAGTATCGCGAAGGCGGCTGGATGGGGCTGGCGGCCCCGGCCGAATTCGGTGGGCAGGGGCTTCCCTACACCGTTCATTCGGCGGTCGGTGAATATCTCTCCTCCGCCAACATGGGCTTCATGATGTATGCCGGCCTCACCCAGGGCGCGGTCGCTGCGATCCTTGCCCACGGCACCGAGGAGCAGAAGTCGACCTGGCTGCCGAAGATGGTGGAAGGTGTCTGGACCGGCACCATGAACCTCACGGAGCCGCATTGCGGCACCGACCTCGGCCTGCTGCGCAGCAAGGCCGTGCCGAACGGCGACGGCTCCTACAGGATCTCCGGCCAGAAGATCTTCATCTCCGCCGGCGAGCACGACCTCTCCGAGAACATCGTGCATCTGGTGCTGGCCCGCATCGAAGGCGCGCCCGAGGGCGTCAAGGGTATCTCGCTCTTCATCGTGCCGAAATTCATGCTCGACGGCGGCGGCGCGCCTGATGCCCGCAACGCGGTCTCCTGCGGCTCGATCGAGGAGAAGATGGGCATCCACGGCAACTCGACCTGCGTCATGAACTATGACGAGGCGACCGGCTATCTGCTCGGCGAGGCCAATGGCGGCCTGAAGGCGATGTTCACCATGATGAACGAGGCCCGCCTCGGCGTTGGTCTGCAGGGCCTGTCGATCGCCGAGGTCGCCTACCAGAATGCCGTCGCCTATGCGAAGGAACGCCTGCAGGGCCGATCGCTCTCCGGCGTCAAGGCGCCGGACAAGAAGGCCGATCCGATCATCGTGCATCCCGACGTGCGCCGCGCGCTGATGACCATCAGGGCCTTCAACGAGGCCGGCCGCGCGCTGATCCTGTGGACGGCGATCAAGTCCGACGTCGCCCACCGCTCCGGCGACGAGAAGGAGCGCCAGGCGGCCGACGACCACATGGGCCTGATGACGCCGATCATCAAGGGTGTGCTCACCGACAAGGGCTTCGACCACGCCGTCATGGCCCAGCAGCTTTTCGGCGGGCACGGCTACATCGAAGAACACGGCATGAGCCAGTTCGTGCGCGATGCCCGCATCGCCATGATCTATGAGGGCGCTAACGGCATCCAGGCGCTCGATCTTGTCGGGCGCAAGCTCGCCATGAATGGCGGTCGCGCGGTCCAGGCCTTCTTCAAGGAGGTCGGCGACTACTGTGAGGAAAACCGCGCCGACGAGAAGATGGCGCCGCTCGCCAAGCAGTTGAAGAAGGGTCTCAACGACCTGCAGGCCGCGACCATGTGGCTGATGCAGAACGCCATGGCCAAGCCCGACAATGCGGGTGCGGCCTCCACCGACTATATGCATCTCTTCGGCCTTGTCGCGCTCGGCTATATGTGGGCGCAGATGGCGAAGTCGTCGCAGGCGAAGCTCGCCGAAGGTGCCAACGGAGCGTCATCCTTCTACGATAACAAGCTGGTGACGGCCCGTTTCTTCATGGAGCGCGTCATGCCGGAAACCTCGGCCCATCTCGCCCGCATCTCCAGCGGCGCGGACGCGATGATGGCGCTGCCGGCCGAGGCGTTCTGAGCTTTTTGCGGTCCGGCAAGTCTGTTCAAGATTGAACGGAGTTGCTAAGGGTTATCGTCGACAGGGAGTAGTACGTGGCCACCGATCCCGCATCCGTCCTGGAACTGCCGAAGCCGCGCTGGGTGAGCGACGATGTCGCCATGCTCTACGACATGGCGGCGCGTTTCCTTACCGAGGAGATCGCCCCGAAATACGAGGAGTTCGAGAAGGCCGAGATCTTCGACCGCGCGAGCTGGCGCAAGGCCGGCGAGAACGGTCTGCTCTGCGCATCCATGCCGGAGGAATATGGCGGCTCTGGCGGCACCTTCGCCCATGAGAGCGCCATCATCGAAGCGATCAGCCATGTCGGCGTCGACGGCTTCGGCATCGCGCTCCACAACTCCATCGTCGCGCCATACATCCTCCATTACGGTTCGGAGGAGCAGAAGAAGAAATGGCTGCCGCGCATGGCCTCGGGCGAGCTGATCGGCGCCATCGCCATGACCGAGCCGGGTGCCGGCTCCGACCTGCAGGGCGTCAAGACCCGGGCCGAGAGGGACGGCAACCACTACCGCATCAACGGCTCCAAGACCTTCATCACCAACGGCCAGCTCGCCAATCTGATCATCGTCGTGACCAAGACCGACCCGGCCAGGGGCGCCAAGGGCACGTCGCTGATCGTGGTCGAGACCGACGAGGTGACGGGTTTCGAGCGCGGCCGCAACCTCGACAAGATCGGGCTGAAATCGAACGACACCTCCGAGCTGTTCTTCAACGACGTGCGCGTGCCGACGTCGAACCTGCTCGGCCATGACGAGGGACAGGGCTTCGTCCAGCTCATGCAGCAGCTGCCGCAGGAGCGCCTGCAGATCGGCACGACGGCGATCGCCATGGCCGAGCGGGCGCTGGCGCTGACCATCGATTACGTCAAGGATCGCAAGGCTTTCGGCAAGGCGATCATCGACTTCCAGAATACCCAGTTCACGCTTGCCGAACTGAAGACCGAGACCACGGTCGGGCGCGTCTTCTACAACAACTGCGTCGAGCGCCACATCAATGGCGGGCTCGATCCGGTCACCGCCTCGATGGCCAAATACTGGCTGTCTGACCTGCAAGGCAAGGTCGTCGACCAGTGCCTGCAGCTGTTCGGCGGCTATGGCTACATGAACGAATATCCGATCGCCCGCATGTATCGCGATGCGCGCGTGCAGCGCATCTATGGCGGCACCAACGAGATCATGAAACTGCTGATCGGGCGCTCGCTGTGAGCCAGGGTCCGCGGCTTCAGGCACGAGCCGGAAGCCGTCGGGCGCCGACCCCCTGATCCGCAACCCAAGGAGACCAAAATGGCAGACGTATTTGTCTATGACGCCGTGCGCACGCCGCGCGGCCGCGGCAAGAAGGACGGCTCCCTCCACGAGGTGCCCGCGGTCCGCCTTGGCGCCAAGGTTCTCGAAGCCGTGCGCGACCGCAACGGTCTCGACACCGGCACGGTCGACGACATCATCTTCGGCTGCGTCGATCCCGTCGGCGAGGCCGGTTCGGTCATTCCGCGCGCTGCCTCTTTCGAAGCCGGCTACGACATGAAGGCGCCCGGCCTGCAGCTGTCGCGCTTCTGCGCCTCCGGTCTCGACGCCATCAATCTCGGCGCGGCCAAGATCGCGCAGGGCGCCGACGATATCGTCATCTCGGGCGGCGTGGAATCGATGTCGCGCGTCGGCATGGGCATGTCGGGCGGCGCCTGGTTCATGGATCCTTCCGTCGGCCTGCCGGCCTATTTCGTGCCGCAGGGCGTCTCGGCCGATCTGATCGCCACCAAATACGGCTTCTCGCGCGACGACGTCGACGCCTATGCCGTGGAGAGCCAGAAGCGCGCGGCGAAGGCCTGGGAGAAGGGCTGGTTCAAGAATTCGGTCGTACCGGTCAAGGACCAGAACGGCCTCACCATCCTCGACCATGACGAGCATATGCGTCCGACGACGGACATGCAGACGCTCGCCTCGCTCAACCCGTCCTTCACCATGCCGGGCGAAATGGGCGGCTTCTCCGCGGTCGCGATCCAGCGGCATCCGGAAGTGGAGGAGATCAACTACGTCCACCATGCCGGCAATTCGTCCGGCATCGTCGACGGCGCGGCGGCCGTGCTGCTCGGCTCCAAGAAGGGCGGCAAGTCGATGGGGCTGAAGCCGCGCGCCAGGATCCGCGCCTTCTCCAACATCGGCTCGGAACCGGCGATCATGCTCACCGGCCCCGTCGACGTGACGGAGAAGCTCCTGAAGCGCGCCAGGATGAAGCTCTCCGACATCGACCTGTTCGAGCTCAACGAGGCCTTCGCCTCGGTCGTGCTGCGCTACATGCAGGCCTTCGACATCCCGCACGACCAGATCAACGTGAATGGCGGGGCGATCGCCATGGGCCATCCGCTTGGCGCCACCGGGGCGATGATCTTCGGCACCGTGCTCGACGAGCTCGAGCGGCGCGACCTCAACACGGCGCTGGTGACGCTCTGCATCGGCGCCGGCATGGGCACCGCCACGATCATCGAACGCGTCTGATCGGAAGGACATGACAATGAGCTACAAGAATTTCACTGTCGACGTCGACGCCGACGGCATCGCGCTCGTCACCTGGGACATGCCTGGCAAGTCGATGAACGTCTTCGACGAGAGCGTCATCGAGGAACTGGAGGCGATCGTCGAAAAGGTCACGTCGGATGCCGCCATCAAGGGCGCGGTGATCACCTCGGGCAAGGAAAGCTATTCCGGCGGCGCGGATCTCTCCATGCTGCAGCGCATGCTGAAGCTCTTCGGCGAAGAGAAGGCGAAGAGCCCCGAGGCCGCGACCAAAATGCTCTTCGACAATGCCGGCCGCATGACCTGGCTGTTCCGCAAGATCGAGACCTCGGGCAAGCCCTGGGTCTCGGCGATCAACGGCACCTGCATGGGCGGCGCCTTCGAACTGTCGCTCGCCTGCCACGGTCGCGTCGCCGCCGACGGCGAGAAGGTCAGGATGGCCCTGCCGGAGATCAAGGTCGGCATCTTCCCGGGCGCCGGAGGCACCCAGCGGGTGTCGCGCCTGGCCAAGACCCAGGACGCCCTCACCATGCTCACCTCAGGCCAGAACCTGACGCCGCAGAAGGCCAAGGCCATGGGCCTGATCCACGAGATCGCCGAGCCCGCCAAGCTGATCGAGACCGCCAAGGCGATGATCAGGAACGGCTTGAAGCCGGTGGCGCCTTGGGACGAGAAGGGCTTCAAGCTGCCCGACGGCCCGATCTATTCGGCCGCCGGCGCCAATCTCTGGCCGCCCGCGATCGCCATCCTGCGCCGCGAGACCTATGGCAACTACCCGGCCGCCAGCGCCATCCTGAAATGCGTCTATGAGGGGCTGCTGGTGCCGTTCGACACGGCGCTGCGCATCGAGCAGCGTTACTTCACCGAGATCCTGCAGACCCGCGAAGCGGCCGCGATGATCCATTCGCTGTTCATCTCGCTGCAGGAGCTCAACAAGGGCGCCCGCCGCCCGCAGGGCGTCGCCGAGACGAAGTTCAAGAAGATCGGCGTGCTCGGCGCCGGCTTCATGGGCGCCGGCATCGCCTATGTGACGGCCAAGGCCGGCATCCCGGTGGTGCTGCTCGACCGCGACATGGAAGCGGCCGGGAAGGGCAAGGCCCATTCCGACAACCTGATCTCGGACCAGGTCAAGAAGGGCAGGGCGAGGCCCGAGGAGAAGGACAGGCTGCTGTCGCTGATCACGCCGACGGCCGACTATGCCGATCTCGACGGCTGCGATCTCGTCATCGAGGCGGTGTTCGAGGATTCCGAGATCAAGAAGGGCGTCACCGGGAAGGCCGAGGCTGTGCTGAAACCCTCCGCGACCTTCGCCTCCAACACCTCGACGATCCCGATCACCGGGCTGGCGAAGAATTCGGTCCGGCCGAAGAACTTCATCGGCATCCACTTCTTCTCGCCCGTCGACAGGATGATGCTGGTCGAGATCATCCTGGGCAAGAAGACCGGCGACAAGGCGCTCGCCGTGGCGATCGACTATGTCCGGGCGATCAGGAAGACGCCGATCGTGGTCAACGACACGCGCGGCTTCTATGTCAACCGCTGCGTGCTGCGCTACATGTCGGAAGCCTATCAGATGCTGATCGAAGGCGTGCCGGCGGCGATGATCGAGAACGCCGCCAAGATGGCCGGCATGCCGGTCGGCCCGCTGGCGCTGACCGACGAGACCGCGATCGACCTTGCCCAGAAGATCATGAAGCAGACGATCCGCGACCTCGGCGAGAAGGCGGTCGACGCCGACCAGATGGCGCTGATCAACACCATGGTCGACAAGCATGGCCGTTTCGGCCGCAAGAACGGCAAGGGCTTCTACGATTATCCGGCCAAGCCGGCGAAGAAGAAGCTGTGGCCGGGCCTCAAGGACCTCTACAAGCAGCAGGATCCGGAGAAGGTCGACATCGAGGAGCTGAAGCAGCGCCTGCTCTTCACCATCGCGCTCGAGGCGGTGCGGGTCATGGAAGAAGGGATCGTCACGGATCCGCGCGAGGCCGATGTCGGCTCGATCCTGGCCTTCGGCTTTGCGCCCTATACGGGCGGGGCGCTCTCCTATGTCGACGGCATCGGCGCGAAGAAATTCGTCAAGCGGGCCAGGGAACTGCAGAAGCGCTACGGCGTGCAGTTCAAGGCGCCCAAGCTGCTGGTCGACATGGCCGAGAAGGGCGAGACCTTCTACGAGCGCTTCGATCCCTATGCCGGAGCGGAAGCCAAGAAGGCGGCCTGAGGCGTGATACCAACGGTCGATCTTATCGACCGTTGGAGCGCGCGACGGCGCGCCGCGCCTGCAGAGCGCCGCGCGTCCACTTGGACGCGCAAAGGACCCTCTGCCACTATTGATTACCGCATCGTGCTTTCCGAAAATCGAATACGATTTTCGGGCCGATGCGGTAGCGCGGAAGCCAAGCGGCCCGGATGGGCCGCGCCGGCGTTTGAGGTCGCGTGGATGCGTTGGCATCCACGCCACTGGATGTGTCAACATCCAGTGCTGTTGGGTTAGAGACAGCGGCCATGTATGTCTGGGGCCGCCTGCTGAAGGTCGTGGCGACGGCGCGTCGCCGCGGCCCCTATCTGCCCGGCGGCGAGAGCCGCCTGTCGTTCCGTTGCCTGCCGACGGACATCGATCCCAACATGCACCTCAACAATGCCCGCTATCTGATGATGGCGGATCTTGGGCGCATGGACATCTTTATCCGCTCCGGGCTGATGAAGCTCTATCGCACGCGCAACTGGGTGCCGATGATGGGCGGCGTGCAGAGCGTCTTCGTGCGGGAGATCCGGCTGTGGCGGCGCTTCGAGGTCGTCTCCTCCATCGAGACCTGGGACGGCACCGAGGTGATCGGCCGCCACCGCTTCATCCTCGAGAACGGCGAGACGGCCGCGGCGGTGATGACGACCGCCGGCATCTACGACATGAACACGAAGAAGTTCCGTGAGATCGACGAGGTCGTCGCCGCGCTCGGCGTCACGCGCTCGCCGCGCGCGCCCACCGAAGCCGAGCGCATCTTCATGGCCTCCCATGCCGGCCTGCGCAGGCTTGCGAAGGCGGGCGGGTGAGCAGTCCCTCGTGCCAGGATCGGAAACGTCGAGACGGGCTACCCCTGCCATGAAAGTAGGGCGAAAAGCTTTTTGATTTCAGTCGGATACGGCTTGGCCAGATACCCCTCTCTGTCCACCTGATATCTCCCCCACAAGGGGGGAGACTGGCTGTCATCGATGATGGCACTCGTCTTGCGACGTTGACGATTGGCGAAATCCAAGCGGCCGGCCGGTCTCCCCCCTTGTGGGGGAGATATCAGGTGGACAGAGAGGGGTACGAAGACACGCGGTACTTTCATCCAGGATGGCGTCCGGCGCCGGGCGGTGTGTCTCATCCGACCTCGCTCCGCGAGGTCGGATGAGGAGTGCCTTGGCGGCAACATTTCCCGGCATCCGCTGACCCTCGGCACCCCCGTTCAAGCCATTGTGAGTTTCCGGTCTGATCTTGTCTGGACAAGCCCGGCGGCCGACATTACAACGGCAAAGGTATTTTTTCCTGTCTTCACGGGGAGCAGCACCATGCTCTCGCATGATCGTGTCTGGGCGGCCATCGATGCGCTGGCTGCGCGTTACTCGCTCTCGGCATCCGGATTGGCCAAACGCGCCGGCCTGGATTCGACGGCTTTCAACAAGTCGAAGCGACTGTCCTCCGACGGACGCCCGCGCTGGCCCTCGACAGAATCGCTCGCCAAGATCATCGAGGCCACCAATTCGTCGCTCGACGAGTTTTTCGAACTGATCGAAGGCAAGGCCTTTCCATGGAAGGAGAGCCGCCGGGGTTCCACCGTTCCGCTCATCGGTTTCGCGCAGGCGGGAGCCGGCGGCTACTTCGACGATGCCGGCTTTCCGGCCGGCGAGGGCTGGGACCTCGTCGAACTGCCGGCGCGCGCCGCCGAAGGTTCCTATGCGCTCCAGGTGCAGGGCGATTCCATGCTGCCGCTTTACCGCAACGGCGACGTGCTGATCGTCCAGCCGGGCGCCGTGCTGCGCCGGGGTGACCGCGTCGTGGTCAAGACCACCGAGGGCGAGGTGATGGCCAAACTCCTGGAACGGCAGACGCCGAAGGGGATCGACCTTGTATCGCTCAACCCTGCCCATCCGAACCGCCAGATCCCGAGCGAAGCCATCGAATGGGTAGCCCGGATCGTCTGGGCGAGCCAGTAGCGGGCCGATGCGGGCATATGTGGCCATCGCCGCTCTGGTGATGATCGGCGGTGCCGCCGTCGTGATGAAGATCGGTGGAGAGAGGCTCGCGCGGGAGGCGGCCGTGTCGACCCCTGCTATCGAGCGTGTCGCAGCGCCGTCGGGCGCGAGCAAGGACCCGGGCCCGGGAACCCGTCGCTCGGAGCCCTCCAGGCCCTTCGTTCAGTCTCCAGATGCCGCAAGTCCTGCCGCCGCGAGCGACGCTGCGCCGTATGAGCGGGTCGAGCCGCGTGCGCCGCTGTCGCAGCTCAGTCTCGCCTTACCGCCAAAGCCGCCTGTCGACGAAGACGGCGGCACGATCCTCTACCGGCCGGTCGCAACCGGCTCGGCGCGCTTCGAAGCGATGGGGCGTGTCGTCGATGTGGCTGGAACTGAAAGCGTCGACCTGCGGGAACGCTGCACCTTCGAGGGCGCCGAATGGCCCTGCGGCGTCCGCGCGCGAACGGCATTCCGCTATTTCATCCGCGGCCGCGCCATCAGCTGCGACGTGCCGCCGGAGGCCGGCACCGACATCGTCGCCGGCTGCCGCATCGGCGCGCAGGACGTCGGCGCCTGGCTCGTCACCAATGGCTGGGCGCGTGCCGCGCCCGGCGGCCCCTATGCGGAGGCCGAGAAGCAAGCGCGCGAAGCCCGCCGCGGCATCTTCGGCCCGCCGCCGAAGACGGAGGAATAGGGCAGGGGCGGTGGTTACCCGAGCGTCTTGCCAGACCCCTCATCCGACAGTATCGGCGAGCGCGCGGTGCGCTGCAGACCCCTCATCCGACCTCGCCCTTTGGGGCGAGGCCACCTTCTCCCACAAGGGGAGAAGGCCGGGGCCTGGCTTGGCCGGCTCTGCAAATCACCAGCGTTGAAGATTGGCCGAAGCGCTGCTGCAGCGCCTTCCCTTCTCTCTTGTGGGAGAAGGTGGCCTCGCCCACGGGTCTTGCCTCCGGCAAGCCCGAGGACAGGCTCCGCGAGGTCGGATGAGGGGTAAGACGCGCGCCCTACGCCGCCAGTTCCCCCGCCAGCGCCTTGCCGATCAGCGCGCGCGTCTCGGCGACGCCGTAGAGCGCCGCGAAGGATCCGAAGCGCGGCCCGCGCTCCTGTCCGATCAGCACCTGGTAGATCATCTGGAAGAAGGCGACCGAGACGCCGGGCCCGCCTTCGGGGCTCTTCTTGGCATGGTCCTGGTAGCGTTCGATCCGGCGTGCCACATTCAGTGCGGCGTTCTGGATCGCTTCGCCGTCGGCATCGGCCGGCAGCTCGCCCAGCGCCTCGGCGAGCCGGGCGAGCGCGTCGCGCTCCACCGCGTCGGGCTGGCGATAGACCTTCGACGGCTTCACGAAATCGTCGAAATAGCGGATCGCGTAATCCGTCAGCCGGTCGAGCTCCGGATGCGTCTGCGGCGTCACGCCGGGCGCATAACGCGAGATGAAGCCCCACAGCACGCTTTTGTTCTGGGCGTTCGAGGCGCTCACCAGGTTGAGCAGCAGCGCGAAAGGCACCGGCAGGTCGATCGCCGGCGGCTCGCCATTGTGCATGTGCCAGACCGGATTGCCGAGCCGCTCCTTCCAGTCCTGGCGCGGATAGGCCGCCAGGAACGCATAATATTCGTCGACGGCGCGCGGGATGACGTCGAAGTAGAGCTTCTTCGCCACCTTCGGCTTCTGGTACATATAGAGCCCGAGGCTCTCGGTGGGGGCGTAGGTCAGCCACTGGTCGATGGTGATGCCGTTGCCCTTGGACTTCGAGATCTTCTCGCCCTTCTCGTCGAGGAAGAGTTCGTAGTTGAAGCCCTCGGGCGGTGTGCCGCCGAGGATGCGGCAGATCTTGCCGCTGGTCTTCACATTGTCGATGTGGTCCTTGCCCGACATCTCGTAGTCGACGCCGAGCACGGCCCAGCGCAGCGCCCAGTCGGGCTTCCATTGCGCCTTGCAGCCGCCTGATTTGACCGAGGTCTCCCAGCGCCTGCCCGTTGCCGGATCGGTCCACACGACGGTCGCGCGGTCGGGATGCACCTCCTCGATCGGCACCTGCATGACGACGCCGGTCTCCGGGTGGATCGGCAGGATCGGCGCATAGGTCTTGCGGCGCTCCTCGCGAAGCGTCGGCAGCATGACCTCCATGACCTTGTCGTAGCTTTCCAGCATCCGTACGAGGCCGTCGTCGAAACGGCCGGATGTGTAGTAGTCCAGCGCCGAGGCGAACTCGTATTCGAAGCCGAATGTGTCGAGGAAACGCCGCAGCATCGCATTGTTGTGATGGCCGAAGCTCTCGTACTCGCCGAACGGGTCGGGCACGCGCGTCAGCGGCTTGCCGAGATGTTCCAGCAGCATTTCGCGGTTGGGCACGTTCTCCGGCACCTTGCGCATACCGTCGACGTCGTCGGAGAAGCACAGCAGCTTTGTAGCGACCTTGTCCTCGGTCAGCACGTGAAAGGCGTGCCTCACCATGGTGGTGCGCGCCACCTCGCCGAAGGTGCCGATATGCGGCAGGCCGGACGGGCCGTAGCCTGTCTCGAACAGCACGGTCGCGGGGAAGCCGGTCTTCTTGTAGCGCTCGATGATTTTCCGCGCTTCCTCGAAGGGCCATGCCTTGCTGTCCGCCGCGGCGGCGAGGATGTCGGAATTGAGTTCGATCGTCATTGATCGCGCCATATCGTGCTTCCCAGGGGTTCGCACCGCTGTCTTCGCCGGATCCGGCAGGACGTCCGCGGGCCAAGGCATTGCTCTATTCGCCGCGCTCCGCAGCGTCAACGCTCGGCAGCTTTTTTCCTTGCGGCGGCCGGCTCCCGTTTCTACCTTGCTGCCGATCACCGCATCGGCCCGAAATTCGAAATCGACTGTCGGAGCGCACGATGCGTCATCTGAAAATGCAGAGCGCCGAGCGTCCAAGTGGTCGCGCGGCGTTTTGAAGGCGAGAGAAAACCACATGCCCGCACCGACCGCCCAAGAGGCGTTGATCTACCTGATGGTGATCACATCAGCCGCAGACCGCGACATGACCGATGTCGAACTGGCCCGGATCGGCGACGTCGTCCGCACTTGGCCGGTGTTCCAGGATTTCGACGAGCAGAAGCTGATCAGGGTCGCACAGGACTGCCAGAAGCTGCTGCATGAGGAAAAAGGTCTGGACGGCGTGCTGGAACTCGCCGGCAAGGTCATTCCGCCACGCCTTTACGACACCGCCTATGCTGCCGCCGTGGAGGTCGCCGCGGTCGACCTGGAGATGCGGATCGAGGAACTGAGGGTGATCCAGAGGCTTCGCCAGCATCTCGGTCTCGATGCCGCCACCACGCAGGCGATCGAACGTGTCACCAAGGTGCGCCACCGTATGCTGACCTGAGCGGGCGGGCGCGATGGGCGCCGTCGCCGGCTATGAAGCGATCGTCCGTTCCGGCGTCTTCCTGGTGGTCTTCATCGCCATGGCGGCCTTCGAACTGTGGTCGCCGCGGCTCGAGCGCAAGGAAATGTCCGGTGCGTTGAAGTCGCGCCGCTGGTTCACCAACCTCGCCATGGTCGTGCTGTCTTCGGCGGTCCTGCGGATCGTCTTTCCCGCGGCCGCCGTCGGCGCGGCCGCCTGGGCCGAGGCGCGGGGCTGGGGCCTGTTGCGCGCCGCCGGCCTCGGCGACCTGCCCGCCGGCGTCATCGCCTTCGTGGCGCTCGATTTCGCCGTGTGGCTCGAACATGTGGTGAGCCACAAGGTTCCCGTCCTGTGGCGCATCCACCGCGTTCACCATGCCGATCCCGGTTTCGACGTGACCACCGGCCTGCGCTTCCATCCGCTGGAGATCCTCCTGTCCATGGTCTGGAAGGCGGCGGTGGTGATCGCGCTCGGCGCGCCTGTGCTTTCGGTGCTGGTCTTCGAGGTCGTGCTCAACGGCGCGGCGATGTTCAACCATTCCAACGTGAGGCTCCGCCCCGGCGCGGATCGTTTCCTGCGCCGTTTCGTCGTCACCCCCGACATGCACCGGGTGCATCATTCGAGCGACCCGGCCGAGACCGACACCAACTACGGCTTCAACTTCCCCTTCTGGGACCGGCTGTTCGGCACCTATGTCGCCGCGCCGAAACGCGGCCACGAGGCGATCGACATCGGCCTCTTGGAGTACCGCGGCGCGGCTCCGGCCAGGCTCGGCTGGACGCTCCTATTGCCGTTCCGCTTCGGCGCCCGCCGCAAGCGTTCGGCTTGAGCTGTTGTTCGCGGCGCAAGCCTCGGATGCGCTTGCGGTTGGCCAAAGCATGTCTCCCAAAGGAACGAGCAGCCTGCACCAGAAGCGCCATTGGACCGATGGCGCTTCTGGCGACCTGTTTCGACCCTTTATGGTCCCCTTCATCGACCTCGCCGCGAACGGCAGTTTCGTCTGGAGTCCCCAGCCGACGCCGGATTTGCCCGCGCAGAACGTTACCAGGCGGCTGATCTCATCCTCTGGCCGTTGCCACATTGGATCGGAGCTCGAAAGCGAGCCCCGATCCATCAGCATAAGAGCGCAGCACGGGTTTACTCTCGCCCACGATCTTCTCCACCACGCGCTTGCGTTCCCGATCGCTCATTTCGTTGCCGGCAGGGCTCATGCCGACCAGCGCCATCGTGTTCAATCGGAGGAGGGGCGCGCCGTCATCGAAGCGTATGGTGCGCGATATCGTCCTTGAGCGGACGTCGTGGAAGCCGGCGTCGCGGAGCAGCGCCTCGAGCGGCGCAGCGTCTCCAAAGCTGTGCCGGCGATCCGCGATGGCGCCCAGATGGCGCTCCGCGACATAGCGCAACTCCCGAAAGAACGGTATTTCGTCGTCGGGGCGCCATGTGGCCACCGCCAGCCTGCCGCCCTTTGCCAGGGCCCTCCGCATCTCGCGCGCCGCCGCGGATCTGTCAGGGAAAAACTGCAGCCCTTGCTGGCAGACGACAACCTCGAACTCCTCTCCGTCTTGGAGAGGCAGGGCGCTCGCGTCACCTTCGCGCCAGTCGATGCGGGGGGCCACGACGCGCGCGACGGCAAGCATGTCCGGACTGATGTCGACGCCGACGACATATCCGGCGGCACCGAGCCGCTCCCTTGCTACGCGTGCGACGATTCCCGTTCCGCAAGCGTTGTCGAGGAGACGGTCGCCCGGAGACAACTCCACCATTTCCAGGGTCGTCTCTGCCCACGGTCGGAAGAGAGGACCTACGAGCCAGCGCTCATACATCTCCGGGAAAGTTGCCTGGTTCGTCACGTAGCTCGGGAGGCCCATGGCTGCCCTTCATCGAGTTGCCACCCGCTTGATCCGCCGGAACGACAATGCCGTTCTTTGCATCATGCGGCTTTGCCGCATGCATGGGCCCACCGAGCCGCCTTCAATGGGAAGCATAGCAGGGGTGGCCGTCTTGGAGCTAAGAAATCTGACGCAGAAAGGCTTCCGTGCGTCCTGTTCGCTTAGCCACCATCCTGCCGTTCTGGTCGAGATGTGACCAGACGGGTGGATACTTACGCCGGCGCGCGTCTTCGACAAGCAGCTGTGCCTCGGGCAATGCGTCGATTTGAACGGCTTCCTGCGACAGACTCGGCACGCCTGGCTGCGACCGGCAGCCCGGACCGGGAGCAATACGGATCAAACTCCGCGAAAGCGCCCTTGGAGCGATGGTCCGACAAGCTGCGTTCGGCCGTCGGGAAGCTCCCTTCAGCCGTTCCTGTCCGCGACCATGTCGATCAGCGCGCGGACGGCGTGGGCGTAGCCGCGGGGGCCGAGCCCGGCCAGCACGGCGGTCGCCACCTTCGAAACCAGCGAATGGTGGTAGATCTCCTCGCGCCGGTGGATGTTCGAGATGTGATACTCGACGATCGGGCCGGGGAACATCTTGAGGGAATCGAGCAGCGGGATCGAGCGGAAGCTGAGGCCGGCCGGATTGATGAGGATGCCCGCCCCGTCGTCGATCGCCTCGTGCACCCAGTCGACGAGCTGGTGTTCCGCGTTCGACTGGTGGAAACGCACGGGGAACTCGCCGGCGGCCTGCCGGCAGATCGCCTCGATCTCGGCAAGGGTGGTGCTGCCGTAGATCTCGGGCTCCCGCTTGCCCAGGCGATTGAGGTTCGGTCCGTTGAGAATGAAGATCGGCTTCCCGGCCATGGCATTTCTCCCTGGATCACCCCTGATAGCCGAGCAGGCGCGGCAGCCACAGCACGGCATCGGGCATGAAGGTTATGAAGGCGAGCGCGCCGCCCATCGCGAAGAGGAAGGGCAGCACGTCGCGCACCAGGTCGCGCAGCGGCACCTCGGCGATGCGTGTCATGACGAACAGCAGGAGCCCGTATGGCGGCGTTATCAGGCCGAGCATGATGTTGACGACCACCATCACGCCGAAATGCACCATGTCGATGCCGAGCGCCTGCGCCGTGGGGATGAGCACCGGCACGATCACAAGCAGGATCGTCGTGCCCTCCAGGATGCAGCCGAGAACCAGCAGGATCACATTCACCAGGACCAGGAAGGCAAGGGGGGACAGGTCCCAGGCTTGCAGGATCAGCGACAGGGTCTGGGGAATGTTCTCGATCGTGACGACAAAGTTGAACACCAGCGCACCGGCGATCAGCATGCCGATCGACGCGGAGGTCCGCGCGCTCGAAAGGACCGAGCGATAGAAGTCGGCGAAGGAGACGCTGCGGTAGAGCACGACCGAGATCACCAGTGCGTAGCAGGCCGCCACGGCAGCCGCCTCGGTGGGCGTGGTCGCTCCGGAATAGATGCCGCCGAGCAGCACCACCGGCATCATCAGCGAGGGAAATGCGCGCCAGGTGATCCGGGGGAGTTCGCCGAGCGGCGTCGGCTTCTCGACGGGAAAGTTCCTGCGCCTGGCGTCCACGACGACGATCAGCATCTGCGCAAGCGCCATCAGCAGGCCCGGCACGACGCCGCCGAGAAAAAGATAGCCGATCGATGCATCCGAAACGAGGGCATAGAGGACCATCGGGATGGAGGGCGGGATGATCGGCCCGATCACGGCGGTGGCCGCGGTCAGGGCCGCGGCGTAGCTCGCCGGATATTTGCCGTCCTTCGTCATCATCTGCTGCATCATCTTGCCGGTGCCGGCCGCGTCGGCGATCGCCGAGCCCGACATGCCGGCAAAGATGACGCTCTGGAGTATGTTCACATGCGCCAGTCCGCCCCTGAAGCGCCCGACGATCGCGTTGCAGAAAGCCATCAGGCGATCGGTCATGGACCCGATATTCATCAGCTCCGCGGCGAGGATGAAGAGCGGCACGGCCAGGATGATGTAGTTGGTGTACATCCCGTTGAGGATCTGTTCGGCGGCCGTTCCCATGTCCAGCCCGGCCAGCATCAGGTAGAGGATCGAGCCCGCGATCATCGCATGCCCGATCGGCAGCCCGAGAAAGGCAAGCGCGGTGATGGCGACGACCGACAGGGAGAACGGACTGGCGAGGTTCATACGCCCGAACCCGCCTTCGCCGGATCGAATTCATCCGGCGCGCTGCCGAAGAGCGACTGCCATGCCAGCCACAGATAGCGGACGATGACGGCCATGACGAAGACCAGGTAGATCGAGAACAGCCAGTCGAATCTTATGTCCAGATAGGCGGTGCGCTCCACTTTCATGAAGGTCACATAATCGACCACCGCCGGAAACGAGATGCCGTAGAGAGCGACGAGCGCCGCGGCCGAAACCAGGAACATCGCGCGCCGGGCAGTTGGGCCTGCCGCCGCGTATATGAGGTCGAACCGTATCTCCTCCTCCTCGCGCACGACGAAGGCGGCGCCGAACAGGACGATCCAGATCCACAGGACGACGCTGATCTCGTTGGTCCAGCCGACAGGCAGGTTCAGCAGATAGCGGAAGACGATCTGCAGAAGGAACGCGGCGAACATCGCGACCAGCATTGCGGCCAGGACGTTCTCGGCGCGCGCGTAGAGCCATGAGCCAAGGCTCGCAAGTCTCATTTCCAGTTTGACCTCCCTGGGGAAGCGGCGTTCCGCCTCCATGGCTTATCCGGCTGGTCGCGCGCATGACACCTCGCAGCCTGCCGACCGGATCCGGATCGGGACCAGGCGTCAGAGCCTGGTCCCGATCCAGGGCGTCACAACGCGTTGATCTTGTCTACCATGCCTTCCGGCCAGTCCTTGGCCAGGTCGGAAGCCAGGTATTTCTCCTGTACATGCTTGCGGAACGCCGCGACGTCGGGCTCGTAGATCTTGAGGCCCTTGCCCTTGAAGGTCTCGACCAGTTCCTTCTCGCGGGCGAGATGCTTCTGCGTCGAAAAGTCGATCGCGGCGTCGGCGGCGGCCTGGAACTTCGCCTGCTTCTCGGCGCCCATTTCGTCCCAGACCTTTTTGGACACGGTGAGCAGGTCGAAGCCGACGAGATGCGATGTCAGCACGATCTGCGACATGACCTCGTAGAACTTCATGTTCTCGACATTCGGCAAGGGATTGTCCTGCCCGTCGATCGCGCCGGTCTGCAGGCCGGTATAGACTTCGGCATAGGCCATCGGCGTCGGGTTGGCCCCGAGCGCCTCGCCGAGGAACTGCCAGGCGTCGCCCCCTGGCATCCGCAGCTTGACGCCGGCCATGTCGGCAGGGGTCTTGATCTCCTTTTCGGGCTTGAGGCCGACCTGGCGCACGCCGAAATAGGTCGGCCCCAGAACGACGACGCCAAGCTGGTCCTCCGCCATCTTCTTCAATTCGGTGCCGGCCTCGCTGTTGAAGAAAGCCCTGACATGTGCCGCATCGCGGAAGAGATAGCCGGCCGTCACGATCGACCAGGCCGGTATCTGCTTCGAGATATCCTGCGGCGCGATGTTGCCCATCTCGAGATTGCCGCGCTGCAGCGCGACAAGTTCGGTGCCCTGCTTGAACAGGTTGCCGCCATAATAGCCTTCGAAGGCGAAGTCGTCCCCGATGGCATCGGCGAACATCTTCATCATCTCGGCGCGGATATCCTGTTCGGAGAAGACCGCCGAGAAGCGCAGCTTCGTTTTGTCCTGGGCAAGCGCAGGCATCGCTGTCGCCATGGCGACAGCTGCGGTGGCCGCCAGAAACCGGCGGCGGTTCAGATCGAGTGTCATGTCGTTTCCTCCCGTTGATGGTGTTTAGGCAGTCGAAAGAGCTCTGATGCGTTCGGCCAGTCGAGCCGTCAGGCCTTGCCGGCCCGCATGCACCGGAGCGGAGCTTCTCCGGGTCGATCGCGTCGATGCGATGCCCGCCGCCGCCTTCATGCCGCCGCCCCGAAATGATCGGCCATGGCGCCCATGTCGGCCGCGCGGCCGGTGAAGAGCTCGAACGCTCGCGCTGCCTGCCCGACCGCCATTCCGGTCCCGGGCAGTGTTCGGCAGCCGATCGCGCGTGCCCTGCGCAGCAATTCGGTCTCCTGCGGGAAATAGATCACGTCCGCGACCCATTGCCCGGCGTGCAGAAATTCCGGGGGGAACGGCGTGCCCGGATGTCTGGCCATGCCGACCGGCGTGGTGTTGACGAGGCCGTCGGCCGAAAGCACTGCGGTGCGCGCATCCTGCGCGACGGCGAATGCCGCCCTGCCGCCGCCCAGGCGTCGCACGAGTTCGTCCGCCCTGATATCGTCGCTGTCGACGATGGCGATCTCCCGCGCGCCGAGTTCGACCAGCGCGGTCGCGACGGCCGAACCCGCGCCGCCCGCGCCGAACACCGCTACCCGTCCCAGGGGGACATCGGCCATCTGGCGGCGAAAACTCTCCGCAAAGCCCCAGCAATCGGTGTTGTGGCCCACCCGCATCTGGCCGAACACCACGGTGTTGACCGCGCCGATGGCGCCGGCTTCCGGCGCGACGTCGTCGAGCAGCGGCAGCACCGCCTGCTTGAAGGGATAGGTGACGTTCACGCCGCGGAAACCGAGCCGCGACGCGGCATCGAGAACCCCGGCCAGATCGCCGTCGTCGAGCCGCAGCGCATCGAAATCGATCAGGACATAGGCGCAGCTGAGCCCGAGCCGCGCCGCCTCGCTTTCGTGCATGACAGGCGAACGCGAGAGCTGGATGCCGCGACCGACGAGCCCGATCAGCACGTCGGGTCGGCCGGTGCCTGCGATCGCATGGCGATGCACCAGCGCTTCGAGCGATCGCCCGATCGTGACCCTGTCCGACATGCCTCCTCCCTGGAGCGCCGTCGATGCGACGGCTTGTTTTCGTTCGGCCCGACCCGGTAAATGAAAATGACCGTTGCGAAACTATGTACGAACTGGTTAGTTTGTCAATGCCGCCTGGCGGCGAAAGAGGATTGCATGTCTCAGCCCAAGCCGGTCCGGAAGGATCGAGAGCCGCCGAAACGCCCGCAGAACCCCGATGTCACGCGGCGCGACATCCTGGACACGGCGTTGCGCGAATTTGCGATGAACGGCCTGTCGGGGGCGCGCGTCGACGAGATCGCCGCGCGCACGAAGTCGTCCAAGCGCATGATCTATTACTATTTCGGAGACAAGGAAGGGCTCTATTTGCAGGCGCTCGAGAATGCCTATCGCACGGTGCGCGAGGGCGAGGACGAGCTTGATACCGAGGGTCTGCCGCCGCGCGACGCGCTCAGGCGGCTGGTCGAATTCACTTTCGACCACCATCACGCGCATGAGGATTTCATCCGCATGGTGATGATCGAGAACATCCATCACGGCCAATATATCGATCGTTCCGACGTCATACGCGGCCTCAACGTGACCGCCATCGACCACATCGCCTCGATCTACCGCCGGGGCGTGGAGGAAGGCGTTTTCCGCGCCGGCCTCGACCCGGTCGAGCTGCACTGGCAGGTGAGTGCGCTCTGTTTCTTCAACGTCTCCAACCGCGCGACCTTCTCCAGGATCTTCGGGCGCGATTTCGGCGAGCCGAAGGCCTTGGCGAGACTGCGCGACAACGCCGTGGAAATGGTCCTGCGTTTCGTCGCCGCGGATCCCGCATGATCGGCACCGGAACAGCCGGGCAGCGCGACGTTGCCGGGCCGGTCAGTCTGGCGGCAACGTCTCGCGACCCGTGGGCCGGAGCGGATGCAACTGGCCGCACCTAATAGAAGCTGACCGGGAAGTAGCGCAGGTAGAGTTCGGCGAAGGTGCCCTTGGTGGCGATCTGCTGCAGGGCGTAGTCGAGCGCCGCTGCGAGTTCGGCATTGCCGTGCTCGGTGGCGACGGCGAGGCCGTTGCCGAGATATTCGGTCGAAAGATAGGGGCCGCCGGAAAAGCGGCAGCAGCCGGCGGAATCGGTGCCGGCCAGCCAGAAGGCGAGGCGCATGCCGTCGCCGAAGACGCCGGCGAGCTTGCCGTCCTTCAGATCCTGCAGCATCCAGTCCTGCCTGGAATAGGTCACGGCCTTCGTGTCGGGGAAATAGCTGCGCAGCATGCGTTCATGGGCTGAGCCCGCCATCACTCCGATCCGCTGGCCCGGCAGCTTGTCGAACAGCGGCTCCGTGAGTGATTTCGCCCGTGGCGTGACGAAGCGGGCGGGGAACTTCAGATAGGGGCGCGAAAAGTCGTAGCGTGCCCGGTTCTCGGCCGTGACGGCGAGGCCGGCGATGATCGCCTCGCCCTGTTTCTCCTGCATCGCCTTGTCGAGCTCGCCCCAGGGCAGGGCCTGGATCTGGCACTTCGGCATGATCTCCAGCTCGGCGCAGATGGCGCGGGCGAGGTCGACATGGAAACCGCTCAGCCGCCCGCTGCCGTCCAGATGGTTGAAGGGCGGAAAATCGATCGTGGTGAGGAAGCGCAGCCGCGGCAGCTTGGTGAGGTCGGGCTTGGGCAGCCTCTCCTTGATGTCCCAGAAGAGCGGGATCGCCGGCTCGGCCGCGTGCGCCGCAACCGCGGCTGGGGCCGTGAGCGACAGCAGGAGCGCGAGCGCCTTCGCGGTATTGCGGATCGATGTCATATCGGACGCTCAGGCCGCCGCGTTTCTCAGGAAGTCGGGGCCTTCGCCGATGATCTTCGGGTCGGCCTTGCCGATCCCGGCCATGTCGCGGCCGTCATAGGGCATCGATTGCAGAATGCGCCGGATGACGGCGAGGCGGGCACGGCGCTTGTCGTTCGACCGCACGATCACCCAGGGCGCATGGGCGCTGTGGGTGCGCTTGAACATCAGCTCGTGCACCCTGGTGTAGTCGTCCCACTTGGTCATGCCGGCGACGTCCATCGGCGAGAACTTCCAGTTCCGCAGCGGGCTGTGGCGCCGGTCGTGGAAGCGCTTCAGCTGCATCTCCTGGCCGATGCTCAGCCAGAACTTGAAGAAATGGATGCCGTCCCGGCAGATCTGCCTTTCGAAATGCGGCGTTTCCTCGAGAAAGCGCTCGTGCTGTTCGGGCGTGCAGAAGCCCATCACCGGCTCGACGCCGGCCCGGTTGTACCAGGACCGGTCGAAGGTCACGAACTCGCCGGCCGTGGGAAACTGGGCGACGTAACGCTGGTAGTACCATTGCCCGCGCTCGGTATCGCTTGGCTTGGTCAGGGCGACGTTGCGCGCGTTTCGCGGGTTCATGTTCTCGCGCGTGGCGTTGATGGCGCCGCCCTTGCCGGCGGCATCGCGGCCTTCGAACAGCGCCAGCACCCGCGCTCCTGATTTCTGCATCCACGCCTGCAGCTTCACCAGTTCGATCTGGAGGCGTTCCAGCGTGGCTTCGTATTCTTCCTCGTCCAGCCTGTCGTCATAGGGGTAGCCGCCCGAGGTCAGCGCGTTGTTCCTGACCCAGTCCGGCAACTTGGGGTCGTCGATGTCGAACTCCCGCTCCACGCCGCCGACCTTGATCCTGACGACCGGCGTGCCGCCCGCATCCGCCGTGGCGCCTTCGCTTTTCATGGTGCCGGGTCCTTTCTCTCGCCGCGCGCCATGCTATTTGGAGGCCGCGGCGCGGTCCAGCCGGCCGGCCGTTATTTCCCACGCCCGGTCATTTCCCTCGCCCGGTCGCGGACCGAACCGGAAGATCTGGATTTCGACATGACCGAGACGAGCGAACTGCAGGAGACGAGGGCGGCGCGGTTCCGGCGCAGGCTTTTCGCGTCCCGCTGGCCTTTGGCCGCCTCGACGGCCGCGATTGCTGCGGTTGCGGCCAGTCCGTCCTGGACGCTGGCGGCATGCGCTGTGGCGGCGGTCGTCTGCGTCGTGGCATTCGCGCCGCGTGGGCCCGCGGCCGTGCGCAACGCCGGCAAGGCACTGTCGTCGCGTGAGGGGAGGGCGCTCGCCAGGATCGCCGCCGAGGACGTGGCCGCGGCAGTGCCCGATCCGCTTGTCGTCTTCAACGCCAGCGGCGCGCTGGTCCACGCCAACCAGGCTGCGGAGGCGGCCTTCGGGCCGCTTGCATCAGGCATTTCCCTGCAGCTCAAGTTCCGCGCGCCGGAAATGCAGGCACTGGTCGAGAAGATCGCTTCCGGGCGCGCGTCGTCGGGCGTCGTCGACTATGCCGAGCGGGTGCCGGTGGAACGCGTCTTCCGCGTGGTGGCGACGTCGATCGGCAATGGCGAGCGGCTTTTCGCGCTGGTTTTCAAGGATCAGTCCGAGGTGCGCCGGATCGACCGCATGCGGGCCGATTTCATCGCCAATGCCAGCCACGAACTCAGGACGCCGCTGGCCTCCATCGCCGGCTTCGTGGAGACGCTGCGCGGCCCGGCGCGCAACGACCCCGCCGCCCGCGACCATTTCCTGCAGATCATGCAGAACCAGACCTCGCGCATGGCGCGGCTGATCGACGACCTCCTTTCCCTCTCGCGGCTCGAGATGAAGCCCTTTCTGAGTCCGGGCGCCAGGCTCGACGTCAGGCAGATACTGCAGAGCGTGATCGACTCCCTGGCGCCGCTGGCGGCCGATTCCGGCGTCCTGATCGAGAAGCACGTGCCCGAAGCGGTGGCCGAGGTCGCGGGCGACCGCGACGAGCTGTTCCAGGTGTTCGAGAACCTGCTGGAGAACGCCATCAAATATGGCCAGTCGGGCGGCAAGGTGGTCGTGTCGATCGACGAGACCGCGCAAGCCGGCAGGCGCGAGGTCGAGGTCACGTTCCGCGACTTCGGTCCCGGCATTCCCGAAGAGCATATTCCGCGCGTCACCGAGCGCTTTTATCGTGTCGATGTGGAGACCAGCCGGGCGCAGAAGGGCACCGGCCTGGGGCTGGCCATCGTCAAGCACATATTGACCCGCCACAACGCCCGCCTGTCGATCCGCTCCAAAGTCGGCGAGGGTGCCGCCTTCACCGCGCATTTTCCTGCCCCGTGACTTGCATTTCCTCGCCCGTTCGATTTTGTCGGCTAACGAATGCGCGGTTTCTTTTTTCCGTCATCCCTGTAGCCTACCTATAGGGAAAGACGAAGAATCGCCGCTGCCGCGGGAGGATGGAAGATCAAATGCTGAGCAGGCATACGGTCCGGGCCTATGACGAGGAGCTGAAGTTCCTGGCGACGCGCATCGGCGCGATGGGCGGCCATGCCGAACGCATGGTGGACCAGGCGGTCGTCGCGCTCGTCAATTCCGACACCGCGCTTGCCGGGAAGGTGATCGCCGACGACGTCGTGCTCGACGAGGGCCAGCGCGAGATCGACGAAAAGGCGATCCTGATCATCACCAGGCGGCAGCCCGTGGCCGACGACCTGCGCGAGATCATCGGCGCGATCCGCATCTCGGCCGATCTGGAGCGGGTGGGCGACCTCGGCAAGAACATCGCCAAGCGCGTCGTCGCGGTCACCCAGGGGCGCCAGCCGCCGAGCCTCTTCCGCGGCCTCGAGGCCCTGGCGGAACTGGCCCTGACCCAGCTCAAGGAAGTGCTCGACGTCTACGCCTCCCGCACCATCGACCGTATCGGCTTCGTACGCGACCGCGACGATCAGATCGACGCCATGTACACGTCGCTGTTCCGCCAGTTGCTGACCTATATGATGGAAGATCCGCGCAACATCACGGCCTGCACCCATCTGCTCTTCTGCGCCAAGAACATAGAGCGCATCGGCGACCACGCGACCAACATAGCCGAGACCGTCTACCATATCGTCACCGGTGAGCAGATGCCGCCGGAGCGGCCGAAAGAAGACAAGAGCCACAACGTCACGCTTGGCGCCGATCCGGCTGCGGGGTGAGTTTGCACGGCAATAGCTTCTGCGTTGCTCACAAACACATGTAGGGACGCGGCAGGCTGTCTTCTCCCCGTTTACGGCTAAGGCGTGCACACATCGCGGAATACCCCTCATCCGACCTCGCTTCGCGAGGCCACCTTCTCCCACAAGGGGAGAAGGCAAGGCTTGCAAAAGCGCTCCGGCCAATCGTCGACGTTGGTGATTTGCAGAGCCAGCCAAGCCGGGCACCTGCCTTCTCCCCTTGTGGGAGAAGGTGGCCTCGCGAAGCGAGGTCGGATGAGGGGTACCCCGCGATGTGTGCATGCCCTAGCCGTTTGCGGGGAGAAGGTGGCGGCAGCCGGATGAGGGCATTTCGCAGCTTTCCTTATCTTCATGGCGGGGGCCAGCGCGACAGTCAAAATCGGATCCATGAAGCGGCCGGCCGGCGGCACCGGGTTGCCCGAACGTCCCATATAGGGTAGGAGGGTATACTATGTCGCACGTCAAATCGAACAGGGATCAGCTCCTCGCGCGCATCCGGCGGATTGCCGGCCAGGTCGCGGCCATTGAGAAGGCGATCGACAGCGACGCCGGCTGCGCCGTCGTCCTGCACCAGGTCGCCGGCGTACGCGGCGCGATCGGCGGCCTGATGGACGAACTTGTCGAGGATCACGTCCGTCAGCATGTGGCACGGCCCGACCTCACGGATGAAGCCCGTGAAGCCGCGGCGGAGGAACTCGTCATGGCGATGCGTCGCTACGTGAAATGAGGAGCAGCCTTTGACCAGCCAGCCGGAAGCCGGCGCCCTGAGCCATGAGCATGTCTTCCTCGGGGAGAGCCACGACGAGAGCGCCCGGCGTACCCTGTGGGTCGTTCTTCTCACCACGCTCATGATGATCGGCGAGATCGTCGCCGGCAGCGTCTTCAATTCGATGGCGCTGCTTGCCGACGGCTTCCATATGGCGACCCATGCCGGCGCGCTGGCGGTGGCCGCCGGCGCCTACGCCTTCGCGCGGAGGCACGCGCATGACCGGCGCTTCAGCTTCGGAACCGGCAAGGTGGGGGATCTTGCCGGCTTCGCCTCGGCGCTTGTCCTGGCGCTCGTCGCGCTCGGTATCGGCGTGGAGTCGGTCGGCCGCCTGTTCGATCCGCGTCCTGTCGCGTTCGGCGAGGCGACGCTGGTCGCCGTGCTCGGTCTCGTGGTCAACGCGCTCAGCGCTCTCCTGCTATCGGGGGGCCATCGTCACGGCCGTCACCATCACGACCATGAGGACCATGCGCATCACGGGCATCGCGACAACAATCTGCGCTCGGCCTTCGCCCATGTTCTGGCCGACGCCCTGACCTCCGTGCTGGCGATCGTCGCCTTGGTCGCGGGCCGCTATCTCGGCTGGATCTGGCTCGATCCCGTCATGGGCATCGTCGGCGCGATCGTCATCGCGTCATGGTCGTGGAGCCTGTTGCGCGACACCGCCGGGGTCCTGCTCGACGCGTCCGATCAGCAACTCGAGGCCGAAATCCGCCAGAGGGTCGAGCGCGAGGGTGACGCGCGGATCACCGACCTGCATGTCTGGCGGGTCGGACCCGGCGCCTGTGCGGCAATCGTCTCCTTCACGGGGCGTGACACTTCCGAGGCCGTGCGGCGGCGGCTGACGGCCGTCCACGATCTCGCTCATGTGACGGTCGAGGCGCGGTAGAGCCTTTCCGTCGCCCGCGCGGAAGCGCCGCCCGGTAGCAAAGCCCCCCTACCGCATCTTCGAGCCTGATGGGCGCCTTTGGGGACGGGGTGGAGTTTGATGGCCTCGAGCCGGTCGCCGGATATGAGGGACGAAAACGGCAGTTGCGCAGCGGCGGCAACTGGAGAAAATTGGGTGTATCCATGCGGGAAACGGGTGCATGCTGGCGCTGCCGTGTCGTCGGGGCGCCCGACGAGGTAGGGCGAGGCAACGCGTGACGAGATCCGTAACGGTGTCGGGAAGGGCACAAGGCGAGTGGCTTCGGGGGTCCGGCGCCGACGGCCTGTCGGCCGAGACGATCGCCGCGCTCGCCGCGCATCCTCGCTTCGACGAGGCGATCAGGCTGGTCGCGGCCGGCATGGTGCGGCTCCATCGCGGCAATCGGCTGGTCAGCACGCTGGTCAGCGATCGCGGCCGCTTCGTGATCGGCTATCTCTGCGTCTATCTCCATTACTTCGGTGATGACGGGCACGGGCCAGGCCTGACGACGAGCCGCATGCGCGCGCTCTGCGTCGAACAGAAGCTCTGCAGCGGCAATCGGGCGGAGGCCGTGCTGGCCTTGATGCGGCTGGCCGGCTATCTCGCCGCGGCGCCGGCCTCCGCCGACCGGCGCATCCGCCTGCTTGTCCCGACGGACCGGCTGATTTCCTCGTTGCGGGAGCGCTGGGCCAACCAGTTCGAGGCCATGCGGCGGGTTCTGCCGGAAGGGGATCGGGCGCTCGCGGCGCTTGGTCGGCCTGAATTCACGCCGGCCTTCGTGCGCCATCTCTCGATCCGTTTCTTCGCAGGCTTCCGCCTTCTGGACCAGGCGCCCGATCTCGAACTGTTCATGGAGCGCAATGCCGGCATCGTGGTCTTGCTCCATCTGGCATTAACCGGTGCGCAGAGTGGGCCCTTCCCGCCCGAGGGCCCGATTCCCGTCTCGATTTCGGCAATTGCCGCCCGCTTCGGCGTCTCCCGCTCGCATGTGCGCAAACTGTTGCGGGACGCCGGCGATGCCGGTCTGATCCACCGGCCCGACGCCGACGGCAGCCATATCGGCCTCTCGCCGCGGCTGGTGAAGGCCGTGCGCGTTTTCCTCGCCGCGGCGCTGCTGTTCCTCGCTCACTGCGCCGTCGCCGCAATCGACGAGATCGACGCGGTCTGAGCGCTCGCGGCTGGAAGTACGGCGCCGCCCGGGTTGCGAAATGGACCGCGCGAGCGGCTGTGTTTCCCGCTGAGCGGCCCGGACGGGCCGTCGCGGACGACGGGGCGCCCTCCGTTCCTGGCGAGCCTTATCGGCGGCGGCGCTCGGCGGCCGGCTGATATGCGATGCGCGAGTGGTAACCGCAATATGGCCCGGTGTCGGCGCAGTCGTTGCCGCAGAAGCTGAAGTCTTCCGAAAGCGGATCGCCGTTCGGCCATTTGCAGGTGCGCTCGCTGAGCTGCACCAGCTTGAGCCGTCGCGAGATCGGCACCACCACCTCTTCCTGCGGGCGCAGATATTGCCGCGCCACCGGCGCGGCCTCGAACTGCACCTGCAGCGCGGTCGCGCCGACCGAGACCGTGACCGGCCGGGTCACCGTCGTCGTGCGCGTCACCGATTTCGTGACGGGCGTGGCGGCCGGCGCCTTCTTCTGGCGGGTCGGGGCGGCGGCCGACCGGCCGCGGCTCGACAGCTTCAGCCGGTGCACCTTGCCGATGACCGCGTTGCGGCTCACGCCGCCGAGCTGCGCTGCGATCGTGCTGGCGCTCAGGCCCTCGGCCCACAGTTTTCTCAAGAGTTCGACGCGTTCGTCAGTCCACATGGAACATGCTCCTGAAGCTGCGTACGGTGAATCCGGGAATCCGCTCGCAACCGACCGCAGCCGGCGCGATACCACATATATTCCAGTGACTAGGGTCGCCGCACGAAATCTAGTTTTTTTCTTGCCTTCTACCTACTCTATCGGTTGACTCCGTGACAAGAGTCGCTTTGGCAGCCTGACTCGGTTTTCGCAGTTTTCCCCAACTTGCCTTGTCAGTCTGTCACAACAGGCTGGCGCGAGGCTGGAGCCGCCGAGCTGGCCGCTTCCTTGCGCCGTCCCGTCCGGCGCGGGAGCGAGCGTTGCCTTTCAGGCCTTCCCGGCGCCGCCGCGCTCGATCGCCGGCGATCTTCGCTGTCCGCGGTCGCAGAAGTCGATCTTGCGGATGGGGAGCCGGCAGGGAGCCCGCCAAGGATAACGATCATTTGTGGTCTGTTGCTTTCGACGTCAAGGGTTCGGGCCGGTCGTGCTGCGATGCCGATGAAGTCCGGATATGGCCCTGTTGTGGCGGGATCGCATCATCTTGCGTCCTTGAGCCGGCAGCAGTCCGCCCGCCACGATCGCCGCGGCGCCCAGCCAGACGCGGGCACCGGCAGGTCGCCCAACATGAGGTCCGATGCACACCGCGCCCCTTCATCGCGGACGGTCGTTCCGATCTTGCCGCGAGGATTGCAAGGCGCTCTTGCGCAGGTTGCACGCGGTTTCGTGCCTCCTCCCGCAGGCCACCTTTTCGTTGACTTCGGGCCGGAAAAAACGGATATGTCAGCAACGGCCGCCTTTTGGGCGGCCTTTTACTTTCCAGGCTGCCGGAGGGGTCTGGTCGGCACGCCAGCCGCTCGGCTCCCTCATCTTTCCGGAGTGACAGAGAATGAGCGGTTCGGCGCTTTACGAGACTTTTGCTCGCGCACCCCTGGCTTTCGAGCGAGGCGAGGGCGTCTGGCTGGTCACGGAAAGCGGCGAGCGATATCTCGACTTCGCCGGCGGCATCGCCGTCAACTCGCTCGGCCACAGCCACCCGCATCTGGTCGCAGCGCTTGCCGAGCAGGCGGCCAGGCTTTGGCATGTGTCCAATCTCTACGAGATCCCCGGCCAGCGCCGCCTCGGCGAGCGCCTCGTCGAGGCGAGCTTCGCCGACAAGGTGTTCTTCACCAATTCGGGTGCCGAGGCGCTGGAATGCGCGATCAAGACGGCGCGCCGCTACCACTTCGTCAACGGTCATCCGGAGCGCTTCCGTACCATCACCTTCGAAGGCGCCTTCCATGGCCGCACGCTGGCCACCATCGCGGCCGGCGGCCAGGCCAAATATCTGGAAGGTTTCGGCCCGAAGGTGGAAGGTTTCGACCAGGTCGCCTTCGACGACATCGATGCCGCCGAGAAACTGATCGGGCCCGAGACGGCGGCGATCCTGATCGAGCCCGTGCAGGGCGAGGGCGGTGTGCGTCCCGTGCCCGGCGCCTCGCTCAGGCGGCTGCGCGATCTGTGCGACAAGCACGGCCTGTTGTTGATCTTCGACGAGGTGCAGTGCGGCGTCGGCCGCACCGGCAAGCTGTTCGCCTATGAGTGGAGCGGCGTCGCGCCCGACATCATGGCGATCGCCAAGGGCATCGGCGGCGGCTTCCCGATGGGCGCGTGCCTCGCCACCGACGCGGCCGCATCGGGCATGACGGCCGGCGTGCATGGCACGACCTTCGGCGGCAATCCGCTCGCCATGGCGGTCGGCAATGCCGTGCTCGACGTGGTTCTGGCTCCGGGCTTCCTCGACGAGGTATCGCGCAAGGCGCTGCTCATGAAGCAGGGCCTCGCCGCCGTTGCCGACGAGTTCCCCGACGTGTTCGAGGGCATCCGCGGCACCGGCCTGCTGCTCGGCCTGAAATGCCGCGTGCCCAACACCAGGGTCAATATGGCGCTGCGCGACGAGAAGCTGCTCGCCGTGCCGGCCGGCGACAACGTCGTTCGGCTCCTGCCTCCGCTGACGATCTCCGACGAGGAGATACGCGACGGCCTCTCGCGCATCAGGGCCGCGGCCGGGCATCTCGCCGAGCTCCCGGCCCCCGCGGCGAGCTGATCGGAGGCGCTGAATGGGCATTCGTCATTTCACCGACCTGTCGACCGTATCGGCGGCGGAACTGCGCGCGATCCTCGACGACGCCGCGGCGCGCAAGAGCCGGCTCAAGGCGGGCGAGCTGAGCCGCCCCTTCGAGGGCAAGGTTCTCGCCATGATCTTCGACAAGCCGTCGACGCGCACACGCGTCTCCTTCGACGTCGCCATGCGCCAGCTCGGCGGCGAGACGATCATGCTCACCGGCACCGAGATGCAGCTCGGCCGCAGCGAGACCATCGCCGACACCGCCAAGGTGCTGTCGCGTTACGTCGACATCATCATGATCCGCACCACCGCCCATGCGCGGCTGCTGGAGCTGACCGAGCACGCCACCGTGCCTGTCATCAACGGGCTCACCGACGATACGCATCCCTGCCAGCTCATGGCCGACGTCATGACCTATGAGGAGCATCGCGGCAGCGTCGCCGGCAAGACCTTCGCCTGGACGGGCGACGGCAACAATGTGCTGCATTCGCTGCTCGAGGCTTCGGCGCGGTTTCGCTTCAAGGTCAATGTCGCCGTGCCCGAAGGCAGCGAGCCGGAGCCGAAATATGTCGACTGGGCCGAGCGCAACGGCGGCCAGATCGTTTTTACACCCAGCGCCGAAGCGGCGGTCAGGGATGCCGATTGCGTCGTCACCGACACCTGGGTGTCCATGGGCCAGGAGCATCGTGCGCGCGGCCACAACGTGTTCATGCCCTATCAGGTCAATGCCGCGCTGATGCGGCAGGCGAAGCCCGATGCGCTGTTCATGCATTGCCTGCCCGCGCATCGCGGCGAGGAGGTCACCGACGAGGTGATCGACGGTCCGAACTCCGTGGTCTTCGACGAGGCCGAGAACCGGCTGCACGCTCAGAAGGCGGTGCTCGCCTGGTGTCTGGGCGCTTGAACGGCGAGGGGGTGATGCCTATGTCAGGCCCATCACCCCAAAAAGATGGCGTGGCGCAGGTTCTTTCCGGACGCGGACGGCGTTCGAAGATGCCCTCGCGGCGCGCCGGAGAACAACCATGCCGGAAACCGCGATCGTGACTGAACAGCAGCCCAAACTCGGCGAATTCGGATTTGCCGGCGACGACCATGTCGTGCCTTTCGAGGTCGGCCCGCTCGACGTGCGCGGCCGCATTGTCCAGCTCGGACCGATGCTCGACCAGATCCTCGGCCGCCACGACTATCCCGAGCCCGTGGCGCGCCTCCTGGCCGAGGCCTCCGTGCTGACCGTGCTGCTCGGCACGCTGCTGAAATTCGAAGGCAAGTTCATCCTGCAGACGCGCACCGACGGCCCGGTCGACATGCTGGTCGTCGATTTCGCGACGCCGCGGGCGCTGCGCGCCTATGCGCGCTTCGACGCGGACCGTCTGGCGGCGGCCGTGGCGGCAGGCGAGGCCTCGCCGAAGGATCTGCTCGGCAAGGGCGTGCTGGCGCTCACCATCGACCAGGGTGCTCATACGCAACGCTACCAGGGCGTCGTGCCGCTCGACGGCACCTCGCTCGAGGATGTGGCGCGCGTCTATTTCCGCCAGTCCGAGCAGATTCCGACCGATGTCCGCCTGTCGGTGGCCAGGATGCGGCTGCCGGGCGAGGGCGCCGGACACGAACATTGGCGGGCCGGCGGCATCCTGGCGCAGTTCCTGCCCGAAGCGCCGGAACGGCTGCGCCTCGCGGATCTGCCCGGCGGAAACGGTGACGACGATGAGGACGACGATCCCACCGACAATGCCTGGCAGGAACTGCTTGCGTTGTTCGAGACGATCGAGCCGAGCGAACTCATCGATCCCACGGTCGGCGCCGAGCGGCTGCTCTACCGGCTTTTCCACGAGCACGGCGTGCGCGTTTTCACAGGCATCCCGGTCGCCGACGAATGTTCCTGCTCGCGCGAGAAGATCCGCGGCATCCTCGAGAGCTTCACCGCCGAGGAGATCGTCGAGAGCACCGAGAACGGCAACATCCGCGTCAATTGCGAGTTCTGCTCGACCGAATATCTCTTCGATCCCACGGAGTTCGCCAAGGCGGAGTGATGCTTCCTCTGGAGGCAATCTTTGACCGCTGCGAATTGCCCCTCATCCGGCTGCCCGTCCTCCGCAGCAGCCGCGGAGGGTGGACCGCCACCTTCTCCCCGCATTGCGGAGAGAAGACCGCCTGCCGCGATGACGGCGCTCAATCGGCAACGCTGAAGATTGGCGAAGCCGGCGGCGACCCGCAAGCGGCTAGTGCATGCACACATCGCGAGGTACCCCTCATCCGACCTCGCCCTTGCGGGCGAGGCCACCTTCTCCCACAAGGGGAGAAGGCAAGGCTTGCAGGAGCGCTCCGGCCAATCGTCGACGTTGGCGATTTGCAGAGCCGGCAAAGCCAGGCTCCGACCTTCTCCCCTTGTGGGAGAAGGTGGCCTCGCGAAGCGAGGTCGGATGAGGGGTATCCCGTGTGCAAGGGCCACAAGGCACGGGCAAGTAGGCGACTCGGTGGCCGTAACCAACGTCTTGGCCCGCAGAGAATATGTGCATCCCCTAGCCGTAAACGGGGAGAAGGTGCCGGTCCACCCTCCGCGGCTGCTGCGGAGGACGGGCAGCCGGATGAGGGGCAATTCGCGGCGTCGCCGATTCTGCCATCCGACTGAAGCACAACGGCTTTCCGCCGGCACTTTCATGGACAGGCGCCTGCCGGCGAACCGATGACCGCGTCAATTCACCGTCCGCGAGAGCCCCGGAATGTCGAGCGAGAAGGCCGGAATCGCGACGTCGAACAGCTCGCCGCGCTCGTTGCGCATGGTGTAGCGGCCGACCATGATGCCCGAAGGGGTCGTGAGCGGACAGCCCGACGTATACTGATAGCTGTCTCCGGGGTTCAGTTCCGGCTGCTCGCCGACGACTCCGGCTCCGCGCACTTCCTCGACCCGACCCTTCGCGTCGGTGATGTGCCAGTAGCGGGTGAGCAACTGGACGAAGTCGTCGGAATGGTTGGCGATGGTGATGCGATAGGCCCAGACATAGCGGTTCTCGGAAGGGTCCGAACGATCGTCGAGATAGAACGGCTCGACCTTCACCTCGATGTTGCGCGTCACCGCCTGATACATCAGTTCTGCGTCTCCGGTCCGTGATTCTGGCCGATCCTGCAGCCGACGCGGAAAATCATACCATATCAGCGGCATTTTGACGTCGATTGCTTCCATAGGCCGGGGTGGACTGCAGCGACAACGGGCTCTCGCAATGTGGCGGTTCGCCTGCGGGGTTGGCGGCACCGGTTCAGTCGATCCGTCGGCCGCACCAGAGCATCGGACCCGGAATCGAATACCGGTTTCGGGATGAATCCGATGCTACAAGCAATGCCTGGAGCGGCGGACGCACCAATTCCACCGGTGCGCCCGCCGCTCCAGGACTTAATTCAAGGATCGAGCCGCCAGGAAACGGCTCCGATTCCCGGGCCGGTACGACAGCGGAGGAAGCATGCTCGACGGATGGGCGCGGCGAAAACTCGACCCGATGCTGGACGTCGTCGCCGGCCGATTGGCCGATGCCGGCGTCTCGGCCAATGCGATCACCGTCGCCGCCTGCCTCGTCGGTCTCGCCGCGGCGGCGGCGATCGCGTCCGGCCTGTTTGTGTCGGGGCTTCTCCTGCTGCTCCTCAGCCGCCTCGGCGACGGGCTCGACGGCGCCGTGGCGAAGAGGCGCGGCAAGACCGATCTCGGAGGCTATCTCGACATCGTGCTCGACTTCGTCTTCTACGGCGCCGTGCCGCTCGGCTTCGCCCTGGCCGACCCCACGGCCAACGCGCTCGCCGCGTCCGGCCTCCTCTTTTCCTTCTATATCAACGGCTCGAGTTTTCTTGCCTATGCGGTGATGGCCGAGAAGCGCAAGATGACGAGCGAGGCCCGGGGGCCGAAGTCGCTGTTTTTCACGACAGGCCTCGCCGAGGCGACGGAGACCATCCTGGTCTTCGCCCTGTGCTGCCTGTTCCCGTCCTGGTTCGCATGGATCGCCTGGGCTTTCGCGGCACTGACGCTTTACACCGCGCTGTCGCGCATCGTGCTCGCGGCGCGCACTTTCGACTGAGGCCGGCGCTTCGGTTGGCTCGTGGCGGCGGATACCGGGTGGACGGCGCCGCCTGGGACGGGCCTCGGCGCGGTCTGACCGCATTGTTGAAGGACCTCGCGCCGACGTTTTGAGGAGCGATACGCTGTAGGCCGGATGCCGTTTCTTCGCTGTAGTAGATCCGCCCGATCACTTCTTGCTGACCATGTCACATTTCCTTTGACAACTGTTCGACGACCGACGATTTTCTGACCTTCAGCGTCACTTTCGAAGAACTATGCCCGCCGGGCTTTGATCGCGGCGGTCCGTCGTTCAGCCCGCGACCTGGGATCGTTGCGCCGCCGTGGAAACAGCGTCGCAGCGCGCGTCCAGAAGGATTGCCGAAACCGTGGTCGCAGCCAGTTTCCGGCCGGCCCGAGGGGCGCTGTTGCAGGGCCCGCCGAAATGGCCGCTGTCCTGCAAATTCCCTGTTCTTTGCAGGACGCATGCCGAAAGCACGATGCGCGAGCGTCGCCGCTGGAGCGCGTCGGGCGCTCATGCAGCGCCCGGCTCGGCTTGAGGCATGTCTCCCGAAAGTGGGAACCGGTTTCGGAACAAAGACAGTGCGCAACAACAGACACCTCAAGCGCGTCACGCGCATCCGAAAGATCGCGACGCGCTTTAGCGTTTTGGCCCCTGAAGGAGATCGATGATGGCACGTGAAGGAAGCAGGAAGACGCAGTTCAAGCCGGGCCAGTCCGGCAACCCGAAGGGGAGGGCGCCGGGTTCACGAACGAGGAAGCTGGCCATTCTCGACCATCTGGGTGAGCAGTCGGCCGAGGCGATACTGGTCGCCACGATCGATGGCGCAAAGTGTGGCGATACGTCGGCGGCCCGCGCCATCCTCGATCGCGTCTGGCCGGCCCGCAGGGGCGCCCGGGTCGCGTTCGACCTGCCCGAGATGGCCGGGGCCGGCGAACTCGCTGCCGCCATCGCCAGCGTCAACAGGCAGGTCGCCGCCGGTGTCCTGTCGCTGGAGGAGGGCTCCCTTGTGATCGGGCTGCTCGACGCCCAGCGCAAGGCGCTCGAGACGGGAGAACTGGTCGCGCGTATCGCGGCGCTTGAGGAAAGGATCGGCTTGAAATGAGTGCCGCCATCACATCGCGTCTCGCCGCGCTCGAGGCGGCGAGACCGCCTGCATCCATGGAACGCCGGGTGGTGACGGTCGTCTCGGGCGAGGGGCAGGAAGCCGCCGTCAGGAAACTGCTCCGCAGCCACGGCCTGGACCCGAAGGCCGGCAACCTGCTCATCATTCGCCGCTGCATCGTGTCGGCGCCGGCAGAGGAGCCTTATCGGGAGCCGCCCTATCTGCTCGGCTTCGGCGAGCAGCCCGACGGACTTTGATGCGAACGATCGCAGTGATTTCAGTCGAAGACGCTGCCTGCCCGCCGCCCGATAACGTTCCGGCGGCGAGCACTATTCCTGCTGTTGGAGCGGGGGCGAGGACGTTGGAGCTTCGTCCCTGATGCTGCCCCTATGGTTGCGCCGCGGCGAGCGCGCCGTCGATATCGGCAATGAGGTCGCCGGCATCCTCCAGCCCCACCGAGATGCGCAGCGTGCCCGGCCCGATGCCGAGTTCGGCGCGCGCTTCGTCGGAGAGGTTCTTGTGCGTCGTGGTCGCGGGATGCGTCACCAGGCTCTTGGCGTCGCCGAGATTGTTGGAGATCCGCACGATGTCGAGCGTGTTCTGGAAGGCGAAGGCCGATTTCTTGCCGCCCTTCAGCTCGAAGCAGATCAGCGTCGAGCCGCCGCTCATCTGGCGCCGGATCACGTCGGCCTGCGGATGGTCCGCCCGGCCCGGATAGATGACGCGTGCCACGGCAGGGTGGCCGGCGAGATGGTCGGCGATCGTGCCGGCGCTCTCCGTCTGCTGGCGCACGCGCAGCGGCAGCGTCTCCAGCCCTTTCAGCAGGGTCCAGGCGTTGAACGGCGACAGGCTCGGGCCCGTGTGCCGGAAATAGTCGTGCAGGTTCTCGTCGATCCACTTCTTGTCCGACAGGATGACGCCGCCGAGACACCGGCCCTGGCCGTCTATGTGCTTGGTGGCGGAATAGACGACGATATGGGCACCGAGCTCCAGCGGCTTCTGCTGCAGCGGCGTGGCGAAGACGTTGTCGACGATGAGCTTGGCGCCGATCTGGTTGGCGAGCCTGGCCACGGCGGCGATGTCGATCACCTCCAGCGTCGGGTTGGTCGGGCTTTCCAGGAAGAACAGCCTGGTGTTCGGCCGGACCGCCTTTTCCCATTCCTCGGGCCTGGTGCCGTCGACGAGCGTGGTCTCGATGCCGTATCGCGGCATCAAAGTCTCGACCACCCAGCGGCACGAGCCGAAAAGCGCGCGCGCCGCCACCACATGGTCGCCGGCCCTGGCGCTGCACAGAAGCGCGGCAGACACGGCCGCCATGCCTGAAGACATCGCCCTCGCATCCTCGGCGCCTTCGAGCGCGCACATGCGCTTCTCGAACATGTCGACCGTCGGATTGGCGTAGCGGGAATAGATGAAGCCGGGTTCTTCGCCCTTGAAACGCGCCTCGGCCGCCTCGGAGCTGTCATAGACGAAGCCCTGGGTCAGATAGATCGCCTCGGACGTTTCGCCGAAGGCTGACCGCGTCGTTCCGCCGTGAACAAGTGCCGTCTGCGGCTTCCAGTTGCGCTTCCCTTGCGATGCCATCGACATATCTCCAGACACAAAAAAACCGGCCGCGAAAGTCGCAACCGGTCCACGTCACGGCCCTTTAGCGACTTGTTTAACGTGGCTGCAAGCCGACCGGCAAATCACCACGGGATAAGGCTCCTTTAGACCTTGCGCGTTCTTGCGTCAATCGCGCCGGTGATTAAAGGTCCATGACCCTTTGTGCCAGGCATGTTGGTGCGGACGTCATGCGGGGCGGATTGGCCGCTATGGCGATTGAGGTCGCCAGCATCCAGGTGATTGGGTAATTGCCAACGGTCGACCTTGTCGACCGTTGGAGCGCGCGACCGCGCGCCGCGCCCGTTGGCGCGAAAGCCAAGCGGCCCGGATGGGCCGCGCCGGCGATTGAGGCCGCCTGAATACGCCAGTATTCAGGCCTTGGTATAGGAGTTCGTCTTGCGTCAGTCTGGCATTCTTCCCGATCACGAGATCGCCGCTCTGTTCGACGCCGGCGCGCTCGCATTCCGCCGTCCGCTCGACAACGACCAGATCCAGCCTGCCAGTCTCGACCTGCGCCTGGGCGAGAAGGCGTATCGTGTGCGCGCGAGTTTTCTCCCTGGCCCCGGCCATAAGGTCGCGGACAAGCTGGACAGGCTGAAGCTTCACGAAATCGACCTGACAGCAGGCGCGGTTCTGGAGACAGGCTGCGTCTATATCGTGCCGCTGCTTGAAACGCTGGCGCTGCCAGCCGATGTCGCGGCGTCCACCAATCCCAAGAGCTCCACCGGCCGGCTCGACATCTTCACCCGCGTGATGACCGACCACGGCCAGGAATTCGACAAGATGCCCGCCGGCTATACCGGCCCGCTGTTCATCGAGGTCAGCCCGCGCACCTTTCCGATCGTGGTCCGCACCGGCTCACGCCTGTCGCAGGTCAGGTTCCGCAAGGGCAAGGCCCAACTCACCGAAGCTGAACTCGGCGCTCTCCATCAAGACGAAACCCTGGTCGCGTCGGAACAGCCCAACATCTCCGGCGGCGGCATCGCGCTGTCCATCGACCTGACCGGGGGCGCCGATGGTCTGGTTGGCTATCGAGGCAAGCATCACACCGGCCTGATCGACGTCGACAAGCGGGCCGCCCAGGACGTGCTCGATTTCTGGGAGCCGCTCTATGATCGCGGCGCCGGCGAACTGGTGCTCGACCCGGACGAATTCTACATCCTTGTCTCGCGTGAGGCCGTGCACGTGCCGCCGCTCTACGCCGCCGAGATGACGCCTTTCGATCCGCTGGTCGGCGAATTCCGCGTCCACTATGCCGGCTTCTTCGATCCCGGCTTCGGCCATTCCGCCGCGGGCGGCACCGGCAGCCGGGCCGTGCTCGAGGTGCGCAGCCACGAGGTGCCCTTCATCCTCGAGCACGGCCAGATCGTCGGCCGCCTCGTCTACGAACATATGCTGGCGCGGCCCAAGGCGCTCTACGGTGCCGACCTCGCCTCCAACTACCAGGCCCAGGGCCTGAAGCTGTCGAAGCACTTCCGGTAGTTCCCGCGCATCGGGGCGCCGTGCCCGGCACGCCATCCCGGCCGAGACACCTCACGCATCCCCCGCGCCTTCGTCATCCTCGGGCTCGACCCGAGGATCTATGCCGTGACCTAGCCGCCGTGCTCGACCGCCCGGCAATGCCGGAGCAGCCCCTCATTCAGGACTATGTGCAGTGACACCGCGAAGGCACATTGCCATCGCGCCGGCGCATCGCCTCAATCTGCATGGCACCCCATGCAATGATCGATCGGCCCGGTCTTGCGGCCGGCCGCTTTCTCCTCCCGGTGGCATTCGCCGCAGAAGGCGTGGAACATCCTGTCGACCCGCATCGGTTCCGAGATCGTGAGCCGCTTGTGGCACGTGATGCAGTTCTCCTTGCCGCTGCGGTCGACGAAATTGTGATGGCAGGTCGTGCAGGCGATGCTGCCGTGGTCGCCATGCGAGAAACCGGCGTGATCGACGGTCGATGCGCGCAGGCCGGCGAGGCGGGTTTGCGCAAGCGGCCCGGCTGCGAGCGCCGCCGCGGCGCCGGTCCCCAAACCGAGTGTCACGATCAGCGCGGGCAGATGCCGTTCGGCGGGATTGCCGGCTACGAGCAGCATGGCCACGCCGCACGCCACGAGCGAGACGATTGTGAATGTGCTTCCCGCCACGAGCGCCACATGCGCCCCCGCGGCCGCGCAGGCGACAAGGCCGGCGATGCGGTGGAGACCCAGTGTCGCCGGCGGGCCGACACGCAGCCGCAGGCTTCGCGATCGCCGTACCGCCAGCGTCATCGACAGGGCGATCGCCGCGCCAAGCCCGAGCGCGATCTCGACGGGCATGGCCGCCGAGAGCCATCGCCAGATTTCGGGCTCCTGCGCGACCACCGACAGGATGTGCGCGAAAAGTGCCGCGATCGCCAGTCGGCCCAGCGGCGCGTGCCATGTGGGTCTTCGGGGAGCGGGCGGAATGGCGACGGCCGCAGCAGCCAGCAGCAGCGCGGCGACACCCGGGATGCGGACGAGCCACCAGGCAGCATCGGTCGGCTGCATGACCAGCAAGAGGACGGCCGCCGCAACCGAGGCAAGACCCGCCCGGGAACGGTATCGAACAAACCGCTGCATGTTGCGGAAGCTATCGGGATGAGGCTGCCCGCATCATGCCCGATGCCGGAGTGTCAGTCGACCTCCGCCTTATGACGGCCGATCGATGTGACTTCCGTCGCTCAATCCGGCAGGTTCTCCAGCAGGAAGCGGATCTGGTTGCCGCCCATTGCCTTGCCGATCTCCTCGTCGGTGAAGCCTTGCGCAATCATCGCGTCGGTCACCTGCACCAGCCCGGTCGCGTCGAAGGGCGTCGCGACCGCGCCGTCGAAGTCCGAGCCGAGCGCCAGATGGTCGATGCCGATGACGTCGGCGGTGTGGCGCTGAGCCTTGGCGATGGCCGCGGCATCCGTTCCGCAGATCGCCGTCTCCCAGAAACCGATGCCCACCAGCCCGCCATTCTTCGCGACGGCGCGCAACTGGTCGTCGCTCAGGTTGCGGCGGTTGTCGCATGTGCCCTTCACGCCGGTGTGGGAGACCACGATCGGTCGTGTGGCCAGCGCGAGCACGTCGTCGATCTGCACCGGCGAGGCATGGGCGATGTCGACGATCATCTTCTTTTCTTCCATGCGCCGGATCATGTCGCGGCCCTTCTCAGTCAGCCCGCCCTTTTCCATGCCATGGGCAGACCCGCCCATTTCCGTGTCGAAGAAATGCGCGGCCGACATCATGCGGTAGCCGGCGTCGAACATGACATCGACATTGGCCGGATCGCCTTCGAGCACATGGGCGCCCTCGATGGCGAGCAGGCCGGCGACGATGTTGGGTTCCGCCTTGCGCCGCTCAAGGAAGCGTACGAGGTCGTCCCGGCTCTTGATCAGCACGAATTTGTTGTCGGAGCGCGCCGCCATGTCGTGCAGCCGGGCGGCCTGGTAGAGCGCGCGTTCCTTGAGGCTGAACCAGGTGCGCGGCGGCCAGCGCTGGCCGAGCGCGAGCAGCGTTATGTCGTCGCTATCGTCGTCGTTCTCCTCGATGTTGAGATTGTGAGGCGACTTGGTCACCACCGAGAAGACCTGTAGCGCGACGTTGCCTTCCGAAAGCCTCGGAATGTCGACCTGGCCGCGTGTGCCGCGTTCCGTCAGGTCGCGTCCCCACAGCAGGGGATCGGCATGCAGGTCGGCCACCTCGATCGTGCCGTGCAGGGCCCTGGCCTTCTCGGAAGCGGCATAGGGTGCGGGGTGCAGGACGCCGTTCATCGCCGCCTCGACCTGGGCCGGCAGCACGAAGAAGAAGAAGCCGAGCCCGGCCACCACCAGCAAGGCCAGCGCCCAGGCGAGAATACGGATGCCGCGTTTCATGGATCTCCCCCGCTGGAGCGACGACTCGTCCGGGATCATCGCCGAAAGACCTGAAAGCCGATAGTGGGGGGCGCCTGGGGAGCCGATGCAGGATGTCTGGTGTTGCTCAGACTGCTTGCGGCGGGTGAAGACTTGTGGCTGGAGCGGTGTCCGCGCCGAGAGCGATACTCACCCGGTCGGGGGCGAAAAACCACAAGTAGCCGATCCACTGCAGACCGATGATTGGCCAGATGATCCACGAAATGGTGTCGGTCTCTCTGCGCTCCCGCGGATTGTGCTCGATCTGCATGGGCAAGACATACTCGACTTAGGCTTTGGGGAAAAGCGCTAACGGGTTCGACGTCGGCTGAGGGCCGGTTCGGCAGGAAAAGCTGGACGTTGACTCGCTTTTCGTATTCTGGACAACTTGCAGCATGCGAGGGGAGATCATGTCCGGATTAGTGGGGAGTGACGATCTGTGCGCGCATTGTAAGTCAGTGGTGCCGCGCCATGTAAGAGATTGCACCGTTTGTGGTGAAGCAGTTGGCTTCCCGAATGTGCGTGCAGCAAAAGAGGCTGGCGAAGTAGCGGCGCTAGGTCTTCGCCACGAGAAAGCGTTTGTTTCTGCAAGGGCAGCCTCATACGAGACTGAATTAGTTGAGTTCGGCGAAGAAGTGTCTAAATCGGAAGCTGTCATCGCTCGATCTATGAGTGTTTTAGACAGATTGGTGAATATGGAAAGCTCGCTTCTTTCGACGTATCATCAAGAGGTAAGATCAAATGGTCGTGTTCCGCAAGATAATAGCTGGGACAAAGGGCGTGATGCGGCCGATAGTACAATAAATCCAAACTACTACCAAAATTTACACTTTGCCGCGTTGTCACTTAACGGGCGTGGGGTTGATCACTATGGCTCTTGTCACATCACCCTTGTTGAGACAGCCATTGCGAACAGGGCATCAGTTTTCGAAGAGAACCCCTTCATATTCAGTAAAAAGCATAGTGTGGTGGTCGGTTCCCAACCACCAAAAGGTTATAGAGCGACCTGGGCCGACCGCGGCAAACTCGCTCAAGCCAAACTTCACCATAAGCTCAAGAAAGGAATGAACCCGAGCGAATTTGTCGGGATCTTGGTCGATCAGGGCACTGGCGACGGCAACGAAGACTTCATTGAAGTCCATGTCTACGGAGCCCTAAGTGGCAAATCGATTGGGCGTGTGTTAGCGTTGGCGCCCAAAGGCGCGGAACGCCACGTGTGGCGTAGCGTTAGAAAGAAACTGGTGACGGCCGGGCTTGAGGTCGAGGAAATATGATTCAAGCGGTTGTATCTGGGCAGTCGGGCGGCTACGCAATCGCCAGCGGCGATGCGTTAGTCGTAAGCTACTTTGACCCCGAACGGAGCCATACTGTTCGCTTCGGCGCTCCTTTGTTTTCGGGGGTTTTAGACGCAGAGTGGATTCAACTTGAGAGTGAGAGTGATGTAAGAAAAGAGGCATTGCTCCGGTACAATGTATATCTTGGTTGGCGTCTTACTCTTTTGCTGTTCGATGAAGATGAGGACGAAGATGATAGGATTTCTATAGCCCAGGATCTGGACAAGATTATTTCAAGCGAGGATGTCCGAGCATTAGTCGAAGCGAGGCTGTTTAGTAAGCCGTTACCCCAAGGCGTCGACTGGCCCAATTTTGAGCATCTTAATTGTGAGTTTGTTCGATCATTGCTAGCCGAGTGGAGATCACTTCAAGATGCAATTCGCATTGTCAGAGATGCTTTCGATAGTGTAGATCAAGGCCATTTTTCGCCGGATGCTCCATATGATGAATTTGAAAGTATCGCGGTTCGACGAGGCTGCTTCAGCACGTTAGTTCGCGCGATAACTTCCGAAGAAAAGCGTAACATTGCAATCCTGTCGTTGTTTACGACGCTGGCCGATGTACCTGGCTCTCGCAAGGTAGTAACTGCGTGGACGAAGGATTTTAAGCAAAAAGCAAATGGACGAACTCTGGAGCCTGAACGGGAGGACGCAGACCTCGATGGCTATCAAGGCTTAGACGGATGGGCGTCCCATCAAGCGTTCCAGAATGTCAGGAGGCAGCAAAAGGCAATTGTTGAGAGGCTCCAAGAAGGCAACATTGAAGGAGCGAAGAGATTTACATCCGAACTGGTTCAGTCTCAGTTGGGAAACAGCCAAGACACAGAGTTCGTTGCGAAGTCGCTCTGCAAATTGAGCCAAGAAGCAAAAGCACTGGAGCTTTGGGACGTTCAATTGGAGTGGGCGAATTGGGCGGCTCAATTGCGGCCTAGTGATCCTTGGACGCATGGTCAGGAAGCCGATGCGTTGATTAACGTTGGCCGACTGTTAGAGGCCCAAGCGGCTCTCGATAGGGCGGCCGCAGCAGGTGACCGTCTCTACGCAGCGACGGGCCGTGCTCGAATATTGAGGGAAACAGGGCAGCTTAAGGAGTCCCGTGCAGCCTATCTTCGTGCCTTCGAAGAGCATTCAAGTGAGCCTGATGCTGTGCATGCCCTCGTAGGGGCTGCGGCAGTGGCTAGAGAGATGGGTGATCTGCAAGTCTCGCTTCGAGAATTCAATACGACTCTGAATAAGTATCCGGGTGAGTCATTTGTCCTGGTTAGTAAGGCTGCAACACTAATCGAGCTAGGCGAGTGGCGCGAGGCAATAAAAGCTCTTGACGCAGCGCGTGAAATTAGTCCGGGAGATGTTGCAATTAGCCTGCAGCGGGCGTCTGTTTATAAGCTTGGAGGACAGCTCGACTATGCTATTCGCGAATACTCGCGGATGGTCACTCGGCATCCATACTATCCCCAAGCTCACTATGGTTTGATTGACACATACCGCACAATGGAGCGTTTTGTTGATGCAAGCACTGCACTCAAGGCTGCGTTGGACCGTTTCCCAAAGAATGGGATGTTGATAGCACTTGGTGCCGACATTCAACGTGAAAGCGGTCGGCCCCAAGATGCGCTCCGAAGTTTGGAAGCACTGATAGCGCGTGGCAGTTCTTACCATGACTCCCGCATAGTTGGCGCATTGGGCAGGCTGTACAGGGCGGCATCACGCAATGCCGATGCATTGGCGCTGGTAGATAGAGCCGTCGCTGAAAACCCGAAAAATATGTGGCTGAAACTAGATCGTGCGGACCTTCTAATGCGTCTTGGGTCGGTAGCCGAGGCCTTGAAGGCATTTGACGAACTTCTGTTAGATCAGCCTAAGTCAGTAAGAGCGCTAAATGCGAAAGCCAGTTTGCTTGGCGCCGTCGGGCGTTTGTCGCACGCGCTTGAAGTTCTTCCCAATGCAAAGCAGCCGCAGACTCAAGATGAGTGGCGATCTTTTATCCTGAAAGGAATACTGTTGACGCGCCAGGGGAAAGGAAAGGACGCCTTAATCCATCTTAACATTCAACCAGGCAGTATACCGTTTGCAAAAGAGAGAAGGCTTTTTTCGAATGCTGTTGCGCTAGCAGAGTTGTCTGTAGGGAGGACCGACGCAGCTGCGGCCATTTCCCAAGATAAGCAAGGGGAGTTGGCTAACGTGATCTATTTCCATACGTTAGCGGCCACGCGTAGCCCTAAAGCACAGAGAGCGTACCGTGAAATGTCCGGACTGACCGAGAGTCTGGTTGTCCTAAAGGACGAAATCGCGCGGCAGTACCGAGTTATCGATGGTGGACCTCAGTACTCGAAGCAGTGGCTGTTTGAAATGGAGCAGAACGCTCTAATGTTAGAAGCCGCCTAAAGCGGTTATTGCATCCGTCATTTTGCAAAGGCCTCTACGCAACGCTGGGGCCCAAGTGCACGTCGTCAGCGACCGGTCTTGAGGTGTTGATGGCCTCTTGGCATTTCGGACGCGGAGGTCAGCCAGGCCCTCCGGGAGAGCAGGGCCATTCGGGCGCAGGAGGAAGTGCAGGCATCGCGGGGTCATTGAGAGCCGACTACGCCCATCAATTGTGAGCCGAGACAGTCACCCTCTCCCTAGCCTCCCTAGCCGGATGTGTCAGCCGACATTACACCATCGAGCCTTGCGCCGCGGGAGCGGCCATTGCTGCCTGGACGCCGCGCTGGATTTCCGCTGGAGTGGTTCTGGCGAGGTGAGGTCTTGGCCTTGTCGGAGGTGGCATAGGGCGGGGGCTGGAGGACGCCGTTCATCGCCGCCTCGACCTGGGCCGGCAGCACGAAAAAGAAGAAGCCCAGCCCGGCCACCACCAGCAATCCCAGAGCCCAGGCGAAAATACGGATGCCGCGTTTCATGGAACTCCCCCGCTGGAGCGACGATTCGTCCGGGATCATCGCCGAAAGATTTGGGGGCGGATAGCGCGAACCTGCACGTTGCCAGGGGATGAACTCGACGTCTGTCGATGCCAGGCGCGCGTGAACCAGCAAAGAACGGCTGATATCTTTCGTGTTGGAGCGGGTAGCGGGAATCGAACCCGCGCGTTCAGCTTGGGAAGCTGACAAGCTACCATTACATCATACCCGCGCGGGCATCTGCCTAGCATGAGGCCAGGATATCGGCAATGCAAAAAGCTGGAGCCGGAACCGCGCCTTGATGCCGGCATGGCGAACGCGTATCTCGGGGCGCGGGAACAGGATGCGGAGATTTGGCATGTCGGCATTGACGCGGTTTCTCGGCGACACGCCGGGCAGGGTGCTGCTGAAACTGGTCGTCGTCTCCTTCATTGCCGGCCTCGTCATGAGCGCCTTCGGCTGGTCGCCGATGGACGTGGTCTACGGCATCCGCGATTTCTTCCTGCGCATCTGGAACATGGGTTTCGCGGCGCTGGATACGTTCATCGGCTATTTCCTGCTCGGCGCGGCCGTGGTCGTGCCGGCCTTCCTGATCCTGCGGCTGATGAGCTATCGGCGCTGACCCGTCACACAAAATCCGCCGCCACCTCGAACAGGGTGGCGTGGCGCTCCGACACGGCTGCGGCGTCGTTCGAATAGCCGCCGCCCAGCACGCCGCAGACCGGGATGCCGCGCTCGCGGAAATGTGCGATGACCATATGGTCGCGGGCGCGCAGGCCGGCATCCGTCAGCGCCATCCGGCCGAGCCGGTCGGCGTGATGCGGGTCGACGCCGGCATTGTAGAAGACGAGATCCGGCTTCGATCGCCGTTCCAGCGCCGGCAGGGCGTCGCGCAGCGTCGCGAGATAGGCTTCGTCGCCGGTTCCGTCTGATAGGCCGATGTCGAGGTCGGACGCGATCTTGCGGGCGGGATAGTTGCGTTCGCCGTGCATGGAGAAGGTGAAGACGCGAGGCTCGCCGGCGAAGATATCGGCTGTGCCGTCGCCTTGATGGACGTCGAGATCGACGACGAGGATGTTTTCGGCCGCGCCCTCTGCCAGCAGAAGCGACGCCGCCACGCCGACATCGTTGAAGGTACAGAAGCCTGCGCCCTGGCTGCGTCGCGCGTGATGGCTGCCGCCGGCCGTGTTGCAGGCTATGCCGTGCTCCAGTGCCAGCCGGGCGGCGAGCACGGTGCCGGCGGAGGCCAGTTGGGCGCGCAGCGACACCCGATCGCCCACGGGAAATCCGATGTCGCGCTCGATGGGTGGGGGCACTGCGCAGGCGAGCACCTGGTCCACATAGAGGCACTTATGCGCCAGCCCCAGCCAGGAATGCGGCGCAGGCTCTGGCACATGAAGCGCGCCGTCTTCAGCGAGGCCGCGCAAGCGCAGAGCATCCATCAACAGCCGGTACTTGCCCATCGGAAATCGATGCCCGGCAGGGAACTTCGCGTCATAGTCGGGATGGTGGACGATCGGCAGCTTCATTGCCGCCAATCTATCGCATCCGCCGCGCCCTACAATCGGCTTGGGGGGCGACCGATAATCTTGGGGTTTGAAGTCCGGCGCCGGCGATGCCATCAATGCGTCCATGCCGGCAACCCTCGCGGAGCACCCCTTGGCGCATTCTTCCTCAGACACGGTGCTCCGCAATTTCTCGGTGACCAACCGCATGGTGCTGGCGATCGCCGTGCCGATGACGCTCGCCTATCTCACCACGCCGCTGATCGGTGTCGTCGGTACCGCCGTCGTCGGCCAGTTCGGCGATGCCGCGCTGATCGGCGGCCTGGCGGCCGGCGCCATTGTCTTCGACGTGGTCTTCGCAACCTTCAACTTCCTGCGCTCCGGCACGACGGGGCTGGTCGCCCAGTCCTTCGGGCGGGGCGACCGGATCGAGGAGCAGGCCGTCTTCTGGCGCGCGCTGGCCGTAGCCGCATTCTCGGGCGTGTTGCTCCTGCTGCTGGCGCCGGCCTTCGTCTTGGCTGGAACGGCCTTCCTGGGCGCGGAAGCGGACGTCAATTCGGCTCTCGAGACCTATGTCTTGATCCGCTTCATCGGCGCGCCCTTCGCCCTGGCGAACTATGTCGTGCTCGGCTACGTGCTCGGCCGCGGCGAAGCGGCGTTCGGTCTGTTGCTGCAGGTCGTGCTCAACGGCACCAATATCATCCTGTCGCTCTATCTCGGCCTTCATCTGGGATGGCGAATCGAAGGGGTGGCCTGGGCCGCGGTGGCGGGAGAGCTCGCCGCGCTCGTCTTCGGCATGGCGCTCCTGGCCGTGCGTTTCCGCAAGGCCGGCTTCCCGCCGCTCGGACGCATCGCGCATCTCGGGGCGTTCGGGCAGATGATGTCGCTCAACCGCGACATCATGATCCGCTCCTTCGTCCTGCTTGGAGCCTTTGCGCTGTTCGCGCGGCAGGGCGCGCAATTTGGCACGCTCACGCTCGCTGCCAACGCGGTGCTTATGAACTTTTTCCTCGTGGCCGGTTACTTTCTCGACGGTTTTGCAACCGCTGCCGAGCAGCTTGCCGGCCGCGCCATCGGCGCCCGCGACCGCACGGCCTTTTCAGCCGCCGTCAGGCTGTCGGCGGTCTGGGGGTTCGGGCTCGCCCTGGCGACGACGGCGACCATGCTCCTGTTCGGCAAGGAACTCGTCGCGCTGGTTACCACCGCGCCCGATGTGCGCGCCGCCGCCGGCACCTATCTGCCCTGGGCCGCCTTCACAGCGGTGAGCGGCGTGCTCGCCTTCGAGATGGACGGCGTCTTCATCGGCGCCACCTGGTCGCGGGATATGCGCAACATGATGCTTTTGTCCTTCGCCGTCTTCCTGGCGGCGCTGCTGACGCTGGGCGCTGCCTTCGGCAATCACGGCCTGTGGGGCGCTCTCCACCTGTTCCTGCTGGTGCGCGGCGCGAGCCTGCTCGCCGTGCTGCCGCGCCGCGCCCGGTCGACGTTTTGAGGAGGTGCGTTTCCATCGGTCGATATGATCGACCGATGGAGCGCGCGGCTGCGTGGCCCACGCCCGTCAGAGCGCCGCGCGTCCACTTGGACGCGCTAAGGACGCCCTGCCACTATTGAGTGCCGCATCGTGCTTTCCGAGTACGATTTTCGGGCCGATGCGCCAGTGTCAATCGAGAGGCCGCGCCGCCCAATGGTCGAGCCTCGAGTCGCGGATCGAGCGGATGTTCGACAGCCCCTCTCTCTCGGCGAAGTCGGTCATGCCGCGCACGATCCGCGAAGGCAGCGACGGTCCGGCATAGACCATGCAGGAATAGAGCTGCACAAGGTCTGCCCCGGCGCGGATCTTCTCCAGCGCCGTGTCGGCGGAACTGACGCCGCCGACCCCGATGATGGCTCGGTCCGGGCCGAGCAGCCGGCGCATCTTGGCGAGCACGATCGTCGAGCGCTCGAACAGCGGCGCGCCGGACAGGCCTCCGGCCTCGCTGGCGAAGGCACGGCTCTTGAGGGGAGGGCGCGCGATCGTGGTGTTGGAGACGATCACCCCCTCGACATTCTTCTGCGTCACCTCGGCGGCGACATCGTCGAGATCGGCCTCATGCAGGTCAGGGGCGATCTTGAGGAAGACCGGCACGGACTGAGCACCGGCCGTGTCGCGTGCAGCCATGACCCGTGCCAACAGTTCGGACAGGCTCTCGCGCGCCTGCAGGTTGCGCAGGTCGGGCGTGTTGGGGGAGGAGATGTTCACCGTGAGGTAGCTGGCGACGCCGGCGAAGCGGCGGACCCCTGCCTCGTAGTCGCCAACGCGGTCGGTGCTGTCCTTGTTGGCGCCGATATTGACGCCGACGATGCCCTTGCGGCCGGATCGCGCCCGGAGGCGGGCCAGGGCGCGCTCGTGGCCCTCATTGTTGAAACCGAGCCGGTTGATGATCGCATTGTCCGCTGTCAGCCGGAAGATGCGCGGACGCGGATTGCCCTGTTGCGGCAGCGGCGTCACGGTGCCCACTTCGGCAAAGCCGAAACCAAGGCCGAGCAGGGCGTCCGGCACCTCGGCGTTCTTGTCGTAGCCCGCGGCCATGCCGAGCGGATTCGGAAAGTCGAGGCCGCAGACGGTGGTTCTGAGCCGCTCGGAGGAGGTCACGCGGCCGCATATGGGCAGGCCGCTCTTCAGCGCCGATAGCGACATGCCGTGCGCCGTCTCCGGGTCGAAAGCGAACAGCGCCTGCCGACCGATCCACTCGAAGGGTCCGATCATCCTCCGAAATCCGGGAATTGATCCGGGAAGGCGTGCGCTCCGGAAGGGCCGACGGGCAGCGGCTTCACCCAGCGCACGGCCGAAAGCGCGAGCGGCGCATAAAGATGCGGGAACAAGGCGCCGCCGCGCGAGACCTCATATCTGAGCGCGTCGCCCAGCCTGGCCGCATCGACGGCCACCAGCAGCAGTCCGTGTTGGCCGGCGAAGTGTTTCGCCGCCGTCTCCCTGGCTTGCTCGGCCGTCGAGAAATGGATGTAGCCGTCGGTCAGGTCGATCGACGCGCCGTTGAACACGCCGGCCTTCTCGGCTTCGCGCCAGAGCCCCTCAGGGCAGATCTTGTAGATGGTCGCATGCATGGCCGGGCTATAGTCCGAAAGGGGCCGCAGGGAAAGGTGGCCCCGCCGGCGCTTCGCATTTTGGACGTAAAGAAGGAGCACACTCGGTCGTGCCCATGGAGGACATCATGCGACGCGTTCTGTTCCTGGTTCCCGCCTTCGTCGGATTGGCCGTCCCCTCCGTGACCGCAGAGGAGCCGGGCCGCTACACGCTTGAGAAATCCGCGACGGGTTATGCGCGCATGGACACGCGCACGGGCGAGATGTCGATCTGCGAGGAGCGGGCCGGCCAACTGGTATGCAAGCTGGCCGCCGACGAGCGCGCCGCCTTCCAGGACGAGATCGACCGGATGGAGGAGAAACTCGGCGCCCTCGAGCAGCGCCTCGCCGCAGTGGAGCAGAATCCGATCCTCAGCCCGCAGAACCTCCTGCCGACCGACGAGCAGTTCGAAAAGTCGCTGGGCTACATGGAGCGCTTTTTCCGCAGGTTCATGGACATCGTGAGGGACATGGACAAGGGCGCCGACGACCAGCAGAAGACCTGATCGCAGCACAGCCGCCCGCCTGCACGTCTCCGAAGCGGTGCATTGCCGTCTTGAAATGCTCCGGGATCGCCGCATAATCGCGAGAATCCCGGCGAAGCAGAATGAGAGCGGGAGACGACGGGAGGGATCGGTGCCATCAGGCTACAAGTTCGTGATCGCGGACGATCACCCGCTTTTCCGTGGCGCGCTGAAGCAGGCGCTTTCGGTGATGGCCGAGACAACCGATATCATCGAGGCCGGCGATTTCGACGGCACCAAGGCTGTGCTCGGCCAGAACGGCGATGTCGATCTTGTCCTGCTCGACCTGTCCATGCCCGGCGTCAGCGGCCTGTCGGGGCTCATCTCGTTGCGCGGCATCCATTCGGATGTGCCCATCGTCGTCGTCTCCGCGCGGGACGACCCCGAAACGATCCGGCGGGCGCTCGAGCTCGGCGCATCCGGCTTCATCTCGAAGTCGGCCAGCATGGAGGACATCCGCAGCGCCGTCTCTGCGGTGCTCGACGGCGGCGTCACCGCACCGCCCGGCCTCGATCTCGGCGTCGAGCGCGATCCGGAGATCTCGGACCTGATCCGTCGGCTGCAGATGCTCACGCCTCAGCAGACTCGCGTGCTCGGCATGCTCGCCGAAGGCCTGCTCAACAAGCAGATCGCCTACGAGCTGAGCGTGTCGGAAGCGACCGTCAAGGCGCATGTCTCCGCGATCCTGCAGAAGCTTGGCGTCGACAGCCGCACCCAGGCGGTCATCCTGCTCTCGAAGATCGGCACCGATCCGCTGCCGGCCAACGGCTGAGCCAGACATATCACTCGGCGGCGGCCGAGGCCATGCGCCGCGCGCGCGTGACGGCGGCCCGCAGCGCGGCAGGCTTGACCGGCTTGTTGAGCACGGAGACGTCGAGCGCCTCGGCCGCGCTGCGCACTTCGTTGGAGCGATCGGCCGTGATCAGCACGGCGGGCAGGCCCGGGCCGTGGACCAGCCGCAAATTGCGGATGGCATCGAGGCCGGTTTCGCCGTCGAGGTGGTAGTCGGCGAGCACGATGTCGGGGCGCGCCACCCGGTCGAGCGACTGCGAGCCTGCAAGGGTCCTGACCGAGCAGCCCCAGCCTTCGAGCAGGAGCCGCATGCCCTCCAGAATGCGTGGATCGTTGTCGATGCAGAGCACGGACAGGCCGTCGAGCGCGACCGAAGCATGGATGGCGGGCCGCGCGTCGTTCGCGGCCTGGCGCTCCTCTGCTACCGTTGTCGGCAGGATCACGGAGAAGCGTGTTCCCTTGCCGCGACCGGAATCGATCTGGATCTCGAGGCGAAGCACACGGGCGATGCGGTCGACGATCGACAGGCCGAGGCCGAGTCCCTGCGCTTCCCGCGCTCCTTCATCGAGGCGCATGAACTCACGGAACACGATGTTCAGCTTGTCGGCGGGAATGCCGATGCCGGTGTCGAAGACCTGGATCTCGGCAAGTTCGCCGCGCCGCCTTACGCCGACCAGGATCCTGCCCGACCGCGTATATTTGATGGCGTTGGAGACGAGGTTCTGGATCAGGCGCCGCAACAGGTTGCGATCCGTCCGGACGGCGAGCGAGGACGGCACGATGACCAGTTCGAGCTTCTTCTCGGCTGCCAGCGGCTGGAAATCCGTTCCGATCTGGCGGAGCAGGCCGTCGAGCCTGAACACGCTTTCCGACGGCTTCATCGCGCCTGCGTCGAGGCGGGATATGTCGAGCACCGCGCCGAGGATGGTTTCGACCGAATCCAGGGAGGATTCGATATTTGCGGCGGCACCGCCGACCGCGCCGTCGGACTGCTCGATCAGCGAGGAGCAATAGAGCCGCGCGGCGTTCAGCGGCTGCAGGATGTCGTGGCCGACAGCCGCCAGGAAGCGCGTCTTGCCGAGATTGGCCTCCTCGGCAAGCATCTGCGCCTGGGCCAGTTCCTCGTTCACGCGGGTCAGTTCGGCGGTGCGGTTGCGCACCCGCTGTTCCAGCGTCTCGTTGATGCGCTTCAACGCGAGGTCGGCCTGCACGCTGGCGGTGATGTCGGCATAGGTCGCCACGATGCCGCCGTCGGGCATCGGGTTCGAGCGGATCTCCAGTATGCGGCGGCTGGTCTTTAGCTCGATCTTCCAGGGCGTCCCGAAGGTCGTCAGCCTGTCGAGCGTGATCCCCTCGGAATCAGGCGGGATATCGCCGCGCTCGGCCAGGAAACGCAGGATCTGGCTCACCCGGACGCCGACCTGGCCCATGTCGTCAGGCAGGTCGAACAGGTTGCGATACTGCCGGTTCCAGCAGGTCAGGCGAAAATCCCGGTCGAAGACGGTGATGCCCTGTTCCATCTGGTCGAGCGCGATCTGCAGGAGGTCGCGATTGTGCTGCAACGCTTCGGTCGCGTCGTCGAGCAGGCGAAAGGCGTCCCGCGAGGCGCTGTCGTTGCGCTGGAAGAGCAGCGAGAGGATAAGCCGCGCCGAAGAGGAGCCGACGGCGCTGGCGAGCAATTGCTCGGAGAAACGGATCATCGACATGCTCGCCGCGTCGCTGCCGTTCAGTTTGGCGCCTTCGGTCGCCTCGAAGGTCAGGAAGGAGCGCTCGGTCCGCTCCATTCCGAGATAGCGCGCGATCGTGTCCTTCAACTCGTTGACGGTGATGGCGGTGCGGAAGCGGCGAAGGCTCGGCATGGGGCTGGCGTCGCGCGGCACGAAGATCGACGCCTGGATGCGCTCGAGCGGGATCGAGCTGCGCGACAGCGAGCCCAGAACGAAGAACAGCGTGTTGATCGCCAGGCTCCACATCACGCCATGGTTCAGCGGTTCGGCCACTGTGCCGAACAGCGCCTGCGGGCGCAGCGCCTCGAGGCCGAACAGGCCGTCGACGACAACAGGCGTGCCGGGCGCGGCGAGCGACGGCAGAAGCAGCGTATAGGCCCAGACGATGAAACCGCTGGCCATACCGAGCACGGCGCCGCGGGCATTGGCGCCGCGCCAGACCAGCCCGCCGATGAGGGCGGGCGCGAATTGGGCGATCGCGGCGAAGGACATCAATCCGATCGATGCCAGGCGGGCGTTGTCGGTGCTCTGGCGATAGTAGAGGAAGGCGACGAACAGGATGATGAAGATCGCCGCCCGCCGGACATTCAGGATGAGGCTCGACCAGTCCTCGTTGTCGCTGAGCCTCGGCTTCAGCAGCCGCCGCACGAACAGCGGGATCACAAGATCGTTGGACACCATGATCGAGAGCGCCACGCTTTCGACGATGACCATGGCGGTGGCGGCCGACAGGCCGCCGATGAAGGCGACCATCGCAAAGACGTCATGGCCGCTGAGCAGCGGGAGCGACAGCACGTAGAGATCGGCGCTCGTCTTGCCGCCGACCAGCGCCAGGCCGGCAAAGGCGATCGGGATGACGAACAGGTTTATGGCGACGAGATAGAGCGGGAAGATCCAGCTCGCCTTCTTCAGTTCGGCTTCGCCGCGGTTCTCGACGACGGTCACGTAGAACTGGCGCGGCAGCATGATGATGGCGCAGGCGCTGAGCGCGGACAGCACGATCCAGCTCCCGAGCGAGGTCGAGTAGCCGGCAGCCTGCTGCACGGCGGGGCTCGCTGCGAATGCGGCGGCCAGACCGGCGACGTCGCCGAACAGATAGAAGGTGACGAGCGTGCCGACGGCCAGGAATGCCGCGAGCTTGACGACGGATTCGGCGGCGACCGCCAGCACCAGCCCGTCCTGATGCTCCGTCGCGTCGGCGTGCCGTGTGCCGAACAGCACGGCGAACACCGCGAGCAGCAAGGCGACGATGAGCGAGATGTCGCTGACGAAGGGATCGAAGGTCCGCGGCGAACCGCCATAATGCTCCACCATCAGGCTGACGGAGCCCGAGATCGCCTTGAGCTGCAGGGCGATATAGGGGACCGTGCCGACGGTCGCGATCAGTGTCGCGATCGAGGCGACGGCGAAACTCTTGCCGTAGCGCGCGCCGAGGAAGTCGGCGATCGAGGTTATCTTCTCCGTCTTGGCCAGCCGCACGATGCGCCTAAGCAGCGGGAAGCCGAAGAGGAACACCAGCACCGGGCCGATATAGATGGTCAGGAACTCGGGGCCGCGTTCGGCTGCCAGGCCGACCGAGCCGAAGAAGGTCCATGACGTGCAGTAGATGGCCAGGCTGAGCGCGTAGATATAGGGCCGCGAGCGGGCCGACGCGCGACGGCGGTCGCCGATGCTCGCGATGGCGAAAAGCAGCGTGACATAGGCGAGGGCGATGATGACGACGACCCAGCCTTGCACCGGTCGGAACCTCCCGTGCGGCTTCCCTGCCGCCGCTGCAGGCAATCACAGCGGCGCGGTCGAGTCCATCGTCCGAAAGACTGAAACCCGTCGGGCCGGGTCGGGGTTCCTGGCCCGACACGGCGTTGCTGCGGTTTCGGCTGACGTTTCGACACGGCCGGCATGGCCTGGAAGGCAAATTCCTGTTTTGCCACAACAGCTTTTTGTTGTTTTGTTATGGCGTGGACAGGGTCGGACGAATCGTGGCCGGCGCGGTCGTTGGGCAGCTTCAGGAGGATCGAATGCTGAAGGAATTCCAGGAGTTCATCTCCAAGGGCAATGTCATGGACCTCGCGGTCGGCGTCATCATCGGCGGTGCTTTCGGCCTGATCGTCAATTCGCTCGTCGGCGACATCATCATGCCGATCGTCGGAGCAATCTTCGGCGGCTTCGATTTCTCCAACTATTTCCTTCCACTGTCGGGCAACGTCACTGCGGATTCTCTCGAGGAGGCGCGCAAGCAGGGGGCCGTCTTCGCCTATGGCAGTTTCCTCACTGTGGTGATCAATTTCCTGATCCTCGCCTGGATCATCTTCCTGATGGTGAAGGGCGTGAACACGATGCGTCGACGGCTGGTCAAGGAACAGGAAGCGGCGCCCTCCGCCCCGCCCGCGGATGTCCAATTGCTCACGGAAATCCGCGACCTTCTCGCCAAAAAGTAGGATTGCCGCGAAAGTACGCGCGGTGCTCCGGCGCGAATTCTCGCCGAGAACTCCTGCGGATTTATCGGCTTGAATCGGTAGCGATTTTCGGGCCGAACTGGCTGTGAGAAACCGCTCTCTCGCGATTCACGCTGATTTCACGCCGATATCTTAAGACCAGCGGGAAGCTCGATCGCCGATGGCCGTCAATTTCGTGGGGCCCTTCTTTGGCGGTCGAGGGCTTGGGATCGGTACTGATCGGGATGCGAGGCAGCGCCTGGCTTGGCAATCCGAAGGCGGCGCAAGGCCGCACAACCTATAACGGCGCGCTCTGGACAGGAAACGGGCCCATTGATGGGACACGGGAGTGATTCGACCTACGAAACCCTGATCAACCAGCGTCGGGTCTACGATTCGACACGCTCTTCCGGATGCCCGGCCAGTCCGGGCGGACAGATGGGCGCCGGAGAGGTGCTGCGTGGCAGGCATCTCTTTCCGGAACTGGTGGACAAGCCCATCGCGTTGATGGCCGCCCAAGGCGACGACACGCCGGTCGAACGCACTCAAAAGGCGCTCGAGGCCATTTCCAGCCGCATGCTCGGTCCCCGCGATCCAGACGACGGGAGCGAAACGCCGGCAGCCTACACATATTTCGGTCAGTTCGCTTTTCACGACATCGTCTTCAGCCGCGTTTTCGGAGCCGCCGGCGCGTCAGGGAAACATTCGGTCGACAATGCCGTGACGGTCGGTCTCGATCTGTCGGGACTGTATGGCCGTGGTCCGACCGTGGATGCCCATCTCTACGATGCCGCATCCGCTATCGATACGACCCCGTGCCGGTTCCCGATGGGATTGCCTGCAGTGGCCGATCCGACCGTCATTCGTGCCGTCGATCCGGGGGGCAGGGGCAGGGATCTGCCGCGTATCGACGCCGGTGGCGCTTTCCTTGCGGTGTGCGGGCGCAAGTCACCTTACCGTCCCCTGGTCGCAGACCCCAGAAACGACGACAACCTCATCCTTTCACAGCTTCTGTGCGCGCTGATGCAGGCTCACAACAGGTTGGTCGACCTGCAGATCCGGGATCAGGGAGCCACGCCGTTGGACGCCTTCGAGCGGGCGCGTGCCTTTCTCACCAGCGTCTATCGCCGCGTCGTCGTCGACGACTACATGCGTCGGATCCTGTCACCTACGGTGTGGGAGCATTTCTTTGGCGGGCCCGATTTCCGAGGACCGGGCTTCGCGCGACTGAGGCCGCTCTCCGATCTGCCGCTGGAATTCTCGTTCGGCGCATCGCGTTTCGCCCACGGCATGGTGCGCAACCGGTACCGTATCAATCAATCGTTCGACGAGAACCCCGGCACGCTGCGTCAGATCCTGTCCTTTTCCAGCCAGCGCTCCAACGGCGACGTTCCGGTCAGGGAGAACTGGATTGTCGATTGGAGCCGTTTTGTCGGGGGCGACGCGCAGGTGCAGCACGCCCGCCGCATAGGACCGTTCCTCGCGCTCGAACTGGCAACGGTCACGCACACTTCCGATCTCGACGGCACGCCCCGTTCCATCGCGTTCATGGACTGCTGGCGCTGCTATCACCTCGGACTCCCTTCCGGGCAGACTGTCGCGAAGGCCGTCGGCGAGGCCTTGGCAGCGACCAGCCTGGACGTGCCTGTCCTGACGGGACCGGATATCCTTCCGTCCGCCAGGAACGTGGCGCGACACGGTTATGTCGCCAAGGAGCTCGTCAAGATCCTGCAGGCATATCCCGAGTTCCTGGCCCAAACGCCACTTTCCTACTACATTCTGCAGGAGGCGTCCGTCCTGGGCGACGACGGCAACCGGCTGGGTCCCGTCGGTTCATACATCGTCGGCGCTACTGTCGCGTCCGCCCTGTTCAAGACCGACGAGAATGAGATGCGTGCGGGGTCGCTGAGCCTTGCCGTCGAACCGAACGACCTGCCCGGACTGATCCGCATGGCTGACGACCGGCTCGTCACCGACGAGCAACTCGCAGGATATCTCGACCGCTTTATCCATCCGGCCCGATCGGCGCGCGTGCATCGACGGACCGGGGACATTGCCAGCTGACGATCAAGGAGGGAGAAATGGCGAAATTCAAAGACATACAGTTTGAGGCGTTGGGAAACTTCATCCGCAACACGATCAAGGATCCCGCCCTCATCGAGGTATTCAAGAACGGTTCGCAGGAGGAGATCAAGGACCTGCTGCGGGCCTTCATGACGCCGCTCGACAAGACCTGGGACGAGATCACCATCGTTGCCCATTTCGATGAGGACAACGTCGTCAACATCGCTTTCCCCTTTACGGGAGACGTGGAAAAGACGGTCGAGGCGATTGCGCCCGCGGCCGGGCCGGGAGAGGAATACATCTTCCCCGATCACTATACGTTTGATCCGAACGGCGGCTTGACGGACGCCGAGAAACGGGCAAGTCGCCTGCGCGCCTATACCAGCCGCCTGGGCGACTATGTCATGACCCGCTGCAAGTAAGGGGCGGAGACGGATGTGGCCGATCGCGTCACGCCAGTCGCGCGGCGCGATCGACCCCTTCCGCAAGTCTTTCCCGGTCGGCCTCGAGCCGGAGGGGGAAGACATTCTTGAACCACTCGGTCGCCTCGCGGCGCGTCGGCCTCTCGCGATTGTACCAGGCTGCCGAAACGCTCCTGAGGAAAAGGCGGAAATCGGTGCCGGCTTTCGCGTCGTTTCCGAGCAGTGCGTGTGCCGCGGCGGACCAGCCGCGAATGTCGGGGAAAAGGTCGTTGCTCTGCTCGACGGATTCGATGCATCCCCGCAGGTCGCCGGCCAGGAACAGCACCGTGGCCCGATAACCGTGATAGTGCGGCTCGCGCAATGGATTGAGTTCGAAGGACCGTTCCGATAGCTGCGTCGCCCGCTCGTGGTTGCCCATGAATGCGCTGGCGATCGAATATGCCATTAGTGTCGCCGGGTTGGCCGAATTGAGATCATGGGCCAACCCGAAATGGAAATCGGCAAGCTCCCATCGCCGCGCCAGCAGATGGCTCCACGCGAGGTTGACCTGGTTCCGGTGGTCGAGTGGGTCGAGCATGACGGCGGTCTTGGCAAGCTCGAAGGCGCGGTCCAGATCCGCGCCGTCCAAGGGGTATCCCGGCAGGACGATCCAGCGCGAGTTCAGTATCCCTGCCAGGCTCGAATAAGCACAAGCGAGCTTGGGATCCTGACGGATCGCCTCCTCATAGCGGGAAATGGCGGCCGCTTCGGTGTCGGTGCGCCACAGAATGGACAGACGCTGTCCGTCGAGCCAGCTGTCATATGCGGACACGTAGTTGGGCGATTGCTCGTCGAGTCGGTGCAGTCGTGTCGTCGAAATGGCGATCTGGAGGCGCGACGCGACATGCGCGCATATTTCATTGAACACCGTCCGCCATGCAGAGGGTGCAGAAGGCGCGGTCGTCGAGAAGTGTATCGCTCCCGTCGCCAGATCGCGGCACAGGATTTCGAAAGACGGTTCGGCGGGCTCGTCCGGCATCGTTATTACCACCGCAAGATCCGCGTGTCCGCTCGTGACCTTGCGAAGTTCGTCGACCCTGCCGGAGCGGATCAGGGTTCGATCCACCTCGGCATGGATCGCGGTCCAATGCCTGAAGCGCGAAAGGGACGCGGAGAGTTCGCTCACCAGCGCAAACTGGATGTGAGCGTGGCTTGCTCTCTGTTTCTCCGTGACAAGCACGATTGTCGGCCGCTCGACCGCGCTGGACAAGGAAGCAGCGTCTTCTTCGAAGCCGGGCACACTGATGGTCGTGCCCGAGGGAGCGTCCGCGGCCTCCTTGAACTGCTCGAACTGTCGCACGATTTCTCTGGGTGGCGAAAGGTCGAGCTCCGACCTCAGATCAGCGCAATAATGTTCGAAGAAAACGCGTGCCCGAGGGTAACCGCCCTCCCGATACAAAGCGCGCAGCATCTCCGTCACGGCTGCCTCGTGAAACGGTTCGAGGCGAAGCACGCAACCGGCGATAGTCTTTCGTTCGGCCGAAGTCAGGTTGGGCATGTCGAGCGATTTGGACAGTCGGTCCAGAACGCGATCCGCCCAATGCGTCGATGTCATCGCAATCCAGTTGTCGAAGACCGGATCGCAATCCCGAAGTCCTTCGCACAACGATTCGCGGCCGCGCGCCAGCAACACATCGACTTGCGCGAAATTCCGCCTGTCGAGCGCGTTCTGGAGCGCCGAAACGTCACTTTCCAATGCGTCGTGATCAATGCCGACGGAATGTTTGTCGACGACGAGAAAGTCCACGCCTGTCGCGGTCTCGATCTGCTTGAGGTCCCGGATCGACTGTCTCAGCGAGGCCCGGGCATGCTCCTCGTCCCGATCGCTCCACAGCAGCGCCGAAAGCCGCCCACGCGTTTCGTGCGACTGCGCGTTAAGCACGAGATACGCAAGGATTGCGCCCGCTTTCCGCTTGTCGAGGGCATGGACCTTGTCCGAGCTGCGGATTTCGAAGCCACCGATGAGCCTGATTGCGAGACGCTTCCGTGGTGCGGTTTCCTGAGCTCTTTTTTCGACAACTGATGTCGACATCACCACCACGAACTTTCTTCAGGACTAGTCTGAACCGGCAGGGATTTTCAGTTGAACGGCGAAACAGCCACACGATTCATGCGCGGAAACCAGCTGCATCGCGCGCCGGTCGGTACGGGAGCACATTTGGACCTCTATGGCTAGTGGTCGAAGAGGAGCAAGCCCTCATGCTACTTTAGACCAGATTCGATCTTGAGGTAAATGGCGGACCGGGCGTGCGGCTTGAACGGAAACATTGGGAACTCCTCGGCGCTGGGCCTGTTCCTCCAGGAGATGCACCAGCAGATTTCGGCCAGCGAGCGGTCATCGACGATGGCCGTGTGCTTCGCGACCTGACGGAACTGGGCTTGGCGGGGCCCGCCGGGAGCGGGACGACGGCCGACCGTCGCGAACTCTATGGGTTCGCCGCTGCTTGCCAAATGACCGTCGACATCTTCGATGTTCCGGGTGGCTTCATTGCTGCCACGAGGCTCGGACTCGGCGAAGGCGCCGGCTCGCGCGAGGTCACGGCGAGCGGGAAGGGTTTCGATCCGGCCAGGGCGGTGCTGAGCTGCCTCGGGGAGGCGGTGGAGACGCATAGCTGGATGCACCAGCGGGCCGATGGTGCCAAGCTCGTCCGGAGTTCCGAGGCCGGAGATCTGCGAATGCTGCCGCCGGCCCGCATCCTGGGCTTTTCTGCGACCCAGGTCCGTCACCGCGATCGCTACAATCGCCTGTGGGCCGACTGGGACGCCGTTCCGCCGGCCGGTCAGTTGTCGCGGCCCGATCTGTGGTCGACCGTCAGCGATCTGGATGGTTCCAGTATCGCGCTTTGTCCGGCATTCCTCTGTCATGGCGGGTTTGGCGAGGCCGTATACGGCGACAGCAGCCTGAACGCCGACTCGAATGGCTGCGCTGCCGGTGCTTCCTGGCGCGCGGCGCAGTCGCGCGCCGTCCTGGAACTCGTCGAACGCGATGCAACCGGAATCTGGTGGTGGCCAGGCTGCGTGCGCACTCGTCTTTCACCCGGCCTGTTCGGCGATCCCGATCTGAGCAAGGCGCTTGCCGAACATCGGGACCAAACCGGCAGGCGGGTGTGGTTCCTGGATATTTCGACCTTCCGGAATGCACATGCGGTGGCGGCGCTGTCGTGCGACCGGAACGGCAAACAGATCGCCGTAGGGTTCGCAGCCGCCTTCGTCCTGGGGGATGCTCTGAGGTCGTCGTTTCTCGAGATGATCCAGACCGAGCTTGCGCTCGACGCGCATGAAATCCGGAAAGCCCGGAATATGCCTATGAGCAATGCCGACCTCCGTCTCGCGACATGGCTTGTCGAGAGCGACATCAAGAGGCTCGACTTTCTTTGCGGACAAGACGGCACGATTGCCGAGGAGGCCTCGGGGATGGTCGGCACTTTGCCCGGTCTCGTCGAGGAAATGTCCGCTGCGACGGGAGAGAGCGCCTGGTTCCGGGACTTATCGCGCCCCGAAACCGGCGTTCGCGTGGCGAAGGCGATCTGCCCCGGTCTGGCGCATTTCAAGCCGCGCTGGGGCTGCGACCGTCCCTGGAAGCTACCGGGGCAGCGAGGCTGGCGGACGACGTATGGAAGGCGCGGCCTTCGATCGCGTCCCCCTTTGCCGTGATCCGTGACGAAGGCGATGCACAGGCACCCGCATGCGTATGAGAACGCGCATTGCGAATCCTGTCGACACCGGGTGACGCCTTGACGCCGTCCAACGGTCGATCTTATCGACCGTTGGCATGGGGCCTGCCTGGACCAAAGCCATATCCGCCGGAGGCCTGTCAAAATCCGGCGTATTGACGGATTGTGCTCCCGACTCATTCGACCGCGGACGACCCACATGACCCTCAGCGAAACGATGCGCCTCGAAGCACGGCTGGCGCCGGAAAGCGGCATCGTCGCCGTGATGAACCACGGCCGGCACAAGGACGGGCTGGTCCCGCTGTGGGCGGGCGAGGGCGACCTGCCGACGCCCGACTTCATCAGTTCGGCCGCCGTGGCCGGGCTGAATGCCGGCGAGACCTTCTACACCTGGCAGCGCGGCATACCGGAACTGCGCGACGCCCTCGCCCGATATCACCGCAGGCATTTCGGCAGGCGTTTCGTCGACGAGGAGTTCATGGTCGTCGGCTCGGGTATGCAGGCGATCCAGCTCGCTTTGCAGGCGACCGCGGGGGCCGGCGACGAGGTCGTCTATCTGTCGCCTGCCTGGCCCAATCTCACCGCCGCGGCGGGCGTTGCCGGCGCGCGCCCTGTCCCCGTGCCGCTCGACGACACCGCCAATGGCTGGGCGCTCGACATCGAGAAGCTGGCGGCGGCGATCACGCCCCGCACCAGGGCGATCTTTATCAACACGCCCTCCAACCCGACAGGCTGGACCGCCGACAGGGCGACGCTGCAGGCGATCCTCGATCTTGCTCGGGCACGCGGCCTCTGGATCATTGCCGACGAGATCTACGCATTGTTCCATTACGGCGGGGGCCGCGCGCCGTCCTTCTACGACATCATGGCTGACGAGGACCGCATTCTCTTCGTCAACAGCTTTTCGAAGAACTGGGCGATGACCGGCTGGCGCGTCGGCTGGCTTCGTGTCCACCCTTCGCTGCAGGCGATGTTCGAGAACCTGATCCAATACTCGACCTCTGGCGTCGCGCAGTTCATGCAGCGCGGCGCGGTCGCGGCGCTGGACCAGGGCGAAGGCTTCGTGGCCGGGCAGGTCGAGCGCGCGAGGCAGGCGCGCGACCTCGTCTGCCGCATCCTCGGTGAGACCGGGCGGGCGCGTTTCACGGTTCCCCAGGGCGCCTTCTATCTGTTCTTTGCGATCGAAGGTCTCGCCGACTCGCGTCGCGCCGCATTCGACATCGTCGACCACGCCAATGTCGGGCTGGCGCCGGGCACCGCCTTCGGGGTCGGCGGCGAGGCTTTTCTGCGGCTTTGCTTTCACCGCCGCCTCGACCAGTTGGAGGAAGCGGCCGGCCGCATCGCCACCTGGGTGCGGGGACTGTGACGCGGCATGCGCCACGATCCTCTGGCCAGGAGGCCTCGGCAAGGCGAGTGACACCAGGCCGGTCGCCATGACCCCGGCGGTGCCGGGGTTCAGCCGCCTGATTTGGGTACCAGCAGCGGGATGATGCGGTCGGTCTTGGCGATCGAAGGCTTGCCGGCCGACCCATAGGGGATGCCGATGGCGTCCCAGGTCTCGACCAGGGCATCCCGAAGCTCGGCGATCAGCGCATCCGAATGGAACGGCGTCGGCGTGATGCGCAGCCGCTCCGTGCCGCGCGGCACGGTGGGATAGTTGATCGGCTGGATGTAGATGCCGTGCAGCCCGAGCAATCTGTCGGTCGCCATCTTGCAGAGCTCGGGGTCGCCCACCAGCACGGGAACGATATGGGTCGAGGACGGCATCACCGGAAGACCGGCCGCCGACAGGACCTCCTTGGTGCGCTGGGCCTGCCGCTGCTGCGCCTCGCGCTCGGCGCCCGACTGCTTGAGATGGCGGATCGAGGCTGTCGCGGCCGCTGTGATCGCCGGAGGCAGCGCCGTGGTGAAGATGAAGCCGGGTGCATAGGAGCGCACCGCGTCGACTACGGTGCGCGGCCCCGAAATGTAACCGCCCATGGTGCCGAACGCCTTGGCGAGCGTGCCTTCGATGACGTCGATCCGGTGGGCAAGGCCTTCCTGCTCGGTGATGCCGCCGCCGCGACGTCCATACATGCCGACGGCATGGACTTCGTCGATATAGGTCATCGCATTGTATTTCTCGGCGAGGTCGGCGATCCGTGCGATCGGCGCGATATCCCCGTCCATCGAATAAACCGACTCGAAGACGATCAGCTTGGCGCGTTCGCGGCCCGCAGCCTGGAGCAGGCTTTCGAGATGCGCGACGTCGTTGTGGCGGAAGATCTTCTTCTCGGCGCCGGAGCGGCGCACGCCCTCGATCATCGAGGCATGATTGAGTTCGTCGGAAAGCACCAGGCAGTTGGGCAGAAGCCGCGCGATGGTGGATATGGCGGCCTCGTTCGAAACGAAGCCGGAGGTGAAGACGAGCGCCGATTCCTTGCCGTGCAGATCGGCCAGCTCGATTTCCAGCTCGACCAGCGGATGGTTGGTTCCGGAGATGTTGCGGGTGCCGCCGGCGCCGGTGCCCATCCGGGCGGCCGCCTGTTGCTGCGCAGCGATGACATCGGGGTGTTGTCCCATGCCGAGATAGTCGTTGGAACACCAGACGATGATTTCCTTGGCCTCGTCGCCGGAGCGCCAGATGGCGCGGGGAAAGGAACCGGCGATCCGCTCAAGGTCGGCAAAGACCCGGTAACGCCGCTCCGCATGGATCTGATCGATCGCTTCTTCGAAGAACCGCTGGTAGTTCATGATGCCTTTCCGATGTTGGCCGAGATCATAGTCGCTGCCCCGGGAGGCGTCCATCGTGCCAAGGGGGGCAAAATGCCACGCTGCTCGCCGCGCTCGATAACGAGCAGCAAAGCGCTGATATTCCCTTGATCTCGATCAAGCTACGAAAACCGCTGGCCGCAGGTTTCGGATTGGCGTTTGACGACAAGCCGCGGCCGGCCCGCTCCGTCCGGACGTGGTCCCCTGGCCATTTGGCCGGCCCAGGTGATGATCTCGACGTCCCGAGGCGCATTGCGCAGATGACGGTCGATGTCTTCAGGATCGGCCCGCAGGAGGCGCCGGGTGCCGCATTCGTCACCGCGAAATCCAGCGCGGCGACGCGAAGGGGCGGCTTCCCGTTCAGAAACTTTCGACGTAGCGCCTCGCTCGGCGGCGGCGGACGCTGTGCCGCCTTTGCCGCTCGGGCCGTCCGGCCTTCTGGTCGGCTTCGTATCGCGCCCGAAGCCGCGTGCGGCCTGAACCGTAGTCCAGCACCTTGACGATCGTCGCCTTCCAGGCGCCGATCCCGATCTCGTATTCTTCGAAGTAGCAGCCCCCGGCGGCATCCCGGTTCGACGCGAAACCCTGTACCGGGAGACGTGAGAGAGACACGCGACCAGACTGCAGCGTGCTGGCCTTTTTCCGAACGGTCGAGGCGCGGGCCTTGGTTGCGAAACTTGCGTCGGTCATGACTTGTCACCCCCGAAGTTCTACGACACACGGTCGGCTGGCGCGGACAGGCCGCGAATGCTGATCGCCGTTGACTGAAGGCACTCCTCAAAGCGTTGTTCCTGGCGGGTCCGCCAAGTCTCGTCCTTTGCGTGCCCGGAAGCAAGTAAACTCGGACTACGTGAACCCAGCGTGAAGCCGGAGGGGACGGAGACGCTTGGGAGGCAGCGCTCCGTCCCCGGTGCCCAGCAGCGCCTGCCGCCCCTTTTTGGAATTGGCGCGCTCGGGCTTCGATTGCGGGGCGTCCGTGAGCGCCCCACTCTCCCTGGTTGTTACGTTGGGTAACGTCTTCCGGCGTGCGTGATTCAAACGTGAATCCGGATTGAGGCCTGAGGCCGGATTCGAGCGAGGACCCGGCGTGGCGCGACAAGGTCACGCGGCCGGATTGCCGAAATCACCGCAACGGCACGCGTGCGCGGCGTTCGGCGAAGGGGCCGCTGCGCGGCCGACGGACTGACCCGTAGTCCTCTCGGCCTCAGCGGCCGTAGTTATGCTCGGCATTGTCTCTGGCGAGACGGGCGCGGTCGGATCGCTGGACACGCGCCGTCCCGGGGCTGAGCCCATACAGGCCGGTCTGCCCGAGATATGCCGGACCGTAGCCCGTGTAGCGATAGCCCGGTTCGTACGTGCCGGCGCTGCCGAGATAGTTCACGCTGTCGAGATAGCTTGTCGTGCAGCCGGACACGATGGTGGCAAGCCCGGTCGCGATCGCAATGGCCAGATAACGCATGACCATGACCTCCTGATATCTTCAAGGTTACTCCCGGCCTCCGCGCCGCGCCAGTAAAACTGTAGTTACAACTCGGGAAGCGCTGATCCGTGGCGAAGGGCTCAGGAGCCTCCGCCGGCGTCGGTCCGCCCGTCCTGCGGTGCGGGTGTCAGGCGCGTCGGCGGTATTGGCGTGTATATGAACGGAGATCTTTGGTGACCAATTCGAGTGGTGACTTGAAATATTACTTTGAAATGTCAAAAGTAGACATGAAAATCTTTGGCATGAAATTCGGTCACGTCATATTTCATGCAATTTCAAAATCGTGCGTCGACAGGGTGGACCGCTTTTATCTAGAAGGCCCGCGCGACGAGCCTTCGGGCGAGAGCGCGGGCTGGCGGACTCAGGCAATGCTCCTTCGGGAGCGCCAGCCTACGCGCTTTCGCGAGCCGTTCTTCCCGCCATCCGGAAGCGTGTTGGAGAACCTTCACCGCGCTTTGGCGTTTCCGCCGTCGCACCGCCGCGCGTCGCCATCGCCGCCGCCGGCCAGCCTGCCCCCGTCGGTCTCGCAGACGCCCTCGCGCAGCGCGGCGGCATCGTCGTAAGTCATCCGTCGATCGGATATGGTGCGAGCCCGCCCTCATTGCGTGAAGCAAACGATCCGTTGCGTCGCGACGGTGGGCCGATCGGATGCCTTGCCGATGCCGCAAGACCGGATATCGTGCGGGAAGCGATCTTCGCCCCGGTATCCTGCTCCGCCATTGTCGAGAAACGATCTATGATTTTGCGTTCTGTCGCCGCATTCACTCTCTCGGCGGGTTGTTCATTGGCGTTTTCCGCACTGGCGCAGCCGATCGAGCCGGGCAAGGAAGGCCAGATCGCTCGACTGTTGCCCCCAGAACCTGGAACGCGCATCTGCTTTGCGAGGCAGTACGACGGCGCCCATCTGAAGGCGCATCCAGATCAGCAAGTGCAATCGATCGGGTTCAGCTTGGCCTATCACGCCCACGATCCCGACGAGTATTACCCGAAGGGGCAGCGGAACTACTATTTCGAACTCCGCGCGAAGATGCGGAGCGGACAGGAACTGGCCGCCGGCGGCGAATGTGTGCCTGCAGAGGATGGGAAGAACATCCATTGTGGAGTGGAGTGCGATGGCGGCGCGGTCTTGATCCGGCAGGCAGCGAAGAAAGGGCAGTTGCTGGTCGATCTCGAAGCAACCGGGCGCATTCGCATGAGCGACGGGTGCGACGATGAAAGCGGCATCGACCTCGAGCCCGGCATCGACGACAAGACCTTTCTCTTGTCCGAAATCCCGGCCGATCGCTGCCCGGCCTACGAGGATTGGTGACCTGCACCGCGGCGCGAAGAGTTTCTCGCTTGCATGGAATGCGCCGAAAAGCCCGAAAAGATTGCCTGAGAGCGGTGCCCTTGGCCGGCGAAATCGAACTCGAGGGAATTCGCAAGCGCGACCGCCCGTCGACCGGCCAGGCCGCCCCATCGGAGCGCAGCGAACCGGCGTGCGATTGAAAAGCGCGATGCCCAGGGGCGGGCTGTTGAAGCAAACAGTTTCAACCGTTTACGGAAAGGCGGAACACTTCGTTCTTCCGCAGTTTCTTGATATTTTCGTCCTGTGTCTCCCACCGGTTCCTGTGTCTCCCACCGGATCGACGTCTATGGCCACGGTCCATACGTCTGGTTCCCGGTATGGCGCGGCATGACGGCCGCCCAATGAGAGGCCAAGGCCAGGACGATACACCGGCTCTTGTTTGAGGTATTGTGGATCATCCTGCCTCAGGCTGAATAGGGGAGGCCATTGGATATCGCGGCTTGGCTAGTGGGCCTTGGGCTCGAGCGGTACCGGCAGGCTTTCGATGAGAACGATGTCGACGGCGAAGTGCTGCTTCAATTGACCGGCGACGACCTCAAGGACATAGGGGTCGCCTCGGTCGGCCATCGTAAGAAGCTGCTAGAGGCGATCGCCTCCCTGAACGCCGCGTCTGGTAGCGCTGCCGCCTCGCTCGCTCCGCTGCCCGTAGATGCGGCAAAGCAGCCCGACGCGGAGCGCCGGCAGTTGACGGTGATGTTCACAGACCTCGTCGGCTCGACCGCGCTTTCAGCCAAGCTCGATCCCGAAGACATGCGCGAGATCATCCGCGTCTATCAGAACACGGTGGCTGGCGAGATCACACGGTTCGAGGGACATGTCGCGAAATTCATGGGTGATGGCGTGCTCGCCTATTTCGGTTGGCCGAAAGCCCATGAAGATGAAGCCGAGCGGGCGGTGCGAGCGGGCCTGGCGGTGGTGAGAGCGATGGGAAGGCTGCAGACACCCGACAGAACGGCCTTGCAGGCGCGGATCGGCATCGCGACGGGGCTTGTCGTCGTCGGCGACCTCGCTGGCGAGGGTGCGGCGCAGGAGCAGGCCGTGGTCGGCGATACGCCCAATCTCGCAGCACGGCTGCAGAGCGCGGCCGGGCCCGGCACGGTGGTAATCGCTGAGGCGACCCGCCGCCTGCTGGGAGACGTCTTCGTGCTGCGCGACCTCGGCGCCCAAACCCTAAAGGGCATCCAGGAACCCACCGCCGCCTTCGCCGTGCTCGACGAACGCACCCTCGAAACCCGCTTCGCGGCCCGGCATGGAGGCGGCTTGGCGCCGATCGTCGGTCGCGACCAGGAACTCGGCTTCATGTCGGAGCGGTGGCGGCAGGCCAGGAGTGGCGAAGGCCAAGTGGTGCTGCTCACCGGCGAGGCCGGCATCGGCAAGTCGCGGATCACCGAGGCGCTGATCGAGGCATCGGCAGGCGATCCACATTTCCTGCTGCGCTATCAGTGCTCGCCTTACAATACGGATTCCGCGCTTTACCCGGTGATCCAGCACCTCACCTTCGCGGCCGGCTTCGCCGCGGAGGATAGCACCGAGCGCCGGCTGGAGCGGCTGGAATCGCTTCTTGCCCGAGGTAGCGACGATATCGGCGAGGCTGCACCCCTCGTGGCGGCGATCCTGGGTATCGACGGCGAGGCGCGTTATGGCGCGTCGGCACTGACGCCGCAGCAGCGCCGCAATCGCACTCTCGCTGTCCTGATCGACCAACTCGCCGGCTTGGCCGAACGGCGGCCTGTGTTGTGGGTGATCGAGGACGCGCATTGGATCGATCCCACCACATTGGAATTGATCGAGCTTGCGCTTGATCGCGTGCAGGGCATCGGCGTCCTCATGCTTATCACCGCGCGCCCGACCTTCGTCGCGTCTTTCGCCAGTCATCCGGTGGTGACGAGGCTGGCGCTGAACCGGCTGGCGCGCGCGGCGACGCAGGCAATTGTCCTGCGCATCACCCGCGGCAAGCGCTTGCCGGACGATTTGCTCGAAGAGATCGCCGCCAGAACCGACGGCGTGCCCCTGTTCGTCGAAGAGATGACCAAGGCAGTGATTGAGTCCGGCATGCTGCACGAGGAGAACGATGCCTATTGCCTCGAGGGGCCATTGAGCGCGTTGGCGATACCGACGACGCTGCACGACTCGCTGATGGCCCGTCTTGACCGGTTGCAGCCGGTGAAGGAGGTGGCACAGACGGCAGCTGTCATCGGCCGCAGCTTCGACTATCGTTCGATCGCGGCCCTCGCCGCCATGCCGGAGGCGGACCTGACCGAAGCGATGCGCAAGCTGGTCGAGGCCGAACTGGTGTTTCGCCGGGGCGTGCCGCCCGACGCGAGCTACCTTTTCAAGCATGCGCTGGTCCGGGATGCCGCCTATGAGAGCATGCTCAAGAGCCGGCGGCAGTTGCTTCATATGCGCCTTCTGGGAATCCTTGAGGTCAGTGGCGCGGCTCGTCCCGAGATACTCGCCCAGCATGCCCAGGCGGGCGGCGACGCGGAGCGAGCGATCGGCTGGTGGCACGAGGCCGCCGAGGCCGCAGTCGGCCGGGCCGCCTTCGCCGAGGCCGAGGCGCATTTGGCAAGCGCACTCGCGTTGCTGCCAGCGCTCCATGATGTGCCGAAGCGGAGGCGGGCGGAAGCCGCCATTGCAATCACACACTCCCAATTGTCGCTTGTCCGCTACGGCTACGGCCACGAACGAACCAAGACCCTTTACGCTCGCGCAGATGCCCTGGCCCGGGATGCCGACGATCAGCGGCTGTTCATGCTCGCCCGCTATGGAGTTTGGGCTGTCTACCACGTGCGCGAAAACGTCGGTCCTGCGCTCGTCGTCGCCAAGGAGATGCGTGAGGAGACGACCCGCCGGGGAGATCCTCAACTCTCTATGATGGCTCTTCGAATGCTGGGCGACAGCCAGACAATGGCAGGCCGGCTTACCGAGGCCCGTGAGACTTTGGGAACGGCGCGCTCGCTTTACGATCACGAGCGCGACAAAAGTCTCAGCGCCGTGACGGGCGCCGATCCGATCGTGTCGATCAATTCCTATCTCGCCTTCGCGGAACTGGCGCTTGGGTTTCCTGATCGCGCTCGCGCACTGGCCGGTGAAGCGTGGGATGTCGTCCAGGCGTCGGGTGAGGTCCACACGAAGGCCCACGCGATCTGGCACCGCGCTGCGTTGGCTTCATTGGCGGGAGAGGCTGCCCGTTCGAGGGAACTGGCGTTGGAGGTTACTTCGGAAACACGGCTGCGTGGCCTCCAGTTCTGGCAGGCAATGGCCCGTATTGTTGCAGGCTGGGCTATGTTCGCAACGGGAGACCCCGCCGGTGCTGCCGATGCGCTGCCTCGCTTGATCGAGGAGGTGGAGGCGACGGGCAGCGGCCTCTTCGGCGCCCTGTCGCGATCGGTCCTTGCAGAGGCGCAGGCCGCGATCGGCGATGTTCTGGCCTTCGAAACGATCGCAGCGTCCGAAGAGTTGGCGAGGCGCAGCGGGGCTTTCTACGAACTGGCCGAAATTCAGCGCCGAGAGGGTGTCATTCGGCGGCGGCTGCGGCCCGGCGACGGCGCCGGCGCGGAAGCGGCGTTCCGGCGGGCGCTGGCGACGGCTAAAAGTCAGGACGCTCGCTTCTGGGAGTTGCGTGCCGCGCGCGACCTCGCGCGACTCCTGGTTGAGAGAGGGGAACGGCGGCAGGCCGCCGATCTCCTCACCCCGATCTACGACTGGTTCACCGAGGGTTTCGACTTGTCGGACCTGAGGGAGACCAAGGAACTCCTCGATGAACTGCGCATCTGAGGTGAGTTGCTGCATGGTGCCTTCGATGGCGCCGCTGCGCCGCCGGAAGATCCTTTGGGCGCCAGCGCCAGAGAGGTCCAACTCGCCGAGATCCAGCAGGATCCCTGCTTGTTCCCACCGGGGACGTCGGCTCTCCAACTTCGGCTACCATATGTCCTGCCTGTCGAGCAGCGTGGCGGCACGGATCATCGCCGAGGTTTGACCAGTTCACGCACCAGCAGGACTGTAAGGACGACGTGCAGTATGACGGCCGGCCAAAGAAGAATGCCTGCGCGCGCGCCCTGCAGATCGATGCAGGCGAGATAGGCCGCGACCGCCCCGCTGTAGACCAGCATGCCGGCGAGCGGCGGGCCGGGCCAGCAGGCGATCCCGAGGCCTATCAGGGCGATGCCGGCGACACGGGCGACAGGGACGGCGATGCCGGACAAGTCCTCGCCGAGCAGCAGCACCGAGACGAGCGACGGCGCGACGAAAAGCGCGGCACCGGTCAGGGCCTCGCCGATGGCGGCGACCATCAGTGCGTTGTTCATAAGCCTGCCGGTCATCGAATGCCTGCGCCTCCGCGCCGCCGCCCGCTGCTACTTCGCCGCAGTGACTTCCGGCGCGAGCGCAAAGTCCAGCCTGTCGATCGTGCCGGTGAACCTGAACGGCACGTCGTAGCGGTACTCCACCAGCGCCACGCCGGTGCGGGTGTCAAGACCGACGTCGAAGGTTTCGTCCTCGGGGAAGGTGATCGGCGTAGTGTGCTCAAGGCTGTTCCTCGCCACTTCCTTGCCGTCCACAGAGAGCACGCCGGTACCACCCTTGCCGAGACCCGGCTCGTCGGGCTTGAACTCGAAGACGATCGTATGCTTGCCCGCCTCCAGTTCCGGGCCTTCCCATGCAGTTCGCTTCAGGTCGAGCAGGTTGTAGAGGAACACCACCTTGCCGCGGCCGACGCCGAACTCGCCTTTGCTCAGGAACAAGCCGTAGCCGCCGAAGCGGCCGCCGTGGGTGACGATCATACCTTCGGCGCCGCCCTCGGGAATCTCGACCTGCGCGGTGATGGTGTAGCCCTTGTTAAGGGTGCTCGGGGCCGCCGCCGCCGGCACGTCGGACAGCACGCCTCGGTAGGTGAACTCTGTCCGCCCCGCCGTCAGGCTCGGGCGCGGCGTGTTCCAGCGCGCCAGGGTCGAGTTGTCGAGCGGCAGGACATTGTACTTTGCAGCCTCGACGTAGAAGAGATCCTGCAGTTCCTTCAGCTTTTCGGGATGCTGGGCGGCGAGGTCGCTCGCCTGGGTGGGGTCGTCGGCGACGTTGTAGAGCTCCCAGTTGTAGCCGGTGGTCACGTCGGGCGGGGTCGCCGTGCTCAGTTCCCAGGGCAGCGTCACCGGCGTCGTCGCTGCCACCCAGCCGTCGTGATAGATCGCCCGGTTGCCGAGCATCTCGAAGTACTGGGTCACGTGCGTCGAGGGCGCGTCGGCATCGTCCTTGCCCCATGTATACGCCATGCTGACACCCTCGACCGGGGCCTGCCCGATACCGTCGATTGTATCCGGCTGGGTGATACCGGTCGCTTCCAGGATGGTCGGCACGATATCGATGACATGGTGGAATTGGCGGCGAATCCCGCCGACGTCGGTGATGTGGCCGGGCCATGACATGACGACGCCCTGCGCGGTGCCGCCGAAATGCGAAGGCACCTGCTTCACCCATTTGAACGGGGTGTCCATCGCCCAGGCCCAGCCGGCCGCGAAGTGCGGGAAGGTTCGCTCCGACCCCCAGAACGGATACCAGAGGAACTGGTCCTTCACCGGAACGGGAACGCCGTTGAAGGTGGTGAATTCGTTGGGCGTGCCGTTGAGCATGCCCTCGGCGCTCGCGCCGTTGTCTCCGCCGATGTAGATGATCAGGGTGTTGTCGAGCTCTCCCAGGTCGTCGACCGCCTGGATGACGCGGCCGATCTCATGGTCGGCATAGGCGAGGTAGGCGCCATATATGTCGGCCTGGCGGATGAAGAGCTTCTTTTCCTCGAAGCTCAGCGAATTCCACTCCGGCAGGTCCTTCGGCCAGGGCGTTAACTGCGCGTTTTCGGGCATGATGCCGAGCCGCTTCTGGTTCTCGAAGATCTTCTCTCGCACCGTGTTCCAGCCTTCGTCGAAGAGGTGCATGTCGCTGATTTTCTTGATCCATTCGGGTGTCGGATGGTGCGGGGCGTGTGTGGCGCCCGGTACGTAGTAGATGAAGAACGGCTTATCCGGGGCGAGTTCCTTGAGCTGCTTCATGTATTGGATCGCCTCGTCGGCCATCGCGGTCTCGAGGTTCCAGCCGGGATTGTCGAGATAGGGAAAGATAGGGGTCGTGTTGCGGAACAGGTTCGGCTGCCACTGGCTCGCGTCGCCGCCGACGAAGCCGTAGAAGTACTCGAAACCCATGCCGTTCGGCCATTGGCCGAAGGGCCCCGCCTGGCTCGACTGGAAAGATGGCGTGTTGTGGTCCTTGCCGAACCACGACGTGGCGTAGCCGTTCTCCTTCAGGATGGTGCCGATCGTTCCCTTCTCGATCGGGATGATGGAATCGTAGCCCGGATATCCCGTCGCGATTTCGTTCACCACGCCGAAGCCGACCGAGTGATGGTTGCGCCCCGTAATGATCGCCGCCCGAGTCGGCGAGCATAGCGACGTCGAATGGAAGTTCGTGTAGCGCAGGCCCGCATTGGCTATCCGGTCCATCGTGGGCGTGGGAATGACACCGCCGAAAGTGCTCGGTGCGCCGAAGCCCTGGTCGTCGGTCATGATGAGCAGAACGTTCGGCGCGCCCTTCGGCGGCACGACTCGCGGCGGCCACCAGGGCGTCGACTCGGAAGCCTTCTCCCTGATCTCGCCCTCGAACCTGGGATCTGGCGGGGGAAGCTGGCGCCCGTCGATGGTGGTTGTAGCCTCCGGCGAGCCGAGCTTGCCGGTGACTTCCTGAGCAAATGCGGCCTGGTGGGCGAGCGCAAGGGTCGCTGCGGTGGCCGTGGCTACAGCGAAATGCCTGACAACGTTCATGTCGTAGTCCCCTTTCGGCGATACTGCCGATATCAAGTATATCGAGGGGCTAAGCCTCTGGATTGGCATTTGGCGCCAGATTACAATGCCGTCGGCTTTACATCGCCGCGAGCAGGCCATGGAGCGAAATGCCGGTCACCATTCCCTTGATCCGCGGGTTCGCCCTCTTTCCGACACTTGGCTGGGTGGCGAGCAAGGGAACCCCGGTCGAAGATGCATTGAAGCAGGCCGGACTGCCGGCCGACCTTGCCGCCGATCCGTTCCGTCCCATTCCCCTCATACAGGCCGCAGCCCTGTTGCGCACGGCCGCGCGCCGGTTCGGCCCGGACCTACCCTGCCGCGTCCTTGCCCAGACCAGCAACCTGGAGCTCGCACTGATCAGCAAGGTGGCGCTCGGCACGGGAACGCCGCGGGATGCGATCGACCGGATCCTGGCGGCCCTGCCTTTCTATTCCTCGCACGAAGTCCTGTCGACGGAGCGGCGCCAGGGGGCGACGATCGTGCGCGAACAGCTTGCACATCGCTTCGACGGCGAGACCGCGCATCTCCTGTTTCAGTACGCGGCCGCCATCATCGACAGGATCTGCGGCATGACCGGGGCCGCGCCGCCCCGCTTCATGCGAATCGAGATGCCGGCCCATCCGACAGCCGGGCTGGCGCATCTTGTACCCTGGTTCGGCGACGGGCTTAACGCTGCGAAGGTGCGCGGACTGACGATCTGGATCGATAACCGGATCATGGACCGCCCGTTCACCGGCATAGCCCGCGATCGCGTCGAGGGTCGTCAGCTGACAATCACCCATCCGCTGCGGGGCGATGGAACTCTGTCGTCGGCAGTGACAACGCTGCTTGCTTCCATGGTCGACTGGGACGAGGCTCCGTCGATGACTCGGCTGGTGGCCGCGGCCGGCACGAGCGAGCGTAGCTTCCAGCGTCAGCTCAGGGCCGAGGGGACGAGCTTTTCGGAACTTCTGTCGGAGGTCCGCCGCACCGCAACACTCAAACGGCTGAGCGAACGTGGCAATACCATCGCTGCCATTGCAGCGGAGTTGGGGTATTCCGATCAGGCTTCATTCACGCGGGCTTTTCGGCGTTGGACAGGAAGCTCCCCCGGTCAATTCCGAGCGAGGACGTCATGAAGTCCAACGCTTGGCTTGGGCCAGGAAGGGTGCATGGCCCGCTCGGGATGGAAGCTACCACCTTCGACCCGCCGGCGGATATCAAGGACCGCCTGATGCAGGCTCACGATTTCGACGGCAGCCCCGCAGCGGTCTCGCCCCGCGACGGATGCGGCTACCGCAAGAAAAAACAGCGGTCTATTTGGTCCGCTACCACACGAATTCACTTCCAGCATCGCGGTGACCGACGATCCGTCGGAACCATGCCTAGCCGCTAGGCGCGCTCCAACGCCCAGATGCGCAACTCATTCTTCTGGACCTTGCCGACCGAATTGAGCGGCAGTTCGGATACGATATGAAGCCGCTCGGGGAACTTCTGGCGCGCGAGGCCAAGCCGCGTCAAGTGAGCGGTCATGTCGGCGAAGGTGAAGCTTGCACCCGGTGCCGGGATGACGAAGGCCACCACCATCTCCCCGCGCTCCGGCTCGGGAACGCCGACGACCGATGCCTGCTTGACGGCCTCGTGCCGGGCCAGCGCGTTCTCGATCTCCAGCGGGCTGATGTTCTCTCCCTTGCGGATGATGATGTCCTTCTTCCTCCCGGTGATCTGGATGAAGCGGCCGGACACGAGCCGGCCAAGATCGCCCATGCGGAAAAAGCCGTCCTTCGTGAAGGCGCCGTCCTCGTCGGCCGGATCGAGATAGCCGATCAGCATCTGCGGAGCCTTCACCACGATCTCGCCGCTCTCGCCCTCGGGCACCGGCTCGCCGGTCTCCGACAGGATGCGGATTTCGCTGGCGCATTCGCCGTCCGTGTCGGCGCGTAGCATCGCCTCCTCGCGCGTACGGATTCCGGGGCAGGCAAGCGGCACTTCCGTCGAGCCATAGGCGCGAGAGACGGTCGCATGCGGGAAGCGCTCCAATCCGCGGCGCACCAGTTCGGGCGGCACGCTGGCTCCGCCGCAGATGAAGCGCCGCAACCCCGGAAGGTTCGATCCGGCCCGCTCGGCTGCGGCGATCAGCCCGGCGAGGAAGGGTGTCGCGCCGGCCATGAAGGTGACGCCTTGGCGGTCGATCAGTTCGACCGCCCGCTCGGGAGCCCAGCTGTCGGCCATCATCGCGACGCAGCCGGTGATCCACGGGAACTCGAAGGCGTAGATCGAACCGCCGATGTGGCCGATCGGGGAGGCAACCAGGAAGACGTCTCCCGGCCCGGTCGACCAGAACTGCCCCGTATGCCGGGTCATGACGTCGATCGTCGCATGGCTGTGGATCACGCCCTTCGGCCTGCCGGTGCTGCCGGAGGTGAAGAGCACAAGCTTGATGTCGTCCGCGGGCGGAACCTCGGGATCGGCCGGCTCGTGGCGGACGAGTGCCGCGAAATCGTCGTTCGATTTGCCGTCGCCGCGCACGGTGAAGACATGCAAAGGATGCTCTTCGACGCCCTCCATCAGTGCCGGGTAGTCCATGCCTCGGAATTCCCGAGGCACAAAGGCTGCCTTGACGCCGCAGACGGGCAGGATCGTACCAAGTTCGGCCTCGCGGTAGATCGTCAGCAGGGGAATGATGCGAAATCCGAACAGTGCCGCCGCAAGGTTGACCACGCAGGCCTCCCACCAGTTCGGAAGCTGGAAGGCGATCGCGTCGCCGCGTTCGAGACCGCGCGCCTTGAGCGCGCCGCCGAGGCGCAGCGACAGATCGAGTATCTCGCCGCGCGAGAAGTGGCGTTCGCCTTCGATGACGATGACTCGGTCGGGGTCGGCCTGCGCCTTCTCCAGTGCGACGGCGCCGAGAGCACGGCCCTCGCCGGGCAGGGTTCGGCCTGAGGCACGCAGGGAATTGAGGCGTTCGTCGAGCGGGTTCATACAGGCGTTCTTCGGGTTGCGGGAATCAGGTCTTTGAGCCGCGGCCCGAGCGCTCTTGCATCTCCGCCTTCATCGCCGCCACCCTGCGGCGGTGTTCCTCCGAGCGCACGGTGACCGACTCATAGGCGATCCCCGCGTCCATCAACGCGTGGGCGATGCGCTTCAGCTCGAGGTTCATCGTGGTCTTGGTCCAGCGGATTGCCTGCACCGCGCCGCCGGCCAGCCTGTCGCAGAAGGCGTCGACCCGCGCGTCGAGTTCGGCAGCCGGCACGGCGTGGTTGATCAGCCCCATCGCGGCCGCCTTCGGTGCGGGAATCAGGTCGCCGGTGAACAGATACTCCTTGGCGCGGGCGAAGCCGATGAGTTGCGGCCAGATCACGCAGCCGCCGTCGCCCGCGACCAGCCCGACCTTGACGTGCGGATCGCCGATTCGGGCGGTGTCGGCCGCGAAGATGACGTCGCAGAGCAGTGCGATGGTGGCGCCGAGGCCGACCGCTGCACCGTTGACCTTGGCGATCACAGGTTTCTCGATGTCGAGCAGCAAAAAGACGATGCGCTTGGCGTCGGCGGCCTCGCGGTCGAACTCGACGGGATTGGCGATGCACTGGTCCATGCGTGCGAGGTCGCCGCCGGCGGAGAAGGCGCGGCCGGCACCGGTGAGCACGATCACGTCCGAGCCCTCGTCGACGGCGGCGAAGCGCAGCGCATCGAGGATCTCGAGATGCATGATCGCGGCGAAGGCGTTGAGTACCTCCGGCCGGTTGAAGGTGATGGTGAGGATGCGCTCCCGCCGCGACAAGAGCAGGGTGGTGAACTCCGGCAGGCCACTCATGAACCGCCCCACCGCCTGACGAAGAACTCGGTCATGTTCGCAGCACTTCCTCCCATAGCGGCCCGCAACAGCCTCGCCCTGTAGGTCCACCGGTGCAGCGGGTGTTCCAGCGTCAGGCCCATCGCTCCCATGAACTGATGCAGGTCATAGATCACCTTCGTCGATGCTTCCTGACCATAGCCGATGGCCATCGCCGCGTCGCCGGCATCCTGCGTCTGCGCCGCCCTGAGCGCCAGCCAGCGAGCGGCCTCGATCTTCGTCGCCGAGGCGGCGAGCCGGTGCTGGATCGCCTGGAAGGCGCCGAGCGGCCGGCCGAACTGGTGGCGCTGGGCGACATGCGCAACCACGGCGTCGAGCCCGCCCTTCAGCACCCCTGCCAATTCGGCCGCGAGGGCCGTTCGCCAGGCCGTGCGCACCGGTTGCGGATCATCGTCGATCTTGCTCCAGGCGATCCGGGCGCCGGGTGCCAACCGGCCCATCGGATAGGCATAGAGGCTCTCGACCGGCTCGAAATCTCCCGCGGCAACGGCGGCGACCGAAACGGCGTCGGTGCCGATCATCACCAACGACCTGGCCACCGGCAGGAAGGGCACCGCCCGGCCGGCATCGCCGTCGATCACGGCCACGGGACGCGGCAGGTCGCGCCCCCAGCGCGACCGCAGCATCGAGGACGCCGCCGCCTCGACCAGCACCGGTAGGCCGGCCAGGCGGCAGGTCATCGCCGCCGCGGCGGTAAGCCCCAGGGTGGGTTCGAGCGCGCAGTCGAAGAAGCCGTTGTCGGCGAGCAGCGAATCGAAGGCATCGGACCAGTCGAAACGCGACCAGTCCGGCGACGCCTTCCAGCCGGCTTCCGGAGCCTCCGTCATCTGGTCGAGCACGGACAGGAAGGCGGCCTGGTCCTCGTTGGGCGCGAAGCGCATCAGGCGTCTCCGTTCGGCAGGTCGAGCCATCGCCGGGCGATCAGGCCGAGCTGGATCTCGGCCGCGCCCGCCGCGATACCGGTGACGATCGCCCGCTCATGGTGGGCGAGGAAAGCGGGGAAGGCGTCGCCGTCGAAGGCGTCGGGCAGGAACTCCATGCCGAAATCGGTTACGGCGTGGTCGGCCTCGGCGACCGCGACGCGGGCGAGGCTCGCCTCGGCACCCAGCGGTTCGCCGCGCGCACGCTTGTCGACGGTGCGGTAGACCAGCAGCCGCGCGGCTTCGCAGGCCGCCGCCGCGGAACCCGCGCGTGCCTGCACGACCGGGCTTGCCGCCGCGCCGCGCCGCCGCAACTCGCCGACCATCTGGTCGAGCACGCGCGCGGACAGTTCGTAGCGTGGAATGCCGACCCGTTCATTGGCGAGCGAATAGCCGATGATCGACCATGCCTGGCCTTCCTCGCCCAGCCGCGCGCTCGCCGGCACGCGGACATCGGTGAAGAATGTCTCGTGGATGTCGCCGTGGCCGATGAGGCTGGGAATCGAGCGCACCTCGATGCCCGGTATGGACATCGGCACCAGGAAGATGGCGATGCCGGCCTTGCCGCTGCCGGCCTCGCCGGTGCGCGCGAGCAGGAAGCAGTGGTGAGCCAGGCCCGCATAGGAGGTCCAGATCTTGGAGCCGCTGATGACGTAGTCGTCGCCGTCGCGCACGGCGCGGGTGCGCAGGCGGGCGAGGTCGGAGCCGGCATCGGGCTCGGAAAAGCCCTGGCACCAGATCGCCTTGCCGGCCGCCATCTCCGGCACATAGCGCTGCCGCTGCTCGGGCGTGCCGAAGCGCATCAGCGTCGGCCCGATCCAGTTGACGTTCATGTACTGGGCGCCGCGCGGCTCGCCGGCGGCCCACATCTCCTCGCCGAGGATGAAATGCTCCCATGGAGGACGATCCTCGCCGCCCCATTCGCGCGGCCAGTGAGGGACGAGAAGCCCGGCCTTGGCGAGTTTTGGACAGAATTCCAGGCAGAACTCCGTCTGCTCCCGCGAGCCGGGCCCATGGCGCGAAATCTCCGCCCAGTCGGCGGGCAGTTCACGCTTCAGGAAGTCGCGGACGCGCGAGCGAAACGCCCGATCCTCATCCGTCCAGTCAAAGTCCACCGGAAACCTCGTTTCCCACGTTATGAGACGACCGGTCCTCGCCGGGATTGGCAAGAAGGTTGCGGCGGGAAGTCGATCATGTCAAGCTGAAAGCAGCAAGATGGCTGGATCGATGCGGATGCGATGGCAAGCCAACGTCTCGGGAGAGTTCATGGCGATGATTTTGAATGTTCCATATAATGGGACTATGCTGTACGCAGCGCCTGGGCTAGGGTGGCTTCTTCCCCCGCCGGCGCCGGCCCGCGCCACGGGCGTGATGGCGTGACCGCGAGGCCGATATGCAACTGAACTTCACCGTCGAAGACGACGTGTTCCGCGCCGCGGCACGGGAATGGCTTCTGGCCAGTGTGCCGGCTGCTCCCCCACCGCATGATGGTCCGGCCGCGCGTGCCTACGCGCTCGCCTGGCTCGCGCGCTGCCACGCCGGCGGGTGGTCGGGGATAAGCTGGCCCAGCGAGTATGGCGGTCGCGGCCTTTCCCCGGAGCGGCTGATCATCTGGTATGAGGAATATGTCCGGGCACGCGCGCCATCCGTGCTCGACTGCACCTTCGTAGCCTTGAACCACGCCGGACCGACGCTGATCGCGTGCGGCTCGACGGAACAGAAGGCATTTCATCTGCCGAAAATCCTGACCGGCCAGGTGATCTGGTGCCAGGGCTTTTCCGAGCCCGGGGCCGGTTCCGACCTTGCCTCGCTCGCCACTACCGGCGTGGTCGAAGGCGATCACCTCGTCGTCAACGGCCAGAAGATATGGAGCAGCTTCGCCGATGTCGCCGACTACCAGGAACTGCTGATTCGCACCGCGCCCGGATTCCGGCGTCACCAGGGGCTGTCGTGGGTCATCTGCGACATGAGGAGCCCAGGCATCACGGTGCGCCCGATCGAGAACCTGGCAGGCGCAACGCACTTCGCCGAAGTCTTCTACGACAATGTGCGCATTCCGCTGTCGAATGTGGTGGGCGACCTTCACGATGGCTGGCGGGTGGCGATGAACACGCTGTCCTTCGAACGCAAGACAGCGGCGATCGGCCTGCAACTCGACCTTTCCGTCAAGGTCGAGGACCTGATCGCGCTGGCCATGCCCGCGCCCGGCTCAGCCATGGCCGAGCGGTTGGCGACGCTGCGGGCCGAAGCAGCGTCCCTGCGCGCGATGACCTACCGCACGCTCCTGCGCCAACCGGCGACGGCATCGGACGGATCGTTGGTGCGGCTCTGCTTCGCCGAGCTTGCCCAGCGCGTCCATCGCGCGACGATGGACGTTCTCGGTGCCGAGGCCCTGATCGCCAGCCAGGCCACCCACGATTACCTGGAATCCTACAGCGAGACGATTGCCGGCGGCACGGCAGAGATCCAGCGCAATATCATCGCCGAGCGCATCCTTGGCCTGCCGCGGGTCAAGGCAGCATGACCTGCGACCTCAACCGCTCCGAGGACCAGCGGCAAATCCTCGATACCGCCGCCGCGATGCTGGAAGCGCAGTATCCCGTATCGCGGCTGCGCCGGCGCGATCCAGATGATCTGTCCGGGCTGGCGGCCTTCGGCGCCTTAGGGCTGGCTCTGCCCGAAGCGCAAGGTGGTGCCGGCTTCAGCCTTGTGGAGGAAGCGCTGCTGCACGTGCTGCTCGGCAGACATGTCGTCTCGACCCGCGTCCTGGCGGCCGCGGTCGGTGCGCGGCTGTTGACATCGACAGGCGATGGCCTCGCATTCGAGGTGATCGCCGGCGGGACGGCCGTCTGTGCCGCTATACCCGTCGGCGGCGAGATGCTGCTTGTCGATCGCAGCAGCGCGAGCCTCGCCCTCGTCTTCGACAACCGCAGGCTGGCGCTGGTCGAGATCGGCGATGCGGCAGGCAGGCAGGAGACGGGCCTTGGACGGTCGATCCCGGTCGAGCGGCTCGGGGCCGGCAGCGGCCGTACCGTCGCCACGTCGAGCGATGACGGGCTTCTCGACGTCGCCGACCTCATGATCAGTGCACAGCTTCTCGGCATTGCCGAGGGCGCGCGCGATCTCACCGTCGCCTATGCCCGGATGCGCCACCAGTTCGGTCAGCCGATCGGGGGCTTCCAGGCGGTCAAGCACCACTGCGCGAACATGGCGATCGCCGCCGAGACCGTCTCGGCGCAGCTCGACATGGCCGCGCTCGCCGGGCGTGACGGCCGGGACGATGCATCGTTCCAGATCGCTGCACTTCGACGCCTGGCGACCGCGGCGGCGCTCGGCAATGTCCGTACGGCGATCCAGGTCCATGGCGGGATCGGCTTTTCGGCCGAGGCCGATGTCCACCACTATCTCAAGCAGGCGCACCTCTTGTCTCGCCTCGGCCAGCCGGCCGACCTGTTGGCGCTTCCGGCGCCGCTCGCGCCCCACACCAGCCTCTCGGAAAGGGATTGACCATGCATGTGGCGGTCATCACAGGCGCTTCCAGCGGGATCGGGCTGGCGACGGCAAAGATGTTCGTGGAGGCGGGCATCGCGGTGGTCGGCGTCGCGCGAGATGCCGGGAAGCTCGCCGCGATGGAGCGTGCTCTTGCCGGCGGGCCTGCGCCGGTGGCAACGCTTGCCGTCGACGTGCGCGACGATGACGCGCCGCGCCGGGCCGTCGACCTCGCGGTCGAGCGGTTCGGCCGGCTCGATCATCTCGTCAACAATGCGGGCATCGGCAGCCCCAAGCCGGTGCATGAGACCGACGACGAGACGCTCGACTACTTTCTCGACGTCATGCTGCGCTCGCCCTTCCGTTTCTGTCGCGAGGCCCTGCGCGTGCTGGCGACGCCTGGCACCATCGTCAACGTCAGCTCGACCTATGCGCTGCTGGGCGGACTGCGCGGCGGCGCCTATTCGGCCGCCAAGGGCGGCATCAACGCGCTGACCACGCACCTTGCCTGCCAGTACGGCTCGATCGGCATCCGGACGAATGCCGTGGCGCCCGGCGTCGTCGCCACGCCGATGACGATGGGCCGCATGGACGACGAGCGCTTCCGGCGCATGAACGTGGACATGACGCCATCGACGCGGATGGGGCTTGCCGAGGATGTCGCCCAGGCGATCTTTTTCCTGTCGTCGCCGGCATCGGCCTGGATCAATGGCCAGGTGCTGGCCGTGGACGGGGGCTGGAGCACCACCAAGTTCCTGACAGAGGAAGCGCTGTCGGCCGAGCGGCGGCCCGTCACGCCGGACTGGTCGCATTCGGGCCGGCCGCGCGGTGAAGGCGCCGGATAGATATGCCCGTAGGTCCGGGAAGCGCATCGACTTGACCGCGTGGCGGCCGTGCACGTAGAGCGGATGACCCCGCCGCGCACGGGCCGCCCGAACAGACCGAGGACGAGATGGGAAGTCGCGACCAGTCGCCCACGGAGGGCAATACCGATGGAACCCAGGCGATCCGGCGCGCCGCGGCTATCCTGCGCCGGCTGGGACGCGGCGGCACGCAGGGCGCCAGTCTCGCCGACATCACCCAGGCTGTGCTGCTGCCGCGTTCGACGACGCACCGCATCCTCAAATGCCTGGTCGACGAAGGTCTGGTTCGGCACGATACCGAACGGCGGCGCTATTTCGTCGGGCAGTTGACCTACGAGCTCGGGCTGACGGTCACCGGCAGCCCGCTCGAAGTCGCGAAGTGGCGGGTCGCGGTCGACCGCGTCGCCCAGCGCACCGGCGTTACCGCCTACCTGTTGAGCCGCAGCGGCATCGAGGCTGCGTGCGTTCTCAAGACAGAGGGCAACTCGGTCATCCGCGTCATCCCGGTGGAAGTCGGCCAGCGCCGCTTCCTCGGCGTGGGGGCCGGTGCGACCGCCTTGCTCGCCGCACTCGACGAAAAGACGCGGGAAAACATCATCCGCACGATCGAGCCTTACCTGCCGGCCTATTCGACGCTGACGGTCGACAAGATCCGCGACCTCGTCGCCGAGACGCAGCGCATCGGCTACACGGTCAGCCGCGGCAACGTCGCCAAGGACGTGGTCGGCATCGGCATGGCGATCCCCAGCCCCGGCTCGACGCCGCATCTTGCCCTGAGCGTCGCGGGCCTCGCCTCGCAGGTCGACGAGCGCGGCGTTGGCGTCTGGGCGCAGGTGCTGAGGCAGGAGATAAATGCCGTGCTCTCGCGGGAGGGGTAGGGGTCAGCGGGACGAACTCGCTCCCGGAAGCCAGGTCACGATGTCGGGGAACGCGATCAGCAGCAGGAGCACAGCGATCGCGGTCGCGGCGAACGGCGCGACGCCGCGGAATACCTCACCGAGCCCGATCGGCCTGCCGGTTTGCGAGTCGGACGCGATCCTGTGGACGATGAAGGAGAGGATACCGAGCGGCGGGGTGAGCAGGCCGACCTCGGCCATCACCACCAGGAACACGCCGTACCAGAGCGGATCGACCCCCACCGCCTCGAGCGGGGCGAGCAGCACCGGAATGGTCAGCAGCATCATCGCCAGCGTGTCCATGAACATGCCGAGCAGCAGGTAGACGAAGATCAGGATCAGCAGCAGCTCGACGCGGCCAAGCCCCATGTCGACGATGAGCTGGGCCAGAGCGTTTGGCACCTGGCTCAGCGCCATGGCGCGCGTGAGTACCGCGACGCCCATGATCAAGAGGAAGATCGACGCGGTGCCGGTGAGCGTGCCGACCATCGATTCCTTCACCATGGTCCAGATGTCGCTCGCCGTTGCACCCTCGCGCAGGCGATGGACGGTCCCGAAGATCAGCGCTGCGATCATGCCGAACACACCCGATTCGGTGGCGGTGAAGATGCCGGCGAACAGGCCGCCGATGACCAGCAGCACGACGATTGCGATCGGCACGATGCCGGCGAGCGATGCGAAGCGCATGCGCCAGGTGACGCCGCTCATGTCGACGCGCGGCGCCAGCGCCGGGCTTACGATAGCGTGGACGATGATCATCAGCGCGAAGGCGAGGGCGAGGATGATGCCGGGGACGACGCCGGCGAGGAGTTGCTGGCCTACCGGCACCGCAGCCGCTCCTGCATAGACGACGAGCAGCAGACTGGGCGGGATGATCTGGCCGAGCGTGCCGGCCGCCGCGACCGAGCCGACGGCAAGCCGCGGGTGGTAGCCCGACTTCAGCATTTCCGGGATCGAGACGCGGCCGAGCGCATAGGTGATGCCGATGGTGCTGCCGCTGCTGGCGGCAAGAGTGGCGCCGGCGAAGTTGGTCGCGACCGCGAGACCTCCGGGCATCCAGCCGAGCCAGCGGCGCGCCGTCTCGAATGCCGAGGCGGTCAAGCCCGATTTCCACAGCAGCATGCCCATCAGGATGAACATCGGGATAACGCTGTAGGACCAGGACGCGGCCGAATCGTAGGCGACCGCCTTGAGCGTCGAGGTCACGACCCTGGTGGTGCTCAGCGCATGGAGGCCGACAAGCGCCGCGCCCAGCATGGCGATACCGACAGGAATGCCCATCAGCAGCAGGGCGATGCTGAGCAACACGACCAGCGACCCGATCGCCGGCTTCGGCAGGCCGCCGAAGAACATGGCCGCGATGGCGCCGACCGCCGCGGCGACCGCGACCGCGAAGACGGCGCGCGCGAGGCGATGGCTGCGCGGCGCACCCGCGCCGGCCGCCGACGGGTTTCCTGTCTCGATCGTGCTCATGGCCGGTCCGCCTCGCCGTCCGGCCCGCCCGTCCTCGGCAGCACGCCCAGGAAGTGGCGCAGCGTCGTCGCCGCGACCTGCAGGCAGAGCATCGCGATGCCGGCCGCCGCGGCGAACTTGAAGGGCCAGATCGCCACCGGCGGCGTCGACGGCGTCGTCTGGCCGATGTGAGCGCTCTGCAAAGCGTCGGCCAGCGTGTACCAGGCGAGCGCAGCCAGAAGCAGGATCGTCAGGACGCCGAACGAGCCCTCGACGATCTGGCGCATGCGCGGCGGCAGGGCGTCGAGCAGGATGGTAACCTTGATGTGGTCCTGGCGAACCTCGGTATAGGCGAAAGCCAGCAGAGTGAGGCCGGGCATCCACCAATAGGAGGTCATCTCCAGCGTGGCCACGAGAGGCGCTTGGAAAAGCGTGCGGCCGACCACGTCGATGGCGATGTTCACCACCAGAAGCACCAGCGCCGCAGCTGCCGCGGCGGCGAGGATGGCGCTCATGCGGTCGATCAGGCGCAAGGCGGCGGCAATCCGCCCTGGCGCCGCGCCGGCGCGGCTTGCGTTGTCGGTCATCGTTTCGAGGCCTTCCAATCGGCGGCAGGATGCGGCTCGCGCCGCCGCCCGCCCGCGGGCAGCGGCGCCCATGGAGCATTTCCGCTTTTCTCCGAGTCGCGGAAATGCCCTATCGTGTTGTTCCCAAGCAATTCCGGACGCAAACCGCTGCGCACTCCTGCTGGAATTGCCCTGGCCTATTTCAGCAGCGTCGGGGTCACTTCCCCGTCGAACTTCTTGTAGAAGCCCGACAGGTCGACGTCGCGCAGGCCGGCGAAGGCCTTCTGGATCGCCTCCGGCGTGCGCTCCGCCACCGGATAGCCCTCGGCGCCGAGTGCCCCGGTCCAGTAGGCGATCCGCTCCAGATAGCGGTCGACGACGGCTTGTGCGTCTGTGACGGTGGCCGGAGCCTTGGAGGCAAGTGCGGCCACGGACTCCGCGCGCTGCTTCATGGCGACGGGCTCGAGCGCGGAGACATCGTGGGTGCGCACTACCTTGCCTTCGGCTATCAGATCGCCCGCGCCAGCCTCGATCTTCAGGTAGCCCTTCCAGATGTTGTAGGCGGCGCGGATGTTTTCCCTGGTGATGAAGTTCTGAAGCTCCACGGGGAAACTCTCCCAGACGTCGAGGTTGATCACCCAGGTCGACGCCTGGAGCTGCGCCATCGTCACCGGAATATATTCGGGCGCGACATCCTTGAGGATCAGGCCGTCGACATACTGGTTGGGGTTGATCACCATGCAGTCGAACACGCCGCGCTGCAGGCCTTCATAGGCCTCGTTCCAGGCGATGCTGACCGGCGTCATGCCGAGCGCGGTCACCGTGTCCGACCAGACGGCGCCGATAGCCCGCGCGCGCTTGCCGCCGGCGTCGGCCAGCGAGTCGATCGGCTTGTTGCAGAGCAGGTTGTAGGCGGGAGTCGACGTTCCCTGCAGCACCTTGACATTGTGCGAGGCGTACTCCTCCGTCAGCGCGTCGAGCGTCAGGATTGTCTCCAGCGCCGTCGCACCGCCCGCCGCCACGTCGTGCACGGTCGAGCCGCTGAGCGCGGCGCCGAGGCCGAACAGCCAGGAGCCCACGGGAAGCTGCTGCGGGTAGTAGCTCGGGATGATCAACCCGATATCGGCGACGCCGTCGCCGACCCCCTGCAGCGTGTCCGTCGCCTTCAGCAGCGACGACGACCAGTAGTTCTCGAAGGTGATCTTGCCACCGGTGAACTCGGTGATGGCGTTCTCCCACTCGACCATCGCAGCGCCGAAGTTGGCGTTCTGGTCGCCCGAGAAGTCCGCGAGCTTCAATACGCGGGGTTCGAGCTGCTCGAGCCACGCTTCGGCGGCCGATGCCGAAGAGCAGGCCACGAACATGCCGGTGACCATCGCAGCGATCGAAGCGCCGATTGAAGGCCAGGTGTATTTCATCAATTCCTCCCGCCGGCCCCGCCGGCAATCTTCAGGTGTTTCGCATAGCGGGATTGGCAGGCCAATCTCCTACGATGTGGGACACATTTCCATGAACCGCCGCAGCACCATCCGCCGGCCCAGATTCTGTGATCTGTCGATCAGATCATCGACACGAACCTGCAGGCATGTCAATATTGCGTTTCATCAGCTTTCGACATCCTTTGTCCGGATGCGTTGACCGGCGAGTAGAGAGATCGACCGGATGGCTGGAATTGTCCCAGTATATGAGACACATTGGCATCTCTCTGGGATTCGGGAGGCGCTGTCGTGGCGAACTGGCCGGCAGTGGGAAAGAAGGGAAGGAATCATGGCGGCATCGGTGAAGGTCTACGAAGCTCTGGCGCATGCGCTTGCCGAGGCCGGGCTTGGCCCGCTGTTCGGCGTCACCGGTGATGCCAATGTCTACCTCGCCGACTGTTTCATGCGCAGACACGGAGGGAGTTTCGTCGCGGCCGCGAACGAGAACGGCGCTGCCTTGATGGCGCTCGGCTACGCCTCGGTTTCGGGCAGGACCGGGCTGGCAACCGTGACGCATGGCCCCGCCGTGACGAACACCCTGACGGCGCTGGCGGAGGGCGTGAAGGCCGGCACGCCGATGGTGCTGCTTTGCGGCGACACCGCCTATGGCGACCGGGAAAACCTCCAGAAGATCGCCCAGCGCGATCTGATCCTTGCGACCGGCGCCGGCTTCGAGCAGATGAACACGCCGGCCAGCGCGGTCGCCGATCTCGCGCGCGCGATCCGCCGCGCGAACGCCGAGCGACGCCCGGTGGCCTTCAACTTTCCCGTCGACGTCATGCGCGCTTCCGTCGAGGACGATTTCGCGCCGATGCTGGCGGCGCCTGCGCAGCCTTCGGCAACGCCCGCCGGTGCCGATCTCGACGAAGCGATCGGCATCGTCGCGGCGGCGAAGCGCCCGATCGTGCTGGCGGGCCGCGACGCGATCGGCGATGCCGCGCGCGAGGCGTTGCTGCGGCTTGCCGCGCGCATCGACGCACCGCTGGCAACCACGCTGCGAGCGAAGGATCTCTTTCGGGGCGAAGACTACGATCTCGGCATCATGGGCACGCTGAGCGCCCCGGGAGCGACCGACGCGCTCATGAAGAGCGACTGCATCCTTGCCTTCGGGGCGGCGCTCAACTTCCACACCACCTCGCATGGCGGCTTCGTCGACGGCAAGCGCGTGGTGCAGCTTGCCTCGCACCCGGCGGGCATCGGCCGTGGCCACACGCCCGACATCGGCCTCGTCGGCGGCGTGGCCGAGACGGTCGAGCGCATCATCTACTGGCTGGACGAGGCCGAGATCGCGCCCTCGGGCTTCCGCGGCGAATTGTCCCCGCACGGCCTTGCCGACCAGCCGCCTCCGCAGGCAGAAGCCTCCCTGCAGCGGCTCGACTATGTCGATGTGCTCTGCCGTCTCGACGCAATCCTGCCGCCCGACCGCATCCTTGTCACCGACGCGGGCCGGCACATGGTCAAGGCGATGCAGTCCCTCCGCGTCCAGCATCCGCGGCTCTATGTCCAGACGGCGAGCTTCGGCTCGATCGGCCTCGGCATGGCGCAGGCGATCGGAGCCGCGGCGGCCGAGCCGGGGCGGCCGGTGGTGCTGACGATCGGAGACGGCGGCTTCATGCTTGGCGGGCTGACCGAGTTCAACACCGCTGTGCGCCAACGCACCGACCTGATCGTGGTGCTCTGCAACGACAATTGCTATGGCGCGGAATACGCGCTGCTGCGCGACAAGCAGATGGATCCGGCAATCAGCCTGTTCGATTGGCCGGATTTCGCGCCGATCGCCGACGCGCTCGGCGGCAAGGGTGTCACCGTGCGCACGCTGGCCGACCTCGACCTCGCGCGCGAGGCCATCGCCCGCCGCGACAGGCCGCTGCTGATCGAGATCATGCTCGATCCGGCTCACATGCCGTTCTGGTGATCGCGATCATGCGCGTCTCGGCCATACGCCGGCGCGCTCCGGACTGTTGTCCGCCCTGGATCAGAAGTCGGCAGAGCTACAGGATCAGGTGTCGGCGATCAGCGCACGAAAGCGTTCCGCGCCGACATGGATATGATCGAGCAGGTCGGCCGAGGCCCAGTGGCGCTCGAACGGGTGGTAGTCCGTCACGCGCGAATGGGCGCATTCGAATGTGCCGAGGCGCTGGTGGTATAGTTTGGCCAGCTTGGGATAGCCCATGCCTTCCGCCATCGCGGACAGTGCCAGGTAAACGGCAAGGTCGCGGATCAGCGGGCTGTCTTCCTCCCTGTGCGCGTAAAGCCAGGCATAAAGATCGGGATGGAAATTGGTGAAGACCCCGCCGAATCCATGCGATCCCGCGCGCATCGCTTCGAAGGCGATCGCCGCGTTGGCGTTGACGATGGCGAAGGAAGTCCCGGCAGTCATCCGAGCCCGACGCCTTACGGTTTCCAGATCGCAACTGACATCCTTCAGCACCACGAAACGGCCGGTGTCGCGGCATAGCTTCATTTCGTCGTCGGAAAGCAGGCGACGGTAGGGTGCCGGACACTCATAAAGCCCGAGCGGCAGGTCGGACGGAAGATGCTTGAGAATGGTCTCGAGCGCCGACCGGAAGACTTCGAAGCCCCCGTTTCGCGGATCGAGACGGTTCGTCACCAGCACCAGCGCGCCGATGCCCGTCTCGGCCATGGCGGCAAGTTCCGCGATCTGATCCTCCGGCGAATCGGAGATGTGCCCGGATGCGACCACCGGAACGCGTCCGGCTGCGAACCGCACCGTGCTGCGCGCCAACGATATCCGTTCGTCGAGCGTCAGTTTCTGCATTTCGCTCGACTGGCAGACCGCGAACAGGGCGTCCGCTCCATTGTCCAGATACCATTCGACGAGCCTTTCCAGTCCGGCTTCGTCTATTCTGTCGGCATCGGTGAAGGGCGTGAGCATGACCGGCACGATGCCGTCTATGGAAATGTGCATGAGTGATCCGTGTGCTGCTTCCATTTGCGAACCTATATGATAGTTCTCAATTTTGGAATAGGATTCCAAAACGGAGGAGACACCCATTTGAGCGTGAAACGTTGGGAAGACGACGCCACGGTCTGGACGGGCCCGTCCTACGTGGAACAGGCCGTCGCCTATCATCCGGAGGTCGTGTCCGCGCCGGTCGCCGGCCGCATCATCACCTGTGTCGAGGTGGTCGACTGGGATGGCGACGGTGGCCGAGACTTGCTCCTCTCAAGCTGGGATCCCTGCTATGACGGCCAGGTCTTCCTGCGACGGCAGGTCGGCGCGCGCGCCGACGGCACGCCGCTTCTGGGGCCCGAGCAGGTGGTCGAAGGCGTACGTGGCTATGTGACCGCCGTCCCTGACGGCGATATATTCCACCTCGTGTCGGCCTCGCGCATGCGCCGGCAGATCTACGTCTTCCCCAACATCGGTACGCGTGGCGAGCCGCGCTTCGACGCGCCGGTGAAGCTCGACCTTGATGCCGACTGGGTCAAGGGAAACGAATATTTCCATATGGCCCGCTTTCACGACATCGACGGCGACGGCGTGCCGGAACTGGTCGTCGGCACCGATTCCTGGGACGACTACTGGCCCAACGGTCTCGAATGGAACGATGAAGGCTACCGCGGCTATGACGCGGCGGGACGTTGGCTCGGCGGTCCGCTTCGCGGCTTTCTTTATGCCTTCAAGAACCGCGGAACGGTGAGCGCGCCGAAGCTGGAACGCGGCAAGCCGATCATCGGCGGCGAAACCCCGCTGGAAGTCTACGGCCAGCTCGCACCCGCCTTCGCCGATTTCGACGGCGATGGCCTCGTCGAGATCGTCTGCGGCGAGTTCTGGAACATCCTGCATCATGCCAAACAGACAGGTCCGGGCTCTTTCGAGCAGCCGCGCCTTCTGTCGAGCGCAGACGGCGAGCCGGTTTTGCTCGATCAATGCATCCACCTGCCCTGCGCGGTCGACTGGGACGGCGACGGCAGAATTGATATCCTTGCCGGCGCCGAGGACGGCTATGTCACTTTCCTCAGGAACGTCGGGATCGGCCCGGACGGCCGCGCGGCCTTCGAAAAGGTCGGGCGGGTCGAGACTTCGGCACCGCTGATCCATGCCGGCGCACTTCCAGCGCCGGCGGCATTCGACTTCACCGGCAATGGCCTGCCCGACCTCGTCGTCGGCAACAGCACGGGCGAGCTTCTGTTCTACGAGAACCGCGGCCCGCGCGAGGCGCCGCTGTTGGCCCGGGAAATCATGATCGAGGCGGACGGTGTCCCCGTGCGCATCGCAGCCGGACTGACCGGCTCCATCCAGGGCCCTTCGGAAAAGATGTTCGGATATTCCTGTCCCACAATCGCCGACTGGGACGGCGACGGAAAGCCGGACCTGCTGGTGAGCGACGTGACCGGTTACCATAGCTTCTACAGGAACGCGGGCGGCAACGCCGTGCCACGCTTCGAGGCGGCGCGCAGGCTCACATATGAAGGCAGGCCCCTCAAGACGGTCTGGCGCGTCAGGCCGGCGGTGGTCGACTGGCTCGGTGGTGGCCGGCTTCACTATCTCTGTCTCGACGAGGATGGCGTGCTTTCGGACTACCGGCGCAGGTCCGACACCGAGCTTTCCGACAAGCGCCATCCGCGCTGGTCAGACGGCGGTGAGATGCGTTTTACCCAGGACGTGGGCGGTGGCCGCGGGCGGGTGAAGCTCTGCGCCTGCGACTGGACCGGGAACGGGCGCATCGACCTCGTCATAGGCACGCATGCGCGCGCATCCGTGCCGCCCGGCCCATCCGGCGCGCCGCGCAATACCACCGGCCAGGCCGGTATTTTCCTGCTGGAGAATGTCGGCACGAACGCGGAGCCGGTATTCGCCCTGCCGCGAGCCTTGAAGTTCAGGGGCAAAACGATTGCGATGGGCATGCATGTCGCGTCGCCGGAAGCGGTCGACTGGACGGGCACGGGCGAACTCGGCCTGCTGGTCGGCATCGAAGACGGCAGCATCGTCTGGTTGCCGCGAGGGGACTTGTCTTGGTAGGTGCGGCGCTTCCGGCTATCGAAGGCACGACCCGAGTCATGGGCGTTATCGGCGATCCGATCGCCCAGATCATGACGCCGGTGAACATCAACCCGATCTTCGCCGAACTCGGTGCGGACATCGTGTGCGTGCCGCTCCACGTCAGGACCGAGCGCCTCGAAGAGGCATGGAAGGGATTGCGTGCGATCGAAAGCATCGTCGGCTTCGGCGTCACCATTCCCCACAAGCAGCAGGTCCTGCGCCTGTGCGACAGTCTCGACCCGCTGGCGGAACGTGTCGGCGCGGTCAATCTGGTGCGCCGCGAGGCTGACGGCTCCCTGCGCGGCTACCAGTTCGACGGCAAGGGATTTGTCGGTGGGCTGAAACGCGAAGGCCATGTTGTTGCCGGGAGGGACTGCCTGATGATCGGCGCCGGCGGAGCGGCCATCGCAATCGCTTTTGCGCTGGCCGAGGACGGCGCGGCATCCCTGGTTGTCGCAAACCGGACCGCGAGCAAGGCGGAAGAACTGGCGGACCTGGTCAATGCCGCCTTCGGACGGCGCTTCGCCAGAGCCGGTGCGGCCGAGCCGCGGCCCGGACAGCTGGTTGTCAACGCCACCTCCCTCGGGCTCAGTCCCGATGATGCACTGCCGGTAGCCGCCGACGGGCTCGACGGCACCATGCTTGTCGCGGAGGTCGTCGCCAAACCGGAGATCACGCCGCTTCTGGAAGTGGCGCGCGAGCGAGGTGCCGCAATCCACTCGGGCATTCACATGATCAGGGGGCAGGTTCGCCCGATTGCGGAGCACATCGCCAGGCTCTGGGGACACCTCGCCCGGAAGGGCTAGGCGCCATCAAGCGGGGTGCCTGCCGCGTGCCCGGCCGCGAAGCCCGCGATCAGCCCGATCTGGGCTTTCAACATGTCGCGCCCGTCGCTGGTCGGGCAGCCGCGCTCGCGTGCCAGTTTCAGAAGCTCCGTTTCGCGCGAAAGCGCGGCAATGTCGGCCACCAGAACCTCTGGCTCGAGTGTGGTGAGATCGACAGGAAAGCTCTCGGCCGACTTCAGCCCGATCGGGGTCGCGTTGATCAGCATGTGGTGGCCGGAAAGGGTATCGTTGCCCTCCGCGGCAATGGTCCTTCGCGCGACACGATTGGTCATCTCGATTGTGAAATCCCGCGCTTCGGCATCGATCTCGATCACGGACAGCCGGCCGATCCCGTTCTCCGCCAGCGCGTGCGCGATCGCCCGCCCGGCGCCGCCGGCGCCGACAAGCAGCACGGAAGCCCCGGCCAGCCGCTTCCGGTTCTCGCCAAGCCCGCGCACGAAACCGAGCCCGTCGAAAAGCGCGCCGTGCATGGAGCCGTCGGGCGCGTGCTGGATCGAATTCACCGCACCGACTTCCGATGCCGCCGGTGTCACCCTGTCGCAAAGCCTGAAGGCTGCGACCTTGTGTGGAACCGTTACGCCGATGCCGGCGACATTCGGCATCGCCGCGAATGCGCGCCATGCCGTCTCGAAGTTCTCGCGCGTCACGTGGAAAGGCACCGCCCATATATCGGCGCCACGCTCGGCGAAGAGCGGGTTGATCAGGGCCGGCGTCTGCACCTGCGCGACGGGATCGCCAAACACAGCATAGATGCGCGACGCGCCGTTGAGGTTGGAGACGAGGCCGCTCATGTTCGCGCACCGGCGGGCACGAACAGTTCCCGGCATCGCGCGATCGCCGTGTCGAGAACAAGGTCGGGATCCTCGTTCCACCACCGCTCGGAGAATATCTCGACCTCGACCGGCCCGCGGTAGCCGGCCGCTTCGATCTGCCGCCAGATGCCCCCGAGATCGATGACGCCGTCGCCCATCATGCCTCGGTCCTTCAGTATGTGCCTTGTCGGTACCAGCCAGTCGTTGACGTGGAATGCCAGGATGCGGCCGGCCGCGCCGGTGCGCATGATCTCCGCTTCGAGCCGCTCGTCCCACCATACGTGATAGACGTCTATCACGACGCCTATTCCAGGCCCGAGACGATCGCAGATGTCATTGGCGTGGGAGAGGCTGAGAATGACGGCCCGGTCGGCGGCCAACATGGGATGGAGCGGCTCCAGCGCAAGCTTGACCCCAAGAGGCCGTGCGTGTTCGAGCAGGGCGGCGGTGGCGTCTTCCATCTGCGCGCGCGCGCCGGCCATATCGCGGCTGCCTGGAGCGAGACCCCCCGAAAAGACCAGTACGTGATCGGCCCCGACTTCCGCTGCCCGGTCCAGCGCCCGCCGGCCGGCATCCTGCTTCTGCCGGTTATCTTCCACGGTTGCGCCGATCAGCGGCCCCGCCCGGTTGTAGCCGAAAGCGCCGATGCCGTTCTCGGCCATGATCGATCGTGCACCCGCGATGCCCGTCCGCTTCACCTCGTCGTCCCAGATCGAAGCGCGGGTCAGTCCGCACCGGGCGCATGCGGAAAGGAACGCCGCCATGTCCCATCTCTCGCGCATGGTGGCATGGTTGATAACGATCTCGGGCTGCTTCAGTGTGTTGTCCATCGATCTTCGGCGCGCGTCAGAACTTGTAAACGCCGAGCTTCTCGAAGATCGCGTAGATGCGTTCCGCGTAGCGCGAGAATTCCGGATATTCGCCGAGATGAGCCGGGCGCGGGCGCGGCAGGTCGATGACGATCTCCTCCACGATCGTGCCCGGGCTTTTCGACATCACCAGCACGCGGTCCGACAGGCCGACCGCCTCCTCGATCGAGTGCGTGATGAACAGAACCGTCTTGCGCGTTTCCAGCCAAAGCATTTCAAGGTCGTGGCGTATCTGCGTACGCGTGATCGCGTCGAGTGCGCCGAACGGTTCGTCCATCAGCAGCATGGACGGATCATGGACCAACGCCCGGGCGATCGACACGCGCTGGCGCATGCCGCCCGAAAGCTGCCAGGGGTAGCGGTTCTCCGCGCCTTTCAGTCCCAGCCGTTGGAACAGTTCGTCGGCGCGGGTGCGTAGCGTCTGCCTGTCAAGACCGCGGATTTCCTGCTGCAGCATGACGTTCTTGATCGCCGTCCTGAATTCCAGCAACAGATGGTCCTGGAAGACGATGCCGATCTCCGAGATCGGCCGGGTCAACGGCTCGCCGTCGATCTCCACGACACCCTCGCTCATCGGTTCCAGGCCCGTGACCAGCAGCATCGTGGTGCTCTTGCCGCAGCCCGACGGGCCGATGATGCTGACGAATTCGCCCGGCTTGATGTCCAGATCGATGGGCCCGAGCGCGTGAAAGGCGCTTGCGCCGCTGCCATAGACCTTGGTCAGGCCGAGCGCGCGGATCGAGGCGCCCGTGACGGGCGCGCCTTCGCTCGAGCGCGGCAGGCCGGTTCTTCTGTCCATGATTGTATCCGCCAGTGCCATTGTCGTTCTCTGTCTGTCTACGGCGTATTGCTCTAGTGTCGCGCCCACGGCATCAGCCACTGGCCGATCATGCTCATCGTGCCGTTGAAGACCAGCGCCACCAATGCTGCTGCGACCAGCCCCGAAAACATCAGCGTCATGTCCATAAAGCCGGAGGCCTGCATGATCATGAAGCCGAGCCCTTTGTTGGAGGCGATGAACTCGGCAATGATCACGCCTTCGACCGCTTTCACCACGCCTATCTTCATGCCCGAGAAGATGTGCGGCATGGCGGCCGGCAGCCGTACCTTCCAAAAGGTCTGCCACGGGTCGGCGCCCATCGAGCGCGAGATGTAGAACAGCCTCTTGTCGACCAGCCGGAAGCCCGACATGCTGTCGACCAGGATCGGGAAGAAACACATCAGGAAGACGATCAGCGCCGCCACCAGCGGCCCGATGCCGAACCACACGATCAGAATGGGACCGATGACCGTCTTCGGCATGATGTTGAGGAACACGATGACGGGGTAGAGGCCCCGCTCCAGCGCGCCCACGGAGATGATCGCCAATGCCAGCGGCACGGCGATCATCACGCCCAGGGCGAAGCCCTCCAGTATGGTGATCGAGGTCGAGACTGCGTGGCCGGCGATCATCGCACGGTCGGTATAGAGGCGCGCCAGAAAGTCCGACGGCTTGGGAACGAGCCACAGCGGCACGTCGAAGACGCGCAGAAGCATTTCCCACAGGCCGAGCAGGAAGACCACTGCCGCCGCACCGATCAGCACCGACGACAGGAACGAGCCGCCGAAAGCGGACAAGGACTGCATTCGAGCCGGCGAGGAAGGGGCCGCGACTGCGCTGGCTGATTGGGACATCATCGGGTTCCGTGGAATGGGCTGAACCGGACGCGGACCGTCGCGCCCGGTTCACGTCGAGGGCTGCTCGCCACTCAGGGACAGGTCACCGGGTCGGCCGGGACATAGTCCAGCGTGTAATAGTCCGTGACCGGCTTCGCGTCCGGCAGTTCCATAGCCGTGGTCATCACCTTGTACATCGACGCCCAGGTCTCGTCGTCGGTCACGCCGATCACGTCGCCCGACCCGCCCGGACACACCGAGGCGAAGCTGTATTCGGCCGACTTGAGAAGGTTCTCGCGAGAATGGCCTGTTTCGGGGAACACCTTGAGCAGCGCGTCCACTGCGGCCTCGGGATTCTTCATCGCCTCCTGCCAGCCGAGCGCGGTCGCCTTGACGAAGCGCTTATAGGCATCCGGGTTGGCCTGCAGTTTGTCCTCGCGCGCCACGAGCGCCAGGCTCGCGATCGGTACACCGTGATTGTAGAAATACATGTTCCCCGCTTCGACGCCCTGCGCCTTGAGCGGCACCACGATGTTCTCCGGGGTCTGCGAAACGGCGTCGACCTGGCCGGAGGTGAGCAGGCCGATGAAGGCGCTTTCGGCCGCCGAGACGATCTCGACCTGCGATTCCTCGATCCCGTTGGCGCGCAGGAACACCGGGATCAGCGGCAGCATGGCCGAACCGGGCGAAACCGCCAGCTTCTTGCCGATCAGATCCTTCGGCTCCTTGATGCCGGAAGCCGCCAGATACTGGATGCCGAACTGGCCGGACTTCCAGATCGTGGAGATGATCCTGATCGGCGCGCCCTTGGAGGCGACGTTCAGCGTCGCGCCTGTGTCGGCATAGCCGAGTTCGGTCTGGCCGGTGGCGACAATCTGAGCGGCAACAGCCGAGCCGCGGCCTTCGACCAGTTGCACGTCGAGATCGTGGTCGGCATAGATGCCGTTCACCTGCGCCACGGCGAAGCCGAGATGCGCGGAGTCGGCAGTCCAGTTCATCTGCATCTGCAGCTTGTCCTGCGCCAGCGCGCCAGTGCCGGTCATCGCTGCCAGCACCGCCCCGAATGCCAGCTGTCTCAGTGTTCTGTCCATTGTTTCCTCCTTGTTGATCGAATATGCGCCGCCCAGCTTTCGGGGCGTCACCGGTTCTTGCCTGCACGGCGGAGCGGCATCACCTTCGCCGCCACGGGAGAAGCAGTTGTTCGAGGAGCGCCATCCCCCAGCTCAGCACCACCCCGATCGTGGAGCCGATGACGAGAACCGCGAAAAGCAGCGAGGTGTCGGCGTCGTCCATCGCCCGCAGCACCAGGTAGCCGAGACCGTTCTGCGAATTCATCCATTCGACCACGATCACGACCGTGACCGCGATGACGATCGTGATCTTGAAGCCCGAAAAAATGCTTGGCGCCGCGGAGGGGAGCTCGAACAGCCTGAATGTCTGCCACCAGGACGCGCCGACCGACCGGCTGAGATAGTACTGGCGCGGATCGATCGACTTGAAGCCGGTGACGCTGTCGACCAGGATCGGAAAGAAGGTGATCAGGGCGGTGAGCAGGATCTTCGGGAAGTCGCTGAAGCCGAACCACACCAGCATGAGCGGTGCCAGCGTGATCTTGGGAAGGCCCTGTATGAAAACGACCAGCGGATAGATGATCTGCTCTGCAAGCCGGAAACGGGCGATGAGGTAGCCGAGAACGATGCCGGGTACGGCGCCGGCCACGAAGCCGTAGACGATCAGCCGGGTCGTTATCAGGCCGTGATAGGCCAGCCGCGGGCCATCCTCCACGATGCGGGCAAGGAATTGCGACGGCGCCGGCAGGACGAACACCGGCACGCCGAACAGCCTGACCAGGATTTCCCATACGATCAGCAGACCGGCGAACCACAGCGCCGGTTCAGCTACTCTTTGCATGGCGGTCGGCGCTTTCATGGCTGCCGCTCACGCCTCGACCTTGTCGCGCCCGGCGGCCGAAATGGCGGCGGGCCGGTAGCTGCGCTGACGCACACGCAGCGACCAGATTTCCGACACCTCGCGGGCCGCGCGTTTGAGCGCTTCGGCGAATTCTGCGTAGCGCTCGGGCGTGATGCGCACGAGAGGCCCCGCGACGCTCATCGTGCCCGCCACCGGCGCGTCGACCTCAGGCCCGACGAAAAAGGGCACCGCCACGGCGCCGGTGCCGGCTTCGGCTTCCTCGACCGAGGTGGCGAAGCCGCGCTCGCGTGTCTCGGCCAGCCGCGCCCGCAATTCGTCGACATTGGAGGCGCTGTTCGGACCGAGCGGACGCCGCGCCGTGAAACCACGCGCGCAGACGATGCGCAACGCTTCGCTCTCGGGCAGCGTGGCAAGCCACGCCTTACCGTTTGCGGTGGCGTGCAGGACGATCTCCTGCCCCATCTCCGGATCGTAGCGCAGGCCCAATACCGCGCCCTGCGCCCGTGCGACCCAGACCAGATCCTCGCCTTCGACGATCGCCAGGCGGCAATATTCACGCGTTTCGCGCGCCAGCTTGTCGAGCACGGACTGCACGACATCGGGAACGGCGCGGGCATCGAGATTGCGGAAGGCGAGCGTGCTCATTCTCAGGGAAAGCGCGTAGCGCTGCGTCCCCCTGTTCTGCACCACCCATCCGCGATCGACCAAAGTCGCCAGCGTGCGGTGCACCGCGCTGGCCGGCATGTCCAGGCGGTGGGCCAGGTCGGTGAGTTCCACCGGCTCGCTCTCTCCCGCAAGCGCCTCCAGTATGATGAGGCACCGGTCTACGGCTGCTACTGTCACGTGTTCCTCCCGTGCGGCGATTGGATACTACAACATCGAATTCCAAATTGGAATAGGATTCCATAAAGCTGTATTCGCACGCTTCGACGGAACGGATGTGAGCCGGATCGGGCGTCGACGGTTCCCTTGTCCTGGGCCGGGCGCCGCCTCGTGTATTGCTCCGGAAGACCCTTGCAGCCGTGCGCCCGACCGGCACGGCCTCTGCGTCGAAATTGCCGCGCTGGATGGCGGGATCGATCGCCTCCACGAACAGATCGAGCTCTACCTCGCAGATTTCGATCGCAACGTGCGCGATGAGGAACCGAGACCGGGGAACTCTTCACGCGCGCGACTGCGCGTCGCTGGCAGCCCCTTCGTCGCGCGATCCCGGACTTGCCGGCAGGTCGTCGGCTTCAAGATGGATATCCGTCGCCATCGGCGGCAGTCGACGCAGAGGCACCTCGGCCGCCCGCGCGACGGTCGGGTCGAAGGCCTCCACGTTTGGTCTTCCGAGACTCCCCCGGCTGCCGGAGCCCGCGTCTCCGCTGCCGGATGCGCGGCCTTTTTTGCGCTTTTTCCCCATTTGGGGAATGCGCCTGTCACCGTCGCCGGCCTAAATGCGGCGCGACGGCGGGGCTGTCTATTCTGTATCCCCAATCCAGATGGGACGCGCTGTTCCCGTCGAATTCCGGCCCGTCCCTCACGGGCCGGCTTTTTGTGATCGACCGTGACCCGCCATGCCCTGGATGAAAATTCGGCGCCAGGTCACTAGCCGGAAAAGCCGCCGAGCAGTCGGTTGCATTCGGCGACAAATTTCTCGCCTGGCATGTGGCCATGCACATCGCGCGAATATTCCGGCTTCAGCCGGTCGAGGAAGAACATTTCGAGCCTGCGCCCGTGCTTGGTCTCGATGGTGCCCCGCGGCTCCAGTTCGAACAGCGTCTTGACATTCCCGGCTACGGTTTCCGAAACATTGATCCGTCCAGGAGCGCCGTTCTCCTCCATGAGCGCCGCCGTGTTCACCGCATCGCCCCAGATATCGAAGGTGAACTTCCGTCGGCCGACGACGCCCGATATGACCGGCCCGGTGTGGATTCCGACACGCAACTCAAGTGCCGGCAGCCGCATCTTCTCGCGCTGTGCCTTCATGCGGGCCGTGACGGCCTGGATTTCCAGCGCCGCGAGGCAAGTATCGATTGGATGCCGGCGATTGGCCTGAGGCACGCCGGCAACGGCCATGTAGGCATCGCCGATCGTCTTGAGCTTTTCCAGCCCATGGCGCGTCACGATCTCGTCAAAAGCCGTGAAATACTGGTCCAGGAGCCCGACAAGCGTGGCGGGCTCCATGCGTTCGGCCAGCAGCGTGAAGCCCTTGAAATCCGCAAACAGGATTGTCGCTGAAGCCTCATATTTCGGCTGCACCTTGCCGCTCTTCTTGAGTTCCTCTGCGATCGACACCGGAAGGATATTGGCGAGCAGTTCTTCGGTACGCGCTTTCTCTGCAGAAAGGTCCACGTGCGCGTGATCGAGCTTTTTCAATGCCTGGTCGAATTCGATCAGCTTTCGGTGAAGTTCCAGTTGGGAAAGCACCTGACGCGAAAGGCGGCGCAGTGCCTGTGTCTGTTCAAATGTCAGCTGATGCGGTTCGAAATCCATGACACACAGCGTCCCCAACGCATGACCTTCGTCGGTTACAAGCGGCATGCCGCAATAGAATTTGAAGTGCGGTTCGCCCGTGACAGTCGGGATTTGGTTGAATCGGGAATCTTTGCGCAGATCCGGCGCTATGACCATCTCGCTGCCACAAACCGTGGTTGTGCAGAATGCGATTTCGCGCGGACACTGGTGAAAGTCCGGCGGAAGGCCATACTTGGCTTTGAGCCAGAGACGATCGTCGTCCATCAAGCCGATATAGGCTACGGGGCACTGGCAAATCTGTGCAGCCAGTTCGCCAATGTCGTCATAGGCGATCTCGGGCGCGGTATCGAGGACATTGAGCGCTCGAACGGCAGCAAGCCGTTCCGCCTCGTTGGCGGGCGTTGAGTATGGCATCGCAGCCCCCTTCCGTCATAAATCCTGGGCGGCCGCGTGGCTCGTGCTTTCTTCGTACATGTCAGAAAGATATCAAATCTTCGGGGGTGAGGTTAGCGGGCAATGCAGGCTCTGTGCGAACGACCGCTCACAATCCAAGCCGACCATCGTCAGGTAGAGCCCCAAGGTCCGCATCGGCTCGGAAGCGATTTTCCAAGGCTCGCGTTCGAGCGCTGTGGGAACGGTTGGCTGAAAGTGTCCCACCAGAGCCGCCATCCCTGAGCTTTGACAGCGGGTCAGGCCAACCGGCCCGCTCGACGCGGACGCTACGCTGCCCGAGTGGCGGCTGCCACAAGGGCGACGGCCACCGAACAACTCCTGTTTGGAGTCCGGCGCATCGTCAGGTAGCTGGGCCAGGACCTCGGGCAGCGCTGCCCGTATGTGCGCCCCGGCTTACCCTGATGGCGGTTGCAACCGACTGAGTATGTCCAGCATCGCGGGCGACGTGTCCGTGTGGTGATGGACCAACCTCCACGCTCCGCCTTCCTGCTGATAGATGTTTGTGACGCGGTGCTCGATGGTGGCGTCGTACCCGGCAAGCGTCACCTGCCCGTGCTCGACGCCCGTCTCGTATGCGACATTCCCGGCGACCCGAATAAGTTGATCCTTCAGTTCAACCCTGCCGTCGGAGGCGAGTTGAGCCACCCGGTCAAACGACGCCCTGACGGCGTCCCATCCAACTTCCCGGCCACCGATCGGGTGCATGGCCGTGACGGCCGCGCCATGCGACCATATGTCGGCCAGCGCACCGCTGTCCCCTTTGGTCATGCGATTCAGCGCGGCATAGAATTGTTCTGATGCTTTGCGGACTTCATCCTCGGTCGTCATGATTTGCACCTCCCTGACGCGTATACGTGTACCATCGATCATGATCTTGGCCTGATCATCTTCAGCCTGCCTTGTCTGAAGGTGTGCGGTTCCATTCTTGACGAGACTTCTGGTGCTCGCGAACGTACTCATGGCCACGATTCATCATAGTTGCTTACGCTGCCGCGTGGTAGAGTGCCCCGCTCGAAACCGCTGCAAGCGCTCAGCAATCCAACGGCGGAGAGGTTCTCCCTTACGATTCCGGGGTTTGTGGAGGCAGGACCCTATGGAACGCCATCTTGCCGCGATCTTCGCCGCCGATGCAGTCGGCTACTCGCGGCTGATCAGGGCCGACGAAGAGGGTACGCTTACGGCTTTCAAGGCCCTGCAGGCCAATCTCATCGATCCCAAGCTCAGCGAGCATCACGGGCGAACAGTCAAGCTGATGGGCGATGGCATTCTGGTGGAGTTCGCGAGCGTCGTGGGTGCGGTGCGCGCCGCCGCCGAGATACAAAAGGGCCTGGCTGAACGTAACGCCGTCTTGCCGCACGACAAGCGGATTGAGTTCCGCGCCGGGATCAACCTGGGCGATGTGGTGATCGACGGCGACGATATCCACGGTGACGGCGTCAACGTCGCGACGCGGCTTGAAGGCCTCGCAACCCCCGGCGGAATCTGCATTTCCGAGGCCGTCTACGAACAAGTGCGGGATCGCATCAGCCTCCGGTTCGAGGACCAGGGGCTCAAGGAAGTGAAGAATATCGACCGTCCGCTGAGAGTGTGGCATTGGCACCCGGATCAAGAAGCGGCGGTTGAAGTCACGGCGCCTGCCGAGATGCCCCCGCCCGACCGGCCCTCCATTGCCGTCCTGCCATTCGACAACATGAGCGGCGATCAGGAGCAGGAATATTTCGCCGATGGCATCACCGAGGACATCATTACCGAGATCTCGAAGATACACGGGCTTGTGGTGATCTCGCGGAATTCCACCTTTACCTACAAGAAAAAGGCGGTCAAAGCGCAGGATGTCTGCCGCGATCTCGGCGTTCGCTACATTCTGGAAGGCAGTGTACGAAAGGCCGGTGAGCGCGTGCGGATCACAGCGCAGTTGATTGACGGACGCTCTGGAGGGCATCTCTGGGCCGAGCGCTACGATCGGGGGCTCGCAGACATTTTCGCCGTGCAGGACGACGTGACGGAACGGATTGTGCGCAGCCTCGAGGTGAAACTCGTGAAGGGGGACGACGCGTGCGCGCCTCGCATCGAAACCGATAATCCGGAAGCCTACGATTGTGTCCTGCGCGGACGTGAGCAATATCGCTTGTTCTCGAAGAACGGCAATGCGGCCGCACGGCGGCTTTACGAGAGAGCGATCGAGCTCGACCCGAATTATGCTGCAGCGCACGCGGCCCTGGCAGAGACGTACTTGCATGACTGGTTCGCGGGTGCCACCGAGGCGCTGGACCGGGCTTTCGATCTGGCGCTGAAAGCCAAGGAGCTCGAACCGTCAATTCCCCTGGTCTACGAAGCGCTGGGCTCCGTTCATCTTTTCAAGAGGCAACACGACCAGGCCCTGGTGGCCGCAAGACGGTGGGTCGAGGTTGAGCCCGGCAACGCCGAGGCTTATGCCAATCTCGCCGGCATCCTGAATTTCGCAGGCGAGCCGGAGCAGGTCGCCGGTTTGATCGAGAAGGCAAAGCGCCTCAATCCATTCTATCCGTTCTACTACACCCTCTATCTCGGCCAGGCTCATCTCACGATGCACCGCTTCAGGGAGGCGGCGGCGTTCATCAAGCGGAGCGTCACCCACAATCCGCAGCATCTGCCGTCTCACTTCTATCTTGCCGCGACCTACGGCCAACTTGGAGAGACCGCTCTTGCGCGCGACGCCTTGGCGGAGGTTCTGCGGATCAGTCCCGATTTCTCAATTGCGTGGGTTCGGACCATCGCGGCCTACAGACGCACGGACGACTTGAACTTGCTGCTCGACGGCTTGAGGAAGGCGGGTTTGCGGGAGTGACCGCTCCGGGCTCAGACGCAGACGGAGCCACACACGATCGTTCGCGCAGAGTGCCCCACCGGAATCGGTCTGGATACCACTCTCGAGGATTTACAAGACGTTAGGCGAATTTTGGTGCCAGAGGCGGAATCCAAGTAGAGGAAATTTGAATTCGTTTTCAATTGCCTCGGCATGGAGCAATAGCAGCGCGGACCAACAAAAATACCAACAAAATATTTCTGTGGATTGGTTCGGTTCCCGAATAATGCCCTATCCATCCATGACACTGCATCAAGGTCGCGGTGCCGTTTCCTCCAATAGCGGGACGAGGAAAGAGCAGCAAATATCCTCCCATTATGCTGGCATGGGTCGACCACCCGGAATTGGAGAACTGCAATCAGGTAGTCGGTATCCCAGGTCGCGAGTTTTCGCTTTCCCTTGATGGATTGTTTTCCGGACATGGCTCGGATGAGGTTGAGGGCGAGGTGGCGGACCATGGCCATGTTTGTGGCGCCGTGGCTGCGGCGCAGGCGGGACTGATCATCCTTGAATTGGACATCGAGAACCCAGCGTAGCCCGTTCTCGATCCCCAAGGGGCGGCCTCGGCGAAAGTTTTTGCGGTGAGGATGCGAGAGGAGATGTAGCATCGCCGCTCGACCCTGACCTCGGCGCTGGTCTCGATGTGGGTCTCGACCATGTCGGTGGGGCTGGGGCCTTTGAAGCGCAACTCAGGGCGCCGCGTTAGCACAACGTCTCGCACGCCACGCCGTCGCCGTCCCGATCCAGCTTCCGGCCCCAAGGGCAGTTGCTGAGATACCATTGGGCTTCCTCACAGGAGCCGATCTGCGAACAGGTCCGCCGTGGCTGGCACGAATAGCTCTGCGCGACCTGGTGGCGGCTGATGCCGAGCGGCTGGCTCGACGGAGCCGCGCCGTCTGCATGCTCCGTGCGCCAATCCCACGGCGACTGAAACTTGCCGACCCAAATGCCGACTTTCGACGCCTCGGCCGTCGCCTGCTTCTCTGCGTAGGTGCCGTGGCTGTAGCGGGGCCAATCCAGCGCCTGGCCGTGCTCGACCATCCAGGCGGCAACGCTGGCGCCATCGGCGCGCCGGCAGTCGCCGACATAGCGATGATAGCGGTCCCAGGTCACGAAGGTGCATTGCACCGGCTTCGAGGCTGCCAGGAAGCCGTCCAGCGCGGCGGCCGATCGCCGCCCGCAAGGATATTCGGCCCCGCTCGCATTTTTACAAAGCTGCTGGCTCTCCGGCGCGTCGATGCCGTTGAAGCGGATGCGCTGGCCGTGGATTTCGATCGTGTCGCCGTCGATGACGGATGCCACGCCGGCAATCGTCGCCAGGCGCGCGCTGGTCCAATTCGGCAGATGGAGCTCGGGCATGTGGTCGCTGTGTTGCATGGCCGTTTGCGCAGCCAGAGCGCCAGCCGCGGCCACCGTCACCAAGATCAGGCGCCTTTGCACCACGCCAAGTGGCCTCCGGCGAGGCGATCGCATTCTACGCAGCATTGCTAGTTCGCCTCATGTCCGGTGCGGCCGCCCGGTTTCGCTTCGGCGGCACGTTCACCACAAGCCCGGCCTAGGCTGTCAACCCCATTGCGCAGATCGCATGGATGATTGCCAGAGTCCCCGCCGCCACCTTGGCGCGCACCTTGGCCTGGCGGTGTCAGCGGGATTCCGCGAAAGGCCTGGATGACTCCAGCTGTTCGCTGGCCGTCGCCCTCGATATGCGTGTTCTGACTGTTCGGGTTGAACGGGTCGACTGTCTGGGCGAGACTATTGGCGCGATTGGCGTCGCCGGCAGAGAGCGTCACGCTGTCATAGTGATTGAGATAATCCGCTGCGCAGCCGCTCAATGCCAGAACGATGCCAAGGCAGATCGCCAGGTTCCACTGCATGGCCCCTAGACCGGCGCCGGGTTTATGCCGGCGGCTCTCAGTTGCGCACCAAGCTTCGCTCGAGTCCCACACGCGGCCTTGTCGCCGGCGACGCACTTGTTATTCGCGTCTGACCAGTCCAGCAGCGCCGTATTGATCCAGCTGCCAGGTGCGCGCTGGATCCCATAGGGTGTCGGTGGCGCGCCACCAGCAACGGCTGGAGCTGCCGTGGCACCCTGGCCATGCGGGGCACGCTTCCACCCGCTTAGGATGAGGCAGTTCTTCATATACTGGTCTTCGGCAGCCAAGTTGCCGAGGGCATTGCCGATTCCGGCCCCCGCAACAAAGCCCGGGGACCCGATAGCAATATAGCCTTGGTCAACCGACCCCTTATGCATTTCGCATTGAGCGTGGGCGACGTCGAAACTAGGCCCGTAGCCTATTTGCATGTAGTCGGCTTGATCGCTTGTTTGACAGCCGCCCAGCGCTGCCGTGGCACCAAGTGCCACAAATGCTTTTATTCTCATCCCCCAGCCCTCCCAAGGCCGAGTTAGCATCTCCTAAAGTTGAATTTGGTGCAAGAGTGATGAACAAATCTGGTAAATTCCACCTGCTGGCAGTTCGTAGACTTCCCTATTACGACGGATATACCCCGTTATTTTATCCATCATTCCGTGGGATTGAAGTTGCGAAACAGCGAATTGGCGCAACGGCTATGCAAGGGCTGGACCCCATGGGCAAAGGGTCCAGGCGATCACGATATTGAGAAAATATGGTGGGCGGCCCGCGTGTTGCTGCATTTTCCGAAGCTGAACTTCTCGACATGGTTCGACGGCTCGGAAGTCGTCGGCACCTGGCATTGGGGATTTCGTCAGAAGCGGAATGCTTTTCCCTCTGACCCGATCGAGCATCTCTTACGGGATGTAGAGCTAAGGATTCCCCCTTACGTCCGCGACATGAGCCCGCAGAGTAGAGTGAACCCCTAGCATGGGGGGTGGGGGATTTTGTCCTCCTTCGGCGATCAACACTGCAATTTCGGCGGGAGGGGCTCGATCAAAGATGCCGAGACCGAGATTGCGGCTTTTGAAGGCGTGCAGAATCGACGGGAAGGGTAGCTTCAGATCATGCGGCCGGCAGCATTCGCCATAGCGCCGATTTGATCCGCAGTTGCAAAGCTCGGCCTCCTTAAACTGGGTTAGCCGATAATAGGGATCAGCTTGGCCCAGTTCATCCAGCATCGCATACTGGCGTCCCGGCCACCGATCAAACACCACCAAATGAAGCTGGCGAAGCGCCCATACGCTATAAAGGTCCAGCAACGTGCACAAATCACTGCCTGGCGACCAAGCTTTATCGAGCATGGGGTGATAAGCGCACACCGAGCCGTCAGGGAAATTGGTATGTCGCGGGCCGATCCATTCGACCTGCCCATCTTGCTGCCAGAACGCCCATCCACGCGGCTCGACCGCTGGCGTTTCTGGTAGGGCAATAAGGAATATGGCTTCTCGCGATAAGCCATCTATCACTTGGCTGCGAGCGAGAAGCCATACTCCATGGTCATCGGGGAGGAGAGTTGCGCCGGGGTATGCCCGTTGCACATTCTCTAGCTGCCCGGCGTAGTTGCCGGCGAGGCCGACGATCCGTGATCCGGCACGGGGCGCCCGTGATCTACCGGACGACCTTTGCCGCCGGGTGGACCTTTGCCATGATCGGGCTGCGGGTCCTCCCGCTCCTTGCTGTTGCTCATTACTTTTCTCCTGGACAGTGGGTGATGTGGGCTGTGGGTCGAGGATAACGATGCCCCCGTCCTTCACCCGCACGGGCCGGCGCGCGTCCAAACCGACGCCAATCCGATGCAACTCAGCCCGCGCATCGTCGGTCAACAACACTTTCATTTTGCTTGCCAATGTGCGAGTCTGTGTCACCAGCACAGGATGCATTCTGGAGCGAAGCGTGTCAAGGTGTGCTGATCGCACAATGGTGAACATGAACGAATTCGAAGAAAAGCTCGTCGGGGCGGTCCGCGAGAAGCGGGAACGCGAAGGTCTTAGTATAAGGGCATTATCGGGGATTGTGGGAATCAGCTTCTCCACGCTGGCCCGCATCGAGCGGGGCGACGGGTCGCCCGACAACAATTCCAAAATTAGGCTGCTCGAGTGGCTCGGCCCCGATGCCGATGAACACGAGCTTGGCTTTGATCGGGTGGCATTCGTTCACTTCCGCGCTGGCAAAAACGCGTCCTCCAAGACTGTGCAAACCCTACTGGACGCTGCCGTGTGTCTTCGTCAGCACTACACTAAGGGTGACATATCAGAACCGAGCAGCGCGCCGATAGATGCCGAAGTTATCGCCATGTCAAAGGAAGAGCTGGAGCAGACGGCCGAAGATTTCCGAAAAGATTTAGGGCTGAAGAAAAGCGACCCGCTAGATCCATTCTATTTGGTTGTTGATTCTGTTATGGTAGAGCGATTGCGGGATACCTCCTGTATTACTGGAAAGGCAAAGAACACACTTGCTGGACCGTCGCGAGGCGAGTGGTCCGCTATGAGCGTTCCCTTAAATTCCGATCAGGATAGGTGGGTTGTCTTTTTAAACGACTACCATACCGTTGAGAGACAAAGAGTGACGCTCCTTGAGGAATATTGGCATATTCTTGCCGGGCACAAGCTAACCAAGATAGCTAAGATTGCTGGCTGCTTCGGTCGAACATATGATAGCGCTGAAGAGCACGACGCGTATTTCTTGGCATCGGCAACTTTGCTTCCACGAGACCCGATCAAGCGTATGGTCTCGGGTGGCAAAAGTGCCCCCGAGATCGCGTCCTTCTTCGGGACCTCACCGGAACTTGTTGAATATCGAATAAAGCGGCTAGGGCTATGGCGAGATCATATTGGAAAGAAAGTGAGCCTCGCCAAACCCTATTGACGTTTTACAATGCGTCGTTACCCGGTTTTCCGATCATTGCAGAGGGAAGCTTTTCGCCCCCTGATTGGCCAGTCTTCGAATGATCGAACGTGCAACGCCACTCGGTTTTGATACAGGCGATCGCGGGACTTGAGCATGACGCGACGCCTTCGCTGATCTTGCAGATACTGCATCCGTCATTGAACTGCTGGCAGGTCGGATTTTCCCGGAGTGCTTTTCTAAAGTTGGGGCGTCCCGCCCTTAGACGTTCTTCGCCCGTATGTGGCGGGCATCAGCGGCCCGTCGCCGCCGATCCGCGCAACTTTCTCCAGCCTATCGGCTCAGTTTCTGCTCACTTGCTCCCGATTTTGCCCTCGATTTCCTGATTTTGGACGCAGCCTTCCCCTCAGGCCGTGCCGGCCTTGACGAGAACGAGCGCCCGTTTGGCATTTATCGCGCAGGCGACAAGCTGCAGATGGCAGTGGTTGCGCGCCAGGCCGAGATAGCGAACCCGGGCCATGCCGTACCAGTTCTTCATCGTCGCGTTGGTCCGCTCGATGCCGGCCCGCACGCTGGCGGCGACCTTGTTCATCCACTTCTGCCAATTCGGCTGCTGCTTGCCCCGCTTGGCCTTGTAGGCAATCCGGTCCTTGATGCCTCGATCCGCCAGTTCGTCGCGCAGCGCCTGACTGTCATAGGCCTTGTCGGCGTAATAGGCCTCTTCGTCACCTTGAATGAGCACAGCGCCCATCTGGCTGTCATGCAGATCGGCCGAGCTCATCTCCGCCTGGCGTATCAGCCCGCTCTCCGCGTCGCCGGCGAGATGGGCCTTGTAGCCGAAATAGGTCTTGCCGTGCTTGTGCGTGAAGCCTGCATCCGGATCGCGCGCCGACACCTGGCCCTTCTCGTAGTCGGGCCTGGCCACCGCCGCCGAGATGATGGTGGCGTCAACCAGCGTGCCGCGCCTTACCAGAAGACCGCGCCCTTCCAACTGCCGGTTCAATTCGGCAAGCAGCTTATCTTGAAGCGCCAGTTCGACCAGCCTCTGGCGGAAGCGCCAGATCGACATGTGGTCCGGTGTCTTTTGATCGAGCGGAAACCCACAGAAGCGGCGGAACGACAGCCGGTCGGCCACCGCTTCTTCCGCCGCCGGATCGGACAGGCCGTACCATTGCTGCAAGAGCGCAATCTTGAACATTGCTATCGGCGGGTAGCCGGGCGCCCCCAGAGCATCGTTATGGATTTCCCGGAACAGCACCTCGAAAGCCGACCAATCGATCAACTTCTGCACTTCTTCCAGAAACTTGTTACCCCTGCTCACGTCACGCACCAATGCATCGGCGAGTGAAGGTTGCGCCAAGTTACGACGAGACATAGCCGAATCAATCCTAACTTTTCTCTATTGAATCATAGAGTTGGGACTTTTGAAAAGCGCTCTCCCGTATTTTCTCTGCCAGTGTGCCGCCGGCATAAGACGGTGCAGCGAAAACTATCAAGACGGTCACGGCTACTAGTGATGCGCGCATAAGGGCCGTCCAGTTCCTGATATCGATTCAATTCATGATGTTGCCGGGACTGTACGGCCCACGCGTCAGGCCCGTCGACGGCGACGTCATTTATCTTCATGCACGCGCTGTATTGAGTATCGCGTTCCGTCAGTGCCGTCATGTGCTCGACCTAGTTCGGCGGGAATTTCTGGCGGGCTCCGTCGAATGCTTAGCATCTCGACAGCTTTGGCGGCTGGACCTCGTATCATGCCGCTGGGCGAGCCACTGGCCGGCTTAAACGCGACCGAAAAAGCCGAGGTCGCCGACAAGATCGAGATGCTTAGGCCGACAATGTTTCAATTCTACTGGTCGAGCACGACGATCCGTGATGCGTCTTTGCGACCGGGATCGATCCTCGAGAAGTGAGCTGCGCAACACTTCCGATCCGAAGCATCTCGCGCGCTGGCGCTCGGAATGGCCCTGCCGGCCCGAGATGTGTCTCGCCTGGCAGCCGCCGCCTCAAACCATCGTTGATTTGCAGATCCTTGGCGCCTGTGCAATTTGGCGGACCATGTATCGATCAATGGAGCGGATCAGCTTGCTTCTAATGGCCGCCGTATGCTTTTCGGGCGTCGCACCTGATTTCCTTCAAAAAGAGATGCAAGAAGCGTTCGATCCGACACTGACCCTTAAGCGGGGGGGGCTGGTTTGAGCCGATGCCGGACCGAACTGTCAGGGCAACGCCGGCTTTCTGGTGGGACATTGCGACCACGTCGCGGCTAAAACGTGGCGATAATGTGATACGGAATCACCGATTCCAACACGCACTTCGAAAATGTGACCTAGCAGGCTGTTGAAGAAGTATGTCGCGCGGCCTTGAGGATGGCCTCATCGCCGTTGTGATAGGCAAACGTGATTTCGATGGAGCCATCGTCGAGCAATTCGGCATGGCCATCGCCTGTGACTTCGTCCATCTCGTCGCAGCCGTTCCAGGTGAAGAAGACCATTGATGGGCCGTAACTGAGATCAAGGCCGGCTTGCAGGGCGCCAAAGGTAATCTCGCCGTTGTTGTCATCGCCGATGGTGATCGTGGCCGGACCGCAGAGGTTGAGATAGCCGCGGTCCCACAGATCGGCCTCGACGATGCGCCAGTGGCCGACCAGCTGGCAGCCTGCGGGCGCGCTCATGCTGGCACCGCCATGAGCTTTGGCAGTCGCACCAGATTGTAGGCAGCGGCTGCGAAGGTGAAGGCCCATCCGACACGGTCGCGACCGCGGAACCTGGTCTTGTGCTGGCCGGCTACGACCTTGATCCAACCGAATGCCTCTTCGATGCGCTTCCTGATGCGCTGGCTGACGGCATAGCCGCCATGCCGCGTCGTGCGCCCGTCGATCGCCGAACTGCGACCGCTCGTGTTCTGCGCTACATGCGGCGTCACCCTCATCGAGCGCAGCTCATTGACGAAGTCTTCCGCGTCGTAGGCCTTGTCGGCGCCGAGCGTGATCGCCTGTGGCCGCTCCGCTCGAGGTTCGATCATGTGCAGTGCGGCCACCCGCTCAGCATGTCCGTCGGCCAGTGTCAGGCAGGCGTCGACCAGCAGGCCGTGGCGGTTCTCCATCAAGCCATGTCCCATAAAGCACAGCTTGGCCTCCTTGCCTTTGCCCTTGCGATAGAGCCGGGCATCCGGATCGGTGGTCGAGGCATGTGTGTCGTTGGAGCGCTTGTGGCCATGGAAGTCCGCTTCCGCGTTTCGCCCGCCCCCTTCAGCCGGCGGCTCGCCATGACCACCGCTTGGGCCGTCCTTCGGTTTGACGCTCTTCATCGATGCCCACGCCTCGATCAGTGTGCCATCGACCGTGAAGTGGTCCGTAGACAGAAGCTTCTTCACCTTGGGCTGCGCCAGCACTGCGCCTAAGAATTTCGCCGCGATATCACCTTCCAGCAACCGGTCGCGGTTTTTTGAGAACACCGAATGGTCCCAGGCCGCGTCATCGACGCCGATGCCGACGAACCAGCGGAACAGAAGGTCGTATTCCAGCCGTTCCATCAACAGCCGCTCCGAGCGGATCGAGTAGAACGCCTGTAGCAACATCGCTCGCAGCAGCTTTTCTGGCGGGATCGAAGGCCGCCCCATCGGCGAATACAGCGCCGCCAAGTCCCGCTCCAGCGCCGCCAACGCCTCGTTCACAATCGCCCGAATGCGGCGCAACGGATGATCGCGCCGCACCCGAGCCTCGAGATCAACATAACTGAACAGTTCGCCAGACCGTTCGTCTCCGCCGCGCATGCCTCGTTCTCCGAATCTCTCCGGAGACACTGAATCACGCTCACAGCCTCGCTGCGAGCCACTTTTTCAACAGCCTGCTAGACGTTTGGGAAACGGCGCAGCGCAGCTGGTCGGCGGGGCAGGCGGCCATCAGCCGCTCCGCGAGGTGGGCAAGGTCAAGACCTTGTCGCGATTGTGAATGAAATCACGCCGAATTCGCGGTCGGCCCACTTAGATGACATCGTCGCGATGGCGGTCGCCACGCCACTGTGCCAGCTTTGCCAGGAGCTGATTAGGCTGATGGCCCGTGCCATCAGCACCGGCACCGCGGGGACGCCGGGGCAGACATTCTGCCGTTCGATATCATCTACCGGAGCTATATGAAACTGATGGAATTCTATCATGAGCGCAGAGTTTCCTTTCGCGAATGAAAGAAAGCTCGATTGACTCTCCCGCCCCATTCCGGTCTCGTGAATCAACGTGCGGTTGCGGCGTGCAGAAGTCAGTCGACGGTCGCGATTCATGAAAGGAAACCCATGGCAAGGCATCGCTCCGCTGTGCACTCGACCACGTTGCGGCGCCCCGACTTACGGCCAGGGCGTTTTTCGCGCTTGCCCGTGACCAGTCAAAATCCGCAACCAAGCGGTGGATCCGGCTTTCAACGCCGCCGACAAGGACGTGCTCGGGGCGTCCGACAACATGAAAGTGTCGTTCATCGGCGTACCCGTTCGCGTCGATGCGAACGTCGTGGGCACGCCGACCATCGACCGCATTCTGGACAACAAATCAGGTTCCCTCCTCGATTACGACCTCCGCCTCCTCACCACAATCGCCAATCGGGTTGGGCAGACAGTGAAGCTGCATCGCATGTTCCTGGCAGCGGGAGCTTCAATCGGCTGAAACGACTTTGACTGCTGTCACGGACAGTGTTTTCCGCAACGCCGTGGAAGAGCGGACCGGGCACCAAGGTGCTGCAACTGGGGCCGATGATGCCAGACAAGGCCGGCCACGCGGCCGACTGAGGCTGCTCCTTGGGCCGCCGCTACGGTCCCGTCCGTCGTCAGGGACCAGGCACCGCTGGCGCCTGCCAGCGCAGCCTCTTTAAAGGTACGAGTATGTCAAATCGCGAGCGTGTCATCGCGGCCGTGGAGAGATGGCTCGGTGCAGGCAAAGGCGGCGCCTGCTTGGACTGACGCCGCGCCAGATTGGATACACGCTGAGGAAATACGGCATCAGATCAAGCGTCCTTGAAAGGCTGACCGAGGCAAATATCAGGGACAAATCAAGCGTTGGTGGTTGGCGGAGCCTTGGCCCGATGACGAGAGGATGCGGACTGAGCGTCGGGCCAATCCGACCCGGGAGGACAGCCCGCCCGACCTCGCGGGGTCAATGTGCTGACAACGGCGGTGTGAATGCACTGTTGGTCGGCCATGTGCTCAGACCATCAGTTCATCCCGGATTCCCTCTGCGACTGAAACGGAGAAAAACATGTCCGATGCAAAACTTCAGAGTGTGCTGTCGTCTCTTTCGCAAGTGGCGAGACAGTTAGATGCTCTGCCATCCGATACACCAGCGCCGGATTCAAGTTGGGTAAAACTAAACACGAATGAGAACCCTTTCCCGCTTCCGGAAATCATAATGCAAAGTGCGATTGCAGCTCTCGAACGGCAGTATCTATATCCAGAAGACGATAACATCAGCTTGAGAGAAGCAGCTGCGAATGCCTACAGCGTCTCCATGGATCAGGTGATCGCCGGCAACGGATCGTCTGAACTGCTTGGACTTGTCTACAGAGCATTCCTTACCCCGGGGGATAGCGTGGCGATGATGTCGCCAGGCTTTTCGTTCAACCGCAAACTTGCAACGTTGCAGGGTGCTCAATTTGTCGAAATCGAATTTAGCAAAGACCATTCCTTGCCGATGGAGCAATTGCTCTTCGGTCCTGCAAAGGACGCCAAGTTCATTCTGCTAGCCAATCCGAACAATCCGACTGGAACGTTCGTTCCGGTGGCCGATATCGAACGCCTGGTAGCGAAATCGGACCGCTTGATCGTGCTGGATGAGGCCTACGTCGACTTTGCACCCGAGAATGGTCTACGCCTCATCAATCGCTATTCGAACCTTCTGGTCTTAAGGACATTTTCGAAAAGCTATGCTGCCGCCGGCGTTCGCGTCGGTTTCGGTTTCGGTCATCCTGAAATTATCGGCAGGCTACGCAACATCCAGAACGTCTTCAACATGAATGTGATCGGGCAGGCGGTTGGTATCAGCGTCCTTGCGCACCGCGCCGCCTATGCAGACAACCACAGACACATCAGGCATGAACGACGGCGAGTGACGCTCGCGCTGTCGCAACTTGGATTTTCCGTAATCCCTTCCCACGCAAACTTCTTGCTTTCCCGCGTGCCAACGGCACAGGACGGCTCATGGTGGCAATCAGCCTTCGCAAGGCAAAAAATACTTGTTGCCGTCTTTCCAGATAAAGGTTTGGAAAATTACATCCGCGTCAGCATCGGTACAAAAGAGCAAATGGATGCGTTTCTTCGTGCCGCTAGTCGTATTAGCAGAATATTGAATATGTCAACACCCCCGCATTAGGTTGCTAAGGCTCTGCTTTAGCATTTCGCAGGCAATAATCCGAGCGATTACACGAGCGAGAAATCTTTAAATTGCTTGGAATACGCAAGCAACCGGACTTTCTGCGTCAAAAATGGAGACAATATCATGGATAAGGCCTTTCCTTCAGGCCTAGCTGTCGGCATCTTCGATCATCTGGACGAGGACGGCCCCGATATCGCCCGACAGTACGAAGATCGCCTGATGTTAGCGGAGGCGTGCGATCACCTTGGGTTCTATGCATATCATCTCGCAGAGCACCATTGTACCCCACATGGGAGAGGTCCCTCACCGAATCTGTTCTTGTCGAGCGTAGCCCAGCGAACCCGGCGCCTTCGTGTCGGCCCATTGGTAATGCTGCTTGCCCTCTATCATCCGCTACGTGCGTTCGAAGAGATCTGTATGCTGGACCAATTGAGCGGTGGCAGGCTCGAACTTGGGATAGGGCGCGGCTCGCTCCCGATCGAATTGGGTTACTTCGGGATTGGCTCGGACGCGGCGCCAAACCACTATGCGGAAGCCAGCGAAATTCTTATCAATGCGCTGAAGGGCGGCACGCTATCCTATCAAGGTCGCCATTTTGAGTTGAACAGCGTTCCGCTGACGCTAAGAACTCATCAGCGTCCACATCCGCCGACTTGGATCGCCACCAATCGACCGGAATCGGCAGTCTGGGCCGCTGCGAATGGCGTGAACATCGCGTGCGTGGGACCTTCCTCTTCCGTTCGAAGAATCACTGATGCCTTCCGCGCCGGTCGAGAGCACACCAGTGAGGCGGACGACCAAACGCCATTTCTTGGATTGCTCCGAATGGTCGTGATTGGGCGTTCTGAAACAGATGCACGTTCACTCGCCGCACCTGCTTACGAACGGTGGCTAAAGAGCTTTAAATTCCTTTATGATCTCAATGGCATGCCGACTCCACCAAACCTGCCGCTGACCTTCGATGCAGCAATCGAGAAGGAATTGTGCGTAGTAGGAACGGCAGCTTCTGCGGGACAAGCTCTTCTTGATCAGCTGGAAGCGGCAGGTGCAAACTACCTCCTTTGTCAACCGGCGTTTGGGAATCTGTCGTTAGATGCTTCCCTATATACCGCAACGGCGATTCAATCCGCAATTATGGCTCGAGTTGGCTAACCCCGGTTCGAACGTTCGCTCACCCAACAACGTGCCAAGCGGCATGCGGTCGCTAGCGACGACTAGGTGCGGGTTTCGGATGACCCATCAACCGGTTGGCACAGAGGCATGCGGCTTCCTCCTCAACGCGGCGTGTTGTTCATAGGCGAAAGCGACCGTGTATGCCGCACCCCTCGGATAGGGCCTTCATGTCCTAGGAGTAGACCCACGATCGCCTGCCAGACCTGATCGGAGCGTTGGATACGTTCGGCCCGATCAGCTTTTCGGCCCGATGTCCTTCGATCCGGCAAGCGCATCGAAAACATGTTGCTTGGCTTGGCGCACGCTCGCTTCCAGCGACGCTCCAAGAGCAAGCGAGGCGGCGACTGCGCTGGCCAACATGCAACCCGTTCCGCGCATCCCACGCGGCAAGCGGGGCGCCTCGAACCGAACTGCAGGTTTGTTCGGCTGCAAAAGCACGTCGACGCAACGGGTTCCTTGTGCATGGCCGCCCTTGACGAGTACGGCGGTCCTCACCGTCCTCGATAGCTCTTCAGCCTGAAGACAAGCCCCTTCTTCGTCCGCGGCCGGTGACGAGCTGGTCAACGCGGCCAGCTCGACCAGGTTAGGCGTTACAAGCCGGCAGATCGGCATCAGATCGTGGCGCAGCATGTTAATGGCATCGTCCGCCAGCAGATTGCGTCCCGAGGTAGAGGCCAGGACCGGGTCGAGTACCACAGGCACTTGGCGGTTGACCAAAACAGCGCCGACTGCCTCAACAGCCGCCGATGTCCCAATCATGCCTATCTTGACGGCCGCGACAGCGTTGGCAGCGAACGCGGCGCGCATCTGAGCGGCGACAAGCTCCGACGGCACAAGCTTGACGTGCTCGACAGCCGAGTGCGTCTGGACTGTCACGGCGGTGACGGCAAGACAACTGCGCAGCCCGAAGGCGGAAACCGTTTCTATATCGCGGGCAATTCCAGCTCCACCGCTGGAGTCCGACCCGCCAACGACAAGCACATGCGGTTCTCGCCTCAGCGCCATCGCTCCGTCTTTTCGATCCATTCTCGTGTGCGCCCTTCGGGATCGGCATTCAGCGTGATGTCGGTGACCACCGCCGCGCTGTCGGCATCAGCCGCGAAAACTCCGTCGAGCCTGTCAGGGTTGAGACCGCCAATGGCGACCAATGGGATTGGCGCTATCCGATGCTTCCATTCTCTGATCCGTTCGAGTCCCTGCGGCGCCCATTTCATCGTCTTCAGGATGGTCGGGTAGATGGGGCCGAGCGCGATATAGTCGGGCTCGGCGGCCATCGCCGTGCCCAGTTCGACACCATCATGCGTGCTCAGTCCGAGCCTCACGCCGGCTACCCGAACCCGCGAACGGTCGGCGGTTTGCATATCCTCCTGACCGAGATGAACGAAGTCGCAGCCTTCCTCGATGGCCAGTCGCCAGTAATCATTGATGATGAGCTGGCACCCGTATCGCGCGCACAAGGCCTTCGCTGTGCGGATCTCAGCGCGCAATCCGGCTTCGCCCATGGTCTTGATGCGAAGCTGCACCAGCTTGACGCCGAGCGGCACCAGCCGATCGATCCAGGCTGCACTTTCGACGATCAGATAGAAGGGATCGAGCTTCATGAAAAAACTGCCCTGCCGATCGTCGGTGTCGATGGCACGGCGACGTCGCGCGGTTCGAGCATTCCCGAACCGAAAGCCTCACGGCCGGCCTCGACCGCCTTGCCGAAAGCACGCGCCATGCCGACCGGATCGGCCGCCTTGGCGACCGCCGTGTTCAGGAGCACGGCGTCAAAGCCGAGTTCCATGACGGTCGCCGCGTGCGACGGCCGTCCGAGCCCTGCATCCACAATCAGCGGGACGCTTGGGAAATGTGCGCGCATCGAGCGCAGCGCCATGATGTTGATCGGCCCGAGGGCGGAACCGATCGGTGCGCACCACGGCATCAAGACCTTGCAGCCCGCCGCAAGCAGCCGCTCGGCGACAACAAGGTCGTCGGTGGTGTAGGGAAATACCGCAAAGCCGTCCTCGCACAGGATGCGGGCGGCTTCGACCAGGCCGAACACGTCTGGCTGCAGCGTGTCGTGGTTGCCGATCACTTCGAGCTTGATCCAGCTCGTACCGAAGACCTCGCGCGCCATGTTCGCAGTGGTGACCGCTTCCTTTACGGAGTGGCAGCCGGCAGTGTTGGGCAGGATTCTGACGCCCAGCGAGCGGATCAACGACCAGAATTTCTCGCCGGCCCTGCCACCTGCCATCTCACGGCGCAGTGAGACGGTCACCACCGACGTGCCCGATGCGTTGACCGCATCGGCAAGGATGGTCGGCGAAGGATATTGAGCGGTGCCGAGAAGCAGACGCGACGGAAGCTCGGTTCCATAAAGCTCGAACATGGTCTAGCCTCCCTGCATGGGTGAGAGGATTTCGATCCGGTCGCCGTCGCTCAACTGGAATTCCGCCCGGTTGGCTTTGTGCACGAGGTCGCTGTTGACGGCAGTGGCGAGCCAATCGCCTTCATAGTCGAGCGCGGCAAGCAGCTCCGCCAGCGTGGTGGCGGCAACCTCACGCGCTTCGCCGTTGACCATCAGTTTCATGAGTAGGTTCCTTGGTTCCGTCTTGATTGAAAACCAGGTCGGCAGCTTGGCGCGCCATGGCGGGGGCGAGGAGAAAACCGTGACGATAGAGCCCATTGATCGCGACGGTGTCTCCGCTCGCTTCGACGCGGGGCAGGTTGTCGGGAAAGGCCGGACGAACGCCGACACCGGTTTCAACGATCTCGGCCTCGCCAAAGGCCGGATGGAGGGCATAGGCCGCGCCCAAAAGCTCCATCATTGAACGAGCCGTGACAGGTCCAGTGGACTGGCTCTCGATCATCGTCGCGCCGATCATGAAACGGTGGTCGGTGCGTGGCACCATATAGAGCGGAAAGCGCGGATGAAGCAGCCGGACCGGGCGCGACAGCGAGACATCAGGCGTACGCAGGATCAGCATCTCGCCACGAACGCCACGCAGCCTTCCATCGACGGCGGACATTCCCGTGCAGTCGATTTGACGACCGAACCCGGAAACAGCCGGGGCATCGGCGCAGAAGTGGAATTCGACTCCCATCGCCGCCAGCCTGTCATGAAGTGCCGCCATCGCCTGGCGCGGGTCGAGATGGGCTTCGTCGGAGAAGAGCAGTCCGCGGCGGAAGCGGCCGGCGAGGTCGGGCTCGAGCAACGCGATTTCATCCTCATCGACGCGCCGATGACCCGACGTGCGGCTGGCGAACCGGTCGAGTTCGCCCGCATCGCGCGGCGCGGCCACGACCAGTGTTCCGGCCCGCGTCACCTGCCCGGGCGTTGCCGCCTCCCACCAGTCGGCGGCATCGCGTCCGAGATCCAGCACCGGTTGCTCGGCGCTTTCGCGCTCGCACCATGGCGCCAGCATGCCGCCGGCGAACCACGACGCATTGCCGCCGAGGCCATGTCTTGTCTCAGCAACTGTCACCGCCGCGCCGCGCGTGGCGAGTTCGAAGGCTGCGGTGAGACCGGCGACGCCGGCCCCTTTGACCAGCACCCTCATGACCGCTCATGCGCCTCCGGCACCAGCGGTGTGCCGGTCTCGTCCGCCGGCACGTAGAGATCGCCGCCCTCGCGGTATTTCGCCGCCATCGCCGCCATGCCCTCCTTCTGCGCTTCGGCACGAATGTCGTGGGAAATCCGCATCGAGCAGAATTTCGGCCCGCACATCGAGCAGAAATGCGCCACCTTGTGCGCTTCCTTGGGCAAGGTCTGGTCGTGGAAGGACCGCGCTGTTTCGGGATCGAGCGACAGGTTGAACTGGTCCTCCCAGCGGAACTCGAAGCGCGCGCGGGAAAGGGCGTCATCCCTGACTTTCGCCGCCGGATGCCCCTTCGCCAGGTCGGCGGCGTGTGCTGCGATCTTGTAGGTGATCACGCCAATCTTGACGTCGTTGCGATCGGGAAGGCCGAGATGTTCCTTCGGTGTGACGTAGCAGAGCATGGCGGTGCCGAACCAGCCGATCATGGCGGCGCCGATACCTGAGGTGATGTGGTCGTAACCCGGCGCGATGTCGGTCGTCAGCGGTCCAAGCGTATAGAAAGGCGCCTCGCCGCAGACGGCGAGTTGCTTGTCCATGTTCTCCTTGATCTTGTGCATCGGCACGTGGCCGGGCCCCTCGATCATCACCTGGCAATCCTTGGCCCAGGCGATCTTCGTCAGCTCGCCGAGCGTTTCCAGCTCGGCGAATTGCGCCGCGTCGTTGGCGTCGGCGATCGAGCCGGGACGAAGGCCGTCGCCGAGCGAAAAGGACACGTCATAGGCGCGGCAGATGTCGCAGATTTCGGCGAAATGCTCGTAAAGGAAGCTCTCCCGGTGATGGTGCAGGGACCATTTGGCCATGATCGACCCGCCGCGCGACACGATACCCGTGACCCGGTCGACCGTCAGCGGGATGTAGTGCAGCCGCACGCCTGCGTGGATGGTGAAATAGTCGACGCCCTGTTCGGCCTGTTCGATCAGCGTGTCGCGGTAGACCTCCCAGCTCAGATCCTCGGCGATGCCGTTGACCTTTTCGAGCGCCTGATAGAGAGGCACCGTGCCGATCGGCACCGGCGCATTGCGCACGATCCATTCGCGGATGTTGTGGATGTTGCGGCCGGTCGAGAGGTCCATCACCGTATCGGCGCCCCAGCGGATCGCCCAGACCATCTTTTCGACCTCCTCGGCCATCGAGGAGGTGACCGCCGAATTTCCGATATTGGCGTTGATCTTCACCAGGAAATTGCGGCCGATGATCATCGGCTCGCTCTCGGGATGATTGATGTTGGCGGGAATGATCGCGCGTCCGCGCGCCACCTCGTCGCGCACGAACTCCGGCGTGACGAAGTCGGGGATCGCCGCGCCGAAGGCTTCGCCGTCGCGCTCAAGCTTGCCGCGCAGGATCTCGCGGCCGAGGTTCTCGCGGATGGCGACGAACTCCATTTCAGGCGTGATGATGCCGGCGCGCGCATAGGCTAGCTGCGTGACCGCCTTGCCTGCCTTGGCCCTGAGCGGCCGATTGCGAATGGGAGATTCCGGCGTCAGGCGCTCGCCCGTGACGAATCCATTGTCTTCCGGCCGGACATGGCGGCCGTCATAGGCTTCGACATCGCCGCGCGCCGTGACCCATTCGTGGCGAAGCCGGGCAAGGCCCTTTTCGATGTTGGTTTCGACAGCAGGGTCCGTATAGGGGCCTGACGGATCGTAGACGGTGATGGGCGGTTCGCCGGCCGTCGGATGGACGGAGATTTCGCGCATCGGCACCCTGATCTGCGGATGGAGGACGCCGGTCTTGTGGATCTTGCGCGAGGCGGGCAGGGGTCCCGTCGATACGGCGGGGGTGAGGGCATTCATCGTGAGGCTCCTTTGCTCATGCATTGGAGACCCAGTTCTGTGCCGGAAGGATGAAAAGACGCTTCTGCCGACCTGCCGAAACAGGACCTCGGGCGTAAACTCCCGCAAAGCGCTTGCACCGTCCCTACGCCAGTATGAACTGGATCAGGTTCAACGGGTCACTGCGCCGCGAAAGCCAGCAGTATCTCAGCCCCTTGCCGGGACTCCCCTGGTGAATGCATCGAATTGAACGGCCCTTCGCTATTTTGTCAAGCGCATTCGTCCCGCAGCGGTGATCGGCGACCAAACAAACCCAGCGGAAAAGCATGGTAGTATCGACAGCAAGTCACGCTCCAGAGGAGCGGTGAAGCGCCCCCAATAAGGCGAGCCCTCATGCGGATTTCGGTGCCTTTTCCAGCACGGTGTTTTCGGGGCTTTCCGGAACGACGCTGCTGCCGCCCAGTTGGGTGAGATTGCTATAGAGGTCTGTCTTGCTCATCGTCGGCAATCCTTCCCCTTCGGCTAGACGCCCCGTTTGTTTCCCCAGAGCAGAACATGAAGCTGCGGCAGTACACGCGCCTCGAACCACATGTCACGGGTCACTTTTTCAACCAGCCATTCCATGCGCCTCATCACACCGGCCATGTCGATGAACGCGTCTTCGTTGCCGGGACGCGGCGGCGTGTGATTGCCGGGCTGCAGATAGACGGGTAATTGCGGGTAGCGCGCCGCGGCGTCTTTGGCATAGGCATAGTCATCTTCGTCGAAGACGACGAGCTTGAGCGCCGTCTGCGGCTTATCCTGCGCCGCCTCTAAGCAGGCGTCGAACGCGGCCCAATCTGTCGTCATTTCACTTGAGGGCGGCTTGGGGCTGAGTACCAGCACGTCGAGATCCGCGAACCATTGCTTAGACACCGAACCTTGGGTTTCCAATGCAAAACGGTACCCCTCACCATGCCCGCGGTCGATCAACTGGCCAAGCGGCTGGATGGCCGGATTGCCGCCCGACAGCGATACCATCACGGGCTGACCGCCGGAAAGTGCAATGACCTTTTGCCAAACCGCGTCGGAAGACATCATCTCCCAATCATGGCGGAAGCGACGGTCCACCGCATGCAGGCTGTCGCACCAGGAACAGCGATAATCGCACCCGCCGGTTCTTACGAACACCGTCGGCAAGCCGATCAGCACGCCTTCGCCCTGAATGGTCGGCCCAAAAATCTCGCTCACCCGGATTCCGGGATGCAACGCGCAAGTCATGGTCGGTATTCCGCCCAGGTTTTCGGCGTCTCGCTCACCCGCACGGCGGAGGTTTCGGGTAGCCGCACCTTGCACCAGTCGTAGAAGTGCCTGGCCAGACATTCCGCTGTGGCATGGTCATGCCCCAGCACGTCGTTAAGATGCCGATGGTCGAACGTCCCATCGATGTAGTGCTTGAACGCCGCCAGATCTTGGTAGTCGCGCACAAAGCCGTGTTCGTCCAGTTCGCCACCTGAAAGCTCCACTACGACGATGTAGTTGTGGCCGTGCAGACGTGCGCACTGATGATCTGGTGGCAAGGAGGTGAGCTGATGCGAGGCCGAGAAGTGGAACTCTTTGGTAATGCGGAACATCACGCGCTCCTTGTCTGGATAGCGTGGAGCCAGAAGTCTGCGTCCTCATAATCTGTCGGGTCGGTGATGCCGGCCAGATCGAATGCTTCGCGCCGTTCGACGCATGTCCCGCAGCGACCGCAATGACGTGCACCGCCCTTGTAGCAGGACCACGTCGCCTCGAACGGTGTGGCGTACTTTGCCCCCTCGCTGACGATGTCGGCCTTCGACATATTCACATACGGAGCGTACAGGCGGATATCGGCGTAGCCTGCGAGGGCATGGTTCTGCATCGTCTGAAAGGCGTCGATAAAAGCGGGCCGGCAATCGGGATAGATGAAATGATCTCCGCCGTGGACGGCAGTGGCCACCGCATCGGCCTTCTGCGCGGCGGCAACCCCGAAGGCGATGGCCAGCATGATGGCGTTCCTATTCGGCACCACCGTGATCCTCATGGAGTCTTCGGCATAGTGCCCGTCGGGCACGTCCACATTATCAGTCAGCGCCGAGCCGCTCAGGTTCCGGCCAACATCGCGGATATCGACGATCTGGTGCGGAACAGCCAGCCGCTTGGCGCAGATAGCGGCAAAGCCGAGTTCCTTTTTGTGCCTCTGGCCGTAATCGAACGAAAGCAGGCCAATGAGTTTCTGCTCGGTCGCCACCTTGTGAGCGAGCGAAACAGAGTCCAATCCGCCGGAGCAGATGACGAGGGCATTCATGGTTTGAATCCTTGTTTTGACCGGGTAAGGCTGCGACCGGAGATTTCTCTGCGTTCCCACTACTCCACGGAGCCGGTTTTGTGAATGGGGTGGACGCGATTGAGCGCACGTACCTTGTTGTCAGCGTCCCCAAGATGACTTGCACGCGACTTGTCGCGTATCTTCGACCGCTGGGGTGCTGACGCCGGCACTGCGTATATAGGCGTATAGATGATGCAGAAATCACTGCCGTGGCGCAGCAGCATTCCCGACACACCTTCGGCTTGTCCGGTTTGCCCCAGAACTTGACGTCCCGAGTTTCGGCGCTAACGCAAGGGTCGACCGGCAGTCCCAGGGAAAGGCTTCTGCCGCGTGCTTTGCCGTTTTCTGGTCTGCGCATAGATCGCCTCGAGCCGCCCGCGCTTCGTCATTGGTCAGAGCCGGGAATTCCTTTCCGAGGGCGCGGCTCGATAGGGGCCACCATTCTGGTTAAGGAAACGGAAGAGCAGATCGATCAGCCGCTTGGGCGTGTCGATAAAGGCATTCACCAGTTGCCGGAATTGATCGTAGCGCTGCAGAAAAGCTGTTTCGTAAGGAAGGTACCGTTCGATCGTCCGCCGAAGGCAGGCATAAAGAAATTCGGCGTGCGGGGTTGCATCGAAGTATCGGTAGAAATCCCCGGTGTCATTCAGCACCCGGACGTTGAATTGCGGCGTCGGTTCCCATTCGACCAATGGCAGAAGGCGCTTCGAATTGCTCTCCAGCACGCGCCTGTACTCGTCGATCTGGTCCAGGATCGCGGCCGAGACGGGAAACACCACTCCCGGCGATTGAAGCTGTGCATGGCAAGGACGTGGTGGATCAGGTAGCGGTGAATGCGGCCGTTTCCGTCCTCGAACGGATGGATGTAGACAAAGCCGAAGGCGAAGATTGCGACGGCGACGACTGCATCAAGGTTTTGCGCTGGGCCTTGATCGAACGCAATTCCAGAAACAACTTTCTGAAGGGCGTCGCAAGGCAAGACATTGTCGGCGCTGATCGTCGCCCCAACTGATCCAAGCATCGGTTCCTGCTTGGGTCCAGCGCCCTAGGCGACGCCATGGTCGGCGAGCGCTCTGGCTGACCTTAATCCATTACCCAAGAATCACAGGGTTCCATTGCGCTGATCGAGACGGCTTTCTAGCCCTATCCATGCCATGGATGCGTTCCATCCAAACAACCAAGTTTACGGACCTGTCATGATGCTGCATAGCGAAATACCGGCAGGCACCGATCGATCACTCCACTTCCTTGATCATTAGATGAGCCCGCCAAAAGATTCCATTAGAAGGAGAACTGTGGATGCCCCTGTGCCAGTGGATGCCCTGCTGTTCGGCGGAACTCTGAGGGGTCCTTACGCCACACCGTGTTGTAGAGACCGCATACCTGAACAGCAGGTGCCTGAGAACGATGGCGCTTGCAGTAGAAAGTACTAGCCCATTGCAACATTACCCCACCCTGCCTGTCCACTAGCAAAGCGAAATCATGAAATTCGGGTCAAGCGGCGTTCGAGGTTTGGCTTCGGAATTGGTCGGCAAGGCCAGCGGACTTTATACCGAAGCTTTCGCTTGGCGTTTGATTTCCAGCCGGGTTCAGCCGAATAGTTCAGTCTTCATAGGCCGCGACCTACGTGACAGCAGTCAGGCGATAGCCAACAATTGCATGGCGGCGTTGGCCGCAAATGGTTTCCAGCCGATCGATTGCGGCACCATACCCACGCCTGCCCTGGCACTATATGCATGCAAACACGGCGCGGCGGCTCTTATGGTCACCGGGTCGCACATTCCAGCCGATCGCAATGGCATCAAATTCTATGGCCCGAATGGTGAAATCAGCAAGGCGGATGAGGCCGCGATTACGCGCTTTGTAGCCGAAAGATCAATTGCGTATTGCTTACCAACGGCTTGTCTGGGAACGACGTGGCCTATGCACCGTGAAGAAGCGATCGCCTCTTATCGAGAGCGCGCCCATGACATGCTGGAGCCGGGCTCACTTTCCGGCATGAGACTTGGTGTCTATCAGCACAGTTCGGTCGCGGCGGAACTGTTGGTACAGGTTCTTCGATCGCTCGGTGCCAGCGTGGTCGCCGTCGGGAAAACCGGGACCTTCGTACCTGTCGATACCGAAGCCGTGGACGCAGCAACAATCGCAAAATTGAAGAAGTGGGTCCGCGAATTCGGTCTCGATGCCATCGTGTCGACCGATGCGGACGCTGATCGGCCACTCATCGCTGATGAAAACGGCGATCTTCTTCGCGGCGACCTGGTTGGGCTTGCAACGGCTCTTTTCCTGAAGGCAGACACGATCGTGACGCCAGTGACCTCCAATTCGGGAATTTCGAAGGCCTTGGGTTTCGCGGTCCAGAGGACGAAAGTCGGGTCTCCATTTGTCATTGAAGCAATGGAAGCATTACACGGCGCCGGCGGCGTCATCGTCGGCTTTGAGGCCAATGGTGGTGTTCTGCTGGGCTCGGATTGTGTCGTGAATGGGAAGACATTGACTGCACTGCCGACGCGGGACTCATTCCTCCCGATTTTGGCCGTGCTCAGTACCATGGCGTCGACAAAAAAGAAGCTGTCGCGACTGCGCGGGCTTTGGAATCTTCCTGTGTGCGCCAGTGACCGGCTTCAGAACTTCCCCGCGGAAAGTTCGCGCAGATTGATGGATCATCTCGCAAGCCGGAACGCACTGCAGCACTTTCTTGCCTCGTTCGGGACCGTCGCCGAAATTGACGAAACCGATGGCCTCAGGGCGCGGATGCTTTCAGGTGAGATCATACATCTGCGGCCTTCCGGCAATGCCCCGGAACTGCGCTGCTACTCGGAAGCTTCGACCGAGAGCAGGGCCATGGCGATCGTCGCCTCGACGCTGCAAGGGGCACATGCGTTCGCGCTTACAGACGAGATAGAGGACCTTTGATGAAAGTGGTTCCGGTCATCATCAGCGGTGGAGCTGGTTCGCGGCTCTGGCCCGCCTCAAGGCAATCGCACCCCAAACCTTTTCTCAAGGTGGCGGATGGACTTTCGCTCATCCAGCACACCGTGTTGCGCGCCGCTTCGATGCAGCATGTCGTGGAGCTTGTTACCGTGACGTCCACGGGGCACCTCTTCCTTACGAAAGACGTTTTCGACGAGCTGGATTCCGTTGTTTTGCCACGCACCTTTCTGCTTGAGCCTGAGGGTCGGGATACCGCCGCCGCCGTCGCTGCGGCAACCGTCCATGCCAAGGCAACACAGGGTCCCGATGCTGTTCTGTGTGTTTTTCCCGCCGACCATATGATTGGTGATCTGCCCGCATTTCAAACCGCCATGAACCGGGCAATCGAACAGGCGCTGCAGGGGCGTATCGCAACCTTGGGGATAACCCCGGATAGGCCAGACACCGCATTCGGCTACATCGAGGCCGACGGTGAGAAAGTTGTCCGGTTCGTCGAGAAACCGAACGCCGAGACTGCCAAATCTTATGTCGCGTCCAAACGTTTCTTCTGGAACGCCGGCATCTTCTGCTTCAAGGCGCAGGTCATGCTCGACGAAATGGCTGCGCATTGCCCGCAGGTGATCGATGCCGTTCTCGATAGCTATGATAATGCTCGCGTCAGCCACGGCGAACATGTTGCCAGCGTCGAACTCTCATCTGAGCACTTCGCCATGGCGCCGCGTATTTCACTCGACCATGCGGTGATGGAAAAAACCCACAATCTCGCTGTCGTTCCCTGCGAAATGGGGTGGAACGACATTGGATCTTGGAACGCAATGGCCGAACTGGTCGCCGCTGACGGGAGCGGCAACAGGATTCGCGGCGATGTCCATGTGGTCGACACCGTGGGCAGTTACATAAGCTCGGACAAACGCGTCATCGGCACCGTCGGCATCAGCGACCTGGTGATCGTGGATTCCCCCGATGCATTGCTGGTTGCATCCCGCGATCGCGTCCAGGACGTCAAGAAACTCTTCGAGGGACTCAAGGCTGCGGGACATGAAGCGCATTTGCTTCACAGTACCGTGCACCGGCCCTGGGGCACCTACACGGTTCTGGAGGAAAGCGAGCGCTTCAAGATCAAGCGCATCGAGGTGAAGCCGGGCGGACGCTTGAGCCTGCAGATGCACCATCACCGCTCCGAGCACTGGGTCGTGGTCAGCGGCACTGCGAAAATAGTCAACGGCGACCAGGAGCTACTCCTGACCACTAATCAATCCACCTATATCCCTTGCGGCCACAAACACCGGCTCGAAAACCCCGGCAATATCGGACTGGTGATGATCGAGGTCCAAAGCGGCGAGTATCTCGGCGAAGATGACATCGTGCGGCTTGAGGACGTATACGGTCGAACGTGACAGTCCAACGTCACATGCCCTACGGTGGCTGGCAGACCGAACCTGCGTCGGCATGTGGGCTGTCAGGCGACCGGCGGCTAGGCAAGGCGAGGCAAACCAGAACAGGTTTCATGAGTATGGCTAGTGAGCGATGTCGCAATGACAGGCTGGCCGAATTGTTGAGACGGCAGTTTTCCGGCGAGATTGTCAGACGACACTTGCGCATCCGATGTAACGGCATGCGCTGCTACAGCCGCTCGAGTTGCGGAAGGTGATCGGCAATATCAGTCGATCAGATGCGCGATAAGGTTCGTTGCCATGTACGGCAGGCGCGACATGAGCGGCCTGGCACTCTGACGGGGTAGGCCAGCATGCGCCGGGCCTGACTGGCGGGGGCTCGCAAGAGAAACGCGGCACCGGCTGACGAAGATAATACGCTCTGCGCGCCGGTGACGGACCGGGGCCATTAGGCGTAGGCGCATCGCTATCGCCATGCCACATGGACAATCCTATTCGGGCTCGGCAGATGGACGGTAATTCCAGCTTTCGACGGCGTTGACTTCGTCGATGCAGACCGGCCCCGATGCACCGCAGTCCTCGCATTTCATCACAACGCGCGCCTCGTCCGTCTCATATGGCCTAACCTCGCAGCTTGTGCAGAACGGGCAAGGGATCGCTTTCATCGTGACGAACCTTCCTGATGGCCTCGGGTGGTTTCGCCGAAATCTTTCGTCTAAGCGCTCGACTTCGCAAGCGCTGATCGTTGTGCCGTAGTTCGGCGCCACCATCGGGTAGGGATATTTTGTCCACATGCCCTCGTACCATCAACCGGCTAGCCGGTTCTCTCTATCCACAGATCTGGCCTCTCGTGCGGGCCAAAGTTACATCCGTGTCGCCCAGCATGAGGCCGATCTTCCGCAGAGCGAATGGATTCCGTAGAAATAAGAATTCTGCCACCGCCCCGCCGCCGTAAGGGTATTGATATACCCTTGGGATTTTGATCCGACCTGGCAGGCGGCGGGTAGTCTTCAGAGGCCGACGTCAGGCAGCGTTCGGGATACCCGAGATTTCATCGAAGATACTCTCAGCCAAGCCAAGCGCCCGAGCGATCCGATCGCGATAGCCCTTGTCGAAACAATGGCCAGATTCGATCAGCCCGACCTCCTCGACTGTCAGACCGCTGGTCACGGCAATGTCCTCGGTCGAATAGCCAAGATGTTCCCGATATGCCTGAATTACGGGTTTTCCGTTTGAGATTGCGGTAAGCACTGCCTCGGGCAGCGCGAAAGGCGTTGCGGTCATTTTGCCTCCAAATGCAGAGAACGGCCATTCGATGACTCGAAACAAGCGGCGGCCGATGTTGAAATAGGATGCCGAAACGGCCCGAGCCGGCGGCATCAAAAATGCGATCACTCTCGAACGTGTGAGAGGCGCTACGCTAATATGGCGGCCGCCGCCGTTTAGATCAAGAACCTTGGCTCGCTTTACGAGGATTGCTCCAGTGGCCACAATTCCACGACACAGTGCGCAGCGCCGTCATCACGCTCACATCGATGATTGCGCGGCCGCTTTAACGCGCCGTCGGCTTGCGGCGCGATTGAGGAGCCGCGATCTGGCGGTCGGGCACTAGGCGCACCAGCTCGCGGACCAGCGTCAAAGTATCTGCGGGGACTGTCTAGCGATGCTTGCCGGCGGCGTTCATCTTGAGCTTTAATACCGTGTGGTCCCCTCCCACCCATGCAGGAGGCCGGGTGCCCATCGGACAAGACGCTGAGGGACCAACATCTCTCTGTTTCAGCCCGACTGTTGGCTGTCAGATCCGCGACACCGGAGTAGGGCTGCGCTTTGCTGCGGATTCCTTCAACCTATTGAATGATGACCAGAAAATCCCCGGAGGTTCCTTCTGCTCAGTTGGCACGACTTTTGATGCTTCTCGAGAGGCGACAGGAGATACCGACTGGGCGTTCATCGTGGGTGATATCGCGCAATGCAACGAAGGAAGACAATATGTCAGGTCCGCGTCAGAATCGATTTTATTCAAAGAGGATTGCCGCCTTTAGCGCAAGGCGTTCACGAACCGCATATCAACAATGGCTTCCGTGCAAAACGCAGGGAGATCACTTGTGAAAATCCTATTCACTACGGTGGCTGTCGCGTTGCCGGCCATCGCTTTTGCTGCGCAAACGATCCCCGTATACCTCAGAGAAACAGCACGGGCCACCTTCAAGCCTCTACCATCCATCACGCCGACAGTCGCCAACAACCCGATCACACCGGAGAAGATAGCCCTAGGCAAGGCAATGTTCTTCGATCCACGCGTCTCGGCGTCAGGCGTCTTGTCGTGCAATTCGTGCCACAACTTGGCCACCGGGGGCGACGACAATCAAGAAAGCTCGATCGGCCATGGTTGGCAGAAGGGACCGCGCAACGCGCCGACGGTACTGAACGCTGTCTTCAACATAGCGCAGTTCTGGGATGGTCGTGCTGAAGACCTGAAGGTTCAGGCCAAGGCACCGATCCAAGCCGCTGTCGAAATGGCCAACACACCAGGTCAACTCATCGCCACGCTCAAGTCGATGCCGCAATATGTCGAGTGGTTCAATTCAGCTTTCCCGGGCGAAGCCGATCGCGTCACCTTCGAAAACGTCGCCAAGGCAATCGAAGCCTTTGAGGCGACACTGGTCACACCGGCGCCCTTCGATGCCTTCCTCAACGGCGATGACGCCGCTATGACTTCCGAGCAGAAACAGGGCCTGACGCTTTTCATGGACAAAGGCTGCTCGTCCTGCCACGGCGGTATCAACGTGGGTGGGGAGGGCTATTCCCCATTCGGCCTCGTTGAAAAGCCCAACACCGATGTCCTGCCGGAAAACGACAAAGGCCGATTTGCCGTGACCCATGAAGCCGACGATTCCTATGTTTTCCGCGTGGCGCCGTTGCGCAACGTAGCACTCACCGCGCCATACTTTCATTCGGGCAAGGTTTGGGATCTGAAACAGGCCGTCGCCATTATGGGGACCACCCAGCTCGGCCAAGAATTGACGGAAAAAGAAGTCGACCTGCTCGTTGCCTTCCTTAATTCGCTGACCGGAAAAGTACCGGAGGTCGCCTATCCCGTCTTACCCGCCGAAACGCCGACAACGCCTCGACCTGTATTGCATATCCTCCCGCAATGATTGGCCGGAGCTGGCTAGTGAAGGTCGCAATCACGAATGATTGCGACCTCCACTGGGACGAGACGATCATGACTTCCGGCGAGGCCTATCCAACTGGAAAGCTAGGGGGACTTTCATTTCCGAATTCAATTGAAACGCTAAATGAAAACCTGACCCGTCGACGCCCACTTGCGTCACGATAGCATGACCCGCCTTGCCGGCCACGTCGATCAGACGCTCCGACTAGCCGACTGTGTCGTGATGTGTCGTTACATGTACCCCCTACCCCCGCTTTAGATCCGCTGACAAGCTCGCAACCACCTGATCGAGCCATCGCGGACAATATTCCGCGAGCCGCTGGCGTGCGCCCAGCAGAAACCGGATGCCTTCAGATCCACCCCTTCAAAACGTGCTCGATGGCGTTGCGACGCGCGAGCCGCTGTTCCAGCTCTGCAAACGCATCGATATGAAAACAAAGCTGCGGCCAGCCAGCGACGTGGCCCGAGCATTTGTCAATGCACACCGCAAGTGCCGCTTGCTCTCGGGCTATCTCATCCATATAGCTCGGCGCAACAGAGGAAGCGCCAGTTGTTCAGTCATCGTCAGCCGCGACCTCCTGTGCAATTCGTTCTAACAAGGAAGAAACTATGAGGCGGCAGACCCGACCGTTCACTGTGGAGGTCAAACAAAAGCGCAATTATCAAAAACGGGGCCATTCCATCTGGAGCGATGTCGATCTCTCCGCGGCTATAGCCGACACAACAAGGGAGCTCAAAGATATGGATCTGCCAAATCGTCGGCTGATTGACTCTAATGTCATAGCCCTTGATGCTGAACACGCCCACAAACCGCGAGCGGAGTATCTCATGGCAAATCCCCTAGAAGCTGAATCAGTAGAAGCTGCAACCGAACACGCTCCCAAAGGAAGGACGCCGGAAACGAAGAAGAAAACCCAACCTTCGCGGAAGGCCAAGACTGATCCTGGTCGCAAGAATGGCGCCAATGCGGCGTCCCCGGCGGAAGCAACAGCAACAGCAGCGGCCGTGCGGAACGCCCGGAAGGTCTACTCCGGAAAAGAGCGCGCCCAAATGCTCGCTCAGGTCGAGACGTCGATCAGCGGCGGCACCACTCTCAAGAGCGCCGTAAAGCAGGCGGGTATATCGGAACAGACCTATTATCACTGGAAGAAGGCCGCGGCGCCTAGATCCGATGGCGACGATCTGAAGGACCTGGTCGCCCTCGAGAAAGAAAACAAGCGATTGAAGAGCCTGCTCGCGGAACGCCTACGCACAGAGAACGCGGAACTGAAGAGGAAGCTAGGACTGCAATAAGGCTTCAGAAGATGCCGCCATTCGACCAGACGGTAGAACTGTGATCGAAGGCTCGCCGGCTGTCGGATGGACGGAGATTTTGCGCACCAGCACCCTGATCTGTCGCGGCCGAGACAGGACAAACCACTCCCGGCGGATTGAAGCGGCACATGGCAAGCACGTGTCAATCAGGGATCGGTGAACGCGGCCGAAGGCAAGGATGACAGCATCAAGGTTTTACGCTGGGCCTTGATCGAAGGCCACCATTCCATCGATGGCCGCGGCGGATTATCAGGGCGAAGTCAATGGGACGCGGATGCTGTGGGATTATAGCCCACCCATGCACAGGTACTTCATTTCGAGATAATCCTCGAGGCCGTGGCGCGACCCCTCACGACCGATCCCTGATTGCTTCATTCCGCCAAAGGGTGCGGCCTCGGATGACATGCGTCCCGTATTGATGCCGACCATTCCGTATTCGAGGGCTTCAGCCACGCGCCACACGCGCTTTAGATTGGAAGCGTAGAAGTAGGCTGCAAGACCGTAAATCGTGTCATTCGCCTCGCGCACCACCTGGTCGGGATCGTTGAAGCGGATTATGGGAGCCAGCGGTCCGAAGGTTTCTTCCTGAGCGACCCGCATTGTCCTTTCGACGTCGGTGATCACCGTGGGCTCGAAGAAGGTTCCCGATTCGCCGATACGGTTGCCACCGCAACGGATCTTCCCACCCTGCCGCACAGCATCGCGAATATGATCTTCAATCTTTGCAAGCGCGCACTTATCGATCAGGGGACCGATCGCAACTTCTGGCTCGAAACCGTCACCGACGCGCAATGCACTGACGCGCTTGGTGAATTTGTCGCAGAATTCATTATACACGCTGGACTGTACGTAAAGCCGATTGGCTGAAACGCAGGTCTGGCCTGCATTCCGAAACTTTGCCTGTAGCGCACCATCGACGGCAGCGTCGACGTCTGCATCATCAAAAACAATGAAAGGAGCGTTACCACCAAGTTCGAAGCTGGTTCTTTTGATCTGATCCGAACACTCCCTCATGAGTAGCCGCCCGACCTCGGTCGACCCAGTGAAGCTGATCTTGCGGACCTTCGGGTTCGAGCAAAGTTCACGCCCAACCGCATCGCCTTCCGATGCGTAGATCAAGTTTAGAACGCCATCGGGAAAACCTGCCATCCGGGCAAGCGTGAACATAGCACCCGCGACAAGCGGTGTTTGCTCCGCGGGTTTCAGAACAATCGCGCAGCCGGCGGCAAGCGCAGGCGAAATCTTGCGAGCCACCATCGAGGCGGGAAAATTCCAAGGAGTAATGGCGCCGACAACACCGATCGGCTGTTTGATTACCAGCATACGCCTGTCGTTAGAAGGCGGCGAAATCGTCTCGCCATAGATGCGATTGGCCTCCTCGGCATACCATTGGAGGTAGGCTGCGGCATGGGCGATTTCAGACTTCGCCTCTGCAAGCGGCTTACCCATTTCAGCCGTCAAAATGGCTGCAAGATCTTCGCTGTGGTCGAGGATCAGTTGGTGCCATTCCCATAAGATGTCGGAGCGCTCGCGCGCGGTGAGCGCCGCCCAATGTTCCTGCGCAGCTTCAGCCTTATCGATTGCCTTGGAAACGTCCCGGACATCCATATCTGGAAGCTCAGCCAACAGCTCGCCCGTTGAGGGATTGAACACCGAAAAACGCCTCGTGGATTGCTCCGCCTTCCGACCAGGCACACCGGCCAGATCGTCAAATAGCTCGGGATTTTTGAGACGTCTCGTCAGCGACTGTGTCACGGTCAAACCGTCGTCCCCCTTCATGGTTAAGTTACTAGCTTCGCAACGTACTAATAAGCACAACTTGTGCCAGATGATCGGACGAAATCGTTCCGGCCCTCCGTCATTGCAAGCGCAGCTTCCCGACTGATTAGCCCATAGCAATGACAGCCTCAATCACGAGTCGCGCTAAGGCTTTCGCTCCATAACAGGCAAGCGCGGATAGAGCTCGTGAAGAGCTGGCATAGGCGGAGTCGATCATCGAAATCGCCGACGTTGGCAACAGCACTGCGGTATCATTCTTTGAGCGGCTTCCACGGCCGCTCATATCAGGCATATCGAAAACCGACCGCCATGGTCGAACGTGCCATCGATGTAGTGGCTTAAGCGCTGCTAAGTCTTGATAGTCGCGCACAAAGCCATGTTTGTTCAGTTCGCCACCCGAAAGCTCCACTGCGACGATGTAGTGTGGCCGTGTAGGCGCGCGCACGACAATATCACGCGAGCCCAAACCTTTTCCGACCGGCTCCGTCCCAAAAAAAAGGGGGCGGCGTCGGTGCCGCCCTCTCGGTATCCGAAAGCTGATAGAGGCTAGATTAGAAATCCATGCCGCCCATGCCGCCCATGCCGCCGCCGCCCATGCCGCCAGGCATGCCGCCGCCGCCAGCCGACTCCTTCTTCGGAGCCTCCGCGATCATGGCTTCGGTGGTGACCAGCAGGCCGGCGACCGAGGCCGCGTCCTGGAGAGCCGTGCGCACGACCTTGACCGGATCGACGATGCCCATGGCGATCATGTCGCCATATTCGCCGGTCTGGGCGTTGAAACCGAAGGTCGCGCCCTTGTTCTCAAGGATCTTGCCGGCAACGATCGAGGCTTCCGCACCGGCGTTGGCCGCGATCTGGCGGGCCGGAGCCTGCAGCGCACGACGCACGATGCTGATGCCAGCGGTCTGGTCGGAGTTTGCGCCGACAGCGTTGATGCTCAGCGAAGCGCGCAGCAGGGCAACGCCGCCGCCGGGAACGATGCCTTCTTCGACGGCTGCGCGTGTCGCGTTCAGCGCATCGTCAACGCGGTCCTTCTTTTCCTTGACTTCGACTTCCGTCGCACCGCCGACGCGGATCACCGCAACGCCGCCCGCGAGCTTGGCGAGACGCTCCTGCAGCTTCTCCTTGTCGTAGTCCGAGGTGGTCTCCTCGATCTGCTGCTTGATCTGGGCGACGCGGCCCTGGATCTCTTCCTTCTTGCCGGCACCGTCTACGATGGTGGTGTTCTCCTTGGAGATCGACACCTTCTTGGCGCGGCCGAGCATGTCAAGGCCGACGTTCTCGAGCTTGATGCCGAGGTCTTCCGAGATGACCTGGCCACCGGTGAGGATGGCGATGTCTTCCAGCATGGCCTTGCGGCGATCACCGAAGCCCGGCGCCTTGACGGCGGCGATCTTCAGACCGCCACGCAGCTTGTTGACGACCAGCGTGGCCAGGGCCTCGCCTTCGACGTCTTCCGAGATGATGAGCAGCGGCTTCGAGGTCTGCACGACGGCTTCGAGAACCGGCAGCATCGCCTGCAGGTTCGAGAGCTTCTTCTCGTGCAGCAGGATGTAGGCGTCCTCGAGATCGGCAACCATCTTGTCGGCGTTGGTGACGAAGTAGGGCGAGAGATAGCCGCGGTCGAACTGCATGCCTTCGACGACTTCGAGTTCCGTCTCGGCGGTCTTGGCTTCCTCAACCGTGATGACGCCTTCGTTGCCGACCTTCTGCATCGCTTCCGCGATCATCTTGCCGACCGACTCGTCGCCATTGCCGGCGATTGTGCCGACCTGGGCAACCTCTTCCGAGGTCTTGATCTTCGTGGCGTTCTTGATCAGCGTCGAGACGACGTCGCTAACCGCGAGGTCGATGCCGCGCTTCAGGTCCATCGGGTTCATGCCGGCAGCAACCGCCTTGTGGCCTTCCTGGACGATCGACTGCGCCAGAACGGTTGCGGTCGTGGTGCCGTCACCGGCGATGTCGTTGGTCTTCGAAGCAACTTCGCGGACCATCTGTGCGCCCATGTTTTCGAACTTGTCTTCAAGCTCGATTTCCTTGGCGACGGTGACGCCGTCCTTGGTGATGCGCGGGGCGCCGAACGACTTGTCGATAACGACGTTGCGGCCCTTGGGGCCGAGCGTGACCTTCACCGCGTCGGCGAGGATGTTGACGCCGCGCAGCATGCGCTCGCGGGCGTCACGGGAGAATTTTACGTCTTTGGCAGCCATTTTGTACTCCTGGGCATTTCGCCCGAAATTCAGATTGGATGGTACGGATGAAAGGCAGCGGCGTGTTAGCCGATGATGCCCATGATGTCGGCTTCCTTCATGATCAGAAGGTCTTCGCCATTGAGCTTGACTTCGGTGCCCGACCACTTGCCGAACAGGATGCGGTCGCCGGCCTTGACGTCCAGCGGAACGAGCTTGCCGGCTTCGTCGCGGGCGCCGGAACCGACGGCGATGATCTCGCCTTCCTGCGGCTTTTCCTTTGCCGTGTCGGGTATGATGATCCCGCCGGCGGTCTTGGATTCGGATTCGACTCGGCGAACGACCACGCGGTCATGAAGCGGCCGCAAATTCGACTGTGCCATTTTTACTATCCCTGGTGCGCAGGTTGAAAGGTTCTCCGTTGCCGGAGGGTGGTTAGCACTCGCTATTGGGGAGTGCTAAGATGATCGTGAGATAGGCTGTAGGTTCGTACTTAGTCAAGACGGGCGGGGGGACGGACCGGAGGGCAAAAGATGTGGAATCGGCGCGGAAGCCGGACCCCCATTTACGGCGCAATCCCACTGCCTACGCGCGTTTCGGCCGTAAGCTTTGGGCCGACTTTTGTGTCTTATTTGGAATGTGAAATTATGTGAAATTAACGGCCGAGCAGTCGGCCGGAATCGACGGCCAGCCGAACAGTCTTGAGCCTTTTGCAATTCATCCCTAACCTCGGGTTGCATCGCCAAAAGGAGCGCTCATCGCTTCGGAGAACGTGCGGAACTTCCGGTCCTTGAGGTTGCGTAGTCGCGGCGCGAAGCGTTTGCCGATCAGGGCAAACAGCCCGAAGACGTGATCGCTCGCGCCGCCCGTATCGGTGAAGTGTTCCTGGATGTCGAGGATCGTGTCCTGGTCGAACAGCCCATCGAGCACATAGGCTGCCTCGCTTTCGGTCGGGCTGATCGGCAGGATGCTGAAGTAGCCGTACTGATCTGACAGATGGCTATAGAACTTCGAGCCCGGCTCGCTGCCATAGTGCAGATTGACGTCGCCGCGCTTCGCCGCTCGGTCGCTCGCGCGAAAGAACTGCCCATCGGATGACGCGGTCGTTCCATTGCCCCAAAATCGAGAATGTGGATGCCGGGTGTGCGCATCGGTGATGCATGCTTGCGCCGCGCGATAGGTCTCCGACCGGGCATGGAAGGTTCTCATCCAGCCGATCTGGTGAGCGCTAGTAGCGCGCGGTGGACACGGCAGCGCAGCCTGATGCTGGGTCGACTGGTATGCTTGATCGCTTGTGGCGACACCGTAACCGACGCTCACCTTTCCAATTCGGAGATCATGGTTAGAGCTGCCGATTGGCTGCCACCGCTGACGGCTGGTGAGCGGTCTTAAGCGAGCAGGGTCATTTACGTATGGGGCTTCGAGTGATGCCACACACGGTGCCTGCAAAAAGGGCAAATCCGACTGCTGAAAACCGCCGCAGTGCAAGGCTTGACGGCCTTCTTTCCTATACCCGTCCACGCGACCCAAGCTTTTCCCACAACGAATCAATCGTGGACCGAGGAAGGTGCAGCCGAAAAACATCGGACAAGACTCGCTGCAGTTCGCTCTTCGTTTTGAGGGTTTCTGTTTCCTCAATTTGGTTCCGAATCAAGCTGAAATCCTTGTTGAACAAGTTCGCAGGCCCTTCGGCTGTCAGCACGCTCATCATGAGGCTGGATGGAAACGGCGAACGGTCCCAGCGAGCGCAGATGAAGTTGGCGCCCTCAAAATCTGAGGGCAAGGCGGTGGCTCGATCGAAACCATAAAGAGGGAACCATTCATTCCCGTTCTTGCGTTCAACGACGAGTTCTCCGCTGGCGGAGTCAGCTCGCAGGCGAAACACGTCACGGCCAGCTGTTTGCAGTTCCTCTGTATCGATCCGTAGCGGTGCAATCGGTGCTGGACCACCGAAGCCAGCGTCGGCGAGCCAGTCGACGCCCTCGATGGTTAAGATGAATGCCTGGTGTGTGCGTGGCCCACCCTCCGCAGCACCCATACGCACTCTGCAAAGGATGGGCTGGATCGTGAAACCGAGTGCTTCGAGCGCCAAGCCAAACAACTTGTTCAATTCGAAGCAATACCCCCCTCGCCGGGCATTGATCAGTTTGGCCCAGATCGAATTCTCAGTCAGATTGGGTATATCACCCAACAGCACATCGATGTTTTCAAAGGGAATCGCGCGCATTTGAGCCTGCTGAAGGGCAACAAGACCGTCGACCGTTGTCGGCACTCGAGCAAGGCCGATACGATTCAGATAGATCGCAATATTGAATGCCATGGGATGTCCTTAACACCTAGGATTCGTATTCGTTGAACGCCTGCCGAAAGCGCGATGACGTCCCAGGGTTCACGGAGCAGAGTAAGGTGGCCATCTCCCCCTATAGAAGTGAACATGCCGACCATTCCTCGTGTTCGCACTGAACCAAAGCGGCGTTTCGAGCGCTGCAAATACCCCTCGTGATCCGGAAACGCGGGCATTGCTCGTACAGGGCACTGAACATCACGGTGCTGCAAAAACGGGTACACAAAGGACTTCCGATCCACAGCGGATTGCAACAGTCGACCTTCTCAGGCCTCCGCTCATGGTGACTCGCTGTGGCTCACTACGATTGGTCGAGATAAGCGTCGAACGCGGCAGCAACAGAGCGAAGCAAAATGCGATGGCCATGCCGCACGCGGATGAAGCCATTCTCGACGTCCACTATCCCGTCGTCGGCCAGCATCGCCAAGCGCTCAGCTGAATCGAGAAAATGGGTCCAATCAAATCCGTGGGCGGCACAGATTGCCGGTACGTCGGCCTCGAGATCACACATCAGTCGCTCGATGATTGCGCCTCGGACGCGGTCTTCGCCGATGAGACGGTAGCCCTTCGACGTTGCCAAGCGACCAGCTGCGATATGCTGACTATAGGCCTCCAGCGCGCCTGCGTTCTCGACGTAACCCTCTCCAACACGCCCGATAGCCGACGCACCAAAGGCGATCAGGGTTTTGCAGGTGTCGGCAGAGTAACCTTGGGAGTTGCGCCGCAGGCGACCGGTTTTCTGAGCCAATGCGAGCTCGTCGTCCGGCAAGGCGAAGTGGTCGACCCCAATCTCTCGGTAGCCGGCAGCAACCAGCGTCTCGGCGACGGCCGCAGCTTGTTCGGCGCGGGCAGCGCTGTCCGGTAGTCCTGCCTTTTCGATGAGGCGCTGATGTTTATTAGAAGACGGCGTGTGAGCGTATCCGAACACGGCAATCCGCTGCGGGCGCATCGCCACCGCCACCGTGGCGGTCTGGACGCAGGACTGCATCGTCTGATTGGGAAGACCGTAGATGAGATCGATGTTAATGCGGTTTATTCCCTGCTGGCGCAGGTTTTCGACGGCAGTCGCCGTCTGCTCTACACTCTGGATACGATTGATCGCTTTTTGAACACTGGGGTCGAAACTTTGCACGCCGAGGCTCGCGCGGTTCACCCCGGCTGCACTTAAGGCTTCGGCCATCTCCGCGGTGAACGTGCGCGGATCGATCTCGACGGCGATGGCGGTCTTTTGCCTGAACGCGAAGCGGCGGCGTAGAAGCTCCGTCAAGGCGAGGAATTCCGTTGGCTCAAGGAGCGTGGGCGTTCCGCCGCCAAAGTGCACGTCGCTCACGGGCAGCGCCTGCGGCGTTAGCTCTGAGACCAAATGGATCTCGCCGCGCAGCGCCGCCACGTAATTTTGGTTCGGCGGGTCCCGCTGGGTGATGGTAGTAGGGCAGCCGCAATACCAGCACATCGACCGGCAGAACGGAATATGGATATAGAGCGATACGGGATCGTTAGCCGATAGGCCGCCGAGCCATTCCCCATAGGCCTCCGCGCCGATCGCTGCGGAGAACTGCGGTGCAGTTGGATAATTGAAATACCAAGGCAGGCACGCCTCGCTATGTTTTGTCTGTAGCATAGCCGTTTCTCATCTTGATGTTAGCTCCATACCTGCCGCGCTCTCCTATGTCTCTGATCTTCAACTGTCGCGGCGCAACTTGTATTTCCGTCGTGCCAATTAGCCTGTGTACAATAGTCTCCATGGAAGCGCGCACGGGTGCGCTTTATTGGGGCGCTGTTGGCGAAGGGCGGATTTGGTCGGCGCATCTGGTGCAGGTGTTCGATTCCACCCGTAGTGCGCGCCACGTCTCCGCCCTCGCCGCCGGCTTCATCTCGCTTCAATCCACACGGTCCTAAGGCTTGCGCACTATTGTCCATGAGTTTTTGAGACATGTGGGTGTATTCGAGGGCGTAACGGCGGGCGTATCCCTGCAGGTTGCCCTCGGCCTTGGACAGTGCATCGACATCGAGGATGGTGCGCCATTGCGGCTTGCCTGACCTGTAGGATTCCCAGTTCGCACGCCGCCACAAGGCTTGCACGTGCGTCCCGTCCTGCCAGAGTTGTCGATCATGTCGCCTTGCGCAAGGCCGGGCGAAGCAATACGATCGGTGGCCTGTAGGATCTTCAGAATGTCGGCTTGGTATTCTCTGTAGCGCGGATCTTTCGACAGCTTATTGACGGTCGATAGGTTATGCGCCCTGACCCAGGTCATCGCCTCGACGTCGTCGACCTCGTTCAGATAGGCGCGGGGGTCGGTGGCATCGTTAGGAGCCTCGTTGGGGTTGGAACCGATCGCCTTGGCGATGGTGGTCATCTGGGGCTGGGCGGAAGCCGTCATGGCGGTCGCCGTAGCTAAGGCCGTCGCCGTCATTAAGCTGTTCATAGATGTACTGCTGATGGTTAGCTCTTTCGAAAGCCTCGAAAAACGTAGCCGAAGCGATGGAAATGAACCGCTTCGCCTCTTCTAGGCAAGAGCTGTGCCAGTAAGACACGCTTGAATTCGATGGATTATTCTGGGGCGGTGGGCGGCCGTCTAGGATAAGTCGCACCGTAATTGTCGCAAGCGCGACACGCTTGTCGCTTGGGAGCATGCTGCCCAAGCGACAGAGGCGAACGCCACCAGCTTGTTTTGAGACGTGATTCGCCTCAGGTAGCCGTTGCTCATGCCCGCGATGAAAGCACCGGTGCCGAAGCCGCCAATAAAATGCCGTAGACGATCCGTCCGCTCTTCAATTGATTCCGGACGACGAGAGGGAGCAGCGCCAGTATGGAAATGCTGGCCAAGCCGAAAATCAGAGATGTGAGGTTGGTACGGAGCTTGCTGGTACATCAGCCGATCGCTTGTGAGAGCGAGATGGCTGGATAGCTCGGACACTGAGCAGAGGCGGGAATTAGCTATGGCGCGAGCTGACGTAGAGCGATTCATCAACGAGTTGGGAAAAAAAGGCAGTCCGCTTGAAAACCTCAAACGGCGTGCTGGAGGGCTTGCATCGATTGTAGAATTTGCAAAGGACCTCGACTACAACATCACACTCGACGAGGTTAAAGGTTTTATCCGATCGAACAGCCGAGAAAAACCAAATAGCAAGAAGCTTCGCGCGACTGCGGGCCGCAAGGGTGGTTCGAGTGTTTCGACCTTGACCAGCCTTGTACACACCAATGCGTTGGCTAATTGCGCTCCGTGTACGTCCATGAGCCCTGTTAAAGTCGATGGAAAAACTGCAGCGGTCGCGGTCGTTGTCGTTGTTGTGATAGTTGTAGCTGTCGCGAGCTAGCTCTGATCGCATTGGCTCGAAGGAGCCGGTCTGAAGAGAACATGATCGCAAAGCTTGTCAACGAGATAATGCCATCAGGCGGACAAGGGACCGCTGCAAGGGCTCATCTCTACCCTCGGAGCGAACGCTGGCGGCAGATTTTTGATCGGCGCACGCCTAAGGAACGGCGCAGTTTGTCACATATCAAGCGCTTCATGGAGCGGCTGGCCGGTGATGGGAAATTCCGTACGGCGCTTTCCGAGAACCTCGACAACCCTCGGATAGTGACCGCGCGATACGGCATCGAAGTTGACCCAATGGAGATGCTGCCGCTCTGGTGCGGTGACTACCTGAAGTATCGCTTCAAGCCGGAGTCTGCCCCGTGGCCGCTGGCTATGATGTGGGATGAGTATACGCGGGAGATGTTGCGCCATCGCGACCTCCTGCGCGGCCAAGGCGAAATGTCGACTATCAATCCTCGCTTTCATGCCTGGCGCGAGCGCCAAATCCGGCGCTGTAACGACGAAATGGGCGAATTGGCGCCGTCAATCGCGCACTCTGTCATCGCTTTCGAGCTGAGCGAAGGCTGCACCGTCGGTTGCTGGTTCTGTGGCCTCTCGGCGGGTACCTTCAAAGGTTACTATGAATACACTGAGGAGCATGCAGAGGTTTGGCGCGGCGTGCTCCGTGCGGCGAGCGAAATGTTTGGTTCGGCAGTCCGCACTGGCTTCTGTTACTGGGCCACAGACCCGATCGACAACCCGGAGTACGACCGTTTTCTGTTCGACTACCATCAGATCACGGGCGAATTGCCACAAACGACGACGGCGGCCCCGCTCAAGGATCAGGCACTCACCAACCGCGTGCTCGAACTGTTCGAACGCTACGGTCGCGTGACCAATCGTTTCTCAGTGCTAAGCACGGACCATCTTAATCAGATACACGCGGCGTTTTCGCCCGAGGACCTGATGGGGGTCGAACTCATCCTGCAGGGCAAGGACGGGCCGACCGCAAAGGCTTTCACCGGGCGCGCACGAGCGCGGAAGGAGAAACTCAGGGCAGCCGGCAAAGACGCCGCAATCGCCGTGCCGGAGGGCTGTCCCACGACAATCGCCTGTGTTTCTGGCTTTCTCGTGAACATGCGGCAGGGACGTTTACAACTGGTGACGCCGGTACCGGGTAGCGAACGCTGGCCTCTCGGGTACCGAATCGTGGCTCAACGTTTCTTCAGCACGCCCGACGAGTTCCGGGAAGGTCTCGATAGCATCATCGACGAGAATATGCTCGAAAGCCCCGCTCCCAACCGGCCAATTCGCTTCCGCGGAGACCTGCAATACGAGGCAGGGGACCACTGCTTCCATCTCCGCTCACGCAACAGTGAGCATCGAGTGCTCGACGGGGTGGTTCCGATTCCCATTGGCCATCTAATCGCGAGCGGGAACTGTACAGCCTCGGAGCTGATTATGCGGGCCACGGACGGAGCGAGCGTCCTTGCAGTCGCCGACTTGCTCGATCAGCTATACGCGGCTGGGGTGATCGAAGAGGACCTCGACGACATTTCGCTTGGCAAAACGGGATGACGGGCGCGGGCCGCGGGCTTTTTTGTCCGCAACGCCACTGCCCTGCGTCCCGCTCGGGTGAAGCGGGCTATCGCGGCCGGCCTCGACGAAATCGAGGTGCTCGCCGAAGGCTTCGCCAATGACAATGGCGCCAAGCTTACCGGACCGCTCTATGCCGACGGTTGGCATTGAAGTCATTGGCGAGCCAGGCCGGCGTGGCGTTCCCCTCACGGATCATCTGGTCCCACCTCCAGGTCATCGAACGCGATGTTGCCCGCTCGGCTCTCGCGGATGAAGGCGTGAAGCGGCTGATGACCATTCCCGGCGGGGCTGCGAAGCCCCTGAGCCACGCGACCGAAAGCGGCGCAACAGGGAACCGCGTCGAATCGGAGAGCGGCGAGAGTGTGTCCACCATCGGCGAAATAACGACTGCCACGGAACTGACCTCGCTCGGAGTCGATTCGCTGGGTCTGGCGGATCTCCTCTGGGATGTGGAGCAGGCCTACGACATCAAGATCGACATGACGCGGCTGACGCCTGGTCGAATCTCAAGAATGTCGGCGACATGGTGGAAGCCGTCCGCGGTTTGCTCGCGAAGGAGGTCTGATTGGACAGGCGAGTCGTCATTACTGGGATAGGGGGGCTTTGCGGCTAGGCAACAACGCCGCCTCTATCTGGAAAGAGATGCGCGAAGGTCGCTCCGCCATCCGCCCGATGGTCACTTCCGCGCTTCATGAGATGAAGGGGACTGTCGGTACCGAGATCAAGGAGCTGCCCGAGCACGACATCGGCCGCAACCAGCTCGTCTCCATGGACCGCCACAGCTTGCTCGCTGTGCTTGCAGCGCGTGAAGCCATGCAGCACGCCGGACTTTCCTGCGATAAGGGAAATCCGTATCGCTTCGGCGCGACAGTGGGCGTCTGCGGCTGGGGCTGGGGAACGGTCGAAGAAACCTACCGTGACCTCCTTTTGGGCGGCGCGAAGCGTGCTGGCATTTACACTGCACCAAGGGGGTTGCCGAGCGCCGCTGCCAGCCAGGTCAGCATGAGTCTCGGCCTGCGCGGCCCGGTCTTTGCCATCGCCTCCGCATGCGCATCAGCCAACCATGCGATCGCTTCGGCCGCGGATCAGATCAAGCTCGGCCGGGCCGACGTGATGCTTGCCGGAGGCGCCGAAGCGCATTGCTTCCCATGCCTTCAGATGAAGGCATGGGAAGCAATGCGCGCGCTCGCTCCAGATACGTGCCGGCCCTTCTCCGCCGACAGGAAGGGAGTGGTGATAGGCGAGGGTGCGGGCATGGCCGTGCTGGAAAGCTATGAGCATGCCGCCGTGCGCGGTGCCACAATCCTTGCCGAGATCGCAGGCATCGGCCTTTCCGGCGACGCCTTCCACATCGTCGCGCCGTCTGTCGAGCGGCCGGAGGCCGCGATCCGCGCTTGCCTTGCCGACGCCGGGCTGAATGCGGAGGACGTGGACTACCTAAACGCCCACGGCACCGGCACCAAGGCCAACGATCAGACTGAGACGGCGGCGATCAAGCGCGTCTTCGGAGACTATGCCTATTCGATGTCTGTCTCGTCCACCAAGTCCATGTACGCGCATTGCCTGGGCGCAGCGAGCGCACTTGAAATGATCGCCTCCGTGATGGCGATCCAGGAGGGCATTGTGCCGCCGACCGCGAACTATCGCGAGCCAGACCCCGATTGCGATCTCGACGTCACGCCCAATGTGGCGCGCGAGCGCAAGGTGCGCGTGGCACTGAGCAACGCTTTCGCCATGGGCGGCATGAACGCAGTTCTGGCGTTCAAGCAAGTGTAGAAGGCATGCGAGATGCCTCCAGTAACTCTATCTCTCGTTTCCAAATGCTTGCCGGATCACGATTGTGAAGGACGTGCCCTTGGACCGCCTCGGTGAATGCGCCAATTGGCAGCGGAAGCTGGACAAGCCGGGGCCCCATCCTTTGCAAAATTCTCAACTGTTGAAGCGACGTCGACGTACCGCTACCCGGAAGGTTAAGCGAGCCCTTCGAGTTCGGCTCGATGGCCTGTCCAAAGCTGTATCCGATAATATCTGAAAGGCGCATGGCCGCCAGTGACCGCTTCCGTGGAAGACCGGCCGCAACGCGCTCGTCACCGGAGCAAATGGTGGAATCGGCGAGGCCGTGGCGCGGACGCTGCACGCGCAGGGCGCAACCGTCGGCCTGCACGGCACGCGTGTCGAAAAGCTCGAGATGTTGGCTGCCGAGCTTGGCGGGCGGACAAGACTGTTTCCGGCGATTGCCGGGTGATCGCGCTGAGGCACCAGAGCGGCAGATTTTTTGCAGAGGTACTCGGACTGAATACGCGTTCCCATTCACGTTAGCTGTGGATAACAAGGCTGAATTAACATGCAAAATCTGCGCATCTAAATCGATTTGAGCACTCACGGACGTTGCGGACCAGAATCGCCGTCACCCTGAAATCGACAAGGCATCGGCTATCCCAAAATCGGGGCTTGACGTTACGTAAGGTCCTATGTTTTCCGATGTGCAGGAACGACTTCCAGTCTCAGCCCAAGGGCGACGAAAATGAGGGGCAGCAATGGTGGCTGGCGAACCTAATGACGTGCGCGTCAAGCGTTGTGGTGGGGGATGGGTTGTTCATATTGTCGAGGACGGCAAACTGACAGTTCTTCGGTTCAAGACACAGTTTCCCGCCGAAAATTACGCCGATGGCCAACGAGCCAGGCTCGGTCTTGCTGCCAAGCCACCGATCGACGAACCTGATATGTAACCGGATCAGGCGTCGGATGGCTGGTGAGCCTTGGCGCCGGCGGGAAACACTTGCCGAAGGCCCACCTCAATGCTGCTTGCGGCCGTTCGGCTAGCCATATTCGCGATGATGGTTGGCACCGCTGCCGATGCGGAAGACGGTAGCCTGCTTGATCGACACGGCGGCAAAGATCATGAAAAGCCAGGTCGTCAAGGACCCGGCCGCGGCGCTTGAGAAAGCAGCAAGAATTTGCAAGCCGCCACCGCAAGTAACCTGAGACAAGGGTCAGACATGCAAACCGCTGTTCGCGGATCAGCAGCTGCGAGACATTGCGCCATCCCACGAAGGCCCACGGTGCCCAAGGCGTGGTGGGCATCAGCCTTTCGAAGCTGAGCATCAGCAACTTCGTCGAGTCTTGGACCAGACGCTCTTCAGTGCCGAGGCTCGCACATCTGTGGAGCGCGGCTCACGCCCCGGAGACCAGGGCAGGAATGACCAAAGGCTCATCCGCCTCGTCAAGAATGGCGAAACTGTAACGGCCGTCTGTGTCAATATCGACGGAGTAGCTCAGGCGGTCGAGTATGTGGTTATCCTGGTCGAACGTGACGATGCGCGGCTTCAGCGAAGTGATATGCGCTTCGTCCAGGTAGATGGAGTTGCAGACGATAATCGGGTCGTCGGGCTGACAGGTGCGAGCCGCCGCTCCGTTGAGGATGCAGCACCGTGAGCCGCGCTCGCCGAGGATGACATAGGTCGAAATCCGCGCACCGGAATTCTTGTTCCATATCTCCACGAATTCCATCGGCAGGATCCCGGCTGCCTCGCAGTGGTCGGGGTCGAGCGTTATCGAACCATGGTAGTTGAGGTTCGCTTCTGTGACGTGGATGCCGTGCAGCTTGCCGGCGACTAGTTTTCGCATTGGTCGTTGTCCCTGTATTCATCGTTCAAGGTCAGTCTTGGCAGTTCGGTTCGCGCGGCTAAATTCCAACGACGAGCGCACCGCCGCTAAGACCCGCACCCGCGGCCGCCAGAAGAACCTTCTCCCCCGGCCGGAACGGCGCCGCCCGATGGGCGAGCGACAGCGAGAGCGGGATCGTCGCGGCGGAAGAGTTGCCATACTCGGCGATCGTCTTGACGATCGCTTCATCGGCGATGCCGAGGTTTCGCCCGACCGCATCGAAAATGCGGGCATTGGCCTGGTGCGGTACGAACCGATCGATGTCCTGCGGCCGCATCCGGGCCGCCGCGAGTGCGTCCTGCGAGCAGGCAGTCATCATCTCAACCGCCTTGGCGAACACTTCGCGGCCGTCGGTGATCGTCATGCGGGTCTGCTCGAGATCGAGCTCGCCATGGAACGGGGTGTTGCTTCCGCCTGCCGGGATCTGGATCAGCCCGTAGCGCGAGCCGTCGGAATCCACCGAAGCGCCGAGAATACCCTGATAGGGATCCTCGCAAGGACCGATCACCAGGGCGCCGGCGGCATCGGCGAAAAGGACTGAGCTCGCGCGCTCGGCTGGATTGATGCGGCGGCTGAGGATGTTGGCGGCGATGACCAGCGCTGGTTTGCCGTGCAGGCGGGTGAACCCGTCCGCGAACATCAGCGCATAGACGAAGCCGGCGCAGGCGCCGGTCAGATCGACCGCGCCTGCGCGGCCAAGGCCGAGCTTGTGCGCGACCAAGGGTGCACTGGGCGGCAGAAGGTGATCGGGCGTCGAGGTGGCGAGCAACAAAAGACCGATGTCGCCACGGTCGATACCGGCGCTCGCCAGCGCCATGTCGCCGGCTTGCGCGGCAAGGCCCGACAGCGTGTCTTCGTCCGTGGCCCAGAAGCGCGACTGTATCCCGGTGCGCCGCTCGATCCAGCCGGGTTCTAGCCCGAGACTGTTTTCGATTTCCGGGTTCTCGACCTTGCGTGCCGGCGCATGATGGCCGAACCCGAGAAGGCGCGCCGATTTGCTCACGGCTTGGCGCCGAAGCGTTCGCCGGCCTCCTCGATGGCGTTGTAGAGTCCGTCGAGCGCGTCGCCGGTGATGCAATAGGGCGGCATGAGATAGAGGACATTGCCGAGCGGGCGCACCAGCAGCCCGCGCTCGAGGAAGAATGCGCGCAGCTTCGGTCCGATCTCGGCCAGATAGCCGGCGGAGCCGGTGCGCAGATCGAGGGCTGCGATCGTGCCCGTGGCGCGGCAGTCGGTAAAATACGGATTGTCCCGAAAGCGTTGCAGCCCAGCGGTCTGCATTCCGCTCAGCGCCGCGATACGCTCGGCCACCGGCTCGTCACGCCAGATCTCGACATTGGCGAGCGCCGCCGCACAGGCCATCGGATTGGCGGTGTAGGAGCTCGAGTGGAAAAACGTCTTCTTCCGGTCCGTCGAATAATGGGCCTGGAAGATGGCATCGGTCGCAAGCGTGGCCGCCAGCGGGATCACGCCGCCGGTCAGGCCCTTTGAGGTGCACAGGATATCCGGAGAGATTGCTGCCTGCTCGCAGGCGAACATGGCTCCGGTACGGCCCCAGCCGGTCATAACCTCGTCGGCGATCAGCAGCGTGCCAGAGGCCTCGGCGATCTTCTTCAACTCGGTGAGAACCCAGGCCGGATACATCAGCATGCCGCCGGCGCCAAGCACCAGCGGCTCGACGATCAGCGCGGCGGCGTGCCGGTCGCGGGAGACGGCCTCGAACCGGTCCAGCGTGTCCTGCTCGCGCCCGGCGGCAGGGAAGGGGATGGTGTCGACTTCGAACAGCAGCGGCTCGTAGGCAGCGTTGAACACGCCGCGGGCGCCGACGCTCATCGTGCCGATCGTGTCGCCATGATAGCTGTGCTCCATGACGACGATGCGCGAGCGCGGCGCACCGATGTTGCGGAAATAGCCAAGCGCCATCTTCAGCGCGACCTCGACCGAGGTCGAGCCGCTGTCGGAGTAGAACACCCAGTCGAGGCCGGGCGGAGCGAGACCGACAAGCGCCTTGGCCAGGCGCTCGGCCGGCTCGTGGGTGAAGCCGGCGAAGATGATCTGGTCGAGGCTCGCTGCGGTCGTCTCGATGGCCTTGATGATGCGGGGATGGCGGTGGCCGTGGGTGACGACCCACCAGGAGGAAATGGCATCCAGGATGCGCGTGCCGTCGGCCTTGTGGAGGTAGGCGCCTTCCGTCCGGACGATTTCAGGGATCGCCTGCTCGAGCGCGTGCTGGGTGAACGGATGCCAGACTTGAGACTGCGACATCATTCGCCTCCTGCGATCGCTGTGAGGTCGAAGCCGGCAACCATCGCTTCCCGCAGCGTCCCGCTCGTCAGCGGATCGAGCAGCGGCAGCCTGCCAAGCTGGCGCACGCCGCTGAATTCCACGATTGTTCTCTGCGTATCGGCCACCTCATCGCCGATGAAGGCAATGCCGATGAGCGGGATGGAACGAGCCCTGAGCGCCTCGATCGACAACAAGGTGTGATTGATGGTGCCGAGCTTGGTACGGGCGCACAGGATGACCGGCACCCGCCACTGAGCGAATATGTCGATGAACTTGGTGCGCCGGTTGAGCGGCACCATCAGTCCCCCGGCACCTTCGATGACGATCGGACCCGGCAAGTCCGGAAGCGAGAGCTCTGCGACGTCGATCGCGACGCCGTCGAGTTCAGCTGAACGATGCGGCGACAGCGGCTCCTTCAGGCGATACACTTCGGGCAGGATCCGCCCCATCGGCAGGCCGGCGAGCCGTTCCACGACCTGGCTGTCAGTCTCCTCGTCGAGCCCCGATTGCACCGGCTTCCAGTAGAAGCCGTCGAGCAGGCCGGTGAGCCCGGCCGAAAACACCGTCTTGCCGATGCCGGTATCCGTTCCGGTGATAACGATGCGCTTGGTCATGCCGTGGCCAACACCTCGACGAGCGCCTCGACCATGGCGCAAATGTCGGCTTCGTCGACATTGAGCGTCAGCGAGATGCGCAACCGCGACGTGCCCTCGGGCACCGTCGGCGGACGAATGCCGCGTATGTCGAAACCGCGTGCCTGCAGCGCCGCCGCCACGGCCATGGTGCGCCTGTTGTCGCCGATGACAAAGGGCTGGATCTGCGAGCCGCTGGGTGCCACGCCGCAGCGCTCGGCCAATTGGCGGCCCGCGAAGGCAACGCGCGCCCGCAACTGGACACGGCGTTGAGGCTCATCGGACAGCATGGCAATCGCCTCGCGCGCTGCCACGGCCATCAGCGGCGATGGCGCGGTGGAGTAGATGAATGGCCGGCAGCGGTTGACGAGATAATCGCACAGCAGTCCCGGCCCGGTAACCAGCGCACCGGACGCACCGAGCGCCTTGCCGCATGTATGGAGCGCAATGATGTTGTCGCGGCCCTCGAAAGCAGCGGCAAGGCCTCGGCCCTCCGGTCCCCAGACGCCGGTGGCATGCGCCTCGTCGACGACGATGAATGCCTCGTGCCGATCGGCAAGCGCGACCAGGCTTTCCATCGGCGCGCGGTCGCCATCCATGCTGTAAAGGCTTTCGACCACGATCCAGACGCGTCCGGTGCCACCCTCGGCGCGCCAGCGCGTGATCGCATCCTCGAAGGCATCGACGTCGTTGTGCGCGGCGAGCTTGAACTCGGCACGGCCAGCGCGGGCCCCCTCATGCATGCTGGCATGGGCGAGCTCGTCGAGGACCAAAAAGTCGCCCTTCTGGGGCAGGGCGGTCAGCAGGGCGAAGTTGGCAACATAGCCGCTACCGAAGAACAGCGCGCGGTCAGCTCCGAAGAACACCGCCGCGTCAGCCTCCAGGGCCTCGTGCTCAGGCGCGTTGCCGCGCAACAGCCGCGACCCGGTGGCGCCGACCGGCGTGCCCTGCGCGATCGCCGCCGCAACCGCGTCGCCAAGCCTTCTCGAGGCGGCGAGCCCGAGATAGTCGTTCGATGAGAAATCGAGGCCGGCGCGCGGCGCCAGTATCCGCAACCGGTCCTTGCGCGCCAGTCCCTGCAAGGTCGCGTCATAGCGGGCAAGCGGTGCCCCGTTCATTGCGCCTCGAGTTCCATCGGCTCGATGCCGAGACGGCGGAAGAGAAGGCTATCCTTGTCCTCGCCGGGATTGTTCGCCGTCAGCAGTGTGTCGCCGACGAAGATCGAGTTGGCGCCGGCAAAGAAGCACAGCGCCTGCATCTCGTCGGTCATGGCGGTGCGGCCGGCCGAAAGCCGGACATGCGATTTCGGCATCATGATGCGGGCCAGCGCGATCACGCGCACGAATTCGATCGGCTCGATGGGTTTGGCCTCGGCCAGCGGAGTGCCCTCGATCGGGATCAGCATGTTGATCGGAACGCTTTCGGGATGCTCCGGCAGATTGGCCAGCGTCACCAGCATGTCGATTCGGTCCACCGGCTCTTCGCCCATGCCGACAATGCCGCCGCAGCAGACCTTGATGCCGCTGTCGCGGACATTGGCCAGCGTATCCAGGCGGTCGGCAAACGTCCGGGTCGAGATGACCTCTTTGTAGTAGCGCTCGGACGTGTCGATGTTGTGGTTGTAGTAGTCGAGGCCAGCCTCTTTCAGCCGCTGCGCCTGGCCGAGGTCGAGCATGCCGAGCGTCATGCAGGTCTCCATGCCCAGCGCCTTGACGCCTTCGACCATCGCCACGACCGCATCCATGTCGCGCGCCTTGGGATTGCGCCAGGCAGCGCCCATGCAATAGCGGGTGGCGCCGGCGTCTCGCGCCTTTGTCGCCTCGGCGATGACGCGCCTGACCTCCATCAGCTTCGACGCCTTCAACCCGCTCTCGTGGTGCGCCGACTGGCTGCAATAGCCGCAATCCTCCGGGCAACCGCCCGTCTTGATGCTGAGAAGCCGGCTGAGCTGGACCTTGTTGGGGTCGAAATTCCGGCGGTGAACGGTCTGCGCCTGAAACAAAAGGTCGTTGAATGGCGCGTCGTGGAGCGCTTGGGCTTCCGCTCGCGTCCAAGGGGGAAGCGCCCAACCGATTGGATCCGAGGTCAGGTCTGGGCTGAGTTCGTTCATAAAATCTTGTTCTCCATAATCTTCCGTCCTTGACCTGGAGCGTTGCAGTGGATGCTGAAGACCAGGCGCATGCCAGCGGGAAGTCTTCTATCGAAACGCGACTGGTGGCGCTCTTGAGCGGACTCTCCAACTGCTGCCCGCAGGCTCAACTCACGTCATCCGTGGGGATTACGGTTTCCGTTATATTACTCTGAGCACAGGAATGCTCCTTTCTGATCGCGTCGCAGGATTCGGTGAAGGCGACGTCCAGCAGATAACCCAGAAGTTCCAGCCCGTGAGAGGCCGCCAACTGGCGCATCTCGTCGAGTCGGCAGATGATGACGCCAAGGGCTGCGACGCGGCTTTCTGTGCCTTGCTGGTCCGTCCCTCCCGCCTCCGTTGTTGAAGCGTGTCGCCTGGCGCCGAGAAGGCTTGCGTCGGCTGTTGGTGGAACCTGGGACGTGCTGACGCAGGTTAGCCTGCGACCAAAGGAGTTCCTGCGATCCCGGTTCATGTCCTCTCCATCAGTTCAGATGCCTGTTGCAATTTCGGTCGGCCGGCATGTCGAGACCAATGTCGAGGATGGGCGCGCTGTGGGTAAGCCAGCCGACCGATATGAGGTCGACGCCTGTCGCCGCAATTGCCCCGGCGCTCGCCCGCGTCACCCGGCCCGAAGCCTCGGTGATCGCGCGGCCACCGACCATAGCCACAGCCTGCGTAAGGTCCTCGACCGACATGTTGTCGAGGAGCACGGCGTCGACACCCGCTGCCAGCGCCATCTCCAACTGGTCCAGCCTGTCGACCTCGACCTCGATCTTGACCATGTGACCGATGGCGCTGCGCGCCCGCTCGATTGCGGTGCGGATATCGCCGGCAATGGCGATGTGGTTGTCCTTGATCAGCACGGCGTCGTCGAGCGCGAAGCGGTGATTGGCACCGCCGCCCACTCGTACCGCATACTTTTCCAGGACACGCAGGCCGGGCGTCGTTTTGCGTGTGCACACGATTTTTGCGTTATGGCCCCTCACCGCGTTTACGAGCGTAGCCGTTGCCGTCGCGATGCCGCTGAGTTTGCATAAGAAATTGAGCGCCGTCCGCTCCGCCGTCAGCAGGCTGCGCGCCGGCCCGTTTACGATCGCGATGGTCTGGCCGGCCGAAACCTTGCCGCCCTCAGGACACCGCAGCTGGATGCTGATCCCGGGATCGACCAGCAGGAAGGCAAACATGACCAAGTCGAGCCCGGCAACAACGCCTGCCTGCCGGGCATTCAACGCCAGCGTCGCTTTGCAATCGGCGGGGATGATCGCATCGCTCGTGATGTCGCCGGCTCTGCCCAGGTCTTCAAGCAGGGCAGAACGCACGATGGGCTCCATGATGATCTGGGGAAGTGGTGCAAGTGAAGTCATGTCAACGGCTCCGTTCGGATGCTTGCCATCTGAGCGTGACGGCATTCTCAAAAGCTGTGCAGAGCGTCAATCGTGAGGGGAGGGCGGCGGCATCGCGCCCGGGGAAATCGGATCGAAAGTGGGAGCCGCGGCTCTCCTCGCGCCGAAGGGCGGCGATCGCCATCAACAATGCCACCAGGGCCGGATCGGCCGCGGCCGTCTCGCAAACAGAGATCGGCAGCAGTGTCGCGACCGTGTCGCACAATGATTTCCCATTCCGAACAATGCCAAGCGCATCGGACACAATTGGGCGAATAGGTGAAGGGTCGGGCCGGATGGGAACAGTTGCCGGAAGCCTAGGCCACTGCCCACCCGCAGAGGTAGCTGCGACGCTTTCAGCCACCCAGGCGGCGGTTGCAACCGCTTCGGTCAGCGAGTTGCTGGCAAGCCGGTTGGCGCCATGCAGTCCTGTGCATGCGACTTCGCCACAGGCCCACAGGCCGCTAACGGAAGTTCGCCCCTCGGCGTCAACGGCCACGCCGCCCATGTGATAGTGAGCAGCGGGCCGCACGGGAATGGGTTCCACCGCCGGATCGATGCCGGCATGCTTGCAAATAGCGTCGATTGCCGGAAAGCGTCTTGCGAATTTCTGCCCGAGACAATGTCGGGCATCGAGATAGACGCCATGCCCGGCGGCGAGCTGATCGGAGATCGCCCGCGCGACCACATCGCGCGATGCGAGTTCTGCCCCGGGCGTGTCTGCCAGGAAGCGATGGCCGTGCTCATCGATCAGCACCGCGCCTTCGCCACGCACTGCTTCGCTGACAAGCGGCATTGGCCGGCGCGCAATGTCGAGGGCCGTCGGGTGGAATTGCACGAATTCGAGATCGGCTAGTTCCGCTCCAGCACAGGCTGCCAGCGCCAGGCCGTGCCCGAATGAGGAGAGCGGATTGGTTGTATCGCAAAACAGGCCGCCTATCCCACCGGTCGCCAGCACCACGCGGCGTGTGGGCAATGCGAACACGGCGCCATGCAGGACAGTCAGCAAGCCAACAATGCTGCCCTCCGCGACAACCAAGCGAAGCGCTGTCATGCCTTCCATGATCGTGATCGAACGGGTTCGCCGCGCCACGCCGAGTAGCGCCCGAAACAACTCGCGGCCAGTTGCGTCGCCGGCGGCGTGCACGATGCGGCGACGCGAATGCGCCGCTTCCAGGCCCAGCCGTAGCCTCCCGTCTAGCGACCGGTCGAAAGGAGCACCAAGACGAATAAGGTTCTCGACGGCTTGAGGTACGGCCTCTACCACCCTCCTGGCCATTTGTTCGTCGCAAAGCCCATCGCCGGCAGCAAGCGTATCGGCGAGGTGCAAGTCGGGGCTGTCGTCCTCCCCCAGACTCGCTGCGAGCCCGCCCTGGGCTAGAATGCTCGAGGCTTCGGTTCCGAGCGAGGTCCTTGACAGAAGGACGACTGGTTGCGGCGCCAAGTGTAGCGCCGTCATGAGCCCGGCGATACCAGCGCCGATGATGACCGGCGCGCCGCCAATGTGATGGATGTCCGCCGTCATACAAAGAGCATGCGTTCCACAGCCCAGCGGGCCCGTTCAGCGACATGAGGATCGATCGTGACGACGTGGCGGTTCTCCTCGAGCGCGGTCCGGATGTTGGCGAGCGTGATGCGCTTCATATGCGGGCACAGATTGCATGGGCGCACGAAATCTACTTCCGGATGCTCGACCGCGACGTTGTCGCTCATGGAACATTCCGTCATCAGCACCACACGCGCCGGCCTATGCCGCGCGACATAGTCGGACATCGCCGCCGTCGAGCCGGCGAAGTCGGCTTCCGCGACCACTTCAGGCGGACATTCGGGATGGGCAAGTACACTGATGCCGGGATGGGCCTCACGCAGCTCGCGGATGTCGGCCGCGGTGAAGCGTTCGTGCACCTCGCAGCGCCCCTTCCAGGCAATGATCTCGACCTTGGTCTGCGCCGCGATGTTCTTCGCCAGATATTCATCGGGCAGCATGATCACACGCGGCGCGCCGAGCGATTTCACCACCGCGAGCGCATTGCCCGAGGTGCAGCAGATGTCGGACTCAGCCTTCACCGCGGCGGAGGTGTTGACGTAGGTCACCACTGGAACGCTCGGATAACGCTGCCGCATCAGGCGCACGTCTTCGGCGGTGATCGACTCGGCCAGCGAACAGCCGGCGCCGAGATCCGGGATGAGCACGGTCTTGTCCGGATTGAGGAGCTTGGCGGTCTCGGCCATAAAATGCACGCCCGCGAGCACGATGATTTCGGCATCGACCGTCATGGCCTTGCGGGCCAGCGCCAGGCTGTCCCCGACGATGTCAGCCACGCAGTGAAAAATCTCCGGCGTCTGGTAGTTATGCGCCAGGATGACTGCGTTGCGCTGTCGCTTCAGTTCCTGGATCGCGTCGATGTCCTCGACGAAGAGCGGCCACTCGATCGGTGGGATAACGCGCCGAACGCGGTCGTACAGTGAGGCGCTCGAAGGCAGGACGGCGGTCATCGAGCCTCCAGTTATAGTCAACGCGATTATAAGGCCTATATAATCGTTGTGACTATAAGTGGTGTCAAGCCCGTGCGAGCGGCAATTTTGTGCCGGCCACAGGCCTCTCGTCTAGAATGGCATGGTGGAAGCGGTAGAGCTGCGCCGGCCGGCCGCCGGTCTCGGCGGTCGTCGCGCCGGTCTTCTCAACCAGCTCCTGCTGCTCTATGAGCCGGCGAAAGTTCGGCTTGTTGATGAGCCTGCCGGAGAGCGCCTCCACAGTTCGTTGTAGCTGTAAAAGCGTGAAGAGCGGCGGCATCAGTTCGAACACAACAGGCCGGTATTTGATCTTGGAGCGCAGCCGCGCAATAGCCGTTGCCAGAATGCGGCGATGATCGGCGCTCATCGATCTGCCCGGCACCGGAGCGAGGATGGCCGAATCTCCGCCGCGTTTTGCTTCCTCCACCAGGGCGGCTTCATACAGCAGCTCGTAGCGCTGCAGTGTTAGCTCTTCGTTCCATGCCCGGTCGTCCAAGGCAAAGGCGACCGCCGCTCGCCGCCGGCGATCGAAGCGCGTCGCGCCGTCGTCCGCGCCGTCCGCCCATTCGATAAGGCGCGGCCACAATTCTTCCAGCATCGGGGGCCTGCCGGAGCGATGATCCTCCCAGGGGAAATAGTCGTACCAGCTGGCCCAGCTGCGCCTGCCCGAGGCGCCCGCATCTTCTTCGCGGGTGAGTGCGAGATAGCTGATCGAGATCACGCGCTCGTTGGCGCCGATCCGATCGCGATCGGCGAAGGTGTAGAGCTGCTCGATATAACCGAGAGGCTGACCGGTCTGCAGTTCCACCCATGCCCTGAGGCCCGACTGGAGCGAACGATGAGCGAGCTCAAACGGGCCCGAGGGAAGGGCGCCCCCCTGTTCGATGGTCAGAACACAAGGTCCAGCGTCGTTCACGGCAACGACGACTGCGATGAGGTCCGCATTGACGTCGTTGGTCTTGCCTGTGACTCTGCCTTTCCTTGGTCCCTTTGCCTGATCCATAGTTCCTGACCTACTTGGCAGAGCTCCGCCTGTCTAAACCGATTTAGTTCTGTTCTTTATCATTCCACCCGTCGCGTCAACACCACGCGCTCTGGCGATTTTACCTCTTCGCACCTCGACAAAAATATGCCAAACGCGACACTGGCCGTGGGTGACGCTGGGTGAGGAGAGACGAGGATTGAGCGCCGCTGGTGTCGTCAAGGCGATCACGCCGCCGAACATCCGTGCGCGAAAGGGCAGCACGCCGCTGGTCTGCCTGACGGCCTACACCACGCCGGTAAGGTTGGTTGACGGCGTACTGTTCTCCGTTTCAATGGCGAGACATCCGGCACGGGGCCGGCGGAGCGACATGGCCATCGGACCGACCATGACGGCGCTGCGTTTGCGCCAACTTGACTGGGATACCAAGCGCCGTGCGGTCGAGCGGGCCGTGGATTGCGGCCGGCGCCAACAGGAGGGCTGCAACGCCTCACCGACGGAGGTCCGAGCCGTACCAATCAACGCTAATTTGTCCCAGCTATTCGCCTCGCGCGCTATCTCGTGGCCCCGCTTGAAATCCGACAGCAGGTTCAGAGATTCTTGATCTCGATACCGTATTTCCTCAGCGCGTAACCAATCTGGCGCGGCGTCAGTCCAAGCAGGCGCGCTGCCTTTGCCTGTACCCAGCCGGATCTTTCCATGGCCGCGATGAGACGCTCGCGATCGGTCATCTTCGCGTCGCTTACGAGGCCTAGCCGAACAGGCGCTGGCAGTGCCTGCTCGCTGTCGTCATGCGGGACCCCAATGGCGGCCGAAGCAAAAGCACCAGACGATTGCATGGCCGGGTTCAGTGGCAATGGTGCGATCGGCTCCGATTTCGGCGCAGTCTCCTTCGATGCGTGCTTCCATAGCATCGCGGAAAGGCATCGGCCATGGCAGCAGTCAAAGTCGTTTCTGCCGATTGACGCTCCCGCTGCCAGGGTCGCCGTCCGCTGCACGCAATTTTCAAGCTCGCGGACATTTCCGGGAAAAGCACAGTTCATCAGCACTTCAGTCGCACTCGCATCGAAGACCATCGTACGGCCGTTCTCGCTGTTGAAATTCTTGAGAAACTCAGCAGCAAGGAGCGGAATATCACCGCGCCTTTCGCGCAATGGCGGCACCAGCAAGGGAACAACGCTGATGCGATAATAAAGGTCGGCGCGAAACTCGTTCCTTGCAACCGCGTCTTCCAGGTTCCTGTTCGTGGCGGCAATCACGCGAACGTCGACCTTAATCGTCTGGTTGCTGCCGACGCGCTCGAACTCCTGCTCCTGCAGCACGCGCAGCAGCTTTGCCTGGAACGAGGCCGAAATCTCACCGATCTCGTCCAGAAACAACGTTCCCTTGTCGGCGAGCTCAAAGCGCCCCTTGCGCGAGTTGAATGCACTGGTAAAGGCACCCTTTTCGTGACCGAACAGTTCGGATTCCAGGACTGTCTCAGGGAGCGCTGCGCAATTGAGCTTGATGAACGGCCGCTTGGCGCGTCCCGACATCTCGTGAACGGCCTTGGCGACCAGCTCCTTGCCGGTCCCCGATTCCCCGCGCAGCAAAACGGTGCTGTTGGACCTGGCTACTAACGCGACCTTCTCAAGCAGCCCCCGCAGCGCCGGGCTGTCGCCAATGATCCCCTTGACATGAGCCCTTTTGCCCTCATGCCCAGGCTGCTTGAGTTCGCCGAATTGCTTTTGCATCCGGATTTTTTCGGCCATCAGTCGCTCGCGGTCGGACGCGAACAGGCGATGCAGCTTCACTGTCTGTCCAACCAGATTAGCGATTGTGGTAAGGAGGCGCAGGTCGTAATCGAGGAGGGAGCCTGATTTGTTGTCCAGGATGCGGTCGATGGTCAGCGTGCCCACGACGTTCGCATCGACGCGAATGGGTACGCCGATGAACGACACTTTCATGTTGTCGGACGCCCCGAGCACCTCCTTGTCGGCGGCGTTGAAAGCCGGATCCAACGCTATGTTCTCGGCGACGAGCGCCATGCCCGTCGTTATGATCTGGTCGATCGCCGCCCGTGGCAGATGCTTGCGGTAGCGCTCATCGCTGCCTTCGCTCCAGCCGGCGCCGACGGTCATGTCCGGTATGCCGGCACCGTCGCAGAGCGAGATGATGCCGTGCCGCACCTGCACCAACGATGGCAGGAGGTCGACGACGTTGGCCAACGTGGCTTCCAGCCCAGAGGGAGCGGTGAGCGCTGTCGACGTTTCAAAGATGTCCGGCGCCCTCTCGTGCAACGGCACAATAGGGACCACGTTATTCATCTCGGACTTTGAATTAGGGCTTTTCATTTTTGGAAGCGATATGCAGCGCGACGAGATCTGCCTGGCACTTTGCTCGGAGTTGCGAGTATCGTGCATGTGATCATCCATCTCGCGCCATGAAATCGATGCCCGAGGCAAGTGCGCCTATTGTCCAGCGCGTGGATGTCCTTGGCGAATCGCATTCGTCGGCGTCTTCGCTCCGCAGGCCGCTGCACAATCGACGAGTTTGCTCGCCTCGCCCTTGCACGCGGGGATTCATTGAAACACGAAAAGGCGTTGATGAAGATAGTCGTGACGATTGATCCGTCAGCAAGACGGACGTCTGCAGCCGGCTTTTCGCGCGCAATGAAATTGCCATTGAGATGATAGCTAATGTCGATGCCAGTCAGGCCCGGGCCGCGAGCAAGTGCGGCCCTGGCAAGATGGGGCGGCGTCATGCGGTCGATAGCAAAGCGGAGCGATGCTTGACGCATGGCTTTCCTCTCTCTTCATGAAGTGCGGGTCGTCGTTCTCGGCTGACTGGCTTCCGCCGCGCAGCAATCATTCGTTGTTAAACGAGACCGGAATGAGGCAGGTGAGTCAATCAAACTCCCGCTGCTTTTCTTTCATGAATGAAAGGAAATTAGGCTCTCATGATAGTATTTTATCAGTTTTTCAGATGTTTTCCGGCAGATAGATCTCAAACGGCAGAAAAGTCTGCCCAAGCGTCTCCGAAGTGCCGACCTTGATGGCCTGGGCCATCAGCGTCATCAGTTCCTGGCAAAGCAGGCGCTGGGGCGTGGCGACCGACATCGTGATCATGCCATCTGCGAGTGCAGCCCGTGACTCCGGCGTGATCTCGTTAACGATCGCGACGAGACCCCGGCTTTCGCCTTCTTCACGGAGCGCGGAGATCGCTCCCTCCATACCTCCGCCGGCCACATAGAAGCCGGTGAGTTCGGGTTCCCGTTGCATGAGATCCAGCGTGGCCTCGTAGGTGATCTGCCGTGCTTCAAGGTTCACGAGCGGATCGAGCAGCTCGAATGCCGGTGCATTCTCACGGAAATAGGAGCGAAAGCCGACCTCCCGCAGCTCCTGCCCCTGAAAACGGTGGCTGCCGACAAAAACCGCCACCTTGCCCGGCCGTCTTGCGACCTTTGAAAGCATCCACGCTGTCGTCCGCCCGACCTTGCGGTTGTCGAGGCCGATATAACCCTCACGAACACCTTCGGCGAAATCGGAAAGCAGCGAGAAAACGGGGATGCCTTTTGCCTTGAGTTCTTGGACGGCTGCCGTGATCGCCGGATGGTCCGGCGCCACCATGGCGATCGCGTGGCAGCGCGCTCCGAATTCCTTGAGCAATGGAATAAGGTCGCATGGCATGTGCGACGGCGCGAATTCGATGAGCGAAGTGCCATGGAAGCACTTCGCCGCGTTGACCGCCGCTTCGACCTCACGCGCGAAGCCCTGGTAGAAGTGGTGAGTCGGTTTTCTCAAGATGAAGCCAAGCCGATATTGCGGCAGGTCCGGCTGCAGGCGCTGCTTGATAAGACCTGCGGCGTGATATCCGATGGCCTGTGCCGCCGCTAAGACCCGCTGCGCAGTCTCCTTCCGCACCGGATGACGGGCATTCAGAACTCGGTCAACGGTGGCAACACTAACCCCGGCTTCCCGGGCGATATCAGCAATTATGGGTCGCTTCGCCATTGTTCGAGTCTGATTAAACGACATCAAGAGTCCCGGCAAAGGTCGATTCAGTAAAATCTGTCATTCCTGCATTGATCCTGTTCGCTACCGAATTCTTGTCGTGGCATGGTGCGAGGTAGAAGCCGAGACGTAGAGCGTGGGCGAATTGTTCAGCCGTGCCGACGGCTCCGATCGAGCTCCACGCCCGGTTCCACGAACCGTCGCAAACTTCGGAGGCATTAAGCGCATCATCGATGGCTTGTGTGTCGTGACCGGTGCAAGACCTTCGCAAGGCGCAGATGATTTTGCACCCACTGCATTTCGGGATTCTTGATTTCATCGGCCCGCGAAAGTTTGTTTGGAACCCGCGGCCCGATCGTCCGGCGTTTGGGACCAGCCAGGCGATTCAACCGGCAGCGATGCTGCCGAGTTGCTCGGCGCGGGCGTTATCAGTGGCTGGCCGGTTGATGTCTCGGCAGGCTGGTGGCCGCAGAATGCAGCTTTCAATTGCGCCTGATCCAGTTCGCCTTCCCAGCGGGCGACGACGAGCGATGCCACCGCGTTACCGACCAAATTCGTCAGTGCCCTGCATTCCGACATGAAGCGATCGACGCCAAGGATCAGCGCCATTCCAGCAACGGGAACTGCCGGCACTACGGAGAGCGTAGCGGCCAACGTGACGAAGCCGGCACCTGTGACACCTGCTGCACCCTTGGAGGAAAGCATCGCGACGAGCAGCAGCAGGACCTGATCGCCAACTGACAAATCCGTATTCGTCGCCTGCGCGATGAAAAGGGCCGCGAGGGTCATGTAGATATTGGTGCCATCCAGATTGAAGGAATATCCGGTCGGGATAACCAGGCCCACGACCGAGCGCTTGGCGCCGGCCTTTTCCATTTTCTCCATGAGAGAGGGCAGCGCAGCCTCGGAGGAGGACGTTCCGAGGACCAGCAGCAGCTCTTCCTTTATGTAGCGGATAAGAGAAAAGATCGAGAAGCCATTGTAGCGACAGACTGCACCGAGAACCCCGAATACGAAGAGGAAGGCCGTGAGATAGAAGGTCCCGACCAGCATCGCAAGGTTGGCTACCGAACCGATGCCATATTTGCCAATCGTGAAGGCCATTGCTCCGAAAGCACCGATCGGCGCGGCTTTCATCAGGATGCCGACCAATTTGAAAACGGGTGCAGTGAGGTCCTGAAGGAAGGAAAGAACCGATTTGCCCGATTCTCCGACCATCGCCAGCGCGATGCCGAAGAGGACGGAGAAGAACAACACCTGTAGAATGTCGCCTTCCACAAAGGCGCCGACAATCGTGGTCGGGATCATGTTCATGAGGAAGCCGGTCACGGACTGCTCATGGGCCTTTGAGGCATAGCCATTGACGGCTTGGACGTCGAGCGAGGTCAGATCGATGTTGAGGCCGGCGCCAGGCTGAATGACATTGCCGACGATGAGGCCGACGATAAGCGCGAGCGTCGAGAAGGTGAAGAAATAGACCATCGCCTTGCCGGCAACACGGCCGACCTTCTGAAGATCGCTCATGCCGGCAATTCCAGTCGACACGGTCAGAAAGATAACGGGCGCGATGATCATCTTGACGAGCTTGATGAAGGCATCGCCGAGCGGCTTCAGGTTTTCTCCGATTTGCGGATAAAAATGGCCAACCGCGACTCCGAGCAGGATTGCGACAAGCACCTGCACGTAAGGCTTGGCAAAAAGGGTCTTGCGGGGTGCGCGCTTTACGCTTGGAGCCAGTGGGGTCAACATGTAAGTTTTCTCTCCCTGACCGGTTTGGGGCGGGCTGCTCCTCCCCGCGGCTTCTCCCATCGCGGCGCCCCGGTCGAACGCTGCTGCGTTGTTGACCGCAATAGCCGTGCCAAGCCAAGAGAGCGCGGAAATCGCCGGAGCCTCAGGTATCTTCAACAAATCGCGCAGCAAGATTGTGCGGTTTTCCGCACGGATCGCCTTCCCTTCTGGCGGAACCCCGCACTATGGTTCGTCAATGATCGGTTTTAAGAATACGATGGCGGAAGAAGACATGGGTAATGGCGCCTTCCAGCGCGCCCCATTGGTCTTCCCTGGTAGATCCGGCGGTCGATCTCTCTGGCTTGTGATTTTGCTTGCAATTCTTGGTGCGGCGCTCTGTTTCGTCGTCTTTGCAACGGGACGCATCGCCGGCACCAGAGCAGAGTATGCCCTACGCGACCGTGCTCTTGCCGCGTTCCCACTTGCAGCCGACAGTTTGAAAGGAGAGATCGAGAAGCAGCGAATGATTCCGCTAGTTCTGGCACGCGACGGTGCCGTTCAGGAGATGCTTCGCAGTCCGAGCACTGCCAACGAAGCCGCGCTTGATGAGAAGCTTCGCGCCATCGCGCGCGACGCCGGCTCTTCTATACTCTACATCATTAATCCTGAGGGCGTAGCGGTTGCTGCGAGCAACGCCGGCGAGCCGACCAGTTTCGTCGGCAGCGATTACCGCTTTCGCCACTACTTCACCGAGGCGATGGCGGATGGGGCGGCTATGCAATATGCGCTCGGCACGGTTAGCGCGCGCCCTGGTCTCTATCTGTCGAGCCGGGTCGATGGGCCGGAGGGGCCGCTCGGTGTGGTTGTGGTGAAGGTGGAGCTCGACCGCGTCGAGTCGCGTTGGCTGGAGAGCGGCTTCGTGGTCTTCACGACCGATGAGCGAGGCGTGGTTTTTGCCACGAGCGTGCCCCAATGGCGTTTTGGCGCTCTCTCACCGCTTTCCGCAAAGGAGAAGCAAACCGCTCGCGATCGTCTGCAGCTACCGGGCGTGACTTTCGAGCCGGTGCCGCTTTCCCGCCGCGGCGACAACCTGGTCACCGCAACTCCTGAGAGTCGATCAGCCGGTTTCGTTGCGGTTTCGCAGGATCTCGGCAAAGCAGTTCCGGGCTGGCGCATGTCGTTGCTCATCCCCGCCGACACCGAGATCTCCTCGGCGGTCATGACAGCCCGCGTGACAACGCTGCTTGCCCTCGTTCTCGTTGGATTCGTCATTTTCATCATTGTTCGACGGCGGCGGGCGGCCCGGCAGCGGCAAGAAGTGCTTGTGTTGCTGAATGCGGAACTGGAGCATCGCGTCGAACTGCGCACGGCGGAGCTCCAGAGCTCGAACGCAGCGCTCGCCGGTGAGATCGCCGAGCGAGAGAACGCTGAAGCAAGAGTGCGTCGCCTGCGCGACGAACTCGCCCAGGCGAACCGCTTGTCAATCCTGGGACAGATAACGGCCGGGGTCGCCCACGAGATCAACCAGCCGGTCGCCGCAATCCGCACCTATGCTGAAAATGCCGCGCGTCTTCTAGGGATCGGCCGGTCGCAAGAAACCGCCGAGAATCTGACCTCGATCGTCGCCATGACCGGCAGGATCGGCACGATCACTGAAACGCTATGGTCCTTTTCCCGCCGCGCCAGCGGATCGATGGGACCGATACTGGCGGACGACGCGATCGACGGCGCTCTGTCGCTTCTTTCAGGCCGAATTCGCGATTCCGGGGTGACGATTGAACGGAAGCGGATCGATCCGTCTCCAATTGTCATGGCAAGCCGCATGCGACTGGAGCAGATACTCGTCAACCTTCTCCAGAACGCGCTTGACGCTCTGAAGGATCAACCGGAGCCCCGCGTCGAGATAGCGCTCGCCGAAAACGGGGAAATGGTCGCTATTTCCCTTCGGGACAACGGCCCCGGCCTTGCCCCCGACATTCGCAGGAGCCTCTTCATGCCCTTCGTTACCAACAAGGAAAAGGGTCTCGGTCTTGGCCTGGTCATTTCGCAAGAGATCGCACGTGAGCTCGGCGGCTCGTTGCGGCATGATGATGCCGGCCACGGGAGAGGGACTTCCTTCACGGTCGAGCTGAGGCGAGCGGCATGAGTGCTGAATCAGGACCGGTCATTTTTATCGACGATGACGAGGATGTGCTTCGCGCAGCCACGCAGATGCTGAAGCTTGCCTCGTTCTCACCGAGCGTGTTCGGTTCGGCCGAGGCCGCACTCGCCAGAATCGACGGGAACTTCGATGGCCCTGTCGTGAGTGACATCCGTATGCCCGGGCTGAACGGACTTCAGCTCTTCGAGCGAGTGAAGGCGATCGACCCGGAAATTCCGGTTGTCCTGATCACCGGGCATGCCGACGTCGAGCTGGCCGTTGCCGCCATCAAGGATGGCGCCTACGATTTCATCTCGAAGCCATATGCGAACGACCGGCTTCTCGTGACGCTGCATCGCGCTTCGGAAAAACGGCGCCTGGTCCTGGAAAACAGACGTCTTAGGGATGCGGTTGTCCGATCTGCGGGCGATATCCCGCTGATCGGGGAGGCACCGACCATGATTCGATTGCGCGAAACTCTCCGCCAGATCGCCGATACCGATGTGGATGTCCTTGTGGAAGGCGAGACGGGCACGGGCAAGGAGGTGGTCGCGGATCTGCTTCACCGCTGGAGCAGACGACGCACGAAGCCCTTCGTTGCCCTGAATTGTGGAGCGCTGCCCGAAAGCGTCATCGATAGCGAACTTTTCGGGCACGAGGCAGGCGCCTTTACTGGCGCGCAGAGGCGCAGGACCGGTCGCATCGAGCATTCGAACGGAGGGACGCTCTTCCTCGACGAAATCGAGTCGATGCCGCCAGCACTCCAGGTGAAGCTTCTGAGGGTGCTTGAGACCCGGCAGATCACGCCGCTTGGCACGAACGAAACCCGCAGCATCGACCTTCGTGTCGTGTCGGCTACCAAGGCCGATCTCGGCGATCCGGCCGCCCGCGGAGATTTCCGGGAAGACCTTTATTTCCGGCTGAATGTGGTGACGCTCCGCATCCCGCCGCTTCGCGAAAGGCGCGAAGACATCCCGATGCTCTTTGGGCATTTCCTGGAACGCGCCTCCAAACGCTTCAGCAGGCCAGTTCCGGACATCAGCGCTGGCGTGCGCGATCGCCTCGTGAGCCACAATTGGCCCGGCAATGTCCGTGAACTCGTGCATTTCGCCGATCGCGTTGCTTTGGGACTTGAAAGGCTGGGCACGCCCATTGCATCAGGTCGAAAGGAACAAGCGGTATCAAGCCTCCACTTGTCCGAGAAGGTCAGCCTTTATGAGGCGACTGTCATCCGCGATGCCTTGCAGGAATGCGGCGGCGACGTGAGGCGAACGATCGAAGTCCTGGGAGTTCCCCGCAAGACCTTCTACGACAAGCTGAAACGACATGGGATAGACACGGCCGATTATCGAAAAACCGCCATTGGCTGAAGCCTTCTTGCTTGCATGTCGCGGAAAAGAAATTTCGCCATTCTCGTCCGACTCAAAGGATGCACTATGGGCTAGGTGAAGCGAGCCTGAGGTCGCTTTCGGAGCGCTATGGCATCAACCCCAAGACGGTCGCGAAGTGGAGAAGCGGAATTCGACCGCCGATCTGTCCACCGGCTCCAGGGAGTCGACAGTTCTGTCTGTCGAGGAAAACCGTTGTTGTGGCCTTCCGCCGCAACAAGGCTGCTGCCGCTCGACGATTGCCTCTACGCGTTGCAGCCGACGTCCCGCATCTGACGCGCTCCCACCGCTGCCTGCAGGCAAGCATCGGCCGATTGCCATGTCGAGAGAATGAACCGGACCATCAAGACGCAACCGTCAAGCGCTTCCACTACGACGATCGCGACCAACTGCGTCGGCATCTTGCCGACTTCGTCGCGGCCTACAATTTCCGGCCGCAAGCTGAAGACCCTCAAGGGCCTCACGCCCTGCGAGTTCATCTGGAAGGCATGGGCTTCCCAGCCCGAGCGTTCACTTTCAATCCGCTCCAGCAAATGCCGGGACAAAACATTTAGCAAATGGCGGATGAGGTGCACGATGCAAGTTAGCACGTCGCCTGGGGAAAGGTGCGCCGATCGCCTCCCTCTTGGCCAACCAGTTCCAGCTTGCCGTCTTACCAGGCCCCCGCCAATCTCGTTGCGTTGTTGTTTAGCGTTGCAACAGATCCTTCAAAGAAATTCATGGAATCGTTGCGAGCGCAAATCGCTGTCAATGGTACGCTCATCACAACTTTCGAGATCAGTGGCGGCAGAAATCTGGTGTCGTTTTATGTTCCGCCGCCAAACAGCATTTGCGAAGAGCGCGAAATGACAAAGCCAGCAGGACGAGGGTACCAGCCATGCGCACATCGATTACACCCAAGTCGCCCGCGATACGATACTCGATATTGGCTACGACGATGCCATCGGTTTTGATGGTCGAAATTGCGCCGTCGTTCTGGCTCTCACCGGGCAGTCGCCCGACATCAGCCAGGGCGTTGATGAAGGACGATGGCAGGATCTCGAGCAAGGGCGGGATCAGGGCCTCATGTTTGGATTCGCATGTTTTCGATCTCCGACCGAAAGGCATCATCAAGATGCTTGATCTCGTACGCCCGATATACCGCAATACGGACACTTCGGCCGTGAAGAGCCTGAGTTCACCTGGGAGAAGACGGACAGAGCCGACGACTTGCTGCGTGAGGCAGGACCGGCAGCTGCGTGAGCGCCGCTGGATCAAGCGCATGCGGCAACCCTTTACAACTCGCTAGCCCGCGCCCGCCGCGGCACGCGCTTCGACATCATGCTGACGGCTGTGTGATCGACACGGGCGGTTACCGGAAAGGCGACAAAAAAGTGCGTTACGACATCGTTATCATCGGAGGAGCCATCGTCGGCTCCTCGATCGCCTACTATCTGCGCGAGGAAGGGTTTTCCGGCTCGATCGCGCTGATCGAGCGCGATCCGCAGTTCGCGCACGCGGCAACGACGTTGTCCTGCGCCTCCATTCGCCAGCAATTCTCGATCCCGCAGAACATCCGCCTGTCGCAGTTCGCGCTGAAGCTGTTCCGGCGGCTGAAGGAAGAATTCGGCACGGATGCCGATATCGGGTTCCGCGAGAGCGGCTATCTGATCCTCGCCGGAGAAGCCGGGCTACCGATCCTCAAGGCCAATCACGAGGCGCAGATCGCCGAGGGCGCCGACATCGTGCTCGAGGATGCCGAGCAGTTGACGCAGCGCTTCGCCTGGCTGTCGACCGAAGGCATTTCTGCCGGCGCCTATGGTCGGACCGGCGAAGGCTGGTTCGACGCGCATGCGATGCTGACGCTGTTCCGCAAGGCGCTGCGCGGCAAGAACGTGGACTTTATGACCGCCTCGGTCATCGGCATCGAGCGGCAGGGCCACCGTGTCACCAGCGTCAGGCTCGACAATGGCGAGACGATCGAAGCCGGCACCGTCCTCAATGCCGCCGGGCCGAATGCCGGCAAGGTCGCCGCTCTCGCCGGGCTGGCGCTGCCGGTCGAGCCGCGCAAGCGCAATGTCTTCGTCTTCGAGGCGCGCGAAAAATATGCCGACATGCCGCTGCTGGTCGATCCCTCCGGCATCTATGTCAGGCCGGAAGGCCCGGTCTATCTCACCGGCGGCGCCGAGCCGGAAGAGGGCGACGGCCCGGCCGATCCCCAGGATTTCGAGGTCGACTGGCCGCTGTTCGAAGAGGTGATTTGGCCGGTGCTGGCGACCCGCATTCCGGCCTTCGAGGCGATCAAGCCTACCCGCGCCTGGGCCGGGCACTACGATTACAACACGCTCGACCAGAACGCGGTGATCGGGCCGCACCCCAAGGTGAAAAATTTCCTCTTCGCCAACGGATTTTCAGGCCACGGTCTGCAGCAGGCCCCGGCGGTCGGCAAGGCGCTGGCCGAGCTTCTCGTGCATGGCGGCTACCGCACGGTCGATTGCTCCGCGTTTGGGTACATCCGTGTCGCCGAAGGGCGGGCGTTTAGGGAATTGAATGTGATCTAGCAACAACGGCGCCGCGACGGTCTCCTTTGGTGCCGGCGGGACAGAGGGGCGCGAAGGTTCGCGACAGGCGGTGCCGCGGTACAAAGGCCTTGATGTTTAGCTTGCCCTGTTCGGTTGGGATCTCCGCAATATCAATGTGGAAGAAGCCGATGCTTGCGCTGCAGACATCGGTGCAATGAAGAGCGCGTCAGATGCGAGATCGTCGGCTGCAAGGCCGTAGAGGCAATCGTCCAGCGGCAGCAGTGTGTTGCGGCGGAAGGCCACAACAACGGTCCTCTCCTACGGCAGACAGAACCTTCGATCTCGGCTCCCTGGGGCCGGTGGGCAGATCGGCGGTCGAGCTCCGCTCCTCCACTTCGCGACCGTCTTGGGGTTGATGGCATAGCGCTTCGAAAGCGAGCTCAGGCTCGCTTACAGCTCGACGCATCGCCTCTTTCTTTGTGGCGCTCCCATGCAGAACCTGGCCCAGTCGAAGCTTCGTGGCCGCGGCCCGCGCTCATGGCCGGCTTACTTAGGTCGATGCTGCGTGCTGTCACCGTGAGGTTCCGCCGGGGTTAGCGGTGCGTCGAGCACAGCGAGCGGGTTCACAGCCACGCTCTGGAACCCATGTCACTAGCCATCCATGGCGTGGATGCGTTTCATCGAAACAGACGATTTTACCGATGTTACGGCACGATGCATAGAAAGAATTCAAGAATGTAGCAGCCTTAAGGAAAGTGGTTGATGTTTGCGTTGGCTCCGAAGAGCATTTTCTGGTCTGCGCGGAAGACCAGCCCAGGCGCGCGTCCATCGCGGCCAGGCACTTCCGCGACAGACGCAAGCTACATCGCATTGGCACAGCACGACAATCTTCCCCGAATTGCGCAGGCGCTTGCCTCAAACGCAGCAGCAAAGCTGAGGCTTGTGGTGTTCTGGAGAGAGGCAATTTAGATGCTTGTTGATCGCTCAAGGAACGATCGGTTCGTTGTTTCTCGACGGCGCACGGGTCTCGGTGATTGCCTGTGGTCTCTCGCGTCGGCTTGGGACTACGCACATCGGACGGGACGAGCTTTAGCAATAGATTGGCGCGGCTCTTGTTACCTTGACAACCCGTTTGCGAATGCCTTTCCAGCTTTCTTCAAGCCAATTGAGGATATCGGTGGTGTACGGGTCATTTGCGATGACCAGATCAACCACGTCTCATTCCCTGGTCCCTTCTTCCCGTCGTGGTGGAACAAGCCATCCATCGACTGCGTGTACCGTCCGGATGAACAGATTTTCCAAGAACGTGACGAGCTTAACGATCTTTTCCAGGCCCAAGATGATTGTGAAGCCAACACGGTAGTGTGTGATGCTTGCTTGATGTGGCGCTGCGATGAAAAGGCCGAGCGAACCATATTTAGGAGCATCACACCGAGGGTCGAAATTGAGGATCGCATTGAAGCGCTCTACCAGGAACATTTTGACGGGCACAGCATAATTGGAGTCCATGTCCGCCACGGCAACGGCGAAGATATTATGGATCACGCACCTTACTGGGCTGATCCGAAGGTTGCCTTAGAGCAGGTATGCACTGCCATTCGTATGGCCAAGGCGCAACCGCATTCAAGACCTGTAAGGGTGTTCTTGTGTACAGACAGCGCCAAGGTTGTTGATCACCTGTCGGGCGTATTTCCCGAACTTTTCACCGTCCCAAAACGCTTCCAGGCGGATCAGGCCGGCCCCTTACACAGTGCAGCACTGGGCACCGACGGGGGGTTTTCCGCGCTCGTTGAGATGTATCTCCTCGGTCGATGCGACACTGTTATTCGCTTTCCTCCGACTAGCGCCTTCACCCGCTACGCCCGCCTCTTCGTGCCACGAATTGTCGAATTCGATTTGAATGACCCGCGTCGTTTGATCTTGATCGACAACACTTTCGAACGTTCCCCGGCTCCATGAAAGGCTGGCATCCCGATCGAACTCTCCCTTGCCTTCGCGCAGAGGCCCCCGTTCGCCCTGCCCAATACGCCCCTTTCTCGCCACGCAATCCCGCCGCAGGCGAGCGTTTTCATGGGCGCGTCAAAATCAAAAGGATTCAAGCTTGTCAAAGAGAAAAGTAGCTTTAATCACCGGGGTTACGGGACAAGACGGTTCCTACCTCGCAGAATTGCTTTTAGAAAAGGGCTATTCTGTGCATGGGATAAAGAGACGATCGTCTCTTTTTAATACTGGCCGTATAGACCATCTCTATCATGACCCTCATGAAAGTGGCGTTGATCTTACACTTCACCACGGGGACTTGACAGACTCGTCGAGCCTTACGCGCGTCATCCAACTGGTTCAGCCGGACGAAATTTACAATTTGGCAGCTCAGAGCCACGTTGCAGTCTCCTTTGAAGAACCAGAATACACCGCGAACTCCGATGCCTTGGGTGCGCTGCGTATCCTCGAGGCAATTCGGATCCTGGGGCTCGTCAAGCATACGCGCTACTACCAAGCCTCGACGTCTGAGCTCTACGGGCTGGTGCGGGAAACGCCACAGACCGAGACGACACCGTTCTACCCCCGGTCCCCCTACGCTGTTGCCAAATTGTATGCTCACTGGATCACCGTAAATTATCGAGAATCTTACAATTTGTATGCATGTAACGGCATTTTATTTAATCATGAGTCACCTGCGCGCGGAGAAACATTTGTAACTCGCAAAATCACGCGCGCCTTGACTCGGATTAAGCTTGGAATGCAACGCACTCTATTCCTCGGCAACCTTAATGCGCGTCGCGATTGGGGGCACGCTCGAGACTACGTCCAGATGCAGTGGTTGATGCTGCAGCAGCAGCAACCTGAAGACTTTGTGATCGCTAGCGGTGAGCAACATTCGGTGCGCGAATTCGTCACCGTCGCGGCCGCTGAACTCGGCATCGATGTTCGTTGGGTGGGGGAAGGGGTCGACGAAGAGGGGTACGATGCAAAGACGGGAGCTCTGATCGTAAAAGTAGATCCCCGCTATTTTCGTCCTGCAGAAGTCGAGACACTTCTCGGCGATGCCCGCAAGGCGAAAGAAAAACTTGGGTGGGAGCCCAAAATCTCCTTCATCGAATTGGTTAGGGAGATGGTTCGGGAAGATTTGCGCATGGCGGAGCGTGAAGCAGTGCTGATGAATCAGGGTTATTATTCACACAGTCCACGAGAGTTATGCTGACAACGGCGGCGCCATGCGGGGTTGTTGTCAGTGCTATGGTGGCCTTCTTAAGGAGCGCCCAGAGCGTTAACAATGGAAAACAAAAAGATGAAGAAAGTCTATGTGGCAGGCCATCGCGGCCTTGTTGGATCGGCCACGATGAGAGCCCTCGAGGCGTTAGGATCCTATGAGATAATAACACGTACTCACGACGAACTGGATCTATTTGACCGGAGCGAGACGCGCAGGTTCTTCATGTCGCAGCGGCCAGATTACGTCGTTATGTGCGCCGCGAAGGTTGGTGGTATACTGGCGAACGCCAGCTCCCCTGTCGATTTCCTTCATAACAACCTCGCGATTCAAGTCAGTGTTTTTGATGCCGCTTACGCTTCCGGCGTCGAACGGATGATTTTTCTTGGCTCCTCGTGTATCTATCCACGCGACTGTCCGCAGCCGATACGGGAGGAATACCTTCTCACCGGTCCGCTTGAAGCGACGAATCGTCCCTACGCTTTGGCAAAAATCGCAGGTGTCGAATCGTGCTGGTCTTTCAACCGGCAGTACAAGGCGCGCTATCTCGCGTTGATGCCGACCAATTTATATGGTCCCGGCGATAATTATCACCCCGAAAATTGTCACGTTCTGCCTGCTCTGATACGCCGCTTTCATCAAGCTAAAATGAACGGCGACTCCTCTGTGGGGGTCTGGGGATCCGGAAATCCTCGGCGAGAGTTTATGTATTCGTCGGATGTAGGCGATGCCATTGCGTTCCTGCTTGGCCTGCCAGATTCGGATTTTGACGCCTTGACAGCCCCCGACACTGCGCCCCTGATTAATGTTGGCGTTGGTGAGGACGTCACAATTCGCGAGGTGGCGGAACTCGTCAAGGCGGCGGTCGGCTGGGAGGGCAATTTGGTGTTCGACACGACGAAGCCAGACGGTACTCCGCGCAAGCTACTGGACGTAACGCGCTTGCGTAACCTTGGCTGGAAAGCCAAAACGTCCCTTGGTGCCGGGTTGCAAGCGACGTATGAGGATTTTCTTCGCCTTCATGCGGCTTGATGTGGAAGCGCGCATCCAGGTTGGACTGCATGTCCGACCGGGTGCAAGCTCGCCCAGTCCGGCCAAACAGATGAGAGGGACGCATACATCTCGAGGCGGCCGCAATAGTGGCCTGTGCTGACTTTGCAGACCGGACCTCTCTGCGACCGGCGATGCAGAGGATCACCCAGAAGCTTGCCCAAGCCAAATGGGAAGGGGAAGGCCGCATAACTGGCCGCATCTGGAACGGCTGTGCGTGAGCGCCGTCAACTCAAGCCGCCAGTTAGAACTGCTCGACCTCGCGGGAGCCGCTGCTTACGAAGCTGGCATCGACAGGAAAGCCAACCAGGCCCGCATCATGCCTCGAGGCAGGCCTTATCCAAGGCGGTGCATGCGGAAATGGCGGGCGTCGACGTATGCTTTTCAACTCGCGCTTAGCCGCAGGCGGGATCGTGTCCCCCTGCGTGGTGGAGCTGGCGGCATTGGTCGCCGTGCTCTCCGGCATGGGCCGGGCTGATCGGATTGGTTCAGTCTGCGTTGTTAGCGCCGCACTCACTCGCCTCAAGGTCATGGCGCCACAAGCGCGGATTCGCGGCGCCGTGGTGCGGGCGTTACAACTCATGCAGCAGCGGGTCTCGTTGATGGCGAAGCGGGCTGCCCTGAACCAATCGCTCGCGTCTGCGGCGCGCCAAGCTGTCGCGCAACGCGATCATCCTGACGCTCTGGGATGGCAGTGGCAGGTGACCGCCTATATGGCAGTGGCAGGTGACCGCCTATGCGGTGAGCACGCTTGGCCTTAGCTCGATTGGCATCGACCCCAACCGGCCCTGGTCATCGCGCCGTGCCACAGCTTTTACCGCCAAGTGAAGCCGATCAGCTGCGACCGCTCGCCGCGACAACCCTGGCGCCAGGCTATGCTCTGCTCGGCTGGTTCGAGCCCGTCGCCGCTGTGTTCATCCGCAGCATCGAATGCCATATCCGCTGCAGCCTCGAATGCAATAACCGTCGTAGCTTTTCAGAGTGCCTCTCGGAGTTGTTGAAAAACCCGGAAGTCAATTGCCCGTTTTACCTTTTCGGCAATGTTGAGGTGTCTGAGAATGGCTCAAACGATACCCCGTTTGGCTTCATGCAATGTCTCGCCCAGTCCGACGAGACGGGCTGCGGCCTGACCCGTCGGCATGTCAATGACCGTGATTGCGCTTGCCGCAAGGAAACGACGCTCGTTCTTGGTCAGCGTCGCTGTATCGATTGCCGCAAAATGTGGGCCATTGGAGCGCTTCATGATCTGCCGGGCATAGGTGCGCAGCATCTGATCGTTGAAGCGGCAGCCGATGAAGAAAAGACCACGACTAGCTCGCCGTTCCTTCACCAGGTCAGGGATCGGCGTCTGGATGTCGATTTCGCTCAGCACTTCAACGTAGTCGGAATCTGCGACGAGGAAGTTTGCGGCCGGCCTGGCACCGCCGTGAGGGGCGTAGAGAACCGTCTTCGCCGCTGGTGCGGATTCGAGTAATATCCCGGACAAATCGTAGGCTTTCGTCCAAATGTCACCGATCTCGTGCGCCCGTGTTACGCCCTGTATTTCGACGACGTCCGTTCGGCGGGTCTGTATTAGAGCCGCGCGCATGGCACCTTCGTACCAGCTGTCGACGATCACGGAGAGCGGCAGCGTTGCAAGCCAGGCATGCAAGATGGTCGGCACCACCGGGGCCGCGAATATTTCGGCCATCCAAACTTGAAGCGTCCGGCGGTGCCGGCGCTGTTCGATATACTGCGCTACCGACCACATGTTGGTGCGAATCTTCGAAGGGGCTGGCGCGCGCTTGTTGAGCGCTGCGGCAACGGCTTCGGGGGTATGCGGTACGGGCGGTCCCGCGGAGCGGATCTCAAGCAGACCCGGGCCGAGATAGGGAATGACCTGATCGGCCGCGAGCCCTTTCTTCAAAAGGTCAAGCTGCCTTTCGGCAAAACTGTCCCGAATGACGACGAGATGGCCCGAGGTCATTGTGTTCATGCTCGTATCCCTTTGCCGCTCTCTTTGTGTCAACCCGAAGGTCAGTCCTCGTCGGAAATCTTCCTTGCTTCCACGGTAATCGGCAAAGGCGTATCGCGCGGAAGGTCGGGCAGGACTAGCCGCCAGCCGTTCTTCAGCGTCACGGCGCCACCCCATAAGTGTTCGTTGTCGACCTTGATGATCGGCTCTTCGAGATCCTTTTTGGGAATATATGCCGACAAGCCAGCACGGGTCCTGCGGATCATTACCCTCATCGGGCCGTTCCTTCGTCAAACCCAGCACCGATTTCGGCACTGGAAGGAGTCCGGGCCGTCTCAAGGCTCATGAGTTCACGCGCACGCATGCCGACGACGGTGCCGCGATCGACCCATTCGACCGCATAGATGTAGAACTGCTGGAGAAAGGTGCCGATGTCGCGCACATAGCCCTCGTCGCCTTTGCGCACCAGATTTTCACCGATCTCCTTGCCCGGATAGGTGCCGTCATTTTTTATGTGGCGTGTGGCGCGGACCCGCTCACCCGGCATGAATCGCGGGGGTGTACGGATTTCGATGTCCTGTTCGCGTCCGAGGCTCATGGCCGTTCCTTTCTCTCGGCTGCAGCTTTCCAACAGGAGGTCGATGGTCCTGCGGAGGCGCCTCGACCGTGTCAGTAGCCGAAATGGAGGTCAGGCAGGGACGCAAGTCTTCGACACCGGACATACCGAGGCGCATTGCTGCGTTTCGAAGGTCCCCTCGCATTCGGTGCACTTTTTCGGATCGATCACGTAGGTCTCGCCCTTGAACTTAATCGCGCCCGAAGGGCATTCAAACTCACAGGCACCGCACTGGGTGCATTGGGAAGCGATGATCTTAAAGGCCATTTTCAACTCCGGTTCGGTTAGAATGAGGCGGCTCAGGCCGTCGCAGCCAGTGGCTCACTCCCAAACTCGGCGGCGTAAAGCGCGCCGATCGCGGTCTCGATGTAGTCATACCCGTAAGCCTCCGTTGCTCGGATCCCACCTTCCTTGAGACGATCCTCGGGGCAATTTCCAATTCTCGCGCACAGCACGATGTCTACGCCTTCGAGCGTAGAGATGACGCCGTCGAGGCTCTTGTCCTCGGCCCGGCCGCCGAGGCAATACTGTTCGACCTTGCGATGACCGACGAAACTGATCCCTTTCGGAGAGGCCTCATAAACCTGGAATTCCTTCGCATGGCCGAAATGCTCGTTGATGCGGCCGCCACCCTTGGTCGCCACCGCTACCAGAAGCGATTTGCCGGAGCCTGCGGTCTTGACCATCCCGAGCGCCTCGCTCTTGGCCGCCAGGCGATCGTCCCGCTCGCGCGCGACCACTGCCCGATATGTCTCGCGCTTGCTGGCGTCGTACGTGACCTTGTCGGGAAGCCGGTCGAGCGTGAATTCCTGGCCACGATCCTCGCCGAGCAGGCCGACAGCATCGGCCCGGCACTGCCGGCAGTGGCGCATCAACTTGGCGCCGCCTTCGAGACGATCCTGAAGGGCCTTCAGCTCCATTGCCTTGGGGCCGCGCTGCCCACTCAGGCCGTAATGCGTACCGTGCGCCGGGTCGGAAATCAGCGGCATGACATTGTGCAGGAACGCGCCGCGCTCCTTGACCCATTTATTCACCTCGATCAGGTGCTCATCGTTTACGCCGGGGATCATTACCGAATTGATCTTGGTGAGGATGCCGCGCGCCGTCAGCATCTCCAGCCCCGACATCTGTCGTTCGTGCAGGATCGTGGCGGCCTCAACGCCGGTATAACGGCGGTTGCCATAGAAGATCCACGGATAGATCTTGGCACCGATCCGCGGGTCGACCATGTTGATGGTGATCGTCACGTGATCGACATTCATTTCGGCAAGCTCGGCGACGCGGTCTGGCAGCGCGAGCCCGTTGGTTGAGATGCACAGCTTGATGTCGCCGATTTCCTTGGCGACCCGTTGGAATGTCGCCTTTGTGTTCTTCCAGTCGTAACAGGCATCGCCCGGTCCGGCGATGCCAAGCACGGAAAGCTGCGGCACTTCGTTGGCAACCCCGATCACCTTGCGCAGCGCCTGGTCGGGCGTCAGCCTTTCCGAAACGACCCCAGGCCGGCTTTCGTTGGCGCAGTCATATTTGCGATTGCAGTAGTTGCATTGAATATTGCAGGCTGGGGCGACCGCCACATGCATGCGCGCGAAATAGTGGTGCGCTTCCTCTGAAAAGCAGGGATGATCCTTGATCTTCTCCCAGACGGCCGAGTCCATCTCGTGCGGCTTCGCGGAGGAGCCGCAGGATGAAGATGCGCAGCCACCGGATTTCGCTCTCGCCGGCGACTGATCGAAGACTGTCGTGCCGGAAAGGCCCTGTAGCGAAATCATCGGTGCGGACATGGAGCGGCTCCGTGCGTGGTGTGAACATCGCACTTCAGAGCGCAAGAGATATGCCAACCCCAAAAGCGGTCTTATCCGTCATGTTGGCTTTTACGTCGGCCTTTTGTGTCCATTTGTGTCCGTTTCCTGCGACACGGTTTTGTCAGGTCGCCGACAACGGTCAAAAGCAACGCGAAAAGTGACGTCTTGTCTCAGTTACGCCCGGTGCGGGCAGCAACCGCGCCCCCACGTTTGATGTCATCAGGGACGTTTAGAACTTCTTCACTTCGATATGATGCCGGCGCAGAGCATAGCCGACCTGCCGCGGCGTGAGACCGAGGAAACGAGCCGCCTTGGCCTGAACCCAGCCGGCTTTCTCCATCGCATCGATCAGTCGGTCGCGTTCCGTCAGACGCTGGTTGATTGCTGGGCAAGCTGGATGGTTGGGGTCGCAGGTCTCGCCGGGCGATGCCTCATTCTGGGAGGGGCCGACTCGCATGGCAGGCAGCGGCGATCCAACCGGCATCATATTGCCACGTGCGAACTCGTCGACGGCATAGGCGCCGTGCGAACGGCCGACTCCTTTCCACAGAAGCGAAGAAAGGCACTGGCTGTTCTGGCAGGCGAAATCCGACGGAGTTATTGTCATTGAACGCGCAAGTGTGGCCGTCCGTCGCACACAATTCTCCAACTCACGCACGTTGCCAGGGAAATAGCATTGCGAGATCAGGTCAAGCGCCGACGGCGTGAAGGCAAGATCGCGATGGTTCTCCTTGTTGAATCTATCGAGGAGAGCTTTGGCAAGGCGTGGAATATCGCCCGGCCGCTCTCTGAGGGGAGGCAAGACTATTGGCACCACATTGATGCGGTAATAAAGGTCGGCCCTGAACTCTCCATTCCGGACAGCCATCTCGAGGTCCTTGTTGGTGGCGCATATGAGCCGCACGTCAACCTTTAGGGTCCTGGTGCCGCCCACTCGCTCAAGTTCTCCTTCCTGCAAGACGCGCAACAGCTTGGCTTGAAAGGCAGGCGAAATCTCGCCGATTTCATCAAGCAGCAGGGTTCCGCCATTCGCCAATTCGAACCGGCCGGCGCGCTGCAGGATAGCCCCGGTGAAGGCGCCCTTCTCGTGGCCAAAGAGCTCCGATTCCAAGACGCTTTCGGGCAATGCGGCGCAGTTCAATTTGACGAAGGATTTCTCCCTCCGATGCGAAAGCTTATGGATGGCCTGTGCAAAGAACTCCTTGCCGGTACCGCTTTCGCCTCGCAGAAGCACGGTGGAATTGGTCCTGGCCACGACCGAGACGATCTCCAGCACTTGCTTGAGTGCGGGACTTTCTCCGATGATTCCGTCGATCTTGACATGCGGATGTCGGGCCGGATGGGTCCTGTCCTCGTCGAGCGATTGCTCTGGTCTCGGTTGCTTCTCGATAAGTCGCTGACCAGCCGTGCTCAAAGTGCGATGCAGGCGGATGGTCCGGCCGACCAGATTGGCGACCATGGCCAGGAAACGTAAGTCCTCCTCGTAACGGAACTTGGTGGTACCGTTCCTGACCCGGTCGATCGACAGCGTCCCGAAGATCTTTTCCTCAGCCTTTAGCGGGACACCGATAAACGCAGTTGCGATCGTGCCGCTGGTCGATTGAGGATCGGCCTGAAACAGCTCCGACGTGCTTGTGTCTTGTATGACGATCGGCACTCCAGTAGCGACGATTTTGTCTATTACGGCCTGGGGTATGACACTGCCGATGGCTGACTGAGGCACAGCGCCGCCGGTAGTTGCGCTAATCTGCGGCTCTCCTTCAGCGTCCAGGACGACAATTGCGCCATGACGCATTTGCACAAACGAGGAGAGGATATTCGCGACATTGGCAAGCGTAATCTCCAGCCGGGTCGGGGCAGTCAGAATCTTCGATATCTCGTAGATTCCCCCGAGCAAGCTGTCCGCATTGCGCGCCGCTTCGACCGCAGGTTCAGGCGGGGTGTTCCGAGATACAATTTCACCGACCTGATCTGGAAGCATGTGAGCCATGCAAACACCTCAAGGGTTGTCCAAGGTGCTCCTCCCAGGCCCTTTTTTGTATTTTGAGTTCCAGAAACATAGTATTTTCAGCCTTTCGGCAATTGTGAACAATATTGGCGGTCTTGACCGCATTCCGAGCCTCTCGTTTCCCGCTCTTTGCGCCAGTCATCCGAACTTGAAGAGAACGCCGAAGCCGCCGCGCGGGTAATTCCACACGATCTCACCGCTGGCCTCGCACAGCACGCGACAGGTGCCGCATTCCATGCAGCCGTCGGAAGTGGTCTCCACCTGTCCCTTGTCGTTCAACTCATAGCATTTGGCCGGGCAGATGTGTGTCAGCGCGAGCAGGTTCGCGCTCGGCCTCTCGTGCGGTCGCACTTTGATATGCGGGCGGCCCGGATCGACCAGATAGCGGTTCTGATAAAGCTTCTCCTCGACACGCAACTTCGTCACGGCCATCGTCATCCTGTTTCTCCTTCAGCGCCAGGCGAGTGCCAGGCGGACCACATCGCTGATCAGCCCCCAGCGCGAACGCGCCTTAATGAAGGCAGCAGTGGTCGCCTTTTCCTTCTCGATTTTCGGGGTTCCGTCGACCCGCATGAAGTTCTGCGCGGCCTGCGACATCAACTGCGGGTAAGTCATGAAGAAATTGCGGGAATTGGTGTGTATCAGGGCCGGCATGTCCTTATATTTCATCAGGTCTTTGACTACGAAGGACTTGTCCAGCATGGTCTTGTAGAGGGCGAGGTTCCTCCTGATCATCGGCTGGTTGCGGCCCTTGATCTCAATGATTGCCTCGCCCGCGATGCGACCGGAAGTCATGGCAAGGTTCGAACCCTCGCGGTGAATAGCGTTGTTCAGTTGGGCGGCATCACCGACCGCCACCCAACCGTCGCCGAAGAGCTGCGGAATTGCCTTGTAGCCACCTTCGGGAATGAGATGCGCGGAATACTCCTTGACTTCCGAGCCCGCGATCAGCGGCCGGATCGAAGGATGGTTTTTGAAGTTGTCGAGGAGGACGTAAGGGCTCTCCATTGTCTGGGCGAAATCGGAGACGAGGCAGCCGATGCCGAGAGAGATCGACTCCTTGTTGGTGTAGAGGAAGGCCAGTCCGGCCATGCTGCGGGAAATCGTGCCCGCCGCTTCGATCACGCAGCCTTCGTCGCCCTGGAGGCCGAACCGCTGCTCAATGACCTCATCGGGTAGGAAATGCATTTCCTTGACAGCGAGCGCCACGCTTTCTGGCTTCGGCATCTTGCGCAGGCCGGCCCGTGTACCGAGCAGTCCGTTGACACCTTCTGCGAGCACGACGACGTCCGCGTAGATCGGCCCGCCAGCCCGGTCGGTGCGCACGCCGATCACCTTGCCGCTGGCATTGCGGACAAGTTCGGTCACCGTCGTCTCGCACAGCACCGTCGCGCCGGCCTGGCGCACCTTGCGCGAAAACCACTTGTCGAATTGGGCGCGGATGATCGTGTAGCGATTGGGCTTCGCCTCGTTGAAATCGTCCGATCGATACTGCATCCCGGTGTGGGAGGTGTCGTCCATCACCCAGAATCGCTGCTCGACCAGATGCCGCTCGAGAGGCGCATCATCCCGGAAATCCGGAATGATTTGCTCCAACATGTCGGCGTACATGATGGCGCCCTGGACATTCTTGGAGCCCGGATACTCGCCGCGCTCCAACTGCAGCACCGTCAGGCCCTGGCTTGCCATGGTGTAGGCGGCCGCGTTTCCGGACATACCGGCCCCGACGACGATGGCGTCGAATTCTTCCTCGATCATGGCCCTCTCCCTTAGCTCGCAAGCTTGTCGTGGCTGTGCGGCGACAGCCGCCGGGTGAAAGCTTCCGTCAATGCCGGCAGGAAACGGATTGCGTCGGTGACGATGCCGAGATGGGCAAATTCGAAGATCGGGGCGTTCGGGTCGGTGTTGATGGCTACGATCAAATCAGCCCCCTCCACGCCAACCCGATGCTGAATGGCGCCGGAAATCCCGGCCGCTATGTAAAGCTTTGGCCGGATGGTCTTGCCCGTTTGGCCAACCTGCCGATCGGCAGGCATCCAGCCCTTCTGGACCAACGGGCGCGAACAGCCATATTCGGCGCCGATTGCCCGCGCTAGATTCTTCACAAGCTGCAAATTCTCCGCTGAGCCGAGACCGAGGCCTCCGGCAACCACGATGTCGGCGTAGGCGAGATTTGCCTTTGCCGATTGGCGATCGAGGTTGAAGCCAAGGACTTTGGTGATGATCTCTTCCTCGGTCATTGACAGCTTGTGCCGGATGACACGCCCGACCGGCTTGTCCGTCCGCGGTGGCATGGCCATAACCCTCGGTCGTACCGTGGCCATCTGCGGCCGGTAGTTGAGCGTATAGATCGTGCACAGCAAGGAACCCCCGAAAGTCGGACGGGTCGCGGCGAGCGAACCGTCGACATCTACATCGAGTTCGGTACAGTCGGCAGTGAGCCCTGTCAGCAAGGTCGTCGCTACTGAGCCAGCGAGATCCCTGCCGAGCGTGGTCGCACCGAGAAGCAGGATTTCCGGCTTGTGGGTATTGACCAGATCCGTCATCGCCTTAGTGAAAGGCTCGTTGCGATAGTCGGCAAGCAACGGTGCCTCGACGAGGTAGACAAGGTCGGCGCCGTAAGCGAAGGCCTCGGCAACGGCATGCTGCGTCGCGTCACCCGGCGGTCCAAGCACGATCCCCGCAAGCTGGATGCCTAGCTTGTCGGCGAGCTTGCGGCCTTCGCCAAGCAGTTCGAAGGACACGGGATGGACCTCGCTGCGTTCCAGTTCGATGAAAACCCAGACGTGCCGATAGTCCCTAAAGTGCTCAGGCAATTCCCTCTTGATGCCGGCACGGCCGGCGGAAGGAGGGGCTTCGCGGTTACCGTTCGACATCATCTCTCCTTGCCGTCCCGTCACTGGCCGCCGTCGAAGGCGAGTTCGTGTTCCAGCGCTGGCTGGCGGGTAAAGATTGAGGCGATCAGTTCGTCAGCGAGGTCGTGCTGCGTCTTGTCGGTCATGTCGATCTGCGTCGCCTTTTCCGCCCGCGTGGTAGGGGCGAAAACGCGCTTGACGACCGTCGGCGAGCCGCGCAGGCCGCATTTGTTGAGGTCCTCAATGCCAGCTTCGGCCGCGCTCCATTTCACGATCTGGCTGCGCGCGGCGCGCATGGCGTCCTCGAGCGAGCCTCTGCGGATTTCGTTGGTGCCTTCCAGCATTGTGATGAGGCAAGGCAGCCTGCTTTTCAGCATCTGCGTACCGCCTTCCGAACGGCGCTTGACGGTGATCTCGCGCGCATCGACATCGATAGAGTCGATCTTCGCCACATAGGTGAACTGCAGGAGGCCGAGGCGCTTGGCGATGCCGGGCCCGACCTGGGCGGTATCGCCGTCAATCGTCTGCTTGCCGGCGAAGACGATGTCCGGCGCGCCGAAGGTCTCGCCAATTCTCACGATTGCCCGAGAAAGCGCGAAGGAGGTCGCCAGCGTGTCGGAGCCGGCAAAACAGCGGTCGGTCAAGAGTACCGCGCGGTCGGCGCCATAGGTGAGCGCCTTGCGCAGCGCATCTTCTGCCATCGGCGGACCCATCGTAAGCACGGTGACCTCGCCGCCATGGGCGTCGCGCAATCTCAGTGCCTCTTCGAGGGCGAACAGGTCGTAAGGGTTGATGATGGTCGGCACGCCCTGGCGCATGATCGTGTTCGTCACCGGGTGGACACGTATCTGCGCGGAGTCCGGCACCTGCTTGATACAGATTACAATGTGCATTGCGTCTTTCTCGGCTCCAATCCGCAAGCGGCCCTGGCGTTCATCTCCTTCGCAGCATCATTCGTGCCAACCGCTTTGCGTTGCTCTGTTTCCTTTTGACATGGGGTTGTATTTCTTCCGAAGGGTGCCGTCGTGATGACCGGGTTTGTCGGCTTTTCGACATTGTCGCGTCGCACTCGTGTCGCGTTCATTCTGTCCCGAACCGCCTCAGGATCGACTCGAACGGGACAAAGGTGTGGTCCCGAGTGGCCGGTTTGTCCGGATCGTGCTCTTTGAGCACCTTGAAGACCCGGTGGGTGAGTGGCGAGGATGTCGCGAAATCCTCATAGGCGCGTTCCAACGTCGCACGCGCCCGCGCGGCGATCACCCCGTCGGGAAGACCGGCGAAATCCTCTTCAGCGAGATATTGGCCCATGCGCTTCAGGATATGCAGCCGTGAGACATTGAGCACCTTCGGATCATAAGAGATGCCAAGGACTGCGAAGAACTCCTCCGCAGCCGACAGGCTCTTCAGCCGGGCGAGGATGTCGGTGACATCGATGGCGCGGCTTTCAGCGAAACAACTGCGCATTGCATTCTCCTGGGCCGGAAACGGTTGTCGGGTTTGCCTTGTCGCCCAGGCCTGGAGTTGATTGAAGTCCTCTCGCCTGGCTGGCAGATGGGGAAAGCTCACGCAGCTTCCTAACGATCCCGGGCATGACCTCGAGCACCCGGTCGACGTCCTCCTCGCCGTTGTTGCGCGAAAAGGAGAAACGGATTGCGCCGTGTGCCGCGTTATTGGGGATATTCATCGCCACCAAGACGTGGCTCGGCTCCAGCGAGCCGCAGGCGCAAGCAGAGCCGGAGGAGCAGGCAATGCCCTCGCGATTGAGGAAATGCAGTATGCCCTCACCTTCGATATCTCCAAAGGCGATGTTTGCGGTGTTCGGCAACCGCTTTAGCAAATCGCCGGCGACGAAGGCGTGTGGGATGCGCTGGAGAAGTTCCTTCTCCAGGCGGTCGCGCAACGCCTTTACCCGTATGTTCGCGTCGTCCATGAATTTCAAGGCAAGATCGGCTGCCACGCCGAGACCGACGATGCCTGGCGTATTCTCCGTGCCGGCGCGGCGGTTGCCCTCCTGGCCTCCCCCCTTGATCAGCGGACAGAAGCGCACGCCGCGCTTTACATAAAGTGCGCCGACCCCTTTCGGTCCGTGTAATTTGTGACCGGAGAGAGACAGCATATCGATTGCCGTCGATTTCAAGTCGATCGCAAGCTTGCCGACCGCTTGCACCGCGTCGGTATGAAAAAGGGCGCCGACTTCCTTGGCCAACTCAGCAAGCTCGACCACCGGGAAGATCGTTCCGGTCTCGTTGTTCGCCGACATGATCGAGACGATCGCCACGCGCGGGGTGAGGGCGGCCTTATAAGTGTCGAGGTCGAGCCGGCCGTGGCGATCCACCGGGATCCTATGCACCTTGATGGCGCGCGTCTTCTCCAGGTGGGCGCAAAGCGTCAGCACGGCCGAATGCTCGACTGCGGAAGTCACGATCTCTGTGCGCTCAGGCATCACCTCGAGCGCTGAAAGGATCGCGGCGTTGTCGCTTTCCGTCCCGCCCGAGGTGAAGGTAATCTCGTCGTCGAACTCCGCGCCGATGAGCGTTTGCACCTGCAGGCGCGTCTTTCTCACCGCCGCCCCGGCGGAAGTGCCAAAATCGTGGCTCGACGAAGGGTTGCCGAAATGGTCGGTAAAAAACGGCAGCATCGCTTGAACGACTTCCGGATCGACCCGTGTCGTTGCGTTGTTGTCCAGATAAACAGGTCTCATGGATGTGATCCTTCTCCTGAGCGCAATCACACAAGGCGCACGCCCGGTCTGTCATGATGATGATGATGGTCAGCCGAAGGAGTTGCCGCCGCCACATTCGGCCTGCGCGCTTCTTGGCGCCGGCGCGGCAACCCGCCTCGACCTTGGTGCGCCAGCGTTGCGCCGGCTCGGCCCCCGGCAAGCGCGGTCTTTAGGTCACGGCGTTTTCGGTGCGCTTGATCATGGACTGTCTCTCCTTCAGGCCGGACGCGTTCGCGAACAGCTACGCATGGACCGTGCCAAAGAAGGGAATCATTTCAAAACAACATGATGGCTCTAACACTGCTATGTCGCATTTCCGACATCGGCGGGAATTGTTCAACGCGGAACGCCGTTGAATCGGGCGTAGATTCCGCTTCGCGTGAGGAGTAATCCTGTCGGGCCGTTCGCCAAGGATGCCCGCGCGACCGAGGCGTCCTGTCGGGTTTGTCGAGTGCGCGACACGCCACTGTTACGCCCCCGTTGCCCTGCTGAGATCTCGTTTGTCATTGTAGAATATGCAGAAAATTCTTCTGAGCTTCTTTCTGAGCCTTTGGCGCGGCTTTTGCGGTTCTCTCCTCGTAGGGCAGCGCGTGCCCGCGGCCGATATTCATCTCGCGGGTGACATCGCGATCGATGGAACGAAGGAAAGAAACCAACATGTCAGCTCCAGATCAGCCACCCGCATTCCGAGCGATGTTTTCGTCCTCACGCAGACCTTCCATTTCGGGTTTCTTGAGACCGAGCGGCCTGCTGCGCTCTTACAAAGCCACGCGGCGTTTTCACATCGATCTACGCGGCGCCGCCTTTCGCGACGTTTTCGCCTTCACCATGCGCCACTGGAGCAGGCAACCGGTCCGGCTCCCGATCATCATGCTCGCGGTGCTGGTGGCAACGCTCCTTGACGTTCTGACGCCGCTCTATTCCGGACGGCTCGTAAACGCGGTCGCCCAAGGAGCGGCAGCCGACGCCGTCGTGTGGGATGCGGCTCTTGCGGCCTTTTCAATGTTGATTGCGCTCGCACTCGGCGCCGTCGTCATGCGCAACATCGCCTTCATTGCCGTCAATGACTTCATTCTGAAGATGATGTCGGACATCGCCAGCGACGCGTTCCATCGCGTCCAGCGCTTTTCGACCGATTGGCATGCGAAAACCTTCGCCGGCTCTACGGTGCGCAAGATCACGCGCGGCATGTGGGCGTTCTGCCTCCTTAACGACACGATCCTTCTTGCCTTGTTCCCGTCGCTCATCATGCTCGTGGGGTCGAGCGTTCTGCTCGGCTGGTATTGGCCGATGATGGGGCTGATTATCGCTTGCGGCTCGGTTGGCTATGTGGCGCTGATCATTGTCCTGTCGCTCGGCTATGTGGCGCCAGCCGCAAACCTCGCCAACAACTGGGATACGAGGCTTGGCGGCTCGCTTGCGGACGCGATCAGCTGTAACGCTGTGGTCAAAGGCTTCGGCGCCGAGGTGCGGGAAGATCATCGCCTGGCGAAAGTTATCTCCAAGTGGCGGCACCGCACCCTCCGGACCTGGGTGCGCGGGACGGTCAGTGCTGCATTCCAGGGGATCATGCTTCTTGCGCTGAGAGCGGCTTTGATCGGCTATGCCTTATTTTTGTGGTCGCGCGGCCAGGCTACCCCAGGTGACATCGCCTTGGTGCTCGGGTCTTTCACCGTCCTGTATGGGTACTTGCGTGATGTTTCCATACACGTGCGCAACATCCAGCGCTCTGTAAATGAGATGGAGGAACTGGTCCAAACCTACAGCCAGCCGCCCGACGTGGCCGATGTTCCGGGCGCCAAGCCGATCCGGATCACGAAGGGTCACATCGATTTTGAGAGCGTCCATTTCCACTACGGCAATCATTGGTCGCCCTTCTACAGCGACTTGTCGATTTCGATTGAGGCCGGCGCACGGGTCGGTCTGGTCGGCCCCTCTGGCTCCGGCAAGACCACTTTCGTCAAGCTCATCCAGCGGCTTTACGACCTGGATGCTGGACGAATCTTGATCGATGGGCAGGACATCTCGCGGGTGACGCAGGGCTCGCTGCGCTCGCAGATCGCGATCGTACAGCAGGAGCCCCTCCTGTTCCACCGCTCGCTGGCCGAGAACATAGCCTATGGGCGGCCGGGTGCTTCTCGGTCCGATGTCGAGCAGGCGGCGCGGCTCGCCAGCGCGCATGACTTTATTGCGCGCCTGCCGAACGGCTACGGTACGCTGGTCGGCGAGCGCGGCGTGAAGCTCTCAGGCGGCGAGCGCCAGCGTGTGGCGATAGCGCGCGCCTTCCTCGCCGATGCCCCAATCCTGATTCTGGACGAGGCGACATCAAGCCTCGACTCGGAATCGGAGGTGCTGATCCAGAAGGCGATGGAGCGGCTCATGGTCGGGCGCACCACGCTCGTCATTGCGCACCGGCTTTCGACGGTGCGGGCACTCGACCGGCTGCTTGTCTTCGACCGTGGTTGCATCACCGAGCAGGGCGACCATGCCGCGCTGATCCGTCGCGACGGCATCTACCGCCGCCTGTTCGAGCGGCAGGCCTTGGAACTGACAAAGGGGGGGTGGGATGAGACCAATGTGCAACGCGGTTGAACGCGGCGTGAATTCAGCTTGCCTCCCCAGCAATCCTGTCGGGCCGTTCCTGAAAAGGCGGCCGCAACCTGTCGTCGGGCTTGTCCAATCCACGACACGCCTGGTGCCGGCCTGTCTTCCTGCCGCGCTCTTGAGCAAACCCATGAATGGGATGAAGACAACTTTTTATGAGCTGCGTCCTGCGTTCCCGGCACGGCGCTTGAGGCTTCCTCATGAGGCGGCAGCCGCCTCGCGATTATTTAGATCCTGGTTGATGCGATCAATGGAGCGAAGGAAAGCAACGCGCCGGATCCACGCGAGATCCGCCTTCTCTGGCATAGGGGCGTCGCCAAATCGACACCCTCACAATATGCGCTCACCGCCCGCGTCGACGTCGGGAACAAGATCTTGATTGTCGTCTGCGCTCAACCGCTCTTATGCCGAACTCGAAGGATACGGCCTGCGTCTCGCCGCGCGGGATTGCATAAGCTGGCTGCAGCGTCCATCGGCATCACCGGTTCGGCTTCGAGACGTTCCGGAAACCCGCCGAGGCCGGCGCGCCGGCGATGCGCTCGTGGCCATCGAAGCGCGTCCCGACATGGCGCGGGCGTAACGACCGGCTTGCGAGGAAGGGGATCATGTCAGACCTTGCGCTGTTGCAGAAGAAGGTCCGCAAGCTGCAGTCGCGCGCGGGAGCCGCCAAGATGGAATTGCACGACCTTGCCGAGGACCTTCCGGTCAACTGGACCGAGATCGAGGCGGTCGCCTGGAAAGCCTTCGAGGTTTTTGCCGAGTTGGATGCGGCAAAGGAAGAACTCGCAGCGTTGGAGAATTCACAATGACGGGCGCTTTCGTCACCCGCGACGGCTCTCCCTGGACGCCGCACTATCTGACGGCGATCGATGGCGCGACCTGCATCGGCTGCGGCCGCTGCTTCAAGGTCTGCTCGCGCGAGGTCATGCACCTTCATGGCGTCGATGACGCAGGCGAAATCCTCGGCATCTGCGCGAGCGAGGACGACGACTTCGACGGCGAGCTCAACCGCATGGTCATGATCGTCGACCATGCCGGCCGCTGCATCGGCTGCGGCGCCTGCGGCCGCGTCTGCCCGAAGAACTGCCAGACCCACCTTGCGGCCGACAAGCTTGCTGCATGAGCTGGGGACAAGACCAGCAGAACGGCGCCACATTCGCCCATCACCGTGGCTGTTTCAGCACCAGCCAATGGCCGCCGACAGACCAGGCGGCGGCGTTCGACCGGCATGTGCTTGCCTGTGTTTTCTACCTCGCGTTCGAGGAGGTCGAGGCCGGCAAGGCGACCCCGACCGAAGCAACCGGCCTTTCGCGTGCCGACCTGCGAGATGTCATGACACGCTATTTCCCGGCTGTTCCCGTCAACGCCTTCGCGCTGGAAAAGCTGACCGATCCCGAGCCGGATATGGAGGAAGGGCTTCTGCGCGGCTTGCTTATTGGACATGCCAGGCCAGGCGATCCGGCGAGCACCCTCTTCGCCAAGATCATCGCCAGGCGCAGTTTGCGCAATGACCATCTGTGGCAGGACCTTGGCCTTTTCAATCGGGCCGAACTCAGCCGCTTAATGGCCAGGCATTTCCCGGCGCTGGCGGCCGGCAACACCAAAAACATGAAATGGAAGAAGTATTTCTATCGTAAGCTCTGCGAGGCTGAAGGCTTTTCGCTATGCACCGCGCCCAGTTGTCAGGAATGCGGCGATTTCGAAAGCTGTTTTGGCCCGGAGGAAGGCGAAAGCCACTTGGCACGTATCAAGAACGGGCTCGCTTAAGAGCCGCTTTCGTCGCCGCCGCCGTCCGGGCTTGATTGGCATCGAAGACGCACGCGCTTTTCCCGGCGACGTCGCGCGGAGGACGGGATGTTCAGCGCCTCACGATATTTCGCAACGGTGCGGCGAGCAATGTCGATCCCGGTTTCCTTGAGCCGGGTGGCAATGTCGTCGTCTGAAAGCACTTCGTTGGGCGATTCCACGGCAACCATCGCCTTGATTTGATGGCGGACAGCTTCGGCGGAGTACGCGTCGCCGCCTTCGGAGGAGCCGATCGCGACAGTAAAAAAATACTTCAGTTCGAACACGCCGCGCGGGGTCAGCATGTACTTGTTCGACGTTACCCGGCTTACCGTCGACTGGTGCACGTTGATCGCATCCGCGACAGTCCTGAGATTGAGAGGCCGCAGGTGGGCGACCCCATGTTCAAAAAAGGCGTCCTGCTGGCGGATGATTTCAGCCGCTACCTTGAGGATCGTCTTGGCGCGCTGATCAAGGCTGCGGATTAGCCAGTTCGCGTTTTGGAGGCATTCGTTGAGAAATGACTGATCTTTCGAATTTTGAGCGCTTAGGCGGGAGACCTGGGCAAAATAGTTTTGGTTCATCAGCAGCCTAGGCAGCGTGTCTGGATTGAGTTCGATTTGCCACCCACCTCCGGGAGAGGGCTGGACCAAGACGTCGGGAATGATCGATTCAGGCCCTCCGGATTGGAATCGGTTTCCGGGCTTGGGATCCAGCGCGCGGATTTCGTGCAACATGTCGAGAAGGTCGTCTTCATCGACACCGCAATGGCGCTTCAATGTTTGAAAATCGCGTCGCGCCAGCGCTTCAAGATTGGCGACCAGCGCTGCCATTGCCGGGTCGAACCTGTCTAGCTGCCGCAATTGTATCTCAAGGCATTCGCTGAGAGTTCGCGCAAAAATACCCGGTGGATCGAACTGCTGCAAGGTTCCGAGAACCCGTTCCACAACAGCCTCCCGGACATTCAGGCTGCGAGCCAGTTCCGAAAGGTTCACCGGAAGGTATCCGGTGTCTTCCAGATGACCGGCAAGCTCGCCAGCTATTCGCCGCTCCAGCGGCGCGAATGCGCTGAGAGCGATCTGACGAGCGACATGGTCGTGCAATGTTTCGATGGACGTCCAGGAATCTTCGAACGCATGGTTTCCCCCCGGTTGGACATTGTTTTTGCCGCGGATTGATTTCCACTGCGAGGCCCGATCCGATATTCCGCCCGTGGTCGGCCCGATGCGCGGGTTCCCGGCCGAAATCGACGGAATGTCCTTCGGCGCCCGGTTTGAGGCCCGTTCCAGAAAGGGGTTCTTCTCGATTTCCTGCTCGACGAACTGATGCAGTTCGGGATGCGCCAGTTGCAACAGGCGAATGGATTCCATCATTTGCGGCGTCAAAACCAACGATTGCTTCTGACGCTGAAGCAGGCTTGCTGAGGACTCCATGGCTAGCGTGAAACTCCTACCGAGCGACCTTCGCCTTGTGCAAGGGGATTTTCGAGACGTTGACTCGTCTAGATCATGCAGCCGTCACGGCTTTGGCGGCTCTCAGCGTTTCAAGGACGTTCTGCGGCGACGATACGCCATAGGGGTCGGCCTCGCAGTTGTCGCAGAAACCGTCCTCCTCGAACCACTGCTCCACCACGCCATCGTTGATCACGGCAGCGTAGCGCCAGGAGCGCATGCCGAAGCCGAGATTGTCCTTGGCAACCAGCATGCCCATCTTGCGGGTGAACTCGCCCGAGCCGTCTGGGATGAGCTGGACTTTCTTCAGCCCCAGGGCCTTGCCCCAGGCATTCATGACGAACGCATCGTTGACGGAAACGCAGTAGATTGCGTCAATTCCCTCCTTCTCGAACTCGTCGTAGAGCATTTCGAAATCGGGCAACTGGAAGGTCGAGCAGGTCGGGGTGAAGGCACCGGGCAGCGAGAACAGGATGATGCGCTTGCCGCTGAAACAGTCGTCGGATGTCTTGTCTTCCCAGCGGTGCGGGTTTGGTCCCTCGATGGAATCATCGCGAACACGCGTGCGAAAGGTGACGAAAGGAACCTTTTTTTTGACGGTCATCAATGTGCTCCTGGAGGAAAACTGGTGCGCTGCTTTTTCGGTTGAAACTGACACGGCATCGACCTCGGCCGGCAATTCGGCCGGGCGCCGCGCGTTTTGTGTCGGCCTTGGATCAGCCATGGCAAAACCGCTCGCAAGCACGGGCGTCTGAAGAAACGAGCTCTCGATTCGCCGCGGCAACGAGAGCGGTACGCGCTTGTACGGGGCGTCGCGATGTCAGCAATGGTCTTACTCCTGGCCACCTTGTGATGGGTTCTGCCGAGTACGACGCAAGCGCCATGCCATTTGATTTTAGGCTTGGGTTCACACTGTTTTTTGCAGCGACCCTCTTTGCCTTGAGCGGCCAGAACCATGCCTTCGCCGAGACCGAGCGCGCCCATAATCACCAGATCGTGGGCTCTGGGCGGAGGGGATCCCCTTTATGGGTATCAAGCCGCGACCCTCTTTGTCCGAAGCTGGACAAAAATGTCGGAAGTCGGACCGGAGGGTCGCCGGGTCGCCGGGTCGCCGGCGCGGCGAACACGTGGCTCGTATTCGAAGCGAAAATCTGGGCTCAAACTCGGAACGAGGGACAGGAGTCGATCGGGGTTAACCTGACGAGGGTCCCTATGGCCTCCGTTCTCAGGATTGAGACGGCTGACAGGCCCACGCGCTTCGCCCTATCGACGCTCGCGAGACCGCTTCGAAATCGACAACGGGTACAAAAAAGCCAGCACGTCCATTAGCAAGCTGGCCATGTGATCTTTCTGAACCGCGCTTGCGTGAGGCGGGCACGGTCCCAAGGTGATGGAAAAAGCCGCCTTGTGCTCTCGGAGCATTTTGAAGCTGCCGCGACTTTGCTGTCGGGTTTGTCATGTCCGGGACAGCCAGGCTTGCGGCTGCGCATTCGTTCAAGCTGTTGAATGATATGTAGAAAATCTCCTGCAGGGCTCTTTCCGCGCCGTTGGCACGACTTTTGAAGCTCTCTTTTGAAGCTCTCATGTGAGACGGCAGGAGATACCGACTGGCGTCCATTCGTGAGTGATATCGCGCTCAATGCAATGAAGGAAGACGACATGTCAGGTCAGCGTCAGTTCAGATTCTATCCGAAACGGGCATTGCCCGCGGAATGCAATATCGACCGGCGTGACTGGCGTCACCGTCACAACCGCCCGGCACCGGCCAATGGCCACCGATCGATCTGCAGATACGGTTCGACCAGAATGTGCTTGCTCCTGTCCTCTCGCCGGCGCTTGAGGAGACCGGCGAGCACTTCGGCGGCCAACCGGTCTTTCGCGTGCCGCGCTGCGGATATCCTCGCAGAGATGATCGACCCCGAACCGCTGTGGAGCAAGAGCTTCATTCCGGTTCGCCGTTCGAAGCTGGAAAACGCCGGGTCTCCGACGATTTCGCTCGTCGGCTCTCTAGATGACCAAGATGCCATGGTGCGCGGCCTGGTTAGTGGTTAGACGGCAGGAGAAATGCAATGGCGATCAACCCGGTCCCAGATCATGTCCCGCCCGAAATGGTGAGAGACTTCAGCCTGTTCACATCGCCAGGCATGCCACCAACGCCCAACGGGGATCCACACGCAGCCGTCGCTTGCGCCCATGACGGGCCTCCGATCTTCTATTCCCCCTACAACACGCAAGATGGCCGGGGCACCTGGGTCATCACCCGCGCCGCAGATCAGCGTAAGGTGCTGCAGGACACTGAAACTTTTTCCAGCCATCGCAGCATCTTCTCCTCCATACTGGGCGAAACCTGGCCGACGATCCCGCTTGAGCTCGATCCACCGGCCCATGGCGCATTTCGCTCACTGCTCAGTCCGCTGCTTTCGCCCAAGCGGGTGACGGCACTGGAACCGGCTGTCCGTGAGCGAGCGATAGCCCTGATCGACCGGATCACCGCATCGGCCACGAGCTGCGACGTCATGAAGGATTTTGCCTTTCCGTTCACTGTCAGCATCTTCCTTCGGTTTCTGGGATTGCCGGATCAGGGACTCGATACATTTGTCGGCTGGGCGAAAGATCTGCTCCACGGCGACGATGTGGAACGACCTGTGGCTGCCCGCAAGATTGTGGCTTTCATCGATGAACTTGCAACCAATCGCCGCAAGGATCCGGTCGACGATCTCATGACCTTCATCGTGCAGGCACAGATCGAGGGCCGCCGGCTAACCGACGGGGAGATCCGTGGCATCGGCGTGCTTGTGTTCGTCGCGGGACTTGACACTGTCGCAGCAGCTATTGGCTTTGACCTGGCTTATCTAGCGCGCAACCTCAAGGATCAGGAACTGCTGCGCAGCGAACCGGCCCGCATCCTGCTCGCAACCGAAGAGTTGCTGCGGGCCTATCCGCCCATTCAGTTGATCCGCGTGGCTACGAAAGATATCGACTTCGAAGGCGCGCCGATCCGAAAGGGGGACTATGTTTCGTGCGCCACGATGATTGCAAATCGCGACCCGGAGGAATTCGAATCCCCCAACACGGTCGATCTGGCGCGAGATCACAACCGCCACGCCGCCTTTGGCTATGGTCCCCACCGTTGCCTTGGCTCACACCTTGCCCGGCGCGAGATTGTCATTGGCCTGGAGGAATGGCTGGCGCGCATACCGACCTTCCGGATCAAGGAGGGTACAGCGCCCATCACCTGTGGCGGCCATGTGTTCGGGATCGAAAATCTGATCCTGGACTGGTCATGACCATCGCCGAGCCATGCCAAGACAATGGAGGCAGCGCTATGCGCATTATCGTCCACAATGCCAAATGCCAGGGTCACGCGCGATGCTGGGCGCAAGCGCCGGACATCTTCAAGCTTGATGACGATGGCTACATCCTGCCCGGTGACATTCAGGTTGCGGAGGGGGAGCAACTGCTTGCGTCACAAGGCGCGCGATCCTGCCCCGAACGTGCGCTGGAAGTCGATCGCACCTCGGCAGCGCGGTTCGAACCAGCCGCCATGCAACCAAGAACTGGGGAAGCTTAGGTGGAATCGACGAGACGTGGCCCCACACCGCAAAGCAAGATGTCCGGCCGCTTCCCTGCCAACCTCCTCTCCGGCATCGAGACCTCAATGACACGCACGCGACACGTGAAGTTCGTCTCCGTTCTGGCTTCTTCAGTTGCCGATCGGTTCGACCTTGCACGCACCTAGAGGCACGAAACGCCTCTTCCAATCTCAAATTTGCGACAGAGCGATGGGCCAGGCAAAAATCACCGAACTGCGCGACCGCGAGGCGATCCGCGACTGCCTTTATCGGTACTGCCGCGGCATAGACCGCGCGGATGAGGCTGCGCTGCGCAGTGCATATTGGCCCGATGCGCATGACAATCACGGTGCCTATCGCGGCTCAGCCGAGGGCTTCTTTGAGTTTGCGCTTGGTCTCTTCAAAACCGGACCGCGCTTAATCCACCAGATCACGAACGTCTTGATCGAATTCATCGACCCGTCGGAGGCCGTGGTCGAAAGCTATTTCACCGCGCTGCAACGCGGACCAGACAATGACGGAGAAGCACGCCAGGTGCTTCTCTGCGGCCGTTACTGCGATCTTTTTCAGAAGAGGGAAGGGGCGTGGCGCATTGCCGAACGGACCGTCGTTTACGATTGGCTCGAAGAGCAGACCCCACCAGCGGTCCCCGAGGCAGAACGGTTCGGCTTGCGGCAACCGATCGGAGCAGCGCATCCCAATGACCCGGTTTACGCGCTCAGGAAGCGCCGCAGCTCGTCATCAAAATGAAAATGCCATGCATGTCACCACAATGCTTTCCAAGGCTCCCAATTGCGGAGCCGCGTCGCGGGAACGGTCGCGGAACGCAACACGTCTACCCGGTATGGAAACTCGCCGTCACCAGGACGTCCGCGACCGGTCTTGCGGCTGACTCGCGTCGATATCTCTGACGCTGGCTGCGGAGAGGTTCATATGAAGCAGGCAGGACGGGTCGTCATCATAACGGGAGCGGCAGGCGGAATCGGCCGTGCGCTGGTCGAGATCGTTGCCGCCGATGGAGACATCGTCGTTGCGGTGGACCTTCCTGGCAGCGGCGTTCTTGAACTGGCCGGCGGTCTCGGCCATCCGCATCTGGGCCTCGAATGCGATGTCTCACGAGAAGAGGACATTGTCGCCCTATACGGCCGCATCGAAGCGCAGTTCGCGAAAATCGATGTTCTCGTCAACAACGCGGCGATAGGACCCGCCATGGCTGCGACTATCGACACCGGTTTCGAGGCCTTCCGACGCGTGCTGGCAACAAATCTGATCGGGCCTTTCATCATGGCCGGCGAAGCGGCGAGGCGCATGCAGCCCGGCGCTGCCATTGTCAACGTCGCTTCGCTGGCGGGCGTGCTCGGCAATCCCAAGCGCAACGCCTATGCCAGCTCGAAGGCAGGCTTGATCGCTCTCACGAGATCGCTTGCATGCGAGTGGGCCTCGCGCGGCATCCGCGTAACGGCGGTAGCGCCAGGATACGTGCGCACGCCGATGGTGGCGGAACTGGAACGTGCGGGCAAGATGGACCTCGCGGCCGTGCGCCGCCGCGTGCCCATGGGGCGAATGGCGCGCCCCGACGAGATCGCTCGGGCCGTGCGTTTTTTGGCCAGCGCACAGACGGGCTACATCACAGGATCGGTGCTGACGGTCGACGGCGGTTGGATGTCGTTCAACCAGCCGGGCGACGCGCACCCGCCGGTCGACGAGACGCCTCGAGCCGAACTCTTCCGGCCGGCCGAACGAACTGGCGCGCGCACAGTGGTCGTGACGGGCGGCGCGAACGGTATAGGCGCCGCCGTCGTTCGCCGCTTTGCCGCGAACTCCGACACAGTCGTGATTGCTGATAAAGATGGTGCTGGGGCGGCAGAACTCGCTGATTTGCTGGGCGGCAGGCACGTGGCGAAATCCGTCGACTTGGCGGTCGAGAGCGACGTGGTGGCGCTGTTCGAGGAAATACGGGGGCGCTTCGGTCGCATCGAGGTCCTCGTCAACTGTGCTGCTATTGCCGATACGTTTGTGCGAGGGATCGAAATCCCGCAACAGATCGAGCGGGTGCTGGACGTCAATCTCACCGGCACCTTCACCTGCGCGCGCGAGGCGATCAAGTCGATGGACGCCGGCGGCGTAATCCTCAATCTTGGATCGATCAATAGTTTCCTGCCCTTCGTGCCGCGCCATGCCTATGGGGCGTCCAGGGCGGGTATGAACATTCTGACCCGGTGCATGGCGGCCGAACTCGGGTCGGTCGGCATCCGAACGGCCACCGTCGCTCTTGGCTATATCCGTACGCCTGACATTGCTCAGTTGGTCGAGTCCGGCTGCATCGATTCCGTAGCGATCAAACGGCGCATCCCGATGGGGCGGATGGGAGAGCCCGAAGACGTCGCCGAGGCAGTGTTCTTTCTGGCCTCGCCTGATGCCTCATACGTAAACGGCTCGACCCTCTACGTGGACGGCGGCTTGACCTCGTTGGCTGACGCGCGAAACGCCCAGCCAACCGATCAAGAAAATCCAACGGAATGTTCGCCGGCGACGGGTTGCGGTTCGTCGAAGCCGACGAGGTTCGAGGATTGAGACTGCGGCTGCATGGAACGTGCCAAGCGCGGCTTGCCAAGTGATCGTCTTCATCGGTGACGGAAAACTCGTCATCAGGGTCGAATGACTAGCCAGGTTTTGGCGCTTGCCTGCGGCCGCCGAACGATAAGCGGCTTTGCGCAAGATCGTCGACTACGTCGTCGCCAGGCCGCATCGATACCGCGACCCACCCGCAATCGGCACAAGTCGAAGGCTTGATTGGCCACTTTGTGTAAACGAGGGACACGCCATGGAATTCGCGACGTTCATCTTGGCGGCCCAGCGAGGCTATCATCAATCGTGCGACAGCGTCATCGGTAACTCCATTGAACAGACAATCGCTTCGGAGCAGGCTGGCTTCAACACCGCTTGGTTCGCCGAGCACCACTTCAACAATTACAGCCTGGTTCCCTCGCCCTTGATGATGGTGGCGCACTGTGCTGGCCTTACGAGCACCATTCGCCTTGGCACCGGTGTGTGTGTGCTGCCGCTATATCAACCGCAGCGCCTGCTCTCCGAGATCGGCTTTGCCGAGATCGTTTCGAACGGCCGCCTCGAACTCGGCGTCGGCTCGGGATACCAGCAGTTCGAGTTCGAGCGCTTCGGCGTCGATGTCGATCAGGCGCCGGCCGTGTTTGCGGAATACCTGGATATCCTTCTCAAGGGCCTTAACCAGAAGGTCTTCGAGCACAATGGCCAGTATGAGAAGATACCTTTAACGGCGATTTCGCTGCGCACCATCCAAAGGCCAGCCCCACCGATCTGGATCGCCTGCGGGTCCGCGCGAAGCATGTGCCGGGCCTATCGTGAGGGCCACAATCTTTTCGTCACGGCGTTCCACAACGGCTTGGAAAACTTAAGAACGCTGCGTGAGACCATCGAGGCAGCAGCGGCCTCGCGGGGTAAGGATGTCACCGCCGCCAAGATAGGGCTTCTGCGCTGCTGCTATGCCAGCGACGATCAGGCGGAGATCGACAGCTATCTCGACAACGCCCGCTTCCAGCGCCGGCTATCTGAAGCACTTCATCAGCGCCGCCAGCAGAGCCGGGACGGCTATCTGCTGCAGGAAACACCGACGCAGCAGGATCTGTCGTTCGAGACCATGCGCCAGAACCTGCCGATCGGCAGCGTAAGTCGCGTCATCGATCGCCTGCTGGAAGAGATAAGTATCCTGAAGCCGGACCAGATCGCAATTCAGACCCAATTGGGAGATTTCGACCAAAAGACGATGCTACGCCAGATTGAGCTCTGGGGAGACAAGATCATCCCATCGATCAACAAGTCGCTTGGTTAGGTCAAGGCTTGAAGTTCGGAACGGCCACTGGGGGAGCTGAAATCTCGCATGCCGATGCTCGACACTTCGTCCATGAGGCATGGATAAATAATCAAGCCGACCGGCGATCACCGGGATCGAAGACCAACGTCGTCCGTCCTTGCCTGCACGGACCGCCGGTCTTCCGCTCCCTGGCCATCTCGCTTGAGACCGTTGATCGGCAGCCTCGGAACGGCCGCCATGGCGTAGACGAATAGCCACTCCCCCTACCCCTCTTGTGTCCGAAGTTGGACGAGGATGTCGGAAGCCCGACAAATGTCGAGAGGGGACCTGGCCCGCCGGTATGGAGAACTGGTGCGGCGCAGGTGGTTCGCCAATTCGGCACGCGCCTTGCTTCATTGATTCTGTATGTGTGCACGACAGTGGCAGATCGCCGATCGGTGGGCAGAGCGGTTCGCCTCTGAAAGTACTTCGTCGGCAGCGATGACAGGCTTGTCGGCTGGACAGCGTCGGTGGAGGTGAGACCGCATGGTGGAGAGGCAGTCTGGTGCGCAGACGCGAGAGAGCTTGCGCCGAATGATCGCGTCCAGTGAACTCGCCTTCGCAATGGAGGCTCATGACGGCCTTTCGGCGGCGATTGCCGAGCGCGCTGGCTTCAAGGCGCTCTGGGCGTCCGGCCTCTCGATTTCATCCAGTCTCGGATATCGAGATGCGAACGAAGCTTCCTGGTCCCAACTCGTCGATGTCGTTGAGCGAATTTCCGACACGGTGGACATTCCAGTCCTCGTCGACGGGGACAGCGGGTTCGGGAACTTCAACAATGCCCGTTTGGTCGCCCGCAAGCTGCGCCAACATGGCGCGAGCGGCATATGTATCGAGGACACGGCGTTCCCGAAAATGAACTCGTTCATCGGTGATCGGCACCCGTTGGCCGATATTCCCGAGTTCTGCGGCCGGCTTAAGGCGGTGAAGGACCAAGTGCCGGATGCGGAGTTCGTTCTGGTCGCCCGGATCGAGGCGCTCATCGCCGGCCGCGGAGAGGATGAGGCGCTGGCGCGAGCACAAGCCTACGCTGAGGCCGGCGCCGATGCTATTCTGATTCATTCCCGCAAGTCCAACGCTGAGCAGATTTTCGCCTTCACGCGCGCCTGGCAGAACCGCCTTCCGGTCGTGATCGTGCCTACGAAATATTACCGCACACCGGTCTCCGCGTATCGGGCGGCCGGAATCTCCACGGTCATCTGGGCGAACCACAACATGCGCGCGGCGATATCGGCCATGCGCCAGGTCTGCGACCGCATCCTCCGCGAAGAAAGTATCGCCGGTATCGAGGACGAGGTGGCGACCCTCGATGAACTCTTCGATCTGCTCAATTACCAGGAACTCTCAGCGGCGGAAGAGAAGTATCTGCCGCAGACGGCGACCGGCGTGCGGTAGCAGGCCCAGCCCGTCTTTTGAAAGCAAACGAAAACGGGAGCGCACATGCTTGCGCATCGGACAAACCTGTTTGGCACATCGGGTACCGCCGCGGCGCGCGCTGCCGCAAAAGCGGCGGCCGATGCCGGCAAGGAGATCATCGATCTGACCGCCGGCGAGATCTGGAGCGAGCTTGCTCCCACGATTCGCAACGGCGCGATCAACGCCATCAATAAGGGCGTCAATCGCTATACCGATACGGTTGGCATGGTGGAGCTGCGTGAGGCACTGGCGCGGAAGATCTCCCTCGATACCGGACAGATCTGGAAGGCCGAGGAAGTTGCCGTGACGTCCGGAGCAAAGCAGGCCTTGTTCAATGCCGCAATGGTGCTGCTAAACCCGGGCGACGAGGTCATCATCCCGGCGCCTTACTGGACAACGTTTCCGGCCCAGGTACTAATCGCCGGCGGGACACCAGTCTTCGTCGACACCAAATCCAACGGTTACGTCCCGCGCCCCGAGCACATCAAGGACGCAGTCACCGAGCGCACGCGGGCGATCGTCATCAACACGCCCAGCAATCCGGCCGGTGCGGTCTACGATGTTGAGACCCTGATGGCCATCGCTCAATTGGCGGTCAGCCGCAACCTGTGGATCATTTTCGACGAGTGCTATGGCGACTACGTGCACGGGGGTCATACCCACCATCCGATCGTCTCGGTCGCTCCCGAAATTCGAGCACGCGCGCTGATCGTCAATTCCTTCAGCAAATCACTGGCATTGACCGGCTGGCGCATCGGTTATCTGGCGGGTCCAAAAGAGGTGATCAATGCCGTCAAGGCCCTGCAATCGCACACTACCTCGAATCCAAACGTAATTGCCCAGCACGCGGTACTCGCCCATTTGCAAAGGGGCGGCTCGGACTATGAAAGCAAGCTGCGTTCACGCCTGACAAGCGCCAGACGGGCTGGCCTCGACGTGCTTTCTTCATTGATGCGTGTACTGGTCGCCAGGGCGCAAGGGGGTTTTTATTTCTATCTCGACCTTTCCCATCTGCTGCGACCGGGATCGGAAGACGGCGCCTCAACGACAGCCGACGATATCGTGACGGCTCTGCTTGCCGAAGCTGGCGTCGCAGCTGTGTCGGGCACCGCGTTCGGTGACCCCGCCGGCCTGCGCCTGTCCTATGGAATTCCACCTGAAAAACTCGCGACCGGCCTGGCCCGGCTCGTCGAATTCCTCAACGCCTGGAAATGACACCGCAACAAAACGAAAGAGGTGAATGAGATGCCTCCCGCTGCTCCCAGGAAAGCCGTCATTCTCGCTGCCGGCTTCGGCTCCCGCCTGCGTCCGCTGACCGATCTGTGTCCCAAGCCCCTCGTCGAAGTCAACGGCACACCGATACTTCACAATGCACTGTGGAACCTTCAGACGGTGGGAGTTGAAGAGGTGACGATTGTTGTCGGCTATCGCAAGGATGCCATTCGCCATGCGTGTGGCGAACGCTTCGGCAGAGTTGAAATCAACTATGTCGAGTCCTCGGTCTTCGACAAGACAGGGAGCGCGTACTCGCTCTGGCTGGCACGCGACACGCTTCTTTCCGGCGACTGTTATCTCCTCGAAGGTGACGTCTTCTTCGAAGAAGATGCACTGCGCCACCTGATCAGGGTCGAGGCGCCCAATGCCGCTGCGGTCGCGCCCTTCGATCCATCCATGGAAGGATCCGCGGCCGTCCTTTCCAGCGACGGCTTCATATCCGAAGTCCGGTTGAAGCAGACGGCGGCAAATCTGGCATCAGGCACCCCGGTGCTCTTCAAGATGATGAACCTCATCCGGTTCTCTGGCGCCGAACTCCAAACGGTGATCGTCCCGGTCCTCCACGACCTGATCGGCTCGGGCGCAATCAAAGCCTATACCGAGGAGCTGCTCGCGCATCTCATCGAGCAGCGCGGACTGCAACTCGCCGCGGCGCGATGTGACGATTTGCGATGGTACGAGATCGACAGTGAACAGGACCTGCGGGTAGCGGAAAGGATTTTCGCCTTCGAGCGACCTCACAGACATAGTGCCGACGCGCCGGCCGCCGTGGCGGGGGTAGGAGGATGATCCGCTATCTGTTCGACGCTGCAAATGCCATTACAGCCCTTGGGCTGATATTGGCCACCACGGCGATCTACTTTGCTTTGATCGGGCGCTTCGAGATTGGCATCTGTTTCGGCTTGTGGGCTCTTTTGGCAGATGATGCCGACGGCATGGTCGCGAAGAGTTCCCCGAACCGGTCCGCTTTGATGGCACAGCTGGGTGGCGCGTTGGACGGGCTGCTTGATTTGGTCTACGCAGCCGTCTTTCCAGCGGTTCTGATTTTGTCCTTCAACGCGTTCTCCGTTCTCGCATTGTTGGCTGCCAACTGCCTCATCCTGTCAGGGGCTCTGCGCCTCAGCTATTTTTCGACGTTCGGACTGGACGCTGACGGATTCGGCAGAGGATTGCCGTTGAACAATAATCTCTTCGTGTTGGCGTTCCTCTTCGTCGCCGACCATCACTTGCCGGTGCAAGGCCTGGGCAACCTATTGATCGGTGCAGGGTTTGTGCTGTCGGTCCTGCATCTTTCAAACTTCAAATTTCCAGGTACCGGCAGTGCGTTGCGCTTGGGTAACCTTACACTCGCCGCAGCCGGATCTGTCGCCTTACTCACAAAGTGAATCAGTTTGCAGCTATAGGGAAGAGAATACATGGAAAACTCTTTCGAGGCCGAAACTCGCACCGTCTTTGATCGCTACCAGCGCCAGCAGGAGAATGATGACCACATATTCGACAGGTTGGTCTCTCTGATCGAGGAGGAATATTTCGGCTTGCCTACCGGTAGCTTCCGCGGTCTTGATGTCCTGGACGCGGGCTGCGGCTCCAACGCGAATGCGTCCTATGCGTTTCTCGACAAGGGGGCACGAAACGTTGTTTCGCTTGAATTGAGCAATGATTGGATGGATTGCGCGCGCAAACGCCTCAGCCGATTTGGGCCGCGCTCGGAACTGGTCGCGGGCAGTGTGCTCGATCTGCCGTTTGACGACTTCAGTTTCGATTTTGTCCATTGCGCAGGGGTTTTGCCGAACACCAGCAATCCGAAAAAAGGCTTTGAAGAGCTTGCCCGTGTAACCCGCCCCGGCGGCAGCTTCTTTTTGACGATTATGGGCACCGCCAACGGCGTCATTTACCGATGCATCAATCACTTGCGAGAACTCTACCAAAGCGACGGTCAATTCCGCAGTTCCATCGACAATCTGGACGCATCCACCGCACGCGAAGCCATCAACTGGATGTTGAGAATAAAGGACGGCGAAGAGGAAGAATATATACCCGGCGAAAACGAATTCTTTCGGAGCCTTTTTGACGATGATTTGTTCGTGACGATCCGGGATCGTTTCCAGGCGCCGACCTATCACGAGTTCGCCTTCACAGAGGTACAAATCCGAGGCTGGTATGGCGAGTGCGGCTTCGAGAAAATCCGCAGGATCTCAAGGTATACAAAAAATTTCCATAATCTTCGGCGCTTTCTCGCTCCGATGTACCGTCATTATGACCACCCGCTGGCCCGCTTCTGGTTCGGCGATGGCTGCATCCAGATGATCGGCGAAAAGCCGAGCACGTAGTTGGCGTTATTCGTGCCAAGAGAGCGACCCCAATGTGCGGAATCTTTGGGATAGTCCTCAAAAACGAGGGAACACCCGTTTGTGCTGAGGCCGTTGAGCGTTGCGCTGACGCTCTCGCTCATCGCGGGCCTGATGCCAGCGGCCTATACATTGATCAATCGGTCGCATTCGCGCATCGACGGCTGTCGATTGTCGACGCTCATTCTCGCGCCAATCAGCCCTATCGCGATGACAATACCGGAGTGGTGGTAACGTACAACGGCGAGATATTCAACTATCGGGAAATTAAAGCTGAATTGAGGGACATGGGTTTTTCCTTTTCGACGGTGTCCGACACCGAGGTTCTAATTCTTAGCTATATTGCTTGGGGAAAGTCATTCTTAAACCGCCTTGACGGGATGTTTGCCTTCGCGCTTTTCGATCCACGGAAATCGCTTGTTCTCATCGCCCGAGATCGTTTGGGGGTAAAACCCCTCTACTACTCGATTTGCGATGTTGGGCTTCTGTTTGCGTCGCAGCCGAACGCTCTCATTCGCTGGCCGGGCGTGATGCGCGGACCCGACACGATCGGCGCGCTCAGTTTTCTTTCCTATCGCGCGGTTGTCGGCGCCAGAACGCTCTTTGCCGGAATTTCCAAGTTAGAGCCCGGCCATCTCCTCGAAATAACAAACGGGCGACACACGTCGGAGCGTTGGTGGAATCTGTCCGAGCGCATTTCGCGATGTAAGCCGGACCACTCCGACATACGCAGACTACTCGGAAGTGCCGTTCAGCGTCAGCTGGTGGCTGATGTACCTGTCGCCGCATTGTTGTCCGGTGGACTTGACTCGAGCATCCTGGCCTATGAGGCATCCGCTCGCTCCCAAATTCGTCCGGTCTGCTATACCGGCAAGGTCGAGACCGCCGATTATGACGAAACGGCCTATGCGATGGAGGTCGCCGCTGAATTCGGGCTCACTCACCGGGTCGTCCCGATTGGAGAACCTTCCGATATCAACGCTGTAGCGGAGCTGGTTCGCCTGCGTGGACATCCGCTTGGAATGCATAACGAAACCGCCATGTTCACGCTCGCAAAGGCGATTTCGAAGGAGCACAAAGTCGTACTCACGGGCGAGGGCGCCGATGAGATTTTTGCTGGTTACAGCCGATTGTTCCGTACACCGTATGATTACAATCGAAGCAAAATCATCACCGCATTGCCACCTGCTCTTGCTCAGATCGCACGTCGACGCCTTGGACTCGGCGTCCATTGCAGTCAGCTGCAGTTCTTCCTGGAGCGCTATAGCTACTTCCCAGCTGAAGAGATCCGCTCGCTTGCTATCGATGGTCAGATGCGAACCGAGCACGAGATGGAGCTCTTCGATCATTTCTCGACTCAATTTGCGGAGGCGGGCGGAGATTTCTTTAGCAAGATCTCATATGTTCTCGTCTCTACGCATTTGCCCGCATTGCTGGAAATGGTTGACAACACCACAATGGCAGCTGGGCTTGAAGCTCGCGTTCCTTATACCGATCACCAGCTCGTTACCGCCGCAATGGCGATGCCCGGCTCACAGCGGTTGAGGTGGAGGTCTCCAATCGCTTCGGTCCAGGCACTGTGGCATCCGGTTGCTTCCTTCAGCGAACGTCTCGATGTCTCAAAATTCCCCTTAAGAAGGGAATACCGGAGCGTCTTGCCCAGATCTGTTCTATCTCGCAAAAAGATGGGATTTCCGCTGCCACTGGGTCAGTGGGCCGTTGGCGAGGGAGCAACGGAATATCGAAGGCTGCTGTTTGATAAGGACTCTCCTCTGGGAGATTTGTTCGATCCTGCTGCTTTGCGGCGTTGGTTCGAGGCCGGACGACGAAATCCTTCAGACCCGTTTGGTCGGAAGTTCTGGCTGTTGGCCAACCTTGGGATATTCTTCAAAGAGGTATTCTCATGATGAATATGCGAGCCCGCAGGCGGTCGCTTGCGGGCATTTTACAGAAGACCCTTTGCCGAAAACGGGGCGTCGGACAATCCCAAGATCTGAGCAATGGTTGGCGTGAACTCTTCAGCGGAGCCCCAGGCAATATTGCAAGGTTGCATTCCAGGGATGCTCAACAGGCATATCCGATCGTCCTCCGCGCTGCCCGGTCGAAAACCGTGGGTGGACAAGTATCGAGGTCTGCCCGTCGGGCCAGCTTCTTGCGTGTCTCCAACGGTCTCCTCGAAGGAGTGTCCAGGAGGTGCGACATAGGTCGCTATGCAATCACGTTCATTTACCGGAACATGGTCGCTCGACCACGGCTCCACTTGGAAGCGCGCCAACAGTCCGTCTGCGATTCTGCGGTCATGAGCTCCGTCAACCAGGACATGGAGCGTCGCTCCTTCACTTTCCCAAAGCAAGTCAGGGATGATCGCATCCGGATAAATGGTTGTGTGGACGGCGCTATGTCCATGGTCACTTGCGACTACGATCGCGTAATCGTCTTCCCGCCCGACTCGCCTCAGTCCTTCGATGAGAGCGCCAATCATCATGTCGGCCGCGGCGATAGACCAATGTGCCGCCTCGCTTTCGTATCCGAACTGATGCTGAATCGAATCCGTCATGTCGATCTCGGTCAAAATGAGATCAGGCGGGTTCTCCGAGCAAGCCAGCGCTCCTGCAGCCCCGATCATGAGATGATCCGCGGCCAGGCCCGCAACGAGAGGAGTGCTCGCAACGGTGTCGCTACTGGACGGGAAGCCGAAGAGATCGAGCACGCCGGCGGCTCGCAACCGTCCATTTGGATCTTTGATCATGCGCGAGCGAGCGATGCGGTTTTCGGGCAGGCTCTTAAATGACCGGCTTCCCTGGAGAAACCCTCGTTCCCACCAGGCCGGCACGAAGACATCGCAATCGGCTGGGTCGATCAACCCAGCGCCGATGGACGCGACATCAAGCCCGCTATTTTTGGCAAGCTTTGCAATGGTCGGAACCCGCAGATCAGACGCGTCGGCGCAGACAAACGAGCCATCTCGCACAATGTGGTTTCCGTAGATCCCGTTCGCTTGAGGCGCCGCGCCGGTTAGCATGCTTGCGCGCCCCGGCATCGACGTTCCCGGCACCGTTGAGCGCAGGCGAGTGATGGACAGACCGTCTCCTGCCAAACGAAGAAGCGTCGGCAACCGATGTTTGTGCTTTTCGAAATAGTCCGCGCTTACGCCGTCCATGAGGATCAGAATCGCTTTCGTAGGAGCGCGCGGCTTTATCGAGGCAGGCGTCTGAAAACGAGCGGTAGGCCTGGATGGATTGGTGTGGGTCATGTTGCACCTGGAAGAGACCGATCGAAACCAAAGCCCCCTATAGGCTTCGGATGACGCCGGTATGAACGCATCACGGGATACTTCGAGCGCCAGTGGGTCGTTTTGATTTTGGGAATGGGCGCTTCTACGCGCTCTTTTTGCTTCCTTCAGAAGAAAGGAGTCCGAGATGGCCGATACGACCCGTGCTATTTTTATCCTCGATTTCGCAGGGCCAAAAATACATCTGTGGAGTGGCAGCTACGATGCACCGTTGGTTCCTATCAACGGTCAGCCGCTCTTGGACCGTCTCGTCAACGCCTGTGTCGAAAACGGCATTGACGATGTCACTCTCGTTGAAAACTTGAGTAGCGGCACATTCGATGGGTTCCGCCTGCAGGACAGCACAAATACGCTTTCGTGGCACGACGCGCATGACGGCGATCTCATTGAGAAGTTCCGCCAACATGATGGCGATACTCTCCTGATATGGGGAACACCGCTTTTCGACAGTGAGGTTCTTGACGGTATCAATACCAACAAGGGTTTGCGCGGCTCCGCTTGGCGGCCCGACGCGCCGACCGGGATTTATCGATTGAGTGCTGATGTTCTACGCAATCTTCTGGCCGAAAGCCGCGCCGCGGCATCTCTGCATCAGGCCTTCAGCAGGTTAGTCGCGGGCCTGTCCCAGCTGGACGTAGCGTTGCCTGGCAATGTGCTGACTGCCGGCTCCAAGCTGCTCGATATTTGCGACGGTGTCGACGCATCCATCGCGGAATTTCGGTGTGACAAGGAGAACGTGCTGCGGCGTCTGGAAACGAGCGTCGGAGGTTATTGGCGCAAGCCAATCGCCGAGCACATGCTTCTTTGCAATACCCGCTTCCCTCCCAAGACTTTTTACGATCGGCTGGCGGCGAGGCTCGAAGGCGTGTTGACATGCTATCCTTCTCAGCAGATCGATATCGCTTCAGTTGTTGGCACGATGACCTCGCAGCAGCCGGACTTTATTGCAGTCGGAAACGGGGTGACCGACCTCATCCAGGCGCTCTATTCAACGCTGAACCCAACAATCGCGATTCCCGTGCCGACGTTCGCCGGCTTTCAAACACCTCTCGATGACGAACAAAAGAACAACTTCGTCCTCACCCCGCCCTATTTCGATCTCGACGTTCGAGCTTTCCTGGAATTCGTACTGGCGACAGGCGCGGATACGGCAATCGTTGTAAATCCAAACAATCCGACCGGTCGACTTGTTGATCATGCTGACGTGGCATGGCTGGCGGAGGCCCTAGGATCTCGAGGGCGACGGCTGATCGTGGATGAATCGTTCATTGATTTTCCCGCTGATGGCCGACCAAACAGCGTTGAGAATCTGGTTCCGTCCTGTGCCAATTTGATCGTGGTGAAGAGCCTTGGAAAGGTCTTCGGACTTGGCGGAATCCGGCTCGCCTACCTCATGGCTGGCGATCCCACCCTCGTTGCCGCCGTGCGCCGGAAACTGCCGCTGTGGAACATTAACGGCATTGCGGAATACACACTGTTCCTGCTTCCCGAATTCGCAGAGGAATTGGAACACAGTCTAGACATGTTGCGAGAAGATAGAGAGCTGTTCATCGAGGAGCTGCGGACGGTACCGGGCCTCGACGTCGTACCTTCGCAAACGAATTTCATCTTGTGCCGGCTGCCTGAAAATTCGGTATCCGCTGCCGAGCTCAAGCGCCGCCTCGTTCTGTTCGAATCCGTCCTCGTAAGAGAATGCGGCTATCAAGCCATGAACGACGCAGATCGATATCTGCGCCTGACGGTTCGAAGTCGGACGGAAAACGAAAGGCTGGCAAAAGCTCTGCGGCGCACCTTAAGCCGCTCAACGGCCTCTGAGAGTGACGCCCTGACGTGACATTTGCGCAGCGAACTGAATAGTCTTTTTTCGAATGCCGCGAGAGAGAGAAGCATGTCGCTTAGTTACAATCGTCATAAAAGGCTCGTTGAAATCATCCAGGCGAATGGCGAAGTGCGCATCCGAGATTTGATGCAGCGGTTCAATATTTCAGAAGAGACTGCGCGGCGGGATATCAAACGGCTCGAGCAGGATGGCTTGGTCGCACGGGTCCATGGTGGCGCGGTCGCAACGCAACAGCCAAAGCTGCTGGCCATCTCATCGCGAGCTGTTTCCGAGCGCGCGGAAAAAAGCACCATCGCTGAGATCGCCCTGGGTCTTCTGAAGCCCGGTCAGAATCTCTTTTTCGGGGGCGGCAGCACCATTCTGTCGTTGGCCAGCCGCATATCGGCCCTCCCGGAAATGCGCGTCGTCACCAACATGGTCGATACTGCCATCGCCGCGGCCGAAGGCCATCGGCATCGCGTTGTCATGCTGGGGGGCGATTTCAATGTCGATTTCCGGACCGTAAGCGGATTCACCGCCTTGCGTACACTCCGCGAACAGCAGATCGACGTCGCATTTATCGGCGTCAATGCGGTGCATCCGAATGGCGTCTTCGACCATGAACAGGTCGGACAGGAGCTTGCTGCGACGCTCTGCGAGCAAGCACGGAAAATTGTCATTCTCGCCGATCACAGCAAATTCGGCTTGTCGGCGCGCTACCGCATCCTGCCCCATTCGGCGATTACCGCGATCATCACCGACCGGAGGCCTGCATCGGACATGCTGGACAAGATCGAAGCCGCCGGTGTTGAAGTTCTATATCCGCAAAACCGTCACAACCCCGCACTGGTCTCTACTTGATCCTCTTCTTTCAGCCCGCACGGCTGCCCCAATCGTGAAACATTTTTTTCCTTTTGATTTCAATAACCAACACAATCCGTCTCAAACATGCAAAAAACCGTCACATAACCGCGCTATGTCTCATCCCGTCTCGGGAGCGGATTTCATTCGCTCCGATTGTCATCCCGACTGAAAGAGAGGGGATTTTGATATGCAAACGACACGTCGCAGATTTCTCGGCATGAGCGCCATGGCGGCTGGCGCAATAGCATTGCCGAACACGATCATGGCGGCAGCCGGCCGGCGGCCGAACCTCAATATTGCCGTTCAGGACCTGCGCACAATTCTGGAACCGGTGGACGGTTCCTCCATCGCCAACGTTTCCTGGCGGGTGCAATACAGCATTTTCGATCAGCTTTTACGGACCGACTACAACGACAATTTTCGCCTGAATTTCGCGCTCGCGACATCATTGAAGCAAATTGACGCCACGATCCATGAGATCAGGTTGCGCGACAATGTGAAGTTTCATGACGGTTCCACAATGACGGCGGATGACGTTGTCTTCTCGCTCGGGCCGGATCGACTGCGCGGCGAAAATGCGCCGGGCGCGGCCGTGTTTGCCAACTTCCTCTCCTCGCTTGCCGATGTGCAGAAGATCAATGATCGCACTGTCCGTTTGATCACCAGGACAGAGGATCCGGTCTTTGCCCAGCGGCTCGGCGCGTGGGGCACGCAGATCATCAGCGCCAGAGCACGGGCTGGCGCCAGCAGCTATGACGCCTGGGCGGCGAAGCCGATCGGCACCGGCCCTTACAAGATCGGCGAGGTCCGCAATGGGGACGAAATCACACTGGTGGCGCACGACGAATATTGGGGAGGCCAGCCGCCGTTTGCCTCGATCCGCTTCAAGCGGCTGCCGGAAATCGCCGCGCGCATCGCCGGACTGAAGTCGGGCGATTACGATATCGTCACAGACATCACTCCGGACCACATTGCCGAAATTGAGGGTGTCAACGGCCTCTCGATCGTTGGTGGCGAAGCCATGTGGTTCCGCTTTCTCACATTTGCTCCGCTAAGGACTCCCATCCTGAAAGATGTCGATCTGCGTCGCGCGCTCGCTCTCGCTATCGATCGCGGTGCGCTGGCGGACGGCCTCTGGGACGGCCGGGCGAAAGCGCTGACCAGCTGGCAGCTACCGATCTTCGGCGAGATCAACGACCCCAACCGCAAGGGGGTGTCCTATGATCCGGCGCAGGTCAAGGAACTGCTCGCCAAGTCATCCTACAGAGGTGAGGAAATCCCATACCCTTCCGTCGGCACCTATTATCCGATGCAGCTCGCCGAGAACCAGGCGCTTGTCGAGATGTGGAAGGCTGCCGGAATCAACGTCAAGCTGATCATGTGTGAAAACTGGACGCAGGTCGGCGACATTGGCGGCATCAATGACACGTCCGGCGGCGCCTTCTACGCCGATCCCGTTTCCATGCTGTGGCAGATTATCGGTCCGACCAATGACCTCCAGTCAACAGGTGGCTGGACCAATGCCGAGTTTAACGCGCGCGGTCACGAGCTTGAAACGACGACCGATCTCGCCAAGCGCCAGGCGGCCTTCAAACGGATGCAGGACATTGTCGAGATCGAGGACCCTTGCATCACGCCGCTGCATTCCATGCCCTTTATCTATGGGCAGCAGGCGGATGTCAGCTGGCAGCCCAACCCGTTGCCGCAAATGTATCTCGGTCCGAAGATGCCGCCTGAGCCGGTGGCCTGAGTTCCATGCTGCACAAGTCCTTCCAGAACAGCGCGGGCGCCGCGCTGTTGCCGGCTCATGGCGTCGGGGCTTCCGCCACCAAACCTGCCATCAGCATTGCTGGCTTGAGGGTGGCGTTCGGCGATGTGCCTGTGCTGCACGGTGTCGATCTCGCTGTGAACAAAGGCGAGGCCTTGGGTATCGTTGGCGAATCCGGCTGCGGCAAGTCCGTGACTTGGCGGGCGGTTCTTGGCCTGCTGCCGAAATCCGCCGAGATCGGGGGCGAGGCCAGGATTGGTGATCTCGATCTTGTGGGCGCACGACAATCCGTTTTGGATCGGGTGCGCGGCGGACGCATTGCCATGATCTTCCAGGATCCGGCCAGCGCGCTGAACCCGGTGCATCGCATCGGCGCGCAGATCACCGAAGCGCTTCGCCTGCACCGTGGCCTCAGCGGTGCCGCCGCCCGTGCCCAGGCCTGCCGCCTGCTCGACCAGGTCGGGATAGCCGCTGCGGCAAGCAGGCTCAACGCGTACCCCCACGAACTGTCGGGCGGCCAGAACCAGCGGGTGATGATTGCCATCGCGCTCGCCGGCCGGCCCGAACTGCTGATCGCCGATGAGCCAACGACCGCGCTCGACGCTACCGTGCAGGCGCAGATCCTGCTGCTGCTCAAAGATATTCAACGCGACACAGGCATGGCGCTGGTCATGATCAGCCATGATCTCGCCGCGGTGGCGGCCGTCTGTGACCGGGCATGCGTCATGTATGCGGGCCAGATCGTCGAAACGGCACCGAAACACACGCTTCTGACCGCGCCGCAGCACCCCTATACACGCGACCTGATCGGTGCCATTCCGCCCTCGCACGGTCCGCGCATGCGGTTGACCGCCATTGCCGGCGCGCCGCCACAACGCAATCTGTCGCCGGGATGCGCCTATGCGCCGCGCTGCCGGCACGCGATCGCGGCATGTCGCACGAGCCGACCGGAACCGCGGCAGGTCGCCGCGCGGCATTCGGTGCGTTGCCTTCGTTTGGACGCCGGCACGTATCAATGACCCTGCTGCGTCTCAACAACATCACCCGTCGCTTTCCGCTCGGCTCGCCACTCTACGGACCGCGGAAATATCTTGTTGCAGTCGATGGCGTGTCGCTGGATGTCGAGATGGGCCGGACGACCGGCATTGTCGGCGAATCCGGATGCGGCAAGTCCACCACCGGCCATATTGCGCTCGGTCTGGAGCCGCCGGACAGCGGAGGTGTGCTGTTTCAGGGTTTGCCGCTGCCGCGCATCGACAGCAACAGGTGGCGCGCGCAGCGGCGCCAGATGCAGCTGGTCTTTCAGGACACCTTGGCAGCGCTTGATCGCCGAATGACTGTCAGCGCTCTCATCGCCGAGCCGCTGGCGATTCACGGGATTGGCGATCCGGCAAGCCGCAAGCAACGTGTGGCCGAGCTTCTCCACGGCGTCGGCCTCGGCGAAGACCATGGCGTGCTCTATCCGCATCAGCTTTCCGGCGGCCAGCGCCAACGCGTCGTGCTTGCCCGGGCGCTCGCGCCAAAACCCTCGCTTCTGGTTTGCGATGAGCCGGTCTCGGCGCTCGACGTGTCCGTCCAGGCGCAAATCGTCAATCTGCTCATGGATCTTCAGCAGGAGCTCGGGCTCGGCCTCTTGTTCATCAGCCATGACTTGCGGGTCGTTCGCCATGTCAGCGACCGGATCGTCGTCATGTATCTTGGCCGCGTCGTCGAACAGGGGCGCGCCGACGCCATTATCGATCAACCCGCCCATCCCTATACGCAGGCGCTCGTCTCGGCCATGCCGAGGCTTCCGGGGGGATTCGATCATTATGTGGCGTTGCCAGGCGAACCGCCAAGCCCCACCGATCGGCCGAGCGGATGCCCGTTTCATCCACGCTGTCCACTTGCGCGCGATGTCTGCCGCCAGAGCCTGCCCGAACTCCTGCCGCTAGGATCGGAACGGCAGGTCGCCTGCCATTTGGTGAGGCATTGATGAGTGCTGTGTTTCGTTTCGCCGGCCCCAAGGTCCTGCGTGCCGGCCTGTCGATCCTGATCGTGGTGACCTTTACATTCGTGGTGCTGCGGGCCTCTGGAGACCCGGCGCTGCAGATACTCGGTCCCAGCGCCCGCGCCCCGGATCTTGAGGCGTTTCGCCGGCATTGGGGACTCGATCAGCCTCTGTATGTGCAATATGTCCGCTATGTCCTGGCGGCACTTCACTGCGATTTCGGGAATTCCATGCTAGCTGGAAAACCGGCCCTGCAGCTTGTGTTCGAGCGCGCGCCCCTGACATTGGCGCTGATGCTGCCGGCACTGGCGCTCACGATGCTGATCGGCATTCCGGTCGGCGCCTACGCCGCCATGCATCGCGACACCTGGGTCGACCGATCGGTGATGATGCTGACCGTGTTCGGCTTCACCGTGCCAAGCTTCGTGCTCGGGCTATTGCTGATCCTGATTTTTTCCGTGACGCTCGGCCTGTTCCCGTCCGGCGGCGCGGATCGGCCGGAAAGCTTCGTACTGCCGGTGCTCACGCTTGGTTTGGGCGGGGCGGCCATTATCGCGCGCTTCACGCGTAGCGCCATGATCGAAGTTCTGTCGCAGCTCTACATCGTGGCGGCCAGCGCCAAGGGCGTGACGTGGCGGCAGGTGGTTCGCCACCATGCCTTTCCGAATGCGATCATTCCTGTGCTGACGCTGTTCGGCCTGATGCTCGGCGGCCAGGTCGCGGGCGCCGTACTGGTGGAAAGCGTCTTCGGCTGGCCCGGCATCGGCCAATTGCTGGTGGTTTCGGTTGCGAACCGTGATCTCGCCGTGGTGCAGGTCATCCTCCTTCTCGTGGCGCTGACCATGACGTCGGCCAACCTGCTGATGGACCTGCTTTATGGCGTGTTCGATCCGCGCTTGCGTGGAACAAACTCAGGATCGCAATGAAAACGGCAACTGTAAAAACCAACCGTCCGCCGCCTCGCTCGGTGGACCTGCCGACACTCCTTGCTGTGGGCTGGGTTCTCCTCATGCTCCTCACGGCGCTCGCCGCGCCGCTGATGGCTCCCCATGAGATCACTTCCATCGACCTGCGCCATCGCCTGGCGCCGCCCGTCGGCTTTGGCGGAACGATGCTACACGTCCTGGGAACCGACGATCTGGGCCGTGATGTGGCCTCGCGTCTTTTCTACTCGATCCGCACCAGCTTGCTGGTCGCCTTCGGCGCCACTGCGATCAGCGTGTTGGTCGGTACCGGGATTGGCTTCATCGCCGCGTATTTCCGCGGGCTCGTCGAGCATGCCCTGCTGCTAATGATCGACGTACAGGCTTCGCTACCATTTCTAATCGTGGCGCTGGCAATGCTCGCCTGTTTCGGTAATTCGCTGACGCTGTTCGTCGCCCTGATGGGACTTTATGGCTGGGAGCGGAATGCGCGGTTGGCACGAGGACTGGCAATCACCGCCAGCGCGCAGGGCTATGCGAGCGCAACGCGCCAACTCGGCGCCCATCCGCTGCGTGTCTATCTGCGGCATATCCTGCCCAACAGCGCGGCGACGCTTCTCGTGGCGGCGACGGTGACCTTTCCGGAAATCGTCCTGGTGGAAAGCGGACTCTCCTTCCTCGGCCTCGGCGTTCAACCGCCGATGACCAGCCTGGGTGTCATGGTCGCGGCCGGCCGCGAGTATATCACCCGCGCCTCCTGGATGCTGCTCGCTCCAAGCCTCGTCATTGTCATCACGGCCGTTGCCGTTAGCGTCCTCGGCGACTGGTTGCGCGATAAGCTCGACCCGACCCTCAAATAACGGTTTCCCAATGCAAAGGAGCTGATCTCCACACTTGTCGACGGCTACGCTCTTGCACGGGACGGGGTGCCGAACCTTCGCCCGCGGCCGGTATCGACGTAACCGGAATACAGCATATGGATCTCGTCGCGGGCCCGCGTCAGGCCAACATAGAACAGCCGTCGGCTTTCGCGTCGCGCCGCCGGCTGCTCGTTGCGCCAGGGCAAACCGCCCAGATCGAGTCCCACCATGATCACGACATCATCTTCGCAGCCCTTTGCCGAGTGCGGCGTCAACAGATTAAGATGGAGAGGCGACGCGTCGCGTCCACCGAGGCTCGCCAGATCCAGGTCGGCGAGCGGCCCGCCGACAGCGAGCGCCGCCGACATGCGCACCACCTGTTCGCGCTGATCGGCGAGGCTTGGCTCTGCCGCCATCAGCGCATCGAGCATTCCCGCCCGCAGCGCGCCGATTGGCGAAGTTTGTAATTTTGATCCGCGAAATTCGCACGGCGCCGCCCCCCCAGTTTTTTCTATTCGCGGATGTAATTGGCTCGCTCGGCGATATCGGCACATCGCGCCATCAGCGCTTCGAAAGGCTCCGCGTCTTCCAGAAGAAGCCCGTCGTCGACCATGCGGGCGTAGTCCTCTTCAAGCGCCTTCAGACCATCGCCTGCGGGCACAAGCCGCAGACCGCCGTTGACAGCCGCCGCGTAATCGATGGGCGTTCGATCGGGCGCTTTCTCGGCGAAGAACATGGTCTTGTGGCGCGCCACTGCGTTCGCCAGATCGCGATCAGCAAAGGCGGACGGGGTAAAACCGGTTTCGTCCAACCGCGCGACATCGTGCCAGTGACGAGCAAAGCGATCGCCGCGCCGGCGCTCCTGCAGGCAGAAGACATGGATGGCCGTCGCCTTCTCCCAGAAGGTTCGCTCCGCATGCATCACGCGTGGACGAGCCGTGGGAAAGGTCACGCCCTCGATCAGGCCAGACGCGTCGCAGGCGATGTCGCGCAAGCTCGCGGGCTCGCCCGTCGATCGTGCTCCGAATTCGAGCATCACGCTCGGCGCCACATAGCCGGAGCCAGGCGTCGCGGCTTCGTAATCGATGAACAGCTTCTCGCCCTCGACGCGGATGGCGGCCGCCAAAGCTTCAGCCGCGAGCGCATCTGCGATGATCGGCTGAACGCTTCCTTCAACCCAATTGGGCAGGCGCTTACGCACCTCACTGGACCAGCGTTTTTCCTCGCTACGGGTCTCCGGCAACGCTTCGCCGTCGTCGCCCACCAAGTCGGGTGCAATCGGCCGGATGTCGTATGTTAGGTCGACGTCCTCGGAAAACCGCTGGATAACCTGATAGGCTTTGGACAGCGACGTGCCGCCCTTGCCGAGCGCCGAGCCATAAAGGTGGCGAGCGCCCAGACCACCCACACGTCCTTCTCGAGGAGATGCGCCGGCCTGCCGGACCGATCGGCCGCGACGCCGAGCGCCTCCCGCCGATCCTCGATCGGGAGGTGGAGAAAGGGATCAGCCATGTGCGGCCTTGCCCACGCTGCGCGCCATCCAGGTCGGAAGCTGCGGCGCTACCGCGACCAACTCGCTGAAGGCGCCCGGCGGGAGTTTCCGCTTCAGTGTCTGGAGGGCGGCCTCAGCCTTTCCCGGCCCAAGCCAAGCCAACGCTCGCACCGCCTCGCCAGCGGGCCGATGCGCCATGGCGAGCTGCCAACGAGGCGCGTGGCGAAGCTCGACGACCTGCTTGCCGAGGCTCATCTTCCGGGTGCGGCCGGAAGTCAGATAGACCGACCGGACCGGCACCTGTCTCGTGAGACCGAGGGTGTTGGCGGCAACGGCCCCACTGGTGACGATGATCTCCCCGCGCTGGCTGGCAAGCGCCTCGACCGCTTGCTCCACGGAGGGAGCCCGGGTGCCGAACCTGCTCGTGACCGGAAGGAGATAGACGCCGCGACCCGCCCGGATCAACTGCGTCCGCTCGGCTAGACACGACAATGCCTGATCCACCGCGGCGCGATTCCCCAGGTGAAGCAAGCTCTTAGCTGCGACCGGCGTGCCCTCTGGCAGCCCTTTCGCGTGCGCAAGAATCTGTTCGGTCAACCGTTGCATGGCCATACTCCTGTCAGAAATGTATGCGATTTTCTGACAGTTTTGCAAGGCGGGGAGCGACGGGCACCTGCACGCGGAACCCGTCCAGCAGGCCTTGTGGTCAATCATCGCCGCGCGAATCGACCAATCCCTGTTTCGCGCCGTTCTCCGAACGAGCCTCGCCCGTCCTGGGGCCGAGGCCCTCTGGTCGGCGCCGAGATATTTCTCTTGTCAGCGCAAAAAATCCGACGCTGAGGTCGTAAAAAAGTTACGCTTTTGATTTCAAAGGGAAAATTGCCAGAAAGATTTTTTTGAGGTTTCGCCAACCATCGGCACCACATCGGACGATCTTTACACCTCGCGTCGGCCGGCGGCCTGCTCGACGCTGGTCAAAAAGTACCGTCGCGTAAACATATATCACGCGTCCACCGATCCCATTCAACCGAAAGAGCGCACTGCCCGGACTGCCTGCACCTTGATCAAACCCAGCATTCTGGTTATATTACTGGAAATAAGTCGGAGGTAACTATGGGCAGCTCGCAAAAACGCGCCATTCAAAACTATCGATCTCGCCTCAGCGAGCGCGGCTTGGCGCGCTTCGAGGTGCTTGGCCGCGATGTCGATCGCGACCTCATTCGATCTTTGGCTCGCCGCCTGGCCGAAGATGGACCGGATGCCTCTAGCCTGCGCGCTGCTGTCAGCCAGACCATCGCCGGCGAGCCACCCAAGCTTGGCGGGATTCTCGCCGCATTGCGTCGTTCGCCGCTGGTGGGAGCTGACCTCGATCTTTCCCGCCCCCATGAAGAGGGACGGAAGATCGACCTGTGACACGCTACCTCCTCGATACCAACATCATCAGCAATGTCGTGAAATCGCAGCCGTCGGAATCGCTCCTGGCATGGATGTCGAGACAGCGAGACGAGGATTTGTTCATCGCTTCGCTGACCGTTGCGGAAATTCTTCGCGGGGTTCTGGAGAAGCCGCGCGGGAAAAAACGCGACGCACTCGACAAGTGGTTCTCTGGGCCTGAGGGGCCGCAGGCGCTGTTTGCGGGCCGCATCCTCTCGTTCGACGACAAGGCAGGGCTGATCTGGGCGCGGCTGATGGCAGGAGGAAAAGCGGCCGGCAAGCCGCGCAGCGGGCTCGACATGATCATCGCCGCTGTCGCCGGAGCGAACGAGTGCGTGCTGGTAACAGATAACGAAAAAGACTTTGCCGGGCTCAAGGTCGTCAATCCGATACGCGGAGCGGTCTGATGCGGCGTGGGGTCAAGGAATGCTCGGGAGGGCAAGATGGCTGAAACTCAGATAGAGTGGACAGACTCCACTTGGAACCCCGTCGCAGGATGCTCCATCGTCACCGCAGGCTGCACCCATTGTTATGCTATGGAAATGGCCAAACGCCTTGAGGCCATGGGCATCGCAAAATATGCGGGACTTACCCGTAAGACGGGAAAGCGCACGGTGTGGAATGGCGTCGTGCGGGAAGATCGCAAGGCGCTGGCCATGCCCTACGGATGGAAGAAACCGCGGAAAATCTTCGTAAACTCTATGAGCGACCTCTTCCACGAGGGTGTCAGCGACGAATTCATCCTTGAGGTCTGGAAGGTCATGCGCGAGACCCCGCGCCACAACTATCAAATCCTTACTAAGCGTCCCGGGCGAATGGCAGCTCTCGTCGCCTCGCGGTTGGGCGACATCCTGCCCAATGTCTGGCTGGGCACTAGCATTGAAGACTCGAACGTCGTGAGTCGAGTCGACTATCTCCGCCAGGCGCCCGCAGCCATTCGCTTCATCTCTTTTGAGCCTCTCATTGGATCGGTTGGCGCCGTCGACCTCCGCGACATCCATTGGGCCATCGTGGGCGGTGAAAGCGGCAAATCCGCTCGACCGATCAGGGAAGAATGGATCGACGAAATTTACGGCCAATGCCTGGCGGCCGGTACCGCCTTCTTCTTCAAGCAGTGGGGAACCTGGGGCAAGGATAACAAAAAGCGTTCCAAGAAGGCCAACGGGCGCGAGTATCGGGGCCGGACCTGGGACGAGATGCCGACCACCCAGCAAGGCACGGTTACAATGTAGAACAACATCCGTCGGGGGGAGCAAAGTGGTCGAAAAACGATATGAATGGGCCGACGGAGCAAAGCTGGAGGAACACTCTCGCCGCAAACATAAAATTTTGCGAGAATATGTATTCGACTACCTGACGGTCCGCTGTAGGCTGCCTCAGCAGGAGCGATTTCGCCTCGCGATCGTCGACGGTTTCGCTGGCGGCGGGCGCTACCAGTGCGGCTCACCTGGATCGCCGTTGATTTTCATCGAGGAATTAAAACGAGCAGTCGAGGCTGTGAACACGCAGCGCGCCGTCCAAGGGCTTGGCGCTGTCGAAGTCGAATGCCTCCTCGTATTCAACGACGCCAACCGCGATGCGATCGAACTTCTGAAGACGCATGTCGCACCGATGCAAGCAGAGGCTAGCCAGAGCTGCCCCAAGCTGCATCTGCGGGTCGAATATCTGAACGAGTTCTTCGAAGCCGCTTATCCCGATATCAAGAGCCTGTTGGGGCAAGGCCGCTATCGGAGCGTCATCTTCAACCTCGATCAATGCGGTCACAGCCATGTCGAGCGGAACACCATCCTCGACATTATGCACTCTTATCCCGCGGCTGAGATTTTCTACACCTTCGTCATCAGTTCGCTGCTCGCATTCCTTCAAAAGGACCAGCCGGAGCGGCTTCGCGCCCAGCTCGATCATCTCGGGCTGACGAGCAACGATATCCAGGCGCTCGATGCGTTAATGAGCCAAAAGGACTGGCTCGGCACAGCCGAGAAAATCGTCTTTGACGCTTTCCGATTGTGCGCCCCCTATGTCAGCCCGTTCTCGATCAATAATCCCGGCGGGTGGCGGTACTGGCTGATCCACTTTGCGAATGCCTATCGGGCAAGGCAGGTCTACAACAACATTCTTCACGACAACGCCAGCTTACAGGCACACTTCGGTCGATCCGGCCTCAACATGCTCTCCTACGATCCAAAGCATGATGAAGGCATGCTCTACCTCTTCGACATCAGCGGTCGCGTATCGGCAAAGAACCAGCTTCTCGGAGACATTCCGCGCCTGATCATGGAATGCGGAGACGCCATGCCTGTCATGGACTTCTACGAAAGCATATACAACATTACCCCGGCGCACGCCGACGATGTCCATGCAGCGATCATCGAAAACCCAGACCTTGAGGTGATAACACCCGCCGGCGGGGAGCGACGGAAGGCCAATACGATTGGCGTTGATGACGTCATCAAAATGAAGAAGCAGATCAGCTTCTTCCCAATGTTCCTGAATGCCGGAACAAGAGGCGGTCCAAAAGAATGACCGCGAACCGACATCGGGATCCCGAATGGCGCGAATTCGAACGCCTGATCGCGCGGATCGAGGCCGACGCAGGCCCCCGGGGGCTGATCGTCAAGTCACCGGATCGTCTGCGTTGCAAGCTCACAGGTCGGCTGAGGGAAGTGGATGCCAGCATTCGTGCCAAAGTCGGCACGACCGAAATGCTTGTCACAATCGAATGTCGACGCAGATCAAGGCTGCAGGATGTCACCTGGATCGAGCAGCTAGCCACAAAGAAGTCTTCGATTGGCGCGGATCGAACCATTGCCGTCGCCGCATCTGGCTTTTCCCCGGAGGCTCAGATTGCCGCGTCTCATGCGGGCATTTCCCTGCGGAAAATTTCGGAAATTACGGTTGCGGAAATCAACTCGATCTTGTTGCGACTGGACTTTGTGCTCTTTTGGCATAGGGCCTGCGGCATTGCACGGATCGGCATCCGGAGATTCCGTTCGCTCGATTGGAAAGTTCCCAGTCCGCAGGACGTGGATTTTACTTTACCGGAGGATACTGACCCGCTCGCGCCGATCTTTCGCAACACCGAGTCCGACACAACTTGGTCTCTAACTGATCTGTGGCACCAAATCCAAGGGGCTGCAGATCCGTTTGACGGCATTCAAAAGGCGCAACCGCCTGCGTTCCGCACCGCATGCTTTCCTTATCCCGGCTCAGTCACCCTCACCACCGCCGACGGCCCCTGCGTGCTCGGTGACGTCCTACTGACGGTCGCGCTTTGGATAGAGGCCGAGCAGATCACTCTCGATGCGGCGCACAAGGTCGAGTACGCATCCGACGAGATGGCCGCGATCCAGCGCGTCGAATTCGACTCGCGCCGGCGAAAAACGAACGATTGGCGCATCTCCCTCCAGATCCCAAAAGACTCCGAGGATCCCGCCGATCTGCGAACAGGAAGCAATTGGCTTGATGCCGAGAAATAGCAACACACATTGCCTTTTGAAAAACATCGACCAGTTTGTGCCCCCGCCCGACCCTGCACATGCGCAGCAATCGGACAATCTGCTGTGAGGGTCCTGGCTAGGGGCGTGCGTCCCAGGAAGGGATCTCTATGAGTATCGCCCAGACAGTTCGACCGATTCATTTCGAGGATTTCAGTGGGTCCGAGTTCGAACGACTTGTCTTTGCCTATCACCTCTGTGAGGGATGGACCGACCTCGCCTGGTACGGCCAGACCGGCAGCGATCAAGGGCGAGACATCGTCGGCACTCGGCCATTCGACGACCGGCCGGACGAACGGACTGTCATTCAATGCGTAAACCGCGCAAGTCTTACTCAGACAAAGGCCGAGAAGGATATGTCAGCGGCAATCGGTGCTGCGTTCGGGCGCCCGGCGACCTTTAAGTTTGTTTGTCGATGCAGCGTCTCCGCTCAGGGGCGGGACGAAGTGAAAGCTGCGGCCAACAAGCTGGGAGTGGCTCGCGTCACGATTTGGTCGGGCTCAGAGTTTGAAGAACATCTGAGGCTCCGCGCCGAGTTCCTCCTTCGACGTTTGGTCGAAGGGGTCCCCTTTCCCGACACCGCGGCTGAACTGCGCGATTTCGTTGACCGGTTCTCGGCTATTACCGATGACCAGACACTGGCGATGCTTGCGCGGGCCTTCGATAGACCGGCCTTTCGAACACCCTTTCAGCAGGAGAGTAACCTTCCAGCCTTCCTACAGGCCGTCGAAGACACCATTCGCGTGCTTAGCACCGGCATCTGGCAAACCCGTGAAGGCGTAGAAATCCATCGCCTTCCCTCGTTGCATCACATCCGTGATCCAAGCGTCCGATCGGCCCTCGAAGCGACGGTGCGTGAACTAGATCACCTTCGTCGCCGCTATAAAACCTTGCTTTCAATCGGTGCGATCAGGCCGTGCGGCTGTGGCGATCCGTCCTGTCCGACCTTCATGTTGACCGATGCCGCTGCCCGGGAAATGGACCACGCCCGCGATCGCGTCCTTACTGCATTTCGAAAGCCATATCCGAGCTTCAGCGTAACTCTGGAATAAAGCAGGCTGATGAGCGACACGTTATACATCATCGGCAATGGCTTTGACCGCTATCACGATATTCCATCGGATTACCTGGACTTCGGCCGATATCTCAAGGAAGTCGATCTGGCCACCTATCGCGAAGTCGAGACATATTTTGCAGTCGACGACGCGTTCTGGTGGGAATTCGAGGCGAGGCTGGCCGACTTCGATGTCGACACGGTTATTGACTATGCCTCTCAATTTCTCATGTCCTATGGAGCGGAGGACTGGAGTGATTCAGGCCATCACGACTATCAGTGTGAACTGAACCGCGTCGTCGAGGCTATTTCTTCTACAATGCGTGGACGGTTCGCCGATTGGATTCGACAGCTTCGCATCCCCGCAGCCAATTCATTCACCGGCAAACCTTTACCGCTCGACCCGACCGCGCGTTATCTCAACTTCAATTATACGCCGACACTTCAGAAGGCTTATGGAATTGCCGATAGCCAGGTTCTGCACATTCACGGGCAAGCCAGTAGCTCTACTGACCAACTCGTGCTCGGCCATGCATGGCAGCGCACTTTGGCGGACTCCCTCAATCACGGCGTCGATGTCGAGGCTGCGGACACACGCGTCCTTGAGGGCAACAGGATCGTCGACGACTATTTTTCGGCGACGTTCAAGCCGACCGACAAAATCATCCTGCAGCAGCAGCCGTTCTTCCATAGCCTGAGATCAGTGCGTCGAATCCTCGTCATGGGACACTCCCTTTCGGAGGTGGACGCGCCATATCTCGAGGAAATAACCAAGCACATCAATGCAACAACGGTGACGTGGAAGGTTAGTTATCACAGTAATCCAGCGGCGGCGCAGGCTCCAATGTCGGAGCTGGGAATTGATCCTGGTCTTATAAGCCTCGCACGTTTGATCGATTTCTGAACAATTCTGATCCTTTCCAAGAATGTCCCCTTTTCAGCGACCAGACCGCTGTGGCTGCCATACGACCCTTGCTTTAGTCCAGGCCTGACCCGCGAAATTATCCGACGTGGCGCCCGATGGCCGAGCTACAATCCCGACGGGCAAACCGACCAAATCGGGGTGAAGACGCGAGGGGGCATCTACTCCATCAGATTTTGACAACTAGCTTCTTTCCGGGCTCCGCGGCCGACGTCTCACTCAACGCCGTCCGACATCTCCTGTCGCCTTTGTCGGGCCCGCGACACAAGTTTATTTAGCCAATTTAATATTTTTGCCAAATGTTAAACAGCTGAAAAGCAATCATAAAATTTCTTCTTCGATCCAGCCGGCCAAATTGGCACGAGTTTTGAAACGATCGGTGCGAGGCGGCGGGATCTGCCGACCGGCATTGAAGTCGCGGTAACCGCTATGGATGGAAAGAAGGAAGGAAGCAACATGTCAGGTCTGCGTCAGATCGCATTCTACGGAAAGGGAGGCATCGGCAAGTCCACCACCTCTCAAAATACGCTAGCCGCCCTGGTCGACCTCGGACAGAAAATCCTGATCGTCGGCTGCGACCCCAAAGCCGACTCCACCCGCCTGATCCTGAACGCAAAGGCGCAGGATACGGTTCTGCATCTCGCCGCCCAGGAAGGTTCTGTGGAAGACCTCGAACTCCAGGACGTGCTCAAGATCGGCTACAAAGACATCAAGTGTGTGGAGTCCGGCGGCCCCGAGCCGGGTGTCGGCTGCGCCGGCCGCGGCGTCATCACCTCGATCAACTTCCTCGAGGAGAACGGCGCCTATGACAATGTCGACTATGTCTCCTACGACGTGCTGGGCGACGTGGTGTGCGGCGGCTTCGCGATGCCGATCCGCGAAAACAAGGCCCAGGAGATCTACATCGTCATGTCCGGCGAGATGATGGCGCTCTATGCCGCCAACAACATCGCCAAGGGTATCCTGAAATACGCCCATTCGGGCGGCGTGCGGCTCGGGGGGCTGATCTGCAACGAGCGCCAGACCGACCGCGAGCTCGACCTCTCCGAGGCGCTGGCCGCCAGACTCAATTCCAAGCTCATCCACTTCGTGCCGCGCGACAACATCGTCCAGCACGCCGAACTGAGGAAGATGACGGTAATCCAGTATGCGCCGGACTCCAAACAGGCAGGGGAGTACCGCGCGTTGGCCGAGAAGATCCATGGCAATTCGGGCCAGGGCACCATCCCGACCCCAATCACCATGGAGGAGCTCGAGGACATGCTGCTCGACTTCGGCATCATGAAGACGGACGAGCAAATGCTTGCCGAGCTTCAGGCCAAGGAAGCGAAATTGGCCGTCGCTCAGTAACTGCCGCTACCGACAGGGGGCGCCGACCGTGACCTGGCGCCCCTTTCTACGAAACAAGGCCTCGTTGGCGAGGCGTTACCCGAACCTTGAAAGGGGCAGGTCCCATGGGCCTCGACTATGAGAATGACGGCGCTTTGCATGCGAAGCTTATCGAAGACGTGCTGTCCCAATATCCAGACAAGGCGGCGAAGCGTCGCAAGAAGCACCTCAGTGTCGCAACGAGCAAGGACGAGGCCGGCGGGGAGGACAAGGGCCTTTCCGAATGCGACGTCAAATCGAACATCAAATCCATTCCGGGCGTGATGACAATCCGCGGCTGCGCCTATGCCGGCTCCAAGGGCGTGGTGTGGGGTCCAGTCAAGGATATGGTCCACATCTCGCACGGGCCGATCGGCTGTGGGCAATATTCCTGGTCGCAACGCCGCAACTATTACGTCGGCACGACGGGTATCGACACGTTCGTGACAATGCAGTTCACCTCCGACTTCCAGGAGAAGGACATCGTTTTCGGCGGCGACAAGAAGCTGGAAAAGATCATCGACGAGATCGAGGACCTGTTTCCGCTCAGTGGCGGCATCTCGGTGCAGTCCGAATGCCCGATCGGCCTGATCGGGGACGATATCGAGGCCGTGTCGCGCAAGAAAGCCAAGGAGCACGAAAAGACGATTGTACCGGTGCGCTGCGAAGGTTTCCGCGGCGTTTCACAATCGCTCGGCCACCACATTGCCAATGATGCGATCCGCGATTGGGTCTTCGACAAGGACGATGTCGCGTTCGAGTCCGGCCCATACGACGTCAACGTCGTCGGCGACTACAACATTGGCGGCGATGCCTGGGCCTCGCGAATCCTGCTCGAAGAGATTGGGCTTCGGGTGGTCGGCAACTGGTCGGGCGACGCCACACTCGCCGAAATAGAGCGCGCTCCCAAGGCCAAGCTCAACCTGATCCACTGCTACCGGTCGATGAATTACATCTGCCGGCACATGGAGGAAAAGTACGGCATCGCCTGGATGGAATACAATTTCTTCGGCCCCACCCAGATCGAGGCCTCCCTGCGCAACATCGCCAAGCATTTCGGCCCGGAAATCGAGGAGAAGACCGAAAAGGTCATCGCCAAGTACCGGCCCTTGGTCGATGCCGTCATCGCCAAGTACCGACCGCGCCTCGAAGGCAACACGGTGATGCTCTATGTCGGCGGGCTGCGTCCTCGTCACGTCATCACTGCCTACGAGGACCTCGCTATGGTGATCGTCGGCACCGGCTACGAGTTCGCCCACAACGACGACTACCAGCGCACCGGCCATTACGTGAAGAATGGCACGCTCCTCTATGACGACGTCACCGGTTACGAACTGGAGAAGTTCATCGAAGGCATCCGCCCTGATCTCGTTGGCTCCGGTATCAAGGAGAAATACCCGGTGCAGAAGATGGGCATCCCGTTCCGCCAGATGCACTCTTGGGACTACTCCGGCCCGTATCACGGCTATGACGGCTTCGCCATCTTCGCCCGCGACATGGATCTGGCCATCAACAACCCGGTCTGGGGTCTCTACCGCGCGCCGTGGAAAAAGATGAAGGACGCACCGCTGAGGGCGGTCGCCGCCGAATGAGGACTGGCCTCCCTGCCAGGCAGGGAGGCCGATAAATGCTCGGGGGCACTCGATCCGCGGAGGCCCTTCAAAGTTTCGATGTCCCTGTGCTGCCGCTTGCCGCGGCCAGATGGAAAAGGTGACCACCATGCCGCAATCGGCCGAAAAAGTTCTCGACCATGCTCCCCTGTTCCGCGAGCCGGAATACAGACAAATGCTTGCCGAGAAGAAACTGAATTTCGAATGTCCGCACCCTGATCAGATCGTCACCGATCAACGCGAATTGACCAAAACTTGGGAATACCGCGAAAAGAACCTCGCTCGCGAGGCGCTCGTCATAAACCCCGCCAAGGCCTGCCAGCCGCTCGGTGCGGTGTTCGCGGCCGCGGGCTTCGAGCGCACCATGTCTTTCGTCCACGGTAGCCAGGGCTGCGTTGCCTACTACCGCTCGCATTTGTCGCGACATTTCAAGGAGCCTTCGTCAGCGGTTTCCTCCTCGATGACCGAGGACGCGGCAGTGTTTGGCGGCCTGAAGAACATGGTCGACGGGCTCGCCAATACCTACAAGCTCTACGACCCCAAGATGATCGCCGTCTCGACCACCTGCATGGCCGAGGTCATTGGCGACGACCTGCGCAGCTTCATAGAGAACGCCAAGAACGAAGGCTCGGTCCCGTGCGACTTCGACGTGCCTTTCGCTCATACGCCTGCCTTCGTCGGCAGCCATGTCGATGGCTACGACGGCATGGTGAAGGGCGTGCTGGAGCATTTCTGGAAGGGCAGCGAGCGCTCGCAAGCCGCTGGGACCATCAACATCATTCCAGGCTTCGACGGATTCTGCGTCGGAAACAACCGGGAACTCAAAAGCCTCCTCGACCTGATGGGTGTCACCTATACCGTCATTCAGGACGCCTCAGACCAGTTCGACACGCCGTCGGACGGCGAATACCGCATGTATGACGGTGGCACCAAGATCGAAGACGTGAAAGGGGCACTCAACGCGGAGGCGACGCTGTCGCTGCAGCATTACAACACCCGCAAGACGCTGGAATATTGCAACGAGGTCGGGCAGGCGACGGCATCCTTCCACTATCCGCTGGGTGTCCAGGCGACCGACGAATTCCTGATGAAGGTCTCGGCAATTTCCGGCCAGGAGATCCCCGAGACAATCCGGATGGAGCGCGGCCGACTGGTTGACGCCATGGCGGACAGCCAGTCATGGCTGCACGGCAAGAAGTACGCAATCTATGGGGATCCGGACTTCGTCTACGCCATGGCCCGCTTCGTCATGGAGACCGGCGGCGAGCCGACACATTGCCTCGCGACCAACGGCACATCGGCCTGGGAGGCCGAGATGAAGGAATTGCTTGCATCCTCGTCTTTCGGCCAGGATGCCCAGGTCTGGGCGGGCAAGGATCTCTGGGCAATGCGCTCGCTGCTGTTTACAGAGCCGGTGGACCTGCTGATTGGCAATTCCTATGGCAAGTATCTGGAGCGCGACACCGGCACGCCGCTGATCCGGCTGATGTTTCCAATCTTCGACCGGCACCATCACCATCGCTTTCCCCTCATGGGCTACCAGGGTGGATTACGCGTGTTGACGACGATCCTCGACAAGATATTCGACAAGCTCGATCGCGAGACGAGCGAAACGGGCGTGACGGATTATTCCTATGACCTCACCCGCTAAGCCCGTGCCGGCTTTTCGCCGAGGCCGCCCATCGCCCAATCGACTTCGGAGACTGACGCAATGACCTCGCTCAGTGCCAAGATCCAGGACGTTTTCGACGAGCCCGCCTGCGATAACAACCGCCGCAAGGATGCCAGGGCGCGCAAGGAGGGCTGCTCGAAGCCGCTGACCCCCGGGGCGGCAGCCGGCGGCTGCGCCTTTGACGGCGCCAAGATCGTCCTGCAGCCGATCACCGACGTTGCGCACCTGGTCCATGCGCCGCTCGCCTGCGAGGGCAATTCCTGGGACAACAGAGGCGCAGCTTCGTCCGGGCCAACCCTGTGGCGGACAAGCTTCACAACCGACCTCACCGAACTCGACGTCGTGATGGGGCAGGGCGAGCGGAAGCTCTTCAAGGCGATCCGCGAGATCAAGGAAACATATGCGCCGCCGGCAGTCTTCGTCTATTCGACCTGCGTGACGGCGCTGATCGGCGACGACATCGAGGCCGTGTGCAAACGCGCGGCCGAAAAATTCGGTCTGGCCGTGGTGCCGATCAATGCGCCGGGCTTGGCCGGCTCCAAGAACCTCGGCAACAAACTCGCCGCCGAAGCGTTGCTCGATCATGTCATCGGCACGGTGGAACCCGACGACGCCGGACCCTACGACATCAACATCCTTGGCGAATTCAACCTCTCCGGCGAATTCTGGCTGGTGAAGCCCCTGCTTGATCGGCTCGGCATCCGGGTGCGCGCCTGCATTCCGGGCGATGCGCGTTACATCGACGTTGCATCCGCGCACCGCGCCCGGGCGGCTATGATGGTGTGCTCGAGCGCACTGATCAATCTGGCCCGCAAGATGGAGGAGCGCTGGGACATCCCGTTCTTCGAGGGCTCCTTCTACGGCATAACCGATACCTCGGAAGCACTTCGAAACATTGCTGAGCTGCTGGTGAGGAAGGGCGCCGATGCGGAGATCCTCGATCGCACTGAGACGCTGATCGCTGAGCAGGAGGCGATTGCGTGGAAGAAGCTCGAGGCCTACCGCCCGCGGCTTCAAGGCAAGGGCGTGCTGCTCAATACAGGCGGTGTGAAGTCCTGGTCAGTCGTCCACGCGCTGATGGAGATCGGCATGGAGATCGTCGGCACCTCGGTCAAGAAATCCACAGTCGAAGACAAGGAGCGGATCAAACGGATCCTCAAGGACGAAAACCACATGTTCGAGCAGATGGCAGCGCGCGATCTCTACGCCATGCTCTCAAAACACAAGGCCGACATCATGCTGTCGGGCGGGCGCACGCAATTCATCGCGCTGAAGGCCAAGACACCCTGGCTCGATATCAACCAGGAGCGCCAACATCCTTATGCCGGCTATGATGGCATGGTGGAACTTGTCCGGCAGATCGACCTCGCCATTCATAACCCGATCTGGGGCCAGGTGCGGGAGCCGGCGCCGTGGGATTGCCAGCCTGACTTGGAGGACGATCTGGCGAGCACGAAGAACGGGACCGCGACTGTGAACGCCTTCAATGAATTCGCCGGCGCGACGGCTCACCGCTTCGGCGACCGTTGAGGAAATCCGATGGTCCGCATCCTTCGCAATACCAAATCAGCGGCGGTCAATCCGCTGAAGTCGTCGCAGCCACTGGGTGCCGCCTTTGCTTTTCTTGGAGTCGACGGTGCGATGCCCCTGTTCCACGGCAGCCAGGGCTGCACCAGCTTCGCGCTCGTGCTCTTCGTGCGGCATTTCAAGGAAGCGATCCCCTTGCAGACAACGGCGTTGGACGAGGTGGCAACCATACTCGGCGGAGCGGACCATCTGGAAGAGGCGATCCTCAACCTCAAAACCCGCACAAAGCCAAAGCTGATAGGGGTGTGCACGACCGCGCTGGTGGAGACCCGTGGCGAAGATTGCGCGAGTGATATCGCCAACGTCAAGCTGAAGCACGTGGAAGAGCTCGCGGGTACGGAGGTCGTGCTCGCCAACACGCCCGATTTTGACGGCGCGATCGAAGAGGGCTGGGCCAAGGCTGTCGCGGCGATGATCGAAGGGATTACACGGTCGGGCGAACGGACGCGGCAGCCGAAGAAGATCGCGATCCTGCCCGGATGCAACCTCACTGTCGCTGACGTCGAGCATTTGCGTGACATGGTTGAAAGTTTTGGTCTCAGGCCGGTTATTCTTCCGGACGTCTCCGGCTCACTCGACGGCACGGTTCCTGACCGCTGGGTAACCACTACCTATGGCGGCACCAGCGTCGAGGAAATCCGCGAGCTTGGCACGGCCGCGCAATGCATCGTCATCGGCGAGCACATGCGCCACCCGGCGAAAACGCTGCACGGGTTGACCGGCGTGCCTTACGCGGTGTTCCAGTCGCTGACCGGATTGAAGGCCGTCGACCGGTTCGTCTCGCTGCTATCGGCGGTTTCGGGCGCGGCGGTGCCGGCCCGGGTTCGCCGTCACCGGGCGCAATTGGAGGATGCATTGCTCGACGGACATTTCCATTTCGGAGGCAAGAAAATTGCGATCGCTGCTGAACCAGACCAACTCTATCAACTCGCAACCTTCTTCACCGGCATGGGCTGTGACATCGCGGCGGCGGTCACGACGACCGATCTGTCGAAGATTCTGCAGAAAGTACCGGCGGAGTGGGTTCAGATCGGCGATCTCGGCGATTTGGAAGCTCTTGCAGCGGGCGCGGATCTTCTCGTAACACATTCCCACGGTCGCCAGGCGTCGCGACGCCTTGGCATTCCGCTCATGCGCGTCGGCTTCCCGATCTTCGACCGGCTTGGCAGCCAGCACAAGCTCACAATCCTCTATCGGGGGACCCGCGACCTGATCTTCGATGTTGCCAATATCTTTCAGGCCAACCAGCACGCGCCGACGCCTGAGGCGCTTGATCCATTCCGGAAACGAGAAATGCCAGATGAGCTCCGTTCGTCGCCTCTCACTCGTCACTGACGAGGTTCACGCACCGATGACGGACCGACGGGCAGGCGCATTGCGCGTAGCCATCGCCACGCAAGACATGACGAATCTCAATGCCCATTTCGGGTCGGCCAAGCGCTTTGCTGTCTACGACGTGACGCGCGAGGAGTGGCATCTCGTGGAAGCCGTGGCCTTCGATGACGTTTCCGATGAGAGCGGGAAGCGTCGGACCGAGGGCGATGACCGCGTCACGCCGAAGGTGGAGGCGCTGAAGGGCTGCCATCTGCTGTTTTGTCTGGCCATCGGCGGGCCTTCGGCAGCCAAGGTTATTTCGGCAAAAATCCATCCAATCAAGGTGCCGCAGCCACAAACCATCCAAGAGGTGCTGTTGCGCACGCAGATGATGCTGAGAACGTGTCCTCCGCCCTGGCTGCGCAAGGTGCTGGCCGAAGCTGGTGTCGCCGAAAAGAAACCCTCCTTCGAGGACGAGGACTGAAACGAGGAAAGAGCAAAATGTTTGAAGTCGCGATCAGCCATGCTGTCAACGATGACGAGGCGGCCCTTGCCAGCCCGTTCGTCAAGTGCCTCGTGCGGCTGATCCTTGCTCAAGATTCCCACGGGTCCTGGGACGGCAAAGCGGACGCCGAGTTGCTGGCGGACTTCATCGTCAGCAAGGAACAGCGGCGTACGATTCCGATCATCGGCGATCCCGATCCGGACGTGCTGTGGAGGCTCGACAAGTTTTACACTGCCGTCGCCCTTGCGATCGAGGAGCGCTCCGGCCTGATGGCATCGCCGATGATCGAAATGAGCCATGAGGGGTTCGGGCGCGTGCTTTTCACCGCCGGGCGGCTGGTCGTTCTGTCCAAGACCGTGCGCGACGTCCATCGATTCGGCTTCGAGACGTTCTGCAAACTCGCCGCGGCCGGTACGAAACTGGTCGACGATGCCATCGCAGCCATCGACGCCTATCCCGAGGTGGCACGGGCATGAAACCGATTTTCGAGCAAGAGGATCATGTCAGGCCTTGAGGAGCCGCGATGGCCAGCCCACGCGGCCGACGCGGTCGAGGCCAATTTGGTTCTCGGGGTAGCGCTGATGAAGCCACGCGTCCTGATCTGTTCGCAAGATGCGGAGTTCTATCTGTTCCTCAGCCACATACTGGAGGTGGACGGGTTCGTCAGTGAGCCGGCAGGCGGTGCGAAGGAAGCACTTGCAATGGCCGACGATCGCGACTTCCAGGCCGTGGTGCTGGACTGCGGTTCAACGAGCCTTACCGGGTCCGCAATCTGCGCCCGGCTCAAGCGGGAGCCCCGAACCGGCGGCCTGCCCATCATTGCCCTGATCGCGCCCGGCGCCGAGAACCAGCACCTCGATCTGTTGAAGGCCGGCATTGACGAGAGCTTTGTGCGGCCTGTGGCGCCGGCCAAGCTGCTCGATTGTCTGCGGACGAGGCTGGCGCTGCCGAAGCCGGGTTCAAACGCGATTGAAAACAACAGCTGGCTTTCCTATGGCAGCCTTGAGATGAAGCTCGATGCCCACCGGGTTTGCGGCAATGGCCATGACATCCATCTCGGACCGATCGAGTTCAACGTGCTGCGGCATTTGCTGGAGGCGCCCGGCAAGGTCTTCAGTAGGGACGAGCTGATCGGCGGGGCCTGGCCGGCCAATATCCATGTCGGTGTACGCACAGTCGACGTCCACATCAGTCGGCTCAGAAGGGCTCTGGAGGCGGCCTCGACGGGTATCGTCATCCGTACCGTCAGGTCGGCCGGCTACTCGCTCGAGAAGCTGGACGGCTGAATTGAGTGCCGAGTGTGGTTCCACTCCCTTTCCTCGCGCTGTGAGCCGGTCTTGCGGCCTGAAACGCCCTCAACGGATACTCAGGAAGAAACAGGAAAATGGGCTTTAAAACGGTACTCTGTTTGACCGGCGCTGACCATTCCGATCAGGACGTCAGAACTGCTGCCGGCTTGTGTGCGGAAATCGGCGCACACCTTTCCGTACTGATTATACCCGCTCCGATGCTCCTTATGTCGCATCGGCGGATCGGAGATGGTGTCTCCGAGTGGCCGGCAGGACGTGGACAGGCAATTGCCAGATTGAACGATCGGTTTCGGCAAATCGATCGATTTACACAGGACGCGGTCAGACTGGAAAGACACTCCAGAGATATCCAGAAACTGCTGGAATCTATGTCGCTCGCCTATGACGTTGACACCGACTATTACGATCCGGCCAGCCTCGGTGAAGTGGCACGACAGCGGGCGCTCTGCGCCGACCTCACGATTGTCGGACCAGGGCTCCTCAACGACGAGAATCTCGGACCTCCTGTGGTCAACGGCTGCTTGTTCGATACGGGAAAGCCGGTGCTCGTTGTGCCGAAGGGGGCTGAGGCGACGCTGTGGCCACGGCGCGTCCTGGTCGGTTGGGATTCGCGAGTCGAGGCGTCCCGTGCGGTTCGAGAAGCGCTGGGCCTCCTATGCGTTGCTGAGGAAGTTCGTGTCGCCCTGGTCGATCCGAAGGCCAACTACAACGGGAACGGCGCGGAGCCTGGAGCCGACATCGCTGCCTATCTCACTCGGCACGGTGCTCGGGTGTCGGTTGACCTCCTGCCAAGTGCCGGCAAATCGGCGGCCACGGTCCTTGCGCAGCACGCAATCGACATTTCTGCGGACATGATCGTCATGGGCGCCTATGGCAGCCGTCGGCTGCGTGAGCGGCTCTTTGGCGGTGTGACCAGATGGATCTTTGAAAAGCCGACATTGCCGCTGTTTTTGGCTCGATGACGGTTCCGGACCCGCACCGATGCTGTTCAAAGCTCTACTGTGACGCCTGCATTCATACGTAGAGGGGGCTCCATCGAAATAATCGATCTTACGAAGAGTAACGAACATGAAAAGCATTGCTCGGGAGGCGACGCCCGCCGGAAATCTCTCCAGTCATGCGCAAGGCGGAGGTGGGACGGCCAGAGCGTGACCAGTGTCAGCCTCGACAATGGCGACAGGCTGGAAGTCGGCATCGTCGTCAACTCAGCCGGGCCGAATGCCGGCACGGTGGCTGCCATGGCGGGGCTGGTGTTGCCGGTCGAGCCGCGCAAGCACAACGTCTTCGTCTTCGAGGCGCGCGACAAATATTCTGATATGCCGCTGCTGGTCGATCCGTCCGGCATCTATGTCCGGCCGGAAGGTTCGGTCTATCTCACTGGCGGCGCCGAACCGGAAGAAGGCGACGGCCCGGCCGACCTCACCGATTTCGAGGTCGACTGGCCGCTGTTCGAAGAGGTGATCTGGCCGGTGCTGGCGACCCGCATTCCCGCCTTCGAGGCGATCAAGCCGACACGCGCCTGGGCCGGCCATTACGACTACAACACGCTCGACCAGAACGCGGTGATCGGCCCGCATCCGCAGGTTAAGAATTTCCTCTTCGCCAATGGTTTTTCCGGCCACGGCCTGCAGCAGGCGCCGGCGGTCGGCAAGGCGCTGGCCGAGCTGATCGTGCACGGCGGCTACCGCACGGTGGACTGCTCGGCGTTTGGGTACAGCCGTGTCGCTGAAGGGCGGGCGTTCAGGGAATTGAATGTGATCTAACGCTGGCGGGACAGCCCCGTCTCTGGCCTGCCGGCCATCTCCCCCGCAAGGGGGGAGACCGGCAGCTTCCCTGGCGGCTCCAAACTTCTAGCCTTGGAGATTGGCGAAGGCAGCGATGACGGCCAATCTCCCCCCTTGCGGGCGCGGTCAGCGGGGTCCTTGCCTTTGGCGATGCATGTCGTGGCTGGACCGGGTGAGGTGAGTTCGGCCCGTCTACCCAGCCTCTGCGCCCGCCCCGAAGCCGCTCGCCCGCTCGGCGCTATGAGGGCGCGCTCGCGAGCGGCTTCGCTAAAGCTACGTTACAGCACGTGCAGGGACGCGACCCCAGTGAAGGCATACTCCAGCGTGGCTTCGCCAATTCCGTTCGTTGGCCCGCCTCAAGCCGGTCTTCCAGCCGAAGGCCGAACGCGCCAATTCGCCAGCCAACTCCACCAACGATTGTCGAAATCCGCAACCCGGGGCGGTTCGCTCGAGCTCGCTTGCTTGAGAACGGCACAGACGGGATAGCGAGCATGATGCCGCGGAATGGGAACGCACCCATGCTTGGGTACGAGGGCCCCGAGCCAACGCGCATCGCGCCAATCGGCGTCGTCACGTTCGAGATTCATCACCGGCAGCTCGGCGCTTTTCGCTCGCATATGCGCCGGCACGCCGCTGGCGATCGATGACGCATTTGCCGACGAGCTGCTCGTTCCACGAAAAAGCAATAAGCGCGAGATCAATGGGCAACCTCGTCGGGACCGAAAAGAGCGCTAAACCGGGTTGCTAGATCAATCCAGGGTACCGCGTCGCCGCTCTCTGAAGCTATTCGAACGACCGCCGCCAGATAATCGGTAAAAGCCTTCAGTCTTATGGCGCCTTGCTCTGAGAGGTAGTCAATGGCGTCAAGCCGCTGGTGAACGGCAGCCAGCATATGTTGCACCAAAAGCAGGGAGGATGGGCAGGGGCAATCGCTCTTACTCGCGAGGCGCCTGCACTCACTGCAAAGCGGCGGAATGTCCTCTAAGGCTAGGTCGCCGGAAAGACGTTGTATGAGATTGTCAGTGGCGTTCCACAAATTCGCTCGCATGCAGTACGGAGTGCAGCGTGACGCCATGTTGGGCTAGCAGCGCCGTAGCTCCCTCGTCACGGTCCACGAGGCAAGCAGCGTCACCCACAATGCCGCCGACGCGGCGAACCTCTTCAATCGCCTTCAATATCGACTTGCCGCTTGTGGCAACGTCGTCAACGATCAGGACCACTTTTCCGTCGAGATCTTCTTTAGGCCCAAGTCCTTCAATCACGTCCCTTGTGCCATGGGCCTTTGGAACTTTGCGAACGAAGATCGTGTTTATGGGTTTGTTCATCATCGAGCTGACAGCCGCCATCGATCCGATTACGGGGACCGCTCCCATTTCAAGACCGCCGACGTACTCTGCTTTCACTTGCTCAGCTATTTTTAGGAATTCAAGAGCGGCAAGTTGCGCGCCTCGCGCCACCATCATGGTAGGCTTCATATTGAAATAGATGTCGCTCTCTATGCCCGACGAGAGCGTGTAGCGTCCGAATCGAAAAGAGCGCTCACGGACAATCTCGCGGAGTTCGTCCTTGTCGTGTTGGCCGGAATCAACTGGTCTGAATTTCGCCAGTGCCGCCATAGATCAGACCTCGCCCGTAGGGAAAAAATTGGCTGCGGCATGCACCTAGTCACTACCGCTATGTGGCTTATGCAAGTGTTCGCGGGGTGTGTCAATTAATGTCAATACCGGTGCGACCGTTTCGCGCAGATTTTTCCATTATCGTTATTGGGTGCCTAAGCGTGATCACGGGCTTCGCTACGGCTGGGTAGCCTTGGCTCCTGGCCCTTGCCCAATCTCGGCTAGGCACGGGTTTTTTCGACGCGGGCCGTCTCTTTGAGGATTTGGGCGTTTCATCCTCGTCCCCTCGAGTTCCGCCACGCTCGGCCCCGTTTGCGCCAGCTTCTTAACCAGGTTGCGCATGAGGTGAGCGTTTCGGCCGCCATGTCCGCCCCGTGCCACTCTTGTGGTACGAGTGGGCAAGGCCGCGCTTTTCGTGCAACCTCCTCGTAAAGGCGAGGTAAAGGTCGAGTCGCCGAGAATTTCGTTCATCAGCACGCGGCGCAACATTCGGCTCGCTTCGTCTGACCGACGGTAAAAGCCAGCAGCAAAGTCCAAGGTAGGCCGTAGTCCACCTCCCCTGCAGGCCGAGTCTCGACGCGATATCGGCGACAGGGCGAGCGTCTGCCTCTGAGGCAGACGCCGAACAGCAGACCAAGCCTTACACTGATTTTGGTGGCCTTGAGTTCGCCGACACCGTGACATGGAGCCTATCACGGGCGGGAAGTGCCTGGTGGCAGAACTCGACAAGCGGCGCTAAGTTCTGGACGCCGGCGTTGCTGACCAGGACATCGAGGCGCCCGAAGGTTTCGATCGCCTGCATCAGCTGCTTTCCACCTGCCCCTCTCGCTGGCAACCATTTTCTGTCAACCGATCGATCCCGGACGCCGTTGTTGGACTTCGCTGTGATCAAGATCCGCGGACCACTCTTGCTCCCTCGCGGGCGAACCGCGCTATCCTTGCCGACCCCGCTCGCGGCTTCGGTGATCAGCGCCACCTTGTCGAGAAGCCGGCCACCGGCTCCCCATCGCGTTGGTTCAATGAGATATCACTGTAAAAGTTCATGGTTTCTTCCTTTCCGATGGCGAGGCTAGGCTTTCGCGAGATAGTCGTGGACGACCTTCCCGAGCGCGAGCGTGAGATCTGCGACGAGGTGTACTGCCGAGACTACTTCCAGCACCGGCAGTTCGGCGACGGGGGCAAGCGCATGCGACCAGAGGTTCAGGGCTGCCGGGCCGGTCCAGGCGCCCCTCAAATGGACGTCCTCTAGATGATATTCCACGAGCTCACAGATGCGCGGCGTGCCGTCGACATGCGGGATAATTTTGAGGAGGAAATTCGGTTCAGCGAGCGAGGCCCTCACGCTCGCGAGGTCGGCGGCTCGGTGCTTGTAGCCCATGGTACCCGTCGCGACGCGGACCGGCCCGTAGTCCAGCGTGCCAACAAGGGTATCCGTCTCCGTTCGGAGCGTTGGGCTAGCGAGCTTCTTGGGAAAGCCCCACAACTCGCGTCCGCCCGCTATCGGCGGATGGTCGTCGAGAAACATGCAGTGGGTATAGCTCCCCCTGCGGCCACAGAAGGAGACAGGGATGACCTGTCCGCCTTCCGTGTAGTCGCCGAAGCCCGTCGAGTCCGGCATGCGAATGAACTCGAACTTGACCATAGGCTCGCACACCTGAAGCGGCTCCGGCACAAGGTCGCGCAGTTTCTGCGGATCGGTGCGATATGTGATGATCAGATACTCCCGGTTGCGGAAGCGATATGGGCCGGCCGGGTAGGCCGGGCTGATCAGGGGCATGGCGAAAGCTTTCCCACGGACGGTATCTTGGTGCATGTTCGAAATTCCTTTGTGCTGGATCAGGTGGGGCTTAGATCGGTCTGCATGATGGCGGCGAGGCTCTCCGAGGTGCTGTCGCAGCCTCGTAAGGGATGCATGGCGTAATCGCGCGTAGCCATTTGCGCTGGGCAATTGCCTTGGGGCGCGAGGCGATGGTCGCGGACGCGGTTCCATGGCTCCGGTTGTGATCGAGAGGCAAGATTCGAGGTAAAGTGATTTTGTTCCTCATTTGAAGGCGCTGCTTCCCGTCTGCCCTCGTGGTAGGAGGAGGTGGAGTGGCGGCCAGCTCCGATTTGTCCTCATGACGGGGTTTGCGGATCGACGCGCATGCGCCATGCCAAATGAGAAATCGTTGGTGCCCGCAGGACAGACGGCCTCGGCGAGCCAGTCGAGAGAGAAGGTCTTCGGCTCACGCGGATCAGATACGAATTCCCGAGCACTTGCGGTGGTGTAGCAAGAAGGCCTGCGACGCCACCAAACCTCTGTCGCGAAAATATGGAGGTGACGCGGTATCCGCCGTCTAGCCAGACAGCATACGCAGCATCCGGCAGCACGCACTCGACGGCCTGGCCCCATCGCCGGCTTCAGGAGAAAAGATCAGCTATGAGTCGGCAGGCAGTCGCTGCACGCGGCGGTCAGGTCGTGTAGATCTTCCGCCCACACAGCCGGCGCCGAAATGATGCTAGATGATGAGCCGACGCCAACATTACCGCAGGGGAGACGGCCAAGTCTGTCCTCAAGCGTCTGAAATGCATGTCCAAAAGCTGACAGCGACAAAAAGCATGTCTGGTCCAAAACCACCGGCCGCCTTGGGCGTGAGGTTTCTCGAAGCCTACTCGTGCAGTTGCTACGGCTAAGCGCGCTGGCACGGCCCCGGGATCTACAACGCTTGCAGGCGCTGCGGTTGGGGGTATTCGTGGTTCATGTTTTTGATGATGGCGCCCACATGAATAGCCGCCTTGTCGGAGACAAGTATCGCGATTTGGTTGGTCCCTCGACGCCGACATCCCATCAATTCGATTCGTGGCGAGGCCCATCCCGATATCGCCGACATTATCCCTGCCAAAGCCCTAGTTCGCGCGCGACCGGTGAGCAGCAGGGGTGGAAGCGTAGACCCTAAGATTGTAGAACCACGGCAGCCAGTCGTCGGAGCGCTGATATGCGTGGACGAACGACAGTATCGGAATGTACTCCACGGCGAGGTTACTCTCTGCTCCATGGATTTTGAGCGGCGTCACGTACTGGGCAACCTTTTATGCGACGAATACGGCGATCTCTTTTAAAAGCCCTGCTTTTTGCGAAATCGTCGATCGCATGAATGGAGCGGCTGGTTTTCTGCTTTGCAGGATGTGTGAATTTGCCGATCCAAACGATAGGCACTGACTGATGCCGGCTGACCGCGGCGGGCCTGAAATGCCGACGGCCCTGAAACGGCAAGATGCACATGCCCGCGAAGTCATCGTGTTTTCACGTCACACTAACACGATCCCGTAGGCGCGGCAGTCGGCCTCGACCATTTCCGAGACGAGCTCATCGAAAGTGGTCTTCGGCTTCCAGCCGAGTTTGGTCGGCGGCCTTGGAGGCATCGCCGATCAGCAGGTCAACCTCGATTGGCCGGAAACAGCGTTTGTCGATGACGCTGAAGATGCGCCACATGCGCTCGCCGTGCTTGCATAGAGCTCGTACGCCTCGCGGTGATTCACGATGATCCGGTAGGCGTAGAGCTCCGCCACCGCATTAGGGCGAGCGTGGTAGCTTGGCGATGTTCCTGACGGTGACCTGATCCAACTGGCATCTCCTCTATTGCACATAGTCTGCATCTTCACTTCGCCCGTCGGGGCAGATGCGGCGATTCATCTCGAACACTGTCTTCGAACGAATTCGAACGTGCGCGTGATCAGCGGTTCCACGTCAATTGCACCTGAAGAGAGCACGGAACACAGCGTGGACAACATGGGCATAGCGAAACACGTGTTCGACGCGCGCTTCGCGCCACCGCATTCCCGACGAAACCATACTGCCTCCTCAAGCCGAGACATTGCTATCACACGGCATTGGCGGCTGGCAATATTAGATTATTGCATTCTTGCAAGAAATAACTTAGCCTGCGTATGCTTCTTCACCCGACTCGGTCGCGATGTCGGCCTTAAAGAACAACCACGAGGATTCGCATGGCCGTAAGATTGCTTCACCAGACCGACCTCTTTCGTCCCTATATCGATCCCGACGATCACTGGGACCTTGCTTGCGTCTATGCTCTTGCCGCATCGGGCCAGCTCGAGCTCGGCGGCGTACTGGTCGACTTCCCGCCCGATCACTACCCAGGCCGCAGTCCGGACGTCACCGGCATTGCACAGCTAAGCTACCTCACCGGATTGCCGACCCACATGGCTGTCGGCTCCTCCGTGCCCTACACGCATGACCGGGAGTCGCTCAATGCCCTTCCCAGGCGGGACCGCGCCGGCGCCGAGTTCCTTCTCAACTATCTTCGCGACAGCGAAGGACCGGCTTACATTAGCATTGTCGGCTCCTGTCGCGATCTCGCCGTTGCGGCAAAACTTGATCCAGACCTTTTCCGTAACAAATGTGCCGGGATCTACCTCAACGCGGGCACGGGCCATCCCGATGTGGCGCAGCAGGGAGGTACAGAGTACAACGTTGTGCTCAATGCGGCGGCTTACGCCGCCACGTTCGACATCCCGTGCCCGATCTACTGGATGCCGTGCTTCGAGGACCTGAGGTCGGATTTCAGCGAGACAAAGGTGAAGCGGTTCGGTACCTTCTACGGTTTCAACCAGAGCGAAGTCCTGCCAAAGTTGTCGCCCGTCCTGCAAAGCTACTTCACCTACTCCCTCGAGGCCCGAACGGATGCACGCTATCTACAGCCGCTACTTTCTCCGAGCAGCGATGTATCGAGCTCCTACACAATCCAGGCTTATCGCCCTATGTGGTGCACCGCAGGCTTTTTCCACATGGCATCCCAAGCCGTGGACAAGTTGGGTAACATTATCGCGGGGCCCGACGCAGACGATGCGGTTTTTGGCTTCCGCCCCGTCGACATCAAGTGCGATACGAATGGGGTCACGACGTGGACCGACGCCGTTTCGGGTTCAAATCGCTTCCTGTTCGAGGTGAAGGATACCGATAACTATGCTAGCGCCATGACTGCTGCCATGACCACGCTATTGGCGAATATTCGGTAGTCGTAAGCCGAACCAGTGCTCGCCCATTGCAACTCGACCTTTCCGCCGCTCGTGACTGTCGCGAATGAGTGGTCGGGTTTTTGGCATAGCAGCGGCGGCCCTCGCCGTGGCCGCAAAATGACCGATCGGCGCTAACACCACGTGTTATCCTGGCTGCGTTGCGGCGCAGACAGGAAGCTGGTGGGTAACGAACCTCCCCGTTGCCCACCGGCCCACTTCTCGAGATGCGAGGTGCCGTCGCGACGACACCTCCTTTGTACAAGCTAAGGCTCTCGGGCGGCTTCCTGCGCCACATGAAACAAGGCAGCGTTCGACAGGGGGAAGCTCGATGACAGCAATCGACGATCTCTCGGCGTGCGGCGCAGTCCAGACGAGGTTTGGGCACATCTCTCTGCGACGGCCCTACCAAGGAGTGAAGCCGACCTCTGCCAACGTTGTTGACGGCGCGCGTGTCAGCGCTTTTGCACACGAACGCCCTAGGTGCCATGCACGCCGTGCGTCGAGGCGAGGGCGGCCCCCTTCGTCTCGGAGTGTTTGCGTCTTTGTCCTTAGCTTCGTACGCGCTATGCCGGCCGGTATCCGTCGTTATCCGGCCCGCAGAGATGCATGGATGCGCCGAGCCTCGCCTCTGCCGAGCGAGGGCTGAGCGCCTTCTTGGAAAATCTGTCGGCCAGCAGGCACTGCATGATGGGGTGGCGTTCAGAGGGGCCGAGCGAGGTCGTGCTTCCGGACGAGGAGCGATACGGCATCTTCGTCGAGAGCGCGAAGATTGATGTCGCACACTGCCCCTCCTCACGCCTTCGACGCCCGGTTTCATTCCACCTGCAGCTGGCGCATTCATGTCCCACGCGACTAGTCTTAGTCTAGATCCGTGCACGGACACAAACCTCGTCCTTTGGGTCTAGATTCTGCAACTGAAGGGCTGTCCGCCAGCCTGACCGACCTCCACGCGGAAGAGGTTGCCGGACTCGGGATATCGAAGAAGTTCATCAGACGATTGCCTGGTTTGCCGTGAGGTTATGAACAGCGTTCTTAGGTCTTCCCCGCCAAGTGCCACACAGGTCGGCGCCATACTCGGCAAATCCACGCGATCTGTGAGGTGACCGTTTCGATCGATACGCACGACACAGCCGCCTCGTAGCCTGGCGCTCCAGTAGCCCCCTTCAATGTCTACGGTGGCGCCATCGGGCGATCCCGGGGCGATGTTCGGGCCTGCCAGTGGGCCTATCTTGGCAAGACCCGCAAATTGCGGAGCCACGGCGAAACGCCGGATGGTGCCTTCCGTTGTGTCGGTAAAGTACATGATCCGGCCGTCGGGCGAAAAAGCCAGTCCGTTGGCCGCCGCTACGCCACCAAAGAGCGTGACGATCTTGCCATCGGGCGCGATGCGATAGACGCTTCCGACCGGCTCACGGCCGCGTTCATTGTATGTGCCCAAGACGATTCCGCCGTAAGGATCGATCGCGGCGTCGTTGACGCGGGTTTGCGCGAGATGCGGCTCGATTTCGGCCACTTGTGAGAAGTCGGTAAAGGTCGGGTCGGTGATAACAATAGACTTAGGAAAGCCGAGCACGAAGCCGCCACGCTCGCGTGGAAAGACGAACGCAGCACGATCGGGAAGTTGCCGCACTGCCGCGACCCTCCCGTTGTCGTCCCAGCGGAACACGCACTTTGCTTCAATATCAGTCCACCATAGCCTCTGGTCCGATGCGCTCCAGTTGCATCCTTCGCCCAGCAGGTTGTGGCAATCGAATGCCGTGCGTGCGTGATGAAGCCGCATCACTTTGCACTCTGTAGATTCCGCTTCCGCAGTTGGGCAGGATCGACAGCGAAGGGCTGGAGCTTTTCGTGGTCGAATACCACCCCATGTCCGGGCGCCTCAAATGGGAAGGCCACTCCGTTCTCGAGCCGAAGCGCCGTCTGAAGCACACCCATCTCGGAGAAGCTTCCGCCGTGCACGCATTCGAGGATGTCCGCGTTATCGATCGCACACATCACTGCGACGGAGAGTTCGGACATGTAATGAGGCGCCATGTTGCGGTGGAAGGAAGCTGACAGATTGGCAATCTTCAGCCACTCGCTAACACCCCCAACTCGGCACACGTCCGCTTGGACGATGTCTACGGCATTAGCCTGTAGATAGTCAGCAAATTGATGCCGCGTGTATAGGCTCTCACCGATCGCAATGGGCAGCGACACGAAACGGCGCAGGTCGGCGTGCCCACGAACATCCTCGGCATGGAGAGGCTCTTCGATCCAGCCAAGGTCGAACGCGGCTAGTTTTTGCAGTCGGGTCATGCAGTCGGCGACATTCCAGCGCTGGTTGGCATCGACGAACAGTCGTCGCGTGGGGCCGATCAGTTTCTTCACGGCTGTGATACGGTCGAGATCTTCTTCCGCGTTGTCCCGACCGATCTTGATCTTCACTGCCTTGTGGCCCTGCGCCAGGAACCCTTCGACCTGGTTGAGTAGAGCGTCACTGTCGAGGAAGAGGTCGATGCCACTGCCATAGGTGGGGATACTGTCACGGTGCGCGCCAAGCAGACGGAATAGTGGAACATCGTGCCACTTGGCCGCGATATCCCATAGCGCGATGTCGATCGCGCCCAATGCGAGGGTGTTGATGCCCCCGGTGCCGCTGCGGTGCAATTGGCCATACAGGAACGACCAAAGTCGCTCAACCTGTCGCGGATCTTGTCCGACAATCATCGTTCGGCAATAATCATCGATCAGCGCGAGGATGGCGCTTCCGCCGATCCCTGTCGTGTAGGCAAAGCCCTCGCCAACGATTCCAGCGTCTGTGGTCACGCGGGTGATGATGAATTCGAGGTTCGCAACGCGGTGTGTGGCGTCCTCCCAGGAGACCGTCGGCGGAATGTGATAGAGACGGGAGGCGACATCGATGATTTTCAAGGCACGATTCTCCCAGCCGTCGTGAGAACTTCGGGGTTCGACAGAATGCCGGGTTTGCCGGCCAAGAGCCGCTGTAGATTTTGCACAATGCTGCGGGTGTGACGTACACGCATTTCTTCGGTCCACGCGGCGATATGAGGCGTCGCAAGGACGCGCGGATGGGTAACAAGCGGATCCCTTGCCGAAGGCGGCTCTGTGTCAAAGACGTCTAGCGCGGCCCCAGCTATCTGTTCGCAATTCAAGGCCTGTAGTAGCGCGCCAGTGTCGATAAGGCCTGCCCGACCTGTGTTGATGAGATACGCGCCGCGCCCCATCCGACCGAGCTGGTCTGCGCCGATCATGCCGCGCGTTTGCGTGCTGAGCCGCGCGTGCAAGGTTACAATTGCCGAGCGTGCCAGAAGTTCGTCGAGTGAGACCGGTTCGACCCCGAGGCTTCTTAACTCGGCGCTGTCGACATATGGATCATGTACGATAGTGCTCATGCCAAAGCCGGAAAATTTTTCCGCGACGACACGGCCGATTGCCCCAAAGCCGACGATGCCGAGTGTGCGGCCATGGAGCTCAATGCCGGTGAATGCGAGTTGCGGAGAACCCGCGCCGCGACCCCATACCGTGCCGCGATAAAAGTCCTCCCCGGCGTCGAAGTCAGGGGGGCGGGATCTAATCCATGCACCGGCAGGGATAAGGTGTCGAGTAAGCCCCAGTGCGAGAGCAACCGTGAACTCTGCAACCCCGTGATCCGTGCGCCCGACAGTGTGCAAGACGGCGATCCCGCGCGCCGTTGCGGCCGCCACATCGATGTTCGCTTCCGGGGCCGAGCGCACTGACAGGATCACGCGAAGCTGAGGTGCGGCAGCCAGCAGCGCCTCGTCAAAGCACTCATATCCCGCTATTACAACTTCGGCATCAGCAATTGCCTCCATTAGCTGCTTGCGATCACAGAACCACTCGCCGGCTGCCCAGCCGAGCAATTTGAGCTCGCTCATGTCGCGGAGCGAGGCGATGCCCTCCGGGCTGAGATCTGCTGTGGCCAGGACGCGAGGTCGGCCACTGATCAATCTGATGGCGTCTGGGCTACTAGGCATCGAGGAGATAAACCGGATGATCACATTCTTCGCCTTGCGCGGTCACGACCGGAACGATTTTCGATTCGTTGATGCGCGCACAGAACTCCACGTCGTTCTGCCGACAGTTGCCGATGAAGCGACGACCGGTCATCGAGCCCAATAACACCTTCACGGCACTATCTTGCGAGATTGTGAAGCCGTGAGCGAGCGACGCCGAGTCGTCTAGTTTGACAGCGCCACCGTTCGAAAGGTCACAAAACCGTGAAACGATCATGCCGGCGCAATAGCTGTCCTCAATCGCAATACGTGAGTTTCGCAGCTGGCCTGAACAGATTATGGTGATGTCTGTTTTGCGCGATGAGGCCTCCGAGAGCGCACGCCGGGCAACCGCATCCAGGTTTCGCAGCGAACCAATCAGTATCAAGGCTGCGCCTTCGCGAACTGCCGCGAGAATGGCTGGCGTGCCATTTGCCGTTGCCAGCATCGCGGAGCGCCCCGACAGATCGAGTCGCGACAGGAGGGACGGCGAGGGCTCATGATCAAATCCGAGGGGCGTTGATCCATCATCCAACTCCGCGCAAATAACGCCATTCTCACCCACGGCGGCGCGTGCTTTGGCGACGTCCGAGCGAAACCCTCCGACAAACACACGATTGCTGCCGGCGTCGAAAAGTCCGACGAGAGCTGTCGTGGCGCGGATCACATCCACGACAATGCACACGTCTCCGGCAATAGCCAGGGGACTGGTGGGAAGGAAAGCAACCTTGATCTTCATGCGCAGGCCGTCCGATCTTTCATCAGTTGTGAAATCTGACTCTCCTCGGGCAATGCCGGAACCACGAGCTTTTTCGTGACTGCGAGGGCGCCCGCCGCAGTGCCGCGGCGAACGGCCTCAGCGAGGGTCAATCCACTGGCCAGCCCTGCAGCGAGTGCCCCATTGAATGCATCCCCGGCCCCCGTGGTGTCGACGACGTTGACCGGATAGCTCGCGATTTTGATTATTCCGTCAGGACCGGCAATCAGGGCACCATCCGCGCCCAGTGTCATTACGACGTACCCCACGCCGAGACCGCGTAGTCTTGCCGCTATTTCGGCGTCGGCCTGCCGATCGTGCGCGCCGAGCCCCAGCAGAATGCGCGCTTCGGACTGGTTCGGCGTTAGGATGTCAACGTCGGCAAGGATCTCCTTCGGCAGGGCGCGGCCAGGTGCAGGATTAAGGATTGTCGTCAATCCCCGCGCCTTGCCGATGGCAAGCGCGCGGGCCGCCGTCTCGACTGGGATCTCGAGCTGCGTGAGCAGGATGCCCGGGCTCTTCCAGGTGGCTGCGAAGGCTTCGACATCGGTCGCCGTGAGCCGCGCGTTGGCGCCGGGATCGGTGATGATGCGGTTCTCGCCTGCGGCGTCGAGAATGATGATCCCGGCCATCGTTGGCGTCTCGGCCATCTGCCTAACCGCCGAGCAGTCGACCCCTTCGGCGCGCCAGAGTTCCAGTGCCTCGTCACCGAATTTGTCGGCGCCAACGCCCGCCAGCAGTTTGCATCTGGCGCCGAGTCGCGCAGCTCCGATGGCCTGATTAGAGCCCTTGCCGCCATTTCCGAAGGCAAACCCCGACCCCAGCAGGGTTTCGCCCGGCGCTGGCACGTCGCCCACAATCCAAAACGCGACGCCGTACGAGCCGACGACATAAACTTCGCAGGTGGGCATCATCTACTCCGGGCGATCAATTGGCGTGGGTGAGCGATCGAGGCGCTCTTGCGCTCGATCCAGCCGGTGTAAATGTAACGATCGGCGCGGTAGGATGAGGACGAAAAGTAAATAACCCGATCGCTCGTGTCGAAAGCGGTACGGTCGATTTGCAGCACCGCAGTGCCGCTCGACACCTCAAGTGCTTTTGCCAGCCTGGCACGCGCGGCGCCGGCCCTTATCTCCTGCCTGGCTCGCGCAAGAGCCACACCAAGCTGCCGCTCGATAATTTCTGTGAAAGAGGTGTCGGCAAGGTCGAGCTTTTCCATCTGGCGTCCGATTGCCGCGGCAAACGAAACCGTCTCAACCGCCACGACTTCATCGTCGATGGTTCGCAGGCGCTCAATGGTCAGCACCCTCTCATCGGTCGGCACGTTGAGAGCGGCTGCAACCACCGCGTCAGCGGAACGCCAGGCGACCGTCACATGCCTGGTACCCGGCCGGAATCCACGCGCCACGGCCTCTTCCGAAAATCCTGAAAAAGTGAGCAGGTCCCGGCCGATGTGACGCTTGGCAACGAACGTCCCCTTGCCTGCGCGTCGGTAAAGCAAGCCTTCACCGACAAGGGCAAGCACGGCCTGCCGCACCGTGCTGCTGCTGAGTTCGTGCTGCTTCATCAACTCCATCTCAGTGGGGAGTTGATCGCCAGGGTTGAAGACGCCGCTCTCGATCTGAGACCGAATGATATCGGCGAGCTGAATGTGCAATGGTGTTCTACCGGGCTGAACCATGTGGCCTCCTCAATGCGAGTCATTGCTATCACACGGCGTTGGTGTCTGGCAATATTCGGTTATTGCATTCTTGCAAGAAATGGCCTAGCCTGGACCTTGAAGCTAAGGGAGCGGTTATTATGGGCCGCAGAACGAACGGGAGGAAACAAGATGATTATGACGGGCTATCGCTTGGGTCGGCGCGGCTTCTTGACCGGTATGCTGGGGATGTCGTCGCTGCCACTGCTTGGGTCGTTGCCGGCTGCGGCGCAGGACCAGACGCTGCGGGTCTTCGGCTATGGAGACGGCGCCGATTTTAAGGGGCTCTTCGATGCCTTCAAAAAGGTGTCAGGCGTAAAGGTTGCTTATGAGGGTGTGCCCTTTCCCGACCTTCAGAACACGATCGTCCAGCGCTTCCGGACCGGGAATTCCGGAATCGATGTCTTCCTCGTGGACCCAACTTATGTCCCGACGTTCTCCAAGCTGAGCATTTTGGCAGACTTGACGAGCGCCTTCGGAGAAAAAAGCAAAGGCATACTGTTCCCCAGCGATGTGCAGGGCGCTACCTACAACGGGAAGATGCTGTCAATGCCGATGTGGGAGTCATCGCAGCTTCTGTTCTTCAACAAGCGGCTTCTGGCCAAGGCCGGCGTTGAAGCGCCGAGTGTCTCGTCCGACGCGCGCATGACCTGGGACAAGGTCATCGAGCTTGCCAAGAAGGTGCAGGCGGCCGGAGCCGAGACGGGCTTCGGCTTCGAGCAGGTCGATCGCTACTACCAGCTACAGGTTCTGACGGAATCGCTTGGCGGTGGTCCAGGCGTCAAGGGTGACGATTTGCTGACCGTAGACGTGGCCAATGATGCCTGGCTGCAGGCAGGAAAATGGTATGGAAGCATCTTCGCCGATGGTGTGGCTTCGCGTGGTCCGACCAACAGCCAAGAGATGAGAGAACTGTTCAAAGCCGGTCGTCTTGCATTTCTTGTTGGCGGTCCCTGGGGAATCGCCGAATTCAACAAGATCGACGGTCTTGACTATGCAGCAGCGCCTCATCCGTATTTTGCCGGTGGCAAGCCAGTGACGCCTTCTGAATCATTCCATCTGGGAATGGCGGCGGACACTACGAACGCCGACCGGGCCTTGGAATTCCTGAACTATGCGGGCTTGGACAAAGACGGGGCGGTAGTTGCCACCGGTGGAAGCAATCTATCCGCAAACATCAAAGCAAACGCCGAAGTGCTGAGCCGCATCCCCCAGCAAAATCCCAACCTGAAGGGAGTTGATATTTTGATGAGCTACGAGCTCGCCAACACGGCTATCCGGCGACCGCGTACCCTCGGATATCTCCAATTGGAGGAGCTGGTCACGCGTGCGTGGAGCGATATCCGCAACGGAAGTGATGCTGCCCAGACATTTCCGCAGCTTCAACGTGAACTTGAGCGCAGTTTCAAGCGCATCGAGCGCTAAAAGCGATGGCGATGGGCGCGGTTTCTGAGGGACGGATTGTGAGGGCCGCTCCCATGATTGGTCGATTTGCAAAATGGAGGGCGGCCCTAGCGCCGCTCCTCTTCCTGTCTCCGGCTCTGGTTGCCCTCATCATGTTTCGGTTGTTGCCAGCAGGGTGGCTCGTTCAGCAGAGCCTGTCCGGCCCCGACGGCGAATTCGTCTGGCTCGATAATTTCGAGTTTCTTTTCACGGCGCCTTCCTTTGCCAAGACACTCCAGGCGACCCTAACCTTTGTTGCGGTCACCGTGCCGCTGCAGACGGCAATCGCTTTTGGCCTCGCTTTGCTGTTTGCCGAAAATTCACGGATCCTCTCGCTGCTGCGAACCTTGGTGTTCCTTCCGGTATTAATCCCATCGAGCGTCGGAGCAATACTGTGGGGCGCAGCATACCGCCCGCAGGGACTGGCAAATGCGCTGTTGACGTCTATAGGCGTGAGCGCTCAGCCGTTCCTCACATCGCCAGACCAGGCGCTGATGTCGATCGTGGTTATGTGCTCGTGGATCGGATGCGGCTTCTGGATGATCTTCCTCATTGGGGGCCTAAAGGACATTCCTCGCGAACTCTACGAAGCAGCATCGATCGATGGCGCCGGGAAGCTTTCGTCGCTGTGGCACATCACTATTCCGCTGATGCGTCGGCCGCTGGCCTTCGTAATCGTCGCTGACACGGTGTCCGCATTTCTGCTGTTTGCGCCGATCTCAATACTTACCCGAGGCGGGCCCAGCGGCAGCACGCAGCTCGTCATGTTTGACGTGTATCAGCAGGCCTACTTTTTCAATGACGTGCCATTGGCTGCTGCGGAGGGGTTGACCTTGATGGTCATCATGATGGTCATCGTCCTCATCCAGTTCCGGTTGCTGTCGCGGGAGAAGCAACTGTGAGCGCCGGAGAAACAAACTCGGCCGGTGCGGGGCGCATCGTTCATCTGCTGTTCGGTATCGCCGTCGCCGCCGGCTTTATGCTGCCGATCGTCTGGCTGGTTGCCGGAAGCCTCCGGCCTGGCAGCGAGATATTCACCTCGCTCGATCCGCTTTCCATTGGCAGCTTCATTCCACCACGGCCGACGCTGGAAAATTTTGGCAGTGCGCTCGGCGGATCGTTCCGAACAGGATTGATTAACTCTTTCGTCGTGGCGGCATGTACGGTGGTTGTGGCACTGCTGGTGTGCGCAGCCGCAGCCTTCGCGTTGAGTGCGATGCAGTGGCGCGGCCGCGACGTTGTCTTCGCCTTCATCGTCTTCAGCTTTTTGATACCCGAGGAGGTCGTGGCTATCCCATTATCGGCCATCTTCGCACGGGGCGGGCTGCAGAACACCTACATCGGACTGATCTTGCCATTCGTGGGCAACGGTATAGTGATTTTCCTGCTGCGGCAGTTCTTCCTCGCCATACCGCGCTCATTGATTGAAGCGGCCCAAGTCGATGGAGCCGGCTGGCTAAGGATTTTCCTCCAGATTTTTCTGCCACTTTCACGTCCGGCTCTCATCGCTGCCGGAGTCATCATTTTCAATGGCCAGTGGCAGGCCTACCTTTGGCCGCTTCTGGTCACGACGCGCCAGGATATGTTCCTCGCCCCAATCACCCTCGCCTTGATGGCGGGGGAGCATACCACCGACTACGGCCAGATCTTCGCTGCATCGACCATTCTGAGCCTCATCCCGGCAGTCATCCTGCTGGGCTTCCAGCGCTTCTTCACCGACTCGGTTGCGATGTCGGGCGTCAAAGAATAATCTTGAGGGTTTTGCATCAGCACAAGATGGCCGAGATGAAGATGCAGATTATGCGCAATAGAGGAGATGCCAGTTGGCTCAGGTCACCGTCAGGAACATCGTCAAGCGCTACGGAAGCGCCCAAGTAATCCATGGTGTGAATGTCGACATCGCCGATGGCGAGTTCGTTATTCTCGTCGGCCCGTCGGGCTGCGGCAAATCCACCCTGTTGCGCATGATCGCCGGTCTCGAAGCGATATCGGGCGGGGAGATCAGCATCGGCGGCCGGGTGGTGAACGATGTGCTGCCGAAAGACCGAGACATAGCGATGGTGTTCCAGAACTATGCGCTCTATCCGCACAAGAACGTCGCCGACAACATGGGCTTCTCGCTCAAGATCAAGGGCAGGCCGAAGGCCGAGATCGACGCCAAGGTGAAGAAAGCAGCCGAGATCCTGGATCTCGGCAAGCTGCTCGACCGGTTCCCGAAACAGCTCTCCGGCGGGCAGCGCCAGCGTGTGGCCATGGGGCGCGCCATCGTGCGCGACCCGCAGGTCTTCCTGTTCGATGAACCGCTGTCGAACCTCGACGCCAAACTGCGTGTTGCCATGCGCGTCGAGATCAAGGAACTGCATCAGCGCCTCGGCACAACGATCGTCTATGTCACCCATGACCAGATCGAGGCGATGACAATGGCCGACAAGATCGTGGTGATGCGGGACGGCAAGGTTGAGCAGGTCGGCGCACCGCTCGATCTCTACGACAATCCGGGCAATGTCTTCGTAGCCGGTTTTATCGGCTCGCCAGCCATGAATTTCATCAAGGGCAAGATCGAAGCAACGGACGGCAAGCAGATCTTTGTCTCGGACACCGGATCCGTGCTGCCGGTCGACGGGGCCAGGGCACAGGGCGGCCAGCCGGTCATCTACGGCATACGTCCCGAGCATATCGACATCGCGCCCGACGGCTTGTCGGCAACGGTTTTGGTGCTGGAACCGACTGGCTCCGAAACGCAGATCTTCGCCAAGTTTGGTGCGGACGCGATTGATGCCATCGTCAAGGACAGGCTTACCGTCCGACCTGGTGGGGAGATAAGGCTGAGGATCGATCCGCGCCGGGTCCACATCTTTGACAGGCAAAGCGGCGCACGCCTGTGACCCTTCGCTATAAAGTCAGAACGCTGCTGTTGGACGACAGCATGCCGCCGTTGAAATGGGCAACGACGGACTTGCCGCCGACTGATGACAAACCGCCCAGCGGCAGCGTAAGATCGTTTGTGGTGGGTGTGGTCTCCGGGAAATGGTTATCAGATCGGCCTCAGCAACCTTTGTATTTCGCTGGCTTGCGCTACATCCATCAACCCCGCATGAAGTTTCGTCTAGAAGGCTCCGACACGCGCCCAGGCCAGCGGGCTAAGGTTCGGATCAGTCAGTCCACGCTGCCCGAGGTTCGCATTGTACGAAGATGCGACTGTCACGTGGTCCGTTCCAGCGCACCGAGAAATCCTCGCGAATAGCCAACTCATTGTCGGCCTGGCAGCGCGTTTGGGTAACCGGGTGGCCAGGATGCGGTATCGGCCTTGACTTTTCCGACGTCGGTCATGCCGCGCTGCAGCGTCAGCCTGTGACCCGCCCGGCCATATGCAGCGCGAAACGTTGCAACCGGAGGCTCATGCCCCGGCCCGATCCCGAAGCCAGGCTCTACCGCAAGGGCCGGGCAAGGAGGCCAAGCTGTGCTTCGTGGCACATGGGTGATGGAGAACCGCCACGGCCTGCTGGTCGAATGGCGGCATTTCACGTGATCGGGCCTCGTGCCACCGGCCTCAGGCGATCACGGCTGGCGGACAAGGTCGGACTTGGAGCCTTTAGTCTTGTCATGCCTTAACTTCCGTAGCGCATGAGCGAGGACATGGAGGTGGCAACTCTAGTGCTCAATGCCCGCTGCAAGCAGGTTTCGCTGTTTGCACGTCACTTCGGCAAGTCGCCGGGACGTTGGTGGCGCCGATGTCGCGAACCCGACAAAAGTGTCGCGGCCATTCCAGCGGGCGCGCGTGTTTCACTCCTGAAAAGTAAGAAGCACCGCATTCGGCATGTGGCACGCCGATTGCTGGGACTATGAAGCAAGAGCCGTAGCGACAACCGGTCGTAGCGGTCTCCCCTCCAATACGTTAGGTCGAGCTATGCTGTCCCAGTTTGAAAACCAGTCCATAAACCAAGAGATCGCTCGCCTTAATCTGCCGAACTCTCGGATCAAGCACTTCGCGCCGGCCAGTTACGCACAAGCCGGAGAAGACGTTATTGTCGAAGGAATCTTGGCGGCAAAACTCTGCAAGAGCCAAAGATCTTGGGCCAGTGTGTTTTATGTCGAGATCGGCTCTAATCACCCCATCTCTACCTCAAGTACCTATCTTATGTACCAAAGAGGCGCGCGAGGCGTTCTGGTTGAACCCAATCCTGAATTGGAAGCGCTGATCCGGACTGCGCGCCCGGAAGACGTTCTCGTTCAATCCGTTGTCTTGCCCGCTCCGCAAGCGTCTGCGACGCTCTTCATCGGACACGCCCACGAGCTTTCGTCGGTGGATAAAGCACACGTTGAAAGTTTCGGCGACTTCGACGGTATAGGAGGTATCCGAGAACATATCGAGGTGAGCGCGATTGGTATCAATGAGCTACTGACCCCTTATGCCAACAAGATCGATTTCTTATCGATTGATTGCGAAGGACTGGATCACGATCTCGTCGAGGCCGTTGACTACGAGTGCATCAGACCTGCTGTCATCCAATGCGAGCCAAATGAGCATTATCTAAAGGGCAATAGAGATCGGATCATCAATCTCATGGAAGGCAGATCATACCGGCTTGCTGCAATGACTGACATCAACGTCGTCTTCGAGCGATTGACTTGATGCAGCGGCCCAAATCGAACGCATCATTGAACGTAGACCAAGCCAGCCAGCGTCCGTCCCCGGGTGCCGCGCGGCAATCAGATTGAAGCGCATATTGCCGCATGTAGCGTGAGCGGCAGCCATTCAGCGCTGGGAATTCCATGGCATGAGGGCGTCGATGACGCTGTTTGGCCCTGCATTGGGATCGGCCACTATCTTGTCAAGCCGGTGGCCTGCACTCCAGCGTCGAGTTGGGAGAAGGGTTGGGTCGAGAAGCAGGTCAGGCTGGGCGCGAGCGCTTCTTCACGCCAAGGCTGCGCTTCAAAGTAAGACCGTATGTCCCTCTGTCGGTGAGGTGGCTCGCCCTGCACTGCGCGTCCGAGGCTTGCCCGGGCGGGCCGAGCCGATCCTCATCACAGGAGGACGAGCTGTGGCAGATCATAGGGAATCATTTGTTGGAATTGCAGTCGCGAAGCCGAGGAACGCCATCGCGATTGCGGACACTGGGCCAAGAGGGAGAGGTTCGCTTTTTCGGCGAGCTCGACGCGTCGAAAGAGAGCGTGCGCCGAAGAATGCAACGATTATCGAGTATCGCAGTTTCGCGACAGCTGGAATATCAACTCTCACCGGGGGCATATCGTAGCCCTAGAGGTAACCCAGGCTGTCTGATGTGGCATCTGACAACCAGTATGCCAGCTGCTGAACGCGCCGAAGACGTATTTTGTGGGCTCAGGATAGCCCAGTCAAACTTCGTCTCGTCGCATCGCGAAAACGGTCAACGCGTCCCATGGCGCAATCGCAATACAGGGCATAACCGTCGGAACTTCCTAGGCCAGCCCACTCTTGGAGAAGGCAGCAAAATCGGGTCCGCATGTGCGCGCGACCGAAAAAGGGTCGCGCGAGCCCGCACCAGCCCTGTCAGTCCGAGGAATCTTGTCCTAAAGGAGAACGATATGACGTTCCGTCCATTGCATGACCGCATCCTGGTCCGCCGCATCGAAGCCGACGAGAAGACGGACGGCGGCATTACCATTCCCGACACCGTGAAGGAAAAGCCGCAGGAGGGCAAAGTTATCGCCGCCGGTCCTGACGCACGCAATGAAACCAGCCAGCTTAAGCCGCCGGACCACAAGCTCGGTGACCGCCGGAAGGCGATGTTGGAGAATATCGCGATCCTGACTGGCGGCACCGCCATCAGCGACGGCATCACCCTGGAGAATGTCACGCCGGAGATGCTCGGCCGCGCTAGGAAGGTCTCGATCGAGAAAGAGAACGCCACGATATTCGACGACGTCGGCAGGAAGGAGGAGATCGAGGCCGCACACGCAGACCAAGGCGCAGATCGAGGAGGCCACCTCCGATTACGACCGCGAGGAGCTACAGAATCGGCTGGCCGAGCTCCCCGGCGGTGTCGCGGTGATCAGCGTCGGAGGCGCGACCAAGGTCGAGGTGTAGGAAAGCAAGGACCGCGTCAACGACGCGCGACACCTACCCGCGCAGCGGTCGAGAGGCATCCTGCCTGGCGGCGGAGTGGGCCCTGCGCACTCGAGGCGGTAGCCGTCGACAACGCCGACCAGAGATACGGCGCCGATATCGTGCGGCGCGCCATCGAGGCTCCCGCGCCAGATCGCGGAGAACAGCAGGGCAAACGGCTCCATCATCGTCGGCAAGCTGCGCGAGAAGGCTGATAACTATGGCTCGGACGCCCAGACCGGCAAATTCGGCGATCTCTTCAGCCAGGCGTGATCTAGGCTTAAGGAGACCGCATGGTCCAGCCCGGTAGAACTCCACTTCATATCCAGCTCGCCGATTTCATTCGGTCTCAGATCGAGAGCGGCGTCTTCAATCCTGGGGATCGGCTCCCCACTGAGATGGAGTTGATGAAGCAGCACGAACTCAGCAGCAGCACTGTGCGACAGGCGGTGCTTGCCCTTGTCGGCGAAGGCTTGCTTTATCGCCGCGCTGGCAAGGGGACGTTCGTTGCCAAACGTTACAGTGGCAGGGACTTGCTCACTTTTTCAGGATTCTCCGAAGAAGCCCTGGCGCGCGGCTTCCGACCGGGTACTGGGCATGTGACGGTCGACTGGCGTTCGGCTGATGCCTTGGTTGCAGCCGCACTTAACGTGCCGACCGATGAAAGCGTGTTGACCATCGAGCGCCTACGCACGATCGACGACGAAGTCGTAGCGGTTGAGACAGTTTCGTTCGTCCCGGCAATCGGGCGCCACATGGAAAAGATCGACCTCGCCGACGCCTCTCTCACCAAGATCCTTGAGCAGCAGCTTGGTGTGCCGCTTGCCCGAGCCAAACAGGAGATACGGGCTGGCATCGCGCGTGCCAGACTGGCGAAAGCCCTCGACGTGTCGAGCGGTACTGCGGTGCTGCAAATTGACCGTACCGCCTTCGACGCGACCGATCGGGCTATTTACTTTTCATCCTCGTCCTACCGCGCCGATCGCTACAATTATACCGGCTGGATCGAGCGCAAGAGCGCCTCAATCGCTCATCCACGCCAATTAATTGGCCGGAGCAGATGATGCCCACCTGCGAAGTTTATGTCGTCGACTCGTACGGAGTTGCAAACTGCTGGCGGGCGTTGTCACCGACAAATTCGGTGACAAGACACTGGAACTCTGGCGCGCCGAAGGGGCGTCGACTGCTCCGCGGCGAGGCAGATGGCCGAGACACCGACGATGGCTGGGATCACCATTCTAGACGCCGCAGCCGAGAACCGCATCATCACCGATCCCGGCACCAACGCGCTGCTCACGGGGACCGATGTCGAAACTCTTCTCCTGCCCTGTGCACCTCCAGCACATGCTCAGTGGCAGGCCTATACGATCCGCTACCGACGCTTCGCCGACAGCCTCTGGGATACCTACGCACTCCTCGTGCCCGACGTGGACGCTACTCCTGCAAGTATTAGACTTTCTCCATCTACTACTTGCCGTTCTCCCGGCGCACCTTCATAGGATCTGAACAGTTCGCCAGTTCGATCGTCGCAGCCGCGTACTCGCACCACTGGGCACGCGTGACTCTTCCTCATTATTGCGTGGTGCCTGGCCCCCCGGCGGATCAGCGGCCCTCGAAACCAATGGGCGAAAGATAATATGACAGTAATGAGGAGCTTGGAACTGTTCACAATCAATCGGACGAATTATCGCAACACTTTCTCGCGACAGGCAATGGTAAATCTCGCCATGCTGCGTTATTTCCTTCAAGTCCACAGATCCCAATAGCGTTTTTAGCCCGCATCTTGCACCGTTCGATAGTGCGATATCTGCAACCTGCAACCACTCGTAATGTAGCCCCAAAAACATCTTCACCCAGGTTCCGCTTAGATATGGAATCAACAGTGAGAAGTATCCGTCATACAGATGGTGCGCTCTAAGCAAGAACACCTTCGATTCGTGCGCCCCTCCTACCGAAATCTCCAAGGGTGAAAAACGTACGTTCATATCTCTTTCGGCTAGATTAATCTTAAATCTTTTCTGTAACAAAGCGCTGAATGTAAAGTCAAGTCCCAAGCTGCGTGTTTCATATGCATCCAGCCGATAAGGCGACGGAAGGCGCCTCACAGTCTTCAAGGCACTTTCTTGATTGTAGATCGTAAGGAGACGATCTTGTCCGACACCGTTGTCGTGTTGAAAATCCCTGAAATATTCCAGCTCCGCTTCAATGGGCATATAGACATGGCGGAATAGGGCTGCATGGGCGGAGTGTTTTAAAATAGCTAAATCGTGCATGACGCCAGATTTTGTAAAAAACGTCACGGCATCATTGATGAAGCGCACGCATTCAGATTGAATATTCTTCGCCTTCCCGTACTGCTTCTCACTAAGTTCGACATTATCGAAAACTGGATTTCCGTCATCATCATAATCCACAACCGCCCCTTCCTTGGCGGTACAACATTGCTCAAACAAATGGTATTCCCACGACGATGTTGTAATAAGCTCTTTTCTGTTCGCCGGACGGTAAGGATGGTGGGATGCGACCAGATAGCGACCCAATATGTCTATTTTTATTTCATCTTTAAAGGTGCGGGTCAGATAGTCCAAGATCGTGCCGTCATAGCCATTGTCTGCCAAAACAACCGTGTCACCTTCCTCCAACTTTAAAACACTTGACATATAGCGCCTCAATCTGGAACGCAGAGCGGACGACTTTTGGAATATGAGCGCCAACACATCGTCATCGCGCAGCAACTGATGGAACGTTTTTTGTGGATCGGCAGATTGATGTGCGATCCGTATCAGCAATTCGGTCACTTCGGGCGGAAGCAAAAGCTGTTTCGCAGTGGAATGAAAATTATCAATCCTCGTATCGATCTCGCTGAGGTAGTAATCGACATCAGTGATAGTTTTGAAAGATGATGCAACAGATACAAATCTGTTGATTCGTGCCAGCTTGCCAATTGGCCTGCGCGCATAGGCTTCACACGCAGCTGAAAGAAGATAAGCATCACGCAAGAGAAAGAGAACTCTTACTCGTTGGCCCCGCTGTTCTAGCGCCTCAACCTCATCCATGAGAAAACGGGCGTAGGCGTAAAGCACCGGACCAAACGACAAGTAGCCGATCACTGTCTCAGGCGCATTCGGATGCAGGTCCTCCGCAGAGAACACCGGCCGAAATGGACTATAGCGAGGGACAACAACTGCCTCCGGCGCAGCCTCCTCCATTACAATCAACGAAGATGCCGCGTGCTGTAGCCGCAAAAAGTCGGTGACCTTGCGATCAAATGCCACGAAATGCAGAGCACGTATACCCAATTTTCGCGGGACTTGCGCATCGGATATACCATTATCGCCAATGTGAAGTATTTGTGAGGCAAACACGCCGCACTCTTTAATCACAACTTGAAAAAGGGCATCACTCTTCGGTGTCCCATAATCAACAGAGCAGTAAACCTTACTGATTGCCTTCATAGCATCTGGAGGCAGGTGCCGAGCCAAGAGGCGCCTTAACTGACCTTCGCGTAAATACATGTCGCTCACGATAATAATTTTAATCCCACGGGCATGCGCCTGCCTGATCAGTTCGACGTAGGGCCAGAATGCAAAGCAAACATTCATCTCGGTCTGGATTTCCGCCTCGGCCAAGAGTTCCCGTTCCTCACCAGAAAGCGACGCAAAATGTCGATAAACATCAGCGAGATCGATCTCCCCGGAGTCTTTCTCTAAGAGATTTGCTCGATAGGCACGCGCAGCAGCACGAACCCGTTGGTCGGGAGTCACCCCCAAGCTTCGCGCGACGGGATTATTGGCCAGCACGGCAAAAACATCTTCGGGCGTTGCTGTCTTGCGCCATAGCAACGTATCGAAGCAGTCAAGCGAAAGGATGTGTATGGAGTCGTGGAATTCGTCCAGAATAGTTGGAATGTCTTTTACTCTGACCTGTGCCTTATAGTGCGTATCACGCATGCCTCTCCAGAGCAGGCGATCATCCGGGTTTTGCCGTTGGGCGATCGTTTCTCTCAGGCAGCCCCCGTCTGGAAACATTGCATCAGGGTAACCAATAAACTGATAAACCTCGTCGCCGGGAACTCGCGGGACGATCTCGGCATAAGAGTCAGGATCAAACACACGTTTCATGCGGAACCTTTCGGACGACTGCTGCAAAATATTGACTTGCTTTACTCTGGGGGCCAAGCGCTTCAGTATAAGCCGCGTTGTTTTGCGCCTTAATTTACAGCGCAAGCGCAGTCTTTGTGGCCGCGAGCTTCACACCTGCCGTCCATTCCTCGGGCCTGGCTCGCCACTTTTCCAAAGTGCAACCGCATTCGCTATAAAGTTTCTAACGAGCCGGCAAAGAAACTATAAATGCCATGGACTGTTTGAGTAATCGGCCTCGAGCCGGAGTCTTAGGAGCAAACCGCCGCTGTTAAATCGTTAATTGATCCTAGTTAACCTTTGCAGCCGCTCTCTTAGTAGAAACAGGACAAGGAAACAGCGCCCAAAATGGGTGTGACTATCGGCTGACCATTTGCATGTAGCCTTGCATCTGATCAAACGGGAGTTGATAAAACTTTCAGCCAAAGACTACCATTTACAGGTTTTACCGTCAACGCAGCCACGGAAGCGCGAGTGTAGTTGCCAAGTATTTGATTATGTTAAGAACATTGTCTTGTGTACATTTATAAAGGTTGTGACGTATTGTTAAATAAAGTTAAAGTTGGTGTAGGTTTAGGTTAAGCGTCAGCGCCATCTGACGCGGCAGGAGGTAACTGGCGAGACATACACCGCTGGCGCCTCCGCGCGGCAAGGCAACCAGCACTCTACGCGCTGTCACGTTGTCTGATCTGTTAGGATTGGCAGAGCGCCATTTGGCCAGCTTCTGGGTCCGCTGGTATGAGGAAGGCTGCGGTATGAGGGACATCAAAGTCTTCTCTGATTGCGGTCGTTTAGGTCAAGCCACTCCTGCACTTTTTCTGGACCGTCCCGCAGGTCACTCGCTTTTCTTCGCGGTCGGCGCTCGGCCGCCCATGATGGGGTAAGGAGAGCGAGGCGTCTCAATCTGTTTCACGACCTTGCCGAGTTTTGACCGGCAGGTTCGGAACTCTCAAGGAGATCGCCTCGCCCAGCATCGAAGAATTCAAGCAAGGTTGGCGCTAACAACAGGCGATCTCCGGAGAAGCCGGTGCCGTGCTCCAGGCCACCTTTCCGGGAGCGACTGTAAGCCGCTCACCAAATCATCCCCCAAGCCTTTCCGTGTGCCAGCGGATTCTTCCTTGCGATCTATATTTGGTGGATCACTCCAGCAGGTTGTAAATCGAGCGGTGCCTAAGGTAGTATGCTGCCCAAGCCTCGCGGGCACGGTGAATCCGCCCAGGCCAGCCAGTCCGAGCGCTCAGCCTCGGTAAGTGAATTCCACCATTGCACAATCGGCTGTTTCGTCAGCAGTCGGATTCCGATTCGGTTCGTCTGTCTTCACATAAGACTCGAGCGCCAAGGGCCCGCAACGATCAAAACGGCCACAAGCCGGCAAAAAAGCTATCATCTCGCCGCGCCACTGCACGTAGTTTTGCTACCAGCCAGACACCGTTTCATAAGCGGCCTGCAGTGCACCCCGACAGATGACGGCTGCAAATAGCTTGCCAAACCGCTCGTCACTCGGGGTCGCTGTACTGGTAAACGTAGTCCGGTGATCAAACATGGTCCTCTAACGGTCCCGGTCGTCGCGGTCGCGCTCTCTTCTTTCTCGTTCCTCGCGCTCCAGCTCACGCGGCTGGCCCGATCGTGCGCGACGCCTGATGGTCAGCTGCAACGGAAATTCCTTTTCGGGTGGTCGAACACTTGGCGCCGAGGTCAGTCGACCGTGTGGAAAGTGCCAAGAGCGCCTGCAACGCTATGAAGTCGAAAAGTACGACTACGTGCAAAATCGGCGCCGGTGCAAGGTTTCGGCCTCAATGTCGGATACTCGACAGGATCGCAAGCCATGCCTTCCGTTGCTTTGCTGATCTTTTTGCTCTGGCACGTTCGATGCAGGGGACTTCCCGAATTCAGCAGCGGATGTCTTCTATGATCAAACCCACGGAAAAATGCTGTCGCCGCACTGATGACCGTGCCCTCGCTGGTCGCCAAGCTGGCCGAAGGTCGGCTCATCGCGGTCGAGGCGCACAACTGAGCCCAATTGCAATGAGGGATAGGTTGCGAAAGCATGTCACTGACCACGCGGGGGTCATCGAGGCGGGATTCTCGATGCCAGCCACGCGCATGAGTGCCGACCTCATCACGGAGCCGGGATCCGCGGGCGTCACACCCGATACTACGAACGCGCGGACAAGCTGTCGCAAGTCCGGCGGTGTCGACGATGCCTGCGGGGAGGGCAAGCCCAACTGCCATGGCCCACATTCGCTGCGCACAGCGTCTGTATGGGAAAGGTCAGTAGGAGCAAGACAACTGGATCTCTCTTGCATTGGGATCGGTGCTGGCCCGTCCAATTTGAGCCTTGCGTGTCAGATACACGAGCAAATCGGGCACGGAGCACTGTTCTTGGATCGGCAAGTCGACTTCCGCTGGCATCCAGGCAGCGCATTCGATTCCTCAGAACTCCAGGTCAGCCACATCAAGGATCTGGTCACGCTGGTGAATCCGCGATCCGCCTACACCTTCATAAACTACTTGCACGAGAACGGGCGTCTGTATCACTTCCTGAATGCACAGTTCGATGCTGTGCTCAGGGCTGAGTTCGAGCAATACCTGAACTGGGCGTTCCGCAGAAACCCACTTGTCCACGGCGGCGAGACCGTGCGCGAAATACGCTATGATGGCGAGTTTCGGGTGCGGACGGACGATGCAGTTCTCGGTGCAAGAGACCTGGTGGTCGGCATCGGCAAGCAAGCGCGGATTCCACTTCAATTTCAGGGCTGGATCGGACGCAACCTGTTCCATTCATCCGATTTGCTGCACATCCATCCTGAGGTGCGACATAAACATGTTTGCGTCGTTGGTGGCGGCCAGTCGGGAGCCGAGGTGCTGTTGCATTTGGTCGGTGGGCCAAGAGAACGGCGGCCTGCCTCGATCACCTGGGTCTCGCAGCGCGAAAACTACCTGCCCCTCGACAACAGCCCGTTCACAAACGAGTTGTTCATGCCCTGTTTTTCGGATCGTTTCGCAGTAATGAGCGAGCCGCAGCGCAAGCTGTTCCTGCGGCGTTTCGTGCTCGCCTCGGATGGTATTTCGGATCGCACTTTGCGCGCCGTCTACCAGGCGCTGTATCGCCACGAATTTCTTGAGCCAGACCTATGTGACATCGCACTGCGGCCGGGTTGCAACGTTTCGCGCTGCATCAACGCCGGCGCGGGTCACAACTTGACGCTGCAGCGCGGCTTGGGCGACGTCGAAGAAGTCACGGCCGACATCGTCATCCTGGCCACCGGTTACGAGAACGCCGTGCCAAGCTTTTTGGAACCGATGGCGGATCGGCTGCAACAGACCGACAATGAGTTGGTCATCAACGAGGATTTTTCGGTGTGCTGGGACGGACCGCGTGACAGACGCATCTTCGTACAGAACGCCAATCCCGGGCAGCGCGGGCTGGCCGATCCGAACCTAAGCCTGCTGGCCTGGCGAGCTCGCCGCATTCTTGACAGCCTTCTACAGCGCGCGCCGTGCGCGAACCCTGAGCATCCTGGCTTTATCAGCCGTACCACCGTCGAGAGCTGGCCCGACCCGGTAGCCGAAGAAATGGGCAGCGGGATATGACTCAGCGACTACTGATCATCGGCGGTGGCATCCAAGGAATGATGTCCGCCTCCGCTGCGGCGCAGTCCGGAGCCCGCTCCGAACTCATCGTGACTGAACATGCCCTTGGACCTATGGGCGCATCGCTTAATTCTGCGGGCGAGAATTTGCCCCACGGTCGTCGAAACCGTACAAGGTCGCTCACTCGAAAGTGCCCTGTGGCCCTAACGGCCATGGCTGCGTCGGCCGTCAGCGGAGGCCTCCCGCCCGTAGCGATGCGTGTGGTGGCTGGACCGGGTGAGGTTAGTGATCGGGACCAGCTTAGGGAACGCGAGGACCCGGCTTGGCCTCGGATGGGCAGTCTAGCGCCGAACTTGTGCGGACAATACTCGTTTTTGGAGCATCGATGGACCCGATGCCAGCGACGTGCCTCCCTGATCGCCCGACCCGAACGGGAACTTGTCGCAAAGATTTGCGCGGCGCACGACTTGCGTTGCGTCAGGCTGCACGAAAGGTCGTCTTATCGAGCGGTCGCACCATCAACAGCATGCTCGGCCGTGACTACTATGCAGACGTACCGGAGCGATAGATCTTTACGGGCCTGGGCGATCTCTCCATCGAGGAGGGACAACAAAGCCTTGCAATCCACCCGGAGCGGAACGCACTTTGCGTCGCCGTCTGCATGCCGTGGAGTATCGTCTCCGTGGGCCCACACCCTGACGGCGCCCGACTGCCTCTAACCGGAATGTTTGACCAACCACTCTTTCCAACAGGAGGCTTTTCGCATGTTGACCGATGCACAAAGAGAAAAGTGGCAGAGAGACGGATACGTCAGGCTCGAAAGGTTCTTCGATCCCGCGGCTCTGGAAGGTATTTCCAGCTTTGTTGAAGACATATCACGCTGGGATGTCAGCGATGATAAATGGCTCATGTGGTTCGAGAAAACGACGGACAATCGAAAGATCATCTCCAAGGCCGAGAATTTTCTCGACTTCCATGACCCATTGCGTCTTCTTCTCCTAGAAGATCAGCGCATAAAGTCTGCGGTCGAGGATTTGCTTGACGAAGATTCGCGCAGGCTCAAGGAGTTGCTGATTTTCCACTATCCCGATAGCGGCGGCTATCGCCCGCATCAGGACATTTATCACATCCCACACAGGCTGCCCGACCGGATGGTCCATGCGGTCGTTGCCATAGGCATTGACGACTCCGACCCGGACAACGGCGGCCTTTTCTTCAGTCCCGGCAACCACAAGAAGGGGGTATTTCCCATGGATGCCGGCGGGGTGATTGATCCTGAGGTCGCCGAAACATTCTCCTGGGAACCCGTAGTATGGAAGGCTGGCGACATCTTCATCTTCGACGATTACGCACCGCACTACTCACAACCAAACAAAAGCAATCGTTCGCGGCGTACACTCTACTTGGTGTTCCAGCGTGCTTCGACCGGTGGACCGACCCGCGCTGAATATAACGTGCTTAAGCGCGCCCTTAATCCGCCGGAGGGCAAAGTGGCCGATCTCGACAACCTCAAACCCCCAAACGGCATTTTCTATCGCGATTGAGCTCACGGAACCAGGGCGGGAATGCACACGAAACTGATCGGCCGCCAAAAACTGCGCGGAGAGCATGGTTTTGATTGCCGGCTACTGGAGCATCGCCAGCAGTCCGTTACGACGCTTCGGTATGTCGATTGTGCAGGTGTCGCCGGGGGTCTTCTGTAACGTCTAAAGCCCCACTGGCGCCCGTCGTCACCCGCTTGGGCACCCAGAGCCGGATCATTCTAACGGAGGCGGCCAACGTGTCGGGCTGCCGCTCTCTTCGCAACTTGCAGCAGGGGCTGTTGCGTTGGCAGCCGAAGATACCACTGCTTCAACAAGCTGAGATTCGTCATGCGGAAATCCACGTTTTCTCGAACGCAGCTGTCGCGGGTGTTCGGTATCGACATGGCTGCGCTTGGGACGGGAAGCGCGGGCACCGGGTTTTCATTTGGCAAGGTGGCACCAGGCGTCACATCCGAGCCCCATCGGCACGACGAAATCGAGGCCTTCGTGGTCCTGTCTGGAGCGGGCAAGGTCAGGACCGACCTTGGGGAAATCTCGGTCGCAGCCGGCGATGTCGTTCTGTTCCATCCTTTTGAAGCGCATGTGCTGCACAACGATGGGCTCGAAAACCTAAACTTCGTCGATGTCTACTGGTGCGACGGCAAGGCGGCCCTCGAAGCTGCTGCACAGGTCGCGATTCCCCGCGGGCCGATCTTCGTCTTCTCCACGCCGCCGACGCCTAATGGCGATCTGCATCTGGGGCATCTTTCTGGCCCTTATCTTGGCGCCGATGTCTACACGCGTTTCCTGCGCATGAAAGGGGTCGAAGCCTATCACCTGACTGGAAGCGACGATTACCAGAGCTACGTCGCCACGCGTGCCGATGCCGATCAATCGACGCCCGGAAAGGTGGCGCGCCACTACGCCGACGAGATTCGAGCCACGCTTGCGCTTCTCGACTGTGAGGTCCACAGCTTCCTCCCCACCTTGGGCGATAGCGCTTATGCAGAGTTTCAAGCCGCGTGTTTCCGTAGTCTTCTGAGCAGCACGGCGGTAGATCTGCGCCAGAGCCCTGCGCTCTTCGATGCTGTGACAGGCGACTACCTTTACGAGCCGGATGTAAGCGGCCTCTGCCCCGATTGCGGCAGCTCCGCTGGTGGCAACATCTGCGAGGAATGCGGCGCACCGAACCTATGCCACGACCTAGATGCAGTCCGGTCGCGGCACTCGGCCGAGGCGCCGGTGGTCGGCTCCGTGCGCCGTCCCGAACTTGCGCTGGAACGGTGCTACGACAATATCGACCGGCATTTAAGGGCGTCGGGCGCCCCCGTTCGGATCATGGACCTCTTCGCGCGTCTACGCCAACGCGGCGACTTTTCCGTGCCCATCATCCACCCGTCGGACTGGGGGCTACCGGCCGAGGGGTTCCCGGGGCAGGTGACCTGGGTCTGGCCAGAGATGGCGTTTGGCTTTCTTTACAACATCCAGACGCTAGCTACATCGCTCGGTCGACACTGGAATGCGGCCCTGCCCAGCAAGGACTGGCAAATTGTCCATTTCTTCGGCTTCGATAATTCCTTCTACCACGCCCTGCTTTATCCGGCACTTTATGCTGAGGTCTTCTCCCACTGGACGCCGCGCATCCGGTATCATGTGAACGAGTTCTACCTGCTCGACGGTCAGAAGTTCTCGACAAGCCGCAGCCATGCGGTCTGGGGCAAAGAGGTTCTGGGCCAAAAGACAGTCGATGTCGTACGTCTTCATTTGGGCCTGACACGCCCGGAAGGTGAGCGGACGAACTTCACGCTGGACGCGCTACGCCACACGGAGAACGAGGTGTTCCAAGGAATCTGGCTGAATTGGCTTGATGCGCTGCACGGGGAAATCAAACAGGACTTTGGCGGCTGTGTGCCCGACGCAGGCGACTGGGCTCCCGCCGATCGTGCTTTCTTTGCTCGGATAGAGATCCATCGCGCAGCGATGGAACGCGCCTATTCGGACGATGGCTTTTCGGTCCGGCGCGCGGCCGCGCAAGCCTGCTGTTTCGTGAGCGATTGTGTGGTCTACCGACAGGCGCAAAACTATGAAGCGGCGCGACGTCTCTATCCCGCCCGCACCCGCACTTCGCTCGCCCTTCAGACGACGGCCGCTGCGATCCTGGCGCAGACACTCGCACCGCTGATGCCCCGATTCGCCAGCACGCTGGCGCGAGGTATCGATGGCGTATCGACCGAAACATGGCCCACGTCCGTCCGGCGCCTTGCGCCAGGAACGACCTTTGATCTCGGACCCGTGCTAGGCTTCTACGCCAGAGCAGACATTCCTGTTCTCGATGAGGAAGGGGCATAATAGCCTATCGGAATTTCGACCAGTTTTGGGCGGCAATCAAAGCCGATGATGCCGAAGCTTTACTCGCTACCACTGGCTGCCGAAGGCCACTCGCAGACCATAGACACGAACACTGGCCGGCCGTAACCAATCATATCGTCGAGACGCAGGCCCTCGCCTTGGAGGATCGCTCGATTGACAGCTTTCGGGCGCTTGCCATTCGTGCGGCAAATGCCGAGTGGGCTGCACTGCGCTGACTTTTCGGAATCGCGGAATTTCCGACCTATTGCCAGCCGGTCAAGAAGGTCATGCGGTTTGGGCGCTGGGTCAGCCTAGCGCGCCCGCGTATCGCCGGCGGCGAACGATGGCCGACGAGCGGTTCTCGCCCTCAAGCGTCTGACGCATAATGCGTGTCCAAAAGCTGACAGCGGCAGAAAACATGTCGGGTTCAAAACAACCGGCCGTCTTGGGCTTGTGAGGTTCGAGGGAGAATCATGCATTTACTGCGGACAAAGCGCTGGCATGACGTTTGCTGGTTGAGATCGGCAATACTGAATGAGGGCTGATCGCATGAGAACACGCAAGACTTTGATGGTCTCCTAACCGGTGTGTTCCGTTCTGAGAGAAGAACCAGCTCGCGTATAAACGTCAGGAAAGGTGTGGGAATGGAGAACAACATGTTGCGTAGAGAGTCCCCGGCTCCTCTGATCAAAGTGGACGACTGGCTGCGTGGCGAACCTCTCACGAACTTTCAGCCCGGCAAGGTGTCGGGATGACAAGTGGAATGGAACCCTGGTCAATCCGCCCATTTTCTGCGGCGCGCCCGCAGTAACTATGTCCATGGAGCACAGCGTGGACCGTTTGCTGCAGGTCAGGGCTCGGACCTTAGACTTCCAACCGAATAGCCGCGGCGGCGATATTCGACGCGAATTTGGCCCGTCGTTGAAGACGTCACAGTCCAGGACCTGTTCAAGGTCGGCCACAGGGGCAGCATTTACGTGGAATCGGCCTGGCGAGGCCGGACGTCGGCTGCGTAAGCGAGCACGAAGTCAGCGTAACCGAAAGCAGAAATCCTCCGTTGAGGACGAGACCTGAAATTGAGGAAACGAAATGTCTCACGCAGCGCTTGGCCCTGCCGTCAACAAGGATGGCGAGGCCCGTGCCCGCCCGTTCGTCAAATGCCTCCTGCGGCTGATCCGTGCTCAGGATTTCCACGGAAATCGGACACCGGGCTGCTGGCCGATTTCATTGTCCCCGAGGAACTGCGCCGGAATATCCACTCAATGGCAATCCGGATCCGTTTTAGACCGTAGCGGAGCTGGCGATCGAGGAGCGCTAAGGCGTGATGACATTGTCAACAACAGAAATCAAACGTCTGTCGAGACGTCTACCGGTTCGGCTTCGAGACTCTCCGGAAACTCGCGGAGACCGGCCGCGAAACTGGTCGGCGATGTGACTGCAGCTATTGCCTATCCCGAAGTGGCGCGGGCGTGAAGAAACCCATTTTCGAGGAAGGATCATGTCAAACCTGGATGAGATGGCGAAGAAAGTCCGAAAGCTTCAACTGCGCGCGGCAATTGCCAAGACGAACTTGCGCGACCTTGCCGAGGGTCTCCCGGTCAAATGGATTGAGATAGAGGAAGTCGCCGAGAAAACGCATGCCGTTTATGCCGAGTTGGATGGTGCCAGGAGAGAGCTTGCCAAAATGAAGACTTTGCGATGAGGAGCACATTCATCAGCCGCGACGGCTCCATATGGGTGCCGGAATATCTGATCGCTATCGATGGCAAGATCTGTATCGGCTGCGGCCGCTGCTTCAAAGTCTGCTCGCGCGAGGTCATGCATCTTTACGGCGTCGATGACGCGGGTGAGATCCTTGGCGCCTGCGACGCCGATGACGACGATTTCGATGGTGAGCTCAATCGCATGATCATGGTTGTCGACCATGCCGGCCGCTGCATTGGCTGCGGAGCCTGCGGCCGCGTCTGCCCAAAGAACTGCCAGACCCATCTTGCGGCCGACCAGGTCGCAGCATGAGCTGCATGATTTGACGAGACAAAATCAGGAGGACGGCATGCGCTTCATCATCTTTTGTCGGCTCCTCGGGCTGGTCCTGTGCGGCAACGCTGTGACGGTTTACTTCGCCTCGCATTCGTTACGTCTAGCAGTCGTCACGACGCTGGGCTGTTCGCTACTTCTTCAGCTGGGCTATTTCGCAAGTGTGCTCTTTCTGATTTGGCGATCCAGCTGCGCTGGCAAAGCCGGGCAAGAAGCTGAGCTTGTCGATAGGTCCCAGGAAGTTCGGTCGAGCGACGATGAGCATTGGAATGAAACTCAAGATGTGCCACGGCGCAATCAAACGCTCGGCATATCGCTGCTCCTCCCTTGAGCGCCGTCACAAGATCAGAGCTCAGATTCATCCCTTTGTTGAAGTTTGATTATTCAGGCCAGGTTCCCTGGTAAGGTCGAAGGCGACGGCATTCTCATCGTTCTACCGTCCAGGGGAATGCAGTTTCGGTTCTCCGGGCAATGGTAGTCGATCGCAGCGCGCGGCACGCGGGTTGCTTCATCTCGAAGGCGAACGAAGCGCCGGAAAACTTAACATGTGTGAAGGCGGCACATGTCCGGCTTCGCCACAGCCGTATGATGAGCTTCAAGAACCGCGCCTGACGCGCCCACCGCCCAAACAATCCGCACTCGCCGGGCTGCGCAACCCGACCAGCTCCGCCCGGCGAGCGCTCCTCGTCGCGCCTATGCAAGCGGAGGCAATAAGTGGACGCCGATCTGGAGTGCGGCCCTGTGGACAGATATCAGGCTGCTGATTTGCCAGTCTGCCGGATGTGTTGATCCTCGAACTGCTGTCCGCATCCTCGGCGACATCGCCGTATCGCCGCTCGAGCTCTTGGCATTGCCATGTCGTGCGACGGGCCTGCTGTCGCCCGCTGCCGCGCGGATATCTCGCACCCTATTTACCTCCGTGCCGAGGCGACCTGGCCCGCGATGTTTTCGAAGCACCGCCTGAGGGCGCTCGAGTGCCTCAATGAACTACGTCTGGGCCAAAGCCGGAAAAACGCGTCTAACCTTCGTTCTTCGTGGGCTCGACGGCTCACTTGCTGAGGCGTCACATACGCGAGGTCGCCGAGGGGTGATTGGCCTACGGCGCGGCCATGCCGATTGTGGCGATCCTCGCGATCATCTGCCCGCCCATTCGCCGCGCCGTCTCTCGTGGCCGCGCCCTCTGCATTGAAGGTAAACATACGCCCTGTCAGTCAGCCTGCGAACAGTTCGGAGCTAAAACCCGGTCACCACCAGTTCGCCAGGTCGAAATGGCATCGAGCGGCCTGGTGAGTGCGCTCTGGTTAAGGTGTAGGTCGATGCCGAGAGGCCTCGTTCGGCATTGTCCGATAGCCGACAATGTCGGGTACGCAACGTAGAGGAAGCTGACTCTCGGGTGTTTTTAAATGCTTTTGGCTTGGCACGGCAGATGCTCGTTATTGCGCAAAACGCACGGATTGAGTGGTCCCACCGACACGAAAGTCGCTAGCTTACGCCGCCTCCCAAGGCGAACCCGGCCCGGCAGGGAGCTCCGTCTCTGCCGGGCATGCCTTTTCAGACGATTCGCGTACAGAACTTCAAATTGGGCGGCGCAATGTCCGACTGAAGAGGATTGCGTCGAATGGAAAATGAAAGCCGTTTCGAGGCTCTCCGGCGCATGGCTGGAGCGAGAAGGGAGTGTTGCCATGCGGGAGGGTTCACGCTCAGCGTTTTCGTCAATATCCGGCAATTGTGTCGGCTTTGTCGGTTCGACGACACGGCCTTGGTTGGCCGGGGTCTTGGACGTTTCGTCTAAGCCGCTGAAAACAAACATACTATTCCTTCTATGGCGCCGTCATCTAGATCGGCATGAATTTTGCTCGTTTCCGTTGAGAGGGCGGGAGCTGCTTGCCAGGGAGAGCGAAGAGATGGCTCGGGCGAAATTGAAGGACGGGAGATCACAGATTTGTTGCGAATGAACACGTTGGCCGCTGGCGGCCATGCGTCTGCGGCTGGACCCTCCGTGTGGTTGAACATGCGGCAAGGGACTGCAGTACGCGTGTCGATCACATGATTTGCTGGCGGATCCAACGAGGGGGGGTGCAGATGTGCATACGGTCGGCGAGTTACGTCCTGTTCGTGATGGCATTCTTCGCCAGCCCGATAACTGCGAACGGACAGGAGACCAGCCTTGTCGGCATTTACCAGGGTTCGGAGCTAACCGTGGCAGCCAACCATCTGGAACAAGGCGGATACGAGCTGTCGGGCGGTACCAAAGTGTCTTTCGACAAGTGGTACCATAGCAAATGGATCGACATGCGATTCGAAATGTTGACGCAGCTGTCGGATGATTTCGGTCTCCTGTGGGGCGCGAGCACCGGCCAACATGCCGAAAAGGTCCGAATCGAGCCAGGTTTGAAACTCGGCCTTATTCTGCAAAAGCGACCGACACCGTCCACGACGCTTTCTCTCACCGTCAGTTCGATTTTGGGCGGGAACCTGACGGAACGACCTTGCACGGCTGACTATGGCGCCGTCGGCGGCTTCCAGACAGTGAATTGCCGTCTGGCCGCGTCGCAACTCCGGCCTGCGGACACGTTGAAATATATGGAAAACATCAATCCAAGCCGATTGAAACTCGATCTCCGGTTCAGGGGTGAATTCTAGAGATAGGGAAAGGCATAGGCGGTACATTTCGTTGATGCAGAACAATCCAGACAGGAAGTCTATTATGCACAAAACACAATTGTTCCCGGTAGGACTCGTTGCCGGTCTTTTCATGTGCCTGCTGACGGCACCCGGTTTTGCTGGTGATCTCGATGCGCGGGTCAGCGGTAAAGGAACGACCGGAACGCCAACCACGGAAAGCAGTAGCTCGGGCTGCCCACAAAATGCCGACGGGACCTTTTGCTGGATGAGCCCGGATATTGGTGAAGCATGGGCATCGGGCTATACCGGTTCCGGCGTATCGGTGACTGTCGCAGACGACTTCACAGGTGAAATGGATGAGTTTGGGGATCTCGGCTATGGCCCCCAATGGCGGCAACATGGGCAGTGGATCGCTCAAGCAGCCGGCATGGTGGCGCCTGGCGCAAAGATAGTCGAGCTCGACTATTTGGAAGCAGTTCCGCTGACGCTGGAGGAGGGGCTCAATGTCATTAATCTGAGCTATGCCCTTGAAAACCCAGTGAGCGGGTACCGGCTCGAGCAGTCGATTGTCGATGCGGCCCGGGCGGGTGCCGCGGTCTTCACAAAGGCAGCCGGAAACAAATCCGTAGCGGTAGGTACCCCGGCCGAAGGGGATATTGATTTCCTAGCTCTTGAGCTGACTGGAACGCAATCGACAATCTTTGTGGGTGCGCTCGAGCGCAATGGCACTCCCGAAAACAAGGCGAAGCTCGCCTCCTATTCGAATTACGCCGGTTCAGATTCGGAGGTGCAGAACCACTTCCTCACGGTGGGGGTCGATAGCGACAAGATTGGGCTATCCGGAACGTCTTTCGCGGCACCTGTAGTGGCTGGCTATGCCGCCATCCTTGGCAGCAAGTTCACGTCCGCAACACCGACACAAATCACCAATCAGCTGCTGGATACAGCCAGGACCGACACGCTCGTCAACTATGACGCGGCGACTTACGGCCGCGGCGAGGCCAGCCTTTCGAGGGCATTGGCACCCGTTTCGATCAGGTAGACGAGTACTTCGATCGAGCAGCTGAAACTTCTGTGAGGCGTTGAGCGCCACAAAAATCGCCTCGCAGAATTCGGCTCGGCAACTGTGCGGTTCTGCCGATCCAAGCGCAAACAAGAGCCACTGCGTTTTTATCGAAGTATGTTGGTTTGGCGGTCTAGCTGCGCTCGCAAAGCTGGCAAAAACACAGATGCCGACCGCGTGTCGTCGTAGGTTTCCTAGGCGATGGTCGCCTCATCGCAGCATGCCGACATGTGGATCGCTTCGTTCAGTCGCAAGGAAAGCGCTGGAAATCGCCAAGGCTCTGACGGCAGGTCGAAGAGCGCGGCCGACCAATCCAAGCAGCGCTTATGGAACGAGTTTTGCGTGGCTATTTCAGCTGAATGATCATCGCCGGAGAGAATATGCTGGAAGAATTCGAACGTTACCCGCTCACCTTTGGACCCACACCCATTGAGAAGCTCGACCGGCTCGGCAAGCATCTGGGCGGCAAGGTGGAGATCTACGCCAAACGCGAGGACTGCAACTCCGGTCTCGCGTTCGGCGGAAACAAGCTCCGCAAGCTCGAATACATCATCCCCGACGCGATCGCGTCGGATGCCGATACCCTGGTCACCGTCGGCGGCGTGCAGTCCAACCACACGCGGATGGTTGCAGCCGTTGCCGCCAAGATCGGCATGAAATGTCTCCTGGTTCACGAGAGCTGGGTCCCCCATGAGGATGCCGTCTACGACCGCGTCGGCAACATTCTCTTGAGCCGGATCATGGGAGCGGAAGTGCGTCTGGTCGACGATGGCTTTGACATCGGCATCCGGCACAGTTGGGAAAAAGCGCTCTATGAGGTCAAGGCAAGGGGCGGCAGGCCTTATGCGATACCGGCCGGGGCGTCTGTTCATCCGAATGGAGGCCTCGGCTATGTGGGGTTCGCGGAGGAAGTGCGCGCCCAGGAGGAACAGCTAGGGTTTGGCTTCGACTACATGGTCGTTTGCACGGTCACCGGTTCAACGCATGCCGGCATGCTCGTCGGATTCGCCAAGGACGGTCGACAGCGCAAGGTGATCGGTATCGATGCCTCTGCCACGCCTGCAAAAACCAAGGCGCAGGTGCTAAGCATTGCCCGACGTACAGCGACCCTCGTCGAGCTCGGAACGGAACCTGTCGAGGATGACGTGGTGCTGCTCGAAGACTACGCGTACCCGCGGTACGGCATTCCATCCGAGGAAACCAAGGCGGCGATCCGTCTGTGTGCGCGGCTCGAGGGTATGATTACCGATCCCGTCTATGAGGGCAAATCGATGCAAGGGATGATTGACCTCATCCAAAAAGGCTTTTTTCCAGAGGGCTCGAGGATACTCTACGCGCATCTCGGCGGCGCGCCGGCCATCAACGGTTATGGCTACACCTTTCGCAATGGCTGATGCTCGACGGACCTCCACGTGCTGTGCCCGCCGTAACAGTGCTGCGCCAAGTTTGACCGAAGGCCCGTTGGCAAACTTCAGCGGGCAGCTGTTAACTGCCGCCACGACGTGGGGTCGTGGTGCTGGCATGCTTGGCAGCATTTGCCTGTGCTCAATGTGTCCTGGAGCCGCATAAGAAGGGAGAAGACATGGCCGTTTGACTTTCTTGTGATTTTGCGGTGCGGCGATAATCGCCGTAAATTTGATAAATTGTAAGCCACCGAAGATGTCGCGCAGGCGCAGAGGTATCTACTTGAGCAGGTTTGGAAGCTGTGACCAAGCGTGCCCGAGCGGGTCGTCGTCGGCGAGCACATCGCCGGACACCCCCAGCGCGGCGGTGAACTGGGCCAGTATGGGTGAGGGAGAGGCGTCCCCCGCGACGTGACAGCGGGCAGTCGGTATCCGGCTTAACGAGGGCTTGCTCATACCTATTGCGAGCGTCGACGAGACTGTCGTCCCTTCGGCAATTTGACCGAAACGGCGCGTTCAGCCGGCGCGTTGCCTTCGGGCGGGTTCCTCCACTTGGCGCTCTTTTAGCACTATGTGCGGAGGGGGTTGGGGGCTACGACGTCGCTGAGCCGCTCTATACGGAGGGGCGCGCGCGAGGCGAGGCGACGATGAGGTCGAGTTGTCCCCCGATCGCCTCTACGTAGCTCTAAGTGTCGACAGATGCATTATCGGCCTGCTTGCTCGATCTTCGAGACAGAGGGCTGGTTGATCTTGAGGGTCGCGGCAAGCTCTGCCTGGCCTTGCCAGCCGCACGGCGCAGATCGCCGAGGCTCTCGACCTCCGTCCTTAGCTCTTCGAAACGTGCATCGACACGCGCCCGACGCTCCTCAGGGAGGGCTGCGATCACGTCATCAAGCCTGCGTTCCATCACTTCCTCTCCTTCTTGTTCGCCGCCGCCCGGCGGTGAGATGCCCTTGATGGCATTTGTCCAATGGCGTGTTGATTGGTGGCCCCGGAACGGGAAGTCGCATCTGGCCTTTGCCATCGCCCGGGCGCTCATCCGCGACAGCGGGCGCGGCTACTTCGGAACAACGACCGCACTGCTCGATCCTCTCACGCATCATTGCGAGATCATCGAAATCGGACATGAATCCTGGCGCTCCAAGAACCGCGCCTGATCAACACATCGCCCAAGACGATCCGCGCTCGCCGGGCTTCGCAACCCGGACCAGCTCCGCCCGGCGAGCGCTAAACGCGATGCGCTGCCGCCAATTTTTTAGCGGGATATTCGCTGCGGCCAAGCAAGAGGGACATCTTCTCAAAAAAAGCAAAACTGGGCTCATTATCGATGTAGCACCGCCAAAGTGCTCTACTGGGTGCATTTGCAGAGCGCGATTGACGGGTATCTGAGAGGGTTTTGCGCCGAGCTGGAACGGCCCGTGCAGTCCAAAATGCGTTCATAGGAAAACAGGATCACTTGGCGAAAACGGCTGTTTGACCCGAATCTTTTCTTTTCAGTGGCTGAGCGGAGTCAGATTGGTCGATGTCTGCATCGTGATGGGTGTTGCAATCAACGACGCCCAAAATCGCGAGCAGCATCTGGCGGTCAATGCCCTCAAGGGATTTGGCGGCCGAATCCTTGCGGTGGTCGACGACTTAGACGGGGATACTTATCGCCCGTCCATGCCGTCGCTTCGCTGGTGTGATCTGCATCTTTGCTTCCAGAAGAAGGGCAGGGACACGCCCAAGTGCGAAGTCGATCTCGTTACAGCGATTGAAGGTGGCTGAGACGCACGATCGCGAAAACTATGGCAAAGGAACACAGTCATGACTGAAGAATCACCGGCGAAATGACCAGCGGCAACGTGTTTGCGGATTTGGGCTTTGATAATTCCGAAGAGGAATTGCCCCGAAAGCCAAGCTCGCCCGTGAGATCCGCGCCATCATTGTGCGTCGGCGCCTCACTCAGGCGAAATCGGCTCAATTGCTTGTTATGAAACAGCTCGACATATCTGCGATAGTCACGGGGCGAACAGACAAGTTCTCTATAGATCGCCCGGTGAGCTGCCTCGGTCGACGCGCTTATAAGGTGGACGTTGTGGTGCGCCACAAGCAGCGCAAATCGGCGCCGACGGCCGATGCAGCCTGGTCATTGGCGCAAGCGTGGGTCCAGCTCTCGACAAGATCGTCTTCCTCGGGGATTTCTATCTCCTCGTCCTCCTGGCCTATTTCGGTTGCTACGAGGATCATGAGTGCCGAGCTGCCCTTTGCGCCCCAGTTTTACTCCACGAAGCGGTTCGCTTCGCAGCGGCACGGATGACCTTATCCGGACGACGATGGCTCTTCCGATTCTTAAGTCCAAATGCTCTCTGGCGTGAGAATCTCGAACGGAACAATCCGCTGTTCGATTAGCCGTGTGTCCGTGCGTTCGATCATTCGCAGCATTACGTCGATGAGTTCTTCAGGCATCCTGTCGACGGGATGGCACAAGGAAGCAGTAATCAAGCCTTCCCTCAATTCCTTGCGTGTCTCGGGCCCGATGTCGCGGCAGACGACCCGGATTTTGCACTGCTGCTCCGCAGCGAGCTCGCGCATAGCACGCAGAACGCCGGAAATGCCGCCGCCATTGACGAAGATGCCCCTGAGCTCCGGCTCCTCCGCTATCAGCCTGCGAACGACTGCATAGGCGTTACTCGGCGTCTCATGGGTCAGGAGGGTTTCGCTGACATGGAACTCGGGCGCGTGCTCGCGCATGTAGGAGCGAAAGCTCGCATCCGAGATGTCTTGGAACTGATAACGGTTGCTGCCGATGAGAGGAAAGACCTTGCCGGGCCGACCGGACGTCTGGCTGATAAACCATGCGGCGGTGCGGCCGGCCTTCCAGTTGTCGGTTCCCACAAAGCCGGCCCGGCTGGCGGCGGACAGGTCGGTGACGTAGGCGATCACCGGAACGCCCTTGACGCGCAACTCGTCAATCGCCTGGCCGACGAGCGGGTGATCGGCCGAGATCACCGCGATTGCATTGGCGCTTCCGCCTATCTTGAGCAGATTGGCAGCAACCGCTTCGGGGGAAGGGTCGTCCTCGAACAGAACGTCTGGCTCAATAACCGCATCTGTGCGTCGCGCGCAGGCACTGAGAAGCGCCTCGGCCCAGATCTGACAGAGCGGCCGGTTTGATTGCTGCATGAGAAAGCTCAAGCGCCGATGCGGGAGATTGTCCCGCCTGCGTTCGTGCAGCGGCCCCGAACTGCGGAAGCCGATCTGCTGCGCTGCGCTCAGGACGAGGTCGGCCGTCTGCGGTCGCAGTGTGCCAGTTCCGTGCAAGAGCCTATTGACCGTGGAAACACTTACGCCCGCGGCTTTCGCCAGATCGGCGATCGTTGGCCTGTTCATCAGCCGCCTCCATATGTGATTCGTGAATGACGCCTTCGAAGTGCAAATGCCATGTCACCGGCGAAAGAGGCGTAGGTCTCCGGATTCTTCGAGGGAGGCCTGACATATTGCACGAATCTCCGCGCAGCCTGACGCCCAATCGGAGCCCGGTTTTTTCCGATGGCGCCACCCGCGCCGCGGCTGTGCGATCCGAAGCCGCGTCGCGCGCTGCAACGCGAAGGCGCCAATCTGTGTGACATCAATGGGCGCTGCTTTCTGGACCTCAATCAATACTTTCGCCATTCTGATTCATTGGGGGGCTTTGCCCCGGCGCTTGATGCGGTCGCGCGTATCCTTCATGACGGCAGCCGCCTTTCAATTCGACGGCACATGAGTCGACCTTGCTGGGCTACCTGCTCGATTGTCTTCCGGCGGTCGAGCAGATCCATTTCGTCAATCGACACTGAGGCTGTGATGATCGCCATCAAGGCGGCGCGCGCATTCACTGAACGCACGAGCATTGCCAGATCGAAGGCGCTATCAGGAATCCTTTGATTGGCCCGAGGCGGGGCCAGGGGAGGGATATCCGCAACATCGCGTCGCCGCAGGCGTCTGCGCCCGTGCCAGCTCACGCAGGCGCTGGCATCGATTGCCGATGAGGTCGTCATTCTTCGTTCAATGATGCCAGTGGTGCGGCCATGCTGGTGATGGACTGCATGGACGATCCTCCACATAAGGGCAGGCTCGGGCATCAACTGCCTCTCGTCGAAACCACAACCTCCCCCTTTTTTCTTGGCAGTACGCTCCACGATCAAATCCGACCGGGATCAAGGATAACAACCGCAGCCTGCTCGCCGTGGTGCTGAACTCCCCCACGAAACAGCACCATGCGAACGGCGAAGATCATCAAAGTCGATGGTATGGAACAGCCCTTCGAAACGGCATCGAAGGCGCGTACCTGGTCGTGCTGAACATCACAAAGAGAAGGAAACGATCTATGGAACAGATTGCCACCGTCAGCCTGGATCTTGGCGCTCACGTCATTTCATGGGCGGTCACGGGTGCCTCTTTGCAGGATCGGAATTGCTCCCATCCTGCTGCGCGAAGATTACACTCGACGCAAGTACCGCAACCGAAACCCCAGCTATGTCTATGCTCGCGGTCTCCGCTATAGCAGGTGTGGCTTCCTTCGCAGATGAGCTTCACCAGCGCCTCGCCGCCCAGCCAATCCGCCAGCGCCCAGGTCTGCGCCTTGTCACACTGCGTGAGGGGTGTGTGAATGACGAAACGCGTTTCCATTCCAAGGTTCAGGGCAAGTTGCATCGCCTTAACTGCGTCATCTCGACAATCCGGGTAGCTGAAACGATCCGTCTCGGACACGCCGATTACGAGGTGATTCGCGCCCATCCGGTAAGCTATCGCGGCCGCAAAGCCGAGGAACAGAAGGTTGCGGCCAGGCACGAAGGTATTTGTTATGCCGTTCGCGTTCAGTGCGATCTCGACGTCGCGCGTGAGCGCGGTATCACTGATTTGGCCGAGTACGGCCATGTCAATCATGTGGTCCTCGCCCAGTCGACCACGCCAGGCCGGAAAGTCTGTTCGAATGCGCTCGATCAGGTAAGGCCGCACATCGAGCTCGATCCGATGCCGCTGCCCATAGTCGAAGCCGATTGTCTCGACGCGCTCGAAGTTCTCCAGCGCCCAAGCCAGGCAGGTTGTCGAATCCTGGCCGCCGGAGAAAAGGACGAGTGCGGTTCCCGGATCTCGTTGCATCGGGTCAACCCTCGTATTCAGCCCAGCACAGCGGCGTCTCATAGACCGATACCGAGCACATTTGGCCAAGAAGCGGCTTGGTTTGGTTCCAGATCCAGACCGCAATGTTTTCCGCTGTCGGATTGCCGAGACCCTCAACCTCATTCAGATGCTGATGGTCGAGACGTTGCAGAAGCGGTCCGAAGACAGCCTCGACATCGAAGAAATCGATGACAAAGCCCGTGTCTGGATCGACGGGCCCTTCCAGACGCAGTTCCACACGGTATGAGTGGCCATGCATGCGGTGGCAGCGATGTGTCTTTGGCACGCGCGGAAGACAGTGCGCTGCCTCGAAGGTGAAAGCTTGCGTAATTTTCATGGGATCCCGAGAAATTTGTGGGTTTGAAGGCTCAAGCGCCAACGTGGGTTGGCAAGACAATAGGCCACTGCGGCGGCCGTATTCGCCTCGCGCTCGGGCCCATCCATCGGCTGAAGCAAAAGGTGTTCAAACGCGAGAACTTCGAAATGTTCAGGCTCCGCGCCAATCTGAGGATATACAAGCTTTAGCTCGTCCCCTGCCATGACCACGAGGCGAGCATTGCATTTCGGACTGACGCACAGCCAGTCGATGCCGGCGGGTGTGGGAATGGTCCCGTTGGTCTCCACGGCAATTTCAAACGCCAAGGAATGCAGCGCTTCCAGGAGTTCTTCATCGATCTGGAGGAGGGGTTCTCCTCCGGTGAGCACGACGAGACGCTGCCCAGTTCCCGACCCGCGCCAGGCTTGTTCGATCGCCAACGCAAGCTGCCGTGCGGTGTCAAAATGTCCGCCACTGGGGCCATCTACCCCAACGAAATCGGTGTCGCAGAATCCGCAGAATGCTTTTGCCCGGTCGTCTTCACGTCCCGACCAAAGGTTACAGCCGGCGAAACGACAAAATACGGCGGCCCGCCCGGCTTTTCGTCCTTCACCTTGAAGGGTGTAGAAAATTTCCTTGACCGCATATGACATTGCTTAAGCGGCCTTCGACTGAGCAAAGGAGCATCTCTGCAGGCTTACGAGACGCGGCAAAAGGTGGGAAATGTCCCACTGCACGTTTTGCAGCGCGTTCCACCGTCGAGGCTCGTTACCGAAAACCCACTCGCTCGAACTCCTCGCAGAATTAGGTTTCAGCGGGCGGAGGCTGCGGGGAAGGGCTTCCCCCTCCTTGAAGCCTATCACCTCGAGAAACGCCGCTATCACGCCGGTCATGGCGATGATGCCTTGACGACGACGAGGCGTGAGAATCCTGGTGTCTCCTCGAAAGCCTGCCTCACAGCACGGAAGAACTCGCTCATCAGCCGCAAGCCGCGCTCCAGGATGAGGCGGTCGAGCGATGAGTAGGTCGTGTGCGGCGGCAGGGCGTCGAGAAAATCCGCCATGTCCTGATCGGTGATCTGAAGGGCTTCATCGATGGTCTTGCCGACGATGAATTCGGTAAATGTCGAGGAAGCGGTTATGGCCGAGCCGCGGCCGAAGGTCTGTAACGTTGCGGCAGTAATCGTCTCGGTCTTGGGGTCGAAACCCATTATCAATTTAAGCCCGTCGCCGCAGGCGACGGCGCCGACCTCGCCGGCCGCATTGGGGGTGTCCAAAGCGCCGACATTGTGCGGGTTGATGAAATAGAGCTTGTCGCTGAAGAGGCAGACGTTGTCGGTATTATCCCGCACGGCGCCGATCCTTGTCGTGATGGCGGCTAGCCGAAGGACTTGCCGCAGGCGCATTTGTCCCGCGCATTGGGATTGTCGAAGACAAAGCCCGAGGACTCCAGGTCCGTGACGAAGTCAACGGTCATGCCGGCGAGATGGGGCTGGGAGCTTGCGTCGACGAACAGCTTGACCCCGTCCGTCTCCATGACGGCATCCCCCTCGCGCGAGACGCTTTCCAGACCCATCCGGTATTTGAGGCCGGCGCAGCCGCCCGCCTCGACCATGATACGAAAGCCTTCCGCCGGCTCGTCGGCGCGGGAAAGCGCGGCCTTGACGGCGGCGACGGCGTTTTCAGTGAGTGTGATCATGGGACTATTTTCTAGCTGATGCGTTCGAAAGGCACGCTGCACAGAGCGTGCCAGAGAGGAAGATTGGATTAAAACACCGGGTTAGCGGATTTGGCGCCCCGTCTCACATCCAACAATTGTCGGATGTCGGACAGAGTGAAACGTTGCGTACGAAGCGGCATTGGACACACCGCCAGTGTCGTCGCCTGAGCCTTCGTTTTCGATCATATGAATGTTGACCAGTGTAAGGGTGGGAACTCTTAAGTCGTGCTGCGCTCCAAAAGCCGCGCCATCGTCACCACACGGTGCGATGGCGAACACCGGGTGGTCGACAGCCGCATCGATCGCGCCTTCTCAAAGCAGGTGCCGTTGAATCTGCGTCGGCTCGTAGATGCCGAACGCCACTCGCGTGCTCGGCCCGTGGCCTGCAGTGCGGCCGTCACCTCGCAAGGGCCGACTGAGGCATTGTAAATGCCGTGAAGCCAGGAGGTAGGCCAGCGCGCCGCTCAGGGAAAAGCGCAATCACCGCCACGGCGGCCACGGCCACGATTAGAGGCCGCGGTCAGTTCCAGTTCTGTCGCGAATCGCGGTCTCGCTCGTCCGCGATCCAAAACGAAACTCGGCGAGCACCGGTCTCGCCGTCACATCGAAGGAGAGAAATCGCCATTTGTCACAGCCACTCGTCGGCAAGGATCCCGTCACGGCCGAGGTAGAGAAATACAAGCATCGTGGTTGCAGTCATGTGGAAAAACCGGTGCGGCTATGTCAGTGGCCCCGCCAACAACGCCGCCGATAGCGCTGCCGCAAGGCGGGTACTGACTGTCACGCTATCGCTATCCAAAGCGTTGCAACAGATTCGTCAAACAAGTTTACAGACTCTTTGCGAATGCAAGTCGCTGACCATGATACGTTCGCTTTAAGTCCGAGATTGGCCGTAGCTAATCGTCTAACTCAATGGTTTGGAATGTGTGAACACAGAACCAGCAGCGTTGACCGCGAGCCGCATACAGAGAGGCCGTTTAATGGATATCGACATTTTCGAAGCTTACGAGTCTAACGTTCGTCGCTATGGGCGATCGTTTCCCACAGTCTTTACAAAGTCCCTTGGGGCGACAATCTGGGACGAGGCCGGCAAGCCCTATATCGATTTCCTTGTAGGCTCCGGCGCGCTCAACTACGGTCATAACAATCCAGATATTATGGCGCCGGCAATTAAATATCTCGCCGATAAAAATATTGTTTTGTCGCTTGATATGTATACAGCTGCAAAGCGTGATTTCATCGAAGTGTTCGTCGAGTCGATCCTGAAGCCCCGGGGCCTGTCCTACAAGATACAGTTTCCTGGGCCGACCGGGACAAACGCTAACGAAGCGGCGTTGGCGCTGGCGCGAAAATATACCGGCCGCTCGAGTGTCATGGCCTTCACAAATTCGTACCATGGCATGTCGCTCGGCTCCTTGGCGGTGTCGGGTTCAGCGTCAACCAGACAGCTTGGCGGCGTTGCTCGCCACGATGTGATCCGAGTCCCTTACGAGAATTATCCGAACCAAACTTTCGATTCCGCGAGTTACATTGATCACGTGTTGGGCGACCCAGGCAGCGGGATCGAAAAGCCGGCCGCAATCATCCTGGAGCCCATCCAGGCAGAAGGCGGCATGAACACCGCATCCGCACCATGGCTTGCAGAAATTCAGCGCATTTGCCGTAAGCACGACGTTGTTTTCATCGTCGATGACATTCAGGCAGGTTCGGGACGAACGGGCGATTTCTTCTCGTTCGAGTTCGCCAAGATCGAACCCGACATCGTGTGTCTTTCGAAATCGCTGAGCGGTTCAGGTAATCCGTTGTCCATAGTTCTGATTCGCCCTGACATGGACATATGGAATCCGGGAGAACATAGCGGGACCTTCAGAGGCAATAACCTCGCCTTCGTGACTTCAGCTGCCATGTGCACAATGTGGTCCGATAGGCAATTTACTACAGCCGTCGAGCGGACGGCCGTCAAACTGCAAGAACACCTTGATCGCCTCGTTGCGAAATTCCCCAAGTGCATCGAACAAAAGCGCGGCCGTGGTCTGATGGCCGGCCTCAAGTGCCGTTCACAGGCCGTTGTTGGCCGTGTGCACGATGTCGCGTTCGAAAACGGCCTGCTGATCGAATCCTCGGGGCCAAATCGCGACGTCATCAAAGTCCTTCCGCCGATAACCATCTCGGATGACGAACTCGATCACGGCATTGCCATCCTCGATCACGCACTACAGGAGAAAACCAATGGCGACTAACCAAGTAGCTCAAACGCCGGCCATCTCGCCTCTTACGATCAAAGAACGAACCGGCACGATCAGCACTGCGGAGATCATCTCAGTCCTGAAAGGTGAGATCACGGCTCTGCACATCAAGCAAGCTTTCAGCACCGAAATAGCCGAGGAGATCACCGCGAAGTTTTTTGGCAGTCCCGGACTCAACGAGCGCAAAGATGGCGTCCCCGGACAATATGTCGGTGCATCCCACTACAGGAAGGATGCGGCCACCTATTTCAAGGAGGCGGAAAATGCGCGGCCGCACGTTGACGCCCTTTTTGGCAATTTAGTTGACCCGGTCCGAGCCGTATTCGACGCATTGAAGCGCGAGCTTCACAAACAAGGCATTGAATTGCGGTTGGCGCGTTCAGAACACGGTCAGGCTAACGTTTGTCGGGCTCTCAGTTGGACCGGCAGCGGCACATTTTCCTTGGACCCCCACGACGATGTCGCTCAAGTGCTACGTGCTGGGAACGACTACGAGCTCTCTGCGGTGGCGCACAATACCGTCGCCGCGCTCAACTTCTACCCCAGTATGTCCGAGGAAGGCGGCAATCTGCGGCTCTGGAGCCACAAGCCAACAGTTGACGACCGAAAGTCGCAGGGTGTGGAGACCACGGGATATCCCTATTCGGCAGCTTATCTCGAGGCCGTGCCTAGTCGCGAAATCCAGCTCAAGGCCGGGGATATCGCGCTACTTGACGGCGGTTTCGTTCATGGGGTTACCGGTCAATCAGGCAAAGGAAAGCGTCGCGTGCTGCTGAATTGCTTTTTCGGGTTTGCGCGGCCGGATCTTGTTCTCTGGTGGACTTGAAGTTGAATCTCACCGCGACTGACCGACCTCGGACAGTGAAGTATCACATCTGTGGCAACGGGGGAGGTCTCGTAGTAACAGCCCTCGGGCTGATCCAAAGACCGGCACTATCATGAAGTCCCTGGGACGCTTCAGATGCTGCCGGTCTCCCAAACGATTGCTAATTATCTGTCTGCGTCACTGCCTATTGCGCAGGTGATATAATGAAGTTCTTTGCGCTGCTCAACAGATACAGGCACAGACTATTGTTGCCGGACGTTTCCTGAATTTCGGCAGTTCTCAGCGCTCCATTGTTCCCGGTGCGGAGCCGAACACTCATCGCGATATGATGTTGAGCAAGGCAAAAGCAACAGAACAAATCGGTGATGGAGGCAACGGATATTTCACAGATTGATAGGTCGCCTACAGGGTGCAGTGAGCACCGCTGACCATCGTAAAAAGGCAAAATTGTCGGAATAAATTTCTCCGCACAGCCATATCGTGACGTTGGCATAACTTTTTCGGATGACATTCTCGATGTCATTTTTACAATTCGATTATTCCCAACGTCAGCGCTTTTATAGCCGCGGTTGTTTTGCTCGTAGTGTCCATTTTTCGCATTACGTTTTTTATATGAAAATTAACAGTATTTTCAGATATTCCTAAAATCTGCCCCATTTCCCACGACGATTTCCCTTTCGCCGCCCATCGGATGCATTCCCTTTTGTCTTGGAGAAAGGTCAGGGGTCTCCTCGATGCCGCTCGAATTGGCGAACTTTGTGACTCTGAGATGGAAATGCAACGCCGCTAGTTGCAAGTACGTGATTCTTCGATTTTGGAATTCACCATCTCGGGCTTGGGCAAAGCTCATGATCGCAAAGCTGCCGCCCGGGCCGTGCAATGGAACGCTAATGCCTGATCTTAGGCCAAACGTCGCAGCCTCGTCAAAAACGCGCCGTTCGTCTTCAGTCGTGCTTACGTCGTTGTACACCTCGCTCCACCGAAAAGCGCCTGCTCGCGCTCGACTTGCTTTGATGATCGGATCTATCCTGTCATATCCCATTTCGAAATAACGCTTCTGCCATTCGTGAGCGCGACGAACAGCCCACCTTTTCTTTGCTGATTGAGACCGCGAGATAAGCTCCGTCATCGACAGGAGTGGAACGGGTGGTTGGAGATCGCGCTGGTGCCATGCTTGGAGTCATGGATGAAGGCATGCATGAAGGCAGGCTGAGGGAAAGTATCGTCGGATCGAGGTGATCACCGGTCGACGCCAGCGGCGGAATTGGACCGACGAAGAGAAGGCGCGGATCCTCGCCGAAAGCACAGAACCCGACGTGAACATCTCGGCCGTCGCCCGGCGCTGGGGCGTCAATCGAGGATTACTCAACGTCTGGCGCCGTGATGCCGGGCTGACCTCTCGACGATCCGAGAGAGCCTGCGCTCAGCAGGCGATGTTCGTGCCGGTGACGGTGGTTGGTCGAGCGGCTCACCAGAGCTCGGCGTCGGATGTCGCGCCCCTTGCCGCCGGTCGAATTGAGATTGAGATTGCCGGGGCGCGCATGACCGTGATCGGCTCGGTGGCGCCCGAGTTGGCGCAAGCGATGGTGGCGGCGTTGCGAGGACGCCGGTGATCGGACTTTCGCCGAATGGCGTGAAGATCATGGTGGCGACGCAGCCTGTCGACTTCCGGCGCGGCATGAATGGCCTGGTGGCTTTGGTGGCATCAGCGCTTGCGGCCGATCCCTATTTATGCATCGGGTGAGATTTTGTGGCGGAGCCGTCCTGGCGCCAGCCGGGGTCTGCCAAATCTGGCTTCCTCCGCCACATAATATTTCATGCCTCTCTGACGGACGCGGGATCCCCCTGCGTCGCAATGCCGGAGGGGCAATATGCTCGACTTCTATTTTTCGTATCGTGGGGTACTCAAGCGCCTGCGTAGCGGTGCGCTCGGCGGCGAGATGGATCGCCTCGCGGAGCATTTCTTCACGCTTGGTTACAAGCGAGCATCGGCCAAGTGTTATCTGAGCCGGATTGCGCACTTTAGCCAGTTTGCCGCGACGCGCTCTGGTCCGATGCCGATCCTTCAAGATGTCGTCGATAGCTATTTGCGTACGTTTACTACGGATTCTCCGCGCATTGGGGCAGTGTCGGCGCTGGGACACGCACGGCGAGTGGCTCCGGAGCGGTTCATTGTTTCCGTTCCAAATAAAGAGGATGATCCGGACGCCCCGCTTCTGGCCTCCTTTTCGGACTATCTGCGTAGGGTACGGGGCCTGGAGCCGAAGACCCTCGAAGGCGTTCTTCTGGGCGGCCGCCGCTTTCTGGATTGGTTCCACCACCACCATCCTCGGCAAAACCTGGAGATGTTGACGGCTGAGCACGTCCTCGCTGCTGCCGAACATCGGCTGTCGCTATCGGCGACCTCCAGCAGCCGCACGGCAGCGACTTCTCACATTCGAACATTTCTTCGGTTTTTGTATTGGGCTGGCCACCATCGCCAAGATCTCGCCTGCCTTGTCCCAAGGACGCCCTCTTGGCGTTTAGCACATTTGCCGCCGCGCCTTGCATGGGATGACGTTCGGCAGGCGATCGATGCGATCGGCGCAACGACACCGGTCGACATCCGCGATCGAGCCGTCCTGCTGCTGCTCGCCACCACGGGCATTCGCAACGGCGAGTTACGCGCCATTCGGCTGAAGGATATCGACTGGCGTACCGGCGAGGTTTTTGTCCGGCGCACCAAGGGCAAACGTGATCGGGTGGTGCCACTCCTCGAGGAGACCGGCGCCGCACTCGCCGATTACATCCTGCGCGCTCGACCGAAGGTGGACAGTCCGTATCTGTTCCTGTCCTTCAAGCCGCCGCTGGGACCGTTCACGTGCGCATCGCCTGTTTCGAGGATCGTGCGGAAGCGGTTGCGGCATGGCGGGGTCGAACTCGGGCGGGTCGCAGGTGCGCATCTCCTGCGCCACAGCCTTGCCACCCAGCTCGTCAGGCAGCGAAGGCCAATCAACGAGATCGCCGATCTTCTTGGACACCGGAGTATCAATACAACGGCGCTGTACGTGAAGGTTGCGGCCTCACAACTCGCCGAGGTCGCACTCCCGTTTCCGGGAGGCGCGGTATGACCGTCTTTACCCAATTCCTCGGCGAGAAGGCCGAGCGTTACATCGAACTGCGCCACTCGCTCGGCTACTCTTTCAGCAAACAAGCCGCCACCTTGCGGGCTTTCGTCCGCTACGTTGAACACGCTCAGTTCGTTGCGCCCGCCACCCGGACGATGGCGCTGGACTTCGTCCTGTCGTTCGGTGGCGCCGCCAACAGCCGCACCACTCGTCACGGCGTGCTCCGCCGATTCTACGAGTATCTCACCATCTATGACGCCCAAACCGAGGCCTTGGAGCGCAGAGTCTTTCCCAGATCCAGGGCAATTCCGCCGCCGCGCATCCTCAGCGAGTCAGAGTTGGCGTCGCTCATCGACGCATGTGCGCGCATTTCGCCAGGCATCCCACTCAGGGGGCGGACGATGGCAACGCTGATCGGATTGTTGGCAAGTTCGGGACTGCGATCTGGCGAAGCGGTCAGACTTGATCGTTCCGACGTCGATCTGACCAGCGGGGTTCTTCTGGTTCGGAAGACGAAGTTCCGCAAGGACCGTCTCGTTCCAGTTCACACGACGACCCAGGCTGCCCTTCGCCACTACGCACGTGATCGTGACGCCGCTTTTCCCACGCCCAAGGACCAGGGCTTCTTCCTCAGCTCTCGTGGCAACCGCCTCTCAGCGACCGGCCTGCAAAACGGTTTTGCCGAGGTCCGCAAGCTCGCCGGCCTTGATGGCGGTAAGCCCTTAAGGCCGCACGATCTCAGGCACCGGTTCGCCGTGACCCGTCTCAGCTTCTGGCATCAACAGCGTGCAGACGTTCAGGCGTTGCTCCCGTTGCTCGCCACATATCTCGGCCACGCCAGCTACAGCGATACAGCTTACTACCTCACGGGTTCGGCGGATCTTCTCGCCATTGCGGCGGATCGCGCTTTCCTCGATGGAGGTGCAGCATGAGCGAACATATGCTCCTAGCGCCGCTCCTGGAATCCTACTTTCGCCGGCGCTTGACCAAGCAGCGCAACGCCACTCCCGCGACTGTCGCGAGCTATCGCGACGCCTTGCGCATGCTGATCCTCTTCGCCGCCGCCAGGTTGCGGAAGAGGCCGGCGGCGTTGGTGCTTGAAGATCTCGATCGAGACCTCATTCTCGCCTTTCTCGACGAACTCGAGGAGAAGCGGAACAACACCGTCGCCACGCGCAATGCCCGACTAGCTGCGATACGATCTTTCTTCCACCATGTGGCAGCGGCCGACCCGGCGTCCTTTGGTGTCGCGCAACGCGTTTTGACCATTCCCACAAAACGGGCACACATTGAGGTGACGCGCCACCTCACCAGCGCAGAAGTGGACGCAATCATTGGGGCGCCCGATCAGAGGACGCCCCGTGGCCGGCGCGACCGCGCGTTTCTGCTGTTCCTCGCGCGGACCGGCGCGCGCGTCTCCGAAGCCATCAGTGTCGATGCTGACGACCTTCAGTTGGAACGCCCGCGTTCGCAGGTGCTGTTGCACGGTAAGGGGCGCAGAGATCGCGTCATCCCCGTTCCTCAGGATCTGGCGAGAGCGCTGGCGGCCGTGTTGCGCGAGCGCGGTATCGCCAACCACGAACCACGACCGATCTTTGTCGGCGCCCACAATGAGCGCCTGACGCGCTTCGGGGCTACCCACATCGTACGACGAGCAGCGGCCAAGGCCGTGGCCGTAAGGCCGGACTTGGCTGAAAAGCCCATATCACCGCACATTTTTCGACACTCCCTCGCCATGAAGCTTCTCCAGTCCGGCGTGGATCTCTTGACGATTCAAGCCTGGCTCGGCCACGCACAGGTCGCCACCACCCACCGCTATGCCGCTGCGGATGTCGAGATGATGCGCAACGGACTCGAAAAGGCGGGCATCGAGGGCAATTACGGGGCGCGCTTCCGGCCCACCGATGCCGTTCTGCAACTGCTGGACAGCATCTAAGCTAAAACATTATGTGGCGGAGCACGCCAGATTTGGCAGACCCCGGCTGGCGCTAGGACGGCTCCGCCACAAAATCTCACCCGATGCATAAGTGCGGTTAGGTGGCGCGCCACCTAACCGCACTGTGGCGACGTGTTCGTGTTCCGCGCCAAGCGTCTCGATCGACTTCGCTGCACGGATCAGGCATGATCCTGGTGACGAAGTGGCTTGAGGCGGGCAAGTTCGTTTGGCCGCCGATCCGCGAGGGCTCAATGCAGATGAGTGCCCAGGAGTTCTCGCTTTTGCTGGCCGGTATTGACTGGACGCGCGTCAAACGAAACGCGGTGAAGAGGCCCTCAAAAGTAGGCTGATCCTATTGATTTTGCTTGAAGATTCAGGCTCATATGGTAGGGTCTGCCATGCCGCTTCGACCCGATCCCTTGCCCCAGGATGCTGCGCAATTGACCCGGATCATTCTCTCGCTCGACGAAGAGAACGCCGATCTCAAAGCGCGCGTTGCCTTCCTCGAGGGCCAGCTCTTTGGGCCAAAATCGGAGAAGATGACGACGATCGACCCGACGCAGGCGACGCTCGATCTGGGCGATCTCAGCGACATTCCCGAGGCGGCCAATGACGATGTTGCACCCGTGGCTGAAGGGTCAAAGCAGGAGCGACGATTGCCGTCACGCAACATCGGCCGTTTACCCAAGCACCTCCCGCGGTATGAAGAGCTCATCGAGCCGGAGAGCAAGATTTGCCCGTGCTGCTCGTTCGAACTGCATTGCGTCGGCACGGACGTGAGTGAGGCGCTCGACATCGTGCCGGCGGTTGTCCGGGTAAAGCGGGCGATCCGGCCGCGTTATGCATGCCGGGCCTGCGAAAGCGTTGTTGTGCAAGCGCCCGCGCCGGCGCGGGTGATGGACGGCGGCATGGTGACCACGGCGTTTGCCGCGCATGTCGCCGTTTCGAAGTTTGCTTGGCATTTGCCGCTGCATCGCCAGGCGCAGATGCTTGCCTCCTGCGGCGTGATCATCGATCGCGGCACGCTCGGCGCCTGGGTGACGCGGGTCGCCTGGTGGCTCGAGCTTCTCTACGATGCGCTTACCGCCTTCATCCGCTCCCAGCCTAGAGTGTTCTGTGACGAGACGCCGCTTCCGCGGCTCGATCCGGGGCGCAAACGCACCAAGCTTTGCCAACTCTGGGCGCAGGCGGTCGACGATCGGCCATGGAATGGTCCGGCGCCGCCGGCGGTGGCCTATACTTTTGCCGAAAGCCGCAGCGCTCGCGAGGTCGAGGGGCAACTGTCGTCGTTTGCCGGCGTGCTTCAGGTTGATGGCTATCAAGCCTATAAAACTTTGGCCAAGCGCAGGGGGAAGAGCAATGTCGCCCCCATGCGGCTGGCGTTCTGCCTTGCTCACGCACGACGCAAGTTCGTCGATGTCGTCAAGCTGACCGGCTCTTCGGAGGCGCTGTCGATCCTGGCCAGGATCGCCGAGGTCTATCGCATCGAGGCGAAACTGCGCGGCGAAAGTGCCGATACCCGGCTCACGGTACGGCGTCGCGAGACAGCACCCCATCATGAGAGAACTGAAGGTCCAGCTCAGCGAACTGAGCGAAGAGGTGTGGTCAAAATCGGCGCTTGGGAAGGCCGTCTCCTACGCGCTCAATCACTGGAGCGGACTGGCAGCCTTCCTGGAGGATGGCCGGATCGAAGTGGACTCCAATGTGGTCGAGCGCTCAATGAAATCGGTGGCTCTGACGAGGAAGAACTCGTTGTTCGTGGGCAACGAACGCGGTGGCAAGTCCTTCGCGGTCCTGGCATCGCTCGTCAACACAGCAAAACTTAACGGCGTCGATCCTGAAACCTGGCTTGCCGATGTGTTGGAACGCATCATCTCCGGCAAAGTGAAAGCCAACCGGATGGAAAGCCTCTTGCCGTGGGCTTGGAAGGCGGAACGCGAGGACATTGCAGATCAGGAGCGACGGGCGGCATGACAGAGAGCAGCCAGGGGACGGCGGCACGACCGAAGCTCGATGACGAGGCGTTCGAAGCCTTCATCAGGCCACGTCGTCCAGTGTCACCGATCTGGTCGATGAGCGGCCTCGACGGCTATCTCACGGCTCTCATCATCGGCCCGAGGTTTATCGACCCACGTCAGTGGATCCCGGAGCTGACCGGCCCGGAGGCCCTGAACCTGCCAGTGGAAACAACCGAGCATCGGGCCGTGCAGACCATCGTTGCGGAATACAACCGGATATCGGCGAGCCTCGCCGAAACGCCGAAAGACCACCGGCCCAGGTTCACCAAGATCGATGATCTAACTTTCGATGCCATGGACTGGGACGTCTGCTTCCTGATAGGAACCGGGTTCGCCCCCAAGCTGTGGCAGCCCGTCATTCGCGGCCATGCCGTCACCGGCGATATCATCGCGCCAATCCGCAAACTCAGCGAGACGAAACGGCCCGCCACCCACGAGGATGCTGCTGCCGTGGGCGAAGCCCTCGTCAACATCCGAAGCTACTTCATGCCAAAGCGCGCAAAGCAGAAGTCCTGAAACAACGGACGGCTCCTCGTCCGTCAACAGACTAAAGCCGTGGGCTGCTCGTCGCGCTCACTGCCATTCATCAGGAAAGTTCAGTATGACCGCCGGATCGCGTTGGACCGACTTCAAACGTTTTTGGGGTGCAAGAGTGTCATAGGCGATCCAAGGGCAATCAAAATTCACGGCAAAAGCAGATAACAGGTCGAACAACCGCTCGGATTGAGCAACGCCATCAGTCTGGTCGAGAAATCGGCCGAACTCGACCGCGAACGCCTCCCTAGCAGCCTCAAGCAAATGCATCGCGAGGACCAAAGAAATCGGATACTCTGGTTGGCGCCCCCTGAGGAGAGACAGCAGTCAACCGATGGCGTTCCATGATCTCTGCACCGCAGCAGTTGCATGAATGTTGTCGCTGGCCCACAAAGCTGCCGGTTGAAACGCTACGGCTCTGCGCGCCGTCCTCGGCAGCCCGGCATCGCCATATCTCTATCACCATTCAGGCAATGCACAAAGTTAATATAGTTTGAGAGTAATATGTACACTGTTTCAGAAGAATGGATATTGTTATATCTTTAGTTTCGACAATGTAACGATACTCGACTTATCTGGTTACGCTGACCCCCTGTACGCGTTCTGGGTGTGTCGGTTAGGCTGCGTGCCACTGCTATGCGTCAGAAGTCCAAGCTCAGACTGTTCTCACCTCGGGTGGGCGGTGTTGGTGACTTCGCCACCAGGCTCGTCTGCGCTTAGCGCGGTTCATGCAGGGGCAACCGCAAGCGGGATGGCGGTGCAGGTGACAAACGCAGCGACTGTAGGTGAGTTTTGAACCGGCAAAAGGAAAATGCAGCGTCACATGAACTGGCTCAGACATGAGCCTGATCACGTAAAGCCCGACTTAAACACCGCCTGTAAGAATATGTCATTAAGTCAGCATGTTAGGCGCGCGCCGGCGCGTGTTACCACTACATTTTGGGGGTGATCTCAGGCGAGTTGTTCGTCGAGGTTGTGTGGCAGAGCGGTGCCAGCTGCCTTGAAGACGTGGCCCACTTGGCCGGTGACGTGAGTTCTGGTTGTGACGATGCGACCATCCTTTTCGATGGTGGCTTCCTGGAGGCGGTCGAGATCGCGTAGGAGCGGCTGCCATTCGGGCGTCAGGCCTTTGGCCCGGCAGAGGCGGCGCAGTTCCTTGCTGAGCACGAGCGCCAGGAACGAGCAGAACACATGCCCACGGATGGCGGCATCGGATTGGTGGAAGATCGGCCGGGTATTGAAGGTTGCCTTGGCGGCGCGGAACAGGCTCTCGACCTCGAGCAGATCGCGATACCGCAGCACGGCCTGGAGCGGGGTCACCTTCGCGTTGGTCCGCACCACGGTGATACCGTCGTAGCGGGCTTCCTCGGCAAGCTTGCCGACATCGATCTTGAAGTTCTTGCCGCTGGCCTTGAGGTAACGCCGGTAGGCCGAGTTACCGACCAGTGCCTTGTCACCCTTTCTTGAGCTGCGCCTCGAGGCCGGCGATGATCGCCTGGCGGTCGGCCTTGTCCTTCTCGCCTCGGCGTCATTGCGGCTGACGATGTAGCGATCTTTACCGACCTTGACCTCTTTGACCCACAACTGAGTTTCACCTCGCTGGCGCTCGAGAACGAGCGGAACCATCGGCGCCGTGTCATTGAGCACGAGGTTGTGGATCACGCTGCTCGAGCGTTCCCGGGCCCCCAGAATGTATTCCATGCCCAGCTTTTCGAGCGCGGCGATGGTATCGGCGCTGATCATGCCGCGATCGGCGACAACGCAGGCGCGTGTGACGCCGAAGCGCGTTCGCAGCCGATCGACCACCGGCAACAGGACGGTCACGTCAGCGGTGTTGCCGGGCACCATCTCGGTGCAGATCGGCCGGCCCTCGCCATCAACGACCAGCGCCAGGATCATTTGCGCCAGATCGGGGCGCAAGTCCTTGGAATGCCCGCGCTTGCCCAGCGTCTCGCCGCCCGCGCCATGGAAGGACAACGAGGTTGTGTCCATGAACACAAGGCTGAGGTCGGTGAACAGGTCCTGCCGGCGCGCGAAGAGCTTTTCCTCAATCACGTCTTTCACGCAGCGCGCCACCAGCGCGCCTTGCGCCTTTTCGCCGAGTTCCTCGCCCAGCCACGCCATGGCCCGGTAAAAGTGATGGAGCGCCAGACCCTCGGCGCCCTCGATACCATAATCGGCCATCCAGTTCGCGCAGTCGCGGTCCGAGCCCGAGACGAACAGCCGATGCAACGTGCCAATGAACACCGCCCGTTCCACCGCAAAGCCGAACTGGCGCCCTTCCAGCACCTCTTCCAGCACATCGCCGATCCCGAGCCGCTGCCACAGCCGCCCGAACAACAGCGGACCGCCAATGCGGCGAGCGGCAATCCGCCCCGCGTCAATGTCGGACAGGATGAGGCTGCGTTCGCCATGGCGCGCAATCGAGGCCGCCAATCTGTCAAGTTCGCCGCTGGCAACCAGCGCATCCTTGCGGCCCAGCGCCTTTATCGTGCGCTGGCGAACGGTTTTGCCGTCGCGGACACTTTCCACGAGGTAGAGATAGCGATGGCCGCGCGCGACTCTCTCAACGACAAACATGCCAGCGTTGTTAGCGAATAAATGCCGTACAATCCATACAGAACCGCGATAACGGCACAAATGTTGTTACCACACATTTTCGCGCCGGAAATTCAATGCAAATGAATTCAATAGCTTAACGGACAGCGTTACAGCGTTCGCCATCCGTTCACCTCCAACTGTTCAAGTTGGGTAAAGGAGGTTCGCCTCATATTTGGAGGCAGAACTCCAAATGTGAGATCTGAGTGCGGCTCTCAAAGCACCAGATTCGTTACTAGTCTCGATGACCTCGCAGTGATCAGTCAGCCGATCGAGCAGCGGGTTGTCATCTTGGCGCCGGCCGGCGAAGACATTTGGCGATTGGCCGAAGGCGACGTTGGTGGTGACGATGATAGAGGTACGCTCGCAGTCGACTGATCAGCTGGAACAGCGGCTGACCGCAAGCCTGGGCGAAAAGCAGATAGCCGAGTTCGTCGAAGACGAGGAAGTCGAGACGGATGGGTAGTCACCAGATTTGCCGGTCCAGCACCGTCGATGAGGAAGGCTTCGCGCTGGTCGGCGACGAAGCGGCCGCTGGCTAACTAACTCGCGGGCATCGCATCGTTGACCGTTGCACAGCAAACTCCAAGCGTTCGTTGGCGAGCGGCAGCTTGGCTATGGTGAGCGGGAATTTAATCGAGCGCGCTTGGTTCTTGGAGACTTCGGCCGTCAATGTTCGCCGACAACCGCCGCCTGGCCCTCATATGAAGCGCGCGAACTCTGGCGTCCAGCTGCCATCGAGCTGGCCATCGGCTCGCCGCAACAGCATCATGCCTGAGCTAAAATCAACCTGACCAGGTTCCTACCGGCCGGCCAAGGTCTCCTCATCGATCTGAGGCTCTTTCGTGCTTTCGATGCCATCTATGTTTGGCGCGATCACCCGTTAACTGGCGTCACCTGCCCTGGTGCGGGGAGGTGAGGGGCCGCAGATTGCTTCTGTTCGCCAAGGGTTGGAAAGGGTGTGATCGACCAACTAATTAAGTCGACGGCACGCTGCAGTATAGCCTCGGTCTCAGCACGGCTGGGTGAGGCGGCGATGATATGTCCGATGGTGTCTCGGAAATCGCCTTTCCTGATGATCGGCGTCTTGGGTTCAACATACAACTTGACCTCGGCGACACCTGGTATGGCAGCCGCCCGGCTGTCGCCATCGATCCAATCGAGGATGCCATCGCGATCTGGAACGAGGAACCGCGCCGCCGCAGTCTGCGAATGCTTTCTGCGCAAATCCCATTCCTCGCCGATCACAAGCTTGAGGTGCTCGGCAATGGGATCGATACCGTAAGCCAGCTGAATCAGCCGAGGAGTGGTCCAACCCGGAAGACGCGGATTGACTTCGATGACTACTGGCCCACGCTCCGTCCACCGGAATTCAATGTTCGCTGGTCCCCAAGCAAGGTCGAGAGCGCGCAAACAGCTCAGTGAAACATCGGCGATGCGTTTATGCTCGCGATCAGTCAGCAGGGCCGGAAAGATGCTGCCACGAACGACGAAATGCGGTGGGCAGTCGAAGTCAGCGGCACCTACTGCAATGACCTCATTTCCCATTGTGTCAGCGCTACACTGGGGACCTTGTGCGAATTCTTCGATCAGTATCCTCGGCGAAGACCCGCATGTCGGCCCTCCAGACAGCAGAAAGGCCGTATGTTCGGCCAACTCGTCAGCGTTGCGGCACAATCGGACACCACAGCTGCCGCTGCCGACGGCTGGCTTAACAATCACCGGTAGGCCGATCTCCGTTGCAGAGCTTTCCACCTCCGTCGCATCCGCTGCCAGGCGATAAGCAGGCATTGGAACGCCGGCCGCCGCGAGGAGTTGACGTTGAGTGAATTTGTCGCAGCACTGTTCAATGGATGTCGGGTTAGGTCCTGGCAGATCGAAATGCCGGCAGAGCTTGCCAACTGTCGCATAGATCGACTCGTCGAGGCCCGAAAAGCCAGTAATGCCAGCAATGTCATAGGTCGCACGTAGCTGGGAACATTCGCGGATCAGCGCATCGAGATCGTCTGTATCGACACGGATGGCCTCAAGGCTTCCGGCCGCAAGATAGTCGTACTGAGCTGGATCGGCCGCCAGGATAATTGGATGAAGCCCAAGACGCTGGGCTGCTTTTATGTATAGCAGACCAACACTCCTGTGACCTTCGAGCAGGATGAGCGCTCTTGTTGCCATGGGCCATTGACTCCGACGTTGCGTGATGTGCGGTTCGAGCGTAAACGGGCATCGGTCTTAGTCGTGTTCGACCTCAGACGTTGCGGGTCAAGGTACCATTGTCAGTGATCCGCGCTCGCAAAGATTCTGTAAAGTTATTTGAAGGATCTGTTACAACGTTCGCTACCAGCTGCCGGGTGGCTCGGAACATCTCAACAAACGTCAGAGAGATGTGAGGTCCACGATACTAGTTTGACCTGTAAGAGTTTAAACTAATCTGCTCACGGCGTCATAGGGCAAGCGAATCATCCGCATCACCGATTCCCCGAAGGAACGCCACCGTAGCCAAGACTGAAATTAAGACCGCCACGGCCGCAGTCAAAGACATTCTGCTATCGAACCGGGATGGGCTGCATGAACTCATCCGGTTGGTGATGCCGGAGCTTCTGGAGGGAAGCGCTAGGCCGTTCGAAGGATAAGCGGACATCGGAGCGGCTCGGCTACCGCTCGGCCGCAACCTTGTCACCCATGTCGGCAAGCTGGAGCCGCGGGCTCCGCAGGACCGGTAAGTGGCGCTTCTCCACGGAGAAATTCGAGCGTTACTAGCTAGAGCGGGATGAGTTGAGGCTGAATCGGCGAGGATTGAACGAACCCGCTGACGCGGGATTGGCGTGTGCATTGGCTGGAATGGCCTCCTGATGGGAAGGTTTGGTTGCTGAGACCAACCCCTGACCAGGAGACCATCCCATGGCTGAAGCCACGACAGCGGTAAGCCCGCTGCGCTGTCGCATGATCGACGACATGAGCTTGCGCAACCTGTCGCCCGCGACGCAACGATCCTATCTGCATGCGGTGGCGAAGTTCAGCCGTTATTTCGGCCGGTCGCCGGATCGGCTGGGGCTGGAGGACGTCCGTGCGTTCCAGGTTTATCTGGTGTCGCAGGGCATTTCCTGGCCGGCACTGAACCAGACGGTCTGTGCGTTGCGTTTCTTCTACGGCGTGACGCTGGACCGGGCGGAGATCCCGGAGCGCATCGTCTATGCGCGCACGCCGCGCAAATTGCCGGCGATCCTGAGCGCCGACGAGGTTGTGCGCTTTCTGGAAGCGGTGCCATCGTTGAAGGCGCGCACTGCACTGACCACCGCCTATGCCGCGGGGTTGCGCGCCTCGGAGGCGGTGAGCCTCAAGGTGGCGGATATCGACAGCGACCGAATGGTGATCCAGGTCCGTCACGGCAAGGGCGCCAAGGATCGCACGGTCATGCTGTCGTCGCAGCTGCTCGGGATCTTGCGGACCTACTGGCGACTGGCACGCCCGGAGGACTGGCTGTTCCCCGGACGAGGCGACAAGCCGATCGACGTGCAGGTCCTTCACGCGGCCTGCCGCTCCGCGACCAAGGCGGCGGGTTTGGTCAAGCGGGTGAGCGTGCATACGCTGCGCCACAGTTTTGCGACTCACCTGCTTGAGAGCGGTACGGATATCCGGATTATCCAGGTGCTGCTGGGGCACAACAACCTCTCGACGACGGCGCGCTACACCCATGTGGCAACAAGCACGATCGCCAGGACGCAGAGCCCGCTCGACCGCCTGACGCTGGAGGTGGTGCCGCCCGCCTGAGCCCAGCGATGCGCTCCGAGCTGGAGGTGGCGGATATTTTCCGTCGCCATGATCATGCTTATCGTGTTGCCCATGACGGCCATCTCGGTCGCGTCGAGCGCCGCGTCATGTCCGCGATCGAGCTCTGCCGGACTGCGGCGCTTGGCGGTCATGTCGAGGCCTGTGAGGACTGCGCACATGCCCGCGTCTGCTATAACTCCTGCCGCAACCGGCATTGTCCCAAGTGTCAGAGTGCGACGCGCGAACGGTGGCTCGCCGACCGTCAGGCCGATCTGCTGCCGGTGCCTTACTTCCACGTCGTGTTCACGGTGCCGGCCGAAGTCACCGAGATCGCCTTTCACAATAAGGCAGTCGTCTATGCCATCCTGTTCGACGCCGTCGCCGCAACGCTCAAGACCATCGCCGCCGATCCGCGGCACCTCGGCGGGGAGATCGGGTTCCTGGCCATTCTTCACACATGGGGCCAGGCGCTCACCCATCATCCGCACATCCATTGCCTCGTCCCCGGCGGCGCTCTCTCTCCCGATGGGCGCTGGCTCAGCTGCCGGCCACGCTTCTTCCTGCCCATCCATGTCCTCTCCCGCCTATTCCGGCGGCTGTTCCTCGAGCGGCTCCAGGCGGCCTATGCGGCTGGGCGACTGCGCTTCTCCGGCACCCTCGACGGGCTCGGTCAGGCCCATGCCTTCGCGGCCGCGATCCGGCAGCTTCGTCGCAAGAACTGGATCGTCTATGCCAAGCCGCCGTTCGGCTCGCCCGAGCAGGTCCTCGCCTATCTCGGCCGCTATACCCACCGGGTCGCCATCGCCAACAGTCGCCTGGTCAGCGCCGACGAGACGAGCGTCACCTTCCGCTGGCGCGATTATCGTCACGGCAACGCGCCCAGGCTGATGTCGCTCGATCCGCACGAGTTCATCCGTCGCTTCCTACTGCACTGCCTGCCCGACGGCTTTCACCGCATCCGCCACTATGGCTTCCTCGCCAATGGATGCCGCCGGACCCGACTCGCCATCATCCGGCAACTCCTGGTGGCGATGAAGCTCGCTCCGACCGCCGCAGCCGGCGAGACTACCAGGCCGCTCCCGCGCTTTGACCCAACCGTCTGTCCCTGCTGTGGTGGCATTCTGCGCATCACCGCCACACTGCCGCGATGGCGCACCGGGCCGTCACGACCGCAGCCGGATACCTCATGACGACAGGATGTCGCCCCAGCATCGATCGTGGCAGCGTCGCGGCATCAGCGTCGACGGACGCAATGACCCCCCATATCGTCATCTTCCCGACCAGCCCGAAGAGCAGAAGCATTACCCCGCAGCCCGCCCAAAGATGCCACCGGGCGCGTCGATCGCCTCGGTCAACGTCGGCGTCTCGGCCTCGTCTTCACCGACATGGCAGCATTGCATCACACCAAGCCGCTCACCTGGAACAGGCTTCGCGACACTAATCCCATAGCGCGTGGCCGCGTCAGCGGGTTCGCTCAATCCGACTTCAATGAGGTCGCGCACCGCGCCAAGCCAGACCATCTCCGCCGCGCGACCTCACAGAAGCCTCCAGATTCCCTTAGGCGCGCAAATCTGATTCATATGTGGACGCCCCTGATTGGCAATGGCTTTTGGTGAGCTTCTGATCGGTCGCTTTCATATGTCCGGCCTGTTTGTGCGGAGCAGTTTCCGCTGGCCCTGATGGAAATCCGCGAACGAGATCCCTGATCAAGCTGGCGCATTCGAGACGCATTGAATCACACGGGGTGTTCTCGTTCTTGGTCGATCATCTCGCATCACGTTCTGCCGTCACCAATTCCTGTGTTTGCCTGTAGCGGCTGGCGGCCGTCAGCAGGCGCTGATCCGATATGGGCTGAACTGCTGCCCGCGGGCGAGAAGAGCCCAGGCGATCCGCGCGGTCTTGTTGGCGAGAGCGACCGAGACCAGCCGCACCGGTTTCTTCGCCAGCAACGATTGCAGCCACTGGGCTCCTGGCGTCTGCTTGCCCCGGTTGTGACGGATCACGGCCGTAGCGCCGACGACAAGCAGCCGGCGAAGATAGCGGTCTCCCTGCTTCGAGATGCCGCCGAGACGTTGTCGGTCACCGCTCGAGTTCTGTTTGGGGACGAGGCCGAGCCAGGCTGCGAACTGGCGCCCGGAGCGGAACTGGCCGGGTTCGCTGACGGTGGCCACGATCGCCGTCGCGGTGATCACGCCGATGCCAGGAACGGCCGCCAGGCGCCGGCTCGCTTCGTTCTGGCGATGCCATTCGTGCAAGACCTTGTCGAGCTTCCGGAGTTCGTCTTCCAGTTCGAGGAGCCGGCGAACCAGCGTCGTCATCGCCACCTGCGCCATCTCAGGAAGCATAGTCTGTGGATCATGCTCGTCGAAGACGGCACGCATCAGCTTTATGAGGTTCACCACACCCGGGTTACAGACCAGTCCGAACTCCGCCAGATGCGCCCGCAGGGCGTTTGCAGCCATGGTGCGCTGGCGCACGACCAAGGCTCGGGTCCGATGAACCATCAGGATGCTTTGCTGTTCTGGCGTCTTGACTGGAACGAAGCGCATGGTCGGGCGCCGGACGGCTTCGCAGATCGCCTCGGCATCCGCGGCGTCGTTCTTGCCCCGCTTCACGTAGGCTTTGACATAGGCGGGCGGCATCAGCTTGACCTCATGCCCCAGCACCGCCAGGGCTCGCGCCCAATGATGCGCCGTCGCACAGGCTTCCATGCCGATCAGACAGTTCGGAAGCTTGGAGAAGAAATTGATCATCTGCTTCCTGAGCAGCCTCTTCACCACGACGACGGTGCCGTCATCGGCAATGCCATGAACCTGGAATACGCTTTTGGCCAAGTCGAGCCCAATCGTTGTAACCTTCATGTAAACGCTCCTTCCTCGGTGGTTCCGATCATCAACGGCCACCTTAAGGCACATCGATGCCGGCGCGAGGGGGCGTCCACCTCATCAACCTGCTTGCTGAGCAAGGAGGTCAGCATGGATGGGCAAGCCTTATTCTATGGATCTTCGCGAACGGGTTGTTGCGTCGGTTGAGCGAGAGGGGCTGTCGCGACGGCAGGCGGCAGTGCGCTTTGAGGTTGGGATCAGCACGGTCATCAGATGGGTAAGCCGCTTGCGCGAGACGAGCAGTCTTGCGCCTGGCAAGATGGGTGGGCACAGGCCGAAGAAGATTGCCGGAGAGCATCGCGAGTGGCTGCTGGTGTGCTGCCGAGCTGCGGATTTCACACTGCGCGGTCTTGTCTGCGAACTTGGCGAGCGCGGCCTGAAGGTCGATTACCGCTCGGTGTGGGAGTTCGTCCACGCCGAGAAGCTCAGTCACAAAAAAAGACGCTGATCGCGGCTGAGCAGGATCGCCCGGATGTGGCGCGCCGGCGGGCACAGTGGGCAAAGTATCAGGACCTGCGCGGCGACAATCAAGGTGAGACTCGCATTGCCTCGCCTGAATTGTTCCCGAATATTCAACCGTTGCCTCACATAAGTTGCTCCCTACCGAGGGGTATGAGCAGGGGCGACGATGGGACGGCTGAGCATGGCGACAAGGAAAGAACTGACGACGGCGGTTTCAGAGCGCTATCGTGCTTCGACGCGAGCGGAGAAGGCGAGAATTTTGGATGAGTTCGTCGTCATCACGGGCTTTCACCGCAAGCACGCGATGCGGCTGCTACGACGCCGTGAAGGGCCGTTTTCAGGCCGGCGAGCGCGGCCGCGAATTTATGATGAAGCGGAACGCAATGCGCTCATATTGCTCTGGGAGGCGTCTGACCGCGTCTGCGGCAAGCGGCTGAAAGCGTTGCTGCCCGTCCTTATCGAGGCAATGGAACGGCACGGTCATTTTGACCCAGCGCTGGAAATCCGGGGCAAATTGCTGGCGATGAGCGCGGCCACGATCGACAGGACGCTGCGACCGATCCGAGAAGGCCTGGGACGTCCCCGACGACGGCCCGCGGCGCACGCCCTGCGACGGAGCATTCCCATTAGAACGTCGGCGGATTGGGACGATCCTGCGCCAGGCTTCGTTGAGGCGGACCTCGTGGCCCATAGCGGCCCTTCGACTCGCGGCAGCTTCATCCAAACGTTCGTGCTCACCGACATCGCGACCGGCTGGACGGAATGTGCGCCCCTGCTGGTTCGCGAACAGACACTGTTGAGCACGGTGCTCACTGAATTGCGCAAGCAACTGCCCTTCGCGCTTCTGGGCCTAGATACGGACAACGACACCGTTTTCATGAACGAGACGCTGAAGGCCTATTGCGACGCCGCCAACATCGTCTTCACGCGCTGCCGCCCCTACCGCAAGAATGACCAGGCCTTTGTTGAGCAGAAGAATGGCGCCGTGGTGCGTAGGATGGTCGGATATCGTCGGTTCGAGGGGCTGGAGGCCGCCACGCTGCTAGCGAAGCTCTACCGGTCAGCGCGGCTGTTCGTGAACTTCTTTCAGCCATCGTTCAAGTTGATCGCGAAGCAGCGCGACGGCGCACGTATGCGCAAGACGTATAGTCCGCCAGCTACGCCGCATCAGCGTCTGGTTGCCGACGCTCGCACCTCCGATGCAGTCCGCTCCCGTCTGCAGGAAATCTACGCCGGGCTCGATCCTGTCCTGCTATTGCGCGATATCCGCGCCGTGCAGGAGCGACTCGCTGCGCTTGCCGATACTTCGCAGGCCATCCGCCCTGACGGCACAGCTCAACCAATCGACCTTTTCCTGGCGAGTTTGCGGACAGCTTGGAAGGACGGAGCTATCCGGCCGACGGATCGCCCGATTGTGAAGGCCAAAAGAGGGCGGCGGCGTCCTGACCCTCTCGTCAAGGCAACTGCCGACTTGCGAAATTGGTTCGAAGCCGAACCATGGCGAACCGGCAGCGAACTTCTGTCACGACTGCAGGCCGAGTATCCCGGCGATTACCCGAACAAACTGCTTCGAACACTTCAGCGTCGGCTGAAGGTCTGGCGCAGCGAACAGGCGGACGCGCTGCTGTTTGGCCCCTTAAACAACGGGCCACCGATCCCGGAGATCGCAAGGCCAAACTGAGGCTTCCTGGCGCTCGCCAAGGAGGCCCGACGCTCCGAAACCCCGGCCATCTCCGCGCCGGGCCTCCTTCACCCAAGCCGGGAGCAAAATGGATGAGGCAACATTCGAGCCTCAGGGAGCATCGTTACGTGAGGCAATACGGCGTCTCATCCTGATCGTCGCGCTATAAGGACCGGATCGATGCTTCTCGTCTGGTGTTCATCGACGAGACCTGGACCAAAACCAACATGGCGCCGCTCAGGGGATGGGCGCCACGCGGCGAAAGGATCAAAGCCAAGGTGCCGCACGGCCATTGGAAGACCATGACCTTCTTGGCGGCACTGCGCCACGATCGCGTCGAAGCACCGTGGCTCATCGACGGGCCGATCAACGGCGAGCGTTTCCAGCTCTATGTCGATGAGGTTCTCGTCCCCACCCTCAAGTCCGGCGATATCGTCGTCATGGACATGTGTGGACGCCCCCGTTGGTGCAAGAAGAATCTTTCGAAGAGCACGGAGCGTGGTCGGGTGCTGACATGTGTCCGGCCTCTGTTGCGGCTGTCACATGCCGCGGGCCTGTATGGGAGTTCGCGGAGCGGGTCCAATTCAATCTGGCGCGCTCAAGGCGCGTATCCATGATCTGGTTTTCCCGATCCCGTCTCGTTGACCGTTGCGCCATACTCTCCGTTTGACCTTCTCACACTTTCGAGGCCTTCTGGCCGAGCGGAACTAACCCGCCACGGCTGGAGCCCGATAAGTTCCGCCTTTCGCCATCAGTGCCCAGACGATGCGTGCAGTCTTGTTGGCAAGCGCGACGATCACCAACATGGGCGGCTTGCGGCCCAAGATGCGCATGAGCCATGGGTCCGCAGATTTCCCCTTCCGCATTGCCCAGCGTACGGCCGCGCTGGCCCCTATGATCAGCAGCCGGCGTAGCGTTCGCTCGCCCATCCGAGACGTCTCGCCGAGCTTCTGCTTTCCGCCCGTGGAGCGTTGCAGCGGCGTGAGGCCGAGCCAGGCCGCGAAGTCTCGCCCCCTCTTGAAGGTTGTCGCCGATGGAGCCAGAGCAGCAAGTGCCGTCGCGGTGATCGGCCCTATGCCGGGAATGGTCATCAATCGCCTGGCTTCTGCATCCTCCTTGGCACGCCGGGCGATCTCGCGGTCGAGCACGGCCACTCTCTCATCCAGCGACCGCAACTGTGCAACGAGCAGAGACAGGATCGGACGGGCAGCTTCGGGGATGGCGGTACCTTTGTCCTCAATCGCCGTGACAAGCTTGGCGGCATGGAAGAGACCCTGTGCAGCCACGAGTCCGAATTCGGCAAGATGGCCCCGTATCGCATTGATGGTCTGGGTCCGCTGACGAACCATAAGATCGCGAACGCGGAACACCATTGCCGCAGCTTGCTGCTCTTCGCTCTTCACCGCCACGAACCGCATGGTCGGCCTCTGGGCTGCTTCGCAGATCGCCTCAGCGTCAGCGGCATCGTTCTTCTCTGGTTGCCGCCCTCGATGCAAGAAGCCTTCCAACCTGATGTGCCCGGTGATCGAGTGCGTTCTTCTCTCAGGCCTTTCGTTGCGACCTTTCAAGAAGCCGCGGGCCAGTATGGTGATCTGCGGATCGGGTCCAAATCTTCTGCAAGAGCTTTCAAGCTCGCGAACGATGTCTGGTTTTCCTGATCCAGATCTTTTCGATCATTGTGCCCATTCAGGTCATCGACTTCCTACACCTCCTTCACCGGCGCAGTTCGTGTGGTGATGCATCCGTCATGCAGCCACAACTCGCGCCGGATTTCGATAATCCTCTTTCTTTGTCATCATCGCCCAGATCGCCCGCGCCATCTTGTTCGCAAGCGCGATCGCGACCAGCATGAGCGGCTTGCGACGCAGCATCCGTGCCAGCCATGAACCCTCGACGATGGATTTGCGGGCCAGCACTGTCAGGCGTGACATGGCACCGATGATCAACAAAGAACGGATATCAGTTTGGCCAGCCTTCGACACGCGTCCAAGTCGCTCTTTGCCGCCGGAGGTGTATTGACGTGGCACAAGCCCAAGCCAGGCCGCAAAGTCTCGCCCGCGTTTGAAGCTCTCCATCGGCGGAGCAAAGCCGCTGATCGCCAACGCGGTCTGGGGCCCGACACCAGGCATTGTCTGCAGGCGCCGCGCTGTATCGGTCGCCAGGGAAAGGGCTTTGGCCTTTGCCGTTTTGACGTCGATCCGAGCTGTCTTCTCGGCAATCTGCTCAATCAGGTCGCGGCATTCCTCGCGTACCAATTCGGGCAGGTCACTGTTGGGTGCCTCCAGGATGCCCTCGATCCGCTTGATGTGGGCGATCCCTTTCGGAATGATGTGACCATATTCGTACAGCACCGAACGCAGAGCATTCACAAGCTCGGTGCGCTGATGGAGGAGGCGCTCCCGACCTCGGAACAACACAGCGCATGCCTGTTGATCTTCCGACTTCGGCTGTACAAAACGCATCTCCGGACGCTGTGCTGCAACGACGATTGCTTCAGCATCGGCAGCATCGTTTTTCTGCCGTTTGACAAAGGGCCGCACATATTGAGGTGCGATCAGCTTCACCTCGTGGCCAAGCTTGACCATTTCTCGGGCCCAGTAGCTCGCGCTGCCGCATGCTTCCATCACAACCACAGCAGGCGGCTGGCTTGCCATAAACTGCCGGAACCGTGACCGCGTCAGCTTCTTACGGAATCTCAGATGCCCCGTCATTGTCGCGCCGTGAAGCTGGAAAACGTTCTTTGCCAGGTCCACCCCGATCATAGTATCGTTCATTTGCCGTCCTCTCCTTCTCGTGGCGTTGAACACCACGACCTTGGCACATTGCGATGCCGTCTGGGGAGGGCGGCAACCATCCCATCTTCTGCCGCTTCACGAAAGGCTTCACATATCCCGGAGCGATTAGCCGGGCATCGTGCCCAAGCTTCGCAATCTCCCGCGCCCAATAATGACCGCCGGCGCAGGCCTCCATAGCCACCGTGCAAGCAGGCTGCGCGGCAAGAAACTTGAGCACCTGGTCACGACGCAGTTTCTTGCGGAAGGCCACGGCTCCCGATCCATCCGCGCCGTGCATCTGGAACACGTTCTTCGCCAGATCCAACCCGATTGTGCTAACTTCCAACATGGACGCCTCCGTTCAAGTGATGATCAACGACACCACTTTGGCACAGCGATGCCGTGAGGGGGCGTCCACCCCATCAATCTCGGCTCGCACAAGGGCAAGGCAATGCGCCGCGCCATCCGCTCGGCCGGCGCAAGGCTGTTCTTGCTGCCCAAATACTCGCCCGACCTGAACCCCATCGAGAAGCTCTTCGCCAAGCTCAAGCATTGGTTGCGCAAAGCCGCAAAGCGGACAGTCGAGACCGTCTGTGACGCTATCGGCCAAATCCTCCACACCGTCACTTCAATCTGGCGCGCTCAAGGCGCGTATCCATGATCTGGTTTTCCCGATCCCGTCTCGTTGACCGTTGCGCCATACTCTCCGTTTGACCTTCTCACACTTTCGAGGCCTTCTGGCCGAGCGGAACTAACCCGCCACGGCTGGAGCCCGATAAGTTCCGCCTTTCGCCATCAGTGCCCAGACGATGCGTGCAGTCTTGTTGGCAAGCGCGACGATCACCAACATGGGCGGCTTGCGGCCCAAGATGCGCATGAGCCATGGGTCCGCAGATTTCCCCTTCCGCATTGCCCAGCGTACGGCCGCGCTGGCCCCTATGATCAGCAGCCGGCGTAGCGTTCGCTCGCCCATCCGAGACGTCTCGCCGAGCTTCTGCTTTCCGCCCGTGGAGCGTTGCAGCGGCGTGAGGCCGAGCCAGGCCGCGAAGTCTCGCCCCCTCTTGAAGGTTGTCGCCGATGGAGCCAGAGCAGCAAGTGCCGTCGCGGTGATCGGCCCTATGCCGGGAATGGTCATCAATCGCCTGGCTTCTGCATCCTCCTTGGCACGCCGGGCGATCTCGCGGTCGAGCACGGCCACTCTCTCATCCAGCGACCGCAACTGTGCAACGAGCAGAGACAGGATCGGACGGGCAGCTTCGGGGATGGCGGTACCTTTGTCCTCAATCGCCGTGACAAGCTTGGCGGCATGGAAGAGACCCTGTGCAGCCACGAGTCCGAATTCGGCAAGATGGCCCCGTATCGCATTGATGGTCTGGGTCCGCTGACGAACCATAAGATCGCGAACGCGGAACACCATTGCCGCAGCTTGCTGCTCTTCGCTCTTCACCGCCACGAACCGCATGGTCGGCCTCTGGGCTGCTTCGCAGATCGCCTCAGCGTCAGCGGCATCGTTCTTCTCTGGTTGCCGCCCTCGATGCAAGAAGCCTTCCAACCTGATGTGCCCGGTGATCGAGTGCGTTCTTCTCTCAGGCCTTTCGTTGCGACCTTTCAAGAAGCCGCGGGCCAGTATGGTGATCTGCGGATCGGGTCCAAATCTTCTGCAAGAGCTTTCAAGCTCGCGAACGATGTCTGGTTTTCCTGATCCAGATCTTTTCGATCATTGTGCCCATTCAGGTCATCGACTTCCTACACCTCCTTCACCGGCGCAGTTCGTGTGGTGATGCATCCGTCATGCAGCCACAACTCGCGCCGGATTTCGATAATCCTCTTTCTTTGTCATCATCGCCCAGATCGCCCGCGCCATCTTGTTCGCAAGCGCGATCGCGACCAGCATGAGCGGCTTGCGACGCAGCATCCGTGCCAGCCATGAACCCTCGACGATGGATTTGCGGGCCAGCACTGTCAGGCGTGACATGGCACCGATGATCAACAAAGAACGGATATCAGTTTGGCCAGCCTTCGACACGCGTCCAAGTCGCTCTTTGCCGCCGGAGGTGTATTGACGTGGCACAAGCCCAAGCCAGGCCGCAAAGTCTCGCCCGCGTTTGAAGCTCTCCATCGGCGGAGCAAAGCCGCTGATCGCCAACGCGGTCTGGGGCCCGACACCAGGCATTGTCTGCAGGCGCCGCGCTGTATCGGTCGCCAGGGAAAGGGCTTTGGCCTTTGCCGTTTTGACGTCGATCCGAGCTGTCTTCTCGGCAATCTGCTCAATCAGGTCGCGGCATTCCTCGCGTACCAATTCGGGCAGGTCACTGTTGGGTGCCTCCAGGATGCCCTCGATCCGCTTGATGTGGGCGATCCCTTTCGGAATGATGTGACCATATTCGTACAGCACCGAACGCAGAGCATTCACAAGCTCGGTGCGCTGATGGAGGAGGCGCTCCCGACCTCGGAACAACACAGCGCATGCCTGTTGATCTTCCGACTTCGGCTGTACAAAACGCATCTCCGGACGCTGTGCTGCAACGACGATTGCTTCAGCATCGGCAGCATCGTTTTTCTGCCGTTTGACAAAGGGCCGCACATATTGAGGTGCGATCAGCTTCACCTCGTGGCCAAGCTTGACCATTTCTCGGGCCCAGTAGCTCGCGCTGCCGCATGCTTCCATCACAACCACAGCAGGCGGCTGGCTTGCCATAAACTGCCGGAACCGTGACCGCGTCAGCTTCTTACGGAATCTCAGATGCCCCGTCATTGTCGCGCCGTGAAGCTGGAAAACGTTCTTTGCCAGGTCCACCCCGATCATAGTATCGTTCATTTGCCGTCCTCTCCTTCTCGTGGCGTTGAACACCACGACCTTGGCACATTGCGATGCCGTCTGGGGAGGGCGGCAACCATCCCATCTTCTGCCGCTTCACGAAAGGCTTCACATATCCCGGAGCGATTAGCCGGGCATCGTGCCCAAGCTTCGCAATCTCCCGCGCCCAATAATGACCGCCGGCGCAGGCCTCCATAGCCACCGTGCAAGCAGGCTGCGCGGCAAGAAACTTGAGCACCTGGTCACGACGCAGTTTCTTGCGGAAGGCCACGGCTCCCGATCCATCCGCGCCGTGCATCTGGAACACGTTCTTCGCCAGATCCAACCCGATTGTGCTAACTTCCAACATGGACGCCTCCGTTCAAGTGATGATCAACGACACCACTTTGGCACAGCGATGCCGTGAGGGGGCGTCCACCCCATCAATCTCGGCTCACACAAGGGCAAGGCCGTGCGCCGCGCCATCCGCTCGGCCGGCGCAAGGCTGTTCTTGCTGCCCAAATACTCGCCCGACCTGAACCCCATCGAGAAGCTCTTCGCCAAGCTCAAGCATTGGTTGCGCAAAGCCGCAAAGCGGACAGTCGAGACCGTCTGTGACGCTATCGGCCAAATCCTCCACACCGTCACTTCAACCGAATGCAGAAGTTACTTCAACGAGGCCGGATATCCGCCAACCTAAATTCATCCCGCTCTAGCTTTCGGAGCACCCTTTGGTGGCCACTGCGGAAGGGTATGTGCAAGGCTGTAGACCCGCGGTGTGAAGCGATTGGGGAAGAGCTGTGCGGCCATGCCTTCTCAGCTTCGTCGATTTCGGCCATCGGCAAGCGCTTGGACGAGAGCCTGAAGGCCTTTGCCCAGCGCCAGCTGCAAGAGCCGTTTGCCCACCTCTGCCCGACGCCCGCTACGACAAGGTACTCAGGTCAGCATCTTTATGAGGCAGGCGGGGCTGATCGCCGTCGGCATCGACCGGGACGCAACGTGCCAGATCCTGGCCGTGGATAGATGGCCAATCGAGAGAGCCGCTCGGCCTGGAAGACTTCCTCGTCTCGCTGACAGCCGTCATTCGAGGTCCGTGTTCAGCATTGTCCCATTGAAGACGCGTCTGTGTTCGGAACCTGACACGCTGAGGCGCAAGTATTCCGCCGTTGCCCGCGAAACACATGGTTTTGCCCGTTTTGCTCGCACCCTCGGCGTTGGCGCGCCGGTTGCATGAAACACGGCGAAGAATCCGTTACGACCATAGCGGTTTCGCAGTCTCCGGCCGAGAGGTTTACATGAAACTTCCTCGAACGATCCAAATCAATGCGATAGACGCTGCACTGAATGCGCTCCCGCCAGTTGAAGCTATGCCGCGGCCGCCGCGGGTGCCGCTGTCATTCGCCCAGCAGCGGCTTTGGTCCCTTTTGCGTCTGGCGGGCGGCAGCGAGGCCTGTCACATCCAGATGGGGCTTCGGCTTCGCGGCGAGCTGGACGAGGCGGCCCTGCAGTCAGCCTTGGACGGGTTGGTGGCGCGTCATGAGGTGCTGCGCACCACCTTCCGGATGGAGGACGGGGAGCCGTTCCAGCAGATCAGGCCGGTGGACGTCGGCCTGCCACTGAAACGAAACGATCTGACGGTGGCAGCAGATGTGGAGGCGACGCTCGCGGATCTGATGCGCCATGAAGCGCAGGCGGCGTTCGACCTGGAAGCCGGGCCACTGATCCGCGGTCGGCTGGTACGCCTGGCGGTGGAGGATCATGTGTTGCTGATCACAATGCACCACATGGTCTCGGACGACTGGTCGCGGAAGATCCTGACCCGCGATCTCAGCGAGCTTTACGCCGCGGCCCGGGACGGCCGCGCGGATCGGCTGGCGCCGTTGCCGGTGCAGTATGCGGACTACGCCCTTTGGCAGCGACGTTGGATGGCAGGTGAGGTCCTGGACCGTCAGTCGCAATACTGGCTCCGGATGCTGGAGGGCGCGCCGGCGGTGCTGGAGCTGCCGACAGCCCGGTCGCGTCCGGCGCAGCAGGATTACAGCGGCAGCTGCGTCGACTTTGCGCTGCACGAGGCGCTGACCACACAACTCAAGGCGCTGAGCCGACGTCACGGGACGACGCTGTTCGTGACTCTACTGGCGGGCTACGCGCTCGTGCTGGCGCGGGTGTCCGGCCAGGACGATGTGGTCATCGGCACGCCGAGCGCCAATCGCACACGCTCCGACATCGAGGGGCTTATAGGCTTCTTCGCCAACATCTTGCCGCTGCGGATCAATCTGTCGGGCGACCCGACGCTGGAGACATTGCTGGAGCGGGTAAATGCCGTTGCGCGTGGAGCGCAGACGAACCAGGACCTGCCGTTCGACCAGGTGGCGAAACTCGTGAACCCGCCCCGCAACCCGGCTCAAACCCCGATCTTTCAGGCTATACTTACATGCCAAAACAATGGCAAGGAGCCGGCGCCGCTGCCCGGGCTCGAACTTGAATACGTCGGCGTCGACCGTGTCGCGCAACACGATCTTGCGCTTGAGCTGGCGGAGGTCGGCGAGGCGATCTGCGGAAGGCTGATTTACGCGACGTCGCTATTTGAGCGGAGCACGGTCGAGCGGTTTGCGAGGGATTTGCAGCACGCGCTGAACCAGATGGTGGCCGACCCGGCGCAGCGGGTTTTGTCGGCACCGCTTCTGTTGGCAGAGGAGCATCACCGTTTTCCAATGGAGTCCGACCCGACGGAAGTGGTCTATCCGCAGGCGCCCTGGATTCACGAGCTATTTGAGGCGCAGGCGGAGCGAGATCCGGAGGTGATCGCGAATGAGAACCAGGGCTTGAGCTATCGCGAGTTGAACGCGCGGGCGACCTCGGCGGCGCCTCGAGCTTGCCCGCCTCAATCATCGTCCCTCAACTCGGGCCCGAGGCCCCACACTTCGGTCATGAAGTTCATTGAGGGGAGGCGCGTTCTCACCGAGGGTGAGCTACAAGCCAACAGCATCACGCGCTATCATGTCACAAAATTCTACCGTGAGCAGATCACCAACAGTGGTTACTACGATCAGCTTAAGTATATTGTGGAGCCCTCGTTCGAGGAGTTCGAGAGTCCCGGCAATCTGGATACGAGCGGCGAGCACGACAATACTGTCGTTCCCGGACTTCAGCACAAGTACGCCCAGACCGGGTTGTTGCTGGTAACGGACCGTTGCGCTTCATATTGCCGTTATTGCTTCCGCAAACGCATCGTTGGCAAGGACTCCGATGAAATCGCGATCGATTTCGCCCAAATTGCGCGATATGTTGGCGGCCATCCTGAGATGACGAATGTTCTGCTATCGGGAGGCGACCCGTTCGTGCTCAGCACCGGCAAGCTCGACGAAATTCTTGATCATCTGCTGCCGATCCCACATTTAGATTCGATTCGATTCGGTACAAAGGCAATTGTCTATCAGCCCAAGCGGTTCGAGGATCCCGCTCTACCTGCTTTGTTCCGACGGATCCATCAAGCAGGTAAGGTCGCAGTGATCGTCACTCATTTCGACCACATCGGTGAAATCTCGGTCGATGCGGAGCGCAACATTCGTTCCTTACGCGCACAGGGCGTGCAGTTCCTCAACCAGTCCGTGCTTCTCGCGAAAGTCAACGATGAGCCTGAGATCTTGGCTGCGACCTTCGCCAAGTGTCACCAAATGGGTGTCCGCCCTTATTATCTCTTTCAGGGCAGGCCGGTGAAAGGCGCATCGCATTTTCAGGTTCCACTGCGCCGTGGGCTAGAGATTGCCCACGGCATCAACCAACGTGTAAGCGGCATCCAAAAGACATTCAAATACATTATGTCCCATTACACAGGGAAGATCGAAATCCTTGACCTTGGAGCCGATGGCCGCCTGTATATGCGATATCACCAAAACAAGGATCCGAAAAAGATCGGAAAGATCTTTTCTCGGCCGCACCGCGAGGGCGCCTGCTGGTTGGACGATTTGCCCGAAGGATGAGATCGAAAAGCGCGCAATGCTGATTACCGACACAGTGTCATTGACTGATCAAGAGCCCCGGAGCGGAGGTGGAGATTCTGAGTGCCGGCGGGAATGCTATTGATATACGGCGGTGACTGCGACGGGCGAGCAGCGGCGGGGCGTCACTTGCGCGGTTCCATCCACTACTACTCTGGGACCGCGCGCAGGAAATACGGCGGGCTCAGTCGCGAAACGTCGATGCCAATCGCTGATCCACATGGTGGAGAAGGCCATCTGGTCACGCCATCGCAGCACAAACCCAAGGGGTGGTGGATTACCGTGGCCATCGGATTTCAGCTCCCCGCCAAAAGTCAATGACTGCCACAATATTTAACAACGGCAAGAAAAATTCACAAATGTTTCCTTTCAAAACGTTCCGCACTATGCAAAAACCAATCTAAATGGGATATGAAGGTAAAGCACATGAATGGCGAGATGAGTAATGCAGTGTCCTTATCAGAGCTTGAATCATACTTCAGCGAAGATTACTATCATTTTGGTGATGTGGTAAATCCGCCGGAGACAAGTGACCGACAAGCAGGAGCAATTTGGAATCTTCTTTCCCTTGCACAAGGCAGCTCAGTTCTTGAACTTGGATGCGGCTATGGGCGGATTACCAACCGGTTGGCTGAGAAAGGAGCGCGGGTATCCGGACTTGATATCTCGCCGACCTTGCTAAAGAAAGCCGAAGCGGATGCGGCCGAACGCGGAGTAAATGTTGAGTATGTTCTGGGCGACATGCGCTCCCTTCCCTGGCGAGATCGATTTGACGCAGTTTTTCTGTGGTACACAACATTTGGCTATTTCGACGACGCGGACAATGGGAGAGTTCTTCGTGAAGCCGCTTCTTCACTTCGAAAGGGCGGGCGTCTTCTAATCGATTCCGCCAATCGCTTCGCTTTTCTGCGCCGCGAGTCGCCTATCTACGTTGTGCAGCGTAATGACGATCTAAGAATCGATATAATGAGCAACGATGTGCTAAGCGATCGTCGGAACCTCGAAAGGATTATCGTCCGCGATGGATGCGTTAGACGAACGCAGCTTTCTTTCAGGCAGTATGGGTTTTCCGATTACGTTCGTATGTTGCGAAGCGCGGGGTTCGAGACTGTTGAAGCTTATGGGCAGGAAGGTGGAGCGTTTACAACCAGTAGCGAGAACCTCGTGGTTATCGCGTGCAAATAATATCAACTGCAATATCCAATGACACACGTTGCTTGTCTATCCTGAGTTGGACGCTGTATTTTAAAGATGTCTCGGCCGACTTACCATGTGGTTAAGTTTAACAGCCAAATGTTCCGCTTCGAGGAAAGCAAAGCCGAGTTGGTTGCCTCGCGCAATCCTCATCAAGATAGGAGAGATGCTGGTGCCTGCATTTAGTCAAGAAGAATATCGCGCACGCACGACCCGCCTGCGCCAGCAGATGGCCGAGCGTGGCATCGATGCACTGCTTGTCCTGAATGAAGGTAATATGAACTACCTTACAGGCTACGAAGGTTTTTCCGACTACGTTCCGCAACTTGCTCTTGTTTGCCAGGACGAGGAGGATCCGTGGCTCATATTGCGTGAGATGGACACGCTGTGTGCAGACGCCAGCTCGTACCTGCCGCAATCACGCGTCCTCAGTTATCCGGAGAAATACATAGCTGCGAGCCAGCTCACGGCATGGCAGCCGATCGCTGAAAGTGTTCGCGAGCGCAGCCCATCTGGCCGTATTGGGGTCGAACTATCGGGTAAAATACTTGGGGTGAAGGGCCATGCCGCCTTGAGCAAAAGTTTAGGCACATCAGAGTTCATCGATGCCGATGGGATGATTGCAGCGCTAAAGGCGATAAAATCACCTGCTGAGCTCACCTACATGGAGCAGGCGGGAAAGATCGTCGATAGAGCTATGCAGGTCGGTAGGCTTGCAATCTCTGTTGGCGCCAGAGAATGCGACGTAGCCGCTACTATAACACATGCACTTTACGCGGGCACTCCTGAATTTCCGGGAGGGACTTCCCGTAGTCCTTTGGTTACTATGCCAGTGGGTTCCCCCGGCGCCGCGCCACACCTCACGTGGACCGACGGACAGTATAAGATGGGCTGCCAGACGAATTTTGAGCTCGGTGCCGTCCGTCACCGATATTGCTGCGCCCTGTCGAGAACGGTATTTTTGGGAGAACCGAACGCGAGATCGCGACACGTGCACCAAGCGTGCCTTGACGGCTTTCTCGCTGCCTTTGGAGCTATCCGGGCTGGGGTGACGAGCAATGATGTGGAGCGAGCTTTTCGACGCGAATTCGCGCCTCGCGGCGTGCGAAAAGAATCCAGAATTGGATACTCAATAGGCATCGATTGGGTGGACGGCGGCCCGAGTTTTCAGGAGGGAGATGAGACGGTGCTTCAGGCCAACATGACCTTTCACCTCCTCATTGGTATCTTTGAGAAGACCGATGGTTACATCTTCAGTGAGACCGTTCGCGTGACCGATGATGGCGCGAAGTCGCTGAGCAATATGTCACGCGACCTGCTGGTAAATTGCTGACTTTTTGGGATCGCGATGCCCAGCGTAGCACCAATACGATGCGCCGGCATGCACACAGCCAGGCCGCGCTAGTGTTGTGACTCTAGCACTTATTTCGCACGGGCGCTCGTCGCCATTCTTGTATGTAGCTGCAGCGATCTATAAGCCTCCGAATAAATGACCGCAGCTCAGGAGAAGCGCAGAAGTCCGGGCATAACGCTGCCAATACTGGAGGTAGTCGGCCAAGGCCGCGTGATAGCCATCGCTACGACGACCGCCCATCGTCAGATATGGGCTGCTTTAGGAGTGACAGCCGATGACTGATTTTCCTCGTGCCCAAGGAAAGCGCTGGCCGTCTTGGGTTAGGCCCCGATTGGCGTTCCACGGGGCACCCGTGGGCATTTTGATGCTTGATCGGATGCCGGGACCCGGCCTCCGTCCGTACATCCCCGGAGACGCCGGCAATGCCACCACGTGGAGCGTTCCCGTGCGCTATAAAACCGTACCGGGGCTCAACAATACCGCCATTTTCGGGGCGGATGGCGAGGAAAAAACATCCGCTGTGATTGCGGCGGCGCAAGATCTCGTACGCGAGGGTGCGCGAGTGATTACTGCTGGATGCGGCTATTTCATCCGGTACCAGGAAGCGGTGCGCGCTGCGGTTGATGTGCCGGTGTTCTTGTCTAGCCTTGTCCTTGCTCCGTTCCTTGAACAAGTGCTTCCCCAGGGCAAGGCACTTGGCGTAGTCGTGGCAAGTAAGGCTGCACTGAGCCAAGATATGTTGAAAGCGGCTGGGGTGCGACCGGAAATCAGTGACAGGGTGGTTGTCTTTGGACTCGATGACGCTCCCGTGTTTGCCGGCTTCTTCCTGGAGCCGTATGGTGACCTGGACGTGGAGGCAGTCCAGGCTGATGTGGTCAACGCCATCCTGACTCTGCAGAAGGATCGGCCGGATATCGGCATGCTCTTGCTTGAGTGTGGCGGGCTGGGACCATACGCGGCCGCGGTTCAAGAGGCGACTGACCTACCAGTGTTTGATTATACCTCCATGGTTGAATTCTTCGTCGGTGGCCTAACACGCAAACCATTCACAGGGCTCCTCTGATAACGGGATTCTCGTGGGGCCGCAGAGAAAGCTGCCGTCCCGGTCGCAGCGTAACGGGCAAGACGAAGCCTGGCGCTCATTCGAGGCGTCGAGTTCGCGACGCTGGAATGGGTCGCCGGCTGCTGGAGCTCATCGGCAACATCCCGCCGGCCGAAGCCGTCGCCTGTGAACTATCCACAAGCCATTGATTCGAGTTCCTGATCAGGGAGAATCGTGAGTTTGGAATTGCAGGATTGGCGGTTTTTGAGCGCCGTTTTCTTGCAATTTGATTTGACGGTTTCCTTGTGCGCTGAGGCGTGATTCACTCGATTTGGCGGGCGAATCGAGGGGACAGCGATGTCCAGGCCACGCGAGAAGCGCGAGACGGGAGAGCAGGATTTGTTCCGCGCCCGGCTCGATCAGATCATCAACATGAGGCACGAGCTGGTGCGGCTGGCGCAGGCGATCGACTGGCCGGTGCTGGAGGCGTGTTTCGGCGCCGTCTATTCGGACGGACCGGGCATGCCGCCGCTGCCGACCCGGCTGATGGCGGGGCTTGGCGATCCTGAAGCACACCTTCGACCTGTCGGACGAGGAATTGTGCGCTCGCTGGGTGGAGAACCCCTATTTCCAGTATCTGTGCGGCGAGGAGTTCTTCCGTCACGATTTGCCCTTCGACCGCTCCGGGGCGCTGCACGTGTTCCAATCGAAGCGGGCGGACCGTGTTCGCATCGCTTGAAACTTCTGTTGCAGGTCACCGGCGGTTTTGTTTTGTTCGATCTCCAGACGGCAACATCTGACACACTGCGATGCCGGAAGCGGTGTGCGTCAACGACACTGGTCATGGCAGACACTAGCGCCATCTCGCTTCTAGATGATACGGGTACACAATCTGTATTTGACGAAATCATCCTGGCCAATGATGCTCAACACAGCAAGCACAAATCGCGGGCCAACCACGTTGAACAATAGATGCGCGGCATTGAAGCTTGCCGGATTTGCAGAGTGGCGCGCTACCTCCACCAGAATCTCAGCTCGGCTATCGATCGAAAACAGAGCGCGGCTGAAGGTAAAAGCGGCTCGTCGGCGTCGAGTCGAAACGTGAGTAGCCGGGACTGTATCGTGGAGCGCCAGTTTTGGAAGAGTGCGAAGGGGGCGGATAACAGGGTTGAAGGCGGACATAGACGCCCTGCCTATTCGAGACCCTCCAAACAAGCTCTGTTGTTCGCGGATTCCAGGCAAGATGCCGCATGCTGTTTGCGCAGCAAAATACCTGCCGATTTTGAGACGACTCGGCGTTCGTCCAATGTTCCGCTTCGAGGAAAGCAAAGCCGAGTTGGTTGCCTCGCGCAATCCTCATCAAGATAGGAGAGATGCTGGTGCCTGCATTTAGTCAAGAAGAATATCGCGCACGCACGACCCGCCTGCGCCAGCAGATGGCCGAGCGTGGCATCGATGCACTGCTTGTCCTGAATGAAGGTAATATGAACTACCTTACAGGCTACGAAGGTTTTTCCGACTACGTTCCGCAACTTGCTCTTGTTTGCCAGGACGAGGAGGATCCGTGGCTCATATTGCGTGAGATGGACACGCTGTGTGCAGACGCCAGCTCGTACCTGCCGCAATCACGCGTCCTCAGTTATCCGGAGAAATACATAGCTGCGAGCCAGCTCACGGCATGGCAGCCGATCGCTGAAAGTGTTCGCGAGCGCAGCCCATCTGGCCGTATTGGGGTCGAACTATCGGGTAAAATACTTGGGGTGAAGGGCCATGCCGCCTTGAGCAAAAGTTTAGGCACATCAGAGTTCATCGATGCCGATGGGATGATTGCAGCGCTAAAGGCGATAAAATCACCTGCTGAGCTCACCTACATGGAGCAGGCGGGAAAGATCGTCGATAGAGCTATGCAGGTCGGTAGGCTTGCAATCTCTGTTGGCGCCAGAGAATGCGACGTAGCCGCTACTATAACACATGCACTTTACGCGGGCACTCCTGAATTTCCGGGAGGGACTTCCCGTAGTCCTTTGGTTACTATGCCAGTGGGTTCCCCCGGCGCCGCGCCACACCTCACGTGGACCGACGGACAGTATAAGATGGGCTGCCAGACGAATTTTGAGCTCGGTGCCGTCCGTCACCGATATTGCTGCGCCCTGTCGAGAACGGTATTTTTGGGAGAACCGAACGCGAGATCGCGACACGTGCACCAAGCGTGCCTTGACGGCTTTCTCGCTGCCTTTGGAGCTATCCGGGCTGGGGTGACGAGCAATGATGTGGAGCGAGCTTTTCGACGCGAATTCGCGCCTCGCGGCGTGCGAAAAGAATCCAGAATTGGATACTCAATAGGCATCGATTGGGTGGACGGCGGCCCGAGTTTTCAGGAGGGAGATGAGACGGTGCTTCAGGCCAACATGACCTTTCACCTCCTCATTGGTATCTTTGAGAAGACCGATGGTTACATCTTCAGTGAGACCGTTCGCGTGACCGATGATGGCGCGAAGTCGCTGAGCAATATGTCACGCGACCTGCTGGTAAATTGCTGACTTTTTGGGATCGCGATGCCCAGCGTAGCACCAATACGATGCGCCGGCATGCACACAGCCAGGCCGCGCTAGTGTGCGTTTCGCACGGCAACCATTTCGAGGATTTCGCGCCCGCAGACTTCATCAGACGAAGGGGTTGGGAGCGGCATTGTGGTTGTCCAGGTTATTCGAAGCTGACGCCTGAAGTTCAGTGATGCTTTTGAAGCCGGATGCGTTTTCCGGTGATCTCTGTAAAGAAGCGCTCGACATGTTGAGCCACGACGTCGAGGTGGGGTGAAGTGAAGATGGAAGCGCGATACTCAAGGACTTCTTGAGCCTTTCCGGTAGCCGTTCGAAAAATGTAGGGCAGTTCCACTCACGCCGCGGTAGCGGCACGTAGCGATGGGAGGATGATCCACTTGGTTCAAAGGCGTGAGAGTGCAACAACTGTTGCGTAGTTAACTGAGTCTGTTATCATGTCGGGCAAGCATGGCCATTTGTGTCGGGCGAGGTGACAGGCAACATGATGTTTGAAACGATTACGTACGAAACCCAGGACGCTATCGCCGAAATTCGCCTGAACCGGCCGCACCGGCTAAACGCAGTGGTGCAGCAATTGTACGACGACCTCCTGGAGGCTCTCGATCGGGCTCAAATGGACAAAAACGTACGCGTGATTGTGTTGAACGGAGAAGGGCGGGCGTTTTGTGTCGGCGCCGATATGAAGGAGCACAAAGCCGGCCGCTCGGCCTTCGAGAGGAGGCAATATCTGATGAGCGAACAAAGGGTGTGTAGACGTCTGCTCTCACACCCAAAGCCGAGTATTGCGGCGGTGAACGGCTATGCGCTAGGTGCCGGTGCTGAGATGGCCATCGCTTGCGATTTCATGGTGATGGCCGCTTCGGCCCGGATTGCATTTCCCGAGATTGGCCTTGGTGCATTTCTCGGCGGTGGCGTCACTCACATCCTCCCAAGACTTGTCGGTCTGGCAAAGGCGCGTGAGCTGATCTTCCTAGGCCAGCAGATCGACGGAGCAGAAGCGGTCCGTATCGGGCTGGCTTCGCGCTGTATCCCCGACGATGAGTTTGCCGAAGGCATCCGCACGTTGGCGGCCGAACTGTCAAAGGGGGCACCATTCTCGATGCAGCTTGCCAAAGAGCAGTTGGCGTCGGCTGCTCACGGGACGTTCGACTCTGTGCTTACTGCTGAGCTTGAGGGCATGATGTTTTGTTCAACTACGCGCGATTGGCATGAGGGTATCAACGCTTTCGCCGAGAAGCGTCCGCCTGTCTTCCGTGGGGAGTAACAATGGTTTCGAACGAGCTGCTTCCCATTCTGTACCCCAACTCCATTGCAATCATCGGCGCATCCAATAATCCTGCGAAGCGCGGATATCGGTCGCTGAGAAAACTGTTGGATGACGGCTACGCCGGACCGATTTACCCGATCAATCCGAAGGAGAGTGAAATATGCGGCGTCCGATGTCTATCCGGCTTGGGCAATGTGCCAGGGCCTGTCGATCTCGCGCTGATCTGTACTCCTGCTGCGACGGTCCCTTCTGTCCTGGCCGAATGCGCCGCAAAAAAAGTGCGCGGCGCCGTGATTCTGGCGGGAGGCTTCGCGGAAACTGGAGACGATGGCAAGCGGCTCCAAGATGCGGCACTCGCCGCTGCGCGCGCTGGCGACGTGAGGATCATAGGACCCAACACCTCTGGTATTTTCAATACCCACAAAGCGTGTAACCTCGTCGGCTTTTCGGAGCTGCGCAAGGGTAGTATTGGGCTCTTGTCTCAATCCGGAAATATGGCTCTATCGCTCGTCACGGAAGCGCACGCGAACGGGCATCTGGGTTTGAGTACCTATGTCGGCGTCGGGAACGAGGCCGATATCGGCTTCGATGAGTATCTCGACTACTTCGCGGCCGATCCCAACACCAACGTTGTGATCACTTACGTCGAAGGACTGAAAAATGGCCGCCGCTTCTTGAACGCCTTGAAGCGCATCTCGCTGGAAAAGCCCGTCGTCATCTACAAATCAGGCCGGACAAGTGCAGGGCACATTGCCGCGAAGTCCCATACCGGCGCTTTGGCTGGCGAATATGCGATCAACGAGGGTGTCCTGAGGCAAGCCGGCGCAATCATCGCGTACCGATCCGACGAGATCCTGCCGATAGCGGAAGCACTGTCGTTGCTACCGCCGCTGCGCTCGCGCCGCATTGCCATCCTCGCGGACGGCGGGGGTCACGCGACCATTGCGGCCGACGCCTTATCCGAGCGTGGACTGGTGCTCAGTTCCTTCAGCGACGAGACACGACGGCGGCTTGCGGCGGTGCTTCCTCCGGCCGCGTCGGTGATCAATCCAATCGACGTTGCCGGCGGTACCGATGCAGATCCATCAGTTTTTGCTGCCTGCGCAGATATTCTGCTGCAGGACTCGGCAGTCGACGGACTTCTTATCTCGGGTCTCTATGGCGGATATGCGGTCCGCTTCTCACCAGACTTGCTCGCCCAAGAACTCGATGCGACGGACATGATCAGCGCGATGCCGCACCGGTTTGGCAAACCTGTGATCGTTCACAGTTTGTACAATGTGTTTCAAGCAGATCAGCGGCCACTGCCGCTGGCAAACATGCATCGAGCCGGTATTCCGGTGCACAATTCCCTTGAGATCGCTGTCCGCTGCATGCAAGCTTTGGCCGAGTACAGTGAGGTTGGCCGCACCCTTGAATCGTTGCCGCCTAGTACTGAGCCCGGCGGCGTGTTCGCGCAGGTGCTCGCACATTGCACGGCCGAGGGTAGGCGGGTGGTCTTGGAGCACGAAGGCCGAGCCGGCCTGAGCGACTTCGGCCTGGATCTCGCACCGACGTTTCTGGCTACTGACGAAAGTGAGGCCGAAGAGGCTTTTCGCCGGCTCGGTGGACAGCCGGTCGCGATGAAAGTCGTATCGCGTGACATCCTTCACAAGACGGAGGCCGGCGGCGTCAAACTCGACGTTACAGATGTTGCATTGGTGCGCCGCGGCTTCGTCGAGATCGTCGCCAACGCCAAGGCCGCAGTAACCAATCCGAATATTGCCGGGGTTCTAATTACTCCGATGGCCGCAAAGGGCGGCGTCGAGGTCATCGTCGGCATCGTGCGCGACCCTGTATATGGTCCAGTAATGATGTTTGGGCTGGGCGGAGTCCTCGTCGAAGTTCTCAGAGATGTAGTTTTCCGCGCGCTTCCGATCTCCCGGAGTGATGCCTTGGCGATGTTGGACGAAATCAAGGGCCGACCGCTTCTCGACGGCGTGCGCGGGGCAGCGCCGGTCGATCGAGGCGCGCTCGCAGACTTGATGGTAAGTATTTCGAGGTTCGTTGAAGCCTTCCCGGAGATCGATGAGCTCGACCTGAATCCCGTCCTTGCCTATCCCCACGATCTGGCAGTTCTGGACGTTCGCATCCTTCTCACCGAGGTTTCCGCAGCACACTCGGCACACACGCAAGGGATTGAGGCATGATCGATCTGCCGAAACTGATCGATGCGAAACTCGGGGTGAGCGATCGCGTCGCGGTGCTCTCGCTGAACCGCGACGACGTCCGCAACGAGCTGACGGTACCGCGCTGATCGACGACATTGTGCAAACAGTCGACTGGATCAATGGCTCTGCGGCCGTCTCAGTATTGGTAGTGACAGGGGCCGGGAAGGCGTTTCTGCCGGCGGCAACGTTAAGAACATGCGCGACCGTAAGGGGAGCTTTGCTGGCGACGTCCATGATGTACAGGATCGCTACTGCCACGGCATCCAAAGAATAGCTCTAGCCATGCATGGCCTAGAGGTGCCAGCCATTGCCGCCGTTGACGGGGCTGCGATCGGAGCGGGATTCGATCTCGCGACTATGTGCGACATCCGGATTGCGGCCCATAATGCGGTATTCGGCTCGACTTTCATCAATTTGGGCATTGTTCCAGGAGACGGCGGTGCTTGGTTCCTCCAGGACCTGGTCGGCCCACAGAGGGCGGCGGATATCATTTTCACTGGGCGACTCGTGGGGGCTGAAGAAAGCTTTTATGTGCAGTATTTCAGGGCATCTGCCACAACACGAGGGATCATCTCGAGGCGGTCGAGGCGCTCCTGGCTAATCGCCCCCGCCCAGTTTCAGGGGCGCTGACAGCTGCAGTCCAATCGCTCTCGTCCAGTTTCGATCCACTCTGTTCATGTCCGCGATCTCTGTGGGTGAGGTCATTAACGACCACCAGGACTGCAACCGGCGCTCGTCCGCCAATAAGTGAATTCGTCGTCTAGCGCTGATCCGATCCTGCAGCAGAACCGTCGGCCCGCGAGCCCACGGCTGTTGCCACTACGGCGCTGCTTCGAAGTTAGCCTCACCGCTCAGTAGATACAGACCTGTTTTTGCCGTTCATTCAGCTCGATGGATTTTCGCGATCATCGTTCATCAAGCCCCAACTCGATATTCGAGCCAGCCGCACTATGATGATCCATATGAAGCATCAATTCAAAATCGAGAACATGTGTTGCAAAGACAGTCGCTACAGACTATGAACAGCTGCCGCCTGCAGAGGCCGGATTTGCGCCTCGTGTCGGCGAAGGAAAAAGCAACGGTAGAGAGGGGTATCTCCATGAGCAGACTAATGACAGTTGCAGCCGCGGCATCGGTTGCGGTAGCGATCGCGGCTACGACGAGCGCAACTAATGCTGGGAGCTTGCTCGACAAGGTTCTGGAGTCAGCGACGCTAACTGTGGCCGTGGGGACAGACTGGGGTCCGGTCTCGCACCTAAACGAGCAGCACGAACTTGAGGGCTACGACGTCGATATCGCGAAGGATATCGCAAAATCGCTTGGTGTGGAGGTCAAGTTCTTGACGCCGGGTTGGGATATTATCACAGCGGGAAAGTGGGAAGGCAGATGGGATATCGCCATGGGTCAGATGACGCCAACCGCGGCTCGAGCCCAGAAATTCGACTTCCCAGCTATTTACTTCTATGAGCAGGTGTTCGCTGTTGTGCAGAATGACAGCAAGGCGACCAAGCTTGCCGATCTAGACGGCAAGACGGTCGGCGTCACAGCGAACACAACGTATGAAGCTTATGCCAACCACGTGCTTACCGCGGATTGGAAAGGCAGTACGCCTGTCACCTATCAATTCAGGCCTGGCGCAGTCAAAACCTATGCAAGCACCAATGTAGCGTTCGATGACCTCCGACTCGGCGATGGAGTTCGGCTTAATGCAGTTATTACTGACGGCACTTCTGCGAATAATGCCATAAGCGCTGGCTATCCAATAAAACTTCTTGGCGACCCGCTATACGCCGCGCCCGGAGCCATCGCAGTGCTTCATGGAGACAAAGGATTCAGCGGCAAGATCGCTGCGGCTATCCAGAAGATGAAAGAAGACGGCACGCTGTCGAAGCTGTCGTTGAAGTGGTACGGGGTGGACTACACTACCGAAAAATAGAGATCTAGCGACCGAGGCTGGCCTGGGTCGTATCTCTACGAGAGAGTGGGCCGCCTGCTCTATCAAGACTACAATAGAGTCCGAGATTCTCGTCTACGAGGCCGCTCTGGTCAGAACGCGTTGAGTTGAGAAAACGGAGGGGCGGTCGCGCAATCAACCGCCGACCCGGTCGCCCCGGCTAGAGCGGTTCAAGATTTGACGGAATCGGAGGGGATTCCCGATTCGTCGGATTTGTGATTGAACTAAACCGCTGCGGCGGTAGCTGATGCGCGGGTCTGGCCTGAGGAGGCCCCTGTCTGAGAAGATTTGGTGTCGAGCCAACCTTCCAGACAGGAGAACCCCAGATGGCCCAGATAAGCCCTCTTCGTCAGCGGATGATTGAAGATCTGACGATCCGCAATTTGTCACCGGAGACCCAGCGATCCTACGTGCATCACGTGGCGAAGTTCAGTCGATTTTTTGGACGATCACCCGATCAACTGGGATACGAAGAGGTGCGCGCCTCGCCTATCAGGCCCACTTGGTGGGCCGAAGGGTCTCGTGGGGCGCGTTGAACCAGACGGTTTGCGCCTTGCGTTTCTTCTACGGCGTGACGCTGGGTCGATCTGATCTGCCTGAGCGGATCGCTTACGCCCGGACGCCGCGCAAGTTGCCGGTCGTGCTGAGCGCCGATGAGGTGGTCGGCTTTCTGCAGGCCGTGAAGGGGACGAGGAACCGGGTCGCTCTGATGACCACCTATGCGGTGGGCTTACGCGCCGCGGAGGCGGCGCGTCTGCAGGTGACGGACATCGATAGCAGCCGGATGATCATTCGCATCGAGCAAGGCAAGGGCGACAAGGACCGCTATGTGATGCTGTCGCCGCAGCTGCTGGAGATTTTGCGCGTCTATTGGCGGTTGACCAAGCCGGGACGATGGCTGTTTCCCCGGCGCGATGGCCGCGGCCCGATCCATCCACAGACCTTGGGGATCGCCTGTCGAGCAGCCTGCGAGTTCCTGGGCGTTGAGAAGCGGGTGACGGTGCACACCCTTCGCCACAGCTTCGCCACCCACCTTTTGGAAGCCGGCACGGACATAAGGATCATTCAGGTCCTGCTGGGCCATCGCAGCCTGGCGACGACGACACTATACGCCCAGGTCTCAACGGCTGTGATCGGCCGGACCGCCAGTCCTTTTGACCAACTCCACATGGAGATCACGCCGCCCGGCTGAGCCGCGCGCCATGCGCCCGGATCTGGAAGTGGCGGATGTATTCCACCGTCACGGGGCTGATTATCGCCGCGACCATGCCGGCCATCTCGGGCGTGTCGAGCGGCGGGTCATGGCCGCGGTGGAGGCGTGCCGGACCGCGGCCTTGGGCGGTCACGCCGAACACTGCACCGACTGCGGCCTCGTGCGGCAAGCCTATAACTCCTGCCGCAACCGCCACTGCCCTAAGTGCCAAGGCCTAGCCCGCGCCCAGTGGCTGGCCGAGCGGCAGGCTGAGCTGCTGCCGGTCCCATACTTCCACGTGGTCTTCACCGTCCCGGCCCAGATCGCTGAGATCGCCTTCCAGAACAAGGCGGCGGTCTATGCGATCCTGTTCAAGGCCGCATCCGAAGCCTTGAGGGTGGCGGCGGCCGATCCCAGGCATCTGGGCGCCGAGATCGGCATGGTCGCCGTGCTTCATACCTGGGGTCAAAATCTCCACCATCATCCGCATGTCCACTGCGTCGTGCCGGGCGGTGGCCTGTCGCTCGAGCCTGCCCCGGGGAAGGCCGGGGACCGGCGATGGATCGCCTGCCGGCCGGGATTTTTCCTGCCCGTGCGGGTTCTGTCGCGCCTGTTCAGGCGGCTATTCCTGGAGCGCCTGCGGGACGCCTTCGACGCCGGCCAGCTTCGCTTCTTCAGCGATCTCGCCAGCCTGGCCGACCCTGCCACTTTCTGCGCCCAACTGGCTGGACTGAAGCGGATCGAATGGGTCGTCTACGCCAAGCCCCCGTTCGGCGGTCCCGAACAGGTCCTCGCCTATCTGGGCCGCTACACACATCGCGTCGCCATCGCCAACAGCCGCCTCGTGAGCCTGGACCACGGAAAGGTCAGCTTCCGCTGGAAGGACTATCGCCACCACGACAAGTCCAAGCACAAGCTCATGACCTTAAGCGCCGACGAGTTCATCCGGCGCTTCCTGCTGCACGCCCTTCCAGACGGATTCCATCGCATCCGCCATTACGGCCTCCTCGCCAACGGCCACCGCGTCGCCAAGCTCGCCCAGTGCCGTCTTCTTCTGGTGGCGCCCATGCCGCTGACGCCGGACCCGACCGCCGACTATCGCCAGCGTTACCGCTGTCTCACAGGGCGCTCCCTGGACATCTGTCCGGGCTGCGGCGGCGCCATGGCCTCGCTCGGCCTGATCCCGCGCAAGGCCCCGACCTGGCCAGACACCTCATGACACGCTGCCTACCGACACGCTCGCACCGTCCATCCTGGCGTCTGCTACAGTCGCCGCCGGGCCTTTGCGCGCCGCGCGTCAAAGTCGCAGCCGGGCTGTCGCCAGCAACGCTGCACCTCAGCGTCAACGACCCGATGGCGCCGTCTCTCGCGTCGCAGATGGTCCTGCACCGCGACGACGGACGACTGCCCCAGAGCGATCGGCGAGCTCGCTCCAGCGCCTCGGACACACCGTCGAGCCCTAAATCCCCATAGCCCCGCCCGCCATCCCGCGGTTCAGTTCAATCAGGCTTCAATGTAGTCGCGACCCGTGCGCGTCCGCCCAATCGCGCTCGCGACTACACAGAACCCTCCAGATTCAAGATGCTGGCTGGAATGGAGGCCAGCATCTGATGACGCGACCTCTTTCGGACGATCTTCGCAAACGGGTTGTGGCGGCGGTTTTGAGCGGTGAGAGCCGCCGGTCGGCCGCCAAGCGGTTCGGCATTTCGGTTTCGGCGGCGGTGAAGTTGTTGCAGCGTCATCGGGCGACTGGCTCGGTTGCGCCTGGCAAGATGGGCGGACATCGCAAGAGGGTGCTGGAGCCGCACCGTGCTTTCATCGAGGGCCGTCTGCGTGAAACACCGCATCTGACGCTGCATGGTCTGAAGGACGAATTGGCCGCTCGTGGGGTCAAGGTCTCGCACAACGCAGTGTGGCAGTTCCTGCGCCGCGAGGGCCTGAGCTTCAAAAAAAACGCTGTTCGCCCTTGAGCAGGCCCGCGCCGATATTGCCCGCAGGCGCCAGCGATGGCGATCCTGGCAAGCCGGCCTCGATCCCCGGTGCCTGGTCTTCATCGACGAGAGTGTGCTGCAGAGCAGCGGAAGGAGTTCAATATGAACTAAGACCGTAGTGTAAAGCTGCGTGAATGATGGGGGACGGCCCTCCGAGATCGGCTTTCAGGAGCAGGTCTCAAACCAGTCCAAGCTGCTGCGGTAAAGAGCCGTGGTGGTGAGCGTTGGATGAAAAGTTCGGACGAGATCCGAGCAGGTGGGTGTCCGAAAGACGAACGAAAGTGAACCCTTCGAAGACGCGTCGTTATGAACGTAAGTGTCGCCGAAACCAGGACCGTCTCGTCGTCCTGGGACAAGTCCGCCGGGTGCCTGATGACAGGGCGGGCGGCGACCGGCGTTGAGGGGGCGTGAGTCGGACACAGGCATTCGCGCGGAACTGCAGGAACCAGGCTCCTGATGCAAAGGGAGAAGCTCAAGCGGGCCAAACCGCAAGGCGAGAGTACCGATGCAGGAGACTGGGGCGGACCGGCCCGTATGAGCGCTGAAGGCCCTGTAATGGGGCCGGAGCAAAGGGGTCGGATCAGGTGGTCGTATTGTCTGGAACAACTGGAAACAGGATGACTTCAGAAGATACGACAGACAAGCCGTTTCGAATTGCGAAACGACAAGTGTACGAAGCTTACAAAGCGGTCAAAGCCAACCAGGGCGCAGCCGGGGTGGACGGGCAGACCCTGGAGATGTTCGAGAAGGACCTTGCAGGAAACCTCTACAAGGTCTGGAATCGGATGTCCTCAGGGACGTACTTCCCACCGCCGGTTCGCGCTGTCTCCATTCCGAAGAAGAGTGGGGGCGAAAGGGTTTTGGGTGTGCCCACCGTCAGCGATCGGATCGCACAGATGGTAGTCAAGCAGATGATTGAGCCGGATTTGGATATCCTCTTTCTTCCAGACTCCTACGGCTACAGGCCGGGAAAATCGGCTCTGGATGCAGTTGGCGTCACGCGTCAGCGATGCTGGAAGCATGACTGGGTTCTGGAATTCGACGTCAAAGGGCTGTTTGACAATCTTCCGCACGATCTCCTGCTGAAGGCGGTCAGAAAGCACGTCACATGCAAGTGGGCTCTGCTCTACATCGAAAGATGGCTGGCAGCGCCGATGGAGAAGAACGGGGAAGTCGTCGAGCGCACACGCGGTACCCCGCAAGGGGGCGTTGTTAGCCCGATCTTGTCGAATCTCTTCATGCACTATGCATTTGATCTGTGGATGACCCGGACGCATCCTGACCTTCCATGGTGTCGATATGCGGACGATGGCCTTGTGCATTGCCGCAATGAGCAGCAGGCAGAAGCCCTCAAGGCGGAGCTTGGTGCTCGACTGGCAGCATGCGGGCTTCAAATGCATCCGACAAAGACCAAAATCGTCTACTGCAAAGACCAAAGGCGCAGGGGGGAATACCCGAATGTCGTGTTCGACTTCCTCGGGTATCAGTTCAGGCCGCGACGCGTGGCGAACACACGGCGAGATGAGTTCTTCTGTGGTTACACGCCTGCGGCCAGCCCAACGGCAATGAAGTCGATGCGGGCCACGATCAAAAGCTTGAACATCCCGCGGCAGACGCCGGGGACGCTGGCTGAAATCGCCCAACAGCTCAATCCACTCCTTCGCGGATGGATAGCCTATTATGGCCGCTACAGCCGTTCGGCCCTGTCCACTCTGGCTGATTACGTCAACCGGAAGCTCAGGGCGTGGATCATGCGTAAGTTCAAGCGCTTTCAGTCCCATAAGACACGTGCCAGCCTCTTCGTGAGAAAGCTGGCGCGGGAAAATCCAGGACTGTTTGTGCACTGGAAGGCTTTCGGAACGAATACGTTTGCCTGATGGGAGCGGTGTGAATCGAGAGGTTCACGCACCGTTCTGCGAGAGGCCGGCAGGTGAAATCCCTCCGGCCTACTCACCCCTGGATCAAAACCAACATGGCTCCGCTGCGCGGCTGGGTGCCGAAGGGCAAGCGGCTGCGCGGCCTGGCTCCGTACGGCCACTGGCGCACGCTGACCTTCCTCGGCGCGCTGCGCTGCGATCGGCTGGCGGCGCCTTGCGTCTTCGACGGGCCGATCAATGGCCAATGCTTCCGTGCTTATGTCGAACAGCAGCTCGTCACCGTGCTGAAGCCCGGCGATATCGTCGTCATGGACATGTGTGGACGCCCCCGTTGGTGCAAGACAATCTTTCGAAGAGCACGGAGCGTGGTCGGTGCTGACATGTGTCCGGCCTCTGTTGCGGCTGTCACATGCCGCGGGCCTGTATGGGAGTTCGCGGAGCGGGTCCAATTCAATCTGGCGCGCTCAAGGCGCGTATCCATGATCTGGTTTTCCCGATCCCGTCTCGTTGACCGTTGCGCCATACTCTCCGTTTGACCTTCTCACACTTTCGAGGCCTTCTGGCCGAGCGGAACTAACCCGCCACGGCTGGAGCCCGATAAGTTCCGCCTTTCGCCATCAGTGCCCAGACGATGCGTGCAGTCTTGTTGGCAAGCGCGACGATCACCAACATGGGCGGCTTGCGGCCCAAGATGCGCATGAGCCATGGGTCCGCAGATTTCCCCTTCCGCATTGCCCAGCGTACGGCCGCGCTGGCCCCTATGATCAGCAGCCGGCGTAGCGTTCGCTCGCCCATCCGAGACGTCTCGCCGAGCTTCTGCTTTCCGCCCGTGGAGCGTTGCAGCTGCGGCGTGAGGCCGAGCCAGGCCGCGAAGTCTCGCCCCCTCTTGAAGGTTGTCGCCGATGGAGCCTGCGCGGCGACAATCAAGGTGAGACTCGCATTGCCTCGCCTGAATTGTTCCCGAATATTCAACCGTTGCCTCACATAAGTTGCTCCCTACCGAGGGGTATGAGCAGGGGCGACGATGGGACGGCTGAGCATGGCGACAAGGAAAGAACTGACGACGGCGGTTTCAGAGCGCTATCGTGCTTCGACGCGAGCGGAGAAGGCGAGAATTTTGGATGAGTTCGTCGTCATCACGGGCTTTCACCGCAAGCACGCGATGCGGCTGCTACGACGCCGTGAAGGGCCGTTTTCAGGCCGGCGAGCGCGGCCGCGAATTTATGATGAAGCGGAACGCAATGCGCTCATATTGCTCTGGGAGGCGTCTGACCGCGTCTGCGGCAAGCGGCTGAAAGCGTTGCTGCCCGTCCTTATCGAGGCAATGGAACGGCACGGTCATTTTGACCCAGCGCTGGAAATCCGGGGCAAATTGCTGGCGATGAGCGCGGCCACGATCGACAGGACGCTGCGACCGATCCGAGAAGGCCTGGGACGTCCCCGACGACGGCCCGCGGCGCACGCCCTGCGACGGAGCATTCCCATTAGAACGTCGGCGGATTGGGACGATCCTGCGCCAGGCTTCGTTGAGGCGGACCTCGTGGCCCATAGCGGCCCTTCGACTCGCGGCAGCTTCATCCAAACGTTCGTGCTCACCGACATCGCGACCGGCTGGACGGAATGTGCGCCCCTGCTGGTTCGCGAACAGACACTGTTGAGCACGGTGCTCACTGAATTGCGCAAGCAACTGCCCTTCGCGCTTCTGGGCCTAGATACGGACAACGACACCGTTTTCATGAACGAGACGCTGAAGGCCTATTGCGACGCCGCCAACATCGTCTTCACGCGCTGCCGCCCCTACCGCAAGAATGACCAGGCCTTTGTTGAGCAGAAGAATGGCGCCGTGGTGCGTAGGATGGTCGGATATCGTCGGTTCGAGGGGCTGGAGGCCGCCACGCTGCTAGCGAAGCTCTACCGGTCAGCGCGGCTGTTCGTGAACTTCTTTCAGCCATCGTTCAAGTTGATCGCGAAGCAGCGCGACGGCGCACGTATGCGCAAGACGTATAGTCCGCCAGCTACGCCGCATCAGCGTCTGGTTGCCGACGCTCGCACCTCCGATGCAGTCCGCTCCCGTCTGCAGGAAATCTACGCCGGGCTCGATCCTGTCCTGCTATTGCGCGATATCCGCGCCGTGCAGGAGCGACTCGCTGCGCTTGCCGATACTTCGCAGGCCATCCGCCCTGACGGCACAGCTCAACCAATCGACCTTTTCCTGGCGAGTTTGCGGACAGCTTGGAAGGACGGAGCTATCCGGCCGACGGATCGCCCGATTGTGAAGGCCAAAAGAGGGCGGCGGCGTCCTGACCCTCTCGTCAAGGCAACTGCCGACTTGCGAAATTGGTTCGAAGCCGAACCATGGCGAACCGGCAGCGAACTTCTGTCACGACTGCAGGCCGAGTATCCCGGCGATTACCCGAACAAACTGCTTCGAACACTTCAGCGTCGGCTGAAGGTCTGGCGCAGCGAACAGGCGGACGCGCTGCTGTTTGGCCCCTTAAACAACGGGCCACCGATCCCGGAGATCGCAAGGCCAAACTGAGGCTTCCTGGCGCTCGCCAAGGAGGCCCGACGCTCCGAAACCCCGGCCATCTCCGCGCCGGGCCTCCTTCACCCAAGCCGGGAGCAAAATGGATGAGGCAACATTCGAGCCTCAGGGAGCATCGTTACGTGAGGCAATACGGCGTCTCATCCTGATCGTCGCGCTATAGGAGCCAGAGCAGCAAGTGCCGTCGCGGTGATCGGCCCTATGCCGGGAATGGTCATCAATCGCCTGGCTTCTGCATCCTCCTTGGCACGCCGGGCGATCTCGCGGTCGAGCACGGCCACTCTCTCATCCAGCGACCGCAACTGTGCAACGAGCAGAGACAGGATCGGACGGGCAGCTTCGGGGATGGCGGTACCTTTGTCCTCAATCGCCGCGACAAGCTTGGCGGCATGGAAGAGACCCTGTGCAGCCACGAGTCCGAATTCGGCAAGATGGCCCCGTATCGCATTGATGGTCTGGGTCCGCTGACGAACCATAAGATCGCGAACGCGGAACACCATTGCCGCGGCCCTCTTCGCTCTTTGCCGCTACGAACCGCATGGTAGGCCTCTGGGTTGCTTCGCAGATCGCCTCAGCGTCAGCGGCATCGTTCTTCTCTGGTTGCCGCCCTCGATGCAAGAAGCCTTCCAACCTGATGTGCCCGGTGATCGAGTGCGTTCTTCTCTTCTCTGGTTGCCGCCCTCGATGCAAGAAGCCTTCCAACCTGATGTGCCCGGTGATCGAGTGCGTTCTTCTCTCAGGCCTTTCGTTGCGACCTTTCAAGAAGCCGCGGGCCAGTATGGTGATCTGCGGATCGGGTCCAAATCTTCTGCAAGAGCTTTCAAGCTCGCGAACGATGTCTGGTTTTCCTGATCCAGATCTTTTCGATCATTGTGCCCATTCAGGTCATCGACTTCCTACACCTCCTTCACCGGCGCAGTTCGTGTGGTGATGCATCCGTCATGCAGCCACAACTCGCGCCGGATTTCGATAATCCTCTTTCTTTGTCATCATCGCCCAGATCGCCCGCGCCATCTTGTTCGCAAGCGCGATCGCGACCAGCATGAGCGGCTTGCGACGCAGCATCCGTGCCAGCCATGAACCCTCGACGATGGATTTGCGGGCCAGCACTGTCAGGCGTGACATGGCACCGATGATCAACAAAGAACGGATATCAGTTTGGCCAGCCTTCGACACGCGTCCAAGTCGCTCTTTGCCGCCGGAGGTGTATTGACGTGGCACAAGCCCAAGCCAGGCCGCAAAGTCTCGCCCGCGTTTGAAGCTCTCCATCGGCGGAGCAAAGCCGCTGATCGCCAACGCGGTCTGGGGCCCGACACCAGGCATTGTCTGCAGGCGCCGCGCTGTATCGGTCGCCAGGGAAAGGGCTTTGGCCTTTGCCGTTTTGACGTCGATCCGAGCTGTCTTCTCGGCAATCTGCTCAATCAGGTCGCGGCATTCCTCGCGTACCAATTCGGGCAGGTCACTGTTGGGTGCCTCCAGGATGCCCTCGATCCGCTTGATGTGGGCGATCCCTTTCGGAATGATGTGACCATATTCGTACAGCACCGAACGCAGAGCATTCACAAGCTCGGTGCGCTGATGGAGGAGGCGCTCCCGACCTCGGAACAACACAGCGCATGCCTGTTGATCTTCCGACTTCGGCTGTACAAAACGCATCTCCGGACGCTGTGCTGCAACGACGATTGCTTCAGCATCGGCAGCATCGTTTTTCTGCCGTTTGACAAAGGGCCGCACATATTGAGGTGCGATCAGCTTCACCTCGTGGCCAAGCTTGACCATTTCTCGGGCCCAGTAGCTCGCGCTGCCGCATGCTTCCATCACAACCACAGCAGGCGGCTGGCTTGCCATAAACTGCCGGAACCGTGACCGCGTCAGCTTCTTACGGAATCTCAGATGCCCCGTCATTGTCGCGCCGTGAAGCTGGAAAACGTTCTTTGCCAGGTCCACCCCGATCATAGTATCGTTCATTTGCCGTCCTCTCCTTCTCGTGGCGTTGAACACCACGACCTTGGCACATTGCGATGCCGTCTGGGGAGGGCGGCAACCATCCCATCTTCTGCCGCTTCACGAAAGGCTTCACATATCCCGGAGCGATTAGCCGGGCATCGTGCCCAAGCTTCGCAATCTCCCGCGCCCAGTAATGACCGCCGGCGCAGGCCTCCATGGCCACCGTGCAAGCAGGCTGCGCGGCAAGAAACTTGAGCACTTGGTCACGACGCAGTTTCTTGCGGAAGGCCACGGCTCCCGATCCATCCGCGCCGTGCATCTGGAACACGTTCTTCGCCAGATCCAACCCGATTGTGCTAACTTCCAACATGGACGCCTCCGTTCAAGTAATGATCAACGACACCACTTTGGCACAGCGATGCCGTGAGGGGGCGTCCACCCCATCAACCTGGGAAGCCATAAGTCCGCGGCCGTCAGGCAGATGATCAAGGCCGCTGGCGCCAGGCTCTGGTACCTGCCGCCCTACTCACCCGACCTCAATCCGTGTATGGATGGCTCCTGCGGGTCAAGGGGGCGGATCAGGTTTGGTGAACAGGTCGGTTGCGGCCATGTATACGGCGTCTGAATGTGCAACGGGATCGCTGCGCGCCCTGATGAATATCCGCTTGGAGAACAGGTCCCACTCAATCGAGCGCGCTCGAGGCGCTTCGGATTGATCGGGGTGTCCTGGTTCTTCGTCTCCGTTTGTTCGCCATCACCTCACTTTGCCCTGACCATTCCGAGAGCCCGTCAGGAAGCCTGCGGCTCGTAACGCGATCCGTCCCTGAGGACGGCGAAGATTGTTCTTGCCATGCGATGCGCCAGGGCGATGGCGACGACTTTCGTCTTCTTCCGGATCAGCATGCTCGATAGCCAGTCCGACCCCGGCTCGCGCTTGAGTCTACATCTGAGCATGATCTGCGCCATGGCGCCCAGATACAGCAAGCGTCGGATATATCGATTACCCATCTTCGATATTTGGCCGACCTTCTGCTTGCCGCCGGTGGAGTGCGGTTTGGGTGTAAGCCCGAGCCAAGCTGCATAGTCCCTCGCGCAGTCGAAATTGCTGACATCAGGTGTCGTCGCCGCGATGATCGTCGCCGAAAGCATACCGACGCCCGGGATCGTTGCCAGACGCTGGCTTGCCTCATTTTGCTCGTGGGTCTCTTTGATCTCTTCGGTCAGCCGTTCGATCCGCTCATTCGTCTCGGCCAGCTGTTCGAAGAGCAGGGTTATGGGCAGCCGAGCCGCCTGCGGCAGCCGATCCAGTTGTTCACGCAAGCGATCGACATTCTGAGCGCCTTTCGCCGTTATGACACCGAACTCCGTCATGTGGGCTCGGATCGCATTGCCAATCTGCGTGCGCTGGCGAACCAGAAAGTCTCGTGTGCGGTGAAGAACCAGAACCGATGAGCAGGCCTCGCTCTTGATAGAAACAAACCGCATGGAGGGACGTGTCACCGCTTCGCAGATCGCGGCGGCGTCCGCGGCATCCGTCTTCCCGCGCTTCACGTAAGGCTTCACATAAGACGGCGGCATCAGTCGGACATCATGCCCCATCTCCTGAAGCTTGCGCCCCCAGTCGTGTGAACCCGCGCAGGCCTCCATGCCGATCAGGCACCGCGGCCGCTTTTGGAAAAACGCGAGCAACTGGCTTCGGCGAAGTTGGCAGCGCACGAGAACTCGGCCGCTCTCGTCGACACCATGGATCTGGAAAATGGTCTTTGCGAGGTCGATACCGACCGTGGCAAGCTCGGACATGGATGGCTCCTCTGCTAGGGGACGATGACATCCCGACTATGGCGCAATGCGACGCCGGGAGCAGGAGCCATCCACACCATCAATCGAGCAGGCCTTCGCCAAGATCAAACACTGGATGCGCCAGGCGCAGAAACGCACCGTCGAGGACACCTGGCGCCACATCGGCCACCTCGTCGAAACCATCGAGGCAGCCGAATGCAACAACTACTTCGAAAACGCCGGATACGCTTCCGTCAAAATGTGAAAGACTCTAAGGCCAGCATTCCGAGATCAGTTCGCGCCATTGCCTTTGGGTTTCCGACCGCCAGTATTTTTCGCCGCTGAAGAGGTCGGCTTGGACGAGCGAAGCGCTTGAGTCTGGGTTCTCGATTTAATGTGGGTGTTGAAATCCGCCAAATGAGCATCGAATCGAAGCAGGGATTCACGGGCAGCTTGTGCACGCTGTCCAGCAATCAATGCCCCCAGCACTTCCGCCACTGCAAACGCGGGTGTCATTGTGTGAAAGAACGACGGACTTTTTGTTTGGACAAGGACGACGTCGTCGGCGACGCGGGCGAGTGGAGCAACCTCGCTGTCGGTGATGGCGACAATGGGAATGCCGCGATGATGCGCATATTTTGCGAGGTCAACCGTTACGCGTGTGTAAGGGAACACGCTTGTCGCAAACAGCACGTCCTCCCGGGCGGCATGGGCAAACGCATCCGTTCCCGTGCCGGCAACCGCATCGAGCAGTACGGACTTTTCCCCGATCATGGACAAGATGTAATGCAGATGCCACACAATCGAGTGGCTCGACCTCAGGCCGATGCAATAGACGCGTTTGGCAGCCGCAAGGCGCCGCGCGGTTGATACTACCGCGTCAAGCTGGGAGGATTCGGTTAGATGGATGATTTGCGCTGCTTGCGTTTGAAGAATCTCGCGAGCGAAACCTTGGTCGCCCTTGCGTTTCTGGGTGACTACTTGCGCGTCTGCCTTTCGTGCGAAACCCACATCGCCGCTGCGAACCGCGTCAGCGTACATTTGTCGAAGTTCGTCGTAACCTTCGAGGCCAAGATACTTGGCCAGTCTTGTCATAGTGGCTGGCTGCACCCCGGCCAGACGCGCTTGATCCCGCATGGATAGCAGCGCCACGTCATGTGGATGATCGATGATGTAGCGCGCCGCCAATTGGAACTGCTCCGACATGGCGTCGAAGCCGGTAACTAATTGCTCCGAAAGGGGTCCGTCAGCCATTACCCAGACGTAGCGAAAGGTGTTGACCTATGCAACAGGTGTTCCATCGTTCGCCACAGGTCCAATCGGTTTCAACTCGCGGGGAAGTCATCGAGGAGGCCGAACTAGGCGACTACAGGTCTTGCCAGGCTTGACGCAGCTCGGCTGCACCAGCTCTGCGAAGGCCAACTTCTTGGAGAGCTTTCGCTACACCAACGACCAACTCGGCATTTGACTTGGCCAGCTTTCCGTCGGCAAGTCGGCGGTTGTTCTCAAAGCCGACGCGTGTATGCCCGCCGAGCAGAGCCGCCGCGATCACGCAGGCGGTTTCGCGTTCGCCGAAAGCGCAGACGCTCCAATGGGCAAAACGCGGCTTAGCCGCGTCGATGAACGGCAACAGGTCCGCCGGACGCGATTTCTGACCCGGGGTGTAACGGCCGAGCACGAAAAGAACCGGAACATCGTTCCACGGGATAAGGCCTCGGCGGTGATACTCGTTCAGACGGAACGTCTCGTCCGGATCGTAAAGGATGACCTGCGGCAGAATTTCCTCGGCCCGGATCCAAGACAGCAACGATGCGAACCTGGATTCGTGAGCCTGGGTCGGGACCAGTTCGCGTAACGCCAAAGAAACGGCCTGCGGCCGGGTCTCCTTGATGACCGCGATCTGTTGCTCCGGAGTGTAGCGACCAAGCGCTTCGCTCGTGACTTGGACGATCATTTCATCGCCGACGACTTCGCCGATGGCTTGCATGACCTCGCGATATGCCGAGGCATCGAGGAGATGTCCGCCGTCTTGATCCCGCACGTGGACATGGATAAGGCACGCGCCCGCATCGAGACACTCCTGAGCCGTCCGCGCCAGTTCAAACGGCCCGAGCGGTACGGCAGGATGCTCGACTTTACTCAGCCTGCCGCCGTTGGGAGCGACGCAAATCGCTGTCGGCTGTTCGACATCACTCATTTCACACCGCCTCCTGGCTGCTTTTTCCCGGGCTGCACGAGGAGTGAACGCGCAGTCGCGCCCCGCCAAGGCATGGTACAATTACAAATGATCCATGCAGAACGTCATTGCAAGCGTATGAAACATCCGTCGCACGTGACATTCAGTCCACTAGGTATGCCGTTCGCCCACGCCTCAGAGGGGCAGGAACATGGTTAGCACTCGGGCGGTGAGGCCGCGTTCGTCTCCTCCGCTCGGATGAGTGATCCGAGCGGTGCACTGGAAAGAATGTGAAACATATGTTGCGTAAGGGATCGAGTCTGCTTAGTGTCGGCGAACGGATACAGGGGTTTAGCAAATCTCCCGACTGATCGTGCAATTGGGCAAGCCCATCAAACAACAGCGCAAGCATGAGACTTTCATGAGCAAGATTTTGCATCGCTCGATTCACACCGACCTGCCGGTCGCTGTTGGCGGTCGTGGGATCGAGTTGTTCGATGCCGATGGCACGGCTTATATCGACGCGTCTGGGGGCGCCGCCGTTTCGTGCCTGGGTCATAACCATCCGGACGTGCTGGCGGCATTGCACGCTCAGCTCGACAAACTCGCCTACGCCCATACGGGCTTCTTTACCACCGAAATCGCCGAACGGTTGGCGGATAGCCTCATTGCGGATTCGCCGGATGGTATCGACTATGTCTATTTGGTCAGCGGGGGCTCGGAAGCGATGGAGGCAGCGCTGAAAATGGCGCGCCAGTACTTTGTTGAGAAAGGAGAGAGTCAGCGCAGGCACATTATCGCACGCCGTCAAAGCTACCACGGGAATACACTGGGCGCGCTGGCAGCCGGCGGCAATGAGTGGCGCCGGGCTCAGTTCAGGCCACTGCTCATCGAAACTCACCACATAGCGCCATGCTATGCATATCGCGGTCGGTTAGTTGGCGAGAGCGAGTATCATTACGGAGAGCGCGTCGCCAACGAGCTGGAGGCGAAAATCCTCGAGCTCGGACCAGATGAAGTGATCGCATTCGTTGCGGAAACGGTCGTTGGCGCGACGGCAGGCGCGGTGCCAGCTGTCGATGGCTATTTCAAGAGGATCCGCGCGATCTGTGACCGCTACGGCATTCTCCTGATCCTTGACGAGGTGATGTGCGGCATGGGGCGCACCGGAACGCTCCACGCATACGAACAGGAAGGCATAGTGCCGGACCTGATCGCGATCGCGAAAGGGTTGGGCGGCGGGTATCAGCCGGTCGGCGCAGTACTTTTGAGTCGCCGTATCTACGACGCCTTCGCTACAGGGTCGGGCTCCTTCCAGCATGGCCATACGTATATGGCGCACCCGATGGCCGCGGCGGCCGCTCTCGCAGTGCAGGACGTCGTCCGAGAGCATGGCCTCCTCGACAACGTTGTCCGCATGGGGGAACTCCTCAACCGTCGGCTCCAAGAGCGCTTCCATAACCATCATTCTGTCGGTGACATCCGCGGGCGCGGCCTCTTCCGGGGAATAGAAATCGTTGCCGATCGCGGGGACAAGTCGCCGTTCGATCCGGCGCGGAAAGTCAATGTCGCCATTAAACGAGAAGCCATGGCACGCGGGCTGATGGTGTACCCGATGGGGGGCACGATCGATGGCGTGCAAGGTGACCACATCCTGCTCGCGCCGCCGTTCATCGTCAGCGCCGGCCAGATCGACACCATTGTGGAGCGTCTGGGCGATGCCGTGGACGCCGCGGTCGCAGCGTAGCGTTGCCTGATCAAGAGAGAGTCTCTCGCCAAGTGCCTTGAGGATCAAACTGAAATAACCGAGGGCTGTCTTCCCGCCGAATGTGAAGCCGGCGACATGCAACTGAAAAACCTGCGTAGCAGGGCGTTTAGAGAAGGCTGAAACGCGAAATCTATTGAAACTCGAATTTGCTCGCCGGGATGGCCATGTGTCATCACCACGGGTCTGAGATCATCCGCAGTTTGCGATGAGTCGAAGGAGGCACATCTATGGCCTTTCAAAGCGGCCCTATCCTTGGAATTCTTGAGCTTGATGAAGGTCTGTTGCCCGATAGCCCATGCCGTATTCCGCGGAAGGGATCCCTTACGGATCCGGCGACCTTTGGCCGACTTATCATCACGCATACGGTAGAAGGCGCATTGGCGGAAACCGTTATTCGCGGTGACTTGCCACTCGAAGCTGCTTGTGTGACAGCTGCTCGGCGCTTGGTCGAACGAGGCGCCGCGATGATTTCTGCTGACTGTGGTTTTTTCATCCGACATCAGGCGGCGGTCTCCGCGGCAGTCAATGTGCCGGTGGCGATGTCAAGCCTGCTGCTTATTCCAACATTGCTTCAACAGCTAGCGCCTGCTCAGAAGCCAGCGGTAATAACCGCTGATTCAAGACACTGCAGTGAAGACTTGTTTGGGATCGAGAGTCCGGCAGAACGTGCGAGAGTGGTCGTCGGCGGGATCGAAGAGGGCGAATACGTACGCAATGCGCTGGCACGTCCATTCGTCCGAACCAGTGTTAATCAAATCGAGCAGGAGGTCGCCGCATGTGTTGCGCAACTTCGCATTGAGTCTCCGGAGATCGCAATACTACTCTTCGAATGCACCGGGTTCCCATGCGTGACAGATGTCCTTCGCCATAAGACAGGGTTACCCATCTACGACATTACGGACCTTTGCCGGCTCACCCTTGCGGCCATCGCCAAGCCCGCGTTGCCCTGAATAATGTCGGGGAGTCTACCCGCTACCCTGATTCCACAGCTCGACTTGGGCGGGGCGTTATCCCGACAATAAGGCCATCGTGCGGCCAGATATCTACAATCTGAAAACTGCATTTTACACCAGCTGCTGTTGCGGGTGAGGCTTGCCAAGCCTGAACATGATTGGCTTCCGTGCATTCGGAAGTCCCGAGAAACCGGTCAGAGGAGGTGAATATGCGGTTAAGCAGAAATGAAATGAGGGGTAAGGCTCAGACGGTACTGGGTCTGGTTGACCCGGCAATGCTAGGCCAGGCGCTGATGCACGAGCATCTCTTCTGGGACTTCATACAGCCGGGTCGACAGGATGCGCCGACCACCGGCGGTCCGGACCCGCGCGACTACTGGAAACTATTGATGGGTGGCGCCGCCGATCCGCGCGACATTAGGCAGCAGGATCGCGGGGTGGCTGCTCGCGAGGCCGCGCTCATGGTAGAGGCAGGTGGCGGGACAATCGTCGAGCTAACGATCGGCGGTATCGGCCCTGATCCCGAGGGTCTGATGGAGGTGTCGCGAGGGAGTGGCGCGCATATTGTGATGGGCTGCGGTCACTACGTCGAGGACTGCCAGGACGCGGGTAATCACAATCGAACTGTCGAGAGCTTCGCCCAGGAGATGATTGATCAGGTTCAACTGGGCGCCTGGGGAACCGACGCACGGGCCGGCATCATTGGTGAGATAGGCTGCCAGTGGCCGTGGACAGATCTCGAGAAGCGTGTGCTGGCGGCTGCCGTCATCGCCCAGCAGGAAACGGGAGCGGCCCTGACTATCCACCCGGCACGACATGAGGACCACCCGTGGATGCTAATCGAGTTTCTAAAAGAGCACGGGGCCGATCTTTCACGCACGATCATCGACCATATCGACAGGACAATTTTCGACGACGATCGCCTGTTCCGCCTAGCGGACTCCGGCGTCGTGCTGGAATGGGACCTGTTCGGCCTGGAGAACACCTATTACTCGCTTGCGGACATTGACATGCCGAATGATGGCATGCGCATCCGGACGATCAGGCGCCTGATTGATCGCGGCCATCTCGGGCAGATCGTGATTAGTCACGACATCTGCAACGCCATACGGTTGGCTGAGTTCGGAGGGCATGGCTACACCCATATTCAGCAGAAGGTTCTCCCCCACATGAGAAAGCGCGGCTACTCGGGGGATGAGATTAACGCAATCATGATCGATAATCCGCACCGACTGCTGACCTTCGTATGAAGAGGCTCCAGTTACCAGAATTCTTCGGTCGCTCCAATCTGAGTGCCAGCCGACCTTCCGCGATCAGCCGGGCGCGTACCGCTTGAGCCGCGAACGCCGAGATAAAATCGAGGTTTAGCGCAGCTACCGCTGCGTCAAAAGCGAGACCGCGTAAGAGTCGCTGCTGCCTTCATGAGCTCGTTGCGCCAACGCATTATCAGGTCATTAGGGTTGTAGCGGCGTCAGTAGGCGGCGGTGAACTAGATTGTTTGCGTCCGCGATTCTCTTTAGGCGTGAGCCTCGTTCACAGCGACGATTATCGGAATGGATCTCGCACAAGCCCTCCGTTCGTTGTTGAGCGCCGATGAGGTCGTGTGTTCCCGGAGGCGGTTCCAGTGCCAAGAGCCGTGCCGCGCTGACCAGCGCTGCGCGGCAAAACTCGGGCCGCCGAGGCAATGCTGTCGTCGCGGCTGTTGGGCATCCTGCAAGCCTGGTCCGGCCGCGCGCTATCTCTTCCGCATCCTGACAATGACCATTTTCGTTATCGCACCGTGCTGCAGGCGGCTGCTCGGAACGAACACTAGGGTTGGGTTTGCGCTAGGCGCGGAAGTCCAGCGCCTCGCTTGGGATGATCCATCTGCAACATTTTATGGATATTGAAAACATCCGTTGCAAAGCTGACCCCCACAGGCTAGGCTCTGAAATGCCGCCGGCTAGGGAATGCGTCTGTGCTGGCTGCTCGAGAAAACAGTCAAAGACAGGGGAACAGCCATGAACAGATTTATGACGATGGTTGCCGCCGCGGCATCGCTAACGGTCGGAATCGCGGCTACGACGAGCGCAGCCAATGCCGGCGCCGTACTCGATAAGGTGCTGGAGTCGGGGACCCTAACGGTCGCAGCTGGGCCTGACTGGGGAACGATGTCGTCTCTGAATAACGAAACTCGACAACTCGAAGGCTACGACATCGATGTTGCGAAGGGCATCGCCGACTATTTGGGCGTGAAGATCGAGTTCGTGACCCCCAGCTGGGATATCATCACATCAGGCAATTGGCAGGGTCGTTGGGATATCGCCATGGGCCAGATGACGCCAACTGCGGTGCGAGCTGAGAAGTTCGACTTCCCTGCCGTTTACTTCTATGCGCAGGTGGTTGCTGTTGTACATAAGGATAGCAAGGCAGTCAAACCTGCCGATCTGAACGGCAAGAGGGTTGGGGTTACCGCGGGCTCCGTGCAAGAGGAGTATGCAAAGCATACGTTTAAACCCAATTGGGTTGGCGCGAAGCCGATAGAGTTTCAGGTCAAACCAGGCGAAATCAAAACATACGCGACTACGAATGTGGCTTTCGACGACCTCCGGCTAGGCGATGGGGTTCGACTGGATGCAGTCCTGACTGACGGACCTGTGATGGATGATGCAATAAAGGCTGGCTATCCAATAAAGCCTCTTGGCGAGCCGCTATTCGCCTCCCCGGGAGCCCTTCCAGTGCTTCATGGAGACAAGGAATTCAGCAGCAAGATCGCCGAGGCTATCCAGAAAATGAAAGAAGACGGCACGCTCTCGAAGCTGTCGCTGAAGTGGTACGGGGTGGACTACAGCACGGAGAAGTAACGATTGTTACGTTTTAGCGACCGGGGCTGCCCCCGATCGCTTCTTTCTTTAAGAGGTCCACTCATGCTCTATTCGGACACAGTTGAATCCGAGGTTCTCGTTCATAAGCCGTGGTTTGTCGCCTCGATCTTCGCAGTAGTGCTCGCTTTGTTTTTGGCGTTCAATCTTGCGGGCACGATCATGGGTGAGCTCATGCGACCCGTCATTGGCGACCCGCTGGAGAGCGGCTTCTACGGGCGCTTCGCGATCGCGTTTGTGATTGCGGTCGTGTTTTGCCTCAATCTCGTGATGATCGGCTTTGCGCCGTTGAAGATGCAAATCGGCATCGTATGGTTTGAGCTGCTAGTACTTTTTCTCGTCTTCGTTGACACGTTTAACCTAAGTCTACCGTTCATTTGGAACAACCTGCCCTTCCTGCTCACGCAAGGCGTGGTGACGACGCTTTACGTTTCGGCGGTCTCGATCGTGTTGGCGTCGCTGATCGGAATCGTTGCCGCGGTCGCGAAACTGTCGAGCAACGGCTTCGCCTATGCCATCGCCAGCTTTTACACGTCGTTCTTCCGCGGCCTGCCGCTTCTGATGCAGATCTACCTGATCTATCTCGGTCTGCCCCAGCTGGGCATTGTTATGGATGCCGTGCCATCGGGTATATTGGCGCTTTCGCTGTGCATCGGGGCATATATGACAGAGATCTTCCGCGCCGGCATCCAAAGCATCGATCGCGGCCAATGGGAGGCATCCCGGTCATTGGGGTTCGGCTTTGGGCTTACCATGCGCAGGATTATCCTTCCACAGGCGCTTCCCGTTATCATTCCCCCAATGGGAAACTCGTTTATCTCGATGCTGAAGGACAGCTCGCTCGTCTCGGTGCTCGGGGTGTGGGAACTGACGTTTCTCGCTCGCACGCTTGGCCAGACCACCTTCAATCACATGGAGATGCTGATTGCAGTAGCTATTATTTACTGGATTCTGTCCATCTGCCTTGAGCTGATCCAATCCAGGATCGAACGCTACTACGCGAGGAGCAAGGTACGATGACCGTCAGCAGCATGGTTCAATTGAAGGGCGGTCCAAACAGGCACTCCAATGCGCCTGCCGATGTGGCGCGTCCTGAGCCAAGTTCGGATAAGACGTCGTCGAGCCAAGGGCGGGGGCCGGTGAGCGACACAGTTATCGAAGCCAAGAAGGTCTCGAAGTGGTACGGTGCCTTCAGAGCATTGACTGACATCAACCTCACTGTTCGCAAAGGCGAGCGCGTCGTTATCTGCGGCCCCTCCGGCTCGGGAAAGTCGACGCTGATCCGCTGCTTCAACCGGCTTGAGGCGCACCAGGAGGGCGAGATCACCGTTAACGGGATCAGGTTGCATAGCAAAATGCGCGACGTGGCTGAAGTTCGCAAGAACGTCGGCATGGTGTTCCAGCACTTCAACCTCTTCCCGCACATGACGGTGCTGATGAACTGCATGGCAGCCCCGATGTGGATTAAGGGTGCGCCCGAGGCCGAGGCAAGGAAGCTCGCGCTTAAGTTCCTCGAGCGCGTTCGCATACCCGAGCAGGCGAACAAATTCCCTGGTCAACTCTCCGGAGGACAGCAGCAGCGCGTCGCGATTGCCCGTTCCCTCTGCATGGAGCCTGCGGTCATGCTCTTCGACGAGCCGACCTCGTCGCTCGATCCGGAGATGGTTGCTGAAGTGCTCGAGACAATGACCAGCCTCGCGCGCGACGGCATGACCATGGTCTGCGTCACCCACGAGATGGGCTTCGCGCGCTCCGTTGCGGACCGAGTGATCTTCATGGATGCAGGCCTCATCGTTGAAGAAGGCAAGCCGCACGACTTTTTCACCAATCCGCAACACGAAAGAACGAAGCTCTTCCTAAGCCAAATCTTGAAGCACTGAGGTGATGTTGAACGATAGGCGAGTGTCAAGTAGTGTCCATCAGACGTAAGTTAATAGTGAAATTTATTGAGGTGGCGTAGTGCTTGAGGAGACAACTATATGACCGCAGAAGTGCTTCGATTTGAATTATCAGAATACAAGACCCGCCTAGAAAAAGCTCGCGGTGCAATGGAGAAGGCGGGGCTCGATCTGTTGGTCGTTACGGACCCTGCCAATATGGCATGGCTTACGGGTTATGACGGCAACGCCTTCTATGTGCCCCAATGCTTAGCTGTATCCAAGGATAAAGACCCACTCTGGTTCGGCCGTGGTATGGACGCCAACGGATGTCGCCGGACCACGTACCTAGGTGAAGATCGGATAAGATCGTACGAAGACCATTACGTCCAGGCCGACGCATTGCATCCTATGACCGTTCTTGGTCAGATAATCGATGAAGAGGGGCATGGCTCATCGACTATCGGTGTGGAGAAGGACAACTACTATTTCTCTGCCTTGTCGTTTGAAGTTCTTTCCGCGGCGCTGCCTAACGCAACATTCAAAAACGCTGACCGACTTATCAACTGGCAACGTATCATAAAATCAGAACGAGAAATTGAGTACATGCGCGGTGCTGGCAAGATCATCGAAGCCATGTACCAACGGATTTCCGAAGTGCTGCGCCCCGGCGCAAAGCAGTCGGATGTGGTTGCGGAGTTAACCCATGCAGGTACCCGCGGTGTGGGAGAGTACTGGGGAGACTATCCGGCGGCCGTGCCTAATATCGGGGCTGGCGCCGACGCGGCAGCTCCCCACCTGACGTGGAGCGACCGACCAATCCGACCCGACGAGAGCATTTTCTTCGAGCTGGCGGGTGTGCACAAGCGCTACCACTGCCCCCTTGCGAGGACCTATTATCTCGGCAAGCCGACCCATCAGATCCTCGACGCTGAAAAGGCGGTTCTCGATGGGATGCAAGCTGGTCTCGAGAAGGCATTGGCTGGCAACCGATGCGAAGACATCGCCAATGCTTACGTTAGTCAACTGGCCCGCCACGGCTTGGTCAAAACGGGCCGTTCCGGCTATTCGATAGGTCTCGGCTATCCGCCCGCATGGGGCGAGAATACCGCCAGCTTCCGAAACGGTGATAAGACGGAGCTCCGCCCGGGTATGACTTTCCACTTCATGACCGGCCTTTGGTACGGAGATTGGGGCATCGAAATTACCGAAAGTATCCTGATCACTGGAGGCCAGGTCGAATTCCTCTCAAATGTTCCACGCAAGTTATTCGTAATTGACTGAGACTGTCGAGGAGAAGCGTGGACAATAAACAAGCCCCAAATCGGAGGCGAGCCACAATCTTCCGATGAGCTCGAGTTGAGAGGTGACAGCCGGCACCACCCAACATGCTCAACATCAAATGTAAAGGATGACAACCGATGACTGATTTTCCTCGTGCCCAAGGAAAGCGCTGGCCGTCTTGGGTTAGGCCCCGATTGGCGTTCCACGGGGCACCCGTGGGCATTTTGATGCTTGATCGGATGCCGGGACCCGGCCTCCGTCCGTACATCCCCGGAGACGCCGGCAATGCCACCACGTGGAGCGTTCCCGTGCGCTATAAAACCGTACCGGGGCTCAACAATACCGCCATTTTCGGGGCGGATGGCGAGGAAAAAACATCCGCTGTGATTGCGGCGGCGCAAGATCTCGTACGCGAGGGTGCGCGAGTGATTACTGCTGGATGCGGCTATTTCATCCGGTACCAGGAAGCGGTGCGCGCTGCGGTTGATGTGCCGGTGTTCTTGTCTAGCCTTGTCCTTGCTCCGTTCCTTGAACAAGTGCTTCCCCAGGGCAAGGCACTTGGCGTAGTCGTGGCAAGTAAGGCTGCACTGAGCCAAGATATGTTGAAAGCGGCTGGGGTGCGACCGGAAATCAGTGACAGGGTGGTTGTCTTTGGACTCGATGACGCTCCCGTGTTTGCCGGCTTCTTCCTGGAGCCGTATGGTGACCTAGACGTGGAGGCAGTCCAAGCTGATGTGGTCAATGCGATCCTGACTCTGCAGAAGGATCGGCCGGATATCGGCATGCTCTTGCTTGAGTGTGGCGGGCTGGGACCATACGCGGCCGCGGTTCAAGAGGCGACCGACCTACCAGTGTTTGATTATACCTCCATGGTTGAATTCTTCGTCGGTGGCCTAACACGCAAACCATTCACAGGGCTCCTCTGATAACGGGGTGCTCTTGGGGCCGCAGAAAGGCTGCGGCCCTTATCGCACTAGGTTGATGCGGCCCATGGCCGGATCAAGTACCGACGGGTTCGAGTTGCGAAGATCGCTTGCCACCGTGCCCGTCGATTTGGACGCACCTGCGGCTCTTGCGGTCTGGTGATGCTTGGCTCCGCAGGGGGCATGAGGGTTTCATCGCCTCAATTACCGTCGTCCCGTCGCTGCCGCGAAACGCAAGCGAGGCGCATGAAGAGGTAGCCGAGGTTGATAGCCATTATGGATCAAGGTGATGTAGTATTTGACGTGATCTTCTCAACTTGCCGAAAAGCTTGGCGTGCATTCGTTTGGCGGAGTAGCACCCGTCGCGTAGGAAGGCGGCCGCAAGAGCATCACGTGACGTTCGAATCGACACAAAGAATGAGTGCTCGCCTTAGCGGGAGGGGCGTCGTTCCGGACAGCGCCAGGAGAAGACCATGCATGTAGATGCAATCGTTCAAGACCTACTCGGTCGCCAGAGCGAAATCGTGGATAGACTTTGCGCCTTCTTGCGTCTGCCAAGCGTGAGCACAGACCCAGCTTTCATAGGAGGGATGCGGGACGCGCAAGCGTTTCTAGGGAACTGGCTCGAGCGCATGGGCTTGAGCGATGTCCAACTCCTCGATGGCGGCGGTCACCCTGCCGTTTACGGAGCTTGGAACGGGGCACCCGGAAAACCTACTTTGCTCATCTATGGACACTATGATGTTCAGCCTCCGGACCCGGCAGAAGCTTGGGTAACTCCACCTTTTGAACCAACCATCCGCGACGGACGGCTCTACGCACGCGGGGCGTCTGACGTAAAAGGCTCGACCGCAATCGCACTCGAAACAATCGCGGCATTTCTGAAACTCAGAGGTGCCTGCCCCGTGAATGTGAAAGTCTTTTTGGAGGGGGAGGAAGAAACCAACAGTCCTAGTCTGCGCCCGATTGTGCAGCGGTACGGCCACTTGCTGCAGGCTGATGGGATGATATCCGCTGATGGCGCGCGAGCGCATCCCAAAATCCCGACGATAAATGTCGGCTCGCGCGGAATTGTTGAGTTTGAGATTTCAATCCGAACCGCCGACAAGGACCTTCATTCTGGTCGTTACGGTGGCGCGGTCCGGAACGCCGCACATGAGATGGCGAAGATCATCGCTTCGTTACATGACGACGATGGCGCGATTGCAATCCCGGGATTGCTTGCGGCTCTCCCTTCCATCTCTGTGAATGCCCGAGCTGAGACTGCCAGATTTCCCTTCGACGGGGCCGCTTTCGTCAAGGATGTTGGGGCGCGGGCTCACGGGGAACATGGCTTCTCGATACGTGAGCAGCTAACGCTTCGACCGGCCTTGGACGTAAACGGTATGTGGGGAGGCTACACGGGATTCGGCAGCAAAACAGTGATCCCAAGTGCTGCCCACGCAAAGCTATCGTTGAGGATTGTGCCAGGACAGGACCCTAACCAGGCCTCAGACACGCTGAAGGCTCATCTGCGCACCGTTTGCCCCCCGGACGTCGAGCTCTCGATCGACGACCCGGAAACTGGGAGCCGAGCTTTTAACCTACCTACCGGGCATCCACTTGTGCTTGCGGCAAAAAAAGTTTTGTCTGAGGCGACCGGTCAAGAGCCGGTGCTTGTCCGGCTGGGCGCGTCCATCCCCATCACCGTCATATTCCAGGAACTGCTGGGAATCCAAACGCTGATGTTCGGATTTGCCCTTCCGGATGAGGATATTCACTCTCCCAACGAATTCTTCCGGCTGACCTCGTTGGCGGAAGGCCTTTCTGCGTGGCCAAGGTTGTTAGAGCAAGTCGGCGAGCACAGTGCTGATGAGTTTCGATTGATGGCCCTGGAGGCCGAGAAGGCGCTACTTTAAGCCTGAGCGAGTGTTTAGAGCTTCGGATCACGACCCATTGCTAGAGGGTTCTATTTTCGGAAATCTTTATCAGGATGAAGACTTGTCGTCCGGTGGCTCATTTCGAATTCGTCGAGTGGAGCAACCTGCTCACTGAACTCGTGGAAGGAGCGAGGCGCACATTTCCTCAGCGGGATTGGCATCGCAACGCAAAGACGCGCCAATCGTCCTTCGCAACATCACTCGCGAATCGAGCTCGCCGACAGGGAGTGTTTTCCAACGGGCGATTGTAAACGCTCGCATCTTACTCAGTACGTTGCCATGCCGAGCGTCATATAATGGTTGAGAAGTTCAACCGAACGAAAGCCGTCGCGCGGGGCTGTCCCACGTCTTTGGTGAAAGGGCAGATCTGACTGAGAACGCCGCACGAAATACCGCGCCGTGTACACGCCTGAAGAACACACGTCGCGCAACAACTCCGTCGCTTTCGGCGACTTCTCAGTCTCTCACGCGGCGCCGACCTCTGTCATCTGAAAACGCGATGGTACTGTTCGTGACTTTATGTTGGTGAGTCCCAAGCCAAGTGGCGCATAGTTGACAGGTAGTTGGTTCGAACTGGTCGCCTGTTGACGCAAGGTGAAGTGCATGCAGATCAAAGATATCCTTCTCGCCCATGGCAATGGCGCATTTTTCTATGACGGCCAAGCTGCTATTCGGGCCGGCGGGACTGAGACCGAATGATCTGTGTTGGTGAAATCATAACGCCTGGGGTCACGGTCATCTGCGTCTGGTTAAAGGACTGGGGCATCGCGATCTCCGAATGTGTCATCACCAAGCGGGGTGCGGGGAAACCTTCTGCAACTTCCACCTACGTCTTCGTTAGATAGCGGGATCGGCATGCGCGGCTACTCGGCTTTTTCGATCCTTCGCAATGGACTCACCGGCAACAGGCACTGGCGGCGCGCCTGGCGGGCGCCCGATCCCAAATCGGTCTATGATGTTGTTGTAGTGGGCGGCGGCGGGCACGGCCTGGCGACCGCTTTCTATCTGGCCGAGAACCACGGCGTCCGCAAGGTGGCCGTGCTGGAGAAGGGCTATATCGGTGGTGGCAACGTCGGCCGAAACACCACAATCGTGCGGTCGAACTATCGGCTTGACGGCAATACCCAGTTCTACGAATTTTCGATGAAGCTGTGGGAGGGCCTGTCACGGGCGCTCAATTTCAACGTGATGTTCTCGCAGCGCGGCTTTTTGCTGACCGCCAATTCACCCGGCGAATTCGACACTTTCGGCTATCGCGCCAACGTCATGCGGCTAAACGGGATCGACGCCGAATTGCTTGATCGCGAGGAGGTGCGCCGGCTGGTGCCTTATCTTAACTTTTCGGAGAAGGCGCTGTTCCCGGTTCACGGCGCCATACTTCAGGGTCGAGCGGGCACGGCGCGCCATGACGCGGTGGCCTGGGGCTACGCGCGCGCCGCCGACGCCCACGGCATCGACATCATCCAAGGCTGCGAAGTGACGGATTTCGTGCGTCACGGCGACCGCATCGTCGGCGTCGAGACGACCAAGGGCCGAATCGGCGCCGCGAAAGTGGGGCTTGCGGTGGCGGGGCACACCTCGGTGCTCGCCCGGAAGGCTGGCCTCGAACTGCCGATCGAAAGCCACGTCTTGCAAGCTTTCGTGACCGAACCGATCAAGCCACTGGTCCACCACGTTGTCGCCTATGGTGCCGACCACTTTTATGTCAGCCAGTCGGATAAGGGCGGACTGGTCTTTGGTGGTGGTCTGGACGGCTATAATTCGTATGCGCAGCGCGGCAATCTTGGCGTCGTTCGCGAGGTCGCCGAGGCTTCGATCGCGATGATGCCCTGCATCTCGCGGCTGCGCATCCTTCGGCACTGGGGCGGCGTGATGGACATGACGCCCGACGCGAGCCCGATTATCTGCCGGACGCCTATCGACGGGCTCTACCTCAACGGCGGCTGGTGCTACGGCGGCTTCAAGGCCATTCCCGCTTCGGGCTGGTGCTTTGCGCATATGCTCGCCAAGGGCGAAGCCCATCCGCTCGCCGCCGCCTATAGGCTCGATCGCTTCTGCACCGGCCGCACGATCGATGAGGCAGGCGCCGGCCCATTCGCCTGGCTGCAATAATCGAGAGACGGAAAGATCATGCTGCGCATCGAATGTCCCTGCTGCGGGCCGCGCGACCACGACGAGTTCCGCTATGGCGGAGACGCCTCGGTGAATCGGCCAGCGTATGACGATCCGGATTTCGAAGCGTGGTACCGTTACGTCTTCGTGCGCGAGAACCCGGCTGGGCTGCACCGCGAATATTGGCAGCACGTGATAGGCTGCCGGCAATGGCTGGTCGTCGAGCGCGACACGCGGAGCCATGCCATCGCCTCGATCCGCTTCGCTCGGGAGACGCGCGCATGAGGCGACTTCCTATAGGTGGGCGGATCGACCGCTCGCAGCCAATCGAATTCACCTTCGACGGCAGGGCGATGACCGGCTTTCGCGGCGACACGCTCGCCTCGGCGCTGCTGGCGAACGGTGTCCGCCTCGTCGGCCGCAGCTTCAAGTATCACCGGCCGCGCGGTATCTATTCAGCCGGGCCAGAGGAGCCGAATGCGCTCGTGACGTTGGGGACGGGCGGCCGCCGCGAGCCGAACATAACGGCGACGACGGTGGAACTCGCTGAAGGGCTGGTGGCCGAAAGCCAGAACCGCTGGCCGTCGCTCAAGTTCGACGCCCAAGGCATAAACGGCCTGTTTGCGCCCTTTCTGTCGGCAGGGTTCTACTACAAAACCTTCATGGGTCCGACCCGGCGGGCGTGGATGTTTTATGAACACTTCATCCGCAAGGCGGCGGGGCTCGGCCGTGCGGGAGAGGAGGCCGATCCTGACCGCTACGACGTCCGCCATCTTTTCGCAGACGTCGCTGTAGTCGGCAGCGGCCCGGCGGGGCTCTCCGCCGCGCTTGCGGCGGGCGGGGCCGGTGCCAGAGTGGTCCTGATTGAACAAGATTTTGCACCCGGCGGCACGCTTTTGTGGGATCCCGCGGACACTGAGTCCGCGGACTGGGTTTCCGGAATGCTCGCTCGGCTCGCCGAAATGCCGAATGTCTCCTTGATGACCCGTACGACGGCATTTGGCGCTTATGACGGCAATGTGCTCGGGCTCGTGGAGCGGCACGGCTCCGGAACCGCTGATCCGAAAGAGGGGCAAGCGCGCCAGACGCTACTGCTTTTGCGAGCGAAATCGATCGTTTATGCGTCTGGGGCGCTTGAGCGGCCGCTTACTTTCGCCAACAATGACCGGCCCGGCATCATGCTGGCCTCCGCGGCGCGGATTTATCTGAACCGCTTTGCCGTGCTGGCGGGGACGCGGGTGGTGGTTGCGACCGACAACGACAGCGCCTACAGAGCAGCCTTCGATCTAGCGGCAGCCGGGGCGGGCGTGACGATAGCTGACAGCCGCGCCGAACCGATACATGAACTCCTCGAACAGGCGCGCCGCCGGGGCATCGCCGTCCACACAAAATCGCGGATTGCCAATGCTTTGGGGGGGCGTGCCGTACGCGCTGTCACGCTTTCCGAACCGAGCGGTCCCGCCACGATCAGATGCGACCTAGTTGCGGTTTCCGGCGGCTGGTCGCCGACCGTGCATCTGACCTCCCATCTAGGGGTAAAGCCGGTCTATCGCGAAGACATTCGGACTTTTGTGCCCGGAAAGCTCGGAGCGGGGCTGTTCGTGGCCGGTGCTGTGACGGGAAGCTTCACTAGAGGGGGCGCAATCGAGGAGGGGCATCGTGCAGGGGCCGAGGCATCTGCGTTCTGCGGCTTAGCGAAATCAGTCCAGCAGCCAGTCGGGCTCGAACTGACTGAGTTCGATGCGGGACCTCATGATAACTCCCTCTCCGCCTCACTTCGCTTGGCACCTGTCCCACACTTTGTGAGGGCAGACGGCGGGAGCCATACCATCTGCCCCGAGCATTATCGCCCCCTTCGATCGGAGGAAAGGTGGTTTGCGAAGCGAACCCGAGAGGGGGACGAAAAAGCGGCGAAATTTGCCGAAGGCAAGGCCTTCGTCGACCTACAGATGGATGTGACCACTGAAGACATAGCTCTCGCTCACCGCGAAGGTTACGAGTCAGTCGAGCACCTGAAGCGCTACACGACGCTCGGCATGGGCACCGACCAGGGCAAGACAAGTAATTTGTATGCCCTTTCGGCCATGGCCGGTCTGCGCGGCATGGCCGTTCCGGAAGTTGGCACCACAACGTTCCGGCCGCCCTATACACCGGTCGCCATTGGCGCGCTGGCCGGGCGCAGCATTGCCCATCATTACAAGCCGATCCGGCGCACGCCGATGCATGACTGGCATATCGCCAACGGCGCGCAGATGCTGGAGGGCGGGCTCTGGATGCGGCCCTGGTTCTATCGTGCTTCCGGCCGCGACGTGAACGAGGCCTACGTCGCGGAGATGCGGCTGGTGCGCGAGGCGGCCGGGCTGATGGACATCTCCACGCTCGGCAAGATCGATGTACAGGGACCGGACGCGGCTGAATTCCTCGACCGAATCTATGTTAACGGCTTTGCCAAGCTGCCGGTCGGCCGCGCACGCTACGGCATCATGTTGCGCGACGATGGCATCGCCTTCGACGATGGCACCACGAGTCGACTCGGTGAGCGGCACTTCTTCATGACGACATCGACGGCGAAGGCCGCGGACGTGATGTCCCGGCTCGAATTCCTGCTCGACACCGCCTGGCCCGACCTGCGCGTTTCGGTGACTTCGGTCACCGACGAATGGGCGGCCATGTCGGTCGCCGGTCCGAACAGCCGCGATATCCTCGCCGCCGCGTTTCCCGATTTAGACGTCTCAAATGAGGCGCTGCCACATATGCGGCTGCTTGAAGGGAAATATCGCGACAGGCGCCTGCGCATTGTCCGCCTTAGCTTTTCCGGCGAGCGGGCTTACGAGATTTATGTCGGCGCGAGCTTGGGCGCGGAGGTGTGGTGCCGGCTTATGGAGGCCGGCGCGCCTTTCGGCCTGAAACCTTACGGTGTGGAGGCCTTGGGCTCCCTGCGCGTCGAGAAGGGCCATGTCGCGGGGCCGGAGATCGACGGCAGGACGACGCTCGACGACCTCGGGCTCAGCCGCATGGCGGGCAAGCGCAGGGGCTATGTGGGCGAGGTGCTTGGCCGCCGCGAAGCTTTCAGCGACCCGGCGCGCCCGCGGCTGGTTGGGCTGCGCTGCCTCGAGCCTGGGAAGCGGTTGCACGGCGGCGCGATCCTGTTCAGGCCTAACGAACCGATGCAGGGCCACGGTCTCGGACGCATAACGTCGGTGACCTATAGCCCCACGCTCGACCTCTGGGTGGGGCTCGGACTACTTGCGCGGGAAGCAGCGGTGGAGGGTGCCGAGATCGTCGCCGCTTATCCGATCACGGGCCAGACGGTGCGGGCCCGGGTAGTAGTCTCACCCATGTTCCTCGACCCGAAGGGAGAACGGCTCCATGGCTGATGGTTTGACCATGGCGGGGTTCGAAATGGCGATGGATGACTGCGCGATCCTCCAGTTCGAGGGCTGGGATGGGGCGATGGCGCAATTCGAGGCGGAACTGCATCGAATGCTGGGCGTACCGCTGCCGAACGAAGTTGGTGAGACCGTTCGTCATGACAACTGGGTCGTGATCCGCGTTGCGCCACGCCGGTTCTGGCTGCTTTGCGACGGGCCACCACCCGTTATCGATGTCGATCCGGAACTCGGCTGTGCGCTCCCGCTCGGCGAGGGCAGGGTACGGCTGCGGCTTTCCGGCGGGGGCCTCAAACATGTGCTGGAGCGGTGCGTCGCGGTGGATTGGGAGACACTGGGCGAGGGACAGGCGCTCCAGACCGGCCTCCATCGCGTGCCGGTCCTGCTGCTGCGCAGGAGCGCATCCGAATGCGACCTTCTCGTCCCGCGCAGCTTCAGCAAGAGCTTGACGGAGTGGATTGACGACGCTTCCGCGGCCGGTACCTGACTACCGCATCGAAGCGGTCCAAGTGGGCTGCCACCTAGACTAGTTTCCATCCGTAAACAGCAAACATTTGATTTTGTTGCATGAATCGTAGCTTGCGCGGGCAAAGCCCGGCGGTTTCAGGTAAACTTTGGTCTCATGCCACTGATTCCAACGGCCTGCTACCGCCGGAGCCGACAATGCGCCAAGAACGCACCGTCCAAGCCAGTGTATTCGATCTTTTCGCCACGCACGAGATCGGCCATGAGTTGAAGGCGATGTCGCGGTGGCTGGATGAGCATCGCGACCTGCTTGGTCTGGTGGTGCGAGATCTGGGTCGACGTGGCGTCAAGGCCACCGGACGGCAAGGGCTGCCGGCCGAAGCGGTATTGCGCTGCGCGCTCCTCAAGCAATACCGCCAACTGAGCTATCAGGAGCTGGCCTTCCATCTGGAGGACTCCGCATCGTTTCGGGCTTTTGCGCGGCTGCCGTGGTCATGAAGCCCGCAGAAGTCGGTGCTGCAAAAGACAATCAGCGCGATCCGGCCTGGGACCTGGGAAGAGATCAATCGGGCACTGCTGTCGAGCGCCCAGCAGACGCAACTCGAAGATGGGAGTGTCGTGCGGCTGGACAGCGCTGTCACCGCAGCACCGATCCATGAGCCAAGCGACAGCAGCCTGCTGTGGGACGCGGTGCGGATCATGGTGCGCCTGCTCAAGCAAGCCGATGCCTTGGTCGGCGATGCCAGCTTGGCATGGCGCGATCATCGCCGCGCGGCCAAGAAGCGCGTTCGCAAGATCCAGTTCACGCGTGGTCGACCGAACCGCTCTACCGTGAGCTGATCGCGATCGCCTGCGGGACCTTGGCATATTTGAAGCAAACGACCGAGCGATTGGCCGTGGCGAGCGATCCGCTCATCGAACTATGGCGGGCCCAGGTCCGTCACTATCGGCCGCTGATCGAACGCATCATCACACAAAGCCAGCGGCGGGTGCTGGCCGGCGACCCGGTGCCGGCCAGCGAGAAGCTGGTCAGATGGGATATTCGGCTTGGGCCCCATCCTTCAGCACTGATGCCATGAAGGTGCTGCGCTTCGAGCTGATGGTAAACGTGGTCTGCGTGGGGCAGCCACAAGCATCAGAGGAGGAAGCGCAGCATGAAACATTATGCCGGATTGGACGTCGCGGTGAAAGAGACCGCCGTTTGCATCGTCGACGAAACAGGCGCGATCTGCCGTGAAGGGAAGGTGCCGAGCCATCCCGAAGATCTTGCGCGGGTGCTCACGGATCCTGCCTGGACCTTTGTGCGGATTGGGCTTGAAGCCGGGCCGCTGTCGCAATGGCTGTTTAGCGGGCTGGCGGAAGCCGGATTGCCGGTGACCTGTGTCGAGACGCGTCACACCAAGGCATTCTTGAACGCGCAGCCGAACAAATCCGACCGCATTGACGCCCGGGGCATTGCCCAGATGATGCGGGTCAACCTGTTTCGCCCGGTGCATGTCAAGACGCTGACGAGCCAGAAGCGCCGGGCCCTGCTGACGGCGCGCAAGCTGCTGCAGGCAAAGGCGATTGCCATCGAGAACGACATCCGCGGGCTGTTGCGCAACTTCGGGCACAAGGTCGGCATGGTCGGCGCCGTCAAATTCGAGCGCCGCGTCCGCGAGCTCACCGAAGGTATGCCCGATCTGGCCGAGATCCTTGAGCCGCTACTCGACGCACGCGACAAGCTGCGCCAGCACTTTAGCGCTCTGCACCGCAAGGTTCTGCTGCTCGCCCGCGAGGATGCGACGTGCCGCCGGCTGATGACGATTCCCGGTGTCGGTGCTGTGGTGGCGCTGGCCTATACCGCGACGATCGACATTCCGGCCCGCTTTAAGAACTCCAGGGTGTCGATACCGGATCAATACTCCCCATAAGTGCCGTTTGAATCTTCCTCAGTTTAGCGTTGCCGCCGGTCTTCCGGGGCGCGCCCCGGAGGACCGGCGGCGCGTCATCACCGATACTGCTCTCGATGGTCGAGAGGGGAATGGCGGTGATCAAACTCGGGGAGATAGTCATGATCTTGGATATGCATCGGCAAGGGATGTCGGTGTCAGCGATCGCCAGGCAGACCGGCGTCGATCGAAAGACAATCCGCAAATACATCGAGCGTGGCCTTGAGGCCCCTGCCTATGGACCAAGGAAGCCGCGGGCGACGGTAATTGATCCATTCACCGCCTATCTGCGTGAACGGGTTGCTGCCTATCCCGGCCTTAGCGGTCGGCGGCTCCTGCGAGAGCTGAAGGATCGTGGGTATGCCGGTGGCTACACTACCGTCACGGACTTTCTCAGAGACGTTCGTCCGACCTCAGAACCCGGCTTTGAAGTTCGGTTCGAAACAGCTCCCGGCGAACAGGCCCAGGTGGATTTCGCCCAATTCCATGTCGTCTTCACCGATGAGCCGGCAACCCCCAGGATCGTCTGGCTGTTTTCTATGGTGCTGGGCTATAGCCGTCTCATCTGGGCGCGCTTTGCTATGCATCAGGATCTGCCGACGGTGCTGCGATGCCACGCCGCGGCGTTCGATGCGATCGGCGGCGTTCCGCGCGAGATCCTTTACGACCGAATGAAGACTGCCGTCATCGGCGAAGGCGAGACGGGCGGCATTGTTTATAACCGCGCTCTGCTCGATCTCGGCCGCCATTTCGGCTTTCATCCGAAGGCCTGCAAACCATATCGCGCCAAGACGAAGGGAAAGGTCGAGCGACCATTCCGCTATATTCGTGAAGACTTCTTCCTGGCGCGCTCGTTTCGCAACCTTGATGATCTGAACACCCAACTGCGGCAATGGCTGGATGTCGTTGCCAATCCCCGCGTGCACGCCACAACGCAGCGCGTCGTCGTCGAGGCCTTCGCGGAAGAGCGCCTTCATTGCGGATTCCGAGATCATCGCGCGCACCGTTCCGATTTGATCGCGCGCGGCATTCCGAAGTGATGGCGCGCAGCATTCCGAGAATTACCCGCGCGGGATTCCGACACGATCGCGCGCAGTTCGGAGTTAGGAGAACCTGATCCTTGGGGCATGTTCCGGTCGGGCAACGACCGGAGGAATGGATGCCGACGAGGAGGGTTAGGATGCGCCACGTGCGCGAGATTTTGCGTCTGAGCTTGGAAGCGGGGCTATCGACGCGGATGGCTGGCGAGCGTGCCGGGGTCGGGCCGACGACGGTCCGGGATATGCTGAAGCGGTTTGCACGCTCCGGGCTGAACTGGCCGGTCCCGGCCGAGATGAGCGATGCCGACCTGGAAGCTTGCCTCTACGGCTTACCTGGGATGAAGCCCGGCCGGCGCAAACAGCCGGAACCGGACTGGTCGGCGGTGGCACGTGAGCTGAAGCGCAAGCATGTGACGCTGCAGGTTCTGTGGGAAGAGTATGTCGCCGCCCACCCGGATGGCTATCGCTACAGCCGTTGGTGTGACCTGTTCCGGCGCTGGGAAGGCCGCCTGCCTCTGACGATGCGGCAGAGCCACGCGGGCGGTGAGAAGATGTTTGTCGATTACGCCGGCGACACGGTGCCGGTTGTGGTCGACCGCCGGACCGGTGAGGTGCGCGATGCCCATCTGTTTGTGGCGGTGCTCGGCGGATCGAGCTTGTCATTTGGCTGCGCGACGTGGACCGAGCAGTTCGCGGACTGGATCGAGGCGCACAATGGCGCCTTCGCCTTCTTCGGCGGCGTGGCCCATCTTCTGGTCTACGATTACGTGCCCGGGCACGTAATCGGGGTTTTGTTCCCAGCCCGGTTATGTGCCCCGCAGCCTGTTGATCCAAGCGTTCTCAACGACATCGAGGCACATAACGATCAGAGGCCGGCGAGCCATTCGAGAAGTTTTGGCTCGCTCTGCCAGACTGGCTTTCGGGGAGGTCCCACCGAAGAAGTCGAAGGCACCTGACAGGCCTCAAGCGCCTCCTGCTTCATCTTGATGTTGATCTCGGCATATCGGTTGGTCGTATCCAGGCTGACGTGGCCAAGCCAACCTCTTATGACGTTCACGTCGACACCGGATTCGAGCAGATGCACGGCCGTGGTGTGTCTCCAAACATGCGGAGAAATGGACCTGTGTCCGTTGCCGATGCGAATGTCCGAACCATGACGCCGGACGAGCTTGTAGAGGCCGAATCGCGTCAGCGGCTTGCCGACGTTGCTGAGGAATACCGGAGTTGCTGGCGTGGCTGGCTGGCGTCGGTCACGCAGCATCTCGCCAAGCAGGCGGGCGGTCTCTGGCCATAGTGGGCAGGTCCGCCACTTATCACCCTTGCCGTGCAGGTTCACCCGCGGCGAGGAGGTCAAAACCAGCTGATCGACGGTCAGTCCGATGACTTCCGTTGCGCGGGCGCCAGTATTGTACAGGAACATGAGCAGCGCCTTGTCGCGGGTGGCCAGCTTCCCGTCGCGCGGCAGTCCGTCGAAGAGCCGTTCGACCTCGTCGCGCTCGAGATAATAGGTGGCCGCCGGCTGCGTGCGCTTCCTCGGGATGGCGGCGACGCGTTCGGCCTCCGGCAGCACCATCGGTTCCTGGCCACCGGCATAGGCGAAGAAGGTGTGTAGCATTGCGAGCCGGTGGTTCCGTGATCGGATGCTGTTGCCGCGCTCAGCTTCAAGATGGGCGAGAAAGGCCCGTACATTGTCGGCGCTGAGATCGCTCAGCCTGAGCTTGCTGATCGGGCGTCGGTTCTCCCTGGCCAGGAAGAGAAGGAACACCCGGATCCCGTCGCGGTAGCTCCGGATCGAGGTGGACGCCAGACCCTTCTCGGCTTTGAGATGGTGTTCGAAGAACTGATAGACGAGACTGCCGACGGTCCTCATGGCCGCCCTCCACGCGAAAGCGGCGCTGCAAAGCGTTCGAAGCGCTGACCGGCGGCTTCCAGGAGATCGGCGGTAACGGTGAGATAAACCGCGGTGGAGGCCGGATCCACGTGCCCCATGAAGGTCGACAGCTTGACCAGCTTGTCGGTGGGATTGCTACCGTTGCGATACCACCGCAGAAGTCGCCCGACCGCAAAGCTGTGCCGTAGATCATGCACGTGAGCCGGCGTTCCTCCTGGCGGGATCGCGATGTCCAGCTGATCGGCCAGCGAGCGGAAGATGATGCTGATCGTGCCCGGGTTCACAGGCCGATCTTTCATGAAAGAAAACAGCGGTGTGTCGGCCGCAACCGAAACCAGGTGCTGCGATCGCAACGCCATGAACGCATAGAGTCGCTGTGCCAGTTGCGGTCCCATGGGAATGAGCCTCGACTTGGAAAACTTCGTCTCGCGGATGGTGAGGACGTCACGATTGCGATCGACATCCCGCCAGCGCAGGCGCGCAACCTCGCCAACGCGCAGACCAAGCCCGAACAGCAGGCTGAAGATGGTGGCATAGGCGGGACCGCGAAGCGGAGCGTTGTTCCGATCCGCGAGTTCGGCGGCGCGATCGACGAGTTGTTGGGCAGTCCGCAGATCCAGGATGCAGGGCGGTCTTGGATTACCTCGGCGGCGCGGCTTCATCGTGACGGGGGAGCGATCGATAACGTCGTGTTCGACCATCCACTCGAACAGCCGGCCGACGATTCCTACCAGTTGGTTGAAGCTTCGTGGCCGCAGACGCGGACGACTGAGGAAAAAGGCATCGAGGAGCGCCGGGGTGATCTCCGCGAGGGTCTTGATGTCCTGCGCGTTCAGATAGCCGTCGAACATCCGCAATGCCTTATTCTCGACGTCGTAGCGCCGGTTGAGGGCGCGCTTGTGACAGACGAAGGCCATGATATGCGGCGCGATCGGACTTGAAGGCTCGGGAAGACGGGGGCTCATTGCAGATCCTCCCCGTCGCCAAGAGCGACTTCACGCAAGCCGTCCACCTGGACCTTGGCGTAGATCATCGTCGACGAAGCTGCGCGATGTCCGACATAATCGCCGATGGTCTTGAGCGGAAAGCCACTATCGACCAGCCGCTGAACGCACGCATGTCGGAGCGTATGGGAACCAGGGCGGGATACGGGAATGTCTGCTCTATGCAGATATCTGGTGGCCGTGGCCGACACTGCCGACTGCGTCAGCGGCGATCGTGGTGCCAGGTGTCGCCAGAAAAGCAGCCGGCTTGCCACCTCGGGTCGCCCGTTCTTGAGATAATCCACGATCGCCTCGCCGACGACGGGCGCCAGCGGATAGGTCGTGCTATGCTCGGCCTTGCGCTCGCGCACATGCAGGCGGTCGCGCTTCCAATCGAGGTCGTCGAGCGTCAACATCGCGACCTCGCGGGCGCGCAGGCCATATGTGATCATCAGCAACAGCATGGCGTAATCCCGTCGCCCAACGACGGTGCGGCGATCGACCTGGTCGAGCATCTTCTGGACGGAATCCCAACCGATCGATCGGGGAATGTCGGCCAACCTGTAATGCTGGGGCACCTCGACCAGCTTGCTGATGTCGCGTTGGAGAAGACCTTCTCGATGCACATATCGGAGAAAAACCCGCAATGTGCTTGCAAGACCGATCATTGATCTGGGCCCGAAGTGCTGAGCCTGTGTCGTGACGAACCCCGTCACCACAGGCAACGAAAGCGTGGTCACCTCGCATCCAACATCCCTGAGATATCGCTCGAAACCGCGCAGATAGTGCCGGTAGTGATGGATGGAGGTCGGGCGCAGGCCCCGCTCTTCGTGAAGGTAATCAAAGAATCCCGGCACCTGGGTAGCGAAAGGGATCGGCCAAGCTGTTCTACGGCTGGTGTTATCCGACTTCGAGACGACCTGGCTGAAGAAATGCCGCACAATGCCCCCGACGAAGTTGCGATCGCGTCGACACGCATCAGCGGATCGATCGGCGCGATGAGTGAACAGCCAATCGTCGATGAATGGCTCGATGAGCGCCTCGGCTTGTTCGATCTGATCAACATTGCGGGCCGCGGTGAACGCTGCAAACTTCGTCAGGATCGGAACCCGTCGGTAGATGCTGCGAACCGCGTAACCCCGCTCACAAAGCGCCGCGACATATTGGTCAATCTGCGACCCGAGCCAGCAACCCATTATCCCATCGACAGTCTGCGGCTTGACGAAAAAGCGTTCCAACATGGCAACCTCCATTCCAAAGTAGGGAACCGGAGGATGCGCTTCTGTTGCTGCCGCAAAGAGATGTGCCGTCATTAGCCCACAGGAATGTCTAACGTCAGTACCTTACCGACGGTAGGCCACATAACCGGGCTGGGAACAAAACCCGGACAACGCGAAGGTCGCGGTGATTAAGGCGTGTCACTTCGATCCGATGGTCAACCGCAGCTACACCGACATGGCGCGTCATTACGGCACGGCGGTGCTCCCGGCAAGACCGAGGAAGCCACGCGATAAGGCGAAAGTCGAGGCCTGTGTCGGCATTGTCGAACGCTGGGTCCTGGGCCGCTTGCGCAACCGGATCTTCTACAGCCTGGCCGAGGTGAACGCGGCGGTCGCCGAATGCATCACCGATCTCAACGACACACGGGTGCTTCGCCAGTTCAGCAAAACGCGGCGCCAGCTGTTCGAGGAGATCGACGCGCCGAACCTCAACCCGCTGCCGGCAGAACGGTGGGTCCACGCTGAGTGGAAGCGTTGCCGAGTCGGACTCGATTATCACATCGCGATTGAGCACCACCATTACTCGGTGCCCTGGCGCTTCGCCCGCCGCGAGGTCGAGGCTCGAATTACCACACGCACCGTCGAAATCTTCCTCGATGGCGAACGCATCGCCGCGCACATGCGTGGCAGCGGTAACGGGCGGCATACGACGATCCCCGAACATATGCCCTCGAGCCATCGGCGCTACCGTGAATGGACGCCCGTGAAGATCCGGGAGGAAGCGGCGCGGATCGGGCCGATGCTGTCGTTGCTGGTTGAAAAGATCATCGAGGATCGGCCGCATCCCGAGCAGGGTTACCGTTCATGCCTCGGCATCATCGGGCTAGCGAAGCGCTTCGGCGCCGAACGCCTGGAAGCGGCCGCGCGGCGCGCGCTGGAGATCCAGGCGCGCAACTATCCCTCGGTCAAATCGATCCTCGAGAAGGGGCTCGACAAGATTCCGGCGCGCGAAGCCTCGGACCACACGCCGATCTTCCACACCAACATCCGGGGCTCCGGATATTACAACTGAAAGGACTACAATGCTCAAACATCCGACACTCGAACTGCTGGGGCAACTCGGCCTGGCCGGCATGGCCCATGCGTTCATCGAATTGGAAAGCAACAGCGATGCCGACAACCTCAGCCACGCCGAATGGCTTGCCCTGCTGCTCGATCACGAGGCGACATACCGTAATGACCGGCGCCTTGCGCTCCGCCTTCGTCATGCGCGGCTACGCCACCATGCCGTGCCCGAGGATGTCGATTACCGTGCTGCGCGCGGTCTCGATCGCCGGCTGTTCGACAAGCTGCTCAAGGGCGACTGGATCGGCGCCCATGAGAGCTTGGCCATCGTCGGGCCGGCCGGGGTCGGGAAGAGCTGGTTGGCCTGCGCCATCGGTCACAAGGCCTGCCGTGACAACCGTTCGGTCCTCTACACCCGACTGCCGCGGCTCATCGATGACCTGTCCCTGGCCAAGGGCGACGGCCGCATCGCCGCGCGCATGAAAAGCCTGGCCAGGGTCGATCTCCTTATCCTCGACGATTGGGGCCTCGAACCGCTCGACGGCAATGCCCGTCACCACCTGCTCGAAATCCTCGAAGACCGGTACGGGCGTCGCTCAACGCTGGTGACCAGCCAACTCCCGGTGGCCCGCTGGTTCGATCTGATCGGAGATCCGACCTACGCCGATGCCATCCTCGACCGCCTCGTTCACAACGCTCACCGGCTCGAACTCAACGGCGAATCCATGCGCAGATCCATCATCTCCGCTGCCGCTTGACCGAACCGCAAATGCAGTGACATCTTCCCCGACGATCAGGTGCTCCACCTGCGCGCGATCAGATCGGAACGCTGCGCGGCATCAGATCGGAATACATGCGCGCCATCGTCGGAATCCGCACGCCTTCATCTGCGTCCCTTGCCGCTGGCTCCGTTCCGATCGGTTCTGCGGCTTGAGCGCAGGATATCCCGAGAGGGCATGGTCAGTGTCGGGGGAAACGCATACAGCGTGCCCGACGCCACCAGAAGGCGGCTCGTCGAAGTTCACACCTTGGCCAATGAGGTTCGAATCTTCGAAGACGGTGCGCTGATTGCTGTGCATCCGGTGTTGGAAGGTCGCCATCAGCGCCGCGTCGAACCAGGACACAGAACCCTTCGCTCACCGCCGCGCTCGCGATCGCGCGTCAACAATGACGAGATCATTCTTCATGGATCCGGAGACCGGGTCACACAGCGGCCGCTCGCCTTCTACGACGCCGTCGCCAGAGCCATGGCACAGGAGAACCGCCCATGAGCGCCGCGCTCGATGCCGTGCCGTCGATGATCGACCGCATTCGCCATGACCTGGTCGGCCTGAAGATGCCACGTGCCCTTGAAGCACTCGACCATATTGTCCGCCGCCTGGAGCATGGCGAGCTGTCGGCACTCGAAGCGATCGATATTCTCCTTTCCGAAGAGCTGACCCTACGGGAGAACAGCCGTATAAAGACGGCGTTGCGGATGGGTCGGCTGGCAACCATCAAAACGCTCGCCGGCTTTGATTTCTCTTTCCAGCCCTCCCTCGATCGCGATCGGATCTTCACGCTCGCGCAACTGGGTTTCGTCGAAAGGCACGAGGCCGCCCATTTCCTCGGGCCGCCAGGAACTGGCAAAAGCCATCTGGCTATCGCGCTCGGCGTCGAAGCTGTCAAAGCGGGCAAGAGCGTCTACTTCTGCACCCTGGCCGATCTCATTGCAGTGCTGTCCAGGGCCGAGCGCGAGGGACGGCTGCAAGAACGCATCCGCTTCTTCTGCAGGCCAAGTCTGCTGATCGTCGACGAGATCGGCTATCTCCCGGTGATCGCCGGCGGCGGCAATCTGTTCTTCCAGCTCGTCAACGCCCGCTACGAGAAAGGGGCAATGATCCTGACGTCCAACCGCGGCTTTGCAGAGTGGGGAGATGTTTTTGGAGACGCCGTGGTCGCCACCGCGCTTCTCGACAGGCTTTTGCATCATGCCGTCGTCGTTCAGATCGAAGGATCAAGCTACAGGCTGCGCCAGCATGCCGAATTGATGCCTGAACACGTCCGTTCGAAAGCCCTGATTACTCCACCGTCCTTCGCTCCACCATCACGGCCGCGCGGGCGGCCGCCGAAAAATACCCAATTCTCCATGCCGTCCGGGCCGGCATAATTGGGGAATTTTACTTCGGCACTTTTGGGGAAATTTCACCCGGTATTGACACTCCAGGGCGGTCGGGCCGATCTTGGGGCTTGGAGCGACGGGACCCAGTTCCGCTGGACCAGACAGGAACGCATACCAACCGCCGGCTGACGTTCCGACCAGCGCAGCCTGCCGCCGTGCTCGTGCCCCGTCAAGGGCAAGTCGCTGCGCGATGGCCCGGTGGCCACCCTTGACGGATCGGAGGATCCGCGGGGCCGATAACCGTCGGGAACGCCAGATGCTTGGCGGCCTTTGGCGGGAGCTGGAGCTGAGATGCTATGGGGCAAGCGGCGAGGATGTGGCATCCTTCGGCGCTGTAAAAACCACCATCAGAAGGAGAGCGTCCATGTCGCATTTGTTTGACGCGAGCCGGTCCCTTACCGCTCTTGAACAGGATAACACTATCGTCGCCATCATCGAAATGAGCAAAGCGAAATGGCTGATTGCCGCGCTTGTTCCGGGTTGCAAGCGCCAGCCGCGGAAGAAGGTTTATGCCGACACGCCGTCATTGTTGAAGCTGCTGCAGCGCTGGGGCGACCAAGCCGGCCAGGCCGGGCAGACGATCAAGCGGATCGCCGTCGCTTATGGGGCGGCCGCGCGGCTTTTGGCTGGCGCGCTGGCTGCGGGCGCGCGACATCGAGGCCCCTGCCATCCACCCTGCCAGCGTTGCGGTGACGCGTGAGCACCGACGTGCCAAGGCAGGATAGGCTCGAAACGGAGCTTGGATGCGGTGTGGGCTGGCTGCGCGGCAAGAAGCGCCATTGCAGTATGGCGGCAATTCCGCGGGATCAAGACCGCGCGCCGTTTTGTATGTTCTTTGCGACCACCGAGACCGGACGGATCCAAACGTGCGATAGCATTAGAGTCGAGCTCGATACGGCGGCGTCTGGAATTTTGTCAGGTCAGGCCGGTGGCTCAGCGCAAAGCGGATTTCTTCGGCAAGGATGGTCTTCTCGTCAGATAGCGCAGGCTGAGATTGTAGCCAACTGCCGCGCTTGCAAAGCAGTACCGCGGACTCAATTGGCGATTAGAATATCGCACCGAGGGATATTCGTTGAGTCGCGCTCCCTAACACGCTGCCGCTGCCTGATAATCAGCGTTGCAACACACCCTTCAAGTAACTTTACAGAATCTTTGCGAGCGCGGATCGCTGACAGTGCTATGGACGCTATGTCTGAGGCCGGGCGCAAATCAAACCGACGCCTGTTTAGGCTCTGGCCGCTGCACTGCACACATGGAGGTCGACCCCAATGGCAACAAGAGCGCTCATCCTAGTTGAAGGCCACAGGACTATTGGTCTGCCAAACATGAAAGCAGCCCAGCGTCTTGGGCTGCATCCAATTACCCTGGCGGCCGATCCAGCTCAATACGGCTATCTTGCGGCGGAAGGCCTTGAGGCCATCCGCGTCGACACAGAAGATCTCGATGCGCTGATCCGCGAATGTTCCCGGTTGCGTGCGACCTATGACATTGCTGGCATTACTGGCTTTTCGGGCCTCGACGAGTCGATCTATGCGACAGTTGGCAAGCTCTGCCGGCATTTCGATCTGCCAGGACCGAACCCGGCGTCCATTGAACAATGCTGCGACAAATTCACTCAACGTCAACTCCTCGCGGCGGCCGGCATTCCAATGCCTGCTTATCGCCTGGCAGCCAATGCCACAGACGTAGAAAGCGCTGCCGCGGAGATCGGGCTGCCGGTGATTGTTAAGCCAGCCGTTGGCAGCGGCAGTTGCGGTGTCCGATTGTGCCGCAACGCCGACGAGTTGGCCGAACATACGGCCTATCTGCTGGCTGGGAACCACATATGGCGGTCTTCGCCGAGGATCCTTGTCGAAGAATTCGCACAGGGTCCCTTCTATTACGCCGACATAATGGGAAATGAGGTCATTGGGATCGCCGCGGCTGACTCCGGCCCTTTACCGCATTTCGTATTTCGTGAAATGACCTTTCCGGCCCCTCTGAGTGATGACGAATATAAGCGTATCGCCGATGTTTCGCTGAGCTGTTTGCAAGTTCTCGGCCTTGGTTGGGGGCCGACAGCTATCGAATTCCGGTGGACGAAGCGTGGGCCAGTAGTCATTGAGGTGAATCCGCGACTTGCGGGTGGGATCGGTCCTCGAGTGGTTCAACTGGCTTACGGGGTCGATCTCATTGCCGAGCACCTCAAGCTCGTGATCGGCGAGGAGTGGGATTTGCGCAGAAGGCATTCGCAGACTGTGGCCGCGCGATTCCTTGTTCCTGAGGGCGACGGCATCCTAGATTGGATCGAGGGCGCCAGTCAGGCGGTTGCGATACCAGGTGTCGCCGAGGTCAAATTGTATGTTGAACCCAAGACGCCGATCCTCAGGAAAGCCGACTATCGAGACCGCATGGGACATATCATCGCCGCTTCACCCAGCCCCGGTCAAACTGCGGCGATTCTTCAGCGCGCCGTCGACTTAATGAGTTGGTCGATCACACCCTTTCTAACGCTTGGCGACCAGGAACAATCTACAGCCCTCCACCTCCCCGCACCAACGCAGATGGCGCCAAATAAGAGGTGATCGTCGTAGATGATTGGTGCATGAGAACACAAGAGGGAGGTACGTCAACAATGGTACTTATCTCGTCACTCTAGGCACCTCTATGTTATTGAAGACGGTGAGGCGAATTGCTTGTTCGAGAGCAATCAATTTATGCCTGACCTTCGTATTCAGTCCGCTCTTGGCCGCGTACCGCAATTTCAGCTAACGTCGATTCCAACGCAGAAAGCCCAACATCCGTAGGTTTTAGGCTAGAATCAAGAAAATGTTTTGACCTCACTAAGCAACCGCATCATGAATCGCAAGGCAACTGAGAGCGCTATCTCCCCGCCGAAGGGAGCCAATATTTGCCGGCAGCGCGACAGCGAGCCACTGATGCCATTGACCACCAGGACGGTTGAATGAACCAAAGATCACGGAACGTTACACGGTTTCGAACGTCGATCCGGTGGGCATTGTTGCGCGACCAACCACACTGGCAATCATTGAGGTGAGATATGGCGAATATACGCTCTGCGATTCCTCTGACGGGTGTCCCATTCCCGAGATCAGAGTACGAGCGCCGGCAGCATAAAGTGCTGGAGGCGGTAACTAGAGCCAGGTTAGATGCACTTGTGGTCACTGCCAATGGCCATCTTCGGTATCTCAGCGGATATGATGGAAGTGGCGCATACTTCGCGCCGTTTCCTTTAATATTGCGGCCTGGCCGGTCACCGATATATGTCGTTCGAGAATACGACGAGGAGGTAGTTCGTTCGTATAGTTGCATTGATGAGATAATTACTTATACGCACCAACAGGATTTTGGCAAGGTTTGTGCTGACGTCCTTCGCCAGCATGGACTGCACAGCAAGTGGGTCGGTTTTGAGCTTGGCTGCTGGGGACTCGCACCGGCCGATGTCAATGCACTTCAGGCGCAGCTTCCCGATTTGAAGATCTCTGATGCCACTCGGCTGGTTTCCTCGGTAGCGGCGGTGAAAGGCGAGCTAGAGCTCGAGTGCATGCGCGACGCTATGCGCATGACCGACCTGGCTGTGCGAACCTTCCAGGGCTCGCTACGCGAAGGTGTTACCGAACTGGAGATGGCTGCGGCCATCGCGGCGGCGATCAAGGCAGAGGCTAGCAACGCTGGTGACGAATTTGGGCCGGCTCCCGCTACCATTTTGTTTGGGGAGCGGACGAAGTTACCGCACGCCGCTCCGACGCAGCATCCTATTAGAAATAATGAGCCTGCTTTTTTGGAAATCGGCGCATCGAAGCACGGGTACACCGCAGGGTTGGTCCGGTGCGCCGTACTTGGCCGCCATCCGGAGACCGAATCTCTGCACACCTTGGCCGAGGAAGTCATTGAGGCCCTCGTTGCCGCGATTAAGCCGGGTACCAGCGCGGGGGAGATGGACGCTGCTGGCCGGGAGGTGCTGAAGCGATCCGGACGCCAGGGAGTCTTTCGCCAACGTACCGGATATCAAACGGGCATTAATTGGGCTGAACGCGGTGACCTGAGTTTGGAGCCATGTGCAGAAGAGATCCTAGCCGTGGGCATGACCTTGCACATGCCAAATATATTGTGCAGCGAAAACGGTTACTTATTTGGGGTCGGGGCCCACGTCTTGGTGACAGAGCATGGTGCTGAACTGCTGAGCCACACCCCTCCAACGCTCCATCACGCATGACGCTTGGCAACCCGCATCAAAGGCGAAGGATGGATTATATGGGCGGCCGCGGTGCCGGCTGGTAGGCATCAGCCTGAGCTATTTTGCCCACGGGAGCCCGGCGCAAGGCTCCAAGGCGGATCCCGTTGGTCATGTCCCGTTGCATGGTGTAGGAGCGCCTACCTTTGGAGAGGTCCGAGGCTGATCAGGCTGCCACTGCGGGCAACCTGATGGTGGGATTGTCTGTGTGATACGGGCGAGCGTTTCAAGGCTGTCAATGGGCACCGAAGTTTCCGCAAAAGTGAGCATCAATTTTCCCTATCTGGCGGGTGAAGGTTTCGGTGATCAGCCGGCGTCTTGATCGGTCGATTTCAGTCCTGCTGGGCGGCCACGCTTTTTCGGCAGTGGCGGCGGATTGACAAGCGCTTTGGAGCGAACATGCTCGGGAGCAAGATCAGCGTGCTGGCGCAATCGATAGCTCGATCCTTCGATCTGCACGACGACGGCATGGTGAAAAAGTCTGTCGAGCAATGCTGTTGCGACAACAGCATCACCAAAAACTTCGTCCTATTCCGCAAAGCCGCGATTGGAGGTGAGTATCATGGCACCCTTCTCGTAACGGGCATTGACGAGCTGGAAGAAGAGATTGCCGCAGGCGGGCACGATCGGGAGATAGCCGATTTCGTCGACGACCAGCAGGGTTGCGCGGCATAGATAGCGGATACGCTCGCGCAACTACCCCTCGCGCTCGGCCTTGGCCAGCGAGGCGATAATGTCTGCGAGCGTGGAGAAGTAGACGCGGCTGATCGAGTTTGGCCGGTTCGCGGCCCTCTCCCGGCAGCAGCATGGCGAGCGGCAGCCCGAGACCTTCGCCATTCTGGGCTTCATCCCCTATTGTGGGCGGACCCGGGACGGCCGGTTCATTGTGAAGCACAAAACGGAAGGGAAACGCCTGACGCGTAAGCTGACGGCGTTGCGCAAGGAGGCTTGGCGGTTCATGCACGCGCCACTGGCCACGCAGCACGAGTGGTTCGCCGCCGTTCTGCGTGGACACTACGGCAGGCCGCACAACTACCCTTCGCTCAACGGGTTCTACCGGGAAGTGCGTCGGACGTGGCTGCGCTGTCTGAGACGGCGAAGCCAGAAGAGTCGGCGCATGGCCTGGCCGGAGTTCGAGACCCTGACGGCACGCCTCCGCCTGCCCACTCCGCGCATCACTCGCACTTGGGCGCAGGCACGGATATGACGCGGGTTACTCTCGCCGGTTGGGGGGAATCCGCCCGCCCGGATCTGTGAGGGTTGCGCCTTGCAAGTGCGTTGAAGTCTGCCGTCGGAGATGACGGCCGCGGTAAAGCCTAGCGAGCAGCCGCGTACCGAGTTTTGCGTGGCGTCCGGTCACGGCCGCTGCGAAGCGTAAACAGGGAGGTTGTAGGCCGAAACATACGTGAACGGATAGATAGCCCCGAAATCGATCGAGATCGGAGTAGCCGACCCTTTCCCTCAAAGGGGAAGGCGGAATCGCATGCCGCGTCATTGCGAGTGGTATGAGGTGCTCCCGGGGTTCGTACCGCCAGCATGCAATCGAAGGATTTGACGTGAACGAGGGAGATCCATCCGGTTCAAGCGCAAGCTTGCAGGACCTGCCAAGCCGATGAGGTGAGAAGAGGCTGATGACCGGGTGGAAGTCAGACCGACTGATAGTACTCCGAGGACGGGAGGGCCGGCCACATGGGGGGGGGAAGCGGTCAGCGGCGGTAAAAATGTTCTTGGGCAACATGGGCTCCATTCAACGGGAGACACGGCCTTTCATGCAAAGGGAAGATTAGCTGAGCATGGAATCAGAATTTGAACGTTAGCAGCGAAAGCTCGGTGTGAGCCGAAACTCCGCTTTACGTCGCTTGCTGCGCGGCGACAATCAAGGTGAGACTCGCATTGCCTCGCCTGAATTGTTCCCGAATATTCAACCGTTGCCTCACATAAGTTGCTCCCTACCGAGGGGTATGAGCAGGGGCGACGATGGGACGGCTGAGCATGGCGACAAGGAAAGAACTGACGACGGCGGTTTCAGAGCGCTATCGTGCTTCGACGCGAGCGGAGAAGGCGAGAATTTTGGATGAGTTCGTCGTCATCACGGGCTTTCACCGCAAGCACGCGATGCGGCTGCTACGACGCCGTGAAGGGCCGTTTTCAGGCCGGCGAGCGCGGCCGCGAATTTATGATGAAGCGGAACGCAATGCGCTCATATTGCTCTGGGAGGCGTCTGACCGCGTCTGCGGCAAGCGGCTGAAAGCGTTGCTGCCCGTCCTTATCGAGGCAATGGAACGGCACGGTCATTTTGACCCAGCGCTGGAAATCCGGGGCAAATTGCTGGCGATGAGCGCGGCCACGATCGACAGGACGCTGCGACCGATCCGAGAAGGCCTGGGACGTCCCCGACGACGGCCCGCGGCGCACGCCCTGCGACGGAGCATTCCCATTAGAACGTCGGCGGATTGGGACGATCCTGCGCCAGGCTTCGTTGAGGCGGACCTCGTGGCCCATAGCGGCCCTTCGACTCGCGGCAGCTTCATCCAAACGTTCGTGCTCACCGACATCGCGACCGGCTGGACGGAATGTGCGCCCCTGCTGGTTCGCGAACAGACACTGTTGAGCACGGTGCTCACTGAATTGCGCAAGCAACTGCCCTTCGCGCTTCTGGGCCTAGATACGGACAACGACACCGTTTTCATGAACGAGACGCTGAAGGCCTATTGCGACGCCGCCAACATCGTCTTCACGCGCTGCCGCCCCTACCGCAAGAATGACCAGGCCTTTGTTGAGCAGAAGAATGGCGCCGTGGTGCGTAGGATGGTCGGATATCGTCGGTTCGAGGGGCTGGAGGCCGCCACGCTGCTAGCGAAGCTCTACCGGTCAGCGCGGCTGTTCGTGAACTTCTTTCAGCCATCGTTCAAGTTGATCGCGAAGCAGCGCGACGGCGCACGTATGCGCAAGACGTATAGTCCGCCAGCTACGCCGCATCAGCGTCTGGTTGCCGACGCTCGCACCTCCGATGCAGTCCGCTCCCGTCTGCAGGAAATCTACGCCGGGCTCGATCCTGTCCTGCTATTGCGCGATATCCGCGCCGTGCAGGAGCGACTCGCTGCGCTTGCCGATACTTCGCAGGCCATCCGCCCTGACGGCACAGCTCAACCAATCGACCTTTTCCTGGCGAGTTTGCGGACAGCTTGGAAGGACGGAGCTATCCGGCCGACGGATCGCCCGATTGTGAAGGCCAAAAGAGGGCGGCGGCGTCCTGACCCTCTCGTCAAGGCAACTGCCGACTTGCGAAATTGGTTCGAAGCCGAACCATGGCGAACCGGCAGCGAACTTCTGTCACGACTGCAGGCCGAGTATCCCGGCGATTACCCGAACAAACTGCTTCGAACACTTCAGCGTCGGCTGAAGGTCTGGCGCAGCGAACAGGCGGACGCGCTGCTGTTTGGCCCCTTAAACAACGGGCCACCGATCCCGGAGATCGCAAGGCCAAACTGAGGCTTCCTGGCGCTCGCCAAGGAGGCCCGACGCTCCGAAACCCCGGCCATCTCCGCGCCGGGCCTCCTTCACCCAAGCCGGGAGCAAAATGGATGAGGCAACATTCGAGCCTCAGGGAGCATCGTTACGTGAGGCAATACGGCGTCTCATCCTGATCGTCGCGCTATAGCTTGCCCATCATATCACGCGCGAACGGGTGCAGAGGATTCTGTTCAGGATTCCGCAGCGCTCGGCCGCCGGAGTAGATGGTCAGACGGTGAAGGCGGCGAAGGAGAGCTTTGGAGAGTGGATAGAGCCGATGCTCCAATCCATTCACCGCCAGGGATATCGGGCGCCGGTAGTACGGCGAGTTTACATCCCCAAGCCCGGCAAGACGGAGAAGCGCCCGCTTGGGGTGCCAACCGTTTCGGACCGGGCGCTTCAGCGCAGTACGGCTGAGGTGCTGTCGGCGACTTACGAGGAGGACTTCTTGCCCTGCTCGTTCGGCGGCAGGCCGCAGCTTAGCGCCCATCACGCTCTGGCAGACCTTGAATGAGGTGATCGCCGGCGGCCTGACGGGTTGGGTGCTGGAGGCGGACTTGAAGAACTTCTTCGGGAGCCTTTCCCATGAATGGATGCTCCGATTTGTCGAACACCGAGTCGGGGATCCACGCCTGATCAGCTTGGTCCGGCGCTGGTTGAAAGCGGGCGTACTGGAAGACGGAGCGGTCCATCCGAGCGACGAAGGAACTCCACAAGGCGGATCGATCAGCGTTTTACTGAGCAACGTTTATCTGCATTATGTGCTCGACCTTTGAAGGGTAACTTCAAGGTTGGCATGCGCACGGTGAGAAGTCTCGGAGCGTGTCGTCGTTGCAGGAGTTGATGCGACAAATACGGCATCCCGGGATTAGTGATCAGGTCAGAGCGATAAACGCTGCCCTGCGGCGCCACTATGCCTACTATGGTGTTGCCGGAAATATCCGGTCGCTGACAAAGGTGTATCGGGTCACTGAGCGTTACTGGCGCAAGATGCTGTGCAGTCGCAGCCGTAACTGCGGTCGCCTCGACTGGGACGCCTTCCACCAGCTCAAAGAACGGACCCCGCTACTGTATCCGAAACTGCGCTCCCATACTGGGGGCTGCGGGCACTTGCGGTGCTGTGAAGCAACGGCCGAAAGCGTGGTGCGGTAGCTCCGCACGCCACGTTCTGTGGGAACCGGGGGTGGGCGACCGCCTCCGGTGACCCGGTCGAAAGCCGAATGGCTGAGCTACTCGCCACAATCATAGATTGCAATGCTTACAATGTCGGATTCCGCTTCCTGTAGACCACATTTGGACGCAACCAATGGCCCTCGGGGAACTTGGGGTTCTCGCAACCGCCTCCGGGATCATAGATCATGCCGATCTTCTGCATGACCCTTCGGCTTGGCGCGTTAGCCTTGGCTGTGATGGCTACGACCTCTGGTAGATTGATTGACCAGGCGTAGTCAAGCCACGCGCGCGCACCTTCGGGCGCTAGCCCTTTGCCCCGATGCTCCTTTGCGAGAAGCCAGCCGATTTCGACGATCCGATGACTGGGATTTGCCGCCTGCACCGCCTCTGAGAGGACGCCGAGTCCAATCATACCGATAAGCTCGCCGCTACCCTTCAGCTCTGCCGCCTGAAAATGAAACCCGTCCGTCCGGACAAGCTCGATCGCACGGTCAATCTTGACGTTAGCTTCCTCGACGGTGAGCACTTTGGAATGGAAACGCATGACGTGCGCACTGCCGTAAATTCGCGCCATCGGGCTCCGGTCTTTGTGCTCCCAGGGACGCAATATGAGACGTTCGGTCGTCAGTCTCATCGGTCAGCTTTCCGATGTCGGCAAAGCGCATGCCCCTTCTTGACCGCTTTGGGGAAATTCATCTACGTGACCAAATAAAACTGGTCGGACTCGGCAGGCGTTCATAGTCTCAGCTCCGGAGCCTTTTGCTGGATGTTGTCACTCGTGCACGTGTGCACAAAGCTGCAGTTCGCAGGGTTGGGGCTCAGGGCGCCGTCCTCGATCGGCATCGCCGAAACTCTATCGCGTCAACGCGGCACGTAGTGTGAATTTGAGTTATGTGCAGTTTATCTTTTGTTATGGAATGCCCATCCTTTGAGGGCATTGGCGTAAGCGCATTGCCGATCCCCAATGCGTCTTGGCTTGACACTTTCGGGAAGTTCCAGGGCATGAGCTGCTCGGTTCGGCTTTGAGGATGGCCATCGATGATCCGCCTGCAGCGATTGGGCAATGTAGGCGACCTGATTGACGTCGCCCATTTGCAGGTCGCCACGATGGAGGCCAGCAGCGCCCAATTTTCGGCCCCAACCTCATGCGCCGCAAACAGCGCATTTTTTCTTGTCAGGGCCACCGCCTGATGGCGTTTTCGACCGAGTTGGTGTCCAGCTCCAGGCGACCGTCCTCCAGGAACGTGGTCAGGCTCTCCCGGTAAGCGAGCTCGTAGCAACGGATATCAGTGGCCAGTTGGGAAGCGGAAGAGATCATCGACAGCTGCTTCTCGAACCAGGCTTCAGGGCCGTGATAATCGGCGCCGAATGTTCTGTGCGCGCGTCGAGCCGGATCTGCGGCGGTGCGCCGCGCACCGTCGCCTCGAGGGCATAGCGCGCGGCGATCTGACGGACGGCGGCCTCGGCAATCGGAATGTTGTGTTTCTTAACTGCTTCACGAACCGTCGGCGCAGATGGCTCCAGCAGTGCACGAGCGTCCACGGACCTCGGCGCGCTGAATGCGGGTCAGCAAATCATAGCCATGTAGCCGTCGCATTGCAGGAATCGCCCTTGAAGCCTCGCAGGAACTGTTCGGCAAAGGCGCCCGCTGCGCCCGCCGCATATCTGAACAGCACGATCGGCGGACTGACGCCGCCATGACGCCGGTCACCGAGGCGATCGCCCAGAAGTAGCCCTTTTTGGTTTGTCCTCGCCCGGGATCGAGCACCGTCCATGACGGCATCGACGTAGTCCTGAAATGCGATCTGCTGAGCGGGATGTTCGAAGGCCAGGGTCGAAAGCCATCGCCGGTAAGCCATTCGCCAGGCCGTCCCACGCTCGTGCTTATGCCCGTAGCGCAGCAGAAATCCTTGAAGATGTTGGCGCGCCCGTCACCACCTGGCGCACGACGCTGCGCAGCCGGATCAGGTCGCCCATGGCTTCGTGATCGGTATCGGGCACCCAGACGGGGGTCAACTCTCCGGCCCGATTGAGGCGGGCGAGCATGGTGGTGTCGCGACGGTTTGTCTTCACCCGATCGCCAGGCTTCCGCGGAATCAGCGATGGCGCCGCCACGTCGCACCGATGGCCCAGGCTGGTGAGTTGGCGATAAACGCCATAACCGCACGGGCCGGCCTCATAGCAAAACGCCAGCGGCTTGCTGGGACGGTTCCATCTCTCTTGCAGATGACAGACATATTCAAACTGTATTTGACCGAAGCCGTCGCGCGTTTGATACTCTGTTGCATGATCGCTGAACGCGGCAATTCGTGGGTGCCCGGGCTTGTGGGCGACCATAGATGGGATGGGAGGATTTTCGGCTACATGCGCGAGGCACGGCCGGGCGCTTACATGCTCCGTAGCCAACAGTTTGACTGCCGCACTGCACAACCCAGGATCCAGTGTTGGAGCCGTCGCTTAATAGCATCGACTATTGGATAAGTCTAATCGATCGGCGCTGCTTGTTTAACGCAACGTCGTACGCGCGATTTCGAAAAAAAAGCGATTCCTGTCCAGTGGCGGGAACAATGAGGGAGAACAAGTAAATGACTCTGTCAATGAACCGCAGACGTTTTATGCAAGCGGCATCGGCTGCGGCCGTGGGTGCCGTGTCTTCTGAAATCCCGCGCGCTGTTGCGCAGTCCGCGGGCGAGCTGAAGGTTGCGCTGAATGGTGGGGAATACGGAAAGGCGTGTATTGAAGCCTTTGTAAAACCATTCGAAGCCGAGACAGGCATCAAAGTGACGCCTATCACCGACGAGGTTCCCGAGGCCCAGCTTCAGCTGATGGTGTCGACCAACAGTGTTTCGGTCGATGTGGTTCCAGTGCAACCATTCACGGATGTTCGAGCTCCTGAGACAGGTTTCCTCGAAAAGATTGATTACTCAATCTACAAGAAGGACAATCTAGATGCCATGCTGGACTTCACCAGAACGCCGTATAGTGTGGGTTCAATTGTTTACGCGAAATGCATGGTCTACGATACCGAAAAATTCCCGGCCAATAAGCCGCGCCCATCAAATTGGACAGAGTTTTGGGATGTCCAAAAGTATCCTGGAGTTCGCACGTTGGCGTCCGGCGCGGAGGGTGGTGGTCCGTGGGTTCCGGCTCTATTGGCGGATGGTGTGCCTGCTGACGCCATCTTTCCTTTGGATATCGACCGAGTTTTCGCCAGCCTGGACAAGATCAAGCCGCATGTACGCAAGTGGTGGATGACCGGATCCGAGATCCAGCAGATGATGCACGACAGAGCGGTCGATTTGGCGGAGACCTACGACGGCCGGGCGGCTCTACTAATAGACCAGGGTGCGCCGCTAGAGATCAATCGAAACCAGTCAGTGCTGTCATGGGAAAGCTGGGGTATTCCGAAGAGCTGCCCGAATTTACAGAACGCGCAGAAATTCATCGAGTTCATCACCCGGGCTGATAGGCAGGCCGCGTTTGCACAGCTTATTCCTTATGGTCCAGCGAACGGAAATGCGTTCAAGCTGATACCGGATGATCTCGGGCGAAAGCTCGCCAGCCACCCTGAATATCTGGCATCTAGCATTGTATCGGATGCCAAATGGTACGCTGAGGTGGGGGCGGACGGCAAATCAAACATAGAGCGGCTGATCCAGCGGTGGAACGAGTGGATTCTTCAATAATCACCTGGATGAAGCCCCATCGTGGGCACCCACGCGACTAGGAGGCGGTGCGTCTGGCGCCCTCAGTCCGATCGTATTGGAGGATTTGTGACTTTGCATCTCGAAGGCGCCACTCTGGCAACCGCCGAGGATCAAGCATTGGAGAAAGATGCAGTTCCTGCGCAGTTAGAATTCTGCAGTGTCACCAAGATGTACGGTTCGATTGCTGCTGTCAAAGATCTATCACTTCGAGTTCGTCGCGGCGAGTTCCTGACCATACTCGGACCAAGCGGGTCGGGGAAGACCACAGCACTGATGCTGCTCGCTGGGTTTGTAGCGCCCAGTAAGGGGGACATCCGCATTGCTGGGAAGTCGGTCGCCTCAGTCCCGTCGTACCGGCGCGACCAGGGCATCGTGTTTCAGAGCTATGCGCTGTTTCCGCACCTCACGGTGGGCGCCAACCTGGAATTTCCGCTTGAAATGCGCGGCATGAAGGCTGCCGAGAGGACAAACCACGTCGTTCGCATGCTTAAGCGAGTGCACCTCGAGGATTTTGGCCACCGCATGCCGTCGCAATTGAGCGGTGGCCAGCAGCAGCGCGTGGCGCTCGCTCGAGCGCTGATCGCCGACCCACCGTTCCTGCTGCTCGATGAGCCGCTGGGCGCCCTTGATCGCAACCTTCGCGAGGAGATGCAAGGCGAGCTCAAGAGCCTGCACCGGGAGTTTGGCAAAACCACCATATGTGTCACGCACGATCAGGAGGAGGCGCTCACACTGTCGGATCGTATCGTCGTCATGCGCGGGGGGCAAATTGAGCAGACCGACACACCGGAGTCGCTATACGACCGGCCCGCTACGCGGTTCGTGGCGAATTTTCTGGGGGAAGCCAATATCCTTGAATGCCCCGAGTTCAAGGTCGAACACGATGGCACGCCGCCGTCCGGCACTCTCGCGATGCTCCGGCCGGAGCGTGTCTGCGTGGCCGCCCGTACGGCCCCGAAGCGCGCCGATGCGGACCAAAGGCAGTCCATCATCGGTACCGTCGAAGGCATGATCTATGCCGGCGCGTTGCGGAAATACCACGTGCGCGTCGGCAGCATCATGCTCATTACGCGCGAGCACGTAGCTTCGGGACAGCAGATTTTTCAGCCTGGCGATGAGGTGCGCCTCGACTGGCTGCGGTCCGACGTTCGCTTCGTCACTGCATGAGGCGCCGAGAGAGGGGAACGCGAATGCATATACTTAAGATCCTGGGCCGAATGCCCATCTTGCTCACTGTGCCTGCCATCGCCGTTCTGCTGGCTGTCTTCGGCATGCCGATCATCCTGCTGTTCCTGACTAGCCTCGATGCGCCAGGTTTCTCGCTCGCCAATTATCACGCGTTTTTCGGCCAGCCGGCGAATGTCCGCGTGCTTTACCAGACGATCGAGATTAGTGCAGTCGCTACGGGAATTTGCCTCCTCATCGGCTATCCCACGGCCTATCTGATCGTGGCCGCTCCGAAGCGCGCGCGCATGGCGCTCATCGTGCTCGTCATCGTCCCCTATCTGACCAGTGGGTTAGTGCGGACCTATGCATGGATTGTGATTCTTGGCGATCGCGGCCTAATCAACAATCTGTTGCTCGACCTCGGGCTTATCTCTAGTCCGATGTTGCTAATCTATAACCGAACGGCCGTCTATATCGGTATGGTACACATCATGCTTCCCATGATGATCCTGCCTCTAGTCAGTGTCATGATGAGTATCGACAAGTCCTTGATGACCGCTGCGCCAAGCATGGGCGCGCGGCCATTCACCGCATTTTGGCGCGTTTTTTTTCCGCTCAGCATGCCCGGCGTGCGCAGCGGATCCCTATTGGTCTTTGTGATCTGCCTTGGCTTCTACATCACGCCGGCCGCACTCGGCGGTTTGGGAGACGCCATGCTTTCGACCTTCATCGCGTCGCAGGTCCGGACCTTCTTTGACATGGGGCGGGTCGCCGCCGCGGCCTTTATTCTGCTGGCCATAGCCTTTGCCGTGCTTTTCATGATTGGTCTCGATCTTTCCGGTACGCAGAGCCGCACTGCGCAACCAGCGAGGAGGTCCTGGCTAAGTCGGCTACTGTCATTTGGCCCACTAAAACGCTACCTGAGCGAACTTCTCACTCTTCGACGGGCAAAGGGCTGGACGGCACAGCTATACCGGGGCGGGGGCCACATCCGCTGGTCGGAAATGATCGGCACGGTGTTTCTCATGCTCGTCATGTTCTACTTGCTCTTTCCTGAGCTTCTCGTTCTCATCATGTCATTCAGCCCGGGGCAGCTTTTGCAATTTCCGCCTTCGGGTCTCTCGCTGCAGTGGTACCGCGCGTTCTTCAGCGACCCGTCCTGGTACAACGCCACTTCGACCACGCTTCAGATCGGTGTCGTCGTTGCCACCGTTTCGACTGTCGTGGGCACACTGGCGGCGTACGGCCTCAACCGGACGCTGCCGTGGCTGCGCAGTTCCCTAACCATGGCGATCCTGACGCCGATCACGTTTCCCGCCATCGTAGTCGCCATCGCGACCTATCTCGGGTTGGTCAAATTCGGGCTACTTGGCTCGATGTCTGGCATCGTCCTGGCGCATAGCATCGTTGCCATTGGCTACGTCGTCGTGATTGTCTCCGCTACGCTGGCGAATTTCGACCCACGGCTGGAGCAGGCGGCGATGAGCATGCGCGCAGGGCCGGTACGGACTTTTATGCGTGTGACCCTGCCCTTGATCCGACCGGGCATATTCGGCGGCGCCGTGTTCGCGTTCCTCGCCTCCTTCGATGAAGTCGTTATTACGTCGCTGATAGCTGGGCTCTCGATCCGCACGCTGCCTCTGAAGATGTACGAGGATATCCGCCATCAGATCGACCCGACTATTGCCGCGGTGGCGTCTTTGCTAATGCTTGTGCCCGTGATCTGCCTTGTCGTACTCTACTTCATGGGTTGGCGGTCGGCCCCCAAGGCTTTGCGTACACTGTCGGATCCCTCGGTTTGAGAACAGACTGCACGTCGACGCTGCGGCGGCTATGCCAAGTTTGTCGAGAAGCGCGACGTTCCCGCGCCGATCGCCAGCGAGTTCTAGGACCAAGGAGGACATCCGCGGCCGATTGGCCGACGAACGTTGTGCTGCGGGCGCCAGACAAAGGAGCCAGCCGATCATTGCCGAGCTCGAACCATGGCTCCGCGAGATGGCTTAGGACGATCAGCCACTAAGGCTAAGCTCGCAGAGGCCATTCGCTATATACGGCTTCGCGCGGGAGCGCGGGAGGGCCTCACCCGCCACCTCGACGGTGGCCGCGTCGATCACGTCTCCCGTTTGCAGGCGAGACCAGCTTTCGCTAGCCCGTCCTATTCACGAGCAGCTTGGTTCGCTTGCTACTGAGCGTTCGGTCATGCAGGTGTGAGGCGTCTTTTTCACCGCAGCTGGGACTGGACTTTGGAACGCGCTGGAGGGTCTGGGTTTGGGCGGGGCCTTGATGCCCCGGCGCTCATGGTCCTGCGGGTTGCAGCGTGAGAGCGATTTGTCGGAACAGGCTGGCCTCGGGACAGGCGGCGGCGAAGGCGAGACGGATGCGCGAGACGGTTTCGATGACGCGGGCGCCGAGCTTGAGGAGCCTGAGCCGCAGCGTGGCGAACTCGGCGTTGCTGAGATGATCGGTTTTGGGCACCGCCTCGCGCAGGGTGAGCATGAGCCAGTATGCGGCGGTGTGCAGGACGAGGCGCACCTGGTTGGCAATCGGTGAGCGGCAGCTGGTGCGGTCGGAGGCAAGCTGGCTCTTGTGCATCTTGATCAGGTCTTCGGCCTGGCCACGGGCGCAGTAGATCACGTCGTAGACATGCGCGGCGGAGCCTTTGTCGAGATTGGTGACGACGAAGCGGGTGTCGAGGCCGCGGCTGGTTGCCTCGATGCGGGCGCAGACGCGACGTTGCGTCTTCCAGGATTTCGCCTTGTATCGGATTTCGGCATAACCGCGCAGCACCGGCTTCTGCTCGAGCGCGCGGCGGGTGCGGATGTCGTCGGCGGCTTCGTCGACGAGGCGCTGGAGAACCTTGTTGCCCGGCAGTCCGAAGACGTAATCGACCGCATTGTTCTCGCACCAGGCCATGACCTCGGCCCGGCCATAGTGGCCGTCGCCGCGGACCAGGATGCGGGTGGCCGGCCAGCGGGCGCGGATGCGCCGGATAAGCCGGCGCAAATGGCCGCGGATCTCCTTGCCCGTCGGGGTCTTGCCAGGACGCAGGATCATGGCGAGAGGGCGTCCGGTCGCGGCGTCATAGATGTGGATCGGCAGGAAGCAGCGCTCGTCGTAATGGGCGTTGAAGAGCGAGAGCTGCTGATGGCCGTGAACGACATCAACCGTGTCGTCGATGTCGAGCGTCACGCTCTTGGGCGCGGCATAGCTCGACAGCCACAGATCAACCAGCACCCAGCCGAGCCGGATGACGGTGCGCAAGTCGGGCAGGTTCTCCAGGCGCGAGCAGGTCGGCTGCGAGCACAGATCAATCCCGCTGTCGGGCAGCCGCCCGCAGGCGAGCTTGAAGGCCGGGTCCGTGCGCAGCCGGTCGAGATCGTTGGCATCCTCGTAGCCGCAGGCGATGGCAAAGATGCGGGCGCGCAGAATGTCGGCCATGGCGTGTGTCACCCGCTGTGGGTCGCGCGGATCGTGGATGGCGGCGGCCAGCCGGTCGCCCAGTTGCAGGCGCCGTTCGGCGGCCGCCAGAAGCATGACGCCGTCCTTCGAGGTGATGCGTCCGCCATCGACGCAGCTGTGATCTTCTTGCGCCCAACGGCTGGAAATGAGAGCGGCAGCATCGTATCGTCGGTCATGACGGGTGTGGCTCGCGAGATGTGGGCGACAGGACTGGCTTAGACAAGCGAATTGGTCAATCGCTTACGCTACATCCGCCAACCTCTCAGACGCTCCGTCGTGCATAAGATGGGCTAGCGGGTCGTCAGTCGGACCGTCGGACTAAGCCTCGCACTCCATCTCACGCACGCACGCACGCGCCACGGCACCTGTTCAGCCGGCACAGCTCTTGCCAACCATCTGATGTCGATGGGTTTCACGCGGCTCTCGACCGGCACGTGGCGGACGCGACTATCCAGGTAATACGCCCCGCCTGATTGTCTCTGCGGTCGATCGCTCACTAGGTGCGAAGCCCGAGCTTGTGGCCGCCCGGATGGCCGCCGGGTGTAACCTGGCTGGGCTAACACCCCCCTCCACTTCGGCCGCGTTTCTTCGAGGAAGCCGCGAATGTGATCGCGTGACCTGCCTCGATCCTACGCGAACTAGGCGTCAATATGATCGAGTCTCCTGCTGCCACGCATATGAGCAGCCGGAACCTTCGTGACCGCTGGTCATGGCGTGGACTCCTTTCGGCCGTTGGCCTCGCCGGGGGCATCTGAATTGACGCCCTGAAACTTACGCTCCGTATTTCAGCCGAGTCTCCGTTCGAATCCATCAAGCGTGACGGTGGACTGGACTCTTTCGTTCCATCGCGTGCCGAGATGACGGCGATATAGAAACTGCATTTGACGTAAGCCACTGCTGGAGGGATTGTCTGACTGAAGAAAGGCCTGATTTGCCTTACTGCTGCGGACTAAGTCGCTTGATCAGTATCGGCTGCCCCGTGTTGCGCAAATGAACTTGATGCTTTTGATGGGCCGCGCGTCCTAGGTCATGGAGACAGTCGATGGATACGAAGCGGGCGACAATCCCTTGTACCGGCACATTGTTTGATCGATCCGAGTATGAGGAGCGGCAGCGGCGGGTGACCGAAGCTGTGGAACGAGCAGGCCTGGACGCGTTGCTTGTCACCTCACAGAGCCATCTCCGCTATTTGACAGGAGACTCCGGTGCAAGTACCTATTTTGCGCCTCATCCGTTAATACTCTCTCCTGGGCGCGAACCGACTTTTGTCGTTCGCAAGTTTGACGAGGAGAGCATCAGGGCTTTCAGTTGCATTGATGGTATCATCCCCTACACGCAAGCTTACGAGCTTACCACCGTCTGCGGTGATGTTCTGCGACGTCTAAATCTCCACAATAAGCGGGTCGGTATGGAGCTTGCACGCTCGTCTCTCGCGCCTGCCGATGTCAATGCGCTTCAACAAGAGCTTCCGGACCTTAAGGTTGTTGATGCTAGTAAGCTCGTTACATGCGTAGCAGCCGTAAAGAGCGAGGTGGAGATCGAGGCTTTGCGGGAGGCCGCGATCGTCACTGATCTTGCGATCAATACATTTTATGAATTGCTTCGCGAAGGCGTCACTGAAACTGAAATGGCTGCCGCAATTCGAAAAAAAGTGAATGCTGCCGGCAAGGAATTGGCGCCCCCTCTGAACGTGCCGTTCGGGGAACGGCTGCGATTGCCGCATGCTCGGCCGGCAAATTATTCCATCCGAATGAATGAGGCGGCATTCATAGAGCTTAGCGGAGTTTCTAGGGACTATTGCGCGCCTCTATGCCGGTCGGCCGTTCTGGGACGTTATCCCGGGCTCGAATCCCTGCACAAGGTCGCAGAAGAGGCAATCGAAGCGGCCGTCGAAACCATCAAGCCGGGCGTGACGACCGGGGCCGTGAGTGCAGCAATACGCAAGGTGGTGGCGCAGGGTGCTCGTCCAGAAGCGCTTCGTAGTCGGACTGGGTATCAGATCGGCGTCTATTGGAGCGACCGCGGCGACCTGAGCATCGAACCGGATGCCGAAGATGTTATTGACATGAATATGAGCTTCCATATTCCGATCATTCTCTTTGATGAGGGCGGCTATCAGATCGGTTGCAGCGAGAGCGTCTTGGTGACAGAACATGGAGCCGAGATACTGAGCAGGACTCCGCATACTTTGCATCGAGCCTGAGCTTTCCTGAATCAGTCTGCTCGCAAAGTTCATGGTTAAAAGAGATGGTCGCGTACGCTTGGGGCGTCGAGGCGTCAATGAACGTCGAAGCTCCAGTTTTCGGCGGTCCTCTATGAATACATGTAGATCCTTTAGGAGAACGTCCTGATGGCTCAACGCCGCAGCAGTGCCCTTGGTATCCTTCAACTTGATGAAGGTCTGTCGGCCGAGCAATCGTTGGGAGTTCCGCAGCCTGGCTCCCTCTGGAATCCGACGAACTTCGGCCGCCCAGTGATCACGGAAATCGTCGAGGGGGCATGGCCAGATATCGTCATTCGTGGTGACGCTTCGATCGAAGGCGCCTGCGTCGCAGCCGCTCGACGATTGATTGAACGAGGCGCAGGGGTGATTCTTTCTGACTGCGGGTTTTTCATCCGGCATCAGGCGGCGGTTGCCGCCGCCGTTAAAATACCCGTAGCGATGTCCAGCCTGCTCTTCGTTCCGACTTTGCTGCGACAGTTGGCGCCTGCTCATAAGCTTGGGATCGTGACGGCTGATTCGCAACATTGCAATGCGGATTTGCTTGGCTTCAGCAACCCGACAGATAGAGCGAGAGTGGTCATTGGCGGCGTGGAAGGCGGCGAATTTCTACGCAATGCTTTGGCGCGTCCACCAATCCGGACCGACAGGGATCAGCTCGAGAGCGAGGTCGACGCTTCTGTGAGGCAACTTCGCATGGAGCATCCAGAAATTGGGATGCTTCTGTTCGAATGCACGGGATTCCCTCTAGTCACGGACGCACTCCGCCGTCGTACAGGGCTACCCATCTATGACATTACGGACCTTTGCCGGCTTACGCTGGCGTCCATTGTCTAGTCCCGGATCCATCGCTGGCGTTGCCTGGATGAGGCTTTTGGCGGAATGTATCTTGAATGCCCATCGCGCGACCAGATGACGATAATATAGAAACAGCAGTTGACGCGAGCCCGTCAAGAATGAATGTACGAACAAGACCAAGTCACCGTGATGTCATCGTGGGTGAGATGCGCTATCGACAGCCGCCGAATATCTCTTGAAGTTACACGAAATACGGACCAACAATGATCGAAGCACCACACCTTACGTTCGGTCTCGATACGCCTGGCATAAGCAAGGGGCACCTTGTTGTCCCAAAAGGCGCCGACAGCGAATCTCTTCTGCTCCCGGTCTTAAGCCTCAACAAAGGGGAGGGACCGAGTCTCCTTATCACTGCCGGATGTCATGGCAATGAATTGGAGGGGCCAATTATCGCGCGACGACTTCTTGATTGGCTGCCCGATGCCCAGAAGTGTGGAAGGATCATCATCGTACCCGTGCTCAATCCACCAGCTGTTGAGGCATGGAGCCGCAACTCGCCGGTCGACGGGTTGAATCTCAATCGAGTGTTTCCGGGCCGCGCGGATGGGCCGTTGTCCGAACGCATCGCGGATGCGGTTTCTCGCGTCTTGTTGCCAATGGTCGACACAGTATTCGATTTGCATGGCTTCGGACCGCGATGGGAGTTTGCCCCTGCAAGCACGACGCATCCTATTGCCGATGCTGATCTCATGCGCAAAACGCTTCGAATGGCGGAGGCGTTCAAGTTGCCGGTGACTTTGATCTGGGACGGACCAGATACGCGTGGTATGTTTGATACGGTGGCGCAAAGCCAAGGTAAGGTATTCATTTGTGCTGAACTTGGCGCCGGGACGGTCGACTCGGACATTCTTACGATCGCCGAAACTGCGGTAGGCAACGCACTCATTTCCCTCGGGATTATCGAGGGAGAAACAGAGTGTCCTACGTTCCGTCACCAGCAATCTAGCCGGACACTTGGGACGCTGCCTTCCGACCTGCTGAAATCACCTGCGCGCGGCATCTTCGAACCTCGCTGCTCGGTGTTGGACGAAATCAAGCAAGGCGATCTGATTGGAATCGTTCACCCGATGGATCCGTGGTCAAGTAGTTCAACGGATATTCGCGCGCCTTCCACATCCATCGTCTGCGGTGTCCGATCCGGAGAGCATGTCGATGTTGACGAAGCGGTGGCGCTCGTTGCACGACCAGTCAATCTCTGAGAATCAGGGGGCGCATCCACCGGCTATTCGTCGCGACGAACAATGAGGTGGCTCATCTGACTTGTCATTTTAGCCGACGGCCTTGCGATCCCGCAAGTGCCCGGTTCCGGCCTGGCTAAGTCCGAAGTTGACGGGGTGTGACTGCCTAGCCCATCTTATGCACGACGGAGCGTCTGAGAGGTTGGCGGATGTAGCTAAGCGATTGATGGCGTAGGATTCGGTTGTCTAAGCCAGCCCTGCCACCACATCTCTCGAGCCCACACCCGCCATGACCGACGATACGTTGCTGCCGCTCTCATTTCCAGCCGTTGGACGCAAGAAGATCACGGCTGCGTTTGACGGCGGACGCATCACCTCGAAGGGCGGCGTCATGCTTTTGGCCGCGGCCGAGCGACGCCTGCAACCGGCCGACAGGCTGGCCGCTGCGATCCACGATCCGCGCGACCCACAGCCGGGAACGCGCACGTCATGGTCGGAATGACGCGCACTCCAAACGCGTTCTGGTTACTTGCGCGAATGCTAACCCATTACGAGCGTCACGAGCACACCACGTTGCGGACGATTCCGGAGACGGAGATTTGACGTCGGAGTGGGCGGAGTGCAGGTCGGATGCTGCCGGACATATGAGGTGCATGTCGTTCAGGCACGAACTATCTGAAAACGCGATGGCGCCGTCCATAACATTATATTGGTGAACACAACACCAAGTAGCACATATTAGGCAAGCGGCCGATCCAACTACATCGCAACACCGTGCGAGAACAATCGAGCGAACCAAATGCAGATCAAAGAGGTCCTCCTTGCGCCTGGCAATGGTGCATTTTTCTATGACGACCAAGCTGCTATCAGGGCCGGCGCAACCCAGGACGGCTTCATCTATGTCAGCGAACCGATAACACCTGGGTTCACGTCCATTCGCGTTCCGGCATCGTCGCTCAGCGTGGGGCTTGTCCTTAGCGACGACACTGTTGCTTGGGGTGACATGATGAGCGTTCAGTACTCTGGTGCTGGCGGACGCGATCCTTTGTTTGAAACTGCTCAAATCTCGGATTTGACGTCACGGATCGTGGCGCCACGGCTTCTTGATGTCGATGCATCTCGCTACCTCGATGCCTGCGCCCAGGTTTTCGAGCCCTTCGAACACAAGCGGCTATCTCTCGCGATTGAGTATGGCGTCACCCAGGCGCTGCTTCGAGCCGCGTCCCACCTTCACCGTAAGACGATGGCGGAGATCATATGCGCGGAGTTTGGTCTTCAGTTGCCGACGTGCCGCGTCCCGATTTACTGCCAGAGCGGTGACGCTCGCGAAATCAACGTGGACAAGATGATTTTGAAGGCCGTGGATGTGCTTCCCCACGGCCTTATCAACTCACGGCAGAAATTCGGCGTCAACGGGCAGACCTTCATGGAGTTCGTCAAGTGGGTTGCAGGGCGCACGCGCGAAATCGGCCGCCCGGGGTATCATCCGGTGCTGCATTTCGATGTGTACGGCTGGATCGGCCTGGAAATCGGCTTGGAGCCGGAACGGATCGCCGACTTTATCTGCAGGGTTGCCGATACCGTTCCGGGTTTTGCGATCAACATCGAGTCCCCGGCGGACTTTGGTTCTACACGAGTTCAGATTGAGAATTATGCCCGGATCGTATCGATCCTGGATGACCGAGGTTCCAACGCTCGCATTGTCGTGGATGAGAGGTGCAATACGCTTGAGGACATTCGGCTCTTTGCCGAAGCGAAGGCCGCGCATCTTATTCAAATCAAGACGCCCGATGTCGGCTCATTAGTTGACACGGCACGTGCCGTGCTCCTCTGCAAAGAGAACAAGGTAGGGGCGTATGTCGGAGGAAGTTGTACCGAAACGGATCTCTCCGCACAGGCTTCAGTCCATGTCGCTGTAGCGACTCAAGCCGACATGATGCTCGCAAAGCCCGGAATGGGTGTCGACGAGGCATTCTCAATAGTTGGGAACGAACAAAATCGGCTGCTGGCGATCCTGAACCGTCGTCGGGCTCAAAACGAAAACGTTGGATGAAAAGCACGGTGTCGCATGCAGAACTCTCTTGAGGGGATCACCGTCGTAGCCGTGGAGCAGGCCGTCGCAGCGCCCTACGCATCGTCGCGCCTAGCTGACGCCGGAGCACGGGTCATCAAGGTCGAAAGGCCCGAAGGGGACTTTGCCCGAAACTACGACAAGTTGGTGCGAGGCCAGAGTGCTTACTTCGTGTGGCTCAACCGCGGCAAGGAGTCGGTTTGTCTGGACCTGAGATTGGAGGCGGATCGCGCCGTCCTCGACACGCTCGTCGCCAATGCCGACGTCTTTATCCAGAATCTGAAGCCGGGCAGTATCGAAAAACTGGGATTCGGTTCCGCGGATCTCCGCCGACGATTTCCACGTCTGATCGCATGCGACATCTCTGGCTTCGGGGAGGGGGGGCCGTTTTCCCACCTGAAGGCTTACGATCTTATCGTACAGGCCGAGACAGGTTTGTGTGCGATCACGGGAACGCAACACGGGCCGGCGCGGGTGGGGGTGTCGGTTTGCGACATTTCGGCAGGCATGACGGCACATAGCGCCATTCTTCAGGCGCTGTTTCATCGGGAGCGGACAGGTGAGGGCGCCCGCATACAAGTCTCGCTATTCGATGCTGTGGCCGACTGGATGAACGTACCGGTTCTGCAGCATGACCATAGCAGCTACGAGACGGTGCGCGCCGGCGTGAACCATCCGTCGCTGGCACCCTACGGTGCCTACCGTTGCGCCGATGGCAAGGACGTCATCTTCTCCGTTCAGAATGACCGGGAATGGGTGAACTTCTGCGACAAATTCCTCAAGCAGCCCGAGCTCACGCGCGAGCCCGGGTTTGCCGATAATATGGAGCGGCTCGGTAGCCGTGCTCGCCTCAATGAGATCATCGAACGGCGCTTTTCCGAACTATCCAGCGAGGAAGCGATGCAGGAGCTTGAGGCGACTGGCCTGGCATACGGTCGTTTGAATGAGATTTCGGCTGTTTCACAGCATCCGCATGTTCGCAGAGTGCAGGTCTGCACACCTGAAGGGATTGTAGAGGCTATAGCGCCTGCGGCGATTTTCAACTCCGAGAGACCCTCGTTGCGCCCTGTTCCGGCACTTGGCGCACATACGGAGGCTGTCCGCGAGGAGGTCCGAGCGCGCTTACGCCTAAGGGCTGCGTCCGCGTGAAGACACCGTCGTCCCTTTGCGCTGACGCGCTCGCAATGTACGAAACCATCGTTACTGTTGGCCTGGGCGGTCCAATTGGCCCCTAAGGAAGGTCATTTCACTGCCAAAGCACCCGCGCAAATGGACAGAAGGAGCGTCCTCGTGAGCAGGGACACCGTTCCAGTCGTCCACAGCGCGAGCTTCATTCCTCGATGGAGATCCCTGCTCTTTGTCCCCGCCCACGTCTCCCGGTTCGTGGAGAGGGCTCATGACCGCGATGCAGATGCCGTCATACTCGACCTGGAGGACTCTGTTCCCCAGGATCAGAAGGGCGAGGCACGGCGGCAGCTCCCAGAATCCGTGACAAAAGTGGGTCGTAACGGCGCGTCGGTTTTGGTCCGCGTGAACCGTGGCCTCCGCGCGCTGGCTGACGACCTTGAAGCAGCGATCGTCGCGGGCGTCAATGCGCTTGTCCTCCCCAAAGTGGAGTCGGCCGAGTGGGTGATGGAAGTCGCTGATGCCGTGACGGAACTTGAGCACGAAAGGAATCTTGACGCGGGAAGCGTTAGGTTCGTTGCCCAGATCGAAACTCCGGGGGCATTGACGAGACTCGCGGCAATAGCTGCGGCCCATCCACGGATGGCCGCGATGGCGCTTGGCCCGGAAGATTTCAGCGCGGCCGTTGGCGGGACACCAAGTCCGGAGCTCCTTCTAGGACCGAGCCTTTCGGTCTTGTTCGCCGCCCGCGCGAGAGGTCTGCTGCCCCTGGGATTCGTTGGAAGTATCGGGGAGTTTTCGGACACGCAGAAGTTCCGCGATGTCGTCATACAGGCAAGGCGGCTGGGTTTCGTCGGAGCGTTGGCGATTCATCCGACACAAGTTGCCATCCTGAATGAAGCCTTCTCGCCTAGCGCAGAGGAGATCGAGTGGGCCCGGCGCGTGCTCGCGACCGAAAGGGATGCCGCGGCAGAGGGTAGAGGTGCTTTCGCCTTGGACGGAAAGATGGTCGATGCCCCGGTTGTCAGGAGGGCCCGTGAAATCATCGCCATGGGTCCGAAAGCCGAGCTGGGCGTTTGAGCGGCTGATTTAGACCAGACTGGGACGACACGACACCAAGGTGCTCCACTTGCCTCGGCCGTGAATGCCGGCGATTGCTGCAGCGCGGCACAATTATTGCTTTCGCGCCATCGCTTTTCGAGATAGATAGGGAGGAAGCTGGGGAAGTGCCCCAGTTGGGCTCTTCAAGTCATGGAAATTAGGCAGTTAAAATACTTTGTCGGCGTAGTCGAAGCAGGCAGCTTCACGAAGGCCGCTGCGTTCCTCAATATTGCTCAGAGCGCGCTTAGCCTGCATGTGCGTCAGCTGGAGGAAGGCTTCGGCACTCAGCTGCTGATACGCGACAGGACCGGCGTGAGCGTGACGGCGTCAGGAGCCAAACTGCTCGAGCGAGCGCGGGCGATCCTCAAGGAAATTCGCCTGACCGAGGCAGAATTGACCAACACAGCTGCCTCCCCTGCTGGGGAGGTGACCATTGGCATCCCGTCCGGAGCCGCTCGCGTCCTTAGCGGCCCCCTGCTTGAATCAGTGAGAACCGAACTGCCGAGGGTCTCACTAAAGATGATCGAGGGTATGACGGGACCGCTGGAGGAGTGGATGGCTGCTGGACGCTTCAATCTGGCAGTTCTCTACCGCACCGCGGACAGTGTGGGGCGAATGACAGTCCTGGCGCGCGAAGACCTCTGTCTGGTGGTGCCGTCAGGTGAGCCGCCTTTCGAAGAGTCGATATCTCTGGCGGACCTGCATGCGTTCCCGTTGGCAGTTCCCATGCGCAATAACAACGTCAGACGTTCGGTGGCTGACGTCGTCGCACAACACGGTTGCGCGCTGGACGTCAAGTTTGAAGTGGACTCGCTCTCAACGATCATCAACATGGTCATAGAGGGAAAAGCCCATTCTATTCTCGCCCCCTCGGCCATTCAGAAAGAAGCCTCTCAGGGACTGGTTCGGACGATCAAAATCGTCGATCCGGTGATTACCCGCTCCGTCGTACTTGCTGTAAATCCTAAAGATGAGCGTTCTGCGGCCGTCTCCGCGGTCCGCAAGCTCATCCCCAAGGTCGCCAGAGAATTAATTGAGAGCCGGGGCTGGGCAGCCGCGGCTCCTGACGCGGCCTGATAACCCTCGACCTATATGGCGATGCCATGACCTCTTGCGGCGATCAGAATCAGATCGATCTGGATTCCAGATGGATTTCGGCAATATTCGATATTTGACCTGCCGCGACACTCGCGATGAAACTGGCTCAGGCGAGTTACCGGGTTTGGTATCGAACGGCGCTCGCATGGCAAGAATTCACTTGAGTGGAGCACGCGATGTTCGACGCCAGGAGCTACGAGCTCTTCATCAACGGCAAATGGCGAGCCGGTGGTAGCAGAGCCACATTGCCGGTGATTAATCCGGCAACGGACAAGGTATTTGCCTCGGTGGCCTCGGCGACGGTTTCGGATTTGGATGAGGCCCTTGCTTCGGCAGAACGGAGCCGCCAGTCGTGGTCCTCACGGCCTGCGAAAGAGCGCGGCGAAATCCTTGTAGCGGCCGCCAGGATCCTGGCCACGAAGGCGGGAGACGCGGCCAAGGATCTATCGACCGAACAGGGAAAGACGATTGCCGAAGCGACAGGTGAGTTCGCGCGCGCGGTCGAAACGCTGGAATGGAACGGCAGGCATGCCGAAGAGCTGTCGGCCCCGATTCCGATGGGCCCGAACCGGATGATCGTCCCGGAGCCGCTCGGTGTCGTTGCTGCCTTTACGCCCTGGAACTATCCGGCCGTTCTCATCGCCCGCAAGCTCGCTCCCGCGCTGGCGGCAGGCTGCCCGGTGATTCTCAAAGGGGCCGAAGAGACACCGAGCGTGGCTGTCCATATCGTGGAATCGTTGCGTCAAGCAGGCATTCCGGATGGCGTGGTCAATCTCGTCTTCGGTGTGCCGGTGCATATATCGCGGCATCTCCTGAGTTCCCCAATCGTGAAGGTCTTGACTTTCACGGGCTCAACCGCGGTTGGAAAACAGCTGGCCACGCTTGCCGCGAATAACTTGCAGCGTTGTATCCTTGAACTCGGTGGGCACTCCCCCGTCGTTGTCTGCGAGGATGCTGATCTGGCAAAGGCCATACCGGCGATCTCGGAATACAAGTTCGAGTGCGCGGGCCAGAGCTGCAATGCGCCCAGCAGGATTCTTGTCGCTCGGCCTCTCTACGGGGAATTCCTGTCCCGGATGACGGAAACTGTCCGCAAGATCAGGATCGGCCCACCGGACGACCCTGCAACTGAGATGGGTCCGATGGCGAACGCGCGGCGAATCGAGGCCATGCAGCGCCTGACCAAGGATGCGGTCGATCGTGGCGCCCGCATCGAGACTGGTGGAACCCGCCTCGACGGACCGGGCTTTTACTGGCCGCCAACCATCCTGACGGGCGTGCCGAAGGAAGCGAGAGTGCTTCATGAAGAGCCGTTCGGACCGATCCTCACCGTGGCTCCGTTCGATACGCTCGAAGAGGCCATCGAGGAAGCCAACGCCACTGAGTATGGCTTGGCCGCTTACTTCTTCACGGACGCTGCCGATACGCAACGAAAGCTGACCAACAGTCTTTCGGCGGGCGCTGTCAGTGTGAATCACCTGAAAGGGGTTTCCGCGGACGCGCCTTATGGGGGCGTCAACCAGAGCGGCTATGGATATGAAGGAGGCGAGCAGGGGGTACGGAGCTTCCAGATCTTGAAAATGGTCAACGGCCTCAGCTCATTTGGATGAATTCCGGTGGGAAGTAGAACACGCAACATCGCCGGCAAGGACATCACAAGGAGCGTGGCCGACGCCCTTCAGTACATCTCGTACTACCATCCTCCAGATTATATCCGGTCTCTTTCTCACGCATACACGCGCGAACAGAGTCCAGCGGCGAAGAATGCCATCGGGCAGATTCTGCTGAACTCCCGCATGGCGGCATTTGGGCGGCGGCCGATCTGCCAGGACACCGGCCTTGTGGTGGTCTTCGCGAAGGTTGGTATGGACGCCCGCATCAAATCAACGGTCAGTTTCGCAGACCTCGTGAATCAGGGCGTCCGTCAGGCCTATCTCGACCCAGACAATCCCCTTCGGGCATCGATCGTTGCCGATCCGCTGGCCGGACGGGTCAACACCCGTGACAACACGCCGGCGGTCGTCCACGTCGACCTTGTGCAAGGTAACCAGATTGAGATCACCATTGCCGCAAAAGGCGGCGGATCGGAGAACAAGGCACGCTTTACCACCTTGAACCCCAGCGGGTCTGTTTCCGATTGGGTGGTTGACACAGTCTCGACGCTTGGCAGTGGGTGGTGTCCGCCCGGCCTGATCTCCGTTGGCATCGGTGGTAGCGCTGAAAAGGCGATGCTGCTGGCCAAGGAGGCCATGAACCAGCCCATCGATATGGCGGAATTGATCGCCAGGGGGCCTTCAGGCGCAGAGGAGGCACTGCGGATCGAGCTTTATGAACGGATTAACGCGCTGGGCATCGGCGCGCAGGGCCTTGGTGGCCTGACGACAGTCGTCGACGTCAAGGTTGCGACCTATCCTACTCATGCCGCGTCCAAGCCCGTGGCGCTCATTCCGCAATGCGCCGCCAACCGGCACCTGAAGTTTACCCTGGACGGCTCCGGACCAATCAGTCTGGAGCCGCCCGACTTGCGCGAATGGCCCGATATTGGAACCGACGAATTGAGTCCAGCCGGCGTACGAAGAGTGAACCTCGATTCGCTGACCAAGGAACAGACGGCATCGTGGCGCTGCGGGGAAACGCTCCTTCTGTCCGGAAAGATGCTGACAGGCCGCGACGCCGCCCACAAGCGAATGGTCGAGTTGATCGACGCTGGCAAGCCGCTTCCGTTCGATCTGCAAGGACGCGTTATCTACTACGTTGGACCCGTCCGCGCCGTGAGAGATGAGGTCGTCGGACCGGCTGGCCCAACAACCTCCAGCCGCTTGGACGATTTTACGGACAAGGTGCTCGCCGAAACCGGGCTTTTCGCGATGGTGGGCAAAGCGGAGAGGGGACGGGCGGCCATCGAGTCGATCGTAAGATACAAAACGCCATATCTCATCGCAGTAGGGGGGGCTGCCTACCTGATATCGAAATCGATCAAATCAGCGCGGCTCATTGCCTTCGACGACCTGGGCATGGAAGCAGTCTATGAATTCGAGGTGCAGGATATGCCTGTCATCATGGCTGTCGATATTGAGGGAAACTCCATTCACAATTCCGGGCCTCTTGAGTGGCGCAAGCGCATGGCTGCGGATGGCATCGCACGCAACATCGGCGTTTGAGCCTTCCGACCAAGCTCGGTTGGGCGGCGTCAAGTCCATTGTCGACAACGGCTTTAGAGCAGAAGGTCATGAAGTCGAAACCCAATCCTGCGCGCCTGGACGCTTGGGACTTCCGGATTCTCTCCGAGATTCAGTCAGACGGCCGGATTTCAAAAAGCGAGCTTGCAAAACGCGTTCATCTTTCGGCGTCGGCCTGCTCGGAGCGGCTCCGTGCACTCAAGGTCGCAGGGATTATTGAGGGGTTCTACGCGCGGCTGAGTCCGGCCCTCATCGGCGGCATGGTCTTTGTCATGGTGGAGGTCGTGCTGGAACGTCATCGCCTCGAGGACCAAAGACACTTCGAGACTGCGATCGGAGAATTTCCGGAAATCCTGGATTGCTGGGCTATCGGCGGGCGGATCGATTATCTGATGCGCGTCGCATCTCCGTCTATGGCCGCGTATCAGGATTTCATGGAGGGACTGCTGCAGGCAGGCCTAGGGATTGATCAATATTACAGTCTTGTCGTGACCAAACCAGTCAAATCCAATTCGCCGATTCCCTTGTCCGCACTAAGGCAACGGTGACCCGAGCCTTGGTTTCCACGGCTTTTGATCCCGATTCCGCGAATTCCTCGGCTAAGGACATGCATTCCCGCGAAACTGGAGAGGCGTTTGCGGTATGCTAATTGCTAAGGAGGCGGCCGGCCGAGTGCCCTCCGCCAATCCATCGCGAGGAGAGGGACTAATGCGGTTGAGTAATCTGGGAACCGAGCAACTCAGAGAGAAGGATCGAAGCTTCGTCTTTCATCCGTCCACGCATCTGGCCAAGCACAGCCGAGGCGAGACCCCAAATCGGATCATGGCCGGTGCGGAAGGCGTGTACATTTGGGATACTGAAGGCCGAAAGAGCCTCGACGGTTTCGGCGGGCTCTACTGCGTCAACATGGGGTATGGCTGCACGGAAATTGCCGATGCCATTGCCCGACAAGCGCACGAATTGCCGTTCGCTCATGTCTATGCAAGTCAAGGAACAGAGCCAGTCGCCCTCTTGGCAGAGGCCGTGGTCGAGTATTTTGGCCAGAACATGCGAAGGGTCTTTTTCGGCCTTTCCGGCTCCGACGCCAACGAAACCAACATCAAGCTGGTCTGGTACTACAACAACATTCTGGGCCGCCCCGAAAAGAAGAAGATCATCTCGCGACATCGCGGTTATCATGGGTCTGGGCTGGTCACCGGGAGCCTGACAGGCCTTGCCTTCTTCCATAATTTCTTCGACCTGCCGCTCGATTTGGTGCGCCATACCACGACGCCGCACCACTATCGCCAGGCGCATGACGGCGAAAGTGAGCAAGCGTTCTCGACACGCTGCGCGGATGAACTTGAAGCCCTTATCCTCGCTGAAGGCCCGGAGACCGTCGCAGCTTTTATCGGCGAGCCGGTGCTTGGGACAGGCGGTATCGTTCCACCCCCAAAAGGATACTGGACCGCGATCCAAGGCGTGCTCGACAAGTACGATATCCTGCTGATCGCCGACGAGGTGGTCTGTGGGTTTGGACGAACCGGTGAGCAATTCGGTTCCCACCTCTATGGCATGCGGCCGGACTTCGTGACCATCGCCAAGGGTTTGAGTTCCGCCTACCTGCCCATCTCCGGGTCAATCATTGGCGACCGCGTCTGGTCGGTCTTGGAACAAGGAACAGAGAAGCACAGCGCTCTCGGCCACGGCTGGACATATTCAGGTCACACGCTTTGCGCTGCGGCCGCGCTCGCCAATATTCGACTCCTAAAGGAAAGAAATATCCTGGAGCATGTCCGCGATGTCGGACCGTATTGGCATGCCCGTATGAATGCCGAACTGGCGGGACACCCCATCGTCGGAGAGGTTCGTGGTGTCGGAATCCTCGCCGCCGTAGAGCTGATGCGAGATCCAAAGCAGAGAATACCGTTTGAATCCGATCTTCAGGTCGGCGCTCGCGCCGCCGCTGCTCTGTTCGAGAATGGTGTCATCGGCCGTGCCATGCCACACGGCGATATCCTCGGCTTTGCCCCGCCTTTGATCATCACCCGTAAGGAGATCGACATAATCGTCGACGCAACCGCGAAATCAGTCGAGACGACCTATCGCGCGCTGAAGGGCGAGGGTGCGATATGAACATGCGAGTGCCGACGGAAGCGAGCCCCGGGTTCGACGCCGTCCCGGGTAAAGTGGTCCTTGGGAGGAACTTCCCACGGACCAAACGCTTTGACGTCAGGCTGGCGTTAGGACTGGTCGCCCATTGGTGACGAGGGGTTGACAGCGCATTTCGCGCCGAGCCGACCGAAACTGCTAAACTTGAAGCCGTCAGATTCTAAGCATGCTTCGGATAACTTCGATCTCAAGCGATAACCAAGTTCTGCCGCCGCTGTCCTGTTGCCCAACGATCAGGGTGTTTGTGCGGCGCGCCCTGCCGGTGTCCCTCCCCACCGGCAGGGCGCCTTTTTTGACCCGCTGGATCTCGGTGCCCCATTGGATCTGGGTGATTGTAGCGCGTCCGCAATCGATAGTTCGAGAAGGAGGTCATCTGCATATCCGGATGGCACATCGAGCTTCGATATTTCTACGACACCAGGGAAACCACCCACAATCGCAGCTTCGGACCCGCGGCTTGCGGCAGCCGGCGTCGAGGTCGCATCCACCTGCTTTCATATGATCGAAGGTCCGGGGAGTAGTCACCGCGATGAATTTTCGCGGGAGGAGGTGCGCCCCATCCAGCGTCGGCACCACATCTGGGAGGAGTAGATGGCCGACACCATGATCATACCGATCGCCCCGGATATTGCAACGCACAAATTTTATCTCGCGAGTGCGAAATCATGCCGGGCCCGCTTCGTCGATCCTGAAAAATTGCGGTCAGGCTGCGGCTTTCTTGCGGGCACGCTTGGCAGGTGCCGGCGCTCCCGGTTCCTTCGGCTTGCGGCCCAGACCCATGGTCTTGGCCAATGCCGAGCGCGCCGCAGCGTAGTTCGGCGCCACCATGGGATAGTCCGCCGGCAGCTCCCATTTTGCGCGATATTCGTCGGGCGTAAGGCCATAGTGGGTAGCCAGGTGACGCTTGAGCGACTTGAACTTCTTACCGTCCTCAAGGCTGAAAATGTAATCGGGTGTAACCGATTTTCTGATCGGTACGGCAGGCTTGAGAGCTTCCGACTTTTCTGGTGCGGCACCACCAGCAGTGGCTTTCAATGCGATATGGATCTGGCCGATAAGCCCAGGCAGTTCACCGACGGGAACCGGATTGTTCGAAACATAGGCTGAGACGACATGGGCGGTGAGTTCGATGAGGCTGTCAGCTTTGCTCTCGGTTTCTTCGGTCATGAAAACGCTCCTGCGGAATTAGAGTAGCCGGGTAAGAATCATCTCGTAGCTTAATAGTGACGACCGCGTTTGATGGCAACCAAAGCCATTGCATGATGTGTTGGCGGATCGCTGCACGCCCGGTCGCCGTCGCGGATCTTCCTCTTGAACCGTCATCGCCCTGACAACACATTGTGTCAGGGTCGCCTCGCGTCGATGCGGCGCCTCTTCACACAAATTGGCTATTTGGAAGGTTGGAGGAACGAATGAACGCTGAGGCTTTCAGCAGCCCGCTTTTCGTGAGGCGCGCAACGCACATCATCCAAGAGATCGCCGGCCTTGCGGATGCAATCGATTTTCTCAATGAATGGCCGGAAGATCGCAGAGACATGATCCACGAAGCCGCCCTGAGGGCATGCTACGATGCGTACGATGGGCGCAAGCCGGTAAGCACGGCGCGCAATTCCTTTTTCGGCTTTGCGAAGCGGGTCGCCATCTTGGAAGATTCAACCTCCGCGATGCAGTGGATCGCCGCCTGCAGATCGGGCAGTGGAAAAGTGCAGGTGTAGACTTCGACGACATGTTTGAGACTGGCGAGGCGCGTCAAACAGTGCACTATGTCCAGGTTTCACAACTAGACCACGCGAATGAGAAGCAGTTCCTCACCACCGACTGTAAAACCGCAGATCGCACGCAAGCTGACCATGGCCAGACGCAGCTCATGGCGATGGCTTGCCCGCCAATGGCCAGGCTCAGTGGCGCAGATGCAGCGGTCGCGTTCGGCTGAGTAAAGAAATGGGACCCGGGCTGTTTGCCGCATAGTGGCTGTGGAGGATGGGGATGACCGGCTTGATCAGATTTGAGAGGCCAGTCGTTGTTCAGGTTAGCCGCCGCAGCTCGGAGCGTATCGTGTTCGACGTCAACGACGCGGCCGCTATCTTGCTGCGGGATCTGCATCATGAGACCGATAAACGCAGAATAGCGATGGACACCTGTCTGCAGGTTTTACGCGGTAAGACCCATCCACCAGCCGCTCGACGAGCCTTCGTCGCAGCCGCGCTCGAAGCACGCATTTTGCGCAGCGATTGAGATTTGGGACGCCGCCCATGAATCTCGGCCATCTGCGCGTCGCTATTGGGCGCGGTCCGAACACCCCTGCCGGCCGCCAGGAGCAAGCCAACCCCGCACTTTCCCCGATGGCTTTCCTGGCCCGGCGCCGGATCTTCACCATCAAAACACAAGGGGTCCGCCTGCCAGCTGCGGCCGCTCGGCTTCGCCGTCGCGGTGATCGTGATTGAAGCCAGAGGCAGACAGAGCCATCGAGCGGGAATTGGCCCGGTGCAGATGGCGGAGCGTCGATGCCGCTTCAACAGTCTCCGGAAGTACCATATGAACCTTCCCCCAGCTTGGCCCTGCATCCGATCTCCCGGAACACGCTCCGCGGACCGGCGCCGCGTGATCGCTGATGCTTCTCCCGATGGTCGGGACCGGGGGGTTCGGCGACCAAGGTCGGGGAGACGATAGTGACACTGGATGATCCCAATACGGAATAATCCGAAACTGGCTGGCGGTGAGCCGTCTCGTTTCTGGCCGGCTCATTTGGGGCCCAAGCCTCCTTCGATCACCCGCCAACGGCGGCCTCTGGAACAGCTGACTTCGACGCGCCATGACAAGGGCCGCGGCCAGGCCAAGCTTGCCGAGGCGCTTCGTCACCGGCAGCGCGATTGCCTTGGGCGCGCCGGATAGACTCCCCCAAGGATGCCCGGTGTGTGGCCTTGCCGCTCACCGCCGGCGAGTGGCACCGAGCCCTACGCCGTCTGCGCTTTTTGCCGAATTGCGCGTGCCGCAGCCACCATGTTCACCAGGGCAGGGCGGACCTCCTCCCACCTGCGCGTTTTGAGACCGCAGTCGGGATTCACCCACAGTTGGCCATCCGACAATCGCTCGCGCGCAAGCATGATGAGGTTGGAAATTTCGCCCACTTCCGGGACCCGCGGCGAGTGAATGTCATAGACGCCGGGACCGATCTCGTTCGGATACTTGAAGGTTCGCAGCGTATCGAGCAGTTCCATCTGCGAGCGCGAGGTTTCAATGGAGATCACATCGGCATCCATTGCAGCAATCGCGTCCACGATGTCGCCGAACTCGGAGTAGCACATATGGGTGTGAATCTGGGTCGCATCGCCAACCGCCGTTGAAGCCAGCCGGAAGCATTCGACGGCCCAGTCGAGATAGGTTTCCCAGTCGGCCTCACGAAGCGGCAAGCCCTCGCGCAGTGCGGCTTCGTCGATCTGGATCATCTTGGCGCCGGCCTTTTCGAGGTCGCTCACTTCATCGCGAATGGCGAACGCGACTTGGCGGCAGACGGCTGAGCGCGGAAGGTCGTCTCGGACGAAGGACCAGTTGAGGATCGTCACCGGGCCGGTAAGCATGCCCTTCACCGGCTTTAGCGTCAGCGACTGGGCGTATCGCCACCAGTGTAGTGTCATCGGATTTTGTCGCGACACATCGCCAATGATGATCGGGGGTCGCACAAAGCGCGAGCCATAGCTCTGCACCCACCCATGCTGCGTGAAGGCAAAGCCGCGGAGCTGCTCGGCGAAATACTGCACCATATCGTTGCGCTCGAATTCGCCGTGGACCAGCACGTCGAGTCCGATCTCTTCTTGCCAGCGAACGGCGGCTTCTATCTCTTTCTTCAGGAACGCCTCGTAGTCGACGTAACTCAGCTCGCCTTTGGCATGGGCTGCCCGCGCCTTGCGAACCTCGGCTGTTTGCGGGAAGGAGCCAATCGTCGTGGTGGGGAAGGATGGCAAGCCAAACGTGTCGGCCTGAAGCTTGGAGCGCACGTCGAATGCGCTCTTCCGGCGCGTCATGGCGACCTTGATGCTGGCGACCCGACCTTCGACGAGCGGATCATGCACCTTAGCGGATGTCGCGCGAGCGGCGGCAGCCTCAGCCGACGCATCTAGTTCGGCGGCGACCGCGTCCCGGCCTTCAGCCAGGGCACGGGCGAGCACGACCAGCTCGTCGGTTTTTTGCGCCGCGAAGGCGAGCCACGATTTCACGTCCGCATCGAGTGTCGTCTCCATGTCCAGGTCGATCGGCACATGCAGCATCGAGCAGGACGAGGCGATCTCCACGCGGTCCAACGGCCAGCCGGCGACGATCGGCTTGATGCGGTCAAGTATGGCAGGCAGGTTCGCGCGCCAGACGTTGCGGCCGTCGATCAGCCCGAGCGAGAGCACAAGTTCCTTCTGCGCGAGCCGGCCGACGGTCTCCAACTGCTCTGGAGCGCGCACGAGATCGACGTGCAGTCCCGCCACGGGCAGAGAAATTGCGGTCTCGAGATTGTCTCCCAGCGATCCGAAATAGGTAGCGACCATGATCTTCAACTCGGGTGCTGCTTTCGCCAGCCGGCAGTAGGCGAATTGGAGCGCATCCCGTTCGTTGGGAATCAGATCCAGCACGAGCGCCGGCTCATCGATCTGCACCCAATCGGCTCCCGCGAGCTTCAGCCTCCGCAGAAGCTCCTCGTAGACGGGCAGCAGCCGTGGCAGGAGTGCGATAGGGTTGAAACCTTCCTCAGGTGACTTCGCCAACTTGAGAAAGCTAACCGGTCCAAGCAGGACCGGGCGCGTGTGGATGCCGAGCGCCTTGGCCTCGAGGAAATGATCGACCGGTTTCGCCGACGAGAGGGCAAAGCTCTGATCGTCCGTAAGTTCCGGCACAATGTAGTGATAGTTGGTGTCGAACCATTTGGTCATTTCCATCGCGGCAAGGCCATGCCCGTTGGCCGCATGCTCGTCACCGGCATGTCCACAATCAGCGGCCTGACCTTGGTCGCCGCGCGCCATGGCGAAATAGGTATCGAGTGGGACCTCGCCGTCAGTCCAGACGTATCGTGCCGGCACGGCGCCGACCATGATGACGGTGTCGAGCACATGGTCATAAAGCGAGAAATCGTTGGACGGGATTTTCGACACGCCGCGATCGTGCTGCTCCCTCCAGCTGGCGGCGCGTAGCGCCTTCGCCGTCGCGAGCAGGTCGGCAGCGGGAGATTTTCCGGACCAGTAGCTTTCAAGCGCGAATTTGAGTTCCCGCCGTCGACCGATACGCGGCACGCCGAGCGTTGCCACTGGAATTTGTTGAGAGACAGTCATGCCATACCCCGATGGTTGGGGCGTGGGGACAAGGAACGCGCGAGCAGGCGGCACGAAGCCAGGCTACCGCGGCCACCGAGACACCCCGCCCGTGGACGTTGTTCGTCGTGGCAGGTCTCCTGGCTCGCGGGTCAAAGCCTCTGCCCGTCTTCCCGAGGCCGTTCGCCTCAGTGACACCAATGGGCTTGGCTCGCCGCTAACAGTTGCGGGGGCAGCGCCGGCATCGCACCGGCTTCCCTCTTAGCTCCGCTACAGCAGTGCCGCGCGGAGAACCACGACATGCGCACAATCACAGCAGCTTCGCTTCTTGTCAATACATATAACGAGATGTTTATGTGATGATGCGAATAATGCCCTTGCGCTGATCGGTCTCTTTCGCCCAAAGCCGCTTACGATGCCGCCTCTTATCAGTGCAGGCTCGGAGAGATCCTTGTCCCCATCGGCGACGCCGGATCAGATCGAGGTCGCCGGGCTCAAAGGGCGTAAAGTCGGGCCAGGTCGTCACGGTCAGCCGGGAATCCCGGTACTTGTTCCCGCTCGGCTTCGCTCAGCGTCCTTGCGCACTCGCCCATCAGCACGCTGATAACCATGTCCGGAAGCGGAAAGGAGAGGTGGCGCCTCAGGTCGGCGGACTGGGGCTGGGCCGCCAGCGTCTCGAACAACTGCGCGGCGATCGCCTCGACCTGCTGCGCGAGCAGCTTCACCCTGCGATTGCTGAAGGCCGGCGCCACGATCGTGCGTAACCGGGCATGCTCGCCCCCCTCGTGCGAGACCAGCCACCCCGGCGAACCGAGAATCACCGAATCCGGGGTGAATGCCGCACTCTCTAAGCGACGGAAGGGCGGAAGCTGACCGGCAGGCGCTGCGGGCAGCGAATGACGTAAGACGGCATGTAGACGACGTCCTCCGCAGCGATGGTCAGCGCCAGATCCTCCAGCCGCCCGAACAGCGCGGGGAAGGCGCAGCGCAATTCCAGGCGCGCCAGCGCAGCGCCCAGGCAGGAATGCGGCCCCTCGCCGAATGACAAATGCGGGTTGTGCCGCCGGGTGACATCGAACCTGTTGGCGCCGGGACCGAAGGCCTTTTCGTCCCGGTTCGCCGCATGGAACGCCATCAGGACGGCATCGCCGCGGCGGACCAGGCATCCGTCGATCTCCACGTCCTGGGTGGCATAGCGGAACGGCAGATTGGCCGCTGAGCTGCCCCAGCGCAGGATCTCCTCGATCGCCTGTGACCACGGAACTTGGCCGCTGCGCACCAAGTGCAGTTGCTGCGGATGCGTCAGCAATGCCAGCACGCCATTGCCGATGACGCCGGCGGTGGTCACGAAGCCCGCAGACAGCACCATGAACAGCATGTCGATGAGCTCGGTGTCGGAAACGAGCTCGCCTTTGTCACGCGCGACGATCAGGGCCGAAGCCAGATCATCGCCGAGCTGGCCCCGCTTGAGCGCGATCAGGCGACGGAAGAACTCCGGGATGCGCTGCCGCGTCTGTCGCACCTCTTCGCCTGTGGCGGAGGTGTTGGCCAGGCTGTAGGTGAGCGCGACGATCTCTTCGCGCTGTTCGTCCGGCAAACCGAACAGTTCGGCGATCACGTTGGTGGGCAGCGGAGCGGCGAACTCGCTCATCAGATCGGCACTGCCGCCGCGCTGCGCCATCTCGGCCAGGAGTCGATCGACGCATTGTTCGACCCGTGGCGCCAGCAAGGCGATACGACTGGGCGCGAAGCTGCTGGACAGCAGGCCGCGCAAGCGCCGGTGATCGGCGCCGTGCGCCGTGGTCATGTTGTCCACTTTGCATATCCCGATCAGCGGATGATCCTCGGGAATCTCGCCGTCCTGCAGCGCCCGCCACTGTCGCCAGTCCTTGTTGAAACGCTGGTCGGAAAGCATCTGCCTGAGCGTCTGGTGACGGGCTGCCGCCCAGGTCACCACATCGCCTGGCAGCGACACTCGCGCCATCCCCCCTGCCGCAGAATCGCAGAAGAAAGACGATCAAGTTGCGTGGGAGCGGCCGGCACACCGATCACGTCGCAATGATCGTTTTCTACGCGCATGCCAACAACTCCTTTAAGAACCATCGCGGGTCCACTTCTCGGCACGGAAGATCCGCGCGCGGACTTCGAAAAGTGCCCCTTCAGGGTCCTTTCGACATTAGAAGCGGTAGGTGAGACCTGCGCCTATCAACCAGGGATCGAGCTTGGCCTTGCCTGTGAGCTTGGCGCCGGCGACAGTGACGTCGAAGTCGGGCCTGAGGAAAAGCTTCTTCACGTCGAAGTTGACGCCCCAGTGCTCGTCCACCATGTAGTCGAATCCGACCTGCAGCGCGGCGCCGAATGTGTTCTTGACCTTGAGATCATCGGCGCTGCCGACTTGCTGATGATAGAAGATCGTATAGTTCACGCCGGCGCCGACGTAGGGCTTGAAGGCGTCGAAATCGGTAAAATGATACTGCAATGTGAGCGTGGGCGGCAGCAGCCAAACCTTGCCGACCTTGCCCAGCCCGCCGATCGCACCTTGGCCATCGATGTTGGCATAGGTGGTGCCGAGTATGAGTTCGGCGGCGATGTTGTCCGTGAAGAAATATGAGATATCGAGTTCCGGCGTCACGGTGTCCGAATACGAAAGACCGGAGCCGGGCACCGCATTGACATAGCCCGAATCCTCGGTGATCACCCCCAACGCACGCAGACGGATCTGCCAGGGGCTTGGCGCTTCCGCGACGCAGGCTTCTGCCTGCGGGACGCTCGCGGCTTGCCCAACATCTGCCGCGCCGGCCTGTCCCGCAACGATGAGGACGACAGCCGCTGTCATTGCCCGCGCCACGCCAATTCGCGCTCTCGCCATACTTTTCTCTCCTTGATCTTCAGAAGCGACGCACTGCGCCTTGATTGAATCCTGCTCGCATCAATCGAGATTGACGGAGCGCTCATGCGGGATAGCCCCCGCATGTGTCGTGCCAAATGAGAAAATCGTTGCAGAACAATGCGGTCACTCCGATAGCGCTGTGTCTCATGTCCGACTTCGTCGAAGATCCGACAATGAGTGCAGCCGTAGCCGCCCCTGGTAGCCGTTCGTCAACATCGGCCGGCAGTTCGTTGGCATGCTCGTGCTCGGCTTCGAGTTTTGGCGTATTCTGCGTTCAGCGCCTTGATCGGCGCCTGCTGCTTCGCCGTCAGGCCGGGGAACGTTCCAGCCAGTTGGCGCAGTTCGTGGGCATGTCCGTAAGGCGTCTCGACCGCGACCGATATGGGCGGGAAATCCTTTGGCAGCATGCGCCAGCCGCCATCTGATCGGGCCATGTAGCGGATCGCGTTCAAGACCTCGCGCAGGTCCGTCACCACGCGCCGCCCGGTCTTGGCCGCGCCCGGCAGGAACGGTTTATCCGCGACCATTCCTCATGCGTCAGATCGGAGGGGATAGCGCTTGGTCTTCTTCTTGATATCGGCCACACGGCCACGCGTCGCTCGGGTCCACATCCCAAGCTTGAAACACGATTAATCCCGCCAATCCGCTGCCCGCCCTGCAGCAGGCCCCTCTTCGGGCGGCAATTAATCCTGCTTCGGTTTGAAATTCGCGACGTGTGCACGATATCGTTGTGACGACCGACCTGGATTGATCATCAAGTGGCCGATACCGCCGTAGAATGCGACGAAAAGGCGCGTGGCCGTTCTGAACCCCCGGGCCGACCGCCGCGCAATCGTGCGGTGATGAAGCACTCCGATGTCCTTGGCGGGCTCGATTACCTGGCGGCGGATTATCACCGGCAGGATTTCTCCAAGCATATCCACAACGAGTATCTGATCGGGCTGATCGAGCGAGGCGTCCATGATGTTTGGTGCCGAGGTGAGGTTTGGCACGCCGGTAGCGGCACCGTCGCGACCTTCGCGCCCGGGGAACCGCATTTCGGGGGTGCTGGTGACGATCTTGGCTGGAGCCAGAAGATCTTTTACATGCCCGAAGTCCTTATCCGGCAAGTCCTTGAGGACAGCGGCCAAAACGAACCCGGAACGATCGACTTCAAAAGCCCGTTCCAGGAGAATGCCCCAGTTGCACACGGCCTCAGCGCGTTTTGGCGCCTGCTTGAACATGGGCATAGCTCGGCACTGGAGATCGAGGAGTATCTGATCCGTTTCCTGCCCCACGTCTTCGCAGAGGCCGGCAGGTCGCGCGTTGCAGAGCCAAAATTCGTGCCACCGAGGTTCCGCGACGTATGTGACTTCATCCATGCCCACTTTGACGAAGTTCTGCAGCTCGCCGCCCTGGCCGCCCTCGCCGGATGCTCCAAGGCGACGCTGATCGAAGGCTTCAAGGCGCATTTCGGGTTGCCCCCCACCCGCTACCTGATCCAGGTCCGCATCGACGAGGCGCGACGGCTGCTGAGGCGAGGTCAGCAGGTCGCCGAGGTCGCCGTCGCGGTCGGGTTCGCGGACCAGAGCCACCTGACCCGGCACTTCAAGGCGGTGTTGGGGGTGACGCCGGCACGTTACCTCTCGGTTTGAATATCGTTCAATAAAGCGCGCGGCGAACCGTCCAACTTGGACGCTCAATGGATGAAACGAGCGTCAGACCATGAACGAAAGCAAGCAGACCCGCCCCCGCGACTTCACCAGCGACAACATCGCCGGCGTCTCCCCCGAGGTGATCGCAGCCATCACCGCGTGCGCGTCGGGTCAGGCGCTTCCCTACGGCAACGATGAGCTGACGCATACCGTCGAGCGCCAGCTCGCCGAGGTGTTCGAGCATGCGGTCGACGTGTTCCTCGTTTCGACAGGGTCGGCGGCAAACGCGCTGGCGCTCGCGGCGATTACGCCGCCATGGGGCAGCATCCTCTCGCACGCCGATGCACACATCAACCGGGACGAGTGCGGCGCGCCGGAGTTCTACACCGCCGGTGCGAAGTTGGTGCAGCTTCCAGGCGAGGCTGGCAAAATCGACATCGACGCCTTAGCGGCCAATGCAACGCGCATGGTGGGCGATATCCACTCGGTCCAGCCCTCCAGCGTCAGCATCACGCAGGCGACCGAGATGGGATCGGTCTACGCGCTCGACGAGATCAAGGCGATCGGACATATCTGCCGGTCAGCGAACCTGGCGCTCCACATGGACGGTGCTCGCTTCGCCAACGCCCTCGTCACTCTGCGCTGCTCGCCAGCCGAGATGACGTGGAAGGCCGGCGTCGACCTTGTGTCATTTGGCGCCACCAAGAATGGAACGTTTGGGGTCGATGCAGTCGTCTCGTTCCGCGGAGATCTCGCGAGCACGATAGCCTTTCGCCGCAAGCGTGCCGGCCAGTTGAGTTCCAAGATGCGCTTCATGGCGGCGCAAATGGACGGCTATCTGAGGGACGGTGTCTGGCTTCGCAACGCGACCCATGCCAATGCGATGGCATCGGCGCTCGCGCAGGGGTTGGCCCTGGTGCCAGGCGTGAAAATCCAGCAGCGTCCCGAGGCCAACATCCTGTTCTGCCGACTTCCCACGTCCCTGATCCGAGGGCTGCTCGACATGGGATTCCGCTTCTACCATGACCGGTGGGAGCCCGGAATCGTGAGGTTCGTCACCTCTTTCGCGACGACCGGGGCCGACGTGTCCGACTTGATCGGCGCGGCAACCAGCCTCTGCGCACCGGTCGGCTCGGCTGTTCCGGCTGGTGCCGAATGAGTGTGGCGACCGTCGAGCGCTCTCGCCGCCCGTCACGGATGTCCTCTTTGCTCGACTGCATTGTCCTAGCGTACTGGCCGCACGGGCATCTCAGGCTGTATCGTTTGTCCTAGGCCCTTTTAGACCTGCAACTTCATCTTACCTCGGCAAGGCGGCTTCACCGTGCGGTCACGAAGTAACCAGGTTGATTTGCAGGCCCCCCTATCTGCGCAATTCACCTCAAGTCATCGGTATCCTGTTGCTTGTAATATTTATTTTGCAATTTTTTATCATATTTTTGATGAAAAATGCTGTTCACTCGTCCGAGTTACTTAAAAGAGTGAGTCGGATCTGCGTGGGGTGGCAGCATCAATCGGGATTTTGACCACTAGCAGGAGAAAATATGCCTTCCATATCTACGCGCCGCGCCAACGCAACGGACGCAGGGACGGTCGTCCGTTTTATTCACGCGCTGCTCGATGAACTCACTGGCGGGAAAGCGCCCGCGCCCGACGACGTGAGACAAAGCGCGCAGATAATGCTTGCCGACGCTGGCGTGGTCGCAGTGATCGCAAGTGCAGATGACGAGCCGGTCGGCATCATGGTGCTGAATGAATGCACGGCGATCTATGCAGGAGGTAAGTTCGGCTATATTTCGGAGCTGTATGTTCGACCCGAAAAGCGCTCCAAAGGGATTGCCCCTCAACTGCTTGAGGTCGCCTCGCGGGAAGGCCATGCGCGTGGTTGGAAGCGACTTGAGCTTGCAGCGCCCAGGCAACCAAAATGGAAGCGCACGCTCGATTTCTACCTGCGCAACGGGTTCGAGGAACTCGGCCCTCGGCTCTTTCGGATTATCTAGACTAGAGAGTTTGCTATGGGCTGCTCAAAGCAACCTGCACGATCTCAGCGGATTGAGGTCCGGCGTGGTCGCTGCCTGCCGCTGCAATCGTACCAGCATCGTCATCGCAAATGTGTGCCTCGGATAATGCAGGGGTTGCCGTCACGCCCGCTGCCCGAAACGCATCGGCAAAAACCGCCGTCAATCGGGTCACGCTAACGACGTTTCCTTGAGTGTTGAGGAACAGAGCCGAGGGCGGCAATTTTGCCACCTACAGGGGCGCTGCATAGACGACCGCACCCGACTTGCACCCGGTTACGCTGCCTATAGCCGAATGGCGGATGATTCCCATGAGGGTAGTCCTATGAAATTGTACGCGAAAGTCTTTGGTGGAGCGGCAGCGTTGCTCGCTGCCTGGCCGGCGATGGCCAGCGACGCGGTGGCGAGCGAACCGGCGCCCTACAATCCCAATTTCTCTTTCGTTGGCGGCGTCGGCGTCATCGACATCCAGGCCAACGAGCTGGTCTATCAGGCTCCCGGCAGCGGCTCGAAGCTGAGCCACCTTATCTGGGAAGGCACCTCTGCGGTCATTTCAGCCGAGATGACGGCGCGCAGCGAGGCCGGCTGGACCGCCAAGCTTTCCGGCCAGATCGCCTTCAGCGGCGACAGCTACATGGAAGACTATGACTGGAACCCGTCATTCTCGACCAATGATGGCTGGAACGACTGGAGCAACCGTTCGCGCCATTCCGACACCGATCTTGATTACTTCTATTCGGCAACCGTCGCGCTCGGCCACGATTTCCAGTTCAGCGACCAGCTGCTGATCAACGTCAACGGTGGTTTCAAGTACACCTCGGTCAAGTGGACTGCCTATGGCGGCTCCTATGTCTACAGCGTTGCCGGCTTCCGGGATTCGGTTGGCGACTTCCCAGGAGACGCAAAGGCCATCAGCTACCAGCAGAAATTGCCGGTCGCCTTCGCCGGCATCGATGCGACCTATGTCCAGGATCGCTGGAACTTCGGCTTTGCGCTGAAGGGCGGCACGACCTTCTCGGCCGGCGCTACCGATCATCACTGGATGCGTGACCTGCGCTTCGAGGATGATTTCGAATCGGCGCCGGTTCTGATGGTCGGCGGCAGCGTCGGCTACCAGTACAACGAGCGGACCAGCTTCTTCGTCTCCGGTTCCTACGTAAAGGTGTTCACCGCTCGCGGCGACTACAACACCTATGACATTGCGACCGGCGCAGAGACTGGCGGCGAAGACGACTGGATCGGCGGCGATTTTGCCGCGGCGACAGTGATGGTCGGCATCAAGACCTCGTTCTGATTGAACGAGTGCGACCGGAACGCCAAACCGATGTCCGCACGGCGCAGAAATCTGATGCGCCCGCGCGCCTGACGGCGCGTGCCGGGTGCTCGTGAACCGAGCCCGCTTTTTCTTCGCCAGGCTCAGGCGGTCTCGGCCATCCGGCTTCGCCCCCTGGCGCGGGCAGCCTGTCGGCTGCTGACGGTCGCCGCCCTGCCGGCCGGCGCGGTTTGTCTGTTGGCCTTTCCCGGCGGCGCGGGGTGGGCGGCACTCCCTTCTAGGCCCGCCGCGGCGTCCCGCAACCCTTCGCTTGCGCTTCGGGTCCTCCTCTTCGTTCCGGTCCTTCGGATGCGGTCCGCCTCCGACGGCGGGCCTTTCCGGTCGCGTCTCGCCGCCCACCCCACTTGCGGGGAAAGGCGCGGGATTGAAGAGCGGAGGACCAGACGATGCGTGCAAAACACCAGCGTTCCGACAGCCGAGAGGCTGGCGCGGGCAGGGGCGGGCGCTCGGGCGCCAGCCTTTATCAGGAGATCACGGACCGCATCATTGCCGAATTGGAGCGCGGCACCGTGCCATGGGTCAAGCCATGGGGCAGCGCAAAGGCCGACCTCGGCCTGCCCAGCAACGCGGCCACCGGGCGCCGCTATTCCGGCATCAACATCCTCATCCTGTGGGGCGCCGTCATCGAGCGCAGCTATCCCGGCCAGAACTGGCTGACCTTCCGGCAGGCGCTTGCCCTTGGCGGCAATGTCAGGAAGGGCGAGCGCGGCACAACAATCGTGCATGCCGACCGCTTTGTCCCAAAGGGCGAGCAGGAGCGCGCCAAGACAGACGGCGACGAGCCGCAGGCGGTGCCGTACTTGAAGCGCTTCACCGTCTTCAACGTCGCGCAGTGCGACGGCCTGCCCGAGCACCTTTACCGCAACGCAGAACCGCTGCCCGAACGCGAGATCGTCCCGCAGGCCGAGGCGCTTATTCGAGGAAGCGGCGCGGATTTCCGCATCGGCGGCGATCGCGCTTTCTACATGCCGGGCAGTGACTCCATTCAGGTGCCGCCGCAGCCGGCATTCTTTCAGCAGATCGACTATTACCGCACCTGCTTCCACGAGCTTGGCCACTGGACCGGCCACCCGGCGCGGCTGGCGCGCGACCTCTCCGGCGCCTTCGGTTCCAAGACCTATGCGCGCGAGGAACTGGTTGCCGAAATCACCGCAGCCTTTGTCTGCTCGACCCTCGGCATCGAGCCGACCGTGCGCCATGCCGACTATATCGGCACATGGCTGAAGGTGCTGAGCGAGGACAATCGCGCCATCTTCCGCGCCGCCAGCCTTGCCTCCAAGGCCACCGATTTTCTTCTGGGCTTCAACGCCGAGGCCGAAGGCGCGCAACAAGACGAGATCGCGGCATGAGCGCGCGCGATCCCGACACCCTGCGGACCGAGTCAACGCCGCAAGGCGAGCAGACGCTCATTCCCGGTGTCCAGCCACCACGCGCGACCGCCTCGCCCTTTTGGCCGACGCGCCGATGCGCCCACGCGCGGCGCAAAAGCCGCTCGATATCGGGCTGTTCGATGACGCCAGAAATCAACGCGACCTGTTTTGAGAGGAGTTTTCCCATGATCCTGATCACCGACGAGCTTTGCGCCCTGCTGCTCGCCAATGGCGCAACCGACACCGAAACCGACCATGTCCCGGTGGTCAAACTGTTCGATCCTACCGGCCCAGCGACCTGGCTTCTCACCGAACTCGACGCCGACGGCGACACCCTTTTCGGCCTTTGCGACCTCGGCTTCGGCTTCCCCGAACTCGGCAGCGTCAGTCTTGCCGAGCTTGCAAGCGTCAAGGGGCGGCTTGGCCTCGGCATCGAGCGCGACCTTGGATTCAAGGCGCGCTTTCCGCTCTCCGTCTACGCCCAGGCAGCGTGCAGCGCCGGCCACATCACCGAAGCCGACCGGCTGCTGCGACAGGCGGCAGAAGCCCTTGGCAACGCCGATTCCAAGCTTCCGCCCGACACGGCGGAACAGACGCGCCGCTAGGGCGCGAAAACCGTCCCGCCGCGCCGGCTTGCAGCCTCTGCGGCGGGGCAATCCCACCCCGCAACGAAGGAGACAAACCATGCAACTTGCCCACATTCCGCTTGATAAGCTCAACATTTCCGCGCTCAACATGCGCCATTCCAAACGCGCGCCCGACGTGTCGGACATCCTGCCGTCGGTTCGCGCGCGCGGCGTCCTGGTGCCGCTTTTGGTGCGGCCCAACGGCACGCCGGAAAGCTTCGAGATCGTCGCCGGCCGGCGCCGCTATTTCGCCGCCAAATCGCTCGCCGACGAGCGCGGCCAGGGCAATGCCTTGCCCTGCGCCATCATGGAAGACGGCGACGACGCCGACGCGCTCGAGGCCTCGCTGATCGAAAACTTCGCCCGGCTCGATCCCGACGAGGTGTCGCAGTGGGAGACGTTTTCGCGGCTGATGAGGGAAGGCCGCACCATTCCAGATATCGCCGCAACCTTCGGCGTCACCGAGCTTCTGGTCAAACGCATTCTGGCGCTCGGCGATCTTCTGCCCAAGATCCGCGAGGCCTATCGGCGCGAGGACATCGACGCCGAGACGGCGCGCCATCTGACCATGGCCTCCAAGGCGCAGCAGAAGGATTGGCTGGCGCTTTATGCCGACCCCGAGCAATACGCTCCGCGCGGCCACCAATTGAAGCAATGGCTGTTCGGCGGCCAGTCGATTTCCACCAAGGTGGCGCTGTTCCCCATCGAGGATTATCCGGGCCTGATCGTCTGCGACCTGTTCGGCGAGGACAGCTATTTCGCCGATGCCGACCTGTTCTGGCAAAAGCAGAACGAGGCGATTGCCGCCAAACGCGATGCCTATCTGGAAGCCGGCTGGCCCGAGGTCGCCGTGCTGGAACCGGGGCAGCATTTCCAGTCATGGGACCATGAAAAGACGCCGAGGAAGAAGGGCGGCAAGGTCTTCATATCGGTCTCGCATCGCGGCGCGGTCGAATGCCACGAGGGCTGGCTGTCGCGCAAGGAAGCCCGCCGCGCCCGCGCGCAAGGCGAGGGCGGCGCGCACGACGAAACGCCCGCCAAGCCGTCGCGACCGGAACTCACCGGGCCGATGCAGAACTATGTCGATCTGCACCGCCACGGTGCCGTGCGTACCGCCATGCTCGGCCATCCTTGTGTCGCGCTGCGCCTGATGGTGGCGCATGCCATCGCAGGCTCGGGCCTGTGGCAGGTTCGCCGCGAGCCGCAGCGCACCGCCAATGAAGCGGTGGCGGCAAGTATTGCCGCGTCCAGGGCCGAAGCCGCATTCGCCGAAAAACGGCGCGCGGTGCTGGCGCTGCTTGGGCAGGCCGACGAGGAGGGCGCGATAGCCGGCGGCAATGGCGACGCCTTTGCGCTTGCCGCAGTCTTTGCCCGTTTGCTGGCACTTTGCGACGACGACGTCATGCGCGTTCTCAGCCTTGTCATGGCCGAGACGCTCGAAGCCGGCAGCGCCGTCGTCGAGGCCCTCGGCAACCATCTGGGCATCGACATGGGCGCGTGGTGGCAAGCGGACGACGCCTTCTTCGACCTGCTGCGCGACAGGGAGATCGCCAATGCGATGCTGGCCGACCTCGCCGGCAAGCCTGTCGCCGACGGCAATGTCGCCGAGAAGGTCAAGACGCAAAAGAAGATCATCCGCGATTGCCTGTCGGGCGAGAACGGCCGCGAGAAAACCGACAACTGGATGCCCAACTGGATGAAATTCCCGGTCGAAAGCTACACGAAACGCGGCGGCTTCCGCACCGCCGATCAATGGGCGAGCGTCCAGCCGCTGTTCGTCCGCCAATAGGTGCCAAGCCGGGCGGCGGCTCTTTTTAAGTGCCGCCGCCTCGTTTGCCTGCCGCTGGATATTGGCTGATGCGCACGGCGATCCGAACAGCATTGTGCCACGCGCAAGGCTATTGTGCATTGCACAAAAACCGACGCGCGCCTACACGTCCTTCCGTTGCGGGAATCGGGCTTGGACCAGCGGCGAGGCAGTGAAAAGAGATGCTTCGTCGATATCATATTGCATTCATAGCTGAGGACCTTCATGACCCTTTCGAGCCGTGACAAATCCGGCGCCGCCAGTCTCGAGGCCATCGCGCGAAACGGCGGCGTGCTGCGCCGCATCGCCGTGCGCATTCCGACCTATCTGTCGGACATTCGCGAGAACCCGGCATGGCTGCCGATGTTCGTGCTCGCCCGCACCATGCCGGCGCGCCGGATGCACTGGCGTGGGGCAAAGCCGGTTCGCGTGTCGCAAAAAGCCCACGACACCATGTTTGCCGGCGTCGATCGCCAGGACGTTCTCGAGGCGCTGCGGTCGGACGGGCTGTTTTGCGGGCTCGTCCTGCCGACTTCCATCCATAAGGAGATCGCCGCCTTCGCCCGCTACACGCCTTGTTTCGGCAATTTCGATCGCCGTCTCGAATTCATGGCTGAGGACCATGCCGAGGCCGAGAAGCGTTTCGGCCGCTCCTTGCTCAGCGGCCACTTTTTCGAACACATCCTTGGCTGCAAGGCAGCGGTCGCCATCCAGAACGACCCGCTGCTGCTCGACATCGCCGCGCATTATCTGGGCGCTCAGGCGAAATTGATCACCACACGCGTGTGGTGGAGCTTCCCGACCAGCGAGGCTTCCGACGCCGACAAGAACCGTGCCTCGCTTGGCAAGTATCATTTCGACCTCGATGACTGGCGGATGCTGAAATTCTTCTTCTACCTGACGCCGGTCGACGAAGGCACCGGCCCGCATGTCTATGTCCGTGGCAGTCATAACCGCCGCGCCATCAAGCATCAGCTGACGCTGCTTGTCGGCCATCCGGCGCAGGAGGTTCTCAAGGTCTATGGCGACGACAGTCCGGTCACGCTGACCGGCGAAGCCGGCCTCGGCTTCGTCGAGGATCCGTTCGGCTTCCATATGGGCACCGTGCCTTCGCGCACGCCACGACTGATGATGGAAGTCGGCTTCGGCGTCTCGCCGCCCTCGCGCCGGCGCTTTCATGGCGAGCCGGTTATTCGCTGATCTCGCAAAAAGTCCTTAAAACAGCCTTCCCCAGATCAGACGCCTGGTTCTCCCTTGGGCTGGCTGGTGCCATGGCGTCGTCATGGGGTCAGCTGGCGCATGACTGGATTGGATCGACGTCATCTGACGCCGGCTGGGCCTCGACTGACCCAGATCAAGGCCACGCCCTTGTCGGCGTGGTTTGATCGCCCAGTCCTTCACGGGAAAACGCATGGGCTGACCGACAGCCTGGTCGTCGCTCCCATCATCTTGACAATCCAGATCATACGGCAGGCAAATGACGCTTCACCAGCCAGGAACCGACGTGAGAACCGCGCTTGAGGCGATGCGGGCAATAGATCACAGCGCAATCGATGCACGACATGCGGCTCGACTCCCCCAACATCTCACGAAGAGAACCGACGCGCTGGCGGCACGCTGATGGCCGGCTGTGACGACAGCTTCGACATTATTGTCGTGGGCGCCGGGCCGGTCGGACTTTCCTTCGCCGCATCGCTTGCCTATAGCCAGCTCAAACTGGCGGTTGTGGAAGGGCAGGCCCTGGAAAGACTGGCAAGTCCGGCTTTCGACGGCCGCGAGATCGCGCTCACCCACGCCTCGATTGGAATCCTTCGCGAGCTCGGAGCCTGGGATGTTATCTCCGCTTCGGACAAGTCACCGCTTCAAGGCGCACGCGTCCTCAACGGATCGAGCCCGTTTGCGTTGTGTTTCGATGCCCCCGCCGGATCCGCGGAACCACTGGGCGTTCTGGTCCCGAATTGCCAGATCCGCGATGCCCTGTTCAAGATCATCCGCTTGCGGGGCCATGCCCGGCTGCTGTGCGGCCACTCGGTCGTGCGTGCAACAAACAGCCGTCAAGGAGCAGTGATAACGCTCTCCAATGGCAGGCAGCTGAGCGCTCGCCTTCTCGTTGCAGCCGATTCGCGTTTTTCCGCCACCCGCAATCTGCTCGGAATCGGCGCCGATATCAATCGGCTTGGCAACTCGATGCTGATTTGCCGGGTGAGGCACGAGCGCCACCACCACCAGATTGCGATCGAATGGTTCGATCACCATCAGACGGTGGCGATGTTGCCGCTCGCGCAAGGCGTGTCGTCGCTGCTTTTGACTTTGCCCTCAAACGAGGCCGACCGACTGCTTGCCCTCGACGACGAGTTGTTCCTGAGGGAGTTGACAAAGCGCTGTCGAGGGCGCCTCGGCACCATGAGCCTGGCTAGCAAGCGCCATATCTATCCGTTGGCCACGACCTGGGCGCACAGGTTCCGGGCGCCGAGCGCCGCATTGATCGGCGACGCCGCCATTGGCATGCACCCGGTGACCGCGCATGGCTTCAACATCGGCCTTGGCGGCCAGAAGCAGCTCGCCCGCGGTATAGAGACCGCATGGCGCGACCGTCGCGACATTGCCGACCCCGACATGCTCCACAGATATGAAAGCCGACTGCGCCTGTCGGCGGCGCCGCTCTACCATGCTACGAATATCCTCGTCGGACTCTACTCAAGCGAGCATCCGGCGGCACGGCTTGCAAGGCATGTCGGGCTGCGCCTCGGCCAACATCTTCCCTTTGTCCGTCATGGCATTGCGGCCATGCTGAGGCGGTGAACCCCGGTCACCATAGTCTCATCATCAGCGTGCTGGCGTCGTAGCAGGCGGGCGCGTGTGGTTCGATGGGAGCGGTCGCGGCTGCGCGGGATCAGCTTGATGAAGACGGGGCTGCTGAATGCCGCGAGCCTCTTCCATCGCGGATCGTCAACGTGTCAATCGCCGTGTGTGTGCGAATCCACGCCCAATTCCGCCTTCGATGTGTTCACTGCGTGGATGGTTGTCATCCAAACAATCAATTTTGCCAATCCTGCGGACCCAATTAGGAGCGTGACCGAAATCAACTGCCTCGGCCCGCAGTACGGTCCCGACCCTACCGACATCTGACGGCATTTGCAGCGCCGGTGATTGCTGCCTTAGCTAGGTGCGAATTTGACCCAAATCGATCATGAACTGCTGAATCGAGAAATGGCCGCAGACGATCCATGGCGGCTCGATGGCAACCCGTTCGAGCGGGAGCGCCACACCCAAATTCTCCGGTTGTCACTTGCGCAAGGTCGAGTCGCGAATGCGCTCGAAGTCGGGTGCGCTGCCGGCGCTTTTACGGAGCGGCTAGCCCCCATTTGCCAGCGGCTCACTGTGATCGATGTCGTGGAGCCAGCGATTACCCGAGCACGTTTACGCATGAAGGAGACGCCGCACATCAGCTGGATAATTTCCGATGTTCAACAGTTTTCGAGTGATGAGCTGTTCGACCTGATCGTCGTTGCGGAGGTTCTTTACTACGTCGGAGACCTCGTTCAGATCCGCGCGGCAGTCCGCAACCTGGTAGGTCTGCTTGCGCCAGGCGGGCAGCTGGTTTTCGGGTCGGCACGTGACGCCAATTGCCAACGCTGGGGGCACGCTGCTGGTGCAGAGACCACCATCGCCATGCTGAACGAATCGTTGACCGAGATCGAGTGCATCGAGTGCCGGGGCGCGTCGATCAATGAAGACTGCCTGCTGGCTCTCTTCCGAAAGCCGATTTCCGCTGCCTGATAAAACACTGGGAGACACTGTGCGCTTCTGCGGTGTCAAGCTGACCCAATATGCGGACGTATAAGAGCGCCCGATGCAACAAGTAGCTGGATCCGGTTGATGGTAACAACCGCTGACTACATCCGGCTTCTTCATGCGGCTCGATGTTCAGCGCCGCGAGCCTCGAGGGGTTTTCGCCCGCTTCCACCTCAACGGCCCCAGACGTCGGCCGAAGCCTTTCCGGTCCAGACATCAGGTTCGGAAGCGGCGGGGTGACCGTTCCCCACCTCTGCCATTTTGCGTAACGGCTTTACCCAATAAATGACCCATAGATGCCCACATGAAGCGAAGTCCTTATTTTGCATGGCTCCCTATGCGGGACGGGCTCTACGGCTGCCGCCACCGAACCTCAAAGGTGTTTCGGCCCAGGTAGGTGACGATCCCTAGCCGGGAAAGCGGCACTCCTCGTCGGGGGCCGTCGGTCCCGTGTCCGAGCGCCGGAGAAACCGGCAAGGAATAGAATGGTGAAAGTCCATTTCAGTGAAGGAGTAGCAACCCACACTGGCTCCGAGCCGTGCGCCAACGCCCGCGAGGTCGTTGGTGAAGCGTCGGTAGGAGAAAGCACAGGCCAGCCATTGAGCCGCGTAAGGGACCTAATCTCGAGTGCCGACGGCGTGGATGCTCCGGAAGGCAACATGGTAGGGCGCGTTATTGCGAGTGCCCGACCAACTCGGCGTGGTCGTAGAACCTGGCATGTGTGGAAATTCCATGTTCGGGAACCGGGAGATCTCACGATTGACCAAGGCGGTATCACCTTCCTTGGTCCGTATCGGGAAAGCGAAAGCATGAGCCGATGATGAACGATCGTGAGAAGTCAGACGTTGCCGTAGTAGCTATGAAGCTGACGAACAAGGCCGGGGAGCCGGCTGCGGAGTCGGTGGAGCCAAGGGCAGCGACCAAGGGGAATGCGGATCAGCAAACCACGCGCCGGGCACAGGACCGGGAAAGCGTGTCACATGCGCTGGAACGCATACGGCAAGTCGCAAGACTTAGGAAGCAGGAGAGGTTCACCAGCCTCTTTCACCATCTCAATCTCGAAACGTTGAGGACGGCATTCTACGCTCTACGGCGTGATGCAGCCCCCGGCGTAGACGGGCTGACATGGCGAGCTTACGAAGCGGACCTTGATCACCTGATCGAGAATCTGCGCGATAGGCTCCAAAGAGGTGCATACCGGGCAAGCCCCGCACGGCGGCAATACATACCAAAGCCGGACGGACGCCAACGCCCGCTCGCAATCGCCGCCCTTGAGGATAAAATTGTCCAAAGAGCGACGGTCGCGGTGCTCAACGCGATCTACGAGGAAGACTTCCTCGGGTTCTCGTATGGGTTCCGGCCCGGACGCGGCCAGCACGATGCGCTGGACGCACTCGCGGTCGGGATCGAAAAGCGAAAGGTGAACTTCATACTGGACGCCGATATCCAGCAGTTCTTCGACCAGGTCAGTCAGGAATGGCTGGTCAGGTTCCTGAGCCATCGGATCGGCGACCAGCGTATCATCCGTCTCATCCAGAAGTGGCTGAAGGCGGGCGTTCTGGAAGAAGGGATCGTCACGACGTCTGAGCAGGGAACGGGTCAGGGATCGGTGGCTTCGCCACTGCTCGCGAACCTCTACCTGCATTATGTCTTCGACCTTTGGGCTAACCGCTGGCGACAGCGGTCAGCCACGGGCAACATGATCATCGTGCGCTACGCGGACGATATCGTGGTGGGCTTCGAACGAGAAGCTGACGCACACCGGTTCCAGATCGAGATGCGAGAACGGTTGGAGAAGTTCTCTCTGTCATTGCACCCTGAGAAAACGCGCCTGTTAATGTTTGGCCGCTACGCGGCCAGTCGCCGACGGGAACGTGGTCTTGGAAAACCGGAAACCTTCGACTTTCTCGGCTTTACCCATATCTGCGGCAAATCACTGCGGGGAGACTTCATGCTTCTGCGGAAGTCCCGCCGCGACCGTATGAGGGCGAAGCTCCGGGAGATCAAGGACCGGCTGCGATGGTTGAGAAACCAGCCAATTCGCGAACAAGCGAAATGGCTCAGGCAGGTCGTCCGCGGATACTATGAGTATCATGCGGTGCCTGCCAACCTGCGATCACTTCAGGCATTTAGGGAGCATGTCATCTTCCTCTGGAAGCTGGCTCTGAGACACCGTGGCCAGATGGACACGACGTCGACGTCCCGAGTCGAAAAGCTCGCAGTGCAATGGCTTCCGAAACCAAGAATCCTGCATCCCTGGCCGGCAATCCGCTTCGCCGTCAAACACCCAAGGTAGGAGCCGTATGCGGGAATTCTGCACGTACGGATCTGTGCGGGGGGGCGCTCAGCAATGAGCGTCCCTACCGCGATCGCCTTATGCGGCGCTATGCTGACACTCCTACGGCTGCCCTTTTAACCGATCTCGTCGTTGCAGTCAGTCCCGCGTCCCGGCCCTTCGGCCGGCGCAAGTGCTGACGCTCCTTAGGCTGCCTTTCTGTGTGCGGCGATTTTTGATCCCTCGCACGGAATGAAGACTTAGGGGCCAGCTCCTTTGCGGACTTCAGGCCTCAGGTGCTCAAGCTGTGTGTTCCAGTCGGCCAAAACCTCAAACAATTCCTTCGAAGTAGCGCCATCCGGGCGCGCCCTCCTTCCCGCTCTCCAGGTGCTTTCACCGACAGTCCGGTTGACCGGCAACACTCGAAAGCATTGACCAGACGATTCCTGTTGGCGAGCGCGATAGAGCTTCGCGGAACCTGTTTGCCGCCGGCGATCCAGAGCTGCGCGATCGCCATGCATCATCGCGTGCGCCAACGGTCGCCGCGTTTGCTGACGCCTAACAGTCGGGCCGTCCTCCACTTGATCGCTGCTTCGGCACGGGCGCAGCCACGCGCTGGCGGCCGCTCTTGAATCAGGTTGTGTCACCGACAGCTGCCATCGGTGCCGCCGCTTATCGGGCCAATCGAGCACGACCAGAAGGTTCAGATCAGGCTTTGAAAGGCATGGTTTTAACATCCATAGCGTGGATGCTCGCGATCTAAACAATCAATTTTACCAATCCGGGAGGGCCGTTCATAGACCCATGACATGCACCGCCATTGCTCTACCGCGTGAGGTGCACAAAAGAACCCGAAAAAGAGGAAGTCTTCGCATGCGCCCTGACGTGCAGTGGAGGTTATGCTGGGAAAATGAGTTGCAGCTTCCCGATCACCTCGAACTCTCTGAGTTCTTCCGGAAGACCTATGAGCCGACCGGAGCCTTTAATGGGAAGCAATTCGCAGGCGGTCGAAGTTGGGCCGGTGCAAGGCCGGAGCTCCGCGTAATCGGCCGTGATGTGCACGGGGTAGCGGCTCACTTGGGCCTGCTGCGCCGATACATCAAAGTTGGCGACGATGATCTGCTTGTCGCTGAACTCGGTCTATACGGGGTGCGTCCGGATCTTGAGGGGCTGGGAATCGCCCATTCGATCAGCGTGATGTATCCGGTGCTGCAGCAGCTTGGCGTTCCATTCGCGTTCGGCTCGGTGCGGCCCGCGCTCCGGAACCATGTTTCGAGGTTCTGCCGCAAAGGCTTGGCGAACATTTTGTCGGGCGTTCGCGTGCGTTCAACCCACCCGGACGTGTACCTCGATCTGCCTCCCACGCGAGTCGACGACAACGTACTCGTCCTGGTGCTCCCAATTGGACGCTCAATGAGCGAGTGGCCGGCCGGCACTTTGATCGATCGGAACGGTCCAGAGCTATGAAGGACACCCGCTACGACGTCAGTCAGCGCGACCCGTCCCCATGGCGTTGATCGAGCTGATTCCAGCATTGGCCGCGGTTTTACTATCCGCCCGCTTCCCTCAAATTCACTGAAAAATCTGACATCTCATGAACCTATTTGCCTCAGCCAGTACTGTTGCCATCTGCTCTTACGCGCTGCTGTCGACCGTCTATAAAACCGCGCAGGTCTTTTATACCCTGCCTACAAACGTACCGCCGACCTCGGGCGACCCGCCCAGCGGTGAGCCTTGGCCGAGCGTCGATGTCATTATCCCGTGCTACAACGAGGCGCCTCGCACCCTCTCGGACTGCCTGGCTTCCATTGCAAGTCAGGACTACGCCGGCAAACTGCAGGTCTATGTTGTTGATGACGGTTCTGCAAACCGCGATGCCCTCGTGGGTGTACACGAGGAATACGCGGGCGACCCGAGGTTCAACTTCGTTGCGCTCCCAAAGAATGTCGGAAAGCGCAAGGCGCAGATTGCCGCCATTCGCCGCTCGTGCGGAGATTTGGTGCTGAATGTAGATTCGGACACGATACTCGCCCCGGACGTCATCACCAGGCTTGCGCTAAAGATGCAAGATCAAGCGGTCGGCGCCGCCATGGGCCAGTTGGCGGCTAGCAATCGCAGTGAAACTTGGCTGACGCGGTTGATCGACATGGAATACTGGCTCGCCTGCAACGAAGAGCGGGCAGCGCAGGCTCGGTTCGGTGCCGTCATGTGTTGCTGCGGTCCGTGTGCCATGTACCGGCGATCCGCGCTTGTTTCGCTGCTGGATCAGTACGAGACGCAGCGCTTTCGAGGGAAGCCGAGCGACTTCGGCGAGGACCGCCACCTTACGATCCTGATGCTGAAAGCAGGCTTTCGAACAGAGTATGTCCCGGAGGCCGTCGCGGCAACAGTCGTTCCCAACAGCATGGGTCCCTATCTGCGCCAACAGCTTCGCTGGGCCCGGAGCACTTTCCGTGACACGTTGCTGGCGTTCCAACTGCTGCGCGGCCTTAATATTTATCTCACATTGGACGTGATTGGCCAGAATATTGGCCCATTATTGCTCTCTTTGTCGATTCTGGCGGGGCTCGCGCAATTCGTAACGACAGGTACTGTGCCTTGGACGGCATGCCTGATGATTGCAGCCATGACTATAGTTCGCTGCAGCGTGGCAGCGTTTCGTGCGCGCCAACTTCGATTTCTCGGGTTCTCGCTCCACACACTCATCAACATCTTTCTCTTGCTCCCCTTGAAAGCATACGCGCTGTGTACATTGAGCAACAGCGATTGGTTGTCGCGAAGCTCGGCGGCCAATGTGCAAGACACCGGCGACGCCCTTCCAAAGCCAAACCTGGTGGGATCTGACGCCGCTTACAGCGAACAGCAATAGTTACTTGATCGCAGGTAGAAGAGTTTTGAGCCAGGACCAGAAACATCAAGTGTTGAAGCGTAAGTTGGGCCCAGAGGATTTGCGGCGGCTCGAGACTCCTGCGATCGAACGGGAGTCTCACGGGCAAACAAGCGCGAAAAGCTCCGTGCCTGACTCTGCGTCAACCGTGGCAGTCGATTTTGCCGGCGTAACCAAGTCGTATGGGAACAAGATCGTTGTCGACGAACTGTCGTTCTCCGTTGCGTCGGGAGAGTGTTTCGGCCTCCTCGGACCAAACGGGGCGGGCAAAAGCACGATTGCGCGTATGCTCCTCGGCATGACATGCCCTGACGCGGGCACGATCACGGTGCTTGGCGTCCCGGTGCCGGCGCGCGCTCGGCTGGCACGCAGGGGCATTGGCGTGGTCCCGCAATTCGACAATCTTGACCAGGAATTCACCGTACGCGAGAACCTGCTGGTGTTCGGACGCTACTTCGGCATGAGCACACGTCAGAGCGAAGCGGTCATCCCGTCGCTTCTCGAGTTCGCTCGCCTCGAGCGCAAGGCGGATGCGCGCGTCTCGGAACTGTCCGGCGGCATGAAGCGATGCCTGACAATGGCGCGGGCGTTGATCAACGACCCCCAGCTCATTGTGATGGACGAGCCGACCACCGGCCTCGATCCGCACGCGCGCCACCTGATCTGGGAGCGGCTGCGCGCCCTGTTGGCACGCGGCAAGACGATTATTCTGACGACGCATTTCATGGAAGAGGCTGAGCGATTATGCGATCGGCTGTGCGTGCTCGAAAAGGGCCGCAACATCGCCGAAGGCGGCCCGCAGGCGCTGATCGACGAGCATATCGGATGCCAGGTCATGGAGATTTATGGCGGCGATCCGCACGAGTTGCTTTCGCTGGTCAAGCCACATTCCCAGCGCATCGAGGTCAGCGGCGAAACCCTTTATTGCTATGCGCCAGACCCTGACCAGGTGCGCACGCAACTGCAGGGGCGAGCAGGTCTGCGTCTTCTTCTGCGTCCAGCCAATCTCGAGGATGTTTTCTTGCGGCTGACCGGGCGCGAGATGGAGGAGTGAGCGATGATTGAAGGTTTTGCGGCGGCGCTGCCGGCCAATGCGTGGAACTGGGTTGCGGTATGGCGACGCAACTATCTGGCATGGAAGAAAGTCGCACTCGTGTCGCTTCTCGGTAACCTCGCCGATCCTATGATCTACCTTTTCGGCCTAGGCACCGGCCTCGGCATAATGGTCGGCCGCGTCGACGGTGCGTCGTATATCGCCTTTTTGGCGGCCGGCATGGTCGCGGTAAGTGCGATGACCGCCTCTACCCTGGAAACATTGTACGCGGCTTTCGCTCGCATGCATTCTCAACGCACATGGGAAGCCATGCTGTATACGCACGTTACCCTCGGCGATATCGTTCTGGGTGAACTGGCGTGGGCAGCCACCAAGGCCTTCATGGCCGGTACGGCTATTACCATCGTCACCGCAACCTTGGGCTATGCCGCCTGGCCGTCCGTCCTCTATGCGCTGCCAATCATTGCTCTGACAGGGTGCGTATTTGCGAGCCTCGCGATGATCGTCACCGCACTTTCGCCCAGCTACGATTACTTCGTGTTTTACCAGACGCTTGTCCTCACACCTATGCTGTTCCTGTCGGGCGCCGTTTTCCCATTGAACCAGCTGCCTGGCGCCTTTCAGCAGATAGCGCGATGCATGCCGCTGTCACATGCGATCGACCTCATTCGTCCGGTTATGCTTGATCGCCCGATCAGCGGCATCGCCCTGCACGTCGGTGTGCTCGGCCTGTACGCGCTGTTGCCATTCTTCCTCTCGATGGCGCTGTTGCGCCGCCGACTAATGCGCTGACGAAAGAGAGTGAGATAAACAATGCGCTACGGACTTCGTGCTGCAAATAAAAACGACATCGCCAACGCAAATCGGCATCCAACCCAGGGTCTTCGTGGCATCCACTCAATCTCTCAACGTTATGGAACGCCCGGGACCTCGATCACAGGATCTCATGTTGATCCAGGCGTAAGAGAATTTCTTTGAGGTTGGTGATGTCTGACTGGCGTTCGCGGCGGCGAACGACAACGCAGCCTGTGTTTTTGATCAAACGGCCTTGAAACAGGCCAATTCAGTCTTCCTGTGCGATAAACGGAGAGCGAGATGCTGTGTCTAGGATTGAGCGGCGGATTAGACAAAGTCTATGAAAACCGATTCCAGATTGCGAATACATTCATGCACGATGGCGCTGCGGTGCTCGTCCGAGACGGACAGGTCATCGCGGCCGTAGAAGAGGAGCGCCTCAATCGGATCAAGCACTCCAACAAGCTCCCAATCAGTTCGGTTCAATACTGTCTTTCAGCCGCTGGGGTTCAGCTCAGCGAAATCGATCATGTGGCGTACTACGCTACCGAAGCCTATTGCAACGCCATGCTCGAAAACATGCTTGCTTCCGAGCCCGACGCCTCCATTCCGTTGGATGCCAAATTTTTGGTGCAGCAGCTGTTGGCGCAGGAGTTCGGTAGCGAGCTCGACCCTTCGCGTATCTCATTCGTAAGTCATCATCAGGCGCACGCCGTGAGTGCTTTTGCAATGTCGGGCTTCGAGCAAAGTCTGATTTTCGCGATTGATGGCTCTGGTGATTTCCAGTCGGGTCTTGTGGCGGTAGGATCTGGTGCTGAAATTTCGCAACTCGCGACTTTCCCAGAGAACAATTCCCTTGGGCTATTTTATCTCGAGGTGATCCGGTATCTCGGCTACGGCTTGTTCGATGAATATAAGGTAATGGGGCTTGCCCCCTACGGCGATCCCGTTCCCTATCGCGAGCTTTTCGAGCAGTTCTATGAACTGTCTGCAAACGGCGAGTATCGCGTCCACCTGGACCGCATCGGTCCGACTTTGCTTCGCACCATTCAGGTCCGGCAAAAGGGAATGCCATTCACTCAGCAGCACAAAGATGTGAGTGCGTCGCTACAGGAAGCACTCGAACGCATCGTGTTTCATATTCTTCGGCATCATCGTGAGGCCACCGGGATGACGCGGCTGTGCCTGGCCGGTGGCGTTGCGCACAATTGCTCCATGAACGGCAAGCTGCTCTATTCAGGCCTTTTCGAAGACATCTTCGTGCAGCCCGCATCGCACGACGCTGGCTGCGCATTGGGCGCTGCACTCATCGTGTCTGGTGAGCTGGGCCGCCCCGCGCCGCGTGCGCGATTGCAGGAGGTTTATTGGGGGCCGGATCTCGCGAGCGATCATGCTGTGGAAGAGGAACTAAAGGCATGGGCGGGGCACCTGGAGTTTGAACGCACTGAGGAGGTGGCGGATAGGGCAGCCGAGTGGATGGCCGGTGGCGCCGTGATCGGCTGGGTGCAAGGTCGTTCGGAGTTCGGGCCGCGCGCGCTCGGAAATCGCAGCATTCTTGCCGACCCCAGGCCCGCCACAAACAAGGACCGGATCAACGCCATGGTCAAGAAGCGGGAAGGGTATCGCCCGTTCGCCCCATCAGTGCTGGAGGAGGATGCGCGCGAATTTTTCGACCTCCCAGGCAGTGCGTGCGAATTTCCCTTCATGAATTTCGTGGTCCGTGTGCGCGACTCCAAGCGTGGTTTGCTCGGCGCCATCACGCACGTCGACGGTACGGCTCGGCTGCAAACAGTATCGCGCAAGGCCAGTCCGGCCTACTGGGACGTCATCAATGCCTTCAAGCAGCGCACTGGCATCCCAATTCTGCTCAACACGTCCTTTAACAACAATGCCGAGCCGATCGTGGATTCAGTTGCAGACTCGATTGCCACGTTCCTGACGACAGGGTTGGATGGACTTGTGGTCGGGCCGTTCCTCGTCAAAAAACGGGCCGCAACGCTGGAGGATTGGACTGCGCTAGCGGTTTCATTGCCGCCTTATGTATCACTGTATAAGGTCCGCGCTCACACGGCGCTGGATCGCCAGGAGACCATCTGCGAAATCCGAACGGATCACTCCAGCCGTGACGGTGTGCGTATTTCACCTGAATTGTTCGATCTGCTGACGCGAATCGAGGGCGAAGCCGTGCTCGCGGATCTCCTCGATACAATTACGCTGGATCAGGCCCAGCGCGAGGCTCTCACAGGAGAACTGCGACGGTTGTGGGAGCAGCGCCGCGTTCGGATGCGTCCCTCGCAAGCTGCTCGCGTCCATCAAAACTGATGCCAAAAGCTGGACGACAGATAACAGTTGCCGAAACACCGTTCTGTCCAAGCATCTTCATATGACTGTGCCCAGGCTGCGAGCATGCATAACGCCTATGGCAGTCGAGGATCAGTAATGGATTTGCTTGCCGGTGGCTCAAGACAGCACCAATTCGTCGTTTCTCGACGGCGGACCCGGTTCGGTGACTGCCTATGGTCTTCGGCATCAGCCTGGTGTTACGCATAGCGGACGGGACGTGCGAGCGGGCTGCGCCGCTCGCGGGATAAGGCGGCGGCCCTACGGCGCGCCAAGCCGGCATATTAGTCGTTGAGATGCTTTTGGCAAAATGCGTTGGTGAGGCGACGATCATGTCTTAGCGCGCCTTGACCCTTCGGCCCCCTCGTTGGCGATGCCCGACATCTCCTTTCGGGCAATCGCCTGATCGGGATGCGAGTCGAAGAAGGGGAGCTCACCTAACCCACGGCCGAATGCCCGTCGCGCACCTGCGCGATCGCAAGCGCCGTGGTGCTGTGCCATTCCATGCGAAGCGTGAGAGTCCTTTTCAGCCCGCGCAGAACCAGGAAGGAGGACATGGTCGAGAGCGCCGCGCCGGTGATGTAGCGCAAGCCCGTTTCGTACAGCGTGTGGAGGCTTCCGCGTCGCCGAGGATTGCGCCGCCAAGGCGGCGGCCTCATTCGCCGCAACACTTTCGATCGTAGGTCGAGCTCAGGAAGACGCGTGGTTGACCGGCATTGGGAAAACCAGCCGGATCGTAGCCGTGATGGATCGCGAGGGTAGCGAAGCCGAATTTGGCATCGTTCGCAGATGTGCCACTTTCCGGTCTTGGATTGCGGTCTCGGGCATCGGCTTCAGACGTGCCTTGGCTTTCGGAAGGAGTGGCTGCAAACTGGTTGATATGGAATGTCCAGTTGGCAGGAAAAGAAATGGTCCAGTCTCCAGGTCCCGGTGCTTCAACCCGCTCGCATGGCATGGGCGCGCGCCAGATCTACGAAGCGCTTCGCGAGCAGATCCTCAGAGGCGTTTACGGCACCGGAAGCCAGCTGCCGTCCTCCCGTGGTCTCGCCGAGGAACTTGGCGTCTCGCGAACGACCGTCACCGTCGCCTACGAGCAGCTGGCCGCGGAAGGTTTCATCGACATCCGTCAAGGCGCGCGCCCTCGTGTCGCATCCTCACTGCTGGGACATGAGCTGACCGCCAATCCCCCAAAACGGTTCGGCCCGGTTCACTTGTCAAGCTATGGAGAACGGCTGCGTGGTACTCCGCGCTGGCCGGATTACCTGCCGAACACGCTGAAGGTTGATTTCCGATATGGCGTCCTGGCGCCCTCAGATTTCCCCGCATCGGTTTGGAAGCGCGCGATGAACGCGGCGATGGCGCAGCGGCCGGCACGGCTCGCCTATGACGATCCGTGCGGTTCGAGCCGGCTCCGCCAAGCGCTTCAGGGCTATCTCTGGCGCGCCCGTACTGTGCGCTGCGACCCCGAGCAGATCGTCATCGTCAATGGTTCGCAGCAGGGCCTCGATCTCTGCGCGCGCCTGCTGCTCGACCCCGGGGACAGCTTCGTCATCGAGGACCCCTGCTACAGGATGGCGCGCCAGGTCTTTGCCAGTACAGGTGCCACGCCCGTTCCCGTCGAGGTTGACGATCACGGCATGCAAACGGAGCAACTGGCGGGGGTCGCGGCCCGGCTGGCCTATGTGACGCCCTCGCATCAGTTTCCGCTCGGCGGCGTCATGCCGATCCCGCGGCGGCATCAGCTTCTGGAATGGGCGCGGGAGCAGGGCGCCTATGTCATCGAGGACGACTACGACAGCGAATATCGCTACGATATCAGCCCCGTTCCCCCGCTGCATAGCCTCGAGGATCATGGGGCCGTCATCTACCTCGGCACCATCTCCAAGACGCTCTCGCCGATGCTGCGGATCGGTTATCTCGTCGTCCCGGCGGAATTCCTGCAGGTTTTCGAAACCGCCAAGCAGCTTGCCGACCGGCATTCTCCGATGGCGGGGCAGGAGTCATTGGCCTCTCTGATCGAGAGCGGTGGCTATGAAAGCCATGTGCGCCGCGTGCGCCGCATCAACGGCGAGCGCCGGGAGGCATTGCTGACCGCCCTGAAGCGCAGTTTTCAAGGTCGGATCGCCGTCCAGGGGGCAGAGGCTGGACTGCACGTCGTCATATGGTTCAACGACCTGCCGCGATCGCGTGAAACGGCGTTGGTCGAAGCTGCCCAATACGCGGGTCTGGGTCTGCACCCGATTTCGCCGCTTTATCATCGGCAGTCGGGAGCAGGCGAAGCCGACCGCGTCGGGCTTGTCATGGGCTATTCCGCCCTGAGCATCCGGCAGATCGAAAAAGGCGTCGAGATGCTGCGCGACGTCGTCGCTCGACTCTGAGACGCTGACGGTTCCGCACGCGGGTTAGAACGCATTCGCGGCCGCTCATCGTAAACAGTTCATCGTTGAAATAGTCGCGCGGCCGGGCGACGGCCGCGCTCATGGCCGGCTGACTAAGGTTGATGCTGCTGCCGCCGCCGTGAGGTTGCGCGCGATCCAAGCCTTTGTCTCATCTATCCGCAACGTGGATGCTTGTCATCGAAACAATCGATTTTGCCGATTGTACAGAACGTCCCATAGGAAGAATTCAAGGATGCAGCCCTAAGGAGATTGTCGATGCATGCGTTGGCTCCGAGGAGCATTTTCTGGTGTGTCCCTCCTGGTCTGCGCCGAACATCAAGCGAGCCGATCCCCTTTTCGACCAGGTACATCGGTGATCGGCGCAAGCTGCATCGCGTCGGCTCTTCGCGACAAGCTCCCCCCGATAGCGTAGGCCCCTACCTCAAGGATCGGGGTTATGCCGATTGCGAATGGCCGACCGGTACAACAATTGACCGCAAGGGTTCGCAGCTATGAGACGTCTCGATGACAGATGGAAGGTGCAGAGTGAATGCGCTGACGGCACCGGGCGTCGAAGCGTTTATCTGACGTTTGACGACGGTCCCAATCCATGTTTCACACCACAGATACTCGATGTGCTGGCGCAAAATCGGGTGCCAGCGACATTCTTCGTCATTGGTGCTTACGCCGCAGAGCATCCGGAACTCATCCAGCGAATGATCGCAGAAGGGCATGAGGTAGGCAACCACACGATGTCTCATCCGGACCTGTCCAAATGCGGTTTGGGCGAAGTGCAACGTGAAGTATTTGAGGCGAACCAGGCCATCATGCTGGCATGCCCGCAGGCCTCGATCCGCTACATTCGCGCGCCATACGGCGCCTGGAGCGAAGAAGTGTTCACTGCCTCAGAGATCGCGGGGCTGGCGGCCCTTCATTGGTCGATCGACCCAAGAGACTGGTCGCGCCCCGGCACCGACGCGATCGTCGATGCAGTGCTCGCCTCGGTACGCCCCGGCGCAATCGTGCTCTTGCACGACGGATGCCCTCCCGACGAGTCGACACGGAGCACTCAAGCCAGTCTGCGCAACCAGACCGTTATGGCGCTGTCCAATCTGATTCCTGCATTAGATGCCTGCGGATATGAAATTCGCTCGCTTCCAGAACATCACTGAAATGCGAGATCCCATGGACCTGCTTTCCCAGCCAGTACCTGTGTGGTCTCTCTTATGAAGGCTTACAGGCCGTTTACGCCCTGCGAACAAGCACTTCGTCGACATCGGACGAACTGGTCGGCTCCGACAGTTGGCTAGACGTCTGTTGTCACCTGCTACGATGAGGACCCGCGCAGGCTCTCGGCATGGCCCAGCACCGCCGGTAGGTTCACTCTTCGACGATTGTTGAATGTATGGTTCACTTCGCGTTGGATCGATTTCATTGGGCTTGTCACAGGCTCACATAGCGCGACCCTGCGGGATCGCTGGCTGCGTCCGAAAGGTTTGGCAGGCAATTCGCATACCGTGACCGGCACCGGGGATTCCGGTGCCCTGATCCGGCGCGCGATGCCATCTTTCACCAACTGGACTACCTCAATAGCTTCTGACTGGCTGTTTCCAATAGGCCAGCTTGCCGATACCTGACTTGGTAACGCAAGGAGTTTCGCGATGTACATCCCTCCCGCTTTCCGCGACGACGACAAGGAATGCCTGCGCGCGACCATTCGCGCGGCGCTGCTGGCGAACTTCGTTACCGTCACGGCGGAAGGGCCGCTCGCAACGCCACTGCCCCTCTTCCTTGACGAGAGCGAGGGCGAGCACGGCGTGATCTACGGGCACCTGGCGAAGGCCAATCCCCAGTGCCGTGTTCCGCCGCTGGGCGACGGCTTGGCCATCTTCATGGGGCCGGACGCTTACGTGACGCCGGCATGGTATGCGACCAAGCGGGAAACCGGGAAGGTCGTCCCGACCTGGAATTACGTCGCCGTCCACGCCTATGGCCCGGTCGAGTTCTTCGAGGATGCGGGAAGATTGCTGGACGTCGTGAATCGGCTGACCGACCACCACGAGGGCGAGCGCGCCTCGCCTTGGGCGGTGTCGGACGCGCCGCCGGATTTTATACAGGCGCAACTCCGCGGAATCGTCGGCCTGCGCATGCCAATCACGAGGCTGGAGGGCAAGCGCAAAATGAGCCAGAACCGGAACGCGGCCGACCGCGCTGGCGTGGCGGCGGGCCTTGCGGCGAGCGAGCGGGCATCTGACCGCGACGTCGCCGCTCTCATCCCAAAATAATCATGAACTTCGTCGGAATCGACCATCATGCCAGAACTGACCCCACTCGCCCTGTACCTCGCCGCGGCCTCCGTGCTCGCCATCACCCCCGGTCCGGGCATCTTCTACGTTGCCGCGCGCACGCTCGCCGGTGGTCGTCGGGAAGGTATCGCTTCCAGCTTCGGCACGGGGTTGGGGGGCATGATCCACGTCCTCGCCGCAAGCTTAGGTGTTTCCGCGATCGTGCTCGAGAGCTCGGAACTGTTCTCCGCATTAAAGCTGTTCGGCGCGGTCTACCTCGTCTGGCTCGGCTTTCGCACCTTTCAAGCCGCCCGCCTCAGGGGAGCGACTGGCGGCGATGACGGCGCCGCAGTGGGTCCAGTCGGACCCCGGCGGGCGTTTCGTGAAGGGGTACTGGTCGAGGCGCTCAACCCGAAGACGGCAGTCTTTTTCCTCGCCTTCATTCCGCAGTTCGTGAATCCGAGCGCAGGGCTCGTAGCTCTGCAATTCGTGGTGCTTGGCTCCGTGTCCATTGCGCTCAACACGCTCGCCGACATCGTGGTTGCCGTCGTGGCCAGCGGCATTCAAGACGGCGCGGCAGCGCGTCCCGGGTTGATCCGCCGCCTGAGGGAGGCGTCAGGTGGCGCGATGATCGCGCTGGGCGTCGGCCTCGCTCTGGCGAAACACCCTGCTGCCTGACTTTGGCGGGTACCTTGCGGAAGCAGTTGGATGGCTGCGAGCGAGTTCGGTCATTGCACCTATTTAACCATGTCTCAGGAGGCGCGGCACCGCCGTTTGGGTGAACGTCGGCTCATAAATGAGAGAAAAACATAGCGTGAGAGAAACGTGAGTACGACTGCCTCGCCTCGCTCATGCCCATCATTTCGGACCTCGCGAATCAACGCACGGTAGAAGCCAGTCAGCCGAGAATGACGCCCGTTTCATGGAAGGAAAGCCAAGCCATGCGCGAAGCATCGCCCCGCTTTGCACTCGATTATTTGGCGACGCCCGGACTTGACGTCAGGGCACTTTTCGCTTTTGCCCGCGACCAGGGCCTAACCGATGTCCAGATCCGCAGCCAACCGGGCAGCAATGCTATTGCACGCGGCATGCCGGCGGCGGACGTCCGGTCTGCGGCCGCCGACACAGGCGTTGGGATTATTTCCGTCAATGCCCTCCAGCGCTTCAATGAGTGGACCCCCGCCCGCAGGGCCGAGGCGAGCAAGCTCGCCGATTATGCAGCGGCCTGCGGAGCCAAGACGCTCATGCTGGTGCCGGTCAACGATGGCTCCTGGCCCGCCAATGTCGAGCGCCGGGGCGATCTCCGCGTCGCCTTGAAGGCGCTCAAGCCGATCCTCCAGTCGCGCGGTCTGATCGGTCTCATCGAGCCGCTGGGCTTCCGGACCTGCTCGCTTCGATCGAAGAACGAAGCGGCTAAGGCCATTGCCGCCATTGATGGCCAATCCGTCTTCCGCCTCGTGCACGACACGTTCCACCACACGCTTGCCGGGGAGACGTTCTTCTCCTCCGAGCTGACCGGTCTCGTCCACATTTCAAGCGTGAACGATCCGATCCACTGGATTTACCCGGATCGCGTCCTGGTCGGTTCCGACAATGGCAGCCAGATCCGGGCGCTGCTTGATGGCGGCTATGGGGGGCCCTTCTCATTCGCACCGTTTGTCGACGCAGCCCACCCGCTGGACGACCTCGCAGGCGCACTTGCCGCGAGCGTCGCTCTCTTCCGACACGGGCTATTGACGCGAGTGCCGGCGTGAGACGCGGGAGTAAATTAGGGCTGCCTGGGGCGCCTTTTGGCGTCCCCCGGAGAAGTCATTCGAGACGCCTCCTGTAGCAATATCTCTCGCAGCCAGATGCTTGCCGGATCACTGTTGTGAAGGGCGGGCCATTGAACGGCCTCGGTGAACGTGGGTAGTGGCAGCGGAAGTTCGATGATCCGCAGGGGGAAGGTTTTTTTGAAATGCTGAACCAGCCGGAAGGGCATGGTCGCTATACGAGCTGTGCCTGAGACCATCGGCGGGATCATGCTAAAGGCCTGCACAACGATCTCGACACGTCTCTTGAGACCATGCTCAAGAAAAAACTGTTCCTCGATGGAGGGCTTCAGCGTCCGCCCGAACTTGACCGCAACGTGCCTCATCGACATGTATCTCTCGAATGTAAGCTGCCGTGGCAGCTGCTTGTTCGTGGAGCAGCCCACGCACACGAGCGTCTCGTCGAACAGCGCCGCTCTTGGATGGGCACTTGACATGAACAATTCTGGAAAAATCAGAAAATCGACGTCACCGCGCCGGAGAAGCTCATCGGGGTCGTCGTCGATAGGCAACAATTCGAAGCTGACGGCGGGTGCTTCGCGTGCAACCCGCTCCACGACCTTTTCAAAAAACACGAGTGTGGCGAAATCGGAAAGAATGATCCTGAAACGGCGATCGGATTGAGCCGGATTAAACGGATCCCAAGAGATAATCGAGCACTGGATTTGCAAGAGTGCGCTGCGAACTGCGGGGGCGAGTGTTTCCGCACGCGGGGTTAGAACACGTTCGCGGCCGCTCGTCGTAAACAGTTCATCGTTGAAATAGTCGCGCAGCCGGGCGACGGCCGCGCTCATGGCCGGCTGACTAAGGTTGATGCTGCTTGCCGCCGCCGTGAGGGTCCGCTCGGTCAGCAGTGCGTCGAGCACGACGAGAAGGTTCAGATCAAGGCCCTTGAAGCGCATGGCTTTCACTTATCCATAGCGTGGATGCTCGCGATCTAAACAATCGATTTTACCAAACTTCCAGGGCGCTGCATAGATGACCGCACTTGACATGCGCCCGATCACGCCACTGCTTCTGCAGCGTGTGCTGGGAAATGACTTGTAAGTAGCCGATCATGTCGAACTCTCCGCCTTCTTCCAAAAGGCCTATGGGCGACAGGGGCTTTCAGGCGGTTGTAGCTGGGCCGGTGCAGGGCCGAGGGTTCGCGCAATCGGCTCTGATGTGCACGGCGTAGCAGCTCACTAGGACCTGCTGCGCCATTTCTTCACGGTTGGCGAGGTTGATTGCTTGGTAGGCGAACTCGGATCGTACAGGATGCATCCGGATCTTGAGAGACTCGGAATGAGTCGTTCTATCCGCGTCATGCGTCCGGTGCTGCAGCAGCGTGGCATTCCATTCGCTTTTGGCATGGTTCGGCACCCGCTGCGAAACCATCTTGAGAGGTTTTGCAGAGACGGCCAGACGACCATAGTGCCGGGCGTTCGCATCGCCACACATGATCGCGACCGCCAATGCGCTCGAGGTTTGCGATCAGGCACTGGGATGTTGTCCGCTCGGTTGCAGCCAATCGGCCCTCCATACCACGCCGCGATCGGCGTGATTTTCGATCCTTTGCACCGCGCTCGCCGTGCCCAGAAACGGCAAGTAGCAACTGCAACAGATAGGCTGGAGTCTGATGCTTGATAACATAAGAGCCGGAGCGAAGGGACGCGGCTCGTGCCCAGCAGGGACAAACAACCGAGACCTAAGCTTCGATTTCGCCAAAGGCATACTCATTACTTTGGTGATAATTGGGCACTTGTTACAATATTTAATCTACCAGGGCACCGACGCTTTCTGGCTGTCGCCGTATTTCAAGTCGATCTACATGTTTCATATGCCTCTCTTTATGGCGATAAGCGGATATCTTTCTTCTGGGGCAATTTTGCGAAAATCGTTCACCCAAGGTGTCGGTGAGCGGGCAATGCAGCTACTACTGCCAATGCTTTTTTGGTGTACGTTGATTTGGACGTTAAAGTCCGCAGTTATTTTTCCCATGAAGAGTTTAACTGATACATTGTTGGATTTGTCGACGGAAGTTATTGGAACCTATTGGTTCATATGGGCGGCATTTATTTCGTTCATTCTGATTAGAGTTCTTACAACTTTCAACCGTCTATCGATATGGATCATAAGCGCATCTGCAATTGCGGTCGCATTCGCACCCATCACGTTATCAATAACCCCGTTGTTAAAGTACACTTACCCATTTTATTGTTTAGGGTTCCTGTTTGCCCAGCCGATCGGATGGCAGAATGGCGTCATCTGGCGTCACAAATCCATTTTTGTTGTCTTATTTTCGATAGCGGCTTTCATATGCTTCCTCGGGTGGGGCAAGGAGACTTATGCCTACAACAATCTCGTTTTAATTCATGATGAACAGTCAGCTAAACAAGTTTTTCTGATGTTCTCTGGCTCTTTGGCGGCTTCTGCAGTAGCAATGCAGTCTATGTTCCAATGCTGGAGACTTGTCTACTCGACTAGAGTAGCTCGCTTCGTCGCGGTGCAGCTTGGTCAGAGCACGCTGCTGCTTTACCTGGTCCAGGGTGCCGTGTTTCGCCTCATGGATTTGATACAGTTTGGAGAAGTCTGGAATCTCACGACCAGAATCGCCTTCGCAACTGTGCTTGGAGTGGCGATTGTCGTCATAGCGATGGCAATTCGCAGTATTGCGCGCAACCTCGGATATGGGTCGCGGATCGTTGTCGGAGCGCCGCCACGCCCAAGTCTGCTCAAATCTCAATCTGTAATCAATTAGTCACGTGAAAAATTCGCATCTGTAATCGACATGTTTCATAGCTCCGGACCTATCCGATCGACTGTTGTACCGGTCGGCCATTCGCTCATCGGCCGCGCTATCCCCATAACTACGACGAGCACGTCCTCCACGCGCGCGGGCGGCAGGTCGGGACACAACACCTCTGAGTGGGACCGTAAACGAGCGCCCATAATGGTCACGATGACAAACAACCACGTTACGGACAGATGAGGCATGCGTTTCAAAGGCCTTGATCTGAACCTTCTCGTCGTGCTCGACGCACTGCTGACCGCGCGCAACCTCACGGCCGCGGCAAGCAGCATCAACCTTAGTCAGCCGGCCATGAGCGCGGCCGTCGCCCGGCTGCGCGACTATTTCAACGATGAACTGTTTACGATGAGCGGCCGCGAACGCGTTCTAACCCCGCGTGCGGAAACACTCGCCCCCGCAGTTCGTGGCGCACTCTTGCACATCCAATGCTCGATTATTTCTTGGGATCCGTTTAATCCGGCTCAATCCGATCGCCGCTTCAGGATCATTCTTTCCGATTTCGCCACACTCGTGTTTTTTGAAAAGGTCGTGGAGCGGGTTGCACGCGAAGCACCCGCCGTCAGCTTCGAATTGCGGCCGCTCGACAACGACCCCGATGAGCTTCTCCGGCGCGGTGACGTCGATTTTGTGATTCTTCCGGAATTTTTCATGTCGAGCGCCCATCCAAGAACGGCGCTGTTCGACGAGACATTCGTGTGCGTGGGCTGCCCCACGAACAAGCAGTTGCCACGTCAGCTTACATTCGAGAGATACGTGTCGATGAAACACATTGCGTTCAGGGTCGGCGGTGCCCAGATGCCATCCATCGAGGAACAGTTTTTGCTTGAGCATGGTCTCAAGAGACGTGTTGAGATCGTCGTACAGGCCTTTAGCATGATCCCGCCGATGGTCTCAGGCACAGCTCGTATAGCGACCATGCCCTTCCGGCTGGTTCAGCATTTCAAAAAAACCTTCCCCTTGCGGATCATCGAACTTCCGCGGCCACTACCCACGTTCACCGAGGCCGTCCAATGGCCCACCCTCCACAACAGTGATCCGGCAAGCATCTGGATGCGGCAGATAATGTTGCAGGAGGCATCCCGCATGTGAAGTCGCGGGCACTCCTGGTCTCAGTCTAGATTTACTCAGCGCCTCATACGGGTGCGAACCGGCGTGCAAAATTGGGTCTGACGCACATTCGATGATTTTGCATGACGGCGTGCCACGTGTTTCCCCATGCTGGCAGCCGGCAACACCAAAAAACATGAAGTGGAAGAAGTACTTTTACCGCAAGCTATGCGAGGCTGAAGGTTTTCGCCATGCGCCGCACCGAATTGCGGGGATACTGAGCGTGAGATAACTCGTCTCGTCCTCCTGCCGAATTCCGGTAAGCCGCCTTACCAAGGGCAGGCGGCGCTTGAGATTCCGCCGCTGGAAATCCGTCGCGCGGGGCTGTCGACGTTCAATCGCGGCTGGATCACAGTTGGTGAATACAACTACGATATCGCCGAACGATCCTCTATTTCGGGCCGAATCAGAAGCTGCGGGGCATGTTCGGCCCCGAGCTTCATGTAAGAGATCAGGCGCGCGATCCGCCCGATGCTCGCCGCAAGACAGAGCCGCATAGACCGCGTCGCCATGCCAGAGCGGTCGACGGACGAGGCGGTCCGGTTCGGTCCCGCACTCTTAGGTTCTCTCGTCGGCACCATCATTCGAAACGCCCCCGCCGGTCGAAATCGACCGGACAACAGCGTCCGATCACCCGGAGACGAGGCCTGCAACCGCCAAAAATCGTGCGTAGGATCGCACCGCGCGGCTGATGATTGCATCTTTCCCGCGCTGCACTGATGGCCTCTCTGTCAGGTGGTCTGAGGTTCGCGCTTCGGGCCGAGCAAGAACACTGTCAGGGCGCCGAGGAACGAGGCAACGGCGCTGTAGGCAAGGGAACTGGCGACGCCGGCATTGTCCATCAGTAGTCCGCCGAAAATCGCGCCCGCTGCGATGGCTACCTGGAACGTTGCGGCCATCAGCCCACCGGCGCTTTCGGCCTGCTCGGGAGCGGCGTGCAGCACCATCCATGTCTGCAGTCCCACCGGCACCGCGCCGAAGGCAAAGCCCCATACTGTAACCGCAATCGCCGTGGCCCAAGCCGATGCTCCCAGCGTCAGCAGCGAGACAGTGGCCATCGCTATGAACAGGGGAGGCAGGGCCGCGGCTGCCTTGAGGCTGTGCTCGGCCAGGAATCCGCCGGCCAAATTGCCGAAGAAGCCGCCGATGCCAAAGACGAGCAACACCAGCGAGATCGTCTCGATATCAAGCGCGGGAAACTTCTCAAGGAAGGCGCGGATATAGGTGAAGCCGGCGAAGTGCCCGGAAGCGACCAGCAGGACGACCAACATCGCGACTTTGATCATCGGATTCTTGGCCACATCCAGCAGACTGCGGAAGCTGGCCACTCCAATCGGAGGCAGCGTCGGAATGGTTATGAGTTGCACTACCAGCGTAACGGCGCCGACGACCGCAGCGATCATGAAGGCGGTTCGCCATCCCCAGATATCGCCGACATAGGCGCCGATTGGAGCCGCGCAAACGGCAGCGCAGGTAACGCCGGTGAGGATGATCGACATGGCGCGCCGCAGGAGGTGACTTGGAACGAGCCGCATCGCCAGCGCTGCCGAAATCGACCAGAACCCTCCGAGTGCTATGCCGAGCACGACGCGGGCGGCCAGGAGAACCGGCAGCGACCCCGCGACGGCCGATAGAACGTTCGACAGGATCAGCAGCAGCGTCATCGCCCATATGACGATCCTGCGGTCCAGGGGCCTTGTGATGACGGCCATCGTCGGCGCCGAGATCGCCCCCACGATGGCGGTCGTTGTCAGCGCCTGTCCGACTGCACCCTCGGTGATAGAGAGATCATGCGCGAGCGGTGTCAGCACGCTGGCAGGCAGAAACTCTGCCGTCACAAGCCCAAAGGTGCCTAAGGCAAGCGAAATGACTGCACCCCATGCGGGACCAGACCGTTGATCTGGCTGTTTTGGGTCATGCAGAACTCCGTCCATGAAGCCCGTAGCGGATTCGGTCATCAACAGGGTCTCCAGTTTGGATGTGCTGCAAACTCGGGTTGCTGCGTTGACCCGGATTAACGCCAGAAGCGCCATTCCCTGCGGCATTGCACGGACGAGGGGATGTTCATCGCTTCGCGATATTTTGTGACGGTGCGGCGCGCAAATCGATGGCCCTTTCCTTGGGCCGGACGACGATGTCGTCGTCGGAAAGCGCGTCATCTTGCGATTCGTCGGCGATTGTCGCCTTGATCCGATGGCGGACAGCTTCGGGGGGGACCGCGCGTCGCCACCTTGGGAGGACGCGCTCGCGACGGTGAAAAAATACTTCAGTTCGAACACTTCGCGCGGGGTCTGCATGTATGTGTTCGACGTCACCCGGCTTACCGTCGCCTGATGCACTTTGATCGCGTCGGCGACCCTCCTGGCGGAGGCGGGTAAGCGACAATTGGGCGAGCGCCACGGCTCCGTCAGTCTCGAACCAGCCATAGCAAATCAGATACCGGAGGAGGGACGTCTGGAGGGGACGTTCGGCGCAAACGTGCACGGTCTCCTTGGGCGCTTGTATGGAACTTCGCGTTTTTGCCATGGTTCTGTTCATAGCTTTCTACGTGCTTTGGTGGGCTCTAACGGATAACAGCAAGCGCTATGCCATTTCACTTGGGGGCACCGAATCGGACTATCTTTTGCCGAAGCCCTGTCGGCTTGAGCAGGGGCGCCGTGCATTGACCGAGACCGAGCGCGCCGCACAATCGCTTGGTCACCCGGACCGAGCAAAGGTGCTGTACTGTCGGAGTAGTCAGAACTTCCGCGCCGGCAAGGGAAGGCGAAAGCCGTTCCGGACGGGCCGAGCCGATGCATTGCCGCACGCCGGCATCGACCGCGTAAGGCTTTGTCTCTGGCGTGTAATTGCGTGCGCAGGCTGCGATCTGCGAAGATGCGGCCGTCGCGCCTACGATCGCGCTGTTGCTGCTCCCCCTGTCGAGGAAGGCCTTTGACACCTCCGAGCTCTTCAGCACGGCGCGCCGGTCTCCACGCCCTGAGGATCGAGTCCGGCTGGGCGTCACGGCGTTTGCGAGATTGAGATTCCTTGATTTGCTCCCTCGTGCGCGCCTATCCGAAAACATTGTTGTGTCCCGAAGGCTGACAAGAATGTCGCAAGCGCGACCAAAAGATCGCCACGGCCCACAGGGGCAATTGCGACCAGTGGCCTTCTTCGGAAATCGGGGGAGCAATACCCTTTCCTCGTCGACTTCGGACGCGGGCTCAGCCGTGCCCGCCGCGCCGCTAGGAACGACCTAACCTTGGCGGATGGCGGCTGGCCGATCACCCGGGTATGTCCGCGTCGATAAAAGAAAAGCGTCTGGTCTCAGCCAGGCGGACCTCGCGAAGGCCATCGGTATCAATTTGGTCGAATTCCTCGATCACGCCGAGACGATCGGTTTCGCTCCAATGGAACCAGCTGGCGCGGATTCGACCAAGTTCCCAACCGAAAACACACGAAACGCGGCGGCTTCCGACCGCCGATCAATGGGCCGAGGCCCGGTCGCTGTTACCCTCGAATGAGTCCGCCATGCCGAGGCGGCTCGTCGATAGCCGCGGGTTGGCGCCTCTCCGGGGCGCGTTGGCTGCACGTTCCGCCCCTTGGACCCCGCTTCCGGCAACAACATCCGGCCGCCAAAGCTCGCCCTTGTCAGTGCTCGATTACCACGCCGAGATGCCTGCTGGGGCTCCCGGTGCACGGGCACATTTATCGATCCGGCACGGTGTTGAGCGTGCGGAACCCGCCGCACGCGTTCCGATCGCTTGTTGTGCTCACCCGATCACGCGACCTGTCCCCACACGTCTTGAGGACATTCCCCTGCGGCTGGCTCATTGACCTATGGGCGGTTCCAGCCCGCCCGAAACCCTCGCCACCAGCTTTTTTCCCCGCCGCATGACGCGGCTTCCTCGCGCCGCTTCGCTTCAAAAAAGCTGCCCGCTCGGGTCCTTCGCTGCCGCTGCGGCCCTGCCGGGTTCGGGCGGTCCGGACGCGCCCATCACGGTCCGCCATCGCAGGGGAATGGTCCCCGGCGACAGCAGAAGGAGACAGGAAAATGACCGCGATCGGTTACGTCAACAAGCAGGAAAACGGCAGCTACAAAGGCCAGCTCAGGACGCTCAGCGTCCGCGCCGACATCGACATCGTGCCCAATCGGAGCAAGTCCGCCGACAACCATCCCGACTTCCGGGTGCTGACGCAGGGCGTGGAGGTCGGCGCCGGCTGGATCCGAACCGGGGAGACTTCCGGCAACGACTATGTGAGCTTGTCCATCGCCGCACCGGAGTTCGGTCCCCGCAAGCTCTACGCCAATCTCGGCCGCGCCGCCGGCCAAGACGATCAAGACACCTACGCCGTCATCTGGAACCCGGCCGACTGACCGGCCGGCTCAAGCCCTCGCGCCGCAACTCGGCGCGGGGGTTCCCGCCGACGCTCGCCCGAAGGGGCGGCGAAAACTCCCACCCGACTCTTCGCCCGTCCCCAGGACGACCTCGCTCGCCGATCCTCGCGGTCGCTTGTCCGAAGCGAAACGAGGACCATCATGGACGACGAAAACGACCGCGCGGCCCGCGCCAAGAAGGGCAGTCCGTTTCTGAACACCGCGCAGGCTGCCTTCTATATCGGCCTGTCCCAGCGCACCCTGGAAAAGATGCGGCTGACCGGCGGCGGCCCGAAATACCGCAAGCACGGCCGCTATGTCCGCTACCACATCGACGAACTCGACGACTGGTCGAAAGGCCGCCCGCCAGAACCCGGCTCCGACGATGACAAGGGCGGGTCCGGCTCAGCCGACGAGGGAGCCCGCTCATGAGCCAGCGGCCTTCCATCCATCTGATCGGCAGCCGTTTGCGGCGCGTTCGGGCGCGCAACGCAATCGCCATCGCCGCGATTGGCCTGAGCCTGACAGGCTTCACGGCGCTCCCAAAGCCGTCTCCCTTGCTGGTCTGGAACGCCTCGGCTAGCGCGCCGGTCGGTCTCTATCGCGTTGGGTCTGGCACGCCTGCGCGCGGCGATCTTGTGCTCGCCCGCCCGCCTGGCTTCGTTGCCTATCTCGCCGACCAACGCGGCTATCTGCCTCGCAATATACCGCTGGTGAAGCGTCTCGCCGCGCTGCCGGACGAGCATGTCTGCGCCTTTAGTAATGCCATCATCATAGGCGGCGAGATCGTCGCCCGTCGGCTCAAAATCGACACGCAAGGCCGTCCGCTGCCTTGGTGGAACGGCTGCCGAGCGCTCGCCCATGACGAGGTTTTCCTGCTCGGCAACGAAAAAAATCACTCCTTCGACAGTCGCTATTTCGGGCCGGTGCCGGCCGACAACATCATCGGGAGGCTGGTGCCGCTATGGACCGAGTGACCCTCCTGATGCTCGGCATGATCGCCGTCGCGCCATGCGCCCGTTCCGCCTCGACCGGCGCTGAGCCAGCCGTCATCTCCCAAAGTCCGCAGCTGCAACGATGGCAGCACTTCGTATCGGAAGCAAGCGCACGCTTCCACATTCCCCAGGCCTGGATTTGCGCCGTCATCGATGCCGAAAGCCGCGGCAAGACCGTCCTCGATGGCCGTCCCATCACCTCCCGCGCCGGCGCCATGGGTCTTATGCAGGTGATGCCCGGCACCTATCAGGAGATGCGCGTCGAGCACGGTCTGGGAGCCGACCCGCACGATCCGCGCGACAACATCTTGGCCGGAACCGCCTATCTCAGCGCCATGTATAAGCGTTTCGGATTCCCCGGCCTGTTTGCCGCCTACAACGCTGGACCCGAGCGCTATGAAGGCCATTTGAAGCTTCGAAGGCCGCTGCCGAAAGAGACCGTTGCCTATCTGAAACAGCTTGAGGCGACGGGGATTTCGGCGGCCGACATGAACGAATTCAAAGGCCAATCCACAACTTCAAAGGGGCGGAACGCTCCCTCCGGACGCTCTTTGTTCTTCCTTCGCGACGGTGTTCGCGCCGGTGAAACGAATGGCGGCCTTTTCGTGCCGCTCGGCAGGGATCTCGCGCGGCCAAAGAAGCACAATGGCTAGCGCTGTTGAGGGCATCCGGGAGGGGCCAGGGACGCTTAAGGCGAGGGGCGAGGGGCGCGTAAGGCAAGATAAAGGCACCGCCTCCGATAGGCGGTTAAGTCTTTGTCTGCACATCGCTTTCCCAGGAGGCTGCCAGCGGCACCAAGAGGCTGGGGCGCGCAAGCCGCCGATTTTGTTGCAGTATTTCGGGAGGCTTGCATGACAGACGACGAGTTCAGGCCAAAGCTTGGCAAGATCGGGTCGCGCGGCTCGAAGGCAGAAAAACGCTTCGCCGGCCAGGTCCGAGCTGCAATCAACCGAGCCGGCGGCAGGTCCCCGCGCGGTGGCCGCTTCACGGGAAGCCGGGCTGGGCGGGGTGGGGCCGCAGCCGCGCTGCTCAAGTCACGCGACCGCTACGCCGCCTTTCGGCTGCGACGTGTCGTCGTCAAGGCACGGGTCGTCAAACTGGCCGGCAAGGGTTCCGACGGAGCGCACGCGCACCTGCGCTACCTCCAGCGCGACGGCGTCACCCGCGAAGGCGAGCCTGGCCAACTCTATGGTGCCGACAAAGATCGGGTCGATGGCAAGGCCTTCCTCGATCGTGCCGATGGCGACCGGCATCAGTTCCGTTTCATCGTCGCCGCCGAAGACGGCATTGAGTATGACGACCTCAAGCCACTGACCCGACGCTTGATGGCGCAGATGGAAGAGGATCTCGGCACCAAGCTCGATTGGGTTGGCGTCGACCATTTCAACACTGGCCATCCCCACACCCATGTCATCGTTCGCGGCAAGGACGATCGCGGCGAGAATCTCGTCATCGCCCGCGACTACATCTCGTCCGGTTTGCGCGAGCGCGGGGCCGAACTGGTCAGCCTCGATCTCGGTCCTCGCACCGACCGCGAGATCGAGCAGCGCCTGCGCCAGGAAATGGAACAGGAGCGCTTCACCAGCATAGACCGGCAGCTGCTACGCATGCGCGACGACGACGGACATGTCACGCCGGACGGCCGGGACGCCTTTCGCCAGACGCTGCATCAGGGACGCCTGCGCAAGCTCGATCGGATGGGGTTAGCCGATGAGATCGGCTCTGGCAGGTGGCGTCTGGACGACGAGCTTGAGGCGACGCTGCGCCGCGTTGGCGAGCGCGGCGACATCATCAAGACCATGCACCGCGAGCTGACCGGCAAGGGGCTCGCCCGCAGTGCTGCCGATTACATTGTGCATGATCGACCGGAACCGCTGGCCGCACCTATTGTCGGTCGCGTCGTCGTGCGTGGGCTGGCCGACGAGATCAGCGACCGGCATTACCTCGTCGTCGACGGTGTGGACGGGAAAAGCCATTATGTCGATATCGGCAAGGGCGAGGCCGCTGGGCCGACGCCCGACGGCTGCATCGTGCGTGTCACGCCGAGGAACATCGAGCCCACGCCGGTTGACCGGGCGATCGCCGAGATCGCCGCTACTCATGAGGGCCGCTATTCCATCGACATTCACCTCAAGCATGATCCGTCCGCCACCGAACGCTTTGCCGAAACCCATGTGCGGCGGCTGGAGGCGATCCGCCGCGCGACCGCCGGCGTGGAGCGCGAGCCGGACGGAGCCTGGATCATCGCGCCAGATCACCTCAACCGTGTCGCTGACTATGAGCGCCAGCGGGCCAGGGCCGAGCCTGTTGTTGTCGACGAGCTCTCGTCAATGCCGCTGGAGCGACAGGTCCGTTCTGACGGCGCCACCTGGATTGACCAGCAGCTGGTTGCCGACCGACCGGAGGCCTTGCGCACCTCCGGCTTTGGCGGTGAGGTACGGGAAGCGCAAGTCCGCCGGCGGCAGTGGCTGATCGCGCAAGGCCTCGCGCATGAAGAGCAGAACCGGACCGTCTACCGCGCCAACATGATTTCGATCCTGCGCCAGCGCGAGCTGAACCGTGTCGCCGGCCAGCTGTCGGATCAGCTCGGTCTCGCGTATGCCGAAGCGCAGCCTGGAGATCGAATAGAAGGCACGCTGCGCCGATCCGTCGACCTTGCTAGCGGCAAGTACGCTGTCATCGAGAAGTCGCGAGAATTCACGCTGGTGCCATGGCGACCAGTGCTTGACCGACATCTCGGCAAGGAGGTTTCCGGTGTGGTGCGCGGGGAGGCCATCTCATGGACCCTCGGACGGCAGAGGAGCGGACAGAGCGTTTCGTAGTGGCGGCGCGGCGTGAAAGGAGGTACTGCACGTCTCATCGAAACCGTGTCACCTTTGAACCGTCGTGGCAGCCTCAAAACCGAACGTTAACGGGCTTCGAATGACAATAGGATCGTCAGGAGAGTGGCAGCTTTTTGCACCCTGCCTCTGGCGCTGGTTGCCAATTGGCTTATCATTAATGGGAAACAGCGCCGCATTGGGGACGAGTCGAGCGCGGAAGGTAACGGAACAATGGCGCGAACCGGCATCGCACGGAAGGATGACGATCTTGGCTTTTCCAGCGACCGTGCCTCGCTGCCGCTTCAGGCGCTTGTCGCCGAGGCGCGGGCCCAACAACAGAACGGAATCGCTGAGCGACTAGTCGACGCGATCGACGCAGATCGTAGGAAGAGGTCCAGTGCGCCGAGAATGCGTGAATACGCCATCCCGCCAGAATTGAGTGACGCACTGGTCGAGCTCAAGCCGAGCCGTAGGCTCAAGGATCTCGTCCTGGCACCGGAGACGTCGGGGGAAATCCAGGAATTCATTGACGAGTATTCGGAAATCGGATTGTTGCGGTCCCACGGTCTCGAGCCGCGGCATAAGGTGCTGTTGGTCGGGCCGCCCGGGACGGGCAAGACAAGTCTCGCTGAAATACTCTCGCACGAGCTGCGGCTGCCATTTTATGTCGTCCGGTATGACGGACTTATCGCCAGCTATCTCGGCGAGACCGCATCCCGCCTTCGCCGGCTCACTGATTTTGTCGCCGGGCAGTCCTGCGTGGTGTTTTTCGACGAATTCGACACGGTTGGCAAGGAACGGGGCGATACCCAGGAGACCGGAGAAATCAAGCGCGTCGTGAGTTCGCTTCTGTTGCAAATGGATGCGATACCCACGAACTGCGTGATTGTGTGCGCCACCAATCACCCCGAGCTCTTGGACCGTGCCGTGTGGAGGCGCTTCGAGCTTCGAGTGGACGTGCCACTTCCACGTCCGCAGGAAATATCCCAGTGGTTTCATCGGCTCCGGAAAGACTACGGTGACTCTATTGCCTTTATTGAGGAAAAATTCGTACGCACATTGAACGGTCTGAATTTCTCGGATATCGAAGCCTTCACTTTAGACGTGAGAAGGAAGGTCGTTTTGTCTCGCGGAAAACTTGCCGCCGACCAAGCGCTGCTTGAAGGTCTGGCCAAGCTCCGGCGGAAACGGTCAATTCGGGGGGGGGCTGAAGATAGTAGACCGGCCGATCATACGCATTCGCCGAAGCGAAAACGTGCTCAAGCGCTTAAAGGGGAGCCGAAAGGCTCGCTTCCCGAGGGCTCGCTCCTCTGAGGAACAATCCAGGAGGCTGGCTCCGGGCATCGCCCTCCTAAAGGAATCACTAGAAGCTGGGGCAACCACGAATGCAGCGTTCGCTTCTCCCGAACGTGCCTTGGTGTTCGAAACCATCGGTCCGGTCGAGCGGTTCGTTGCGGCCGCCGAGCAGCTTAGATTCGAGTGGCTGACCGAGGACTATGTCGGCTCAGACCCCGACCCTGTCACCGATGACGATGCGGACCAGGACGACGCGGGAGATGCCGACTCCGCTATGTCTCGCCTCTACCTCACCATGCCGACCGAAAACGGCATGCGCCAGCTGCTTGCCATGTGGCGGCGGTTCGAGTCGAAGCTATCGCCTCGCGAAGACGAAAAGGATTGGTGGAAAATATTCGGCTACCTTTCCAAAATCCGGGTGTGGAATGCTTCTGACAGGGTTGAACCGGCCACCCAGTTCTTCATCCACCGCCGTCTCGCGAAGGATCCGCAGGCGCCGGTGCGGCTTGAACTCGATCTGTGGTTCCACGAGAACGAGGAACTCCGCAAGAATGCGAAGCAGGCGCTCGAGGGCATTCTTTCAGCGGTGGGTGGCCGGATTGTCGATTTCGTGACGATCGAGCCCATCCGGTACCAAGTGGCACTGATTGAGGTCCCGGCCCAACAGGCTAGCGCGATTAGTTCCCGCACCGGGCGCTTGGCCAATGCCGACCCGATCATGTCGATCCGTCCCCAGTCGCTATACGCCACCAGGCCCCTCTCCGAGCCGGATTCTGCGGTGACTAGCCTGCGTGAGGGCACAAATGACGGACTGCGTCCCGCGGTGGCCGCGATCCTGGATGGATACCCAATGCAGAACCACCGCCTTCTGGATGGGCGGGTGGATGTCATCGAGGTTGACGTGTCGAGCGCCTGGGTTCCCGTCGCTCGGCGATATCATGGTACTGCGATTGCTTCCCTGATCATCCACGGCGATCTAGCAAATGGAGAGGCGCCACTGACGAGAAGCCTCAAGGCGGTTCCCGTCCTGGCCGCACCCCAGCATCTCAATGACGAGCGTACGCACCAGGACCTTCTTCCTATCGGCATCATCTATCGGGCGGTCTTTGCCCTGAAGGACGAGCACCAGCAGGCTGGGCCGGCGGGGCCCGATGTCCTGATCATCAATCACTCGATCTGTGACGCAGAAGGGCCTTTCGTGCGTCGGCCAACTCCCTGGGCGCGACTGCTTGACTGGCTATCGCACAAATACGGCATCCTGTTCGTCGTCAGCGCCGGAAATATAACAGCACGGTTTCCCTCCGGATATCCGGATCAGGCATCGTTCAACGCAGCTTCGCCCCTGGAACGACAGATCGCGCTCATTCGTGCGGTCGAGGCAAGCAAGGGCATTCGCGGTCTGCTCAGCCCTGCCGAGGCCATGAATGTCCTAAGCGTGGGTGCCGTGCATGCGGACGGGGCGGGCGCCTGCCCTTCGGACACTATCGACCCGTTCGCGCCGTCCAAATCTCGGATCGGCGATCGGCCCCGGGATCAACCGTTCACTCAAGCCGGATATTGTGGACATTGGAGGTCGGCAGGTCGCAAGGGCGGCCGATCACGCCGATGGGCACCTCGTCTGGCCGGACGAGATCGGACACATTGGCCTGGAGACGGCAGCACCCGACCCTTCGGCAGGATCTGTTACGCGTACCCGTCGCTCGACCGGTACGAGCAACGCAGCAGCTCTCGTAACGCGTTCGGGTATCCAGATTGTCGACGCTCTTGAGGAGGTGCTGGCCGAAGACGGGGTCAGCCTGCGGGATTTCAAACGGGCGGCTCTCGCCACGAAAGCATTGCTGGTGCACGGCTCCCAGTGGGGCGATGCCGGTACCTTGCTGGACGCCTCTTATCCACCGCCGGGCACGAAACAATGGCGGCGGCGCAGGGCAACGGTCACGAAATTCCTAGGATACGGCAAGCCGACGGTCGAGCGGGTGATATCAGGTGCGGTCAACCGTGTCACCCTGCTTGCCGATGATGAGATCAGCCACGAGCAGCTTCACGAGTATCGCATTCCAATCCCAACCGGCATGATCCGCTCAAGGGAGATCCGTAGGATCACTATGACGCTCGCATGGCTACCCCCGATCCATCCAACCTCCATCGCCTATCGGGGTGTGATGCTGGACGTCGTCGATCAGGACGGAAAGCGTAAGTTCTGGCGAGGTGTGAAGACGATCATGCAGCCCCATCCGGATGATATAAGGCGCGGAACCGTGGCGCACTTCATCCTTGAGGGGAGCAACAGCACTGCCTTCATGGACTCCAGCGGGCTGTTCATAGGAGTCCAGGCGCGCGCCAACCACCGGAATTTCCAGCAGGCTGCGGTTCCCTATGCACTCGCGGTGACGTTGGAAGTCGGCGCCACCGTGCGGGAGGATATTTACGCCTCCGTTCGCGAGGCCATCCGGCCAAGGCCGCGCGTACGTGCTTGAAAGGGGACCGAATGGAATTCGACAAATCAGATTGCATCGGAGCCAAGCATCCTTTGGAGATCGCCGCCTATCTGGAGGAAATCGGCGATCACGAAGCGGCTTCCCGTTTCCATCAGCTGGGGGCTCGAAGTCAGGCGATCAGCGTTCCCTTCTTCACCAACGACCAATGGGCTAACACTGGCGCGGCGATCGGGTTCATTCCCGAGAATGGATCTTCGGCGGGAGATAGACTGGACATCGTTCACGCAACGTCGATGGCGCCCGATGAAAGGCTCCAAGGCGCGAGTTTGAAAATCACCCTCGATCGGTTCTACGTTCACAACTATCCGGGGTCCGGCCGCCACGAGATACTGTGCGAATTTACGGGGAAGAACCAAGCTGGGAGCAAGTCGGAGGAGATGCGCTTTGCCTTGAAGACCATCGCCACTGACGGCAGCGCAGCCCCGTTGCTAAGCTTGCCCATCTTCGTCGGAGTGAACGTTGGCAACGACGGCCTGAGCTTCGAAGGGCGCACCATCAACGTTCGCAGCGGCGGAACCGACATGCTGGTGGAAGCGCTGGATAACTCTGCTTTCAAGGAAGGGCTATCGCTTCTGACCACCGCGCAGCCCGTGCTCGTGCCCTTCGTTCAGCTCGCCAAGGGCGTTGTTCGTGCGATCGAGAAGCAAGGCAACAACCGGCCTGTCTTTTCATTCGGTCTGGGCTTGGATTTCTCAAAAGCGGCCACTTCCGCCAAATTGCGGTTAGGCTCATATGTCGTTGTGCAGACAAATGAGGTCGGCTGGAATTGGAGCGATTTCGTCTTTAGCAGGCAGAGCGGAACTGTCGCTCCCAAGCTCAGCGGCGCTTCCCCCATCGCTCTCAATTACATGATCTTTGGGGTCACACGAGCCGGTCAAGCAGCGCCTTGAGCGTCCAGGGGGGAACATGATTCAATGCAGCAAAATCACCGAGTCGTGTGAGAAGCTGTGCTCGATCATGTCCTATGATGACTCTATTGACGGATTTGGCAAGACGGGTTTGAGCGTCCGAGAATCCGCATCTCTCCTCGGCAGGAAACCCAATTCCATCTCCAAGAGTCGTAAGCTTGACGAGGTGCTGGACTGTCTGGGGGGCATCGCCACGTTGCCGGCTGAGCTGCCTATCCTCGATGTTCACGTCAGCCCGGTTTTCGCACGAGTAGGCCTATCGGCTAAGAAGCCACGCGGCGCGGCAGCCTCGGCAAGTTCGGTGGCGACAAACAGATCGGCTGTAGTTAGGTGCATGGGAATTGCCCCCGATCTTACACGCACACGGACGCAGCCCAGTGCTCCTTGGCAGTACGCGAGCCTTACCAAAAAGCCATATGGCGCTGGCACTGCTGTTTATCACAGGCTTGTTCAGCTTAAGGTCGGTCGATCACTGCGTGATAGCCATGATGTAGACGCCGCAAGGATTCGTCGAATCATTGTCGATCGGACCCCGGTGGCGTTAACGGCTGGTCTGGTCCTTTGTCGACTCGCTCTTGCCAAGCCATTCCACAGCATGAAAGCCGCGGATGATCCTGCAGCCAGAGGATTGGCGTGATGCAGGGCGAACTGTTCGAGCCTCCGACAATGCTTCTCCGAGAAGCTGTGCTCGGTCGCAACGGCGTCGTTCCACTCATTGTCATTGGCTGCGGCCGAAAGAAGCGCCAAGAAGCCGCCCCCGCAGATCAGCTCTATACTTCGGACCGATTCAAAAGTTGCATCAATCTTGTTCGATCGCTCGGCGCGCCGTACGCAATTTTGTCGGGCAAACACGGGATCGTCGCGGGCGAGATGGTTATCGCTCCGTATGATCTCAATCTCCCCGATCTGCCTGAAGCCAATCAACGCGATTGGGCTGAGCAGGTGCTTGATGCGCTTGCTGCTCGTGCCGAAAGCAGGCAGGTGACGCTGCTTGCTGCTAACGAATACAGTATGCCGTTGCTGGAGCTGAACAGGGCCAGGGTCTCTCCGTTGGATATCGTCGCGCCCTGGTTGGGCCTTGAATACTCTGACCACGCCATTTGGCTAGCGGAAGCAAAACGAATGGCGGCAAGGATACAGGACCTGGATCGGCTCTATAATTGGATTGGTGAAGAGCGCATAGCGGACCGTGTGTTCTCGTTCAGGGAACTTTCGTCGAGATCCGTGCCAAAACGCGGGGTCTACATATTCCTGGACGGCGCCGAACGGAACTTCCGAGGCGCTGGTTTCCGAGTGGTGCGGATCGGTACCCACGCAGTTAGCGCTGGCTCGCAGGCTTCCCTGCGGGGTCGATTGCGCAATCACCTGGGACCTTCCAGTCAGATCGGCAACCATCGTGGCTCCATCTTCCGTCTGCACATTGGTAGAGCGATGCTGGAGGCCGGCCCCGGCCATGGCAGCCTTGCGACTTGGGGTGAGGGTCAGGACGCTCGCCCCGAGGTGAAGAGTTTGGAGATTGCGCATGAGCTTGCGGTCTCACGATATCTTCAGGATTTAGAGGTGGTTCTGCTTGAAGTTGATGACAAACCTAGCAAGGAAAGCTTGCGCGCTAAGGTTGAGATGCAGTTGATTGCGCTTTTTAGCGAATCGATGCGGATAATTGATTATCCCGGTCCTGACTGGCTTGGCCTCAAATCTCCTGTAGCACATATCCGCCAATCTGGATTATGGAACATCCGTGGGGTCGGGGGAAAATATGATCCAGCAGCAGCGGGCTCAGTCGCCTCGATATTTCGAGGTCTGAATAATGGTTAGTGACCTTCATGCCGCCATCGCGCGACAGCCGCGTCTCCCGCGATTTTTGTGCCACCTCTACCAAAGGCTGAGACTGCAACGGCTGAACCTGGTGACGGGAGCCGGAATTTCAATCGACGCCAAGGTGCCCGGGTGGCAGGATCTATTGAAAAGGCTTGCGGAGATTCAGGGCGGCCTCCCTGATGATTTAGCAGCACACGTTGCGGCGGGACTCCAACCTGAATATCTCGGACAGATCATCTATCATCGCTTCAGGGGGGCATGTCCTGTCACGGAGCCGGCAGAGCTTAGGTCCGCAACGGTCGAATATGAATGGGGCGACGCTATTCACAAGGCGATCTATGAGAAGGTCCCGCAAACAATCGCCGAGGTCATACAAACGCATCCCTATCTCGCACAGCTGCGTGATCTGTCTCGCAAAGTATCACTGGTAATAAATTTCAACTTCGACGATCTTCTGGCTGATGCGATAGGGGAGCAGGTAAAGCAAAGCGCTTTTGGCAGCGAGTCCGGTAACGCCCTAAGCGTCACTTGGCAACCGCCTCTTACCGATCGAGGGAATCTGACGACAGTTTATCACGTCAATGGAATATTGCCCCGTGTCAGCCTTAAGAAGCGCAGCCCCCAACTGATATTCACGGAAGATTCTTTCGCGGATGCTCGTGCACGTTCCCCCGGTGTCAGTTCCGAGTATCTGTTCCTTCGCTTTGTTCAAAACACAATGCTGTTGATTGGTCATTCGCTTGCCGATAGCTCACTCAAAAATTACCTACGCCTCAACCGGGATAAGAGCCCAGCTAACCATCACTATATGATATACTGGATTAAGGAAGAAGGGGTCCTATCAGAGGCGCGAAGACAGGACATATTCGAGGCCAATCTCGAGCTCTATAACTTGGTAACGATATTTCTCACGTCTGCTGAGATCAGAGATTTTCTCGATATTCTTAATCTTGATGAAAGAGGGTTCAGCGAAACCGTGGAAACGCTTGGAAAGGATCGGCGCTCTCGGTATCACTATTATATAGTGGGGCCTGTCGCCTCCGGGAAATCGACATTGCTCGAGCACTTGCGATGCTTTCAAACACACGAAGAATGGACACGGCCACCTCCTCGTGAAATGTATATGGCGTCAAGTAAGATCACTGAAGATCAGCAGAAAATCGTAGATCAATTCATATATTCGGAACTGAAGGAGAAGAATCGCCGTATGCATGCGGCGACGGCGGGGCTTCATTTTATGGATCGTGCCCCTTTGGATCTTTATGCCTTCTCTAAAGGCGATGACGAGAACAAGGTAAAGTCTCATGCATTGCGCGATCTAGTAACTCGCGATCAGCCTCTTCAGAAAGGAGAGATCATTTTTATCGAGGCGGACTCCAAGACGCTAGTGAAGCGAAATATGGCGCGAGGTCGCCCTCCGGAGGAGGCGGGCAAGCAACCCTATTTTGATGCACAGACTATGACCCTCAAAATGATCTACAATCCGTCGTTTGTCCTCTCAACCGATGAGAACAGTCCAGGTGACGTTGCTCGCAAGGTGGCTCGGCACGTTCTATTCGAGGAATATGAACCGACCGAGCTCAACACGATTATCGCCCGCTATGAATGATGCTCGAACGTCCATGCGTATCTATCTGGCAGCGCCACTGTTCAATGACATTGAGCGCAGCTTCAATGAGCGGCTGACAAGCCTTCTTGAGCCTATGGCGCACGTTTTTCTTCCTCAACGCGACGGAAAGCTCATGCGCGATCTAGTCGATGGAGGGATGCCATTGGAGGCTGCGAGGCAATTGGTGTTTGAGGCGGACATCAATGCGATTAGGAGGTGCAATTATATCGTTGCTGTACTGGACGGTCGCACGATTGATGAAGGCGTGGCATTTGAAATTGGCTACGGTCGGGCGCTCAACAAGGTGTGCCTTGGTCTCAAGACCGATGATCGCACATTGCTACCCTCCGGCGACAATCCCATGATTATTGCAGGATGCAAGAAGATTTTTGCTAACACCATCGAACTCGTTGCTTGGTTACGCGGGGGATTTCTCTCGGCACGCGACGCAGGTTGAAGGGGCGGCACGCTACCCGAGTCATGATGGCGGGGTGTTCGTCGATCCGCAAAGAGGCGCATCACGCTGCGGATTCGCTGGAGCGACAGGTCAGCTTTGACGGCGCCACCTGGATTGACCAGCCGCTCGTTGCCGACCGACCGGAGGCCTTGCGCAACTCCGGCTTTGGCGGTGAGGTACGGGAAGCGCAAGTCCGCCGGCGGCAGTGGCTGATCGCGCAAGGCCTCGCGCATGAAGAGCAGAATCGGTCCGTCTACCGCGCCAACATGCTTGCGATGTTGCCAGCGCGAGCTGAACCGTGTTGCCGGGCAGCTGTCGGAGGAACTTGGACTGCCTTGTGTCGAAGCCCGGTCTGGAGAACGAGTAGAGGGTACGCTACGCCGGTCCGTCGAGCTCGCCAGCGGAAAATATGCCGTCGTTGAAAAGTCGCGAATTCACGCTGGTACCATGGCGGCCGGTGCTCGAGCGGCACATCGGCAAGAAGGTGTCCGGGATCGTGAGCGGGGAGGGGATATCATGGACGATAGGTCGGCAGAGGAGCGGGCCCAGCGTGTAGTTCGCCCTCGTCACGAGCACAAGCCGCCGGCCCTGGGATCTAGATATCCGCGTCTGCTTAGGGGGCGGAGACATCGCCTAGCTGTTCAACGCGCTTGCCGTATTTGCGTATTTGCGCCTGTAAGCGGCAATGAAATCGTCATCGCTACAGATGCAGCGGCCGCTGGAATCCTTGGCCTTCGGATCGTGCAAGCGGGAGCCAAGTGGGCGCAGAAGATTCACCCGAGTGCTCGTCGTCGGGCCCACGGGAAAACCCGCGCTGTGTTTGACGAGCTCGGCGGCAAGCATAATCCCGGCAAGCGCTGACTGGAAGGCCATCGGAACCACGGTTCGAACGCGGCGACTTCCATCACTGAGCTGGAACACCAGACCGCCGCAGATAGCCTGCTGATAAAAGGAACGCAGGGGCTGGCCAACAAACGGGGCTAGCGGTTCAAACGGCACAGCCATCGCTGTAGCCACCCGAACTACAAAGTCGTTGGGAACTCCGGCATTGGTCTGCAGGAGCGTTTTCACCTGCTCGTGTGCTTCCGGTATTCCGAGTTCCTCGGCAATCAGCTGGTGCTCGTCCTTGGATTTCCCGGACGGCAGGTACATGCAACAAAGGCAAGCTTGGCCGTCATCGAACCCGTGCCGCGAGATGCCGAGGTCGTGCTCCTGCGTCCAGGCATTCGCGATCCATCGGGGCAGAGCACCTTGGACCGCCAGACGGTCGGCGGCGGTGTCAAGCGCCACACCCACTCGGTCGAAGACCCAGTCGCCGTGGCGCGCAACATATTCTGCCCACGTCAGCGGGTGCGCCTCGACCCCAATGGCCGTCGATCTAAGGGCGGTGGCTGCAAGAACCGCCTTGGACATGCCAATCTCCGCCTGGCCGGCCAATACGTAGCGCTGCAGGTTTGAGAGTTCGATTGCTTCGTGATCGATTACATGCAGACGACCCGTGAGACCGGGTTGTCTCGCTAGCGCCCAAAGCGAGCCATGGCCTATCGCACCGAGCCCAACGAGGTGCGTTTCGCCAAGGTCGACAGGTATGTCGATCGGGCCTGCCTCGCCGGCTTTGGTCTTGTCGTAGCTGTATAACGAGAGGTCGATGGTTTCGTCTAACTCGGCGCGGGTCAGCTGGGCGGCGAAGATGGTTCGAAAGACGTTGGCGGCGCCGAAGCAACTGGCGGCGCCAGCTCCATAGGGCAGCAAACTCGAGCCGGAGCCCACCGGGTCCGTACGCGACAGCTTTGCCGCCCAACCGTCCGATCCCATGAAAAAGGTCGGGCACCGGAGTGGTGGGCGCGTCACCCCTGCAACTACGCAGATGGTGGCAGACTTGCCGGAACGCCGGATGCCAACTTTTGGATTTATCGACTTTGCCAAGCGCTCCAGCGCTTGGGCTTGAAAGCTTGCCGCGCTGCCCAGCGGGAGTATCGCCAGAACTGGATAGAGCCTGGCGAGCAACCTCACCGCAAGATCTAGTGTCGCCTGGCCTTCGGCGCAGGAAGCGGCTTGATCGTCAAAGGCGACGGCCACGACCTGCTTTTCAAGAGCTGCTTTAAAGTCCTCCAGATGAAAATCGGCTAGGACCTGAGATGCCGCCGTGGCGGCGCGGTCGATGAAGTTAGCGAGTGCCATTGTTCAACTCGTTATTGTGATCATTCGCGACAGTGCCGCGGAAGGGAGCGCATTCCAGTTGGCTTTTCCGTCGAGCCGATAGGCGGCGACTCGAGCAAAATCGAAAGGCTCGCGGGCGAAATTCGGCACTACCAGCGACAGACACCCAACCGTGGTAGCAACCGCATAAGCATCGTCGGTCGTCGAATGGTAGGCTCGGCCCGGATGGCTATGGATCTGGGCCAAGAGTTTCAGGCCGCTATTGTAGAGCCAGACATTAAGCCGGTGCAGTTCCTCGGCCGGAACCATCACGCAAACACCATCGCCCGTCCGAATGTGACGCTGCGCCGGGAGCACGGTCTCTGTTACGGCAAAATGCTGGTCTTGCTGAACGCCGACCCAGAGCGCCATCCCCTCATTGCCTTCGCGACCAACCGAGCGCAGATGCGCATGCACAGTCGAGATGCAGTGGCGCGGGAGCGTCACGGTCGTTACATCCATCAAAACGCTCATTCCGGGATGGCGGATGGGGGTACTACCATCGCTCCCACTGAGATTTGGAACTGATACTGTATCTGCTCCACGGGGCCGGTCCCGTACTTGATGATCTTGTCCAGGATAAAGGCCAAACAGCCTTCGCCAGAACCCCGGTGGAGAAGCCATGAGTCACCTGAATGGGCTGGATTGTCGTGGTATTCCCGGACGCCTGCCATGCACAGGAATGGCGTATGTTCCGCACTGTTGGCCTGGAGGAAGTCCGCTAGCGACAGAGCTTTCTGCTGCATGAGGACCGAAATCATATCCGGTGGGGTTCCGGGTAGATGCGGTCGTCTGAGCATACTTAGCAGTAAATCCTTGCGGGCAACCGGCCGGCGGGTAAAGGGGTCGACGAAGACTACCGACGGAGGTCGGAGGTCGTAATTGGAGAAGTCGATCTCGACAGCTGCACCGATTATCTGTGGCCTTATCTTGGGCGGTGCGAAGATGAAGAAGGCAGTAGGGAATCTCGCCTCGATCAGGAAACAACCCTGAGCCCGGTAAGCGCCCGCTTGTGTTTGGAACCAGCCGATCTGCCGATCGAATTTCGCTCGCGAGACCGCAGGGTCCACAGTCTGGATTTCAGGCACCTGCTACACCCGCCTTCAGGCTGAGGAACAGGGTCACAATGTTCGCGAAACCGAAATCGCCAACTTTTTTGTCAACGTCGAGCAGGTTGCCGGCCTCATCCTTGAATTCCCAATTCTCGGCCGGCTGGGCGACGTTCTGCGTGTTCTCAAGGGCTTTGGCACGAACGACGTGAAGCGGCTGGTTGGGATTGGCTTCGACCTGCGTGGGCTGGCCGTTCACCACCACCGTGATCTCGATCTTGCCGCCGTGATCGCCCTTACCCGAATCCTTCGACATTTGTCCTACTCCTGTGGCTTGCCAACCGGCCCCAGGCGCTTGTGCCCACCTGCTAGTGAGACCGGCGATCTTCAATCGTCCACTCGGCGCCACGGGCCGCGAGTACGCAAAAGACAGGGGATAAGCTACCGAATCGGTGCTACCTTCTTTTATGCGTGACTTGAGCGGCAAGTAAACGGGCTGAAATTGCGCTTCACAACTATAATCGATTAGAGCAATACGAAAATATTGGCGATACACCTATTTCATGTGCTCTTTCACGCGCCTGCTCCACTGACAGCCCCCGTGCAAGTCCGCCTGCCGGTATGATTTCAGGTTCGATTGGGCGGGCGCTGTGACCGTTTGGCTGCGGCGGCTTCTAGCCGCTGCAATCTTGACGGAGGGTTTATCGAATAGGCAATCACGTGGAGCTTTAGAGCTGGTGATCCGAGCTCGGCCTATTCGAAAGGTGGCTCGGAAGCAGGTCGCCGTGACCAACTCCGGGTACCGGGATAGTCGCGACGAGAAGACGGGACTGTCCGGATTGACGTGAGTGGCTGCACCGAACCGTCGTCCGGGTGTGCCCGAAGAGTGATGTTATCCAGCTAACTTGTTGCGAGTGGAAGAGTAGAGTTAAGCAACTGATAATGCAAGATTATCGTTCGTTTTGTCGGCACGACAGGTGCAGCGCTTTTTGTCCATTTTTGTTGCTAAAAGCGCCGCCGTGATTCATCGTGCTTTCGATGATTCTGCGCCCCAAATCTCTCTCGCGCCACCCCGGCACGCTTCTTGGCGCGGCAGCCGTTACTCCACCGGTCCCCGTCCCGACTTGGCTGCGCCGGTCCGTCCCTGATGCGCAAGGCCTTGCGGGAAAAGATGTTGACGACGTCGCGTTCGCCGCCGGCGCCGCCATCGCCGCGCTCGATGCTGTGGTCCGCCGGCAGGAGCGGTGGGCCGGCGCTTGGCGGCAGCGGCTGGCGCTTTCGGCCGCTGCGGCAACGGCAAAGCAGGCCGGCCGCGTCGAGGATGAAAGCGCACTGCGCGATGCTGTGCTGCTTACGCGGCCTGGCGACGATGTCGGACCCGGCGGCCGTTTTATCCTCACCTGGCGTCGGCTGGCATCTCGGCCCGCGGAGGAGCAGCTGACGGAGAAAAGCCTTGTCGCGGTGCTGGATGACTTCGGTTTCGCGCGCGACGACGAGGCGGTCAGCGATCTGACGGACGATCTGCGACAGCTTGCCGCCAACACCGGGACGGTCGAAACGCTGGTCGGGGCCTTCGCGGCCGCGGAGCGTCACGGGTTCCGGCGCGTTCTCGGAGCCTGGCTTGCCGATGTCTGGCTCGCGCAGCGGCTAGGCTGGACGCATGCAATCCCTTTGCTGGGCGGCGAGGCGGCCTTAGCTGTGGGTATGGGCCGGGCGCGTCGACCAGTGGCTGCCGCTCTGGCCGCAGGTGTCGAAACGGAATCCGATTGGGCCAAAAGCCTGCTGGCCGCGCAGGCGCGCGCTGCGCTGCGCGCCATTGATCTTTCCGCCGAGCTCGAGCGCCGCGCGGACCGGCTGCTTGCAGTTGCGCCCAAACTCAGGGCCAAGGCGGCAGACATGGTCGTCGAAAGACTCCTGTCCGACGACGCGATCGTCGCATCCGAAAAAATCGCCGGCATGAGCGACCGCGGCCTGCGCCGGCTATTCGACCGGCTGGTCGAACTCGGTGCCGTGCGCGAGCTGTCGGGCCGCCCAACCTTTCGCATCTACGGGCTGTGACGACCATGGTGGAAGCGGTGCGCAGACGCGGAAAGGATCGGCCAGATGACCGTCGATCAGCTGACCAGCTGTTTGACCGCGAACTGGATCACCTGCCGCCGGAGGCGCGCTGGCGCGAATGGATGAACCGTGTCGAAGCGACCATCTTCGCCGCCAACGAACCGGTCGGCCGCGAGACGCTCGCGCGGATCGTCGGAAAAAACTGCAGCATCGATCTGCTGATCGACGACATCCGCGAGGAGCTGCGCGGTCGACCCTATGATCTGGTCTCGGTCGCCGGAGGCTGGAAGCATCTCACCCGCCCGGCCTATGCCGATGCCATCCGCTGTGCAGTCGGCGGTAACGAACGCGCGGCAGACCTCACGCAATCTGAAGTGCTGGTGCTGATGTGCATCGGCTACTTCCAGCCGATCACCCGCGCCGAACTGTCGTCTTTCTTCGGCAAGGAGATCAGTCGCGATTTTATTGGTCATCTGCGCGGTGCCGGCCTGATCGCTTCCGGTCCGCGCAGCCCAACACCGGGCGCGCCCTACACCTATGTGACGACAAAAGAATTCCTGCTTGAGTTCGGGCTCGACACGCTGCGCGACCTGCCGGATTTCGAAGCGCTCGAAGATGCAGGGCTGTTATCCAAGGCGAAGCTGCTGGCCGGTGACATTTCACCAGTTTTCACGGATGACGATGCCGGCAGCGAATAGGGTGAGGGCAAACGAATGGGGAAGATGAAAGAGCTGCAGATCGAGACCCACAACCTCGCACGAGATTGGGAAGCGCTGTTAATTAGAATCCTCGCGCAAGAGAAGGTCGGGCGGGCCGCTGGAACGAGGCCGGACGAAGAGCCTGCAGACGAAGACGAATGGGCGATGTATCGCTCGCTTCCAGACCTGACGTTTACGCCGAACGCCGCCAACACAACATTGGCGGTAGAATTCAAAATGTTCCGCTGGCAAACGGATTGGCGGCGCCGCGTTAGGGATGCGATCGCGCATACCCACGAAGTCATCAAGACCAATGGCCTCGACGGTGGAATAGTCATCGTTTCGCTAGACCTCCCGGAGGAGATCCTCGCTGAACTCAAGTCGCCGGCGGCGCCTGACGTTGAAATCTGGGGACTGGCAAAATTGAGATCGTTGGCCGCGTACGATGACGAGCTTGCAAACGAACTTGAAGAGCTCGTGTCTGAGACAGTGCTCGATGGCGATTCCGGTACCCGCACAACGCCCGAAACAGAATCGCTGACGGGCACGAAGATTGCCGCGCGCCTTCGGCAAGTGCCGCCTGGCAAGGAAGGTTGGACCGAATTCGAGAAATATTGTGAGCAGGCAATCCGGTTCCTGTTTGCAGCTGAGCTCTCCAATCTCAAAGCCCAACAGCGTACCGACGATCAATTGAACCGCATGGATCTGATCGGCCGGATCAAATCGGATCGCGGTTCATTCTGGTCGATGATCGCTACGGATTTTTCTTCCCGGTACGTTGTCTTCGATGCAAAAAACTATCGCGATCCGATCGGTCAGCGCGAAGTCGAGATCACCGAAAAGTACCTTTTCGACAAGGGTCTCAGGACCGTCGCCATCGTCGTGGCACGATCGGGTGCCAACGCAAGCGCACGTAAGTCTGCGGAGGCGCTCCTGCGTGAATATGGGAAACTCATTCTCGTCATCGATCTCGAGGATCTTTGTCGAATGCTCACAGGGGCCGATGCCGGTGATCCCCCTGAGAATTTGCTCTTCGAGCGAATGGACGAAATGCTCATGACGATGGGCCGCTAGTCGGCTCGGATCGATCGGATCAAATGATCGGTGCTTGCGCTTGCGGCTTACTAGGACTTGCTACTGGAGGCGGGCGTGATCAAGGCGAAAGTCGACACCAAACAGATCGGTGTTGGAACCGTCGAGTTCTGGGAGAAGGTCAACAACTTCGATAGGGCCGCTATTGAAGCCCAGGCGAAGGAGTGCAAAGGCCTCTAGGCGCGGCTTCACACCTGATACCCGGGCAGGCGTTTACCCCCTACCTGGGTTGAACGTCGGGAGCGAGTGTCAAACCAGCAGATCAAGAAATACCAAGCGACTTATCTTATCTCATCTTGATTGTTGGGACTTTCCAATGAAGTATTGGCCGCATGGTCGATTGTTGAGGGGAGGCCGTTTTGCTGCGTCGTATCGGAGTGGCGGTTTCCGTCGTCTTTTCCGCTGCGGGCGCTGCCAATGCCTGGGGTGCAACGGGGCACTCCGTCGTTACCGAGATCGCCCAAAGACGCCTGAATGCAGAAACCTCGAAAGGTGTGGCGGAATTGCTCGGGCCTGGAGCGTCGCTCGCGTCGATCGCCAGCTGGGCGGATGATGAGCGCGTCCGGGACAAAACCACCATCCGATGGCACTTCGTCAGCATTCCCGGCACAGCCATCGCGTACGAGGCTTCCCGGGATTGTGTTCTTGATCCAGCCCTCGGCGATTGTCTCATCGCCGCGATAGAGCGGCAGCTCGCGGCCGTTGCGTGCTCGACGCAACCGCTGGAGTCGCGCCAGCGTGCTCTCAAATTTCTCTTGCATTTCGTTGGCGACCTGCATCAGCCTCTCCACACCATCGATGGCCAGGGAGGAGGCAACGGGATTGTCGCGACGCTCGTTACTCAGGAGGCCGTCAACGGCAATCTGCCCTACAATTCCAACCTGCACTCCGCGTGGGACGCACGCCTCATCGACAAGACCACCCGGTCTTGGGGGAGCTCTGTGGAGCGGCTTGAGTCGGGTTGGCTGGAGACCGCAGTCGTATCGGCAGTCACCGCCGGCACGACAATCGACTGGGCCAACGAAAGCCATCTGCTTTCAGTGGCGGCACTCAAAGCCGTTCCTTCGAACATCGTGCTCGACGACGCTTACAGGCGATCGAACCTGCCTGTACTCGACGGGCAGCTTGGCCGCGCTGGCCTGCGGCTGGGCAACTTGCTCAACCTGGCTTTCGCGACGGGCCAGTGCACGGCGGATCAGCCCAATTAGCGAGAGGCGCGGGCAAGCTCGCGTACTGGTCTAGTGATGAAACGGGTGTAGGAGTGGCTAGAAGGGCTATGCCAAGCGGTCGCGGTTCCGAGAAGGGCGTTCTGTCACCGGCTGAGGCGCGCGACGTCTACTCAGCGCGTCGATTTCTGGATGGCGGCACGCAAAGGACGCTCGGACTGAAGGCGCGCTTTGACACGTACTTCAAGGATCCGCTGGTAGCAAAGCAAAACCCGGGTTTGGAAATCGACAGCGAGTTCTATGTGCCCTGGGAGCCGCGCATCGGCGACGGACCGACCAGTGCCCGGTTTGCGATCGTCGACTACGACAGCACCGCCAACAAGCTTGAGGACCCGGCGGTCTGGAACCCGCGCCAAAAGGCCTTCTTCACGCCGGACGGCCGTAGGGTAGACAAGTCCGTCAGGGAAACGACGCACTTTCGTCAGGTGAGCACCTGGGCCATCCTTCAGAACACGCTCGACTTCTTCGAGAGTCCGAGTGGGCTTGGGCGACGGATCTCCTGGGCATTTGAGGGCAATCGCCTGCTCGTCACACCGAACGCTGGTTACGGTGCGAACGCTTATTATGACCGTGAGAGCAAGTCCCTCCAGTTCTATTACTTCGACGACGAGGCCGGTCAGCGCATTCATACCTGCCTGTCGAGCGACATCGTCAACCACGAATTTGGTCACGCTCTGCTGGATGGCATACGGCCATACTACCTAGAGGCTGTTTCGCCCCAGACCGGTGCCTTCCACGAGTTTCTGGGCGACCTCACCGCGATCTTGATGACCCTTCGCAACAATTCATTCCGAAGGGAGCTGGCTACCAAGACGCAGGGCGATCTCAGGTCCAAGTCGGGCAGCGATCTGCTTGCCGCCGTAGCGGCAGAGTTCGGTGAGGCGGTGTCTGGACAGCCGTATCTTCGCAGCGCCGCCAACGAACACACGCTCGGCGAATACAAGGACGTGGTCGAACCGCATGCTCTGTCGGAAGTCATGACGGCGGCGATGTTCGACATCTTCGTCGCGTTGACCGAGCAATATCTCAAACGAGAACGCACCGACGGCAAGACGCACAGCCCAGCCCAATCGCTAAGTTTCGCCGTCGCTCGCATGCAGGTCATCGCCATCCAGGCTTTGGACTTCCTGCCTCCCGTCGAGGTGACGTTCAACGACTACGCACGCGCAGTTCTGCGCAATCTCGCAATTGCTGACCCGATTGATCAAAACGAGTATCGGGACATGATCGCCAGCGTCTTCGTCCGCCGAGAAATCCTGACTGAGACGGAAGCCGCCGCGCTCCTCGCACGTGGGCCTCTCTATGAGCGGATGCCGGGAACGATCGCGCACGACGCCGAACGCGTCGGCAGTTCGCGCGCCGAGGCATATCGATATCTCGACGACAATCGCGACAAGCTCTTCATCCCAGACCATGTCGACATCATTGTGGACGAGGTCTTCACGGCCCAGAAGATGGTGGGCATGGGCGTGTTCCAACCCAAGCAGATCATTCTTCAGTATCTCTGGCGCGAGGAACTCGTTCTCAAAGGGCGGGAGTTCGGCCGATTCAACGGGAAGACGACGAGTCTCCTGTGTGGCGGGACTCTTGTTTTCGATGTAAATGGAAGTCTCCTGTATTGGACGCGGAAGCCGGGAAGCGAACCGTCGGCAACGGCGGCGGCAGCGATACGAAAGCGGAAAAGACGCAAGGACCTTTTTGGGACGGAAGTCGCCGCACTCGACGAAATGGAGGCCGGCGAGCGGCGGCGGTTGGAATACCTAAATGTTCTGACGCGCCGTGTCGGCGAAGGCATGGTCGGCGAGGAACTGGCCGGTCCGGAAGGCTTGGTCGGCGGGCTGACACCGCCTCTGATCGCGCGAGAAGTCGATGGATCGGTCCGATTCGAGCTATCACCCCACTTTCATATTCACGATGACCATGAAACCGAGTTTGGAGCGCTGAGATGGCAAACGAGCTCCTGATCCGGGTCTACGATGTTGGCTTGGGCGATTGCATCTATGTTCGGATACCGGGCAAGAGTGCAAAAGTTGAAGACGCCTTCCATCTGCTGATCGATTGCGGAACTTGGAGTGAAGGAAAGCTACTTGCGGCCGCCATCAAGCAGCTGGAAAGTGAGTTACCGACGATCGACGGTGGCAAGAAGCGGCTCGACCTCGTCGTTGTGACGCACGAACACAAAGATCATATTGCGGGCTTCGATCCGGCACTGTTCGAGAACATCCAGGTGGGCGCAGTCTGGATGAACTGCGCGATGAATCCGAAGCACCCGCAGGCTGGAAAGACCCGCAAAATACGGGGTGTGGCTGAGAAAGCCATGCGCCGTGTCGCGGCCTCAGGACTGAAGCTCAGTCCGCGCATGGACGAGCTGCTGTCGGTTTTTCAGATCGACAATAAGGGTGCGATGAACACCCTGCGAAAGACGCTGCTGAAGGGGCGAGACCCAACCTACGTCAGCGCGGGAGACACGAACGAGACATACGGCCTCGCACTGCATAATGCCAAGATACACGTTATGGCCCCGGAGGCGGACTTCGATCGCTTTTACCTCGGGGCGCCAGCGCAGCGTGCATTGAAGGGAATGCTTGGCCCGGCTGCCTTCGACGCGGAAGGGGAGCCCATCTCCACTGCAAAATCGGAAAAGGCCGACAAGCTGCCCATGCCCAGGAACGTCGGCCCGGCATCATTCCGGGCGCTTCGGGCGCGGATGCAGTCGCAGGCCCTCGCATTCGCGGAATTGGACGGAACGCTCAAGAACAACTCCAGCGTCGTCCTCCTGATTGAATGGAAGAAGAAGCGCTTGCTGTTCGTCGGCGATGCCGAATGGCACGGCGCCTTCAAGGAAGGCAAGATGAACGGCTCGTGGAACGTTATGTGGCGGCGTCCGGATAAGCTCCTGAACAAGCCCGTCGATTTCCTGAAGATCGGTCATCACGGAAGTGAAAACAGCACACCGTGGGATATGGGAACAGGAAAGGCATCGGAGGCGGTGTCCATCCTTGATACGATCCTCCCGCTACCCCAACCGGGTGAGCAAGCGACCGCGAAAGCCGTCGTTTCCACGGAGCGCGGCAAGTACCGGACGATCCCGCGCGGCCTTCTCATGACCGAAATCGCACGCCGCGTCGAAGGTGCGAGGATTTATGCGTCCGACCTGAAGGGGTTTAAACCCAAGGATCCGGCGGACTTCGACGCATATGAGCGCGAATGGCTCGGCCTGGCCCAACCTCTCAGAACCGATTTCGAACGCATTCGAGAATCCAAAGGTTTCGTGGATGTGATTTTCACCTGACGTCGACGTGCTTCACAGTGCCCCTAAGCCGGCGGCCCCAAAGGATCGTCGGGAACCTCTGTTGCCTCGCCAACCGCGTAGGCAAGTACAATAGAAAAGAGACTGGGGAGTCCCTCGCGTGGAGCAGCGGCAATTCGTCCGATATCCCGCTCGGCGAGCGCCAGCCGCTTTGTCGCCAGTGCCAGAAGGAATTCGAGACACGCCTCACCCTGGCTTTCCCCGTGCTGGGCGAGCATCTTGACGATCAGGTTGGCCATCTTCGTGCTGTGCTTTTCGGTTTGCACATCAGCAAAATTGAGCTCGTGAGGGAACGAAGCACGCAACAGAGCCGCCTGGATGATCCCGTCGTTATAGCGAGTGAAATTTTCGCTCGACAGCACGTTGAGATGGAACGGCGATTGAGACAGCGGCGCCGACGTCTGCTTCGGCTTCGGTACCTTCCGGCAGTTCTCAAGAACCGCCGCGATCGTCGAAAAGACATCGCCCTGCGTGGTATCCTCTTTCTCGTAGTCCCCGGCCCAGAATGCGAAACCCTGCCGGAGCTTGAGCGCATCGTCGGAACTTGTTCTTAGGAAAAGGTCATCTCCACCGATATCTGCCGATATAGTGGCTATGCGACTCTCGATGGCCGCAATGGCGGCATCCTCGGGATCTATCATCCTTAGCGGCAGGAGCGCGTTGTTCCAGAATCGCAGTTCTCGGCTCCAAGCGGTGAACTGGTTTGGGTGAGGCAACATCATGTCGTCGACAAAACACATTGTGTGTTTGGGCGACTGATTGTTGTGCTCGAGGTCGCGCAACAAGGTCACTTGGTGCTCGGCCGCGCTGTACTTTCGCAGTCCCGCCAAGAACGTCCTTGGGAGGCTCTTGAACCTATCGCGGAGGTCGCGGCTTGCGTCCTGAAAGGACTGACCGGATCCAACGCTTGCTGCAACGACGACCACGCCTCTACGATCCTCTTTTCCTTTGTCGAGGTCAGTACCGTGCATGACATGCGGGCGGCGCAGGCCAAGACCTTCGATCTCGTCTGCAACGCGCTCTGCGAGCGCGATACTTTCCCTCCCGCGAAGCGCCAAAACATGGCTCGTCGAGGCTGGAGCGTGTCGTCGGACGACAATCTCAATCGCGCTTTTCCCGCCGTCACTAAGGAGCGTGTGATCAAGGTCGACGAACAGCCGATGAAGGTCGCCATCGGGGTTGCGCCGCAGGGCAAAGGCACGCTTGCCCCGATACTTCCTCATCACATCGCGCAACCGAGCCGGCGCATCGGTATGAACCAGCATGTATGGCGTGACCGTCGCAGCGTCGGCAAGAAACTGGTCGCCGACGAAGGTGATCGTTCGCGAGCCATTCCTGCACCAAGGGCACCGCTCCTGCTCGAAAACCTCCATCGACAAAGGATCAAGGCCTTGGATCTCACCGCGCGCGTCGAAAACAACGGTGCCCGGCACTTGATGAGCGGTAGAAAATAGCGTCACCACGCGCTGGGGCGGAAGCTTCGTCTGCTCGAACACCTGCTTTGGCAACGAGCCCGTTGCGGTGGCCGATATCACGACCAGCTCGCTGTCCGGATCTTGGATGCTCAGTTTTTCAAGTCCTTCGTATGACGAGAAACTCGTCACACGCGGGGTGATAAAGTCGCGGCGAAGTCGGCTCTTGAGAGAATACGCTGCAAACACCAGAACCGAAATCGATGAGGAGTCGACCCAGACCTTCTTGATGCTATCGTGGAGATGGGGAAGGAGTACCAACGATAAAAAGCCGATCTCCTCACCCTGGATGAGCATGTTTGCAGCCCGAAAGAAAGCGGCCGAGTGCCTTCTGCGCGGGTGGATGAAATGATGTCCAGAAGGCGCAACGAGCACAGCTTCACGCGTCTCTGCCAAGTGGCGAATTCCGGCAGCTCGAAGCGAGCGAAAGTCCTCCTTTGCAAGTATTATTGAACCTTGCAGCGTCGAGCTTGCACCTGTTTTCATTCTACCTTGGGCGTCGAATGACACAATGACGACTGGTACGAGTGCATTGGCCAAGCGCAGCGCAGTACCGGCTTCGATTGATCTCTTCACGCTCGTTCGTGCCGTGGCGGCGGCATCGCTTGGCACGACAATAATCAGGCTGTCGGGATAGGGACGTCCACCGAGCCTGTCTTCATCGACGATCCGTATCAGATCCTGGATGCTGAAAAACGGGAGTGTTGTGACGAGAACCAAGGCGTTGCCGACGCCGTTTTTCTGCCAACGGTAGTGGAAAAACGAGCTCATCAGCTTCCCAATCCCATTGGTATAAGGATCGAAAACGAAGCTCCCGTGACGGGCGCGTAGCTCTTGATTTCGTCGTCTCCGCCGGCATCGATGAACCGAGTATCATCAGGCGAGAACTGCACGTTCTGCGTTCGAGGCGGGAACCACTTGCAAAGCGACAGTCGGCCCGTCCGCAACCTCATGAAGCCCCCGCACGCCTTCAGAGCCTGCACTACACGTGGCAACCCGAGGCCATGACTTGGGTCGCTCTGCGTCGTGAAGTTTTTCAGGAAGCATCCACGAACGAGATCATACTCCTGATTGATGGGCATCGCCTGTTCTACCGGCTTGCCGAGCGCTCTGGCCGCCAAGCCTGGACCGCTGTCGAAAACAGATATCTCCAGAAACTCGACGCGTGGCCGTGCCGACGCATCGGCTATACTGGCGTAGTATTCGCGCAAAACCTTGAGCCCCCCAGCGTGACTATCATGGGGAGTGTCGACTGGCCTTAAGGCGAAGAGAATGCCTCTTGCAGAGCGCCGATAGAAGGCGCCGTTGAGATCTGTCCGGGCATGAACATGCGTGTTCGAAAACAGCTCCTTGAGCAGACCGGCGATGACATCGGTCTCGACCTCCTCGAGGCGCAGGCGCTGGCGATTGACCAGTCTTCCCAACGCGCGATTCACTACGCCTTGAAGGTCGCCGCGCACTGCACCCGACACTGGCTGGTAGAGGAGGGGGTTCGGACCATCCAGCTCGATATGATCCACCGACAGCAATGCGATCACCCCGCCATGAATCATCCGGTCGAGGTCGCCGCTGTAGAGTTCGCGCAGGCGCGCGACAGCGAGTTTCAGCATGCCAGCCGTTACGTCCCGACGCCCATCGCGGCCGATGATGCGATCCGCGAAGACGGTCGCTACAAGACCGTATGTCCGGTGAAGCAACGACCTCGCGGCGTCCTCAGGCGCTTCGTCGGAGGCTAGCTGAAGGGTCGCTGGATTGTTGGATCGAGCCCAGCTGACTGCGAGTTGAGCGCCAGCTGCCGCGCCACCTGGCCGAGCTTCAAAGGGCCACTTGTTCGGAACCGTGAGAACGCTTGCCCGGCGCGCAAAGCCCTCGAGTGCATGCTCACACTCGCCATAGGCCGCGCGGCGGCTAAGAACATCCTGGTCCAGGTTTCCGCCCATTAAGTCAGACCGAGTTTAGTCCGAAACTCATCCCATTCGCGTTTCGTCATCGACGTGTCCGAATGCGTGACCGTCTCCCCGGCGAGCATCCTGAGCAAAGCGCGCATCGCCTGACCCGAAAACGTGGCGGCCTCCAACCGGTGTTCCCGGAACGCTTCATAAGTCAGCGGAACCCACTTTCGCATCACGTCCAATATCACCTCCGCATAGGCGCGGATTTCATATTGCGCATGGGGATCGGCGCGCAGCCGCAGAAAATTCATGAGGTTATGGAGATCGGTCTTCCAATACCACTGCGTGTAAAAATTCAAGGTAAGGTTCATGCGCGCTAGCTCCCGCGCCAACCCTTGACGACCCTCATCCAGGCGTTTGCCGTCTTCGTCGTGGTTGAGCAAGTCGAGGTAATGATCGTAGTTCCGTTCCGCATCCTCGGTCAGAATACGAAGCACATGTTTGGCTTCTTCGGCACCGACCACTTCACCCCGTCCTTGCCGGTTTTGAACCGATTGCGCGGCAAGCTGCTCGGTAGCCGGAACATAAAACTCGCGGTCTAGGATGGAGTACCGCGCCGAATACTCATTCACGTTTGCCATGCGATGCCTGATCCACTGCCGGGCAACGAAGATCGGCATCTTCACGTGCAGCTTGATCTCGGCCATTTCGAACGGCGTCGTATGCCAATGACGCAGAAGATAGTTGATGAGATTGTTGTCCTCGGACACCTGCTTCGTGCCTCGACCGTACGAAACGCGGGCAGCCTGCACGATGGCGCTGTCGTCTCCCATATAATCGACCACCCTGACAAACCCGTGATCAAGCACGGGGAGGACTTCAAAGAGAATTTCCTCCAGCCCCGCCGCCACCGGTCGCCGCGTTGGAACGACCGCCTCGCGGGCTCGTACGATCTCGAGCGATTGTTCGTTGGAGATATTGCTCATTCCTGATCCTTGATCACGGCGCGACCGAAGTAGCCCTCTACCCCGACCGTTGCGCGCTTAGAAGCACCCTTGCTCAATCGGTGTGAAAAACCAATTGCCGCAGAGTTACGGCCTCCAATATCAGCCTAGCAACAAACTTGTTGTTGTTAAGGCCCAAATGCCGCCGTTACGAGTGCCGGCTTGCTTGACTGCCGATGCGCAAAGCTCCCAAGCTGCGTGTATGAACTATGACTTCTCAAGCTTGTCACCCACCGATTTTGAAAGACTGGCAAGTGATCTCGTCGGTCGGGAAATAGGGCTGCGCTTGGAAACCTTTCCCGCGGGTCCCGACGATGCGATGGACGGACGGTATGTTTCGGCGGATGGGACAATTGTGCTGCAGGCAAAGCACTATGCCCGATCGGGTTTCTCGAAGCTGAAGTCCAAGATGTCGGCCGAGCGCGCCAGCATCGAATTGCTCGATCCGAAGCGCTACATTCTCGTCACGTCGGTGGCGCTCACGCCAGGAAACAAGAGTGCGCTCGCGCTGGCGATTGGTCCCGCGCTAAAGACGCCGGGCGACATCCTCGGCGCTGACGACTTGAACGCGTTGCTGCGCACATACCAGGACATCGAAGTCGCGCATCAAGGGCTCTGGGCGCACAGCACCGGCGTTTTGGAGAGCGTCATTACTGGCGCCGTTGCCAAGGCGATCACGCAAGTCGGATCAGTTCCTCCCGCGCTCGCTAGGCTGCTTCCACCCGCCGCCTCCGTCGGCGAGGAAACGCAGCCAGCTTCGCCGAAGGCGGAACGGGATGTCATCTTCTTGATAAAATCCTCACCCGTAGACGACGAATTCACACTCTGGCTTGCCCCGAAGCTCGAGGCGGAGGGATACCGGGTGTTCGCGGATATCCTGACGCTTCAACCCGGAGATCGGTGGCGCCGAGAAATCAACCTCGCCCTGCAGTATCGAGCTGCGAAAGTGCTTCTCATCAGCCGCGAGATCACACTCGCCGACCCACATGTTCAGGAGGATATCGATATCGCGTTAGAGATGGCGCGCGAGCTCAAGGATGGCCGTTTCATAATCCCGCTTCGACTCGGACCCGCGCGGAAGGTCAAGGGCATCGGAGACGCCGTTGCGGTCGACTTCGTCCGCGGCTGGGGCGACGGACTGACGTCGCTCCTCGCGGCACTGCAAAGGCAGAAGGTCCCTCGCAAGCTCGACGACGCCATCATCGATCCGAATTGGGAGACATTTCGCAGGCGCGGCGCGGTCCCTTTGGTCAGGGAGCCGGAACGTCTGAGGTCGAACTGGCTTCGCATCGTTGAGGCTCCCGATGTCATCCGCTTTTTCGAGAGTTCCGGGGCGACCGATCAAAGATTTCTGGAAAAAGCGATCGCCGGCTTCGCCTACCCGTCGGCACCCCTCGGCTCAGGAATACTCTCATTTGCCGATCAGGCGGAAATTGACGCGGCTTTCCAATCCGTCGGGAGGTTTCGGCTGAAACACGAGATTCCGCTTCTAGAGTTCATCGAAAAGGGTTCTTCCAAACTCGAGGTGGAGCGGCAGGTTGCTTCAAATCTCATAGTCACGATGTTCAAGCGCGCCTGGTATTCGTTCTGCAGAGCTCGCGGGCTTGTCGAGTATGAGTATTCCAACGGAACGGGCTTTCACGCCTCCGCCGCGCTGGCCGCGACAGGGCAACGGATACCGTGGGGCAGGCAGGGCGAGCGACGATCTTCGGCGCTCCGGAATTCGGCCAAGAAGCATATATGGGAGTATGGCGTTACGGCTCTGCCATCCTTCTGGCCTTTCTGGCACTTCAAGTTGAAATCCCGCGTGCTGTTTTCGGTCGACAACGGAACGCCGGCAGGGGTCGCGATCGATGACAAGAAGAAGCTGCACCGCTTGCGCCGATCCATCTGCAGCGGATGGCGCAACAAGCAGTGGTATGGGCGGATGCTGGCGTTCCTCGAGCTGCTTTCACCCGATTCGGCCTACATACGCCTCGAGCTTTCCGCGGCGCAGTCGATCTTGCTCGAAGCGTCGCCGATTCTGTTCTCGTCGCCGGTCAGCACGGCTCTGCCAGACGTGCTGGATCCAGATGATGAAGAGACAGACCTAAGCACGTTGGGGCGACCTGAGAGCGAGGAGGAACTCGAAGGATGAAGTTCCCGGAAAAATCACTTCTGATCGAGCATTTCGATGAGCCCGACCTCGAGTTCGCGTTCTCGCAACGCAGCCCGCATCCAAAGGATGGCCTGTTCCTCTATGGCCCCCACGCCCGAGCAAAAAAGACGCGTGAAATCAGTGTCGGCGTCGTCGGGACCAATGAAGGCATCGTCCATTTTCGGACCTGGAGCCACAAGCTGAATGATGTTGTTCAGGTTCCCCCTCCAGGGAAAGGCGAAAAGAAGGACAGGCTGCACCTCGCCAACTTTCCTGGGCTCGAGGCAGCATTCGGGATCTCGTACGATCCGGACAAATGCTCATTTCTCTCAATTCCGTTGCATGACATAGATCGGGTAAGCCGAGTATGGAACCTCAACGAGGCGGTTGAGAAGGTTGCGCGGCTTTACATAGATCGAGTGAAGAAGCATCTGCGGAACGAAGAGCAGTCCATAGACGTGTGGGTGCTGGTTCTGCCCGAAATTGTCTACGAGCGCTGCCGACCCGGCTCCAAGCGAACTGGCCTCGCAATGGAGAAAGGCGATTTCGCGAAGAGGCAAAAGGCGAGATCGAATCTGCCACTATTGGCTTCGGCTGGCGTCATCGACCAAACCGTTGAGGAGATTTTCGATGATGTCCCCGACTTCCATCGCAGGATCAAGGCGGAGTTTCTGAACATCGCCCCGACGCAGCTGGTCAGGGAGACGACACTCGCGCCCGGAGCCTTCCTGAACAGCGCCAACTACCCAATTCGGCGGACACAGGATGCGGCGACGGTCGCATGGAACCTGGCGACCGGCCTCTATTACAAGACGCAACCGCGGCCTCCGTGGCGGCTGGCCGGCGTTCGGCCGGGCGTCTGTTACATCGGCATGGTCTACAAGAATTTGCCGAACGATCCCAACGGACACGCTTGCTGCGCGGCGCAGATGTTTCTGAACGAAGGAGACGGTATCGTCTTCCGAGGAGCGAACGGTCCGTGGAAGACCGGGGAGTACGAGTATCATCTCAAGGCGGAGGCAGCGACGAATCTCCTGGAGGTCGTGCTCAACACATACCGCTCAATGCACGGCGAGCCTCCGAAAGAGCTCTTCATCCATGGCCAGACGTTTTTCAACGACGAGGAATGGAATGCATTCGTCGACGCCGCCCCGAAGGAGACGAACGTCGTCGGGGTAAGGATTAGAACCACCTCCGGCGAGACGAAACTTTTCAGGGACGGTGACTATCCGGTGTTGCGTGGAACGGCGCTGCTGCTCGACGAGCAGACGGCCTATCTTTGGACGACTGGGTATGTCCCTCAGCTCGACACTTATATTGGGCCTGAAACTCCGAATCCGTTGCACATAACCCTCATCCGCAGCAAGCGAGCAAAGCCCAACATTCGGACAGTCTTGGCCGACATAATGGGCCTCACAAAGATCAACTACAATTCTTGCAACTTCAACGACGGACTGCCGGTCACCGTTCGCTTCGCGCGCATGGTGGGCGATGTTCTCACAATGGGCTCGGCCAAGGGAGAGGGGAAACAGCAGTTCAAGTTTTACGTTTGACCGACGCTCTCAGGGCACGGACACGCTGACCTGATGACCTTCCGTCAACGCCTGGCCAACTTGTCTCCAACCTTTTCCCGCTGTTTCCAACTGATTTTACCGCCGACTTGAGAGGGGCGTCCCCGGATCTCGTCGATCCTTGCGGACACATCGACGAGATCAAAGTGAAGGCCCGGGATTTTCGCTGAGATGACAAAGCGGCTGACATGTGTATTAGCGTGCAGCTTAAAATCGTTCGGAGCCCGTGCGTTGACTATGTTTGAAGGGAACCATCCTGAATTCAGCATGCGGCTGAACGAGTTCCTCGCTTCGCGGGCGAGTATCGCCGGGCTGCCGCAGAACATCCTATTGCTGGCGTATGAGGGGTACGGACAGGATATCGTCTCTTGGCAGCACGTCGTCCAACGCGCGCATGAGGTCCATGACGAACTTCAGCGGCGCATGCCTGAAGCTATTTTCGAGATGGTCGTGCACCAAAGTGAGGAGGTTGGCGAAGCCGCGATCGGTGTCAGCGCGTACCATATGAGCGCAGCGAAAATGGAAGTCGGCGGTGAGGCCTTCTTGAACGGTGCGACCAACACCTTTGTGTTTTGGCGTTGGGGTGTATGGCTCCTGCAGACGAACGATGTGGTCGGCGCCACGGGACACTTTCATCGGCGGGTGATGACGCGAGACAGGTCACCGCACTTTTCATTCACCGCGTTGCACAACGCGGCATCTACTCTCTGGCCCGCCCTCGTGGAGCTGGGGCAGCGGCGTCGCGGGTTCGATGAGCGCACGAACATAACGTTCTTTGCCGTGCCTTACTCAGGCGGCCTGATCTGCGCCGAATTTCAGAAACTGCAGGAATCCCACAGGTTCAAACCTGTGATCAAGGTCCTGGATAAGGAGATTGTCAGGGACTTTGCGCTTGCGACGCCGTTCGCAAATGGAGATGACCACCTTCTAGTGATGCCCAGAACATTTCTTGATCGCCGTCGTCTGAATTCCAATCAGAAAAAGCTGCACTCCATGCTGGTTAGCTTTATGACCAAGCACACAGGCGCAATCGACTATCTGCGAAGATCGTCCCGCTTGCTCTACGGCTCTCCGCGTGTGGGGAGTTATATGCAACGCACATTCAACGACGATGGTGTGCCGCAGACTCTCATTGAACCTGCGATCGCGGATCTCGACAACCTGACCAAGTCGCCGGAGTGGATCAAGGAAAGTGAGCGAAACAGGCGAGCTGTGGAGCGGGCGCGCTCGGACCAGGCGCATTCCGAGTGAGATGTGTCGGGTGAAGCGAGAGGATGGGATGTTGCGTCGCCCGTCGGGCCGGGCTGTTGGCAAAGCTGAAGCCCTGAGGTCTTCACCCTTCGGGCTGCCATCCCTGACGTTGTGTATGAGGTCTCATCAGCACGATGTTTGAGGTCATTCGACGGTGGCTGGCATACCGCAAGAATTTACGTCGACGTTGGCAAGACGACGCGCGGCGGCTGCTCGTGGCTGAAGAAAAAAACGCCCACTACGAAGCGCGACGCCGCGCGACGAGGGCGCGCTTACACGGCAATAGACGCGAATTCTATCATTGGGCCAAGGTGGCACGCCTGTCGCCTGCCGCAGCGATGGACCTTGATGAGGTCAAGCGTGTGGTAGTCGACGAAGAACGGCGACAGCGGTTATCTTGGATTAATTGCCAATTGCGCGCTAAGGCGGGATTTGCGGGGGCGGAGAAAACTTCAAGAGGATATCTTTGGTTTCCCCTCTCTCTCTCTCTTTTTGAGTGCCGCTTAGATTGGCAGGATCCGCCAACTCACTTGGACCGGTTCCGTTGCACCGCGAGGGCAAGCAAGACGAAAGGTGGGTTCCGGTATCGATCCTGGCTTCAGAATCGCCTGTAGTATTGGACATCGCGCTTTCGGCAGTGTTCACTGCCTTGCAGGCGAGCCTTAGGGGATGAAGACCGTGATCAAAGTTGATCGAGACAGCGTTCCTTTCCCTGAAGTACTGCGGCGCGGAAGAGGCGGCGCGGCGGACGAAGAATTTCAAAAGGCAAGCGCGTTTTACAGCGAGTTCGACAAGAAGCGGCAACACTCGCGCTTCGAATTCAAACTGTACCGCCACAAGACCGTAAGGGATGCTCTCGCAAAACTGTTCAACGGGAAGTGCGCGTATTGCGAGTCGCAGATTGCGGCGATCGGCTATGGCGATGTCGACAATTTCCGGCCAAAGGGCGGGGTGCTCGACGCAGGCAGCACGTACCTCCCGCTGCACTATTGGTGGCTGACGAACGAGTGGACCAACCTCTACCTTTCCTGCTCGATGTGCAGTCGAGCCAAGGGCGGGAGATTCCCGCTCGAGGACGAAAAGGACCGGGCCCCCGTGCTCGCCTCGGCATCTGAGCTTCTCAAAGAATGCCCACTCCTGCTGGACCCATGCGTCGACGATGTTGAGAATATCCTCCTCTTCTCGTCGAACGGCACAGTTTCGTGCAACGACCCGCGTGGGCTAACGACGATTGAAATTCTCTCACTGAACCGTGCCGAGTTGGTCAAAGCCCGGCAGCAGACCGCTCGCGCTGTCCTCAGTCAGCTCGAAGTGCTGTCGCTTTCAGAGGGGAGTCCTGATGGGCCTCAGATCAACACCGAGATCGTCAATCGCCTGAAGGAAATGATGTCGCCCGAGGCCCCTTATGCGAGCATGTGCCGGCAACTCGTCAGTCAGGCGATAGCGGCGAAGCCGAACGGGATGGTTGCTCTGGCCTTCGCAAACGATCCCCTCGCGGCCTCGGTCAAGGCGTTCACCTCAGGTGAGGAACGCGCCGCGCAAACCGCGCTCAACAAATTCCAGGCTGATCAAGAGAGCTATTCGCTTGAAGCCGAGACCGAGCAAACCGTCGCGGCCTATGTCAGCACGCGAGACCGTCTGATCGAGTCTGTCCGGATCAAGAATTTGCGCGCTATCGCTAACCTCGACCTCAACGTGATCGACGGGAGTGAACGCGCGCCTTGGCTAATGCTCTTGGGCGAAAACGCGACCGGCAAAAGCACGGTCCTGCACTCTATCGCTCTTGCACTCGTCGGAGAGCGCTATCGAGGGAAACTCGTCGATGCCTTGCACCTAGATGTTCCCAGGATGGTGAGGAACGGGGCAGACTTTGGGGAAGTCAGTATCAGACTGACAGGTGCCACCGAGCCGCGAACCCTACGCATTCAAGCCGACGGAACGATCACCGCGACGGGGAGAGAGGCGCAGCTCATGCTGCTCGCCTACGGATCGACGCGCTTGCTGCCGCGCAAACCGAATTCCGAGGTTCAAGGCACGAACTATGCTCGCGTAGAGAACCTATTCGATCCCTTCATCCCGCTGGTTGATGCCCAGCAATGGCTTCTCACGGCACCGGCTGAAGCTTTCGACTACGCCGCTGGTGCGATCAAGAAGGCGCTGACAGTCGACGTCGAACGCGAGCTTGTCCGCCAGGATGGAGAAGTCGGGATAATCGAAAGGGGGGCCCTTATCCCGCTCCCCAGGCTCTGCGACGGCTATCAGACGGTGATCGCGCTCATCGCCGACATCCTCTCAGTCGTCTTGCCGGCTTGGAAGACTCCGGACCTGGCGCAAGGCCTGGTCCTGATCGATGAGGTGGGGAATCATCTCCATCCCTCCTGGAAGCTCCGATTTGTCGAGAGCGTACGGAGCATCCTGCCTGGGATGCAGGTCATAGCGACCACGCACGAGCCCCTATGTCTGCGGGGGCTGCACCATGGTGAAGTTGCCGTTCTGCAACGCGGGCCACGCGGTGGAATCCATATGCGCGCCGACTTGCCGGCGATCGACGGAATGCGGGTGGACCAGATCCTGATGTCCGAGCACTTTGGTCTGCAAAGCACCCTCGATCCCTCGCTCCAATCACTTTTCGACGAGTATTACGCGCTTCTTCGGGAGGACCACCCGAGCCCCGATGACCGCCAACGAATGGAAACACTGCGCAACGATATCAATCAAAAGCAGAAGCTTGGCGTGAACGAACGTGAGCGCCGCATGCTGGAGGCCATCGACCGATTTCTCGCGCGCCGCATTGAGGTGCCCGACCAGATTGAGCTCGCCGAACGCGAACAGTCGCTCGATGCCGAGCTTTCGTCGATATGGAGCGAGGCACTGGTTAGGGTGGAGGGTGCAGCGTGATCCCGGTCGTTCGAGACCAAGCCGTGGCGGCGTGCGCGGCACTGAACAAGATCGGTTCAAACGGGTTGACCGAACTCGAACATGCGCTCTGGTTCTTCGGCGGGATAGCACCACAGAAAAATCCCTGCCACCAAAGCCGACCAAGCCGCCGGCGTTCTCCGTTTACAAGGAGGAGCCTGTCAGAGATGCGTTGCGGGCTCTGTTCGGGACACGATGCGCATACTGCGAGAGCAACTACCCGCATCTCGCGCAGATGGAAGTGGAACACTATCGTCCGAAGGGCGGGTACATCGACGAGCACGGCGTTCTTAAAAAGCCTGGCTACTATTGGCTTGCAGCCAGCTGGGGCAACCTTCTACCGTCGTGCATCGACTGCAATCGCGAGCGAAAGCAGCATCATCGGTCGAGGGACGGAAAGATTGTAAGGAGCAAGTCGGGCAAGGCCAATCGCTTCCCGATCCTGCCTGGAACCTCATACGCCACCACGCCGGCCGCAGTTGCCCTGGAGCGTCCGATGCTGCTCAACCCCTGTGAGGATCAGCCCCATCTGCACCTGCAGTTCTTCGCCGACGGATTTCTCCAGCCTGCACTCACGGCAGAAGAAAGGGCTGCCGGTCGAGGACGGTCCACAATCGATGTTTGCGGCTTGGCGCGGGACGCTCTGGTGGGGGTGCGCCGCGAATGGGCGCTGCGGACGAAAGGAGCGATGGAGGCGGTGCTTCGTGCGGATCGGAATAGGCGAGTCTATCCACACGATCCGGTCATGGCAGCGCAGCTGACGGATGCGGAAACCAATCTCCACACGTTTGTCGATGGCGAAGCGCCTTACCACGCGATGACTGCTGCGATGATGGCGGCCTTCGTCGAGGTCCGATCGCTTCTGGAGCCATACTTCACCGCGCTCGAAGCATGGAAGGCGAACCAAAGCGTCGGCAACCGGCAAGCATTGTTGGAGCGTGCGACCGCCATTCAGCAGCTGCGCCGCGACGCAGGGTTCGACGAACAGCTTGTCAATTTTCTATTGGATAAAGCGGGGGTCTCCGAAGCCACTCCGGCCTAACCAACCGCACCTCATGCGGGGGTAACTGCGGTCAGCTGAGCTGGATCAAGCTTACGAAGTTCGGCCCAGTCAACGAGCCCCGGCGGCCGGTAGTGGCGGTCCTCTCGCCAGCGGGCAAATACGGAAGGGTCTATGCTTTCGTTGACGTTGTCAGAGTACCCCTTCGTCACAGTGCGCCGGGGTGCGCCGATAATGCGCTGATGGCGGTCCGTCACTTTCGAATAAAGACCGTACATGAACTGGCTATACGAATCGACGATCTGATCCCGGTGAGAATCCCCGTCGACGATCACAGGATAGCGGAAAGTGAGACCGTGACTTTCCGCTTTCTCGACCATCCAGGCGAGCGGCAACTGCGATAGTTTGTTGGCGGGATAGCCGCCGCCAACATTGGCATGAGCACCAACGAACCAGCGCTGCTCGGTGATATTAGCACTGCGTTTCGACCGTCGAGCAGATGCATCGGGCGGATCCGGCGTGAAGTGGGTCCACAGCGTCGGCGCGAACGCAGCGCGATGCTCGTCGATGCCGAGTGCCTGATAGCTGTTTTTGTAGATCGTCGAGAGATGGGTGTTGTGAAACCAGTGCGAGGTTCCGAAGGGCACGCCCAGCGCTCCGACCGTATCAAACACCCCAACCATCTTGATCGGCACGCGCTTGCAATAGGCCAAGAGGGAGGCTTCCTCGCGCGACAGCGGGTAGATCGGCGGATCGTCCATTGCGGTGCCGCCACGCTTTTCGCGCCGCCGCAGCTCGCGCTGTTCAAATTCGAGTCTATACAGCGGACGCAGGGTCAAAGCCCGTCGATAGCGTTCAAAGACCTCTTCAAGGGAAAGTGGAGCGCCAGGCTGAAGCAAACCACATCGGGCAACCAAGCCCACCAACGACCGTGCTGTGAAGGCGCCGCGGCTGAAGCCAAAGACAAAAATCTCGTCTCCGGGGGAATAGGTTTCGACCAACCATCGATACGCCGACATGATGTTACGGTCGAGACCGTAGCCGAGGATTCCACCCCGGAACCGCTCACCCAGCCGCGTGCCAACACCTTGATCGTAGTAAAGAACCTGTTCCAACCCATCGGCGCTCGTCCTTGCACAGAGCGCATTGAGTCGCCACACATTCGTATTGTCCGCGACTGTGTTCCAAGTCCCATCGAGAAACATTGCTATTCGCTTGCGCGGCGGCTGTGGCATGAGGATTTCCGTTCACTGTCCAATAATTGTGCCGACGAAACTTATTCCCATTCTTTGCCCCGCTCTATCCGGTCGGAATCCCATCGTTAGTTGAATCTGAGATCACTTCAAATCAGCAGCGCTAACAACTCTTCCACCTGGGCCTTTAGTGGTGATACGGTTTCTCGAATAGCTGGTTTTTGGGGGGCGAATTGCAGCTGCAAGACTTACTCGAAACTGACGATGGAAGACACCATTCATCCATCAATCGGCAAGGCGGTCGCATTTCCCTCGACAAGAATGCAATAACGGAAGCGGGCGAAAAGCATTTCCAGCACTTGTCCGCGCAGCTCGACGCGCACTCATTTTGGACGGCTGCGGTAAGCCAGGGCTCATACTTGCCGGACCAAGGCTTATGGGCGCCACAGCGTCGTGCGGTCGGCCTTTCGCTCGCCTACTTAGCCGCTCGCCGCACGATAAAAGACAGCAAGGGCGCTGCTCTCGTGAAGATGCCGACTGGAACAGGCAAGACCGGCGTAATCGCAACGCTGGCTTGCGCTCTTGACGACATCAAGCGGACGCTGGTCATCACGCCACGTAGGGCATTGGTCGATCAGATGCTGATTGATCTCCACACGCGTCTTTGGAGCCGGTTTGGACTGATCTATTCTGGTAACGAGGTGCGGCAGCGCGCAGCCGGGGATCCCGCAATCGGATCGCGAGCGTCAAACGGTCCCGTCAGGCGCTTGCTACCGAGTGATGCTGCCACCCTTGCAGCGCTCGCCGATGATCGAATCGTCGTAGTCGGGACTTTTGCCGCTCTGGAGCAGATTCTACGGCCTGACCGACCCGCGCATCGCCTGAGCGGTCGCAGGCCTGTCGGCCCCGACGCAGTTCCGCCCGACACGGAGGAGAGCGACGATCTCAAGGAACCGGACCGAAAGAAACTCGTCGCGCTGCTGAACAGCTTCGATCTCGTGATCGTTGACGAAAGCCATTATGAGCCGGCGTTCATTTGGTCCCAATGCATTCGGAGCCTTGGCCTTCCAACGATCCTATTTAGTGCCACGCCCTACCGGAACGATTTCCGCTATTTCGACATCGATGGTCGTTTCGCATTCAACCTTTCGTTCGATGAAGCGAAACAGCGGCGGCTCATTCGCGGCGTTAGGTTCCTGTCGGATAGTCCTGGAGCAGCGTCTGGCGAGAGCTTTTCGCAGCAGCTCATCCGTTTCGCCGAGGCGGTTGGCAAGGAGACGAATCCAAAAAAACCTGACCGAGCCCGTATCATTGTGCGTGGCGACACACACGAGAGTCTAGTCACACTGCGGACCGAACTCCTAGCACTCGGCGAGAAAAGCGTACTCATCCATCACAAGGAGAAGCGGAACGCCTCAGCACTGCGTTTCCATAATGTGACAGAGGCCCTCGCAGCTGGCGAAACTGCCGATGTTCGATTTTGGCTGCATCAATGGAAGCTGCTTGAGGGGGTCGATGACAGTCGATTCGGAGGGGTGGCGATAAGCGAACCGTTCTCAACCAGTCGCGCCGTCGTACAGCAGATTGGGCGCGTTCTCCGCTATGGCGACCGCAGGCGCGATGAGACTGCTCTCATCATGGGAAGAGATACATTCAGTGCCGATCTTGCCGAGCGGTTCGAGCGCTACCTGTCATATGAGAAAAGGTTCGATGCCAATCCCAGCGATGCGCTCCGGAGGGAAACGCAGTTCTTTGAAACGCTGCGATCTGCCTCGCCGGCTGTCCAGTACATCTCGGGCGATTTCCGCGACCGGTTTGATATCGATGACGAACAGGTCGGGTTCGCCGATATCCAACTGCCGTGCCGCGCATATGTGATGCGAAACGTTGGGAGAAAATCCCTCGACGAAATCGCAGAAGCTTCAAGGCTAGCGATGGGGCTCGAAGATCGTCATGACGCCACCATACTTGGACCCAACGGCACCGATGATCCCTCGAACGTCCGCCTGATCGCTTACGTGCTTTGGGGCAACTCACCGCTGCTCACCCAGCGCGCAATGCCCACCTGGAACCTCGGCGTAATGGCACTGTCCACGACCGGTGACCGATTATACCTTATGGACACCGAAGGGCTCGTCATAGACCCGGAGCAGCTTGGCCTCGAACCGGAGCCCCCGGAAAAAATGCAGCTCTTGGTGCCGATGGCCAAGCCCGGCGAGACGTCTCGAGTGACCGTTGCCTCGGCCCTTAGTCTCGACATTTCGGACATGGGTGTCCGGGCTGCAACCGTGCGAATGCGAGACTTCAGCGAGGGCTTCTACGATCTCGCACAGGGCATGCAGGCGACCACATCCGTGCGCGCCTCTATTCGTCGCGACGGCGCCCCAAACGCGGCTCTGCGCTACCTCTCCCTTCAACGCTCCGCAGTGTCCGATGGCGGCGGCAAATATGTGCCGGTCTCGGAATATGCCAGTTGGATAGCGTCCGTATCCGCGCAATTGGATTCGGCAGACAAACCCAGCAAAGCGTTTGAGCGATTTGCACAAGCGGTTCCGGCTCCGTCCCCTGGCAAAGCGGTCCCTTTGAACGTCCTTTTCGACTTTGCCGAGTTGATCGGTGAAAGCGGCGCCGACGCCCCACCGAATTGGAAACCGGAACGCGCTGCGGGTTTGATCTCCGCCGACCGATGTCTCGATGTCGAAGCGGATGGGTCGTTCTCCATACAACTCGATGACGATCACTTTGTGGGCAAGCTCAAATATGAGATCACCGGGACGTTGCGGCGGCGCGGCCGTTACGTCGTCGAGTGCCCCGGTCTAGACTCCTACCTGATAGGGAAGGATTCTACTCAAAAGGAGAAGCCGCAGCTGCTGTCCGGCATGCTGACACGCGATCAGGCCTTCAGGGTCATTCCTACCGATCCATCTCTCATCTACGCGCAGAAACATTTTTATCACCCTCGACGGTCGATTGACGAAATAGCGAAGGACTTGCCCGGAGGACCGCTCGAGTTCGTGGTCGGATCTCCGTGGCTGGCGGGTGTCAAAACTGAAAAGGGTGGAGCGAAATCGAGCGTCAAGGAATGGGTGTCAGAGAGCATTTTTGGAGGCGTCTACGCGCAGCTCGGTTTTGCCGCTCACGGTAAGCCAGATACCCAACATCAAGACGCGATACGCGCGTTGGACCCGACGATGGCGGCCTTGCTCGATCAGTTTTCCGTCGTCGTTTGTGATGACGGTGGCACAGAAACTTGCGATTTCATTTGCATCGACGATATCGATCCGCGAGTGGTGCTCGTTCATGCGAAAGTAGACGACACCACAATGAGTCTGAACTCGCTCCAGGCGGTCGGCCGACAAGCGCAGGCGAGCATCGCCTTCCTTACGCGGATAGAGTCCTTGCCGGACCGGACCGCCGAATGGAAAAAGCCCGTCACGATCGCGGGCGGAAAAATCACCAGACGCATCGTGCGGGACAACAAACCGGGATCGAAGCTCTGGATGAGGGCACGCGACGCTGCCAGGTCAGCTCGCTACAAGAAGGAGATCTGGATCTGGGCAGGCAACATCCTTGAACGCCAGGCGCTGGTCGACGAGCTCAATAAACCTGAGCCAAGTCCTCGGTCTCGGCAGATGACCTACTACTTGGCTTCGCTCCAAACGTCGGCCAATCGGGCGAACATCGGCATGAGGATCTATTGTTCGCCGTAGCATGGTTGGACCACTCACTGTGATCGTTCTGCCGAAGCTCGGCCACAGCCTGATTGTGTCGCCGTGCAGCACTTCCAGTCGGGCTGAAACAAACGTAGGATCCATGAGCTTGGCCTCCACGCGGGGAAGCAGACGGTTCCGCGGGAACCGTCTATTGGAACAACCTGGCCAGGCTGATGCCTGGCAGGTTGGTGAGGCCGGTGATTAGTAGTCTCAGTCGATGATGGGGTCGCACGTTGATCGGAGTTCCGGACGGTCAAGCTTAGGGCATTGTTTAAGAGACAATCGTCCACCACCATCTCGATGTGTGGGAGCCATTCGGCACGTGACGGCGATACAAGCTCTCGACCACGAGTGCTGCCCACACCTGTCAGGCGCTAATCGACGGTGAATGATGGCTGATAGGTCTTGGACCCGCGGCGATCGAAGTCGAACTCATAGACTACGCAGGGCGCGACGCTCTGGTGATGCTGCCCGAGATAGAACAGCAGGCTGTTCGGCACCGCGGCGAATATATGGACCAGCGCATCGGGGTCGTCTTGCTTGTCTTGCCGCAACACATTGGAGATTTGTTCCGCCAGTGCGGCGGCGTGCTCTCCGCCGGTGACGGTCTGGTGCCCCGTCCCCGCCGGCATCGAGAACGTGATGAGCTGCCCTGCGCCCGGCAACTGCGCCGACACATACTGCCGGGCCTGTGCCTCGGCCGGCTGCGCGATGCTGACGGCCACGGCGATCTCTTTGCCCTCGCCAAGACGATGCCGCGCCACGTCGAACCGGGCGCCCTTCGAGGCGGTCCCGTCATCGGCGCGCCAGACGCGCGTCCCGACCCGCCCCTTCTGCACCAGTTCGGTTTCCACGCCTGATTTGACGTCCAGAACAGCGCCCGCGAGGAAGGCGATCGACGCGTGGGCGTCGAGGATCAGGCGCAATTGCCCGGACTTCTTCACCGCCGCGCGCAGGAACTCTTCAACGCGGGGCCTGATGTCGTGCTGCCAGTCGCGCCTGTCCTGGAGATAGCGCTTCCGGAAATCGTCGGTGAGAACCAATGTGTTCTCAGGCGCGGCGCCGGCGATATCCGCCGCAGGCCCGAGAAAGCTGCGGATGGCCACCGGCAGGAACGCATCTGATTTCGCAGGTCGTGGGACCAGCAGCCCTTCGTCGCGGCAGAGCTGCAAGAGCGTCTCGCGGGTCAGGGCATTGAGCTGCCTGACCTTCATCTGCCGTGCGAGCTCGTCATAACGGAAGTCGGAGTCGCTGGCGCTGAAAGCCATCACTCCCACGACCTGCGCCTTCAGGTTGATCTCCGAACGCAGCTCGTCGAGCGTGCGGTGACCCTCGATAATCCGGAAGCCCCGCATTACGGCTTTCAGTTCGTTATCGTCCGCCAGGTCAAGATGATCGCGCCACAGCCGGCGCACCTTCCCCATTCGGCTGCGATAGCCTGTGCCGTCAAACAACTTTTCCACCATCAGCGTGCGGTCGTTGCCGGAAATAAGGTCCGCAAGCGGGTCGCCGTCTTTGACGCGGTAGGTGGTCAGGAAGGAGAAATGCGCTGTCTGGCCCGGCGGCACTTTGGCGCGCGCTTCCTTGAGGCGCTGGAGCAACGAGAAGGATTTCGCCCCTATGAAGTCGGGCCTGACAAAGTCCTCGTAGCCGAACCGTCCGCCGGTTTCTACGTGCCACTTGATTTGGTGGTACTCGGCATTCACCCGGTCGGGCCCCGAGCGCGCCACCGGCGGATCGTAGCGCACCACGACATCGTCGAACGATTTAGGGCCGTTTGCCTCGAACGTGACTTCGACGACGCACGAATGGTCGTCGAGAAGATTGAAGGCGTTCTCCCAGAAGACGCGCGACTGGTAATTGTCCCCGTGCCAGCGCGCCGTTATGCCTTCAGCCATCGGTCCTCTCCGTCATGACAGCGGAAACTTTTTGCCGAAGAGGGCGCGCCACGCGGCAAGGGCGCCGCCGTGGCGGCCCTGGCGCTCGTGATTGATGGCGAGGGAGGCGTCCCGGCTCGCCGCCGTCAGTAGCTCCCGGGCGCGCTGTTTACGCGCGTTGTCCATGCCGTTGCTAATAGCCGGTCCCAATCCCGCTGGGTCCTGCCAGGTGTCGAAGATGCGGTCGGCGAGCGTGGCGAACAGCGCCTGCATCTCTCTGTCGAACCGGCCCTGCCAGCCGCCATGCAGGCATTCGAGCGCCATCACCTCGATCAGGAAGGAGGGCTTTACCGGCTTGTCGGCGCCGTGCTTGGGGTTGTTGTTCCAGTACTTCACCATGCGGACGAGGCCCTTCCACTCATTCGAGAATGCCTGGTGGGCGGCCGTCGCCTTCTCGGCGTGAATCTTCGGGTTGGTCTTGATCCACGTGCCGCTGTCGGTGTCGGGAATCTCGTAGTCCTGGCCCTTGGCAAAGGCGGGCACCACGTCGACGCTGAGGATGCGGTAATCGGTATTGTCTTCGGCGTCGACGAACACGCCGAAATCGAGGTTGACCGAGCGGCTCTGCTTGCGCACGGCGTCCTTGCCGTACTTAGCGACGAGCGCGTCACAGAAATCCTGGATGACGACGGAAGGCGCCTTGTCGCGGTAATGGCGCTCGGCGTCTTTCAGCACAAAGAATATGTCGATGTCCTTGAGCGGCTTCGTCTTGGTGTGGCGCTTGTAGGAGCCGGTGAGGAAACTGGTCTCGATCTTGAATTTCGTGTCGAGATAGTCGCGCACCTCGTTCTGCCGCGCGGAGGCGTTCGCCTGCTCCCTGTCGTTCAGCTCAAGGCGGCTCTTGAATTTCCGGAAAGCCTCGTCGACCGTCAGCATCAGCCCGCCCTCCGCCAGTAAGCCGCGTTGCCGCCAAGGCCGCTGTGCTCAATCGTCGTGCCCAGGCTGTGCCTTACGAATCCGTCCGTCGACCGGTAGGCACCCTTGCCCCACCCGCTAACATCGGGACGGCCCGGCTTGGTGTGCAGCAAGATGTCGTAGCTGGCGTCCGACGGCGCGAGGCCGGCTTTGCGGATGTGGTATTTGAGCTGGTCGGTGTCGGTCCAGAAGCTGCCGTCCCCCGAGGACCAGTTGTAGACGACGTCGATATCCCAGCGGACGATGAGCGCCCCGGTCCGGGGATTGAACACCTCGAGGACGACGGACTGCAGGTCGCCGGTGCCGAGCCACGTTTTCAGCGCGCGCATGTTTGTTTCCCAGTCGGCGGCGAACTTGCCGGGGTCGAGCCCGCTGAGCCGGACGATGTCCTTGAAGCTCTTCAGGATGTTGTCCGCCACGTAGGTCGCGGAATGCGTATAGGTGTTGACGGCGACGCTGGTCATGAGCCGAGGAACCCTTTCGGATCGAGGGTGAGGGTCTGCGCTGCCGCGGCCTCCGCGCCGCCCGTGTCTTTGACGGCTTTCTCGCGGTCGCGGGCGGTGATGCGGGTGCTGTGCTTCTTCAGCGCTGCCTGGACCCATGCGAGGTCATCGATTTCGCACGGCAGTGATACGCGCCAGTCTCCCTTCAGGGGATCGTAGCCAAGGGCGTTTTCGTTGGCGCCACCGCCGTCGATGGCGTCGTCGTCATAGAGGCAATAAATGCGCGTCCGGGGGCCATCGCAGGTGACGGTGATTGCGGCGTCCCGCGGCGCCTGGTCGGCGATGATGCTGGCGGCGACGCCGCCGACCGCGAGGAGTTCGGTGCGCGCGGCGCCCGCGGTACCCTTGGTCAGGAGATCGACGATGGCGTTCCAGGTCGCGAGGGCGTCACGGCCCGGGGTGCTCTGGAAGGTACGGCTGGCGACGGTGCTCATCAGTCCTTGCCTCCCGCCGCGCGGCTCGCCTTGGCGGCCTTGGCCGCCGCGAGGATGTCGTCGATCGTGACCTCGCCGGGGTTCATCGCCGTCTGCGGGCTCGTCGCGATGGCGTTGGCGACCATCTTGCGGATCGAGCGCCCGTCCAGACCGACGCACGCGGCGGCGCACTGCGCGAACTGCGGCGCGGCAGCGAGTTTGCCGATCGCCGGGTAGGTCCGCGAAAGGCCGGTCAGGCAATCCTTGAGGATACGGCCGCAAGCCTCGCGGTCGGGCAGCGGTACGTGGACGACCAGGTCGCAGCGCGAGGTAAAGGCACTGTCGACCGCTTGCGGGAAGTTGCTGGTCGCGACGAACAGCAGATTGGGATGCGTTTCGGCGAGGATGTCGAGCTGCACCAGGACCGCGTCGGTGGCGCGGTGGATATCGATCGGATTGGCTTCCAAACTCATCTTGGAGCGGTCCGCGGCGAGCGTCTCGACTTCGTCGAGCAGGACTATGGTGGGGCCCGTCGCCGCCGCTTCCGCGATAGCCTGAGAGAAGAGGTCAGACACCGCGCGCTGGGTCTTTCCCATCGCCGAGCTGGTCAGGGTGTGCGGCTCCACCTCCAGCAGGCGGAATTTGCCACCCGCGAAAGACTCCGCAGTGCGGTGCGCAAGACCGCGGGCGAGCGATGTCTTCCCGGTGCCCGGCGGGCCAACAAGCAGGATGACGCCGTGCAGCGGGATCACGCTGCGGTCCACCTTTCCGCGCATCGTGAAGTTCAGCACGGCCTGGGACAACAGGCGGCGTTTGATATCCTCGTCGAGGATGATGGATTCCCACAGCGCGCCGAGCGCCGGGTCCGGCAGGGGGCGACTGCGCTGAATGCCTTTCGGGAGGTCGGCAAGGTCCATCGTCGGCGTGTGCTTCATCGCAGTTCGCTTTCCGGCGCCGCCTCGGGCGCCTGTTGAGACGGGGCCGCGCCCGCGGGCACGGCCAGGTGGTCAGCCCTTGGGCGGGTTCGGGTCCCGGCCATGGCTGTCGCTCTGGGCGATACGCCCGTCGCGTTGTGGATGCGCAGCTCCGTTTCCTGGTTGCGGCTGACCTGTCGCCCGTGGTCAATCGCCGCCTGTTTAGTGTCGAAATGCCCCGAGGCGCGGTCAGCGCCGCCCCGCTTGACATCCCAGCCGCCGCCGTGATGGGGTACTACATGATGTGTGTCAGGTCCGCGCTTTCCTACCATAATTTGGTTTCCTTCTGGACTAAGGTCAGAACGAGTACGCCTACTCCGAACATGATGGACTCAGGAAATGAGCGTTGTCAAGCACCTGGTGTAGTGCTACTCTGAACTCGGAACAAAAGGAGTTCGATATTGGCTACGCCGCTTGGCGACAAAATCCGCAGCCTGCGCAAACGAAAAGGCTACACCCTCGACAAGCTGGCCGAGATGGCCGAGTCCAGCAAGAGCTACATCTGGGAATTGGAGAACAAGGACCCCCCTCGTCCTTCGGCCGACAAGATCGCCAAGATCGCTATCGCCCTCGACGTCACCCCCGATTATCTCATCACTGATTCGGTTCTGGTCGAGGACGCGACGGACACCGCGTTCTTCCGGAAATATCGCAGAATGGACCCGGGCACCAAGGACAAGATTCGGCGGATGCTCGACCTGATCGGCGACGATGAATGACAGCACCGTTCTCGCCCGAACGTTGGGCCTTCGAAATCACTCATGTCCTGAATGCCGCATTTGGGGCCGACCGGTTCCCGATCGATATTCCGATGATCGCCCGGGAATATTCGAAGCAGCGATTTCCCGAGGACCCGATCGTCAGCGTTCAGGGCGACCGGCTGCCCACTTTCGACGGCGCGCTGTATAAGGCCAAGGACGGCCGCAAGGGCTGGGGCATCATCTACAACAACGGTATCGCGTCCAAAGGCCGGATCAATTTCACCCTCGCGCATGAATTTGGTCACTACCTGCTGCACCGTCTCGCGTATCCGCAAGGCTTCCAGTGCGGCCAGCAGCAGATCGTGCGGTGGGATTCGGAATACGGGCAGGTCGAGCATCAGGCCAACGTCTTCGCCGCCAATTTCCTCATGCCCCTCGACGATTTCCGACGCCAAATTCCCGAAGGCGCGAAGGTCGATATCGAGCTGCTCCGGGCCTGCGCGGAACGATACAACGTCTCGCTTATCGCGGCGGTGCTGCGCTGGCTCGGCTATACCCGCAAGCGCGCCATTCTTGTTGTTTCGCGCGATGGCTATATCCTGTGGGCGCGGTCGAGCGATGCGGCGTGGCGCAGCGGCGCGTATTTCAAGACATCGGCCGGTCCTATAGAGATTCCGACGGCGGCGCTTCCATCCCGCCCTGAATTGCTGGTCGACGGTCGGGGCAGTATCGAACATCCCCACGGCGTCTGGCTGCGCGAGCCCGTGCGCGAGATGACGGTGTTCGCCGAGTACTACGACTTCTCGCTGTCCCTGCTTCTCCTCGAAGACGGACGCCCCGTATCCTACGAGGAAGCGGAACCGGAACTCGATACTTACGACAAGTTCGTCCCGGCGGTGCGCCGCCGCGAATGGTGACGAGCGGAAACGGTGCCATTTTGCGTCACAGAGCAGCATTCAGGTTTGCTAACGTTGGCTATTAGCTTTCAATACATCTGCCGCGACAACAAGCGGATCGTGGCGACGCGTCGGCCGAATGTGAACACCTGCTCCGGCGGTCCACTTTCCGTTAGGCTTCAGCGCAAGATTCTAAACAATTATTTTTCCTTGTTACAGCCCCTTACTACGCAAATGCCGATGACCGATTTCCGGGCATTTGTTCGCGGTTTGTGCGTTTCCAGTCGCATAAATGGCAGTGTGGAACTTCAGTGCTGCCTCGGCTGCCCTGCGCGCTCGACGTTTTGGTCGATCTGTCATCGCCGAACTACAGCGGGGGCGGCCCCGTCCATAGCGTGCTGTCTTGCGATTGGTCGAGCTCGCCAAGAACATGCGAAGGGAGCACAAGACCGGGATGCGCGAGGGGAGCGTTGCTTCACGAGCCATGCTCGCCTGGCTGACGCGCGATCGCTTGCCGGAGAAAGCGTCGCAGGAGCGACGCGTCAGGGAGCATTCCCGGCGCTGACCATGCCGCGGATCGCCTTCACGCTAGAAACCGCGTTTCAGGGGCACATTGGCACCATAGGGTCAGACCCCAAGCCTGGTTACGCGTCAGGACCTCGTATCTATTTCACCCACTTGCGTACGCGGTGCACGATCTCTGATGTTGAGATCCCGTAGCGGTCGTGAAGTGTCGGTAGCGCGCCGGCGTCGAGAAATTCGTCGGGCAGTGCGATCTGGCGGAAGACAGGGGTCACGCCCTCGCGCATCAGCAGGCCAGCGACACCTTCGCCCAACCCGCCGATCATCGTGTGGTTCTCCGCAACGACCACCATCCGTCCAGCCCGGCGCGCGGCGGCAAGGATTGCGTCCGTATCGAGCGGCTTGATGGTCGGCACGTGCAGCACCGCGCAGTCGATGCGGTTCGCTTCAAGCGCCTTCGCGGCCTCCAGCACGCGCATGGTCATCAGCCCGCTGGAAATGAACAGCACATCCGCACCGTCGCGCAGCAGCCGCGCCTTGCCGATCTGGAATGTGTAATCATATTCGTCGAGCACGACGGGGACCTTGCCCCGCAACAGCCGCATGTAGACCGGCCCCTTGTAGTCCGCGATCGCCTCCGTGGCCTGTTCGATGTCGAGCGCGTCGCATGGATCGATGATCGTCAGGTTCGGCATGCCGCGGAAAATCGCGATGTCTTCCGTCGCCTGGTGGCTGGGGCCGTAGCCGGTGGTCAATCCCGGTAGCTGCGCGATCGGGCCTGCGGCCCCAGCCTTGACCGTCACTGCGCGCGGCAGCCAGAGCGAAATAGGTCGGGACGAGGAGATGGTCGCCAATCGGCCGAACTAGGAGATGGTCGAAATGAAGTAGGAGCTGGCTTGACAATCATCGCCCCATACAAGTGTAGCTCGGCCTTTGATCCGAAACAGCAATTCCTGTAATTCCCAAGCGCGGTCCGGATCATCGAGGACCGCAAGGGACCGGGTGTCGCCGATTTCCGTGATGAATTGCAATGCTGTGGCGAGATCCTCATGGAGGTCAGGCCCGAGCGCCTCGTCCCTCTGCCACATCCAGGCTTCCGGTCCACCACAATCCTCAGGCGGACAGTTGCCGTCGCCGCCCGTACACGCCGGATAGTGAGCTCCGGGTTTGACAGGCCGGCGCTGCTCTAGCCGGACCTCGTGCTCCCAAGGGAAGTTGAGGTCGTACTCGTACAGGAACCGGCTGCCGTTACGCAGTTGCGTGCGGCCAACCATGCTTCATCGGAGTATGACGCGGCGGTAGCCGGTTTTCGGTTGTGCAATAGGTTTGGCAAAATTGAGCAGCAGTGAAATCGTTAGCGAAGAATCGTGCCCTTCGTAGCGTCTAAACCTAAACAACACATGACATTTCGACGTTTGAAATCGGGAAGTAAAAGCGACAATCGTGGCGGGGAACGTTAAACAGGTTGGCGATCGGGTCGTGTACGGAAACGAAAGGCTGAAGATGTCGCGCTGACTTGAAGCGCTTCATGATCCTCTCCCGCCGCGGGCCGGGTTGATGAGAGTTCTCCGCCCGATTGTTCGGGCCCTGTGCGAGCGATGCTCGACGCTTGGCATGATCTCCCGCTTCGCCGCACCGTAGGATCGAAGCTTGTCGGTGATCATCACACGCGGCGAACGGCCTTGGCCTTCAGAAGCTTTCGCATCAAGCGCTTTGCCGCCTTGACATTGCGACGGCTTTGCACCGACACGTCGAGAACAAACCCGTCCTGATCAACGGCGCGCCAAAGCCAGTGTTTCTTTCCACCGATGGTGATGGCAACTTCATCGAGATGCCATGTGTCGCCGAGCTTGCCGGCCGATCACTTCCGGATATCATTTGGCAAAGTGTCTGCCAAATTTTTCAGCCCAAAGTCGCACGGTCTCTGGCGAGAGACGATGACGCCACGAGCTGCCGGCATATCCTCGACCATCCGCAGGCTGAGCGGAAACCGGAAATAGAGCCAAACGGCACGGGCAATCACCTGCGCCGGAAATCGGTGGCGACGATAATCACGGGAAAATCTGGTCATGCCGCCAGATCCCACATTTTGATCGATGCCCGGTTAACGTTACGGTGCCCGTCAGCTTGTCGTAAGCCAACCCGCCTAGCATGGGTCATCCAGATGACACTGAAGGTTAAGCGCCCGTCTCGCGTATCCCGTCCCTTGGCGATCAGAAACTCCACTACAGGTGAACGGCTATGGGAATTTGCATCTCCAAATCCTCCGGATCGACTCGACATGCCACATATGACACGGAAGAGTCGCAAGGCAGACAGGCGCCCTCCCGGAGCCGGCACCCTTGACGGAAGCAGAGGAGGGATTCTCCGCAGAATCTCGACTCGATGAGCCGCTGCGCGGATTGGCGCAGGACTTTGACGATACAGTTTGATGCGAGGCTAGTGTGGACCAGCGAAAAATTACATCCCGTGTAACAGCTTTGCCGCAGGTGCAGGACGCCGGCTTGGAAGAGGGGCAAGCGGTCCAGGCCCGGCAAGTGGGCTTTGAGCAGCACCTTGCCGAGGCCCGGAGGCTGTTCGATCAAGCTGACGAGTCGCCAACCAATCCAGAGGAGCTTCTGCGACTGGAACAGGGGTTCCGCGAAGTGCTTCAGCGACGGCAGGATGATCAAGTGGCCGAGGCGCTCCGGCCGCTGTTCGATGATCGAGCTGACGAGCCGCCAGCCAATCCAGAGGAGCTTCTGCGACTGGAACAGGGGTTCCGCGAAGTGCTTCAGCGACGGCAGGATGATCAAGCCGTCTCGTCTTTTTTCAGCGACCCAGGGATGCCCGCTGGACCGGGTGACCACAACAGCATCGTGACGGACGCTTTCGCAGCGGCCGGCTCTGGGCACGCCGGAGTTGAGGCCGCCGCCCCGCCAGTCTTGGCTGCCAGCCAACAGCAGATCCGGCCCTCGCCGGATGCGCTTGACCAGGGCAACCACCTGCCACCCCAGGGGGGCATCGTCAACAATGAACATTCGACGGCGCCGTTGCGGCCAGCGAAGAGGCAGAGGGCCGTGGATAGGCCGCAAGCCGTCGCCATTCAGCAGCAGCTGAGCGAAATCGGCAATTCAGGCGGCCGCGTGCCGATACAGCCCCCCACGCAGCAGTTGGGTGAATTGCCATTGCAAGGGGTACCGGTTCAAGGGACAGGGTCCGAACACATCGGAAGGCTGCATGCGGTGGCCGCGCCCTCAGCAAGGTCCGAGGCGCCCCCGGCTGCGATCGAGGACTCCATAAACGTTTCGTTCGCCGTCCCCAAAGACTTTTCCCATGGGACTCAACGCGTCCCAGACGCGATGCTCCCTTTCTTGGACCGCCCTGGCCCCTTGCCGGATGCTGGCCAAGCGCGGCAAGCGGGCTTTGAGCAGCACGTGGCCGAGCCGCGCCGAGCCGACCCGGTTGCGAGTGGCGCCCGTGCTTCCCGCTATCACCATCTGTCCGACGAACACCGGGACCTTATTGATAGAGCGATCGCCCACTCCCAGGAAAAATATAGCGAGACCACGGCCCGAAAATACACGTTTGCACTTAGCCGGTTGGCGAATGATCTCAGCGCTCGTGGCCAAGCAATCGATCTAAGAAATCACAAATCCCTGGTCGATCACGTCGGTGCTTTCTTTCCGAAAGACGTTGATATGAAGAGCGCTTTGAAGGCCCTGCGTGCGTATCATGAGCCGGGCTATTCAGCGACTGCTGGCGGCCCTGCTGCCAGCTATCCCCATCTGTCCGCCGAACACCGGGACGTTATTGACAAGGCGATCGACCGCGCTGCGGCTCAGCAAAACCAGAGCGCGGACACGCTGCGAATATACTCGAATGCGCTTCGCCGATTGGCGAATGATCTCGGCGCTCGTGGCCAAGCGACTGATCTAAAAAATCACCAATCCCTGGTCGATCACCTCGATACTTTCTTTCCGAATGACCAGAACATTAAAACGGCGTTGAACGTCCTACGTGCGTATCATGATCCGGGCAATGCAGCGACTGGCTGGTGGCCAGCGGCGGTGCCGTCAAAGGCAGATGCGCGTATCCTGGAAAAATTAAGCAGTGACAGCGGGTTGGCCTTAAGCACCCGTGTCGTCTATGGTCGTCTTCTTCGCAGATTTTCTGAGGAGCTCGAGAGTCGGGGCCAGACGATCTCTGGGCTGGATCACAATTCGCGGACCGAACTCGCCGAGGCGTTGTTTCCAGGCAACAAGAAACTCCGCTTCGCGCTGCAGCGGGTTCACAATGCGGAGGTTCCCGAGGCCTTGCGGCCGCTGTTCGATAATCGAGCTGACAAGCCGCCAACCAATCCAGAGGAGCTTCTGCGACTGGAACAGGGGTTCCGCGAAGTGCTTCAGCAGCGGCAGGGTGATCAAGCCGCCTCGTCTTTGTTCGGCAACCCAGGGATGCCCGCTGGACCGGAGGATCCTAACAGAAGCGTGTCGGACGCTTTCGCAAGCTCTGGGCACGCCGGAGTTGAGGCCGCCGCCCCGCCAGTCTTGGCTGCCAGCCAACAGCAGATCCGGCCCTGGCCGGATGCGTTTGACCAAGGCAACCACCTGCCACCCGAGCGGGTGATCATCAACAATGAACATGACACAGCGCTGTTGCGGCCAGCGGAGAGGCAGAGGGCCCTGAATACGCCGCAAGCCGCCGCCATTCAGCAGCCGCTGAGCGAAATCGGCAATTCAGGCGGCCGCGTGCCGATGCAGCCCCCCACGCAGCAGTTGGGTGAATTGCCATTGGAAGGGGTACCGGTTCAAGGGACAGGGTCCGAACACATCGGAAGGCTGCATGCGGGGGCCGCGCCCTCCGCAAGGCCCGAGGCACCCCCCGCTGCCATCGAGAACTCCATAAACGTCTCATTCGCCGTCCCCAAAGGCTTCTCCCATGGGACTCAACGCGTCCCAGACGCGATGCTCCCTTTCTTGGACCGCCCTGGCCCCTTGCCGGATGCTGGCCAAGCGCGGCAAGCGGGCTTTGAGCAGCACGTGGCCGAGCCGCGCCGAGCCGAACCTGTCGCGAGTGGCGCCCGTGCCACCGGCTATCGCCATTTGTCCGACGAACACCGCGACCTTATCGATAAGGCGATCGCCCACGCCGCGGCTCAGCAAAAATATAGCGAGAGCACGGTCCTAAAATACAGGTATGCACTTCGCCGATTGGCAAATGATCTCGGCGCTCGTGGCCAAGCGACTGATCTAAAAAATCACCAATCCCTGGTCGATCACCTCGATGCTTTCTTTCCGAAAAACGATGATATGAAGAGGGCGTTGAACGTCCTGCGTGCCTATCATGAGCCGGGCTATTCAGCGACTGTTGGTGCCCCGGCTAACCGCTATCCCCACTTGTCCGACGAACACCGGGACGTGATTGATAAGGCGATCGCCCATGCTGAGGCTCAGCAACACCATAGGGCGCCGACGCTCCGAATATACTCGAATGCGCTTCGCCGATTGGCGAATGATCTCGGTGCTCGTGGCCAAGCGACTGATCTAAAAAATCACCAATCCCTGGTCGATCACCTCAATACCTTCTTTCCGAAAGACACTGACATAAGGGATATAAGGCCGGCGTTGAACGTCCTGCGTGCGTATCATGAGCCGGGCTATTCAGCGACTGGCCGGTGGCCAGTGACGGTGCCTTCAAAGGCAGATGCGCATGTCTTGGAACAAGTGACCAGTGACAGCAGCTTGGCCCCAAGCACCCGTGTTGTCTATGGTCATAGTCTTCGCAGATTTTCTGAGGCGCTTGACAGGCGGGGCCGGACGATCTCTGGGCTGGATCATGATTCGCGGATCGAATTCGCCGAGGTGTTGTTTCCAGGCAACCATTATCTCCGCTGGGCGCTTGAACGGGTTCGCGATGCGAAGCCTGCGTCAGACAGGATCGTGGCGGACGCTTTGGCAGCGGCCGGCTCTGGGCACGCCGGAGTTGAGGCCGCCGCCCCGCCAGTCTTGGCTGCCAGCCAACAGCAGATCCGGCCCTGGCCGGATGCGCTTGACCAGGGCAACCTCCTGCCACCCGAGCGGTTCATCATCAACAATGAACATTCGACGGCGCCGTTGCGGCCGGCGGAGAGGCAGAGGGCCCTGAATACGCCGCAAGCCGCCGCCATTCAGCAGCAGCCGAGCGAAATCGGCAATTCAGGCGGCCGCATGCCGATGCAGCCCCCCATGCGGCAATTGGGTGAATTGCCATTGCAAGGGGTACCGGTTCAAGGGACAGGGTCCGAACACATCGGAAGGCTGCATGCGGGGGCCGCGCCCTCAGCAAGGTCCGAGGCGCCCCCGGCTGCGATCGAGGACTCCATAAATGTTTCGTTCGCCGTGCCCAAAGGCTTCTCCCATGGGACTCAACGCGTCCCAGAGGCGATGCTCTCTTCCTTGTACCATTATGGCCTCTTGCCGGACGCGGACAAGCCGGAATGGAACTACGAGATTAAAGGCCACGGCTACACCGCCCGGAGGCCAGAGGAGGGCAACGACGTTTGGCTCCTCCATCGCGGAGCGATAAGGGAAGCTGGAGCGGCAGCAGTACCGGCAAGGGCTCCGGGACCCGCCTTGCCAGCGACCGCCAGGCTCTCAGACACCCATCTCGGGGTTCCGTTGGTCGATCTGACCACCTCCTCCGATGCACACATCGAAGCCCTTCCGTCAGGCTCGTCCAATCTCCCCCGGGGGGCGGTGCTCGGGGCCACCCAACTGCTGGGCGACGAACATATCCAGAGGGATTACGAATTCCTCGAGCAGCAGCTGCAGCAGGCCGATCCAGCGCTCGCCGCCCGGACGCGGCTGGTCGATCCGTCGGTCTCCCATCTGCTGCGCCACATGGAGCAGCAAGACGCGCGAGGCACATTGCAGTCGATTTATAATCGAAACGCCGGCCCATCCGACTTCCTGTTCGTGCCAGTGAACGATGGGGTGGGTATTGACCGCGGCACCCATTGGTCGCTGCTCCTCGTAGATCGCCGCGATCCGGAAAGAGCGGTCGCCTATCACTACGACTCCATCCAGCAAAATGAACAGCGATACAACGACGTGCCTGCACGAAAGCTCGCTACAAGACTGGACGCGACCCTGGTAACACCCGACATGGCGCAGCAGAAAAACGCTGTTGACTGCGGCGTCTTCGTGGTGGACGGCACGCGCGAGCTGGTTCGTCGATTGGCGAACGAAGAGCGGCCAGACCAGCAGCTGCCGCTGCACCTCAACTACCTCGTCGCCGATCGGCAGGCGCTGCAAAACCGACTGAGAGAGGGGCGCTTGCCGCACGAGCTTGCCGCAAGCCCTGCCGAAGCTTTGGCAGCACCCGGGTCGCAGGTGCAACACGCCGCCTTGCAAGAGCAGCAAGCCAGACAGGTCGCGCCAGCGCCGTTGGAACGGCACTTGGGCAAGACGCGCGAGGCCGAGGACAAGCTGACGAGTACACTGGACAGGAGCAACCGCGTGAACAGCGGGGGCGTCGTCATCAACACTGAACGTTACACAGCGCCGTTGAGACCGGCGAAAAGGCAGAGGACTGACAATTCGCAAAGCCTCGCCATCGGGCGGCAGCCGAGCGAAGCAAACACAACGTCCATCGGCCAAGCCTCCGATCAAGCCCGAGCGGACCTAATGGCTTCCTCCAGAAGCAGAGAGCGCTCCGACGCGGGACGTTGAGCTCGATGGCTGGGATGAACCAGAACAGCTCTTTGCCGACGGAGAGGCTGATGCGATCTCCGGCCCGGTAGCTCTCGCCGTAATTGATCAGGCTGGCACTGTTGGAAGGCGATGTAGGCCTGGAACTCGCCGATTGGGGGTCAGGAACTTGCGCATGTTCGGCTAGCCTGTGTCGAGACTTTCCGCGTCGAGCTGCAGCTCGGCGATTTCGTCACAGATGCCATTTGATCCTGCGCAAGGTTGCAAGCAGGTCCTGTCCGGTCTGCTCGTCGTGGTTGTCGAGCCCTTGCACGAACTGGCGAAAAACCGTGATGCGCATGGTGATATGGAACCAGTCGAGGACATGCTCGCGCCGGTGCGATCATTTCCGCGAGCGAGCGGACTTCTTCCCCCCGTCGGTGATTAAGGTAATATCCTGATTGGCCCGGACGCCCTGCTTCTTGAGATGGTCGAGAATGCGCCGTTGCAGCTCGCGATCATAGCCGTGGACGAAACCGATGTAGCGCGGAGCGCCGTCTTCAGGCAGCGAGCGGCCTACGATCAGCTCGAATTTTCTTCCGGTCGTCACGGTGGCGGATGTACTCGGGAACCGGGCAGGTTCATCCAGTCGCGCGGGCTGCCGTACATTGCGCGCTTGAGGGTCTTGAGGCGGTTGATCTGACCTTCGCCCTGTCCGTTGCTCCAGGGCAGCTCGATGGCGTTGTTGTCGGAATGATGTCGGAGTCGATTGCATCGTCGATCTAGGGGGCCAGTGTTTCCGACCTCCTGCTCCGAAGGATACCGTTGAAGCGCATTGCCAAGGCGTCGCATCTCGGCGAATGCGTCAGATCCCTGCTTCAGGGCATCGACTTTCCTTGCTTGTCGAGGCGTCAGCAGGCCTCTTGGCTTTATGTACAGCGCCGCGGCAACAACTGGCGAAATCGCGTGGCCGGTATCCGGATCTCGAACGGGTCCCGAGCTGATCGCCATCGAAGGAACATCATCGGCGCGCACTCTTTCGGCCCGCCGCCAAGCTCCCAGCAGTCGCTCCAGATTGGAGAAGCTGCCGGTGTAGCCGCGCTGCTTGACATCATGAAAAAGATGCCGTCCGCAGCGGTTCCCTTACTTCCAGCATTGGGCAAGGAACGTTTCAAAGCACCATGGTGATGTGGGGTTCAATGCTGCTCGCCGCCTATCTGGTAGGATAGACCCTCCTGGCGTAAGGACTATGCGCGAGACGGGCACGCCGGCGATGTGTCGCAGCGTCGACAATAGCGTCCTCGGACAGGATGGGTCTTCCTGAAGCACGTCCACTAAGGCTCATCTGTTCCTCGATTGCCGTACGAAGATTCTGGACCAGATGAAACCGGTCGGCCACCTGGTGAGCCTGCGGTGCGCCTTCACGGACGGCCTGCGCATACAGGCGGCAGCGGTCTCGGCTGACGACCTCGACGGAGGGATGATTCCGCAGCCACCTGGCTGCGCTATCGACACTCCGATCATGGCCTAATCGGCCCCAAGCTGCGATTTTGGCCAAGTTGTGGAACGTTGCCGGAACGGATTGACCGGTATGGCGTCGGCGCTTGAGAATTCACTCTTGGAAGAGGGAGTGGATGTATGGGTTTGCGCGTTTCGCTCGAGGTGTTGACCGGGGCGTGGAGCCTCTCTTTTGCCGACATCGACTTTTTGAAGGTCAAGGCGGCCGGGTCGAGGCTTGGACTGGCGGTTCAACTGAAGTTCTTCGCCGCGAACGGATATTTCACCACCGCGGCGGCTGAGGCCCCCGATGACGCGGTTTCGTATCTGGCCGAGCAGCTTGGCGTCAGCAAGGCAGATCTCTGCCGGTATGATTTTTCGGGGCGTTCAGGGCGGCGCCATTGCGCCGAGATTTAGCGCCATCTTGGTTTCCGCCGGATGAAGCGGGCGGATCGAGCCGCACTTGCGAGCCGGATAGCGACGGAGCTTTGCCCTGGGGGAGCATCGGTCGCAGCGATGATGGAGGCTGTTTTTCTGTTGTGCCGGGATCGCAAGATTTTCGGTCCGTCGCGCAAGGAGATGGAGCGGATAGTGCGCTCCGAGCGGCAACGCTTTCTGGAATCCTTTCTTGGCGGTGTTGCGGATCGGCTTCGCCCGGAAACGGTCGCGCTGATGCAAACATCGCTGGCCGATCCAGATAGCCCGACCGGGTTCCATACGATCAAAGGAGATGCGGGTGCAGCCACGCTGGACAACATGCTTGCCCTGGCTGATCGGCTTGCCTTCATCAAGAAGCTGGATTTACCGCGGGATCTTCTATCCGCTGCCGGCAAGACCTGGATCGATCAGATCGTTCGGCGGGTCGGCGCCGAAAAAGCGTCGGAGATGCGCCGCCACGCCCCGAGGCGGCAACTGGGGCCTCCATACCGTTTTCCTGACGATGCGGGAAACACAGATCAGCGACGGCATGATCGACCTGCTGGTGGAGACCATCCACAAGATCGGGGTGCGTTCGAAGCGCAAGGTGGTGGGCGGCATCGCGCGTGACATCGAGAAGGTTTACGGCAAGGAGCGGCTGCTGGTCGATATCGCGGGTGCCGCGATCGAGGCGCCGGGTGGCCGGGTCTGCGATGTGATCTTTCCGGTAGCGGGCAAGGAGAAGCTTGCGGCGATCGTCAAGGAGCATCGGGCGAAGGGCACGCTCGAACGGCGCATCTACCAGGTTATGCGTGGATCCTATGCCGGTCACTATCGAAGAATCCTGCCGAAGCTTCTTTCGGTTCTGGAGTTTCGTTCGAACAATGCCGTGCATCGGCCCGTGCTTGGGGCGTTGGACTGGATCAGGCGGGCCTTCGAAACCGGTTGCCGCGTGGTGCCGCGGAACGGGGTGCCGATCGAAGGCGTCATTCCGCCGAAATGCCGCGGCGCGATCATCGGCAAGGACGGACGCATCAACCGGATCAGCTATGAACTGTGCGTGCTCAGTCAGTTGCGCGACCGCATCCGGGCCAAGGAAATCTGGGTGGTAGGGGCGGACCACTATCGCAATCCGGACGACGATCTGCCCAAGGATTTCGAGAGCCGACGGGCGGCCTACTACAACGCGCTCAACCTGACGTCGGATGCGCGAGCTTTCACGCGCAAAATCCAGGCCGAGCTTGAGCGGGAATTGCGGCTGGTGAATGCCGAACTCCCCCGCAACGACAAGGCACGCATTCTCTGGCGCGGCGAGAACCGCATCTCGATCACGCCGTTCCAGCCGCTGCCGGAACCGCAAGGCCTACGATCGGTCAAGGCCGAGATCGGCCGGCGTTGGCCGATGACGGAACTGCTGGATGTGTTGAAGGAGACGGCGCTCGACACCGGCTTTCTGGACGCCTTTGAAACGTCGGCTTCCCGTGTGGCGCTTTCGCGCGGTGCGCTCGACCGGCGTCTGATCCTGTGTCTTTACGGGCTGGGCACGAATGCCGGCCTGAAGCGCGTGGCGGCCGGATGCCCGGATGTCAGCTACGAGGAACTGCTTCATGTTGGCCGGCGCTTCATCCATCGGGATGCGCTGGAGGCGGCCTGCGGACGTGTTGCCAATGCGACGCTGGCAATCCGCAACACCGCCATCTGGGGCGAAGCCGGCACGGCTTGTGCCTCGGATTCCAAGAAATTCGGCGCCTGGGACGGCAACCTTATGACCGAATGGCATGTCCGCTATGGCGGTCGCGGCGTGATGATCTACTGGCACGTCGAAAAGGGTTCAACCTGCGTCTTCTCGCAACTCAAGCGGTGCTCGTCCTCGGAAGTTGCTTCGATGATCAAGGGCGTGCTTCGGCATTGCACCGACATGGAGATCCAGCGGCAGTATGTCGACAGCCACGGCCAGAGCTCGATCGGCTTTGCCTTCTGCCATCTGCTCGGGTTTGAACTGGCGCCACGCCTTAAGGCGATCGCCCGGCAGACGCTGGCGCTGCCGCATCCAGGCCTGCGCGCTTGCCCAATCTGCTTCCCATTCTTTCCAGCGTCATCAACTGGGAGGAGATCGAGCAGAATGCACAGCGGGTTAGCCGATCCCGAAGCGATCCTGCGCCGCTTCGCCCGCGCCGAGGTGATGCACCCGACCTATAAGGCACTCGCCGAACTCGGCCGGGCGATCAAGACGATCTTCCTTTGCCGGTATTTGCGCCACGAGAAATTCCGCCGCGAAATCCACGAAGGCCTGAATGTGATCGAGAACTGGAACAGCGCCAACAGCTTCGTCTTCTTCGGCAAGGGTGGCGAGATCGCCTCGAACCGGCTCGATGAGCAGGAGATATCGGTGCTGGCCCTGCATCTGCTGCAGGCGTCGCTTGTCTATGTGAACACGCGCATGATGCAGTCGGTGTTGAGCGAGCCGAAATGGTCGGCGCGGCTAACGCCGGAGGATTATCGCGGCCTGACGCCGCTGATACGGTCACGTCAATCCTTATGGCCGCTTCAACCTCGACCTGAACAGCAGGATCGATTTTGAGCAGAAACAAGCGGCGTGAAGCATCGAAGGGAATGGTAGAAATGCCTGTATCGAAGAAGCCCCGAAAGAAGGCAGTGGCGAAATCCAAGAAGCCGGAAAATGACAATGCTCTGCCTCCGATGCCGGACCGGCGCGGCATGGAGGGGTTCATGGCAGGTCTTTTCGGCGGAGGGCGTGGGAGCGACCCGACGGACGCTGCGCAAGACATCATGTATGAGGCTTGGGAAGCAACCAGTCGCAGCAAGCGTATTACGCTGGCCCGGAAAGCGCTTAAAGTCTCGCCGTTGTGCGCCGACGCCTATGTGCTGTTGGCCGAAGAAGAGGCGGGGTCTGTCGAGGAAGTGCTGGACTATTACCAGAAGGGCGTCGCGGCGGGTGAAGAGGCGCTGGGCCCTGACGGGTTTGAGGGATATGCCGGTCGCTTCTGGGGTTTTCTCGAGACGCGCCCCTACATGCGGGCGCGGGCAGGTCTTGCCGCGGTACTCTGGCGGCTTGGTCAGCACCAGGAGGCCATCGACCATTATCAGTCAATGCTCAAGCTCAATCCGAATGACAATCAGGGCATCCGCTACGTGCTGGCCGGGCATTTGCTGGCGCGCGACGATATCAAGGCCCTGAGGAAGCTTCTCAAACAGCACGAAGACGATGGCGCTGCTGCATGGCTCTACACGCGGGCACTTCTTGCCTTTCGTGAAAACGATCCGGGCGCCGGCAAGCTTGCCGAGGAGGCCTGGCTCGCGCACAGCCATGTGCCTGGCGTCCTTTCCGGCAAGCAGCCTTTGGTTGCTTCCATCGACGGCTATATCACTTTGGGGGGGAGGATGAGGCAGCTGACTACGTCGACGAAAACGGCCAGGCCTGGCAGGCCACGCCCGGTGCAGTCGCGTGGCTGGCGGAGGTTACCAGAAAGCTGAAACCACGACGACGGCGTAACTGACCACCGGAACCGATGGGCGTGTTCTAATTTGGGTATACCCGGCCTGAACACCCCCCATGAACACGTCGCAACCGGAAAGCCTGTATATTTTGGGCTCAATCTTCGTTAATGAACAGAGCATCGCGCCGGCACACCCAAAATGAACAGTTGCATGACCCGCATCGGATACGCCCGCACCTCCACCACTGACCAGAACCTCGCCGCGCAGATCGTCGCGCTCAAGGCCGCCGGCTGCGAGGTCATTCGCGAGGAGCAGAAGAGCGGCTCTACCCTGGAAGGCCGTCCGCAACTCAACACCATTCTCGACTTCATTCATGCTGGCGAGACGCTTGTCGTCACCCGGATTGACCGCCTGGCCAGATCGCTGCGCGACCTGCAGATGATCGTGGACAAGCTCAAGACGAAGGGCGCGCATCTCTCCGCGACAGAACAACCTGTCGATACGTCGACCGCCGCCGGTAAGGCCTTCTTTGACATGCTTGGTGTCTTTGCCGAGTTCGAGACCAATCTGCGGCGCGAGCGCCAGGCGGAGGGAATCGCTGCCGCCAAGAAGCGCGGCACATACAAGGGCCGGCCGCCGAAAATCGACCGCGACACGATCCAGCAAAGGCTTAAACAGGGTCAGGGCCCAACACAAATCGCCCGCGATCTCGGCGTCTCACGCGGTACTGTCTATCAGGTGAGGAAGGGCAAATGACGAAGGGCAGGCTCATAACCCGTCTGACGCCAGCGACATGCGAAGAGATCCAGACCCGCATGCTCGAAGTCTGCCAGAAGATCGCTGAGGACCACGGCCTGGTCATCGAGGGCGCCGGATGGCGCGGCACGGATACCGGCTTCTTCTTCGAGCCCGTGTTCCGCGTCAGCATTCCCGCTTCCGACGGCACCGCATTCAATCTCGAAAAAGACAGGTTCGAGTTCTTGGCAGAGCACTTCGGATTGGCCCCTTCGGACTTCGGACGCGAGTTCCGCACCGGAAGCGAGCGATTCCGGATCACCGGCATCGATCCAAAGCGGCCACGCTACCCGATCTCCGCTGAGCGAATTCCCGACCGCAGAGGGTTCAAATTTGCCGCCGAAAACGTCGAGCAGATGCAAGCTCCCACCCCGTCGTTGTCCGCGCCGCAGCGCGGCGCACAGCCCAGCTCGTCGCAGGAGCTTCCCGCAACCCCAGCTACGCCGAGCTCGGGAGCTTGGGATGGGGACAGGCTTAGGGAGCAGACACAACAACCCGAGTCATCATCGTCAGCCGACGCTGCGGCGTCAAACATGTACGACCGCCTTGACCCAGTGCTTGATCCGAATGCGCTCACAGTGGCTAAGTTGAGCAGCGATGCGCAATCTGTGCTGGCGCCTGGCGTTGCTAGACCGCCTTCGTTCGTTGGGCCAGCAGGCCCCCCCGACCTACAGGACATCGGACCTATCGTCGGCAAGGGCTGGCGCCACGGCTCCCAACCGGCCTCGAAGATCCTGATCGAGGAACTGGGTAAGATCAATCTGCTGCCGAACCAGTTCGGCCCAGCCCAGTTCGCGATCAACAGAGAGCACTACTCCGCCACGTTGGGTCGGGAGGGCGCAGGGACGTTCGCCTCATCCATCATGCTCGCTCCGGGCAGATAAATGAAGCTGGTCCGTCACGTCAGCCGCCGCGTCTGGAGGCCGGAGCACAGGTACCTGCCGGCTGGAGCACCGCGAGTGTTGGCTATCCGGTGCCATCCACCCCGAAGCTGCATGCTCATTATGCGCCCGCGCTTCCGAGCACATTCTCCGCTGATCAGATCGGGGCGTTGAAAGTCTCGTCCTCCGACCCGAGCGGGCGGACGCTCGGCGCCAGGGAATTCCTGGGCGATCAGCACATCCAAAGGGATTACGAGCTCCTGGGAGAGCAGTTGCAGGCGCGCGATCCAAATCTCGCTGCTCGGACGCGGCTTGTCGATCCCCTCATAGCCCATTATCATCTGCGCCTGGGCGAAGTGAGCGAGGCGCAGCGCGCATTTCGGCGCATCGTCCAAGATCCCAATCGTAATGACACCGCCACTTCCTGTTTCTGCCAGTGAGTGATGCTAGCCGTGCCGATCGTATGGCCCGCGGCACCCATTGGTCGCTGCTGCTCGTTGATCGCCGCAACCGGCAAAGCCCGGTTGCCTATCACTACGACTCCTACGAGGGAGGCAACGACCGCCAAGCTGCGATGCTCGCAACGCGGTTGGGCGCCAACCTGCAACAAGCGAGCATACGTCAGCAGGAGAACAAATTTGATTGTGGCGTTTTCGTCGTGGACGGCACCCGGGCCCTTATTGAACGATTGGTGAAGACGGACGGGCAACACATAGCAGATCTCAACGACCTCGTCCCCGATCGCCGGGATTTGCAAGGCCGACTCAGAAATTTTCCTGGCCGCGGTTGACGGCGACCAGAGCAGCTCTCGCGATCAGCGCTTGTCGCGGCGAGGCGGTCGCACGCAAGCAGGGCCAGCCATCTGGCTCGAAGCTCGACCCGCACGAACGCTTCATTCTTGGCCTGATTGAGGAGACGCCGGACATCACGCTTGCCGAGATCGCCGAGAGACTGGCGTCCGGGCACGGCGTGCGGGTTGTTCCTTCAACGGTGTGGATGTTCCTCGACAAGCGCGGCGTCACGTTCAAGACGTATGCCCGCCCGTCGGCAAGAGGTTTATTTCTGATGGCGGCTGGTCTGCATCAACGTATACGGCGTGTCGGCTGAGGGCCTGGGCCGGTAGCGCGACGCCGTTGCTGCGGAAGAATATTCTACACCGGCGCCCTTCCGAGCGAGAATAGCTTCGCCATCACGAGAAGTCCCGGCGGTACCGCCAGCGGCAAGTTCACGCGCCACTGGCGGGCAATCGCAGCAAAAGCCTTAGCATCTGTCGCCTCACTCTTCAAAGCCAAGCGGCACGGCTCTGCCAACCTTCGTCTTTGCCTCGTCAGAGCATATTCATCGTCACGCATCATCAGCGTGGCTTCGCCGAGGCTTGTCCACAGCGATCTCGCTCACCGCCGCAGCTGGCCCGAGATAGGGGCAGCTCCCGGACGTCTGGCGGAATAGGTGAACGCAATGCGACTCCAGATAGACCCAGGTCAGAGTCACGTCAGGTGAAAGGGATATGTTCGATCCCAGAGCGCGCAGGTTGGGCAGATCCGCGCTTTGCGGGTTGTGGAGGGCGCCGTGTGCGCCACGCATTGTAATCGGCGCGCATTTCTCGCCTGGAGACGGATTATGACGGGAGTTGACCGGCGTTTGAATGCGCCTAGCGGATCAGGCACGCACCGGGCTGAATCGGATCATGGCGGTGGTCAAAAAGGCTCGACCTTCAGTTCTGTCGTTCAGGGCTTGCGCTCTGAAGATCGAGAGTTAGGGGCATCCTCAGCTGAAAGGCCACCTTCGGCCAGCGATGTCCGGCGCCGCACGTCCGGCGATCCCTCCGTCAATAGGTGTGACGGCCAGCCCGTTTTTCGCGACTTGCCGCATCTGGGAGCGACAAATCGGCAAGAAAGTTCGTCGCGTTCCGGTGCAGAAGTCCGCAATGCCGATCAGTCCAGGAGTTCACAACAAAGTGGTCCTTCCTCGCGCAGGCAGCCCGTGTCGGGCCTGGATCGCAGACCAAAAAGGCGGCGCCTGGACGATGTCGCCGCGCAGAGCGTGCAAAGTGCAATCTCAGAAGAACAATCTAACAACGCACTACACGCCATTTGTTTTGCCCGTGACATTGAGGGGTTCTCGCGTGCAGTGGTGGAGCATGACAGACGGCTGCAAGGGGCGGGCGACGAGGTCCATGCAGCCTTCCTGCAAAAGGCCGCCGCCCAGTTCAAAGCTCAATTTGTCACATGCTTCGAGGACAATATCCGCCGCGGGCAATCATGGGGCTACGCCACCGCATGCAATACGGTGAGTCGTGAGGCTGGAGGTCAGGAAGGTGTGGAAGCTTGCAAGGCGATGGCAGCTCGGGTGTCGCAGCTTCCTAGTGCGTTAATGTGCGAAGTAGACCCCAAAGCCTTTTCGCTCTTTTCGGCATCGTTTGGTCGGCATCCGCAGTCGAGAACATGCCGAAATGGAACGATCAGAATCGCCGAATTTTGCCGCGATGAGGGCAGGACACTTGGCGTACTGCAAAGTCAAAGTCTGTCGTTGCTGGTGAACGGTTTCAGCAAGTGGCCGCAGCGGTCGGAAACTCGTGACGGTACGGAAGCCGTCGCCAGTGAGGTCCGTCGTCGCGAGGACCGCCGTTTCGGGCTCTCTGATTTTAGGGAGCAGCACCTGGCTAATCTGGTGAACGGTTTCAGCAAGTGGCCGGAAAAGGAGTGGTCCCGCCAAGCCACCGGAACGATTGCCGGTGAAGTCATTCGCCGCCGTAACCTCGGGCTCTCAACTTTTAATCACCAGGACTTGGCCAACCTAGTGAACGGTTTCGGAAAGTGTGCCCAAGAGGAGGTCTGTTGCCAAGCCACAGTTGCGATCGCGGGCGAGGTTCTGCGCCGCGACCGCCGTGCCCGGCTCTCCGAATTCACCCACCAGGAACTGGCGAACCTGGTGCAAGGTTTCAGCAAATGGCCGGAAGAGCAGGCGTCCCGCGAAGCCGCCAGTGCGATGGCCGGTGAGGTCCTTGGTCGTGACCGGCGTGCCGGCGTCGCTGATCTTAATCCCCAGCACATGGCGACCCTTGTGAACGGTTTCAGTAAGTGGCCGATAGAGGAGCGGTGTCGCCAAGTCACCGGAGCGATTGCCGATGAGGTAGGTCGCCGCGCCGCCCGCGGCAGGTTCGGGCTCTCTGATTTTAATCATCAGGACTTAGCGAACCTGGTGCAAGGTTTCAGCAAATGGCCGGAAGGGGCGGTCTACCGCCAAGCCACAGCCAATATCGCCACAGAAGTCTCTCGCCGCGCCGGCGAGCAAGGGCTGTCTCATTTTACTCCGCAGGAGCTGGCTAACCTAGTGAACGGGTTCGGCAAATGCCCGGACGATGCCGACTATCATCACGCCACAGTCGCGATCGCCAGTGAGGTCATCCGCCGCCGCGCCCAACTCTCTGCTTTCAGTCATCAGCACTTGGCAAACTTGGTGAACGGTTTCAGTAAGTGGCCACAACAGGCGGACTGTCGCGATGCAACACTGGCGATCGCCAGCGAGGTCTTTCAACGCGATGACCAGTTCTCTCATCTTACTCAGCAGGCACTTGCGACATTGGTGAACGGTTTTAGCAAGTGGCCGGAAGAGGCGGCGTCTCGCCAGGCAACAGTCGCCATCGCCGGGGAGGTCACCCGCCGCGCCGGGCGCGGCGAGTTCGGGCTCTCTGATTTCAATGACCAGGACCTGGCGAACCTGGTGAACGGATTCGGCAAGTGGCCGGAAGCGGCGTCGACTCAGCAAGCCACAATCGCTATAGCCAGCGAGGTCCTTCGCCGAGGCACCCGACTCCGTGACTTTACTCACCAGCACCTAGCTAATCTGGTGAACGGTTTCAGCAAGTGGCCGGACGGGGCGGACTGTCGCGACGCCGCGATCGCCATCGCCGGTGAGGTCATTCGCCGCGGCGCCCGACTCTGTGAGTTTAGTCACCAGCACCTATCTAATCTGGTGAACGGTTTCAGCAAGTGGCCGGTCGGGGAGGACTGTCGCAGAGCCGCGATCGCAATCGCCGGGGAAGCCCGTCAGCGCCAGCTCTCCGATTTCGCTCCGCAGGGAGTGGCGACCTTGATGAACGGCTTCACCAAGTGGCCGGAAGAGTCGGCGTGCCAGCAGTCCACGATGGACATCGCGCGCAGATTGGGTGCTCGAGAGCTACGATTCGGTGTGTTCACGACAGCTCAGCTAAGTATTCTCGCCAATGCTTTGTCGCGAATGATCATGAAGGCAGAAGACACTGGGGATATTACGGACGCGGCTCTGCCGAAGGATCGCTTGCACAAGCTCGCTCATTACCTGCACTATGATGATGATCGCCTGGCGCAGGCTGACGTTCTAGACATCACAACCGTTTTCAAGGCACTTGGTAAGGCTCGGCTGTCTGATGATCTCGGTTTGCTCGCACCGACAGGCTTGAACCGCCTCTCGGAATTGCGTCAAGCCCCTGATTTTACGACCCACAACGATCTGGAAACCATGGCTAATCTGTGTGCATCTCTGCTGCCGCTGGCTCGCAGCCCACAGAGGCCGCTGCGCTCGCACCGCACGCAGGCCCTCAATCTGCTCAACGACCTCCAATCCGTGCTCGAGCAGAAGATCGAGGCGCATCTGAACGCAAGCGATGCCGAGCGGACCCGTGGACCGCTTGCCAGCCGCCGCCCCGCTTTATCGATCTATCAGACGCTTAAGGCCCGTGCGGTCCTGGAGAGACTATTCAGGTCACCGTATGTCGAGGGCAAGAGGTCCGACTTGCGGGTGAGGCAGCAAGCGCTGGAGCGCAAGACGAAGGAGATCCTGGACAGCACGCGCGGCCTCATTGAAAGCGACCTTTCCAGCATGAGCTGGAACCTGATCGCGCAGATCGAGGCGGAGAATCCAGTGGATGCGCTGGACTTTTTCATAGAGCAGGATGCGGCGACGATCCAGGGGCAACATCCAGCATCGGTCTTCGACGTGTATCAGGTCCTGCGAACCATGGATCACGAGCCAAGACCGCCGCAGGGTGACGCAGGACTGATGCAGTTGCCGGTAGTTGACATGCAGGGACGGCCGGTGGCCACCGAGCCGGAGAGACGGTATTCGATATTTCAGCGCCTGACTGCCGGGGCTTTGCCAGTCGTTGCGGTCCAGATGCCAGGAACGCCGAGCGCCTTCATGCTGGCGCGTACGGTGAACGTCAACGGTGTGCCATACCGCATGGACCTGTTCGGAGGCAGCAAGTTAAAGCCGCCGCGATTGACCGTGTCTCAGATTGCGGCCCGTGCTCCAGGCGAGCTAGCTAAGCTTTCCGGGGGAAAGCTGCTGGCGATTCCGTATGTCGATACCGCACCGGGCACCGCCTTCGAGCAGCTGTCTCGGACTTGGGCCCCTTTCAAGGAGGCCTATTATTATACCCAGCGCAGGGGTTTTGCGGCGCCACCGGCGATCAAGGGCCTGGGAGTTCACGACTACGCGCTGGAAGGCGCCTTCAAACTGTCGCTGCTGCCGGACCGTCCCGCCAACCAGGAGCATCCCTTCAAGCTGAGGGGGCCGGACGGTCCCATTGCATTGCGACCGCATGACGGCTGCGGTTTCATCAGGGCCTCGCTAGCCAACCTTATGCCAGCTGTATGTCGCGCCGGCGAGCAGGGTCCTGATCAGATGTCTGCCTTTGGTGAGGGAAGGAAATCATCCCTGCCAGTCTCGGCGCTGCAACACTATCCGCGCTGCGACCAAGTGGCGGATGAGGTCCGTGAAAAGGCCACGGCCTGGCTCGAGAGCCAACAAGAGCCAACGTTGACCACCGAAGAGCTGTTTAGAACGGTGACGGCCGGACACATCGATGGTCCCGGCGCGGTTGCCGTACCCTCCAACGATGAGTGTCTCCATGTGCCGACGCTGAAGAGCGAAACATTGACGGGGACGAGCGGCGTGCTGGTCGGGCGCTCGCCCTACGATAAGCCGAACCTGCGCCCGTTTGCCGCCGAGCGGGTCAAGTTGGCCGTCGACGGCGATCCGACCGCTGTATTTCTCGATAACTGCACGGCCATTCAATACAGCTTCAATGTCGCCCAGAAGTCGGGGAGGGAACTGGCCGCCGACGATCCGACTTTCTTTGCCAAAGGCATCCTGATCGTTGTACCGGATAAGATGTGGCCGGCCGCCTACGCCGACCGTGCGCTAATCATGTCTGCCGAGGACGTCAAATGCCATGCGAGCTGGACCACGAGCAAGGACCGCGTCAAGGTGGACACGACGGTCGACTGCCTCGGCATCCTGCAGGCGACCGAGGTGTTTGCCCCGGGCTCGTTGGTTGCCGTCCCAACTGGTGAACAGAAGAAACTTGACGGCGACTTCGACGGAGACAGCCTCGTCATCGTCGGCGACCGGCCACAGCTTTACGAGCATGTCAGGCAATTCGATCAAGAGGAGCAAGCTCGCGGATTGCGCTCGCTCAAGCCGCCAAAGTCGCACACGCCGGCGATTGAGGATGGTCGCTACAAGTTCGGGCGCGCCAGCCAGATCCTCGCCGCCACGCGCAATGTTCTGGAAATCTATACTTGTCTGCAGCGAGACTTTCTCGCTCAATCCCATGAAGCCCGACAGTGGTTTGCCGAGCGTGCCATCTTCGGCACGTACGAAGGCATTCACCAAGAGCTCAAGCGAGACATCCGAGGCGTGTTGGAGCAGGAACAGGTCAGTGCTCAGAACGTCCAGGAGACGCTTGAAAAGGCGCGGCACGACATCCAACTGGCAGACCATCCGGTCGCGCGCGAGATTGCTGAGTTGCTCCACGCTGAGCTCGAGACGTGGGCCGCGAGGCTGGATGAGCAAGCTCTGCCCGAACAACTCCTGCCCGAAACAGTCGTCAGCCTGAGCGAGGCACCACTCGCGATGAGCCAACCGCTTTGCGAGCTGTTCCCGGAGCTGGCGGAGATCTATTCGGCAACGGCTCAGCCACGCGACCGCGTCCAGCTTCTTGTCGACCGTTACCCTACGCGCATTGCCCCGCGACCGGATGGATACAATCCACACGACCTCGTGCGGAGTGCAAAGAATCTCCTGAGCCTCGGTATCAAAGTCGGAACTGACGCATATAAATCGGACACTGGGGCCCACATCTTTATGTTCAAGAGCAGGCAACTTCGGCGCCTGCTGCAACAAACACCAGGCTCGAAATCGGTGCCCTACACCAAGAGCATTGCGGCTACCCTCAACCAGGGTCGGTTTGATGTCGATGCCACATTGCAGGATCTTCAGGACAATCCGACGCTGGCGGCTTCAGTTATGCAAGCTTCGATCAAACTTGCTGCCGAGCGAGGCTTTCTGCCTCAACCCTCGGCTCGAGGGGCTTCTGCCGATGATTCAGCCACGACGATGACCTTGACTCCCGAGCTGGCCGTACAGCGAGCTCAAATGGAGGCTTGCCGCGCCCGAGCCGAAGAGAAGGACATCACCCCGATGGTAATCTCGGTTGCCGAAGCCCTCAGGAGAGCCGATATCAACGTGAAGATGCCCCATCTCGCTGAGCGTTTGAGATCGGAAAGCTCGATGACAGGCCAGCTCACCGGGATACAGGCCCCGTTTGAAGCCGGCGCCCAGCTGATCAACAACGCTGTACGCCACTGCTTCCAACTCCCTGATAGAGATTTTACCCGTGCCTTCAAGAAAGCCATTATAGCCTTCGACGAGAGCGGGTATTCTGAGGTCAGCACGACCAACTGGTTCAGGACGCGATCGCCGACCTTCGTCGGCATCAAGACCGTGCTCGCCACGCCGGGGGGCTACCGCTTCGAGGTGGAGTTCCACACTGCAGACAGCTACAAGACCAAGATTTACAATCACGACACCTACAAGGAGCTGCAGAAGCTGCAGGAGCTGCAGCGAGAGAGCCAAGATCCACTGGATCAGTCTATAGCCGAGCAACTCTTGGAGCGCGTGCGACAGGCCTGCAACAAGGTCATCATCCCTCACGAGGCCATAGAGATCCCCCACTGGGAAGCCCACGCCGATAGCACAGTTGGTGCCAGCCTACGTCGTCGGTTGCAAGTCGCCCCGCCGAGACGAACGGAGCGCTCCCCGATCGCAACAGAGATTCTTGGCGCGTTGGGCGCGCGGTCGATCGTGCTCGTCGGCGTGAAAGGCGCAGGGAAATCCAGTTTGGGCCGTGCACTCGCCAAACGACTAGGAATGAGGTTCGTCGATTCCGATAGAAAAATCGAGGCGAAGACCGGCAAGTCCGTAGCTAAGATCGTCGCTGAGGATGGGGAGGCCTATTTCAGAGATCTTGAGGTGAATGAGATCAGGCAGTCACTCGAACTGGGGTCGGCGGTGCTCGCAACCGGCGGTGAAGCGTTCATGATCGAGGAGATCCGGCATTATGTCGGGGAGAAAGCCGTCTCGATCTGGCTCAATACCAGCGAGGACGTGATCAGGCGGAACCTGAGAGATAACATCAGAGGCCCAAAGGTGCAGACCGCCGACCAAGCCCAGACCATCACAGACCTGATGCATGTGCGGAATCCAATCTATACACTTGCCGATCTCACGATTGCCCCGCAGCATGAGCGGGATCTCAAGAACGCGAATGCTTGCCTGACCGCGCTGCACGCCTATGTTTGCGGTGGGGGCAGGGCGGTACCCAAGCTCGTGACCTCATCCGGGGTCGTACCATGACGGCCCCGTTCAACTCGGCCGCGTGCGGAAACGGGAAAGACGCTGATCCAGCAGACCCCTTGGTGATCTCCAGCGCCTCCGCTCACTGAAATCGGCACCGTGGAGCATATGATAGCTGAACGTCCCGGCAAAGATCAGAGGAACCTACCTCAGACACCCGCCCGAAATCGGCGAGCAGATTGTCTGTCAACCCATGGACATCGCGAAAGTCTTGACCAGCTGACTGGTCGGCATGAGCAGCAAACGCCACGTCCGGCCGCAAAATCAACGGCGGCCGTCAGAAGGTCGCCGAGTGGATGTGGCACGAACTCGGCGTCATCGACCTGCGCGAATGACCGCTATCGCATTTGTCCCAAGCCCGACCACGGCCGAGATGAAGCCGCGCCACAGGGTTGATGCTAGACGGGCGCCGATCAGTGCCGCAATTCAGCCGGGCAAGCCTTGGCAACGTTTAGGTGCGGCGAGATAATGTCGGATGGGAGCCGTTTGGTTTCCAGCGCATCTTGCGGCCATCCAGTAGGCGAGCGTCTCTCAGCGAGATTATGTGGCGGAGCCGCCCTGGAGCGCGAGGTGTTCTGCGGAGAGGAGAATGGAACCGATACTGATCGGAAACTTTTGGCAACGAGTCTGCACCAATCCGAAATGCCGGCGCGACGCTCCCTTATTTGCCGCGTCCGAGTTGGTGCGCGACGAGGCGGTGCGCGGACGGCATCATTCCCCAGCATCTATCATCCCGAGCGGTGATAATCGGCTGCAATTTCGTGGTCAAGAATCGAGGCCAGTGTCAGCAACTCGGCCGTCACCTCCTGATGGCCAAGAAGGGAGATGCTCTCGGCCGCCCACCCAACCGCCGCTATAGGCTTGGCCCTGTCGACCGCCGCAATATCCACAACGTTCTGGATGGGCGTGCAATACGCCGGTGCCTACTCGGTATCGTGCAGCTTTACAACAGGCCGAGTCGAGAACCTGACCAAAAACCGTGTCAGCTTGCTCTTGAGGCCGTTGCACCTGATTGCCAGGGAAAACCGACGGTTGGTTCGATCCGACACTGACCTGTGTGATTGGGGGCTTGGGTTACGAGCCGGTGCCGGACTGAACCGTCTCCGAGGACGACGGTTATCTCGTGGCACATTGGGGCACGTGGCGGCGTTGCCAATCGCCCCAGGTGTCGCAGAAGCGGTCAACGATTGCACTTCATGGTCAGGCGGACCTGATTTGAGGCTGAAACCAGGGAGGCGTCGGTACCAAGCATCAGCCTCACAGTGCGATCTGGGGGGTGAATATGCGGACAATCCAGGATGTGGATTGCTTACATCCGAACAATCGATTTGCTCAAGTCGCTTGTCGAAAGCTAACCCCTACGGGTCATGGAATTATGGGCTCTGGAGGGCAATGTCGCTTGGCGAATGCAAGGGCCGCCACATCGGCAGGATGCGCAGACGAATTGAAGGCGGAGTGGCATCTTGGCCTGCCCAAACGACGCTTCAGCCCATCACAGGTTCTACCTCGCCTACTACAGGCGTACGGCTCGCATGATCCTGCGACTAGCCGTCCCAAAGAGGATTACGAACACTGCGACGCGTTGCGCGACTTCTGCTTTCGCCGTCTCAACAGTCTCGGTGACCTGTCCTACCATTAATAGGAGATGAAATGCGAACGCTATTCGTTGACCACCATGCGGATCTTACGCGAGCGGTGGGAGTTGCACTCGGCGACAGCGGTTTCGCCGTTGATGTTGTTCCCACACTGGAACAAGCATCGAGTGCATTTTCTTGCGCCAGCTACGAAATTCTCCTGCTGGAGCTGGTTCTGCCGGATGGCGATGGCTTGGATTGGCTGAAGCAGCTAAGGGGTGAGGGACATTCAGTTCCTGCTCTCATTTTGAGTGACGTCGACGATCTTGAGAAGCGAATTGCGATTTTCAACGGTGGTGCGGACGATTTTCTGCTCAAGCCAGTGTATACTAATGAGCTCATTGCCAGAATGAGAGCCGTTCTGCGGCGGTCGACTCAGATGACTGCCCCGATCATTGTATTTGGCAATCTCCACTTCGATCCGATCGGCCGACAGGTTTCCGTTGCTGGTTATCCACTGACGGTCGCACGCCGTGAATTATGTATTTTAGAGCATCTGCTCAACCGTGCAGGCCGCATCGTGCCGCGTTCGCAGTTGGAAGATCACCTCTATTCGTTCAACGATGAAGTATCGGCCAACGCGCTTGAAGTCGGAATCTATCGCTTACGTCGATATCTGAGCAGTTCAAACGCAACGCCACGGATAAAAACGGTGCGTGGCATTGGTTACATTCTTGAATGTGACTAGCGCGACATTCGTATAGTTGGCCGAATTTGAAAGAAAAGACCGCCTTGAAAATCATTACAACTCATTCTGACACCGATCGGCGGCCCCCGCACATCGTTTGCCCGGGACCTGCTACTGTTTCTCCTTACTTGGGCCGCCTTCTCTGTGCGCTCATTCTGGCATATCCAGTTTCTGCCCCGGCCGAAAACATGCAGGATCAAGGGGCGCCGCGTGCCGCATCCAATAGCATCGACGGCACGCTGAACCTTTCCTCTTCGCTCGGCAAGACGGTTCATTTGCCCGCGCCTGCCACGACCATCTTTGTTGCTGACCCGACGATCGCTGATTATCAGGCAGCCTCAAATACAACGATCTTCGTCTTCGGGAAGAAATCCGGGCGGACCAGCCTGTTCGCCTTGGACGATAAGGGCGAGGCTCTCGCCGCGCTGCGAATTGTCGTTACGCAACCGATCGAGGAATTGCGCGCCATGTTGATCGATCAGGTTGGCGACTCTTCAATCCAGGTGAGCTATACGCCGCGCGGCGCAATCCTTAGCGGTACAGCGCCCAATGCGGAGGTCGCCGACACCGCAAAAAGGGTCACTGAGCAGTATCTCGGGGACGGTGCGCAAGTCGTCAACAACATTAAGGTCGCTGGGTCCTTACAAGTTAATCTCAGTGTGCGCGTAGCGGAGGTCTCCCGTAGCGCCATGAAGGCACTCGGCGTTAACCTGTCCGCCTTTGGTCAAATCGACAATTTCAGAGTGGGCTTGTTAAGCGGCGGAGGCACTGGCTCTGGTGCAGCGCAGGGTGGTGGCACAGCAGGAATCGGATTCAACAACGGTGCCGTCAACATCGGCGCGGTTCTAGACGCGCTCGCCAAGGAGCACATAGCTTCCGTGTTGGCTGAGCCGAATCTCACCGCGATGTCCGGTGAAACTGCCAGCTTTCTCGCAGGTGGCGAATTTCCCATTCCTGTCCTGCAGGAAAACAAGCAAGTGTCGGTTGAATTCCGTCACTTCGGCGTCAGCCTGGAATTCGTGCCGACCGTTCTCAACAACAACCGGATCAACATTCACGTAAAGCCGGAGGTCAGTGAACTATCGTCCCAAGGTGCCGTTCAAATCAATGGTATTTCCGTGCCGGCAGTTTCCACGCGCCGAGCCGACACAGTCGTCGAACTCGCCAGTGGGCAGAGCTTTGCAATTGGCGGTCTGATCAGGCGCAACGTGAACAATAATGTCAGTGCGTTTCCCTGGCTCGGCGAAATGCCGATTCTTGGCGCTCTGTTTCGTTCCTCCTCGTTTCAAAAAGAAGAATCAGAACTTATAATTCTGGTTACGCCTTACATCGTAAAACCAGGCTCCAGCCCCAACCAGATGAGCGCACCCACGGACCGGATGGCGCCGGCTTTGGACGATCCGCCGGCAGATCCGCCGCGAGGCCGCGCTGCTGCCCGCGCCGGCGCGCCCGGGGCCAAGCGCGGTCGCGGCTTCATAATTCAATAGGTGATCGAATGACTTTGCGGATCAAAGTTCTCCTGGTCGCCCTGACAGCCAGCGCAAGTGGCTGCACAAGCACTGTGCCGATCTATGTCGAGCCCCCTGCGCCAATCCTTATCCGGCCGGAGACCACCGTGCTGATATTAAAGAGCCTCCGCGCTTCCGAACGGCAGCGTTTGCGTGTTTTCCTTGACAGGACCAGTAGCGGCCGCCGCGATGCCCTTCACCTCCTTATCTGGGGCTCGTCCCGGCTCAGCGCAGAGGTGGTGCATCAGGCCAGGCAGATGGGTATAGACACTTACAACATCCATTTGCTCGACCAACACGATGGCGGCGCAGTCCAAGTAGAAGCAATTGTGTATCATGCCCGCCCACCTGCCTGTCCGTCGTATTCTTTACTCAGTGACAAATCCTTCGAAAAGCCCCTTGGCTGTTCGACACGACGTAACCTAGCTGCAATGGTCAACGATCCGCGCGATTTGCTCGACAACCAGGCTGTCGAGCCGAGCGATGGCGAGCGTGCGGCCATACCAGTTGCCACATACAGGACGTTCGGGGCGGGCAAAGGTCAATGACATGGGTCGTATGTTTTAGCTTGGTAGAGCACGGCGCCGCCTCCAGTCTGTAACATTGCCGTTGCTTCGGATCTGGTGGTGAGCGCGGCCGTCACAATACACGACCGTGACCTGAACAAGATAGGGGTGTCCCTCACCTCTCCGGGGTGCCCGGTGGCGCTGCGCTCATGACGTTGCCTCGCTGAGCGGCGTTCTTCATTTGCGAGGTTAAAGGCGCACGTCACGCGACGGCGGCGTGGCTCAAGTGGCCAAGCGAGCTTGATCTTGGCGGTCGTGTCGACAAAGCTGGCGGCTGTGTCGCTGCGCTCCACCGGCCCATGTTGCGGCCCGGTGGTCCCTATGACCACCGGAGAAGCAGTGGGGGACGGGCGCTGCGCCAACTGGCCAGCACGACCGCTCTGGGTTGATACTGTTGAAAAAGTCCGGCGCACCGCAAAGTCCCCACCGATATTAGAATCCAGTTCCAACCCGGCGCATTGCATGGAATCAGGATTCAATTTTGGGGTCTCCGCGGAACGCCATCCTACGAAAGCGTCAAGGGCGACCGCGACGCGGACTTTTTCAACAATATCGGTTTTTTCTAGCCGTTCTCAGTTCTCACCTTCTCCTCTCAGGCTAAGTGTGAAAACGACCTCAAGGCCGAAGGATGAGCGGATTAAGCCCGGGCCTGCTGCGACCTAACCACGATCCTCAAGGCACGCCTGCCAAATCGCCTTGCGGAAAGGCAAAGGTTCCCCACAAGGTGATTGATAGGCTAGTGAAGCGTGCGAAGGAAGTCGCACATTTGTTGTCAGGCCACTTTCTGGAGTATTGGCACCATCGGGCTGAGGAGGCCGGCCGCTTGCATAGTGTCGGCCGGAAGGCATGCTTGCAGGTTGGACAAATAGTCTTCTGCATAGCTTTTCGCCATGGAAATCGGCAGATCGATCCCGGCCGCGGCGGCCTCTTCCAACGCCGTCTTCACCAGCCCGTTGCGAATCGCAAGCTTGACCTCGGGACCCGCGACAAGGCTGAGCGCCTGCGCTCCGATATTGATGCCAGCGTCTAGCAGCGCCTGCTTCATATTGCCTCCGGTAATGGCTGTGCGGACAAGATTTGCCGCTTGCGCCTCGAACGCGAGCGTCATCGACACGGCATCGGCCACTTGGCCCACGACCGGAATGAAGCTCAACAGACCCACCGCCGTCGCAGCCCAATCAGCCACTGTCGAGTACACCTTGAGCACGTCGTCGACTGTGTGGATGAAGGCCCCGCCGTTCTTTTTGGCCGACTTGGTATCAGGCTGGTCCGCCCGGCCCGTCATCATGTCCGAGACGGCGTCCTGTTCCGCAGCAGTTTCGGGCGCATGGGTCTTTGGCTGCTGAACGGCTCGGTTTGCAGACGACATGCCGTTGTAGAAGTGGCCAAAATCTTTGTTGCTGATATTGCCGGAATCAACCGTGTGTCCGCCGCCGAAATCGAAGAACGAATTGTGGGTCTTGTAACCCGTAATCGAATTGTTTAGAAGACCGAAGAGCAGATGATCCGATAACAGCTGCGATGCCGCCTGCTTTACTCTCGGATCTAGGCTCTTGTCTTGCGCCATGCTTGCGAGCTTGTCACGAGTCAGGACACCGCTCCCAAAGAATTTTTGCTGGTTGCTGTTGATCGTCTTAAGGGTATTCAGCTCGGTTTGCGTGAGGCTCATCGAAGATGAAGCGACTTGGAGAAAATCCTCTTTATGGACTTTGTCTATCGAGCCACCGTACAACCGCTTCCATTCATTCGGGTGACTGACAAAGTACTGAGCCGCCGCAATGACCTGTGGCGGACATTTGCCAGTTTTCGCGTCACCGTCGACGATCTGCTTGAAATAAGTCAGACTCAGGTTCTTGGGCAGGTTTTCGGAGTACCGGTAAAGCTCGCGCATCGCATCGTTCAAGGTCATAACCGACGGCTGCGCACTTCCAGTACTATCGGATGGGATGTAGTTCTGCGCGTAGCTTTGCGCCTGCTGGCCCTGAAATGCGGCAACTTGTGAGTGATGGCGAGAGAACTCGGACAAATCCTTGGCCGTGATCTTACCGCCACAGCGGCCATCGCCCTGCGAGCCGATCGCATAAAAAAGCTCTGGATCCTGCTGCAATCCCTCAATCGCCGCTTTCAGATCCGGTGGCGTAGAGGGATCATTGGCTTTATCCGTCAGCGATTGCCAACTAAGCGGGCATAGGTCCTTGTGACGGTTCAGCACTGCGACAATCTGCAACTCGGCTTGGGACAGTGAGCCGCCGTTCCACGTAATTCTCTCGCTTTTTATAGGCGCTTGCGCAATGGGAGGGAGGGCGACCGCAGGCTGCGGGCCTTGATCAACTGATTCGTGCGCAATGGGAGGGAGGGCGACCGCAGGCTGCGGGCCTTGATCCGTTGCTTCGATGGCTGCCCTCATGCTTGGCGGCAGCAGATCCAATGGGTTCTTGCGCAATTCTTCCAACGAGGATGCGACATCGGGCAACAGCGACTCCGATGTGTTCCGGCACAATTCCTTCATCGACGGGAAGGGGCTGGCGTCGTCTTCGTGCAGGTGAAGGGAGAGCATCGCCTCGAATGACGATGCGTTTTGCTGCGCCTTTTCTAACGAAGATGTCAGATTCAGGCTGCTGTACTGGAGAATATCCTGGCTACTGAAAACGTTGCTTGTATTATTATTGACGGACATTGTGTCTCCTCAAAAATGAAATTGCAATCCCCCACGCCAGATCCATGTGCAATACCAGCACAATGACCGGAGATATCGCTGAAGCTGGCGGTTGCCACCATGAGCGGTTTAGCTTTCGGTAAACTGACGAGTTCAGAGGAATTCACAATTTGGGGTGGCCGCGGTGTTGTTTTGTCCCGAAGCTGCGACCGCAGATATCATTTTTGGCGTGGCTCTGGCTTCCCGCCAACGCCATCCTGCTGCGGCACGTCGGACGAATAAGCGGCTTCAGGCAATCCGTTGCGGACGACCATGGTGGAGGAACCCCGAAACAATGTCAGGACCGATTCGCTTGTCGGCGTTTCATGGACGCGCGGCTGCCCCTGTGCCTCTGCGACAAGACCATTGAAAGTCTGCTCCACGAGCGCGGTGAAGCGCGGCGGACCGGAAACCAAAACGAGGCCATCTCCCGGCGCGGGTCTCACGACGTAGCGGTCATCGGAGATCTCAAGCTTGTCTAGGGCACCCTTAAACGTATCGAAGCGGATCGAAGTCAGCACAAGCATGCGGGTTTGTGATTCTTTTGCGGCTGACACGTAGAGGACAAGCCCATCATAATACCATTGGAGACCGTACATATTGGCCAAACGGTCGAGGAACTCGCGCGGTGGCAAATCCGGCATACTCCCGCGGATCCGCCCCTTCACCTCGGCGCTAATGTTGACTCGGATATTAAGGTTGTTGCCGAATTGCTGCAGCGCCTCAGAAATATCCTGATCGAGAACCGTATATCTGTACGGCGTCTTGGAGAGGGATAAGGGGACGCCGAGAGTTCCGTTGGTTCCGGCGGAGAGAAAAAAACCGGCACACAGAAGTCTCAAAACGTGTGGGCGGACGGATCGGATGAGCGCTCTCAACATTGCGCACTGATACACTAGAGTCTGAAATTTGCACAAGTGACTTAGGCGCCAGCATATCCTCTAGATACTAACCAGGCTCCGTCAGTCAGCTTGTCGTCAGCTCGGCCACCTAGACGTTGACCTGATAACGAATGACGAAGGGCCGAGTTCGCTCCGGTCAAAGAGGAAGCTATCGGGTCTTTCATGATGATCCCTATCACGTCGATCACTGCCACTTTAACGGACTGTCTGGCCAGGGCCGGGTCACCGTCGTTCAGCGAGCAAGCCCAGTTTGAGCGCGCATTGGCGCACGCGGCCGACTCGCTGAAAAACGATGCCGCATCGGCGCCATCGAGGGTGCCAGTTCCTCCGGCGATGGCTCTTCAACGCGCGGCTACGCAGATGAGTCCCTTGGGGGACCGCGTGTTGCAGACGATTTCTGCGATGTACCCAGACCGTGCTGTTAATTCGGCTGCGCTCGACCAGCAGGTAGGCCTTTTCAAGGGCGCTCTACCTAGGCCGCAGAAGCTTCCTGCCGAAGGTGATGCGGGAACCGGAACGTCAGGCGTTCCGCAAGGACGGCATGATTTCGAAACAATGATTGCTGGTCTGCGGGATATGTACAATGGCGTCACTCAGGTTGCGCTTGTTTCCAAAGGTGTCAGCGGCATCACCTCATCTGTAAATAAACTTCTAAAGGAAGGCTGAACCGCGCACATGATTGGCTTAGCCCAGGAAATCATGCCTGGCACGTGCGGTCGGAGGTCACTTCGCCTTATCGTGCTGCCACTCCTCGTGGCCCTCGGCGGTTGCAAGGTGGATCTCTACACGCAACTGCAGGAGCGCGAGGCGAATGAAATGCTCGCCCTTCTGATGGACAACGGAGTTCATGCGGTTCGGGTCGCTGCCAAGGATGGGACTAGCACGGTCCAGGTTGACGAAAAGCTGCTCGCTTACTCAATCGACCTCCTGAATGGCAAGGGATTGCCGCGCCAGTCATTCAAGAACCTCGGAGAGATTTTCCAAGGATCAGGCCTCATTGCCTCGCCGACCGAGGAACGTGCCCGTTATGTTTATGCGCTCAGCGAAGAGTTGTCCCGCACGATCAGCGATATCGATGGCGTATTCTCTGTACGTGTCCACGTAGTTCTGCCGCATAACGACCTTTTGCGAGCAGGCGCCACGCCATCCTCGGCTTCGGTCTTTATCAGGCACGACGCCAAAGCAGATCTCTCGGTTCTGCTGCCGAAGATAAAGATGCTCGTGGCCGACAGCATCGAAGGGTTGTCCTACGACAAGGTCGAAGTGGTTTTGGTGTCGGTGGAGCGTTCCGCGCCTGAGCAACGGTCCGTGCCGGCGACTGTTTTGGCCCAAGCGTCCAGGCCCGTTCCAGCGCCACTTTTGGCCAGCTTAACCGGTATTGCCGCAGCTGTGTTCGCAGTGGCGTGCTATCTCTTAGTCACCGGTCTTAGCCGCCGGCGCAAGCAGTCAGCGGGCGAAGTTCCCAAGCTCGAGCGGCGGTCGGGTGTTTCCGCACTCGATGCCATTCGCAAAAAGACACCGGCGATAGCGCCTCAGTGACATGTCAATGCCAATGCCGATACTGACCGCCCAACCTGATGGTTCGTTCCAATTGCCTTCCTTGGGTCGGAGCGAGCTTGCTGCTTCGGCCCATCCTACCCGTCTTGGCGCGCGTCTTGATCCGGCGTTATCGGCTGCTACGTTGGCTCAGTTGCAGAAGTGTCCCAGACTGCAGCGAAGACTAACAGAATTGTTACTCGACAATGATTCGAAGTCGAATGATGTTGAGCGGGGGCTGGACCTTCTGCGCGGTAATGATCCGCTTCGGGCTGCCCTCCTTGCAGGTAGTGCATGGCATGCCCGATCGCTGCTTAAGCTTGTCTCTCAGCCTGACCTCACAGTGCTCATTCAACGTATCGGCGCTGATGCCCATGCGTTTGGAATCCGACATCTGGCGCATGCCATTGCGGACAGATTGATCGCGGATCCGGGAAAACTCGCGCACCAAATTGAACACGATGGACACGCCTGTCTTGGTGCCTGGCTCCATCACAGTCCAGTGATGGAGCGCAACCGCGTGCTCCTACGCTTGCCTGTAGGAACCGCCGCCGACAATCCAGAGCCTAAGCACGGGAACGCCGCAGGCCAGTTGTTGTCGCTTGTGGTACGCCATTTTGAGGCGGAGAACCCGCCGATATGACAGCCGATATTTCCGTGGCGCCGGCAGCGCCGCAGATGCGCCCATTGGGGCCACTGATACCGGCGAGCGAGCTCGAAATCTGGGATAATGCCGCAAAAGCGTGTGCCGCCGCAGAACGGCATCAGCAGCACGTACGCAGTTGGGCACGCGCGGCGTATCAGCGTGAGTTGGCGCGCGGCCATACCGAGGGCCTGAATGCAGGCGCGGAGGAAATGGCGGCGCTGATTTCGCAGGCGGTTGCCGAAGTCGCACGACGAAAGGCGGTTCTGGAGCAGCAATTGCCGCAGCTCGTGCTTGAGATACTAAGCGAGCTTCTAGGAGCGTTCGATCCGGGCGAACTGTTGGTCATGGCTGTTCGCCACGCCATTGAGCGCCAATACAGCGGCGCGGAAGTCTGCCTCCATGTGTATCCGACGCAAGTGGACATGCTTGCGCGAGAGTTTGCGGGATGGGACGGCCAGGATGGTCGGCCAAGGGTTCGGATCAAACCGGATCCGACGTTATCGCCGCGACGCTGCGTGCTGTGGAGCGAGTACGGCAATGTCGATCTGGGGCTTGATGCGCAGATGCGCGCGTTGCGTCTCGGCTTCGGGTCGCTTTCTGAAAAAGGCGAACTGTGACAACGCAGGTATCAGAACATAATCACGACGATGCGATCTGCCCTGTCGATCCGGCGATCTCGTCTTTGAGAGCTACGGCAAAGGGGATCGACACGCGCGTCGTGCGCGGCAGGATCACGCGGGCTGTCGGCACACTGGTCCATGCCGTCCTGCCAGACACTCGTATTGGAGAACTTTGCCTCCTACAGGACCCACGAACCGGACTGTCGCTGGAAGCTGAGGTGATCGGCCTGTTGGATGATGGCGTATTGCTGACGCCGATCGGCGACCTGGTCGGCCTCTCCAGCCGCGCGGAAGTCGTGGCCACTGGACGAATGCGTGAAGTACCCGTCGGCAACGATTTACTTGGCCGGGTGATTGACAGTCGCTGCCGTCCATTGGACGGCAAAGGCCAAATCGAGACCACAGAAACTCGGCCGCTGCACGGCAGAGCTCCAAATCCAATGACAAGGCGCATGATTGAACGGCCCTTGCCCCTTGGGGTGCGTGTTCTGGATGGTCTCCTGACGTGCGGCGAGGGCCAGCGGATCGGGATTTACGGCGAGCCAGGTGGTGGCAAGTCGACCTTATTGTCACAGATCGTAAAAGGTGCCGCCGCTGACGTTGTCATAGTCGCATTGATAGGCGAACGAGGACGTGAAGTTCGTGAATTCATCGAGAGGCATCTCGGGGAAGAGGGCCTTCGCCGTGCCGTCGTTGTTGTGGAAACGTCCGACCGCTCGGCTGTTGAGCGGGCGCAATGTGCTCCGATGGCGACAGCGCTCGCGGAATATTTTCGCGAACAAGGGCTACGCGTTGCTCTCATGCTGGACTCGCTGACACGCTTCTGCCGCGCCATGCGTGAAATAGGCCTTGCTGCGGGCGAGCCGCCGACGCGACGGGGCTTCCCTCCTTCCGTTTTCAGCATGCTGCCAGGCCTGCTTGAGCGCGCCGGCATGAGTGAGCGTGGCTCAATCACGGCGTTCTATACCGTGCTTGTAGAAGGCGATGGCACAGGGGATCCAATCGCTGAAGAGTCGCGCGGCATTCTCGATGGCCATGTCGTGCTCTCGCGCGCTATTGCGGCGCGATCGCATTTCCCCGCTATCGATGTACTACAGAGTCGCAGCCGCGTGATGGATGCGGTCGTTTCGCGGACACATCGCAAGGCGGCATCCTTCTTTCGTGAACTCCTTTCCCGGCATGCCGAGACCGAGTTCTTGATCAACGTCGGAGAATACAAGCAAGGCGGCGATCCCCTGACGGACCGGGCTGTCGAGTCAATAGACGAACTGAGGGAGTTTTTGCGCCAGAGCGAAGACGAGATCTCAGGGTTTGAGGAAACGGTCGCATGGATGTCGCGTCTGACCGCGTAAATCATGTTCAGGCTTCCAGGTTACGGGTCTTGAAGGAAATGCAAGAGCGTCGTGCCCTTAGTGAGCTGTCCAAGAAGGAAGCCGAGCGCCGTATGGCCACCTTAGCCGCACAGAATGCCTCCCGAGAGCTTGCCATGGCACAACAACATTGCGCAACGGCGGAAGCAGCGCTCTACCAGGAGCTGATGACTCTCGAAAACTTGTCTAACGCCGCGCTTGACCGGCACCACCTGCATGTTGAGCGGCTTGCAACTGAAATCACACGCCGACGGCAGATGCTTGGTAATGCGCGAATCGCCCAAGAAAAGGCGGAGACAGCGGCGTCCGAGACGAGGGACCTATGGGTCGCATGTTCGGCGGCTACGCACAAATGGCGCCAGATCGAGGACGACGTCGGGCGCGCCGTCGAGATCCATTCGGAGGCCGCAGGCGAGATCGAGGCCGACGATGAGATACTGCTTCGATTTGGCAGGGGACCGCTTTCCCAGGTCGCGAAACGGATTCGATAACCTGCAGGTCCTCCGAATGACAGAACGGTGCAGCTTTTTGGCAGCCGCTTTGGTGAGCCCCCCTCTATTGGAACCAGCGCTGACACTGTCCCACGAGGTCGCCTCGTGGCTCAATGACACTGCGGCTTCGCGCGGACCGTTTCAGACCCGGATCAACGACGTGCCACTGTCGGTGCGTGTGGCAGGGCTTGTCTGGCAGGAGAATTTTGCCGCCATTCCAATGCTCGACTGCATTTGTAGGGTCGGAGCTGAGACGGTCGTGCTGTCGATATCGCGGTCGCTCGTAGAGGGGCTCATCGCAACAGTGCAGAATGGGCTGACTTTCCCTTCCGAGCCAACGGCTTCACTCATTGTTGAACTTGCACTTGAGCCACTTATTGCTCGACTGGAGTATAGGACTCAGCTGAACGTGCAGCTCGTGCGCGTGTTTGAAGCCGCGACACTGGCTCCTTATCTCGAACTGGATATCGACTTCGGCCCGGTCAGTGGCAAGGGTCGTCTGTTCCTGTTCTCGCCTCTCGATGGCTTGGTGCCGTCTGCGTTTCGTGCTCTGGGCGAACTGTTTGGCCAGTTACCGCGACAGCCGCGCGGATTACTTTCAGACCTCCCGATCGTGGTTGCAGGAGAGATCGGCACGCTGCACGTTCCTGCGGCGATTCTTCGAAAAGCATGTGCCGGTGATGCTCTGTTGCCGGACCTGGCGCCGTTCGGCCGGGGCGAGATCGCCCTATCTTTGGGCCAGTTGTGGGCCAGCGCCGATCTTGAGGGCGACCAGCTAGTCCTGCACGGGCCTTTCCGCCCGCGTTCCTATTCTTTGGAGAATGCGCATATGACACAACTTGGATCGCAACTAGGGCCGACGGAGGATCTCGACGATGTCGAGATCATGCTTGTCTTTGAATGCGGTCGCTGGCCTATTCCTCTAGGGGAATTAAGAAGTGCCGGCGAAGGGCATATTTTCGAACTTGGACGGCCGATTCAGGATCCGGTCGATATACTTGCCAACGGTCAGTGTATCGGGCGTGGCGACATCGTGCGCATTGGAGATACGCTGGGCATCAGGCTCCGTGGCCGGTTGGGATGCAATGACTGAGCTCCAGCCGCCAATCCTGGCGCTTCTCGCAGTTACCGCCGGACTGGGTCTGCTGGTTTTAGTGGTCGTCACGACCACGGCCTTTGTAAAGGTATCGGTTGTTCTTTTCCTCGTGCGCAATGCGCTCGGGACTCAGACGATACCACCTAACATAGCGCTGTACGCTGTCGCATTGATCCTCACCATGTTTCTTAGCGCGCCCGTTGTTGAACAGACCTATGATCGGATGACCGATCCGAAGCTACATTATCAGACGTTCGACGACTGGGTAAGCGCCGCCAAATCCGGGAGCGAGCCCCTGCGTGATCATCTTAAGAAGTTCACAAATGAGGAGCAGCGACAGTTTTTCCTCTCGTCTACCGAAAAAGTCTGGCCAGCGGAAATGCGTGCCAAAGCCACGGTTGATGATTTGTCCATTCTGGTTCCATCTTTTCTAATTTCAGAGCTAAAGCGCGCGTTTGAGATCGGATTTCTTCTTTATCTTCCTTTCATCGTTATTGATCTTATTGTGACGACAATTTTGATGGCGATGGGCATGTCTATGGTATCCCCGACGCTTATATCTGTCCCTTTCAAACTCTTCGTGTTCGTCGCTATTGATGGCTGGTCGAAATTGATGCACGGGCTTGTGTTGAGTTACACGATACCGGGAGGTTGATTATAGCTGAATCCAGTATTGTCACTCTTATGAGCCAATCGTTGGTGGTATTCATGATCTGGATTCTGCCGCCGCTCATTGCATCGGTGGTCGTTGGCTTGGTCATTGGCATCATCCAGGCGGCAACACAGATCCAGGATGAAAGTTTGCCACTAACCGTCAAGCTTCTGGTTGTTGTCGCGGTTATTGGTTTGTTTGCTCCTGTGCTGAGCGCCCCGCTGATAGAGCTAACCGACCAGATCTTTACCGAGTTTCCCGCCATGACACTTAGCTACTAGTCTCCGCCATGTATGCGTCACCGGCCGAGATTCAGATCCTCATGCATACGGCTATCGAACTCGTCGTAGCAGCCGGTCTTGGCGCAGCGCGCGCGATAGGCATTATGATGATCCTACCGGTATTTACACGTTCTCAGACCGATGGCCTGATCCGCGGCTGCCTGGCTGTCGGCTTCGGATTACCATGTCTGGCACATGTCAGCGACGCGTTGCAGGCGCTGGATCCTGAAACACGTCTGATTGAGGTAGCTCTGCTCGGATTGAAGGAAGTTCTTGTCGGCGCACTACTTGGCACCTTCCTTGGCATTCCCTTATGGGGACTTCAGGCGGCCGGTGAGTTTATCGACAACCAACGCGGCGTCACCAACCCGTCCGCCCCGACCGACCCCGCGACGAATAGTCAGGCTTCCGCCATGGGAGTCTTTCTCGGGATCACTGCGATTGCCATCTTCGTCGCATCAGGGGGGCTGGAAACGTTGATCGGCGCCCTTTATGGCAGCTATTTGATCTGGCCCGTGTATAAGTTTTATCCTACATTGAGCACGCAAGGAGCAATGGAGGTGTTAGGGCTCCTCGACCAGATTATGCGCACGGCGTTATTGGTGTCAGGGCCCGTCGTGTTCTTTATGACGCTGATTGATGTATCCTTTATGCTACTGCGTCGCTTTGCGCCGCAATTCAAGCTGACCCAACTGTCCCCGGCGATCAAGAATCTTGTCTTTCCGATTCTCATGGTTACATACGCTGGCTATCTCGTAGAGGGTATGAAACTGGAGATCACACAAGCGAATGGCGCGCTCGAGTGGTTCGATAGATTGCTGAAATGAGCGACTCGAGCGAAGAGAAGACACACGCCGCCACCCCCAAAAAGCTAAACGATGCACGCAAAAAAGGGCAGCTGCCACATAGCTCCGATTTCGTTCGCGCGGTCGGCACTTGCGCTGGTCTCGGATACCTTTGGCTAAGAGGCAGCGCGATCGAAGACAAATGCCGCGAAGCGCTACTATTTGTCGACAAGCTGCAGAACCTGCCATTTGACTTCGCGGTCCGGCAGGCGCTGGTTGTGCTTGCCGAACTCACCTTGGCAACTGTTGGCCCGCTGCTTGGAACGCTTGTCGCGGCGGTGCTTTTGGCAAGCATATTAGCCAATGGTGGATTTGTTTTCTCTCTCGAGCCAATGACGCCCAACTTCGATAAAATTAATCCTTTTCAAGGGCTGAAGCGCTTGGCGTCTGCGCGTTCGATGGTCGAACTCGGGAAGACGCTGTTTAAAGTATTCGTTCTCGGCGCAACCTTTTCCTTTTGCCTTCTCGGCATGTGGAAGACGATGGTCTATCTGCCGTTCTGCGGCATGGGCTGTTTGGGCCTTGTCGTTACGGGGGCAAAACTGCTGATCGGAATTGGCGCCGGCGCACTTCTGGCCGCTGGCCTGATCGATCTCCTGGTGCAGCGTGCGTTGTTTCTGCGCGAAATGAGGATGACCAAGACTGAAGTCACGCGCGAGCTGAAGGATCAGCAAGGGGCGCCAGAGTTGAAGAGTGAACGACGTCGCATTCGTGACGAGTCAGCTGACGAACCTCCCCTCGGTGTGCATCACGCCACGCTGATCTTCAAAGGAACGGCGATACTGATCGGTCTGCGTTACGTCCGCGGTGAAACCGGGGTGCCCGTCCTGGTTTGCCGCGCCGATGGCGAGCGGGCTTCACACCTGCTTAGCGAGGCGCGAGCGCTACGTCTTGAAATTGTCGACAACGATGTCCTAGCGCATCAGCTCATCGGCAAAACGCAACTGGGCAGACCCATTCCCATGCAATATTTCGAGCCCGTGGCGAGAGCACTCTTCGCCGCAGGATTGGCCTAGCCCTGGGGCCTCTGTGGCCGCCCCGTAACACAAGAGGGCTAGTGCCATTTTGGACGTGATCGGAGCGCGGTCTTCCGTGAGGCCTTTATGTGTAACATTCCTAGCCTGAAAAATTCGTGGGAGTCGGCGGGTTTCATGCAAGACGTTGAACGCATGATTTGGTTGCTCACGCCGATCCGCGCCATTTCACGGAGACCACTTAAGCTGCCGCTGAGCGGTTTGTCATTTGTGGTCGGCAAGCGCGGCGGCGCATGTGGCATGCAGAGCTTTGGAGCGGACAGACGCCGGCCGTGCTGACCCGAGCTGCCTCTGCGGTTTTCCGAGCTCTGATCGGCTGAATTAACGCACAATCCGCCGCGGAGCCACGCCCTTGGATCTCGCTGGATTCGGCGGCGAGCCTGAGCTCCCTCGGTGCAAAAAGGAGGAGCAGCAGCTGGACGCGGGAGCGCATCACCGCACCCAGGTCACACGACCAAGTTCGCACTTTTCCGGCCCGCGATGAATGGGAACGACCTTTCTCCTCAATTTGACAGCACGGCGGGCGTCATCAGCAGCGTTTGCCGGATGTTAGTGAGATCGCCGGGAAGTGCAATTGCGCCGTCGAGGCTGCCGCTCGCTTTGGCGCAGGTCGGTAGCAGAAGACGGTCCGGGCAAGGCGGGGCTCGGGAGTTCGCCTCCCGCGCCCTCAGCCCGCCACCGTGGGAAAGTTGGGAAATGATGATGTCGCAGCAACGAAGCCTCGGAATTTACCGCTACGTTCGAAGAATGTCAGGCCTCCTGTCAGGCGCTATTCCTTTGGCAGAAGCGCAGTACCCACTTTTCACCACTTTGCAGGAGGCCGAACCCTGCTCGATCATTATTTTCCGGTAGCCCGCTTTTTGTCCAGACTCGTCAGGTTCTCGAAAGCTCCTGCTCGTAGCCTGATGAGATTATCTTTAGGCGTCGGCGCCAATGGAACGCATGCAGGAGTACTTGATGGCCGCAGCAATTGGGAGTGGATTTGGCAACATTTCCTTAGCTCGCAGGGGGCATGGAGATCCGAAAAGCCAACCAGAGCAACCTGACAAGCCGGGTAGCGGGAATGATGACCCTAACAAACCGGGTAGCGGGAACAATGACCCAAACAAGCCGGTTGGCGGGAAAGATCCTGTGGACGGTCAGACTATCTCTGGGGATGATCAGCAAGCTCTAGCCGAAGCGTTCGACACGGTTCTCCACTCCGTTGCGCTAACTATTTTGAACGATGCCATGGCTGATGCCGACGAGGCTATTGCAGAAACTGAAGAGGATGCCTGACGTGGATGGTCTGCGTCAGGATGTGTGTGCCGTGCTGACGGGCGCGGTTTGAACAGAAGGAAAACGTTATGAGTAAAGCAGGTACTGGCACCAGTGCGGCTGGCACTGGGACTTCGGTGGCTACAGACGTAGGTACCAGAGTCGCGGGGAAAGCCGCTTTCGAGGCGCAAATCGCGGATCTAACGGCGGCTAGCTTGGAGGCTACGGCTAGGAGTATACAGCTGCGCACCGTTACGACCAACCTCAACACAATCAAGAAAGCGGCCGACGAGCGCGTTCAGTAGGTTCGGAAGCAGGGGTTCCCGATCGCGTCGCCAGGTGGCGCGATGTGGAACCGAAATGAGCCGCACGGCAATTGCCGTGCGGCTTCTCTCTTGTTCGGGAGAACATCCTTGAATGACGCCGTTTCTCTTGATTTCGAAGTTCTGTCGGGGCTCTATTGCGGGCTGACGGGTAAGACTGCTCTCGAAACGAGCTTAATAGGCTGCGGCTTAGACGCCGATATGATCTTCGTCGAGCAAGGATTGGCACCGCATCATTTTCGTATAACGCTCCTTGGCAACTCGATCGAGGTCGAGGCGCTTGCGGCCGGACTCAGCATCAAGGGTAAGCGGAATATCGCCGCGGGCGAGTGCGTTGTGGTGCCACTTCCTGTCGTCGTTCTCGCAGGCGAGATGTCCATTCTCTGGTCCGTGCAGGATGAAGTGACAAGTGGTCCGATAGGCATACCACGCCTCTCGATGCGTGTTCTGGCCACGGTGATAGTCAGCTCTCTAGCGGTCGGTATGCTTTCAGCCTTTTTTTCCTATAATGGGGACGGTGGTGCATCGAGACCCAATTCACCCAGTGCCGATCATGAGTCGAAGCGGACCAACCACCGCGCCGACGACCAGATTGCGGAGGCAGCGGCTAAAGAGCTGCAGGAGGAAGTCGATAGAGCGGGCCTACTTAATGTTAAGGTCGGCTCGGCAAAGGACACTGTGACGGCGGAGGGTACCGTCACGTCTGAATCGGTCATCAGTTGGCGGAAGCTCCAGCAGTGGTTCGATCATCGCACCAAGGGCGCCCTGACACTGGTCAATGGAGTGCTCATAAAAGACGAAAAGGCGCCATCCGCAATCGCAGTTGAAGCCGTTTGGCGTGGCCCGCAACCGTATCTTGTCATAGGTGGTGAGAAGTATTTTGTTGGCGCCGTTCTGGATGATGGATGGACGGTCGACAGGATCGAGGACGGTCGTGTGCTGCTGAGCCGTAATGGCCGCCTTGCTGCTCTCCCGTATTAGTCCGCAGGCCCTATCAAGCAGAATTGCGTGGTCAGCTACCATTCTGCCGCGCCCAGTACCACAACAAACCTGGACAGAGTGAAAACTTGCTGACCACCCAGCTTCGCGCATTCGGGCTCTCATGCCACAGCCTGCTGCTCGCGGGCTGCCCAATGAGGGACTTGGCCCTCGGACTTCGAATGCTACGCTTCACTGCGTAGCAGCAGAATAATTCTCAAGCGATCGTAAAGGGGCCTAGATGGCCAACGTCCTGCGTAAGTTCATCAACCGTTCGCCGGCCAACCCGGACCTGATGGTCGCGTTGATGCTGCTTCTGGCTATCGCTATGATGGTCATGCCTATCCCGATCGTGGTGGTCGACGCGCTGATAGGATTCAATATGGGACTGGCCATCCTGCTGATGATGGTTGCCCTGTATGTCAGTACTCCACTTGATCTTTCCTCTTTGCCCGGCATCATTTTGCTTTCCACGGTGTTCCGCCTGGCGCTCACCGTCGCAACGACGCGCCTGATCCTGGCCGAGGGGGAGGCAGGCGCCATCATCCATACGTTCGGCGATTTCGTGATCTCGGGCAATATCGTGGTCGGTTTCGTCATATTTCTGGTCGTCACCATGGTACAATTCATGGTCCTCGCGAAGGGCGCCGAACGCGTGGCCGAAGTGGCGGCGCGCTTCACGCTCGACGCTCTGCCGGGTAAGCAAATGGCGGTCGACGCAGAGCTACGCAACGGCCACATCGATGCCAACGAATCTCGCAGGCGACGCGCCGCATTGGAGAAGGAAAGCCAACTTTACGGCGCGATGGATGGCGCGATGAAGTTTGTGAAGGGCGATTCCATCGCCGGACTGGTGGTTATCTTCATCAACATGCTGGGTGGGATATCGATCGGCCTGCTCTCGAAGGGCATGTCCTTCGGCGATGTGCTGCATCACTATACTCTGCTAACGATAGGCGATGCATTGATATCGCAGATTCCGGCCCTGCTGCTATCAATTACAGCGGCGACCGTCGTCACTCGTGTCACGGGGGCGGCGAGGGTCAACCTTGGTACCGAAATAGTGAATCAGATCACTGCCAGCAAGCGACCAGTGCGGGTCGCAGCTTGCGTCCTGGTTTTGATGGGGTTCGTTCCTGGCTTCCCCCTGCCCGTCTTTTTGGTGTTGGCCGCAATCTTCGCCGCGATAAGCTTTGTGAAGGGCGATGTTGTCGATACCACAAGTGCAGGGGACACTCAAAAACAAACCGCGCCCGCGCAGGAATGTCCGATCGCTTTCTTCCTTGCGCCAGACCTGATGCATGCGATTGAACAAGTCGAATTGCAGCAGGAGATTGCACGCGTTTCGCAACTACTTTCAGCCGATCTTGGCATTGTCGTTCCCCCCATCCCTGTCACTGTCGACCAGCAGTTGCTGGAGTCTCAGTTTCGAATAGATATCGAGGGGGTGCCAGTTGAACAGGGTGTGTTTGATCCGAGCCAGCTGATGCTCAAAGACGATGTGGCGAACATCGAATCGAGCGGTATCCCGTATCGGCGTGATCCAAAAACGGACAGACTCGTGGCCGACCAAAGCCATGCACCGGCTCTCAAGAGTGCCGGCATCACACATTACGGTCCTGGCGAATTCCTCGCCTTGCGCCTCCATACAGCGTTGACCCGTTTCGCACCCCGATTGATCGGTATTCAAGAGACCCGACAATTGATAGGCCGAATGGAGAAGGACTATTCTGATCTGGTCAAGGAGGTGCTGCGCACGACGCCAATACCTCGGATTGCGGATGTGCTGCGCCGGCTCCTGGATGAAGGAATCCCGATCCGCCACACCCGCCTTCTCTTAGAAGGATTGGCGGAATGGAGCGAACGTGAGCCAAACGTTGCCCTGCTCACGGAATATATTCGTTCTGGTTTGAAGCGTCAGATCTGTCACCGCTATGCCAACACAGAGGGCATCGTGCCCGCCTTGGTCGTCGAACGCCAGAGTGAGGATGTGATGCGCAATGCAGTTCGAGATTCGGCTGCAGGACCCCACCTCGTACTAGAGGACCGGCAAAGCGAAGCGCTGCTGTCACAGGTACGTCAGATCCTTTCGAACACAGCACCGGGTCAGACCCGCCCTGTCGTTTTAACCTCAACGGACATCCGACGCTTCGTCCGCGGCTTTTTCACCAGAAACGGGATCGATGTTGCCGTGCTGTCTTATCAAGATATCGCCTCCGACTTTACAGTTAAACCCGCCGGGTCCGTCAAATTCCCGCATGGATTGATCAGTGGGCTGTCAGAGTAAACCCAATCCGTTTGCCATCGAATGAACGTGATAGCACTCTATGATAATTGGAAACCAAGCATGAATTCACACCAGAATACAGACGGCCGAGCATTTAGGAACTCACTTTTCTTCTCTGTACTCGCCATGCTGCCTCTCGGCGGTTGCGCCAGCTTGGACAAGCCTGCTCTTTCAGTGAGGGAGACGTCATCCCCAGAGCTGCTCAACGCCAACCAAATCGACCCGGCTATGCGAGAACGCATTTTGAGCGCGGTCGGCCAGGATGCACAAGAGCGGGCTCTGCGGGATGAGTTGACGCAGCACCCAGACAATGTCGATGCGGCGATCCGTCTTACGAATGCTTTGGTCGCGCAGAAGCGTCCGCATGAGGCGCTTCAGGTACTGGACAGGCTCTTGGTTGCAGCCCCAGGAAATTTGCGCGCATTGAACGCGAAGGGAGTGATCTTGGACCTTGAGGGGCGGCATGACGCGGCACAGGTGCTGTATCGGCAAGCTCTCGAGACAGAGCCTGGGAATCAGATGGTGCAGCACAATCTCGACCTGTCGCTTGCGTTTTAAAGGAAGTCCGGACCTGAGTGCGTTGGCGCGGTCGCGCTAGCTGTGCACATGCACCGCCCGACACACCTTGGTCAGCGACCGGTTATTTCCAGCACCTCGGCGTCAGCGCCGGCCAGCTCCTGCACACGACCGGCGATGGTGGTTCGCGACCGCGTGCCCAGTTGATACAGGCCTCCCGCAGGATCGTCCGGACCATATTCTCGATGCTGCGCATTTCGTTCAGCACCGGGTGGCGGTGAACGAGGAGAGAACGCCAGAGCCGGCATTGCCAGCTCTTGACATGCACCGGCTGGCCTTCGGCGCGCAATCCGTCGTGAGGCCAGGCCGTCAGCGAGCACGCTTCCAGGTTGACGCGCTCCAGCGGGAGCCCGACTTTGGGCAGCGCGATGCGGGCAAGAAGATCAAAGGCAAGAAGCGGCATATTCTCGTCAATACCAAGGTCTCCTGATGCACGCCCTCGTTCATGCCGCCGACATCCAGGACTGCGATGGCGGCGTGATGGTGATGGCGAAGCTGTTCGGACTCGATCCCTTCCTGTTCAAGCTCTACGCCGGTGGCGGCCATTCCAGGGGCCGGAGTTCCAAAAGGGGCTGAGGAAGACAAATTCAATTTCGAATCGCACCAGGGCGCTCGCCTTCCTCAAGCTGGCCTCCATTCGCCTCATGGTCGGAAGGCTTCGGGCACTGTAAAGTTATCAGCGGATTGATGCAGCGATAGCTGGCCGGGACGGCTGTCACGCTGTGGCGAGACACGCGATTTTGTTCCAGATTTGCATGGCGGCGTTACGCAGGTCTCGATGTTGAGCCGATGACAGCGTATTGCGGGGAAAGTGGAACAGGTTGGCAATCGGATCATGGATGGAAACGAACCGCTGAAGCTGGCGTGCCGACTTGAAGCGTTTCATGGTCCTTTCGCGTCGTCGGGTCGGCTGGTGCGAATTTTCCGCTCGATTATTGAGGCCTTTGTGCGACCGGTGTTCGACACCGGGCATGAGGTCGCGCCTGGCGGCATCATAGGACCGGAGCTTGTCGGTGATCATGACTCGTGGTGTCCGCCCTTGAGCCTTCAGCAACTTGCGCATCAGACACTTTGCCGCCTTGGCATTTCGGCGGCTTTGCACCAGCACTTCGAGGACCAAGCCGTCCTGATCGACGGCACGCCAGAGCCACTGCTTCTTGCCATTGATGGCCACCACACATTCGTCGAGATGCCATTTGTCGCCCAGGCAGCCGGCTGACCGTCGCTTGATCTCCCGGGCGAAATGCCGCCCGAATTTCTCCGCCCAGCTTCGAATGGTCTGATGCGTGACGATGATGCCGCGGGCCGCCAACATGTCCATGCGCAGGCTGAGCGGAAAGCGAAAGTAGAGCCATACCGCGTGCGCAATGATCTCGGCGGGAAAGCGGTGGCAACGATAAAGCGGATCACGAGCAACTTCTGACATGGCCCATGTTCGCACATCTTCATCAGCCGTCGGTTAACTTTACGGTGCCCGGCTACCTCATCAAGATGCCAGACATCGTCTTTCGATGGCGCCTTGCGGCGCAGGCGACGTGCATAATCGGGACTGTGGTTCTTTCCCCAGCGGCGGATGGTCTCGTAGGAGACGACGATCCCCCGCTCCAGCAGCATTTCTTCAACATCGCGCAGGCTCAGCCCGAACCGGTAATAAAGCCAGACGGCATGAGCAACGATTTCGATCGGGAAGCGATGGTTCTTGTAGGTGGCGCATGCTTCGACCATGCCAACCTGACTTATCGTCAAACCGTTAAGCCAAAATCAATGTGACAGCACCCCTGCTTGAGTTCCTGATAGTCCCGCTCGATCCGCCATCGCATCTTGGCCTGATCGACGAGGTCGGCAAGCCTGGTCTTTCCAGGCAAGGTCGAGAGCCAGTACTTAGTTGGCTCGACTTCACCGTCCGGCCATTCGATCAGGAACCATTCCTCAGCGTGGGGGACGGAGCGCCAGTAGTCGCGATGGGCCGGCCGAACCCGCACGGCGGCAAAGCGTGAGGCAAGCGACGCCTTGGAGCCCTCGCGCCAAGTAACCATGTGCCAGGCGTCCTCGGGCAGCGCTTGCGCCAGTTCCTTGGCTGAGACCGGCGCATGTTCAGCCTGCCGCCGAACGCGCGAGGGCGGGCGTCCGCGTCCGCTCCACGGCTTCGGCGGCAATGGTTGCGTGCCGGGCGACCACAGGCGGATCGAGGACTGGACCCCGACGACATAGGTCAAGCCCACCTTTGTCAGCCCGGTGCGGAAGGCGGTGTCGTTGCCGTAACCGGCATCGGCCAGCACCACGCCCCGTGAGACGCCGGCCTCCAGCGCCGCCCGAATCTGCGCGAGGGCGATTTCGGGCTTGGTGCGGAAGACCACATTCTCCGGCACGCCTGTCTTGGCCCGCCGGTCAGGGTCGTTCGCCCAGCTTTCCGGCAGATAGAGCTGATAGGCAATCGGCAGGCTCGCCTGCTCGGTGGCAACCGACAGAGAGACCGCGACCTGGCAGTTGTCCTGCTTGCCGAGCTGCCCGCAATACTGCCGTGCAACCCCAACCGAATGCTTGCCTTTCTTGGGAAAGCCGGTGTCGTCGACGATCCAAGCACGGATCTGCCCCTGACGCTCAAGCGCTGGCAGCACCTGTTCCCGCACGCGGCTCAGCACGGCATCATCCGACCAATCCGCCTTCGCTACGAAATGATGCAGCGACTGGTGCGCCGCCTGGACACGCCCAGGCTCCACCCGTGCCGCCATCGGCTCGACGCTTTTGCGCTCGCGCGGCAAAAGCAGCCCGGTGCAATAGGCCTTCAGCGGCGCCACCCGGTCAGCATGACCCAATACCGAGGCCAGCGTCTCGACATAGGCTGCAAAACGCGATTCACTCGTTTCGATTCCGTCCTGGAGATCCATCGCTCCCTCCATATGAAGCACGAATCGCCATTCTCGCAATCAGTCGTTAACGAAACTTACGACACAGTAAGACTAGGGGCCAGTTTGTAGAGTGCCGGATCGGCGTCTCTTAAAGAGAACACGGTTGTGCCCCTGACCGCAGGCTCTTGCGTGATTAGGGGAATCACATCGTCGACCGCCTCTGGAAACGCGTCTCCCGTGGCCCGTAGCATCTGAACCAACTTGAAGTTGGCCCTCGGCGTTTGGAGTTCGGCGTCAAGTGGCCAGGTGCCGCGAAACACCGGCCCAACAACTTCGCGCCAGGTCTTGAGCTTCTCTGCGGGCGCCTCCGACTTCCATCTCAATGGCGAAGCGGTGCCCGACCTGCCAGAGGGCATTGGACCCTATGCGGCGCAGTGCTGCTCTGGCCTCTACAGGTGCCCCTTCCGCGTGGGGCCGACCAGGCATGGATCAGCGCCGGGGCCTCGCCGGCCTTCACCGTCCGAGACTACAGGGAGCGATCAGCGTTCGGCCGGGCGGAGTTGGTCAGGTTACGCAGCCCGGGCGAGCGCGGATCGCGCTTGGCCGCTGATCGGTGATGACGCGCGGTTCTTGTCTCGATTTGGAAACCCGCCACGAGAAACGCTTGGCCGGCCAGTAGGTCGATGGTTGCGCCCGCCATCATCATCGTGCGCAACAGTCGACAGGGCGGCATTCCCGACAGCACGCCCGCATCATCCGAAAGTTAATTCCGATCCGTGATGCGCTGCGCGAGTGCCGAAGGCGAGGGAATTCGACGGCCCCCGAGAGAAAAAGCGAACGCAGTATGTGCATCGCCCCGCCGGAACTAGCTTACAGCGCGTCAGCTCACCGTCAGCTCGTTCGAGTAGCTCTCTTCGAGAGAGACCTAACAACTCAAAATCATATTAAAGACTTCCGCCAAAAAGGGAACGAATGCCATGTACGGTCGGAAAAGTGGCTCATCCGAAAGCTCCAACCAAGCTAACGACCCGGTACGGTCAAAGGGCAGCGACGGCTTTGGCAAGCACTTGCGCACATGGCGCCGCCTGGTCTCAATGCGAGTTCGTATCCAGCGCCGGCACGCCCGTACTCGCTAGTTTCGCGGCCTCCTATCGTGGAGATCGACAGGTCTTCGTGTGTTTTGCATTGGGTTCAGGCTGGACCGGCGCGGCAGGGTCGATCCGGGCTGGCCATGACGACTGACGAAAACATGCCGCTGGTTCTCAGACGTCATGCCACCTGTCATCTGGGCGATTGCACTTACCCGCCAGAGCCCTGATGCACTACGGCTGACACATCAGCCCCAATCCACAGACAGCGCGTTCTCGTCTATATCGGAGATGAAAAAATGACGGGCATTGGCCGATCTGGAAAATCGCGCATTGGAGATGCTGGAGCCGGATCGAGCAGTTCGCGCTCGCAATCAGGTCTTGCCTCCGGGGAAGGCAGCCAAGGGTTCGGTTCCGTCCTGGAGCGGATGCGCTCTGAGGGAGGTAAAGGTTCACCCTCGGCTGGCGCTGCGCGAGGTGCCCATGATGACCTTGGCGGCAAATCTTCAGGCCCTTCCGTTCCCCCACATCGAATCCCGGCGGCTGCGCCACGTGCAGCCGCCGGGCCACGTGCGGCCGGTTCGCGGAGGCGCAGTGTTTCCTCAACGTCGGATGGTGAAGCCCTGGCGCCGGTCGCCAGCCAGCCGTCAACTTCGGGTGTGACAGTCCCCAGTTCCTCGTCAGGCGAAGTCATCAACGAGACAAAGCGACGAATGTGCTCGCTGATTGACGAAATCCAAGTTCTCGAAGAGAAGAGCCTGCATAGCGGAAAACCGATGGAGGGCTTCCGAGACGAGCTTGATCAGCTCGCTAATGCGGGCGCAGAACTTCTGGAATGCTACGCGAGCCTGCCCAAGGATGAGGCGCGCAGCACTCTGTCCGACGATGATGTGCGTCACTACCGCGCCGACGTGATTCATCGGGCGGACAGTGCCAACGAGCTGGCCCATACGATCTTCAAGAAGGAGGAACAGAACCGGAAGCGGATGGAGGACATTCTCCACAACTTGGTCAAATCCAATGCCACCCTCGACCAGCTGAGCCGATCGGCTCCCAGTATGGCGAAGTATCCCGTGGCCTGCGTGGAGCGTTGGGACAAGAAAGTACAGCGCCACGAATTGATGCGGGCCGTCTGCGTCGCGACAGCCGACTTACCAAGCTCAACAGCCGAGATGCGGCGGGAAGAAGAGGCCGCGCTGCGGCTGCACTCGGGCTGGGTTGTCAATTCAAAGATAATGCAGCTGCAATCGCGGATCAATCTCGCGCAGGTCAACATGGCCCCGCAGGCGATCATGCTCGAAGCACCCATCAGGGAACTCCTCATCGGTGACAACGGGCAAACGCGTCTGCTGGGTAACTTCATCGGCGAGGTTTTTCCGGCATTCGTCTCGACGGCCGAAGCTGTACTGAGGAAGGAAGGGCGCCCGCTCGACGCGGAACACTGCGCCGTTCTGGAAGGAGTTGTGGAGCGGCTTGCGGATTTTGCGTCGGCCTCGCACTCCGTGGTTGACAGGCTAAGGGATCACCAAGCAGGTGCTGGCCTCCCATTGGAACTGTTGACCCGGATCGTGGACGACGCCTGGATCGCTTCGGACGAGGTTACGGACCTCCTCGCACTGCAGCCGAAGCCGCCAGCCCCTGACCTGACGGCCGACGCTGCCGCTGCGATGCCGACTGGAACTGCCGGCAAGACTATGGTGGCCGAAAGCACTACAGCGCCCAGAAAAAAAGGAAAAGACAAGAGCAAGCAGGCCGCTGGCGCCGGGAGTTCGGCGGCCGGGCGGCCGGAGCCGCAAGTCGCTGCGGCCGTCAGCGACCCTGCGCCAGCAGCCAAGGTGCTCGTACGCACGGATTTAGGTACGAAGAAGCTCGTGAGTGCAGAGGAGGCGCAGAACAGTGCGTCGTCCGCGGCAGCACGCTTGGCGATCTTGCAAAATCCAACGACGGGGGAGAACACGAAGTCACTAGTCGCACGGTCGACCGAACTTTTGAAGTTCGATTTGCCTGCTCAGCAAAGTTTGATCTCCCGAGCGCGCTCCGGGAAGCCCGAGGACGTCGAACACGCCGTCGGCCTCGTGGTCCAGCGCCTGCAAACGCAGGCTGTCGAGATGGAGCCCTGCCTCCCAGCGTTGGAGGCGTCTCGTCTCTCCAAGGAGGGAAAGATGGACGACGTGCACCGACTAACGGTTCAGTTCAGGGACATGTTGGCCAATGTGCGGGGATTGGCTAAAGCTTGGGACGAACAAAAGCCTGATATGATCATGGATTGCATGAAGAGGTACCCATTTCCCTCGCAAAACCACCTTGAGCAGTTGCGGTCGGCCCGGGAGTTGACGCCTGCAGATCCCCCGTGCGCGTTGAACCCAGAGCCGAGCAATCTGTTCGAGATTAGGCTGCAGCCCAAGGCGCTGAGCAACCGTACACTACCGAGTCCAATGTGGGTGCACATCCACACGACACGAAAGATATATGCGCAGCAGTTGGCAACGCTGGACAGCGCCGAGTTCGCCGCTTGCCACGTCAAGTCCAATGAACAGCGCGGCCATAATCGGCAGTGGCAGACCTCCCGGGCTAAGAAGGGTTACGACAACGCAATCCACCGCGGCAAGCTCACCCCGGCGTTCTGTAAGTCCTTGTTGAGCGACCGGGCCGATATGCGAAATGGGCCGGCCTAACATCGGCATTTTGTGGATTCCAACCAGCTTAGTAGACAGAGGCGCAATCTGGGAAACCCCTGGCGGAGCGGCAGTGGCCTGGATCGCAGGTGTGGCTGATTCTCGCGATGGCCGGCATCGAGCAGGCACTGTAAAGTTATCAGCGGATTGATGCAGCGATAGCTGGCCGGGACGGCTGTCACGCTGCGGCGAGACACGCGATTTTGTTCCAGATTTGCATGGCGGCGTTACGCAGGTCTCGATGTTGAGCCGATGACAGCGTATTGCGGGGAAAGTGGAACAGGTTGGCAATCGGATCATGGATGGAAACGAACCGCTGAAGCTGGCGTGCCGACTTGAAGCGTTTCATGGTCCTTTCGCGTCGTCGGGTCGGCTGGTGCGAATTTTCCGCTCGATTATTGAGGCCTTTGTGCGACCGGTGTTCGACACCGGGCATGAGGTCGCGCCTGGCGGCATCATAGGACCGGAGCTTGTCGGTGATCATGACTCGTGGTGTCCGCCCTTGAGCCTTCAGCAACTTGCGCATCAGACACTTTGCCGCCTTGGCATTTCGGCGGCTTTGCACCAGCACTTCGAGGACCAAGCCGTCCTGATCGACGGCACGCCAGAGCCACTGCTTCTTGCCATTGATGGCCACCACACATTCGTCGAGATGCCATTTGTCGCCCAGGCAGCCGGCTGACCGTCGCTTGATCTCCCGGGCGAAATGCCGCCCGAATTTCTCCGCCCAGCTTCGAATGGTCTGATGCGTGACGATGATGCCGCGGGCCGCCAACATGTCCATGCGCAGGCTGAGCGGAAAGCGAAAGTAGAGCCATACCGCGTGCGCAATGATCTCGGCGGGAAAGCGGTGGCAACGATAAAGCGGATCACGAGCAACTTCTGACATGGCCCATGTTCGCACATCTTCATCAGCCGTCGGTTAACTTTACGGTGCCATACTACGCCATGCTGCAAGAACCAGCCATAGCCGCGTGACTCAAACCAAATGGCCTTCGCCAAACCCGGGACGGTTCTGAAACTCTCCGTCAGCTAATCGTCAGCCAAGCGATCTATCTAGACCTGCCGTGCCTAACCGGCCCGACGCTAACGGAAAGATAGTAGTGCAAATCCTAGTATAGCGAATTGGTGGCCCGTCCGATGCACACTACACGCGCATTGGCGAAGCTGACGAGGCGTGATTTCACTCATCAAAGCCTTCATACGCTAGGGCTCAGCGACATCAGCCCCAACAGCATAGGCAACACATCCTCGCCTATATCGGAGACGGAATATGACGGGCGTGAACCGATCTGGGAGATCGCGGACTGAAAAGAGAGTCGGCAGGACGGGGGAGGCGAGCAGTTCGCGCTCGCAATCAAGTCTTGCGCCTGGGGCAGGCAGCCAGTCGTTCGATACCGTCGTGGAGCAGATGCGCTCTGTGGAGATAAATAGAAGGACGCCCGCCGTGCCAATGGAGCGCGGTGCCGATGACGCCCTGCACGACAGGCCGTCCGGCCCCTCCGTTGGTATACACGGAACCCTGGACGCTGCGCGGCATGCCGCCGCCGCGCCACGTGCAGCCGGTCCGCGGCGGCGCAGTGTTCCGTCAATGTTGGAGGGTGAAACCCTGGCCCCGGTCGCCAGCCAGCCGCCAACTTCGGGTGTGGCAGCGCCCATTTGCTTGTCAGGCGACGAAATCAAGGAAAAGCGACGAATGGACAGTCTGCTTACGCTAGTGGGCATGCGCTTTAACGCGGCCAGGCAAGACCCGGGCGATGAAAAGCTGCTCGATCAGGTCATCAATGCAGGCTCAGCAGCTCTGCACCACTACAAGAGCCTATCCCCGGCTTTGGCGCGGACCATTGTGGACGACAACCAGTTGATTACCTGCCGCTACCTCGTGTGGGATGCGGTGCAAGAATATAGCCGCCTTGCCGAACCGACTATCCACAAATTGCAAAAAAAAAAGCTGAGGAAGAAGCGACCGGGCTGACTCAATCCACGGCTACCCCGGAGAGTGTGGTGGAGGCGCATGCGGCCTGCGTGAAATGGTGGGAAAAGAAGGTAGGGCACTGCGAACGGGGGCGAGCCGCCTGGCGCGCCACTGCCAGCTTGCCAAGTGCAACAGCCAAGATGCGGCAGGAAGAAGAGGCCACGCTGCGGCTGGCAACCGGCTCGGTAATGCATAGCAAGCTCGTGTATCTGCAATCTCGGATCGATCTCGCGCGGGCGAAGATTGAGCCGCAGGCGAGCACGTTCGACGCACCCGTCAGGGAAATCCTCATGGTTGAGAATGGGCGAGTGCGTCTGCTGGAAGCCTTCAGCGGGGACGTTTTACCGGCATTCCTTTCGACACAGAACGCTGTTCTGAGCAGCGGTGGGCACCCACTCGACGCAGATCACTGCGCCGTTTTGGAAGGAGTCATCGAGCGGCTTTCGGAGTTTGCGTCCGAGTTGCAAGTCATCCGGACCAACCTAAACGATCACCAAACAAGTGCCGACCTCCCATTGGAACTGTTGAGCCAGATCGTGGAAGGCGCGTGGATCGTCGGGCACGAGGTCATGCACTTGCTGGAACTGCAGCCGAAGCCGCCAGCCGTTGCACTGCCGCCCGACGCTGGCGCTGCGATACCAGCCGAAACTGCCGGCAAGTCTCGAGTGGCCAAAGGCACTCTGGCACTGCAGCCGAAGGCGCCAGCGCTCATTGCCTCGCCGGCCGACGCTGGCGCTACGATACAGATCGACACTGTCGGCAAGTCTCCAGTGGCCAAAGGCACTCTGGCACTGCAGCCGAACTGGCCAGCGAACATAGCACCACCAGCCGATATGGGCGCTGGAATACCGGCCGACACTGCCGGCAAGGCTGCGGTGGCAGGCGCCGCAGCGCGTAGGAAGCGGAAAGGCAAGGGCAAGCCGGCCGTTGGCGCCGGGAGTTCAGCCCCCGGGCGGGCGTCGCAAGTCGCTGCCGTCGACAGCGACACGGCGCCAGCAGACAAGGTTCTAGTGCTCTCGGATATGGGTACGAAGCTTGTGAGCGCGGAGGAGGCGCGTGCGAGTGCGTCGGCGGGCGCACAGTCGGCAAAGCAGGCGCCGCCGTCCATGGAAGCACTGACGCAAGAGCGCCAGGTGAAACCCGAGGACGCCCGCTACGTCGCGGAAACCGTGGTCGAGCGCCTGCAGACGCAGCCCGCCGAGATGCGGGCCTGTCCGGCCGCGTTGGATGAGCCTCGTCGACCAGGCCTGCTTGCGCCTGCACAGGTGCCCGAAGTGCAAGACAAAACAGTCCGGCTCAAAGGAATGTTGAACCAGGCGCAGGAACTGGCCAAAGCTCTGAACTCGCAATCAAGTCATGCCCCTGGGCAATCCAGCCAATCGTCCGATGCCGGCGTGGAGCGGACGCACTCTGGGCCCCAAGATAGAATGTCCTATGCTCGCGTCGTGCGAGGGGCCGACGAAGCCCTTGGCGACAAATCTGCCGATTACTCCATAGCTCCCCGCGGAGCCCTTGCAGGTTCGCGAGGCGCAACCAGTGGGCCGCGGCATGGTTCTCCCCAAGGTCGGCACGGCGAAGCGATGGGTAGGCAAGAAAGCTCTTTGCGTTTTGAGAGGTCCTGGCTCGGCGATCAAGAACCGAGTAGGTCGCAACCGGACACGCTCGCACGCCATGACCAAAGCCAGTCCAGGCCGGTTGCAGGACCGGAACGGCGGCGTTTCGACCATGTAGCTGCACAGAGCTTCGACGATGCACTACTTAATGACGCTTTGCACAAAATTTTCTTCGCACACGACATCAATGAATTCTCATACGCTGTGGTGGAGAACGACAAGAGGCTGCAGAGTCAGGCGCATCGGGCAACATTCCTGCGAAAGGCCGCTTCCGAGTTCACCCGTCACTTTGTTCCAAGATGGGAGGACGATGTCCGCGCCGGCAATACCTGGGGGTTCGCCACCTCATGCAACGCGACGAGCCGGGAGCCTGGAGGTCAGGCAGGCATGGAAGCTTGCAGGGCCATGGCAGCTCAGGTGTCGAGGCTCGGCAGGGCGCTGAACGATGTCGAAAGCAAAACGCTTTCGCTGTTCGTATTGTCGTTCAGTCGACATCCCCGATTGGCGGAATGTCGCAATGGAATGATCACAATCGCCAAGCTGTTTCATGAGCAACCCGGAGCGCTGTCGGAGCTCAACGGTCAAAGTCTCGCTCTGCTGGTCAACGGATTCAGCAAGTGGCCGGAACAGGAGAACGCTCGTAAGGCCACGGTAGCAGTTGCCGCCGAGATTCGCCGCCGCCCTGCCGGGCTCTCTGATTTTGATCCGCAGAACCTGGGTAACGTTGTGAACGGGTTGAGCAAGTGGCCGCTAGAGGAGGAGTGTTGCGGCGTTATCGATGCAATCGCCGGGAAGGTCTGTGGCCGCGCCGGTGAAAAAGCCGGCCTGTCTGGGTTTAATTCGCAGGCATTCGCAAACCTGGTGAACGGGTTCAGCAAGGCGCGGGAACCGGGGAACTCACATCAGGCGACCATTGTCATAGCCGATGCGGTCTGTCGCCTCGCCGATGAAATTGTCATAGCCGATTCGATCGGTCGCCTCGCCGATGAAAAAGCCGGCCGGACTGGGTGGTATCCGCAGGCGTTGGCGAATTTGGTGAACGGCTTCAGCAAGTGGCCTTTGGACTGCCGCGGCGCTATAGTTGCGATCGCGCGTCAGGTCGCTGGCGGGGCCGGCAAGCTGCCTGTGTTTGATGCGCAGGCATTGGCGAACCTGGTGAACGGGTTCAGCAAGTGGCCAGAGGACTGCCGCGGCGCTACAATTGCAATCGCCGCTGAAGTCTGTCGCCTCGCGGACCTCCCAAAGGCCGGGCTTTCTGGTTTCGATCCGCAGCACCTGGCGAACCTGGTGAACGGCTTCAGCAAATTGCAAGCGGCGGAGTGCTCACGCGCCACCGTTGCAATCGCCGGTGAAGTCTGTCACCGCGCCGGCCGCCGCAAGGGGCTTTCTGATTTTGATGTGCAGCACCTGGCGAACCTGGTGAAGGGCTTCAGCAAGTGGCCGCAAGAGGTGAATTTGGGTTACGCCACCAATGTGGTCGCCGGCGAGGTGCTTCGCTGCGGCGAGCCACTCTCTGAATTTCTTCCGCTGCACCTGGCGAGCCTAGTGAACGGCTTCAGCAAGTGGCCGCGATGGGAAAACTCACATCAAGCCACAGTTGCGATCGCCGGTGAGGTCCGTCACCGCGCCGACCAGCTGTCTGGGTTTGAACCGCAGGAGCTGGCAAACCTGGTGAACGGTTTCAGCAAATGGCCCGAGGACTGCCGTGGCGCCATCGTTGCGATCGCCCGGGCGGTGCCTCGCCGCACCGGCCGGCTGTCGGGATTTAATGGGCAGGATCTGGCGAACCTGGTGAACGGTTTCAGCAAGTGGCCTTTGGACTGCCGCGAGGCCATGGTTGCGATCGCCCGGGCGGTGCCTCGCCGCGCCGGCCGGCTGTCGGGATTCAATGGGCAGGATCTGGCGAACCTGGTAAACGGCTTCAGTAAATGGCCGCAAGAGGAGAACTCACGTCAGGCCACCGTTGCGATCGCTGGTGAGGTGCTTCGCAGCACAAACCCGCCCCCTGACTTTAGCTCGCAGTACCTCGCGAACCTGGTGAACGGCTTCAGCAAATGGCCGGAAGAGGAGGCCTTACGTCAGGCCGCCGCGGCGATTGCTGGTGAGGTGATTCGCAGCGCTAACCGGCTCCCTGATTTTACCTCGCAGCACCTGGCGAACCTGGTGAACGGCTTTAGCAAGTGGCCGCAGGAGGAGAAATCACGTCAGGCCACCGCGGCGATCGCCGGTGAGGTGCTTCGCGGTGCCGAGCGACTCTCCGGGGTTAATCCGCAGCAACTGGCAAATCTGCTCAACGGCTTCGACAGGTTTGCGGAAGAAGAGGCGTGCAGCCAGGCGATTTTGGAGATCGCGCGCAGACTCGGCCAGGCGGGTCAACCATTCCGTCATTTTGCCGCGCCCGGGCTCTCCAGTATCGCCAACAGTTTGGCGCGGGGGATCCTCAGGAGCGAGGACGCCGGAGAGATTGCAGAGGCCGCTCTGCTGAAAGATCGGCTGCACAAACTGGCTCATTATCTTCATTATGCCAGTGATCGTCTGGAGGAGGCCGACGCGGTGGGCGTCACGAGCATCTTGAAGGCGTTGGCCAAGGCTCAATTGTATGATGATCTCGGTTCGCTCGCAGGAGCAGGTTTAAATCGGCTCGCGGAATTGCATCGTGCCCCTGGCTTTGCCCATGAGAATAACCTCGAAACCATGGGCAATCTGTGCGCCGCTCTGCTGCCGCTGGCTCGCAGTCCGCGCAAGCAGCTGCTTTGGCACCGGCGGCCGGCTCTGAACTTGCTGAACGATATCCAACCGATCGTGGAGCACAAGATCGAAGCCCATCTCAGGGCAAGCGATGCCGAGCGGGCCCGCGGGCCGTACTCGACCCGTTGTCTGGCCCTGTCGATCTATCAAGTGCTCAAGGCCCGTGCGAGCCTGGCAGGGTTGCTGCGGCGGCCCTATGTCGAGGGCAACAAGCCCGATTTGCGTGCGAGGCGCGACGAGCTGCAGTCCAAGACCAAGGAAATCCTGGACAGCACGCGCGAGCTCGTCGAACGCGACCTTTCCAACATGAGCTGGAACCTGATCGCGCAGATCGAAGCGGAGGGTCCGACCGATGCGCTGGACACGTTCATGGCGCAGAACGCCGCGACGGTGCAGGCCCAAAATCGAGCGTCCGTCTTCGACGTCCATCAGACTTTGCGAGCCATGGACCACGAGCCCAGACCGCCCCAGGGCGAGGCGGGGCTGATGCGATTGCCGGTGGTCGACATGCAGGGCCGGCAACTGGCCACGGAGGCCGAGACACGCTATTCGATCTTTCATCGCCTGACCTCGGGGGCGGTGAAGATGGTCGCGGTGCAACTGCCCGGAAAGCCGAGCCCGTTCATGCTGGCGCGCACGTTGACCGTCGAGGGCGTGCCATACCGCATGGACCTGTTCGGCGGCAGCAAGTTAAAGCCGCCGCCGAAGACGCTTTCGCAGGTCGCCGCCCGCATTCCAGGTCGGGTGGAGGCAGCATCTTCCGGCGGAAAGCTGCTGGCCATTCCCTATGCCGAAACCGCACCGGGCACTGCGTTCGAGCAGCTATCGCGCTCTTGGGCGCCTTTCAAAGAGGCATATTACTACACTCAGCGCAGGGGGTTTGCAGCGCCACCGAATTTACAAGGTCTGGGGCCTCGCGACTACGCGTTGGAAGGCGCCTTCAAATTGTCGCTGCTGCCGGACCGCCCTGCCAACCAGGAACATCCCTTCAAGCTGATTGGGCCGGAAGGCCCGATCGCCTTGCGACCGTATGACGGCTGCGGTTTCATCAAGGCCTCGCTGGCCACGCGTATGCCAGCTGTTCGCCGGACCGGTCGGCAGGAAGGACCTGATCGGGTTCCTGCTTTTGGTGAGGGAAGGAGATCGTCCTTGCCTGCCTCGGCGCTGCAACATTATCCGCGCAGCGAGCAAGTGGCCGATGAGGCGCACGAGAAGGCCAAGACCTGGCTCGAGAGCAGAGAGGGGAAAGAGCTGACGGCCGAGGAGCTGTTTCGAACGGTGACTGTCGGACATATCGACGGTCCTGGCGCAGTCGCGGTACCGTCCGCTGATAAGTGTCTCCATGTGCCGACGCTCAAGAGCGAGACGTTGACGGGCAAAAGCGGTGTGCTGATCGGGCGGTCGCCCTACGACAAGCCCAACCTGCGCCCATTTTCCGCCGACCTGGTCAAGTCAGCAGTTGATGGGGACCCGACGGCAGCGTTCCTCGACACCTGCGTTGCTATCCAATACAGCTTTAATGTCGCCCAGAAGTCGGGGGAGGAACTCGCGGCCGACGATCCGACTTTCTTTGCCAAAGGCATCCTGATCGTCGTGCCGGACGAGATGTGGCCGGCCGCCCACGCCGACCGAGGGCTGGTTTTGTCTGCCGAGGACGTCAAGTCCCATTCGCACTGGACGACAGGCAAGGACCGCGTCAAGGAGGACACGCCGCTCGACTGCCTCGGCATCCTGCAGGCCACCGAGGTGTTCGCTCCGGGCTCCTTGGTTGCCGTCCCGACCGGTGAACAGAAAAAGCTTGACGGCGACTTCGATGGCGACACCGTCATCATCATCGGCGACCGGCCGCAGCTTTATGAGCATGTGCGCGAGTTCGATGAAAAGGAGCAAGCTCTCGGACTTCCATCGCTGAAGCCGCCAAAGTCGCATACTCCGGCGCTTGACGGCGACAAGTACCAGTTTGGTCGCGCCAGCCAGATTCTCGCCGCCACCCAGGATGTCCTGGAAACCTATAGCGGTCTGCAGCGAAACTTCCTGGCTCAATCCCATGAAGCGCGAGGCTGGTTTGCCGAGCGTGCCATCTTTGGCACCTACGAAGGCGTTCACCACGAGCTTCGGCGAGACATCGGTCAGTTGTTGGGCCGCGAAGAGGAGGTGAGTGGCCAGGATATCGAGACCGTGTTTGCGAGAGCGCGGCGCGAGATCGAGGTCGCCCGGCATCCGGTTGCTCGCGAAATGGCCGCGCTGCTGGTCGCCGACCTTGAGGCGTGGGCACAGAAGCCGGAACGCCTGCCCGAAACAGTCGGGCCCGTGAACGATGCAAAAAGCACGACGCTGAGCGCAGCAGTCTCAGAGTTGTTGCCGGATCTGGCGGATGCCTATCCGGTAACAAATCAGCCCCGAGACCGCATCCGGGCTTTGATCGACAACTATCCTGCGCGGATCGATCCTCGCCCGGACGGTTACAACCCGGATGACCTCGTGCAAAGCGCAAACAATCTCCTGAGCCTCGGCATCAAGGTCGGCACCGATGCCTACAAATCCAACACTGGCGCTCGGCTTTTTTCCAGGAAAAGCCAAGATCTTCAGCGGCTGCTGCATACGACGCCTGGCTTGAGGTCCGTGCCCTACGTCAAGGGCCTGGCAGCGTCTCTCAACCATGGAAGGTTTGATGTCGATGCAGCCTTGAAGGACCTGGAGGACAACCCCACGCTGACGGCTTCAGTCATGGAAACATCGATCAATCTCGCTGCGGAGCACGGCATTTTGCGCAGACCCTCCGGCCTTCGGCCCACCGCCGAAGCTGCCGAGATGATCCCGCTGACCCCCGAGGAGGCCTCAGAGCGCGCCCGAATTGAGGTTGCGCGCGCTACAAAAGAGGAGGGGAAAATCACCGCAGCGGCACTCAGCGTCGCCGCAAGCCTCAGGAAAATGGAGATCCAGGTGAAAATGCCTCATCTGGAGCGCCGGTTGAGATCGGAACGCTCCATAAGAGAGCAGCTCACCGGCACGAGCATCTCGTCCGGCAGCACTCCACAGCTGATCAGCAGCGCCGTACGCCACGTCTTCGAAATTCCTGACAACGATTTTACACGTGCCTTCAAGGCAGCCATTCTGGCCTTCGAGGAGCAGCACTACACCGAAATCGAGGTGACCAACTGGTTCAAATTCGAGCGTCCGAGTTATCTCGGCATACACACTGTGCTCGCCACCACAGAAGGCTACCGTTTCCAGGTGGAATTCCATACGCCAGCCAGCTACAGCGCCAAAGTTGACAATCACGACGCCTATAAAGAGATGCAGGAGCTGAAGCGCCGTGATGCTTTGCAGAAGGCAGAGAAACTCGAGCAGAAGGTAAGAGAAGGCAATAAGGCAGTTGACAGACCCGATAACGTGCTCAGCATAGCACACTGGAGGGATGGTAAGGATAGTGCTGCTGCAGCACCTGGATTGCGAGCTGTCGGACGATCAACAGAGTCGGAGATCGCCAAGTCACCGGAGGCAAAGGAGACTGTCGCTGCCCTCGGCCATCGGCCGGTCGTGCTTGTCGGTATGCCGAGCGCCGGGAAAACCACGATTGGCGCGCCACTCGCCAAGCGACTGGGGCTGCGCTTCATCGATACCGACCAAGAAATTCAGAAGCAGACCGGGAAATCGATAACGCAGATATTCAATACAAATGGCGAGGGCTATTTTAGGAAGCTTGAGGCGGAGGCAATCGCGCGTGTGCTCGAGCAAGGGCCCGCGGTCATCGCGACCGGTGGCGGCTCGTTGAACGATGAGCAGACCCGGCGACTCATCGCCGACAAAGCGGTCTCGATCTGGATAAATACCGACCCGCGGGTGCTACGACGCCGCCTCAGGAACGATACCACCCGCCCGCTGCTGCGGGGCTCCGACCGGGATCAGACGGTTCCCCAACTCATGGACGAGCGCAAGCCGTTCTATGAACAAGCTAACGTCAGGTTTGTCCCACCCCGCAAAAACGATAAACAGAACGCGGGCCCATGTCTGAAGGCCCTGCACGCATACCTGTGCCCCACGGGGGCCGACGCTCAGTCGCTTTCTAATATATCCCACGGCACTGTAAAGTTATCAGCGGATTGATGCAGCGATAGCTGGCCGGGACGGCTGTCACGCTGCGGCGAGACACGCGATTTTGTTCCAGATTTGCATGGCGGCGTTACGCAGGTCTCGATGTTGAGCCGATGACAGCGTATTGCGGGGAAAGTGGAACAGGTTGGCAATCGGATCATGGATGGAAACGAACCGCTGAAGCTGGCGTGCCGACTTGAAGCGTTTCATGGTCCTTTCGCGTCGTCGGGTCGGCTGGTGCGAATTTTCCGCTCGATTATTGAGGCCTTTGTGCGACCGGTGTTCGACACCGGGCATGAGGTCGCGCCTGGCGGCATCATAGGACCGGAGCTTGTCGGTGATCATGACTCGTGGTGTCCGCCCTTGAGCCTTCAGCAACTTGCGCATCAGACGCTTTGCCGCCTTGGCATTTCGGCGGCTTTGCACCAGCACTTCGAGGACGAAGCCGTCCTGATCGACGCCACGCCAGAGCCACTGCTTCTTGCCATTGATGGCCACCACACATTCGTCGAGATGCCATTTGTCGCCCAGGCAGCCGGCTGACCGTCGCTTGATCTCCCGGGCGAAATGCCGCCCGAATTTCTCCGCCCAGCTTCGAATGGTCTGATGCGTGACCATGATGCCGCGGGCCGCCAACATGTCCATGCGCAGGCTGAGCGGAAAGCGAAAGTAGAGCCATACCGCGTGCGCAATAATCTCGGCGGGAAAGCGGTGGCGACGATAAAGCGGATCACGAGCAACTTCTGACATGGCCCATGTTCGCACATCTTCATCAGCCGTCGGTTAACTTTACGGTGCCGGCCGGACTATTCCGATGTCGTTCTGGCCGGCCCAGATTGACTGTGGCCATACTGCTGCTCGACCTCCTCCCAAGTGAGGACCTTGGAAAGAATGGGAAGCATTTGGCAATTCAGCGCGCAGGCCTGGCAGCGCCAGCTTCTGCCAGGCGATCGCCCTCAGGCGTGGCGGCAGGTTGAACCCGAGCAGGCGGCAAAAGGGACGCCGAGGGCGCTCTGGCCATGGCTGCCGACATATAAGCGCTGGATCTCCACGTTGGTGTAATGTCGCAGCAAGACCTTGGTCATCGCCGCGACCTCCGAAGACGAACAGCGCTTGAGCTGCGAGAAAATGCAGGTCGAGCCCTTTTCGACATGCCAGTAGATCATCACGCGCGACCGCCATAGCGGACATGCCATTCCGTCATCAGGTTGCCGTCCCAAGCGCCGAACTTCTTGGGCCGTGCCGGCTTCGCCCTAGATGGCGGTGTTGCGGATCGCCTGTGTTGCATTGGCAACGAGCCCGCAAGCCGCCTCGAGCGCGCCCGGAGCAAGCACGTGACCCCTGAGCCAACCAGGAGCCCTCCTATGGCTCAATACGGTCAGGTCGCCTGCCATCATTCCACGACAGGACAACTAATAAAGAAGGTGTCGCCGGTCTGGCGTCTGACCACCGTATACTATCCGACACTGTTTTGTCGCCTTTGTTGGGTCCGCGACACCGGGCTATTTCATCGAGCTCTTGTCTGCCTCAGGCTAATCCCCTGAAAAGCAATCACAATGTTTTTCTTCTGCTGGGTCGGCCAAATTGGCACGAGTTTTGAGACTCCTTCGTTGGGAGCCGGGAGCCGACGACCGATCTTCATTTCGTGGATGACACCGCGATCGATGGAACGAAGAAAGAAAAGCATAATGTCAAATCCGCATCAGATAGCATCCTATGGCAAGGGGGCCTTGGCGAAACCGCCCGTACCCAAACAGGCTGCCAACCTTGTCGACGCTTGCGCAGGAAATCTTGATGGCCGGCTGCGACTCAAGGGCCCACCACACTCGCGTTAATCCTGAACTCGAAGGCGCAGGATAAAGTTCTGCATCTCGCCGCGCGGTATGCCTAGACAGTTACACGTTGGCCGATCTTGACATCGAGTCGGGCTACTCCCCGGAGGACGTCTACGTGCCGTCGTAATCATTCGCTGCCCGCAGCGCCTTCCGCCCTTCCATCGCTTAGAGAGTGAAGTGCCACCATGTCCGAACAACCCTTGCCGACGCTGCCGATGTGGCGCGTCGATCACATCGAGCCCTCGCCTGAGATGTTGGCGCTACGCGCCAACGGTCCGATCCACCACGTACGCTTCCCGTCCGGGCACGAAGGCTGGTGGGTGACAGGCTACGACGAGGCCAAGGCGGCGCTGTCCGACGCGGCGTTCCGGCCCGCGGGAATGCCGCCGGCGGCATTCACCCCGGATTCGGTGATTCTCGGTTCGCCGGGGTGGCTTGTCTCGCACGAGGGGGGCGAGCATGCCCGGTTACGCACGATCGTGGCGCCGGCCTTCAGCAACCGCAGGGTGAAGGTGCTCGCGCAGCAGGTCGAGGCGATCGCCGCGCAGTTGTTCGAGACGCTGGCGGCCCAGCCCCAGCCCGCCGACCTGAGGCGCCACCTCTCCTTTCCGCTGCCGGCCATGGTCATCAGCGCGCTGATGGGCGTGCTCTACGAGGATCACGCCTTTTTCGCCGGGCTGTCCGACGAAGTGATGACGCACCAGCATGAAAGCGGCCCGCGCAGCGCGTCGCGCCTGGCCTGGGAAGAACTGCGCGCCTACATTCGCGGCAAGATGTGGGACAAGCGCCAGGATCCGGGCGACAACCTGCTGACGGATCTGCTCGCGGCGGTCGAGCAGGGCAATGCGACCGAGGAAGAGGCGATCGGCCTGGCGGCGGGCATGCTGGTGGCGGGGCACGAGAGCACCGTCGCGCAGATCGAATTCGGCCTGCTGGCCATGTTCCGCCATCCGCAACAGCGCGAACGCCTAGTCGGCGATCCATCCCTGGTGGACAAGGCGGTGGAGGAAATCCTGCGCATGTACCCGCCGGGCGCGGGCTGGGACGGCATCATGCGCTATCCGAGGACCGACGTGACTATCGCGGGCGTGCATATTCCCGCGGAGAGCAAGGTGCTGGTCGGCCTGCCGGCGACGTCGTTCGATCCGCGCCATTTCGACGACCCGGAAATCTTCGACATCGGACGCGACGAAAATCCGCACCTGACGTTTTCGCACGGGCCGCACTACTGCATCGGCATGGCGCTGGCCAGGCTGGAACTCAAGGTGGTGGTCGGCTCGATCTTCCAGCGCTTTCCCGCGCTGCGCCTGGCCGTGGCGCCCGAAGAACTGAAGTTGCGCAAGGAGATCATCACTGGCGGGTTCGAGGAGTTCCCGGTGCTCTGGTGACGCGCGGACGCCGCCCGGAATCGCGATCTACTCCGCAATTTGCCGGCGCGCCCAGCGCGCGCCGGTCAGATCAGCCAGCCAACAGGTAACCAAGATGGACGTGCAAGAAACCACGGCAGCATGCCGGGACGCCTTCGCCGAACTTGCGTCGCCAGCGTGTATCCAAGACCCGTATACGTTCATGCGGTGGTTGCGCGAGCACGATCCGGTGCATCGTGCGGCGTCGGGCCTCTTTCTGTTGAGCCGCCACGCCGACATCTACTGGGCGCTCAAGGCCACGGGCGATGTGTTTCGGGGACCGGCGCCGGGCGAACTGGCGCGCTATTTCCCGCGTGCGGAGACCAGCCTGTCACTCAATCTCCTCGCGTCCACGCTAGCGATGAAGGAACCACCGACGCATACGCGTCTGCGCCGGCTGATCTCGCGCGATTTCACCATACGCCAGATCGACAACCTGCGGCCGAGCATCGCACGCATCGTCGCAGCGCGCCTGGACGGCATGGCGCCCGCGCTGGAGCGCGGGGAGGCGGTGGACCTGCATTGGGAATTCGCGCTGGCTGTGCCCATTCTGGTCTTCGCCGAACTGTTCGGCATGCCCCAGGATGACATGTTCGGGCTCGCCGCCGGCATCGGCGCCATTCTGGAAGGCCTGAGCCCACACGCCAGCGATCCCCAGCTCGCCGAGGCGGACGCGGCCAGCGCCAGGGTGCAGGCCTACTTCGGCGACCTCATACAGCGCAAGCGCACCGATCCCCGCAACGACATCGTGTCGATGGTGGTCGGCGCACACGACGACGATGCCGACACGCTGTCGGATGCGGAGTTGATCAGCATGCTGTGGGGCATGCTGCTGGGCGGCTTCGCCACCACTGCTGCGACCATCGACCATGCGGTCCTAGCGATGCTGGCGTATCCCGAACAGCGGCACTGGCTGCAGGGAGACGCCGTGGGGGTGAAGGCATTCGTCGAAGAAGTCCTGCGCTGCGACGCGCCTGCCATGTTCAGCTCCATCCCGCGTATCGCCCAGCGCGACATCGAACTGGGCGGCGTGGTGATCCCGAAGAACGCGGACGTGCGCGTGCTGATCGCGGCCGGCAATCGCGACCCGGACGCCTTCTCCGATCCCGACCGCTTCGATCCCGCGCGGTTCTACGGCACCACTCCTGGCATGTCGACCGACGGGAAGATCATGCTGAGCTTTGGCCACGGCATCCACTTCTGCCTCGGTGCGCAACTGGCCCGGGTGCAGTTGGCCGAGAGCCTGCCGCGGATCGAGGCGCGCTTCCCCACGCTGGCATTGGCCGAGCAGCCGACCCGGGAGCCATCCGCGTTCCTCAGGACGTTCCGCGCGCTGCCGGTGCGACTGCATGCTCAGGGGGGCTGAGATGCGCGTCGTGATCGATCAGGATCTATGCGGAACCACCGGGCAGTGTGTGCTGACGCTGCCGGGCACCTTTCGCCAGCGCGAACCGGACGGCGTGGCGGAAGTGTGCGTGGCGACGGTCCCGCAGGCGCTGCACGCCGCCGCGCGGCTCGCGGCCAGCCAGTGTCCGGTCGCCGCCATTCGGGTCATCGAAAGCGACGCTGGCGAGCGCGCCAGCGCCGACCCTGCGCCTTCTCCGGCGCAGGCTGAGCGGCATGCCGCGAAAGACCAACGCAACCCAGGAGGACGGTTTGAAGGCAAGGTGGCCGTGGTGACCGGCGCCGGCGCCGGCATCGGCAAGGCATGCGCCCTCGCCATCGCGCGCGAGGGCGGCAGAGTGGTGGTGGCCGACATTGATGGCTCGGCGGCCGTCGCCTGCACCGCGCAGATCGCGGCCGAAGCGGGCCACGCGCTGGCCCTGGCCATGGACATCGCCGATGCGCAGGCGGTGGCAGCGCTGTTCGAGACGGCGGAGCGGCACTTCGGTGGGGTCGACCTGCTGGTGAACAACGCGAGCGCCATGCATCTGACACCGCGCGACCGCACGATCCTCGACCTGGACCTGGCGGTCTGGGATCAGACCATGGCGACCAATCTGCGCGGCACGCTGCTCTGCTGCCGGCAGGCCATCCCACGAATGATCGCCCGCGGCGGTGGCGCGATCGTCAACATGTCGTCGTGCCAGGGGCTCAGCGGTGACACCGCGCAGACGTCCTACGCCGCGTCGAAGGCGGCGATGAACATGCTGTCGGCCTCGCTCGCCACCCAGTACGGTCATGCGCAGATCCGCTGCAACGCGGTTGCGCCGGGTCTCATCATGACCGAGCGTCTCCTCGCCAAGCTGGACGAGTGCATGCAACGGCATCTGAGCCGGCACCAACTCCTGCAGCGCGTCGGCCGCCCCGAGGACGTGGCCGCGCTCGTGGCGTTCCTGCTCTCCGACGATGCTGCGTTCATCACCGGCCAGGTCCTGTGCATCGACGGCGGCATGCTGGCGCATGTGCCGACGTACGCCGACGGTGGCAACAGCCGCGCCGCGCGGCCTGCCGGCGACACCGCCAAAGCGGCCGCGGGGCCGCGCTGCTGATGGACATGCTGCTCAACCCGCTGGACCGTCGGCACCGGCTGCGGGACGACATCCCGGTCGTGCCCGGCGCTTTCCCCCTGGTCGGACATCTTCCCGCCATCGTATGCGACCTGCCGCGCCTGCTGCGGCGCGCGGAACGGACGTTGGGCAGCCACTTCTGGCTGGATTTCGGCCCTGCCGGACACCTGATGACCTGCGTGGATCCGGATGCGTTTGCACTGCTCCGGCACAAGGACGTGTCCTCGGCGCTGATCGAAGAGATCGCGCCCGAATTGCTTGGCGGAACGTTGGTCGCCCAGGACGGCGGCGCGCACCGGCAGGCGCGCGACGCGATCAAGGCGGCGTTCCTGCCCAAGGGGCTGACCCAAGCCGGCATCGGCAACCTGTTCGCGCCCGTCATCCAGGCGCGGGTGCAGGCGTGGCGCGACCGCGGCGACGTAACCATCCTGCGCGAAACCGGCGACCTGATGCTCAAGCTCATCTTCAGCCTCATGGGAATCCCAGCGCAGGACCTGCCGGGATGGCATCGCAAATACCGGCAACTGCTGCAGTTGATCGTCGCGCCCCCGGTCGACCTGCCTGGACTGCCCTTGCGGCGCGGCCGCGCCGCCCGCGACTGGATCGACGCGCAGTTGCGCCAGTTCGTCCGCGACGCGCGCGCACATGCCGCGCGCACTGGGTTGATCAATGACATGGTGAGCTCCTTCGATCGCGGCGACGATGCGCTCTCCGACGACGTCCTGGTCGCCAATATCCGCCTGCTGCTGCTTGCCGGTCACGACACCACCGCCTCGACGATGGCCTGGATGGTGATCGAGCTGGCGCGGCAGCCTGGGCTATGGGACGCCCTGGTCGAGGAGGCGCAACGCGTGGGCGCGGTGCCGACCCGGCACGCGGACCTGGCGCAGTGTCCGGTCGCCGAGGCGCTGTTCCGCGAGACGCTGCGCGTGCATCCGGCGACCACGCTCCTGCCGCGTCGCGCGCTGCAGGAATTGCAACTCGGCCAACGGCGCATTCCTGCGGGCACCCCTCTGTGCATCCCGCTGCTGCATTTCTCGACCTCTGCGCTGCTGCACGAGGCGCCTGATCAGTTCCGCCTGGCACGGTGGCTGCAACGCACGGAGCCGATCCGGCCGGTGGACATGCTGCAGTTCGGTACCGGCCCACACGTCTGCATCGGTTACCACCTGGTATGGCTGGAAATGGTGCAGTTCTGCATCGCCTTGGCACTGACCATGCACAAGGCCGGGGTGCGGCCGCGGTTGCTGAGCGCCGTCGAAAAAGGTCGGCGCTATTTCCCGACCGCACATCCGTCCATGAAAATCCGCATCGGATTCTCATGAGCTGGCATCGCATGCCCCGTGTGGCGAGGCAGCTACTCGGCGCGCGCGCTCGGTGCGACCCCGCCAACACCGCGGCGGCTCGGACGCTCGCCGTGGCCGTGCCAGATACAAGGACATGAACGACATGCAGACCGATTCCACGCTACACGACGACGCGCAGGCGCGCGGCGCATCCGGCAGGCTGCCGTCGGAGATCTGGATGCAGGACGGCGCAAGGCGGGTCGAACAGGCGCTGGCGCGTCTTCTCTGCGCCGAAGACGACGGTGAGACCGAGCTGATGGCGGCGATGCGCTACGCCACCTTGCATGGCGGAAAGCGCACCCGCGCCTTGCTCTGTCTGGCTACCGGCGCACTGGCCGACACGCCGGCGCCCATGCTCGACGATGTCGGCGCCGCCATCGAGATGATGCACGCCTGTACCCTGGTCCACGACGACCTGCCCGCAATGGACGATGACGTGCTTCGCCGCGGCCTTCCGACCGTGCACGTCAAGTTCGGCGAAGCCACTGCGATCCTGGTCGGCGATGCGCTGCAGGCGCACGCCTTCCTGACCCTGGCGAGCCTGGATGCGCCGAGCGACAACCGTATCGCGCTCGTGCGCGAACTGGCGCAGGCGGTGTCCGCCGAGGGTGCCGCAGGCGGGCAGGCCATGGATCTGTCGCTGGTAGGAAAGCACGTCGAGCTGGACAGGATCGTGGCGATGCACCGGATGAAGAGCGGAGCACTAGTGCGCGCGTCCGTTCGCATGGGCGCGCTATGCGCCATCGCGGAGGATGCCGCCCACGCTGCGCTGTACTGTGCGCTCGATCGCTACTCCGCCTGTTTCGGCCTGGCGTTGCAGGTGGTCGACGACATTCTCGACGCGACAGCGGATACCGCGACGTTGGGCAAGACCCCTGGCAAGGACGCGGCGGCGCAGAAGCCGACCTGTGCGTCGATCATGGGGCTGCAGGCAGCGCGCCAGTTGGCGCTGGATCTGTTGCGCGACGCCGGGGAGGCCATCCCCCCGCTGGGAACGCGTGCGGAACGGTTGGCGCAGATGCTGCAACGGGCCAACGCGTATCTGTTCAAGCACGCGCCATGCGCATGAGCGCGCCCGTCCGCATGGAGTCGCCCCTGTGCCGCTGCGATCGATCGGCCGGCGTGAGCGGTGCATGCTGCACTGTGTCCAAGTCGGCGGCGGCGATCGCAGCGGTTGCCCAGCACAGCCGCGGCTCACGCGGCGCGCTGCGCGCAAGCCTATGCGGCGGACCGGCCCCAGCATGGGGCGCGTCGCCGCGCCGGAGCAGGGCGGCCGTCCGGCGCTGCCCGTGCGCCGGGCCGCGACGGGCCTGCGGCGACGTGCGCGGCGTCTGCCCGATCCAGGTTCCCGTCAACTGTCTGCAGAAGGAACATACCGCGTGAACGCGCTGTCCGAACAGATCCTTTCCGAATTGCGCCACCTGCTGATCGAGATGAGCGACGGCGGCAGCGTCGGTCCGTCCGTCTACGACACGGCGCGAGCTCTGCAGTTCCACGGCAACGTCACCGATCGGCAGGACGCATACGCGTGGCTCATCGCGCAACAACAGGCCGATGGCGGATGGGGAAGCGCGGACTTCCCGCTGTTCCGCCATGCGCCCACCTGGGCGACGTTGCTGACATTGCAGCGTGCCGATCCTCTTCCCGGCGCGGCCGACGCAGTCCAGGCTGCAACCCGGTTCCTCGAGCGCCAGCCCGATCCCTACGCGCATTCGGTGCCGGAGGACGCGCCGATCGGCGCGGAGCTGATCCTGCCGCAGTTGTGCGGCGAGGCCGCATCCTTGCTGGGCGGCGTGGGGTTTCCGCGCCACCCGGCGCTGTTGCCGTTGCGGCAGGCGTGCCTTGTCAAGTTGGGGGCGGTGGCGACGTTGCCGAGCGGCCATCCGTTGCTGCACTCCTGGGAAGCCTGGGGAACGTCGCCGACCACCGCATGCCCCGACGACGACGGCAGCATTGGCATCAGTCCGGCGGCCACCGCCGCGTGGCGTGCGCACGCCGTAACACATGGGAGCACGCCGCAGGTCGGGCGCACCGACGCGTATCTGCAGGCGGCATCGCGGGCGACGCGCAGCGGCATCGAAGGTGTCGTTCCCAACGTCTGGCCGATCAATGTGTTCGAGCCATGCTGGTCGCTGTACACCCTGCATCTGGCCGGGCTGTTCGCGCATCCCGCGTTCGCCGATGCCGTGCGCGTGATCGTCGCGCAGCTCGACGCCCGCATGGGCGTGCGCGGTCTGGGCCCGGCCTTGCACTTCGCAGCCGATGCCGACGACACCTCCGTTGCGTTGTGCGTCCTGCGCCTTGCAGGTCGCGACCCGCCGGTCGATGCGCTGCGCGATTTCGAAATCGGCGAGCTATTCGTCACCTTCCCCGGCGAGCGCAATGCCTCGGTGTCGACCAACATCCATGCCCTGCATGCGTTGCGACTGTTGGGAAAGCCCGCCGCCGGCACCAGCTACTACGTCGAGGCCAATCGCAACCCGCACGGTCTATGGGACAACGAAAAATGGCACGTTTCGTGGCTGTATCCCACCGCGCATGCGGTCGCTGCGCTGGCGCAAGGCAAGCCCCAGTGGCGCGACGAGCGCGCGCTGGCGGCGCTGCTGCAGGCGCAGCGCGATGACGGCGGCTGGGGCGCCGGTCGCGCGTCCTCATTTGAGGAAACCGCCTATGCGCTGTTCGCGTTGCACGTCATGGACGGGAGCGAAGAGCCGACAGGGCGCCGGCGCATCGCGCAGGCGGTGGCGCGTGCGCTGGAGTGGATGCTCGCTCGCCATGTGGCGCATGCATTGCCGCAGACGGCGCTGTGGATCGGCAAGGAACTGTATTGCCCCACCCGGGTCGTGCGGGTGGCCGAACTCGCCGGGTTGTGGCTGGCGCTTCGTTGGGGGCGGCGCGTCCTGGCCGAGGGAGCAGGAGCGGCGCCATGATCCAGACCGAACGCGCGCTGCAGCAGGTGCTGGAGTGGGGGCGTTCCCTGACAGGGTTCGCCGACGAGCATGCCGTGGAAGCGGTCAGGGGCGGCCAGTACATCCTGCAGCGCATCCACCCGAGCCTGCGCGACACCTGCGCCCGCACTGGCCGCGATCCGCAGGCCGAAACGCTGATCGTGGCGTTCTATCGCGAACTGGCGCTGCTGTTCTGGCTCGACGATTGCAACGACCTTGGCCTGATCGCGCCGGAGGAGCTCGCCGCGGTGGAGCAGGCGCTGGGGCAGGGCGTGCCGTGCGCGCTCCCCGGATTCGAGGGCTGCGCTGCTCTGCGCGCTTCGCTGGCCGCGCTCGCCTACGATCGTCGCGACTATGCTCGGCTGCTCGACGACACTCGGTGCTACTGCGCGGCGCTGCGCGCCGGACACGCGCAGGCGGTAGGGGCGGAACGCTGGTCCTACGCCGAGTACCTGCACAACGGCATCGATTCGATCGCCTACACGAACGTGTTCTGTTGCCTGTCGTTGCTGTGGGGGCTGGACATGGCGACCTTGCGCGCGCGTCCGGCGTTTCGCCAGGTCCTGCGGCTCATCTCCGCGATAGGGCGCCTGCAGAACGATCTGCATGGACGCGACAAGGACAGGTCGGCGGGCGAGGCCGACAACGCGGCGATCCTGCTGCGGCAGCGCTATCCGGCTATGCCTGTGGTGGAGTTCCTCAACGACGAGTTGGCCGGCCATACGCGCATGCTGCACCGGGTGATGGCGGAAGAACGCTTTCCCGCGCCGTGGGGAGCGTTGATCGAGGCCATGGCGGCCATCCGCGCGCAGTACTACCAGACCTCGACCAGCCGCTACCGCAGCGACGCTGCGGGGGGAGGCCAGCGTGCGCCCGCCTGAACGGCGGGATGCGGCTGCGTGCGCGCGCTGCCGTCGGTCCGATCCGATGCAACGCCGTCCCCCGATGCGACGGATGGAGCGAGCATGAGCGATAGCGACAACATCCCGAGCCGGCGCAAGGACGACCATCTGGACATCGTGCTGGATCGGCGAACGGCGCCGGCCACGGTCGCCGCCGGCTGGGAGTACATCCGTTTCGAACACTGCGCATTGCCCGAGTTGGACCTGACGCAGATCGACCTGCGCGCCTCGCTGCTGGGCAAGACCATGCGCGCGCCGCTGCTGATCAGCTCCATGACCGGCGGCGTGCTACGCGCCGAGGCCATCAACCGGCATCTGAGCGAGGCAGCACAAGCCTTGGGGATCGCCATGTGCGTCGGTTCGCAGCGCGTGAGCCTGCAATCCCGCAACTCCCAGGGGCTGACGCGCGCGCTGCGCCGCATGGCCCCAGACATTCCCTTGCTGGCTAATATCGGCGCCGCGCAACTGCGCGAGGCCGACGGCCTGGACCTGGCGTGCCGGGCGGTGGATGCGCTGGAAGCCGATGGACTCATCGTCCATCTCAATGCGCTGCAGGAAGCGGTACAGCCGGAGGGCGACCGCGACTGGCGCGGCGTCCTGGCGCAGATCGCTCGCGCCGCGCGCAGCGTGGACGTGCCGATTGTGGCCAAGGAAGTGGGGTCGGGCCTGTCCGCCTCGGTGGCCTGCGCGCTCGTCAAGGCGGGCGTGGCGGTCATCGATGTCGCCGGCGCCGGCGGCACCAGTTGGGCCGCGGTGGAGGGCGAGCGCGCCCGCGATGCCGCCGACCGTGCAGTGGCGATGGCGTTCGCCGACTGGGGGATTCCGACCCCGGCCAGCGTGCAGGCGGTACGTCGGGCGCTGCCAACTGTGAAGCTGATCGCGTCGGGCGGGATCCGCGACGGCGTCGACGTGGCCAAGGCCATCCGCCTGGGCGCGGACATCGCCGGGCAGGCGGCCGGCGTGCTGCGCGCGGCGACGGTGTCCACCGAGGCGGTTGTCGCGCATTTCGAGATCGTCATCCGCCAGTTGGCCGTTGCCTGCTTCTGCACCGGCTCGGCTGATCTGGCGGCGTTGCGTCAGGCGCGGTTGTTGCCCTCGGCGCATCTGCCCGCCGGTTGATGCCGGCGTCGCCCGCACGTGGCGGCGGGCGCCTAGCAGGCTGCTGAATACCTACGCCAAAGATGACTACTGATCCACCTTGGCGAGGCGGTTCAATGCGCGGGAGCTCGTGATCACCAGAAGGGAAGTCGATGCCCAGGACGTGGCTTGGTTGGAGACGCTAAGGAACGTCAAACTGACGATTCTTGTAACGTGGTCGGGGATCGAGAGCGACAGGATCGAACCGGTCTCGTCCCGCATAGCGGAACGATAGCTCCACCGGAAGCATTCGGTTCTGCCACAGCATCGGCCAGGCAAAAATAACTTGCGTTGCGCAGATAAAATGCCCTGATCCTGCCATTCCTCCATGGGCACGTGGGCGGGGAGAAATCTCATACAACTGGCAGCGAAGGGAGGCTCGGCCCAATGAGCGGGGTGGCGCGTGAAGAAGTTAATCCGGTGTCATCGGCAACGTTCGCGCCGCTCGAGAATTCAACTTTCCGTCCGATCTGGATTGCCACACAGGTATCCAGTCTAGGGTGGCTGATTCAAATGGTTGCCATCAGTTGGCTGATGGCGACCATTTCGACATCGGATGTGATGGTCGCCTTGGTGCAGGCTTCGACAACCTTGCCCACATTCCTCCTGTCAATTATCGCCGGCGCCCTAGCGGACAATTACAGCCGCCGCAATCTCATGTTCGCTGGCTGGTGCGTGATAGCATCGTCCTCGACGATGCTGACTGTTCTTGCAGGTCTCGGAATTTTCAATCCATGGATGGTTCTTGCATTCAGCTGTTTGGCCGGAGTAGGCGCCGCTTTCACCGACCCCGCCTGGCACGCGTCGGTTGGCGATATCCTGCGAAAGCGCGATGTTCCGGCCGCCGTCACGCTTATTTCGGTCGGATATAACGCCGTCCGAAGCATCGGTCCCGCTCTCGGTGGAGTCGTCGTTGCTTCCTTTGGCCCTTTGACGGCTTTCGCAGTGGCGACGCTTACATATCTGATGCTGCTGTGGACCATAGGGCGCTGCAAATGGCAAGTTCGCCCGTCACCGCTGCCGAGTGAACCATTGACCACGGCGATCCATGACGGAGCGCGCTTCACTGCCCTGTCATCCGAAATCAAGGCAGCAATTGCCCGCGGTGCCCTCTTTGGGCTGACGAGCATCTCTATACTAGCGCTCTTGCCTCTCGTCGCCCGCGATCAGCTGGGGGGAGGGCCAGTCGTTTACGGCATCCTGATGGCCGGCTTCGGGACCGGCGCCTTGTTCGCCGGCATCTGCAACAACATTCTGAGACGGAGGCTGTCCCAGGAACGTTTGACGACACTGTCGTGCATCGCCTGTGCGGCTTGTTGTCTATCGCTTGCTTTCACCCCCTCGGTGGCGGTGGCGGCTATCGCGCTGGCGCTCGGCGGCGCGGGCTGGGTCGTGACCTGGACCGGGCTGGACGTAAGCGTCCAGTTGGCGAGTCCAAGGTGGGTCGTTGGTCGCACGCTCTCGATCTATTACGCCCTTTCATCCGGCGGCATCGCGGCTGGCAGCTGGCTGTGGGGTACGGTGGCCGAGAGCTATTCGCTGAGCTCGGCTCTGGAGCTTTCAGGTGGCGCGCTGCTGCTGGTCGCTGGCACCGGCTTCCTGCTGCCCATCCGTCAATGGAAAGATTCCGATCAGGCTCCTCTTGGCTTCGAAACGCCTCAGGTTGCCCTGGATTTGAAGCCCCGAAGCGGGCCGATCGTCGCCAAGATCGAATATTCAATACCCGAAGCAAATGTCGAAGCGTTCCTGGAGCAGATGCGGGAACGGCGGCGAGTACAAAGCGGCGTTGGTGCGCGACACTGGAATCTCCAGCGCGACCTCCAGCAGCCTTCGCGTTGGACAGAAACCTTCCGCACCCCGACCTGGATGGACTACCTTCGCCTGAACCACCGCCTTACGGCAGCCGACAAGGAGTTGGACCAGCGTCTCCTCGCATTGCACCTGGGAGAGCTTCCTCCTCGAACCACGCTTGCGATCGAGCGGCCGACTGGAGCTGGCCGCAAGCGGGACCAATCGATGCGGTTCTTTTTCCGGCGTTGACATCCGTCCAGGCGTCCGCGCTGGTGAGACAGGATGGGTTGGAAACGAGCCACCGCTCTCACCATCCGTTTTGCAGATCGGCTTCGATCCATTCGAGTGGTTGCCGAGCCGGCATACTGGGCGGCTCAGACGTATCCTTGTCGGAGAGATTCCTCGGCACTCGAGCGTCTTGCAGCGCGTTGCGCTCAAGCTCACCGGCACCTGTTCGGTGCGTTCCCAAACAGAGCAATGGCTTTTCGCGCCGCAACCCCGAGGTGGGTAATTCTGGTTTTTGCTGGGTTTAACTCTACGAAATATGAACAGGATCGGCTTCACGGCCCGTCTGGTTCGCACTGGCCACAGAGGAATACACAGATATGGCGACCGGAACAGTGAAGTGGTTCAACAGCACCAAAGGTTTTGGCTTAATCCAGCCCGATGACGGCGGTCAGGACGTTTTCGCCCATACTCCAGCTGTAGAACGGGCTGGACTTTCAAACCTCGTTGATGGGCAGAAGATCAAGTACGAGATCGAGCAGGACCGCCGTAGCGGCAAGTCCTCCGCAGGTAGTCTCAGCAAGGGTAGGCTGATTTTCTCGTCGGACCCGCAGAGCGCGAAGGATAAGTCAAGCCGAAGGTACCATCGTCATTCGCGGGGCGTATCGCGACGGACTCTCTTTTACGAGACGATCCTGATGCGTCACGCAAACGGTGAATCACGAACGCTCTCGCCGCAAACCCCTTCCGCCCGGAAATCTGCCCCGGTTACGGCTCTCGGCGTATCCCAGAGTTGGGAGAAGCTTCTGCCAGACTACAACTGTAACCTCATATCGGTTTAGCAGGTCAAGCGTCGGTGGTACCCTGATTGGGTAACTTAACGACTTTGGAGGCCGAGCAATGGATCGCGATAACAAACGGGCACGCGCAGCTGCAAGTTCATCCCAAGACGTGGGGAATCGCAGTACCCTCCGTGACCTTCCATACGGACCATTGACCGATGTTGCAGAACGGCTGGTAAGCGCTAAACCCGCGCGATACAGCGCGAAATCTTGGGACCTTCAAAGAACTCGGGAGGCGAGAGCGCATAGCCGTTCGGGGCACTCGAACCGAGCCAGAAACTGACCTCGCGAAGTTTGAAACGCGGACCAATCAGCTTGGACGATCAGCCGTCGATCTGGGAGATAAATTGACTGCCGGGTTGGGACACACCTCGGATGAAGTAGCATTGGAGCAATTCAGAGCAGTCAGTAATGTGTCTCATTACCTTCGGCCAGAGACACAAGATAGTATTGTTAATCGCATTGGCAACATGGATCCACCTTCGCAAGCTATCGGAGCGCTTTACGCTGCGCAAAACTTCAGCAAGTTTAACGCTGAAAATAAAGCTCGCATTTTTGATCAGGCCGCTGAATTGGCTACCGATCCGGATGGCCACGTCAGGTCGACAGCATCCAATGCTATGTACGCGATGTATCACCAGTTAGATCCAAATCAACAGGGCCAAGCTCACTCAATTCCCGGCATGCAAGACATCTTGCCGCAGATGCTTCCTCCGCGGCATGCAGCAGAGGAACGCAGTGCGGATCTGGACGCCCACATAGCAGGTATTGGGGCTGCAGTCCGTGATACAGTTGGCCCGCAAACCTCCCACGAACAGCTGCAGCGGGGTGGTCAAGTCGGCCGGGACATAAGCCACTCCTACAATCACGCCCGAGAGGATCTAATGGAGGCTAGGAGAAGCAGAGATCGCACCGGCCGTTGAGGTCTCGGCCATGGCAGTAACGCTTCCTCTCCCGAATTCCGTTCACGGCCTTGCTGTTTCCAATTCCCTGGCCGTCGACGTAGCTGCTTAGTGAAACTTTCAAAATCCACGTCTGCCGGGTGGCGCGATGCAAGCATCGCACCACCCGCTGCGGCATCGATCTGTCGAGCGTCGGCATCGCGACCTCGGTTCGGTGTCTGAAGCAAGCGCAGCATCAGCACGGCTAATTCGGCCATGGAACAATGTCTTCTACAAAAACGACGTCCCCCAACATAGCCATTAGCATCGCGTGCTCACTCGCCTTGGGGTTCTGTGCGGCAAGTCTGTACGCAACCTTCCGCCACGGGGGTAGCGGCGAGGCTCTGATGGCGTTTGATGTCCGTGCCTTTTGGTTTGAGACGCCCTTCTATTTGGGTATTTGTTCAGCAGCGCCTGCACGCCGTCGGCGCTCAGCTTGCCGCCGTGCGTGTTCGGAAAGAGAGCCGTTGCGCCCCGCTTCCTGGGCTCGTTGAGCCAGCCCCGAAGGGCTTGCTGTGCAACCTTGGTGAGCGGCGTACTTCGCTCCTTGCGGCCCTTGCCAACGCATCGCACGTGGGCACCGTGCCCCAGCATCACCGAGTCCCGGTCGAGATCGATGATCTCCGAGACCCGCAACCCCGTTTGCGCGGCCAGCAACAGCAGAGTGTGATCACGCCGTCCCAGCCATGTGCTGCGATCCGGACAGGCCAGGATCGCTTCAATCTCGGGCCTGGTGAGAAACTGAAGCTGTCGCTTGTCGCATCGCTTGCTCGGGATCGCGAGCACGCGTTGAATCTGGGCGCTATGGGCCGGCTCCTCGAACGACGCATATCTGAAGAAAGACCGAATGGCCGTGAGGCGGAGGTTCCGGGTCCTCACTGAGGCGGATCGCAGTGTCTCAAGGTCCTCCAGGAATGCACCGATGAAAGGCGCGTCCAAATCCCGCAGTGTCAACTGCGACGGAGACCTGCCAAGGCGTGTCTGCGCGAATGCAAACAGGAGCCGGAAGGTGTCGCGATAGGAGGCGATGGTGTTGGAGCTTACGCCTCGATGTCGCATGAGCCGATCGGTGAACCACCGCTCGATCAGCACGGCCAGATCGTTCGAGGCACTCATGAGCGAACCTCCCACCGCTCATCCAGCAGTCGCGCGGCATGGGTCATTAGCTCCGGCGCGGCGGATAGATACCAGTAGGTGTCGCGAACATTGGCGTGGCCGAGAAAGGTCGAGAGGACCGGCAGTTCCCGCTCGACATCTTCGCCCGCACGCAGTTGCACTGGGCATGCCCTGTGCTCGGCTATTCGAGCTTCTCCAATGCCTGCCTAATGTCATCTCCGGCGTCCTCCGGCAACGGCAAAATAGGGCGCGGTGGCTGGACGTGCGCCAGACCGAGGTAGTCGGCGATGACGAACATAACGCGGAAGCTGCCGTAGTGTTTGAACAAGGTCCAGAGCGGCCCGAAAGCGCGGTTCAACCGAGTGGACTCCACCGCGTCGCCGGACTGCGCTGCACGCGTCAGCGCAAGCGCCGGGACCGGCAGCAGACCTGCCGCAACGCTGTACCAGGTGTCACATCCGGCAAGCAGGGCATCCGCCGCGCCCCAATCGCCGCTGTATCCGATTGTGAACGTGTCAGGCGTCATCGACCGCAAACGTGCCAGTTCCCCCGCGTAATCGTCATTCGCCGCCAGAGGCATTTTCACCGCGACGATGTTGGACACCTCTGACAGCCGGGCGATCAATGCGTCGCTGAATGTGAAGCGCGTGGTGCTTGGATTGTTATATATGCACAAAGGCAATTCCCCCGCCTCGGCCACCGCGACGAAGTGCTGGAAGACTTCGTCCTCGTTCAGGGGAACGTAGGACATCGGTGCCAGGAGCAGGCCGTCAGCGCCAGCGGATTTGGCATCGCGCGCCAGAGCCTGAGCTTCATCGGTACGCAATGCACCCACACCCACGACAAGAGGCGTTTTGCCGCCGATGCATTCCACGGCAGCCTGAACGGCACGCTTGCGTTCTTCCCTGGTGAGGTAAGCATAACCGCCCGTGCTCCCCAGAAGGCCGATGGAGTCCGCTCCGGCGCGTTGAATACGCTCGAGAAAACGAGCCAGACCCTCGGTGTCGACATGCCCTTCCGCATCGGTTGGCGTAAGGGGGAACGCCGACAGGCCGCGAAACAAAGTCATCATCCATTCCTTTCGAAACTACATACGGGAAAGCAGCATACGCAGCCCGGCGAACGCGAAGAACATCGCCAACAGACTTTCGATCCAGCGGCGGCAGCGGCGATATAGAGCCACCATAGGCGGTGTGGAGAAGACAATGGCGTAGCCGCAGAATATCGTGACACTTAGGATGGCGCAGCCACCCAATATCGCTGCGATGCTTTGCCACGATGAATTCGGACCGATCCCCAGCGTGACGAGCGCGATCCATGCCAGCACGGATTTTGGGTTCGCCAAATGCATCAAGAGGCCCTTCCTATAGAGCTCACCCCGCGAAAGAGCGACTTGGTCGGTCGATGCGCGCACCGCCAGCTTCTCGTTCGACGTAAGCGCCGACCGTCCCGCCCTGAAGGCGAGGAATAGCAGGTAAAGCCCCCCGAAAACCTGCAGAACGAGCAGTGCCTGGGCGTACCTGGCCAACAGGGCGGAGATGCCGGTGGAGGCCATAAAACCCCAAAAGATCGAGCCGCTGACGACGCCGGAGGCGAGCATGAGCGCAGCACCTCTGCCGCGCGCCATCGCAACCCCCATAATGCGCATGTTGCTCGGGCCGGGGCTCCCCGCGGCAATGACATATGCAGCAAAGACGATGAGCAACTGATGGAGATCGACATTCATTCTCTCAGCCCTTGATAATCTCGATCGGATCGATCGCGCCGGATGCCCCGGGCGGCCATGGATCCACTCGCTCGACCGGAAACCTCATCCGGCGATGGCAATTTCTTGGCTCGCGATTTTGCAGCCAGGCATCAAGGCATTCAGCCCTCCGACCATGGCATCCGTCGCCTCTGCCAATGCATCGTCCGGCATGGTCTCCAACGCCTCCAGTACGAACCACATCCGGCCTGTTAGGGTCTTCAGGCGGGTTCGAGTGCCCTGTCGCCAGTTCCAGCGTCGGCAGGTGACGCCAATGTCGTCGCGCCAGATGACCTTACCGGGCAAGGGAGGATCGTTGACCGCCTCTCCATTCACCATGGTGTCGAACGTCTCACTCCCGTCAGCGATCGTCAGGTAGGGTCTTCCGACATAGGCGTCAAAATTCTCTCCACCCACCGGGACTGCGTATTTCAGGCTGATGGCGTTGTAGAGATCGACGATCGGGTTGATCGTCGAAAGAGTGCCGTCTTTCAGAACCCGCTTTCTGAGGGCCTGGGCTGAGCACGGCGTACGGTTAGGCTTCGCGCCAAAGACGGCGTAGGCGTCGGACCAACTCGCCAGATGAGCTTCTGCCCAAGCCGGGCCATCCGCCAACGCGCAATCGCAGGCTTCACCAAGCAATCGGGGATCGAAACGTCCTTCTTCAGCTGAAGTGGCATCGACGTAGACGCTCACGGCTCTAAATCCCGATGCAATACTCTTAATTCGAGCGTCGATGATGGGACCCTCAAACATCCAGGCAACTCCATCAGTTCGAGCGCAAGCAATCCATGACCGGCGCGACCAGTCACGATCGCTTCCCTGACTGCAAGCCAATATTGCAGTTCACTGGTCCAAACTAAACTGCCACTTTTGGAGATTTTAATTGGTCCAGTATGAGGAGGGTTCTCGCAGCACGGGAGCGACGCGTCGAATTTATCAATCCCTGATCAAGCAGATCCAGGCCGGAGCGTACGGGTGTCGGTGACGCCACCCAGTTCTCCGCAAGCAAGCGGCCCACAAGTTCCCCATGATCCGGTCATGCTGTTGTGAACCCTAGAGCGGGATGATTTTAGGTTGAACAGTATCCGGCGTTTTCGAAGTAGTTGTTGCATTCGGTTGCGGTGAGGCCATCGAGGATTTCGCCGATCGCGCTGCAGACAGTATCGACGGTTCGGCGCGCCGCCTTTCTGAGCCAGTGCTTGAGCTTGGCAAAGCTTGCTCGATCGGGTTCAGATCGGGCGAATATTTCGGCAGGAGCAGGAGTCTGGCACCGACGCCGCGAATGGCGCGGCGCATTGCCTTGCCCTTGTGCGAGCCGAGATTGATGGGGTGGACGCCCCCTCACGGCATCGCTGTGCCAAAGTGGTGTCGTTGATCATCACTTGAACGGAGGCGTCCATGTTGGAAGTTAGCACAATCGGGTTGGATCTGGCGAAGAACGTGTTCCAGATGCACGGCGCGGATGGATCGGGAGCCGTGGCCTTCCGCAAGAAACTGCGTCGTGACCAGGTGCTCAAGTTTCTTGCCGCGCAGCCTGCTTGCACGGTGGCTATGGAGGCCTGCGCCGGCGGTCATTATTGGGCGCGGGAGATTGCGAAGCTTGGGCACGATGCCCGGCTAATCGCTCCGGGATATGTGAAGCCTTTCGTGAAGCGGCAGAAGATGGGATGGTTGCCGCCCTCCCCAGACGGCATCGCAATGTGCCAAGGTCGTGGTGTTCAACGCCACGAGAAGGAGAGGACGGCAAATGAACGATACTATGATCGGGGTGGACCTGGCAAAGAACGTTTTCCAGCTTCACGGCGCGACAATGACGGGGCATCTGAGATTCCGTAAGAAGCTGACGCGGTCACGGTTCCGGCAGTTTATGGCAAGCCAGCCGCCTGCTGTGGTTGTGATGGAAGCATGCGGCAGCGCGAGCTACTGGGCCCGAGAAATGGTCAAGCTTGGCCACGAGGTGAAGCTGATCGCACCTCAATATGTGCGGCCCTTTGTCAAACGGCAGAAAAACGATGCTGCCGATGCTGAAGCAATCGTCGTTGCAGCACAGCGTCCGGAGATGCGTTTTGTACAGCCGAAGTCGGAAGATCAACAGGCATGCGCTGTGTTGTTCCGAGGTCGGGAGCGCCTCCTCCATCAGCGCACCGAGCTTGTGAATGCTCTGCGTTCGGTGCTGTACGAATATGGTCACATCATTCCGAAAGGGATCGCCCACATCAAGCGGATCGAGGGCATCCTGGAGGCACCCAACAGTGACCTGCCCGAATTGGTACGCGAGGAATGCCGCGACCTGATTGAGCAGATTGCCGAGAAGACAGCTCGGATCGACGTCAAAACGGCAAAGGCCAAAGCCCTTTCCCTGGCGACCGATACAGCGCGGCGCCTGCAGACAATGCCTGGTGTCGGGCCCCAGACCGCGTTGGCGATCAGCGGCTTTGCTCCGCCGATGGAGAGCTTCAAACGCGGGCGAGACTTTGCGGCCTGGCTTGGGCTTGTGCCACGTCAATACACCTCCGGCGGCAAAGAGCGACTTGGACGCGTGTCGAAGGCTGGCCAAACTGATATCCGTTCTTTGTTGATCATCGGTGCCATGTCACGCCTGACAGTGCTGGCCCGCAAATCCATCGTCGAGGGTTCATGGCTGGCACGGATGCTGCGTCGCAAGCCGCTCATGCTGGTCGCGATCGCGCTTGCGAACAAGATGGCGCGGGCGATCTGGGCGATGATGACAAAGAAAGAGGATTATCGAAATCCGGCGCGAGTTGTGGCTGCATGACGGATGCATCACCACACGAACTGCGCCGGTGAAGGAGGTGTAGGAAGTCGATGACCTGAATGGGCACAATGATCGAAAAGATCTGGATCAGGAAAACCAGACATCGTTCGCGAGCTTGAAAGCTCTTGCAGAAGATTTGGACCCGATCCGCAGATCACCATACTGGCCCGCGGCTTCTTGAAAGGTCGCAACGAAAGGCCTGAGAGAAGAACGCACTCGATCACCGGGCACATCAGGTTGGAAGGCTTCTTGCATCGAGGGCGGCAACCAGAGAAGAACGATGCCGCTGACGCTGAGGCGATCTGCGAAGCAGCCCAGAGGCCGACCATGCGGTTCGTGGCGGTGAAGAGCGAAGAGCAGCAAGCTGCGGCAATGGTGTTCCGCGTTCGCGATCTTATGGTTCGTCAGCGGACCCAGACCATCAATGCGATACGGGGCCATCTTGCCGAATTCGGACTCGTGGCTGCACAGGGTCTCTTCCATGCCGCCAAGCTTGTCACGGCGATTGAGGACAAAGGTACCGCCATCCCCGAAGCTGCCCGTCCGATCCTGTCTCTGCTCGTTGCACAGTTGCGGTCGCTGGATGAGAGAGTGGCCGTGCTCGACCGCGAGATCGCCCGGCGTGCCAAGGAGGATGCAGAAGCCAGGCGATTGATGACCATTCCCGGCATAGGGCCGATCACCGCGACGGCACTTGCTGCTCTGGCTCCATCGGCGACAACCTTCAAGAGGGGGCGAGACTTCGCGGCCTGGCTCGGCCTCACGCCGCTGCAACGCTCCACGGGCGGAAAGCAGAAGCTCGGCGAGACGTCTCGGATGGGCGAGCGAACGCTACGCCGGCTGCTGATCATAGGGGCCAGCGCGGCCGTACGCTGGGCAATGCGGAAGGGGAAATCTGCGGACCCATGGCTCATGCGCATCTTGGGCCGCAAGCCGCCCATGTTGGTGATCGTCGCGCTTGCCAACAAGACTGCACGCATCGTCTGGGCACTGATGGCGAAAGGCGGAACTTATCGGGCTCCAGCCGTGGCGGGTTAGTTCCGCTCGGCCAGAAGGCCTCGAAAGTGTGAGAAGGTCAAACGGAGAGTATGGCGCAACGGTCAACGAGACGGGATCGGGAAAACCAGATCATGGATACGCGCCTTGAGCGCGCCAGATTGAATTGGACCCGCTCCGCGAACTCCCATACAGGCCCGCGGCATGTGACAGCCGCAACAGAGGCCGGACACATGTCAGCACCCGACCACGCTCCGTGCTCTTCGAAAGATTCTTCTTGCACCAACGGGGGCGTCCACACATGTCCATGATCACGATGTCACCGGGTTTAAGGGTCGGAACCAGAACCTGCTCGACATAGAGCCGGAACCGCTCGCCGTTGATCGGTCCGTCGATCAGCCATGGCGCGTCCAGCCGATCATGGCGCAGTGCCGCCAGGAGTCATGGTCTGCCAGTGGCCGTGCGGGACCTCGGCATAGAGCCGCTCCCCGACCGGCGCCCAGCCGCGCAACGGCGCCGATGAACACCAGGCGTGAAGGATCGATCGCTGCGCGATACTTCAACCATTGCTGACGCCGGCGCGCGATGTCGGGACGCCTCTGTTCGGCCGCGACCAGCGTCTTTTTTTATAACTAAGCTTCTCCTCGCGAACGAAGGCCCAGACCGAGCGATAGTCCACCTTCAGGCCGCGTTCGGCCAGTTCCGCGACCAGCCCACGCAAGGTGAAGGCCTCATTGCGGCAGCGCTCAACCAACCAGTCGCGGTGGGCGCCGCGGATCTTCTTGGGCTTGTGTCCACCGATCTGGCCGGGGCTGACGCTGCCTGTTTCTCGAAAGCGCCCCACCCATCTGATTACCGAGCTGATGCCGACATCATAACGCGCCGCTGCTTGCCGGCGCGAAAGCCCCTCCTGCTCAACCGAAGCGACAACCCGGTCCCGAAGATCGTTTGAATATGGCTTGCCCATCCATGCCGGCCTCCTTCTCCCAGCCAGCATCTTGAATCTGATTTGCAGACCCTTGGGAATCCCCTTCGATTCAATCCAAATTCATCCCGCTCTAGGGCATTATGGTCGATGCCAGCGCCACCAGGGTGCCGTCGTACTGTTCGAAACCCCCCGATTGTTACCGCGGTTTTGCTTGACGCGCGCGATGACCTTAGCTGAGGCCTAGGATGAAGCGCCGATTGGAGGGACGGATCGACCGCGCGTTAGATGCGTAAAGCGTCGTAAACCGCTTGATGTCTGCGGTGTCGACCTCGACCGGTTCCATTGCAACCATCCACTCCACGTTTTCGGTGCAGGGCGGAGTCGTTAATGATCCCTCATAGGTCCAATAGCCGAGCGAGGCCGGCAAAAGCCCGTTGGGATCGAACTCGTCAACTGCCATCTCCTCGCCGGGCCGGGCCGGAAAGACCTTGGCGAGACCGGCAAAGCTGTTATTTGTCGCGCCAGGCATAAGAAGGGCGCTCAGCACACCCAGAGTATCGCTCTTTGTGTCTTTATGGACAAAATGCGCTTCCATCGGGAAGCTCATGCCCGCCACGTGATGCTCGCTCGGCGCGTGGAAATGCAACTGTGCCAGTTGGAAGACGCGATCCCCGCGGGTCAAGGTGCTGCCTTCCGGCATGTTGATTTGAATGGTGTGGCCGTTGTTCACCATCCTGCCGCCGCCCTTGAGCCAACTGATGTCGATGCGCGGTATATCCGCCTTTACCGTGCCGGCGATGTCGATGGGTGACTGCTGCCTGCCCGCCGAACAGGCGAAATTTCTCGTGTCCAGATCGGCCCAATGCTCCGGCCCGACCGAGCCGCCATATCCCCAATGGGCGCTGGCCGCACGCGCGGTCTGGGCGCAGATCGGGCACACGCCCAGCGCGATGAATGCTCTAATCAGGTTACGACGATGCATATTGCCTCGCTCCTTGATGCGAACCTTATGTCCTTGCTTCCAATTGGTGCAGTCAAGGCACAGCCGCAAGGGCGGGCGTAGGTTGAGCCGCGCCACCAGCGTACACGCCAGCCAGTCCTCGTCGAACTGGTAAACTGGAAGAAGCGTCGCCGCCGGCGATCGTTGGAGGCTACGCTCGCCGGTCCGTGGAAATGGCTGGCGACGTGGCTCAGATTCACCGTGCCGCCGCTGATCAGGCCAACAACCAGCACAGCCGGCGTCGCCGGTCCGGCTGTTACTCGGCGGTATGTGGCGCGTAACGTTGAAGCGGGAGTGTCGGGCAGGCAGTGCATTGCAAAGGATCCCCTCTTTGGCGAGACGAATTCCTCCATTCCAACTGATTCCCGACCTCTCGGCCACCCACTGTGTAGCCTGCCCGCCACGCTCCCAAGACCATAAAGGCATGGATAAAACTCGCGAATACGCCTTGGAAAGCAGGTCTCAAAGGGCAAGGGGACCTTCCATCTGGAAAATGCCAAGCAAAGCTCGCGTTCGGACGATCCATGCGGTTGCCAGGCTGGCTGCCTCCGGTCAGGCGAGATCCGGATCCTTCCGCGAGGATAGCTGTAAACGTCCACAGGCTGCATCGCTGTGCGCTTTGCCCTTCGATGGCGGGAACACAACCCGCACGGAGGCGACGAATGATTCAGCTGATCACACCTGGCCTCTACAGCGAATTCGCAGGCGAGCTCAAAGAGATGCACGGGCTCAGATATCGGGTTTTCAAGGAGAGGCTCGATTGGGAAGTTCAGACCGGAGGCGAAATGGAAACAGACACCTTTGACGACTTGAAGCCTGTCTATCTGCTGCTCAAGGGATCCGATTGGCGAATTCGTGGCTGCGTGCGCCTCTTGCCAACCACTGGGCCGACCATGTTGCGCGACACATTCCCGGCGCTGCTGGGTGAAGCTGTGGCGCCCGCGAGTCCCGACATATGGGAAAGCAGCCGTTTCGCGCTCGATTTGCCCCCATCAACGCCCAAGGCGGCAGGCGGCCTTGCCCAAGCAACCTACGAGCTCTTCGCCGGCATGATCGAATTCGGCTTGGCCAACAATCTCACCCGGATCGTGACGGTGACCGATACGCGTATGGAACGGATCCTTCGCCTCGCAACGTGGCCATTGTCGCGCATCGGAAAGCCGCAGCCCGTCGGCAAAACGGAGGCGGTGGCCGGGTTTCTCGAGATCTCTCACGCCAGCCTGTTGCGCATCCGCTGGAGGGGACGTCTGAATGGGCCGGTACTGTGGCGACCGATTCTCGGCCTGCCGCACGGCCCATGCGGTAGCTAAGACGTGGTGCGTGGCCCCAGGGATCGGAAGAGAGGGTTTGCTTCTCGTCGCCGAAAGGAGTCATTGCGTCCGGCCTGGAGAAGCAAACCGAGGAATGATGCATGAAGCAGCGTCCGCACAATTGAACGGCGAGATCAAAGAGTGCGCTGGGGCTACCCATTCGCACTCGGCCCAAGTATTCCCCGTCTCCTCTGGCCGGCTTGCATGCTATTAACGCAGGTGAGGGCGCCGGCCATGATATGCGCAGCCCGTTGAAGGCGGAAGCGTACGCCCCGGTTCACATCACCCGCATTGGACTGAGATTTAGTTCATCCATGGCGTGGATGATGGCTATCCCAACAATCAATTTTACCGAACTGACTGGATTCCATTAGAAGACTCTAACTGAGCGCATGCCGGGCGGCGTCCCTCGTCTGCGTCGGCTAAGGCTGCCGGGAAGACTTCGGAGAAGAACATGTGCGGAATTGTTGGCATCGTTGGGCAACAGCCGGTGTCGGAACGCCTGGTCGACGCATTGAAGCGTCTGGAATACCGCGGCTATGATTCGGCCGGCATTGCGACGATCACCGATGGCACCTTGCACCGCCGGCGCGCGGAGGGCAAGCTCGTCAATCTCGAGAGGAGACTCAAGGAAGAGCCGCTGGGTGGTACCATCGGCATCGCCCACACCCGCTGGGCAACCCATGGGCCACCGACGGAACGCAATGCACACCCGCACTTCACGGATGGTGTGGCCGTCGTCCATAACGGCATCATCGAGAATTTCGCCGAACTGAAGGACGAATTGGCGGCGACGGGAGCCGAGTTCCAGACCGACACCGACACTGAGGTCCTTGCGCATCTCTTGGCAAGGCACCGCCGGGAGGGCATGAGGCGTGGTGAGGCGGTGCATGCCATGCTGAAAAGCGTCAGGGGTGCCTACGCGCTTGCCATCCTCTTTGAGGATGATCCGTCGACCATCATCGCGGCGCGCAATGGACCACCGCTGGCGATCGGTCACGGCGACGGCGAGATGTTCCTGGGCTCCGACGCGATCGCGCTTGCTCCATTCACGAATGAAATCACCTATCTCATCGACGGTGACTGGGCCGTTGTCGGCAGGACGGGCGCTGATATATTTGATTACGACGGCCACCCCGTCGCGCGTCCGCGCCAGACCTCCGTGGCCGTGGCCACTCTGGCCAACAAGGGCAGCCATCGCCACTTCATGGAGAAGGAAATCCTCGAGCAGCCCGAGGTCATCGCCGATGCGCTCGGTCATTATATCAATTTCATCGAAAATGGTGCCGATGCGGTTTCTGGCATCGACTTCGCCAAGATCCCGAGCTTGGCGATCTCTGCCTGCGGCACCGCATATCTCGCCGGGCTGATCGGAAAATACTGGTTCGAGCGCTATGCGCGCCTGCCGGTCGAAATAGATGTTGCATCCGAATTCCGCTATCGCGAGATTCCATTGTCGCCGCAGTCTGCGGCTCTGTTCATTTCACAGTCGGGCGAAACCGCCGATACGCTGGCATCGCTGAGGTACTGCAAGCAGCTTGGGCTGAAAATTGGCGCTGTCGTCAATGCGCGCGAATCGACCATCGCTCGGGAGGCCGATGTGGTCTTCCCGATCCTTGCCGGCCCAGAGATCGGCGTCGCCTCCACCAAGGCCTTCACCTGCCAGCTAGCCGCTCTTGCCGCACTCGCCATCCACGCAGCCAAGGCCCGCGGAACCGTGACCGAAGATGAGGTGCAGGCGCTCGTCGAGAGCCTCGCCGAAATGCCGCGCCTCATGAGGCAGGTACTGGACAGCATCCAGCCGGAGATTGAGCTTCTGTCGCGCGAACTGTCAAAGTGTCATCATGTCCTTTATCTCGGCCGTGGCACAAATTTCCCGCTGGCGATGGAGGGGGCGCTGAAGCTCAAGGAGATTTCCTACATCCACGCCGAAGGCTATGCGGCGGGTGAATTGAAGCACGGTCCTATCGCATTGATAGACGAGAACATGCCAGTGATCGTCATCGCGCCACATGATCGCTTTTTCGACAAGACCCTCTCCAACATGCAGGAAGTGGCCGCCCGCGGAGGGCGCATTATCCTCATCACCGATGGAAAAGGGGCAGCCGCATCGAAACTCGATACGATGCACACGATCGTGCTGCCGGCCACCGACGAGATTATCGCGCCGATGATCTTCTCGCTGCCGATACAGCTTCTTGCGTACCACACGGCGCTCTTCATGGGCACAGATCTCGACCAGCCACGCAACCTGGCAAAATCAGTCACCGTCGAATGATGTGACGCCTTCATTAGTCGCAACGCTCGCCCATTCGGAAAAAACTCCAAGCACTTCAACCGGGGCTCAAGCGCGCCGCTACCGCCTTGCCGTTATTTGCTGGAGCATGCCGTTTAGCGACGATTGGTTATCCCTTTGGCCTCCCCTCACGCTGCTTGGCTGTGCCTACTGGCAAACCCGGTCGAGAAAAGCATCGAATACGCAGCAATAGCGCTAACCACAAAGCGATCCTCCTGCCGCATGCGGATAAAACCCTTCGCTGTCCCTATTTCGTCCTCGCTCGATGATTGCGGCTCGCCGCGGTCTTCGTCGGTGAGACGGTTGCCCTTTGACTTTGCCAGGCGGCCAGCTGCGATGTGCGGGCTGTAGGAATCCCGTGTAACCTCGTTCTGGATCTAACGCTCACCGATAGGCCCGGCCAGTCGCAAGAGGACCGGGCGATGATCGGACACTTCCAGGAACCGCTCGATGGTTCGGTCGAGCGCGAGGATCATGAAATCGTGGCCGCACGGCACGAGATTGGGCGAGATAAAGACATGGTCGATCAGCGACTTGAAGGGCGCCTTGACGCAGGTGATTTGCTTGTCCGAAGCATCCTGCGCGGCGAGCGCGGTCAGGCCGGCGGCGGTCAGCGCGGTCTCCGGAAGCCAAGGTTGCATTGAGTCGCCGCCGATTCAGTCGTTATCGAAGCTGGGATACTAGGCGAGTTCGGCGATTGCTTCGGCGATCACGCGCCCACCCATCTGCCGGCGGCCTCCACCGTGTCGCCGGACTGCGCCGCACGCGTCAGCGCAAGTGCCGGGACCGCCAGCAAACCTGCCGCAACGCTTTGCCAGCTGTCACATCCCGGCAGGCGGGGCATCGGCCGCGCCCTAATCGCAGCTGTATCCGATTGCAAACGTGCCAGCGCTTATCTGCCGCAGGCGTGGCAGGTCCCCCGCATAATCGTCATTCGCCGCCTGAGGCACCGAGATGAAGCTCTTCCTCCCGTTAGAATGAACGTTCGAAACGGAGGATGCCGCCGACACTGCTCTTTTTGTTGGCATTCGCCCAGCTAATGGAAGGGTCGACCTTGCCGACGGCGAAGTCGCCGTAGCGGTCATAGTCGAGTTCGGCTGTAATTGTGAAATCTGCAAGAAACGTATAGGCGACGTTTGCAGCGACACCATAGTTCCTGAGCTGATCACCCGAGAGCTGAAGATTCAACGAAGTTGTCTCATTGAGCTTGTAAGTGGCGCCGGCCCAGAAAGCCCAGTTACCGCCCCAACTTTTGTAGAACCCGCGACCATGAGCGTCGATTGCGTTAGTGACGTCATCGTTGAGCTTGCCGCTGGAGCCGTAGCCGAACATTCCGAATAGCGAGAGTTGGTCGGTAACATCGACGTCGATGCGGACCTTGCCCGCGACCGATTCGTAGTTGCTATCATAAGCGACAACGCCGGTGATCGCGCCCCAGTGTTGTGTGTATTTCACTCCGCCGACTAGGTGCGGAACGTAGCTGTCGATGGTGCCGACCAGGCCCGAGCCTTCTTCGAGTGAAACCACAGCCGAAAAGCCGTTACCGGCGTCAAAGTAGTACTGAACCACATTAGTATCGAAGGCGCCGTACGGGATAAGCATCTGATTGAGCACGTCGCCCGCGTAGCCAATAAACATGTCGAAGGCGGACCAGTCCTTGCCAACTCGGAGGCCACCAAGCTGAACCCAGGCGAAAGTCAACGTGATGCCTTGGCTGAAGGCATGGTATCGAGGACTGTCCGAACCGGAATAGGCCGTGTGCTTGCCGTAGTTCATGCGGGTCTCGATGTAGGTCTGCAATGTACCGAGTTCGGTCTCTTGCCCGGTCCAAGTTTTGAATGTGAAACGCGTGTGGTTTTGCCATATGCCCTGGGCCTCGCCAGTCTTCACATCCGTGGTTCTAGCTTTGTCATGCGACACGACATCGCCGAGGCCGATGTCGTAACGGATATAGCCGCCGATGCGCAGGCAGGTCTCGGTGCCGGGGATGTAGTAGTAACCAGCGCCGTAAACGTCGCAGATCTTGACGTATTCAACGGGCTCAGGCTCGGCCAGGACGATGGCGTCGGCGGCTCGGGCACAGGAAACGGCGATCAGGGCCGCAGCTGAGCCGAGCAGGAGGCTCCTGATGTTCATTCTTGATCTCCGTTCAAATATTAAAGAAGGGGACGTCAACGAACGAGCCAGCCCTTCCTGACCCACAATCGAAAACGATGCACATCGCGCTGCGCCCATCGCAGTATGACGCACGGGTCATAATAATGATTCAACAACAGAGGCGATGAATCTGAATCATACTTCCACGCGATAAGATGTTGTTCTCATATCACCTGCTTGAAATGCCCGGGGGAGGAATCAAACACTTCTGGGTCGATCGCCATGATTATCTCCGATAGCTGCGGGCGTACCGGCTTCAGAAAATCACCCCGCAAGCGACGTGCCAACCTCACGACCAAGCTACGATTGACACTCAAGTTTGCCGTCGGACCTTGGCTTGCGTTTCCTTTTTTTGCTCTGAGGGTCAAGCTGAGCACGAAAAGCAAATGTTTCGGACATGGTTCGTCTGTTCGCTTCGCGACAGTATCGTTCAATGGCGATAGCTTTTGTTTGTTTTGAGCCTCGACATTGTTGACATCATGCGAGTGCACCGCTCGGTACGTGAGCCGAGATGCCCCACTGATGCCGACATGCCTAGGCGTAAGCGTCCTCGTTAGGGCGAAGGGCCACACCTCGGCGGTGGCGAGGTGCACCAGCTTTCCAGCTAGTCCGGACAAAGTGGTTCCGAAAGGCGGGAAGGTCGAGACGAGCCGTTGTAAGCCCCTCTCTGAATCGGAAGCCGTGCATGGGCCATTTTTGTTTTTACGGAAGCACATGCGAATTCGCTCGATTGTCAGCTGCGAGCGATGCTTGAGTTGCGCTTCACTCCGGCGCTTTGCCGGGCCACAGGAGCGCGATTTGTCGGTGATCATGCGCCTGGCGTAGCGCTACTTTCTAAATTGGTTCATCAGGCTTGCAGCCTTGGCAGGGGCGGACCTGGACGGTCTCCTCGAGCACAATTCCCGCTCTGACAGACGGTGCGCCACAGCCAAAGCCTCGTGCCGGCAATTAATACGACGAACTCATCGAGATGCCAGGTATCGCTACGTGACGCCGTCTTACGCACCAGCCGGCGAGCAAAAGTCTGGTCCCAACGCCGAATCGACTGGTCGGACGGGGCATGCTGCGTTCCATCGGACGCTGAAGGGAGGGGATAGGATAGGATAGTAGCACCAAACGGTGTGCGGGAAAGTCTCGACGGGAAACCCACGGCGCTTGTCGCTGACCAGCGCGTGCTCATACCATCGCTGTCCAGCCAAGGCTGAATGGGGCTATCGCTGCGAAATAATCGGGCCCAAAGCGGACCGGACTGATATAGCGCAAAGACACAGGAGAGCGCAGTGGTAAGGATGGAAGGCAACAACATGGGACGGTAACTGTTGCAGACCACAAAACATCGCGAAGCCCACCTGCCTTGGTACACCATCTATCCGACTGTCGCGGAGTTCTCTGGGGCGGTCGGCGCCGACGCTTATGAGGAATGGCTCAGGAACCTACCGGCTAACGATCCGGCGTCACTCTACTTGCACGTTCCGTTCTGCCGATCAAAGTGCTGGTATTGCGGCTTCCCCACCACCATCACCCGCCATGATGCGCCGATCGTTAATTATCTGGCGGCGCTGCGTGACGAGATACGTTTGGTCTCGGAGCACGCGCCGCAGGCGCTGCCCGTGAGCGATGTGCATTTCGGCGGCGGAACGCCAACTCTCATGGGGCCAGTTGAGTTCCTCGCCCTGACGGAATTCCTGCGCCGCCACTTTGCGCTTGCGGAAACAGCTACGATCGCCGTCGAGATCGATCCACGCACGTTCACGGCCGATATGGCCGAAGCCTTGCAAGCAGCCGGCGTGAACCGCGCGAGCCTCGGCGTGCAGAGCTTCGATCCCATTGTTCAAAAAGCGATCAACCGGGTCCAGAGTGAGGCGCAGACGGCGGCTGCCGTCGAAATGCTGCGTCGGCATGGAGTGACAAGCATCAACTTCGACCTCATCTTTGGTCTCCCGCAGCAAACGGTGCAGTCTTGCGTCGAGACCACGAGGGCGGCGGTCGCCATGCGCCCCAACCGGCTTGCGGTGTTCGGCTACTCGCACATTCCGTCCTTTATTAAGAATCAGCGCCTCATCGAGGAGGCATCGCTTCCGGGCAGCGCTGCCCGCGCCGAACAGGATGCGGCCATTGCCGTGACGCTGATTGCCGCCGGCTACCGAGAGATCGGGCTCGACCATTTCGCCTTGCCGGACGACGATCTCGCGCTGGCACAGAAAACCGGTCGCCTGCGGCGCAACTCGCTGGGCTACTCGGCCGACACCTGCAAAACCCTGATCGGTTTCGGCGCGTCGGCTATCGGGCGTGTCGGCGAGGGCTACGTTCAGAACGAGGTTACACGGGATTCCTACTGCCGGCACATCGCGGCTGGCCGTCTGGCGACGTCAAAGGGCTACCGTCTCACCGACGAAGACCGCGCGCGAGCCGCAATCATCGAGCGACTAATGTGCGATCTCGAGGCCGATGTGCCGGCAATCTGTGCCGCCCACGGATCTGATCCGATCCATTTTCTCGATTCAGCTGAACGCTTGGCGATGCTTGCCAAGGACGGGATTGTGGACATCGAAAAGGGTTTTGTCCGCGTACGGCGGCAGCATCGCTTTGCGATGCGCGTTGTCGCTGCCGCATTCGACGCTTTTCTCGACCGGGTTGCCCGCTGAGTCAGCCAACCAAGTGTGAGGAGGCCAAGGCGACGCCGAAGCGGAATTTGACGCCCATGCGGTTTCCTTTCTTCGAGGTCAGGATTTCACAGCCGTCGCCAGGGAAGCAGGCCTCAAGCGGCTTCCCGCCCTCGAAGAATGCCACGGTGTCGCCATCGATCGTGATCCGCTCGAATTGGTGCGATAGCCGATCTCGTAGTAGGCGCGTACTCATCTGCGCTCTGGTCGCCGCTCTCCGCCTTATAAGCCATGACTGGATCGAGCGTTCCATCGTCAGGAAGGGATAGACCAACTGCCAATCCCGGACCCAAATTCGACAGGGCGCGCTGCTTGATCTGGTCGTCCTCAAATGTAGATCGGCTGGACCGCGGGATCGTGGCTATATGCGTGATCTTTCTCAGCTGCTTGATCGTGGATCTTGCCGCTCCCGCCGCCGGCCACGATGTAGAAGGGCTTGCCCTCCACGGCGATCTCGCCGTTCCTGCTGAACGATCCCGCCGACACGATATAGGGCTTGAGGGTCGGTCACGACGATGTTGTCCCCTGCCGCGGCGATGCACGGCCGTGCCCGTCCATCGAATAGAGGTCGTGAGCTTGAGCGAGTTGGCGATCTTGCCAGCCACGAAGCTTGGCGTTCTGGTGACGCTCAATAAGGCGACCGCAGCAATGGAACGTGCTGCCAGAGAAGCCGAATCCGTTGAGGCGGGCGGCAAGCTGCGGCCGCGCGTGCAAATCTGTATGGTCAGGGAACTATTGAAGGGCAGAAAGGCTTCCACCTGTCTATGACATTGTCTCTGCCGCTGCCGCCCGGCAGGTGGCCGCCGCGGTTGCCAACGCGACAGGAAATACGGGACCCGCCGTCCTTCAAATATTCCATCGCCGGCAGCGGACAGAAAGCCACGAACAATCAGTCGCCGACACCTGTGAACAAGCCGTGTGCGACATTGCAATCATCCATTTATTGGCTCAACTGCCCACATGGCCGTGAATGAACTGGATTTGTTGGTTTTCCAGATGGCAGTGGAAAGCGTCCGCTCACTCTGCTTGAGCTTCAATGACAAAGCGGCGGAGATAGCCGCGAGGAGCCGCGGAAACCTGCTTTTCGATGTGCGGATCGATGATGACGCCGAGGTCCAACGGCTCGCAGCCATCCGATATCGAGGCGGGCAGATTGGTGTGCTGGCGTTGGACAGACAAGGCCTTATTAGCCGCTACTGCGTCATCGACGATACCTTCTCCCGCTTCATTGCACCGTTGGAGAATTGGACCAGCATGCCGGTGTCAATGCAGGCCAAATTCGATGTCACTCACCATGCCGGCCTCTTCCTAGACGCGTTGCGAAATGCCGGTCATATGCTTGGCAACTAGGGCTGGCGGAACGCATCTGTGGATCTTTGCATCCGCCTGGGCGTTTGAGCCGGCGGCTCATCGAGGTTCTGCAGCGCGCGGATGTGCCACGGCCGGGGTGATAGCCGCCTCTGCCCAACAGATCGCCGGCGAGGGCTTGTCGGACAATGAATGTCGTCAATCCACCGTCCGAGAAATGGTGTCTGGCTCACAAGAAGCACAGCGAATTGAGACTGAAACGCAGTCCAGGTGGGAAACCCAGCGCGAAGGCCGGAAGGTAACTTATCTGCGATAGAGGCAACGGGAAGGCGCCTTCCACTTATAAGGCAGCGCCCAATAAGTCGGTACTCGCCTGAGGAATTCCCATGGCGGGCAGGGCTACCTCGCGATCCGATCTCGATAGGCTTGTTGTACCTCAGACCGGACTCGATTTTCAGAATTTCCTCAGCGGCTTGCCCGCACGCCACCGCCAGCTCGCCGACCACGTGCTCACGATAGGCACGACCGATATGAGTCCCCTCCGACGTAGCAGTCCTCGGGAATGCGCGAATATTGATACACCTCGAAGGAGAGCAAACGGCGCGCCAAACAGCCTCTCATCGCACCAAGTCGTACATAGGGCGCATTCCTGTTCCGGCCGTCCCGGGCGATGCTCGATCCATCTCTCCAGAACAGCGGAGCAAGCCAGTGACGCCCACGAAGCTTCTGATTGGGCAGATCGCCATTGTGTTCGCCATCGTTCTCCTCGGCGTGTGGGCTGCCACGCAATGGTGCGCTCATATGCTAGCCTTTCAGGAACAACTCGGCGCGCCATGGTTTGTCGCGGCTGGCTGGCCGATCTACGAGCCGTGGAAACTGTTGGAATGGTGGTTCCAATTCGATGCCTATGCGCCCGAGGTATTCGACAAGGCGGGCATGCTTGCGGGCACCAGTGGATTCATGGGCTGTGCCGCTGCGATCGCTGGTTCCCTCTGGCGCGCGCGCCAGCGCGGCTTGGTCACCACCTATGGCTCCTCTCGATGGGCGGCGACGCGGGAGATCGAGAAAGCAGGGCTGTTTCAGCCGGCCGGCGTCTTCCTCGGCAAACTGAAGGACCGGTATCTGCGTCATGACGGGCCTGAGCACGTCATGGCCTTTGCGCCGACACGTTCCGGCAAGGGCGTCGGACTGGTTGTCCCAACCCTTCTCTCCTGGTCCGGCTCGGCCGTCATTCACGACATCAAAGGCGAGAACTGGCAGCTGAGCTCCGGCTGGCGGTCGAGGTTCTCGCATTGCCTTTTGTTCAATCCGACTGATCCGCGATCGGCCCGCTACAACCCGCTGCTGGAGGTACGCAAAGGTTCGGACGAGATTCGCGATGTCCAAAACATCGCCGACATTCTAGTCGATCCGGAAGGCGCGCTGGAGCGGCGGAATCATTGGGAGAAGACCAGTCATTCACTCCTCGTCGGCGCTATCTTGCACGTGCTCTACGCCGAAGAGGAAAAGACTCTTGCCCGCGTCGCCACCTTTCTGTCGGACCCGCAACGCTCGTTTGCCGCGACTTTGCGGCGAATGATGACGACCAACCATCTCGGCTCGGTCAATAAGCCTGAGGTCCATCCCGTCGTGGCCTCGGCGGCACGAGAGGTGTTGAACAAATCGGAGAACGAACGTTCAGGCGTCCTCTCGACCGCCATGTCTTTTCTCGGCCTCTACCGTGATCCGACCGTGGCGGCGGTAACATCGGACTGCGACTGGCGCATTGCCGATCTGATGGATGCGGAGTGGCCGATGTCGCTCTATCTGGTCGTGCCGCCATCGGACATCTCGCGCACCAAGCCCTTGGTGCGACTGATCCTGAACCAGATCGGCAGGCGGCTGACGGAGCGCCTCGAGGGTGACCCAAAGAAGAGCCGCAAGCATCAACTGCTCATGATGCTGGATGAGTTTCCGGCGCTCGGTCGCCTCGACTTCTTTGAGACCGCGCTCGCGTTTATGGCCGGTTACGGAATTCGTGCCTACTTGATCGCGCAATCGTTGAACCAAATCTCCAAAGCGTATGGCGACAACAACGCCATTCTGGACAACTGCCATTTGCGAATTGCCTTTTCCTCCAATGATGAGCGCACGGCCAAGCGAATCTCGGACGCGCTTGGCACGGCCACGGAACTCAGATCCATGCGCAACTATGCGGGCCACCGGCTGGCACCTTGGCTCTCGCATGTCATGGTGAGCCGCCAGGAAACCGCCCGCCCGCTGCTGACACCGGGCGAGGTGATGCAATTGCCGCCCGCGGACGAACTGGTGCTGGTTTCGGGACTGCCCCCCATCCGGGCCAAAAAGCTGCGATACTATGAGGATCACAATTTCACCGAGCGGGTGCTGCCTTCGCCGGTGTTGCGCGACGGACCCTACGCGGACTGCCCGATGTCGCGGCCGGACGATTGGACTGGGCAAGTACGCGGCGTCGACCGTCGTCTTGCGTCCGACGATGAAAGCGCTGGCGCCGCGCTTGCGGACGAGGGAGGGATTCAGCAGCAGCGCCATCCTGGCCTACCCGAAGAACATACCGCCGTCACCCAGGAACCGGACCAGGACGATCTGTCCAGACCCGCAGACGATGATAGCGAGGCGATGGCGGACAAGCGCGTCATGGACCGGATCTCCACCGTCGCAGGTGCCTATGGCATCAACGAGGGAAGGGACGATGATAAGGATATCGTCCCCGGCTTCTGAACGCTTTCCGCAGCTCGGGCGTATCTCAGCGTAGATAACGGCCGTAAGCAATTTTGGGCATCTCGATAATGCTTGTTCCGCCGCCGGCCCGCCAGCGCCGGCCAGTTGGAACAAGCGCATGAAGCCCCACCGCATTCGTCACCAGTTTCTGCTCGAACCGGAATTGAGCGAGAAGCTGGACAACCTCAGCCGCGATCCCTCGACCACAAAATCCGCGGTCGTCGCGAAGGCCGTAGAAGCTTTCATCGAGCGGCGTGGCGAGAATGAACTCGATCGGCGCTATGGCATGAGGCTGGACCGTCTTTCCCGCGACCTCAGTCACGTCAGGCGCGATGTCGACATGACATTGGAAAGCTTGGCGCTCTTCATCCGCTTTTCGATCACGCTTCATGCCCACACGCCTGTTCCGGACAAGGCGACGCAGGCGATTGCTCAGGAGCGTTTCGACAAATTCGTCGAGCAGGTCGGTCGCCAGATCGCATCGGGGAAACGCTCGTTTGGCAAAGACAATGGCGGAGGAGGGGAAGGATGAGCGCTCATCCAGAGGCCGACCACCGACGCCGCGCCATGCTGCGCACCGCCATGGGTCCGACGATCACTGAGGCGCTGGCCGATCCATTGGTCATCGAGGTGATGGTCAATCCCGATGGTGCGCTGCGGCTCGACCGGCTGGGAGAAGGCCGAATCGATACGGCCGTGCATATGCATCCTTCCGAGGCGGAACGCATCATCCGCCTGGTCGCTTCCCACGTGCGTGCCGAGGCGCATGCGGACAATCCGATTGTCAGCGCCGAATTGCCATCGGGCGAACGCTTCGAGGGACTGCTGCCGCCTGTCGTGCTGGCGCCTTGCTTTGCCATCCGCAAACCAGCCGCAAAGCTCTACACGCTGGCCAACTATGTTGCGGATCGCATCATGTTGCCGCTGCAGGCCGATGCGTTGATAAATGCAGTCCGAGAACGGCGCAACATCCTTGTCGCCGGAGGCACGTCGTCGGGTAAGACGACGCTTGCCAATGCGCTGCTGGCCGAAGTCGCCGAATGCGACGAGCGAGTGATCCTCATCGAGGACACCCGCGAACTGCAATGCGCAGCAAAGGACTGCGTTGCCCTGAGAACCAGGCGGGGCTCGGTCACACTCGCCGATCTCGTGCGCTCGACGCTCCGGCTCCGCCCCGACCGCATCATCGTCGGTGAAGTCAGGGGCGCGGAAGCGCTGGACATGCTCAAGGCATGGAACACCGGGCACCCCGGCGGCATCGCCACGGTTCATGCCAATTCGGCGCGCTCTGCCCTCTATCGCATCGAGCAGCTTGCACAGGAAGCTGTCGTCACCGTGCCGCGCCGCCTCATCGCCAATGCCATCGATCTCATCGTCTTCATCGCGGGGCGCGGCTCGTCGCGCCGCATCGATGCAATCGCTGAGGTCACAGGTCTCGACGGCAGCGGCGACTACGCCCTCACCCCACTCACGCCTCCGCAACTCCAGCAACTCTGAAAGGCCCCTTATGCGCAAGAAGCTCCGCTTTCTTTCGTTTGCCGCGCTCGCGTTTCTTCTCACAGTTCCGGCGCACGCTGCCGGCTCCGGCATGCCTTGGGAACAGCCGCTGCAGCAGATCCTGGAATCGGTGCAGGGACCGGTCGCCAAAATCGTCGCGGTGATCATCATCATCACCACCGGCTTGACCCTTGCCTTCGGCGATACTGCAGGCGGTTTCCGCCGGCTGATTCAGATCGTCTTCGGCCTGTCGATCGCCTTCGCCGCATCGAGCTTCTTCCTCTCGTTCTTCTCCTTCGGCGGCGGGGCGCTCGTCTGATGGCCGCCGGAGTGCAACATATCGAGGGCTTCGAGGTTCCCGTTCACCGGGCCTTGACTGAACCGATCCTGCTGGGCGGCGCGCCGCGGGCGGTGGCGATCCTCAACGGCACGGTGGCTGCGGCCATCGGACTAGGCTTGCAGCAATGGATTGCCGGGCTAGTGCTCTGGCTTGGCGGCCACACGCTCGCGGTCTTTGCCGCAAGGCGCGATCCCGACTTTGCCAGCGTGCTTGTCCGTCACCTTCGCCTGAGGGGATGGCTCGCATGCTGAACCTTTCGGAATATCGCGGCAAGGCCGACCGGCTTGCCGACCATCTGCCCTGGGCAGCACTGGTGGCGCCCGGCATCGTGCTCAACAAGGACGGCAGCGTTCAGCGGACTCTTCGGTTTCGCGGGCCCGATCTGGAAAGCTCGACCGAAGCCGAACTCATCGGCATCTGCGCCCGGGCCAACAATGCGCTTAGACGCTTTGGCTCCGGCTGGACATTGTTTTTCGAGGCCGAGCGCATCGAAGCGCTGGGCTATCCGTCCTCGCGTTTCCCGGACGCGGCGTCATGGCTGGTTGATGAAGAACGGCGTGCTGCCTTCGAAGGCAAGGTCGCGCATTTCGAGAGCCGCTATCACCTGACCTTGCTGTCCATGCCGCCACCGGACGCCCAGGCGCGGGCGGAAAGCGCGCTCGTCGACTCGCATCATTCAGAAGGCGAAAGAGACTGGCGCCAGGAGATGGCGCGGTTCCGTGACGAGACCGACCGTGTGCTGGATCTTCTGTCGGGCTTCATGCCCGAAGTGCGTCCGCTCGATGACGCCGAGACGCTGACATACCTGCACGACACGATCTCGACCCGCCGCCATCCGGTCGCCGTGCCGGAAATGCCAATGTATCTGGACGGCATCCTGGTCGATGTGCCGCTTACCGGCGGCTTGGAGCCGATGCTGGGTGAGCAACATCTTCGCACACTTACCATCCTCGGCTTTCCGAACCTCACCCGGCCCGGAATCCTCGATGCCCTCAATCATCAGGATTTCGCCTATCGCTGGATGACGCGCTTCATTCCGCTCGACAAGACCGAGGCCACCAAGACGCTGACCCGCTTGCGCCGGCAGTGGTTTGCCAAGCGCAAATCGATCGTCGCAATCCTGCGCGAGGTTGTAAGCAACGAACCCGTTCCGCTCGTCGACAGCGACGCCGACAATAAGGCGCTCGACGCCGATGAAGCACTTCAGGCGTTGGGCGGCGATCATGTCGGCTTCGGGTATCTCACTGCAACGGTGACGGTATGGGACGAGGATCGCCAAGCCGCCGCTGAGAAACTTCGCGCGGTCGAGCGCATCATCAATGGGCTCGGGTTCACCACCATCCGCGAAAGCGTCAATGCGGTCGAAGCCTGGCTCGGCTCGCTGCCGGGTCATGTCTATGCCAACGTTCGTCAGCCGCTCGTTCACACGCTGAACCTTGCCCATCTCATGCCGCTTTCCTCGGTGTGGGCCGGTCCTGCGGCGAACGAGCATCTGGCTGAAGTCACTGGACGAGAGGCCCCGCCGCTCCTCATCGCCGAAACCAGCGGGTCGACTCCGTTCCGGCTTTCTTCCCATGTCGAAGATGTCGGCCACATGCTGATCGTTGGACCGACCGGCGCCGGAAAATCGGTGCTGCTTGCCCTGATCGCCCTGCAGTTTCGTCGCTATGCCGGCGCGCAGGTCTATGTCTTCGACAAAGGCAATTCGGCGCGCGCGGCAACGCTCGCCATGGGTGGAGAGCATCATGTCTTGGGTTCGGACGGTGCGCTTGCCTTCCAGCCACTGCGCAATATCGGTGATCAGGGTAGGCGCAGCTGGGCAGCTGAATGGATCGCCGGCCTGATTGCCCATGAGAACGTCACCCTCACGCCGGAGGTGAAGGAGGCGATCTGGTCGGCGCTCAACAGCCTCGCCACCGCGCCGGCGCAGGAGCGCACGCTGACCGGTCTGTCGGTCCTGCTTCAGTCCAATGCACTGAAGTCCGCCTTAATGCCCTACACGCTCGACGGTCCCTTCGGCCGATTGCTCGATGCCGATGACGATCGGCTGGCCTTGTCGGATGTGCAGTGCTTCGAGACCGAGGAGCTGATGCATAGCCAAAGCGCTGTGCTGCCTGTGCTCACCTATCTCTTCCATCGCCTTGAGGAGCGGTTCGACGGGCGACCGACGCTGCTCATGCTCGATGAGGCCTGGGTCTATCTCGACAATCCGCTTTTTGCTGCCCGCATCCGCGAATGGCTGAAGGTGCTGCGAAAGAAGAACGTATCGGTGATCTTCGCCACGCAGTCGCTTGCCGACATCGCCGGCTCTGCAATAGCGCCGGCGATCATCGAGAGCTGCCCACAGCGCATTTTTCTCCCCAATGATCGTGCCGTGGAACCGCAGGCACGGACTGCCTATGAGCGCTTCGGTCTCAACAACCGGCAGATCGAACTGATCGCCCGGGCCACGCCGAAGCGGCACTACTATTTGCAGTCGCGCTGCGGCAACCGTCTCTTCGAGCTCGGGCTCGGCCCCATCGCGCTTGCACTTTGCGGCGCCTCGGGTCCAGCCGCGCAAAGCCTGATCGACAGGGTCCTGTCCGAGCACGGGCAGGACAGCTTTGTCTTTCGCTTCCTCGGCGCCCGCGGCCTCGATTGGGCGGCCGAGCTTCTCCAGCAATTCCCTCAACCAACCAAGGAGCAATCGTCATGATGCGGCGCCGCTTTCTCTCGGGCCTGATCACCCTTTCGTTGATCGCCAAGCCGATGGCCGACTACGTGCAGCCGGCCTACGCGCTCATCGTGTTCGATCCGTCGAACTACGCTCAGAACGTGCTCACGGCGGCGCGCTCGCTGGAGCAGATCAACAACCAGATCCAGTCGCTCCAGAACCAGGCGACCGTGCTGCAGAACATGGCACGCAATCTTCAGAGTCTGGATTTTTCTTCCGTGGGTCAGCTTACCGGCTCGCTCCAACGGATCGACGGTCTGATGGACCAGGCAAGTGGCCTGAGCTTTGATCTCAACAAGCTTCAGGACCAGTGGCGTAATCAATATCCGGAAAGCTACGACGCCACGATCAAGGTCAGCGATGTAGCGAGCGCCGCACGTGACCGCTGGCAAAGCGCAATGCAGGCATTCCGTCAGACCATGGGTGTTCAGTCGCAGATCGTCGAGAATGTTCGCGGTGATGGCGACCTGCTTGCCGATCTCGTCAACCGCAGCCAAGGCGCGGCCGGTGCGCTTCAGGCAAGTCAGGCCACTAACCAGCTCCTTGCGCTTTCGACCAAGCAGCAGATGCAGATCCAGACGCTGCTCGCAACGCAGTTCCGCGCTGAGGCCGAGGATGCGGCGCGCAAGGCGCAGTCCGAGGAGGCCGCGCGCGAGACGACAAAGCGCTTCCTCGGCACAGGCACGGCCTATCCCGGCAACTGATCACCAATCTCTTGACGACGAGGAAGGCGGCATGAACGACCTTGGGGTCATTGATCGCTTCATGGAGACCTTCATCCGCTACATCGATAGCGGGTTCGGTCTGCTCTCGGGCGATGTCGCCTTCCTTACCACGACCCTGATCGGCATCGACGTCACACTTGCCGGCCTCGCCTGGGCATTCGGCGGCGAACCCAACATATTCGGCCGGCTCATCCGCAAAGTGCTCTATGTCGGCGTCTTTGCCTTCATCTTGAATAACTTCAAGAACCTCGCCGACATCATCTATCGGTCCTTCGCTGGCCTCGGCATCAATGCGTCCTCAGGCAATCTCTCCGCCGACAATCTCCTGCATCCGGGCCGCATTGCCGCAACCGGTTTCGAGGGCGCCTGGCCGCTTCTCGATCAGGCAAGCCAGCTTCTCGGCTTCCCAGAAATCTTCGGCAACGCGCTCACCATCTTCGTGCTGCTCGTGGCCTGGTTCCTGGTCATCATCGCCTTCTTCATCCTCTCCATCCAACTCTTCATCACCATCCTCGAATTCAAACTCACCACTCTGGCCGGATTCATTCTTGTGCCCTTCGCGCTTTGGAACCGGTCAGCGTTTCTCGCCGAGCGCGTGCTCGGCAATGTCATCTCGTCGGGCATCAAGGTGATGGTGTTGGCCGTCATCATCGGCATCGGCTCCACGCTCTTTGGCGAGTTCGCTTCCGCGCTGCAAGGCAAGGAGCCGGATCTGGCCGCCGCCATGTCACAGGTCCTGGGCGCCTTGGCGCTCCTTGGTCTCGGCATTTTCGGACCTGGGATAGCCTCCGGTCTTGTCTCGGGCGCGCCGCAGCTTGGCGCGGGCGCCGCACTTGGAACCACGGCAGCCGCAGCCGGTGCATCGCTCGTTGCCGCAGGCGCAGCATTTGCCGGCGCGCGCACGGCAACCGGCAGCGGTCTCACCGCACTCCGTGCCGGCACGACCATGGGGTCAGCGGCTTCTACGGCCTGGCAGATCGGGCGCGCAACATCGCCCGAGTCCGGCCTGTCCGGTGTAGCTGCTGGAATGCATGGTGTGACCAGCGCCGCCGGCGGCGCCGCAATGCGGGCGGCACGATCTGCCGCAGGAGGCTTCGGGCGCAGCGTTGATGCCGGGCGCGAAGCTGCCTGGACCGCGACCGGTGGTGCGCCGACCGCATCCATAACCGGAAGCCCTACTGGTCCGGTCGCTGATGCCGCGCCCGGCTGGGCCAGGCGCCTGCGTTCCGAACAGACAGCCCGTGCCCACCGTCACACCGCCATGCAGGCCGTCCGTGAAGGCGACAGGCCGGGAGGCAGCGCCAATCCCTCTCTCAACGACAAGGACGACTAAATGCTATTCAAGCGACCCATTCAACGTTACGGCAAGACGCCCGAGCCGGTCACGCCGTATCAGAAGGCCGCGCAGCTCTGGGACGAGCGCATAGGCTCATCTCGAGTGCAGGCCCGCAACTGGCGGTTCATGGCTCTTGGCTGTCTGACCTTGGCGGCCGGACTTTCCGGCGGACTCGTGTGGCAGTCGATGCAGAGCCGCGTCGTGCCTTACGTCGTCGAGGTCGACGGCTTCGGCGAGGCACGCGCCGTTGCGCCGGCAATCCGGGGCTACGAGCCCTCCGATGCCCAGATCGCGTGGCATCTCGGCCGCTTCATTCAGAATGTCCGTTCCGTTTCCACCGATCCGGTGCTGGTGCGGCAGAACTGGCTTTCGGCCTATGACTTCGCCACCGACCGCGCGGCGCTCTTTCTCAACGAGTACGCCAAGGCGAACGATCCTTTCGGCCAGATCGGCACACGCAGCGTGTCGGTGCAAGTGACCAGCGTGGTCAGGGCTTCCGACAGCTCGTTCCAGGTCAAATGGGCCGAGCAGGTTTTTGAGCGCGGCAGCCTTGCCAGCACGACGCGCTGGACCGCGATCCTCACCATCGTGATCCGCCCGCCAAGTAATACTGACCAACTGCGCAACAACCCGCTCGGCGTCTTCATCAATGCGATCGACTGGTCGCGCGAGCTCGACAGTGCTGCGCCGACGTCCGTTTCCCCAAAAGGAGTCCACCAATGAAGAATAGAATGTCGTCGGTCCGTGCCGTGCTGATCCTGTCGGCCTCTACAGCAGTCCTCTCCGCCTGCGCGTCGAAGCCGGTACCGCCGCCTGAGATTTCCTATGATGCTGCCGATTTCAAACCAGCCGCAATCGAGAAGCCGCCGGAGAAGCCGGTCAAGATAGTCGAAGTGCCAAAGCCGCTGCCGTTGCCAGGTCAGCTACAGCCCGATCCGGGCAGGGTGGCCGATGACAAGCGCTCTCCTGAAGAACGGGTCTCCGATGCCAATAAAGCAGCGACGCAGCAACCCACCAGGTATGGGTACGTGAATGCGGTTCAGGTCTATCCATTCGCCGATGGCGCACTCTATCAGCTCTATGCCGCGCCGGAGCGCGTTACCGATATCGCACTCCAGCCGGGCGAGAAGCTAACAGCCGTGTCGGCCGGCGACACGGTGCGTTGGGTGATCGGCGATACCGTCAGCGGCACCGGTGACAATCAGCGCACCCATGTGCTGGTAAAACCCTTCGCGCCGGGACTTAACACAAATCTGGTGATCACCACGGAACGACGCACCTACCATTTGCAGCTTCAAAGCACCGAGAAGACCTCAATGGCGGCGATCTCCTGGACCTATAGCGAGGACCAGATCATCGCGCTACGCCAGCGCAACGCCCAAGCCGAGGCTGCCACGCCGGTGGCGTCGAATGTGGCGCTCGAGAATATCCGCTTTCGGTATTCAATCACCGGCGACACACCACCCTGGAGGCCGACGCGCGCTTTCGACGATGGCAGCAAGGTCTATATCGAATTCCCCCGTCGCATTGATCAGGGTGAAGCGCCTCCTCTCTTCATCGTCGGTGCCGATGGGGACAGCCAGCTCGTCAATTATCGCATGCGCGGCAACTACTACATCGTCGATCGCCTCTTTGGCGCTGCAGAACTGCGTCTAGGCAGCAAGCAGCAGCAGGTGGTGCGCATCACCAGGACTGACGGCCGGCAACCGCCGCGGCGGATTCCGCTCTTTGCGCGGCCCAGCAGGTGAGGGGAGCGCTCATGACCGATACTTCCCGATCCGATGCGCCGCCGAAACTCGATCCCGAGCAGCTGCAATTGCGAGCCTCGCCCCGCCGCGCTGTCCGATTCAGGCGCGGTGTGATCATCGCCATCGCTGCAGTCGGATCCGGTGCCATTCTGGGCGTCACGATGATGGCGCTTCAAGGACCGGCATGGCGTATCAAGCACCAGGCAGAGGACCGCTATAACACCGAGCGCAAGCCACCCGCCGAGGGACTAGAAGCGCTTCCCAAGGACTATTCCGGGATCATGCCGAAGGCCCCTGTGCTCGGACCGCCACTGCCCGGCGACCTCGGTCGCCCCATCCTTGAACGCCAACGTCAGCTCGGCATCGCGCCAGGGCAGGATATCTCCGCCGAGGAGCAGCGCCTTGCCCAGCAAGCAATTGAGGCGCGCGAGTCGCAAGTCTTGTTCCGGATCGACAATCGACCCAGACAGAGAGATGTGGCCGGCGGCGGGCCGAGTGCGCAGCAGCCGTCTGAGGCGCTTCCGCAATCCGGAGCGACGCGCACGTCAGCTTCCGTTGCCCCAGCCGAGGGTGACCAGAACAACCAACAGCGCAAGCTCGATTTTGTCAGTCAGCGAAACACAAGCGGGATCTACAATCCGCATGCGCTGCAGACGCCGGCCTCGCCCTACCAACTGATGGCCGGCAGCGTGATCGCGGCCAGTCTCGTCACCGGCATAAATTCCGACTTGCCTGGCCTTGTCGTCGCGCAGGTCACCGAGAATGTGCACGACACAGTCACCGGCAGCATTGTGCTCATTCCGCAAGGCTCACGCCTCATCGGCACTTATGACAGCGTCGTGGCTTTTGGGCAGAGGCGCGCATTGCTGGTCTGGCAGCGAATAATCCTGCCCGACGGTTCCTCGATCGAAATCGACAATCTGCCAGCGACGGATACTGCCGGCTATGCTGGGCTTGAAGACAAGGTCGATTTTCACACCTGGCAGCTGATCAAGGGAGTTGCTCTAGCGACGCTACTGGGCGTTGGTACCGAGTTGAGCTTTGGGGAAAACGAAAGCGACCTAGTTAAGGCGATCCGGGAATCCACTCAGCAAAACATCAGTCAAGCCGGCCAGCGCATCACCGAAAAGAACCTGAATATTCAACCCACCATTATCGTCCGCCCCGGTTGGCCCCTACGCGTGATTGTACACAAGGATCTTGTGCTGCGCCCATACCCGACTTGAACAGGAGTAATCATGGCAGATCTGAAACTTGGAAAGCTTCCGGACCGGACACCTTCGAAGATGACCATCACCGTTAGCGCGGACCTGAACCAAGCACTCAAGGACTATGCGGCGCTTTACCGCCAGACCTATGGCGAGTCTGAAACGGTACCGGAACTCATACCTTTCATGCTGGCAGGGTTTCTGGAAGGTGACAGAGCGTTTGCCAAGGCCAGAAAGGAAAGCTTGCCCGCCGGCATGTCAGAGAAATCGCGACGCGTGTCAGGTTCAGATTCCGAGTAATCGAAGCATAAAGTTGGTCAATTGGCGCAGCCGCCCGGGTGCCTAATTTCCCGGCGGTCGCGGCCTACCGATCCGTCATGTAAGGCCTATGCGCGAACTTCGAGCAGCTGGAGGTCAAGTAAGTGCCTGGGCGGCCCGGAAACCGCGAACAGGCGCAGGGCGTGCTAGCCGCACTGATGCATGGTTTCAGACCCGTGGGAACGCCGTGCGGTTGTTACTCAGAATGAGCTCATCTCAAAGGGGCATTCAAGAGCCGCAGCGCTGAGTAGCGGAAGCCGCAATGGGGTGCGTCGCTGACATTCAGTGAAAGACTGGGCCGAACAATCCAACCTGCTTGGGCGGATACGAAGTGGAGCCCTGCCTGCAGGGTTCCGGCGGGTCCCAGCCCTCTGCCATGCGACCCCCTTTGGGAAATACCCGCGTCGTCACAGCATCGTAAAGTGGCGTCATATGCACTATCGAATTGTTAGCTGCTGGTTTCGGCGATTTTGAGGAGGTTCGCGATCGACTGAAGACGGTGACGTTCGTCTGTGGCACTCAGACTGCCACTGAGTGCCTGGCCGTTCCACTTTCGAAATATTTGTCGAACTTCGCTGCAATGCTCCTTACAAAGGGACGACTTTCCGCCGATACGACGTAACTGTCACCTTGGAGTTCAAGCGGTCGAGCAGGGTCGCCAATGGCGATGGAGCTTGCTTGGAAAAGAAGCTTTTGTCCGGCTTCCCCGAAGCGTTCCACCAGATCGGCTGCTGAAAAGCCGAAATCGCACATCAAGCGCTCGATGATCCAGCCGCGAACACGGTCATCTTCGGAAAACGCGATGCCGCGGACCGTGGCCAGATGTCCCCCCTCGACCATGCGTCCATATTCGGCTGTCGACGGCATGTTCTGCGAATAGCCCTGTCGAAACCGGCTGATCGATGACGGCCCGAGCCCGATCAGTGTTTCGCAGCGATCCTCGGTGTAGCCCTGGAAATTGCGGCGGATTGTTCCCGCGCGAGCCGAGACTGCAAGCGCATCATCCGGCCTGGCGAAATGGTCTATTCCAATCGCCTCGTATCCGGCGCCCATGATCAGACGGGCGGCAATTTGCCACTGAGCGAACCGTTCGGCCGGACCCGGCAACCATGCCTCGTCGATCATAGTCTGATGCTTCTTGAACCAGGGCACATGCGCGTAGCCGAACAGCGCCATCCGGTCCGGCTCCAGAGTCAGCGCCTGCGCCACGGTGGAACAGACGCTCTCCCTGGTCTGATGCGGCAGGCCGTAAAGCAAATCGAGGTTCACGGACCCTACGCCGCGAGAGCGAATGCCGTCTACAACCGCCTTGGTCTGCAAAAAGCTCTGCTCGCGATTGATCGCCTTCTGCACCTTCGGATCGAAATCCTGAACGCCGAGGCTCGCCCGCGCCATGCCGATCTCGGCAAGTGTATCAAGGCGGGCTTCGTCCATGTCGTTGGGTTCGATTTCGACGCTGATCTTCGCATCGGCAAGAAAATCGAAGCTATCCCGCAGGACAGTTCCCAAGGCTATCATATCCTCGGGCTTCAGCATGGTCGGCGAGCCGCCGCCGAAATGCACGGCGCGGACATGGGCCTTGCCGCCGACAAGACCGGCGACAGTCGCGATCTCCGCGTGAAGCGAGCGGAGATACGAAGCCACCGGCTCGTAGCGGCGGGTCTGCTTTGTATGGCACGCACAGAACCAGCACAGCCGGTCGCAATAAGGGATGTGCAGGTAGAGCGAGACCTCGTCACCGCTTTCGAGCGCCTTCAACCAGCTTCGATAGACATCAGCGTCGACGCCAGGATGGAAATGCGGCGCGGTCGGGTAACTGGTATAACGCGGGACGTTCTCGCCAAGCCTGGCAGCTAATTCCGGTCTCATTTGGTGGTCCGCCGTTTTTGCCTCGCCGGAAGTCTGGACGCGTCGAAGAGCCAATGCCCTGATTTCGGTCAGCCTCCAGCACGGACAAACTGCCGCAAGGATTTCTCTGCCATCGCTTGCTATCCTGTCGAAACTTGGGATCGGTAGCGCGAGCGTAATGACAGTACGGCAAGACATTCACAGTTCCGGCATTCCCGTTCTTTGCCTGTCTTGCGCAGCACGACTTCGCGGCGTCTGCGCTGCGCTCGATCCAAACCATTTGGTTGGGCTCGCCAAAACTTCGTCGCGGCACAAGCTCGAGCCGGGGGTCGAACTGATCGCCGACGCCGAGGCCGTCGACAGCTATTCAAACTTGCTTTCAGGCGTTGTGAAGCTGACGAAGTGCCTTTCGGACGGCCGCCAGCAGATTGTCGGTCTTCGGTTCGCACCGGATTTTCTGGGACGGCCCTTCAAGGTGAAAAGCACGATCAATGTGGAAGCGGCAACCTCCGTCTCGCTGTGCTCGTTTCCGAAGGTGGCCGTTGAACGGATAATGAAGGAATCACCGGGACTCGAGCATCGCCTGCTCAAGCAGACGCTGGACGAACTCGACGAGGCACTTGAATGGATGGTGACTCTCGGGCGCAAGACCGCACCGGAGAAGGTGGCGAGCTTTCTCCTCATGATCGCCCGGAATATGGATTCCAGTATCGACCCGGCGGCTGGGTCGGCATGCTTCGATCTGCCGCTGACACGTGCCGACATCTCTGATTTCCTTGGACTGACGAACGAGACCGTGAGCCGCCAGCTTACGCGATTGCGGGCTGACGGCGTGATCCGGATCGAGAGCAAACGCCATGTAACGGTCGACAGCATGAGCCGGCTGGAGCAGCGCTGCGGCGGCCGAGGCGCGCGGCAACCGGCCTTTGAATGAGACCTAAGCGTCGGGGCCTTCGTCGCTTATTACGATCCGCGGCAGGACATGCTCGCGTTCGAAAGCGATGTGTCGCCGCAAGCCTTCGAAGAAGCCGCGTAGCATGAATCCGACAGCTTCCGCGCTCTCTATCGGATCACCATGACCGATCGCTAGGAGCGTTTCGGCCACCTCGCCAGCGAAGCATTGATCCTCAAGGTGCTCGATGCGCAACCGGCTGGTAGAGGCAAGTTTGGCCTCGGCCGGGGTCAAGTGCGCCTCATACGCAGGGAAAATCACCCTCTCCTCAAACCCATGAATGTCACGGAGCAGCGGAACGATCTTCTTGGCCGTTCCAAGACATTTGAGGCGGTCGACGTTCGGCAGTGCATCGGCAATGCTTTCCAGCGAGAAGCAGAGCTCCAGCTTTTCCCGATGGGCAAGCTTCATGACCTCGCCCGGAATCGCCTCTGTGCCGGCCTGGCGCGAGAAAGCCGCACTTGTCCATGAGCGGGTTGGCCCGTGCTGCGTTTCCTTGTTCAAATCGCCACCTTCTGATTGCACCGAACTCGATGCTGCCCGAAGCAAAATCGTGCGGCTCTGACATGGATCAGGGCGAGCAGGCGGCAACTACGGAATTAATGCACCGCGGATTTGGCGTCCGCGCATTGGAATCCTGGTCGGGGACATGTCATGAAATTCGGCACGGAGATCGTCGTTCTAAGCCTGTTTGCTTTTGCGGCCCTGGTGGCTGCCGGCTTCGGCGTAGAAGGACCTTTTCGCCAGCATATGGGGGTTTTGTTCGTCGCCGTGGCTGGCTTTACCGCGATCCTGCTGCGCAACACAGATTTCAAGCCGGCGGCTCCGGTCGACACCTCCGCCTACATGGATGGCCCAATCCGCTACGGAGCCATTGCAACGGTATTCTGGGGCGTCGTCGGCATGCTCGTCGGTGTGATCATTGCCCTGCAGCTGGCATACCCTCACCTCAACATCCAACCCTGGTTCAATTTCGGCCGGCTGCGGCCGCTGCACACATCCGGCGTCGTCTTTGCTTTCGGCGGCAACGCTTTGCTTTGCACGTCTCTCTATGTCGTGCAGCGCACGTGCCGCGCCCGGCTGTTTGGCGGCAAACTGGCCTGGTTTGTGTTCTGGGGTTACCAGCTGTTCATCGTCATGGCCGCGACCGGCTACCTGCTCGGCATCACCGAAGCCCGCGAATACGCCGAACCCGAATGGTATGTGGACATCTGGCTTACCATCGTCTGGGTCGCCTATCTCATCCTGTTCCTCGGCACGATCCTGAAGCGCAAGGAGCCGCATATCTACGTCGCCAACTGGTTCTACCTGTCCTTCATCGTGACCATCGCGATGCTGCATGTGATCAACAACCTGTCGATGCCGGCCTCCTTCCTCGGCTCGAAGAGCTACTCCGCCTTCTCCGGCGTCCAGGACGCCTTGACGCAATGGTGGTATGGCCACAACGCCGTCGGTTTCTTCCTCACCGCCGGGTTCCTCGGCATGATGTATTATTTCGTGCCCAAGCAGGCGAACCGGCCGGTCTATTCCTACCGGCTGTCGATCGTCCACTTCTGGGCGATCATCTTTCTCTACATCTGGGCCGGCCCGCACCACCTGCATTACACCGCCTTACCCGACTGGGCGCAGACGCTCGGCATGGCGTTCTCGATCATGCTGTGGATGCCGTCATGGGGCGGTATGATCAATGGCCTGATGACGCTGTCTGGCGCCTGGGACAAGCTGCGCACTGATCCGATCATCCGCATGATGGTGATGGCAGTCGCCTTCTACGGCATGTCGACCTTCGAAGGTCCGATTATGTCGATCAAGACGGTCAATTCGCTGTCGCACTACACGGACTGGACCATCGGCCATGTCCATTCCGGCGCGCTCGGCTGGGTTGGCATGATCTCGTTCGGCGCAATCTACTACATGGTGCCGAAACTGTGGAATCGTGAACGTCTCTATTCGCTGCGGCTCGTCACCTGGCACTTCTGGCTGGCGACGCTCGGAATCGTCGTCTACGCCGCGGTGATGTGGGTGTCCGGCGTCATGCAGGGCCTGATGTGGCGCGAATACAACGAGCAGGGCTTCCTGGTCTACTCCTTCGCCGAAACCGTCGCCGCCATGCACCCCTACTATGTCATGCGCGCCATCGGCGGTGCGATGTACCTCACCGGCGCCCTGCTCATGGCCTGGAACGTGACCATGACCATTCTTGGCCACGAGCGCGAAGAGCAACCAATGCCAGGTTCTGAGCCCGCCCTCCGGCCTGCCGAATAGGGAGCCAGACAATGGGCTTGATGGACAAACACGCGATCATCGAGAAGAACGCCACGCTTCTTCTCGTTGGCTCTCTTCTTGTGGTGACCGTCGGCGGCATCGTCGAGATTGCGCCGCTCTTCTATCTCGACAACACGATCGAGAAAGTCGAAGGCATGCGGCCCTACTCGCCACTGGAACTCGCCGGACGCAACATCTATGTGCGCGAGGGCTGCTACCTCTGCCACAGCCAGATGATCAGGCCTTTCCGGGACGAGGTCGAGCGCTACGGCCACTACAGCCTGGCCGCCGAGTCGATGTACGATCATCCCTTCCAATGGGGATCGAAGCGCACCGGGCCCGATCTCGCCCGGGTCGGTGACCGCTATTCGAACGCATGGCACGTCGCACATCTTTCCGATCCACGTTCCGTGGTGCCGGAATCGATCATGCCGAGCTATGCGTTCCTGAAGGACGCTCCGATCGAGGTGAAGGACTTCTCGACGCATCTGGTTGCGAACGCGCGTGTTGGCGTCCCGTACTCCGATGACATGATCGCGCACGCCAATGCCGATCTGATGGCCCAGGCCGACCCGAATGCCGATGCCTCCGGCGTCGAGAAACGCTATCCGAAAGCCAAACTCGGTGATCTGGACGGCAATCCGCAGCAGGTGACCGAGATGGATGCCCTCGTCGCCTATCTGCAAATGCTGGGAACACTGGTCGATTTCAAGACCTATGACGATGCAGCCGGCTACCGCTGAGGGGGACGCAATGAGCTATAATTTGATGCGGGAATTCGCGGACAGCTGGGGTCTGCTTGCCATGGCGCTCTTCTACGTCGGCTGCATTGCCTTTGCCTTGCGTCCCGGCGGCAAAACACAGGCCGATCAAGCCGCCCAGATTCCACTCAAGGACGACTGATCATGAGCAGCGAGCATATCGATGAAGTCTCGGGCATCTCAACGACCGGTCATGAATGGGACGGGATAAGGGAACTCAACAACCCATTGCCCCGATGGTGGGTGATAACCTTCTACATCACCGTCGCTTGGGCGGTGGCTTATACAATTGCGTATCCGGCTTGGCCGATGCTGTCTTCCGCGACCAAGGGTGTGCTTGGCTATTCCAGCCGCAACGCTGTCAAGATTGAGCTGGCGGCTGCCGAAGCCGCCAAGGGCAAATATGTCGCGGCCATCCAGCAGAAGACCGTATCCGAGATTGCAGCCGACGACGCGCTGCGTGAATTCGCGGTAGCGGCCGGCGGAGCTACCTTCAAGGTCAATTGCGTGCAATGCCACGGCTCGGGCGCCCAAGGGTCGAAGGGCTTTCCAAACCTGAACGACGATGACTGGCTGTGGGGCGGCACGACCGAGCAGATCCAGCAAACGATCGCGCACGGCATCCGTTTCGCATCCGACCCAGATACTCGGCAGTCGGAAATGCCCCCCTTCGGTGACATCATCACGCCCGAACAGATCGCACAGGTCGGCGCCTATGTCGCCAGCCTCTCGGGCAAGGTCCAGGATGCAAGTCTTATCGAGCCCGGCGCCAAGGTATTCGGGGAAAACTGCGTCGCCTGTCATGGCGATAATGCGAAAGGCAACAAAGAGCTCGGCGCGCCCAATCTGACCGATGCGATCTGGCTCTACGCACCCGGCGAGACAGCCATCGCCGTCCAAGTCCGCGCGCCGAAGCACGGTGTCATGCCGGCCTGGATCGGGCGTCTCGGCGAGACCAAGGTTAAGGAACTTGCGGTTTATGTCCATTCGCTTGGCGGCGGAGAATAGGAACGGAAGCCTATTCTCGGCCCTCCCCGCCAAGCGACGGGGCCCGGCACGAGTCGGGCCCCGACACCATTCCGGCATGCGGCGATTGACCTGCAGCAAGGCGACGCGGCCCACACGGCGAAGCGGGCTCACTGCAGACCGGACGTCTGTCGAAGCAGACAAGTCCGTCGCACAACGATGTCATAGGCCGCGCGCGAGTGGAAATGCACGTGCTGGATAAAACGCAGATGGAGCGGCTCGAGGCAAAAGCGGTCAACTCCGCCAAGACACGACAGCCGCTCTATGCTCCGCGCAAGAAAATCTTCCCTAAACGCGCCTCGGGCAGCTTTCGCCGCTTCAAATGGCTGGTGATGGCGATCACGCTGGGCATCTATTATCTGATGCCCTGGTTGCGCTGGGATCGAGGTCCGTTTGCTCCTGATCAGGCCGTGCTGATCGATCTTGCCAACCGCCGTTTCTACGTCTTCTTCATCGAGATATGGCCGCAGGAATTCTACTATGTCGCCGGCCTTCTGATGATGGCCGGCATCGGCCTCTTCCTGATCACGTCCACCGTCGGCCGCGCCTGGTGCGGCTATACCTGCCCGCAGACGGTATGGGTCGATCTTTTCCTAGTCGTGGAGCGGGCGATCGAAGGCGATCGCAACGCTCGCATGAAGCTCGACGCCGGCCGCTGGACCGCGCGCAAACTGGTGCTGCGTGTGTCGAAACACGCCATCTGGCTGGTCATAGCGGCAGCTACCGGCGGCGCCTGGATCCTCTATTTCGCCAATGCGCCGACGCTGATCGGCGACGTATTCAACGGCACCGCCGCTTCGGTCGCCTACGTCACCATCGCGGTGCTAACGGCGACCACCTACACGTTCGGCGGGCTGATGCGCGAGCAAGTCTGCACCTACATGTGCCCGTGGCCGCGCATCCAGGCTGCCATGCTCGACGAGAATTCGCTCACTGTGACCTACAATGACTGGCGTGGCGAACCTCGTTCGCGGCACGCCAAGAAGGTCCAGGCTGCGGGGCAGCCGGTCGGTGACTGCGTCGACTGCAATGCCTGTGTCGCAGTCTGCCCGATGGGGATCGACATTCGCGACGGCCAACAACTCGAATGCATCACTTGCGCGCTGTGCCTTGATGCCTGCGACGGCGTCATGAACAAGCTCGGCAAGGAGCGCGGGCTGATCTCCTATGCGACGCTGTCCGACTACAACGCCAACATGGCGGTGGCGACCGCAGGCGGCTCCGGTCCCGTGAACCCTTCACTCGTCAGAACGGCCGACAGCACATTCTCCGCCAGGTTGGCGCATTTCCATATTCGCAAGATCTTCCGGCCGAGGACCTTCTTCTACATGGGCGCGTGGACGGCGGTCGGGCTTGCCTTGATCTATTCGCTGCTGACGCGCGACCGACTCGAGATCAACGTCCTGCACGACCGCAATCCGCAATTCGTGACCCTGTCCGACGGCTCGATCCGCAACGGTTACACCGTCAAGCTGCTTAACATGATCCCCGAGCCAAGGACGATCGTCGTCACGATGCAGGGCTTGCAGGGAGCCGAAATGAGCGTCGTCGGCAGTGATCTGCCGGCAGCTCGCTTGTTCGCCATCGCGGTCGAACCCGACCGGCTGAACATGCTGAAGGTCTTCGTGCGCCAGCCAGCGGGTGAGGTTCGGCACGCTGCACAAACCTTCAAGTTCCGCGTCGAGGACCGAGCGAGCTTCGAATCGGACGAATACACCGCCACCTTCAACGCACCGGAGATCGCCAGATGAGCACCAATACGCAAAAGACGCGTGAGTTCACCGGCAGGCACATGCTGCTCACCATTCTCGGCTTTTTCGGCGTGATCATCGCGGTCAATCTCACGATGGCGACACTCGCCAGCACGAGCTGGACCGGCCTTGTCGTCGAGAACACCTATGTGGCCAGCCAGCAATTCAACCGAAAGGCCGAGGAAGGGCGCGCGCAGGCGGCACTCGGCTGGACCGGCAAACTGACGATCGCTCGGGGTGAGGTCCGCTACAGCTTGAGCGATACCACCGGCAAGCCGGTCCCGTTGCATGGCGTCAAGATACTGTTTCGTCATCCCGCCTACGAGGCTGGGGACAAGGCCGTCACTCTCGCCCTCGTCTCGGACCAGGAATTTGCCGCGCAGCACTTGCCAAGGGATGGCGTCTGGATCGTCGAAGTCGACGCCGATGCCGGTCTGACAGAGCCCTATCGCGACGTTCGCCGGATCATGATTTCGCAAGGAGCGCTGCAATGAGCTGTTGTGCAGCCAGCGCGGAACTGGCGCTGGATCTGACCAGTACCACATCGGTCCTGCCGTCTAGCCAGGAGATCAGGTTGGCGAGCCGATCGCTTGGCGACAATCTTTGGCAGACCGACCTTTCAGTGCCGACGGTTCACTGCGCGGCGTGCATCCAGGCCATCGAGACGGCTCTCGGAAGGCTCGATCGCGTCGAAGGCGCTCGTGTCAACCTGTCGACGAAACGGGTCGCGATCCGGTGGCGTGGGGACTCTGTGCCTCCGTTTGTCGCCGCGCTGGGACGGCTGGGCTTTCAGGCGCACCTGTTCGAAGCCGACCCTGATAAGAAGGACAAGACGCTTGCCGAGCTGATCCGCGCGGTCGCGGTCGCCGGGTTCGCCGCCGGCAACATCATGCTTCTTTCGGTCTCGGTCTGGTCCGGCGCCGAAGGTGCTACCCGCGACCTGTTTCACTGGGTCTCTGCATTGATCGCCATCCCGGCGCTCACCTTTGCCGGCGGCATCTTCTTCCGCTCGGCCTGGAATGCACTGCGCCACGGCCGCATGAACATGGACGTGCCGATCGCGGTTGGGGTGTCGCTCGCTTATGCCATGAGCCTCTACGAGACGATCAATCATGGCGATCACGCCTATTTCGACGCGTCCGTATCCCTGCTGTTTTTCCTGTTGATCGGCCGCACCCTGGATCACGTCATGCGCGAACGGGCACGGACCGCCGTGAAAGGCCTGTCCCAGTTGGCCGCACGTGGCGCCATGGTGCTGCGCGGCGATGGCGCGCGCGACTACCTGCCGGTTGGCGAGATCGAACCGGGCATGCAACTGCTGGTCGCCGCCGGCGAAAGGGTGCCTGTCGACAGCAGGGTCATTCGCGGCGCGTCGGATCTCGACTGCTCGCTGGTTTCCGGCGAGAGCACACCGAAAACCGTGGCGTCCGGGGAACAGGTTCAGGCCGGCACGCTCAATCTTACCGGCCCGCTGACCATCGAAGCGACCGCTGCCGCAAAGGACTCCTTCCTGGCGGAAATGGTTCGGCTGATGGAAGCCGCCGAAGGTGGTCGTGCGCACTATCGGCGGATCGCCGACCGTGTCTCGGCGCTCTACGCGCCGGTGGTCCATCTCACCGCCTTCGTGACGTTCCTTGGCTGGATGGCGGTAACCGGCGACTGGCACCGGGCAGTGACGATCGCGATCGCCGTTCTCATCATCACATGCCCGTGCGCGCTCGGTCTGGCCGTGCCGATCGTGCAAGTGGTCGCGGCGCGCCGCTTGTTCGAAGCCGGCATGATGGTCAAGGACGGATCGGCCATGGAGCGCCTGGCCGCGATAGACGTGGCGGTATTCGACAAGACGGGCACGCTAACGCTCGGTCAGCCCAGGCTGGTCAACGCGTCGACCATCGATCCGGCGATGCTGGCGATCGCAGCCGACATGGCGGCGCACTCCCGTCACCCGTTCTCGAAGGCCATCGCCGCATTCGCGGGTTTTGCCGGCCAGCCGAAGCTGGAAGCCGTCAGCGAGCACCCGGGTCTCGGCATCGAAGCGACGACCGCGGACAGCACCTGGCGTCTTGGCCGGCGCGGCTGGGCCGGATGGAAAGCCCGGACCGGTGGCGAAGGCAAGTATGGCGGCTATGGCGGGACGGTGCTCTCGAAGAATGGGAGGATCGTCGCCTCCTTCAAGTTCGAGGACGCTAGGCGCGCCGACGCCAAGGCGGCGGTCGGACAATTGAAGGATGCCGGCGTGTCGGTCGAAATGCTGTCGGGCGATACCCCGGACGCTTGTGGCGATGTCGCAAGAATATTGGGCATCGACCGTTTTGTTTCGGCGCTGCTGCCGTCCGAGAAGGCTGAGCGGATCGAAGTGCTGACCAAGGCCGGCCACAAGGTCCTGATGGTGGGCGACGGGCTCAACGACACGCCAGCGCTGGGCGCGGCGCACGTCTCGATCGCTCCCGCGACCGCCGCCGATATTGGCCGCAACGCGGCCGATTTCGTGTTCCTGCGTGAAAGCCTTTCGGCCGTACCCCTTGCGCTGGACGTCTCGCGGAAGGCAGGGCGGCTGATCCGCCAAAACATAGCCATCGCGATCATCTACAACGCTGTTGCCGTGCCGATCGCCATCTTCGGCAACGTCACGCCGTTGATCGCCGCGGTCGCGATGTCCGCCTCATCGCTGCTAGTGATCGGAAACGGGCTGCGGCTGCAGGGCTTTAGGCTCGCCGAGCTGACGAGGGCTTCTTCGGCAACGCATTCCGGCATTCACCCATCAGCGCGGTCATCATGACGATACTCGTCTACCTCATGCCAGTCGCCCTATTTCTTGGCGCACTGGGGCTGACTGGCTTTCTGTGGGCGTTGAAGAGTGGCCAATATGAGGATCTTGACGGAGCCGCTGAGCGCATCCTCCGGGACGACAAGCCGGAACGCTGAGCCAGACCGCTGTTCCTGACGCTGTGCTGACGCCGGCCGTCAGCCGACTCGGAATAACGATTGAAGCTCCACAACCAGTTAAGTCGCTTAACGTAGATTTGTGAAAAGCCCCTGTCCCTCGAAGGACTGCGTCGCCGGTCCCGCCCCAACATAGACGCGGCCAATGTCATAACGTACGCAAAGCTGATGTTCATGTTCACGATAGGTGCGGACACGGGGTTGCAGTTACACTTGTTTGGGTTCAACTGCAGGTTTCGTGCACCCAATTTCGTCCAGATAATCGGCCCACCACTGCACCATACTGACGCGCTTTTCCCAGTGCTCTGCCCTGGCGTAAGTGCGCCGAACGTCGTTCTTTTCAATATGGGTCAGCTGTCTCTCTTGCGTCTGGATGCCACTTGCCGCATTCATTCAACAGAGTTGATGCCGTTGCTCGGAAACCGTGAGCCGCTGCTTTTTCTTGCTGTAACCCATGCGACGCAGGGCGGCGTTAAGTGTATTGTCGGAAATCGGACGAGAACCCGATCGCACACTTGGAAACAGCAGCGCCTCGCCGCCGGAAATGTCTCTGAGCTCGGTCAGGATTTTGATGACCTGCCTCGAAAGTGCAACGCGGTGCGGCCGCCGCATTTTCATGCGTGCTTCCGGGATGGTCCACACCGAACCTTTGAAGTCGAACTCTTCTTATCCGGCGGCTCGCAACTCGCCGGGGCGGGGAAACAGTAGGCGCAGTTATGCGACGCTAAGTTTCCGGAAATAGCTTAGGAAACAGTTCGTCCAACGTGTCGACCGGGAAGCGTAGCGATACCGGTCCTTTCGGGGTATCGGACGCAAGCAGGCCAAGCTCGAGCACCTCGGTAAACACGCGGCGGGCCGTACGTTCCGGCAAGCCAGCGATACGTGAGGCCTCACCGCGATCGAACTCGCCGCGCAGAAGCGCCTCCTCGAGCAGCCGGAAAGCTTCGGGCTTCAGGTCGTAGCGTTGAACGAACCGCTGCAGGCGCCGGGCTAGTTGGTTCAAATCGAACAGGCTCGACATGAAACTGACCTGGTCGATGCATACGCGTAGAAACCATAAGGTAAAATCCGCCAGCGCCCGCATAGAAAGATTGCCGCGGCCGTCGCGATCGCCTTGGCGTGGCATGTCGGCGTGATCCATCATGCGTTTATAGTCGCCGCGGCTTTCCAGACCCCGCGCCAGGCCTCGGGAAATCGACCACAGCCCATGCGCGGCGATTCCTGCCTCATGGGCCATGGCGTGACTCATCAAGCGGCTGACGCGTCCATTGCCGTCTGGGAAGGGATGAATGTAATTGAACCGATGATGCGCGGCCGGAATCGCCAATATCCTAGCCGCTTTGCCCGTACGTTGGAAGCGGTACCGGCTAGCGAAATGCTCCATGAACGCTTCGACGCGATCGCTTGACGGCGGCTGGTGGCGGCCGACAGTGACATCATGTTCGGGCTGTGATCGCCACCGACCCGGAACCATCAAGAATTCTCTGTCTGCGCCGCGAATGCGCAACATCGCCTCATCGGCGTCACGGTAGAATTCCGCATGCAGCCAGCGCAAAAAATCAAGCGAAGCCGGTTCTGGGAGCTGACCCTCTGCGGCCAGGCGATCGATTTCCCCCTGCAGTCGAACATGGGCCGCGGCTTCCACCTGCAGATTGCGTCGTTCCTGGTCTTTGTCGAATTCGCCGGCGAGGGCGCGTTCGATGTCGCGGGGGCGCGTGTTGTGGCCCTCGATCAGGTTGCTGTAATAGGTGTTCATGATGCGCACGAGATCCGCCAGGTTCGCGGCCGTGCGCGGATGCAGCTTGGCGCCGAGAACCGCCGAGCTTGCTGACAGCTCAGCCAGCGCGTCGGAGATAGGCTCCGCAACGTCTTCCAGGCGCGCCGGCTCGATGCGCTGTACGGTCTCTTCCATGATTGGCCGATGTTAGATCGCGCTAAGTACGTATATGTCAACAGAAATTTTAGCTGAGCGCCCATAACTGGCCGATCATTTGGCCGATGTTAGGCGCCACCTCAGCTTCACCGAGACGGTTGATCGACGACGCCAATGCCGATGATGGCCGATATTCGCTATGCTTAGCGCATTGATAGCATGTGCAAATTTGCGATCGGTAGGTCGATTTGGCCGGTCGCTTGGCCGAACTTCGTCGGTCGCGCTGACTAGGATATACGACAAGGAAAATACAGGCGACTCCAAATCATTTCTCCAGAGATTGCGGAAGCACGCGACGCTGCGACCCGGCTGCGCGAGGACTCGAACGAGGCAGCCCAATATCTGCTAAGCTCTGCGAGAGCGTGTGGAAGCCCGATGCGGGCCGCCAGGTTCTCACGTTTGCGTTTGAGCGCGATCCATTCGCTCTCAAATCGCAACTGGCGTCTTTGACGCTGGATTTGAACCCACAATAGGTACGCGCCGACGAGAGCAAATACGCCTGCACAACGTCTGGAAAGCTCGCGCGTTGCCACAATATCTCGAGCAGGCCGAAGCACACGTCTTCGTCGCGGGCGGCACTCTTTCCCCAATAGGCGAATGGGCGGCGTCAACCGGACACATCTCCATCAGCGTGCCATCGAGGTTCGGAATCCAGAGGTGCCAGGATCGGTCCTCCCAAGAGCGGCATCATGTTGATGACCCGACCATTCAAGGTTTCGATGTTGAGATGTCGCAGCTTTTTCAACTCGGAGAGCTTCGCTTTCTCCATCAGGGGTGTTCTCGCGTGAGAGACAAAACCGCGTGATTGTTACGGGCATGGTTGGGTGGGAAATACCATCTGTCGCCTTCCGGTGATGCCGCGAATGGTCGCATTTGACCCCGGCAGTCCAAAACACCGCGCAAACGGAAGGCTCTTCCATCAATCCGGTCATTCGAGGATCGGGTCCGCGTGGCTCGATGTAGCAGCCATCCTGGCCTCAAGGCGCGCGGCCTTTTCAGGCGTGTCGATGTATTGAGATAACCTCGGCCGGGGACCGAAAACATTCCGGCAGATGATATGCACCTCTTTCCCAAGTCGCCGCACTCTAGTGGTGATGGTCGGCACGATCGCGCCATGGGCGCGGATCAGGTCGTCGCTAGAGCGATCCTGGCCGATGGTCATGCGATAGGAAAACTGCGCGATCGTGCGATTGAGTTGCCGCACCTTGTGGCTGTCGGAGATATCGCGATGGCGCGAGATCATGTTCACCGGCCCGCGCTTGCTGGAACCGCGCACAAGCATGTGCGCCGAAACCGGGAAGATCAGCTCGACCTCGCCGGAATGCTCGTAAGGCGTACGCGCATGGAACGCCTGACGCGGATCGTAGCTGCAGACCGGATTGTCCGATGTGAGGAAAGGCGTGCTTGTCCTGTTGTGGAGTACCTCGAAGCCGAGGCGGAAACAGAGGTCGCCGAAATCCTTGAACTCACCTTTCATTGCCAGCAGCGTTTCATGTGGGTCGACGCCTATCGGCACGGTGTCGAACTGGCCCGCATAGCGCTCGAGCGGCGGAGGAAGGACGCCGAGTTCTTCGCCGATCTTGTGCTCGCAGCGAATTTTGGCCTCGATCATCAGCGCGTGCCGATCGCGCGTCGCCGGAACACGCGCGCGCAAGATCGTTTGCATGCCGAGCACGTTGAAGGAGATGGCGGCCGACAGGCGGCGTGCCGCGAGCGCCCGCACCGTTTCCGGCCATCCGGTCTCGATGGTGTTCCACAGATCCTCGAAACAATGGTTTTCCTGACCACCCCCGGGCAGCTTCTGGGAATAGTAGTCTCGCTCGAAACCAATGGCCCGTGGATTCATTGGCGGCAGCGGGTCTTCGGGCGTAGCGCGCGCTGCCAAGCCTGCTTGTCGGCCCGGGTTGCGCGATACGTTTGTGCACCGCCATTGCGAGAGATCTCCCGACATATTGTCGATGGAGATCGCCCGAGACTTCGTGCAATAGCGCGTATCGCGAAACCCGCCGCGATCCCGCGAGAGATCTCTTCGCGCTCCGCCAGCCCGAGCGCCGAGGCTGCTCTACGCCTTGCTGAGGGAGCAATGCCGCCGTGTAAGGATACGATCCGCTGAACGCCGGTCTTGTTCCGGCGGTCCAGTGCCCGCGAGATCGACGAAATGCTCTGACCTTGCTTCCATCGCTCCCAAAGCTCGGCCTTCTGCGCTGACGTAAACCAGATCCGTGACGTCACCATGCAACACCTCCTCATCCTCTCAGATTAAGAGTGTTGCGGCGACCGGTTGAACCCACCGCCTCAATGCTGACATTCAGGCGGAGATGAACTTTGCCCGACAGCGGACGTTTATTCGGCGCTGTGCTGGTGGGCTCACATCGTCTTTCGCCATCGGCAAAGATGGAAGCTCGAGCTCCCGCAAGAACGGGTTGTGCTTCGCAGTAGCACTGCGCACCTCTTTCTCGATGTCGACCAAGTCTTGATTTGCAGCCATCAGATCAATCTAGTCGTCACCCGCATCCGAACGGGCGGCACTGCCGCTAGCTTCGTGAAACGCCGCTTCCGAAAGGTCGAGCGGCGTTTCTGCTTTGCGTCTCGTCTACTTGTGACTAAAACTGTGGCGGGGGACGAACAATGGCCGATATTCCTTATCGCTTCATACTAGCTGTCGCGGCGATTATCGTTGTCGGAGCGGCAAGGATCGATGGAGGATGGTGGCTTCGCGGCCTGTTCTACCGAATGGTAGATCCCGAAGCCAAGGATATGCGGGCGGCTCCGTTCGGACTGCTGGTGCTCGCCATTCTTCTGACGATTGCGATGTCAGTACTGGCCTTTTCGGCGTGGTTTTTTAACGGCGCCGAGATTCAGGATGTCGGCGCGTTCCTCGACGGCACACTGACACCGATCTTCACCTTCATCACGGTGATCGGCCTGCTCCTGACAATCGTGATCCAGCAGTTTGAGCTGCGCCTTACACGCGACGAATTCGCGAGGTCGGCGAACGCGCTCGAAACGCAAATCCAGTCGACCGATCGACAGAATTTCGAATCGACGTTTTTCCAGATGCTGAATCTCCACAACTCGATCGTGAACGCGATGGATTTGCGGAACAAAGAAGGTGGCCAAACAAGCACTGGGAGAGACTGCTTCAAGACCTTCTTCGTCTATTTCGAACGCATGTATCACAACAACATGGAGCCAAACGACGGCGATAAAATCTCCTCAGCCTACAAGGAGTTCATGGACAGCTACAAGCAGGATATCGGCCACTACTTCCGCTATCTCTACAACGTCGTGCGGTTCGTCGACGAAAGCCCCGTTGTCGACAAGCAGCGGTACATGCGGCTGCTGCGCGCTCAGCTCTCCGACTACGAGCTGCTTTTAATGTTCTACAGTTGCCAGACGCCGATAGGAAAAAGGTTCGGCCAGTATGTCGTCCGGTACGCGTTGCTCGACAACGTTCCGCGCGACAAGCTGCTGGTCATCTTCCATGAAAACCTGCTTCCTGCAGCGGCGGCACTCGATAAGGACGACTTCACCTCGGAAGGGACCTAGGAGCTTGAATTCCGTGCCGGATTGTGCTGTAGGTGCCGTGCTTGCGGATAGATTCTGCTGTTGTTGTTTCGGCGATAGTTGATATCAATGCGCGGGGTTCTGCCCGCACATTCCTTACGGACTGTATACCCATGTCCGATGCTCTGGCATACGAGTATCCGCAAGCCATTCCATGTCAGAACTGAGCGAACTCAAGAGCGCCACGACCCTTCCTCAGCTTGCCCGCCTTCTTAAACTCAAGGGCGAAACGGTATCATATGCCCTTTATTGGTACCGGCGTGCCAATCCCTATGATTACTTCGAAATTCCAAAGAAGAATGGTGGTCGCCGTCTCATTGCAGCACCAAACTCGCGGCTGAAGCTCGTCCAAACGAGATTGGCCGGTCTCCTTGGGCGGATTGAAGCGGAGCTTGAAGGCAAGCGCGCTACAAAGGCCAGGGTGGTATCCCATGGCTTCAAGACCGGCTTCTCGATCGTGACCAACGCCGCGCACCATCGCAACCGGCGCTGGGTCTTCAACGCCGACCTGCAGGACTTTTTCCCAAGCATCAATTTCGGGCGGGTCTACGGGTTCTTCATCAAGGACCGGAACTTCCAGCTCGATCCGAAGATCGCGACCATCATCGCGCAAATCGCCTGCCACAATAACAAGCTACCGCAAGGCAGTCCGTGCTCGCCGGTCATATCCAATCTGATCGCCCACATCCTCGACATTCAGCTGAATAAGATGGCCAGCAAGCATCACTGCACCTACACGCGGTATGCAGATGACCTGACCTTCTCAACCAACGAAAAGGAGTTTCCGGAAGCGGTAGCGCGCCTTGTCAGAGGCAGCCGTGACAAATGGACTGCCGGTGATGGAATCCTGCGGCTCGTCTACCGCGCCGGATTCAAGGTCAATCACGAGAAATCCCGCATGCAAAAGCGGGATTCGCGGCAGGACACGACAGGTCTGATCGTCAATCAAAAACTCAACGTCAGGCACGAGTACTACAAGCAGTCCCGCGCTATGTGCAGGCATCTGTTTCAGCATGGCTGGGCACACACCGGTACTAAGAGGGGCGAGCGCCCCGTCAGCAACGACAGCCTCGATGGTATGCTGAGCTTCATCTACCAAATACGGCGCATCAAGAATGATGCCTTCTTCACCGATGACCAGCCCGGGTTCTCAAAGCTGTTCGGATACTTCCTGGACTACCAGTCGTTTTATGGGATCGTTCGGCCGCGCATCATCTGCGAGGGAAAGACCGACAACATTTATCTGCGCGCGGCGATAAAGAGCCTGCATCTGAAGTTCCCGCGGCTTGTGGACGCCACGCCGAAGTTCTCCCTTTTGGTGGACTTCTTCCACTACAACTCTCGCACGGCCCGCTTCCAAGACCTGTCGGGCGGCGGCGACGAAATGAACAAGCTGCTCAGTTCCTACCGCCAGCGGATGAAGCCTTTCAAACATGGGGCGTCACAGCCGGTCATCATGGTGGTGGACAACGACAGCGGCTCGACGAAAATCTTCAACCACCTGACTAACATTCTCGGGAAACCGATCGACGGTTCGGACCCATTCTATTACGTCTACGAGAACCTTTACGTAGTGCCCATTCGCAAGGTGGCGGGTGCCTCAACGGCTATCGAAGACCTGTTTGATGGCTCCGTGCTGGCTGAAAAGATCGGGGTTCGGGAATTTAACCGCAGCAACAAGAAGTTCGACCAGACCAAATTTTACGGGAAAAATGAATTCGCCACGGAAATTATCGCACCCAAGCGCGCTACAATCGACTTTTCGCGATTTGAGCCACTTCAAAAGGCTTGCTGCGATGTGGTCGATCACTACCAAGTGCTGTCAAAGGCGGCGCCTATACCAACGCCTGTGCAGGTAGCGGCATTGCCCTGATCCGACGGCTAGACTGGCTATGACCGATCGCGTCCCAGCGATATTGATTGGCGAGGCACCCTTTATGCTTTAGTGTATAAGGGTGAATAGCTCCGTTGAACGCCCTAGGGCGCGACGCGGACACGCATAGACTGCTAGACGATATCGAAACGACGGCAGCTTTCGCCCCCGCATGGGCCATACAACGCTGGCACAGCTTATCCCGAATGAGGTCGGGCCTAGATATTTTGCCGACACCCGTCCCATAAATCGTCTCGATCCTCTCCGATCGTATAAGCGGATCAATAGAGCACAGTGACCCTCCACTTCAGCGCCGCGCTGTTCATTGGCCGCGTATTCAGATAGTCCGCACCACCCTGAGCGCGAGGCGTGGCTCGGCGGCTTGCACCCGCGAAAAGTCGCCATCACAGGTGAGGACGTGCAGATCGCGCTCGAACCCCTGAGCGCAAATCCAAAGATCGTTCTCGTTGATGCCTAACCGCTTGCCTGTAGCGTGGTCGATCCAATCTTGGAGATGAGCAGGCGGCTTGTTTCTGCTCGCCTTCGGCATAAACGTGCTCACCATTGCGGCCTTGAGATCGCCATATGTGACCGCAACCTGGGTGTTTATCGACAGCAGCGTGCGAGCCTGTGCTTCTGCGAGCACCTGACTGGCATGTGTTGGCGTGCGACCATGGATGTTTTGCACGCTTGCTACGCCGGTGCGGATTTCTCCGACGCTTACGGCCGAGACATATTGGAGATCATCGCCACTCATGGCATCGATCGCTGCAGCGACAGTCGCGTGCAGCACATGGGTAGGATCAACGAGGGCGATCAGAACCGAGGTGTCGAGCAGATATCCGGTCATTGATCAGCCGATATATGCGCGCAACGCGTCGGCTTCGCTTTGGGGTAAGGGTTTGAAGACGCTCTTGACCCAATTGTCGCTGAATTGTTCTCGGTGGCCGGTGAGTGTCTCGGCAAGCGAAAGACCGGGTGCTGCGTCCAACCCAGGCCAACCTTCCCATGCATGAGCGACCGGTCGCCGCGCACCCTCAAAAAAGCGCAGCAATTCGCGCTCGAGTCGGACCGGAAGCGCGTAGCTCGCAAGGACCGCACTGTCGATCTCGGCGAGGAGGCGCTGAACCGCAGTATCACCATCGAAGGAAAAAGGAGCTTGCGACAGCCGCCTGATATAGGTCGTTGTCATCTCAGCGATCTCGGGAGGCAGATGATTGGGGAGCGGAATGGAGCGCAGAGTCGTCAGCCGGTAGCGTTGGTCCGACGTGAAGACCGTGGCGAAGGCATTCGCAACGGGACCATTGAGCACGGCCATCAACGCAAGGAGATATTTGTTACTCACGCCTTCCTTCGGCCATGCCCCAATAAATTGCTGCGAACAGACCAGCCCATCGGCGTCGAAGCTTGCCGCCAGCCGCCAGGAATAGCGACTCAAACGAACACCATTGATGATGAGCTTCGCTTGGCTCCACGGCAGCTTGTACGCGCCACCGCGAGCGGATTCCGGCCGACAATCGAGCCATACGGGATGTGGAGACTGAAACTGCCGATGTCCATTGACACCATGCAGACCGGCTTCAAAGCCGGGCTCAGGCTCGCGACTCCAGGAGCTCGCCTGCGGACCTGACCATTCGATGCCACGATGCAGTTCGAGACGATCGCCGAGCACAGGCCGATCCGAAAGATAGGTCCAAATCTCATGGAGAGCTGGCACCCACAGATCGCCACTTGGCGTGTCAGGCACCCACCGAGTCAGCGACCGACTGCGGGTGATGACGCCCGCCTTGAGAAACGGCAGACGGTCGCGCAACGTGACTTCACTTGATCGGATTGTGATCCGGGGTTCGTCGGCGGCCGTCCGTGGGTCGCGGGCGATCAATAGGGAGGCTGCGGTACGCGATGCGGAAAACACATCGTCCGGAATCTCCACGATTTCGACCGAAGTATAGTGACTCTCGATCAAGGCTCGCACCTTGCGGTAGCGCTTTTCAACAATGAAGCTTGAGGGAAGGACGAATCCGATGCCGGCCGGCCGCGACTCAATCACTGCTTCCAGCACCGCTATCGGCTTGGAAACATCGTGCTGCGCGATGGCGCTGTTGCGATCATCCGCATCGAAATCCTCGAACGGCGGATTGCAGATGACAAAAGTGTCGGCGGTGATCCGCGTCCGCAGCCGATCGCCGACGAACAGGTCGGCCTGCTGGATGTCCCAGCCATTGTGATTGGGATAGTCGGCGAGGATCAGCGACAGCTTAGCGACTTCACAGGCGAATTCGTCGATTTCGTCGCCAGAGAGGCGTGCGGTCACGAAGTGATGCCGCTCTTCATCGTTCCACTCAAGCGGCAACGCGGCGCGCAGTTGCCTGAGCGCTGCCACGAGAAGCACGCCCGCACCCGCAAATGGCTCGTATACGCGGACACGTTCCAGGTTCCGCCAAAGTTCGAGACGCCGGACAATATGCTCGGCCATTTGCCGCGGTGTGCTGTGCGTGCTGTACTCCGCACGTGCTTCCGATGTCACGAAGGTATTCTCATAAACAAACGCGAGATCGTCGGCCGAGATATTCTGGAAATTGATGCCGGTGCGGATACCGTCCCATACGGTTTCCAACAGCGCGCGATCGCGCGGCGAGGGTACGATGGTTCCCAAGCCATAATAGAGGTCGATCCCACGCAACACGTTGTCGACATTACCATCCGCCCAATTGGCTGCCGACTCATGACCGCGATCGGTCAGAATCTTCGCGGCAAGGAACCGGAATGTCGCTTGAAACAACAAGCGCGCGTCCATGTTCGGGCGCCCCCGGACATCGATCACATTGGCGAGTGTCTCGCGCAGCAAGGTATCGAGCTTGACATGCACCTCGCCCTCGATTGCGATCATCAGGCCGATGTCTACGAAGTCAAACTGGCGGCCAGCCAGCGGCTCAGCACCGATTGCCTTCGCACGATGAATAGCGCGCGGGCTCCAATGCTCGGCGTGGCGTGCGAACAGGTCGCCCAGAGCATCAATCGCGACGACGGCCATGCGGCTCGCGGCCTTGCTAGCGTGGACTTGCCACAACTCGACGCAATCCCCGGTCACGGCGAAGATCATCGGTGCCCCGAGTGCCCGCAGCTCGGTCAGGTCGGGTCCGCCCGACCCGGCCTCGACCACACCGAAGGCGGCCGTTCGATAGGATGGCGGCGTTTGGGTGAATGCCGCGAATGCCACCCGGCGTGTTTCACCGGCCGGCGAAAGGACGTCGGCAAAACTATAGTCGGAGAGAAGCGCTTCGGTCGGGTAGCCGAGGCCGCCCAATCCGCTGACAATGGCGGCGATCGCAGGCGTCATGGCCTTGCACTTCCTGCTGCGCGACGTTGGCTCACATTGACTGGCGGAAATGCTATGCTTTGCTGAGCCTCTTCGGGCGCGACTTCGAGAAGCGCTAGGCGGAGGGCAGCGACGATCGGCTCAAGTGGGAGCAAGATCGCCGGACGCCCGAGATCACTATCCGAGATCGTGTCGACGAAGCTGACCTGCCCCTCGATTGGGCGCACGAGGAGATGGCCCTGGGCAAGTCGAATCCACTGGGGCGAACTGCAGATGTCGAAGATGTGACGTTCGGCAGAGCGTAGCGCTCCAACGGTGAGACCAAGGTCTTCAACGAGCACCCGCACTACTGCCAGGCCGAGCAATTGCCCAGGCCGGAACACAGGCGCGTGCCCCTTGAGACCGCCGAGGGACGGCAGCGCCCGCCGCCAGTGGCGGAGCGTTTCCTGTGTGATACCGACCACATGTCGGACTTGGCTCGGCGTGTAGCGCATGGCCCCGATCGATTTGTTGTTCACAACAAGATAGCTGACCTTTGCGTGCTGATCCAGTGGGTTCATTCCTTGAGGCGGAACCCGATTGCGGAAGCTCGGCGGACGGCCCTCAAGGGTCAGTTAGTCGGTCGAATGATCTGAAAATTGCCAGTCGCCTAGCGGCCCCGCGCAGTCGAACCAGGTGTTGAATGAAAGGCAGTTTTCGGGTGCTCCCTAGTCCGGGTTAAACGTCCTCAACGGGGTCGGCTGCAGAATGGCAGCTTACCGCCGGGCGATCCCCACAACCGGATAGTCCGTTCTCGGCCCCAAACCAGCCACGTTCGTCACGGGTTAATCGACCCTTCTTGTGGACGACGAGACACCGCGGAGGGAATACTAGTCCTCCTCCTGGTCCTTAGGTTCGCCAGACCATACGAGAGAATACGAAGGAAATGTGTGGCCAATTGATTTCCTGTGGAAAACGATGACCCTCCAGGCCTGCAACATTGGTCGCCCAGTTTCGGTGTTTTCGACGGGGTTCAGTGTGATTTTCGGAGATTGGAGGTTCGTCTCGTCGTTTGGCGAACCGTCGCTGTTGGCTTCCAAACTAGACCCTCGCGAGGATGTATGGACAGCAGGCTTGCCTCGCGTCCCCCGATTGAGACCACCCGCGAGTTTTTGCTCTCGAGTTCATCCAGATAATCGGCCCACCATTGCATCATCCTGACGCGCTCTTCCCAGTGCTCTGCCCGGGCATAGGCGCGCCGAACGTCGTTGTTCTCAATGTGGGCCAGCTGCCGCTCTACGGCGTCCGGGTGCCACTTGCCGCATTCGTTTAGCAGAGTTGATGCCGTTGCTCGAAAGCCGTGCGCGGTAGCTTCTTCTTTGCCATAGCCCATACGGCGAAGGGCGGCGTTAAGCGTGTTGTCGGAAATCGGACGCGAACCCGATCGAACACTAGGAAACAACAGCGATCCACCACCAGAGATTTCTCTAAGTGAGGTCAGGACGCTGACGGCCTGCGTGGAAAGAGGTACGCGGTGCGGCCGTCGCATCTTCATGCGTCCTTCAGGGATGCTCCACACCGAGCTTTCGAAATCGAACTCGTCCCATCCGGCCGCGCGCAGCTCGCCGGGGCGGGGAAATAGCAGGGCCATCAGCTTCAGAGCGGCTCGGGTTGTAGGCTGTCCGTCAAATGCATTAATCGCCCTCAGCAAGCCTCCCAAGGCCTTAGGATCGGTAACCGCGGCACGGGGCGTGACCGTCGGACCGACGAGTGCGCCCCTCAGGGCGATCGTCGGATCTACATCGGCGCGTGCGGTTGCGATTGCATATCGAAACACGCTGCCGATGGTGGAGCGCATTCGCCTGGCCGACTCGTATCGACCACGAACCTCCACGCTGCGGAGAGCGGCAAGAATTGTGGCCGGATCGATCTCCCGAACGCTTTTGTCCCCAAACGTTGGATAGGCAAAGTCGAGCAGCCATTTGACCTTGGTGATGGTCCGGTCGGCACGTCCCTCCTTCTTCAGCTTGTCGACATAGTCCTCCGCGATTGAGCGAAAGGTGTCCTCCGCCGAAGCCTTTTGCGACTTACGCTCCTGTGCGGGGTCGATGCCACGTAGGAGGAGACGTTTGGCGGTATCGCGCGCCTCGCGTGCCTCAGCGAGGGAGATGAGGGGATAGCTGCCCAACGCCAGAAGCTTCTGCTTGCAGCCAAAACGATAGGCGAGGCGCCATAGGCGAGATCCGGTAGGCTGCACCCAAAGCTGGAGCCCGCCACCGTCAGACAATTTCACGAGCTTGGAAGCGGGTCGGGCATTACGGCATTTTACGTCGGAAAGAGCCATTTCCGGGACCTCCATTTGGCTGCATCGATACCATCAGGATCTCCAATACCAGCGAAAATACCAGCCCCCCGCCTCGTTGGACCAATTGCGCCGAAATTCCACGAAACCCGACCATCCGCGCTTTGGGCAGCGAAATCAGTAAGTATTTCAGCTAGTTGCCGAGACAGGAGAGTAGAAGCTTCGGCGAAAGGGACTGTCGGGAGAAGAGGGGATGGTGCCCAGGGGCGGAATCGAACCACCGACACGCGGATTTTCAGTCCGCTGCTCTACCAACTGAGCTACCTGGGCCTCTCACGGAAGGGGACCTTCCGGGTGTCGTGGGCGGTGGGCACCGCCCCGAAAGCGCGTGGGTTATAGCACGAGATTTCCGCCTGTCCAGCGCTTCGCGGCGAATTAAATGACAGTTTTCCAACGACGCTTGCGAGCTTCCCTGCAGGCAGGTCCGGCGTGCTGCGGCGCGGCCGGATCCAGGGCGGTCGACACCGGCAGCCGGTCGGGAGCAGGTGATGAATCGCCGGTTGCGGCGGACACGAAGAAGGAGATCGTTCGAAAAAGAGCAGTTCGCATTTGGATGACGGCATGCCCTGACGATGCGGGCTGGCGCCACAAAATGCCCGCGTCAGCCTTCCTTGCCGGGATCGGTGTTTTCTTCTTCCTCGGTCACGGGAATTGCGTAGGCTCCCGACAGCCAGCGATTGAGGTCGATATCCTTGCAGCGCTGCGAGCAGAAGGGATAGGTCTCGCGCGCCGAGGGCTTGCCGCATTCGGGGCAGGGGCGCTTCGCCCTCAGGGGGGTGACTTTGCCGCCGGTCATGGCTCAGTGCCTCGGCCCCGACAGCCAGTTGAAATGCACGGGGAAGCCTTCCCCGGTCAAAAGCCCGACCGTCTCGTAGAGCGGCAGGCCGACCACATTGGTGTAGGAGCCCACCAGCTTCACGACGAAGGCCCCGGCGAGCCCCTGGACGGCGTAGCCGCCGGCCTTGCCGCGCCACTCGCCGGAGGCGAGGTAGCTTTCCAGCTCCTGGCGCGACAGCCGCTTGAAGCGCACGCGGGTCTCCACCAGCCGCTGCCGGATCTTGCCGGCGGGGGTGACCAGGCACACGCCGGAATAGACGCGATGCGAACGTCCCGAAAGCAGCCGAAGGCAGTTCGACGCCTCGTCGACCATTTCGGCCTTGGGCAGGATGCGGCGGCCGACGGCCACCACCGTGTCGGCCGCAAGCACGAGCGCGTTCCCGGCTTCCGGGTCGTCCTTCAGCGCGGCGGCGGCCTTCTCGGCCTTGGCGCGCGACAGACGCTTGGCGAGCGAGCGCGGATGCTCGGCCCGAAGCGGCGTCTCGTCGACATCGGCCGGAAAAAGCCGGTGCGGCTCTATGCCGGCCTGCTGCAGCAACTCGATCCGCCGGGGCGATCCTGAGGCGAGCACGAGCTTCGGGTAGATGCTCATCGGCGTCCCGTCGGGTTCCGGCGGCGCGGCGCTATTTGAAGCGGTAGGTGATGCGGCCCTTGCTCAGGTCATAGGGCGTCATTTCGACCAGGACCTTGTCGCCCGTGAGCACGCGGATGCGATTCTTGCGCATGCGGCCCGCCGTATGGGCGATGATCTCATGTTCGTTTTCAAGCTTCACCCGGAACATCGCATTGGGGAGCAGTTCCGTCACAATACCCGGAAACTCGAGGACTTCTTCCTTCGGCATTCGATACCTTTGGGTTGATTGGGCCTGGGGCAAGGCCCCGAAATTGCGCGGAACCTATATGATTATGGCGCGCTTGTGAACACGCTTGAACGTCGGTCGCACTGATAGAATCCTGCTGTCGTCCTGTCGATCGGTTTCAGCGTCGGATTTGTCTCGAAACCGGGACCGCTTCTGCGTACGATGTCCAGGTTTCCGCGCGTGCGGGGATGTCGTCAGCCGAATCGGGCCGCGATGCGCCGCTTCAGCCGCTCGCGAACGTCGCGATAGGCGGCAACGATCTGCTCCCGCGTACCGCCGACGATGGTAGGGTCCGGCATCGGCCAGTATTCCACCTCGACGGCCATCGAGCGGGTGAGCTCCAGCGCGGCATGATGGGCCTCGGGCGACAGGGAGACGATCAGGTCGAAATAGTGGTCTTCGAGATCGTCGACTGTGCGCGGCTGCCGCTCATGGAGCGACAGACCTTCCTCGGCCAGCACCATGTCGACGAACGGGTCGCGCTCGCCGGCGCGAATCCCGGCCGAGGCGACGAAGGTCGAGGCCGGCAGCGCGCGTCGCGCCAAGAGTTCGGCCATCGGCGAACGGACCGAATTCATGCCGCACATGAACAGGACCGAGCTCGGTGTCGTCGTGGCCGGGCCGCTCACGTTGCCGGTCAGCCGCGCCAGTGCAGCACGCAGACCAGCGTGAACAGCCGGCGCGCGGTGTCGAAATCGATCTCGATCTTGCCGTCGAGCCGGTCCATCAGCGTCTGCGAGCCCTCGTTGTGGAGGCCCCTGCGGCCCATGTCGATCGCCTCGATCTGGCTCGGCGTGGAGGAGCGGATGGCAGCGTAATAGCTTTCGCAGATCAAATAGTAGTCCTTCACGATCCGCCGGAAGGGCGTGAGCGAGAGGATATGGGTCGCCACCGGATCGCCGCTTTCGCGCATGATCGCGAACACCAGGCGCGCATCGACCAGCGAGAGCTTGAGCTTGTAGGGACCGGGCCCGCCGTCGTTGACGGGCGCGAAGCTGTTCTCTTCGATCAGGTCGAAGATGGCGACCGCCCGCTCGTGCTCGACATCCGGGGTCGAGCGGCCGATCGATTCGTCGAGCTCGACTTCGATCAGCCTCTTCGTTCCGGTGGCGGGCCCGTGCATCGCGAAGGCCTACATGTTGAGGCGGATCGCGACGGATCGCCCGTGGGCGTCGAGGCCCTCGGCCTTGGCCAGCGCGATCGCGGCGGGAGCAAGTGCACGGAGTTGCTCGGGCCCGAGCTTCAGGATCGAGGTCCGCTTGACGAAGTCGAGCACCGACAGGCCCGACGAGAAGCGGGCGGATCGGGCCGTGGGCAGCACATGGTTGGAGCCGCCGACATAGTCGCCGATCACCTCGGGCGTGTGCCGGCCGACGAAGACCGCGCCGGCATTGCGGATATTCGCGAGGAACGCTTCCGGATCGTCGATGGCGAGCTCCAGATGTTCGGCCGCGATGCGGTCGACCAGAGGCGGCGCCTGGTCGAAGCTATCGACCAGGATGACGGCGCCGAAGTCGCGCCAGCTCGCTGCCGCCGTTTCCACGCGCGGCAACAGGTTCAACTGGCGCTCGACTGCCGACTCCACAGCGGCGCCGAAAGCCGCGTCGTCGGTGATCAGGATGGATTGGGCAGCCGTGTCGTGCTCGGCCTGGGCCAGCAGGTCGGCCGCGATCCATTCGGGATCGTTCGAGCCGTCCGCCACGACGAGCACCTCGGAGGGGCCGGCGATCATATCGATGCCGACGGTGCCGAACACCTGCCGCTTGGCCGCCGCGACATAGGCGTTGCCGGGACCGACGATCTTGGCGACCGGCCGGATCGTCTGCGTGCCATAGGCAAGGGCGGCGACCGCCTGGGCGCCGCCGACGCGATAGATCTCCGCGATGCCGGCGAGGTCGGCCGCGACCAGCACCAAAGGATTGATCCGGCCGTTGGGCGCCGGCACCACCATGACGATGCGCCCGACGCCGGCGACACGCGCCGGCACGGCATTCATGAGGACGGAACTCGGATAGCTCGCCGTTCCGCCCGGCACATAGAGGCCGACGGATTCGATCGCGGTCCAGCGCGAGCCGAGCTCGACGCCGATCGAGTCGACGTAACGATCGTCGGCCGGACGCTGGCGGGCGTGATGCGCCTCGATGCGGTCGCGGGCGAGTTTCAGGGCTTCGACCGTCGCGGGATCGGCATGGCCGTAGGCCGCCTCGACCTCGGCGCGCGTGACGGCGATGCCTGTTGCGGCGAGGTCGGCCTTGTCGAAACGCAGCGAATAATCGAGCAGCGCCGCGTCGCCTTCGGCGCGGACACGCGCGACGATCTCGCGCACCGTCTCGTCGACATCGACCGAAACCTCGCGCTTGGTGGCGAGGAATGCGGCAAAGCGGTTTTCGAAATCCGGCTCGGAAATTCTGATCGTGATCGCCATCTCTTGCCGTCAGGTCTTGTGGGCGGGACGGGATGACGCCTCCCAGGCGCCGCCGATATCGGTGAGCCGAGCCTCGATGCATTCGACATCGAGACGGATGGCGCCGCTGCCGGAAAAGACCAGTTCGACGACGCCGGCTGGTGCCTCGGCCGGGTCGAAGCGGACGGCCAGCAGCGACAGCACTTCGTCCGGCTTGTCGCGGGCGATGCCTGATGTGCGCACCGCCAACACCCGGTCGAAATGCAGAATGCACCGCCGCCGCTCGTTGTGATGGCTGAACAGGCCTCCGCTCTCTTCCCAGGCAAAGCGGTTCATGGCGACGACGAAACGTTTCCGGTGCGCCAGGAATTCGAGGTCGGCCACCTTCATCACCGCGTCCTGCGCATGGGCGGACACGATCTTCAGATCCTCTTCGTCGAGGGCGATGAGCTTCAGCGCGTCCATCGGGCTTCCGTCGGGAGTTTCCTGTACGGCCCTCTGTTAGGCGGTCTCGGCGGACGGTGCAACAAGGTTGCGGGGCTGCAACCGGCCGGCTTTATCCCGAAATGCGTTCGATCGTCGCGCCGCAGCCGGAAAGCTTCTGTTCGAGACGCTCGAAGCCGCGGTCGAGATGGTAGACGCGGTTGACGATGGTCTCGCCCTCCGCGGCCAGCCCCGCGATGACCAGGGACACCGAGGCGCGCAGGTCTGTCGCCATGACGGGCGCGCCCTTGAGCCTGGTCACACCGTCGACGATCGCCGTCTGGCCCGCCAGCGTGATGTGGGCACCGAGCCGGGCGAGTTCCTGCACATGCATGAAGCGGTTCTCGAAGATAGTCTCCGTGATGCGCGATTTGCCCCTGGCCATGGTCATCAGGCCCATGAACTGCGCCTGAAGGTCGGTCGGGAAGCCGGGAAAGGGGGCGGTGGTCACGTCGACCGGCGTGATGCCGGCGCCGTTGCGCTTGATGCGCACGCCGGAATTGACCGGAATGACGTCGGCGCCCGTCTGGCCGATCACGTCGAAGGCGCTCTGCAAGAGGTCGGCCCGCGCACCTTCCAGGATCACGTCGCCGCCGGCCATGGCGACGGCCATGGCATAGGTGCCGGTCTCGATGCGATCGGGGATGACGGTGACGCGCGCGCCGTGCAGGCTGTCGACGCCGTCGATGGTGATGGTTTCGGTGCCGGCGCCCGAAATCCTGGCGCCCATCGCGTTGAGGCATTCGGCGAGATTGACGATCTCCGGCTCGCGGGCGGCATTCTCCAGCACCGTCTCGCCCTGGGCGAGCGAAGCCGCCATCATCAGCACATGGGTGGCGCCCACCGAGACCTTCGGGAAATGATAGCGGTTGCCCCTGAGGCGCCTGGCCTTGGCGAGCACATAGCCGTTCTCGACGTCGATCTCCGCGCCGAGCGCCTGGAGGCCGTCGATGAAAAGGTCGACCGGGCGCGTGCCGATGGCGCAGCCGCCCGGCAGCGACACGCGGGCCTGGCCCATGCGCGCCAGGAGCGGGCCGACCACCCAGAAGCTCGCCCGCATCTTGGAAACGAGTTCATAGGGCGCGGTGGTGTCGACGATGTCGCGCGCCGTGAAATGAATGGTTCGGGCGTAGGCCGTGTTCTGCTCGACGCGCCGGCCGTTGACGGAATAGTCGACGCCGTGATTGCCGAGGATGCGGATCAACTGCTCCACATCGGCGAGGTGCGGCACATTGTCCAGCGTCAGGGTCTCCTCGGTGAGGAGGGAGGCGATCATCAGCGGCAGGGCGGCATTCTTGGCGCCCGAGATCGGAATGCTGCCGGTCAAGGCGTTGCCGCCGACAATCCTGATTCGGTCCATGGGTCCCCATTTCTCCCGGCTCGATAGCCGGCATTCAATCGGTTGAGTATAGGCGGCCCCTCTAAAGCATAGCGGGGCGCGGTTCAAGAAACTGCTTTGCGTCAGGCTTTCGCGGGTGTCGTGCCGCCGGCCTTCGTGTCTTCGGCCTTGTTGCCCGGATCTATTCCCTCCGGCCGCGAATCCGCCTCTCCGATGCGTCGCGAACGGGTCTGCGCCTTTCGTTTCTGAAGATTGGCCCGCAATTGCTCGGCCAGACGCGCCTTGCGGTCGAGGCTCTTCTTGTCCTTGGCGGAATCGGCGTCTGGCATCGGTCGAGAATGGCAGGCAATGGTAAACGGTCTTGCAAGCCCGGGAAGAAGAGCCCGCGATTGTGGCCCTGGCATGGCCGCTCACGATCTGTGGAAACTCCGCGCACACATAACTTGCGCTTCCCGGAACGATGTGGCAGAAGGCGCCGCATTCGTCGGCTGCGGTAGCTCAGTGGTAGAGCACTCCCTTGGTAAGGGAGAGGTCGAGAGTTCAATCCTCTCTCGCAGCACCATCTTTCTTGATCTCACGCCAGTTCGCTTCGCTCACGGCTCCGATGGGGCGGCCTGACCGGCCGGCGGGCGGTCGCCCTTGCGAACCCTTCGGGTTCGATATCAGGGCGGAGAGTGCGCCATCCTTTCGTCATACGACTGAGCTTCGCAGCCCCGTCGGGGTATCAGGCGGCTTCACGATTCAGGCGGCATCCAGCGTCGGGATATTGCTGACGTCGACCTCGCGCTCCGCGTGCCAGGCGTCATAAGCGGCCTGCATGCGCAGCCATATCGCCGCGCCGTCGCCGAACAGCTTGCCGAGACGAGCCGCGACATTCGGGGAGACGGGCTTGCGTTCGCGAATGATGTCGTAGAGCTGCTGGCGGGAAATGCCGAGGAGGTCGGCGATCTCGGTCTTGCTCTTTCCGGTGGCCGGAATGATGTCATCCAGGAGGGCACCGGGGTGGGAAGGGCAGCGCTCGGTCTGGCGGTCGATCTCGTAAAGGGTCATAGGCATGCTCCTCAGTGATACTGTTCGAACTCGACGCGGGGCGCGTCCTTTCCTTCGAACTCGAATGTGATGCACCATGGTCCGTTGACGTGGACGGTGTAACGGGTCGGGTCGAAGCCGTTCAGGGCGTGAAAGTTGAAGCCGGGCAGGTTCATGTCTTCAGGGCGTTCCGCAACTTCAAGGCGGTCGAGCCGAACAAGGATGCGCTTGTGCATCTTGGCATCGATCTTGGCGGTTTTCCCGGTTCGAAACAGGTCTGCCAATGCCTTGTTCTTGAACGACCGGATCATAAGCGGGTTGTAAGCTAGCAGCTTACAAGAATCAAGCGCCATGTAAGCATAAAGCTTACAAGGCGAGGTGAAAAAATGATGGCCAGGCCCTTTGTCGTCCTACGCTCCAGGCAGCGGGTCGGGATCGTCTCCCCTCGAATGGTGTATCCCGGCGGTAGCGGCTGAGCGGGTGTTCATCGATGTTCTCGAATTATCCTTCACTTCAAGGGCGGCACGACCTGATCGGACCTTGCGGCTTTCGGAAACGACATTGGTATCGACCAGGAACATCAATCGAGCTCCGCCGGGCGCGCCCCGATGCGCGCCTTGGGCGGCTCGAAATCGTGATCGTCGTCGGGCATCAGCACGTCGAGCAGCGACGTGCTGATGCCGGCAAGCCGCTCATAGTCCTTGATTGACAGCACGACGAGCGAGAGCTTGTTGCGGTCGGTGATGAACACCGGTCCGGAAAGGGTGGCGCGTTTGATGCTGCCGGGGTCGCGGTTGAAATCTCTGCTGGTGAAGGTGATGGGCATGGCTTCACTCGATATCGTTACATGCAGAGATAGGGCGAGGCGCGTCCTGGCTGTCAACCTTGTCTTCGAAACGCTGTGTAGTGGGCCTTGGGATGAAGGCGACTTCGCTGCCCTCGACCTTTTGGGGTCACTGATCGGCCGGGGGTCGGGTCGACACCTCTTGAACTGCGCAGCCTCGGCGGCTCCCGGAAACAGTCCTCTGATGGGACAGATGTGCCGTAAGGGCACATAGCGAAAAGGGTGCCACCGGCCATGGGCCGTCCTGCGTCTCGCGGCCGCCGCTCAAATCTCGCCTTCTTGAAGCGTTCCGGCACCCGGAAGCATTCTGGCACGCAGGATGCATAGGGCTGGATGCCGGCAACCGCCGGTCCTGGTGAAAGCCGGGAGAGTGGGGGCTCGTCGGGGAGGGGGCTGGGGTTTCCTACCTCGGCGAGCTTATCTGACGAGACAATGCGTCGAAGACGTGAAGCTTCGCGCGCCGAACAGCTTCTTCCAGCGCCTTGGCTGTAGCCAACTGCGATGCGATCGCGCTGGCGAGCATGCAGCCCGTCCCGCGCATCGAGGCTTCCAGGCGCGGCGCGTCGAAGCGGAGCGGCGGCTCGCTCGGGCGCAGCAACAGGTCCGTCGACTTTTCACCCCCCGCGTGTCCACCCTTGATAAGCAGCGCCGCCGCGCCGGCGTCGAGCAGCAATTGGGCCTGTCGCAGCAGCTCGGTTTCATCGGACGCCTGCCGCGACCCCGTGAGCAAGGCGAGTTCCGGAAGGTTGGGCGTGACCAGACGGCAGAGCGGCATCAGCCTTTGCCTGAGGAGGGCGACAGCATCCGGCGCGAGCAGAGCGCGGCCGGAGGTCGAGGCCAGCACCGGATCGAGGACGACGGGCAGGCCGGGATGTTCTTCGAGCACATCGGCAACGATGCCAACCGTCTCCCCCGCGCCGAGCATGCCGATCTTGACCGCGGCGACCGGATTGGCGGCCAGCGCGGCCCGCATCTGGGCCGCCACGAGACGGGGCGCCACCAACTCCACGGCCGCGACGGCATCATGGGTCTGGACCGTCACCGCAGTGATCGCGAGACAGGAGCGCAGCCCGAAGGCCGCGATCGTCTCGATATCGCGGGCGATGCCGGCGCCGCCGCTGGAATCGGAGCCGGCGACGACGAGCACATGCGGCGTCATCGCCATGGCGCGGTGGCTTCGATCCAGGCCCACGTGCGGGCCTCGGGGTTGGGATTGCGCGTGATGTCGGTGACGACGGCCGCGCTGTCGGCGCCCTGCGGGAACACGCCGGCGAGGCGCTCGACGCTGAGGCCGCCGATGGCGACGAGCGGCAGCGGCGCGACGCGGGCCTTCCACTCGCCGATGCGGTCAAGCCCTTGCGGTGCCCATTTCATCTTTTTGAGCACGGTGGGGTAGACCGGCCCGAGCGCGACATAGTCGGGCTCGGCGGCAAGCGCGGTTTCGAGTTCGGCATGGTCATGGGTGCTGAGGCCGAGCTTCAGCCCGGCGCGGCGGATCGCCCCGACGTCGGCCTCGGCGAGATCTTCCTGCCCGAGATGCACGAAATCGCAGCCTTCCTCGATGGCCAGCCGCCAATAGTCGTTGACGACGAGCCGGCAGCCATGGCGGGCGCATGTCTGCCGTGCGGCTCGGATTTCGCGGCGCAGGGTGGCCTCGTCCTGGTCCTTGATGCGTAGCTGCACCAGCCTGACGCCGAGCGGCACCAGCCGTTCGATCCAGGCGGCGCTGTCGACGATGAGATAAAACGGGTCGAGCTTCATGAGAACACCGCCTTGCCGATGACGGGCGTCGAGGGGACTGCCACGTCGCGTGGCGCGAGAACGCCCGCCAGCCATGCCTCGTGGCCGGCCTCGATCGCCTTGGCGAAAGCGACCGCCATGGCGGCGGGGTCGCCGGCCTTGGCGACGGCCGTGTTCAGCAGCACGGCGTCGTAACCGAGCTCCATGACGGCGGCCGCATGTGAGGGCCGGCCGATGCCGGCGTCGACGATCAGCGGCACGCCGGGAAAGTGGCCGCGCAGGCTGCGCAAAGCGTCGACGTTCAGAGGCCCCCGCGCGGAGCCGATCGGCGCGCACCAGGGCATCAGCACCTGGCAGCCGGCGTCGAGCAGGCGTTCGGCGGCCACGAGGTCGTCGGTGGTGTAGGGAAACACCGCAAAGCCTTCACCGGAGAGGATGCGCGCCGCCTCGACGAGGCCGAAGACGTCGGGCTGCAGCGTGTCGTGGTTGCCGATCACTTCGAGCTTGATCCAGTCGGTGCCGAAGACCTCGCGCGCCATTTTTGCCGTCGTCACCGCCTCCTTGACCGAATGGCAGCCGGCGGTGTTGGGCAGGACACGCACGCCGAGCGAGCGGATCAGCGACCAGAACTGCTCGCCGCTCCTGCCGCCCGCCGCTTCCCGTCGCAGCGACACCGTGACGATCTCGGTGCGCGAACCCTTCACCGCTTCCGCCAGTATTGCGGGTGAGGGATAGAGGGCGGTGCCGAGCAGCAGGCGTGACGCGAGTTCGGTGCCGTAGAGACAAAGCATGGTCAGCCTCCCTTCATCGGCGACAGGATTTCGATGCGGTCGCCCTCCGCGATGGGGCAGGCCGCGCGCCGCGCGGCCGGCACCACCTCGCCGTTGAGGGCGGTCGCCAGCCAGTTGCCCTGATAGTCGAGCTCGGCGAGCAGGGCGGCCAGCGTCGAGGCCGTGACGTCACGGCTCTCGCCGTTAATGGTGAGCTTCATGGACAGGCTCCTTGTTGCTGTCATGGCCGAGCATGAGGTCGGCCGCCTGGCGGGCCATGGCCGGGGCAAGCAGGAAGCCATGGCGGTAGAGGCCGTTGATGGCGATGTGGTTTCCCTTCCGCTTGACGCGGGGAAGATTGTCGGGGAATGCCGGGCGCAGGCCGACACCAGCCTCGACGATTTCGGCCTCGGCGAAGGCCGGATGCAACGTGTATGCGGCGTTGAGCAACTCCATCGCCGAGCGTGCGGTTACCGGTCCCGTCGCATCGCTTTCGATCATGGTGGCGCCGACCATGAAAAGCCCGTCGGCCCTGGGCACGACATAGACGGGAAAGCGCGGATGGAGGAGCCGCACCGGACGCGACAGCGAGACGTCGCGTGTGCGCAACAGAAGCATCTCGCCGCGTACGCTGCGCAGGGCGGGATGCTTTGCCGCCATGCCCGTGCAATCGGCGACGAAGTCGGGCACGCCGGGCGAGCGCACGGCGCCATAACCGAACGCAAAGCGCACGCCGGCCGCGGCAAGCCTTTCCGTGAGGGTGCGGAGCGCGCGGCGCGGGTCGAGATGGGCCTCTCCGGCGAAGAAGAGGCCGCGCCCGAACCGGCCGGTCAGGTCCGGCTCAAGTGCCGCGACGCCGTCCCTGTCGAGGAGGCGGTGACCCGTTGTTCGAGCCGCGAAGCGGTCGAACTCGGCCGTGTCGCGGGACGGCGCGAGCACCAGCGTGCCCCGCCGCTCGACATGGCCGGGAAGGGCCGCGTCCCACCAGTCGGCCGCGATGCGGCCTGATGTCAGCACCGTTTCTTCCGCGCTCTCGCGCTCGCACCAGGGCGCGAGCATGCCGCCGGCCTGCCAGGAGGCATTGCCGGCGATGCGCTCGCGCCGCTCGACGACCGCGACCTCGGCGCCGCGCTCGACAAGCTCGAAGGCGAGCGTCAGGCCGGCGACGCCCGCGCCCTTGACGGTTACCTTCATGGCAAGCGCTCGGCCTTGGCTACCGGCAGATAGAGGTCGCCGCCGGCGCGGTATTTCTCGGCCATGGCCGCCATGCCTTCCGAGCGCACCTCGGCGCGGATATCGTGCGAGATCCGCATCGAGCAGAATTTCGGCCCGCACATCGAGCAGAAATGCGCCAGCTTGTGCGCTTCCTTGGGCAGCGTCTCGTCGTGGAAGGCACGCGCCGTGTCGGGGTCGAGCGACAGGTTGAACTGGTCCTCCCAGCGGAACTCGAAGCGCGCCCGCGACAGCGCGTCGTCGCGGATCTTCGCCGCCGGGTGGCCCTTGGCGAGATTGGCCGCGTGGGCGGCGATCTTGTAGGTGATGACGCCGGTCTTGACGTCGTTGCGGTCGGGCAGGCCGAGATGCTCCTTGGGCGTGACGTAGCAGAGCATGGCGGTGCCGAACCAGCCGATCATCGCCGCACCGATGCCGCTGGTGATGTGGTCGTAGCCGGGCGCGATGTCGGTGGTCAGCGGCCCAAGCGTGTAGAACGGCGCCTCGCCGCAGACGGCGAGCTGCTTGTCCATATTCTCCTTGATCTTGTGCATCGGCACATGGCCGGGGCCCTCGATCATGACCTGGCAGTCTTTCGCCCAGGCGATGCGGGTGAGTTCGCCGAGCGTCTCCAGCTCTGCGAACTGGGCGGCGTCGTTGGCGTCGGCGATCGAGCCCGGACGCAGGCCGTCGCCCAGCGAGAAAGCGACGTCATAAGCCCGGCAGATGTCGCAGATCTCCTCGAAATGCTCGTAAAGGAAGCTCTCCTTGTGGTGGTGCAGGCACCATTTGGCCATGATCGAGCCGCCCCGGCTGACGATGCCGGTGACACGGTCGGCGGTCAGCGGCACATAGGGCAGCCGTACGCCGGCATGGATGGTGAAATAGTCGACGCCCTGCTCTGCCTGCTCGATCAGCGTGTCGCGGAACACCTCCCAGGTGAGCGCCTCGGCGACACCGCCGACCTTTTCCAGCGCCTGGTAGATCGGCACGGTGCCAATCGGCACGGGCGCGTTACGCAGGATCCAGTCGCGGATGTTGTGGATGTTGCGGCCGGTCGACAGGTCCATAACCGTGTCGGCGCCCCAGCGGATCGCCCAGACCATCTTGTCCACCTCCTCGGCCATCGAGGAGGTGACGGCAGAGTTGCCGATATTGGCGTTGATCTTCACCAGGAAATTGCGGCCGATGATCATCGGCTCGCTTTCGGGGTGATTGATGTTGGCCGGAAGGATCGCCCTGCCGCGGGCGATCTCGTCGCGCACGAATTCCGGCGTGACGAAATCGGGGATCGCCGCACCGAAGCTCTCGCCGTCGCGCGCCGCCTTGTCGCGCAGCCGCTCGCGGCCGAGATTCTCGCGGATCGCCACGAACTCCATCTCCGGCGTGACGATGCCGGCGCGCGCATAGGCGAGCTGCGTGACGGCCCGGCCACCCGTCGCCCTCAGTGGCCGGTTTCGGACGGGAAACTCCGGCGTCAGCCGCTCGGCCGAAACGAAGCCGTTGTCCTCGGGCTTGACGATGCGGCCGTCGTAACGCTCGACGTCGCCGCGTGCCACGATCCAGTCCTCGCGCAATCGCGGAAGGCCACGTTCGATTTCGGTTCGCGCGCTGGAATCCGTATAGGGACCGGACGAATCATAGACGATGACCGGCGGCTCGCCGGCGCTCGGATGCAGCGCGATCTCGCGCATCGGAACGCGCAGGTCCGGATGAAGCGTGCCTTCTCTGTGGATCTTGCGCGAGGCGGGCAGTTCGCCCGTTGTGACGGTTGGGGCAGTCATGGCGAGCCTCCTTTGCTCGATTGCAACGGAGACCCAGTTCGTGCCGAAAGGAGGAAGTGACGCTTCGCCCGAGGGGAATCGGGGCTTGCCCGAATACCGAGGTCGAATGAGAGCCGACCCGCGAAGCCTCGCACCGTCCCTACGCCAGTATGAACTGGATCAGGTTCAACGGGTCACTGCGCTGCTTACGCCAGCAGTATCTCAGCCCCTTGTCGGGACCCCCCTGGTGAGCTTTCAGGATGGAGGATGAACGTCGTCGCTGTCAACAGGGTCGGAACGGGGGCGCGCCGGTCACGCGATCGGGCAAACTTATCCCGTTGTCATCCGGTGCCGGCCTATCGGCAGCATCATCGGCCTGCCTGAAGTCGGATCGGTGACGATGCGGCTCTCGAGACCGAAGACCTGCCGCACGGTCTGTTCCGTGAGCACGTCTTCCGGCCTGCCGGAGACATGAAGACGCCCCTCTGCCATTGCGACGAGGTGGTCTGCGTAGCGCGCCGCAAGGTTGAGGTCATGCAGCACCATGACAATGGTGGTTGCCCGCGCGTGGTTGAGATCGGTCAGCAGATCCAGCACCTCGACCTGGTGGCTGATGTCGAGAAAGGTGGTCGGCTCGTCCAGCAGCAGGATCTCCGTCTGCTGCGCCAGGGCCATGGCGATCCAGACACGCTGGCGTTGCCCGCCGGAAAGCTCGTCGACCGGCCTTTCAGCAAGTGCTGCGGTTCCGGTTGCCGCAAGCGCGGCCGCCACGGCCTCGTCGTCCTTGCGCGTCCAACGCGAAAACAAGCCCTGATGAGGGTGCCTTCCCCGGCTGACGAGATCGGCAACCGCAATCCCGTCGGGCGCAACCGGCGACTGGGGGAGCAGGCCCAGTGTCCGAGCCAGTTCCCGGGACGGAGTGCGGTGGATCGACTTGCCGTCGAGCAGAACATGCCCTCGACGCGGAGAGAGCAGGCGAGACATCGTGCGCAAGAGCGTGGACTTGCCGCAGGCATTGGCGCCGACGATCGCGGTGATCCTCCCGGGCGGCACGGCAAGGTCGAGCCCGTCCAGAACGACGTTGTCGCCGTAACCCGCCGAAAGCTGGCTCGCGGTAAGGATATGTGACGTCATAGCGAGCCTCCGGCCCGGTTGACACGCACGATCAGGAAAATCAGATACGGGGCACCCAATGCGCCGGTAACCACGCCCACCGGATAGCGGCTCGGCAAAAGGAATTGGCCGCAATAATCGCCGACCAGTACAAGCGTTGCTCCGACCAGCGCCGATGGGACCAGAAGCGAACCGTTGTTCCCGACGATGCGGGCGGCGATCGGCCCGGACAGGAAAGCGACAAAAGCGATCGGTCCTGCCACCGCTGTCGCGCAGGCGATCATGCCGACCGCCGCAACGATGACCAGGATGCGTGTCCTGGCAACCCCGACGCCGAGGGCCGCGGCGGTATCGTCGCCCAGCCTCAGCGCCTCCAGGTCGCGCCCGCGGCTCACGAGCAGTGCCCCAAAAACGATCAGCGCCAGCAGAAGGGGTAGCGATTGGCCAAGTTGCGCGCCGTTGACGCTGCCGGTCAGCCAGCGCATTGCCTCTTGCAGAGACCAGGCCGGGGCGCTCGACAGGATATAGGCGATGAAGCTTTCCAGCATGGCCGATACGCCGATGCCGACAAGGATGAGCCGCGTTCCGGCAACGCCGTTCCTGAACGACAGCGCATAGACCAGCAGCGCCACGCCCAGACCAGCGACAACCGCAAAGACCGAAACGACCGGCCCTTTCAGCGACAGCACGACGATGGCGAAGACAGCCGCAGCACTTCCGCCGAGATTGATGCCGATGATATCAGGGCTGGCCAGGGGATTGCGCAGCATGATCTGGAAGGCGATACCGCCAAGCCCGAAGCTCAGCCCGGCAAGGATCGACAGGACCGCTCGCGGCAGCCGCAACTGCCCGACGGTAAACGCTGCGCTCGGCACATCCTCGCCCAGCAACAGTCGGATGATGTCTTCGGGCGGTGTGAAGGATTGCCCCAGCAACAGCGTCAGGATGAAGAGCGCGGCCACAAGGGCCACCAGAATTGCGACGACGTGATTGTGCCTGCGCATGCGCAGGCGCCTGACGTCGACTATGGCATCGATGGTGGGAGAAAGCTCCGTCACAGCTCGCGGACCCGCTGGCGTCTCACGATCCAGACGAAGAACGGTGCTCCGACAAAGGCGGTCACGATGCCGACGTCGAGTTCCGCGGGCCGGGCGACGATGCGTCCGACGATATCGGCAGCCAGCAGCAGGCAAGCGCCGCTTAGCGCGGAGAACGGCAGAAGCCACCGGTGATCGACACCGACCAGCAAGCGGCACAGATGCGGCACGACCAGCCCCAGAAAGCCGATGGGGCCGCAGATTGCCGTGGTTGCCCCGCACAGAAGGATCGCACCAAGGGCGGCGATTGCGCGGGCCATGGCGACACGCTCGCCAAGCCCGGCGGCCAGTTCATCGCCCAAGGCAAGCGAATTCAGCTTCCGTGCCGACAGCAGGCTGATGGCGAGACCCGCCGCGAGAAATGGCAGCACGTGGGAGATCCGGTCGAAGGTCGCTCCACCCACGCCGCCTATCTGCCACGCGCGGATACCGCCCGCGATATCGTTCCTCGGCAGCACCACGGCGACGACCAGCGAAGAAAAGGCAACCGAGGTGGCTGCCCCTGCAAGCGCCAGCTTGAGCGGGGTTGCGCCGCCACGCCCCAGGGACCCGATGACATACACGAAGACCGCTGCGACGCCGGCGCCCAGGATGGCAGCGAAAATATAGGCCTGGGCCGAGGCGATGTTGAACCAGGCCACCCCGACCACGACCGCCAGGGATGCGCCCATATTGACGCCGAGAATGCCCGGATCGGCGAGAGGATTGCGTGTCACGCCCTGCATGATCGCCCCGGCAAGCCCGAGTGCTGCTCCGGCAAGCAGGGCAAGCAGCGTGCGTGGAATGCGCACGGCAACCGCGGCCTGAGCGATGCTGTCCGCCTGCCCTCCCAGCGCTGCGACAATGTCGCCCCAGGCTACGTCGCGCGTGCCGATCGCCACGGAAAGGATGCAGAGCAGTGCGAGAACCGCAGCCGATATCGTCAGCCATAGGGATCGGACCCGGTTGGAACGCCCGGCAAAAGCCGTCGCCCGGCCCGGCATGGCGCCCCCGGAGGTCATTCGGATTTTCCGGCGGACTTTCCTGCTGCCCCGGCAAGCAGATCGACATAATCCTTCAGAACCCACGAGATCGACAGCGGCGTGGGGTTCGACGCCGTGCCAAGCGGGTTCTGGCCGAGCATGACGACCGCATCATCGGTGACGGCCGGCATCCTGGACAGGAGTGGATCGGCCCGCACCGCGTCGAGCAGCGGCTGGCTGCCATAGGTCACCACGATGTCGACATCATCGAAGGCATCGACCCGCTCGGCGCTGACCCCTGCCGCGAACTGCCCTGATTTTGTCGCCTCGACGACGCTCCTGGGGGACTTCAGCCCCAGATCCGCGAAGAACTTCACCCGTGTGTCATTGGCGGTATAGAAGTTGACAATGCTCAGATTGGTCGTGTCGAGATGCGTGACGAACATCGCCGACTTGCCTTGAAGCTCGGGATGCCCGGCGACCGTCCGGGCGATCTCTCCTTCGATACGCTCGATTAGCGCCTCACCTTCCGCGGCCATTCCCAGCCCTGCGCTGTTGAGGCGGATCATGTCGCGCCAGTCGGTCGCCCAGGCGGATTCGGGATAGGCGACGACCGGAGCGATCTGGCTCAGCGTTTCGTAGTCGGATCGGCTCAGCCCGGAATAGGCTGCCAGGATCACATCGGGTCTGGTGGCGGCGACCGCTTCGAAATCGATGCCGTCGCCTTCGTCGAAGAGCACAGGTCTGTCGGCCCCAAGCTCCGCCAGTTTTTCGGCCACCCAGGGGAGCAGCCCGTCGCCGTCATCATCGCCGAAATTGGCCGCCGCGAACCCGACCGGCACAATTCCGAGCGCCAGCGGAACTTCGTGGTTTGCCCAGGCAACGGTCGCAACCCGTTCAGGCTTCCTGGCGATGGTCGTCGTGCCCAAGGCATGTTCGATGACGATGGGATAGCTGGTGTTTTCCGCGGCGCATGCGCAGCCGAATGCGATGATCGAAAGCCATGCCGCGGCCAAAGACACGCAAAAAGGAAAGAGCCCCCGCATCGGCGAAACCCTCCATCACGTTAAAAGTGGAGTGTCAGTTTCAGCTTAACCGGGCGACGTCAAGCCTGATGCGGGCGCCTCTCTCGATGAGCGGCGAAGTTTCCGTAGGTTCCTACAAAACCGGGGAAATTTACAATACTGGACAATGTTACTCAAGTTAATGGGCGCTCGGCTGACATCAGCCGACCGGCGGCGACAGCGACATCAAATTCTGGAACGTACCATGGACATCGAAATAACGGGCGGTAGCGACAGGCGGTCCCTGAGCCGCTATCGGAACGCGGCACTTCTTGGTTGTACGGCACTCGTCGCCCTCACGCCGACCTCTTTGCCGGCTCAGCAGGTTGAGAATCCAGATTCCGCCGCCGTTCTCGAGACGATCACTGTCGAGGGCACCGCCACCGACAACGACGCGAAGTCGATCGTTGCGACGACCACTTCGAGCGGCAGCAAGATGGCGACGGATATTCTGGATACGCCCGCCTCGGTGTCCGTGATCACGGCGAAGGAGATCCAGGAACGCGACGCACAGAATGTCGAGGAAGTGCTGCAATATACCGCTGGCGTGACCTCGGGATTTTACGGCTCGGACGACCGCTTCGACTTCTTCAGGATCAGGGGCTTCGATGCCTATCTCTATCGTGACGGGCTGCCTCTGGGCCGCTCCTTCGGCGGAGTGCGCGAGGAGGTCTATGCCTTCGAGCGCGTCGACGTGCTGAAGGGCGCGAATTCGACGGTCTTCGGCGTTTCCGATCCAGGCGGAGCGGTGAACTTCGTCACCAAACGACCGAGGAGTGAAAGGTTCGGCGAGGCCTACGTCACGGGTGGTTCGTATCAACGCGCCGAGGCCGGATTTGATTTCGGCGACAACATCACCGCCGACGATACGCTGTCCTATCGCCTCACCGGCAAGATCAGGGATGCCAACGACGAGTATGACTATTCGCGGGATGACGAGAAATTCCTCATGGGCGGCCTGACATGGCGTCCCAGCGATGCCACCAGCCTGACGGTCGTATACGATTATCTGGACAAGGATGGAGTCCCCGGCAGCGGCGGGCATCCCGTGGGCTCGAATTTCGACAGAAGCCGCTTCTTCGGCGAGCCCGACTTCAACTATCGCGGCATAAACAGGAACACGGTCAGCGTGATGCTCGACCATGATTTCGGCTCCGGCCTGAGTTTCAGCTCGAACGCACGCTATAGCGATACGGATACCGATTTCGGCTATGCCTACATTTCCGTAACGCCGACCGACGGTTCCACGATCGCCGACCGGGCTTTCTTCGCTAATGACTACTCGGGCGAAAATTTCGTCATCGATGCGCGCCTGCAATACGATGCGCGTTTCGACAATGTGCAAAGTCGCACTCTGGTCGGCGTCGAATACAATGACCTTTCATTCCACAACGATACCGGCTGGGGGCCAGCGCCAGGCATCGACTGGACGAATCCGGTCTACGCAGGCGCGCCAGCCTCGGTTCCACGTTTCAGCAATACGAAAACCAATCAGAAGACCAGGGCCATCTACGTCCAGCAAGACCTGACGTTCGCGGAAAAATTCATCGTGACGGCGGGACTGCGGAACGACTGGCTTGATCTGAGGCAGACAGACACGAGCTATTGGACCGGATCGCCGGTCGTTACCCATGGCGATGCCGATGTCAGCGAAATGACCAGGCGCATCGGCCTGACCTACAGGATCACGAACGAGGTTGCGGCCTATGCGACCTATGCCGAATCCGTCGCTCCCCCATCCGTCGGCGTCGAGCCCGAGCGCGGCGAGCAGATAGAGTTCGGTGTCAAATATCGGCCCGACGCCTTCCCGGCACTGTTCAGCGCCGCCGTCTACGACCTGACCAAGAACAACGTCACGGTCACAAATCCGGTCACGCTCCTTCCTTCCACGATCGGCGAGGTTCGTGTCCGGGGGCTGGATCTCGAGGCCAAGGCGGAACTGCCGAACAATATCAGTTTCACGGCCGCATATTCCTATCTCGATGCCGAGATCGTCGAAAACGGAACGGGCGGAAACGAGGGCAACCGTCCCCAATTCGTGCCCGAGCACGTGGCCTCGCTCTGGGTCAACTACACGCTTGAAGGCAATGGGCCTCGCGGCGACATGACGTTCGGGCTCGGGACGCGTTATCAGGGGTCGTATTACTTCGACGACGCAAACTCGATGTCTACCGGCAGCAGCGTCGTGGTCGATGCAGCCTTCACCTACAATATTCGGGAAAACACGTCGTTCGAACTCAACGCCAGCAATCTGTTCGACAAGAAATACGTCGCCTATGGCGGGTTCGGAGCAGACTTCTACAACCCTGGCCGCGCGATTTCGGCGACACTGCGCCAAACCTGGTGACCAATCTGTCCCGCCCTGCGGGACGGCGCTCGATGAGGAGCCACGCGCCGTGCCGTAGGTTCTTGTTGAGGATGTCTCCCGAAACTTTCGGGAGACACATGTCAGTCCTCGGGGGTGGGACAATTCAAGGTTAGCGGAGTTGCCGCATGCGACGCCATGCGGCGGGTGTCTCCCCGGCAATCCGCCGGAAGGCCTTCGTAAAATGAGCCTGATCGGAAAATCCAAGCTGGGCCGCAATGCCCGCAACGGTCAGGTCGCTTTCCGCCAACAGTTCCTGCGCCCGATGCGCTTCCCAAGCTGCCATTGCAGCGGCGTCTTGCCTGTCGTCTGTTTGAAGACGTTGGCAAACCAGCTTTCGGACAAGCCGACAGTCGCTGCCATCTCGCCAACCGTCAGGCGACAGTCGCTTCGGGCATCGACGCGCGAGATCAGCTTGTTCATCTGCGCCAGAGTGAGCCTGCCATTGGCTTGTTCGCCGTCGTTCTCGGGGATATCGAGAAGGCCGGTTACGATGCTGCCCACCAGGCTCTCGGCGTAGACGCCGTGTTTCGACGGCGTCGACACTTCGTTGACCAGCAGGCCCGCCAGCGTTTCGATCGCCTCGATATCCTGGATCTCCACCGGGTGGCGCAATGCCGTCAGCGCACCCGATGTCCCGACCGAGGGTGAAAGGAATCTCAGCAGCCGATCCTTGTGCATATGCAGATCAAGATGGGAAAACCGATGCATGGACACGAAATTGGTCCATAAGGGAACACCTGCAGGAACATAGATCGCGCGCATCATCGGACGGCAGTGCCTTCCAAATCCTTCTTCACGATTGGCCATCCGGATATGGGACGATACGTCGTTGAAAAAGATCACGATGCGCGGATCAGGGGACAGGTAGTAGCCCTTGGCCCCGGCTTGGCCTTCGGCATCCCAGAAGACGCTCACCATGCCGTCAAGGCCGCGCCATTTGACCGGCGCGAGCGCCCGGATGCCCTCTGTATGGCAGGTCATGGAATGAAGGTAACTCAACGTCAGAAACCGCTCGCGCGCGACGGGATCGATGGCATGCCCTGACGAGGCAATGCGAGGAGACATCTCATTGTAGCCGGCTTCCCCAATGGCGTTCGGGGCAGCGATCTGCGATCACGCCCGTCGGAATTTAAATATGATGAAAATAGTCATATTTTTGAATGGTGACAAGGCTGCCCGTGCGGGGTGGGGCGGTCCGTCGAGAAGTGGAACGGGGAGCGGAAGGGTCGAACTCGGCCGGGTGCTGCCGGGTTCCGGCAAACCGTACGCAGGAGAATCGGGCGGCGAGCCGTTCCAGCCCGGCGCGTTCCATCCGCATGTTCCGGGCCCGCTTCCTTCGTTGTCGGCGCAGGTCGTCCGTTTCGACAAGCCAGCATTGGCTTGTCTCTTCCGAACGTCGTATACGCGGCGGCGACCTTCGGTCACGAAACGGCCGATCTTTCGCGGCCCTGTGACGGAATCATTGATCATAGATCGAAGCCCGGTGGGGCGGTGAAGCCGCTGAGGATGAGCATGACCAGGAAGACCAGAGTTGCAGTGCTGTTCGGGGGGCGGTCCGCCGAGCATGAGGTGTCGTTGCTGTCGGCGGCCAATGTGGTGAAGGCCATCGACAAAGCGCGGTTCGAGATCGTGCCGATCGGCATCGGCCGTGACGGGCGCTGGCGGCTGGTCGAACTGGATGGCGACACGCTGCCGCCGCAGGTGCCGGCAGAAGGCGCCGACATGGCTTTGCTCCCCGGCGGCAAAGGCCGAATGGTCGCCGTCGCGGCGGGCGGGGATGCGGTCGCTCTCCCGCCGGTCGATGCCGTCTTCCCCGTGCTTCACGGCCCCTTTGGCGAGGACGGTTCCGTGCAAGGCTATGCCGAGGTCGCCGACGTCGCCTATGTCGGCTGCGGGGTGCTTGCCTCGGCCGCGGCCATGGACAAGGACGTGGCGAAACGGCTGTTGCGGGAGGCGGGGGTGGCGGTCGCGCGGGCGATCACGCTGCGGCGCGGCGAAGCCGTGCCCTTCGACGCTGTCGCTGCGGAACTCGGCGCCCCCTTCTTCGTCAAGCCGGCCCGCCAGGGATCGTCGGTCGGCGTCGGCAAGGTGCGCGACGCCGGAAGCTTCGAGGCCGCGTTGAAGGAGGCGTTCCGCCACGACGACAAGGTTCTGGTGGAGGAATTCGTCGAGGCGCGCGAGATCGAATGCGCGGTGCTCGAGAGGGCCGACGGCAGCCTGACCGTGTCCAGACCGGGCGAGATCATCACGGCCGCAAAGCACGGCTTCTACAGCTACGAAGCCAAATATATCGATGCGGACGGCGCCATCGTGCGCGCACCCGCAGATGTCCCGGCCGAAGTCGGCGAAGCCGCGCGGACGATTGCCGCAAGCGGCTTCCGGGCGCTTGGCTGCGAGGCCATGGCGCGGGTCGACTTCTTCCTGCGGCCGGACATGAGCCTCGTCCTCAACGAGATCAACACGATCCCCGGCTTCACCAATATCAGCATGTACGCCAAGGCGCTGGCCGCCGATGGCATGCCCTACGGCGCGCTGATCGAAGCGCTCATCGAGCATGCGCTGAAGAGGCACGCTGCTCGCGGTTGAGCGGGCGAGCTTGCTGGATGCCCTTCTGCGCTCCAAAGGGCGCGCAGAAGTCTAACTAAGGAAACGTAACCGCTTCGCTTGCGTCGCCCCTCACTGTCCTGCCGGACGACCGGCCGGGTCCCCGCTGCTTCGCAGCGTCCCGGCGTTCGCTGGCCTTTCATCGTGCCACTGGCACGATGAATTCGCTCCGCGGTTGCTCACCCCCGCGAGCGGGGAGAGAGTCGATAGGGTCTACGCTTTCGCCAATCGCCGAGGATTCTGATTGGCGAAATCCGAGCGGCCGGCCTCTCTCTCCCCGCTCGCGGGGAGAGATGTCCGGCAGGACAGTGAGGGGCAGCCCAGGGGCGGTAGCACCGCACCGCCTTCGCCAGATTTTTATCGAAGCGATTCGGTTAGTTCTGGACGCCGCCTAACTAAGCCGCCTCGTCGAGCGGCGGCCGCTTGTCGAATGCTGAAAGCAGCGCTGACTTGCGCTTCTCGAAGCGCTCGACGGCGGCGTGCTTGACATGGCCGTAACCGCGGATCTCTTCCGGCAGCCGGGCAAGTTCCGTCGCTGCTGCGATGTTGTCCGACGTCAGCCGCGCCGAGAGTTCATCGATAAGGGCGAAATAGTCGACGATCAGGCGCCGTTCCCTACGGCGTTCGGCCGTGCGCCCGAACGGATCGAAGGCCGTACCGCGGAAACCTTTCAATCGCGTGAGCAGCCAGAAGGCCGGCTCGATCCAGCGTCCGAAGGCCATCTTGGCCGGCCGGCCGGTGCGCGCGTCGATGCGGGCCAGAAGCGGCGGCGCCAGATTGTAGCTGATGCGGAAGTCGCCCTCGAACTGCTCCGCCAATTGCCGGCGGATGGCGGGATCGCGGTGCAGCCGGGCCACCTCATATTCGTCCTTGTAGGCCATCAGCTTGAAGGCTGACCTGGCCACCGCCGTGGCGAAACTATCCTTGCCCGGCGCTGCCTTCCTTTCGGCCTGATTCGCCTTCTCGACCAGCGTCCGGTAGCGCTCGGCATAGGCGGCGTCCTGATAGGCGGTGAGGAACTCGACACGCCGCGCCACGATCTCGTCGAACGTCCGCGCGGTGGGGGCGGCCTCCCTAGTGTCGCCGGCCTGCCGATAAACGGATCCAGGATCGACCGCAAAGCGGCGGCCCCAGGCGAAGGCGTCGCGGTTCATGGCGACGCCGGCGCCGTTCAGGTCGATCGCCTTCTCGATCGCCGCCCGGCCGATGGGGATCAGCCCCTTCTGCCAGGCATGGCCGAGCAGGAACATGTTCGCCGCGATCGCGTCGCCGAACAGCGCCGTCGCGAGCTTGGTCGCCGGCAAGGTCTCGATGGAATCGTCCCCGCCCGCCTTGCGCAGGCGGCGCAGGATCGCGCCTTCGCGGAAGTCGATCGTGGTGTCTTTCACGAAGGCGGCCGTCGGCGCCAGACGGTCGTCGACCACAGCCTTTGTCCGCCCCTTGGCGAAGGCTGCGATCGCCGACTGCGATGCCGCGACGACGAGGTCGAAGCCGAGCACGAGATCGGCTTCGCCTGGTCCGATGCGCACGGCGTTGATTTTGTCCGGATCCGCGGCAAGCCGGATATGGGACACGACTGCGCCGTTCTTCTGCGCCAACCCGGTCTGGTCGAGGGTGACAAGCGACAGGCCGTCGAGATGCGCGGCCTGCGAAAGGATCGCGCTCACCGTGATGACGCCGGTGCCGCCGATGCCGGTGAGCAGCATGCTGTAGGGCCGCTCGCCGATCGCGGGAAGCGTCGGCTCGGCCAGCCCCTGGTCGCCGTCGCTGCCGGCCTTGGCGCGCGGCTTGCGCAGGCGGCCGCCCTCGACGGTCAGGAAGCTCGGGCAGAAGCCCTTCATGCAGGAAAGATCGGTGTTGCAGCTCGACTGGTTGATCATGCGCTTGCGGCCGAACTCGGTCTCGCGCGGCTCGATCGAGATGCAGTTCGACACGGCCGAACAGTCGCCGCAGCCCTCGCAGACCAGCTCGTTGATGAAGGCGCGTTTGGGCGAGACCGGATAGGTGCCGCGCTTGCGCCGGCGGCGTTTTTCGGCGGCGCACACCTGGTCGTAGATAAGGACCGTCACGCCCTGCGACTCACGCAGCTCCTTCTGCACGCGGTCGAGCTCGTCTCGATGATGGATCTCGACCGAGCGCGGCAGATCGCCGGCGAGAAGTTCGGGCCGTTCGGAGACGACGACGACCTGTCTCGCGCCTTCGGCCAGCACCTGGTCGACGATCGCCGGGACGGACAGCTCGCCGTCATGCCGCTGGCCGCCGGTCATGGCGACGGCGTCGTTGAACAGGATCTTGTAGGTGGCGTTGACCCTGGCGGCGATCGCGGCGCGGATCGCGAGCAGCCCGGAATGGAAATAGGTGCCGTCGCCCATATTGACGAAGATGTGCTTCTCGTCGGTGAAGGGTGACAGGCCGATCCAGGAGCCGCCTTCGCCGCCCATCTGGGTGAAGGTCGACGTCTCCCGCTCCATGCCCACCACCATCATGTGGCAGCCTATGCCTGTCGAGGCGCGACTGCCCGAGGGCACGACGGTCGAGATGCTGTGCGGGCAGCCCGAGCAGAAATAGGGTTCGCGGCTCGGCATGCCGGGCTCGGCCGGAGCCGGGTCGCCGATCCCGGCGAGGTGCCGTGCCCGGCCGGCCAATTCAGCGTCCCGTTCGCCCAGCCACGAGAGAATGGCGCGGGCGACCGAAAGCGCACCGATCTCTCCGATCGAGGGCAGCAGCGGCGCTCCTTGGCGGTCCGTCTTGCCGAACACCTGGGGCCGGCGGACGGACGGCAGGTTGAAGAGCTGCGATTTGATCTGGTCCTCGATGACCGGGCGCTTCTCCTCGACCACAAGGATCTGCTCCAGGCCGTCGGCGAAGGCGCGCAGCCCTTCCGGTTCGAGCGGCCACACCATGCCCACCTTGTAGAGGCGGATGCCGAGTGCTGCCGCCCTGCCTTCGTCGATGCCGAGCAGGGACATGGCGCCCATGAGGTCGAGCCAGGATTTGCCTGTGGCGACGATGCCGAGCCGCGACGAGGGCGAGGCCCAGACCTGACGGTCGATTTGATTGGCGCGGGCGAAGGCGAGGACCGCCTGCAGCTTGGCTTCCAGCCGCCGCTCCATGGCGAGGTTGCCGTCAGGCCATCGCATGGACAGGCCGTCGGCCGGCAGCGGCAGATCCGGCGTCACGATCCGGAGCCGTTCGGGATCGAGGTCGACGGTCGCCGAGCATTCGACGATCTCGGTCTGGCATTTGAAGCCGACCCAGGCGCCGGAATAGCGGCTGAGCGCCCAGCCGAGCAGGCCATGGTCGATATACTCGCCGACACCCGCCGGCGACAGCAGCGGCACCATGGCCGAGATAAGATTGTGCTCGCTCTGATGCGGCAGAGTGGAGGAGACGGCGCCATGGTCGTCGCCGACCAGAAGCAGCACGCCGCCATGCCTGTCTGTGCCGACTGCGTTCGCGTGTCGGATGACGTCCATCGTGCGGTCGACGCCGGGCCCCTTGCCGTACCACATCGAAAAGACGCCGTCATAGCGCGCCCCGGGGAACAGCCCGGTCTGCTGCGTGCCCCACACGGCGGTCGCCGCCATGTCCTCGTTGAGGCCCGGCTGGAAGACGATGTGGTTCGCCGCGAGATATCTGCGGGCGCTGGCCATCTCGCGGTCGAAACCGGCGAGCGGCGAGCCGCGGTAACCGGAGACGTAGCCTGCCGTGTTGAGACCCGCGGCGAGATCGCGCTGCCGCTGCACCATGGGCAGGCGCACCAAAGCCTGCGTGCCCGATACAAGGATGCGACCGCGTTCGAGCGTGTAGCGCTCGTCGAGCGCCGACGGCATGTCGACGGGCCGAGCCGTGCCGGTTCGTCCGGTGGATGTGGCTGCGGTCATGCCGGAGTTCTCAGGAGATGGCAGGCGGCATGTCGAAGATGCGGCCGGGATTAAGGATATCGTTGGGATCGAAGGCTGCCTTCAGGCGCCGCATCGCGGCGATCTGGGCTTCGCTGCGGGTCAGATGAAGATAGCGCTTCTTGTCCAGTCCTATGCCGTGCTCGGCCGAGATCGAGCCGCCGGCTTTCGCCACGCAGTCGAAGACCGCCTTGGCGACGCGGTCCGGCTTGTCGGTGGCGACGATGTAGTGAAGGTTGCCGTCGCCCAGATGGCCGAAGATGTGGGCGCGCGCGGCGGGGTCGGCGCGTGCCTGGGCCTTCCGGGCAGCCTCCAGGAACGCGTCCATGCGCGGCAAGGGCAGGCTGACGTCGAGGCCGAGATTGGTGCCTTGAGCGAAGAGGAAGCGGTTGCAGTCGTCGCGCAGGTCCCAAAGCGCATGGAATTCGCGATCGGACTGGGAGAGCACGGCATCCTCGACGAGCCCGTCCTCGATCGCCTGGCCGAGGGCCCGGGCGAAGGCCTCTTCGTCGGCGCCGGGGGTCAATCCCTGGATATCGGTGAGCACATAGACTGGCGCACCAAGCGCGACCGGCGGGGTGAGGCCGAGTGCTGCGACCATGTCGCCCATCAGCGGCGCGAGGATGACCTCGAAACCGGCAAGCAGTTGTCCGAGCCTGCCGCGCAGGAGCCTCAGCAGGCTGAAAGCAGCGTCGAGCGAAGACAGCGAGCAGAAGGCGACGGCCTGCGTCACCGGCTTCGGGTGCAGCTTGAGACAGGCCCGGGTCACGACGCCGAGTGTGCCTTCGCTTCCGATGAAGATCTGGCCGAGATCGTAGCCGGAATTGTCCTTGGCGAGGCCACCGAGCGACGAAAGCACGCAGCCATCCGCCAGCACCGCTTCGAGGCCCAGCACCTGTGCGCGGAAACTCCCGTAGCGCAGCACCCGGACGCCGCCGGCATTGGTGGCGATGTTGCCGCCGATCGTGGCGGTGCCGCGCGCGCCGATATCGACGCCGAACACGAAGCCCGCTGCTTCGGCGCGCTCCTGCACGATCTGCAGGGGCACGCCCGCCTCGACGACGAGGGAGCCCGCCATCGATTCGACCTCCCGCAGGGCAGTCATGCGTTCGAGCGAGAGAACAGCTTCGCCCGAAAGGACCCTGGCCGCACCCGCAAGACCCGTCCGGCCGCCCTGCACGACCAGAGGCTGGCGCGCCGCGTTGCAGGCCTTCAGCATCTCCACGACGTCGTCGGTGTTGCGCGGCCGCAGCACGAAGCCCGGGCGTATCCTCTCACCGCCCGAGAAGTCGTCGGAATATCGCTGGTCGATATCGTCGCCGACCAGCAGTGCAGCCTGGTCGAGCCGTGCGGCGAGATGGGAGAGAAGCTGGTCGTCGGGTCGCGCCATGATGCCTGGATGATCCGGAGGAAAGCGATCTCCGGACGCTGTCTAAGGCCAGACTATTTCGCTTGCAATATTTGTCAAACTTATATTGTTTAGATGTAATTCCGGCTTCGGCTGGCGGCGCGGTTGGCGCCGATCTGCGGCACGATCGCACCGAGGGAGGACGAATGCCGATCGAATATCAGGATGTGGTCCGCACAGGCGTCGCGCGGCAGGTTGCCGACAAGATCCGCGCGGCCATCCTCGACGGCAGGCTCAAGATCGACGAGAGGCTCCCGACCGAAGAAGAGCTCGCCCGGAGCTTCGGCATATCCCGCCCGACCGTGCGCGAGGCGCTGAAGCGTCTGGCCGCGCAGAACCTCGTGCGTTCGCAGCGCGGCCCGAGCGGCGGCACCTTCGTCAGCCGTCCCGATCCGGAAGGCCTGTCCTCGGCGATCACGGGTGCTGCGACGCTGCTCGTCGGCGTCGGCGCCTTCGACATCGACGAGATCATCGGCGCCCGCCTGGAGACCGAGGCGATCTGCTGCCGGCTCGCCTGCGAGCGGCGCAGCGATGCCGATCTGAAGGCCATGCGGGCCGAAGTCGCCCTGCAGCGCAGTACGACGCCGACCGACGAGGAGTTCTGCGCCTCCGACGTGCGCTTCCACCGGTCGCTGGTGAAGGCCGCCGGAAACGGACCTCTCAGCCTGATGATGTATACTGTGGTCGAAGCGTTCATGCCGATCACCAACATGATCGTTTCGCAGGTCCGCGAGCGGAAGAAGGTTGCGGATTTCCACCAGCGGCTGGCCGACGCCATCGAGGCGCGCGACGCCGCCGGCGCGACGTCGGTGCTTTCCGAACTGCTCGCCTATCTGCGCGACAGCTATGCCGTCAGCCTGAAGCGGCGGGCCGAACGCGAGGCGACGCGCGCCGTGCGCGGCTGACGCCGGCGATCAAGACAATGCACTCCTGGAGATAAACATGACCGAAGCTTTTTCCGCGATGATGGTGGAGGATGTCGACGGCAAGCCCCGCGCGGGCTTTCGCGAGATCACCAAGAAGGACCTGCCCGACCACGACGTGCTGGTCGAGGTGAGTTATTCGAGCCTCAACTACAAGGACGGGCTTGCCGTCTCCGGCAAGGGCCGCATCGCGCGGCGCCTGCCCATGGTGGCCGGCATCGATATATCAGGCACGGTGGTGGAATCGCGCTCCTCCGCCTGGGCGCCGGGTGACCGGGTCGTGGTCAATGGCTGGGGCCTGTCCGAAACCGAATGGGGCGGCTATACGCGCTTCCAGCGGCTCAAGCCCGAATGGCTCATCCGCCTCCCTGATGCCTTCACCTTGAAGGAGGCTATGGCGATCGGCACCGCCGGCTATACGGCCGCGCTGTGCGTCAATGCGCTGGAAGACTGGGGCGTCATCCAGCCCGGCAAGGGCGAAGTGCTTGTGACGGGTGCCGCCGGTGGCGTCGGCTCGACCGCGGTCAGCCTGCTGTCCTCGAAGGGCTATGTGGTGGTCGCCTCGACCGGACGCGCCGAGACGCATGACTATCTGCGCGGGCTGGGGGCGACCTCGTTCCTCGACCGGGCCGAGCTCGCCGGCGAGGTGAGGCCGCTGCAGAAGGAGCGGTGGAGCGGCGCCGTCGATTCCGTCGGTTCCACGACGCTCGCCAATGTGCTCGCGCAGACCGTCTATGGCGGCGCGGTGGCGGCCTGCGGCCTCGCCGGCGGCAACGACCTGCCGGGCTCCGTCTTCCCGCACATCCTGCGCAGCGTGACCTTGATCGGCGTGGATTCCGTTCATGCGCCCACCGCCAAGCGCGAAAGGGCGTGGCGGACACTGGCCGACCACCTCGACCGCCAGAAGCTGGCGGCCATGACCGAGGTCCATCCGATGAAGGACCTGCCCGAGCTCGCCAAGAGCATCGTGGCCGGCGCCGTGCGCGGCCGCGTCGTCATCGAGATCGCCTGAGAGGGTCTGAAATGAGCAGCGAACTGGTACTCTGGGAAAAGGACGCCGAGGACGCCTTCGTCACCTTGACCCTCAACCGTCCCGACAAGATGAACGCCATGAACCAGGCGCTCGGCGACGCGCTGGAGGCGGCGATCAAGCGGGCCGTCAAGGATCCCGATGTGCGCTCGGTGATCATCACCGGGGCGGGGCGTGCCTTCACCTCCGGCGTCGATCTCGGCGGCGAGGATTTCGAGATGGACGCCGAGGGCTGGCGCGAGGACATCGGCGCGAACATGCGCCGCATGCAGCTCATCCGCGAGGCGCCGCTGCCGATCATCGCGGCGGTCAACGGTTATGCGCTGGCCGGCGGCCTCGAACTGATGATGTGCTGCGACATGGTGATCGCCGCCGAGGATGCCATGTTCGGGGAGCCCGAAGTTCGCCACGTATCGGCGCCGCCGACGCTGATGCTGCCCTGGACAGTTCCGATGATCCACGCCCGGCATCTGATGTATACCGGCGACCTCATCGACGGCCGCGAGGCCGAGCGCATCCATCTCGTCAACAAGGCCGTGCCGCGCGACCGGCTGAAGGCCGAAAGCGAGAAACTCGCCCGCAAATGCGCGCGCATGCCGGGTGCTGCGATCAAATTCGCCAAGGCGGCGCTGAACCATCAGCAGGAGACGGCCGGTCTCGGCAGCTCCTGGACCTACAATCGCGAGACCACCGCGATCCTCCATGCCTCCGAGGAGGGGAGGTACTGGATGCGCCTGCTCAAGGATCACTCGCTGAAGGAGTTCCTCGACATCCGCGAGAAGCCGTTCCGCGATCTGGATTGATCGGCAAGTTGTCCAAAGACCGCCTGCCGGCAGGACCCCTCATCCGTCCGCGCTTGCGCGCGGCCACCTTCTCCCACAAGGGGAGAAGGCCGGAGCCTGGCTTTGCCGTTACAGCAAATTACCAACGTCGGCGACTGGCGGAAGCGCTGTTGCAAGCCTTCCCTTCTCCCCTTGTGGGAGAAGGTGGCCGCGCGAAGCGCGGTCGGATGAGGGGTCCGCCGGCAGGCGGGCTGGCAACCAAGAATCTGGCAGGACCTACGCTTCCGGCAGGTATCCCCCGCCCGATTGGAGGGCATCGAACAGGGCCGCGTGGTTGCGCAGATAGCGCGATCGCACGATCTGGCCCTTGTCGGAGAGTTCGCCCTTCGTGCGGTCGGCAGGCGAGGCCGCTATGTCGAAACGCGCGATCCGGGTGGAACTGCCGCCTTTGCCGGCGTTCCACGTTCCGATGCGGGCGGCAAGCTGCGCCGTGAGATCGGGATCGTTTTTATATGCAGCAGCAGGGAACACCAGGGCCACAAGCTGATCTCGGTTCTCGCCCGAGATCACCACGTCGTCGGCCAGTGGCGCGCATTGCGCCAGCAGTCCGGCACGCAGCGGACCGGTGCGGACCTTGACGCCGCTCGAAAGCTTGAAATCCTCCGCCAGGCGCCCGTCGAAGGCGAAGACCGGGACGCCGTCCGAGCGTTTGCGCAGAACCGCGGCGTCGCCAGTGCGATAGAAGCCTTGCTCGTCGATCGGCAGCTCGCTCCTGCGGCCTTCGATCAGGTAGCACGGCGCGACGTTCGGGCCGCGAACGCGCAGCTCGGTTCGCCCGTCGGCCTCGACGAGGGCGATCTCGTGGCCGGGCAGGGGATGGCCGAGCTCGCCCGGCCGTTCCAGCGGCGCCGGCGACAGGCAGATGGTCGAGGCTGCCTCTGTCGCGCCGTAGCCGGACAGGATCTCGAACCCGCCATGAGCGTCACGAAAGGCCGCCAGCCGCTGCCACAGCTCGGCATCGATGCCGGCCCCGGCGAAGAAGACGGCTTTCAGCCCGCGCGTCACGGCGCGTGCGGCCTCGGCATTCTTCTCAAGCCGGTCGAGCAGCAGACGCAGTCCGAGCGGAACCGCGATATGCATGGTCGGGCAGACTTCAGCCATCAGCCTGACGCTCGCCTCGATCGTGCCAGGACCCGGCGGCGCGTCGACATGCATCGTGCCGCCGTTCCAGATGACCTTGAAGATGTTGTCCAGTCCGCCGAAGACGTGGTGCCAGGGAAGCCAGTCGACCAGCACCGGCGGTGTGTCTGCGAGGAAGGGCCACATCGCGGCGATCGCGCCCTGGTTGGAGGAGATCATGGCACGGGTGATCGGCACGCCCTTTGGTACGCCGGTGCTCCCTGACGTGAAGAAGATCGCCGCCCAATCGTCGGACGAGGCTGCTTCGTTTTCGGCTTCGCCTGAATCCATCGTGGCATTGGCCAGGGCAGCCAAAGGCACCGCGCCGAGATTCTCGATGGCCGGATGGCCCGTGGGTGCGACGAGCAGCTTCGGCGCCGCGGCGGCCAGGAAAGGTTCGGTCGCCGGATTTTTTCCCCCGTCGCGGAACGGAAAGGGAGGCAGCGCAGAATGAACGAAACCGCCGGCGAGGCAGGCGAGCTTGAGGATCAGAGCATCGATGCCCCCCGGTGCGAGCGTCGCCACGCAGTTGCCCTTGCCGACGCCATAGGCGGAGGCGAGCCGATGGCGGACGGCGCGGGCTCGGGCCAGGGCCTGGCCATAAGTGAGCCCCCGTCTTCCTCCTGCGTCCGGCTCCGACAAAAGCAGCCGGTCCGGCGCTCGTGATGCCCATTCGCGTAATCGGTCGAATATGTCGGGCAGTTCCGCGGGGAGGGGAACCGAGCTGCGATAGACGCGGCTCCCGTCCGCCCGCAACGCCTCGACGAGTTGCTGGCCTTCGGCCGTGAGGGAACTCATCGACCTTCCTGTGTTTGGGCCTGCGTAAGGGCCTGCTTTCGCGGCTGCTCCGACTGTCGGGCCGACAGCGCCTTCTCATAGACGCTGGACTGATAGGCGATCAGTTCCTCGAAGGCGGCGGTCGCGGCCGCGGCGTCGCGTGCGCGGAGCGCATCGAGGATGTCCGAATGCAGCGACACTACACGCCCCCGCTCGCGGAAGCGGAAGGAGATCATGTTGGTGGCGGGGATGAGCGAATCGTTGACCACCAGCATGATGAAGCGGAGCTCGTTGTTGCCCGTCGCCTGCGCGATGGCGTGGTGGAACGCGACGTCCAGCCGGCAGAATTCGTCGTCCGATATGTCGACACGCTCGAAAGCCTCAAGCGTCGCCTCGATGCTGCGCAGGTCCTCCTCGGTGGCGCGCTGGGCTGCGAGCTGGACGCAGGTGCGGCCGAGCAGCAGGCGCGCTTCCACGATCTCCGACAGGCCGAAGACGCCGAGGCCGACGAACCAGGTCGTCATCTCCTGAAGCATCTGGCTGGCGGCCGTGAGCGAAGGAGCGTTGACGAAGACACCGCCATTGGGGCCGCGTTTGGAGCGCACCAGCTTCTTGGCGGCGAGGATCTTCAACGCCTCGCGCACCGTCGGCTGCGACACGCCGAAGCGTTTCGCGATCTCGGTCTCGGAGGGCAGCCGTTCCTCCACGCTCAGCGTGCCCTGCACGATCTCCTGCTGCAGAGCCGTCGCGATCTGATGCGCCAGGCTCTTCGTGGCCTGTATCTCGGCCGTTGCCTGCTCCATGCGTCTTCTCTCCCTCGCCGCGTTTTCGCTTATTTCAATATTACAATATCTAATTTGTTGACCACCTGATCAAAAGATGCAAGCCTTCGATCCAACCGGCGCATCTCCAGACTCTGGGATGCAGCCTAACAATAAGATGCAGTCGGGAACATGGAGATATCGGATGAGACTGACGAGACGTGAATTCTCGGTCGGCGCTGCCGCCGCTTTTGCCGCAATGGCCGGGACGCGCATGGCCGCCGCCCAGCAGTCGCTGGTCGTGCCGACCTATGGCGGGCTCTGGGCCAAGTTCTGGGAGGCCCAGCTCCTGCCGGGCTTCAGCGCGGCGACCGGCATAGAGCCGCGGCTCGACGTCGGCCTGGGCAAGGATTTTGTCGCCAAGATCCGGGCCGGCGGCGGCAGCTCGCCTTACAGCATCTTCATGGGCAACGAGAACATCGCTGCCATGCTGCGCGCCGAAGGCTTCTTCGAACCCTTCGATCTCGCCAAGGTGCCCAACGCCCAGAAGGTGTTTCCGCAATTCGTCAACAAGGATGCGGCCGGCATCCGGGCGATCGTCTCGCCGATCGGGCTCGCCTACCGCACCGACATGGTGAAGACGCCGCCGGCCTCCTGGCGCGACCTTTGGGAAAACCCGGAGTTCAAGGGGCGGATCGGGCTCTATCAGATCGGCAACACCGGCGCCGTCCTGTTCCTGCGCCTGGCCGCCGAACTCTTCGGCAGCTCGCCGGACGATTTCGATACGGCCTTCGCCAAGATCAAGGAATTGCTGCCCTTCACCCAGGCTTCCTGGAGCGGCGAGGTGGCAACGGCCCTGATGCGCGGCGACGCCGTCGTGGCGCCGGTCGACTGGACCGAGATCATGGTGCTCCAGGACAAGGGCGCGCCGGTGGCGATCGTCGCGCCGAAGGAAGGGGTGCTTGCCTTCGAGCAATCCTTCAACCTGGTGGCCACGGGCGCCGAGAAGGACGCCGCGCACGCCTATCTGAACTATGTGCTCGACGCCAAGGTGCAGCAGGACATGGCGAGGGCCTTCTTCACCTCTCCCACGAACAGCGAGTCGGTCGTCGACGGCGAACTCGCCAAGCGCATCCCGATCGTCGGTCCGCGCATGAGCGAGATCAAGAGCTTCAACTGGGACAGCTATGTCGACAGGTCGGCCGAGATTGCCGACCGGTGGAACCGCGAGATGGCCTGACGGCCATATGCGAATGCGGGGAGACGTCCGTCTCCCCGCATTGGTTGGAGCATCTGCCCCGAGAGTGGGTGCCGGTTTCGGGCAAAATCCGATGCTCGAGCAAAACAGCCAAAGCGGCAGCGCCGATCTCATTGGCGCATTCCAGAGGGGAGCGATGACCGCGCTGACCATTGACCGTATCAACAAGCGATACGGCGACCTTCACATCCTCAAGGACATAACGATCCCGATCGCCCAGGGCGAGTTCGTCTCGCTGCTGGGTCCGAGCGGCTGCGGCAAGACCACCACGCTGCGCTGCATCGCCGGCTTCGAGCGTCCGGACAGCGGCCGTATCCTCTTCGGCGAGCGCGACGTCACGCGCGCGCTGCCCGAACAGCGGGACATCGGCATGGTGTTCCAGTCCTATGCGCTGTTTCCTCATATGACCGTGGCGGAAAATCTCGGCTTCGGCCTCGAGGTACGCAAGGTCGAGCCGGCCGAGCGCCGCCGGCGCATCGGTGACGTTCTCTCCATGGTGCGGCTCGAGGGTTACGAGAAACGCTTTCCGCGTGAGCTTTCCGGCGGCCAGCAACAGCGTGTCGCGCTTGCCCGCGCCCTGGTGATAGAGCCGTCGGTGCTGCTGCTCGACGAACCGCTCGCCAATCTTGACGCCACGCTTCGCGACGAGATGCGTTTCTTCATCCGCGACCTGCAGCGGCGCGTCGGCATCACCGCCATCTATGTCACCCACGACCAGTCCGAGGCGATCGTCATGTCGGACAAGATCGTGGTGATGAGCGCCGGTTCCATCTCGCAGTTCGGCACGCCGCGCGACGTCTATGAGCGCCCCGCCTCGCGTTCGGTCGCCGATTTCATCGGGCGCTCCAACACGCTGCGCGGACACGTCGTGGAGGCAACAGGCGACGGCATTTACAGGATCGAGACATCATGCGGCGGCATCGGCGCGACGGGGCCGTCCGGGCTCGCCCGCGGCGTCGAGGTCAGCGTCATGATACGGCCCGAGAATATCCGCACGACGAACGGCGACGCCGCGCCGGCCGAAGGCGGCGCCGCGGACAACGTCCTGCGCGGCGCCGTCGTCAGCAGCGTCTATCAGGGCAGCGCCAACCAGCTGAAGGTCGAACTGAACGGCGGAGACCAGGTCGTGGTCGACGTGAGCGGCCGTGATGCCGTCGCGGCCGGCCAATGGGTAGCGCTGAGCTTTGCCGCCGGCGACACATGGCTGCTCGCGTCATGAGCGGGGCCGTGCCACGCGCCGACCGACGGGCGCTCGGCGCCGGCTCGGCATGGATGATCGTGCCCGCTCTGGTGCTGCTCGTCGGCTTTTTCGCGCTGCCCTATCTTTCCATCATCACGATGAGCCTGCGCGAGGCCTCGACCCGGGCCGTCTATGGCGACGGCTTCACGCTCGCCCATTACACGTCGGCGCTCGCCGACCCCTATATCTGGGGCATCCTCGGCCGCACCGTCATGATCGGCATCACGGTCACCGTTCTTGCCCTGCTGCTCGGCTATCCCGTCGCTTATCATCTCGCCAATTCGCGCTCGCGCTGGACCAGCCTTCTCTACATCTTCGTGCTTTCGCCGCTGCTGGTCGGGCTGGTGGTGCGCACTTTCGCCTGGATGATCATCCTGTCGAACAACGGCGTCGCCAACCAGGCGCTGAAGGCGGTCGGCCTCGTCGACTTTCCCCTGCAACTGATGAACAACACGCTTGGCGTGACGATCGCTCTCACGCATGTCTTCCTGCCTTTCGTCATCCTGCCGCTGCTGGGCAATCTGCAGGCCATCAGCCCCGATCTGGCCATGGCCTCGCGGTCGCTCGGCGCCTCGCGCCTGCGCACCTTCCTGAAGGTCACGCTGCCGCTCAGCCTGCCGGGCATTCAGGCCGGCACCATCCTGGTATTCGTGCTGTCGATCAGCGCCTATGTCACCCCGGCCATGCTCGGCGGCACCAGCGGCCGGACCATGTCGGTGCTCGTCGTGCAGTATCTGGTCGACAACTTCCGCTGGCCGGCGGGCGCCGCACTCGCCATCATCATGGCGGCGGTCGCGGTCATCTTCGTCGGCCTCTATCTCAAGCTGACGGCGCGGGCGATGCGGAGGCTGCCATGAGGAGCGGTACTGAAAAGACCGTGCTCGACCGGGCGTTCACGGTGCTCGTGGCGGCGATCTACATCTTCCTGATGTTCCCGATCGTGCTCGTCGTGCTTCTTTCCTTCAATTCGGGCGAGTTCCTGGCCTTTCCGCTGGAAGGCTTCTCGCTGCGCTGGTTCGAGGCGCTGTTCTCCAATGCGCGGTTCCTCGACGCCACACTCTATTCGGTGCGGATCGCGGCGATCTCGATGCTCGTCAACGGTGTCATCGGAACGATTGCCGCCATCCATGTCGCGCGGCACGCAGGCGCCTGGCGCGACCAGATCCGCGTGGTCATGACCAGCCCGTTGCTGGTCCCCGAGATCCTGACCGCGATCGCGCTCCTGTTCTATTTCTACGAGATCGGGCTGGGCACGGACTATTCGATCGGCATCCAGGTCGGCCACATCGTGGTCACCTTTCCCTATGTGTTCCTGAATGTCTCGTCGGCGCTGTTCAATTTCGACCGGTCGCAAGAAGAGGCCGCACGCAGCCTCGGCGCCGGCGCGTGGATGACGTTCAGGCGTGTGACGCTGCCGGCGATCAAGCCCGGCATCATCACCGGCTGCCTGTTCGCCTTCGTCATCTCCTTCGACATCTTCAACATCTCGCTGCTGTTGAAGTCGCTCGGCACGAACACGCTGCCGCTGGAATTGTTCGACTATCTGCGCTTCAACTTCGATCCGACGGCGGCGGCGATCGCCTCGCTCAGCATCTTCCTCACTTTCGCTGCGATATTTGTCATCGACCGCACGGTGGGTTTGAGGTCGCTGCGGTTCTGAGGGAAGCAGGTTCTGCTCGGTTGAGGGACTTGGAGCGTGGGAGTACCCCTCATCCGACCGCGCTTCGCGCGGCCACCTTCTCCCACAAGGGGAGAAGGGAACGCGCTGCAGCAGCGCTTCGGCCAATCTTCAACGCTGGTGATTTGCAGAGCCGGCCAAACCAGGCTCCGGCCTTCTCCCCTTGTGGGAGAAGGTGGCCTCGCCCGTAAGGGCGAGGTCGGATGAGGGGTGCCTAGGCGCCGAGCGTCGAAATCCTGCCCCTCACAGCACCCGCGACAAAAACTCCCGTGTGCGCGGCGATTGCGGGTTGGCGATCATCTCCTTGGGTGCACCGCGCTCCTCGACGACGCCCTTGTCCATGAAGATGAGCTGGTCGCCGACCTCTCGGGCGAAGCCGATCTCGTGGGTGACGACCACCATGGTCATGCCGCTCTCGGCGAGGTCGCGCATCACCAGGAGGACCTCGCCAACCAGTTCGGGGTCGAGTGCCGAGGTCGGCTCGTCGAAGAGCAGCACCTTGGGGTTCATGGCGAGCGCGCGGGCGATCGCGACGCGCTGCTGCTGTCCGCCGGAAAGCTGCCGCGGATAGAAGCCGGCCTTATCAGCCAGGCCCACGCGTTGGAGCAGGGCGCGTGCCTTATCGACGGCCTCTCCACGCGGCATGCCCTTCACCATGATGGGCGCCTCGATAAGGTTCTCCAGCGCCGTCATGTGGGAGAACAGGTTGAACGACTGGAACACCATGCCGATGTCGGCGCGGCGTCGGCAAAGCAGGCTGTTCTTGACCTCGTAGAGCTTGCCGTCGCGAAGGTCGTAGCCGACGAATTCGCCGTCGACCAGCAGCACCCCGCCGCTCACTTCCTCGAGGTGGTTGATGCAGCGCAGGAAGGTGCTCTTGCCCGAGCCCGAAGGCCCGATGATGCAGGCCACGGAGCCGGCCGGCACGTTGAGATCGATGCCTTTGAGCACCTCGAGCGTTCCGAAGGATTTGCGCACGCCGCTCGCGAAGACCATGGAGTTTTCAGGGACGCCGAAGCGCGCCTGGTTTTCGGCTTTCGAGCTCATGCCGGTCGAGCCTCGCGGCGGAAACGGAAGGCGCGCTGCAGGATGCGGTTCATCGGCCGTCCCTGCTGCTGGTCGCTCCTTCCGTAGTACTGCTCGATGAAATGCTGGCCGATCGACAGGAGGGTGACCACGAAGAGGTACCAGAAGGCGACGACGATCAGCAGCGGTATGGTCTCGAAGGTGCGAGCATAGATGCTCTGGGCCGAATAGAGCAGGTCATCCACCGCGATGATGGTGACGAGCGAGGTCGTCTTCAGGAGATTGATGGTCTCGTTTCCGGTCGGCGGAACGATGAAGCGCATGGCCTGCGGGAGCGTGATGCGGCGCAGGATGAGCCCGCGTGTCATGCCGAGGCTGCCCGCCGCTTCCGTCTGGCCGCTCGGCACAGAATTGATGCCGGCACGCACGATCTCGGCCATGTAGCCAGCCTCATGCAGCGAAAGCGCAATCACCGCCGAGACGAAGGGCGTCATGAAGTCGTTGGTCTTGACCGAGAAGAGAGTGCCGAGAAAGGGCAGGGTGAGCGAGAATTCCCGCACGACGAGCGACAGGTTGAACCAGAAGATCAGCTGGATGAGCGCAGGCGCGCCGCGGAAGAACCAGATGTAGCCGGCGGCGAAGCTGTTGAGGATGCGGCTCGGCGAAAGCCGCATGATGGCGACGACGGCGCCGATGACGATCGACAGCGCCATGATGATGACGGTGAGCAGGATCGTCTGCCCCAGCCCGCGCATGATGGACGGATGGAAAAGATACTTGCCGACGGTCGGCCAGTCGAAGGCCGGGTTCGTCGCCAGCGCCGCGACGATGACGAACAGCACCACGAGCGTGACCGCGGTTCCGATCCAAAGTCCGTAGTGGCGCACCGGAACGACGACGAGATCCTCGACCGATGCCTGGGGTTGCGCCTGGGTCATGCAACCGTCCTCGAAAGAGCCCGGGCCGGAGAAGCCTCCGCCCGGGCCGTATGTCACACTATTTGCGGATCTTGTCGGCGCTGTCGACGACGTAGGCTTCCTCGATCATCGCGCTGGTCATGCCGTATTTGGACATGATCGTCCCGTAGGTGCCGTTCTTGATCATCTCCTCCAGCGCGGCGCGAAGCATCTCGGCCGTGTCCTTGTCGCCCTTCGGAACGGCGATGCCGAGCGGCGCGACGTCATAGAGACCCGGCACGACGACGAGCTGGCCCTTGCTGGTCACCTCGAAATAGCCGGAGGCCGTGGCGTCGTCGAGGCGCGCATCGATGCGGTCGGAGAGCACGGCCTGGATGATGTCCTTGCCTTCGGGGAAGACACTCTTGGTGAGTTCGGGCAGGCCCTTCGTCTTGCATTCCTCGTTGAGCCGGTCGGCAATGAAATCCGACACCGCGCCGCCGATGACGCCGAGACGCTTGCCGCACAGATTGTTCTCGCCCTGGAAGCTCGGCGCCTTGTCGGGCGTGGTCGAAGCCACGATGCCGGACTTGATGAACATGACGAAATCGACCTGCTTCAGCCGGTCCTCGGTCGCCGCGAAGGTCTCCCAGGCGATCTTGAAGCGGCCCGCGGCGAGGCCGGGGATCATCGAAGGGAAGGGGATGCGCGTCACCTCGAGCTCGGCCCCGAGCATCTTGGCGGTTTCCTGGGCCAGCTCGATGTTGATGCCGACCTGCTCGCCCTTCTCGTCGATGAATTCGAAGGGCGCGTATTCCAGCGTGTTGGCGATGACCAGCTTGCCGGTGTCCTTCACTTCGGCCGACTTCGGCAACTCGGCGGCAGCGGCCATGCCGACGCTTCCGGCGAAAGCCGCGACGGCGAGCGCGACGCTGCGCAGTGATCTATGCTTCTTCATGTAATCCTCCTCATTGTTTCGATGATGCCGGAAGCCGTCGCCCCGGCGCTGTGGCCTGCATTATTCCCCGGTGCGCCGTTCCGACGATCCGTTCTGCCCGGCAATGCGCGCGCCGATGAATTCTGATATTTAAATGTATTATTTTTTAGCCCTCATTCCTTGTCAACCTAAGCCCGTCGCGCGACCGGCGCGGCAGCGGCGACCTCGACGGCCAGCAGCGCGACAGCCCGGTCGAGATCGGTCCGGTCGGCGATCGAGATGCGCAGCCATTCCGGCAGGCCGTAGTCCTCGTTCGAGCGGATGACGAAACCCTGCCTGGCGAGCCGCGCCACCGTCGCCTGGGCCCAGCCGGGTTCGGCCGCGGGCAGGCGCGCGAAGGCAAAGTTCGCGGCGCTGTCGACGACCTCGAAGCCGAGCCCGCGCAGTTGCGTTTCGAGACGCAAACGGCCCTCGGCCGTGCGCCTGCGCACCTCGCCGATGAAGCCCTGCTCGCCGATCGCGACGGTTGCCGCCGCCTGCGCCATGCCGTTCACATTGCCGATGCCGCGGACATTGTTGAGGGCAACGGCGACGTCGGCGTGGGCATAGGCCCAGCCCGCGCGGGCCGAGGCCATGCCATAGGCTTTCGAGAAGGTCCTCGTCACGACGACATTGGGATGGCGGTCGGCGATGGCGAAGGCAACGGCCGCTTCCGAGGGGTCGACATATTCCGCATAGGCGCAGTCCAGCACCAGCACGATGTGGGAGGGCAGTTCGCGGGCAAGCCGCGCCACCTCTTCCATCGGTACGGCCGTGCCGGTCGGATTGTTGGGATTGGCGAGGAAGACGACACGCGTGCGGGGCGTGACCGATGCCAGCAGCGCGTCGACATCGACGACGAAGCCGGGGCCGAGTGGCGCCTCCACCGCCGTGGCGCCGAGGCGATAGGCGACGATCGCGAATTGCAGGAAGGAATAGGCCGGGAACAGGATCTCGTCGCCGGCGCGGGCATAGACGCGGCCAACCGCGTCGAGCAGTTCCTCGGAGCCGTTGCCGCAGACGATGCGGGCCGGGTCGAGCCCGAACTCCCGCCCGATCGTGGCGCGCATGACCCCGCAGCCGGGGTCGGCGTAACGGTGAACGCTGACAGCACTGTCGCGAATGGCATCGACGACGCCCGGAGCCGGACCGATCCAGCTTTCGTTCAGCCCGAGATTGACGACACGCTCGGCCCCCGACGTGTCGACCGGCTTCACCACGGTCAAGGTGCGGGCGGAAAGATAGGGGACCGGCAGGGACATTTCTTCCTCTTGGTTCTGGTGCCGTCAGTTCTCGACGGCGCCGATAAGGATCTTCGAATAGATCGGCCGGAAGCGCTTACGCTCCGCGGGAGGTTCCTTGAAGTAGGTCGCGTAGTAGCCGATCTGCTGGAAGTAGGTGATGCGGGCCCGGATCAGCGCCTCGTCGGCGTCGTAGCCCATTGCCGCGAAGGCCTTGACGAGCAGGGCCATACGGAAGCCGTCCTGATCGCGGACCTCGCGTGCGATGGCGGTGGAACTGCGCGACCAGTCGCGGATCGCGAGATCGAGCTTCGGGCTGAAGGGATCCTCCCTGATCCACACGCCGGTCACGTCGTCGAAGAAGGCCGGCCCGTCGGTCACTTGGCTGTCGCCCAGCGCCTGGAACGGCCGGCAGTTGCGCAGGCGCCATTCCTCCAGCAGGCTCGCCAGCAGGTCCTTCAGGTTCCTGAAGTGGAAATAGAAGCTGCCGCGCGTCACCTTGAGCTGCTTGGAGAGCCGGTCGATCTTGACATTGGCGATGCCCTTGCGCTCCAGCGCGACGGTGGCGGCGGCGATCCAGTCGTCGCGCGACAACGTCTTGCGCGCCTCGGCGGAACGGCGCTTCGGCTTTCGCGGCTCGAAGGTGGATGCGACCGCCATCGCTCCTCAGCCCGCTCTCATGGCAGGTTCCCGAAACGCTCGAGCATGAGCGCGAAGAAGCCGTCGGCGTCGATGCGGCGAAGCACCTTGCAGTTCTTCCTGCGGCCGGTGACATGCCACCAGTCGACGATGGTCATGCCGATCGTTTCCGGCGACATCAGCTCGATGGTGACGTTGCACCGGCGCTGCTCATAGAGATGCGGCGCCAGCAGATAGCCGGTGACGCAGGCGTCGTGGATCGGCCTGGCCTCGGTGGGGAATTTATGGGAGCCGTATTGGCGATAGAAGTCCGCCATGTTGGCTGCCTCGACGGCCGAACGCGAGCCGAGCGCGCGCAGCGACTGCAGCCATTCGGGCGTCATCTGCGCGGTATAGGTGCAGTCGATCGACGCCATGGTGACCGGCGCGCCCGAATCGAACACCACGGCCGCCGCGTGCGGGTCGACCCAGATGTTGAACTCGGCGGCGGGCGTCGCATTGCCGCCTTCGAAAAAGCCGCCGCCCATCAGCGCCACTTCGCGGATGCGCGGAATGATGCGCGGCTCCATGACCATCGCCATGCCGAGATTGGTCATCGGCCCCAGCGTGCAGACCGTCAGCTCGCCTTCTGGAGCCGCCATCAGCGTCTCGACCAGATAGTTGACCGCATGCTGTTGCTGGAGCTGCCGTGACGGCTCCGGCAGCGTGCAGCCGTCGATGCCGGTCGGGCCGTGCACATATTCGGCCGTCTTCAGCGGCTTCACCATTGGGCGCGAGCAGCCTGCATAGACAGGCACTTCGGCGCGGCCGGCAAGCTCGGCGATCTGCAGCGCATTGCGCGAGGTGAGCGCGAGCGGGACGTTGCCGCCGACCGTCGTCAGCGCGACGACCTCGAGTTCCTCCGGCGAACCCAGCGCGAACAGGATCGCGAAGGCGTCGTCCTGGCCTGGATCCGTGTCGATGATGATCTTGCGCGGCGCCATTCCGGCTGCTCCTCCCCGGCCCTCCTGCCGGGCCGCTGCCATTGCAACGGTGATAAAAGATACAGTACTGTATGGTATTTTCAAGAGCGATTCCCGCAGGGCTGCGGCGACATCGGATTGGAGAGCAGGCGATGGGTCCACCGGTCGATCCGGTTCACGGCGACGACGTGCATCTCGACACCGCTGACGTCGTCATCATCGGCGGCGGCATCATCGGAGTGAGCACGGCGCTGTTCCTGGCGCGCAAGGGCCTGTCGGTCACCGTCTGCGAGAAGGGGCACGTCGCCGGCGAGCAGTCGAGCCGCAACTGGGGCTGGTGCCGCCGCATGGGTCGCGACCCGCGAGAACTGCCGCTGGTGGTCGAGGCGCTGCGCCTGTGGGGCGACATGGAGCAACTCGTCGGCGAGGACGTCGGTTTCCGCCGCACAGGCATCCTTTATCTGTGCCGGAACGACGGGGAGATCGCGCATCACGAGGAATGGCTGAAGCGCGCGGGCGATTTCGCGCTCGATACGCGGATGATCCGGGGCGAGGCCTTGGCCGCGCAACTGCCTGGGGCGCGAACGACCTTTAAGGCAGCACTCCACACGCCGAGCGACGGCCGGGCCGAACCGCAGAAGGCGGCACCTGCGATCGCCAGGGCGGCGCAGCGCGCCGGCGCGCGCATCCTGCTGCGCTGCGCCGTACGCGAGATCGACGTGGAGGGCGGCCGCGTGCGCGGCGTCGTCACCGAACAAGGGATGATCCGCGCGGGCGCCGTGGTGGTCGCCGGCGGTGTCTGGTCGAGCCGGCTATGCCGGCAGATCGGGGTGAAGCTTCCGCAACTCGCCGTGCGCGCTTCCGTCATGCGCACCGCACCGGTCGAAGGCGGGCCGGACGGCGCAGCCTGGACGGAAGGGTTCGCCTACCGCAAGCGGCTCGACGGCGGCTATACCATCGCCGACGGCACCACGAACCATCATGACATCGTGCCGGATACTTTCCGCTACTTCACCGATTTCCTGCCGATCCTGGCGCGCGAGTGGCGTGGCATCGGCCTGCGTTTCGGCAAGGATTTCTTCAACGGGCCAGCGGGATTTGCTCAATCCTCCGGGCCGGGCGAAAGCATCTATGAACGGCACAGGACGCTCGATCCGGCGCCCGCCGTCGGACTGCTCGCCCAGGCGCGCGCCAGGATGGAGGATGTCTTTCCGGCGCTGAAGGGTGCCGCCATCCTGCAGCGCTGGGCCGGCTATATCGACGCTACGCCCGACGCCGTACCCGTCATCGCGCCGGTCGCCTCCATGCCGGGGCTCGTCATCGCCACGGGGTTCTCCGGCCACGGCTTCGGCATCGGGCCGGCCGCCGGACGGCTGGCGGCCGATCTGGTGATGGGCGACCGGCCGCTCGTCGACCCAACGGCCTTCCGCTACGAACGCTTCATCGACGGGACAAGGCCTCGCCCGACGACGGGAGTCTAAGCAGACCATTCCTTGGCAAGCCAACGCATGGTCTGCTTAGGCCTTTTGTTTGTCGCAGATTCTTGTCGGAAAACCGTGGGACGCTTTTCCGGAATCTGCTTGGCGCACCGCACTTTCATTCGGACGCGCTGGGAATGTTCCGGTGCTGTATACGCGTCGGCCCGAAGATCGTTTCCAATCTTCGGGCCGATAGGTGAACCGGCCGCCCAGGGGGCGGCCGGTGAAGACCAACAAAACAGGATCAGAACTCTTCCCAACCGTCGGGATCAGGCTCGGCGACCCGGACGGCCGACTGGCGATGACCGCTGGACGACGTCTTCAGCGCGACCACCGGCGCCGGCCGCGCGCGCTCGGGCGCACGCTGGGCGGCGACCGCTTCGCGGCCGAGCCGAAACTGCCCGACCAGACGCGCGAGCTGTTCGGCCTCCTGGGTCAGCGAGTGGCTTGCGGCGGTCGATTCCTCGACCATGGCGGCATTCTGCTGGGTGACCTGATCCATCTGGTTGATGGCGACATTGACTTCGCTCAATCCGACCGACTGCTCATGCGCCGAGGTTGCGATCTGCGTCACGATGCCGGCGATCTCGGCGACCTGGGCCATCATCTGCTCGAGTGCGGAGCCGGTCTGTGCGACGAGGTCGACGCCTTTCTCGACCTGCTGGCCGGAGGCCGAGATCAGTTCCTTGATCTCTTTTGCAGCCTCGGCCGAACGCTGAGCCAGAGCTCGCACTTCAGAGGCCACCACGGCAAAGCCCTTGCCTGCCTCGCCGGCACGCGCCGCCTCGACGCCGGCATTGAGCGCCAGGAGGTTGGTCTGGAAGGCGATCTCGTCGATCACGCCGATGATCTGGCTGATCTGCTGCGACGACTTCTCGATTTCGGCCATGGACGCGACGGCCTCCCGCACCACGACACCGGACTTCTCGGCATTGCCGCGCGCCTTGGTTGTGAGATCGGCGGCCTGCCTCGCGGACTCGGCCGTCTTCTTGACCGTACCGGTGACCTCGCCGAGCGCGGCGGCGGTCTCCTCCAGGCTCGCGGCCTGCTGTTCGGTACGCCGCGACAGGTCGTCCGCCGCCTGGCTGATCTCGCCGGTGCCGGTGCGCATGCCGCCGATCGCGCCCGAGATCGTCGACATCGTCTCCTGCAACTGGGCGATCGCGTTGTTGAAGTCGTCCTTCAGCTTGCGGGATTTGGGCGCGAATTCAGCGGAGATCCGGTGACTGAGGTCGCCGCGGGCGAGGCTGGCAAGCCCGTCGGCGAGCGCGGTGATCGCGACATGGTCCTCGGCTGCATCTTTTGCCTTTCGCGCGTCGTTGGCAGCGCGTTCGTCCTCGATCAACTGGCGCTGCCGTTCAGCCTCTTCGGCCGACTGCATGTCGGAGACGGCGTTCTTGAAGACCAGCAGCGACTTCGCCATGGCACCGACCTCGTCGTCGCGGTCGCTCATCGGCACTTCCGCCGAAAGCTGGCCCGAGGAAAGGGCGGTCATGCAGCCCGTCAACATCGTCACCGGCTTCATGACACGGCGCTGAAGGATCGTGGCGGTGGCGACGACGGAGGCCAGCAGCAGCAGGCCAAGCCCTATCATGGCGAGGTTCGCCATATGCACCTTTCCTTGAGCGCCCGCCACCTCGGCCGCGGTGCGGGTCTCGATGGCTTCGAAGAAGGCGTCCACCGGTTTCATGACCGAGGCCTTCGCCTCATGATAGCCGGCCGAGTAGAGCAGTTCCTGGGCGCGCCCCAGGTCCGGCGCGGTGCGGCCGGTCTCCTTGCCGGCGCCGTCGCGGACGATGCCCTTGACGGCGTCCATCGCCTGGACTTCCAAATTGACGAGTGCATCCGACCGCTTCTGGGCTTCCTGGAGAAGGTCAAGCTCGGCCTTGGTGAAGCCGGCATCGGCCATGGCTTGCAGCAGTGCTTTCTTTTCGCCAGCGGGGCGCGGCGTGTCACCTTTGTTCAAGATGAGATCCCAGTAGATGCGATGTGGCTGCTGAGGGCGCGCCATCTCGCCATTGCGCATCTTGATGACGTCGAAGTACCATTCCTCGTATTTCGGGTTGCCCGTCGCCGCATAGGTGCGGACGAGACGGGTGAGGTCGTCCGAGCTCTGCCGCAACTCGTCCGCCAGCAGGTAGGACTCGTGCTGGGCCCGATAGGCGCGCTCGGCATCGCTCTGTGCGCGACCCTGGAAGTAGAAAGCGCCGGCAAGTGCCGCGATGCACACGAAGTTCAAAGTGACAAGCATGGTGAATATGCGCGCCAAAGGCGCGCGTTGGGAACGCACAGTCATTTTGGAAGAATCCCCCGACAGGTGTGACGTCTGAGGAAATAGCGGCGAAGCAATTAATTAACCTTGAATACAATGTGCTCATCTGCCTAAAATTTGTGCAACCGCGCAGCGTAGGCCGGCGCGGGGACAACCCCTCGTATAGAGGCCCTCTTTCGGGCATATTGTCCCAGGCCACGCGAGGGTTTGACCTCGGGCGCAAATCGTCTAGTACCTCGCCGGCATGAACAGCTTGATTGGACACGGCCGATGACCAACGTCGCCCTGACCGGGCTTGCCCGCGACCTCGCACGGCGGGCGGACGAGGGCCGACCGGTCCGTGTCGGCGTCATCGGCTCCGGCGAGATGGGCACCGACCTGGTGACGCAGGGCATGCTGATGCGCGGTATCGAGGTCTGCGCCATCTCCACGCGCCGTCCGCACACCGCACGCGACGCCATCGCCATCGCCTATGGCGACGAGGCCATGGCTTTCGAAGCCGCGACGGCGTCCAGGGTGACCGAGGCGATCGAGGGCGGCCGGATCGCCATCACCTCCAACGAACTGCTGGTCACCAATCCGCTGGTCGACGTGGTGATCGACGCGACAGGCAAGCCCGGCGTCGCCGCCGATTTCGACCTGATGGCGATGGAGAACGGCAAGCATCTGGTGATGATGAATGTCGAGGCCGACGTCACCATCGGTCCTTATCTGAAGAATGAGGCCGACCGGCTGGGCGTGGTCTATTCCGTGGGTGCCGGCGACGAGCCGTCGAGCTGCATGGAACTCATCGAGTTCGCTTCCGCTCTGGGCTACACGATCGTTTCGGCCGGCAAGGGCAAGAACAATCCGCTCAACCACGACGCCGTGCCGGACCAGTATCGCGAGGAAGCAGAACGCCGCAACATGAACCCGCGCATGCTGGTGGAGTTCGTCGACGGCTCCAAGACCATGGTGGAGATGGCGGCGATCGCCAACGCCACCGGCCTCGTGCCCGACGTGCCGGGGATGCACGGGCCCAAGGCCGATCGTGACGACATGGTCAAAGTGCTGATCCCCCGCGAGGATGGCGGCATCCTGTCGAAAAAGGGCGTGGTCGACTACACGATCGGCAAGGGCGTGGCGCCGGGCGTGTTCGTTATTGTCGAGGCCACCCATCCGCGCGTCATCGAGCGCATGGACGACCTCCATGTAGGGAAGGGGCCCTACTACAGCTTCTTCCGTCCCTATCACCTCACCTCCCTGGAGGTGCCGCTGACGGCCGCGCGCATCGCCCTCTACGGCAAGCCCGACATGGTGCCCCTGCCCAGGCCGGTGGCCGAGGTCTGCGCGGTCGCCAAGCGTGATCTGGCGGTGGGTGAGACCTTCGACGCCATCGGCGAGACCTGCTACCGCTCCTGGACCATGACGGTCGCCGATGCGCGTCGGCAGGGCGCCGTGCCGGTCGGGCTGCTCGAAGGCGGCAAGGTGCTGAAGCCGGTCAGGAAGGGCGAGTTGCTGACATCTGACAACGCCGCGCCCGATCCGACGACCAATCTCTTCCGGCTGCGCCGCAAGCAGGACGAGATGCTGTATGGGTCAAGCGCCTCCTGATCGACGCGTCGCTTCGCCCGCGATGCACCATGCGGGCTTACCTGCCGTTCTTGCAAGAAATTGATTGCCTACAGATCTGTGCGCGCGCAGAGCAGACACTGCGCATGCGCGAGAGGAGACCTTTACTGTCGCCGTCATGACAACTATCTTTCCCTGTATTGAAGCGCTGATGGCTGGGCAGAGATATGAACCTGCAGATAAGGGATCCGCGAGCTCATGAGCTGGCTCGCAGGCTTGCTGCGAAGCGCAAGATCTCGATGACAGAAGCAGTCATCGAGGCACTTCAGGCAGAGTTGAAGCGGGAAGACGTCGGCACGCCGCTGGCCGAGCGGCTCGCCGCACTGGCCGACGATCTGATGGCCAAGGCTGGCAAGGGCGGCGGGCGCGACATGAGCAAAGATGAAATCGACGAGATGTGGGGTCATCCCTGATGTTCGTCGACACTTCGGTGGTCGTCGCCATCCTCTCGGCCGAAGATGACGCAGCCTACTGGAGCGAGCGCATCGAGAACGCTGAAGCGCCGGTCACTTCGGCATTGGTGATACTCGAAGCGGCGATGCGGCTTTCGACGAAACTCAATGTCTGGCCGACGGATGCAGAGACGACGATCGCGGCCTTCCTTCGTGAAGCCGAGATTGATGTCATTCCGATCGACGGCAGTGATGCGAAGTTGGCCGTGCAGGCTTTTGCCAACTATGGCAAGGAACGAGGGCACCCGGCTCAACTCAATCTTGCCGATTGCCTTTCATATGCCTGCGCGAAGAATCGGGGCGTCTCGTTGCTCTATAAGGGCGACGATTTCTCACAAACCGACATGGCCTGAGGCAAAGCGGGCCCTACTTCCCCAACTCGATGGAGCGTTTGCGCGCCGCTTCGACCGCTTCCGTGACCAGCGTCTTCAGGCGATCCTGCCCCATCAGCACTGAAAGGGCTGCGGCCGTCGTGCCGTTAGGGCTGGTCACCTGTTCGCGCAGCCGGGCCGGGTCCTCGCGGCTTTCCGCCGCGAGCGTGGCGGCGCCGTAGACCGTCTGCATGGCCAGCAGCTTGGCGGTGGCCGTGGGCAGGCCGGCATTCTCCGCCGCGGCGGTAAGGCATTCGATGAAATGGAAGATGTAGGCGGGCCCCGATCCGGAAACCGCCGTCACCGCGTCCATCAGCGCCTCGTCGGCGATGACAGCCACCTCGCCGCTCGCCGAGAGAAGGTCGTTGACGAAGGCGCTGGTCGCTTCCGGCACGTGGCCATTGTCGACCACCACCATCATGCCCTTGCCGATCGCGGCCGGCGTGTTCGGCATGCATCGGATGATCGGCAGGTTCTTGCCGAGGATCTCCTCGAAGACGGCTATGCCCGTTCCGGCGGCGACGCTGAGGAAGGCGGTCTTGCCGTCCGCGAAACGCTTGTAGCCGGCCGAGACGTCGCGGATCGCCTGCGGCTTCACGGCGAAGATGACGAGATCGGGCGACACGCCTTGCGGAATATCTCCCGCGTCGGCCCCGACGGCCGCGCCGAGTGCTGAGGCGCGGCTGCGCAGTTCGGCATTGGGCTCGACCACCAGCACCTCGGCGGGCTGGAGCCTTGCCGATTGCAGCCAGCCCGAGAGCATGGCGTAGCCCATATTGCCGCAGCCGGCGAGAACAACCTTGATCGTCATCGATGCACCTCCGAAGCGGCTGAGATAGACCGTCTTGCCGCCCCGCGAAAGAGCGTTGCTCAAGACATTTGCGAGGTCCCTGAGGCGACAGGGAAACGGGCGGCGAGGCGCAGGCCGAGCACGCCGAAGACGAAGAACAGCCAGACGGGGTCGACGCGGCGGAAGAAGAAGGATTCCAGGAAGGCATTGAGCGCGGCGAACAGCGTGATCATCATGAAGAGATCGCCGAGATAGACGTTCTCCTTGCGTAGCGGGATCTTCATGTAGTCGCGCAGGGGCTCGATGAGGAAGGCGACGACCGCGATGACGAGCGCCGGCAGTCCCATGATGACGGCGATGTCGAGATAGCCGTTGTGGCCGTGGACGATGCCGCGGATATCCCAATCGCGGTCGAACGGCTGATCGGCCTCGGTGACGATCGGCGTGCCCCAGAAGCTCTCATAGCCGTATCCGGTCCAAGGCCGCCTGGCGATCATTTCTCCCGAAAACTCCCAGAGAGCCGTGCGGCCGGTATAGGTGAGGTCGGGGGCCAGTTGGTGGGCGAGCAGCTTCAGCGGCTCGATGAAGACGATACCCAGCGTCGCCAGCCCGGTGCCCGTGATCGCCAGCGCAAAAAGTACCGGCGTCATCAGGCGCATGCCGATCAAGCCGGGCAGGACGACGACCAGGATGGAGAGCGGCACCAGGCCCGCCGTCGTCTTGGAGCCCGTGTTCAGCATGAACAGCATAGCGGCACAGAACAGGAGCACGCCGCTGCGTCGCCAACCTCGGCGCAAGAGGTAGATGCCCGCGAAGCTGAAGCAGGCCATGACAGGGCCGGCGATGTTCTTGTGCGAGAACACGCCGCGCCACAGGCCCGCATGTTCGGGCTCCAGCGAATCCGCCGTGTGCTTGGCTTCGTTGGGAAAGACCACGAGGCCGGCCAGACTGAGCCCGATGATGAAGAAGCCCGCGAAGGCGATTGATGTGGAGAAGGAATCCGCGTCTCTCGGCAGGGTCAGCACGGCGCAGATCGCAGCGATGCCGATCAGCGTGAAAGAGGCCGCGCGCACGGCCGAGGGCGGGTCGGCCGCATTCATCACCGACAGCGCCAGGAAACCGAGCAGCAGCAGCCACCAGGGGCTGAGCAGAGCCGCCAGCCTGCGGCGGTCGGCAAGACAGAGCATCGAGAAGAGCGCTACTGCCCCCAGCGACCCGAAACCAAGCTGGTTGACGATGTCGCCGCCTGATGCCGCGACATCGTCGGCGATGCCGGCGCCGGCCGGCTGGAACGGCCGGAACGACATGACGACCACGGTCAGCATCAAGGCGGCGAGCACGGTCGCGGCTTTCGCCGCCGAGAAGCGCGCGCGCGTCTCAGTTCTTCTCAGGCTGGCGGTACTGTTCATTGGCATAGCCGAATTCGGCGAGCACGCGGCCGAGCGCCACATGGATCGGATAAAGCGCGATCGCCGGCGATCCCGTCTTCAGCAGCCTGGCGAGGCCGCGAACGGGCGATGCGGCCAGGAGAAGCAGGCTCTTGGCCGCGACGCGGGCGGCCCCGAACGGCGATCCGGCTCGCTTCTTCTTTTCGACCAGGGTCGAGATGACACCGTTGCGCAGGCCCCGGGCCTGGACCCAGTCAGCTTCCAGCCGCCGGGCCGGGATCGTTTCGCGCAGCTTCGCCTCGTCGCACCATGCCAGCCGGAACCCGGCCTCGGCAGCGCGGCTGAGGAAATCGGAATCGCCGCCGCCCATGAAGTTGAAGCGCAGGTCGAGAAAGGGCTGTTCCATCCGGGTCAGCACGTCCCGCGAGACGAGCAGATTGCCGGACGAATAGAGCGCCTTGACCGGTCCGCTCTGTCGATAGGGCGGGGCGAATACCGGATGGGTGGCCCATTTTTCGGAAGCCGCGTCCGGGAATACAGGGATCTGCGGGCCGCCGACGATCGCGGCGTCGAGGCGCTCGGCGGCGCCGCAGAGCTGCTCGAGCCAGTCGTGATCGGCGATCTCGTCGTCGTCGATCACGGCGATGTAGCGAAAGCGCGGGAACTCGGCGAGCGCGGTGCGCCAGCCGGCATTGTAGGCGCTGCAATTGCCGCGTTGATGCGCGACGATCAGGAGACCGGGCAGATCGCCACGCTCGAACAGCGGCGTTGCCGCCCGCGCTCCCGCGAGGCCCTCGGCGTCGTTCTCTATGAGGACGATGGCGAAGCGCCGCGCCGTCTTCTGATTCCGGATGGAGGCGAGCGTCGTCAGCACCTGATCCGGACGACGGAACGTCGGCACGGTGACCGCCACCTCGACCGCCTCTGTGTCGAGGTCGGGCGAGCGGGCCACGATCGAAACCGTTCCGTCAGTCGATATGGGATTCATCTGCTGGTCGCGCCTGTCGAGCTCGCCTCGCGGCGACAATAGCACGACGCTTCGTTTAGGATGCGTTAAACACCTTTTCATGAACAACCGTTGCTACCGGTTGACTTCCATCCTAGGTTGCCGGGCCGAGCATCGCGTTTAATCGACGGTTCACTGGCCTTTGCTACCGGAGTCGCACGGGACAGGGTCCAATGCATCTGGTTTTCGCCACTTCGATCGTACCTGATGGCGCGCCGTCGACAGGTTACGAGATCGCCAATGCCGCCATCATCGGCGCGCTGCGCCGCGTTGGCGTGCGCGTCACCGTACTCGGCTTCATTTGGCCGGGCAGGCAGCCGGCCGATCCCCAAGACACGGTGGTGCTGGGGGCTGTCGACGTGCGCACCGACACCGCGTCCGTGCCGCGCAAGCTCGCCTGGCTCGCCGGCGCGGTGCGCTCCGGCCTGACCTTTTCGTCGGCCAAGCTCAGGGTTGTCTCTCCCGAAGCCGTGCGGGCCGCCCTGAAGGGCATCGGCCCGGTCGACGGTTACATCCTGAACTCCGTGCAGTTCGCCGCGGCTTTCGAAGGGGTCTTCGACGATCGACCGTCGATCTTCGTGGCGCACAATGTCGAGCATCGCTCGGCCGAGGAGAACGCCGCCGCCTCCGGCAGCCTGTTCCAGCGCCTGCTGTTCTCACGCGAAGCTCGGCTCCTGAAGGAAATCGAGGACCGGCTCTGCCGCAGGGCGCGCTTCGTCTTGACGCTCGCCGAGGAGGACCGCGCAGCGCTCGGCGTGGCCGACGCATCGAAATCCGCTTTCCTGCCGCTCGTCACCCGTGACCGGTTGCCCCCGCCGCCGGCGCCACGCGCCATCGACTGCGACGCCGCGCTGATCGGCACCTGGACCTGGCAACCGAACCGCATCGGCCTCGACTGGTTCCTGAACGAGGTCGTCCCGCATCTGAACCCGGACTTTCGCATCCGCATCGCCGGCAGCATCGGCGGAAACGTTTCCAGCCCCCATCCCGGCGTGAGTTTCGTGGGCAGGGTGCCGGATGCTACCGAATTCGTCAGGTCGGGCGCGGTCGTGCCGCTGATCAGCACGGCCGGCAGCGGCGTGCAGTTGAAGACGATCGAGACCTTTGAACTCGGCCTGCCGTCCGTGGCAACCAGCCGGTCGCTTCGCGGCATCGACCGTCCGCCGGCCAACTGCGTCGTCGCCGACGAGCCAGAGGCCTTCGCCAGAGCTCTGGAGGAGGCGGTGTCCTTGCCGCTCCGTGACCTCGACGGACGCGGCTTCTTCGAAAGCCGTCGCGAGGCGCTCGATCACCAGATCGCGCTCGGGCTTCAGGCGCTCGACCCGGCAGCACCGAAGGTCCCCGCATGAACCTCCATGCCACGAGCGACGCCCTGGTTGCGCTGCCCGAACGCGACATACTGGGTGTCCAGGTGACCAGCGTCGATTGGAACGACGCCATAACCCTGCTGTGCCGGCTGGCGCAGGAGAGGACCTTCACCAAGATAGGGTTCCTCAATGCCCACAGCGCCAACATGGCCTATGTGGTTCCGGAATTTGCGGACGCGCTCGCCGATTTCGTCGTGCTGCCGGACGGCTTTGGCGTCGACATTGCCGGCCGTCTCCTCCATGGCGCGCCTTTCCCGGCGAATCTGAATGGGACCGACTTCGTTCCGGCCGTCCTGCAGGCCATGGATCCGCCGCAGAAGGTCGGCCTGCTAGGCGCCGAACGCGCCAATGTCGAAGCGGCCGCGAACAAGCTGTCGAGGCTCGCGCCGCATCACAGCTATGTCGTGATCGACGACGGCTTCTTCAGCCCCGACGAGGAGACCGGTGTCGTCGAACGCGTCGCCACGATCCGCCCCGACATATTGCTGGTCGCCATGGGCGTGCCGCGCCAGGAACTGTGGATCCATCGTCGGGTGACGGAAGACCACTGCACCATGGCGATCGGCGTCGGCGCCCTGTTCGATTTCCTGAGCGGGGCTGTGCCGCGCGCGCCCTACTGGATGAGGCGGAGCCGGCTCGAATGGCTGTTCAGGCTGGTCTTCGAACCCGGCCGGCTTTGGCGCCGCTACATCCTGGGCAACCCGCTGTTTCTCATGCGCGTGCTGCGGCAGAAGCTCCGGCAGCCGGAAACCGCTGCATGAGCAGCCTCCCCGTTTCTGTCGAGAAGGTCGGGCCGGGCGCCCTACCGGTGGAACAGAGCAACGCGATCGTCACGGCCAGCTATGCACCCGACTTCGAACGCTGCCGGCTGTTGTGCGAGACGATGGACCGCTTCGTCTCCGGCTTCTCGAAACATTATCTGCTGGTCGAGCGTGGCGACGTCGCGCTGTTCCGCGCCCTGGAAACGCCGCATCGTCTGGTCGTCGACGAGCGCGATCTCCTCCCGTCCTGGCTGCATTGCATGCCCGACCCGACGAGCCTCTTCCGGCGGCGCGTCTGGGTCAGCACGAAGACCAAGCCGCTGCGCGGCTGGCACGTGCAGCAGTTGCGCCGCATCGCGATTGCCGGGCATGCGCCGGAGGCGGTGCTGGTCTATGTCGATTCCGACGTCGCCTTCCTGAAGCCTTTCGATTGCTCGGCCTTCAGCCGCGACGGCCGGGTGCGGCTTTTCCGCCGCAACGATGTCCTGGACGAGGCCGACAGGCGCGAGCACGTGACATGGTCGCGCAATGCCGCTGCCGCGCTCGGCATCGCCGCGCCCGCGGTGTCACCGCACGACTACATCGCCACCTTGATCGCGTGGCGTCGCGCCACCGTCGCCGGCATGTGCCGGCGCATCGAAGACCAGACCGGGCGACACTGGGCCTCGGCGCTCGGCCTTCAGCGCCGCTTCTCCGAATGTATGCTTTATGGCCGCTATGTCGATGAGGTGATCGGCGGCGAGGGCCATTTCCCGGGATCGGAGGAATTCTGCCGCGTCCATTGGACCGGCAGCCCGATGTCCGATGCCGAATTCCAGGCTTTCATCGATGGCATGGCGCCCGAGCAGGTGGCGATCGGCATGCAGTCCTTCATCGGCACCGATCTTGGCCGCGTCCGCAGGCTGCTCGCGATGCTCTGATCAGGTCAGTGGCGTTTCGCCGGCCTGCCGAGCGCGGAGTAGGTGAGCACGGCCGAGAGCAGGTAGAGGGCAGCAAACGCGCCATTCAGCCACAGCACCAGTTCGGCGGTATCCGCGACCCGGTTCAGCAGCCAGATCAGGAGCAGGGCCTTGGCCCCGGCCAGCAGCGCCAGGTTGACGGCGCGCAGGGCGGTCTGGCCGCGCGCGAAGAGAAGTTCGGCCTGATATTCGACGAGGTTGCGCAGGCCAGGAACGAACAACGCCAATCCGACAAGGGGGGCCGCTTCGGCCACGTTGCGGCCGAGCGCGTTGGGAAAGAAATGGAGAAGCAGCGCCAGCGCCAGCAGCGCAACGGTCGAAACGAGGAAGACGCCGCCCTCGATGCCGGCCCGGACAGTCCGGCGTGCCAGCATGTCGGGCGCGCGCATCATCTTCTGGACCAGCATCATGCTGAAAGTGCGGATCGGGATCGCGGTGAGGTCGACCAGCCGCATGACGATGGCATAGATGCCGGCGAGGTGCGGCCCACCATAAGCAAGCACCACCAGCTTGTCGAACTCCATCTGCAGATAGAACAGCACCTCGGCTCCGGCGACATAAAGCGAATCGGGCAGCCGCCTCCAATAGAGCGCCATGCGCAGGCGCAGCCGCTGGCGCGGATGGAAGACCAATATCGCGACGGCGAGCGCGACGAGATTGGCGGCGAGATAGAGCCAGCACCAGGCGGCGAGATCGGTCCGGGGCGACAGGGCGAACAGCAGGGCCGCGCCCGCGCGCGTCAGCGTGCCGGTGATGACGAGCGTCGCCGCCCTTCCGAACCGGCCCATGCCATTGTTGACGATGACGACGACCTCGGCCGGCCGCCAGAGCAGGGCCTCGGCGACGACGACGAGGGCGAAGAGCGGAGGTGAGATGTCGCCGGAGAAGAACAGCAGGAAGACCAGCCAGGAGGCGGCCGCGAGTGCCGGGAGCGAAAGGACGCCGAGCGCGGCGAAACCGGCCGAAAAAGTGCCGATCAGCCGCGGCTTGACGGTGGCGACGCGATAGAGCGCGGAGATGAAGCCGAAGGCCAGGATGCGCGACAGCATGACGCCGGCGGCCGAGGCCGTGGCGAACAGTCCGAAATCGGCAATGGTCAGCGTGTTGGCGAGCGCGATGAAATAGATGAGCGAAAAGACGAGACGGCCGGCGGAGCCGCTGATGGCGGTGGCGTAGGCTTGCAGCGCGTCGCGCCGGCCCGACAGCAAACGCAGGAACCTCTTCATCTGTCCGGCGCTTCCGCGGATATTGGTCATGGGTGTTGGAACTCCGATTCTGTCCCATACGCGCCAAAGCTTAATAGCCGGTTCGGCTTGGCACCGAGCAAATCCGGCCGCGAAATTAACCTTTTGTTTCCCATGGCTGTTTAGCGTGGCTTAACGATTGGGGGACCGCGCCGGCGGTCGGCAGCCATTTCCGGAAGTGCAGGGATCATGTCCAACGACGGTCGAGATCGAAGGAGACGAGCCGGCTCGCTGCTTTCGTTCGGGAATGCGACGCCGGAAGAGCGCGGCGGTGATCGCCCTGGTCCGCAGCCGCGACGCGATGCCGGGCAAAGCCCGTTGCTCGCCGCCTTGGCCGAGGCGGACCGGCGCGCGGCCGAGGAGGTTGCGGCCAAGGCCGAGCCGGCGCCACGTCAGTCCGACCGGAAGATCGAGCCCGTCTCCCGTGCACCCACCCTGCGCGAGCGACTGCTTGGCCGTCCGCCGTCGAGCGGCTGGGGGAGCGAAGCGGACGAACCCGCGCGAGAAAGCGCGGCGCCGGCGCCGGCGCCGCAGCCGATGCCCGCTGCCGCCCAGCCGCGCATGGCGGACGAACCCTCCAACGAGCGGTACGCTTCACGCCTGATCGAGGAGCGCGACGAGGAGATCTGGCGGCCGCTGATCGACCCGATGAAAGTCATCATGGGGATCGTCAACGCCAGGCGCCTGATAGCCGCAACGACTGTGCTCGGTGCCCTGCTGGGCATCGCGGTTGCGCTGTCGACGCCGAAGAAATACGAGGCGGTCGCCGAGATCCTCTTCGATCCGCGCGACCTGAAGCTGGTCGACCGCGAGCTTACCCAGTCGGGCCTGCCGTCGGACGCGACCCTCGCCCTGGTCGAGAACCAGGTTCGCGTCATCACATCAGGGTCCGTGCTCAACAAGGTCGTGGACAAGCTCAATCTCGCCGACGATCCCGAATTCAACGGCCAGGGCTCAGGCGGCCTCGGCAGCGTCTATTCGGAACTCCGTTCGCTCTTGTCGCGCAGCGATGCGACGGCCGCCGGCGATCGCAAGCGCAGGCTTGCCGTCGAGAATCTCGCCGAAAGCCTCAGTGTGGAGCGCGGAGGCAAGACTTTCGTCATTGTCGTAGCGGCGAAGACCCGCGACCCGGAGAAATCCGCGCTGATCGCCAACACCGTCACCGACGTGTTCCTGCAGACATCGGGGGAACTTCAGGCCGGCACGGCCGGCCGCGCCGCCGAAGAGCTCAACGCACGCCTCGACGAATTGCGCAGCGGCGTCGAGGCGGCCGAGCGCAAGGCGGAGGCCTATCGCGCCGAGAACGACCTCATCGATGCCCAGGGCAGGCTGATCACCGACGACGAAATCCTCAGGCTGAACGATCAGCTTGCCGTCGCCCGGGCCCGCACGCTCGAATTGAACGCAAGGGCGGCGTCGGGCAAGGATATCGACGTCAACGACGCGATCGGCGGCGGCCTGCCGGAGGAGATGAACTCCAACGTCATGACCGAACTGAGGTCGCAATATGCGGCGTTGAAGGCAGAGGCCGACCGGCTGGCCGTGCGGCTCGGGCCGCGCCACCCCGACAGGATCGCAGCCGAAGCCCAGCTCGACGGCGCCAGGGGCAGGATCGCCAACGAACTCAGGCGTATCGTTGCGTCGAACCAGACGGAATTGAGGCGCGCCGTCCAGCTCGAGCAGGAACTGTCGACACGGCTGGCGCAGCTCAAGGTGCGCCAGGGCACGGTCAGCGACGATCTCGTGACCTTGCGCGAGCTTGAGCGGGATGCGGCGGCAAAGCGCGCCGTCTACGAGGCTTTCCTCCTGCGCGCCAGGGAGACGGGCGAGCAGAAGGATATCAACACCGCCAATATGAGCGTGATCTCGCGGGCCCTCGCCCCGCTGACGCCGCTCGGTCCGTCCCGTTCGATGATCGTGCTCGCCGGAGCGCTGCTCGGCTTCATGGCCGGCGTCGGCCTTGGCGGCGCGCGCGGCGCCTGGCAGAGTCTTCGCGAAAACACCGCGATCCGGCCGCGACCGAACCGTCCGATCCCACCGGCCGATGGAGCGGCGCAAGGCGGGTTGCCGCCTGGGCCGCCTGACCCCCGCGACCCTGGTCCGCCTGGTCCGGGGCCTGTCGAGCCGGTGAGGGAGCGGCCTGTTCCCAACAGCGGCGAGACGTCCCGCGTAGCCGCGCGCCGGTCCGGCGCGGCGGGCGACGGTCGCCCGTCCGGCTGGCTGCAAGCTTTCCGGCGCGCGAATCTCGATCGCGGCCAGCCTGTCGCCGCGCCCGCGCCCTGGTTCCCTCCGAAGCCACAGCCGGTCGCGCCGGCCCGGCAGTTCGTGTCCCAGGCGATGGCGCAAGCCCAGCCATTCCCGTCTCAGCCGGTCGCCTATGCGCAGCCTCTCGTGGCGACGTATCCGGCGACGTTGGCGTATCCGGCCACGCAGCCATGGACGCAGCCGATGCCGATGGAGCCGGTCGCTTATCCCCACGCCTATTCCGCGCAGGTCGCGCCGCAGCCTTCTGCGAAGTCGGCGGCGCGGTCGTCGCATCATACCGCCGGCGACCCTTGGCCGGTTGCGGCGCCGAACGGCATCGACGAAATCCGCGACAGCCTGCGCGATTTCCGCGAAGCGCTGCACGATCTCGCCGAAAGCCGGGCGCGTCGCCGCGCCGGCTGAGCGGCCGGGCTTGCGAGTTTACGTCACGGGACGGCGCTCAGGCGGGATTGCCGTGGCGATTTTTCGCCATTATGCGGCCTCGGTGGAAGAACGATCGGGGTCGCACACATGACGCACATCATCGATGGCAAGGCGGTCGGCGAGGAGGTCGCGGACAAGGTCAAGAGGCTGACGGCCGAGTTCGTCGCGGCGGGCGGCGTGACGCCCGGCCTGGCGGTGGTCATTGTCGGCGAGGATCCGGCGAGCCAGGTCTACGTCGCATCGAAGTCGAGGAAGGCCAGGGAATGCGGCTTCCATTCGGTCCAGCATACGCTGCCGGCCGACACGCCCGAAGCCGACCTGCTGAAGCTGATCGGCGAGCTCAATGCCGATCCCGCGATCCACGGCATCCTGGTCCAGCTCCCGCTGCCGGCGCAGATCGATTCGGGCAAGGTGATCCAGACGATCGCGCCGGAGAAGGACGTCGACGGTTTTCACTTCATCAATGTCGGCAAGCTCGGCGCCGGCGCTCTCGAAACCGCCTTCGTGCCCTGCACCCCGGCCGGATGCATGCTGCTCATAGAGCGTGTCCGCGGCAAGGATCTGTCGGGGCTGAACGCGGTGGTGGTCGGCCGTTCGAACATCGTCGGCAAGCCGATGGCCAACCTGCTGCTCGCCGCCAATTGCACCGTGACCATCGCCCACAGCAGGACCAGGGATCTGCCTGCGCTGGCGCGCACGGCCGACATACTGGTCGCGGCCGTCGGGCGGCCGGAGATGGTGCGCGGCGACTGGGTGAAGCCGGGCGCCACCGTCATCGATGTCGGCATCAACCGGATTCCCGCGCCCGAGAAGGGCGAAGGCAAGTCGCGGCTGGTCGGCGACGTCGCCTATGCCGAGGCGGCCGAGATCGCCGGTGCGATAACGCCGGTCCCCGGCGGGGTCGGCCCGATGACGATCGCCATGCTGATGGCCAACACGCTTGCCGCGGCCCATCTGGCGGCAGGCCGCAAACGTCCGGAATTCTGACCATCCCTACAGCGTGTCGGGGTGAATTCACGCGACACGCCGTAGGCCCTCGATCCAGCGCATGTCTTTTTCCCTAAACCGCCGGACACTTTCGGAAGACATGCTTCAGATGCCGCCACCGCACGGTCTTGCGCAACGCTCGCGTTTCTGGTGAGCATGCCGCCACCGCCGCACGGCTTTGGGAGAGGTTCGGAAAGCCGGTCATGACCGCCACCATTCAAGGCAGCCGGCATTTCGCCTTCCTGCTGGTCGACAAGTTCTCGATGTTCTCGCTCGCCGCGGCGATCGACACGGTGCGCTCGGCCAACCGGCTGGTCGGCCACGACTTCTATTCCTGGACGACCGTCTCGCCCGACGGCGAAGCCGTCATGGCCTCCAACGGCCTGCCGCTGAAGGTCGACTACAGCGTCGCCGACATCCCGCCGGTCGACATCCTCTTCGTTTCGCTCGGCCTGACCACCGAGTTTCCAGGCAAGAGCAAGGTGCTCGCGGCCTTGCGTAGCTGGGGCCGCCGCGGCGGCGCGCTCGGCGCGCTGTCGGTGGGCTCCTACCTGCTGGCTGAAGCCGGGCAACTCGAAGGGCATCGCTGCACCATCCATTGGGAGAACCGCGCCGGCTTCATGGAGCGCTTTCCCGATATCGAATGCACCGGCAACGTCTTCGAGATCGACCGCAAGCGCTATACCTGCGCCGGCGGGACGACCTCGATCGATCTCATGCTGGAGATCGTGCGCGGCGACTTCGGCGTCAATGTCGCCAATTCGGTGGCCAATCAGTTCCAGCACGAGCGCATCCGCTCGGCCCAGGACCGGCAGCGGGTCGGGCCCGAGCGCGACCTGACCGGCAAGTCGGAGAAGCTGAGGAAGATCGTCGAGCTGATGGCCGACAATCTCGACGAACCTTTCTCCGCGGTCGAGCTCGCCAAGTCGGCGGGGCTCTCCGTGCGCCAGGTCGAACGGCTGTTCCTGCGGCATCTCAACGTCACGCCCGGCCGCTACTATATGCGGCTGCGGCTCGAACGGGCGCGCGAGCTGCTGCGCCAGACCAACATGCCGATCCTCGACGTGGCGATCGCGACGGGCTTCACCTCGCATTCCTATTTCGCGCAGAGCTATCGCCTGCAGTTCGGCCGCCCGCCCTCCGAGGAACGGCGCACCACCTATTGAAGGGCGATCAGGTCCCCTCGGGGTCTTCACCCTCGCCCGGCGTCGGGCCGGTTGCCGGCTCGTCGGGGGCGAAGGCGGAATCGGGAAGCAGAGCGAGCGTTTCGGCGGTGCGGCGAATGTAGCCGCGCGCGGCTTCTTCAGCCCGCTGCGCATCGCCGGCGAGCACCGCCTCGGCAATCGCGCGGTAGTCGGCGAAGCGCTGTTCCGGCGGCAGCCTCAACTGGGCCCGCACCAGATGCACCTGGATGCTTGGAAGGAGCCGTTCCACCTCCCGGTTCCCGCCAAGGCGCGTCATGGTCCGGTAGAAGCGGTTGCGGGCGCGCACCAGCTCGTAGGAATCGCCCTGCCGCTCGAAAGCCAGAAGCGTGTCGAGGCTCTCCCTGAAGCCGTCGCCGGCGCCGGGTGTCGAGATGTTCTCGGCCGCCTGGCGCGCCGCGAGCCCGACCATCAGTTCCATCACCAGGAGCACGTTGCATGCGTCGATGCGCGAGAGCTGGCGGATCTGCGCGCCGCGAAAGGCATGTGTGACGGCAATTCCTTCCGCCGCCAGCCGCTTGATCGCCTCGCGCACCGTGCTGCGGCCGACGCCGTAGCGCCGCATCAGGTCGGGCTCGACGAGCCGCTGGCCGGCAGCGTAGCGGCCTTCGTAAAGACCGCGCACGATGTCGCGCACGATCTGGTCGGATGAACTCACGATGCCGGTCGATGCGCTGTCAGGGCCGGCTCTCATCGACGCAGCTTCCATGTCTTGTCCCATCGGCCAAGCCGGCCTTTGTCCCTCGCCACCGGAATAACCCGCTGCCACCCGGTTCAACAAGGGGCGGAGACGAGAGCCGTCGCCGATAACCTGCACTCGGAGCGCCGGCCGTTACTCCATCTACTCTCGGAGCTTTTCCAATCACTGTCTATCAAAATCGTCTGACGATATTGCCAGATGAAATGAACCGCTTTATTCATGTCCCCCGGACATGGGTCGACCTTCCGACCACGGTGTCGAGGCTTGTGCTTTCGAGGAGGATGGCGTGACGGCATTCGAAAAAACCGAACGGACAAAGGATCTGGAAGCTCGGCTGTGCGCTTTCATGGATGCCCATGTCTATCCCAACGAGCAGCGCTTCTTCCAGGAGACGGAGGACCTCGGCCCCTGGCGGGTACAGCCGGTCGTGGAGGAACTGAAGGCGCGGGCCAAAGCCGAGGGGCTGTGGAACCTCTTCCTTCCGCAATCGGATCTCGGCGCCGGCCTCACAAATCTCGACTATGCGCCGCTCTGCGCGATCATGGGCCGGTCGCACCTCGCCCCCGAGGTCTTCAACTGCTCGGCCCCCGACACCGGCAACATGGAGGTGCTGGAGCGCTACGGCACCGAGGAGCAGAAGCGCCGGTGGCTCGTGCCGCTTCTCGCCGGCGAGATCCGCTCGGCCTTCGCGATGACCGAGCCGGCGGTCGCGTCGAGCGACGCCACCAACATCGAAAGCAGCATCCGTCGCGAGGGCGACGAATATGTGATCAACGGCCACAAATGGTACACGACCGGCGCGACGGACCCGCGCTGCAAGATCGTGATCTTCATGGGTAAGACCGACCCCGACAATCCCGACCGCTACAGGCAGCAATCGATGGTCCTTGTTCCGACGGACACGCCAGGCGTGACGGTGCGGCGGTCGCTGCCCGTCTTCGGTTTCTACGGCATGCCGGATCGTGCTTCGGAAGTGCTCTTCGAGAATGTGCGCGTTCCCGCCTCCAACATCCTGCTGGGCGAGGGCAGGGGCTTCGAGATCGCCCAGGGAAGACTCGGACCGGGACGCATCCACCATTGCATGCGCCTGATCGGCCTGTCGGAACGCGCGCTCGAAAGGATGTGCGTGCGCGTCCAGCAGCGCACGACCTTCGGCAAGCCGGTGGCGGACCAGTCGGTGACGCGCGAGCGGATCGCCGAGGCTCGCATCATGATCGAGCAGGCACGCCTGCTGACGCTGAACGCAGCCCAAAGGATGGATACGGTCGGCAACAAGGCGGCCAGGGCCGAGATCGCCATGATCAAGATCGCAGTCCCGAACATGGCCTGCCAGGTGATCGACTGGGCGATACAGGCCTTCGGCGGCGGGGGTACGAGCAACGATTTCGGGCTCGCTTCGGCTTATGCGCTGGCGCGCATGCTCCGTCTCGCGGACGGCCCCAACGAGGTGCATCGCGACCAGCTGGCCCGATTCGAACTGAAGCGCGTCAATGCGATCGCGCCCGGAACACAGGGGATCGATAACTGGCGGCCGGCTCTGTCGGCGAAGGCCCTGAACGAAGGGCGTGGCTGGTAAGTCGCCGCCTTCCGAACGGACCAGCGCGTTTTTCGCTACGAAAACGATTCCGGTTTTCGGACCGATGCGATAGCTTGCCGGCAGAATCCATCTCGCGGGGGAAAAATGATGGCAGCGGTATTTCGCGTGATAGTCGGTCTCCTGGCGCTGGCGATGACGGCTGCCGTTTCACATGCGGCCGACAAGGCCATCATCGTGCTCGATGCCTCGGGTTCGATGTGGGGCCAGATCGACGGCAAGCCCAAGCTCGAAATTGCCAGGCGGACATTGCGCACGGTTCTGCAATCCGTCCCGGCCGATATGGAATTGGGCCTTCTGGCCTACGGCCATCGCGAGAAGGGGAACTGCGCCGACATAGAACTCGTCGTCCCGCCCGCGGCCGGCAGGGCGGATGCCATCGCGTCGGCGGCCGACAATCTCAAATTCCTCGGCAAGACGCCGCTGACGGCCTCGGTCAGGCAGGCGGCCGAGGCATTGCGCTATACGGAAGAGAAGGTCACCGTCATCCTCATCACCGACGGGCTGGAAACCTGCGAGGCCGACCCCTGCGCGGTCGGCGGGGAACTGGAGCAGTCGGGAATCGACTTCACAGCCCATGTCGTCGGCTTCGGCCTGACGGCGGAGGAAGGCAGGCAGGTTGCCTGTCTCGCCGAGAACACCGGCGGCAAATACATCCAGGCTTCCGACGCGAGCGCGCTCGAGGAGGCGCTGGTGGAGACGGTCGTTGCGGAACCCGCGCCCGAACCGGCGCCGGCCACGGTGCCGGCCAAGCCCGAGCACAACTTCGTGCCGCAGCTGGTGCTGGCCGAAGGCGGCGAGCCGCTCAGCGATGCCGGCAATGCCTACGAGATCCACCGGGCAGACGCGGCGGGCGGCAAGGGTGAGCGGGTCGCGACGGAGTACAATGATTACAAGGGCGATCTCGACCCGGGTGACTATGTCGTCGTGGCGCGCCTTGGCGAAGCCTCGGCCGAGCAACAGGTCAGGATCGAGGAGGGCAAGGTCGCGGAGCCGGTATTCGTGCTCAACGCCGGGACGCTGGTCGTCCGTCCGCTGGCCAGCGCGGGCGCGGAAGTGAGCGATGCGGCACAGGTGGTCGTCGATCATCCGGGCGAGGGAGAGGCGATCGGCTACGGCGAGACGAGGATCGTCGTGCCAGCCGGTGAGCAGAAGGTCACCGTGAGGCTCGGCGAGGGAGAAGCGACAGAAACAGCCATGGTCGAGGCCGGCGGGATCGTCGAGAGGGATGTCGTCGTCGGTGTCGGCCGTGCGCTCGTCAACGCCTTCTACGTGCCGGGCATGAAGGTCGAGGAGGGCGGACTCGCCCTCAATATCTACAAGGCCGCGAAGCGGATCGACGGTAGCCGCGAACAAGTCTCTTATGCCTACGGTCCAGACGGGAAATTCGACCTGCCGCCAGGTGACTATACAGCGGTCGCGAAGCTGGACGAAGCGCCTGCCGAGCAGGATTTCGCCGTGAAGGCCGGGCAACTCGTCGAGGTCGGGGTGACGCTGAACGCCGGCGTGCTTGCGGTTTCGGCGCCGGGCGCCAGGCATATCGAGGTGTTCGCGGCCAAAAAGGACCTCCAAGGCAAGCGCAAGGAGTTCGGCTACGCTTATGCCGAGACGCACCAGACCACGCTGCCGGCCGGCGACTACGTCGTCGTCGTGGATCGCGGCGACGATGGCGAAAAGAAGGAAGCAAGCGCGACGGTGAAGGCAGGCGAGCGGGTGGAAGTGGCGGTGCCTTGATTGGCGAACATGGCCGGCGGCTCGCTCAAGCCTCGGCAGGCAAAAGTTCTACACTCGCGCCGGTCATGGCAAGCAAACTCGCCGCTTGGCGGTCGAAGGTCACGAAGGACGCCCCTCCAAGCCTGCGCCCTTCGAACGCGGCCACACCGTCGGCAAAATCACCGCCGGCATTCATGATTGCGAGCCCGGCCTCGACGGTGGGCCTGTCCATGACGATGTTGGGTGTTTCGAGCATCGCGCGAAGAAGCGACAAAATATCGATCCGCGACCTCTTGTATCCTTGGCGAAGGACCCAGACGAACTCGCACAAGGTCGGCAGGCTGATCGCAACGATTTGCGCGCCCTGCAATGCTGCCTGAGCGTGCGGGCTCTGGGAAGGGTGGTCGTCGAGAAAGGCGCGAAGCAGAACGTTTGTGTCTGCCGTGATTTTCATCGACGCTTTGCCCAGCCGTCGACGATGATCTTGTCGATTTCGTCGAGGGACAGAGGTGCCTCTTTCTCCTTCTTCAAGAAACCGAAAAGCCTCTCGATCGAATTATCGGCCTTCTCCGCCCTGATCGAAGCCTTTCCATCCGGCAGGAGTTCGACCGAGATTTTTTCGCCGGGCCCCACGCCAAGATGCTTAAGGAGTTCTTTGCGGAGCGTCACCTGTCCTTTCGCGGTAATGGTCAAGGAGGGCATCGCCAGCGTTCCATGTTTATGTCTGCTCGGAAGGTAAGGCGGTTCTCCCTTGCTTTCAAGAGGCTAGGCTGTCCCAAAGGCGCTGGCGCCGTGGTCGGCTCGGGTGGCCAACTGACGGAACCCTTCGAACAGCTCGCGCCCGAAGCCGTGGCCATTGGCCGACAGGTCGGGCGTGGGCATCTTGCGTGCGGCGAATTCTTCCGGCGGCACCAGCGCTTCCAGCAGCCCGGTTTCGGCGTCGACCCTGACGATGTCGCCGTCGCGAACCTTGCCGATCGGGCCGCCGTCGAGCGCTTCGGGCGTGACGTGGATCGCGGCCGGCACCTTGCCGGATGCCCCCGACATGCGCCCGTCGGTGACCAGCGCCACCTTGCGGCCGCGGTCCTGCAGCACGCCGAGCACGGTGGTGAGCTTGTGCAATTCCGGCATGCCGTTGGCCTTGGGCCCCTGGAAGCGGATCACCGCGACGAAGTCGTGATCGAGCCGGCCGGCCTTGAAGGCGTCGTTCAAGGCCTGCTGGCTGTCGAAGACCAGCGCCGGCGCCTCGATGACGCGCCGCTCGGGCTTTACCGCTGATGTCTTGATGATCGCCTTGCCGAGATTGCCCGAGAGCACCTTCAGGCCGCCGGTCGGCTGGAACGCCTTGGCGGCCGGCGCCAGAACCTTCTCGTCGCCGCTGGTCGCGGGGGCCGGCGCTCGCACCACGCCGCCATCGTCGCCGAGCCGGGCTTCGACCGTATAGGGCCGCAGGCCCTCGCCCCAGACCGTGCGCACATCCTCATGCAGAAGGCCCGCATCGAGCAACTCGCGGATGAGGAAACCGAGCCCGCCGGCGGCGTGGAAATGGTTCACGTCGGCGAGGCCGTTGGGATAGACGCGCGCGAGCAGCGGTGCGGCCTCGGAGAGATCGGAGATGTCCTGCCAGGTGAGCGTTATGCCGGCGGCCGCGGCCATGGCGATGAGATGGATCGTGTGATTGGTCGAGCCGCCGGTCGCGTGTAGCCCGACCACGCCGTTGACGACCGCGCGCTCGTCGATCACGCGGCCGACCGGCGTATAGGCATTGCCGAGCGCGGTGATGGCGAGCGCCCGCTTCGCTGCTTCCCTGGTCAGCGCGTCGCGCAGCGGCGTGCCCGGATTGACGAAGGAGGAGCCCGGTATGTGAAGCCCCATGATCTCCATCAGCATCTGGTTCGAATTGGCGGTGCCGTAGAAGGTGCAGGTGCCGGGTCCGTGATAGGATTTCGATTCGGCTTCGAGCAGTTCGGCGCGTCCGACCTTGCCTTCGGCATAGAGCTGGCGGACCTTCGCCTTCTCGTCGTTGGGCAGGCCCGAGGTCATCGGTCCGGCCGGAATGAAGACGGCCGGCAGGTGGCCGAAGGTGAGCGCGGCGATGAGCAGGCCCGGCACGATCTTGTCGCAGACGCCGAGATAGACCGCCGCGTCGAACATGTTGTGCGACAGCCCGACCGCCGTCGCCATGGCGATCACGTCGCGCGAGAACAGCGAGAGCTCCATGCCGGGCTGCCCTTGGGTGACGCCGTCGCACATGGCCGGCACGCCGCCGGCCACCTGGGCGATGCCGCCGGCCTCGCGCGCTGCCTCCTTGATCAGCTGCGGGAACGTCTCGAAGGGCTGATGCGCCGACAGCATGTCGTTGTAGGAGGTGATGATGCCGAGATTCGGGACGCGGTCTTCGGCGAGCGCCGTCTTCTCCGATGGCGCGCAGACGGCAAAGCCGTGGGCGAGGTTGCCGCAGGAGAGCACGGCGCGGTTGGCGCTGCGCGACGCGGCTGCGTCGATCCGGTCGAGATAGGCTTCGCGTGCCGGCCGCGAGCGCTCCCTGATCCTTTCGGTGATGGCTTGGATATCGTTCCTGGCGGTCATGATAGTCGGTCCTTGCGGGGCGCGGTGCGGGCCACGGCCGCGGGAGGAGCGGCGCGCGGACCAAAGCGGCGGTTCAGGGCGCCCAGAACAGCTGAACCGGGTTGGCGGCGCCGTCGAGCGCGCTGCGGATCGGAAGCGTGCTTCCGTCGGCAAGCGCGCTCTCCAGCACCTTGCGTTTCTCGGCGCCCTCTATGTGGAGGGCCACCATCGGCGCCTCGACGAGGCGGGCGAGCGGCAAGGTCAGCCGCGGTTCGCCGTCGGATGCGTGGGTGGGCAGCACGACGCTCGTCGATGCCGGGTCGAGCAGCGCGGCGAGATTGGCGGCGCCGGGGAAGAACGATGCCGTATGGCCGTCGCCGCCCAGGCCGAGCACAGCAACGTCGAGCGGCCAGGGCAGGGCGCGCAACGCGGCATCGGCAGTCCCGGCCGCTGCATCGAGGTCGGGCGCGGCGCGGTAAAGATCCTCGAAACGGGCAGTGGCCGCCTTGTTCTGAAGGAGGTTCGCCTTGACCAGCCCCGCATTGGCGCGCGGCGAGGAGCGGTCGACGAAACGCTCGTCGACGAGCGTCACGATCACCTTTTGCCAGTCGAGCTCCTCATTCGACAGCGTGCGGAAGAACAGGGCCGGGGTGGTGCCGCCCGAAACCGCGATGAATCCGGTGCCGCGTCGAGCGACGGCATCGCGCAAGGCGTCGCCGACGCGCCCGGCCAGTGCCGCCGCCAGTTCCGCCGAGGAGCCGAAGGTGTTCCATGCAAGAGCCGGGGCGGAAGTGCCGTCCATGCTCAGTTGCTTTCGTGCCAGGTGCGGCCGTCACGCTCGATGAGCGCGATCGAGGCCGAGGGGCCCCATGTTCCCGCCGTATAGCCCTGCGCGTCCTGGCGGCCTTCGTCCCAGGCATGCTGGATCGGATCGATCCAGTTCCAGGCGGCTTCCACCTCGTCGCGGCGCATGAACAGCGTCTGGTTGCCGCGCACGACGTCCATGATCAGCCGTTCATAGGCGTCGGGATTGCGCACGTCGAAGGCCTGGGCGAAGCTCATATCGAGCGGCACGTGACGCAGACGCATGCCGCCCGGGCCCGGATCCTTGATCATCAGCCACTGCCTCACGCCTTCGTCCGGCTGCAGGCGGATGACGAGCTGGTTGGCCGCGATCGGCCCGGCGCTTTCGCCGAAAATCGAATGCGGGATCTGCTTGAACTCGATGACGATCTCCGAGACGCGCTGGGCGAGCCGCTTGCCGGTGCGCAGATAGAAAGGCACTCCGGCCCAGCGCCAGTTGGCGATCTCGGCCTTGATGGCGACGAAGGTCTCGGTGCGGCTTTCGCCGTTCTCGAGCTCCTCGACATAACCCTTGACCGGACCGTTGGCGGAAGCCCCGGCGCGGTACTGTCCGCGCACCGTGTTCTTCGGCGCCTCGTTGCCGTTGATGCGCTTCAGGGAACGCAGCACCTTCAGCTTCTCGTCGCGCACGGCGTCGGCGTCCATCGAGGCGGGCGGCTCCATGGCGACGAGGCACAGGAGCTGCAGCATGTGGTTCTGCACCATGTCGCGCAGCGCGCCCGCCTTGTCGTAGTAGCCGGCACGACCTTCGAGGCCAACGGTTTCGGCCACCGTGATCTGGACATGGTCGACATGGGCCGAGTTCCACAAGGGCTCGTAGAGCGCATTGGCAAAGCGCAGCGCCATCAGGTTCTGCACCGTCTCCTTGCCCAGATAGTGGTCGATGCGGAAGATCTGCTGCTCGCGGAAGTCGTTGCCGATCAGATCGTTGAGGGCGCGGGCGGAGGCGAGGTCGCGGCCGATCGGCTTTTCCACCACGATACGGCAGTCGGAGCAGATGAGCCCATGCTCCTTGAGCTTGTCGGCGATCGTGCCGAACAGTTCGGGGCCGACCGCCAGATAGAAGACGCGGATGCGGTCGGTCTTGCCGATCGCATCCTTCAGGGTGGGGAAGCCGTCTCCGGATTTTGCATCGACCGGGATGTAGGAAAGCCGCTGGATGAAGCGGTCGAGCTCTTCCTGCTCGATCTCCTCGGGCTTCACGTGCTCGCTGATCGCGGTGCGCGCATAGGCGCGATACTCCTCGTCCGTCATCCTGGAGCGGGATGCGCCGATGATTCGGGTCGGCTCGGAGAACTGGCCCGCGGCCTGGCGCCGATAGAGGGCCGGCAGCAGCTTGCGTTCGGCCAGATCGCCGGTCGCGCCGAACATGACGAAATCGAAGGGGTCCACGGGAATGATCTGACTTGTCATCACTTGATCCGTTCTGGCTCGGCCATCGCCGACGCCATATATTCTAATCGATTTAAAGAAGCTAGTGCCATGGTGTCATATCTTCGAGCTTGACACTGGACCTTCCCGGGCGATCTGTGGATGCCCTAGTTGGGTCAGTCCCTTCGCAGGTGCAGCATAGCCCGCAGCGCTGCAAAACCAAAGGAGAAGCGCCATGGGAGCACATCTTTCGACGACGGTCGCTCAGGACCGCGCCTTCATGCAGATCGTCGACGGCAAGCCTGTCGATTCGCTGTCGGGCGAGCGCATCGACGTCGTATCGCCCTCCGACGGCAAGGTGTTCGCCTCCATCCCGGCGTCCGGCGCGGCCGATGTCGACCGCGCGGTCAAGGCGGCACGCCGTGCTTTCGACGACGGCCCGTGGAGCCGCATGCCGGCCGTCGAGCGTGGCCGCTGCCTGACGCGATTGTTCCAGCTGATCGAGAAGCATGGGGCAGAACTGGGGGCGCTGGAATCGCGCGACACCGGCAAGCCGGTCCGCCAGGGCAAGGCCGACGTGGTCGCCACCATGCGCTACTACGAATTCTACGGCGGGGCCGGCGACAAGATCCATGGCGACACGATCCCCTTCCTTGAAGGCTACACGGCGCTGACCCTGCGCGAGCCGCATGGCGTCGTGGCCGGCATCATCCCCTGGAACTATCCCCTGCAGATTCTGGCGCGTGTCGCCGGAGCCGCCCTCGCCATGGGCAACACGCTTGTCGCCAAGCCGGCCGAGGATGCCTCCCTGAGCGCCATACGCATCGCCGAGCTTGCGCTGGAAGCGGGCATTCCCGAAGGCGTCTTCAACGTCGTCACCGGCTACGGCCGCGCGGCCGGCGCAGCGCTTTCGGGCCATCCCCTTGTCGACTATGTCACCTTCACCGGTTCGCCGCTGACCGGCACCGCGATCCAGCAGGCGGCGGCAGTCAACAATCGCGGCGTGACCATGGAGCTTGGCGGCAAGTCGCCGCAGATCGTCTTCGCCGATGCCGATATCGACGCGGCCCTGCCGGTGCTGGTCAACGCCATCATCCAGAACGGCGGCCAGACCTGCTCGGCCGGAAGCCGGGTGCTCGTCGAGCGGCCCGTCTATGACAAGGTTGCGGCAGGCTTGGCCGAACGCTTTTCGAAGCTGGTAGCGGGACCGCACGAGGCGGATCTCGACCTCGGCGCTCTGATCAACAGCAAACAGCGCGAACGTGTGGCCGGCATGGTTGCGGTGGCCGAGGAGGCGGGCATCCCGGTCCTGGCGAAGGGAAGCGTCGCGGCCGATGCGCCCGAAAGCGGCTACTATCAGGCGCCTGTCCTGTTCGGATCGGTCGATCCGGAAGCCGTGATCGCGCAGGACGAGGTGTTCGGCCCGGTGCTGACGCTGTTTCCCTTCGACGGAGAGCAGGAAGCGGTGGCCCTGGCCAACGGCACGGAATTCGGTCTCGTCGCCGGCGTCTGGACGAAGGACGGCGCACGCCAGCACCGTGTCGCCAAGCGCGTGCGCGCCGGCCAGGTCTTCGTCAACGGCTACGGCGCCGGCGGCGGCATCGAGCTTCCCTTCGGCGGCTTCAAGAAGTCGGGTCACGGCCGGGAGAAGGGCTTCGAGGCGCTCTACGACATGTCGGCGACCAAGACGATCGTCTTCAATCACGGATAAGACCAACGGTCGACAGGATCGGCTTTTTGCAGCCGCGGGTCCCCGCCGACGCCGCAGGAAAGGAAAAGGAATCGTAATGGCACGTTTGAACGACAAGGTGGCTATCGTCACCGGGGCGGCTTCCGGATTCGGAGAGGGCATGGCGAAACGCTTTGCCGAGGAGGGCGCCAGGGTGGTCGTCGCCGACCTCAACGCCAAGGGGGCGGAGAGGGTCGCTGCCGAGATCGGCGCCGCGGCGATCGCGGTCACGACAGACGTGTCGCAGCGCTCCGAGGTCGATGCCATGGTCTATGCCGCCAGTAGCGCCTTCGGCCGCGTCGACGTGATGGTCAACAATGCCGGCTACACGCACCGCAACGGCGACATGCTCGGCGTCGACGAGGCGACCTTCGACCTTATCGCCGCCGTCAACATGAAGGCGATCTATTACTCCACCCAGGCCGTGGTGCCGATCATGGAGCGCCAGGGAGGCGGGGTGATCATCACCACCGCGTCGACCGCCGGCCTGCGGCCGCGGCCGGGGCTGACCTGGTACAACGCCTCCAAGGGCTGGGCGATCACCGCATCCAAGTCGATGGCGGTCGAACTCGCGCCGAAGAACATCCGCGTCAACTGCCTGTGTCCGGTGGCCGGCGAGACGGGAATGCTTGCCCAGTTCATGGGCGAGGACACGCCCGAGAAGCGCGCGCAGTTCCGTGCGTCGATCCCGCTCGGGCGCCTGTCCACGCCGCTCGACATCGCCAACGCCGCACTCTGGCTCGCCTCCGACGAGGCGGCCTTCATCACCGGCGTGGCGCTGGAGGTCGACGGCGGCCGCTGCATTTGAGGCCATCTCTGACCCTTCGGAAATCGGCGCTCGCCGGACCGCGCGCCGATTCAGCTTGACCGGCCGCCGGCCCGCCCTATTGCATGGCTCGAGAACAAGAAAATCACGGAAACGCCATGCACAGGGTCGCCATCACTGGAACCGGCGTCTTCACGCCGCAGGACGTCATCACCAATGCCGAGCTGGTGGCGTCCTACAATGAATATGCGCATCGCCAGAACACGCTCCATGCCGAAGCCATCGCGGCCGGCGAGCGAGAGCCGATGCCGATGTCGTCGGAAGAGTTCATCGTCAAGGCATCGGGCATCGAGCGCCGCCATGTGATGAGCAAATTCGGCATCCTCGATCCCGGCGTCATGCATCCGCTGCTGCCGGAACGGGCCGACGAGGAGCTGTCGATCATGGCCGAGATCTCGGTCAAGGCGGCGGATGAGGCGATGCGCAAGGCGGGATTGACGGCGGCGGATATAGGCGCCGTCATCTGCGCGGCCTCCAACCACGAGCGCGCCTATCCGGCGATCGCCATCGAGGTGCAGCAGGCGCTCGGCATCAAGGGCTTCGCCTTCGACATGAATGTCGCCTGCTCGTCGGCGACCTTCGGTATGCAACTCGCCGCCGACATGATCCGCTGCGGCTCGGCCCGCGCCATCCTGATGGTCAATCCCGAGATCACCTCCGGTCACCAGGAATGGCGCGATCGCGACTGCCACTTCATCTTCGGGGACGTCTGCACCGCCGTCGTCATGCAGCGCGCCGAGGAGACGGCGTCCGATGTCGCCTACGAAATCCTCTCGACCCGCTGCCTGACCGAGTTCTCCAACAATATCCGCAACAACAACGGCTTCCTCAGGCGCACCCGCGAAGGCCACATGGTCGACCGCCGCGACATGCAATTCCGCCAGGAAGGCCGCAAGGTCTTCAAGCAGGTGGTGCCGATGGTCGCCGAGCTGATGCTCGGCCACCTGGCCGATGCCGGCATCTCACCCGCCGATCTCAAGCGGCTGTGGCTGCATCAGGCCAACAAGGCCATGAACGACCTGATCGGCGAAAAGGTGCTCGGCCGCCAGCCCAGCCGGGAGGAGCAGCCCAATGTGCTCCAGGACTATGCGAACACCTCGTCGGCCGGCTCAATCATCGCCTTCTCGAAATTCTCGGACGATCTTCCCGCCGGCAGCCTCGGCGTCATCTGCTCATTCGGCGCGGGCTATTCGGCCGGCAGCGTGATCGTCAGGAGGACTTAGGATTGGGAGGCAGCGAACGGGCGAAGATGGCGGCAGGCGAGTGGTATTGCTGCATCGACCCCGAACTCGAGCGAATGCGCGAACGCGCCTATGAGGCCGTGCACGAACACAACAGCCTGCCGCCTGGCCGGCGCGGCAATGTCGGCCCGGCGCTTGCCGGCCTGTTCGCCGCGATGGGGAAGGATGTGCGCATCGAGGCGCCGTTCCATTGCGCCTATGGCGTCAATATCGAACTTGGCGACAAGGTCTATATGAATGCCGGCTGTACCATCCTCGATACGGGGCGGGTGCGGATCGGGGCTTCGACCATGTTCGGCCCGGCCGTGCAGATCTATTGCGCCGAGCACCACAAGGACGCGGGCCTGCGCGCGGCCGGCCTGGAAATCGCCCGACCAGTGACGATCGGTGAGAATGTCTGGATCGGCGGCGGCGCGATTGTGCTGCCCGGCATCACGATCGGCGACGGCGCCATCATCGGCGCCGGATCGGTAGTGACGAAAGACGTGCCCGCCGGTGTAACGGTCGTCGGCAATCCGGCGCGGCCGCTGCCATATACCGGCGGTCGGTGAAGCGACCGTCGGAGCGCGCGACTGCGTGGCCCACGCCTCTCTGGCGGTGAGCCTGCGGTAAGGCTTTACAAGGGCGGAACGCTGCCGCTCGTCTTATCGATCGGAACGAGCAACTCACGCCCGAAGCAGGCAGTCTACACCGTGGGGATATCCTGACGAATCCGGCACCGTCTCCCGAGACCGTGTTCACCATCTCGCTTTCAGTGGTGCTGACGCCAGTCGCCGGGCGGCCTGCCGGCCCATCGGGTAAAGGCACGCGTGAAGGAACTCTGGTCCGGGTAGCCGATAGCAAAGGCAATGTCGGCAATTGGCGCGTCTCCGGCAGCGAGGAGATAGCGCGCGCGGGCGAATTTCACGTCGTCGACAAGCTTCTGGCACGTTGTGCCTTCGGCCTTCAAATGCCTGAAAAGCTGCCGGCGGGAAAGGCCGAGTTGAGAGGCCAGACACTCTCCGGTCAGCGGCTCGAACCCCAGGTTTATAGCCACCTGGCGCCGCACCATCTCGGAGAACGGGGCGGTCGCGATCTCGAGTTTTCTCAACCGAAGGCGGTTTTCCTCGCGAGCAACCTTGTGGCTCAACCATGTCGAGGAGAAAAGCACTCCGTCCTCAGTGGCGGAGAAGCGGACCGGGGCGCCGAAGAAATCCTGGAATATCCGAGGTTCCGACGGCGCGCGCCGGGTGAGGTGAACCGCCTCGGGTTTCCACTGGCGTCCGCATAGCCATTGCAGGAAGCGAAAGATGATGCCGGTCGCGCCTTCCAGGATGAATCCGGCCCCGGGGAAGTCCGCATATCTCATGTCGAACTTGAGCATCGCGATGGCCCCTGCGTTTGAAAGCGCAGGATAGCCTGCCAGTGTGTTGTACCGCAGGAGGCGGACAAGATTCCGAAGGGCCGTATTGACGTCGGGTCCCTCCGCCGCAAGCAGACCCACCAGCCCGAGCCCCAGGGGCTGAAAGCCGCTCACGACCAGCAATGCGATATCCGGCCGGGCGGTGACTTGCGCGGCGCAGTCAAACAGTCTTCCGAGATCCTGCGCCGTGATCCGGTTTTCGGGATCGCGATAGAGTTCCGGGTCGACGCCGGCGTCGGCGAAGACGGCGTCGGGCGAGCGACCGAGTGAGCGGATGACCTCGGGCAACGCGAAAGACGAGCCTACCCGGAAAGTCGTCGTGCGATCGAGCGCCACTCCATACATCGGGGCCCGCCCCGTTGAAGACGCTGGACCGTCCTCTACTTTGGCACGCATTGTCAAGACTGGCACGCGAGTCTCGGGCATTCTCTGCCGGGTCCAAGTGACCGGCAATTCGTGACAGCCGTAACCAAGCCGGTCCCCAGGGAGGCCGTCATGAAGGTCCAGAACATTGCCATCGCGGGTATCGCGGCGTTCATCCTCCTTGTTTCGGCCGGGCCGTCGGTCGCCCAGGACGCGATCAGCGCGCCCGCCACGAAGACCATCGGCGTCGCCAAGACCGAGATGGTGCCGTCGCTGATCGTGCTCAATTCGCGGGGTGCCACTCTTGACGGCAGCACGCTGACGCTGACCGGCGTTGCGCCCAACGCGATTATCTTCGCGGACCGGCCGGTCAGGGCCGCGGGACATGCGCTCACCACGCATCTCCTCGATGAGTGGGACGACGGTAACGACAGCTTTGGCAGGGACCCGCCCAACGCCACCGTATCGGTCCTCAACAGCGATGCGACGGGGGTCACCGACGCCGTCGTCGTCCTCACGGAGCCGAAGCTCGACGGCGACACGGTGACGTTCAATGTCGAAGTGCTGGACGGAAGCTTCTCCGGCGACGGCCCTGCGGCCATCTTCATCGACATCATCGGCCGGCCGTTGACGCCGCTTTCCTATGCCGGCGTTGCCCGGCGGACCGCCTATCGGGGTGCCTGGTATGGGGCCAGGGCCGCAGCGGCCGGCGCGGCTACTACCCCTATCCACCCTGCTACTGACTTGTTTCTGTTTGAGGAGGTACTTCAATGTGGCACTCCAGCTTGAAAATGCCGGCATTGGCTTCGGTGTTCGCCGTTGCCACTGCGATCGGCCTCAACGGCGCGGCAGCGCAGGAGACGACGTTTCCGCCCGGCGCGCCTGGCGCGACCACGACCATTGACGGACGGTACCTGCCGAATCCGCCGCCGCCGTTCATGGGGGACATTCAGACCAATGCCAACCAGTCAAAGCCGTATTGGCCGGGGCTGGTGGTGCCGCCCAAAGGGGCACCCAACATCCTCCTGATCATGACGGACGATGTCGGTTTCTCGGCGCCGTCGACCTTCGGCGGCGTGATCCCGACGCCGGCGCTTGACCGCATCGCCGCAGAAGGCCTCCGCTACACGCGGATGCACACCACGGCGCTGTGCTCGCCGACGCGGGCGGCGCTGCTCACCGGCCGCAATCATCACTCGGTTGCCACCGGCGTCGTCGTCGACCAGGCGACCGGCTATCCCGGCTATAACAGCGTCATACCGCGCGATGCCGTCGCCATCGGCGAGATCCTGAAGCTGAACGGCTACGACACGTCGTGGTACGGCAAGGATCACAACACGCCGCAATGGGAGGGTAGCCAAGCCGGCCCCTTCCACAACTGGCCGACAGGAGCCGTCAAGGGATTTGATTACTTCTACGGCTTCCTAGGCGACGATGCGAGCCAATGGCAGCCGAACAACCTCTTCCGCAACACCACGCCGATCCAACCCTATCTCGGCAATGCCGGCTGGAACCTGACGACCGCCATGGCCGACGAGGCGATCACGCGCATCAAGATGCTGAACGACGTCCAGCCTGACCGGCCTTTCATGATCTACTACGCACCGGGTGGCACCCACGCGCCGCACCACCCGACCAAGGAATGGGTGGACAAGATCGGCGCAATGCACCTGTTCGACGACGGCTGGAACAAGCTTCGCGACACGATTTTCGCCAACCAGAAGAAGCTTGGCGTGATTCCCGAGAACGCCGAACTCACCGCCTGGCCGGATACTATCCCGGAATGGGGTTCCCTGTCGGCTGAGGAAAAGAGACTCTTCATTCGGCAGGCCGACGTCTACGCGGCGTATCTGGCCTACACCGACCACGAAATCGGCCGTGTGATCCAGGCGGTCGACGACATCGGCAAGCTCGACAACACTCTGATCATCTACATCAGCGGCGACAACGGTGCGAGCCCGGAGGGCACGCTCAACGGCCTCTTCAATGAATACGCAGTGGCGAACGCCGTGAACCCGACCGTCGAGCAGAACATGCAGTTCTATGACGAGTGGGGCACGGACCAGACCTATCCGCATTTCGCAGTCGGCTGGGCATGGGCCTGGGCCACGCCCTATCAGTGGACCAAGGAGGTTGCCTCGCACTTCGGCGGCACGCGGAACGGCATGGCTATCTCATGGCCGGCGCGCATCAAGGACGCCGGCGGCATCCGCCATCAGTTCCATCATGTGATCGATGTCGTGCCGACCATCCTGGAAGCGGCGGGCCTGCCCGAGCCGGTTTCGATCAACGGCGTCGCACAACGGCCGATCGAAGGCGTGAGCATGGCTTACACCTTCGACGACGCCAACGCGGCGGATCGCCGGATGACGCAGTACTTCGAGATGTTCGGCTCCCGCGCCATCTATAACGATGGCTGGATCGCCTCGGCACCGCCGGTGGGGGCGCCCTGGATACTGACGCTCGAGCAGCCGCCGGCGGATGTCATGAACGGCTTCAAGTGGGAGCTCTACGATACCAACAAGGACTGGACGCAGGCCCACGACGTAGCCGCCGCGGAGCCCGACAAGCTGCGCGACATGCAACAACTCTTCACCATGGAGGCTACGAAGTACGGGGTCTTCCCGCTCGACGACACCCGCCTTCAAAGGTTCATCTCAAAGAAGCCGAGCTACTCGCCCGGCCGGACCGAGTTCACCTACTCCGGCACGATCATGAACGTGCCGTTCCCTGACACCGGGACTGCGCCGAGCCTGCTCAACCGGTCCTACACCATCACCGCCGAGATCGAGGTTCCCGAGGGCGGCGCCGAGGGCATGCTTATGACCGATGGCGGGCGCTTCGCCGGTTACGGCTTCTATCTGCTCAAGGGCGTGCCGGTGTTCACCTGGGACCTCGTCGACCTGGAACGCGTCAAGTGGCAGGGCAAGGAAGCGCTCGCGCCAGGCAAGCACACCGTGGAGTTCGACTGGAAATATGACGGCCCGGGCCTGGGCAAGGGCGGCACCGGCACTCTGAAGGTGAACGGTACGGTGGTCGACAGTCATCCCATGCCGAAAAGCCTGCCGATCACCCTTGCGTGGGACGAGACGTTCAACGTCGGCATCGACACCGGCACCTCGGTTGACGACGCGGACTACCAGGTGCCGTTCCCCTTCACCGGCACGATCGACAAGCTGACGGTGAAGCTCGGGCCATCGGAGGAGTAAGCACTGCGGAGGGTGGATGATCTACCAGGCGCACCACGCCGAGCAATAGGCGCCGTGAACCGCTTCAGCAAAGTCGGGGCGGTTCACCCTATCTTCGCTACCCAGAATTGACGTCCTCCGGATTACCTTTTGCAGGAGACTTGACGATGATGCGTTCGGGCCTGGGCAATCTTGCGCTGCTTGCACTCATGATGGTGCCGAACTGGGCGACAGCTCAGGAGATTCTACCCCGGCCGGCACAGACCTTCGAGGGCCATATCGGCCTCACGGCGAAGGATTCCGCGCCGGATTTTCCAAAGGGAGTGGAAGCGCCCGACGGTGCGCCGAACATCCTGCTCATCATGACCGACGACGTCGGCTTTGCCGCGTCCACGACCTTTGGCGGACCGGTTCCCACGCCGACCATGGACCGGCTGGCGCAGGCTGGGCTGCGCTACACGCAGTTCCACACCACGGCGCTGTGCTCACCGACGCGCGCGGCTCTTCTCACCGGGCGCAACCACCACGCGGTCGCGTCTGGTGTCGTCATGGAACTGGGCACCGGCTATCCCGGCTACAACACGCTGATGCCGAAAAGCGCCGGTACCTTCGCCGAAGTGCTCCGGCAGAACGGTTACAACACCGCCTGGTACGGCAAGAACCACAATGTTCCCGACTGGCAGTCGAGCCAGGCCGGACCTTTCGACCTCTGGCCTACCGGGCTCGGCTTCGAGTACTTCTACGGCTTCATCGGCGCCGATGTGAACCAGTGGGCGCCGGCGCTCTTCGAGGGTACCGAGCCGATTGAGCCGCCGCACGGCGATCCGGACTACATCTTCGACGAGGACATGGCCGACAAGGCCATTGCGCGCATCCGCCTGTTGAACGCGATGGCGCCCGACAAGCCCTGGCTGGCTTACTACGCGCCCGGCACAGCCCACGCGCCGCACCACGCGCCCAGGGAATGGATCGCCAGGTTCGAGGGCCAATTCGACCAGGGCTGGGACAAGATGCGGGAGGAGACGTTCGCGCGGCAGAAGAGGATGGGAATCATTCCTGCCGACACGGAATTGACGCCGCGTCCCACAGAAATCCAGGCGTGGGACTCTCTCGATGCGGATCGCAAGAAGGTCTCCGCCCGCATGATGGAGGTCTTCGCGGGGGCGCTGTCCCACGCCGACCACCAGATCGGCCGCATCATCGATGCGATCGAGGAGATGGGCGAACTGGACAACACGCTCGTTATTTACATTCAGGGCGACAACGGCGCCAGCGCCGAGGGCACGCCGCAGGGCCTGCTGAACGAAATGACCATCGCCAACAACATTCCGGAGGACTTCAGCGAGATCCTGCGGCGCATGGACGAGCTCGGTGGTCCCTTGACCTACAACCATTTCCCCGTCGGCTGGGCACACGCCACGAACACGCCATTCCAATGGACAAAGCAGATCGCCTCTCACTTCGGCGGCACGCGCAATGGCCTCGTTATCTCGTGGCCGGCGCGGATCAAGGACCAGGGCGGTATCCGCACACAGTTTCACCACGTCATCGACATCGCTCCGACCGTCCTTGAGGCGGTGGGTGTGGAGACGCCCGCGGAACTCAACGGCGTGGCGCAGACGCCGATCGAGGGTGTGAGCATGGCATACACGTTCGACGACGCCAACGCGCCATCGCGGCACCGCACCCAGTATTTCGAGGAATTGGGGAACCGCGCCATCTATAACGACGGCTGGGTCGCCGCCACCACGCCCCCAGTCGCGCCCTGGATTGTTGTAGGCGGCAAGCCGGACGTGCTTGACTACGAGTGGGAACTCTACAACGTCGCCGAAGACTTCAGCCAGGCTGTGAATCTCGCAGAGAAGGAGCCAGCGAAGCTGCGCGCGATGCAGGACCTGTTCTGGATCGAGGCCGCCAAGTACAACGTGCTCCCCCTCGACAACAGTTCGGTCGAACGCTTCGACGTGAGCATCCGCCCCAGCCTCACGCGCGGCCGCAGCGTGTTCACCTACTTCCCCGGCCAGGTGCGTATCCCTGAAGGCACGGCGCCGGACCTGAAGAACAAGTCGTTCAAGATCGGCGCCGACGTGGAGATTCCTGCAGGCGGTGCGAATGGCTTGATCGCAACGCAAGGCGGACGTTTCAATGGATGGGGCCTCTACCTGCTCGATGGCAGGCCGGTGTTCCACTATAACCTCGTGGGTGTCCGACGATTCACCTTCGCCGGCACAGAGAAGCTGCTTCCCGGCAAACACTTTATCCTGGTGGACTTCAAGTACGACGGCGGCGCCCTTGGCACAGGCGGTGCGGTCACGCTGAACGTAGACGACAATAAGGTCGCTGAAGGCCGCGTGGATTCCACGTATCCCTTCCGCGTCTCGCTGGACGAGACGTTCGATGTCGGCGAGGACACCGGCACGCCCGTCAGCGAGGACTACAAGGTGCCCTTCAGCTTCACCGGCACACTGAACCGTGTCCTCATCCGGCTCTCCGACACCGAGCTCACCGTCGAAGATGAGGAGCAGATCGGGCGGGCCGGACTGGCAATCGACGTTTGGAAGTAGGTCCATCCACAGTCAGCTCATATGCTGGAGAAAGGGAGACGCGCAATGATCGGCAGCCGCACCGTCGTCCCGGTTATGGGCCGCGAGGACGACGCGGGGCGTTTGCGAGTTGACGATACGTCGCGACTATCTCGCCGTTCATTGACGTCAATGAACGGCCCGCTCCGGGACCGCAGCAATGTCGAGTCCGATATATGAGGCGGCAGCGTTGTAGTGATACGCCGCCCACAAGCAGAGCGGCACGACCGCAAGCAAGGCCAGCCGGAGCGACCCCGACCCGGCGATCGGTGCCAGCGCGTCGCTGAGGGCGCCGATCGCGATAGGTCCCAGGCCAAGGCCCACGGTGTTGCCGAGGAACAGGAGCGCCGCCGCTGTGGTCGCCCGCGTCTCCTGAGCAGCCAGCGACTGCACCATCGCAAAGGTCGGGCCGAGATAGAAGCCGAGAAGCGCGCAGGGCAGCGCCAGCAGTGCAAGAGTCGCCACTGTTCCGGTCGCAAGAAAACCCGCCGCGAATACCGGCGCCATCAAGAGGAGAACGACCCCTACCACTCTCAATCGCCAGGCAGGATCGCGCCTGCCAAGCCGGTCCGCGAAAACTCCGCCGAGGAAGGTTCCAGCCCCTCCCGCTACGCCGACCAGGAGGGCAAGAATGCTCCCCGTGAACCCAATGCCGAGCCCGTCCCTCATCAGCATTGACGGCAACCAACCCACGACCGCGTATGCCACTGCCGTGAAGATGGTTGCGCCAGCGAACAGGTGGCGCGCCGAACGCCGCACCAATAGATGAGATAAGGCGGTCCGGAATTGCGGGGGCGGTGCCGTCGGTCGATTGCGTCCGGGGTCTCGCAAGAACATGAAACACGGCAAAGCAAATGCGAGCCCGCTTAGCCCAGCGACCAGGAACGCCGTGCGCCATCCCCAGAGCTGCCCGGCCCATCCGCCGACGACAAATGCGAGCAGCAAGCCGACGTGAGGGCCGAGGGAGAATGCCGCCATGGCAGTACTGCGTCTGTGCACCGGGTAGAGATCGGCGATGACCGAGTGTGACGGCGGGCTGGTACCGGCCTCGCCAGCAGCCACGCCAATCCTGGCCACGATCAGTTGCCAGTAGCTCGTCGCAAGCCCACAGACCGCGCTCATGACGCTGAAGACCACCAGAGACCAGTTGATGACACGGGCCCGGTCGGCCCGGTCGGCGTATCGCGCGATCGGGATTCCGGCGGTCGCGAAGACGGCTGCAAATGCAAAGCCATAGAGAAGTCCGACTTCGGTGTCTGACAGGCTCAGGTCCTGCTTGATGGCCTCGGCCAGGATCGCGAGGATCTGACGATCCATGAAATTGATCGAGAAGACCCCGACCAGGATGAAAAGTGTCGCGCCACGCATCTTCCATCGCCTCGGTCGGGAAGGGTCATGGCCGTAAATTGACCCCGAAACAAATGGGCTTACGCTTAGGGCCGAACAATTATGTAAAGCGATCCTGCTCCCGCGTCGTCAAGAGCCGGGGGGGGGCGATCACCATCACAACATAATCTGGCGCTCGATATAATTCGGATTGTGTCGAGCTCAGCATCGGCCGAAAATCGAGTGTGGATTTCGGCCGATACGGTAGCGCGACATGCAAGCGGGCTGGATGAGCCGCGCCGGCGACTGAGGCTTGTGTCAGCATCCATACCGAGCTTGGATGTGTCGATACCCAGGACGCGATTGCGGCCGATCAGATCCTGTCGCGCAGCGCGAACCAGTTGAGGGCGAGGAACAGCAGCGGCGAGCGGAAGCGGCGCCCACCGGGAAAAGCGGGTATCTTCAGTTCCTCGAACAGCTTCAGCCGGTCGCGATTGCCCGACACGGTCTCGGCATAGAGCTTGCCCATGAAGTTCGACAGCATGACGCCGTGGCCGGAATAGCCGCCGGCCGAGATCACGTTCGGCATGACCTCGCGCACGAACGGCTTGCGCGGCACGGTGATGCCGACGAAGCCGCCCCAGCCATGGGTGATCTCGACGTCCTTGAGCGCCGGATAGATCTCGGCGATCTGCTTGCGGATATGGATGTGGATGTCCTTGGGGTCGTTGACGGTGTAGATCTCGCGTCCGCCGAACAATAGCCGCCCATCCCTGGACTTGCGGAAATAGCGCACCACGAAGCGGGAATCGTCGACGGCCTCGCCGCCGGGCAGCACCGGGCTGTCGGATGCGAGCGGCACAGTCGCGCCGATGAAGGAGCCGATCGGCATCACATGCGTCGCGCTCACCGGCTCGAGCAGCCCGCCATAGGCATTGACCGCGATCAGCCCTTTGGCGGCGGTGATCGTCCCCGTCTGCGTGGTCACGATCACCTTGCCGCCATTGGCGGTTATCCCGGTCGCTTTCGTCTGCTCGAACAGCGCGGCACCGGCTTCGGCCGCGACCCGGGCCGTGCCGATGACGAGCTTCATCGGATGGATATGGCCGGTGCCCGTATCGCGGGTGCCGCCGAAATAGTGCGCCGAGCCCAGCCGCCGGGCGGTTTCGTCGGCATCCATGTAGCTGATATGCGGATAGGAGAAACGCGTCGCCATGATCTCGGCGTGCCGGCGATAGTCGTCGAGATAGCGCTTCTTATGCGCCAGAGACATCTGGCCGGGCATGTAGTCGATATCGATGCCGTTGGCCGCCGAGAATTCGAGCAGATGCGCCTTGGCCTCTTCCGCGATGTCGAACAGTGCCTTGGCGCGGGTGAAGCCGTATTCGGTCTCGAGCTCCTCGGCCCAGGCGCGCTGGCCGGTGCCGAGCTGCCCGCCGTTGCGGCCGGAGGCGCCGTCGCCGAAACGATGCGCCTCGATCAGCACCACGTTGGTGCCGGCCTTGGCGAGATGCGCTGCGGCCGAAAGACCGGTGAAGCCTCCGCCGACGATCACGACATCGGCGGTACGGTCACCGTCGAGCCGGGGATGTTGCGGGCGCGGGCCGGCGGTGTCCTCGTACCAGGAGTAGCCGGGTGAGATGGGGGATTGGTAGGGTAATGTCATTCGAGCGAATAGTTAGTAGCGAATAGCGAATAGGGGAGGAGCGGGGCGAGAGAAGCAGCGAACCCTATTCGCTACTGGCTACTCGCTATTCGCTCGTCACACGTTCAACAACAGATATTCACGCTCCCACGGGCTGATCACTTCCATGAAGGTCTCGAATTCCGCGCGCTTGATCGCCGCGTAGGTCGACGCGAAGGGCTCGCCGAGGATCGCGCGCAGGTCCTGGTCGCTCTCGAACAGATCGACGGCCTCGAGCAGTCCGCGCGGCAGGTCGATCTCGTCTTCGTTGACCGTGGTGCCGACGGGGGCGTCGGGCTTCAGCTTGTTGCGCATGCCGATGAGGCCGCAGGCGAGCGAAGCGGCGAGCGCCAGGTAGGGGTTGGCATCGGAGGAGGGGATGCGGTTCTCGACGCGCCGGGCCGATGGATCGGAGCGCGGCACACGGAAGGCGGTCGTGCGGTTGTCGTAGCCCCATTTGGTGTTGACCGGCGCCGAGGCGGCCTGCGTCAGCCGACGGTAGGAGTTCACATAAGGCGCGAACATCACGAGCGCGTTCGGCACATGTTTCTGCATGCCGCCGATGAAGTGGAAGAAGGCCTCGCTCTCTTTGCCGTCCTCTTCCTTGAAGATGTTCCTGCCGGTCTTGCGGTCGAGCACCGACTGATGGATGTGCATGGCCGAGCCCGGCTGGCCCTGGATGGGCTTCGCCATGAAGGTCGCGTAGGTGTCGTGCTTCAGCGCCGCCTCGCGGATCGTGCGCTTGAACATGAAGACCTGGTCCGCGAGCTCGATCGGATCGCCGTGGCGCAGATTGATCTCGAGCTGGCCGGCGCCTTCCTCATGGATAAGCGTGTCGATCTCCAGCCCCTGGCTTTCCGAGAAATGGTAGATGTCGTCGATGAGTTCGTCGAACTCGTTGACGCCCGCGATCGAATAGCCGGCGCCGCCGCCGATGGCACGTCCGGAACGGCCGACCGGCGGCACCAGCGGATAATCCGGATCCGGGTTCTTGCGCACGAGATAAAACTCGATTTCGGGTGCAACCACCGGTCGCAGCCCGTCGTCGGCATAGGCCGCGACGATGCGCTTCAGCACGTTGCGGGGCGTGAACTCGACGGAGCGCCCGTCCTGGTGGACGAGGTCGCAGATCACCTGCGCCGTCGGGTCTTCCTCCCAGGGCACGACCGAGAGCGTGGAGAGATCGGGCACGAGCTTCAGGTCGCCGTCGTCCTCGGGATAGGAGAAGCCGTTGCCGTCTTCGGGATAGTCGCCCGAGATGGTCATCATGAACGGCGCCGAGGGCAATGCCAGGGAGGTGTTGGAAGTGAACTTCTTCGACGGCATCATCTTGCCGCGGGCGACACCGGCCTGGTCAGGCGTGATGCATTCGATGTCTTCGATGCCGCGCCATTCGAGCCAGACTGCGGCCTCCTTCCAATTCTTCACTCCGCGCAGGTTCTTCACAAATTGAGGCGTGCGCGCGCGCCCCACACGGTTTGACGGTCGGGCTTCCTTTTTTGCAGGCGGCATCAATCACCAGAAAGGTTTCGGATGCGCAAGTATAGCCGTGGCCTCGAACGAAATGGAAGGGGTACTCAAAAATGTCGCACGGCCGCGCCGGCGTTACTCTGCGCGACTGCAGGCCGGAGGCAAGAAATGTCGGCACTGTAAGCGCTGAGCGCTTCCGGCATGTACGGGCCTCCGGACCAGTGCCTATCCCCGAGCTCGCCGCAGCAGCCGGTCGACCACCGGCTGCAGAGACTCAGGCGTGAAGGGCTTGGCGACGATGGCGTCCACCGAGCGGCCGTGCGGCAACTGCTCGGAACTGACGCCGCGCGTCGACAACAGGATGACGCAGGGCACGCTTCCGGCGAATGCGCGCCGTCGCTCCGCAATGTGAGCGAGCGCCGCGTCACAGTCGCAGTTATCGGCGCCACCATCGAGGATGACGACACCCGGTTTCAATTTGGTCAGGGCTTGCGGAGCCGAATCCGGAATCTCGGAAACGGCCTTGAGGCCTGAGCGCTCGACGATCTTGGACACGACGACGCAATTGATCTGCGATCTGCCGACGACAAGCACCAGCGAGAAATTCACGCTGTCGTCGGGAGCCGGACCAGCGTTCGTGTCCTCGCCGGCATCCGGCCCGGGACGTGAATGCAGCATGACAATGCAACCGATCGTTGGGTGTTCAATGTACGGTTGAGGATCGACCACACCTAGACGCCATCTGCGCCGCCAAGTCAAGAAGAAAGTATTAAGTCGTAGAACAATGCCACTGTACCTGCGCCTCTCAGACATATGCAGGCGTTCTTCGTGCAACTTTCGTAGCATTCCGAGGCGCCCTTCCCCCGGAGACGAGCCTTGCGGGCGAACGGCAGGCGACATTGCCGTCCGGTGCGGCCAAAAGAAGACGACCCGGTCACCGAGATGGAGCCGGGTCGTCGATTTTCCGGCACCCGCTCTTTCCGGTGCCCGCAGACGGCTATGGAGGTGGCGCTCAGCCGTGGCTCTGCTGCGTCACGATGACGGGGATCAGCAGGTCGCCCCAGTTTCCGTTGCCTCCGTGATGGCGGGCGGAGCGGACGAGTTCGACCGAAACGCCGGCATCCACCGCCTTCATCACCGCCTGGTTCAGCCGGTGCAGGTCGTTGGCGACGATGCGGATGGCCGCCTGCTGGTCGGCGCTCATCGTGGTGGCCTGTTCTTCGGCCCGTTCCTTGACGCGGGTTCTGGTTGCCATTGCTGTTCTCCTCGGATGCTTGTCGTGCCCTTCCGGGCGTCTCTCGTTCAGTGCCGGCGGAGGCGGGGCGCCGGCGAGCGCCGCCCCGCTGTCGATTGCGATCTTATTCCGCCGCCGGCTTGAACTGGTCGTGCTCGGTCGATTCATGCATGGCGGTCGTCGACGACTGGCCGCCGGTGATGGCCATCGACACGGCGTCGAAGTAACCGGTGCCGACCTCGCGCTGATGCTTGGTCGCGGTATAGCCGTTCGCCTCGGCGGCGAATTCGGCCTCCTGCAGCTCCGAATAGGCCGCCATCTGACGCGACTTGTAGCCGCGGGCGAGCTCGAACATGCCGTAGTTCAGCTGGTGGAAGCCGGCGAGCGTGATGAACTGGAACTTGTAGCCCATCGCGCCCAGCTCGCGCTGGAACTTGGCGATCGTCGCGTCGTCCAGGTTTTTCTTCCAGTTGAACGAAGGCGAGCAGTTGTAGGCCAGGAGCTGGTCGGGGTGATGCTTGCGCACGCCCTCGGCGAAACGCTTCGCCTGCTCGAGATCCGGCTTGGAGGTCTCGCACCAGATCAGGTCCGCATGCGGCGCATAGGCGACGGCGCGGGCGATGCAGGGCTCGAGCCCGTTCTTGACCTGGTAGAAGCCCTCGACGGTACGGCCGGCCTTGTAGTCGACGAAAGGCTGGTCGCGCTCGTCGATATCTGATGTAAGCAGCTTCGCCGCTTCCGCGTCGGTGCGGGCGATGACCAGTGTCGGCACGCCCATCACGTCGGCAGCCAGACGCGCCGCATTCAGGTTGCGGATATGCGCCGCGGTCGGGATCAGCACCTTGCCGCCGAGATGGCCGCATTTCTTCTCCGAAGCGAGCTGGTCCTCGTAATGGACGCCGGCCGCGCCAGCCTCGATGAAGGCCTTCATGATCTCGAAAGCGTTGAGCGGACCGCCGAAGCCGGCCTCGGCGTCTGCGACGATCGGAGCGAACCAGGTGTCGACCGACAGGCCCTTGCCTTCCTGCGTCTCGATCTGGTCGGCGCGCTGCAGCGTCCGGTTGATGCGCTTGGCCAGTTCCGGCGCGGCATTGGCCGGATAAAGCGACTGGTCGGGATACATGGCCGAAGCCGTGTTGGCGTCGGCGGCCACCTGCCAGCCCGACAGATAGATCGCCTTCAGCCCGGCGCGGACCATCTGCATCGCCTGGTTGCCGGACAGCGCGCCCAGCGCGTTGACGAAATCCTCTTCATGGATGAGCTTCCACAGCCGGTTCGCACCCATCTCGGCGAGGCTGTACTTGATCTGGACCGACCCGCGCAGCCGCTTCACGTCCTCAGGCGAATAGGGGCGCTCGATGCCGTCGAACCGGCCTTCGGGCGCGGAGGGGACGAGATTGTAAAAATCGGTCATGGGTTCTCTCCAGTCCATATTCTGTCAAAGGAGTGCGGCCGTGACTGCCGTCCTATGGCCGCTTGTCCTGTGACTTCATTTACATTGCGGTGCAAAAGAAGCGAGGAATTTCGCGGATTCCGGCCGAAAATTCGGGTAATCCTGTATTGCCTTTGACGAGCTCGATCTGTAAATTTGTAAATCATGTAAAAGTCAGCGGGCCGGCAGCGCGAGGCCGGGCCTGTAAGGTCCTTGTAAAGCCGATGGCCGACCAGAAAATCTTCGCGGGTCCCCGCATCCGTCGCATTCGCAACGCCAAGGGCCTCACCCAGACGGCCATGGCGGAGGGTTTGGGCATCTCGCCCTCCTATCTCAACCTCATCGAGCGCAACCAGCGGCCGCTGACGGTGCAGCTCATCCTGAAGCTCGCCTCGGTCTACAAGGTCGAGCCGGAGGAATTGCAGGGCGAGGCGCGCGGCTCGATCGCCGCTTTGAAGGAGGTTTTCTCCGATCCGTTGCTTTCCGGAGAGCTGCCGGGCGACCAGGAACTGGTCGAGATCGCCGAGGCCGCGCCCAATGCGGCCGCTGGCGTGATCAAGCTGTTCCGCGCCTATCGCGAGCAGGCCGAACGCCTGACGGACCTATCCGAGCTGCTGGCGCGGGAGGGCAGGGCGACCGCGCTGTCGGCGGCGCGGCTGCCGATCGACGAGGTGCATGAGGTCTTCGAGCGGCGCCCGAACCATTTCGCCAATATCGAGGAGGAGGCCGAGGCTTTCACCGCGCTGCTCGACCCCGGCGACGACCTCTATGGTGCGCTGAAAACCTGGCTGAAACGCGAATATGGTATCGTCGTGCGGGTGCTGCCCGTCGCCACCATGCCCAACTGGCGCCGCCGCTACGACAGGCACTCGCAGCGCCTCTTCCTGTCGGAGCGCCTGTCGCCTTTCGACCAGTTGCGCGAGGTGGCGATGGAGGCGAGCCTCATCCGCATGACGGTCGCCGTGGCCGGCGAGCTCGAGGCGCTGAAACTGTCGTCGGACGAGGCGCGCCGGCTCGCCCGCTTCGAACTCGGGCGTTATGCCGCGCATGCGCTGATGATGCCTTATGCAGCCTTCCAGGCAGCGGCCGTTCGCGCGCGCTACGACATCGACGTCTTGCGCTCGCGCTTCGGCGTCTCCTTCGAGCAGGCGGCGAACCGGCTCACCATGCTGCAGCGCCCGGGGGCGGCAGGCGTGCCGTTCTTCATGCTCGAGGTCGACAATGCCGGCCATCGATTCCGCAAGGCCGGCGCGCAGGGATTCCCCCAGAGCCGCTTCGGGGGCGGGTGCCCGAAACTGTCGGTCCATGCCGCGTTCGCTCAGCCGGGGCAGATCTTCGTCGAGGCGGTCGAGATGCCTGACGGGGCGGAGTTCCTGACGGTCGCCCGCACGCTCGAAGGGCCGCAGGGCGCCTTCAACGAACGGCCGCGCCGCACCGCCCTTCTCATCGGCTGCGACATCGGTTTCCGGGACGAGATCGTCTATGGCGCAGCCCTTCCCGGTCTCGCCGGCGGCCGGGCGGGCCAGGTGCCCTCGACGCCCGTGGGGCCGGCCTGCCGGCTGTGCGAACGGTCGGGCTGCCTCGCCCGCGCCGAGCCGCCGGTGACGCGCCCGCTGGGGCTGGATGAGATGGTGACGGGACTGAGCGCCTTCGATTTTCAGTAGCCTGGTCGAACCGACGGCACGTTCGATCCGTCCGGAGGCCGACGCCGTGTCGGCTGCAAGACCGTTGGCTGCGACTGTCGGCGGCCATGGAAGTGACGGGTGCCAGCGATCCCGACGATCGTGGTTGCATAAGTAATATGTCACAATCAGGGATTGCGGATTGTCCGGCCGTGACGTATATTTCTTGATCGAATTCGGGAGGCTGTCTTGAAAATAGCAGGAATTCTGTTCTGCGTCGCAATATTTCTGTGGAACGGATCGGCCAAGGCAGAAAAGTCTGCAGAGTTTTTTGCGACATACGGCGAATATAACGCACAGGGGCGACGGCTGCTCGACAATATCGAGCCGAAGACGGGGCTTGTCGAGCTGCCTGACGGTGTCCGCCTCGATCTGAGAGGCAAGTTCTATTATCTCGACCGTGAGGACGCGGTCTACGTATTGACCGAAATGTGGGGAAATCCGCCGACCGCAGCCGTCGGAACGCTCGGTATGGTCTTCCCGATCCAGCACGACCCGCTCGGCGAAAGGAGCTGGGGTATCAAGCTCGAAATGGACAAGATCGGTTATGTGGACGACACCGATGCCGCCTCGATCGACTATGACGAACTGCTGAGAGATATGAAGGCGGAAATGGCCGCCGCCAACGAAGCGCGGGTCAAGGATGGTTTCCCGCCGATCACCTTGCTTGGTTGGGCATCGCCGCCGGTTTACGACTCGGCCAACAAGCGGCTGCATTGGGCACGCGAATTGCAGTTCGGTGACGATGTCGAGAAGACGCTCAATTACGATGTGCGTTTTCTCGGGCGCGAAGGCGTATTCATCATGGGCTACATCGCCGGGATGGGACAATTGCCCGAGATCAAGCAGAGCCTCGACGAGGTTTTGGCGCTGCCCAGTTTCGCGGAAGGGAAACGCTATTCAGACTATGTGCCCGGCGCCGACACTGTAGCGGCAGTCGGGGTGGGTGGGCTGATTGCCGGCAAAGCCGCGATCAAGACCGGCCTCGTCGCTGTCGCTCTTGTATTCCTCAAGAAGTTCGGGGTGTTTCTGCTCGTACCCCTGCTTTGGATCTGGCGCGTCATCCGGGGCAAGTCCGCGTCCTCGTAGATGCCGGCAAGGAAGACGTCGGCGACCGGCTTGGGACAACGGGCCGTAACGTCCTGCCAGGCCGTTGCCACAACACGCGGCAAACGCTGGACCTCGCCAGATCGCACCGATTTGAGTAGGGCATGGCGTCGCTTGCGCGAAGCGATGTCCAACCGGCTCCATCTCCGATGAGCGAACAGTCAGCCATTGTCGGTACAAGCCTCGCCCCGGTCTCGCGGAGCGAGGAGCGGCTCGGCCTGCTGCTGGTGTTCCTGTCGGCCCTGACCTGGAGTTTCGGCGGGGCGATCGCGCGGTTCGTCGATGGCAACGACAGCTGGACCGTCGTGTTCTGGCGTTCCCTCTGGGCGGCCGCCTTCCTGGTGGGCTTCATGCTGTGGCGCGACGGTATCAGGGGGACGATGCAGCTCTTCCGCGGCATGAGTTGGCCCGGCCTGGCGGTTGCCGTCTGCTTCGGTACGGCGTCGAGCTGCTTTGTCGTGGCGCTCACCTATACGACGGTCGCCAATGTCTTGCTGATGCAGGCCGGCGTGCCGTTGATCGCGGCGCTCTTCGCATGGGTGCTGTTCCGCGAGAGGGTGTCTGTCGCGACCTGGGTGGCGATTGCGGCCGTCATTGCGGGCGTCGCCATCATGGTCTCGGAATCGCTCTCCGGCGACGTTTCGCCGATCGGCGGAGCGCTCGCTTTGCTGATCGCCGTCGTCTTCGCGCTCGCCACCGTGATCACACGGCGTTTCGCCCATGTCCGCATGACGCCGGCCACCTGCCTCGGTGCCGTCTTCGCCGGGCTCTTCGCCGCGAGCCAGGCGGAGGGCTTCGCGGTCTCGGCGCGCGACATGGGGTTCCTCTTCGCCTTCGGCGCGATCAATCTCGGCCTCGGGCTCGCCATGTTCGCTACCGGCGCCCGGCTGATACCGGCGGCGTTCGCCGCCCTGCTCAGCACCTTCGAAACGATCTTCGGCCCGGTCTGGGTCTGGTTGATCCATGGCGAGGTGCCGTCCGCGCGGACCATCGTCGGCGGTGCCGTGGTGTTCGCCGCGCTGCTCGTCCATATCGGTATGGAGTTCCGGCGGCAGGCGCGATCGCAAGCGACGGCGATGCCCGCTCCCCATTGACAAAATCGGGGCGGAACGGGCAGCTTATGGCATTGCCAACAACCAGACAGGTATATCTTGCCAATTGAAAACGCCGGCGCACTGGAAGCCGGAGCAAAGCGCGTAAATCGTCCTCTCGCCGCGGCGAAAGCCCCAGACGACCCCAATCCTTCCGCAGAATCCAGGGCCTCGAAGTTCATCTCGGCCGATCACGAAGCGGAATATACCGAATTCATCGAAAAACACCCTGACGTCGAGGCCGTCGAGTTCCTGCTCGTCGACCCCAACGGCGTGATGCGCGGCAAGTGGGCGCCGGGCGACGCGCTGAAGAAAGCCTTCCAGGAAGGCGTCAATTTTCCCATGTCGCTGCACGGCCTCGACGTCTGGGGCCGCGAGGTCACCGAGACCGGGCTGCATATCGAGACCGGCGACAAGGACGGCTACTGCCGGGCCACGCGCGGATCGCTCTCGGTTGTGCCCTGGGCCAAGCGCAAGACCGCGCAGGTGCTGTTGCAGACGTTTTCTCCCGAAGGCGAGCCCTTCATGGCCGATTCGCGCCAGGTGCTGAAGCGCAAGGTGGCCGAGGTTCAGGCGAAAGGGTTCTTCCCCGTGGTCGCCTTCGAGCTGGAATTCTACCTGCTCGATCCCGAGATCGAATGGACCGACGGCATGCCCGGACCGGTCGGCGCCACCGCCGGACCGGACAGGCTGCGCATGTACGGGCTCGACGACCTGGCCGAGCATGCCGAGCTCTTCGACATGATCCGCGATGCGGCGGACGCGCAGAAGCTGCCAATCGACACGATCATCAAGGAGGCCGCACCGGGCCAGTTCGAGGTCAATCTGAAGCACCGGGCCGACCCGCTGCGCGCCGCCGACGACGTCATCATGCTACGCCGCATCGTGCTCGGCTGCGCCCGCGCCCATGGGCTGACGGCGACCTTCATGGCCAAGCCCTTCCTCGAATATGCCGGCAACGGCATGCATGTGCATGCCTCGATCCTCGACCGGGACGGCAAGAACATCTTCGGCGCCAAGACCGGCCGCAAGACCCTGGAATCTGCGGTGGCGGGCCTGCTCAAGACCATGCCGGAATCGCTGCTTCTGTTCATCAACACCTGGAACGGCTTTCGTCGCATCACGCCCGGCTCCTATGCGCCGACGCGTGCCGTGTGGGCGGAAAACAACCGCTCGGTGGCGCTGCGCATTCCCGTGTCCAACGACGAGAACCGGCGTGTCGAGCACCGTATCGCCGGCGCCGATGCCAACCCCTATCTGGTGATGGCCGCGCTCATCCAGGGCATGGTCGAGGGCATCGAGAACGGCGACGTTCCGCCGCCGCCGGTCGAGGGCAACGCCTATGACGACGACGGGCCGTTCCTGCCCGACGACATGGACGATGCGCTCCAGCTCATGGAGAAGAGCAGCTTCGTCGACCGGGCGCTCGGCCCGCTGCTCGCCAAGGTCTATCGCGACCTCAAGCGGGCGGAGATCCTCGCCTTCTGGGGCGAGATCACGCCGCTCGAGCGCACGACCTATCTTTGATTTTTGGGCCGCCAGGGCGCTTGTCGCATCCGACAAAGGCCAATAGGCTTCGAAACGATACACCCGGCCGCGAAGGACCCAATGCGCGGCCGGGGAGGGGCAAAACAGAGGAGATTCCCATGATCCGCAAGGCGATCAGCCTTTCAGCTGTGGCCGTGGCCGCAGCACTTCTGCCGTTGCAGGCCGGCGCGCAGGAAAAGGTCGTCAACGTCTACAACTGGTCCGACTATATCGATGCCTCGGTGCTTGAAGACTTCACCAAGGAAACCGGCATCAAGGTCGTCTATGACGTCTTCGATTCCAACGAGGTGCTCGAGACGAAGCTGCTGGCGGGCGGCTCTGGATACGACGTCGTCGTGCCGACCGGCAACTTCCTGGCGCGGCAGATCCAGGCCGGCGTCTTCCAGAAGCTCGACAAGTCGAAGCTTCCGAACCTCTCCAACATGTGGGACGTGGTGTCGGAGCGGACGGCCAAATACGACCCGGGCAATGAATATTCGATCAACTACATGTGGGGCACGGTTGGCATCGGCTACAACACCAGAAAGGTGAAGGACGCGCTGGGGATCGACAAGATCGACAGCTGGGACGTCGTCTTCGATCCCGACAAGCTCTCCAAGCTCGCCGATTGCGGCGTCTATATGCTGGATTCCCCCAGCGACATCTTGCCGACCCTCTTCAAGTTCATGGGAATCGATCCCGAAACCACATCGGCCGACGATTTCGCCAAGGCCGAAGAGGCGATGCTGAAGATCCGGCCCTATATCCGCAAGTTCCATTCGTCCGAGTACATCAACGCGCTCGCAAACGGCGATATCTGCCTGGCCGTCGGCTGGTCGGGCGACGTCTTCCAGGCGCGTGACCGCGCCGCCGAAGCCGACCAGGGCGTGGTCGTCGACTATGTCGTGCCGAACGAAGGCGCGGAGATGTGGTTCGACCAGATGGCGATACCGGCCGATGCGCCGCATGTCGAGGAAGCCCACGCCTTCCTCAACTTCATCATGAAACCGGAAGTGGTGGCCAAGGCTTCCAACTTCACCTACTTCGCGAACGGCAACAAGGCCTCGCAGGAGTTCATCGAGAAGGACATCCTCGACGATCCGGCCATCTATCCCGACGCGGCCATGCTCCAGAAGCTGTTCACCGTATCCCCCTACGACCCCAAGACCCAGCGCCTTGTCACGCGCACCTGGACCAGGATCGTGACCGGGCAGTAAGGCAGCGAACCCCGGCAGCGCCGCTGCCGGGGTTTTCTTCGCGGACCACGTTCTTCGGCGGACACAAGGGGGACAGGGAACATGCAGTCACTCGGCAGCATTCGCAGGAGCTTCGCCCCCTGGGCAGACCCGGCCGCCAAGCCCTACATCTCCTTCGAAAACGTCACCAAGAAGTTCGGCGACTTCACAGCCGTCGACAACCTGTCGCTCGCCGTCTACGAGCGGGAGTTCTTCGCCCTTTTGGGCGCTTCCGGTTGCGGGAAATCGACGCTGTTGCGCATGCTGGCCGGCTTCGAGGAGCCCACCGGCGGCCGCATCCTTCTGGACGGACAGGACCTGCGCGGCATTCCGCCTTACCGGCGGCCGGTGAACATGATGTTCCAGTCCTATGCGCTCTTCCCGCATATGACCGTCGAAGCCAACATCGCCTTCGGCCTGAAGCAGGAGGGCATGCCGTCTGCCGATATCGCCAAGCGGGTCGCGGAGATGCTCAGGCTGGTCAAGCTCGAGCAGTTCGCCAAGCGCAAGCCGCACCAGCTCTCCGGCGGCCAGCGGCAGCGGGTGGCGCTGGCGCGATCGGTGGCCAAGCGGCCGAAGGTGCTGCTGCTCGACGAGCCGCTCGGCGCGCTGGACAAGAAGCTGCGCGAGGAGACGCAGTTCGAGCTGATGGACCTGCAGCAGAATCTCGGCCTCACCTTCATCGTTGTCACCCATGACCAGGAGGAGGCCATGACCATGGCCGACCGCATCGCCATCCTCGACAAGGGCGAGGTGATGCAGGTGGCGACGCCGGCCGAGATCTACGAGGCGCCGAAGTCGCGTTTCGTCGCCAATTTCGTCGGCAACATCAACATGTTCGACGGAACCATCACCGATCGCGACGCCGACGGCGCCAACATAGAAGGGGCGAACGGGCTGGCGATCCGCACCCGCAATCCGGGCGACGCGCAGCCCGGTACGAAGGTCTCCTATGCGGTGCGCCCGGAGAAGATCATGGTTTCCTCGCGCCGGCCCGATGACGTCGTCGCCAATGCCGCCGAAGGCGAGATCTACGACATCGCCTATCTCGGCGACATGACGATCTATCACGTCAGGCTCGCCGACGGACAGATGGTCACCGCCTCCGCGCTGAACAGCCAGCGTGTGACGGAAGATCCGCTGACCTGGAGCGATCGGGCCTGGATCTCGTTCCGGCCCGATTCCGGCGTCGTGCTGACGCGATAGGAGGACGGCCATGTCGAACGCAGCCGTTACCGAAAACGACATCGGAACCGCCGCGCCCTCGGGAGGCGTGTCGGCGGCGGTCTCCGCCGTGACGAGCCGGCTCGTCATCCTCGTCCCTTATCTGTGGCTGATTGTCTTCTTCCTCGTCCCCTTCGTGATCGTCTTCAAGATTTCGCTGTCGACGACCGCGATCGCGATGCCGCCCTACACGCCGGTGCTCGATTTGTCGGAAGGGATCTCAGGGCTGTTCGGCCAGTTTCGCGAGTTCAGCCTCGACAACTATGTCTTCCTGTTTGAAGACCCGCTCTATCGCAACGCCTACATCTCCAGCGTCATCATCGCGGCGATCTCGACCTTCGTGACGCTGGTCGTGGCATTTCCGATCGCCTATGCGATGGCGCGCGCGCCGGCGTCGCTGCGTCCGACGCTGATGATGCTCGTCATCCTGCCGTTCTGGACGAGCTTCCTCATCCGCGTCTATGCCTGGATCGGCATCCTCAAGCCGGAAGGCCTGCTCAACCAGTTCCTACAGGCGCTCGGCATCATCGATCAGCCGCTGCAGATCATGAACACCAATACGGCGATCATCATCGGCATCGTTTATTCCTACCTGCCCTTCATGATCCTGCCGCTCTACGCGACGCTGGAGAAGATGGACCATTCGCTGATCGAGGCCGCGCAGGATCTCGGCTGCCGGCCGGTCTCCGCCTTCTGGAAGATCACCTTTCCGCTCGCCGTTCCCGGCATCGTGGCAGGCTGCCTGCTGGTCTTCATCCCGGCCGTCGGCGAGTTCGTCATTCCCGACCTGCTCGGAGGCTCGCAGACGCTGATGATCGGCCGCACCTTGTGGAACGAGTTCTCGGCCAACCGCGACTGGCCGCTGTCCTCGGCGGTGGCGGTGGTCCTGCTGCTGCTTCTGGTCGTGCCCATCGTCTACTTCCAGAACGCCCAGGCCAAGGCGCAGGAGGCGGGACGATGAACGCCACATTGTCGCGCTTCAACATCGCCTCGCTCGTCCTGGGCTTCGCCTTCCTCTATCTGCCGATCGTTCTGCTCGTCGTGTTTTCCTTTAACGAATCGAAGCTGGTCACGGTCTGGGGCGGGTTCTCGACCAAATGGTACGTATCGCTCATGTCGAACCAGGCGATCATCGATGCCGCCTGGGTGACGATCCGCGTCGCGCTGATCGCGGCCACCGTCGCCACCGTGCTCGGCACGCTGGCGGCGATCGCGCTCACCCGCTACACGCGCTTTCGCGGACGACTGCTTTTCTCTGGCATGGTCTATGCGCCGCTGGTCATGCCCGAGGTCATCACCGGCCTGTCACTGCTGCTGTTCTTCGTGGCCGCCGGACTCGACCGCGGATTCCTCACGGTAACGCTCGCCCACATCACCTTCACCATGTGCTTCGTGACCGTGGTCGTCCAGTCGCGGCTGATCAGCTTCGACCGGGCGTTGGAAGAGGCGGCCATGGACCTCGGCGCGACGCCGGTCAGGACGTTCTTCCAGGTCACGCTTCCGGTGATCCTGCCGGCCATCGTCTCGGGCTGGATGCTCGCCTTCACCTTGTCGCTGGATGATCTGGTGATCGCCAATTTTACTTCCGGACCCGGAGCGACCACGCTTCCCATGAAGATCTACAGCCAGGTTCGGCTCGGCGTGACGCCGGAGATCAACGCGGTCTGCACGATCCTGATCGCCATCGTCGCCACGGGCGTGATCATCGCCTCCATCGTCAACAAGCGCCGCGAAGTCCAGCGCCAGCGCGACGAGCAGGCCGCGCAGCGGGGATAGGCAGGCGGTTTGACGGGACGCGGTTTCATCGTCGCCGACAGTACGATGAAAAGCGCCGCCGGAAACTGCTGTGGACCTTCTCGCGGGACAGTGGCTTAAACGGTACGCCGTGAGGCTGCGGGCAGCAGAAGCCGACCACCATTGTCCGCAGGTACGGTCGAGAGAGCCTATTCGGCGATCGAGATGCCCTGATGGGCAGGGGCAATAAAGGGGAAGAGCCACGAGCCGCCGACGAAGAAGCCGGCCAGCGATGGCGGCATATTGGCGTCCTGGGCCGCCGTCGCGACCGTCCCGGACAGCGCAAGCCCGCCACCGATCGTGGGGACGACGCCGGCAAGCGTGACGGTCTGAGGGCCGGCCTTGGCTTCGGCACGTTCGATACGCGCCATGCCCTTTGCGATCGTCGCCTTGAGTTCGACCGACGTCACCGGCAAAGTGCCTTTCGTCACCTCGCTTAGGGCGAAGAAGTCCCCTTTCTTGAGACGTTCGAGAAAGGCGGAGATGCTGAAGTTGGAGATCGTTCCCTGACCGAAGCTGGCGGTGATCGATCCATCCCCGGTCTTGAGCAGGTCACCCCAGCTCTTGCCCGGCCCTTTCAGGATAATGGAGACGGTGCCGCGCCCGCTGGGTACCACGCTGGCCGTCTGGCTCGCAGCCGCCAGCATGGCGCCGTCGATATCGGTGGCGAGCAGCCGTGCTTCGACCAGATTGTTGCCGGGCTGGCGATCGAGCCGGATGCTGGTCTGGATCGTGCCGCCGAAGGCGCGCGCATCCGAGATATCGAAGGCGGCCAGTCCCGGTTTGATCTGGGCGGAAGCGGCGACCTCCGCGAGCTTGATAACGCCGGCATTGGCGCTGGTGGCCGACAGCCGTAGATCGAGGTTGAAGCGGTCGGCGAAAGCGGTGTCGATTTCGTCGACCGTTGCGTTTACCGGATCCAGCGGTGTGAAGGCCGTGAGGAGGGAACGCAGATCCAGCGCGTCGAAGGCGAGCGATCCTGAAATCGTCGGGACGGCGTCGGTGAAGGAGACGTCGAGTACGCCCATGCCCGGATTCTCGTCGAGCACAACATCGGCGTCCGCCAGCTTGATCCTCTGCGCGTTGCCGGAGACGTCTCCCGACACAGCGAGCGCGCCGATGGCCGGCCCGGGCGCCGTGTTCGCCGTCGACCATTCCAGCATGCGCCGCAGCGAAGGCGACGAGAAAGTGACGGGTCCGTCGAAGAAGGTGTCGCCGGAAAGGTTGGCCGTGCCGTCGAAGCTCAGATTGGCCGGCGCTGCCTTGAGCTTGAGCGTGAGCGGGGCGGGTCCGCCGGCGAACAGGATCAGCGGTTTCGGCGTGCTGACGTCGATGGCCACGCTCTCGCCGCGCCAGATGCCCGTGGCCGAAAGCGAGCCTCGGCGATCGAGCGCCGGCCAGTTCACATTGCCCGAAATACCCGTGACCACCTCCTCGTCGACATCGCCGCGCGCCACGATGACGCGGCCGTCCACGAAATCGACATTGCCGAAGGGGTCTCTGGGCAGTGCCGTAACGTCAGGCGCGGCCGGGTTCGCGCCGACGACGGCGCGCGCGATCTCCACCGAGCGGGCAATCCGTCCGCCGCCGGGCGAGGCCGGCAGCAGGAGTTTGCCGCGCACGGGCGCCAGCCTCAATGTCGGGCGGATCAGCCGGGCGCCGGAGAAGACGATGTCGCCGCGCAGCGCGGCCAGGGCCGAAAGCTCGACCTCGACACGCTCGGCCACGATCACCGGCTTGCGCGACGGATCGCTCCAGCCCGACAGAGTGACATTGTCGAGAATGGCCCGGAACGGCCAGAACTCGATATCGGGGCCGGCACCCAGTTCGACCCGGTAGCCGCTCCATGCGCTCATCTCGATCGCGATTCGGTCGCGCACGATCTGGGTAGAGGCGATGAATGGCAGGGCAGCCAGGATGAGAAAAGCGGCGACGGCAATTGCTGCGGCCGCCCAGATGCCCTTCCTGACCAGACTTGATGGCATCCGTCCTGACGCTCCGAACCGGATCGCCGGCCAATGCCGGCTGCGATTCACTTGCATGCAGGGTTTAAAGCAGCATCGTGGCTTTTCAAGTCTCTGCCCGCGTTTCGCACATCCTATGCCGATTAATTGTCGCTGCGGTCGCCGCGCGCGACTTTCAAACGGTTTGAACACCTGACCCGTGTCGGATCGTCTTGCCCTGCCGCCGGGCGGCATGCATAACGACCGCGCCAATCTGGAGGACCTTATGTCAAACGCCGCCCCGCTCTGGATTCCGAGTGCTTCGCGCATCGCCAAGGCGCCCCTGACGGCCTTTGCCGCAGCGGCTTCGGCGAAAGCGGGCCGAAGCCTCACCGCCTATGCCGAGCTGCACCGATGGTCCATCGAAGACCGCGAGGACTTCTGGGACCTGATCTGGGACCATTGCGGCGTGATCGGCGAGAAAGGCGCACGCGTGCTGGCCGATGGCGACAGGATGCCGGGCGCCTCGTTCTTTCCCGAAGCGCGGCTGAACTTCGCCGAGAATCTCCTTCGCAAGTCGGGCAGCGACGACGCGATCGTGTTCCGCGGCGAGGACAAGGTGAGCCGTCGGCTCTCCTGGGACGAGCTTGCGGCGCTCGTCTCGCGCATCCAGCAGCTTTTCCTCTCGCTCGGCGTCAAGCCGGGGGATCGCGTGGCGGCGATGATGCCGAACATGCCGGAGACGGTGGCTGCCATGCTTGCAGCGACTTCGCTCGGCGCGATCTGGTCGTCCTGCTCGCCCGACTTCGGCGAACAGGGCGTGCTCGACCGTTTCGGCCAGATCGAGCCGGTCGTTTTCCTGGCGCCGGACGGCTACTGGTACAACGGCAAGGAGATCGAGGTGGCGCCGAAGCTGGCGGCGATCGTCGCGAAGCTGCCAGGCCTGCGCAAGGTTCTCGTCGTCGACTATCTGGGCAGGGCCGAGGCCGTCGCGGCAGACATCGGGGCACAGTCGCTCGAAGGGGCGATCGCTCCGTTCACGGCCGGAACGCCCCGCTATGAGCGGCTGCCCTTCTCCCATCCGCTCTATATCCTGTTCTCCTCCGGCACGACCGGCGTCCCGAAATGCATCGTCCATTCGGCCGGCGGCACGCTTGTCCAGCATCTGAAGGAGCAGCGCCTGCATGCCGGCATCAAGGACGGCGACCGCTTCTTCTACTTCACCACCTGCGGCTGGATGATGTGGAACTGGCTGGTCTCGGGCCTCGCCTCGGGCGCGACGCTGCTGCTTTATGACGGGTCGCCCTTTCATCCCGACGGCAACGTGCTGTTCGATTTCGCCCAGGCCGAGAAGATGACCTATTTCGGCACTTCGGCAAAATTCATCGACGCCGTCCGCAAGGCCGGGCTGGAACCGAAGAAGACGCACGATCTCTCGGCCGTCCGCACCTTGTCGTCGACCGGCTCGCCGCTGTCGCCGGAAGGGTTCGGCTATGTCTACGAGCACATCAAGGACGACGTGCATCTGGCCTCGATATCCGGCGGCACCGATATCGTCTCCTGTTTCGTGCTGGGCGTCCCGACCGAACCGGTCTGGATCGGCGAGATCCAGGGAGCGGGCCTCGGCATGGCGGTCGACGTCTGGAACGACGACGGCAAGCCTGTCGTGGGCGAGAAGGGCGAGTTGGTCTGCACCAAGGCCTTCCCGTCGATGCCGGTCTCGTTCTGGAACGATCCGAAGGGCGAGAAATACCACGCGGCCTATTTCGAGCGTTTCGACAATATCTGGTGCCATGGCGACTTCGCCGAATGGACGGCGCATGGCGGCATAATCATCCATGGCCGTTCCGACGCGACGCTCAACCCGGGCGGGGTGCGCATCGGCACGGCCGAAATCTACAATCAGGTCGAGCAGCTCCCGGAAATCGTCGAGGCGCTCTGCATCGGCCAGGACTGGGACGGCGACGTGCGCGTGGTGCTGTTCGTCAGGCTGGCGCCTGATGTCGCGCTCGACGAGGATTTGGAGAAGCGCATCCGCACGAAGATCCGGAACGGCGCGAGCCCGCGCCACGTGCCGGCCAGGATCGTGGCGGTCAGCGACATCCCGCGCACCAAGTCGGGCAAGATCACCGAACTCGCGGTGCGCGACGTCGTCCATGGGCGCGTCGTCAAGAACAAGGAGGCCCTGGCCAATCCCGAGGCCCTTGATCTGTTCAAGGACCTGCCGCAGCTCGCGGAATAGCGAGAAGCACCCATTTGCCCGGGCGGAGCGGCCTGCAGGCGGACAATTCATGCTTAACGAAAGGTGAAGCCGAAATTTACCGCGATTTCAGGACTGGCACAGTTTGGTAAATTGCGCTGCACTTCGGTAAGGACTTGTTAACGGACGGGGCCGATATTCCTGCGTAACTTGAGGCGGAAGCCTTCTTCCGGATACCGGAAACCAGAGTTCGCTCAAGCCGCGTTGTCACAGCAGACACATTGCTAGGCGTCCTTTCGGGACGCCTTTCTTTTGTGCGCCCAGCATGGGCGCACTCTTGTGGGTGAAAGTCCCACCGTGAGCTGGTCATGGCGAGCGAAGTGAAGCGCAACTGCGAGAGGGCGACCGATCGTGGGGAGGAAGCGTGGAGCGAAGCTGCGGGCCGATGAACAAGAACCGGATATAAGGCGCTGTCGAGCAGGGCGAGCGGGCAAAAGACCGCGAAGCTCTCGTGACCAAGGCGAGACGGCGTAGATCCGGCGGTCGTGCAGTGAAGGAGTGCGTTCTTACCTGGGGAGATCTCGCCTTGCGCCTGAAAGGGCGACGGTGTCGAGCCGGAGCGAGAAGTCAGCCGAGGTCGTAGTAGTCGGCGGTGTGATCGCGGACGAAGGACCGAACGAAGAGGAGTGTTCGAGGCAAGGACGATGCGGGAAGCTGGGCGTCAGATGTCCGCGCGAGCGGAGCGGTTCGAGGCAGGGCGCGGTGAAGCCGCGCCTCAATCGCACAGCGACGAAGCAACCTGCCCGCGTCCTTTACCGGAGAACATGGGGCCGGGGCTGCTTGAGGCGGCCCTGGCGCGCGAGAACCTGCAAGCAGCCTGGAAACGGGTGAAGGCCAACAAGGGCGCGGCCGGGGCGGATGGTCTGTCGATCGAGCAGACCGCGCTCCATCTGCGCACGGCATGGCCGGCGATCCGTGAACAGGTTCTGGCGGGGACGTACCGGCCCCGGCCGGTGCGACGGGTGACGATCCCCAAACCGGAGGGTGGCGCGCGTGAGCTCGGCATCCCGACGGTGACGGATCGACTGATCCAGCAGGCGCTGCTGCACGTGTTGCAGCCGCTTCTTGATCCCACCTTCAGCGACCACAGCCACGGCTTCCGGCCGGGCCGCAGTGCGCATGGGGCCGTGCTTGCGGCGCAATCCCATGTCCAGTCGGGCCGGCGGATCGTGGTGGATGTCGACCTGGAAAGGTTCTTCGACCGGGTCAACCACGACATCTTGATCGACCGTCTGCGCAAAAGGGTGCCGGACGAGCGGGTCATCCGCCTGATCCGGGCCTATCTGAACAGCGGCATCATGGACCATGGCGTGGTTCAGGAACGGGTAATGGGAACGCCGCAAGGCGGTCCTCTATCACCGCTCCTGGCCAATGTGTTGCTCGACGAGGTGGACAAGGAACTGGAACGCAGGGGCCATTGCTTCGTGCGCTACGCGGACGACTGTAACGTCTACGTTCGCAGTCGTCGGGCGGGCGAGCGGGTCCTGGCGCTCCTGCGGCGGCTCTATGGCGGGCTGCACCTGTCGATCAACGAGGGCAAGAGCGCGGTGGCCAGTGTGTTCGGTCGCAAATTCCTGGGTTACAGCTTTTGGGTGGCGCGGGGCGGAGCGATCAAGCGCCGGGTCGCCGACAAGCCGCTCAGGGCGTTCAAGCGCCGCGTCCGGCAACTGACCCGCCGTTCAGGCGGGCGCAGCATGCCGCAAGTGGCCGAGCGTCTGCGTGCTTACGTTCTGGGTTGGAAAGCCTACTTCCGGCTGGCGCAGACACCACGGGTCTTCAACGACCTGGGGGAATGGATGCGCCACCGGGTGAGGGCGATCCAGCTCAAGCACTGGAAGCGTGGCAAAACCATCTACAAGGCTCTGTCGGCCATGGGGGCCAAACCCGACGTGGCTCGACAGATCGCGGCGAACAGCCGTCGATGGTGGCGCAACAGCGGCTTGCTGCTCAACTCCGTCCTGACCTTGAAATGGATGGACACCCTCGGCATCCCTCGTCTCGCCTGACCTCAACTCTTCGAACCGCCCGGTGCGGACCCGCATGCCGGGTGGTGTGGCAGGGGTGCGTTCCAACAGGAACGCCCCCTATGCCGAATGGTGAATGGTGAATGGTGAATGGTGAAATTGTTATTAAAGGTTTTAAATTAGAATAAGTAAAGATATGAAGTATCTCTGTAGTAACATCGATCGAATCTGATATATTCCATTCACCATTCACCATTCACCATTCACCATTCACCATTCACAACGCCGCTTCCTGATCCCGCACCAGCGCGCCGGAAAGCAGAACCACCGGGATCAGCGCGGTGAGGATGATCAGGATGGCGGCAGGCCCGGCTTCGGCCACGACCGCGCGCGAGGCGTTCTCGTAAACACTGGTGGCAAGCGTGTTGAAGCCGAAGGGCCTGAGCAGGATCGTCGCCGACAGTTCCTTCACCGTATCGACGAAGACCAGCACGGCAGCCGTGACTATGGCCGGCCTGAGCAGGGGCAGGAGCACTTTGCGGGCGCTGCGCGCCGGGTTCTGCCCGAGGCTGCGGGCAGCCTCGTCGAGATGCGGCGGCAGTTTCTCCAGGCCGGACCGGATCGCGCCTTCGGCGAGTGCCATGAAACGGATCGTGCAGCCGAAGATGACGGCGGCGGCCGAACCGGTGAGCAGCAGGCCGGTCGAGAGGCCGAGTTGGCTGCGCGCGAAGGCGTCGACCAGATTGTCGAACCGGGCGAGCGTGAACAGCAGCCCGAGGCCGAGGATGGTCCCCGGCAGCGCGTAGCCCATCGAGGCGAGCCGCACCAGGAGGGCGATCGGCCGTGATCGCACCAGCCTCAACGCGTTCATCAGCACCAGGGCGATGACGACGGTGACGAGGGCGGTCGTTCCGGCCGTGGTGATCGAATTGATCAGCGCCGCGCCGAGTTCGGGCGAGACGAACTGGTCGAGCCGCCGGGAGGCGTAGCGGCCGAAGACGTAAAGCGGAATGCCGAAGCCGGAGAGCACGGGCAACGCCACGGCGACGAAGGCCAGGAGGCCTTTCGCGCCGGTCAGGCGGACCCGGGGCGGATGGGCCCTGAGCTGCGTGGCGCGGCTGGTGTGAAAGCGCTGCTTGCGGCGCGCCCATTGTTCGGCCAGCAGCAGAAGCAGCACCAGGATCAGCATCGTCATGGCGATCTGCGCCGCCCCTTCGAGGCTGCCGCGGTTCAACCATGTGGTGAAGACCGAGACGGTCAGGGTCCGCGCGCCGAGATATTCCGAGGCGCCGATGTCGTTGATGGTCTCCATCAGCACCAGGGTGATGCCGGCGACGATCGCCGGCCGCGCCACGGGCAAGAGAATGCGCCAGAACACCTTTGCCGGGCGGGCCCCGAGCGTGCGCGCCACGTCGGCGATGTTGCGGCCCTGCATCAGGAAGACGATGCGAGAGGTGAGATAGACGTAAGGGTAGAGCACGCAGCTCAGGACGAGCGCCGCGCCGCCCGTCGTGCGGATGTCGGGGAACCAGTAGTCACGCGCGCTGGCAAAGCCGAACAGCGAGCGGATGGCGCCCTGGACCGGCCCGGTGAAATGGAAGAATTCGGCGAAAGCGTAAGCCGCGAGATAGGGCGGAATGGCGAGCGGCAGAACCAGCGCCCAGGCGAAGATGCGGCGCAGGGGGAAATCGAAGCCGACCACGAGCCAGGCGGTCACGACCCCCATTGTCGCCGTGCCTGTGGCAACCAGCAGGAGCAGAAGCAGCGTCGTGCGGATCGCTCCCGGCAGCACATTGGCCACGAGATGCGGCCAGTCGCTGCCGCTTCCGGTGAGCGCGATCGAGGCCAGTGCCACAACGGGCAAGAGCACGGCGGCGCAGACGGCCAGCGTCGCGAGATAGACGTAAGGATGGGAGGGGCGCCGAACGCGCGGGCCCATGGTGCCGGAAGCGCCGCCCGTCGCGGCGGTCTGGTCGATTCCCGTCAATTCGAAACCATGTCCTTCCTTTCGCGACGGAACCGGACCGCTCGCGCGGCCCGGCTCCGAAACGTCATTCCGCCGGCATTCGTCAGCTGCTCGGGCCGTCGTCGAGGCCCACGCGGTCGACCATCTCGGACGCCGCCTTGCGGTTCTTGGCGATATCGGCCAGCGGCAGCGTGTCGGCCTCGAGCGTGCCGAAGCCCTTGACCACGGCCGAGGGTTCGAGGCCCGGCTCGACCGGATATTCGAACACCTGCTCGGCATAGATCTGCTGGGCCTTGTGGCTCGACAGGAACTGGATGAGCTTCACCGCGTTGTCGCGGTTCGGCGCGTTCTTGGCGAGCGCGGCGCCCGAGATGTTCACATGCGTGCCGCCGTTCTCGAAGGTCGGGAAGACCACCTTGATGGCGCCAGCCCATTCCTTCTCCTCGGGCTCCTTCTCGTTGGTCTGCATGAGGCCGACATAGTAGGTGTTGCCGAGCGCGATGTCGCATTCGCCCGCGAAGATCGCCTTGGCCTGAGGCCGATCGCCGCCCTCGGGCTTGCGGGCGAGGTTTGCCTTGAGGCCCTTCATCCATTCCTCGGTCTTGGCCTCGCCCCAATGCGCGATCGCGGCCGCGAACAGCGCGAGATTGTAGTCATGCTGGCCCGAGCGCATGCAAATCTTGCCTTTCCACTTGGGGTCGGCAAGGTCGGCATAGGCGATCGGCTCGTCGCCCACCCGCTCCTTCGAGGCATAGAGCACCCGCGCGCGCTTGGTGAGGCCGAACCAGTGGCCTTCGGGGTCGCGATATTCCGCGGGCAGATTTGCATTGAGGGTCGCATCGTCCAGCGCCTGCGTCACGCCTTTCTCCTTGGCGTTGGTCAGCCGGGAGATGTCGACGGTCAGGATCACGTCGGCAGGCGAGTTCTGGCCCTCGGCCAGGATGCGGTCCTCGAGACCCTTGTCGAGGAAGAGCACCTCGGTCTTGATGCCTGTATCGGCCGTGAAGGCGTCGAGAACCGGCTTGATGAGATCGGGCTGCCGGTAGGAATAGACATTGACGACGCCGTCTGCGAGCGCAGGGGCGGCGAACAGCGTGGCCAGTGTGAATGCGGCGGCGAACCGTGCGCTTCTCAGGTCCATTTCCATCTCCTTCGTTGTGGGATGCCGTACGTCTGTATGAATTCGGTGACGGTCTGCCGTCTCTTGCTGCATTTGCCTGTCGCCGTCAAGGGAAAGGGCAATGAATTCAATAGTTTAGAAACGTTCTAAACTGGACGGATTTGCGCAGCTTTTCAATGGTTTGTTGATCGGTGCGATCAAGTTGATCCGGATTGGCCCGACCGGGAAATCGCGCCGGTCCCGCCCTGGCCGCCCGTTCTTGCTACAACTCGTTTCCGCTCCCGGGGATTCCGGCAGTGGCCGTGGACATGCTGGCCGCTGGGAACGTTGCAACAGGAAATCCCATGTCTCGCGCGACCATCCATCTCGTGGCAGGAGTCGTCGTGATCAACGTCTTTTCGCAGACTGTCCGACATTGAAGATCCGGGGCGGGACCGAGATGTCCCGCCCCGGATCCGGAAACCGCCTCAGTTCGCTCCCGCGCCCCGTGCCATCAGGCGGGCGAGGCGCTCCGAGAAGGCCTTGGCGTCGAGCGGCTTGTCGCCGTCGAGCACACGCGCCTCGTCATAGAGCAGATGCGCCACGTCTTCGCGGAAGGCCTGCTCGCCTTCGCCCAGCGCGGCAAGTGCGTGAATGCGCTGGTGACGCGGATTGATCTCCAGGATCGGCTTCGCCGCGCTGGTCAGTCGGCCGGCGGCGCTGAGAAGCCGCTCGAACTGCCGGTCGGGGCCGTGCTCGGGCGCGACCAGGCAGACGGCGCTCTCCGTCAGACGGTCGGACGCCTTCACGTCCGAGACTGCGTCGCCGAGCGAGGATCTGACGAAGGCCAGGAAGGCGCCGACCTCGGGCGTGGCTTCGGTATCGGGCCTGGCGGCGTCGTCGAGCAGCGGGATGTCGGCGAGTTCGCTGGCTCCCTGCGTCACCGATTTGAAGGGCTTGCCCTCGAATTCCGGCGCGCTCGTCACCCAGAAGCTGTCGACCGGATCCGTGAGCAGCAGGACCTCCAGGCCGCGGGCCTTGAAGCCTTCCAGTTGCGGCGAGGCCTCGAGGCGCGCCCGGTCGTCGCCGGCCATGAAGAAGATCGCCTTCTGCCCTTCCATCATCGCGCCGACATAGTCGGCGAGGCTGCGCAGGGCGTCACCCGACGCCGTCGACCTGAAACGCGCCAGCTTGAGCAGTTGCTCGCGGCGCTCGAAGTCCTCGTAGAGGCCCTCCTTCAGCACGACGCCGAAATTGTCCCATATCTTCGCAAAGGCCTCGGCGTCGCTCTCGGCCAGCTTCGAGAGCTCGGTGAGCACGCGGCCCGCTACGCCCTTCCTGATCGCGCCGAGCAGGGGGCTTTCCTGGATCATCTCGCGCGAGACGTTGAGCGGCAGGTCGGCCGAATCCACGATGCCGCGCACGAAGCGGAGGTAGCGCGGCAGCAGCTCCGCATCATCGGTGATGAAGACGCGCTTGACGTAGAGCTTCATGCGTCCCTTGCGATCCTGATCGAACAGGTCGAACGGCCGCATGCCGGGCACGAAGGCGAGCGCCGTATATTCGTGCCGCCCCTCGGCGCGGAAATGGATCGTCGCGGCCGGCTCGTCATACTGGCCGGCCACGCTGCGGTAGAAGTCGGTATATTCCTCCGGCTTGATCTCGCTCTTGGGCTTCACCCAGAGCGCCGTGCCGTCGGCGATCTCGCTCGCCTCGGCGCCGGGCTTCTCGACGATGGAGATCGGCACCGGCACATGCCCGGAATGGGATTTCACCAGCTGTTCCAGCCTGTATTTCTCGGCAAAGGAGGCCGCATCCTCCATGAGATGCAGCACGACGCGGGTGCCGCGCTTCGGCGCCTCGTCCGCCGCCACCGGTCCGATCGCATATTCGCCCTTGCCGTCGGACGACCAGCGCCAGGCGTCCTCGCTGCCGGCCAGGCGAGTGACCACGTCGACCCGGTCGGCGACCATGAAGGCGGAGTAGAAGCCGACGCCGAACTGACCGACGAGTTGCGCGCCGTCATTTCCCTTGGCCGCCTCCACGCGCTCCAGGAAGGCCCGCGTTCCGGAGCGTGCGATCGTGCCCAGCGCCTCGACCATCTCGTCGCGGCTCATTCCGATGCCATTGTCCTCGACCGCAAGCTGCCGGTTCTCCGGATCGGCGCTGACGGTGATGCGCGCCTTGAAGTCGCCGCCGGCGAGTTCCGGGCGCAGGATCGCCTCGTAGCGAAGCTTCTCGCAGGCATCCGCGGCATTCGAGATCAGTTCGCGCAGGAACACCTCGCGGTCCGAATAGACGGAATGGACCATCATATGCAGCAGGCGCGAAACGTCGGCCTCGAAGCTCTTGGTTTCCTGGTTCGGCGTGTCTGTCGTCATGTCACCATCCATGCTGAGCTGAAAAATTCGCTGACCCAGATGGCGGGTCGAGGTGCGATTTTCAAGATGGCGGCGCGCGGCAGGGACGCTTTTGCGCGGGCGCGAAATATCAGTCCGCCAGCACCCGGGTCGAAGGGAAGACGATCTCGACCAGCGTGCCTTCCCCGGGGGTCGAGCTGATGGTGAATTTGGCGCGGTTGGCTTCGACCATCGCCTTGGTCAGCGGCAGGCCGAGGCCGGTGCCGTCGCCGCGCGGACGCTTCAGCGCATTGACCTGCTTGAAGGGCTTCAGCGCCTGCTCGATCTCGGCCGGGGTCATGCCGATGCCGGTGTCGCGCACCCGCATGGCGACGTCTCCCGAGGCCTCGTAGGAGGTGGACACGATAACCTGGCCGCCGGCATGAGTGTAGCGCACGGCGTTCGACAGAAGGTTCAGCGCGATCTGGCGCACGCTCCGCAGATCGGCGACCACCTCGGGCAGACGCGAGGCGAAGCTCGAGCGGATGATGACGCGCTCGCGATTGGCCTGCGGCTGCATCATGGCGACGGTCTCGGCCAGCGTATCGTTCAGCGACACGGCCTCATAAGCCATGTCCTGCTGGCCGGCCTCGATCTTGGAGATGTCGAGCAGGTCGTTGACGAGATCGAGCACATGGTTGCCGGAACGGTTGATGTCGCGCATGTAGTCGCGATAGCGGTCATTGCCGATCGGTCCGAACTTCTCGTCCATCATCAGTTCCGAAAAGCCGATGATGGCGTTGAGCGGGGTGCGGATCTCGTGGCTGACGCGGGCCAGGAAGTCGGTCTTCTGCGACGACGCCCGCTCGGCCTGGGCGCGCGACTGCGTGAGTTCCTCTTCCGCGCGCTTCCACTGCGTTATGTCGCGCACGACGGCGCAGTATCCGCCCAGATTGGGCAGCTTGCCGATCGTCATGAACAATGGGATGAAGCGCCCCTGCGCCTCGCGGCCGATGACCTCTCGCCCATCATTGAGCACGCTCGCGACGCCGTTCTCCGACAGGCCGTTGAGATAGTCGCGCGCAGCGCGCTGGCTTTCCATGGCGAACAGTGCGGTGAACGGCTTGCCGGCCACCTCGGCGCTGTCGACGCCGAACAGGGCTTCGGCCGGCCGGCTGATCGAACGGATCGCGCCGTCATTGGCGATCAGCACCACGCCGTCGGTCGCGGTGTCGATGATCGTCGAAAGCTCGGCGATGCGTGCCTCGAGCTCGTTCCGGTGCTCGGCCGACAGGCCCGGAACAGGTGTCCGCACAGGCATGCGGCCGATCTTGCGCAGCGCCAGAAGCAGCGCCTTGCCGCCCTTCCACGGCACCGACTGCAACAGCGCCTCGACGGGCAACTCCAGCCCGTCGCCCCGGCGCAGGCGAAGCTTGCGGTCCGTCCGGTCGCCGTCGCCCTCGTCGCGATAGGGATCGCCGAAGAGCTCGCCCAGGCCGCCGCGTTCGGCCAGTTCCTCGACGGAGGCATAGGCCGTGAATTCGAGGAAGTCGCGATTGGCGTAGTGCAGCACATCGCCCGAATGGATCAGCACCGGTACCGGCAGCTTGTCGAGGATCGACGTGTCGAGCCCTGGACGGGCATGCTCGGCCGTGGCCGCCGTTGCCGCGGCCGGATCGAGCTCCTGTTCCGGCGAGGCGGCATCCGATTCCCGCGAGGCGGCAGCGGCGAGGGGGCTTTCATCCGGCCGGGGCGGCATCGCTTCGGCGTCCGTCGCCGGGGTCTCGCTGTCGGCTTCCGCCTTCGTTTCCCCGACGGCGGCATCGAGCGGCGGCCGGTCGGCCGTGCCCTCTGTGGCATCGTCGATCGTCGTCTCGGCCGCGGGCTCGTCGACCGGCGGCGGGTCTTGCCGCTCGCTCTCGAGAGCCGGCTCCGTCGCAGGGGCTGCCGTCTCCGCGTCGTCTCGCGCGGCCGGGTGAGAGCCCACGCCTCGATCCGCAGCCGCGATCTCGCCTGAGGCCGTCCCGGCCGTTGTATCTCGGGCGTTCTCGGCGCCGGGTACTTCGGTTTTGTCGGTGAGTTCGGCACCGCCGTGGGTTCGCGGCGCTTCGGGCGCTCTCGGTGCACCGTTGCCGCTTTCCCGCTTCAGCCGGTCTCCAATCTCGCGGAAAGCGTTGCGCTCGACCGGCGTCAGGCCCTTGTCGTTCGCAGAAGGCACTCGATGTTCTGCCAGGCGAATGACCTTGTCGCTCTGCCGACGCTCGGGCTTGGCCACGATGGCGAGGGCGGGAACCTCGCCCGCGAACGGATCCCGGCGCTTGCCTCCATCGGCTTCGGATCGGCGGGTCGGCGTGGAAGGCGTCTGCCGGCCCGCCCCTCCTGCTGCCGCCTCTCGCGCCGGGGGCGTCGCGGGCGGACGGTAGTCGGGCGTCAGCGTCAGCCCGATGCCTTCGGGATCGGTGACGGCGTCGCCGGGGCGCGCCACGCCGAAGCCGCGAAAACCTTCGAAGTCGCGGCTGCGGCCATAGGCCGGCAGTGCGGCGAGGTCGACCGGAATCCTGAGATCGGTGCCCGCAACCGGCCACAGCACCGAGCGCCCCGACCAGGTGTCGCGCCTTTCGAGCAGGCCCGTGATCTCGCGGTCGGGGTCGAAGCCGAGCATTGTCGCGACGTCGCCAAACTTGCGGCCGATCACATCGGCAGCTGCCGCTCCGACCGCATTCGCGAACTCGTCGGAAATGGCGCTGAAGCGTCCTTGCGCGTCGGTCCGCCAGGCGAAGCGCACCGGGGTGGTGCCGCGCTCGACGGGAGGCGTCGGGCGGCCGGCATCGGCCGTGGTCGATGCCTGCTCGCCGCTCGCCTGCGCCGGAGCCGGCGTTTCGCTTCGAGGCGGGGAGGGCGGTGCTGCCTTCTCCTCGCCGGCGCTGAAATACCAATGGTCGTCTTCGCCCTTGCCGGCGGAGCCGGGTTGGATGGGCGCCGGCCGGCCATTCTCCGGCGGGGTCTCTTTCCGGATCGCAGGAGCTTCGGCGGCAGGCTTCATGGGCGGTTCGTCGTAACCGCCATCCCGGAGGGCGGCTTCCGGCGCATTGGCGGGCACCTCCTCGTGGACGGCGGCAACGTCTTCATTGACGACCACCAGCAGGCTGAGCGGGGGCTGGTCGACGAGCCGCGCCATGCCCGCGGGCAGGCGCGCCGTGCCCGTCGCAACCAGACGTTTCACCAGCCGGTCCGGCGCGTTGATCACGTCGCCCGCGAGACCGGCGAGCGTCGAGGCGGGGATGCCCAGGTCCAGGAAACCTTCCGACGCGGCGGTGATACCGCCCGTCCCGTCGACCAGCGCGACGAAATGGCCGGCCTCGCTGAAGCCGGCGATGGCGCGCTCGGCGATCTCCCTCGAGCTGCGCGAAGCGCCATTTACGGCGGGGACGGCAAGCAGGATCGCGGCCTCGCCGTCCGGCAGTTCGATGCGGCTCGCCAGGAAACCCACCATGCGGCTCGTCATGCCGCTGGCCAGCCGGACTGCTATCGCCCGATCGCGCCCGAGCGCGGGATAGCCGGGAGCGGCCATGATCTGACGGCGTGCCGCCAGGGGCAGCCGCGCCTCGGCGCCCATAATCTCTTCGATGTCGCGATAGCCGAACAGCGCCGCGCCCTCGCCGTTGGCCCAGACGACTTCCTCGAGATCGGTCGACAGCACGGCGAGCGCGTCGCCGGCGGCAAAACGCGCACGCACATCGTCGAGGACCGCGATGTCGAGAAAGGAGTAGTCCCGTGAAGCCATGAGCGCTTCCTGTCGGGGCGCCACGCGCCGTGGTTTAACTCTTTGTTAATAAAAGGTGGAAGGTCGAAGGTCCAGAAACCAAGGGTGCCGATCAAGCCGTTTTTGGGCATTTGGTTAACCGCCTGGGGAAAGGTGTGGTGCGTCGCACCAAAGAATGTTGCATTGCACAATAGTATATGTTAGGTGAGCATATTGAATGAACCGCCGGGCAATATGACGACGGCAAAACAAAAGGATCAGGGAAATGGCCAAGACTGAAAAGACTGCAGATGTCATTGAGAATATCGAGTTTTCCGCTTTCGACGCCTCGAAGGCAACCGATCAGCTCCGTTCCTTCGCCGAGAAGGGTGTCGAGCAGTCGAAGGAAGCCTATGCCAAGGTGAAGGCCGGCGCGGAAGAGGCGCAGAAGGCGATCGAGACGACCTTCGAGACGGCCAAGACCGTTTCCAACGACCTGTCGCTGAAGACCATCGCTGCCCTGCGCGCCAATGCCGAGGCCGGCTTCGCCCATCTCGAGGCTCTCGTCGCGGCCAAGTCGCTCTCTGAAGTCGTCGAACTGCAGAGCACCTTTCTGCGCAAGCGCGTGGAGATGGCCGTTGACCAGGCCAAGGAATTCCAGGCCGCTTCCTCCAAAGCCGCCGAAGACGTGGTGCAGCCCCTGAAGGGCGCCTTCGAGAAGGCGCTCAAGGAACTCAAGGTCGCCTGATCGGCGGCGGGGCCCGCATCGGCCCGAAGACGGGAACCGATCTTCGGGCGGCTCGGCGCGGAGTTCCAACGGAACAGAGCGTGCTTGCGCGTCCAGTCCGGCGCGCGCACGCCCTGCAGCGAGACCGTCGCCCGCGGGGCAGGCCTGTATCGCAGGCCTACGGGAAAAGGCCGGGGTTTCCGCTTCCGGCCTTTTCCTTTTGCGGCGGTGCCGGGCATTTCCTGTGCGAATTGTCGCCCCTTTGCCTTTGCACGCAGGACGCTCTTGAATTAAATTCCATTTGTCCGTATGGACGCTTCGCCGAACGGCAGCGTGTGCGGTTGTAGCTCAGATGGTTAGAGCGCCGGATTGTGGATCCGGAGGTCCTCGGTTCGATCCCGAGCAACCGTACCATCCCTTTCTTCAACAACAACGGAAACAAAGCGCCAAGATGGAGCGAGAGGCACGCCCGCCCCTCGCGCGGTCATGTTGCAACCGACCCCCCCTGAATATCGACGGGCTTCCACTGGTGCACGGCTACAGCAGCGGTCCGACAATCGTACTCGGTTTCGGAAAGCACGATGCCATCGCCCGAACGGTCCTCCATCTGGGTTGGTCCTATCCAACTGAATGCCGTTTCCGCCGATCCTTTGGCTGCCAGGGTGTCGATACTCTGGCCCCGGATAGGATTGATGAATGGCGCGATGCACCTCGCGAGCGGCATTGAAGACGACATATCGCCGCGCTAAAGCATGTTTCCCGAAAGTGGGTACCGGTTTCGGGATAAAGACATGCGTCAAATCAAAAACCTGCAGCGTCTTGCGTGAATCCGTTTTCACGCAACGCGCTGTAGACCGATGGATGGCTGGCGCCAGACCAGTTTGTCGAGCGAGTTGGCCGCCGCTGCAGCGCTGAGGGATTGGCCGATCGCGGCCGGCTATCTGCCGGCCGACGAGTTCGAGGACGATACGCCGACTGGGAGCGAAGCAAGACGATGACAAGACTGGCGACCTGCGCTTGTGGAAGCATCCGCGTGACGTGCGCTTCCGAGCCGACGAAGGTATCGGTTTGTCACTGCCTGGATTGCAAAAGCGGACCGGTAGCTCCTTCGGCGTAGCAGCTTTCTTCGACAGAGACACTGTCCGGATCGAAGGGCCAACGAAGTCCTTTTCGCGCCAGTCCGACAGCGGCTTTCCCGTGACGTTTCATTTTTGCCCGGATTGTGGCTCGACTGTTTTCTGGGAGCCTCAGCGCAAACCGGGGGCCGTCGCTGTCGCGGTTGGTTCGTTTGCGGATCCGGATTTTCCCGCTCCGACGCAAGCTGTCTACAACGAGCGTCGGCACCGGTGGCTCGGCATATGCGACTGACCGTTGGAAGGTTATGGCTCCATATACCCTAAAGCCCAATAAGCACTTTTTGAATATTCATGATAAGTAAGAGTGCGGCCCGCTCAGAAGACCGCGGCGGTCGGCAGGCTACTCAGGCAACTCTGGTTGGGGCCGCCGGCCGCTTTATTTTGTCGCCTCGCTGAATCACGAGAATTGCGAAGACAAGCCCGCGCCTCACGGGGTGGAACCGCGGACGCGGGCCTATGAGACGGAAAAGTGCCTGCCCCACCTGGGTTGGGGATACAGGTAAGACAGCCCCCGCCGTCGAGGGCATCTAAGCCGATGCCACGAATGGGCGCATCTCCCATATGGGACAAGGAAACAACGAACCCGTGCATGGGGGCGGCGAGTCCGCGGCGATGGGCGTGACGATCCAGTCTGGAATTACGGTGAGAATGTCGGTGACAGGTGCGCGGGGAGACCGGCAAGGAGTAGGTGGTGGAAGTCCACTGCGATGAAGGAGTGGCGCCCCGAGCCGTGCGTCGTTGTCCGTGAGGGCAAGGGGCGGAAGCGTCGGCAGGGGAGAGCATAGGCCAGCCATCGAGCCGCGAAAGCCGCAAATCCGGGCGCCGACGCCGTTGACGGAGCGGAAGGCAATATGACGGACGCGTCATGCACGGCGAGCTACAATTGAGATATCCAAGCGCCGAGTGCCGAGGGCAGCCCCATCGTCGGTTTCGCCTGAGGGCGCCGGAACGTGCCGACCGTCGCCTTGCGGGGACTCAGGGCGGCAAGCGCTTCGGCTTGTTTGACGGCGGCGGCGACACAATCGATCACGGGCACCGGCACGCGATCTGCGATCTTGTCGGCAAGGCCCGCGAGCGGCGCGCCGGCCAGCACGATGACGTCCGTATCGTGCTTCGCGATTGCCTCATGTGCGAGCTGGGCGAGTAGATCCTGTTTCTCTTCCTGAACGGAATCGATCGCGGCGAACTTGCCGTCGAGCGTGCTGATCCCGCCGCACCGGCCCCGCAATCCATGCCATTCGACGCATTCCTCGTACCACGGAGCAAGCGCCTGGGCGAAGGTGACGATCGAGAAGCGGCGGCCGAGCATGCAGGCCGTCAACATGCCGGCTTCAGCAAGGCCGATGACGGGAAGAGGAAAGAGTTCGCGCGCGCCGCCGAGTCCCGGATCGCCGAAGGCGGCGATGACGGCCGCATCGTAATCCTGATGGCGCTCGGCAAGCATTTCGAGAGCAACGGCGCCGCCGATCACGGCCTCGGCCCGTGTTGCGATATAAGGCACGCCGCGCGGAGCGGTGATGGATGTAACCTCGGTCTGCGAGGCGGCGGCTGCACGGCCGGCACGATCGATCAATTCCGTTACGCCTTCGGACGTGTTCGGATTCAGTAGAAGAAGACGCACGGTTTGATCTCCACGATGTAGGCCGTCAGCTGGCGGTCCCATTCTTCAGATTTGCGGAGACGGCTGCTCCTGTACGCGCAACATGTTCGCCGAGAAGCTTCCCCGCATCTTCGGCGCGCCCCTGTTCGAGAGCCTTGAGAATTTGACGATGCTCGTCGACGGACTGGTCCCAGCGATCCTGCGTGTCAAGGGCCAGATAGCGTGCCCGCTCGGCGCGGGCCAGCAGGATGGCATGCGTCGATGTCAGTACCTCGTTCTTCGCACCGGCGACTATGAGCTGATGAATCTCCTGGTTGAGCCGGAAATATGCGGATCTCTGTCCGCGCTCGAAATGCTCTTCCATGCGCGCCTGGAGGGCGTGCAGGCGGCTAATCTCGGGTGGCGTCATCCGTTTTGCAGCCAGCTCGGCCGCAATCCGTTCGATGCCGCTGACGGCTTCGAAAAGTGCCGCGATCTCGGCTTCGTGCAGCGGCGCAATCGTCGCACCACGATTGGGACGCAGCTCGACAAGGCCTTCGGCTGCCAGGAGTTTGAGTGCCTCGCGCAGAGGCGTACGCGAGATTCCAAGAAGGTCGCATACCGCCGCTTCCGCAAGACGTTCGCCGGCCTTCAGTTCGCCGGTCACGATCATCTCGCGGAGGGTGCCCAAAGCCTGTGCATGAAGGGCGCTGAATGTCACTTTCTTCGGGGTGATTTCCGGCCGCCGTAGCGGGGGACGCCCTCGGGGTCTTTTTGTCGGTGCGCTCATTTCATCTCTCCACCGCACCGGGAACAAGCCCCCCGCGTGGCCAAATCGATGCTCAATTAGGAAGCATACTGTGCCTGAAATCAATGCGCTAATTAAAAATTGCATACGATATGCAAAAAAAGATTGCTTGCCGCCGTTTTTCTGCAAATCATTGGTCCCGACAAAAGAGCCAGGGCAGCAGGGGATCCTAAATCCTCGCCGGCTGGGACAACGGAGGATTTGTGATGCGCAATTGTTGGAAATGGTCGAGCCTGCTCGCTGTGGGAGCGTTCGGTCTCGCGGTCGTGCTTGGCCCTGCCGAAGCGCAGACCCGGCTTCGTTTCGCCGGCAACTTTCCGGAAGACCACACCGCCACCGGCGCGATGAAGATTTTCAAGGAGGAGGTCGAGAAGCGCAGCAATGGCGAGCTTCAGATCGACAACTTCCCGGCCATGCAGCTTGGCGGCGCCCAGGAGAACGTGGACCAGGTGCGTTCCGGAACGATCTTCGCCGTAGTGACGTCAATTGCGTATTTCACGCGGACTGTCCCGGAATTCGAGACGTTGTCGCTCCCGTTTCTTTTCGATACGCGCGCCAAGGCCTTTGCAGTGATCGACGGGGATGTCGGCAAGAAAATCGATGCCAAGCTGCTGGACAACGGCTTCGTCAGTCTCGGCTATGGCGAACTCGGCTACCGCCACGCGACAAACAGCCAGCACCCGATCAAATCGCTTGAGGATTTCAAGGGGCTGAAAATCCGCCTTCAGCCGAACGAGGTGCACCTCGCCACGTTCCGCGCGCTCGGCGCAAATCCGATCGCGATGGACGTCAAGGAGCTCTACTCGGCGTTGCAGCAGGGCGTGCTCGACGGGCAGGAAAACCCCTACAACATCATCGCCACGCGTCGCTTCAACGAGGTCCAGAAATATCTGAGCGCAACGGGCCATTTCTACGACATGATCAATGTCGTCGCGAACAAGCGCGCTTTCGAGAAGCTTTCGCCCGAGCATCAGACGATCGTGCGCGAGAGCATGCTGGCGGCGATGGAATGGCAGCGGGCAGAGGCCGAGCGTCTCGATCTTGTCTGGCGCGACAAGCTCATCGAAGCGGGTATGGAGTTCAACGAGGTATCGCCGGAAGCGCGCGCCGCAATGCGCAAGGCGACGGCTTCGATCGCCGAAGACCTCAAGAAGCGCGTTGATCCGGCTCTGGTGGATCAGGTGCTGACCGAGGCCACAAAATGACCAGTGCGGCGGGATCGCAGGGGCAGCCGGACAAATCCGGCCTCCTGAAGGCATATAAGAGCCTCCTCAGGGCTCTGGACCGGATATCCTATGTCGTCATCGTTGCCGTCATGGCGGTAATGACCTGTCTCGTCTCGCTGCAGGTATTCTATCGCTACGCGCTGTCGTCATCGATAGATTCCGCCGACGAACTGTCGCGGCTGTTTTTTGTATGGGCGATATTTCTCGCCATTCCGCACGGCGTCAAATACGGAGTGCATGTCGGCATCGACCTGATCGTGCACTTGCTGCCGGAGCGCTGGCAGGAGGGCATGTTCCGTCTCAGCGCAGGACTCGGCGCGCTGCTCATGATGGTCACGCTCGCCGTCTCGTGGACGGCGACGATGGACAAGTGGCCGGAGCTCATGCCGACCATGCCGGTAACCGCGGCTCTGTTCTACATCCCCGTGCTTATCTCCGTGGGTCATTCCTTTCTGCATCTTGTTGCTCTCGTGTGGGGTGGCTCCGGCACATGGGCGGGGGAGAGCGAACTATGACGCTTCTTGTCGTCTGCATTTTCCTTCTGGCGGCAGCGATCGGGATGCCGCTGGCGTTTGCCCTGGGGTTTGCATCGCTGGCGGCGCTGCAATACGCCGACTTCGAACTTGTCGTCATGCCGCAGCGAATGATGTACGCCATAGACAATTTCCCGTTGATGGCGATTCCGCTGTTCATGCTGGCCGGCGAACTGATGGTGAAAGCGGGCATCATGGAGCGCTTGATCGCGTTCTCGAACTCGCTGGTTGGCCGCGTTCATGGCGGATTGGCCCATGTGACCATCGTCGCGGGCATGATCCTCGCTGCCGTGTCGGGAGCGGCTGTCGCCAGCGCAAGCGCACTGGGTTCCTCCCTCGTACCGGCGCTGAAGAAGCACTACTCGCCAGGCTACGCGAGCGCGGTGATCGCATCCGCGGCAAATCTCGACCCCGTCATACCGCCGTCCAACGCCATGATCGTGTACGCACTGATGGCGGGATCGACGGTGTCCGTCGGCGGCCTTTTTATGGCCGGGATCGTGCCCGGCATCATCCTTACCCTTTCGTTCATGTCGCTGGCATCGTGGATCTCGTGGCGACGCGGCTATGAACTTACAGGCGACAAGTTCAGCTTCGGCAACGCGTTCTACCATTTTCGGCGTGCCGCTATCATCATCGCCATGCCGGTGATTGTCGTTGGCGGAATCGTTGGAGGCGTATTTACGGCGACGGAAGGTGCGGCAATCGCCGTTGTCTACTCTGCCGTCATCGGTTTCTTCATAACGCGCAAGTTGAGTATCCGCGATCTTCCGTCGTGCATGTTCCGTGCCGCCGTCACCTCCGCCATGGTGGGTGCGCTGATTGCATTCGCCGCCGCGGTTACGTTTGTCTTCACCATCGATATGGTGCCGCAGCGTGTCTCCGACGCCATTCAGGCATTCACTTCGGATCCTGTGGTGTTCCTGATGTTGGTCATGGCGGGACTTGTGGTCATCGGTATGCTGCTCGAATCGAACGCGGCCTACATTATGCTGGTGCCGCTGTTTGCTCCGGTGGCCGTCGCCTACGGAATCGATCCGCTTTATTTCGGTTTTCTGTTCACCTACAACCTTGTTGTCGGCATGATGACACCCCCGGTCGGAGTATTGCTCTTCGTCATGAGCGGCATCACCCGGGTGCCGATGACGACGGTCATCCGCGAGTCTCTTCCCTATGTCTATGTACAATTTGGCGTGCTTCTGCTGTGCGCATTGTTCCCGTCGATCGTTCTGTGGCTGCCGCGCACGCTCGGGTACTAGGTTATGACCGATCTTCTTGTGCGTAATGCCATCATTCTGACAGGAGCGGCCGGCCGGCCGCTCCTGACGGATGGATACCTCCTCGTGCGGAACGGACGCATCGCCGCTCTCGGGCAGGGCGTTCCCGCCGTTGCCGAGAATTTTCGCGCGATCGATGCGCGTGGCAAGGTGGTGACGCCCGGTTTCGTCAATATCCATACGCATGCCATCCTGACCATGGTGCGCGGTGTTGCGGAGGATATGGGTTTTGCGCCGGCCTATACGCCGGGGGTACCTCACGGCCATGAAGTGACCGAGGACGAAGCGATTGCCCTGGCGCGGCTCGGTGCGCTGGAGGCGCTCCTGTTCGGGTCGACGCTGATCAACGATACCTATGTCCACCAGCAGCTGACCATGCCGGCCATGGCCGAAACCGGAATCCGGGTATGGGGCTCGGGGCGAATCCACGATGTTGATTTCTCTCGCGTGCATCTTGCGGAGTGGGAGCACAAACCGGAGATCGGCGACTGGTCACTCGGCGAGGCGGTGGAACTGTACGAACGCTTCCATGGCAAGGAAAACGGCAGACTTGGCGTTCACCTTGCGGCGCATGCGCCCGATACATGCTCCCGCTGGCTTCTGGAGCGCATTCGCGACGAAAGGGACCGACTCGGCCTGCGTGTACAGTCGCACCTGTCGCAGAGCCGCCTGGAAGTCGAACGCATTCGCGAGCGCGACGGCATGAGCCCGCCCGAGCTCTATGACGATATCGGGCTTCTCGACGACCGATTGCTCGCCGCCCATTGCATCCACGTCGATGCGCAGGACATTGCCCGCATCGGCGGCCGGCGTGTCCATGTCGCACATATCGCCAAGGGCAACCAGACGGGAGGAACGATCGCGCCGACGACAGCTCTCCGGAAGGCGGGCGCGCAGTTTGCGCTGGGAACCGACAACATGCATGCCGATATGGTCGAAGTGATGCGCTGGGCGCTCAACTCGGGCCGCGTTCAGGAAGGACACGTGACCGATTTCTGGCAGCCGCACACGGTTTTTGAGATGGCGACGATGGGCGGTGCCCGGGCGATGGGGCTTGAGAACGAGATCGGCTCGCTAGAGGTTGGAAAGAAAGCGGACATGGTCATCTTCGACTATCGCCGTCCCCATCTTGTCCCGAACATCGAGCCGCTCGGAAATCTGGTGCATACCGCTCAGGGTCGTGACGTCGACATGGTCATTGTCGATGGCGTCGTCGTGGTTGAAGACGGACGTCCGCTTCATGTCGATCAGGACGAGATCCTGCGCGATGCGCAGAGAGCTGCCGAAAGTCTGTGGTCGCGCGCACGCGCCGCGTGAACTCCGGGAGAGTGCAATGTCGGTTTTCGACACCATTATCCGCGGCGGGCGGATCGCGACGGCGTCTGACGTTTTCGCGTGCGATGTCGGTATCCGGGACGGCCGTATTGCCGCTCTCGGCCAGGATCTCGGCGAAGCGGCGGACATCGTTGACGCAAGCGAAAAATGGGTGCTGCCCGGCGGTATCGACAGCCATGTTCATGTGTCCCAGCCATCCGGCGAAGGCATCGTTATGGCGGACGATTTCGAAAGCGGAACGCGCTCCGCGGCATTCGGCGGCAATACCACGATCATGCCGTTTTGCCTGCAGGAGAAGGGACAGTCCCTGCGCGAGGCGTTGAAGCATTACCACGCCAAGGCCGAAGGCCAGTGCTATGTCGACGTCTCCTTCCACCTGATCATCGCCGATCCGACGGAACAGGTTCTCGGGCAGGAGCTGCCGGCGCTGGTCGAGGACGGCTATTCGTCGTTCAAGGTCTTCATGACCTATGAGGGGCTCGCGCTCAGCGATTTCGATCTCTTGAGGGTTATGTCGGTCGCCCGGTCGAGCCGCGCGCTGGTGATGGTTCACGCGGAGAACTATGACGCCATTCGCTTCCTGACGGACCGGATGGAACAGCTCGGCAATTTGGCCCCTCGGTTCCACGCCACTTCGCGTCCGATCGCGGTCGAGCGCGAGGCGACCCATCGCGCGATCTCACTCGCCGAGATCGCCGACGTGCCGGTGATGATCGTTCACGTCTCCAACCGTGAGTCGATGGAGGAAATCCGCCGCGCGCAGCAAAGGGGCCTGAAGGTTTTCGGCGAGACGTGTCCCCAGTATCTCGTCCTTACCGAGAAGGATCTCGATGGCCTCAACATGGAGGGCGCAAAATATGTCTGCTCTCCGCCGCCGCGCGACGCGGCCAGTCAGGCGGCGTGCTGGGAAGGCATCCAGCAGGGCGTGTTCTCGGTGTTCTCGTCGGATCATTGCCCGTTCCGATACGACGATCCCGAGGGCAAGCTGACGCCGCGCGGGCGCACCAGCTTCCGCTGGATACCGAACGGCATTCCAGGCGTCGCGGTGCGGCTGCCCATCCTTTTCTCGGAAGGAGTGGTCAAGGGCCGTATCGACATCAACCGCTTCGTTGCGCTGACGTCGACGAACCACGCAAAAATGTACGGCATGTATCCCCGCAAGGGCACGATCGCCGTCGGCGGCGATGCCGATATCGCGATCTGGGATCCCGGCATCAGGCAGACGCTGACGCACGGCCTTCTGCACGACGGGTCGGATTATTCGCCCTATGAAGGGCTTGAGATCACCGGCTGGCCCGTGATGACCATGTTACGGGGAAAGGTGATCGTCCGGGACGGCGTTCTGGTCGGCGCGAAGGGCCATGGAGATCACATTGCGAGGGATCGCAGCGTCTATGCCTGATTTTGGCTTCGCCAAGCAACGGAGGGTGACGAACGGAAAGAGATCGGCTTGGGCGACTGATCCCGTTTCGTCGCATCTCCCGATAGACAGCTGAGCGGCAGAGGCCGAGTTGTCTCGCAGCTTCCGAGGTTCTGTCGCAACCTTTCGGCAACGAGGCTTCCAAAAACCGCTTGGCGTCTCAAAATAGATCTCATCGCCGTCAGACTCTGGCTGAATGGAGGGTCGTGGCGCTGCGGCTCGCCTGAAATACCCACAGGCCATCTGCGTGCCATCAATTCAAACAATGTGACAACAACCTGCTGCGAATTTCCGTTACCGCGGCGACCACGGACGGAACCTCGGAATCCAGCGCGGCACATTGGCCCGGAACACGTCATAATCGGCGCCGAAGCTGCGGCTGAGCGTCGGTTCCTCGTAGAAGACCACGAAGAGGTGGCAGGCTAGCCAGAAGACGAAGCCATAGGCGAGAAGTCTCACATCCGCGAACAGCAGCGCCTGGCCGAGAATGACGGCAAGCACCGCCACATACATCGGGTTGCGGACATGGCGATAGAAGCCGGTCACCACCAGATGCCGCGTCGGTGCGACCGGCGCCGGCGTGCCCAGTCCCTGGAGCGCAAAGCGTGCGAAGGAATCGATCAGCACCGGCAGGCCGGCAAGTACGAGGGCAATGCCCGCGAGACGGATCGGCGCCATGCCGGGGAAGGCCGGTCGGAATTGCCAGCCGTTCAACAGCCACGGAATGATGCCGCCCACCACCAGCGGCACCGCGACGAAGAAGACCGCCGAGCCGATGACGGCCGTCTGCCTGCGCATGGATGAACCTCCTTCAAATAGACTGCCACGTCCTTCCCGCCTCCTCCGTAAGGTGGGCAGGCTATATCCATGTTCCTGCTTGTCTTCCTCCGTGATTAGAGGATCGCCCCAAAATGTGATAGGAAACCCTCTTCATCATGACATGGCAATGGGGCTCTGTCGGTCGAAAGACCTTGTGTGCTCCCGCCCATATAATGGGAGGTTGGCATGGCTATTTCTCCAGGCATTGTGAAATGCGGGGTCTTTCGCCCCCACGAACTGGCATTCCTTCAGGAGGTCTTCGACGGATGCCTGCCGAAATCGCTCGGCGGCGAAGCCGACGCGGTCGCGCGCCGGCTGATCAGTGCGTATCAGAGTGGGATGCGCGACAGGGATCTGCTGCGGTTGACAGCGATCGGCAACCGGTCTGGCGCATCGCGCCCGCAGGCGACCGAGGTTGGCGCGGACGCCGCGTGAGTGTTGGCCCCAACAAAAAACCCGCCGGTTTCGCGGCGGGTTCTTGTCGGCGTTTGAAATGATCGATCAGCGGCCCTGACGCGCCACCCGGTCGATCTCGGCGCGGTTGATGCCGAGATCGGCGAGTTCACGGTTCGACAAGCGGTTCAGTTCGTTGATCGTCTCGCGCACGCGGCGCCAGTTCTGATAGTTGCGAATAAGGTTCATCTGACCCTCCATTTCGTGAATTTCCTGTTGCCGGTGAGATAGTGAGGGTCGCGGCGCGGTTGAAGCGACGACATTGCATGGCGGCAATGCGCGTGGTGCAATGCAGCATTCATTCTTCTTTAAGGCTGTGTCCGGGCGCCCCCGCTGTTCAGAACAGCGAGCCTTGCTGGCCGCCGGACCTGTCCTTGGGGGCCGGTTTCGGCCGCGGTTTTGGCGTATCGGCCGAGCCGGTCGCGACGGCGCCGGCCACGCCGTCGGCGAACTGGATCGAGAGCGGGGCACCGGCCCCCAGCGCTGCTGCGCGTTTGACCGTCTGGCCGTCCGCGTCGCGCACCACGGCGAAGCCGCGTTCGAGGATCGACTGGTAGGAGACCGTCGAGAGCATCCTTTCCGCCTGGCTGAAACGGGTGCGGCGGGCAGCGAGCAGGCCGTCGACGGCCCGGCGCAGCCGCACGGCGATCCGCTGTTCCTCGCGACGAAGCTCGGCCGCATGCCGGGCAATCGGCTCGACCGTCATGCGGGCATTGAGTGTCGCGAGATGTCGCCGGCGTTCGCGCAGGCCCGCCTGGGCACCTTTCGGCAGCCGGCCGGCCGCGTGATCCAGATGGCGGCGGGCCTCGGCCAGCCTGCGCGCCAGCAGCGAGGGCGCGATCCGCGCCGCGTCGAGCCGCGCGCGCTTGCGTTCGGTGCTGACGACGAGCGCGCGGCCGAGCCGGGCGGTGGCTTCGTCGAAACGGCGGCGCGGCAGCGCCAGCAACTGGTCCGGCGAAGGGAGCGCGCGACCGGCGGCGCGCAGCGCCTGGCGTTTGCGCTCGACGCCGCGCGACGTAGCGCCCGAAAGCCTGGCGGCGAGGCTGGCCAGCGTCGCCTGCAGTTCGGCCTTGACCGGCACGGCGAATTCGGCCGCGCCCGTCGGCGTCGGAGCACGCATGTCGGCGACGAAATCGACCAGCGTCCAGTCGGTCTCGTGGCCGACGGCCGAGATCACCGGGATCTTCGAGGCGGCGACGGCGCGTGCCAGCCCCTCGTCGTTGAAGCCCCAGAGATCCTCGAGGCTGCCGCCTCCGCGCGCCACGATCAGCACGTCGGGACGCGGGATCGGCCCGTCGGCAGCGAGCGCGTTGAAACCTTCGACCGCCGCCGTCACCTCCGCGCCGGCCGTCTCGCCCTGCACCCGCACGGGCCAGACCAGCACATGCAAGGGGAAACGATCGCGGATGCGGTGCAATATGTCGCGGATGACCGCCCCGGTCGGCGAGGTGACGACGCCGATAATGCCCGGCATGTAGGGCAGGCGGCGCTTCCGGTCCTGGTCGAACAGGCCCTCGGCGGCGAGCCGGCGTTTGCGTTCCTCCAGGAGCGCCATCAGCGCGCCGGCGCCGGCGGGCTCCAGATTGTCGATGACAATCTGGTATTTGGACGAGCCGGGATAGGTGGTCAGCCTGCCGGTGGCGATGACCTCCATGCCTTCCTCGGGCCGGAATTTCAGCCTGGACATGGTTGTCTTCCACACCACTGCCTCGATGCGGGCACGGTCGTCCTTCAGCGAGAAATAGGCGTGGCCGGAAGAATGCGGCCCGCGATAGCCGGAAATCTCGCCGCGCACGCGCACATTGCCGAAGGCATCCTCGACCACCCGCTTCAGCGCGCCGGATATCTCGCTCACCGTATATTCGGCGGCGTTGGTCTTCGAATCGTTGGCAAGGAAGTCGCTCATGAACCGGATTGGCGCGCCTTGTCCGCCCGAGGTCAAGTGGCGCGTCGATCGCTTCGCCTGATGCAGGGATCAGAAGAATTGGCTGGACGCTGCCTCGGCGGCGGATCTAGGGAGCACACATGAACGTCCAGTCCCAGCCGCGCCAGGTTGCGGCGCCCCCTCTTGCTTCGTCGCGCACCGACAAGCCGTTTGAGCCGATCGACTACGGACTCTACGCCCTGACCGTCGTCGCCTGGAGTGCTTCCTGGTTCGCGATCTCGCTGCAGGTCGGCACCGTCTCCAACGAGGTCAATCTCGTCTGGCGCTTCGCCATCGCGACGGTGCTGATGTTCTGCTGGGTGCTCCTGTCGCGCCGTCCCTTGCGCTTTCCCATTGCCGACCATCTGCGCTTCGCCGCGCTTGGCGTGCTGATCTTTTCGTCCAACTTCCTGCTGTTCTACTACGGTGCCCTCCATCTGGTGAGCGGCCTTCTTTCCGTCGTCTTCTCCCTGGCATCGGTCGTCAACATGATGCTCGGCGCGATCGTGATGCGCGAGCGCCCGTCGGCGCGGATCCTGGCCGGCGGGCTGATCGGCTTTTCCGGCATCGCCTTGATGTTCTGGCCGGAAATGGCCGCACACGGATTGTCCGGCGGTACGGTGACCGGCCTTCTCCTATGCGTGGCCGGCACGCTGTCCTTCTGCCTGGGCAACCTGGTTTCGGCGTCGGCGCAGCGGCGCGGCCTGCCGCTCATTTCGATGAACGCCTGGGGCATGCTTTACGGCACGGCGTGGTCCGCCGTCCTGGCGCTGCTCTTCGGCCGCCCCTTCATCATCGAGCCGACGGTAGCCTATCTCGGTTCGCTCCTGTTTCTCGCGGTGGTCTCGACCGTGGTCGCCTTCGCCGCCTATCTGACGCTGCTTGGACGGATCGGCGGGGCGCGGGCGGGCTACGCGACGGTGATGTTCCCGGTCTTCGCGCTGCTGATCTCGACCGTCTTCGAGGGCTATCAATGGACGCCTTGGGCGGCCGTCGGGCTGGGCCTCGTCGCCCTCGGCAACGTCCTGGTGATTCGAAGCGGCAAGCGCTAAAACGCCGCGATTGCGGGAGAAACGTCGATGAAAGCCGTCCTGTTCGAAGCATTCCGCCAGGCTCCCGTGATCCGCACGGTGCCCGATCCCGAGCCGGATGCTGCGGGCGTCGTCGTCAAGGTCGAGGCGACCGGCCTCTGCCGCAGCGACTGGCACGGCTGGATGGGGCACGACGCCGACATCGTGCTGCCGCATGTGCCGGGGCACGAACTGGCCGGAACCGTGATGTCGGTCGGCAAGGACGTCCGGCGCTGGCGGGTCGGTGACCGGGTCACCGTTCCCTTCGTCGCCGGCTGCGGCCATTGCCACGAGTGCATGTCGGGCAATCACCAGGTCTGCGAGAACCAGTTCCAGCCGGGCTTCACCGCCTGGGGGTCCTTCGCCGAATTTGTCGCCCTCGATTTCGCCGACGTCAATCTGGTCCGGCTTCCGGACGGGCTCGACTTCGTCACCGCGGCCAGCCTTGGCTGCCGTTTCGTTACGTCCTTCCGGGCGATCGTCGACCAGGCCAAGGTGTTGCCCGGCGAATGGGTGGCTGTCCATGGCTGCGGTGGGGTCGGGCTGTCCGCGATCATGACCGCGACCGCGATGGGCGCCAATGTGGTCGCCGTCGACCTGACCGAGGACAAACTCGCCTTCGCCCGGGAGATCGGCGCGGTGGCGACCGTGAATGCGGCGGCCACCGAGGACGTCGTCGGCGCGGTGCGGGATGTCACCCGGGGCGGCGCCCATGTCTCGATCGACGCGCTGGGCCATCCCAGGACCTGTTTCAACTCGATCGCCAATCTGCGTCGCCGTGGACGCCATGTGCAGGTGGGCCTGATGCTCGACGATCATGCCCGGCCGGCGATCCCCATGGACAAGGTGATTGCCCATGAGCTGGCGATCCTGGGCAGCCACGGCATGCAGGCCTTCCGCTACCAGGCCATGATGGACATGCTGGAGACGGGCACACTCGCGCCGCAGAAGCTGATCGGCAAGCGCATCCACCTCGACGAGGCGCCCGCCGCGCTGACGCGCATGGACAGCTTCGAGGGACGAGGCATCACCGTCGTCGACAGATTCTGACGCTGCGTGCAATCGCCCGGCCGGGCGACGGAGACCTCGCTCAGCGCCGGATCGGTATTCGCGTCACCAGCCCGCCATCACATGGTTCGGCCGCAGGCGCTTGCTGCGAATGCCGCCAAGTGCGGCGAAATCGAAGGTGCCGGTCTCCTCGGCGAGCGGGACGGAGATGTTGTCGAGGCTTTCGGCGATGTGCCGGGCAAGCGCATCGACGATGTCGGCCTTGCTCGAATGGCCGCGCAATATGCCGATCTTGATGTCGGGCAAGGGACCGAAGCCATCGGCCTCGGAGAGCACCCGCATGCCGGGACGCAACGCGCATTCCGGCAACACCGACACGGCGAGGCCGGAAAGCACCGCCGCGATGATGACCGTCGCGGACCAACTGGTGAACAGGATGCGGTGGTCGCGGTTCATCTGATGGAGCACGTCGCTGGCCGCGCGTCGCCACTGGCAGGTCGGCCGGCCGAAAGCCATCGGCAGGATCTCCTCCTCATGGACGGAATGATTGGCGGAAGTGACCCAGAGCAAGGGTTCGTTGCGTACGATCTCGACCGGCCGGACATCCTCGCATTGCGTGACGAGCGCGATGTCGAGATGTCCGCGCCGGATGAGCTCGGCCAGGTTGATGGTCGGCTCGCAGACCACCGACAGCTCGACGCGCGGATTGGAGCGCGCGAAGCGGCCCATGATCTCCGGCAGGAAACGGTCCGCGTAGTCGTCGGGCGTGCCGATGCGCACCTGGCCCTCGAGGCTCGAATCGTCAAAGGCAGCGAGCGTTTCCCGGTTGAGCCGAAGCATGCGGCGCGCATAGGCGAGCAGCCTGTCGCCCTCCTCCGTCAGCCGGTTGGTGCGGCCATCCTTCTCGAACAGGGGCTTGCCAATCCGCTCTTCCAGCCGGCGCATCTGCATGGAGACGGCCGACTGGGTGCGATGCACTTCTTCCGCTGCCCGGGTGAAGCTTCCGGTGTCCGCGATGGTGACGAAGGTCTGCAACTGGTCGAGATCGAGCGGTGAGGCCATGGCCGAAAACTCATCATCAAAGTTGATGCGTAAGATTAAAAACATTCGTTGGACTAATCAATAGGGTGTCGGCAAAGTGCGATCGTTCACATGAGGCTTTCGAACCCGAGCCGGAAGGGCGTGTCCTCCCACGCGCCGTTTCGGGCTGACGGGGTTTGCCTGGATCGTAAGGAGACACCGCAATGACCACGCTCGACCACTCGACCTCGCTGCGCGCCACCCCGCGTCATGGCTGGGCGGTGCGTGCGCTCAATGCCGCATCGGGCTTTTATCGCTCGTGGAAAAATCGCCGCGAATTCCTGCGGCTGGGCGAGATGTCCGATGCCGAACTGGCCGATATCGGCCTCCGGCGCACCGACCTCCATGTCGCCGTGGGCTCGCCCTTCGGCATGGATCCGACGGCGCGGCTGAACGACATCGTCCATGCCCGCAACGAGGAAACCGCCGCGCGCGGGGTCTGCTGAAGTCCCGAATGGCGTATCGCGTCAAACCCTCTTTACGCGATACGCTGCCGGGCATCCGACAAGCGGGCACCGGTATCGGGATGAATCCGATGCCACGACGAATGAAAGGAGCGGCAGCACGGATTCCATCGGTGCGTCCGCCGCTCAAAAAGCTTCCCTAAGCAGGCTATCCCACTCCCGCCGGCTCCCCCGGCCAGCCTGCATTTGCCCGGCCTTTTCCAGGCCGGGCTTTTTTCAAGCGCGGTTCGGCCGACCGGACCGCACCGGCCCGGCAGGCGACTGGCCGTTTTCCCCAAAGCGACATCCCGCGCGCGGTTCCCACTTCCACGAAATCTCTTCCGCTCGAGGCTTGCCGGCAATCCACGATAATCCCGCTGTCCACAGGGCCTGCGGGATTGGTCTCGCCGGAACCATGGCGTAACGTAAGGGCAACTCGGGTGCCGACGGTCGGTCCGAATGGTCGATGGACCGGATCGGCGGCAAAAAGCCCGGGGCCCGTTCTGGGCAGGCGTCGGGCGGCTTTGGCCGCCGTGATCGGCCGGTCCAGGGACCGAACGGGGCCAGCGCCAGCGGTTGCAGACGTGAAGCGTTGGGCCGATGCCCGCCATGAAGGCCGGTCAAGTCCTTCGATGGCATGCCCGGGTGGAGCCTTCGCCGGTTTCGCAAGGGTGATCCCGACGAAACGGATCTCGAAAGAACCGTTCCGTTGCGATCGTCAACAACGAGGCCGTTTCGGCGGCTTTGGAGTGACAGGGAGGCGCTGGGAGCAATCCCGGCGCTTTCTGTTTGTACGCAATGCGGCGCGTGTCCGGGGTCTTGGGGACCTCGTCCGCCCGAAGCGCAGGTCGCGCTTCGTCAGCGATAGCGGTCCATGCCCCTCACGAACTGGTCGAAGATCGACTCCACGCCCTTCTGATAATCGTCGCGCTGCTTCGTGCCCGTCTCGAACATGTCGCCGAACAGGTCGTCATAGGGGTTGCGCGGACGCTCGCCGGGATTGGCGCGCCGCTGTGGCTGCGGTTCGGGGGAAGGTTCCGGCTGAGTCGCCTGGCCGCCGCGCAGCATCTCCTCGAATATCCGCCCGAGCGGGTTGCCGCCATAACCGCCGGGCATCTGCTGCGGCTGCCGGGGCGCCTGTTGCCGTTGCTGGGGCGCCTGCTGCGCACCGCCGCCGAACATGTCCTGGAGGATCTTGCCGAACGGATTGTCGAAGGGGTCTGCCGGCTGCGGCGCTTGCCGCGGTTGAGGCGCCTGCGGCATGCCGAGACCGCCGCCCTGCTTCATCATCTGCTCGATGATCTCCTGGAGCGGGTTGCTCGCGCTGCCGAAGCCACCGGCCTGCATCTGGTTGGTCGATTGCTTGAACAGCCCGCCCATGATCATGGCGGCCACGGCCGGCAGCATCTGTTGCAGCACCTGCTGGCCGATGCCGGTTGCCTGGGCGGCCTGGGAGGCGACGGCCCGGCTCAGATCCTTGGAGCCGAAGATCTGGCCGAGAATGTCGTTGCCGTCGGCCGTGCCTTGTGGCGAGAAGGCGTCCGCGGCGTCGTCGAAATAGTGGGCATGTTGGCCGCTGGAGAGGCCCGACAGGAAGGCGCCGACGCCATAGGGGTCCGACGTGTTGCGCTTCAACCCCTGGCTGAAGGCCGGCAGCAGCGCCTCCACCGCGGCCTGGGCCTGCTCCTGGGAGAGATTGAACCGGCGGGCCAGCGCCTCCATGCCGCCGCCGTTCTGGGCGTTGGCGAGCGTGTCGAACAGATTGGGCATGGGAACCTCCTCGTGATCCTCCCGCGCCGGACGGCGGTCCGGCGCCGTGGTCCATAGGCTAGAGCCTTTTCCCGGCCGAATGAAGTGGCTTCGCGTGCGGGCGCACGCGCCCCGTCAATAGGCGTATTCGAGGAAGACCGGTTCGATCGAGTCGCCCCAACGCGTGTGATAGGCGTTTAGCATCTCCTCGGCGCTGGTCGTGCCGCGCGCCACGACCTCGTCGAGCGGCGACAGGAAATGCGTCTCGTCATATCCGTCGCGGTTCTTGCGGCCGCGATTCGTTAGGCCGGTGTGCGAGATGGCGAGGGCCTCCCGGGCGACGTCGCGCAACGTGCCGGAACCGAAGGGCACTCCGAGCCCGCCGGCCGGCGCCGCGTCGCGCATGGCGCGAACGTCCTCATAGGTCCAACCGCGGGTCAGCGCCTCGGCGGCGTCGAGGGCTGCCTCGTCGTAAAGCAACCCGACCCAGAAGGCGGGCAGGGCGCAGATGCGGCGCCAGGGGCCGCCGTCGGCGCCGCGCATTTCGAGGAAGCGCTTCAGGCGCACATCCGGGAACAGGGTCGAGAGATGATTGGCCCAGTCGCCCATGGTCGGCAGGCCCTGCGGGACGCTGTTGCTGAGCGCGCCGTCCATGAACTGGCGGAAGGTGACATGGGTCACGTCGTGGTAGCGTCCGTCGCGGATGACGAAATACATCGGCACGTCGAGCGCCCATTCGACATAGTCGGCGAAGCCGAAATCGGGGGCGAAACAGAAAGGCAGCAGGCCCGAGCGCTGGTTGTCGGTGTCGCGCCAGATATCGCCGCGCCATGATTGCAGGCCGTTCGGGCGGCCTTCGGTGAAGGGCGAATTGGCGAACAGTGCTGTCGCAAGCGGCTGCAATTTCAGCGAAACCTGCATCTTGCGGCGCATGTCGGTCTCGCTGGAGAAATCGAGGTTCACCTGGATCGTGCAGGTGCGATACATCATGTCCAGGCCCTTGGTCCCCACCTTGGGCATGTAGTTGGTCATGATGTCGTAGCGCGACTTCGGCATTTTCGGCGTTTCAGCGAGCGTCCATTTCGGACTGCCGCCGAGGCCGAGGAAACGGATGCCCAGCGGCTCGGCGATCTCGCGCAACTGCGCCAGATGCGCATTGCCCTCACGGCAGGTCTGGTGGATCGTCTCCAGGGGCGCGCCGGAAAGCTCGAACTGGCCGCCTGGCTCGAGCGAGATCGCGCCCTGGCCGGTCGGCTCGACCAGGCCGATGATGCGGCCGGCATCCATGATCGGATCCCAGCCGAGCGTCCTTTGCATGCCTTCAAGCAGCGCCCGGATGCCGCGTTCACCGCCATAGGGAACGGGCGCATTGCCGTCGACATAGAAGGGGAATTTCTCGTGCTCGGTGCCGATCCGCCAGCGGTCGCGCGGCTTGTTGCCGGCGGCAAGATAGGCGACGAGCTCATCCAGGCCCTCGATGGGCTGGAAATCGGTCGTATCGCGTGCCATCGTCAGTTCTCCCGCCGCCCGGATGCCGGCGCTTGATGGACGATCGGAGCCGGGGCGATCAAGCGAAAAATCCTGACCCTGACATCAACTGTCATTGAACGTTCCAGTCGCCGATGGTGGCCTGGATCACGGCGAGCGCGGCGACGCCGGCGGTGTCGGCGCGCAGGATTCGTGGTCCCAGCGGGATGGGCGTCACGAAGGGCAGGGCCCTGAGCTGCTGGCGCTCCTCCTCCGAGAAGCCCCCCTCGGGGCCGATGAGCAGGCCGAGCTTGCGTTCGGCGATGGTCGACAGGATCGGCACCGGATTGTTGGTGTCGGAGCCTTCGTCGCAGAAGATCAGCCGCCGGCCCGGCTCCCACAGCCAGAGCAACCGGTCGAGCTTGATCGGCTCCTCGACACGGGGGATGGCCAGGATGCCGCATTGCTCGGCCGCCTCGATCACATTGGCCTGCAGCCGGTCGATACCTACGGTCGACATCTGGGTATGCTGGGTGATGACGGGCTGCAGCACGCCCGCCCCCATCTCGACCGCCTTCTGGACGAGATAGTCGAGGCGGCCCTGCTTCAGGGGCGCGAAGCAATAGAGCAACTCGGGATGCGGCGGCTGGCCTCGCACCTGGGCGAGCGCCGCCAGCGTTACCTTCTTGCGCGTCATCGCCGTCACTTCGGCCAGCCATTCGCCGTCGCGTCCGTTGAAGATCAGCAGTTGCGCGCCCTCGCGCAGCCGCAGCACGTTGCCGAGATAATGCCCCTGCTGCGGGTCGGGTTCGATCTCAGTCCCTTGGGAAAGGTCCAGTGGAACGAAAAGCCGCTGCATTCTGTAGTTCGCACGCATGCCGGAGACATCTTACGGGAAGAAGCCGTGGTCAAGTCCCGCAAAGGGATTGGCCCCGAATGCCGCTGGCGCTTCGGGCAATCGCGACCATGATCGAGCGGGCAGGTCAGCGAAGCCGAATTGAATTGTGCCAGGCAGGACCATAGCCGGCCTTCAACGCGACGAGCGTCGTCGGCGGCGTCAGGAGCTGGAGCCGGCCGATCTGCCGGAATGTCAGCCGCTCGCCGTAACCCCGGAACGTCCACAGGCGCAGCGCGCCGCCATGCTTGGCGAAACAGTGCTCGCCGCTGCGGAGCACGGCCCCGTCGGGAAGGGCGGTGAAGGCGGCTTCGTCCTCGACGGCGACGAAGGGGCCGCCGGATATCAGCCGTTCCGCATGGAGCCTCGTGTCGAGTTCCGTCGCGCGCGGCGCAGACCTGCCGAAGACCTGGGCGCAGCAGGCGACGAAGGCCGCGGCCCGTTCGCGTCGGCAGTAGAAGCAGGGGCGGTGCCCGGCTGCCAGCGCCGTCACCTCGTCCAGGAAGAACAGCTCCGTCCAGCCGGCATTGCCGGAGGGCGCGTTGCGGCCCATCACCTCGCGCCTGCGACCGCGGAAGTCGCAGACGCAGATCAGCCAGGCGTGGGTTGACCAGCGCCTCTTCAGGAGCGTCCTGGTTGCGGGGTCGTGGATGACGCCGCGATTGCCGGTGAAGGTGCCGCGCCAGGGCACGGCATGGATTTGCCCCAACGGATCCACTCTGTTCTGCAGCGGCATTTTCGCGCCCTTTGCCTGTTTCGAACCCCATGCTATCGCTCGGCCGTCTGATGTCATTCCATTTCATAACCGGAGCAGCCGGCGATGCGGGTCCTCGTCGTCCAGAACTATGACAAGACCGGCCTCGGCCAGGTCGGCGCGGCGCTCGCCGAGGCCGGCGCCGACCTTGACATCCGCGAGGTCCATCGCGGCGAACCCCTGCCGATCGACGCCTCGCGACACGCCGCTGCAGTGATCCTGGGCGGCGGCCAGAATGCGCTCGATGACGACGCCTATCCCTACATTCCCGCTCTGCTCGAACTGCTGCGCGATTTCGAGCGCCGCGACCGCGCCGTGCTCGGCATCTGCCTCGGCAGCCAGTTGCTGGCCCGTGCCTATGGCGGCAGGAACCAGATCGGCGGCGCCACCGAGTTTGGCTGGCACCAGGTCGGCCTGACCGCCGAAGCCAAGGACGATCCGGTGCTCGGCGGCCTGCCCGAAAGCTTCCCCATCTTCCAGTGGCACGACGACACCTTCTCGCTGCCGGATGGCGCGGTGAGGCTGGCTTCGAGCGCAACCGTCGCCAACCAGGCGTTCCGCATCGGGCGGGCGACCTACGCCACGCAATTCCATTTCGAGGCTGACCGCGCTTTGGTCGGCGAATGGAGCACGGGCTTCGCCGATGTTCTCGCCACGCGCCAGCCGGGCTGGGCCGCGCGCCATCAAAGCGAGGCGGCCAGGCACGGCCCGCAGGCCGATGCCGCGGGCCTCGCCATCGCGCGGGCCTGGGTGCGCCTCATCCGGGCGTAAGAAGGCAGTTTTCCCGTCAGCGGGTCGGCAAGGCGGCTCTCTTCATGGGCGTGACATATCCGCCACGCCGCCGATTTTCCTGTGTGGACGGCCGCGATGGCGGCTGGCGACCGGACGGAGGCGCGGCTAGAAGGGCGCCGCTCCTGCGCAGCAGCCCACGGTTTCAGCCCTCGAAACCGTTTCGTAACCTCGATCATGTCAAATACTCAGGAAGCCTCAGCCGAGATGAACCCCGTGAGAGCCGCGCTCCTGTCCTTCCTGATGATTGCCGCCATCGCCGTGTGCGGCTTTGGCATCTATGCCGCCGACGCGTCGGGCGACCATGCGGTCGTCGTCGACGGCTACGGCATCACGGGGACGGTTCACTGAAATAAAGTCCCGCGCGCCTTTCGGACGCACAAGGGTTGCCCCGAGAATCGCGGCCGTCAACCTTTGACCGCGAACAGGCGCTTCTGTGCGCCGTCGATCGCGAGCGCGGTCAGCCGGCCCGACTGGAAGGCGGCCGAGTCGACATTGACCCTGTTGGCAAGGACCTCGGGCGCCAGGACGGGCGTGTGGCCGTGCACCACCACCTTCTCGAACAGCCCGGAATGGTTGAGGAAGGTATCGCGGATCCAGATCAGGTCCTGCGTGTCCTGACGGTCCAGCGAAGTGCCGGGGCGAACGCCGGCGTGACAGAAGAAGAAGTCGCCGAAGGTGGCCGAGAAGCCGAGTCCGCGCAGGAAGGCCACATGCGCCGGCGGCACGGCTTCGGCGAGGGCCGCGCAGCTTTCACGGAAGCGGTCGGCATCGGCAAGATCGATCTCCACGCCGTAGGAACGAGCCGTCTCCAACCCGCCGTACCGCGCGAACAGACCATACGGGTCGGGCTCGGCGAGGAATTCGAGGAAGCCGACATCGTGATTGCCGGCGAGCGCAAGCACCCGGTCGTCGGCCTGCATCGCGCCGATCAGGAAGTCGATCACGCCCCTGGAATCGGGCCCCCGGTCGACGTAGTCCCCGAGATGGATGATGCGCCAGTCGGCCGGCTTGTCGCTTATGATTTCCGCATGGATCAGCCTATGCATCTCGGCCAGATGGTCGCGGCAGCCATGCACGTCGCCGATCGCATAGAGGCGGATGCCGTCGGGCCCCCTGGCCTCCTCGAAATGGATGCCGCTCAATCTCCAGCCTGCCGATCTTTGTTCAGTCGGTTAGCTCCCTACAGCGTGTTGCGTGGATTCACGCAACACGCTGTCGGTCTTTGATTTGACGCATGTCTTTGTCCCGAAACCGGTGCCCACTTTCGGGAGACATGCTTTAATACAGCAAATCGGGACCCGCGTCCTCGATGTTGCGCTTGCCGCACAAGGCCATGGTGATGTCGAGCTCCTTGCGGATGATCTCCAGCGCCATCGTCACGCCCTGCTTGCCGAAGGCGCCGAGCCCATAGAGGAAAGGGCGGCCGATATAGGTTCCTTTGGCGCCCAGGCAAAGCGCCTTGAGCACGTCCTGCCCGGACCGGATGCCGCCGTCGAGGTGAAGCTCGATCTTGTCGCCCACCGCGTCGGCAATGCCGGGCAGGGCGGTGATCGAGGAAGGCGCGCCGTCGAGCTGCCGGCCGCCGTGGTTGGAGACGATGATGGCGTCGGCGCCGGTGTCGACGGCCCGCAACGCGTCCTCCTTGTCGAGAATGCCCTTCAGGATCAACTTGCCGCCCCAGCGCTCCTTGATCCAGGTGACGTCCTTCCATGAGAGCCTGGGATCGAACTGCTCATTGGTCCAGGAGGAAAGCGAGGAGAGGTCGCCGACGCCCTTGGCGTGGCCGACGATATTGCCGAAGGTACGGCGCTTGGTGCCGAGCATGCCGAGGCACCAGCGCGGCCGGGTCGCCATCTGGTAGATGTGCTTGGGGGTGAAGCGCGGCGGTGCCGACAGCCCGTTGCGGACGTCCTTGTGGCGCTGGCCGAGGATCTGCAGGTCGAGCGTCAGCACCAAGGCGGAGCAGCTTGCCGCTTTCGCGCGGTCGATGAGGTTCAGCACGAAATCCCGGTCGCGCATGACGTAGAGCTGGAACCAGATCGGCTTGCTCGTGGCCGCGGCGACGTCCTCAAGCGAGCAGATGCTCATGGTCGACAAGGTGAAGGGAACGCCGAATTCCTCCGCCGCCTGCGCCGCCAGGATTTCACCGTCGGCATGCTGCATGCCGGTCAGCCCCGTCGGCGCCAGCGCCACCGGCATCGCCACCTTCTGGCCGATCATCGTCGTCTCGAGCGAACGGTCCGTCATATCGACCAGAACGCGCTGTCGAAGCTTGATCTTGGCGAAATCCGCCTCGTTCGCCCGATAGGTGCTCTCCGTCCAGGCGCCGGAGTTCGCGTAGTCGAAGAACATCTTCGGTACCCGACGGCGGGCCAGTTCCTTGAGGTCGTTGATTTCGACGATGGTGGTCATGGTCTAACCCGGTTGGTTGGAGGGCGTCTCTTTCGGTGTCAGGCGGCGCTTTCGGTCGGTGCGTCCCGCGCGGGGCCGGCGCGGCGTCCGCCGATCGGCGGGTCGTCGTTCATGCCCGCCAGCACCTCGGCGACATGGCGGACCTCGATCGCCGAACCCTCGCGCTTGAGCTTGCCGGCGATCTTCATCAGGCAGCCGAGGTCGCCGGCGATGAGCAGATCGGCGCCGGAGGCGCTGATCGCCCTGGCCTTCTGGTCGGCCTTGGCCTTGGAGAGATCGGGATATTTCGCGCAGACGGCGCCGCCGAAGCCGCAGCAGGCGTCGGCATCGCGCATCTCGACGAGCTTAAGGCCCTTGACCGATGCCAGCAGCGCGCGCGGCGGGTCCTTGACGCCCAACTCGCCGAAGCCGGAACAGGCATCGTGATAGGTCGCGGTCGCATCCCGCGCGGCGGCTACCGCCTTCACGCCTGATATGTCGACCAGGAAGCTGGTCAGTTCGTGCACCTTGGCCGCAAAGTCTTTTGCGCGCGTTTCCCAGGCCGGATCGCCCCGGAACAGGGTCGGATACTGGTTCCGCAGCATGCCGGCGCAGGCGCCGGAGGGAGCCACCACATGGTCGAAGTCCTCGAAGGCGGCGATAGCCGTTTCGGCCGCGCTGCGTGCATCCGCCGTGTCGCCCGAGGCGAAGGCCGGCTGGCCGCAGCAGGCTTGCGCCATCGGAACCTCGACCCTGCAGCCGGCCTCTTCGATCAGCCGAGCGGCGGCGAGACCGACGCTCGGGCGGAACAGGTCGACCAGGCAGGTGACGAACAGCCCGACCCTTGGCTTCTCCTGCGCCGTCACGGCAATTTGCGTCCCGGTCTGCGGCACTTTCCTTCGGTCCCTCCAGTCCAGCCGGGGTTCAGCCCGACGACCTCTGCTTCAGCCGCAGCCGCGATACGCGCTGCCAGTCGCCGGTGCGTTCCGCTTCCGCCATGGCGCTGCGCACGAAATCGATATGCTCGACCGCCGCCGATCGGGCGAGCGCCGGCTGCCTCGCCGCGATCGCCTCGTGAATGGCGCGGTGCTGCTCGAAGATCCTCTCGCGAACACCAGGCAGGTGATAGATCATGGCGCGATTGCGCAGGATCCCGTCCGACAGCAGCCGATAGCAGGAGCGGAGCGTGTGGAGAAGGATGATATTGTGCGCGCATTCGCCGACGGCACTGTGGAATTCGACGTCGATCGCCGATTCCGCGCCGGCATCGCCGCTTTGATGGGCGAGGGCCATGCGCGTCATGATCTCGGCAAGCAGCGCCCGGTCGTCCTCGGTCGCACGCCGGGCCGCATATTCGGCGGCAATGCCCTCGATGTCGCGGCGGTATTCGAGATAGTCCGCCACCGCCTTGGGGTGCGATGCGATGAGTTCCATCACCGAGGGCGCGAAGATCTGGCCGATGACGTCGGCGACATAGGTGCCGCCGCCATGACGTGCCGCGATCAGCCCGCGCGCTTCCAGCGCCTTCAGCGCATCGCGCAGGATCGGGCGCGACACGTCGAACTGTCTTGAAAGCTCACGTTCGCCGGGCAGGCGGTCGCCGACCCGCAGCACGCCTTCCAGGATGAGGCTCTCGATCTGCTCGACGACCTCGTCGGCGGTGCGCGAGTGCTCGATCCTGGAGAAGATGTCGCCCAATTCGTTGTTCGCTTTCTGACCCGAAAAAACAGAGTACCGCTGCCGCTGCCGACTGGTCAATAAATTTGTCCAGTTGTCGGATCGAAGCCGGCGGTCCGGAACCGGTGTTCGACCGTCCCCACGACTGTTATCCCGCGTTGTCTGTACCGCATCCGACTTAAACCGACCTGATCCGGGAGCGGGGGGCCGTGAGCCCGCGGTGAAATTAGGCGTTGTCCGCCGAGTGGTAAAAGAATATTACCAGTATTCGAAAGGAGAAAACTCAGCATGTCCGGTCTTGCCATGCCCCAGCCCGATGCCGGCACGCTGGCGCGGCGCGACGAGATCGTCGCCGACATGAGGATCATCGTGCCTGGCGAAGGCGTGGTCGACGCCGTCAACGCCATGCGGGCCTTCGAGACCGACGGGCTCACCGCCTATCGCCAGCTGCCGCTCTGCGTCGTGCTGCCCGAGACCGTGGCGCAGGTGTCGAGCATCCTCGGATACTGCAACGAGCGCAACATCCGCGTCGTGCCGCGCGGCTCCGGCACCTCGCTCTCCGGCGGCGCGCTGCCGCTCGAGGACGCCGTGCTGCTGGTCATGAGCCGCTTCAACCGTATCCTGGAGATCGATTATCCGAACCGGGCCGTGGTCGCCCAGCCCGGAGTCACCAATCTCGGCGTCACCACCGCCGTCGAGCAGGAGGGCTTCTACTACGCCCCCGATCCATCCTCCCAGATCGCCTGCTCGATCGGCGGCAACGTCGCGGAGAATTCCGGTGGCGTTCATTGCCTGAAATACGGTCTCACCGCCAACAATGTGCTGGGGATCGAAATGGTGCTGATGGACGGCGAGGTGGTGCGGCTCGGCGGCAAGCATCTCGATGCCGAAGGGTACGACCTGCTCGGCGTGATGACCGGCTCCGAGGGTCTTTTGGGTGTCGTCACCGAAGTCACGGTGCGCATCCTCAAGAAGCCCGAGACGGCGCGGGCCCTGCTCATCGCCTTCCCGTCCTCCGAGCAGGCCGGCCAGTGCGTGGCCGACATCATCGGCGCCGGCATCATTCCGGGCGGCATGGAAATGATGGACCGTCCGGCGATCCATGCGGCGGAGGACTTCGTCCATGCCGGCTACCCGCTCGAATGCGAAGCCCTGTTGATCGTCGAGCTCGACGGCCCCGGCGTGGAGGTCGATCATCTCATCACCGCGGTCGAGGCGATCGCGCTCAGGAACGGCTCCACCACCTGCCGCATCTCGCAGTCGGAAGAGGAGCGGCTCACCTTCTGGGCGGGCCGCAAGGCGGCTTTCCCGGCGGTCGGGCGCATCTCGCCGGACTATTACTGCATGGACGGCACCATCCCGCGCAAGGAACTGCCGCGGGTCCTGCACGGCATGCGGGAGCTGTCGGAGAAATACGGGCTGGGCGTCGCCAACGTCTTCCATGCCGGCGACGGCAATCTCCATCCGCTGATCCTCTACGACGCCAATATTCCGGGCGAACTGGAGAAAGCCGAGCGTTTCGGCGCCGACATATTGCGGCTCTGCGTGGCCGTCGGCGGCGTGCTCACCGGCGAGCACGGGGTCGGCGTGGAGAAGCGCGACCTGATGCCCGAAATGTTCTCCGACATCGATCTCGATCAGCAGATGCGCGTCAAATGCGCCTTCGACCCCAACCATCTGCTCAACCCCGGAAAGGTCTTCCCGCAACTGCGCCGCTGCGCCGAACTCGGCCGCATGCATGTCCATAGCGGCCAGATGGCCTTCCCCGACATTCCGAGGTTTTGAGATGGGGGCGGCATTTCGGGGTCAAGGCTCCCCTGTGCATTGGGGTCTTGCAGTCAAGCCCGAGGATAGCGTCAGCGGGCCGGTGAGAGGGGCATTCATGTCGACGAATCGCAGTCGCCGATCGCCGGCGACCACCGGCCGGGCGCGTGCGTTGCGGCATGGCGACAACATGGCTGAGGCCGTGCTTTGGAACGAATTGAAGGGGCGCAAGCTCGGCGGCTTCAAGTTCGTTCGGCAGTATCCGGTAGGCCCATACTTCGCCGACTTCATGTGTCGCGAGAAACGGCTGGTGATCGAGGTCGATGGAAGCCAGCACGCGGAGAGTTCGTATGACCGGACTCGCGATGAATTCATGCGATTACAAGGCATATCTGTGATCCGGTTCTGGAACACAGATGTGCTGAAAGGTATCACCAGCGTTTGCGAGACCATCCTTGCGGCCCTGGAAGGGCGATATGACAGCGACGTCAGCGCGCCCGATTTGCGATATGTGTCCACACGACGAAACAGCCAGGATGAGAAGCGTTGAGCCATAGCACCCCCTCACCGCCTCCCCCTCGACAAGCTCGGGGGAGGCACCTCTCCCCCTGCCCGGGGGAGAGGAAACGCGGCCAAGCTTGGGCCGCCGTTCCTCGCCCCCACGCAGTGGGGGAGAGGTGCCTCCCCCGAGCTTGTCGAGGGGGAGGCGGTGAGGGGGACTTTTTCCTTTCGTACCGTTCCGTTGCCCGATGACCACCTTCACCCCCTCCACCGCGGACGAGGTGCTTTCCGTCGTCCAATGGGCGCTGGCCGAGGAGGCGCCGGTCGAGATCCTCGGCCACGGCTCCAAGCGCGGTATCGGCCGGCCGGTGCAGGCCGAACATGCGGTCGACATGTCGCGGCTGTCGGGCGTCACGCTCTACGAGCCCGAGGAACTGGTCCTGTCGGCGCGCGCAGGCACGCCGGTCGGCGAGATCGAGGCCCTGCTTTCGGCGCACGGGCAGGAGTTCGCCTTCGAGCCGATGGACTATGGCCCGCTGTTCGGCACAGCGCCCGGCAGGGGAACGATCGGCGGGGTGCTCGCCGCCAATCTTTCCGGCCCGCGGCGGCTGAAAGCCGGAGCGGCGCGCGACCATGTGCTCGGCGTTCATGCCGTGTCAGGGCGCGGCGAAGCCTTCAAGTCGGGCGGGCGCGTCGTGAAGAACGTCACCGGCTACGACCTTTCCAAGGCGATGGCCGGGGCGTGGGGCACGCTCGCCGTCGTCACCGATGTCACCTTCAAGGTGCTGCCGGCGGCCGAGACCGAGACGACGCTCGTCATCCGCGGCCTGATCGACGACGACGCGATCTCAGCCATGGCGCTCGCGATGGGGTCGAGCGCCGAAGTGTCGAGTGCTGCCCATCTGCCGCAGGGCGTGGCGGGCCGTGTGCTCGGCGGTGCGCTGGGCGGCGACCCCGCGACCTTGCTGCGCATCGAGGGCTTCGGGCCATCGGTCGCCTATCGCCGGGAGAGCCTCACCGACCTCCTTCGCAATGCGGGGCCGATCGAACGCGTCGAGGCGGAACGCTCGCGTCGCCTATGGCGCGACGTCAGGGACTGCATTCCCTTTGCCGATGCCACCGAACGGCCGGTCTGGCGGGTGTCGGTCGCGCCGTCGGAAGCCGCGAAGCTGGTGCTGGCGCTGCGCATGGAAGCCGGCGCCGACGCTTTCTACGACTGGCAAGGCGGTCTGGTCTGGCTGCGCATGGAGGCCGATCCGGAGGCCGAAATCCTGCGCCGGCTGATCCGGCGGTTCGGCGGCGGCCATGCGACGCTGGTGCGCGCCGCGCCGTCCTGGCGTGCATCGGTTCCCGTGTTCGAGCCGCAGGCGCCCGCGCTGGCGGCTCTTTCGGCGCGGCTGAAGGAACAGTTCAATCCCAAAGGCATTCTCAATCCGGGCAGGATCACGGCAACCACCGCCGACGACAGGACAAGCTGACAAAGGGGGAACGACGATGAGCGATCCGCAACCATCCGCACGCCAGACCGATCGCTGGCTGGAGCCCGGTCCGACCAATGTCCAGGTCGTCTATGTCCTTTACCTTCTCGGCCTGGTGATCGGCATCAGCGGGATCGTCGGCATCGTCCTTGCCTATGTCAATCGCGGAAAGGCGGGCGGCTGGGTCGAGACGCACTACACATGGGCCATCCGCACCTTCTGGATCGGTCTGCTCTACGGCTTCATCTCGCTGCTGCTCATGCTCGTGGCGATCGGCTTCCTGCTCGCCTTCGCCACCGCCGTCTGGTTCATCGTGCGCTGCATCGTCGGCCTCCAGGCCGCCGGGCGGGGTGAGCCGATCAGGAATCCTGAAAGCTGGTTGATCTAGCCCGTGCAGACCTCGTTTACCGCCGCGCAACTCAGCGACCCGCATGTCGCCGAATCGGAAAAGATCCTGCGCAAATGCGTGCATTGCGGCTTCTGCACCGCGACCTGCCCGACCTATGTGACGCTCGGCAACGAGCTCGACAGTCCCCGGGGCCGCATATACCTGATCAAGGACATGCTCGAGAACGGCCGCCCGGCCGATGAGGAGATCGTCACCCACATCGACCGCTGCCTGTCCTGTCTCGCCTGCATGACCACATGCCCGTCCGGCGTGAACTACATGCATCTGGTCGACCACGCCCGCGCCCATATCGAGAAGACCTATCGGCGTCCGCTTCTCCAACGGGTGACGCGCGCCGCGCTTGCCATGGTCCTGCCCTATCCCGGGCGTTTCCGCGCTGCCCTCGGTCTGGCGCGGCTCGGCCGACCTTTCGCGGGACTGTTCGACAGAGTGGCGGCGCTGCAACCGGTCGGCGCCATGCTGAAGCTCGCGCCATCGGCGGTCCCGGCGAAATCGGCCTTCTCCTCGCCGGCCGTCCACCCGCCGAAGGCGGAAAAGCGCGGGCGTGTCGCGATCCTGACCGGCTGCGCCCAATCGGTGCTCGATCCCGGTATCAACGAAGCCACCATCGGGCTCTTGAGTCGGCTCGGCATCGAAGTGGTCGTGCCGGAAGGCGAGGGCTGCTGCGGCGCGCTGGTCCATCACATGGGGCGCGAGGAGGCCGCGCTCGCCTCGGCCCGTAGGAATGTCGATGCCTGGACACGCGAGATCGAGCGCAATGGGCTCGACGCCGTCATCATCACCGCCTCGGGCTGCGGCACGACCATCAAGGACTACGGCTTCATGCTGCGGCTCGATCCGGCCTATGCGGACAAGGCCGCACGGGTCTCGGCGCTCGCCAAGGACATCACCGAATATCTCGCCGCGATCGACCTGCCCACGCCGGTCGCGCAACCGGGCCTGACCGTCGCCTATCACTCGGCCTGCTCCATGCAGCACGGCCAGAAGATCACGCGCCAGCCCAAGGAACTGCTGCAGAAGGCGGGCTTCACGGTGAAGGAGCCGCGCGAGGGGCATCTGTGCTGCGGCTCCGCCGGCACCTACAACATCATGCAGCCGGAGATTTCAGCCAGGCTGCGCGACCGCAAGGTGCGGAACATCGCCGCCACCGGCGCCGATCTCGTCGCGACAGGCAATATCGGCTGCATCACCCAGATCGCCGACCGTGCGGGCATGCCCATCGTCCACACGGTGCTGCTGCTGGACTGGGCCTATGGCGGGCCGAAGCCGGAGGCGATCGGTAGAGAGCGAACAGCGAGCAGCCCGTAGCGAATAGAAAAAGACAGAGCTTGCGGGCCCAGCGCTCCGTGGCCTGCAAGCAGGTGCTTGAAGAGGGTGGCAACATTGGCCGGTCGCGACCGATCCGGTCCAGCGCCTCGGCCAGGACGATGTCGAACTCGCCGGCCTGCGCGTCCTACAACAGAGACTGGATGCCTGGTCGCAGGATCATGCTCGCGCCCGATAGGCCCGCGTCCTTGTAGGTGCCGACCACCTGCCACTTCTCTCGCTGTGTTTGCTCACGGCAGATGCGGAACTGGTCCTTGGTCGACGCGTCGCGCTGGTTGTCGGACGAATACCGGGCATAGAGCACAACGCGGGTCATCACTCGATCTCCTGGCGCCGCTCAGGCCGCTTCTTCATGGCGGGTTGGGCGGATCAGCACCTCGGCCGAGATGCCGAGCTTGTCGTGCAGACTACGGATCATCTCGATCGACAGACCCCGCTTCCGGTTGAGTATCTCGGAGGTGCGGTTGCGCGTGCCGAAGATCGGCTCCAGATCCTTGCGCGTGAGGCCCTGCTGCTCCATCCGAAACTTGATCGCCTCGATCGGATCGGGCGGGTCGATCGGATAGTGCTTCGCTTCATAGACCTCTATCAGTGTGGCCAGAACGTCGAGCCGGTCGCCGTCCGGCGTGCCGCTCTTCGCGCCCCACAGCCGCTCGACCTCGGCAAGGGACGCCTCATAATCCGCCTCGGTGCGGATCGGCTTCAGCTCACTTGTCATGCTTCACCTCCGTCACGTCGATCCTGTCGTAAGCCTGGTGTGTGCCGATCCACTTGATCCAGACGATGCCCTTCTCGAAGTCGACCGCCACCACGAGGCGATAGTCGTTGCCCTTGATGTTGAAGACGATCCGTCCGGCGCTGACGATGCTGGCCGTCGCATAGAGCCGCCTCACATCGGCGGAACTCGCCCAGTTCGCCTTGCTGACTTCATCGAACCAGGCATCGAGCGCGGCCTTCACGGCTCGCTGATCCTTCTGCCCCGCAAGGCTATCGACGAATTCCCGCAAGGTGCGGCGGGCGACGATCCTCATACTGAAGCCTTCTATCGCGATCCCGTATTGGGATCAAGATTGATATGGGACGTCCCGACGGAGAAAACCTCTATCTGGAATTCCAGACCACGAATGACGACACCACACCCTATGGCGCCTCGGCGGTCCTCACGCTGGGCGAGAAGCGCGGGCAGGTTCATGCAGAGTTGCGCGGTGACCTGATGCGCATTGTGGACATCGCCGGAACCGATCCCGAACGGAGCAGAACAAACCCTTATGATCCCGGTGGCTACGAGCCGGCGCAACCCGGGAGAGCCACCTCGCTACTCGCTCACATCACGACGACGGTCGTTCCGACCCCCACCCTTTCATAGAGATCGACCACATCCTCGTTGCGCATGCGGATGCAGCCCGACGAGACCGCGCCACCGATCGTCCAGGGCTGGTTCGTGCCGTGGATGCGATAGAGCGTCGAGCCGAGATAGAGGGCGCGCGCGCCGAGCGGGTTTTCCGGCCCGCCGGCCAGATGGGTCGGCAGGTGGCGGCCCTTTGCGCGCTCGCGCGCGATCATTTGCGCGGGCGGGCGCCAGTCGGGCCAGACCCGCTTGCTGGTGATCTTGTGGGTGCCGGCCCACTCGAAACCGGGTTTGCCGGTACCGACGCCGTAGCGGCGGGCCTTGCCCCCTTCCTGCACGAGATAGAGGAAGTTGTCGCGCGTATCGATGACGATGGTCCCCGGCTTGCGGCCGCCGTCATAGTCGACCATCTGCGGCAGGTATTTCGGATCGACCTGCGGCGCGCGCACCGCGCGCGGCTTCGCCGCCGGGACGCTGGCCGTCCGGAACGGAGAGACCTTCTGTCGGGTGCGCTTCACCTGTTGCGGCGCAGGCGTGCCGAACAGGCTCGGCCCACTCGCCTGGCTGCGCTGCCGCTTGGCCGCCATCGGCGAGCGGTTGTCGCGCAACTGCATCACCCATGGTGCCGAAAGATCGGGCGATATCATCACAGGCGGCCTTTCGGCATAGCGGTCACGGGACGCGGCCGGAAATGCCGACAGGGCGAGAATGGCCGCCGCGCCGGCAGCCAGAACGGATTTCAACATGGACTGGACCTCAAACAAACGTGCCCCCGAGGAAGGAAATCCCCTCGTTCGCGCCGATGGTGGCGGGAGGTGGCAACTGAAACGTGAATCGGAATGTCTAAAGAGCCAAACGCGTCGTAAAGCTTTTGGTGTGGTTACCGCCGGGTTCAGCAACCTGGTAAAGGCCGCGTGAAGCCTTTCAAAATCGCGTTAACGAATGGAATCCGAGATGCAGGAAAAGACCGGCTTGATCGTGGGAGACGACGGCGCGTTGCGCTGCTTCTGGCGCGGCAGCGACGAACTCTACGGCAGCTATCACGACCAGGAATGGGGCAGGCCGGTGGATGACGACCGGCGCCTCTTCGAGAAGATCTGCCTCGAGGGCTTTCAGTCCGGCCTTTCCTGGCTGACCATCCTGAGAAAGCGCGAGAATTTCCGCGCGGCTTTCGCCGGCTTCGACTTCCACGAGGTAGCCCGCTTCACGGACAAGGATGTCGAACGCCTGCTCGACGACAAGGGCATCGTGCGCCATCGCGGCAAGATCGAATCGGTCATCAACAACGCGAAGCGAGCGATCGAGCTGGTCGACGAGGCCGGTTCTCTCGCGGCCTGGTTCTGGAAGTTCGAGCCCGGCCCAGGCGAGCGTCCCGGGCGGGTCGATTATCCCACCCTGGTCGCCAACCCCACGACCCCCACCTCGACGCTGATCTCCAAGGAGCTGAAGAAGCGCGGCTGGACCTTCGTCGGCCCGACCACCGTCTATGCCTTCATGCAGGCCATGGGGCTCGTGAACGACCATATCGAGGGCTGCATTTGTCGCGCGTCCGTCGAGGAAGCGCGGCAGCGGTTTCGTCGCCCTCGATAGACTTCCGTCGCCCGCGTCGAAATCCGGGCCGGCCCTAATCGATTTTTCATTTGACCCGGCGGCGAAGCCGGTATTTGCAGCAAGGCGGAAAAAGAGCCGGCCTGCCGGCGCCCAACGGAAAGAGAGATATGACCACGACCCGTACGGAAACCGACACTTTCGGCCCGATCGACGTTCCGTCCGATCGCTATTGGGGCGCCCAGGCGCAGCGTTCGCTCGGCAATTTCAAGATCGGCTGGGAGAAGCAGCCTCTGTCGATCGTTCGGGCACTCGGTATCGTCAAGCGCGCCGCGGCAGAGGCCAATATGGCGCTCGGCCGGCTCGATCCGAAGGTCGGCGACGCGATCGTGGCGGCCTCTCAGGAGGTCATCGACGGCAAGCTGGACGAGCATTTCCCGCTCGTCGTCTGGCAGACCGGCTCGGGCACCCAGTCCAACATGAACGCCAACGAGGTGATCTCCAATCGCGCCATCGAGATGATAGGCGGGGAGAAAGGCTCCAAGAAGCCGGTCCATCCCAACGACCACGTCAATATGAGCCAGTCGTCGAACGACACCTATCCGACGGCCATGCACATCGCCTGCGCCGAGCGGATCATCCATCACCTGCTGCCGGCGCTGAAGCATCTCCATGCCGCTCTCGACGCCAAGGCGAAAGCCTTCCACCACATCGTCAAGATCGGCCGCACCCATACGCAGGACGCGACCCCGCTCACGCTGGGCCAGGAATTCTCGGGTTATGCCGCGCAGGTCGCCTCGTCGATCAATCGCATAGAGCTCACTTTGCCGGGCCTGCAGGAGCTCGCCCAGGGCGGCACGGCTGTCGGCACCGGCCTCAACGCGCCGATCGGCTTCGCCGAGAAGGTCGCCGAGCGCGTCGCCGACATCACCGGCATCGCCTTCACCTCGGCGCCGAACAAATTCGAGGCGCTGGCCGCGCATGATTCCATGGTGTTCTCGCATGGCGCGATCAACGCTGCGGCCGCCGCGCTGTTCAAGATCGCCAATGACATCCGCCTGCTGGGCTCGGGTCCGCGTTCGGGTCTGGGCGAACTGTCGTTGCCCGAGAACGAGCCGGGCTCGTCGATTATGCCCGGAAAGGTCAACCCGACCCAGTGCGAGGCGCTGACGCAGGTCTGCGTGCAGGTCTTCGGCAACAATGCCGCCCTTTCCTTCGCCGGCAGCCAGGGCCATTTCGAGCTCAATGTCTACAACCCGGTGATGGCCTACAATTTCCTGCAGTCCGTCCAGCTCATGGCCGATGCGGCTGTCTCCTTCACCGACAATTGCGTCGTCGGCATAGAGGCCCGCGAGGACAACATCAAGGCCGCCCTCGAGCGCTCGCTGATGCTGGTGACGGCACTCGCCCCGACCATCGGCTACGACAACGCCGCCAGGATCGCCAAGACGGCGCACAAGAACGGCACCACGCTGCGCGAGGAGGCGCTCGCGACCGGGCTGGTGACCGAGGCCGACTACGACCGGCTGGTACGTCCCGAGGACATGACCCATCCCGGCTGACCCGGATTTGCGCGGGCGCCGCCAAAAATAGCCGTCGCCCTTCGACCCGGGGGAATTTCCGAACTGGGCGACGATCTTCAGGTCCGCTCATCCCGGTGAACTTGGAGCAGGTGAACGATCTTCAGCGATCGTTCACCTACGTTGAACGAAGCGTTCGGAAATTGCCGGCTCGCCGCTGGAATGGAATTCGGGTAGTTCAGACCTACGATCCTTCCACCGGAGAGAGTCTTATGTCGAACAACCTCATCCTTCTTGTCGGTCGCTTACTTCTTTCGATCATGTTCATCCTCTCGGGCCTGCAGAAGTTCGGCGGCATCGAGGGCACGGCGGGCTACATAAGCTCGGTCGGCCTGCCGGCGGGAACGGCGTTGGCCTGGCTGGCGGCGCTCTTCGAGACGCTTATCGGCATCGCCATCCTCGTCGGCTTCCAGACCAGGGCAGCCGCTCTGCTTCTTGCCGCCTTCTGCGTGTTCACCGGCCTCGTCTTCCACTACGCCCCGGCCGATCAGATGCAGATGATAATGTTCATGAAGAACGTGACCATCGCGGGCGGCCTGCTGGCGCTCTTCGTCGCCGGGCCCGGCGCCTTGTCGGTCGACGCCCGTCGCGGTGGTGCAGCCGCCTACGCCTGACAGATTGTTCGGCTCCCACAAAAGGGCCCGGGTCGCGAGATCCGGGCCTTTTGCGTGTTGAATGCTCGGCCTTGGAGCGGGGAGCCTGTCGGGGAAAAGAGTTCGGGTCTGCGGGGGCGAAGCGCTCAGGCGTCTACCGTTGCCGCAACCTTCGCGACGATATCTGCCAGAAGGGCCTCGTCGGCCGCGTCCCGGGCCTTCCTGGATGACACCAGGCAGGCCTGCGATTCCAGGATGACGCCATCGGACAGGATCTTGAGATGATTGGCGCGCAAGGTCGAGCCGGTGGTCGTGATGTCGACGATGATGTCGGCCGAGCCCGCGGCCGGCGCCCCCTCGGTGGCGCCGAGGCTCTCGACGATGCGGTAGACCTGGATACCGTGCTTCTGCGAGAAGAACTGCTGCGTCAGCCGCCAGTATTTCGTCGCGATCCGCAGGCGCCGGCCGTGACGCTGCCGGAAGATCGCCGCGACGTCGTCGAGGTCGGCCATGGTGTCGACGTCGAACCACATATCGGGCACCGCCACCACCACGTCGGCCCGGCCAAAGCCGAGCCGGGCCGAGATCGCGGCGCGGTCTTCCCAATTCGCGACGGTCTCGCGCAGCAAGTCCTCGCCGGTCACGCCGAGGTCGACCGAGCCGCTTCCCAGTTCGCCGGCGATTTCGGACGCTGACAGGAAGGCGATGTCGATGTCGTCGCGCCCTTCGATGCGGGCACGGTATTTGCGCTCGTCGTCGGGCAGAACGACGGAAAGCCCCGCCGCGGCCAGCGCTTCGAGCGCCTGTTCCTTGAGCCGTCCCTTGGACGGCAGCGCCAGCGTCAGGCTCATAGTCCGTCCTCGCGCAAAGCTCCGATGCGGTCGAGCCAGGCCGAGAAGCCGACGCCGGGAATGGCCTCCTTGGCGCCCAGGAGCGTGAGCAGCCGGTCGTAGCGGCCGCCGCCGACCAGCGGCCGGTCCGTGCCGCCGGCCGAAATCTCGAAGACGAGGCCGGTGTAATAGTCGAGGGGCCGGCCGAAGGCCGCATCATAAATGATCGTGTCGGCGGAAAGGCCGTGGGCGGCGATCGCCTCGGCGCGGGCTGCGAAATTGTCGAGTGCTGCCCCCAGGGACAGCCGGGCTGCGGAGGCGAAAGCGGCGAGCGCGCCCGCGGCCCGGTCGAGAGGCGCCTTGATGGCAAGGAAATCCTTCAGCGCGTCGAAAGCTTCGCTCGACAGGCGCACGCTTCTCAACTCGGCCTTTTCGATGAGACGGCGCGCGATTTCGGCCGGCGTGCGACCCGCCGAGGACGACAGGCCTGCGGCCTCCATGCCGGCCGCGACATGGGCTGCCAGCCTCTCCGGGTCGCCTTCGGCGACGAGAGCGGCGACCGAAGTGGGCAGTTCGCCGTTGCGGGTCGGATTGGCGAGGTCGGCGAGCGCGGCCTCCAGCAACGCCGTCGAGCCGAAAGCCCGCGCCAGCCGCATGCGCCAGCCGCGTGGCAGACCGAGCGCGGCGAGCACCGCCTCGAACACCGTCTGGTCGCCGAGCACGATTTGCAAGGCATGGTCCGGCAAAGCGAGCGCCAGCAGGGCATGGGCGTCGGCCAGCGACCGCGCGTCGGCGCGCGGCGTGTCGGTGTCGCCGAGATCCTCGATGCCGGCCTGGAAGAATTCGTTGCCGCCTTCGCGGCGCTGGCGGAACACCTCGCCCAGATAGGAATAGCGGCGGGGGGTGCCCGCCTGGCTGGCGATATGGTCGAGACAGACGGGAATGGTGAATTCCGGGCGCAGGCACAAGGTCGCGCCGGTTTCGCTTTCCGTGAGGAAGATCCTGCGGCGCAAATCCTCGCCCGCCATGTCGAGGAAGGGATCGGCCGGCTGGATGACCGGCACGTCGACGGCTACCGCGCCGCGCTCGGCGAACAGTTTTTGGATATCGGGCGCGAAGGCGGGATAGCGTGGGGTCATGAGAGGTACGCCGCTCTCTCCCCCCTTGAGGGGGAGATGGCTGCGCAGCAGCCAGAGGGGGTGCACGCAGCAGTGCTCGGCGCCAAATAGAGGTCGCGCCTAGCGGTGGTGACCCCACCCGGCCGCGGAGCCTGTCCTCGGGCTTGCCGGAGGCAAGACCCGTGGGCGGCCACCCTCCCCTCAAGGGGGAGGGGAAGCGAATCGCATGTCATGCGGGACCCCGCTCTTTCGCCTGCGCGGCGAGGATCTTCTTCACCGCCGCCACCATCTCGCCTTCGGCGACGGTGATCTGGGCGGGACGGCCCTCGCGCCACGCCTTGTTGTCGGTGACCTCCTCCGCGAGCCGTGCGCCTTCGACGAGGTCCTTGATCTGCACCGTGCCGGTGGCGCGTTCGTCGCCGCCCTGGATGACGACGCATGGCGCTCCGCGACGGTCGGCATATTTCATCTGCGCCTTCATGCCGGCGCCGCCGAGATAGAGCTCGGCACGGATCTTCGCGCCGCGAAGTTCCGCCACCATCTTCTGGTATCGGCCAAGGCTCTCGGTATCCCGGTCCATGACCAGCACGACGACAGGTGCGACCACGTCGGAGATGTCGAGCTTGCCGAGGTTCTTCAGCGCCGTCATCAGGCGCGATACGCCGATGGAGAAGCCGGTCGCCGGCACCGGCTCGCCGCGGAAGCGCGAGACCAGCCCGTCATAGCGCCCGCCGCCGCCGACCGAGCCGAAACGCACGATCTGTCCCTCGTCATTGGGTATCTCTGCGAGCAGCTCGGCCTCATAGACGGGGCCGGTGTAATATTCGAGGCCGCGCACCACGGACGGGTCGATCTTGATGCGGTCCGGCCCGTAGCCGGCCGCGCGCACCAGAGCTTCGATCTCGTCGAGCTCGGCGAAGCCGGCCCTGGCCGTGGCGCTGGCTTCCGCGATCGCGGCGATATCGCCGCCTGCGGATCCGGCCTGCCTTTCGACGACCGACATGACCTGCGCAGTCTGGGCATCGTCCAGCCCGGCGCCCCTGGTGAAATCGCCGCTTTCGTCGAGCCTGCCCTTCCCCAGCAGGAGCCGCACGCCCTCCGGCCCAAACTTGTCGAGCTTGTCGATGGCCCTCAGCACCGTCAGTCGTCGCCCGGCATTGTCGTCGCCGCCGAGGCCGATCGCCTCCATCACGCCGTCGAGAACCTTGCGGTTGTTGACGCGGATCACATAGTCGCCGCGCCCGATGCCGAGCGCCTCCAGCACGTCGGCCATCATCATTGCCATCTCGGCGTCGGCGGCGACACCGGGCGTGCCGACCGTGTCGGCGTCGAACTGCATGAACTGGCGGAAGCGTCCGGGTCCCGGCTTCTCGTTGCGGAACACCCAGCCGGAACGGTAGCTGCGATAAGGCTTGGGAAGGCGCTCGAAGTTCTCCGCCACGAAGCGGGCCATCGGTGCGGTCAGGTCGTAGCGCAGCGACAGCCAGTGCTCGTCGTCGTCCTGGAACGAGAAGACGCCTTCGTTCGGGCGGTCCTGATCAGGCAGGAACTTGCCCAGCGCGTCAGTATATTCGATCAGCGGCTGGTCGACGGGCTCGAAGCCGTAGAGTTCGTAGACCTCGCGGATGCTGGCCATCATCCGTTCGACGGCGCGGATATCCTCGGCAAACCGATCGACGAAACCGCGCGGCAGCCGCGCCTTCATTTTTTCCGATCTGTCGGCCATGGATTACTCGCCAGCGTCCTGTCCTTGAAATGCCGTCGGATACGGGGACACCCCCTGTCCTTCGCGGGGGTGTCCTAACCGATGCGACCGAGAGCGGCAAGGGCGAGGCTCGGGGCGGACGGGTCGAAACGCCAAAGGCCGCCCCGGACGCGGCGGAGCGGCCGGGTCAGGCCGTCGGCCTCCCCAGCAGCGAGCGTGCGGTGGGCAACAGCCGGAAATCCTCCGGCCTACGGCTGCGGTATGAAGCGAGCCGTGTCTCGATGGCGCGCCAGCCGGCATCATCGCCTGTCGCGTCACCATGGCGATCGAGCGCGTCGGTGCCGGCAAACTCCTGAAATGTCGCCAGCACGTTCTCGCCTTCCCGCACAGGAAGACGCGGAAAAGTGTTCTCGGCATGGTTGGAGACGAAGATGCCGCCCAGCGGGGCGCCGAGCCGGGCGAGAAGCGGAGCCGCCTCGTCCCGGAATGCCGTGATAAAATCCTCCGTTGCTTCCTGCCTGATATGGTGGACCCTGACCAGCACCGCCGGGCTCTTTTTGTCAGGCGCCGGGGCCGAATCCTCGCGCGGGCCTCGCGCCCGGCCCTTGAGGTCGAAGCCGGCGCCGGCCCAGGCCGGCTGCAGGAGCAGCACATTGTCGGAGTCGATCATGGTGGCGTTGGCCTCGTCCTTGTGCGCGGCCCAGACCGGGCCGCCATAGAAATCGGCCAGGGCCTGCCGTCTCGTTTCCATGCTCTCGAAGCCGCGCAGCCAGACGAACCGATCCGGTCGATCAGGGTCGCGGAACTGCCCGACGACGTTCATTCCGGTCTCCTCCTGCGTCTCGACGAATTCGCGGTCGAAGAGCCTGATCAGTTTCTCCCGTCCGCCGGGGCGGAGCGTGTATTCGCGAAGCTCGACCACCGGCGCGCACCGGCCGACTCCGCTCATTTCAGGATGGCTCATCTGTTCCTCCAAAACAAACCGGTTGACCTGTTTAAAACAGACCGGTTGCCCGGTTTTGTCAATCTGATATTTGTGGGCTCCAACAGGATACTGCCATGCCGAAGACGCCGAGAACGCGCACCAACGACCCCGAAGCCATGCGCCGCAAGGTTCTTGACGTCGCGGAGGAGGCCTTCCAGGCGAAGGGCTACCATGCCACCAGTCTGGGGGATCTGATGCAGGGCGCCGGCGTCACCGGCGGCGCCTTGCACCACCATTTTCCGACCAAGAAGGCGATCGGTCTCGCCGTCATCCGCGAACGTGTCGCCGGGGCTGTGGAGGACACCTGGATACGGCCGATCGAAGCAGCGCCGTCGGCGCGCCAGGGCGTGAAGGATGTGTTCACGTCAGTGGCTGATCAACTGGACCGTCAAGGATTTGTCCGCGGGTGCCCGCTCAACAATCTGGCGCATGAACTGTCGCTCGCCGACCCGGAGTTCCGCGCCGCGCTGGCCGACGTCCTTGCACGCTGGCGCGGTGCGCTCGCCGACAAGATCCGCTCGGACCAGCAAGCGGGCCGCGAGGAAGACACCGATCCGGAACGCTTTGCCGTCCTGGTCGTCGCCACTTATTCCGGAGCGATGGCGATGGCCAAGACCATGCAGGACGCAGGCCCGCTCAGGATGTGCGGCGTGGCCGCGCATTAATCCAAAGCAAGGGTGGAGTGCCTCACGCCGGGTTTGCGACGATGCAGACCCCTTGCGCGGAGCCGAGCACGATGAAGGTCTTGTGCGCGACCCGGAAGCCGTTGGCTTCGAGGTTCGCGGCGAGCTTTTCCGCGATGGGCTCGGCCTGGGCGGGCGAGGGCGGTTCGAAGAACAGAAAAAGCTTGCCCTCGGCGTCGATGAGCCGCCGCAGGGCCGCCAGTTCGCGGGCCGGCTTCAGCCGGAACAGATTGACGTTGACCGCAAGGATTCGGTCGAAGGTCTTGCCGCCGAAATCCGCCGAGGCCAGTTCCGCCTGCCGGATCGCGATCTTGCCGGAGGCAATGTGCCCGGCGTTGCGCGCACGCGCTGCGGCGACCATCTTGTCGGAGCGGTCGATCGCAGTGATCGTTCCCGTCGTCAGCCTCTCAGCAAGCAGGGAGAGAAGCACGCCATGGCCGCATCCGACTTCGAGGATATGGTCGGCGGGCCCAGGCGCCAGCGTCGCGGCCGCCCATTCGAGCCTTTCGGGAGTCTTGTCGGCCATATGTCGATGCTTCCCCTCCTCAACCACGTCGCCCGAAGGGCGTACCGGCAGGCTAGGCGATCGTTCCGGCGCGAGGAAGTCGCAACCTCATGACGCTTCCGCGGGCGGCCCGGAGCGCGCGAAGAGGTGACTCGTCGTCATCGTAGACCTTTCGGCCGTTCAAAACCTGTCCTCCGACAGGTCGAAATGGACCCGCAGACGCTATCGCGTATCGGCTTGCAGCCACTGCGGCGAAAGTGTTCCGGTGATCCGAGCCGATCGGCACAAAAGTCGTCCCGGCCGAAGCTCTTGCCACTCAGACAGCGGGCGAATTCGCACCGATCGCTCCGGCAAAAGCGGTCGCCACTTTCCTGGCGCCCCTCGTGCTGGGGTGGATTTCGTCCGAGTGCCAGTCGCCGGCAGCCGTCACCTTCGTCCTCAGATCGACATAGACGATATTGGCGCGTGCCGCGGCGAAACTCTGGAGCGCGGCGTTGAACCTCCCCACCATGTGGGCGACGATCGCCCTGGCGAGCGGCCCGACGGTGGCGGGATCGAAGCCCAGCGCCTCCAGCCGCCGTCCGAGATATCTGCCGTTCGGCTTGGGAATGGCGTTGGCGTATGCGTGAACGTAAAGCACGGTCCGCGAGCCTCGCGCCTGCCGCACGTCGTCGGCGAGTTCCTGATAGCCGGAAATGATCTCCTTGACCTTGCTCGTGAAGGACGGTTTTACGTAGCCGGGCGCATGCGCCGGATCGGTGTCTCCCGGAGTCCGCGTCTTCACATATTTGCCGATCGAGCCCAGCACGTCGTTGCCGCCGCCCGAGAACAGGAAATGCCGGAAATTTCCGGATTCGAGCTTCTGCACATATTGCTTCTGCTTGAGCATGTTCTCCAGCGTGTCGCCCCACATCGCCACGCTTGAGACGTTGAAGGTTTCCCGCAGGATGTCGACCGCGTCCCTGGGCATGAAGATATCGGGCAGATTGAACCAGGAATCGCCCTCCACGAGTATCTTGACCGGGGCCGCGGGCGCCTCCTGCGAAGGGGCTGGCTTCTCCCGCCGGGTGCTCGTTGCCTGATTGAAGATTTCGGCTACTTCCCGATCGGGCAGTTCCTTGCCGTCGGTGTCCACTCGAGCATAGTCGAGCTGGATTGCCGGGGCGAAGGCTTTGCTCCTGTATTCGTCCAGCCTGAAGTAGGATCGCAGATCCTTGTCCGTGAGCGTGCCCTTGGCGGCGCGTTTCTTGAGCTGGTCAAGTGTGATGCGCTTTCCGGAAGATTTTGCGGCGGCCATGCGTCCCTCCAGTGTTCGATCGATCGAAGATCGTAAGGGAAGTATACAGCATTCACTGGGTTCTTGAAGTGTAGGCGGGAGGACTTCAGCTTGCCCGGGTTGATCGATCTTGATAATTCTTCCTAGGTCGAAGGAAAGAAGCCTTCTGTTGCGCAGTCGCCAAAGAAAAAGGGCGCCGAGAGGCGCCCTTTCCGAATTTCTGTGACAGAATGGACTTCTTAGAAGTCCATGCCGCCCATACCGCCCATGCCGCCGCCGGGCATCGCCGGAGCCGGCGAGTCCTTCTTCGGGGCTTCGGCGATCATGGCCTCGGTGGTGACCAGCAGGCCGGCGACCGAAGCGGCGTCCTGCAGCGCGGTGCGCACGACCTTGACCGGGTCGACGATGCCGAGCGCGATCAGGTCGCCATACTCGCCCGTCTGGGCGTTGTAGCCGAAGGTCGCGGTCTTGTTCTCGAGGATCTTGCCGGCGACGATCGAAGCCTCGGCGCCCGCATTGGCCGCGATCTGACGGCACGGAGCCTGCAGGGCGCGACGCACGATGTTGATGCCGGCGTCCTGGTCGGCATTGACGCCCGAAGACTTCAGGCCGGCCGAAGCGCGCAGCAGGGCCACGCCGCCGCCCGGAACGATGCCTTCCTCGACGGCCGCGCGGGTCGCGTTGAGGGCGTCGTCGACGCGGTCCTTCTTCTCCTTGACCTCGACCTCGGTCGCTCCGCCGACGCGGATGACGGCAACGCCGCCGGCCAGCTTGGCGAGACGCTCCTGGAGCTTCTCACGATCGTAGTCGGAGGTGGTCTCCTCGATCTGCTGCTTGATCTGGGCGACGCGGCCCTGGATCTCGGCCTTCTTGCCGGCGCCGTCGACGATGGTGGTGTTCTCCTTGGAGATCGACACCTTCTTGGCGCGGCCGAGCATGTTGAGGCCGACATTCTCGAGCTTGATGCCGAGGTCTTCGGAGATGACCTGGCCGCCGGTGAGGATCGCGATGTCCTCGAGCATGGCCTTGCGGCGATCGCCGAAGCCCGGAGCCTTGACGGCGGCGATCTTCAGGCCGCCACGCAGCTTGTTGACGACGAGCGTGGCGAGCGCCTCACCCTCGACGTCTTCCGAGATGATGAGGAGCGGCTTGGAGGTCTGCACGACGGCCTCGAGGACCGGCAGCATGGCCTGGAGATTGGAGAGCTTCTTCTCGTGGAGAAGGATGTAGGCGTCTTCCAGCTCGGCGACCATCTTGTCCGGGTTGGTGACGAAATACGGGCTGAGGTAGCCGCGGTCGAACTGCATGCCTTCGACGACTTCGAGTTCGGTCTCGGCGGTCTTGGCTTCCTCGACCGTGATGACGCCCTCGTTGCCGACCTTCTGCATGGCCTCGGCGATCATCTTGCCGATCGCGTCTTCGCCGTTGGCCGAGATCGTGCCGACCTGGGCAACCTCTTCCGAGGTCTTGATCTTCTTGGCCTTCTTGATGAGGTCGGCGACCACGTCGGCGACGGCAAGGTCGATGCCGCGCTTCAGGTCCATCGGATTCATGCCGGCGGCCACCGCCTTGGCGCCTTCCTGGACGATCGCCTGGGCGAGAACCGTCGCGGTCGTGGTGCCGTCGCCGGCGATGTCATTGGTCTTCGAAGCGACTTCGCGGACCATCTGGGCGCCCATGTTCTCGAACTTGTCCTCGAGTTCGATCTCCTTGGCGACGGTGACGCCGTCCTTGGTGATGCGCGGCGCGCCGAACGACTTGTCGATGACCACGTTGCGGCCCTTGGGGCCGAGCGTGACCTTCACCGCGTCGGCGAGGATGTTCACGCCGCGCAGCATGCGCTCGCGGGCGTCGCGGGAGAATTTTACGTCTTTTGCAGCCATGTTTAAGCTCCTGGGCAATTGGCCCGAAATTCAGATTGATGGTGCGGATGTCTTGGGCGTGATCAGCCGATGATGCCCATGATGTCGGATTCCTTCATGATCAGAAGGTCTTCGCCATTGAGCTTCACTTCGGTGCCCGACCACTTGCCGAACAGGACGCGGTCGCCGGCCTTGACATCGAGCGGAACCAGCTTGCCGCTCTCGTCGCGGGCGCCCGAGCCGACGGCGATGATCTCGCCTTCCTGCGGCTTCTCCTTGGCGGTGTCGGGGATGATGATGCCGCCTTTGGTCTTCTCCTCGGATTCGACCCGGCGAACGACCACGCGGTCATGAAGCGGGCGGAACTTCGACTTTGCCATCTTGTTAGATCCTCGATCGGATGTTGAGAGAAATCCTCCGTCCGGTGGCCCGGACTATCGTTAGCACTCACCCGAGAGGAGTGCCAACGTGGCGGTGAGATAGTGGCTGGGTTTTTTGGAGTCAAGCATGTAGAGCCAAAACTTGCGAAGGAAAGCGCGGCGGAGGGAACCGTTTTGCGCAAAGCGTCGATCGAGCGGTTGTGACGAAGCCGGCCACTTGAATAATAAGCACGCTCATTATATATCACGCTCATGACAACGGAAGGCATCGAAAGGCTCGGTTTCCTCCTCCACGACGCTGCGCGTCTGCTGCGCAAGCGCTTCGAGGCGAGGGCCAGCGGCTATGGGCTGTCCGCGGCCCAGTGGCGGCTGCTCGTGCGCTTGGTGAAGGAGGAGGGTGTCGCGCAGGCGCGGCTCGCCGAACTGCTCGAAATCGAGCCGATCAGCGTTTCCCGTCTGCTCGACCGCATGGAAGAAGGTGGCTGGATCGAACGCCGCCAGGACGCCAACGATCGCCGCGTGCGCATGATCTTCCCGACTGCCAGGAGCCGCGCGGCGTTCGCCGAGGTCAAGAGCATGGCGGGCGAAGTTTACGAGGATGCCCTGGCGGGGCTTTCGCCTCAGGCCCGGAAGGCGACGATCGACGGCCTTGTCGCGATCGTCGACAATCTCTCCGACGGCGAGACGCCGCCGTCGGCGGAGCCGGGCCCGGCGAAGGATGTGGCGAAGGAAAAAAAGGCATGAGTGCGGTGGAGAAGGTGAACGAGGCCGGTCCCGCGGCGAGATCGGAAGCGCCGGCAACGCCGGCGCCGGTGACGTCGCTGCAGCTCGTGCAGCCGGCGCCGAGGCGCAAGCTCGGTCGCGCGCTGCTTATGGCCCTGCTGCCTGTGGCGCTCGTGGTGGGCGGCGGTTATGTCTGGGTTACCGGCGGACGCTACCAGGAAACCGAGAACGCCAATCTGCGGCAGGCCAGGGTGTCGATCGCCTCGGAAGCGACGGGTCGGATCGTCGAGGTCGACGTCGCCGACAATGCGATGGTGAAGGCCGGCGACGTGCTCTTCGTCGTCGATCCGGAGCCTTATCGCATTGCGCTCTCCGAGGCCAACGCGGCCCTCGCCGCAGCACGCCTTCAGGTCGAGCAACTGCGCGCGGCCTATAGCCAAGCAGTCGCCCAGGAGCGTGTGGCGTCGGGCGAACTCGACTATGCCAAGGCGCAGTTCGACCGCATCACCGATCTCGCCGACAAGGGCATCAGCGCGAAGGCCACGCTCGATGCCGCGCAACGCGACGTCGATAAGGCGCGTGAGGAACACGCCGCCGCCCGGCAGGGCATCGCCAGCGCGCGCGCCGCGATCGGCGGCGACCCTGACATCGCGACGGACAAGCATCCGGCCGTGCTTTCGGCTCTCGCCGCGCGCGACAAGGCCGCCTATGCGCTGAGCCAGACCACGGTGCGGGCACCCGCCGACGGCATGGTCTCGCAGGCCTCGTCCTTCAAGCTCGGCCAGTTCGTTGCATCAGGCACGCCGCTGTTCAGCCTGGTCGAGACCGGCGACACCTGGGTCGAGGCGAATTTCAAGGAGACGCAGCTCACCAACATGAAGCCCGGGCAGAAGGCCGAGATCGTGCTCGACACCTATCCCGGCCACGCCTTCGAGGCGACGGTGGAAGCGATCGGCGCGGGCACCGGAGCCGAATTCTCGCTGCTGCCTGCCCAGAATGCCACCGGCAACTGGGTCAAGGTCACGCAGCGCATCCCGGTGCGGCTCAAGCTCGACACAGCGGGAGCCGATCTCGCGCTGCGCACGGGCATGAGCGCTACGGTATCTGTCGACACCGGCGTCAGCCGCGGCTTCGGCAGCCTGCTCGGCTCGGCCAACGCGGCGGAATAGGTTTTCCCCGGCCGGAGATCCCTTTCCGGCCGACAGGGATGCTGCCATGAGCCAGTCCTCGACCCGAAGCGCCGAAGACGTCCCCCATCGCGGGCTGATCACCATTTCGATCATGCTGGCGACGGTGATGCAGGTGCTCGACACCACCATCGCCAATGTCGCGCTGCCCTCGATGGTTGGCGACCTCGGTGCGTCCCAGGACACGATCAACTGGGTGCTGACCTCCTATATCGTGGCGGCCGCCATCATGACGCCGGTCACGGGCTGGCTGTCCGACCGGATCGGCCGCAAGGAGCTTTTCCTCGTTTCGGTGGTCGGCTTCACGATCACGTCGATGCTCTGCGGCATGTCATGGAGCCTGGAGAGCATGGTGCTTTTCCGCCTGCTCCAAGGCGTGTTCGGGGCGGCGATCGTGCCGCTCTCGCAGACCTTCCTGCTCGACATCAACCCCAAGGAGCGCCACGGCCAGGCCATGGCCATGTGGGGTGCGGGCATCATGGTCGGCCCGATCATCGGTCCGACGCTGGGCGGCTGGCTGACCGAGAGCTTCAACTGGCGCTGGGTCTTCTTCATCAATCTGCCGGTCGGCATCATCGCGCTGCTCGGCTCGGCCGCCTATCTGCCCTCCGTCGCCCGGCGCCTGCGCGGCTTCGACTTCTTCGGCTTCGCCATGCTGTCGCTCGGTGTCGGCGCGCTACAGCTCATGCTCGACAGGGGCGCCGAGGTCGACTGGTTCTCCTCGCCCGAAATCTGGATCGAGCTCGGCCTTTCGCTCACCGGCTTCTGGGTCTTCGTGATCCATCTGGCGACCGGCGAGAACACCTTCATCGACCGCAAGATCTTCGCCGACCGCAACTTCGTGACCGGCCTTGTGTTCATCTTCGTCATCGGTGTCATCCTGCTGGCCAGCCTCGCCCTGCTGCCGCCGATGCTGTCGAACATCTTCGGTTATCCGACGATCACCACCGGCCTCGTCATGGCCCCGCGCGGCGTCGGCACGATGATCTCAATGATCCTGGTCGGTCGCCTCGTGCGGCTCGTCGACGCCCGCTATCTGGTGGTGACCGGGCTCGTGCTGACGGCTTACTCGCTTTACGTGATGACCGGCTTCTCGCCGCAGATGGACAGCTATCTCATCATCGAGAGCGGCGTCGTCCAAGGGCTTGGCCTGGGACTGGTCTTCGTGCCGCTGTCGACGGTCGCCTTCGCCACGCTGGACGCGCGTTTCCGCACCGACGCGACGGCGCTCTTCAGCCTCGTGCGCAACATCGGTTCGTCGATCGGCATTTCGATCGTCATCGTCGTCCTGACGCGCAACACGCAGATCAATCATGCCGAGCTGGCCCAAGCCATCACGCCCTTCAACCCGAACCTGTGGGCATCGTCGCCCTCTGCCGCGGGCGGTGACCCCGCCGCGCTCACCCAGCTCAACGGCCTCGTCACCCAGCAGGCTCTGATGATCTCCTATGTCGACGACTTCAAGCTGATGATGATCGTCACGCTCTGCGCCATGCCGCTGGTGTTCCTGCTGCGCAAGCCCCGGGCGCCGGCGCAGGGCGGCGCACCGGCGGCACATATGGACTGAGCGGCGACCGACGGTCGTCCCACTGTCGCGGTCTTCAACATGGCTCTGTCAGCAGATCTGCGCCCGGGCCGGCATGACGCTGGAGGTCAATCGCGAACCCCTACCGCCGGGCCTCTGTGGCCATCCTGACAGCCAGCCCGGCCAGCACCATGCCCATCAGCCAGCGCTGGACGATCGCCCAGAAGGGCCGGCCGGTGAGGAACGCCGCGATCGAGCCGGCCATCACCGCGATGATGGCGTTGACGGTCACGCTGACCGCGATCTGCATCGCGCCGAGCATCAGGAGCTGGCCGAGCACACTGCCATTGTCGGGCGTCACGAATTGCGGCAGCAGCGAAAGATACATCACCGCGATCTTGGGGTTCAGCAGATTGGTCAGCAAACCCATCGTAAACAGCCGGCACGGACTGTCCTTGGGCAGGTCCTTGACCTGGAAGGGCGAACGGCCGCCTGGCCGTACCGCCTGCCAGGCCAGCCACAGGAGGTAGAGCGCCCCGCCGAAGCGCAGCGCGTCATAGGCGTAGGGCACAGCCAGCAGCAGCGCGGTGATGCCGAAGACCGCGCAGACCAGATAGAAGACGAAACCGAGCGCCACTCCGCCGAGCGAGACAAGCCCGGCCATGCGGCCTTGCGAGATCGACCGCGAGATCAGGTAGATCATGTTCGGCCCCGGCGTGAGCACCATGCCGAGCGCGATCAGGGCAAAGGCGACGAGATTGGTCGGTTCCGGCATTGGAGGTCCCCGCAAGAGGCGCGACTATGCCGATGCCGGAAGTGCCGGGCAAGATCGCTATCGGCGCGAAACGCCTCCGCGCTGGAAAAAGCTTCGACCAAACGGGTATTCCAGAAAAATCCAGTGTCCAAGGAGGCGCCGGCCGATCAACTCACGATCCGCAGGTTCGACAGTTCGTCGGCGATCTCCTTGAACTTTTCCGCGAGATCGCTCCCGGTGGCGTTGTAATAGAGCTTCTTCGGCTTGCCGTCGTCACCCTTGCGGAAGCGCGATTCCGACGCGCAGGCCTCCAGCGCTTCGATCGCCTTCTTCTCGCTGGACTTCGACAGGCTGAGGTCGAGCGACACCGTCATGATGATCACGCCCGCCGCCTTGGCGTTGGTGCAGACCGTCTGCATCTGCTCGTCGAGGGCGCGCGTATAGTTGGAGGAGTCGTAGCTCGTCTTGCCGACGTTGCTGCTCGTATCCATGAACAGGCGGGTTATGCTGGCGGCTTCGTATTTTTGGCCAGTGTAGCCATAGGCCGCGTAGGTCGAGCGCAGCTCGGCGGGGTCGGTGCTCCCGAGGTCGCCATAGGTGTTGGCGCCGTCGGTCAGCACGATCACGACCTTGTCGTTGCCCTTCTCGGTTTCCTTGCGGCCTTCCGTGAAGGGCGCGCCGCTGGAAACGACGCGCCAGCCCCAGGCCGTGCCCTCCGGCACATTGGTGTTGCCGCTGGGCACCATGGCGTCGATCGCATCGACAATCGTCTTCTCGCCCTCCGCCACGGTGATGTCCTGGAGCGGGGTGATCGGATTGGTCGTGCAGGAGAAGTTGGGGCCATAGCCGGAGCCGGCGGAAGCAGTGCCGTAGGGCTTCACACGAAAATATTTGCGCGGGTCCTTCAGGCGCGACTTGGCGTCGGAGTTGTCGTCCCAGTCGCTCCACCAGTTGTTGTTGTAGCCGAAGCTCGACTTGTCGAAGAGATTAGGCATGCCGTCACGATCTGTGTCGAACCACAGATGCTTCGGTTCGTCCGGCGCGAACATCGGCACGAAAAGCGTTGCGGGGTTGGACGTTGTCGGTGTCGCGTCATTGTTGTTGTAGGGCGACGGCCGCGCCTCGACGCAGCCCTGCCAACTCGCATAAGGACCGTATTCGTAGATGTATTCGGGTTCGTTCTTATACCTCTCGCACGAGTTGCCGTCCGAACTGGGCTTGGCGCAAACGCGGCGACTCGTATTGGGAATAGCCTCGCGATCGGTTTCGGCCGTAATGTCGGCATAGAGGCTGAAACGGGTCAGAGGCCGGTCCTGAGAAGCCCCCCAATCCACGCCCCGCTTGTACCAGACGCCGCCCGAGAACTCCGCGTACTTCTTTGGATTTTTTGCATAATCCATCCAAGTCCAGTCGAAATTCTCATGGTGGATCGGCGAGATGCCCGTCGTGTCCATCCACGGCTCGTTGTCGCTGGAAGGGGAGATGTTGACCGATGCCGCGAAAGGCACGAGCCCGAACTGCACCGGCTTGTCGACCTGCTTCATCATTACCGCCTGCTTGGAAAGCGTCGTGATAAGCTGCTTGGCTGCAGCCTTCAGCAGGGTGATGCGTTGCTGCCCCGTGCCGCTGCCGGTGTAGTTCATGGAGCCGGAATTATCGAGGACCAGTGCGACCTCGAGCGTGTTCTTGAGCCGGACCTCCGACTGCGCATCCATCGCCAGCGTCGTCGTGCCGTCCGCGTCGGTCTTGCCGATCAGCGCCGCGAAGGCGGGAAAGAAATAGGGCCGGTATTTCAGCTTTGCGCTGAGTTTCAGCGTGCCGCCGCCGGTATTGTTCTGCGGCAGCACGATCGAAAGCGTCGCATCCTCCGGGCTGACCGAACCGAGATTGGTTTCGAAGAAATCCTTGGCATAGGCCTTGACCTCGGTCTCCGTCGCACCCGACAGGATCCGGTGCGCCGTCGCAATGCCGGCCGCATCAAGTGCGTTGAGCGTGTCGTGCCGCTGGCGGCTCATCTGGCCGTAGTCGACGGCCAGCGCCAGGCCGCCCATGATCGGCACTGTCGCGATGGCGGTCATCATCGCATAGTTGCCGCGTATGTCCCGCAGGAACCGACGGATCATTGCCTTACCCCAAGACAGCCCGATACCGCCGGAAGTCATCGCAGAAATACTTGAATTCCGAGTTTTGAAGATAGCTCGAAAACGAGGGTGCTTCTTCAGCCTTTGTTCACCATGGCGGATCCTCGGTCGGACGGCTCCGTCGGATCCATGAGACTTCCGCCACCGGAAAGCTGGTGACAGGCCGGGCGCGTTCGGCTAATCCCTGCGGGCCTGCGTCCCGCCGGCCGGGGCGCCGAAGCGCCACGTCCCGTGCGAGCCTGGGCTATTGGACATTCGCGTGGTGCCTTCCGAATGGCGGAGACCTGCCGGAGGAACGACGCGGCAAGACTTGGAAGACAGCATGGCAGCCACGCCGCCCGCGATAGGATCCCTCGACGAACTGACCGGCCGCTACGCGGCCATCTTCTGCGACGTCTGGGGCGTCCTGCACAATGGCGTTCAGCCCTCCATGGAGGCTGCGGCGGCCCTCGCGGCGGCGCGCAGGAAGGGGCTGGCCGTGGTGCTGATCACCAATTCGCCGCGCCCCAGCCCCAGCGTGGTCGCCCAACTCGCTGCGATCGGCGTGCCCGCCGATGCCTGGGATGGCATCGTCACCTCGGGGGACGTCACGCGCGACCTGATCGCGGAGGCGCCACGGCGGATCTTCCATATCGGCGCCGAGCGTGACCTGCCGATCTTCGATGGGCTGGACGTCGAGCTGGTCGAGGACTTCGAGGCTTCGGTTGTCGTCTGCACCGGCCTCGTCGACGACGACACCGAGACGCCCGACGATTATGCGGAGCTGCTGCGCCGCCTGCGCGCCCGCGATCTCCCGTTCATCTGCGCCAATCCCGATATCGTCGTCGAGAAGGGTGAGAGGCTGCTGTGGTGCGCCGGTGCGCTGGCGCGGGACTATGGCCAGCTCGGCGGCCGCACGTCGATCGCCGGCAAGCCGCACAGCCCGATCTATGACGTCGCGCTCAAATCCGCGTCCGACGTGCTGGGGCGGCCGGTCGGCCGCGATGAGGTGCTGGCTATCGGCGACGGCGTTCTGACCGATGTGAAGGGGGCGGTCGCCAACGGCCTCGACGTGCTCTTCGTCACGGCCGGCATCCATGTCCGCGACTATGGCGATCCCGATTCGCCCGACGCCGCCCTGCTGGCGGCCTTCCTCGAAAAGCACGGCCACGAGCCGGTCGCCTATATACCGAGACTGAGATAGAAGGAACGACAGCGGTGCCCCGTTTCCGACGCATCGGCGATCCGTCCGCGCTGCCCGGCGAATTGCGGGGCGGTGTGGTGGCAATCGGCAATTTCGACGGCGTGCATCGCGGCCATCAGGCGGTTCTCGACCGTGCGCTCACCGAAGCCAGGCGCCGCGACGTTCCGGCCCTGGTGCTGACCTTCGAGCCGCACCCGCGCACCGTGTTCCGGCCGGATGTGCCGCTGTTCATCCTCACCCCCCCGCCGGTCAAGGCACGGCTCATCGCCGAACTCGGCTTCGACGCGGTCGTGGAACAGGGCTTCACCCGCAGCTTCGCCTCCAACTCGGCCGAAGATTTCGTCACCGGCGTGCTCGACCGCGGGCTGGGCATCAGTCACGCCGTCACCGGTTTCGACTTCCATTTCGGCAAGGACCGGCAGGGCGGTCCGGCCTTCCTGATGGCGTCGGGTGAAAAGCACGGCTTCGGGGTGACCCTGGTCGACGCCTTCCGCGACGAAGGGACGGAAGTGATCTCGTCGAGCCGTATCCGCCAGCTTCTTGCCGATGGCGAAGTCGCGGAAGCTGCCGGATTGCTGGGCTACCGCTATACCGTCGAGGCGGAAGTAACCGGCGGCAGGAAGCTCGGCCGTACGCTGGGATTTCCCACGGCCAATATGAAGCTCACTCCGAGCGTGGCGCTCAAGCACGGCATCTACGCCGTGCGTTTCCGCCGGGCCAATGGGGCGCTCCATGACGGCGTCGCAAGCTTCGGGCGGCGCCCGACGGTGGACGATGATGGCGCGCCGCTCCTGGAGACCTTCGTCTTCGACTTCGAGGGCGATCTTTATGGCGAGGTCTGTTCCGTCTCCTTCTTCGGCTATCTGCGCGGCGAGGAGAAGTTCCATGGGCTCGACGCCCTCGTCGCGCAGATGAAGCGCGACGAGGCCGAGGCCCGGGCCCTGTTGTCAGGCGTGCGGCCGCTATCGGCGCTCGACCTGACTGTCGCCTTTCCCTGACCGTCGACCGGACCGCGCGCATTTAATCCAAATTTTACCGAGCTGCCGCAGAACGGGGCGATTGATGCATCTTCTGGTTGTCACCGGATCGATGCGGTCAAAGGTCAAGGGGGCAGCCGTCGCCGACGCGCAACTCTTCGGCCTGCAACGGAGCGCGGGGCTGTTCATCGTGTCGAAGCGTCTATTGGGTCGTGCGTTGCCCGGCCTTTGTCTCGTGCTGTCGGTTTCGTGCGCCCATGCGGGCGAGAACTGGTTCTCCGGCGACTGGTATTTGACCGTCGGCGCGTCGGGATTCATCGCACCCGAATATGAGGGCGCCAGGAAATATCTGCTCGGGGTGTCGCCGCTCGTGTCGCTCGGACGTGCCGGCACCGAAACACGATTCTCGTCCCGCAACGACAATATCTCCATCGCCTTCATCGATACCGGTGCCGTGCGTGCCGGTGCCACCGGCAAGATCGTCTTTGAGCGCAGCACGGATGAATCTGACGACCTCGCCGGCCTGCAGCCGGTGGAATGGGGTGCCGAGGTTGGCGGCTTCGCGGAAGTCTATCCGACGGATTGGCTGCGTGTGCGCGGTGAAGTGCGACGCGGTATCCGCGCCCATGACGCCATCGTCGGCGACATCCAGGTTGACGCCTTCGCCGACGTCACGCCGACAGTGCGCGTTTCCGGCGGACCGCGCCTCTCCGTCGCGACCAGCGACTATTTCGAGACCTATTACGGCGTCGATGCGGCCGGTGCCGCCGCGACTGGCCTCAGCGCCTACGACCCCGGCGCTGGCCTGGAGTCGGTCGGCGTCGGCGGCGCGGTCACCTGGAAGACCACCGACAAGATCACGACCAGCCTGTTCGGCGAATATGCGCGGCTGCAAGGGCCGGCCGCTGCGTCGAACCTGGTGAAGGAGCGCGGTTCGCCGAACCAGTTCCTTCTTGGCCTTTCGGCGACCTATCGATTCGATTTCTCGCTGTAGTCGCCGCGCAGTTGCACGTGCTGATACGGGGACGAGAGCAGGTGGCCTGCGCCCGGCCGTCGGCGCCGTGCTGGAGTTCGCAGCGATAGGCCACACGATCTCGCACAACAGTAGGGTTCCGGCCTTTCCTTCGCGGCCTCCTTCCGTTAAATAGCGCGGCCATGACGAGCTTCGCGCCCTTCGCGATACGAATTACGTGCCCGGTGTTCCGGGCGGCCTGACGGTCGCCGGAGCCGCCGGGATTTTTGCGCGCCCTCTCGCGCTTTCTTCAAATCATGATAGTTGGACGCCTGAGGCTTTTTCGCCGCCGGCAATGCATATGGCAGAACGATGACCGACACCGCCGAGAAGATCGACTATTCGAAGACGCTCTATCTGCCGCAGACGGAGTTTCCGATGCGGGCCGGGCTGCCCGAGAAGGAGCCGCTGCTGGTCAAGCGCTGGCAGGAGATGGATCTCTACCGCAGGCTGCGCGAGGACGCCGCTGGGCGCAGCAAATATGTGCTGCATGACGGCCCGCCCTATGCCAACGGCAACATCCATATCGGCCACGCGCTGAACAAGGTGCTGAAGGACATCATCACCCGCTCCTTCCAGATGCGGGGCTACGATTCCAACTACGTTCCGGGCTGGGACTGCCACGGCCTGCCGATCGAGTGGAAGATCGAGGAGCAATACCGCGCCCGGGGGAAGAACAAGGACGAGGTTCCCGTCAACGAGTTCCGCAGGGAATGCCGCGACTTCGCCGCCCACTGGATCAAGGTGCAGACCGGGGAGTTCCAGCGGCTCGGCGTGGTCGGCGATTTCGACAACCCCTATACGACCATGGCTTATCACGCCGAGGCGCGGATCGCAGGCGAACTGCTGAAATTCGCCATGTCGGGCCAGCTCTATCGCGGCTCCAAGCCGGTGATGTGGAGCGTGGTGGAGCGCACTGCGCTGGCCGAGGCCGAGGTCGAGTATCAGGACTACGAGTCCGATACGATCTGGGTGAAGTTCCCGGTCGCGGCGAGTGGCGGCGGAGCTGGGCAGGACGGTGTCGACGGTGCCTTCGTCGTCATCTGGACGACCACGCCCTGGACGATCCCCGGCAACCGGGCGGTCAACTATTCGCCGCGCATCAGCTACGGCCTCTATGAGGCGACCGCCGCCGAGAACGATTTCGGACCGCGGCCGGGCGAACGGCTGATCTTCGCAGATGCGCTGGCCGAGGAGGCATTCGCCAAGGCAAAGCTCCAGTACCGTCGCTTGCGCACCGTGCCGGCCGAGGAACTCGCCGGGATCACACTCGCACACCCGCTCGAGGGTTTCGGAGGCGGCTACGAGTTCCCGGTGCCGATGCTCGCCGGCGACCATGTCACCGACGATGCCGGTACCGGCTTCGTGCATACGGCGCCCGGCCACGGCCGCGAGGACTTCGACGCCTGGATGGAAGCGGCCGCCGCGCTCGTCAAGCGCGGCATCAACACGCGGCTGCCCTTCACGGTCGACGATGCCGGCTTTTTCACCAAGGATGCGCCGGGCTTCGGGCCCGACCGCGAAGGCGGGGCGGCGCGCGTCATCGACGACAACGGCAAGAAGGGCAATGCCAACCAATGCGTCATCGATGCGCTGATCGTGCATTCGATGCTGTTCGCACGCGGTCGCCTGAAGCACTCCTACCCGCATTCCTGGCGGTCGAAGAAGCCGGTGATCTTCCGCAACACGCCGCAATGGTTCGTCTATATGGACAAGGAACTGCACGGTTTCGGCCTCGAGCCCGGCGCCCCGAGGCCGTCTCCCGACACCTTGCGCAACAGGGCGCTTGCGGCGATCGACGCCACCCGTTTCGTTCCGGCGGGCGGCCAGACGCGGCTTCGCGCCATGATCGAGGAGCGGCCGGACTGGGTGCTTTCGCGTCAGCGCGCCTGGGGCGTGCCCATCGCCATCTTCGCCGACGAGAACGGCGAGGTGCTGAAGGACGCCGAGGTCAACGTCCGCATCATGGAGGCCTTCGAGACCGAGGGCGCCGACGCCTGGTTCGCCGAGGGCGCCCGCGAGCGCTTCCTGGGCAGCCGCGCCAACGAGCCGTGGACGCAGGTAATGGACATCCTCGACGTCTGGTTCGATTCGGGTTCCACCCACGTCTTCACGCTGGAGGACCGTCCGGACCTCAAATGGCCCGCCGACGTCTATCTCGAGGGTTCCGACCAGCATCGCGGATGGTTCCACTCCTCGCTGCTCGAAGCCTCCGGCACGCGTGGTCGCGCGCCTTACGACACGGTCGTCACCCATGGCTTCACCATGGACGAGGAAGGCCGCAAGATGTCGAAGTCGCTCGGCAACACCGTCGTGCCCCAGGACGTGATCAAGCAGTCCGGCGCCGATATACTGCGGCTGTGGGTTGCGACGACGGACTATTGGGAAGACCAGCGGCTCGGGAAGAACGTGCTGCAGACCAACATCGACGCCTATCGCAAGCTGCGCAACACGATCCGCTGGATGCTCGGCACGCTCGCCCATGATACGGGCGAAAGCGTGCCGCTCGGCGAGATGCCGGAGCTGGAGCGGCTGATGCTGCACCGCCTCGCCGAGCTCGACGAACTCGTGCGCGCCGGCTACGACGCCTTCGATTTCAAGCGGATCGCCAGGGCGCTGCTCGACTTCATGGTGGTCGACCTGTCTGCCTTCTATTTCGACATCCGCAAGGACGCGCTCTATTGCGACGCGCCGTCCAGCGTCAGGCGCAAGGCGGCTGTCGAGGTGGTGCGCCATCTGTTTGACAGTCTGGTCACCTGGCTGGCGCCGATGCTGCCTTTCACGACGGAGGAGGCCTGGCTCGAGCGTTACCCCGAGGCGCGCTCGGTGCATCTCGAACAGTTCCGTGTGGTCCCGGCCGAATGGAAGGACGAGGCCTTGGCCGAGAAGTGGCGCAAGGTCCGCCAGGTCCGCCGCGTCGTCACCGGCGCGCTCGAGATCGAGCGGGCGAAGAAGACGATCGGCTCCTCGCTGGAAGCGGCGCCCGTCGTGCATATCACCGATGCGGAACTCTTGCAGGCGCTGGACGGTCTCGATCTCGCCGAGATCAGCATCACAAGCGACATTTCGGTGTCGGACAAGCCGGTTTCGGGTGACGCCTTCACGCTCGACGAGGTGAAGGGCGTGGCCGTGGTGCCGGGCCTCGCATCGGGCCGCAAATGCGCGAGGTCCTGGCGCTTCACCGACGATGTCGGCGCCGATCCGGCATTCCCGGATGTCTCGGCGCGCGACGCCGCGGCGCTCCGTGAACTCCGGGCGCTGGGGCGGATCTGACCGGAAATCGACCGGCCTGACCGGTCGTTGCCCTTCTCGGCGGCTTGGGGTAAAAGCCGCCGAGACCTCGTCATGCCACGTTGTCGCCGGATTTTTGGGCGAAGAGCAGTGGTTAATTATTTTGCGATAGCATCCGTTTTTCCAGCGAGAGGCGGTTTCTGGTGGGACTTACCGCATGAGGCAGTGGCACGCGCGCTTGTCGGTTTCGGCGCCGTTGATGGTTTCGGCTCTTGCATTGACCGGCTGCATGGGCTCGCCGACCTATGGCACGGGCACACCCGCCCACGAGCAGCTCCTGTCCGACGTCACCGGCGTGCTTTCGATCGCACCGAACAAGGACAAGCCGAAGATCGACTACAAGCCGCGGCCGGCACTCGTCAGGCCCGCGCCTGGAGAAAAGGAATCGCTGCCGGCACCTCAGCAGAGTATCACCGCAGGCAGCGAAGCCTGGCCGGAATCGCCCGAGCAGCGTCGCGAGCGTGTCTTCGCCGAGGCGACCGCCGCGGCCGAGGAGGGACGCTCTTCCCCGATCCAGAGCGACGTCGCGTCGACGAAGGGGGGCGTCACGTCGAAAGCCCGCTATGGCGAGCGCGGCAATTTCGAGGTTGAACCCGATCCGGTTGGTGCCGGTGGGCGGACAGGCCGGTCGAACCAGGGCGTCGTCTCGCGGGCGAAATACGAGCGCGGCAATTTCAACAATGAGGGCGATGTCGCAGACGGCAAGGAGCGCGAGGAATTCAACAAGCGCCTCGCCGAAAGCAGGCAGGGCAGCCCCACAACGCGCAGATATCTCAGCGAGCCGCCGCTGACCTATCGCCAGCCGGCAGATACCGCCCCCGTGAACGATGTCGGCGAAGACGAGTGGAAGAAGGATCGGCGGCAGAAGCGTGAATCCAAGAAGGGATCGAGCTGGACCGACTGGATTCCAGGTCTCTGACCAAAACATAGCGTGAAGCAGGCCATCGGTTCGGTTCCGATCGGGCGAAACCTGCCGCTTGCATGCCTAGCCGTTGCGCCTGTCCCGGAAAAATTCCTTCAGCAGCGTCGATGCCCGGACCTCGCCGATGCCGGAATAAACCTCCGGCGCGTGGTGGCAGGTCGGCGACGAGAAGAAGCGCACCCCGTTGACGACGCCGCCGCCTTTCTCGTCGGCGGCGCCGAAATAGAGCCGGCGCAGGCGGGCGAAGGAGATCGCCGCCGCGCACATGGCGCAGGGTTCCAGCGTCACGTAGAGGTCGGCGCCGTTGAGCCGCTCGGCCGAAAGCGCTGCGGCGGCCTCACGGATCGCCAGCATCTCTGCATGGGCGGTCGGATCGTTGAGTTCGCGTGTGCGGTTTCCGGCCCTTGCCACGACTTCGCCGTCGGAGACGAGGACCGCGCCCACCGGCACTTCGCCACGTCGTGCTGCAGCTTCCGCCTCGGCGAAAGCCAGAGCTATGAAATCCGGTCGTGTCATGGAATTCTCTTCGTGACATTTCCCTCGCGCGGCCTGAACGTTACTGCTACACCCCGCCCGGAAAGGCAAAGGCCGAATGGACGACGATCGGAAAAAAACTCCCCGCAAAGGCGGCTCGAAAGCAGGCGGCCCGCGTGGTGGCCCGGCGAAGGGCGGCCGGCCTTTCCGCGACGGCGCCAAGAAGCCCTTCGTCAAGCGCGAGGGGAAAGACGGCGCGCCGCGCGGCGCCAAGCGTGCATTCTCGCGCGACGAGCGCTCGGGCGAAGGCACCGAGCGCGGCGGCAAGCCTTTCAGGAGCGGCCCGCGCCCCGATCGCAAGCCCTTCGAAGGACGCGGCGATGGCGAGCGGCGGCCGTTCCGTGATCGTGCGGCTTCGGGCGAAGGCGCCGAGCGCGGCGGCAAGCCTTTCAGGAGCGGCCCGCGTCCCGATCGCAAGCCCTTCGAAGGACGCGGCGATGGCGAGCGGCGGCCGTTCCGTGATCGTGCGGCTTCGGGCGAAGGCGCCGTGCGCGGCGACAAGCCTTTCAAGCGCGGCCCGCGCCCCGAACGCAAGCCCTTCGAAGGACGCGGTGACGGTGAACGCCGGCCCTTCCGCGACCGCGCGTCATCCGGCGAAGGTGCGGAGCGCGGCGACAAGCCTTTCAGGAGCGGACCGCGTCCCGAGCGAAAAACCTCTGAGGGCCGTGGCAATCAGCGCCCGGGCCGTCGCGAGCGTGAGGAGCGGGGCGCGACCGGCGAGGCGCGGCCGCAACGCGCCGAGAGACCTTTCCGAGCTGGTCCCCGACCCGAGGGCAGGCCATTCGAAAAGCGATCCTCCGGCGATAGCGTCCGTTTCCGCAAGACCGAGACGACGGAGCCTGGGGAGCGCATCGCCAAGCGTCTCGCCCGCGCGGGCATTGCCTCGCGTCGCGACGCCGAGGAACTGATCGCGGCTGGCCGCGTCAAGGTCAACGGCAAGGTGCTTTCGTCGCCGGCTTTCAACGTCATGCCCGACGACACGATCGAACTCGACGGCACGACAATTCCGCCGATCGAGCGGACCCGGCTTTTCCTTTTCCATAAGCCGGCCGGTCTCGTGACCACCAACCGCGATCCCGAAGGCCGCCGGACGGTGTTCGACGTGCTGCCCGCCGACCTGCCGCGGCTGATGACGATCGGGCGGCTCGACATCAACACCGAAGGCCTGCTGCTGCTCACCAATGACGGTGGGCTGGCGCGGGTGCTCGAGTTGCCGGCGACCGGGTGGCTGCGACGCTACCGCGTGCGCGTCCATGGCAAGGTCGACGAGAAGGCGCTGGCCGAATTGAAGGACGGCATCGCCGTCGACGGTGTGTTTTATGGTGCAGTGGAAGCCTCGCTCGACCGCGAGCAGGGCACCAATGCCTGGCTGACCATCGGCCTGCGCGAAGGCAAGAATCGCGAGGTCAAGAACATCCTCGGCGCGCTCGGCCTCGACGTCACGCGGCTGATCCGCATTTCCTACGGACCGTTCCAGCTCGGCGAACTGCCGGAAGGCGCCGTGCAGGAATTGAAGGGCAAGATGCTGCGCGACCAGCTCGGCGAGCGGCTGATCGAGGAGTCCGGAGCCAATTTCGATGCGCCGATCGCCAAGCCCTTCTCCAACAAGCCTGTGCTGTCCGAGCGTCGCGAAGAACGACCCGAACGCCTCCGCGCCGCGCGCGACCCCATGGCGGCGCCGATCGGCGAGGGCGGGCTGATCAAGGCGCGCAAGCGCCGCGAAAACAGCCGCGACGATGCCTTGTCCAGACTGTCGACCCGCCCGGAACGCGGCGGCTTCGGCGGCGGCAAAGCCGAGCCCGGCAGGGAGCGGGGACCGAAGAAGTCCGGCGAGCGCGAGCAGCGGCCGATCGATCCTCCCGGCGCCCGCAGGGCCAATGTCTGGATGGCGCCCGGCGCCCGGCCGCAGGGAAAAACGGCAGCGACCGAGAAGCCTAGGGGCAAGGGCGCTGGCGATCCGAAGGGTTCCGCCTCTTCTCCGCGTCGGGGCGAGGGGGCAGACAAGGGCGGGCCGGGCGGCAAGGGACCACGGCGGGGGAAGAACGATGCGGATCGTCGGCGGTGAGTTTCGCGGCCGGCCGCTCGTCACGCCACGCGACAACGCCATCCGCCCGACCACCGACCGCACCCGCGAGGCGGTCTTCAACATGCTCGTCCACCGTTTCGCGGATCGCCTGGAGGGCGCAAGGGTGCTCGACCTCTTCGCCGGCACCGGCGCGCTCGGCCTGGAGGCGCTGTCGCGTGGCGCCGGCCACTGCCTGTTCGTCGAGGAAAGCGCGGAAGGACGCGGCCTGATCCGCACCAATGTCGAGGCGCTCGGCCTGCAGGGCCGGACCAAGATCTTTCGCCGCGACGCCACTCGCCTCGGCGAAGCCGGCACGATCCAGCCATTCGGCCTCATCTTCGCCGATCCGCCCTATGGCAAGGGTTTCGGCGAGCGCGCCCTCCAGGCCGCGCGCCAGGGCGGCTGGTTGCTCGCGGGCGCGCTCTGCGTCGTCGAAGAGGCCGCCGCCGCGGCTTTCGATCCCGGTCCCGGCTTCAGCATCGCCGACGAACGCAGCTACGGCGAGACGGTCATCCGCTTCATCGAAGCGGCCTGAGTTTTTTCCCGATCCGCCCGGTTTCGGCCTTGATTGGCCCCTCACATGACGCCGAATTAACTTTCGGCATCGCGGCAGCACTTCTATAAGCGCGGCCAGGCCAACCTCTGGACAAGAAGCCAACCTCAGGACAGAAGAATGACAGTTTTTGGCAATCCGTCAGGTCTGGCGTGGCGGAAGCTCGCGACGGGCGCGCTCCTCCTCGCCGGCATCGCCTTTGTTCCAGCCGCCCAGGCCGAGACCGAGCGCCAGCCGGAGATCGCCGACTTCACGCTCGCCAACGGCATGGAGGTCGTGGTCATCCCCGATCATCGCGCCCCGATCGTCACCCAGATGGTATGGTACAAGATCGGCAGCGCCGACGAGCCGCCGGGCAAGTCGGGCATCGCCCATTTCTTCGAGCATCTGATGTTCAAGGGCACGAAAAACCACAAGCCGGGCGAGTTTGGCGCCAGGGTCGCCGAGATCGGCGGCAACGAGAATGCCTTCACCTCCTACGACTACACCGCCTATTTCCAGACGGTCGCGCCCGAAGCGCTGGGCACCATGATGTCTTACGAGGCCGACCGCATGCGCGGGCTCATCCTGACAGACGAAGTCATCGGACCGGAACGCGACGTCATCCTCGAAGAGCGTCGCTCGCGCATCGAGAACAATCCCGAGGCTCTGCTGGGCGAGGAAATCGACGCCACCCTCTATCAGAACCATCCCTACCGCATTCCAGTCATCGGCTGGATGCATGAGATGGAGCAGTTGAACCGCATCGACGCGACGGCCTTCTACGACAAATATTACGCGCCCAACAATGCGGTGCTGGTGGTTGCCGGCGACGTCGATGTCGAGACGGTCAGGAAACTCGCCGAAGAGACCTATGGCAAGGTCGAGCGTGGTCCGGCCCTGCCGCCGCGGGTGCGGCCGCAGGAACCCGAGCAGAATACCAGGCGGACGGTGACGCTCGGCGATGAGCGCGTTTCCGTGCCGAGCTTCCAGAAGGCGTGGGTGGTGCCGTCCTATTCCTCGTCGGAGGACGGCGAGGCCGAGGCCCTCGACCTGTTGTCCGAGATCCTCGGCGGCGGCACGCGCAGCCGCCTCTATCAGGAACTGGTGGTGAAACGCGGCATCGCCTCGTCGGCCGGAGCCTCCTATTCGGGCACCTCGCTCGACGCCACGGGCTTCACGGTCTACGGCGCGCCGCGCGGTACCGCTACCTTGGAGGAGGTCGAAGCCGCGATCGACGCCGAGATCGCCAGGATCGCCCGCGAAGGGGTCGGCGAAACCGAGCTGGAAAAGGCCAAGACGCGCTATCTGCGGTCGATGATCTTCGCGCGCGACAGCGCGGCCGGCATGGCCCATATCTATGGCGCGACTCTTGCGACGGGCGGAACGGTCAAGGACATAGACGCATGGCCGGACCGCGTGCGTGCCGTGACAGCCGACCAGGTGAAGGCCGTGGCGGCGAAATATCTCGATCCTGATCGTTCGGTCGCCGGCTACCTGCTGCCGAAGGACAAGGCGCAGAACTGAGCGGAACGACGACCATGAAACATGCCATGCCACAGCGCCTTTTCGTTACCTCCCTGGCAACGTTCCTTCTGGCCATCATCTTCCTCACCTTGCCCGCGGTGATCGCGGCTCGCGCCGCCGTGACCATCCAGGAGGTCAAGTCGCCGGGCGGCATCACCGCCTGGCTGGTCGAAGACTATACCGTGCCTGTTATCAGCATCCGCTTCGCCTTCGAGGGCGGGCGCACGCAGGAGCCCAAGGGCAAGGAGGGCCTTGCCAACCTGATGTCGGGGCTGTTCGACGAGGGCGCGGGCGATCTCGACAGCGAGGCGTTCCAGACGAGACTCGACGATGCCGGCGCCGAGATGCGCTTCAATGCCGGACGCGACGGTTTCTACGGTTCGATGCGCATGCTCGCCGACGAGCGCGACGAAGCTTTCGACCTGCTGCGTCTCGCCGTGACCAAGCCACGCTTCGACACCGAGCCCGTCGACCGCATCCGGGCGCAGATCGTTTCCGGCATCCTGGGCAATGCGAGGGATCCCGAGACGGCGGCGCAGATCGCCTGGTCCGAGGCCGTCTATGGCGAGCATCCCTACAGCCGGCGGGAAGAAGGGTCCGAGACGTCGCTCGCCTCTATCACCCCGGACGACTTGAGAATGTTTCACCGCAAGCTCTTCGCACGCGGCAACCTCAAGATCGGTGTGGTCGGCGCGATCGACGCCGAGACCCTCGGCCGCGAACTCGACAGAGTGTTTGGCGAACTGCCGGAAAGGCCTGATCTCGTTCCCGTCGACAAGGCGACGCTCAAACTCGGCCAGGAGATCGACGTCACCTATGAGCTTCCGCAGACCAAGCTGCGACTTGCTTATCCCGGCATCGAACGCAAGGATCCGCAGTTCTTCGCTGCCTATCTGGTCAACCATATCCTCGGCGGCGGAACCTTCACCTCGCGGCTTTTCGAGGAGGTGCGGGAAAAGCGCGGGCTCGCCTACGACGTCGGATCGGCGCTGGTGAACAACGACTATTCGAACGGCCTTGCAATTTCGACCGCGACCCGTTCCGATCGCGCCGGCGAGACGCTCGACCTCATAAGGAAGGAAGTCCGGCGCATGGCGGAGGAGGGGCCGACGCAGGCCGAACTCGACGCCGCCAAGAAGTATGTCATCGGTGCCTATGCCATCAACAACCTGGACTCCTCGAGGGCCATCGCCGGCACGCTGGTGGAACTGCAACTCGACGATCTCGGCATCGACTACATCCAGCGCCGTGCCGGCCTTATCGATGCGGTGACGCTCGACGATGCCAAGGCTGCCGCCAGGCGCCTGCTTTCGGCCGACCCGGCGATCATGGTGGTTGGTCCGGCGCTCGAAAGGAAAGGCTGAGCCATATGCGCGCCGAGGGAGGAGGAACAGGCGGCGGCAAGGGCGATCCGAGCTTCGGCATCGCCTTCGGCGGAGGCGGCGCGCGCGGCCTTGCCCATATCCATGTGATCGAGGTGATCGACGAAATGGGCATCAGGCCGGCGGTGATCGCCGGCTCGTCGATCGGCGCGATCATGGGCGCCGGCGTCGCGGCGGGCATGACCGGCAAGGAGATCCACGCCTATGCCCGGACAGTGCTCTCCAGCCGGTCGGAAGTGGCGAGCCGCATGTGGCGTGCGCTGCCCACCAGCGTCGGCGAGATGATGGCGGGCGGCCTCAATGTCGGCCAATTCAACATCGAACGCATCATCAAGGCCTTTCTCCCCGCGCCGATCCCGCACCGGTTCGAAAGGCTGAAGATTCCGCTCAAGGTCACCGCGACGGACTATTTCGGCCATGAACTCGCGGTGTTCGAGGAGGGCGACCTCATGTCGGCGCTGGCGGCTTCCGCCGCCATTCCCGCCGTCTTTCGGCCGGTTCGGCGGGAAGGAAGGCTGTTCATCGACGGCGGCATCTACAATCCCGTGCCCTTCGACCTGATCGATGGCGATGCCGACATCATCATCGCCATCGACGTGGTCGGCGCGCCCTCGGAGGTTTCGGGCAGGCGTCCTAGCTCGATCGAATTGCTGCTCGGGGCGAACCAACTCATGATGCAGTCGATCACCGCCATGAAGCTCAAGACCAGACATCCGCATGTGCTGCTGCGCCCGCCCGTTTCGCGCTTCCGCGCCCTCGACTTCCTGAAGGTCGACGCGGTACTCGCCGAGACCGTCGCCATCAAGGACGAGCTGAAGCGGGCGGTCGAGGCCGCGATCGAGGCCAGGCTGAGAGCCTAGCCCGGATATTTGACGGAACGGCCGTATCGGAGCGCTCGGGCTGCGAAGACGGCAGGCTCTGGATAGGCGGGAACAAGCCCGGCCTTGGCTGGGGCAGTCGAAATCCACCATGCCAAAGGTCGATAGGATCGACCGTTGGAGCGCGCGATTGCGTGGCCTGTCGGACCGCGGGGCGTCCACTTGGACGCGCAAGGACCCGGTCGTGCCGGCTTATTGATGACGGCCGATCATTCGGAGAGGCGCATGGGCGGGTAAATCGGCTGGTGACAGACGCGAACGCAATCGCCTTTGTCACGAACAACCCCTGTCTCGCATGCTACGATTCTCCTGGTGGGGGCATCCGCAGCGCCGCGGCGCAAAACCGAGGACCACTGGATGCCGATATTGAGCAATGGCAGCGAACTCACCGTGTGGGAGGAGCCCGATAACCCGAACCCGAGTCCCGACGCCATCCTTTTCACCATCACGGAAATGGATGGCGATGTCGTCGGCCCGGTCGGTGCGAAGCCCGATTTTCCCTTCGGTGGAATCGAACTGGCTTCCGTCGACGTCTTCGACGGCTTCTTCACCATCACCAGCTTCACGCATGAGGGCCGGACCGAGACCTGGACCGCCGTCGAGACGCAGGTCTTCGACAATGAAGGCAACCTGGTCCGCACGCTCTCCGACCGCGCCGCCTGGCTCTCGGCGCAAATCGTTTCGATCGACGCAGCCAGTCCTGACGACATCGCGGTAGCGTGGATCGGCGCCAACGAATATTTCGGCGGCGAGAACACCGGATATGGCGAGCATCGGATCATCGTCGCGGGAGGCGTCGCCCAGCCGGATACGTTCGTCAACCATGCCCCTGACGTCGCCAACCTCGACCTGACGCTTTCGCAAGGAGAGGTCTTGAACGACACGCCGTTCAAGGGGACGGACGTCGACTATGACATGCTGAGATTCGTCGTCGTGGACGGGCCGGACAATGGCGCGCTCGGACTGGAGACGCGCTACGACGGCAATTTCTACCCGTTTCCCCAGGGCGGCTATGGCGGAAGCCTGCACTATCATGCCGACTTCCTGGACGGGAACCTCTTCGACTACACGCCGGAACCGGGCTTCATCGGTACCGACAGCTTCACCGTCTATGCTACGGACGGGCAGGGCAACAGCGATGTCGCGACTGTTACCATCACGATCACCCCGCCGCCCCGCTCCGTCTCGCTGACGGACAACAGGAATGTCATCAGTTACGCCGGCCTCGACCGTGCGATTCTCGTCGCCGCGCTGGGCGGTGACGACCGCGTCGGCGGCACGCCCTTCAATGATACGCTCGACGGAGGTCCGGGCCATGACCAGTTGCTTGGCGGTGCCGGCGCCGACCATCTGATCGGCGGAGCGGGCACCGATTGGCTGAAGGGAGGGGCCGGCAACGATGAGATCGATGGCGGCGCCGGAACCGACGGCATTCGTGGCGATGCGGGCGATGATCTCCTCAGTGGCGGCGCCGGCTCGGACGACCTGCGCGGCGGCGACGGTGACGACGTGATCGATGGCGGCACGGGCCGTGATTGGCTGGCGGGCGGCGCAGGCCGAGACAGCTTTGTGTTCGATGCCGCGCCCGGGCCCGCCAACGATGATCATATCGACGACTTCGAGGCGCTGGATGATGTCTTCAGGTTGGATGGTTCTGTGTTCACGGACCTGTCTTCCGGCCCGTTGTCGGCAGCCAACTTCGTTGTCGGCAAGCATGCCGTCGATGGCAACGACCTGATCGTCTACGACAAGACGACGGGCGATCTGTTCTACGATGCCGATGGAGCGGGAGGGGCGGCGGCGCTGAGATTTGCCTCCGTGCAAGCTGCCACCGCGATCACCGCGGATGACTTCGTCGTATTTTGAGAAGCTGCATGTGGCGGCCCGTGTTCGGCGGGACCGTCACAGCAAGTCTTCTCGGAAAGCTACCGGACCGGCATGGGCGCCGCGGGCGAGAAGGCCAGGGACAGCCACCGGTTCCAGCCGTCCGGTCGGTTGTCACTGGGACCTCGCAATAGTCTTTCAGGCTGACTTATCTCCCTGTCTTGTTGTCGACATCGAACTTGCTCGGGCCGGGTTCACGAAGAGAGGCTTGGCGCCGCACCTACTTCGGGCTGTCTTCCGGCATGATCGCAGTATCGACCTTCTGCCCGCTGTCCTTTCGCGCCTGCAGGCGCTTCGCATACATCGAATAGGCGACGTAATATTTGTAGATATTGCCGACATACTGCACGGTCTCCCGTCCTACGATCCGCGCGGCTCCATTCTCCACATTGCCGAACCAAATGTCGGGATTGAGCCCCATCTCCTTGGCCGTGCGACGGAATTTCGCAAGATTACCGGGACCGGCATTATAGGCAGCGAGCGTCAGCAGCATCCTGTTGAGCGGCGTCGGACCATCGTCCGTGATGTAGGTCTGCGTGAGGTGCCGCATATATTTCGAGCCGGCCTCGATGTTGCGCTCCGCGCTCTCGGCGATGCCTGTTATGCCGATTGCCTTGTCGGCGGCTGTCGAGGGCAGGAGTTGCATGATGCCGACGGCGCCAAGGGGACTGCGCTGGCTCTGGTCGAGCTGTGATTCCTGAAAGCCTTGGGCGGCGAGCTTCAGCGGATCGAAATCGTACTCCTTGGCATAGGTCTGGAACACCAGCCAGAGAGCCTGGAACTTGGCGAGCTGGCTCGGCTCGTAGGCCGCGCGCACCATCTTGTCGCTCTGGTAGTAGCGCTTGCGCAATATGTTGCCGAAAGTCGTGCCGACCTTATGCTCCTTGATAAAGGGGGCAAGCGCAGCCTTCAGCTTGGGACTGTCCTTGCGGATCCCCCAGGCAAGATCGCCGCCCTTGGAGATCACGAGGTCGTCCCGGACCTTCACCTTGTCGAAAACCTGCGACCATATGAGGGCATTGAAACGGTCGACGACGCACCAGGGCAGAAGCCCGGCATTGACCATTTCCAGAAGGTCCTCATCCTCCAGGTTTTCGTCGGCGTCGCGGATGAGGATTTCGGGCTTGCCTGCTTTGCCGCGCTCGGCATTCAACGCATCGAGATGTTCGCGATAGCTGCTCGACTTGCGGACATAGACCTCTTTTCCGCCGAGATCGTCCAGTGACGAGAGGGGGTCCGCCGCCGGCCCGGTGACAACGACCTCCTGTACGCCGCTCGCGTAGGGATCGGCGAAGTCGATCAGCTCCTGGCGGGCCGGCGTAACGGTGAGATCCGCCGCGATGATGTCGCCTTGCCCGGCGAGGAGCGCGGGGATCAGCTGGGATCGCGCCATCGGCACATAGGCGACCTTGATCTTCTCGATCTCCTTCTTTTTCTTCTTGTTGATCCACGTCTCGAGCGCCTGGCCAAATTCCACCGCCGTGCCGAGTTGGCGGCCGCCGTCGATGAAATAGATCGTCTTGCTGTACGGCACGAGCATGCGGATGATACGACGCTTCTCCATGCCGTCGAAATCGCCGGTCCATTCGCGGATGCCGGGTAGCGATGTGATGGGCGATTCCTCGGCCGATGCGGCCTGCGGTGCCGCGAGCGCCAGTAACCCAGCCAGGAATATCGCAAGCGAGCGTACCAAAGCGCCCAGCCGCCGCCGTTGTGTCATCTATTAACCCCGCCTCGCATCGGGCCGCCGCCGGCCATCGTGTCATAACTTCCGACAAGGTGAAGGGCGCGTCAAGCAGATGGCAATACTTGCATGGCGATTGCCATGTCTGGAAAATGCTGCTTTTGCAAGTTCTTGCAAGAAAGATGGGCGGTTGGCTCTCGAAGAGATTCTGCTGCATAGCGCAGCGGCTCAACTCCTGCGTCGACCCTCGAACAGGTCGCGCTCGCGGGCGAGGCCTTCGCCGACGACGTCGAAAAAGGCACGCACACGGGCGGTTCCCTTGAGATCGGAATGCGTGACGATCCACAGCTCGCCCGGGAGGTCCGGCAGCGGCTCGGCAAGCGCGCGAACGAGGCCGGGCTCGCCATCGCCGAGGTAACAAGGAAGCAGCGCCATGCCGATGCCAGAGCGTGCGGCCACGGCCTGGTTGACCAGGCTGTTCGTGCGGTAGACGAAGGCCTCGGCGGGTGCGGCGCGGTTGAGCCAGTCCGCCGCCATCATGGCGGCCGCCGTTTCCTCCCAGCCGATGAGGGCATGACCGTCGAGCCCTTCGGGGTCGTGGATCGGCCCGCCTGATGCGTCGAGATAGGCGGCGGAAGCAAAGAGGGTCCAGGCCACGGCTGCAAGCTTGCGGCCCCAGAGATCGCCTTCCTTCGGCCGCATTGGGCGCAGCGCGATGTCGGCTTCGCGGCGCGAGAGGCTGAGCACGCGGTTCTCGATCGCGAGTTCGACCACGATGCCGGGATGTGCCTTCCGGAACGCCGCGAGGTGCCCGGTGAGCCTGCTGTAGGCCAGTGTCTCCGACGAGGTCACGCGCAGCCGGCCCGAGAGCCGCCGGTCGCTGCCGGCGATGTCGCGCGCCACGGCGACCGCCTCATCCTCCATGCGTTCGGCCGCCGCTGCCATGCGCTCGCCCGCGGTCGTCGTTGGGTAGATCCCTCCCGGCAGGCGCTCGAACAGGCGCACGCCGAGCCGCGCCTCCAAGGCGTTCAGCCGGCGAAACACCGTCGAGTGATCGATGCCGAGGGCTCCGGCCGCCGCCGTCAGGCTGCCGGCTCTGGCCACGGCAAGCACCAGCCGCAAATCGTTCCAGTCGTCCATGTCAGATTTCTAGCACGCCGCAGTCTTGCAGTCATGCAAGTGAGGCTGGCGAAACTCCAACGAGCATTGCGGCATCGCAATCAATAGCTTGTCTCCCGAAGGCGGGTTCACGCCGTCGCATGTCGCGCGGCGCCCGTCCGGAAGAAAGGACAGATCATGAAGCTCTATTACGCCACCGGAACCTGCTCGCTGTCGCCGCATATCGTTGCGTCGGAGGCGGGCATTCCGCTCGAACTGGAGCGGGTCGACATCATGAAATCGCCGCACGTCACCGACGCCGGTGCCGACTTCACCACGGTCAACCCGAATGGTTATGTGCCGGCGCTGCGCCTCGACGACGGCTCCTTGCTCACCGAGGGAACGGCCATCGTGCAGTACCTCGCCGACCTCAAGCCCGAGGCGGACCTCGCCCCGCCGGCCGGCACGCCGGAGCGTTATCGCCTCCAGTCCTGGCTGAACTTCGTGGCGACCGAACTGCACAAGATGTACAGCCCCTGGCTCTTCCATCCGGAATACGGCGCCCAGGCGCAGGACGTCGCGCGAGGCATCATCGGTCGCCGGCTGGCCTTCGTCGATGACCATCTGGCAAGTTCGGGTCGGTTCCTGGCCGGAGACCGGTTCAGCGCCGCCGACGCCTATCTCTTCACCATCGTCGGCTGGTCCGCCTTCGCCAAGGTCGATCTTTCCGGCTTTCCTCATTTGCGCGCCTTCATGGAGCGTGTCGGCGCGCGGCCGCGCGTGCGCGAGGCGATGCAGTCCGAAGGCATGAAGGTTGCCGCCTGAGATGAGCCACACCGTCGCCTGGATCCTGCTTTTGGTGGCGGGCCTGCTCGACGTCGCCTGGGCGATCTCCATGAAATATGCCGAGGGTTACACGAGGCCGGGGTGGAGCATCGTCTCCATCCTGCTTCTTGCCGCCTTCGTCTATCTGCTCGGCCGCGTGCTGGAGGCATTGCCGGTGGGAACCGCCTATGCGGTGTGGACGGGCATCGGGGCCGCCGGCACCGTGATCGCCGGCGTGATCCTGTTCGCCGAGCCGCTCGGCCTGCTGCGGCTCGGCGGCGTGGTTGTGGTGCTGGTCGACATCGCGATGCTCAAGCTGGCGCCCGCCTGAGGGTCGACTTCATCGGCTGCCCATGGGCCGGCCCTTCCACAGGGACGGCCCATCGCGTAAGGGCCGGGCCAAAATCCGGGAGCCCGCGCAGGCATGATTCGTCTCGAAAACATCGGCAAGCAGAACGGCAGGCAGATCGTCTTCATCGAGGCCTCCGCCGCGCTCCAGAAAGGCGAGAAGGTCGGCCTCGTCGGCCCCAATGGGGCCGGCAAGACGACGCTGTTCCGGCTGATCACCGGGCAGGAACTGCCCGACGAGGGCCAGGTGTCCGTCGATCGCGGCGTGACCATCGGCTATTTCAGCCAGGACGTCGGCGACATTGAGGGCCGCAGCGTCGTCACCGAAGTCATGGAGGGCGTCGGTCCCGTCAGCGCGCTGGCAGCCGAGATGCGGGACTTGGAGGCCGCCATGGGCGACCCCGCGCGCGCCGACGAGATGGACGACATCGTCACGCGTTACGGCGAGGCGCAGGCGCGCTTCGAAGAGCTCGACGGTTATGCCCTGGACGGCCGGGCCCGCGAGGTGCTCGACGGCCTCGGCTTCAGCCAGGAGATGATGGACGGCGACGTCGGCGCGCTGTCGGGCGGCTGGAAGATGCGCGTGGCGCTGGGCCGGATCCTGCTGATGCGCCCCGATGTCATGCTGCTCGACGAACCGAGCAACCACCTCGACCTGGAGAGCCTGATCTGGCTCGAGGAGTTCCTGAAGGCCTATGACGGCGCGCTTCTGATGACCTCGCACGACCGCGAGTTCATGAACCGCATCGTCGGCAAGATCGTCGAGATCGACGGCGGCGCGCTGACGGCCTATTCCGGCGATTACGAATTCTACCAGCAGCAGCGTGCGGTCGCCGACAGGCAGCAGCAGGCCCAGTTCGAGCGCCAGCAGGCGATGCTCGCCAAGGAGATCGGCTTCATCGAACGCTTCAAGGCACGCGCCTCGCATGCCGCACAGGTGCAGAGCCGCGTCAAGAAGCTGGAGAAGATCGACAGGGTGGAGCCGCCGAAACGCCGCCAGACCGTGCAGTTCGAATTCCAGCCGGCGCCGCGCTCGGGCGAGGACGTCGCGATCCTCAGGAACGTGCGGAAGCGCTATGGCAGCCGCACCATCTATGAGGGGCTGGATTTCCACGTCCGACGCCGGGAGCGCTGGTGCGTGCTCGGGGTCAACGGCGCGGGCAAGTCGACGCTGCTGAAGCTGGCGGCCGGCGCGGCCGAGCCGGACGAGGGCAGCGTGTCGCGCGGTCCCAGCGTGAAGATGGGCTATTTCGCCCAGCACGCCATGGAACTGCTGGACGGCGACCGCACCGTCTTCCAGTTTCTCGAAGATGCCTTCCCCCAGGCGGGCCAGGCGCCGCTGCGCGCGCTCGCCGGCTGCTTCGGTTTCTCGGGCGACGATATCGAGAAGAAATGCCGGGTGCTTTCGGGCGGCGAGAAGGCACGCCTGGTGATGGCGCGGATGCTGTTCGATCCGCCGAATTTCCTGGTGCTGGACGAGCCCACCAACCATCTCGACATGGCCACCAAGGAGATGCTGATCGGTGCGCTGTCACAGTTCGAGGGCACGATGCTGTTCGTCTCGCACGATCGCCACTTCCTCGCCGCGCTCTCCAACCGGGTGCTGGAACTTACGCCCGACGGCGTCCACACCTATGGCGGAGGCTATACGGAATATGTCGCGCGCACCGGCCAGGAGGCGCCTGGCCTGCGGAGCTGACGGCGCCGCCTTGTCGCGTCGGAAGCGTGGCGTTCTACCGCGTGTCGCCTGAAAAAGGATTCACGCGACACGCGGTAGAAGCTTGATTTTGCGCATGTCTTTATCCCGAAACCGCGGCACACTTTCGGGAGACATGCTTCAAGGCAGCGTCGCCGCCTTGCCGGCGGAGAAGGGTGATTGCGCCGAAGGCGGCGGGGGCGGCAGCGTGTCGTCCGTCTGGGGCTGGCTGCGGGCGATCTTGCGCATCACCCGGAAGCAGACCAGCACGGAGACCACGCCGAACACGACGGCTCCCAGCGCCCAGCCGGCGATCACGCCAGTCGCGCCCCAGAGCTGCGCGCCCATCCAGACGAACGGGATTGTGCCGAGCGTCGAACGTCCCCAGTTGAAGAGTGTCGAATAGGTCGGGAAGCCGAGATTGTTGAAGGCCGCGCTCGACACGAAGATCGCGCCGTTGAACAGGAAGCTTCCCGCGGCGAAATGGCAGAAGAAGATGACGAGGTCGCGCGCCTCGGCGCCGGCGCCGAACAAGGCGGCGACCGGTCCGGCGAAGATGGCGAGCAGGGCCCAGACGGCCAGAACATAGGCGATGGTGACCCCGAGGCTGTCGCGCATGACGGCCGTGAGCCGGTCGAACCTGCCGGCCCCGTAATTCTGGCCGAGGATCGGTCCGACGGCTCCCGAAAGCGCGAAGATCACGCCGAAGGCGACAGGGGTCAGGCGCCCGATGATGGCCCATCCCGCCACCGCGTCGACGCCGAAGGCAGAGATCTCGGCGGTCACATAGGCGTTGCCCACCGGCGTCGCGATCTGGGTGAGCACCGACGGCAGGGCGATCGCGAAGAATGGGCGGAACGCCGCGGCGAGACGCTCCCGGTCGGGAAGGCGGATAAGCCGGTGCACGGCATGGGCGCCGTGAATGCCGATCGCCAGCATGACGATGCGCGACAACACCGTTGAAACCGCGGCGCCGTCGAGCCCCATGTCGAAGCCGAAGATCAGGATCGGGTCGAAGACCGCGGCGGCAAGTCCACTGCCGAGCGTCACATACATTGCGCGCTTGGCATCGCCGACGCCGCGCAGGATGCCTGTCGTGCACATGCCAAGCGCCACGATCGGCGTCGACGGGATGACGATCTGCAGGAAACGGAGCGACAGTTCGAGCGTCTCGCCCTCGGCGCCGAGAAGGGCGAGGAGGTCCCCGAGGAACGGCCAGGCGGCAAGCGTGATGGTGCCGGTCGATACACCCATAAACACCATCGAGGCGCCGCCCATCGCTGCGGCCTCTTCTCGGCTGCCGCGGCCAAGGCAGCGCGATACCAGCGCGCCGCAGGCGATGGTGAGCCCGATGGCGATCGACACGGTGAAGAACAGCAGCGTCGCCGAGAAACCGATCGCCGCGGCGAGCTCCTGAACGCCGAGAAGCGATATGTAGAAGAGGTTGAGCGCGTCGACGACGAAGATGGCGATCAGCCCGATCGAGCCCGTCGCCGTCATCACGACGACATGGCGCAGCGTCGAGCCGGTCGTGAATTTGGCCGGACGGCCCGCTGCCGCTTGCTGTCGGCCGGAAGCCGGCTCCTCGCTCACAATGATCCTCCCCTCGGACCGGTGCGCGGCCTTCCCCGGATGGAGGGATCCGCTGCCGTCGATCACGGCCTCCGCAGGAGCCGGACGGACGTCTCACATGCTCGCCGGGGCGGAATCCCCAACCGAGCCCTCAGCGGTTTTGGCCTCCTCCGCCGCCTTGTCAAGGCGCTTGGCCTCGCGCGCCGGCTTGACCAGTGGCTCAGGCGTCACCGGTTTCGTATGCCAGCGGTTGAGGCTGCCTTCCCAATCACCGAGTGCCTGCAACTCGAGCCGCTCCTCGTCGCGGCGGCGCACATCCTCGAGGATCGCCTGTGCGGTCTCCTCGTCCGTGCCGAGCGCCTCGAGCGTCTCGCGGCCGAACACAAGCCCGGATTCGAGCGTCTCGCGGATTTCGTACTCGACTCCCTTGGCCCTGAGCTCGAGTGTGTGGATGCGGTCGTAGGAGCGGACGAAGAGCCTCACCTCGGGAAATTCGCTCTGGATCAGATCGACGATTCTGTCGGTGGTCTCGCGCCGGTTCGTGCAGACCGCCACCAGCCTTGCCTTGCGGATGCCTGCCGCCTCGAGCACGTCCTTGCGGGTACCGTCACCGAAATAGATGCGGAAGCCGAATTTCGACGCGCTGCGGACCCGTTCCGCGGAATTCTCGATGACGGTCACTTCCGAGCCGCCGGTCAGAAGGATCTGCGACGCGATCTGGCCGAAACGCGAGAACCCGATCATCAGCACGCCGGCGCCGGCTCCGTCGAAATCCTCTTCCATCTTGTCCTCCGGCTCCGGTGAGGTCAGGAAGGTGGATAGCGGCGTCACCAGCGGCATCAGCGCCATGGAACAGGTGACGATGGCGATGAGCAGCGGTGCCGTCTCGCCGGAAAAGATCGATGCGGCCGCAGCCGTGGTGAACAGCACAAAGGCGAACTCGCCGCCCTGCGGCAGCAGGAAGGCGGTAAGCACCGCATCGTTGCGAGCTGCGCCGAACAGCCGGCAGCCCAGATAGGTGGTCGCCACCTTCACCGCCATCAGCACCGGCACGGCGAGGAGAATGGTCAGCCAGTTCTTCAGCACCACCGACAGGTCGAGCGACAGGCCGACGGCCATGAAGAACAGGCCGAGCAACACGCCGCGGAACGGCTCGATATCGGCCTCCAACTCGTGGCGGTAGGACGATTCGGCCAGCATCACGCCGGCGATGAAGGCGCCCATCGCCATGGAGAGCCCGGCGAACTGCATCAATGTGGCCGCTCCCAGCACGACGAGCAGGGCGGCCGCGATCATCGCTTCCTTGGCGCCGGTGTTGGCGATGATGCGGAACAGCGGATTGAGGAGATAGCGTCCGGCGAAAAGCAGCGCCGCCACCGCGGTGACGGCGATGCCGAACTGCATGGGTCCCGAAAAACGCTCCGTTTCGGCGTCGGGCGCCAGGAGCGGGATCAGCGCCAGGAGCGGCACGATCGCCAGATCCTGGAACAGCAGTATCGCGAACGTCCGCTGCCCGTGCAGCGTGTTGGTGGCGCCCTGCTGCTCCAGCGTCTGCATGGCGAAGGCGGTCGAGGAGAGCGCCAGGCCTGAGCCGGCGACGATCGCCGCAGGCCAGGACAGGCCGGCCAGCATGTGGCCGAGCACGGCGAGCGCCAGCCCGCTCGCCAGCACCTGGGTCAGGCCCAGGCCGAAGATCTGGTGCCGCAGGGCCCATAGCCGTGAAGGCTTGAGCTCGAGTCCGATGATGAAAAGAAGGAAGACGATGCCGAGCTCCGAGACATGCAGGAACTCGTCGCCGCCCGTCACCAGCCGGGCGACCGGCCCGATGACGATGCCGGCGGCCAGATAGCCCAGAATGGTGCCGAGCCCGAGGCGCTTGAAGAGCGGAGCGGCGAATACCGCTCCGGCGAGCAGCAGCAGCACCTCTGAATAGATCGTCGCCTCTTCCACCGCCGGTATCCCTCGAAACGTGACGGAAGGCGGCGCGACAGCGCGTCACCTCCCCATTGCGCAAGCATGGTCGGAACAATAGATGGGTGTCTTGAGGCGAGGCGCAAATCGCCCCGCCAAAAGATCGAGAGCAAGATGACCGATATCGTCGATACTGCCAAGCTCGCCGACCGCGTGTCGGCCCTCGTCGAGGCCGCCCGCAAGGCCGGTGCCGACGCCGCCGATGCCGTCGCCATGCTTGGCCGCTCCACCAGTGTCTCCGTCCGTCTCGGCAAGGTCGAGGGCACCGAAGCCTCCGAAAGCGAGGACGTTGCCCTGCGGGTCTTCGTCGGCCGGAGGGTGGCCAGCGTCTCGGCGACGGCCTCCGCCGACCCGGCCGCGCTGGCGGAGCGGGCCGTGGCGATGGCCAGGGTTTCGCCGGAGGATCCTTTCCAGGGGCTCGCCGATCCGTCGCGCCTGGCGAGGTCCATCCGCGATCTCGACCTGTTCGACGGCACCGCGGTCCCGGCCGAGACCTTGAAGGAAACCGCGCTCGCGGCGGAGGCCGCGGCGCTCGCCGTCGGCGGCGTCACCAATTCTGGCGGCAGTGGCGCGAGCGCCGGCCTGGGCGGTCTGGTGCTCGCCACCTCGCACGGTTTCGTCGGCCGCTACGTGGCGACCCGCTTCTCGCGTTCGGTGAGCGCCATCGCGGGCGAGGGCACGGGCATGGAGCGCGACTACGACTTTTCCTCGCGCCTCTATTATTCCGATCTCGATTCGCCCGAGACGATCGGACGCAACGCCGGCGAACGCGCCGTCAAGCGGCTCAACGCGCGCAAGGCCACGACCGGGCCGGTCAGCGTGATCTTCGATCCCAGGGTCGCGCGCGGCATCGCCGGCCATCTCGCGGGCGCGATCAATGGCGCATCGGTGGCGCGCAAGACAAGTTTCCTGCGCGACATGATGGGCAAGCCGGTCGCTGCGAAAGGGGTGACCGTCACGGATGACCCGCTGAAGCCGCGCGGGCAGTCGTCGCGTCCCTTCGATGGCGAGGGCGTCGAAGGCATGGCGCTGTCGATGGTCGAGGACGGCGTCCTGAAGCACTGGTTCCTGTCGACCTCGGCCGCCCGCGAACTCGGCCTGGAGACCAATGGGCGGGGCGTGCGCGCTTCCTCCTCGGTTTCGCCCTCGTCGACCAACCTCGCCATCGAACCGGGCGAGAAGTCGCCGGAGGAACTGATTGCGTCGCTGAAGTCCGGCTTCTATGTGACGGAGGTCTTCGGCCAGGGCGTCAACATGGTGACGGGCGAATACAGCCGCGGTGCCTCCGGCTTCTGGATCGAGAATGGCGAACTGGCCTATCCGGTATCGGAGGTCACGATTGCGTCAAATCTCAAGGACATGTTCCTCAACATGATTCCCGCCAGTGACCTCGACCGTAATTTCGGTACCGCCGCCCCGACGCTGCTCATCGAAGGTATGACCCTTGCTGGCAGCTGAGCCGATTCGTTCGACCGCAGACAGCGACCTGCCGCTCATCCGCGAGGCTGCCCGGGCCGCAGGCGAGATCGCATTGCGCTACTTCAAGCGCAATCCGCAGACCTGGCTGAAAGGCGGCCATTCGCCGGTGAGCGAGGCCGATTACGCCGTCGACCGCTATCTGCGCGAGACGCTCACCGCTGCCCGCCCGGACTATGGCTGGCTTTCGGAGGAGACGGCCGATTCGCCCGCCCGGCTTGAGGCGCGGCGCACTTTCGTCGTCGATCCGATCGACGGCACCCGCGCCTTCCTCGACGGGATGCCGACCTGGTGCGTGAGCATCGCAGTGGTGGAGGACGGCGAGCCGTTGGCGGGCATTCTCGATTGCGCCGCGCGCGGCGAAGTCTTCGAAGCCACAGCCGGGCGCGGCGCCTTCAGGAACGGCAGCCCCTTGCAAGTCGGCCCGCAAAGCGCCAGCCCGCTGGTGGCGGGCCCGAAATCGCTGTTCGACGAGGGCGCCATCGCCTGGCCGGCGCATTTCCGGCGCGGTCCTTATTATCCGTCGCTTGCCTATCGCCTTGCCATGGTGGCGAGCGGCGACCTTGACGCGACCTTTGTCAAGCCGAACGCGCGGGACTGGGATATCGCGGCGGCGGACCTCATCTTGCGTGAGGCCGGCGGCCGTCTTGTGGACATCCAGGGCAACAGCCTGCGCTACGGCGAAGCGGACCCAAGCCACGGCGCGCTGGCGGCCGGCAGCGGCGTGCTCCTCACCGAACTGACGGCGATGATGGCTGCCGTTGCAGGCTTACGTTAGGTAGCGGTTTCAAATTCCGCCGTTTTGATCTAATCATCTGCATCTTTTCTGAAATACGGATCCGATACGCATGGCTGGGCAAGAAGCCAAGAAACAATTGCTGCACCTGGTTTTCGGAGGGGAGCTGAAGAAGCTCGGCGCGGTGGAGTTCCGCGATCTCGACCAGCTCGACATCGTCGGCATCTTCCCGGACTACCAGTCCGCCGAGACCGCCTGGCGGGCCAAGGCGCAGGCGACGGTCGACAACGCTCATATGCGCTACTTCATCGTGCATCTTCACCGCCTCCTCGATCCTGAGAACAAGGCGACCGGCTGAGGCGATGGAGAATGTGGATGCAGCTGCGCCGATCCAGGCGTCAGGCCAAGGCCGCAGGCCCACGGCCATGAAGACATTCTGGCGGAAAATCCGCAAGCCGCTGGCGCAGTCGCGCTTGGTGAAGAATGTTCTGGCCACGCTGGTCTCCGGCGGCCTGAGGCTTATCCGCTGGACAAATCCGTTGGCGCCTGATGCTTCCGACATGGCGGTTGCGGCGGTCGAATATAATCCGGCGATCTTCGCGCTCTGGCACGGCCAGCACCTTTCCGCGCCCGGCTTCTATCCGCGCCGCGGCGTCGCCCCGCTGGTGGCCATGGTCTCGCGCAGCGCGGATGCCGAGATCAACGCGCTTGTGGTCGAGAAGTTCGGCATCGAGGCGGTGCGCGGTTCAGGTGGCCGCGAGCAGGCCAACCATCTCGAAAAGGGTGGCGCCCGCGCCCTGATCGGCCTGAAGAAGGCGCTGAGCGCGGGCAAGAACGTCATCATGATCGCCGACATTCCCAACGGCACGCCGCGTGAGGCGGGTCTCGGCGTCGTCACGCTGGCGCGGCTCTCCGGCCGCCCGATCGTACCCGTGGCCATCGCCACCAGCCGGCGCAAGGTCATCGAGAAAAGCTGGGACAAGACCACCATCAACCTGCCTTTCGGCCGCAGCGCGCTCATCGTCGGCACGCCGGTCGAGGTGGCAGCCGATGCCGACCCCGCCGAGATGGAGCGCAAGCGCCGGGAGGTCACGGAAAGTCTCAACCGGGCGACCGAAAGGGCCTATGGCCTGGTCGACGGTGCCCGATGAGCGAACGCTGGGCGCGCGCAATCCTGACCACCTATCGCTGGACGGGCGCGGCCGCCTATCCGCTCATCGGCGGTTATGTCGCCTGGCGGGCGAGCAAAGGCAAGGAGGACCGCGCCCGCCGCCGCGAGCGCTACGGCATCACCCGCATGTCCCGGCCCGAAGGGCCAGTCGTGTGGGTGCATGCGGCGAGCGTCGGCGAGACGAATGCGGTCGCGCCGCTCATCGAGCGCATTCTCGGCTTCGGCATCCATGTCGTGCTGACGACAGGCACGGTGACCTCGGCACAGGTCGTCGACAGGCGCTTCGGCAACCGCCTCATTCACCAATATGTGCCGCTCGATCTCAAACCGGCGGTGAGCAATTTCCTCGACCACTGGCAGCCGGACCTTGCCATCATCGCCGAATCCGAGCTGTGGCCGATGACGATCCTCGAACTCGGCGCGCGGCGCGTGCCGCAGGTGCTGGTCAACGGGCGTCTCTCGGATCGGTCGTTCAGGTCGTGGAAGAAACGCGCCTTTCTCGCCGAGGCGCTGTTCGAGAACCTTGCCCATGTCATCGCCCAGTCGGATCTCGACGGCGAGCGCTTCAGCGTGCTCGGCGCCCGGCCGGTGACGGTGTCGGGCAACCTCAAGGTCGATACCGATCCGCCGCGCGCCGATGAGAAGGCGCTCGCCCAGTTGAAGTCGCAGATCGGCGCGCGCAAGACCTGGGCCGCCGCATCGACCCATGACGGCGAGGAGAAGTTGGCCGCCGAGATCCATGCCATGCTGAAGCCGCGCCATCCCGGGCTTCTCACCATCATCGTGCCACGTCATCCCGAACGTGCGGAAGCTCTCGCCCAGGAGTTCGCCGCCATGGGCCTCAATGTGGTGCGCCGCAGCCTCGGCGATCCGATCCGGCCCGAGACCGACATCCTGCTCGGCGACACGATCGGCGAGATGGGCCTCTATCTGAGGCTGACCGAGATTGCCTTTGTCGGGCGCTCGCTCACCTCGGAAGGGGGGCAGAATCCCCTGGAACCGGCCATGCTGAACACGGCGGTGCTGGCCGGGCGCAACGTCCAGAATTTCCGTGAGGCCTATCAGCGGCTGATCGATGCCGGCGGAGCCAAGCTGGTGCGCGACCGCGACATGCTCGCAGGCGCCGTCAATTTCCTGCTGAAGAATCCGGAAGCCCGCCAGAAGATGATGGATGCCGGAGCAGCGACAGTCGAGGAAATGCGCGGCGCGCTGGCCAAGACGCTGAAGGTTCTGGAGCCCTTCCTGCAGCCGCTCAGCGTGCAGTCGCGGCTCAAGCAAAGCAACGGAAACGGCCGCTAGGGAAATGGCGAGCGAAGCCCCTCCATTCTGGTGGGAGCGTCCCGACTGGCGCGCTTTTGCGCTCTATCCGCTGTCGGCCGTCTATGGGGCCGTTGCGCGCCGCCGCATGACGACGGCGCGGCGCGAGCCTGTCGACCTCCCCGTGCTCTGCGTCGGTAACTTCACGGTCGGCGGCACCGGCAAGACGCCGGTGGCGATCGCGCTTGCTCGGCAGGCCGCGCAGATGGGGCTGAAGCCCGGTTTCCTGTCGCGGGGGCATGGCGGCTCCTTCTCGCAGCCCCATGTCGTCGATCTCGGTCACGACGGCGCCAGGCATGTCGGCGACGAGCCGCTGCTTCTGGCCGAGCATGGCCCGGTGGCGGTGACGCCAAACCGCGCCGCCGGCGCCCGGCTGCTCATGGCAAGGGGCTGCGATTTCCTCATCATGGACGACGGTTTCCAAAGCGCACGCATCCATATCGACTACGCCCTGCTAGTCGTCGATGGTCGCCGCGGCCTCGGCAACGGCCATGTCATTCCGGGCGGGCCGATGCGGGCGCCGTTGCTCGAACAGCTTCGCCTGGCCGACGCGCTGCTCAAGATGGGCGAGGGGGCTGCCGCCGACATGGTGGTGCGCATGGCCTCGCGCGCCAATAAGCCGGTGTTCGAAGCAAAGGCGCGTCCGCGCGATCCGGTGAGGCTCGCCGGCCGTCGGTTCCTCGCCTTCGCCGGCATCGGCCATCCGGAAAAATTCTTCGACACGGTAAGAGGCTCCGGCGGCGAGGTGGTCATCTCCAGGCCTCTGCCGGATCACCACCTGTTCACATCGGACGATGTCGAGGACCTGACGAGCCTTGCCGCCGCGAACGGGCTGGAACTGATCACGACCGCCAAGGACGCCGTGCGGCTTCGGAACGGGACGACCGCCGAGCAGGCCTTCCTGAGGCGGCTGACGGTGCTGGAGATCGACGCGGTGTTCGAGCTTCCGCACGCGCCGGAGCGCATCGTCGAGGATACGCTCGCGGCCTGGCGCAAACGTACGCGGCGATAGGATTGCATTGGCGGGTCACGAACTACGACCGTCGCGCCGCCCCTGCTGCGGCGAGAATTCTGAGAGCAGTGCCCGTCAGCCGCGCCGGCTTCGCAGATCAGGGTTGGTCTCGAGCTCGCGCTTCAGCGAGACGGCCGCACTCACATAGGCTTCCTGCCGCGCCACGCTCCAATATTTGAGCTCGTCGAGAGGGATCGATTCCCCCGTCACAGCGCAACGCACAAAGGCGCCGGGGCTCGTGACCTGGAAGTCGCCATCGAGATAGCGGATACGCGCCTCGCGGGCGCCCGGACCTTCAAAGCGGTTCATCATCATGGCCTTTCAATACGTCTCTTCGGCCACAAATCCTGGGCAAGGTCAAGGCGGGCAAGGGTGGTAGGGAAGGGATGATTGCAACGTGCTGCCCGCCCTGCTCCTGACGACACTGAACGGTTCGAGGACGAAGCGTGGAAGCGCGAGACGACGATCTCACGGCCTTCGAAGCGGATGGCGCCGCGCCCGTCCGGCAGCAGACGATCAAGGCCATGTCGAACACGGTGGCGCCTTGATCGCAATGTCGGTCGTCACGCCGCCGGCGTTCCTCGACACGACGCTCGTTGCCTCGTTGACTCCCGAAGAATGCGTATACAGTATAACAATTGGCGCAAGGCGTATTTCTCGCCAACCGCGCAATCGGGAGGACTGGCATGAACAGAATCATTCGCGCGGCGGCTGCCGCCACCTTCTTGCTTCCAATTCTGGCCGGTACGGCCAGCGCCGACGTCACGATCGGCGTCACCGTTTCGTCGACGGGGAGCGGGGCGGCTCTCGGCATTCCGCTGAAGAACTCCGTGGAGTTGTGGCCCGACGAGGTCGACGGGGAGAAGCTCAACGTGATCGTACTGGACGACGCCGGCGATCCGTCGGTCTCGACCACGAATGCGAGACGCTTCGCCAACGACGACAAGGTCGATGTCATCATCGGCTCGGCCCTGACCCCGGCCTCGATCGCCGTCTCCAGCGTGGCGGCTGAGACCGAGACGCCGCATCTCGCCTGCTCGCCGCTGCCGCCCAATGTCGCCGGCGGAAAATGGACCTTTGTCCTGCCGCAGGCCGCCGGTCTCATCGCCCGCACGCTCTTTGCCAGGATGCAGGCGGACGGGGTGAAGAACGTCGGCTATATCGGCTTCTCCGATTCCTACGGCGATCTCTGGGTCAACCAGTTCAAGGCGATCGGCAAGGATTACGGGCTGAACCTCATTGCAGACGAACGCTATGCCCGGCCCGACACGTCGGTCTCCGGGCAGGTGCTGAAGCTCGTCGCGGCGCAGCCGGACGCCGTCTTCGTCGGCGCCTCCGGCACCGGCGCTGCGCTGCCGCAGCTTGCGTTGCGCGAGCGTGGCTTCCAGGGCCCGATCTATCAGACGCATGGCGCCGTGACCTTCGACTTCCTGCGCATTGCCGGCGCTTCCGTCGACAACACCGTCTTCGCCTCGGGGCCTGTCATGGTGGCCGAACTGCAGCCGGATTCCTCCGAGACGAAGAAGGAGGGGCTGGACTATGTGACCGCCTACGAGGCGAAGTTCGGCCCCGGCACGCGCACCCAGTTCGGAGCCCACATCCACGATGCCATGGCGATCCTGAAGAAGGCGATCCCCGAGGCCAAGAAGAAGGCCAAGCCCGGCACGCCGGAATTCAAGGCAGCGCTTCGCGACGCCATCGAAAGTGGCGGACCCTTCCCGGCGAGCCAGGGCGTCTTCGAATACAAGGCCGACGATCACTACGGCCTCGACGAACGCGCGGTCGTGCTGCTGACGGCCAAGGACGGAAAGTTCGAACTGGTGAAGTGAGCCGGCTGTGGAGGGCCCTGGGCTCTGCACTGCAGGGCCCTCCGCAGGAACGGAATGCAATGGGTTCTCGGCCGCCGTTGGCTTCGACTTGCGCGCGCGGACCCGAGGCGCCATCAAACTCCCCGTCGCAGCCGGTCGCCCGGCGGCGACGAAGCCGGCTCCCTTAAGCGGCGAGACGCGTCCAGACCCTCATTCGCCCCCGAGATAGCTCCCCATGAGCGCGGGGTCGACGGCAAGTTCGGCCGCAGGTCCGGATCGCTTTATCTCGCCGAGTTCGACGAGATGGCCCTCGTCGGCGATCTCCAATGCGGCCCGCGCGTTCTGCTCGACCAGCAGGATCGACACGCCAGAGGAACGCAGCTCCGACACGATTGCGAGAATCTCCGCGACGATCTTCGGCGCAAGTCCGAGGCTGGGTTCGTCGAGCAGCAGGAGACGCGGCCTGCTCATCAGGGCGCGCCCCAGCGCCAGCATCTGACGCTCGCCCCCGGAAAGCGTTCCGGCGAGCTGCCGGCGGCGCTCCGCCAGGCGCGGAAAACGCTTGTAGACGTCGCCGAGCATGTCTCCCCGTTCCGCGGCTGTCCGCAGGAAGCCGCCGAGCTCGAGATTGTCTTCGACCGTCATGGTCGAGAAGAGCTCACGCCGTTCAGGAACAAGGCACATGCCGGCGGAAACCCTGGCCTCGACGGAGCGGGGTGCCGGGCGGCCGTCGTAAAGCACTGTCCCGGAGCAGGGGACCACGCCCATCACGGCATTGAGCAACGTCGTCTTGCCGGCGCCGTTTGCCCCGATCACCGTGACGATGCTGCCCGCATCCATCCCGAGCGAAATGCCGTGCAGGATCTCCGCGTGGCCGTAAGAGACGCGAATGTCCTTGACCTCGAGCAGCCGACCGCTCACGCGACGCCTCCCAGATAGGCAGCGATCACGGCTGGGTGCCTGCGCACTTCCGCAGGCGTGCCTTCGGCGATCAGCGTACCGAAATCCATCACCACGACACGGTTCACCAGCCCCATGACGAAGCTCATGTCGTGCTCCACGAGAAGCACGGCCATGCCTTCGCTGCGCAATCTGGACAGAAGCGCCGAAAGCGCCTGCTTTTCCCCGTGGCGCAGCCCGGCAGCGGGCTCGTCGAGCAGCAGCACGGTGGGATCGAGCGCCAGCGCGCGGGCGATCTCGAGTATGCGGATCTGTCCGAGCGCGAGGTCGCCGGCCGGGCGGTTCCTGTGCTCGGCCAGCCCGACACGCTCGAGCTGGCGCTCCGCTTCGGCGAGCAGCAGCGTTTCCTCCTTCCGGTCGAGGCGCAGCAGGCTGCGCACCACCCCCGCCGAGCCGCGCAGATTCGCGCCGAGCGCGACATTCTCCAGCACGGTCATGTCAGGCAGGATCTTGGCGTGTTGGAATGTGCGCGCGACCCCCAGGCGAGCGATCGCGCCCGGACTGCGCCGTCCTTCCTTCCGGCCACCGAAGGCGACCCTGCCGCCGGTGAGGGCGAGCATTCCGGTGATCAGGTCGAAGGTGGTACTCTTGCCCGCACCGTTCGGGCCGATCAGGCCGACAATCTCGCCGGCCTTCACGTCGAAGCTCAGATCGTTGACTGCGACAAGGCCGCCGAAGGCCTTGCGCACTTTCTCGACCCGAATGAGAGGGCCTTGCGCCGGCACCGCATCGCGCCGGCCGGGAAGCGCTCCTTGCGATGCGGCAACCTGCACGCGGCTGCGCGTCGGTGCCAGCCGCAGCAGGAGGGGCCAAAGCCCTTCGCGCGCGAATTGCAGCATCGCCACCAGCAGCATGCCGAACAGGATCATCTCGAAATTGCCCGTGGCTCCGAGAAGCCCGGGCAGGATCCGCTGCAGGATCTCCTTGAGGATCAGCACGATGGCTGCGCCGAAAACGGCGCCCCAGACATGGCCGGCGCCGCCGATGACGGCCATGAGCAGATATTCGATGCCCATGTTGAGCCCAAAGGGTGTTGGATTGACCGTCCGCTGCATATGCGCATAGAGCCAGCCTGACAGCGCCGCCACCACCGCCGCGAAGATGAAGACGGTGAGCTTGGCCCGCACGATATCCACACCGAAGGCTTCGGCCGCCCGGCGGCCGCCGCGCAACGCCCTTATGCCGCGTCCGACCCGGGAATCCAGGAGGTTGCGGGCGCCGAGCGCCGTGGCGATGACGAAGGCCCAGATCAGATAGAAGATCGACTGGCCGCTGATGAAGCGATGGCCGGCGAGCTCGATCGGGGGTATGCCGGAGATGCCGTCGAAGCGGCCGAGCATCTCGATCTGGCCGAACAGGTAGTAGAGCGCGATGCCCCAGGCGATGGTTCCCAGCGGCAGATAATGGCCGGAAAGGCGCACGGTGATCAGCCCGAGCGGCAGGGCCGCCGCCGCGCCCACGAGCAGGGAGAACGGCAGGGTCGCCCAGGGGGAGAAGCCGTAGGCGGTGGTCAGCACCGCGGTCGTGTAGGCGCCGAAGCCGCAGAAAGCGGCCTGGCCGAAGGAGGTCAGTCCTCCGACGCCGGTCAGAAGGACGAGCCCGATCGCCACCAGCGACGCCAGTCCGATATTGTTGATCAGCGTGATCCAGAAGGGGGGCACGGGCAGGAGTGGGATCGCCGCAAGGACGGCGATCGCGAGAAGTCCCGGAATCCGGCGCATCCTATTCCTCCTCATGCTCGCCGGCCGCAATGGAGCGCCACAGCAGGAAGGGAATGATCAGGGCGAAGACGATGATCTCCTTGTAGCTGCTGGCGAAGAAGGAGGCAAAAGCCTCGACCAGCCCGACGCCGAGGGCTGCGAGCGCGGTGACCGGGAAACTCGCCAGTCCGCCGAGGATGGCTCCCACGAACCCCTTGAGCCCCATCAGGAAGCCCGTGTCGTAATAGATCGTCGTGACCGGCGAGATGAGCACGCCGGAAACGGCGCCGATGATCGCGGCGAGGACGAAGGCCGTGCCGCCGGTCAACTGGGTAGGGATGCCGACGAGGCGCGCGCCCAGCCGGTTGGCGGCCGTCGCCCTCAGTGCCTTGCCGAGGATGGTCTTCTCGAAGAACACATAGAGTCCGACCATGACCGCGATCGTGGTGCCGTAGATCCACAGGCTCTGCGCCGAGACGGGGAGAAAGCCGAGAGCGTAGCTGCCCGCCGCGAGCGGCCGGCCGCGCAGTCCTTCCGCGCCGAAAAAGAAGAGGCCGAGCCCCATCATGGCCAGATGTACGCCGACCGAGGTGATCAGCAGTACCAGCACCGAGGCATCGGCGAGTGGACGATAGGCGATGCGATAGAGGTATGCGCCCATCGGGGCGATCAGCAGTATCGTCAGCAACGCCTTGCCGACTGGCGCGAGTCCGACCGGAGCGAGCAGAATGAGGACGCAGTAGATCGCCGCGGGAAGCGCGAGGTTCAAGAGCACGCTTCGTAGCAGTGCCCGGATCTGCAGTTCGCCTCGTGCATCCCACAGATCGAGCAGCAAGGCGGCGACGCCGAAGCAAAGCAGCAGCGTGGCCGTTCCGGGCAAGCGGCCCGCATCAAGGCTGGCAAGGGTGAGAGCGCCATAAGTGACGAATTCGCCCTGCGGAATGAAGATGACGCGCGTTACCGAAAAGACGAGGACGAGGGCCAGGCCGAGCAGCGCATAGATGGCGCCGTTGGTCACACCGTCCTGGACCAGGAACGCAAGAACGACTGGGTCCACGCTCTTTCTCCTCCCGAGGTCGTGGCCGGAGGGGTTGAAGTTCTACCCCTTGGATTGTAATATCGTATAACTATCTTGCGGGCAAAGCCAAGAGGCTGCTTGGACGAAAAATGGAGGAACGTTCTTGTCGGACCACGGTACAATCGAGCAGAGACCGACAAGCCGCGACTCCTCTGCGCCGCGCCTCGATCCCCTGCCGTCCTTCGTCGGCTATATGCTGCGCCGCGCCCAGCTGATGGTCTTCGAGGATTTTATCGGCACTATGGCGGCGGTCGGCCTGAGGCCCGCTTCCTTCAGCGTGCTTTGCGTTGTCAACGCCAATCCGGGCTTGACCCAGACCGCGGTGAGCGAAGCTCTTGGACTTCAGCGCACCAATCTCGTGCCGATCATCGACACCTTGGAGAAACGCGGTCTTGCCCGCCGCGAGCCCGCGCTGAACGATCGCCGCTCCCACGCCTTGTTCCTCACCGACGCCGGTGAAAGGTTGCTCGCCGAGGCCATGGGTCTGCAGGCCGAACATGAGAGCCGCGTGCTCGCCCGGCTCCAGCCGAAAGAGCGCGACCAACTCCTCCACCTGCTCCATAGCATGCTGGGCGATGGCGGAGCGTGAGGGGTTGCGAGATTTGCAGTTTAGTTATAACACATAACAATAATGGCTGATCGAGCGAACACAGTGAAGATACCGGACGAACGACCCGTCACCGTCGAGATCGTGGACGCGATCGCGGTCGTGCGCCTGACGCGACCGCGCAAGCGCAATGCGCTGAACGAAGCCTCCATGCTTGCTCTGGAAGATGCCTTCGCGTCCTTCCCGAGCGCGGTGAAGGTGGCCGTGCTGCTCGGCGAGGGCGAGCATTTCTGCGCCGGCCTCGACCTCTCGGACCTGGTCGAAACCGAGATTCCACAAGCCATCCAGCATTCGCGCATGTGGCACCGCGTCACCGAGGCGATCGAGTTCGGTCCCGTGCCGGTCGTGTCCGCGCTGCATGGGGCCGTCATCGGCGGCGGCATGGAACTCGCCAGCGCCACCCATGTGCGCGTCGCCGACCGCACGGCCTATTACGCGCTGCCCGAGGGTCAGCGCGGCATCTATGTGGGCGGCGGCGGTTCCGTCAGGCTGCCGCGGCTCATCGGCACCTCGCGCATGATGGAGATGATGCTGACCGGCCGCACGCTTTCGGCGGAGGAGGGCGAGCGGCTCGGCCTGTCGCACTATCTGGTCGAGCCCGGCAAGGCGGAAGCCAAGGCATTCGAACTCGCCGCGGCGGTCGCACGCAATGCGACGATGACCAATTTCGCCCTGATACATGGGCTGCCGCGCATCGCGGATGCCGACCGCTCGACAGGTTATCTGGTGGAGGCGCTGCTTTCTTCCATCGCTCAGGACGACCGGGAGGCCAAGCAGCGATTGCAGGACTTTCTCGCCAAAAGAGCGCCGAAGATTTCCCATAGAGGTTAGGCCAAAGCAGATTCCGGAAACGTGTCCCACGGTTTTCCGACAAGAATCTGCAACAAAACAAAGGCCTGAGCAGACCATTCGTTGGCTTGCCAAGGAATGTCTGCTTGGGACGGCAGGGAGGGCCGGACATGCTGGACAAGAGAACGCAAGGTGGAGATCCCGGCTGGCTGCCGGTGTCGCTCGGCAGGAACAGCGTCGACTTCACATATGGGCCGGACGGCGTCGTCCATGTCAGGCCGACGAAGCCGTTGCCGTCCTATCCCGACAGGCTGACCGATCGGCTCGTTCATTGGGCGGAGGTTGCGCCCGACCGCGTCTACATGGCCGAACGCGAGCCCGCCGGCGGCTGGCGCGAGATCACCTACGGTCAGGCATTGGCGCATGCGCGAGCCGTCGCTTCGGCACTCGTGGCGCGCGGGCTTTCGGCGGAGCGGCCGGTGGCGATCCTGTCGGGCAATGACCTCGACCACGCAATGCTGGTGTTGGGCTGCCTTTATGCCGGCATTCCCTTCGCCGCCATCTCGCCTGCCTATTCGACGGTCTCGACCGACTTTGACAAGCTTCGCTACATCATGGGCAAGCTGACGCCGGGTCTCGTCTTCGCGGCAAATGCGGAGGCCTATGGTCTTGCGCTCGAGGCGGTGGTTCCCGCCGATGCCGAGGTCGTGCTGAGCAAGCCTGAGTGGCATCGGGCGGCGACGCCCTTTTCCGATCTCCTGGCGACGCAAGCCGGCGACGCTGCGGAGACCGCACACCGGATGGTGGGGCCCGATACGATTGCCAAGTTCCTCTATACTTCAGGTTCGACAGGCAATCCGAAGGGCGTCGTCACGACGCAGCGCATGCTCTGCTCCAACCAGGTGATGCTGCGCGAAACCCTCGCCTTCGTGAAGGACGAGCCGCCGGTGCTGATCGACTGGCTGCCCTGGAACCACGTCTTCGGCGGCAGCCATAATTGCGGGCTGGTGCTCTACAATGGCGGTTCGCTCTACATCGACGGCGGCAAGCCGACGCCGGCCGGCATTCCGGAAACGTTGCGCAATCTGCGCGAGATCGCGCCCACCATCTATTTCAATGTGCCGAAAGGGTTCGAGGAACTCGTTCCGCGCCTCGAGGCGGACGACACCCTTCGCGAGCAGTTCTTCTCGCGGCTCAAGATGCTGTTCTTCGCCGGCGCCGGCATTTCCCCCGTGGTCTGGAAGGCCATGGAGGATCTTGCCGTGCAGACCATCGGCCGCCGGATTCCGATCCTGACAGGGCTCGGCGCCACCGAGACCGCGCCCTTCGCCATGGTCTGCGACCTCGAACACGCCGGCGCGGCGCGTGTCGGTCTTCCCGTTCCCGGTGTCGAGCTGAAGCTGGTGCCCGTCAACGGCAAGATGGAGGCGCGGGTGAGGGCGCCCAGCGTCACGCCGGGCTATTGGCGCGAGCCGGAGCTGTCTTCGGCTGCCTTCGACGGCGAAGGCTACTATCGTCTCGGCGATGCGCTGCGGTTGGCCGACGAGGCCGATCCCGCCAAGGGTTATGTCTTCGACGGGCGCATCAATGAGGATTTCAAGCTCTCCTCCGGTACGTGGGTGAGCGTCGGCCCGCTGCGCGCCGATCTCGTTTCCCGTTTCGCGCCGTTTGCCCGCGACGTGATCGTCGCCGGCTTGAACCGGGACGACATCACCCTCCTGATCTTTCCCGATTTCCAGGCGCTGGCGCCCGTCGCGCCAGGCCTTTCCGGCGAAGCGCTGCTTGCCGATCAGAGGGTTCGTGCGGTTTTCCGGGAAAAGCTCGCCGCTGCGGCGAAGGCCGCGACGGGCTCGTCCAATCGTGCCGCCCGCGCGCTGCTTCTTGCCGCGCCGCCCGACATCGACCGCGGCGAGCTCACCGACAAGGGCACGATCAGCCAGATGGCCGTGCTCGCCAACCGGTGCGATCTTGTCGAGGAACTCTACTCAAAGCCCTATTCGCCGCGCGTCCTGGTCGCCTGAGTTCACGAGGAGAGACCGATGATCAACCCCGACGACGTTGTCGCCATAGATATCCACACCCATGCCGAGGAGCCCTGCGGCACGCATCCCGACGACGGCTACGACGATTTCCAGGCGGCGATGGCGAAATATTTCAAGTCACCGCACGCCCATCCGCCGACGGTTCCGGAGACGGCCGCCTACTATCGCGAGCGCAACATCGCCTGCGTGATCTTTCCCGTCGATGCGGAGCGGGAGACCGGCTTCCGCCGCTACAAGAACGAGGAGATGGCCGAGCTCGCCGCCGAAAACAGCGACGTGCTCATTCCCTTCGCCTCGATCGATCCGGCCAAGGGCAGGCTCGGCGCCCGCGAGGCGAGGCGCCTGGTCGAGAGCTTCGGCATTCGCGGCTTCAAGTTCCACCCTTCCATGCAGGGATTCTACCCCAACGACCGCTCGGCCTATGTGCTCTACGAGGCGATCGCCGAGGCCGGCGTGCCCGCGCTTTTCCATACCGGCCAGACCGGGGTGGGGGCCGGCATGCCGGGCGGCAACGGCATCCGCCTGAAATACTCCAATCCGATGTATCTCGACGACGTGGCGACGGATTTCCCCGATATGCCCATCATCCTCGCCCATCCCTCCTTCCCCTGGCAGGAGGAGGCGCTGGCCGTCGCCACGCACAAGCCCAACGTCTATATCGACCTGTCCGGCTGGTCGCCGAAATATTTCCCCGAGATCCTCGTGCGCTATTGCAACACGCTTCTCAGGCACAAGGTGCTGTTCGGCTCCGACTGGCCGGTGATCACGCCCGATCGCTGGCTCGCCGACTTCGAGAAGATCGACATCAAGCCCGAGGTGCGTCCTCTTATCCTCAAGCAGAACGCGATGAAGCTGCTTGGGTTGGGAGCGGCCAAACAAGGGTGATGTCCATTCCTGGGGTTTCGGCGACCCCACCCGCAATTCGGCAGCACGGCGTGGATTGCATTCTACGAGGGCAACCTCACCAAGGGGCCGGATCATTAGGATCGATTACGCGAGATATCTCGCGCAGGGCATCCCTGGGGCGGAACTGCTGATCCTGCCTGACGTCAGTCACTCTGCGCCGCTGAAGAGGCCGGCTCAATTCAATGCCGAGTTGCTCGCTTTCCTCGACCGCATCTTCCTCCGGGAGGAATGATGGTGCCTTCCCCGGCGATGGAATCCCGCCGTCGGGGAGCGCCCGCTGAAGCGGCCGCGCCGAAGCACCAGAAAGGAAGGCCGGGAGATTATTCGTCTATCTGGCGGGAACTCAACGCCTGAAGGTCCTCGGCCAAGCGCACCGGCACGTCCATTCGGTCGTGCAGGAGGCTCAGCACACCGATCCGGTCGCCCGAGAGCTTGCGGAAGAACACATAGTGACGTTCGTAATGGCTGAAATAGGCATCTAGCTTGAGGTCGGCCGGAACCGCGAGATTGCCGGGCAATTTCCGCCAGAGGGCGGGCGTTTCCGAGAGGGTTTGCAGGTGCACGTGCAGGCCCCGGATGTAACGGGTGGCCTGCGCTTCGCCCCATTTCGCGACGGTTTCCTGCCAGATGCGATCCTGCGCGGCATCCGCCGGCGGGTAAAACAGAAATCCCGCCATGCCTATCGGGTTCGGTTTTGGTTACGTCGTATGACATCCTCGGCCGACACGGCCTTGAATTCGCTCTCGTCGGCCCTCATGCCTGGCTCGATCTGCTTCCTGAGCCAGTCCCAAGCTTCGTTACGGGTCTGCAAGTCACGCCGAATCAGCGCGCGAATGTACTCGCTCGCATTCTCATAGAGGCCGTTCTCGCCGATTTGCTGCTGGAGATGCACCCGCAGCTGTCCGCCAACCCGGACATGAATGCTACTGTCTGCGGTCATGGCCCAGCCCTTTCACTCTGTGGGGGACAATGAGCGTCGTCGCATATATTGTCAATATTTGCGACGAGCCGAAGCGGCGTTGGAACCGGCAGCAGGGCCTTTGCCTCACCACCGGATCGGCTTGTTCAGGCAGTTGACGAAATGCAGTCCGCCCGAACCCTCGCGCTGTGCGATCGTGTCGGCGATGCCGCAAACGCTGGTCGCCACGTCGAGCGGCGCGTTGCCACCGCCCATGTCGGTCCGCACCCAGCCCGGCGACATCAGGAGATAGGTCCTGCCGTCGGCCGCGTGACGGGCGGTGAAGCTCCTCATGAGCTGGTTGAGCGCCGCCTTGCTGGCGCGATAGACCTCCCAGCCGCCGCCATTGTTCCCCCCGACGCTGGCCATGTCAGACGACATGACCGCGATCGTGCCCTTGTCCTTCACCAGCGTCCAGAAAGAGGCCACCAGACGGAGCGGGGCGAGGGCGTTGGTGGTCATGACCCGCTGGAACTCGTCCGTGGCCACCGCCTCGACCGGCTCGTCGGGATCTCCGGCAATGCCGGCATTGACGAAGAGCACGTCGAGACGGCCGTCCGCCAGCCTTGCATGCAGCGCTGCCACCTGGTCGGGACGCGAGATGTCCAGCCGCTCGACCGACAGTGTTCCCGAAGTCTCGCCCGCGAGGACCGCGAGGGCGGCCTCTCCGGTCTCGTTGCGCGCGGTCGCGACGACGTCCCAGCCGCGCGCGAGATATTCCTTGGCAAGGCCGAGCCCGAGGCCGCGCGACGCCCCGACGATCAGGATGCGCCTTCGGTTCGCCATGGCGCGGCCGCTCCTTCGATCTACTTGGCCGGCACGGTCCGGCTCGCCCGGACCTCCACCGCAGCACGATCCATCGCTTCCGTCAGGCGATCGACGACCAGATCGACCTCGCGCTCGGTGATGATGAGCGGCGGCGAGAAGGCGATCGCATCGCCCATATTGCGCGAGATCACGCCAAGATCCTGCAGATAACGGTTGACCAGCGATCCGAGCGCTCCCGTCGCCCCCCAGGGCTGCCGGCTTTCCTTGTCGCCGACGAGTTCGATCGCCGCGATCAGGCCCACGCCGCGCACCTCGCCGGTAAGCTCATGGCCGGAAAGATCGCGCAGCCGCTTCTGCAGATGCGCGCCGACCACGCGCGCATTGCCGACAAGGTCGCGCTCCTCGATGATCTTCAGGTTCTCCAGCGACACCGCCGCCGCGACCGGATGGCCGCTGGCGGTGAACCCATGGCCGAGCACGCCGATGCGGCTCGATTCGTCCGCGATCGGCTCGAACACGCGATCGTTGATCAGCAGCGCCGATATCGGCATGTAGGACGAGGAGATCTGCTTCGAGAAGACCATGATGTCGGGCTTGATCGCGAAGGTCTGGCTGCCGAACATGTTGCCGGTCCGCCCGAAGCCGCAGATCACCTCGTCGGCGACCAGCAGGATGTCGTATTTGGCGAGCACCGCCTGGATCTTCTCCCAATAGCCTTCGGGCGGCACGACCACGCCGCCGGCGCCCATGACCGGCTCGCCGATGAAGGCGGCGATCGTCTCGGGCCCTTCCGCGAGGATGGTCTCTTCCAGCTCGGCCGCGAGCCGCGACGAGAAATCCTGCTCGGTCTCACCCGGCTTGGCCTCGCGCCAGAAATGCGGGCAGCCGACATGGATGATGTTGGCGAGCGGCAGGTCGAACGAGCGATGGTTGTTGGGCAGGCCGGTCAGGCTTGCCGAAGCGATCGTCACGCCGTGATAGGCGCGCTGGCGGCTGATCACCTTCTTGCGCTGCGGCTGGCCCATCGCATTCGCGCGATACCAGATGAGCTTCAGCGCCGTGTCGTTGGCTTCCGAGCCGGAATTCGTGAAATAGGCCTTGGACATCGGCACCGGCGCCATCGACACCAGCTTCTCCGCGAGGTCGATGACCGGTCCATGCGACTTGCTGGTGAAGGTGTGGTAGAAGGGCAGCCGCTCCATCTGCTTCGCCGCCGCGGCGGCCAGCCGCGGCTCGGAGAAGCCGACCGCGACGCTCCACAGCCCCGCCATGGCCTCGATATAGCGCTTGCCCTGCAGGTCCTCGACATAGACGCCGTCGCCCTTCTGGATGACGAGCGGGCCCTGCTCCTGGTGCAGCCGGGCATTGGTGTAGCTGTGCAGTTGATAGGCGATGTCACGGGCCTCTGCCGAATTCGGGCTGGCGGTCATCTGTAATCCTCGTGCTGTTCGAATGCTGGCCGACTTGAACCATTCGTTGCGGCCGGTCTCAACCCGGCTTCTGGTCGCAGGCCGCTGCGACTTGGGGACGGCCTTTGGTCGATCCCTAGCCGACCGGCCGCCCCATGGCGAGGTTCAGGCCCGGCCTTCCAGTTCGGCCAGATCGATATCCGGCCCATCTTTCCGGCGGCGGCCCGCGCCCATGCTCCGACGAACAGATGGGGCGGGAGCCGATTCCATTTGTGGCTGCGCCGCTCTAAGGTCCCGATCGGCCGCGATAGGCGCGGCGCTATTACGACATCAGGTGAATGGTCGGATGAAACGGCCGGGCGACACGGAAGGGATCCATGCTCTACGATTATTGCGTGATCGGCGGCGGCATTGTCGGGCTGTCGACCGCGATGCGGCTACTGGAGCGCCGCCCCGGTTCGAGCCTGCTCCTCGTCGAGAAGGAGAACGGGCTGGGCGAGCACCAGACCGGCCACAACAGCGGCGTCATCCATGCAGGCATCTATTATCCGCCCGGCAGCCTGAAGGCCGAGCTGTGCCGCAGGGGCGCCGAGGCCACCAAGGAATTCTGTGCCGCCAACGACATTCCCTTCGAGGTCTGCGGCAAGCTGCTCGTCGCCACCAATCCGCTGGAGGTTCAGCGGATGAATGCGCTTTATGAGCGCTCCACGGCCAATGAGATCGAGGTGGTCCCGGTGAGCGCCGGCGAACTCGCCGAGCGCGAGCCGAACATTGCCGGCCTCGGCGCCCTGTTCGTGCCGTCCACCGGCATAGTCGACTACGGCAAGGTGTGCCGGGCGACGGGCAAGACCATCGAGCGCCTCGGCGGCGAGATCCTGCTCGGCACGAAGGTGACCGGCATCCGCGAGGAGGGCGACGCCGTGACCGTGTCGTCGCCGGGCAGGAACTGGCGGGCGCGGAAGCTCGTCGTCTGCGGCGGCCTCCAGTCGGATCGGCTCGCGGTCATGGCCGGTCTTTCCATCAGCCACCGGATCGTGCCCTTCCGCGGCGAATATTTCCGCCTGCCTCGCGAGAAGAACGAGGTCGTGCGCCACCTCATCTATCCGATCCCGGATCCCGATCTGCCCTTCCTCGGCATCCACCTCACGCGGACGATCGACGGCAGCGTGACGGTCGGGCCGAATGCTGTGATCGGCTTCGGCCGGGAAACCTATCGGAAGCTGGGCATCAACCTGGCCGATCTCGTCGACTATCTCATGTATCCCGGTTTCTGGAAGACGGTGCTGAACAACAGGAAGTCCGCGGTGACCGAACTGCGCAACTCCTTGTGGAAGCCGGGTTACCTCGCCGAGTGCCGCAAATATTGCCCGAGCCTCGAGCTCTCCGATCTCCTGCCGCACAAAGCCGGCATCCGCGCCCAGGCCGTCGCCCGTGACGGCACGCTGGTCCACGACTTCCTGTTCATCGAGACCGAGCGCATGCTGCATGTCTGCAACGCGCCCTCGCCGGCGGCCACGTCGGCCATCCCCATCGCCGACCGCGTCCTCGACCGTCTGGGGGTGGAGACCGCCAAGGTCGCGTGATCAGAACATCGGACCGAAAGTGAAGGCCGGTTTCGGGAAGATCGGATGCTCGAACACGCAGATAGAATGACAGCTTTGATACCGTCGGAGCGTCTGGAGCGGACTGGCACAGCAAGGCCGCCCGCGCACGGGTAGAGGAAGCAGCAGGAGATACCCGCACCGGCATCTGGCAAGGCGAGTGTGATCTCCCTTGAGGGTGGCGGAAGACCGTGGGCGGCCGATAGGATGCTCACCTTTCCTGGTGCGCTGCCTCTTTTGGCTCGTCGGCAGCCAGATGGTAGGGCTGAATGAGAATTTCGGCCGGGATACGCCATTCACGGTTCAGCCGATAAATCATCTCCGTTGTCAGAGCCCGCCTGCGGTTCAGGATTTCGGAGGCGCGAGGGCGTGACCCAAGAAGGTCCGCGAGGGTCGCCTGGGTCAATTTTCAGCGCGGGCGCCGTAACGAGCCTTGAAGAACCGGGGGAACAGCGTCTGGTCGCTGAAGCGCCGGATGATACCGAATGCGGCCTTTCGTCATTGTGCCGGCAAGATATACGCAGGCCCGACCCGGTGGCCGATTCCTTCAGCGGGAAACCTGCCATGCGGGCGGGTGCGTTCCTGCAGGCGCGGCATTTGATCGCAAAGCAGGTAATGTATTGTTTGGGTCAAACCGGCGAGGGAGCAACAGGCCAATGCTGACGCTTCGGCAGATCGAGGTCATTCGGGCGATCATGGTGACGGGGAGCATCGCGGGTGCTGCCCGGTTGCTCAATGTCGCCGCGCCCGGCATCAGCCGCCTGATGAAATATTCCGAGGATTCCCTGGGCGTTCGCCTGTTCGATCGTCGCGCCGGACGCTACGTGCCGACGCCCCAGGCGCGCAACATCTTCGATCTTCTGGACACCGTCCACCGCAAGATCGACGACCTGCAATCGGCCGTGGCCGATCTCGGCCGGGGCAAGAGCCAGGAATTGTGCGTCGCCTCCGTGCCGAGCATCGCCAATGTCATGGTGCCGCGCGCGATCGCGGGATTGCGACGCCGCTATCCGGAACTCGGGCTCGACGTCAACATCCTCAAGATCGAGGAAGCCATCGACTATCTGCTGCTCGGGCGCGGGGAGGTCGTCGCCATATCGTCGCGCTTCGACCATCCGCTGATCGAGTTCGAGCCGCTCGCAAACGGGCGGCTGCTGTGCATCGTACCGCAGACCAGCCCGCTCGCCGCGCGAACGAAGATCACCCCGGCGGAAATGTCGGACTATCCGCTGATCGGCATCAACCCGAAGGACCCCTATGGCGCCATCATGGCGGCCATGCTCACCGATGCGGGCAAGGAATACCGGATGAACGTCAAGGCCCGCTTCGGTACCACCGTCTGCAGCCTGGTCGCAGCGGGGCTGGGCATAGCCATCATCGACGAGTTCACCGTTGCGCACGGTACGGTGCCTGGCCTGAAGAGCATCGAGATCGACGCCGACAGCAACTTCCGAACCTATGTCGCATACCGGAACGATCTGCCGCTTTCCGTCTATGCCGAGCAGTTCATCGAGCTCTTGAGGGCCGAAATGGTGAGCGTCAGTTCGATCGCCGCGAAGCAGCAGCCGCCGCGCCGACGGTCCCGCAGGGCTTAACATCATGTTATGGAAGTCGCAGAAGTTGGTACGCGATATGAATGCCGCCCCTCGCTAGTATTTCGTTGGAACTCTGAATGCAGCGGAGGAGAACGTGCAGGCATTGCGACCGCAACGTCGCGACGGTATCGCCGTTGGCGACATGGTTGCCCGTGCGACCGTGCGTGAGCGGCAACCGCTTCGCGGCCTGCCGGCTCTTTCGTTCGGCAGGGGGGCCCGATGACCGGTTTCTTCCCATCCGGCAGCACCCGGCTCTTCCCCGTCGTTGGCGATCCCGTGGCGCAGGTGAGGTCGCCCGACGCGATCACGCGGATCCTCGTCGATCGCGGCTTGGACGCCGTCGTCGTGCCGCTTCACGTCCCGATCGCCGACATAGCCGAGCTTCTGGGCGCCTTGTCGAAGGTGCGCAACGTCGGTGGCGTGCTGGTGACCGTGCCGCACAAGCGTGCGACCCTGTCACTCTGCGCGACAACGACGGAGCGGGCCGCCTTCGCCGAAGCCGTCAACGTGTTGCGTCGCACCGAGTCGGGCTGGCACGGCGACAACACCGACGGGCTCGGCTATGTGAGCGGCATCGAGCAGGAGGGCTTCACGGTCGCCGGCAAGCGGGCCCTGCTTGTCGGCTGTGGTGGTGCGGGCTCGGCGATCGCGCTGGAACTCTTGGAGCGCGGCGCAGCACTTCTTGCCATACATGACGTCGATGTTTCGCGTCGCGACGACATTCTCGCCAGACTCGGGGTTCGGTTCCCGGGCAGGGTTGTCGCCGGCAGCGCGGATCCGTCGGGTTTCGACTTTGTCGCCAATGCGACACCGATGGGAATGTCCGCGGGCGATCCGCCGCCGGTCGATCTCGACAAGCTGCAGCCATGGCAGTTCGTGGCCTGCGTCGTGACCAAGCCGGAGGTTCCGCTGCTGATCCTCGCCGCGCGGCGGCTCGGCTGCCGCACGATGACGGGTACCGGAATGTTCGATGCGCAGGCTGAGACGCTCGCGGATTTTCTTCTCGGGGAAGGTTCCGGGCGTGCGTTTTCGGCAGGGCAGGATATGAGTTTTGTCTCCTGAACATCTGGTTGGGTGGCGCTTGATGGAGACGGCGTCGCAAGGCCCAATTGCTTCTATGGGAGGACTTTGATGTACCGCAGATCCATACTCGCACTCTCGACCGCACTGGCCATGCTTGGTGCGGCCCAGGCTCAGGAGACGGTCAAGGTCGGCATGGTCGCCGAGCTTTCCGGCGCCGGCGCTCCGTCGGGCACCAACTGGCGCGACGGCATCAAGATTGCCGTCGAGGAGATCAACGCTGAGGGCGGCATTCTCGGCAATCAGGTCGAGGTCACGGAATACGACACCCAGACCGACCCGCAAGTGTCGCGCGCGCTCGTCCAGAAGGCTATCGATGAAGGTGCCTACGCGATATGGGGCACGATCTATTCGGGCTCGACCATGGTCAACATGCTGGTTGCCCAGCAGAACAGCACGCCGCAATTCGTCGGCTCGGAAGCGCCCGGCGTCGTGGAGAAAGGCAATCCCTTCATTTTCCGCACCTCTTCGGGCGCCCAGAAAGGCCTTCCCGCCCTCACGCCCTATTTCACCGACACGCTGAAGGCCAAGAAGGTCGGCGTCGCCTGGGTCAACAACGAGTTCGGCAAGGGCGGACACGACGTTTTCCTGGCCGAGATGCAGAAAGCCGGCATCGAGGTCGTCGCCGACGTGCCGTCCGAGCAGGCCCAGACGGACTATGCGGCAGATGTCTCGAAGCTCAAGGAGGCGAAACCCGACGCCGTGTTCGTCTATATGAACCAGGAGGAGTCGGCCCGCTTCCTGATCGAGGCGAAGAAGCAGGGGCTCGCCATGCCGCTCGTCGGCGAAGTGACCCTCACGGAAGCCAAGGTCATCGAGCTCGCCGGAGGTGCCGCCGAAGGCGCGATCGCCCAAGTCGGCGTCACCGCGACGGCGACGGACGTGCCCGGCATCGGCGCCTTCGCCAAGAAGTTCGAAGAGGCCTTCAAGCGCAAACCTACGCATGACGCGATCAAGGGTTATGTCGGCGCCTGGACAACGAAATATGTCACCGACATGGTCGGCGAGTTGGACGGCGAGAAATTCTCCGAGAAGATGCACGGCCTTTGCCTCAAAGTCGCGGATCACCCGAAGATCCTGCTTGACACCTGCTGGGACGAGCGTGGCGAGATGTCCCGCCCGAGCTTCATGGTGCAGGTGAAGGACGGCGCGCCGGTCGTGATCGGCACGGTTCCCGCCAACTGATCACGGTCAACCGATCGCCGCGGCGGCCTTGATCGCCGCGGCTATTCGCCGAAGGACGCTCAATGTCACAGTTCCTGCAGGTCTTGCTGTCCGGTCTGGCGACCGGCTCCATCTACGCGCTGGTTGCGATCGGCTTCACCCTTGTCTGGCAGGCTGCCCAGACGGTGAATTTCGCCCAGGGCGAGTTCGTCATGCTTCCCGCCTTCTTCGTGCTGATCGGCGTGGGTTACTTCGGCATGCCCTTGTGGATCGCCTTGCTCTTCGGCCTCGCACTGTCGATGCTGGTGCTCGGCGTGCTCTTCAAGAAGCTGATCGTGGAGCCGATCCTCCCGCATGGCGGCATCACGCTGATCATCGCGACGATGGCGCTCGGCATCCTGCTCCGCGAAAGCGTCAAGGAATTCTACGCGGCCGAGGCGCAGCCCTTTCCTGCCATGTTCCCGAGCGACCCGATCGGCGTTTTCGGCGCCGTGGTCTCCTTGCAGGATCTTCTCAATCTCGCGATTTCGCTCTGCATCGTCGTAGGGCTGACGCTGTTCCTCAACCGCTCCCGGACGGGGCGCTGCATGCAGGCGACGGCGCAGAACCCGGCGGTGGCCGAGATCCTGGGCGTCAACGTCAAGCGCATGGTGCTCTACACCTTCATCATCAATGCCGCACTCGCCGCACTCGCCTCCTTCCTGATCACACCGGTCTATCTCGCGAAATTCTCCAATGGCGAGACGCTCGGCCTGATCGCCTTCATCGCGGCCATCGTGGGCGGCTTCAACCAGATTCGCGGCGCGCTGGTCGGAGGGCTGCTGATCGGTGTGCTCGACAACCTGACCGCGACATATGTCACCGCGCAGTATCGCGCCGCGCTGCCGCTGGTCCTGCTCATCGTCATCATACTGGTGCGCCCGCAGGGCATCATGGGCACGTCCGAGGGGAGGGCTGTCTGATGCGCGGCCACTGGCGGACGCTTGCCATTGTCGTCCTGATCGCGCTCGCGGTTCTCGCGCCGCTCGGTCAGGGCAACTACATCATCTATGTGCTCACCTCGTGGCTGGTCTTCTCGATCGCCGCCATGGGGCTGAACCTGACCCTCGGCTATGCCGGCCAGATCTCGCTCGCCCAGGCGTCCTTCATGGCGATCGGCGCCTATGTGACGGCATTGCTGACGCTTGCCGGATGGCATTGGATCCTCGCCATGCCGCTCGGCCTGATCGCCTGCTTCGTCGTCGGCCTGCTCTTGGGTTATCCCGCGCTGCGCGTGAAGGGGCACTTCCTTGCTTTCGTCACGCTGGCCTTCAACACTCTCGTTTTCCTGGTCATGCGCAACGAGGACTGGCTGACCGGAGGAACCTACGGGCTTGTCGGCATGCTACGGCCGGACTTCGGACTGTTCTCGACGATGAAGCAACTGCACTTCTACTATTTCACCCTCGCCGTCACCATCCTCGCGGCACTTGCCATGTGGGGCATCGTGCGTTCCCCGTGGGGCCGCGCCTTCAAGGCGCTGCGCGAGAATCCGATCCGTGCCGAAAGCCTCGGCGTCGACACCCGGCGCATAACGCTTCTGGCCTTCGCCATCGGTTCGACCTATGGAGGCCTCGCCGGTTCGCTCGTCACTCCGCTCGTCCAGTTCATCGAGCCGGGCTCGTTCGGATTGGCGCATTCGCTGCGCATCCTGCTCATGGTCGTGGTGGGCGGTGCCGGCTATTTCTTCGGACCGTTCCTCGGGGCCGGCGTGGTGATCCTGCTGCCGGAAGTGTTGCGCTTCACCGAAGGCTACTACCTCATCATCTATTCGGCCCTCGTCATCGTGATGCTCGTCTTCGTCCCGTCGGGTCTGATCGGCGTGTGGGGACGCGTCCGCGAGAAGCTCTGGCCCGGGCGCCAGATGCGGGCCGACATGAGCGAAGGAGCGCGTCTGAAATGAGCGGCCCCATCCTTTCCGTCCGCGGCATCGAGAGGAGTTTCGGCGGCATCCGCGCCGTTCGAGGCGTCTCCTTCGACGTGCAAAAGGGCGAGATCCTCGGTCTGATCGGCCCCAACGGCTCCGGCAAGTCGACGCTGTTCAACTGCATCCTCGGCCAGCTTTCGCCGGACGCGGGCGACGTGTCGATCAATGGCCGCAAGGTCTCGCGGATGCGGGCCTCGGACCTCAACAAGCTCGGCGTCGGCCGCACCTTCCAGCAACTGTCCGTGTTCCCGAAAATGTCCGTGATCGACAATGTCATCCTCGCCGGACAGGAACACCACGGCACAATGCTGTCGCGCCTGTTCGGCCCTTCGGATGCGGGCCTGGCCGAAGACGCCGACAGGATGATCTCGTTCTTCCGCCTCACCCATCTGCGCGATCAGCTTGCGGGCTCCCTGTCCTACGGCCAGCAGAAGCTCGTCGACGCGGCGATGGCCTTCATGGCCGGGCCAAGTCTCGTGCTGCTCGACGAGCCCGCGGGCGGCGTCAACCTGACCATGCTCGCGAGCCTGAAGGAACGCCTGGTTGCCTACAATGCCGAGCACGGGACGACCTTCGTGGTGATCGAGCACAACATGGAATTCGTGATGAGCCTGTGCACGCGCGTGATCGTCCTGGCGGAAGGTGCGATCATCGCCGAAGGCACACCCGACGAGATCAGGTCGAACCAGACCGTGATCGATGCGTATCTCGGAGGCTGACCATGCTTGAATTGAAGAACGTCTATGGCGGCTACGGCAAGATCACCATCCTGAACGGGGTCTCGTTCACGATCCCGAAAGCTTCGATCACCACGGTGATCGGCCCGAACGGCGCCGGCAAGTCCACGGTCTTCAAGGCGATTTTCGGGCTGCTCGACATTCAGTCGGGTCAGATACTGCTCGATGGCAAGGAGGTCACCCGGCAGACTCCGCGCCAGATGATCGGCCATGGGGTAACCTACGTGCCGCAGGGACGCAACGTCGTGCCGCAGTTGTCGGTCTACCACAATCTCGAACTCGGCGGCATCACCGCGGCCGATCAGGCGAGGGTACGCCAGCGTGTCGAAGCGGTGATGGACCAGTTCCCCATGCTGCGGGAGTTCCGCAATCGCAAGGCGATCGAACTTTCCGGAGGCCAGCAGAAACAGCTCGAAGTAGCGCGCGCATTGCTGCTCGACCCGAAGCTGATCCTGATCGACGAGCCGTCGATCGGCTTGTCGCCCAACCTCGTCCAGGAGGTGTTCCGCACCCTGATCAGGCTTCGCGACGAGGGCGTGACGATCCTCATGGTCGAGCAGAACGCGAAGGCAGCCCTTGCCATGTCGGATTACGGGCTCGTTCTCGAGCTTGGCCAGACACGCATGCACGATGCCGCGTCGAAGCTGCTTGCCGATCCGCGCGTGGGACAGCTTTTCCTCGGCGGCCATGTCGAGAACGCGCTGGCGCATGGAGCCTGAGGCTCTCGACGCCGACCGCAACAGGCTCGGCGAGTGCCCGGTGTGGTGCGATCGTAGGCAACGCCTGTGGTGGGTCGATGTGCTCGAACCGGCGCTCTGGAGCCACGATCCGCAAGAGCGTCAGTGCACCCGCCATCCGGTGGCGGCGCGGCGCATCGGTTCACTGGCTCTGCGGGAGCGGGGAGGACTTGTGCTCGCCTGCGACAATGGCCTGTTCGCCTATGACCCGGACACCGCCGGCCAAGCGTTCCTCCTGGACCCGGAGCCGGGAAAGCGCCAGCATCGAAAGAACGATGGTCGCGTCGATTCCGCCGGAAATTTCTGGGTCGGCACCTTGCGGGAAAGCGACTATGCGCCGGTCGGCGCCATCTACCGCGTGACGCCGGAGCTTCGTGTCACCATGGAAGAGCAAGATCTGGCGATTCCCAATTCGCTCGCCTTCGATCCCGAACGAGGACGGATCTTCTACGCCGACACGAGAGCCTATACGATCTGGGTTCGTGACTACGATCCGGTCACCGGCCGCGCCGGACGGAAGCGGGTCTTTGCAACCACGCAGGCTCCGGCGCGACCCGACGGGAGTTGCGTCGACGCCGAGGGCCATCTTTGGAACGCCGAATACGCCGGCGGTCGGCTGGTGCGATATGCCCCTTCGGGAACGGTCTCGCGGGTGGTCGATCTGCCGGTCAGCCACCCGACTTGCTGCTGCTTCGGCGGAAATCACCTGGACCGGCTTTATGTGACCTCGGCCAGCGAGCCACTCTCCGCCGAGCAGCAACTGTCGGAGCCGCTTGCCGGTCGCGTGCTCGTTCTCGACGTAGGCGTTCGCGGCAGGCCGGAGTTCCGCACAGGCCTGTAGCGTTGCGTGGGTTGCTGACGGACGTTCGAGGCGAATGGGATCACCGGCGCCCGAACAGCCTCTCTATATCGGCGAGCTTCAGTTCGATATAGGTCGGCCGGCCGTGGTTGCAGGTGCCGGAGCCTGGGGTAGCTTCCATCTGGCGCAGCAGCGCGTTCATCTCGTCGGCCTTCAACTGCCGCCCGGAACGCACCGAACCGTGGCAGGCCATGGTCGCCGCGATCGCGTCGAGCCGCTCCTTCAGCGTATCGGTGGTGTCGTGCTCGGCGATCTCGTCGGCGAGGTCGCGCACCAGCGCCTGCACGTCGGTCTCGCCCAGCATCGAAGGCGTCTCGCGTACCGCGACCGCACCAGGTCCGAAACGCTCGACGCCGAGGCCGAAGCGCTTCAGCGTCTCGGAATGCATGGCGAGGCGCTCGGCATCATCCTCGGGCAGGTCGACGATTTCAGGGAGAAGCAACATCTGTGACGGCACCGGGCGCGAGGCGAGCGCCTGCTTGAGCGCCTCGTAGACCAGGCGTTCATGCGCGGCGTGCTGGTCGACGATGACGAGCGAATCCTCGGTCTGCGCGACGATGTAGTTTTGATGGACCTGCGCGCGGGCGGCACCGAGCGGCATGGACAGGAGTTCGGGCGCGACCGCGGTCGCGCCGGCGCGCGCGTCCGCGCTGGCGAGCGGGCCGGTGTCGAAGGCGGCCTGCACTGCCTCGCCGAACGCACGCTCCGCCGAGACCGGCTCGAGTGGCCGGCTGGGCGAGTGCGAAAGGTCGAAGCCGGCCGGAGCGGCAGCCCTGAAGCCGGCGTGGAAGCTGCGATGGCCATTGGCCGGCCCCGCATGGCCGTAGCTCGTCGGCCCGGGGCGGAACGCGCTCATCATGGCGGCCGCGCCCGTCGTAGCCGGACGGATGCCGGAAGCCGCCAGCACCTCGCGGATCGAGCCGATGATCAACCCGCGGATCAGGCCGGGATCGCGGAAGCGCACATCGGCCTTGGCGGGATGGACATTGACGTCGACGGTGGCGGGATCGAGCGCCAGGAACAGTGCCGTCACCGCGTGGCGGTCGCGCGGCAGCACGTCGGCGAAGGCGCCCCGGATGGCGCCCGCGATCAGCTTGTCGCGCACCGGCCTGCCGTTGACATAGGCATATTGCTGCAGGGCATTGGCGCGCGTGTAGGACGGGATCGAGACCTGGCCCGTCAGCGACACGCCTTCGCGCATCGCCTCGATCGACAGCGCGTTCTCGGGAAAGTCGAAGCCGAGCACCTGCGCGATGCGGGCCTTCTGTCCATTGGCGCCGTCTCCTGTCGCCGGCAGGTCGAGCGTCGTGCGGTCGGGGCCCGAGAGCGTGAAACGCACGGCGGGGAAGGCGATGGCGATGCGCTTGACGACATCTGATATGGCCGAGGCCTCCGCGCGCTCGCCCTTCATGAATTTCAACCGGGCAGGGGTGGCGAAGAACAGGTCGCGCACCTCGACCAGCGTGCCGCGATTGGCGGCCGCCGGGCGGGGACCGGCGATCTTGCCGCCGTCGACGCGGATCTCCGCGCCCTCCGAAGCCCCCGGCGGGCGCGAGCGCAAGGTCAGCCGCCCGACCGAGCCGATCGATGGGAGTGCCTCGCCGCGAAAGCCGAGCGAACGGATGTCGTGGATGTCGTCGGAAAGCTTCGAGGTGCAGTGCCTGCCGATCGCCAGCGGCAGCTCGTTCTCGGGAATGCCTGAGCCGTCGTCGGTGACGCGGATGAGGGTGAGCCCGCCGCCTGACGTCGCGATCTCGATATGGCTCGCACCGGCATCGAGCGCATTCTCGACCAGTTCCTTGACCACGCTCGCCGGGCGTTCGATCACCTCGCCGGCGGCGATCTGGTTGATGACGGTTTCGGAAAGCTGGCGAATGGGCATGGCGGAATTATACGCGGATTCGACAGTCCGGAAAGCCGGGGACAGCCGGGGACGCCTGGTATTGATCGGTCTCCGTCCCGCAACTCGTCATCCTCGGGCCCGAGCCGAGCGCAGCGAGGCGAGGTGACCCGTGGATCCGTGCCGTGACGGAGAGGCAGTGCGCAACGTGCCCAAGCTCGCGGAGCAGCGCCTCCGCGTTGGTTCCCCCGTGGAACCACGTCGCACGCAGGAAAGCACCGGCCGCTGACGGGTGCTATTGAAACCCTCCACGCCGCTCGCTCCGAGAGATATCATGAGACTTCCAGCCCTCGTCGCCATCGCCTTGCTTCTATCCGTTCCGGCTCTTGCCGGTCCTGCATCGGATGCGGTGCGGCTCTTCTATTCCCCGCCCGTTTTCGAGGGCGATCCCGCGCTGCGGGGCCGCTTCGTCGACCCGGCCCGCAAGATCTTCGAGGCCAATGACAAGACGCCTGAAGGCGAGATCGGCTGCATCGATTTCGGCGTCGCCGTCGACGCACAGGACTATGACGAAGCCGAGATAGCCCGCACCCTGGAACTGTCGGAGAAAATCTCGACCGACACAGCCGAGGTGACCGCGACGTTCCGCCTGTTCCCCAATGAGGACGAGTCACGGCGCGAGATATTGTGGTCCCTCGCCAAGGTCGGCGGCGACTGGAAGGTCTCCGACGTCGCATCGCTTACCAACGACTGGCGGCTGAGCACCTTCGACTGCGATGAGTGATACCAGCGGTCGCTAGTGGCGAAATCTGACGCTTGGTACCCGGGTACGGAAGACCTGTTTCGACCCCAGGCGGACGTTCACTTGCCCTCGGCCGGACTCACGCCGATATGAAGGGTTTCGGATGCCGGCCTCTCTCAGTGATGGCCGCGGCACCGGGGCCGGCATACCGCCGACTGGCTGTCGCGCGCATAGTTTCCTCAGCCAGGCACGATGGCGCGGTTCGCGACACGACGCTGCGCTCACAGTTCCGGCAGGGAAAGAACGTCAGGGTGAAGGAGCGGCGCATCCTTCATCCAGATCCTTGCAGCCTGCGTGCCGACCGTCGCTTCGAGTTTTGTCCCTGCGGGAACGCGCCCCCAGCTTTGCGCTTCCAGTCGCTCGTCACCGACCAGAAGCTCCCCTGCCAGGACGAGGAACTCCAGCCCTCGGCTGTTCTCGACCGTGATATGCTCGCCCGCCTTCCAGACCTCGACACGTACCTCTTCGTGGCCGTCGTCGAACAGGACGGTCGCGGCGCTGGCACCGGCGCGCGGCTCTGCCTGCTCGCCCTCACCCGGCTTGCGGACGAGCTGCTCCCGATCACCGTCGCGGTACTGCCAGAGGCGCACGAAGATGGTGCAGCCATCCTTCGCGGCGGGGACATGCGAGGTGCCGGGCGGGTTGCGGAAATAGCTGCCGGCCGGATAGTCGCCGTGCTCGTCCTGGAACCTGCCGTCGAGAACGAGGATTTCCTCGCCGCCGGTGTGGGTATGGCGGGGAAAGGCGCTGCCGGCAGCATAGCGCACGATCGAGGTGGCGCGGGCAACCTCGCCGCCGATACGGAACAGCATGCGCCGGCTCACGCCCGCCGCCGGGCTGGGCACCCAGTCGAGCCTCGCGCCGTGGACGATGACGCGCCTGGACAGATCGTCGTTAATGCGCACGGATTGGCTCTTTCATGGTCAACACCATCCGGAACTTGACGTCGCTGGATTTCATCTTCCGGTAGGCTTCGAACGCCTTCTCCAACGGCATGGTCTCGATCTGCGGGCGCACGCCGGCGAGCACGCTGAAGTCGAGCGTCCTCTCATTCTCATAGGGCGTGCCCGTGATCGATCCGAGTACGCTGCGCTCGCCGACGACGAGATGACCGGCGGATAGGGGCAGGGGGTCCTTGCCCGCGCCGAGCAGTACCAGACGGCCGCGAGGCGCGAGGCCGTGCATGAGCGGGGAGGCTGCTTCCGCGTTGCGAACGGTTGTGACGATCGCTTTCGCCCCGCCCATGGACTTGAGCCTGGCAGCGGCATCCTCAGCTTCGGTATCAATATAAAGGTGGGCGCCGAGCTTCAGGGCGTCCTCGGCAATGTCCTGGCCGCGCCCCACGGCGGCGACCTTGAAGCCCATCTTGCGGGCATACTGCAGAGCCATGTGTCCGAGGCCGCCGATCCCCAGGATCGCTATCAGATCGCCGGGCTGCGCGCCGGATTTCCTGAGCGCATTGAAGGTGGCGATCCCGGCGCATAGGATGGGTGCCGCCTCCTCGGAAGCGAGCTCGTCCGGGATCGATACCAGGCCCGTGCCACGCGCCAGCATCATTTCGGCATAGCCGCCGTCGCACGAGGCACCGACGAGGGACTGGTTTTCGCAAAGGTGGAACTGGCCCTGGCGGCACTGGACGCATTCGTTGCAGTGGCCGCCGAGCCGCCCGATACCGACGCGCTGTCCGAGCTTCCAGAGCGAAGGAACGTTTTCGCCGAGGGCAACGATGCGGCCAACGACCTCATGACCTGGCACGCGCGGCGGCTGAAGTGACGGATCGGCCCCCTCGATGTCGGAGACGTCCGCGCCGCAGATGCCGCAGGCTTCGACTTCGATCAGCACTTCGCCGGCACGGGGCCTCGGCGTCGCGCGTTCCACCAGGTCCAGCGTGCCCGGCGTCGTGATCTGCATGGCGCGATAGGTGCTTTTCATGGTTCGGTTTCCTGTCTTCAGGCGGCCCCGGGACGGACGGGCGGATCTGGTCCGTCCGCTCACGATGGCTGCCACGGCATGTTCGGATGTCTCGAGCGCGCCGGCGAGGTAGCCGGGCTCGGCGCGGCTGGTTTCGCTCCCGGCCATCGAGATGCGATCTCGCCACACGCCCTCGACCCATGGCTGGTCGGTTGGAACCGGATGGCCGCCTGTGCGGCGGTCCTTCGCAGTCGCGGTCAGCGGATCGGCAGCCCAGTCCTTGAACAGCGTCGCGCGCGGAGTTCCGGCCTGAGGCCCGAACAATCCTGCAAGTTGCCGGACAGCGCCCGCGACGATCGCATCGCGACCTGCCGCCTCGCGCTCATCGGCGGACAAGCCGACGAAGCCGAAAAGTGCGGCCTTGCCGGAAGCGGTCGTCGCATCGTGGATTTCCACGAGAGGACCGACCATGCTCTGGGCCGTGCCGGAGAGGCCCGCGTCGCGCCAGAACGGACGGTCGTAGAGGGCGAAGACCTTTGCGTGCGGCGCCATCCAGGTCGGCGTGCCACGCCAGCGCCCGGCCGTTGCCGTATCGAGCGCCGGCGTGAACGAGACCGTCGCTTCGAGGAGCCGCGGCGGCAGCGCGAAGAGGACGTGGGCCGCCCTCACGCTTTGCCCGACACCGGTCGCATCGACAAATCCGACCTCGACCGCAGCGCCGTCGAGCGCGACGCGCGCCACCCGCGTGCCGAGCCGGATGCACTCGCCTGGAAGGGCTGCGGCAAGGGCGGAGACGATGGCGCCGGTGCCTCCGGCGAGCCGCATCGACTGCGGTTCCTGTCGAACGCCGCGATAACGCTGCGGCGCTTCCCGCGACATCCGCTGGAAGATAACGTCGCCGTCGCTGTTCTGCGGAAAGCAGGGAAGTCCGAGAGCATCGACGATGTTGCCCATCGCCGGCTGCATGCCGGGCCAGAACCATGAAGGTCCGAGATCGAAACCGTCATCCGACATCTGGCCGCTGGCGTCGGCCGAGAGGATTCGGCCGCCGAGCCGGTCGCGCGCTTCCAGGAGGAGAAAGCCGATGCCGGCCTTGTGGAGGAGACGGGCAGCAAGCAGTCCGGCGAGGCCGCCTCCGACGATGAGGACAGGGTGGTTCAAGCATGTGACTTTCGAAGGCAGGGTTGAGCGTCGGCGCACCAGTCTCCGGGCCCTCGCCGGTTACTGTCGTCCGGCAGTGACGCCGCTTCCAGTTTGCCGACGTCGCGGCCATTGATGGCCGCATATGCACCTTCCGCGATGAAGCGGGCGGCGGTCTCCTTGCCAATCCCGGAACCGCCGCTGGTGATCGCAACAATTTTTCCTTCAGAACGCACGTCTCGTCTCCTGGCCTGGATGGTTCAGGCGTGGACGCGGATCTCCGGATCGGCCGTGAGCAGCGGCTTTGATCCGGTCACCACGTTATCGGTGAACAGCTTGCTCGCGAGGTAGCGCCTGGCGTTCTCGACAGTATCGAAGCCATGCAGGACCTGCACGTCCTCGTCGCGCGCGAGCAGTTCCTTGGATTTGGCGTCCGCAATCGTCTCGAGGAACAATGCCTTGTATTTCTGATAGACGGCCGCCGCGGCGCCGCGGTTCTCGTTGGGGATCTGGAGAGTGACCTGCAGATAGGCCATGGCCGGTCCTTCCGTATGTTCCGCCGGAGCAGTTATCGGCCGGAAGATGCCGCCGCCCGGGCCTCTCCGCAAACGGGAAGATATTGACGGCCGGCCAAGAAAAACTTTAGCGGCGGGGTTGCTCCCGCTGGGCCCGAGGCGGCATCATGGTGTTTTACGAAAAGCAAGAGCAGCCGTGCGGTCTCCTGTCCATCTCAACGCCCTTCGCGCCTTTGAAGCCGCAGCCCGCCATGGCAGCTTTGCCGGCGCCGCCGAAGAATTGAACGTTACGCCCGCGGCAGTCGGACAGCTGGTGCGCAGTCTCGAGGACTGGCTGGGGACCCGGCTCTTCCGCCGCAGCCAATCGGGCAAGGTGCGGCTGACGATGACCGAAGCGGCCGAGGCTGCCCTTGCCGATATCCGGACAGGCCTCGACAGGCTCGGCACGGGGGTTGAGCGCATGAAGGAGGCAGCCTCCGGTGGTGTTCTGACGGTAACCGTCAGTCCGGCCTTCGCCGCGAAGTGGCTGATGCCCCGGATCGACGGGTTCCAGACGAGATGCCCCGACACCGATGTCCGGCTCGATACAAGCCTCAAGCTTGTCGACTATGTCGCCCAGGGCATCGACATCGGCGTGCGCTATGGCGCTGGTCACTGGCCGGGCCTGACTGCCGAAAAGCTTATGGACGAAGAAATCTACCCGGTCGTTTCTCCGGCTCTCCTCACGCGCGCGCATCCAGAGGCTGGACGATCTCGCCACCCAGACACTGATTCACGATCTGTCGGTCGATTCGAACTCTGGCTTTACGTCCTGGGAGACGTGGCTGCAGGCTGCCGGAATGGTCGATGGGGTGAAGCAGCGCGGCCTCAGGGTCAACAACTCGGCCGCTGTTCTGCAGGCGGCGATAGACGGTCACGGCGTGGCCCTCGCACGCAGCATTCTGGCCCATGACGATCTCGCCGCCGGGCGGCTGGTTCGCCTCTTCCCGGAAATCAGCGTCGCAGCGGCGCTGGCCTATTTCGTCGTTTACCGGCCCGAACGTGCCTCGCTGCCCCGGCTCGTGGCATTCAGGGACTGGCTTTTCGAAGAAGCCGCGCAGCCTCGTCCGTGAGAGCCGGCGACCTCGGAGCGCCCCTTCTGGGCGGCGTTACTGCAACCACCCTTACGGCTTTGGTACCGAGCGTCGGAAATCACCAGGTCAGCCGCGTCCGCGATAGGGCGGGACGCCGGTCTCGGGCAGCCACGCTCCCTCGGGCGGTGCGCCCGTCTGCCAGAACACGTCGATCGGAATGCCGCCGCGCGGATACCAGTAGCCGGCGATCCGCAGCCAGAGTGGCCGGGTCGCCTCCGTCACCCGCCGGCCGATCATCACCGTGCAGTCCTCATGGAAGGCGCCATGATTGCGGAAAGAGGTAAGGAAAAGCTTGAGCGACTTCGATTCCACCAGCAGCCCGTCGGGCGCATAGTCGATGACGATATGGGCGAAATCCGGCTGGCCGGTGACCGGGCAGAGCGAGGTGAACTCCGGACAGGTGAAGCGCACGATCGCCGGCACGCCGTCGCCGCGCGTGAAGGGCACGGTCTCCAGCGTGGCGGCTTCGGGCGACGCCGGTGTTTCCACCCTGGCGCCGAGCTGTGTAAGGTTTTCGGTCGAGGTCATGGGAATGCTCCTTTTCAGGGCTCCATAATAATCCTTCACCGGGACGACAACAGGCGATGACCAGCAACGATCCGCTCCTCCAGCCCTGCCGCCTGAATCATCTCGCGCTGCGATGTCTGGGCCGAGAAGGACGACGTGCTGGCGCTCTCGCCTGATGTCGTCGTGATCGCCACCGGCGGCCTGCCGCAGAACCCGCCGCTTGACGCGGGCGCGGAGTTGGTGACGTCGAGCTGGGACATCGTCGCCGGCGCGGTGAAGCCGGCCGAGACCGTGCTGCTCTACGACCACAATGGCGGGCACCAGGGGATGACGGCCGCCGAGATCGCCTCCGATGCCGGGGCAGGGGTCGAGCTCGTCTCGCCGGAACGTTTTTTCACGCCCGAGGTGGGCGGCATGAACCACGTGCCCTATATGCGCGCCTTTCACGAGAAGGGCGTCAGGATCACCATCAACACGAGGCTCGTTGCCGTGCGTCGCGACGGCAACCAGCTTGTCGCCACACTGGGCTCGGATTTCGCCACGGACCGGCGCGACGAACGGCGTGTCGGCCAGGTCGTGGTCGAGCGCTGCCGCTCGACGATTCATATTTGACGCTGAAGCCGCTGTCGCGAAACGGCGCCGCCGTCGACTATGAGCGTCTCGTCGAGGGCGGGCCGGTCCCGAGATCCGGACGGGCGGTTTCGTGCTGTTGCGCATCGGCGACGCGATCGCCTCGCGCAACATCCACGCCGCGATCTATGACGGCACCCGGCTCGCGATGCGGATTTGAGGGGTGCACCGGCCGGGAAGCGATGCGACGGAGCGACGACTTTCGCTCACAGGCGGAAATAGGCGGCAGCCTGGTTGCCTCGTCATGGAAGTTCGAATCCCGCGCGGTCCGCCATCCGCCGTCGATTACACGCCATGTACGATATTCCGCGAGGTAGCTACCCAACAGCCGCCGATCGCCGCATCGGCGACTACGGAGATCTGACATTGGCTGATGCGTCTTCGGTTTTGCGCTGCCCATTCGCACGCTGCATGTTCAGCGGATTCCAAATTGTGCAGCCGGTGCCTTGATGAAGTCGACAAACGCCCGTAGCGGGGTCGGAACCAGACGCCGTCCGGGATAGTAGAGGAACGGCCCAGAGAAGTGTTCCCACCAAGGTTCGAGGATGGGTTCGAGGGCGCCGCTTTCGAAATAGGGACGTAGCCAGTCCTCGAACAGCCCCACGATGCCGACGCCGGCGATCGCTGCATCAACGGCGAGATCGACTGCTCCGCCGATCCCTACGGTCAACGGACCCGTCGGATCGACCCGCACCACCTCGCCTTCGCGCTCGAACTCCCATGGCGTCATCATCGCACCACTCGGAAAGCGGCCGCGCAGGCAGGCATGGCCAAGCAGATCGCGAGGGTGTTCGGGCCGACCATGGCGATCAAGGTAAGCCGGAGAAGCCGCGGTGGCGAAGCGTTGGACACGAGGCCCGATCGGCACCGCGATCATGTCCTGCTCCAGCCGTTCCTCGTAGCGGATGCCCGCATCGCATCCGGCCGCCAACACGTCGACGAAGCTTTCCTCAGTGATCACCTCCAGCCGGATATCGGGATAGGCGGCGAGAAACGGCGGAATGATGCTGGGCAGCACCAGCCGCGCCGCGCTGACGGGCACGTTCAGACGCAACGAGCCCGCCGGCCGGTCGCGAAAGCCATTCACGACGTCGAGGGCCAACTCCACCTCGGTCAACGCCGGGCCGAGCCGCTCCAGCAGGCCATGGCCGGCTTCGGTCAAGACGACGCTGCGCGTCGTCCGGTTGAGCAGCCTGACACCGAGCTGCGCCTCAAGGCGGCGCACCGCCTCGCTCAATCCCGACGCACTGCCGCCGCTTGCGCGCGCCCCATCGCGAAAGCCCCTGGCGCGCGCCACCGCTACGAAAGCGTTCAGGTCACCCAGATCGATTTTCACTGTTCGCCAATCCGCACAGCCTGTCCGGATTGTACTCGGTTATCACCAGGATGGACACCGCCTATCTGTCGTCTTGTCAGACAAAGGAAAAGATCATGACCGGCATCGACAACCAGTCCGAAACCTTCGCCCTCGGCGACCGCGCTGTGAAGCGACTCGGCTACGGCGCCATGCAGCTCGCAGGGCCTGGTGTCTTCGGCCCGCCCAAGGACCATGATGCGGCATTGGCTGTGCTGCGTGAGGCCGTCGAGCGCGGGGTCAATCACATCGACACCAGCGACTTCTATGGCCCCCACATCACCAACCAACTGATCCGCGAAGCGCTCGCGCCTTATTCCGAGAATCTCGTCATCGTCACCAAGATCGGCGCACTGCGAGGCGCGGATGGATCATGGCTCCCGGCCTTTTCGCCCGAAGAATTGACCCGCGCCGTGCATGACAATTTGCGCAATCTCGGGCTTGACGCACTGGATGTGGTCAACCTTCGGATCATGTTCGACGTGCACGGCCCCGCCGAGGGGTCCATCGAGGCGCCGCTCACTGTCTTGGCCGAGCTTCAGCGGCAGGGCTTGGTGCGTCATATCGGGCTGAGCAATGTCACCCCCACGCAGATTGCCGAAGGACGCAGAATTGTCGAGATCGTCTGCGTGCAGAACCAGTACAATCTGGCGCATCGGGCTGATGATGCGCTGATCAATGATCTTGCCCGTGACGGCATCGCCTATGTGCCGTTCTTTCCGCTCGGTGGCTTCACTCCGCTGCAGTCGTCCGCCTTATCCGACGTCGCCCAGCATCTCGGTGCCACGCCCATGCAAGTCGCGCTTGCCTGGCTACTTCGCCGCGCGCCCAACATTCTCCTGATCCCAGGCACCTCGTCCGTTGCGCACCTGCGGGAGAATCTTGCCGCTGCCGAATTCGATCTGCCTGGCGATGCGCTCAGGGAGCTGGACGGCATTGCTAGGCGCACAGGTTCGATCACGTAATAGCAGCAGGCAAAATCCAGCGTGGGCGGAAACTGCCATGCATATTCGTCGCCTTCGAAGGTACATTTAGGAGGGACTTGGAGGGCTATGGCGTAGACGCAGTTCTCCGTTTCGTCGTTCTCGGCCCGCCAAACCCCGCCGATTGCCCTCGACAGCGCGATATTGCCGTCGATCACCGCACCCGCACCAAGCGGCGCCGAGAACCGCCGATTGTACGCTACAGCCCGATCTATCTTGAAGATCAGCGACGGCATTCCCGTCGTTGGGATTGGGCCGCAAAGTCCTGAAAGCAGTCGATCATGGCGCCATGGCAGCGACCGGAAACCTCCAGATGTGCTGCGTTCAGCCATCCAGCCAGGCGGCCAGACCATCAAGCGTTTGCAGGCCATACTCCACCGCGCCGAAACCGACGACCACCTGACGCCGTTCGCGGCTTGGGTGAAGCTGGCGCATGGTCAATACGGTCTTGCCGTCGGTCTGCTCATCGAAGGTAACCGTCATGTAGAAGCGCTCAGGGTCGTCGAGGTCCGGGGTGCCATAGTCCATCACGATCAGTTCGTTGGGCACGATCTTCAGGAAGCGCATGAGGTTGGGAAAACGCTGCTGTCGGCCATCGAACTCGCCCACCATGTCGAAGCGCCATTCCCCGCCCTCGCGGATATCGGCCTCGTGGTTCTCGATGCTGAGGCCAGCCGGGCCATACCATTGCGCCAGCGCTTCCGGGTCCATCCAAGCGGCGAAGACCTTATGGCGCGGGTGCTTCAGCACCTTGACGAGCACGATCTCACGGTCGAGCGACCAGGTCTCAAACAGCTTTTCCATCGTCATTCTCTTCCGTCCTGTCCAAATAGGCTTCCAGCCGGTCGAGCCGCTCGGCCCAGCGTCGCCGCTCCGCTTCCATCCAGTTTGCCGCCTCCTCGAAGCGCGCCCGCTCCAGCCGGCACCAGCGGCTGCGCCCGCGTTTCTCGCTGGCGATCAATCCGCAATCCTCCAGCACTTTGAGATGCTGGGCAAAGGAGGGCAGCGCCATGTCGAAAGGCTCGGCCAGGACACTGACAGGCATCTCCCCTTCGACAAGCCGCGACACCACGGCGCGGCGGGTCGGGTCGCTGAGGGCATGAAAGGCAAGGTCGAGTGGGGTCGAATGATAAGGCATGCGCCACGGTAAGGCGGATCGTCCACCTGCGTCAACAATAATAAGGCACTTGCCTTTGTATCCTGCCCATATTAATAAGGCATCTGCCTTACTATCAGGAGAACCTAATGGCAGTACGTGTCGACCTTCTTATCTCGCTCGACGGTTTCGCAACGACGACGGACCAGACACCCGATAACCCGTTCGGCTCCGATTGGTCGCGGCTGGTTGGAGCGTACGTCGCCACAAGGACGTTTCGGGAGCGCGTGCTCAAGGACACCAGCGGCAAAGGCACCACCGGTCTCGACGATGCGTATACGAAGGATTACTTCACCAACATTGGCGCCGAGATCATGGGGGCCGGCAAGTTCGGCCTGCACAACTTTCCCGATGATCCGAACTGGAAGGGCTGGTGGGGCGACGAGCCGCCATTTCACTGCCCGGTCTTCGTCCTGACGCACACGCCCCGGCCATCAATAGAGATGGCTGGCGGCACCACGTTCCACTTCCTCGCGGCCGACCCGGTTGATGCGCTGCAGCGGGCCGAAAAAGCCGCAAACGGCAAGGATGTTCGGATAGGTGGCGGACCAACCATGGTCCGCGACTATCTCAAGGCCGGACTTGTGGACCGCCTCCATGTCGCCATTGCTCCGATCCTGCTGGGGCGGGGCATACGCCTCTGGGACGGGTTGCGCGGATTGGAGGCCGGCTACACCACCAAGACCGAAACGGCCGAGAGCGGGACCGTCCACCTCACGTTCCAGCGCTAGCCATCGGCCAGCGGCTTACGGCGGTCATGGGCTATCCAGACTTGGCCCTTGGCTGCCTTCCGGGGCTTCGGAACGCTGCGTCCATGGAGCAGCCACTCAATTGTGCTCAAACGCTGCCGAAAATCACCAGTCGCCCCAACGAGCGGCCGTTCTCCAGGGGCAAGGCCTCTACCTCGAGCCGGAAATTCTTCTCTGCAGCTCGTCGAGGAGGAGGTACTCACCAGGCGTGAGCGCCGTCACTTCGTCAGGACGGGCGCGCAAGGCCGAGGCATTCCTGAAGCCCCTCCGTCGACGGGGTCCGATCGTTCATCGATGATCGCGGCAAAAGCGGCCTTGCGTGCCGCCTCCGACAGGCCAGCGCATTCATCCGGCGACTTCTCCAGCAACGCCAGCACGGTGCCAGTCCTCATCGCGTGGATGAGGTCGACCGCGCGGTTTCGACCGTCTCCGCCCTTCGCAGTCTACCGGGAAATGTCGTGAAAACGGTGGCAAGCGGGCTTCTCTCGCGCTTGGCCGTCACAGCCCCGTCATCTCACTGACGGACGGACTAGGACTGATTTGCAGTCGCCGGGAGCGCCTATGACCGAGTTGAAGAGAGCCCGATATGACAGCTCTATCTTGAGCTTTCAGCAGAAAAGAGGACAGGAATCTTCAGCCTTTTTCCTGCCTTTTCTTCAATCCGATATGCGCCTGCTCGATGTTGGTTGTGGGCCAGGAAATATTACAGCGACGATCGCGCCGCACGTTAGGTCGGCAGTCGGCATTGACATCCAGCCTCGATCGATCGCCGCGGCAAATCATCTTGTCGAGGAGACCGGCAACCTGTCGTTCGCTGTAGCTGACATGACGGCCCTGCCGTTCGCCGAGGGGGAGTTTGACGCCGTCTTCTTCCACGCCGTCCTCTATCATCAGGATGCACCGACGCTGACCAGAACGCTGGCAGAGGCGAGACGGGTGCTGCGGCCAGGAGGCTTGGTCGCCACGAGGGACGCTGATGCCGGGGGCAATATACTGCATCCGGATCTGGCAGGGCTCAGGACCTCGCTCGACCTTTGGCAGAGATGGTATGAACATGATGAGCCTGATGCTCTCCACTTTGGCCGGCGGCAAGGAGCAATCCTGCGGTCGCACGGTTTCGTGCCGCTCTGGACGGGAGCGAGTTACGTCAATCATAGCGCTGACGACCTGACCCGCAGAGAAGCGGTCAGGGATGCCAAGCAGAGCCTGAGTTCTCTCGGCCCGAAGCTGATCGGCAGGGGGCTCGCAACGGAAGCCGAGCTCGATGAGGCCCGATCATCTTGGGATGCCTGGGCAGGCGAACTCGACGCCGTCTATTTGCGATGCCGGTGCGAGTGCGTTGCCCGAAAGCCGAAATCTTGATGTCCGCGGCGGATCAGCCGGCGACCTTGGCTGGGTCCGGCGTGAAGGCCACGAAGGTCCGCGATGTGGAGATTCGATGCGTCACGTGTGGATGCCCGCTTTCCATGGCCGGGCAATCAGGCAGCAGGGCGCTTCGTCAGGGCCAGGCCGATGCCGAGCGCGATCATCGCGCCTCCCGACCCCTCCCGCAGGCGGCGGATCAGGCCGGGACGCACTCCGGCGCCTTCCCTGATACCGCTGGCAGCAAAAGCGACCACGATGTCGGCGAGGGTGTTGAGCATAACCGACACGAAGCCGAGCACCACGAACTGCAATGCGACGGGCCCCGTGGTCAGCTCCACGAACTGGGGAATGAAGGCGAGAAAGAAGGCGGCCGTCTTCGGGTTCAGCGCCTCGCTGACGCGCAGCCGCCCACTGCGGGCAACCCACCGCACCTTTCGCGCAGCACGCGCGGGAGAATTCGCCGCCACCGATCCGACGCTGGCGAATCTCATCGGGCGCGCGCCGGCTACACTGCGCGAGGTGCTCGCTCGTTAGCGACCTGCCCGGTGGCTTTGCCTCTTGCCAGGGGCCCGATTGGTGGGAGCCAGACGGCGGTTCTCAATATCGATCCTCGAGCCGTGTCACGTTCTAAAACCGGCGCCATCGGCTTGCGACGAGGACCGTTCGGCAATGCCTTCGACGACGATACGGATGACATGTCTGATCTCGTCGTCGCCAAATGACCCTCTCGAAAGGGCCGTGAGCATTGCCTGCCCATAGATCCCAAGCAGAACCAGCGACATGAAATTGGGGTCCTCATCTTTGCGGACGACGCCCTGCTGTTGGCCGAGCACCAGAAGGTCTCTGACGAGCCGCTGGAAGGACGGGCGATCGGATGGCGGTTCGAGCGACGGTCGTTCGGAGGGGGCGAGCGCCAGTCTCGCGATCGAAGGATTTGCAAGGCACCAGCGCGCGCTGTCGAGAAAGACGAGTTCGAGCAGAGCGAATACGTCTTCGTTTGCCTCCATGCGCGCGCGATAGATTGCATCGCCCGCTTCCGCGCGGGCGATGAGGCGCAGGGCGATTTCCTCTTTCGAGCTGAACAGATTGTAGACCGTCTTGCGGGTCAGCCCCGCGCGCGTCGCGATTTCCTCCACGGAGGTGTTGGCAAACCCCAACTCCCGAAACGCAGCGTCGGCAGCATCGAGGATGAGACTTTGAGACCGCTCCGTTCGCTTCGGGATTGCCATATTTTTACAATAGTGTAAATTTACACATGTGTAAACTGAGGCGGCCCATGGCCGATCTTTGGCGCCAATGGTCGCTGTTCTTAAGGAATTCGGTCCCGAGATATGGATCGCGGACGGTCCGGCCGTCACGGCGGCCGGCGGCTTTCACTATCCCACGCGCATGGCCGTCATCAGATTGTCCGGTGGCGGTCTGTTAATATGGTCGCCGACGCAGTTCTCGGATGATCTTCGCGCGGCGGTCGACGCGTTGGGCGAGGTGCGCTACCTGATCCCGCCCAATTCGCTTCACCACACGTTCCTCGGCGGTTGGCAGCACGCTTACCCCAATGCAGAGGTCTATGCGCCGCCGGGCCTGCGAGATAAGCGCATGGACATCAGGTTCGACGGCGACTTCGACGATGCTCCAATTGCGGATTGGGTGGATGACATCGATCTGGCCGTCATCCGGGGCAACCTTATCACGACCGAGATTGTCTTTTTCCATCGCAGAAGTGGAACGGTGCTTTTCACCGATCTCGTTCAGCATTTTCACCCCGGATGGTTCAGTGGCTGGCGAGCAATTGTGGCCCGGTTGGATCTGATGGTGGCTGCCGAACCATCGGTACGTCGAAAATTTCGCGTCGCCTTTATCGATCGTCGCGCCGCGCGTTCGTCCATCCAGCGTGTTCTGGCATGGCCCGCCGAGAAAGTGCTGATGGCCCACGGAGACCCGGTCGTCGAAGGTGGTCAGGACTTCATACGTCGCTCATTTCGCTGGTTGGCTGGCCCATGACTGCATTCCACCGTTGTGGATATGCTTGCCGCGTGCAACCGTGGAGCCGGCGCACCGATCGGCTGCAGGGCATGAAATGGCTCGGATCATCATACTGGGAAACACGGCGGGCGGAAAATCCACCCTTGGCCGGCAGCTCTCAAGGAAAAGAGGACTGCCGTATTTCGAGATAGACCGCCTTTACTGGCAATCCGATTGGTCGGTCGCGCCGAGGGATGTCTACGAGCAGCAGCACACGGACATAATCGAGCAGGATGCATGGATCGTCGACGGCGGCGGTGATCTCCCTTCCATCCACGCCCGTATCGAGCGCGCAACGGAAATCATTCTGATAGACATGCCGCTTTGGGTTCACTTTTGGCTTGCAGCGGAACGCCAGATGGCCTGGGCGAGCGGGACAATCGAGCATCCTCCAGCGGGCAACCGCGACATGCCGCCGACGGGCAAGCTTTTCGAGATAATCTGGACAGTCGACCGCGAATGGATGCCCCGCCTGAGAGCGCTGTGCGCCGAGCAGGAGGCCATGGGGAAAGTCGTCACTCGGTTGAAATCCATCGATGATCTCAACGCCTATACCCAATCCGGGTAGGGACTGATTCCCTGAAGGTTTTTCGATGCGGGCCGCAGCGAGATGTTTGCCGCTGGCGTTGGCGGCCCGCGTTGGAAAAGCTTCAGGACAGCGGACTGGCGGCTTCCAGTGTCGGCGAAACGAAGAGCGGATTTTCAAACCGCTTGGGCCGAGGTCTCGGATTGGGCTCAAAGGATACGTTGGGCCCCCGCAAATTCTTCAGCCTTCGGTCGTGGGAATATCCCGCTGGCTGGCAAAGCGGGCGACCTGCTCTCGAATGGCGATTTCTGTTGGTAGGCGTTCCATCGAACTGGCGCCATAGAAGCCGTGGCATATGGCCGTGCGGGCCAGCACATAGGTGGCGTCTTCGGGCATGGCGATGGGGCCGCCATGGCAAAGCACGATGATTTCGGGGTTGACGCTGCGGGCTGCCGCGGCCCAGGCGTCTATGTCGGAAATGCATTGGTCGAGCGTCTTCGCGGTCTGCGCGCCGATGGCACCGCCGGTGGTCAGGCCCAGATGGCAGACGATGATATCGGCACCTGCCCTGGCCATCTTGGTGGCATCGTCGGTGCTGAAGACATAAGGCGTGGTAAGCATGCCCTTGGCCGCGGCACGGGAGATCAGCGTAACTTCCAGATCGTAACTCATGCCGGTTTCTTCGAGATTTGCGCGGAATACCCCGTCGATCAGCCCAACCGTGGGAAAGTTCTGTACACCCGCAAATCCGAGGGCGGCGAGTTTGTCGAGAAACTGGTCGGGCAGCATGAAGGGATCGGTGCCGTTGACGCCGGCCAGGACTGGGGTACTGCGGACCACGGGCAGCACTTCATGAGCCATTTCGACGACGATGTCATTGGCGTTGCCATAGGCCAGCAGCCCGGCCAGCGAACCGCGGCCGGCCATGCGGTAGCGGCCCGAATTGTAGATGACGATGAGGTCGATGCCGCCGGCCTCCTCGGCCATTGCGGAGAGGCCGGTGCCGGCGCCGCCGCCGACAATGGGTCGGCCGGCCGCGATCTTGGCGCGGAGGCGGGCGAGGATTTCGGTCTTGGTCGGGCGGGTCATGAGAGGCTTATCCATTGGCGATCTGGCGGAAATTGTCGGCAAGGGCCGCAGCGAAGAGCGGGTCGTTGATATGAAGGTCGAGTTCGACCAGCCGGCGGTTGGGGGCCTCGATCCAGCCCGTTCGGATGGCATCGAAGAGTGCCGCGTCGGCCTCGGGATCATGGAACGGCTGTCCCGGCGCATCGATGGCCGAGACGCCCTTGAGAGGAATGAGGAAGCGGACCTGCCCGTCCATGCGGTTGAGGCGTGACATGATGAAGGTGCCGATCGCCCGGTTTTCCTCTGCTGTGGTTCGCATCAGCGTAACCTGCGCATTGTGGACGTGGAGCCGCCTATTGGCGAACCGGGTCGGTACCGTATCGCGCGCGCCGAAATTGACCATGTCCACGGCGCCGACCGATCCGACATAGGGAAGACGGGTGCGGATGGCGGCGCCGAACCGGTCGTCGGTGGCTGGAAAGACGCCGCCGACCAAAAGGTCCGGCACCTCGGTCGTGGTGACATCGATGAGGCCGGCTACCAGGCCGCTGTCGGCAAGCTTTTCCATCGATTGGCCGCCCACGCCGGTGGCATGGAAGACATAGACGTCGTGGCTGGCCTCCATGATCCGGCGCACCGTGGTGACGCAGTCCGTGGTAACGCCGAACATGGTCATGCCAAGGCCGGGCTTGTCGCTCGCGGCGGCGGGCACCGGATGGAGGGCCATGCCCGCGGCGGCATGGGCGGCATTGCCGATCACCTTGCGCGAAATGGCGTTGAGACCGGCCACGTCGACCACCGAATACATCATGGCGAGATCATTGGGGCCGACATAGGGGGCGGTATTGCCGGAGGCGACGGTGGAGACCATCAACTTGGGCAGGCCGATGGGCAATGAGCGCATCGCCTCGGTGACGAGCGCGGTATTGCCGGTGCCGCCCAGGCCGAGCACGGAGCCGATATCGCTGCGGGTGGCGAGGTAGGCGGTGAGGGCACGGGCCATCGCGGAGACCGCCTGGCCGCGATCGGTCAATCCCAGCACCGCTTCGGCTCCCTGGGGATGATGCGCGGCAATCTCAAGCGCCGAAATGTCCGCACCTTCGCTCACGCCCTGCGTGCCCGTATCGAGCAGGACCGCGCTGCCCCCGGCCTGGCGCACCGCCTCGGCGGCAAAGCGCAACTCGGGACCCTTCGTGTCCATCGTTCCGACCACATAGACCTTTGCCATCGCATCCTCCCATCAGCACGACGCCGGCTGCCGACGCCCCGGCAGAGTATGCAAAACTCTTATCGTGAATTTTCCATCTTGTATACTCATGAAAATATTGTATGCAATTGGGAACAGGCAAACGGAACCACCATGAACGCACCCCGCCACCTGACGCTGCGCGAACGCATCTACGAGGAAATCGTGCGGATGATCGTTTCGGGCGAACTGCCCAGCGGCGCGCCGCTCGACGAAAAGGTGCTGACCGAAAAGCTGCAGGTGAGCCGCACTCCTTTCCGGGAGGCGTTGGGCACGCTTGCCAAGGAGGGGCTGATCGAGATCAAGCCCTATCGCGGCTTCTACGTGCGCAGTTTTTCGCGCAAGGAGGTCGAGGACCTCTATGAACTGCGCAAGACGCTTGAATGCTTCGCGGTCCGGCTCGCCGTGCCCAATATGAGCGACCGGCATATCCAGGCTTTCGAACGTATTCTCGACGAAGCGGTGGCTGCGCTCGAGGCCGGCGACTTGGCCGTCTATGGTGCGCGCGACAGGGTGTTCCACGAAACCATTGCCGAGCTTTCGGACAATGCGGCGCTGATCGAAACGCTCAACCGGCTGGCGCTCCAGATCCAGATCGGTCGCACCATTGCCAATGAAAGCCGCGATTTCGCCCAGCGTGCCGCGCGGGAACGCGACGAAATACTGGCAGCGTTCCGTGCCCGCGACATCGCTCGCGCAAGTGCCCTGATGGCGGCCCACATTGCCGACGTGCAACGTGCCGTTCTCGAACGCTTCCATAACGAAGAGGCGAAGTAAGCCCGGCCGCCGGACGGCCAGTTGTGAACTGCACCAAGACGCAGTGCCGGCAAACGGCACGCTCAACAGGAGGAAGAAAAATGCAGAGACGAACTTTGATGGCGTCTGCCCTTGCGGCACTCGCCGCCGCCGTCACGCTCGGAGCCGCCACCGCCGCCCGGGCGCAGACCCTGGTCATGTGGGGTCCCGAACAGATCACCGAGCCGCTGGTCGCCGAACTCTGGAATGGCATCAAGTCCGATTTCGAGGCGGCCAATCCGGGCGTTACGGTCGAGTTCATGCCGCCAACCGGCAACATCTCGAACGGCGCCGTACAGGCGGCGATCCAGTCCAATGCCGGCCCGGACGTGATGCTGACCAATTCGGGCATTGCGCGCGTCACCACGGTGGTCGACGCGGCCTTGGTGGCGCCATTGACTGCCGCCTACACCGAGCGCGGCTGGGACAAGCAGATATATCCCTGGCTTTATAAAGAGCTCAAGTCGCAGCGCGGCGGAGAAATCTATGAAGTGCCCGACGGGCTCGACGCCCTGGGCATCTGGTATCACAAGGACATGTTCGCCGAAAACGGGTGGGCCATTCCGGGCACCTATGCCGACTTCCTGACCCTGATGGGCAACATCAAGGAAAAAGGCATCAACCCGATTGCCATCGGGCCGCGTACGGCCGGAAGCGCCGGGCACCTGTTCGGCAACATACTCCAGGCGTCGAGCGGCTCGCCTGTCGTCGGCGAGGCCATTGCCGGCAAGCTGCCCTGGACCGATCCCTCCATAGCGCTGGGTGCGGTGCGGGTGCGCGAACTGGTGGACGCCGGTTTCATCGACAAAGACATGGCGGCACTCGATCTCGATGGCGCAGCTCGCCTTTGGTTCAACAAGCGTGCGGCCATGTTCGTGGCCGGCCCCTGGTTCACTGCCAATGCCCGCAATGCCGGCTATGACCTTGCCAATGCCGGCTTTGCCGCCATGCCCAGCGATATCGGGGTCGCCATGCCCACCGGAGGCGTCGGCTGGAGCTGGATGATCCCAGCCAATTCCAGGCAGCCGGAACTGGCCATGAAGTGGATCGACTTCATCCTTTCCGAAGAGGTGATGAAGCGCCGCGCCGAAAATCTGGCCAGCACCATGCTCTATCCCCGCGCCATCAAGGGCTACAATCCGCCCACGCAGATCCTGGCCGAAATCTTCAGCGCGGCGGCCGGCGGCGTCGGCTACAACCCAAGCGTCTATCTGCCGGCGAGCGTGCTCGATACCTACTTCCAGGTCATCCAGGGGCTGATCAGTGCCCAGATCACCGGCGATGAGGGCATGGCCCAGATTCAAGCCAAGATGGCTGAGGCGCATTAGCGCCTCTTCACCAGACGCGCGAAACTGGCTGCCCTATGTCAATGACTTCCTTCCCAACCAGTGCCAAGGACACGGGCGGTCAGCCCGCCCGTGTCACCCGCCGCGGCAGGCCGGGCGGTGCCGCCGGGCAGGATGGCCTGCGCTCGGCCCTGCCGCTGATGCTTCCGGCGTTGGCGATCTATGCGATCTTCACGCTTGCGCCCATCGTCCTGACCCTGTGGCTGAGCTTCACCGACTCGCGCGGGCTCAACACCAGTGCAAACTTCGTCGGCCTCGACAATTACAGTCGCGCCGCCCTCGATCCCATCGTCTGGCAAAGCCTGAGGCACACCTTCCTCTGGCTGCTCTATCACCTCGTGCTGGCCGGCGGGCTGGGGCTGGGGCTGGCGCTGGCCATCGGCCGGCTCAGGAAGACGCATGTCTTCTTTCGCACCGCCTTTTTCCTGCCCCATCTGGTCTCGCTGGCCGTGGTAGGGGTGATCTGGGCCAATATCTACGATCCGTTCTTTGGCCTGTTGAATACCGGCCTCGACCAGCTGGGGCTGGGCGGCTGGACCCAGGGCTGGCTGTCGGACCCGGCGCTGGTATTGTTCTCGGTCAATGTCGCCAGTTCGTGGCAGGGCTTCGGGCTCTATATGCTGCTCTTCATCGCGGGGCTGCAGAACATCGATCACTCGCTCTACGAGGCCGCCGAAATCGACGGCGCCTCCGCCTTCCAGAAGCTCATCTACGTCACCCTGCCGGGGCTGAGCGAGGTCATGACCTTCGTGGTCTCGTTGGCGCTGATCAACGGTCTCAAGGGCTTCGCCACGGTCTTCGTGATGACCGACGGCGGGCCGTACTATCAGAGCGAACTGATCACCACCTACATCTACCGGCTCGCTTTTTCGGCACAGGATCATGGCCTTGCCGCGGTGCTCTGCATCCTCCTGTCGGCACTGGCCATCACCATCACCATTGTCTTCAACCGCTGGCGCGCGAGGCTTGCACGATGAGTGCCCGCAAAGGCGAATGGCCGGTAGTACTGGCTCTGCTGCCCGTCTTCATCATCATCCTTGGGCCGTTCGGGTGGCTCTTGGTGTCGAGCCTCAAGACCGAGGCGGAGATCGGCCAGGCCAATCCCTTCGCACTCCCGGCGCAGTTGATGTGGCGGAACTATGCCGATGCCTGGCAGATTGGCGGCTTCGGCGAGCTGATTGCCAACAGCCTCATGAATTTGGCGGGCGTGGTGATCCTGACGCTTATCACCTGTGCGCCTGCCGGCTATGCCTTGGCCAAGATCCGGTTTCCCGGGCGTGAGTGGATGTTCTACGCAATCATCTTCGGGCTCACCATTCCGATCCAGGCCATCGTCATTCCGCTCTATCAGGTGCTGTTCAACCTGGGTCTGGTCAATTCCCTGGCCGGCATCACCCTGGCGCAGGTCAGCAACGGCATTCCCTTCGGCATCTTCCTGATGCGCAGCTTCTTCATCGGCGTGCCCGATGAACTGGTCGAGGCCGCCAGGATGGATGGTGCCAGCCATTTCCAGATCCTGCTCCAGGTGATGCTGCCGCTCTCCACTCCGGCCCTGCAGGCGCTGGTGATCATCTCGGCGCTCTCGACCTGGAACGATTTCTTCCTGCCGCTGATCGTCCTTATCAGTCCTGAAGTGCAGACCCTGCCCTTGGGGCTGGTGCGCTTCGCCTCGACCTATGCCTCCCAGTTCCGGCTGGTCTTCTCGGGCACGGTAATCACCTTCCTGCCCATCATCCTGCTCTATCTCATCACCCAGAGGCGCTTCACCGAAGGCCTCACCCAAGGCGCATTGAAAGGCTGACCGATGCCGCACCACGTCCCGCGGGAGATACGCTACAATTTCGAGTACCAGCGGCGCCTCAAGGCCTGCTTCATCGGAGCAGGCGGCCATGCCTATCGCAACGTCTATCCCACCTTCCGCTATGCCCCGGTCGATCTGGCAGCGATCTGTGATCTCGATGCCGCGCGGGCGAAAGGCTTTGCGCGGGTCTTCGGCGGCGAGCGGACCTATACCGATCACCACCGGATGCTGGCGGACGAAAAGCCGGAGCTGGTCTTCATCGTCACCAACTATACCGAGGACGGCCATGTGCGAGCCACCGAACTGGCGCGCGACTGCGTGCTGGCCGGCGCCCATGTCTGGATGGAAAAGCCCACCGCGGCCAGCCGCGCGGAGGTCGAGGCGCTCCAGGCGCTGAGCGCGGAGACCGGCAGGAAGATCATGACCGGGCTCAAGAAGACCTTCTTCCCGGCGATCGAAAAGCTCAAGGACATCATCGAATCCTCCAGCTTCGGCCAGCTGTCGGCACTGACGGTGCGCTACCCGCAGAGCCTTCCCAAGCCGGGCGATCGCCGCGACCTCGTCGCCATGCAGAGTTTTCTCGACCACATCTACCACCCCGGTTCGATCATCCATTTCCTTGCCGGTCCGATCGAGCGGGCGACCTTCGAATGGGCCGCCAACACCGGCGGCACGGTGGCGGCTTTGCGCTTCAAGTCCGGCGCCATCGGCTCACTGCATTTCTCGGCGGCGCAGAGCTGGGCGGCTCCGTTCGAACGGGTCGAAGCGATCGGCGAATGGAGCCACGCCATCGTCGAAAACGGCGTCAAGCTCACCCATTATCGGCGGGCCGACCTTCCCACCTACGGACGCGCCTCGAGTTGGATCCAGCCCGAAGAAAGTGCTGCTCTGCTCTACGAGCCCGAATTCTCGCTGGGCCAGCTCTACAACAACAACATGTTCACGCTGGGTTATGTGCCCGAGGTGCTGCATTTCTGCGAAGCGGTGCTGGAGGATCGGCCCTTGGTCAAGGGCACGCTCGAGGACGCCCTCGAAATCATGAAGCTCTTCGATTTCTACAGCCTCACGCCCGAAGGCGTCACCGCAGCGATCTGAGCGCAAGGAGCATTTGAGACAATGAATGCGGATAGTTTCGTGTCCCGGTCCGATGACGGCGAGCGCGTGCCCACCAACTGGGGCGAGCTCAACTGGAAGATCACCGGCGACCGCATGCCTGGTGCCCGGATGACCTTCGGAACCTGCCTCATCCATCCCGGCCAGCGCAATCCGCTCCATTCGCACCCGAATTGCGAGGAGTTTCTCTATGTCGTTTCGGGCACCTGCGAGCACCGGCTGGGTGAGGAGACGGTGATGCTGGGCGCGGGAGACATCATTCGCATTCCCCAGGACGTCCGCCATTGGGCCCGCGCGGTGGGTTCGGAGCCGGTTTTCGCGCTCATCCTGTTTTCCACCGGCCAGCGCCGCGCCGTGGATCATGAAGGCGGCGGCGTCGCCTGATACTTCTGGAGCTTGCTATGGCTGCGATCACGCTTGAAGGCGTTCACAAATCCTACGGCAACGTAAAGGTCATCCACGGCGTCGACATCGAGATCGCCGATGGCGAGTTCGTCGTGCTCGTCGGACCCTCGGGGTGCGGCAAGTCCACGCTGCTGCGCATGGTGGCCGGCCTCGAAACGATTACCGATGGCGCGCTCAGGATCGGCGGACGTGTGGTCAATGACCTGGCGCCCAAGGATCGCGATATCGCCATGGTGTTCCAGAGCTATGCGCTCTACCCGCACATGACCGTGGCCCAGAATATGGGCTTTTCGCTCAAGCTGCGCGGTGTGGCCAAGGCCGAGATCGACCGACAGGTGCAGCGGGCGGCCCATATCCTGGCGCTTGAACCCTATCTGGACCGACGTCCTCGCGAATTGTCGGGAGGACAGCGGCAGCGTGTCGCCATGGGACGCGCCATCGTGCGCGATCCGCACGTGTTCTTGTTCGATGAACCGCTTAGCAATCTCGATGCCAAGCTGCGCGTGCAGATGCGCGCCGAGATCAAGGCGCTGCACCAGCAGCTCAAGATCACCACGGTCTACGTCACGCACGACCAGACCGAGGCGATGACCATGGCCGACCGGATCGTGGTGATGCAGGGCGGGCATGTCGAGCAGTCCGGCGCGCCGCTCGATCTTTACGACCGCCCAGACAATGTCTTCGTCGCTGGCTTTCTCGGCTCGCCGGCCATGAACTTCATCCCCGGCGCCCTGATAGCCGGCGACCGGCCCGGGCTGCGCCTCGAAGATGGTTCGGCGCTCGAGGTGCGGTCATTTCCGGCCGATCTGGCCGGCAAGGACGTCCTCTTCGGTATTCGCCCGGAGGACATTCGGATTGTCGCCGACGATGGCATCGAGGCAACTGTCGGACTCGTCGAGCCAACGGGCGCCGAAACCCATGTGACGGCGCGGACCTGCGGACAGGACGTAACATTGGTTCTCAAAGACCGCGCGGAAGTTGCGCCGGGACAGAAGATCCGGCTTTCCTTCATCTCCGCCCGCAGCCACTTCTTCGACGCTGGGAACGGACGCCGGTTGCCCCCTGAACTGGCTGTTTCGCGACAGAACGGGATGCGCAGCGAGGCGTTTCGCCATGTCGCCCATCGCCGAGCGTGATCTTACCGGCAATGGTGCGTGAGGTGATGTCCGATTCGCTTTCGAGGTTTTCGCTGGAGGGAAAGTCGCGCGCCGATGCAGTTGTCAGATAGACGTGCCGCTCAACGCCTATGCCCAATCCGGGCAATGACCGATTCCCCTTAGGCTCGGCTGCTTTCCGGAAGGCAACACCCCAACAGGGCACGACTGCCCAGCCCGCCCCGCCGATTGCCGCGCAATCAGGCAGCAGGCCGCTTCGCCAGAGCGAGGCCGATCCCGAGCGCGATCATCGCGCCTCCCGACCCCTCCCGCAGGCGGCGGATCAGGCCGGGACGCGCTCCCGCGCCTTCCCTGATGCCGCTGGCAGCAAAAGCGACCACGATGTCGGCGAGGGTGTTGAGCGTGACCGACACGAAGCCAAGCACCACGAACTGCAAAGCGATGGGCCCGGCGGTCGGCTCCAAGAATTGCGGGATGAAGGCGAGAAAGAAGGCGGCCGTCTTCGGGTTCAGCGCCTCGACTAGCACCCCTTCGCGAAACGCCCGGCGGGCCCCGACTGGAGGCGCCGCCGCGCCACCATCCAGAACGGTCGCTGCCTCGCGACGGGCAGACTGGAAGGTGCGAAGGCCGAGCCAGACGAGGTAGGCTGCCCCGACCAGCTTCAGCGCCGTGAACAGTTCCGCGCTCGCCAGCACGATGGCGGAAACACCCAGGCTTCCGGCCAGGACGTGAACCATGCCCCCAAGACCCGTGCCGAAGCTGGAGGCGATGCCTTCCGTACGTCCGCCGGCGAGCGTGCGCGCGGCGACATAGAATATGCCGGGACCGGGCGTGACGGCGAGCAGCAAGGCCGCGGCGAAGTACAGGGCGAATTGTGTCAAATCGGGCATGTGGGACCGGAAAGGTTATGATTGCTGAACAGGCGGGCGGGTCTTCACGAGGGGATGAGAGAGGCGACCTCGCGGTCGGATGCCCGCTCGCTCACCGCGAGGCCCGAGGCTACGCCGGCGCGGTCGGCAGCGTTCCGGTTCTGGCTCATCTTGCGCTTGCCCTCGAGCCGCGTGACCGGCATTCGCAGGCCGACGATTCCGCGCAGTTGCGCCTGAATGAAATCCGGCGGCGCGTCCGACACCGCCCAGGGCGAGGCGCGCCCGCCCTCGTGGAGATCGGTCAGGCGGGTCACGGCTTCCAGCAGCCTGCCGGCATCGTCGAAGAACTCGACCGGGCCGTAAGCGTGGACCGCGACGTAGTTCCAGGTCGGCACGACCTTCCCGGTTTCCCGCTTGGTCGCATACCACGCCGGCGTCACATAAGCTTCCGGCCCCGCGAAGATCGCCAGACCATCGCCCAGCGGCGGAAGATGAGCCTGGGGATTGGCCTTCGCGAGATGGCCATAGATCACGCCGTGCTCGCCCTCGCTCTCGTCGAGGTAAAGCGGCAGCGGTGTGGCCAACGGCCCGTCTTTCGTGGCGGTGACGAAGTTCGCCAGCCGCGCCGCGCGGATCGTTGCCCTGAGGCTCTCCTTGTCGTCGTCGCGGAAGGCCGGCGGCGTATACATCGCGAAACTCCTTGCGTTGCACGGGAAGATGCCGAAAATCTGGCTTGCTGAGAATATCCAGTTTTGAAGGTTGATTGTGGTCCAGTTGGAGAAGGATGGCGTCGCTCGCCGGATCATCGCAGCGATCAAGGAGCAGATACACAGCGGCGCCTTCCAAGCCGGCGACCGTCTGCCGTCGACACGGGCATTTGCAGCCGAATGGGGCGCATCCCGGACAACCGTGACGGCGGCTTACAGCCAGCTTGTTGCCGAAGGCTACCTGACCATCCGGCCCGGCGCGCGTGCGACCGTAGCCCCCGGGCTCGGAACTGTGCCGGTGCCGATGCCCTGCAGAGGTGCTGCGCCCCGGCATCTCTCCGCATTCGCGCAACGCCTGCTTGCTTTGCCCTCGCCGGCGGAAGCGCCGGCGGCGCGCGTTGCAGATTTTCGCTATGGCGAGTTGTCCGGGGCGGACTTTCCGGTATTGGCCTGGCGGCGGGCACTGAACAAAGCGGTCCTCCGGCGCACTGCGCGGCTGCGCTACGGCGATCCTCAGGGAGTTGCCACCCTCCGTGCCGCGCTTCAGTCCTATCTCTGGCGAGCCCGGGGTATCGCTTGCACGGCGGACCAGATCGTGATCGTGAATGGCTCGCAGCAAGGGCTGGACCTCTGCGCGCGGCTGCTGCTCGACCCCGGCGATCCTTTTGTGATCGAAAACCCGGGCTACCACCTGGCTCGCCAGGCCTTCGCGGCGGTGGGAGGGCTTGCGGTGCCCGTTCCGGTCGACGCCGACGGCCTCAGGACGGACGCGCTGCCCCTGGCCCGTCTGGCCTATGTGACGCCCTCGCACCAGTTCCCGCTTGGCGGCGTGCTCTCGGCGAGGCGGCGGCGCGCTCTCCTCGCCTGGGCCGCACATACCGGTGCCTACATTATCGAGGACGACTACGATGGCGAATATCGTCACGACATCGCCCCCATACCGCCTCTGCAGACATTCGATCCGGAGGCGGTGATCTACGCCGGCACCGTGTCCAAGACACTCTCGCCGACGCTGCGGCTCGGCTATCTCGTTGTCCCCGCCAGGTTGACTCCGGTATTCGCCGAGGCAAAACGGCTGACGGATCGGCACACCCCGTTGGCGGAACAGGACGCCCTTGCCGAACTGCTTGCGAGCGGCGCCTATGAGCGTCACGTCCGCAGCATCCGCAGAAAGAACGCCGAACGACGGGCGGTGCTGCTCCAGGCTCTGGCGGAAGATCTGGGCCCGGCGGTCACCATCGCGGGAGCCGGCACGGGACTGCATTTCGTGGCCTGGATCAACGGCGTCGCTGCCGAGCGCGAGCCTGCGGTCATCGAGGCGGCAAGGGCGGTCGGGGTCGGCCTCTATCCCGTCTCACCTCTCTATGACCCAACCGAGCCCAGGCCGGCAATGGCCGGATTCATCCTGGGTTACGCCGGGCTCGACGCGGACGCGCTGCGACGTGGCGTTGCGGCGCTGGCGTCCGTGCTGGCCGAGCACTCCTGATCGACGGCGCCCGGACGCTCACCTGCTTCGGGCTTCTGCTGGACGTTCCATCCCTGGCGTAGACACGGTTCTCATGGCTCGTTGGCGACCCGATGCGGACCGTCATGGAGGCATGCTCGCAGGCGTATCAGCGCTTGCGAACGAATTCCGTGCGCAAGACAAGGCCCTTGATCCCTTCGTGGCGACAGTCGATCTCCTGGTCATTATCCGTAAGGCGGATCGACTTGATGACCGTACCCTGCTTCAGGGTCTGGCTGGTCCCCTTCACCTTCAGATCCTTTATGAGCGTGACCGAATCGCCATCGGCGAGGATATTCCCGGCAGCATCGCGAACCACGGCCTGATCGGCATTGGCGGACGCGGCCATCTCGGCAGCCGGACGCCATTCACCGGTCGCTTCGTCGTAGACATATTCATCGTTGTCGTCAGCCACGCCTTGCCTCTGTCAGAAAGAAGGTCTTCACCAAGTAAGCCTCGCCCAGTGCGGGAACAGGCTTCAAGTTCGATCGGCATCGATAGTCCGGCGAACGTGGCCTATACGACCCCATCAGCCTGTGCAATATCCATGGCAAGGGGGCACCTGCAAGCTGGCCGCTGAGCGCCGGAAGGCGAAAGTCGCGATGGGCCTTCGAAACGTCGACCTGCTGCTCCCTCCCGGCAGCGCTGGAGAAATCCCACACGGGTTGGTGGGCTATGGCGCAGACGAAGTTCCCATCGCTATCCCGCACGGCCCGCCATCGCGGTTAAGCGGTTCCGACAAAGGACGTTGCCGACGGCGGGACTGCGGTTTCCTGTCGTATGTTTCGCTGACCGATACGAGCAACCGGCGCATTCCGGACGCGCAACGGCTCAAGTCTCACCATTGCCGACATTGCTGTCGCATGCACCTTGCGAGTCTCGCCGGCATACTCGTAGTTTGAAGTCGCGTGGGGATGTTCGTGACCGATATGGTGCCGTAGTACGAACGCTGCCTTTCACAATGACAAAGGATCCCATCATGTCGGAAGAGCTTAAGGAAGGTCTTGATCGCCGCGATTTCATGATCGCGTCTATTGCCACGGTCGGCGCGTCTGCTGTCCTTGCCGGCAACACTGGTTCCGCGATTGCCCAGGACACGGCGGCAGGTACAGCGGGGGGGACCGTCTATACAGGCGACGTGATCGACGGGAAGAAGGTCGTCAGCACGCTCGACGTCAACGACCTAGCGCCCGGACAGAAGCACCTTTTGTACTTTCAGGGCGTGCAGATGCCGACCGGACAGCATTGGCATGTGTCCGTGACGGTCGCCAGGGGGGCAAATCCGGGCAAGCGCGGCGTCCTGACCAGCGGTGTGCATGGCGACGAGATGAGCTCCATTCACACGGTCCAGACCGTGATGAACCAGCTCGATCCGGCACAGATGTCGGGCACGGTCATGGCGGTCACGGACGTAGCGCGCCCAGCCATCGAAAGCATGCAGCGCAGATGGCCCAATTTTGGTAGGGGCCCGGATCTGGTCGATACGAACCGGGTGTGGCCCGGCAACGAGAACGACATCACCGCCCCCAGCCGGCACGCCGGGCTGCTGTTCAACCGGCTGCTGCGGCCAAACGCCGACTTCGCGATCGACTTCCACACCGGAACAACCGGGTTCGAGGTCGCAGCATTCAATATTGCCGAGATGGACATACCTGAGATCAAGGCGATGGCGGAACTCTATCCCGTCGGCCAGATCTTCGACAACCCTACATATCCCAACGTCCTCCACAACGCGTTTGTCGCCGCGGGCATCCCGTCCTTTTGCCCGGAGATCGGGGCTGCCCGCCACCTGGACCTCGAGATGATCTCGCTCTTCGTGGAAGGCACGATGAACGTCCTCAAGCATCACGGCATCGTGGCCGGGCCGATGGGGCGTACCGGCAAGGACGTGAGCGTCTTTGTCGGCAACAGTGCGTTTCCCATCCTGGCCACCGCGGGTGGGCTCGTCGAGCATCTGGTCAAGCTCAACGACAAAGTCGAGGCCGGACAGAAGGTGGCCATCCAGCGCAACAGCTTCGGCGAAGTTGTTGCGGAGTATACAAGCGGCGTGGCCGGAGAGATAACGGGTCAGCGCAGCGATGCAATGTCCGAGCCTGGTAACCCCTTGGTATTCATTCTTTTCAACAAGGCGACGCAGGAAGGCGTTGAAACCTATCCCGAGTAGGTCATCTGCGCGAGCGACATTCCAGAAAGAACGCGTATGGCGATATGAACACTTGAGCCATCCTCGGTGAGCTTGACCGCATCCGTTGGAAGCTCAGTCGGAAGGAGCGACGCAGCGTGATCGAAGGGGCGCGCTCCGTTGGGTTGCCGACTTTCAGGAAGGTTAGCCGCGTATTGTCTGCGACCGCGAGCCAATGTCGAGTCGGAGTCGGTCTCGAGATTTTCCTGCCGAGGCGCGACCTTCGCAAAGGCTGATCGGTCCGCTAGAGAGGCACCATCAGCCGCGCGACGGGGATCGCGGCGTTCTTGTACCGGGGGGCGCCTACTTCTACGGGGGCGCCTATGGATCGCGCGTCTCTGCGCCTCTATCCAGACCTCCTGCCGCATGGCGGCGGCGGTTCCGTGAACGTCCAGCCAGCACTGAGGGAATGCGCCGGCATCGGATCTGGCAGCGGAGGTCCAATCCGCTGCCAGAAATGTTTCAACCAGTGGTCTGCTCAATTTGCCGGGGATCTGTAGGAAGATGCGATTTTGCTCGCCTTCTCTTGGGCCGCTTTGAATTCCGCGCCTGTGTATGCTCGCACGGTTTTGACATTCGATACTGCCCCCGATGCGCCGACGACGAGAAGTGCGGGGATCAGATCGGCACCGTCGGCGAATTCAGCGATTACCATCCAGTCGGTTTCGCCGGTCGTAATGTAGAAAGAATGCTGTTTCCCGCCCGCTGCTTCCATGATTGCACGGGCCGCCTCTTCTCGGTCCGAGGGATTGTCAATCATCCCCTTCGCTGCCGTGGCTGAATAACACCCAGTGATTATGAACAGTGGCATGTTGCATTCTCCCACAATGCTGTGGGCAGGTCGGGTGATCTGCCGAACACACAATATCCTAAATTTCTGGCGGCAAGAATTTGTCTGTTGGGTCTACATCAAAGGTCGCAGCAAGCTCGCCGTGCGGCGACTGAGGCCGTTGCCCGGAAGTGTCGGCGAAATCGAGGTTGATGTCGCGGCGAGCGAGGCACGAGAGCGGGGGGGGGAGGGCAGTTCCCGGCACAATATACGGGGCGCTAGGGGACCCGCGTCAACGCCTATCTTCAGAGTAATCCGATGGTGAATGAGCAGCACCGGTGCAACTTGGCGCAGGTGTCGACGCCAGGATCAAATCGCGGCGCGAGGAAGGCGGAAGCCTCGGGCGAGTTGTGCCAGGAGCGGGCATTCCGTGCAGGCGGCTGCTTTCGCTCATTGAGGAAGCCGCCGCCCGGCGCACTCTAGACTTAGACTAGCGCCAGTACCGCCGCCCCGACCAGCAGCGCGCCGTACGTTCCCAACATGCCGCTTGCCCGTATCGGCGTCACGCCAGTCAGCATGCCGGCAACGTGAAGCGCCCGGCCGAGAACCAGCAGGATGGCGATGGTGTATAGCCAGGCGGCGGGTACTCCTCGAAATTCGCACAGCGCGAGGACGATGAGCGCGAGTGGAACATATTCGATGAAGTTGCCCTGCGCCCGGATGCGGCGCAAGAGGGTCGGGTCGCTGCCCATGCCGATCCTGGTGTCGACCTTCATCCGCTGCAGGCTGACCGGGATGCTCAGCGCGACCAGCGCCACGCTGGCCAGTGCGGCGACGGTTCCGGTGATCGGCAACATGGACCCCTCCCTCCGTTCGGATGGAACAAAGCCATCCGATCCATTTTGAACTTGCAAATTGCAAGTTAGCCCTTTATCTTGCAAATTGCAAGTTCAAAGGAATGCCGTCATGACGTCCTATCGTTCAGGTTGCCCGATCGCATCGGCACTGGACCTTGTCGGGGATCGATGGTCGCTGGTGATACTGCGCTCCATGGTGATGGGCGCGACGAGCTACTCCGAACTGCTGTCCGAGCAGGAGCGGATTGCCACGAACATACTCGCTGATCGTCTCCGGCAACTGGAACAGGCCGGTCTCATTGTGCGGACCCGTGCGCGGCAGGGAACGGTCCCGGGAGCCTATGCCCTTACCAAAAAGGGCGCGGCACTCATCCCCACGCTGCAGGCGCTCGCACGGTGGGGCGAGACCTATATCCCTGATCGCTGGACGCCGCCGGATCGGTTCTATGCCGCGCGACCGGACGACTTTCGTTCGCCTGCACCGGCGCCTTGAGGACTGCCGGCCGACTTTCTTCGACCGGCGTCGCCACATCGCGCAATTGGTTCAGTCCCCCTGTCCGGAGACGATGAGGGCGCAGTCGGCCAGCCGATCGAGCACGTTCAGTTCCGCGGCATGGTGCTGCCCCCATTCGCAGAGCGCGCGCAACACGGGCTCCAGGCTCAATCCAAGCTGCGTGGCCGAATAGTCCACGCGCGGCGGAACCTGACGGAACACCTCGCGATGAACAAGGCCATGTTCCTCCATCTCGCGAAGCTGCTGGACCAGCACCTTCTGGCTGATCTCGGGAATGGCGCGTCGCAATTCCGAGAGACGTTTCGGGCCATCGAACAGATGGTAGAGGACAATGGCTTTCCATCGGCCCGATATCACCCTGAGCGCGCGCTCGGCCGGACGCATCGGAAGCCTTTTGATCGGCTCGGTCATGGTTACCAACTGGTCACTATGGAACGAAAGAGTTCGTAGTGGGAATTTCGTCCATACGGCAAGATAGGTTCATCACCAAATCACGGATGGGTTTCTTTGCCATGAAGGCCATTTTGTTCAGCCGTTTCGACGGCCCCGACGCGCTTGAAGTCGTCGACGTGCAAAAACCGCTTCCGGGCCGTGGCGAAGTGCTTGTCCGGGTCAGGGCTTCCGGCATCAACTTCTTCGAGACATTGATGCTGCGCAACCGCTATGCCGTGACCCCCGACCTGCCGATAATCCCGGGCGTCGAGATTGCGGGTGAGATCGAAGCCGTCGGCGACGATGTTCGAACTCCTGAAGTCGGCACGCGCGTCGCCGTCCCGATGTTCGCAGTTGGACGCGGGGCGGGAGGCTATGCCGAATATGTGGCGGTCGAAGCCTCGTCGGCCGTTCCTTTGCCAGATGGTCTCTCCTTCGAGGATGCCGTCGCCTTGTTGGTCCAGGGGCTGACCGCCCTCCATCTGATCCGCCGCAGCAACCCGACAGGCAAGACCGTCCTCGTCAATGCCGCGGCCGGCGGCGTCGGTTCCCTGGTCGTGCAACTCGCGGCCGGGGCGGGTGCGACGCGCGTGATTGCGGCTGCAAGCTCGGCCGAAAAGCTCGAACTGGCCCGTTCGCTCGGCGCGCATGTCGGGGTCGACTACACCCATCCCGACTGGGCCGACCAGGTCAGGGAGATCAACGGAGGCGGCGTGGATATCGTCTACGAGATGATCGGCGGCGCGCACACCAAGGCCAGCCTCGCCGCCTTGGCGCCTCGTGGCGAACTGGCGTTTGGGGCCTTGGGCAGGTTCGATCTTGCGCCGGCCGATCTGGAGGCGATGTTCTCCGCAAATCAGTCCATAAAAGGGTTCGCGCTCCTCCCGTTGCTGAACGCGAACAGTCTGAAGGCGGATCTCGCCGGCCTGTTCCGGAGGGGCGCGGATGGAACTTTGAAGCTGCTGCCGGCAAGCCCCTTTCCGCTGGAGCGGGCGTCTGAGGCGCATCGCGCAATGGAGAGCCGTCGGAGCACCGGCAAGCTCGTGCTGATACCTTAGGCGGCTCCCGCTCCCTGGCCTGATCGGCCGCGCTTGCGGGGTGCGTTGAGTGCGATCGCGGCGCGGACGAGTGCCTTCAGCGCCTCTTCATCGATCGTCTCGCCCTCGCGGAAGTCGATGGCGCGTCTGACGTTGCCGTCAAGGCTCGAATTGAACAGGCCGGCAGGGTCGTCGAGCGACGCGCCCTTGGCGAAGGTCACCTTTACGACGTTCTTGTACGTCTCGCCGGTGCAGATCATGCCGTCGCGATACCACACGGGAACCCCGCGCCATTTCCACTCTTCGACCACGCCGGGGTCGGCCTGCCTGATCAGGGAGCGTATCCTGGAGAGCGTTTCGCCCCGCCAGTCGCCGAGCTCCTTGATCCTGTCGTCGATAAGCTGCGATGGAGATTTTTCCGCCTGAGCGCTGCTCTTCGCCATCTGTCGATCTTCCTGTTTGCCTGTTTCTGCGCGAGCATAACCCCGGGTCGCGGGGAGGCTCCCTCGATCAGGGAACCCAGCCGGGCAGTTCCGAAGCCTGCCTGACCCAGCTTGCGACGAGTTCCTCGTCAAGCGGCTCGCCCTCGTGGACATGGAAATAGCGTGTGTTCTTGTCCTTGGACTCGACGGGTGGGAGAGGATCCAGCGATGACCCGCTGAAGAACGTCACCTTGATGTATTTCGTGAAGCAGTGGAAGCTCAGGAACCAGCCCCGGCCCTCGATGCCGTAGAATGGCGAATTCCACTTGACCGCCTTGCGCACCTCGGGGACGGTGCGCGCGATCAGCTGGTCGAGATGTCGCCCGGCATCGCTTTTCCAGCCAGGCATGGCGTCGATATAGACCTGCACGGGCGCGTCGCCGTCGGCCTTCGCGATCTGCGGGTTGCCGCCAGAAAGGAGCTTCGGCTTCGTTGCGGCAGGCTTGGCCCTTTTCCCGGCCTGTCCGGATTTGCCTGCCGTCGTGCCTTTCATCGCAGTCATTCCTGTACGGTGCCGTATCGTGCGCCGCGCCATTTGCCGGCGTAGGGCAGCACGAACATGTAGAGCCCCGTGAACAGCAACAGGAAAAGCGGCAACAGGGGCGAATAGACCACCCAGGCGGGCGGCTCTCCCAACCCCATCGCGACGAAGTTGGCGATTACGGTCGCCGTGAAGATGACAGACAGCCAGCGATGTAGCTGGCGAACCCACTTGCTCCAGTCCATGGAAGCTCTCCTGTGAATTGATCGCGTTCCGGCGCGGGTTGTCAGTCCAGCTGCGCCAACACCTCTTCCAGCTTGTCGAAGAGCTGCGGCCAGCCGGCCTTGGCGCCGCCGTAGTAGCGTGGCTGATCCTGCCGGAAGCCCGATTGCTCCATGCGCAGCCGTGTGCCCTTGTCCGTATCGGTGAGCGTCCAGGTGACCACACTTTTGAGATCGTGGTCGCCCCACGTGTAGGAGAGCGTCTTGTGCGGCTCTACTTCGAGCACCTCGCACTCGACCGAGCCCCACTCCGCGCGGAGACCGAACCGATGGCCGACGACCGGCTCGAAGTCGTTCTTCATGAGCCACTCGCCGATCAGGTGCGGCTGGGTGAGGGCGCGCCAGATCTTCTGAGGCGGAAACGCGATTTCCCGTTCGATGATGATCGAGCGCGTGTTCGATTGGTCGTTCATTGGTCCATCCTGTGCAGCAAATCTTCGAGGTCGTCGAACCGCTTCTCCCAGAAGCCGCTCATCTCGCTTGTCCAGTCGGCCAGCGGCGCGAGTGCGCCGGGCTGTGGCGAATAATGCGTCTGGCGGCCCTCGTGGCGATCGCGCACCAGACCGGCCAGCTTCAGCACGCCGAGATGCTTCGACACGGCCGGCTGCGAGACCCCGGCCCGGGCCGTCAGCGCCGCCACGGTCTGCTCCCCGTCGCGGCAGAGACGCTCGAAGATGGCGCGCCGCGTCGGATCGGCGAGTGTCTTGAAGAGCACGTCATGATTGCTCGGCATCGAAACGTATAACCCGTTGGCTATTGATTGGACCGATAACTGATGAGTTATGCGTTTGTCAACCGGGTCCGTCGCGGCGACCCGATGATAGGGATGGCGGGCCGGCCTGGAAGGGCGATGCCTGATCCGCGGGCTATTCAGAGCGCATTGGCAATGTCCCGCGGGAGGCGTCCCACCATTCCCTCATAGGCGGTGTTGGTGAGCAGCACGGCGACCCGTGCGCGCTGATGGTCGACGCACCACCAGTGCCCGTAGACGCCACCCCATGAAACGGTTCCCTGCGACAGGGTGGAAGCGGCCGCTTCCGGATCGATGAGCACCGCGCCCGTCCAGCAAAAGCCCCAGCCCGGTCCCTGCGTCATGGCCTCGCCGCCGACGCGGACCTGTCGGGCCGCCTCGCGGGAGACGGCCGAAAGGAAGGAGCCGCCGCGATAGGCTTCCAGAAGACTGAGCACGTCTTGCGCGGTGCCCGCCATGCCGGCTCCACCGGAAGGGAACGCGGCATGACGTCCGATGCGCCCGGGGTCGAAACGCACCGCCGAGCCGAGATAGGCCGGCAGCGGAACGTCGGTCACGCCTTCCATCCGCACGGGCGAGCCTTCTCCGTCGTGGTAGGGCGTCGCCAGCCCAGCCGGCGAAGCGTGGAAAGACGCGGTCAGGCCGAGCGGTCGGGTGACGAGATCGACAACGGCCTCCGCAAGGGGTTTGGCCGTTGCCGCTTCGACGACGGCGCCGAGCACGTCGGTCGCGACCGAATAACGCCACCCGCCTCCGGGAGCGCCACTCAGTGGGGCCGAGGCAATGCGGGCGAGGTTCTCGGCAAGTGAAATATCGGCTTCGTCGAGCCCGTCCGATATGCCGGCTTTTGCATAGGCGCCGTCGGTCGCCTGCTGGAAGCGGTAGTCGAGCCCAGCCGTGTGGGACATCAATTGACCAACACTGATCTCTGCAGCCGAGCCGTCGGCGGTTCGGGGGGCGAAGCCCGGGAGCCACTTTCCGACCGGATCGTCCGCGCCGAGGAGCCCCGCCTCCACCAGCTTCAGCGCGGCCAGGGTCGTGAATGGTTTGGTGACGGAGGCGTAGCGGAAGGGCGTGTCGATGCGCATCGGGCGTCCGGCCTCGCGGTCGGCCAGTCCGGCTGCCCGTGCGAAGACGATACGGCCGTGTTCCGCGACGAGCAGCACGCATCCGACGATGCGTTGATCCGCGAGCGCGCTGTCGATGGCGTTGTCGAGCGCGTCGATCATGGCGCCGGCGGGCCGACCCTCCGGCTCGGTGCCACGCGAGATGGCCGGAGGAACTGTGGTGAGAGACATAGTTGGGATCTCCATTGGTGACGTCAGGAGAAATAGGCTCGACAACCATCCGGAAAAACGGGCAGATTCATGGAAGGATCGTGAAGGTATTCTTAATGATGGAATCCACTGTTCTGAGCGCTTTACCCGTCTTCCGCGCCGTTGCGGAGGCCGGTGGATTTACTGCCGCGTCCGGCCGGCTCGGCATTTCCGTCTCGGCGATTTCCCAGGCGATCCGGCAACTCGAGCTGCGGCTGGGCATACGCCTCTTCGATCGCACGAGCCGCAGCGTCCGTTTGACCGAGCGGGGCCGCGAACTGTTCGAGGCGATCGAGGGGCCGATCGGGCTTCTCTCGGGCGCCGTGGAGGCGGTGAAGGAGACGGATGGCGAGCCGTCCGGCCATCTCAGGATCACTCTGTCGCGACTGGCGGCGGAAATCTGCGTCCTGCCGACGCTGGCGGATTTCGTCACGCGCTATCCGGCGATCCGCCTGGAACTGTCGACGGATGACCGCCTGACCGACATCGTGAGCAAGGGATTCGATGCCGGCATCCGCTTCAGGGGCGCGTTGGCGTTGGACATGATCTCCGTTCCAATCGGTCCGCCCCTGCGTCGCTCGATGCTCGCCAGCCCGGACTATCTGGCGCGTGCCGGCACGCCGCGGACGCCGGAGGAATTGAGCCGTCACCGCGTAATCCGATACCGTTATCCGGGAAGCGGCAGACTGGAACCGCTCATCTTTCGCCGCGGCGAGGAGATCGTCCAGCTCGATCCGCCAGGAGTGCTCATCCTCGACGACAACGCGCATTTCTCGCTGGCCTCGCATGCGGGCCTTGGGCTGGCTCAGCGTTTTCGGGTTACCGAGGAAGATGCCCTCAGGACAGGAGAACTGGTGGGCATACTCGACGCCTATGAGCCGGAGCAGCAGCAACTCCACATCTACTTCCCGTCCCGCGACCTGCAGCCCGCGAAACTGCGGGCATTCATCGATTGGTTCCGGGTCGGCGGGATCGGAGCAATTTCAGCAAGGACGCGCAGCGGCTTTGCGTCCGGAACTGTGTGAAGACGGCGACATCCATGTCGCCTGTGAAGGGCTCGCCTGCGGACGCACACAGATGTGCTCCTGCGGCATCTTTACGGGTGATCTTGGCAAGGCTCTTGAGCGCCGCCGTCGGTTCGCTCGGCACCTTTGTGCTGGCGCCGACGGCACAAGCGATGATCGAGCTCTGGTCCTGGCAGGGGGCGCTCGGTGGACTGGCGGCGCTCGCTTTGTGCATGGCAGCGGTCGCCTTCGTCTTCCGCGCCGGCGCGCCGGACGGCGGTGAAGGCGCGACCGGCGAGAAGTCCGACGCGCGCGGCGCCATAAGGGAGGCACTCGCCGACCAGGCTTTCGTCGTCACGACCGTTTCCTTCTTTGCCTGCGGCTTCCAGTTGATCTTCATCGCGACCCACCTGCCGAAATACATCGGCATCTGCGGCCTGCCGCCGTCGGTCAGCGCCCAGGCGATCGCGCTCATCGGCATCTGCAATGCGGTCGGAACGCTGGTTGCGGGCTACGTCTGCCAGCGCTGGGGCAAAAAGAATGTGCTGGCGCTGATCTATCTCTTGAGGACGGCCTCCGTCGCCCTTTTCTTCGCCTTGCCGGTCAGTGCCGAAACAGCGCTCGTCTTCGCCGCGGCCATGGGGTTTCTCTGGCTGAGCGTCGTGCCTCCCATCAGCGGCCTCATCAATTCGCGCTTCGGCGCGGCCAATTTCGGAACGCTGTTCGGCGTGATGTTTCTGACCCACCAGCTCGGCGCCTTTCTCGGCGCGTGGCTCGGCGGTCTCACCTATCAATGGAGCGGCAGCTACTCGACGGCGTGGATTTCTCTGATCGTCGTCGGCGCGCTTGCCGCCATGCTGCAGTTCATGGCCGACGACGAAACGCCACGCCGGACGCAGGCGGCATGATGCCGCCGGTCGATGCGATCGACGGGCGACAGGCTTCGATCCGCACGCATATCACGGCCTGCACGCAGCCAGGGCGGCAAGATCGGCACTTCACTCCCGCAGTGCGAACACCGCGCAGGGCGCTGCGATGCCGCGCAGCCTGTGTTCGCCGAGCGGAACCAGCGGCTGCGTGGTTTCCGCCGCGATGGCACCCGAGAGAAGAACGGTTCGGCCGAGCGGTCGGCAGAGGCCCTCCAGCCGGCTGACGAGATTGACCGCGGGGCCTATCGCCGTGAAGTCCAGCCGGTCGGCGGTGCCGATATTGCCCCACAGCATCTCGCCGACATGCAGTGCCGTGCCGAACGGCAGGGGCGGCAGCCCTTGCTCGGCGCGGCTCTTGTCGAGATGGTTCATACCGGCGCGCGCGGCGGCGACCGCGCGCAGCGCCGCGTCGCATGCCGCGCCGCTGCTGCGCTCTCCGATCGGGAAGATCGCAAGCACGCCGTCGCCGATGAATTTCAGCACCTCGCCGCCGAAGGCGTGGACGGCACCGCCGATGCGGTCGAACCAGGCGTCGAGCGCGGCGATCACCTCCTGTGGCTTCGCCGTTTCCGACAGTGCGGTGAAGCCCCGCAGGTCGGCGTAGAGCAGGGCCGCCCGGATGGTCTCGCCGGTCTCGCGCCGCAGCCGGCCGGCCAGCACCTGGGCCGCGCTGCGCCGGCCGAGATAGGTCTCAAGCAGCGCCGCCAGTGTCGCGCGCCCCGCGATCACGGCAAGCGGCGCGACGGCGAAGCGCGCCACCGCGCGCAGCAGCTCCAGCTCGGACGCGTCGAGCGGCCGGGTCGCCGCCCAGCGGATCGCTGCGTGATCATGCGCATGGCCGGCGGCATCTTCCTCCATGACGACCATGCCGAGCCCCGCCAGCCAGTCGCGATCGGCCTTGGCGTGGTCGGCGCCGGTTGTCCCGGCTGAGCCGATGCCCAGCGCCTGTATCACTGTCCCTGTGTCGGCACGCCAGAGCCAGCTGCGCCGTGCGATGATCGGGTGTGGCGGTGCCTGGGTGAGGCTGCCGCCGGCAAGCGGCAGGCCGTCGGCGACGAGCCGCGCGCCGAGCTCCGCGAGAAAAGTGTCGGCGCCTGGCATGTCGATCGCCTCGTCGACGAGAAAGGAGAGGGCGCAGGGCAGTTGCATGATCGTGATCATGCAACGGCGTCGCGCGCCTGTCATGAGGCGGCAGCAGCTTTCTTGTCGTCGCCCGCATTCGGCCTACATTGCAGCAAGCATCGCATACCGACCATCCGGAGGAGCAGTCATGGCCGAGACGGTTCGCAGCGAGATCGAGATCGCTGCCCCGCAGGCGACGGTCTTCGCCTTCCTCACCGATCCCGACAAGATCATGCGCTGGCTCGCCAGCAAGGCGACCGTGGAGCCGCATCCCGGCGGCATCTATCTCGTCGATGTGGGCGGCAAGAATGTCGCCCGCGGCGAGTTCACGGAAGTCATCCCCGTCCATCGCCTCGCCTACAGCTTCGGCTGGGAAGGACGCGAGAACGTCCCGCCCGGTTCGACGCTCATCGAGATCGACCTCGTCGAAAAGGAGGGCGGCGGCACCCTGGTGCGCCTCACCCACAGCGGCCTGCCCGACGAGGCCGAGCGTGCCAGCCATGAGAAGGGCTGGAGCCACTACATGCGCAGGCTGGCGATCGCCGCGGCCGGCGGCGACCCGGGACCGGATACGATGGCCTGAGGCTGCCAGGACGGATCTCGTCCGCGTGGAGGAACGGCCGCTTCGACCACCGCCGTCCGGCCACTGGCAGCCACTGATTCCGCAATCTTCGCTCGGACATGCCGCGATCACGACATCGGGGCGACCGTTCTCCCGGTCGAACTCGGCGACGATGGGCGGCCCGGAGCGCCGGAATCCACGACGCCTGGATGTGCCGGCATCCAGGCCGGCGGAACAAGCCGCTGGGATCGTTGAGATTTGCTCGCGAGCCGGAACCGTCCGGCCCATCCATGCATTCGATGATCGTGAACAAGCGAATCGTGAAAACGGATCCGGAAGGATCACCTGAAGGCTGGACGATCATCGAGCTGGGCGATTCTCCGGTTGTGGGGACGGCAATTCATAGCGGCACCGACGTGGGACGCGCCACTCGATCTCTGATGCGCCTTGCGGACGCTGACCGGCGACGCGAGGAGGACCCTTTTACCGAGCATCTTATCGCCGACTTCCCGACCCAAATCGTCGTTCATCGATCGCGCTTCGAGGTCGATCTGAATCGCGCCCGCGAGCACGCCGTCTATCTGTCGCCCGAGCAGTCCTGGGGCCTGGAAGTCTGGCGACAGCGACCGTCGGAGGACATGGTGAAGGCGTCTCTTTCGTTCCACGATGCTTATTACGGCGCGTTGAAGCATGTGCTGGCCGGGATCGAAAGGCGCTACGGAGGGTTCGTGCTGGTCGATGTCCATAGCTACAATCACCGCCGTGACGGGCCGAAGGCAGACCCTGCGTCTCCGGACCTGGCGCCCGACATCAACATAGGCACCTTCTCCATGGACCGTAAGCGATGGGCGCCGGTCGTCGACCCTTTCATCGATGCGCTGAGCCGTCGCCGTCTCGACGGCAGGAACCTGGATGTGCGCTCGAATGTTGCCTTTCAGGGCAGGGGCGAACAGACCCGTTTCGTCCATGCCGGCTTTCCCCGGACCGGCTGCGCGATTGCGGTGGAGTTCAAGAAGATATTCATGGACGAATGGAGCGGCGTACCCGACTGGGGGGCCATCGGACAGTTGCGTGCCGCGCTGGCCTCCACGGTGCCGGTCCTCGAGCAGGCTCTGCGGGGCGTGGCATGAAGCCGAAGCCCGTGGAACCCGGTGCTCCCCTGGCAGCGATCGAATTGGACCTCGACGCGCTTCAGAAGGATGGCAAGCCGATCCGCAACGATTTCTGCGACGGCCACCGTCTGCACCTGGACCGGCCGCTGCCCTTTCTCTGCGTCTATCTGGGATCGCAGCAGAATGCCGCATATCACATCGCTACAGCCAGCGCGTCCTATTTGATCGCGGCCGATATCGGCCTCGCCCGCGCGGTGGTGCGGCTGGTGGCGCAAAGGATGCGGGAGCGTTGCGGCGCATTTCTCGTGATCGATTTCGGCGAACTGGCCGAAGACCGGTTCCTGACGGACGACGTGCCCTTTCTGAGGCCTTTCGAGATCGCTTTGGGCAGCGGCGAAACGGCGCCGGAGAAGGCCGCACTCAAATGTTTCGCAACCGCCGCATCCGAGCGAGAGGCGAAGTACCGGACACCGCGCGTGGGCGACCTCGGCTCCGCTCCGTCGGGGGAGGCACGGCTTTGGGATGATCTCGGCAATGTAGCGTGGCTCGCGGTTCGCTTCGCGCCGATCTACAAGGTGGCCGGTACCGAGCGTATCTACCCTGCGCTGCGCGACCGCGTCGTGGCCAACATGGTCGATACGGCGCTGCAGGCCGTCAGTGCCTTTCTGAAGGCATCGAAGCTCAAGCCCCCGGCAACCCATCGTTCCCTCGGGCGGCGTGCCTACGTCGACGCCGTGACACGCGCCGACCGGTCGATCGACGAGGTGGCGTCGGCCTTCGACTTCCTGCTTGCCGTTACGCCGATCAACGCCGAGCAAGCGTGGCAGGAATTCCAGGCAGGCGATTTCGAGCGAGCGCCGAAATTGTATTACCGGCCGCTCGAATTCGAGATCGCTGCAGAGAAGCGCAAGCTCTATTCCATCTCGCTCGATCACCTAGAAGATCCGCTCCTGAGCGGCCTGCTTTCCGAAAAACAGCAGGAACTCGACCTTCAGCTGTCGCTGCTTGCGACGCGTGAGACGTCCCGCTTCGTCGAACTCGGGCGCGCGCTCTATGGAAATGTCGAGCCGGCCCTGGCTGCGAGGGCGCGCCATATTCTCGAGAAAACGGTCGGCGCCGCGCCGACAGTCCAGCAGAAAGGTCTCGGCGCCGAAGCCGTTGCGGCGGCGGCGCGGGACATGATCGCCGGATACCGCGCGGCCTACCCTGATTTCGAAGCCTCGGTGGAAATTCGTGCCGACCTGCCGGCCGGCCTTCTCGTTTCTCGAAACCGGCTGTTCGTTTCGCGCGACACCAGCCTCGCTCCGGAGCGGCTGACGGCTCTTCTCAGCCACGAGATCGGCGTGCATCTGTTGACCTATTTCAACGGCGATATGCAGGGGCTCTCCATACTTCGCAGCGGGCTTGCAGGCTATGAAGGCATGCAGGAGGGTCTCGCCGTGCTGGCGGAATATCTGGTCGGCGGCATGACCGCCGCGCGGCTGAGGCTGCTTGCGGCCAGGGTCGTCGCATGCCAGGCGATGCTTGGCGGCGCAACCTTCGAGGAGGTCTTCCGGATCCTTCATGAAGATCATGGTCTCGAGGAGCATATTGACTTCAACATCGTCTTGCGTGTCTTCCGGGGCGGCGGTCTTGCAAAGGACGCGATCTATCTGCGCGGCGTGCTGCAGGTGCTGGATCATTTGAAGAACGGCGGCAGCCTCACGCCGTTCTGGATCGGCAAGATCTCGGCTGCACATTTCGGCGCGATCGAGGAACTCCGCGCACGCGGCCTGCTGCGGCCGCCCCGGCTTGAACCTGCCTTCCTCTCCTCCGACGCGGCGCGGCCTCGCCTGAAAAAGGCGATGGCGGGGATCGATCCGATCGACATGGTTGAAGCCTGACCGGAGGTCCTCGATGCGCATTGCGTTCTTTGTCAATTCCGTGGAGAGCGAGACATCCGGCTACACTACGACGACGCTGGCGCTGACGGCGGCCCAGCGCGGGCATTCGGTCGTCTATGTCGAGCCAGGCGACTTCATCTTGCGGCCGGACGATAGCCTGGCGGTCAGTGTCGTGGTCCTGCCGAGCGCTCCCTACAAGGCCGTCGAAAAGCTGCACGCCGCGCTGCAGGAGGCGGCGACCCAGAAGAAGACCTTCGCGACAAGCGATATCGACATTCTGTTCCTGCGCAACGATCCGTCGCTCGACGCAAGCAACCGGCCCTGGGCCGCCAATGCGGGCCTGATGTTCGGGCGGTTGGCGGCCGAGCGCGGCGTGGTGGTGGTCAACGATCCGGATGGCCTGGAGCAGGCGCAGAACAAGCTCTATCTCCAGGCCTTCCCCGAAGCCATCAGACCGCCAACGCTGATATCGCGCAGCGTCGCCGAGATCCGCGCATTCATCGACAAGCAGCCAAGGGGCTGCATCGTCAAGCCCCTCCAGGGTTCGGGCGGCAAGAATGTCTTCAAAATCGCCAAACCTGACGATTCCAACCTCAACCAGATCTTCGAGGCGGCCAGCGGCGACGGCTATCTGGTCGCGCAGGCCTATATTCCGGAGGCGAAGTCCGGCGATGTGCGTCTGTTCCTGATGAATGGCCGGCCTCTGGAGCGCGACGGCAACTATGCTGCCTTTCGCCGCGTGCCGGCCAAGGGCGACCTTCGCTCCAACATCCACGCTGCCGGAACCGCGCGCAAGATCAAGGTGACGGACAAGATGCTCGCCATCGCCGAACTGGTGCGGCCGAAATTGGTGAGCGACGGCATGTTTCTTGTCGGGCTCGATCTCGTCGGCGACAAGCTGCTCGAGATCAATGTCTTCACGCCGGGTGGCCTGGCCCGAGCCAGCGCGATGTACAAGACGGATTTCGCCGCAGCGATCATCGCCGCGCTGGAAGAGAAGCTGACGCTGCGCCGGGCCTATGCGAACGCCGTGTCCAATTCCCGGCTGGCCACGCTTTGAGCGACGGCTGCTGGTACCGGAACGCCGGGCAGGGCACTGGACGGCGATGCTGCGCCGCAGGGCCGCTTGTGACTGGGACGTATCGTTATTGCATTCTCGCCGTCGCCGGCAGGATGCTAGGATCATACCGGACGAAGACAGATCCGACCGGCGGAATTCCATGCTGACGGCTCGCGAACCCGACAAAGAGACAACGAGGCTGATCGTGGACCGGCTCTGGTGCGTTTCGGACGCAACGGCGGATGGATACGAGACGGTCTTGCCCTCGGGGCGGGCCCAGATCATTTTCAGCCTTTCGGGAATCCCGCTCGGCGAAAATGATCCGCAGGACCCGAGTCTACGCCCGTTGCACGTGCTGCAAGGCCCTTCGACCTTGCCTCGCCGCATTTCGCGCAGACCCCAGATTTCCCTGTGCGGGGCGAGCTTCCAGCCCGGCGGAGCCGGTCCGCTTTTTGGATCGATCCAGGACACAACCGACCGCGTGATCGACCTCGCGCGGTTCTGGGGCGCAGAGGCCGCTCGGCTCACGGATCGTCTCCGGGACGTCGAGACCCACCATGCCAGGCTCGAACTGCTCGAAAGCGAAATCGAAAAGCGGATTGTCGATATTTCGGCAATGCTGGTGCTGAACAGGGGGATCGAGCGTCTCAGGTCAGGGGCGGCCATAAAGGATGTCTGCGAAGAGTTGGGGCTCTCGGCCCACGTCTTCAGAAGACTTTTCGTCATGAATGTCGGCCTCACGCCGAAGCGCTATCTCAGGATCGAGAGGTTTCGGATCGCGCTCGGCCGGCTGTCGCCGGCGGCCTCCCTGTCTGATGTGGCATATGAGGCGCGGTTCTCGGATCAGTCGCACATGACGCGAGAGGTCGAGCATTTTGCATCGATGACGCCTGGCCGCCTGCGTGCGAGCGTTCGGCCCTATGTCGGGCACGTATTGGATCGGGCCTCTTAGCTTTTTGTTCAAGACGTTGTCCGCTGCGGGCAGCTATGCCTGAAGCGTGTCTCCCGAAAGTGTTCGGCGGTTTCGGGGAAAGGACATTCGCCAAATCAGGAGCCTGCAGCTTGTCGTCCGAAACCTTTTCGACGCGACGGGCTGCAGTCATCCCATGCCGCGCCCAGGAGATCATGATGTCATCGCCCCCAGTTCCTACAGCCGTCTTTCCCGTCACTTCGATCAGGGACAGCGCAAAACGCGAGGGTCGTATTCGTGACCCGTTCGGACATCTTTGGATCCTGAGCCGGAGGATGGCGCAATGACCGTGCTGCGCATCATGCCGATCATCGCAACGGACAGTGTTGCTGAAGTCAGGAAGTTCTATTCCGACCTGTTCGGGCTCGATGCCGTCATGGACCACGGCTGGCTCGTGACGCTGGCATCAGGCGAAACAACCACCCCTCAGGTCAGCATCGCCAGCGAGGGCGGCTCAGGCACCCCTGTGCCGGATCTGTCGATCGAGGTCGACGATGTGGACGGGGTATATCGCCGCGCGAACGAGATCGCCGCCAGGGTGGTCTACGAATTGACGGACGAACCCTGGGGCGTCAGACGTTTCTTCGTTTCCGACCCGACCGGCAAGCTGCTCAACGTGCTTACGCATCTTCGATAGGTCGTCCGCCCCATCCGGAGCGCGCCTTCATCGACTGGCGTCATTGCGGTTGGCCGTCGATCTTGCCGTCGACGATGTGTATGCGGCGGTCCATGCGCCCGGCCATGTCGAGGTCGTGGGTCACTGCCACCACCGTCTTGCCGCGCTCGTGCACCAGATCAGCAAGGATCGCGAAGACCTGTTCGGAGCTCTTGGAGTCCAGGCTTCCCGTCGGCTCGTCGGCGAGGATGAGCGGCGGGTCGTTGGCCAGGGAGCGCGCCACCGCCACGCGCTGGCGCTGACCGCCCGAGAGCTGGTCGGGCCGCTTGTCGGCGTGGTCGGCGAGCCCCAGCGAAGCGAGCAGTTCGCCGGCCCGCTCCCGCATCTCGCCACGCTGCAGCCGGCCGAGCCTGCGCATCGGGATTTCGACATTTTCCCGGGCGGTGAACTCCGGCAGGAGGAAGTGGAACTGGAACACGAAGCCGAGCATCGAGAGCCGGGTCGCCGCGCGTTCCCGCTCGTTCATGGGGCCGGTGTCACGGTCTGCCAAATGGAGCTTTCCGCCGGTCGGCCGGTCGAGCAGGCCGAGCAGGTAGAGCAGCGACGACTTGCCCGAACCGGAGGGGCCGGTGACCGCCACGAACTCCTTCTCGCCGATCGACAGCGTGATGTCCTTCACCAGCGTCACCGGCACGGTTTCCGGCAGCACGCGCGTCAGTCCTTCGGTCTCCACCAACACGCTCATGTCGCGCCCCTGATGATATCGACCGGGTTCTGCCGCGCCGCGCGCCGCGCGGGCAGGTATCCCGCCACCGCGGCGGAGCCCAGCGCGAAGGACGAGGCGATGGCATAGTGAAGCATGCTCCAGGCGATCGGCAGGCGCGTCATTTCCTGGCCGGTCGCCGCGATCTCGAAGCGCACTTGCGACAGCGCGTAGGTCATCGAAAAGCCCAGCAGCCAGCCGAGCGCCGAGCCTGCCGCGCCGATCGCCATGCCCTCCAGCAGGAACAGCCGGCGCATGTCGCTCTCCGGGAAGCCGAGAGACTTCATGATGGCGATGTCGCGCGCCTTCTCATGGGTGATGGTGGAGATGATGTTGAAGATGCCGAAACCCGCGACCAGCATGATCGCGCCGACGACGGTGTACATGATGACGTTGCGCACGACGAGCGCCTCGAGGATGGATTCGTTCGCCTCCTGCCAGGCCACGGCCTTGTAGCCGAGCTCTGCTTCGGCCCGATGCGCCACCGTCGGGGCGAGGTTGGGGTCGTCGAGCTTGATGCGGATCTCGTTGATGGCATTCGGCCTGCCCGAGAGTATCTGGGCGTTCTTGAGCAGGATGTAGGCCTCGCCCTCGTCGCGCGCTGTGGTGCCGGTATGAAACAGGCCGGCGATCTTGAAGTTGCGCGTCAGCCCTTCGGAGGAGACCGCGCTGATCGTGTCGCCGAGTTCTGCGCCGAGCCGGACCGCCATGGTGTCGCCGACGAGCACATTGTTGCCGCCTGCGGTAAGCGCGGCAAAGCTGCCTTCCACGAAGTCCTCCACGATCGGCGACACTCCGGGCTCGCGCTCGGGGTCGACGCCGATGACCGCGGCGCCGACTTCGCGGCTGGAGTAACGGATCACGGCCTGGGTCCTGAGGCTCTCGGCGAACCGTCCCGGAAGCCAGCTCTCGAGCCAGGCGCTCGCGGCCGTGGGATTGATGATGCCGCGGCGGTCGTCGCGTGGCCTCAAGCCGGAGATGGCAACGGTCGCGAAGACATCCTCCGCCGGCTGGCGCCGGGCGGTGCGCTGTTCGTCGGTGATGTCGACATGGGGCATGGTGTCGACGAGTTGCCTGACGAAATCGTCCTGCCCGCCCTGCATCAGCGCCGCCATGGCGATGGAGAAACCGACGCCCACCGCGACCCCGAGCACGGCCACGACCGTCTGGCGGCCACGGCCGGCGATATGCGTGAAGGCGATATCGAGGATGAGCGGCATGTCTCACTCCTCCCGTGAGACAGATATGGCCACGCGGGCGCCGTTGTCGAGTTCGGCCGGATAGGGCGAGACGATGCGGGACGACTCGTCAACGCCGGACAGGACCTCGATGCCGCTGGTGCCGCGGATGCCGGCGCGGATTTCGCGCCGCGATGCCCTGTCCCCCTCGACCACGAAGACATGGTTTCCTTCGACGGCGACTGAGGGAACCAGCAGGGCGTTCTTCGCGACGCGGATGACGATATTCACATCCGTCGACATGCCGATCCGGAGCGGCGTGTCGTTGGGCAGGCGGAAGCGGACGCGATAGGTCTTGGTCACCGGATCGCCCATGGGCGTGATGCTGTCGACCTCGGCCTCCAGTATCCGGCCGGGGAAGGCATCGGCCTTGAGCAAAGCGCGCTGTCCGACCTTGACGCGCGGGATATCCTCCTCGTTGACTTCCGCGACCACGAGCAGCGGCTTCGGCTCGCCGACCCAGAACAGCCCGGTGCCGAGTTCGGCGACCTCGCCCACCTCGCCGTCCTGCCTCAGCACGATGCCTGAAAGCGGCGCGCGCAAGATGTAGGTTTCAAGCCGCGCCTCGCGGCCTGCCACCAGCGCTTCCGCCTGACCGAGTTCGCTTTGCGCCCGCTCGAGTGCCTGCAGGCTCGCCGCGTTCTTCTCCGCGAGCACCGACAGGCGCTCGAACTCCTTGCGCGCGAGAGCCTCCCGCGCTTTCAACTCGCCAAGCACGGCGCGGGCTTCGCTGTCGTCGAGACGGGCGAGCACATCGCCTTGCGCGACCCTCGAGCCTTCGCAATTGCATTGCTCGACGATCCTTTCGCGGACCACGGGGGTCACCTTGGCCCAGGTCTCCGGCTCGACCGAACCGCTCGCATAGACGATTTCCGCCGCGTCGCCCCTTGCCGGCGACATCACCGAGACCGTCGCCGGCCGCGAGACATACCAGGCGACGGATCCCGTCGCCGCCGCGACCAGGGCAATGCCGACAATCCAGCGTGTCAGACGCATGAAATGTTCCCGGAAAGGACGCATGGGCGCGGGAACCTATAGCACCAGACCGACCGTCGGTCTATAAAAGTTGCATAAATGAAATCTTCGTGCTCTCTGTATGGGAACCGCCCCGCCAGGAGGCCCGACCTTGCCACGCGTGAGAAAATCGCCCGAGACGCGCGCCGCCGAGCTGCTCGATTGCGCCCAGCGCCTCTTTTTCGAGCACGGCTACGAAAATACCACGGTCAACGACATCATCCGCGAGACCAGCCTGTCGAAGGGGGCGTTCTATCACTACTTCGCGTCGAAGGAGGCCCTGCTGGAGGCGCTTGCCGCGAGGCTGGCCCGCGACAGCCTGGCAGAGCTGCAGCCCATGCTCGATGACCCGTCGCTCGACGCCATCGGCAGGATCAATGCGCTCTTCTCAGGATCGCGGCGGCTGAACGTCGAGCTCGCTCCGCAGCTCAGGAAGACCTTCTCGGTCCTCTTCCGGCCGGAGAACATCGTGCTCTTCCATCGCATCGACCAGGCGGGCAGGGAACTCGCCAGGCCGATGCTCGCCGATCTCCTGAGGAAAGGCAGCGAGGAGGGGACCTTCGACGTGCCCGATCCGGAGGCCTTTGCGGAGATGCTCCTGCATCTGAGGCTGATCTTCCGGGATGTGATGTATCAGGCAATGCTCGAGGCCGAGCGGGGGAATGTCGACGCCGCGGTGGCGATGCTCGAGGAGCGGATGCGGCTTTACGGGATCGCTTTCGACCGGCTGCTCAGGCTGCCCGACGGCACGATCGAGGCGGCGCAGCCGGGTTTTGCCCGGGCGTTTCTCGCGTCGGATGGCTGATGCCAACGGTCGACGGGATCGACCGTTGGCCCGGATGTTTCGGCATCCAGGCCATTGATGTCTGGGCCGGCGGAAAGCCGCGCCGGGCTAGCGACATGGGGTGTTGCAGCTCCCCGGGTTTTCGTCACTCGGCCGCGATCTGCCGGCGGCCGGCATTGAGCGCCATCAGCCGGCGCGCCCTTTCGAGGCTTGCCGGCTGCTCGCTGCGGTAGCGAGGCCCGATCTCCATCATCAGCACCGTATCGGGCAGGAACTCCAGCTCGCTGAAGATACCGTCCCAGTCCATGTCGCCCCAACCGAGCGGCATATGCAGGTCGCCGACGCCCATGGCGGTCAGTTCCTGCGGGTGGAAGGGCTTGTAGAAGGCCTGCGGCCGGCCGAAGGAATCGTGCACGTGGAGGTGGCCCGCCACCGGCGCCATCGCGCGCAGCTCTTCGCGGAAGTCGAGCCCGCGATAGCTGGATTCGATATAGGCGTGGCTGAAGTCGATCAGCGCGACGAGGTTGGCATGACCGACCGCCTTGACCGTGGCCGCGACTTCTGCCGGCGTCTGGCGGTATTGTCCCGGCTCGGTGGTGAAGATGTTCTCCAGCGCGATCCGCACGCCGTAGCGCTGCGCAAACTCCGCAAGCTCGAAAAGCGCTTCGCGCTCGCGCCGGTCCGCGCCCGCGCGGTCGATGACCTGGTCCGCGCGCAGATGCCCGCCATGCTGCACGATGATGCGCGCATCGATCCGGTCGCAGACCTCGATGAGCGCCTTCGCGGCATCGAGCTGATAGCGCACCGTCGCGGGATCCATGAAATTCGAGGAGACGAGGCCATGCACGGTGTAGCGGAAGGGCATCTGGCGGGTGATCGCCTGCAGCCTTTGCGCCCTTTCCTCGACGACGCGCCCACCCGCGATGAGATCGACGCTGGTCAACCCGAGCTCGACCGTATCGACGCCAATGTCGGCGAGGCGGCGAAGGTCTGCCTCGAGGCTGAAGAGTTCGCCGTCGGTCGAACCCGAATTGAAGCCCGTGGCGATGATGTTGGACAGGGACAGTTTCCCTTTGATGTGTTCAGCGATGCGCGATTGCGGCCGCGCGCAGGGCGAGAGCGAGGTCGGGGCGATCCGTGGTCAGATGCCCGATGCCGCGCTCCAGCCAGTGCCCGATTGCCGCCTCGTCGTTGAGTGTCCAGACGCAGAGCCGCTCCAGCGGCAGCCTTGCCCGGATCGGTTCCCACTCCGCCTCCATCAGCTCGTGATGGACGGCGACGATCTCGGCGAGGGCATCGACGCGATCGAGGAATGCGGAAAGACCGCCCTGCCGTTCGGCCCAGGCCGCGTTGACCGAAACCAGCCGCGCGACGTTGGGCGCGTGGCGGCGGCAATCCTCAAGCACGGAGGTGTCGAAGGAGGTCAGGTGGCACCTGCCGGCCACGCCGAAGCGCTCGAGCTCCGCGGCCACCCGCGCCGCGATCCCCGGATAAGGGGTTCCCGTCTCGTCGATCTTGATTTCGACATGCAGCCGCGGCCCGTCCTTGCGCGCCAGCACGGCCAGCACGTCCGCCAATGTCGGCAGGGCTTCGTCGGTCTCCTTGAGCCTGGTGGCCGAGCGCGCCTCCGGTGTCAGGTCCCGCACGGGGCCTGAGCCTTCCGCTGTCCGGTCGAGCGTCGCATCGTGGATGACGACGAGCTCGCCGGCGCGCGTCAGGTGAACGTCGAACTCTATGGCGTCCACGCCGATGTCGAGCACGTTGCGGAATCCGGTGAGGGAATTTTCCGGCCACAGATTGCGGGCGCCGCGATGGCCTGTGATGAGGGTCATGGAAGGTCTCAGCGAATGGTGGGGTCGAGCCGGTCGCGGAGCCAGTCCCCGACAAGCGAGATGGAGAGCGTCGTCAGCATGATGACGGCGGCCGGGGCGAGCATGATCCAGGGCGCGCGTGTCAGATATTCGCGGCCGAAGCCCACCATGTTGCCCAGGCTCGTCTCCGGCGGCTGCACGCCGAGGCCGAGGAAGGAGAGGCCGCTTTCCATCAGGATGATCTCGGGAAAGGTCAGCGTCATCGAAACGATGAGGGTCGAGGCGACGTTGGGCAGGATGTGGCGGAAATAGACCCGCGCCGGCGTCGCCCCGAGCTGGACCACCGAAGCCGCGTAGCCCTGCGCGCCTGCCGAGATCGCCAGGCCGCGCGCGATGCGTGCATAGCGCTCCCAGCCGTAGAAGCCCATCAGGCAGACCAGCAGCACCATCGAGGAGCCGAAGAAGGCGAGCACGGCCAGCGACATGATGAGGAACGGCAGCGCCGCCTGGAAATCGGCGAGCACCAGGACCAGATGCTCGACGACGCCGCGGAACTGCGCCGCGGCGAAGCCCAGCGCCGTTCCGAACACGGCCGAGATGATGGTCGCGCCGAATGCGATCACGAGCGAAACGCGGATCGACTGGATGAGGCGGGAGAGCACGTCGCGGCCAAGCTCGTCGGTGCCGAGCCAGTGGGTCATCGAACCGGGCGGCGAAAGGCGGCTGCCGAGGTCCATGGCCGTGATGCCGTAGGGGCGCAGGACGTCGGCGAAGGCCGCGACCAGAACCATCAGTGCGAGCCATGCCAGACTGAGCCCGACCGAAACGGGGACCTGCCGGCGGATCCGCTTCAGAAGGGCGGAAGCCGGCCGAGGAGGCTGCGTGTCTGTGAGGTTTGCCGAGGACATTTTGGTCTTTCCGGCTTTCTAATGGTTGGCGCGCATGCGGAGGCGCGGATCGAGCCAGCCGTAGAGAAGATCAACGATCAGGTTGGAGACCACCATCACGGCGGCGATGATGAGCAGGATGCACTGCACGACGGCGAGGTCGCGGTTGGTCACCGACACGACCAGCAACCGGCCGATGCCCGGCCAGGAGAAGATCGATTCCACCACGACGGCGCCGGCAATCAGCGATCCCACCATGAACCCGACGATCGTCACGATCGGAATGGCGGCGTTGGGCAGGGCATGCCCCCAGACGACATCGTGCCATTTGAGGCCCTTGGCGGAGGCGGTGCGGATGTAGTGCTGGCCCATGACCTCGATCATCGCGCTGCGCGAGAAGCGCGCGAGGATGCCGATGCCGCCGATGCTCATCGTGATCGTCGGCAGGAGGCCGTGCATCCATGTGTCCTGGCCGCCGGAGGGCAGCACGCCCAGCGTGACGGAGAAGATCAGCACGAGGATCAGGCCCATGACGAAGGAGGGGATCGTGAAGCCGACGATGGCGAGCAGGATCACGCCGCGGTCGGTGGCGCTCTGGCGATGGAGCGCCGCGTAGACGCCGGCGGGAATGCCGATCGCCAGCTTGAGGATGAGGGCCGGTATCGTCAGCTGCAGCGTGGCCGGCACGCGCGCCATCACCAGGTCGATGGCCGGCGCCTTGTCGCGCATCGACACCCCGAAATCGCCGGTGAAGATCGCCTTGAGATAGGCGAGATACTGGATCCACAGCGGTTGGTCGAGGCCCCAGGCGCGGCGGAAGGCGTCGACCGCTTCCTGCGGCACATCGGGGCCGAGCATGACCTGGGCGGGGTCGCCCGACATGCGCAGCACGACGAAGGCGAAGGTCACCACGGCGGCGATCGTGATGGCCGCCCGAACGAGCCGTGCAAGCACGAATTGCAGCATCGCCGCCTCCTTCAGGCCGCCATCGCGGCGTCGGTGCCGGCGACGAGGTGGCAGGCCGCGGTCCGCTCCGCCTCGACCGGCCGGAGATGCGGGGTCTCGACGCGGCAGCGATCCACGGCCAGCGGACAACGGGGATGGAAGGCGCAGCCAGACGGGCGGGCCGCCGGATTGGGCGGCTCGCCCTGCAGGATGACGCGGCTCTGCAGCCTCCTGCCGGGCACGGGCACGCTCGACACCAGCGCCTGCGTATAGGGATGGCGCGGCGAGCGGAAGATCGTGTCGGACGATCCTTCCTCGACGATCTTGCCGAGATACATCACCGCCACCCGGTCGGCGATGTTGCGCACGACCTTGAGGTCGTGGCTGATGAAGGCCATGGCGATGCCGTTCTTCTCCTGGAGGTCGCGCAGCATGTTGACCACCTGCGCCTGGATCGAGACGTCGAGCGCCGATACCGGTTCGTCGCAGACGATGAGCGAGGGGCGTGCCGCCAGCGCCCGCGCGATGACCGCGCGCTGCCGCTGGCCGCCGGAAAGCTCGTGCGGATAGCGCCCGGCCTGGTCGGCGCGCAGGCCGACCGCGTCCATCAGCTCGCGGACGCGCCCTTCGCGCTCCTCCCTCGATCCGATCCGGTGGATGTCGAGCGGTTCGCGGATCTGGACGCCGAGGGGGAGACGCCGGTCGAGCGCGGCGAGCGGATCCTGGTAGATGAGCTGCATCCTGGCGCGCAAAGCCCGCCATTGCGGGCTCCGCGGCGGCGGCATGGGGTTGCCTTCGAACAGCACCGCGCCGGCCTGGGCCGGGTCGATGCCGAGGAGCATGCGGCCCAGCGTCGACTTTCCCGATCCCGATTCGCCGACGATCCCGAGCGTCTCGCCGGGCATAAGCGCGAGCGAGATGTCGTCCACGGCGCGCACCGGTTGTTGGGGACGACTGAACGGTCCCTTCCGAACCTCGTAGGTGCGAACGAGATTTCTGGCCTCGATCAGTGGTGTCATTGCATCGTGTCTTCGAGAATTGCGGCCCTGGTCGAGCCCTTCTGCGCGGGCTCCACCGGATGCGCGCAGGCGAGGCCGCGGCCGTCGTCCTGCAGCAGCAGCCTGGGCATATTGGACCGGCAGTAGCTGGTGGCGCGCGTGCAGCGCGGCGCAAAGGAGCAGCCTTGCAGCGGCTCCCTCGGGTCGGGCACGGTGCCGGGGATGGGGATCAGCCGCTCGCGCGGCCCGTCGAGACGGGGAATGGCGTCGAAGAGGCCGCGCGTATAGGGGTGGCGCGGCGCGGAGAAAAGCTGCTCGACCGTGCCCTGCTCGACGATGCGGCCGGCATACATGACGCAGACGCGCTCGCACACCTGCGAGACGGCGCCGAGATCGTGGCTGATGAACACCAGCCCCATGCCCGTCTCGTCCTTCAGTCGCGCGAGCAGGTCGAGGATCTGGGCCTGGATGGTCGCGTCGAGGGCCGTCGTCGGCTCGTCGGCGATCAACAGGTCGGGTTCTCCCGCGAGCGCCATGGCGATCATCAGGCGCTGGCATTGGCCGCCGGAGAATTCATGCGCATATTGGTCGAAGCGACGGCGGGGATCGGGGATCCCGACCATGTCCATGAGCCGCAGCGCTTCGGCCCTGGCGGCCGCGCCCGACAGTCCCCGATGGGCGCCGAGCGCCTCGGCGATCTGGCGGCCGATGCGAAGGACCGGGTTGAGCGAGCTCGACGGGTCCTGGAAGATCATCGCGATCCGCTTGCCGCGTACCGTCTCCAGCGTCTGGCGCGGCGCGCCCGCAAGCTCCCGTCCTTCCAGCCGGACGGAGCCGGTGACGCTGGCCTTGTCAGGCAGGAGGCCGAGCGCGGCAAGCCATGTTACCGACTTGCCGCAGCCGGATTCGCCCACCAGGCCCACGGACTCGCCGCGATCGACCTCGAGATCGATCCCGTGCAGCACTTCGACCCCGTCGAAGGCGACCCTCAGCGCGCGTAGTTCAACCAGGCTGGATGCCGTCATCGTCATGTCTCGTCCGCGACCGTCGCGGGTCGCCCCGGCTGCGCGCGGCCCGGTCGGCCGGCGGAATGGCAAAAAGCCCCGGCGGCACGTGCCGCCGGGGCGGTTTCAGGCCTGGTTCAGTTCGTCCAGTTGCCCTGGCGGAAGTCCATCGCGAAGGCCGGCGCCGCCTTCCAGTTCAGCGACGACTTCATGCCGGTGAAGACCGCGTTCTGGTGCAGGACCTGATAGACCGGGTCCTCGCGCTCGCAGATCTCCAGCATGCGCCCGATCGCCTTCCTGCGAAGGGCGCGGTCGGTGCTGGTCTCCATGACGACGGAGAGTTCGTTGAGCTCGGCGTTGGTCCAGTCCTTCTTCTGCTGGACCTCGCCATTGGGGCCGAACTGCACGACCATCGGCGTGATCGGATCGTTGATGGTGTTGGAGGCCGACCAGTCGCGCACGCCTTTCACGCCCTGCGGATCGTGGATCTGGCCCCAGTTCTCCTTCATCTCGATCTCGACATTGAGGCCGACCTGCCTCCACATCTCGACCATGATCTGCGCGTTGGCGGTCTGGTTGGTGTAGTAGTTGTTGAGCAGCCGGTAAGGGATCGGATCGCCCTTGTAATTGGCCTGCTTCAGCAGCTCGCGCGCCAGTTCGGGGCTGAATTCCGGCGCCGCCCAGCCGTCGACGAACATGCCGGACGATTTGAAGGAATCGAACTGCAGCCCGGCCGGGATGACGGTCTGGCCGGCCCACAGCGCATCGACGATCGCCTTGCGGTCGATCGAATGCGTCATCGCCCGGCGCACCAGCGGGTCGGCCAGGATCGGGTTCTGGGTGTTGAAGACCGAGACGCGATGGTTCCAGATGGTCGAGCTCTGCACCTCGAAGCCTGACGTGTTCTGCACCGCCGCGATCTGGTCGGGCGGCAGGTCGCAGGCGAAGTCGTATTCGCCCGAGAGCAGGCCGTTGACGCGGGAAGCGACCTCCGGCACCTCGACGAAGCGGATCTGCTCGAGCGGCGGCCGGCCGCCCCAATAGTCGTCGAACGCGACCAGCGTCAGCGAGACGTCCGGCCGGTATTCGCCGACCATGTACGGGCCGGTGGTGATCGGCTTGCGCGCCCAGTCGGCATAGCTCGCCGCCTCGTCCCAGGCGCGGCGGTTGGCGATCTGGCTGCCGCCGGAGTAGAGACGGCCCTCGAGGGTGACGTCCGGCGTGGCGTTGTGGAACCGCACCGTATATTTGTCCACCGCTTCGATGCCGGCGAGGCTGGGCCAGAGGCGGCGGCCGATGCCCGGCACCGAGGCCGGCAGTTCCTTCACCGTCGTCGGCTTGTGGTCGGCCTCGAAGATCGTCTTGCCGCCGGCCGGCTGGGTGTCGCCGAAGACGCGTTCGGCGGAGAAGCTGAACACCACGTCGTCGGAGGTGAGTTCGTCGCCATTGTGGAATTTGACGCCCTGGCGCAGCTTGAGCTCGAGCGTCTTGTCGTCGAGCCGCTTCCATTCGGTGGCGAGGCCGGGAACCGGACCCTGATTGCCCATCCAGTCGCGCAGGATCAGGCCTTCCCAGAAATTGGGGAAGAAGACGCGCTCGCCGACATTCGACTGCTCGTTCCAGATGTCGAGCGTGTTGTTGTTGGTGATCTTCTGGACGGCGATGGTGACGGACGGACGGGCCGCCTGTCCGATCGCGAAGCGCGGCAGCACGATGCTGCCGGCCGTTGCGCCCATGAGGCCGAGCGCGCGCCGCCGGTTGAGTGAAAACATGTCTGGCTCTCCTTCTGCCGATGTCCTGGGATTTGCGATCGCGGCATCTAAGTCACGGGGCGTTTCAGATTAGTAAAGTATTTGTGACAAATTCATGACATATATGTGTATATATCTCTCAATAGTTTGCACGATTTAAAAATGGAAGTAGGGTCACAGAAACAATTCAAGCTCCTGCGACTTATATATATCGTACCTGTGGCTTGGCTTGAGTCTGTATTCCGCAACCCTTTCCAAGCAACAGCTTCGATCAGATCTCCATACCGGCCGCCTGCGTCCTTCGTGTGCTTGCCGGCGACACGGCATCGATCGCGGCCGCCAGTTCCGCAGCCCCTTCGACGACGAGCGCCGCGCCCGCCTGCGCGAGGATGGCGCGGCGTCGTTCGCGCGGATCGGCCGGATCGACGAAACCGATGGCCCTCATGCCCGCCGCCACCGCGCCGGCGACGCCGTGGGTGCTGTCGTCGATGACGATGCATCGTTGCGGCGCGACGCCGAGTCTTTCGGCGCATAGCAGGAAGAGGTCGGGCGCCGGCTTGGGCTGCTCGACCATTTCGGCGCTGAAGACATGCGGGGCGAATTCGTGCCAGAGGTCGAAGAGCCCGAGGCTGCGGCGCAGCCGTTCGAGGCCGCTGTTCGACGCGACGCATCGGCGATGGTGCAGCGCCTTCACCAGCGCCTGCATCCCGGGCATGGGACGAAGGGAACGCGCGAATTCCGCATACAATTCCGCGTTGGCGTCGAGGAAGACGCGGTCGGCATCGGCCAATCCATATTCGTCGATCAGGATGCGCCGGCTTTCCGTTTCCGAGGCGCCTGTGAAGCGCATGTGCACTTCGGCCGCGCTGACGTCGAGCCCCGCGCGCCGCAGCGCCTTCGCGAACAGCCCGCTTGCCACCGGCTCGCTGTCGATCAATACACCGTCGCAGTCGAAAATCAGCAGGTCGGTCGTCATTGCCGTTACCGGAGGCCTCGCAAGCGGATGGTCCAGAGTGGATAGGTTACAGATGTTACGGTGATGTGACATCTGTAACCGGAGGAAAAGAGGGAGGGAATCGCCGCATGGACCAGCAGCAGCTGATGGTGAAGGCCGCGTGGCTCTATCACGTGGAGGGTCTGACCCAGGCGGATATCGGCGAGCGCATGAACCTCACCCGCCGCCGGGTGAACGAGCTTCTCGCCGCGGCGACGAGGGAGGGCGTCGTGAGGATCGGCTTCACTTCTCCGCTTGCCGAGAATGTGGAGCTCGAAGCGCGGCTGTGCGAGCGCTTCGGCCTGGAGGAGGCCGTCATCGCGCCGACGCCGGGCGATCCGCGGCTGCTGCATGCGGTGCTGGGCCGCGCCGCCGCGGCCTATCTCGACCGGCTGATCCAGTACCGCAGGCCGGCCTCGATCGGCGTCGGCTGGGGCTCGACGCTGCGCGAGACGGTCCGGCAGATGACGCCGGCCAGCGAACCGGCGATCGACGTCTGCTCGATGATGGGCGGTCTCACCCGGGGATCCGAGATCAACACCTTCGAGATCGTGCGCGGTTTCGCGCAGGTGCTGCAGGCGCAGTGCAACTATTTCGCAGCGCCGATCTACGCCGAGAGTTCGCAATCGCGCGACGCCATCATCTCGCAATCGGTGTTCGAGAAGATCTTCCGCCGCATAGTGGGCGTCGACATCTCCTTCCTGAGCGTCGGCGACGTGTCGGACCAGTCGCTCCAGGTGCGCTACGGCCTGCCGCCGGGCACGTCCCCGGCCGATCTCCTTGCCGCCGGCGCCGTCGGCGACCTCCTGGGCCGATATCTCGACGCGGAGGGACGGCCCGTCGACCATCCGCTCAACAGCCAGGTGCTCTCGCCCGAGCTCGACGACTACCGGAACATCGCCTGCCGCATCGTCGCCTCCGGCGGCCGCCACAAGCACGCCATTCTTCGTGCGACGGCCCGGGCCGGGCTGGCGACGGTCATCGTGACGGATGCCGACAGCGCGAAAGCCCTGCTGGATGGCTGAAATCCGGGTGAAGCCGGCCTGCAGGGCCTGGATGCACCAGCCGCCGCCGGCCGGGGAGGGCGGGCATCGACCGCTCTTCCACCAGGGCTGACGTCGGGCGCTTTGGTCGGCGAGGGTGTCGACGGTCCGCGGAGCTACAGGACCGGCAGGCCAAACTGCTTGCGCAGGCTCTTGTCGAACATTTCGGCGGGCACGAAGCGCCGCGCGAGACTGACCTGTTTCGCGGCCTTGCCGGCAGGATAACGGCGCTTCGGGCGCGCGACGGTCGCGGCCATAACCACGGTGTCGGCGACCACTTCCGGGGGATCGCCAGCGGTCATTGCATGCTGAACAAGCTTGTCCACACCGGCCCTGGCCTCGTCATATTCTTTCAGCATGGCGTCCGGCTTGAGGGCAGCCTGATCGAAGGAACTCTTGGTGAATGCCGGTTCGATGAGCGTCACGCGGACGCCGAACGTGCGGGTCTCGTGGTCGAGCGACTCCGAATAGCCTTCGACCGCATGCTTGGTCGCGCCGTAATGGGCTGAATAAGGCGCGGGCAAGAAGCCGAGAACCGAGCTGATATTGACGATATGTCCCCGACCGCTCTTTCTCATCGACGGCAGGACGGCATTGGTCATGCGCACGAGGCCGAAGAAATTGACCTCGAACAGGGACTTTGCCTGCGCGACCGACGACTCCTCGGCTCCGCCGAAAAGGCCGAGGCCGGCGTTGTTCACCAGGAGATCGATTCGGCCGGTCCGCGACAGCACCTCGGAGACGAACTCATTGACCGATGCCTCGTCAGTCACATCGCAGACCAGCATGGTGACCTGTTTCGGCCCGTTTCCAATTGTCCGGCGGCTTGTCCCGAATACCGTGAAGCCCGCCCGCGCGAGCGCCTCAGCGGTGGCTTTGCCGATGCCCGAGGAGGCTCCAGTCACGATTGCGACTTTTCCTGATTGCTTACTCATTGTTTCATCACCGGTTCTGGTCGTTCTTCGTGCCGTCAAGCGGCGGTTTGATAGCGCTCGGCCGGTTCGGTCTGCGCAAAATTGGGCAACATTGCCTGGCGAGCGGCGTCGAAAGCGCTCCACTGGGCAGCCTCGGGCAGCGGCGGAATGGTCACGGGCTCTCGGCGGTCGAAACCGACCAGCGCGGCATCGACCAGCTTGCCCACATCCATCACACCGTGAAGCGTATCGACGTCGACGCCTGCGTGTTCCCAGATCTCGGTGCGGGTTGCGGCAGGCAGCACCGCCTGGACGTAGACGCCTTTGGGTGCGAGTTCGACACCAAGTCCCTGAGAGAGGAACAGCACGAACGCCTTGGTCGCGCCGTACACGGTGGCGCCCATTTCCGGCGCGAGACCGACCACCGAGGCGAGATTGATGATTGCGCCGTCGCCGCTCTCGGCGAAGCGCGGAGCGGCCGCGTTGGCAAGCCTGGTGAGAGCCGTGACGTTGAGCGTGATCAGTTTCGATAAACTCTCGCCGTCTTGCTTCAGAAAGCCGCCGGGAATGGCTGTGCCGGCATTGTTGACCAGCACGCCAATGCGCGCATCCTCGCGCAGGCGCTGCTCGATGCGGGTGAGGTCTTGCGAGTCGGTCAGGTCAGCTTGCACCACATCCACACCGACACCGGTCTCACTCCGGAGGCGCTCGGCCAGCGCGCCCATGCGCGCCGAATTGCGCGCAACCAGCACGAGGTCATGGCCGCGGCGCGCAAAGCGATCCGCATAGACGGCTCCGATGCCTGAGGAGGAGCCGGTGACAAGGACGGCGGGCTTCATGCTCATGAGAATGCTCCTATGCCTTATTCATGATAACCATCATGTATTTTGATATATGATGACCATCATGTATATGTCAATCGGAATCCGAGGAGACGACGATGAGAGTGAGCCGGCAGCAGGTCCTGGAGAACAAGCGAACCATTCTGGAAGCCGCCGGTCGGCTGTTCCGTGAGCGTGGCTTTGACGCCGTCACCGTAACGGATGTCATGAAAGCGGCCGGGCTCACGCATGGCGGGTTCTACGGCTATTTCAAGAACAAGGATGATCTGATCGCCCGGACCTTGGCCGAACTACAGGGGGAAACCGAGCCGCCATCCGTCGATCTGGCGACCCTTGCGGAGCAATATCTGTCACCCGAGCACCGAGACAATTTCGCTTGCGGCTGTCCGGTTGCTGCGCTCGCGTCGGAGATCATCCGCCAGCCCGGCGGAGCCCGCGCCGAGATGACAGCGGGGCTCAAGCGTCAGATCGAGCGCCTCAGCCAGGTCGCCCCTGGCTCGGGTCAGGCATATAGGCGCCGCGCCGCGATCGGCAGTTGGGCCGCCATGGTGGGCGCCCTCATTTTGGCGCGCATGAGCGACGATTCAGAACTTTCGAACGAGGTCCTCACTGAGACGCGAGCCTGGCTCGACGCGCAGGACCAGAGAGAGCCGAAGCCCGACAATGGCGGCTCGTGAAGAGAATATCGGCTTTCGATCAATCGCCGTTCGTTCCGCATGGCGGCCGTTCGTGCCGGCCGCAGCGGGCGGCCGTCTCCACCCGGAGCAGCCGTCCGCGTCGGGCACCAGACGTCAAGCCTTCACCACTGGATAGCAGCCGTCGGCAGATGCGGCAGCAGCTTGTCCAGGGTGATCGGATATTCGCGCACGCGCACGCCGGTTGCGTTGTAGACGGCGTTGGCGACCGCCGCGCCGGCGCCGCAGACGCCGAGTTCGCCCAGACCCTTCGCTCCCAGCGGATTGGCCTTGTCGTCGTGCTCCTCCAGAAACACCACCTCCATGTCGGGCACGTCGCCGTTCACCGCGACGTGGTACTCCGCCAGATCGTGGTTGATGAAATGACCGTGATGCCGGTCGAGCACCGTATTCTCCATGAGCGCCGCGCCCAGACCCCAGGCCATGCCGCCGAGAATTTGCGAGCGGGCGGTCTTTGCGTTGAGGATTCGGCCCGCTCCGATCACGGCGAGCATGCGCCGCACACGGATTTCTCCCGTGTCGCAATCGACCGCGACCTCGGCGAAATGCGCGCCGTATGAATGCTGGGACCAGTCCTTGTAGAGATCGTTCTGCCTGAAGGGCTGAACCGCCCCTTCCGCCTCGATGCCGTCGGGAGCGACGCGGCGAAGGAGATCGGAAAGGCGCTCGGCCCGGCCGCCGATCCGGACCTCCCCTCCGGCGAAGCTCGCCTCCGTGCCGGCTGCGTCGTCACCCGGCAATGCCGCCTGGACGATCTTCTCTCTCAGTTTCGAGCAGGCGTCGTGGACGGCCGAACCGGAGCTTGCCGCACCCCACGAGCCGCCCGAGCCCGCCGTGCGCGGGAAGCTTGAGTCGCCAAGTTCGACCCTCACCGCGGAGAGGGGAACGCCCAGGACGTCGGCCGCGATCTGGGTCAGGATCGTGTAGGTGCCGGTCCCGATATCGGTCATGTCGAGGCGGACGGTCACATCGCCCGTCGCGTCGATGGCGACCCGGGCGGCGGCGCCGCCGATATAGTTCGGCCGGATGGCGGCGGCCATGCCCAGGCCGATGAGCTTTCGCCCCTCCTGCACACGCGCCGGCGTCGCGCCGCGCCGTTCCCAGCCGAAGCGGCGCGCACCTTCCTCCATGCAGGCGACGAGGTTGCGCGTCGCAAACGGGACGCCCCGTTCCGGGTCCTCGGCCGGTTCGTTGCGGCGGCGCAGTTCGATCGGGTCGAGGCCGAGACGGTCGGCGAGTTCGTCCATGGCGCATTCGAAGGCGAGCATGCCCGGCGCTTCGCCCGGCGAGCGCATCCATTCGCCGCGATTGAGGTCGACGGGGACCAGCCGGTGACGGGTCAGCCGGTTCGGCGCCGCGTAGAGCGAGCGGGCAAAGACCGCGGTCTGCTCGCAGAACTCTTCGAAGCGGGAGGTCGCCGACCAGACATCGTAGCCCATCGCCGTCAGGCGGCCGTCGCCGTCTGAGCCGAGGCGGATCTGATGGATCATCTCCGCGCGGTGGCCGGCATTGGCGAACATCTGCTGCCGCGTCAGGGCGATCTTGACCGGGCGCTGCAATTCCCTCGCTGCCATCGCCGCGAGCACCGTATCGGGGTGGACGATCAGCTTGGCGCCGAAGCCGCCGCCGACGAACGGGCTGACGATGCGCACATTTTCCGCCGGAATGCCAAGCGTGTTGGCGAGCCCGGCCTGAAAATTGGCGAGCGTCTGCGCCCCCGTATGGATCGTCAATTGGTTGCCCGACCACACGGCCAGCGTCGCGTGGGGTTCCATCGGGTTGTGGTGCGCGTAGGGCGTTCGGTATGTCGTATCGACCGTGACGGCGGCGCTTGCGAACGCGCCCTCGAAATCGCCGATCGCGCTGTCGGTTTCGAAGCCCGCATTTGTGCGCCCCGGCGCATATGCTTCGCCGAGGCGTCCGGCCAGTTCGAAGGCGCCTTCATCCCTTTCGTAGCTGATCCTTATCAGTCCAGCGGCCGCCCGGGCCGCCTCGAAGGTCTCCGCCACCACGAGGGCCGCCGGTTCATCGTAGTACCGCACCCGGTCGGTCGAGAGCATGGGCCGGGCGCGGGTGAAGACCTCCGGCACGGTCGGCGTGACCGGCGGGCCGAACGCGGGTTGCACCGGGGCATTCCTGAGCGTCATCACCTTGATGACGCCGGGCGCCCGCTCCGCCTCGGTGGTGTCGATCCCGACGATGCGGCCGACCGCGATCGCGGCCCCGAGAATATGGCCATAGGCAGGCCTGCCGCCGTGCTCATGCTCATAGGCATAGGTCGCGCGGCCTGTCACCTTGAGAGGTCCGTCCACGCGGGCGAGTGGCTGGCCGATGAAGCCGCGGGGCGGGTTCCCGCCCGTCTTCGCGGTGGTCTTCGCGCTGCTCTTGGTCATGGTCGCCTCACGCTTCTGCGGCGGTGGCCAGTGCATGCCGCACCGTGCGCTTCGCCAGGGGAATCTTGAAATCGTTGCCGCCGCGGCCGACAGCACCCTGGAGTGCTGCTTCCGCCGCCGCGACGAAAGTCCGGTCCGATAGCTCCTTGCCGACGAGCCAGCGCTCGGCTTCGTCGGCGCGCCACGGCTTTGCCGCAACGCCTCCCATGGCGATGCGGGCCCCTCGCACATGAGCGCCGCCCACATCGATCACCACGGCAGCCGACACGAGCGCGAAAGCATAGGAGGCGCGGTCACGCACCTTGCGATAGATCTGACGGCCGGGCGGCGGGGGCGGCACCGTCACGGCAGTGATCATTTCGCCATGCGCGAGCTCGGTTTCTATATGCGGCGTGCTGCCCGGCAGCTTGTGGAGGTCGCCTGCCGGGATCATGCGCGTTTCGCCCTCCGGCGATACGGTTTCGACGTGCGCGTCGAGCGCGGTCAGCGCCACCGCCATGTCGGAGGGATGCACGGCGATGCAGGCCTCGCTGGCGCCCAGTATGGCGTTCATCCGGTTGAAGCCCCCGAGGGCGGCGCAGCCCGAGCCGGGGTCGCGCTTGTTGCACGGCACGCTGCGGTCGTAGAAGTAAAGGCAGCGCGTACGCTGCAGAAGATTGCCGCCGGTGGACGCCTTGTTTCGGATCTGCCCGGAAGCCCCGGCAAGAAGCGCCTGGGACAGGACCGGATAGCGTGCCCTGACCCGCGGGTCGGCCGCAAGGTCGCTGTTGCGGACCTGCGCCCCGACGCGAAGTCCGCCGTCGGGCGTGTCCTCTATCCGGTCGAGCGGCAACCGGCTTATGTCGACCAGATGCGCCGGCCGCTCGATCTCGAGCTTCATGAGGTCGAGCAGATTGGTGCCGCCGCTGATAAATCTCGATTCCGGCCGGGCCGCGACCGCGGACGCGGCCTGCCGTTCGTCGGTTGCGCGTTCATAGGTGAAGATCCTCATGACTCACGCCCTCCCGACGACGTCGCGAATGGCGGCGACGATGTTGGGATAGGCGGCGCAGCGGCAGATATTGCCGCTCATCCGTTCGCGGATCTCCTCGTCCGTCAGTGCCGGCGTCCCGGCCGACACGTCGGCGGTGGCATGGCTTGGCCAGCCGGCCTCGGCCTCGCGCAGCATCGCCACCGCCGAGCAGATCTGCCCCGGCGTGCAATAGCCGCACTGGAAGCCGTCACGCTCGATGAAGGCGGCCTGCATCGGATGCAGGTCGTCGCCGTCGGCAAGTCCTTCGATCGTGGTGATTTCGTCGCCCTCATGCATCGCGGCCAGCGTCAGGCAGGCATTGATGCGGCGGCCGTTCACCAGCACCGTGCACGCGCCGCACTGGCCGTGGTCGCAGCCCTTCTTCGATCCCGGAAGCGCAAGATGGTTGCGCAGCGCGTCGAGCAGCGTCGTCCGGGGGTCGAGTTCCGCAGCGCGCTCCTCGGCATTGATCGTAAGCCGCAGCGCGATCTTCGGCAGCGGCGCCGGTGCCGGTGCCGGGGCGGCTGTTGCGGATGCCGCCGCCGCCGGCAGGCCGGCCGCCAGCAGCAGGCCGGTGGCCGCGCTCCCCTCCAGCAAGGTACGGCGGGTCAGTGCTGCGCAGTCGCTCGGATGTCTCATGGGCTGTCTCCGGTTCCATCGCGACGGGATCCGGTTCGCCCGCATGCCGCAAGCGCACCGGATCTGCCGTCCGGAGCTCGAAATGGTGACGTGACCCGCGGCTTTCTTTCGAAAAACCGGAGGGCTTGTCAGGATTCGGGAATAAAGTTCGTCCGATAGGCCTGCGGAGCGATCCCCCTCAGGCGCCGGAATGTCGAGGTGAAGTGGCTCTGGCTGGAGAAGCCCAGGCGAATGGCGACATTGCCGATCGCCTGGTCGGTTCCGCCCAGCAGGATCTCCGCCTGCCGGATGCGTTCCTCGATCACGAAGGCATAGGGTGCCAGCCCGGTCGCCGCCTTGAACCGCCGGGCGAAGCTGTCGACCCGCATGCCGGCGACCTCGGCCAGTTCGCTCAGCGATATGTCGGAGCCGATATTGGCATGGACATAGTCCCGCACGCGCGCCAAGGCGGGCCGCGACAGCGGTTCGCGGCGCGCCTCGCCCCTGCGGACATTGTTCAGCGCGCCCAGCCGAAGCATGATCAGCGCCGTCAAATGTTCGACATAGGCCGCCGACGGCTTGTGGCCGGGCGACGTCTCGGCGCACAGCGCGCGCAACAGCGACGCGATCACATCGTCGCGGCCGTTGACCAGCAGGCGCAGGTCGCCCGCGCATTCGCAGCCGGGCAGATCCAGGCCCGGATCGATCCACAGCGCCGAGTAGGATAGCTTCGTGTCGCGGTACACGCCCTCGCGCTCGACGCCGGCCGGAACGAAGGTGATGTCCCCCGACCGGTCGCGGCCGTCATAGACATCCTTCCCGTCGGACCTGACATAAGTCTGCGACGTGTGCCCCGCCTCGGTCAGCACGACCAGATGATGGGGAGCCGTCCAGCGCAGTTCGGCTTCCCTGCACTCCCAGCGCCGGTTGTCGAGGATTATCGACGAGTTGATCCACGAGGCACTGCGAAGCGGCGAGGCGGAATCTCCGCGGGCCTTTATGCTTCCCTCGCCGAACATTGGTTTGAAAGACATCGCCATCCCAAAAATTGGCTGGATTCCGGCAGCCGCCCGATGCCGGATTTTTTCGCCCAAGTGCATCTTAGATTTGAACCGGGCCGCCCGGGCAACCCCGCCCCGGACACACTGACGTGAATGGCCAGGCAGGCCGACGCATGCTACCTGACCACTGCGGCGGGTTCGAGATCAACGACATGGAACGTAGGCTTGCTGCCATTGTCGCCGGTGACATCGTCGGATACAGCCGCCTCATGGCCGAGGACGAGGCTGCAACCTATGCAGGTTTGCGCAGCGCCTTCGACGAGGTGATCCGGCCCGTCTTCGAGCGCCACAACGGCCGGATGTTCAAGAACACCGGCGACGGTTTCCTGGCGGCATTTCCCAGCGTCAATCAGGCGCTCGATTCCGCGGTCGAGATGCAGGAGGGCTTTGCCGACCTGCCCCTCAAGCTTCGCATCGGGCTCAATCTGGGCGACGTCATCGAAGAGGAGGGGGATGTTTTCGGCGACGGCGTCAACGTCGCCGCAAGGCTCGAAGCCATGGCGGAGCCGGGCAGCATCTATGTCAGCGCCGCGGTCGTGCGCAGCGCCGACAGGAATCGCGACCAGTATTTCCAGCGCATAGGCCATCGCAAGGCGAAGAACCTTCCCGACGCGATCGACGTCTATGTGGTCAGGCCGAAGCAACGGCGCCTGGGTGCGACGGCGGGCTGGATGCGGGGCATCATGCCCGGCGGGCGCCGGGCGATGGTGGCCTGTGCCGGCGGTCTGGCTGCCCTTGCCGTGGTTGCGGCCGCGGCCTCCGGAAACCAGTGGCTGTCGGGCATGACAGCCCGCGTTGCGCCGTCCTGGGCCTGGATATCCGGCGCCGGGAACGCCGACGCGCGGCCTTCCGTCGCCGTGCTTCCCTTCGACAATATGAGCGGCGATCAGGGTCAGAACTATTTCGCCGACGGTCTCACGGAAGATATCACCACCGAGCTGGCGCGGAACGCCGACCTTCAGGTCATCGCCCGCAATTCGTCATTCGCCTTTCGCGGACAAGCCGTCGACATTCGCGAAATCGGTGCCCGGCTCGGCGCCGGATATGTCGTCGAAGGCAGCGCGCGCCGCGAAGGCGACCAGCTCCGCGTCGTCGCGCAGCTTATCGACACCCGAAGCGGAGCGCACCTGTGGTCGCGCAGCTACGATCGGCGGGTCGAGGATGTCTTTGCGGTCCAGACCGACCTGACCTCCGAAATCGTGGCGCACCTCGTTTCCTATGTCCGCGAGTCCGAAGCGGCCGAGGCCGCCGACCGGCCGACCGAAAGCCTGCAGGCCTACGACCTCGTCCTTCAGGCGCGCGACCGGTACAAGCACGGATCGTCCGACGAAACCTCGTTGCTGGCGGCACGCGCGCTCTATCAGCGGGCGCTCGAACTCGATCCGGCCTACGCCGCCGCCCGAGCCTATCTGGGAATGACCTACATTGTCGACTTCGTCCAGGGCGTCAGCGGCCGGGCAACCCAGGCCGACGTCGACATCGGGCTCAGCGAGGCGCGGCAGTCGATACGGCTCAGCCCCGACCTGCCGATCGGATATCAGGTGCTCAGCTTTGGTCTGGCCGCGAAGGGAGAGTACGAGGAAAGCATCAGGGCGGCCCGGCAATCGGTCGAACTCAACCCGAACGATCCGGACAGCCTCATGGCTTTGGCAAAGGCCCAGGTCCGGTTCGGCGACTATGACGATGCCGTCGCCAACGCCGAGCGTGCCCGGCGTCTGCATCCGATGGCGCCCGAATATTATGTCTATGTGCACGGGCAGGCGCTTTACGCGGCGGGTCGCGTGAGCGAGGCCGAAACGGTGCTTGCGGAATGCCTCCTGCGCGCGCCGGCCGAAGCAAGCTGCCTTCTGATCCTGGCCGCCGTCCAGGCCAACCAGGGAGAAATCGACGAGGCGCGGACGACGATGGCGCGATTGCTCGTGGCCGATCCGAAATTCTCGCTTGTGGCCGAACGGGATTACCGCAGGTTCGGCAATTCGCCGCTCATGGACCGCTTCCTTTCCGAACTGGCGAAGGCCGAAGCGCCGGAGACGGCACAGTCGCCGGACCGCGCGAAGGAACGGCCTGCCTGACCGGCGGGAGCAGACGGAGCCGCGGGAAACCTCTTCCACGCAACCGTCACCGGTCCCGGCGGTCGCCCCCAGGCCTTGGTCGCCTCCGCCCTAGCCTGAAGTTTGCGTCTTCGGCTTGAGCAGGATGACGAGAAGCAGGCCTGCGATGATGAGTGCGGCGCCTTCGAGGTGATAGGTCTGCAGCTTCTCGCCGAGGATCAGATAGGCGAGCACGGCGATGAAGATCGTCTGGACGTAGAGGAATACGCCCGCCCGGCTCGCGCCCAGGGCTTCGATGCTGCGATTGAAGAGATAATACATCAGCGCCCCGCCGGGGATCGCCACATAGGCGAGCGCGATGAGCCCGCTGGCGTTGAGCGTCGCGCGTTCGTCGGAGGCAAGCTCGTAGAGATAGAAGGGCAGCGACGTGAGCACCGCTGCGCCCAGAAGCAGCACCAGCAGCGGAAGCCGCTGCACCTCGAATTTCGCCCGGCGGAGCAGCACGGCATAGAGGCTGAAGAAGAACGCGCCGGCAACGATCCACAATTCGCCGGGATTGAGGTCGAGGCGCATCAGCGCGGCCGGGCTGCCCTTCACGAGGATGACCACGATCCCGAGAAAGGCAAGCACCGATCCGATCGCCTGCCAGGGTCCCATCGGCTCGGCCAGGATCAGGCGCGCGAGTATCATGGTGATGATCGGGATCAGCGCGATGATGATGCCGGCCGTGGTGGCATCGGCATGTTCGAGGCCGATGAAGATCATGCCCTGGCAGATCGCGAGCCCCATGCCGCCGACGGCAAGGAGTTCGAGCGGGCGCGCCCGCGCCAGCGCGGCCATGGCGCCGAAATGGCGATGCACGATCGGCAAGAGGATCGCGCAGGCGATCAGCACGCGCCAGAAGCAGAGCGCCCAGGGCGGCATTTCGGTCGAGACCCATTTCGCGGCGATATAGACGCCGGCCGACAGCAGCCAGCACAGCACCGCCACGGAATAGGCGCCCGCAAGCGAATCGCCCGCCGCCTGTTCCGTCCCGACCGTGTCGCGATGAACCGCCAGGAAATGTATCGCCATGCCCCGGTTATGCCACAGCGCCCGCGCGCTGCACAGACGAGAGCGCCCGCGCGCTGCACAGACGAGAGCGCCCGCGCGTTTGCACAGAGCGCTCGCCGGCGTCGGGCGCCATAGTGGATGAAAGCGTGGATCTGATCGCGGCAAGCAGTTCGGCGCTTTATTGGCAGCAGGCCGGGGAACAAGCCGGGCCCGCCTGCTTCGACGGTCGCGCCCCTCATCCGGCTGCCGCCACCATCGCGGGGAGAAGACCGCTGGCCGTGACGACGGCGCTCGATCTGCACCGCCGACGATTGGCGAAACCGGTGGCGACATCGGTCTTCTCCCCGCGATGCGGGGAGAAGGTGGCGGCAGCCGGATGAGGGGCAGTTCTCGGCCTCGCCGAAATCCCGTCCTACCTTCACCGCAGGCGCGTTTCGCCGCCTCGCCGAATCCCTTATCCGATCGCAGCAAAACGACTTTCAGCACTGACAAGGGCGCCGTTCACATCCCGACAACAGCCCTCCGCAACGCACGCGGAACGCCTGCCGCAAAAGCTTCACCCGCGCCGGGCCGCCGCGATCGCGGCGACGTCGATCTTCTTCATATCCATCATCGCGGCAAAGGCACGCTTGGCTTCATCGCCGCCGACCTCCAGCGCCTCGATCAGCACGCGCGGCGTGATCTGCCAGGAGACGCCCCATTTGTCCTTGCACCAGCCGCAGGCGCTTTCCTGGCCGCCATTGCCGACGATGGCGTTCCAGTAGCGGTCGGTCTCTTCCTGGTCGTCGGTGGCGATCTGGAAGGAGAAGGCTTCGGTATGCTTGAACATGGGCCCGCCATTGAGGCCGAGGCAGGGAATGCCGCAGACCGTGAAGTCGACGGTCAGCACGTCGCCCTCCTTGCCGGACGGGTAGTCGCCGGGAGCGCGGTGGACGGCCGTCACAAAGCTGTCGGGAAAAACCTCGGCATAGAAGCGCGCCGCCTCCTCGGCATCCTTGTCGTACCACACGCAGATCGTGTTCTTGGCGATAGCCATAGCTTGTCCTCTCGCTTCTGAAATCCATCCCGGCCCGGTTTCGCACTCCGGCCGGCCGGTGCACCGCACGCATGGAATGCGTTCATGCCGTCGGATGTTCCACCGCCAACGTCTGAAAACGCGGCATCGGAACCTTCAGGCCGGGATGCTGGCCCACACTCAACCAGCGCGATCGTCCTGTGGTCAAGGGTCGGCCGTCCGGCCGATCGCGAGGCCCTTGACGTGCTCGATCACAAGGTTGCCGATCGCCTGACCGCGCTATGGCGCGTAGCAAGCGACCGTCCGGGCCCGCCGGCGCGCCTCCGGCCTCGCCGGGCGGCCTCCGGAGCATCGGAGGCCGCTGCCGATCCGCGCATTTCCTTCGCAAGGGTCCCTGCGTCAGCGCCGCGCGACGAACCACACATTCATCGGGTCGTGCGGCAGGACGGTGCGCTCGACGCTGGAGAAGCCGGCGGCGGCGAGCATCGCCTCGGCTGTTTCCCAGCCCCACATCGTGCCGAGACCCGCGCCGCCCTGGCCGAGGGAGACCGGCATGCAGTGGATGCAGGAGATCGTGTAGAGGAGCGGCGCCATCGGGAAATCGAGGTTGTTCTCGAGCTTCGCCGAGCCGCCGATGTCCTGCATCAGGTAGATGCCGCCCGGCTTCAGCGCGCCGTGCAGCGAGCGGATCAGCGCCTGCGGGTCCTTCTGGTCATGCACGGCGTCGAAGGAACTGACCAGGTCGAAGCGCGCTTTCTCGTCATAGCCGGTGAGGTCGCGCGTCTCGAAGCGGATGTTGGCAAGGCCAGCTCTGCGCGCCGCCTCCGTCGCGAAGCCGATCGCGTCGGCGCACAGGTCGTAGCCGGTGAAGCGGCTGTTGGGGAACCGCTCGGCCATGGCGAGAAGTGCCGCGCCGCGCGCGCAGCCGGCATCGAGCACTTCGATGCCGTCCTCGAGCCGTTCGACCAGCCCCTCGGCGAGGGGCAGGATGACGTCGAAGAGCTGCGCGGTCACGGTCTGTCCGCTGTCCTCGGCCATCACCTCGTGGAAATGCGGATATTCGCCGTATTTCATGCCTTCGCCGGTCTCGAAACATGCGAGCACGCGGTCATGCACGGCGCCCATGAGGGCGACGTTCTGGGCGTAGACGGCGAGGTTGCCGAGCGGCGCGCCGCGCGTCAGGCAGGCCGCGTGCTCGGCCGGCAGGTGATACGTCCTGTTCTCCGGGTCGTAGGCGACGACGCGGCCGGTGACCATGACGGCCAGCCATTCGCGCACATAGCGCTCGGCGAGCCCGGCGCGCGCGGCGATTGCGCTGCTCGTCGCCGGCGGCAGTCCCGCCATGACGTCGAACAGGCCGGTGCGGTGGCCGACCGACATCATCACGGCGACGGCGCCCGAATCGAGAATGCCGCCGACGCGTTCGGCGAAGGTTTCGGCCCTGGCCTGGTCGAAGGCGCGAGCGACGGTTGCTGTTGCGGTCATGACAGCTCCTTTCGTGTTCGAAGGGGTGGCCTACGCTCGCCGCCATCGCGCCGCGAGTGCGGGATTGGACAAAAACGGGGCTTTTGTGCCAAACTCGTTCGATGACGCCCACCAACAACCCGCCGGTGAGGGTCAGCCTGCTGGCGCTCGCCGAAAGCTCGCCCGCGGTGCTCTATGGCCTGTTCGAGGTGTTCCAGGCGGTGGGCGGCATGTGGCGGGAACTCACCGGCGAGGACACAGGGTCGCGGCGCTGGGAGGCGCGTATCGTCGGGCGCGACGGCGCACCCTTCGCCTCCGCCATCGGTCCGCCGATCACGCCGGACACGAGCCTCGCCGACAGTTCTTCCTGCGATATCGTCATCGTCACCGATCTGGCGCTGGCGGCGGACCTGGAGCCGGGCGACTGGGGCGCCGAAATCGCGTGGCTGCGCCGCCGGCACGAGGAGGGCGCGCTGCTGTGCTCGGTCTGCACGGGGTCGGTGCTGCTCGCCGAATCCGGCCTGCTCGACGGTCTCGAGGCGACGACGCACTGGAGCGCCACGGCGATGTTTCGCGAGCGCTATTCGTCGGTGCGCTTGCGCCCGGAACGCATCCTGTGTCCGGCCGGCGCGGGGCACAGCATCGTCACCAGCGGCGGCCCCGGCTCGTGGGAAGACCTCGCGCTCAGCCTGATCGCGCGCTTCAGCGGCCAGGCCGAGGCCGTCCGCATCGCCAAGATCTTCCTGCTCGGCGACCGCTCCGACGGGCAGCTCGTCTTCTCGGCGATGGGCCGCCCGCGAAGCCATGGCGATGCCGTGATCGGCGACTGCCAGGCATGGCTGGCCGACAACTATGCGCGGCCGCGTCCGGTCTCGCGCATGACGCAGCGCTCGGGCCTCGCCGAGCGGACCTTCAAGCGGCGCTTCAAGGCGGCGACCGGCTACGCGCCGGTGGATTATGTCCAGGCGCTCAGGATCGAGGAGGCGAAGCAGATCCTGGAGACCACGGGCGAGCCCACCGACGGCGTCGCCCACATGGTCGGCTACGACGACCCGGCCTTCTTCCGCCGGCTGTTCAAGCGCCGCACGGGCGTCACGCCGGCGCGCTACAGGCAGCGCTTCCGCATGGCGTTCTGACGCACCGTGCACCAGCGTCGATCGGACGCCGACACCGGGCGGAGGCGAGTTCCTCCGGTCAAAGCACGTCTCCCGAAGGTGAAAACCTGTTTCGGGACAAAGTCATGCGCAGAACGATCACCTGAAGCGCCTAAGAAATCGCGACACGCTGCATGTGGCTGCGTCGAGCCTGGCGTTCTCGATGACGGGGCGGCATTTCGCCTGCTGCCGCCGGGAATTTGTGGTGAAAGGTCCCCGATCGCCGTCTCCGCCGTCAGAAACACCGGCGGTACCCGGCACAGCAGGCCGAGGGACGTAGACCGTGAACAGCCAGACACACACGCGCTGGCTCGGCGAACCTTCAACGAGAATAGCCGGTCGGGTTATGCCTGCCATGGCAATCGGACTTCGCATGGGCCGCAATTGGAACGCAATTGTGGTCCATAAGCCTTGATTGATTTGGCCGAAATGGCTCTTCCGCGGTGTCAGAGGCCCTCGACCCGCCATCTCCCCCGGATCTCCGACAGTGGAACGCGTCCCACGGTATATGGCGTGTCGGCATCGGCACGCCGGGCCGTGGTGATTTCGTGGAATTGTCGGCGGATGCTCCTGTCCGGAATGTGCTGCCCCGTCGGTCCGGCCGCCTGCCAGCCGGCCTTTATCCATCTGCCGGTTGTCACCGTCGCAAGGCCCGGCGGGAAAAATGGTGCCGGTCCATCGTGCCGGACTTGAACCGAACTGGCGAACGATCGCGAGGAAGCATGACGATTTCTGCGCACGGCCTCCGGGCACGCCGCCAGCCCGAGACGAAGCCGACCCATCGCTTCCAAATTGGACAGACGGTCCGAATGAGATCGCGGTTCGGCGTCTCTCCAAGAACCGCGGAATTCTATCGCATCACCGGCACGCTCCCGGCGCGAGACAATTCCCCGCAATATCGCATCCGCAACGATGGCGAATCCCATGAGCGGGTGGCGACCGAAGACAGCCTCGAACTTGTTGCTGCACAGGCGACCGTCGGTGTCGGTACCGACGGCGTTGAAAGGACATTCCTCGATGACCAATGGACGCAAACGCAGTGGTCGCGAACACCGCAAGCCGAAGCAGGCGATGACCCCGCTCGATCCTCCATGCCCACTCGCCGACCAGACCGGTTCCAAGGCGAACCGTGATGACCCTGACGACCAGCAGTTCGGCCTTCGCGTGGAGGCCGACCGTACCTGGACCGTCTACCATGTCTTCTCTGGCATCCCGGCGGAAGCCGGCGGCAATGCGATGTCGGGGCTCGATCGTGGCGAAGCGACAAACAGGATGTTGTCGCTCAACCGGCGCACGGTCTTTCGCTCGGGGACGCGCGCCTGGGTGAAGCCGCCCGCATTGGATCCAACAACGGAGTCGCGAAAATGACGCTCACTTTCCCCAATCGGAGCCGCAACTTCGACCAGGCCAGGAAAGGCGTCCGCTTCATTGCCTATGACGGCATGTTCGAGGTTCCGTTCCTCGTCGACGCTGCTGCGCTCGATCACGAAAGCGCGCCGGCGGAAGCATGTCTGGCCGCATTCGATGCCGGGCGAGGGGCCATCCATGATGCTGCCAAGCGGATCTATCACGGCCGACAGCCGGCCATTTACGTCATTGGCCCGGCGGATCTGCCATGAGGCGCAAGACCGCCGGGCAGACCCCGCCGACCGTCCCGGATCAGTGATGCATTTCGCGTGCCGATCATTATTTTCACATTTGCCTTGTTTTGAGAATGTCTGGTGCCTATATTGATATCATCGATCTTGCTTGTCGAACTTTGTTCTTGGCGCTGAGCCGCCGTCGGCGATCTTCCTCTCTCAAAATCGATTTGGACGTTTGTCGCGCATCTTGCCCGGCAAGCAATTCTCTATGACCGATTGAAAGGATATCGTCATGAATACTGGAACAGTGAAGTTCTTCAATTCGACCAAGGGTTTCGGCTTCATCTCGCCCGACAATGGCGGCGCTGATGTTTTCGTTCATATCTCAGCGGTCGAGCGCGCCGGCATGCGCACGATCGTGGAAGGCCAGAAGCTGAGCTTTGAGGTCGTGAAGGACAATCGCAACGGCAAAAGCTCGGCCGAAAACCTTCAGGCCGCGTAACGATATTTCGCTTCTGGTCTGTGACCACGGATGTACTGGCACGGATCGTCGAGGCGTATAGGGAGAGGCCGGGTTCGCCCGGCCTTTTTTGTTTTTTTTGAGCCGAAGGAAATAGACATGAATCGTGCCGTCGCGAAGCAAGGCCTGTTCAAGCCCAACCCGTCCAAAGCAGAGACCAAGGCGGACATCACGAACCACGCTGCGCGGGCGATCACGGGAGATGAAGCTGCGCGCCGCGAAGCCAAGACCGCACGGCTCCGGCAGGCCCGGCTCGAAAGAGAAGCGCAATTGGCTTCGGCGGTTTCACCGGCCGAGCCGCCCCGGGCAAAGACCGGTTCGAAACGACGCGCCAAGTCCTCCAGGTGATGACCGGCCATCGGATCGACCCGAAAACCGTGAGCGATTTCGACCATGCACCGATTGAAGGTGGGTTCGTCTTCACGCGCCCGCTGTAGGGAATGCCGGCGAATGTCCTCGCATCGTTTGACGAATACTGATACGTTCGGATTGTCGGTGGCTTCGTTCAGGGCGCTGCCGGTTGAGGGCGGCCATCGTGCCCTTGCCCCAACCAGCGAGGGAGGACGGATGGCTCCCATCCCGGATCATCGACAGCATCTGACTTCCACAGACATGATTATGATCATGCGTGTGCATGCGCAAGTATGCGCCCGCAATGCGATCGCGGCCCGCAGCCTCGACGCCGAACGCATCGCCGCTCTGCTGGTCAGGGAATTCCAGTACGGCGTCAGGCAGGAAGCGGACCTCCTGGCCGCTTTCACGGCGGACGGAGCATTCAGGCTCAGTGTGCCCGTCGACAGGATGGATCAGTTCATCGGCAACGCATTGGGGCGGTGGGAAGCCGACAACGACACCGCTTTCCATTGACCCTCTCTTCGCTCGGAAGCCATCACCTATGAGATATCTCGCACGATTGACCATGGAGCCGGAAATCGGGCTGCTCCTTCTCACGGTCGCAGCCGTCGCCGGCGCGCTCCTGTATCTCGTCCTGAGCAGCATCACTTTCTGAGCCCCGGCGAGCGTGGAGAGCGTGAATGAGCAACGTGGTGACCCTGCACGGGAACAGGAGATGGAAGGCCCTCATCGAATATCGCACAGATGACGGTCCGAAGCAGGTCGAGCACTATTTCGAGGAGATCGCGGACCTGCATTTGATCATCGAGCATGGTCCCGACTGGAATTTCCTGATCCGTTGTACCGTTACCCTGAACCGCCCGGACGGCGGGGAGGAGCAGAACAGCGTCGAGAAGGCACGTCACCAGGAGCGGTCGCGTCAGCACAGTTGAGCGCTAGGCGAGCGCTGAAGCCGGCTTGCGCCACTCGACGCTCGGCGTGCGTGTGGCGAAACAGCCTGGGGTAATGCCGAAGCAACCGAAAGCTCGCCCGCGGTGCTCTACGGCCTGTTCGAGGTCTTCCAGGGGCGGCATGTGCCTCACCGGCGAGGACACAGGGTCGCGGCGCTGGGAGGCGGATGGTCGGGCGCGACGGCGCACCCTTCGCCTCCGCCATCGGTCCGCCGATCACGCCGGACACGAGCCTCGCCGACAGTTCTTCCTGCGATATCGTCATCGTCACCGACTGGAGACGTCGGGCGAGCCCGCCGACGGCGTCGCCCACATGGTCGGCCACGACGTCCGGCCTTTTTCCGCCGGCTGTTCAAGCACCGCACGGGCGTCACGCCGGCGCGCTACCGGCAGCGCTTCCGCATGGCGTTCTGACGCACCGCACGCCATCGCGGCGCGTCGCGGAGAGCGCATGGCCGGTCCCGTAGCTCGAATATCAGGGAAAAGGAGGTATAAAAGCCGTCCCCGTCGCCTGCCCCCGGCGTCGGAACATTCGCGGATCGGAAGTCGAGGGCCGGCAAATGTTCCCATGCCCTTCCGCCCGGGACGCCGGAACGATCCCGCTGAAACCGAACCAGGAGGAAAATCCATGCCCAGCACCATCCGTCTGCACCGCGTCATCGCCGCGAGGCCCGAGAAGCTCTATCGCGCCTTCCTCGAACCCGATGCGGTTGCGAGCTGGCTCCCGCCATTCGGCTTCACCTGCACCGTCCACGAGCTGGAGGCCAAGGTCGGCGGCAATCACCGCATGTCGTTCCGCAACTTCACCACGGGCAAGAGCCACGCCTTCGGCGGCGCCTATCTCGAACTCGTTCCAAACCAGCGCCTCGTCTACACCGACAGCTTCGACGACCCGAACCTGCCCGGCGAGATGAAGGTCACGGTGGATCTGAACGCCGTGTCGGTCGGCACCGAGGTGAACATCGAACAGCAGGGCGTGCCCGATCTCATCCCCGCCGAGGCCTGCTATCTCGGCTGGCAGGAATCCCTGCGCAAGCTCGCGAAGCTTGTGGAGCCGGAGATCAACGAGTAGGCGAGAGACACGCTTGCTCCATTGCGGCCGGTGACAGGGATCCTGGCCGCAGTGGAGACGTTTCACGCGATACGCTGTAAACGCGCAACCGCCTGAGCGAGAACGGCCATGACGTGTACGCAATTTTCACAGGGCGCCTGACATGGGCACGACTCCTCGCGCGAACCCCACTGGCCTGCGGCAATTCCTCGATCTCGAACAGCAGCGCGATTGGATAGAGGGCAAGGCCGACTTCGCGGACGCGGGCGACCGCTCGGAGTCCCTGGAACAGCGCTTCAAATATGCCGCTCGATTTGAGAAGCTGCTTCGTCGCCCGCAAGCAAAAGAAGTGCTGGAGATTCTAGGCCTATACGGACCAAACTGCATTCCGGTGCCGCGCAAGACCGAGCGTTTTTACTGGTCGGTTTCCTGTCTGCCGTCGACCTCGGACAAGCCGCTGGTCCGCGTCAATGCGAGCTGGATGGAGCTTTTCACGCTCTATGCCCAGGGCGAGGATGTCCGCGCCAGGTTCATCGTGCATCTTTCGGATTTCACGACGGATCGTTCAGCCACGCCTGGCCGAGTGGACGAACCCTTTCTCGAGCAAAGCGTCGCGATGCCAGAGGACGTCAGCTATTTATTCCCGCGTGGTGAGGACATTTTCGGGATAAATGTGCGCGGCTCTGTCTCGATCCGCAAATTCCTCGCGGACCGCCGTGTGCTGCGCGCTATCAGGACGTTCAACCTGACGCACATGAACCGGGGGCGGAACGCCTACCAGGCGAGCCATTGCTACAGCGTGGCGGATTACATGCAGGCAGATTGAGATGTTCCGGAACGCGCGCCATCTTGGCGAACTCGCCGGCGCCGTCGCAGCCGCATTTCGTACGCTCGGAAGAACAATGGAGGCACCTGCGCTGCCTATCTCGGCCCAACGAGGGCGCCGACCCGGCCGGTGTGCGCCGCATATCAGCCATTCAGCTCTCCTTTGCGACCGCAAAAGCTGACATGGGCCAAGCTAGCAACTCGGGAATTCACGGAACGGCGAAACTTTCGTTTCCTCGTGGCACAGAATTGCGGGCTTTAGACCACCAGCACCTTCGTCTTCGTTGAGACGATCAACGGCTGACTTACGATTCCTTCTCGGTCTGTTCGTTGCTTGATATGTGATCGACCCAAAACCCCATCTGTGCGAAGTAACTGATGCGCCGGTAGTTTGAAAACAGCAGACACAGTTATGGAACGCCGCCTCACCGCAATACTGGCCGCCGATGTTGTCGGTTATAGCCGACTCATGGGTCTTGATGAGTCAGGCACACTGTCGGCGCTGAAAGCGCATCGCAGCGAGGTGGCCGACCGCAAAATCGCCGAACACCAGGGTCGCATCGTCAAACTCACCGGTGACGGAATGCTCGCCGAGTTCCCTAGCGTTGTGAATGCGGTAACTTGTGCGGCCGAGATTCAGCGCCGAATGTGCGAACGTAATGTCGACACGCCAGAGGAGCGGCGCATCGAGTTCCGTATTGGTGTGCACCTAGGCGATGTCATCTTCGAAGACAACGACATATTTGGCGACGGGGTCAATGTAGCTGCACGCATTGAGAGTGTTGCGAAGCCGGGTGGCGTCGCCGTTTCCGGTGCGGTGCGGGACAGTGTGGCGAACCGGCTCGATCTCGCCTTCGAAGATACCGGCGAACAGATGCTGAAAAACATCGATCGGCCGGTTCGTATTTTCGATCTCATCCTCTTCGCTGACCCTTATTCCCCCCGAACAGCGCAAGGTCGATCCTCGCCAAAAGCACTAGCCAATGAAGGCGCCTCGATCGCCGTCCTGCCATTTAACAACATGAGTGGTGATCCGGAGCAGGAGTATTTCTCCGATGGCATCACGGAAGACATCATCACCGACCTTTCCAGAATTGCCGGCCTGATGGTAGTGGCGCGAAACTCCAGCTTTGCCTACAAAAACAAAAGTCCCGACATCCGCGTCGTTGGGAGAGAACTCGGCGTGGCATCGGTGCTTGAAGGATCGGTTCGCCGAGCCGGAGACCGCATCCGTATCACTGCCCAGCTGATAGACACCGCTACTGGCGGCCATCGGTGGGCAGAGCGTTTCGATCGCGACCTGACCGATATTTTTGAGCTTCAGGATGAGGTTACCCGCCGAATTGTCGATGCCCTCAAGATCAAACTTCAGCCCGCCGAGGAGACGCATCTGAGTGGAAGCCGCGCTAGCAACATACAGGCGCACGACCTGTTCCTTCGCGGTCGAGAGTTGCTGCTCGGATCAAAAAAGGATCGCGAAGTCTTTGATCAAATCGTCGCGACCCTGAGGCGCGCAATCGAGCTCGATCCCGGTTTCGCGCAGCCTTATGCCGGATTAAGTATGGCTCACTGCCTCGATTTTCAGAACCATTGGACTGGTGCGCTGGATGCACTCGACGTGGCTTCGCACTTTGCCACAGAAGCGGTCGAAAAAGGCCCAAACGACCCTTATGCTCACTACACTATGGCAGTTGTCGAAACGTGGAAGCGAAACCTCGCCAGGGCAAAGGCCGAAACCGAAAAAGCGTTGGTCCTAAATCCGAACTATGCACTTGCCTACGGTACCCGGGGTCTCGTCGATGTTTATCTAGGTCAACCGATCGCGGGAGTTCCCTATATCGAGCGCGCCATTCGCCTGGACCCGATCTTCACGCAACAGTACACACATTTTCTTGGCTCGGCCTATCTGGTGGCCGAACAATATGAGGCTGCTGCGTCGGCGTTTCGCGAGCGAATACGCCTGGCACCGAAGACCGATCTATCACGCGCTTTTCTTGCCTCGTCACTTGGCCATCTTGGGAAGATCGACGAAGCGCGCGGCGTTTGGCATGAGCTAATGATGATAAACCCGCGATACTCCCTCGCAGATCACCTTGGCAGGCTGCCGTTTCAAAACCAAGCCGACCTCGATAGGATCAGCACGGGCCTCTTGTTAGCTGGGCTTCCGGACTGAAAATTCGAATTACGATGACACCCATTGGTCGGCCGCCTGTTAGGAGCACGAATCCTTTTGGCAGCGCTGAGCGCCGTTGGCTTTCGTTGCGTTCCGTCTCGCTGCGTTGCTCGAACCGCGCCCGTTTCTTCAGGTCGCGGCTGCGTTCCAGTGACGGATCACGCCAGTGTCCTGGCGGCGTGGCCGCCCCACAAGGCGGCCGGCACGTTTTCGCTCTCGATCACGTCGAGGATGATGGATGTGCCGGGCCGGGGCGGTCGTCGAAGGTGAGATAGACGATGCGCTCGGCCGCCGCAGCGGGGGCCGAGGCGCAGAGCGGAGCGAGGATCGCGAGTACTACCGTCATACCGTTGCCCCAGTCAGAACTTGGCCTGGATGAACTCGCCGGTCTTGGTGATCAGCTCGTCGACCATGTCGGTGCCCTGGAAGGCGTTGAACACATGGTCCATTGGCCGCACCCACAGTTCCTCCGGCCCCTCGTGATAGTCGAGCAGGATCTGGCCGGCGATCGGCTGCGGATAGACGACGTCGTCCTTGGTGCCGACGGCCACCAGCAGCGGCTCGTCGAACTCCTCCATCTCGGCGACAGGGTCTATCGCATAGAGGCTCTCGAAGAAGGCCCCCTTCAGCGAGATCTCCGCGCCCCAGGGCAGCTTGATCGGGATCGCCGTGTCGCCGGCCGCCAGCCCCTTCTTCATCGTCTCGGCGCCGAGCAGCAGGGCCATCGCCGCCGGCATGTTGGAGCCGGGCGCCCACAGCGCGACCGAGCGCAGGTCGTAGTCCGTGCGGCCGGCGACGGCCGAGGCGACGGCGCCGCCCATGCTCCAGCCCACCACCGCCATGCGGTCGTCGTCGACCTCGTTGCCATTGGCCAGGAAATCGAGCGCGGCGAGCGCGTCCTTCACCTGGCCGCCCAGCGTGGTGTCCTCGAACTTGCCCTCGCTCTCGCCGCTGCCGCGGAAATCGATGCGCAGGCTGGCGATGCCCTTGTCCGCCCACATCCGCGCCGCCCGCTGGAAGATGCCTTCCTTCACCGACGGGATTTCCAGTTCGTCGCGTTTGCCGGTGAAGCCGTGCAGCAGCAGGATGACAGGCGGGTTGGAGACGCCGTCGGGCAGCGCCAGCGTGCCGACCACCTTCTGGCCGTCGACCGGGAAGTCGATGGTCTTCTCCGCGGCCTGGCCGGATGATGCGCTCATGAAAAACGCCGCGGCTGCGGCGGCAACGAGGGACAGTCTGGTCTTCGGCATGCGGTTCTCCTCCAGTGACATGCTACCGCCCATTGAATGGGTAGCACAGCCTTGCCCGCAAGCAAGCCGGTCGGCGCCGAAGAGGGAGGTCGCCATGGTGGAACGGGCGGCGCGGCTGCACCCCCCTCTGTCCTGCCGGACATCTCCCCCTCAAGGGGGGAGATTCGCTAACCCGCACGGCGGCACCTGGTTCTGCGGCGTAGACGATTGGCGAAACCTAGGCGGCCAGCCGATCTCCCCCCTTGAGGGGGAGATGTCCGGCAGGACAGAGGGGGGTATCCCGCTTGGCCAGTCGTGTACTGTGAAGTCCTTCTTACGTCCCTGAAATACCGTGCGGCGCAAGAGCAAGCGGCACTTTCCGGCCCGAAGCGCGGCGCGGCCGTTCGCCCGACTTCTCCACTTTTTCGCATGGCGTCATCGCAAAAGCGCTACACACTTCCGCGCGGGATGCCCTAAAATGCCGCCTCCCTGGAAAGCATCGGATTTTGCAATGGACATCGACAGCAAGGCCGGCAAGGCCTCCTTCGTCTGGAACGATCCGTTCCTGCTGGACGACCAGTTGAGCGAGGACGAGCGGATGATCCGCGATGCGGCGGCGGCCTTTGCCGCCGACAAGCTCGCGCCGCGCGTCGAACAGGCCTATCTGGAGGAGAAGACCGATCCGGAGATCTTCCGCGAGATGGGCGCGGCCGGCCTGCTCGGCGTCACCATTCCGGAAGAATATGGCGGCGTCGGCGCCGGCTACGTCTCCTACGGGCTGGTCGCGCGGGAAGTGGAGCGCATCGACTCGGGCTACCGCTCGATGATGAGCGTGCAGTCCTCGCTGGTGATGTATCCGATCCATGCCTATGGCTCGGAGGAGCAGCGCAAGAAATACCTGCCGAAGCTGGCGAGCGGCGAATGGATCGGCTGCTTCGGCCTGACCGAGCCCGATGCCGGCTCGGACCCCGGCGGCATGAAGACGAGGGCCGAGAAGATTTCGGGCGGCTATCGGCTCTCCGGCTCCAAGATGTGGATCTCCAACGCGCCGATCGCCGATGTCTTCGTGGTGTGGGCGAAGTCGGCCGCCCATGGCGACCAGATCCGCGGTTTTGTGCTTGACAAGGGCATGAAGGGCCTGTCGGCGCCGAAGATCGGCGGCAAGCTGTCGCTGAGGGCCTCGATCACCGGCGAGGTGGTGATGGAGGGCGTCGAGGTGTCGGAGGATGCGCTGCTGCCCAATGTGTCGGGGCTGAAGGGCCCGTTCGGCTGCCTGAACCGGGCGCGCTACGGCATCTCCTGGGGGGCGATGGGCGCGGCGGAGGACTGCTGGCACCGCGCCCGCCAATACGGCCTCGACCGCAAGCAGTTCGGCAGGCCGTTGGCGCAGACGCAGCTTTTCCAGAAGAAGCTGGCCGACATGCAGACCGAGATCGCGCTCGGGCTGCAGGGCTCGCTGCGGGTCGGGCGGCTGATGGACGAGGGCCGGTTCGCGCCGGAGATGATCTCGATCGTGAAGCGCAACAATTGCGGCAAGGCGCTGGACATCGCCCGCCAGGCTCGCGACATGCATGGCGGCAACGGCATCCAGATCGGCTACCACGTGATGCGGCACGCGCAGAACCTGGAGACGGTCAACACCTACGAAGGCACCCACGACGTCCATGCCCTCATCCTCGGCCGCGCCCAGACCGGATTGCAGGCGTTCTTCTGAGGCCGCGGCTGGCTTCCGAAGGGGCAGGGCTGAGCGGACGGGGATTACCCCTCATCCGACCTCGCCCTTGCGGGCGAGGCCACCTTCTCCCACAAGGGGAGAAGGCCGGAGCTTGGCGTCGCAGGCTCTGCAAATCAGCAACGTCGATGGTTGGCCGAGACCTTGCTGCAGGCGTTCCCTTCTCCCCTTGTGGGGTCCGAAGGACGGGTGGAGACCCGTGGCTCCACCCCGGGTGGTGGCCTCGCGAAGCGAGGTCGGATGAGGGGTATGTTGCGCCTGCGCCTGCCGGGATTGGCAGAAGCGCCGCCGCAGGCTCCCGCCTTCTCCCCTTGTGGGGTCCAAAGGACGGGTGGAGACCCGTGGCTCCACCCCGGGTGGTGGCCTCGCGAAGCGAGGTCGGATGAGGGGTCTGCAGCGCACCGCGCTCGCCGAAGCTTGCCAAATCTATCGCTGTCGCCACGCTTGGCCCCATTGACAATCCCCCGACAATCCCCGATTTATTGACCCGAAGTTTCACTTTCGGACAGTTGCGCCCGCCCGATCCCATCGCGGCGGTTTTTCTTTTTGAGCATGCGCTTCCGAGGGTACGCCCAAAACAGGCCCGGTCCTGTAAAAATCCAGTATTTTACAGGACCGCGCCGCCCGAGCTTCCTCGCCAACCCAACAGCGTGCGGTCGTATTTCCGATAGATTTTCGCGCCGCTTGGCGCGACAGTCCCGATCAGAGTCCCAGCCAGGCGGTCCGGTCCCATGAGCACAGCGTTCCTCTCCCATCTCTCGGCCGAGCTCGACGGCCTGAAATCGGCGGGCCTCTACAAGTCGGAGCGGGTGATCACTTCCACCCAGGCGGCGGAGATCGCCATTGCCGACGGCAGCAAGGTGCTGAATTTCTGCGCCAACAACTATCTCGGCCTCGCCGACAGCGAGGAACTGCGCGCCGCCGCCAAGGCCGCGCTCGACCGCTACGGCTACGGTATGGCCTCGGTGCGTTTCATCTGCGGCACCCAGGAGGAGCACAAGGAACTCGAGGCCGCGCTGTCGTCCTTCCTCGGCATGGAGGATACGATCCTCTATTCCTCCTGCTTCGACGCCAATGGCGGCCTGTTCGAGACGCTGCTCGGCGAGGAAGATGCCGTCATCTCCGATGCGCTCAACCACGCCTCCATCATCGACGGCGTGCGGCTCTCCAAGGCCCGGCGCTACCGCTACGCCAACAACGACATGGCCGATCTGGAGGCGCGCCTGAAGGAAGCGTCCGACGCCCGCTTCCGGCTCATCGCCACCGACGGCGTCTTCTCCATGGACGGCATCATCGCCAATCTGGAGGGCGTCTGCGACCTCGCCGAAAAATACGACGCCATGGTCATGGTCGACGACAGCCACGCCGTCGGTTTCGTCGGCAGGCATGGCCGCGGCTCGCCCGAGCATTGCGGCGTCGAGGGCCGTGTCGACATCCTCACCGGAACGCTCGGCAAGGCGCTGGGCGGTGCGTCCGGCGGCTACACCTCGGGCAAGCGCGAGGTGGTCGACTGGCTGCGCCAGCGCTCGCGTCCCTATCTCTTCTCCAACACGCTGGCGCCCGCCATCGCCGGCGCCTCGCTGAAGGTGCTCGACATGATCGGCAAGGGCGATGCCCTGCGCGAGAAGCTCTATGCCAACGCCGAGCGCTTCCGCGCCGGCATGTCGAAGCTCGGCTTCCGCCTGGCCGGCGCCGGCCACCCGATCATCCCGGTCATGCTGGGCGACGCGGCACTTGCGCAGGAGATGGCGCAGCGCCTGCTCGGCCACGGCATCTATGTCATCGGCTTCTCCTTCCCCGTCGTGCCGAAAGGCCAGGCGCGCATCCGGACCCAGATGTCGGCCGCCCATTCCCCCGCCGACATCGACCGCGCCGTCAGCGCCTTCGGCACCGTCGGCCGGGAACTGGGCGTGATCGGCTAGCAGCAACGGTTTTATGATCGCCTCGGTCGTCACCCCCCTCTGTCCTGCCGGACATCTCCCCCTCAAGGGGGGAGATTGGCAGCGGCGGCGTCGTGCACTCTCGGCGACGAAGGTTGGCGAAAGCCCGACTGCCAGCGAATCTCCCCCCTTGAGGGGGAGATGTCCGGCAGGACAGAGGGGGGTGACCCACGCCTCCGCTCCAACACCCGAACTTCGCCGGAGATTTCCATGTCCGACATGATGCGGGCCCTCGTGAAGGCAAAGGCCGAGCCGGGGATCTGGATGGAAGAGGTGCCGGTCCCCGAGATCGGCCCCAACGACGTGCTGATCAAGATCAGGAAGACCGCGATCTGCGGCACCGACGTCCATATCTACAACTGGGACCAGTGGGCGCAGAAGACGGTGCCGGTGCCGATGGTCACCGGCCATGAATTCGTCGGCACCGTCGCCGATTTCGGCGCGGCCGTCACCGAATACAGGGTCGGCCAGCGTGTCTCAGGCGAGGGGCATATCGTCTGCGGCCATTGCCGCAACTGCCGCGCCGGCCGCGGGCATCTGTGCCGCAACACGCTCGGCGTCGGCGTCAACCGCCCCGGCGCCTTCGGCGAATATCTCGCCATCCCCCAGCACAATGTCGTGCCGATCCCCGACGATGTGCCCGACGAGATCGCCGCGATCTTCGATCCGCTCGGCAATGCCGTGCACACCGCGCTCTCCTTCGACCTCGTCGGCGAGGACGTGCTGGTCACCGGCGCCGGGCCGATCGGCATCATGGGCGCGCTGGTGGCCCAGTGCGTGGGCGCGCGCAAGGTGGTCATCACCGACATCAACCCGACGCGGCTGGCGCTGGCGAAGAAGCTTGGCGTGCACCATGTCGTCGACGCCTCGAAAGAGAAGCTCGCCGACGTGATGCGCGAGGAGGGCATGCGCGAGGGCTTCGACATCGGCCTCGAAATGTCGGGCTCGGCCGCCGCCTTCCGCGACATGATCGACACCATGAACAATGGCGGCAAGATCGCCATCCTCGGCATCGCACCGACCGGCTTCGAGATCGACTGGAACAAGGTCATCTTCAAGATGCTGCATCTGAAAGGCATCTACGGGCGCGAGATGTTCGAGACCTGGTACAAGATGATCGCCCTGGTTCAGGGCCCGCTCGACGTGTCGGGCCTCATCACCCACCGCATCGCCGTCGACGACTACATCTCAGGCTTCGAAGCCATGAAGAGCGGCAACTCCGGCAAGGTGGTGATGGACTGGTAGGGCGGGGGTGGAGCCGTCGGTCCCAGCCTTCGACCGTCGCGCTCACCCCTCATCCGACCTCGCCCTGGCGGGCGAGGCCACCTTCTCCCACAAGGGGAGAAGGCCGGAGCCTGGCATGGCCGCCTCTGCAAATCACCAACGTCGGCGACTAGCGGAAGCGTCGCCTCAGGCGCCTTCCCTTCTCCCCTTGTGGGAGAAGGTGGCCGCGCGAAGCGCGGTCGGATGAGGGGTAGCTTGGCACTACGTTCCGCATCCTGAGGCGCTCGCGAAGCGAGCCTCGAAGGATTTTTCTCCAACACCCCTCAAATTCGAATTTTGATCGTTGCACAGTCCGTAGGCATGTTGCTAATTGCGCAGGCAATTTCGCCTGGGGCCGTTCATGCGCCGTCATATCCGCACTCTCGCCGCACGGCATGAAGCCGGCGGACAGTTCCTCTCGCACATCAAATCCGGCTCCGGTGCCATGATCGGCATGTCGGCGGTGGGCGGGCTTTCGGCACTGACGGAGCTGCCGCTGCTCATCGCGCCCTTCGGCGCGACGGCCGTGCTGCTGTTCGGCCAGCCGGCGAGCCCGCTGGCGCAGCCCGCCAATGTCTTCGGCGGCTATCTCATCGCCTCGACGGTCGCGGCCGGTGCGGTCGTCGCCTTTCCCGGCATGTGGTGGGCGGCGGCGATCGCGGTCGGCGTCGCCATCGCGCTGATGCTCATGCTGCGCGTCACCCATCCGCCGGCGGGCGCGATCCCGCTGGTCGCTTCGGCCTCGCCGCTGCACGGCTCCATGCTGTTCACGGTCGTGCTCCTGGGCAGCGCCAGCCTGATCGCCCTGGCTCTGCTGCATCACCGGATCCCGCCGCGCCAGCAATATCCGCGCCGGATCGAATAGTACCGACGATCGAACTATCGATCGTCGGAGCGCGCGACTGCGCGGCGCACGCCCGTTGGCGCGAAAGCCACCGCATCGGCCCGAAAATCGTATTCGATTTTCGGAAAGCACGATGCGTTGACTCAAGGTGTTAGAGCGTCCTTTGCGCGTCCCCCTGGACGCGCGGCGCTCTAACCGGCCCGGATGGGCCGCGCCGGCGATTGAGGCCCAAAGGAAAGCCTCTCATTTCCGCGCGAAGGCGCGCTCCAGCGCGGCGAGCCCGGTGACGACGGCGGCCTTCTCGGCTTCGTTCATCTTGTTGAAGACGGCCGCTTCGAACCCTTTGGCGACAGGCACGAGCTCGCGATAGACCTTGTCGCCTGCCCGGGTCAGAACGAGCCGCTCCACCCGCCGGTCGTTGGGATCGCTGGTTCGCTGCAGCCATTTGCGCCGCTCGAGCTCGGCGACGGCCCGCGACACCTTGGTCTTGTGCATCGAGGAATGCTCGCCGATCGCGGTTGCGGTCATCGTGCCGAACTGGCCGAGCGTGGCGAGCGTGCGCCATTCCGGCCGCGTCAGGCCGTGGCGCTGCTTGTAGATTTTCTGGAATTCCCGGCTGACTGCGTCGGCGAGGTGGTTCAGACGGTAGGGAAGGAAACCTTCGAGCGCGAGCGCTGTGGCGGTCTGCGCGGCGCCTGCCTTGGTCTCCTTGAGATCGTCCATTTTCGCCATCCGGATTGATCGTTCTGTCGCAGATGGTTACATCTGTAACAAATCGGCGGAAGCGTCAAACAGGAGGGCAGACATATGACCGATCAGGGGAAGGGGCCGGCATCGTATCGTCCGGCGGCTGCGCCTGCTCATGGCTGACCGGCTGGTCCTGCTCGGCACCAAGGGCGGCCCGGCGCTGAGGCCGGGCGGGCCTTGGCCGACCTCGTCGCTTCTCGAGATCGGCGGTCGCTCGGTCGTCGTCGATTGCGGCCTGGGCGTGACGCGCGCGCTCACCGAAGCCGGCGTGGGTCTCAAGACGCTCGACCTCGTCTTCATCACCCACCTTCATTCCGACCATGTGCTGGAGCTCGGACCGCTTCTCCATACGGCCTGGACCGCCGGCCTCGACAAGACGGTACGGGTATACGGCCCGGCCGGCACCGGCCACTATTGGCAGCGATTCCTGCAGTCCATGGAATTCGACATCGAGATCCGCATCGGTGACGAGGGCAGGCCGGACCTGCGCGACCTCGTCATCGTGGAGGAATTCGCCGAAGGCCCTGTGATGGAGACCGACGGCCTCGCGGTCGGTGCGCTTCGCGTCGACCACCCGCCCGTGACGGAGTGTTTCGCCCTGCGTTTCGATAGTGGCGGCAAGAGCGTCGTCTTTTCGGCCGACACCGCCTTGTTCCCGCCGCTCGCCGGTTTCGCCAAAGGCGCCTCCATGCTCGTCCATGAGGCGATGCTGGAGGAGGGGATCGAACGGCTTGTCGCGCGAACCGGCAACGGCGCGCGGCTGAAGGAGCATCTCCTGGCGAGCCACACGCTGGCCGCCGATGCCGGGCGCATCGCCGCAGACGCCGGCGTCGGCCATCTCGTGCTCCACCACCTGATCCCCGCCGACGATCCCGAGGTCGCCGAAAACCACTGGATCGATGCCGTCAGGACGAACTGGAACGGCCCCCTGACGATCGGTCGCGACGGGCTCGCCTTCGACCTGCCGGCGAAAGGGACGGGCGGCTGAGCGGGATGGACCCACGCGCGATCGACCCAGGCAGGCGAGGGAGTCCGGTGTCCGACCGTTCAGGCTACCGGCACCTCATAGGCCGAGAAGTGTGAATCCACGGTCATGATCGTCAGGCCTTCCAGCTTCGCCTGTGCGATGAGAAGCCGGTCGAACGGATCACCATGGTGCAAGGGCAGGGAGGCAACCGCCTCGGCATGTTCGGCCGTGATCGGCATGATCTCGGCATCGAGTTTTCGAATGACCGAAAGGAGATCCGATGGCGCGGCGAGCTTTCCCAGCGTCTGCTTGATCGCGATCTCCCAGATGGACACCGCGCTGACGACCTGCGCGGGCTGCTGCTCCAATATGTTTCGAAAACGTGCCGGCAACCTGTCGTCGCCGCTGAGGATCCAGAGCAGAATATGGGTGTCGAGCAGATATCGCCGGTCATTCACGGCATGTACTCACGGAACTCCTCGAGCGGCTCGTCGAAGTCGTCGGCGATCCAGATCTGGCCCTTCAATGCCCCGAGCAGCGGGGGTTTGCGCACCTCACCTTCCGGCGGCACCACGCGGGCGACGACCTTGCCATGGCGCGTGACGAGGATTTCCTCGCCGGCTTCGGCGCGTTTGATCAGCTCGGAGAATTTGGCTTTCGCTTCGGCTATCGAGATGTTCATGGCCAGGATCCATATGACCAGAATTTAGGTCATAATTTTCGATTGTTCAACTGATGTGCAAGGGCTTGTCCCGCGGTGTCGATCTGGGCAATCTAATGCAAAAGACAAGCGGATGAGAAGGCAATCTCATGGAAACGACGCAACTCGATCCTTTTGATCGCAAGATCCTTGCGCTGCTCCAGGCAGATGCGCGGCTGACCAACAACGACCTCTCGGCCAAGGTCAACCTGTCGCCGTCGCAATGTTCGCGGCGGCGACAGCGGCTCGAGGAGGAGGGATACATCAAGGGCTATCGCGCCGTGCTCGACCGCGACCGGCTGGGTTTTTCGCTCACGAACATGGTCACGGTCACGCTTGCCACCCACAACCGCGACAACGCCCGGCGTTTCGCCGAACTGGTCGCGCGCCTGCCCGAGGTCCAGGAGGCCCATGCCCTCACCGGCGAGATGGACTACATCCTCAAGGTCGTGACCCCGAACCTGAAGGCCCTGTCCGAATTCGTCAACGGCGAGCTGTTGCCGCATGAAGCGGTCCAGCACGTGAAGACGGCCATCGTTCTGGAAACGCTCAAGGAAACCGGCTCGCTGCCGCTGTGAAGTATGTCTTCCCGATGGGCAGCGGACATGCTGAAGCTGCCCGGAAGTAGCCTATAGCGCCGTCCTATCTTCGTCATTCTCGGGCCCGGAGGCGAGCGCAGCGAGCCGCAGGCGACCCGAGAATCCATGCCGTGAGATCGCGGCCGGCTGCGTCGGTGCAGAATATGTGCGGCGCGGGTGTGGATCGGAATCCATCCCTTTCCCCCACTGACGGCGGCCTTCGGATCGGTCACGGCATAGATCCACGGGTCATCGCGCCCTCCGCTTCGCTGCGTGCGCTCGCCCGTGGATGACGAGGGGCAGATGTTGCCGCTCTATCTGGTAGAATAGGTGCCGCCGTCAGTACTCAGCCCTTCGCCTGCTGCACGAGGCCGTAGAGATTAGTGCAGCGCGCCCCCGACCGGCAATAGGCGAAGACCGGGCCTTGCATCTCCTCGAGCGCGGCCGCCATGTCGGTGACGTTGTCGGCCGTGATCTGGCCGCTGATCACGGGGATATGGCGGAACTCAAGCCCGGCGGCCTCGGCCGCGGCGCGAACGCTCGCGGCGGAAGGCTGGCCGGGCTGCTCGTCGTCCGGACGGTTGCATATGACGCTCCGGAAGCCCGCGGCCTTCAGGGCCGCGACCTCGTCAGGGGTGATCTGGCCGGAAACGGAGTAGTCGTCGCTGATCTGGCGGTATTCCATCGTTCTGTCCTCAAAAGCCATCGGCAGGCATGTCGCTGTCTTGCCACCGACAGACGCCAACCGCAACTGCCTGGGCCGGAGCTAAGGAAACATCGGAAAATAACCCCTTCGCACTGCATCGCCCCTCACTGTCCTGCCGGACGACCGGCCGGGTCCCCGCTGCTGCGTAGCGTCCCGGCGTTCGCTGGCCTTTCATCGTGCCACTGGCACGATGAATTCGCTCCGCGAACCGGCTGCTCGCCCCCGCAAGCGGGTAGAGAGCCGATCGGATCTACTCATTGCCTATCGCAGGGTTTCCGACTGGCGAAATTCAAGCGGCAAGCCTCTCTCTCCCCGCGTGCCAGGCCGTGTGAAAACTCGGGCATTGGTTTTTTGGATGTGTCGAGGAGCATCTTGGGCTTCCCAAATCAACCTGGATCGGATTCAAATTGTTGATCCAAAGCAGTGATTTGCCGGATTTTTGGCAGTTTGAGACGAGGCCGAAATGGCGCATATGACAGGCCAGTCGCGGGAGCAAACGAGCTTGTTCCCGGAAACCTTGGACGAGGCGGTCGGTGCCGATCATCCGGTGCGGGTCATCGATGCCTTCGTCGACAGCCTCGATCTGGCGCAGCTCGGTTTCTCCAAGGTTGTTCCCGAGGCCACGGGCCGGCCACCCTACGATCCGGGCGATTTGTTGAAGCTTTATGTGTACGGCTACCAGAACCAGGTGCGGTCGAGCCGCCGGCTTGCGGCGGAAGCGCGGCGCAACATTGAAGTGATGTGGCTCACCCATCGCGCGGCGCCGGCCTTCAAGACGATTGCGGATTTCCGCAAGGATCATCCGGAAGCGATCGTTGGGGTGTGCCGGGCCTTCGTGCGCTTCTGCCGGGAGCAGGCGCTGGTCGGCGGCACGTTGCTTGCGATCGACGGGACCAAGATCGATGCGGTGGCGAGCCGCAAGCAGGTGGTGACGGCCAAGGAACTGGAGAAGGCGACGGCGGCCGTGGATCGCAAGATTGCCGCCTATCTTGCGCAGATGGACGAAGCCGACCGGGACGAGCGCGCGGCGCAGACGGATGGCGTGGACGTTGCGGCGGCGGTGGCGGCCTTGCGGGCGCGCCGCGAGCAGATCCAGCAGCAGGCCGAGGCTTTGGCCGGACGCGGGTTGAGCCAGTGGGTTCGCACCGAGCCCGAGGCCAAGCTGATGCGCACGGCTCGGCACGGCCATCAGGTGGCCTACAACGCGCAGACCGTGGTCGACGCAAAACACAAGCTGGTGGTTGCCTTCGACCTGACCAATGACGGCAACGACCAGTGCCAGCTCCACCCGATGGCGGTGGCCGGCCGCGAAGCCGTGGACGGTGACAAGGTAACGGTGGTGGCCGATGCCGGCTATTCGAACGGCGAGCACGGCCAGCGCTGCGAGGACGACGGCATCACCGCCATCGTGCCGCGGGCCGAAACCGTTAACCCGGAAGGCAAAGAGTACTTCACCCGCGACCAGTTCAGCTACGACGCCGAGAGCGACAGCTGGCGCTGCCCGGCCGGCGAAACGCTCACCCACCGGGAGACCTCGTGGACGGAACAGAAGAAGAAGTACGGGACCAAGGCCTGTGCGGACTGTGCCTTGAAGCCGAAGTGCACGCAGGCCGCCAAGCGCACCATCATCCGCCACTTCCATGAAGATGCGCGCGAGGCGATGCACCGGCGCGCCATCAGCGACCCCGAGTGGATGGCGCAGCGGCGCATGCTGGTCGAACACCCTTACGGCACCATCAAATGGATGATGGGCCATCCCCGGTTCCTGGTCCGCGGGCTGAAAAAGGCCAGGTCCGAGTTGGCGCTCAGCGTCCTGGGCTACAATCTGAAGCGGGTGGTGAACATTCTGGGTGTGCCGGCGCTGCTCCAGACCCTGCTGTCCTCGCAAGCATAGGGGGGCGTGAACTCGTGCCTCAGCTTCCAAACCACTCACAACGCTATGCCTCCGTCCAGTTCTCACACGGCCTGGTGCGGGGAGAGATGTCCGGCAGGACAGTGAGGGGCAACCCGGTGGCGACAGCACGTCCTTCGCCAGATTTTCGGTCGAGGCGATTCGGTTGATTCGAGATCCCCTAGGCCACCGCCAGGCCCCCAAGCTCAGCCAGGGCGCGCAAATGATGGTCGCTGTCGCCGAAGGTGAGATCGATCATGGCGGCGCGCTTGAGATAGTGGCCGACCGCATATTCCATGGTCATGCCGACGCCGCCGTGAAGCTGCACCGCGTTCTCGCCGACCAGACGTCCGCCGCGGCCGATCTCGGTCTTGGCCGCATGCATGGCGCGCGCCCGCTCCTGCCGATCGTCGCTGTCGGCCATCATCGTGGCATAGAGCGTGATCGAGCGCGCCTGCTCCAGCGCCACATACATGTCGACCGCCTTGTGCTGCAGCACCTGGAACGCGCCGATCGGCACGCCGAACTGCTTGCGCACCTTGAGATAGTCGACGGTGAGCCCATGCATGGCCGACATCGCGCCAACCGCCTCGGCGCAGAGTGCGGCGATTGCCTGGTCGATGACCTTCTCCACCAGCGGCAGCCCGTTCTCGGGATCGCCGAGCACGGCTTCCGCCGGCACCTTCACCTTGTCGAAGGCGATTTCTGCACCGCGCAGCCCGTCCTGCATGACGTAGCCGCGGCGCGACACGCCGGCCGCATCGGCGTCGACCAGGAAGACGCCGATCCCGCCGGCATCGCGCGATGCTCCCGCCGTGCGGGCGGTGACGACGAGCGTGTCGGCGCTGTCGCCGTGAAGCACGACGCCCTTGGCGCCCGACAGGACAAAGCCGCCGCCGTCCTTCGTGGCGGTCGTCTCGACATGGTTGAGATCGTAGCGCGAGCCGCGCTCGAGTTGCGCGAATGCGAGTTTGCGCGACCCCTCCGCGACCTGCGGAATGATCTCGGCCCGCTGCGCGTCGTTTCCGCCGAGGCGCAGGAAAGCGCCGCCCAGCACGGTGGTGGTGAAATAGGGTTCGAGCGCCAGCACCTTGCCCAGCGCCTCCATGACGATCATGGTCTCGACCGGCCCGCCGCCGATGCCGCCGTCGTCCTCCGCAAAAGGCAGCGCCATCAGCCCCATCTCGGCATAGCGCCCCCACATCTCGGTGCTCCAGCCCTCCGGCGAAGCCATGAAACGCTTGCGCTCCTCGAAGCCGTAATTGTCGGCCAGGAGCCGGTCGAGCGAATCCTTGAGGATCGACTGTTCTTCAGTGAGGTCGAAGTCCATGGGTGGTTCCATTCTTGTTTGGATGGCCGAACGCTGTGCTGGACAATTTGATTGTTGCTCCGGGGTTACCCCTCATCCGACCTCGCCCTACGGGCGAGGCCACCTTCTCCCACAAGGGGAGAAGGGAACACCTGCAACAACGTCTCGGCCAATCTCCAGCGTCGGCGATTTGCAGAGTCGGCCAAACCAGGCTCCGGCCTTCTCCCCTTGTGGGAGAAGGTGGCCGCGCGCAGCGCGGTCGGATGAGGGGTACCCCAGGCACAACGGTCAAAGCCTTCGGCACCAGCATCAAATCACCATCAAAGCCCCAGCACCGCCTTGGCGATGATGTTCTTCTGGATTTCGTTCGAGCCGCCATAGATCGAGACCTTGCGGGCGTTGAAATAGGTCGGCGCGGCATGGGCTCCGTAGCCCGGCCCGATTGGCGGTTCGTTCCAGCCCTCCTCCGGCTCCGGCTGATAGGGCATGGCGTAGGGTCCCATCACCTCCATGAGGAGATGCGTGGTGGCCTGCTGGATCTCCGAGCCCTTTATCTTCAGATAGGAGGAGGCGGGGTCGGGCTTGCCTGTGTTGCCGCGCTTGGCGTCGGCGGCAACGACGCGCAGCTGGGTGAGTTCCAGCGCCTTCAGCTCGATCTCGACCGAGGCGAGCTTCTCGCGGAACCGCGGGTCCTCGATCAGCGGCCGGCCGCCGGAAAGCTCCTTGGCGGCAAGCTCGCGGATGCGGGCGAGGCGCTGCTTCGACATGCCGATGCGCGCGATGTTGGTGCGCTCGTTGCCGAGCAGGAACTTGGCATAGTCCCAGCCCTTGTTCTCCTCGCCGACGAGGTTCTCCACCGGCACCCTGACATCGGTCAGGAACACCTCGTTGATCTCGCGTCCCCCGTCGATCGTCACGATCGGGCGCACCTCGATACCAGGGGTCTTCATGTCGATCAGCAGGAAGGAGATGCCCTCCTGCTTCTTGGCCTCCGGATCGGTGCGCACCAGGCAGAAGATCCAGTCGGCATATTGGGCGAGCGTCGTCCAGGTCTTCTGGCCGTTGACGACATAGTGGTCGCCGTCGCGCATCGCGCGGGTCTTCAGCGAGGCAAGGTCCGACCCCGCTCCGGGTTCGGAAAAGCCCTGGCACCACCAGTGGTCGAGATTGCGGATCGCAGGCAGGAAGCGCTCCTTCTGCGCGGCGCTGCCGAAGGTGTAGATCACGGGCCCGACCATGTTGACGCCGAAGGCCAGCGGCTGCGGCGCCGGATATTTCTGCATCTCCTCCAGGAAGATGTATTGCCGCATCGGGTCCCAGCCGGTGCCACCATATTCGGCCGGCCAATGGGCCGCGGCCCAGCCCTTCTGGTCGAGCAGCCGCGACCAGGCGACCAACTCGTCCCTGCTCACCATCTCGCCGTCGATCAGCTTCTGGCGGACACTATCCGGCACATGTTCGCGGAAGAACTGGCGCACCTCCGCACGAAAGGCGTTTTCCTCGTCTGTGAAGCGCAGGTCCATGGTTGGCTCCCATTTTTTCCTCAGTCGCCGGCGCGGCCCGTCCGGGCCGGTTAGAGCGCCGCGCGTCCATTCGGACGCGCAAGGACGCTCTAAGACTTTACGTTGCCGCATCGTGCTTTCGAAAATCGAATACGATTTTCGGCCGATGCGGTGGCTTTCGCGCCAACGGGCGTGGGCCACGCGGTCGCGCTCTCCGACGGTCGATTTTGTCGACCGTCGGTATCAGTTGATCTCGAACAGACCGGCCGCGCCCATGCCGCCGCCGACGCACATGGTGACGACGGCATATTTGACGCCGCGCCGCTTGCCTTCGATCAGCGCATGGCCGGCAAGCCGTGCGCCGCTCATCCCATAGGGGTGACCGACCGCGATCGCGCCGCCATTGACGTTGAGCTTTTCCGGATCGATGCCCAGCCGGTCGCGGCAATAGAGCACCTGCACGGCGAAGGCCTCGTTCAGCTCCCACAGGCCGATGTCGTCGATCTTGAGGCCGTGGCGTTCGAGCAGGCGCGGCACCGCGAAGACCGGGCCGATACCCATCTCGTCGGGCTCGCAGCCGGCGACGTTGAAGCCGCGCAGCACGCCGAGTGGTGTCAGTCCGCGCCGTGCCGCCTCCTTGTCGCTCATCATCACACTGGCCGACGCGCCGTCGGACAGCTGGCTGGCGTTGCCGGCGGTGATGGTGAAACCCTCGCCGCGCACGGGCTTCAGGGCCGCCAGGCCTTCCGCCGTGGTGTCGGCGCGCGGCCCCTCGTCATGGGCGAGTTCGGTCTCCTTGTGGCTGATCTCCTTGGTCTCCTTGTCGACGACGGCCATGACCGTGCGGATCGGCGCGATCTCGGCGGAAAAACGTCCGGCCTCGCGCGCGGCGGCGACACGCCGCTGGCTTTCGAGCGAATAGGCGTCCTGGCGCTCGCGCGAAATGCCATAGCGCTTGGCCACGACCTCGGCCGTGTCGATCATCGGCATATAGACTTCGGGCTTGATCGCCATCAGTTTCTCGTCGATCAGCTTGAAGGTGTTCTGCTTGTCGTTCTGCACGAGGCTGATCGATTCCAGGCCGCCCGCGATGCCGGCCTTCACGCCGTCGTTGCGGATCGCATTGGCGAGCAGCGCCATGGCCTGCAGGCCCGACGCGCATTGCCGGTCGATCGTCGTGCCGGCGACGGTGACGGGAAGGCCGGCGGTCAGGAGGGCGCGGCGTGCCGCGTTCAGCCCCGTCGTGCCCTGCTGCATGGCGCAGCCCATGACCACGTCCTCGATCTCCGCGCCGTCGAGGCCGGAGCGGGCGAGCGCCTGGGCGATGGCGTGGCCGCCGAGCGTCGCCCCGCAGGTGTCGTTGAGCGCGCCGCGATAGGCCTTGCCGATCGGCGTGCGGGCGGTGGATACGATGACGGCGTCGACCATGGTCTTCTCCTAAGGGGTGTTCGAAGCGGCCGCGGCCCTCCGGGCTGCCTCTTCCTGTTTCAGTTCGAGTTTCGACAGCTTGCCCACCGCCGTGCGTGGCAGGGCGGGGCGGATCTCCAGCGCCTCCGGCATCTCGTGCCGTCCGAGCCGGCCCGCGAGGAAGGCGCGCAGTTGATCGAGGGTGAGTTGCGGCGCGCCGTCGCGCAGCTTGACGAAGGCTTTTGCGGCCTCGCCCCGATAGGGGTCGGCGACGCCGATAACGAGCACTTCCTCGATGTCGGGATGCTCATAGATCGCCTGTTCTATCATCTGCGGATAGACGTTGTAGCCGCCCGAGATGATCATGTCCTTCTTGCGGTCGACGATGAAGAGGAAACCGTCCTCGTCCATGTAACCGATGTCGCCTGTCAGGAGCCCGCCGTCGGAGAAGGAGGCGCGGGTCTCCTCTTCCCGGTTCAGATAGCCGCGCGTGACATTGGGGCCGAAGACGCGGAGCTCGCCGGTTTCCCCAGGCTTCAGCACGCGTCGTGGATCGTCGAGCGCGACGAAGTCCATATAGATGCCGGGCAGGGGTACGCCGACCGTGCCCGCCTTGTCTGGCCGGCCCTTGGGGATGTTGGCGCCGGCCGGCGAAGTTTCCGTCATGCCCCATCCGCCGAGCAGCTCGAGGCCTGTCATGGCGTTGAGCTTGCGCGCGACCTCGACGGGCAATGGCGCGCCGCCGGAGGCGCAGTAGCGCAGGCTGGAGAGATCGCGTTTCTCGAAGCCCGGCAGCGCGCAGAGCGCGATCCACATCGTGGGCACGCCGGCGAAGGATGTCGCGCCGTTCTCGATCTCGGCCAGGGCCGTCTGCGGGTCGAAACGCGTGTGCATGACCAGCGTCTGCCCGCTGGACAGGGCCCGCAGCATGACGGAGACCAAGGCATAGATATGGAAAAGGGGCAGGAAGAGCAGCACCCGTTCCTTGCCCGGCTGCGAAAGCTGCTCGGCGCGAGACCAGAGGTCGTAGGCGGAGACCGCGGCCGAAAGATTGGCGTGGCTGAGCATCGCGCCCTTGGGCAGGCCGGTCGTGCCGCCGGTATATTGCAGCAGCGCGAGATCATCGACATGGACGTCGGGGAAGCGTGATGCAGTCTCGACCGCCGTGAAGCCGGACCAGAGCTGGACCCCCGCGCCCGAAGCCATCGGGCCGGTGAGCGCCGAAGGGCCGAAGGCCTCGTCCTCGCCCACGATCAATGTGTCGACCAGGCCTTCGGCCAGCAGCGCTTCGGCCTTGACGGCAAGGTCGCCGATATTGGTCGTCACGATTGTGCGCGCGCCGCTGTCGGTGAGTTTGTGAGCGAGCACGCGGGGGCTGTCGAGGGGGCTCAGATGCACGATCGTCGCGCCGGCCTTGAGCGCGCCGAAGAAGGCGTAGGGATGGTAGAGCGTATTGGGCAGCAGAAGCGCGATGCGGGCGCCGGGGCCGAGGCCGGCCGCGAGGAAGGCGCTGGCCGCACGCTCGACCTTTGCCTTCAACTCGCGATAGGTGAGCGAAACGTCGCGGAAGACGAAGGCCGGCCTGTCGCCGAAATTCTCGGACGAGCGGTCGATCGCGGAAGCGACCGGCCACGTGTCGAGCCGGCTGTCGGGTCGGCAGCCGGCCGGATAGGACTTCGCCCAGGGCCACGGCCCCGGGAAGGTCCCGGCTTGCGTCATGCGGCAGCCTCACGCAGTTCGGCGAACGAGCCGCCCGACGCAGCCAGCCGGCGCAGCAGCGGCGCCGGTTCGAACACGGCCTTGCCGGTGCGGGTGTGCCAGTGATCGAGCCTTTCGACGATCTTCTTCAGACCGTGGGCTTCGGCCCAGAACATCGGGCCGCCCTTGCCGACCGGGAATCCGTAGCCATTGACCCAGACGATGTCGATGTCGGAGGCGCGTGCGGCGATACCTTCCTCGAGGATGCGCGCGCCCTCGTTGATCATCGGATAGAGCGAGCGCTCCGTGATCTCCTCGGCCGAAATCTCACGGCGCTCGATGCCGCGCTCGCGCGCCTTCTCCTCGATCAGCTTCTCGACCTCGGGGTCGTTCTTTGGCGTGCGGCCGTTCTCGTAGAGATAGTATCCCTTGCCGGTCTTCTGGCCGAAGCGGCCTTGCTCGCACAGCGGGTCGGCGATCGCAGCCGTCTTGCCGAGCGACTTGCGGTTGCGCCAGCCGATGTCGAGGCCGGCGAGGTCGGCCATCTGGAACGGTCCCATCGGCCAGCCGAAATCGGTGAAGGACTTGTCGACTTCGGCCGGGCTCGCGCCTTCGAGCAGCAGATCCTCGCTGTCGGCGGAGCGTGCCGCCAGCATGCGGTTGCCGACGAAGCCGTGGCAGACGCCGACCACCACCGGAACCTTGGCGATGCGCTTGGCGACCGCGAGCGCGGTGGCGAGCACGTCGGGCGCGGTCTTCTTGCCGCGCACGATCTCCAGCAGCTTCATCACATTGGCCGGCGAGAAGAAATGCAGGCCGACCACGTCTTGCGGCCGCGCGGTGATCGCGGCGATCTGGTCGACGTCGAGATAGGAGGTGTTGGAGGCGAGGATGGCGCCGGCCTTGGCGATCTTGTCGAGCTTGCCGAACACGTCCTTCTTGACGTCCATATCCTCGAACACGGCTTCGATGATGATGTCGCAGTCGGCGAGATCGGCATAGTCGGTGGTGCCGGTGAACATCGCCATCCGCTTGGTCTTGGCGTCCTCGGCGAGCGAGCCCCGGGAGACCGAGATGGCGTAGTTCTTTTCGATCGTGGCGAGGCCGCGATCGAGCGCTTCCTTGCTCATCTCAAGAAGGGTCACCGGAATGCCGCCATTGACGAAGGACATGGCGATGCCTCCGCCCATGGTCCCGGCGCCGATGATGCCGGCCCTGCGGATCTCGCGCGGCTTCACGTCCTTGCCGACGCCGGCGACCTTGGCCGCCTCGCGCTCGGCGAAGAAGAGGTGGCGCTGCGCGCGCGACTGTTCGCCGGAGACCAGATGCACGAAGAAGTCGCGTTCCTTGGCAAGCGCCTCGTCGAAGGGAAGGGTGATCGCGTTGCGGACCGACTGGGCGCAGGCGACGGGCGCTTCGAGGCCGCGCGCTTTCTTGGCGAGCTCGGCTGCATCGGCGTCGAAGGCTGCGAGGTCGGCCTCTTCGATCCTCTCGCGGCGGTCGCGCACGGCCTTGAACGGCCCGCCCTCGGCGACTTTTGCACGGGCGAATGCCACGGCGTTGGCGACGAGTTCGCCGTCATGCAAGGCATCCACGAGGCCGCCCTGCAGGGCTTCGCCAGCGCCGATCGGCGTGCCCGAAACGATCACCTTGAGCGCCTTGCGGGGGCCGAGGATATAGGGCAGCCGCACCGTGCCGCCGGCACCCGGCAGGAGGCCGAGCTTCACTTCCGGCAGGCCGAGCCTGGCCTCCTTGACCGCGACACGGAAGTGGCAGCCGAGCGCCAGTTCCAGGCCGCCGCCGAGCGCGGTGCCGTGGATCGCGGCAACGGTCGGCTTCTCGATCTTCTCCAGAGTCGCGATCAGGTCGCGCAGGTCGGGCCGCTGCATCGGTTTGCCGAATTCGGTGATGTCGGCGCCTGCGACGAAGGTGCGTCCCGCGCAGGTGAGCACCATCGCCTTGACGGTGTCGTCGTCGCGCAGCGTTTCGAGCGCCGTCATCAGCGGTGCGCGCAGATGGAAGCTCAGTGCGTTGACCGGTGGATTGTCGAGGGTGATGACGGCGACGTCGGCGTCGCGGCTGACCGTGACCGGCTGGTTCATTATGTTCTCCATGCGATGACCGCCCGGCCCGGGAACGGCCGGGGCGGCTTGTTCAAACGTATCTGACTGACTTCAGGAAATTGGCGATGAGGTCGGCGACCGCGGCCGGCTGCTCGATATTCGGCAGGTGGCCCGCCCCTTCGATGATCCTGAATTCGGAACCGCGAATGAGGGCCGCCGTCGAACGCACGAGGTCGGGAGGGGTCGAGCCGTCCTGGTCGCCGACGACAAGCAGGGTGGGCTGCTTGATCGCGCGCGTCGATTCCGTCAGGTCGGCGTCGCGCAGCGCCGCGCAGGTGCCGGCATAGCCGTCGATGTCGGTGCGCACCAGCATCGCCGTATAGCCGACGAAATCGGGGTTCTCGGGAGAACGGTAGGCGGGCGTGAACCATCGCTGCATGACGGCTTCGGCGATCGCGGCGATGCCCTTTTCGGTCACCGCCTTGATGCGGTCGTTCCACATGGCATCCGTGCCGATCTTGTGGGCCGTGTCGCAAAGCACCAGCACGGCCACCTTTTCCGGATGGAGCGCCGCAAGGCCCTGGGCGATCAGCCCGCCGACCGAAAGCCCGACCACGGCGGCGCGGTCGATGCCGAGATGGTCGAGCAGCGCGGTGAGATCCTCGACATGGTCGGCCAGCTTGTAGGGGGCTGGCGTCGACTCGGACAGGCCGTGGCCGCGCTTATCGTAAAGCACGATGCGGTAGTCTGCCTGAAGCCGCTCTGCGACCGCGTCCCAGATCCGGAAGTCCGTGCCGAGCGAATTCGAAAAGACGAGCGGCGGCTTGCCCTCGGCACCGCGAAGCTCATGATGCAGCACGACGCCGTTGAGGCGTGCGAAAGCCATGCCGTACCTCCCAATTCAGGACATACTACCGAGTATGTTGCAATTGGGAGGCCGGGTCAATCGGGTCGCGGCCGGTTTTCCGCCGCGGCAGCCGCGATCTTGCGGGCATGGCCGCGTTTTGCGGCACACAGGCTGATTGCGCGGTTTACGCTGTCGCTCTCTGCCAGGCCGGGAACGGATCGGGCATGTCCTTCCAGAGCTCGGGGCGGAAGCAAGGCGCATCATCGACGAGGCATTCGTCCAGTTCGGCGCGGATGCGGATCTCGTTCATCGGGTGGCAGCCGATGAAGACGATCTCCTGGCGTCGGTCGCCCCAGACCGGGTCCAGGTAGGGCTCGATCGAAGCCAGCCAGTCTGGGTGGTCGGGCCAGCGGCTCCTAGGCACCGACGACCACCAGAGGCCGCGCCTTTCGACCCGCACCAAGGCGCCGGCCTGGCTCATTTCGCCGACATGGTGCGGTCGCGTCGCCAGCCAGAAGAAGCCCTTGGCGCGCACCACGCCCGGCCAGGCGCGGTCGAGGAAGGCCTGGAACCGCTTGGGCACGAAAGGTCTTCGGGCGCGATAGACGAAGGAGCGGATGCCGTATTCCTCGGTTTCGGGAACATGATCGCGAAAGCCGTTCAACTCCTTGAACCATAAAGGGTGCTGTTCGGCCTTGGCGAAGTCGAACCGGCCGGTAGCGAGCACCTTGTCCAGCGGCACCTTGCCGAAATCGGCCTCGATCAGTTCCGCGTCCGGATTGAGGGCGCGGATGATCCGGCGTGCTGCGGCGAGGTCGGAAGCCTTGGCGCTGCCGACCTTGTTGAGCACGATGATGTCGGCGAATTCGATCTGGTCGACGATAAGGTCGACAAGGGTGCGCTCGTCGGCCGAGCCGAGCGATTCGCCGCGATCGCGCAGATAGTCGACCGACGAATAGTCGCGAAGGAGGTGCATGGCGTCGACCACCGTGACCATGGTGTCGAGCCGGGCGACATCGGAGAGGCTGTCGCCGTTCTCGTCGCGGAACTCGAAGGTCGAGGCGACGGGCAGCGGCTCGGAAATGCCCGTCGATTCGATCAGCAGATAGTCGAAGCGGCCCTGCTCGGCGAGCGCGCGCACCTCCTTCAGCAGATCGTCGCGCAGCGTGCAGCAGATGCAGCCGTTGGACATCTCGACCAGCTTCTCGTCGGTACGCGACAGGTCGGTCCCGTCGCGTACCAGTTCGGCGTCGATATTGATCTCGCTCATGTCGTTGACGATGACCGCGACGCGCCGGCCTTCGCGATTGTTGAGGATATGGTTCAGCAAGGTGGTCTTGCCCGCGCCGAGGAAGCCCGAAAGCACGGTGACGGGAAGGCGTTTGTCTGATGTAGGCATAGCTGCTCCCAAGGGATGTTCCGTGAGGTGGTCGGTGTTAATGAGCTTCGCCGGAGCCGCCGACGGCAACGATGTTGAATGGCTTGCCCTCGACGGCGATCTCGGCCGCCTTGGCGAAGGTCGCGGCGTCGACCAGATGGAGCAGGCCCTTCAGCGGATCGGTCACCGCGATCCTGTCGCCGGCGACGGCGATGCGGGGCCGCGGATCGTTCCAGTGGCCGTCCATGCTGTAGGGTTCGGTGAGCGCGATCGACCCGTCGAGCGCGCCGGAGATGACGTCGATCCGGTGGAGCTTGCCGTCTTCGGTGAAGACATAGGCGAATTTCGACCTGATGGGATCGACCGCGAAATGCACCCGCCGTGTCGGCAGTTCGATCAGCCGGAAAGGCGTCGAACCTTCGGGGTCGACGAGCACCACGGCATCCGGCCCGTAATTGCCGAGGAAATATTGCAGGCCCTTGCCGCCGATGAGGGTGGTCGACTTGCCGGATGGCAAGCCGCGATAGGGCAGGTGCTTGATCTCGGGGCCGTCCTTGCCCGGCCTCACGATGAGCAGGCCCTCGGCGCAGGCGAGGGCGAGCAGGTTGCCTGACGTGGCTTCACCATGGAGATCGGGGCATTGATAGGTCTCGCCGGCCCGTGCATCCGTGGCATCAAGCACCTTTATGCCGATCGGCAGTTCGTCGGCCGGTTTTTCGGGATGAGGCTCGGTCACCAGCACATGATCGCCCAGCGCGGCGGCGACGCCATGGTGCGGCGATGATGTCGCGACCTCGCGGATGATTGGGTTTCCCTCCAGGGCGGTCTTCTCGCTGAAAACGCGCGCCAAGCCTTCGTCGTCGAAGAAGAGGGCGATGTCGCCCTTGTGCTCGACGAAATGCACGGGCTTGCGGCCGTGGACTTCCGCATCGAGCAGCCGCGGCGGCTCGATGGTGATGTCTCCGTGGTCGCCATGGTCGCCGAACACGATGCCGCTCGCCATTGCCGACACGACGTCGTCGTCGCGCTGCACGGCGAAGATCATACGCGCGCTGCTGGTCGCATAAAGGCGCGCCGGGCCCTTGAGTTTGAAATTGTCGATCTCGTTCCCGGTCAAGGCGTCGATCGCGCGTACGACGGGGGCGGCGTGATCCGCCACGAAAAGCCGCCACGCGGTCTTTTCCTCGGCCGAGGCATGGTTGGCAGCCAGTATGAGGCTCAGCGCGACGGCGGCTTTGCGAATGTTGAACATGATGTCTCCGTTCTTAATGTAATAACATAACAAATGAGCGCAAAACGAACGCACGTCGGCTCTCGCCTTATGGCGAAAGCCTTTGCTCGTCCGCCAATGATGTGTTCGGAACTCGACGCTCTGCTAGCTGCCCAGGATCGCGCCTTTGATCACCGAAACATTGTGGCGCATCAGGTCGATATAGGTGGAGGCACCGCCATCCGGAGCGGACAGGGCGTCCGAATAGAGTGTTCCTCCGACCTTCAGACCTGTTTCGCTGGCGATCTGCTCGATCAGCCGCGGGTTGGTGACGTTTTCGACGAAGATCGCGGACGCCTTGTCTTCCTTTACCTGCCGGATCAGCTTCGCGACATCCGCAGCCGATGCTTCGGCTTCTGTCGATATGCCTTCGGGCGCCAGGAAGGTGAGGCCGTAGGCATGCTCGAAATAGCCGAAGGCATCGTGCGAGGTGATGATCACACGCTTGTCCTCGGGGATCGAGGTGATCGTCTGCCTGACCTCGGCCTCTGTCGCATCGAGCTTTTCGGTGTAGGCGGCGGCATTGGCCTTGTAGGCATCACATCCGGCGGCGTCGGCCGCGCAGAATGCATCGGCGATGTTCTTCACATAGATCCTGGCATTGGCGATCGACTGGAAGGCGTGGGGATCGACGTCGCCGTGATGATGCCCATCGTCTTCCGCCTCGTCGTGATGGCCGTCTTCCATCTTGCGCGGTTCGACGCCCTTGCTCAGTTCGACGACGGCGGCCTTGGTGCCGCTCGCCTCGACCAGCCGGGACAGGAAACCCTCGAAATTCAGTCCGTTGACCAACACGACCTGGGCATCGGACATGGAAGCGGCGTCGGCCGGCCTCGGCTCGTACACATGGGCGTCGCCATCGGGGCCGACGAGTGTGGTCAGTTCGATGCGGTCGCCGCCGACATTCCTGGCGAAGTCGGCGATGATGGAGAAGGTCGCCACGACCTTCAGTTCCGCTGCCGAAGCCGCTGAAAGCGCGACGGGGGTTAATGTTATAACACTCGCAAGAGCGGCAAGCCGGGTCGTCTTAAGCAGCATGGAAAGTTCTCCTTGGTCAGGCGGTTCGGTGACGATGGCGGGCCAGGCGGGTGTTGAGGATCCCGCGCACGCCGAAAATGATCGAGGCCAGATAGACCGCGCCGGCCGAAAGGATGATCGCGGGGCCGGAGGGCAGCGACGCATGGTAGGACAGAAGCAGCCCGGCCACGCACGCGGCGAAGCCGATGGCGATCGCCAGCCCGCACATCGGCCCGATCCGTGTCGTCCAGAAGCGCGCTGCTGCGGCCGGCAGCATCATCAGCCCAACCGAAAGCAGCGTGCCCAGGGCCTGGAAGCCGCCGACCAGATTGAGCACGACCAGACCGAGGAAGATGAAATGCACAGGTGTGCCCAGCCGGCTGACCGAGCGAAGGAACAGCGGATCGAGGCATTCGGCGACCAGAGCACGCCAGAACACGGCGAGCGTCAGCAGCGTCACCCCCGTGATCAGGGAAATCAGCGTCAGGGCGTCGTCGTTGAGGGCGAGCACCGTGCCGAAGAGGACGTGCATGAGGTCGACGCTGGAGCCGCGCAGCGAGACGATCAGCACGCCGAGCGCCAGGGAGATCAGATAGAAGGCGGCCATCGAGGCGTCTTCCTTCTGCACGGTGAAGCGCGAAACCGCGCCGGCGCCGAGCGCGACAACGACACCGGCAATGAGCCCGCCCACCGTCATCGGCACGATCTGGAGACCGTAGAGCAGGAAGCCGGCAGCCGCGCCCGGCAGGATCGCATGCGCCATGGCGTCGCCCGTCAGGCTCATGCGGCGCAGCATCAGGAACACGCCGACCGGACAGGAACTCAGCGACAGCAGCAGCGAACCGGCCAGCGCGCGCTGCATGAAGCTGAACTCGACGAAGGGCGCGATCAGGAAGTCATACATGGTCAGGCCGCCGGTGCATGGCGGTGATGATGGTCGTCGCCGTCATGGGAATGATCGTGGTCCGGCCCACCGTGTTCGTCGTGATGATGGTGCTTGTCGTCGTCGACGTGGCACCAGGGAGCATCGTCGTGCCAGGCCTCGTCGAAGCGGCGGGCGCGCATCAGATTCTCGGGATGGAGCGCCTCCTGCGTGGCGCCCCAGGCGATCGGCTGGCGCGCCAGGAGCAGCGTTTCGGGGAAATGCGACCGCACCAGTTCCAGATCGTGGACGACCACCATCACGGTGCGCTTTTCCCCGTGCCAGCGTTTGATCAGCGCGACGAGGTCGCCGACCGTCTTGCTGTCGATCGCGTTGAACGGCTCGTCGAGCAGGATCAGTTCGGCATCCTGGACCAGAACGCGTGCGAACAAGGCGCGCTGCAACTGGCCGCCGGAAAGCGTGTCGACGGGGCGCTTCTCGAAACCTTCGAGCCCGACCGCCGTCAAGGCCTTCGCCACTGCCGCGCGGTCGCCCTTGGTGAACCGACCGAGCAGCCCGCGCTTCGGCCAGAGGCCGAGCGACACCAGGTCGACGACACGCGCGGGAAAGCTGCGGTCGAGCTCGGATTGCTGCGGCAGATAGGCAATCCGCGTATCTCTCGCGAGGGTGCAGTGGCCGGCCATCGGCTTCAGCACGCCGACGATGCCCTTCATCAGGGTCGACTTGCCGGATCCGTTGGCGCCAACGACCGCCGTCAACGAGCCCGCGCGCACCATGCCGTTGAGATGATGTACGGCCGGATGGCTGTTATAGCCAAGCGTCAGGTCGCGGAATGTCAGGCAGGCATTGGTCATAAGGATCCCGGCGGTTGCGGATGTCGGCCTTTGGATATGTAATACCATTACATCTGTCAACCGGTCGGATGATGATCGCTGTGCGCGCGTCAGGCAAATGAAGCCGGAGGGGCGCTCTTCCTGTAAGTGAAAGGCACGCCCTGAGCTTGATCTGAGCAAAAAATGAGCGCAGTTTGAGCGGAGTTGTCATCTGATAGTGGACTGTATCTGTGGAGAGGCCTGTCACGGCGATGCATTTCATGGAAGACGGATCGCCGTACCTGTCGGCAAGCCGCGTTTCGGAGTTCTTGGGCATTACGCGGTCCGAACTGGCCCAACTTGTGGGCGTGGCGCGCAATACCTTGGCGGCCAAGTCCGGCGCTCGGAAGGTCGACCAGGCCCTTAGTCCGGTCGTGCGCATCCTTGCCATGGCGGCTGGGATGGCAGGCGGCGGCGACAGCGCGGCCGTGTGGTTCAAACATCAGCCGATCCCGGGCTGGGCCGGCAAGACAGCTTACGATCTCGTGGCGGAGGGCAAGGGAGACAAGGTGCTGGCCTATCTCGAGACGGTGCGCTCAGGCGTCTATTCCTGAAGCATGCGGGAACGATACACCGCGGGAATTCGCAACGCCGCGTCCTGGCTCTGACTGTGTGTGTCCCTGGCGGGTGGAAGCCGATTGCGAATCCGGGTTATGAGCGCGGAAAGCGGCACGGTTCCAAGGAGGACGAGAAGAGATGGCCGACGAAATCATCACCGATGTTGCGATCGTCGGCGCAGGCATGGCCGGCATCGGCTTGGCCGCCGATCTCGCTGGCGACTTCGACGTGGTCGTGCTGGAGCAGGAGAGCCGTCCAGCCTATCATTCGACCGGACGTTCGGCGGCGATATTCATCCAGAACTACGGCAATGCCGCCATCCGGGCGCTCAGCCGGGCCAGCGCGCCGCTTTTCCACGGTGCCGAGCCAAATATTTTCCCGACTCCGCTGCTTACCCAGCGCGGCATCCTCTATGTCGCAGACGAAGGCGGGCTCGATGCCCACGACAAGCTGATGGAGGAGGCCGAGGACCTTGTCGAGCTGACTCCCGAGCAGGCGATCGCCATGGTGCCGCTGCTGCGGCCGGAATGGGTCAAGGCCGGCGCCTATGAGCAGGACGCCCAGGACATCGATGTTGATGCACTGCACCAGGGCTGGCTGCGCAAGGCGAGGGCGGGCGGCATGCGGCTGCTGACGGATGCGCCGCTCACGCGGGCCGAAATGCGGTCGGGTCAATGGATCATCGATACGCCGAAGGCGACGATCCGGGCGAAAGTGCTGGTCAATGCCGCCGGCGCCTGGGCCGACATGGTCGCAGGACTGGCCGGGCTGCGGCCGATCGGCATCCAGCCGATGCGTCGCTCGATCGCGGTGCTCCCTGCGCCCGACGGATACGACATCAGGAGCTGGCCGCTGGTCGGCGATGCCGCCGAAAGCTGGTATGCCAAACCCGATGCCGGACGCCTGTTCGTCTCGCCGGCGGAGGAAATACCGGTCGAGCCGCACGACGCCTTCGTCGATGACATGGTCCTGGCCGAAGGGCTCTACCGCTTCGAGCAGGCGATGGCCTATCCCGTGACCCGCGTCGAGCGGAGTTGGGCTGGTTTGCGCAGCTTTGCGCCGGACCGCACTCCGGTCGCCGGCTTCGACCCCGTGGCCGAAGGCTTCTTCTGGCTGGCCGGGCAGGGCGGTTACGGGATTCAGACCTCGCCCGCCTTGTCACGCCTCGCCGGACAGTTGATAAGGCGGGCCTCCGGGGACCTGGAGTCGCTGGCCGAGGCGCTGTCGCCCGCCCGGTTCAGGTCCTGAGAGCGATATTCACGAAGCTGGCAAGCAGGAAGGAACACCCATGACCATTCGCCGTATCGAAGCCGGACCGCGCATGAGCCAGGCCGTCATCCACGGCAACACCGTCTATCTCGCCGGCCAGGTCGGCTCGCCCGGCAAGAGCGTCGCCGAGCAGACCAAGGATATCCTCGCCACCATCGAGGACCTGCTGAAGCAGGCGGGCTCGGAAAAGTCCAAGATCCTTCAGGCGACGATCTGGCTTGCCGACATGGCCGACTTCGCCGAGATGAATTCGGTCTGGGACAAGTGGGTCGACGGCCCCAACGCCCCGACCCGCGCCACCGGCGAAGCCAAGCTGGCAGCCCCGGAGTACAAGGTCGAGATCATCGTCACCGCGGCGCTCTGAGCCCCGTATTTCGTTCCGGGACCGCAAAGCGGCCGGATGATGTTCATCGAACACGGCGTGGCGTCGATCGACGCCGCGCCGAACCGGCGCGTCACCCTTCGGTCGGTGTGAAGCGGGCGACGAGCCGGTGACTGTCGCCGGGGTAGATCAGTCTCACATGGGTGATGGGGCGTTCGGCATTCCACGTCCGCCGCTCGATCACCAGACAGGCTGCGCCGGCTTCGAGATCGAGCGCTTCCGCAGTCGCTTCGTCGGCCTCGGTCGCACTGATCGCGTGCTCGGCGGTACTCCAGGGCACGCGGCCCGTCAGCCACGGGCCCGGCGCGATATCCAGGAATGTTTCGTCGGCGGCTTCGGGAACGGCGGCGAGATTGATCAGCCTTTCCTCGAAGCAGAATGGCCGGCCGCCGGCGAAGTGGCGACAGTCGAGCTGAAGCACCGGTCCGCCTGACGATGTGCCGAGCCGATCGCGGTCGTCGCGCGCGGCCTTGCGTTGCTGGCGTGAGGCAAGCTCGTAGCGATAGGGCAGGCCGAGCGCCTCGACTTCCGTCCGGATGTCATGGATCTCCAGCACCGCTGCCTGCGAGCGCGGTCGGGTCACGAAACTGCCCGAACGGCGGCGACGTTCGATGAGCCCGGCCTTGGCGAGCTGCGACAGCGCCTTGTTCACCGTCATGCGCGAGCATCCATATTCGGCCGTCAGCTCGTGCTCGAAAGGGATGCGGAAACCCGGCGGCCATTCCCCGGAGAGGATGCGGTCGCGGATATCGTTCAGGATGCGCTGATGCAGCGACTGCGCGGGCGCTTCCATATCCATCGCTGTCGCTCCCCGCGTCCCGACCCTAGTGCCGCTGGGCCAAACCCTTCATCACCGAACGGTAGCGCCCGGCGATCGCGTCGCGCAAATGGTGACGGCCGCCTTCCACGAGTTTCTTGCCACGCACCCAGACGCAATCGACAGCAGCGCCGTTGGCGAAGATCCAGGCGTCGAGGATGGCGTCGCCGGCCTTGCCAGCGAGCGATGGATGGTCGGCGCCGAGCGATACCAGGTCGGCCGAGGCTCCGGCGGCGATCGTCGCCGGCCCCGCGCCGAGTGCGATCGCGCCGCCATCGAGGGCGTGGTCGAACAGCGCGCGGCCGTTCGACTGCCCCGGTTGGGCCAGAACGTTGCGGGCGCGATGAAGAAGACGCTGCGAATATTCGAGCTGGCGCAACTCGTCGCCGAGGCCGATCAGCACGTTGGAATCGGAGCCGATGCCGAAACGGCCGCCACGGGCCAAGAAGTCGGGCGCCGCAAAAGTGCCGTCGCCGAGATTGGCTTCCGTGACGGGGCAGAGGCCTGCGACCGCGCCCGATAGGGCCATGGAGGTCGTTTCGGCCGCCGTCATGTGGGTGGCGTGGATCAGGCACCAGCGGTCGTCGACCGCGGCGTTGCCGAGCAGCCATTCGACCGGCCGTGCGCCCGACCAGGCGACGCAATCCTCCACTTCGCGGACCTGCTCGGCCACATGGATGTGGATCGGGCCGTTCGGCGCGAGCCGCAGGACGGCGCCGAGCTCGTCGGGGGTGACGGCACGCAGGCTATGCGGCGCCAGGCCCACGATCGCCCCTTCGAACTTGCCGGCCGCGGCGCGTGCGCCGTTGAGCAGCGTGCCGAAGCCGTCGATCGAATTGATGAAGCGGCGCTGACCCTCGTTCGGCATGGCACCGCCGAAACCGGAATGGGCATAGAAAACGGGCAGCAAGGTCAGTCCGATCCCGGTGGCGGAAGCGGCGGCCACGATGCGTTCGGCCATTTCGGCGACGGCGGCATAGGGGCGCCCATCCGTATCGTGATGCAGATAGTGGAACTCGCCGACGCGCGAGAAGCCGGCCTCCAGCATCTCCACATAAAGCTGCGCGGCGACCGCCTCGACTTCATCGGGGGTCATCGACAATGCAAACCGATACATGACCTCGCGCCAGCTCCAGAAACTGTCGGCGCCGGGGCCGCGCGTCTCGGCAAGGCCGGCCATGCCGCGCTGGAAGGCGTGGCTGTGAAGGTTCGGCATCCCGGGCAAGATGATGGCGTGGCGCTCGTCGCCGGCCTGCGGCGCAGTGTCGGCCTCGGTCGAGACGATGACGCCATTCTCGATGGCGATGCGCACGGCATTCCGCCAGCCGTCCGGCAGCAGGGCGTGCTCTGCGAAAACTCCCGGCATCGTCGCGCGTCTCCCTCAAATGCTCATCGAATATGTATATACATTATCGGCGAGCTTGCGAAGAGGGATGAAGCGTTGGGAGGCGTTTGGCTCATTTTCGCGAACGCAAAAGGGCGACGCTGACGGCGCCGCCCTCCTTCAAGGCTTTCGGAATGAAAGGCTACTCGGCAGCCTGCACTTTCAGCACGCCGCGGCGGATCTGGTCTTCCTCGATCGATTCGAACAGGGCCCGGAAATTGCCCTCGCCGAAACCTTCGTCGCCCTTCCTCTGGATGAATTCGAAGAAGATCGGGCCGATGACGGTCTTGGAGAAGATCTGCAGCAGGATCCTGGTCATGCCGCCGTTCACGACGCCTTCGCCGTCGATCAGTATGCCGTGTTTCTTCATGTGCTCGATCGGCTCGTCATGGCCGTTCACGCGCGCATGGGACATCTCGTAATAGGTTTCCGGCGGGCCAGGCATGAATTTCAGCCCGTTTTCGGCCAGCCTGTCGGTGGCGCCATAGATCTCGTCGGTGCCGACGGCGATGTGCTGGATGCCCTCGCCCTTGTATTTCCTGAGATATTCCTCGATCTGGCTGGTGTCGTCCTTGGATTCGTTCAGCGGAATACGGATCTTGCCGCAGGGCGACGTGATGGCGCGGCTGACGAGCCCGGTGATGCGGCCGTCTATGTCGAAATAGTGGATCTGCGTGAAGCCGAACAGGTCGCGGTAGAAGGCCCACCATTTGTCCATATTGCCGCGATAGACGTTGTGGGTGAGGTGGTCGAGATAATAGAATCCGACGCCTTCGGGCCTTGGGTCGCGCGCGCCCAGCCATTCGAATTCGGCGTCATAGGCCGAGCCTTTCTTTCCATATTTCTCGACGAAATAGAGCAGCGACCCGCCGATGCCGACGATAGCCGGCACGTCGAGCGACTTGTCGTCGCCTTCATAGGGCGTGGCGCCCTTGGACACGGCATGCTCGAAGGCGTGCCTGGCGTCGACCACGCGCCAGGCCATGGACGGCGCGCAGGGGCCATGCTTCTCGACGAACTTCATCGCGTGCGAGCCGGGCTCCGCATTCACGACATAGTTGATGTCGCCTTGCCGCCAGACCGTAATGTTCTTGGCGCGGTGCTTGGCTACCTGGATGTAGCCCATGCGGGTGAAGAGCTCGGACAGCTTCGAGGGATCTGTATGGGCGAATTCGACGAATTCAAACCCGTCGGTGCCGGCCGGGTTGGCTTCGCTGATCCTGGCGGGTGGCGCATCGTGCGGGAAGGGTCCCATCATATCCTCCTGTGGCGGCGGAGACATTCCGTCGCATCCTGAGATGGAGGTGATTGTAACGCACCTGCTTCGCAAGAAGTGTGCGAAGCGATCGGTAGTTCGGGCTTCCTATGCACGAAGCGTGCAGAAATGTTGCCATGAATGCACAGCGCTCAATTTCGGCGCCGGACCAGGGGCTCTCGGCAAGATCGAGCCGCAGGACGGCAAGATGTTATGATCCTCGGACGGTCGCGTTGATGGTTACATTTTCAATGGTTACGAATGCAACAAATCGGCCGCCCGACTCCAGGGCGGCATCAAGGGAGAAGCACCATGGCCTATTCCTACATGCCGGGGTTCGGCAATGACTTCGAGACGGAGAGCCTGCCCGGCGCGCTGCCTCAGGGCCGCAACTCGCCGCAGCGGCCGGCCTACGGCCTCTATGCCGAGCAGTTCTCGGGCTCACCTTTCACCGCGCCGCGCGGGACCAACGAACGCTCCTGGCTCTACCGCATCCGCCCGAGCGTCAAGCACACTGCGCGCTTCAAGACTACCGAACTGAAATATTGGAGGTCGGCGCCCAATATCGGCGACCACGAGCTGGCGCTGGGCCAGCTTCGCTGGAATCCCGTACCGATGCCCAATGTTGCGACCGATTTCATATCGGGCATCCGCACGATGACGACCGCGGGCGACGTCTTCACCCAGGCCGGCATGGCCGCTCACACCTATGTCGCCAACACCGACATGGTGGACGATCATTTCTTCAACGCCGATGGCGAACTCATGATCGTGCCGCAGGAGGGCGGCTTGCGGCTGCTCACCGAAATGGGCGCGATCGAGATCAGGCCGGGCGAGATCGCGGTACTGCCGCGCGGCCTGGTGTTCAAGGTCGGGCTTATGGACGGTCCGGCGCGCGGTTACGTCTGCGAGAACTACGGCGCCAAGTTCACGCTGCCCGACCGCGGACCGATCGGCGCCAACTGCCTCGCCAATCCGCGCGATTTCAAGACGCCCGGCGCCTGGTTCGAGGAGAAGGAGACGCCGTGCCGGCTGATCGTCAAATGGTGCGGGGCCTTCCATGTCACCGAGATCGGCCATTCTCCGCTCGACGTCGTCGCATGGCACGGCAACTACGCCCCCTACAAATACGACCTGTCGACCTATTCGCCGGTGGGCGCGATCCTGTTCGACCATCCCGACCCGTCGATCTTCACCGTGCTGACGGCGCCGTCCGGCGAGGAGGGCACCGCCAATATCGATTTCGTCATCTTCCCGCCGCGCTGGATGGTGGCGGAGAACACCTTCCGCCCGCCCTGGTATCACCGCAACATCATGAGCGAGTTCATGGGCCTGATCCAGGGCAAATACGACGCCAAGGAGGAAGGTTTCGTCCCCGGCGGCATGAGCCTTCACAACATGATGCTGGCCCATGGCCCTGATGCCGATGGTTTCGAGAAGGCGTCGACCGTCGAACTGAAGCCGGTGAAGCTCGAAAACACCATGGCCTTCATGTTCGAGACGCGTTTCCCCCAGATGCTGACGCGCTTCGCCGCCGAGACCGATGTGCGCCAGGACAACTATATCGACTGCTGGAGCGGCCTGAAAAAGCGCTTCAACGGCACCGTCGAGGGCGATTGGAGTTGAGCGGCGCCCGGTCTGCAGCCTGTTGCGTGAAAACGGATGCATGCAACACGCTGCAGGTCTTTATCTGACGCATGTCTTCATCCCGAAACGGGTACCCACATCAGGGAGACATGCTTTAAGCTGCCTGCGACCCGCCGACGGACCGGCAGGCACCAACGACAATCTCAAGGGCTGGAAACCGCATGAAACTCGCCACTTTGAAGAACGGCACGCGTGACGGAAAACTGGTGGTCGTGTCGCGCGACCTGACGCGCTTTACCGACGCGTCGTTCCTGGCCCCGACCCTGCAGGCGGCGCTCGACGACTGGAGGCGGCTATCCTCCCATCTGGCGGCGCTCTCGGAATCGCTGGAACACGGCTCGGTTCCCGCGGATCGTTTCCACGAGCACGACGCCCTGTCGCCGCTGCCGCGCGCCTATCAATGGGCCGACGGCTCGGCCTATGTGAACCATGTCGAACTCGTCCGAAAGGCGCGCAATGCCGAAATGCCGGAGAGCTTCTGGACAGACCCGCTGCTATATCAGGGCGGCAGCGATGCCTTCCTCGCGCCGCGCGATCCGATCCCGATGGCCGATGAGGCCTATGGTATCGACATGGAGGGCGAGGTCGCCGTGGTTGTCGGCGACGTGCCGATGGGCGCGAGCGTGGTGGAGGCGCGCGACGCCATACGGCTCGTCATGCTGGTCAACGACGTTTCGCTGCGCGGGCTCATCCCGGCCGAACTGGCCAAGGGTTTCGGCTTCTTCCAGTCGAAGCCTTCCTCCGCCTTTTCGCCCGTCGCCGTGACGCCGGACGAGTTGGGAGAGGCCTGGGACGGTGGCAGGGTGCATTTGCCGCTCTCTGTCGATCTCAACGGAAAGCCCTTTGGGCGGGCCGATGCGGGCATCGACATGACCTTCGATTTCCCGACGCTCGTCGCTCATGCCGCGAAGACGCGGCCGCTCTCGGCCGGCTCCATCATCGGTTCGGGCACCGTATCGAACAAGCTCGACGGCGGGCCCGGCAAGCCGGTTTCCGAAGGCGGGGCCGGCTACTCCTGCATTGCCGAGATCCGCATGATCGAGACGATCGCAACCGGCAAGCCGGCCACGCCCTTCATGCATTTCGGCGACACGGTGCGCATCGAGATGAAGGACAAGGCCGGCCATTCGATCTTCGGTGCGATCGAGCAGTCGGTGACGAAATACGAAAAGGAAAAGTGACCCCAATGGCCCCATCCACCTCGCCAAAGTCTTTCGCCTCGCAGGGCGATCTTGCGGAGAAGAAGATCTCCTTCACAGAGGTCGGCCGCGACCTCTGGGCCTTCACGGCCGAGGGCGATCCCAATACGGGCGTGATCATCGGCGACGACAGCGTGATGATCGTCGATGCGCAGGCGACCCCCAGGCTCGCCGGCAAGGTGATCGAGCAGATCCGCAAGGTCACCGACAAGCCGATCAAATATGTCGTGCTGTCGCACTACCATGCGGTTCGTGTGCTCGGTGCCTCGGCCTATGGGGCTTCCGAGGTCATCATGTCGGAAAAGGCGCGCGCCATGGTGGTCGAGCGCGGGCAGGAGGATTGGGACTCCGAATTCGGACGTTTTCCGCGGCTGTTTCAGGGCCACGAATCCATCCCGGGCCTGACCTGGCCGACGCTCACCTTCAACGACCGCGCGAGCTTCTATCTCGGCAAGCGCCGCATCGACCTGCGTTTCCTCGGACGCGCCCACACGGCCGGCGACATCGTCGCCCATGTGCCCGACGAGAACGTCATGTTCACCGGCGACATCGTCGAATACCACTCGGCCTGCTATTGCGGCGACGCGCATTTCGCCGACTGGCCGGCGACGCTGGAGGCGATCCGCGGTTTCGATCTTTCGGCGATCGCGCCGGGTCGCGGCGATGCCCTGGTCGGCGCCAAGATGGTCAATGAGGCGCTCGACAATACCGCCGACTTCATCCGTTCGACCTACCGGCCGATCGCCCGCGTGGCACAGGGCGGCGGCTCGCTGAAGGAGGCCTGGGACGCCGTTCGCGCCGAATGCGATCCGAAATTCTCGTCCTATGCGATCTACGAGCACTGCCTGCCCTTCAACGTGGCCCGCGCCTATGACGAGGCTCTTGGTGTCGACACGCCGCGCATCTGGACCGCGGAGCGCGACCGGGAGATGTGGGAGCGACTGCAGGGGTGATGGAGCCCTAAGCAGGTTTCGGAAAAGTGTCCTACGGTTTTCCGGCAAAGACCTGCGGCAAGAGAGGCTAGGCAGGCGAAGCGTGGGCGAAGCCACGTAAGCCTGCTTAGGGCGGGCGTTCGGGAGAAGACATGGCGCGATATCGGTATCAGCATTTCGGCTACACGCCGCCGCCCGAAGTCTCGGGCAAGCCCGCGCCGGGCCGCTACCCGGTCGTCATCGTCGGCGCCGGCCCGACGGGCCTGTCGATGGCGATCGACCTTGCCTTGCGCGGCGTCGCCTCGGTCGTGCTCGACGACAATGACGTCGTCTCGGTCGGCAGCCGCGCCATTTGCTGGGCCAAGCGCACGCTGGAGATCTTCGACCGTCTCGGCGTCGGCGAGCGCATGGTCGAGAAGGGGGTGACCTGGAAGATCGGCCGGCTCTATCACGGCGACCGCGAAGTCTACAGCTTCGACCTGCTGCCGGAGGACGGCCACAAGATGCCGGCCTTCGTCAATCTCCAGCAATATTATGTCGAGCAATATCTGGTCGAGCGCGCGCGCGACTTTCCCGATCTGATCGACCTGCGCTTCAAGAACAAGGTGATCGGTGTCGAAAAGATCGCCGCTGGCGCAGTGGCCAGGATCGAGACGCCGGACGGGACCTATCGACTGGAGGCCGACTACCTGCTCGCCTGCGATGGCGCGAAATCGCTGGTGCGGTCCGAACTCGGCCTGGATTTCGCCGGCAAGCTGTTCGAGGAGCGCTTCCTTATTGCCGATATCGAGCTGAAGGCGGATTTTCCGTCCGAGCGCCGGTTCTGGTTCGAGCCGACCTTCCATGCCGGGCAGTCGGCGCTGCTGCACAAGCAGCCCGACGATATCTACCGCATCGACCTGCAACTTGGCTGGGACGCCGACCCCGAGGCCGAGAGGCGGCCGGAAAACGTCATCCCGCGCATCGAAAAGGTGATCGGCCGCAGCGATTTCGAGATCGACTGGGTGTCGGTCTACACCTTCCAGTGCCGCAGGCTCGAGCGCTTCGTCCATGACCGCGTGATCTTCGTCGGCGACAGCGCCCACATCGTTTCGCCCTTCGGCGCGCGTGGCGGCAATGGCGGCATCCAGGACGTCGACAATCTCGGCTGGAAGCTTGCGGCAGTGCTGAATGGGCAGGCGCCGGAAGCGCTGCTGGCGAGCTACGACGACGAACGTATCCATGGTGCGGACGAGAACATCGCCAACTCGTCGCGCGCCACCAACTTCATGACGCCTAAATCGGCGATGGAGAAGATGCTGCGTGACGAAGTGCTCGACCTTGCCGCCGACATGGTCTTCGCCAGGAAGCTGGTCAATTCCGGCCGCCTGTCCGTGCCTTGCTCGCTGGCCGGGCTGCCGCTGCAGACGCCGTCGGCCGAAGCCGTGCTCGAACCGGGCTCGGCCTGCCTGGATGCGCCGCTGAGGCACGGCGAAACGGATGTCTGGCTGCTCGGCCAACTGAACGGCGGCTTCACGCTGCTGTCCTTCGGCGACCGGCCCCGGATCGAGGTCAACGATATCAAGCACGTCCATGTCTCGCGGCCAGGCGGGGGAGAGCTGCAGGATGTTTCGGGCCATGCCTTCCGGCGTTACGGGGAGGGGTTCACCTACCTGATCCGTCCCGACCAGCATGTCGCGGCGGCATTTCGGGCGCCAGACGCCGCGGCGATCGGCGCTGCGCATCGGCGCGCCTTGGGGAGGCCATGACCAATGATCGATCTCGGAAGCGACCGCCTCGGCCCGGCAGGCGATGTGTTTTATGCATCACTGCTCGAGGCTCATGAGGGCCTGTCAGCGGAGGAAAGCGCGCGGCTCAACGCAAGGCTGGTGCTGATCCTTGCCAATCTGGTCGGCGATATCGCCGTGCTTCAGGCAGCACTCGCCAAGGCAAGGGAGCGTTTCGCGAAATGACGACACCGGTCCTCTACGACTACTGGCGATCCTCGGCGAGCTACCGGGTCCGCATCGCTCTCAATCTGCTTGACATCGACTACGAGACAGTCCCCGTCAACCTGCTCGACCGGGAGCACAAGGCGCCGGAACATCTTGCCCGCAATCCGCAGGGCGCCGTGCCGGTGCTCGAGATCGACGGTTTGAGGCTCACCCAGTCGCTGGCCATCGTCGAATATCTCGAGGAGACACGACCGGGCTCCGGCCTCCTGCCGGGCCGGCCGGGCGGGCGGGCACGGGTGCGGGCGCTCTCCTACGCCATCGCCATGGACATACATCCCGTCTGCAACCTCGGTCCGGTCGCCCACGTCATGGAACTCACCAAGGGGGGAGATGCCGTGCGCTCCGAATGGATGAAGAAGTTCATCGGCGAGGGGCTGGCGGCGGTCGAGGAGCTGCTTGACCACTCCAGCACCGGACGCTTCTGTCATGGCGACAGACCGACCATGGCCGACCTCTGCCTGGTCCCGCAAGTCTACAACGCCAAGCGCTGGGACGCCGACATAAGCGGGCTCGAGCGCATCAACGCCATCGTCGCCGCATGCGCGAAGTTGCCGGCCTTCGAAGCGGCATATCCGCGTCAGCCGCAAACATAAGAAGAAACTGATATCGACCTCTCAGCGAAGCTTCATGTGCATGGACAATTGGGCAGAGGAGAGGCTGCGGCATGGCAACAGCAACATCCATCAAACTCGATGACGAGTTGAAAGGGCGGGTGAAACAGCTCACCGAGTCTCGCCGCCGTACCTCGCACTGGATCATGCGCGAAGCCATAGCGCAGTATGTCGAGCGGGAGGAAAAGCGCGAAGCATTGCGGCAGGACACGCTCAAAGCATGGGAAGAATTTCAGGCGACTGGCCTGCACGCCACGGCAGAGGAAGGCGACAAGTGGCTTGCGAGTTGGGGAACTGAAGGCGAACGTCCCGTGCCCATATGCCACAAGTGATATTTGCCCCGGCCGCGATCCGGGACATGCAGCGGCTGTGGGATTTTCTCCGACCCAAGAGCGCCGATGCTGTGAGAAGGGCGGGTGAGACGATCAGGCAAGGCGTGCGGGCATTGGGCACGCATCCGCGGATGGGTCGTCTTGTCGAAGGCCTGCCCGAACAATACCGGGAATGGCAAATCGACTTCGGGGATAGCGGCTATGTTGCCCGTGTCGATGATGATGCCGTAACGATCTTGGCTGTACGACATCAAAAGGAGGCGGGATTCCGATGACCGCGAAGTGTGGCCGCCCGCATGATGATCAAGCCCGTTGAGGGCATCGCAACAGTCACGCACGCCCATGCTCTCCCGCTGAGCGTCGCCGCTATTCTGCGGCGGCGACTTTAAGGCTCCTCCGTCGCGAAAACTGCCGGTCGGCGATGACGCCCACGAGGATCACCGATCCCATGACCGCGAAGTTGAGCGAACTCGGAATGCCCAACAGATTGACCAGGTTCTGCAGCACCTGAAGCAGGACAGTGCCGAGCACAACGCCGAGGACGGACCCTTCGCCGCCGCGCAGCGAGCAGCCGCCGAGCACGGCGGCCGCGATGGCGTAGAGTTCGTAGAAACTGCCGTGGGAGGACGGCGAGATCGAGCGCGTGTACATCGCGATGAAGATCGCGGCCACCGCAGTCAGGCCGCAGCAGATGACATAGGCTGTGACGATGACGCGCGACGTGTCGATGCCCGAATGGCGCGCTGCTTCCTCATTGTTGCCGACCGCGAAGAGATGGCGGCCGTAGACCGACCTGTGGAGAACCAACGCCATGACCACGGTCAAGACCACAAAGGCGATGAGGCTGTGCGGAACGCCATAGAAACGTCCGGCCACCAGCCATTCGAGCGTCGGGAAGCTGGCGCCGAATGGGAAACCCGCTGTTGCATCGTCGGTGTAGTAGCGGGCGACACCACGATAGATCAGCAGGCCGCAAAGCGTCACGACGAAGGGCTGCAGCCCGACGCGCGTGATCAGCAGGCCGTGGACCAGGCCGATCAGACAGCCGAGCAGCACGACGATCACGAATGCCGCGCCCGGCGGAACGGTTCCCCCCGCGACAAAGTCGACGAAAATGACCCCCAGCAGCGCGATGACCGAGCCGACGGAAAGCTCGATGCCGCCCGAGATGATGACGAAGGCCTGACCGAGCGCGAAGATGCCGAAGAGGCCGATCAGATTGGCCGTGTTGGACAGGTTAACCGGGGACAGAAAACGTGGATTGATGATGGCGACGACGGTGCCGACGACCAGGATCAGGACGAGCAGGCCGAAATCCTTGCGGTTCATTCGGCTGCCTCCCGGCTCGGTGCGCGGCCGACGGCCAGCGACAGAATGTTCTCTTCCGTGAACCGGCTGCGGTCGAGGAAGCCGGCGATCGCGCCTTCATGCATGACCGCGATCCGATCGCTCACGCCGATCGCCTCTTCCATGTCGCTCGAGATCATCAATATGCCCACGCCCTGATCCGCGAGTTCGCGCATGAGACGGTAGATCTCGTTCTTCGCGCCGACATCGATGCCGCGAGTCGGCTCGTCGAAGATGATCAGCCTCGGTTGCATGGACAGCCACTTTGCGAGCACGACTTTCTGCTGGTTGCCGCCGGAAAGCGAACCGACCGGCGACGCGGTGCTCGGGCAGCGTATGTCGAGCCGTTTCTTCTGGACCTCGGCCTGGTCGCGTACTCTGGCGCGGTCGACAACGCCATGGCGTGCAAGAGAGCGAAGGCCGGCCAGGCTGATATTGTCGCGGATGCTGAAGGGCAGGATAAGTCCGGAGCGCTTCCTGTCTTCAGGCACGAGATAGATGCCGCGTTCGATCGCCGCCTTCGGAGAACCGAGTGTGGTCTTCTTGCCGTCGATCCTGATCTCGCCGGACAGCAGGGGATCCAGGCCGAAGATCGTTCGAGCCAGTTCCGTGCGTCCCGAGCCGACCAGGCCGGCGAGGCCGAGGATCTCGCCGCGGCGGACGGACAGGTCGACGGCAATGCCGGGTTTGTATGCCGTGCGTACGCCGACGATCTCGAGCACCGGCTCTCCGGCCGGTGCGGCGGGTGGGCGATAGAGCGTCTTGAGCTCGCGGCCGATCATCAGTCGGATCATCCGATCGGTCTCGATCTCTTGCCGAGGGATCTCGGCGACGCCCCTGCCGTCCCGGAGCACCACGACGCGGTCGGCGATGCGCTTCACCTCACCCAGCCGGTGCGAGATGAAGATGATGGCGACCTTGTCCGCCTTCAGCCTGCCGATCACCCGCAGCAGGCGTTCGGTTTCGGCAACCGTCAGGCTTGATGTCGGCTCGTCCATGATGACCAGCCGCGCGTTGAGGGACAGCGCCTTCGCGATCTCGACGAGCTGCTTCTGGGCAAGCGAGAGCGACGAGACCGGCGAGGAAGCCTTGAAGTCGGCGCCGAGTTGGGAGAGCAGCGGCTGCGCCGAGGCTTCGAGCGCTTTGTGGTCGATCAGCCTCAACGGTCCGCCCCGCAGCGGTTCTCGCCCAATCAGGATGTTCGCCGCGGCGGTGAGATTGTCGAACAGGTTGAGCTCCTGATGCACAAAGGCGATCCCCGCGGTGATGGCGGCCGAAACCGTCAGGGGGCCGACCTCCTTGCCGTCGATCGCGATGGTGCCCGCACTCGGCCCGGTGACGCCGCCCAGAACGTTCATCAAGGTCGATTTGCCGGCACCGTTCTCTCCGATCAGGCCGATGACTTCGCCCTCGGTCACGGAAAGGCTCACCTGCTCCAGAGCCCTCACGCCGGGATAGTGCTTTGAAATGCCTGTCAGCGTCAGAAACGGTTCGGCCATGCGAGGATTATGGTGGCGGCGAGGGTTGCCTTGCAAGGCGGCGATGCAGACCGGCAGGAGATACGTCTGCCGGTCGCTGCTTCGGCGGATCACGGACTCAATTGCCGATCCGCGCCTTGAGTTCGGTCTCGAACGCATCGACATTGGCCTTGTCGATGATCTTGGTGGGCACGATGATCAGCTCGTCGGCGGGCACGACCGATTTGTCGCCTTCGAGATATTTCGCCATCAGCTTCATGCCCTGATATCCCCACTCATAGGGCTGCTGGACGACGGTTGCAGCAACCGATCCCTCACGCACGCCGCCAAGCGTGATCGGATCCTCGTCGAAGGCGACGACGGTGATCGAGCCCAGCTTGCCGGCCTCCTTCAGCACTTCGTAGATGCGCGGCGTGTTGTAGGAGTAGAATCCGACCATGCAGTCGATGTCGGGATTGGCGGCCAGCGCGTCTTCCACGTTGCGCTTGGCGCGGGTCTGGTCGATGTCGTCGCCGCGAACGTCGACCAGTTCGACCTTCGATCCTTCGATCGCCGCCTTCATGCCTTCGATGCGCTCGCGCGCATTGTCGGCGCCGGGCAGTCCCACGAAGCCGATGCACTTGCCGCCGTCAGGCATTGCCTTCAGCGCGATCTCGCCCGCCTGCTTGCCCGCGTCGGTGTTTGACGAGCCGATATAGGCGATGCGGTTGGTATCGGGAGCGTCGCTGTCGGTGGTGAAGAGCGGCACCTGCCCGCCGACGCGGTTCAGTGCCTCGGTCGACGTCTTCGGGTCCACGGCGCTGACCATGATCGCCGAAACGCCCGCGGCCACGAGGTCATCCATCAGGCGTTGCTGCACGGCGGCGGCGGCCTGTTCGGGATATTTGAATTGCAGGTCGTAGTTCGGCAGTTCCTCCTGCGCCTTCTTGACGCCGGCCTCGGCGAGCTTCCAGAAGTCGGAGGCACCGTTGACGACAAAGGCGAGTGCTTTTTTGTCCTGCGCTTCGGCTGACGAAACCGCGAATGCAGCGGTCATCAGCAGGGCGCAACCAGTCAGCTTCAGTCTCATCTGGGTCTCCCTGGTTGATGATGTTTGTCTGCTCGTGCAACCAATACGACAGCGATAGGGCTCCCCCTTCCGCTCCTCATGCTAGGGAATCCGGCATCCCGGCGTTTTGAAACGCAGCCAGAGCATTCCGGCGGCATGCCGCCGGAACACCGGTCTCCGCTTTACTTGGCGATACAGGAGTCGACTGTCTCCTGCATGCATTCGTCGAGGCCGGTATAGATCACCGGCTCGACAGCCTTGCCTTCTATGAGGTCGAGCATGACGGTCGGAGCTCGATAACCCATTTCGAAGGGACGCTGCCCGACCTGGACGTGGCTGCGGCCTGCCTTGAGGGCCTCCATCTGCGGCGGCAGGGTGTCGCCGGCGACGATGACCAGCTTCCCGGACGCCATCTTGTCCTTCACCTGGTCGGTGACCTGGGCATAGGCCTGCGGGGCGAACTGCGCCCAGCCGCCCTCCAGCACGAAGGCGTCGAGGTCGGGATTGGCGGTAAAGGTGTCGGCCATCTGCTGGTTGGCAAGGTCGGCCTGGTCATTGGTGAACAGCGGACATCCGGCGATCTCGGTCCAGCCGTTCTGGCCGGTGAGCTTGTCGGTGCCCTTGGCACCGGCCAGCGTGTCGCGTGTGCCCGCTGCACGAGCATTGATGTTGTCGGCGGCGACATTGCCAAGCTGCAGGCAGATCGTGCCGCCTTCCGGCTTCAACTTTTGCAGGTGTTCGGCGAATTTCACGCCCATCAGATAGTTGTCCGTGCCGAGATAGGTCTTTCGCAGCGCGGCATCGTCCTTGCCGAGATCGGCGTCGATTGTCATCACCGGGATCTTTGGCGCCCTCTCCTTGAGCAGCTTCGCCATCAGCGGCGCATTCGAGGGCGAGATTGCGATTGCCGCGACGTCCGGCCGCGTCAAGAGGTCGTCGACGATCTGTATTTCACCGGCCTCGTCGGCGCTGGAGGCCGGGCCGGTATAGAGGCATTTGTAACCCTTGCCGGCATTCTCGTTGTTCCACTTCTGGCAACCGAGATTGATCTGTTCGAAGAACGGATTGTCGAGGCCCTTCACGACGATCGCAAGGGCCTTGTCTTCGGCCGAAGCGCTTCCCGCAAGCAGGCCAAGGGCAGCCGATGCCAGAAATCCAACAAGCAATTTCCTCATGATTTCCTCCCTGTTGTCTGATTGGCGAAAGCATCCGGGCCGTGCTAGCCCCTGTCACCTCAAGACGACGTATCTCGAACGCGGTCCCCTCAGCCGCGCTCGGCCCGCTATCCAGCACCGTCCGCTTTCGAGGCCAGTATGCGCAAGCCGTGGTGCGAGTCAATATTTGTCCGACAAATCAGACTATAACACCTTATGCGTATATTGACGCTGTTCGCGTTTCCGGCGCTAATAGGCGGGTTGCTCACGGGAGGAGCCGCATGACCGTTCTTCGGCTGGAGGGTATCTCCAAGCATTTCGGCGCCATCCATGCGCTGGACGATGTTTCGCTCTCGCTCAAGGCCGGTGAGGTGGTGGGGCTGATGGGCGACAACGGCGCCGGCAAATCGACGCTTGTGAAGATCATCGCCGGGAACTACCGGCCGACCCACGGGCGCATCTTCGTCGATGGCAAGGAGACGATCTTTCACAGGCCTGTCGAGGCGCGGGAAAGCGGGATCGAAATCGTCTATCAGGATCTGGCGCTCTGCGACAATCTCACGGCGGCGGTGAACGTCTTCCTCGGTCGCGAGCTGACGCGCTGGCTTGGCCCGTTTCGCATCCTCGACTATTCGGCAATGAACCAGACGGCCGCCAGGCTTTTCAGGGAACTGAAGTCGGAAACGCGGCCGCGCTCTCACGTCAAGGAGATGTCGGGCGGCCAACGCCAGGCGGTGGCGATCGCGCGCACGCGCCTTTCATCGGCGAATATCGTGCTGATGGACGAACCGACGGCGGCGATCTCCGTCCGCCAGGTCGCCGAGGTGCTAAACCTCGTACGCGAGTTGAAGCGCCAGGGTGTGGCCGTCGTGCTCATCAGCCACCGCATGCCCGACGTCTTCGCGGTCGCCGACCGCATCGTTGTGCTCCGCCGCGGCACCAAGGTGGCAGACAGGGAGGCCAGCAAGTCGTCGCCGGAAGAGATCACCGGACTGATCACGGGAGCGATCGAAGCCCTATGAACAAGCCCTTCGGACAGACCGACGCCATGCTCGCAGGCACGGACGAGGCGATCGACAGGCAGACCCATACACTGGTCTCCTGGATCCTCGCCAGCCAGGCTTTCTGGGTCTTTCTTGCTGCGGTGGTCGCCTGCCTGTTTCTGAGCCTCGCAACCGACACCTTCGCCACGCCGCAGAACCTCTTCAACGTCACGCGTAACTTCGCTTTCGTGGCGATCGTTGCCCTCGGCATGACGGTGGTCATCATTTCCGGCGGCATAGACCTGTCGGTCGGTTCGACCCTGTGCCTCTCGGCGATGGTATTGGGAATAACCATGGAGGCCGGCCATCCCTTGTGGGCCGGCGTGGCTGCGGGTCTGGCAGTCTCACTGCTGATCGGTCTCATCAACGGCCTGTTGATCGCCTATATCCGCATTCCGCCCTTCGTCGTGACCCTCGGTATGCTGTCCGTCGCGCGAAGTGCCGCCATGATCCTCTCCAACAACAAGATGGTGTTCAGGTTCGGGCCCGACGAGCAGGATCTGTTCTGGTTGGGCGGAGGCTCGACGCTCGGCATCGCCAATCCGGTGATCGTGCTTGTTCTGCTGGCGGTGATAACCGGCCTTATCCTGAAATGGACCCGCTGGGGCTGCCACGTTTTTGCGATCGGCAGCAACGAGAAGGCCGCCGTGCTGACGGGTATCGCGGTGAGGCGCCTGAAGGTCAGCGTCTATATGTTCTCGGCCTTGTTCGCCGGCATTGCCGGCGTGCTGGAGGCCGGCTGGCTCGGCGGCGTCACCACCAATCTCGGCCAGTCGATGGAACTGAGCGTCATTGCGGCGGCTGTGATCGGCGGCGCCAATCTGATGGGCGGCGCCGGGACGGTCTTCGGGTCGGTGGTTGGTGCCGCACTCATCGAGATCGTACGCAACAGTCTGACGCTTCTCGGAATCAGTACGTTCTGGCAGGGTACGTTCGTGGGGAGTTTCATCGTGCTCGCCGTGGCCTTCGATCGCATCAGGGCCAACCGCGGATCGGACAGCTAGAGGCGGACATGGCAGTGGACGAGAGGCGGGGCAGGGCGGCTGCGGACGAACCCGAGCCACAGCCCCAGTCGTCCGGCGGCACGGGGCCGGCCCCGATACGCCGCGGCAAGGCCTCGCGACTTCCCGGCAGCAGCGTCCATGCCTCGATCGCCAACGAGATCGGGCTCAGGATCGTGCGTGGCGACTATCCGCCCGGCGCGATCCTGCCCAACGAGGCGAGATGGGCGAAGATGTTCGATGTCAGCCGGTCCGCCGTGCGCGAGGCGATCAAGATGCTGATGGCCAAAGGACTGCTCAACTCCCGCCCGAAGGTGGGCAGTTGGGTAGAACCGCGCGAGCGCTGGAACCTTCTCGATCGCGACGTACTCACCTGGTACGCCATGTCGCCCGACCGCGAAAAGTTCCTGAAGACGGTGCAGGAGTTCCGCTACCTGATCGAGCCGGAGGCCGCTGCCTTTGCCGCCCGGCGCCGCAGCGAAGAGCAGATGGCCGAGATCAGCGCCGCGTGTCGTGAAATGGGCGAAGCGCGCTCGCTGCCGGAACGCACCGAGGCCGACACCCGCTTTCACCTGGCGATCCTGCGTGCCTCCGGCAACGAATTGCTGGTGCCGCTCGGCGTGCTGATCGAGTCCGCCTTCGATCAGCTCTTCATCTTCGTCACGCGTGAGCAGAACGACTTGGCCCATGCCCAGACACTGCATGAGAATATCGAGAAATGCATCCGGCTGAAGCGGCCGGAAGCCGCGCGCGCAGCGGTACGCAAGCTTCTGGCCAATACCGACGACATCATCGCCGGCGTATCGGGGCGGCCGCCTCGGCAGGCGGGGGTCGTCAAGCGGCCCTCGCCGGATCAGTCGTGAAACGGCTCGACGAAATTGTGCCTGCCGATCATGAAGGCATCGGCGACATGGCGCAGCGGCGCGATGTCGACATCCGACACGCCCGCCCGCACGATCTCGGCGAAGCGGCGGTAGAGCATCGGATATTCGGCCTCGGCTTCCTCGTGGACGACGCGGCCGTCGATCGCGAGCCTGGCGCCGCCGCCCGATAGCAGCATCGATCCGGCAGCCGTCTCGGCAAGGATGTCCCAGCTCTGCGGGCCGGTCTGGCGCCAGTCGAAATCGGCCGTCACCGGGATGCCGTCCGACGTCTTGAAGTCGATCCGCGCCGCGATCGGGGCATGGCGGCCTTCCGGGAAATCGAGCGTGGCCGATGTCGCGAACACCGCGGGAAGGATATGCGTGGCGATCGACAGCGCGTTGATGCCGGGATCGAGGACGCCGAATCCGCCCGGCTGCCAGATCCATTCCTGGTTGGGATGCCAGCGGCGGACATCTTCCTTCCAGTTGATTGCGGCCGACCTGATGCGGGTCGAAGCGAGGAACGTCCTGGCCGCTTCGACCGCGGGCGCGTAGCGCGAATGCCAGCTCGCGAAAAGCGACACGCCCCTGGAGGCCGCGAGGCGGCTCAGAAGCTCGACCTCGCTCACCGTTGCGCCCGGCGGCTTTTCGAGAAAGACGTGCTTGCCGGCTTGAAGCGCCTTGACCGCGGCCTCGAAGCGAAACTGCGGCGGCATGCAGAGCGAAACCGCATCGAGTTCCGGAACCGCATCGATCATGGCATCGATCGAGGGATAGTTCGGGATGTCCTCGACCTTGCCGTGACGGCTGGCTGCCGCAACCAGGCGATAGGCCGGATCTTTTGCCAGGGCAGGCAGGTGCTGGTCGCGGACGATCTTTCCCACGCCGACGATGCCGATCCTGATAGGTGTGTTCGATGCTGCCATGGCGTCCGCCTGCTTGCCGGGATGGCGTGTCATATCAGACGGCCATGCCAGGGCAAAATGGAGATTTGCCGGTGACAATGCTCGTTGTCGGAAGCTTCCGAAGATCGCCTGTAGCGCGGCATCATCGCATCGCGCGTGAGCGTGGCCAGTTCGCTATCTCCGGCATGGTCGGGAATGAGCCAGAGCATCTTCTCGATCTCGGCCATTGCCACCGGTTCGCCTGGCTGCGTCAATTCGAACACTTCGCCTTCGACCATCGAGCCGGGCTCGTTCGCCACCGGCGCGGTGAAGCGGCCGATGTGGGTCGGCGCGTCGCCGGCAATCACGACGCCCAACTCCTCGCGCAATTCCCGCACCATGGCATTGACGGGAAGCTCGCAGATCTCGATCTTTCCGCCAGGCTGCATGAAAGCGGATGCTCCGCGCTTGCGCACGAGCAGGAGGTTCCACTTCGCATCTCGGATGACGGCGGCCGCGATTTCTGATCGTCGGATCGGTCATAGCCTGAACGACTCGCAAAGTGGAGATCGACTTCATGTTCGCGCCAAGGTCCATCGCCAACCTCGCCAAGCCCGAATTCCATCGGGAACTCGCGGATCAACTGACGGGACTGCTGACAGGCGAGAGCGATCCGATCGCAAACGCGGCCAACACTTCCGCGCTGATCTTCGAAGCGATGCCTGACTTGAACTGGGCCGGGTTCTATTTTCTGCGTACGCCCGGAGAGCTGGTTCTCGGACCGTTCCAAGGCAAGCCGGCCTGCGTGCGCATCGCCGTCGGACGCGGCGTCTGCGGCGCGGCGGTCGAGCGCGGGGCCTCGGTGCTCGTCGAGGACGTGCACGACTTTCCCGGACACATTGCCTGCGATGCCGCTTCGCGATCGGAACTCGTGGTGCCGCTCATCCGCGACGGCAAGGTTTTCGGCGTTCTTGATCTGGATAGCCCTTCGCCGGGCCGGTTCGATGGCGACGATCAGGCCGGTGTCGAACGGCTTGCGGCGATCTATGTCGCCGCAAGTTCTCCGCTCGCGTAACCCTTCTTCGGCCCGGGTCGCGATACGTCGATCTGGCGGACGAATTCGCGTTCGGCTGCCGTGACATAATGCTCCTTGTGGCGCAGCAGGAAGAACCGGCGGCGCGGCACCGGATAGTCGATGGCCTGCAGCCGGCCGGCGAGGAGCGCGCTCTCGGCAACCAGCTTCGAGATCACCGTAACGCCGGCGCCAGCCTCCACGGCCCCAAGGACGGATTCGTTGGTCGGCAGAACCACCGCGATCTCGATGTCGGACATGGGGATCGCCTGTTCCTTGAGCATGGCCGCCAATATGGAGCGGGTGCCGGAGCCGAACTCGCGCAGCACCCAGGGAGATGACCTCAGCGCGATCCGTTCGCTCCGCGCCGCCTTGCCCCAGTCATGGCCGATGGGGGCGATGAGCACCATCTCGTCCTCTGCGATCGCCCGCACCGACAGCGTCGGATCGTCGATCTCGCCCTCGACGAATCCGAGATTGGCGGTGCCGTCGCGCACCATGGCGGCCACGGTCTCGGTATTGCCCATGGTGAGTCCTATCGAGAGGCCGGGATAGGCCGAGCGGAACGCCTGGATATGTCTCGGCAGCCAGTAGTTCCCGACGGTCTGGCTGGCGGCGAGGTGGAGCGAGCCACGCTTCAGGCCGGCGAGATCGGCCAGCACCAACTCAGCTGCCGAAGCCCGCGCCAGCACGGCTTTGGCCTCGATGAGGAAGAGACGTCCGGCGTCCGTCAGGGCAATGCGTCGTCCGACCCTGTCGAAGAGTTTCGTCGCATAGCGTGCTTCCAGCGCGGCGACGGCGGCACTGGTCGCCGACTGCGTGAGGTTCAGGTCGCGGGCAGCCTGCGTCACGTGTTCGCGTTCGGCCACGGCCACGAAGATGCGCAACTGTTCCAGCGTCATGCTCTTCCTTTAAAGTACAAGCTTTACGAGCGACAGGGTGAAGCCGGCGATAAACAGAAACGCCGAAAGCGCAAGGATCAACGGGCGAAGGCCACGCGAGCGGATTTCGCCTATGTCGGCCTGAAGCCCGAGTGCGGCGAGCCCGATCGAAAGCAGCATCGTGGTGACGGTGGCCGCCGCTGCCTTCGCCTCGGCCGGAATTTCAACGACGCTGTTGAGGGTCGCCGTTCCGATGAAGGCGAACACGAACCAGGGCACCGGCGCCCGGGCGCCCGTGCCGCCGGCAACGCTCCGGCGTGCGCAAAAGCCGAGAGCGACAAGCATCGGCGCCAGCATCGCCACCCGCGCGAGCTTGGCGACAGTTCCGGTCTCACCGGCTGCCGCACCGTATTGGAAGCCGGCGCCGACGACCTGGGCGACCTCGTGGATGGCGGCGCCCGCCCACAGGCCAAAACGGTGCTGGTCGAGATCGAGCAGCGGCGCGAGCGCCGGCAGCAGGAACATGGCGATCGTGCCGAACAGGGTGATCGCCGCGACTGCATAGGCGACGTCCTCGTCGCGCCCGGCGACGACGGAATTCGCCGCCACGATTGCGGATGCCCCGCATATGGACGTGCCCGCCGCGATCAGGCTCGCCAGGCCGCGCTCGACGCCGATCAGCCTGCCGAGGAACACGGTGAACAGGAATGTCGCGACCAGGGTAAGCGCGACGACGCCGATGCCGGCCGCACCGATCGACGTCACCTGGCCGATCGTGAGCTGGAAGCCGAGGAGCACGATGGCCAGCCGCAGCAGGCTGCGCTGGCAAAAGGCGACGCCGGCCTTGGCCTGCGCGGGCATGCCGACCACGTTGGAGAACACCATGCCTGCGATGACTGCCAGGATCATCGGGCTGAAGACCGCAATGCCGGGAAGCTCGCGCAGGGAAAACGCGACGGCGGCAGCCATCGCGGAAAGAACGACCCCCGGCAGCAGAGCGAGCGGGTAGGATGCGGCCGGCGGCAGGGCCCGGGCCGGATTGCGCGAAGAGGAGCCCGCAAGCTCGGGCAGTGAGGAAATCGAAGACACGATGATGCTCCAGGAATGTCCGACTTGGAGTCGCATTCCAGGGGCTGCCTTTCCAACGCATTCTAGGCGTCAGAACATTCGCTTTTTCCGAACGATTGTACCGAGCCGACCAAATGGCGAGGAGCGACCTGACCGGACGGCCCCCGCCGGGACGTCGGCGGGCGACAACGTTCCGGCGTCGGCGAAACCTCAGTTCGTGGCCTTGGCCTCCGACACCAGGACCGGATCGGCTCGGTAAAGGTCGGGGAAGATGCGTTTCAGATTCTCGATCTTCGGCAGGTCGTTATAGACGATGTAGGGATAGTCGGGATTGAGCGTCATGAAGTCCTGGTGATATGCCTCCGCGGGATAAAACGCCTTGCCGGGCTCGATGCTTGTGACGATGTCGGCGCGGAAGACCCCGGCCTTGTCGAGCTGGGCGATGTAGGCCTTGGCAACTTTGGCCTGCTCGCCATCCAGCGGGAAGATGGCGGAGCGGTATTGTGTGCCGCGGTCCGGCCCCTGGCGGTTGAGTGTGGTCGGGTCATGCGCGACCGAGAAGTAGATCTGCAGGATGCGGCCATAGCTGATCTTGCGGGGATCATAGGTGATCTGCACGGCTTCGGCATGTCCGGTCCTGCCTTTGGTGACCACGTCGTAGCGCGCCGTGTCTCGTCCGCCGCCGGCGTAGCCCGAGACCGCATTGCTGACGCCGGCCACATGCTGGAAGACGCCCTGCACGCCCCAGAAGCATCCGCCGGCCAGGACGGCGACCTCGGTGCCGCCACGGTCGGCCGCCTCGTCCAACCCGGGAGCAGGGATTGGAATGCCTTCCTGCGCCGGCGCCTCCAGGCTGATGAAGGCAGCGGCTCCCGCCAGCGGGAGCGCCAGAAGCAGAGCCGCCATGGCGCTTCGGGAAAAGGCCCGTTCCGTGGATGTCGCACGTGCACTGGTCATCGATCGCCTCCGCGTTCAGCCGGATGGGAGCGCCTTGAGCCCTCGGAACCGCCGTTCCATGGACGGTACTTCGTGCACGGATACGGTGCGGCAAGTCGATTTGTTACGATGTGGGCGAAGATCACGCCCATTTGAATGCACGTCTTCGTGGATCGGAAGGCTCGTTCGGCTCGTCGCCACAATCCGCGCGGCATTGCTTGCGCCCGCCGACCGGCATTTCCATCCGGGCCGGCGTGTGAGCATTTGTGCCGGCCGACGGCTGCATCTTGCCGATCACGCTTCCATTGTTATGTTCAAGCGGATATATCGATCGGGCGGATTTGGAGCGATGTCGTTCACGAGGGAGCATCGTCATGCCGGGTAGGCGAGGAACTGGATTTTGGCTGGCCGCTGCGATCGGCAGCGCCGTGATGCTGACGGCACCGGGCGCCATGGCGGCAGACAAGCTCACCGTCTTCGCCGCCGCCAGCCTCAAGAATGCGCTCGACGCGGTCAACGCGGCGTGCGAGGCCGATGTCGGCGAGAAGGCGACCATTTCCTATGCGGCGAGCTCGGCACTTGCCAGGCAGATCGAGCAGCGGGCTCCGGCCGACGTCTTCATGTCCGCGGATCTCGACTGGATGAAGTATCTCTCCGAAAGGAACCTGATCAGGAAGGACACGGAGACCCATTTGCTTGGCAACAGCATCGTGCTGATCGCGCCGGCCGATTCCACCGCCTCTACGGAGATCGCGCCGAATTTCGACCTTGCCGGTCTCGTCGGCAACGGCCGGCTCGCCATAGCCAATGTCGATGCCGTGCCGGCCGGCAAATATGGCAAGGCCGCGCTGGAGAAGCTCGGCGTCTGGGGATCGGTCGAAGGCAAGGTGGCCCAGGCCGAGAATGTGCGGGCAGCGCTCGCGCTGGTCTCGACCGGCGAGGCGCCGCTCGGCATCGTCTACAAGACCGATGCCGCGGCGGACCCGAAGGTGAAGGTCGTCGGAACCTTCCCTGCCGGCTCCCATCCTGCGATCATCTATCCCGTGGCGCAGACCGCCGAATCGAGCGACGGCGACACGCCGGAATTCCTGAAATGCCTTGCCTCCGACAAGGCCAGGGAACTGTTCGAGAAGCACGGTTTCACGGTGCTGGTGGTGAATGGTGAATAGTAAAATGGTGAATGGTAAATCTGTCTCGCCGGATTTCGACGCTGCAGCCCTTTCCGTTCACCATTCACCATTCACCATTTCACCATCCACCAGGGGCACCAATCACCACCAGGCTGAAAGATGGCGTGGCTGAACCTCACGCCCGACGAGTGGACCGCGGTCCGGCTGTCCATCAAGGTGGCCAGTTGGGCCATGGTGGCGAGTTTGCCGCCGGGAATTGTCATTGCGCATCTGCTCGCCCGCGGCAGGTTCTGGGGCAAGTCCGTGCTGAACGGCATCGTGCACCTGCCGCTGATCCTGCCGCCGGTGGTGACGGGCTATCTGCTGCTGCTGACCTTCGGACGACGGGGACCCATTGGCGCCTTCCTGGCCGACAATTTCGGCATCGTCTTCTCCTTTCGCTGGACCGGAGCCGCGCTCGCCTGCGGCGCAATGGGCTTTCCGCTGATGGTACGCGCCATCCGCCTGTCGATCGAGGCGGTCGACCGCAAGCTCGAGGCGGCCGCCGGCACGCTGGGCGCCAACCCGCTCTGGGTCTTCGGCACGATCACCCTGCCGCTGATCCTGCCCGGCATCATCGCCGGCATGATCCTTTCCTTCGCCAAGGCGATGGGTGAGTTCGGCGCCACCATTACCTTCGTCTCCAACATTCCCGGCGAGACGCAGACCTTGCCCTCGGCGATCTACACCTTCACCCAGGTGCCCGGCGGCGATGCCGGTGCATTGCGGCTGACCCTGATCTCGATCGGCATCGCCATGATCGCGCTCGTCGTTTCCGAGCTGCTGGCCCGGCGTGTCGGCCGGCGGATGGATGTCGAATGACGCTCTGCGTGGACCTGCGTCATCGGCTCGGCACCTTCGATCTCGACGTGGCCTTCGAGAGCAGCGGCCGGCTGACGGCGCTGTTCGGTCCCTCGGGCTCCGGCAAGACTTCGCTGGTGAACCTGATCGGCGGGCTGATGCGACCCGACAAGGGCAGGATCGTCGCGGACGGACGTGTGTTCGTCGATACGTCGGCCAGGAGCTTCCTGCCGAAACATCGCCGCCGCATCGGCTATGTGTTCCAGGATGCGCGGCTGTTCCCGCATATGTCCGTGAGCCAGAACCTGCGCTACGGACGATTTTTTACGCCGGCCGCCGAGCGTTATGCCGAGATGGACGCGATCGTCGAACTGCTCGGCATCGGCCATCTGCTGGATCGTCGCCCGGCCGCACTTTCGGGAGGCGAGAAGCAGCGGGTCGCCATCGGCCGGGCGCTGATCGCGAGCCCCAGGCTGATCCTGATGGACGAGCCGCTGGCTTCGCTCGACGAGGCTCGCAAGGCGGAGATCCTGCCCTATGTCGAGCGGCTGCGCGACGAGGCCGGCGTGCCGATCGTCTATGTCAGCCATTCGGTGGCCGAGGTGGCGCGGCTGGCGACCGACATCGTCGTGCTCGCTTCGGGCAAGGTGACGGCTGCCGGGCCGACATCGGACATCGTGCAACGGCTCGATCTGCTCCCGGAGGAGGAGCGCGGGGAGGGTGGCGCTGTCCTGGACATGCAGGTGGTATCGCACGATGCAGCCTTCGGCATGACGCTGCTTGCTTCCGCGGCAGGCGAGATCCGCGTGCCCGCGCTTGCCGTGCCCGAGGGCCGCATGGTCAGGCTGCTTGTCCGCGCGCGCGACGTCATGATCGCAACGGAGAAGCCGCGCGGCTTCAGCGCCCTCAACATCCTTGCGGGCAACATCGTATCGGTCGAGCCGAGCAACGGAGTGCTGGCGGATGTGCGCATGGATTGCCACGGCCAGACGATCGTTGCGCGCATTACCCGGCAGTCGGTGCACGATCTCGGACTGGCTGCAGGCAAGCCGGTCTTCGCTGTCGTGAAGTCGGTGACCTTCGACCGGTCCGGCGTGGCGCCGCGACGGCTCCATTCGTAGAGATCCGTTATGTTATATTTGACATAACGACATCGTGAAGGCCAGTCTGGTAGAAATTTGGACCCAAGCAGGAATGGGTGGCTTCGCCCACGCTTCACCTGCCTGACCAATTCTCTTGCCGCAGGTTTTTTTCGGAAAACCGTGGGACACTTTTCCGAAACCTGCTTGAACGCCGGAGTGACATGATTTGCCTTCGCTCAGCCTGCGGATAAATCTCGATCCCGACGGCCGAATCGGCCCCGGCAAGATCGAGCTTCTGGAGCAGATCGCCGCTTTCGGCTCGATCTCGGCCGCGGCGCGGCGCATGAGCATGTCCTACAAGCACGCCTGGGACCTGGTCGAGGAGATGAACAAGCTCTTCGGCAAGCCGGTGGTCTCGGCGCAGACCGGCGGGAAGCGCGGCGGCGGCGCCCAGCTCACACCGGTCGGGCTCGCCGTGGTCGCCCGGTTCCGCGCCATAGAGCGCGCCGCAACCTCGGCGGCCGAGCCGCATATGATCGCGCTGCAGGCGGAGATCGAGGCCGGCTGAACGGCCTGGCGGGCGCCGTCGGCATATCTGCATTCCAGGCAAAAAAAAGCGCCGTCGGGGAGGAGGATCGACGGCGCTTCATCTAACGTGGCGATCTGGGAGGAGGAACGATCGCCAACACCAATCAGATAGTATTTGCCGCCTGATTCGACAATAGTCGCTCCCGCATTTTTCGAGCGCAAAGTTGTCACAGGATTTGGATGACAGGCAGGGCATGCGATGTGAGATGCGGGCAAAGAAAAAGCGCCGTCGGGGAGGAGGATCGACGGCGCTTCATCTGGCGCGGTGATCTGGGAGGAGGATGATCACCGACGACGCTGAGATAGGATGCAGCCTTCCTGGCTGCAACCCTTCCAGCATGCATGCCTGCATTGCAAAATTGTCGCATGTCCTTGCGCCTCCGCTGTGCCGGAGGCAGGTGCAAGGCTGGAGATATCGCAATCCGCCCAACCAACCGACCACACGACAGGAGCAGGCAGGTGCCTGGACTTCGGCGAAGGCTGGCGATCGGCACCGATAGCACCTCGCGCCGGACAGGCCGCACCTTGTTGTCACCACAGGGATCGGCTAGCAAAACCCACGCATTACAGATTATTCCGGTATCTTTCTCGTCGAGCCGGCAGTCATGGCCTCCAACTCGATGATACGGGGCAACGCATGCAGCTTCGCCATCTCAGCACATTTGCAGCGGTTGCCGACACGCTCAACTTTACGCGCGCGGCTGAACGCGTCCATCTTTCCCAGTCAAGTGTCACTGAACAGATCCAGTCGCTGGAGGCCGAGCTTGGCGCGCGGCTCTTCGATCGTTCACGCAGGAGGCTTTCGCTCACTCCAGCGGGGCAGCGCCTGCAAGCCTTTGCAGCAGAATTGCTCAAACTGGCCGGGGAAGCACGCGCAGCGGTTGCCGAGGCTTCCGATACGGTTGCCGGGAGCCTCGTCATCGGCGGGCTCGAAACGCTTTGTGCGGCCCGGCTGCCGGAACTGATTGCGGAATTCCATCGCCGACACGCTGCGGTGGAACTGACCCTGAAGACCGCTGACAGCGGCAGCCTGCGCCGCGGGATAAGGAACGGCGACCTCGACGCAGGCTTCTTCTTCGGCGAGGCGCCGGAAGAGACGGATGTCCGGAGCGAAGCGCTGGCCGAGGAGCAACTGTTGATCATCCTGCCGCCGAACCATCGATTGGCTGGACGCACGGAAGTCGGGCCCGAGGATCTTGCCAACGACGCCTTCCTGGTAACCCAGCCCGGCTGTATCTATCGAAGGATGTTCGACGAGGCTTTTGCAATACTCCCGAAACGCCCGAAACCGATGGGAGAGTTCGCAAGCCTGGGTTTGATCCGGGGACTTGTCGAGGCGGGCCTCGGTTGCGCGCTGGTTCCCCGATCGGCCCTCGCGAAGCACCCTGGCCATGTTGTCGCAATTCCTTGGTCGGGCAGGCGCCGGACAGCGCCTGTCACCATGATGTGGCGGCATCGGCGCGTGTATGCTCCGGCGCTGGCGGCGTTCCTCGCCACGGCCAGGGAGTGCCTTTAACGATCAGACCAGACGTTGGCCGCCGTCGACATGGACCACCGTTCCGGAGATGAATCCGTTCCGCATGATCGACTCGATTGCGTGCGCGATGTCGTCCGCCTGGCCGATTCTTCCGACCGGCAGCCGCTTTGCCATGGCTTCCAAGGCCGCCTTCTTCCCTTCTCCGGCGACCGAATCCCAGATCGGCGTGTCCACCCATCCCGGTGAAACGGCATTCACGCGTACCGGCGCCAGTTCGATCGCGAGCGCGTAGACAAGCGATTCGATCGCTCCGTTGATCGCAGCCACGACCGACCCGTTCGGTGCCGGCCGATACGCCGCGATGCCTGAGGTGAAGGTGATCGACCCACCGGGAGCCAGCCGGGGAGCGCCATGCTTGGCCAGCAGAAGCGGCGCAATCACTTTCGAGTCGACAACGCGACGGGCAATCGACATGTCCATGTCGGGCAGCGGCACGTAGACCCCGCCCACGTCTGCGGCGGTCGAGACGATGTGATGCAGGTTGCCGACAGATCGAAACAGTTGCTCTACTTGATCTTCGCGCGTGGCGTCTGCCGTGGCCGTTTGAAGCGAAGACACTTTGCCGAGCTTTTCCCGGGCCTGTGACAGCCGTTCGGAAGAACGGCCGACAATCGTGACCACAACTCCTGACGTGAGCAGTCTCCCGGCAAGAGCCAACCCCATGCCGGAACTGCCGCCGACGATAACGACGTGCTCGCGAGTTTCCGCCAAAACCAGTCTCCTTCAACCTGTTGCGGGCGCAGTAACCGCGCCGAATGACCGGAGATCTACCCGGCCGGGGGCGGCGAAAGGAAACGGGAACATACGATTGTGGCGATCGGAGAATCCGATGCCCGGCAAGCGCCGCATCAAGTGCGGCCAGCGTGCCGAGGGCTCCGTCGCGCCCGCGCCTTCCCGGAATGCCGGGATGCACATGACGGTTTGGCTGCGCTATAGCTGTTTGCCGAGCGACGGAGAAACGAGACCAGGGATGAAGGCACGTTCCGTCATGGGTGCCGGCCGCGCCGCGGAGTTCCGCCACGGCGCCTTCTGGGCGTTGTTCGCGGAACGGCATCCCGAGGAACGGGCACGCAGGGCGAAGTACGGCCCCTGGTTCTGGCAGCGCGGCGTTCCCGCCTTCGAGATGGTCATCACCATGTATGTCGCGCCGGGGCGGGATCTTGTCGGCGTGTTCTTCGGCCGCAACGAAAGGCTGGGTGCCATCCAGGTCGATCAGCGCATGAGCCGGCACCGCGATGCATTGGATGCCAGGCTGAAGCTGAGGCCGGAACAACGCTACGACGGGCCGGAATTCGGTACGATCTGGCGGGTCAACTGCTTCGCGGAGGATAATTGGCCGGCCATGTCCGACTGGATGGTCACCGAGGCGACCCGCGTCGAACGCGCGGTGGCCGAGGTTCTGGGCGCAGGGCACGCCCGCTGAGCGCCCTCTGCCGCCGCCGGTTCGATGAGGCGACAGGGCGGTCAAGCGGAGGCTGATTTCCCGCGCCGCATGAAGTCGACACGATCGCGATCAGATGCGCCTGGGCATCACGCACAGGCGGCCATGGTCTCGCGCGCGATGACGAGTTGCTGGATCTGGCTGGTGCCTTCGAAGATGCGGAACAGCCTGACGTCGCGATAGAAGCGCTCGACGGCATAGTCTGCCATGTAGCCGGCGCCGCCATGGATCTGGACCGCGCGGTCGGCGACACGCCCGACCATTTCGGATGCGAAGAGCTTCGCGCAGGCGGCCTCCAGCCTCACCTTCTCGCCCCGGTCGCGCTTGCGTGCGGCGTCGAGCACGAGGCTGCGTGCGGCGAGCGCTTCCGTCCTGCTGTCGGCGATCATGGCCTGGACGAGCTGGAAGTCGCCGATCGGCTTGCCGAACTGGCGCCGCTCGGCCGCGAAACGGCAGGCGTCGCGGATGAGGCGCTCGGCAATGCCCACGCAGAGCGCCGCGATATGGATCCTGCCCTTGTCGAGCACCTTCATCGCGGTGCGGAAGCCGTTGCCTTCGACGCCGCCGAGCAGCGCTGTCGCCGGTACGCGGCAATCCTCGAAGACGACATCGCAGGTGAGTGCGCCCGCCTGGCCCATCTTGCGGTCGGGCTTGCCGAGCTTCAGGCCCGGCGTGCCGGCTTCGACGAGGAAGCAGGAGATGGCGTCGGCCGAGCGGCCGTCGCCGGTGCGGGCCATGACCGAGAACAGGCCCGCCACGGGGGCATTGGTGATGTAGCGTTTCGTGCCGTTGAGCACATAGCTTCCGCCATCGCGGCGCGCCGTGGTGGTGATGGACATTGCGTCCGAGCCGGCGTCAGGCTCGGTGAGGGCGAAGGAGCCGATCATCTCGCCCGATGCGAGGCGGCCGAGATAGGCGTCGCGCTGCGCCGGCGAGCCGGCGATCACGATCGACTGCGAACCGATGCCGATATTGGTGCCGGCGATCGAGCGGAAAGCGGGCGATGTCTCGCCGAGCTCGAAGACGACTCGAACTTCTTCCTCCATGGAAAGACCGAGCCCGCCGAATTCCTCCGGGATCGAAAGGCCGAAGAGCCCGAGCTCGCGCATCTCCGCGACGATCTCGGCGGGGATCTCGTTCCTTTGCGCGACCTCTTCCTCCAGGGGGATCAGCCGCTCATGCACGAAACGGCGCACGGTCTCGATGAGCAGGCCGAATGTCTGGGAATCCGTGGGCATGGTGCTTCAGTCCGTCCTTCCGGTTCGTTCCAGGGCGAGAAGCTCGAAATAGTCGAGCGCGAATTGTTCCGCCGATTTGCCGCCGCCCGGCTTGAACCAGCGGGCCATCCAGTTGAGCAGCGACAGGATCGCGCGGCTGGCCGTCACCGGGTCGATGGTTCTGAAGGCGCCTGCTTCGACGCCATCCGCGAGGATGGCACGCAGAAGATGCTCATGCTCGTTGCGCAGCGCGAGGGCCTCTTTGCGGAATTCCATGCTGTCCATGCCGCCGAAGCCTATGAGCATGGCGACGAAGCCGTCATGATGGGCCTCGAAATAGCGGGCGTGACTCATCATGAAGCGCCGCAGCTTTGCCGAGGGCGAGCTTTCGCAGGCGACAGCCGCGGTGACCGTCTCGACCAGGCCGCTCAAGGTGACCAGGATGATGGCGTCATAAAGCTCCTGCTTCGACGCGAAGTAATTGTAGAGAGCCGGCTTGGTGAGCCCCAGCCGTTCGGCGAGTTCGGCCAGCGAACTGGTCTCATAACCTTTCTCGGCGAAAAGCCGGGCTGCGTGGTCGAGGATCCGCTGCCTGGCATTCTCGATCTTGGGCGGCCTTCCGATGCGGGTCGATTGGGGCATTCCCGGGATACCGTATGGGTCGACCAAAGTTTATTACCGAACGGTAGGAAAGTAAATAGACCAACGAAACGGAGGAAGCCGAATGGGTCTCTACGCCGTTTTGCCGAAATTACCGCGCGTGCCCGCAGTGGTATGAATCCCAAAGCGGCACACTCTTGAACACTCAATCGGCCCGTACCGGCAGGCCGACATGAACCTTGGGCACGGGATGGCCAAGGTCTGCTCGTCGCCATTGAAAACGGCCGCCCAACCGCTCGCCGGTCGGGCCTCCCGAAGAGGTTCCAGAACCTTTGGAGGGTGCATTGGTCGCAGAGATATCCGGTTTCGAGGAGAGAAATCATGCCCGATTGGCTGTCCCTCATCTTTCCGAGCAGCTTCATGTTCGGCACCAGGCACAATGATGTCCTCGCGGCGCGGGCGGAAGGCGACATCCTGTTCGGTCTGGACGGCAACGACAGGCTTAGCAGTGGGTTCAATCGCACGGCCCTGATCGGAGGCAGCGGCAATGACTCGCTGACCACCCGGTTCACACTGCCGTTGCCGGCGGGCGTGCCGGTTCATGCGCTGGCGGTGCAGTCGGGCGGCGACGGCGATGACACCCTTCGCGTCGCGGTCGGCCTGACAGGCGGGATCGGCGCCGGCGCTGTCGTCGGCAACACCATCGACATGCTTCTGAGCGGCGGAACGGGCAACGATACGATCGCGGCGAGGGCCTTCGTTGCCGAGCCGTCCACCATCAGTGTCACCTTCGCGATCGACATCCGGGGCGGGAGCGGCAACGATTCCATCAATGCCGTCGCAGACGCCACCGGCACGATCCGCGACAGTGTGACTAATGTCACCGTCGATGGCGGCTGGGGGAACGATCGCATCTTTGTGCGTGCCGATACCGAACGGAGCGGAATGGTCAGCATGATCGAAAACGTGCTTCTTGGCGGACAGGGCAACGATGTCCTGGATGCCGACGCACGAGGCCGTTCCAACGGCACGGAGCTTGTGTCCAATCGCCTCGACGGCGGCGTCGGCAACGACGTGCTGCGCGCCTTCAACCTGACGGACTCCAACACGAGCACGCCGATCGGGATCAACAGGCTTTCGGGCGGGGACGGAAATGACAGGCTGGTGGCGATCCACTCCACGGACGGCGAGAACGGGATTACCGACGTAACCAACATACTGGACGGCGGGTGGGGCAACGACAGCCTGTCGGCGACTTCCACGGCTCTCGGCTTGTCGGCCCGCGCATTGAACTCGCTTTCGGGCGGGGAGGGCAACGACAGGTTGACGGCACGCCTGGACGCGGTCGCCATCGCCAATTTCATCAATGTCTCGCTCGATGTCTCCAACGTGCTCAACGGCGGGAACGGCAACGACATCCTCGAAGCCTTCCTTTCGGCCAGGGCGGCGGTGCTGGAGGCGGATGACAGCGCGGAAAATATCCTGAACGGCGGCGCCGGCAACGACCGCTTGCTGGCGACCGTCGCGCCCGGCTCGGTCGGCGCAAGCCTGCTCGACGGCGGCGCAGGCGACGACCTGCTCGCTGTCGTCGGCGGAACCGGCAATGTTCTCAACGGCGGCACCGGTCGGGATCTCCTTGTCGGTGGCATCGGGAACGATCGCTTCGTCGGCGGGGACGATGTGGACACGTTCCGGATCAATGCCGCATCCGGCCAAGGCGAGGACACGATCGCCGATTTCGCGATCGCGAGCGACATCTTCCACTTCGTAGGCGTTACCGATCAGGGAGCGGCCGGTCTCGTCGATGATCTCGATGTCTTGTCGAGTTTCGACGACCTTGGAGCCGGCGGCAATGTCATCGTCACCTTCGACGCCGGAACCGAAATCGTCCTGGTGGGGCTCGGAACCGGCGCGGTCGATAGCTGGGCCGAACTCGTATCGGACCCGGCGCGCCAGCTCTTGCTTGCCTGAGGCGCCGGCTGCTGAAAGGGACCGATCGTCTGGGTGGGCGGTCCTGACCGATGAGACGAAGTCTTGGGGACATGCGGCTGCGTTTAGCGCCGGCATCACGCAGAACCGGATCAGTTCGCGAAGATCCCCGAATGGAGTGCGACCGCGCCTGCGGCGGCGATCAGCATGATGATCGCGATTGTCTTCCCGTAGCGCTCGAGGCGAGTCGGTCCTCGATCCCAGTTGTATGCCATCGGTGACGGCCCTCTCTGATCAACCGCACCGCCCGTGTGGCTTTATGCGCTCGAGGTGTTAACCGATCGTTGACCATGGCCTCCGGCGGCTTGTGCGCGAAGCTCCGAGCGGCCTGCATGGTTTTGAGCGTCAGGGTGTCCCTCAGGAAAGCTTGAACACCCAATAAACGGCGATGACGAGTTGGACGGCAAATGCCAGAAAACGCAACGTCGCGGCGGTCTCGCTGCCCGAGGCGAGATGGATGGATGACTGCGCTACCCTTGCCGCCAAGACCCAATATGCAAGGCCGTCGGTGACATCTGTTCTCATGGTCATGATCGCGACGGCCATGAGGCCCCCAAAGATCGGCAGGCCCTCGATGCAATTCATATGAGCGCGCGCCAGACGCTGCATGAACGGCGGCAGCCCGGAATTGTCGGGCTTGAAAGCGTTCGCAGCTACCTGTCTTATGGAAACGAAGTAGGCTCTGATCACTTCCATCAGGATGAGCAGGAACAACGCCCAGGCGATGAAACCGGTCAACGCGAATACCGTGTGCGATGCCATTGTTCCGCTTCCCCACGCTACGAAACGGATCAGAGGTAATCAAACGTTGCTCGTGGTTGCAAGAGGACAGGCGTCGGTCGCTGAAGAGCCTGGCGTGTCCCCAAATGAGCCGACGTCCGTCATGACTTCTTGAACGCAGCCGGTGGCTGCATGGAGGTCGGAAAGCCATAGGCTTCGCGAGTGGCTTGCGGGGCATGGCGGCTTGGACGGGCAGCAGACCTGTTGGCCGACCCGTCAGCCGCCAGCCCCATGACCGGGCAGGCGAACCTTTTGCCGCGTCGGCCGTTTCGAGGAAAGAACGAAGCCGTCGTTTCCGTGGGAGGAGTTCATGCGGGAGAAGGAGCGCATCCGCGCACGCGCCCATGCCATGTGGGAAAGGGAGGGGCGGCCTGAAGGCCGGGAGATGGACCATTGGCTCGAGGCCGAAGCGGAGCTGAAAGCAGCTGATCGGTGGGAGGAAGGCGAAGAAGCCGCTCCGGATGCCGAAGGCATGGCGAATATCGAGCAACTGGCGAAGGTCCCCCGCAAAAGACGGGGCCAGAGCCGCGGCAAGAACAGCTCTGGCGGATGAGGGTCGAGGAGGCGCCCCGGCGCCTTGTATCGGCAGGGGCGCTCCCAAGGGGGAGTCCGCGATAGTGCCAGGCCCACCGGCAGGCACCGAACCAACCCCGATGACAAGAGGAGAAAATCATGACCACACTTCGCAACCTGGCGGTGGCTGCCGGCCTTCTGACCTTCTCGGCAGCGCCTTCATTCGCTCAGGAGACCGCCCCTGCTCAGCCGCCGCAGCAACCGTCCGGGATGACGGAAGAGATGCGCGAGGAAATGCGCGGAATGATGCGCGACATGATGCAGGACATGATGCGTGGGGACCGTCCCGGCGGCGAACGTGACGCCGGGCGTCGCTTGGCTCGCCAGCAGGACGGGGATCGCATGGGCCGGCGCGGCATGCGGGAAGCCCGTCATTGGGGCCGCGGCCACGAAAGGCGGGGAGCGATGCATGCAGCCAGGATGAAGATCATGCTGGCGGTCGTGGATTCCGACGGCGACGGCGCGCTTTCCCTGGAAGAGATCAGGGATGTCCAGGAACGGGTCTTCGATGCGGTGGACGATGACGGCGACGGCCGTGTCACCATGGAGGAGATCCGGTTGTTCTTCCACCGAGACCGGGAAGACGCGGACAGATAGGCCGCGACACGGAGCATCGAGGCGGTCGCCGATTGGCGGAAGAGGGCATTCTCGCCGCTCGGATACGGGCGATCTGCCCACCCGGTAAATCTCCGATTGCCGACATCGCCGAGCGGGACCTGCGACGCGGCTTGAGGATCTGCAGGATTGCTGGCGGCGTATCCACGCTTGGACACAGCTGCCGACGCCGCTTGCGATGGGCTGATGGGCGCCGGGCCCGGGGGCAGCGCTATTCACACGCGAAGAAAGTCGCGTAACCGCCAACGACGGAGATTCCGGCGTATCGGAGCCCTGGCCGAAGCAGGTTCCTGTTGTGACGTCGGGAACTCCGCCATCCGGAAAAAAGCTGCCGCGCATCTCGATAGCCGGCCCCGACATTTTCGACACATATTCCGCTTGTTCCAGCAGCCTTGGCTTTGGCCGATCTCTCACGATAGCCATCGTGCCCGATGTGGTGTCTGGCAGCCTGGTATTGGCTGTGCTGCCTCGCCAACGCCTTCAACGTGGGGTGAGAGGATAGAAGGGGAAGCCCGCGGTTCCCCCTGTAGGAATTGACGAGGCCCAGCGTCTCGGGCCCGAAATCGGCGGCTACAACCGGCTGTGCCGTGCCGACGCAGCTCGAGACCAGAACAGCCATGGCGATCGTTTTCGGGATTTTCATCTTCCCCATCTCCGGGAGTGACGGGATGCAGCCTGGGAGTGCCGGCATGCCGCGCGGAGGCGAGGGGTCATTCTTCAGCTGGGATCGTGGCCCTTCGGGATGCATCTGAGGACCAGGCAGAATGCGCTGTCATTGGTGGGCACCACCGTCGCCTTTGTGATCTCGGTGTTCTCACACCAGCCGGCATGCGTCACGAAACGGTCATAGAGCGGAAGATTGCGTTTCGATCTCCAATTCAGGATCGCCGCGCCTTCGTTGCGCAGTATCTCCTTGACGCGGCCGCACGCCATATCCTGCGGATTGTAACGAGAGATGGCCTGCGCATCGAGCGACAGAAGGGAGAGGGCGAGTGCCAGGGGAAAAGGCGACTTCATGATCGTTTCCGACGGGTTTACTGGGACGAAGGCCTGGCCTTCGCCATATGCGTGGCTGCCCGCTAGGAATTGGGTTGGTTCCGGCGAAGAATCTTGGACACGAGGAAAATCACGCCAAGCACTATGAGTGCTATCCCTCCTGCATAGTAGCCCGGCGCGGCGTATCTGTACCCTGCGGCCATAACGAGAAAGCCCAGAATAATTGCGGCCAAGCCGATGAGCTTGTTCATCGCGTCCTCCGGATAGGTGCCTTCCGCCGCGATCAGCGTATCAGGCACGGTTCGAATTCACAACGAATGCGGGAATGGAACCGACACGCAGTTGATGATCGACCACCGGCAGGCAATGTTGCGAGCGAAGCCGAAGAACGGCAAGGCCTCATGGCCTAGGGTACGTCGTCCTTTGCCGCCACCCCGCCTTCGTTCTCCAGATTTCCCAGCCGCTTCGTGACCGAGCGGCTGAACTTCAGCCTGACGCCGGCGCCTTGCGAGCCCTCTTCCGGAATGAAGGTGGCGCCGAATTCTTCAAGCGCCGACCGAAGAGCCGCAATCGTTTCGCTGTCGGGTACGTGAATGCCCCGCTCGAACATTTCTATGACTTCCTTGTCCACGTCCGAGTTTTCCGCAAGCCTGGTGCGGCTGACCTCGACGAGGGCGCGCGCTGCCCTGCAGATCGGTCCGGTGATCACGGCTGCCTCCATGGCTATCCTCCCGGCGCCGGGTGCAACACGAACATCCTTGCGCCGTTTGTGGCTCCAATCGGTTCGAAGCCGATGATCCGGAACCACCTCGAAACGTCGTCGCGTTCGGACCAACTGCGGTAATATACCGGCACATTGCCGCACAGAGCCTGGATTCGCCGGATATGGCGCCTGCAGAAGCGAACCGAGGATGCGGCGAAGAAGCTCTCGTCGGCGGCAAAAGAGGTGACGGCGGAGCCGCCCGATTCATGCCAGGCGATGATGGCGACGGGATCTCCGTTCCGTAGGATGGTGTGTGCACGGCCTTCACGGAGGTCCATGAGCAACGCATCTTTTGCGGATTGCTCGGATCCGCCGGCGGCCTTGTATTCCTCGGTCATGCGTTCGGCGATTTGGCCAAAGACCTTGGCGAGATCGCTCGGCGTGGCGGTCCGGTGCTCCATCCGACTGTCTCCGCTGCTGCTCGGGGCCGATGACCCGACTTCTAATAGGTAGCTAGCGTAGCGCCGACCGACAAGCGGCGCCGTCACCGGGAAGGCTCAGCAAGGGCAGAGCACCTGGGTCATGAACGCCAAGCGGGTGCTTCAGCGACAGCCCTGTCCAGGCGGCGAGAACTCTTCCCGCACCTCACCGCCGTGCGCGGCCGCAAACGAAAGTCGGCACCATCCTTACGCTCCTCATCGCAGACTCTCTCAGACAAGTCATGGCTCGCATCGCCTGGCCATTGTCGGCCGGCAATTCGCGTAGCTCCGTCTCAACCAGGGGCGGCAGAGTTTTCTTCCTTTGCATCCTGCCCGGCATGCCGCTAATTAGCAGTAGCGCCGCGGAGGGGAGACCGGCCGGACTGCCCACCTGGCGTGTGGTCCGACGATTCCGAGGCTGCCTGTGAACATTCGCGACGAAATTGCTGCTCAAATCGAGACAGGACTGGATCGCGGCCAGGTCGCGAAAGATCACCTCCGGGCCGAGATTGGCGACGTCGCCTTCGGCGATCTTGGCTTCGGCATATGCGATCCACTCCGCCTGCGCCTGAACAGTCGACGCCGACATAGCGATTGAATGCAGGCGCCATTTTCCGGGCGCCAGCCTGCGTGATACCAATAGCCATCTTGATGGCAGATTCCAGGAAGACTAAGTTTAGACCAATAAAGGAGCCCGGAAATGGCGGAACCTCAACTCTCCGTGCGCAGTGCCAAGGCACGCGATCTTGCCCATCGGCTCGCCCGCCGCGAAAACCGCTCGATTGCCGACATCGTCGAGCGCGCCCTCGAATCCTATGAAATTCGCGAGGCAGGCCGCGAACCCGCTGCGGCGTTCTATGCGCGTCTTTCGGTGCAAGTCGGCATCGACATCGACCTCGAAGGGATCGTCAGGGAAGGGCGGAAGCCGCACAAGGGCATCGATCTTTGATTTTCCTCGACACCAATGTCGTTTCCGAAACCCTGAGGAAGGCACCGGACGAGGCGGTCATCGCCTGGCTGGTTCGACACGATGCCGAACTCGCGCTTCCGACGGTCACGATCGCCGAGATTGCCTTCGGCATAGAGAAAATACGACCAGATCAGCGCGCAGAACGACTGGAACAGGGCCTGTCCGACTGGCGTCGCCGTTTCGCGGATCGCATCTTCGGGCTGACGGAAGAAGCCGCGCTCGCATACGGAGAAATCATGGGAACAGCCATGCGCCAGGGGCGCGCAATGTCGGCACCGGATGGGATGATTGCGGCGATTGCCCGCATAAACGGCGGCCGCTTGGCTACCCGCAACCTGACCGACTTCGAGACAACGGGCCTCGACCTTGTTTCGCCCTGGGCGTTCTGAAACTTCGGGCAATACCTTGTGGGAGGCGGCTTGGCGACGGGCCCTCCGTTCCGTCGGATGGTTTGGGCACGGCCTTGACGAAGCGCGGTCGCAAGCGAAAAGAAAATGCGCACTGTCACCGGATTGGGAGCGGCTCGGGCGGTGATCCGTTCATTGTCGCCGGCGGGATGGCAATATGCTGACTGGCAACGCCAACTTGCCAGCGCAGGGTTTTCCGCGTGGATATTGGCCAACAGTCGACTGTGATGGTCGGCCTCCAGCGGGGTCAAGCGAGATATTGAGGCCTGGTTTGGTTGATGGCCGGGGACGAGAGCCCGATCCTTGGGACATTGGAACTCCGGGATGGCAGCAGAGCCTCAATTCTCGACACGCAACGCCAAGGCGCGCGATCCTCGCTCACCGTCTCGCCGTCGCGAGAAACATTCGATCGCGGAGATATTCGAGCGCTCTCGCGGCGTACGCAATATACGAAACGGGCCGGGAGCCAGCTTCCGCATTCTACGAGCGTCTCAGGACGCTCAGTGTTGCCGACATAGGCCTGGAGGAGATCATCCGGGGCAACCGGTCCGAACGGCTCAGGAACTTGTTCGGCGGGCCCAATGCTCATAGGTCACTTGCCACGGGTCGCTCTCGGCAGATCTTTCCTCGCCGATCCAATGGAAGCTGTTGGCAGTGATCTCGGTGAAACGCCATCGGGTTTGCAGACCTCGGGAGTCATTGCCGATCTGGACAATGTCCTTACCCTCGGCCCGCCCGATCTGGCGCGAGTAATCCTGGTTGAGCGGGTCACTCCAGATGATGTGCCAGCCACCGATCCCAGGATCGAATATGCGCAAAGTCGTGCCATACATGGTGGATGGCGCGGGGCGCTTGGGCCTGATCCAGAGGTCCTGAATCGCACGGCCTTCGAGCACCCAGCCAAAATGGATTTCTCCAGTCGATTCCTGGGTTGTGCCGTCGTCGAGATGGCGGACCGTGTCCATCTCCCAGCTTCCAATCAGCCATCCATACAGGTCCATGTCTTTCGCCCGGTCGGCGGGGGGGCCTTCAGATACGAGAGCGGTGAGAAACGGGGAAATTGTGATCGTCATGATTTCCTCCAACTGATAAGCGTGCAGCGACACGGCGCTGGAACATGGCCGCCACGACTGTTGCAGCGTTGCGGGTCTTAGGTCTTGGGAAAAATTGCCATGATGCCGCTATGGATGGTGGCGAGGCCAGCCGGTGGAAGACCTCATCCTTCCGATCATGCTATCCGCTGAAGAAGCAAACGCCCGTTATCATCATGAAGAACAGGATGAAGTTTTCGTAAGCTACTAAATTTATTGAAGAAACAAGAGATGGCTGGGGAACCTGGATTCGAACCAGGACTAACGGAGTCAGAGTCCGCTGGTCTACCGTTAACCTATTCCCCAGCAAGCGGCTTTAGAGCCGCGAGCGGCAGCCATGTCGGCTATGCGGCCTGCGTATCGCGCAAGGCCTCAAAATAGTCAACCCCGCTTGCGCATTCAACCGTTGAAGAAAATGAAGGCGCCGCTGACGCAGGGCGAGGACGGTTCTACGCGTGCGTCGCTCCAGCGCGGCCCCTTTCTTCAAGCCTGTTCCGGCGCTTTCCCTGGTTCAGCAGAGGTCAGTAACGCCGGCTGCAAGCCGGCGGTTCTCGACCGTCGTGCTTGAGGCTGCGTCTATGCCGGGTTGGGCGGGCCGGCTTACCCCAACGGTCGCCGGCGCCTGGCGAGCTGGCTGCGTTCGAAGCCGATCACCACGACCAGCGCCAGGAGCAGCGGCACGATAAGGTAGAACAGCCGGAAGACCAGCAGGGCCGTGAGCACGGACACGGTGTCCATGTCGGTGAAGCCGGCCAGCGCCACGATCTCGAACACGCCGATGCCTCCGGGGGCATGGGTGGCCGAGGCCACGGAGAAGGCGATGATGAAGACGCCGAGCACGATGATGAAGCCGGGATTACCGGCCTCCGGCAGTGCGAAGTAGATGATCGAAGCGGCGCCGATGAGCTCGATCGGGCCGATGGTGAGCTGGCGCGCCACGTTCGGCAGGCTGGGATAGTCGAGCCGCACGCCGCCGATGCGCAGCGGGCGGAAGCCGATCCAGCTTCCCAGCACATAGAGCGCGACGAGCGCGAGGCAAAGATAGCCCGTGGTCGCCGAAAGCGTGATCGGCAAGGCCTCGATGTCGACGAACCGATCAGTGAGGCCGGGTTCCAGCACGAGCACGACACCCAGCAGGAACACCGTCGCCAGGATGAAGGTGAACCAGCAGAAGGCGACCAGGATGCCGACATCCTGCCCCGTCAGGCCCTTCGTGGCATAGGCCCGGTAGCGGATGACGGCACCCGAGGCGACCGAGCCGCCGATATTGTGGGAGAGTGCGTAGGTCGTGAAGGAACAGAGCGTCACGAACACCCAGGACACACGTTTTCCGAGATGGGTGAGCGCGATATGGTCGTAACCGGCCAGCGCCGCATAGGCCACGACCGCGCCGCCCGCGGCAAGCAGCCAGCGATGGAGCGGGATGGCCTGGAAGCCGGCGATGACGTCGCTCGCCGAAATACCGCGCAGTTCGCCATAGAGCAGCCACCCCGAAAACGCCACGGCAGCCAGCCCGATCGCGGGCCAGACATAGTCCTTCCACTTCATCCTGTGCGGTCGCCTCCCGTCCAGAGGCCTTCCGAGATGTCCGGCCCCGAGGACTTCAGCCGTGGCGTCGCGCGCTCGCAGTGCCGTGGCGTGCCCCAAAACGGGTCTGTTCTCAAACGGTCCTCATTCGTCGCCTAATGTTCGATAAAGCGAATATGCGCGCAAGGAAACCCGTTAGCGGTTGACGTTACGGTGAGAGGCCGGGCGCGGAATCCCACCAGGTGGAATCCCGCTGCAGCATTGCGCGTATCTTGCGGTGCGCCGCGTTGCGGAATTGCGCTCAACAATTCGACGCCGCGGCACTTGGTGATGAGCCGCGGCGCTGTTATCCTTGCCGCAACGGAGAAGATGACAGCGCGCGCAGCGTCCGTTTCGGTTCGCGCGGCGCATGAAGGAACGACGGTGAAAGACCTCGATGCCGGCAGTGAACCGCCGGGTGACGGGGCGTCGCGGGAGCTTTCGGCTGTAGATGCCGGAGGCTCGTCGGTCGGTCGGACTGTGGACCGGGCGGCGACATGGCCCGGCCCCGGCCGCGCCGACAGCGACGCCACGCACCAGAAATCCAGACCGAAGAAGCGCCGCAAACGCCGGCGCGGGCGAAAGGTTTTCGCCCGCGATGCGGGTCAGGTCGCTGCCGAGCCGCCGGTCGCGCCGAGACGTGCACCGGAGCCGCCGTCCCGACCGATACGGCTCGAGGCACCGCCGCCGGCCTTCAGGCCCGCCGTGCGGTCGCAGGAGGTGCCTGTCTTCGCCGCGCTCGATCTCGGCACCAACAATTGCCGCCTGCTGGTGGCGGTGCCCGGGCGGCCGGGGCAGTTCCGGGTGGTCGACGCCTTCTCCCGCATCGTGCGGCTTGGCGAAGGGCTTTCGGCGAACGGTCGGCTGGCCGACGCGGCGATGGACCGTGCGGTCGAGGCGCTCCGGGTCTGCGGCGACAAGCTGCGCAACCGGCCGATCCGACGAGCCCGGCTGATCGCCACCGAGGCCTGCCGCTCGGCCGAGAACGGCGCCTTGTTCATCGAGCGTGTCCGGGCCGAGACCGGTCTCGCGCTGGAGATCATCGACCGCCAGACCGAGGCGCGCCTGGCCGTCTCCGGCTGCGGCTCCCTCATCGAGGACGATACGCAAGGCGTGGTGCTGTTCGACATCGGCGGCGGCTCCTCCGAGATAGCGCTGATCGATGTTTCCGGCCGCCGCTCGGCGCGGCTCGCCAACCATATCGTCTCCTGGACTTCGCTGCCGGTCGGCGTCGTCTCGCTCGCCGAGCGCTTCGGCGGGCGCGACGTGAGCCGCGAGACGTTCCAGGCCATGATCGACGACGTCACCGGGCTGCTCCGGAATTTCGATGGCCGCGACCGGCTGAAACATGTGATGGCGGGCAGGAAGTTCCATCTGCTCGGAACGTCGGGAACGGTCACCACGCTGGCCGGCGTCCACCTTGGGCTCGAACGCTACGACCGGCGCCGTGTCGACGGGCTGTGGATGGACGGCGAGAGCGTCGACGTTATGATCGAGAGGCTGCTGTCCTGGGATTTCCGCCAGCGTATGGCCAATCCCTGCATCGGCGCCGATCGTGCCGACCTGGTGCTGGCGGGCTGCGCGATCCTCGAAGCCATCCGCGCGGTGTGGCCTTCGAACCGGCTGCGCGTCGCCGACCGGGGATTGCGCGAGGGCATATTGAGCGAGTTGATGGCCGAGGACGGGGTCTGGCGCCGCAACGGCAAGCATAGGCCGCGGCCATGACGAAAAAGCCGGTGAAGCCGGGCGCAGGCGCAAGCCGCGTGTTGAAGACCAAGATCAGGAAGAAGAGCGGCTTGAAGGAATCGTCGCGCCGCTGGCTGCAGCGCCATCTCAACGATCCCTATGTCCAGCGCTCCAGGAGCGAGGGCTATCGTTCGCGCGCGGCCTACAAGCTGATCGAGATCGATGACAAGCACAGACTGCTGAAACCGGGCATGCGCATCATCGACCTGGGCGCGGCACCCGGCGGCTGGTGTCAGGTCGCCGCGGCGCGCGTCAAATCCGACGAAGAGCGGCCAAGCGTGGTCGGCATCGACTATCTGGAGATGGATCCGGTTCCGGGTGCGGCCATCCTGCAGATGGATTTTCTCGACGACGAGGCGCCGGCGAGGCTTTCCGAGGCGTTGGGCGGCGAGCCCGACATCGTGCTCTCCGATATGGCCGCGCCGACGACCGGCCATCGCCGCACCGACCATCTGCGCACCATGCATCTGTGCGAGGTGGCGGCCGACTTCGCGGTCTCCGTGCTGAAGCCCGGCGGGCATTTCCTGGCCAAGACCTTCCAGGGCGGCACGGAAGGCGGGCTGCTCGACATGCTCAAGCGCAACTTCCGTTCCGTCCATCACGTCAAGCCGCCGGCTTCGCGGGATGAATCGGTCGAGTTGTACCTCTTGGCCAAGGACTTCAAGGGTAGGGAAAAGAGCGAATAGCGAGTAGCCAATAGCGAAGAGGGAAAAAGGGGTTGCCGCCGGACGCAGCCCGGTCAACTCTCTCGCTACTCGCTACTCGCTACTCGCTACTCGCTACTCGCTACTCGCTACTCGCTACTCGCTACTCGCTATTATTCCGCCGGCTTCTGCATGCCATGTCCCGAAACCGAACTGCCGGCGTCGCGCGCGAGGCCGAGGAAGGGCAGGACCGACAGGGCCGTCACCGCCGCGACGATGAGGAAAGCGGCGGAGAAGGAGGCGAGGCCGAGATGCCCGCCCGAGAAGTAGGTCGAAGCCTCCAATATGCCGCCGGCGACAGCCACGCCCAGCGCGACGCTGATCTGCTGCGAGACCGCCGAGATCGCCGTCGCCTGGCTGACGTCGTCGGCTTCGATGTCGGCAAAGACGAGCGCGTTGGCCGAGGTGAAGAACAGCGAGCGCAGGAAGCCGGCGCCGAGCAGCACCAGGATGATGACGCCAGGCGGGGTCTGTGGGGTGAAAAACGCGTTGGCGGCGATGAAGATGCCTCCGCAGACGGCCGCGAGCGTCAGCACGTTGCGGAAGCCCCCCGCCCGCAGCGTCACCGGCGCCAGGAACTTCATGGCGAGCGCGCCCACCGCCGAAGCGAAGGTCAGCATGCCCGACTGGAACGGCGTCAGGCCGAAGCCGAGCTGCAGCATCAGGGGAAGCAGGAACGGCACCGCGCCGCTGCCGATGCGAAACAGCGAGCCGCCTGATATGGCCGCCCGGAACACCGGATTGGCGAAGAGCCTGAGGTTGAGCAGCGGGTTCGCCGCGCGCCTCGAGTGGCGCAGATAGACCAGGCCGGAGAGGGCGCCGATGGCGAGCGTCACGAGACCGACCCAGGGTGGCAAGGCCGGCAGGCTGACGACGGAAAGGCCGAAGACGATGCCGGAAGCGGCGATCGCCGAGAGGAGGAAGCCGGCCGTGTCGATGGGCGCGGCTCCCGTCGGCTCGATGTCGGGCAGAACGCGGCCGGCGAGAAGGATGCCCAGCAACCCGATCGGCACGTTGATGAGGAAGATCCAGTGCCAGGTGAAGAAGGTGGTGATGAAACCGCCGACCGGGGGCCCGACCAGCGGACCGACCAGTGCCGGGATCGTCAGCCAGGCCATGGCCGACACGAGTTCGCGCTTGGGCGTCGAGCGGACCAGCACGAGCCGGGCGACAGGCGTCATCATGGCGCCGCCCATGCCTTGCAGGAAGCGCGACAAGACGAAGGCGACGAGCGAGCCGGAAACCGCGCACAGCACCGAGCCGACGACGAAGACGGCGATCGCGGTGCGGAAGACGCGCTTCGCGCCGAACTTGTCGGCCATCCAGGAACTGATCGGGATGAAGATCGCCAGCGACACGAGATAGGCGGTCAGCGCCAGCTTCAGGGCGACCGGACTGGCGCCGATGTCGGCGGCGATCGCCGGCAGTGAGGTCGAGATGACGGTCGAATCCATCTGCTCCATGAAGAGCGCGACCGCGAGGATGAGCGGAAGTGTGCGATTCATGGGACGGCTTCGGCTTTCCTGCGCCGGGACGAGCCGGCTCTGGGCGATCGGTTAACATGAATAACAATTCATGTCCTGTGAAATTGCCGCAAGGTCGTGGTGCGGTCGTTGGTGCCGCCGAGCGCGGTTCCTAGGCGGCGCCGGATGTAGCGCCATTCTATTCAGCGCTTGGGATTGGCGACGGCGTCCCACCCTTCGTCATCCTCGGGCCCGGAGGCGAGCGCAGCGAGCCGGAGGAGATCCGTGAATCCATGCCGTGAGATCGCGAGCGTCTGCTTCGGTGCAGGATGGTTCACCCGGCCTTTGCGACGTGTGGGCAGAGGTGGCTCGTCCTGAGCCGCCGGCCGCCTGCATCGCCGTCACGGCATGGATCCACGGGTCAACTCGCACCTTGCTTCGCTCCGTGCTCGCGCCTGTGGATGACGAAGAAGGAGACGCCTCCACCCAACAGCGGCGGCGGTGATTGGATAACGAAGAAGGAGACGCCTCCGCCTGTCTCCGCCGTTGATGTGAGAGCGCCTGCGCCGCCGGCGCGATGTCATCGAGCGGCGCTCCCACGGGCCTTGACGGTCAGCTCCGTCCCCGAGGGTGACGATGGCCGGCCTCAGGGCTGCCGGGCCACTTCCTCGGCGTAGCGCTTTGTCTCCTCTATGCGCTCGGGCGTCGCGGGGTGCGTGGAGAAGAAGTCGCTGCCCTCCTTGTCGCCGAGCCTGTCGCGAAGGAGCTCGAAGAACCGGCCGATCGCCAAGGGATCGCGGCCTGCCTTGTGCATGAGCTCGACGCTGAAACGATCCGCCTCGCGTTCGGCGTCGCGCGAATAAGAGAGCGACAGCAGCGCCGAGCCCTGGACGAGGAGATCCTCGGTGCCGGAGCCGATGTCGCCGCCGATCAGCATGATGAGCGCGGTGACGCCGGCGGCGCGATAGAGCTGGCGCAGGCTGTGGGCATGGTCGACATGGCCGATCTCATGCGCGAGAACACCGAGCACCGCCTCGTCATCGTTGCCGGCGAGCTCGACGAGCTGGTCGGTGAGGATGATCGAACCGTCGGGGAGAGCAAACGCGTTCGGCCCGATCATGCCGCCGTCGCGGAAGTGGAGCGTGTAGGCGGCCGCCTTGTTCTCCGCGACCGCCGCCGTCCCGCGCCGCGCTGCTGCGGCGAGTTCGGCAAAGCCGTTCGAGATCGCCTTGCGCCGGTCGGCCCCGAGCGCCGACGGCTGCAACACCGTCTGGTCGAGCGAGGCAAGTACGCTGTGGCTCATCAGGGCCGGCACGACCGGCGGGGTGACGGCCACCGCGACCTCGACCAGCACCGGCACTGCATAGCGGTAGGTGGCGAAGGCGAGACCGATGACGAGGGCGACGAGCACGAGAAGCCGGGGGTGGAAGCGCTCGAGCCGGTGGACGAAGCCGGACAAGCGGCCGGAGCGCGCGCTGATCAGCGCGTCGACGGCATCGTTGTCGCCGGTCTCGAAGACGCTTCCGTCGGGAAAGGTGAGCATGCGCGGGATCGAGCCGACACGATCGGAGATCTCGATCTTCCCGAGATGCGCTTGCGCCAGCGTGGTCTTGGCGGTCGGATCGATTGTCCTGGCGTTGCCCGCCATGTCGACCGACAGCACCGCACTGGTCGCCCGCGCGGTGAAGGGAGGGCGCCACAGGCCGGAAAGCGGCCCGCCGCTCCGTCCGTCAGAAACCAAGGTCGAAGCCCTCTATGTCCATATATTCCGCGCCGACTGCGCTCCCCGATTGTTCGATCGAGCCCGCATAATCCTCCAGCGAGCCGGTCGCGTCGAGTGCGGTGACGAGGGACAGGTACCTGGCCATGCGGATCGCGGCCCAGGGCCTGGCGAGGCCGAGGCTGAAGACGGTGGCGAGCAGGTTGGTGACGGAGATCCAGGCGAAGCGTCGGCGACGGATCGACGAATGCAGCATGTGCCTGCCGTCGATCACCGTTTCGTTGAAGGCGACATTGCGGATGCCGGCCCGATAGAGCAGTCCGGCGACGGCGAAGAGGAGAAGGAGGCCGAACACGACCAGCGTCGGCGAATTTCCCACTAGAATGCCGAGCCAGAGCCACTTATCAACAGTCGCGTCTTCGAGCCGAATGAATGCCCAGAAGGCAGCGGCGATGGGGACAATGAGCGCCAAGAGGCCGCCGACGAATAGGAGGGCCGGGAGACGCCACTGGCCGTAGAGCCGGCCGAGCCTCGGCTCGCACCGGACAGGCCGACCGCCATAGCGGACATTGCCCAGCGTATAATTCCACATCCACTGCGACGCCAAGGGGGCGAGGATGCCAAGCGATATGTACATCAGGAACCCGCCGACGATATAGGCGAGGAATGCGCCCCAATAGCCGCCGACGAAATCGAAACGCACGTTGCGATAGCTTGTGACCCGCGCGTTGAAACGCAGCCCGCGCATGATGAACCAGGGGACCGCGAACAGGAAGACGACGCCGACCGCGAGGCTGGCCAGCGGCGCAACGGTCGTGAGGCCGTTGTAGAGCAGGAAGAGGACCACGACCGCGATGCGGCCGACCAGGATCTGGCGCGGCCGGGCATGATAGTCGAAAGTCGCGCCGGCGAGGCAGGTGTTGCCGTAGAAATAGCGCTGACGCCGGACTTTCGCCCAGGCGGAGTAGATGCCGAGGGTCACGATCGTCAGCAGCACGTTGACGATCCAGATACCGAAATATTCGCGGGTCGAGCCGCTGAAGACGAACGGCTCGCGCCTTACTCTCTGCTGCGCCGGCCGTGGGCTGGGATCGATGGTGACGTCGTTCATTGTTTTTCCGTTGACATGCCTTCCGCTGCAACCTTGCCGAGAATGTGACGTCGGGCAAGGAGGTCCGGCGTCCATCGACAGGAGCATAGTCTTTTCATCGACACTGAGACGTGTTACCAGCCGCTGCCAATCCTGAAAGGGAAGTTTTCGAGTCGGGGGCGGGCCGATGGCCACGCGCTCCTTAACGCAATTCAGGGATCGGCAATGGCAAAGATCATCGAAACCGCTACCGGCGCGCTGGCGCTCACCTTTGACGACGTGCTGCTGCAGCCCGGTCATTCCGAGGTCATGCCCGGCCAGACCGACATCCGCACGACGATCGCCGGCGACATCGAGCTCAACGTGCCGATCCTGTCGGCGGCCATGGATACGGTGACCGGGGCGCGGCTCGCCATCGCCATGGCCCAGGCCGGCGGCATTGGCGTGATCCACCGCAACTTCTCGCCGGCCGAGCAGGCCGAGCAGGTGCGACAGGTCAAGAAGTTCGAATCGGGCATGGTGGTCAATCCCGTGACCATCGGCCCGGACGCGACGCTGGCGGATGCGCTGGCTCTGATGCGCGGCCACGGCATCTCCGGCATTCCCGTCGTCGAGAATGGCGGCACTGGCGGCCAGCGGACCGGCCGGCTGGTCGGCATCCTCACCAATCGCGACGTGCGTTTCGCCTCGAACCCCGCCCAGAAGGTGGCCGAGCTGATGACCCGCGACAATCTGATCACCGTGAAGGAGACGGTCGACCAGGACGAGGCGAAGCGGCTGCTTCACAAGCACCGCATCGAGAAGCTTCTGGTGGTCGATGCCGGCGGCAACTGCGTCGGGCTGATCACGGTCAAGGATATCGAAAAGGCGCAGCTCAACCCGAATGCGGCCAAGGATTCCCAGGGACGGTTGCGCGTCGCTGCCGCGACCAGCGTCGGCGAGGACGGTTTCGAGCGCGCCGAGCGGCTGATCGAGGCAGGCGTCGACCTTCTTGTCATCGATACCGCTCACGGCCATTCGCAGCGTGTGCTCGACGCGGTGGCGCGCGCCAAGAAACTGTCGAACTCCGTGCGCATCATGGCCGGCAATGTGGCGACCGCGGAAGCGACGCAGGCGCTGATCGACGCGGGCGCCGATGCGGTGAAGGTCGGCATCGGTCCGGGCTCGATCTGCACCACCCGCATCGTGGCGGGCGTCGGCGTGCCGCAGCTTTCGGCCATCATGTCGGCGGTCGAGACGGCCGACAAGGCTGGCGTCTCCGTCATCGCCGACGGCGGCATCAAATATTCGGGCGATCTCGCCAAAGCGCTGGCGGCCGGCGCGGGTGCTGCCATGATCGGCTCGCTGCTGGCCGGCACCGACGAGAGCCCGGGCGAGGTCTATCTGCACCAGGGCCGCTCCTTCAAGGCCTATCGCGGCATGGGATCGGTCGGTGCGATGGCCAGGGGTTCGGCCGACCGCTACTTCCAGGCCGAGGTGCGCGACACGCTGAAGCTGGTGCCGGAAGGCATCGAGGGCCAGGTGCCCTACAAGGGCCCGGTGGCCGGCGTGCTGCACCAGCTTGCCGGCGGATTGCGGGCGGCGATGGGCTATGTGGGCGCGCGCGACCTCCCCGACTTCCGCGCCAGGGCGACATTCGTGCGCATCTCCAATGCCGGCCTGCGCGAGAGCCACACGCATGACGTGACGATCACGCGCGAGAGCCCCAACTATCCCGTGGCGTGAGCAGCCGGTTCGCGGAACGCGAATTCGTCGTGCCGGTGGCACGGCGAAAGGCCAGGCATCGGCCCGATAATCGGCATCGATTTTTCGGAACGCGGAAGCGGCGCTACAGCACCAGGGAGAGGTGCTCTTCCCGGGCTTCCCGCTCGTTCTGCTCCTGCTCCAGGGTTTCGAGATAGGCCTTGACGAGGGTGGTGACGGCAGGGCGTTCGTCGCCTTGCGCCGGGTCGGGCCCTTCCGCTGCCTGTGCGGCGCCGAGAACGGCTGTGGCGGGCTCGCGGCCTTCGCCGCCTTCCGCCCGTTCGAATCCCTCGGTCTCGCCGAAGCTGCCCAGGACCTGGAGCACTGCGGCGGCGATCCTGACATTGCCGCGCCCTTGCGGGCGATCCGTTGGGCTTTCCTCTTCGAGCGCTTCGGCGAGGTCGTGGGGAAGCCTGGCTGCCTGTTGCAGCTTCTCACGTGCCCGGGCATTGCCGATCGCTTCGAGATCTTCGGTGAGGGTTTCCCGGTCGACCTCGCCGATCGACGGCCGCAGGGCCGCGGCGACGGCCTGTTCCACCGATTGCGCGCCCGACGCCGCGCGTTCCATCCGCTGGCTCGCCTTGCTGCCGGTTTGGCCCGCCAGGCCTTCGTTCAGCACGTCCTTGACTTTCTCCGCGGCCTCGCTGCCGGGATCGACCATGGCTTCCAGGAGATCGGCGACACTCATGCCGTCGAGCCGGAAGCCGATCGTATCCTCCAGAAGCTTTTTCAGTTCCCGGTCCTGGGAGAGGAAGTCGACATTGAAGGCCGACTGGACCATGCGGGCGACCCGCTGGAAGGAGAAGCCGCTCTCTCCAGGCTTGGGCAGCGAGAAATCGTCCTCGCCGTTGATCTCGATATCGTCGCGCAGCGCCTTGTCGCGCCATGCGTCGCCGGCCGCGGCATCCGCCGCCCTGCCGTCGCGGCCGAGCGCCAGCTTGTCGTTGAGATAGCCGACGACATGCTCGAAGAGCTTCGTCATGGCCTCGGTCACGGTGAGATGACCACCGAAATAGTAATCGTTGACCGCCTTCATGTCCCTGGCCGGCGTTGCGGCCGGGCCGCCCGCCGCATTCGGCGCATCCTCGTGCAGGAGACGTGCCTGCAGCGACGTGACCGACTGCATGATGGCGAGCGCCGGCTGCAAGCGATCGACCGTGGCTGGAAGCATGGCAAAGTCCTTTCCCGTCGCCGAACGGCCGGCTTGTCGATCACGCCGGTGCGGCCAGTCCGTCTCGTCGTGTGGGAACCGTCGCGCCGACAAGCGGCGTTCCGGGGAGCCCCTCGCGCACTATCCGGCAGGACGCCTTAACGGCGCGTTAAGCATGACGGCGGCGGATGTCTCGCGACGGCTTGCCGCCGCCGCCGGAGGTTCGGTGTCGGGGAAGGCGATCTGAACGCCGCCCCTTTGCAGGCCACCCGGATCGTAGAATATTTTTGCGCGACCGTGCTTGTGCGCTCGCGGCTTCGCCGCTAGCTAGGCCCCATCTCGGGTATGCCGAAGACGGGGAAACCGGACATGCGACTTGGCGGAAGATTGGCTGCGGCCATCGAGGTTCTCGACGACATCGACCGGCGGCATCGGCCGGCGGCCGAAGCGCTGAAGGACTGGGGCCTGTCGCACCGTTTCGCGGGTGCCGGCGATCGCGCCGCGATCGGCAACATCGTCTACGATGCGCTGCGCAGGAAGCGCTCCGCCGCCTGGCTGCTCGGCGCCGACACACCACGTGCCCTGGGCTTCGGTGCGCTGCTTCTCGAATGGCGGCAGACACCGCAATCGCTGAACCAGGCGCTCGAGGGCGACAGATTCGCGCCGCCGCCGCTCGACGCGGGTGAACTGGCTACGATCGGGGCGCAAGCCGAAGCCACGGCGCCCGACGCGGTGCGTGCCGATTGTCCGGACTGGTGCGTGCCGATGCTCGAGCAGAATTTCGGTGCCGACTGGGTCGCGGAAGGGGCCGCACTCGCCGGCCGGCCGCCGCTCGACCTGCGTGTCAACATGCTGAAGGCCGATCGGGCGAAGGTGCTGGCGGAACTGGAGGGAACCGGCGCCGCGGAGACGGCGCTCGCCCACAGCGGCATCCGCATCCCGCCGATCGACGTCGCCGGACGGCATCCCAACGTCCAGGCCGAGCCGGCCTTCCAGAAGGGCTGGTTCGAGGTGCAGGACGAGGGCTCGCAGGTCGTCGCCGAATTGACCGATGCCCAGGCCGGCATGCAGGTTCTCGATTACTGCGCCGGCGCCGGCGGGAAGACGCTTGCGCTCTCGGCCGCCATGCAGAATCGCGGCCAGATCTTCGCCCATGATTCCGAGAAGGCGCGGCTGGCGCCGATCTTCGACCGCATGCGGCGCTCGGAAAACCGCAACGTTCAGGTCGTCGCCAAGGCGTCGGAACTCGCCGATCTCACCGGCCGGATGGATATCGTGCTCGTCGATGCGCCCTGCACCGGTTCCGGCACCTGGCGACGCCGGCCCGATGCGAAATGGCGGCTCACCGAGCGCCAGTTGGAGGCGCGGATCGCCGAGCAGGCCGCTATCCTCGATGTGGCCTCGGCCTATGTGCGGCCGGGCGGGCGGCTCGTCTACGTCACCTGCTCCGTCTTCGCGGACGAGAACCATGCCCAGATCGGGGCTTTCCTCGCGCGCAACGGTGGTTTTGTGCCGGCTGATCACGATGCGCTCTGGCAACGCTGTTTCCCGGCGAGGGCCGACGCCGCGCGCATCGAGACGGGCACCGGCATAACGCTGAGCCCGGCCAGGAGCGGCACCGACGGCTTCTTCCTGGGTACGCTCCTGCGCAAGGAGTGACCCGAAGGCCGGCCGGTCCCGGGATATTGCGACGCAGCAATCGACGGTTGCCATGGCCTGCGGGCCTTGCGATAAGCGGGCCGAATACACCGAGGACGAGCTATGGCGGAGCAGACACCCGATCCCGATTTCGAAGAGCGCGTGCGGTCGAGCTTCGCGCGCCAGAAGGCGATGGAGACGATCGGCGCCGAACTGACCGTGGTGACCCCGGGTACGGTCGAGATCGAGATGCCCTATTCGGCAGCGCTCACCCAGCAGCACGGCTTCCTGCATGCCGGCGTGATCTCCACCGCGCTGGATTCGGCCTGCGGCTATGCCGCCTTTTCGATGATGCCGGCTAACGCCGCCGTGCTCACCATCGAGTTCAAGGTCAATCTTCTGGCGCCGGGCAGGGGCGAGCGCTTCCTGTTCCGCGGCTCCGTCACCAAGCCCGGCCGCACCATCATCGTGGCCGATGGCCAGGCCTATGCCTTCGCCGCAGACGGCGAGGCGAAACTGATCGCTACCATGACCGGCACGATGATGACGATCACCGGCCGCGACGGGCTGGCGGGTTAGGCCGTGGCGCAGGCAACGGACATAGCCGGCAGGAAGGTCCTGTTCGTGATGGCGGCGGACGCCGAATATGGTCCGCATCTGAAGCGCCGCTTCGCGCCCTATATGACGGGTGTCGGGCCCGTCGAGGCCGGGGTGGCGATGGGTTCGGAGCTTGCGCGGCTCGGGGCAGCGGGCACCCTGCCGGATCTCGTGGTGTCGCTGGGCTCGGCCGGCAGCCGCTCGCTCGAGCAGACGGGCATCTACCAGGCGGTCTCAGTCTCCTATCGCGACATCGATGCTTCCGCGCTTGGCTTCGAAAAGGGGGCGACGCCGTTTCTCGACCTGCCGGTGACCGTGCCCCTGCCGCTCCGCATCCCTGATATCGCCGAGGCGAGGCTCTCGACCGGCGGCATGGTCATATCGGGCGGCGCCTATGACTTGATCGATGCCGACATGGTCGACATGGAGACCTTCGCCGTGTTGCGTGCCTGCCAGCGCTTCGGCCTGCCGTTGGTCGGCCTGCGCGGCATTTCCGATGGCGCGGCCGAGCTCAGCCATGTCGGAGACTGGACCGAATATCTGCATGTGATCGACGAGAAGTTGGCCGATGCGGTGGACCGGCTCGCGGCGGCGATCGGCGAGGGTGCGGTATCGATCTGAGGCTGGACGGACAGCGAAAGGGGCGCGCTTTCCGCAGGCCCCGTTTTCTCCACCACTCTCTTGTTTCATCTCGCTTCGCACTGCGTCGCGAGACCCATTGCGCGGAATCGCTTTCTTCTTTAAACGCCCGACATGAAGAACCATCCCGATACCGTCCTCATCATCGACTTCGGCAGCCAGGTCACCCAGCTGATCGCCAGGCGGGTGCGCGAAGCCGGCGTCTATTCCGAAATCGTCCCCTTCCAGTCGGCCGACGAAGCCTTCCGCCGCATCGCCCCCAAAGCGGTGATCCTCTCCGGCAGCCCGGCCTCGACCATCGATATCGGCAGTCCGCGAGCGCCCGACGCCATTTTCCAGGCTGGCGTTCCGGTGCTCGGCATCTGCTATGGCGAGCAGACCATGTGCGCCCAGCTCGGCGGCAAGGTGGAAAGCGGACATCACCGCGAATTCGGCCGCGCCTTCCTGGAGATCGAGGATGAATGCGCGCTGTTCGAGGGCGTCTGGGCCAAGGGCACGCGGCACCAGGTCTGGATGAGCCATGGCGACCGCGTGACCGCGCTGCCGCCCGGCTTCCGCATTGTCGGGACCTCGGCCAATGCACCTTTCGCGGCGATCGCGGACGAGGGCCGCAAATTCTATGCGGTGCAGTTCCATCCCGAGGTGGTGCACACACCAGACGGCGCGAAGCTGCTCGCGAACTTCGTCCACCGCATCGCCGGCATCGAGGGCGACTGGTCGATGGCGGCCTATCGCGAGCAGGCGGTCGAGGCGATCCGCCGGCAGGTCGGCTCGGGCAAGGTCATCTGCGCGCTGTCGGGCGGCGTCGATTCCTCCGTGGCGGCCTTGCTTATCCACGAGGCGGTCGGCGACCAGCTCACCTGCATCCTGGTCGATCACGGCCTGATGCGGAAGAACGAGGCGGCCGACGTGGTCGCGATGTTCCGCGAGCACTACAACCTGCCGCTGATCCTGGTCGATGCATCCGACCGCTTCATCGGCGCGCTGGAGGGCGAGAGCGACCCGGAGAAGAAACGCAAGACCATCGGCCGGCTGTTCATCGAGGTGTTCGAGGAGGAGGCCGGGAAGCTCGGCGGCGCTGATTTCCTGGCGCAGGGCACGCTCTATCCCGATGTCATCGAGAGCGTCTCCTTCACCGGCGGCCCGTCGGTGACCATCAAGTCGCACCACAATGTCGGCGGCCTGCCCGAGCGCATGAACATGAAGCTCGTTGAGCCGCTGCGCGAGCTCTTCAAGGACGAGGTGCGCGTGCTCGGCCGCGAACTCGGCCTGCCCGGGCATTTCATCGGCCGCCACCCGTTCCCGGGACCCGGCCTCGCCATCCGCTGCCCGGGCGGCGTGACGCGCGAGAAGCTGGAAATCCTGCGCGAGGCCGATGCGATCTATCTCGACGAGATCCGCAAGGCGGGGCTCTACGATGCGATCTGGCAGGCCTTTGCCGTGCTCCTGCCGGTGCAGACGGTGGGCGTGATGGGGGACGGGCGCACCTATGAATTCGTCTGCGCGCTGCGCGCCGTGACCTCGGTCGACGGCATGACGGCCGATTTCTACCACTACGACATGAACTTCCTCGGCGCCGCCGCCACCCGCATCATCAACGAGGTGCGCGGCATCAATCGCGTCGTCTACGACGTGACCTCGAAGCCGCCCGGCACGATCGAGTGGGAGTAGGGGGCAAACGGCGGTAATAGCGTAGTTGCGGCGGCGATTTTCGCCGTCCCATAAATTGCTTTCGTGTCCATATCTGACTTCCGCTGAACTGGCGTTCTCCATCTCCGATCTGGCAAGCCCGATCTGTGCCCGCCTCCCTTATGAAGTGAAGTAAAGTCCCTTCCAAGGGGGGCGAGGGCTACAGCGTAGAACGGCGTGCACAAGGGCGGGTTTGCTTAGGACAGCTGCAACGATAACCGCTACGCTATGGCCGACCGCCGCGGTTTGATTGTGTAATTCCATTCTGGATGGAACTGGTCGCCGGTGATATCGAGGGTCGCCATCTCGGCAGCCGAGACCTTCACGCCCTTCTCATAGGTGGTGGCGTCGAGCGCGCACTCGACCTTGAGCCCGGTCTTGGTCGTGGTCGCGCCGATCAACTCGACCACGGCGAGGCGATCCGTCAACGGACGGCCGCGCCAATTCTGCGTGATGTGGCAGAACAGTCGGTGCTCGATCTTGTTCCACTTCGACGTGCCCGGCGGATAGTGATGGACGTGGACGACAAGCCCGGTCTCGTCGGCGAGCTTCTGCAGTTCCACCTTCCACAGCCGCACGCGCGCCCCGTTGGAGCCGCCGCAGTCGGCGGTGATCGTCAGCGCGCCGGCCGAGGGATAGCGCTGGCGGCCCATGCGCTCGAGCCACGTGCGGATCGAGTGGACCGCGAACTCGGCGGTGTCGGCGGTGATGCCGACGCTGACCCAGCCCTCGTTGGCGGCCACGTCGTAGACGCCGTAGGGGACGACCTTGCCAAGCGTCTTGTCGACGAAGTCGTGCACCTTGACGCGCTGCGGGTCGCCCTTCGGGCGATAGTCGCTGCCGCCATTCTTGAAGGCGCCGACGAGCTCTTTCTTCTTTGTATCGACGGAGATGACGGGCTCACCGGCCGCCTGCGCGGCGACCACCTTGGCGTTGATGTGCGCGAACTGGGCATCGCGGTCGGGATGGTGCGCGCCTTCATCCGTCTTGCGGTTAAGCTGGCGCGAGAAGCCGAGCTTGACAAGCAGCTTGCGCACGCTGTTGGGGCTGATCGCATGGCCCATGTCGCCAAGCGCGCGCGCCAGCTTGTCCAGGCTCTTCGACACCCACAACAGAGGCCGCTCCGGATCACCCAAGGTCGCCGGCTCAACGAGGCGCTCAAGGTCGGCAAGCAGCGTCGGATCGCGCGCCGTCAACGGCCGCGGGCCGCCGCCTTCCCGGCGCACCCGACCGCGCGGCGGCGCCGCGTCGAGGTCTTTCAGCCCGCGCCCGATCGTCGAGCGGGCCAGCCCTGTGATCTCCGAGACCGCCGCCAGCCCACCCCGGCCCGCCGCGCGCGCCTCGCTCGCGGCGAACACGCGCCGGCCGCGCTCGTCGCGCTTCGAGCCGTCCGCCTCCCACCGCTGCTGGATCCCGCGCCGGTCGATCATGTCGCTACCGCTAGCGCGCCTCGCTCCGGCAGGGAATCCCTGCCGGGTGAGTCACACCGCCGCAGGTCGAGACAACCGACCGATTCAATTATCGTTGCAGCTGTCCTTAGCGCCTCTATGCTGTCGTACAGATCAAGATAGCGGCCGCCTGAAAGCAGACATCGTGTGTGGCCATCCTGAGGCCGTCTGCGCGTTGCAGGTTGCCGCGTTCCAGGTCGCATTCCAGGTCTCCTGGAATGCGTAGCGCCATTGTCTTACTTACGCACGGCACGCGAGGCCCGCGCACCGGATGTCCTCTCCCGATGCAAAAGCTTGCGAAGCGTAGAGGGGTCGGAATACCCAACCTTTTCGGCGATTTCGCCGAGGCTGAACCGTGTGGTCTCCAGAAGCTCCATCGCCTTATCGACGCGCAGCTTCTGGACAAATCTCACCGGCGAAAGCCCGGTGGCGCGCTCGCATCGGCGCGCAAAGGTGCGCGCACCGAGTCCCGCGGCCTTTGCGAGCTCGGAGATTGAAAAGGTCCGATGCAGCCGCGCCCGTGCCCAGCGCTCCGCGCGAGAGACACGTTCGTCCGCGGCGGCAAGGAAGGATAGGGCCATATAGCGGGATTGCGATTGCCTCTGGTCCAGCAGGAGAAACCGGGCGCAGCTATCCGCGAGGTCAGGTCCGGCATGGCGGGCAATGATCGAAAGCATCATGTCGAGTTGCGCCATCGCTGCGCCGGCGGTGGTTACGCGCCCGTCGGTCAACACCATGGCATCGGTGTCGAGTATCACCTTCGGAAACAACTGCCGAAACAAGGGCGCGAGCCACCAGGTCGTGGTTGCGCAGCGGGCATCCAGCAGCCCGGCGCTCGCAACCAGAAAGACTGCCGAACAGGAGCTGGCGATTTCAGCTCCGGATTGAAAGGCCGCGCGTAGAGCTTTCCTGGCCATTTCGGCGTCGCGTCGTTGCAATCCATCGCGAACGAGTTGCTCATCCGTCCAGGCCAGCCCGGGCACGATCACCAAGTCAGCAGGTTTGCTGGCGACCGAATTCGAGGACAGCCTTGCGAGCCTCGTTGCCCAGCTTGCCCCGGAGCCGGATATTTTGACGTCAAAGCAAGGCGGTCTTCCGGCCCTTGCACGAATGCCGTTGGCGGCACCGATCAAGTCGAAGGTGATGGCGACACTGGCCGCGGAGGCTCCTTCCAGGACAAGAACGTCAATGAGCGGCAAGGCAAAATAGACCCGATTAATGTCATTTTTGACACTTGCCGGAATAAATGCCCGGGAACTACCGTTTGTGCAAGCTTTTCCGGAGGACAACATGAGCGATGCGCTGCTGAAGCCTGACGATCTATCCGATTTCAACCGGCGAGACGTCTCGTTGGAGGAGGCGACAAAGCCGGTCTACGTTGCAGGCAAGGGTCCGGCCGTCATCGTGATGACCGAAATGCCGGGCATTAGCCCCCACGTCGCGCGTTTTGCTCGCTGGGTTCGCGATGCCGGCTTCCGGGTCTACATGCCTTCCCTCTTTGGCAGGGATGGCGATGTTCCCGATGCGGAGACTGCTGCCGGCGTCTTTCGGCGCGCGTGCGTCAGCGCTGAATTCCGCGCGCTTGGCGGCGGTTCATCGAGCCCCGTGTCCAACTGGTTGCGGGCGCTCGCCAGACTGGCCCATGGTGAGAGCGGCGGACGGGGGGTCGGCGCTATCGGCATGTGCTTTACCGGTAACTTCGCGCTGAACATGATGCTGGAGCCGGCACTGCTGGCTCCTGTCGTGTCTCAGCCTTCCCTGCCGTTGGACAATCCCGGCGGCATCGAGAGCTCCCCTGAGGAACTGGCGAAAGTACGCGCAAGGCTGGAACGGGAAGATCTGACCGTCCTCGCCTACCGTTTTGCGGGTGATTCGTTCTGCCGCGCCGAACGGTTTGCCGCCTACCAGGCCGCGCTCGGCGATCGCTTCATTGGCCGCGTTTTGCCCGACACGGCCGCGAATACCGGACCCACGCCACCGTTCTTCGAGCAGTTCGTGAAGACGCCCCACAGCGTCGTCACGGTTCATCTTGTCGATGAGGCGGGACAGCCAACGCTCGCAGCCCGGGACGAGATTCTCGCATTCTTTCAGAAGCGCCTGAAACCGACATCGGGTTGAAGTCACGGAGAGGCGCGCTTCAAGCGCGCCATGTGCTGCTTCGTCATAACCCGGCAGGGAAGGGCCATTGATGGGCGCAATCGATGTGTGGGCACAGGTCATCACCGAGCGCATGGCCAGGAGACCATGGCTGGAGCGCCTGATGCGCTGGACGGGAAAGGCGCCCGGTCAGTTCTTCGAAACCAGCGCCGCGCTTACATTGGCGGCTATGGACGAGGCAGACATTGACATTGCGCTGCTCTCGGCGTCGCTCGATCCCCATGCGGATTTCATTTGTGAAGGTGGCAACGCGTCGGGCCACGGTATTGTGCTCGCCGAGGCGCACGGTTCGTTCGCCAAAGATGCTAGCGCTGCCAAGATAGCGAATGCGGCGAAGAGAAAGTACGCTAAGCAGGTAAAGCCCTTCATCGCGAAGTCGTCGCCGTTTGGAGAGATCATCCACGGCTATTCAATTGCATTCGGGTCGAAGCCGACGGTAACCGGGAGCTTCCTAGCCGTATCGGAGACGCGGATCTCAAAGCCGCGAAAACGAACTCCGCTGCCAAGCGTCCCGCAGAGAGGCGCGATAGCAGAAGGCACGCCGGCGCCGATGGCTCTCGCGACCCATCGCTCGAACTTTCTCTTGATGGGCGCACCGGAGGTAACGAATTGGATCGACTGGATCCGCTTGCCAGACTCCCCAGCTCCCGAGCGACATGACTTTCCGTTTCTTCGATTTGGCTATGCCGGACGAACCTATTTGGCGGCGCCTCCACGGCTTTTGCGGCCAGGCGGCCCTCCGTGGTGGATCGAGGATTTCTTCGATCATCCAGAATGGTGGCGACTTGCTCGGCGCGCACGATTGTGGCCATCGCGTCACCCTGGTCGAGGAGAAGGCGGGAGCCGAATTCCTAAATGCACTAAGCCATGCCCGCGCGATGTGGTTATCTGGTCGCTAGATGGAGGGATGGCGCTCGGATGACGCAGTTACGGCGAGTCGCGTCGCAGAGCGCACTATGCTATGAGTTTGTGACGGTACTTTCTTGGTTCGCAGCGAGACCCATCCGCGTCGCCGAAAATGGATCCCGAGAGGCGATCGATCTCGATAGATACCGAAACCGCACAAAAAAATTCGTGCGATTTTCCCTTTAAAATCAACACCGTAAGATTTTGACGGCCCGAGGGGCGGCTTTCGGCGTCGAAGGCAAGAAAAAACCCCGCGAGATCAACGGCCTAGCTGGGTTTGGAACAATCGAGTGGGAGTGAGGGATACAAACGGTGGCAACAGCGCAGTTTCGGCGGCAATTCTTGCCGTCGCTCAATTGTCGCTTTGTCTGTATTTCACTCACGTCAAGAAACTCGCCTGATAGCTGGTCGCCATGAGCGACACGTGCGCCTCCAACGGCGGTCGCAGCTCGAACGCCCTTGGCTCCCGCGAGAAATTCCACAACCGTACCAGCCGCCAATCGCCGCGACGTTCCTCAGCAACGGCCAGTTCGTTGCGCGTGATGTGAAACGGCGTGCGCTCCCAGCCATTGGTCGTCTTCACCTCGATCAGCCGATCGCGACCGTCGGTGTCGAAGCTCAGGATATCGTAGCCAGCACCGTCACCATAGACATGCGACACCCAGCGGATGCGCTCGGCGAGATCGGTCCGGCCGGCGGCGAGCAGACTGGCACGCTCATGGGCGAGGACACGTTCCTCGCCCGCGCGGCCCAGTGTGCGATTGCGGGCGTCGCGCTCGGCCACATCGTACTTCCGGGCGATGGCGGTCATCTGCTCGAGTTCGTCGGGCGGCGGCGCATTGCTGTGCGTCGGTGGTGGGCCGATCCACAGCATCGCTTCTTCCTGGAGCGTGGATAGCGACGTACCCATTGCCATCCGCGCGGCCGGTGCAAGCCAATCCGGATGACGATCGAGCCAGCGTACCACAGCGTCGACGAGCGAGGCCTGGAAATTGAAGGCCGGCTTGTAGCCCTGGATCCAATCCTCACCGAGCCCCTTGAGCACGGCGCTGATGTTCTGATGCTTGTATTCGATCGAACCACGCGGTCGATCAATCACCGCCTGCAGGATGCGGTTGTGCTCGGCCTTGATGTAGGGCCGCCCGGCGATGTCGTTCGCAAGCATCGCGAAATAATCCGCGACGATCGCGTCGTTCTGCTCGTCGGACCAGTCACCGGCCATGGCGACTCCTAGGCGGGCCGGCCAAGCTGGAGAAGTCCTGGATCATGCCAGCAACTGCGCCGGCACGCCGAGTGCTGGCCCGGCGTCGGCCAGCCGCTGGTCAGGCGTGTGCAATGTTGCGCCATGCTCCGAAGCGATGGCAAGGTGCAACGCGTCCCCCGCACGAAGCCCAAGCGCATGCTGATCGGCGAACTTCGCCGCCGCCCGGAACTGGCTGCCCGTCACGCCGAGCACGGTGAAGCTCTCGGCGACCAGCTTGTTGAACATGGCGAGCGCCGCCGCGCGCTGCTCCAGGCTGATCTGTCCCGTCCGCAGCTTGATTGCCATCGCGGACGACATCTCGGTGACGGTCCAGTCGCTGATCAGAAGTTGCGCCGGGTCCTGCTCCGCCAGCCAGGCCTGAACGCGCGGCGTCATCGCTTCGTTGGAGAGCGCCGCGACGATCAGCGACGTGTCGATATAGAGCATCAGTAGCGGTCGCCATCCCGCATCGACCGCACGAGATCGGCGGCGCTCTGAGACTGGGGCGGCATCGCCGCCGTCAGCGATTGGAGCAGCGTGGCATCGATCGGCTTGCGCGGCCTGGCCACTGCGGTGAGTCGCGCGACCGGCTTGCCGCGGCGGGTGATGTCGATGGAATCACCCGCTTCGACCCGGTCGACCAACTCGCTCAGATGAGCCTTGGCATCCGCCAGATTGATCGCATCCATGTCACGCTCCTGACCATGTAGATGGTCATATAACGCATCAGGCTTAAGAATTCCAGCGTTCTGTCTGCGCTTTGCCTTGGCGGCCCCTCCTGGACCAGAGTCGACCACCAGCCATCCAGATTGCACGCACGGAATGCATGTTCTGATCACTCGCCAGCACGACGCCGAGGATTAGCGAGCTGTGGCGTAGAGCAGCGTGCGCATAGGTCGGTTTAGAACGACAGTTGGACCTTCATCGCGCGCGACCTGTCGCTGGCGCGAAGGAACGCGCTCTCCGCCTCCGTGAAAGGCAATGTGTCAGTGATCAGGGCGCCGACATCAAGCGCGCCGCTGCCCATCAGTTCGACTGCTTGCGCGAACTCCTCGTCGAAGCGGAACGAGCCGCGGAACTGCAGTTCCTTGGTCACGACCAGATTGAGGGGCAGTTGCATCTCGCCTCCGAGCCCGAGCTGAACCACCGTTCCGCCGGCCCGGACGGCCTCGATGGCCGATCGTAAGGCGAGCGCGTTGCCCGACGCCTCGAAGGCGACATCGAAATGGCCTTTCTCGGCTGCGTAACCCGACAGCGTATCCGCCTCCCGGCTGACATTTATGGTTCGGGTCGCGCCCAGCTTCCGGCTTGTCGCGAGCGGGAAATCGTCGACATCCGTCACCACGATCTCAGCCGCCCCCGCATGGCGCGCCACGGCGACGCACAGTGCCCCGATCGGCCCGCTGCCGGTAACGAGCACTGCCTTGCCGACCAGGTCGCCGGCCTGCCTGGCCGCGTGCAGGCAGACGGCGAGCGGCTCGGCGAGCGCTCCCTCGGCTAGCGACATGGACGGCGCCAACGGAACCGCCTGGCCGCCCTCCACGGTCACGCTCTGCCTGAAGCCGCCCTGCGCGTGCGGGAAGCGCATAGCGCTGCCCATGAAACGCATGTCCAGGCACTGGTTGCGCTGACCGGACCCGCAATAGCGGCAGCTTCCGCAGGCAAGGCTCGGATTGACGGCAACCTTGTCGCCGGGACGGACATGCATCACAGCACTGCCAGTCTCGACCACGGTCCCTGCAATCTCGTGACCCAGGGCCATCGGCTCGCGCAGCCTGACGGTGCCGAAACCGCCGTGATGGAAGTAGTGCAGGTCGGAACCGCAGATGCCGCCGGCTCCGATCTCGACACGAACCTGGCGATCTCCGGGCGGCACCACCGCTACCGGCTCGATCCTCAAGTCTCTCGGCGCATGCACGAAGACGCCTCGCATCCCATGATCTCCCTGAACCGCTACAGCACCGACAGCATCCCGCCGTCGACATAGATGATTTGGCCGTTGACATAGTCGGACGCGCGGGAAGCCAGGAACACGGCGGCGCCGATCAACTCCTCCGGCTTGCCCCAGCGCCCGGCCGGGGTGCGGCCCTTGACCCAGGCATCGAATTTCGGATCGTTGACCAGCGCCTCGTTCATGTCGGTCAGCATGTAGCCTGGCCCGATGGCGTTGGCCTGGATGCCGGACTTTGCCCATTCGGCGGCCATGCCACGGGTCAACATCTTGATGCCGCCCTTTGCCACGGTGTAGGGGATGACGGTCGCGCGGGCGAGCTCGCTGGTCAGCGAGCCGATGTTGATTATCTTGCCGCGACCGCGCGGGATCATGCGCAGCGCGGCTTCCCGGCCGACCAGAAAGGCGCTGGTGAGGTTGGTGTCGATGACCCTCTGCCAATCCGCAAGCGCCAGCTCCGCCATCGGCTGCCGATGCTGGATGCCCGCATTGTTCACCAGGATGTCGACCTCCAGCCCTTCCTCGTCGAAGCGCCGGAACGCCGCCTTCACGGCGGCCTCGTTCGTCACGTCGAAAGCGGCCTCGTGCACATCATGGCCGGCCGCGCGCAACTCGCCGGCCGCGTTCGAGAGCCCGGAGCCTGCGCGACCGTTGATTATCAGGCGAGCGCCGGCCGCACCGAACCCTTCGGCGATAGCGCGGCCCAAGCCGCGGGAGGAGCCGGTGACGAGCGCGGTAGATCCGGAGAGATCGAACAGATTCGAAGCCATTGCCGTGACCTCACAATTCGGACTTGCGGTGGACCAGGTCGGGCCGCTCGAATACGGCAGGCAGCAGCTCGACGCCAAGTCCCGGCCCCTCCATCGGCAGCACATGGCCGTCCCTGATCGTCGGAACGGCCGTCACCAGCTCCCTGTACCAACCGGTATAGAAGGCGCGCACCGATTCCTGGATCAGCGTGTTCGGCTGGCTGAACGATGCATGCACGGCAGCGGCAAATCCGACCGGGCCCGTGCAATCGTGCGGGGCGAAGGGGCGATGGTAGGTGTCGGCCAGCGCCGCGATCTTGCGGCCCTCGGTCAACCCGCCGGTCCAGCAAAGGTCGACCATGACGACATGGGTTGCGTCGTGGTCGAGCATGTCCTTATAGGGGAAGCGCGTGCCAAGCGTTTCGCTGGCGCAGACCCAGACATCGGTCGCTGCGGCATACTCGGCGAGCGCCTGTGACGAGTTCATCCGGATCGGGTCCTCGTACCAGGTCGGCTCGTAGGGCTCCAGTGCGCGGGCGATCTTCATCGCCGTCGGCAGGTTCCACAGGGAATGGAACTCCACCATGATCTCCATGCTGTCGCCGACCCGCTTACGGATCTTCTCGAACGGTTCGATCGCCTTCCTCATCTGTTCGGCGCTGATGAAGAGCCCCCGATTCTCCTGAGCGGGCGGATCGAACGGCCAGATCTTCATCGCCGTTATGCCGCTTTCGAGCAGGCTTTCGGCGAGCGCGCCAGCGTCGGTCATGAAGGCGGCAAGATCCTCGTAGGGTCCTTCGTCGCTGCCGATATTCCAGGTGTCGACCGGCCGGATATTGTTGCTGCGCACGTAGCCATAGCCGGCGCAGGTATTGTAGACGCGCAACCGGTCAGTAGTCAGCCCGCCAAGCATCTGGTGCACCGGCTGTCCGCACACTTTTCCGAACAGGTCCCATAGCGCAATGTCGATCGCGGAGGCGGCTCTGTATTCCACGCCCGTCGAGGACTGTGCCATCGGCAGGTCGGTCATGACGCGGTTTAGCGCCTCGATACGCAGCGGGTCTTTGCCGAGCAGGCGGTGCGCGAGCGTGTCGTGGATATGCGCCTCCACCGCACCCGCGCCATAGAAGGTCTCGCCGAGCCCGACCGTGCCTTCGTCCGTGTGCACCCGCACCCACAGCACGTTCGAGAATTCCTTCGTGCGCAAGGTTTCAAGCGCCGTAATCTTCACGACAACCTCCCTGAGGGCGAACGTTCCGTCTCGGTCCGCCGGTCGTCAACGAAATCGTCGACGAGCAATTGACATATCATGATATTCTGTGAAATATCACTGTAAAGCTTATCGCCGCGGAGGAGATTTTGCAAGCGGTCGCAAAGCGGAAACGCGTAAAGGACGAACGCCTTTCGCCCGCGGTGTCCGGCGCGTGGGCGCTCGACCGCGGCACGGACCTCACATCGACCGCCTACGAGCGCATCGAGGAGCTTTTCGTTTCCATGCGCATCGCGCCGGGTGCCGAACTGCGGACACAGGATCTGCAAGCGCTGGTCGGCATCGGCCGGACGCCGGTCCATCAGGCGGTGCGGCGGCTGGCCGCCGAGACGCTGATGGAAATACAGCCGCGGAACGGCTTGCGCGTGTCGCCGATCGACCTGTCGCGTGAGAAGCGGCTGGCCCTGCTTCGCCGCGACCTCGACCGCTTCGTCGCGGCTGCCGCGATCGGCAACATGACGTCCAACCAGCGCGCCGCGCTGCATCATCTCAAGCGCAGGCTCGAGACCGAGGGGGCGGCAATGGATGTCGACGCGTTCAATGTCGTGGACAAATACTTCGATAAACTCCTCATCCACGCTTCCGGCGAGCGCTTCCTGGAGCGCGTGCTGAGCCCGCTGCACGCCATCGCGCGGCGCATCGGTTACCTCAATCTGAAGCACATCACCGGGCGCGACGGACTCGATACGACCATAGAACGGCACCTGGCCATCATGGAGTGGGTGCTGCGCGGCAATGAGGAAAAGGCCTGCGCGGCGTCTGATGCCCTCATCGGCCTCAGCATCTCGATGCTCGATCAACTGGAGGAGCAGATCGATCCTGCGCTCCTCGATGTCCGGTTCGCGACACACGGCGCGCCCGTTCAGCATTCGGCGGCCCGTCTGCCGGAACCCGTCACGCCCGCCGTTACGTCGGCGGGGTGAGGTCCAATCTCAGCCATCCAAAGGGAGGATAGTAATGAAACGCTACATCATGGGCATGGCTCTTGCGCTTGTCTCAACCGTGGCGATCGTGGCAGGTGCCACGGCGCAGGAATATTCGTTCCGCTTCCAGTCGTCGGACCCGGCCGGCAACCCGAACTTCGAGTACCAGAAAGGCTGGACCGACCTCGTGGCGGAGAAGTCGGGTGGCAAGGTCAAGATCGAGCTTCTGCCGGTCGGCTCGGTCGTTGAATACAACGAGACGCTGGACGCAGTGGCCGCCGGCATTCTCGATGGTCAGATCTGCGACTCGTCCTATTGGGCAGGCAAGGATCCGGCCTTTGGCCTGATCTCCAACCCGGTCGGCGCGTGGTCCGATCCCGCGCAGATGATCGACTTCGTCGAGAACGGCGGAGGCAAGGAGATCATGCAGGAACTGCTCGGCTCCTATGGGCTGCATTTCATCGGTGTATCGACGCCGGGCCTCGAGGCCTTCGTGTCGCGCGTCCCCCTCGACAAGGTCGACGACCTCAAGGGCGTAAAGGTCCGTTCGCCTGAAGGCCCGATCGCCAATGTCTTCGCCGCGGCCGGCGCTTCGCCCGTCAACCTTCCCGCATCCGAGGTCTTCACATCGCTCGACAAGGGCGTGGTCGATGCGGCTGACTATTCCGTGTTCTCGGTAAACCAGAAGCAGGGTCTCAACGGAATCGGCAAGCATCCGGTCTATCCGGGCTTCCATTCGCTGCCACTCGTCGAGGTATCGATGAACAAGGCGAAGTGGGACGCCCTGCCCGACGACGTCAAGGCAATGCTTGAACAGACGGTGAAGGAGTTCCAACAAACGCAGATCAACGGGCTGAAGGCCGCCGATCTGAAAGCCGTCGAGGAGGCCAAGCAGGACGAGTCGATCACCATTCACAACTGGTCGGCAGAAGAGCGGGCCAAGTTCCGCACGATCGCGACGGCGGAATGGGAACGGGTGGCCCAGGGCTCTCAAATGGCTCAGAAAGTGTACGACACGCTGACGGCGTATCTGAAGGGTAAGGGCCTGCTCTGAGGCCCGTCCCGAGGAGGCCGGGAGGTCGGCCTCCTCGTTTTGTTTGTGCAGCGACTGGACCGAGGATATCGGCAGGCCGGCGAATGGCCCCGCGGAGGACGTATGACGCACGACACGCAGAGCACCGATCCAGTGGACGCCGCAATGGTGCTGGAGCCGGTCCACGGCCCGGCGCCCGAGGCCGGCGCGATGGGCCGGATCGTCGACCGGTTCGGCTACATATTCGCGGCGGGTATCGTCCTGGCGGCACTGATCCTGCTTGTCGAGGTTTTCCTGCGTTATGCAGTGAACCGGCCCACCATCTGGGCCCACGAGACGACTATCTTTCTCTGCGGCGCGGCCTTCGTCTTCGGCGGTCTCTACTGCACGGCGCGCAACTCCCACATCCGCGTCGTATTGATCTATGACCATCTGTCCGCGCGGCTTCGCCGGTTCGTGGACGTCGGCATCTCTCTCGTCTCGGCGCTGGCGAGCGGCTTCTTCGCCTACGCCGCCTGGCACATGGTCGAACGGGCGGTGTTCGCGCCGTCCGGCGAAGTCCGGCTCGAGACAACCGGCAGCGCCTGGTCGCCGCCCACGCCCGCGCTGATCAAGATCTTTGTCCTGGTCACGATGGTGCTGCTGGTCGTTCAGTTCCTCATCCTGGCGTTCAACTACGCCCGCCGCGCTGGGAAATGATCGCCATGGAGACATTCGATTTCGCGTTGAACCTGCAGGCCCTCGGCATCGGCGGGGGCACTCTGCTGATGTTCGTGATGATGGTTGTGCTGCTGCTGACCGGCATGCCGCTCGCTTTCGTGACGCTGCTCGTCGCGCTCATCTTCGCGCTCGGATGGTTCGGGCCGATGTCCATCCCGCTGATCACGAGCCGCGTCTATTCCTTCGTCATGAACTTCGTGTTCGTCTCGGTGCCGATGTTCGTCCTCATGGCGGCGATCCTCGACCGTTCGGGCATCGCCCGCGACCTGTTCGACGCCATGAAGCTGGTGGCGGGCCGCATCCGCGGCGGCGTCGCGGTCCAGACCGTCTTCGTCTCGGTCATCCTCGCCGCCATGAGCGGCATCATCGGCGGCGAGATCGTGCTGCTCGGCCTCATAGCGCTGCCCCAGATGCTGCGGCTCGGCTACAACCGCAATCTGGCGATCGGCGTCGTCTGCGCCGGCGGGTCGCTCGGCACGATGATCCCGCCGTCGATCGTGCTGATCGTTTACGGGCTAACGGCGAACGTCTCAATCGGAGAGCTGTTCACCGCTGCGTTCATGCCCGGCTTCATGCTCGCCATGTTCTACGTCGCCTACATTCTGGTCCGCGCCTATCTGACACCGGGCGTCGTGCCCGATGTCGATCCGGAGCCTATGCCTGCCGCCAAGAAATTGCGGCTTCTCAAGGGACTGGTGCTGCCGATTTTCGTCGTCTTTGTGGTACTGGGTTCGATTTATGGCGGCATCGCGTCGGTCACAGAGGCATCCGCCATCGGCGTCGGCGGGGTGGTCCTCTCCACCATCGTGCGCGGCGAGTTCTCCTTCGGCCTGTTGCGCGATGCGGCCATCCAGACCCTCTCCACCGTCGGCATGATTGTGTGGATCGGCATAGGCGCCACAGCCATCGTGGGCGTCTACAATCTGATGGGCGGCGTGAACTTCGTGTCGGGCCTGATGACCGGCATCTCCGACAATCCGACGGTCATCGTGATCGTCATGATGGGTATTCTGTTCATGCTCGGCGCGTTTCTCGACTGGGTCGGCATCGCCCTGCTGACCATGCCGATCTTTGTGCCGATCATCAAATCGCTCGGCCTCGACCCGGTCTGGTTCGGCGTGCTGTTCTGCATGAACATGCAGATGTCCTATCTTACGCCGCCCTTCGGCCCGGCAGCCTTCTACCTGAAGTCGGTCGCGCCTCCCGATATAACGCTCGGCATCATCTTCCGGGCGCTGCTCCCTTTCATCGCGCTGCAGGCGCTCGCGGTCGCGATCATGATCGTCTTCCCTGGAATTACGGGTCGATAGGCAACGAGCGAGCGCGATGTAGTCATACAGAGGCAACGACGGGTTCAACTTTCCAAAAAAGGCCCTGTCGAGAAAGCCGAGCGCGGCTGAGGTGTCGAAAGCTACCATCGTGTCCTATGGCTTCCATCCAAGAGAACACTGGAACGAAACCGGCCCGTTGAGTGGAATTTCAGGTCCCGATCTGCTGAGAACCTCGCGCACATGATCCCATGGTCCGATTGCACGTCCGACGCGCAGCGACTCGACATGCATACACCGACAGCAAGGCGAAGCTCTCGGCGACCAGCCTGTTGAACATGGCCAGGGCCGCGGCGCGTTGCTGCGGGAAGAGGTTTCCCATGCCCCACGCGCTCACCCGGCAGTAGCTTCATGACACCGGCAAAGGTTTAGCCGGCGGCGATGGTCGCTCCGCCGTTCGGCATCGGGCCCGGAAGATCAGCGCGCCACGGAGGGCGGGCTGGCGAGCGGATCATCGCTCGAGTGTCCGTCATGGAGATCGTCCAGCAACGAAGCGGCCAGGGCTTCCTCGGCGATGGCGATGCGGTGTTCGCCCATGGCGAGTGTCAGCGCCCCATCCCATGATGCTTCGACCGCCTTGCCCGCGAGTTGGTGAGTCAGGCTCGACCCGTCCCGCACGGCGGCAAGATAGTCGACGGCGCCAAAGCGCCATGGCTTTGCGCCATGTTCGCGCATGACGTGGTTGGCGATGCGCAATCCCGGCCAGTCGAAATCGCCGTGATAGCGAAGCCGCGCGCCCGCCTGCGAGAGCTGAGCGAGGAGGCATCGTTGCGCGGCCGCCGGCATGCCGTCGGTACAGACCAGCGGAGCGCAGGCAGCGCCCCATCGGTCGGCGGCGATGGCAAGCAGGTTGGGATTTTCGCACAGGTAGACGTTGCGGCCCGCTACATCCCATCGAGGCGGCAAGCGCAGCAGTAATCGCAGCGACGCATAGGCCGGTTCTCCCGCAGGCCAGCGACCGCTTTCGCTGGTCGGCAGGTTCAGGAACAGGGCAGGGCGCGCCAGCTCGTTGACCAGAACACCTGCCCTGGCCCAGGTATCGCGTGCCCGTTCCACGCTGCCGGCCGGCTCCGGAGCGATGCCCTCCGTTGACTGGCGCCCCGTGTCGCCATCCTCGTCATGAACCGGCGCGGCGGCCTGGCGCCAGACGGCCAGCACGAGCGCCGCGGTCGCGCGGCCATTGTCGAGCGCGTGAGCATCGCCCAGCGCGTTCGCGGAAAGCTGCGAGCGCGTGATGCCTTTTGCCGGCAGATGTCGCAGCACCTCTTCGGCGCGTCGGCAAAGCTCCGCCGCAGCGATCGCATCTTGCCGTGCGAGCCGCCTGAGCAAGCCGATGCCTTCCGGTGTCAGCAGCAGGCGGGCCAGGCCGGGATGGCTGCAACCGTCGACGACGCCGGACCACAATGTCTGCGTCCGAAGACGCATCCCGGCGCGATGCGGGATGGGGCCGTCGAGCTTTTCCAGCGCGTCGCGCAGGGACGTGGCGATGCCGGAGCGCCGCAGGTCGGCATCGACGCGGCGGACGTCGATCTGCAGGGACTTCGAGCGGCGCTGCGGACGGCCGAGCAGCGAGGCCAGCGTCGCATGTTCCTCCGCGCTGAGCCCGGCCACGCGAATACGGTCGACGGCGCCGTCCAGCGGAGCGCGCTCGAAGCGCTGGCGCAGCCGTTTGCGCAGCGCGGCGAGATGCTCGCCGCCGAGCAGGCGTTCAAGGCGCGGGTCGACCTGACTGCTCATGCCGGCGCAAATCGACGATCGGGATCGGCCTCCAGCTTTCTCTCGCGTCCGTCCCAGGTCCATCGCGACACAAACACCGCGTCGATGCCTTCGCGCCGCTGCAACTGGCAGATGGCGACGCCGGGCAGTTCGGCATAACAAGCCCACTCGCGCTCGCTGGTGATGACGAAGTCCAGATCGAACTCGCGGATGAGCCCCATGCAATGCGCACGCGCCGTGTCGTCGATGCCGGCAAAGGCTTCATCGAGCAGCATCAACCGCGGGGCCAGGGCGTGGCTGCCCTGGCTGTAGAAGCTGGCGATGGCGGCAAACAGCGGCACCGTCAAACCGAGCGCCCGCTCGCCGCTCGATGCGGGGCCGGAAAGCTTGCGCCAGTGTCCCTCCTGCCAGCGTTCGACACGAAAGCGGTGCCAATGGCGATAATCCAGGGCGCGGGCGAGCTGATCGAGCAAGGTGCCGCCGCTGTCTTTTCCGCCGCCTGAATCGGCACGCTCCCGCTCGGCGGAGATGCGCTGCTGCAGCATCGCACCGACGACGCTCCGGTCGTCGGCCGACCAAAGGTCCGCGCTTGTGTTGAGCAGGCGCTTGCGTGCCACATCGAGGCCCACAGGCGCGCCTTCCTCTTCGGACAGCGGCTGCCAGACGAGCCGATAGCGTACGCCGGTGGAGGTCGGGCGCTTGTGCAATTCGCCATTGATGGCGTCGACCTGGCGTTCGGCGGCTTGCAACAGGCGCTGGATTTCCGCCGCGATTTCGGCTTGCAGGTGGTTCTCCAGGACAGCCCGCTCGTTCGCGGTGAGCAGTTCGCCGCGCTGCGCGATCTCTTCGGCGAGGCGCGCGGCGAGGCGGTCCGGCCGCTCGCGCCGGTTCTGATAAACGATATCCACCCTGAGCCCCCAGTCGCTGGGGTCGGCCTGGGCCTGGTGGCCCAGCGCGCCGAGCGCGCGCTGCAGATCGGTCAGCTCTTCGGCTATCTGCCGCTGCACGCGGGCCCATGCCTCGTCGTCGTCCCTGAGGCCGGACAACTCCTGTTCCGCACGGCGGGCCAGCGTCAGCGCCGGATCGATCGTCCACTGAATAGCCATGTCCGGCAGTTCGACATGCGGCAGCGCAGCCGACAGGAGGCCGGTGCCCGCAAACTGCTGCAGTCTCGAGATCGCCTGCTGACGCGCCTCGCCGCGCTGCTGAAGGACGACATTCGCCGTCTCGGCCTGCTGGCCGGCGATCGCACGCGCTTCACCTGCCTTGCGCCAGTCTTCGCCGGCGACCTTCAGCGCAGTTTCGCCTTCTTCGACCGAACGGCGCGCATCCGTCAGCTGCCGCTGCAGTTCCTCGACCTTGGCACCGACCGTTTCCCGCAGCACGTCCAGGCGGGCAGAGGCTTCTTCCGCCTCGGCGCGGGCCGCAGCGCGTTCTTCTTCCCGCTGCCGCATGTCGCTGCGCGCCTCGCCCTCGCGGGCGAGTTGCCGTTGCCAATCGGGCAGCGCCAGACGGACCTCATGGGCCACCTGTTCGAGCCGGGCCTGCGTATCGCGATAATGATCCAGTGCCGTTTCGACGGCAGGCAGTGCTCCGGGCGCTTGGGGCAGTCGCAGGTCCATGGCGTCTGCCGCGAGTTGTTCGCGTACCGCCTTGAGCGCCTGTTCGGCCTCCCGGCATCGCGTATCCGCTTCGGCGAGCCTTTCGCTGGCGAGGCGCGCGGCCTGGGCGCAGGCAGCGGCGGCGATATGAGCGCTTCGCAACGCTTCGTCGGCAGGCGCCAGGCGCCACTCCCCGTCGGCCTGTTCGAGATCGAGAGCGAGTTGCTCTTCCTGGACCCGTACGGCCGTCAATTCGTCGGAGAGCTGCGTGAGGCGTTCGGCGATCTCGGCCAGCCGCCGCTTGCGCGCCGCGGCGCGGGCCGCGTGGCCGATGTAGATCGCTGCCGGCCGGCCCCAGGCGCCGGACAGCGCGCCGAGGCGAAAGCGGCCGTCGGGGGCGATCCAGGCCTCACCGTCGAGGGGATCGTCATGCCCGCAGGCAATTCCCCGCAAAATGCGCTCGACGACATCGGCCGGCACGGCGCAGTCGACCGGCACCGTTACTTCGAGCCAGTCGGCGAGCGACGGAGAACATTCCCGTCGTTGCAGCACCTGCGTATCGTAAGGCAGAACGCCGCCATCGCCAGCCTGGAGGCTTCCGTCGGGCGAGATCCACGCATCGAGCAGCCCGGCTGCTTCGAGCGCGGCCTCGAGGCCGGCGCGCTGCGGAGCAGCAACCGCATCGCGAAAATCAGCCACCTGCCAGAGAGGCGCGCCACGGCGCGCCTCTCTGGCGTCGGCGGCACGGGTATAGGGCAGCGGCGGGGCCATGTCGTCGCCCGCTTCCAGACGTGCGCGTTCGTCCTCGAGCGATCGGCATTCCGTCTCGAGGGCCTGCCTTTGGCCGTCGAGCGCGACGCGACGCTGTGTCAGGACGAGTCCGGCCGCTTGATATGCCGACTGCAGGAGCCGGCGGGCAGGGTTGTCGCCTTGCAGCGTCGCCGTCCATTCCGCCACGGCCGTCAATGCCGCGGACTGGCTGTCGGGATCGACCTCCAATTGCTTCAGGGCGGCAAGATGGCGGCCCCAGCTCTCCACCAGCTCCCTGCCTTGCTGTTCGACCTCGGCGTCGGCGCGGGTCCGACCATCGGCGGCCTCTTCGGCCGCGATCCGCCGTTCGTCCAGGATTTCGCGGCGCCGCAGATGGACGGCCGCGGTCTGCGCGACTTCATCGTGGCGGCGGCGCAACAGAGCGATCTCCTCACGCCGGGCCGCGACGAGGCGGCGAAGCCCGGCGCCGGCCCCGTCGAAAGCGTGCTGGGTCAACTCCACGAGCGCCGAAGGCTCCGCCGCGGCAAGGTGATTTCCGGCATGCTGGCCGGCGATGCCTGCCGCATCCGCGTAGGTCAGGCTGTCGTGGCGCAACTCGGTCAATGCGCGTTCCGCCTGCTCCTTGCGCCGGGCGGCGCGTGCGGCTTCCTGGGTGCTGAGCCCGAGCCGTCGCCCCGCCTCCTCGACCGCCGCCACGGTTTTCTGCATCGCCTGCCGCCGTGCCGTCGTCTCCTTCTCGGCGTTTTCGAGCCGGTTGGCATCCTGCATCGCCGGATCGGAGCGCAAGGTATCGAGGCGCACGCGCGCGCGTGCCAGCGCGATTTCGGCATCGCCGTGGGTCGTCTGCGCGAGCGTTTCCCGTGCCTGGGCTTCGTCGAACCGGACCTGGGCTTCGCCTCTTGCCCGGCTGGCATAGTCGAAATCCGTCTGGGCCTGGCGCAACAGGCGTGCCTGCCGGCGGGTCTGCGTGCTGGCATAGGCGCGATAGCGCTCCTCGAAGCGGCCGACCGCCTTGGCCAGCGCCTGATACTCGTCGAGCTGACGGCGGTCTTCCTCCAACTGGCCCAGCGCTTCGGCGACGTCGCCGAGCAGTTCGGGCGCCAGCGGCGGCAGGGCCTCGGTCAGGGCATTCGAGAGCGCCGTCTCGTCCGGTTTCCTGGAAAGCTGCGGTTGGCGGAGCTGGATCAGCGTGTCCATCAACGCGTCGTAGCGCTTGCCTCCCAGGTGGAACAGACGCTCGTCGACGGCGCGGCGGTAGCTCGCCGCGGAATCGAACACCTGACCGCGGCCTTCGAGCGCGTCGCGCAGGCGCTCCCTGGTCAGTACGACCCGTTGCGGGCTCGTCAGCCACAGATCCTGGTTGATGCGCGGCGCGCCGTCGTCGTCTTCCAGCAGGAAGAACCAGCTGTCGACCTGCTGGCGGGCAGCCGTCGCCGAAAGGCCGGCGCCGAGCGAGAGGAACCGTGGCGTGCCGTCTTCCGTGACGCGGCCGAACTCGATCCAGGCATATCCGATGCGCCGGTCGTAGCTGTTCATCAGCAGGTTCCAGGCCATCTTCTTGCTGCCGTCCCCATCGGGCTCGATGCGCGAAGACTTGAGTTGCGCGTCGAACAGGAGCGGCAGTGTCAACGACAGCACCTTGGACTTGCCGGTGCCGTTGTTGCCGCGCAGCAGCAGATGGCCGTCGCGGAACCAGAATTCCTCGCTGTCGTAGTGGAAAAGCTCGACCAGACCCAGGCGCAAAGGTTGCCAGCGCTGCCGTGTCGGCATCGGCAAAGCAGGCTTCCCCGGTTGCGGAGCGAACAGGTTCATCACTGATCGAACCGAAGGCCGCCGACCGCGGCCGGCACAGTGCGCGTTTCGCGGATTTCGGCGTCGCCCAGCGCAAAACGCGCGAGCGCCGGCAGCGGATGCACGGCGCCGGCCTTCCGCTCGGCGAGTCGCAGCTTTTCCAGTCGCTCTATCGCGATGCGGGCGAGCTCGCCCTCAGCGCCCGGCTCGCGGGCCGACTTGCGCCAGTAGCGTCCGTACCGGGCCTTGGCCTCGTGCAGGAAGTCGGCAATGTCATGCTCGTGAATGCTTCGGGCGGGGGCTGGCGCCGCACCATCCCCGTCTGCCTGGTGCTGCCTCTGCCGGGAGGCCAGATACTCGGCGACCAGCAGCGTCACATGGGCATCGGTACCCTCGGCCGGCATGGCCACGTCGGTCAGCAGACCGGCTTCGTCGACGAGTGCCAGCCCTTCCGCGCGTTGCTCGGCCACCAGGCCGGCGGCCTCGCACAGCCGACTGGCCATCGGCCCGCGCTGGTTGAGGAAATAGGCCCGTGCTTCCGGGTCCAGCGTCTCGACATAGACCACCGGATCATCCAGCAGCCGGCGCGCGAGCTGGTGGCGCAGCGCCGTGCGCCTGCCTTCCTCGCTGTCGGCCACATGTTCGCCGACCAGGGCGCGCAGCCGCTCGTCGAGCGTTGCGGGCGCCTCTTCCGGCGTCCAGGTGGAGGGGCCACGCACGGCCGCCAGCATGCCCGCGAGCAGACGGCGCTGCACGTCGTACAGCGCATCCGCCTGATCGCTCCCGGCATGAACGAATGTTTCTTCGTCGCCGGCCACGCGGTGCAGAACCCCAAGACCCAGCAATGTGCGGCATACCGATACGAGGTCGCGCCGCTCGTGTTGCGCCTCGAGGGTGAAGGTGAAGTCGAGCGACGGGTCGGCGGCGAGCTCCAGCAGCCTTTCTCCCAACAGGCGCAGGGTGATCTGCGGGTCGGCGCGTTCGAGCACCGCGCAGGCGAGGCAAAGCAGAACGTAACGGCGGCGGTTGTAGCCGGGGAGGCCGCGTGTGACGTCGGTCAGGTCACCCGGCCGCTTGTAGAGCCGCGCACCTTCGCGCTCGACCTGCAGCAGCCAGCCCGTCTCGCGCGAAAACCATTCGCGCAGGGCTTCGGCCTGCCGACGTATGGCGACGAAATCCTCATGCGCAGGGCCCATTAGCGGCGTCATCACAAGGGCACGCACGCCGGAGCGAAACTCCTCACGCTGGAACCGCTGTTGAAGGACGCCGATGCCGCGGCTGTCGTTGGAGCCGTTCGTCGTCGCCCTCATGGACCGTCCTGCAAGGGTGTGATGGTAATCAGATGGTCGCGCCCGGCAAAGACGCCATTGGGCGTATCGATCGTAGCGCGGCTGTCCGGGCCGAGCGGCTTCAGGTGGATGTGCAGCAAGCCATCGCCCGTTTGCCGTTCCACCGGCTTCTCCGGGCCGGCCTGTTCGCCCAGCGCCTCTCCGAGCAGGCCCAGGAACAGGCCGAAGGCATGCGTGTCGAGTTCCCCCAGCTCCGAAAGCCGCGCGGGTTGGCTGGTGGCGAGGCGCTTGCGCGCCGCCTCGACTTGCTGCGATTCCTCTGCGAGCTGGAGCGCCAGGAACGCGCGTTCTTCTGCGCGGTCGCGCACGCGCGGCAGCGGTCCGCGCGGAGCCGCTTCGCCATATTCGCGCAAGCGCGGATGTATGACGAGCGGCGCGGCATCGGCCCAGGAGGTGGTGGCCGACAGCCCGGCGTCCGCGTCGCCGCCGAGAGAGAAATGCCGCGCCGGATTGAGGGCGAAGGCGGCTCGCGCAAGCCGGTGCGCTTCGCTATCGTCGGCGCAGGCGGCGAACCAGCCGGCGAGCACGCGGAAGTCTGCCGAGCGATCACTGCGGCCACCGCGCCGCTCATTGAGCGCGGCGATCGCGGCCAGGAGCTGCGGAATGGCCGAGCGTGCTCGCGCCCTCAGCAATTCGGCCTGTGGCGGCTCGTGGCCGGTGCTGAGGAACCAGCCGCGCAGCCCTTTCCAGCGTTCCCGCCAGGCTCGCAGGTAACCTTCCCGCGAATCGGCACGGTCCTGCGCGCTGCCCGGAGCAGCGTCGCGCGATTCGCGCTCGGCCACCTGCCCGAGCAGCGCATCGACGTCCGGCTCCAAGGCGAGGATGAGGCGCGCGATGGTGTCGGAACGGCGCACGAGATCGCCCATGAAGCGTTCCAGATAGTCGATCAGCCGCTTCTTGTAGTTTGCCACGGCCCCTGCCTCGGCCTGCTGCAACTCGATGCTGCGTGCGACACCGGCCATGAATGCCTGCGCGTTTTCGGCCAGGCCCTCGAACACACGCACGAGATCCCGCAGCGTCTCGTGGATCTTGGCGACGTCGGGTTCAGCGGCGCCGGCCAATGCCCTCAGAGCCTGCAGCCGGCTCGCGATGTCTTCAAGCGCCACCGTTTGCAGTTCGGCGCGCCGCTGCAGGGTCTGCACGAACACCGCCAACGCCGATTCCACGGCCTCGCCGCCCTGCGAGAGTCGGTAAAGAAAGCGTGCGCGGTAGAAGTCGCTGAGGCTGGAAACCCGTGCGGTGTCGGGATGGGATTCGAGATTGCCCCATTCCGCAAGTTGGGCGAGCGCCGCATTGACTTCCTCGATGCGCGGCGTTCCGCCCGGCCATCGGGCCTCGGCAAGTACTTCGTCCGGTCTCAACTGCAGCCGATATTGCCGCTTGGCCGCGGCGAAGACGTCCATGATACAGCGGTAGAATGTGGCCTTTTCCGCGCTCACGTGGCGAAACAGCTCGGCCGAGTTATTCGCAACCTGCATGAGCAGCCACTTCCTCGCAAACCCAACGGATGTTTTTGCTTTGTTCTTGCGCCACGTCAAGGCTGCGCGTCGATCGTTCAACAGATATCCGTGAGCGCCGCGTCCCGCGCAGGCGGCACCGGCGCCGGCCGCATCGGCCCCGCGTCACGCCGGAGACGGACACATTGCGTGGCCTCGGAACGCTCCATTTCAGCTTGTGCCTGATGTTTCTGGCGAGAAACAACGGGCTCTGGGTTCTATCGCCGAAGCTCGTTGCGCCACGCCGCCGCGCATCGTTCCCACTGCTCGAGCCCGGCCGGGTCGAATGTTACCATCGGTCCTGCATCGTGCCCGGTTGCCGAAGCCAGCAAGGCAGCGCCGATGGTGGTTCCGGTCGTCGTCATTGCCGATGCCAGCACCGGCCGGCCGGTCGCGGCGGCGAGCATGCCGACGAAAAGGCGGTTCGCGGCAAGCGGCCCCTCGACGATCGTCGGGCCAGCGGCGCCGATGAGATCCAGGCAGGTTGCCGTCATCAGCGCGAGATAGAATGAGGCCGCGACGGCGCGTTCGGCAGGTGTGGGCGGCTCCACGGGGAGCCACTTCGATTGCCGGTCGGGGAAAGGTCCCGACCCTTGCAGGACGGCGGGGAGCAGCATTGTTCCCTGAGCCAGGACGCGTTCGACATCGGCGTCGGTCCAATGCGCGCTATGGCCGGTCATCAAGACTTCGAACTCACGGCCGCCCATGAAGCGGGCGGAGGGCACCGGATCGCCTGATGCATCGACGTTGATGAGCGTGTCTCTCGCCGCATCGAGCGTTACCTTGTTTCCGCCCATCGCCATCGACACCACCCATGTGCCCGATGAAACGACCGCAAAGGGCTGGCTGCGCGACAGGAGATGCGGCAGGAGCGAGGCGTTGGAATCGTGAATGCCGCAAAAGATTGATGTGCCGGCGGCCACCCCTGTTTTCCTTGCGATATCAGGGAGGAGGGGGCCCAGCCGGTCACGCGCCGGGCGGATCGGGGGCATCAGGGCCCGCCACCCATGGCCGTCGACGAGCGAAGAATAGTCGCGGGCTGCCGGGTTCCAGAGATCGGTATGACAGCCGAGCGAGGTGACTTCGCCGGCAAGCACGCCCGACAGGCGCCAGGTCCAGTATTGAGGGTAGGTCACGATCGAGGCGACGTGAGCGAGCTCATCCGGGAACGTCTTCGACAGCCAGAATATCTGGGCTCCGAGATTGAGCCCGCCCGGCAGGCGAGGCGAGCCCGTTTCCTCGAAAGGTGGCCGTACCGCCGCATAGGCGGCAGCGGCCGCGTCAGGGCCGCTATGCTCGTAGTCGAGAACCGGAAGGGCAAGATCGCCCCGCGCGTCGAGCAAGGCGGCGGTTGCTCCATGGGTCGTTACCGAGATTGCGTCCACCTGATATCCGCGGTTGAGCACCGAAAGGCTCTCCAGGATGAAATCCCAAAGCGCATCGGTGTCGAAGTGAGGATACGGAGCGCCGGGAAGCACGGTATTGGGGCGCGTGCGCACCGCCATCTCCCGTGTCAACTCGAGGTCGACCAGGGCGACTTTCGCATTGGTCTTGCCGATGTCGATGACGGCGACGTAGCGGGTCATTTCCGATGGGACCTGGCTTGGAGGAACTCGGGGGCGTTATCCGGCTTTGCCCGCATGGCCGCAGGAGCCCGCCGGCGTTTCGTTGTCGGATGATGGGGCAGGGCGTCCGTCGTGTGATCCATGACGCTACCTGACGGGGCGTATGCGGATCTTGTCGACGATGCGCGGGATAGCGATGACGGCGATGAGCAGCGCGCCGATATAAACGCTGACGACCTGGCCGGGAATATTGTTGAGCGACATGCCGAAGGTGACCAGGCCGAGCACCAGAACGGCGAGCACGACGCCGAGAATGGAGCCGACGCCGCCCGCGATGGAAACGCCGCCAAGGATGACCATGGTGACGATATCGAGCTCCCAACCGACGCCGATGTTGGAGCGCATGGAGCCGAGACGCGCGGTGAGGAGCGTCGCGGCGAGGCCGGAAAGAGCGCCCGACGTCGCGAACAGCAGGAAGCGCAGACGGTCGACCGGGATGCCGGAAAACCGCGCGGCGACCGGGTTCGAGCCGATGGCGAAGAGCTGGCGGCCGACCGCGGTCTTGTGCAGGAACAGGCCGAACAGCACGGCCAGCACGAGAAAGATCAGGAACGACAACGGAACGGGCGGCACGAACAGCCAGGGGATTCCTGTCTCCTTCATCTTGATGAAATAGCTCTGCCCGAGGTCGAGGAATTCCTGCGGATATCTGGTCTTGGCCTGATCGCCGAGGATGACCTGGGTCAGGCCGCGAAAAAGCGACATGGTGCCGATGGTGACGACGATCGACGGCAGACTGAACCAGGTGACCACGAAGCCGTTGAAGATGCCGCACAAGAGCCCGACGCCGATGCCGATGCCGAACAAGGCAAACGGGCCGAAGCCGGCTTCCGCGGCATAGCCTATGGCCATGGCGGCGAGCGCCACGATCGCGGCGACCGAAAGGTCGATCTGGCGCACCAGGATGAGCAGCGCCATGGCCAGTGCGATGATCGCCTTCTCCGAGAAATTGAAGGTCGCATCGGCAAGATTGAAGACGTCGAGAAAGTAGGGGGACACGATCGTGTTCACGACGACCGTCGCCACAAGCAGGATGACGAGGATGACCTCCCAGCGCAACAGCACGTCGCGCAGGCCGCGCGGCGGTGCATCGAGGACGGCATAGCGATCTTGGGGTGGCATCGGCGCGTTCATGATCACACTCGCTTCAGGCGCCGCGCCTCTGGCAGGATCAGCTTGTCCGGCCTGCGTTCCGCCCGCGCGTTGATGACGACCGCGGCCAGGATCACCGCGCCCGAGATCGCCATCTGCCAGAAGGGCGAAATCTGCAGCACAGGTAGCGCGGTCATGACGATGCCGAGGAAAAGCGCGCCGAGCAACGTGCCGGCGACCGAGCCGACCCCTCCGCCGATCGAGACGCCGCCGATGACACAGGCCGCGATGACCGTGAGTTCGTAGCCGCTGGCGATTTCGGAATAGGCGACGCCGTAGCGCGCGACCCAGAGATAGCCGCAGAGGCCGGCGACCGCGCCGGAGATCGCGTAGGAGAGGAGTTCCTGGCGCCGCAGGTCGATGCCGCAATAGCGCGCGGCGACGGGGTTGCCGCCGACTGCATAGAGGCCGCGGCCGGCGCGTGTGTGGTTCAGGAACACCCAGAACAGGAACGACACGACGATGGCGATCCAGACGGGGCTGGCAAGGCCGAGGAAGACCTGCTTCGGAAAGGCCTGGAAGGCAGCGCCCATTTCCGAGGCGTTCACCTGGTCTCCGCCGGCGATGATGATGATCATGCCGCGGAACACCGCCAGGGTGCCGAGCGTCATCACGATCGGCGGAATGGAGAGAAAGGCGATCAGCAGGCCGTTGAAGAGGCCAAGCACCAGCCCCGACAGGACGCCGGTAAGGATCATGACGACCAGCGGTATATCAGGATAATACTGGCTGACGAGTGCCGCCAGCATGCCCGACAGAGCGAGGTTCGCTGCCACGGAAAGGTCGATGCCGCGCGTCAGGATGACCGTCATCTGGGCAAGCGCCATCATGAACAGCACCGATGTCTCGGTGAGCATATCGCCGATGTTGTCCCAGCGCAGGAACACCGGCTGATAGCTGCCGATCGCGGCGACCCCGACCACCAGGACAAGTGCGAGGATCAGTTCGCGATAGTCGAACAGGCGCTTCACGCGGCCTCCTTCGCAGCGCCCGTCGCGGCGCCGACGATCGCCTCGGCGCTCCACTGGCCGCGCCGGAATTCGTCGACGATCCGCCCTTCCTTCATGACGAGCACGCGGTCGGCGAGGCCCATGACCTCCGGCAGCTCTGACGTGATGAGGATCACCGCGAGGCCATCGCCTGCCAGTTCGCCGATGAAGTCGTGGACCGCCGCCTTCGAGCCGATATCGATGCCTTTCGTGGGCTCATCGAGCACGATCACCTTCGGCTGCGTCGCCAGCCATTTGGCGATCACCACTTTCTGCTGGTTTCCGCCGGAGAGCTCGCCGAGCTTCTGTTCCCAATTCGCCGCCTTGACGGAGAGGCGTCTGCCGAGGCGGCGCGTTTCGGCCTGCTCGGACGGGCGGGACAGGAACAGTCCGCGGACATGCTTGGCCAGATTGGCGAGCGTGAGGTTTTCGCGGATGCTGAGTGAAAGGATCGCACCCTGTTCCTGCCGATCCTCCGGAACATAGGAGATGCCGGCAGCGATGGCGTCAGACGGGGTGCGAATGGAAAGCTGCCGGCCGGCCAGCCTGATCGTGCCCCGGGTTCTCGGCGTTATGCCGAACAGGCCCTGCATGGCTTCCGTGCGGCCGGCGCCGACCAGTCCGTAAAGGCCGAGGATCTCACCCTTCCTCAGGTCGAAGGAGACGTCGGCATATTCGGTCGCATTGGAGAGGCCGGCGACCGACAGGACGACATCGCCAATGGCCACGTCGCGTTTCGGGAAAACCTGGTCGACCGGACGCCCCACCATCATGCGGACGAGCTGCGGCTCCGTGACGGAGGCGATGTCTCCTTCGCCGACCTTCTCGCCGTCGCGCAGGCAGACGAAATCGTCGGCGATGCGGAAGATCTCGTCAAACTTGTGCGAAATGAAGACGATCGCGCGGCCCTCGGCCTTCAACTGCGCGACGATACGGAAGAGGTCGTCGATTTCGTTGGCCGAGAGGGCAGCCGTCGGCTCGTCCATGATCACGACGCGGGCTTCGTGGGAGAGGGCGCGGGCAATCTCTACAAGGTGCTTTTGCGCGACGGACAGCCGCTTGAGCTTGAAATCGGTGGGTATCGCGGCGTCGATGCGCCTCAGGAGATCCGCGGACCTGGCATGCATCTCGCTCCAGTCGATCAGGGGCGCCCGGCCTTTCGGCATATGGCCCATGAAGATGTTCTCGGCGACCGACAACTCGTCGAACATCACCGTTTCCTGGTGGATCGCGGCGATGCCCGCTGCCCAGGCATCGCGCGGCGAGGAAAAGGCTTTCACCTCGCCGCCGACCCGGATCTCGCCCTCGCTCGGGCGGTAGATGCCGGTGAGGATCTTGACGATCGTCGATTTGCCGGCGCCGTTTTCGCCCAGGATCGCGGTGACGCGGCCGGGCTGTAGCGAAAGACTGACATCGTGCAACGCCCGCACGCCGGGGAAGCTCTTGGAGACGCCGGAAAGGGTGAGGATGGCTTCAGACACGGGGTCGGTGCGAAATCCAGGCATTTCGGTGCGGTCATGACCGGAACCTCCGGTCATGACCCTGGCTCGTGTTTGCGGATGCGTCGATCAGAAGATCTTCGCGAATTCCTCGACATTGGTCTTGTTGAACTCGAAGGGTTCGCCCATCACGGCCTCGCCGTCGGCGCCCACGGTGGTCTCGCCCTTCTTGCCCATCGAGAGCTTGGCGCCCTCGGTCGCTTCCTTGCCGTTGAGCAGATCGGCCATGATCATGGTCGAGGAGTAGCCGTATTCCACCGGGTTCCAGATCGCGAAGGAATCGCAGGCGCCCTTCAAGACATAGTCCTTCATTTCCGAAGGCAGGCCGAGACCGGTGATGAACACCTTGCCGACGAGGCCCCCGTCGACGATCGCCTTGGCGCCGGAGCGGATGCCGATCGTCGTCGGAGAAATGACGCCCTTCAGGTTCGGATGGGCCTTCACCAGCCCCTGCATCTCGCGGTAGCTCTTGTCGTCCTGGTCGTCGCCATAGACGGTCGCGACCAGCGGCATGTCCTTGTATTCCGGTTTCTTCCACTCCTCCTTCATGGCCTCGATCCAGGAGTTCTGGTTGGTCATGGTGGAGGCGGCCGACAGGATCGCGACTTCGCCCTTGCCGCCGAGAGTCTTCGCGATCATCTGCACCTGCTTGGCGCCGATCAGCGGCGTCGAGGAAGCAGAAAGGTGCACGATGCGGCCGGCCGGCGCGATCGCCGAATCGAAGCTCATCACCTTGATGCCGCGCTCCATCGCCTTCTTGCCGACCGGCACCAGGGCGTCGGCATCGTTGGCGGAGACGATGATGCCGTCGACCTTTTGCGCGATCTGCGCGTCGATCACCGCGATCTGCTCTTCCGCGGTCGGCTTGGCGGAGGCGGTGTAGATGATCTCGATGCCGCCGAGTTCACTGGCGGCCTCCTTGGCGCCGTTGGCGCAGGCATCGAAATAGCTGTTGCCGAGATTCTTGACGATCAAGGCGATGCGCTTGTTCGCCTGCGCCCGCGACGGGCCTGTCAATATGGCGGGCGCAGCAGCGACGAAGGCTGCTCCCCCTGCAATTTTCAAGATAGTGCGACGCGTCGTTTTCATGGCAATTCACCTCCCTGCCATTGTCAGTTCTTCCCGAGCCGGCGCCTGCCTGTCCCTTGGCGTTGATCCGTCAGGGACGTCGATCAGGCGTCAACCAAGGCTCCTCCAAAACTGTCCGGCATGCTCCTCAGCCATGCCGGGCCTGCTGATCCTGCGTGGCCGCTGACGTCGCGACAACCAGTTTCACGCCCGCCTCCTCGAGCATCTTCGCATCACGGTCCTCGAGGCGAGGGTCCGTGACCACCGTCGCGATACGCGACAGCCCGCACAGAATGAGGCTGGAACGTTGCCGAAACTTGGATGAATCGATCAGCACGACCAACTCGTCGGCCTGGTCGATGAGCTTCTGTTCCGCCTGGATCAGCAGCGGATCGCCTTCCATGAGGCCCTGCGGACCGAGACCCTGCGCACCCATGAACATTCGTTTGGCGTAGAAATTGCGCGTCACGTCGTTTTCGAACGGCGAGAGGATGACGTTCTGCTCGCGATAGATGACGCCGCCCGACACCATGACGGTGTTCTTCGAGTGCCTCAGCAGATGATCAGCGATCGGAAAGGAGTTGGTGAAGATCGTCATGCGCCGGTTGGCGAGGAAATGCACCATCTGAAACGTCGTCGTGCCGCCATTGATGATGATGGACTCGCCGTCCCTGCACAGTTCGACGGCTTCCTTGGCGATGGCGCGCTTCTCGGCCTGGTGAAGCGTTTCGTTGACGCTGTAAGGGCGACCGGCAATGCCCATGAACTGGGGCGGGGTGAGGGCCTCCGCGCCGCCGCGCACGCGGCGCAGCCGCTTCTGAAGATGGAGCGCGGCGATATCGCGCCGGATCGTGGCCTCGGAGGAATCCGTGAGTGCAACCAGTTCCGCGACCGTCACCACAGGTTTTTCCTGGACGGCCGACAGAATGATGCGGTGGCGCTCTTTTTCGTGCATTGCTCCTCCAACCAGGCAATCTAGGCAGCGGTTCCGTACATTGTCAATCAAGTCCGATCACAAATTTCAATTGTGCGGTGCAAGATGATCGATAGTGATCGTTGCTGATTGACATTTGAAAGATCGGCGTGCGAATTTGGCTCCAACAAGGGTGCGGCCATCGGTCGGGAGGAATGCCTGTCATGCCTGAACAGCGAACCGCCTCGCGACTCGTCAACCTCTGGGATGACGAGAAAGCCGCTTCGATGACGGAAGCCGAGCGGCTGCTCTACCGTTCCAACCTGCTCGGTTCGGACAAGCGGATCACCAATTACGGCGGCGGCAACACGTCGGCGAAAGCGGTGGAGCGTGACCCGCTGACCGGTGAGGCGGTCGAGGTTCTGTGGGTCAAGGGTTCGGGCGGCGATGTCGGCACGATCAAGCTTGACGGTTTCGCCACGCTCTACATGAACAAGCTCGAGGCCTTGAAGAAGCTCTATCGCGGCGTCGAGCATGAAGACGAGATGGTCGGCTATCTGCCGCATTGCACCTTCAATCTCAATCCGCGCGCGGCCTCGATCGACACGCCGCTGCATGCCTATGTGCCGAAGAAGCATGTCGACCACATGCATCCCGATGCCGTCATCGCCATTGCGGCCTCCGCGAACAGCAAGGAATTGACGCAGACGATCTATGGTGGGGAGATCGGCTGGTTGCCATGGAAACGCCCGGGCTTCGAGCTCGGGCTCTGGCTGGAGAAGTTCGCTCGTGAAAATCCCGACGCCGTCGGCGTCGTACTAGCGAGCCATGGGCTGTTCACCTGGGCGGACAGCGCCAAAGATTGCTACGAAACGACGATCCGTATCATCAACCGCGCGATCGAGTGGTTCGAGGCCGAGACCCGCGGCAAGCCGATTTTTGGCGGCGCAGCGGTGAGGTCGCTGGCGGCGGACGAGCGCCGCGCCGTCGGGGCGAAACTGATGCCGGCGATCCGCGGCATGATATCCGCGTCGGGACACAAGGTCGGGCATTTCGATGACCAGGAGGCCGTGCTCGAATTCGTCGGATCGAAGGATCTGCGCAAGCTTGCGGCTTTGGGCACCAGTTGTCCCGACCACTTCCTGCGCACCAAGATCAGCCCGCTGGTCATCGAATTCGATCCGGAAGAACCTGACCTCGACAAGACGCTGGCGGCACTGCCTCAGGCGGTCGAAGCCTATCGCCAGGGTCACGCGGCCTACTACCAGCGGTGTAAAATGGCGAACTCGCCTGACATGCGCGACCCGAACGCCGTCGTCTATCTCGTGCCCGGCGTCGGCATGATCACCTTCGCCAGGGACAAGGCGACGGCGCGCATATCAGGGGAGTTCTATGTCAACGCCATCAACGTGATGCGCGGGGCCTCCACGGTATCGGCCTATATGGGCTTGCCCGAAAGGGAAGCATTCGGCATCGAATACTGGCAGCTCGAGGAAGCGAAACTTCAGCGCCTGCCGAAACCGAAACCGCTCGCCGGACAGGTCGCGCTGGTAACGGGCGGCGCCGGCGGTATCGGCAGGGCAAGTGCTGCGCGCCTGCTTGCGGACGGTGCCTGCGTGGTGCTCGCCGACATCGACGAAGCGGCACTGAACGCAGTGGTGGCTGAGCTTGGCGAGAAGGCAGGCAAGGATTTTGTCCGCGCAGCAAGGGTCGATGTGACCGACGAGGCTGCCGTCATCGCCGGCTTCGCGGAGACGGCGGTGGAATTCGGCGGCGTCGACATCCTGGTCTCCAATGCCGGCCTCGCCTCGTCCGCGCCGGTCGAGGAGACGACGCTCGCGCTCTGGAACAAGAACATGGACATCCTGTCGACGGGCTATTTCCTGGTCAGCCGCGAAGCGTTCAAGCTGTTTCGCGCGCAGGGTATTGGCGGCAAGGTTGTATTCGTCGCCTCGAAGAACGGGCTCGCCGCCTCGCCGAATGCTGCTGCCTATTGCACGGCGAAAGCCGCCGAAATCCATCTTGCCCGCTGCCTCGCGCTGGAGGGCGCGGAAGCGCAGATCCGGGTGAATGTCGTCAATCCCGACGCGGTCCTGCGGGGATCGAAGATCTGGAGCGGCGAATGGAAGGAACAGCGGGCGGCAGCCTATAAGCTGTCGACCGACGAACTGGAAGAGCACTATCGTTCGCGATCCATGCTCAAGCGATCGGTGTTTCCGGAGGACATCGCCGAGGCCGTGTATTTCTTCGCATCGGAGTTGTCGGCCAAGTCGACCGGCAACATCATCAATGTCGATGCCGGCAACGCGCAGAGCTTTCCGCGATAGTGTCGGCCCTCCGTCGTTGCGTAGGGAGTAACGCAGCCGGACAGGAGGCTTCGGTGATCGATGGCGCGGTGATCGATTGGGAGGATATCAATGCCGGAGCAACTTATCTCCGCTGACGTCGTGGCGACAGAAAACGCGTCCCGTGAAGCAGGTCTGAAACGGGACTATGAAGCGCTTGGCGAGCAACTTTCCCGTCGCGGCATCCAGATCGACAACATCAAGAAGAAGGTCGCCGAATTCGCCGTCGCGATACCGTCCTGGGGAGTGGGGACCGGCGGGACGCGTTTTGCGCGTTTCCCCGGCGGTGGAGAACCGCGCGATATCTTCGACAAGATCGAGGACTGCGCGGTCATCGCGCAGCTGACGCAGGCGACACCGAGAGTGTCACTGCACATCCCCTGGGACAAGGCCGATCCGGGGCGACTGAAACAGGCCGCGTCGCGCTTCGGCCTTGCCTTCGACGCGATGAACTCGAACACCTTCTCCGACGCAAGGGACCAGAGGCTTTCCTACAAATTCGGTTCGCTGAGCCATGCCGACGCCGCCGTGCGCAGGCAGGCGATCGAGCATAACATCGAATGCATCGAGATCGGCAAGGGCATCGGTTCCAGGGCGCTGACGGTGTGGATCGGCGACGGTTCGAATTTTCCGGGCCAGGTGAATTTCGCCAAGGCGTTTCGCCGCTATCTCGACGCCATGCAGGAAATCTACGCCGTCCTTCCGGACGACTGGCGGCTCTTCACCGAACACAAGATGTACGAGCCGGCCTTCTATTCGACCGTCGTGCAGGACTGGGGAACGAATTATCTGATTGCCCAGGAGCTGGGGCCGAAGGCCTATTGTCTGGTCGACCTCGGCCACCACGCGCCCAATGTGAACATCGAAATGATCGTGTCGCGGCTGATCCAGGTCGGCAAGCTCGGCGGCTTCCATTTCAACGACTCGAAATATGGCGACGACGACCTCGACGCAGGGTCGATCGATCCGTACCGGCTCTTCCTCGTCTTCAACGAACTGGTCGATGCCGAATTGTCGGGAGCAAAGGGTTTCGATCCCGCCCATATGCTTGATCAAAGCCATAACGTCACCGATCCGATCGAAAGCCTGATGCTGTCGGCGATAGAGGTGCAGCGGGCCTATGCGCAGGCGCTTCTGGTCGACAGGCCGGCATTGGAAGGCTATCAGGAAGAGAACGATGCGCTGATGGCCGCACAGACGCTGAAGGCGGCCTTTCGCACCGACGTGGAGCCGATCCTCGCCATGGTACGCCGGGAAAGGGGCGGCGCCGTCGATCCCGTCGCCGCCTATCGCGCCGCCGGCTATCGCGCCAAGGTGACCGCAGAACGGCCAACCGTTGCGGCGGGAGGCGGCGGGATCGTCTGATTGATGCATTGGGCCGCGCGAACCGGTCCGAAGCATCTTGGTAGACCGCGCCGATGAGGGCCGACGGTCGCGGCGCCTATCATCTGGCGCTGAAGCTTCCTGACCTCTTCAAAGGGTGGATGCCAATTGATCGAGGTGAACTCGACTGTAGTGCCGGTCTTTTTGCTGTTGCCTGGAAAATGGGGGCGTCGGCCAAGTCAGGCCGCCAGTTTCGGCTAGGGATACCTATCCGGCAAATGTACTCTTCTGAAGATTTCCCACCTTTGCAAGAGATTGGAAGCTGGACAATTTGACTTGCGCGTGTAAGATATCGTGCGGGCTTCAAGCGAAAAGTCGAAAGACAAGTATTTTGGTACCCTGCGCACTGTAACGGGGGGCGCAGCTATACGTCGTTCATTCGAGCGCAGGCGGATGGCAACCCTCGGCTGGCGGAGGATGTCATGCCTGTTCATCCGACTTATCCCGGTGTCTACATCGAAGAAATCCCGAGCGGCGTAAGACCCGTCGCGGCGGTGGCGACGTCGATCGCCGCTTTTGTCGGCTCGTTTCGGAAGGGCCTGCTCGACGAAGCCGTGCAACTGCTGAGCATCGCCGATTTCGAGCGCGAATATGGCGGGCTCGACCGCAACAGCGAGACCTCCTACGCGATCCAGCAGTTCTTTCTCAATGGCGGCACCGAGGCATGGGTGGTCAGGGTGGCCGACACGGTCACCGGGGCCGGCGCTGCCCCGCCGACGAACGCCAGATCGGCCACGGTCACGCTCACGCAGGATCCCGGCGGCGGAACGGCGATACTGAACGTCACGGCCGGTCGCCGCATCCGGGGCGAGAGCGCCGAAAATCCCGGCGCCTGGGGCAACTTCCTGCGCGTCGATGTCGACTACGGCACTGCGGACCCGCTTGCGCAGTTCAACCTGACAATCAGCGAGGTGCGGATCGACGGTGACCGCACTGTGGTCCTGCAGACCGAGACGTTTCGCAATCTCACCTTGGAACCGGACACGGTCAACAACGCCATCGAGGTCGTGAACCAGGGATCGCGGCTGGTGCAGATCGAGCTTGGCTCGGCCCTGCCGGCTCCCTTCGTGGCGGACTTCAGGCCGGCCGTCGGCGGTACGCTCGGCGACCTGCTGCCGATTCCCGCGACGATCCCCGCCGACGGCAGTGCCTTCGGCGTCGATATAGGCAGCGGCGCAATCGCCGGCACCATCGACTATGGCGGGGCTGCCGCACCCACGACCTATGCCGCGCTTCTGCCCTTCGTGCAGGATGCCGTACGCCGTGCCGCCAGCGACGCGACGGTGCCCAACAATCTGAAGCCGCTCCTGAGCGGGGCGACCGTCACGCTCGTCGGCAACAGCACGGCAAACAATGCCTCACGCTTCCACGTCCAGCTGGGGCGCGCGGCACGGCCCTTCGACCCGACGCTGCAGATCGCTCTTACCGGGGCCGGAGCCGACACCATCAATCTCTCCAACGCCAACGGTGCCCTGGAGAACGCGCAGCAATTCGCCTTGGCCGACGGCCATGACGGCACGCCGGCAGCGGCCGGCACGACGTTCCGGCCGATCCCCCTTGCCTTCTTCCAGGGCTCGGCGGCGGCCCGCACCGGCATCTTCGCGCTGGAAGACGTCGATCTCTTCAACATCCTGTCCATACCCGAAGCCACGTTTCTGGCCCCGGACCAGAGCCAGACGCTCTATGCCGCGGCGGAAGCCTATGTCGAGAGCCGTCGCGCCATGCTGATCGTAGACATCCCGGATGCTGTCCGGCGGCTGGATCAGATGCATACCTGGCTGACCGAGAACGAGAGCCTGCGCCATCCCAACGCCGCCGTCTATTTCCCCCGCACCAACGTACTCGATCCGCTGAACGGCAACCGGCCACGCTCGATCGGCGCGAGCGGTACCGTCGGTGGCCTCTGGGCACGCACGGACTCCCAGCGCGGCGTCTGGAAGGCGCCGGCAGGGACCGATGCGAGGCTGCGCAATGTGGAGAGCCTGGGCTATCTCCTGACCGATCTGGAGAACGGGACGCTCAACCCGCTCGGCGTAAACTGCCTGCGCAATTTCCCCGTCTACAGCAACATCTGCTGGGGCGCCCGCACGCTGGAAGGGGCGGATGTCATCGCCTCGGACTGGAAATACGTGCCCGTCCGGCGCACGACGCTGTTCATTGAGGAAAGCCTCTACCGCGGCACCAAATGGGTGGTGTTCGAACCCAACGACGAGCCGCTCTGGGCGCAGATCCGGCTGAATGTCGGTGCCTTCATGCACGATCTCTTCCGCAAGGGCGCCTTCCAGGGCACGACGCCGCGCGAGGCCTATTTCGTGAAATGCGACGGCGAGACCACGACGCAGACCGACATAGACCTCGGCATCGTCAATATCGAGGTCGGGTTTGCGCCGCTGAAGCCCGCCGAGTTCGTCATCATCAAGATCCAGCAGATCGCCCGGCAGACGGTAGAGTAAGGAGGAAAGGTCATGGCGTCCTTCACAACCAATCCCCGCCGTTTCGACCCTTACAAGAACTTCAAGTTCCGGGTGAAGTGGGACGGCCGCTACGTTGCGGGCATCAGCAAGGTCGGAGCACTGAAGCGCACCACCGAAGTCGTCGAGCACCGCGAAGGCGGCGACCCTTCGACCGGCCGCAAGTCTCCGGGACGGACCAAATACGAAGCGATCATGCTCGAGCGCGGCGTCACCCACGATCTCGAATTCGAGCAATGGGCCAACAAGGTGTGGAATTTCGGGGCCGGCCTGGGCTCCGAAGTATCGCTTGCCGACTTCCGCAAGGACGTCATCATCGACGTCTTCAACGAGGCAGGACAGAAGGTGCTGTCGTACCAGGTGTTTCGATGCTGGGTTTCGGAATACCAGGCTCTGCCGGACCTAGACGCAAACGCCAATGCCGTGGCGATCCAGACCATCAAGCTCGAGAATGAAGGCTGGCAGCGCGACGTCTCGGTGACCGAGCCTTCGGAGCCGAGCTTCGTCGTTCCGGCATGACGATCGCCGCATGATCGGGATGAAGGGCGATGATGTCGGACAGGGCCACGATCTTCTTGTCGCATGGTCTCCGGGCAGCAGGCGTGCGGGCGTTCGACGCGGAACTGCGCGGCCTGACCGGCCATGAGGAGGCCCTGATCTCCGAGTGTCCCGGGCGTCTCACACCCGCCGAATGCACGACGGCCCTGCTCGCCGCCGTGACGACGCGGATCGGCCCCGTTGGGCAGGTCACGCCGGAGATGGTGGCCGAACTCGTCATCGGTGATCGCGAACGGCTCCTGCTCAATCTCTGCCGCCTGACCCTCGGCCCGCAGCTCGATCTCGTCGCGACATGTCCGAGGGAAGGATGCGGCGCGGTCGCGGAGGTTCCGGTGTCCCTGGACGACATCGTCGCAGAACGCCCGGACGCAAACCGCGACGGCGAGCAAGAAGTCCGCCTCGTCGCGCCCGGAGGCCAATGGCGCGTCCGCTTCAGGCTTCCCTCGGGGCGCGACCAGGAAAGAGCCGCCCGCTTGCACGATCGAGCCGCCGCTGCACGGGCACTCGTCATCGGTTGCGCGCTGGAGATCGCGGATCCGTCGGGGGCGCCGGTCTCGCCGGCCGATCTGCCCGCCGCCTTCGAGATCCCGCTTTCCGACGCCTTCCATCATCTCGATCCTTCCGCCGAAACGACTACCGGGATCGCCTGCCCGAGCTGCGGCATCGAGATCCAGGCGATGCTCGACGGCTTTACCATCCTTCATGCCAGTCTTGCCCGGTCGTCGGGTATCTTCGGCGACGTATACCGTATGGCGCGCAGCTACCACTGGAGCGAGGCGGACATCCTGGCTTTGCCGCGTGAACGGCGAATGCGCTATCTCGAGGTTGCGGCGCAGATGGAGGCGGCGGGATGAGCGGCTTTGTCGAGCGCCTCGTCGCACGCGGCTCGGGTCTGGCAGGTGTTCCGGGCTTTGCCACGCTGAAGCCGCGGCCGCTATCTCGATTCGAGACATCTCCCGAGATTGCCGATGGATCGGGGGGCGAGGAAGTCCATGGCGCTGGCTTCGTTCCCGACAGGATAGCCCCTTTCATGGCCGTGCCTGCGACAGGTGCGATCGCACCGGAGGCCAAGCCCGATGCTCGCCCGGCGCCGCCTCCCGCCAGCGCAGCCGTCGGACCAACCGGCGCACAGACCGCGGCATCACGCCCATCCATCGGCCGGGTCGAGGTGGAGGAGATGCGTCCAGTTCGCCGGATTCAGTCGGCGGCCGCGCAAACCGATCCCGGTTTGGAGACCGTTCCGGCCTCGGAGCCGGCGCCATCGCGACCCGACGCGGCGGCAGCTCCGACCAACCGGGATTCCGTCGATGTCGCACTGTTGCAGCCGGCACCGGCATCGGCACCGAACGCGGTGGAGGAGCCGGCACCGTCGCCCGGAGCGCCGGTGCCGATGACGGCGACACGCTCGACGCAGCCGCCGCCGGAGCTGCCGTCGACGGAGCTGCCGTCACCGGCGGCAGCGATAGACCGGCGCCCCGGCCGGCCGATCGGGACGGCGGAGGATGATCCCGCGCCGCCCGTCACGGTCACCGTCGGGCGAATCGACGTCCACTTCGTCCAGCCTCGGCCTGCTCCTGCGCCGCCGCCCCAGGCACCGCGCACGCGCGGCTTCGAGGCCTATGCCCGCGTCCGCCGCGGCCAACCACGTCAGGAGCGCTGATGGCCACGCATGCCGCGATCGCCGCTGTCAGCAGGACGCTCCGCACCTTGCTTCTCGACCGCATGGTGGTGCCCGTCTCGGTGACGCTCGCCCCGCCGGACGTGACGGTCGACGGCATCGATGGCGCGCGCGTCAATCTCTACCTGATGCAGCTCATCGAGAATGCCGGCCTCAAGAACCAGGAGATCCTGGGCAGCGGCCATCCCGCCGCCTACGGACATCCGCCGCTGTCGCTCAACTTGCGCTACCTCGTGACGACGCACAGCGCGATGGAGACCCAGCCGGACGCCGATCTCAATGCCCAGACGCTGCTCGGCGATGCCATGCGCGTGTTCAACGACTTCTCCAATCGGATCGACCAGCTGGCCATCGTCAATCCGGCCGCCGGAACGGTGGGTGACCCGCTGCTCGATCCGGTGCTCCAGGACGAATTCGAGCGGCTGCGGATCGTGCTTCACCCGGCTTCGCTCGACGACATAACCAAAGTCTGGTCGGCGGTGTCGGGCACCAATTTCCGCCGCTCGGTCGTCTATGAGGTCACCGTCGTGCAGATCGAGACGCCGCAGCCCAGGGTTCGGCCGCAGCCGGTCGAAACGCGCCGCATCCTCATGACCGTCCGCCGCCGGCCGGAAGTCCTCGACGCCTATGTCACGCCGGCACCGAACGGCCCGATCGGCGAGATCCGGGCCCGCATCGGCGACGAGATCACCATCCTTTCGCAAGGGTCGCTCGCCGACAGGCTCTATGTCAGGCTCGGCACGCTGGAACCGATACGGGTCAGCCCGCCGGCCGACGGGCGTATTCTAATCACGCTGCCGGACGCGCAATATCCGGCCGATCTCGACAATCCGCTGCCGCGGCCTATCCCACCGGAGCGGCAGCTCCAGCCGGGACCGACCGAGGTTCAGATCATCGCCGGTCACCCGGCCGAAGGGGTCGAGGGCGGCCTTGGCCGGGGCACGCCTGTCGCGGCTATGCGGCGCTATCCGTCCAACCTCGCCCTCATCCAGCTTTGCCCACGCATCACGTCAATCGTGCCGGTCGCCGGCAACGCTGCCACGGTGCTCCGGGTCAACGGTCAGCGCCTGTGGCATGCTCGCGCCCGCACGGCGGAAGTGATCGTCGGCGACGCTGCCATTCCGGTGCGCCCACCGCAGCCGGGTGATCCCTGGGCGGCGCCGACGCCGACGGCCGTCGAAGTCCCGATGAGCGCGGCGACGGAGATCCTCGACGTCTCGGCGACGCCGTATCCGGTGGCCGTGCAGGTCGACGGTGCGCGCAGCCGCGACACCGGCATGCTGTTCACGCTGGGACCCTAGCTATGAAGGTCGCAGCCAAACCGAAGCCGGAACAAGAATCCGAGACGGATCAACCGACATGGTACGACCGCAACCGGCTGGCGATCGAGGCGGGTCTCGCATGGATCGATGCACTCCTCGACGACCGGCTGGCACCGGTCCGCCTTCCTCGTGAGACCAATGTCGGCTCGGCCCCTCGATCGCCGGCCGCGCTCGCGGCCCGAGGGGCGTATGAGAGAGCCCGCGAGGAAATGCTCAGGGCCGGCGAGCCCGCGCCGATCGACCGTGTCTCGGCCCTGTTCCGGCTGTCGCCCTTCGAGGAAGACGTGCTCCTGCTCGCGCTCGCGCCGCTGCTTCGCGCGAATTTTGCCTCCCTCTACGCGCAGATCCACGGGCGCGCTGCGCTCGACAAGGCAACGCCGCATCTTGCCATGGCACTCCTTGCCGCCGCGGGACCGGAAGGCGAGGCAAGAGCCTGGGAGCGTCTTTCGCCGGAAGCTCCCCTGCGCCGGTTCCTGCTGGTCGAGAGTGCGGACCGGACGCTGACGCCGCTGACGGCGATCACGCTCGACGAACGCGTCAGGTGGCTCCTTACGGGCGAACACTCGGAGGAGCCGCGCACGCAGCCGATGCTCTTTGAAGCGGAGCCGGCGTCCTTCCCCGAGCGTCATAGGGCAGGCGTCGAGCGGTTGGCGGTACGGCTCGAGACGGCTCGGCGACCCCTGGCGGTGATCGTCGGCCCGAAACGCAGCGGCCGGGCCGCTGCGGCGGCCGCGCTCGCCGCCCGCTTCGGCCTCGGCCTCGCCGTCTTCAAGCCGCGGCCGTTCGAACCGACGCAGGATCTTGTCGCGCTGGTCGGACGCGAGGCTGTTCTCGGAGGTTTTGCGCTGATGGTCGACGCCGGTCAGCCCGACGTCGTGGCACTCTTGCATCACCGCATCGACGCGCTCGTTATCGCAATTGCCGAGACGCGCCCCGATCTGCCGTTCGACGTTCCGCATCTGCGCCTCGAGGTGCTCGACCAGGCCGACCATGCGGCGCTGTGGCGCGAGACGCTCGGCCCTGGCTCCGCCGAGACCGACGAGCGGGTCGAAGCGCTCGCCGACCAGTTCAGGTTCGGCCCGGGCGAGATCGCGGCGATCGTCGCTGAAGGCGGCGATCTGCGGCAATCCTGCCGCGACCGCGCCGGGCGGGCGCTCGAAGAACTCGCCGAGCGGATCGTGCCGCGCTACCGCTGGGATGATATGGTCATGCCCGCCGAGATCCTCCACGATCTGCACGCGGTGACCGCACAGGTCCGCCACCGGTCGCTCGTCTATGTGAAACACGGTTTCGCGAAGAAGCTCGTGCGCGGGCGCGGCGTCTCGGTGCTGCTGTCGGGCCCGAGCGGAACCGGCAAGACCATGGCAGCCGAAGTGATCGCCGGGGAACTCGAGCTCGACCTCTTCCGGATCGACCTGTCGGGGGTGGTCTCGAAATATATCGGCGAGACCGAGAAGAATCTCAAAGCCGTCTTCGATGCGGCGGAAGCGAGCGGCGCGGTACTCTTCTTCGACGAGGCCGACGCACTGTTCGGCAAGCGCAGCGAAGTCAAGGACAGCCATGACCGCTATGCCAATATCGAGGTCAGCTATCTCCTGCAACGCATGGAGAGCTATGGAGGGCTTGCCATATTGGCGACCAACATGAAGGGACATCTCGACAGCGCCTTCCTGAGGCGGCTGCGCTTCGCCATCGATATCCCTTTCCCGGACGCCTCGCTGCGGCGGGCGATCTGGATGAAGGCTTTTCCGGACGAGACGCCGAAGGCGGCACTCGACTTCGACGCGCTGGCGCGCCTCGACATCGCCGGCGGCAACATAGCGGTGATCGCCGTCAATGCGGCATTTCTCGCAGCGGCAGAAGGCGTACCGCTCGCCATGCGCCATGTCGCACGCGCGGCACGGGCGGAGTTCCGCAAGCTGGACAAGGAGTTCCGCATGTTCTGGCCGGAGGCTTCGTGAGCCATGACCGACAGGGCAGACCATGTCCCATCCGTCTCCCTGGGCAGCATCAGGGTCAGCGGCAATGGCGACTCCCGTTCGGCAACGCGGGGCGCTCAGGACGTGGCCGCCGCACTCGCCGAAGTTCTGCGCGGCAACGCAATCGTCGGCAAGGGGCTTCACATCGAAAACCTGAACGTGACTTTGCCGGCGGGGGCGGGCCGGGCCGAGATCCTGCGCGCCGTCCGCGCGGCGCTCGCCAGGCATGTGGAAGGCCGTCGGCGATGAGAGCGGTCCTCCACGCGCCTGCGCCGACGAGCGTTCCTGCCCCAAGGCTTGCCGCGCCGCAGCGCGCCATCCTCAGGAAGGCGGTCCTCGGTCCGGTCGACGACCCTCTGGAACGGGAGGCCGATCAGGTCGCGGATGCGGTGGTGGGCGATCATGCCGTCGGGGGCTTCGGCCAGGCGCCGGCTGGATCGGCTCAGCGCAAATGCGCGGAATGCGAGGAAGAGGAAGGAATTCAGCGCAAATGCGCTGCCTGTGAAGCAGAAGAAAAGATCGAGAGAAAGCCGACCGAGGCGGCCGCGCGAGCCGTGTCGCAGGGCGGCGAGCCCCTGTCGCCCGAAGCCCGCGCCTATTTCGAGCCACGCTTCGGACGGGACTTTTCCGGTGTGAGGATACACACCGGCGGCCGGGCAGCAGCCGCGGCCGGGGCGATCGACGCCCGCGCCTATACGCTCGGCTCAGACATCGCCTTCGCATCGGGCGAATTCGACCCGCAACGGGACGCCGGCCGGCGGCTCCTCGCCCACGAGTTGACGCATGTCGTGCAGCAGCAGCGCGGTGCTGCACCCGCGCTGCGCCGGACGGTGACCGCCACGTCGCGGTGCCCGCCCAATGTCCACGGCGCACCTGCCGATCCGATCGCCGAACTGACGGCCGACGACGAGCGCGCCCAGCTGATGGCGCTCGGCACGTCGAATGTGCTGGCGCTCGAAGCGCTGACGTTTGCCGACCCGACTTTCGGCCGTTCCTACGTGTCGGATGCTTATGAGCGGCGTTTCGGCCTTCCGCCCGCCGCGGCGCGCGGAAGGTTCAGAAACCGCTTCACCGGGCGCACCCACGCCACGCAGAACGAGGCGATGCGCGAGGAGATGCTGTCGCTTTCCGACCGCTTCCGCCAGTTGCACGATTTCCTCAGCGGCCCGATCAGATACCGCTGTCCCGGCACGAGCGCCTTCACACTCCCGGGCTGTGCCTCGGCGCGGTGCGGCGGCTCGATCGCCTTGTCCTGTCCCGGAGGCAGGCAGATCGCGATCTGTCCGACCTTCTGGACCTTCCCGCTGATGCAGACGGTCGATCAGCGCGGCGGCAACATGATCCATGAGTCCGTGCATATGCGCCTCGGCTTCCGCGGCCATGGCCTTGCGAATGCCAATCAACGCGGCCGCAATCCGGAGTGCCACGCGGCCATCGTGGCCGACGTCTATGGGTTTCAATCGGACGACACGACGGATTGCACGCCACTCATTCCGTGAGCGTGGGGGAAGAAGCGCAGCACTGAGGGTCGGAAGGAGCGGGAGCATGAAAGGAAAATGGCGGTGAGGGGTTCCTTCGGGTCGTCATTTGCGCTGCAAGCGCCGCCAATACGGCTCGATGCTTTGCGCCCGGCGTCTCGAGCCGTTCAGCCGAAGGCCAAGCTCGGACCGGTAGACGACCCCCTGGAGCGCGAGGCTGACCAGATCGCGGAGGCGGTGATCGGCAAGGGCACAGTTGCCGCCTTCGGACAGGCACCGGCCGGGACAGCACAGCGCAAATGCGCGGAATGCGAGGAAGAGGAAACGCTTCAGAGGAAAGACGACAAGCGCGTGAGTGCGCGGCCGGGCGGGAACGCTGCAGCCGAGGCAGCTGCCCGTGCCGTCGCTACCGGCGGCATGCCGATGTCGGCGGAGGCTCGAGCCTATTTCGAGCCGCGTTTCGGCCGGGATCTTTCGGATGTAAGGATACACACCGGCAGCCGGGCCGCGGGCGCGGCGAATGCGATCCATGCGCGCGCCTATACGCTCGGCTCCGACATCGCCTTCGCAGAGGGCGAGTATACCCCGGCGGCGCCGGTCGGCCGGCTGCTCCTCGCCCACGAACTGGCACATGTGATCCAGCAGGCCGATGGCGCCGTTCCGGCGGTTCGGCGTGCCGGCTACGGTACGGGGACGCCGCCCAACTGGGGCGCCGTCACCATCGCGATTGTGCCGCCGGATGAACGAGAACGCGTCGACCAGGCCATGGCAAAGGTCGATGAAGTGGTGAACGACCCGTCCGGATTCTCCGAATGCCACGATCATTTCAGGGAGCGTTGTCCGGGAGGGACCGCCGGGACGCTGGCCAGCGTCTGGGGCAGGGCCACGATCTGGAAGATCACCAACGGCACGGACGAAAACGCCCGCGGCTCTGTCGGCGGTTCCGACATAGCCTACACCGACATGGGATACGATCAGGGTGCGGAAGGCCTTGCCGGATCCTTCCTGCACGAGGCGGGTCACAATTGCGGCGTTCCCGGCGGATCGACCCACTGGCATGCCGCACAGATCCGCTCCTACTGTATGGGACCGGGCCGTAACGAACTCAGCGTCGGCGCCGGGGTCGAACTTACCGGAGAGCAGCCGATCGTTCTGCTCTCCTATCGCCGCTTTCTCGGCGATTGGGCGTCGGGCCGCCTGCGCGCCACGCTGGGCCTCGATCTGAACGTGTTCGGCACCGCATCCGAGCTTGGTGCGGTCGGCGCCGAGACGCCGGAGGAGCGTCGTGTGCCGACCGAGTTCGGCGGTGCTCTCGCCGGAATCCAGGCGCGGGCGGGCGGCTGGGGAGGCACGCGTTATGGCGGCTTTTCATTCCGCCTCGAGACCGGCGTCGGGGCCGGGCGCTTCGCATTGCGTCCGGCCACGCCCGAAGAGGCGCCTTCCACCGCCATCGCGCCTGCCTGGATCCTTCAAGTCGGGCCGCGGGCGGAATTCCTCATTCCCTACGGCGACGCGTATGTCTTCCCTCTGTCGGTCGGCGCCGCCTATCGCTGGACACAGCCGCTGAACTCGGAAGCCGAGGCGCTGCATGGACTGATCGGATCATTGGAGGTGCAGTTTTGACCGGCAGGGAAGGCGAGGCCGAAATGCGAGGTCTTGGGCGATGATCGCAGCAAGGGCATACGGGACAGTTTCGCCATCGCCGCAGATGGCCAGACCCGCGCCCGCGCTTCAGAGGAAGGCGCGCGTCGGCCCGGTCGATGACCCGCTCGAACGGGAGGCCGACCGGATTGCCGATGCCGTGGTGAGCGCTGACATCGTCGGCCCGTTGGGGTGGGCTCCGGCTGCGACAGCGCAGCGCAAATGCGCCGAATGCGAAGAAGAAGAGCGCGGAAACATCCAGCGCAAGTGTGCGGAATGCGACAGCGGGGAACTGACACGGAAGGAGCCCGCCGAAGCGGCCGCCCGGGCCGTCGCCGCCGGCGGCGCGCCGATGTCGGCGGAAGCGCGCGCCTATTTCGAGCCGCGCTTCGGCCGCGATTTCTCTAGCGTGCGGATCCATACCGGCGGCCGCACCGCTGCCGCAGCGGATGCTATCCAAGCCCGCGCCTATACGCTCGGCGCCGACATCGCCTTCGCTGCGGGCGCCTATGCTCCCGGCGAACCGGCCGGCCGGCGGCTCATCGCCCATGAACTGGCGCATGTCGCGCAGCAGAGAGGATTCTCGACCATCCGGCGTGCGCCCGAAGATGAAACGGCAAAGAAGGAAGCGCCCACGACTACGGAAAAACCATCGGAGAAGGTGACCTTCACGGCCAAGGACCTGCTCATCTATCCGCTGTTCATCGATCTGTGGAACGACATCTTTGCCCAGAAGCTGACCGACGAACAGAAGAAGGAGTTCAGGCTCAAGGGCAAGGAAGGCGCCGCGATCTGGAACCTGATCTTTGCCGGCATGCCGGCGGGAAAGTCGCTCGACGCGGGCTCATCCTTCGGCGACTTCCTGGGGGCCTGGCTGAAGCATGCGGAAGACATCCACAAGATCGCCGGCGGCGAGAGCTTCTATCTCGACCTGTTCAGCAGCTTCGTCCGCATCAATCTCGATTCCTATCTCGGCTCCGATCTGTTCAAGAGCCGGCTGAAGAAGCATGCCGCGAGCCTCGTCTCGATCTTTGCGCTGGCGCAGGCGACGCTCTCCACCGTCCAGGCCGTGAAGAAGCCTTCGGCGAAAACAGGCGAGTTTGAAGCGACACAGCTCGAAAAGCAGACATTGCTGTTGAAGACGATCTTCAACCTCGTCCTGGCGGAACAGATCAAGGCGCCGGATTTCTTCGCGACAGGCCCGCTCAAACTGTCGACGCACCCTGCCTATGCGGCGACCTCGGCCACCGCCGGGGGCGGGCCGGCCGAACTCATTCTGGAACACAAGAAAGGAGAGGGAGAGGGCCAGGGCGGCGAGCAGCGGAAGCTCGGCCTGACGCTCAACCTGCCGCAGATCGTCAGCCTGTTCCGGGAAGGTGGTCCCTCTGCGAAGGACCAGGCCGACCTGCAGAAATATCGGGGCTGGCAGGGAAGCCTATGGTTCAGCTACGACCTCACCGACCCCACGGCGCTGCAGCGCCAGGCAGGCAAGCTGCCGTCCGAAGCCTTTCACGTCGGCACGCTTTTCGGCGGCGGCGGCTTCCTCGGTGAGATCGAAGGCGGCGCGCGCTACAGCGGGGACCAGGCAAGGCAACTCACGGGCTGGTTCCTGCGCGGCGGTTTCGGCTACAGCGGCAAGAAGGGCGCCATCATCAAGAAGATGGGCTTCACCGCCGTTTATACCGACTGGACCGAGCAAGACATCTTCGCGCCCCGCCTCGGCGAGGGCGGCGCGCCGGTTGGTGGGCGCGCAGGTCAATTCACGCCCTTCGCCAATCTCGAATTCGGGCGGCGGCACAAATTCGGCGTCGGCGCCGCGCTCGGCTTCGTCACCGGCACGCATGAGAAGTTCAATGTCTCCGATTTTCGCGGGGATTTTTCCTACACCTATCTTGGCGACCGCTCGGAGGAAAGCCTGCCTGTCTTCAAGATCGACCTGTCAGGCTCGGTCAGCCGGCTCGATTGGTGGAATCCGGATTCGCCCCTGCTGGGCGGCGTTCGACTGCGCACGAGCTTCGACCAGTACTTCGTCGCAGGTCAGGTCAGCACCGGGGCAGGCAAGATTCCCGAGCAGCGCGCCGTCCAGATCGGAGAGAAGGAAAAGGTGCTTGTGCCGACCACGGTGCTGTTCACAGGAGGTGTCTATTTCTGAGGGCAACGGCCCAGGATAACTCAAGCTGCCAGGCTGCGGCCGGCGACCAACCGTCTTGACGGAAGTGAGACGGAATGGATGTCGCTGCCAAATTTTCATGGAAGCGTGGCCAATATTGTGCAAGTTTTCATAAAAATTAGTTCTACAACCTTGGATTTCACAATGGATGATGTCGTCAACTATCGATCGGTATAAATGCGATGAACAACACGCATTACTTATAGATATCTTGCGAACGTTATCGTTCGGCGAATAAGATTGCAGAATTTGGTTTTTCCGCCCGTCAAACAATGCTACTCTCACTGGTAATTCCTTGGGGGGCGTTCCGAGGAGGGCAGGCGATGGGGTCGGAGTTTCCACGCAGTCCGCGCGTGCTCAAGGGCGGTATCGTCGCCTATCGGCTGCCCGACCTGTTCCCGACCGTCATCGTCTTTCAGTACAATCCCGACGAGGTGTCGCGTTCGCTCCAGTTGCAGGGCAGCAGCGGCGGAGGGCGGGGAGACGCCAATCGCGTGAACGGGCCGCCGCAGGAAACGATGACCTTTTCCGTGGAGATCGATGCGGCCGACCAGCTCGAACGGCCGTCGGAAAATGCCATCACCGTCGAGAACGGGCTTCATCCGGTTATCGCAGCGCTCGAGCGGCTGGTCTACCCCTCCTATCCGGTGGTGATCGCCAACGAGGCTCTGGCGCTGGCCGGCAGCGCCTTCATCCTTGGCGAGCAGGCACCGCTCGCGCTTCTGATCTGGGGGCCCAGGCGCGTTCTGCCGGTCCAGATCCAGAGCCTGTCGATCAAGGAAGAGGCATTCGACCAGAAGCTCAACCCGATCCGCGCCAAGGCGGACCTGTCCTTGAAAGTGCTGACCTATCGCGACCTCGACGTCACCAATCCGGGCTACTGGGTCTATCTCGCTTCCTTCACGCAGAAGGAGGCGATGTCCGCCCTGAACCTGCTCGGCGACAAGACGGGACTGGAAGCGATCACACCGATCTAGACGACCAGGAGGCGCCATGTTCTTCAGGGGCAGCCGCTACGAACACATCGCTGATGCATTCATCGACGGGCCCGATGGCCGCATGATCCGCTACAAGCGCATGCGTTTCATACCCGTGGGCTCGGCCAGCCTATCGATGAAGGTGAATGAGGGCGACCGCACCGACCTTCTGGCGTGGCGCGCCCTCGGCGATCCGGAACAGTTCTGGCGTCTCTGCGACGTCAATCTCACCCGCCGGCCCGTCGATCTCTCGGAGCCGCCCGGCCGGCGCATCGGCGTGCCGGGCCCCGATGGAGGCGTGTGAGCATGGGCCTGCTGCCATCCTATTTCGTCGTCCAGGTCGCGATGGCGCCGCTGCCGGTTATCTTCTTCCAGGCGTTGCGCGAAATCGAGGTGGAGACCTCGGTGGGACAAGCCTCGGTTTTCCGCCTGCACTTCGATCTGAGCCGCAACATGTTCGGCGATTTCGATGCACTGGCGATCGACATCTTCCGCCCGCTGGTGCCGATCACCATCCGCGTCTCGCTCGGTCTCGGCATTCCGCAGGCGCTGGTCAACGGCTACGTCAAGGACGCGCGGTTGAGTGCCGCCAACCAGCCCGGCGCTTCGCGGCTGGAAGTGGTGGGAATGGACGCACTCGCCACGATCATGGCGCATATCCAGCAGCCCTTCACCTGGCCGAACCTGCCGGACAGCGCGATCGCAGCCGCCATCTTCGGCAAATATGCGATGATCCCGTCGGTTTTCCCGACGCCCCCGCTCCGAACCATGCTGGACACGACGTCGAACCAGCGCGACTTCGACTCGTCCTATCTGTTCCAGATGGCGAGCCGCAACAATTACGAGCTTTACGTCCAGCCCGATCCGGTGGTCGGCCTCGATATCGGACATTTCCATCCGCCTTTGACCCATATGCCCCCGCAAGGCGTGCTCTCGATCGATTTCGGCACCCAGACCAACCTCAGCAATTTCTCCGTTTCCAACGACATGCTGGGGCCGACATCCGTGATGGGCGTTTCCGTCGATCCGCGCAGCCGGGCGCCGATCCCGACGGTCGCCCCGGTCTCGACCGAATTGCCAATGGGGCTGGAGCCGGCCCTCAACCGCATCATCCCGCCACCGGTCACGCGCCCCGCCGCCACCGACGCGGCAAGCCCGGCCGAAGCCCAGGCCCAGGCCTTCGCGCGAGCCAGCGAATCGAGCCGCGCGATAACGGCGAGCGGCGAGGTCGACGGGATAAAATATGCGCGCCCGCTGCTGGCCGGCCTGCCGGTACTCGTGCGGGGTGCGGGCCGGCAGAACAGCGGCCTCTATTACGTCCAGTCGGTGACCCATCGCATCTCGCGCGACAACTACAGCCAGAGCTTCTCGGCATGGCGCAATGCCGTCGGGCTGACGGGAGCCGAGGTGTTCATCGATCCACTGGCAGCGGTGGCGTGAGGAGGGGCTGGTGTTCGGCGACGGCATGACGACTGGAGCGGGCAAGGGTGACGGGCGCAACCGCGTCTACGGCAAGTTCGCCGGAACCGTGATGAACAACAACGACCCCCTGTTCCTCGGCCGGCTGCAGGCCTTCGTGCCGGAGGTTCTCGGCGAGATACCGACCGGCTGGGCCAAGCCCTGCACGCCTTATGCCGGACCGACGTCCGGCTTCTTCTCGGTGCCGCCGGTCGGAGCCGGCGTGTGGATCGAGTTCGAAGCGGGCGACGTGTCGCGGCCGATCTGGGCGGGATGCTATTGGGGCACCGGCGAACTGCCGATGAAGCCGCCCGGAAGCCCGAGCGAGCCGATGACGAAGATCTGGCGCAGCGAACTCGGCCTGACCACCGTCCTCGACGACAAGACGCAGACGATCACTCTGACCGACGCTCTCGGTTTGAATTCCGTCGAAGTCAGCGTCGCGACGGGCACCGTCACCATCAAGGGTGCCGTTCGTGTCGTCTCCAGCGCCCCGCTGATCCAGGAAGGCAGCGACTCGGCCGCGCATCCGGCCGTGCTTGGCGACCAACTGCTCAGCTATCTGGCGCAATTGGTGGGGCTCTTCAACACGCATGTACATCCGGGCGAGCTGGCTCTTGGCATACTGCCCGTCACGCCGGCGCCGCCGGTCGCGCCCATGCCGCCGCCGAGCCCGAGCCTGGTGTCCCTCAAGGTCTTCCTGGAGTAGCGGGCATGGCAGACAAGCTGATCCCCGGAAATCTCAGTGCTGCCGGCAGCGTCGGCTTTACCGATCCTCGCTTCACCGATTCCATGGCCGAGGAGATCGAGCAGGAGCTCAACGCGCTGATGACCGCGGACGGGCTGCCGTCGCTCGACCTCAACGCGTCCGACACGACCGTGCGCGACCGCAGGCGCCTGTTTGTGGCGATCGCGCGCGGCATCGTGCGGCATCTCGAGAACAACAAGTCCGCCATCAAGGTGTACTGCGAGCACGATGAAACCAAGCCGGTGACGGTCGTCGATGTGGATTACGGATGATGCTGGCTGACCGCCCATTCCTGGATTTCCCCTTCGCCGTCAGCGAATTGGGAGCGAGCGCGCTTACCGGCCGCGACGACCACCTGCGGGATCTCATCTATCTCGTCCTGTTCACCGCGCCCGGCGAGCGGGTCAACCGGCCGGAATTCGGCTGCGGGGTCAAGCAGCTGGTTTTTGCCCCGGCATCGGATGCGCTGGCCGCGGCGACGGAGCAGCTGATCCACGGCGCGCTGATCCGCTGGCTGGATCCGGTGGTCTCTGTCGAGAAGGTCTCGGTGCTGGCGTCGGAGGCTACGCTCGAAATCACCGTCGCCTACAGCCCTCGGGATACGGGGGAGCGGCGCGAAGAAGTCTTCAGGCATCCTGTCGCGGTTTGAGGGGAACATGGTGGTTCTGTCGTCAGATGGTCTGGTGCTGTGCGAGGACGAACGCCGCTCGGGCGTGCTGCGCGACCCCGCCCATCCGCTGAACGGCATCGACTTCATCGAATACCGGCGCGACCTCCTGGCGCTGCCTGGGCGGCAGCACGTGCTGGACGTGGTCTTTCTGAAGCCTGCTCCCGTCCCGCCGGCAGTGACGGCCGCCAATTTCTCCGTTCTCGGCGGCATCAGGATCGTGGACATCAGGGTACTCGATGTCGAGCCGGATCCCGGCGACCCGCTGACCTTGCGCGTCTTCGTCGACCGCGAAGGGGACTTCTCGGCCTATGTCCTGGACATGGACCATGCCGCGATCGATGTCGAACGCTCACAGGCCCAGTTCGGCTTCAAGGCCAGCTGCCCCAGCGATCTCGATTGCCGGCCGACGCACGACTGTCCGCCAACGGTGCTGGAAGAGCCGGCGCTCGACTATCTGGCGAAGGATTATCAGAGCTTCCGCCGGCTGATGACCGACCTGATCGCCGAGCGCAATCCGAACTGGCTGGAACGGCTTCCGGCCGATCTCGGGATGACGCTCGTCGAGCTGATGGCCTATGCCGGCGACTATCTGAGCTATTATCAGGACGCCGGACCGGGCACGGAAGGGTTCCTCGATACCTGCCTGCATCGCATCTCCGCGGCGCGGCATGCCCGCCTCATCGACTATACGATGCGGAACGGCCGCAACGCTGCGACCTTCGTCCACTTCGTGGCGGTAGCCGGCTCGAATGCCGTCGTGCCTCGGAGCACGAGGCTGGTCAGCCGGATCGGTGTCCCGCTGGTCGGCGAAGCTGGGGCGCCGGGACCCGTCATTCCGGTCACGGCCGATTTCGACAGCGATCCGGCACTGAGCGAGGCCACGGTGTTCGAGACGATGGCGCCGGTCCGCGTCATCGACACCAACAACGAGATCAGGATCCACAGCTGGGCGGACGCCCAATGCTGCCTGGCGAAGGGGGCGACCAGCGCCTTCCTCTACGCGGTCACCGCGGGTGGCATCGCCATCCCGCCCGACCTCGTAGCCGGAGAATACCTGCTGCTGGAGGAGGTCCGCAGCCCCGTCACCGGCTCGCTGCCCGATGCGGATCCGCGGCATCGGCAGGTCGTCCTCGTCGAGGAGGTCGAACTGACCGAGGATGCCGCCTTCACCAACGCCTTACCCGGGGGCACGCTCACGCCCCGCCTCAATGTCGCCGACCCGGCGCTGCCGCTGCTGCACGTCACCTGGGCGCAAGACGATGCGCTCGTTTTTCCGCTCTGCGTATCGGCGTTGACGGACCAGGATGTGCCCGTCGATCCCGTAACGGTGGCCCGCGGCAACACGGTTCCCGCCGATCACGGCCGCACGGTGGAGCGCGACACGTCCCTCGGCACGCTGACGCTTCCCGACAGCGGGGCCGGCCGCTGGCCCTTGCCCTCGCTCGCCTTGCGCGACGCGCCGCTCACCCAGGCGGCCGACGGCCCCGCCGTCCGGCTGTCGCTGGAGTTTGCCGGAATTCCGGGCGCCGAATCCTGGACGCCGGTGCCGAACCTGCTCGATAGCGGTCCCTTCGATCAGCACTTCGTCGCCGAGATCGACAATGCGGGCGATGCGGTGCTGCGTTTCGGCGACGACCGATACGGAAGGCGACCGCTCGGAGCCCAGCGCGCGATGGCGCGTTACCGGATCGGCAACGGTGCCGCGGGCAATTGCGGCTGGGGCACACTGGTCCATGCGGTGGCCGACGGCCCGGCCGCGGCTGCCATCGAGCGGGTGCGCCAGCCGCTGCCTGCCCGCTTCGGCGAGGACCCCGAGACGATCGAGCAGGTCCGCCAGATCGCGCCGGAAGCCTTCCGCGCCGTGCAGTTTCGCGCCGTGACCGAGCGCGACTGGGAAGAGGTCGCGCTCAGGCATCCGGCGGTCGCGGCAGCCAAGGCGAGCTTCCACTGGACGGGAAGCTGGTACACCGTTTTCGTCGCCATCCACCCTGTCGACGAGGCGGACCTGAGGAGGCTGCCGGGTGGCGGCGCGGAACTGCAGCCGGCTTTCGCGGCGGCGGTCAAGTCGCATCTGACCCGGTTCAAGCTCGCCGGCTACGACCTGAACATCCGCGCTGCGATCTACGTTCCGCTGGAGATCGACATCCGGCTCTGCGTCGGCACCGGCCATTTCCGCGGCGACGTATTGGGCGAGGCATTGCGGGTGCTCTCCAACCGCAGCTTTGCCGACGGCTCGCGGGGCTTCTTCCATCCGCTCAACTTCGGTTTCGGGGGAGCGGTCTACCTGTCGCGCCTCTATGCGGCGGTCGAAGCCATCGAGGGGGTGAACTCGGCAGAAGTCATGCTGTTCAAGCGCTTCTGGGAACTGCCGCAAGCAGAGCTCGATCGCGGGCTTATCGAGATCGGCCCCTTCGAGATCGCGCGCCTCGACAACGACCGCAACTTTCCCGAGAACGGCGTGCTGCGTCTCAGCGCGGTAGGAGGCTTGTGACATGTCGCTGCCGCATTCCGCCTTCTGCTCCTGCTGCAGCTCGCCGTCGCCGCCGGTTCCGTTCGAGATCTGGAACCGCCCCGGTCTCTCCGCGATCGCCTACAGGATCGGGACCTTCGCCAGCTTCCGCGAGACGATGCTGGAGGCAATCGCCGGACAGCCGGCTCTTGCCTCGCTGACCACCCGCGAGAGCGACGATTACGCGATCACGCTCATCGAACTCTTCGCGGCCGTCGGCGACGTACTGACCTTCTACAACGAAAGGATCGCCAACGAACTCTATCTGCGCACGGCGCGCGAGCGCGATTCGGTGCTGCGGCTGACACGGCTGATCGGATATCGAATGCGCCCGGGCCTCGCCGCGCAGACCATGCTCGCCTTCACGCTCGATGCCGGCGCCGAAACGCGCATCCGCAGGGGCCTCAAGGTGATGAGTGTGCCGGGCCAGGACGAGCGGCCGCAGACCTTCGAGACGATCGAGCAGATCATCGCTCATGGCGACGTCAACGATGCCGCCGCCTTCGGCAGGCCGGCTCCCGTCAACCTGCTTCGGCTGGGCAGCACCGGCGGTCCTGTCGTTTCGCGGCCGGCAAAGCTCGCTGTCGGCGACCGCCTCGTCTTCTTCGGGCTTGAAGCGATCGAGGAAAAAGCGGTGACGGCGCTCGAAGCGCGACAGGACGGCGAGGCCGTGACGTTCGCCCCGTCGGTGCAATCGAACAGCTGGTGGCCCGAGATCGCGCGTACGGCGAAGCTTGAAGGCAGGCTGCGCTTCTTTGGCCACAATGCCCCGGCAACGGTCAATGTCTATGTCCCGGCCAATCCTCCGGCCGTGCTGTGGCCGAAATGGATAGCGAAGCCCGTCGTCGCGAATTTCGGTTCCGGCGACACCGTCTATCCGCTCGACGGCCGGCATACCGACATCGCCAGCGGGGCGCAGCTTCTCGTCGACGCGGGGCCGGCCGCCATCCCGCGCCTGCGTACGGCAGTCGTCGTCAAGACCGAGGATCTGCCGACGAGCCTCGAGACGCTCGAAGACACGGTCACGCATCTTCACCTGCGCCAGACCATTCGCGGCCGGCCTGCCGTCGTTGTGGAGATGGGCGGCGGCCATGCCGTCTTCGCCCGTTCCGGCAATGGCGCCACGCTTGCGCTCGGGACGACCGGGGTTAGGCAATGGACCTACCAGAATCTCGACAGCGCCTCCTCGGATCTGGCGGGCGTCGGCCCGGCGGTGGCCCGGACCGACATCTTCGCGCGCGACCGATTGGGACGGCTCCGCCAAAGGATCCTGACGGGCGCCCCGGCCCTCGTCTGGGTCAATCACGGCGGCATATTGACGTCGGAACCGCGCCCCGTCGCGCGCCCGGGCGGGACGGTCGACGTGTTTGTGCGTGGCCTCGACCTCGGCCTGTGGACCATCGACGCGACGTCCGGCGCTCCGGGCAACTGGAACTCGCTCGGCGGCGTCCTGACGTCGCCGCCGACACCCGTGGCGACCGGTGGCACGACACTCGCGGTCTTCGCGCGCGGGCTCGACCGCGGGCTCTGGTATCGCGCATGGAACGGCGCGAGCTGGTCCGGCTGGACGTCGCTGAAAGGCGTGCTGGCCACGACGCCGGCCACTGCTTCGACGGCTGCCGGGCGGATCGACGTCGTCGCGCTCGACGATGCCGGCAGTCTCGTCCACCGCCTCTTCAATGGCAGCAAGTGGTCGGACTGGCGCAATCTCGGCGGCAAGCTTGAAGGCGATGTCGCAATCACTGCCGCCGCCCCGGACAGGATCGACGTGCTGGCGAAGGGCACCGACGGCGGGCTCTGGCACATCGCGCGCATCGGCAATGCCTGGACCGGCTGGACCGCACTTGCCGGGGCCCTGACCTCGGCGCCCTCGGCGGCGCGCGACGGTTCCGGCCTGCATGTCTATGCGCGCGGCGGCGACGGGACGATTGCCTATCGTGCCCTTCTCGGTGGCGGGTGGACGCAATGGGCGAGCCTCGGCGACGGGATCGGACCGGTTCCTGATCGACGCAAGACGGCGATCTACCGGATCTCCGCCGACGATCTCGTCTGGCGGGAATATGACTATCCGGAAGAGGCCTCGCAGGCCCAGGTGGCGTTGCGCCTGACGCCGCAACAGAAGGCCGGCGATCTCGCCGGCCTGAAGCAGTTGGTGAAGGGCCGCCGCATCATGCTGCGTTCGGGCGGCCGCAACCACCTGGCGACCGTGACCTCGGCAACGCCCTTGCCGGTCGTTCCCGGCGACCTGCCCGACCATCTCTTCGTCGACTTCACGCCGCCGCTGCCGGAGCCGTTCCCCGCGGCAAGTCTTGCCGGCAACATCGCGGCGGCCAGCCACGGCGAGACGCAACCCGACGAGCCGCTCGGCCATGGCGAGGCGGCGAAGGCGTTCCAGAAGTTCAGGCTGTCGCGCCAGAAACTGACCTATCTGCAGAGCGCCGCGAAGCTGGAGGGCGAAGCGGCACTCGAGATCAGGGTCAACGGCGAATTGTGGAAGGAGGTTGCGAGCCTCTACGGCCGCAAGCCGGGCGAACGGGTCTATACGGCGCGACAGACCGATGCGGCCGAGACAATCGTCACCTTCGGCGACGGCAAGACCGGCGCCCGCGTTCCGTCCGGAGCGCTCAACATCGTTGCGCGATACCGCACGGGCATCGGCCTGGAGGGGCTGATGAAGCCCGATCAGCTGTCGATCCCGCTGGAACGGCCGGTCGGGCTGCGCGCGGTTACGAATCCTCTGCCGGCGGACGGTGCTGCCGATCCCGAAAACCGCGACGACGCGCGCACTTCCGCGCCCAACACGGTGCGAACCTTCGGCCGGGCAGTCTCGCTGGCCGATTTCGAGCAGATCGCCACGAGCTCCGGGCTCGCGCAGAGGGCGAGCGTCACCTGGGTGTGGCGCGATCTTGGCCGCTCCGTGCATGTGACGGTCGCCGGGCCGGGCGGGTCGAAGCTTTCGAGCCTTTCGTTGGACACGCTGCGCGCGGCCATGGACAGCGTACGCGACGTCAACCGGCCGCTCAGCCTCGGCAATCTGGTGCGGGTGCCGATCGTGGTTTCGGCGCGGATCCTGCGCGATCCCGCCTTCGAGGCAGACAGCGTGCTCGAAGCGGCGCGGACCCAACTGCTCTCGCTCTTCGCCTTCGAGACGATGGGCCTGGGGGAGGCGGCTTTCCTGAGCGGCGTCTATGCCGCGCTGCAGGCCGGGCGAGGCGTCGCCGCGGTCGATGTCGACGTGTTCCAGTTGAAGGGCTACGCTTCGCTCACCCCGGCGGAGCGGACGATCCGCGCCGTGACCGCCGGTCCGGTGCAGCCGCATATCAGGATCTTCCCGGCCAGGCCGACCCCACCCGCCGCGATGATCGATCGCTTTGCAAGGGCCGGTTTCGAGGGTCCCGTTCCTCCGCCTGTCCTGGCGGCCGAGCAGGCATTCATCGAGACCCCGGCGACGGACCTCCAACTGACGATGGTGGAGGCCCTGTGAGATGAGCTTCTCCAACGCCGATAGCGACAGGCTCTATGGGCTCCTTCCCGCCTTCATCCGCGAGAAGGACGTAGCGGAAGGAGAACCGCTGCGGGCGCTGCTGTCGCTCCTCGACGTGCAGGCCGGCCATATCGAAAGCGACATCCGCCAGCTCTACGAGAACGCCTTCGTCGAGACCTGCGAGCCCTGGGTCGTGCCTTATATCGGCGATCTTGTCGGCACCGTACCGCTGTTCGACGAGAGCCGCGTCAGGGACGGCGACACCGCCGCCGAACTGTTCAAGTCGCTGACCGGCCCGAGCCTGAAGCCGCTGATCGCGCTGCGCGGACGCGCTGACGTCGCCAAGACGATCTACTATCGCCGCCGCAAGGGCACGCTGCCCATGCTGGAGGAACTGGCCCGCGACGTCACCGGCTGGTCGTCGCATGCCGTCGAGTTCTTCGAATCGATCGGCTGGACCCAGTGGCTGCGCAACCATCTGCGCCTCCACTCGCTGCGGACGCCTGACATCCGCAGCGTCGAGCGCATGGATCGGCTCGACGGCGCCTTCGACGAGATTTCGCACACTGTCGACGTGCGGCCGGTCTCGCAGGACGAGGGCTGGCACAATGTCCCCAATATCGGCTTCTTCCTGTGGCGGCTGGGCGCCTATCGGCTGGAGCGCGTGGCGGCGCGCCGGCTGGGTCCCGCCGGCGATTTCCGCTACCATTTCAGCCCGCTCGGCAATTCCGCGCCGTTGTTCAGCCGCAGCCGTCGGGAGGGCGACGAAGCCGGGCTGGCGACCGAACTCCATGTTCCCCAGCCGATCCGGCCGGCACGGTTCTTCCACAATATCGGCGATTTCTACGGGTTGTTCGATCCGCTTCCGCCGCTGCCGGCCGCCGAAGCGCCCAGCATCATGGTGTTCGTCGACGGAGCGCCTGTCACCACCGAACGCGTCGTCTGCCGCAACCTGTCGGTCTGGTCGCAGCCGCCGACCGACAGGATCGCCGTCGACGTCGTGCGCGGACGCCTGACGCTCGGTCCGGCGCTGGTGCCGGCAGACCTGGTCGAGGTCTATTACCACTACGGCTTTCCTGCCGATCTGGGCGGCGGGCCCTATCGGCGGCGGGCATGGCTGACGCGGCCGGGCTTCGCGCCGAACGTGCAGACGCTGCTCGTCGACGGCAGCGGCGCGCCGGGAACTTTCGCCACGATCACCGCCGCCCGCGACCAATGGGTGCTGGACGGCAAGCGCAATGCGATCATCCGCATCCGCGACAACCGCACCTATGCCGAGGCGCTCGCCATCGACGTCACGGCGGTCGCGGCGGATCCCGGGACCGCACTGGCGATCGAAGCGGCGGACGGGGCGCGCCCGCATCTCCTGCTCGACGGGCCGCTGGTCATCGACGGCGATCGGCCGGACTATTCGATCACGCTGGGTGGTTTGCTGATAGAAGGGCGGATCGAGATCGCCGGCTCGCTCAATCGGCTGCGCCTGCTCCATACCACGCTGGTGCCGGGCGTTTCGATCGCCGAGCAGGATCCGATACCACCCCCACAGCCCCCCGACCCGAGCATCACCGCCGCGGCCGCGCTGCCCTCGGGTGCGCCAGCCAATACAGAACTTGGCGTCGAACTCGCCTTCTCTATCTGCGGGCCTATCCGGCTGCCGGCACATGCCGAGGCGCTGATCGCGCTGGACAGCATCATCGACGGCGTCGGTACGGACGCCATTGCCGGGGTGGCCGCCGCCAATCTCCCCGGTCCGCCGGCGAGGCTCGAGCGAACAACCATCCGCGGCCGGACCCGCGTGCGCCAGTTCGACTTCGCAACCGAGACCATTTTCGACGGCCTCGCCACGGCCGAGCGTGTCCAGGTCGGCTGCGTGCGTTTCAGCTTCGTGCCGCCGGGATCGCGCACGCCGCGCCGTTACCGCTGCCAGCCGGATCTCGCCGAGCGTAAGGCGATCGCGGAGGAGGAAGCGCGCGCGGGGCCGCTGACCGATCCCGAGCGCGATGCGATCCGTGCCGCCGTGCGGCTGAAGGTCAAGCCGGAATACACGGCAGAGCCCTATGGAATGCCGGCCTATCTTCAGCTGTCGCTCAAGGGACCGGCGGAGATCGCACAGGGCGCGGCGGACGGGTCGGAAATGGGAGTCTATTGCCATCTGAAGCAGCCCCAGCGCGAGGCCAATCTCAGGCTGCGACTCAAGGAATACCTGCCGTTCGGCCTCGACTACGGCGTGATCTACGTGACCTGACGGCCGGGAGGGCAGGATGACGGAGGGAAGGCGATGAGCGGCGACTATACGAGGTTCAGCTTCGATCCTCTGAAACGCTATTCGGGCGTGCTCATGCAGCAGGGGCGCGTGCAGCTCGATTCCGACTGGAACGAGGAGATCGACATCCTCAAGCGGCGGCTGCGCACGACGGCGCTGGACATATTCGGCCCCGTAGGGGTGCCCTATCTTTCGACGCCCAACGCCTTCGCGATCGGCCTGATCGCGGGACCGCCGGCCGACCTGTCGATCGCGCCGGGGCGGCTCTATGTCGACGGCGTGCAGATCGAAGCCTTTGCCGAGGAGAACTTCACCTATCTCAACCAGAAATTCCTGCCGGCTCCGCTTCCGGCGCCGTTGCCGGCCGGTGATGCCGTCGTCTATCTGGACATATGGGACCGCGAGGTCACCTATATCGAGGATCCCGAGCTTCTCGATGCGGCGCTCGGCGGCGCCGACACCACCACGCGCGCGCAGACCGTGTGGCAGTTGCGGGTCGAGGAGAGGCCGGGGGCCACCTGCGACCTCGATGTCGGCGAGCCGCCTTCGGCCGGGCGACTGACGACGCAGGCGATTGCGCCGCCGGCGCCTGACGATCCCTGCATATTGCCGCCGGCGAGCGGCTATCGCGGGCTGGAAAATCGTCTCTACCGGATCGAGATCCATGCCGGCGGACCGCTCGGTACCGCCGCCTTCAAATGGTCGCGCGACAACGGCACGATCGTCTCGTCGGTGCGGTCGATCGCGGTGAGTGGCACCCAGACGACGCTCGGCGTCAACCGCATCGGCCGCGACCAGTTCATGCGCTTCCAGATCGGCGACTGGGTGACCGTCACCGACGATCACCGCGAACTGATGGGCGAGGCCGGAGAGATGGCCGTCGTCGCCGATATCGACGAGACCAACCTGCGTGTCGTGCTCGACCGCGTGATCCCGACCGGCGGCGGCAGGGCCTTCGGCGCCAACGACGCGGAAGTGGTCGAACGCCATACCCGCATCCAGAAGTGGGATGAGACAGCCGCCGCCAATCCGGGCCTCGACCCGGTTTCGGGGCTGATTCCGACAGGTGCCGGGCCAATCGCCATCGAGGCGGGCATCGAGGTGACCTTCTCCGTCGATCCGGCCGGCGGGTCGTTCCGCATCGGCGACTATTGGGTGTTCTGGGCGCGCACGGCGACCGCCGAGATCGAAATCCTCGACGCCGCGCCGCCACGCGGCATCGAGCACCGCTATCTGCAACTGGCGGCGATATCCGGGCTCGGCGGGGCGAACCCGGCCGTCATCGACTGTCGTCCGCCGCCGCCGGTGCAGGGCCAGGGCGACTGCTGCTGCACGATCATCGTGCGCCCGGGCGAGGATATCCAGGCGGGCATCGACGCTCTGCCGGATCAGGGCGGCTGCGTCTGCCTGAAGACCGGCCTGCATCTCGTGCGCGAGCCGCTGAGGATCGCGCGGGGCAGCATCGTGCTGAAGGCGGAAAGCCCGGGCACCACGGTGCGCTCGGCCGGCGCCGGGCCCGTCCTCATCGTCGGCAATGCCGCGGGTTTCCGGATCGAAGGCATCGACATACTGGGGATCGAGTTCGAAGCGAATGCGGCGCGGCAGGCCGCGGAAGGTGTTGTCACCGTCGCCGGCTGCGCCGATGTGAGGATCGCTCACTGCGCGATGCGCGCGCTGCAGTCGCGCCAGTTCATGGGCATCTCGATCACCGCTTCCGACCGGGTCACGGTCTCCCACTGCCGGGTCGAGGCGGTCACCCTGGGAATCCTTGTGCAGGTGCGCTGCGAGGATTTCGAGGCCGACGGCAACACGATCGAGCTTGGGCTCGAACGCGGGGACGACCAACTGCAGGTGATCGCCGGGATACTGGTTCGAGAAACGGCTTTCCCTTGCCGGATCACCCGCAACCTTGTCGAAGGCGCCCTCTTCGGTATCGTGCTCAATGACAATCCGGCCGGCCGCCCCGCCTCGCTGGCCGAGCGATCCATCGTGGCCGACAACCTGGTCGATTCCCCGATCCTTTCCCCGGGCCTCGACGCCACCGCGCGCCCCTGCGGCATCGATTGCGCTGCCGACTCCTGCACGATTTCCGATAACAAGATTCGCCACCGGCACCCGCTCTTCACCGGCATCAGGGTGAACGGATCACGCGCAACGGTGACCGGCAATGCGGTGCTGTCCACCCAGCGGGAGCTCGACATTCGCGGCCCGATTGCAATCCGCCTCGGGGAATTGGACGAAGCCGACCGGAGGTCCATTCTCGGCGGCGTTGTCAGCCACAATGTGATGTCGGGCTCGCAGCACGGCATCCTCATGATCGGCGCCGACGATCTCGTCGTCACCGACAACGTTTTCGAAGGGGGCGGCCAAGCGGGCCTTGCGCTGTTCGGGACGCGCCTGCGCGGGGCTCGCCTCGCCGGAAACCGCATCCGCTCGGCGCTCAGCGGCATTTTCGTCGGGGACGGCAACCAGAACCGCATCGCCGAGAACGACATACGCGACGGCAATGCCGGCATATCCCTGTTCCGCGAGTGGGGACCGGCGGTCGACGGCAACAGGCTCGACAGGCTGAGCCTGTGGGGCGTCATCGGCGTGCAGCTTTCGGCACGCTGCGAAATCACCGGCAACCGGGTCGTCGGCTGCGCCGGCAACATGGCCCCGATCGCGAGGGCCGTCAGCCTCCTTGCCGTCGCCGGGGAGGCGCACATAACGGACAACGAGATCATGGACACGGGCACGTTGGCCGGTGTGCCGCCGACATCGACGGCCGACCACGGCATTTCGGGCGACCTTATCCTGGAGGCCCGCGTTTCGAACAATCTGGTGACCTATTCGAATGCGTTCGCCCGCGACCCGCTGCGCGAGGATCGGGCGCTCGTCATGCGCGGCCTGTTCGATCTGCAGGTCAACGATCTCATCGTCTTCGGTTTCGCCATCCAGATCCACGGCAACAAGTTCATCGGCACGGGCCAGACCGCGCTGGTGGAATTGCTTCAGGCGCAGCTCGGCAACGGCTTCGTCAGGTTCGAGCGGGCTTCCTTCGACCAGAACTACTGCATGCATGTCTCGCCACCGGCTGCAGACGACAGGAGGGCGACAGTCTCGCTGAGGGGCAGGGCGGCGATCGTTACCGGCAACCATATCAAAGCCACGACGCCGCGGTATTTCTCGGTGAACTTCAACGGCATACCGGGGCCGTTCATCGGCAATGTCACGCAGGGCATCACCCTCCAGCATCCCGACTTCCCGGCGCCGGCGAATGCCTTCAACCTGATTGCACCCTAGAGCATTTCCGCTTTTCCCTGAAACCCGAAAATGCTCTAACTCTTTGTTTTTACGCAATTCCGGACGCACAACCGCAACGCACTTTTGCTGGAATTGCTCTAGACGGAAAGGACCGCGCCATGACGCTCGACGAAATCCTCAAGGAACATTCGGCCTGGCTCGACAAGACTGCCAAGCAGCCGCTCTTCGGGCGGGTCACCGAGAGGGAAACGAACTTCCCGCAGGAGCTGCGCGACCAGAGGGCGAAAGAAATCAAGGCCGCGATCGAAGCCTTGACGCAACGGCGAGACGAGACTGTCTCGCTCTACGAGTCCGCGATCGAGGGCTATAAGAAAGAGCTCGAGGCACTTACGTCGGCGCCAGGCATCAAGCCGCCGACAGCGAAGTCGAGGGCGGCCAAGTCAGAGGCATCGACGCCCGAGGCGAAGCCACAGACAGAGAAACCGGCTGCCTCGACGAAGGCAAAGCGTGCCCCGACGCGGTCTCGGGCGAAGAAGAAGTAGCCCCGTAGCCCATGCGGCAATCGACCCGTCGGTTCGAATGGTGCTTGCCGCCGACACTTCGGCGCGGGGACTCCGGCTCCCACGCGTATCTTCGCCCTCGCGCCCTCCATGGGCTTTTCGCCAGCATGGGGTTGGTGCGGCGTTGTCGATGAGATCACCGCGTGGAATTTCGGCCGAGCCAAACTCGGCATCGTTCCTCTGGCATCCCCGATCCAGATCGAACTCAGGACACTCGAGCTTGCCGCCAGTCGGGCCCGCCGCGGCATTTCCATTTTCATGTCGGCGATTGGGTTAAAGGCATCCAAGTCCGACAGACGCACCGAATTTGCCCTCGTTTGGAGTCAAGCCTTTACAAGGCGTCCATATCATGGATGCTCATCGACGGGCCGCGACAACGGGGACGGGGAACAAAACGGCGCGATGGATGATTGCGACCGACTGATTCGGAAGATCTATGAGGCTGCGGTCAATCCGGACTATTGGAGCCCGCTTGGAATCGAGATCGCCGATTTCGTCGGAGGCGGCACGGTGCATCTGCTGCTCGCCTCTGCCGACGGCGGTGACGAATACTTCAGTCTCTTCCCACGCGGAGACCCCGGTTTTGCATCCGAGTATCTGCGTGACTATGTAGACACGGACTTCCGTGTGCCACGGATCTTGAAGAATGATCCAGGCGTCCTGCTCGAAGAACGCAGCTACGTTTCACGGGAGGAGGCACGCAGAAGCCCGATCCATCAGGAATTGCTGCCCAAATACGCGATCTACGACATCATCGGCGCCCATATGTCGGTCGACGGCTGTATCGGCTGGTTCGGCGTCTCGACACTCAAGCCGGGTGACGATCTCGATCCCGTCAGGAAAGCGGCATTGGCACGGCTGACTCCGCATGTTCTGCAGGCATACAAAACCACCAAGGCCAACCGCGATCTTCAAATCAGCAGGGACATGAGCCTGGGTGTGCTGGATCGTTTGAACACCGCCGTTATTGTCGTTCGCGGGCGAAAATTCATGCATGCCAATCATGCGGCCGCGCAGATCCTGGACACGGGCTTCCTCTTGGTCGACAATGGCCGGCTCGTCTGTCCCGATACGGTGGAAAACAACCGACTGGCGCAGTTCCAGGAACGGATCCGGACCACCGGTCGATCGCACGTCATCGTCCATGACCAGAGGATTGACGTCGACTACAGCATCCGCGCGCATGCATCCGCCCCGAGTTTCGGCGCCGACGGCAAGCTCCGAAGCGCCGAGATCGTCTTCTCGATTTCGGAACTGGGCCGAGGCGGCGAGGCGGACGTGGAGACGGTCGCCCTGTTCTGCGCGGACCGCAACGTCACCAATGCGGAAACGGCCGTCTTATGTGCCGTTCTGAATTCCCGGAACCTGAGAGAGCTGGCCGCTGAACGTGGTGTCGCGCTCGATACTGTTCAAAAGCAGCTCAAATCAGCTCTGGAAAAACTCGGATTCGCCAACCAGAAGACATTGTTTCGGGAGTTCGCGCGCTTTCGAACGCTTGGGTAGCGCTGGAAAATCGAAGGGACCAGCCAATACTCTTATAGATCGGCCCGCTCCTGGAACGCTGCCCGCTGGATGAAGGGGTGAGCGAACACGTGGCCATCGCCCCCGATTTCACAGCCCCCGCGCTATGACCAGGCGCTGGACGTCGCTGGTGCCTTCATAGATCTGGCAGACGCGGACGTCGCGGTAGATGCGCTCGACCGGATAGTCGGCGAGATAGCCGTAGCCGCCATGGATCTGGATCGCGGCGGAGCATACCTGCTCGGCCATTTCGGAGGCGACGAGCTTCGCCATCGAGGCTTCGGAAAGGCACGGCCTGCCGGCCTCGCGCAGGGCGGCCGCGTGCAGGACCATCTGCCGTGCGGTCTCGATCTTCGTCGCCATGTCGGCCAGGCGGAAGGCGACGGCCTGATGCTCGATGATCGGCTTGCCGAAGGCAATGCGTTCCCGGGCATAGTCGCGCGCGGCCTCGAAGGCCGCGCGGGCCATGCCGACCGATTGCGCGGCGATGCCGATGCGCCCGCCCTCGAGATTGGCAAGCGCGATCCGGTAGCCTTCGCCCTCGGCGCCCAGGCGGTTGTCGACCGGCACGCGCATATTGGTGAAGCCGAGCGCACAGGTGTCGGAGGAATGCTGCCCGAGCTTGTGCTCGACAGACAGAACCTCATAGCCTGCTGTGTCGGTCGGCACGATGAAGGCCGAAATGCCTTTCTTGCCCGCTGCCGGGTCGGTTACCGCGAAGACGATGACCACGCTGCCGCTCTTGCCCGACGTTATGAACTGTTTCGCGCCGTCGATGACGTAGTGGTCTCCGTCCAGCCGCGCCCGTGTCTTGAGCGCCGAGGCGTCGGAACCGGCCTGTGGCTCCGTCAGGGCGAAGCCGCCGATCCATTCGCCAGTGGCCATCTTCGGCAGGAAGCGCCGCTTCTGATCTTCATTGCCGAAACGCAGGATGGGCACGCAGCCGACCGAGGAGTGAACGGAGAGTATGGTCGAGCAGGCTCCGTCACCCGCCGCGATCTCCTCCAGCACCAGCGCATAGGCGACCATGCCGAGATCCGAGCCGCCCCACTCCGCGGGAACCAGCATGCCCATGAAGCCGAGCGCCCCCATCTCCGTCAGTTCGGCGCGCGGGAAAGCGTGCTCGGCATCGCGTTTCGCGGCGCCCGGAGCAAGGCGTTCCTGCGCGAAATCGCGGGCAGCGTCGCGGATCTGTTCCTGCGTGTCGGAGAGCAGCATCAGACGATCCTTTCGATGCCGACCGCCGTGGCTTCGCCGCCGCCGATGCAGACGCCCGCGACGCCACGCTTCAGGCCGTGGGTTTCGAGTGCGGCGAGCAGCGTGACCATGATGCGTGCGCCCGATGCGCCGATCGGATGGCCGAGCGCACAAGCGCCACCATGGATGTTGACCTTGTCATGCGGCAGGTCGAGGTCACGCATCGCGGCCATGGCGACCACGGCGAAAGCCTCGTTGATCTCGAACAGATCGACATCCGCGAGGTTCCAGCCGATCTTTTCCGAAAGCTTGCCCATCGCGCCGATGGGGGCGGTCGGGAAGAGGTTCGGCTTGTCGGCATGCGTGGCGTGGCCGACGAGGACAGCGCGTGGGGTGAGGCCACGTCTCTCGGCTTCCGAGGCGCGCATCAGGAGGAGCGCTGCGCCCCCGTCCGAGATCGACGAGGAATTGGCGGCCGTAACCGTTCCGCCCTCGCGGAAGGCCGGGCGCAGCGTCGCAATCTTGTCCAGCCTGGCCTTCCCCGGCTGTTCGTCGACGGAAACCTGGGCTTCCGAGCGGCCCGACCGCACCGTCACCGGCACGATCTCGGCGTTGAAGAGACCGTCGGAAATCGCCTTCTGTGCGCGGGTCAGCGACGAGATCGCATAGTCGTCCTGCGCTTCGCGCGTGAACTGATAGGCTTCGGCGCAATCCTCGGCGAAGGTGCCCATCAGGCGGCCCTTGTCATAGGCGTCTTCAAGTCCGTCGAGGAACATATGATCCATGATCTGGCCATGGCCCATGCGATAGCCGCTGCGTGCCTTCGGCAGCAGATAGGGCGCGTTGGTCATGCTCTCCATGCCGCCCGCGACGATCACGTCGGCGGAGCCGGCCAGCAGCAGGTCATGGGCGAGCATGGCCGCCTTCATGCCGGAGCCGCACATCTTGTTTATCGTCGTGGCGCCCGTGGCGATCGGCAGCCCGGCCTTGATCGAGGCTTGGCGTGCCGGAGCCTGGCCCTGGCCGGCGGGAAGCACGCAGCCCATGATGACGTCCTCGACCGCTTCGGGGGCAATGCCCGCCCCGGTCAGTGCGCCTGATATCGCGGCCGCGCCGAGATCGGTTGCCTGCGCGCCGGCGAGTTCGCCTTGGAAGCCACCCATGGGGGTGCGTGCCGCGCCGACGATGACGATGGGATCGCTGTTTGACATCTTCATTCCTCACGCTGCGGATTGGGCCGGTCGATGCTCAGCCCTGTGCCTGTTTCTGCTTCTCGACTTCCGCCTTGCGCAGGAGGAAGCGCTGGATCTTGCCGCTCGGCGTCTTGGGCAACTCGGCCACGAAATCGATCTCGCGCGGATAGGCATGGGCCGAGAGACGCTTCTTGACGTGCTGGGCAAGCGCTTCGGCAAGTCCCGGGCTGCCCTGGTGGCCTGATGCCAGGACCACGAATGCCTTCACGATCTCGGTGCGCTGCGGGTCGGGAACGCCGACGACCGCTGCCTCATTCACCGCGGGATGCTCGATCAACGCGCTTTCGACGTCGAACGGTCCGATCCGGTAACCCGAGGAGGTGATGACGTCGTCCGCGCGCCCGATGAAGCTGACGGAGCCGTCCGGCTCTAGTTCGACCGTATCGCCGGTGCGGTAGTAGCCGCCTGATATGGCCGGGGTTTCCTTCCGGTAGTAGCCGGTGAACCAGAGCAGCGGGGATTTCTCGATGTCGACGGAAAGAACGCCGGGCTGATTGGGGCCGAGTTCGTTTCCAGCCTCGTCCAGCACGGCGACCCGATAGCCCGGCATTGCATATCCCGCTGAACCATGGCGAACGGGATGGACCAGCCCGTGGTGATTGTTGACGACCATGCCGAGCTCGGTCTGGCCGTAATGATCATGGATCGGCGCGGCGAGATTGGCGTCGAACCAGCGGATCACCTCCGGGTTCAGCGGCTCGCCGGCGCTGCTGACGACACGCAGCTTGCCCTTGACGCGAGCGGCGGCCTCCGGTCCCGCCGCGAGCAGCAGGCGGAATGCGGTCGGCGAGCCGGCGAGGCTGGTGACCCCAAGCCGCTCGATGATGTCGTAGGTGCTTTCCGCGGTGAAGCCGCCTTCATAAAGCGTCGTCGCGACGCCGAGTTGCAGCGGCCCGGTGATGGCGTAGTAGAGGCCATAGGCCCAGCCCGGATCGGCAATGTTCCAGAAGATGTCGTCCTGACGCAGCCCGATCGCCTCGCGCATGTAAGCGCTGAAGGCCATCAGCGCGCGCAGCGGAACCGGCACGCCCTTGGGCAGGCCTGTGGTGCCCGAGGTCGACATCATCATGAAGAGGTCGTCGCCCTTGCGCAGCACGGGCGGACAGTCGGTCGAAGCGGCTGCAACGGCCGCACGGAAATCGATGTCGCCTTCCGGCAAGGCTTCTCCGGGCGCGAGCACCGTCGCGACCCGCGGGCAATTCTCCACCTCGGCTAGCTTGCCGCGATTGGCCGTATTGGTCACGACCAGCTTTGCGCTGCTGGTTTCGAAGCGCTGCTCGATCGCTTTTGGGCCGAAGGCGGTGAAAAGCGGCTGATAGACGGCGCCGATGCGCCATGCGCCGAGGATGGTCGCCACCAGATCCGGCGTGCGCGGCAGCAGGCCGGCCACCACATCGCCGGCGCCGACGCCCGCTTGCTTGAGCACATTGCTCACGCGGGCGGCCATGTCGCGCAGATCGTCGAAGCTGTATTCCGTGACTTTCCCGTCGGTCGAGATCGCACACAGCGCCAGGCGGTTGCTGCCGGTATAACGGTCGCAGCATTCGACGCAGGCATTGATGCCGGTCGCGGGATCACCCTGAAGCAGGGCGGCCGCATCCTCGATGCGAAACCGAGCGACGGCATCGTCGTAGCGAGCCAACGGCGCCGAAGCAGGTGTTCCGGTCATTTCGCTTTCCTCCTGGCCAGCTTCCTCCTGGCAGCCCCCACCTCCTCGCGGGGTACTGTAGGCCAAAGGGTAGCCGCTCATCCATTGCAAACAATGACAACTGCGGTCTCGATTCATGATCGGTTCTGCAATATGAGCCAGCCATGAAGCGACACAACATCACGCCGGGCTTCGTCGAGGATGCGCTGGCGAGCCTGCGGGAGAGGGGACTGGACACAGTGCCCTTCATGGCGGCGGCCGGCCTGCCTGAAAAGGTGATCGAACCGGTCACGAACGTCCAATACGGGCGGCTGTGGTGGCTGATCGCTGAAGCGATTGAGGACGAGTTCTTTGGTCTGGCTGCACGCCCGATGCGGCCGGGCAGCTTCGATCTGTTGTGCTACGCAGTCCTGCATTCCGGCACGCTCGAGCGTGCCTTGCGCCGGGCGCTGCTGTTCCTCAACGTGGTGCTGGACGACCCGCGCGGCGAATTGCACATCCGCGACGGCATGGCCCATGTCGTCCTGGCCGATCAGGGGCTTCCGCGCCCGGCCTTTGCCTATCGCGCCTACTGGCTGATCCTGATGGGGGTTGCCTGCTGGCTGATCGGGCGGCGTATCCCGCTGCGCCATCTCGATTTCGCCTGCCCGGCGCCGGTCCATCGGAAGGACTACCGCAAGTTCTTCGGCGCGCCCGTGCTGTTCGACCGGCCGTCGACGCGTCTCGTGTTCGACTCGTCCTATCTCGCGCTGCCGGTGATCCGCAGCGACACCGCACTTGAGAGCTTCCTGCGCGAGGCGCCGGCCAACATTCTGATCCGATACCGGCACGACCACGACACCTCGTCGCGCGTGCGGGCGCGGTTGGCCGCGATGCCCGCTTCGACGTGGCCGTCCTTCGAGGCGATGGCGAAGGCGCTGCGCATGTCGGAGGCGACGTTGCGGCGCAGGCTGCGGGCCGATGGCCTCAGTTTCGGCGCGATCAAGGACGAGTTGCGTTCCGTCCGGGCGCAGAGGCTCCTGCAGGAGAAATCGTCGAGCGTGGCCGAAGTCGCCGCCGAGCTTGGCTACAGCGAGCCCAGCGCCTTCTATCGTGCATTCCACAAATGGGTGGGCCAGAGCCCCGGCGACTTCCGCAAGGGACTGTGATCCTTCCGGCCCCCAAGGCCGACTGCTGCAGGCTTCGAATGGCGATGTCCTGGAAGGAGGCGGATCGCTGCGTGCTCAATCAGGGCGGCAGTGCGTTTTCCGGCACCCAATCATTCCGAAACATGCTCCTGTCGTGATAGTGAGGTGACGCGAATTTCAGAATCGAGACGCCGGCCACCGGCTTCGATGTTATCTCGGCGGCCGATGCATTGGTTGCGTCACCGGCACCGGGATGAGTGCTTTTTTGTGCCGAACGGAGCGGATACATTTCAATGGGATCGAAGCGCCGAAGCCTTGCGGCCAAGCCGAACAAGGAACCCAAACTCTCTCGCACGGATGCGCCCGCAGGTCTTTCGCCGCTGGACTGGCAACGCGGCCTGCGCCGGCAGTTCGGCCGCGAGCAGGCCTTCGGTCTTGAAAATCTTGGGAGCGAACCGTTCTTTTCTGAATTCAGGGTCAGCAATCCTGTCTCGAAATCCAGCTATCGGGTGGCGATCAGAGGCCGGGGGCCGGGAGGGAATTTCTGTTCGTGCCCTGACTACGCGACCAGCGAGTTGGGCACTTGCAAGCACATCGAATTCACAATCGGCAGGCTGGAGAAGAAGCGCGGTGCGAAGACGGCCTTTGCCCGGGGCTACCAACCCGCATTCTCCGAGCTTTATCTTCGCAACGACGGAAAACGTCGCCTGCATTTTCGCGCAGGGACGGATTGCCCGGCCGAATTGAGGGAAGCGGCCGCCGGCTTGTTCGACCTCGAACAGGACGGCCTGCTGCCCGAGGAACGCTTCGGCGAGCTCGAACGGTTCATGGCCGTGGCATCGAAGTCCGGACATGAATTTCGCGCTTATGACGACGCCCTCGATTTCGTCGCGGGACGACGAGATGCCGACCGGCGGGCCGCCCTGCTCGGTCAGGTGTTCCCAAGCGGAGCGGCCGACCCCAAGCTGCTGGCTGTCCTGAAGGCGCCGCTTTATCCCTATCAGGCGGAGGGCGCGCTGTTCGCGGTAAAGGCTGGCCGGGCACTGATCGGCGACGATATGGGCCTGGGCAAGACCATACAGGCGATCGCCGCGACCGAGATATTGGCTCGGCATTTCGGCGTCTCGAAAGTGCTCGTGGTTTGCCCGACCTCGCTGAAATACCAGTGGCAAAGCGAGATCATGCGTTTCACGGGGCGACATGACGAAAATGCGGTGAGGGTCATCAACGGCGGACGGGCGCAGCGGCAGAAGGACTACGCCCTGACCGATTTCTGCAAGATAACGAACTACGAGAAGCTCAAACCCGATCTCGACCTGATCGCGGCCTGGGCGCCCGATCTGGTGATCGTCGATGAAGCACAAAGGGTGAAGAACTGGAACACCATTGCGGCGCGCGCTTTGAAACGCGTCGACAGCCCATACGCGATCGTGCTCACCGGAACACCGCTGGAAAACAAGCTCGAAGAGCTGATTTCCATTGTCCAGTTTGTCGATCAGCATCGGCTGGGACCGACCTGGAAGCTGCTTCACGAGCACCAGGTCAAGGACGAAGCCGGGCGAGTCACCGGCTATACCGGGTTGGAAAAGATCGGCCAGACATTGGCGCCGGTCATGGTCCGCCGCCGCAAATCGGAGGTGCTGCGGCAATTGCCCAGCCGGACCGACCAGAATCTTCTGGTGCCGATGACCGAGATGCAATCGCTCCATCACCAGGAAAACGCCGACGCGGTCGCGAAGATCGTCCAGCGTTGGCGCAAGACCAGGTTCCTGTCCGACAAGGATCAGCGGCGGCTGACCTGTGCGCTGCAGAACATGCGCATGTCGTGCAACAGCACCTACCTGCTGGATCAGGAGTCCGACCATGGCGTGAAGGCCGACGAACTGGCGGCGCTGTTCGAAGACCTGTTCGCGGATTCCGAGGCCAAAGCCGTGGTGTTTTCGCAATGGACGAGAACGCATGACATCATCATTCGCCGTCTCGATAAGCTCGGACTTGGCTATGTCAGCTTCCACGGCGGCATCCCGTCGGACAAACGGCCGGCACTGGTCGAGCGGTTTCGTGACGATCCCGGCTGCCGCGTCTTCCTGTCGACCGACGCCGGCAGCACAGGTCTCAACCTGCAGCATGCCTCGACCCTCGTGAACATGGACCTGCCCTGGAACCCGGCGATCCTCGAACAGCGTATCGCCCGCATTCATCGCATGGGCTAGGCCCGGCCGGTGCGGATCGTCAACTTCGTGGCGAAGGGGACGATCGAAGAGGGCATGCTTTCGGTTCTTGCGTTCAAGCGCTCTTTGTCGGCGGGCATCCTGGACGGCGGCGCAAGTGAGATTTCGCTCGGCGGATCGCGGCTCACCCGCTTCATGAAGGATGTGGAGAACGTCACCGGCCGTATGGGACAGAGCGAGGCCGTGACGCCAGCCGAGGAAATGAACAACGTCGTGGCTGACGGTGCCGGCGGCTTCGGGGAGGATGCGGGTGCCGACATCGAAGCCGGCGAGATTGCGGCCACAGGCGTGGACGACGGCGGGGCGCCGGCGCGCGTCGCGGCTCCCGATCCGTGGCAGGCGCTGGTGCAAGTCGGCGCGCAGTTCGTTGCGGCTCTCGCTGCGGCCAACGACCCCAGCGCTCCGGCACATCCGTGGATCGAGCGCGATCCGGCCACGGGAGGGCGAAATCTCAAGATGCCACTGCCGCCGCCGGAAACAGCAAGGCAGATCGCGGACGCGCTCTCGGCGCTGGCGGACAATTTGAGGGGAAGGTAGCAGAGCGATCGATGGGGCGGCTCGCGATGTGACGAGCCATTGCGTGGAGCAGGGGACTCTTCTTCTTGTTCTTGGGCCGTCGACGGGAGCCGAGTGCGGCACTGGTTGATTTCGGCCGAGCGTCTGCTCTCAGGCTCCCTCATCGCCCCCGTCGATGACCTCCAGGAACGCCGCCCCGTAGCGTGCCAGCTTGGCCTCGCCCACGCCGGGGACGGCGGCGAGTTCCGCGGCGGATCGCGGGCGGCGCGCGGCCATTTCGGCAAGCGTCCGGTCGTGGAAGATGACATAGGGCGGCACGTTCTGCGCCCTGGCCAGTTCCATGCGTCTGGCGCGCAGCCTCTCGAAAAGTGTGCGGTCGGCGGCAGGGAGCGCTTCCCGTGTTTCCCGGCGGGCGGATTTCCGGTCCTGCCCGGCCTTCTTCAGGAGCCGCAGGCGCAAAGCCGGCTTTTCGCGCAGAAACTGGCGGCCGTCGGTAGAGATGGACAGGCCGCCATGACCCGCCACATCGACCTCGATCAGCCCGCGGGCGACGAGTTGCCGGACGATCGAGCGCCAGCCGTTGCGGTCGTGTTCTCCTCCGATGCCGAAAGTGGAGAGCCTGTCATGGCCCAGGCGCCCGATGCGCTCGTCGCTCTCGCCCAGGAGAACCGAGATGACATGCGCCTGCCCGAAACGTTCGCCGGTGCGATAGATGCAGGAGAGCAGCTTCTGGGCTGCAATGGAGCCGTCGAAGGTTTCGGGCGGGTCGAGACAGATGTCGCAATTGCCGCAAGGCCCGCAGTCATCGCCGAAATAGCGCAGGAGGACCTGACGGCGGCACTGGCAGGATTCGGCGAAACCCAGGAGCGCGTCGAGCTTGCGGTGCTCCATGCGCTTGCGTGCGTCGGTGGCCTCCGATTCGTCGATGAAGCGGCGGCGGAGCGCCATGTCCTGTGCGCCATAGAGCATCAGCGCTTCCGAGGGCAGGCCGTCGCGTCCGGCGCGGCCCGTCTCCTGGTAATAGGCTTCGATGCTGGCCGGCAGGTCCACATGCAGCACGAAGCGCACATCGGGCTTGTCGATGCCCATGCCGAAGGCGATGGTGGCGACTATGATCAGGCCTTGCTCGTGCTGGAAGCGGCGCTGGTTTTCGTCCCGCGCCCTCATCTCCATGCCGGCATGGTAGGGCAGGGCGGTGAGGCCGTGGGCGTTGAGCGTGGCGGCGACTTCTTCCGTCTTGCGTTTGGACAGGCAATAGACGATGCCGCTCTCGCCCCTGCGAGGTTCGAGGAAACGCAGCATCTGCTGGGTCGTGCTCGTTTTCTCGGCGGCGCAGTAGCGGATGTTGGGGCGGTCGAAGCCGGAGACGAAGCTGTTGTGGGCGCCGATGTGCAGATGCTCGACGATCTCCGCTCTCGTCGGCGCATCCGCCGTGGCGGTGAGCGCGATGCGCGGTACACCGGGGAAGACTTCGACGAGACAGTCGAGCGCACGGTATTCGGGCCGGAAATCGTGGCCCCACTGCGAAAGGCAATGGGCCTCGTCGATGGCGATGAGGGAGAGGCGCGCGGATTTCAGCCGGTCCAGGTTCTCCGGCTTCAACAGCGTTTCCGGGGCCATATAGAGGAGATCGAGCGCGCCGTCCTCGACTTTGCGCCAGAGCTGGTCCTTGTCCGCGCCCCAGAGCCGGGAATTGAGCGCCGCCGCCTTGACGCCGGCCTGTCTCAGTGCCGTCACCTGGTCTTCCATCAGCGCAATGAGCGGCGAGATGACGAGACCCATGCCCGGAGAGGCAAGCGCCGGAACCTGGTAGCAGAGCGACTTGCCGCTGCCCGTCGGCATCAGCACGAAGGCGTGGTTGCCCGCGATCACATGGTCGATGATCTCGCGCTGCCGGCCGCGAAAGCTGTCATAGCCATAGACGCTTTTCAGGATGGATAGCGGATCGGGCGGCATGGGCGGAATCGATTCTGGAACGACGACTTCCTTGAATAGCGGGTTTCTCCCGCGGAAGCAGCGTCGGGCAAGTCTTCATTTCATGCTGCCGGCGCAGCGAGGCGCACCTGGCCCGAGGTATGTGACGCTTCCGCGCGACCTGAGCGGAATATTTCGCGGCCGTGCTCAGGCGACGTATGATTGCAGGTCTTCGATGGAATGTCTCCGGCTCGTTCGTTCCTCCGTATTTCCCGGCAGCAATCGCGATGCGACATTTCAAGTCAACCCATGGCGCCGAAGCGGCCGAATTCCCTTTCCCGCCATGCCGTCGATTTCTCATGACCTGCGATGATGCCGGGCAATCGGATCGACCGCTTCACGCAGGGTCGCTTCGCTCGCCCCAGCCCGTCTTTCCGCCGGCTGACCGCGGTCAGCCGCAAGCGCGAGGGATCGGCGAGGTTCATTTCCCTTCGCTATTGATGGCGAAGAACCCAGGGCAAAACCGCGATCGGCTTGCAATCGTCGGAGGTCCGGGCGACGACGTCACCGGGACGAAGATGCGGAGGCGAAGAGGCTGATGGCGCCGGTCAAGGTCGACCCCGACAAGGTCAGGGAATTCAGGGATGCCGAGAGCTTCTACACATGGCTCGGCACGCATCACGACCGGGAAGAGGAGGTCTGGATCAAGATCCACAAGGTGGATTCAGGGCTCGAATCGATCACGCCCAAGGAAGCGATCGACGTCGTGCTCTGCTGGGGCTGGATCGACGCGGTGCGGAAGGGGCTCGACGCGACCAGCTATCTGCAGCGCTATACGCCACGCGGCAGGAAGAGCATCTGGAGCCAGATCAATGTCGACAATGTTGCGAGGCTCATCCGTGAAGGCAGGATGACGGATCACGGGCTGAAGCACATCGAGGCGGCGAAGGCTGATGGACGCTGGGACCGGGCCTACCAGAACGGCAAGAACCTGAAGATTCCCGACGACCTGCAGGCGGCCATCGACGCCGAACCGGAGGCGCGGGAAATGCTCGGCAAGCTCAGCGAGCAGAACCGCTTCGCGCTGGCATTCCGCATGCACAACATCAGGACCGATGCCGGTCGCAGGAGGAGGATCGAGAGCTTTGTCGAGATGCTGAAGCGGGGCGAGACGATCTATTCGCAGCGCGCCAAGTGAAACGGTGCGCAAGTATCGGGTCGGGACGGGCGTGAAACTTGACCTTGCACGGGCGACCGAGGCGACCCATTCCCGGGAGGCCGTGAAGGTCTATGTCGAGCGTGTTGACGAGCTTGTAAGGACGGGCGGCAATCAGGCCTACGAAGAGGCCGTGAAACTCATCCGCCACATTGCCAGCCTGCGCGACGGCTGCGAGCAGTCCACCCATGTCGCCGCGCTCAAGGAGCGCTATGCCCGCAAGCACAATTTCATGAAGCTTCTGGGGCAGCATCGGTCCTGGATTCATCGCGAGCGAGGCGGCAAAAAATATTGCCAATCCCGCGCGATCGATGTCGATTCGGGGGATAGCCGTTCGTTTGACGGGTGCAAGGCCGGCATGGTGCCGGCTCTGCTGCCTGAAGGACAAGCCGATGACCCTTTACCTGCTCAGCATCTACCAGCCCGATGGCCCGCCTCCGCCGCAGGAGATCCTGGAGCCGATCATGCGCAACCTCGACGAGATCAACAAGGAGATGAAGGCTTCGGGCGCATGGGTGTTCGCTGGCGGTCTCCATCCACCAAGCACCGCGACCGTGGTCCGGGTGAAGGAGGGACAGTTGTTGACGACCGATGGCCCCTTCGCCGAAGGCAAGGAACATATCGGCGGCTTCACCGTGATCCAGGCCCCGGATCTCGATGAGGCTCTGAAATGGGGGGCGAAGCTTGCCCGGGCGATCACGCTTCCCATCGAGGTCAGGCCGTTTCATGGCGACCCCAGGCACGACATGTGTAGGCGTGGCTGACCCGCCTCGGCTCCCGCCCGGGGCGATAGAGCGCGTTTTCCGCGAGGAGCATGGCCGCGCCGTCGCTACGCTGATCCGCCTCTTCCGCGACATCTCGCTCGCGGAAGAAGCGGTCCAGGACGCCTTTGTCGAGGCGCTCAGGCGCTGGCCGATCGCCGGCATCCCGCCGAGCCCGGCGGGATGGATCATCACGACGGCGCGCAACCGCGCCATCGACAGGTTGCGCAGGGAGGCATCCCGCAATGAACGCCATGCGCAGGCCGTGCTGATGCAGACGGAGGAAGAAATGGAGGAGGGTGCCGTGGAGGACGTGACCGACGATCGCCTGCGCCTCATCTTCACCTGCTGCCATCCGGCGCTCGGAGCCGATGCGCAGGTCGCTCTCACGCTGCGGCTGCTGGGCGGCCTGACCACGGCGGAAATCGCCCGTGCCTTCCTCATGTCCGAAGCGACAATGGCTCAACGCCTGGTCCGGGCGAAGGGCAAGATCCGCGATGCAGGCATCCCCTATCGCGTTCCGAAGGCCGAGGATCTGCCGGAGCGGCTTCGTGCGGTGCTGGCCGTGATCTATCTGATCTTCAACGAAGGCTATGTCGCGGGCCGCGGGGAGCAGCTCACGCGCGACGCCTTGTGCGCCGAGGCCATCCGGCTGGGCAGGCTGCTCGTCTTGCTGATACCGGCCGAGCCGGAGGCGAAGGGCCTTCTTGCGCTGATGCTGCTCGTCGAAGCGCGCCGGCCCGCGCGACTGGATTCGGCGGGCGAAATCATCCTCCTGGCCGACCAGGATCGCCTGATCTGGGATCGCGCCTTGATCCTGGAAGGGCAGGCGCTGGTGCGGCAATGCCTGGGCTTGAACCGGCCGGGTCCATATCAGATCCAGGCCGCGATCAACGCCGTCCATGACGATGCCGCGAGTGCTGGCGATACGGACTGGAGGCAGATCCTGCAACTCTATGACCAGCTCATGGCGATCGCGCCGACCCCGGTGGTGGCGCTTAATCGTGCTGTCGCAGTAGCGGAGGTCGAAGGGCCGGCGGCTGCGCTGGCGATCGTCAACGAACTCGAACTCGACCGCTACTATCTGTTCCACGCGGTCCGGGCCGACCTGCTCGCGCGGCTGGGCCGGCTGCCGGAAGCCGCCCGCGCCTACGACGCTGCCATCGCCTCGGTCGGCAATGAGGCCGAGGCCGAGTTCCTCAAGCGCCGGCGGGCCATATGCTCGGCCCACTGATGTGGGCTGACTGCCCGGCAGCCCGCGCTCCGTCAGAGTTGCCGGGGTGCCCTGAAAGCACCATTGCCGGGGGGCAAACCGGGAGCAATGTGTGTCGAGGCGCGATCGCAATATCCTGTCGGCAGATCATGCGATAGGCGTCCCGCCAGTCACGCACAGGCTCCAGCACCTTCCCCACGCGTCGAAGCCCTTCGACATGGTGAAGCCCGGCAATGTACGGGCGGCGCGTCTGGCGATGGAACACCTGGTCGGCCTCGGCCACCGCCGCATCGGAAGCGCTCGCCGACCAGCCATTGGGAGATCCTCAGCCCGAACTCAACATTCGCGGCTCGACTGCAGCGATCGGGAGAACGGAGGTGCGACCACCGCAACGCGGCGCCGAAATGAAGGATTGATCGGCGCGCCGCCACCCGTCGCGTTCACCTTGCGTCGATCGAACGGGCGCCCAGTTCCTCGACCAGCACGCGTGTATTCTCGGAATAGTCGATCGGCACGTCGACGAGATGGACCCCACCGCCGGCGAATGCCGCCTCCAGTGTCGGCGCCAGCATCGCCGCATCGGTGACGCGCGAACCTTTGGCGCCATAGGACTCGGCGTAGCGCACGAAATCCGGATTGCCGAAGGTCAGGCCGAAATCCGGGAACGCGTCGACCGCCTGCTTCCAGCGGATCATACCGTAGGCGCCGTCGTTGAGGACGACGACGACCAGGTCGAGCCCGAGCCGGACGGCGGTCTCCATCTCCTGCGAGTTCATCATGAAGCCGCCGTCGCCGCAGACCGCCATCACACGCCGCTCGGGATGGAGCATCGCCGCCATCATGGCCGACGGCAGACCGGCGCCCATGGTGGCGAGCGCATTGTCGAGCAGCAGCGTGTTGGCGACATGGGTGCGGTAGTTGCGGGCGAACCAGATCTTGTACATGCCGTTGTCGAGGCAGACGATGCCATCTTCCGGCATGACCTTGCGCACGTCGTGCACGAGGCGTTGCGGGGTGACCGGGAAGCGGTCCTCTTCGGCGCGGTCGTTGATCCGTTCGAGGATCTCCTGGCGCAGGGCGATGAAGGCCGGGTCGGGATCGAGCCGGCCGCCCAGGCGCTCGGCGAGCGCGGTCACGGTCGCGCCGATGTCGCCGATGACCTCGGCATCGGGGTGATAGACCTGTTCCACATTGGCGGAGCCGTAGCCGACATGGATCACCCGGGGGCCGCCGGCGCTTTTCATCAGGAAGGGCGGCTTCTCCACCGTGTCATGGCCGATCGAGACGATCAGGTCGGCCTGGTCGATCGCATCATGCACATAGTCGCGTTCGGACAGGGCGGCCGTGCCCATATAGAGATTGGATCCGCCATGGACGGCGCCCTTGCCCATCTGCGTGTTGAAGAAGGGCAGGCGCGTGCGGCGCACGAAGTCCGACAGCGGTTCGACCAGCCGCGGGCGATTGCCGGCCGCGCCGATCATCACCAGCGGACGCTTGGCCTTCAGGATCATCTCCACGGCCCGGTCGATCGCTGCCGCGGCGGCCACCGGCCTGTCCAGGGGATGGACCGGGATCAGCGGGGCCTCGTCGACCATGTTGCCTGCGACGTCTTCCGGCAATTCGAGATGCACCGGGCCCGGCCGTTCCTCCATTGCGACGCGGAAGGCGTCCCGAACGGCGGAGGGGATGCTGCCGACGCTGACGATCTGCCGCGTCATCTTGGTCAGCGGCCGCATGGAGGCGACGACGTCGACGATCTGGAACCGTGCCTGCCTGGCAGTCATGATCGGCTTCTGGCCGGTGATGAGGATCATCGGCATGGCGCCGAGATTGGCATAGGCGGCGCCGGTCGAGAAATTCAGCGCGCCCGGCCCGAGCGTCGACAGGCAGACGCCGGGCCTGCCGGTCAGCCGGCCATGAGTGGCGGCCATGAAGGCGGCGGCCTGCTCATGCCGCGTGAGAACCAGCTCGATGCCGGACGTACGCAGGGATTCGACCACATCGAGGTTCTCTTCGCCCGGAACGCCGAATATGCGATCGACGCCTTCGTTCTCGAGCGCCGCTACCAGTATGTCGGAACCCTTCAGCATGGCCATTTCCCGGATTTCCATCATTCGCTGGCGCGGGCGGCCAATCTTCGGGCCCGCGACGGATTCGCCGATAGGTCTAAAGTGCCCCGAGTCCGCGCGCGAGTCACGCGCTCGCCGGTGCGTTCGGTCAGGAGCCCCTCATCAATTTTTCGTAGCGCCTGAGCAGCCGGTCACGCTTCAGCCGCGACAGCCTCTGGATCCAGAAGATGCCGTCGAGCTGGTCGATCTCATGCTGGTGACAGACGGCGAGCAGGCCCTCTGCCTCCTCCGTCTGCTCTGCCCCGGCCAGATCCTGATAGGCTATGCGTATCCGCGCATGGCGCTCAACCACTTCTGTCACGCCGGGCATGGAGACGCTCCCTTCGGTATGGCGGACCATCTCGGGAGAAGCCCAGTCGATCCTCGGATTGATATAGATACGCGGACCGTCAGCGGCCGGCAGCTCCAGCACCACCAGCCGCAAGGGAACGCCGATATGCGGCCCTGCAATGCCGATCCCGGGCGCTGCCCGCATCGTGTCGAGCAGGTCCTGGGCGAGACCGCTCAAAACCGCGTCGAAGACGGTCACGGACTCGGCGACCCTCCGCAGGCGCGGATCGGGAAACCTGACGATCGACCGGATGCTCATGAAATGGTGCGCACCTTGCTATTCCTCATCTTCGACGCCACCTTCACCACCGGGACGGTATTGGTCCCCGGACGGTGGTCCGGGCCAGAAGCTGGCATCGGGCATCCGAGCCGGGGTGGCGACGGGTCAGCTTTAGTGCAGTTCAGATATTGAAAGGAAGTTCCGTGTCCAAGATGGTCTTCATCAATCTTCCGGTCCGCGACCTCGCGAAGTCCACCATTTTCTACCAGGCGCTCGGCGCGAGCAAGAACGACCAGTTCAGCGATGACACGGCCTCCAGCATGGTGTTTTCGGATGCCATCTACGCCATGCTGCTGACCCACGACAAATACAGCCAGTTTACCTCGAAGCCGATCGCCGATGCACGCAAGACCAGCCAGGTGCTCATCGCCATCACGGCGGAAAGCCGGGCCGAGGTCGATGCGGTTCTCGACAGGGCGAAGGGAGCGGGCGGTGCGGTCGATCCCCGCCCCGCCCAGGACCACGGCTTCATGTATAGCCGCAGCTTCGATGATCCGGATGGGCACACCTGGGAAGTGGTGTGGATGGACGTCGAGCAGGCGACGGCCTCGCAAGGGTAGTCACGGCGGTCTTCGGTAGTTTCGGCAGGAGAGGGGCAGCGCTCCGGGAGCCAGTCTCGAGCAATTTCCGCTTTTCTCCGAGTCCATAGTACACGACAGGAAGGTCGCCGGTAATCAGCGGGCAACATGTCCGCTTCGTCATCCACGGACGAGCGCACGCAGCGAAGCGCAGGGCGCACCGATCCGTGGATCCATGCCGTGACCGACCCGAAGGCCGGAGACGGTCGAGGAAGAGGATGGCTCCCCTATCCACCTGCCCAAGCCCGCACATATTCTGCACCGAGACAGTCGTCCGCGATTTCACGGCATGGATTCTCGGGTCACCTCGCCCACGCTTCGCGTAGGCGCGGGCCCGAGAATGACGAAGATAGGGCGGCGCAGCTTCCGGGACGCAAAACCGCTGCGCACTCTTGCTGGAATTGCTCTATCTGAGCTGGCGACGGGCATCCGTCGGCGTCATGCCGTAGCGGTGCCGGAACTGCCGGTAGAAGGTCGACGGCTCGGTGATGCCGGCATCGAAGGCGATGTCGGCGACCCTCCGCAATATCTGCCGGGGGTCGGTCAGGCAGCTATGCACATGGGCAAGCCGCTGCTCCGTCACATAGTCTGAGAAGCTTGTGCCTTCGTCTGCGAAGAGCTGGCGGATATAGCGCGCGCTGATCTCGAATTTGCGCGACAGCTGCTCGGCGCTAAGTCCGGGGTCGCACAGATTGCGCAATATATGCTGCTTGATCGCGGCGAGGCGCGCGGCGCGCACGCCTGGCGTCTGCGGCTCGTGTTCGAGGTCCCCGAATGCCGCAGCGAGAATGTCGGCGATGTGGCGCGACAGGAGAGGCGCCAGGTCGCCCGGGGGCCCAAGTTCCTGCAGCGACCACAGATAGCCGAACAGCAGGCGGTGCGCCGGCCGTGCGCGACCTATGCTGTCGGGGCGGATGTCGTCGAGGTTCCTGACCAGAGGCGCCAGCAGCGAGCGCTTGAACTGCAGCGCCATGGTCCAGCGCGAATCGCGCGTTTCGACCGAGAATCGGCGGTCGAGCGGCAGGATCGCCGCGGTGCCGGGGCTTGTCTCGAACTCTCCGCGGCCCGGCATGTCGAAGCGGTAGCCGCCGCTGTTCCAGGAAAGGATGATGTCGTCGTTGCCGTCGGCCATCAGTTCCTCGGTCCGGTCCCATGCCATCGGCGACACGGAAGCCTTCGTGCAGGTGATGCCGGGAAGCAGCAACGTCGTCGCCTTGAATTTCAGGGAATGATCTTCATGCGGCTTAATATGCAAGCGCATCTGTATGCGGCCGTAGAAGTCACGGATATACTCATCCCGGTGATGCTCCGGAATGTCGTCGGCACAGAAGGATGAAAGCTGGTCAGCCTGTTCAGCAGTATGCGGAGGCACTTGTACGGCTCCCAATATCCCCGCCGCGACAATACTCATCTTCTATGCATATGCAAGTGATGCGTGTGCCGGTGACCTTCGCACTCTTTTGGCCACGTCGGTCCCGGCGAACAGAGGTACCGCCGGGACCTATGGCATCGGCCCGAAAACTATCCGCTTTCTTCGAACGGCCTTTGGGCGCCCGATGTGTGTGCGGCGCTCAGGCGCTGCGTCGTCAGGCGGTGCCTCGGGCGGCAGCAGCGAAATAGGCCTCAGGACCGTCGACCTCGATCATGCGTCGCCTGTCGATGAGCCAGAACCGGTTGGCCACACCTCGCACGAAACTGCGGTCGTGCGAGACGAAGAGGCAGCTCGCCTCACGCGCCGTCAACTCGCCTTCGAGCGCCTCCTGCCCGTCGATATCGAGATGGTTGGTTGGCTCGTCGAGCAGGTAGAAGTTGGGATTGGTCAGCCGCAGCACCAGCATCGCCAGGCGCGCCTTCTGCCCGCCGGACAGCCTGCCGACCACCTTGCCCTGCATGTCGATACTCATGCCCACTCCCGCCAGCAGGCTTCGGGCGCGTTGGTCTCCGACCTCGAAGCGCTGCAGGATGGCGCTCATCGGCGTTTCGTCGTCGCCGACCCCCGACAGCGCCTGGTCGCTGTAACCGAGTTTCAGCGAAGGAGTGGCCTTGACCGCGCCAGCAGAGGTGTCGGGATTGGTGATCGCCTCCCTGACCATCTCGATCAAGCGTGATTTGCCGGCGCCGTTGCGTCCGAGCAGCGCGACGCGGTCGCCTTGGCGGAGCCATTGTTTGCCCGTCCGGAACAGCAACGTCCCGTCTGGCGTCCCCACCGGGGCGTCGTCGATAGTGACGAGCACCTTGGCATGCGTTCCGCGGTTGGCGAGTTTGATGGCGCCTGCTGAGCGCTCCTGATGTCCCGGCCGCGCGGCGTTCTCCAGCCGCTCCGCCCTTTGCCTGAGCTGCTTGGTCTTGACCGTGAGAAGGTCGCTGCCCGAGTTGATGCCGATATTGTTGAGCTTGGCGGCCTGCCGGCGCATCTGATCGGCGGTCCTCATGTCGCGCTCGTACTTCCGCTGCTGCGCGGCGTCGACCTCGTCGAGGGCGGCGCGCGCATGCGCATAGGGCAGCGAGAAGACGTGTGACGCCTCGGGCCGAAGGAACAATGTCCGGTTGGTGGTGGCGTCGAGGAACGCACGGTCGTGACTGGAGATCACCACCGGCACGTCCCGCGGCAGGGCATTCAGCCAGTCCTCCAACTGCATGATCCGGGCGAGGTCGAGATGATTGGTGGGCTCGTCGAGCAGCAACATGTCCGGCTCGGTCACCCACGCCCGGCCAAGCATGGCAAGCCTTTGCCAGCCGCCGCTCAGCCTGCCCAGCGGTCGGTCGCGGAGCGGCTCGGGCACTTCGAGGGATTCGAGCACCATGTCGGCCCGCCATGCCTCGCTTTCGGCCTGGTCAGGCGGCAGCGCCAGCCGCACAGCCTCACGAAAGGACGTGTCGGAGAGGCTTGCCGGAACATCCTGCTCCACATGGCCGATGCGCAGCCCGCGCGAGCGTGTGATGTCTCCCGACGTCGGCTCGAAGCTGCCGGCGATGCAACGGAGCAGGGTCGACTTTCCTCTGCCGTTGGCGGCGACGACGCCCAGCCGGTCGCCGGCCGTGATGGCGATGTCGAGATTGGAAAAGAGCGTGTCGACGAGTGTCACGCCGACATTTCTCAAATTGATCGAGGTCATTTTTGTTCTCTGGTCTGCCCGATGGGACGCCAGTCATGCCGCGGACATGGCGATGCCGATTGCATGAATGGAGCCTTCGGCGGTCTGTAGGGTGGTCGAAACCGGCGAGGGATCAAGCTTCAGCGCTCGACACCTGCCGCTTGGGCGGACCGGAAGAGAACGGGATCGTCTCGGGTCAGCCCTGCAAACGCGTTTGCAGGGCCTGAACGGGGCCGCGCTGACGGTGGTGACGAAAGAACGTGATCACGCAGCCCTCCTTTCTGCTTGAGTCATCGTCAAGCAATAACCTCGCCGGGACCAAGACGCAATCGTTCGTCGCAATGCGCGCAGGGCCGTGCTCGGCCTGAACCGGATGGGCATAGACACGTTCTGCGTCGGACTCGAGTCCGATGCGGCCTCCTGTCTCGATCGTATCTTCGGGACCCCCAAAGCCGTCAGAATTGGCGCCATCGATCGTCTCGCCGATCTGCTGCCGCGACCTTACCTGACCCTGACGCGATGGTGGTCGACCCCGCGGCATGGCCGCATTCACCAACGTGAGCGTGCAAAAATGGATTTCGGCGCCTGCGGCCCCATATCTAATGTATGGAGTTGTAGGCGTGAAACGAACTGGTGCGGTTGTTCTGGCATTGGTTCTGGCTGCTGCTGCGTGGCTTGCCACATTCTTGTCCATCGCACAGGAACAGAGCGGCAATGGCCGGCTTGCACTCGTCATCGAGATCGACGGGGCCATTGGGCCCGCAACCGCCAGACATGTGAAGGACGGTCTGGCGACCGCAGCCGAACGGGATGCCGAGATCGCGATCCTGCGGCTGAACACCCCGGGCGGTCTCGTCTCAAGCACGCGCGAGATCATCGCCGACATCCTCGCCTCATCCGTTCCGGTGGTCGGCTACGTCGCTCCTTCGGGAGCCCACGCCGCGAGCGCCGGCACCTACATCCTCTACGCCACCCATCTGGCGGCGATGGCCCCAGGCACCAATCTCGGCGCCGCGACGCCCGTCGAGCTCGGAAGCCCATTCCCGGGACTGCCGTCACCCTCCGACGACAACAAGGACGGCAAGGAGGGAGACAAGACGGCGCCGCCGCCAAAAGATACGATGTCGGCGAAGGCGACCAATGATGCCGCGGCCTTCATCCGCAGTCTTGCCGAACTGCGGGGGCGCAATGCCGATTGGGCGGAAAAGGCCGTGCGCGAGGCTGCCAGCCTGTCCGCCGACGCAGCACTGAAAGAGCGTGTCATCGATCTCGTTGCCCGCAATACGCCCGCACTCCTCGAAGGAATAGACGGAAGGGACGTGAAGGGCGCCGATGGGAAAGAGCGGCCTCTCGCGACAAGGGACTTGCGCGTCGAGACGCTGGAGCCGGGCTGGCTGATCCGTATCCTCTCGGTGATCACCAATCCTAACGTCGCCGTTATCCTCATGCTGATCGGCATTTACGGTCTCGTCTTCGAGTTCTCCACGCCCGGTGCGGTCGCTCCGGGCGTGATCGGCCTCATCTGTCTGTTGCTCGGTCTCTTTGCGCTCGACCTGCTGCCGATCGACTATGCCGGCCTCGCTCTGATGCTTCTGGGGATCGTCTTCCTGATCGTCGAGGCTTTCAACCCGACCATTGTTCTTGGCCTTGGCGGGCTCGTGGCGTTTCTCCTCGGCGCAAGCATGCTGCTCAGGGTCGAAGCGCCCGGCTTCCAACTGTCGTGGACGGTAATAGCGATCGCGGCAGCCATGATCTTCGGGCTGACCTTGCTCACCGGGCGCTATCTGTGGCGGGCGCGCAAAATCCCGGCGCGCATTGGGACCCAGGCCATGCGTGGCCTGCCGGTTGAAATCCTGGATTGGTCGGGAGATGCCGGGCACGTGGCGGCGCAAGGCGAACGATGGCAGGCACGGGGAGGAGAGGGCTTTGTTCCAGGCGAAACGGTCCGGGTGACGGCCGTCGACGGACTGACCCTGGTGGTGGGGCGGCCCGACGACGACAAATGAAGGGTGTTCACGATGATCGAATATGTAAGCTATCTTGTCATTGCGCTCGCCATCGTCCTGTTTCTTTCTGCGGCGATCCGTATCTTGCGCGAATACCAGCGCGGTGTCGTGTTCACGCTGGGGCGTTTCACGGGGGTCAAGGGCCCCGGGCTCATCATCCTCATTCCCTTCGTGCAGCAGATGGTCAGGGTGGACCTGAGAGTGGTGGTGCAGGACATCCCGCCGCAGGACGTGATCTCGCGCGACAACGTCTCGGTCAAGGTCAACGCCGTTCTCTATTTCCGCATCATCGATGCGGAGCGGGCCATCATCAAGGTCGAGGATTTCATGGCGGCGACGAGCCAGCTTGCGCAGACCACGCTTCGCTCGGTGCTCGGCAAGCACGAGCTCGACGAGATGCTGGCCGAGCGGGACCGGCTGAACAGCGACATCCAGGAGATGCTCGACCAGCAGACCGATGCCTGGGGCATCAAGGTGACCAATGTCGAGATCAAGCATATCGACCTCAACGAGAGCATGATACGCGCCATCGCCAAGCAGGCCGAGGCCGAACGGTTGCGCCGCGCCAAGGTGATCAACGCGGAAGGCGAACAGCAGGCGGCCGAAAAGCTCGTCGAAGCCGGCCGCATCCTTGCCGAGGAACCGCTGGCCATGCAATTGCGCTATTTCGCGGCGCTGCACGATATCGCAGGTGAGCGGTCTTCCACCGTTGTCTTCCCGCTGCCGGTCGACCTGCTGAGCCATCTCGGGCAGGGAACTGGGGAGGCAAGGCGATCGGCAACGGGTTGACGCTTCCGTCCGCCCCATCGGACGGCTTGTGCCTGGAAGTTGACCCATCCAGTGGTCGCGGATGCTCACGCATCCACGAGGCCTCGACCGCCGGTGCGGGCTCTCCGCGCCGCGAGCGGGGCCTTTCGGAGGCTGCGAGCGATCGGCGGGACTCTTTCTGAGGCCGCAACAGGCAGGCATCGATGGCGGGTCGGACGCGGCCGCGTCTCCTTGCCCGGTCCGCGGCAACTGCCCGGTCCCGCAGGCTCCATGACGTGCCGCCTTCCTCGCAGGAGGCGACTGTGAAAGCTGCTATGTTATTGTCGAATGTGTGTTTTCCTGGAATCCGCGGCATCTTGGCGCCGTTGACTTCCACTGCAGGCCTTTTAGCTTGTCGCAACATGCAGGCGCCGCAATTCCTTCGGGAGGAGCGGGCATTCCGCTTTCCCGCGTCAACGCGCATGCCGGCGGGGTCGAAGCATCGGCATGGGTCAAGTCGTCCAGAGTTCCGACGATCGATGAAGGAAACGCCATGCGCGCAATCGCATTCTTCGCCGCCATCTCCGTAGCGACCTTCGCCGCAAGCCAGTCCCATGCGCAGGACGCCGCCGCCGGCGAAAAGGTCTTCAACAAATGCAAGGTTTGCCACGTCGCCGACGAGGACAAGAACAAGGTCGGCCCATCTCTGAAGGGGGTCATCGGCCGGACGGCCGGCACGCATCCGGATTTCAAATACTCGTCCGCCATGATCGAAGCCGGCAAGGCCGGGCTGGTCTGGGACGACGCCAGCCTGACGGAATATCTGAGGAATCCCAAGGGGATGATCAAAGGCGGGAAAATGGCGTTCGCCGGCCTGAAGAAGGATGACGATCTGGCGAATGTGATCGCCTATCTGAAACAGCATCCTTAATTCGAGGCGACCGTCCCTCTACCCTCCACGGGTCGCCGTGTCGCGGCGTCCCGTCAGTGCAGTTCGCGTTCCTTCCATTTGATCGAGCAGCCAACCGATGCGACCTGCTCGCTCGGTCCCTTGCCGGTCCTGGCCACCTCCTTCATCGCTTCGAAAAGGTCGCGCCGCAGGTCGGGCGGACCCTCCTCCTTGCGGGAAGCGTCGAGCCGGCCGCGATACTGCAGCTTGAACTCGCGGTTGAAGCCGAAGAAGTCAGGCGTGCAGGCGGCACCGTAGATACGCGCCGCCTTCTGGGTCTCGTCGTGGAGGTAGTGGAAGGGGAAGCGGTGCTCGGCCGCGAAGCGCTTCATGTTGTCGAAGGAATCCTCGGGATAGGCGTGTGCATCGTTGGAGTTGATCGCCACGAAGCCGATACCCTCGGCTCTCAGATCGGCGGCGTCGCGGACGATGCGCCCGATTACCGCTTTCACATAGGGGCAGTGGTTGCAGATGAAGGCCACCACCAGGCCGTTGGGACCGGCTTGTCCGAGTATCGAATGATCCCGACCGTCGATACCGGGGAGGACAGCGTCGATCGCCGGCCAGCCGAAGTCGCACACAGGGGGGATTGCAGCCATTTCGGCCTCCTTCGCAAAAGCGAGGCCGGGATCTGCCCAAGGCGCAACAACGCCCGTCGCCGACCCCGCACCGGTGCCGATCATAGCATGGATGTCGCGCGGCGGTATCGGTTACCGTCGAGTGAACCGAGACTTGAAATGCCGCATGAAGCAAGGTGCGCTTCCCCTTTCAGCGTTCACACGTGGCGCGCATGGCGACATGCCCTGTGTCGCTCGCGGTCCAGAATGAAAGGCCCGTTGCGTCGGCATTGACGCTGAATGGCGCGCCGGCGAAGAGAGGAGCCATACCGCGGTAGCTGAAGCGGGCGGGACAGTTGCCGCCGTTCAGCCTGGTCGCGAGATGCAGCATCAAGGTTGCCTGCAAGGGGCCGTGCACGACAAGCCCGGCATAGTTCTCGACCTCTCGCGCATAGTCGACATCGTAGTGGATCCGATGGCCGTTGAAGGTGAGCGCGGAATAGCGGAACAACAGCGTCGTGGTCGCCTCGACCACCACCCGATATGCGCCCGCGGCCTCTGCGGCCGCGGGAGGCGCGACGCTGGCGGCCAGATCCTCGCGATAGACGATGTCCTGTTGCTCGCGCACGGCAAGGCCCCGTTCCGTGGCGAACTCGTGCTCGACCGTGACGAATACCAGACTGCCGCTCCTGCCTGTCTTGGCGGCGATGTCGGCGATACGGGACGTCCGGGTCACCTCGTCTCCTTCGAGCAGGGGCTCATGGAAGGCGATGCGCCCGCCTGCCCACATGCGCCGCGGCAGCGGCACGGGCGGCAGGAAGCCGCCTTTCTCGGGGTGGCCGTCGCGACCGAGCTTTTCGGGCGGAAGCGCGGTTGGCGCGAGGCACCAGTGGATAGCGGGCGGCGCGATGTCGGCGCGTTTCAGCGCATTATCTCCGAGTGTCGCGCGAAACTCGCGCACGAGGCGAGGCGTGACGGTGTCTTGAGCAGTCTCGGTGCATCCGATCCAACTCCGAATCCCTTCGATGTCGATCTCTGCCATGGCCCATTCCCTGTTTCCCTTGCCGATCGCATCCGTATGCGCGCCAAGCGACGGCACCGAGTTGCCCTTGATATCACGCCGCCGGCGCGCCGCCGCCATTCATGATCCAGCCAGGCGTTTCCACCGCAATGTGCAGCAGCGCCGGATGCGCCGAAAGAGCCTCGCGGTTTCCAACTCTGGTGGGGTTGTCGACGAAGCATGCCAGTTCTCATGCCTGGGTCGATCGGCTGCCGATCATGTTGAGAGCTGCGGCAACGAGCGCAATGACGGCTGCCAGAAAGGGGAACCAGGCTTGCGGATCGTTCATCGCAAGAAGCGTCGTGCCGCTGAGCAGGCACCAGGCGAGCGGAATTGGGATGAGTATCGACGGTAGTCTGCCGCGCGCGGAGAGGAGGAGGCCCAATGTGACGACCGCTGTGGGGTCGGGCGCCATGCCGAACAGCTCCGCGCTCGACCAGGAACGCCCGAACAGGGGCGGAAGTACGGGATATGCGACAATGCCGACCGTTGCCAGGAACAGTCCGGCACGGCCGCCGATGCCGCGCCGACCGAAGACCAGACCTTTGGGCATCGTGCCGGCAAGCAGCAGCAGAGCGGATTGGAGGGCAAAGGCCGGTGCGACATAGGCGATCGGCCAATTGATCGTCGCATACCGGTTCCACAGGAAAGACCAGCCCACGAAGGTCCACGCTGCGGCCAGGATAAGCGGGATCCATCGGTCATGGTTGCGTCCGGGGCGGAACGCCACAACTGCAATGACGAGGCCGGCAGCCAAGGCCAGGACCTGCACGGGCCAGAGCTCTGCATTGAGCAGCTCAAACAAGCGCCAGTAAGCGCGCGGGGAGAACAGCAGGAGATCTTCGGGACGGTAGGTCCACCACTCCGACATCATGCCGGTCGCCGACCGCCGCTGTCAGAGGTCGCGGACATAGGCTGCCATCCGGTCGCGCATCGCGGCATCGGGGAAGGGACCGGAAGCGGCGGCGATGTTCTCGCGCACGTGGTCGACCCGGGTGGTCGCGGGTATGGCGACGGTGACGGCCGGATGCGAGAGAATGAACTTCAGGATGAATTGTGCCCAGCTCGAAGCGCCGATCTCGGATGCCCAGCCGGGCAGTTGCTGGTCTTCAAGGTGTCTGGTGAGAGCACCCTGACGGAAGGGGCGGTTGACGATCACGGCAATGCCGCGCTCGACTGCAAGCGGCAGGAGCCGCTTCTCTGCCTCGCGGTCGACGATGTTGTAGCTGAGCTGCACGAAATCCAGCGGATGGCTGAGCATGATTTCTTCGAGGAGATCATGTCTGCGGCCCTCCGAGGTGGTGATGCCGAAATAGCGGAGCCGGCCAGCAGCCTTCATCTCAGCAAGCGTCGGGAGATGCTTGTTCCATGCGACAAGATTGTGGACCTGGACAAGGTCGAAACGAGGCACTCCCCAGAAGCGGCGCGACTGCTCGATCTGTGCCGGACCGCTTCGCCCGGATGAGGTCCAGACCTTCTCTGCCGAGAAGACATCGTCCGCCCGGCCGAGCTTTGCCAGACCATGACCGACGACAGCTTGTGACGAGCCGTACATGGGCGAGGAGTCGATCATGCGTCCGCCCGATGCGAAGAAGGCTGCGATGACGTCGGCACATTCGTCCCTTAGCAGGGGATCGTCGCCGACATTGAACGTGATCCATGTCCCGAGCCCAACTGCCGGTATCCTCTCGCCTGAGGATGGAATGGGGCGGGTCTCCGGCTGTCGGGCCCCACCGAGCGAAATCTGAGGGAATGCGGCCACAGACGCTGCTGCACCGGCACCGCATACAAAAGACCTCCGGGTCGTGATCATGAGGTGACCTCGTCGTCTGCGCTGCGTGACTGCCGCCGACCGAGCGTCGCACGGCATCGGGAAAGGTAGTGCGGCCGAGCGGGAGAGGTAGGCGCTACCGGAATGGCTATTTGCGGCCTTCGATCGGGTCAAGGCGCATTCACGCGCGGATTGACCTTGCCGCCGGCCCAAGGCCACAGCCGGCGAAGTTCGGAAAACAGCGATCCGGAAGACGAGCTGTCCCCGAGCCGCTTCCCCGCGGGCCTCGGTTGTCATTGTGGCCCTACCGGGAAAGGCATAAGATAATCAAAGGTCACGAAGGCTCCGCTTCCCAGCCATTTCATCCGGCCGAAGCGGGGCTGAGCCATGCGTCTCAGATCGCCATGGCGAACGTCGTGCTGCAGTTGCGCCCGTTTGCCCGGCGCGGACAGCCATTCCCACAAGCGGATGGCATTAGTTGTTTCGGCAAGCAACAGCACCCCGTCGCCGGATGGCCGTGGCCTCCATTGGCAAGGGAGGAAAGAATGCTTCGGAAACTGCTTCTCACGGCGGCCGTCGCGCTTTCGTCGCTGGTTGCGACTGGTGCCTCGGCTGATTTCACGGTTCTGGTGCCTTCGGGCAGCGAAGGTGACGGTCTTCGGGCCGCGGCTGCCGATTATTCGAAATCGAAGAACGTCAAGGTCGAGATCGTCCAGGCGCCCTACAGCAATGTGTTCGAGCAGGCGGCGAATGCCGGACAGACGAAATCGGGCGCCTTCGACATCGTGCTGATGGACGATCCCTGGATCCCGTTCTTCGCCGAGAACGGCCATCTCAGAAGATCTGACGCCTTATTTCGGGAAAGCCGGGCTTGACGGCCCCGACAATGACTTCCTGTCGAAGTCGCTGGCTATCTGCCGCAACCCGTACAACACCGGTCCCTATGTCTGCCTGCCCTATGTCGGCAACGCGCAGATGTTCTTCTACGACGCGGCCAAATACAAAGAAGCCGGCGTCGAGGCGCCGAAGACCTGGGACGACGTGCTGAAAGCGGCCACGTCCCTGAGCAAGGAAGGCGGTGGCCGCTATTTCGGCTACGTCTTCCGCGGCGGCCAGGGCAACCCCGTGGTCGCCGATTTCATGCCCCTGTTCTGGTCCTACGGCGCCGACATGTTCAACGCGGACAGGTCGAAGGTGACGATCGACACGCCTGAAGGGGCGCAGGCCATGGAGATGTTCATGGCGCTGCGCGACGTCTCGCCGAAGGGCGTCGAAAGCTACAACGCCAATGAGGTCGGACAGGCGTTGGCGGCGGGCACCGCGGCGTCGTCGATCAACTGGCCCAACTGGGTCGCGACCTTCGAGGACCCGAGCCAGTCGAGAATGGTCGGCAAGATCTCCTACTCGCAGATACCGGCGGGCACGAAGCCGGGCAGTTCCGAGATCGGCCACTGGACCATGGGCATCATGGCTGCGGCCAAGAACAAACAGGAAGCCTTCGACTTCATGCTGTGGGCGACCTCGCCCGAACAGATCAAGATCTCGGCCGAGCGCGGCAATCCTCCGGTGCGCAAGTCCACCTTCACCGATCCGGATCTGACCAGCCAGGAGAAGTTCCGGCACTATCCGGTGCTGATGCAGGCCATTGAGGCTTCCACGCCGCGGCCGCGCCACCCGAAATGGCCCGAGATCGAGAACACGTTCGGCATCGAACTGTCCAAGGCGGTTGCCGGGACGATCACGCCGGAAGAGGCGCTCAAGAACTCGCAGCGCGAGGTCGAACAGATCACCGGCATCAAATAGCCGATCACGGAGCGGGATTGTGAGAGGTATCCCGTTGATGAACGTCGTACGGCATTGCGGGGGCGGCCGTGCGGGCCCGCGGCCCGCCGGCATGAGGACCTGATATGGCGACGGACGTTCCGATGACCATCCATGCAGGCGCGCCCGATGGCGGCGCGCTTGAGCGCTGGTCCGAGCGCCATCTGCGTGTTCTGATGCTTGCGCCCGCGATCCTGGTGCTGATGACGCTGACGATCTTCCCGGGAATCTACATGTTTGTCGCCGCGACGACGCGGATAAGCCCCAATCCGGACATTCCCTGGCAATTTGCCGGCGCGGACAATTTCCTGAGACTGCTCACCGACGGCCAGTTCCATGTCGGCCTTTGGAACACGCTTGTGTTCACGGTCTTCGCCGTCGGCGCGGAGTTCCTGCTCGGCCTCGGTCTCGCCCTGCTTCTCGATCGCTACATAAGGCGGCTGAACTTCCTGAAGACCGTACTGATGCTGCCGATGATGTTGCCACCGATCGCCGTGGCGATCACATGGAAGCTCATCTACGAGCCTCAGTTCGGGGTTCTCAACGAGATCATGTTCCAGCTGGGCCTGCCCCTCCAGGCCTGGGCCGGCGACGTCAATCTGGCCATGTTGTCGGTGATCGTCGCCGATGTCTGGCAGTGGACGCCCTTCATCTTCCTGCTGATGCTCGCCGGCCTGTCCAGCCTCCCCGACGAACCCTATGAGGCAGCGGCGATCGACGGCGCCTCGGCCTGGCGGCAGTTCTGGGACCTGACGCTGCCGTTCCTGAAACCGGTCATCGCGGTCGCGCTTTTGCTCCGCATCATGGACGCGCTGAGGCTTTTCGACCTGGTGTTCATCCTGACCGGGGGCGGGCCTGCCGACCGGACAAAGACGTTGAGCCTGTACATATACCAGGTGGCGTATCGTTTCGCGGATCCGAGCTATGCGGCGGCGATTTCGCTGTTCGTGCTGTTTGCGACCGTCGCTTTCAGCACGTGGTTCATCAAGCGCATGCGGCTCGCGAACTAGGTGACGACGATGATGCGTAGCCGAAAGAGTGCGAGACTCCAGGCCGCCGCGGCTTATGTGGCGATCGCGGTGGCGCTGGTGGTCACTCTTTTCCCGATCTACTGGATCGCGGCGAACTCGTTCAAATACGACATCGACATCTTCTCGGTCCCGCCCCAGTGGTTTCCCGAGGAACCGACGCTCAAGCATTATCACGCTGCTTTCATCGAACGGCCGTTCCTCACCTATGCCGCCAACAGCCTGATCATCGCGATCTCGACCACCATCGTCTCGGTCGTTTTCGGAACCCTGGCCGGCTATGCGCTTGCCCGGTTCCAATATCCGGGCAGCTGGCGCTACCAGATCTCATTCTGGATCCTGTCGACGCGCATGATGCCGCCGATCGTGACCATCATCCCTCTCTACATCGCCTTCAACTATCTCGGTTTGCTCAATACCAAACCAGCGGTGATCGTGGCCTACACTGCCTTCAATCTTCCCTTCGCGACCTGGATGATGAAGAGTTACTTCCAGGATCTGCCGGTCGAACTGGAGGAAGCGGCGATGGTCGATGGCGACACGCGCTGGGGGGCGTTCCTCCGGATCGCCCTGCCGCTCGCGCGCCCCGGGCTTGCCGCGACGGCGATCTTCTGCCTGATCATCTCTTGGAACGAGTTCCTGCTCGCGCTCATCCTCACCCTTACCGAACGGTCGCAGACGCTGCCGATCGGCATTGCCGGACGGGTCACGCAGTACAGCACCTATTGGGGAGAGATCAGCGCCGCCGGCTTCACCGCCTGCATTCCGATCATGATCTTTGCCTTCATAGTCCAGAAGCATCTTGTGCGCGGATTGTCCTTCGGCGCCGTCAAGGGATGAACATGGCCTCGGTCACGCTCAAGGATGTTGTCAAGAAATTCGGCCAGTTCGTCGCCGTGAGCGATCTGGACCTCGCGGTGAAGGACAAGGAGTTCCTCGTTCTCCTCGGACCCTCGGGATGCGGCAAGACCACGACCATGCGCATGATCGCCGGCCTGGAGGAAGCCACCGCCGGCGACATCTTCATCGGCAACGACCGGGTGAACGACCTGCTGCCCAAATATCGTGACGTTGCCATGGTCTTCCAATCCTACGCGCTCTACCCGCATCTCAATGTCGAAGAGAACATCGGCTACCCCCTTAAGATCCGGAAAGTGCCGCCGGACGAGCGTCGCCGCCTGGTGCTCGCCGTGGCGCGGCGGGTGGAACTCGACGGCCTGCTCGACCGGCTGCCCAGGGAATTGTCCGGCGGGCAACGCCAGCGCGTCGCGCTGGCGCGCGCCATCATCCGCACGCCGAAGGCCTTCCTCATGGACGAGCCCCTGTCGAACCTCGACGCCAAGCTGCGCGTGCAGATGCGGGCGCAGCTCAAGCACCTGCAGCACGAGTTGCAGGTGACGACGATCTACGTCACCCACGACCAGATTGAGGCGATGACGCTTGCCCACCGTGTCGCGGTGATGAACAAGGGCGTTATCGAGCAGCTCGGGACGCCGAAGGAAATCTACAACGATCCGCGTACCCTCTTCGTCGCCGGCTTCATCGGCTCGCCGCCGATGAATCTGATCGGCGGCGCCGTAACAAGCGGCGTCTTCACCAATGATGGCCTGAGGGTCGAGGGGTTCGGGCAGGTGGATTTGCCCCGTGCGGTCCTCGGGATCCGCCCCGAGGATGTCCACGTCGCCGACGCCACGGATCCCCGTGCCGACATGGTTGCGCCGATCTATTCGGCCGAGCTGACCGGCGAAAGCACGCTCGTCAGCGTCTATGCCGGCGATCGTCTCGTCACCATCCGCGCCGACAAGAATTTTGCCGGCGAGATCGACCAGCGGATCGGTCTCAGGATCGCGGCTGACAGGGCATTCCTGTTCGATGCGGAGAGCCAGAGACGTGTCGATTTCTGAGTTGCAGGCATCTGTCCTGGCGATCGTGCTGTTGGCCGCCAGCGGTGCGAGGGCCGGGGATGACCCCATTCCCGGCAATCCTCTGATTTTGATAGCGGCTGGTCCCTTCATCTTCGGCAATGAGGACGGTCGCGAAGACGAACGCCCGCGCCGGCTTGTCGACGGCCAGGCTTTTGTGATCAATCGCACGGAAATCACGAACCGGGAGTACAGGGATTTCGTTGAAGCGACCGGCCATCGGCCCGCCTTCTACGCCAATCACCCGGTGCTGGGTCTGGACGATCATCCTGTGGTCGGCGTGAGTTGGGACGACGCGGACGCCTTTTGCCGCCACTACGGCCTGGTGCTGCCGTCGGAGCGGGAATATGAACGCGCCGCGCGCGGAGCCGGCGGCGATGCGTTCCCGTGGGGTTCGACACCTTCCGACACCGGGAAGTCCAATGCGGGCGCGGCCGAATGTTGCGCTGGCGACGATGCGGACGGCTATGAAATGTCTGCGCCGGCCGATTCCTTCGTAGAAGGAGCGAGCCGCGAGGGCGTGCTGAATTTGGTCGGCAATGTCTGGGAATGGACGCGCGACTTCTACGCGCCTTACCTCGGTGAGCCGGACCCTGCGATTTCCGGCCGGTTCAAGGTGCTGCGCGGCGGATCCTGGAACAGCGATCCGTCCCGCCTCACCACGACGGCTCGGCTTGTATACAATCCCGACTTCCGTTTCGCGGCGAATGGAGGCTTTCGATGCGTTCGCTCCGGGTCGTCGTCCTGATCGCCCTGATGCTGCTTCCAGCCGTGGCCGCGGCCGAGCCCAGGGCCGGCCCCGGCTCCAGGCTCGAAACCGTCACGATGGCGGGGGCCATCTTCGCGGGTCTCTCCCGTGAGGGAGATGATCTGCTGGTCACCGATCTCGCCGGTGGGAGGCTCTTTCGCCGCCATCCGGACGGCACATTGACCGCCTTTGGGCCGGTCTTGCCGCATGGCCGCGACGTGATCGGCGATCCGACCGGTCCTTACCGCGTGCTGGCCGTCGAAGGCGCCTATGTCGTCGCGCAAGGCTGGACGCCTGTCGATCTGGAGGAGGGACCTTACGACCACGCGCTCCTAGCGATCGATGGCGAAACGGTGCGCGTGATAGACGATGATTTCTGGAACCCGTACGACTTCCTCGTCTCCAGGGGGAGCACCTATGTGGTCGATGCCGCCCGCAACACGGTCGAGCGGCTGGAGGCTGACGGGACCGGCAGGAAGACCCTCATCGCCTTTTCGAGGATCAGTCAAACCGGTCTGCAGGATCTCTCGCCCACGGAGTTCCCGAAAGGGACCACCCACGCGGTCGACGCGGTGCCGACCGGTATCGCGCTTCGCGACGGGCGCCTCTACGTCTCGCTGTTCGGCGGGTTTCCTTTCGTTGCGGGCGGTGGAAAGGTCGTGTCATTGCTCGAGGACAATGATGCGCGGGCCCAGCGCGTCGAGCGCGAGGGATTGAATGCGCCGGTCGATATCGCCTTCGATGACCAAGGGCGCCTGCTCGTCCTCGAACACGGCCTCTTCGACCAGGCGACAGGCTTTCGATCCGGCAGCGGGCGGCTGCTTCGTTTCGATGGCGCGGGCGTGCCGGAAGCGCTTCTCGAAGGACTGACCCGTCCGGTGTCTGTGCTGGTGTGGGACGACAGGCAGATTGTCGTCTCCGAACTTGGCGGCAAGCTTCATTTTCTAGCCATTACAGCTTGTAGCCGATCTTTCGCAGCAGGTCTTTCCGCCACGCAATGTCGTCGTCGGTTTCGACACCCAGCGGCGAGGCGCCATCCACCACGCCGAGCACGCCGCGGCCCAACTCCGTTTGCGCGACGATCACCTGTGTCGGGTTGGCCGTCGCGCAATAGATGCGGCAGACCTCCGGCACCGCGCGCACCGCAGCCAGCACGTTGACGGGAAAGAACCCGTCGCCCAGGAAGATCAAGAAAGTGTGGCCGGCGCCGATGGCCAATGCGTTGTCGCGCGCCAGGGCGAGGGAGGCCTCGTCATTGCCCGACCAGCGCACCAGCCGCTTACCGGAGGCCTCGCAGAAGGCCAGCCCGAAGCGGATGCCCGGAACCGCGCCGACCAGTGCCTCGTGCAAGTCTTCGACGGTCTTGATGAAATGCGACTGGCCGAAAATGAAGTTGGCAGCGTCCGGCTTGACAATGGGCACTACGGTGAAGTCCATGGCTGCACTCCTATAGGGTGAGCTACGCGATCCATGGTAGGCCGCCGGACGGTGATTGCAAGCCGTCCGACCCTGACCCAATGCGCCTTTCACGGGAGCTGTCCAGATGCGGCGAGAGGGCGGGCCCGGGCTGACCGATCCGCATCGCTTTCCGCAGCGCTTGCTTTCCGTCCCAATCTTTATCAGCCACGACGGCGGCCAGAACTTCGCCGGCAAGGCCGGCCGGACGCCATGCCCGGGAGCGCGATGGAAGTCGACACGAACGACGGTGCCGGCTGGACGGAACCGATCATCGTTCCGTCGCACCTCATTCATCGAGCCCGCGGATGTCCGCGCCATCGAGGCAGTAGGGGGCGTAGCGGAAATCCCTGATGCTGACGACCTCGTCCTCAAGCCACTGTAGAAGCATGAAGCCGCGAGGCTTCAGATCCGATCCGGCGGGATCGTGGACGAGGATGGCGGGGTTGCCGTCGACAAAACCGAGGGAGAGGACCCAATCCACGGCTCGGTCATAGTTTCCGAAGTAGTTGGACACTTCCGCCTTGCCGCGCATGCGGGTGCGATTGACGACCTCAAGCTGGACATCTTCGGCGACGAGCGCGCGCACGGCATCGAAATCGCGCGCGTTGAAGAGATCGACGTAGCGGCGGAGGCGCTTCTCGTCGTCGGCGTCAAGCGCGGGCCTGGCAATTTCTTCGGGCTCCGCAGCGAGCGATCGAAGCTGCGCCCGGCCGCGATGCAACGCCGCTTTGGTGGCGGCGAGTGTTGCGCCGGTGACGTCGCAGGTCTCGTGCAGGCTCAGCCCGAGAACATCTGCGAGGATGACTGCGCTGCGATGGGCGACCGGCAGCTGCATGAAAGTCCGAAGGCTGGTCTGGGCGATGTGACGGGCGTCGGCGCGGCCGGAGGGGTCTTCGATCGTGGTCATGTCGGCTTCGCTCATTCGCGACCTTTCCCGGCTACGGCGGCGCAGGTGGTCCTGGGTGGCATTGTGGGCGATCCGGAACAGCCATCGCTCAGGCTGCTCGACCGTGATGTTGCCGTCGAGCGCATTGAGCGCTTTCACAAACGTCTCCTGCACGATGTCCTCGCCGTCGATCACCGAACCGGACATGCGCGCGCAGTATCTGTGCAGCCTTGGGCGGAGACCGGCGAGCATGGCATCCAATGCCGGCCGATCGAGTTTTTGCGTGCTCGCGTTCATCGTCTCCGGCAAGGTCCCATCTCTATCGGAAGGTTCGAGCGCCATGGTCTAGGTCGCCGGCTCGGCAGCGGCAAGCATTCGATGGTTGCCGGCTATCCTTGCCGGGGATCGGATGATCGCGGTCGAGCGCCGGTCCGCGTGGTTCTCGGTAAAGGCCTTGAAAGCAGCCAGCCGAGGCAAGGGAGAGGCTTCGTCGCCGTCAAGCGTTCCGACAATATGGACGAACTCCCCGTCGTCCAGTTCCAGCACCAGATATTGCAGGCCCTCGGTTGCGGACTCCTCCAGTTCCTGGAACACCTTCGCGATCAAGGCACGGTTCTCCGCCACCCCTGCCGCTTTCACCCCATAACGTACGACTGCGTAGTTCATTGTCTTTGTCCAACTCATCGTCGACCTGCCGTGAAGACGCCCGCCGACGGCAAAAAGATTCTCGCCAGTGGATGAATCTTTTTGGCTATCGGCACCGTCTTTCATGCGAGGGCCGTTCCAAGACAGGAAGAGAGGCCGCGAAAGAGGAGAGAGTCATGACCTATGTGGAAGGTTTCGTCGCCGCAGTGCCTGCAGCGAACAAGGATGCCTATATCGAACATTCCGCCGCCGCGGCCGCGCTTTTCAAGGAGTTCGGGGCGACCCGCGTCGTCGAGGCATGGGGCGACGACGTTCCCGACGGCAAGATCACGGATTTCAGGCGTGCGGTGAAGGCGAGGCCCGACGAGGTCATCGTATTCTCGTGGCATGAATATCCTTCCAAGGAAGCGGCCGACGCTGCCTATGAGAAGGTCATGAGCGACCCGCGCATGCAGGCGATCGGTGCGGCCATGCCTTTCGACGGCAAGCGGATGATCTATGGCGGCTTCACGCCCCTCAGCATCAAGAATGCCGGCGGCAAGACGGGTTATGTCGACGGATCCCTGATGCCGGTTCCGGCCTCCAGGAAGGAAGATTACCGCGACCTCGACACCAGGATATCGGCGGTCCTGATGGAGCACGGCGCAACGCGGGTTGTCGACGCCTGGGGCGACCACGTCCCCGACGGCAAGGTCACCGACTACAAGGGGGCCGTGCTGGCCTCGGGCGACGAGAAAGTCACCTTCTCCTGGATCGAATGGCCGTCGAAGGAGGTTCGCGACGCCGGATGGGAGAAGGTGATTGCCGACCCGCGCATGTATCCGGATCCGGATGCCATGCCCTATGACGAGAAGCGGCGGGTCCACGGCGGCTTCGTTCCGGTTCTCGATATGTAGTCGCTGACGGCGAGAAATCGATCATGGCCGGAGAGGCGGATTCTCGTTGCGCCTCTCCGGGACGTTGGCGGAGCACCGGACTTCGGGTCGTGCCTACCAACCCGCGAAATCCGCAAGCGCGGTCCGGTCGATCTTTCCCGATGCCACGTCCGTCAACGCCTGGTCGAGCAGCGCGACGCCGGCCGAAGCCTCTTCCTTGGTCAACGTCAGGGGCGGTGTGAATTCCAGCACATTCGAGGACATGCCCACATAATAGAGCACCAGACCGAGTTCGAAGGCGCGGTAGGCGGCAAGCGCGGTTTCCTGTCTGGCCGGGCTCTTCGACGCCCGGTCGGTGACCAGTTCGACGCCGATCGCGAGCCCGCGCCCTCTGACGTCGCCGATCAAGGCATGCTTCTGCTTGAGCCGTTCCAGTTCCTGCATCAGGTGCCGGCCGATTTCAGAGGCACGATCGGCGAGCCCTTCGCGTTCGATCGTCTCCAGAACGGCGAGCGCCGCGGCCGCACAGACCGGGTTGCCGTGCACGGTCTGGAAGGAAAAGGCCGGGCTGTGGTTCATGATGGCCTCCGGCCCGACCGCCGCCGAAACCGGCAGGCCTCCACCGAGCCCCTTGCCGAAGACCACGATGTCGGGCTCGATGCCGAGATGGTCGAACGCGTGCAGCCTGCCGCTGCGTCCGAGCCCGACCTTCACCTCGTCGGACACGATGAGGATGCCGTGCTGCCGGCAGATCGCCTCCACCCGCCGGAAATAGTTCTCCGGCGGGACAACCATGCCGCCGTCGGACTGGATCGGCTCGAGAAGTAGGGCCGCCACCTCGTTCGGCGGGACCGGACCAGCCAGCAGGCTTTCGAGCTCGGCGAGCGCCGTATCGGCCGAAGTGTAGTCGCCACCATCCCGGTACGGGTTGGGGTAGGGGATCAATGTGAGCCCCTGCGCCTTCGGCACGCCCTGCTGCACCGGGTGGCCGGAAACGGCCATCGAGCCGGTCGTGCCGCCATGATAGGCGCCCTTGAAGGCGAGGATGCGCGGCCGCCCTGTTGCCGCGACGACGACACGCGCGACGGTCTCGTTGGCGTCGGAGCCTGAATGGCCGAGCCAGACGCGGCCCGCGGCGCGGCGCGGTACGATCGACAGCAGCTTTTCCGCCAGTTCCACCGCCGGCAGATTGGCGCTCGACAGATGGCTCGCGCCGGCCTGGTCGGAGAGCGCCCGCAGGACGGCGTCGCGGACAGCGGGGTGCGAATGGCCGAGGCTCGCCGCGCCCCAGGACGCCGAAAAGTCGAGCAGCCTTCGCCCGTCGTCGGACGTGAGATAGGCGCCCTTGCCGCCAATGACGGCCTGCGGGAAGAAGCGCAGATGGGAGAGGCGGGAGAGCGATTTGAGATCGCGTTCGTAGAGGCTGGGCATATCACCACCGATTGGGTAATCTTTTGTGACGAAGCGCTTCAGGTTTACCCCTCATCCGACCGCGCTTCGCGCGGCCACCACCCGGGGTGGAGCCACGGGTCTCCACCCGTCCTTCGGACCCCACAAGGGGAGAAGGGAACGCTTGCGGCAACGTCTGCGCTAGTCGTCGACGCTGGTGATTTGCGGAGCGGGGAAAGCTAGGCTCCCGCCTTCTCCCCTTGTGGGAGAAGGTGGCCTCGCGTAGCGAGGTCGGATGAGGGGTACCCAGCGCGATGCGAATGAAGGAAGAGCACCAGATTTCCCGACTTTGTTGCGTTCGCGAAGCAGGCATCTCCCTCACCCCTTCACAAAGAACCCCGACAACTCCTCGCTGCTGACCACGTGGCAGTAGATCATGTTGATGATCTCGAGTTCCCGGTCGTGGAGTTCCATGGTAGCTGCGGCGCAGCAATCGTCGACGACAACCACGCCGAAGCTCTCGTCGGCGAGGCTGCGCACCGTCGAGGAGACGCACTGGTCGGTGAAGATGCCGACGCAGATCACGTCCTTCACGCCCATATTGTGCAGGATGAGCCTGAGATTGGTGCCGGTCAGCGCGCTGTCCGTGGTCTTCAGGATGGTGATCTCGTCGCCTTTCGGCGTGAGTTCGGGAACGATCTGTCCTTCCTCGAGGTCCTTGGGCAGGAGCAGATAGTTGAAGCCCGGCTTTTTCTGGCTGAGCGAGCGGTCGCGGCCGTCGAGCTTGTGGCAGGCGATGCGGGCGAAGATCACCTCGACGCCGCGGGCGCGGCAGTCCTCGATCAGGCTCGCGACGTTGGGGATGACCGTGCCGCGCATACGGTCATAGAAGGGCTGCCAGCGGGCCGTTTCCGCCTCGGTGTCCTTCGGCGCGAGATAGGTGTTCTGGACGTCGATCACGAGCAGCGCCGTCGTCGACGGATCGAGCTGGATGTCGGCCGGCTCCTCGGCATTGGCGTAGTAGAAGGAACGGCGGTCGGTCTTCCAGCTCATGGGATCTTCTCCTTTCGGACGAAACGCCTTGCGATCAGTGTGCCGATCTCGCGTGTCGGGAAAAGGCCGCCGGGGCGCAGCACCAGCACCGCGACCATGACGAGCGACAGCACGATCTCGGTGAGACCGATGACGGGTTCGGCCGAGAACTTGGCCTGGTTGAGCGCGCCTTCCAGCCCGCGCAGCGCCTCATAGGCGATGGTGACGATGAAGGCGCCGACCACCGCGCCGGTGACGGTGTTGGCGCCGCCGATGACGAGCATCGACAGGATGAGGAAGGTCTCCTTGAGATAAAAGGCCTTGGGCGAGAAGGAGGTGATGAAATGCCCCCACAGCGCCCCGCCGATGCCGGCGAAGAAGGCGGCGACGATGAAGGCGCGCCAGCGCAGGAGCGGGATATGAGCCCCGATGGCCGCGGCTGCGCGTTCGTCGTCGCGGCTGGCGCGCAGCAGCTTTCCGGCCCGCGATTCCTTGAAGGCCAGCGCTGCGATCACCGCAACTATCGCGACCAGGGCAGACAGCCTCAGATCGGTCGCCTTGGGCAGGCCGAAGAGCGTGCGCGGCCCGTTGGTCAGCGCGCTCCAATGGGTCATCACCGTGTAAAGCACGACCAGCAGGGCGAACGAAGTGATGACCGCCGCCGCATCCGAAAGCCGCATCAGCGGATAGGAGAGGATCGCCGCGACCAGCGCCGCGAGCAGCCCGCCGACAACGATAGCAATGTAGGGCGAGATCACCACACCCTGCAGGAAGGGATAGAGATCGGGCAGCGCCATGCCCTTCATCTGGGCCGGAATGGTGAGCACGGCCGACGCATAGGCGCCGACACCCATGAAACCCATATGGGCGAAGGACAGGATGCCGGAATTGCCCATGAACACCTGCAGGCCGAGCACCAGCACCAGCGAGATGCAGAGATTGGTCGCGACGCGGTCATAGAGGCGGATGCCGAGCGCTTCGGTCACCACGACCGCCAGTATCACCAGGCCTGCGAGGATCGCGACAGTGGCAAGATGGTTCTTCATCGCGGCCTCACGTCCTTTGTCCCGAAGCCGGGCCCTTCATCAGCCCATCCGGCCGCCACAACAGGATCAGGATGACCAGGCTGAAAGTGAAGGCATCGCGGAATTTGAGCAGTTCCTGAGGCAGCGTGTAGTTGAGCGTGGTGTCGATCAGGGCGAGCAGGAAGCCGCCGATCACCGCGCCGGGGAGGCTGCGCATGCCGCCGATGACGGTAGCGATGAAAGCGACGAGCAGCGGTTCCAGCCCGATACCTGGCACCACCGTGCCGATGCGCCCGATCCACAGGAGTCCGACCACACCGGCGAGAAAGCCCGATATGGCGAAGGCGGCCGTGATGATGAGGTTGGCCGGCACGCCCAGCATGCGCGCCATGGTGAAGTTCGCGGCCGCCGCGCGCATGGCGATCCCAAGGACGGTGCGGCGCATCAGGAGCGCGAAGAGGGCGAGCAGCACCACGGCGGCGGCGATCGTGATCAGGTTGCGCATCGGGGTGACGGCGCCGCCGATCGTCACAGTCTGCGAGAAGATCTCGGGCAGGGGCACGGCCCGCGGGCGCGGCGAGATGAACAGCAGCGCCGCATTCTGCAGCAGGGTGGAGAAGGCGAAGGAGGTGATCAGCACAGCTGTCACCGATTTCGCCCGGACCGGGCGGAAGGCGACATAGTCGGTGGCGATGCCGGCGAGCACGGCCATGCCGACGGCCACGACCGCCATGACCAGCCAGGGCAGGGGAGAGCCGCCGAGCAGGAACATGGTGTAGCCGGCGACCATGATGAGTTCGCCATAGGCGAAATTCACCAGCTTCAGGATGCCGTAGACGATGACGAGGCCGAGCGCCATCAGCGCATAGGCGCCGCCCAGGCTCAGCACGTCGATCAGGAACTGCAGCGTGAATGTCACCGTTCGCCCCCGAGATAAAGCGCGCCGAGATCGGTGGCCGCGCCGATTTCATCCGCCGTGCCGCTGGCGGCGATCCGGCCCAGTCGCATCACATAGGCGCGGTCGGCAACCGACAACGCCTTGGCCACGTTCTGCTCGACCAGCACGATCGTGAGCCCCGAGGCCTTCAAGGTAGCGATCATCGCGAAGATCTGGTCGACGATGACGGGCGCGAGACCGAGCGAAGGCTCGTCGAGCAGCAGCACCTTGGGGCGTGACATCATCGCGCGGGCGATCACGAGCATCTGCTGTTCTCCGCCGGACAGTGTGCCGGCGGGCTGGGCTGCGCGCTCGGCCAGCCGCGGGAAGAGCTCGAACATGCGGGCGCGATCCTCCGCGACGCCCGCCGCGTCGCTGCGCCTGATATAGCTTCCGAGCGTCAGGTTCTCGTCGACGGTCAGGTCGGGGAAAACGTCGCGCGTCTCCGGCACGGTGGCGATGCCCCTGCGCACTACGGTCTCTGGCTTGGCCGAAGTAAGGTCCTCGCCATCGAGCCTGACCGAACCGCTGGTCGCCTTGAGCGCACCGGCGATGCACATCAGAGTGGAGGTCTTGCCGGCGCCGTTGGCGCCGAGCAGCGTGATCAGTTCGCCCTTCGCAGCGGAGAGTGAAATGCCGCGCACGGCGTTGATCGCGCCGTAGCGAACATCGAGACCAGATACTTCAAGCATGACCGGCCTCCGAACCCAGATAGGCTTCGATCACGGCGGGATTGGTGCGCACCTCCTGAGGACTGCCTTCGGCGATGGTACGACCGGATGCCAGCACATGGAGCCGGCCGCAGAGCCGCATGATGAGGCCCATATCGTGGTCGATGATCAGCAGGCCAAGCCCGCGCGATCGCGGCAGATCGGACAACAAGCCGAGCAAGGTCTCGGTCTCCGCTTCGTTCATGCCGGCCGCCGGCTCGTCGAGCAGCAGGAAGCAAGGGTCTGCGGCCAGCGCACGGGCGATCTCTACCCGCCGCTTGTCGCCGTAGCTGAGCACACCGCCGAGATCGTCGGCCTTGCCGGCAAGGCCGAATTCGTCGAGAAGGGTGGCCGCCTTGGCGCGGGCGACACGCTGCCCGTCGCCATGGGCGAGCGCTGCCGCCTCGACATTTTCGGCCACCGTCAGATTGTTGAAGAGCCGCACGATCTGGAACGAGCGGGTGATGCCTTTCAGCGCGATGGCGCGCGGCGGCAGCCCCGAAATCGTCTCGCTGTCGAGCGTGACGCTGCCGCCGGCGAGCGGCACCTGTCCGGTGATCGCATTGATCAGCGTGGTCTTGCCGGAGCCGTTGGGCCCGATCAGGCCGACGATCTCCCCGCCGCCGAGCGCAAGCGAGACGCCGTTCAGGGCGCGCAAGCCGGCGAACTCGACCGTGACGCCGGTCGCCTTGAGATGCATGTCAGGCATTTTCTTCTTCCGACGATGGAACGCATTGCCCAGCAGCCTGCGCCGCCCTCCCGAACCGGCCCCTCAGCCCGTAAGGATCAGGGGCTTTTCATTCAGTGGCGGCGTAGCCCGCCGCTCATGTCAGGGCGCCGGCAGCGTCTCCGGCGTGCGCCAGCCGAGGAAGGTCGGCTTGCCGCCCTTCAGCTCCACCAGAACGGCGGCCTTGTTCGGCACATGGCCTTCCTCGGCCGTCCCGTAGTCGAGCTCGCCCGTAAGCAGCTTGAACTTGCCGTCTTCGAGCGCCTTGGCGACCGCGGCTCCGTCGGTGCTGCCGGCGGCCTTCACGGCTTCGGCCATCATCATTACTGTGTCCCACCCCGTGGCGACGAAGGACGTGTCCGGCGCCGCGCCATGCATCGCGGTGTAGAGCTCGACGAATTTCTGCATGTCCGGATGGGCTTCCGGAGCCATGAAGGTATGGGTGACGAAGAACACGTCGTTGCCCAGCTTCTCGCCGAGGGCCGCATGCATGGCCGGATCGTCATAGGCATCGCCGCCCAGCACCGGCGCGTCGTAGCCGACCTCCCGCAGCGCGCGGATGATCGCACCGATGTCCTGCCCGTAGGAGGAGAGGAAGATCACGTCCGGCTTCTTTCCGAGCGCCTGCAGGCGCGCGAGCTGCGCGGAGAAATTGTTGTCGCCGTTGGTGTAGGTGTCCTCGAGGATCACTTCGCCGCCATTGGCCCTGTACTGGGCGACGAAATATTTGGACAGCGACTTGGTGTAGGCGATGAACTGGTCGGTGACCACATAGGCCGTCTTCCAGCCCTTCTCCTTGAATGCGAAGTCGGCGGCGGCCGCACCCATCGTGGTGTTCCACATGGACAAGGTGAACTGCTTGTCGCCGAGCGACCAGGACGAATAGAGCGGGTCGGACGCGCAGGTGGAGATGCCGACCAGGCCGGCTTCCTGGGCGGCACGTCCCGCCGGGCTGCCGAAGTCGAAGTCGCATGGCGCCATGATGAGGTTGGCGCCCTTGTCGACCAGTTCGACTGCGACATTGCCGACGGTCACGGGATCGGACTTGCCGTCGATATTGATGAACTCGACCTGCTTGCCGAGCACGCCGCCATTGTCGTTGAGATATTTGACCGCCACCTCGGCGCCCTTGACGCCCGGCGTGTCGAGCGGCGCCTGGACGCCGGTGAGCGACAGGGCGCCGCCGATCACGATCTTGTCGTCGGCGGCCTGCGCCGTGGTCGAGAGCAGCAGCAGGGCTGCCGCAGCACGCATGATGTGTCCCGATGTACTCATCTTCATTCCCCTTTTGGTGTTTATCGGTACTGTCGTCCTACGTTCCGGCCGCATGCGGAACCCTTGCCGACGCCGCTTCCCGGGCGCCGGCCCTTCCTCGTTACTTGCCTGATATCTCCCTGATCAGTTCGTCGGTGGAGACCTGCCGGCAATAGCCCTTGATGGTGCGAAGCGAATTGTCGTGCCGCTCCTGGCTGTAGGTGCCGCAGGCATCCGGCACCAGCGTCACAAGATAGCCGAGATCGCAGGCGTCGCGAACGGCCGACTCCACGCATTGATCGGTGAGCAGGCCTGCCATCACGACCTGCCGGACGCCGAGATTGCGCAGGAGATAGTCGATATGGGTCGAGACGAAGACGCTGGACGACGATTTCGGGAGCACGATCTCGTCATCCCCCGGGGCGAGCTCGTCGATCACCTTGCCGTCCCATGATCCCTTGGGCACGTTGAAGCCGGTGATCTTGTAGTCGAGGCTGCGATCGCGCCCGTCCTTGGTCAGGTTCTCGATCGTGGTGTAGAGCACCTCGATGCCCGCCTCGCGGAAGGCCTTCTGCAGGCGCTGCATGTTGGGGATGGCCAGCGACCGCAGCCGATCGAAATAATAGGCATATTGGCCCGAGATTTCGGCGTCGGGCAGGTCCTTGAACTCGCCGCCATCGCGCCGCACGGAGAAGTTCTGCACGTCGATGAAGAGCAGCGCGGAAGCCTTCGGGTCGAGCGGGATCTCGCGCGTCTGGGGGAAATCAGCGGCCATGGGCAGGGTCTCTCGGGGTTGCGGCGGCGGCTAGGACAGCGGCGACGAGCGTGGCCCATCGCTCCTGACCGTCGCGGTCTGAAATGAGGTCGTTGCGGATCTCGAGCAGGACATGCGGCAGGCCGCGACCCTCGCCGTGGACCGGGATCGTGTAATCCGACAGGTCGTCCACGATATAGGGCTGGTTGTGCGCGCAGGGGACGTCGGGACGGGCCGAACCGAGCTCAGCCAGGAAGGCTTCCGCGAAGCTCGGGTCGCGATTGGAGAGGGCGCCGACGAACCAGGGCCGCGACGTGCCGCCGACCAGCTTCGGCGTGAAGCTGTGGGCCGAGACGAGGATCGTTTCCTCCGCCGATGCGGCCCGCTTGTCGAGCATTTGGGCGACCTTGCGGTGAAAGGGCTGGTGGATTTCCTCGAAGCGCCGCCGCCGATGCTCGACGCCAAGCCCGGCATTGGCCGGAACCGGGGTCCTGTCGCTTACCTCGGGAATGCAGTCCGCTGCTTCCAGGGGGCGGTTGCAATCGATCACCAGGCGGCTGTAGCGCTGCAGCACCAGCGGAGCGTCGAGCAGGGCAGACAGCCGGCGCGAGAAACCTTCCGCGCCCACGTCATAGGCAATGTGACGATCCATCTCGGAGTCGGATACGCCAAGGTCGCCCAGGCTCGCCGGCACGGCCCGGCCGGCATGCTCGCAGGTGATGAAGAATCGCGAGCCGCCATCGGGATTGACGACCTCGACAGGCTCGGGATCCAGTTCCGAAAGCACCCCGATGTCGGCTTCGATGGACTGCAACATGAACTCCGGTGACAAGCGGATCTCGCGTGCGGCGTGGTTGCCGACCGTCCCCGGAGTGAAGGAAAATTTTCGATCATAGTCAACGAAATTTTTACGTTTGACTAATTTTTTTCAGCATGAATAATGCAGCGGAAAAATCCCATCAGGCAAACTCAGGACTGTTGCGGCGTCGATGACCGTGCGCGAGACGATCAGGCGGGAAGCGGGCAATCTGACGGCAAGCGAACGCAAGGTCGCCAATGCCGTGCTTGCCGACTATCCATTCGGCGGCCTTCAGACCATCCAGGAACTGGCGGAACGCTGCGGCGTCAGCGCGCCGTCGATCACGCGTTTCGTCGCGAAGATCGGCTTTGGCGGCTATCAGGAGTTCCAGCGCCAGTTGATCGGGGAACTGCGCGAGGGCGGTCGGTCGCCGCTCGACCTGAAGGCGACGGAGAAGTTGGGCAAGGATGAGGAGTTCCTGGCCGACTATGCCAGGCGTGCGGCAGCAAGGGTCGAGGAGATGGCGGCCGGCGTGTCGCCGGAGCAGTTCGACGCCGTCGTGCGGCTGGTCGCGGACCCGGCCCGCAACATCTTCGTGATCGGCGGGCGCGTCAGCGACAGCCTCGCCATATTCTTGTCGATCCATCTCCAGCAGATCCGGCAGAAGATCTTCCATCTGCCGCCCAATCCCGAGCATTGGCCGGACCATCTGCTGCGCATGCGCAAGCAGGACGTCTTCATCGTCTTCGATTTCCGCCGCTATCAGGGGAATCTGGTGCGGCTTGCCGAGATCGTCGCTACGAAACGGCAATGCTCGATCGTGCTCGTCACCGACAAATGGATGTCGCCCGCCGCCCGGCACGCCGATATTGTCTTGGCGCTGCCGATCGAAAGCGAGACCGCATGGGACACCGTCGTCGGTGCCGTCGCCCTCCTGGAAGCCCTGATCGTCAAGGTTTCGGAAGCCGACTGGCCGGCGACACGCAGGCGCATAGAGGCATGGGACGAGCTTCGCCTCGTTCCGCCGGGAAACAGGGACGACGACAATGCGTGAGGAAATGATCATCGCCTGCTGTACGGACCTCGCAGGCAAGGTGAGGGGCAAGGCCTTTCCGGCCACGCAGTTCGAGAAGCGGACGCGGCGCGGTGTCGGCTGGACACCGACCAATGTGCAGATCACCTGCTTCGACGCGATCGCCGACAGCCCGTTCGGATCGCTGGGCGATCTCGTCATGATCCCCGATGAGGCCGCGCGCGTGCGCGTCGATCTCGGCGGCGACGCCGGCGTCGAGCATTTCGCGCTGAGTGATATCCGCCATCTCGACGGCAGGCCGTGGGAGCTCTGCACGCGTTCGATCCTGAAGGCCGCGCTCGACCGGCTGGAGCGTGTCGCCGGGCTCGGGCTGTTCGGGGCGTTCGAGCATGAATTCCAGTTCGCCGATCGCGGCGGCGTTGTCGGTTCCGCCTACACGATTGGTGGCTTCCGCACCGAGCGACGTTTCGCCGAGTCTCTCATCGGCGCCATGCGCGCGGCCGGTCTCGACCCCGACACCTTCATGAAGGAGTACGGCGCGGGGCAGTACGAGGTGACGATGGGGCCGGCGCGCGGCGTGGCGATCGCCGACCATTCCACCATTCTGCGGGAACTCGTGCAGGCCCTGTCGGAGCGCGAGGGCCGGCACGCGACCTTCACGCCGATCCGCGACCCGGCCGGGGTGGGCAACGGGGCCCATATCCATCTGAGCTTCCTCGACCATGCCGGCAAGCCGGCGACATGGGATCCAAAGGGCAAGCACGAGATGACCAGGACCGCCGGACAGTTCGTCGCCGGCATCCTCAAATATCTCGATTCGATCGTCGCGATCACCGCGCCGAGCGTGGTTTCCTATCTCAGGCTGACGCCGCATCGCTGGAGCGCTGCCTTCAACAATCTCGGGTTCCGCGACCGCGAGGCGTCAGTGCGCATCTGTCCCGTCTCGGACCTCAGCGACGTCGCCAAGGCGGCTCAGTTCAATTTCGAGTTCCGCGCGGCCGACTCAGCCGCGAGCCCGCATCTGCAACTGGCCGCGATCGTCAATGCCGGCGTGCAGGGCATCGAAGAAGGTCTCGAGGTCCCTGAAGCCACCGAGGAAGATCTGTCGCTGCTGGATGCCCCCGCACTTGCCGCGCGCGGCTATGTCCGGCTGCCGCAATCGCTCGGCCAGGCGCTGGAGCGCTTCCAGTCCAACCCGACCGTCGTCGGCTGGTTCCCCGAGGGTTTTGCCGACGTCTATGTCAAGCACAAGACGGGCGAGATCGCCTTCCTGGAGGGCAAGGAACAGCAGGAGGTCTGCGCTCTCTACGAAGCAACTTACTGATCGAGCGTCGCGGCGGGCTGTTCGTCCCGCCGATTCCTGCGACAGGCCATTCGATGGCGTTGCTGTCGGGCTCGAAGCCGACTGCGCGAAAACAGCGCGCCTTGAGGCCGATGCCGGGCTTCGGCACGGTCGAGCCGTGGTCGCCGCGGCGCCAGCGATCCTTCAACTCGAGCGTCCAATGGCTGTGAAAATCGGCCTGGTGGTCATGAAAGCGGTTTACTAGCTTCTTTTCGTGCGTCACGCTTGAGAAAGGGCCCTTGGTCGAATTAGGGAGGAAACGAGATGAGCAAGACGAGACGCGTCCTGATCGCGGGCGAATCCTGGACGGTCCATTCGATACACCAGAAAGGCTTCGACAGCTTCACCACCACCGAATATGCCGAGGGCGTTCGCTGGCTTAGATCGGCGCTGGAGGAGGGTGGCTGGGAGGTGACCTATCAGCCGGCCCACGTCGCGGCCCGCGATTTCCCCTTCGATGCGGCGGCCCTGTCGGCCTATGATTGCGTGATGTTGAGCGACATCGGCGCCAACACGCTGCTGCTGCATCCCGATACATTCGTCCGGTCCCGCCCCTTGCCGAACCGGCTGGAGGCCATCCGAGACTATGTGCTGGCGGGTGGCGGCTTCGTCATGGTCGGCGGCTATCTCACGTTCCAAGGCATCGAGGCCAAGGCACGCTATCGCGGCACCGCGGTGGAGGAGGTGCTGCCGGTCCATATCGAAGCCGGCGACGATCGCGCCGAGAAGCCACAAGGGATCACTCCGAAAGTGGCCGACGAGGCTCATCCGATCGTCGCCTCGATCGGTTCGGACTGGCCCGACCTTCTCGGCTACAACCGCTTCGCTGCGAAGGACCATGCGACCATTGTGGCGACAGTTGGCGATAACCCGCTGATCGTCGCCGGCCAGTTCGGAAAGGGGCGGTCAGTGGCCTTCGCTTCCGATTGCGGTCCGCATTGGGCGCCGCCGGCTTTTGTCGAATGGAAGGGTTATGCCCGGCTCTGGCAGCAGATCGTCGGCTGGGCGGCGGGAGCGTGACGCGGTCCAGGCCAGGAGCTGTGCGTCGTCCCGTCCGGGCGGCGCGGCCGTCAGCCCGCGTCGTAGCGGCGCGGGAAGGTCGAGATGGCGCGGGCGGCCGTCTCCACCCCTGAGGACAAGGCTGCGCGAAGATCGGCGCCCTCGACGAGGGCGGCCAGGAAGGCGGCGTTGAACGTATCGCCCGCGCCGACAGTGTCGATGACGCGGACCTCAGGCGCCTGCACGGCGAAGGTTTCCCCGCCGCGATAGGCGCGGGCGCCCTCCGGTCCCATCTTGAGCACGAGCGCCTGCGACTGTTTCAGCATGCCGGCGACCGCGGCGGCGGCAGGCTCATGTGCCTCGATGCCGGTGAAGCCTTTGACCTCTTCGGCGTTGAGCAAGGCGTAGTCGGCAAGGCCGAGCCATTGCGCCATCATGGTCCTGGTCTTGTCATCCCAGGACGAGGGCGGCCAGCCCGGATCGATGGCCGTGCGCCAGCCGAGGGCCGACAGTTCCCAGAGCAGACGGGCGGTGCCGGCGGCAATGTCGGGCATCAGGAAGCCGCCGGCGATCGTGGCGACGGCCCGGTCGTGCGGAGCAGCGGGCAGGGCCTTCAGCAGGTCGGCGATGCGCGCCGCCTGGAGGTGGCCTGGCGTCGTGAAGAAGACGCGGTCGCCACCCCGATGCACGATGCCGACGGTCACCGTCGTTTCACCGCCGTCGATGATCCATTTGCAGAAGCGCGGGTCGAACTGGCTGCGCAACCAGGCGCCGTTCGCGTCGTCGCCGGTCGACCCGATGAAGAGATGAGGGACGCCGATACCTGACAGAGCCAGCGCCATGTTTCCGGCGGAGCCGCCGGGCCTGGTCTCGCTGCGGTCGACCATGATTTCGGTCCCGACCGCCGGCCATCCGTCGATCTCGCCGAGCACGAGATCGACATTGGCGTTGCCGAAGAGGAGGATGGCGGGCGTGGTCACGGATTTTCCCTCGGCAGCGCTCTGGTCGTCAGGCGCGCGGGCGCGCGACGGGGGGAACGTAGTCTTCCAGCTCAGGCGCCGGGAAGCGGACCGTCCCGCCGATCTCGGCCGAGCGGTAGAGCCCCATCAGGATCTCCACCACGGCGAGGCCGTCATGGAAGGTCTCGAGCGGCGTCTCGCCCTTGCGGAAGCACTCGACCATATGACGGTTCTCGTCGGTGTAGCCGTAGACGCCCGCCTCGTCTTCCAGGACGGGCATCAGCCCCTGCTCGGCATTCTGCTTTTCGACGAGATCCTCCCCCTCGGCGCCGGTAACGGCGCGCGACATGAAGATTTTGAGCCCTGTGCCGAGGGAGTTGAATTCCATGGCATATTCCGGGCCAAGCAGCTCGAGCTGGATGCGCAGGCCGGCGCCGACATAGGCCCAGGAGGTCGTCGCTTCGATCATCAGTTCATTGCCGTCCTCGTCCTCCAGCGTGACAGTGCCGCGCGCGAAATCCTCGGAGGGCCGCCTGCGATAGTCGACTTCCGCGCCGAAGCGCTGCTTCAGTTGCTCGGCATAGGCCGGGCGCGTCCATTTCAATGTCGCGACGGTGCCGTTCACCTCCTTGACCTTCAGCGATCCGCGCGGCGCACCGGGTCGGGTGAGAAGATGGCGGGCCACCTCGACGCTGTGGCACATCATGTCGGACAGCACGCCGCCGCCTTGCTTGTCGCCCTGCCAGAACCAGGGCTCGTGCGGGCCCGAATGCTCCTCGGCGGCGCGCGCCAGATAGGGCCGCCCGGTGGTGGACGCCGCCCGCCGCCAGATGATCTCCTTGCCGCGCAGCACCGGCGTGCTGAACACCTGGTTCTCGAGATAGCCGTGATTCAGCCCGGCGTCTTCGGCGAGCCGCAGCATCTCACGGGCTTCTGCGACGGTACGCGCCAGCGGCTTTTCGCAGGCCACCGCGAAGACCTTGCTGCGGCCGGACTTCACCTCCTCATGGATCACGCGCATGGCGTCGAGGCGGGCATAGTTCGGCGCGAGAATCCAGATCGCGTCGACATCGTCGGCCCTCAGCAGCGATTCCAGGCTGTCATGGCTGCGGCACTCGCCGAGGCCAAGTTCAGCCACGGCCGCGGCGAAGCGAGCGCGGTTCTCCTCCTTGCGGCTATAGACTCCGGTCACGTCGACATTGCGCACGCCGACCAGCGACTTCAGATGGAAATGGGCGATGAAGCCGCTCCCCACGAAGCCGATGCGCAGGGTTTTCCTCTGGCCAGTGGTCATCTTCCAAACTCCTTGTGAAAACCATTATCCGTGGTGAGGCGCCGTGCTGCCCCTGATCTGCAATGTGACCGGCATCTCGACCGGCTCGGCCGGGCCCGGTTCCCCTGCCAGCATGCCCAGCAGTATCGTCATTGCCTGCCTTCCGATCTCGGTGCGCGGCTGGCTGATCGTGGTGAGCGGTGGGAAGAAAGCCGCGCTGAGATAGAGATCGTCGAAGCCAACGACGGAGACGTCGCCAGGCACGTCGCGCCCGAGCCGGCGCAGCTCGTGGATCGCGCCATAGGCCATTTCGTCGTTGGCCACGAAGATCGCGCTCGGCGGCTCGGGGAGCGAGAACAGGACGCGGCAGAGATCCTGCCCGGACCGAAGCAGATAGTCGCCGCGCTGCTCGTAGCCTTCCGCGATCGGCAATCCGGCCTCGGCCATTGCCTGCCGGTACCCGTCGCGCCGAAGCTTGGCCATGATTTCCGGGATCGGCCCGGCGATATGGGCGATGCGACGATGGCCGAGACCGACGAGGTGGCGGACGGCCTCCCGCGCCGCCGCGGCGTTGTCGATCTGGACATGCGGCAGGCCCGAGCCCTCGATGGCCTCGAGAGCGACGACGACGGGAGCGTCCGGCGCCGGATCATCCCTGATCTCCTGGGGCAGCTTGCCGGTCATCAGGATCATGCCGTCCGCGTGGCCGTCGCGCAGCATGTTGAAATATTCGGTCTCTCGGCCGGGATCGTTCTCGGTGTTGCCCATCAGAACCGAATAGCCGGCGGCGCGTGCTGTCGCCTCGACGCCTTTCAGGACATCCAGATAGAACGGATTGCCGACGTCGCGCACCACCATGAGCACGTTCATCGAGCGCCTCGTCCGCAGCCGGCGGGCACTGACATTAGGCCGATAGTGGAGCGCCTGCGCGGCATCGCGTATGCGGCTCAGCGTCGGCTCCGCCACCAGGCCGGAGCCCGAGAGCGCCCGGGACACGGTGGCAGGCGACACACCGAGCTGCTCCGCGATGTCGCGTATCTTCGGCCTGCCGCTCATGCGCGCAACGCCCGCCCGCGCCCGTAGAACAGCATGAGCACCAGGAGCGTGGCGCCGAACACCATCTGCCGCCCGGACTCGTCGATGTTCACCGTGGTGAGGATGCTCTGAAGAATGACCAGCAGCACCGCGCCCGCCATGGTTCCGGTGTAGCCGCCCTTGCCGCCGGCAAGCGGCGTGCCGCCGAACACGACGGCGATGATGGAGGGCAGCATGTATTGCTCGCCGACATTGGCGAAGGACGTTCCCGAATAGCCGAGCAGGCAGATCCCGGCGATCGCCGCGAACACGCCGGACAGCACGAAGAGCGCGATGCGCACGGTCCTGACCGGGACGCCCGCCATGAGGGCGGCCTGCTCGTTGGAGCCGATAGAATAGATACGGTGGCCGAAGACGGTGCGCTTGAGCAGCAAGGCCATGACGAGCCCGATCAGGATCCACAGCCAGATGATGCCAGGCAGGCCGAGCAGGAAGGGCTGGGTGACGAAACGCGACAAAGCGGGCGCGGCCTGGCCGGAAGGAATGCCCTGGCGCACGACGACCAGGAGGCCCTGGAGCACGCCGAGCATGCCGAGCGTCATCACCAGCGGCGGGATCCTGAGCAGCGTGACGCCGAGGCCGTTGATCAGGCCGAAGAGCGCGCCGACCGCCACGCAGCCGAGTATCGCGACCGGAATGCCGGCGTCGGTTCCGTTCATGAGGTTGCCGGCGACGATCGCCGAAAGCGAGACCACGCCGCCGACCGAAAGGTCGATGCCTTCCCGGCCGCCCAGGATCACGAGATTCTGGCCGGCTGCGACGATGCCGAGAAGGGCGGCCACGATGAGCAGGCGCAGGATCTGCTGGCCGGAGGCGAAGCCCGGCGACAGGGTTTCGCCGAGCAACAGCAAGGCGATGGTCAGCGCCAGCGCGACGACCAGCGGCTGTTTGGCGAAGTCGAGGACACCGCTCATCGGCGCGCCCTCCGCCCGACCATGATTCCGGCCATCAGGGCGACAAGGATGGCAAGGCCCTGCACGAGGTTCTGCCACTCCGACGGGGTACCGACGAAGAACACCAGCGAATTGATGAGGCCGATGATCAGCGCGCCGATCACCGAGCCGACCATGGTGCCGTAGCCGCCCGACAACGCACTGCCGCCCAGCACCACAGCCGCGACGCTGAACAGTGTCATCTTGCCGCCGACCAGCGGATCGCCGCTCGCCGTGTCGCCGGTCACGCAGAAGGCTGCAAGTGCCGCGAACAGGCCGCAAAGCGCGTAACCCTTGATGCGTATCGCCGTCACGGGGAGGCCGCTCTGGAACGCCGCCTGGCTGTCGTCGCCGACCGCCAGCAACTGGGTGGAGAGCCGCGTGCGGGCGGCAATGAAGAGCAGGATCGCCAGTGCGACCGCCACATAGAGAACGAAGGGGATTTCGAGCAGGCGGCCGCCATAGGTCCGCCAGAAGGCAGACGGGGCAGGCGTGCCGGCGACGGGCAGGACGTAGAGCGCAAGCCCGGTGAAGAAGATGCTCGTGGCGAAGGTGGCGACGATCGCCTGCAGCCGAAGGGCCGCGACCACGATGCCGTTGACGATGCCGCAGGCGAGCCCGGCCAGCAGGCCGACCGCCAGCGCCGCCAGGACCGCAGCGCCCCCGCCGCCCCACCGCTCCATCAGGACGACGATCACGACATTGACGAGCGAGACGATCGCGCCTGCCGAGAGATCGATGTCGCCGGCATAGACGACATAGGTTTGGGCGACGGCCAGCATCATCAGGGCCAGATAAGTGCTGACCAGGCCGGTCAGAGCGCGGAAGCTCAGGCTGTTGGGCGAGAAATAGCCGTTGAGCGCGAGCAGCGCGACGAGGATCAGCAGCGCCGGCACGAAGGGGAAGCGCTCGACGAGCCGCTTGAAGCCACTGGGTGCTGTGGTGGAGGGATGGGCAACCGACGTCATCAGGCGGCCTCGTAAGCAGCGTGATAGAGGTTGTAGCGGGTCCGATCCGTTCCCTTCAGCTCCCGCGTGATGGAGCCGCCGTTGAAGACCAGGATGCGATCGGAGTTGTTGAGCAGTTCCGCATCTTCCGACGAATAGAGCACGATCGCGACGCCTTCCTCGGCGAGCTTGCGGATCAGCGTGAAAAGATCGGATTTGGCGGCGAGGTCGATGCCCTTGGTCGGATCGTCGAGCAGCAGGATATCGGGCCGGTCGATAAGCCAGCGGGCGATAACCACCTTCTGCTGGTTGCCGCCCGAGAGCGAATTGATCGGGTGGGAAAGCCCGCCGAATTTGGTGTGCAGGGCTTCGAGCGCGGGGCGCGCCTTGGCCGCGAGCGCGCCGGGGCGGGCGAACAGGAGCCGGTTGCGGAGGTTGTGGATCGGCGTGACGTTCTCGAGGATCGGCCGGCCATGGATGACGCCGTCGCGCCCACGATCGCCGGAGACATAGGCGACGCCGCGCCGGATCGCCTCGCGAGGCGTCGCCGCGGAGAGCCGTTCGCCGTTCAGCACGATCTCACCGGAGGTTATCGGCCGGGCCCCGAAAATCGCGCGCAGCAGGGCGGACTGGCCCTGCCCATGCAAGCCGCCGAGGCCGAGGATCTCGCCGCGCGAAAGATCGAAGTCGACATCGGCAAAGCCGGGGCCGGTCAGCTTGCGGACCGACAGGACCCCATTGCCGCCGGCCGCGGCCACGGCCGGGGCGGCCGACGGCGGCGCGAGGTCGGCCTGTCCGCCGACCATCTGCCGTATCACGGAGGCCTGGTCGGTGTCGGAAATGCGCCAGGTTCCCACCGTCTCGCCCTCGCGGATGACGGTAACCCGGTCTCCGATGGCGAAGATCTCTTCCATGCGGTGCGAGATGAACACCATGGCGCGGCCGGTGGCTTTCAGATCGCGCAAGATGGCGAAGAAGCGCTCCACCTGGGCGCTGTCGAGCGCCGATGTCGGCTCGTCGAAGATGAGCACGGGCGCCTCGGTGGCGAGCGCCTTCATGATCTCGACGAGTTGCCGTTGATCGGCGCGCAATTCTCCCACCGGCGCCTCGGCCGAAAAACCGTCGCCGGTGACGCCCTCGAACAGCGCGATATAGCGCGCGGCCCGCGCCGAAAGCGACTTGCGGTCGACGAACAGGCCCGCCTTGATCGGCAGGTCCGGCAGGCAGATGTTTTCCTCGACCGTGCGATGCGCGGCGAGGCTGAGTTCCTGGTAGAAGATGCCGATGCCGAGCGCCTTGGCGCCGCGCGGCCCGGAGATGGCGACCGGCTTCCCGTCGAGCAGGATGTCGCCGCCGTCGGGCCGCACGCTGCCGGCGGCGATCTTGCAGAGCGTGCTCTTGCCGGAGCCGTTGGAGCCGATCAGCACATGCACTTCGCCGGCCGCAACCTCGAGGTCGCCACGGCGCAGGGCCAGCGTCGCGCCATAGGCCTTGCTGACGCCGCTGAGCTTCAATTTTGTCATGAAAGCCTCACCGTCGATACGGTTCGGGCGCCCAACGGCAATGTACCATTCGGCGCCCGAGCCTTGGGAGGAACTTACTTGAAGAGGGCTTCGGCTTCCGGAATGGAAAGCTGGCTGGTGTAGGAATAGTAGCCCGGCTTGCCTTCCAGCGCCTTCGCAGCCTCGGCGAGGTTCTTGCTGTCGATGAAGGGGATCGGCAGATAAAGCGCATTGCCGTACTGGCCTGCCGTGGCGGGCTCCTTCAGTTCCTTGCCCTGGAGCATCAGCACCGCGACGTTGAGGGCGCTCGCCATCACGCCGGGAGGATTGACCGAAGCGCCGGAATTCAACTTGTCCTTCGTCCACAGATCGATGAAGTCCTTGCGGATCTCGCCGGTCGCGGCGATGTCGCTGGCCTTGCCAGCATCGATGATCGACTTCCAGGCGCCGGCGGCCATGCCGTCCTGCACCCAGACGCCGTTGATGTCGGGGTAGGTGGCGAGCAGGTTCTGCATGGCCTGCTGTCCCTGCGCCTGATCCCAGTTGGCATTCACTTCGTTGACGACCTTGATGTCCGGATACTGGCTGAAGACCTCCTTGTAGCCGGCGACGCGCATCTCGTTGGCCGGATGGCCGGCGACGCCGTTGATCGCAACCACATTGCCCTTGCCGCCCAGCGTCTCGGCCAGCCATTTGGCGCCGGCCGCGCCCCAGGCCTTCTGGTCGATGCCGACGTAGGTGGCATCCGGCGAGGAGACTTCGGCGTCGGTCGAGATCACCAGGATACCGGCTTCCTTGGCTTGGGCGAAGACCGGGTCGAAGGCGGTCGGGCTGTTCGGATTGATGATGATCGCGTCGACGCCTTCGCTGATGAAGTTTCTGATATGGGCGATCTGACCGGGCACGTCGACATTGGCGCTCTGCACAACGACCTCGACCTTCTGCCCCTTGTCCCCCCATGCGGCGGCGGCAGCCTTGGCCTCATCGATCATCTGTGTACGCCATTCGGAGCCCACCCAGCCGTTCGACAGGCCGATCTTGAGGTCCTTTGCCTCGGCCGAGAACACTGAAACGGCGATTGCCGCCACGGTGGAAAGCGCGAGCGCGGTCAATTTTTTCATAAAAGAACCCTCCCTTTGGAATTGGATGAAATCGATTGTAAGCGAAAAATGAAATCGATTTCAAGGCAGGATTTTTACCCTTTCGGCGTTGTCCCTGGGGGATATGCGGCCATTCTCCCTTGAAGAGTTCGGGGCGATCCGGAAATACGGCGCCCGGGTGCCCCGGTTCGGCCGCCCGACGGCCGGCAGAATCCTCCCGGGAGCGTCGCTTGGCGAACTCGGCCTGGAATCGGGTCGGTCACATATCGTCGATCATCTGGACGGCAGAGGGCCGCGGAACACGCGAATCAGCATTCGAATGATTTTCGCAATCGCGCTCGTCGGCATTGATCGAAATTGGAACGATGGTAGAGATGGCGGCGGCGGATCGCGGCCGGGCAGCGGAGCATGGCGCGCCGCCCGTCAGGAGACGTCGCGCATGGGCGAACCCCAACCTTGAAAAAAACCGTTGTCCGATCGCGGCTTAGGACACATACTCCGACCCCGCGAAACTGATGCTTCGCCAATGAAAACGGGAGAGAAACATGAAAATTCAGTGCTTCGTGGCCGGTGTCGCCGCCAGTTTCACCTTGCTTTCGACTTCTTCCTCCTATGCCGTGACCGAGATCTCGTGGTGGCACGCGATGACCGGCGCCAACAACGAAGTCGTCGAAACGCTGTCCAAGGAGTTCAACGAGAGCCAGAGCGACTACAAGATCGTTCCGGTCTTCAAGGGCACCTATCCGGAAACGCTGAACGCCGGCATCGCCGCCTTCCGTGCCGGACAGGCGCCCGATATCATGCAGGTCTTCGACGCCGGGACGGGCGTCATGATGGCGGCTGAGCAGGCGATCAAGCCGGTGGCCGAGATCCTGTCCATGGGCGGGGGGACCTTCGACAAGAGCCAGTACCTGCCGGGTATCGTCTCCTACTATTCCAAGCCGGACGGCACCATGCTGTCGTTCCCCTATAACTCGTCCTCGCCGATCCTCTACTACAACAAGGACATCTTCCAGAAGGCCGGTCTCGACGTCGACAATCCGCCCAAGACCTGGCCCGAGGTCTGGGAGGCGGCGAAGAAGATCAAGACCAGCGGTGCGGCACCCTGCGGCTTCACCTCGACCTGGCTCACCTGGATCCATACCGAGAATTTCGCTGCCTGGAACAACCTTTCCTATGGCACGAACGAGAACGGCATCGCCGGCACCGATGTCGAGCTGAAGATCAATTCGCCAATCTTCGTGAAGCACTTCCAGGAACTGGCCGACCTCGCCAAGGACGGCACCTTCAAATATGGCGGACGCACCTCGGAGGCGAAGCAGGTCTTCCTCGCCGGCGAATGCGGTATCTTCACCGAATCGTCCGGCGGTCTCGGCGACATCGTCAAATCGGGCATGAACTATGGCACGGGCCAGCTGCCTTACGAGCCGGAAGCCGAGGGCGCGCCGCAAAACACGATCCCCGGCGGGGCGAGCCTGTGGGTCTTCGCCGGCAAGTCGGACGAGCAGTACAAGGGTGTCGCGGCCTTCTTCAATTTCCTGTCGCAGACCGCGGTCCAGGCGAAGCTGCACCAGGTGTCGGGCTACCTGCCGGTCACGCTGGCGGCCTATGAAGAGACCAAGAAGTCCGGCTTCTACGAGAAGAACCCGGCCCGCGAGATCCCGCTCAAGCAGATGATGGGCAAGCAGCCGACCGAGAACTCGAAGGGCGTGCGTGTGATCAATCTTCCGCAGGTGCGCGACATCCAGAACGAGGAGTTCGAGAAGATGCTGGCCGGACAGCAGACCGCGCAGCAGGCGCTCGACAACGCGGTCGCGCGCGGCAATGCGTCGATCAAGGAAGCGCTGGCGAACTGACGTCGTCCAGCCGGTTTCGTCCTTTGGCGATTGCGCGCCGGAACGAACGGAGCGCGGCTTAAGGCATGTCTCCCGAAAGTGGGTACCGGTTTCGGGATAAAGACATGCGTCAAATCAAAGACCTACAGCGTGTTGCGTGAAATCCGTTTTCACGCAACACGCTGTAGGAGTTTCCTCTCCCCTTCAAGGGGAGAGGAAAGGGTGGGAGGCTGACTTGAAGCTTCGCCCCTGCCTGCCGGCATCTTTTCCCGAGAAGGACGAGGGAGAAGACGCATCGCCGTAACCATCCGCCCCAGGAGCCAGCGTGTCGCCCCGTGTCGTTTTTCCCAACAAGGTGCTGCCATATCTGCTGCTCGCGCCGCAACTGGCCATTACCTTGATCTTCTTCTACTGGCCCGCCAGCCAGGCGCTCTACCAGTCGCTGCTGAAGGAGGACCCGTTCGGGCTGAGGAGCCGCTTCGTCTGGTTCGCCAATTTCTCGAAGGTGCTCTCCGACCCGAACTATCTCAACTCGGTCAACGTGACCGTGGTTTTTTCAGTCGCAACGGCGGCGGTCGCCATGACCGTGGCATTGCTGCTGGCCGTCATGGCCGATCGGGTGGTGCGGGGACGCGGCTTCTACCGCACCCTGATGATCTGGCCCTATGCCGTGGCCCCGGCGATCGCCGGCATGCTGTGGCTGTTCCTGTTCAATCCGTCGATCGGTTCGCTGGCCTATGGGCTGCGCTGGCTCGGCATCCGCTGGGACCCGCTTCTCGACGGCCCGCAGGCGATGATGCTGGTTGTGGCGGCCGCTGCCTGGAAGCAGATCAGCTACAACTTCCTCTTCTTCGTCGCCGGCCTGCAGGCGATCCCGAAGACGCTGATCGAGGCCGCGGCAATCGACGGGGCCGGGCCGACCAAGCGGTTCTGGACGATCGTATTTCCACTGCTTGCGCCGACCACCTTCTTCCTGCTCGTGGTCAACACCGTCTACGCCTTCTTCGACACTTTCGGCATCATCCATGCGGTGACCGGCGGCGGCCCCGGCAAGGCCACCGAGACGCTGGTCTACAAGGTCTACAATGACGGCTTCGTCAATCTGATCGTCGGCGATTCCGCGGCTCAGTCGGTGATCCTGATGGTCATCGTAATTGCGCTGACGGCCGTCCAGTTCCGCTATGTGGAAAGGAAGGTGCATTATGGCTGACGCGCGGCCGGCCGGCTCGCCGCTGGCGCGAGGCGGCACGATCGAAAATGCGCGCCGGGCCGGCCCGGCGGCGGCGCAGGGCGGCATGATCGAGAACGCCCCGGTCCGCACCGCGATCGCGCATCTGGTGCTGGTGCTCGGGCTGCTGATCGTCGCCTTTCCGATCTACTACACCTTCGTCGCCTCGACGCAGTCGCTGCAGACCATCCTGCGTCCGCCGCTGCCGCTCCTGCCCGGCGACCAGTTCGTGGAGAACTATTCGGCGGCTCTGTTCGGCGGCGTCGGCCGCATCGGCGGGGTGGGTGTGGGAACCCTGCTCTTCAACACGACGGTGGTCGCTTTCGCCATCGCTGTCGGCAAGATCGTGATCTCGATCCTGTCGGCCTATGCGATCGTTTTCTTCCGTTTCCCGTTCCGCATGACCTTTTTCTGGCTGATCTTCATCACGCTGATGCTGCCGGTGGAGGTGCGCATCGTGCCGACCTACAAGGTGATGGTCGATTTCGGCCTGATCGACACCTATACCGGTCTGACGCTGCCGCTGATGGCGTCGGCAACCGCGACGCTTCTGTTCCGCCAGTTCTTCCTGACCATTCCGGGAGAACTGGTCGAGGCGGCCCGGGTCGACGGGGCGGGGCCATTCCGGTTCTTCCGCGACATCCTGCTGCCGCTGTCGCGGACCAACATGGCGGCGCTGTTCGTCATCCTCTTCATCTATGGTTGGACCCAGTATCTGTGGCCGCTGATGGTCACCAACCGCAACGACATGAACACCATCGTCATCGCCTTGCGGAAGATGATCTCCTTCGCCGATGCCGACACCGAGTGGCACCTGGTGATGGTGACGTCGATGCTCGCCATCGTGCCCCCGATCCTGGTCGTGGTGCTGATGCAACGCTGGTTCGTGCGCGGCCTGGTCGAAACGGAGAAATGAGCGCGTGGCGACTGTCGAACTGAAGGACGTACGCAAGATCTATCACGGCGGCGTCGAGGCGGTGAAAGGCGTCTCGATCGCCATTCCCGACCGCGCGCTCTGCGTCCTGGTCGGCCCGTCGGGATGCGGGAAGTCGACGCTGCTGCGCATGATCGCGGGGCTGGAGTCGATTTCGGCCGGCGATGTGTCGATCGACGGCAAGGTGGTCAATTCGATCGGCCCGACCGAGCGCGACATCGCCATGGTGTTCCAGAACTATGCGCTCTACCCGCATATGAAGGTCTATGACAACATGGCCTATGGCCTGAGAAACCGGGGCACGCCGAAGGACGAGATCGACCGGCGGGTGCGTGACACCGCCAAGACGCTGGAACTGTCGCATCTGCTCGACCGCCGGCCGCGCGAACTGTCCGGCGGCCAGCGCCAGAGGGTCGCCATGGGCCGGGCAATCGTGCGCAATCCGAAGGTTTTCCTCTTCGACGAGCCGCTCTCCAACCTGGATGCCAAGCTGCGCGGACAGATGCGCGTCGAGATCAGGAACCTGCAGCGCTCGCTTGGCGTCACCAGCGTCTATGTCACCCATGATCAGCTGGAGGCGATGACGCTGGCCGACATGCTTGTCGTCATGAATGCCGGCGTCGTGGAGCAGATCGGGGCGCCGCTCGACGTCTATGAGAGGCCTGCCTCGACCTTCGTGGCGAGCTTCATCGGGGCGCCGCCGATGAACCTGATTCCGGTCGTGCGGCTCCAGCCTGGCGTGAATTCTCCCGGGTTTCCGGACGGCGCCGCGACGCTCGGTTTTCGTCCGGAAGATGTCGCTATGTCCAGCGGGCACAAGCCTGGCAGCTTGTCGCTTGAAGCAACGGTGGAAGGGATCGAGCCTGTCGGCGCCGAGAGTTTCCTCTATTGCACCACCATAGGCGAGCGGGTCGTCCTCAGGGTGCCCGGGCGCGCCGCGGCGCAGCCCGGGGACCGGCTGTTGACGACGGTCGACGCCGCGAAGCTCCATTGGTTCGACGGCAAGGGCAAGCGCCTTTGATTTCCTGCCGGAGGCGTCTTGGACGACGCCTCGCACGCTCGCCCCGAAGACGACAGCCACCGGGCGCTACATTGAGGTCGGGGCCGCCAGCAATCGTGTTGGCTTCCTCCTCTATCGCCTATGCCCCGATGCTCACCAAATCGGCATCACCAGCATTCCCGAATCCCCATGGACGAAAGTGCCTGCGCGAACTAGCGTCTCGTCGAAAGGGGCCTTCAGAGTGCACGCATCCTTTTGGATGGGCAAAGGACGATCTAATAATTTGAACCGACGCATCATACTTTCCGAAAATCGGTCTCGGTTTTCGGGCCGAAGCGATAACCGGAGCGGTGATGGAGAAGAGTCTCCTCAGATATACCTGGGTCCACAGCCGGGCGCTGCAGATCTGGATTTTCGCGGTCATCGTCGCTTCGATGCCGCTCTACTACTATTCGCTCGAACTGCCGAAGCAGATCATCAACGGTCCGATCCAGGGGCAGGGCTTCCAGTCCGCCGCCGATACCCAGACTTTCCTCAGGATCGTGCTGCCGTTCTCGGAGAGCCTGACGGGCAGTCCGGTCGTGGTCTTCGAGGGCTTCGAGATGACGCGCATGACGCTGCTCTATGCGCTGTGTTTCGTCTACACCGCGCTGCTCGTGCTCAACGGCTGGTTCAAGCTCTACATCAACACCTATAAGGGCAAGTCGGGCGAGCGTGTGCTGCGCCGCATGCGCTACGAGATGTTCGACCGCGTCCTGCGCTTCCCGGTTTGGCGCGCACGCCAGGTCAAGGCGTCGGAAGTGGCCGGGATCATCAAGGATGAAGTCGATCCTCTTTCCGAATTCATCGGTGATGCTTTCTCGGCCCCCTTGTTCCTTGCCGGCCAGGCGCTCACCGCACTCGTCTTCCTATTCGCGCAGAACACGCTGTTCGGCATCCTGACCGTCGCCGTTATCGGCCTGCAAGTGTGGATCATCCCCAGGCTGCGACGCCGTCTGCTCGAGCTCGGCAAGCAAAGGCAATTGACCGCGCGCGCCATGGCAGGGCGCATCGGCGAAGTCGTCCAGGGCATCGACGACATCCATCTCAACGACACGTCGAACCTGGCGCGTGCGGAAATGTCGGGCCGGCTGAGCAACATCTTCTTCATCCGGCTGGAGCTGTTCAAACGCAAGTTCTCGGTGAAGTTCCTCAACAACCTGCTGATGCAGATCCTGTCGGTGATCTATTACATCGTCGGCGGCTATTTCGTGATCTCGGGCCGGCTCGACATCGGCGCGCTTGTCGCCTCGATCTCCGCCTACAAGGATCTGCCGACGCCCGTGAAAGGCCTGATCGATTGGGACCAGCAGCGGCTCATGGCGCAGCAGCGCTACGCCAATGCGATCGAGGACTTCTCCCGCGATGACCTTCTCCCGGCCAAGGTGCAGGATCCCGCGGTGCCGGCCGGCCGCATCGCCGGCGGCTTCGAACTGCGCAACGTGGCCTTTCACGAAGAAGGCGTGTCGACCCGGCTGGAGAACGTCACGGCGCGGTTGGCGCTCGGCGAGACCGTGGCGATCGTCGCCGAGCCGCCGCAAAGCGCGACCGTCTTTCTCGAATTGTGCGTGCGTCTGCTGTCGCCGGTCAGCGGTCAAATCCTGCTTGACGGCAGCGAATTGAAGAACACGCCCGAGGCCGTCACCGGGCGCAGCATAGGCTATGCCGACAGCGGTGTGGTTCTGCCGGGCGGCACGATCGAGGACTGCCTGCTGGAAGTTCTGAAGAACCGGCCCGTGCCCGCGCAGCGGGTGCCTGGAGAGCGTACGGCGCGGGAGACCGCATGGCTTATCGAAGCCCGTGCTTCGGGCAATTCGGAGTTCGACGTCAACGACGACTGGATCGACCGGGCGCGGATCGGAACGCCGACCGACGCCGCATTGCTCGAGCACATCCAGCACGTGGCTCGCACGGCCGGGCTGCAGGGCGACATCCTCGAGATCGGCCTGAACAGCCGCATCCGCGCCGAGGACGTCGAGCGGATCGCCGCGGTCATCGGCAGAGCTCGGACCTTGCTGCGCGACAAGCTGGACGCGGCCGGCCTGGCCGGCCTGGTCGAGCAGTTCCACGTCGCGCGCTACAATTCACAGGCATCGGTGGCGGAGAACATCCTGTTCGGTATGCCCGTCGACCCGACCTTTGCGCCGCAGGCCTTGCCCGGCAACGCCATGGTTCGCGATCTCCTGCGGGAAGAAGGCCTGCAGGAGCCGCTTGTTTCGCTCGGCCTCGAGATCGCGCGAACCTTCACGGACATGTTCGCCGACCTGTCGTCCGCCAGCCCGCTCTTTGACCAGGCAGCCGGCATGACGCCGGAGCGCATCGCGATGCTGGCGCAGGTCGTGACCCGGGTGGATACTTCGGGCCTTGCAGGCGCCGGAAAGGCCGATTTAGACGAGTTGATGGCGCTCTCCATGGCCTATGTCGAGCCGAGCTATCGCTTCGGCCTGTTGGACGAGGCCCTCAAGGCCAAGGTCCTGTCCGCGCGCGGACGACTGCACGATGAGCTGTCGAGATCGGCCGAGCCCAAAGTCGTCTTCAACGACTACGACACTTACAATCCGTCTCTGACGATCGCCGACAACATCCTGTTCGGCCGGATCGAAACCAACCTGGTCGGCGGCCGCACCCGCATCATCGCCGCCGTCACCGAGGTCCTGGCCGAGCTCGGCCTGTCGGATGCCGCGTTCCGGGCCGGCCTCGCCTTCGACGTCGGCACGGGCGGCCGGGCGCTGTCGGAGGCGCAACGCCAGAAGCTTCGCCTCGCGCGGGCATTGATGAAGAAACCCGACTTTCTGGTCCTCAACCGGGCTTGCGCGGCGTTGCCGCCGCGTGAACAGCGTGTGATCCTGGAAGCTGTCCTGGCCGACGCCAGGGAACGCGCGGACAGCCGCCCGGGCATCATCTGCGCGCCGGCCGACCGGGGCGACGTGATGCTCTTCGACCGTGTGGTGTTCCTTCAGCATGGCCGCGTCGTCGAGGAGGGTTCGCCCAAGGTCCTTCTGGAAACTCGCCGGGAATTCGCTAAGTTAGTAGAAGGCTGATGGTCTTACGGGGCTGACATGACATCGCTCAATGAAGAGGTGATCCTGCTGCGCAGTGTGCCGTTCTTTTCCTCCATGGAGGACGGGAAGCTCAAGCTGCTTGCCTATACGTCCGAGAAGCAGGGCTTCGAGGATGGCGAGGTGGTCTTCCGGCAGGGGTCGGCCAGTGGTGATGCCTACTTCATCCTGAGGGGCGAAGTCGATGTCGTCACCGAGACAAACGGCCATGAGAGGGTCGTGGCCCATCTGCCGCAGCATTCGCTGTTCGGCGAGATCGCGATCTTTTGCGAGGTGCCGCGCACCGCAACGGTGCGCGCCAGCGGAAACCTGCTTACGCTGCGCATCCGCAAGGACCGGTTTCTCGAACTGATCTCGGAGTCCCCGGGCGCTGCCCTGCAGATCATGCGCGTTCTCGCGCAGAGGCTCGCCAACACGACCAGCGACCTGACGGCCGCGCTCGAGGCGCGCAACAGTCACTGATACCAATGGCACTCTACGGCATGCACACATCTCTGCAGTCGATCAATCCTTGATGACCACCGTTGACACCGGCGCCGCCACAGTGAATTTTTGACGCCTGCTTTCAACGTGATGAACTACGCCCGCCGGCTCCGCTGCCGAGGATGCACCTATCCGCAGAACGAGGCGGGCCGTCCCGGCAGGCGGTCCTCTCCGATCCTTTCACGCGATGTCGGTAGCCAGGCGAGGGCGGCGCAAACGCTGCAAGCATTGCCCCGTCATCCCGCCTTCGACGGCATGCCGAAATAACAGGCCCGTCCTGTTAATTTCCAGTTTTCTACAGGACGCCGGCCGTCCGGGCTCGGTTGTCGCCGGCCGAAAAACAGGAGCCGGGCAGCTACGCGTCAGACCAATGGCAGTGGATGCGCATATGTCGGTTTGCACTGAGAGGCGCGACGTGGAGGTCCCCCTCTCCACGTTTTTCACGGGGGGTGCGAAGGACGGGCGAGACCCGTGGCGCGCCCCGCAACCGGTAAGGGTGAGCGGCCTTCTTGGGCCTCTGGGCGGCGCCCTTCATCTGCCTGCCGAGACGCCTCGCCTCGTTCTGTTGAGATAGGTGCAACCCATAGCTGGCACTGGATGTTGAACACATCCAGGCCCGGTGGATGCTGCGCATCCACCTTACCTCAATCGCCGGCGCGGCCCTCCGGTCCCCCAGGCTTCCGGGGCAGCGGGCGTGGGCGGCGCGGTCGCGGGCTCCAACGATTTCGTCGACCGTTGGTGTGATTACGCGTCCGGGCCGTTCGGCTCTCGCGCCAACAGGCGCGGCACGCAGGCACGCTCCGACGGTCAATCTCATCGACCGTTGCTTTACATGCCGTGCGCTGATGTGAGCACGACATAGACCATCACCGCATAGGTGATCTGGTGCAGAAGCTGGTCGGCGCCGTGCGCCGCCCAGAACGGGGCCGAGGTGATGTCGGCCGGCCGGTTCCTCGACCATGCCGCCTTGCCGAAGTCGATGAGGTAATGCACCACCGCCTCGGCGATGAGAAGCACCGCCATCATTGCCGCAGGCACGCCGGCGAGGATGAGCACGATGAGCGAACCGACGGCGTGAACACCGACATGGCAATAGCCGCCAGGCTTGCGGAAGCTCGCCTTGCCGGCAAGCATCCACCGGGTCTGCAGCAGATAGTCCGCCACGAAATGCTTGGTCTGGAGCCCGACAAGAAGAAGGAGCAGATAGGTCGCCATGCCGCATCATATTCGTTTTCGCCGCGCGCGAAACAGCCTTGAGGCCTTCCGGGTTCGGGCTTGGATCGGGCTCGGTCTGTCGGCTACCGCTTTTGCCTGGAGTGCAGCCGCGTTCCGCGGGGTTCACCGCAGTCCGACCGCCATGGCGAGGTGGCAGCCACCGCCACGAAGGTGTAATCTCCGGTCTCTATCGCCCGACGCGGAGAGACGATGCGATGAGCGAAGCCAGCGATCTTTTCCCCATTCTGCGACAATTCGCGGACGAGAAGGCGGTAGCGGCGATCGAGCGGCTGGTTGCGGGCGAGCCGGACTACAGGCTGTGCCGGGTCAATGTGCTGGCTTTCGCGGCCGAGCACGGTCTCGACGAGGATACCGCCATCGCGGCGTTCCTCCATGCTGCACGGATCGGTCTGTTCGATATCTCGTGGAACGTGCTCTGCCCCGGCTGTGGTGGCGTCCTGGACACCAACGCGACGCTGAAGACGATCCGCAAGGACGAATATGTGTGTGCGCTTTGCGCCGCGGGATATGAACCGACGCTCGACGAAATGGTCGAGGTCACCTTCACGGTCAGCCCGCGGGTGCGCCGGATCGCCGCGCATTCCCCGCACGAGCTGCCGCCGGCGGAGTATTTCCGGCAGATCTATTGGGGGTCGGGGGTGGACCTGCCCGAAGAGGGGTTCGAGTCGCTGGTCGAGGACTTCATCATCGAGACCGTCGAGCTTCCTCCAGGGGAAAAGGCTATCCTGTCCATCCAACTGCCGCCGGAATTCGTGATCGTCTTCGAACCCGTCACGCATTCCGTGCAGTTCCTCGACGTGAAGGGCGAGCCGACGCGCGACCGGCAGAGCCTGATCGTGATCATCGACCGCGAGCATACCCATAGCCAGACATTGGAGATGCATCCCGGGCCGATCCGGATAACCTTCGAGAACAAGATCGACACGCGGACCCTGCCTTCGGTCTGTATCGCCGGGGACGTGCTTCACCAGATGCTGGCGAAGCGTCGGCCATTTCTTACGGCAAAGCGCCTGCTTACCAACCAGACCTTCCGCGATCTCTATCGGACCGACACGCTCGATGTGGACCAGCGGCTGAAGATCACCAGCCTCACTTTCCTGTTCACCGATCTTCGCGGCTCGACCGAGCTCTACGACCGGGTCGGAGACCTGGCCGCCTTCGATCTCGTTCGCGCCCATTTCCGTGTGCTCAACGAGATTGTCGCGGCCGAGGCGGGCGCCGTTGTCAAGACCATCGGCGACGCGGTCATGGCGACTTTCCCCACGCCGGACAGGGCGGTGGCGGCAGCCTTGCGCATGCGTGAGGCAATGCGTGAACTCAACGAAGCGCGCGGCCGCGAGGACCTGCTCCTGAAGATCGGCATCCACGAAGGACCCTGCATCGCCGTGTCCATGAACGAGCGGCAGGACTATTTCGGCCAGACCGTCAACATCGCCTCGCGCGTCCAGGGATTGGCCAATTCGCAGTCGATCTACGCGACCGACGCGGTGGTCGGCGACGCTCGCGCCGTGCAGGTGCTCGAGGCGGCGAGGGTGTCGCCCGTCTCGAAGGGCGCGATGCTGCGTGGGATCGCCAACGAGGTGGCTCTTTACGTCATTCCGTGACGGCCCGAGCGAGGGCGCTCGATCAAGGCTTCGGGATTGCCCCACCCCCAGGTGACTGCCCTTTATGCGAGATGGCAGCCCGGCTTGCGCTTCAGCGCCAGATATTCGTCGATGATCTGGCGGTAGCGGGTGCGGCCGAAACTCGGGAAATGGCCGCCATGGACGACGTCGACGTCCAGTTCGCGCAGACGCTCGAGCGTGGCCATGTAGTCGTCGACCTGCGAATGATACGCGTCGTCGATGAGCGGCCCGTCATAGACGATGTCGCCGGAGAGCAATGTGCGGGTGCTCTTTTCATAGAGCGCGATTCCGCCCGGCGAGTGGCCCGGAGTATGGACGACCTCGAAGGCGCGGTCGCCGAGATCGATGATGGCGCCATGTTCGAGTATCCGTCCGGCCGGGGCAGGTTCGATATGGTAGTGCGCTGCGTCCCATCGCTCAGGCAAGGCGTCGAACATGTCGTCGGTCGCATAGCGGTCGGCTAGCGTCCATTCGTTCCGCGGGTCGGCGAGGATGGCGGCTTCGGCGGCATGCACGCAGCGATCGGGGAATTCATGATGGCAGCCGATATGGTCGAAATGCGTATGGCTGGCCACGCAGACGACCTTCCGTTCGGTGACGAGGGGGACGTGTGCCGCGAGGCTGACATGGCCGAGCCCGCTGTCGAAGAGCAGGTCCCGGTCGCGGCCGCGCACATGCCAGATGTTGCAGCGATAGAAGGGTTTTATCCATGGCTCGTGGATCAGCGTAACCCCGTCGGCCATGCGGATGGTCTCGTACCAGGACGCGTCTTCGACGACGCACGGTCGGCTCATGCTCACTCCGCCAGAACGACGATATCGGAGGCTTGGCAGCATAGCGGGACAGTTTCACCTTGGCGAACCCTGGCCTCGGCGCCGAGCCGGAGGGTGAAGTGAACGGCGGGATCGTCGAGCGATGTCGCCAGCACGCGTTTGAAGCTTCCCTGGAAAACCACGTCCTCGACCTTGGCCGTGCCCAGCCGCACAGCTGTGTCGCCGACTTTGAGATGCTCCGGCCGGATGGCAATCCAGATCGCCGATCCCGGCGCAGCGTCGCTGGGCAGGGGGATCGGCCCGAAGCTGCTGACGATCGACGACGTTCCGTCGTGCGCTGCGACGACCTTGGCGGGCAACAAGGTGCTCTCGCCCATGAAGCTCGCAGTGAACCGGGTCGCGGGTCTGGCATAGACGCGTTCCGGCGTGCCCTGGTCTTCGATGCGGCCCTCGTTCATGACCACGCAGTGGTCGGCCAGCGCCATCGCCTCCTCCTGATCGTGGGTGACGTGCACGAAGGCTGTGCCGACACGCTTCTGAAGCGACTTCAGCTCGTCCTGCATCTGGCGACGCAGCTTGAGGTCGAGCGCTCCGAGCGGCTCGTCGAGCAGCAGGACCGCAGGCTCCACCACCAGCGCTCGGGCGAGCGCCACACGCTGCCGCTGCCCGCCCGAGAGCTGGTGCGGCTTCTTGGCGAAGGCGTTGGCCAGGCCAACCAGGGCCAGCGCCTCACGCGCCCGGGCCGCACGCGTCGCACCGTCGACGCCGCGCATGCGCAGGCCGAACCCGACATTGCCGCCGACGCTCATATGCGGGAACAGGGCGTAGTCCTGGAAGACCGTCGTGGTCGGGCGCCGGGCCGGCGGCACGGCGGTGCAGTCCTCGCCGCCGATGAAGACCTTGCCGTCGGTCGGCGTGACGAAGCCGCCGAGGATCGAAAGGAGCGTCGTCTTGCCCGAGCCCGAAGGGCCGAGCAGGACCGTATAGCTGCCCGGCTCGATGGAGAGCGAGATGCCCTTCAGCACCTTGAGGGTGCCGAAGCTGTGCGAGACATTGCGGACGTCGACGAGCGCCGTCATGCCGACCTTTTCCTGAACAGCGTGAATTCGAGGATCAGGACCAGGACGATCGAGACTGCGAAGACCAGGGACCCGACCGCATTGGTCCTGGGGTTGAGACCGGCACGCAACAGGTTCCAGATCTCGACGGGAAGCGTTGTGTCGAAACGGGTCAGCAGGAAGGAGATCACGAACTCGTCCCAGGAAAAGGTCATGGACAGGAAGAAGGCGGCGAAGATGGCCGGTGCCATCACCGGGACGGTGACCATGGTGAGCACCTTCCATTCCGGTGCGCCGAGATCGCGCGCGGCGCGCTCGAGATTGACCTGATGATCGCCCATCTGGCTGTAGATGATGGCGAAGCAGAGGGGCAGGTTGACCACGACGTGACCGATGCCTGCGGCAGCCAGCGATTTCGACAGGCCGATCCAGTTGAACAGGACGAGAAGGCCCATGCCGATGATCAAATAGCTGACCGTCAGCGGCAGCGTGATCAGGCCGCGCAGCCAGGCCGACCCTGGCAGGAGAAATCGCGCGAAACCCCAGGCACCGAGGAAGCCCAGCACGACCGCGACAAGGGAAGACGAGACGGCGACAAGGATGGAGTTGAACAGTGCCGAGGTCAGCCTGACATCCGATAGCACGGCGGCGTACCAGCGCAGCGACGGCCCGGTGAAGGGCGGGATCGGGAAGGAGGTCGACTGCAGCGAGAACAGCACCAGGACGATCACCGGCAGGAAGATGAAACCGTAGACCAGGAGCGCATAGATGGCGGCAAGGGTGCGGATCAGTCGGCGCATCGTCATGCCCGCTCGATCTTCAGCCAACGGGCGCACGCGAGATAGCCGATCGTGACCACCGCCATCAGGATGATCGACAGGGCCGAGGCCAGCGGGAAATCGCCGCGCCGTCCGATCTGCATCATGATGAGTTGGGGCATGAGCAGTTCGTTGTTGCCGCCCAGGATCTGCGGCGTGATGTAGTCGCCGATGGCCAGCACGAAGGTCAGGAAGACGCCGACCATGATGCCGGGCAAGGTGAGGGGCAGCACCACATGGACGAAGGTGCGGACGGGCCCCGCGCCAAGGTCGGCGGCTGCCTTGCGGTAGCTGGGGCTGAGCTGCTTCAGATTGGCGAAGATGGTGAGCGTCAGGAGCATGACGAAGAAATGCACGAAACCGACGACGGTCGCGAACCGCGTGTTGGCGAGCTGCGTCGGCGCGGCGAGCAGGCCAAGGCCGGTGAGAGCGCGATTGACGACGCCGTTCTCGGCGAGGACCAGGAGCCAACTGTAGGAACGCACGACATAAGACGTCCAGAACGGCAGGACTGCCAGCATCAGCGCGAGGCGCTGGAAGCGCTCGGGCACCTGCTCGGCCAGGACCCAGGCGAAGGGATAGGCAAGCAGGACCGAGGCCAGGGTGACGATGGCGGTCACCTGCAGCGAGTTGACCATCGCCTGCCAATAGGCCGGGTTGAGGAAGAAGCTTGAATAATTGTCGAGCGTAAAGCCGCCGTCGTCATGGGCGGTCAGGCTGACCGCGACCATGGCGACGAAGGGAAGCACGAAGAACAGCAGCGTCCAGGCGAGCGCCGGCGTGACCAGCGCCCATTGCGCGACGTGTCGCCGGGCGCTCATTCCCTATCCGATCTCACTGCGCCTGGAGCATTTCGGTCCACAGATCCTGCAGCTTCTTGTCAAGATCGGCATCCGGGGCCGGATAGGGCTGCGCCCGCGCCAGGAATGCTGGCTGCTCGTCAAAGCGCAGCGTCTGCTTCTGTTCGTCAGTGAGCGCAGCCTTGGTGTTGGAGGGCATGCCCCAATAGCAGGACGAGGTAGCGAGCCGCGCCTGGCCTTCCGGGCTCAGCACATACTGGATGAACTTCAGCGCCAGGTCCTTGTTCTTGCTGTCCTTGAACATGGCGAGCGACTGCGACCACAGCACCGCGCCCTCGTTGGGGATGGAGAAATCGAGATCAGGATTCTCCTTGGCGAGGCCGGCCGTCACCCATTCGCCTCCGCCGACCAGTATGTCGGCCTCGCCGGTCGCGAGCGCGGTCTGGCTGGCGGTGACCTCGCCGACCAGCTTGGCATTGGCCTTCATCCTGAGCAGCGTGTCCTTGATGGCGGGCAGGTCGGCTTCGGTCAGCTCCGCGGTCTTCTTGCCGGCGGCCAGCATGGCCATCCCGATGACGGGCAGATAATAGTCGTAGATCGCGATGCGGCCCTTGTATTTGTCGCCGGTCAGTGCGGTCATGGACTGCATGTCGGCCGGATCGACCTTCGCCTTGTTGAAGCCGATCGTGTTGTAGCTGAACTTCTCCGTGATAGCGTAGCGCTTGCCGTCGACAATGGTCGATCCGTCCATCCGCACCTCGGGAAACAGATCGGCAAAGGGCAGCTTGTCCTCGGGCAGCGGTTCGAACAGGCCCTTCTCCACGCCGCGCGGCACGTCGATGGAATCGATCACCATCACGTCCCAATCGCCCGGCTGGGACTGTTCGACCAAAGCCAGTCCCGCGCCGGTGCCTTCGAACTCCTTGACATTGACCTTGACGCCGTTCGCCTCCTCGAAAGGCCGCAGCAGCGCGGGATCGGCGTGATCGCACCAGATCAGGGCGTTGAGCTCCTGGGCCGAAGCGACGCCCGCCGGCAGGAGCGAAAGGCCGGCGGCCGCGACGAGTGCGCGCGCATGCTTGCTTAGGACGAAAACCGGATTGTCCGACATCGAATGTTCTCCCCTGCCTTGGAGCGCCACACGTCCAACCGGACGCATAGGAGACGCTCAGCTTCTTTGGATCCCCGCATCGTCTTTGCGAAGCCCATCACTTCGGCACGATGCGGCAGGCGTGTTGGTAAAAAGCTGAACCAATTCCAAAATTGAGTCAATTTGAATTTCGTGCCACATACGACGCATGAGCGGATTGCGAGCCAAGCACAAGGCGGACCGTCACCGGCGCATCGTGGAGGCGGCCGCGGCGCTGTTTCGCGAGGCAGGATATGAAGGCGCCAAGATCGAGACGATCGCGGCACAGGCCGAGGTGTCGGTCGGCACGATCTACAACTACTACCGCAACAAGGGCGACATCCTTGTCGCCATAGTCTCGATGGAAGTGAACGAGGTGCTGAATGCGGGCCGGGATGTGGTGTCGGATCCGCCGGCCCATGTCGGCGACGCGATCGATACGCTCATAGGCATCTACATCGAACACTCGCTCATCTATCTCAGCAAGGAGATGTGGCGGCAGGCCATGGCGATATCGACCCGGCAGCCGGAGAGTCCCTTCGGTCGCACCTATGGCGAGCTCGATCGCGGGCTGACCGACCAGATCTGCGCGTTGATCGCGCGTCTGCAGTCTCTCGGCCTCGTTCGTGGCGACGTGGATGGACGCACTGTCGGCGAGCTGGTTTTCAACAACATGAACATGATGTTCATCGAATTCGTGAAGCGCGATGCCGCCAAAATGCCCGAACTGCGCGCTGCCATACGCCGTCAGAATCGTATCCTCGTCGAGGCGATCACGCCTTAGCCAACGGTTCGTTTGTCCCGCGTGGGAAGGAGGTCGGCATTGGAGGGAAAGGCTGAGCGGATCGATTGGACCGTCGAGGGAGAACGCGTCACCCTCGGCGTGACGTGCATCGGATCCGGTCCGGAGCTCTTGCTGCTGCCGGCGCTGAGTTCGATCTCGACCCGCACAGAGATGCTGCCGCTTCAGCAACGCCTCTCTCGATCCTTCTCCACTGTTTCAGTCGATTGGCCCGGCTTCGGAGACTTGCCGCGTCCGGCCGTCGCCTGGCGCCCGGATTTCTATCGCGCATTCCTGCGCTTCCTTCTGACCGGGGTCGTCCATCCCGTGGCGACCGTGGCGGCGGGACATGCGGCGGGCTATCTGCTGGGGCAGGCGGGCGACGATCCCCGAAGCACCGGAAGGCTCTGCCTGCTCTCCCCGACGTGGCGGGGACCCTTGCCGACCATGGCCGGGCGGCGTCTCGCCATGTTCCGATGGCTGTCCCGTATGATCGACCTGCCCGTGATCGGCCCGCCGCTCTACCGGCTCAACGTCAACGGTCCCGTCATCCGCATGATGACGCGTGGTCACGTCTATGCCGACCCGGGCTGGCCGACGCCGGAGCGGATGGCGCTGAAGCGGGCCGTCACCGAGGCCCCGGGCGCGCGCCACGCTTCGTTCCGCTTCGTCGCGGGCGAACTTGACCCCTATGTCGATCGCGCGGCGTTCCTGCGAGCGGCGCGCGGCGTGCGAGGCAAGCTGCTGTCGGTTCATGCGCGGGACTGTCCCCGCAGGTCGAAAGCGGAGATGCAGGAACTGGGCCGCCTCGACAATGTCGAAAGCCTCGAGCTGCAATCCGGCAGGCTCTCCTTCTACGAGGAGTTTCCCGACGACGCGGCCGCAGTCGTAGAGGAGTTCTTGATGTCGTCCCCACGCTGAAGGCGATTGGCCCCGTCGGGAGAGCAAAGAGTGCCGCGGACTTGACCCGACCGCGCCGCTCGTCCATGCGGGTTGCTCGACACGGAAAGGCGAGCGCTAATGACCATCACGATGTACGGTATCAGGAACTGCGACACCGTGAAGAAGGCACGAGCCTGGCTGGAGGGCAAGGGATTGGCCTATGGCTTCCACGACTACCGGGTCGACGGGCTGGATCGCGCGACGCTCGTCCGCTGGCGAGACGCGCTGGGCTGGGAGAAGCTGCTCAACAAGTCGAGCACGACCTTCCGCGAACTGCCCGAAGCCGACAAGGCCGGCCTCGACGCCGAGAAGGCTACGGCCTTGATGCTGGCCCAGCCGACGATGATCAAGCGGCCGGTCCTCGATGTGGAGGGCCGCTTCATGGTCGGCTTCAAGGCCGATGCCTATGAACAGGCCGTGGCCGACGCACGCTGAGGTCAGACCAACGGTCAATGAAATCGACCGTTGGAGCGCGCGACCGCGTGGCCCACGCCCGTCAGAGCGCCGCGCGTCCACTTGGACGCGCAAAGGACGCTCTGCCACTATCAGGTGCCGCATCGTGCTTTCCGAAAATCGCGTACGATTTTCGGGCCGATGCGGCAGCGCGAAAGCCAAGCGGCCCGGAGGGGCCGCGCCGGCGTTTGAGGCGGCGTGGATGCGTCAGCATCCACGCCTACTGGTATTAAACCCACTCGCCTTTGCGCATGACCGGCTCGCGGCTGCCATCCTTATGCAGCCCGTCGACGTCGACCTGGTCGGAGCCGATCATCCAGTCGATGTGGATGAAGCTCTTGTTGCCGCCGCGCGCCGCGATCTCGTCGGGCGAAAGCGATGCGCCATCGATAAAGCATTTCGAGTAGCACTGACCCAGCGCGATATGGCTGGAGGCGTTTTCGTCGAACAGCGTGTTGAAGAACAGCAGGCCGCTCTTCGAGATCGGCGAGGAATGCGGCACGAGCGCCACTTCGCCCAGTCGCCTCGCGCCTTCGTCGGTGTCGAGCACCTTGTTCAACACCTCCTCGCCGCGCGTCGCCCGGGACGCGACGATGCGACCTCCCTCGAAACGCACGGCGATGCCCTCGATCAGCGTGCCCTGATGCGACAGCGGCTTGGTGCTGGTCACATGGCCTTCGACCCGGAGCGCGTGCGGCGTCGTGAACACCTCCTCGGTCGGGATGTTCGGGTTGCAGGTGATGCCGTTCTTGGCCGTCGAGGCGCCGCCATGCCATTCATGGCCATCGGCGAGACCCACCGTCAGATCGGTGCCCGGGCCTGAGAAATGAAGCGCGTGGAACGCCTTGCCGTTGAGCCAGGCGGTACGCCGGGCAAGCGCGGCATTGTGCTCCTTCCACGCCGCGACGGGATCGTCGACGTCGACGCGCGAGGCGGCGAAGATCGCGTCGGCCAGTTTTGCCACCGCCACGTCCTCCTCGTCATCTGGGAAGACCTGCTTGGCCCAGGACGGGTTCGGATAAGCCACGATGTTCCAGTTGATGTCGAAGCCGGCGATCTTCTCGAGCGCCGGCTGATAGGCCATCGAATTGGCTTTGTTGGCGCGCGCCACCTTGGCAGGATCCTCGCCCGACAGCAGCATGGGATTGTCGCCTGCTATGGCGAGCCGTGCCGCACCGCCGTCGAAGGCCTTGGCCATGCCTTCATAGAGCCAGCCGGAGGCACGGTCGAAGCTTGCATCCGCACCGAAACGGTAACGCGCCAGCGTCAGTTCCTCGTCGGCGAAGAAGGGTACCACCAGCCCGGCGCCGGCCTTGTAGGCGTGCTCGGCGATGCGGCGAACCAGCGGCAGCGCCGCGATCGGGCCGGTCAGGACGAGATCCTGGCCGGGCTGCAACTGGAGGCCCACCTTGACGGCGACTTCCGCAAGCCTGTCGAGTTTCACCGGGTCGATGGAAGCGGAGATGCCGCGCGAATGTGAGGTCATGATGCTATCTGCCTTGAGATGATGCGCAATGCTACGGGCTGGGGCTTGCCCATACATAGACCCGGCTGCTTGGGCTTTCCACCGCGATCCGTTCAGGGGCGGCGTTTGGTGGCCGCCTACCGCATCGGCCCGAAAATCGTACACGATTTTCGGAAAGCACGATGCGTAGATTCAAAGTGCTGGAGCGTCCTTTGCGCGTCCGAATGGACGCGCGGCGCTCTAGGGCGGTGATAGCCGGGCGGGCGACCCGCCGGAGCCGAATTGCTCCATGGTTTCGGCGATCTCCGCTCTGATCCACTTCTTGAAGTTCCTGACCTTGATATTCTCGGGGCGGTTCGGCGAGATCACCAGCCAATAACCGAGGCCGCTCGCCGCGCGAACGCCGAAAGGCGCCACGAGACGGCCGTCGGCAAGGGCATCGGCGGCGAGCAACTGCCAGGCGAGCATGACGCCATGACCGGCGATGACCGACTCCAGGCAGAGCAGCGGATCGGTGAAGGTTGCGCCTTGCTGCATCGCCACCGGCGCGACGCCGGCGGCCTCGAACCAGCTGTCCCAGGTGATCATCGAACTCTCGTCGTCGATCGACCAGGCGGTCGCGAGATCTTCGACGGTCTTCAGCGTCGCTGCGACAGAAGGGGCGCAGACCGGGAAGATCTCCTGTTCTAGCAGCAGTTCGGCACGGACGCCGGGCCAACTGCCCTTGCCCAGCCGTACCGCGATGTCGACATCGGAGCGGTCGAGATCGGCGAGCTGCACCGAGGCGTCGATGCGCAGCAGCACCCCGGGATGCAGGGCGAAGTGCCGGGAAAGTCGCGCCAGCAGCCATTTGGAGGCGAAGGCCGGAGCGACCGAGACGACGAGCGTGTTTGCGGTGTCCCGGTCTGCCAGCGTGACGGCCTGGGCCAGTTCGCGAAAGCCAGACGAGAGCCGCATCGTGAAGAGGGAGCCGAACTCGGTCGGCACGAGGCCGTTCCGCGTTCGTTCAAAGAGCGTGCGCTCGAGTTGGCGTTCTGTGCGCTGGATCTGCTGACTGACGGCGCTGGGCGACACGCCGAGCTCCTCGGCTGCGGCGAGCAACGAGCCTCGTCGCGCGACGGTTTCCACGGCGCGCAGCCCGTTGAGATGAAAGGCGTTGAGGCTCCTCATTTCAGATATTCTAAAATGCCGTTTTCAATTTCTGGATTGAGAAAATCGGTCACCGGGCCGAAGATAGCGATGCTTTCGGATGTTGAGGAGAGCTGACATGAAGATTTTCTCAATCCTGATCAAGCCGCTGACGTCTCAGGCGAAGCCCTTTTCCGAGGACGAAAGGGCTGCCTGGATCCGTGATCCGCTGTCGCATCCCGAACTGGAGCACATGTCCGTACGTGAGTTGGCCGACCTGCCCTTCAACCGGGGCTACCGGCAGCAGTTGCAGGCCTGCTGCGGCTGAGCGGCGTGGTCCGAGCCGCGGCAACCCATGTGCCGGGTTCAACCGTGGCCCAGCCGAAGTGATCACCGAAGCTGATTGAAACGGCCGGACACTCGCCTATGGTCGGCGCATGACGCAGCCGGCCTCTCCCCTCCGCTTCGCTCTTGCCGGAATGATCGCCATGGCCGTGGCCATGGGGATGGGCCGCTTCGTCTATACGCCGATCCTGCCCGGCATGATGGACGAGATCGGCCTGTCGGCCTCCGACGCCGGCTTGATCGCATCCGCGAACTATCTCGGCTACCTGCTCGGCGCCTTCGCCGCCGCCGGGGCCTGGGCCGACGGGCGCGAACGCATGTTGATGCTGGTCGCGCTCGCGGCCAATGCGGCGCTGGCCACGGCGATGGCCTTCACCACCAGTCTCCTGCTCTTCCTTACGATCCGTCTTGCGGCAGGCCTCGCCAGCGCCTTCATGATGGTGTTCCTCGCGTCCATCGTCTTCAGCCACCTCGCAGCGGCCGGGCGCAACGACCTGCAGGCCATGCATTTTTCCGGCGTCGGCGTTGGCATCGCCGTTTCGGCGCTGATGACCGGCGCGCTCGTCCTTGTCGGTGCCCCGTGGACAGCCGACTGGCTGTGGGCGGGAATCCTCTCCGCCGCCGGGTTCGTCGCTGTACTGCTTCTGATCGACCGCGGGCCGATTTCGCAGGGTACAGCGCGCCGGGAGCCGCCGCTGCCGGCCAGCCGAGCATTGCGGAAGATCATTGTCGCTTACGGCCTGTTCGGCCTGGGCTACGTCGTGACGGCTACCTTCCTCGTCGCCATCATTCGCGCGGGCGAGGGAGGCCGGCTCTTCGAATCGACAGTCTGGCTGGCGACCGGCCTGGCCGGCATTCCCTCGGTCTATTTCTGGCAAAGCCTCGCGAAGCGATGGGGGCTGACATCCACCTTTGCCGTCGCCTGCGTGGTCGAGGCCCTCGGCGTCTGGGCGAGCGTCGGAACCGGCGGGGTTGTCGGGCCTCTCGCCGGCGGCGTCCTGCTCGGCGGTACCTTCATCGCCATCACCGCGCTCGGGCTGCAGGCCGGGCGACTGCTGGCGCCGGAGGCGCCGCGCCGTGTCTTCGCGCTGATGACCGGAGCTTTCGGCATCGGCCAGATCATTGGGCCGATCCTGGCGGGCATCGCCGCTGACTGGACTGGCAGTTTTTTCGCCCCCTCCCTCGGGGCGGCAGCGGCGCTGCTGCTGTCGGGATTGATCGGCTGGTCGTCTGGGCCGGCGGCAAGATCGCCATGAAGTGATCCGGCCGGTGACAACCTTTCCCCGGCCGCGTCGTTTCCTTTCGCGGAAAATTGTGACTTCATGCCGCGAACAGATCCGTCACGGATCACGCTGAAAGGAAATCTCCAAAGTGTTCGTATCCTACTTTCCAAGGCCCAGGCTGTTTTTCCTTTCGGCGACCGTCTGGACCCTTGCGCTCGTCATTTTCTGGTTCTTCGGCGGCCGGCACATCGGCGCACTCATAGGGCTCCCGCCTGCCGCCGCGGGCGAGCCCCCGATCATCGGCGTTTCGGTTTTCTGGTCGCCGCCCTTCCTGTGGTTCTACATCTACTACGCGATCGGCGTTCTGCTTTTCTATGCCGTCTGGTCCCTGTATGCGCCGCATCGCTGGCAACTCTGGTCGATACTGGGTTCGGCACTCATCATCTTCGCCACCTACTTCTCGGTCCAGGTGAGTGTCGCCGTGAATGCTTGGTATGGTCCGTTCTACGACCTTATCCAGCAGGCGCTGGCCAGGACTGCTCCTGTCACGGTCGATCAGCTTTATCTGGGAATGCTCGACTTCGCGGGCATTGCCTTCCTTGCGGTCACCGTCGGGGTGCTCAATCTGTTTTTCATCAGCCACTGGATCTTCCGCTGGCGAACCGCGATGAACGAATACTACATGTCGTATTGGGGCAGGCTGCGGCATATCGAGGGTGCCTCCCAGCGCGTCCAGGAAGACACGATGCGCTTCTCCACGACGATGGAGGGGCTAGGCGTCAGCCTCGTCCGCGCGGTCATGACGCTGATCGCCTTCCTGCCGGTCCTGTTCGCGCTCTCCGCCGATGTCGAGGAACTGCCGTTCATCGGGCGTATCCCCTACGCCCTGGTGGTGGCTGCCGTCGTCTGGTCGGTATTCGGCACTGCCTTTCTGGCATTGGTCGGCATGAAGCTTCCCGGTCTCGAATTCCGCAACCAGCGCGTGGAAGCGGCCTACCGCAAGGAGCTTGTCTATGGCGAGGACCATGACGATCGGGCCGATCCGCTCACGATCGCCGAGCTCTTCGCCAATGTCCGCCGGAACTATTTCCGGCTCTATTTCCACTATATGTATTTCAACGTCGCCCGCATCTTCTACCTGCAGGCCGACAATATATTCGGCACCTTCGTGCTCGCACCTTCCATCGTTGCCGGCAAGCTGACCCTGGGCGTCATGACCCAGATACTCAATGTGTTCGAACAGGTGCGCTCGTCGTTCCAGTATCTCGTCAATTCATGGACCACGATCGTCGAACTGTTGTCGATCTACAAGCGTCTGCGCGCCTTCGAGGCGACGATCGAGGGCGAGCCGTTGCCTGATATCGATAAGCGGTTCCTGGAACGGGAACTGTCGAAACGGCAGCCGGTGGAACAGCCGGCCAGTCTGACTGATGCCGCCCAGAACTAAGCAGATTCCGGAAAAGTGTCCCACGGTTTTCCGACAAGAATCTGCGGCAAGACAAAAGGCCTAAGCAGACCATTCGTTGGCTTGCCAAGGAATGTCTGCTTAGCCGCCGATCCCGACCGCCGGGGCGGCGCCGGGTGAGGGTGCTGCCTGCTCAAGATAGCGTTCATAGCTGACGCAGGCGACTTGCGCCCGCAGGCAGACATCGCCGGCGAAGCGCTCGAGCGCGCGCCAGTAGGCGCCGTCATTCATCAGGGTGAAGTGGAACCCGAGTTGCAGCGGGATGCGTTCGCCCTGATACTGAGTGTCGAAGGCCGCCTTGAAGGCCCCATAAGCACGGTTCTCGAAGACGGCGTCCGCATCGGCCTTTTCGAAGCCGCCGGAGTGGCGGACAAATAGGTTGTAATCCATGGCGATGACCCGCCGTTCCGACGGGCCTTCCGGGATCTGCGGCAAGGCGAAGTTCGCCATGCCGTCGGTCCTTCCGGGCAAGGTTGGGCCGCGCGAGACGCCACTTGCGTCATAGGCGAAACGTCGTTCTGCCAGGGCCTGGTGCAGCGCCTTGTTCGTAGACAGATAGGGTGCGCGGAAACCGTGGATCTGGGTGGTCGCGAAGTCCTTCCAGCCGGCGGGCTCGCCGGGAAGGCCGTTGATCGGATAGGCGTCGCGCAGGATCGTGGCGAAGGCGTCGAACTCCTTCTTCCAGTCGGCCCGGGTCCAGTCCTTGCCATCGAAATGGCCGCAGCCATGGCTGCCGATCTCATGCCCCTCTGCCCGGGCCGCCCAAATCTGGGCGAGTCGCGCGGCGACTTCGTCTTTCGTGGCCGCGAAGCCGACATTGGACCTGCCGTGGCCCTTGCCGGGAGCCTGATAGAGGCGTCGGGTTTCCGATGACAGCAGAAAGACGCAGGACAGGAAATAGGTGAAGCTCGCGCCGGTCCTCTTCGCCAGAGCGCGGCTGCGGTCCCACTGCGCGAGATCATGGGCGCCGTCGAAGGAGATGATCACATATTGCAGGGGCTTTGCGGCCGGGTCTGCGAGGCTGGATGTGGAAGAGGATATCAGGGCGCAAACGGCAGCACCGGCACGGAAGGCAAAGGACATGATTGTCAGGTTCTGAAATTGCTATGGGGCTGACGGGTAAAGCCGGATTGTGGCCGAGATTGGATTTCCTCCCGCTGGGGAAAATGCGGTTGCCCGGTGGGGGCGACGATAGGCAATCGCTTGGCGTGGCGATAGGATGCCGCTGCATCCTCGGGAGAACCACAGTGCTGCTGCTCATTCTGGGATTAATCGTCTTCCTCGGTATCCATTCGGTCAGGATCGTCGCGCCGGAATGGCGCGACAGTCAGGTCGCGGCGCGCGGCGAGGGGCGCTGGAAAGGCATCTATTCGCTGATCTCGCTGGTCGGGCTGGTGCTTCTTGTCTGGGGCTACGGTCGTGCCTGGCAGGTGGCGCCTGTGCTCTACGAGCCGCCGCTCTGGCTGAAGCACATCGCGGCGCTGTTGATGTTCTTCTCCTTCATCTCGCTGATGGTGTTCAACCTGCCGGCCGGGCGGCTGAAGCCGATGCTGAAGCATCCGTTCCTGGTGGCGGTGAAGACCTGGGCCCTGGCGCATCTGCTCGCCAATGGCGACCTGGCCGCGCTGATCCTGTTCGGCGCATTCCTCGCCTGGGCCGTCGCCGACCGCATCGCGGTGGGACGGCGCGGCGAAGCCGTGCCGAAACCGGGGCCGGTCAAGTGGGACATCATTGCCGTGGTGTCTGGGGCGGTGCTCTACCTGCTGTTCGTCTGGAGGCTGCATCTGTGGCTGATCGGCGTGCCGCCGTTCTGAGAGATCGAGACATGGGAGCGGAGCGCCGATTTTCCCGGCGGCCCCCTTCCATGCCGACGAAATTCCGCTAAAACGGCGGCTCACGACGGGGCCCGCGACGGGAAACGGCACGCTTTTGGTCTGATTGGATGTCGAACGACAGTTTTTTCCGCGAGGTGAACGAAGAGATCCGTCAGGATCAGGCGAAGGCCCTGTGGGATCGCTACGGTGCTTTCGTGATCGGGCTCGCCGTCGCCATCGTACTCGGTACCGCCGCCTTCGTCGGATATGAATACTGGACCGGAACCCAGGCGAGCCGCTCGGGCGACGAGTTCGCCAAGGCGCTGGCACTCGCCAACGAGGGCAAGAACGACGACGCGCTCGCGGCCTTCGCGGCACTCGAAAAGGAAGGCTACGGCGCCTATCCCGTGCTGGCACGGATGCGCGCCGCGACGGTGCTGGTCGACAAGGGCGACACCGCCGGCGCGGTCTCGGCGTTCGACGCGATCGCCAACGACAATTCGGTCATGGCTTCGCTCCGTGACATCGCCCGCCTGCGCGCCGGGATGGTGCTGGTCGACAACGGCTCTTATGCGGATGTCGCCAAGCGGGTCGAGCAACTCGCCACCGACGCCAATCCCTTCCGCCATTCTGCCCGCGAATTGCTCGGCCTTTCCGCATGGAAGGAAGGCCGCGCGGCGGACGCGCTCAAACTGTTCGAGCAGATCGTAGCGGACGGCGAGGCGCCGCGCGGCACGCGTGAGCGTGCGGCACTTCTCGTCGAGCTGATCCGCGGCTCCGGCAACGCGTCGTGAGCGATGGGCTTCACAGTCGCCATCATCGGCCGGCCCAACGTCGGTAAATCCACGCTCTTCAACCGCCTTGCCGGTCGCAAGCTGGCGCTTGTCGACGACACGCCGGGGGTCACCCGCGACCGCCGGATCCATCCGGCAAGACTCTACGACCTGCAGTTCGACGTGATCGACACGGCAGGCTTCGAGGATGCCGCCGCCGCGACGCTGCAGGGCCGAATGCGCGCCCAGACCGAGATCGCCATCCGCGAGGCCGACCTGATCTTCTTCATGGTTGATGCCAAGGCGGGGCTGTTGCCCGACGACCGGACCTTCGCCGAAATCGTCCGGCGCTCCGGCAAGCCGGTGGTGCTCGTCGCCAACAAGGCGGAGTCCCGCGGCGCCGGGTCGGGTATGCTCGAAGCCTGGGAACTCGGCCTCGGCGAGCCCGTACCGGTCTCGGCCGAGCACGGCCAGGGCATGCCCGATCTGCGCGACGCCGTGATCGGCGCCCTTGGCGACGCGCGCGCATTCGGCGAAGAGGAAGAAGGAGAGGCGATCGCCGAAAGCGAGGTGCTGATCGGCGAGGATGTCGCCGATCCCGACGCAGAGGCAACCTATGACGAGACCAAGCCGATGCGCATCGCCGTCGTCGGCCGGCCGAATGCGGGCAAGTCGACGCTGATCAATGCGCTGATCGGAGAGGAACGGCTGCTGACAGGGCCGGAGGCGGGCATCACCCGCGATTCGATCTCCGTCGACTGGGAATGGCGGGGGCGTCGGATCAAGCTTTTCGACACCGCCGGCATGCGGCGCAAGGCAAAGGTGCAGGAGAAGCTGGAGAAACTCTCGGTGGCCGACGGGCTGCGGGCGATCCGTTTCGCCGAAGTGGTCATCATCGTGCTCGATGCGACCATTCCGTTCGAGAAGCAGGACCTGCAGATCGTCGATCTCATCGTGCGCGAGGGCAGGGCCCCGGTCATCGCCTTCAACAAATGGGACCTGATCGAGAACAGCCAGGAAGTGCTGGCCGATTTGCGCGAGAAGACCGAGCGCCTTTTGCCGCAGGTCCGCGGGCTCCAGGCCGTCACCGTTTCGGCCGAGACCGGTCGCGGCCTCGACAGGCTGATGGAGGCGGTGCTCAAGACCCACAGGATATGGAACAGCCGCGTATCCACCGGGCGGCTGAACCGCTGGCTGGAAGGCGTGCTGACCCATCATCCGCCACCGGCGGTCGCGGGCCGGCGGCTGAAGATAAAATACGTGACCCAGGCCAAGACCAGGCCGCCGGGCTTCGTCGTGTCCTGCTCACGGCCCGAGGCCATGCCGCAATCATACGTGCGATATCTGGTCAACAACCTGCGCGATGCCTTCGACATGCCGGGAGTGCCGATCCGGGTTGCGCTCAGGGCTTCGGAGAACCCGTTTGCCGGCCGGGCGAAGAAGCGGTAGTTGCGCGCTGAGAAGGAAAGGGAAGCTTTGATCCTTTTCCGAGGCAAATGTCACATCGGCTCAAAACTTCGACCGTCGCGAACTGCCCCTCATCCGGCTGAAGCAAAAAGGTTCTCGGCGCTACTTTCATAGCATGGGCAGCACGGCGTAGATGTCGCTGGATACGATCTCGCTGCGCCGTAGCTCGTTGATTCGTCAATCGCCGGCCGGTTCCTGCCAGCCTATTTTGGCATATGCGTCTGGATCACCTGCCTGCACTGAGGCGACAGCTTGTCCAACTGCTTGGCCAGGCATTCCATGATGCGTCCGCCGCCCGGCTCGACACCCTGGCAATACTTTTCGAAATCGGCCTGGCAGGCCGTGCGCTCGGCTGCCGTCTGGGCGAGAGCCATGCCGGAGGACAGGCAGATTGCAATGCCTAGGAAAATGGGCGCCGGTCTCATGCCAAGTCTCTCTCCCGTGGACGGATGACTATACCCCATCATCAAAATAACGTAACGTCACGCTCGGATTCGTGCAAGAAAAGCCAGGTTGTGGACGGGATGGGCGGCGGAGTTACACTGTATTGGCCGAGGTTCGAAAAACTCTTCGCCCGCCGCCTCGGCACAGGGTCCGTTGATTGTCAGTCACTGGAGACAAGGCAGGGTGCTCGCGCGGCCTTGCCGGTGCTCTCGACCTTGAGCATGGCCGTCGCGCTTGCCGGCTGCAACGAGCAGAACAGCTACGTTCCGCCTCCGCCGCCGAAGGTCGAGGTAGCCCTTCCCGTCAAGCAGACCGTCACGCCTTATCTGGAGGCGACCGGCAGCACGGTCGCCGTGAACGACACGACACTGATCGCCCGCGTGGCCGGCTTCATCCAGGAGATCGACTATAAGGACGGCGACAGCGTCAAGACCGGAGACGTTCTCTTCGTCATCGAGCCGGAACCCTACCAACTCGCGCTGCAGCAGGCGCAGGCCGAGCAGGCCTCGGCGATCGCCGCGGCAAAAGACACCCAGGCGGACTATGAACGCCAGGCGACCCTGCTCAAGAAGGGCTTCGCAACCCAACAGGACATGGACCAGTCGTCGGCGCAGCGGGAGGCCGACGTCGCCAAGCAGCAGCAAGCCGCCGCCGACGTCAAGCAGGCCGAGCTCAACCTGAGTTACACGCAGGTCAAGGCGCCTTTCGACGGCATCGTCACCGCGCGCCAGGTTTCTGTCGGTCAGCTCGCAGCCGCGGGCTCCACGGCGCTCGCTACAATCGTCCAGCTCGATCCGATCTACGTCACCTTCGACGTCAGCGAGAAGGAAGTGCAGCGCATCAAGGCCGCCATGGAGAAGCGCGGGCTGAGCGCCGGCGATCTGAAGAAAGTGGTTGCCGAGGTCGGGCTGCAGACCGAGACCGGCTATCCGCATTCGGGAACGCTCGACTACGCCGCGCCGAGCATCACCGCCTCGACCGGCACGCTGCAGGTGCGCGCGGTGCTGCCCAATGCCAGACGCGAGTTGCTGCCGGGCTATTTCGTGCGTGTCCGGGTACCCTTGCTCGATCAGCCCGATATGCTGCTCGTGCCCGATCGCGCCATAGGCAGCGACCAGGGCGGACGCTATGTGCTCCTTGCCGGCAAGGACGACGTGGTCGAACAGCGCACGGTCCAGATCGGCCAATTGGTCGGAGAGATGCGGGTCATCACCGATGGTATCAAGCCGGACGATCGCGTCATCGTGTCCGGCCTGCTCACCGCGATACCAGGCCAGAAGATCGAGCCGCAAATGCGGGACGTCGGCGCGGTGGCATCCGGCGCCGCATCGCAATGATCTCGAAGTTCTTCATCGAACGGCCGGTACTGGCCAATGTCATCGCCATATTGATGGTGGTCATCGGCGCTGTCTCGCTGCTCCGGCTCCCGGTCGCGCAATATCCCAACGTGGTGCCGCCGACCGTGCAGGTCACGACCCGTTATCCGGGCGCGAGCGCACGCACGGTCATCGACACTGTCGCATTGCCCATCGAGCAGCAGGTGAACGGCGTCGAGGACATGCTCTATATGCAGTCCTTCGCCGCCGCCGACGGTTCCTACACGCTCACCGTCACCTTTGCTGTCGGCACCGATCTGGACGCCGCGCAGGTGCTTGTGCAGAACCGCGTGTCGAGCGCCATGGCCGCCCTGCCGCAGGCCGTGCAGGTCCAGGGCGTCACCGTCCAGAAGAAGTCGACGTCGATCTTGATGATCGCCACGCTGACCTCGCCGGGCGGCAGCCACGACAGCCTTTTCCTCAGCAACTACGCGACGATACGGCTGAAGGACGAGGTCGCTCGCCTGCCGGGCGTGGGCAATGTGAGCGTCTTCGGCGCCGGCCAGTATTCGATGCGCGTCTGGCTCGATCCGGACAAGATGCGGGCACGCGGCCTCGATGCGCAGGATGTCATCCAGGCCCTTCAGCAGCAGAGCGAGCAGGTGACGGCGGGGCAGGTCGGCATGCCGCCGGCGCCCGACGGCCAGTCGTTCCAGTACACGATCGATGTCTCGAGCCGTCTCGACGATCCCGACCAATTCGCTGCGGTGATCGTCAAATCAGGCACTGCCGGCGACATGACGCGGGTGCGCGATATCGGCCGGGTCGAGCTCGGGGCGCAGACATACGGTCAGTTCTTCAGCCTCGACGGACAGCAGGCGGCGGGCCTCGCCATCTTCCAGTCGCCCGGGGCCAACGCGCTCGATGTGGCCACGGCGGTCGACAGGAAGATGAAGGCGCTCGCGGCCGAGTTTCCCGCTGATGTCGCCTATTCGATCCCCTTCGATACGACCACCTTCGTCAGCCAGGCGATCGAAGAGGTCTACAAGACGCTGTTCGAGGCGGCCTTGCTGGTGCTGATCGTCATCCTGCTCTTCCTGCAGGATTGGCGCGCGATGCTGGTGCCGGCGACGACCGTGCCGGTGACGATCATCGGCGCCTTCGCGGCGATGGCCGCGCTGGGCTTCTCGGTGAACCTGTCGACATTGTTCGCCATCGTGCTGGCGATCGGCATCGTCGTCGACGACGCCATCGTCGTGGTCGAGGGGGCGGCTCACAACATCGAGCAGGGAATGTCGGGCCACGATGCCGCGGTCGCGGCGATGAATGCCCTGTTCGGACCCATTGTCGGCATCACGCTGGTGCTCATGGCCGTGTTTTTGCCGGCGTCCTTCCTGCCCGGGATCACCGGGCAGATCTACGCCCAGTTCGCACTGGTGATCGCGGCGACCGCGCTGATCAGCGCGATCAACGCCGCTACGCTGAAGCCGACGCAATGCGCGCTGTGGTTGCGCCGGCCGGTGCCGCCGGAGCAGCGCAATTTCTTCTACCGTGGCTTCAACGCGGCCTACCAGCGCTTCGAGAATGCCTATGCCGGGCTGATCGGCTCGATGGTGCGACACAGCGGGATCATGGCAGTTCTCGCGCTTCTGATCATCGGCACGGCCGTCTACGGGCTGTCGCGGGTCGCGACCAGCTTCCTGCCGATCGAGGACCAGGGTTATCTGCTGGCATCGGTGCAACTGCCCGACGGCGCCGCCCTCGGACGGACCGAGAAGGTGCTGCAGGAGGTTTCCAGGATCGCCCGCGACACGCCCGGCGTCGACAAGGTCGTGACCATCGCCGGCATCTCGCCGATCGACAATAACGCCACATTGGCGAGCGCCGGGCTCGCCTACATCATCCTGAAGGATTGGAGCCAGCGCGGCGCGGGCGAGGATCTCGCCTCGCTTTACAAGACGCTCGACAGCAAGCTCGCCGTCACCGGCGAGGGCCTGGTGCTGCTCCTGCCCCCGCCGCCGATCCAGGGCATCGGCAATGCCGGCGGCTTCACCATGCAGATCGAGTTGCGCGACGGCAGCTTCGACCTCGCCAAGCTGCAAGGCGCGGCCAACGCCGTGGTGAAAGCGGCCCAAACCCAGTCGGGCATCCAGCGGGTCACCACGTCGTTCCGGGCAAGCGTGCCGCAATACAAGGTCGAGGTGGACCGCGAGAAGGTGCAGATGCTGCAACTGACGACCGACCAGGTCTTCTCCACCCTCGCAGCCTATCTCGGGTCCAGCTATGTGGATCAGTTCAATAAATTCGGCCGGGTTTTCCAGATCTATGTCCAGGGTGATACGCAGTTCCGGCTGGCGCCGGAAGACATCGCCAACCTGACCGTCCGCAACAAGAACGGCGACATGATTCCGCTCGGAACCGTGCTCACCGTCACGCCGAGTGTCGGCCCGTCGCTGATCAGCCTCTACAATCTCTACCCTTCCGCTTCCATCGTGGGGGTTCCCGCCGCGGGCTTCTCGTCGGGGCAGGCAATCCGGTTGCTGGAGGAGGTCGCCGACGCGACGCTGCCCGCGGGCGTCGGCTATAGTTGGACGGCGTTGTCCTATCAGGAGAAGCTGGTCGGCAACCAGATCTACCTGATCTTCGGGCTTGCGCTGCTGCTGGTCTATCTGGTGCTGGCGGGCCAGTACGAAAGCTGGCTGGCGCCGATGGCCGTGCTGCTGGCCACGCCGCTCTCGCTGGTCGGGCCGGTGTCCGTGCTGCTGGGCTTGAAGGTCGAGAGCAATCTTTATGTTCAGATCGGTCTCATTCTGCTCATCGCCCTGTCGGCAAAGAACGCGATCCTCATCGTCGAGGTCGCGCGAGAATTGCGCGCCGCAGGACGGCCGATCCTCGAGGCCGCCACCGAAGCGGCTCGTGCCCGCTTCCGGCCTATCCTGATGACCTCCTTCGCCTTCATCCTGGGCGTCGCGCCCCTCGTGATTGCGACAGGCGCGGGGGCCAGCGCACGCCGGTCGATCGGCATCACCGTGTTCAGCGGCATGATCGCCTCGACCTGCCTGGCAGTCCTCTTCGTGCCGTCCTTCTTCGTCGTCATGCAGCGTCTGGAGGAATGGCGCGCCAGGCGCAAGAAACCGGCCGAGAAGGTCAATCCCCAGGAAGGCTAGGGACCCGCCCGGTTTGGTTCTGCCCGGCGTCGCAAGCATGCCGTCGCGTCATTAACGCTCCATCAAGGTTAATTCACCATTCTGCCTCTCTGGGATGGGTGTTGCGTTCTGGAGAGTGTCAGTGCATCGACGAATTTTGGCGTGGCCGCTCTCGGCCGCAGGGGAGAGGCTTCCTTCCTTCCTTCCCTCGTTTCCTTCGCTGCCCTCGCTTCCTGCTCTGGTCGTCGGGCTCGGTTTCTGGATCGGGTTTCCGACCGTCACGGCCTTTCAGGACATGGCGAGCATGGTGTCCGGCACCGAGGCGGCTGGTGCGCGCTGGAATGCCTATGTCGAGAAAGCGGTCGCCGGGTCGGTCCACACCGCCGAGATGCCTTTCGTGGATTCCACCGTGTCGACAGCCTCCCTTTCGGGATCGGGTGTGAAGGCGCCCGGCATCGGAACGGTGGCGTTCAGGGGCAAGGGCGTCGCGGTGAACGAGGCGCCGGACGAGGAGCGCGTAACCCGGGGCGACAAGAAGGGCCGCATCGTCAAGGTCGCGCCGGTCGCGCCGCCAAAGGCCTTCAGCGCAGGCTCCGTGCTCGACCGCACCAGTTCGCTGCTGCAGCCGGCCTTCGACGGCGATCTCAGGATGGCCTTCGCCAAGACGGACATCAAGGGCAAGGAGATCGCGATCGCGACCGCCTTCTATACCAGGCGGGACAAGAGGGCGGACCCAGGGGTGCCGGCCGCGCTCGCCGACCTCGTGAACAATGACAAGCCCGATATTTTGGCGACCGCCTATGCGCCGCCGAGGCCGGACTACTCCAAATCGTCGCCTTTCGCGACATTGCTGAAGGATGATCCCGAGCAGGGTCGTTTCGTCCCCCCGGTCGCGGAGGGTGACCATGACTGGATGAGCAAACCCCTGCCGGCGTCCGTGTTCGGCGCCGCCGAGCAGAAGTGCCTTGCGACAGCGGTCTACTTCGAGGCGAGGGGAGAGAACACGCGGGGCCAGGCCGCCGTAGCCCAGGTCGTCCTCAACCGCGTTCGCAATCCGGCCTACCCGAAGTCGATCTGCGGCGTCGTCTACCAGAACGACAACTGGCGTAACGCCTGCCAGTTCTCCTTCGCCTGCGACGGCGTCAAGGACCGCATCACCAGCCCCTATCACTACAAGCTGGCCCAGGACGTCGCGATGGCGGTGACGGCCGGCAAGATATTCATCCCTGAGGTGGGATCGTCGACCCACTATCACGCGACCTATGTCCATCCTCGCTGGTCGCGCACGATGGAAAAGATGAAGAAGATCGGCCTCCACATCTTCTACAGGACCTATGGCGGCGGCTGGAGTTGACGCTGGTTTTCGACGCCTGTGCCGGCAACGATGGGGCGCCCGCCGGTCTTCCGCTCCCCTCGCCATGGGCGGATTCTCGGGGGCCGGGACAGGGGGATTCGCCCGGTCAGCCCCGCCGCTCATGTCCGGGCACTATGTCGCATCTAGCCAACACGTTGAATTTATTGAATAAAATACATGTGGCGACCGATCGTTCCTCGGCTTGACTGGGGATTGCGGCCTAACTATGTTGCGGCCGACTTTAGAGCGGACAGTAGGCAAGCTGCTGGCCGGGCATGGAGGTTGCGATGGCCAGTTCGAAGCGGCCAGGCGAAACCGGAAAAAACCGGCCCGGCACGGCGAATCCCGATCTCCGTGACGACGACCTGGAACGCCGCCGGCGCGAACTTGAAGCCTCTCTCGCGACAAGGATGCCGGAGCGACGGAACGGGAGCGAAGGCGCAAAACCGGGCAGCGTGTCCGGCTATGGCCAGGCACTGAAGCTTTCCAGCGAGTTCATCGCCGGAATTGTGGTCGGAGCAGGGCTCGGCTGGTTCATCGATCGCCTGGCGGGGACATCGCCTTGGGGGCTGATCGCCTTCCTGCTTCTCGGCTTCGGCGCAGGCGTGCTCAACGTCCTGCGTTCGGCAGGGCTGGTCGCACAGGCAGGCCTGCGGCAGTCCGGCAAGGACGGCAATGGGCCGGATGGCAAATGACAACGGGGCCGGTTCCGGCGCCAGAGACTTCGAGGGGTTCGTAAGTGGCCAACGATCCGATCCACCAGTTTCAGATTTCGAAATGGATTCCGATCGAGATCGGCGGGCTTGACTTCTCTTTCACCAATTCCTCCGCCTTCATGGTGGCGACCGTGGCCGCCGCGGGCGCATTCCTGTTCGTGACCACGTCGAGCCGCGGCCTGATCCCCGGCCGCCTGCAGTCGGTTTCGGAAATGTCCTACGAGTTCGTGGCGTCCATGCTGCGTGACGCGGCCGGCTCGCACGGGATGAAGTTCTTTCCCTTCGTCTTTTCGTTGTTCATGTTCGTGCTGACGGCCAATCTGCTCGGCCTGTTCCCCTATTTCTTCACCGTCACCAGCCACATCATCGTCACCTTCGCGCTGGCCCTGCTGGTGATCGGCACTGTGGTGGTCTACGGCTTCGCCAAGCACGGCTTCGGCTTCCTCAAGCTGTTCGTGCCGGAAGGCGTGCCCGGTATTCTCGTGCCGCTGGTGGTGCTGATCGAAGTCATCTCGTTCCTGTCGCGGCCGATCAGCCTCTCCGTCCGTCTCTTCGCCAACATGCTCGCCGGCCACATCACCCTGAAGGTCTTTGCGGGCTTCGTCACCTCGCTCAGCGCGCTGGGTGCCGTGGGCGTTGCCGGTGCCGTGCTGCCCATGATCATGACGGTGGCGATCACTGCTCTCGAATTTCTGGTGGCCTTCCTGCAGGCCTACGTCTTTGCGGTGCTGACCTGCATGTACCTCAACGACGCCCTGCATCCGAGCCACTAGGAAGCCTTCACCGGCGGGTTCCCGCCAGACCGACTTGCAACCTATTTTCGATCCACAAGGAGTTGGACAATGGAAGTTGAAGCAGCAAAGGCAATTGGTGCGGGCATCGCCTGCCTCGGCATGGGCGGTGCGGGCATCGGCCTGGGCCACATCTTCGGCAACTATCTGGCGGGCGCGCTGCGCAATCCGTCCGCAGCCGATGGCCAGTTCGGCCGCCTGATCTTCGGCTTCGCCGTTACCGAAGCGCTGGGTATCTTCTCCCTGCTCGTCGCTCTGCTCCTGCTCTTCACGTAAGAGCCGGCAGACCGGGCGACATGACCGGCCGCATGGAATGCGGCCGGACGGAGTGAACAGGGGAAGACGATGTTTGTAACACCGGGTTATGCCGAAGAGACCGCTCCGGCAGCGGACGGCACCCATTCCGAAGGTCAGGCCCATACCGAGGCTGGCCCCGATCACAGCCCGAGCGGCTTCCCGCCCTTCGACAGCTCGACCTTTCCGTCGCAGCTGCTGTGGCTGGCCATCACCTTCGGCCTGTTCTACCTTTTTCTGAAGAATGTCGTTCTTCCGCGCGTGGGCAGCATTCTGGAAGTCCGTCGCGACCGTATCGCCCAGGACCTCGACCAGGCAGCTCGCATGAAGGAAGAGGCCGACGCCGCGGTCGCTGCCTATGAGCAGGAACTCGCCGAGGCGCGGAACAAGGCCAATGCGATTGGCCAGCAGGCGCGCGACAGCGCCAAGGCCGAAGCCGAAGCCGCCCGCAAGGAGGTCGAGGCCAGCCTGGACAAGAAGCTCGCCGATGCCGAAGGGCATATCGCCTCCATCAAGACGGCGGCGATGAAGGAAGTCGGCACCATCGCCAGCGAGACCGCGACGGCGATTGTCGAGCAACTCGTCGGCGGCAAGGCCGACAAGGCCGCCATCGCCGACGCCGTCAAGTCGGCGCGGGAATAGGGAGCCGACCATGGACGCAACATTCTGGGCATTGGTCGCCCTGGTGATCTTTCTCGGTATCGTCTTCTACATGAAGGTGCCGGGCATGCTCGGCAAATCGCTCGACGAGCGGGCGAACCGCATCCGTAACGAGCTTGATGAAGCGCGTCGCCTGCGTGAAGAGGCGCAGCAGTTGCTCGCCGAATATCAGCGCAAGCGCAAGGAAGCCGAGCAGGAAGCGGGCGAGATCGTCGCCGCCGCCAAGCGGGAGGCGACGAACCTCGTCGCGGAAGCGCACAAGAAGACCGAGGACTATGTTGCCCGCCGCACGGCGCTAGCCGAGCAGAAGATCGCCCAGGCGGAGCGCGACGCGGTGAGCGAGGTCCGCTCCAGTGCCGTCGACATCGCCGTCGAGGCCGCCCGCTCGGTGCTTGCCGGCAAGGTCGATGCGAAGGCTGGAGCCGACCTGTTCAAGACTTCGGTGCAGGAACTCAAGGCGAAGCTCAACTGAGCGATCCGCTTCTTTCGAACCTCGGAAGCCGCCAGTGTCCCTGGCGGCTTCTTTTTTGCGCTGTTCCTGTTCCCGAACGGAGTTGAAGTGGCCGCGCCGATTCCATCGGCGCGGGCCAATCGATCGATGCACTATCGAGTGTGGTTTTGGCGCCGGCCCTGGCGCGTCACCCAACGGATCCCGGCGGCGATGGCGATGCCGAGCAAAGGCCACCGGGCCCAGAACTCGCCGTGCCAGGACAAGAGATTGATCCCGAGGATGAAGAGCCCGACCAGGCCGAGCATCGCCAGCGGCCGGTCGATGCGGCCGGTCCGCGGAAGAGCAGCGGCGGCGGCTGCCAAAGCCATGCCGAGCAGTGGCCAGCGCGCCCAGAATTCACCGTCCCATGACAAGAGATTGACTGTGACGAGGCCTGCCGCGACCACGCCGAGCACGCCGAGTATCCTCGCCCTGGGCGGTTTCGAAACAGGCTTCGCTTCGCTGAGGGTGGGAACGGGTTCGACCTGCGCCTCGGCGTTCCTGCCCCAGTTGCGCGGGGCCGGGTCAGGCGGCCTTTCCGTCTCGCCGATCCGCACGGCGTAGCTCGGCACGCCTTCCTCGATGTTCTTGACGGGAAGCTGGCCGAGAAAATCGAAGCCGACGGCGACCTTGTTGCGAACCTGGTCGTACACGGTGTTGGAGATGACGATGCCGCCAGGCGTGGCCGAGCTTTGCAGGCGGGCAGCGATGTTCACTCCGTCCCCGTAGATGTCGTCGCCCTCGACGATCACGTCGCCGAGATTGATGCCGATACGGAACTGCATGCGTGTCTCGCTCGACCGCCCGGCATTGCGACCGGCCAGGTCGTTCTGCACGTCGATGGCCGCGCGCAGGGCCTCGACGACACTCGGAAACTCGGCCAGAAGTCCGTCACCCCAGGTATTGACGACACGGCCGCCATGACCTTCGATGAGTTTTGCCATGGCGTCGCGGTATTGTTTCAGGGTCGCGAGAGTGCCTTCCTCGTCGGCCTCCATCAGCCGCGAATAGCCCTGGACATCTGCGGAGAAGATCGTCGTCAGCTTGCGAAGCGTCTGGGACATTGCTGGCCTGTGCCTTTGACCATCTGCTGCGTCGGCCCTGACCGTGCTCGATTCGGGCGGGGGGCGGCATGTTTATCCTATGTGATGGAGCGTCCTTCCCATTTCCAGATGTGTGCCTCTCGCTCCAGCGGTAAGGATACTATTCCAAGGGTCGATGAAACCGCAAATTGCCGCAAATATGCCGGGATCCGAAGCGCGTGCGGCAGCTGGGCAAGTCGACGCCCGTTCATCTGCCAACCCGCTTGGACACTGTTTGCACCGCAAAACCGCGACGTCGAGCCCAGCGGGGCGCAAGGGTGCCATTTCGCAACGAGCCGAGCAACTATTCGGCAGGCACCTTGAAAGGCGCGAAGGAAACACGATGCCATCGGGCGATCGGTCCGTGCGCCACAATCGCCTCGCGGTGCCGCTCGGTGGCATAACCCATATGCGATTCGAAGCCGTAGCGATCGTCGGCGCGCCCGCAACACTCCATCATCCGGTCACGCGTCACCTTGGCGACGATCGAGGCGGCTGCGATCGATTGAGACCGCTGGTCGCCCTTGACCAAGGCTCGCCCTTCACAGGGCAGACCAGGGGGGATGTCGCGACCGTCGGCGAGGGCCAGGCGTGGCTCCATACTCAGGCTTACCGCAGCGCGCCGCATGGCTTCGAGGCTCGCCCGAAGGATATTGATGCGATCGATGCCCGGCGCGGCGATCGAGGCCAGGGAAACAGCCAGCGCGGAAGAGAGGATCTGCTCGAACAGCGCGTCGCGCTGCATCGCTGTCAGCCGCTTGGAATCGTCGAGGCCGTCGGGGACGCGAGCCGGATCGAGGATCACCGCGGCTGCAACCACCGGTCCCGCGAGCGGACCACGACCAGCCTCGTCCAGCCCGACGACCGGCCAGCCGCCCGATCTCATCGCCCGCCTCTCTATCGAGAAGTCGGGTTTTTCCGTGATTTCGAAGAGAAGCGGAGAATCGGAACGCGCGCGAGCCATTATGCGACAATGCTCGCATCGGTCCCGATTCTCCGCAAGTCCTTCCCGGACTTAGCGGCGCGCCGGGAAGGCTCCGTCGGGGCAGGGGACAGCCGGACGGAAATGGTGCAACTGGAATGTCATCATCCCCATGCGACAGGCGGATGACGCGGTGCCGTTGGGGGCCGGCCGCGCGACTCACAGAAGCATGAGTTGCTCGCCCTCCTTCTTCGGCTGGACGAAGAGATCGGTCCTGAGCGGCGAGCGCTCGGCATTGAGGCCGAGCCTGCGTGCCGCCATCTCGAAACGGCGGCCGATCTGCCAGGCATAAGGACCACGGCCCTTCATGCGCTTGCCCCATTCCGAATCGTAGTCCTTGCCGTCCCGCATCGACCGGATCAGTGACATCACATGCCGGTAGCGATCGGGATAGTGGCGCAACAGCCAGTCCTTGAAGATCGGGCTCACCTCCAGCGGCAGGCGCAGGATGACGTAGCCTGCACTCCGGGCCCCCGCGGCGTGGGCTGCGTCCAGGATGCGCTCGATCTCCTGATCATTGAGCCCCGGCAGGATTGGAGCGACCATGACGGATGTCGGAATACCGGCCTCGCTCAGCTGCTTTATGGTTTCCAGACGTTTCGGCGGCGTCGCGGCGCGCGGCTCCATGGTGCGCGCCAGCGTCCGATCGAGCGTGGTCACCGACAGGGCAACTTTGGCGAGACCTTGCTCCGCCATGCGTGAGAGGATGTCGATATCGCGAACGACCAGCGCCGACTTCGTGACGATGCCGACCGGATGCTTGCGTGCCTCCAGGACCTCGAGCACCTCGCGCATGATGCGATACTGCTTTTCGATCGGCTGATAGGGATCCGTATTGGTGCCGATCGCGATGGTGCGCGGCTGGTAGCCTTCCTTGGCAAGTTCCCTATCGAGAAGGCGCGCAGCGTCCGGCTTGGCGAACAGCTTCGATTCGAAGTCGATACCGGGCGACAATCCCATATAGGCGTGGGTCGGGCGGGCGAAGCAATAGACGCAGCCATGCTCGCAACCGCGATACGGATTGATCGAGCGGTCGAAGGAGATATCGGGGGAATCGTTGCGCGTGATGATTGTGCGCGGCTTCTCCACCTGGACCTCCGTCTTGAAGGGCGGAAGTTCCTCGATCGAATTCCAGCCGTCGTCGAAGACATGGCGACTGACCGGCTCGAAACGGCCGGACGGATTGATCCCTGCCGAGCGGCCGCGGTTGCGATCCGGCCGGACACGGATGCCGCTCTCCTCGATGATCGCATTGGCGGTTTCGGCTCGCCCTACCCCGAATGCCGCGACATCGGCGTGCGAAATCTGTTCCACTTTCGCTCTCTCCCAGGGACTGTCGGCCTTGTGTCGAATCGCGATGCTCATGAAACTATTCCTATTCGGTTGAGTGGAACAAATCAAGAACAATCTGCCTGCATGCCATTGACCGGCCGTAAGCCAGGGCTTCGCACGGCTGGCGCGAGGCGTGCCTTTCCGCTATTCGGGAGGTTATGCTGAGCGTGCTGATCGAGACACGAAATGACGAAGAAGGCCTGGCCCGAACCTTGGCCTCGCTTATTTCGGCAGCCGTGGAAGGGGTCGTGCGCGAGGTGATCGTCTGCGACCGCGGCTCGACGGACGGCACCCACCGCGTAGCCGATCAGGCCGGCTGTCATTTCCTGGCTGACGGCGGCGTCAGGGCCGGCATTCGCCAGGCGAAGGCGGAGTGGCTGATCCTGCTCGAGCCGGGCGCGCGACTTGCCGATGGATGGATCGACGCGGTCGAGGAGCACATCGCAAGGTCCACGATGGCGGCCCGTTTCTCCCGATCGCGCGCAGCGCGCACGCCTTTCCTTTCCAGAGTGTTCTCCGGCAATCGCGCGCTGGCGGAAGGGCTCGTGATCAGCAAACGCCAGGCGTCGGCGCTGTCGAAGGCTGCTGGCCACGCTGAAGGGCTGGCTCGCGGCCTCGCCACAAAACGGCTGGGTGGAGAAATCCTGCCGCCCACGCCGAAGAAGAAGGCATAGGCGGCACTGAAGCGAAGTCCGACGTCGGGGCGATCAGGCTGTCTTGCCGCCGCCGCGTCTCAGATGTTCGTCGAGGCGCGGCATGATCTCCACGAAGTTGCAGGGCATGTGACGATAGTCGAGTTGCGGCTGCAATATGCCGTCCCACGCGTCTTTGCAGGCTCCGGGCGAGCCCGGCAGGATGAAGACGAAAGTGGCGTTGAGCACGCCGGCGGTCGCGCGCGACTGGACCGTCGACGTGCCGATCTTGTCGTAGGAGATGCGGTGGAATACTTCGGAGAAGCCGTCCATGCGCTTCTCGAAGATCGGCTCCAGCGCTTCCGGTGTCACGTCCCTGCCGGTAAAGCCGGTGCCGCCCGTCGTGATGATCACGTCGATACCAGGGTCTTTCGACCAGGCCGTCACGCAATCGCGGATCCTGTCCTTGTCGTCCGGCACGATGTCGCGCGCGGCGAGTTGATGGCCGGCGGCGGCGATGCGGCCGGCGAGCGTCTGGCCGGATTTGTCGTCGGCGAGGCTGCGTGTGTCCGACACCGTGAGCACCGCGATGCGGACCGGAATGAAGGGACGGGTCTCGTCAGTCATCGAAGTTCTCTCCCGAAGCCGTCGTTCTCGTCGATACCACGAACCAGGACGGTTCGGCTGCGGCGATTGCCATCGCAGCCCGCGCTGCTGCCGTCTCCGTCGCGAAGATGCCGAAGCAGGTCGCGCCGGAGCCGGACATCCGCGCAAAGGCCGCGCCGTTCCGGCTAAGCACCGAAAGCGCAGTGGCGATCGGCGGGGCGATCGTCATGGCCGGCGTTTCGAGATCGTTGCGCGTCACCGCCAGCCAAGACAGCACGGAATCGAGATCCGGCCGGCGCGGAAGCGGCATGAGCGGCGGGTTGTCGCGACAGGACAAGGCACGGAATACGTGGGGCGTCGATACTGGCACGCCCGGATTGACGAGAACCATCCACAAGGCCGGAAACGCTTCGACCTCCCGGATATCCTGGCCGATCCCGCGCGCCATCAGCGGACGGGCGGCGAGACACATCGGCACGTCGGCGCCAAGGCCTCGCGCGGCCGCGGCCATGCCGTCGTCTCCAATGCCCCAAAGGCGAGCGAGCGAGGCCAGCGTGGCGGCTGCGTCGCTCGATCCGCCGCCGATGCCCGAGGCGGCGGGCAGGTTCTTTTCCAGGGTAATGGCGACCGGCCCGCAGGGGGGCAGCGTTCCGTCGCGCAGCCGGTCGCGTGCCTTGAGCACGAGGTTGCCGCCGTCGTCAGGTACTGCATCCGCAAACGGGCCCGATACGGAAAAGCTGTCGTCCCGGCTCGCCGCGACGGTGATGCTGTCGCCATAGCGGGTGAACACAACGAGGCTTTCGAGCAGATGGAAGCCGTCGGTCTGCCGGCCGGTCACATGAAGCGCGAGATTGATCTTGGCGGGCGCGTGCCGCGCGATCGAGAGCACGGTCTGATGTCTCGGCGTCAGTCCTTGGCCAGCCGATACTCGCCGGTCTCGGGGTCCTTCACGAGCGTGCCGGTCGCGCCGGTTGCCGCCTGCTTTTCTGCCCGGCGCACCTTGGCCGTGACGCGCTCGGCCTCGCGGATGAAGGATCGGTAGCCGACATAGGCCACGATGCCGATCAATGCGAAAAAGATAAGCTGAGGCACGTCATTCTCCTCTCGGAAACCGACCTCGCACCGGCCGGTACATCCGCCGTTTCAGCCATTTGCTTTCGCGTCGGCCTTCGCCTTCGTCAGGGAGACGAAGAACAGCGCTGCATCCGGCGACAGATAGGTCTCCATCGTGGCCAATTCTAGTCGCAGCAGGCTCCGAATCAAAGGCCGAAACGGCTCCACAGGGTCCGCTCCTTGGCCGCCTCCACCAGCCCGTCCGCGATCGCGCCGGCGAGATCCGCGGGCGACGAACCGCCGAAGGTTCCGAACAGGCCGAGGCGCCGGCCGAACAATCCGCGTGGCGGCGTGACCAGCCGCAACCGGGTCTTCGGTCCGAAACGGTCTTTCAGCACCGTGCGCATGTCGCCCAACGCGTCGACAAGCCCGAGTTCCAGGCCCTTCTTTCCGGTCCAGAAAAGGCCGGTGAAGAGATCCGGATCATCGGCGAGTTTGCCGGCGCGGCGTTCCTTGACGAGGTCTATGAAGGTATCGTGCATTTCGAGCATGAGGGTCTTGAGCCGCTCGACGTCTTCCGGCTTCTCCGGCTGGAAGGGATCGTTCGTTACCTTGTTCTTGCCCGCAGTATGGACGCGCCGTTCGACGCCGATCTTCCTGATCAGTTCTGTGAAGCCGAAAGTGCCCGAAACGACGCCGATGGAGCCGACGATCGAGGACGGGTCGGCGATGATCTCGTCGCCGGCGACCGCGATCATGTAGCCGCCCGAAGCCGCCACATCTTCCACGAAAATCAGCACTTTCTTGTTCTTCTCGGCCGCCAGGTCGCGAATGCGCTTGTAGATCAGGCGCGATTGCACAGGCGAGCCCCCGGGCGAGTTGATCGCAATAGCCACTGCCGGCGCATCGCCGAAGCCGAAGGCCTTCTCGATCACGCCCGCGGTCGAGGCCAGCGACAGGTTCTGCCGGAACTGACCGCCGCCTGCCATTATGGTCCCCTGCAGCCGGACCACGGGAATGATCACCCCTTCCGGACGCATCGATTTTGGCAGGAGGCGGTTGAACAGGCGTCTCACGGGCGGGTTCTCCGTCGGTTTCGGATCGCATGTAGGCATTCGCGGGCCGGGCGCAATGGCATTCAAGGCGATGCGGCCCTGCAAGGCAACTGTGCAAGAGGTGCATTCGCACGAGCAGCTTCGCTCCCTCGATCGTCCCGATCCAGGCGCAACTCGCCATCAGTCGCCGAATAGCGAGGCCCGCCCGTTGTTGATGGCATCGGCGCGCACCGAAAACAGGTCGCTCGATGCGTCGTGCAGGATGAGCGGCGGGCGAAGCGTCAGCCCGGCGCGGGAAGCTCGCACCGCCCGGACGATGATGCGGATGGCCGGCGCATCGGCACGCGCGTGGACCGGCACGATCTCGGCATTGCCGAACCGCCCGCCGAGTGCGGCCAGGAGGGGCTGCAACGATTGCGGACGGGCGATGAGCGCCAGGCCGCCGCGTGGCCGCACCACGGCAGCGGCGCTGCGGATCCATAGCTCGAACAGGCCGTCTTCCATGATATGGGCCTGCTGCTTCAGGAGATCCGGTGTCGCGCGGTCGTGCCGGGCATTGAACGGCGGGTTCATGATCGCGTAGTCGAACGATGAATCGGCAAGGCCTGCCGCGACGCGCTCCTTGCCGGCGAGGCCGACGTCGGCAACAAGGATGGATACCCTGCCGGCCAGGTGGCTGTTGCCCGAATAGGCGAGCGTGCGCTCGGCGAAGCTGCTCATTTCCCGGGAGAGTTCGACCAGCACCACGCGCGATTTCGGGCAGCGCGAGGCGACCGCCAGGCCGGCCGCGCCGGCGCCCGCGCCGAAATCCGCCAGCCGTCCGGAAAAGCCGGATGGAACGGCAGCGGCCAGCATCATGGCGTCCATGCCGGCGCGATGGCCCTTTCCGTCGGGCTGGACGAGCCAGAAGTTGCCGCGATGGAACGCGTCGATGGTGAACGGGGCGGTCATGGCGACGAGGGGCTCAGGCGTCCCTGATCTCGTTGGCGATGCCGGCGTCTTTCAGGATGCTCCGCGCCCGCTCGGCTTCGTCGGCGTCGACCATGACCCTGCGAGGCAGCACGCCGATGGAGCCGTCGAGCACGCTCATGTTCTGGTCGGCCACGAAGCAGGCTATGCCCGCGTCGCGCATCAAGGCTTCGACGAACGAGATGATGACGGCATCGTTGGTGCGGATGAGTTCGATCATGACGCGAAAGTCGCAGTTTGTGCCGCCCGTGTAAACGGGCAGGGTTGGTATAGAACTGCTGCTCGGGACCTATCTTGCAAACTGGCGTTTGAGGCGCGCGATCCCGTCAGCGGGCCATTCGACACCGGTCACCTCGATCCAGGCGTCGATATAGTGCTCCGGCGCATAGACATGGCCATAGCCCATTGGCGGCTTGGTGGCCGTCGCCATGTCGAGCAGGAGCTGGAGGAAGGTCACGACCGGATACCAACGGAACTCCGGCGATACGTCGGGGCCCCTCGGGGCTGCCATCCAGGCAGGAGCCCTGTAGAAGGAGAGCGGATCGAAAAAGGTGACGGCGTCGCTCGCATATTGCAGATAGACGATGCGCATCGCTCCCCACTGCGCGCCCGGGATCGCAAGCTCGTTCTGCTGGTTCGTGAAGCGGATGATGGAACCGTCCCGGAAGCGCGGCAGCCAGGCCGGGGAGCCGGGATTGCGCTCGGCGGTAACCGTCTTCCAGGTCCTGCTGGCGAAGGGCGCTCCGCTCCAGAGCGCGCCATGGAACGGATCGCCGACGACGTCGAAAAGATCGGTCGAGAGGTCGGAGTTGAGCGCCCCGAGGCTGAGACCATGAAGATAGAGCCTCGGCCGGCGTTCCCTTGGAAGCCTGGTCCAGTACGCGTAGACCTCCGCGAACAGGGCGCGCGCGGTTTCACGCCCGTATTCGGGCTCGACGAGCAGCGAGAGCCAACTCGTGAGATAGGAATATTGGATCGCCACGCTGGCGATGTCGCCCCCGTGCAGATATTCGACCGTGTCCATGGCCGCGGGGTCGACCCAGCCGGTCCCTGTCGGCACCACGACCACGAGCGTGGATCGCTCGAAGCCGCCGACCCGCTTCAGTTCCTCCAGAGCAAGCCGGGCACGTTCCGCTGTCGTTTCCGCGGAATTCAACCCGACATAGACGCGGAGCGGCTCTTCCGCGTCTCGTCCCAGAAACATGCCGATGGCCGACTTGGTCGGGCCCGTCGAAACGAATTCCCGGCCGGCGCGGCCGAGCCCGTCCCAATCGAGCAGCGAGGCCGTGCTGCCTGTCTTGTTGGGATCGGTCGGCACAGGCCTGCCGTCTTCGATCAGAGCATCGAGCTTCTGGAAGGATGAATCTGCTACGTGCAGCGCGAACCGGAAAAGGACACCTTCGGCGACCGACCAGAACAGCAGCAACGTGACCGCTATGCCTGCCAGCCGGGAAACGCGGCGCGGGGCGAAACGCCCCACCTGTTTCGACGCCATATGGAAGATCGCCATGAACAGCCGCGCAAGGAGCAGGAGCACGACAAATACCGCGATCGCGACCAGCCCGACGAGGTAGGGGTGCATGCTGTCGACTGGCGCGAGTTCCATCCGCTCGCGGATGGAGTTCTGCCACTGCGCCGCACGCCAGAGGAAGGCGACGGCGACCACGGCGAAGATGCCTGCGCAGCCGAGCTTGAGGTAGTAGGCTGTTCGATCAGCCGGTCGGGGCAGCTCCAGATAGGTCCAAAGCCAGAGGCCGAAGACCCCGATGCCGTAGCCGGCCGCGAGCGAGCATCCGGAAAGCACGCCCTGCAGGGACACGTCGCGGGGCACGAGGCTTGGTGTCAGGGATGCGGCGAAAAACAGAGTGCCGGTGAGCAGGCCGATGGCCGAGAGGCTGTCCCAGAACCTGAATGGTCGCACCTTCCGGGGACTCCTACTTGATCGCCGGTTCACGCGCATGTGTCCTTGCCATTGCCATGGCGGGATCGCCTTGGCAATCCGCGGTTGGCGCTCCCAAAGCATGTCTCCCGAAAGTGTTCAGCGGTTATCGGGAAAAAGACATGCGCCAGGTCAAGACCTGGAGCGTGTCGCGTGAATTCTGTTTCGCGCGACACGCTGTAAGGCGCGCCGCGCCAATTCGCCGCTTGCCGCGCCTTGCGTTGCGGCTAGAATCGTGCCCCAAGACAGCCTCGCGTAAGCGTCGCAGAGATGGAGTGGGTTTTTTGGGCGTCGTTCTCAACCTGGAAAGCGGCAAGAGGGAAGCGGCATCGATCAAGGGCCTGGTCGATTTGACGGCGGTGGACATGACCCGCGTCAACGAACTGATCCTTTCGAAAGCCGGCTCCGACGTGGAGATGATCCCCGAGATCGCCAATCATCTGATCTCGTCGGGCGGCAAGCGGCTGCGGCCGATGGTGACGCTCGCCGCGGCGCAGATGTTCGGCTATGCCGGCGACGGCCATGTGAAACTCGCGACCAGCGTCGAGTTCATGCATACGGCGACGCTGCTCCATGACGACGTGGTCGACGAAAGCGACCTGCGACGCGGGCGCAAGACGGCCCGCACGATCTGGGGCAACCAGGCGAGCGTGCTTGTCGGCGACTTTCTGCTCGGCCAGGCATTCCGCATGATGGTCGACGTCGGTTCGCTGGATGCGCTCGATATCCTGTCGACGGCCGCTACGGTGATAGCGGAAGGCGAGGTCATGCAACTCGCCGCGGCCAAGAACCTCGAGACGACGGAGGACGAGCATTTCGCCGTGATCAAGGCCAAGACCGCGGCGCTGTTCTCGGCGGCGGCCGAGGTGGGCCCCGTGATTGCAGGCGCGAGCCGGGTGGACCGGGCGGCTCTGCGCTCCTACGGCATGAATCTCGGACTGGCCTTCCAACTCATCGACGACGCGCTCGATTATGGCGGCAGCGCCAAGGACCTCGGCAAGAATGTCGGCGACGATTTCCGGGAAGGGAAGGTGACGTTGCCGGTCATCCTGAGCTATCGGCGCGGCAGCGCGTCGGAACGCGCGTTCTGGAAATCGGCGATCGAGAACAATGGCACCGACGATGCGGCCCTGGAGAGGGCGATCGGCCTCATGACGCGCCACGGCGCGATCGCCGACACGATCGGTCGCGCCCGTCATTTCGGCGAGATCGCCCGTGACGCGCTAGCGCCGCTCGACGCCTCCGCCCAGAAGACGGCGCTGATCGACGTGATCGACTTCTGCATCAGCCGAGTGAACTGAAGTTTCGCCACGTGGCGGGCCAGTGGCCCTCGTGACCCGAATGTGAAGGCGAGGCGGATTGAAGAGCGTCCCCAAAAAGGCCATGCTTTGGGGTCAATGCCGCGATTGAGTCTGGCTCCCCCGGGGGAGCTTTCGGCAGGAAGGAAGATTGATGCCGTCAAGACGCAGCAACCGGCTTGCAGGAATAGCAGCCCTGGCTGGGCTGGTGCTCGCGGGCCAGGCGGTCCAGGCGAAGGAAACGCCGCCGGAAGCGTCCGCTCCCATCCAGATCGGCACATTCTCCGGAGCCTATCTGGCCGCGCGCATCGCCGAGACCGACAACGATCTTGCCGGTGCGACGGACTATTATCGCCGGGCTCTCGATTTCGATCCCGACAACAAGCAGTTGCAGCAGAGCCTGATGCTCGCGCTTATCGCGCAGGGCAAGTTCGACCAGGCCCTGCCGCTTGCCGACAGGCTCAAGACCGAGCCCGAGGTCGAGCGTTTCTCGCGCGTGGCGCTTGCGGTCGATGCGATTCGCAAGAAGGAGTATTCGGCGGCGGAAACCTGGCTGAAGCTCGCACTGGAATCGGACCTCGATCGGCTGATCTCCAGCCTGATGACCGGCTGGGCCAAGCTCGGCGGGGGCGACGCCGCGGGAGCCGTTTCCTATCTCGAGAAGATCGAGGGGCCCGAGTGGTACACGCTCTTCACAACCTATCATCGCGCCCTGATCGCCGACAATGCCGGCCTCGCCGACAAGGCCGACAAGGCCTATGCGGAAGCGCTCGAGAATGTCTCGGCCGGCGGCGCCGCACCTGATACGTGGATACGCTCCGCTGAAGCCTATGCAGGTTTCCTCGCCCGCAAGGGCGAAAAAGACAAGGCGATGGAGGTTCTGGCCAAGGCCGACGATTTCGCGCAGGGCCGCCTCCCGATCGTCGCGCTGCGCGAGGCGATCGAACAGGGCAAACCGGTTCCACATCTGGTCGACGGCGCTCGTTCCGGTGCGACGGAAGTGCTGCTCAATCTCGGAACTGCACTGAACCGAGGCGGCGGCGAGGCTTTCGTCAGGCTCTATCTGCAATATGCGCTGGCACTGGAGCCCGACAACGACCAGGCGCTGCTGCAACTCGCGGGCGTCGCCGAAATGCAGAAGGATGCCGAGGAAGCGATTGCCTTCTACAGGCGAATTCCGGTGTCCTCGCCGTTGAAGCATGTCTCCGAGTTGCAACTCGGCTTGAATCTTGCCGATCTCGGCCGCCATGACGAGGCGATCGTTCATCTGAAGGCGCTGCTCGACGGCGACCCGAACGACATGCGTGCCTATCTGGCGCTTGGCGGAGTCTACGCCTTGAAACAGGACTACCGCAATGCCGCGCAGCTTTACGACAAGGCGGTCGAGCGGCTGCCCAACCCGGTGCGCGAGAACTGGAACATCTTCTACCAGCGCGGCATCGCCTATGAGCGGCTGAAGGAGTGGTCGAAGGCCGAGCCCAACTTCCGCAAGGCGCTGGAGCTTTTCCCGGACCAGCCGCAAGTGCTGAACTATCTCGGCTACTCCTGGGTCGACATGAACACCAATCTCGACGAAGGCCTGGAGATGATCCAGAAGGCCGTCGATCTGAGGCCCAGCGACGGCTATATCGTGGATTCTCTCGGCTGGGCCTACTACAGGCTCGGCCGTTTCGACGATGCCGTTCGCGAACTCGAACGCGCCGTGTCGCTGAAGCCGGACGATCCGGTGCTCAATGATCATCTTGGCGACGCTTATTGGCGTGTCGGGCGTCGCCTCGAGGCGACCTTCCAGTGGCGTCATGCCAAGGACATGAAGGCCGAGCCCGACGTGATGGCGAGCGTCGAGAAGAAGCTCAAGGAAGGCTTGCCGCCGCTTCCCGAAAAGGCCGCCGCGGAGGCTCCCAAGGAAACGCCACAGCCGGCGATCGCCGGGCCGGAGACGCCCGCGCCACAGGAACAGAAGGGCGAAGCGGCGCCGGCCGCGCAGCCGGCTGCAGCGGCAGTCACGGTGACGCCGGTTCCTGCCGCCTACAAGGTGCGAGCCGGTCAGTCGCTCTGGTCCATCGCAGTCGAGACGCTCGGCGACGGCAACCGTTACAGGGAGATCCTGAACCTCAATCCGCAATTGCGCGGTGATCCCGGCCGCATCGTGCCGGGGCAGGAACTCAAGCTGCCAGCCGGCAACTGAACGATCTATCCTGCGACTGTCTGTTGTGAGGACCGCCAAGCGCGGTCCTACCACAGCTTCTCCCTGTAGTCGGGCGGTACGGGGCATGGCACCCAGCGGCCCTTTTCCCGTTTGCTGCAGGTGAGCTTCAGTCGGCTTAGCTTACTCTCCCACGGATTGTCCTTGGTGCAGATGCACTGGTTCCCGGGTTGGCGCAGCACGTCGCAGCCGGGTGTGACGCAAAGCCAGTTGGTCACCTCGTCGCGTTCATTGAAGCCGTTGGTCGGAAAATTGTCCGCGAAAGACAGCGTCGCGCCCAGCAGCAGCGCCGATATTGCGCCTCCGAGAACCATCGCGGGACGCTTCAAACCATTTCCTGTCGACCGGTCGAACATGCCTGGCTCCTCGTGACCTGACACGCAAGATTGCGCGAAGCCTCCGGCCGGTTTCAAGTACATGGCCGAAAATAGCGCTGCTCCAGATCGGGCTGACGATCAATTTCGCGCGATTCCGTCCAGCTTGACGGGTCGGGACGGCGTCGTTACGACGTGCGCGCATATCATCCGACCGCCGAGACACAGCCCGTGGCCGAAAAGACCCTGCCCGATCATCTTGACCCGAAGCGCTCCTTCCAGGGTCTTATCCTGACGCTCCATGACTATTGGGCGCGTTACGGTTGCGTCATCCTGCAGCCCTACGACATGGAGGTCGGCGCGGGCACCTTCCACCCTGCGACGACGTTGCGCGCTCTCGGCCCCCGCCGGTGGAACGCGGCCTATGTCCAGCCCTCGCGCCGGCCGAAAGACGGCCGCTACGGCGACAACCCGAACCGGCTTCAGCATTATTATCAGTATCAGGTGATCCTGAAGCCGAACCCGTCGAACCTGCAGGAGCTTTATCTTGGCTCGCTGGCGGCGATCGGGATCGATCCCCTGCTGCACGACATCCGTTTCGTCGAGGACGACTGGGAAAGCCCGACGCTCGGCGCCTGGGGCCTCGGCTGGGAGTGCTGGTGCGACGGCATGGAAGTCTCCCAGTTCACCTATTTCCAGCAGGTGTGCGGCATAGAATGCGCGCCGGTGGCCGGTGAACTGACCTACGGCCTGGAGCGGCTCGCCACCTATCTGCAAGGGGTGGACAGCATCTTCGATCTCAATTTCAACGGCAGCGAGGGCGACGACAAGGTCACCTATGCCGACGTCTTCCTGCAGGCCGAGCAGGAATACTCGCGGCACAATTTCGAGTTCGCCAACACGGCGATGCTGCTGCGGCATTTCGACGACGCAGAGGCCGAGTGCCGCGCGCTGCTCGAAGCCGGCGCTCCGTCCTCCGCCGACAATCTCCCGAGGCACAAGATGGTTTTCCCCGCCTACGACCAGTGCATCAAGGCGAGCCACGTCTTCAACCTGCTCGACGCACGCGGCGTCATCTCGGTGACCGAGCGGCAGAGCTACATCCTGCGTGTCCGCAATCTGGCGAAGGCCTGCGGCGAGGCGTTCCTGCAGACCGAAGCCGGCGGGCTGGCATCCGCCGCAGCCTGATCGTGCCGGACGAGCCCATTTCCCGGAGCCAGACAATGCCAGTCCTTCCAGAGCTTCGCTTCCCGAGATTGTTCGGCCAGCCGCATGTCGGCGGCGCGCAACGTATGGGAACGGCAATGACCATCCGGGCGGAGAAGCACTGATGCCTGACTTGCTGCTCGAACTCCGCTCCGAGGAAATCCCCGCGCGCATGCAGCGCAAGGCGGCGGGCGATCTCAGGAAGATGGTGACGGATGGTCTTGTCGATGCCGGGCTGAGCTACGAGGCGGCGCGCGAATACTGGACGCCGCGCCGACTGACTCTCGACATACGCGGCCTGACGGCCCGCTCCAAGGACATTCACGAGGAGCGCAAGGGCCCGAGTACCAAGGCGCCGGAACAGGCGATCCAGGGCTTCCTGCGCTCCGCCGGCCTGTCGTCCATCGACGAGGCGCATGTCCATTCCGATCCGAAGAAGGGTGACTTCTATGTCGCCCATATCTCGAAGCCGGGTCGGGCCGCCGAGGATATCATCGCTGCGCTGCTTCCCGAGGTGATCCGGGGTTTCCCTTGGCCGAAATCCATGCGCTGGGGCGCGGCATCGGCCAGGCCCGGCTCGCTCCGCTGGGTGCGGCCGCTGCAGTCTGTCGTCTGTACCTTCGGCCCGGAAACCGCCGATCCGGTCGTCGTCGACTTCGAGGTGGACGGCATCCGCTCCGGCAATGTGACCTATGGCCACCGCTTCCACGCGCCTGAAGCGATCACTGTGCGCCGCTTCGAGGACTATGCCGCGAAGCTGGAAGCCGCGAAAGTGGTCATCGACGCCGAGCGTCGCAAGGAGATCATCCTTGCCGATGCGCGCAACCTCGCCTTCGCGAACGGGCTCGAACTGGTCGAGGACGACGCGTTGCTCGAAGAGGTCGCCGGGCTCGTCGAGTGGCCGGTCGTGCTGATGGGCGCTTTCGAGGAGGATTTTCTCGGCATTCCCTCCGAGGTCATCCGGCTGACGATCCGGGCCAACCAGAAGTGCTTCGTGACCAGGTTGCCCGGCAACTCCGGAGACGAAGCGTCCCTCTCGAACCGCTTTGTCCTTACGGCGAACATCGAAGCCAGCGACGGCGGCAAGGAGATCGCGCATGGCAACGGCAAGGTCGTCCGCGCGCGGCTTTCGGATGCGCTCTATTTCTGGAGGACCGATCAGGGGGATTTGCCCGACCTCGCCGACCTGAAGGTGTCGGCCGGGAAATTCGGGCTCGACCTGAAGAAACCGCTCGATCAGCGGATGGCACGTCTTGATCATCTCGGCGTGACCTTCCATGCCAGGCTCGGCACGCAGGGCGCGCGCGTGGAGCGCATTCGCGGACTGGCGCGCGACATCGCGCCTGTCGTCGGCGCCGCGCCCGCATTGACCGATCGCGCAGTCGTGCTCGCCAAGGCCGATCTGCAGACCGAGGTCGTCGGCGAGTTTCCGGAATTGCAGGGTGCGATGGGCCGCAAATATGCGGTCCTCCAGGGCGAGCACCCCTCGGTCGCGGCCGCGGTCGAGGAGCACTACAAGCCGCAGGGGCCGTCCGACCGGGTTCCCACCGATGAGGTCTCGATTGCCGTGGCGCTGGCCGACAAGCTGGACACCTTGACCGGTTTCTGGTCGATCGACGAAAAGCCGACGGGTTCGAAAGATCCCTACGCGTTGCGCCGGGCGGCCCTCGGCGTCATCCGGATCACGCTGTGGGGAGAGCGGCGCATTCCGCTGCTGGCCGTGCTCGCGAGCGCCCATGCGCAGTTCGACGAGCCGGAGATCGCAGCGAACCTCTTGCGCTATGAGGAGCGGCAGGAAGCGCTCGATACCGGCGATGTCGACGGAGAGGAAGACCTCGACAATGCGCTTGGCGGTCACGAAAAGCGCGTCCGGGCCGATGCCGCGGCGCGCGCCAGGCCGGTCATTCTCGATCTCCTGTCCTTCTTCCATGAACGCCTCAAGGTGTATCTGCGCGACCAAGGGGCGCGGCACGATCTGATCGACGCGGTTCTCGCCAGCGGCGGCAAGCAGGAGGGCGCTGCGAACGACGACCTGCTGATGATCGTCCGCCGGGTCGAGGCGCTGGGATCCTTCCTCGACAGCGAGGACGGCAAGAACCTCCTGGCAGGCACGAAGCGGGCGGCCAACATCCTTGCCGCGGAAGAGAAGAAGGGGACGCGGATCGCCGATGCCGTCGACGTCTCCCTGTTCCGGGAGGAGGCCGAGAAGGCACTCGACGCTGCGGTGAATCAGGGCGAGAAGCAAGCCGGCCAAGCGATTCAAAACGAAGACTTTTCGGCTGCGATGCGTGCACTCAGCGCATTGCGTGAGCCGGTTGATTCATTCTTCGACCGTGTTCTCGTGAATGATGAGGACCTCGCTGTACGGGCCAATCGCCTTGCGCTGCTGGCCCGCATCCGCGCCGCGACGGATCAGGTCGCCGATTTCTCCAGGATCGCCGGCTGACGGCCCACTTACATCCAGTGGGTGTGGATGCCGAAGCATCCACCCGGCCTCAATCGCCGGCGCGGCCTCTCCGCGCCGCTTCGCTTTCGCGCCAAGTGGGCCACGCCGTCGCGCTCCAACGGTCGATATCATGCGGCGCACCCGAGGAATCGGAGCCTCATCATAGCGGTGTCGCCACCAGCGCCCGGAGCGCGGCTGTCGTCGCCGACGAGTTCAGTCGCCGATGATGCGAACCCTGACGCTCTGGCGATAGACCTGGACTTCCACGACCGGCTCTCCCCTGACGATCGCGCGGCGGGTGGCGTCGGTCATGGCGCTGCTCTTGTTGAGCATCACCTCGAAACGGACGCGAGCCTGCGCCGAACCGAACCACGGATCGTGTTCGTCCTCTATGTCGCCCGATCCGAATTTGTGCCAGTTGGCGCGGTCCTGACGCACCATCCGGGCCGCAGTGTCGAGCGGATAGCCGTCACTGGCCTGGTGGTCGTTCGCGGAGATACGCGCCACATAGGACCCGAGCAGAGTGTCGCCGCTCGCCAGGCCGGGAAGCAGCGCGGACATACCTGCTGCAAGCAGCCAGAAGCGGATTTTCATCAGGCACCCCCGAGATCGATGGCGACGCCATAACACATGGGCGACCTCCTTGGCATTCCGCCGATGATCATCGCTCTACCGAAGGTCGAGTTCGGACTCGGCCGACGGCCCGACGAGGGGAGCTTCGGGCTCGGGGCGGCTCGTCGCGGGGGCTCTGGTGGCGGCGGGCGGTTGAGCTGCGGGGGCCGGTGTCGGCAGGCTTCGTGTGAAGGCGTCACCGACGATGCCGCCGCGGATCACCATCGGCACTGCCCGAGGTCCGCTTTGCGGAGCATCGCTCGTGATCGAGGAGAGCTTTTCTCCGGAAACGGCTGGCGGAGCCTCGCCGACTGCGACGACCGACACGCTATCCGACGGGCCGGCCGCTTCGGGCGATGCCGGCTCCAGTCCGCCGACCACCATCATCGACGGGCCGACCGGGTCGTTCGACGCTTCGAGAACGATCAGCGAGGAGGCTTGGGCGGTGCCTGATGCCGCCAGGCACACCAGTAAGAGCAAGATCGAAGAAAGTCTCGCCATATCAAACGGTTCCCATGCCCGGCGGAACCAATTCCCGAGAAGATATCGGGTATGGGCGCCGGCCCCTGCGCGAAGGATAGCATCGCAGAGATTAATGAAATGGCGGCTTCGATCCTTGCCGGCCGCCCATCCGCGATATAGGCAGTCGCCGGTGTCGTGGTTTCGACGTCGCCTGGAGGCGAGCTTCGACATCAAGACACCGGGATCGACGCGAAACACGACAGAATGTCAGAAGTGCTGCCAGCTATCGAAGCCGAGAGCCGTGCCCTGCGATTGCTGCGGGCCGGGGAGGTGGTCGCTATCCCGACCGAAACGGTCTACGGCCTCGCAGGCGATGCAACCAATGGCGATGCCATTGCCCGCATCTTCGAGGCCAAAGGGCGCCCGCGCTTCAATCCTCTGATTGCCCACGTCGCCGACATGGCCATGGCCGAACGTATCGGCGTCTTCGACCCATTGTCGCGCAAGCTCGCCGAAGCCTTCTGGCCAGGCCCGCTGACCATGGTTCTTCCATTGCGCTCGGACGCCGGCATCCATCCCCTGGTGACGGCGGGCCTGTCGACGATCGCCTTGCGTATGCCGCGCGGCTTCGGCGCCGGCCTCATCGGCGCTCTCGGCCGACCGCTGGCCGCCCCGAGCGCCAATTCGTCGGGCAAGGTGAGCGCGACCACCGCCGCGGCGGTCGAGGCCGATCTCGGGACGAGGATATCCTTGATCGTCGATGGCGGGGCCACGCCGGTGGGCCTGGAGTCGACCATCGTGAAATCTGAGGATGGTGCGCTACGGCTGTTGCGTCCCGGCGGCGTCCCTGCCGAGGACATCGAAAGGGTCGCGGGCGTCCGGCTCGTCCGCAATGCGGCGCCCGGCATCGAGGCTCCCGGCATGCTCGCCTCGCACTACGCTCCCGCTGCCCGTGTCCGGCCGAATGCGGCCGAGGTCCTCCCCGGCGAGGCATTGCTTGCCTTCGGCCCGGCGCGGGTGAGGGGAACCGGCGAAGCGGTTGCAGTGCTCAACCTTTCTGAGCGCGGGGATCTGCGCGAGGCGGCCACGAACCTCTTTTCATATCTCCAGTCGCTCGACGGTTCGGGCGCCGCGACCATCGCCGTCGAGCCGATCCCGGCTTCCGGCCTGGGGGAGGCGATCAACGACCGGCTCGCCCGCGCAGCGGCACCGCGTGACAGGCCCGTTCAGCATTCATAAGGACCCCGGCATGGAACCGATCGATTCTGCCCTACTCGACCGTTTTGCCGAGATCGTCGGTGTCAACCACGCGCTTCGCTCCCCGTCCGACATAGAACCTTTCGTTATGGAGCCGCGAGGGCTGTGGTCCGGCGTGACGCCCCTGGTGTTGAGACCGGCTGATGTCGACGAGGTGAGCCGCATCCTGCGGCTCGCGACCGAGACTCGCACGCCGATCGTTCCGCAGGGTGGCAATACCGGGCTGGTCGGCGGTCAGATGCCGGATCGTTCCGGCCGCGAGATCGTGCTGTCTCTGTCCCGCCTCAACCGTATCCGTGAGATCGACGTTCTGTCGAACACCATCACCGCCGAGGCCGGCGTCGTGCTGGAGACGCTGCAGCGGCAGGCCGACGCCGCCGACCGATTGTTCCCCCTCTCTCTCGGCGCGCAGGGCTCCTGCCAGATCGGCGGCAATCTGTCGTCCAATGCTGGCGGCACCGGCGTGCTGGCTTATGGCAATGCCCGCGAACTCTGTCTCGGCGTCGAAGTGGTCCTGCCGACGGGCGAGGTCCTCGACGACCTGCGCAAGCTGAAAAAGGACAACACCGGCTACGACCTGAAGAACCTCTTCATCGGCGCCGAGGGCACGCTCGGCGTCATCACCGCGGCGGTGCTGAAGCTGTTCCCGAAGCCGAAAGGCAAGGAGGTGGCCTGGATCGGCGTGGAATCGCCGGCCGCAGCGCTCAATCTGTTCTCGCTGGCATCCGATCGCGCCGGCAGCGGCCTGACGGCCTTCGAACTCATGGCCGACATCGCGGTCGAATTCTCGGTGCGACATATTCCGGGCAATGTGCGCCCGCTGGAAGGGTGGCCCTGGTACGTGCTGATGGAGATCTCCTCGGGTCGGTCGTCCGACGATGCCCGCGATCTGATCGAGCATGTCCTTTCGGAGGGTTTCGAAGCCGGCCTTGCCGGCGATGCGGTGATCGCGGCAAACCTCGCGCAGGCATCCGCCTTCTGGCGGTTGCGTGAGTCCCTGTCCGAGTCGCAAAAACCGGAAGGCGCCTCCATCAAGCACGACATCTCCGTACCGGTTGCCGCAATCCCTGATTTCATCGCCGAGGCCGGAAAGGCTGTGGCCTCCGTCAGTGCGGCGGCGCGGGTCGTCTGCTTCGGCCATATGGGCGACGGCAATTTGCACTATAACGTATCGCAACCCGTCGGCGTCGAACCTGAGAGCTTCCTGAAGCTCTACAAGCCGATGAACAAGGCCGTGCACGACGTGGTCCGAGCCCACAACGGTTCCATCTCGGCCGAGCATGGCATCGGCCGGCTGAAGTGCGACGAACTGCTGGCTACTGCCCCGGCCATCGGCATCGATCTGATGCGCCGCGTGAAGGCCGCCTTCGATCCCGCCGGGATCATGAATCCCGGCAAGGTTATCTGACGGTTTCATTGCAGTCTGATCTTAATCAGCGCTTCAGACTTCTTGCCGACTTGTTGTGCCCGGTCGGAAACCGATAACCATTCCTGAGATCAGCAAAATTTAACCGAACTCCTTAAGCCCGGCGGTAAGGATGCCGCGCTAGTGTCTACGCCATAACGAAGCCGGGAAAACCGGCACGGGAAGACCGGGAAAACCGGCTCTCAGGGATAACAGGAAGGCGTAGATGAAGACCGGACTGAAGCCAGTCTGGGCGGGCCGCAACATGCGGCTCGACCCTTTCCGCTTGCCTCAAATGGTGAGCTATGCGACGCGCGACGACTATGGGGATGTCACCTTCACGGTGGACCAGCGCGGCGCGGTCGTGCGCAGGACCTTGAACATGAGCGGCCTCCCGGTGACCGTGGCCCTGCCGGCGAGGGCATTCCTCGGCGTCGCCGCGCGAGCGATGGAGGATGAAGACGGGCACGTCACGGTGACTCTGGAACTCCATCACAACGACCCGATGCTGTCGGTGCCGCTGCTCGTCGCTCATGACCTGGACGACGTTGCCGCCGACTGGCGGGCATGGGCCGCCGCCTATCATCTGCCGATGCTCTTGATCGAGGCCGATGGGGTGGCGCGCACGCTGGAGGAATCGCTCGGCGCCGTGAAGACCGCGCCGGTGCGGGAGCGGCGCAAGGGCCGGGTCTCGGCTGCGCGCCGCCCACGGTTCCTGGCTCGCCGCAAATCCGGCCATCTGGGCCTGAGGCTGGTGATCAACGGCGAGGAGATCATCGCCCGCCAATAGGACGCCTTTCGAACCTGCATCGGGCAGAAGTCGATCCGGCCTTCGCCCGATGATCTTGGAACCTCACACCAACGGCTTGAGCGCGACCCAGAGGCCGCCGCCCAGCAGCCCGAGGAAGACCAGCCAGCCGACGGTCGAGTTCGACTTGAACAGCTTCAGGCATTGGTCGGGGTCGTCGATGTCGAGCACCTTGATCTGCCGGGCCATATGGGCGCCCGCCGCAAGCAGTCCGGCGAGTGCCGGCATCGGCGCTTCGGCCGCGGCATAGGCCAGGGCGAAAAGCATCAGTGCGCCGCCATAGAGCCCCGCCAGCCAGTATTTTGTGTACTCGCCGAAAAGTCGGGCCGTCGACCGGACGCCGACGATCGCGTCGTCCTCCTTGTCCTGGTGGGCATAGATCGTATCGTAGCCGATGACCCACAGGATCGAGCCGCAATAGAGAAGGACGGCCGGAGGGTCGAGATCGGCGAAGGCGGCGGCCCAGCCCATCAGGGCTCCCCAGGAAAAGGCGAGCCCGAGCACGAATTGCGGCCAGTTGGTGATGCGCTTCATGAAGGGGTAGGCGGCGACCACCGCCAGCGAGCAGATGCCCAGCAGGATCGCGAAATCGTTGAACTGCAGCAGGACGGCAAGTCCGACCAGCGCCTGCAGGACGAGGAATAGCCAGGCCTGCCTGCGCGTGACCTGACCGGAGGGCAGGGGCCGCGAACGGGTGCGCTCGACCTTCATGTCGATGTCCTGGTCGACCAGGTCGTTATAGGTGCAGCCGGCCCCGCGCATGGCGATGGCGCCGATCAGGAACAGCGCGATATGCCAGGGCGAAGGCAGCAGCGTGCCGAGCGGCTCTCCCGGCGAGGCATAGGCGACGGCCGCCAGGGCCGCCGACCACCAGCAGGGCCACAGCAGCAGCCACCAGCCGATGGGGCGATCCCAGCGGGCGAGCTGCGCGTAGGGCCAGAGCCGGCGCGGCAAGGTCCTGTAGACCCAATGGCCACTCGGCGCATCGGCGACGCGCCCCTGAGCTGATGTCGACTGGATCGTTTCCATGGCGCTGGAGTGGCAGTGTAAGGCGCGGGCGTCAAGGAGACGAATCGTCCCTCCTTCTTGCCTTGACGTAGGGCACCGCAAAACGACGCGGTCCTGTAAAGTACTGGAAAAATACAGGACGAGGCCAGTTTTCGGACCGAAGCGGACTTTCGTCGGCAAGCCAACGAATCGCCTGCTTCGATTCTTGTTTGCCGCAGGCTCTCGCCGCAAAACTGCGGAACAGTTTTGCGGAACCTGCTGAGCGCCTTTCGGCGTGATCGGGTCAGGGGGCGACCGCAAGAAAGGCTGCCGGCAGGGGCAGGCCGCAAAATCTCGACGGTGAAACGATGCGTCAGAAAATCGTCGATCCCAGCGCCGCCGTCAATCGGGCGCGCGGGGGGGACATCAAGATTTGATCACGGACACTTGGAGGCAGCGGCGTCCACGCGCTGGCCGCGATTGCTCAGTCGGTTCGCAAAGACGGGGCTGGCCAGGCAATGAGGCTTCCAAACGCTCAGGTTCGGCTTGACCTGGCCGGCGGGTGGCAATAGCGGAGAGCTTCAATAGCGAATGGGCCGCAAAGGCCCGCATGCCGAACCTGTCAGCACCGAGGTCCTGCCCATGAAGGTTCTACTTGTCGGTTCGGGTGGGCGCGAGCATGCGCTGGCCTGGAAGATCGCCGCTTCGCCTCTGCTGACCAAACTCTACGCCGCACCCGGCAACCCCGGCATCGCAAGAGAGGCCGAATGCGTGGCGATCGCGATAGACGATCACGACGCGATCGCCGCCTTCTGCCGTGACGAGACGATCGACCTTGTGGTCGTGGGGCCGGAGGCGCCGCTTGTCGCGGGCCTCGCCGATCGGCTGGCAGCCGATGGCATCCGCGTCTTCGGATGCTCGGCCGCGGCGGCGCAACTGGAGGGGTCGAAGGGTTTCACCAAGGACCTCTGCGCGAAGTATGGGATCCCGACGGCCGCTTATAGCCGGTTCCGCGACGCCGGCGAGGCCAAGGCGTATGTGCGCGAACAGGGCGCGCCGATCGTGGTGAAGGCCGACGGGTTGGCCGCGGGCAAGGGCGTCACGGTCGCCATGTCGGTCGAGGAGGCGATCGCTGCCGTCGATGCCTGCTTCGAGGGGGCGGCGGGTGCCGAGATCGTGGTGGAAGAGTTCCTGACCGGTGAGGAGGCGAGCTTCTTCTGCCTGTGTGACGGCACGACGGCGCTTGCCTTCGGAACGGCACAGGATCACAAGCAGGTGGGCGAGGGCGACACCGGGCCGAACACGGGCGGCATGGGAGCCTATTCGCCTGCTCCGGTCATGACGCCTGACATGATCGAGCGCACGATGAAGGAGATCATCGAGCCGACGATGCGCGGCATGGCGGACATGGGTGCGCGCTTTTCGGGCGTGCTCTTCGCCGGCCTGATGATCACCGAGGAGGGGCCGAAGCTTATCGAATACAATGTCCGCTTCGGCGATCCGGAGTGCCAGGTGCTGATGATGCGGCTGAAGGACGACATATTGGTGCTCATGGAGGCGGCCGCCGACGGGCAGCTTTCACACATGTCGATACGCTGGTGGGACGAAGCGGCACTTACGGTGGTGATGGCGGCAAAGGGCTATCCCGGCACGCCGGAAAAGGGCTCGCTGATCCGCGGCCTCGCCGAAGCAGGCGGCGACGGTATCGAGATTTTCCATGCCGGCACGGCGCTGCGCGACGGCGAGATCGTCGCCAATGGTGGCCGCGTGCTCAACGTCACTGCCACCGGCAAAACCGTCAGCGAGGCGCAGGCAAAGGCCTACGCCGCCGTGGAGAGTATCGACTGGCCCGATGGATTCTGCCGGCGCGACATTGGTTGGCGGGCCGTCGAGCGCGAGAGCCGGGTGGGCTGATACAACGGGCGATCTTGTCGTCCGTTGGCTACCAGGGCACTCGGGCGAACTGGTCTCGCGCGTGTCAGTTCCTCTCCGTCCTTGCCGGAATGGTCGCGGTGACCGTCGGATCGATCCCTGCCGGCAACGGAGGTTCGTCTCTGAACCAGCCGAACACCTCGTCCCTGACGGATGCCATATAGCTCACGAGCCGTCCCCAGCGGGAGGTTCCGCCGGCCGTCATGTCGCCGTAGCGACCTGGATGCGGTTCGGCGCCCGGGTGGAACGCCGCATCGAGGGCCGCCACCGCGCCGTTCGTCTCCAGCGGTGCATAGGACAGCGTGACGTCGCCGGCCAGTCCGGCCTCGCGGGCGATGGGAACCGGCACGCTTGCCATCAGTTCGACGGGCACGTCGAGTAATCCGCCGAACGGCCACGCCTGGCGCAGCGCATCGGCGTCCATCGAGGCGACATTGACGTCGATGTCGTTGCCGGTGCCCAGCACGCGATAGGGGCAACTCCGGTCGTTGCAGTTGGACTGCGAGGCGAATTGCCAGAGCGTGTAGCTCTGCCAGTTCCCCTTCGGGAAATGCTCGCCGATCTCCGGTTTGTAACGCGCATACCAGAGCGGCAGGCGAGAGAGCAGCGGATAGCGATCGCGGTTGTCGGCGACGTATTTGGCGGTCGTGCCGTTCGTGTAGAGCAGCGGGAAGCGGCCGATGCGGCGATGGACATGTCGCACGAATTCCTCGGCATCCGACAGCGACATCCATTTCCCGGGATCGTTGTCCTCGATGTCGATGGCGATCAGGTCGTCGGGTTCCGGCTCGGCGAAGTCGATGAAATTGTTGGCCTGGTCGATCGGATTGCCGGGCCGGGCGAGATGATAGGCACCCCATTTGAGGCCGAGCGACTTGGCAACCATGCGGCGCGTATGGAAGAGTTCACGCGCCACGGCATGGCGCTTGAACAAGGCCTTGCACAGGCGGGTTTCGGTCTCGTTGCCGCCACAGGCGTAGGGCGGCGCCAGGCCGTCCGAAGCCTTGCCGATGAAGCCGACAATGCGCTTGTCGGTGGCGAGCTTCTTCCAGTCTATGGTGTTGTATTCATAGGCGTCGACCACGAGCGCACGGTCGCTCCGCCGCCAGGGCGCCGAGAATTCCGATGCCTGTGGGGCCGTAGGCGAGAGCGCGGTCAGCATCGACGAGGCGATGGCCAGGAGCTTCCAGCTTGCGAACGATAATGAACCCACTCGCGCGACACTCCGTTCCGGTCTGCCGAACAATCCGGGCCATTGCCGCCGATGTCGGCGCGCAGTCCCGGGGATCGGAAGCCGCATGCGATTCGATGGCTTGCCGATGCGATCCGGAACCGGAGCAACCAAGGCGGCTGCAGCTTCCGGATACGTTTTTCTTTCTACACCGATGATGGAGAGGCGTGGTTAATTATTCCTTGCGGTCAGGCCGTAGATCTTGCGACCGATGATCGAGTCCCTTTTCGAACGGATCGAGCGTCGGCTCCTGCCGCAGCTGCCTTTCGACTATCCGACGCAACGCGCGTCGTGAATGATGCGCAATCATGATTCCTGTATTTGACGTTTACGTAATAAGACGCTAGCGAACGGCGAGATGGTACGGCCAGCGGGCGCCACGGCGTTCGCCCCCACACGGAGGAACTCATGTATCGCGCGCCCGTCGACGAGATCGTCTTCACCCTCAAACATGTCGCCGGCCTGCAGGCGGCCACGGATGCGGGAACCTTTTCCGAACTGACGGAAGACCTGGTGGATGCCATCGTCGGCGAGGCCGGGCGATTTGCCTCCGAGGAGGTCGCGCCACTGCACGCCATCGGTGACGAGCACGGCGCCGTGCTGAAGGACGCGGCCGTTACCATGCCGCCTGGATGGAAGGATCTTTATCGCCGCTGGGTCGAGGGCGGCTGGAACGCGCTGTCCGGCCCGGCGGAATTCGGAGGGCAGGGCCTGCCGACCATGCTCGGCGTTGCCGCGCTCGAGATGTGGAATTCCGGCTCTATGGCGTTCGGCATCGGCCCGACGCTGACCATGGGAGCGGTGGAGGCGATCGAGAAGCACGCCTCGGATACGCTCAAGGCGAAGTATCTGGAAAAGCTCGTGTCCGGCGAGTGGATGGGGACGATGAACCTCACTGAACCGCAGGCCGGCTCGGACCTCAATGCGCTGCGCGCCCGCGCCGAGCCGGTCGGCGACGGCACCTATCGCATCTTCGGCCAGAAGATCTTCATCACCTATGGCGAGCACGACTTCACCGACAATATCGTGCATCTGGTGCTGGCGCGGCTACCCGACGCGCCGGACGGCACGCGCGGTATCTCGCTGTTCCTTGTGCCGAAGTTCTTCGTCGAGGACGATGGCTCTCTCGGCGCGCGCAACGACGTCTTCTGCTCGTCGATCGAGCACAAGCTCGGCATCCATGCTTCTCCGACCTGTACCATGATCTATGGCGACGGCTTCGCCAAGGACCGGGCGCCGGGCGCGATCGGCTGGCTTGTCGGAGAGGAGAACAAGGGTCTGGCCTGCATGTTCACCATGATGAACAACGCGCGCCTTGCGGTCGGCATGCAGGGCGTGGCGGTGGCCGAAACGGCCACGCAGAAGGCGATCGCCTATGCGAATGAACGTCGGCAGGGCAAGGCGGCGAACTGGGCGAGCGAGGGCATGGCGCCGATCGTCCACCATGCCGACGTCAAGCGGAATCTCCTGACCATGCAGGCGCTGACCCGGATCGCCCGCGCGATCAGCTATGCCTGTGCCCATGCCATCGACATGGCTAATGCGAGCGATGGCGAAATCAGGCGGCATTGGCAGGATCGCGCCAATCTTTTGACGCCGGTCGCCAAGGCGTTCTCGACCGATATCGGCGTCGAGGTGGCTTCGCTCGGCGTACAGGTGCATGGCGGCATGGGCTTCATCGAGGAAACCGGGGCGGCGTGCCTGCTGCGCGACGCGCGCATCGCGCCGATCTATGAGGGCACCAACGGCATCCAGGCGATCGACCTCGTGACGCGCAAGCTGCCGCAGGACTCCGGAGAGCATGTGCATGGCTACATCTCCGAACTGGCCGCCGTCGTCGAGGATCTGAGGCAGTCGAATGTCGAGGGGCTTGGCCACTCGGCCGATCGGATCGAGAGGGCGCTGGACGATCTCTCCGAAACGACGCGTTTCCTGCAGGCGGCTCTCGCCGAAGGGCGCATCGAGGAAGCGCTGGCCGGTGCGACCCCTTACCTCAGGCTCTTCGCCGTCGCGGCCGGCGCTGCCTATCTGGCCAAGGGCGCGGTCGCCGACCGCTCGCCATCACGGGTCGCGCTCTGCCGCTTCTTCGCCGAGAATCTCGCCGGCGAGACGACGGCTCTGAAGGAGCGCGTGATCACAGGTGCCGACAGTCTGGCGGCGGCTGGCGCCGCGCTGGTGACCGCCTGACAAGAAACCTGGAGGGTAGATCGTGACCGAACACATTCAGATCGAGCGGCAGGGTGCGGTGCAGATCATCCGCATGAACCGCCCGGACAAGAAGAACGCCATCACGCGCGCCATGTATGCGGCGATGGCTTCGGCCCTGAAGGAGGCCGACGCCGACGCGGAATTGCGCGTCAGCGTTTTCATGGGCGTGCCGGGGGCTTTTTCGTCGGGCAACGACCTCGCCGATTTCCTCGCGGTGGCGCAGGGCGGTGAGCATGGAAGGGAAGTGTTCGACTTCCTGATGGCGCTCGCCACCGCCGCCAAACCGGTCCTGGCAGGGGTGGACGGCATCGCCGTCGGCATCGGAACGACCATCCAGCTTCATTGCGACCTGACCTTCGCCACGCCGCGCTCGGTGTTCAGGACGCCTTTCGTCGATCTCGGCCTCGTGCCGGAAGCAGGATCCAGCCTGCTCGGGCCGGCGATCCTCGGCCGCCAGCAGGCTTTTGCCCTGCTCGGTCTGGGCGAAGGCTTTTCCGCCGAGAAGGCGAAGGCGACCGGCCTGATCTATGAGGTGGTCGACGAGGATCATCTGGAGGGGGCGGTTCTGGCGGCGGCGCGGGAGATTGCCGCCAAGCCTCCGGAAGCCCTGAAGATCGCCCGCGATCTGATGCGGGGCGATCGTTCGGAACTGGTCGCACGGATCAAGGAGGAGGGCGCGCATTTCGCGGCGCGGCTCAAATCCGAGGAGGCACGGGCCGCATTCCTGGCCTTCATGTCGAGAAAGAAGGCCGGCTGACGCCGTTGCGCCCCGATGTCGCGTCGGGGATGCCACGGAACCGGCAACGCACTATATCTGGCATGGAGGGGTTGCGAGCGGAGCGACGAAGGCCATGCTTGACCGAACGATGCGTGTGATGGTGCCGGCACTGGTTGCTTCGGCGCTGTTCTTCTCCAGCACCGCTTTCGCGATCGACATCACGGTGCAGGGCACGACAAATCAGTTCCGCCAAAGCGAAATCGACGCACTCAGGAGCATCCAGAACCGTCAGCAATTTCAGCTGGAACAACAGTGGCAGCGCCAGCAGGATCGAGACATGCTGTCCCGCCCGAGGCCCAGGCCGGAGGTGCCGCAGTTCGCTCCGGATTGCCGTGACCCGGGTACCGGGAGCGGCAACAGGCAGCAGCGGCCACGTTGCTGAAGGCGCCTGACGGGCGCTTGGCCCTCAGGGATAAAGTCTTTCCTTCTCCCAGGCTCCCTCGCCGGTCCGGCTGAAAACCAGCCGGTCATGCAGCCGGAACGGCCGGTCGTGCCAGAATTCGATTGACCGCGGCACGATCCGGAAGCCCGACCAATAGGGCGGGCGCGGTATTTCGCCGATCGGGTGCCGTGCGGTGTATTCGGCCACCGCCTTCTCCAGCGCGAAACGGCTTTCGAGCGGCCGGGATTGCTTCGAGGCCCAGGCGCCGATGCGGCTGCCGCGCGGGCGGCTGGCGAAATAGGCGTCGGCCTCCGCATCGCTCACGATTTCGACCGGACCGCGAATGCGGACTTGACGGCGAAGCGATTTCCAGTGGAAACACATGGCAGCTTTCCTGCTGCCGAGAATCTCCCTGCCCTTGGCGCTCTCGAAATTCGTATAGAAGACGAAGCCGGACTCGTCGAAGCCCTTGAGAAGAACCATACGCACATTGGGCATGCCTTCGTGGTCGACGGTCGCCAGGGCGACGCCGTTCGGGTCGTTGATCTCGCTCCTTGTGGCGTCTTCAAGCCAGGCGGCAAAGAGGCGGAACGGCTCCTCTGCCGATGTGAAGTCACCGCTTGTTAACTCTGGGTCGCTCATAGTCTCGGCTCGCAATGGTGTGGCTGCACCGGGAGATGGCCGATTGTCGCGTGGAGCGCAAGCATTGAGCCTCGAGGACCGCAAGATTCGACCCAAGCGCTGCTTCAGTCTCGCTTTCGTCTTCCTTGCCGCCGCTCCTCTGGCCGCCTGTGCCGGCGGTGTCGATGTCGGCAAGGCCGGCATCGACGATACGTTGACGACGAGCGCGGTCGGTGGCGAGACGAACCAGGCTCGGGATACCACCCGGACATCGGACGAGGCCACGATCCGCAACGCCGTTTCTTCGGCCGATCTCGATGTGCTGGGTCCGACCGGGCTTGCCTGGGCGAATTCGGATACCGGCTCGCGCGGCGCGATAACCCAGCTCACCCAATACGACAGAAAGGGCTTGCTCTGCCGCAAGTTCAAGGCCTCGCGCGAGAGCTTCGACGGCGTTCGGCTCTATGCCGGAGACGCCTGCCGCGCGGGCGACGGCTCCTGGCGCATGCTCGAATTCGTCGAATCCTGATACGGAAGCCGGCTTGCTCTGGAATTTGTTCCTAGTCGGTCGCATATAAGGGCCGAGCATCCCAATTCCATCCCGGCAGGCAGAAGCATGCGTGATCCCTATGACGTGCTGGGCGTTGCCAAGAACGCCACGGCAAAAGACATCAAGGCGGCTTTCCGCAAGCTCGCGAAGAAATATCATCCGGACCAGAATCCGGATGACCCGAAGGCGAAGGAACAATTCACCGCCGCCAATCAGGCCTATGAGATCCTCGGCGACGATAAGAGCCGGGCGGCCTTCGACCGCGGCGAGATCGATGCGGAGGGCAGGCCGAAGTTCCACGGCTTCGAAGGCGGCGCCCATGGCGATCCCTTCGCGGCGTTCAGGCGCGCCCAGCAGGGTCAGCACGGGCCGGGCGGGACGCGCTTCGAGTTCCGTACCAGCGGGCCGGGTGCGGAAACGTTCGACGCGAACGACATCTTCAGCGAACTGTTCGGTCAAGGCTTCTCGCAGCGTGGCGGTCCCGGCATGGGCGGTGGCCGCCGCGCGCCGTCCGGTGCCGACATCAATGTCGGGCTCGATGTCACGATCGAGGAGGCGGCGACCGGCGCCAAGGTCGCGGCGATCTTTCCCGACGGCCGGAAAATCTCGGTGAAGCTGCCGAACTATGTCGAGGACGGCCAGACGATCAGGCTCAAGGGGCAAGGCGAGCAAGGCTTCGGCGAACCCGGCGACGCGCTGGTGAAGGTGCGTTTCCGCAGGCACCCGCGCTACCGGATCGAAGGGCGCGACCTGCATGCCGACCTGCCGGTGTCGTTGCGCGATGCCGTGCTCGGCGCCAAGGTGCCGGTCGAGACCCCGACCGGGCGGCTGGCGGTCAATGTGCCGGCCTGGTCGAGTTCGGACAAGGTGTTGCGGATCAAGGGCAGGGGCTTGCCGGAGAAGGTGGGCGGTCATGGCGACCTCTATGCCCATGTCCGGGTAATGCTTCCCGATGGTGACAAGGAACTCGAGGCCCTGCTCAAATCGAAGGGCTGACCCGCCACATCACCGATTTCGAGTGGCAGCGCTACTTCATCAATTGATACGTCCTGGGAGCGGCGCATAAGGCCCGAATGCGGGCTGCGCGGCCGGAGGCGGCGATGCCTTCGTGCATTCTCCGGCTCGATGCTTGAAGGCTCCCTTGGCCTGTGCGATAGGCTGTCGGCAAGACGGGTCACGGAGACTGATCAATGGCGGGTGGAAATGGCCTGATGGCCGGCAAACGCGGCCTCATCCTTGGTGTCGCGAACAACAGGTCGATCGCATGGGGCATCGCCAAGGCCTGTGCGGATCAGGGTGCCGAGATCGCGTTGACCTATCAGGGCGACGCCTTCAAGAAGCGTGTCGAGCCGCTTGCGGCTGAGCTCGGCGCGCATCTGGCCGGACATTGCGATGTCACGGATACGGCCAGCCTCGATGCGGTGTTCGCCGACATCGCCGCCAAATGGGGCAAGATCGATTTCCTCGTCCACGCCATCGCCTTCTCCGACAAGGAGGAGCTCGACGGCCGTTACGTCGAGACGACGCGCGACAATTTCCTGCGCACCATGGAGATCTCCGTTTTCTCCTTGACCGCCATCGCCAAGCGCGCCGAGGCCTTGATGCCCGACGGCGGATCGCTGCTCACGCTGACCTACTATGGCGCCGAGAAGGTGATGCCGCACTACAATGTGATGGGCGTGGCCAAGGCCGCGCTCGAGGCGAGCGTGCGTTATCTCGCCGTCGACCTGGGCGGCAGGAACATCCGCGTCAACGCGATCTCGGCCGGCCCGATCAAGACGCTGGCCGCCTCCGGGATCGGCGACTTCCGCTACATCCTGAAGTGGAACGAGTACAACGCGCCGCTGAAGCGTTCGGTCACCATCGAGGAGGTCGGCGATTCCGGGCTCTATCTGCTCTCCGACCTGTCGCGCGGGGTCACGGGCGAGGTGCATCATGTCGATTCCGGCTACCATGTGGTCGGCATGAAGGCTGTCGACGCACCCGACATCTCGGTGGTCAAGGACTGATCGCGCCGAAGCGCAGTTTCCCGCAGGCGAAAGGCAAGAAGGCTGATGACGACCTCAGCTCCGGTCTATTTCGTGCGTCACGGTCAGACCGACTGGAACGCCGAGAACCGGCTGCAGGGCCAGGCGGAGACCGATATCAACGCGCTGGGGCGGGAACAGGCGACGCAGAACGGCCGGACGCTCAAGGCGCTGATCGCCGATCCCTCCGGCTTCGATTTCGTTGCGAGCCCGTTGCGGCGGACCCGCGAGACCATGGAGCGCATTCGTCGCGCGATGGGGCTCGACCCGTTCGCCTACCGAACCGATGCCCGCCTCGCCGAACTGAACTTCGGCGACTGGCAAGGCTTCACCTATGACGAACTGGAACTTCGCGAGCCGGGGTCGAAGGCCCGGCGCGCGCTGGACAAATGGAATTTCCAGCCACCCGGCGATGCCGCGGAGAGCTACGAGATGCTGAAAGATCGCGTGGCGCCGTGGCTGGGTGAAGTGACGTCACGCACGGTCTGCGTGACCCATGGCGGCATCTTCCGCGTGCTGTTCAGGATGATCGGAGACCTGACGCAGAAGAAGGCGGCTGTTCTGCCCGTGCCCCAGGATCGTGTGCTGATGCTCGAGAATGGCACGCTGACTTGGCTTTGACTGACCTGGATTTGAGAACGGCGATCTGAAAACGGCTTGGCGCACCGATCGAAACGCTGCTCCCGGTCTTGCCTCATCGCCGCATCGGTTCCCTGGAGCCGACGCCGATCGTGAGGTCTTTCCCGGCTACTCCGGCAGTTCCATGTCGGTGATAAGGTTCTCGCCGCCGACCTCGTCATAGGCGATCAGGATCTCCATGCCTTCCTTCAGCGTTTCGACGTCGAACTCGCCCGGAAGCTTGTAGGACTTGCCGTTGTCGAGCGTGATCGTCTGGGCGTCCTTGTTGATCGCCTTGATATGGCCCTCGGCCTCCGCGGCATAGGCTGCAGTCGAAATCATGAGGGCCGCGGCAACGGCGCCAATAAGGATACGCATGGATCGTCCTCTTGTCTTGTGCTCCGCGCCCCCTGGGCGGAGGAAACCCCACAGGGCGAGGTGAGCAGTATCACAGCGAATGTGTCAAAACTAATATCCGCACCGCACACGTTTGTTTGCCGCCGGTCACGCGCGGGGAGGGCACCGGCCGAGCAACCCGGGCCTGACGCGGCATCCGATGTCGAATTGTTTCGCGCTGCACCATCTTGTGACCGGCTCTGCTGCGCTGCACCATCTTGTTACCGGAATTGGAGGGTGTCTATAATTCCTTTCCCGGTCAGCGAGGTATGGTCCGCAAGATGACATTGAAGAGTGCGCTGAAGAAGAACCTGCCGGCGCCGATCGTCGAGACGATCCGGAGCCTGCGGGGAACGGCTGCGTGGGATCCCTACAAGCCGATCGTGCTCGGAGAAAAGGACCGTGCCGAAACCAGGGCACGATTCGCCGAGATCGATTGGCATCCGGATGCGCCGCGGCGCATCATCTACGGCCTTATCCCGACCGCGAGCCTGCGCAATGTCGGCGACCACGCCCAGGTCGTGGCGATCCGGCAGTGGATCGCCAGGCATTATCCGGGCGAGCCTGTCGTCGAACTCGACAAGAACGTGATCATCGGCTGCCGCGACGAGATCGTCTCGCGTGTCCGCGCCAACGACCTCGTCTTCCTGCATAGCGGCGGCAATCTCGGCGATCGCGGCCTGTGGTCGGAAACGGCCCGCCGGACCATGATCGAGGCGCTGCCTGACAACCGGGTCGTCAGCCTCCCGCAGACCATCTTCTTCAGCGAAACGCCGCTCGGCCGCTATCAGAAGCAGGTGTCGCAGGCCGTCTATGGCCGCCACGGCCATCTGACCGTCATGGGCCGCGACGATATCAGCGGATCGCTGGCGGGGACGCTGTTCCCCCGGGCACAGGTGATCACCATGCCCGATTTCGTGCTGTCCCTGCGCAAGGAGGAGTTCACGCTCGCGCCGCAGCCGGAAAATGCCGGCAAGATCATGGCCTGCCTGCGGCTCGACGACGAATCCGTCTTTGCGCCGGAGGACAGATTGAAGGTCGTCGAGCGCATCGGCATCCCCGCGACGCTGTTCGACACCACGCTCGATGCGCCGATCGAGGCCGATGCGCGTTATGGCGTGGTGCGCGATACGCTCGCCCTCTTCGATGCGCATGAGGCTGTCGTCACCGACCGTTTCCACGGTCTGATCTTCGGGGTGATCTGCCGCAAGCCGGTTGTCGTGCTACGCACCGTCGACCACAAGCTCACTTCGGCGGTGGCCTGGTTCAAGGACATCCCCAACGTCCAGTTTTGCGACCATCTCGACGATCTCGCCGCCGCGCTGGAACGGGTGCGGGCGACCCCGGTCGAGACCTATCCGGACTTCAACGCGCTTTATTTCGACCGGCTGCCAGGGCTGGTGGAGGAAATGGAGCGCTGCGCCGGCGAGCCGCCTTTCGTCATGCCGGCCGTGCCTTCGCCCCAAGGCAACCACGGCCGCCAGCCGCTCAACATGCGCTCAGTGGCAGGCAAGGCGAAGCGGCGCCTGCTTCGGGCCGCCGGCATGACGGCCCCCGTCGTGCCGCAGCTCAAATCGTTCGGCTCCTCGGATCCCGACAAGCTCTCCGATGACGAACTGCTCGCCTTCATGCGTCATGACGCCCACCGCATCGAAAAGTCCTTCTACAACAGGATCTTCCACGCCAAGCGCGACTACTACGAAGAGCGACGCAAGAACGTCCGCGACTGCATAGCGCTGCTGAAGCAACGCGGACACGACATGTCGGAGCCGACCATCGCCTGGGCCGACCTGATTGCGAGCCGCTTCGAGAATCTGGAGCGCGAGTTCATCGAGCCGAATTCGACCGCGGCCAGGGCGTTCGACCCGTTCAGGATGGATGCCTTCATCGGTCTTGCCGCGACGCGCCGAAGCTCACGCGTCTGGGCGACGCAGCAGCCTTCCGGTGAAGAGCTGACCGCCTGTGCCAAGAAGCTGATCGACGCGGCGCGTTGGGCGCCCAACTCCGGCGATCGACAGCCATGGCGTTTCCTGATCATGACGGATCCGGCCGAGAAGCATCTGCTCAAGCATATCAAGGAGCAGCACTGCTACGATGCGCCGTGCCTGATCTTCGTCGGCGGCGACCGCCGTTTCTATGGCGGGCTCGGCGAGAACGAGGCGGGGCTGCATATCGACGGCGGCGCGGCCATCATGCAGATGGTGCTCGCCGCACATGCCGGAAATTTCGGCGTCTGCTGGAATCACTTCTCGCGGGACCTGATCGAGTCGCGCCCGCGCAACCAGGAGATCTATGCCGAATTCGCGCGAAAGATGCGGATTCCCGACCATATCGAGCCTGTCGCGGTCATCGCTTTCGGGGCGGCCGCCTTCCATCCTCCGGTGCCGCCGCGCATGGCCGTGGAAAGCCTGCTTATCGGCGACGATCGGGCGAAATGACGGCGTCGCTCTTTGTTTGACCACCGCGCAAAACGCCAATAGAAGCCTGCGTTGAACCGGCTATCCATCGGCTCGGAAAATCGCGATCGATTTCGGGCCGATGCGGTAAGCACTGGAGGGCGCCGGGCGTGTCGAACGGGCATGCCGCGCTCCAGGGCCGGGCAGGATTGGTGTCGATGTCGCATAATACGTTCGGTCATCTATTCCGGGTGACGACCTGGGGCGAGAGCCACGGACCCGCGCTGGGCTGCGTGGTGGATGGCTGTCCGCCGGGTATTCGTTTCACCCTGAAGGACATCCAGGACGAACTCGACCGCCGCCGTCCCGGACAGTCCCGTTTCGTCACCCAGAGGCGCGAGCCGGATGAGGTGCGCGTTCTCTCGGGCGTTCTCCCCGAAGAGGACGGCGCGACCATGGTGACGACGGGCACGCCGATCTCGATGCTGATCGAGAACGTCGACCAGCGTTCGAAGGACTATGGCGACATCGCCCGGCAATACCGTCCCGGCCATGCCGACTATACCTATGATGTGAAATACGGCCTGCGCGACCATCGAGGCGGCGGCCGCTCGTCGGCCCGCGAGACCGCCGCGCGCGTGGCGGCCGGCGCGATCGCCCGCAAGGTCGTTCCCGGCATGGTGGTGCGCGGCGCGCTCGTGGCAATTGGCGAGAAGGATATCGACCGCGCGAACTGGGACTGGGATTTTGTCGGCGATGCCGAGAACCCGTTCTTCACGCCCGACAGGGCATCGGTGCCGATCTTCGCGGAATATCTCGACGGCATCCGCAAGGCCGGCTCGTCGGTCGGAGCGCTGATCGAGATCGTGGCGGAAGGTGTGCCGGCGGGTCTCGGAGCCCCGATCTATGCCAAGCTCGATCAGGACATCGCGTCCAACCTGATGTCGATCAACGCGGTCAAGGGCGTCGAGATCGGCAATGGTTTCGAGGCCGCGCGCATCACCGGCGAACGCAATGCCGACGAGATGCGCATGGGCAATGACGGCAAGCCGATCTTCCTGTCGAACCATGCGGGCGGCATATTGGGCGGCATCTCCACCGGCCAGCCCGTCATTGCACGCTTCGCCGTGAAGCCGACCTCGTCTATTCTGACGCCGCGCCGCTCCATCGACCGCTCCGGTAGCAATGTCGACGTGATGACCAAGGGGCGTCACGACCCTTGCGTCGGTATCCGCGCCGTGCCGATCGGCGAGGCAATGGTCGCCTGCGCGATCGCGGACCACTATCTGCGCCACCGCGGGCAGTCGGGAAGATGAAGCGAGCTATAGCGAATAGCGAGTAGTGAATAGCGAATAGGGATGGCGAACGGGACGACTTGACGGTGCGCGACATCGTAGCGCCAGCGACCATTCACCACTCACCTGGTTTGACGAGAGAAGCCTATGCCCTACGACCAGAAGAAGATTGTCGAGGCCCTGCGCGCCTTCGAGCGCGGAGAGATCGTCGTCGTCATGGACGATGACGGCCGTGAGAACGAGGGCGACCTGATCGTCGCCGCCGTGCATTGCACGCCGGAGAAGATGGCCTTCATCGTCCGCCATACCTCCGGCATTGTCTGCACGCCGATGACGCGGGAGGACGCCAAGCGGCTGAACCTGGCGCCGATGGTGGCCGACAATGACGCCCCCCATTCCACGGCCTTCACAGTGAGCGTGGATTTCAAGCATGGCACGACGACGGGCATTTCCGCCGAGGACCGCACGCTGACCGTGCGCAACCTCGCCAACGGCAATGTCGGCGCCACCGACTTCGTGCGCCCCGGCCATATCTTTCCCCTGATCGCCCGCGAGGGCGGCGTGCTCATGCGCTCCGGCCATACCGAGGCGGCTGTCGACCTGTGCAAGCTCGCCGGCCTGCCGCCGGTCGGCGTCATCTGCGAACTGGTCAATGACGACGGCACCGTGATGCGCGGGCCGCAGGTCCAGGCCTTCGCCGAGAGGAACGGACTGAAGCAGGTGTCCGTGGCCGATCTCATCGCCTACCGGCAGCGGCAGGAGACGCTGATCGAGCGGATCGCCTGTTTCGACATCGAAACACCAGGCGGCAAGGCCAAGGCCTATACCTACACTTTGCCCTGGGACGTCATGCACCATCTGGCGATCGTCTTCGGGGACATTCGCGACGGTGTCGACGTGCCGGTCCGGCTCCATCCGGAGGATGTCGTCAGCGACGTCTTCGGGACGGAAGACCGGTTGCGCGACATCATGCGTTCGATGGGCGAGACGAAGCGCGGTGTGATCGTCTATCTACGCGAAGGCTCGGTCGGCGTCGGCCATCAGGCGCGGAGCCGCCGCCTGTCGGGGGATCGCGAGAGCCACGACGAGGCCAAGAACCGCGAGAACGAATGGCGGGAAATCGGGCTTGGCGCGCAGATCCTGAAGGATCTCGGCATCTCCTCGATCAATCTCATTACCTCGCGCGAACGTCACTATGTCGGCCTCGAAGGCTTCGGCATAAGGATCGCCAGGACCGAGATCTTCTAGGGTCGACGAAGCTGCGGCGGCGGTCGACGATATCGCAATCATCGAGACGGCCGGGTCCGAAGTGCCGGCATGCCGGAAGGCTGATCCGGGAATACGACCATCGATCCGTTGCGGTCGTCGTGGAGAATGCGTTAGACCTGCAGCATGTCGCTTGAAAAAGAATTCGCGCGGCATACTGAAGATTTTTGATTTTGCGCATGTCTTTATCTCGAAACAGCGGCACACTTTCGGGAGACATGGGTTAAACCCAGGCTGGCACAAAGTTCTCCAATGGGCGAAATCGAGCTGAAGTTCATCATCGACGAATCGACGTCCAGGCAGTTGTGGGCCCGCGCCAAGGGATCGAAACTCGCCAACGGCGCGCCCAGGGTGCGCACGCTCAGAAGCATCTATCTCGACACTCCGGAACACGCGCTCAAGAAGGCCGGCATCGCCATGAGGCTTCGCCGGGATGGACGGCGCTGGATCCAGACGGTCAAGACCGACGCTCAATTGCATGGCGGTCTGTCGCAGGTCGGTGAATTCGAAAACCCCGCGCCGGGCGGCCGGCCCTCCATTGAAGCGATCCCCGACGTAACCGTGCGGGAGGAGATCGTCCAGCAGACCAAGGGCGCCGTGCTGCAGCCGGTCTGCGAGACCATCATTCGGCGCCAGGCGGGTGAGCTCGTGCTCGCGGACGGCACGCGTGTCGAGCTCGCCGTCGATGTCGGCGAGATCCTCGCAGCCGGCCGCTCGGCCCGATTGCGCGAAGCCGAGATAGAACTCATCGACGGCAATGTGGGCGGTCTGTTCGAGGTTGCCCGGCTTCTGTTCCCCGATGGCGGGCTGCGCTTCTCGGAGCTTTCGAAGGGCGCCCGCGGCTACCTTCTGGCGGAGGAGGGCCTTGCGGACCCGCCGCTCGCTCCGCGCAATGCGCGGCAAGTCGCCCTTCATGCCGACCAGACGACCGAGCAGGCGGCGCGCGAGGTGCTGAGGAGCTGTGTCGAGCAGGTGGCCGCCAACATGGTCGTGGTGCGGGAACTCGACGATCCGGAAGGGCCGCACCAGCTGCGGGTGGGGCTGCGGCGCCTGCGCAGCGCATTCTCGGTCTTTTCCCCGGCTCTCCAGGGAGCGGAGATGGCCCGGCTCAGCGATGAAGCACGCTGGCTCGGCCAGCAGGTCGGGCGCCTTCGCGATCTGGACGTGGTCGCCGACGAGATCGTCGGGCGCGAAGCTTCAACGCACCCGGACGAGGCCGGGCTTTCGGGTCTCGCCGAGGAATTGCGGCGCGAGGCGGTTGTCGCGCGCGGCGAGCTTCGCGGCTGCCTGCCCGGCGCCCGCGCTCAGGTTCTCCTGCTCGACATGGTCCGTTTCGTGGAGATGCGCGGCTGGCTGGATCCGTCCGACATCGGTCAGACCGAGCGGCTGGCTGTTCCGGTTCCGGAGTTCGCGCGACAGGCGCTCCAGAAGCGCTGGAAAAAGGTGGCGAGGCGGGCCGAGGCTTTCGACACGCTCACCGTGGAGCAGCGGCATGAGCTGCGGAAGGAACTGAAGAAATTCCGTTATGCGACGGAATTCTTCGCCTCGCTGTTCCGCCCGAAGCATGTCGATCCCTTCCTGAAGCGGTTGAAGAAGCTGCAGGCCGTCTTCGGCGATCTGAACGATGCCGCGACGCTGAGGACCATGTTCACCGAAGGGCACAGCCCGGCGGCAGGGGATGGCGCGCTGCAGCGCGGAATCGGATGGGTGATCGGGGCCAGCCAGGCAAGGGGGGAGATCAGTTGGGCCGGGGCGCGGGACCTGTGGCTTGACCTGCGCAAGGCCGACCGCTTCTGGAAATGACGGGACGCTTCCCGCCAGGGATAAGGCCGGCATGACCGGTCAGGCCGCTCTCGGCTCCGCTCGGCATTGGCATGATCCGGTCGACAGCAGAGGTTGGCCGAGCACGGCCGCAAGAAGGGCGACGGCACCCGCGACGACCGACACCCAGAAGCCGCTGCCCGCACCGAATTCGTCGATCACCCATCCGGAGGTGAAGGAACCGACTGCCATGCCGATGCCGATCCCGGTCATTACCCAGGTGATGCCTTCGGTCAGCTTGGCCGGCGGCACGAGGCGTTCGATCAGGCTGAAGGCGGTGATGAAGGTCGGCGAGATCGAGACGCCGCTAGCGAAGAGGGCGACGGCGAGCATTGGAACGTTCGAGACGAAAAGCAGCGGCAAGGTGGTCGCCGCGGCGACCGCTATGGCGATGGCGAATTGCCGGGATAGCGGCATCCTCAGCTTGAGCATACCGAAGACCAGACCGACGATCAGCGAGCCGAGGGCATAGCCGCCGAGCACGAAGGTGGCCGCGGCCGGTTGGCCGAATTCCTTCGTCATGGCGATGACGGTCACCTCGGCCGTGCCGAAGAGCGTGCCGATGGCGACGAGCGCGAAGGTGATGATCTGTACCGCCGGCAATCTTGCGGCGGAATGGCCGTGGTTCGCTACGGCAGGCTGCACCTTGGGCTCGGTCGAACGCTGGAGGATGAAGGCCGTCGAGCCGACGGCCAGGAAGAGGGTCGATGCCAGCGGCCCTGCCTCCGGGAACAACGACACGCTGAGGCCGACCGCCAGGCTGGACCCCGCGACATAGACCAGTTCGTCCGCCACCGACTCGAAGGCGAAGGCCGTGTTGAGTTCAGGCGTGCCGCGATAAAGCTCCGTCCAGCGAGCGCGGACCATTGCCGGCATGCTCGGCATGCTCGCCGCAAGCAAGGCGGAGACGAAGAGGGTCCAGGAGGGCCAGCCGTAGCGGGCCGCAACGATCAGCAGTGCAAAGGCGAAGACGGACAGCGCCGTCGCCGGGATGAGGACCGGGAACTGTCCGCGGCGGTCGACCAGCCGGGAGATCTGTGGAGCGACGAAGGCGTTGGTCAGGGCGAATGTGGCCGACACCGCGCCCGCAAGCCAATATTCGCCGTGGATCTGCGAGAGCATGGCCACGGTGCCGATCGTCGCCATGGCAACCGGCAGCCGCGCAATGAAGCCGGCTGCGGCGAAGCCTTTGGCACCCGGGGCCTTGAAGATTCGGCTATAGGGGTTGGGCATCGGCGCGCTCCTGGAACTCCGGGTTCCTGTAACTTACATACGTGGCGTATGTGACTACATAATTGCATACGCCACGTATGTCAATTAACATACGTGGCGTATGAGTTAGGGGCAGGATGGCGCACAAACCTCGCAGGGAAATGATCGCGGAAACCCGCGCCAAGCTGGTCGCCGCCGCACGTCAGGCGTTCGGCACGGTCGGCTATGCGCAGTCCTCGATGGACGATTTCACCGCTGCCGCCGGACTCACGCGCGGCGCGCTCTATCATCATTTCGGCGACAAGAAGGGACTGCTGGAAGCCGTGATCGTCGAGGTCGACGCGGAGATGTCCGAGCGTCTTCGTGTGGTGTCGGCGAGGGCGGGAAGCCGTTGGCAGGGCTTTGTCGACGAGTGCAAGGCCTATATCGAGATGGCCCTGGAACCGGAGATCCAGCGCATCATCCACTGTGACGGCCCCGCCGTGCTGGGCGACCCCTGGCGCTGGCCCACCCAGAACGGTTGCATCAGCTCCATGACCCTGACCCTGAACGAACTCGCGCGGACTGGCGTGATCGGCGACATCGATCCCGAGGCCGCCGCCCGCCTGCTCAACGGTGCGATGCTCAATGCCGGACGATGGATCGCCAATTCGGAGGACCCGGAGGCGACCTCGCGGAAAGCGGTGAAGGCGTTCGAAGCCTTGCTCAACGGCTTGCTGGCCGACGCGCCGGGCCGGACGGACGTGCCGGGGTCCACGCCGGTCGCAGCGGCCGAGGGGTGACCCTCGGCCGTCGCGATCACGCCGCTGGGCGCCAGACGCCGGTGCGTTCGGTCGCCGGCGAATAGTCGACGAAGGCCCATCGCAGCCCGGCCGCCGCGCGTCGCCGCCAGCCTCCCGTGACGCGGAAAGTCCACAGCCTCTCGGCTCCTTCGACCAGACCGGCAGCCCGGTCGCTCCAGTCGATGGTCGCGAGCCCCTGGAGTTGCAACAGGTCGCCCGTCTCGAAGTCGATGAACAGCAGCCCGGCGCGCGGCTCGCCCAGCAGATTGCCGAGCGTATTGAAATAGCGGTTGCCGCGATAGTCCGGAATGGTCAGCACGTCGCCCTCGACCTGCACGAAACCGGAACGCCCCCCGCGGTGCGAGATGTCGACGCCGCCGGCTGCCGAGATGCCAGGACGCGAACGGCTGGCGACGAAAAAAGTGTCCGCTTGCCGGATCATGGCCATGGCTTCGACGTCGAGTGACGTCATTTGCTCCACGCCTCGGCCGGCGCTCGCCTTCGATCGAACGACACGACCCTGAATATACTGCGGGCAGTTGCCGAAGCTCTGGTGCACCGCGACTGTGAAGCCCTGGTCGTCGAGGCCCGAGACGCGGCCATTGGCCCGGTTGCGCCGCCGCGTCGAGAGGTCGAGGCCCAGGATGCCGAGTTCGGCGCCTTCGATGATCGAGCCCGCCGCCGGGTCATGCCGGTCGGGCAGCGCGTTCACCCGCAACGTGACGGGATCGGGCGAGTGGACGAAACCGGGCGCACTGGTGAGCATCGTCGCGAGAGGCCATCCCTGTGCGTCTGTCGTCGCCACGAAGAGATAGGGCAGCAGTTCGAAGAAGCTGCGGTGCTGATCGGGCATGAAAGCGCGGATGCCGCCGCCAGCGGCGCGCACATCAGCGAATGCCTGGGCGGCGCGCTCATCGTCATGAAAGGGTGAGGTCTCCATGGCGACCCTCACGAAGCCTTGGGCAGGGGAGAGGAGGGCATCGCCTTGAAGCCGGGCAGGGCCTCGATGCGCTTCAGCCACGCGCGCACCGACGGACAGGCGTCGAGTTCGATGCCACCTTCCGGCGCGTGGGCGACATAGGCGTAGCAGGCGAGGTCGGCGATCGTCGGCTGGTCGGCCGCGAGATAGAGACGGCCGGCGAGATGGTCCTCCATGAAATGCAGGAGCCGGCTCGCGATCTCGGCGCAGCGGACCGGATCGCCCGGCATGCCCCACAGCGCCACAAGGCGAGCATTGGCGGGGCCGTAGCGCAGTTCGCCGGCCGCGATGGACAGCCAGCGCTGGACGTGATGCGCGCCGATCGCGTCCTCGGGAAGCCAGCCGCTTTCCGGCGCGTAGCGCTTGGCGAGATAGACAAGGATCGCATTGCTGTCGGCGAGGACGAGATCGCCGTCCTGCAGCACCGGTATCTGGCCGAGCGGGTTGAGGCGGCGGAATTCGCCCGAGCGCATAACCTCGCCGGTGACGGGCACGAAACGATAGGGCAGACCGAGCATCAGCAGCATGAGCTCGACCCGGTGCGTGTGGCCGGACAAGGCCATTCCGTGGAGAGTGATGATGGTTTCGGACATGATGCAGCTCCTTCCTGCCGATATGTTGATCCTTGCGCCAGGAAACGAAATGGCGAATGATCAAAAGTCAGAATTGCAAATATCGGAACAATCATGGACCGGTTTGACGAACTTGCGATCTTCGTCGCCATCATCGATGAAGGGAGCCTGACGGGAGCGGCAAGACGGCTGCGGCGCTCCGCGCCTGCCGTCACCCGGGCACTGGCTGCGCTCGAGGATCGTGTTGCTGCGCGGCTCGTCGAGCGCACGACCCGTCGCCTGTCCCCGACCGCGGCCGGCCGCGAACTCGCAGAACGGGCGCGCGCGATACTGGGAGACTATGACGCCGCCTTGCTCGGCGCCTCGGAAATGCCGATACGCGGCCTGTTGCGGGTGACCGCGCCCGTGCTGTTCGGACGCCGTCATGTCGCGCCTGTCGTCAACGGTTTTCTCGACAGTTTCCCCGAAACGCAGGTGGAACTCGTGCTGCAGGATTCCAATCTCGATCTGGTCGAGGAGGGGCTGGATGTGGCGGTCCGCATCGATCACCTCGCCGATTCCGCCCTTCTCGTGCGCCGGGTCGGTGAAGTGCGCCGGGTGGCCGTTGCGAGCCCCGGCTATATCGAGGAGCACGGCAGGCCCATGCATCCGCGCGATCTGGCGCGGCATAGTACGATTGCCAGCGCGCGTGTGGCCAGGGAATGGCGCTTCGGTCCGACCAGGCGTGGGCCCGTGGTGCGAATCGCGCCGCGACTGCTGGCCAACGAGATGGAAGCCCAACTCCTGGCCGTCAGGGCAGGGCGGGGCATCGCGAGGGTCTTGTCCTATCAGGTCGCCGACGAACTTGCGCAGGGCACGCTCGTGCGGCTGCTGCCAGAATTCGAGCCGCCGCCCATCCCCGTGCAGATTCTGGCGCGCAGCGGCGGTCACATGGCGCCGAAGGTGAGGGCTTTTCTCGACTACGCCTACACGGCCCTGCGCAAGCTGGACGCGGTGCGCGGGCCAGTCTGACCTCGTTTGCACCTCTGACCTCGTTTGCACCGTCGCGCCCGTTGGCGAGAAGCCAAGCGGCCCGGATGGGCCTCGCCGGCTGAGCCAAGGCGGATGCGTGAGGATCCACCGGGCCTGGATGCGCCAGCATCCAGGCTTGTTGGCATGAGGAACGTCAGCCGTCGGCCAGGATGCGCCGCATCTCGTCGACCGCGGCATCGCGCTGCGGGTCCCGCCCGGCTGCATAGGGAAGGATGAAAGGCACAGGCAGGTCGGGCTGGACGCCACGCCCCTCGAGCCTTGTGTCGTCGCCGATGACGGCGTCCGAAACGGCCAGTTCGAGCAGGCTGTCATCGGGAAGCAGGAACACCCGGCCGGCGAGCAGGGCGCCCGCACTGCGCGCTCCGACCAGCCTGACGCCCTTGGCCTTCAGGGCATAGGCGAAGACTTCGAGGCCGCTGCGAGTGCCCTCGTCAATGATGGCGACGACCGGTCTGCGCCAGCGCACATTGGCGAGAATGGCCTCGCCGTCGCGTTGGATCAGCCGGAAGGGCGGCGTGCCCCCCAGGAAAAGCTCCGCCGCGTCGGCGCTTCCGCCGCCCCAGCGGCCGCGCAGGTCGAGCACCAGACCGTCGGCCTGCTCGAGCGGACCTCGGGCGAGCGCTTCGGCCACCTTGTTCATGGAGCGTGGCGCCGCGAGCGTCCACAGCCTGATATAGCCGATCTTGCGGCCGTCCCGTTCCATGATCGTTGCGCTGTCTTCGATCGCCTTCTCGAACATGGGCAGCGGTCGCAGAAGCTTGACCTGGACCGTCTTGTCGAGCGGCTGGTCCCCGGGGCGGCGACGCAGCTTGATCTCGACCGTCTGGCCTGCCTTGCCGCGAAAGGAGATGATCTCGCGATAGGGAGCCCCGTCGACCGAGATGACTTCGTCCCCGACCAGGATCCCGGCCCGGGCCGCGGGCGACCCGTCATAGACTTCGCTCACGAATCCAAGGCCGTTGCCTTGCCGCACGATCATACCAATCCCGGCATAGGCGGCTTCGCCGTCGGGCGAGAACAGGCGGCGCATGTCGGCCCGCAGCGCGTAACGAAAGACATCGGCGAGCTCGAAATAGTCGATGCCGTCAGGCCGGAAGCGGCCGGTATGCGACACCTGCAGGCTGGCGAGAATGGCATCGATCGCCGTATCGACACGCTCGGCCGGACTGGCGGCGGTGACGGGTGAACGCGAATCCTCGATCTCGCGCCGAACCGCATCTTCAAAGCGGTCGAGCGCCGACCGGTCGTAGAAGCTGTCGACGACAAGCCGCACCGTGCGGTCGAATACGGGATTCCCCGAGCGCGGCAACTCTGCGGCCGGCGTCGGCAATGCCGCCAGGAAAAGCAGCAACAGGGCGCCCGCAATCTTGCTCAGCATCGGCTTCCTCCTCGCTGGCGCAATTATCTTCCCGATGGCGGCACGATCGAGATCGCGATTGACACTATTGCGTGAATACCCAGCATTGCTGCGAGGCTGCCACGAGGGTGCGATTCCTCAATCCCCCGACGCTTCATCGATCAGGCGCTTGAGCCCGCCCTCGCCGGCTCCTGCGTAGCTCTCGCTCATGATCAGCGTCGACAACGGCAGGCGCTTGCCCCAGCCCTTCGTTTCGAGGTCGGGTCGCCCAGCGAAGGTGGAGACCCGGCCGACACAGAGATAGGCGATGGGGACGACATGATCGGGTATGGCCAGCAGCCGTTTCAGGGCAGCCATATCGAGAATGCTCACCCAGCCGACCCCGACGCCTTCCGCGCGGGCTGCGAGCCAGAAGTTCTGGACCGCACAGACCGTGCTGAAGAGATCCATCTCGGGATTGTGCGATCGCCCGAGCGGCGAAGCCCTCGAGCGGGCGCGATCGCAGGTGACGCAGAGATTGAGCGCGCTCTCGACGATGCCTTCCAGCTTGAGGGACCGGTAGAGCTCTTGCTTGTCCGCTTCCATGACTTCGGCTTCCCGGGTTCTTGCGGCGAGGAAGAGGTCTCGGACCTGATGTCGACGTTCGCGATCCCGGACGAGGATGAAATTCCAGGGCTGCATGTAGCCGACCGAAGGTGCGTGATGGGCGGCAGAAAGCAGCCTCGCCAGCACCGCATCATCGAGAGGCTCGTCGACGAAATGGCTTCGCACGTCGCGACGCGTGAAGATCGCCCGGTAGACCGCGTCCCGGGCGAAGGAGTCGAAGGAATTGTCGTCCTGACGGTCGTTGGTCGGCATCGCCTGTCCCCTTGCGATCGAAAACCCGCCGCCTGACCAAGCGGATGGCTATGCCTGCCGGGCCGGTCTTCTGGCTGGAGATCGTCCCGCTCCGGCGTCTTCCCGTTTCCTTGAACAGTGACGTCTTGCCGAAGCGGTCCCTCTTACAGCGCTGGGCGCGCCACGGATTTGCACCGTGTTCCCGATTCTCCCGCGTCGCCGCGGGCACCTGGCAGTGGCGACCATAGGCCGTCATCAATTGAAAGTCACCGCCCGTAGCGGCCATCCCCAGGCCGGCGGGGATTTCCCCAGCGATCGTGCCATCAGCCGTGCCCGGCGGTTCCATTCGCGTGGCCGGCGCATTAGATTGCCCCCATGGTGACGCGTCTTTATTCGCATCCGATCTATCTCGACCACATAACGCCCCCCGGTCATCCCGAACGGCCCGATCGGTTGCGCGCGATCACGCGCGTACTCGAAGACGAAGCCTTCGCATATCTCGACCGAGTGGAGGCGCCGGAAGGCGACAGGGAAACCATCCTCTATGCGCATCCCGAAGAGTTCGTGCGTCGCGTCGAGGCGGCTGTCCCCGACACGGGGCTTGCACGCATCGACGCCGACACCTCCGTCAGCCCGAAGAGCTGGCAGGCGGCGCTGACCGCCATCGGCGCAGCCAATGCCGCGGTGGACGACGTTTTCACGGGCGCGGCCGACAATGTCTTCGTCGCCGCTCGGCCGCCCGGCCACCATGCCGAGCGCACGACGGCCATGGGCTTCTGCCTGTTCAACACCGCAGCGATCGCGGCGCGCCACGCCCAGAAGAAGCATGGTGCCGAGCGCGTGGCGATCGTCGACTGGGACGTGCATCACGGGAACGGCACCCAGGACATCTTCTGGAGCGATCCCTCGGTACTTTATTGTTCGACGCACCAGATGCCGCTTTTCCCGGGAACCGGCGCCTGGAACGAAACCGGCGCGGGCAACATCGTCAATGCCCCGCTCAGCCCGAACTCCGGTTCCGACCTGTTCCGCGACGCCGTCCTGTCGCGGGTATTGCCGGCGATCGACGATTTCCGGCCGGACCTCGTGATCATCTCGGCGGGGTTCGATGCGCATCACCGCGACCCGCTGGCCGAGATCAACCTGACCGAGGCCGATTTCGACTGGGCGACCGGCGTATTGATGGATCGCGCGTCGCGCTATGCGAACGGGCGGCTCGTCAGCCTGCTCGAGGGCGGCTACGACCTGCAGGGCCTGGCCTTTTCGGTCGCGGCCCATGTGAAGCGCTTGATGAAAGGATAGGCCATGGCCGGCGAGACCAATGACGACATCAAGGCCATGAGCTTCGAGCAGGCATTGGCGGCGCTCGAGCGCATCGTCGACGATCTGGAGAAGGGCGACGTGCCGCTCGACCAGTCGATCCGGATCTATGAGCGCGGCGAAGCGCTCAAGTCTCACTGCGACCGCCTTTTGAAGGCCGCGGAAGACAAGGTCGAGAAAATCCGCCTATCGCGTGACGGCAAACCCGTCGGGACGGAGCCGCTCGACGCGGAATAGCGACGGGCCTCTGAACCCGCCTGCCGTCGGCCCCTGGGGTTGGAAAAGTTTCCGGAGGGCGTAAGCTGCAACCTCGCCTTGCGGCAGCGATTGCTGCGGCGGCGCTTGAATGGCTGGAGCGACCGATGAGTTTCTTTCCCGGAAACGACCCTCAAGCCGGCGACGTCTTTGCCTGCGACGCCATCGAACTGATGGTCATTCCCAATGCGCGCGACATCGGCGGATTCGCCGTTCGCCGGGCACTGCCGACAGCGCGCCGCCGCCTCGTCGGCCCCTTCATCTTCTTCGACCGTATGGGGCCGGCGATCCTGCGGGCCGGCCAGGCGCTCGACGTGAGGCCGCATCCGCATATCGGCCTGTCGACGGTGACCTATCTGTTCGACGGCAAGGTGCGCCATCGTGATTCGCTCGGCACCGAGATGGTCATCGAGCCCGGCGATGTGAACCTGATGACAGCCGGGCGTGGCATCGTCCATTCCGAGCGTTCGCCGGAGGAATTGCGTGGCGGTCCTTTGTCGATCTCGGGACTGCAGACCTGGCTGGCCCTGCCCGAGGACAAGGAGGAGATGGCCCCCGTGTTCGACAACACGCCGCGCGGCGAACTGCCCGACTTCTCCTATCAGGGCGTCACCGGGCGGGTCGTCATCGGCGATTTCGACGGCATGCGCTCGCCGGTGCGAACGACCTCGGACACGCTCTATGTCGATATCCGTTTGGACGCCGGCGCCAGCGTGGACCTGCCGGCCGAGGCCGAGGAGCGGGCGATATACGTTCTCGACGGTATGGTGACGATCGCCGGCGATCGTTTCCCCTCGGACAGGCTGCTTGTGTTCCGGCCGGGCGACAGGATCACCGTCTCCACGGAGGCGGGCGCCCATTTCATGCTGTTCGGCGGCGCCTCGCTCGGCTCGAAGCGTTACATCTGGTGGAATTTCGTTTCCTCCTCGAAGGAACGCATCGAACAGGCCAAGGAGGAATGGCGGACCGGCCGCTTCGACATCGTGCCCGGTGACGAGAAGGAATTCATTCCGCTCCCTGAAAACTGATGCGCGTCATTGCCGCGCATTTACTTTACCAGGGCCAAGCCTTATCTCCCTGACATCTCCCGTATGATCTTTCGAGCAGACAGGTTCCGTTACAAGTGACTTCAATCCCCGTGACGCCGCTTCTGGACAAAGTCCGCACCCCCGCGGACCTTCGCCGGTTGCCGGAAAGCGACCTGCCGCAGGTCGCTGCCGAACTGCGCGCCGAACTGATCGATGCCGTCTCCCGGACCGGCGGGCACCTTGGCGCCGGCCTGGGCGTGGTCGAACTGACCGTTGCGCTGCATTACGTCTTCAATACGCCCGAAGACAGGCTGATCTGGGACGTCGGCCACCAGGCCTATCCGCATAAGATCCTCACCAGCCGCCGTGATCGCATCCGCACCCTGCGCCAGGAAGGCGGCCTGTCGGGCTTCACCAAGCGCGGCGAGAGCGAATACGATCCGTTCGGAGCCGCGCATTCGTCGACCTCGATCTCTGCCGGGCTCGGCATGGCCGTGGCGCGCGACCTGGTCGGGGGCCGGAACAACGTTATCGCCGTCATCGGCGACGGCGCCATGTCGGCGGGCATGGCCTATGAGGCGATGAACAACGCCGGCGCGCTCGACGCGCGGCTGATCGTCATCCTCAACGACAACGACATGTCGATCGCCCCGCCAACCGGCGCAATGAGCGCCTATCTCGCCCGCCTCGCCTCGGGGAAGGCCTATCTCGGCCTGCGCGACGTCGGCAAGAAGCTGACCTCCTATCTCGGCAAGCGCGCCAACAGGGCGATCACCCGCGCGGTCGAGCATGCGCGCGGCTATGTCACCGGCGGCACGCTGTTCGAGGAACTCGGCTTCTATCACATCGGGCCGATCGACGGACACAATCTCGAGCATCTCATCCCGGTGCTGAAGAACGTCCGCGACAATGGCGAAGGGCCTATCCTGATCCACGTCGTGACGCAGAAGGGCAAGGGTTACGCGCCGGCCGAGGAGGCCAGCGACAAATATCACGGCGTCAACAAGTTCGACATCATCACAGGCGCACAGGCCAAGGCGCCTGCAAACGCCCCGGCCTATACCAAGGTCTTTGCCGAGAGCCTGATCCAGGAGGCGCGGGAAGACGATCGAATCGTTGCGATCACGGCGGCGATGCCCTCCGGCACCGGCCTGGACCTGTTCGGCGAAGCCTTCCCCTCCCGCACATTCGATGTGGGCATCGCCGAGCAGCATGCGGTCACCTTCGCCGCCGGTCTGGCAACCGAGGGGTTGAAACCCTTTGCCGCGATCTATTCGACGTTTCTGCAGCGCGCTTATGACCAGGTCGTTCACGACGTGGCGATCCAGAAGTTGCCGGTGCGTTTCCCGATCGATCGGGCCGGCTTCGTCGGAGCGGACGGCCCGACCCATTGCGGCGCCTTTGACACGACCTATCTGGCGTCGCTCCCGGGTTTCGTCGTGATGGCGGCCGCCGACGAGGCCGAACTGCGCCACATGGTGCGCACGGCAGCCGCGTTTGACGAGGGCCCGATCGCCTTCCGTTATCCGCGCGGCAACGGCGTCGGCGTCGAAATGCCGGAGCGGGGTTCCCTCCTGGAGATCGGCAAGGGCCGTATCGTCAAGGAAGGCACCAAGATCGCGCTGCTCTCTTTCGGAACGCGGCTTCAGGATTGTGTCGCTGCGGCCGAGGAACTGGATGCGGCCGGCCTGTCGACGACGGTCGCCGATGCGCGTTTCGCCAAGCCGCTCGATCAGGATCTCGTCCGCAGACTGGCCCGGTCGCATGAGGTGCTGGTCACTGTCGAAGAGGGCTCGGTCGGCGGTTTCGCGAGCCACGTCCTGCAGTTCCTGGCGGTCGAGGGCCTGCTCGACCAAGGGCTGAAGGTCAGGCCGCTGGTCTTGCCCGATGAGTTCACTGACCATGGCAAGCCCGAGAAAATGTATGCGGATGCGGGCCTCGATGCAGCAGGCATCGTGCGCACCGTCTTTGCCGCCCTTGGTGGCATGGTTCAGGTCGCGCGCGCCTGATTTCGCCGGGTTTCCGCTGCAGTGCCAGTGACGTTATCCGTCGTGTGACCTGTCGGCGCTATCCGCCTGGAACTGTCTTGCTTGCCGGCCGGGTAACCGGGAATGGACCGTAGTTCCTGGATTTTGGTCAGCCGACGACCGTCGATCCGTTGGTCTGTTCATCTCGTGAGGATTGCTGTACGACCCCTGCGTCAGCAGGTGGGGTGGCGCAAATCAACGGCTGGCCGGATGGAGACTGAACGATCCATGGCGATGGGGCGAGTATGGACTGTGGCAACTTTGCTGCTGGTGGCCGCGGTCGCCGGGTGCACGGCGGCGCCCGCCGAGTATGCAGCCACGCTCTCGACACAAGACCCGAAGTGGCAGTCGCCGCAGTGCGAACAGATCCGCGCGGAGGCGTTGACCTATGGGGCCGGAAAAGCCAAGCCGTTGAACATGGGGACCGCTCTCTTGATGGGCCCCTACGGACTTGCGATCGCGGCGGCGGGCAGAGAGCATCAGGAAAAGCAACGAAAGCTGTTCGCCCGCGACATGCACATGCGATGCTCAAGTCTGCCTCTTCCCCAAAATCTGGAAATCATTCCCGAGCGATGAGGCAGACCAAGCGGAAGGGGACAAGACATATCGATGATCCGCGGAGCGGTCACAGTTGAGGCGCCGCGCCAAGGTGTCCGGCGTCCAGCGGATGATGGAGAGGCACTCCTCGAGACGGCAAGAGTGCGATCCATCTGGCTCGTGTTTACGGAGAACGCCGCCGCAACTATGAGGGGCAGCACTTTTGGGCGCGCGGCTACTTCGTCTCGACCGTCGGTCGCGACGAGGCCGTGATCCGGGAGTATATCAAGAATCAGGAGCGCGAGGATCAAAGGCTGGAGCAATTGCACCTTTGGCGCTGAACGGCCACCTTGGGTGGCCAACCCCATGAGGGGCCGCGTCAGCGACCCAACAGGCCGCTTTGAGCGGCCCAAATCCTAAAGCCCCGGCTTTTGCGGGGGGATACTTACTTATGAGAATCCTGATTGCCGGGTTCTCAAATTAGCTGCGTTTTGCACGGAGGTTCTCGGCCTGCGGGCGTGGGCTATCATGTCTTCGGCGGCGTCGCTGAATCGGACCCTGCCGGCCCCGCCGCGTCGCGCAGCCGTCGTCTTGCTGGTAGCCGCGTCGGCCAACTCACGCTGCGCGATTGCGGTGCGGACGATGGGCGCAGACCCGCAATGGGGACGATGGGCGGCATCAACCTATCCGTTCCGCAGCAGCCGGTATGCGAAGGCTGGCGACAGGCGGTGAAGGATACGAAGCAGCCGGGTCTTGCCGACCCAGACTTCGCGATTCCGTCTCTCGATGCCGTGCACGACCGCGCGGGCCGCGTCATGCGCGGTCATCTTGGCGCCGCTCCGGCCTTGTGTCATGTGCGTATCGACAAAATCCATGGCCACATCGATGACCCGGATCGCGGGAGCGGAATCCTCGCAGCGATAGCGCAGGGCCCGGCTGAAGGCGCCGAGTCCGGCCTTGCTCGCGCAATAGACAGGGGCCGTCCGCTTCGGCGCCAATGCAAGCCCCGAGGAGATGTTGACGATAGCCGCTTCTTTCTGCCGCGCCAGAACCGGCATCAGGCCGAAGCTCAATGCAACCGGCGCAGTGAGGTTCAGGTCGATCTCGTCTCGGAAGTCCGCCATTCTACCGCCGTCCCCGATCCCGGTCGCCGGCAGGTTGATCTGTACACCGGCATTGTTGACGAGGATGGCAAGATCGGGGCAGCACTGCGTGACTTCGGCCACGACCCTGTCCTGATCTTGGCCGCGGGACAGATCGGCCTGGAGGAGCGCGATTCGTTCCGGACTACAGCCGATCGTCGCCTCGGCGCGCTGCCGGTCGCGCGCCACGATGATGACCTTGGCGCCCCTGGCGGCGAGTTGCAGCGCGATCTCCTGCCCAATTCCGGCGCTGCCGCCCGTCACCAGCGCCGTCTTTCCCTCAATACGCATTATCCCGCCTCACGCCGCCGTATTCTCGAAATAGCGGAAGCCGTCTTCCACGGCCGGTATGATCTGGACCAGTTCAAAATAAGGCTCGGCGAAGAAGGCGGAGTCGCGCAACCGCTCCATGACGAAGTGGAAGGAGATCAGGTCGTCGGCTTCGAACATAGCGATATCCGTGCAAAAGCCGTGAAGGCTTCGGCGTCGAAATGGCGAATGGTAACGCTTTCGTCCTTCAATGTGTCGGCGAAGGCCGAATTCGCGATTTCGTTGCGGCGCGAGCGGGGGAGGGACAGCCAGGAAGGCAAAGTCCGTAAAAGCACAAAGATGGTGAACCGCGGTTTGGGTGTGGTCACGAGAGGTTCCTGTTGTCTGCGTTGGCGATGCGGGCTAGAATACGAGTAATTGCTCGTATTCCTTACTCGCATTCCATGGTCGCCACGCAATCCCCCATCGATGCCCGCAAACGCCCGCGTCAGGCCCGTTCAGCTGCTACTGTCGAGGCCATTGTCGAGGCCGCTGCTCGCGTTTTGGAGGCCGGCGGCCTAGCGGCGTTTAACACCAATGCAGTGGCGGAAAAGGCAGGAGTGAGTGTCGGCAGCCTCTACCAATATTTCCCCGCCAAGGAGGCGTTGCTCGCGGAACTGATCCGCCGCAAGCGCGCGGAACTTATGACGATGATCGAGCGGGAGAAGGCGCAGGCGAGAGGGCGCGATCTGCCGTCGGTCCTCAACGGCTTCATCCGCGCAGCCGTATCCCACCAACTCGAAAGGCCGCGGCTTGCCGGCAGTCTGGAATATGCTGAAGCGATGCTGCCGATTGACACGGAGACCGAGGCGCTGAAGCGGATGATCGTCGCGGCGGTGGCCGAGATACTGTCGCTTCACGGGATCGCCAAGCCAGAAACCGCCGCCAGGGACCTGGCCGCTCTCACGCGCGGCATGGTCGACGCGGCGGGATTGTTCGGCGAGACGGACATGTCGTCCCTTGAGCCGCGCGTCAGACGGGCGGTTTACGGCTATCTCGGGATTCGAAAGTAAGACGACGGTAGTTGGCAAGATTGGCAGGCGGTTGCATAGCGATGAGAACTGTTCGGTTGCCTTCGATCGCCGCTGTCAACGCGCCAGTTCGACGGCAGACGGCGTCGTCCAGGTCGCACGTGCCTGACGTGCCCATCAGGCAACTTACTCTAACCATCTGTCTACGCTGGCATTTGGCGTTTCCGTAACCTTGTCCCTTGACCGTTTCTTAGCGCGCCCCAGGTAGAACCGCGTCTGGACAGTGGCCTACGATGAAGATGCCGACGATCGGCGTCGCGATGCTGGTCGTGCTCGCCCCGCCGGCCGTCGCCGATATCCAATATGACTGCAAGCTTGAACAAGCCGTGCTGAGGATCGTCGCCGACAAGATCGGAACGCTGCGTGGTGGTTTCGCTCACGATGTGAAGCCCGCCCTCGTGCTGCCTCCCACGGTCTTCAGCGAGCCTGCGGAGCTCTATCCGGCCGCTCCGACGGGGTCGACGACCCATCGTCATGGATGGGAGCTGATGCTCGCGATCGAGCACAGGGCGTCGCGCTTCGTCGCCTTCTGACGATCGCCGCTCCGGTCGGCCGCGTCACGACCCGGTCGCAACGTGCCGCTTGCCTTCGCCGCCGGCTTTCGCCAAGGAAGGCCGATGAAGCTCGACCAGCAGACAAGCCGGATACGCCTCGACGAACTGCTCGTGCGTCGCGGCCTATTCGCTACCCGTTCGCGGGCGCGCGATGCCGTCGAGCGCGGTACGGTCCGCGTGGCCGGCGTCGTCGTCACCAAGCCCGGCGCTGGCACTGCAGAGGATGCCGCCATCCACGTCGACGATCCGGCGCAGCGTTTCGTCTCGCGCGCCGCCCTGAAGCTGGTGGCCGGGCTCGATCATTTCGGCATCGACCCTTCGGGGCGCGCCGCCCTGGATGTGGGAGCCTCGACCGGCGGTTTCACCCAAGTGCTTCTGGAGCGCGGCGCCCGCCATGTCGTGTCGATCGATGTCGGCCACGGACAAATGGAGCCGCGTCTGCGGTCCGATCCGCGTGTCTCCTGCGTCGAAGGGCTCAATGCCCGTGACCTGGAGGCCTCGCATCTCGGTGGCGTGGAGCCCGAAATCATCGTCTGCGACGTCAGCTTCATCTCGCTCACCCTTGCGCTGCCGCCGGCGCTCCACCTCGCGGCGACGGAGGCGTTCGGCGTCTTCCTGGTGAAGCCGCAATTCGAGGCCGGCAAGGATGCGATCGGCAAAGGCGGATTGCTGCGTGATCCGGGGGAGGGACCCGTGATCGCGCAACGTCTACGCGCGTGGCTCGACGGCGTTCCCGGCTGGCGAGCGCTCGGCCTGTGTCCGTCGCCGATAGAAGGCGGCGACGGCAACCGCGAGTTCCTGCTGGCCGGAGCCAAGGATCGATGACTGCACGCTTCGTCATAGACAGGCTCGGCGCCAAGGGCGACGGCATAGCGGAAACCGGTACGGGACAGGTGTTCATCCCGTTCACCTTGCCGGGAGAGACCGTCACCGCGGCACGCGAAAAGGACCGCGCCACATTGATGGCGGTGCTCGAAGCCTCGCCGCTCAGGGCCGAACCGGTTTGCAGCCATTTTACTGAATGCGGCGGGTGTGACCTGCAGCATTTCGAGGGCGAATCCTATCGCGCCTGGAAGCGCGAGAAGGTCGTGCATGCCCTCAAGGGCAAAGGGATCGACGTTCCGGTTGCCGCGACCGTCGCCTGCGCGCCGGCCTCGCGCCGCCGCGTCGTGTTCTCGGCGCGGCGCACCGAGGCGGGCATGATCCTCGGCTACAACAGGGCGCTGTCGCATACGATCATCGACATAACGGAATGCCCGATCGCCGCACCCGAGATCGTTGCCGCGTTACCGAGGATGCGGAGCCTCGCTGGCCTCATCTGCATGACGCCGCAGCCGTTCCATCTGGCTGTCACCCTGACGGCTTCGGGCCTCGATGTCGCGGCCGACGGTTCCGGCAAGCTGTCGGAGACGGCACGGCGCAAGGCGAGCGATTTCGTGATTCGCGAAGGCATTGCCAGGCTCTCGGTCGATGGCGAGATCGTGGTCGAGCCGCGCAAGCCGGTCGTCATGTTCGGCGACGCCGCGGTGACGCCGCCGCCGGGTGGTTTCCTGCAGGCCGTCGCCTCGGCCGAAGAGGCGATGGCGGGGCTGGTTGCGGCGCATCTCGGCAAGGCGAAGCGGATCGCCGACCTGTTCGCCGGTGCCGGTGCCTTTGCCCTGCGCCTTGCGACGAAGGCCGAAATCCATGCGGTGGAAGCCGATGCCGCGCCGCTCGCCGCTCTCGACCGCGGTTTCCGCTTTGCTCGTGGCTTGAAGCGCATCACGGCGGAACGGCGCGACCTTTACCGCCGGCCGATGACCTTCAAGGAGCTGAACGCTTTCGACGCCGTGGTCTTCGATCCGCCCCGGGCCGGAGCCGAGGACCAGTCGAAGCAGATCGCCCGCTCGGACGTGCCGCTGGTCGCCGCCGTTTCCTGCAATCCGGTCACGCTGGCCCGCGACCTGCGTATCCTCATCGACGGTGGCTATTCCTTGAAATGCGTGACGCCGATCGACCAGTTCCTGTGGTCGGCGCATGTGGAGGCCGTGGCTCTATTGGAGAAGCCGCGCCGGCGACGCTAGAGGCTCGAGCCTGATGGGTTCCGCAGGGTGCTCGCGAGACGTGAGGAGGGGCATGTCCCTATCCCTTCACGTATCCCAGACCTTCGACGATCTTTCCGTCCCGAACGCGCATTATGTTTATCCCTCGCACCCGATCCGCCTTGCTTTTGCTCCATCGGAGTTGCCATCGGATGATCCCGCGGTCCTGGCTGGCCCAAATCTCCTCGGCTTCGAATACAAGGTTCGCAGAGGACGCGATTCCCTTCCAAAAATTGAGGCAAGCCTCACGCCCTTCGTAGCGCGCGCCATCCGGAGCGGGCGTCGTATTCTCGAGAACGCAACCCTCACCAATCAGATCGTCGAGGTCTTCGGGCCGGTGCTCCTCGAACGCGCCATTGAAGCGGTCCATGATCGCGCGGGTAACTTCGCTGTCGGTCCTCATTCTCTCACCTCATTGAGCCATATGGCGCTTCGCCTTACAGGGCGTCGCGTGAAACGCGAGAAGGATTCACGCGACGCGCCGTAGACTATTGATCTAGCGCATGCCTTTTTCCCGAACCGCTGCTCACTTTCGAAAGCAGCGAGTGGCTCCCCGGACGTGTCGGTTCGGCGGCGAGGAAACCACTATCTGGCGGTCACTCAGGTAGTGGGGCCGACTGGCCGGGCGACTTTGAGTAACCGAGCGCTTCGACGATCCGGCCGTCGCGGACATGCATCAGGTTGACGCCCCGAACCGACCCACCGTCACCGAAATTGAAACGCCAGCGGATGATAGCGCGGTCGCCCATTACGATCGTGTCTTCAACATCGAAATAGGTAACCGGGTCCGCAGCGAGAGCCTCCCAGAATGCGAGGCAGGCGTCATAGCCTTCGTATCGCGTACCATTGGGCGCCGGCTGAATCGACTCCATGACGCAGTTCGGTGCGATCAGGTCTTTGAGGATCGCAGGCTCGTGATCGAGGAAGGCCCGGTTGAATCGATGCACGATTTCGGCTGTCTCGTTCGTCTGCATTGTTTCTCCTAGGTAGACAGGTCTGTCTATGCACCATACAGGTCTGTCTGTTAGAGTCAATCCCATGAACAGAACCGTTTCGCAGACCGATCCTGGAGTAAGCGCGGCGCGCCGCCGCTTACTCGATACCGCGACCCGTCTCTTCTATACCGAGGGCATCCGTGCCGTGGGCATCGACCGCATCATCGCGGAAGCGGGCGTGGCCAAGGCGACGTTCTACAATCACTTCCCGTCGAAGGATGATCTCGTCCTCGCCTATATCGAAGAGCAGGACCAGCTTGGGCGGGAAGCCACCTCAGCGCTCCCCAAGCAGTCTCCGCGCAAGATGATCGCCGCGATCCTGGGGCGCATCAGCGAGGCCGTCGTCACTGGGGACTACCGGGGCTGTCCGTTCCTCAACGCAGCCGCCGAATACCCCGACCCGAATAGCCCCGTTCGGCAAGCCATTGATGCGCGCCGTGCATGGTATCACGGCGTCCTCCGGAAGCTTCTTGCTGCGGATGGCGATCCAGCCCCTTCCGTCACCGCCTCGCTGCTTGTCGCTCTGTCAGACGGCCTGCTCGAATCCGCGTATCTCGACGATTCAAGGGACGTTCCCGCCCTTGTCAGGGAAGGGCTGGAAAGGTTGCTGGCCCGGCGTTGAGACAACAGTTCGACGGATCGCGAACTCATGGAAGGACGGCGGATAGACGAGTCCTGACATCAAGGGTCAGGGCCAGCTCTTCTCGATGAGGCGGTCTACGAAGGCGGGCACGACCTCGGTCGCCCGGCCGTAGTGGGTTTGCGCGAAAAGGCTGCCGCCTTCGGAAGGTTCCAGGTTGAGCTCGACCGTATGGGCGCCGGCGAGGCGAGCCTCTTCGACGAAACCGGCCGCGGGGTAGACGCTACCGCTGGTGCCGACCGACACGAACAGGTCGCATTCCGAGAGCGCGGCGTAGATGCGTTCCATATGATAAGGCATCTCACCGAACCAGACCACGTCGGGCCGCAATCGCCCTACGGTGCGGCATTGCGGACATTGCGACGAGGTCGACATGTCGCCGGGCCATTCGCTGCGTTCGCCGCAGGCCTCGCAGAGCGCCTTGGCGAGTTCGCCATGCATGTGCAGCAGCCTGTGCGAGCCCGCCGCCTCGTGGAGATGATCGATGTTCTGGGTGACCAGCAGGAATGTGCCGAGGAATGCCTGTTCCAGCCGGGCGAGCGCCGCATGCGCCGCATTCGGCAGAATGCCCGCCATGCCCCGCCGGCGTTTGTTGTAGAAGTCGTGCACCTTGCGCGGATTGCGGGCGAAGCCTTCGGGAGTGGCGACCTCCCGATAGTCGACCTTCGACCAGATGCCGCCTGCGTCCCGGAACGTGTCGACCCCGGACTCGGCCGAAATGCCGGCGCCTGTGAGGATGACCATGGAGGAGGGGGTCACGCGCGACGTCTCGAGATCAGCCAGGCGCCCAGGACGGCAAGCAGCGCGGCGGCGAGCCCGTACCAGGTCAAGGCATATTGTAGGTGGTTGTTAGGGAAGTCGACCAGGGTAACGCCTCCGATCGGCAGCCCGCCGGGGTTGGGCGTGGCATCCGCATCGATGAAGAATGGCACGATTCGGTCGGCCGGCACGCTTGCGCGACCGGCCATGGCGGCAAGATCCTTCCAATAGAAGACGTTCTTCGCGGGATCGTTGTCGGGCACCAGCGAGGACGGCTTTTCGGCGAGCGGATTGCGGGCGAGACCCTTCACGGTCACCAGGTCCGCGATCTGGCCCTCGGTCCGCGTCGATGGATCCTTGCGGTCAAAGGGCACGAAACCGCGATTGACGAAGAGCACACGCCCGTCGAGCAGCTCCAGCGGCGCATAGACGAAGAAGCCGGACTGTCCTCGCCAGGTCGCCAGGAAATGGCTCTCGCGGTCGTTGAGCAGACGGCCGGTCGCCTCGACCGGCCAGTAGTCGACGTCGCCGGTTTCGGCGAATTGGCGCTCCAGCTCGGAGAGGGGCCGCGAAGCCGACCCGATGCGTTGGTCGACGGCGGCGATGAGCGCCTCCTTCCAGGCGAGACGCTGCATCTGCCACGTGCCGAGGCCGACGAGCATGACAAAGAGGACGGCCCCGAGCCCGACGATCGCCCATGCAGGCCCCTTCGGGCGCGCGGCCTGGTGGTCGGCGAGGCTCATTGCGGCCGGTCCAGCCGCCCTTCGGCCGCCTTGTTGCGGTATTGCAGCGTGATCAGGACGCCCTTGATCAGCCGCAGGGCGGTCAGCGAGAGCACGAGTGTCAGCGGGATCCAGAGCAGGAGATGCAGCCATAGCGGTGGGCCGAAATTGACCTCCATCCATAGCGCCAGGCCGACGACGATGAAGCCGATGATCAGGATGACGAAGACGGCCGGTCCGTCTCCTGCATCGGCGAAGGAATAGTCGAGCCTGCAGACGCCGCAGCTCCTGGCGACGGTCAGGAAACCCGAGAAGAGCCTTCCTTCGCCGCATCGCGGGCAGCGCCCCTTGAGCCCTGCCGTGACCGGGTCTACCGGCGGCCAGATCGCCTGATCGTCGCTCACGGGTCTATTCCGATCATCCTCGTTCGCCATTTCCCGATCCTTACCATGTCTGCGCCGGCGACCGTCGTGCGGCCATTCGTCCGGCTGATCGGCCCGCGCAGAGGCCGAAACAAAAACGGCCGCGCAGGGGCGGCCGTTTCCTTGGTCATTTCCGTCGAGGCTCAACCGTGAGCGATGACGGCGCCCTGCGAGGCCCAGACATAGACGCAGGCGAACAGGAACAGCCAGACGACGTCGACGAAATGCCAGTACCAGGCAGCCGCCTCGAAGCCGAAATGCTGCTTCGGCGTGAAGCCGCCGGCCATGGCTCGGAACAGGCAGACGAGCAGGAAGATCGTGCCGACGAAGACGTGGAAGCCGTGGAAACCGGTCGCCATGTAGAAGGTGGCGCCGTAGATCGAGTCCCTGAAGCCGAACGGCGCGTGCATGTACTCATAGGCCTGGACGAACGAGAACAGCACGCCAAGCGCGACCGTCAGCGCAAGGCCCCAGACCAGGCCCTTGCGGTCGTCATGGATCAGGGCATGGTGGGCCCAGGTCACCGTCGTGCCGGAAAGCAGCAGGATGATCGTGTTGTAGAGCGGCAGATGGAAGGGGTCGAGGACCTCGGTGCCCTTCGGTGGCCAGACCCCGCCGGTATAGGCTTCGCGGGCATATTGCGCGGCCTCGTTGGGGAAAAGTGCGGCGTCGAAGAAGGCCCAGAACCAGGCCACGAAGAACATCACCTCGGAGGCGATGAACATGATCATGCCGTAGCGCAGGTGCAGCGAGACCACCTTGGTGTGATGGCCCTCATTGCCCTCCTTGATGGTATCCCGCCACCACCCGGCCATGACCATCAGCACGATGAAAAGGCCGATGACGAAGAGATACGGCGAAGCAAGATTCACGCCGAGGATGGGGAACTCGTTGCCCTTCAGATACTGCATGAAGCCGACGCCGCCGATCGCCATGACGAGCGCGCCGACGGAGCCGAGGAACGGCCACGGGCTGGGGTCGATGATGTGGTAGTCGTGCTGCGGTTTGGCGTGGGCGTTTGCCATTCTATCCCCCGAGTTGTCCGTCGGTAGTGGTCTTATCACCTTCCGCCTTCGGCGCAACCGCCACCGGCTTGTTCCCTTCGATCGGGAAGAAAGTGTACGAGAGGGTGATCGTCTTGATGTCCTTGAGTTCCGGCACGTCGACGATGGCCGGATCGACATAGAAGACGACGGGCATGTCGAGCGTTTCGCCAGGCTTCAGCGTGGTGTCGGTGAAGCAGAAGCACTCGACCTTGTTGAAATAGGCTCCGGCCATCTCGGGCGTGACGTTGAAGGTCGCGCGGCCGGCATTGGCCTTTGAGAATCGGTTGGTCGCCTTGTAGCTGGCCTGCGTCGTCTCGCCGATCTTGATCGTCACCTCGCGGGCCACCGGCTGGAAGTCCCAGGGCAGGCCAGCCGTGTTGGCGTCGAAGCGAATGGTGATGTCGCGGTCGAGCACGCGGTCGGAATACTGCTCGACGCGCTGCGTGGTGCCGCCATAGCCGGTGACCTGGCAGAACATCTTGTAGAGCGGCACGGCTGCATAGGCCATGCCGACCATACCGCCGAAGAAGGCGAGGCACACCCCGGCGACCAGCAGGTTGCTGCGGTCCTTGCTCGCGCTCTTGCTGCGATTCTCGACCATCACCGCCTCACATTCTGACGATGGTGGCGACGTAGAAGATGATGACCAGCGCGCCGAGCCCGATGCCGATGGCGATCGAGCGGCTGCGCTGAGCCTTCCTCTGTGCCTCGGTGAGCGTCACCATTTCGATATTGTTCTCGTTCATATCAGGCTCCGGGCAGGCCTATGGCGCGCGAGACGACGACGTCGCCCAGATACACCGCGAAGATGGCGAACAGATAGAGCAGCGAATAGGCGAACAGCTTCTTGGCGGGCTTCATGGCGCGATCGTCGTCGCCCATGCGCAGTACCTTCCACGCATACCAGACGAAACCGATGCCGAGGGCGATAGAAGCGGCGCCATAGACGGCCGTGGTGTAGCCGAGGATCCAGGGCAGCACGCCGACGGGCGCGATCAGCACCGAATAGACAAAGATCTGCCGGCGCGTCGAGGCATGGCCGGCGACGTTCGGCATCATCGGAATACCGGCGCGGCCGTAGTCCTCCGACTTGAACAGCGCGAGCGCCCAGAAATGCGGCGGCGTCCAGAGGAAGATGATCAGGAACAGGACAATGCTTTCCAGGCTGACCGAGCCGGTAGCCGCAGCCCAGCCGACGACAGGGGGGAAAGCGCCGGCGGCGCCGCCGATCACGATGTTCTGCGGCGTCGAGCGCTTCAGCCACATCGTGTAGATGACGGCATAGAAGAAGATGGTGAATGCGAGCAGGGCGGCTGCGAGCCAGTTGACGAGCACGCCGAGCGTCATCACCGAAAGGACTGAAAGCACCAGGCCGAAGACAAGTGCCTCGCCGGGTGCGACGCGGCCCGAGGGGATCGGGCGCTTGGCGGTGCGGGTCATCACCGCGTCGATGTCGGCGTCGTACCACATGTTGAGCGCGCCCGACGCACCGGCCCCGACGGCGATCGAGGCGATGGCGATCATGCCTATGAACGGGTTGACCGTGACGGGGGCGGCGGCGAGGCCGACGAAGGCCGTGAAGACCACGAGGGACATGACCCGCGGCTTGAGCAGCGCGAGATAGTCCGACGCCGTCGCTTCCGACATTCGGAAGCGGGCTTCGTCAAATCCGCTTTTCTGCACAAGGGCCATGCGTACTTAAGTCCATCATTCCGTTTGGCCGAAGCCGCCGGACCGGCCGGCGGCTTCAAGATCGTTTCCCGCCGATCACTTGATCTTCGGCAATTGCTCCCACTGGTGGAAGGGCGGCGGCGAAGGCAGCTGCCATTCCAGCGTGGTGGCGCCTTCGCCCCATGGGTTGGCTCCGGCGATACGCTTCTTCGAGAAGGCCTCGAACACGCCGTAGAGGAACACCAGGACGCCGAGGCCCGAGATATAGGAGCCGTAGGACGACACCAGGTTCCAGCCCGCAAAGGCATCGGGGTAGTCGATATAGCGGCGCGGCATGCCGGCGAGGCCGAGGAAGTGCTGCGGGAAGAAGACCAGGTTCACGCCGATGAACGTGACCCAGAAGTGGGTGCGGGCGATCAGCGGCGAGTACATGTAGCCGGTCATCTTCGGGAACCAGTAGTACCAGGCGGCGAAGATGGCGAAGACGGCGCCGAGCGACAGCACGTAGTGGAAGTGGGCGACCACGTAGTAGGTGTCGTGCAGCGAACGGTCCAGGCCGGCATTGGCGAGCTGGACGCCAGTGACGCCGCCCACGGTGAACAGGAAGATGAAGCCGATCGACCACAGCATCGGCGTGCGCATGGAGATCGAGCCGCCCCACATCGTGGCGATCCACGAGAAGATCTTCACGCCCGTCGGCACCGCGATGACCATGGTGGCGAACACGAAGTAGCGCTGCGTGTCGAGCGAAAGGCCGGTCGTGTACATGTGGTGCGCCCACACGATGAAGCCGACCGCGCCGATCGCCACCATGGCGTAGGCCATGCCGAGATAGCCGAAGATCGGCTTGCGCGAGAAGGTCGACACGATGTGGCTGACGATGCCGAAGCCCGGCAGAATCAGGATGTAGACTTCCGGGTGCCCGAAGAACCAGAACAGGTGCTGGAACAGGATCGGGTCGCCGCCGCTCTCGGGCGCGAAGAAGGCCGTGCCGAAATTACGGTCGGTCAGCAGCATGGTGATGCCGCCCGCCAGCACCGGCAGCGAGAGCAGCAGCAGGAAGGCGGTGATCAGCACGGACCAGGCGAAGAGCGGCATCTTGTGCAGCGTCATGCCTGGGGCGCGCATGTTGAAGATCGTGGTGATGAAGTTGATCGCGCCGAGGATCGACGACGCGCCGGCGATGTGCAGCGACAGGATCGCGAGATCCATCGCCGGTCCGGGCTGGCCGCTGGTCGAAAATGGCGGATAGATCGTCCAGCCGCCGCCCACGCCATAGGCGCCGGGCGCGCTCGGCACGAAGGCCGACAGGATCAGAAGGAGGAACGCCGGAGGCAGCAGCCAGAACGAGATGTTGTTCATGCGCGGGAACGCCATGTCGGGCGCGCCGATCATGAGCGGCACCATCCAGTTGGCGAAGCCGCCGATAAGCGCCGGCATGACCATGAAGAAGATCATGACCAGGGCATGGGCCGTGGTGAAGGCGTTGAACATGCTCTTGCCGCCGTCGATGGCGGCGTCGCCGTCGAGGCCGTAGACCATCTGCGCCAGGCCGGTGAAGATCTGGATTCCCGGCTCCTGGAGTTCCATGCGCATGACGATCGACAGCGCGCCGCCGATGATGCCGGCGCAGATCGCGAAGATCAGGTAGAGCGTGCCGATGTCCTTGTGGTTGGTCGAATAGACCCAGCGCACCCAGCCTTTCGGCTTGTGGTCGTGGTCGTCGTGAGCTGCAGCGCCTGCCATGTTCCGCTCCGTTCCTTAGTCCCTATCGGTTCGCGGCATCAGTTGCCGGCGACCGCCACTTTGTTGTCGCCGTCAACCGCGGCCATCAGCGCCTTGTTCGCGCCGGGCAGGTCGGTCTTCGCAGCCGCGAGCCAGGTATTGTACTGGTCTTCCGATACGACGCGGATCGCGATCGGCATGTAGGCGTGGTCCTTGCCGCAGAGCTCGGAGCACTGGCCGTAGAAGAGGCCCTCCTTCTCGGCCTTGAACCAGATCTCGTTGATGCGGCCCGGCACGGCGTCGGTCTTCACGCCGAAGGCCGGCATGGCGAAGGCATGGATGACGTCGCTGGCGGTGACCAGAACGCGCGTCGTCGTGTTGACGGGAACGACGACTTCGTTGTCGACGGCCAGGAGCCGCGGATACCTCGCCTTGTCTTCCTTGCCGGCCGCGGCGCGGTCGCCTTCCTGAAGCATGGCCGAGTTGAAGGAGAGCGCATCCTCGACCTGGTACTCATAGTCCCAGTTCCACTGGTTGCCGGTGGCCTTGATGGTCAGCTTCGGCTCTTCCGGCGGTGTGTACTGCGCCGTCAGGAGCTGGAAGGAGGGAACGGCCAGGGCCAGGAGCACCACGACCGGACCGACGGTCCAGATGACCTCGATCAACGTATTGTGGCTGGTGCGCGAGGGCACGGGATTGGCGCTCGCACGGAATTTCAGGATGCAGTAGGCGAGCAGCACGAGCACGAGAAGCGTGATCGGGATGATGAACCACAGCGTATATTTCTCGAACCATTCGATCTGTTCCATGATCGGCGTCGCCGCCGCCTGGAAACGCCACTGCCACGGCGTCGGCTGGTCCGCATAGGCCGCCGCCGCGGGGAGGAATGCCGTCAGTGCGGCTGCGCCAGCAAGGAATTTTCTCATCGCCCTCATCATCTCCCAGTCTTTGCGGCCAGGTCGTCGTCAAAGCCCGCCGGAACTGGAATCCCGGCGGCCATGGCGCGTTCAAACCATACTCTCATTGCGACCGCAAGGAATGAGCGGAACAGATCATGCGGCATTTTTGCGCGCGCCGGCCGGTGTGGAGAAACGGTGGTCCACCGATGCCCCCCGCGGCAGCGACCGGGCTTCGCACCTTGTGCGATGGCCGTTGGCCGATAAGGCGGTGTGGCGTCGCAATTCGGGCGGATTTGCTCCCGAAAAGTCGGCGGGCTTGGCAATTTGGCTGTTCTGAAGCGCATGCTTGTCCTTTACTTGACGCTGCCGGGAACTAAATTGCCGTGATTCGTTATGGAGCAGCCATGATCACTGGGCTTTTCAGACCGCTGGCGCAGGTCTTCCTGTGCGCTGCCGCCGTCGGGGTCTTCTCGACGGCTTCCGCCCAGCAGAGCGGAACGGTCAAGTCGACGCACGGCGCCTGGTCCGTGGTGTGCGATACGCCGGCGGGGGCAACCGCCGAGCAATGCGCCATGATGCAGAACGTCGTAGCGGAGGATCGTCCTGAGGTTGGCCTGTCGGTCGTCGTGCTGCGCACGGCCGACAACAAGGCGGAGATCCTGCGCGTGCTCGCCCCGCTCGGAGTGCTCCTCCCCAACGGCCTCGGCCTCAATGTCGACGGCAAGGACATCGGTCGCGCCTATTTCGTGCGCTGCTTCCAGGACGGATGCTATGCCGAGGTCATCCTTGAGAAGCAGTTGCTCGACACGCTGAAGACCGGCACGTCGGCCACCTTCATCGTCTTCCAGACGCCTGAGGAAGGTATCGGCATCCCGGTCGACCTCAAGGGTTTCGGCGAAGGCTTCGCGGCGCTGCCCTGAGCAGGTGACATTGCCCGCATTGCCTTCGGGTGTGACCGCGCCTACATGCCCGTACAGTCATTCCATCCAGCAAGGCGGCAGGCGATGAACAGCATTCTCGGCCAGTTCGACATTTCCGAAGACAAGGTGCGCCGGGTCGTCGCCGACACGATCGCGGGCGCCGATGACGGCGAGCTTTATCTCGAATACAGCGAGAGCGAGGCGCTGATGTTCGACAACGGCCGGCTGAAGACCGCGAACTTCAACACCGATCAGGGGTTCGGGCTGCGGGCGGTCGCCGGCGAAGCGACCGGCTATGCCCATTCCAGCGAGCTTTCCGAAAGCGCGCTGCTGCGCGCCTCGGACGCTGTTTCGGCCGTCAAGGGCGGCTATTCGGGCACGCTGGCCGCGGCTCCGGCGCGCACCAACCGTCATCTCTACGGCGACGAGAACCCGATTCCGTCGCCGTCTTTCGCAGAGAAGGCGAAGCTCCTTCAGGAGATCGACGCCTTCCTGCGCAATAAGGACCCGCGGGTGCGCCAGGTGACGGCATCGCTTGCTTCCTCCTGGCAGCATGTCGAGATCCTGCGCGCCGACGGCCAGATCGTCCGCGACATCCGCCCGCTGGTGCGCGTCAATGTCTCGGTGGTGGTGGGCGAGGGCGATCGCCAGGAGACCGGCTCGTACGGCATGGGCGGCCGCAAGGGCTTCGGCGAGTTCCTTGTCGAGGACAGCTGGAGGTTCGCCGCCGACGAAGCCCTGCGTCAGGCGCTGGTCAATCTGCAGGCCGTTCCCGCGCCGGCCGGCACTTTCGACATCGTGCTGTCCAGCGGCTGGCCGGGTGTCATGCTGCACGAGGCCGTCGGCCACGGGCTGGAAGGCGACTTCAACCGCAAGAAGACATCGGCCTTCGCCGGGCTGATGGGCCAGCAGGTGGCGGCCAGGGGCGTCACCGTGGTCGACGACGGCACCATAGCCGAGCGTCGCGGCTCGCTTACGGTCGACGACGAGGGCACCCCAACCGCCCGCAATGTCCTGATCGAGGACGGCAAGCTTGTCGGCTACATGCAGGACCGGCAGAATGCCAGGCTGATGGGTATGGAGGCGACGGGCAACGGCCGTCGCGAATCCTACGCGCACCAGCCGATGCCGCGCATGACCAACACCTTCATGACGGCGGGCGACCTCGACCCCGCCGAGATCATCGCCTCGGTGCCGCACGGCATCTACGCCGTTTCCTTCGGCGGCGGCCAGGTCGACATCACGTCAGGCAAGTTCGTGTTCGGCTGCACGGAAGCCTACATGATCGAGAACGGCAAGGTCACGCAGCCGATCAAGGGCGCGATGCTGATCGGCAACGGACCCGACGCGATGCACCGGGTGACCATGGTCGGCAACGACATGAAGCTCGACACCGGCATCGGCATGTGCGGCAAGGCCGGTCAGGGCGTGCCGGTCGGTGTCGGGCAGCCGCATCTGCGCATGAACCAGATGACGGTCGGCGGCACGCGGGTTTAGCGGGTATCGGCCGAAGGTTCGAGAGCCCTCAAGACATGTCGCGCAAGAGTGTGCAGCAGTTTTGCGCGACATGCGTAACTCTACTTCATTTGACGCATGTCCTTTTGGCCGAAAACGGTGACCACTTCGGGAGAAATGCTTAGTCGTCTCGCGGCACGACGCGCGCGCGGCGGATTTTTTGCGCTTCCACGATCGCTTGCCGAAGCTCTTCGAACAGTCCGCGCGGCAGCATTCCGTAGTGATAGGAACCATCTGGTCGCGGCCGAAGATCGTAGCCAGGCCACGTAAAGCGATTGAGTTCGTCGAAGCGAATCCAATGCCGTGCGCCGTCTAGCCCAAGGCTGCGGCACACAGTATCCGGGACCTCCAGGGATGTGCCCGAATCCTCCGGCGGGCGATGCGTGATGGGCGCGACAATCGTGCGAACCTGTCCGCCCTCGCCGTGAGGAACTGCCACAACAATGGCGCAAGGGCGGTCCTTCGTACCCTCGACAGCACCCTGATCGTGTTCTGAACTCCAAAGGAAGCTGTAACGAATGACGAGGCCCGGTCTTGGCGTAGGGATGTTCACTTGGGCGCGGCGCCATACTCGGCAGCTTCGATGGCCGCTATCGTATCGTCGTCGAGGTCGCCGATCTTCAAAACTTCACGTTCCCGTTGCTTGAGGCGCTCAAAATGCTCCAGTTCCGCCGCAGAGAGATAGGCCCCAACCACGCGGCCGTGACTGGTCACATTGATGACGCCCACTTTGATCGCCTCATCCTGATATTTTCCGAAGTTCCGTGAGAAATCGCTCGCGGGAACGGTTGGAGCCTGATGCATCAAAGCCTCCTGCGAAATTTGCATAATTTGCGTAATTTGCGCGATAATGTCAAGGGTGGACAGCGATGGCGCTGCGGGGGCAGTGTGTCTCATCTGGTTGTGCGGATCGCGGAAGGCCAGTCAACCTCCGCGCAACAAAGATACGGGGCGACGTGCCGGAAGATCACCTTCTTCCAGTGGCGAGTTCACCAGAAGCCGTCCGAGCGATGGCCGAGGCGCTGATTCCTTCTCGCCGTGCCTCGTGATCACGCGGCGCTCGGCCCCGTCGTCGCGGCGTGACAATGGGGCTCTCGCGTCCTGACGTTGGATTTCCTTCATGGCCGCACTCCGCATATGAGCATAGCTACTGCATAAGCGATCCTGTGCGCTGGCCAAACAGGGAAGCCGCAGACGGCTTGCCGCCGCCATGCCGCAACCTTTCGCCCTTGACATGGATAGGGCCGGGACATCATTTCGGGCGCGCTCAATCGATCGGAAAGCCATGCCCGCCCCAACCAAAAAGCCGCCGCTGACGATCCGGCTCTGCCAGCCGCGCGGTTTCTGCGCCGGCGTCGACCGCGCCATCCAGATCGTGGTGCTGGCACTGAAGAAATACGGTGCGCCGGTCTATGTCCGGCATGAGATCGTCCATAATCGCTACGTGGTCGAGGGGCTTCAGAACCTCGGGGCCGTCTTCATCGAGGAGCTTCACGAGATCCCGCCGGACCACCGGGAATGCCCGGTGGTGTTTTCCGCGCATGGCGTGCCGAAATCCGTGCCGCAGGATGCCGAGGCGCGCAACCTCTTCTATCTCGACGCGACCTGTCCGCTGGTCTCGAAGGTCCACAAGCAGGCCATGCGCCACCAGCGGCTCGGCCGCCATGTGCTGCTGATCGGCCATGCCGGCCACCCCGAGGTGATCGGCACGATGGGGCAGCTTCGCGACGGCACGGTGACGCTCATCGAGACCGAGGCCGATGCAGTGCGGTTCGAGCCCCTGGACCCTGCCGCGCTGGGCTTCGTCACCCAGACCACGCTGTCGGTCGAGGATACGGCCGGCATCATCCGCGTGCTCACGGAGCGTTTCGCCGATCTGCATGCTCCTGCTGCCGAATCGATCTGCTACGCCACGACCAACCGCCAGGAGGCGGTCAAGGAAACGGCCTCCGGAGCGGATCTCTTCCTTGTCGTCGGCGCGCCCAATTCCTCGAATTCGCGGCGCCTCGTCGAGGTGGCCGAGCGTGCCGGCGCGAAAATGTCGCTTCTCGTCCAGCGGGCTTCCGAGATTCCGTGGGATGAGGTCGGCGGGATCTCGACGTTGGGACTTTCGGCAGGTGCCTCCGCGCCCGAGATCATCGTGGACGAAATCATCGACGCTTTCCGCGAACGGTTCGACGTCCATGTCGATCTCGCGGTGACTGCGACCGAAACGGAGAATTTCCCAGTGATGCGTGCGCTGCGCGATGTCGATCTGACGGCTGCCGACATGGCGTTCGTCAACGGGGACCGTTGAGGCATGGCTGTCTACACGGACATCACGGAGGGCGAGCTCGACGCCTTCCTCGAGCGCTACAACGTCGGCCGGCTTCTGTCCTACAAGGGCATCGCGGAAGGCTCGGAGAACTCGAACTTCCTGCTCCATACGGCGAGCGGCTCCTACATCCTGACGCTCTATGAAAAACGCGTCGATCAGGCTGACCTGCCTTTCTTCCTCGGGCTGATGGATCACCTGGCCGGGAAGGGCATCAATTGCCCGCTGCCGGTGCATCGCAGCGACGGTACCGTCATCGGCACGATCGCCGGTCGGCCCGCCGCCCTGATCACGTTCCTGGAGGGCATGTGGCCGCGACGGCCGACCGCCGCCCATTGCCGCGAGGTGGGAAAGGCGCTCGCCGGCCTGCATCTCGCCGGCGCCGACTTTCCGCTCACACGAAGGAACGCGCTGTCCTTCGACGGCTGGAGGAAGCTGTGGGGCGCCGCACGTCCGCGCGCCGACGAGGTGGAGCCAGGCCTGTCGGCCGAGGTGGATGCGGATTTCGCCGAACTCGCCGAGAAGTGGCCCGCCGACCTGCCGTTAGGCGTCATCCATGCCGATCTCTTCCCCGACAATGTGTTCTTCCTGGGCGACGAACTCTCGGGCATCATCGATTTCTACTTCGCCTGCAACGATCTCTTCGCCTACGACCTGGCGACCTGTCTCAACGCCTGGTGCTTCGAGAAGGATCACGCATTCAATCTGACGAAGGGTACCGCCTTGCTCGCCGGCTACCAGAGCGTGCGGCCGTTGAGCGCCAGGGAGGTGGAAGCTCTCCCGATCCTGGCCCGCGGTTCGGCTCTGCGCTTCATGCTGACCAGGCTCTACGACTGGCTGACCATCCCCGACGGCGCCCTGGTGCAGAAGCGGGATCCGCTCGAATATGTCCGCCGCCTGCGCTTCCACCGCAGCATAAAGTCGCCGTCCGAATTCGGGATCGAACCACGATGAAATCCGTCGAGATCTTCACCGACGGGGCCTGTTCGGGAAATCCCGGCCCCGGCGGTTGGGGCGCCATCCTGCGCTACAACGAAGCCGTCAAGGAGCTTTCCGGCGGCGAGCCGGAGACGACCAACAACCGCATGGAGTTGATGGCCGCCATCCAGGCGCTGGGCGCCCTCAAGCAGCGGTGCAAGGTCGATTTCTACACCGACAGCAACTACGTCAAGGACGGCATCAACGGCTGGATCGAAGGTTGGAAGCGCAACGGCTGGAGGACGGCGGCCAAGGCGCCGGTCAAGAATGCCGAGCTCTGGCGGGCGCTCGACGAGGCGCGCAGCCGCCATCAGGTGACGTGGCATTGGGTCAAGGGCCATGCCGGCCATCCCGAAAACGAGCGGGCCGACGAACTCGCCCGTATGGGCATGGCGCCGTTCAAGAAGCGGAAGCCGCCGCTGGCCCCGAAGGGGTGAAGGCCGAGGCTCAGGCGTTTTGGATGACAGGGCGGCCCGGTCGTGTCCGAGGCCGCCCTTTGATCTCAGAGCTGTTCGAGGATCTTCGCCGCGCCGGAAATTACGGCCTGTCCCGGAGCATCCTCGACGTTGAGCGCGGTCACCTGGCCATTCTCGACGATCATGGAGAAACGCTTGGAGCGGAGTCCGAGGCCGCCGGCGCTCAGATCAATGTCGAGCCCGATCGACTTGACGAAGTGGCCGCTGCCGTCGGCGAGGAACAGGATCTTGCCTTCAGCGCCCGTGAAACGGGCCCAGGCACGCATGACGAACTGGTCGTTGACGGCCACCACGGCGATCGTGTCCACGCCCTTGGCCAGAATGGCGTCGCGGTTCTCCAGATAGCCCGGCAGGTGGTTGTTGCTGCACGTCGGCGTGAAGGCTCCAGGCACGGCGAACAGCACGACCTTCTTCCCGGCGAAGAGCTCCGCCGTGGTCATGTCCTTGGCCCCGTCGTCGGTCATGATCTTGAAGCTGGCTTCGGGGAGCTTGTCACCGATCTTGATGGTCATGTCGCCTGTCCTTTTGTTGGCGGTCGATGGGCGGCAAGCCTTAGCTGCTCGATCGCGCCGCCGCAATCGCCCGCCGCGAAAGCTGATCAGGGAAAGGGCAGGGCGCCTTCCACAGCGCCGGCATCCGTCGTCAGCGTGTAGCGCAGCGCACCCTGGGTCGGCGCGGTCGCGGGCCGCGCCAGCAGCGGGATCGAGAATCGGACCTTGCCGCCGGCCTCTCGGCGTTCGGGCGTGCCGAAGACATAGCCCTGTTCGCCGGCGAGGAAGAAATCAATCGGTTCGGCGCCGGCCGGCGCATGCGCCTCGACTTCGACATGCCCGGCGTCGCTCGCCAGGAGCTTCACGCCGAAGCCGGGATGCTCGGGTTTCGGCAGCGCGGCGAACGCTGCCTCCACCAAGGCCGTGTCGGCGGCGTTGCCGGGATCGCCGGCGGGGTCTACCTCCAGCCGGCCCTGGACCGGAATGCAGATCGTCTCGCAGATGCCCAGGAAGATGTCGGCGTCGATTTTGCCCGCCTCCGAACCCTTCAGCGTGAACTTCACCGGCAGCGCGACCGAATGCTTGTAGCCGGCCCATTTCGAATAGCCGTCGTCGAAACGATGCGGTGCCGGAAAGGAAAGCTCGGCCGAAACGATGCTCGGGCTGGCCGAGACATCCACGACGGGCGGCACGCCCGCCTCGCCCGGATCCCGCCAATAGGTCTTCCAGCCGGGCAGGAGATCGATCTGGAGGGCGCCGGTGAGGAGGCCATGGGCATCCGGAGCGCCGGCCGTGACGAGCCGCACCCGTCCACCCTGCGTTTCGAGCCAGGCGCTCGACGACGCAACGGCTTCCAGGGGACGCGCGGCAAGAACGAACAAGAGGATCAGGCTCTGGCGAAGCATGGCGGAGATTTGACCGTTGGACGCAGGCTCGGCAATCCGGAGAAGGGCATCTCTCCATCATTTTTGCGTGAGGCTGGGGCCCTTCCGGGCCGAAACTCATCTTTCAACGGCGGGAAAAAAGCGTTACCTTTCTCCGATGGATCTCCTGCGGCGAAAAGGGGCCGTGTCGAATCGCGGCTTCCTCGATGATCAGTTCCTCATCGCCATGCCCGGCATGAAGGATGATCGATTCGCGCGTTCGGTCATCTATGTCTGCGCCCATAGCGAGGAAGGCGCGATGGGGCTGATCATCAACCAGGTCCAGCAGATGCGCTTTCCAGACCTTCTGGTCCAGCTCGGTATCATGGACGAACAGGAGGCGATCCGGCTGCCGTCCAAGACACGGGACTTCATGATCCGCAACGGCGGTCCGGTCGATCGCAGCCGGGGCTTCGTGCTGCATTCGGACGACTATACCGTCGAATCCTCTATGCCCGTCTCGGAAGACGTCTGCCTGACGGCGACGGTCGACATATTGCGGGCGATCTCCGCCGGGCGCGGCCCGCGCCATGCGCTGATGGCCCTCGGCTATGCGGGCTGGGGTGCGGGTCAGCTGGAGAGCGAGATCGCCGACAATGGCTGGCTCACCTGCCCGGCGAACATCGATCTCCTGTTCGATACCGACATCGAGCGCAAATATGACCGGATCCTCGCCTCGATCGGCATCGACCCGACGCGGCTGAGCCACAGCGCCGGTCACGCCTGAGCCAGCGGATACTGTTCCTTCAGCGTCTTGAGCGCCGCGTCGCCCGCCATGGGCGCCCCGAACATGTAGCTCTGCGCATATTCGCAGCCTATCTGCCTGAGCTGCAGAGCGTCGTGCTCGTCTGAAATGCCCTCGGCCACGACCGAGAGGCCGAGCTCGTGCGCCATGTTGATCATGGATTTCAGCAGCACGTCGCGCTTGGGCGTGCTGTCGTCCAGGAAGCTCTTGTCGATCTTGATCGTGTCAAAGGGGAAGCGCGTCAGATAGGAGAGCGACGAGTAGCCGGTGCCGAAATCGTCGAGCGACAGGCCTATGCCGAGCTGCTTCAGCTTGGCGAGCACATGGGCCGACTGTTCCGGATTGTCCATCACGAGGGATTCGGTCAGTTCGAGGCGGAAGCAGCGCGGCTTGATGCCGGCGCGGGCGACGACCGAGCGCACATCGCTGACAAGGTCGCGGCGGATGAGCTGTCTGCTCGAAAGATTGACCGACATGGACAGGGGCACGTCGCCGATCTGGCGCTGCCAATTCGACAAATCCTCGGCGGCCCTTTGCATGACGAACAGGCCGAGCGGCACGATCAGGTCGCAATTCTCGGCGACCGGAATGAAATCCGACGGAGGGATCAGCCCCCGCCGTGGATGATCCCATCGGATCAGCGCTTCGAAACCGGCGATGCTGCGGTCTTCGAGGCGCACGATCGGCTGATAGGCCAGCGTGAGCTCCTTGCGTTCGATCGCCCGCCGCAGGTCGGATTCGAGCTGGAGCCGGTCGGTCCCCACGGACCGGAAGGCCGGCCGGAAAGGCTCGATGCGATCGCCGCCGAAGCGCTTCGCCTGATGCATGGCGAGCTGCGCGTCCTTGATCATGTCGTCGGCGGTCGACTGCGAATCCGTCCAGGTGAGCAGGCCGATGGAAGCGGTGAGCACGATCTCGCGCTTGGCGAAGGTGATCGGCGCGCGGATCGCCTGCTTGACCGCGTCGGCCACCGCCGCAATGCGTGCCGGATCCTGCTCGGACAGCAGCATCATGGCGAACTGGTCGCCCGCGAGCCTCGACAGCGCGTCACGCGGTTTCAGCAGGCGGTGCAGGCGCCTTGCGATGGTGAGCAGGATCGTGTCGCCTGCGGAAATGCCGAGGCCGTCATTGACCTGCTTGAAGCGGTCGATGTCGACGACGAAGACAGTCGGCCGCAGCCTTTCCTCGGAGCGGGCGATGGCGATCATGCCGTCGAGCCTGTTGAGGAACAGCTCCCGGTTGGGCAGCCCCGTCAGATTATCGTGGACGGCATCGTGCAGCAGCCGTTCCTCGGCCTTCTTCTGCTCCGTCACGTCGACAAGCGTGCCCACGCAGCGGATCACTTCGCCGTCGGACCCGACCACGGGGCGGGCGCGCAGCGAGAACCAGTGATAGTGGCCGTCGGAGCCGCGCAGCCGGAAGTTCTGGGAAACGCGGCCGCGGCGATGCTCCAGCACCACGTCCAGAGTCGTGCGGAATGTGTCGCGGTCGTCGCTGTGGAGCACGGGCAGCCAGTTGCGCGCCGGCCCGGTGAGGGCATTGGCGGCGAGGCCGAGCTGCAGACTGACGTCGGGCCGGGTCACCACGCGGTCGCGCAGCACATCCCAGTCCCAGACGATGTCGCCCGAGCCGGTGATCGCCAAAGCCTGGCGCTCCATGTCGCTGAACAGGCCCTGGTGCAGCGCGCCGCCCGCGAAGGCGTGCTGCATCACCGTGAAGCCAATCAGGAGGATGATCAGGATCAGCCCCCCGCCGAGGGCCGGCTGGACGACGTCGTTGTCGAGCATGCCTGTCACCGCCATCCACGACCCGCCGAGCCACACCAGCACCATCAGCCAGCTTGGCACCAGCATGATCGCGCGGTCGTAGCCTTGCGTGCCGAGATAGACGATCAGGCCGAGCCCGATCACTGCCGTGGCCGCGAAGGACAGGCGTGCGATGCCGGCCGCGACGGCGGGGTCTATGACCGCCACGCCGGCGATCAGGAACAGGCCCAGTATCCAGGCGAGCGCGCCGTAGCTGAAATGGCCGTGCCAGCGATTGAGGTTGAGATAGGTGAACAGGAACACCACGAAGGTGCCGGCGAGCGCCACTTCCGTTCCGGCCCGCCACAGCTGCTCGCTGCCGGGCGATATCTCGATGACCTTGTTGAGGAAACCGAAGTCGATACAGATATAGGCGAGCACCGCCCAGGCGAGCGCGGCGGTGGCCGGGAACATGGAGGTTCCCTTCACCACGAAAAGGATGGTGAGGAACAGCGCCAGAAGCCCGGCGATGCCGATCACGATGCCGCGGAACAGCGTGTAGGAATTGACCGTATCCTTATAGGGCTCGGGGTCCCATAGATAGACCTGCGGCAGCTTGGGCGAGGCAAGTTCGGCGACGAAGGTGATCACCGCGCCGGGATTGATGGTGACGAGGAAGACGTCGGCGTCCGGGCTCGCCTGCCGGTCGAGCGCGAAGCCTTCGCTGGGCGTGATCGCCGCGATGCGGCTCGAACCCAGGTCGGGCCAGAACAGGCCGGAATTCACGAGCCGGAAATGCGGCGCGACGATCAGACGGTCGAGCTGCTGGTCGGTGGTGTTGGCGAGCGCAAAGACCGCCCAGTCGCCGGTCGAGCGCGCGTCGTTGGCCTCGACCTCGATGCGTCTCACGATGCCGTCGGGGCCGGGAGCCGTCGAAACCTGGAAGTTCTCGCCCTGGTTCCGGTAGATCTCGACCGCGCCCGAGAGATCGAGCGCAACGTCGTCGCGGGATATCTTGATCGGCTCGATCGCGGAAGCCGGGGAGACGGCGCAGACTGCGGCAATCGCCGCCAGGGCGAGCGCGAGCAGGATGCGCGTCCGAAGGAAGATCGCCAAAAATTCAGCCTCGTCTGGTGTCGCCCCGATCGTCGGCGATCAGGGCATAAAGATGATGATCCTGCCAGGTTCCGTTGATCCTGAGGTAGGAGCGCAGAAGCCCTTCGCGCCGGAATCCGGCTTTTTCAAGCACGCGCGCAGAACGGACATTGTCCGGAATACAGGCTGCCTCGATGCGGTGCAACCGCAGCGTATCGAAGGCGTAGGGGATGACGAGCCGGATGGCCTCCAGCATATAGCCCTTGCCGGCGTGACGCTCACCCACCCAATAGCCGATCTGGCCGGATTGAGCGACGCCATGGCGGATGTTGCCGAGCGTGATGCCGCCGATGAGGCCCCCGGTCTCGTTGTCGAAGATGAAGAAGGCGACTGCCAAGCCGAGGGCGAAGTCTTCCCGGTAGCGCCGCAATCGCTGGCGCCAGGCGCTCCGCTCGAGCTCGTCCGCCGACCAGCGGGGCTCCCATGGCTCCAGGAAGCGGCGGCTTTCGTGGCGCAACGACGCCCAGGCGTGATAGTCGGCCCCCACCGGCAGCCGCAACGTCACCCGATCTCCCTTGAGCGCCGGCGTGTCACGGCGAAGGAAGGGGAGCGACAGCATCGGCCGGAAGTGGGATCAGACGGCCAGTTTGCGCAGGGCCGGATCGGCGTTGGGCAGGGCGTCTCGGATCGCCTCATAGGCGGCGAGCGCACCGACCGGCCCGACCGCGGCCACAGTTGGCTTGGTCGAGAACAGGCGCGACGACAGGTCCGTCAGCCGCTCGATGGTGAGATTGGAAAGGCGCTCGACCAATTCCGCCATCGGGATCGGCCGGCCGAACAGAAGAAGCTGCCGTGCGATCTGCGAGGCGCGGCTCGCCGCGCTCTCCGCCGACATGACGAGGCCCGCACGATACTGCGCGCGGGCCCGGTTCAGTTCCTCCATCGTGATCGTCTCGCTGGTTTTCTGCAGCTCGGAGACGATGACGGGAACAAGCTTGGAGATGTCGCTCTGTCCCGTTGCGGCATGGATTCCGAAGATGCCGGTATCCGAGAAGCCCCAATGGAAGGCGTAGACGGAGTAACAGAGCCCGCGCTTCTCGCGCACTTCCTGGAACAGGCGGGACGACATTCCGCCGCCGAGGATCATCGAAAGCACCTGCGAGGCATAGAAGTCGCGCACATGATAGGCCCGGCCCTCGAAGCCGAGCACGATCTGCGCGTCCATCAGGTCGCGGTTCTCACGGTAGTCGCCACCGACATAGTTGGCATATTGAGGGATGGCGCTATCGGCCTTCGCGCGGAACGATCCCAGCCGTTTCTCGACCTCGCGAACGAAGGCGTCGTGCTTGATGTCGCCGGCAGCCACGACCACCATCCGGTCGGCGCCGTACTGGCGGTCCATGAAGGAACGGAGCTGCTGCGAAGTGAAGGATTTCACGGTCTCGGGCGTGCCGAGGATGGAACGGCCGAGCGTCTGGTGGCGAAAAGCGGTCTCGGTGAAGCGATCGAAGACGATGTCGTCGGGCGTATCGTGCGCGGCACCGATCTCCTGCAGGATGACATGTTGCTCGCGTTCGAGCTCTTCCGGATCGAACCGCGATTCGGTCAGGATGTCGGCCAGGATGTCGATGGCGAGCGGAACGTCTTCGGACAGAACGCGGGCATAGAAGGATGTCGTCTCGACGCTCGTCGCGGCGTTGATCTCGCCGCCGACATTTTCGATCTCCGAGGCGATCTGCCAGGCGCTCCGACGCGCGGTTCCCTTGAACGCCATGTGCTCGAGCAGATGGGCGATGCCGTGCTCGTCCTCGCGTTCGTTGCGCGAGCCGGACTTGACCCACACGCCGAGTGCAACGGATTCGATATGAGAAAGGGTTTCGGTGGCGACTGTGAGGCCGTTCGACAGGCGGCTTACCTCAACACCCATATAGGCACTACTCCCTAACGCACTGCCCGCGCATGGCGGTTTATGTGATCTTCCACCATTTTTAGCTCCGATGGAAGCACCGTGAATTTTTCCTCGCGCGCCATCAGGTCACCGAGCCACGCGGGCAGGGCGGGGGAGACGCCGCAGGCGGCTTCGACAGCCGCGGGAAACTTGGCCGGATGGGCGGTCGCGAGCACGACCATGGGCGTGGCGGACCCGCCATGAGAGCGGGCGACATGGACGCCGGTCGCGGTATGAGGATCCAGGAGATAGCCGGTCCCGTCGAGTGTGCCGCGAATCGCCGCCGCCGTTTCCTCGACCGAGGCGCGCCCGGCCGCGAACTCGTTCCGGATGGCCGCCAGAACCGGGGCATCGAGGGTGAAAGCGCCGGACTGTTTCAGACCCGCCATGTAACGTCTCACCGTCGCGGCGTCGCGTCCCGAGGCTTCGAACAACAGCCTCTCGAAATTGGACGAGACCTGTATGTCCATCGACGGAGATGTCGTGGCGACCACGCCGCGCGTCTCGTAGCTGCCGCTGGCGAGCGTGCGGGCAAGAATGTCGTTGTCGTTGGTGGCGATGACCAGTCGCTCGACCGGCAGGCCCATGCGCCTGGCGGCGTAGCCGGCGAAGATGTCGCCGAAATTGCCGGTCGGCACGGTGAAGGAAACGGCGCGGTCGGGGGCTCCGAGCGAAAGCGCCGAGGAGAAATAATAGACGATCTGGGCCATGATGCGCGCCCAGTTGATGGAGTTGACGCCGGCCAGCGCGACATGGTCGCGGAAGCCGTGGTCGTTGAACATGTCCTTCACCAGTGCCTGGCAGTCGTCGAAGTCGCCTTCGATCGCGAGCGTCTGGACGTTTCCGGCCTTCGAACTCGTCATTTGCCGCTGCTGGACGGGTGACACGCGGCCATGCGGAAAGAGGATGAAAATGTCGGTGCGGTCGCGGCCCGCGAAGGCTTCGATCGCCGCCCCGCCGGTGTCGCCAGAGGTTGCGCCGACGATCGTGGCGCGCTTGCCCTGCTCGGCCAGCACATGGTCCATGAGCCGGGCCAGGAGTTGCATCGCCACGTCCTTGAAGGCGAGCGTCGGGCCGTGGAAGAGCTCGAGGATGAACTGGTTGGGACCTGTCTGGACGATGGGGCATACCGCGTCGTGCCGGAAGGTGGCATAGGCCTCGGCGATGATACCGGCGAACTTCCGTTCCTCGATCTCGCCGCCGACGAAGGGCGTCAGGAGCCTCGCTGCGAGGTCGGGGTAGGAGAGGCCGCGCATCGCACGAATATCGGCCGCCGTGAAGCTCGGCCATTCCCTGGGCACATACAGCCCGCCGTCGCGGGCCAGGCCCGCAAGCAGCGCGTCCGAGAAGCCCAGATCCGGAGCGTCGCCCCGTGTGCTGACATATCGCATCGTCACCTGTCCGTTGCAGCAAAGCGTCGGCGCTTCCGAAAAACTGGCTCCCGTCAGTCGCATTTTTGCCGCGCGGTTGCTATAGACGGCCCGCTCTCGACAGGGAAGTGAAGTGGGGACTTTTTTGAACCAGAAGCAATTTATTGTCGGTTTCGCCTTTGCCGGCTTTATCCTGGTCGCCGCCGGCTGCCAATCCGGCGTCGCTCCCGGCTCCAATGCGGATGCGCCGAAACCTCCTCAGGAAAAGATCCTCGAAAGTGAATTGCGGGCTTACTGCCCGGGGGTGATCCTGCGCGACGGGACGGCCTATTACAGGACTTATGCCAAAGGCGGGCAGGACGATCCAACCAAGCTCGCCTACCAGGCGGCGATCACGGATGTGACGCGAAGCTGCACGCGCAGCAACGGCATGATGACCATCAATGTCGCGGCGGCGGGCAAGATCGTTACGGGGCCGGCCGGCGCGCCTGGAACCATCACCATGCCGATCCGCGTCGCCGTGGTGCGGGGCGACGAGGTACTCTACAGCAAGCTGCACCAACATCAGGTGACTGTCGGCGACAAGTCGGGCGCCACCCAGTTCGTCTTCAATGATCCCAACGTCGTCATTCCCGAGCCGCAGCCTGGTTCCGTCCAGGTCTTCGCCGGCTATGACGAAGGTCCGCCGGCGAAGAAGAAGTAGCAGCTTCCTCAGCTTCGGCCGTCGTCAGCCGGGCCGGCAGACAGACAGCCGATGGGAAAGCACTCTGGCCGGGCGCGAAACGAGCCCGGGCCCGGGCGATTCGGGGCGTCAGCCCGAAACGAGCGGCGCCACTTCGAGCGCACCCCGATAGATCATCTCCACGGCGACGTAGAAGATGATGGCGAGGCCGACATAGGCGATCCAGCGATGACGCTGAAGCAGCCGGGCGATGAAAGTCGCGGCGACGCCCATCAGCGCGATCGACAGGATCAGGCCGAATGCCATGATCACCATGTGGTCGCGCGCCGCACCCGCGACCGCGAGCACGTTGTCGAGCGACATCGACACGTCGGCGATGACGATCTGCCAGGCCGCCTGCGCGAAGGTTTTGCGCGGTGCGGTTCCGGCGATCTTGCCGTCGTTGTCGAGATCCCGGCCTTCCAGCGCCTCCTCGCCCTGCATCTCCTCCGCATGGCTGATGCGCAACTCGCGCCACATCTTCCAGCAGACCCAAAGAAGGAGGATGCCGCCGGCGAGCAGCAGACCCACGACCTGCAGCAACTGCGTCGTGGCCATGGCGAAGATCACGCGCAGCACGGTCGCCGCGATGACGCCGATGAGGATGGCCTTTGCGCGCTGCTCCTTGGGGAGGCCGGCGGCCGCAAGGCCGATGACGATTGCGTTGTCTCCCGCCAGGACGAGATCGATCATGATGACCTGGAGGAGGGCGAAAAAGGCTTCTGTGGTTAGAAGTTCGCTCATGTAGCTCCCACTTTCGAACGGAAAGGGGTGCCGAGTGCAGCGGAAAGCATCAATCGCCGGCCGGCGGCAAACGCGGCGCGCTCACCGCCATATGCGAAGCCGGCCGGATAGATCTAGGATCGACGAAGTTCCATTGCGCCAGGCCACCCGATTGGACATCCAGTCCGACATCACAGTTCAGCGAACTGCCAGAGGGGCCCGGCCTGGTGAGCCGCATTTAGCGGCAACGCCCCCGGAACTCAAGAGCCCGGGCTGCAAATCTCCTCGCCATAGGAAGCATTCAGGGTCCGACGACCTCAGGCGTCGGACCATTCCGAAAGCGCGGCCAGCGTGCCCTTGAATTCGGTCCAGCGCCGGATCACCGTCTCCGCCCCCGCATCGGTCAGGGCATCCGCATGGCCGGGATAGCTGTGCGATGCGCCGGTGAAGCCGATCACCCGCATGCCGGCGGCCTTGGCGCCGTGGATGCCGTGTACGGAATCCTCGATGACGAAGGTCTTCTCGGGGTTGGCGCCGAGCGTCTGCGCCGCGTGGAGAAAGACGTCGGGCGCCGGCTTCGTCCGTCGGCTGGGGGTCTCCTTGGCCGAGTAGATCCGACCATCGAAGAAAGGCTTCAGCCGTGTCCTGGTCAGCATCGCATCGAGCCGATGGGCGCTCGAATTGGAGCAGATGCAGCGCGGCGTGGTGAGGGCCGCCACCGCTTCGTGCACGCCCTCGATCGCCAGCACTTCGTTGGCGAGGCGGTGATCGTTGACCTTTTCGGCCTTGTCGATCAGGGAGGACTGCAGCGGAATCTGCGCCTTCTCCTCGACCCGCAGCAGGATGTCCTTGAAGGTCAGGCCGGCATAGGTCTCGGCCAGTTCCTCGGCCGAGATCGGATAGCCCGCCTCGGTCAGGAGTTCCGCTTCGACACGGGCGGCGATGATTTCGGAATCGACGAGCACGCCGTCGCAATCGAAAATGACAAGGTCGATCTGGGTCATGACGTTCCGGGAGGTGTGGGCGCCGGCGGATCGGCGACGCTTCATGCGGCAAGGCCGGCGGAATACACGATGATCACGCCGACCGCAAATTGGCAGGCCCGTTTCACCAAATCTTTACCCAGTCCGGTAACCATAACGGGACGTAAACCGTAACGCGTAACCTGGGTATCCCGCATGTCTGCCCTGCGTCTTGCCGACGAACTTTCCGCCGTTTCCGCACAGCCGGCCTGGCTCGACACGATCCTGAAGGGGAATTGCGTCGCCGCGTTGGAAAGGCTTCCCGAGAAGTCGGTCGACGTGGTCTTCGCCGACCCACCATACAATCTTCAGCTCGACGGGGAACTGCATCGTCCGGACCAGTCGAAGGTCGATGCCGTCGACGACGAATGGGACCGCTTCGACAGCTTCGAGGCCTACGACGCCTTCACCCGCGCCTGGATGCTGGCGGTTCGCCGCGTGCTGAAACCCAGCGGCACGATCTGGGTTATCGGTTCCTATCACAACATCTTCCGTGTCGGCGCAACGATGCAGGATCTCGGATTCTGGATCCTCAACGACGTGGTCTGGCGCAAGACCAACCCGATGCCGAATTTCCGGGGGCGCCGTTTCCAGAACGCACACGAGACCATGATCTGGGCGTCCCGCGATCGGCAGGCCAAGGGCTACACCTTCAACTACGAGGCCATGAAGGCGGCCAATGACGACGTCCAGATGCGTTCCGACTGGCTGTTCCCGATCTGCACCGGCTCGGAACGGCTGAAGGACGGCAACGGCAACAAGCTGCACCCGACCCAGAAGCCGGAGGCGCTGCTCGCCCGGGTCATGATGGCGTCGACGCGTCCGAGCGACGTCGTGCTCGATCCGTTCTTCGGCTCGGGAACCACCGGTGCCGTTGCAAAACGCCTCGGCCGCCATTTCGTTGGCATCGAACGCGAGCAGGCCTATATCGACGCGGCCGCCGAGCGTATCGCCGCCGTCAAGCCGCTGCAGGCCGCGGAACTCGCCGTCATTTCCGGGAAGCGGGCCGAGCCGAGGGTGGCCTTCGTCAGCCTGATCGACAGCGGCCTGATGGCTCCCGGCACCCGTCTTTACGACGCCAGGAAGCGATGGTCGGCGACCGTTCGTGCCGACGGCACGCTGGCCGCCGGCGACGCGGTCGGGTCGATCCACAAGGTGGGCGCCGCCGTGCAGGGGCTCGACGCCTGCAACGGCTGGACGTTCTGGCACTATGAACGGAACGGCGGTCTCACCCAGATCGACGAGTTGCGCCGCATCGTCCGTGTCGGCATGGAGAGGGCCGGCGCGTAAGCGAGGACTGCGCCCAACGGACGGGGAAATTGACCGTTGGAGCGCGCGATCACGCGGCCCAACCCCGTTGGCGCGAAAGTCGAGCGGCCCGGATAGGCCTCGCTGGCGATCGAGATCCCGCGGATGCACGGCATCCACCTTCACTGGTTGTGCCAATATCCAGTGCGATTGATTTCAGAGGCCGGCCCCTCCGGTCACGGCCTGATCCCGAAACGCGCGAGGTCAGCCTCGAGCGTTTTCGCGTCCTGGAACAGCACAGCCTGCCAGCCGGCGTGCCTGGCGCCGTCGACATTCTTCTGGCTGTCGTCGATGAAGATCGTGGCGGCCGGGTCGAGGTCGAAGCTCGCCATGTGGTGGTCGTAGATACCGCGATCCGGCTTGATCATGCGCACCTCGCCCGACACGGTCACCCCGCGCGGCCGGTCGAGGAACGGAAAGCGCTGCCGGGCTTCGATGAATGTGTCGGAGGCGAAATTGGTCAGCATCGTGACGTCATGGCCGGCATCGATCAGTTCGAGCATCACCGCGACGCTGTCCTCATAGGCATGGGGCACCATCTCGTGCCAGTGCCGGCGGAAGTTGCGGATGTTCTCCTCATGCGCCGGATGATCGGCGATGAGCAGGCTTTCGGCTTCCTCCCAGGTGCGACCTCGATCCTGCTCCACATTCCAGTCGTGGGTGCAGACATTGTCGAAGAACCAGCGGCGTTCATCAGGGTCGAGGATCAATCGGCTGAAGGGCAGGTCTGGATCGTAGTGGATCAGCACGCGGCCGATGTCGAACACGATGTGACGGATTTCGGTCATGAACTCCTCTTGATGCTTCGGGAGGTTTTGGTCGCGCCCGATATCGCAGCCTCGATTGCCTTTTTCATGACAGTGGGCAGCGCCTCGTCGTGGATATCCGCCAGCCTCGCCCAGCGGTGCCCGGCTGGCGCCGCGCGGTCGCCGGCCTCCGCCCGGTAGACCACGAGCTCCAGCGCGAAATGCGTGAAGACATGCGAAATGCTTCCCGCTTTTCGCCACTCGGCGGGAAAGGGGGCCTCTCTGCTGCTCGTATCGCCGTCGTTGCGTGCCGTCCAGCCCGTCGTCGGCACTTCGCTCATGCCGCCGAGCAGCCCGCTCTCCGGGCGTTTGCGCAGCAGGATGGTGCCGCCTTTGCCGATGGCGACGAAGGCCGCGCCGTGACGCTGCGGCTTCTCCGCCTTTGGCGCCTTGACCGGATAGAATTCGGGGTCGCCCGCTCCCAGCGCGGCGCAGCCGGCGTTGAGCGGGCAGAGCATGCATGAGGGACGGCGCGGCGTGCAGATCGTGGCGCCTAGGTCCATCATCGCCTGCGCGAAGTCGCCCGGTCGGGCGGCGGGCACGAGATCGCCCACGATCGCCCGTATCTCCCGCTTGGCCTCCGGCAACGGCGTGGCTATGGCGTAGAGCCTCGTCACGACGCGCTCGACATTGCCGTCGACGACCGCCGCGGGCCGGTCGAAGGCGATGGCTGCGATCGCGGCGGCGGTGTAGTCGCCGATGCCGGGCAGGTCGCGCAACCCGGCTTCCGTGTCGGGAAAGCGGCCGCCGTGGTTCGCCGCCAGCTGGTCTGCGCATTTCTTGAGATTGCGGGCCCTGGAATAGTAGCCGAGGCCCGCCCAGGCCCGCAGCACGTCCTCCTGGTCGGCCGCGGCCAGCGACGCGGCGTCGGGCCATCTGTCGAGGAAGGCACGGAAATAGGGCTTGACCGCCTCCACGGTCGTCTGTTGCAGCATGATTTCCGACAGCCATACGCGATAAGGGTCGGGCCGCTTGCCGGCCGCTGCGGCGCGCGGCGGCGTGCGCCACGGCAAGTCACGATGGTGCTTGTCGTACCAGGCGAGCAGGCGTGCTGCCATGCCGTCGCTTTGGGGAGTGTATTCGGATCGTGTTGCGGCTACCATCGAGCGGTGGCTGATCGATGCGGGAAGCAGGAATTGACAGGGGACCGGTCATGACAGGGAAACGGCCGGGCGGCAATCCCAAGCCCGTAAGCGATGTCGCCACCGAGATACTCGATCCGGTGCTGCGCAAGCGCGCCGGAATTTCGGTCGGTCTCGTGCAATCCTGGGAGGAAATCGTTGGACCTCGGCTCGCCGGCCGCACTCGTCCCGAGAAGATCGTCTGGCCGCGGCGGCTCGACGACGACGACCCTTTCGAGCCGGCCGTGCTGGTCATCGCATGCGAGGGCGCGGCGGCGCTCCATGTCCAGCACGAGACGAACGAGATCGTCAGCCGGGTCAACGCCTTCCTCGGCTTCGCCGCGATCGGCCGCATCAGGATCGTGCAGAAGCCGGTGAACACGGGGCCGGACAAGCCGAGGCCGCGGCTGCGACCGTTGTCGGAACTGGAGAAGAAACGCGTCGCCGGCACGGTCGCGAAGATCGAGGACGACGGTCTGCGCGCGGCCCTGGAGCGCCTCGGCACGACGATCCTGAGCGCGAAGAAACGACCGTAGCCGACGATTTCTCGCGTGAAATTGATCGCCTGCGGCTCTTTGCGTTGTTGGCTTGCATCGGGCCATGCCTTATTTCGCGCCAACTCTCGCCTTTGTGTGCCTTTTGACCGCAAGATTCCTCATTCGCCAGGTGATTCGATGATCCGTTCCATTCCGCGCCGGTCCGTTCTGACCTCGCTGGTCGTGCTTCCGACGGCGCTGATGCTTGCCGCGTGCAGCGATTCCACGGAGGAGGCCAAGGCGGAGACTTCAAAGCCGGCCGATGCGGCCACTCCCGCCGCGCCGGCCGTCAATGCGCCGAAGCCGGCGGGAACCGTCGACATGGCCAAGCTCCTGGAAGCAGGCGCGCTGCCTGAGAAGAGCCTCGGCAAGGAGGACGCGCCCGTCACCATCGTCGAATATGCCTCGATGACCTGCCCGCACTGCGCGCATTTCCATGAGACGACCCTGCCGGAGCTCAAGACCAGATACATTGATACCGGCAAGGTTCGGCTGATCCTGCGCGAGTTCCCCTTCGATCCACGCGCCGAGGCGGGTTTCATGCTGGCGCGCTGCTCCAACGACAACTATTTCGCGATGGTGGACGTGCTGTTCAAGCAGCAGCGGAGCTGGGCCGCGGCCGAAAATGCCAGGGATGCGCTGCTCCAGATCTCCAAATTGGCCGGTTTTTCACAGGAGTCCTTCGAGGCCTGCTTGACTGACCAGAAGCTTCTGGACGAAGTGAGGGCGGTGCGCGAGCGAGGCGCCAAGGATTTCGGAGTGGACTCGACCCCAACCTTCTTCATCGATGGGGGCAGATATCCCGGAGCGTTGTCGATTGCGGAACTGTCGGCGATCATCGACCCGCTGCTTTCGTAACCGGCCCTTCTTTGCCGTGTGGAGGGGCGGGTCGCCCTTCCGCTCGTCCGGCGGTGACGGCGGATGAAGTTCACCCGACTCCGCCTTCTCGGGTTCAAATCCTTCGTCGAGCCGTCCGAGTTCGTGATCGAACGCGGCCTGACGGGTGTCGTCGGCCCGAACGGCTGCGGCAAGTCGAACCTCGTCGAGGCGCTGCGCTGGGTGATGGGCGAAAGCTCGTACAAGAACATGCGCGCGTCCGGCATGGACGACGTTATTTTCTCGGGCTCGGCGACGCGGCCTGCCCGCAACACGGCGGAAGTGACGCTGTTCCTGGAGAACGGCGACCGCACCGCGCCCGCGGCCTTCAATGACGCCGACGAACTGCAGGTCTCTCGCCGTATCGAGCGCGAGGCAGGCTCGGTCTACAGGATCAACGGCAAGGAAGCGCGCGCCAAGGATGTGCAGCTTCTCTTCGCCGACCAGTCGACCGGCGCGCGCTCGCCGTCGATGGTGGGCCAGGGCCGCATCGGCGAGCTGATCCAGGCGAAACCGCAGGCCCGGCGCGCTCTGCTCGAAGAGGCGGCGGGCATCTCGGGTCTCCACACGCGACGTCACGAAGCTGAACTGAGGCTGCGCGCTGCGGAGCAGAATCTCGAGCGGCTGGACGATGTGGTCGGCGAGCTCGAAAGTCAGATCGACAGCCTGAAGCGCCAGGCGCGTCAGGCCTCGCGGTTCAAGAACCTGTCGGCCGACATCCGCAAGGCCGAGGCCATTCTGCTTCATCTGCGATGGACCGCTGCCAAGGCGCAGGAGGCCGAGGCAAAGTCCGCGCTCGCCTCGGCGACCATGCTGGTCGGCGACCGGGCCGAGGCCCAGATGGCCGCTGCCAAGGAGCAGGCGATCGGCGCCCATCGGCTGCCGGAACTGCGCGACGCCGAGGCGGCGGCAGCGGCGACCTTCCAGCGCCTCTCCATCGCTCGCGCTCAGATCGAGGAAGAAGCGGGGCGGGTGCAGGCCCGCCAGGCCGAGCTCGACAAGCGCATCGCACAGCTCGACGCGGACATGCGTCGCGAGGAGCAGATGGTCCGCGACAATGCGGACATACTGGAGCGCCTCGCCGAGGAGGAGGCGACGCTCGAGGACGAGAACGCCGTCGCCTCCGACCGCGAGATGACCACGCGAGCGGCTTTCGAGGAGGCCGCTGCCAAGCTTGCCGCGAGCGAAGGCGCCCTGGCGGCGCTGACGGCCGAGCGGGCTGAAGCGGCCGCGGCCCGCCAGCAGGCGGAGCGTGCGTTGCGCGATACGGCTGAGCGCCGTGATCGGCTGGCGCGCCAGCTCGCCGAGGTCGCGCGGGAAGCCGATGATATCGCCGCCCGGATCGGGGGGCTCGCCGACCCGGCCGAGAAACGCCTGCTGGTCGAGCAGGCAGCGGAGGCGGTCGAAGTCGCCGAAAGCCATGCCATCGGCGCCGAGAAAGCGGTCGTCGATGCACGTGCGGCCGAGGCCGCACTCCGTTCACCCTTGCAGGAGGCCCGTGCCGAACTCGCTCGCGTCGAGACCGAGGCGCGGACGCTGGCCAAGGTGCTGAACGCTGCGAGCGGCGACCTGTTCCCGGCCGTTCTCGAACAGATGCGCGTGGAGCGCGGCTACGAAACGGCGCTCGGCGCGGCGCTCGGCGAGGATCTCGACCTTCCGATGGATCCTGCTGCTCCGGCGCATTGGGCCGAAGTGGAACCGCAGCCCGACGATCCGGTGCTGCCCGCGGGCCTGCGCTCGCTGGCATCGGTCGTATCCGCGCCGCGCCGGCTCGAACGCCGCCTTGACCAGATCGGCATCGTCGAGGCGGGCGAGGGAGCGGCGCTCCAGGCGGCTCTGAAACCCGGCCAGAGGCTGGTCAGCCGGGAAGGCGCGTTGTGGCGTTGGGACGGCATGACGGCAAGCGCCGATGCGCCGACGCCGGCCGCGCAGCGCCTTGCGCAGAAGAACCGTCTGGCGGAACTGGACGCCGAAGCCGTCGCCGCGACGAAGAGGGTGCGAGCGGCCGAAGAAGAACTGGCCAGCGCCGAAGGGCGCGTGCGGCAGTCGGCCGAAGCCGAACGCGATGCGCGACAGGCCTGGCGCGGCGCCCAGCACGCTCTCGAAGCCGCGCGCGACGCGCTGGCAAAGGCCGAGAAGGCGGCAGGCGAGCTTTCGACCCGACGCGCGGCCCTCGAAGAGGCACGGCTGCGATTGGAGCAAGGCAGCGAGGAAATCGAGGCCGCCTATCAGGATGCCGAGGATGCGCTCGCCTCGGCCCCCGATCTCGGCGATCTCCAGGCGCGTCTCGACAGGATGGCGGGCGACGTCTCCGGGGATCGTGCCGCGCTTGCCGAAGCCCGAGCCGTGCATGAAGGCCTGAAGCGCGAGGCGGAGGCGCGGGTCCGCCGGCTCACCGCGATCTCCGCCGAACGCAAGAGCTGGGTGTCGCGTGCCGAGAACGCCGATCGCCAGATCGCAGCGCTCGCGGCGCGCCGTGCCGAGGCGATCGAAGAGCGCGAGGCGCTCGCCGAAGCGCCCGACGAGATCGACGAGCGTCGTCGTTCCCTGATGAGCCAGCTCAGGGATGCGGAAGCATTGCGCAAGAATGCAGCCGATCGCCTTCAGGAGGCGGAGAACCGCCAGTCGGTCGCAGACAAGGCGGCGACCGCTGCGATCCAGGGGCTCGCCGAGGCACGCGAGGCTCGTGCTCGCGCGGAGGAGCGTCTGACGGCAGCCGACGAGCGGCGCAAGGAAGTGGAAGCCCGTATCCATGAGGCGCTGAACACTCCCCCGCACCTGGTCATCCGCCACACCGGGCTCGAGGCCGACGATCCCATGCCCGATGCGGCGGAGGTCGAGCGTCAGCTCGAACGCCTCAAGATCGAGCGCGAGCGGCTGGGCGCGGTCAATCTGCGCGCCGAAGAAGAACAGAGGGAACTTTCCGAGCGGCTCGAGACCATCGTTTCGGAACGCGAGGACATCATCGAGGCGATCCGCAAGCTGCGCCAGGCCATCCAGAACCTCAACCGCGAGGGACGGGATAGGCTGCTGGCGGCGTTCGACGTCGTGAACAGCCAGTTCCAGCGCCTGTTCACGCATCTCTTCGGCGGCGGCACCGCCGAGCTTCAGCTCATCGAATCGGAGGATCCCCTGGAGGCGGGGCTGGAAATCCTGGCGCGTCCCCCTGGCAAGAAACCGCAAACCATGACGCTGCTTTCCGGCGGCGAGCAGGCGTTGACCGCAATGGCGCTGATCTTCGCCGTGTTCCTCACCAATCCGGCGCCGATCTGCGTGCTCGACGAGGTCGATGCGCCGCTCGACGACCACAATGTCGAACGCTACTGCAACCTGATGGACGAGATGGCGGCGACGACGGAGACGCGTTTCGTCGTCATCACCCACAATCCCATCACCATGGCGCGGATGAACCGGCTGTTCGGCGTCACCATGGCCGAGCAGGGCGTCAGCCAGCTCGTCTCGGTCGACCTGCAGACAGCCGAGCGACTGCGCGAGGCGAGTTGATCCGCCCGGAGCGCCGCGCGTCCAGTGGGACGCGCAAAGGACGCTCTGGCTTTGAATCCGAGCTTCGTGCTTTCCGAAAATCGAGTACGATCCTGGGAAAGCACGATGCGATCAGGAACGAATCTCATGACGGAAGAGGAACGAGCCCGAGGCGGAGAATTGGCAACGGCGCTGAAGGGGCTTCATCGCGCGCTGATCCGCGCCGAGGCCGGTGACGATCCGGAACTGCAGAACCCCTATACGCTGCTTTTCGCCGTCATCGGCGATCCGCGCTTCAGCTGGATGGGTGCCCTGTCGCAACTCATCGTGCAGCTTGAAGAGGCGCTCGACGACAAGGAGGACATTGCGGAACTCGCTCCCTTCCTGACCGCGGCCGGACAGTTGCTCGGCGAGGAGGAGAGCATACAGGCCGAGTTTCGCCTGCGCTATCTGATGGCCTTGCAGAAGGAGCCCGATGTCGCGCTCGCGACAGGCGCACTGAGAGGTGTCCTCACCCGGCTCGCCCAGCCGCGATAGTGCGTCGGGTGGCTACCGGCCCGAAGAACGTACTCGATTTTCGGAAAGCACGATGCGTGGGTTCAAAGTGCTGGAGTGTCCTTTGCGCGTTCGGATGGAAGCGCGGCGCTCCACATCATGTCGCACGAAAAAGCATTCACGCGACGCGCTGCAGGTTCTTGATTTGCGCATGTCCTTATCCCGAAACCACGGCACCCTTTCGGGAGACATGTTCTACTGTCCCCAGACCGCCAGTTCGTTGCCGGCTGGATCGACGAAATGGAAGCGTCGTCCTCCAGGGAACGAAAAGATCGGCTTGACGATCCTGCCGCCGGCTTCCTCGACCGCTGTCAAGGTCGCTTCGAGTTCCCTGGAATAGAGGATGGGGAGCGGCTTTGCCTGCTCCTGGGTCTGGAACCCTCCTTCCAGACCTTCGTCGAACGCGGTGTAGTTCGGGCCGTAGTCGGTGAAGGACCAGCCGAAGGCCGCGCTGTAGAAGGCCTTGGTGCTGTCCAGCGTCGAACCCGTGGCGGACATTTCGATATAGTCCAGTTTGCCGGTCTCTTTCATCGCGCACCTCACTCGTTCTCTTTATGTTCTATACGGCCAGGAGGGCAGCCGCAAGCATGAATGTCATGGGTTGCGACGCTGTCGAGCGGCCTGCGCATAGGACATCGGTGCTTTCCCCCACGCCCGGCTGGCGCTGATCCCCGCGTTTTTCCAGTACTTTTTCTTCAACCGATTTTATCGTGGCGGCGTTCTCCACGAACGAATAAGAGGGCTGGACCGGAACCTTCAGAGGCGCGCGCGATGACGAAATGGGTCTATACGTTCGGGGATGGTGCGGCGGAGGGCAGGGCCGGCGACCGCACGCTTCTGGGCGGCAAGGGTGCCAATCTCGCCGAGATGTGCAGCCTCGGCCTTCCCGTACCGCCGGGCTTCACCATCACGACGGAAGCCTGCAACTGGTACTACGCGAACGGCCGTTCCTATCCGTCCACGCTCAAGGCCGGAGTCCAGTCGGCGCTCGATCATGTCGGCGCACTGACAGGCCGCAGCTTCGGCGATCCCTCGCGCCTGCTGCTGGTTTCCGTGCGTTCCGGCTCCCGCGCCTCGATGCCGGGCATGATGGACACGGTGCTCAATCTCGGCCTCAACGACGTGACGGTCGAGGCGCTGGCCAGGGATGCGGGCGACGCGCGTTTCGCCTATGACAGCTATCGTCGTTTCATCCACATGTATTCGGATGTGGTCATGGGCCTTGACCATGAGGTGTTCGAGGAGATCCTCGAGGAGGAAAAGGCCAGGCTCGGCCATGAACTCGACACCGAACTGTCGGCCGGCGAGTGGCAGGACGTCATCGCTCTCTATAAGGCCAAGGTCGAGGAAGAATTGGGCGAGCCCTTCCCCCAGGATCCGCAGGAGCAGCTCTGGGGCGCGATCGGGGCGGTGTTCTCGAGTTGGATGAACCATCGCGCCATCACCTATCGCCGGCTCCACGACATTCCCGAGAGCTGGGGCACGGCCGTCAACGTCCAGGCCATGGTTTTCGGCAATATGGGCGAAACATCGGCCACCGGCGTCGCTTTCACGCGCAACCCCTCGACCGGCGAGAAGATGCTCTATGGCGAGTTCCTGGTGAATGCGCAGGGCGAGGACGTCGTCGCCGGTATCCGCACGCCGCAGAACATCACCGAGGCCGCCCGCATCGCGGCCGGTTCGGACAAGCCGTCGCTGCAGAAGCTGATGCCGGAGGCGTTCCAGTCCTTCGTCGAGATCTCCCAGCGGCTGGAGACGCATTACCGTGACATGCAGGATCTCGAATTCACCATCGAGCGTGGCAAGCTGTGGATGCTGCAGACACGCTCCGGCAAGCGCACGGCCAAGGCAGCGCTCAGGATCGCCGTGGAGATGGCGGCCGAGAAGCTGATCACCCGCGAGGAAGCCGTTGCGCGTATCGATCCGGCGTCCCTCGACCAGTTGCTGCATCCCACGATCGACCCCAAGGCCGAGCGCAATGTCATCGGTATCGGCCTGCCTGCCTCGCCGGGCGCGGCCACGGGCGAGATCGTCTTTTCATCCGACGAGGCCGAGGAACTGAAGGCGCAGGGGCGCAAAGTGATCCTGGTGCGGGTCGAGACCAGTCCCGAGGACATCCATGGCATGCATGCGGCCGAAGGCATCCTGACCACCCGCGGCGGCATGACCAGCCATGCGGCCGTCGTGGCGCGCGGCATGGGCAAGCCCTGCGTCTCCGGCGCCGGATCGCTGCGCGTCGACTACCGCAACGGCACGCTGTCCACGCTCGGCACGACCTTCCGCAAGGGCGACGTCATCACCATAGACGGCGCTAACGGCCAGGTGCTGAAAGGCGCCGTCCCGATGTTGCAGCCGGAGCTTTCCGGCGATTTCGCTGCGATCATGGAGTGGGCCGATGCGATTCGGCGCATGAGGGTGCGCACCAATGCGGAGACACCGTCCGATGCGCGCATGGCGCGGTCCTTCGGCGCCGAAGGCATCGGGCTGTGCCGGACCGAGCACATGTTCTTCGAGGGCGACCGGATCGTGGCGATGCGCGAGATGATCCTCGCCGACACGGAGAAGGAGCGCCGCGTCGCCCTGGCCAAGCTGTTGCCGATGCAGCGCTCCGATTTCGTGGAACTGTTCGAGATCATGGCGGGTCTGCCTGTCACGATCCGCCTGCTCGACCCGCCGCTCCACGAATTCCTTCCGAAGACGGAGGAGGAGGTGGCCGAGGTCGCCGCGGCGATGAACGTGTCGGCCGAAAGGCTGCGCCAGCGCACCGAGGCGCTGCACGAGTTCAATCCGATGCTCGGTCACCGCGGTTGCCGTCTGGCGGTCTCCTATCCCGAGATCGCCGAGATGCAGGCGCGCGCCATCTTCGAAGCAGCGGTGGAAGCGGCGAAGAAGACCGGTGCGCCGGTCGTGCCGGAAATCATGGTTCCCCTGGTCGGGCTGAAAGCCGAGCTCGACTACGTCAAGAACCATATCGAAACCGTCGGCAAGGAGGTGATGGACGAGGCGGGGGTCAAGATCGAGTTCCTGGTCGGCACGATGATCGAATTGCCCCGTGCCGCGATACGCGCCCATGTGATCGCCGAAGCGGCCGAATTCTTCTCCTTCGGGACGAACGACCTGACCCAGACCACCTTCGGCATTTCCCGCGACGACGCCGCATCCTTCCTCGAGACCTATCGCCGCAAGGGTATCATCGAACAGGATCCTTTCGTGTCGCTGGATGTCGACGGCGTCGGCGAACTGGTGCGCCTAGCGGCCGAGAAGGGGCGCGTCACGCGTCCCGCCATCAAGCTCGGCATCTGCGGCGAGCACGGCGGGGATCCCGCCTCGATCAGGTTCTGCGAAGAGGTGGGCCTCGATTATGTCTCGTGCTCGCCCTTCCGCGTGCCGATCGCCAGGCTGGCGGCGGCGCAGGCCGCGGTGCGCAAGCAGGCCTGAGCCGGCAGCGACGGCGCCGATTTCGCCGCGATACGGTCGTTGGGCAGAGCCGCCTGTGCGCGAAGGGTGGTCAAATGCCGTTTGGCCTCGAAGGAAGGGCTTCACCCTCGTGCGCCCGAGTGGAACGGGTGGGAGGGAACCGACGGCGTCATGACTGAGCGTCACGCCCCTGACGGGCAGGAGCATCAAGCGGCGTCGCACTTCTGTTCAGAGGCCTTCCGGAGGGGCCGGCCAATGCTCGGCCTCGATCAGGTCGCAGGCAACGTCGACGCCGGAATAGAGCTCCGGATTGGCGCCATAGGCAATGCCCCTGCGTGAAAGGTCCTCGTTGCCGGCGCCACCGACGTCACCAAGAAACCTGCTGAAGGTGTCGGCCGCGAAAGGGCCGGTCACGACCTTGCCGGCGCCAGCCTCCAGGATCCGCCCGGAAAAGCCGCATATATCAGTGGTCACGACAGGCAGACCGTTCACGATCGCCTCCAGAATCACGGCCCCTGCGACTTCGACTCGCGCCGGATGGGCGAGCACATCGGCCGCCGCGACTGCCTTGAAGAAACGGTCTCCCGAGATGTAGCCCATGCATCGGATGCGGTCGCCCACGCCGAGTTGCGCGGCGCGGGCGAGGGGTTTTCGCATCTTGTGATCGCCGGAGCCGAGGCCTCCGACCAGCAGGCGTGCGCGGGGATGGTCGGGAAGCGCTTCGATGACGCGGTCGAGGCCCTTGATTTCCGGCTGGAGGCCGAGCCAGAGCCAGGCCGGCTCGTCCGGCGCCAATCCCAGTTCTGCCCGTGCCGCCGGCCTCAATTGATCGCGAAGCTCGGGCCGCCGCCGCGTTTCCGCAATGGCGGGGGGGATGACGGCGACACGCTCGCGGCTCGAGGGATAGCGCTCCACGGCGGCTCGCATCTGGGAAAGGGCGACGCCGATGATCCGCGTCTTGGCCGGTGTGTCGAAACAGCCCTGTTCAAGCCGGGCAAAGGTCCGGAATCTGGGAGTCAGGCGCTTGAGAAAAGGCGCGTCCGCGCGGTTACGCAGCGCATCGGCCAGAAACAGGATTTCGGCACCGGGCGCGGGCTGGAACGCGACGGTTCGGTCGAAACGTCCGTTCGTCGCATTGACGAAGGCTGTGGCGAAGGCCGCGGCGCGCGCGTGATTCGATGATGGCTTGCGCCGCGGGGCGATCGATACGACAGGAAACTTCACATCCGGACAAGCGCCGGCTACGAACAACGTTGCCTCGTGGCCGCGGCGATCGAGTTCCGCCGCGATCCGAAGGCAGTTGTCTTCGAGCCCGCCGCGCGGCTGCAGCCGGTGGATGCCGAGGGCGATCCTCATTGACTGGCGGGGGCCGGCTTCGACGGCGGGCTGCAGTGCGTCATCGCCCGGCACATGGCGAACACCTGAACGAAATTCCCGTCCGTGCCAAAGAATGTCTGGACCACCTTGGGCGGACGGCCATTCGGAAACGGTGCCTTGAGATCGGCGGTGCCGGTCGCATAGACAAAGACGTCGATCTGCCCGTTCTTCTCGAACGCCGGACGGGGGAGCGAGAGGATCTCGGTGACCCCTGCCACATTCCGATAGGTGTGACCCGAGAAATAGGCGATACGCGGCTCGTTCATCCAGATGTTGGCGGTTGCCGGCACGTTCTCGCGGATCCAGGTCGCTGCATCCGTATATTGCCCCAGTCGTCCGTGCTTCGGGGTGTCCAGAACCCAGCTTATGGCGACCGCGATGACGATGGAGGGAAAGACCAGAAAGGCCCGGGGGCGCCCCATCAGCAGTTCTCGCCAACTCGCGGTCGCGCAGGCGACGGTCGCGAACATCGCGATCAGGGCGAAGCCCATGGCGTAGCGCCAGTCGAGCAGCGCCTTCATGAAGGTGAACAGGATCAGCATCGGCAACTGGCCGGCCGCGAACCAGACCACGGTGAGGTTGGCCTTTTGAGGCAGCAGGCGATGCGGCAGGAACGCGAAGAGGCCGAAGAGTGTATAGACCGGCGTCAACGCGCGCACGATCTGGATGAGCGCCAGTCCAACAGCGATGGCGACATAGGCCTGCCATCCGTGTCCGGAGCCGAGCACCAGCACATCCTTCTCGAGGATGTCGACGCGCTCGAGAATGGCGGGGCCGAAGATCGACATCTTCTGCGGCAGGACTTTGCCCTCGATCCATCTGGCGAAGGTACCGCTCGCCCATATGCCGAACATGAACGGCAGTATTGCGGATACCGCGATGACGAAGACGGCGATCGTGCTGGCCTGCTGGGTAACGGTCCTGAGCCGGATGATGATGTAGTAGACGGCGACAAGCGCTGCCAGATAGAATCCTTCGATCCGGAACAAGGTCGCGGCGGCCAGTGCTGCGAGCAGGGCGAGCTTCCTGAACAGCGACGGCTGTTGGTTGTCGGCTACCGCGAAGTAGACGGCGACGAGGAAGAAACAGAGATAGCCGTTGTCGCGTATCACCCAGGATCGCAGTTCCGTGAGCTGGGGCTGGAAAACGATCATGATCGTTGCGACCGTCACAAAGGCCCGGTCGCCATTGGTCAGCCGATAGGCGAGCGCGACAAAAGTGACGGTCGTGCCGAGCGTCAGGACGCCGTTGACGACCTGCGCGGCGAGCAGCGCCGACAAGCCGGTGAGCGACATGACCCCTGAAATCAGCAAGCTGTAGAACGGCCAGCGGTAGATGGCCATTCCGTCGGCAAAGCGACCTTGCGAGAAATACTCTGCCGCTCTCAGGTACAGCGAGGCATCGGGATTGGGAATCGACGTCGCGTAGGCGCCCCAGATCGACAAGGCAACGCTGGCCATCGCCGACAGAATGTAGTGCCACCGAAATGTCCGACAGCCCTCGCCATGGGAACTGCTCACCGTTGCGTCACCTGAATCAATGCACGTAGGGGCTCCGTCATGGGGAGGCTATGCACCAGAACAGCGCAGGCGTCCATGTGTTCGATATTGTCGATGGAAAGTTGCTGCACGCAAAAGCTTAATGCGCTGTGAAGAAGATGTTCAGATACCACCAAGGCAGTCTGCCGGGCACGGCGCCGTTGCCTCTCGATTCTGTTGTGAATGACGGGTGGTCTTCCTTGGTTCGAGATCGACGAATCACCTCGAGACGCCTTGTGGTGCTTTGAAGGCGCAGTCCCGCGCTGATCGTGACGCTTCGGCTCACCGCGTCTCGACCGTCACCCGGTCGGGATAGAACGCGCCATGATCCTTGATCTCCGCCATTTCGTCGAAGGGTGCCTCATAGGCCCACATCGCATCCTTCGCGCCGCCCTTGACGCTCCAGTAGCTCGCATCGCCCTTGTAGGGACAGTGGGTCGAGGTCGATGTCTTCTCCAGGGCGCCGAAATCGATATCGCCGAAGGGAACATAGAGGACCGGCGGATAGGGCACCTCCGTGAGCAGCTTCGCGCGTCCCGAATCGGCTATGATCCTATCCCCGGATCGAACGGTGACCGTGCCCTCGTAGGGCGCGACGCTGATCGACTTGCCCGGGTTGCGAGCGAAGCCAGGTGACGGATTCCCTGACGTCTTCATCTGCTGGCCCTCCTGAGGAAGCGACGTTGTCCCTCTGCGTCCGTGATGGACCTGCCGGCGCGGGACGGCACCAATCGCTTCTTTGTATGCCTGACGCAACGAGGTGGGCGCAACCCCTGCCTTTTATATCCCGCGCGGGAAGCTTCTGTTTCGCTTCGAACGTCGCGGCGGCGGTCCTTGCTGGAGTCAAGCCGCCGACTGGTACGCGTCGAGCACGCCGGCGTAGGAGCGAGCGAGCGCCGCAAGCGGGTTGGTGCTGCTCTCCACCGGTTCGATCCGCATGACACCCTCGGGCGGCAGAATGACGAGGGCGACCCGGCGATCGCCGCCTGTGCCCAACGTCACCGCGGCCACGTGCCGGCAATCGTCGACATTCTCCAGCCGCATCTGGAACAGGAGCTCCCCGCCGACGGCCGCGAGCGCCATGCGGACGGACTCCTCGAAATCCTCCAGGTCCGGCAGGTCGGGCAGCGCATCCTCGAATTGGGACGGTGTCAGGTCGATTTCGGACAGAAGTTCGCCCAGGGTCGAGGGATCGGGGTCTTCAGCCGCAGGCTGGATGTTTTCGCGCATTTCGATCGCGAAGCTTACTCCTGCCGCAACCGCAGGCAGCTTCACGGGGACGGCGGTCCGACGGACCTCGCTGGTCGCGTCCATGGGGAGCCTCTCGCTAGTTTACGCCTCTTACTCTTTGAGCCCCACCAACCTGGAAGGATTTCGCGCGAGAATGGCGGTATTGTGACGAGGCCCCTTTGCCGACTTTCATCGATGCCCCAAGGGAAGCCGCGTCATTCCTCTGGACAAAGCGCGCGTGTCGCTCTCAATTATCCGCGAGGTAATTTCGGGAGGATTCAATGCTCGGCTTGATGCAGGAATGGCCGCTGCTGTGCCACAAATTGATCGACCATGCGGCTTTGCAGCATGGCGATCGCGAGATCATATCGCGCTCCATCGAAGGCCCGATCGTCAGGACGAATTACGGCGAATTGCGCAGCCGGTCGCTGAAAGTCGCCCAGCGACTCGAGCGCGATGGCTTCGGGCTCGGCGATCGCATCGCTACGCTGGCCTGGAACACCGCGCGCCATCTCGAGGCCTGGTATGGCATCATGGGCATCGGCGCGGTCTATCATACGCTCAATCCGCGCCTTTTTCCGGAACAGATCCTATGGATCATGAACCATGCGGAGGACAGGGCCGTTTTCGTCGACCTGACCTTCCTGCCGCTGATCGAGAAGGTCGCCGCCGGGGTGAAGTCGCTCAAGCAGGTCATCGTGCTCACCGACAAGGCGCATATGCCGGCGACTTCGCTGCCGAACGCCGTCGCCTACGAGGAGTGGCTGGGCGAGGCCGACGGCGATTTCGCCTGGAAGAGCTTCGACGAGAACACCGCCGCAGGCATGTGCTACACATCGGGAACTACCGGCGATCCCAAGGGAGTGCTCTACAGCCACCGTTCCAACGTGCTGCACGCGATGATCGCCTGCATGCCCGATGCGATGGGCATTTCCTCGCGCGACGTGGTGCTGCCTGTCGTTCCGATGTTCCACGCCAATGCCTGGGGACTAGGCCAGAGCGCGCTGATGATCGGCGCCAAGCTCGTCATGCCCGGCGGCAAGATGGACGGGGCATCGATCAACGAGCTTCTCGATAGCGAGAAGGTGACTTTTACCGCCGCCGTGCCGACGGTCTGGCTCATGCTGCTGCAGCATCTGGAGGAGACGGGTAAGAAGCTGCCTCATCTCAAGAAGGTGGTGATCGGCGGTTCAGCCTGTCCGCGCGCCATGACCCAGAAGTTCCAGGACAACTACGGCGTCGAGGTGATCCATGCATGGGGCATGACCGAGATGAGCCCGCTGGGCACGCTCGGCACGATGAAGCCGGTTCATGACGGATTGGAGGGTAATGCCCGGCTGGACGTCCAGCAGAAGCAAGGGCATGCGCCGTTCGGCGTCGAGATGAAGGTGACGGACGATAACAATGTCGACCGGCCGTGGGACGGCAAGACCTTCGGACGATTGAAGGTGCGGGGTCCGGCAGTGGCCAGGGCCTATTACGGCGGGGCCGGCAAGGAGCAATTCGACGAAGAGGGTTGGTTCGACACGGGCGACGTCGCCCATATCGATGCCAGCGGCTACATGCAGATCACCGACCGGGCCAAGGACGTCATCAAGTCGGGCGGGGAGTGGATTTCGACGATCGATATCGAGAACCTCGCCGTCGGCCATCCCGATGTCGCCGAGGCTGCCGTGATCGGTGTCGCCCACCCCAAATGGGACGAGCGGCCGCTGCTGGTGGTGGTGCGCAAGGCTGGCAAGGAGCCGTCGAAGGACGACATCCTCGGCTACATGAACGGCAAGATCGCCAAATGGTGGATGCCTGACGATGTCGCCTTCGTCGCCGAGATTCCCCACACGGCCACCGGAAAGATCCAGAAGACTACGCTGCGCGAGCAGTTCCAGGACTATCGCTTGCCGACTGCCTGATACGGTCGCACAACCGTCCTTTCTGAAACTGCAGCGTCTTCGCCGTGCCCGCTTGAGCGGGCACGGCCGCTGTATCCCTTCGGACCGGCGCATCGTATTCCACCGAAATCGATTCCGATTCTCGGACCGATGCGTTAGAACGCGCCCGATGGTCTTGATGCGAAGTGGCATGGCGGTTCTGGTTGAGCGGCGCGCGTCGTCAGCCGCGGCTTGGTCGCGGCGACTCGCGTGGTTCGATGCGGTGCTTTTCGTCGTCGCTGGACTGGCGCATCGCTACAGCCTGCTCGAGACCGTCGCGTTGTTGTGGATCCTCGGGATCGTCGGCGCCCTGGCGGTCGCAGCCCTCATGCTGGCGGCAACGGGTTTCTCCCGTGTCTGGGCGCTCGGTGAGCGGGGTGCCTCGAATGCTGTGTTGGGCGGCCTGATTGCCCTCGCCGTGCTGACGCCGTTCCTCGTGTCGGGTTACCGCGTATTCGTCTATCCGCAGCTCAATGACATCTCGACCGATCTTTCCGACCCGCCGCTGCTTGCGGCCGCGGCCGGGCTGCAAACCGATACGATGATTCCGGTCCCGACGATCGGCGCGGACGCCGCGGCGATCCAGCAGGAAAACTACCCGGAGATCACCGGTCGGCGCTACGAACTGCCGATCGACCGCGTCGAGCCGATCGTCGAGGGCCTTGCCGCCGCGCATGGCTGGACGGAAATCGGCAGATACTCGTCGAATGGGCCTGGCGAGTTCGATCCCGGCGCCGTCACGATCGTGTTCGTCGCCCGTACGACGATCCTGGGTTTTGCGTCCGACGTCGCGATCCGCCTCGCGGACGAGGGCGGGTCCACCTATGTCGACATGCGATCGGCATCCCGGTTCGGCCGGCACGACCTCGGCGACAATAGCAGGCGGATCGCCGGGTTTCTCGACGAGACGGACAAGGAAGTCGAGCTCCAGGCAGGCGTAGCCGCGCCGGAGACCCCGGAGAACTGACGCCAGCGGTCGATGAGATCGACGCTGCGGCACGCCACCGCGCAACGCCACTGGTGCGAAAGCCAAGCGGCCCGGAGGGGTCGCGCCAGCGATTGGGGGCGGGTGGATGCGTCAGCATCACACCGACCGGATGTGTCAACATCCGGCGCCTTGCTATGAGAGCCGGCGAGACCTACGGGAATCGATCGAAGTTGTTTCGGCCTTGGCGCGACTATCTCAGCCGGTACTCCGCGTCGATGGCGACGGCTGCCGGCGTGGCGACGACATCGCGCGCGACGAGATCCTCGAGCTGGGCGAGCACGGACAGACCCGCAGCTCCGTGCAGCCGCGGGTCGGTGTCCCGGTAAATGGCGCTGACCATTTCGGAGATGGTGCGGTCACCCGCTGCCAGCCGCTCGACGATCGCCCTTTCCCGCATCTTCCGGTGCGCCTTCAGGCCGCGCATGAAAGCCTGCGGCGCGGTGACCGGCCCGCCGTGGCCGGGCAGGAACGATCGATCGTCGCGTTCCAGGAGCTTGTCGAGCGACGCCATATAATCCGCCATGGCGCCGTCGGGCGGAGCCACGATCGAAGTGGACCAGGCCATCACGTGATCCGCGGAGAACAGGAGGCCCGTGCCCTCGAGCGCGAAGACTGCATGGTTGGCCGCGTGGCCGGGCGTGTGGATGGCCCGCAACGTCCAGCCGTCGCCTTCCACCAATGCCTGATCGGCCAGCGCAACGTCGGGGCGGAAGCTCGTATCGGCGCTGGCATCGAGCGGATTGAGCTCGCCGATTCGCAGCGGCCGGGCGGGGCGATGCGGTCCTTCCGCATAGACCGTCGCGCCCGTGCGCTCCTTGAGGCGCATGGTCAAGGGGGAGTGATCGCGATGCGTATGGCTGACGAAGATATGGCTGATCGGCCGACCGGCAGCCGCCCTCAATATGGCGGCAAGATGCGCCTCGTCCTCCGGACCCGGATCGATGACGGCCAGGGCGTGCTCGCCCACGATATAGGTGTTGGTGCCGTGGAAGGTGAATGGGCTCGGATTCTCGACCGTCAGCCGAAGCACATTGGGTGCTATCTGGACGGCGTGGCCATAAGCGGGGTCGAAGGTCATGTCGAATTCCAGAGCCACGGCCGTGCTCCTCCGTTGTGCGGTATTGCGCAGCAAAATCGTTTGCCGCTTAGCACGGAAGCCAATATACCGAAACCCGATCGCCGGAGGTTCCGGCCCGCACAGGAAGGGTTTATTCATGGCCGTCGCTGCAGTCTCACGTCCGCTCATCTCCCTTGCGTTCCCGCAGGACGGGGTAAGCCGCCTTCTAACGCAAGCGGTGGCGGTGATCGCGGGCACGGCCTTGCTCGCGCTCTCGGCGAAGGTGACCGTTCCCTTCTGGCCGGTTCCCATGACGCTGCAGGTCCTCGCCGTGTTCCTGATCGGCGCCGCCTATGGGCGTGATCTCGCCTTCGTGACGCTGCTCACCTATCTCGCCCAGGGTGCGGTCGGCTTGCCTGTCTTCGCGACCGGTGCCGGTCTCGCCTATATGGCGGGGCCGACGGGTGGCTACCTGGTCGGTTTCGTCGTCGCGGCCACGATCGCGGGCTGGGCCGCCGACCGGGGGCTGGACCGTCATCCCGTGAAGCTCTTCGCCGCGATGCTCGTCGGCGAGGTGGCTATTCTCGGACTAGGCGCGGCCTGGCTTGCTTATCTGTTCGGCGCGGAGAAGGCGATCGCCTTCGGCGTCGGGCCGTTCATCGTGACGGACCTCGTCAAGGTCGCACTCGCCGCGGCGATCGTGCCGGCCGCCTGGAACCTCGTCGAGCGCTTCCGCGGCTGAGGCGGCAAAGCGAGGACGATTGGAATACAGGCGCCGCTCCCGGCGCCTGATTTCATTTGGGACGCCGCCGCGCCAGGCGTTCTTTTCCGGACGCAACAAATCGTCATTGCGATCGCAGCAAAAGCCCGACAGGCCGCTGGCAAAAAGCCTGACCGCGGTCTAGGGAACCTCCCGGCCCATGGCAGCCGCCACATCGGTTCCGTGGCCCGATCGAAATCGGGAACCATATTGGCATGAAGACTCCGATCCCTTTCATCGACCTTGCCGCCCAGCAGGCTCGCATTCGCGATCGTGTGGAGGCCGCGATGCGGCGGACGCTCGACCATGGCGCCTACATTCTCGGGCCGGAGGTAGGTGAATTCGAAACCCGGCTGGCCTCTTTCTGTGGCGCGCGCCACGCCATCGGCTGCTCGAACGGCACCGACGCGCTCGCCCTGGTTCTGATGGCCAGGAACGTCGGCCAGGGACAGGCGGTGTTCTGTCCCTCCTTCACCTTCGCCGCCACGGCGGAAGTCGTCGCCTGGCTCGGCGCAACTCCTTACTTCGTCGACATCGAGCCGGACAGCTACAATATGGATCCGGAAAGCCTGAAGGCGGCGATCCGCGAGGCGAAAGACGCTGGGCTGAAACCGGCCGGCATCATCGCTGTCGATCTCTTCGGCCTTCCTGCCGACTATGACCGGCTCGAGCCGGTCGCCGCGGAGAACGACCTCTGGCTGCTTTGCGACGCCGCACAGAGTTTCGGCGCCACCTACAAGGGGCGCAAGGTCGGCACGATCGGCATGGCGACGACCACCAGCTTCTTTCCGGCCAAGCCGCTCGGCGCCTATGGCGACGGCGGCGCGATGTTCACGAATGACGACGATATGGCGCAGCTCTTGCGGTCGCTGCTCTTCCACGGCAAAGGCGAAGACCGTTACGACAATGTCCGCATCGGCATGAACGGCCGGCTCGACAGCCTGCAGGCCGGCATTCTGATCGAGAAGCTGGCTATCTTCCCCGATGAGATCGAAGCCCGCAACCGGATCGCGGCCGCCTACGACGAAGGATTCGGCAACGTCCTGGTCACGCCTTCCGTGCCCGCTGGCTCGGTTTCGGTCTGGGCGCAATACACGCTTCGCGCGCCGGGTCGCGATCGCGACGCGATCGTGGCCGCGTTGAAGGACAAGGGCGTGCCGACTGCAATCTATTATCCGAAGCCCCTGCATATGCAGACGGCCTACAAGGGCTTCCCGTCGGTCGGCGGCAGTCTGCCTGTCAGCGAGAGCGTTGCGAAGGAAGTCTTCAGTCTGCCGATGCACGCCTATCTCGATGCCGAGACGCAGGGTTTCATCATCGATTCCGTGCGCGCGGTGCTCAAGGCGGCTTGAGGCGGAAACAGGCATCACCCGGAGCATCGGACCGGTTTCGAGGTAATTCGACTGAGCCGCAGTACCGATTCCACCGCTCCGGGCGTGTGTCGATTGTTGGGGCCGGCCACCGATCGCGCGCATTGATTTGCCCCGGCATTCGCGCGATAAGGACCGCGCGTCGCTCCGTGGCACCGCGGACGAGGGGAAACATGCACGATCGCGAACATTCCTGGCCGGGCAACACGGCGACCGTTCCAGCCACCCGCCACATGTGACGATAGGGCGACCGTGCTGAACGCATCCTCCACCTGGCTCATCTCGATGCCGCGGGCACGAAAGCGTGTGCTGCTCGGCATCTTCGATTTTTTCGTCCTGTTTCTGGCGCTCTGGCTCAGCTACTCGATCCGGCTGAGCGAGTTCTTCCAGCCAAGCGCGAAGCAGGTCGGACTGATCGCCGCCGCCCCGGCCATCGCGCTTCCGATCCTCTATCAGTTCGGCTTCTATCGTGTCGTGGTTCGTTACGTCACCGAAGCCACGCTTTGGACGATCATGAAGGCGTTGGCGCTTTCGATTCCGCTATGGCTCGCAGTGGTCTATATGACCGAGCTCCGCGGCATCCAAGGCGCGCCGCGTACTGTGCCGATCATCTATTTCATCGTCGGTACGGCGCTGTTGTCCGGCAGCCGGTTTCTCGCTAAGCGCCTGCTCGGCGCGGCAGTCGAAGACGTCGTCAATCAGAAGCGGATACTGATCTACGGCGTCGGTCCCGTGGGGCATCAGCTTTCGGCCGCCCTCAGACATGATCCGCGCAACCTTCTCCTGGGGTTTCTGGACGACGATGCGCCGCTTCACGGCGCCGAGGTCGGCGGGTTGCGCGTCTATGATCCCGCCAGGATCATCAAGCTGATCGCGACGCTCGACGTGCAGGAAATCATCGTCTGCTCCGACAAGGTCGCGAGCGCGTCGAAAGCGGCGATGTTCCGAACGCTTGCCAAGACGCCGGTCCGCCTCAGCTTCCTGCCGTCCGTGGCGAGCGGCTTCGGCGGGGATCTGGTGTCGAGGGTCAGGGACATCGGCATCGACGATCTTCTCGGCAGGCCCATGGTCCCGCCGGATCCGGCGATTCTAGAGGCCCCGATCAACGGCAAGACGGTGTTGGTCACAGGTGCCGGCGGCTCGATCGGGTCGGAACTCTGCAAGCAGATCGTCACGCTGCGGCCCAAGGCGCTGATCCTGTTCGACGTCGATGAATTCGCCTTGTACGAGATCGAACGTGCGCTGCGGGAGCAGCCGGGTTGCAAGCCCCTGCCCGTGCTGGGTTCGGTCACCGACGAAGCGGCGGTACGCCGGCTTTTCGAAAGCCATGCAATCGACACGGTGTTCCACGCAGCCGCCTACAAGCATGTGCCGATGGTCGAGATCAATCCGATCAGCGGTATCGCCAACAATGTCCTCGGCACCTGGGTGGTGGCGCGGGCCGCCCACGAAGCCCAGGTCGAGTATTTCGTACTCATCTCGACCGACAAGGCCGTGCGGCCCACCAATGTCATGGGCGCCACCAAGCGCTGGGCCGAGATCATCGTGCGCAGCTTCGCGTCTCATGACCAGACGGGCAATGGCAGGGGCCGCTTCTGCTCCGTACGTTTCGGAAACGTCATCGGTTCGCAGGGTTCGGTCGTGCCGCTGTTCAAGGAACAGATCGAGAAGGGCGGGCCGCTGACCCTGACCGACGAGAAGATGACCCGCTACTTCATGGCCACCAGCGAGGCGGCGGAGCTCATCATCCAGGCGGCGAGCCTATCGAAACAGGGCGAGATCTTCCTGCTCGACATGGGCGAGCCGGTACGCATCCGTGACCTGGCCGAGAACATGATCAGGCTGGCCGGGCTTTCCGTGAAGGACGACGACAATCCGGGCGGCGACATCGAGATCCGGGTTGTCGGCTCGCGACCGGGCGAGAAGCTTTTCGAGGAACTGTTCTACGATCCCGCAAATGTCGAGCGGACGGTCCATCCCAAGATAATGTACGGCAAGAAGCAGCCGCGCGAGAGCTGGCATCTGCGCGAGGAACTCGCCAGACTCGAAGCCGCCGTAAGGGATGGAGATCACAAGGCGGCCCGCGAGATCCTGTTCGCCTTCATAGAGACGACCTGACCGGCCTCCCGGTGAATCTTGGATTGCTGTGGCTCAATCCACCGCATTCTTTTGCAGGTCATTGTCTTGCCAGGATGCAGTGTGTATAGACGCCTGCGCCGGTCGGATGACCGGTCGTTGGGGCGTCGCCAAGTGGTAAGGCAGCGGTTTTTGGTACCGCCATTCCCAGGTTCGAATCCTGGCGCCCCAGCCATGCCTATTTTTCCATTAGTTTTCAAGCGCTTAGCAAACATTAGAAATCGCTAAGTGTTACAACCAAGTGGATGTTCCCCGTGGCACCCGGCCTGCGGAAATCGCCTTGGCTGGATTGAATATCGAGCCTCAGTTTGGCCAATGAGCACGGATTCGCGCGATCATGTCGCTATAGATCGACTTTGGTCCATGACACGTCAGAGTCATGCCGCCATCAAGCTTTGACTCGTAAAAGGCGACACCGATTAGCGCTCTGTCACGTATTTGCTGTTCATCCGGGTCGAGATACAGCCTCCACAATCCGCCGCCGCTTGTGCCTTGGTAGCTGTTTGGCTGCTTTTCAGGAGGCAGGAAGGTTTCAAACTCAAGCAAGTCAAATCCATCGGTTTTGCGCTCTCTCGCCACGCCGGAGGCAAAGAGCGCCTGTATTTCAAGCAACGTGGCGTCTTTCAGGGTATCCGGCAGCGTTTGGGTTCTTTCTGCGACTATCCCAATGAGTGCATCGTAATACGGCTGTGACTCGGGCCGTGAAGGAATAATTTCGGCTCGCTTTTCAAGATTGAAGAAGTTGCCGCCCTTTGCGCCTAGCCAACCAACTACATCACCATGAAGCTTGAGAAAGCCAAGGTCCGGCCCGGACTGTTTGTTGAAAGGTGCTATCCCAATCAACAACCTGTCGGTCAGTTCCATATCGATCTTTAGCTTTTGCGGCTGGTCTGGTCTGTTTGTTATCCTAACAATGCCGACTTTCCCATGCTTCGGTAGTTCATCCAGAACGTGCGCGGCGGTTAGCACGCCGTGAATGGAACCGACTTTGGCGAGTGTTCCGGTTCCGGCCGGGATTCCCTCTTCATAGCCCGCGTATGTGTCATCGCCGGCATGCTGCGTGATCTTAAGGAATCCGATAGTCATGTCGCGAGCGGCCAGCATGAACTCATCGGCGAGCCGCTTCTGATTTTCGTCTGCCGGGAACATAATCATCCGTTAAACCCATCGCAGTTCAATCCATCCGCGTGCATTTCCCTACCTCAAGGGAAGGCGTGTTTCCTCCCGCGTCCTCGCCGTCGATGAAACCAGCATGATAGGTTTGCTGATACCGACGAGTGGTGAGATTTAAGTCGTAGTAGTTGAGACCGCCATACGTCCGGCATCGAAACTCCCCGTCCGGTGACATGAGAATGTGGTTGTAGCCGACCAGATCAGCGGGCTGGTATCCTTCGCGCTCGCCCCAGCAAGCAACGGCATTGCCTTCAAGTGGCCGCACGTTCGCAAAGTAGGTCGTCCCCACCATAGCGAATCCAAATGCCTTCCACTCCTTGCGCTTGTCGAGAACTTTGATCTCAAACACAAATTGTCCATCGGACGGCACCTTGAAAGCCGCGCCGCGCCATTCTTTGGCGGTTTCATCCCACCGCACTCCGCCTGACGCTAACGGCGCACATAGGTAGTTCCCGGCATATGTTCCGGTGTCGTCAAGCTTTGGCCCATCATTTGGTTGCGCGATTGCCGCGCTCGCTTCCAATGCGATTGCTATCCCCAAAGCCCGCCACATCGCACCTTTCCTTCATTCAAGTTTGCTCAAGCCGCTTGTCCCACTGTTCCGGCCTTCGGTGCTCCCGATGCTTGAGGAAGTATCGATAATCTTCCAAACGCTCCTTTGTCTCCGCGTCGAGTAGGTTCGCGGATTTCAAGAACTGCTCCAGTTCGTCCGGCTTCGGCTCATATCCAATTCCTTTCCGCTTATCCGCTGAAAAGAACTCAATCCACTTCTGGCGATCTTCGCCCTGCAGTTTCCTATTGAGCGGCTTTGTCACATACTGTGAATAGTCGAAGTCTATATAAGGATACTCGACGGCAACAACGTCCAATATTTTCTCCTTTGCAACCCCTAGGTTCTTAAGCGCTGCAATAACTCTATTCCTCATTTCGTTCTGATTTTCCAGACTCGTTCCGCCCAAACGCCCTTGAGCCTGCATCGACCAAAGGATCGTCTTCGAAAGTTCCTCGGCGAGTAAATGCAACTGGGAGAGGGTGGCCCGTGCCTCTTGTAATACCTCCCTCATCTCGCCTTCCAAACCGGAGCCGGAAAGCTTGAATTTGACCACGTCATTGAATCGAGAAGCGACCAAGCAAAGAAGGGCGGCTAAAAGTGTGAAAAACTGGCCGTCTTTCCCATAAAGCACAAAGTATCCGAACAAACCTAAGAAGGCGACGCAAAGGACGTAGAATATGTTTCTCCATGCGGCATCGCTCATTTGCCCGACTCCCCCGTTTGACGAACCATCTTGCAACGATGACGCGAAATAGAAAAGCCCGCCGGTGTGAGCGGCGGGCCTCTGGTCGATTGGCCAGGATCGGGCGGCTAGGCGAAGTATTCCAGCGCGAGCAACGTCAGCCGCTTGTCACCGGGCATCATCGCAACCGCACCCATGATGGGCGCACCAAAGAAAGAGGGAGCTGCTAAGGCTCCCTCTTCGTTTAAACGGCCTCCGAGGGCACTATTCTGGCCATCGCAGATTGGGCGTGTCGGACGGAGCGCAGACGAAGGAATAGCCCTCTGGAAGCTTCACGCGGTAATCAGATGCGGCAGCGGCAACCTCCAGACAACGGGGCTCTTCGAAGAAAGCCGCGATGGCGTCGCACCGGCGAAGCGCGACCGCGTCGGGCGGCATATGATGAGGGCAATTGTGAGCGATGCGTGGTCCATTCAGCGTGTCTCCCATTAATTGAGCGCTTTTCAAAAGTCCCAACTCTATGATTCAATAGAGAAAAGTTAGGATTGATTCGGCTATGTCTCGTCGTAACTTGGCGCAACCTTCACTCGCCGATGCATTGGTGCGTGACGTGAGCAGGGGTAACAAGTTTCTGGAAGAAGTGCAGAAGTTGATCGATTGGTCGGCTTTCGAGGTGCTGTTCCGGGAAATCCATAACGATGCTCTGGGGGCGCCCGGCTACCCGCCGATAGCAATGTTCAAGATTGCGCTCTTGCAGCAATGGTACGGCCTGTCCGATCCGGCGGCGGAAGAAGCGGTGGCCGACCGGCTGTCGTTCCGCCGCTTCTGTGGGTTTCCGCTCGATCAAAAGACACCGGACCACATGTCGATCTGGCGCTTCCGCCAGAGGCTGGTCGAACTGGCGCTTCAAGATAAGCTGCTTGCCGAATTGAACCGGCAGTTGGAAGGGCGCGGTCTTCTGGTAAGGCGCGGCACGCTGGTTGACGCCACCATCATCTCGGCGGCGGTGGCCAGGCCCGACTACGAGAAGGGCCAGGTGTCGGCGCGCGATCCGGATGCAGGCTTCACGCACAAGCACGGCAAGACCTATTTCGGCTACAAGGCCCATCTCGCCGGCGACGCGGAGAGCGGGCTGATACGCCAGGCGGAGATGAGCTCGGCCGATCTGCATGACAGCCAGATGGGCGCTGTGCTCATTCAAGGTGACGAAGAGGCCTATTACGCCGACAAGGCCTATGACAGTCAGGCGCTGCGCGACGAACTGGCGGATCGAGGCATCAAGGACCGGATTGCCTACAAGGCCAAGCGGGGCAAGCAGCAGCCGAATTGGCAGAAGTGGATGAACAAGGTCGCCGCCAGCGTGCGGGCCGGCATCGAGCGGACCAACGCGACGATGAAGAACTGGTACGGCATGGCCCGGGTTCGCTATCTCGGCCTGGCGCGCAACCACTGCCATCTGCAGCTTGTCGCCTGCGCGATAAATGCCAAACGGGCGCTCGTTCTCGTCAAGGCCGGCACGGCCTGAGGGGAAGGCTGCGTCCAAAATCAGGAAATCGAGGGCAAAATCGGGAGCAAGTGAGCAGAAACTGAGCCGATAGGCTGGAGAAAGTTGCGCGGATCGGCGGCGACGGGCCGCTGATGCCCGCCACATACGGGCGAAGAACGTCTAAGGGCGGGACGCCCCAACTTTAGAAAAGCACTCCCATTTTCAGAGTGTAACTGGATTACAAAGCGTCAATTCTTGCCGGCAAGGCCAAGGTATAGAAGACGAATTCCGAGCGCTGCAAAAAGTAGTGCAAACGTCACCATTACCAATGCAACACGCGTTTTTGCGTGCGTCCAAATCAATTGGTTAGCCTGCCCCTTCAATTCGCACTCTAGGTCGCGAGCGCTCATTGCGTGACGTTGCGGCTCTTGAACACTATATCGGGCAAGCTCTTCGGCCGTGGGGATCAGAATGTATTTCGGCCGCTTCCTCGAATCACGCCAACGTCGGAAACTGGCTGTTGTGCGTTCGAGATTCTCAGAGATAAGTTTGAGGACGGTAAGAATTGCAATGAGTAGCGCTAAAAATCCTGCCAACGCAGTGGCGTTTAGCTCGTTCATTTTGTCCAACCCCATCCCAAGGTCTACAAACTAGCCGGGCGGCTATGAAAGAGAAAGGGCGCGGTGTGATCCGCGCCCTTATGTTTGCTCGATTACGGGGCCGGCTGACGCGTAGACCCGCCGCAACGGTGCCCGGACGTGGGGCTTCATGAGCACCCCGGAACCGTTGGACATAATGGCGAGCACATAAGGACGGCCGTCCGCGAGCACGCCGTATCGGACTTCCTGAAGGCCGTCACCTTCCAGCACCCCGGCCAAGTCTGGCTTGGCGTCAAGGAAGGCTTTCACTTGTGCGCTGTCGAGTGTAGCGGCGTCCATCACGCGGCCTCCTTTGCCGTAGCTTCCGCGCTGCTTTCGATACAGGCCGGCCATATGCCGCCGATCTCGCCCAGGGCCTCTTGAATCTTATCCATGTCCGGGCCGCCGGTGATCGGCGACGGCTCAAGCTTCATGATGGCTTCGACAAGCCGGTGATAGGTCGCGTCGGCGATATAGTGATCCATGTCCACAAGCTCCCTTTGTCTGGTTGACATGGGAATGTGTGAATCTGTTCGCGAGATTTGTCTAGCTGAAAATTCGAATTTATCGAAACAAAACAAATAGATAATTCAGTATTTACTTATCTTGTCGAAATGAAAAAAGCCGCCAGATAGGGGTTACTCCTGATCGGGCGGCAAGGTTGCACTAAGAACATTGACGATATAGCGCTTTCGTAGCCGGGTGCTCGCTTCAGCCAAAAAAAGCGCCCGGTGGATGCCAGCCGGGCGCTTCAGGAGAGTATCGAACGGAATTTCGATACCAACAGTATAGCAGAATCCGCAGGTGTTTGCATAAAATAGCGGAAGATTCGTCAAGGAATCAGGCGGTTACGCCTAACGCTCGCCTTCGGCTCGCCTGCGCGGTTGCTTCGCTCCCTTGCCCGCGCTTCGCGCGGACTGCTTTGAGGCAGGTAACAGTGAAAGCGAACAAGCAGCCTACTAAAATCCCGGTCGTGTCTCACCGAGTGGTGTAGCTCGGCGGTAGCGACGCCGCTCGGGAGCGCGCCCTCAACGGGCGGGGCGGGACGGTGGCTCTCGCCGTCCGGAGTGGCACCAACGACGTCATCTTCACCCCGCTCGGCTGTTCTCCCTGTCTCAGCGCAAGGCCCGCTTGCCGCCGGCCAGTGTGATGACGCCGATGATGATCAGTCCGGTCAGCACCAGGCGTATGCCGGCGCCGAAGCCGAAGGTGTTGAGCATGGTGACCAGCAGGAAGAGCAGCATCGCCGCGCCCCACAGGCCGGGGAGATTGGCCGAGCCGCCGGCGACGGAGGTGCCGCCGATGACCACGACCGCAATCGAAGCCAGCAGATATTCCTGCCCCATATTGAGCGCCGCACCTCCGGAGAAGCCCGAAAGCAGATAGCCGTTGAGGCCGGCGAAGGCGCCGCACAGCACATAGGTCGCGAAACGGGTCCAATCGACCGGCAGTCCGGCAAGCCTCGCGGCGCGCGCATTCTGCCCGATGGCGGTAACGGTCCGGCCGTAGATCGTACGATGAAGCACGACGCTCATGGCGCCAGTGACGAGGATCATGACGACGGCGAGCACCGGAACGCCCCAGAGGACCAGGGTCGTGAACTCGGCGAGCATGGGCGGCGGCTTGATCCGGATTCCGCGGCTGTAGGAGATGGCGGCCGAAAGCACCACGAAGCTCGACGAGAGCGTCGCGATGATCGGCGGAATGCGGAGCAGGCGGATCAGCGCGTGGTTGAGCATGCCGACGCCGGCGCCGCAGCCGACGGCGATGGCCAGACCAGGCAGGATCATCGAATCCTGCGTATCCATGATCTTCATGGCGACTGCGCCCGCGAGCGTTATCGTTGCCGGAATGGACAGGTCGACATTGCCCGGTCCAAGAGTGATCACATACATCTGGCCGATGGCGACCACGACCGAGAAGGTCGCGAAGGAGAGGGCGGCGGTAAGCACCTCGCCGCCGCCGCGGCCTTCGGTGAATGCGATCGTGGCGAGCCAGACGGCCAAGGCTCCGATATAGGCCCAGAGCCAGGGTCTGTCCGCAAGCCGACGGAGCCGTCCGGTCATGCTGCGCGCGCCTCCGTCCGGTTGATGAGGACCCGCAGCGCCAGCACGACGATCAGGATGATGCCCTGGGCGCCGATCTGCCAGTCCGGGTCGAGGCGCAGGAAGGACAGGAAGGAGCCTGCCAGGGTCAGCGTCATGGCGCCGATCACGGCGCCGACAGGCGAGACGCGGCCGCCGGTGAATTCACCGCCGCCCAGGATAACGCCGGCGATCGACAGCAGCGTGTAGCGCAAGGCTATGTTGGCGTCGCCTGATGTCGTCAGCCCGACCAGCGTCAACCCGGCGAACATGCCGAACAGGCCGGCGAGCGCGAACATGACGACCTTGGCGCGAAGCAGCGACCAGCCGGCGCGTTCGACGGATCGCGGATTGCCGCCGGCTCCGCGCAGCACCGCGCCGTAGGCGGAGCGCAACAGGCCGACATGGACGACAAGGGCGAGCAGGATCGATGCCCAGATCGCGAGGGGCAAAAGCGGCGTCTTGAAGGTCATGGCGGCACGCAGCCAGTCCGGCGCCTTCCCGCCGGGGTCGGCAGCACCAGTATGGCGAGGCCGAGCCAGACGAAGGACATGCCGAGCGTCACCACGATCGACGGCAGGTTCCTGACATGGATCAGCGCGCCGACGGCGGCGTAGGCCAGCACGCCCCCGGCGAGCGTTGCAACGCCCAGTGCGGGATCGTCGCGCAGCCAGGTCGCGCCGACGCAGGCTACGAAGCCGACATAGGCGCCGATCGACAGATCAAGCTCGTTGATCGTGATCACGAACATCTGCGCGATGGTCGCGAAGGCGATCGGCAGCGCGAGGTTCAGCAGCAGGTTGAGCCCGACATAACTCATCGCCCGCGGTTGCATATAGAAGACCGCGGCGAGCAGCACCGCCAGCGACAGGGCGGGCAGGGCGACACGGATATGGCGCGCCAGCAACGACTGCGTCATGCGGCGGCCTCGAAGGATGATTGCAGGACCTTCTCTTCCGTCAGTTGGCTGCGTGGCAGATCGACCACGATCCGGCCGTCGCGGAACACGTAGACGTGGTCGCAGTGTTTCAGTTCGTCCATCTCCGTGGTGTACCAGAGGAAGGTCCGCCCCTTGTCCGCCTCGGCGCGCAGCATGGCGTAGACGTCCTGCTTGGTGCCGATGTCGACGCCGCGCATCGGGTCGTCCATCAGGATGATCTCGGCCGCCGAGCCGAGTGCGCGCGCGAACAGAACCTTCTGCTGGTTGCCGCCCGACAGCGAAAGCAGCGGGTTGGCGACGTCGTCGGTACGGATCCCCATGCGTTTGCGCCAGGCCTCGGCCATCGCCTTTTCCTGCGCGGGCTCGATGAGGAAATGGCGCGTCATGCCGGCGAGCGAGGCGATTGTCATGTTCTCGGCAATCGACCAGAGCGGGAAGACACCGTCCGTCTGTCGATCCCCCGCAACGATCGCAGCCGGGGCTGAGACGGAGACGCCGGCCACGCGTCGCCCGGCACCCTCGAAGATACGGAGCAACATTTCGGTCTGGCCATGGCCGCCGAGGCCGGCGAGTCCGACGATCTCGCCCCGATGGGCTATCAGCCCGCGTCCGCCGTCCTGTCCGACAGGAATTGCCGCGACAAGCGGCGTGCCGCCAAGCCGCTTCGAGGCGGCAGCGCCCGAACTGGTCTCGCGCACCACGCTGCCCATGCTTTCGACCAGCGTCGCGCGGCTGAAGGTGAAAGCTTCGCGCTCCGCCACCACCTTGCCGTCGCGCATGACCACGATGCGGTCGGCGGTGGACAGGATCTCGCCGAGAAGATGGGAGATCAGCACGACCGCACCGCCTTCGGCCACGAATGCCCTGACATGGGCCAGGAGTTGTCCCGCAAGCACCGCGTCCAGGGAGGAGGTCGGCTCGTCGAGGATGACGAGCTTGACCGGCCGGTCGGAGACCGAAAAGGCGCGGGCGATCTCCACCATCTGACGCCGGGCGATCGAGAGGTCGCCAACCGTGGCGTCGGCCGCGATACCGTGGCCGGGGAAGATCGCGTCGAGCCTGTCGAGAATGAGCCGGGCGGCCCGGCGCCGCCAGCCGAGCCCTCTCAACGAGGGATGCATGATGCGCGCATTCTCGGCCACCGACAGGTTCGGACAGAGAGACAGCTCCTGGAAGACACAACGGATGCCGTGCGCGTTCGCGCCGGCGACGCCGTAGCTCCCGGTGAGGTCGAGCCCGTCGACCAGGATCCGCCCGCTATCGGTCGCGAGCGTTCCGGCCAGAATGTGCATCAGCGTCGATTTGCCCGCGCCGTTGTGGCCGACCAGGCCGAGGCAGCGCCCCGCGGCGATCTGCAGATCCACGCTGGCCAGCGCCCGGACGGCGCCGAAACTCTTGGCCACGCGATCGAGATGGACGAGGGAGGCCGAAGGCTGCGACATGAGGCTACAGCATTTCCGAATTCGGAGTGACGAGGTGGAGCTCCCTCGCGCGCCCGATTCGCGGCCGGCTTCCCCCGGACGACGGGGAGAGGCGGGCCGCCCGCGGGTCTTGCCTCCGGCAAGCCCGAGGACAGGCTCCGTGGTCAGGCGAGGTGGCCTCCAGGGTCGGCAGCATCAATGGCAGCGCCCTCTGCCTATATCCGTCTATTTGGCGCCGGCGATCACCTTCTGCGCATCCTCGAGCGAGTACTCGGTGTTGGCGACGCCGCCCTTTTCGGTCGTTTCGAGATTCGTCTCCAGTGTGTCCTGGTCGATGCGCAGGAAGGGAACCGTCAGGTCTTTCGGCACTTCGTTGCCGTCGAGAATCTGTTGGGCGACCCAGAAGGCGAGGGTGGAAACCCCAGGTGCGATCGACACCGACATGGTCTCGTAGCCGCCGGCGTCCTTCTGCTCTTTCCACCACGCCAACTCGTCCTGACGATTGCCCATGATGATCAGCGGGGTCGGACGGTTGGCCGCCTTGAAGGCCTGCGCGGCGCCGTAGCCGTCGCCACCCTGCGTCACCACCGCATGGATCTCCGGCAGCGACGGCAAGATGCCGGCGACAGCCTTCTGCGCGACATCCTGCGCCCAGTCGCCATGCACGGAACCAACGATCTTGAACTGCGGGTTTTCCTTCACGCCCTCATGGATGCCCGAGGAAATGGCGTCATCGACGAAGACTCCGGCCAGGCCGCGGATCTCCAGCAGATTGCCGCCCTGCGGCATCTTCTGCGCGAGATAGAGCACCTCGTCCTTGCCCATCTGCTTGAAGTCGACGGCGATGCGCCAGGCGCAGGGCTCGGTGACGATGCCGTCGAAGGAGACGACGACGATGCCCGCGTCGCACGCTTCCTTCACCGCGCCGTTCAACGCGTCAGGGGACGCTGCGTTGAGCACGATCGCGTCATAGCCCTGCAGGATCATGTTCTGGATCTGGGCGGCTTGCTCCGTCACCTGGTTTTCGGCCGTGGTGAAGGGATCGGCGGCGGCCACCACCTTGTCGGTGACAGCCTGCCCGGTCACTTTCTCCCAGCTCTTCAGCATGGCCTGCCGCCAGGAGTTGCCGGCATAGTTGTTGGAGAGCGCGATCTTCTTGTCCGAGGTGTCGGCCTGGGCAACACCGGCGGCGATTGCCACGCCGGCCGCCAGGATAGCGGTCGTGAGAATTCTCTTCATGATATTCCTCCCTTTTGCTTCCCCTTGGTCTTCGACTTCTCCGTCCGGTCGCCCGACCGGGCTGCTTCCTCCCCGGTGCAGGCGGCTACATGACGGCGCCGATCTGCCAGGGGACGAATTCGTTGTCGCCGTAACCCAGTTCCTCCGACTTCGTGCGCTTGCCGGACGCGACGGCGAGAATCTCCTCGAAGATCTCCTGACCCTTCTCTTCCACCGGAACGCCGGCCAATATGTCCCCGCAATTGATGTCCATGTCCTCGATCATGCGCTGATACATCGGCGTGTTGGTCGCGAGCTTGATCGAAGGCACCGGCTTGCAGCCATAGGCGGAGCCGCGGCCGGTGGTGAAACAGAGCATGTTGGCTCCGCCGGCCACCTGGCCGGTCGCCGAGACCGGGTCGTAGCCAGGCGTGTCCATGAATACGAAACCCCTCTCGGTAACCGGCTCGGCATATTCGTAGACGGCATTGAGCGTCGTCGAGCCGCCCTTGGCTGCGGCGCCCAGGGATTTCTCGAGGATGGTGGTCAACCCGCCCGCCTTGTTGCCGGGAGAGGGATTGTTGTTCATCTCGCCCGCGTTGCGGCTTGTGTAGTCTTCCCACCAGCGGATGCGCTCGACCAGCTTCTCGCCGACCGCCTGGTTCCTGGCGCGTCGGGTCAGAAGATGCTCCGCACCGTAGATCTCGGGTGTTTCGGAGAGGATCGCCGTGCCGCCGTTGCGAACCAATATGTCGGCCGCCACGCCGAGTGCCGGGTTGGCCGTAATGCCGGAATAGCCGTCCGATCCGCCGCATTGCAGCGCAAGCATGATCTCCGATGCGGGAATGGTCTCGCGCCTTGCCCGGTCGGCGATCGGCAGCATCTCCTTGATCCGTTCCAGGCCCTGCTCGATGGTCTTCCTGGTTCCCCCCGTGTCCTGGATGGTCATGGTGCGGAACGTGTCGCTCTCCTCGATGCCGTAGAGCTGCTTCATGCGGCCGATCTGGAACACTTCGCAGCCGAGGCCGACGAGCAGGACGGCACCGAGATTCGGATTGGCCGAATAGCCCCATTGGGTGCGCTTCAGCACCTCGAAACCCTCGCCGGACCCGGCCATGCCGCATCCGGTGCCGTGGGTAAAGGAAACCACCCCGTCGACATTGCCGAACTGTTCGAGGATGCCCGACCGGGTCGCGGCTTCTGCCATGAAGCGCGCGACAGATGCCGAGCAGTTCACGCTGGTCAATATGCCGACATAGTTGCGCGTGCCGGCCTTGCCGTTCGCCCGGCGATAGCCCTGAAAGGTCGCCTGTTCCTCGACGGGCAGGATGTTCTCGGCCCGCGCCGCCGCCGCGATCTGATAGTCGCGCTCGAAATCATGCATGAAGACGTTGTGCTCGTGCACCCAGTCGCCCGGGGCGATCGGCTTGCTGGCGAAACCGATGATCTGGCCGAATTTGATCACGGCTTCGCCCTCGGCGATCGGTCTCGCCGCGATCTTGTGGCCGAAGGGGATGCGCTGGCTGGTCTCCGCGCCGGGACCGATGACGGTGCCGGGCTCGATACGGTCGGCCGCCACCACGACATTGTCTTCGCCGCTCAGCCGCAATGTCCGTGAGGCGGCCTTGTCAGAGTTCATCGATGGTTCCTGTTCGCTGGCTGGCCTCGCCGGGCGAGGTGGCTGGATTGACGGATCACGCCATCGAGCATACTAACATGTTAGCATGAATCGCAAGAGCGAAACAGGGTCACCGGCTGGGATGCGCGAGCCGTCATGACGATGCTTTCAAGGCCCGGACGATTGGGTATCCGGCCGCAGGGCGGGGCCACCGAGCGCATCGTCGACGCGTTGCGCGAGGCGATCGTGGCGCTTGAGATCCGGCCCGGCGCCACGCTGGACAAGAACGAACTCGCGGCGCGTTTCGGCGTGTCTCGCTTTCCGATCTCGGAGGCGCTCAACCGGCTGAAGGCCGAAGGACTTGTCGAGATCAGGCCGCAGAGCAGCTCGACGGTGTCGCTGATCCGTCTCGCCGATGCCAGGGAGAACATGTTCCTGCGCCGCGCCCTGGAAGGCGAGACCATGGCGCTGCTCGCCGCGCGGCGCGATCCGGAATTGCTTGTCGAAGTGGAGCGGAACCTTCGTTATCAGAAGGCGGCGATGGAGGCGGGTGACCGTCCCGGCTTCCACCGGCTCGACCTGGAGTTCCACGACCTGCTGGTCAGCGCCGCCGGCTTTTCCCGGGTTCGCGCGACGGTGGAGAAGGCGCGGCTGGCACTGGACCGGGCGCGTCGGCTGCTCGGATCACCGCGCCGGCACGCGCTCACCTTCGCCGAGCACACGGCGATCGTCGATGCCCTTCGCAGGGGCGACGTCGAAGGTGCGCGCGCGGCGACGGGCGCGCATATCGATTCCGTCATGGAGGAACTCGAGGTGTTCTCGCGCGAACACCCCGAGGTCTTTGCCGACGGGGCGCGCGTTCAGGCGGCGAGCCAGCACATGGACAGCGCAAGGCCGCCCATCAATTCGCCCGATGGGTAAGGCACATAGCCTTCGACCTTCTCGGAGACGGCATCGATCCAGTCGTTGTACATCGGAATGATGGCGCCGCCGTCGTCGCGGACCATCAGGGCGATGTCGCGGTACATCGCCTTACGCTTGTCCTCGTCCAGTTCGGCCCGGGCCGCCACGACCAGCTTGTCGAAGTCCTCGCGCTTGAAGCGGGTTTCGTTCCAGTCGGCCGAGGACAGATAGGCCGTCGAATATTGCTGGTCCTGCGTCGGCCGGCCGACCCAGTAGGAGGCCGAGAAGGGCTTCTTGTTCCAGACCTCGGCCCAATAGCCGTCGCCCGGTGCGCGCTGCACGTCGAGCGTGATGCCCGCCTTGGCGCAACTCTGCTGGAAGAGCTGGGCCGCGTCGACCGCGCCGGGGAAGGCGACATCGGACGTGATGAAGGTGATCGGTCCGCTGTGGCCCGACTTCTTGTAATGGAACGCGGCCTTCTCCGGGTCGAACTCGCGCTGCTCTATGCCTTCGGGGAAGAGCGGATAGGAGGCGTTGACGGGGATGTCGTTCCCGACCGTGCCGTAGCCGCGCAGCACCTTGTCGACCATCTCCTTGCGGTCGACGGCAAGTTTCAGCGCCAGCCGCAGGTCGTTGTTGTCGAAGGGCGGCGTCGTGCACTGCATGGCGAAGACATAGTGGGCAGCGCCCGCAACGTTCTGGATCTTCACGCCGGGAACGCGCTTGATCAGGTCGACGATCTTCGGCTCCACCCGGTTCATCATGTGGATCTGGCCGCCCTGCAGGGCGGCGGTCCGGGCAGTGGCATCGTTGATGACCAGGATCTCGATCTGGTCGGCATGGCCGCGCGCCGTGTCCCAGTAACCCTCGTGGCGGGCGCCGATCTCGCGCACGCCGGGCTCATGCGCGGCTATCTTGTAGGGCCCGGTTCCGATGCCGGCGTCGGGACCATCCTTGCCGCCGTTCGGTTGGATAATGAGGTGATAGTCCGACATCAGGAAGGGCAGGTCGGCATTGGCTTCCTTGAGCGAGACGACGAAGTCGCCACCCTCGACCTTCATCGAATCGATCCCCCTCAGAATGCCGAGCGCGCCGGACTTGCTGCCTTCGCCGGCATGACGCTCGATCGTGGCCAGCACGTCGCCGGCGTCGAGTTCCTTGCCGTTGTGGAAGGTGACGCCCTTGCGGATCCTGAAGGTCCACACCTTGGCGTCGTCGGACGCCCCGACCTCTTCGGCCAGCCGGTTGACGAGCTTGCCCTTGTCGTCGATGTCGGTGAGCTTCTCGCCCCAGCAACGGGCGAAGGCGCCCGTCACCTGATTGTTGATCTTCGCGGGGTCGAGACCGTCGGTCGATTCCCCGCCGACCAGCCCGGCCTTCAGCGTGCCGCCTTTCTGCGGTCCGGCGGCGCGCGCCGCGCCGCCGAGCAGCGAACCGGCGAAGGCCGTGCTCGCCCCCAAGGCGGCCGCGCGGCCGAGAAACGCGCGCCGGCTGATCTTGCCGACGGCGACACGGCGAGCCAGATATTCGAGCTCACTGGACATCAAATCTACTCCTCGCTCTTGCTTCGGCTGGTCAAGCAGCCTCTTCCATCCCGAACGCATTAGGCAGGGCCCATCCGACGCCCGGATGTCAGCCTGCGACATCAGGCGGCGTAAATATGCATGCGACGAGCGGTGTGGGAACAGCGCGGTTGATCGCCCGCACCGCATGGCAATTGTCGGGAGAATGCAGTCCAGTCGCGCGACCGCGCCATGGCGACCGATCCGTTTGATGAACACAAAGACCGCGCGCGACGGTTGCGATGTCGTTGAACCGCAGGGGTATTTCAGCGCAGCCGACGGCCGCATCGATGCCGATCACAACTCGCCTTGGGCGCGAAGGTCGGGCGAAGGATTATTCCCGTTCGTCTGAAAATGCGTCGAACACATGAGGTCCCGAGCGGGCGTTGTCGATCATCGGCAGGACGTGCTTGGGGATTTCGGGACTGTCGCTGTCGAACAGTCCGCATTTGCGCAGGGCTGCGAACAGGGGCATCCGCGGCATTGTCCGTTCCAGATAGGATCGTACGCAGCAGGGCACATGGTCGCGATTGGCCGAAACGCCGACCTTTACGCCATGCAGTCGCGTCCAGCGATGTGAATAGTCGGGATAAAGGACGGTCTGCGTGATTTCGATGCCGGCGCCGTATTCGTAGTCGTTCAGAAAGATCCTGTCCCCGGTCATCAATGCAACGCCCTGATAGCGGTAATGCCGGTCGCAGGGCCGGTCAAAGGCCCCCATGCGCTCCAGTCGCCGATAGAAGATATGATCTCCGTCCAGGGTAAACGCCACCAGCGCCCGGACGATCTGCCCGCGCGAGGACATCGAGTAGTAGTACTCGAAGAATGTCCCCACGAGGTTGAAAATCCGCGGGTCGTTCCGAGCGAGGATCCGGTCGAAGTGCTGGCGCAGCGTCCGGGCGAGCGTGTCGGAGGCGAGACCGCGCAGCTTGACGATCTGGGCGAAGTCATCCTCGGGCATGACGATCTCATGCGGCTCGACCCCGAAGTAATCACAAATCCGCCGCATGAGCGCGCCGCGCGGGAACGAACTTCCTGCGAGATAGCGGTTGAGCTGGCTCCGATTGATCTTGAGGTCCTGAGCCACGCGCGAAATCGACGGTCGGTAGCCGCAGAGCAGGCGCAGATTATTGCCGAAGGATTCCATGGTGCACTTTGGCTCTATTTATGCGCCTAAAGGCGCCATTTTTCACCCAATTGCATAATTGTCGAAAGCCGCTCCCGTCAAGCAACCTTCATTCGAGGAGACTTGCCCAAAGTTGGAGAATTCCATGCAGGCGGACGAAAGCCCGAACAGCGGCGCGCGCGCGAGCATTGGCATTGTTGCCGGCTCTGGGCCGGAGGCCGGGCTCGATCTCTGGGCCAAGATACTCAAGTGCAATCAGGCGGCAATCGGCGCGGGCTTCCGCGGCGATCTCGACGCTCCGCGTGTCGTGGTCGTTTCGGAGCCGAGGCTCGGGCTGTCCATGGACCTTGCCACCAACGAGGAAGCCGTCTGGTCGGCGATCCGGAAGTCGCTCGCGGCGCTTGCGCCCCAGGTCGATGCCTATGCCATCGCCTGCAACACGCTGAATTGGTATGCGCCGCGCATCGCCCAACTGGGGCTGAAGGCGGAACTGGTTTCGTTCCAATCGGTCATCAAGGACTGGATCGTGCGGTCGGAGATCCGACGGGTGGCGCTCCTGGGCGCCGGACCGGTGACGGCAATGGGCGAATGGTCAGCCTATCGCGGCCTGGCCGATCGGGTGGAAGTCGAACTGCCAGGGGATCAGGCTGCGCTTCATCATCTGATTGAGGACGTCAAGCGGCTTGGAAGCGACTCACCCTCGCTTCGTCCGCGCTTCGCGCAGCTTGTGGAAAGTCTTGCATCGGACGTGGTGCTGCTGGCCTGCACCGAATTGCCGCTGATCTCCGACATCGAAACCGAAAAGTCGCTCGTTGACGTGACTGATCTGGTCGCCCACGCGCTCGTGGCCCGCTCGCTCGCGGGAAGGGCCGGCGCCGGATTCGGTGGCGGTCGGCGAGGCGACGCGGATCGCGGTCGATGACATCAACGCGAAGGGCGAACTCCCGGGCCGACGTGTCGGAAATAATGATCCTGCATTCCGGGGGCACCATCGGTATGCTCCCCGGGCCGGACGGGCTGACCCCGGCAACGGGCGCGGTAGAGCGGGCAGTGGACATGCTGGCGCCGGAGGGCGTCCGCGCCACGGTCCATGTCTTCGAGCCGCTGGTGGATAGTGCCGAGATGGGCCCTGCGCACTGGAACCGGATGATCGACGCGATCGCCGGCTTCCGGGGCACGGGGGTCATCGTTGCCCATGGGACGGACACGATGGCCTACACCGGGGCGGCTCTGTCGCAGGCGCTGGCCGGGATCGATCTACCGGTCGTCCTTTGCGGGTCCATGCACCCCCTCAACACCGGCGGCGACGCCGAAGGAAACCTCGCGGTTGCGATCGAGGCGGCGCAGCGTGCTGCGCCGGGGGTCTGGCTCGCCTTTGCCGGAAGGCTTCTGCCCGCCGCCGGACTGGTCAAGCATGACTCGCGCGGCGCGGATGCCTTTCGCTCAGTCCCCCAGCCGCCCATCCCGACCCCCCTTCGGACACGCCGCTTCGCCTCCCGTCGCCTTGCCATCCTGACATTGTCGCCCGGCCTGCCCGCCGGGGCGGTCGACGCGGTCCTCGACAAACTCGACGGGGCAGTGCTGCGGGTGTTCGGCGCGGGAACGGTCATGTCGGACCCCGGTCTGGAATGCGTTCTGGCCGCCGCAATCGCCCGCGGCTGCCGTATTCGCGCCGTCAGCCAGTGCGAGTCCGGCGGCCTGATGCCGGGCACCTATGCCGCCGGTGCCGCACTCTGGCGGGCTGGCGTCGAAAACGGCGGAGCCGAGACCCCCGAAGCCGCCCTTGTTCGGCTTTGGATCGAACTCTCGGACGCGCCGCGGCGAGGGGACTGAACCGGGATCGTCCAATTTCTGGGGAGGAGTGGTGCTGAACGATGCTTTAGGAGATTGCCAAAGGATCAATAGGATCCATTGTGCGCAATTGGGAAAGGCTGCAGCCGAACCCGTCATGCGTGCGCCATATGCAGCGGCTTCCGCCGCCAGTGAAAGGAGGGACAAATGGAATTCCTGAGATCGCTGTTCGGATATGTCGATAGCCTCACCTGGGGATGGTCGCTCATCCCCATTCTCGTGGTCTTCGGCGTGTTCATCACAATCATGTCGGGTTTCGTGCAGATCGAGTTCTTCGGCCGCATGTTCCGCGTGCTGTCGGGCAAGAACCAGAACTCCGACCCCAATGCCATCAGCGCGCGCGAAGCGCTGTTGGTTTCGGTGGGTGGCCGCGTCGGCGGCGGCAACATCGCCGGCGTCGCCGTCGCGATCACGCTCGGGGGGCCCGGCGCGGTCTTCTGGATGTGGTGCATCGCGCTCGTCGGCATGGCCACGAGCCTCGTGGAGTGCACGCTCGCCCAGCTCTACAAGCGCACCGACGGTGAAAAATCGTTCCGTGGCGGCCCGGCCGACTACATCCGCCGTGGCCTCGGGCACAACTACAACTGGCTTGCCATCGTCTATGCGGTCTGTCTGCTGGCGGCCTTCGGCCTTGGTTTCAACGCCTTCCAGGGCAACACCGTCGCCGGCGCAGTTCAGGATTCGCTCGGCATCAACCGGGTTATCACCGGCGCGGCCCTTGCCGTCGTCACCGGTCTCGTGATCTTCGGCGGCATCAAGCGCATTGCCAAGGCGGCGGACGTCGTCGTGCCGGTCATGGCGCTCGGCTACCTGGGGCTGGCAGTGATCGTCATACTCATGAACATCACCGAGATTCCCGGGGTGATCGCTCGCATCGTCTCGGGCGCCTTCGGCTATGAGGAAGCCATCGCCGGCGGCATGGGCGCAGCAATCGCCCAGGGCCTGCGTCGCGGGCTCTTCTCGAACGAAGCGGGCCTAGGCTCGGCGCCGAACGTCGCGGCGACCGCGCTCGTCCGCCATCCGGTCAGCCAGGGCATCACCCAGTCGTTCTCGGTCTTCATCGACACGATCGTCATCTGCTCCTGCACGGCCTTCATCATCCTGCTGGGTGATGTCTATGTGGCGGGCGCCGAAGGCGTGGACGGCGTGGTGCTGACCCAGCAGTCGCTGGCCAGCCACTTCGGCGACTGGTCGCGCTATGCACTGACGGCGGCGATCCTGCTCTTCGCTTTCTCCTCCATCATCTACAATGTCTATCTGGGCGAGAACGCGCTGGCGGCGATCACCGACGCACCGATGGCGATCACGGCGCTGCGCGTGCTGATCCTCGGCCTCGTCTTCCTCGGTGCGGCGGCGCCGTCGGCGACAGCGGTCTTTTTCTTCTCGGACCCGATGATGGGGGTCCTCGCGCTCGTGAACCTCGTCGCGATACTGATGCTCTTTCCCACCGCGATGCGCATCGTGAACGACTTTCGCTCGCAGTTGAAGGCGGGGGTGCAGAGGCCGATCTTCGATCCGGCGAAGTTCCCCGACCTTGCCCTGGATCGCGAGGCATGGAACCCCGGCCGCTGGAAATGACCGACAAAGGGCCGCCCATCCGGCGGCCCTCGCCATCCGTGAAGGCCCCGAGCCCGGCTGACCGGAATAGTATGGACGTTCATTTGCCGTTTGCGGCCACGCAGTCACCTCCGGGCCAACAGAGGATTCTTTGACATCTTCACACGAGGCCGAAAACAGGGAATCTAGCGCAAGCCGTCGGCCAAAAGCAGAGGGATTCGCGTGAAGACTGGCTTGCGATTTCTGGTGCTGGTACCTCTTCTTGCATCGCCCACCCTTGCCGCCGCCGCGGAATGGCAGGCGGTCGAGAAGGTCGATGCCTATGCGATCTCGGGCAAATCGGGGCTCGAACTCTATCGGTCGATCGGGGAGCGCGGGCCGAAGATCGGCGTCGGGCGCGCCATTGCCCACACCAATTTCAAGCTCACCTGGTCGAGGAATTACGAGCCGCAGGGCGGCGGCTGCACGCTCGTCTCCGCCAAGCCCAAGCTCATCATCACCTACACGCTGCCGAAACCGTCCCAGGAACTGCCCGCGGGCCTACGCCAATACTGGGAAACCTTCATCACCGGCGTGCGGGCGCATGAAAAGGTGCATGGCGACATCATTGTCGACATGGTGAAGCAGATCGAAGCCGTGAGCGTGGGGCTTTCCGTCCCCGGCGACCCCAAATGCAGCAAGATCAGGACAGAGCTGACGAAGCGCCTGGCAGAGCTGTCGCTTGAGCAGCGCCGGAAAAGCCGCGAATTCGACCGGATCGAGATGAGCGATGGCGGCAACGTCCACAAGCTCATCCTCGGGCTGGTCAACGAGCGCTGACTTCCCCGGGGAAGGCTGGGCCATCGATCCCGGGGACCATGCCGCGCCCGCCGGGCGCGGCTCGAACGTTCAGTGCGAGAGGAACACGAAGCGGGCGACGAACAGCGCCGCGACCAGCCATGTCGCGGGGTGCACCTTGCCGGGACGTCCGGTGAGCGTTTGCAGCACCGCATAGCTGATGAAGCCGAAGGCCAGGCCGTTCGCGATCGAATTCGTGAACGGCATCATCAGGGCGGTCAGTGCCGCGGGGGCGGCCTCCGTGACGTCTTCCCAGTTGACCTCGAGCAACTCGCGCATCATGAGGCCGGCGACATACAGCAGCGCCGGAGCGGTCGCGTAGACCGGCACCGAGCCGGCGATCGGCGCGAAGAACAGCGCGGCAAGGAAAAGCGCTGCGATCACCAGCGCCGTCAGCCCGGTGCGGCCGCCGGCCTGCACACCCGAAGCGCTCTCGACATAGGCCGTTGTGCTCGACGTTCCGATCAGCGCGCCGGCCACGATGGCCGAACTGTCGGCGAGCAGGGCTTTGCCGAGCCTGCCCGATTTCTTGTCATGGATCAGCCCGGCGCGCTTGGCGATGCCGATCAGCGTCCCGGTCGCGTCGAAGACCTCGACCAGCACAAGCACCAGAAGTACCTGCAGCAGGCCGCCGTCGAGTGCGCCCATGATGTCGAGCTGAAGGAAGGTCGGTGCCAGGCTGGGAGGCATCGAGATGATGCCGTTGAACTGCGACGCTCCCAGCAGCATCGACAGCACGGTGACCACCAATATGCCGATCAAAATGGCGCCGCGCACCTTGAGAAAGTCGAGCGCCGCCATGATGAAGAAACCCAGCATCGCCAGCAGCGGGCCCGTCTGGGTGATGTCGCCAAGCTGCACGAGGGTGCCTTCGGCCGGAACCACGATACCTGACGTCCTGAGCGCGATTATCCCCAGAAACAGGCCGATACCGGCGGCGATTGCGCTGCGCATGGAGTGCGGGATACCTGCAATCAGCCAGCTCCGCACGCCTGTCACCGTCAGGATCAGGAACACCACGCCCGATATGAAGACCGCTCCGAGCGCCTGCTGCCAGGTGAAGCCGAGCGTGCCGACGATGGTGAAGGCGAAAAAGGCGTTCAGTCCCATCGACGGCGCCATGCCGACCGGCCAGTTCGCCACCAGCGCCATGATGAGCGAACCGAAGGCTGCGGCGATGCAGGTCGCGACGAAGATCGCGTTGCGGTCCATTCCCATCGACGACAGGATCTCAGGGTTGACGAAGATGATGTATGACATCGTCAGGAAGGTGGTGACGCCGGCGATGACCTCGGTGCGCACGGACGTTCCGTTTTCCTTCAGTTCGAAGAACTTCTCCAGCATTGACTATCCTCCCGCGCAACAAGCGGTCGCGATGGGCCGGGAATGCTGCGGGCAGTCCCCCATCGACGGTGGCGCGAGAGACCAGGCCCCTCGGCTGCCGCCTGTGCGCGGAGGAGGGCGCAATGGCGCGTTGCGACCCCTCCCGCGTCGACCGTTCGTTTGGCGCCAGCAGTGGTTGCCCGCACAAACGGGCGCCAACCTGTCGCCAACGCTTTGTCGGCACAAGACCGAGGGCATTGCCGATGCGGCGAAACTCTTTCGCCGCAAAGGCGGTTAGTTGCGGCAAGCGAAAACTGAAGATCTCATGCAAATGCACTGTATTCGTTTGAAAATCGCCGTTCTGGGCAGGGCGATCTTCAGCCCGGCAACGCGTCGAAAGGCAGTTCTCGACGAGCGAGATCGTCTATGTCGCCGTCATGACAGAAGCGATCAATTCGTGGAACCGGCTGGCGATTTCGTTCGGCTTCCCGGCCGGACAAGCCGGCCGAGGAACGCCGGCCGCCTCGGCTGTGCTCAGTAAGGCGTGTCGCCGCCGTCGACGCTGATCGATTGGCCGCGGATGATCTGCGCGGCATCCGAGAGCAGGAAGGCCACGACGCGGCCGACCTCGATCGGCTGGATGTGGCGGCCCAGCTGGTGCGGGACCATGTTCTTCAGCATCTTTTCCGATTCGGATGCGTCTCCGCCGGTGATGAAATCCGCGACCGTCCTCAGCATGTCGGTGGCCACACCGCCCGGGCAGACGGCATTGACGTTGATCTTCTTCTCAGCCCATTCGAGCGAAAGCGAACGCGTCAGGCTTATCACGGCCGCCTTCGAGGCATTGTAGCCGGCCATGTTGCGATAGCCGACCTTGCCGGCATTGGACGCGATGTTGACGATGGCGCCGCCATTGACCAGCCGGCGCGCCGCCGCCTGCGAAGCGAGCGCGACGCCCTTCACGTTGACGGCCAGTTCCAGATCGAGATTGGCCGGGGTCGCCGCTTCGGCCGGTCCCATGCGGATCACGCCGGCATTGTTGACCAGCCCGTCGAAGCGGCCGAACTTCTCCGCGATCGCCGCGAAGGCTCCGTCGAGGCTGGTCGGGTCGGTGACGTCGGCATAGATCGCGATGACATTTGTGCCGCCCGCGTCGAGCGCTTGCGCGACGGGAGCGAGCTTCGTCCCGGCGAGATCGAGCAGCGCGACCTTGCCGCCGGCCTCCAGGATCGCCTCGGCGATGCCGCGCGCGATGCCTCCGGCGCCGCCGGTGACGGCAATGACCTTGTCCTGAAGCGTCTTCATTCTCTTCATCCTTTGTCTTGGCTTACCAGGTCGAACGGGCGCTGACGCCGCCGTCGACGATGAGATCGGTTCCGCTGATCCAGCGGGCCGCATCCGAGACGAGGAACAGCGCCGCGTCGGCGATGTCCTCTGGCCGGCCGAGCCGCCCCATGGGCGCCGCGTTCTTCCAGCGGCCGACGCCTTCCGGCCAGCCTTCCTCGATGCCGTCGCGATGGATCAGGCCCGGCGACACCGAGTTGACGCGGATGCCGAGCGCGCCGAGTTCGAGCGCGGCGGCCTTGGTGAACATCAGCAGTGCGGCCTTGGACGTCGCATAGTGGGAATGGCCGGGTGCCGGCTGATGGCCTTCGATCGAGGCGATGTTGACCACGGCGCCGCCGCCGGAGCCGCTCGAGCGCACGTGCTTCGCCAGCGCCTGCGTCAGCAGGAAAGGCCCGCCGGCATTGATCGCCATCATTTTGGTGAAGCTCGCTTCCGAGACGTCGATCAGCATTTCCATGGGCTGGTGGCCGGCATTGTTGACGATGGCATGGAGGTCGCCGAAACGGGAGACTGCATGCGCTACGAGCGCGTCGACCCCTGCCGTGGTCGAAATGTCGGCCTGGCTGGCGACGGCCTTGCCGCCCGCCGCAGTGATGCCCTTCACGACAGCCTCGGCAGCCGCGCCGTTGGACTGGTAGTGGCACACGACATTGGCGCCTGCCTCTGCAAAGCGGCGGGCGATCCCGGACCCGATGCCGCCGCTGGCGCCGGTCACGATGACTGTGCGGCCGGACAAGTCGAGAAGGTTCGCGACGGGCGGGATGTTGCTCATTTCAATCTTCCTCAGTTCTTCGAAGCGGGCAGGGCCGGCAGGAGTTCGCGCAGGATGGCCTCGATCTTGCGGCCGCAGATTGCGGCATGGGCAAAGACGTCCTCGATCGTGTCGGGCTGCTGGTCCGGCCCGCCGGTGGCGGCGTTGGTGATGGCAGAGATGCCGATGACGGGCAGGGCGGCATGGGCGGCCGCGACCACTTCGGTGACCGTCGACATGCCGACCGCGTCGCCGCCGCTGGCACGGAAGAAGCGGCGCTCCGCGGAGGTTTCCAGCGCCGGACCCAGCACGCCGGCATAGATGCCCTGCCGCACGGGGATCGACGCGCGCTGTGAGGCCAGTTTCGCGAGCTTCAGCAGGTCGGGGTCGTAGGCCCGCGAAAGATCCGGGAAGCGCAGGCCGATCGCATCGTCGTTGGGACCGACAAGCGGGCTCACGCCGGTGAAGTTGAGATGGTCCTCGATCAGCATGACGTCGCCGGGTTGATAGTCGGCATTGAGGCCGCCCGCGGCGTTGGTGACGACGAGCGTGCCGCTGCCGAGGCGCTTCAGAAGGTAGACGGCGAGCGCGATGTCGCGCGGCGCCCAGCCTTCGTAGAGATGGAGCCGGCCCTGCATCATGACGACACGCCGTCCGTACAGTTCGCCGAGGACAAGCTGGCCCTTGTGGCCGGGCGCGGTCGAGACCGGAAAACCGTCGATCTCGGCATAGGGGATGATCGTCGCATCGGTCACGGCATCGGCGAGCTGGCCGAGGCCGGAGCCCAGCATGATGGCGATCTCGCAGGGCGCACCGGCTCTTTGGCGAATGGATGCATGGGCGCGGTCGAGGCGCGCAAGCTGGTTTTCTGACATTGTCTTCCTTTCCTGGCTGCCGTCGCTCAGGCTACGCTGGCGGCAATTTTCGGGACGAGCCGCTCGACGGCTTCGATGGTGCGCCCGAGGTCGTGGCGAGTCAGCGTCCCGTCCCTGACCACCTGCTCGCCGCCGACGAAGACATGGCGAACATCCGACTTCGCCGTCGAGTAGACGAGGTGGGTGACGGGATCGAAGACCGGCACGGCATGGGCGCGCTTGACGTCGATGAGGATCATGTCGGCAAGCTTGCCGGGCTCGAGGCTGCCGATGCGATCCAAAGCCCCGAGCGCTTTCGCACCGGCGTGCGTGATCATGGCCAGCGCCTCGCTGGTGGAGACGGCGTCGGCACGGCCGCTGACGCCTTTGTGCAGCGTGGCTGCGAGGCGGAGCGCCATCCACATGTCGAGGTCGTTGCCGCTGATGGCGCCGTCGGTGCCGAGGGTGAGGTTGATGCTTGATGCCAGCATGTCGGGCACGCGCGCCACGCCGGAGGCAAGCTTCAGGTTGGACATCGGGTTGTGGGCGACCGAGGTTCCCGTGCGCGCCAGAATTTCGATCTCCTCGTCGTCGAGATGCACGCAGTGAGCCAACACCGTGCGGGCGTCGAGCAGACCCAGATGGTCGAGATGGCGGATCACCGAGCGGCCGTAACGGCCGGTGACGTCGGCCTGTTCGGCCCTGGTCTCCGCGGCGTGGGTCGAGAAAAGGGCGCCGTGGCGTTCCGCGATTGCCTTGGCCTTCTTCAGATTGTCTGGCGCCACCGTATAGGCGCCGTGCGGCAGCACCGTCGGGAAGACGTCGTCGGCGCTTCCGAATTCATCGAAGAAGTGTTCCGCCTCGGCGATCCGGCCAGCGAGGTCGTGTCCGGTGATGCCAGGCGGATCGAAGAAGATGCCTCCGGTCGCGACACGGACGCCGACAGAGCGGGCTGCCCGAACCGTCTCGGCGGGATACCAGAACATGTCCATGACAGAGGTGACGCCCGAGAGAAGCAGCTCGGCGAAGCCGAGCTCGCTGCCGAGACGCGAGGTCTCTGGCGTGAGAATCGCGCCTTCCGCCTTCCATACCGTCTGCAGCCAGGGCTCCAGCGGCAGGTCCTCCACCAGCCCGCGGAACAGGCTGTCGCCGGCATGGCAATGGGTGTTGACGATGCCCGGCATCAATATATGGCCGGAACCATCGACGACCCGCTTCGCGCTACCTGCGAGGCCCTGGAGTTCGTTCGAGGCGGCAACGTGGGTGATGCGGCCGTTGTCGACGGCGACGCCGCCATCCCTGATCACGCTGCCGCTCCCGTCGCAGGTGACGACGGTCGCGTTCCTGATAACGAGATCGGCCATGGCGTCCTCCTTCTCCTCCTTGCCCTGCTCAGGCCGTCCGCTTGCGGCGCCACCAGGAGAGGGCCACCAGGACCACGAGCGTCGCGAGATAGGGCATCATGTCCGTGAACTGCTGCGGCATACCCAGCCCCTGGACACGGAAGGACAGGCTGTCGACCATGCCGAACACAACGGCGATCAGGAACAGCGGCAGCGGCCGGCCACGCGACAGAAGAACTGCGACGACCGCGATCCAGCCACGTCCGGCGCTCATGTTTTCAACGAAGAGATTGACGTTGGCGATCGACAGTTGCGCGCCCGCGAGGCCGCACAGCGCGCCGCAGCCGACAAGGGCGAGGAGTTGCACGCGGCGCGGGCTGACACCGCCTGCCTTCAGCGCCGCCGGGTTCTCGCCCGCCGCGCGCATGCGCAGGCCGAGCCGGTGTCGCGCGAAGAAGAAATGCATCGCTGGAACGGCGGCCAGCGCCAGATAGAACAGGATCGACTGGCCACTGAGAAGCTTGCCAACGAAAGGAATGGAGGCGATGAGCGGGATGTTCTGCGGTTCGAAGCCGAGGATGCCGGGGTCGCTGAAAGCGCCGGTCACGTTGAAGATCGCGCGAAGCAGGTAGGTGGTGAGACCTGCCGCGAGTATGTTGACGGCGATCGACACCACGATCGGGTCCCCGCCGCGCCGCAGGTTGAATTCGGCGAAGACGAGGCCCATCGCCACGCCGCAGAGCACGGCGGCGAAAGCACCGATATAGGGTGAGCCGGCGAAATAGGCGCCCAGGACGGCGGCGAAGGCGCCGGTCAGCATGAAACCTTCGAGCGCTATGTTGAAGACGCCGGCGCGTTCGCACAGCGCCCCGCCGAGGGCGGCGAGCAGGATCGGCGTGACGAAGCGCGGAACCGACGCGGCGAAGGAGGGGTCGAACAGTAGCTCAAGCACCGTCGGCCCCCTTCCTGTCGGAGGAGGCGAGCAGCGCCCCTGAGACACGGCTTGCGACGAACAGGATGATGACGGCCTGCATGACCAGCGCGATCTCCTTGGGCACGCCGGCCGTGCGCTCCATGCCGGCTGCTCCGGTCTGGAGCGCTGCGAAGAAGAAGCCGGAGAGCGGCACGAGCCAGGGGATCATGCCGACGAGTAGCACTGCGATGATGCCTGTCCAGGCGTAGAGCGGCTGCACCAGCATGCCGTCGATGTAGCGATGATGGATGCCGAAGACGGCGATGGCGCCGACCAACCCGGCAATGGCCCCGCTCATCATCAGGGTCTGCAGGGCGAGCTTGCGCACCGGCAGGCCGACGGCGCGGGCGAAATCGGCCGACAGGCCGTTCAGGCGCGTATGATAGCCGTGCACCGTGGTGTAGCTGTAGACGATTGCGAAGATGGCGGCGGCCGCGATGAAGAGGATGCCGATGTCGAGCCGCGTGCCGGGGAAATAGGGCAGCCATGTCGCCTGCGGCACGAGATGCGACTGCACCATGCCCGATTCCACGTCGCGGAACGGATGCGCGACCAGATAGGAGGCGATGTAGCGGACCGGATAGTTGAGCAGCAGCGAACCGACCAGCAGCGGCACGCCGACATAGAGCTGCAGCACGCCCGCGAGCAGCGCCCATAGGGCGCCGGCCGCCATCGCCGCGAGGATCGACACGATCAGCACGACGAGCGGCGGTCCCGGCAGCATGATTGCCACAAGCGCCGCGACCAGGCCGCCGGCGACGAGCTGGCCCTCGCCGCCGATGTTGAACAGCCCGGCCCGGAAACTGATCATGACCGAAACCGCCATGCCCACGATCAGCGCGGTGCGGGAGAGCGTCGCCATGAGATAGGCGAAGCGGCGACCGCCGAACGCGCCCGAGATGAAGCCACGCACCGCTTCGCCGAACGGAGCTCCGTCGAGCGCCATCAGCAGGAAGAGGATCACGCCGATCGAGACGACGACGCCCAGCCAGGGCAGGACCTCGCGAAGGAGGAGGTTGTCCCGGTCAGGCTGCATTTCCGACACTCGGCATCAGTGGGCTTGCTCCTGTGGGAGACGCGGACGCGACCCGGCGAAGGCGTATCGATTGCGAAGGGCGGCCACGCGATCCGCGCGCGACGAGGCGGGGCGGTATCATGCGACCTCCGCAAAGGCGGCGTGCGTGCGCGACGTCATGAGATTGCCGATACGATCCCGGTCTGCTTCGGCGCCCGAGACCTCGCCGGCGATGGTGCCGGAATACATGACGAGGATGCGGTCGGCGAGGGCGATGATCTCGTCGAGCTCGGTCGACACCACCAGCACGGCATGGCCCTCGTCGCGCATGCGCATGAGCTCGCCATGGATGAAGTCGATCGCGCCGATGTCGACGCCCCAGGTCGGGTTCTCCGCGATCACCAGCGGCGTCTTGCGCGCCAGCTCGCGGCCGACGACGAGTTTCTGCTTGTTGCCGCCGGACATGGTCGATGCGCGCGCCGAAGGGCCGGCGACCCGGATGCGGTAGCTGTCGATGAGCGAGCGGGCGAACCGTCCCATTGCCGAACGCTTGAGGAAGGGACCGGTCGCGAATGCCGACCGATCGTCGCGCCCTGCATTGGCGTTCTCGCTCACCGTCGCGCCGAGCGCGAGGCCGACGCGTTGCCGGTCCTCCGGAATGTAGCTCATGCCGAGGCGGCGCCTGTCGTCTACGTCGAGCGTCTCGATGCGCTTGCCGCGGAGCGCGATGGCGCCCGATTGCTGGCGCTTCAGGCCGGTCAGCGCCTGGACCAGCTCGGCCTGGCCGTTGCCGCTGACGCCGGCGATGCCGACGATCTCTCCGGCTCGGACGGAGAAGGAAAGGGGGCCGACAGTGGTGCCGCGCCCCGGCACGGTGAGCGCTTCGACCGACAGCACCACGTCGCCGACGGGATGTGCCTTTCGCTGGCGGACCGGAGGCAGTTCTCCGCCGATGATGCCGCGTGCGATCTCTTCCTTGGACGTCTCCGAAAGCGGTCCCGAGCGGACCAGCCTGCCGCCGCGCATCACGCTCACCCGGTCGGCGATCTCCATCACCTCGTCGAGTTTGTGGGTGATGAGCACGATCGACTTTCCGGCGCTGCGGAAGCTTCTTAGGATGGCGAAGAGCTGATCCTTCTCGCGCGGCGTCAGCACCGCCGTCGGTTCATCCAGGATCAGCACCTGAGCGTCGCGATAGAGAACCTTCAGGATCTCGACGACCTGGCGCTCGCCGACCGACAACTGCGAGACCTCGGTGTCGAGATCGACGAGGATGCCGTGTTGCTCCGCGCCCTTGGCAAGGCGCTGCCTGGCTTCGTTGAAGTCGACGAAACCGAAAGCTCCGATCGGCTCGGCGCAGAGTACGATGTTCTCGAGAACGGTCATCGCTTCCTGGAGCATGAAGTGCTGATGCACCATGCCGAGGCCGTGGCGTATCGCGTCCTGCGGCGAGGCCCAGCGCCGCTCCGTGCCGTCGAGACTGATCGTGCCAGATGCCGGCCGCACCAGTCCGAACAGGACGTTCATCAGTGTCGACTTGCCGGCGCCGTTCTCGCCTACCACGGCGTGGATCTCGCCCGGCGCGATCCCGAGGGAAACGCCGTCGACGGCGGTCAGCGCGCCAAAGCGCACCGTGATGTCGGAAAGCGCGACATGCATCGGGTCGGGTCCGTTCAGAGCTTGATCGAAGAAGGAGCGCCCGCGCCTGGTACGCGGGCGCCAAAGTCCGTCACTTGGCGAACATCGGATCTTCGAGCTTCAGCGAGCCGTCGATGATGCTGGCCGCCACACTGCGCATCTTCTCGACCACTTCGGGGTGATCGGCGACGACGCACTTGCTGTCGGCGAGGCCATCCTTGTCGAGTGCGATCGCGGCCATGCCGCCTTCCTTCAGGCCGAGCGACGCCATGGTCTTCTTCTCGCCCTTGAGGATGTTGCCGATCGCCTGGACCATGGCGTTGTCGACGCGCTTCATGGTGATGTCGACCATCTTGCCCGGCAGTTCGGGGCAGTGGTTCACGTCGACCGAGAAGACCTGGAAGTTGCCGTCCTTGGCCGCTTCGAACACGCCGTAGTCGCCGCCCGCGGTGGCGGTGAAGATGAGGTCGGAACCGGCCGCGTTCATGGCGACGGCCTGCTCCTTGGCGCGGACCGGATCGGCGAAGGGGTTGTCGCCGCCGACCCAGCGCACGTCGACCGTCGCGTCGGGTGCCACCGACTTGACGCCCTCGGCGTAGCCGTCCGTGTAACGGTGCAGGAAGGGGATATCGAGCGCGCCCACGACGCCGACCTTCTTGGTCTTGGTCAGCATGCCGGCCGCCACGCCCATCAGGTAGCTGGCCTCGTGCTCGCGGAACACGGCACAGTGGACATTGTCCGGGCGCTCGTCGACGCACTGGTCGACGATCAGGAACTGCGTATCCGGCGCGGTCGGAGCCACCTGCTTGACGATGTCGTTGAACTCGAAGCCGAGCAGCACCACGATGTCGGCGCCTTCGTTGATCGCGGCGTTGACGTTCTCCAGCCGGTCGGCCGCCGTCTTGCTCTCATAGGTCTTGACGTCGGCGCCGTATTCCTTGCCGGCATTCTCGATGCCGGTCTTGCCCATCTGGAGGAAGGCATTCACGCCGATCGCGTCGGGGGAAACATAGACGAACAGCTTGTCGGCGGCCTGGGCCCCCGTCGTGATGGCGGCCACCCCCAAAGCGCCGGCCATCAGCCATGTCTTCCAGAACTTCATTGCAGTGTTCTCCCGTTGTTCGTCTTGCCCAGTCGCAGATATGCCCGCCGCTGCAGGAACTGGTTGATGGCGGACCGTTCAGCCCGTCGTCACCATAGATCGAAGCCCGAGCCGGCGCGAAGGAAATCGACGAGCGAAGCGAACGCGAACACGTATCAGTTCCCTGTTTCTGCCGGCGATGGAAGGCGCGGTTCCACGCGCCCCCGCCATTTCGTTTGACAGATAACAGAGTGAATTTTAACATTTGTCAAGGTTGGTGATTTTTGTCGAAATTGATGGCGAGGCGTGTCGAATGGTTCGGGAAACGATGCCGGATTGGTTTGTCGCTAAGGCGGACAAGGGGGAGTTCTGGACCGACGAGCGCTGCTACATAACAGAGCTTCTGAACGACGCCGCCTCGCCGGAGGCGTCGCTTGCTATCGCCCGGGTCGAGCCCGGCGTCACAACGCAGCTTCACAAGCTGGTCGGCGTTTCCGAACGCTACATCGTGCGCAAGGGGCAGGGCCTTGTCGAGGTCGACGGGTTAACCCGGCCGCTCGGACCGGGCGACCAGGCGGTGATCCCGCCGGATACCGCCCAGCGTATCACCAACACCGGCACCGAGGATCTCGAATTCTATTGCGTCTGCGTGCCGCGCTTCCGTCCGGGCAGCTACGTCAGCCTGGAATAGGCGAAATATCGCTCTGGCTACGCCCTGATGTCCCGCATGAGCCAGGCGGCGGCTGACCACCACAGCACGAAGGCGGCCAGCACCGCCGCCATGTGCCAGCCGATTCCGGCGCCGGCTGTCGCCAGCAGCGCGAACCCGGCGGCGGCACCCACGGTGGCCGTCGCGCCGATGACGACCAGTACCGGCCGGCCGGTGCGGAAGGCGCGCTGATAGACATGGGACGAATGGGCGTGGAGGATGTTCTCGCCCCTGAACGTCCTGCGCATGATTGTCACCAGCCCGTCGCACAGCATGTAGGCCGGCAGCAGCAGGGCGGCGATCGGACTGACCCGGCAGGCGACCACGACGGTCATGGCGCCGAGGATCAGGCCGAAGGGCAGGCTGCCCGCATCGCCCAGGAACGCCTTGGCCGGCGGGCGGTTGACCGAGATGAAGGCGAGGAACAGGCCGGCGGAGACCGCGCCGGCCGGGCCGAAGGCGAGGCCGATCGCCCCGGTCATGGCGAGCAGTGCGAAAAAGACACCAGGTACGCCGATCGTCGCCACGGCCATCAGGTCGAGCCCGTCGAGGAAGTTGGAGAGATTGGTGATCGCGACGAGCGCGGCGAAGGCAGCGAGCGCCGACAGCGCATAAGGCAGCCGTGCAGCGTCCAGCACGTCGCCCAGCGCCGTCACGGCGATCGCTGCGGCCAGGAACTGCAATGCCAGTTTCGGCAACGCGCCGAGGCTGACACGGTCGTCGACGATTCCGGTTGCGAGAAGGATGAGTACGGCCGCCAGGAATCCCCAGTCCGAGAAGACGGGTGTCGGTTCTCCGGCGAGCCGGAAGGCGATCATTGCCAGCACAAAGATCGGCACCAGCGCCAGCCCGCCGATCTGGGGCGTCGGACGGCTGTGGTTCGAGCGTTCGTTGAAGTCGGCGGAGGCGAAGCCGGAGAACAGGCGAAGGACCAGGAAAAGCGCCGCCAGGCCGAGGCCGAAACTGATGACGAAGGCAATGATCGTGTCGGTCATGAAGAATCCGTCGGCCAGGATAGCGGGCTTTCGCGCCGGGCCGCCTAGAAGAACGGCAGCAAGCGCGGTATTCCCCACATCACAGGTCAGGCGATCGGGCGCAAGGCCCGACATCGGAATGGATTTCGAATGGCGGACAGGCCGGCGAAGGTATTGCTGACCGGAGCGAGCGGTTTTGTCGGGCGCGCCACGCTCGCCGCATTGGCACGCCGTGGCCTTGCCGTGCGCGCGGTGTCGCGATCAGGCATAACGCCTGCGGTCGGCAGTGTCGAATGGCGTCAGGGCGACCTGTCGTTTCCTGAAGGCTGGGACCGGCTGCTCGAAGGCATCGACGTGGTCGTGCATCTCGCCGGAAATGCGGGACGAGGCTCCAAAGATGAGATGATGCGCGCCAATGCGGAAGCGACGGCGATGCTCGCCAAGGCTGCCGCCGCTGCCGGCGTCGCACGTTTCGTCTATGCGAGCAGCATCCGGGTCTATGGCCATCAGGGCCGCATCGACGCGGAAAGCCGGCCGGCGCCGGCGGATGCCTATGGCCGATCGAAGCTGCAGGCGGAGGCGGCGCTGCAGGCCGAGACAGGACAGGACAGGATGGCCTGTTCGGTGCTGCGGCCGCCTTTCGTCTTCGGCGCCGACCGTGCGGGGCTCTTGTCCCTGATGGTTCGGGCCGCGCGCTATCGGCTGCCCCTGCCGCTCGCCGCATTGAAGAACCGGCGCAGCCTCCTCTATCTGGACAATCTGGCCGACCTGTTCGCCGCGGCGTCGTTGGAGCCTGCCGCGCTCGGCAGCTTCAGGCTGCCGGCGGGCGAGGGGCTGGACCTCACCTATGGCGAATTGTTCGCCCGGATCGGCGAAGCCCTGGGCCGGCGGGCAATGTCGTTTCCCGTCTCATCTGGCCTGCTCACATTCGGCGGAGCGCTCCTCCTGTCGCGCGAAACATTACGGAGGATGATGGAGGATTGCGTGGTCGATGGCACCGTCCTTGCGGACCGGCTCGGCTGGAAGCCGCCGGTGACGCCGACGCAAGCATTGAGCGAGGTGGCCTTGCGGAACTGAGCGGGTCTGTAACGTGCGCTGCAAACTGTGCCGGTACCATGCTTCCCACCGGTGGGACTGGCTTGAGAAACGGGATTTCCCGAAGGTTACCCTCCGCGCAAAATTCGTCTGCCCTGGACAGGATTATTGGTCGCGCTCGCCTTGAGGCAAAAGGGTTCGGGTGCGATCTGTGGGCCTTCTGAACGATGCGCCGCTCATGCCCTGAAAATCGGGCGGCCGGGTGAAAGTGTCCCTATGCTCGCAAAACTCTCGCATCTCGACCGGCTCGAGGCCGAGGCGATACACATCTTCCGCGAAGTGGCTGCGACCTTCTCCAGGCCGGTGATGCTCTATTCCGTCGGCAAGGACTCGTCCGTGCTGCTTCATCTGGCGATGAAGGCCTTCTATCCGGCCAAGCCGCCGTTCCCTTTCCTTCATGTCGACACGACCTGGAAGTTCCGCGAAATGATCGAGTTTCGCGATGCCATGGCGTCGAAGCTCGGCTTCGACCTTCTCGTCCACGTCAACCAGGACGGGGTGAGGGACAACATCAATCCCTTCGATCATGGCTCGAACACCCACACCCACGTCATGAAGACGGTGGCGCTTCGCCAGGCGCTCGACAAATACGGCTTCGACGCCGCCTTCGGCGGGGCGCGTCGCGACGAGGAGAAATCGCGCGCCAAGGAGCGCATCTTCTCTTTCCGCAACGCCCAGCACGTCTGGGATCCGAAGAACCAGCGCCCGGAGATGTGGAAGATCTACAACACCCGCATCGCGCCGGGTGAATCGATCCGCGTCTTCCCGCTCTCCAACTGGACCGAGCTCGATATCTGGCAGTACATCCTCCAGGAGGACATCCCGATCGTCCCCCTTTATTTCGCGAAGAAGCGGCCGGTGGTCGAGCGCGACGGGATGATGATCCTGGTCGACGACGACAGGCTGAAACTCAAGCCCGGCGAGGTGGTCGAGAACCGGCTGGTGCGGTTCCGCACGCTCGGCTGTTACCCGCTCACCGGCGCGATCGATTCCGATGCCGACAGTCTCGAAATGATCGTCAGCGAAATGCTGACGGCCCGCACCTCGGAACGGCAGGGTCGGCTGATCGACCGCGACGAATCCGGCTCCATGGAAAAGAAGAAGCGCGAAGGATATTTCTGACCATGCAGCACATCATGGCCAAGGACATCGCGCCGGTCGACGACATCCGCGACTATCTTGCCGCCCAGGAGCAGAAGTCGCTGCTGCGATTCCTCACCTGCGGCTCGGTCGACGACGGCAAGTCGACCCTCATCGGGCGCCTGCTCTATGACACCAAGCTTATCTTCGAGGACCAGCTCGCCGCGCTGGAACGGGATTCGCGCAAGCACGGGACGACAGGCGCCGATATCGACTTCGCGCTGCTGGTCGACGGGCTCGAGGCCGAGCGCGAACAAGGCATCACGATCGACGTCGCCTATCGTTTCTTCGCGACGCCGAAGCGCAAGTTCATCGTGGCCGACACGCCCGGCCACGAGCAATATACGCGCAACATGGCGACCGGAGCCTCGACCGCCGATGTGGCGGTGGTGCTGGTCGATGCGCGCCAGGGCATCCTGCGCCAGACACGGCGTCATTCGATCATCGCCTCGCTGCTCGGCATCCGCCGCATCGTGCTCGCCGTCAACAAGATCGACCTCGTCGGCTACGACAGGGTCGCCTTCGAGCGCATTCGCGACGAATATCTGGCTTTCGCGGCGAGCCTCGGCTTCGAAGGCATCGAGCCCATCCCGATGTCAGCGCGATTCGGCGACAATGTCACCCGTCGCTCCGACAGCATGGACTGGTATCGCGGTCCGACCCTGCTCGAGCACCTGGAGACCGTGCCGGTCGGCGAGACGACCGGCGAGCGCCCGCTTCGCTTCCCCGTGCAATATGTGAACCGTCCCAATCTCGACTTCCGCGGTTTCGCGGGCACCGTCGCGTCGGGCTCCGTTGCCAGGGGCGACGAGGTCGTGGTGGCGAAGTCGGGTCGTCCGTCGCGGGTCAAGCGCATCGTCGCCCATGGCGGCGACCTCGAGCGGGCGGTCGAAGGACAGGCTGTCACGCTGGTGCTGGAGGACGAGATCGAGGTTTCGCGCGGCAACATGCTGGTGGCCCCGACGGATCGTCCGCATGTGGCCGATCAGTTCGCCGCCAATATCGTCTGGTTCGGCGAGACGCCGCTGCTGCCGGGTCGCTCCTACATCCTGAGGACCGAGACCGACCAGTCCAACGCCACGGTCACCGACCTGCAGCACCGTATCGACGTCAACAGCTTCGCGCATGAGGCGGCGAAGTCGCTCGAGATGAACGAAGTCGGCGTCTGCAGTCTTTCCGTGCAGTCGCCCATTGCCTTCGACGGTTTTGTCCGGAACAGGACAACCGGCGCCTTCATCCTCATCGACCGCATGACCAACGCCACGGTCGGCGCCGGCATGATCCTCAGCCCACTGCGGCGGGCGGCCAACATCCATTGGCAGTCGCTCGACGTCGACAAGGCGTCGCGCGCTTTGCTGAAACACCAGAAGCCTTCGGTGTTGTGGTTCACCGGCCTGTCGGGCTCGGGCAAGTCGACGATAGCCAACCTGCTTGAGAAGAAGCTCCACGCCGCCGGCCATCACACTTACCTGCTCGACGGCGACAATGTGCGGCACGGCCTGAACCGCGACCTGGGCTTCACCGAAGCGGATCGCGTCGAGAACATCCGCCGGGTCGCCGAAGTGGCGCGGCTCATGGCCGATGCCGGACTGATCGTGCTCGTGTCCTTCATCTCGCCCTTCCGTGCTGAGCGGGCAATGGCGCGCGAGAGGATGGCCGAGGGCGAGTTCGTCGAGATCTTCGTGGACACGCCGTTCGACGAATGCGCCAGGCGCGATCCCAAGGGGCTCTATGCGAGGGCGCTCGCCGGTGAGATCAGCAACTTCACCGGACTGGATTCTCCTTATGAAACACCGGAAAAGCCGGAGATCCATCTTGCGACGACAGGCAAATCGCCCGAAGAGATGGTAGAAACCGTCGAGACTTGGCTTCGCGAGCGGGACAGTGCCGATCAACAATACGACGCCGGCGGCGGCATCTGACGACAGCGCGATCCTTGCCCTGTTCGAAACCCTCGCGCTCGCGGCAGGGCGCGCCATCATGGAGGTCTTCCATCGCGGCTTCGACGTGAAGCGCAAGGAAGACGCCTCGCCGGTGACGGAGGCCGATCGCGCGGCCGAGCGGATCATCCTCGAAGGGCTTCGCCGGTCCTTCCCTGGAATTCCATGCGTGGCCGAAGAGGAGACGGCGGAAGGGCTGTGCCCGAAGGACCCCGGTCGTGCCTTCTTCCTTGTCGATCCGCTCGACGGTACGAAGGAGTTCGTCGGTCGTCGCGGGGACTTCACCGTCAACATCGCCCTGATCCGCGAGGGCGTTCCCGAAATCGGGATCGTCTATGCGCCCGCGAGCCGGAAATGCTTTGTCGGCCAGCCGGGCAGGGCAGAGGAAATCACTGTGTCGTCGGACCATGAAGCTGTGGGACGCCGAGCGATCTCCGTCCGCATCGGCAAGGAGCCGCTGACGGTGGTCGCCAGCCGCTCGCATTGCAATGCCGAGACCGAGGCCTTTATCCGCGATCTCGGGCCGACCACGCTCGTGTCGGTCGGCTCGTCACTGAAATTCTGCATGCTCGCCAGCGGCGAGGCCGACATCTATCCGCGCTTCAGCCGTACCATGGAGTGGGATACGGCCGCCGGCGACGCGGTGCTGAGAGCCGCAGGCGGCACGACTTTTACGCTCGACGGCCTACCCCTGGCCTATGGCAAGATCAGCCAGTCCGGTGAAGCCGATTATGCCAACCCGTCCTTCATCGCGAAGGGGGCATCTTAAGGGTAGGCATCGTGCAGTCACCCCTCATCCGACCTCGCTTCGCGCGGCCACCTTCTCCCACCAGGCCGTGTGAGAACTGGACGGAGGCATAGCGTGGTGAGTGGTTTGGAAGTTGAGGCACGAGTTCATGCCCCCCTATGCTTGCGAGGACAGCAGGGTCTGGAGCAGCGCCGGCACACCCAGAATGTTCACCACCCGCTTCAGATTGTAGCCCAGGACGCTGAGCGCCAACTCGGACCTGGCCTTTTTCAGCCCGCGGACCAGGAACCGGGGATGGCCCATCATCCATTTGATGGTGCCGTAAGGGTGTTCGACCAGCATGCGCCGCTGCGCCATCCACTCGGGGTCGCTGATGGCGCGCCGGTGCATCGCCTCGCGCGCATCTTCATGGAAGTGGCGGATGATGGTGCGCTTGGCGGCCTGCGTGCACTTCGGCTTCAAGGCACAGTCCGCACAGGCCTTGGTCCCGTACTTCTTCTTCTGTTCCGTCCACGAGGTCTCCCGGTGGGTGAGCGTTTCGCCGGCCGGGCAGCGCCAGCTGTCGCTCTCGGCGTCGTAGCTGAACTGGTCGCGGGTGAAGTACTCTTTGCCTTCCGGGTTAACGGTTTCGGCCCGCGGCACGATGGCGGTGATGCCGTCGTCCTCGCAGCGCTGGCCGTGCTCGCCGTTCGAATAGCCGGCATCGGCCACCACCGTTACCTTGTCACCGTCCACGGCTTCGCGGCCGGCCACCGCCATCGGGTGGAGCTGGCACTGGTCGTTGCCGTCATTGGTCAGGTCGAAGGCAACCACCAGCTTGTGTTTTGCGTCGACCACGGTCTGCGCGTTGTAGGCCACCTGATGGCCGTGCCGAGCCGTGCGCATCAGCTTGGCCTCGGGCTCGGTGCGAACCCACTGGCTCAACCCGCGTCCGGCCAAAGCCTCGGCCTGCTGCTGGATCTGCTCGCGGCGCGCCCGCAAGGCCGCCACCGCCGCCGCAACGTCCACGCCATCCGTCTGCGCCGCGCGCTCGTCCCGGTCGGCTTCGTCCATCTGCGCAAGATAGGCGGCAATCTTGCGATCCACGGCCGCCGTCGCCTTCTCCAGTTCCTTGGCCGTCACCACCTGCTTGCGGCTCGCCACCGCATCGATCTTGGTCCCGTCGATCGCAAGCAACGTGCCGCCGACCAGCGCCTGCTCCCGGCAGAAGCGCACGAAGGCCCGGCACACCCCAACGATCGCTTCCGGATGATCCTTGCGGAAATCCGCAATCGTCTTGAAGGCCGGCGCCGCGCGATGGGTGAGCCACATCACTTCAATGTTGCGCCGCGCTTCCGCCGCAAGCCGGCGGCTCGACCGCACCTGGTTCTGGTAGCCGTACACATAAAGCTTCAACAAATCGCCCGGATCGTAGGGTGGCCGGCCCGTGGCCTCGGGAACAACCTTGGAGAAACCGAGCTGCGCCAGATCGAGGCTGTCGACGAAGGCATCGATGACCCGCACCGGATGATCGGCACCGACCGCCTCGTCCAAGGTTTCCGGGAACAAGCTCGTTTGCTCCCGCGACTGGCCTGTCATATGCGCCATTTCGGCCTCGTCTCAAACTACCAAAAATCCGGCAAATCACTGCTTTGGATCAACAATTTGAATCCGATCCAGGTTGATTTGGGAAGCCCAAGATGCTCCTCGACACATCAAAAAAACCAATGCCCGAGTTTTCACACGGCCTGCCACAAGGGGAGAAGGTCGGAGCCTGGCTTCGGCGACTCTGCAAATCGTCGAACGATGACGATTGGCCGATACGCTGGCGCGAGACTTCCCTTCTCCCCTTGTGGGAGAAGGTGGCCGCGCGAAGCGCGGTCGGATGAGGGGTTTGGAGGCGCGAGTAGATAGTGAAAACACGATGGCCGGAGGTCTCCCTCCGGCCATTATGTTTATTCCACTGTAGGGCTGGACTATTCCACGCCGACGATCTTGCCGTCTTCCCACTTGAACATCGAGAAGCTCGGCGAGCTGAGATCGCCGCTTTCGCCATAGGTCAGCTTGCCGATCGCGGTGGTGATCGGCTCGCCCGACTTGATCGCGGCTGCGACCGCCGCCGGATCGTCGGCACTGCCTGCCTTCTCGATGCCGGCCTTGATCACCTCGACCGCGGCATAGGCGTTGAGCGTGAAGGCCTCCGGCGGAATGCCCTTCTCCTTCAGCACCTTCACCGCCTCTGCCGAATCCGGGTTCTTGAGCGCGTCGGTGGCATTGGTGAACAATGTGCCGGCCGCGGCGTCGTTGCCGATCGCCCAGTATTCGGTGTTGGAGAGCCCTTCCCCGCCGACGATCGTGGCATTGACGGAGATGTCCTTGAGCTGGCGGGCAAGCAGTCCGCCCTCCGGATGATAGCCACCGAAATAGATCAGGTCGATATTCTCGGATTTGAGACGTGTCGTAAGCGCCGACAGGTCCTTTTCGCCGGGGGTGAGCGACAAATAGAGCACTTCGTTGACGCCGCCGTCGTTGATTGCCTTCTTGAAAGCATCGGCGAGGCCCTTGCCGTAGGTGCCCTTGTCGTGGATGACCGCGATGCGCTTGTCCTTCAGGTTCTTCAGCACGTAGGCGGCAGCGACTTCGGCCTGCTGGTCGTCGCGCCCGCAGGTGCGCAGGACATTGGTCAGGCCGCGGGCGGTCAGATCAGGCGCGGTCGCGGTCGGCGTCACCATCAGCACGCCGTTCTCGGCAAACACGTCCGAAGCGGGAATGGCGACGCCGGAGGTCACCGGCCCGACCACGTAGCGAACGTCCTCGCCGACCAGCTTGTTGGCGGCCGAAACACCCTGCTTTGGATCACCTGCATCGTCGGCGAGCTGCAGGACGATCTTCTCGCCAAGAATGCCGCCGTTCTTGTTGATCGCGTCGACAGCGGCCTCGGCGCCGTTCTTGACCTGCTCCCCGTAGGCCGCAACCGGCCCGGTAAGGGGCGCCTCGAGGCCGATCACGATGTCGGCCCTTGCGGCCGAAGCGGCGAAGACCATTGAAGCGGCGAAGGCGACGCCAGCGAGCAGCTTTCTCTTGTTCACGTCAGTTCTCCTCGAACAAAGCTCGGAACCGTGGAGAATCTCCGGCCGGCCGGAGGTCCAGGACCCTTGGCTGGGCCCCTTAGGCCATCGAGGACCGTCTTGGCAATCGGCCAGACCGGGCAGGGATCAAGCCAGTTCGCGCCGCCAGGGCGGATTGGCGCCGGCGCGCGAGACCGTCACCGCCGCCGCCGTCGCGCCGAGCGACAATGCGGCGTGGACGGCAGCTTCGGAGAGGGCGGCGAGCGAGGGCTTGGTCAGCAGCCCCTGGTCGTGAAGCGAGGCGAGCACGCCCGCGTTGAAGGTGTCGCCCGCACCGACCGTATCCACGACTGCAACCCGGGGCGCGGCGACAGAAACCCTGTGCCGGTGCGTGAAGCCTTCGGCGCCCTTGGCCCCGCCTGTGATGATCACCAGCTTCGGGCCGGCTTCCAGCCAGCGCGTCGCGATCTCGGCATGCGAGCCGGTCTCGCCGAACCAGGCGAGATCGTCGTCCGAGAGTTTGACGATATCGGCCATCGCCATCATGCGGCGCATGCGCGCCAGATGCTTCTGCTTGTCGGGGATGAAGCCGGGACGGATATTGGGGTCGAGCATGGTGACGCGCCTGGCGTGCTCGCGCTTCATCAGCGCCTCATAGGCCGAGCCGCAGGGTTCGGGAATGAGGCTGATGGCACCGAAGAGCATGGCATCCACGGCGCCGTCGAGTGCTGGGAGAGCCTCCTCCGACAGCATGCGGCCAGCCGTGTTCTCGTCATAGAAGGTGTAGGTGGCGTGGCTGTCGACGAGGCGCACGAATGCGAGCGTTGTCGGCCGCTCCGACACGACGGCATAGGTCGAGCCGACATTGCTCGAGGCGAGGACTTCCCGGATCTGCTGCCCGAACAGGTCGGAGGAGAGACCAGAGAAGAACTCGGTCGGCACGCCGAGGCGACCGAGCGCGATGGCGGAATTGAAGACCGCGCCGCCGGCATAGGGTGCGAAAGCGGGCTCGCCCGTCGTGCTCTCGCGCGGCAGCATGTCGATCAGCGCCTCGCCGCAGCAAAGGATCATGGATCGGTCCTCTGTGGATGATCATGCCCGAATAGGATCTCGCGGTCTCCCGCGCAACGGAGAGCCGGATGGTCGCCGGTGTGTTCGGCCCTGACGCTCATGCGCTCTTCATCGGCGCGCCTGTGCCGATCAGAAAACGATCGGACAGCGGCAGGCTCGCAGCGCCGAGCGCTCGGGCGTGGCGACCGACCGTTCCCTCCCGGACGTCTGGCAGGTGCAGGCCTTCAACGTCGATCTTCGCGAGCGCCTCCCGCACGGATGCGACCAGCCGGCTACGGACGGCTTCCGGCATCCAGCCGTCGATCACGGCTGCCTCGAAATCCAGCACTGACGAGGCGGAAACGATCGCATAGGCGAGGGCGGTTCCGGCCGCGGCGATCCATTCATCGAGATCGGGGCCGACATCACCCCAGTCCTGGGGCGATGTCCAAAGATGAGAGGCCTCGATACCCCTGGCGTTGAGCGCCTTTTCCAGGATCGCGATCGAGGCGATGTCGATCAGCTGCGTGGGCCGCCCTTCCGGGCCGGGAACCGGCATCGAGCCCAGGGCTCCCGCATTTCCGCTCGGGCCGACGTGAAGGCTGCCGTTCAGCACGACGCCTCCGCCGGCAAATGCGCCTATGTAGAAATAGATGAAGTCGCGAGGGATCGTACCCCGGCCGAACACCAGCTCGGCTCCGCATGCCGAGCTTGCGTCATTCTGCAGATAGACCGGGAAAGGGCATTTCGCCTGGATTTCAGCGCGGATGTCGCGATGGCGCCACTCGTCCATGACGCTGCTCGGCGCTCCGGCCGTCTCGGCCCAGTTCCATAGCTCGAACGGCATGGCGATGCCCATGCCCGATATGCGCTTGTCCTGCCGGCCGGTCAGCGTCGAGCGGATCTGCTCCATGCCTCGGGTCACGAAATCGACGGTCTCGCGCGGCGTCGGATAACGATAGGAGAACTGCAGCATCGCCCGCACTGCACCGACGAAATCGATGAGCACCAACTCGGCGCTTCGGCGTCCGATCTTGAGACCGAGGAAATAGGCGCCGTCCGGGTTGAGCGACATCGGAACGGAGGGCTGGCCGATCTTGCCGCGGACCGGCTCGCCGCGCAGCAGGAGGCCTTCTTCCTCCAACTCGCGCATGATGACGGAAACCGTCTGCGCCGAAAGTCCGGTCATGCGGGCGATGTCGGTCTTGGCGAGGCTGCCGCTACGCCGCACCAGCGACAGCACGAGCCTCTCGTTGAAGTCGCGCATGCCGCTCTGGTTCGTGCCGCGCTGGAACCGGCTCTCGGGCGGCTCGGCACCGCTTCTCGAAATCTCCGCTTCCATGGCATTCCTCCCAAGCCCCGAGGGCTTTCGACCAAAGAATGCGGCCGGATGCAATCCATGTCAATATTAAATCATAGTGATTTATTTATTGACTCGGCCTTCCGATTGGTATTTTCTGGATGGGCAGGACACCGGCGCGTTCAGGAGGCGCCTCGGGTCGGGCGGCGTCGCTGATGCCGCCATCGTTTCAAGCTCACCGGGAGGACTATCGTGGCGAAGCTCACTCTGAAATTTTCCGTGTTTGGCGCGGCGACCGCCGCGATGCTGGCGATCGCGTCCCAGGCTTCGGCAGCCGATGTCGGCGCCTGCCTGATCACCAAGACCGACACCAATCCGTTTTTCGTCAAGATGAAAGAGGGCGCGACGGCCAAGGCCTCCGAGCTTGGCGTCAACCTCAAGAGCTATGCTGGCAAGATCGATGGCGACAGCGAAAGTCAGGTCGCCGCCATCGAGACCTGCATCGCCGACGGCGCGAAGGGCATATTGATTACCGCTTCCGACACCAAGGGCATCGTACCCGCCGTGCAGAAGGCGCGTGACGCCGGCATCCTGGTCATCGCCCTCGACACGCCTCTCGAGCCGGCTGACGCGGCCGACGCGACATTCGCCACCGACAATTTCATGGCCGGCAAGCTGATCGGGCAATGGGCAGCCGCTACCCTCGGCGACGCGGCCAAGGACGCAAAGGTCGCCTTCCTCGACCTCGCGCCGTCGCAGCCAACCGTCGATGTCCTGCGCGACCAGGGCTTCATGACGGGCTTCGGCATCGACACCAAGGACGTCAACAAGATCGGCGACGAGGACGATCCGCGCATCGTCGGCCATGACGTCACCAACGGCAACGAGGAAGGTGGCCGCAAGGCCATGGAGAACCTTCTGCAGAAGGATTCCGGCATCAATGTCGTGCACACGATCAACGAGCCCGCGGCGGCCGGCGCCTATGAGGCGCTCAAGGCCGTGGGCATGGAGAACAACGTGCTCATCGTTTCCGTCGACGGCGGCTGCCCGGGCGTGAAGAATGTCGAGGCAGGCGTGATCGGCGCGACCTCGCAGCAATATCCGCTTCTCATGGCCGCGCTCGGCGTGGAGGCGATCAAGAAGTTTGCCGAGACGGGAGAGAAGCCGAAGCCGACCGAGGGCAAGGACTTCTTCGATACCGGTGTGGCGCTGGTCACCGACAAGCCGGCCGCCGGAGTGGAGTCGATCGACGTCAAGACCGGCATGGACAAGTGCTGGGGCTGATCTGATCGGCTGACGGCGACAACGCCGGAGGCGGTCTCATTGACCGCCTCCATCATGGGGCGACGCCCCTGCCGCATCGGCCCGAAATATCGGGATCGAATTTCGGGAAGCCAGATGCGCGGATGCACGGTGCTGTGACGTCTTTTGCGTGTGCAGATGTACGCACGGCGCTCCAGGAGGAAAAGACATGAGCGACGCTACGGCGCATGGCCGTCAGCCGCAGGAGTTCGAGAAGGTTCTCTCGGGCAGCGACACGGCGGTTGCGAGTTTCGACACCCACAAGCGCTCCGCCTTGGAGCAGGCGCAGCATTTTCTCCATTCGAGCCCGGCGGCCGTACCGCTCATCGTGCTCGTGCTGTCGCTGCTGGTGTTCGGCGTCCTGGTTGGCGGCAAGTTCTTCTCCGCCTTCTCTATGACGTTGATCCTGCAGCAGGTGGCGATCGTCGGCATTGTCGGGGCTGCGCAGACCCTTGTCGTGCTGACGGCGGGCATCGACCTGTCGGTCGGCGCGATCATGGTGCTTTCATCCGTTGTCATGGGCCAGTTCACCTTCCGCTACGGGCTTCCGCCGGCGCTTTCGGTCCTGTGCGGACTGGCCGTTGGCGCGGCCTGCGGCTGGGTCAACGGCGTGCTCGTCGCCCACATGAAGCTGCCGCCCTTCATCGTGACGCTGGGCACCTGGCAGATCGTTCTCGCCGCCAATTTCCTCTACTCCGCGAACGAGACGATCCGCTCGCAGGACATCGAGGCGCAGGCGTCCATCCTCCAGTTCTTCGGCCAGAATTTCAGGGTCGGAAACGCCGTCTTCACCTATGGCGTCGTTGCCATGGTGCTGCTCATAGGGCTCTTGTGGTACATATTGAATCACACCGCATGGGGCCGGCACGTCTATGCCATTGGCGACGACCCCGAGGCGGCGAAGCTCTCCGGCGTACAAGTCAAGCGCATCCTGGTGACCGTCTACGCGATCTCCGGCCTGATCTGCGCGCTTGCCGGCTGGGCCCTGATCGGCCGCATCGGCTCGGTTTCTCCGACCGCTGGCCAGTTCGCCAACATCGAATCGATCACTGCCGTGGTGATCGGCGGCATATCGCTCTTCGGCGGACGCGGCTCGATACTGGGCATGCTGTTCGGCGCCCTCATCGTCGGCGTCTTCTCGCTCGGGCTGAGGCTGATCGGCACCGACCCGCAATGGACCTATCTCTTGATCGGCGCGCTGATCATCGCCGCCGTCGCCATCGACCAGTGGATCAGAAAGGTGGCCGCCTGATGGAACCGATTCTCACCGCACGTGGCCTGGTCAAGCGCTACGGACGCGTCACCGCTCTCAACAGTTCCGATTTCGACCTCTATCCCGGCGAGGTTCTGGCCGTGATCGGCGACAACGGTGCCGGCAAGTCCACGCTGATCAAGGCGATCTCAGGCGCCGTCCTGCCCGACGAGGGGGAGATCACGCTCGAAGGCAAGCCGGTACACTTCAGGTCTCCCCTGGAGGCGCGCGATGCCGGCATCGAGACCGTCTACCAGAACCTTGCCCTGTCGCCGGCACTCTCCATAGCCGACAACATGTTTCTGGGACGGGAACTGCGCAAACCAGGCCTGTTCGGGCGCTGGTTCCGGATGCTTGATCGTCCGGCCATGGAGAAGCGTGCCCGCGAAAAGCTGTCGGAACTCGGCCTGATGACCATCCAGAACATCGGCCAGGCGGTGGAGACCTTGTCAGGCGGCCAGCGCCAGGGGGTGGCGGTGGCTCGCGCTGCGGCTTTCGGCTCCAAGGTGGTGATCATGGACGAGCCGACCGCGGCGCTTGGCGTCAAGGAATCGCGGCGGGTGCTGGAGCTGATCCTCGACGTGAAGAAGCGCGGCCTGCCGATCGTGCTGATCTCGCACAACATGCCGCACGTCTTCGAGGTTGCCGACCGCATCCACATCCATCGGCTCGGCCGTCGCCTGTGCGTCATCGATCCGAAGGAATATACGATGTCCGACGCAGTCGCCTTCATGACAGGCGCGAAGGAGGCACCACATCAGGCGCTCGCGGCTTGACCAGCCGATCGCACAGCCGTTGGTGTCGATATGACGCGGTCTTCAGATTCCGCGTGCAAAATCGCCTGAAATACGGCTAGCTTCGACAGATCGGGAGGAAGCGATCAACTGAAGGCAGCCAATCGCGGCGCGCCGGTTTGTACGGAAGACTGTGATGACCGGGACCAAGACGTTCGAACTCCCGAGGCCGATCTTGAACGATTCCGATCCAAAGACGCTCGCAACCGAGATCTTGAAGTGCCTGACCTATCGCATCGGCAAGGACGCGACGGTCGCCACGCCTTATGACTGGCTCACCGCGTCCATAAAGGTGGTGCGCGACCGCATCGTCGAGCGCTGGATCGACGCGACCAAGAAGGCCTATGACCAGGAGGCCAAGCGCGTCTACTACCTTTCGCTCGAGTTCCTGATCGGCCGGCTGATGCGCGATTCCTTCTCGAATATCGGCCTGCTCGAGCCGGTGCGCGAAGCGCTCGCGTCGCTCGGCGTCGATCTCGACGTAGTCGCGGCGCTCGAGCCGGACGCCGCGCTCGGCAATGGTGGCCTCGGGCGCCTGGCCGCCTGTTTCATGGAAAGCATGGCGACCGTCGACGTACCGGCTCACGGCTACGGCATCCGCTACAAGAACGGCATGTTCCGCCAGGAGATTTCCGACGGCTGGCAGGTCGAGCTGCCCGAGACCTGGCTCGATCACGGCAATCCCTGGGAGTTCGAGCGCCGCGAGCGCTCCTTCGAGGTCGGCTTCGGCGGCCATGTGGAATCCGTCACCAGCAAGGACGGCCGGCTGGAGCACCATGTCTGGAAGCCGCAGGAGCGGGTGCTCGCCGTCGCCTACGACACGCCCGTCGTCGGCTGGCGCGGCAATCGCGTCAACACGCTGCGGCTGTGGTCCGGCATGCCGGTCGACCCCATCCTGCTGGAAGCTTTCAACGCCGGCGACCATATCGGCGCTCTGCGCGAAAGCAACAAGGCCGATGCGCTCTCGCGGGTGCTCTACCCCGCCGACGCCACGCCCGCGGGGCAGGAGCTCAGGCTGCGGCAGGAGTACTTCTTCACCACCGCGTCGCTGCAGGACATCGTGCAGCGTCATCTCAGCCAGTTCGGCAACCTCGCTTCCCTGCCCGACAAGGCCGCGATCCACCTCAACGACACCCATCCGGCCGTTGCCGTCGCCGAACTGATGCGGCTTCTCATGGACGTGCACGAGATCGATTTCGATACGGCCTGGGATCTCACCAAGCGGACCTTCGCCTACACCAACCACACGCTTCTGCCGGAAGCGCTGGAAAGCTGGCCGGTACCGCTTTTCGAGCGTCTCCTGCCGCGCCATATGCAACTCGTCTACGCCATCAACGCGCAGATCCTGCACGAGGCGCGGGCCGCCGAAGGTTTCGACGGCGCCCAGATCAGCCGGATCTCGCTCATCCATGAGGATGGCGAGCGCCGCGTGCGCATGGGCAACCTGGCCTTTGCCGGGTCGCATTCGATCAACGGTGTGTCGGCGCTGCACACGGAGCTGATGAAGGAGACTGTCTTCGCCGACCTCCACAAGCTCTATCCGGAGCGCATCAACAACAAGACCAACGGCATTACCCCGCGCCGCTGGCTGTTCCAGTCCAATCCGGGTTTGACGGCTTTGGCGAAGGAGGCGATCGGCGACGCTTTCCTCGACGACGTCTCGCTCTTGAGGGACCTCGACCCGTTTGCCGAGGATGTGGCGTTTCGCGAAAAATTCGCTGCCGTAAAGCGCCAGCGAAAGGAGCGGCTGGCGGCGGTGGTTGCCGAGCGGCTTGGCATCAGGCTCGATCCGTCGGCCCTGTTCGACATCCAGATCAAGCGCATCCACGAATACAAGCGCCAGCTCCTGAACATCATCGAGGCCGTGGCGCTCTATGACCAGATGCGATCGCATCCCGAGCGGGACTGGATTCCGCGGGTCAAGTTCTTCGGCGGCAAGGCGGCGCCGAGCTATCACAACGCCAAGCTGATCATAAAGCTCGCCAACGACGTGGCGAGGGTGATCAACAGGGATCCGGCGGTGCGTGGCCTCCTGAAGGTGGTGTTCATGCCCAATTACAATGTCAGCCTTGCCGAAATCATGATGCCGGCGGCCGATCTTTCGGAACAGATCTCGACGGCCGGCATGGAGGCGTCGGGCACGGGCAATATGAAATTTGCGCTGAATGGCGCCATCACCATCGGAACCCTCGACGGCGCCAATGTCGAGATGAAGGAACATGTCGGTGACGACAACATCGTCATCTTCGGTCTGACCGCGGAAGAAGTCGCCCAGCGGCGAAGCAACGGCTACAATCCGCGCGCCGTCATCGAGGCATCGCCGGAACTGTCGCAAGCCGCCGCGGCGATCTCGTCGGGCGTGTTCTCGCCTGATGATCCCACCCGCTATCGCGCGCTGATGGACGGCCTCTACGATCACGACTGGTTCATGGTCGCCGCCGATTTCGACGCCTATGCGGAGGCGCAGCGCCGGGTCGACGAGCTCTGGCGCGACAGCCCCGGCTGGTATGCCAAGGCTGTCCGCAACGTGGCTCGTATGGGCTGGTTCTCGTCCGATCGGACCATTCGCCAATATGCGTGCGAAATCTGGAACGTGCCGGCATGACAATCCTGTCTCGACAATCGCATGATGGCGGAGGGGCGCCGACCGCATGAAGTCGACATCGGCAAAGGGCGAAAGCGGGATGGCGGCTTCCACCGATGTCGAGGCGATTGTTTCGGGAAAGCACCGCGACCCCTTTTCCGTGCTCGGAGTGCACCAGGCCGGCAAGGGCCTCGTCGGGCGTTGCTTCATCCCGCATGCCGAGTTCGTCGCCGCTTTCACCCTTGCGGGCAAGCCGGCCGGGGAGTTGCGCCGCCGCCACGACGCCGGCTTTTTCGAGGGCCGGCTTTCGATCCGCAGGCGCCAGCCCTTGCGCTACCACGCGCGCAATGCCGGTGGCGACTGGTGGCTGACCGATGCCTACTCCTTCGGCCCGGTGCTGGGACCGATGGACGACTACTTCATCGCGGAAGGTTCGCACCTCAGGCTGTTCGACAAGCTCGGAGCGCATCTGATTTCGCATGAGGGCGCGTCAGGCGTACATTTCGCGGTCTGGGCGCCCAATGCCCGGCGAGTCTCCGTCGTCGGCGATTTCAACGACTGGGACGGTCGCCGCCACGCGATGAGGCTGCGCGGCGACATCGGCGTCTGGGAAGTGTTCGTGCCAGACATCGGGCCGGGCAGGCCCTACAAATTCGAGATCATCGGCGCGCAGGGCAAGCGGTTGCCGCTTAAGGCCGACCCCTTCGCCTTCCGGTCGGAACTGCGCCCGGCGACCGCTTCCGTCACCACGGCGCCGTCCGCGCATGAATGGGGTGATCAGGCGCATCGTGATTTCTGGAGGGGGGCGGATCCGCGCCGACAGCCGATCTCGATCTACGAGGTCCATGCCGGGTCCTGGCAGCGCAATGCCGAGGGTGGCTTCCTTTCCTGGGATGAACTCGCCGAGCGGCTGATCCCCTATGTGGTCGACACCGGCTTTACCCATATCGAGTTCCTGCCGATCACCGAGCATCCCTACGATCCGTCCTGGGGCTATCAGACGACGGGGCTCTACGCGCCGACCGCCCGTTTCGGCGAGCCGGAAGCCTTCGCCCGTTTCGTCGATGGGGCTCACCGTGCCGGCATTGGTGTCATCCTCGACTGGGTACCCGCGCATTTCCCGGTCGACGAGCACGGGCTGGCGAAGTTCGACGGGACGGCGCTCTACGAGCATGCCGATCCGCGCAAGGGCTTCCATCCCGACTGGAACACCGCGATCTACAATTTCGGGCGGAAGGAAGTCAGCGCCTTCCTGGTCAACAATGCGCTCTATTGGGCCGAGAAATATCATCTCGACGGGCTGCGGGTCGATGCGGTCGCCTCGATGCTCTATCTGGACTATTCGCGCAAGGAAGGAGAATGGATCCCCAATGAGCGCGGCGGCCGCGAGAACCTCGAAGCCGTGCGTTTCCTCCAGGAGATGAATAAATCCGTCTACGGTGCCCACCCCGGCGTCGTGACGATCGCCGAGGAATCGACCTCCTGGCCCAAGGTCTCGCAGCCCGTGCATGAGGGCGGCCTGGGCTTCGGCTTCAAATGGAACATGGGCTTCATGCACGACACGCTCGCCTATTTCTCGCGCGAGCCCATCCACCGCAAGCATCACCACGACGCCGTCACCTTCGGGCTGATCTACGCCTTCAGCGAGAATTTCGTGCTGCCGCTCTCCCATGACGAGGTCGTGCACGGGAAAGGCACGCTGCTCGGCAAGATGGCCGGGGACGACTGGCAGAAATTCGCCAACCTGCGCGCGCTCTACGCCTTCATGTGGGGCTATCCCGGCAAGAAGCTGCTGTTCATGGGCCAGGAGTTCGCCCAGCGCGACGAATGGAGCGAGGCGCGCGCGCTCGACTGGCACCTTCTCGACCACGCGCCGCATCGCGGCATGCGGCAGCTCGTCCGTGACCTCAACCATCTCTACCGTTCGAAACCGGCGCTCCATGCGCGAGACTGTGAGCCCGAAGGGTTTTCCTGGCTGGTCGTCGACGATGCCGACAATTCGGTGTTCGCCTGGCAGCGCAATGCGCCTGATGAGGAACCGTTGGTGGTGGTCGCGAATTTCACACCTGTGCCGCGCGGCGATTATCGCGTCCCCCTTCCGAAGGCCGGGCGCTGGCGCGAGATCGTCAACACGGACGCCCAGGACTATGGCGGAAGCGGCATGGGCAATGGCGGCTTCGTCCAGGCGTGGCCGGTCGCGGGAGGGGCGTCGGCGCATATGGTGTTGCCGCCGCTCTCGACCATCATGCTGGAGTGGGTGCCATGAGCAGGTTTCGCAAAAGCGTCCCGGGATTCCGACAAGGACCTGCGACATGAGAAGCTGGGCAGGCGAGGCCTGAGCGAAGCCAGGCAAAGCCCTTTTGGACCGGCTCGGGATTGGACATGGGAGGATGATATGGAAAAGAGGAGCCAGCCGCTCGCACGCGATGCAATGGCCTATGTGCTTGCCGGAGGCAGGGGCAGCCGGCTCAAGGAACTGACCGCGTCGCGCGCCAAGCCTGCCGTTTATTTCGGCGGCAAGACGCGTATCATCGACTTCGCTTTGTCGAACGCGCTCAATTCGGGCATACGCCGCATCGGGGTCGCGACCCAGTACAAGGCGCATTCGCTGATCCGCCATCTCCAGCGTGGCTGGAACTTCTTCCGGCCGGAGCGCAACGAGAGCTTCGACATATTGCCGGCCAGCCAGCGCGTCTCGGAGACCCAGTGGTACGAAGGCACGGCGGATGCGGTTTTTCAGAACATCGACATCATCGAAGCCTATGGTCCCGAATACATGGTGATTCTGGCCGGCGACCACATCTACAAGATGGATTACGAGCTGATGCTGCGCGAGCACGTGGATGCGGGCGCCGACGTGACCGTCGGCTGCCTGGAGGTTCCGCGCATGGAGGCCACGGGATTTGGCGTCATGCATGTCGATGAAAAGGATCGGATCATCTCGTTCATAGAGAAACCGGCCGATCCTCCGGGCATCCCCGGCAAGCCGAACTTCGCGCTGGCTTCGATGGGCATCTACGTCTTCCGCACGGCCTTCCTGATGGACCAGTTGCGCCGCGACGCAGATGATGCGGAGTCCAGCCGCGACTTCGGCAAGGACATCATCCCGTACATCGTCGAAAACGGTAAGGCCATCGCCCACCGTTTTCACAGATCCTGCGTGCGCTCGAACTTCGAGAACGCAGCCTATTGGCGCGATGTCGGGACGGTCGATGCCTATTGGGAGGCGAATATCGACCTGACCGACGTGACGCCGGATCTCGACATCTACGACCGCGACTGGCCGATCTGGACCTATGCCGAGATCAAGCCGCCGGCGAAGTTCGTCCATGACGAGGAAGGCCGCCGCGGCTCGGCCGTGTCGTCGCTGGTTGCGGGCGACTGCATCATCTCCGGCGCGGCGCTTCGTCGAAGCCTCATCTTCACGGGCGCGCGGGTCAATTCCTTCTCGTCGCTCGACGAGGCTGTGGTTCTGCCCGATTGCTTCGTCGGCCGCAACGCGCGGTTGCAAAAGGTCGTCATCGACCGTGGCGTGCACATACCCGAGGGGTTGGTGGTCGGCGAAGATCCTATCCTCGACGCCAAACGCTTCAATCGCAGCGAGAAGGGGGTCTGCCTCATCACCCAGCCCATGATCGACCGGCTGGAGACCGCATGAAGGTTCTCGCCGTCGCTTCCGAGGTCTTCCCGCTGGTCAAGACGGGTGGCCTTGCCGACGTCGCGGGCGCGTTGCCGCTCGCGCTCGCCGGCCAGGGCTTCGAAACCCGCACGCTCTTGCCGGGCTATTCTTCGGTGACCGGCAGGCTGAAGAGGAAGCAGGTTCTGCACAGCTATGGCGACCTCTTAGGCGGCAAGGCGGCGGTCCTGAAGGTGGAACTCGCCGGGCTCGATCTCCTGGTGCTCGATGCGCCGCATCTCTTCAACCGTGCCGGCGGGCCCTATGGCAGCCCGACCGGAGAGGACTGGCCGGACAACTGGCGGCGCTTCGCGGCCTTCGGCAAGGTGGCGAGCGATATCGCCGGCGGGGCCATAGCGGGCTACGCTCCCGATCTCGTCCATGCCCATGATTGGCAGGCGGCAATGACGCTTGCCTATATGCGCTATGGCGGCCGTTCGTCCGTGCCCGGAGTGATGACGGTTCACAATCTCGCCTTCCAGGGTCAGTTCCCCGCATCGATCTTCCCGGAACTCGGACTGCCGGCGGAAGCGATGGCGCTCGACGGCGTCGAATATTATGGCGGCGTCGGTTTCCTCAAGGCAGGCCTTCAGGCTGCATCGGCCATTACCACCGTCAGCCCGACCTACGCGCAGGAGATCAGGACGCCGGAATTCGGCATGGGTCTCGACGGGCTCGTCAATCTGCGCAGCGCGGACCTCCACGGCATCGTCAACGGCATCGATGTCGCGGTCTGGGATCCCGAGACCGACCCGCATCTCGCCGCCAACTATTCCGCCCGCACGCTGAAGGCCCGCAAGGCCAACAAGCGCGTCGTCGAGGAGCGTTTCAAGCTGGATGCCGGCAACGGCCCGATCCTTTGCGTGGTCAGCCGTCTTACCTGGCAGAAGGGTGTGGACGTGCTGGTCTCGGCTGTCGATGCCGTCGTGGGCGCCGGCGCCCGGCTCGCAATATTGGGGGCCGGAGATCAGGCGCTGGAAGGCGCGCTGCTTGCCGCCGCCGCCCGGCACCGGGGCAAGGTCGGCGTGGTCGTCGCATATGACGAGGCGCTCTCGCATCTGATGCAGGGCGGCTCGGACGCGATCCTGATCCCGTCGCGTTTCGAGCCCTGCGGCCTTACCCAGCTCTACGGCCTGCGTTACGGCTGCGTGCCCGTGGTGGCGCGCACCGGCGGGCTGGCCGATACGGTGATCGACGCGAATGAGGCGGCGGTCTCGGCCGGGGTGGCGACCGGCTTCCAGTTTGCACCGGCCAGTGGCGATGCCTTCGTTCATGCTATCCGCAGGACGCTGGCCGCCTATGCCGAGCCGGCCGGCTGGACGTCGATGCAGAGGCAGGGGATGAAGGCCGATGTCTCGTGGGCGAAAAGTGCTGCGAGATACGGCGCACTGTACAGGTCGTTGATTGCGAAGAGGCAGAAGAGCGTATGATCAAGGAAGTCGCCACAACCCCCTATGCCGACCAGAAGCCGGGCACGTCGGGGTTGCGCAAGAAGGTGCCGGTGTTCCAGCAGGAGCACTACGCCGAGAACTTCATCCAGTCGGTGTTCGATTCGCTGGAGGGTTTCCAGGGCAAGACCCTGGTCGTGGGCGGCGACGGCCGGTACTACAACCGCGAGGTGATCCAGAAGGTCATCGCGATGGCGGCGGCCAATGGCTTCGGCCGTATCATCGTCGGCCAGGGCGGCATATTGTCGACGCCGGCAGCTTCGAACATTATCCGCAAATTCAAGGCCTTCGGCGGCCTGATCCTGTCGGCCAGCCACAATCCGGGCGGCCCGCACGAGGATTTCGGCATCAAATACAATATCGGCAATGGCGGGCCGGCGCCGGAGAAGATCACCGATGCGATCTTCGCGCGCACCAAGACGATCGACCGCTTCAGGATCGCCGATGTCGGTGTCATCGACATCGACCGGATCGGCGAGAGCAGGGTGGGCGATCTCGCCGTCCAGGTGATCGATCCGGTTGCCGACTATGCTGAACTCATGGAGACGCTTTTTGATTTCGAGGCGATCCGCAAGCTGTTCCGGTCGGGCTTCCGGGTGGCCTTCGACGCGATGCATGCCGTGACCGGCCCTTACGCCAAGGAAATCCTCGAGAATCGCCTCGGCGCGCCTGAAGGCACGACCCGGAACTTCGTGCCGCTGCCCGATTTCGGCGGACACCATCCCGACCCGAACCTTGTTCATGCCAAGCATCTCTATGACGAGATGATGGCTCCGGACGCGCCCGATTTCGGCGCGGCATCGGACGGCGACGGCGACCGTAACCTGATCATCGGCAAGGGCATCTTCGTCACGCCTTCGGATTCGCTCGCCTTGCTTGCCGCCAATGCCCATCTGGCGCCGGGCTACAAGGCAGGTCTGAAGGGAATTGCCCGCTCGATGCCGACCAGCGGCGCCGCCGACCGCGTGGCCGAGAAGCTCGGCATCGGCATGTACGAGACCCCGACCGGCTGGAAGTTCTTCGGCAATCTTCTCGACGCCGGCATGGCGACGATCTGCGGCGAGGAGAGTGCGGGAACCGGCTCCGACCATGTCCGCGAGAAGGACGGAGTCTGGGCGGTCCTGCTGTGGCTCAACATCCTGGCCGCGCGCGGCGAGAGCGTGAAGGACATCGTGACGAAGCACTGGGCCGAATTCGGCCGCAACTACTACTCCCGTCACGACTATGAGGAGGTCGAGACCGAGGACGCCAACCGTTTGATGGAAGCATTGAGAGGCAAGCTCGAAAGCCTGCCGGGATCGGTCGTGTCGGGCATGAAGATCGCCACCGCCGACGACTTCGCCTATCACGATCCGGTGGACAAGTCGGTCAGCCGCAACCAGGGCATTCGCGTGCTGTTCGAGGGCGGGTCGCGGGTCGTCTTCCGCCTGTCCGGCACCGGCACGTCGGGCGCGACGCTGCGCGTCTATATCGAACGCTACGAACCCGACAGTTCCCGCCATGGCATCGAGACCCGGGAGGCGCTGAAGGATCTGATCGCCGCCGCCGACGAGATCGCCGGGATCCGCGCCCATACCGGCCGGCAGAAGCCGAGCGTCATCACCTGAGATGACGGAGCAGGCGGGCTGGACAAGGCACGGCGCGATCGTGACGGAGAACGGCATTCGTTTCTCCGTCAGTTCGCTTACGGCCGAGCGCGTCTGGGTCTCGCTGTTCGGGGCCGACGACCGGGAGACCGGGCGGATCGAACTGGAGCGCGGCGAGGACGGGAGTTTTGCCGCGTTTGTCCCCGGCCTCGCTGCAGGCGCGCGCTATGGACTGCGCGCGGATGGGGAATACGATCCCGCTCGCGGCCTCTGGTTCGACCCTGCCAAGTTGCTGATGGACCCCTATGCGCTCGCGATCGACCGGCCGTATCGTTATGATGCGAGGCTGGCGGCGCGGCGCGGCGAGGGAGGCGACACCGCGCCTCTGATGCCGAAGGCGGTCGCTGTCGCCTTGCCGCCGCCCGAGGCTCCGTCCGCGCCGCTGTTCCAGTCGGGTGGACTGATCTACGAAGTGCCTGTCCGCGCATTCACCATGCGGCATCCTCAAGTGCCGGAGGCCCTGCGCGGCACCATCGGTGCGCTGGCTCACCCGGCGGTCCTGGAGCATCTCATCCGACTGGACGTCGATGCGGTCGAACTGATGCCGGTGACGGCCTGGATCGACGAGCGTCACCTGCCGCCGCTCGGCCTGTCGAACGCCTGGGGCTACAATCCCGTGTCCTTCATGGCCCTCGATCCGCGCCTGGCGCCGGGCGGGCCCGCCGAACTGCGCGAGACGGTGGCGGCCCTGCGCAAAGCCGGCATCGGCACGATCCTCGATCTCGTCTTCAATCACACCGGGGAAAGCGACACCCTCGGCCCGACGCTCTCCTTGCGGGGGCTCGACAATCCGACTTACTACCGACACGTGCCGGGCGATCCTGGCCGGCTGGTCAACGACACCGGCTGCGGCAACACGATCCGCACTGATCACCCTGTCGTCATAAGGCTGATCCTCGATGCGCTCCGACATTTTGTCCTGCGAACGGGCGTCGACGGTTTCCGTTTCGATCTCGCGCCGGTGCTTGGCCGCAACGACGCCGGCTTTTCCGCCGATGCGCCTTTGCTGGAGGCTGTCCGCAGCGATCCGGTTCTGAGGGGCAGGGTGCTGATCGCAGAGCCGTGGGATGTCGGCGATCATGGATACCGGCTGGGCGGCTTCCGGGAACCATTCCTCGAATGGAACGATCGCTATCGCGACGACGTCAGGCGTTTCTGGCGCGGCGACCGCGGCATGGTCGGGCCGCTCGCTACCAGGCTCGCCGGCTCGTCCGACATCTTCGGCGGGGCGGAGGCGACGCGTACGCTCAACTTCCTGGCGGCTCACGACGGCATGACGCTCGCCGATCTCGTTTCCTACGCAGACAAGCACAACGAGGCCAATGGCGAGGACAATCGCGACGGTCACAACGAGAACTTCTCCTGGAACAACGGTGTCGAGGGGAACTCGGACGACCGGAAGATCGTGGCCGGCCGGCGCCAGGACGTAAGAGCGTTGCTGGCCACGCTGTTCGCTTCGCGCGGCTCCATCATGCTCACGGCGGGCGACGAGTTCGGCCGAAGCCAAGGTGGCAACAACAACGCCTATGCGCAGGACAACGCCGTCACCTGGCTCGACTGGCAGGGTCGGGACAAGGCTCTCGAGACCTTCGTTTCGCTGCTCGCCAGCCTTCGCAGAACGAATTCAGCCTTGTTCGCAACCTCCTTCCTGAAGGGGGAGGCAAGCGATGACGCCGCATGGCCGGATGTCGAATGGCTCGACGAAGCCGGCCGACCGCTGACCGAGACCGGATGGAACGATCCTGACAGGCACCGGCTGACGATGCTGCTCGCGGACCCGGCGGCGGGAGACGCTGCACGACTGGCAGTCATTTTCAACGGCGACCGCCGGACCGCCGTTTTCGGCCTGCCTGGACCCGCCGGCTGGCAACTGCTCCTGTCGTCTTGCGAGACGGAAATCCGTCCCCTGGAAAACGGCCGATGGCTTGTCCCCGGCCGCGCGGTGGTTTTCATGAAACAGGCTTTCGCCGAGGCTGAGCCCGGCCCGACGGGAAACAAGCTCGATGACCGGAATTGACGGCGCCGATTGGTGGCGCGGCTGCGTGATCTACCAAGTCTATCCCCGTTCGTTCCAGGATACGACCGGCGACGGTATCGGTGACCTCCCCGGCGTCACAGCCCGGCTTCCGTACATCGCTTCGCTCGATGTCGACGCGATCTGGCTGTCGCCCTTCTTCAAGTCGCCGATGGCGGACATGGGCTACGACGTCTCGGACTACCGTGACGTCGATCCGATGTTCGGCACGCTGGAGGATTTCGACCGGCTGGTTGCGGAGGCTCACCGCCTCGGCCTGAAAGTGTTCATCGATCAGGTCCTGTCACACACGTCGGATCGGCATCCCTGGTTCAGGGAAAGCCGCGCGGACCGCAAGAACGCCCGGGCCGACTGGTACGTCTGGGCAGACCCGAAGCCGGACGGCACGCCGCCCAACAACTGGCTGTCTGTCTTCGGCGGCTCTGCCTGGGAATGGGACGGGATGCGCAAGCAGTATTACCTGCACAATTTCCTGGCATCCCAGCCCGACCTGAATTTCCACAACGGCGAGGTCCAGGACGCGCTGCTTGAGACGGTGCGCTTCTGGCTGGAGCGTGGGGTCGACGGTTTTCGCGTCGATGCGGTGAATTTCCATTTCCATGACCGTTCGCTGGCGGACAATCCGCCGGTGCCGGCCGGCAAGATTTCCGACGTTCCCGACACCAATCCCTACGGCTATCAGGAGCATCTCCACGACAAGACGCAGCCGGAGAATATCGGTTTCCTGAAGCGGTTCCGCGCCCTGCTCGATGCCTATGGCGGACGCGCGGCAGTGGGCGAGGTCGGCGACGGCGACCGGTCGCTGCGCACGGTCGCCGCCTATACCGAGGGCGGCGACAAGCTCCACATGTGCTACACTTTCGACCTTCTCAGTCCCGAATTCTCGGCCGGCCATGTCAGGCACAGCGTCGAAGCCTTCGAGACAGCCGTTGCGGGCGGGTGGATTTGCTGGGCCTTCTCCAATCACGACGTCGTGCGCCATGTGTCCCGCTGGGTGCGGCCGGGCGGCAGCAAGCAGGCGATAGCGAAATTCTCGATCGGCCTGCTTTCGGCGCTGCGCGGTTCGATCTGCCTCTATCAGGGCGAGGAGCTCGGATTCGAGGAAGCCGATATTGCCTTCGAGGATCTGAGGGATCCCTACGGAATCCGCTTCTGGCCTGCATTCAAGGGCAGGGACGGCTGCCGCACGCCGATGGCGTGGGAGCATTCGGCCGCGAATGCGGGCTTCACCACCGGCAAGCCCTGGCTGCCGGTGCCTGCCGCCCATGCAGCGCAAGCGGTCGATATCCAGCGGACGCTTCCCGGCTCCGTCCTGGATCACTACCGGGACGTGCTCGCCTTCCGCGGCCAGCATCCGGCCTTGCGCAACGGTACGATCGAATTCCTCGAAAGCGACAGTCAGGACGTGCTGGCCTTCCTGCGGAAGTCCGGCAACGAGGCGCTGCTTTGCGTGTTCAACTTCTCTGAAGATCCGGCGGGCTTTTCCATCCCGCCCGTGGTTGGTACGGTGTCGTCGCTCGATTTCCCGGGACAGGAAGCCGTATTGTCGTCGGGTGAAGTGCAATTGCCCGGCCTGGGTGTGTTTTTCGGCCGAGTGGACTGACGGAAAATTCTCCGTCGGTTCCTGCGGGAAGCGGCGGCGAAACTACTGCGTATGCAGGCGAAGCAGTGGGCTAGCCATGCAAGCCTGCGTCGGAACACGCGATGAAGATGGCAGGCATTGCCGCCGCCGGGGTTGTCCTTGCGGCGGGAATGCTTAGGTTTCGGGTCATGGAGAATCGACAATCCGTGCCGGCCGGCCGCCAGACGGCGGGATCCGGGCATAGCGTTGCCTCGGGTCTGCCAAGCCGGCTCGCCGGGCTGTGCGTGTTCCTCGATATAGACGGCACGCTGCTTGACCTTGCGCAGACGCCCGACGCCGTCGTCGTGCCGAACGGCCTCGATGCCGACCTCGCCGGGCTGGCTGCCCGTGTCGGCGGCGCGCTGGCCCTGGTCACCGGTCGACCGGTCGATTTCGTTGAGACGCTGTTCCCCGGGCACGGGTTTTTCGTTGCCGGTCTGCACGGTGCCGAGATCCGCACGCCCGGTTCCGTCGAGCCGGCTTTTGCCCTCGGTGTTCGACGTTTCGAGGAGGCGAAGACCCGCATCGCGGAAGCGGCGCGCAACTGGCCGGGCGTTCTGGTGGAAGACAAGGGCATCGCCGTCGCGCTGCACTACCGGCTGTCGCCGGCCAGCGAGGCGGCCGTAAACGCGCTCATGACCGAAATCCAGCGATCCGTTCCTGGTTGGGAGCTTCAGCCAGGCAAGTGCGTGCTCGAACTGAGGCCGGCGGGTCGCGACAAAGGGGGCGCCCTCAAGGCTTTCATGGAACACGCGCCCTTCATCGGGCGTTTGCCGCTCGCCATCGGCGACGACGTGACGGACGAGGCGATGTTCCGGGCGGCCAACGATGCGGGCGGTCTCTCCGTCCGTGTAGCGGGGGCCGGATTTCCGACCGCCGCGCGCGGGCATGTCGCGAGCCCAGCCGCATTGCGGGCCTGGATCGCGGCGCAGAGTCGGGAAGGGGATCGGGAATGACGCAGCCATCGTCGCTGGACCTGGGCGTGATCGGCAATGCCGCGGTCGCGGCCCTGATCGATCGTGATGCCCGACTTATCTGGATGTGCACACCCCGCATGGACGGCGACCCGATCTTCTGCCGGCTGCTGAAGGGCGAGGGCGACGAGGCGGCAGGAGGCGCGTGGTCGATCACGATCGATGACTGCGTCTCTTCGCAGCAGGCCTATCTTCGCAATACCGCGATACTCGAGACGACGCTCACGGACAAGGACGGCAATACGCTGCGGATCCGCGATTTCGCGCCACGTTTCAAGCGGGCCGGGCGCATCTTCCGTCCCGTTGCGGTCACACGGATCATCGAGCCGATATCGGGCACGCCACGGGTGACCGTGGCTGTCGATCCGCTCCATGACTACGGCGCTCGTGTGCCGGAGACCACGCGCGGCTCGAGCCATGTTCGCTTCCTGCTCGGCAGCCAGGTCCTGCGCCTCACCACGGATGCCCCTGTCGACTTCATCCTGCGCCGGACGCCGTTCGTGGTCGACCGTCCCTATGCTTTCGTTCTCGGTCCCGACGAGACGCTTACCACAGCGCCCGCGGCGGCCGCACAGCATTCGCTGGAGAAAACGCGCGAATACTGGGTGGAATGGGTCCGCTATCTGTCGCTCCCTGTCGACTGGCAGGATGTCGTCATCAGGTCCGCCATCACGCTGAAACTCTGCTCGAACGAGGAATCGGGCGCCATCATGGCGGCGCTGACGACGTCGATTCCCGAATATGGCGAAAGCGGCCGTACCTGGGATTATCGCTTCTGCTGGCTGCGCGACGCGTTCTTCACCGTGAAGGCGCTCAATGCGCTCGGCGCGACCAAGACGATGGAGGATTATCTGGCCTATGTCGTCAATGTCGTTGCCGGTTCGTCCGACGGCTATCTCCAGCCCCTGTTCGGCATCGGTCTGGAGCGGCATGTGGACGAACGTGTGCTCGGGTCGTTGGCCGGCTATCGCAACCTCGGTCCGGTGAGGAGCGGCAACGCCGCCTACACGCAGGTTCAGAACGACGGCTATGGCTCGGTGATCCTGGCAACCGCGCAGTGCTTCTTCGACGAGCGCCTGCCTGACATGGGAGGCGCGGCCTTGTTCCGTCGCCTCGAACCGCTCGGCGAGCAGGCTGTCCGCCGCTGGGACCAGCCGGATGCAGGAATATGGGAGTTCCGGACGCGCAATGGCGTGCACACCCATTCCAGCCTGATGTGCTGGGCCGCCTGCGATCGTCTCGCCAAGATCGCGGGCAAGCTCGGGCTCGCCGAACGGGCGGCCTATTGGCGCGGCCATGCCGAAACGATCCGCAAGGGGCTCCTCGATCGCGCCTGGAACGAGAAACTCGGGCATTTCACCTCGACCTTTGGCGGCGCCGATCTCGACGCCAGCCTGCTTCTGTTTCCGGAAATAGGGATCGTTCAGGCCGACGACCCTCGCTTCGTGGCGACGCTTGAGGCGATCGAGAAGCATCTGCGTTTCGGCAACCATCTCTATCGCTACCGGGCTCCTGACGATTTCGGCGAACCCGAGACCGCTTTCACCGCCTGCACTTTCTGGCTGATCGACGCCTTGGCGCGCGCCGGCAGGGATCACGATGCACGCGACATTTTCGCCGATGTCTTGGAGCGGCGGAACCATCTCGGGCTGCTCTCCGAAGGGCTGCATGTTGATACCGGCGAGCTGTGGGGGAATTTTCCGCAGACCTATTCGATGGTCGGCCTGATCAATGCCGCGATGCGTCTGTCGCGTCGCTGGGAGGAAGTGCTTTGAGTCGTCTTGTCGTCGTATCGAACAGGGTCGCCACGCCCGCTGCCGGCGCGGCCCAGGCGGGCGGCCTGGCAGTCGCCATGCGCGCCGCGCTGGCCGAGCACGGCGGCGTATGGACAGGGTGGTCGGGCAAGTCGAGCGGCGAGCACGAGCCCGGAAAGCCCTTCCTTCGCGAGGAGGGCCGCATCACCTATGCGCTGACCGATCTCAGCCAGACCGACATCGACGAATACTACACCGGTTTTGCCAACAGCGTTTTGTGGCCGCTCTGCCACTATCGGCTCGACCTGACTGACTATGCGCGCAAGGACATGGCCGGCTATTTCCGCGTGAACCGCTTTTTTGCCCAGCAGCTCGCGCAACTCTTGCAACCCGACGACCTCATCTGGGTGCAGGACTATCACCTGATCCCGATGGCCGCCGAATTGCGCCGCATGGGCGTTACCAATCGTGTGGGATTCTTCCTCCATATCCCCTGGCCTCCGCCCGACGTGTTCTTCACCGTACCGGTTTACGAGACGCTGCTCCGAGGCCTGACTGCCTACGACGTGGTCGGCTTCCAGACCCGGTTCGACGCCGACAATTTTGCGAGCTGCCTTGAGCGCGAGGGCATCGCCCGCAATCTCGGCGAGGGCTGGTTCGATATCCCGGGACATAGATTTCGGGTCGGCGTGTACCCGATCAGCATCGACACCAAGGGTTTTGCCGAGCTTTCGAGCAAGGCGACGCAGAAGGCTTCGTTTCGTCGCATGGAAGAGAGCTTCCGAGAGCGCGAGGTGATCGTCGGCGTCGACAGGCTCGACTATTCCAAGGGCCTCACCCACAGGATCGAGGCCTTCGATCGGTTCATCACCGACAATCCGGCCTATCTCGGGCGAGCGACTTTGCTTCAGATCACGCCCAAATCCCGCTCCGAAGTCCCGCAATACGCCGCCATGCAGCGGCAGGTCGCCGAACTCGCCGGCAGGGTCAATGGCCAGCATGGGACATTGGAATGGGTGCCGATACGCTATGTGAACCGGTCTATCGGCCAGGCGACGCTGGCAGGCATCTACCGCGTTGCGCCGGTCGGCCTGGTCACGCCGCTTCGGGACGGCATGAACCTCGTCGCCAAGGAATATGTCGCCGCGCAGGATCCCGAGGACCCCGGCGTGCTCGTGCTGTCGCGCTTTTCCGGCGCCGCCCGCGAGCTCGATGGGGCGATCCTCGTCAATCCCTACGATACCGAGGCCGTCGCCAACGCCATCGCCAAGGCGCTTTCCATGCCGGTGGAAGCGCGGCGGGAGCGCTGGCAGCAGATGATGCCCCGCCTGCTCGAGAACGATATTTCCAAATGGTGTAGCGATTTCCTGGCGGCGCTGCGCGGCGGCTGATCCAGCCTCTCGTCAGGCCACGCGCCGTCCGGCCGAATTCAGGTTCCTCGCCCGACTGACGAGTCATGGCCAGCGCGTTGCGTGACGTGCCGCAGGCAGGATTCTGATAGATCGTGACGGCTATCGGGCGAGGCGGTCCTTGCAGTTGGATCGACGGGGAACACTCCTCATTGGGACCGGTCATCCTTGCCCGGCAAAGGCCAGGGAGTGAAACGGTTCACCACAAGGCCGATACCGACACCGATGATCCCGCCGAAGGCCTTGACCACGGCGTCGTCGAGCCGTGCATGCCGATCGGGCGTCAGCATCTGCATCGCCTCGAAACCGAACGCGGCGACCGTCACGATGGCCAGCGCAAATGGCCAGGCGCGGCGGTAGCCGAGGCAGAACAGGATGCCGAGCAGGATGAAGGCGGCCATCCGGTCCAAGGACGGTCCGGACGCCAGATGCGGCCGCTCCTCGATCGGCGAAACGGTCGCCAAGAAAATGGCCAGCAATATGGCCCAGGCAAGGGTGCGAATCGCTATCTTGAGCACGGTCTATGTCTAGCCCATCGGTGTTGGAGGCGCGAGACGACCTGCTTGCTTCGCAATGCCACGGTGTCGGACCACTATTCCGCACAGCTGCGAAGGCCCTGTGGGGGGCGCTGAAGTCGATGGGAAACGGGAAACGCCAAGTTTTTGATTTTTCTGGTCGGAGTGGCAGGATTTGAACCTGCGACCCCATCGTCCCGAACGATGTGCGCTACCAGACTGCGCTACACTCCGTGACCAGACGGGCGGGCTTATAGCTGCCGCAGATCGTTCCTGCAAGCGTCAAGGACATCTTTCCCACACCGTCGGCTCACCTTTTTTCGGCCACGCGGAAGACGTCGTTCCGATCGGGCGGCCGGTCGCCCGGAGGTGAGAATGCCTGGTATACCTGCTTCATGCGCCCTTAACCGCGCCATGCTAGGGCTGCATGCTTCGAAGCCGTTGGCTGATGCTCGCTCCGGCGAGCGGCCGAGAGGATGGGCATGGCGGAACGCATAACCAGTTTCGTGATGAGCGGGGGGATCGGCTCACGCCTCTGGCCGCTGTCGCGTGAGGACAACCCCAAGCAGTTCCACGATCTTTCCGGCAATGGCTCGATGCTGTCCAAGACGTTGCAGCGTCTGAAAGCCAGGCGGGAGGGCGAGACACCGATCTTCCTCATCGCCTCGGAGCGCCATGCCGAGCGCGTGCTCGGCGACCTCGAAGGGATCGACCTGGCCGGCGGCGGCGCGATCTTCGAACCGGCCGGACGCAATACGGCGGCTGCCGTTGCGATTGCGGCTCTGCATGTGCTCACCCTCTACGAGGACGGGCTGGTGCTGGTCGCCCCGTCCGACCACGAGATTTCCACCGACGAGCAGTTCTGGCGGACGGTCGAGCGCGGCGTGGCGGCGGCCCAGGCCGGTCGTCTCGTCGTCTTCGGCATCAGGCCGACCCAGCCCGAGACGGGTTGCGGCTATATCGAAGCCTCCGAGACTTCAGACGCCGGTGTCGCCGACGTCCTGCGCTTCGTCGAAAAGCCCGACCTCGATCGTGCGAAGGCCTACCTGGCCGCCGGCAACTTCTTCTGGAACACCGGCATGTTCCTCTTCCGGGCGAGCACGATGCGGGATGCCTTCCTGCAATTGCGGCCGGAGATCTGGCAAGCGTGCGAAGCCGCATATCTGAAGTCGGCGAGCGACCTGTCCGGGCTCTATTTGCCGCTCGACCTCTACCTTCAGGTTCCGTCGATCTCCATCGATTATGCGATCGCGGAGCGCCTGCCTGACATCGCCATGGTGCCGGCGAGCTTCCGTTGGAACGACCTCGGTTCCTGGCAATCGCTGCTCGATGCCGGACTCTCTGACAAGGACGGCAATGTGGTCGTCGGCGACGTCGTGGCGATCGACTGCGCAAATTCCTACCTCCGCAGCGAGGGCAGGCTGTTGTCGGTGATCGGGCTGCACGACGTGGCCGTGGTCTCGACATCGGATGCGACCTTCGTCGCGCCGGTGAGCTACAGCCAGAACGTCAAGAAGATTGTCGAGCAGCTCGAGCGGAGCGGCCGGCTCGAAACCAGATACACGCCCGCGACGGATCGCGTTCTCGAATCCGGCGCCTGGCGCACGCGGGTGCATCACTGGCTGTTCGAGGAAACACTGCCGCTCTGGTCGACATCGGGCGTAGACGATCGCCATGGCGGGTTCCATGAGGCATTGGCCTTCGACGGGACGCCGCTGGTCAGGACCAAACGCATGCGCACCATGGCGCGGCAGATCTATGCCTTCGCCGTGGCCAAGGAGCGGGGCTGGACCGGTCCGGCCGACCGGCTCGCCAACGGGCTGAACCGTGCGACCGGCCTTGCCTATGCCGCTGTGTCGCGCCAGGGGATTCCCCTCGACGGCGTGTCGCGCAGTTGGCCGCAGACCGAGGTGATCAAGGCCGCGATCGCTCTCGACGGTACCGGCGGCCCGGACATGAAGCCGGAGATCGAGGCGCGGGTCAGGCGCCTTTTCCGCTGGCACATCGACCCCGCGCCGTTGGGCCTGTGGATAGACCGGATCGACGAGAAAGGCCGCTCGCTCGCGGCGGATGTTCCGGCCAGCATCTTCTATCATATGGTCTGCGCGCTGATGCAGTATCTGGACGCGACCGCGGACGCCGGCGATCGATAGGATCCGACAACGGAGCGCACGGCTGCAGTCGCGTGGATTTTCGGCATCAGGCCCGTTGGCATGAAACGGGTCAATAGGGGCTGACCACGTCCCCGGTCTCCACATAGACCGATTTGAGCTGCGAGTAGTGATGAAGCGCTGCGAGCGAGTTTTCGCGGCCGATGCCTGACCGCTTGGCGCCGCCGAAGGGGATCTCCGCCGGCGCCAGATTGTAGTGGTTGATCCAGCAGCTCCCGGCCTGCAGATCGGCGATCACCCGGTGCGCGCGCGGCAGGTCGCGGGTGAAGACGCCGGCCGAGAGGCCGAACTCGGTGTCGTTGGCGCGGGCGACCACCTCGTCCTCCTCGGCGAAGGTCAGCACGCTCATGACCGGGCCGAAGATCTCTTCGCGGGCGATGCGCATGCCGTCCGTGACGCCGGTGAAGATCGTCGGCTCGACGAAGAAGCCGCCCTCGAAACCCTGCAGCGAAGGTACGTTGCCGCCGTAATGCAGCACCGCGCCCTCGTCCTTGCCGATCGCGATGTAGCCGGTCACCTTCTCGTGCTGGGCCTTGCTGATCAGCGGCCCCATCTGCGTGTCCGGGTCGAGCGGATCGCCGATGCGGATCGCCTTGGTGCGTTCCGTCAGCCGGTCGAGGAAGCGCTCATAAATGCCGTTCTGGACGAAGACGCGGGTGCCGTTGGAGCAGACCTGGCCGGTCGAATAGAAATTGCCGAGCATGGCGCCGCCGACTGCGTTCTCGACATCGGCGTCGTCGAAGACGATGAGCGGAGACTTGCCGCCGAGTTCCATCGTCGCATGCTTCATCAGCGAACCGGCGAGCGCCAGCACCTTCTTGCCGGTCGGCACCGAGCCGGTGAGCGACACTTTCGCCACCACGGGATGGGAGGCGAGGGCGGCGCCGACGTCGCCATAGCCTTGCACCACGTTGAACAGCCCGTCGGGCAGCCCGGCTTCGGTGTAGATCTCGGCCAGGGCGAGCGCCGACAGCGGCGTGTTCTCCGAAGGCTTGAACACCATGGCGTTGCCCATGGCGAGCGCCGGCGCCGACTTCCAGCCGGCGCCCTGGATCGGATAGTTCCAGGCGCCGATGCCGACGCAGACGCCCAGCGCCTCGCGCCGCGTATAGGCGAAGGGCCCGCCGAGATCGACATAGTCTCCGTTGAAGGAGGCGACCGCGCCGCCGAAGAATTCGAGCGCGTCGGCGGCCGAGGCCGGATCGGCCACGAGCGTCTCCTGGATCGCCTTGCCCGTGTCCAGCGTCTCCAGCCGCGCCAGCTCCGCATTGCGGGCGCGCAATAGGTCGGCGGCGCGGCGCAGGATGCGGCCACGGTCGGCCGGCTTCATGCGCGCCCAGGCCGGCTGCGCGGCGCGCGCCGCCTCGATCGCCAACTCCACGACGTTGCTCGTCGCGGAACGGAGCGTCGCGATCGTTTCGCCGGTCGCCGGGTAAATCACCGGAAGCGCCGCACCATGGTCGTCGTCGACATAGCGGCCGTTGATGTAGTGCGATGCGGTTGGCTGCGCCTTCATGGTCGCCTTTCCCTGGATGGTCTGCCTGTCGCTGCCGGCGCTCGGTTGCCCGATCATGGCCTATCGGTCCGAAACCTGCCAGCGCGGATTGATCCACGGCTCCTGGTTCGAGGGCGCGAGCGGGGTCTTGCCGAGGATATGATTGGCCGCCTTCTCGCCCGTCATGATCGACGGGGCGTTGAGGTTGCCGTTGGTGATGCGCGGGAAGATGGAGGAATCGGCGACCCGCAATCCGTCGACGCCGATCACCCGGCATTCGGGATCGACCACCGCCAGCCGATCGTCGGCCTGGCCCATGCGGCAGGTTCCGCATGGATGATAGGCGCTTTCGGCATGGGCGCGGATGAAGTCGTCGAGATCGGCGTCGGTTTGGACGTGGCTTCCCGGAGAGATCTCCCGCCCGCGATAGGGGTCGAAGGCCGCCTGGCCGAAGATCTCGCGCGTGAGACGGATGCAGTGGCGGAAGTCGGTCCAGTCGTCCTCATGCGACATGTAGTTGAACCGGATCACAGGCTTGTCTTTCGGATCGTTGGAGCGCAGCGTCACCGAGCCGCGGGACTTCGACCTCATCGGGCCGACATGGGCCTGGAAGCCGTGCGAATTGGCTGCCGCCTTGCCGTCGTAGCGTATGGCGGCAGGCAGGAAGTGATACTGGATGTCGGGGTAGTCGACACCTGGCCGCGAGCGCAGGAAGGCGGCGGATTCGAAGTGGTTGGTGGCGCCGAGACCGGTCTTGAAGAACAGCCACTCAGCACCGATCATCGCCTTGGAGAACAGGTTGAGCTTCGAATAGAGCGTTATCGGCTGGACCGATTCCTGCTGGATGTAGAGCTCCATATGGTCCTGCAGATTAGCGCCGACGCCGGGCCGGTCGGCCACCACGTCGATACCGTTCTCGCGAAGATGGGCGGCCGGTCCGATACCCGACAGCATCAGGATCTTCGGTGAATTGATGGAGGAGGCGGCGACGATCACCTCACGTCGTGCCTTAACCACTTGAATCTGATTGCGAAGCAAAAGCTCCACGCCGACGGCGCGTTGATTCTCGATCACCACGCGCCGGGCCAAGCCATTGACGAGACTCACATTCTTCCGCTTCAGAGCTGGCCTGAGATAGGCATTTGCGGTGGACCAGCGCCGCCCGAGATGGATCGTCTGCTCCATCCGGCCAAAACCTTCCTGCTTCGAACCGTTGTAGTCCTCGGTCGTCTCGAAGCCCGCCTGGCGGCCCGCCTCGACGAAGGCTTTGAACAGCGGGTTCCACTGGCTGCCGGGGCGGACATGGAGCGGACCGTCGGTGCCGCGCCAGCCGCCCTCGCCACCATGCGAGTGCTCCATGCGCTTGAAATAGGGAAGCACGTCGGCGAAGGCCCAGCCGTTGGCGCCCTGCTCGGCCCAATGGTCGAAATCGCGGGCGTGCCCGCGCACATAGACCATACCGTTGATGGAGGATGAGCCGCCCATGACCTTGCCGCGCGGCGTCGCCAGGACGCGCCCGCCCAGATGCGGTTCGGCCTCCGTCTGGAAACCCCAGTCGTAGAGGCTCATATTCATCGGGAAGGACAGGGCGGCCGGCATCTGGATGAGCGGGCCGAAATCTGTGCCGCCATGCTCGATGACGATCACGCTGTTGTTGCCGTCCTCCGAAAGGCGATAGGCAAGGGCGGCACCGGCCGAGCCCGAGCCGACGATGACGAAATCGGCCTCAAGCATCGGCGACGTGCTTCATGAAATCGGCGAGTGAGACATTGCCGCCGGTGGCAACGACGAGAACGGTCTTACCTGATACGTCTACCCCGCCCTCCAGCAGGGCCCCAAGCGACGCCGCACCCGACGGCTCCAGCACCAGCTTCATGCGCTCGAAGGCGATCTTCATGGCGCGGCGGACCGCGGCGTCCGACACCGCCAGTCCCTCGACACCCGCCGCCTTGACGGCCGCGAAGGGCGCCACGCCGGGACGCCGGGCCATCAGCCCGTCGCAGATCGATGCCGGCCCGAGCGGCATCGTCTCGATGGCGCCATGGGCGAGCGACGTGCCCATGCCGTTGAAGCCTTCGGGCTCGACGCCGATGACCCGCGTTTGCGGCGACAGATAGTGGAAGGCGAGCGAGACACCGCCGATCAGCCCGCCGCCGCCCACCGCGCAGAACAGCAGATCGGCCTTGGCGTCCTTGGCGGCGAGCTGGTCGAGTGCCTCCAGCCCGGCACCGGCCTGCCCGGCGACGATCTCGATGTCGTCGAAGGGATGAAGCAACGCGAAACCTTCGTCGGCGGCGATCTGGCGCGCACGTTCGGAGGCGACTTCCTCGCGGGCTCGCGTCCCGTGGTCGGAGAGCACCACGCGCGCGCCATAGCCTGCGGTCGCGTCGCGCTTGGCGGCAGGCGCGTCGATCGGCATGACAATGGTGACCGGGATGCCGAGCGCTTCGCCCGCCGCCGCAAGGCCCTGCGCGAAATTGCCGGAGGAATAGGCGACGCCGCCGCGCTTGGCCTCCTCCGGCGAGAGCTGCTTCAGCCGCCAATAGGCGCCGCGGACCTTGAAGGACCCGGCCCACTGCAGCGATTCCGGTTTGACGAAGACACGCGCCGCGCCGGTGGCGCGAGCAAGTGCTGCGGATTCCAAAAGCGGCGTGATCTGAGTCGCGCGGCTGGTGACGGTATAGGCCCGCTTCAAATGGGCGAGGTCGGGGACGGTTGGGGTCATCATTCTCCTCGCGGGAAACGCTTGCTGTCTTCGAGCTCGTTGAGATCCATATGGTTGCGCATGTAGCGCTCCGCCGCATTCTGCCGCGGCTCATACTCCCATGCGTGATAGGCGCCGTTGCGCAGCGCCGGATAGACGATCCAGCGGCGCGCCTGGCTTTCGCGAACCGCCTTGTCGAAAACCGCCATGTCCCAGCGACCCCGCACCTGCTGCATGAATTCCGCCACCAGCGCGCCATGTTCCGGCCGGGTCGCCAGATTGTCGAGCTCGCGCGGATCCGATTCCAGATCAAAGAGTTGCGGCGGATCGATCTCGCAATGGACGAACTTGTACCGTCCGTCCCGGATGGCGACGAGCGGCGCATAGCTGCCCTCAGCGGCATACTCCATCAGCACGGGTGCAGTGCGCGTGCCGCCGGCGATCAGCGGCAGCAGGGATTGACCATCGGTCCACGGCGCGACGCTGTCGGGATCGATCCCGGCGAGCTCGCAGAGCGTGGAGGCGATGTCGAGATTGGAGACCGGGGCGTCGATCCGGTCCGGCGTCACGCCGGGCCCGGCGAGCATCAGCGGGACCCTGACCGAGCCCTCGTAGAAGCACATCTTGAACCACAGGCCGCGCTCGCCCAGCATGTCCCCATGGTCGGAGCAGAAGAGGATGATCGTATCGTCGCGCATCCCAGTGGCTTCGAGAACGCCGATCAGCTCGCCAACCTTGTCGTCGAGGTAGGAGATGCTGGCGAAATAGCCGCGTCGCGCGCGCCTGATCTGTTCCCGCCGGATGTCGAAGCTCGCATAGTCGCTGGCGAGGTAGAGACGCTGCGAGTGCGGGTCCTGGTCTTCGGCGGGGATGAAGCCGACCTCGGGCTCCAGAGCCGGGCAATCCTCATAGAGGTCCCAATATCTGCGCCGGGCGACATAGGGGTCGTGCGGATGGGTGAAGGAGACCGTGAGGCACCATGGTTGGCGGTCGGGAGCATCCGAGACGCGCGCCAGTCGGTAGAGTTTCTGGATAGCGTGAAAGGCGACCTCGTCGTCATACTCCATCTGGTTGGTGGTCTCGGCGACGCCTGCGCCGCTGACGGAGCCGAGATTGTGATACCACCAGTCGATGCGCTCGCCCGGGTTCCGATAGTCGGGCGTCCAGCCGAAGTCGGCCGGGTAGATGTCCGTCGTCAGCCTCTCCTCGAAACCGTGAAGTTGATCTGGCCCGACGAAATGCATCTTGCCGGACAGGCAGGTGTGATAGCCGGCACCGCGCAGGTGGTGCGCGAAGGTCGGGATGTCGGAGGCGAATTCGGCGGCGTTGTCGTAGACGCCCGTTCGCGAGGGCAATTGCCCGGTCATGAAGGAGGCACGGCCGGGCGCGCAGAGCGGCGAGGCTGTATAGGCATTTGCGAAACGCACCGACCGGGCGGCCAGCGCCTTGAGATGCGGAGCATGGAGAAAGTCGGCCGGGCCGTCCGGAAACAGAGTCCCGTTCAACTGGTCCACCATGATGATGAGGATATCGGGCCGTCTGGTCATGGCTGCTTCCGCTGATTGATCCTGGCCGCGAGAAACTCCTCGACCAGTGCTATAGCGTTGCCGGCATCCGGCGGGCCGTCGCGCAGCGCGCGGCGGATGTAGAAACCATCGATGAGGGCGGCCGTGGACTCGGCCGTGCGCTCCGCCTCGTTGCGCGGCAACAGGCGGCCGAGCCCGGTCATCAGGTTGGAGTGCAGCCGGCGCGCATAGATGCGCAGCAGGCGGCGCAGTTCCGGCGAGTGCTGGGCGGCCACGTAGAAGGTCAGCCAGGCGGCGACCGTCTCGGGTTGGAACTGGGTCGGGGAGAAGTTGACCCTGACCACCGCCGACACGCGCGAGCGGGCATCGGGCGCCGTCGCAAGTGCCGCGCGCAGGTCGCGGCCGAGTTCGGCCAGCAGATGACGCATCGTGGCGTGCAACAGGTCGCCCTTGGCGCCGAAATAGTGATGCGCGAGCGCCGGAGACACGCCGGCGCGGCCGGCGATCTCGGACATGGTCACGTCGAGCGAACCGCGTTCGCCGATCGCCGAAATCGTCGCATCGATGAGCGCGCGCCGACGCAGGGGTTCCATTCCGACCTTCGGCAAGTGAGCATCCTCCTGTGTTGCACAGGCTATTATTTATTGATGCATCAATCAACAAAAAACCGATATCGCCTTCGAACCGGTTCGGCTCTTTACGTCCTCTGGTATTTCGTTCACTCTTGAACAATATATTGACTATGCCGGGGCGTGTGACTCCGTGCTAGGCTCATATCAAGGATGGAGAATTCCGATGACGGCATGCATCGTTGGCTGGGCGCATTCGCGTTTCGGCAAGCTCGAAGGCGAGACTCTCGAGAACCTCATCGTGACGGTAGCCAATCAGGCGCTCGAACATGCCGGTATCGGCCCCGAGGACGTCGACGAGATCGTGCTCGGTCACTTCAACGCTGGCTTCTCAGCCCAGGACTTCACGGCAAGCCTGGTGCTCCAGGCTGACGACAGGCTGCGCTTCAAACCGGCAACGCGCGTCGAGAATGCCTGCGCCACCGGCTCCGCGGCCGTGCGGCAGGGCATCCGCGCGGTCGATGCCGGCGCGGCGCGGATCGTGCTCGTGGTCGGCGCCGAGCAGATGACGACCACGTCAGGACCCGAAGTCGGGCGCAACCTGCTGCGCGCTTCCTACCTTCCCGAGGACGGCGATACCCCGGCCGGTTTCGCCGGTGTCTTCGGTAAGATCGCCCAGGCCTATTTCCAGCGCTACGGCGACCAGTCCGATGCCCTGGCGACGATCGCCGCTAAGAACCACCGGAACGGCGTCGACAACCCCTATGCCCAGATGCGCAAGGATTTCGGCTTCGACTTCTGCCGCCAGGAAAGCGAGAAGAACCCCTTCGTCGCGGGGCCGTTGAAGCGGACCGACTGCTCGCTGGTATCGGACGGCGCGGCCGCGCTCGTCTTGACCGATGCGACCACGGCGCTGTCGATGCGCCGGGCCGTCGCGTTCCGCGCCAACGAGCATGTGCAGGACTTCCTGCCGATGTCGAAGCGCGACATCCTCTCGTTCGAGGGCTGCGAGCAGGCCTGGGCGCGGGCGCTGAAGAAGGCCGGCGTCACGCTTGACGACCTGTCCTTTGTCGAGACGCACGACTGTTTCACCATTGCCGAGCTCATCGAGTATGAGGCAATGGGTCTGGCCAAGCGGGGCGAGGGCGCCAAGGCGGCGCTCGAAGGCATCACCGCCAAGGACGGCAAACTTCCCGTCAATCCGTCGGGCGGGCTGAAGGCCAAGGGTCATCCGATCGGCGCGACCGGCGTTTCGATGCATGTGCTGAGCGCCATGCAACTCGCCGGCGAGGCCGGCGGCATCCAGATACCGGGCGCGAAGCTCGGCGGCATCTTCAACATGGGCGGTGCCGCGGTCGCCAATTACGTGTCGATCCTGGATCGGATCAGATGAAGCAATCGGCCGTCGTCACCGGAGGCGCTTCGGGCATCGGACTTGCCGTCGCCGAACGTCTCCTTGACGATGGCTGGCCCGTGGCGGTGCTTGACGCCGACCTGGAGGCCCTTGCCCGGGCGGAAGAGGCGTTATCGGGCGAGAATGCCATCTTTCTGGCGGCTGACGTCACCGACGAGGACGATGTCGCGGAGTCCTTCGACGAAGTCGTCGACAGGCTCGGTCTGATCGGCGGCCTCGTCAATTCCGCCGGCATTGCCTGCAATCTTTCGGCCGAAGAGACAAGTGCGGAGCGTTTCCGGGAAGTCCTCGACGTCAATCTGGTCGGTTCCTTCATCACTGCCAAGGCCGGGCTGGAGCGGATGGGCGCTTCGCTTTCGATCGTCAATCTCACGTCGGTATCAGGCCTGCGCGCCAATCGCGGCCGTGTCGCCTATGGAGCATCCAAGGCCGGCGTGAAGCTGATGACGGAAGTGCTGGCGCTGGAATTCGGCAATCGGGCCGTTCGGGTGAACTGCGTTGCCCCAGGCGCGATCCAGACGCCGATGATCACCCGGTTGCATACGCCCGAGGCGCGGCGGCAGTGGCTCGGCCGCGTGCCGCAGGCCCGCTACGGAGAGCCTGAGGAAGTGGCGGCGGCGATAGCTTTCCTGCTTTCGCCGGAGGCGAGCTACATCAACGGCCACACGCTTGCCGTCGACGGCGGATTCCTTGCTGCCGGCCTCATAGAGGAGGGCTAGAGAGGGATTGGATAAGGCTGCCTGTCTGCCGGTGGGTCTTTGGCGTTGGTAACAAAAGGGCATGAGCTGATGAAGACACGCAAGATTGGATCGGACCTCGCCGTTTCGGCAGTCGGGCTCGGCTGCATGGGCATGAGCCACGCCTATGGTGGTCAGGACGAGGCGGAATCCATCCGCACGCTGCACCGGGCCGTCGAGCTCGGGGTCACCTTCTTCGACACCGCCGAGGTCTACGGTCCGTTCGAGAACGAAATCCTCGTCGGCAAGGCATTGAAGCCCTATAGGGACAAGGTGGTGATCGCCACCAAATTCGGCTTCCGGATCGACGCCGGCAAGCAAGGCGTCAACGCCATGTCCGGCGTCGACAGCCGGCCGGATCATGTCCGCGAGGTGGCCGAGGCGTCGTTGAAACGGCTCGGGGTCGACGCGATCGACCTTTTCTACCAGCACCGCGTCGACCCGCAGGTGCCGATCGAGGATACCGTCGGCGCGATGGCGGATCTTGTGAAGGAAGGCAAGGTGCGCGCCCTCGGCCTTTCCGAGGCGGGAGCCGATATCATCCGCCGGGCCCATGCCGTCCATCCGATTTCCGCTCTCCAGAGCGAATATTCGCTATGGACCCGCGATCCGGAAGGCGAGATCCTCGACACCTGCCGTGAATTGGGTATCGGCTTTGTGCCGTTCAGCCCCCTTGGGCGAGGCTTCCTGACGGGCAAGATTCAGAAGCCGGAAGATTTCGGCCCCGACGATTTCCGCCGGACGCTTCCCCGCTTCAGTCCCGAGAACATGGCCGGAAACGCCTCCCTTGTGAGAATGCTGGAGGAGATGGCGACGGAAAAGGGTGTGACCGCCGCACAGCTCGCACTTGCCTGGGTCGTCAACCAGGGAGATTTCATCGTGCCCATCCCGGGGGCACGGAAGATCGCGCATCTCGAGCAGAACGTCGCTGCCGCGGACATTGCGCTTACGCCGGAAGAGCTCAAGACGCTCGGCGACATGCTGGCACCGGAAAAGTTCGCTGGCACGCGCTATGGTTCTGCCGGCGCCTGGGTGACCAAGCGGTGAATTGCGGAATTCTGGCTGGCTCCCTTCCGCTCGGAAGCCGGACCTGATACCAGCTCGCCGAATTACACGCCCTCATCACTGCGGAATGCAAGAAGTGTCCGATCCGGTTCTTGTCGAAGTTCTCCGTGGCGACACGGTCGAAAGCCTGCACCGCGGCGCGGTTGTCGTCGTCGACGCCGACGGCAAGACGGTGCTGGCCCTGGGCGAGATCGATCGCCCGGTGTTTCCCCGTTCCGCTGTCAAGACGATCCAGGCGCTGCCTTTCGTCGAAAGCGGGGCCGCCGATGCCTGTGGTTTCGGCGACCGGGAACTTGCGCTGGCCTGCTCGTCCCATTCCGGCGAGGCCGCCCATGTCACCCTGGCCGAAGCCATGCTGGCCAAGGCAGGGCTCGCCGAGCGTGCGCTCGAATGCGGCGCGCACTGGCCGTCCTCGCAGGATGCCATGGTCGAGCTTGCCCGCGCGGGCAAAGTGCCGACGCAGTTGCACAACAACTGCTCGGGAAAGCACTCGGCTTTCCTGTGCACCTGCCGTCATTGTGGAATCGATCACGCCGGCTATGTCGAGGCCGGCCATCCTTTCCAGGACATGGTCCGCGTCACCATGGAGGAAGTGACCGGGGCCGTTCACGGGCCGCAAAACCGAGGCATCGACGGCTGTTCCATCCCGACCTATGCCGTTCCGCTCAGGAGCCTCGCACTTGGCTTCGCCCGCATGGCGACCGGCAATGGCTTGGGGCGGGAGAGGGCGGTTGCGGCGAAACGGCTGATGTCGGCCTGCATGGCCGAGCCTTTCTACGTGGCCGGGACGAACCGTGCCTGTACCCGGCTGATGGAAGCCGCACCGGGGCGGATTTTTGTCAAGACCGGAGCGGAAGGCGTGTTCTGCGGAGCGCTGGAGGAACTCGGGCTGGGCATCGCCATCAAGTGCGACGACGGGGCGAGCCGCGCGGCGGAGGTCGTGGTGTCGCAAGTGCTCGCTTCGCTGTTGCACAAGGACGGGGACGTGTCGACCAGGCTCGCCGGCCTCGCCCGACCCGAATTGCGCAACTGGCGTGGCACGCATGTGGGCCGGCTCCGGCCCGCATCCGTGCTTGCCACGCCGATTGCGGCCTAACTCACGCGGTTCCTTTCCACGGTGAGGTGGCGATAGGCGTCGCTGCCTTCCGCGGCCAGATCGCCGGTGACCTGCCGTGTCCATTCGAAGCCGACGATCGCGCCTCTCTCTGCCCCGTCGATCATATTGTCGGTGATGATGGCCGGGCCGACGCCGGCGACGACCGTGACGCCGATGCCCGTGCGAGCCTTGCGGATGACGTTGCCGGTCGCGACGACATTGCGCATGAACTCGCCCCAGCCGATGTTGATGCCGAAAAGCGGGGCGTTCTCGATGACGTTGCCGCTGGCGGCGCAATCTGCCTCGACCGCGATGCCGACGCCGAAACCGGGCGGATCGGCGGTATAGGGGCCTTGGGTCGACAGGTTGCGCACGATGTTGCCGCTGCACACGCCCATGCGTCCGCCTTCGTTGAAGTTGACCATGGAGATGCCGTTGGCCGCGCCGTCTACGATGTTGGCGTTGATCACGGCTCCTTCATAGGCAAATTCCGCGTAGATCGCCGTCTCGCCGGAGCGCATCGCCTGGTTGCCGACGATCTGGAGATTGCTCGAGCTGTTGGCGCGGATCGCCGAGAAGGAGCAATCCGAAACGCTGTTATTGGCGATCACGACATTGTCGGCGCGATAGGTGTTGATGCCGTTTCCAAACTGGCCCGTGCCGCCGTTGCGGGCGAGTATGCGTTCCACGCGGTTTCCCATGACGAGCGTGCCGTCCTCGCCGATCTCCCAGCGATGCACGAGGATGCCGCCATTGCCGCAATCCGATACGGTGTTCGCCGAAATCCGCAGCCGCCCCGCCTCTACCGAATAGATGCCGGCTTCGGCGGCGCCGGAGATCGTGCAGCGCTCGACGCGGCCGCTCACATGCTGAAGCGCCAGGCCATTCTTGCCTGAGCCGACGATCCGACAATTGTCCATGGCGATTTCGTCGACGCGGCGGAAGTCGAGCAGGCCCTGCGCATGGTCGCCGATCCACCGGTTGGCCCCGTCGAAGACGAGGCCGGTAAGCTCGATCTTCTCCGCCTCGTCGGCAAGGAGCAGATGTCCGTCGCCGCCATAGACGATGCGGGTCGCGCCGGGCACCCCCGAGAGCCGGACCCGCCGGGGCAGCGTTATGTTCGAGACGAGATAAATACCAGGAGGCATGAACACGGCGACGTCGCTGTCCGAGGCCGTGCGGAGCAAGTTGGCGAAAGCCCGGCTCTGATCGTCGTGGCTGCCGGGGTGCAGGCCGAAGGTGGTCGCGTCGATCGCGCCGGGCATCGAATTCGCCTCTGTCGTGGCAGCTGCGTCGGCCGAGGCGGGAAGAACCAGCCCGCCGGCGGCGAGGCCGGCTGTGCCGGAAAGGAGGTCGCGTCTGTTCAACATCGGGACAGTTTCCTTGTTGCGACCGTAACCAAGCAGGGACCGTGCCATCCGAAGGAATGCTTCCGTCGATCCTTGTTAAGCCGCTCGGACACGCTTAGATTTCTGGAATGAGCAGAGCTTTCACCCGTCAGGACGACAACGAGACCGGGCTTTCGGATATTGGGGAAAGGCCGGTCAGCCAGCACCGCAATCTGGTGACGCCGAACGGCCTCGCCGCGATGGACAAGGAACTCGCCGAACTGCGCGAGGAATTCGCCAAGGCCGAAGCGAGCGGCGACCGCGAACGCATCGCGCTCGTGTCGAGAGACTTGCGTTATTGGAACGCGCGGCGAGAGAGCGCGGAAGTCTCCGTGCCCGACACCGACAGCAAGGTCGTGCGCTTCGGCATGCGGGTGACCGTCGAGGACGACGACGGCAAGAGGAAGAGCTGGACAATCGTCGGCGAGGACGAGGCCGACGCCGCGCACGGCACGATCTCGCATGTCTCGCCCATGGCGATTGCCATGTTCGGCAAGGCTGTCGGCGACGTCGCGACCGTCAACGGCAAGGACTGGGAGATCGTCGCGCTCGAAGTGGCGTGACTATGCTTCGATGGGCTCGATATGATCGCGGAAGAAGGCGGCTGCGCCGGCTTCGTCGATCTCTCCAGCTGCGACCATTAGCACGAGCTGTATGATATCCTGCTGTTCGGCCTCCACGCTGAAGCCGTTGAAGTAGAGGAAGAGGTCGGCTGCCGCGAAGCCGGTCCTTTTGTTGCCGTCGACGAACGGGTGGTTCTTTACGATCCCAAACAGATAGGCCGCTGCGAGTTCGCAAATGTCGGGCTCGCCATAGGCTTCTTTCTGCTGTGGGCGGAACAGCGCCGATTCCAGCATGCCTTCGTCGCGGATTCCTTGCGCTCCGCCGTGCAGGCGTAACTGTTCGGCATGCATTGCCTCGACGAATTCCCTGCTGTGGAACTCGGTCACTTGGCGAGCACGCGATAGGCGACCTCGTATTTCTTCATACGTTCGCGCGCGATTTTCATTTTGCGCTCGAACTCCTCGGGATCGTCTGCCGAGCGGCGCAGCCTCAACTCGTCGCCATCCTCGATCAGAACGAGGGTGTCACCGGTGCTGAGATTATGCCTCTCGAGCAACTCCTTCGGCAGGATCACGCCCTCGGAATTGCCGATCTTCCGGATGGTCACGTTCATGGCTGTCTCCATGATGTTATAACGCAAGATATAACATCGCTCAGCCAAGAGGGCAATGACTGTTATTACGCCCGTTGCAACAGCCCGCTCATCAAGCGTTCGGCGGCTTCGGGGATGACGGTGCCGGGAGGGAAAATGTCGGCCGCTCCCGCCTTCAGCACCGCGTCGAAATCCTGCGGCGGGATGACGCCGCCTGCCACGATGACGATGTCGTCCCGGCCGAGCCTGCCGAGAGCTTCCCTGAGCTCGGGAATGAGCGTGAGATGGCCAGCCGCCAGGGAGGAGGCGCCCACGATATGGACATCGTGATCGGCAGCGATCTTGGCGATCTCCTCCGGTGTCTGGAACATGGCGCCAACGATCACGTCGAAGCCGAGATCTGCGAAGGCGGTCGCAATGACCTTCTGGCCGCGATCATGTCCGTCCTGGCCCATCTTGGCGACCAGGATGCGCGGCTTCGATCCGGTCTTCCTCTCGAACAGCTCGACCTGCTCCTGGACCCGGTCTACCGCCGCGTTCTGGCCGATCTCCTTTCGATAGACGCCCGAGATGGTGCGGATCTCGGCCACGTGCCGGCCGAATACTTTCTCCAGGGCGAGCGAGATTTCGCCGACGGTGGCCTTGGCGCGCGCCGCATGAATCGCGAATTCGAGCAGGTTGCCGCCCCCCTCGGCCGCCCTGGTGAGGGCCGCGAGCGCGGCCTCGGCCTCTGCGACGTCGCGGGTGCCCTTGAGTTCCTGCAGCTTCGAAAGCTGGCGCGCGCGCACCTCGGCATTGTCCACCTTCAGCACGTCGACTTCGATGTCCCGTTCCGGCCGGAACGCATTCACGCCGACCATCACCTGCTCGCCGGAATCGATACGCGCCTGCGTGCGGGCGGCCGCCTCCTCGATCCGCATCTTCGGAATGCCTTTCTCGATCGCAGCGGCCATGCCGCCGAGGCTTTCGACCTCCTCGATATGCGTCAGCGCCCGGGCGACGAGATCATGGGTCAGCCGCTCGACGAACGCCGAGCCGCCCCAGGGATCGATGATGCGTGTCGTGCCGGATTCCTTCTGCAGCACCAGCTGGGTGTTGCGCGCGATCCGCGCCGAATGGTCGGTCGGCAGCGCCAATGCCTCGTCGAAGGAGTTGGTATGCAGCGACTGCGTATGGCCCTGGGTTGCGGCCATCGCCTCGATCATCGTCCTGACGATGTTGTTATAGGGGTCCTGAGCGGTCAGCGACCAGCCTGAGGTCTGGCAATGGGCGCGCAGCGACAGCGACCGCGGGTCCTTCGGCGCGAAGTTCTTCTTCATCAAGGCCGCCCACAGCAGCCGTCCCGCGCGCAGCTTCGCGACCTCCATGAAGAAATTCATGCCGGCGTTCCAGAAGAAGGAGAGGCGCGGCGCGAACTTATCGATGTCGAGGCCCGCAGCGACGCCGGCGCGGGCATATTCGATACCGTCGGCGATCGTATAGGCGAGCTCCAGGTCGACCGTCGCCCCGGCTTCCTGGATGTGATAGCCCGAGATCGAGATCGAGTTGAACTTCGGCATATGCCGCGACGTGTAGGCGAAGATGTCCGAAATGATCCGCATCGAGGGCTTCGGCGGATAGATATAGGTGTTTCGGACCATGAACTCCTTGAGGATGTCGTTCTGGATGGTGCCGGCAAGGTCCTTCTGCGCGACGCCTTGCTCCTCGCCCGCCACGATGTAGAGCGCCATGATCGGCAGCACGGCGCCGTTCATGGTCATCGACACGGTCATCTCGCCGAGCGGGATGCCGTCGAAGAGCTGGCGCATGTCGAGAATGGAATCGATCGCCACGCCGGCCATGCCGACATCGCCGGCGACACGCGGGTGGTCGCTGTCATAGCCGCGATGCGTCGCCAGATCGAAGGCGACCGACAGGCCCTTCTGGCCGGCGGCGAGGTTGCGCCGGTAGAAGGCGTTCGATTCCTCTGCCGTCGAGAAGCCCGCATATTGGCGGATGGTCCAGGGCTGCTGGACATACATGGTCGGATAGGGGCCGCGGATGAATGGCGCCATGCCGGGATAGGTGTCGAGGAACGGCAGCCCGGCGACATCGCGCTCGCCATAGCTGCGCTTGAAAGGGATGCCCTCAGGCGTTTCCCAGCGTTCCAGGCCCGTTTCAGCGGTGCCGCTGCGGGGCTGCGACCAGCCGAGCCTGGAGAAATCCGGAATCATGTCCGGCCCTCGACCAGTTCGTCGATGCGAAGCGCGCCCAGCGCCTCGCAGAATACCGTACCTTCCTGCGGCGCAGGGCGACGCTCGGCATCGAGCGTCGAGACAGGGCGTTCCGACTTCAGCGGATAAAGCGTCGTGCCGACGATCGACCGCTTCTTGTCGCGATAGGCCTTGGCGCGCTTGTCGCGGGCCTCGCCGACACGGACCTGAAGGCGGTTGTCGGCAAGGCTCTTCAGAGGCCCGCCCTCCGCTTCGATCGCCTGGAACTCCTTCCAGGCCTGTTCGCAGAGCCCGTCGGTCAAGGCCTCGATGCCGCCGGAGCCGGCGGCCGGATCGGCGACGAAGTCGACATGGCTTTCTCCGGCCATGACGAGTTGGGTGTTGCGCGCGACGCGGCGCGCGAACGCGTCAGGCAGGCCGTGCGTGATGGTGTGCGGCAGGATGGAGATCGAATCGGCGCCTCCGGTGGCCGCGGCGAAACAGGCGACGGTGGCGCGCAGGATGTTGGTCTCCGGGTCCTTCGCGGTCATCATGCGCCAGGATGTCTCGGCATGGATCTGGCAGGGAACCGGAGCGATCGAGCAGGCCTCCTGCGCCCGCGCCCACAGCTTGCGCAAGGCGCGGACCTTGGCCATGGACAGGAATTGGTCCTGGTCGACGCTGAGCGCGAAACCGATATGCGGCGCGGCATAGACCAGTGGCTGTCGCGCGGCCTCGAACATGCGCAGATGCGACACGGCCGCCGCCAGCATGATGCCCAGTTCCTGCGCCTCCGTGGCTCCGCCATTGTGGAAGACGCGGCCATCGGCCTCGAGCAGCACGCCGGGCACGCCAAGGCCGAAGAAATGCGCCAGCGACTGCGGCATCGAGGCCAGCAGTGCTTCCACCGACATGCGCAGCCTGCCGGTACCCGCAAAAATCGCTGCCGGGTCGATGCCGAAGGACAGGCTGAGATTCGCCGGGTCGACGCGGCGCGCCGTCAGCAGAGCAACGAGCCAGTCGATGCTCGCGCGGCTCATCGGATGGACGTCGATCCTGAGATGGGTGCGTGCGATGTCGATGCCGTCGAGCGCCTTGGCAAGTGCGTCGGGATTGGCCGGGAGTCCGTAGCCGAACGCATTCGGAGCCCCCTCGAAGACAATAGACAGGCCGGTTGCGCCTTGCGCGACGTCTTCCTGCGCCTGACGGTTGGCACGGGTCGGGTCCGGATCGTCGATACGCTGGGTGACGGTCCAGCGGGTGGCGGGGTTGGCGCGGGGGAGCAGCATGGCGTCCTTGGCCCTTTCGTAGAGCGGCATGACCGCGATGGCGTCATCCGTTCGGGAGACGAGCACTTCATCGAATGTGGCGCCGGCCAGCGCCTTGTCCGCGAGCGCCCTCCATTGCGCCGCATCCGACGTTTCGAACCGGACGTCCTCGAGCAGCTTTCCGCCGATCATCATTCCTCCCTATCGCCAGCCTCGTCGAGCAGGATCAGCAGACTTTAATACCCGCTCCCCGCCGCAACGCAACAAAGCTGAACACTTCTTCGGGGCGCGGTCGCCACCCCGTTTGTCATAGGCATATGTCACGCATGTCACCGGCAACGCTCCCCATCACAGCCCTATTCGGAATGACCAAGCTATCCCGGAACGGCGAGCCTGTAACGGCGCATTTTCGTGCAACGCCATTGTGACGCCATCGGCGCCTCATTATACCTTGCCCGAATACTTGCCCCAGGGCCGGCTGGCCCCTTGATCCATTGTCCTGTGCGGAGGTCGAAACCATGGCGGACGAAAGCAGTATTTTCCTCGGTGCCAGCCGCAAGCCGGACGACAGCTACCAGCGGCCCGAAGAACTGCTGCTGAAATACGGCAACCGCCACGGATTGGTGACCGGGGCCACGGGCACCGGCAAGACGGTGACGCTTCAGATCCTCGCGGAAGGCTTCTCCAATGCCGGCGTTCCGGTCTTCGCGGCCGACATCAAGGGCGACCTTTCCGGCATCGCGGCGATGGGCACGGCGCAGGACTTCCTGAGCAAGCGCGCCGAGGCGGTGAAGCTCGACCCGTATGAATTCCAGGAATTCCCGGTCATCTTCTGGGATCTCTTCGGCCAGCAGGGCCATCCGATTCGCGCCACCATATCGGAGATGGGGCCGCTGCTCCTGTCGCGGCTGATGAACCTCACCGAAGCCCAGGAAGGCATCGTCAACATCGCCTTCCGGATCGCCGACGAGGAGGGTATGGCCCTTCTCGATCTCAAGGACCTCCAGGCGCTGCTGGCCAACATAGCCGAACGCGCCGACGAGATCGGAGCGCGCTACGGCAACGTCACCAAGCCGTCGGTCGGGGCGATCCAGCGCTCGCTGCTGATTCTGGAGCAGCAGGGGGCGGCGAACTTCTTCGCCGAGCCGGCGCTGAAAATCTCGGATCTTATGCGCACCACGCGTGACGGACGTGGCGCGATCAACGTGCTGGCCGCCGACAAGCTGATGATGAATCCGCGGCTCTACGCCACGTTCCTGTTATGGCTGCTTTCCGAGCTGTTCGAGGAACTGCCCGAGGTTGGTGATCCCGACAAGCCGAAGCTGGTCTTTTTCTTCGACGAGGCGCATCTGTTGTTCGACGACGCGCCGAAGATCCTCGTCGACCGCGTCGAGCAGGTCGTGCGGCTGATCCGTTCCAAGGGCGTGGGCGTCTATTTCGTCACGCAGAACCCGCTCGACGTGCCCGAGACGGTACTGGCCCAACTCGGCAATCGTATCCAGCATGCCTTGCGTGCCTATACGCCACGCGAGCAGAAGGCGGTGAAGACCGCGGCCGACACCTTCCGCCCGAACCCCGACTTCAACTGCGCCGACGCCATCACCCGGCTCGGCACCGGCGAGGCACTGGTGTCCACGCTCGAGGCGAAGGGCATTCCGTCGATGGTCCAGCGAACACTGATCCGCCCGCCCGCGTCGCGCCTTGGACCGGTTACGCCGCAGGAGCGCCAGGGCATCATGGCTGCAAGTCCGGTGGCCGGCCAGTATGACCAGACGGTCGATCGCGAATCGGCCTTCGAGATCCTGCAGAAGCGGGCTGCCGACCGGGCCAAGGCCGAGGAAGAGGCGCAGCAGCGCGACGCAGGCCAGCAGGGCGGCGGGCGATCGCGTTGGACGCTGCCCGACGGTTTCGGAGATGCCGAGCCCGCGCCTTCCGGCCGCTCGCGTACGACCTATCGCGCGCCGCGCCCGTCCAACCGTCAATCGGTGACCGAGGCCGCGATCAAGTCAGTCGTGCGCTCGGTGGGGTCGCAGGTTGGCCGCGCCCTTGTGCGTGGCATCCTGGGAAGCCTGAAGAAGGGGTTCTGAACCGACCTTCCGGCCGGTTCCGGGCGATCTGTTCCGGGAACTCCCGGAACAGGCGTGCCATTTTGGGATGTCTTATATCGGGTCAGCTGACGCCGATACCGTTGGTGACCACGATCGGGGTCTTGTTGGGTACCCGATCGTAGAGATCCATCACGTCCTGATTGAGCATGCGCACGCAGCCCGATGAGACCGACTTGCCGATGGTCCACCATTCCGGCGAGCCATGGACACGATAGAGCGTGTCCTCGTTGTTGTGGAAAATGTAGAGGGCCCGCGCGCCGAGCGGGTTCGTCAGGCCCGGCTCCATTCCGCCGTTCCTGACGCTGTACTTTTCGAGCTCCGGCTGGCGGGCGATCATGTCGTCCGGCGGGGTCCACTTCGGCCACTTGCGCTTCCACTGGATGACCGCGCGGCCGGACCAGGCGAATCCGGCGCGCCCCAGACCGACGCCATAGCGGATCGCCTCGCCGCCCTCGCGCACGAGGTAGAGGAAGTGGGTCGAGGTGTCGACGACGACCGTCCCGGGCCGCTCGCCCGTCGGATCGGCGACGATCTGGCGCAGGAACGTCCGGTTCATCTTCTCCAGCGGAATGCCTGGAAGCTGGTAGCCCTCGTCGACGACGGGCGCATACATCATCTCGTAGCTGCCGAAGGCGGGATCGACGCTGACCGGCGGCTTTACCTTGGGTGGTACGGAAATGTCGTGGCGAAATGTCGTGCAGGCCGAGAGCGCCACGGATGCGGCGCCGGCGGCGGAGAGGGAGAGGAGGCGGCGGCGGGTGAGGGAGGCAGGCGAAGTCGCGGACATGATGACCTTGTTCTTGCAGTTCAAAGAATGCGTGGCCGTCCCGGTCGGGACGAGGCGTCTTTTCCTCCCGTTGAAGTCGAGGGCGATAGGCGGTTCGAATTCCGACTTCAGGGTGAAGAAAGCAAGGCGAAGTTGTGAAGGTTCCGGCCTTGTTGCATTTCTGCCACTGGCGTTCCGACGTCGAGAATCGAGGCGGCTTCCCTGACGGCGCACGATGCGTCGACTGAGGGACTGGAAGTGCCCCGCTTCAAGGGTGGGTCAACCCGCCGCGAGCAGTCCTTCGAGGGACGGCAGGATGACGTCGGGGCTAAGGTCGCGATACTCGTCGGGCTGAGCGGTGCGGTTGATCCAGACCGTGCGGAAACCGAACTTCGTCGCACCCGCAACGTCCCAGCGATTCGACGACTGAAAGGAGACCGCACTCGGATAGAGCCGCCATGCTGTCGTTGCCATGTCGTAGACGGAAGGGTCCGTCTTGAACCGGCGCAGCGCGTCGACCGAGAATATCTCGTCGAGGACGTGGTCCAGTGCCGCGGACTTCACGGCCGCTTCCAGCATCCTGGGAGAACCGTTGGAGAGGATGGCCAGACGCGCGCCGTCGGCCTTCAGCGCCTTCAGTACGGCGGGCACCTCGGGGTAGCAATCGAGATGCCAATAGGCGTCGAGCAACTCGGCGCGGAGCTTGGGGTCGGCCGACGGGATCTTCTGGAAGGCAAAGTCGAGCGCCTGCTCGGTGAGCTGCCAGAAATCGGCATAGGCGCCCATCATGCTGCGGGTCCAGGAATATTCGAGTTGCTTGGCGCGCCAGATCTCGGAGAACATCTGGCCGTCCGGGCCGATCCTGCCCGCCAGCCGGCGCACGGCGGCATGGACGTCGAACAAGGTTCCGTAGGCATCGAACACGTAGGCGGAATGGCGCATGGCTTCCTCTTGCGTCGCCAGAGTTTCCCGCATGCACCGCCCCTGCCGCGGACCATGGCTGGCGCATGTACTGGACCGAGCGATTCTCTCGTCAACCCGGTTGACGATCGCACCGCAAAGGTATTCTGCATAGGGCCACGTCGAAAAGATGGAGCATGCCGATGAGCTTGGCGACCCCCGCGCAATCCAGGACCTGGACCTTTGTCGATGGCGACTGGCATGAGGGCAATGTCGCGATCGTCGGCCCACGCTCGCACGCCATGTGGCTGGGCAGCAGTGTCTTTGACGGGGCGCGGTGGTTCGAAGGCGTGGCCCCCGACCTCGACCGGCATGCGCGCCGGGTCAATGCCTCCGCCATCGCGCTCGGGCTGAAGCCGACCGAGACGGCAGAGACCATCTGCCGGCTGACCTGGGAGGGCCTGCGCAAATTCGATGGCAAGACGGCTGTCTATATCCGGCCGATGTATTGGGCCGAGCATGGTGGCTATATGGGGGTGCCGGCCGACCCGGCCTCGACCCGCTTCTGCCTCTGCCTCTACGAATCGCCGATGCTTCCGCCGGAAGGTTTTTCCGTGACGGTTTCGCCTTTCCGCCGGCCTTCGCTGGAGACAATGCCTACGAACGCCAAGGCCGGATGTCTCTACCCCAACAACGGACGGGCGATCATGGAGGCCAAGATGCGCGGCTTCGACAATGCCCTCGTTCTGGACATGCTGGGCAACGTCGCCGAAACCGGCTCGTCCAACATCTTCATGGTCAAGGACGGCGTGGTCTTCACGCCGGCCGCCAACGGAACATTCCTTTCCGGCATCACCCGCTCGCGGACCATTTCGTTGCTCGCCGAGGACGGGATGCAGACGGTCGAACGGACCTTGTCGGTTCGCGAATTCATGGAAGCCGACGAGATCTTCTCGACGGGCAACCATTCCAAAGTCGTGCCGGTGACACGCATCGAGCAGCGAATCCTGCAGCCCGGACCGGTGGCCAGGAAGGCGCGCAAGCTCTATTGGGACTGGGCGCATTCGAGCGCCGGGAAGTGACCGGATATTTCCGCGCAAACCGCGATCGTGCGGTTGAGCTGTCGCAAAACCCGCCTATCTTCCGGAGCAGGACCTGCCCGGACATTGCCAAAGAAGGAGTATGATCCATGGCTTTCGAACTGCCCGAATTGCCCTATGACTACGAAGCTCTGCAGCCCTTCATGTCGAGGGAAACGCTGGAATATCATCACGACAAGCACCACAAGGCCTATGTCGACAACGGCAACAAGCTGGCGGCCGAGGCCGGAATGGACAACCTCTCCCTCGAGGAGATCGTCAAGCAGTCCTTCGGCAAGAATCCCGGTCTCTTCAACAATGCAGGCCAGCACTACAACCACATCCATTTCTGGAAGTGGATGAAGAAGGGTGGCGGCGGCAACAAGCTTCCGGGCGCACTGCAGAAGGCGATCGACAGCGACCTCGGCGGCTACGACAAGTTCAAGGCCGACTTCATCGCAGCCGGCACCACCCAGTTCGGCTCGGGCTGGGCCTGGCTCTCGGTAAAGGACGGCAAGCTCGCTGTCTCCAAGACACCGAACGGCGAGAACCCGCTGGTCCACGGCGCCACGCCGATTCTCGGCGTCGACGTGTGGGAGCACTCCTACTACATCGACTACCGCAACGCCCGGCCGAAATATCTGGAAGCCTTCGTCGACAGCCTCATCAACTGGGATTACGTGCTGGAACTCTACGAGAAGGCCAAAGGCTGATCGCAGCATTCCGAGACGGATGGCCCCCGGCATCGCCGGGGGTTCTTGTTTGTGTATGAGCGTTCACGGAAGCGTGTAGCGATTTCGCGGAAGTTTTGGTCCAGCTTTCGCGTTGCCGACAAGGGGCGGCATTTCCACAACCGGAGGACTTCATGAGAAAGCTCATACTCGCCATCTCAGTTCTTGCACTGGCCGGATCGGCCGCATTCGCAGATCCGATCGCCGACAGGCAAGCGCTCATGAAGGCGAACGGCAAGGCGGCCAGCGTGCTGGCGCCGATCGTGAAGGGCGAAAAGCCTTTCGATCAAGCTGCGGTGATGGCTGCTCTCACGCAACTCAGCGAGAATGCGCAGAAGATCGACGTCGCAGCGTTGTTCCCCGCGGGCAGCGACACGGGCGAGAAGACAACCGCCTCGCCCAAGATCTGGGAAGAGCCGACGGAGTTCCAGGCCAAGGTGGACAAGTTCAGGGCCGACACGGCCGCGGCCGTTGCCGCCGCCCCAAAAGATGTCGATGCGCTGAAAGCGCAATTCGGCGCGATCGGCGCCAATTGCGGCGGCTGCCACGAAACCTTCCGCATCAAGAAGGGCTGACCCCGGCTTGGCGCGGCTGTTCGGGAAACTCGCGGCCGCCGCCGTCATTGTCGGTGGCCTGGCCGCTGCAGGCTTCTGGTTTCTCACCACACCAAACAGGCTGAGCGCGGCTGAACTGGCCGCGCTCGGCACAGGTGACGCAAAGCGTGGCGAGCGCATGTTCTGGGCCGGCGGCTGCACATCCTGCCACGCCCGGCCCAAGGCGGAAGGCGACGCGAAACTTGAACTTGCCGGCGGCTTGATGCTCAAGACGGCCTTCGGCACTTTTGTCGCGCCGAACATTTCGCAGCACCCGGAGGATGGCATTGGCGCCTGGTCGCTCGAGGACTTCGCCAACGCGATGCTGCGGGGCGTGTCGCCTTCGGGCGAGCACTTCTACCCGGCGTTTCCCTACCCCTCCTACATACGCATGGAGCCGTCGGATGTCGCCGATCTCCATGCCTTCATGAAGACACTGCCGCAGGTCGGCGGCAAGGCTCCGCCGCATGTGCTCGGTTTCCCCTATGACATCCGTCGCGGTATCGGCCTCTGGAAGCTGGCCTATCTCCGTTCCGATCCGGTGATCGCACTCGGTGACGACACGGCGGAACCAGTGCGGCTCGGGCGCTACCTCGTGGAAGGGCCGGGCCATTGCGGCGAGTGCCATACGCCGCGCGCCTTCACCGGCGGCATCGAGCGGGGCCAATGGCTCGCCGGCGCCGTCGCTGCCGAGGGCGAAGGGGTGGTGCCAAATATCACCGGCGGCGAGGGTGGCATCGACTCCTGGTCCGAGGGCGATATCTCGGGTTTCCTGGAAACCGGCTTCACGCCCGACTTCGATTCCGTTGGCGGCGCGATGGTGCCTGTGCAGCAGAATATGGCGAAGCTGACGCCGGAGGACCGCGCCGCGATCGCCGCCTATCTGAAGGCGGTACCGCCACATCCGAACGGCTATCCCGCAAGGCCGCAGCCCGCGGAATGACGTTTGCCGCCGCAGGGAGCCAAGCTGGCTCCGGCGACGGCTGCCGCGCAGGCACGAGCAACAGGCTGAGCTTCAGATTTCGGCGGCGACGGCCTGTTCCTGTGGCTGAGGCCGCGCGCCGCCGCGACCGGGATGCGCGCCAGCCGGCGGCGCCTTCAGCAAGAGGACGAGGCCGGCCACGGCAAGAAACGCCAGCACTTCGTAGAGCAATGCGCCTTCGAAGCCGACGACATAGGCCGGGTGTTTCGCCGATCCCGCGGCAAACCGGGCGGTCAGCGTTGAAAAGAAGATCTGGCCCGTGATGGCGATACCGACCGCGCTGCCAATCTGCTGGAAGGATTGCAGCGCTCCTGAGCCGGAGCCGGCGTCGCGCGGGGGCACGCCCGACAGCACCGTCTGGAACATGGGCGAGATGCCGACGCCCATGCCGAAGCCGCACAGGATGAGCGGCACCAAGAGATCCCAGTGGTCGACGGCATCACCGGTCCCGCCGACGATGACGCGCAGGATCAGCATGCCGGCGGCCAGGCACAGCGCGCCGAGCGCTATGCGCTGTCGGGACCAGCGCAGGCCGAGGCGGCCTGAAACGACCGAGGCGATCAGCACGCCCACGGGAAAGGGCGTGGTGGTGAGGCCCGACTGGAGGGGCGTGAAGCCGAAACCGCTCTGCAGGAAGATGGCGAGCACCAGAAAGAAGCCGGAGACACCGCTGAAGAAGACGATCGTCATCATCGATCCCAACAGGAAATTGGTGTTTCCGAGCAAGGCAACCGGCAGCAACTCGCTGGCATTTTGCCGCGCACGCCAGCGTTCGTAGAGAAAAAAGAGCGCAAAGCCGGCGATTGCCGCTGCGATCATGACGAAGGCCCAACTCGGCCATCCATAGGAATGGCCCTCGATCAGCGGAAAGATCAGCAGGAAGACGGAAAGCCCGGCGATCAGCATGCCACCCCAATCGTTCCTGAGGTCCCGGTTCGCACCGGTCGCCGGCACCACCATGGCGGCGGCAAGAATCGCAAGCAGCCCGATCGGCAGGTTGACGAGGAAGATCGGCCGCCAGTCGAGGCCGAAAAGGTTGGCGTCGATCAGGAGGCCGCCCGCCAGCGGGCCGGTCACCGACGCCAGCCCGGCGGACAGCCCGAACAGCGAGAAGGCGAGAGCGCGTTCCTCGGGTGGGAACATGATCTGCGCCAGGGCCAGCACCTGCGGGATCATCATGGCGCCGGCGAGGCCTTGCAGCGCCCGAGCCGCGATCAGCGTGGTCATGGTCGGGGCCATGCCGCACAACATCGAGAACAAGGTGAAGCCCCCGACACCCAGCAAGAACATGCGCTTGCGTCCGATGCGGTCGCCCAGGCGGCCGAAGGGAAGCAGCCCGAGCGCGAAAGCCATCACATAGGCCGCCGCGACCCACTCGATCTGGGCGCTGGTGGCATCCATGTTGCGCTGCATGCTGGGCAGGGCGACATTGACGATCGACAGGTCGACGAGATTCATGAATGCGGCGAGAAGCAGGATGGCGAGGGCCGCCCAGCGGCGCGGATAGGCCTCTGCTGTCGGTGCGGGCATGTTCATGGGCTTGACCTGTAAATGGCGGCGGGGTTCGTGAGGGCGCGCTCGAGTTCGGCGGCCACGCGGTCGAAATGGGCTGCCGGATCGTCGGAAAACCGCTCCGACGCCATGAGGGCACCGATCACCATGGTTGCCGCGGCGGCGGGGTCGAGATCTGGCCGCAGACTGCCGTCGTCGCGGCCGGCGGACAGGATTTCGCTCCACTGCCGATGCCAGTAGGCCGTCATCGGGCCGATGGCGGCTGCAACCTTCTTGTCGCGCCGTGCTCGGATCCTCAACTCGGTAAGAACGACGAAAAGTTCCGGATTTTTCACGAGCGTGTCGCGGAAGTCGTCGAACTCCAGACGGATCTTCTGAAGCGGGGAGAGGCCGGCACGCGGGCGCGCTTCGGATTGAGCAATGAAATCGTCCCGAAGCGACTGGGCCACGAGTTCGATCAGGCTCTGCTTGGTCGGTATGTGGTAGTGCAAGGTGGCGATATTGATGCCCACCCGCTCGGCGATGTCGCGCGTCCGCAGCCCCTCGAAGCCGCGCTCGGCAATCAGCGAGCGTGCCGCCATCGCAATTTCGGCCCTGCGGGTCGTGGTTCCGCTTACATTCATCGTATTCGACTCTCCATCAATCAATTGATTGAGATTTTGGGAAAGTCAAGAGCCGACCGGACTCGACGACGTTCCGGTCGTTCCTAAGGGTACTATCTCCTATGCCGCGGCCTTGCCCGCCACCTTGAGGGCGAATGCGTATGTGAAAGCAATCTCTTCCAGTCTCGAGAAGCGGCCGGAAGCACCTGCATGGCCGGCGTCCATGTTGATCTTGAACAGAACAGGGTTTGATCCCGTCTTGCGCTCGCGCAGCCTGGCGACCCATTTCGCCGGTTCCCAATAGGTCACACGGGGGTCGGTGAGACCGGCAACTGCCAGGACAGGCGGATAGTCCTGGGCGGAGACGTTGTCGTAAGGCGAATAGGCCGCGATCGTATGGTAGTCCGCCTCCGATACGATCGGATTGCCCCATTCCGGCCATTCCGGCGGGGTGAGGGGAAGCGTGTCGTCGAGCATGGTCGTCAGCACGTCGACAAAGGGTACCTCGGCGACGATGCCGCCGAAGGCTTCCGGCGCCATGTTCGCGACCGCGCCCATCAGCATGCCGCCGGCCGACCCGCCCTGGGCGACGATCCGGTCGTGCGAAGTGTAGTGTTCCGCGACGAGGTGGCGAGCCGCCGCGATGAAGTCGTGGAAAGTGTTGGTCTTCTTTTCCCGCTTGCCGTCCTCGTACCAGGAGTAACCCTTGTCCTTGCCGCCGCGGATATGAGCGATGGCGTAGACGAAGCCGCGGTCGACGAGCGACAGGCAATTGGTGTTGAAGGCGGCGGGCACGGTGATGCCGTAGGAGCCGTAGCCGTAGAGGAGGCAAGGGGCGGTCCCGTCGAGTCTCGTGTCACGATGATGGATCAGCGACACCGGCACCAGTTCGCCGTCGTGCGACGGAGCCATCAGCCGGCGCGTCACATAATGCTCCGGGTCGTGGCCGGAAGGCACCTCCTGGGTCTTCAGCAAGGTGCGCTCGCGGCTGCGCATATTGTAGTCGAAGAGCTGCGAAGGCGTGGTCATCGACGAATAGGAGAACCGCATGACCTCGGTGTCATATTCGTAGGACCCGGAGAGGCCGAGGGAGAAGGCTTCCTCGTCGAAGGCGATGAGGTGCTCGTCGCCGCTTTTCAGTTCGCGGATCACGATGCGCGGCAGCCCATCCTTGCGTTCGAGCCGCACGAGGTAATCCTTGAAGCTGAGGATCGACAATATGAGGCGGCCCGGTTCGTGCGGCACCAATTCGGTCCAGTTTGCGCGTTCCGGTGCGGAGGCTGGCGCGGACATGATCTTGAAGTCCTTGGCGCCGTCGGCATTGGTCAGGATGAAGAAGACCGCGCCGCCGTCCTCGATGTCATATTGCAGCCCGGTCTCGCGCGGTGCCACGATGCGCGGGGCGGCAAGCGGGTCCGCCGCCGGAATGACGTGATACTCCGACGTCTCGTGGTCGTTGATGGCGATGAAGATCCACTCGTCGTTGCGGCTGCCGCCCACGCTCATGAAGAAACCGGGATCGCTCTCTTCATAGATCAGTTGGTCCGACGCGCAGTCGGTTCCGATACTGTGGAAGGATACTCTGGACGGCCGGTGGTTGGCGTCGAGGCGGGCGTAGAAGAAGCCGTCACCCGCCGCGTCCCAGGCGCCGGAGCCGCCGGTATCCGTGACGAGATCATCGAGATCGGCGCCGCCGTCCATATCGCGCACACGGACCGTGTAGAATTCGGAACCCTTGTCGTCAAAAGCCCAGAGCAGGCGACGGTGGTCGCTCGAATGCTCGACGTCGCCGATGCGGAAATAGGCTTTGCCCTCGGCTTCATGGTCGCCGTCGAGGATGATCGTCTCCTGTCCGCCATCGCGCGGCGTGCGGAAGAAGCGCGGCTGCTCGCCTCCCTTCTTGTAGGAGGAGCCATAGGCAAAGGGGCCATCCTTCATCGGCACGGAGGAATCGTCCTCCTTGATGCGGCCTTTCATTTCACCGAAGAGGACGGCGCGCAGTTCCGCGGTGTCGGCCATCAGTGCCGACTGGTAGGCGTTTTCCGCCTCGAGATGCTTACGGATCGTGGGATCGAGGACCGACGGATCCTTGAACACCTCCTGCCAGTTGTCCGCGCGCAGCCAGCCATATTCGTCGATACGGCTGATGCCGTGGTGCGTGTCCGATGCCGGGCGCTTGTCGGTCGCCGGTGGCGTGGCCGCCGGAAATGCGTTGTTCTTGGTCATTGCTTCCCGTCTTCGATGAATCGTGAATGCTCGGTAAACATGCCGATCAGGTTTGGTTCAACAGTCGGATCATAAAAGCGCAACTATAGAGACGAACCCAGGGAGACTTTGGATGAAATCTCGTGCCGCCGCCGTTGCAGCCTTTGCGCTGGCTTGCACTGTCACGTTCTTCTCGGCGGGTGCCGAAGCCGTCGTCTTCGCGGCCTGGCAGGTCGCCAATGTGCCTTGGGGCGATACGTTGAACGTGCGCAAATATCCGTCGGGCAGTTCGCAGAAGCAGGCCGCCTATCCCAACGGGACGGTGCTGCAGATGACCGGGCGCTGCACCGGCGAAGGGCCCGATCTCACGGACATTGCGTATCTTCCGCCTTGGAAGCAGGCTCAGGCCGTCCGCTACCGCTGGTGCGAGGTCTGGCATGATCCTGCCAGGAACGGCCAGTTCGAGACGGGCTGGGTCTACGGCAAATATATCAGGCCGCATTGACGTCCTGTCGGGGTGCCGCTTTGCGGAATTCGAGCGCCGTGCCGTTCGTGCAGTAGCGCCGGCCGGTGGGATTCGGGCCGTCGTTGAAGACATGGCCTATATGCGCGCCGCAGTCCGCGCAACGTACTTCGGTGCGGCGGATGAAGAACGACCGGTCGTCGTGCTCGGTGACGGCATCGGGCTTGGCCGGCGCGCAGAAGGCAGGCCAGCCGACGCCCGAATAGAACTTGGCCTGCGACGCGAACAGTAGTCGTCCGCAGCAGACGCAATGATATGTCCCGTCGGCCATGTTCTCCCAGTTGGTGCCGGTATAGGCATGCTCCGTTCGGCGTTCGCGTGTGACGATATACTGTTCCGGTGTCAGCAGCGCGCGCCACTCGGCATCCGTTTTCTGCACCTTCAGTTGGAGATTGCCGGTCATGTCCTGCTCCTGCGGTCGGGTATCCCCGGGATATGCTTGTCGAGCGTCTGACAAGCATCTATGTGGCCAGGCTGCGAGAACTGAGGCAGCCTAGGCTGCCGGAAGAGTCTCACGTGGTCCCTTCCGATGCACCGTCCGCCCGACATACAGGTTGTAGGCTGACCACACAAGAAAGGAATGATGTCCTATTTCGAAGTCGGCGTTTTCGATCACAAGAAAAACATAGGCTTAATACAAGACTGAAGCGCCGGGAACTTCCTCGAAATATAGCGTTTGATAGACTTGATTTACTGTGCACATCAATTAAATAAGTGATGCGCGAATCGGAAGGTCGAATGCCTGTCGAGTGGTCGCGCCCGGCCCCGACAACCACAAAAAACGGGGCTGGTAGAAACAAGCATTGGGGCCTGGAGCAAGATGGATATCGTAGACGCACCCGCAAAAAATAGTGAAATGTTGATCGAGCTGACGGCCGATGTGGTCGCCGCTTATGTCAGCAACAACCCCGTTCCCGTCGGGGAACTTCCCAACCTGATCGCCGACGTGCATGCAGCGCTCGGTCGCGTCGGCGGCAGCAGCGATCAGCCTGTCGTTGACAAGCAGAAGCCGGCGGTCAACCCGAAGAAGTCCGTTCACGACGACTACATTATCTGCCTCGAGGACGGAAAGAAGTTCAAGTCGCTGAAGCGGCACCTGATGACCCACTATGGGCTCACGCCGGATCAGTATCGTGAAAAATGGGGCCTGGACGCCAGCTATCCTATGGTCGCGCCCAACTATGCGCAGGCGCGTTCGCAACTGGCGAAGAAGATGGGCCTCGGCCGCAAGCGCAAGGGTCGCTGATCGGCGGTTCGATGCAATTCTACCAAACGGCGTCGCGAGGCGCCGTTTTTGTTTTTGGGCGGCTGTTTTCTGCGACGCTGCGCGGCGTGCTCTATTCCGCGGGTTCCAGTGCCGCTTCTGCCTCGCGTTTGATTCGCCGGACCATGGAGCGCAGCCCGTTGGCGCGCTGCGGGGTCAGATGCTCATCGAGGCCGAGCTCGCGCATCGTCTCCTCCGCCTCCGTTGCCAGGATCGTGCTGGCGCGGCGGCCCGAGAACAGTGCGATCATGATAGCCACCAGCCCGCGCACTATATGGGCGTCGGAATCGCCGTGAAACGTCAGGACGGGGTCAGGGCCACCGCCGCGCGCGGTGTCGAGCCAAACCTGACTGACGCAACCCCGAACCTTGTGCGCATCGTCGCGCGACTGTTCGGGAAAGGGGGACAGGCCCTGGCCGAGCTCGATGATGTAACGATAGCGGTCTTCCCATTCGTCCAGGAAGGCGAAATCGTCCTTTATGGTTTCGATCGTAATGGTCATCCTGCCGTTGATATAGTGAGCGGCGGCGCCGAGGTCACGGAAAAAGAGCTTACGCGGCAGACGCCCGCGCGAACTTCGAGAACAAGAGACGCCGGAAAGCGATCAGCCGCTCGCATGCTGCCATGCCGCGATTCGCTCCGTGCGGGAGATCGAGGATCGAGCCGGCCATGGTCAGGACGACGGACGCGCCGACGGAATCGGAGCGGAGACGTCCCGGGTCCGTTGCGTAGCATTCTCCTTGAACGCGACGCCCGGTTTCGGCTGTATCTCCCCGCCCGGAATTCCGCCGGTGCTGAGCGACGGGTCAGGCTCGGCGAACCGATCGTCGAGCAGTTCGTAGGCGATACGTGCGCTTTCACGGGCGCGCACTCCGATCGTCTGCAGGGCGGACTTGCCGGTCTCGCAGACGTCAGGTTTTCGTTCGCATATGCCCGCCAGGTCGCCGACTGCATCCCGGGCCGCGAAAACGGCCTCTATCGGGCTGACGCCTGGCGCTCCGTCAGAGCCTCCCTCGCTATGGAAGGGGAGGAGCAGCAGGACCAGCGAAAACCAGAAACCCATGCGGATGAGGAAACGCATCTTTCTGCCTCTCGTCTCGTGTCGGCGGCGAGGCCCGTTGGGGGGCGCGGCCGCTTCCTTGGCAAGACACTGGCACGGCGCGCCCAAAGGACGGCTTGCCGGAACGAACCGGATTTTCCTCAATTTCGCTTCGAGTTTTAGCGATCCCGATCCGGCGCCGGGGCGCGGGCCGGTGCCGATCGTGGCATCCGCCGGTCGGTGACCCGACGCGCACGCATATCACCCTGTTTTTCAAAAATATTTCGTGCCTGCGCACGGTCCCGTCAGGCACCTGCGAAGCGCGCGGCGACGATAACCCACCATTTACTATGGCCGAAGGTGAGTGCCGATTCCACCAGCTCCGGCCCGACAATCGACATCAATACGGTGCCCAAACGCACGACCTTATCCTTTCCTTAAAGGCTGGATGAGAGGGTCGGAACCAACCAAGAGCGATCCGCAAAGCGGACAGGTGCGAGTGCGTGGCGTTGAGTGCGTTGGCAACCAGATCTTCGGAATGGCTCGCCGGGTTGGCCGCAGGTTGCGACCGACTGGTCCACCCTTCCGTGACTTGCGCGGACGTCCGCGTGCGCCAGGCCCGGCTGCTCGGTGCCTTGCTGGTCGGGCCGTTCTTCCTGGCCGCTGCCGCTGCCCAGGTGTTTGTTCCTGGCCTGGGTGCGGCTGCGGCGCTCGCGGCGATCTGCGGCTTGCTCGCCGCTGCCTGGCTCGCCGTCGTGGCGGTGACGACGACCGGCCGCGACACGCTCGCCGCCGGCGCCATGCTCGCGATGGGGGCGCCGGCCGTTGGGTCGGTCATCGCGGCGGCGGGCGGTATCGCCTCGCCGCTTTCCCTGCTCGCGCTCGGCCTCGTCGTCGAACCCTATTGGGTGGCACGGACGCCCCGTTCGGCCTGGCTTGGCAGTCTTGCCGCCATTGGCGCTTTCGTCGTCCAGGCCATGGTCGCACCGGCGCTCGCCGGTGCCGACATTGCGGCCAGCGCCTGGCATTGGCTGGTGCCGGCCGGCTATGTCCTTTCGCTCCTGCCGCGGCTCCACTCACTGCTCGGCGTCGAGCCGCATCGGGACGCGGACGACGAGCATCGCGGCATCGAAGATTTCATCGACGCCGTCGTATTTCGCATGACACTGAATGGCGATGTCGCCGACGTTTCGCGCAAGGCGCGCGATATCCTCGATCTCCAGCCGGAACTGCTGCTGTCGAGCGGCTTGCTTGACCGCATCCATGTCGCCGACCGGGTCGCATATCTCAGTGCCTTGGCCGATATCCGCGATGGCGCAGCCTCCCGCAATTGCGAGCTGAGGTTGAGGCTGCCACGTCGGGCCGACGGCCCGGCCGGCGACAACTACCGCCTCTTTTGTGTGGAGCTGGTGCGCGCCGGCGACGCACGAGAGATCGTGGTGCTGTTGCGCCAGGCCCTCCAGACGGAAGAGCTGCGTGGTGCGCTGGCCCTTGCGCGCGAGGCCGCCGACCGCAACAGTGCCGCGAAGGACCGTTTCCTCGCCACGGTCAGCCACGAACTGCGCACACCGCTCAACGCGATCATCGGCTTCTCGGACATGCTCGCGCACGGCATGTGCGGCAGGCTCGACGATCCCAGGCAGCGCGAATATGTCTGCATGATCCGCGACTCCGGCAACCATCTGCTGGCCGTGGTCAACTCGATCCTCGACGTCTCCAAGATCGAAGCCGGGTCCTACGACATCCATCCAGAGCCGTTCCGCTTCCGCGACGCGGTGGATATGTGCAGGGCGATGCTGTCGCCCCAGGCCGATGCCAAGAAGCTTAGGTTGGACATGCATGTTGCGGGTGCCGTCGGCGACGTGGTCGCCGACAGCCGTGCCATCAGGCAGATCCTCATCAATCTCGTGTCCAACGCGATCAAGTTCACGCCGGAGGGTGGCACCATCAGCCTCGCCGCCAAGCGCCTGGGCTCGCGCCTTCATTTCTCTGTCGCCGATACCGGGATCGGCATCGCCGAGGCGGATCTGGGACGCATCGGCCAGCCCTTCACGCAGATCCAGAACGACTACACCAGGCAGTTCGAGGGAACCGGGCTCGGTCTCTCGGTGGTGAGAGGGCTCGTCGGCCTGCATCAGGGAACGATGACGATCGAAAGCGCGCTCGGGCAGGGAACGACGGTGGCCATCAGCCTGCCGATCGACGGACCGGCGACCTGGCGGGCTTCGCGGGGAGAGCTGCTGTCGATGAAGGCGGCCGAAACCAGAGAGGAGATCGATGGCACGCTCCGCAAGATTGCGTAAGGTCGAGGAAGAACCGGCCGGCGTTCTCCGGCAAGGAGCGGCGTCGCTCGCGATCGTCGTGGCGCGCAATCCTGTCCTGGTCGGAGGCACGACGGCGTTTCTCGTCGCGCTCGCCTACGTCTCGGCCAACGCATTGTGGTACCAGCCCCATTTCCACGAGGGCGCGTTCTTCTCCACCCGCGACACCGCCTATGTCGGACCACCGGCACCGGAGGAAGACGTCGTTACGCGGTCCTCGACGACCATCCATATCGAACGCGGCGCCCGCGCGGCGGTGCCGGCGCCGGTCGGCGACCCCACGGTGGAGCGGGTGCAGGCCGTGCTGCGCGACCTCGACTTCTACGGCGGAAAGGTCGACGGCATCACCGGTCCCAATACGCGCCAGGCGATCGAAGCCTACCGCAAGACGGTGGGCCTGCCGGTGTCCGGCGACATCGACGACACGCTTCTTGAGCAACTCGGTGCTGCGACCGCGGGCATCGCGCCGCGCCTGCCGGTTCCGGTGCCGCGCGTCGGACCCGAGCAACTCGCGCCGGAGGCGAGGCCGGCCGCATCGCCCAGTGGGAGCGATCCCCGCATCGTCAGGATCCAGGCCGGATTGAAGGCCTTCGGCAATGACGACATCGAGATCGACGGGATCGTGGGCGCGCGCACCAAGTCGGCCATCCGCGAGTTCCAGTCGCTGTTCGGCCTGCCGGTCACCGGGGAGCCGGACGAGGTGGTGTACAGGAAGATGCGCGAAATCGGCTTGACGAACTGACGTCGGGCAGGGCCTTAGAGGCCCATGCGGGTCACAACGGATCTATGGGTGTCGGCACTGCTGCGGCGCGTCTTCGGCGACGGCGGCTTCGGCGCCGTGATGCGGCGGGGGGCGGCTGAAGCCGGCGCCGTCTTCGTGGTTACGCGCAACAGGCTCGGCGAGACTTCGCTCCTCGGCCCGGCGCCGCAAACGGCCTATGACAGTGGACGTCCGCATGAGAGGCAGTTCGCGGCGATACTGTCCGATGTCGATGGCGATGCGATCGAAGCACGGCTGGCCAAGGAGATGCGCTTCGATTCCGATGTCTGGGTGGTCGAGTTGGAGCCTGGGTCGACGCCGCTGGCCGAACTGCTTGTTCTCACGACGCCCTGAGGGCGCCCGGTGAGGGCGGGTGGGCAGGCTCGTTGGCGTTCGATCCGCTGCGGTGTCGGGCATCGGGCCGGCGCGCAAGCCTCTCCGCAACGGTTTCAGCCTTCCAGCCGCGCAGTTTTTCCCGTGCCGTTTCGCGGTGGCTCAGCCGATAGCGGTCGACGAAGAGTCGAATGCCTTCGGCGTGGCCGAAAAAGCCCGGAAAGATCGCCGCCACGATCAGAAAGGCTTGTTCGACCTCGAGGTCGACCACGCGCAGCGCGAGGCTCAGGTCAGCGTAGTTCGCCGTCTCGGTGATGGCCTTGGCGTGGCGCAGGTCGATGCCGAGTACCTCAGCCAGTGCGACCTGAAAGTAGTTGAGGTGCCCGGTGAGCGCGGTGGCGCGCAGCTTGGAGAATCGCGCGTTCCGGATCGCCGTCGCCGACATCCGTCCGTCGTCCGCATCGGCCGTGGCCGGCAACATCATGCCTCGCAGCTTCTGCCTCACGCTCTCTGCGGGCGTATCTGCTGGGAGCCCGACGGGCGGCGATGGCGGACGATCTTCAGAAGCGGAAATTGCGTGGCTGTCCTGCGGCACCTGGGCGGGGCGGTCGAGCGCCCTGACGAGATTGGCAATGGTCGGGTTAAGGTTGCGGCGGCGGCCGATCGCCCGGGCATGCGGCAGGCCATGCCTGCCGATCAATATGATGAGGTCGGTGTCGCTGAGAACATCGGAACGGATAAGCAGCGGCGCGGCGATCCCGACCGGCTCGTTGCTCAGTCGGCGGACGAGGGCAGGCGGCGCATGGGGAATCTCGGAGAGGGCGGCGGCGACGTAGCGCTTCGATTCCGCCGAGACGGAATCGAACAGCGGCAAGGCGAGGTCTTCGAGCTGCGCGATTTCGCGCCGCGACGGACGTGGGAGCGCGCAGAAGGCGGAGACGGCCGCGCGGAACAGGCGTTCTGCCTTTCCGTGTTCGGCTCGATTGGCAATCTGTCTGAAATCCGAGGACGACACGATGACACGCCTGACGCAACACGAAGCCGATCGGCAGATATGCGCACGAACCTGGCGCAGCCAGCCGAACACGGAGCTTCCTGCAGGCCAGCGGCTGTGCCCGGCCAGATCCCGCGCTGTCGGCCGGCGCATCGATCCCACATGGCTAGGCGGTCGCCGCTTTCCAGCATTCCGACCCCGATAAGATTGTAATCATTCATGGTTAAGGGAGAATGAACCTGTCGAGTGACATGCAGGGTGTCTCGCCCAACCATCGAGGAAAGCCCTGGCTGTCGTCTCGGGCGTCGTGCTTGCTTCACGGTCGCTTCACGGCAACAGCGCTAGACCTCGTGACGCAACAAGGCGACTAGGTGCGCCGAGGTCCCGGCTGGGGCGCCGGCGCGCTGAATAAGAGGCCATGAAATATTCGGAATTCACGGCTTTCCGGTAACAGCCTGTTAACTCTGTACTGCCCTAATCGCGGCGGAGGCGTTGCGTTGTTGCTCCGGTTCAACCGAGAGGAGCGCGAAGTCATGGGCGCTATACTGCCTTTTGTGCCGCGGACAGCGGCGACAAAGACCACCAGGCCGCAGCGCGCGGTCGCTGCGTCAATCATCATCTTCCCGGGTGTCCGCTACGAGCGGGTACCTGTCGGAAACGGCGGTAAACGGGTTGCAGCCAGCGTATCGAAGGGCGAGAAACCGAAGCCGGCGCGGTATTGAAGCCTCGCATCGTGGACGCCCATACGCGTCATGTTCCTTGTCCGGGTCAGAGTTGGGCTGCGACCATGGCCTGACCCTGCCGCGACGTTTCTATGGGACCTCTTAGCCTATGAGAAATCCTGGTGACAAAAGCCGGCGCGTCGCAGGGCAAGGCTGCTTCGAATGACGCCTGCCCGCCGCTATTCGGTGCCGCAGGTCGCGCCTTTGAGATAGGCCGAGATCGCCGGCTTCCAGCTCGGGTCGGGAACGAAGCTGTTCACGACCACGATGCCTTCCTCGATATCGGCTTCCACGAAGATCGAGGATTGGAACTCCGGCGGCAGATCCTTGCGGAGTTCGACCATCTGCATCGGGGTCAGCACCAGAATGTCGAGATTGCCGTCGACAGTCGCATGGTCGTTGAAACTATAGACGTTCGTTCCGTTGCGGTCATAGACGGAGACCGACCAGAACGGAACGTGGCCCGCGGCGCGTATGCGCGCGATACCGTCGCCAAGATCGAACCGGCAAGCGACTGCTTCGATGAAGGGGTCGGTCAGACGCAGCACACGCCGGTCGCCGGCGCCGCCGGAGGCGCGAACCACAGCGTAAAGATCGCCTGACCGGGCGAGGCGAGACCATGCATCCCTTTCCGAGACCACAGGAAGGAGCAGCAGGATCGCGATATGGACGATGCCCGCGCCGACGAGGCCGAGGACAAGGGCATGGAGAAGCCGGATTCCCCCCGAAAGCAGACGGCTAGTCATTGCAGACCGTCCTCAATACCTTCGGGAGTTCGATGTCGTCCATGCCGGATCTGGCTTCGATGGGGGTGTCGTAAAGCGTCAGCAGGAACGTCATCGTCCCGGTGCCCGTGACCGGCACCCAGTTGCCGGGACCCGGCCGGGGACCGAAGGCGATCGAGAAGCTGTTGTCGGGCCGGCGCATTATCTCCTGGGAATGCGTCGCCGAGGGCCCGGAGGAGCCGGCTTCCAGTGCCGCCAGCGAGGGATCGGCGGCAAACAGGGTCCAGAATCGTGCCGGCGGCACCGAACCTTCGACCTTGTAGCCGCAGTCGCGGCGCAGCAGGTTGCCCGCCGAATCGCGTTCGGCGATGAAGGTCAGTCCCTCGGCCCGCCCGAGCGAAAGCACGCCTTCGCGTGCGATGCGCGCCTTGGAATAGGGATCAGCCTGCGGCGTGCCGATATTGGGAAAGACGGTCCAGCCGCCGATCGTCACCGAACCGATGCCGGTTTGAGAATGCAGCGGGTACCAGACGCTCGCCGTGCCCGCGCCGATGGCGATCAGGAGCACTGTAAGGACGAGGAGAATTCGCTGGAGCATCGGCACGCGGTCGGGGGATCGTTCGACCGGCATAGCAAAGCACGGCGTTCTGGCGCAAGCCACGGGCGACGTCCGCGCGACGCCTTCGGAGGGGCAGTCGGGGATGGGAGGGGTGAGCCATGCCGGCTATCTTCGAGAGGGTCCTGGACTCCCGCGCCTTCGCATTCCTCGCCCGGACGGTACTCACTTTCGTCTTCTGGTCGAGCGGGTTGGCGAAGCTGGTCGACTTCGAGGCCAATGCCGCGGTCATGGAGAGCTTCAACCTCCATCCCGGCTGGGCGGCCAATGCCGTGACGCTCGTCCTGCAACTGCGAGCGTCCACGGCAATCATTCTCAATCGCGGCGTCTGGATGGCCAGCGGAGCGCTCGCCGTGTTCACCCTGCTGACGATCCCAATTGCGCATCCTTTCTGGGCGAGAGAAGGCGAGGAGGCGTTTCGCGACATGACCGTGCCGCTCGAGCATGTTTCGCTTGTCGGCGGCCTGGCTCTGGCTGCCGCCCTGTCGAGAAAGAGCTGAACCGCTACCCTACGTCCGCCGGCCGCGGGAAATCCTTGCGGCCGGCTAGCGGCGGATAATCCCTGCTACCTCACCAGCGCTGGCAGCGTGGTCGAGAAGGCCGGGACGAAGGTGAGCAGCATCAGAACGATCAGGTGCATGATGAGGAAGGGCGTCAGTTCCCTCACCAGTGCCGGCAGGTCGACCTTGGCCGTCATGGAGACGACGGAGAGCAGGCTGCCGACCGGTGGTGATATCATGCCGAGGGTAAGATTGTAGCAGACGATCACCCCGAAATGGACCGGATCGATGCCGAGGCCCGAGGCGATGGGCGCGAGGATCGGAATGAGGATCAGCACGCCCGGCATCGGTTCCAGGAATATGCCGAACATGAGAAGCAGGATGTTGACGATCACGAGGAAGGTGAGCGGGCCGAGGTCCCAGGCGATGATCGTGGCGGCGAGGTCCTGCGGAATGCCCTTGATGGTCAGTACCCAGGCGAAGGCCTGCGATGTCGCCAGCATGACAAGGACGGAAGCCGTCAGCAGCGCCGACGAGGCAACGATGCGCGGCAGGTCCGTGGGACGCAGCGTGCGGTAGAAGAACATGCCGCAGACGAGCGCGTAGAAGACTGCGACGACAGAGGCCTCGGTCGGCGTGAAGGCACCGGAGCGGATGCCGACGATGATGATGACGAGCAGGAACAGCGCGGGCATCGCGTTGAGCGTGTTCCATAGCATGGTGCGCGCGTCCGGTCGCTGCGCGGCGGAGCGATAGTCGCGCTTGCGCGAGACGTACCAGTTCACCGCCGCCATGCCGAGCGCAATCAGGATACCCGGGATGAAACCCGCCAGGAACAGGTCGATCACGGACACGCCTTCATATTGCAGGGCGTAGATGATCATGATGATCGAGGGCGGAATGATCGGGCCGATGATCGCCGTCGAAGCCGTCAGCGCGGCGGCATAGGCGCGCTTGTATCCGGCCTCGTCCATCATGCGCACCATCATCGCGCCGGGGCCGGCGGCATCGGCCAGCGCCGAGCCGGAGATGCCGGAGAACAGCGTTAGCGAGAGGATGTTGGCATAGCCCATGCCGCCGCGCAGATGGCCGAGGAACTGCATGGCGAAGCGAAGCAGGATGGCGGTCAGCGCGCCCCCGGTCATCAGTTCGGCGGCGAGGATGAAGAAGGGTACGGCCAGCAGCGGGAAACTGTCGAGCCCGGTGAACATCTCCTTGAGGATGACGAGTTGCGGGAACTGGCCGCCGACGAGGATGGCGAGCCAGGCCGAAATGCCGAGCGCGAAGGCGACCGGCATGCCGAGCGTCAGCAGGACGAGGACGGCGATGACGAGCGTGGCGATCATGGACCGGCTCCTCCTCAGACGGCCGCCGCCGTGTCTGCGTTCACCTCGTCGCTTTCGGCGAATCGACGGTCGCGCACATAGCCTCGTATCACCAGCAGGAGGTGCACGATGAGCAGCCCGAAGCCGATCGGGAACACGGCGTAGACATAGCTGAACGAAATGCGCAGGGCCGGCGTCGTCTGGAACCGCGCGCGCTGCATATAATCGAAACCTTGCCAGGCCATGACGGCGAAGAAGGCGATCATCAGCAGTGCAAGCCCGACGCGCAGGATCTGCGCCCAGCGTCGCGGCAGCACATGGTGCAGGCTGTCGATGCCGACATGCCCGCCGAAGCGCAGCACCAGCCCCGCGCCGAGGAAGGTCATCCAGATCATCAGGTAGCGGGCAAGTTCCTCGGCCCAGACGATCGAGTAGTTCGTCAGGTAACGCAGCGCGACATTGGCGAAGACAATGACACTCATGGCCGCCAGGATGAGGATCAGCGCCCAGCGGTTGGTCGCCACGAAGATGCGTTCCGCCCTGTCCATTGCTCCCTCCTGCAGGCTAGGTTCCGCCCGGCGCCTCTCCGGTCGGGCGGAGTGTGGCCGCTCGGCCGTCGTCATTTCGTTGCGATGATCCTGTCGATCAGATCCTTGCCGTACTTTTCGTAGTACTGCTGATAGGCCGCCTTGAGCGAGCTCTGGAACTCGGCTTTCTGCTCCGGCGACAGCTCGTTGACCTGCATGCCGCGCTCCTTGAGCGTCGCGACGCCGCTCTTCTCGACATCGTCGACGAAGGCGCGCATGGCCACTACGCCCTTGGCCGCGCCGTCGCGGAAAGCCTCCTGCTCCTCGTCCGACAGATTGTCGAAGAAGGATTTGGAGACGAGCAGCATGGCCGGCGAATAGACGTGGCCGGACAAGGTCAGGTATTTCTGCACCTCGTTCAGCTTGACCGAGACGATGACGGAGAGCGGGTTCTCCTGTCCGTCGATCGTGCCCTGCTGGAGCGCGCCGATCACCTCCGGCCAGGCCATGGGCGTCGGCGCGGCGCCGAGCGTCTCGAAGGCGGTGATGTGGACGGGGTTCTCCATCGTGCGCAGCTTGAGCCCCGCCAGGTCGGCCGGCGTGTCGATCGGGTGCTTGTTGTTGGTGATGTGGCGGAAGCCCTGCTCGCCCCAGGCGAGCGCCACCATGCCGCGGTCGTCGAATAGGGGGAGTACCTCCTGTCCCACGGGGCCGTCCAGCACGTCGCGCGCGTGCTTGAGATCGCGGAAAAGGAACGGAATGTCGGTGGCGCCCACCGCCGGCACGAAATTGCTCAGTGTCCCTGTGGAGACGATGGTCGCCTCGATCGTGCCGAGTTGCAGTCCCTCGACCACCTCACGCTCGCCTCCGAGCGCGGATGACGGGAACTGACGGAAAGTGAACTTGCCGTCGGTCGCCTGCTCGACTGCCTCGGCCCACGCCTTGGCCGCCACCCCGTAGTGCGAATTTTCGGCCAGCGCGTAGCCGATCTTGACTTCGGTCTGGGCGTTGGCCGCACCTGTGGCAGCGATGCATGCTGCCAATGCGGCGGCGGCAAGGAACGATGATTTGATAGACCTCATGAGAACACTCCCCTCGAATCGACGTCGGCAAGGACGCACACTGCCGGCAGCTTTGTAAAGATGTCCGGTTTTTGTCGTGCGTCATAAGACCGGTCGTTTCTGGTTCTTGCCGGGTGTGTGGAGCGGTATCGCGTCAGGCCAGAAGTGCCGCGTGGAAGAGTTGTCAAGGATGGCCGCAAGGCCACCGCGAAGCGGCGCCTGCTCCAGATGCGACGAGAACGTGGCGTTAACTCTTGGCGCCGCCCGTTTTACCGCCCATTCACCAACCGCCCAATTACTACAATTTTAGGTTTCGTGTTGCGCACGCGCGGCAATATAGTTCCGCCGTCAAAAAGGGGAGAGGTACGGAGGGCCGGCGGCCTTGAGAGGTTCTTTGAAGAATTGCTGTAAATATACTTTTATAAGTATTTTTTCGGCGATGGTTCTCCTATTTTCGGCACTTGCTGCTTCGGAAGCCCATGCCGCCAATTCCAGCATCATATTGGACGTGAACAGCGGGACGGTGCTCGCGGCGAAAGGCCCGGACAAGCTTCAGCATCCGGCGTCGCTGACCAAGATGATGACCCTCTATCTGACATTCGAAGCCCTTCGCTCCGGCCGGCTCGGCTGGAACCAGAAAATCAAGGTCTCCCGAAACGCCGCCGGCAAGGTTCCCATGAAGCTCGGCCTGCGGGCCGGAGGAACGATCACCGTGCGCGAAGCCGTCTACGGCATGATCGTGCGATCGGCCAACGACGCTGCGGCTGCGATGGCGGAAGCTCTGGGCGGATCGGAGGCCGGCTTTGCGCGGCTGATGACCAAAAAGGCGCGAGCGCTTGGCATGAAGCGGACGGTCTTCAGGAACGCCTCGGGCCTGCCCGATGCCAGGCAGGTTACGACCGCCCGCGACATGGCCACGCTGGCGGTCGCGCTGCTCCGGGACTATCCCAGCGAATACAAGCTCTTCGCGACGAAGAGCTTCAAGTTCCGGGGAAGGGTCATCCGGGGCCACAACAATCTGATGTATCGCTATGCCGGAATGGACGGCATAAAGACCGGCTACACCAGGGCCTCAGGGTTCAATCTGGTCAGCGCCGTGAAGCAGGGAAATCGTCGTGTCGTGGGCGTGGTGCTTGGCGGACGCACGGCACGAAGCCGCGATGCCGAGATGGCCGCATTGATGGATCGCCACCTGTCGAAGGCGTCGGCAAAAGCCGTAGAGGTCGCTCGGGCCGGACGCGGCGACGCGGCGCATGTGTCGATGCCGGTCAAGGGTGTTCCAATTCCGCGAGCCGCTCCCCGCACAGACGCGGTCGCCGCGCTGGTGGCCGCCGCCGGCGACCTGCGACACGATGTCCAGCCGGCCGTCGTACCGCTGCAAAGGGACGGGTCTGGCTGGCAGGTCCAGATCGCAGCCCTCGACACGGAGGATGCGGCAATGGCGCTGCTTCGTCGGGCCAGTTCGGCGCTGTCCCGCCGCTTCTCCGACATATCCCTCTACACCGAGGCCGTATCCAGCGGATCAAGGACACTCTACCGGGCCCGCTTCGTGGGTTTCGACAGCCCGGCCTCGGCCGCGTCCGCCTGCGAGGCGCTCAAGCGGCGCTCGTTTTCCTGCCTGCCGCTGCCGGCGCAGGGGTGATGGCTCGTGGTCAGGCCGTGAGCGTATTCTTGTAGATGCGGCCATCCTTCATGATGATCCTGAGGTTCTTGTCCGGATCGGCGATCAGCTTGATGTCGGCGATCGGATCGCCGTCGATGAGCAGCAGATCGGCATAGGCTTCGGCCTCGATCACTCCGATCCTGCCGGGATAGGGATTGCGCGGACCGGACATGGCCAAGAGTTCCGCGTTGGTGCCCGTCGCCATGACGAGGACCTCGTCGGGGGCGTACCAGCGGGTCATGGTCGTGAGCAGCGCGCCCTGGTTCTTTGTCCTTGATGGGTCGAACAATATGTCGGTGCCCCAGGCGGTCTTCAGTTTGTATTTCTTCGCAAGCTCATAGGCCGTGTCGGTGCCGGCGAACATGGCGAGCTGTTTGGCCCTGTTGGCCGAACCCTCCGGATAGGGATTGGCGTATTCGTTGTCGATGAAGGCCTGGCTGGAGAACCAGGTGCCCTTGTCGGCCATGATCCTGGCCGTCTCTTCGTCCATCAGCTGGCCATGGTCGATGCACCGAACCCCGCCGCGTATTGCGGTCTGCATGGCACGCGGCGTATAGGCGTGCACGGTGACATAGGTGCCCCAGTTCTCTGCCGCATCGACGGCGGCGCGGAACTCGGCCTCGGTGTACTGGGTGACGTCGATCGGATCGAAGTTCGACGCGACCCCGCCGCCGGCGGCCAACTTCAGCTGGCTCGCGCCCAGCATGAGTTGCTCGCGAGAGCGCTTCAGCACCTCGTCAACCCCATCCGCGATCATGCCTCCGCCCAGCCTTTCGCCGCGGCTGAGCGGAGCGGTAGGCTCCGCCGGCACCTCGTAAGGCAGGCGGAAATCGCCATGGCCGCTGGTCTGCGAGATCATGGCGCCCGACGGCCAGATACGCGGCCCGGCCGTGAGACCGCTGTCGATCGCCCGCTTGAGGCCGAAGGAGGGGCCCGCAAGGTCGCGGATGCTGGTGAAGCCGCGCATGAGTGTCCGATTCGCCTCCTCGGCGCAGGCGATGTTGATGTAGCCGATGTCGGCGGTCATGAGGTCGATCATGCCGATCGGCGCCATCATCGAATGCCAATGTGCGTCGATGAGGCCGGGCATCAGGGTGCGTCCGCCACAGTCGATGACCTCGGCGCCTTCGGTCATCGGGTCGGAGCCGGCTTCGATCGCCTTGATCTTGTTACCCTCCACGGTGACGCGCTGGCCCTCGATCGGCTTCCCGGACTTGCCGTCGAACAGCCTGATATTGGTGAACGCGATCGGGGTTGCAGGTGGAGCTGGGATCGCTGCGACGGACACTCCCGGCCACAAGGCAGCGGCACTGATGGCTGCGGCACCGGTCAGGAACGCCCGCCGGGAGAACCTCTGCTCCACCAGCGCGTTAAGGCGCGCGAATGCCGGGCTGTGGCACAGACAGGTGAAGTCCTGCGGCTCTGCCTCCTCGGCGGGCGAACATTTGAACATCCAGACTTCTCCTCGCTGCGAGGCCTCCGATCCATTCTCGACCGGCTGCGTCGGAATTTCGGCAGGACTTCTTCGGACACTTTCTGCAATCGCAGATTGGCATGAGTCGTGCGGCTGGAAAATGCGCGAGCTATGCAGATCGGGCCGAGTCGCTTTGCGCGTGCATGAAGGGGCCGCTTCGGACACGGACATGGCCAGTCGGCTGTCGGACCGTCAAAAAAAGCATATACACGAGACGCGCCAGGACCCCCCCCCCCGACATCTTCGAAGCCGCTATCCCTGCCTCAGCTCTTCTTGCCCTTGTCCTCGCCGCGTTCCCGCATGAATGCGCCAAACACTGCCGGGATCCAATCCGCGCCGGCCTGAGCGCCCGAAAGCCAGCTGCGGGCGAGGCTTTCGGGCGAGAACTGGTCGAGGCTGGCCATCATCTTCTTCTCGATTTCCCGCACCCATGCCTCCTGGAGCGGCTGAAGATCCGGGAGCCCCAGGAATTGCCTGGCTTCCGCCGGCGTGCAGTCGATGTCGATCGTTACTTTCAACGCGCCCTCCGTGCATCTGCGCCGGCCGCGAGGCCGGTTCGTGGCAATCCTCGGCGTCGGACCGGCTCGAACTCTATCGTAGAGTCGCCAAAGCGCGAAGCGGCGAAAACAGGCGGCTGAAAGTCCAGGATCGCGGGCCCGTCAAGCGTCGCCAGGCTTTCGCTTGCCTGAGAGCAGGGCGTAGATCGCCATCGCGTGGCCGTGGCCGAGATTGAACTCGTCCTTCATCCATCCGACGATCTGCCCGGCCTTCACGCCCGGCTTCAATCGCCCGTTCTCGGCGTAGCCCTTCTGGTCGGCGAGCCGCTGGAAGTCTTCCGGACCCTTGCCGGTCTTGCTCTTGATCGTGTCGAGATAACCCTGGAAAGACATGGTTGCTCCTGTTCGAAGAGGGGGAGCCGGCTGCTCAGGCCGTCGGTTGGTCGTGTTCTTCCACCCATTCCTGGATGATGCGGGCGCTCGCATGGATGCAGACGAGCTGCAGCCGACCCGTGCCGACATTGCGGAACTTGTGCGGGACGCCGGCGCCTCCGACGACGATGTCGCCGGGGCCGGCACGCATCCTGTCGCGGCCGACCATGAACTCGGCTTCGCCGGCGCGCACGATCCAGGTCTCTGTATAGGGGTGGACATGCAGGGCCGGGCCTTGGCCGGGCTCGTTGTCGACCAGGAAGAAGGACACTTCGGAGCCATGTTCATCACCGTCGAAACGAACGGTGCGGCTGGCGCCGGGGGCGGGTTCGGTGTGGCGGACGAGATTGTACATTTCAGCCTCCCGATCGGGTGGAGATATCTTCGCGGGAAGATAATTTCGGAATTCTATCTTCTCGTCAAGATATATATCTTCCTGTCGAGACATATTCCCGCTAAGGACGGAACGAACGACGGAGGACAGCACGATGGGAGACAACACCGGCGAGGCACGCGACCACGTCGAAAGGCTGCGGGGGCAGTGGGCGAGGGAAGTCCCTGACATCGACACGTCGCCGATGACCATATTGGGTCGTGCATACCGCCTGTCGAACCTGGTGCGGCCGAGCATCGTCGCCACCTTCGCCCGGTTCGGGCTGGACCGCGGCGAATTCGACGTGATCAGCACCTTGCGCCGCTCGGGGCCGCCCTACAAGCTGACGCCGACCGAACTCTACCGCTCGCTGATGATCTCGTCGGGCGGCCTCAGCCACCGTCTGGTGCGGCTGGAGAAATCAGGGCTGATCACGCGGGAGAAATCGACCGAGGACGGCCGCAGCTTCCTGGTTGCACTGACGCCGGAAGGACAGAAACGTGCGGAGGAGGCTTTCCGCGCGGATATGGCGAATGAGTTGCGCTTCATCGACGCGCTCAGCCCGGAAAGGCGCGAGGTGCTGTCGGGTCTGCTGCGCGAGCTGCTGACCGCCGTGGAGGCGATGGATGGGGAAAGCGAGGGGTCGTAGCCGCCCGCGGCCGGCCTCTACAGTGCCGAAAGCGTCTTCGGTTCCGCCGGCGTTTCGAGAGCCGGCGCCTTGCGGAACATCTGCGTCATGGCGCGCAGCACGCGGGTGGTGGCGGCGGAGAGCACGCGAGGCCGCTCGATCTCCGGCGTCGTGTCGGTGGGCTTCTTGCCCGCCCCGGCAGGCTTCTCGGCGGCGGGCATCTCGATGAACGGGTGCTCGATGCCCGGGATCGGCTTCAGCTCGATGTTCTGGTGCGCATAGGCCATCAGCCGCTGCCAGGTCATCGCCGGAAGTGAGCCGCCTGTCATGTTCCTGGTCGAGGTGAAGTCGTCATTTCCCAGCCAGACGGCGCATGTGTAGTTGCCGGTGAAGCCGATATACCAGGCGTCGCGATAGGCCTGCGTCGTGCCGGTCTTTCCGGCCGAGCGGATGCCTGGCAGGGCGGCGCGGCGTGCCGTGCCGATCTCGGGCACCTGGACCAGCATCGAGTTCATCTGAGCCGCCGCCTTCTCCGACAGGACGCGGTGCGGCTCCGGAGCGTCGCGGTCGAAATCGTAGACGACATCGCCGCCATGGGTGATGAGCTGGGTGATGCCGTGGCGAAGGCCCGTCATGCCGTTGTCGGCGAAGACGCTGTAGCCGGTCGCCTGGTCCATCACGGTCATTCCCGACGTTCCAAGCACCATGGTCTTGTGCGTGCTGATCTCGGATTCCACGCCCATGGCCTGGATCAGCGCCTTGATCGGCTTGGTGGTGAGGTGGTCCTTGGCGAGCCGCACCGGGACGGTATTGATGGATTTGACCAGCGCGGTCGTGAGCGTCATGCGGCCGGAATAGCCGCGCGTATAGTTCTTGGGCGACCAGCCGCCCCAGGAGATCGGACCGTCGGAGATGACCGAGCCCGGCGTGAAGCCGTTCTCCATCGCCGTCGCATAGACATAGGGCTTGAAGGAGGAGCCGGTCTGGCGCAGGGCCTTCGTCGCCCGGTTGAACTGGCTGGCGCCGTAGTCGCGGCCGCCGACAATGGCCCTGACCGCGCCATTGGTCTCTATGACGACGATTGCCCCTTCGCTCACGCCGTACTCCTTGCCGTATTGGCGCAGGTGATATTCGAGCGATTCCTCCGCCGCGGCCTGGATGTTCATATCGATGGTCGTGCGGGCGACCATCGAATGGACGCCCGATTTCTGCGCCACGCGCTTGGCTTCCTCGAACGCCCAGTCGAGGAAGTAATCGGGACTCTTCTTGTTGCCGCGGTCGATGACGTCAGCCGGATGGAGCCGCGCCGAGAGCACCTGGCCCTCGGTCGTGAAACCGCCCTGGACCATGTTGGTCAGCACCTCGTTGGCGCGGGCGCGCGCTGCCGGCAGGTTGATGTGCGGCGCGTATTTTGCCGGGGCCTTGAACAGGCCCGCCAGCATGGCCGCCTCGGCGAGCGTAAGGTCCTTGATCTTCTTGCCGAAATAGAAGTCGGCGGCAGCCGCTATGCCGAAAGTGCCGCCGCCCATATAGGCGCGGTCGAGATAGAGCTGGAGGATTTCCTTCTTCGACAGGTTCATCTCCAGCCACAGCGACAGGAAGGCTTCCTTGACCTTGCGCTCGACCGTGCGCTCGTTCGAAAGGAACAGGTTCTTGGCAAGCTGCTGGGTGATGGTGGAGCCGCCCTGGACGACCGAGTTCGCCCGCACATTCTCCTGCATGGCGCGGGTCAGGCCGAGGAAGTCGATGCCGAAATGGGTGAAGAACCGGCGGTCCTCGGTGGCCAGGACGGCTTTGACGACATGATCGGGGAACTCGTCGACCGGCACGGAATCACGCTGGATGATGCCGCGCTGTCCAATCTCGTTGCCGTAGCGGTCGAGGAAGGTCACGGCGAAATCGCCTTGGGAACGCCAGTCTTTCGACGTTTCCTCGAAGGCGGGCATGGCGAGCGCCAGCATGACCACCGAGCCGGCAGCGCCCAGGGTTGCCGCTTCGCTGGCCAGCTCGACCAGGCAGCGTCGCCAGCCGGTCACCCGGAATCGGCGGGAGAAGATCGTCAGCCTTTCCCACCATTCGCCCAGCTTGAAGCCGGCCTCGTAGAGGCTCGAATCGATCCAGGCATCGACCGCGAGGAAACGGGTCGCCCGGGGGCTTCGCGATTTGCGCGGCTTGAAAGGATCGTCCATCATCCACCCGCCCTCGTTTCGCGACGCTGCCGACCCCTGCCAGGGCAGGCCGTGAGACGAGGTTTCCTGCCTTTTCCCTCAATTCGGCGGCGGCGGCAAGCCACTCGTGCGAGCGCCTTTGCCGAACCGGCAGAAATGATGCGGCCTCAATGTGAAGAAGGGGTTGATTCCCTGATCGCTACCGGCGGATAGTCGGATGTCCGGAACCGCGACGGAGCGGCTCCACAAGCCTGAGGTCGAGATCGAATGGCCCCTCCGGCCGCGGAACTTCAGAGGGCAGTGTTCCAGGCGCTCCGCCAGGACGCCCGGTTCGTCGCGCTGATCGGCGAAGCGCATGTCTACGAGAGGGCGCCGGCAAACGCGCCTTTGCCGCATGCGACCTTCGGCCGGACGGGCCTCTACGACTACGGCACGGGAGGCGAGAGCGACACCGAGCAGCTCTTTACGCTGCATGTCTGGTCGAAGGCGCGCGACGATGCCGAAACAAGAGCGATCATGGATGCTGCTCGCGCCGCTCTCGACGGCCGCTCGCTGGACGGCGACGTCGCGTTTGGCCTGCGGCTGGAATTCGACCAGATACGCTACGACGAGAACCTGGCGGTGCATCACGGCATGCTGCGTTTTCGCGCCGTCGTGGCGGCGCCGGGGCAGGGCGGGCGGCGAGGTCGCGCGAGGTCGCCCTCCCCGCGCAAGGCTGCCCGTCCAGGTCGAACGCTCGGGCCGCGGAGTTGATCGACAGCGGGCCGCGGGTCGGGTTCGCGGCTCCCAAGGCCCGCTTCGGGCCTTGAATGACGATCCTGGCAGAGGGGGAGGGGCCGATGGTTTGCCGTTCATTTCACGTTCAGAACGTATGGGTTAGAAGACGTGCCATGATCACCTTGCACATCTTTCCCCGCCTCGCGATCCCGGCGCTTTGCGCCGCCGGCCTGTTCGCCACGCAGGCCGCGGCCGTGCCGGCCCTGTTGCCCTCGGCGCCCGAGGGGCTCCTCCATGGCGTGGCCGCCGACTGCTATGCGATCGGTCAGCAGGTGGCGGCCGAGAACGGCGGCACGCTGGCCAAGGCTTCGCCGGCGACGCAGGGCGGACAGGCGGTCTGCCGCATCGTGGTGCTTCTGCCCGCCAAGGCGGGAGAGCGGCCGCGTCGGGCGGAATTCGTGGTGCCGCAGAACTGATGCACACCCTGGCCACCGAAGGAGCGATTTTCCCGCGCCCAAAATCGGCCTATATCGTGGCATGTCGATCCCGGCAGCCCCTCTCAACAAACATGTGATTCGATGCGGATACTCGTCGTCGAGGATGACAAGGACCTGAACCGGCAACTGGCAGACGCGCTCGTCGACGCCGGTTATGTCGTCGATCGCGCCTTCGACGGCGAGGAGGGACATTTCCTCGGCGATACCGAGCCCTATGACGCGGTTGTGCTCGATATCGGCCTGCCGCAGATGGACGGGATCAGCGTCGTCGAGCGCTGGCGGCGCGACGGCCGCAAGATGCCTGTGCTGATGCTGACCGCGCGCGACCGCTGGAGCGACAAGGTCGCCGGTATCGATGCCGGCGCCGACGACTACGTGACCAAGCCTTTCCATATCGAGGAGGTGCTGGCACGGGTGCGGGCGCTGATCCGCCGGGCCGCCGGTCATGCTTCCTCGGAGCTCGTCTGCGGTCCGCTTCGGCTCGATACCAAGGCGTCGAAGGCCGATGTCGACGGCGTGCCGCTCAAGCTCACATCCCACGAATTCCGGCTGCTCGCCTATCTCATGCATCATGTCGGCGAGGTCGTGTCGCGCACCGAACTGGTGGAACATCTGTACGATCAGGATTTCGACCGCGATTCCAACACGATCGAAGTCTTCGTGGGACGGTTGCGCAAGAAGATGGGCGTGGACATGATCGAGACGGTGCGCGGCATGGGCTACCGCATGCGCGAGCCGGCCGCGTAGCCGGCAACATGCCGAAGCTGACGCTCGTCCCGCGCTCGCTGACGGTCCGGGTCATCGCCCTGTCGACGATCTGGGCCGTGGTTGCCCTGATCGTGATCGCGACCGTCATCACCACGCTCTACCGGCAGGCCAGCGAACGGGGGTTCGAAAGCCTGCTCTCGGCTCACCTCTTCAACCTGATCAGTTCGGTCAGCGTGTCCGAAAGCGGCGCTCTGATCGGCAGCCCCGACCTCGGGAACCTCAGGTTTTCCCGTCCGGGATCGGGATGGTACTGGGCGGTGGAGCCCGTGTCGCAAGGGCTGAACGGCGAGCTCCGGTCGCCCTCCATGTTCAAGCCCATCCCTTCGCCATCGGCTTTCGAGGTTCCCTTCAATGCCGAATTCCGACGCAGCTACACCGCTGGAGGACTGTCCGGCGAGGAGCTCGAAGTCATCGAGGCCGAGTTCGTGCTGGACGCCCGCAACCGCATCGCCCGCTTCCGGGTCATGGGCAATCTCAGCGAGTTGGAGGCCGAGATCGGCAGTTTCGAGCGCAGCCTCTACACCTATCTGTCGATCTTCGGCGTCGGCATGATCGCCATCAACGCCGTCGCCATCCTGTTCGGCCTGCAGCCGCTGCAGCGGGTTCGCAACGCTTTGGCGATGGTGCGCGAAGGAACGGCGCAGCGCCTCGACGGCAGCTTCCCGGCCGAGATCGAACCGCTTGCCAATGAGACCAACGCGCTGATCGAGAACAATCGGCGCATCGTGGAACGCTCCCGCACCCAGGTCGGCAATCTTGCCCATTCGCTGAAGACGCCGCTCGCCGTGCTGCTGAACGAAGGGCGTCTGATCGGCGGCGACAAGGGCCGGCTGATCACCGAGCAGGCGGCGTCCATGCAGACGCAGCTCGAACACTATCTGCAGCGGGCAAGGATCGCCGCCCAGCGCGACAGCGTCGTCTATCGCACCCCGGTCGCCGCCTTGCTGCAGCGCATGGTGCGCGTGATGGAAAAACTCAATCCCGACACTCGGCTGGGCTTGTCATTGCCGGCCGAGGAGATCCTGTTCGCCGGCGAGCGTGAGGATCTCGAGGAGATATCGGGCAACCTGCTGGAGAACGCCATGAAATGGGCGAAGTCCGCCGTGCAGGTCTCGGTCGCGGCGTCCGGCGACAATGGCGGCAATTTCGTCCTTTCGATCGAAGACGACGGGCCGGGCATTCCCGAGCACAAGGCGCGTGAGGCGCTGAAACGGGGCAAGCGGCTGGACGAGACGAAACCGGGCACCGGCCTGGGGCTCGCGATCGTCTCCGACCTCGTCAAGGAATATGGCGGCCGGCTCGCGCTGGAGCGCTCGGCGCTCGGCGGTCTGCGCGCCTCCGTCGAGCTCAAGCGCGCGCAGTAGGCGCGCCCCGGCGCAAAGGGCCGTCGAAACCCTTCGTTTACTATCTTTCACAGCTATGCCCTATGGGAAGGGACGAGCATGCCGCGATGGCCGATCCGGCAGTAGCGGCACAACCCAAATTCGGTCAAAGATCGCATCTACGCGGAAGGCTTCTTGCATGACGAATTTCTTCCAGGCGCCGGCACGCGGCAAGCCGATGAGAACAAAGAGATTTCAGGCGACCGTGGTCGCCGGACTGCTGGCAGTTTCCGGCTGCAGCACGATGGGGCTCGGCCGCAACGACGCTACGCCGCAGGCGGCCGGCAGCGGCCAGACCAAGGCCGGCGGCGCCGTCGCCTCGGCGATCATCGACGAGATGGCGGGCGGCCTGGTCGGCGGTTCGATCGGTGCGGGTCTTGACAGCGGCGAAAAGCGCAGTGCGCTGGAGGCGGAATACCGGGCGCTTGAGCATACGCCGAGCGGAGAGGTCGTGACCTGGCGCGGCGACGGCAACCGCTACGGCGAGGTGGTCGCGGCCCAGCCCTACCGGGTCGGCTCTCAGGACTGCCGCCAGTACAAGCACACAGTCTATGGCGGTCCCCAGCCGAAATCGGCGCGTGGCACCGCCTGCCGAAACCCCGACGGCAGCTGGACGCCGCTCACCTGATAGTAGGGTCCCGATCGCCGGCGCGGCCCATTCGGGGCCGCTCGACTTTCGCGCCAACGGGCGTGGGCTACGCGGTTGCGCGCCACCACGGTCGAGAAGATCGACCGTTGGCAGATACCGAACGGTTCGACTGAAACAGATGAAGCCTGATTGAGAATTCCCCCACGGCGGTGCGACTGCGAGCCTGGGCATGCGCACCGGTATTTCCCTCACACTGAGGTGTGCCGAAAACGCACGGCGATTCAGCCTTTAGCCAGATGTCGGCAACTCACGAAAATCCCGTCCCGGGTCTAGGTGGTCTCCGGTCGCTATTCATGGCTCGGATCGATAAGTCCAAGTGGATTGGTCCGTCTAATGCGATTGGCGCAGAAGCGCTAATTTCCCGGGCAAAGCGGTGAACCGGCGGCGTGAACGAGCCGCCTGCCGTCTTGCAAGGATGCCCGACATGGAAACCACCTACGACACCCGGCTTCTGGGTGACCGCGCCGCGTGGGGTGCGGTGCTTTCGATGGCGCTTTGCGTTGCCGTGCTCATCGCCTCCGAATTCATGCCCGTCAGCCTGCTGACGCCCGTTGCCCTCGATCTCGGCATTACCGAGGGCCGGACCGGTCAGGTGGTCTCGATCTCGGGCATATTCGCGGTCGTTACCAGCCTGTTCGTCGCCGGCCTGACGAAGCACATCGACCGCAAGCTCGTGCTGGTCTCCTTTTCGCTGTTGCTGGTTGTGTCGGGGCTCGTCGTAACGTTTGCACCGAACTACGCGGTGATGATGATCGGCCGGGCATTGCTGGGCGTCGCCATCGGCGGCTTCTGGTCGATGTCCACCGCAATCGTCATGCGTCTTGTGCCGGAGGATGCCGTGCCCAAGGGGCTGGCGATGATCAACGCGGGCAACGCCATCGCCGCGACCGTTTCCGCGCCACTCGGAAGCCTACTGGGTGACCATGTCGGCTGGCGCGGCGCGTTCTTCCTCGTGGTGCCGCTGGCCCTGATCGCCCTGGTCTGGCAATGGCTCAGCCTGCCTTCGCTGCCGCCGCGGGGGCGAAGGAGATCGGGCAACGTCTTTCGATTGCTGGCACGCCCCCGGGTGGCGCTCGGCATGGCGTCGATCCTGCTGCTCTTCATGGGCCAGTTCGCTTTGTTCACCTATCTGCGGCCGTTCCTCGAAACTATCACCGGCGTCGGCGTTTCGGCGCTCTCCGCAATCCTGCTCCTGATGGGGCTCGCCGGCGTCGCGGGTACCTGGGTCATCGGTCAACTGCTGAAGACAAGGCTCTACAGCGTCCTCATCGTCATCCCGCTCGTCATGGCGTTGCTGGCCACCGCGCTGATCGGGTTCGGCTCGATGCCGGTTCCCGTCACGATCCTGCTGATCGGCTGGGGTTTCTTGGGCACCGCCGCCCCGGTCGGCTGGGGCACATGGCTGAGCCGCGCCCTGCGTGACGACGCCGAAGCCGGCGGCGGGCTTCAGGTCGCCGTCATCCAGTTCGCCATCACGCTGGGCGCAGCGACGGGTGGCCTGCTCTTCGACATTCTGGGCTGGTGGAGCCCATTTGCCCTCGGCGCCATCCTCTTGCTGGGGTCGGCTCTCGCCGCCGCCGCAGCAGCCATCGACCACCGGAAAGAAGCAAGATGACGTGTCGCCTCATCACCCGCCAGGCCGTATGTCAGGCCATCGTGCTCGCCGTCGCCGCCGCTCCGTTCGGCCTAGCCGGGACGAAGAGGGGATATGCACAAGGATACGCACCAATGAAGATCCGCATCTCGTTCAACGACCAGAGCATGACGGCGACGCTCGAGGATAATCCGTCCGCGCGTGACTTCGCCTCGATGCTGCCCCTCGAAGAGCTGACGATCGACAACTACGCGAACAACGAGAAGATCAGCTACCTGCCGCGCAAGCTCACCGAAGAGGGCAGCGGCCCGTTCGGCAACGAGCATCCCGGCGATGTCTGCTACTACGCCCCCTGGGGCAACCTTGCGTTCTTCTACGCCGGATATCACTGGTCCCAGGGACTGATCCGGCTCGGCCGCATCGACGGCAGCTTCGATCCCCTGCTGGTGCGCGGCGAGTTCCCCCTCGGCATCGAACCGGTTTCCTGACCGCAGATCCACGAAAGGAGAACAACCATGCTCGGAACGGTTCTTTATGGTCCCGGCGACATCCGCTGCGAGGAGGTCGAGGAGCCGAAAATCCTCGCTCCCACGGATGCCCTCGTCAAGCTTTCGGCCAGTTGCATCTGCGGCTCCGACTTATGGCCCTATCGCGGGCTCCAGCCGGTGATCGAACCTATGCATATGGGGCACGAATATTGCGGTGTGGTCGTCGAAGTCGGCAGCGCGGTCCGAACCGTGAAACCCGGTCAATTCGTCGTCGGCTCGTTCTGCATCTCCGACAATACCTGCCCGCATTGCCTTTTCGGCTTCCAGTCATCGTGCGAGCAGCGCGAGTTCATGAGCCGTGCACAGGCGCCCTATGCGCGGGTGCCGCTCGCCGACGGCACGCTGGTCGCGACCCCCGACTTACCCGCGGACGATCTGATCCCCAGCCTGTTGGCGGCATCCGACGTCCTTGGCACCGGCTGGTACGCGGCTGACGCCGCGCGCGTGCAGCCCGGCTCGACGGCGGTTGTCGTGGGAGACGGCGCCGTCGGGCTGATGGGCGTGCTGGCAGCCAGGCACATGGGCGCGGAGCGCATTGTGGCCATGAGCCGCCACAAGGCACGTCAGGATCTCGCCCTTGAATTCGGCGCGACCGACATCGTTTCGGAACGCGGTACCGCCGGCGTTGCCCGGATCAGGGAACTGACCGGGGGCGTCGGCGCGGAGTCGGTACTGGAATGTGTCGGGACACAGGAATCGATGGAGCAGGCGATCAACTGCGCGCGCCCCGGCGGTTCGATCGGGTTTGTCGGCGTGCCGCACGGTGTTCAGCTCGACGGCCAGGGCCTGTTCTTCGCCCAGAAGAGCCTGCTTGGCGGTCCGGCCCCCGTGCGTCGTTTCCTTCCGCACCTGATGGCCCTTGTGCTGGAGCGGAAGATCAATCCCGGAAAGGTCTTCGACCTGACGCTGCCGCTTGCGGACGTCGCGGAAGGCTATCGCGCCATGGACGGTCGGCGCGCCATCAAGACGCTGCCTCGCGTCTAGGGCATTGCAATGTCATCGAAAGCGGCGAGAGCGATCCGAAAGTGAACTCAAATGAGAAAGATCCTCACGGCAGCAGCCATCGGCGCAGCCGGCGCCATGTCGGCACAAGTACAGGTTTCGGATATTCACTGGTCCATCCCGGTCTGGAGGCGGTGAGGAACCTTCCCGCAAGCAACTGGGGTCTCGCGATAGTCTCTACGCCGCCTTCCTCGAGGTGGCGCTCGGCCTTGCAGTCCCGCACTCGGCGCGATCGCAGCCTGGGTCGGATTGGATACCGTGTTTCTCGTCAGCGCGGAGATCGCGCTGTGCGCCTCCGTCGTCGCGGTGGTGCTGTCCGGGCGTTTCAAGCGTCGCCGTGTCGAAGGGCGTCGACAATGACCTTGAAGGCCGGCAGGTTCTGTCGTCGGCTTGGGTAGTAAACGTAGTAGCCCGCGAACTTCGGGCACCAATCGTCAAGCACCTGGACCAACTCGCCCGATGCGACATGCCGTTCAACGAGGCTCTCGGGCAGGAAAGCGATGCCGTATCCCCTCAGAGCCGCATCCACCATTGCGTATGAGGTGTTGAAGGTGAACTGCCCGTCCACCCGGACACGAAGCTCCTGACCTTCCTTCTCGAATTCCCAGGCATAGAGCCCGCCACCGCGTGTCTGGCGCATGTTCATGCAGTTGTGCCCGATCAGCTCCTGCGGATGCCGGGGCGAAGGATGCGCGGCGAAGTAATCGGGCGACGCGACGGCGACCATGCGCCAGTCAGGTCCGATGCGGATCGCGATCATGTCCTTCTCGACGCTTTCGCCAAGTCGCACCCCGGCGTCGAATCCGTCTTCGACGATGTTGCGCAGCCCGTTATCGATGCTGAGTTCCAGCTTGATATCGGGATAGTCCGCGAGCACCGGGCCGAGCTTCGGCCACACGACGCTTTCAAACGCGTGATCCGAAAGGGTCAGCCTGATGGTCCCGGCGGGCTTGTCGCGGAATTCCATGAGCGCGGCGATCTCCGTCTCGATCTCCGCGACGCGCGGTGCAAGCGACTGCCGGAGGCGCTCGCCGGCCGTAGTCGTTGACACACTGCGGGTCGTGCGCGTGAGCAGCCGGATGCCCAACCGCGTTTCCAGCTGCTTGATCGTGTGGCTGAGGGTGGACTGCGTGATGCCGAGCTTCGCTGCGGCACGCGTGAAGCTCTTCTCCTCGGCCACAGCCAGGAACCATAAGAGATCGTTGAAATTTTCCCTGGCCATCTCGCTGTCCGCACCGATCAGGCAAGATTTATGTCTCTCATCGATCAACGCAAGCGAATTCAGCGCACTAATCGCGGTGGTCAGGGGCAACTACTCTTCGGGTTCGACGAGCCAACAGCCAGTCGTGTTGGATCTCCTGCGAATCACGAGGAAAAGGCCATGGAACTGACAGTCAACGGAGCAACACATCAGGTCGATGTCGAACCGGATACGCCGCTGCTCTGGGTGCTGCGCGACGAACTGGGCATGACGGGTACAAAGTATGGCTGCGGCGTCGCCCAGTGCGGCGCATGCACGGTGCTGATCGACGGACAGGCCACGCGATCCTGCGTGACGACGGTGGACAGCGTGGCCGGCGTGGCGATCACGACCATCGAGGCCATCGAGCAGGATCCCGAGGGCAGAAAGGTGGTCGAAGCGTGGATCACCAATCAGGTGCCGCAATGCGGCTATTGCCAGTCCGGCCAGGTCATGGCCGCCACGGCGCTCCTGAAGCAGACGCCGCAGCCCACCCAGGACGACATCGCCGACGCGATGGTGAACCTCTGCCGATGCGGCACCTACAACGCGATCTCGGCTGCCGTCCGGCAGGCCGCCCAGGCGTGAGGAGGGATAGATGAACAACATGACCCTCATCGGGAACCGCTGGTCCACGCCCCGCGAGGACGGACCGCTCAACATTTCGCGTCGCGGCTTCCTCGGCGCCGCCGCAGCGCTGGTGCTTTCGGTCACCGTGCCGGTCGGACGCGCGAGGGCGCAGGCCGCTGCGCCTGTCGCGCCCGGCACGCGGGTCTCAGCCTTCCTGGAGATCCGTCCCGACAGCACGGTGCTCTTCCGCAGCGCCTTCATCGAGGGTGGACAAGGCATCTTCACCGCCATGGCGCAGATCGTCGGTGAGGAGCTGGACGTCGACCCCGTGAACTTCACGGTCGAGGGTGCTCCTCCCGGCCCCGACTATCTCTTGACCGGTGGCGGCCGTTTCACCGGCGGCAGCATGTCGGTGCGCCTGAGCTACGAGACGATGCGCAGGCTTGGCGCATCGGCGCGCCAGATGCTGCTGCAGGCCGCGGCCTCTCGGCTTGGCGTGCCAACTTCGGAACTCTCGACCGAACCCGGCCGCGTGGTTCATGCAGCGTCCGGGCGGGCGATCCCCTACGGGGAAATCGCGGATGCGGCGGCCGACCTGCCGGTCCCAACCGACGTCATGCTGCGCCCCCGCACCGATTTCCGCTGGATCGGCAGGCCGGTGGCTCGCCTTGATGTTCACGACAAGTCGACCGGCAAGGCACTCTATTCGATCGATCAGAAGGTCGACGACATGCTTCACGCCGCCGTCCAGCACAGCCCGCGTCTCGGTGGCGAACCCGGCGCGCTGGCGAATGAAGCGGATGTTCGGCGTATGCCCGGCGTCCACTCCGTTCATAGGCTGCCGGGCGCGGTAGCGGTGCTGGCCGACAGCTGGTGGCGTGCGCGTCGCGCGGTCGAAACCCTGCTGGTCACCTGGACCGAGCCAGCCGCAGGAACTGCGCATGCGATGCCGGCGGATTTCTCCTCCGAAGCCCATACGACGAAGCTGAAAGCGACGCCGGGAGAAGGGGTCGTTTTCGAGACGGTCGGTGATGCGGCGGGCGCGATGCGCGGTGCTCAGCTTGCCGTCGAGGCGACTTATGGCGCTCCTTATCTGGTGCACGGCCAGCTTGAGCCGCCTTCGGCGCTCGCGCGCTGGAATGCGGACGGGACCCTCGAATTGTGGATACCGAACCAGGCGCCCGAGATGTTCCAGGCCGATGCGGCGAAGGTCGCAGGGGTCGACCCTGACAGGATCATCATCCATTCCCCGATGCTGGGCGGCTTCTTCGGCCGGCATTTCCTCTATCGGACGGCCAATCCGTACCCGCAGGCCATCCTCCTCGCGAAGGCGGCGGGCCGGCCCGTGAAGCTGATCTGGAGCCGCGAGGAGGAGTTCCTGCGCGATGCGCTGCGGCCGATGGGTGCCGTACGTTTCCGTGCGGGCCTCGATGCCGACGGCCTGCCGGTCGCGTTGGACGCCGTTGCGGTCGGAGAAGGCCCGACCGGCCGCTGGTTCGGCCGCCAGGCCGACAAGGTCGACAGTTCAGCGGTCGAGGGTATCGCTGGAAAGATCTATGCGATACCGAACAGGCGTGTCGCCCAGATCCATGTGGACGATCCGGCTATCATCGGCTTCTGGCGTTCGGTCGGCCATTCGATGAACGATTTCTTCTACGAAACATTCTTCGACGAGATGGCTGATGCGGGGAAGCAGGATCCCTATGAATTGCGGCATCGCCTCCTTGCAGACAGCCCGCGGCACAGAAACCTCCTTGTGGCCGTGGCCGATCTTTCCGGCGGATGGCGTCGTGGGCCGTTCACAGCCGAGGATGGCACGCGGCGGGCGCGCGGCGTCGCCATGGCCTCGCCTTTCGGCAGCGAGGTCGCCACGATCGCAGAGGTCTCGCTGCGGGACGGCGGGGTGATTGTCCACGACGTCTGGGTGGCGATCGATCCCGGAAGCATCGTCAATCCCGCCATCATCGAGGCGCAGGTGAACTCCGCCGTCGCCCTCGGCCTGTCCTCGGCGCTGCTTGAGGAAGTCGTCTATGTCGACGGCATGCCGCAGGCGCGCAATTTCGACGGTTATCCCATCCTGCCGCCCGACCGCATGCCGCGCGTGCATGTGCGCATCGTCGAGAGCGGCGCTCCGATGGGCGGTATCGGCGAGCCGGGTCTGCCTGGCGTGCCGCCCGCCGTGGTCAACGCCGCTTCCGTGCTGACGGGCCAGCGCATCCGCAGCTTGCCGCTCTCGAAGCTCGACCTGAAAGGCATGGAAGGATGAGAGGCGCGGTACTCGCCGCCTTGACGGTGATCACGGCGGCTTGGGCAACGGATCTGTCAGTTGCCCAGGAGACCGCTTCAGGCGAACGGCTGTTCCGGCAGCGTTGCGGGTCCTGCCACCAGATCGCGACCACCAGGAACGGCGCCGGGCCTCACCTGCAGGGCGTGGTCGGCCGCGCTGGCGGCAGCGTCGACGGGTTCAACTATTCGCCCTCCCTGCGCGACTCCGGCATCACCTGGACGCCCGAGACGCTGGAAACCTACCTCGCGAATCCTACGGCGATGGTGCCGGGCACACGGATGGTTCAGCGCTTCAACAACGCAGACGAGCGGCGCGCGATCATCGCGTTCCTGAACGGCCGGTAACGCGGCGCCAAGGCCTGCTTCGAGCCGCGGTGCTGGAACCGCCGGACGGCGCGGTCCGTTTGCGGGCTTTGTCGGTGAACCTCCGGATCGCAGCCGCGGATCCGGGCTTCACCGACCGGCGCCTCCGCCAGCGCGGCAGGGTTGCCGCGCAGGACCTTCCGCCGGGCGAAAAGCTGGAACGCTGGGTGTTGACCATCCTTTCGCTGGAGCGAGACCGCTACGACGCCGGCCCCGGGCTTTTCAACGCTTGTCTCGAGCTGGCCGCCGACCACATGGACATCGTCGCGGCACACACTTCCAACCTGAGCCGGGCGCTGGAGCGCATCCTGAGCGATCTGGTCCCTCCGAACGCACTCGAGGAAACGGTGGCCGTCGTGGAAGACGCGACAGTGCTGTTCCGGGTGCCCATGAACATCGCGCGGTTCCGGCCCGTGCGACCGACGCGCGGGCGAAAGCAGTCGTGGCCCTTTTGCGGCGGCGATCGGGTAACGGCACCCGGTTCCGCGTCGCGGTCGCTCGCGCCGGGAATGGGTTTCAAATGCGGGAATGAACTGACAGTTGTGAGCAAAGACGCTCTGTCGAAGATGGTATACGATCCTCGCGCCGATGCGGCACCGCCCGATGCCTCCGTCAATTGGCCGCATGGCGCGATTGTTGGCAGGGGTGCCGTCAAGGGTTATGTGATCGGCATGCTTTTCTGGATCGTGGCCGCTCTGCTTACCTTGGGTGCCAGCCTTGCCGTCCTGGCGCCGCTTGCGCGAGGGCGCCGCTCGGTTGCCACGGCCGCCGATCACGATCTCGAAGTCTACAAGGATCAGCTTCAGGAGTTGGAGCGCGACGTCGGTCGCGGACTGATCAACCCGACCGAGGCGGAGCAGGCCCGCGCCGAGATCGGCCGCCGCATCCTGAAGCTCGGCGAGCGCGGGAACGGCGGACGGAGCGCCTTGGCCTCGCCGACAGCGCGCATGGCCGGCATGGCGGCGGTTCTCGCGGTGCCGGTCGTGAGCTGGGCGCTCTACGGCTATCTCGGCTCGCCCGATCTGCCTTCGCAACCCCTCCAGGCGCGGCTCGAAGCCGATCCGGCGAAGAGCTCGATCGACGAACTGGTGGCGCGCGCCGAGAAGCACCTTGCGGCCAACCCCAATGACGGCAAGGGCTGGGACGTTCTCGCCCCGGTCTATCTGCGCATGGGGCGCTTCGCCGATGCCGTCGGTGCCTATCACGCGGCGATCCGCCTCGAAGGGTCGACCGCGGCCCGCGAGTCCGGGCTCGGTGAGGCGATGGCTTCGGCCGCCGACGGCGTCATTTCCGACGAGGCCGAGGCAGCGTTCAACAGGGCCCTGAGGCTGGAGCCTGACTATCCCAAGGCGCGTTTCTATCTGGCGACCGCCATGGCGCAGGACGGGAAGCTTCAGGAGGCAGTCGCGGCCTGGCGAGAGATGCTCGTCAAGCTGCCCGCGGATTCACCGTGGCGCGTTCCTGTCGAGCAGGCCGTCGCCGAGGCCGACAAGCGCCTTGCCGCCGGCAAGGCACCTTCCACCACATCGGAGGCCACCACCTCGGGGGCCACCACCTCGACCACGCCGGGACCGACGCAGGACGACGTGGAGGCGGCCGCCACCATGTCCGATGCCGACCGCAACGCCATGATCGAGGCCATGGTCGCGGGGCTCGACCAAAAGCTTCGCCAGAACCCCAGGGATCTGGAAGGATGGCAGCGGCTCGTCCGTTCATACCTGGTGCTCGGCCGCAAGACAGATGCGCTGGATGCGATGAGCCGCGGCGTGGCGGCCCTGGGCGAGGGGAGTGTGGAAGCCACGGCGCTGACGCAATTCGCAGCGACCCTCGGACTGAGCGGGACCGAGTAGGACATGACACGCAAGCAGAAGAGATTGTCTGTCATCGGCGGCGCGCTGGCCTTTCTCGGCCTCGCGACCTTCCTGACTTTCTGGGCGCTCGGCCAGAAGGCATCCTATTTCTACATGCCCGGCGATCTCGCGGCCAATCCGGTAAGCGAGGGCCAGCGCATCCGGCTCGGCGGGCTTGTCGCGAAGGGGTCGATCCAGCGCGGGCAGGGGACGGAGGTCGATTTCGCCATCACCGACCAGGTCGACACGGTCAAGGTGGTCTATAATGGCATCCTGCCCGACCTGTTTCGCGAAGAGCAGGGCGTCATCACCGAAGGCAGCTTCGGCCCCGGCGGCGTCTTCGTTGCGGACAGCGTGCTGGCCAAGCATGATGAGACCTACATGCCGAAGGAAGTCGCGGAAGGCCTGAAGGAAAAGGGCCTCTGGCAGGAGAGCCAATAGTTCCATGGTCGAGATCGGTCACTTCGCGCTCGTGCTCGCCTTCGCCATGGCGCTGGTCCAGGCGAGCGTGCCGCTCGTAGGCGCGCGCATGGGCGACGAGCGGCTGATGGCGGTCGGCGGGCCAGTCGCCGCCACCGGATTCGCCCTTACGGCGCTGTCCTTCCTGGTGCTCACGCTGGCCTACATGCAATCGGATTTCTCCGTGGCCAATGTCTGGCAGAATTCCCATTCGCTGAAGCCGATGCTCTACAAGGTCACCGGAACCTGGGGCAATCATGAAGGCTCGATGCTGCTCTGGGTGGTGATCCTGACCTTCTTCGGGGCGCTCGTCGCCGCCTTCGGCCGCAATCTTCCCGCCACGCTCAAGGCCAATGTGTTGGCGGTCCAGGGATTGATCGGCGTCGCCTTCCTGCTGTTCATCCTCGTCACGTCCAACCCCTTCGTCCGGCTCGATCCGGCGCCGATCGAAGGCCAGGACCTCAATCCGCTGCTGCAGGATATCGGCCTCGCCGTCCATCCGCCTCTGCTTTATCTCGGCTATGTCGGCTTCTCCGTCTGCTTCTCCTTCGCTGTCGCGGCCCTCATCGACGGCCGTATCGATGCGGCGTGGGCACGCTGGGTGCGGCCGTGGACGCTCGCCGCCTGGACGTTCCTCACCGGCGGCATCGCGATGGGGTCCTACTGGGCCTATTACGAGCTCGGCTGGGGCGGCTTCTGGTTCTGGGACCCGGTCGAGAACGCCTCCTTCATGCCCTGGCTGGCGGGAACGGCGTTGCTGCATTCGGCGATCGTGATGGAGAAGCGCTCGGCGCTGAAGATCTGGACTCTGCTGCTCGCCATCCTGACCTTCTCGCTGTCGCTGCTCGGCACCTTCCTGGTGCGCTCGGGCGTGCTCACCTCGGTTCATGCCTTCGCTACGGATCCCAGCCGAGGCGTCTTCATCCTGGCCATCCTGACCCTGTTCATCGGCGGCTCGCTTTCGCTCTTCGCGCTGCGTGCGCCCTCGCTCACCGCTGGCGGCGTCTTCCACCCGATCTCGCGGGAAGGGGCGCTGGTGCTCAACAACCTGTTCCTGACGACGGCGACTGCCACGGTTTTCATCGGCACGCTCTATCCGTTGTTCATCGAAGCCTTCGCCGGCGACAAGATCTCGGTGGGCGCGCCGTTCTTCAACCTGACCTTCGGCCCGCTGATGCTGCCGCTGCTCGCCCTGGTGCCGTTCGGCCCCCTGCTCGCCTGGAAGCGCGGCGACCTGCTGGCTGCCGCGCAGCGCCTGATGGCGGCCTTCGGCGGGGCGCTGGGCGCGGTGCTCGTCACGCTTCTTTTCGTCGACGGCGCCTCGGTCTTCGCGGCATTGGGCTGCGGCCTGGCCGCCTGGTTGGTGCTGGGTGCCCTGACCGACCTCGCGCTTCGCGCCGGCATTGGCTCGGCCGAGCCCTCGGTGATGCTGCGGCGCTTCGTCGGCCTGCCGAAGTCGGTCTTCGGCACGACGCTTGCGCATCTCGGCCTCGGCCTGACCGTGCTGGGCATCGTCAGCGTGGTGTCGCTGGAGACCGAGAGGATCGTCGCCGTGCGGCCCGGCGCGACCATCGACATCGCCGGCTACACGTTGCGATTCGATCGCATGGAGAAGGTGATCGGCCCAAACTACACCGAGGATCGCGCGCGCTTCCTGCTCGAGCGGCCGGGCAGGGCGCTTGGCCAGATCACTTCGGCCAAGCGGCTCTATCCCGTCCGCCAGATGCCCACCACCGAGGCCGGCATCCGCACGCTCGGCCTGAGCCAGCTCTATGTCTCGCTCGGCGACGCCACGCAGGATGGGGCGATCGTGGTCCGCGTCTGGTGGAAGCCGATGGTGACGCTGATCTGGGGCGGCGCGCTCGTCATGATGTTCGGCGGCTTCGTGTCGCTGCTCGACCGGCGGCTGCGTGTGGGCGCGCCGGCGCGCGCCAGGCGGCAGGGTGCGGCCAAACCGGTCGCAGCCGCGCCATGACCGCGCTGCGAGCCGTCGCCTGTTGGCTGCTGCTGGCCGCCCTGCTTGCGGGCCCCGCGGCCTATGCCGTCCAGCCCGACGAGATGCTGAAGGATCCCGCTCTCGAGCAAAGGGCGCGCCGGCTTTCGGCCGAACTGCGCTGCATGGTCTGCCAGAACCAGTCGATCGACGATTCGGATGCCGACCTCGCCCGCGACCTCCGCATCCTGGTGCGCGATCGCCTGAGCGCCGGCGACAGCGACCGGCAGGTGCTCGACTACATCGTTTCGCGCTATGGCGAGTTCGTGCTGCTCAAGCCGCGCTTCAGCCTGCGCAACGCGATCCTGTGGTCGGTGCCGGCCATCCTGCTGCTGGCCGGCGGCACGTTCCTGATCGTTTCGGCGCGAACTCGCCGTCGCCCCGCCGGCGAGCCGCTGACGGCCGAAGAGAACGAGGCGCTGGCGAGGATGCTGAAGGACGGCGAGTGAGGCCGGCCTCCTTCGACGCCGGAGTGAGATGCCGAAGGACAATCAGCAGGTTAGCCAACATTACGAAAGTTTCATCCCGCGGCAATGACGCCGTAATGTGACGCTATCTATTTCTGGCTGCAGCGGATGCCCCCAAGACGCATCCCTTCAGCCACAAGAGGACAGAGCGCAATGAACCTTCAATCCAATTCCAGCTCGGGCACCCGCAAGCGTCTGCTGGCCGCGGCCGCTTCGGTCGCCGTGGCCGGGGCAATCGGCCTCGGAGCCGTCACGTCGGGAACCGTTCCCGTCTTCGCCGATCCGGTCCGCGTCGACGCCCCGCAGGTGCCGAGCTTCTCCGATGTCGTCGAGCAGGTCAGCCCGGCGGTCGTCAGCGTCCGCGTCAAGGCCAAGTTCGAGGGCGCTTCGGACGACGGTTCCGGCTTTTTCTCCGGACCGCAGGGTTTCGACAGCCTGCCCGATGGGCATCCGCTCAAGCGCTTCTTCCGCGAGTTCCGCGGTGACGGCGATCGCGATGGCGAGCGCCGCTTCCGTCGCGACCGCCGCGACGGCTCTCCGCGTCCCGTCTCCCAGGGTTCCGGCTTCTTCATCTCCGAGGACGGCTATCTGGTGACCAACAACCATGTGGTCGAGGGCGGCACGGAGTTCACCGTCGTCACCAATGACGGCAAGGAACTCGACGCCAAGCTCATCGGCACCGATCCGCGCACGGATCTCGCCGTGCTCAAGGTCGATGACGGCAACAAGCATACCTATGTCGACTTCGCCGACGATGCGAAGGTCCGCGTCGGCGACTGGGTGGTCGCGGTCGGCAATCCGTTCGGCCTCGGCGGCACCGTGACTGCCGGCATCGTCTCGGCTCGCGGCCGCGATATCGGCGCCGGCCCCTATGACGATTTCATCCAGATCGACGCGGCGGTGAACCGCGGCAATTCGGGCGGTCCGGCCTTCAACCTCAATGGCGAGGTCGTGGGCGTCAACACGGCGATCTTCTCGCCCTCGGGCGGCAATGTCGGCATTGCCTTCGCCATCCCCGCCTCGACGGTACGCGAAGTCGTGGGCGACCTGATGCGTGACGGCACGGTCCAGCGCGGCTGGCTCGGCGTTCACATCCAGCCGGTCAACAAGGATATCGCCGAATCGCTCGGCCTGAAGTCGGAGAAGGGCGCGCTCGTCTCCCAGACCGAGGACGACGGTCCAGGCAAGAAGGCCGGCATCGCCGCCGGTGACGTGATCACCTCCGTCGACGGCAAGGAAGTGGCTTCGCCGCGCGAACTGGCCCGCATCATCGGCGCCATCCAGCCCGGCAAGAGCGTCGAGGTCACGCTGTGGCGGGACGGCAAGTCGGAGACCGTCAAGGTCGACCTCGGCACGCTGCCGGGCTCCGACAAGCAGGCGAAGGCCGAGCAGACGGCGCCTCAGGACGCCAACGCGCTCGAGGATCTCGGCCTGACCGTCACCCGCGCCGAGGACGGCAAGGGGGTGGTCGTGACCGACGTGGAGCCGGGCAGCGACGCCGCCGATCGCGGCATCCAGCCGGGCGACGTGATCGTCGCGGTCAATTCCAGGGACGTCTCGAACAGCGACGAGGTCACGGCGGCGGTCGCCGACGCGGCCAAGTCCGGACGCAAGGCGGTGCTCGTGCAGATCATGCGCGACGATACCAGCCGCTTCGTGGCCCTGCCGGTCGCCAAGGGCTGATCAAGCAACGGCGCTCGCGGTTTTCGCGGTCCCAGCCCTCAAGAGCTGCCGCCTGCCGCGAGAGCCCCGGAGCCGGTGCTATGTCAGTTTCGTGCCGGTTCCGGCGGCAGCAGGTGTCCGACACCTGCTGCCGCATTCGTGTCGGGCACAAAGGGTGCTTGACGCTGCACGTGACTGGAGCTGAACATGGAACCCCACGTCTCCACCGATCCGGATTTCGCGTATAACGGGTTCATGAAGATTCTTGTCATCGAAGACGACCGTGAGGCTGCGGATTACATGGTCAAGGCCTTCGATGAGGCCGGCCATACGGCCCATCAGGCCGCCGATGGCGAGACCGGATTCGCCATGGCCGATGCCGGCGACTACGACGTGATGATCGTCGATCGCATGCTGCCGCGTCGCGACGGTCTTTCGGTCATCGCCGATCTGCGCTCGCGCGGCAACAAGACGCCGGTGCTCATCCTGTCTGCCCTGGGCGAGGTCGACGACCGGGTGACCGGCCTGCGCGCCGGCGGCGACGACTATCTGACCAAGCCCTTTGCCTTCTCCGAACTGCTGGCGCGCGCCGAGGTGCTCAACCGCCGCGGCGGATCCAAGGAGGTCGAGACGGTCTACCGGACCGGGGACCTCGAGCTCGACCGGCTCTCGCATACGGTGAAGCGCGCCGGCCGGGAGATCATCCTCCAGCCGCGCGAATTCCGCCTGCTCGAATATCTGATGCGCAATGCCGGGCGGGTGGTCACCCGCACCATGCTCCTCGAGAATGTGTGGGACTATCACTTCGATCCGCAGACCAATGTCATCGACGTTCACGTCTCGCGGCTGAGGGGCAAGATCGAGAAGGGTTTCGACAGTGCGATCCTCCACACGATCCGCGGCGCCGGCTACATGCTGAAGGCCTAGAGCGTGACGCGGTCCGGCTTCGCCGTCGGGAGAGACTCGCGGTCGGGCCGCATGGCACCCTGACATGTGGCACACCCTTACCTCCATCATGAAGACGACCGCCGCGCGTCTGTCGGCGCTCTATTTCCTGCTGTTCGGCATTTGCGCGATCTTCCTGGTCTTCTACATGACGTCGCTGTCGGTGCGAATGCTGACGGTGCAGACGCAGGAGACGATCAACGAAGAGGTGCAGGGACTCGTCGCAGCCTATCAGAGAGGCGGTCTGCCTCTTCTGGTCCGCACGATCGAGCGGCGCGCCCGGCAGCCCGGCGCCAATCTCTATCTGATCGCCGATCCGAACGGGCGCATCCTGTCCGGCAATGTCGAAAGCCTGGCGCCCGGCGTACTTGCGGCCGAGGGTTGGACGGGGCGCCCGTTCGCCTATCAGCGCTACGGTGACGCGGGCGCCCAGGAACGGGCCGGCGGCGACAGGGTGACGCGTGCCGGCGAGACCGGACACGATGCCATCGCTCTCGTGCTGCGGCTGCCCAATCAGATGATCGTGCTCGTCGGACGCGACCTCGGCGAGCCCGAGCGCTTCCGCGACGTGGTGCGGCGCGCCTTGATGGTGGCGCTCGGCATGATGAGCCTGGGCGGCCTGGCGATCTGGTTTCTGGTCGGGCGCAGGGCGCTGAAGCGCATCGACAGCATATCGGCGGCGAGCGCTCGCATCATGGGCGGCGACCTCGCGGGCAGGCTGCCGGTGAGCGGTGCGGGCGACGAGTTCGACCGGCTCTCCGAAAACCTCAACATGATGCTGACCAGGATCGCCAGCCTCAACGAGGGGCTGAAGCAGGTCTCCGACAACATCGCCCACGACCTGAAGACGCCGCTGACGCGGTTGCGCAACCGCGCCGAGGCGGCACTGGCCAAAGCGAGCGAGCCGGCCGAGTATCGCGAGGCGCTGGAGCGCACGATCGCCGAATCGGATCAACTCATCCGCACCTTCAACGCGATCCTGATGATCTCGCGGCTCGAAGCCGGCTATTCCTCAGAGACGGTCTCGAAGGTCGACCTCGTCGATCTGGTGCGGGACGTGGTCGAACTTTACGAGCCGGTCGCCGAGGAGAGCGGCGTAACGCTCGACGCCGAAATCGGCGGACCGCAGGTCGTCGCCGGCAACCGCGAGCTGATCGCGCAGTCGCTCTCGAACGTCGTCGACAACGCGATCAAATACTCGTCCGCCCCCGATCGCAAGCCCAAGGTAGCCGTCTGCCTCGATCGCGTCGACGGGGAGATTCGCCTGACGGTGTCCGACGACGGCCCTGGAATCCCTGACGATGCGGACCGGCAGCGCGCGACCGAACGATTCGTGCGGCTGGAGAAGAGCCGCTCGCAGCCGGGCTCCGGCCTTGGACTGAGCCTCGCCAAGGCCGTGATGAAGTTCCACCGCGGACGACTTGATCTTTCCCCCCGCGATCCGGGATTATCTGTCACCATGGCATTTCCCGGGACGCAAGGGTGACGGATGAGCGCTGAAAAGGCGATAGGAAAGACGGATCTTGGCTGGTTCGGCGGACCGGCACGGGTGCTTAGGCCCCTCGATCTCGACGAGGCCCGCGGCGCGCTTGCCGAGCTGTCGGCGGTGGCCAGGGAGGCGGACCTGCCGAGGCTCGCGAAGCTGCTTGCCGCAAAGGGCGTCCTGCAGGATTTCCTCGGCGCCGCCTTCAACCTCTCCTTCTTCCTGCGCGACTGCGCGCGCAGGCGTCCCCAGATGCTGGACCGGCTGTTCGACGAGACCACCGGGCAGAGGCTGGACGCGATCGCGGAGGCCATCGCAAGGGCGCCGTTCGCTGCGGAGGTAACCGAAGCGGCATTGATGTCCGCCTTGCGCGCGCTGAAGACGGAAGCGCATTTCCTGATCGCGCTGTCGGAACTGGCGGGCGAGGTCGAGACGGAGACGACTGTGCGCCGGTTGAGCGATCTCGCCGATCGCTGCGTGACGGCGGCCGTGGCCTTCCTGCTGCGGGACGCACACTTCAACGGCAAGCTCGCGCTGCCCGATCCCGAGCGGCCGTCGGAAGGCTCCGGCTGGATCCTGCTGGGCATGGGCAAGCTCGGCGCCCATGAGCTCAACTTCTCCTCCGACATCGATCTCGTCGTGTTCTTCGATCCGGATGCCCCGGCGATCCGCGACCCCTACGAAGCGAGCGATCTCTTCGCGCGGCTGACGCGCCGGCTCGTCCGCATCCTGCAGGACCGGACCGATGCCGGCTATGTGTTCCGCACCGATCTCAGGCTCAGGCCCGATCCCGGCTCGACGCCGCTCGCCATCCCGGTGCTGGCCGCGCTGAACTACTACGAGGCAAGAGGCCAGAACTGGGAGCGGGCCGCCATGATCAAGGCGCGGCCGGTCGCCGGCGACCTCGCCGCCGGCGAGCGCTTCCTGAAGGAACTGCAGCCCTATGTCTGGCGCAAATATCTGGATTATGCGGCGATCGCCGACATCCATTCGATCAAGCGGCAGATTCATGCGCACAAGGGTCACGGCGAGATCGCGGTCAAGGGCCACAACGTCAAGCTCGGCCGGGGCGGCATCCGCGAGATCGAGTTCTTCGTGCAGACACAGCAGCTGATCGCGGGCGGGCGCTTCCCCGAACTGCGCCGGCGCGAAACCGTTTTGATGCTGGCCGAACTCGCTGCGCGGGGCTGGATCACGGCGGAAGCGCGCGACGCACTCACCAGGCAATACTGGTTCCTGCGCAGCGTCGAGCATGCCGTGCAGATGGTGGCCGACGAGCAGAGCCATACGCTGCCGGAGGAAGACGAGGGGCTGGAGCGCATCGCTCGACTGCTCGGCTATGACGGCGCGGCCGCCTTCTCCGACGTGTTCCGCCAGTCGCTGCATCTGGTCGAACAGCATTATGCGGCGCTGTTCGAGACCGCGCCGCAGCTTTCGGCCGGTGTCGGCAATCTCGTCTTCACCGGCGATGTCGACGATCCGGACACGTTGCAGACGCTGCACAATCTCGGCTTCAAGCGCCCGAGCGACATCTGCCGGGTCATCCGGACCTGGCATTTCGGTCGTTATCGGGCGACGCGCTCGGCCGAGGCGCGGGAGCGTCTGACCGAGCTCACCCCGGCGCTGCTGGAGGCATTCGGCCAGACCCGGCGGGCGGACGAGGCCATCGTCCGCTTCGACGAGTTCCTTGCCGGGCTGCCGGCCGGCATCCAGCTCTTCTCGCTGTTGCAGTCCAATCCCGGACTGCTGAAGATGATCGCCACCATCATGGGCGCGGCCCCGCGGCTCGCCGGCATCATCACGCGCAGGCCGCATGTCTTCGACGGGCTGCTCGACCCGCTGCGCATGTCGGAGTTGCCTGACAAGCCCTATCTCTCGGCCCGGCTCGCAGCTTTTCTGGAGGGCACGGTGCAGCACGAGGATGTGCTCGACCGGCTTCGGATATTTACATCGGAGCAGAAGTTCCTCATAGGCGTCAGGCTGTTGACCGGCGCGATCGACGCGACGCGCGCCGGCAAGGCCTTCTCCGACCTGGCCGACCTGACGATCGGCGCGGCCTTCGACGCCGTGACGAGGGAATTCGCTAGGCGCCACGGCAAAGTGAAGGGTGCGAGAGCCGTCATCCTGGGCATGGGCAAGCTCGGCAGCCGCGAGCTCACCGCCGGCTCCGATGTCGATCTGATCCTGCTTTACGATCATGACGCCGACGCCGAGGAGTCGGACGGCGACAAGCCCATGGCGCCGTCGCATTATTTCTCGCGGTTGACGCAGCGCCTGATCGCCGCTGTGTCGGCGCCGACGGCGGAAGGCGTTCTTTACGAGCTGGACCTCAGGCTGCGGCCGTCGGGCAACAAGGGCCCGGTCGCGACCCATATCGATGCCTTCCGCAAATACCAGCGGCAGGACGCCTGGACCTGGGAGCACATGGCACTGACGCGGGCCCGGCCCGTGGCCGGCGATGAAAACCTCGCGCAGGATATCGAAGACGAGGTGTGCCAGATCCTGGCGCTGCCGCGTGACAAGGCCAAGATCGCGAAAGAGGCCTCCGACATGCGGGCGCTGATCGAGGAGGAGAAGCCGCCGCGCGACCTTTGGGACCTGAAGCTCGTGCCCGGCGGGCTGATCGACCTGGAATTCATCGCGCAATATGCAGCCCTGACTGGTCAGGCCACCGGCGCTGGCCGGACGACGGGTACCGCGGAGGTCCTTTCGCATCTCGATCCGGCTTTTGCCGACGCGCAGTTGCGCCAGGAACTGGTCGACGCGCATCACCTCTATTCGGCACTGACGCAGATCATCCGCCTCTGCCTGACGGGCGCCTTCGAGCGGGACGACGTTCCGCCGGGCCTCGCCGACCTCCTGCTCGGCGTCACCGATCTTCCCGACTTCGCCGTACTCGAGGCACATGTCGAGGAGACGGCGCGAAGGGTGAGGGAGGATTTCGACCTTCTTCTGCGCGGCAGGCGCGTGAAGTAAGGCGAGCGGCCGTTCAGGCCGCTTGCTTCAACGGCCGGCGCGCCGGGATCCGGACGGAGACGATCGTGCCGACGCCTTCGGTGGAGCGGATCTTGAGCGCCCCGCCATGCAGTTCGGCCAGCGAGCGCGATATTGCCAGACCGAGGCCCGAGCCGGTGTGGTTCTTCGAGAACTGGTTCTGCACCTGCTCGAACGGCCGGCCGAGCTTGCTCAGGGCCTCGCGCGGTATGCCGCAGCCGGTGTCCTCGATCGACAGCATCATGGCCCCGGCGACATTGCGCGCCCTGACCGTGATGCTGCCCCCATGGCCGGTGAACTTCACGGCGTTGGACAGGAGGTTGATGACGATCTGCTTGATGGCGCGCCGGTCGGCGTAGAGCTGCATCGTATCGGCGATCTCGGTCTCGACGGTGATCGACTTGCCGGCGGCCTGCAGCGAGATCACCCGCACGGTCTCGTGGATCAGCGGGCAGAGGTCGATCTCCTCGCTGTCGATGGAAAACTGCCCGGCCTCGATCTTGGACATGTCGAGGATGTCGTTGATCACGTTGAGCAGATATGTGCCGCTGGAATTGATGTCGCGCGAATACTCCTCGTATTTATCCGAGCCGAGCGGGCCGAAAAGGCCCGAACTCATCAGTTCCGAGAAGCCGATGATGGCGTTGAGCGGCGTGCGCAGCTCGTGCGACATATTGGCCAGGAATTCCGACTTGGCGCGGTTTGCCGCCTCGGCGCGCTCCGTCTCCTTCATATATTTGCGGTTGAGCTCGGAAAGCTCCCGGGCACGCTCTTCTTCCGCCTTCCTGGCGAGGCTCAGGTCGTGAATGGTGGCCATCAGGCGGCGCTCGCTGTCGACCAGTTTTTCCTGATGCTGCTTCAGCTGGGTGATGTCGCTGCCGACCGAAACGGTGCCGCCGTCGCGGGTCTTGAGCTCGGTCACCTGCAGCCAGCGGCCGTCGGCGAGCTGCCGTTCATAGGTCGAGACGCCGCTCGACCCGCCGGCAAGCCGCCGCTCCGACACCAGGGCGGTCATGCGCGCCTCGATCGCGTCGCGCGGCGAACCGGGAATGACATCGCGGTCGGCCAGCCCGCTGTCCTGCTGGTACTTGCTGTTGCACATGATCAGGCGCTGGGCGGCGTCCCACAACACGAAGGATTCCGTGATGTTCTCGATCGCCGTGCGCAGGCGAAGATCCGCCGCTTCCGAGCGCAGCGCGAGATGGCGCTGCTCGGTGATGTCGACGGCGATGCCGATGAGCTGGATTTCGGGGGCCTCGGGATCCACGACCTGGGCGCGGGCCCGCATCCAGACCCAGTGGCCGGCGGCGTGCCGCATGCGGAAGACCTGGTCGATATGGTCGGTCTCGCGCGACACGATGCGATTGGCGAGGTCGAACAGGTCACCGTCGTCGGGATGGATGATCTCGGCCACCTCGCCGAAGGACAGCATCTTCTCGCTGTGCTCGTAGCCAAGCAGGTCGTACATAGACTGCGACCAGTACATCCTGCCGCGCACCATGTCCCAGTCCCACAGGCCGCAGCGGCCGCGCACCAGCGCGAGGTCGATGCGCTGATGAGCCTCCAGATAGATCCGGTCGGCGGCCTGCGCGCGCGCGGCCTGGCTGAAATAGGCGTAGAGGATGATGAGCAGGACGCCGGCTGTCAGCACGAACAGCGTCACGTTCAGCGAAACCGTCTTGCGCCATTCGGCGAAGACTGCCTCCTTCGAGACGAGGGCGGCGGCCGCGCCCCGGCGGTCATCGGCGATGGTGAGCGCGGCGAACCAGTCCTCACCGCCGATCCGGACATCGATGACGCCGGCGCGTTCGCCGAACATGAAAAGCGGCTGACCGCCGCTCAAAAGGGCTTCCAGCGACCGGCCGTGCCAGTCCGACGTTTCCGGGGAGACCGCGACGACCTTGAAGTTGCGGTCGGTGATGGCGAGCACATGGCGCGTCCCCATGCCGCCGTGCCGGCCGGTGGTGAGCAGCAGGTCTTCGGCCGACGCCCCTCCGTACAGCATCAGCCCGTTGCCGAGCTCGCCTGAGGCGAGCGCCAGCACGGCCCTGGCATCGCGCTCGATGTCGTCATGCGAGGCGGCGAGCGACATGAAGCGAACCACCGCGACGGCGGCGAGGAAGATGACGATCAGGGCCGGGATCGAGCGACGCAGTAGCGGCTCTGCCGCCAGCAGCCGCCGATAGGCGGGGGCCGCGATGATCTTTGCGTTGCCGGCGGGGCCCGCCTCGCGGCCCGGCCTGCGCCGTGCAAAAATCGTCCCTCCGGGCGCGTTCCACGCGTCCGCATTCGCCATAACTGGCTCCCCGAGAAATTTTCTGTTGAAGATCCGGCCAACGCCGCACTTCCGAATCTGCCACAAAGAATCACTGGTGATTCGGCTTGTCCAGACCCCCGGGAGCCAAATTCCTAAAATTTTACGAAATTGATTCGCAGGGCCGTTTCCACCGGCCCCGACACTGTCGGAAAACGATCACCGGGCCCCCCGCGGACGTGAGCAGTCCGTCGGGCCGCCGATGGCTTCAGGCCAGGGTGCGCTCCACAATGTCGCGCAGATCCGCCGACAGGTCCTTGGCCTCCGAGATGGCGAGCAGCGCCTCGCGGGCCTTGCCCTGCCGGACCGGCTCCAGCGAGCGCCAGGAGCGGAGCGCTGTGGCGAGCCGTGCGGCGACCTGCGGGTTGCTGCGCTCGACCGTCAGCACGGCGTCGACGAACAGGTCGTAGCCGCCGCCGTCGGCGCGGTGGAAGCTGGTCTGGTTGGCGCTGGAGAAAGTGCCGATGAGCGAACGCACGCGGTTCGGATTGGTCATCGAGAAGGCAGGGTGGCGCATAAGCGCAGCAACGGTATCGACAGTCGCGGCACCCGGCACCGCGGCGCGGATCTGGAACCATTTGTCGAGCACGAGCGCGTCGGACGCGTAGCGCCTCTCGAATGCCGCCAGCGCGGCGCCGGCGGCGTCGGTGGCCGGCTGCCGGTGGGCGAGCACGGTAAGTGCCGCGGCACGGTCTGTCATGTTGGACGCCGTCTCGAACTGGCGCGCCGCACGGCGCGTGTCGCCGGGCTCCAGCGAAAGATAGTCCAGCAGCACGTTGCGCAATGCCCGGCGGCCGGCACTCGCCGCGTCGGGACAAAACGAGCCGCCGTCGTCGAGCGCGGCATAGAGCCGCTCGAACGCCTCGCCGTTGGCGTCGGCGATGAGGCGCGCAAGTGCTTCGCGCGCCGAGAAGATCGCGTCCGGATCGATGTTGTTCCCGATCTCGCGGGCGACATCGGCCTCGCCCGGCAGCGTCAGGGCGAGCGCGCGATAGGCCGGCTCGAGCGATACATCCTCGGCGAAGGCTCCCGCCAGTCCGGCGAGATCGCCGGAGAATTCCGGCGCCTTGCCGCCGCGGATCTGCCGGAAGGCGGTGATCAGCGCGTCGCTGAGCAGCGTATTGAAGGCCTGCCATCGGGAGAAGGTGTCGCTGTCGTGGCGCGCGAGGAAGAAGAGATCCTCCGGCCGCTGCTCGACGGTCAGCGTTATCGGCGCGGAGAAGCCGCGATTGATCGACAGCGCGGGCCTTTCGGCCACGCCCGAAAAGCGGATGCTGTGCCGCCGCTTGCGCAGATGGATCACCCCATCCTCGATCGTGGCGCCGTCGACATCGGTGAAGGCGATGTCCGTTCCACCGTTGCCGACGAGGCCGAAGGCGAGGGGGATGTGCATGAGCCGCTTGCGGCTTTCCGAGGGCGTGGGGGGTACGTTCTGTTCGATCTCGACGGAGAGCACGGCCGCGGCCGGATCGTGGCTGACGCTGACGGCGAGATTGGGCGTGCCGGCCTGATGGTACCACAGGGCGAACTGGGAGAGGTCGCGGCCGGACACGTCCTCGAACACCTTCAGGAAGCTCTCGACTGTCGTGGCCTCGCCGTCGTGGCGCTCGAAATAGAGGTCCATGCCCTTGCGGAACAGGTCGGCGCCAAGGATCGTATGGATCATGCGTACGACCTCCGATCCCTTCTCATAGACGGTCGCCGTGTAGAAGTTGTTGATCTCGCGGTAACGGCGTGGCCGCACCGGATGGGCGAGCGGTCCCTGGTCCTCGGGGAACTGATGTGCCCTCAGCGTTCGCACCTCGGCGATGCGCTTCACAGCCCGCGAACGCTGGTCGGCAGAGAATTCATGGTCGCGATAAACCGTCAGCCCCTCCTTGAGGCAGAGCTGGAACCAGTCGCGGCAAGTGATTCTGTTGCCTGTCCAATTGTGGAAATATTCATGCGCGATGATCGCCTCGATATTGGCGAAATCGCCGTCGGTCGCCGTTTCTGCATCGGCAAGCACATATTTGTCGTTGAAGATGTTGAGGCCCTTGTTCTCCATGGCCCCCATGTTGAAATCCGAGACCGCGACGATATTGAACACGTCGAGGTCGTACTCCCTTCCGAATTTCTCCTCGTCCCAGCGCATCGAGCGTTTGAGCGCGTCCATGGCATAGGCCGCGCGCTCTTCCTTGCCGTGCTCGACATAGATGCCGAGCTCGACCTCGCGGCCCGACATCGTCGTGAAGCTGTCGCCGACGCGGCCGAGATCGCCCGCCACCAGCGCGAAGAGATAGGAGGGTTTCGGGAAGGGGTCGTGCCAGACGGCATAGTGCCGACCACCTTCGAGCCTGCCCTTGTCGACCGGATTGCCGTTGGACAGGAGCAGCGGCGCCTGGCCGGCATCAGCCTCGATACGCACCGTATAGATCGAAAGCACATCGGGCCGGTCCAGGAAATAGGTGATGCGCCGGAAGCCCTCGGCCTCGCACTGCGTGCAATAGACGCCGTTGGAAAGGTACAGCCCCATGAGGGCGAGGTTCTGCGCAGGCGCGATCTCCGTCTCAATGGTGAGGCGGAAGCGGCCGGCCGCGGGTAGCTTCGAGATGACGAGGCTGTCCGGGGTTGCTTCATAATCGGTTGCCGCGGGCGCATTGCCGTCGATCTCCAGCCGCTTCAGCGTCAGGCCGTCGCCGTCAAGGAGCAGCGGCGCATCCTTGGCCACACCCCGCCGGCGCTCGACATCGAGTTCGGCCACGACGACCGTGCGCTCCGGCGAGAGACGAAAGTCCAGGCTGATCGACGGAATGAGGTAATCGCTGGGGCGATAGTCCTCGAGCCGGAAGACCTGGCCGGTATCGGTGCGCATGCGGTGTTTCCTGTTTGCTTTGCGGCGGGCCGGCGTTCATGGAACGCCGCAACTGGCCCAACAAAAACGAAGGGGTGCTCTTTACACGAAACATTCCCTCGACAAAACTGCTGCCAAGGTTATTTCAACCCATCCTCTCCACCAATTTGCGAGGCAAGCATGACCGTCGTCACGCCGAAATTCGGGATGGGCGCATCCGTGTTGCGCGTCGAGGACCTGGCCTTCATCACCGGCCAGGGCCGCTATACGGACGACATCGCTCCCGATGGCCTGTTGCACGGCTTCGTGCTGCGCTCGCCGGTGGCGAAAGCCTCCTTCACCATCGCCTCCACGGAAGCGGCCGCCAAGGCCCCCGGCGTGCATCTGGTGTTGACGGGAGCGGATCTGGGTCATCTGGGCGACCTTCGGTCCGGCATGATGCAGAAGCAGCCGGACGGCACCCGCGCGCCGACGCGCGACATTCCGATCCTGTGCCGCGACCGGGTGAACTATGTCGGTGATGCCGTGGCATTCGTCGTCGCCGACAGCCGGGCCCAGGCACAGGATGCCGCCGAACTGATCGACATCGACTACGAGGCCGAGGATGCGGCGGCGGATACGGCGACCGCGCTCGAAGCGGGCACGCCGCTGGTCTGGCCCGAACTCGGCTCGAACCGGGCCTTCCTCAACGAGATGGGCGATCGCGGCAAGACCGACACCGCCTTCGCCAAGGCCGATAAGGTCGTGCGGGTCGAATTCGTGAACAACCGCCTGGTCTGCAACTATATGGAACCGCGCTCGGCGATCGCGGAATGGAATGAAGACGAGAACCGCTTCGTCTTGACGACCGGATCGCAGGGCGTCCATTCGATGCAGACGATCCTGGCCGGCGTCTTCGGCATGCCGACCGACAAGATCCGCGTGATCACCCCCGATGTCGGCGGCGGCTTCGGCCCCAAGAGCTTCGTCTATCGCGAATATGCGCTGGTGATCGAGGCAGCCTCCCGGCTGAAGAAGCCGGTCAAATGGGCCGGCGATCGCACCGAGCACTTCCTGACCGACGCGCAAGGCCGCGACAATGTGGTGAGCGCCGACATGGCGCTGGACAAGACCGGCCGCTTCCTCGGCATGAGGGTGCGAGTGGTCGCCAATCTGGGGGCCTATATCTCGCAATATGGCCCCTTCATTCCCTATGTCGGCGCGACCATGTCGACCGGCGTCTACGACATTCCGGCGCTCGACGTGTCGATATCAGGCGTCTACACCAACACCTGCCCGGTCGATGCCTATCGCGGCGCAGGTCGCCCCGAGGCGGCGCTGCTGCTGGAGAAGCTGGTCGATGCCTGCGCGCGCGAACTCGGCATCGGCGTGGAGGAGATCCGGCGCCGCAACTTCATCCGGCCCGAACAGTTCCCCTATCGCACCGCCACCGGCCGGCTTTACGACACCGGCGAGTTCGACGGCCATATGACGCTGGCGATGGAGCGGGCCGGTTGGTCCGGCTTCGAGAAACGGTACAAGGCCGCCGCCGCCGCGGGCAGGATTCGCGGCATCGGCATGGCGACCTATGTCGAGGCCTGTGCCTTTCCGGGGTCCGAGCCGGCCTTTCTGCAACTCAACGCCGACGGAACGGTGACATTGTCGATCGGCACCCAGAGCAATGGCCAGGGCCACGCAACCGCCTATGCGCAGTTCGTCTCGGAGAAGCTCAATCTCGACATTGCGAAGATCAGGGTCCATCAGGGCGACACCGACCGGCTGAAGTCGGGCGGCGGCACCGGCGGGTCGCGCTCGATCCCGCTGGGTGGCGTGTCGACGGCCCGCGCCGGCGAGGACCTGGCGGAGAAGATCCGCAGGATCGCCGCCGACGAGTTGGAGGCTTCGCCCGCCGATATCGAGCTTGTCGACGGGGTTGCCCGCATCGTCGGCACGGACCGGTCGATCGGCTTCGCCGACATCGCCAAGGCGGCAAAGAAGCCGAGCGATATCGAGGGGTTCGGTGAATTCGTTCAGGATGAATGCACCTATCCGAACGGCACCCATATCTGCGAGGTCGAGATCGATCCGGACACCGGCAAGACCGAGATCGTCCGCTACACCATCGTCGACGATTTCGGCGCGACCGTGAACCCGATCCTGCTCGCCGGCCAGGTCCATGGCGGCGTGGTGCAGGGCATCGGCCAGGCGCTGACGGAAAGCACCGTCTATGGCGAGGACGGCCAGCTTCTGACGGCGAGCTTCATGGACTACGCCATGCCGCGTGCCGACACGGTGCCGTCATTCCATTTCGAGACGCGCAACGTGCCGTCGACCACCAATGCGCTCGGCATCAAGGGGGCCGGCGAGGCCGGGACGATCGGCGCGACGCCGGCCGCGCTCAACGCCGTGACCGACGCCCTCTATCGCGCCTATGGTATTCGCCATATCGAGATGCCGACCACGCCGACGCGCATCTGGAACGCAATTCGTGAAGCCGGATCAGAAGGTTGAGCTGATCTGAAGACTCTCCTCAAGAGGATGACGCCGCATGCATTCGTGCATGCGGCGGCCTGCCGGAATGAACACAGCCGAAACCCAGACCGGTCAGGCCCGCCATGATCGAAGCCCGCTGAGGGCAATTGCGCTGAAGGTCGCCTCCGTTGCGGTCTTCGTCGGCATGTCCTCCTTCATCAAGGCCGCCGGCCAGTTGCCCGCCGGCCAGATCGTCTTCTTCCGCTCCTTCTTCGCCATTCTTCCGATCCTGGTCATGCTCGGCTGGCAGCGCGAACTACGCTTCGCGCTCGCCACCCAGCGGCCGCTCAACCACATCGCGCGCGGCGCCGTGGGGGTGACGGCAATGGCTCTCAGCTTCTTCGCCCTGACGAGGCTGCCGCTTCCCGAGGCGATCACGCTGAACTATGCGCAGCCGCTGCTGGTGATCGTGTTCAGCGTGCTGTTCCTCGGCGAGACCATCCGCATCTACCGCTGGAGCGCGGTCATCGTCGGCCTCATCGGCGTCAGCATCGTATCCTGGCCCAAGCTGACGCTGCTCGGCGCGGCATCGGGACTGAGCAACCAGGAGGCGATCGGCGTCGCGGCCGCCCTGGCCGGCGCGGCCGTCTCCGCGGTGGCGCTGCTCCTGGTCCGCAACCTGGTGCGAACCGAGAGGTCGACGACGATCGTGCTGTGGTTTTCGCTGTCGGCGAGCGTCGCCGGCCTGCTGTCGCTGCCTTTCGGCTGGGCGCCGCTATCGGGGGAACAGGCGGCCTTCCTGGTGGCCGCCGGATTTTGCGGCGGCATAGCCCAGATCCTGATGACCGAAGCCTATCGCTACGCTGAGGCATCGACCGTCGCGCCCTTCGAATACACCTCGATGATCCTTGCCATCATTGTCGGCTACCTCGCTTTCGATGAGGTCCCTACGGTCCATATGGTGGTCGGCGGCGCGATCGTGATCGCGGCAGGGCTGTTCATCATCTGGCGGGAACGGCGGCTCGGCATCGAACGGGCGGGGGCCCGCAAGCTGACTCCGCCGCAGTAGCCTGGGCAGGGTCGACAGCCGGTCCGAAATTCGACGTGTTCTCGTGGTTTCGCCTTGAATAATGCACGGGCGGCCCATGCCGTGGGGGTCTGCGTCCTGCGTTGCATTCACTCTTGCCGCTTGGATCGTTTGGTGGTCAAAGACATCGCCATGCAAAGGGACCGGACATACAGGACGCGAGCGACGGATTTCCTGTCGGCGTTCTTCCTGTGCGTGGCCGCGTTGCTGGCCGGCGCCCACACGCCGCTGACCGACGAAGTTCGGGCGGCCGCTTCGACGCAGGCGTCGGGCGCGCGCGGCGCCGACAGCACCGATCCGCAGTCGTCGCCGACGACTGCGCGCCGGCCCTTCATCACCGCCGAGTGGCGCGTCACCGAGGCCTCGCTGCCTCAGGTCGAGGGCGACACGAAGACGGCCCTGCCGCCGGCGGTTGCCTTGCTTCCCGATGTCGATCCAGACGTCACCCGCGAAGCTTTCGTCCTGCGGGCTCCAAACTCCTCATCGTTCCACAATTACGGCGCGCGGGCGCCGCCGACCTCTCACGATCAGGCCTGATCGGCGTGGCCCCTTCGCGGAGCCGCGCTTCCGACTGAACGTTCGCCCTCATGCTTTCGAGCATGCGGCGAAGACATATCGTGAGACCAGAATATGCGGACCCCCCGATGGTTGGTGGTGACGTACGCCATCATAGTGCTGGCGGGCATTCTCATTGCCCTGCCCAACGCCCTGACACAGAACCAGCTTGATGCACTGCCGGATTGGCTTCCCAGGAAACAGGTGACTCTCGGCCTCGACCTCCGAGGCGGATCGCACCTCGTGCTGGAGGTGGATTCGGCAGCCGTGAAGGCCGACCGGCTGCGCTCGCTGCTCGGCAATGCGCGCGACAGCTTGCGCAAGAAGCGCATCCCGGCGCAAACGGCCCGCGTGGCCGGCGACTCCGTCGTCGTGACCATCGCCGACGGCGCGCAGCGGTCCCAGGCGCTCAGCCTCCTGCAGGGCCTGTCGCAGCCCGTCGGCGGGGTCGGCTTCGGCGCCGCGGCGGCCGACATCGACGTCACCTCGACCGATAACCAGATAAGGCTGACCCCGACGGAGGCCGGGTTGCGTGCCCGTCTCGATTCCGCGCTCCAGCAGAGCCTGGAGATCGTGCGCCAGCGCGTCGACCAGGTGGGCGTGGCCGAGCCGACCATCCAGCGCGTCGGCGCGGACCGGCTGCTCGTGCAGCTTCCGGGCCTTCAGGATCCGACCCGTCTTCGCGAGCTTCTCGGAAGCACCGCCAAGATGACCTTCCACATGGTCGCCAATGTGCCGCAAGGCGACAGGCTGCCCGCAGGCGTCACGACTATGCCCGATGCGAAGACCGGAGCGACCTATCCGATCGAGGATCGGGTCGCGCTCGACGGCGAGCGGTTGACCGACGCGCGCGCCGGTTTCGACCCGCGCACCCAGGAGCCGATCGTCTCCTTCAAGTTCGACAATGCCGGCGCCCGGCAGTTCGCCGAAATCACGAGCGCCAATGTCGGCCGCCCCTTTGCCATCGTGCTCGACGGCAAGGTGCTTTCGGCGCCCGTCATTCGCGAGCCGATATCAGGCGGCACCGGCCAGATCAGCGGCAATTTCACGGTTCAGGACACGGTCGTGCTTTCGGCGCTGCTGCGTGCAGGCGCGCTGCCGGCACCGCTCACGGTGATCGAGGAGCGCACGGTCGGGCCGGATCTCGGCGGCGACGTCATCAGGATGGGCATCTATGCAGGTGCTGCCGGCTTCGCCCTGGTCGCGCTGTTCATCGTCGCGCTTTACGGCGCATGGGGCATGATCGCCAATTTCGCGCTGCTGCTCCATCTCGTCCTGACGATCAGCGCACTTACCCTTATCGGCGGCACGCTGACGCTCCCTGGCATAGCCGGTATCATCCTGGGCATCGGCTTCGGCGTCGACGCCAACATCCTCATCAACGAACGCATACGCGAGGAGACCAAGAGAGGGTTGAGCGCCCTTGCCGCGCTCGACAACGGCTTCAAGCGCGCATATTCAACCATTGTCGACGCCAACGTGACGTCGCTGATCGCGACCAGCCTGCTCTTCATGTTCGGCTCGGGACCGGTACGCGGTTTCGCCGTGACCATGATGATCGGCACGGTGCTGTCGATGTTCACCGCAATATCCATCGTCAAGGTGCTGATGACGGAGGTGGTGCGCAGGCGCCGGCTGAAGACCATCCGGATCGAGCCTCTGATCAGGTTCTTCCCGGAGAAGACATCGATCTCCTTCATGAATGCGCGCTTCTTCGGCATCGTGCTCTCGGCGCTGCTGTCGCTCGCCTCGATCGGGCTCTTCGTCAAGCCCGGCCTCAACTACGGCATCGACTTCAAGGGCGGCATCCAGCTCGAGATCACGACCTCGCAGCCGGCCGACCTTGCCTCGCTCCGGGGCACGCTCGCCACGCTCGATCTCGGTGAGATCGCGCTGCAGAACATCGGCGATGCAGACCACGTGCTCATCCGGGTACAGCGGCAGGATGGCGGCGAGCAGGCCCAGACGGCGGCCGTGACGGCCGTCAAGGCGGCGGTCGAGAAGTTCGATCCCGGCGTCAAATTCGACCAGACCGAGGTCGTCGGACCGAAGGTCAGCGGCGAGCTGGCGCAGTCCGGCGTCATGGCGGTGGTGTTCGCGGCGATCGGCATGCTGGCCTATATATGGTGGCGTTTCGAATGGAATTTCGCCATCGGCGCCGTCGCGACGCTGGTGCTCGACACCACCAAGACGGTCGGTTTCTTCGCCCTGCTGGGGCTGGACTTCAACCTCACCGCGATCGCGGCGCTGCTGACCATCATCGGCTATTCGGTCAACGACAAGGTGGTCGTCTACGACCGAATGCGCGAGAACCTGCGGCTTTTCAGGAGGATGCCGCTGCGCGAGGTGATCGACATGAGCATCAACCAGGTGTTCGCGCGCTGCGTCTACACTTCGGCGGCGATCCTGCTCTCGATGCTGCCGATGGCGATCTGGGGCGGCAGCGCGGTCGAAAACTTCGCACTGCCCATGGTGTTCGGCGTGATCGTGGCGACGACCTCGTCCATCTTCATCGCCGCTCCGATCCTGCTGCTCCTGGGCGATTGGTGGAAGCGGCGCCATGCCGAGGACGAGAGACGGCCGAGCGGCCAGGCGGTCGGCGCCTGATCCACGACAGGAGAGGTCGCGATGCCGCGGCCTCTCCGCGACGGAAATTCCTTCCTACCTCCGCGCATTCGCCGATCAGTGGAGGCCCATGGAGAGGCCTCGGTCGGCGGCGATGCGGGACATGAAGGTGACCGGCCAATCTGCCGATGCGCGATGAAGCCGCATGGGCCTTAAGTGGCGATTGACAAAGTCCTGGAAGTCCTGTCCGGCCTCACGCAAAAATAAAACGTTTTGCAATTCTGTGATCAGGGGGGTACCCTTCCAACAACAAAAATAGTCAAGGGTGGGTGTGAAGTGATTCGGATACGGATCGCAGGAGCCCGATTCGGCCTATTTGGTGGGAAACGCCGCAGCGCGACGCGACCACCACCTTCCAGTCCTGTTTCCTCGATGCGCAGCTTCTGGGGTCTCATGAGAGCCTATTGGTTCTCGGACAGTTGGAAGGAAGCCTGGTTCCTGACCGTCGTCATCGCCTTGCTGACGGCGGCTGCGAGTAAAGCAAGCGTGTGGATGGCCGAGGCCTCGGGCGAGCTCGTCGATGCGATCGCCTTCTTCCACGATCAGGAGCGGAATACCGATCCGCTACAGAACCTGCTGACGAGCGCCGGTACGCTGTTCCTGCTGGTGCTTATGAAGGATGCCGGCCTCATCGCCATCCGCCACCTGGCCTCTTCCACGCTGCATCGCAAATGGCGTGCCTGGCTGGACGGGCGCTTCAACGAGGCGCTTCTCGACGGCAACCATACCCATTTCCACGTCCAGCACGGCGGGGCGGACAGCGCGGGAAAGCCGCAGCCCGCACCTGACAATGTCGATCAGCGCGTGCAGGAATCGATCAAGGGCATGACCGGCGGCGCCATCGGCCTCGCCATGGGCGTCTTCGGTGTGGCCATGTCGCTCCTGTTCGTCGGGCAGAAGCTGATCGAGACCTCTACCGTGGTGGGTGGGCTTGAGTTCCTCGGCATCTATGGCAGCGCCACCCTGGCCTTTGCGGCGGTCGCTCTCTACGTCCCGGTCAACACGCTGATCGCCCTCAAGCTCGGCGGCATATTGGAGCGGCTGAACATCGCCATCCAGCGCGCCGAGGGCAGCTACCGCGGCGAGCTCACCACGCTTTTGCGGCGCAGTTTCCACGTCGCGGCCGCGCGCGGCGAGCAGGTGCAGAAAGCCATGCACCGCCGGCTCTACAGGGAGATCGACGGCACCTGGTCCAAGCTCAACTGGGTGAATGCCGGCTACCAGTCGTTCGAACTGGTCTACAATTTCGTCGCCGCGAGGATCGTCGCCTACGGGCCGGGACTTCTCCCCTATGCCAACGGCAGCGTCAGCCTGAAGAGCTATGTGACCGGCGCCGAACTGGTCAATTCGCTGATCGTGCAATGTTCCTGGTTCATACACGTGATGCCGGCGATCGCCAGCCTGAAGGCCAACGCCAAGCGCGTCACCGATCTGGCCCAGGTCATCGAGGATGTGCGCAAGCCCGACGATTTCTACCGTCTCACCGGTCAGTCCGAGTTCCAGTACAGCACCCAGCACGCGGTCTTCGGCCTCACCGTCCGGCAGCTCGAACTGATGCATCAGGGGGACGACATGGTTCCGTTCCTCACGGTCGCCAATCTGCGCTTCCGGCGGGGTGAGTGGACCTTCCTGAAGGGACCTTCCGGATGCGGCAAGACATCGCTGCTCAAGGCGATCAACGGCCTGTGGCCCTACGGTCGGGGTGACATCGCGTTGCCGGAAGGCGTGCGCTCGATGTATGCCGCTCAGGAGGTGAAGCTGCCGCCGCTTTCGCTCAAGGCTCTCGTCTGCCTGCCCGACGACGCCGACGGCCATACCGGGACGCGCGCGGCTGCCGCCCTTCACAAGGCCGGCCTCGGCGAATTCATCGAATATCTCGATGAGGAAGCGCGGGAGGGCCGGCCATGGGATCAGGTCTTGTCCGGCGGCCAGAAGCAGAAACTCGTGCTTGCCCGCATCCTGCTCCACAAGCCCGATCTTCTGTTCCTCGACGAAGCGACCGGCGCGCTCGACCCTGCGGGCAAGGTCGCGTTCCATCAGGCGCTCAAGGTCAACTGCGCTGGCATCACCGTGATCAGCGTGATGCATGAGGCCGAGCCGCCGAGGTCGAGCACCGGGGCGCACTTCTACGACAGCGTCGTCACCTTCGAGGCCGGGACAGCCGCGAAGGGCCCTGTCGAGGAGACGAAGCCGAAGCGCGCGGCTCCGATCGTGCAGCCTGCACGGACGCGCACATTGCCGGCATGACGGGCCGAAGCGCCCTTTGGCGCGCCGAACGTTATCGCGTGCGTTCCAGCACCTGAAAGGGCGCACTTGGCATAGGCTGCTGGCGGGATCTTGCGCAAGCGTTGCTGGGGGCAACAGCTGTGGGCGAGGGGCTATTGGACCACAACTCGTGGCAACGTGACCGACGAGATGTGGGTGGAGTACATCCAGAACCAGACGCCACCCGAACCCGACGACAATTTCAACGTGACGCGCCTGCCCGCCGAAGGGCGGGCCGATCCGGTTTCAGGCCGCACTGAAGCTACCGACCTTCAGGCGGTGGAGAATTCACTGAATCCGACGGTGAAGGATTTCACTCACTTGCACTATCCCAACGCCGGTTTGATCTATGAGAGTCGCTCGCGCTGAAGTCTAGGTGCCGAAATGGTCTAATGCCACGTGGCTACCGACAACATAGGCGCATGCACAGAGTAAGTACTCTGGATTTCGGATCGCGGAGTTTCATTTGTCATGATGTCCTTATATGGTGGCTCGCAAATCCAAGGACAGCACATGCAGCCGGTTCCCCAAGTGCGCGTGAGTGCCTACCTACCCTTCATTCAATACATGGAGCGACAGGGCGCTGCTTTCCAACAGGAATTTGGGGACACGCTGCTTCCGGCCGTCGCCGCTAAAAATGTCGAGGCGCTGGTTCCGATCCACCTTGCCCATGCTTTCCTGGCCAGATGCGCACGCTCCGCCGATGCTGCGGATTTGGGATATGTGGTCGGTCGGGCGGCGACCGTCGAAGGGCTCGGCGCGTTCGGTCGGAGTCTGCTGCGCTCGCTTACCCTGCACGATGCCCTGGGAAAGGTTCGTTCGACCTTCGCGCTCTATAGTTCGGCCGAGCGGCTGTGGTGGAGGCGCTCGCTCGGGAATGTCGAGTTCCTGCATACTCATCTCTATGAGACGGGGCCTGGCAGCCTTTATGCGCAGCAGTGCGCGCTGTTCCTGATGCGAGACCTTGTCCGGCTCGTCGCTGGACCGCAATGGCAGCCGCCGGCCGTACTGATCACGCCAAGACATGACGTCGCGGTGACCCGGCATGCCTTCGGGACGGCCGATGTGCGCGTCGGAGAAGTCTGCGGGATTATGTTTCCGGTGGAATTGCTGAGTCTGCCGTTCGTCCGGCCCCTCGGCGGCGCAGCCACCCCCGAGCGTGACTTGACAGCGTTCGAGGCGTCCGCCCCGGCCAACGATTTCGTCGGGTCGGTGAAGCAGATCATCGCGGCGCTGATGGCGGAGGGCCACACCCATCTGAACTCCATCGCCGAGGCGCTGCGTTTGCATTCCCGAACGCTGCAGCGAAAACTATCCGAGAGCGAGATCGAATTTTCACAGCTTCTCGCCGAGGTCCGCTTCGTGGCGGCGGCGAGACTGCTGGACGATCCCAGGCGGCGGGTGATCGACGTCGCCTTCGAGCTCGGCTACGCCGACTCGGCCAATTTTACGCGCGCGTTCCGGCAGTGGACGGGGGTGTCGCCTTCCGACTTCCGTCGGTTGAGGGAGAAGGCTCGCTGTCGCGAAATGACATGACGCTGCGGCATGGCACAGTGTAGCCCGGGGGGGGAACTGGCCACCGGCTTGCCCCGTCGCGGGTGACGTTAACGAGGAGACGATCAGATGAAGCGACTATCCATTTGCGCAGGCGCGCTGCTTTTCGCCGGACAGGTAAGCGTCGTACTGGCGCAGGCCCCTATCCCCGAATCGATCTCGACGCCAGACACGGTGGAGACGCGTATCGGCACTTTGAAGTTCAAGGACGGGGCTCCCAGCGCGGAGACCGCGAACAAACTCTACGACAATCTCGACTTCACCTACGCCTATCGCGCCTTCATGGACAATCTGCGCGGCGTGAGTATACATGCCCTGAAGAAAGGCATGCAGGACATCGGCATGAAGGAGAACGATGTGCTCGTTTTCTCCGAGCTGATGGACGCGAAATCGCTGTTCCTGACGGCCAATGCCGACACGGTCTATGTCATGGGGTACCTTGACCTCAGCAAGGGTCCCGTGGTCGTCGAGACACCGCCAAAGTTCCTCGGCGCGGTGCAGGACGCATGGTTCCGCTGGGTGATTGACATCGGACTCCCCGGGCCGGACCGTGGCGAAGGCGGCAAATACCTGATCGTGGGCCCGGATTATGACGGGCCGTTGCCAGAGGGGGGATTCTACGTCGCCAAGGCGCGCACCAACACGGTCCTGTGGTTCGGCCGCTCTTTCCTCGAGAACGGCAGCGATCCCAAGCCGGTGGTGGAGACGATCAAGCAATCGACAAAAGTCTATCCATACGAAGAAGGCGGCGTCGGCACGCCGATCGCCGAATTCCTTGCCGGCAAGGCGAAACTTGGCCGCGTCGAACCGGCGCCCGCCACCGTGTTCCACGAAGGCAGCGGCAAGGTGATGAACACTGTGCCGCCGAACGACTGGACCTTCTATGAGATGCTGAACGAGGTCGTGCAGAGCGAGCCCGCCACCGCGCTCGACCCCGAACTGATGGGCCCGGTCGCGGCGATCGGCATCGTCAAGGGCAAGCCCTTCGCCCCCGACGAGCGGATGAAGAAGATCATGACCGAGGCGCTGGCGCTCGCCAACGCGACGTCGCGCACGCTGTTCATGCATCCGCGCGACGAGAGCTGGTTCTATTATCCTGACTCGTCGTGGATCAACTATCTGTTCCAGACCGGCTACGAATTCGAAACGCCGATCCCCGAGATCACCGCCGAGGGTGTCAAGCCCTTCCCGCCGACCGGCTATCGGACCATGAACGCGCGCAGCAACTTCTTCTACGGCGTCACCGGCATCACGCCCGCCATGGCGATGCGGCTGACCGGCATCGGCTCGACCTACCTCTGGACCATGCTGGATGCTGACAAGCACGCATTCGATGGCGCCAAGACATACAAGGTAACCCTGCCGAAGGGCATTCCGGAGGAGAATTTCTGGTCCGTCACGGTCTACGACAACATGTCCCGTTCGATGCTCGACACGCCGCAGCGTTATCCGCGCGCCGGCAGCCAGAGCTATCCGTCTCCGGCGGCCGAGGCGGACGCCGACGGCTCGACCACGATCTGGTTCGCGCCGGAGCAGCCGGAAGGCGTGGGCCGCGGCAACTGGATCCAGACCGACCCCGAGAAGGGCTGGTTCACGATCCTGCGCCTCTACAGCCCGCTCAAGCCGTTCTTCGACAAGAGCTGGCGGCCGAGCGAAGTCGAGCTGGTCAACTGAACCGCGAGGCGGCGGGCAACCGCCGCTCCTATTTCATCCTGAATCGGGAGAAGAACAGACCCATGCTATACAAGATGTTTGCGGCCGCTGCGGTCGCGCTCCTCACCGCCGGCACGCCCGGCGGTGCCATGGCCGAGATGCCCCAGGCGATCACCACGCCCGACAGCGTGGAGACCCGGATCGGTACGCTCACCTTCAGGGATGGCGTGCCGGACCCGGATACCGCGAAGGCGATTTATGACAATCTCGACTTCACGTACGCCTTCCGCGCTTTCACCGATACCTTGCAGGGCGTGAGTGTCGAGGCGATCCGACAGGGCATGGAGTCAGCCGGCATCAAGGACAACGAGTTCATCCTGTTCTCGAAGCTGATGGATGCGAATTCCATCTTCCTGACGGCGAATGCCGACACCATCTACTACTTTTCGTTCGTGAACCTGTCGGACGGACCGATGGTGCTCGAGACGCCCCCTGGCGCTCTCGGCACAATCGACGACATGTGGTTTCGCTGGGTGACCGATTTCGGCCGCCCCGGCCCGGACCGCGGCGAAGGCGGCAAGTACCTCCTCGTCGGACCCGGCTACGACGGGTTTCTGCCCGATGGTGGATACTACGTTGCCCGTTCGCGGACCAACCGGGTTCTGGTGCTCGGCCGCTCCTTCCTGCAGAACGACGATCCCGCGCCCGTGGTAGACGAGATCAAGGCGACGACAAAGCTCTATCCATATCCTGAGGGCGGTGTCGGCATGTCGATCGGCCGGTTCCTTGAGGGTGGCGTCAAGCTCAGCCGCGACGCCGAGCCCAAGTCGCCGGTGTTCCACGAGGGGACTGGGCTCGTGATGAACACCGTGCCCCCGAACGACTACAGCTACTTCGAGATGCTGAACGACCTGGTGCAGGCTGAGCCGGCGGCCGTGATCGATCCCGAACTGATGGGGCCGATCGCAGCAATCGGAATCGTCAAGGGCGAGCCGTTCGCGCCGGACGAGCGGATGAAGAAGATACTGACCGAGGCGGTAACGCTTGCCAATGCAACGAGCCGCACGCTCGGCTTCGAGCCGGAATATTCGGGTGTCTACTATTACGAGGACTCTCAGTGGTGGAACCCCCTGTTCGCGGGCGGCTATCTATTCGAGACTCCGCCGCCCGAGATCACGGCGGAGGGCGCCAAGCCGCTTCCGGCAAGTGGTTACCGACGGATGCAGGCGCGGACAGCGTTCTTCTACATCGCCACCGGCATCACCCCGGCAATGGTCATGCGCCTGACCAATGTCGGCTCGCAATATCTAGGTTCCATGAAGGACGCGAACGGCGACTATTTCGATGGCGCCAGGACCTACAAGGTGACGCTGCCGAAAGGCATTCCTGCCGCCGCGTTCTGGTCGTTCACGCTCTACGACAACCAGAGCCGGTCAATGCTGGCAACGCCGCAGAAATATCCGCGAGCCGGCAGCCAGTCGTTCCCTTCACCCGCGGCGGAAGCGAATGCCGATGGCTCGACGACCGTGTGGTTCGCGCCGGAGCAGCCGGAAGGCGTGGCCCGCGGCAACTGGATCCAGACCGACCCCAAGAAGGGCTGGTTCACCCTTTTGCGCCTCTACAGCCCGCTCGAGCCGTTCTTCGACAAGAGCTGGCGGCCGAGCGAGGTCGAACTGGTGAAATAGGAGCACGGGGCCGATTTCGCGATCGGCCCCTGCAACCCGGCCACGTAGAGGGTTCCGCACCACAAGCGGGAGGTACCAAGGACGATGCGGCAGACGCGAGCCACGCTCAACTGCGGCAGGCCAGCGTCAAGTCCAGGAGGATCAGGAAATTGCCGGGAAGGGTCGTCTCCGACCTTCGTCGGGCGGGGCCGGCGTCCGAACGGGGTCGGTTTGCAAACCCGGTACTCGTCAAGAGGTCAGCAGTCGTCGTTGCAAAGACAGAAGCTGCCAGCCCCTTTCGCGCGCCCCAAACATTCATTCGACGATCGGCAGGGCAACGACCACTCAATGGCACGAAGCGGTCGTGCAACGCGTCACCCCTGAATGACCGCTTCCCACTCGATGCGTCAGCCTTTCAGCGCTAGGCTGAAGGCAGTCCCATCTTCTGCAAGGCGAAACGGGTCGCCTCGTCGGCCGGGAAGAAGGATTCGATCGCCAGTTCCGACAGCGTGACGTCCACCGGCGTGCCGAATACGGTGATTGTGCTGATCAGCGAAAGAACGACGTCTCCCATCCTGATCCTGAGCGGATGAACGATCGCGGTGCCTTCGTCGTGGACGACGGGGCCGCGCGTGAGCGCGCCGGGATAGGTCCGCAATTCGGCTTCCAGCTCGCCCAGCACGGGATCGCCGAAGGTTTCGTTCTGGCGGCGCAGCCGCTCCAGGAGATGAGCCCGCCACTCGCCGAGATTGACGATACGCGGCGCGAGCCCTCCTGGATGCAGGCTGAGCCGCAGCACGTTGACAGGCGGCGCCAGCAGCGAGGCCTCCGCGATATCGGCCATGAACGGAGCAATCGCGCCATTGGCCCTGACGAGGTTCCAGTGCCGGTCGACGGCGAGCGCCGGATTGGGCTCGTGTCCCTTCAAGACCTGTTCGATCGCGTCCATCGCAGGCCTGAGCGAGGGGTGCTCGAGTTGCCTTTCGCCGAAGCTGGGCGCGAAGCCTGCGGCCAGGAGCAGCCGGTTGCGCTGGCGCAAGGGTATGTCGAGCCGCTCGGCCAGATGCAGCACCATCTCGCGGGACGGGGCCGCCCTGCCGCTCTCGACGAAGCTCAGATGCCGCTGGGATATTTCGGCCTCCGCGGCCAGGTCGAGCTGGCTCATGCGCCGCCTTGTGCGCCATTGGCGGATCATGCCGCCGACCGTGTCATCCGTCTGTTCCATGCCACGAAGCTAACCGATCGGCGGTGGTCATTCTATTACCTCAAGCGTAATCGCCCGGCTTCGGACGGGATGCGATGTTCTCCGCCATCGGATCAGCCGATGCGAGGCCGCCGGCAACCGAAGAGAGCAACGCCAAGGAGAAATTCCCATGTCGATTTCTGTTTCCCCGTTCCTGCGCAACGCATTGATCGCCGACACGCTGGCCACCGGCGCAACCGCCATCATCATGGTCGCCGGCGCCGGCTTGCTCGGTCCGCTGCTGGGACTGCCGCAAGGGCTTCTCTTCTGGGCGGGTGTGGCGCTCGTGCCTTTCGTCGCCCTTCTCCTGGTCACGGCGCGGCGCCAGACGGTTTCCCGCCTCGTCCTGATCGACATCATCGCCATCAACGTCCTTTGGGTGGTCGCCAGCTTCGGGCTGCTGATCTCCGGCTCTGTGGCCCCCAACGTTCTCGGTATCGCCTTCGTTACCGCCCAGGCGCTGACCGTAGCCTTGTTTGCCGAACTGCAATTCGTCGGCCTGCGCCGTTCGGCGGCGGCTTGACCCCCGCAGAAGGAGGACGGCAATGCATGCGATCGCACGCGGATGGATCGAGGATGTCCTGGCGAAGTCGCCCTTCGCGGCACCGCTGGGGATCGAGGTGGTCGAGGCGGAAACGGACAGGGTGGTCATGAAGCTCCCGTTCCGCCCGCAACTCGCGACGGTGGGATCGATCGTCCATGGCGGCGCGATCGCGACCCTGGTGGACGTGACGGGAGCGGCGGCGTCCGCTTCCGGCCTTGCCGACGGTGATGCCGTCGGCGGAGCGACCGCCAATCTGGCGATCGCCTATCTGGCCGCAGCGGACGGCTGTGATCTCACCGCCGAGGCGCTCGTCATCCAGCGCGGGCGGAACCAGACAGTGTCTGATGTTACCGTGCGCGACGACGCGGGCCGCCTGGTGGCGAAGGGCATGGTGACCAGCCGGATCTTTCGGCGGCCTGTGACCGGCGGAGCTTCGGCGAGGTAGCTACCGCATCGGCCCGAAAACCGTGCTCGAGTTTCGGAAAGCACGATGCGTAGATCACATGTGATGGAGTGTCCTTTGCGCGTCCAGACGGGCGCGCGGCGCTCAAGTGGTGAAAGTCCGACGTCTGGTACCCTCGAGGGGAACTCCGCATTCGATCCCATTTGGAAGTTCACTCGCCCTTGGTTGAATTCACGCTCATGACCCCAAGCCGCCCTTGCCTACAACCGAAACGTATGTCGCGATCCAAGAAGGAGCAGACATTCGGACCCGGTGCTGATCGGGCTGTTTTCGGCGCCTTTTGCCAGCTGACTCCGCAGATTCGCGCACTTGCCGATATACCACTACTCCCGGTTCCCGAGCGTCGCCGGCCAGCGACGATGCCAGTCGCGGAAGAGTTCGGTGACCAGCGCGAGCGCCGTATTAGGCCGTTCCGATTAGGTGTCGTACCGGCATGCGCCAGGCACTGTATTCGGATGGAAAGCGACACTTGGGCGCGCCGGCGAATTTCCGGAGAAGCCATCACAACGCGCGGCTGAAACACTATCGAAGCCATTGTCAAGGCGCTCAATTCCGAAGCGACGTAACGGTGACAGAGACTCGCGCCGACCATGATTGAGATCGCAAGGGCCTCGGCGTAATCTTGCCTTCATAGCAGCGGCGTGGTCGCTCTTGCGAAGGGCAAGGAATGGATCGCCGGCTTGCCGCCGTCCTGATCGCTGATGTTGTTGGCTATGGCCGCCTGAGCCAAGCTGACGAAGAAGGTACGCGCGCGCGCTTCCAAGCCGATCTGCGCGAGGTCTTTGAGCCGAGAATCGCCGCGCATCATGGGCGCCTGGTCAAGACCATGGGCGACGGGCTACTCGTGGAGTTCCCCAGCGTGGTGGATGCGGTACGCTGCGCGGTCGAAGTCCAGCGCGCCAAGTCCGAGCGCAACTTTGGCGTTGCGGCCGACCGCCGGCTCGTGTTTCGCGTTGGCGTCAATCTCGGCGACGTGATCCTCGAGGACGACGACATTCACGGCGACGGCGTGATCATCGCCGATCGATTGCAGAGCCTTGCCGACCCAGGCGGCGTGATGATCTCCGGCAGCGCCTTCGATCAGACCAGTCACAAGGCCGATGTAGGCTTCGCTTGTCTTGGTGAGCAACGCGTTAAGAACATCGCCGATCCCGTGCGTGTCTATCGCGTCCTGCTCGACCCCGCGGCGGCCGGGAAAGTCATCGGGGCAACCCCCAACGCGGGCGCTCGACCGCTAATTCTGGGGGCGGTGGGTGCACTCGTCATCGCCGCCGTCGCGGCCCTCTTGGTCTGGCAATGGATCGCGCCGCCCAATCGGCCATCGCTCGCTGTTCTGCCGTTTGCAAACCTAAGCGGCGATCCCGGGGAGGAATACTTCGCCGATGGTATCACCGACGATCTCATTACGGACCTTGCCCAACTGGCGGGGCTCGTGGTAATCGCCCGCAATTCGGTCTTCACGTACAAGGGTCGACCGGTCGTTCTGCGGGATGTGGCGCGCGACCTCGATGTCCGGTACGTCGTGGAAGGCAGCGTCCGGCGAAGCGGCGACCGGATCCACGTCAATGCCAAGCTCATCGACACGGCAACCGGCGACCATCTGGTGGCCAAAGAGTTCGACCGAAGCGCGGCGGATGTCTTCGCTATCGAGGACGAGGTGGTCCGCCACATCGTCGAGGCTCTTGGCGTGCGGCCGACGGCAGCGGAGCAGGAGCAGATAGCGCGGCCACCGACCACGAACCTCGAGGCCTATGACTACTATCTGCGTGGCGAACAGGCAGAGAGAACCGGCCTGTTCCGGGAAGCGTTGCAGTTCTACGCGAAAGCGACCATGCTCGATCCTGCCTTTGCTGACGCCTATGCTGCGGACGCGCGCAGCGCTGTCGATATCTGGCGCAACGTCTTTGACGACATCTTGCCGGGTCCCGTGGCGCGGAAACGGGCCTATGAGAAGGCCGGCCGCGCGCTGGAGCTGAATCCCGAATCTTCGCGGCCCTATGCCATCCTCGCCGGTCTCCAGGTCGTGGATCGCCGATATGAGGAGGCACTTGTGTCTGCTCGCCGGGCAGTAGCGCTGGGGCCCAGCGACTCCGAGGCACATGCGGTGCTGAGCTTGGTCCTCACTTTCTCTGGCCGCCATGCCGACGCGGTCGCTGCAATCGAATCCGCGCAGAAGTTCAACCCCAACCTCTCAATGAGCGAACGGCAAGTTGCCGGAATGGCGTTTTTGTTGCATGGCGATTACGTTCGGGCCATTGAAACCCTGGAGCGCGCCCGTGCCGAAGCACTGCGTGGTGAGGTCGGCATCTCTGGTCTGCTCGCCGCGGCCTATGCCCGCGCCGGTCGTTTGAGCGAGGCCCGCGCCGTGGCGGCGGAGGCGCGCCGTACGACCCCCCTTATTTCCATCGAGCTCTGGCGTGTTCAGTATGCCCATTTTCGCAATGGTCAGGACCTCGAGCGCGTCCTCGACGCCATGCGTGAAGCCGGTATTCCCCAATGGCCCTTTGACTTTCGCGGTGACGATCGTGACAGGCTGAAGGGGGAGGACATCTCGCGCCTCGCCCTCGGGCGGACATGGCGGGGACAGACCGAAGCGGGCGAGTCGGCTCTCCTGCAATTCGGTCGCGACGGCAAGACGGCATTTCGGACGCCGACACAAATCGTCACGGGAACCGCCTTTGTCGATCGGGACATGCTGTGCGAGCAGAGCGAGAACGTGCTGCTCGGCCGGCCCCGCTGCGGCCCTGTCTATCGGCGCACCCACGGCGCCGGCGAGCCCGCCTATACCTATGTTAATGTATTCACGGTCTTCCATTTTTCGCCCGTCGAGTAGGTCCGCTGCCCGTCTCGACGTCGCACCTCGATTGGCCATCACTGGAACCCGTCTTGCTCAAGCTGAGTCTTGACGGCGGGCCAATTGGCCTCGGCCTCTGCCAAGGCATCGCTCGGGCGGGCCTTGAACTTGGCCATGTATTCCTTGCTGTAACTGAGGTACAGCTTGCCGTCGATGATCGCCCACGCTTCTGGATCGATATTGATCGTGGCCCCTTTGTCGGCCACTTCCCCGACGCAGTAGCCGCCGTATTGTGGCGCATACTTGGTTGGGTCACCGATGAAGAGCTCACGGTGCTTGCCGTTCGCGAACTGCCACGGGGTCCCCAACCAGTCATAGGAGAACTCCTCGGACCCCTTCATCGGCCGCCCTTCGGTGAAGTAGGCGACCGGGTCATAGCCCATGATCGCGACACCGCCGAAATAGCCCGTATTGACGGAGTCGGCGAGGGTAGGAACGCAACCGACCATCAAGGTGATCGAGAATGTCGCCACAAATGCTGATTCCCGAGTCGGGGTGACCACGTACTTTTGGATTGCCCCGTACATCTTCCGTCCTCCGTTTAGTCCCTCATCTCGATGCACAACGAGGCGCCATTGACCTCGGCCGGCGGGCAGACAGCGCCGTGGCGTTTGAGCACCCGTATGATGTCTCTATGGCCCTTGAAGCCGGCGCGCGTCATCGGCGTGTACCCATGACTCTCTGGCCGGTTGATATCAGCGCCCCGGGCGATAAGCAGTTCGAGCATGGCGACGTGATTCTCTTCCACGGCGACCATCAGCGGTGTCACGCCAGCCTTGTTGGCAGCGTCCTCGAGGACGGCGCCCTTGCCCAACAGCAGTTCTGCAATTCGCACACTGCCGGAATAAGCGGCCGCGTGGAGCGGCGTGAAGCCTCCGGCGTTACGCGCTATCACGTCAGCACCTTTGTTGAGTAGAAGCTCCACAACGCCCGGCTGGTCATTCAGCGCGGCAGCGATCAGAGGCGTAGCTTGGTCGCGATCACGGCTGTCCACTTCGGCTCCGCTTCCCAGCAGGCGCTCGACACCAGCGATGTCACCGGCGCTCACAGCGTCAAACAGGGAGGCGCCCGCTGCAGCGCCCATCGACGCCATCAGCACAACGGCTATCATAACGATTCGAAGCATGGTCGCGCCTTCGAAAGGCCAAACATCATACGCCTCGGGCCTGCCTAGTGAAAGCGGCAAGCGGATTGGGTCGGGATTGGTTCGGCGCCCCTACTGTCATGATCACTCGGCACCGTCCTGGCGGGCGCGCTCGATCACCTTGTTGGCCACCGCCAAGCCGAGATTACGGCCGGCGACCGTGTCGCTGCGGTAATGGATTCCAGCCCAGATGCGCGATTCGTTGGCTTGAAGCGCAAGCGCATCGAAGGCGGCCGCATCGCGCGGGAACAAGTAGCCTAGGATGGCCGCCGCCGCCGTCGAGAAGCAGCCGTGGGCAGCGGGATAGCTTGGGTGGTTCGGCGTGGTGAAGAGCGGCTTAAAGTTGGGATCGAGCTGGAACGGTCTGATCGCCCAGTAGGCGTACTTGGCATCCCAGCAGGCGATTCCGGCGTCATACAAGGTTATGCTCACGAGCGCGTAAGCCCGCGCCGCTCGCGCTGGATCGGCGCCAAGGCCGTATTCCAGCAGCTTCATGCTGGTCTGCTGGTTCCAGTATTGAAAGAACCGCGGACCACCGGCAGCCCCCTCCCAATAGGACGCAATGGAATTGGTCAAAGGTGTCCGCTTGAACTGCTTGAGCTCTGATAGCTCGGCGGCCTTCTCGGCAGAATCATAGGCTGGCGGCGGCTCTGGCCTGAATTCGCTCGGCGAGGACAGGACCCAAGGCTTCCAGATTCCCATCATCGGCAGAACCGGGTTCGTGCCGTTCCACTTGCCCGGCCCGGTCGGGACGCTCCCGGTCCATTTCGCATCGGAGCCGTCCGCTTTTCCGCGCTCGATCACCTCGGTCGCCACCTTGCGCCCGAGTTCGAAGCCCGCACTCACGTCGCTCGGATAGGCGATACCCGCAATGAGCAGCGAACGGCCCGCCTCCTCGGCCTTTTCCGCAAAAAATTCGGCGCGGTCAGGAAAGACGTAGGCTAGAACCGACGCTGCCGCTCCGGCCGCCGCGGCCTCCTCCGATGGGTAAGATGGGCTCGTCGGATTCGGCACTACGCTACTGAGCGTACTGTCGAAAGCGCTGGGCCTCGGACGGTTGTAGGCATCCTTGCTGTCCCAGGCGGCGACCATCGCGTCATAGATGGCGACATGGAGCAGAGACAGGTCGCGATTTGCAATAAGGCTGCTCAAACCGTGCTGGAGGGCCTCGTTAACCGCGATTTCGCTCCACCGGTAGGATGGGCCGACGGTAGCCCAATAGGCAATGGTATCAAGCGCAGCAGACGTGCGCTGCGGGACCATGTCCTTGAGCTTCATGATCTCGACCGCCGTGGCGGCGACATCGGGTGGAGCAGCAACGCGGTACTGGTTGGGACTATCGATGACCCATGTTTTCCACTGCCAAACCTGCGGCTCGCTTGATCCAGCGGCTGACGCGGTACCACTCTGCGGTGCCTGCGCAAGTATCAAACTGACGGCGAAAAGGATGGTGACGGAAATTGGCCTCTTCATTGCATTCTCGCTCCTCGCAGTCATCGTCACATCCGGATGCGTCGCGTCACCTGACCGTTGCTTTCCCAGTAGGTGTGCTTGTTGGCGATCTGCGGATCGTCCATGGCGGGTTGCATCTGCCCTGTCGTGTCAATGGCGCGCGCGGTAATCGAGTGCTCTCCCGGCAAGGGATCTTTCCAGTCCAGAGACCATATCGTCCATGCATATTTGGCCTGTTCGCTACGATCGATGGTCGCCGGTTGCCAGGGCCCTTGGTCGATCCGCACGTCCACCCGGTCAATGGGGGCGCCCCAAGCAGCGCCGATGATGCGAAATTGCCCGTTCTTGCGGGTGACCTTGGCGGCTACCGACTTGAGTAAGGCACGGCCGACCGAGGTTTCGGTCCAGACGGTTTCACCATCGCGCGTCTCCTTGCGAATAGTCACGTAGTCACGCGCCATATAGCGGTTCATTAGGCGCCTGGGTCGAACCTCGATGCGCGTTAGCCACTTGATATTGGCGATGCCGTACCAACCTGGCGCGATGAGGCGCATGGGAAACCCGTTGGGCGGCGGAAGCGGTGCGCCGTTCATCTCGTAGCAGAGCAGGTTATCGGGATTCATAGCGTCGGCGAGCGACATCGATCGGGCGAAGTGTTGCCGCATTTTGATATCGCGTTTTACGGGTCCGCTTGCCAATGCCGAAACGATCTCTTCTCCGGCATCAGCACCGAAGAAGACCACTTCGATGCCATTCTCCAAGACGCCGGCTTCCGCGAGAACGGCAGCGAGCGGCGTTCCCACCCACTTCGCTGTGCCGATTCCTCCTAGGAACCATGGGTGCCCGTGATTTCCGGAGCATTCTAGCGTGAAGACGACCTCCTGCCGCGGCCGTGCCATGAGGTCCTTCAACGTGAAGGCCTGCGGCCGCTTGACCAAGCCCCCGACCTCCAGTTTCCATGTCTCCGCATCGATTACCGGGCGGTTGTAGTGGGCAATGCTGAAGAACTTGTCGTTGGGTGTCAGCCACGAGTTCAGCTGCTCCCACTGAAGCTGGTTCGCGACCGCGTCCGGCACCGGGTTTGCTGGCGGCTGATCGAGCCAAGGGATAACCTCTTCGCCCGGTTGGCTCGGGAAAGCATGAACCGGGATGGCCTGTGATGCGGTCAACGCAGCGATTGCCGCAGTGCCTGTGATGACGAAATCCCTGCGTGAAAGATCAGGCATGATGCTCTCCCTGAACGAGCGTCGCGGCGTCAAACGCGCAGAGAATAAGAGGCGGAGCCCCAATGCTTGGTTTTGCCTCTCGCAACAAGCCTGGCTCTGTGCCTGAAGCCCATTCTCGATGTATTCGCTATGGGTAGATTGAAGCACGTGCTCGTCATCTCTCCGTAAGCTGGAATTGCTGCTGCCGTAAATTGCGCGTAAAATTCAATGCAGGCCACTCATTCCGACAGGCAGATCCGCGATGGACATGCGAGGTGGGGTCTCACTCTATTTGCGTCTGCTAGGTGGTTTCGAGATCAGAACGGCGGACGGACGGGACCTTACACCTCCGGGCAGGAAACTCAGGGCGCTGGCCGCCTGTCTGGCGCTCTCACCCCCGAAGGGTTGGTCGCGGGAGCAACTGTCAGCTCTGTTGTGGGGCGATCGCGACGAGAGGCAGGCGCGCGCCAGCCTGCGGCAGGCTCTCGCCGAGATTCGCCGGGCGTTTGGCGAGCCAGCAGTTGTGCTTGCTGACCGCGAGACGATCACCCTTGATCTGACGGCCATCAAAGTCGACGCAATCGAGTTCGAACAACTCGCCGCAGCCGGCGAGTTGGAACGCGCCGCCGAACTCTATGGCGGCGATTTGCTGGTCGGACTAACCCTGCCGGAAGGCGGCTTTGCAGATTGGCTGGTGGTTGAACGCACGCGCCTGCATGATCTTGCCATTGAAGTCCTGGCGCGGTTGGTCGCCTCGCAATCAGGTGAGATTGCGATCAAGACTGCGCAGCGTCTCCTGCAGTTCGATCCGCTGCGTGAAGAAACGCACCGGGCGTTGATGCGCCTCTACGCTGGGGCGGGCCAGCGCGGGCAAGCCTTGCGCCAGTTTCAGATCTGCCGTGACTGGCTGCAGCGCGAGCTGGGTGTCCATCCGGAACTGGAAACCGAGCAGCTCTACAGGGAAATCCAGTCCCCAATTGCAGCCGCGGCTGTGGCCACCGAGCGGCGGGGTCAGCCGTCAGTAGCCATCATGCCCTTCGATTATCTGAGCGGTGCGAGGGACGACTACTTTGTGGACCGAGTTGTCGGGGAGATAACTTCTGCTTCAGGCTCTCCAGTCAAGATCGCCCGCGTTGGAATCACGCCTGGGCTTATTGCGGGTCTCATAGCAATTGTGTTGATTGGCGTTGGAGCACTCTATGCATTCATGGCTTGGAGGGACAGGGGAAGCGGCCCGCCGCTTGCCGAGACGCCATCGCTCGCTGTTCTGCCGTTTGCAAACCTAAGCGGCGATCCCGGGGAGGAATACTTCGCCGATGGTATCACCGACGATCTCATCACGGACCTCGCCAAGCTGTCGGGGCTCGTCGTCATCGCCCGCAATTCGGTCTTCGCGTACAAGGGCCGACCGGGCATCCTGCGAGACGTGGCGCGCGATCTCGATGTCCGGTACGTCGTGGAAGGCAGCGTCCGGCGAAGCGCTGACCGGATCCATGTCAACGCCAATCTCATCGATACGGCGACTGGCGACCACCTGCTGGTCAAGGAGTTCGACCGCAACGCGTCAGATGTCTTTGCAATCGAGGAGGAGGTGGTCCGACATATCGTCGAGGCGCTCGGCGTGTGGCCGACGGGGTCGGAGCAAGAGCAATTGGCGCGGCCGCCAACCGCGAACCTCGAAGCTTACGACTACTATCTCCGTGGTGAGCAGGCGGCGAGAACCGGTCTTCTAAGGGAAGCGTTGCAGCTTTATACGAAAGCGACCATGCTTGATCTTGCGTTCGCCGACGCCTATGCCGCGGACGCGCGCACCGCTGTCGATATCTGGCGCAACGTCTTTGACGACATCTTGCCGGGTCCCGTGGCGCGGAAACGGGCCTATGAGAAGGCCGGCCGCGCGCTGGAGCTGAATCCCGAATCTTCGCGGCCCTATGCCATCCTCGCCGGTCTCCAGGTCGTGGATCGCCGATATGAGGAGGCACTTGTGTCTGCTCGCCGGGCAGTAGCGCTGGGGCCCAGCGACTCCGAGGCACATGCGGTGCTGAGCTTGGTCCTCACTTTCTCTGGCCGCCATGCCGACGCGGTCGCTGCAATCGAATCCGCGCAGAAGTTCAACCCCAACCTCTCAATGAGCGAACGGCAAGTTGCCGGAATGGCGTTTTTGTTGCATGGCGATTACGTTCGGGCCATTGAAACCCTGGAGCGCGCCCGTGCCGAAGCACTGCGTGGTGAGGTCGGCATCTCTGGTCTGCTCGCCGCGGCCTATGCCCGCGCCGGTCGTTTGAGCGAGGCCCGCGCCGTGGCGGCGGAGGCGCGCCGTACGACCCCCCTTATTTCCATCGAGCTCTGGCGTGTTCAGTATGCCCATTTTCGCAATGGTCAGGACCTCGAGCGCGTCCTCGACGCCATGCGTGAAGCCGGTATTCCCCAATGGCCCTTTGACTTTCGCGGTGACGATCGTGACAGGCTGAAGGGGGAGGACATCTCGCGCCTCGCCCTCGGGCGGACATGGCGGGGACAGACCGAAGCGGGCGAGTCGGCTCTCCTGCAATTCGGTCGCGACGGCAAGACGGCATTTCGGACGCCGACACAAATCGTCACGGGAACCGCCTTTGTCGATCGGGACATGCTGTGCGAGCAGAGCGAGAACGTGCTGCTCGGCCGGCCCCGCTGCGGCCCCGTCTATCGGCGCACCCACGGCGCAGGCGAGCCCGCCTATACCTATGCTAATGCATTCACGGTCTTCCATTTTTCGCCCGTCGAGTAGGTCCGCTGCCCGTCTCGACGTCGCATCTCGATTCGATGCGTAGATCACAAGTGATCACGATGCGTAGATCACAAGTGATGGAGTGTCCTTTGCGCGTCCAAATGGATGCGCGGCGCTCAACCGGTGAAAGTCCGACGTCTGGTACCCTCCGGGGGGAGTCCGCATTCGATCCCATTTGGAAATTCACCTGCCCTCGGTTGAATTCACGCCCGTGACCCGTTCTGGACCTTCGCGTCGATCTCTCGGAAGGTCGGCAGAGTGCACGATGAGGTGGCATTTCTCGCCAAATGCCTCCCCTGATGATCTCGCCCAGGAAGGTCTGGCGGTTCGCGGGTCCGGACGACCTGTGCTTCGCCTGCATTTGGCCCAGGAGGACCGCCCGCGAGGGCGCCACGCGCCAAAAAAGCAATGCGGAACCCTTTGAGCAATGTTAGTATTTGCTAATTGACGCGAAAGCGACCTAGCAGAATGGGCGATCGGGTCGCCACGGAAGTGGCTTGCTGACCTGGAGCCGAGACGCCCGGTATTGTCGCTGACGACCCTTTGGATCGTTGTTCGGAGCGTGCAGACTGATCTGTCCCGAACGGATGCCATCAGGCGTGCGGTGCATCATGGCTGCATTGGACGAACAGGTTGCCCGGCGTCGGGAGTGGAAAAGCCTGTCGTCACGTTCACGGAGAGAATCTCCAATGAACTTCCAAGGGAGGCAAGCATGCAAATCCGCAAGAGCCGCGGCCCGTCGCGCCGCGATGTGATCAAGACCGCCACCGCCGCTGGCATCGCCGCAAGCGTTGGTCCGTTCTTCCACGCGACCCCCCTCAGCGCCGCCAGCACGCTGAAGATCCTGCAGTGGAGCCATTTCGTTCCGGCCTACGACACCTGGTTCAACACCGAATACGTCAAGAAATGGGGTGCGGAGAACGACACGGAAGTTGTCGTCGACAACATAAATCTCGCCCTTATTCCCTCGCGCGCGGCGGCTGAAGTCTCCGCGCAGCAGGGTCATGATCTTGTGATGTTCCTTTCGCCGCCCTCGGTCTATGAGGATCAGGTGGTCGACATGAAGGACGTCTATGCCGAGTGCGAAAAGACCTACGGCAAGCCGGTCGACCTGGCGGTCAAGAGCACCTTCAATCCGAAGACCGGCAAGTACTTTGCGTTTTCCGACAGCTTCGTGCCCGACCCGGTCAACTATCGTTCCGATTTGTGGGGCGACATCGCCATGACGCCGAATACCTGGGAGGATGTTCGCGTCGGCGGCAAAAAGATCAAGGACGCGACCGGCACTCCTGTGGGCATCGGACTGTCAGCCGAGCTCGATACCGCCATGGCGATGCGTGCCATCATGTATTCGTTCGGTGCGCACGAGCAGGACGAGACGGGCAATCTCACGATCAATTCGCCGCAGACGGTCGAGGCGCTCAAGTTCGTCAAGGCGCTGTTCGAAGAGGCGATGACGCCGGAAGTGCTCGCTTGGGACGCCTCGTCGAACAACCGGCAAATGCTCGCCGGCCGATCGTCGCTGGTGTTGAACGCCATTTCGGTTACCCGCACCGGCGAGAACACCAATCTGCCGATCCACGAGAAGATCGCGCTCGCCAAGGCGGCGGAGGGCCCGGTGCGGCGCATCGGGCTGGAGCACGTGATGGACTGCTATGTGATCTGGAAATTCTCGCAGAACATCAAGGGCGCGCAGAAATTCCTGGTCGACTACATCAACAACTTCGGCGTGGCCTTCAAGGCGAGCCAGTTCTACAACTTCCCCTGCTTCGCCAACACGGTGCCCGACTTGAAGGAGCTGGTCGCCACCGATGCCAAGGCAGTCCCGCCCGACAAGTATTCCGTGCTGCAGGACGTGCTCGATTGGGCGACCAATGTCGGCTATCCCGGCTACTCGAACGCTGCAATTGACGAAGCCTTCGGCAATTGGACGCTGAACACCATGTTCGCCAAGGTGGCGACCGGCTACGATACGCCGGAGGATGCGGTCGCGATGGCCGAGAAGGCGATGCAGGCGATCTGGGCGAAGTGGAAGGAAAGGGGCATGATCTGATCTCCTTGTCCTCACACTTGGCGTGCGCTTGGCAGACGAGGGTTCGCCTGACCGCGACCCCGTCTGCCAGTTCCGTCTTCAGAGAATTCCGAGGCGCCGATGGCAACGGTGGAGGCACGAGGTCTCTCGAAGCACTTTGACGAAGTCCACGCCGTCGACGGCATCGACCTTACGGCCGGCGAGGGTGAATTCCTCGTGCTGCTCGGCCCCTCGGGTTGCGGCAAGACCACGCTGATGCGAATGATTGCGGGTCTCGAGCGGCCCACCCGCGGCGACATCGTGATCGATGGCACGGTAGTGACGGACCTGCCGCCGCGAGCGCGCAACGTCGCCATGGTCTTCCAGAGCTACGCGCTCTATCCGCATCTGACGGTGGAGCGTAACATTTCGTTTCCGCTGCGCGCGCTCGGCGTTCCACGGCAGAAGATCCGCAACAAGGTCGAATGGGCGGCGCGCATGTTCGGCATCGAAAGCTTCCTGCACCGCAAGCCGCGCCAGCTCTCCGGCGGCGAGCGCCAACGGGTTGCGCTGGCGCGCGCCGTGGTGCGTGAGCCCGTCGTCTTCCTGCTCGACGAGCCTTTGTCGAACCTCGATGCGAAGCTGCGCAATTCCGCGCGCGACGAGCTGAAGCAGCTGCAGCGCACGCTGGGCACCACGACGATCTATGTGACGCACGACCAGGCCGAAGCCATGGGCCTCGGCGACCGCATCGCCGTGCTCAACTCCGGAAAAGTGATGCAGGTGGGTACGCCGCAAGAGATCTACGGCCGGCCGGCCAACACCTTCGTCGCGACCTTCATTGGCTCGCCGCCCATGAACCTCGTGGAGGATGGCGACACCTGGCTCGGCTTCCGGCCGGAGGCCTTCCTGCCGCGCGGCGTCGAGCGCGAGGACGACGCGGTGGCGATGCCCCTCCAGGTCACGCGCGTCGAATATCTCGGCGCTGACCGGCTGGTCTACGGCGTGCTCGAGGGCCGCGCGCCGGAGACGCATGTCATCTCGAAAATCCCGAGCAACATCCGCATCGAGATCGCCGCCGGGGAGCGGCTTGATTTCGTCATCCGCCGCAGCGATATCGGGCGCTTCGACTGTGCCACCGGGCGCCGTGTCGACGGAGACGCGCGGTGAGCGTCGCGTCGATCCCACGCGGAGCGGTGCGCACGCAGCGCGCTGGCGCGCTGGCGCGGCTGGCCGACAGCGAGCGATGGCTGTGGCGCATCATGCTTGCGCCGGCCATCTTGTACATCATCGTGCTGGTGGGCTTCCCGTTCATCGTGTCGCTCTACTACAGCCTGTCGGACGCCACTGTCGCCAGCCGCGCCCTGAACTTCGCCGGCCTGGTGAATTTCCGCCGGGTGATCGAGAGCAGCACCTTCTGGCTCGCCCTGCGCAACACGCTGGTCATCACGGCGATTTCGCAGATCTTCATCGTCGTGCTGGCCAACGCGCTGGCCATGGCGCTGATTGTGGACTTCCGCGGCAAATGGTTGGTGCGCCTCCTGATCCTGCTGCCCTGGGTAGCGCCGATCTCGCTCGGCTCGATCGGCTGGCTGTGGATCTACGATTCGATCTACAGCATCATCAATTGGACCGGGCAGCGGATTGGCGTTCTCGGACCGAACGAATGGCCGATCTGGCTCGGTCAGCCGAACCTGGCGCTCGCCTCGATCGTCATCGTCAACATCTGGCGGCTGCTCCCGCTGGCCACCGTAATCATCCTCGCCGGGCTGACTTCGATCCCACAGGATATCCATGACGCCGCCGCGATCGACGGCGCCGGCTTCTGGCGCCGCCACTTCCAGATCACCATGCCACTCATCCTGCCGATCACGCTGGTGGCGGTGCTCTTCGGCATCATCTTCACCTTCACCGACATGATCGTGGTTTTCGTGCTGACCCGCGGTGGTCCCTACGACTCGACTCAGGTCATCGCGAGCTGGGCCTATTTCACCGGCATCCAGGGTGGCGACCTTGCCGGCGGCGCCGCCATCTCGTTGTTCATGTTCCCTGTGCTGGTGGCGGTCGCGATCCTGTTCCTTGTCCTCGCCCGCCGGGCGGAGGTCACCTGATGACCCCGGCCACTGCACGCGCGCGCCGGGCGGCCGCCGCAGGCGGACACGCGGGAATCCTCGTCTTCTTCGTCACCTTCCTGGCGTTTCCCTTCTATTGGATGGTGATCACCACCTTCAAGACGACGCAGGACCTGCACGACACCGGCAACAATCCGTACCTGTTCAACGACCCGCCGACGCTCGAGCATCTGGCCCTCCTGTTCGAACAGACCCAATATCTCCAGTGGCTCATCAACACCGCGCTCGTCGGCGTCGCGGTGGTCGCCATCACCCTCGCGCTGGCGGTGCCGGCCGGCTACGCGCTGGCGCGCATGACTGGTGCCTGGGCGCAGACGCTCGGAATCGCGATCTTTCTCACCTACCTCGTACCGCCCACCATCCTCTTCATTCCTTTTGCCCGGATTATCGCGGTCCTCGGCCTGCAGGATTCTCTGTGGTCGCTGGTGCTCGTCTATCCGAGCTTCACCGTGCCCTTCTGCACCTGGCTCCTGATGGGCTTCTACAAGGCGATCCCGCGCGACCTCGAGGAGGCTGCCATGATCGACGGGCTCTCCCGCTTCGGCGCCTTCGTCAAGGTGGTTCTGCCGATCTCGCTCGCCGGCATCCTGACCGTCATCATCTTCGCCTTCACGCTGGTGACGCAGGAATTCGTCTACGGGCTGACGTTCATCACCTCATCCTCGAGTTATACCGTCAGCGTCGGCGTCCCGACGTTCCTCGTGCGCGGTGACGTTTATTTCTGGGGCTCGATGATGGCCGCCTGCCTGATCGCCAGCGTTCCGATCGCGGTCATCTATAACTTCTTCGTCGACCGCTTCGTGGCGGGGTTTACGGTCGGCGCGGTGAAATAGGCTCCGACCGGCTCAGTCGCAAACGCCGCGAAAGGGGTGCGCGACCTTCGCTGCATCCAGCACGAACGTCACGACTGGGGCAGGTTGCTCGTTCCGGTCAGAGACGTACGGCAGGAAACAAACCCCAAGCGGCCTTACGGCCTCGGTTCCAGGCACCACCACTACCGCAACAAGTCGGCGCGGCGTTCAGGCTTGGGCCTGCCGCGCGTGAGGTCGAGGCCCGACAGGAGATCGAGCATGTGATGCTTCATCAACTCCGCAGCCTCTGCGGGCTTGTGGGCCTCAATGGTGTCGATCAGCGCATGGTGGGCATGGCTCTTGCCGGTCGTTTCACGCTGTTTCCAGCAGAGCACGATGAGTGGGAGACGAGGTCGCGCACGAAGTCCGTGAAAACGCAGTGGTCGGCGATCTCCGCGATGCCGACATGGAACCGCGAGAACAGCATGATCGCGTCGCTGTTGCGCCCGGCTTTCGTCGCCCTTCTCCTGGTCACGGCGCGTCGCAAGGCGGTCTCCCGCCTTGTTCTGATCGACATCATCGCCAACGTCCTCTGGGTGCTCGCCAGCTTCGGGCTGCTGTTCTCCGGCTCGGTGTCCCCGAACCTGCTCGGCACGGCCTTCATCGCCGCCCAGGCACTGGTCGTCGGCCTGTTCGCAGTGCTGCAATTCATGGGCTGCGTCGCTCCGCTGCCGCGTGACACGAACGCCAACCGAGAAGGAGCACGGCCATGCATGCGATCGCGCGCAGATGGATCGAGGATGTGCTGGCGCGGTCGCCCTTCGCGACACCGCTGGGGATCGAGGTGGTCGAGGCGGAGACGGGCAGGGTGGTCATGAAGCTTCCTTTCCGCCCGCAACTGGCAACGGCGGGATCGATCGCCCATGGCGGCGCCATCGCGACCTTGATCGACGTGACGGGAGCGGCGGCATCCGCTTCCGGTCTTGCCGACGGTGATGCCATCGGCGGAGCGACCGCCAACCTGGCCGAGACCGACGGCTGCGGTCTCACCACCGAAGCGCTCGTCATCCAGCGCGGCCGGAACCAGACAGTGTCGGACGTGACGGTGCGCGACGAGGCGGGCCGCCTGGTGGCGAAGGCCATGGTGACCAGCCGGATCTTTCGGCGGCCTGTGACCGGCGTAGCTTAGGCGAGGTAGCTACCGCCTCGGCCCGAAACCGGATTTGTCGCGCGAGCCAAGCGAGGGGGAAGCGCCGTTCCTCAGTTGCCAGGTCGGAGGCGTATTCCGCTTCAATAAGGGACAGGGACCAGAGCAACTGTGCTGGCACTTCGGGCGGTAACGTCACTTTTGTCAGACACGTGGCCCGACAGCGGCTCGCCGCCTACGACAAAGCAGCACGATGAGACACCGGAGCTGCGGCGTGGTGACACTGGGCTTAAAAGCCGGGATGCGGGCCTGAGCCACTTCAATGTTGCGCTTCGATGCCCCAGCGCGCAGGCGACCGCAGGGCCGCGATGTCCGCCACGCCGAGTAAGCCCATGGCGGTATCCATTTCGCGCAGCATCATGGCCAGCACGGAACTCGCGCCCTCCTCGTCGCCGGCTGCAAGACCCCACAGCGGAAGCCGGCCCAGCATCACGCCCTGGGCACCCATGGCCAGATATTTCAGCACGTCCGTGCCGCGCCTGACGCCGCTGTCGGCCAGTATCGTCATGCGATCGCCAAACGCCTCCGCGATCGCTGAAAGGCAGCTTGCCGTAGACGGAAGGCAATCGAGATTGCGCCCCCCATGCGCGGAAACCACGACACCGTCCACGCCTACGGCCAGGGCCAGCTCGGCATCCTCAATCGAGAGGACGCCCTTCACGACGAGCTTGCCCGGCCACTCGTCGCGGAGCCGCTTCACGTCTCCCCAGGAAAGGTTTGTCTCCAGCCGCACGGCCTCCTGCACATTGGCGCGGGTGATGGCGCTGCGGTACTCGGCCGGATAGTGCCCATAGGTCGGCACGCCGCCGGCGAGCATGTAGCGCAGCATCACGCCCAGCAGCCAGCGCGGGTGAACGGCCATATCGACGAGATTGCGCAGGGTCGGCTTGAACGGGATGCCGAAGCCGTTGCGCTGGTTGTATTCGCGGTTGGGCGACATCTGTGTGTCGGCGGTCACGACGAGGCATTCGCAGTCGCATGCCCGCACCCGCTTCAGGAGATCGGCGGTCAGTGTGCGGTCACGCCAGACATAGAGCTGGAACCACAACGTCGCGTCCTGCGCGGCGCGGCGGATTTCCTCGATGGTGGTGACGGACTGGGTCGACACGCTGAACGGGATGCCGAGCGCTGCCGCAGCGCGCGCCAGCTTCAATTCGCCATTATGGGCGACGAGGCCGGCAAGTGCTGTCGGCGCGATGACAAGCGGCGTCGGGAACCGCCGGCCGAAAAGGGTCGTGCCGGGCTCACGCCTCGCATGGCCTGAAAGCACCGATGGCCGCAGCACCACAGAATCCAGCGAGCTCCGCAGCCGGGACAGCGCAAGCTCGTCCTCTGTGCCCCGATCGATATATTCGAACAGGCCGCGCGGTAGTTTGCGCCGCGCCCGTTCGCGGTAATCGCCAGTGTTCAGCAGCATGCGGTTTCTCTAGGAGGAGATCACCCAGATCACTTCGGCATCCTCGGGCCCCTCCGACGTCCAGATGTGTGGGGTTCCGGCGTCGTAGTAGAGGCTGTCGCCCGCATTGAGGATGAGGGGTTCGTAGATCTGGCTGTGGACCACCATCGTCCCCTTGATCACCGTCACGAAGATCTCGGCGTCGCTGACCGGCCAGGATCGGTACTCTTCGGGCGAGCGCGCCGTTACCCGCGTGCGGATCGGCGTCATGCGCTTGTCCAGCAGGTCCGCGCACAACATGGTGTTGGCGCAGCTGTTCGACTGGTAAGGGCGCCCCTCATTCGTCCTTGTCACGCTGCGGCGGCCGGGCAGGCTGCGGGAGGCTTCCCTGTCGTTGAGAAGCGTGACCACGTCGAGCTCGTAGCCGCGGGCGACGCGCTGCAAGGTCGAGATCGTCGGCGACAATTCGTTGCGCTCGATCTTCGACAGCGCCGACGCGGAGACGCCGGTACGCTTGCTCGCCTGCTGGAGCGTCCAGCCCTGCTGCTGGCGAAGCTGGGCCAGCCTTGCCCCTATGTCCAGGTCGGGCACCGCCGTTTCGACATCGGGTTCCATGACTTTGGCAGGTCGGACGTTCATTGCTGACTCCAGCTCTCTTGCTGTCTGGCAACCGGGCGGAACCCGCCAAGCGACATAGCTCCCTTATACGATGTCCCTTCCTGCGGGGAAAGTGCGGATAGTACGATTATCCACTATACGAAAAGAATTTGACGATACAGCTTGACACTAAAAAGTCGTTTCGTATGGTAGACGGCTAAGAGGGGTCGGCCACAAAGCCCCCAGGGAAATTGCCAGAAGCATCTATATCGAGGGTGAACTTGAGCGCCGTCGGGCTATCGGCCCGCCGCGTCGGGGTCACTATGCCATCCACCACCGACAGCGGAGTTGAGGAAATGAATTCCATCATACGAAAACTGGGTGTTCTTTGCGCTGCGGCGACAATGAGCCTTGGAACCTTGATGATCGGTGCTGCCGACGCGCAGACGATCGTGCGCTTCGGACACGTCGACGGCGAAGGCGACCTGCTGGCAAACCCCTACTGGGCCTACTCCGAGGTGTTCAGCTCGATCGTCAAGTCGCACACCGGCGGACGCTACGAGATCCAGGTGTTCCCTAATGGCCAACTCGGCGACCTGGAGTCGCTGCTTGAACAGAATGCGCGCGGATCGCTGCAGATCGTCGGCGGCCTGAATGCTGGCCACGTGGCGGCTTACGCGCCCGCTGCGCAGGTGCTGGAGATGCCCTACACTTTCGCAACCACCGAAGTGGCGCGCGAGGTTCTCGAAGGACCGTTCGGCAAGAAGCTTTCCGATGTCGTCGCCGAGCAGAGCGGTGTTCGCATCCTCAACTACCTGCCGTCCGCGTTCCGCAACTTCTCGAATTCCGTGCGGCCGATACGCACGCCGGAAGACATGGTGGGGCTGAAGATCCGCACCCAGCAGGTTCCGATCCACATCAAGATGGTCGAGGCGCTCGGCGCGTCGCCCACCCCGATCGCCTGGGCGGAGCTTTACAGCGCGCTGCAGACGGGCGTGGTCGACGGGCAGGAGAACGCGCCCTACACCATGCTTCTGGCCAATCTGCAGGAAGTGCAGAAGTATTATACGCTGGATCACCACCTCATCAACATGCCGCTCATCACCATCAATGAGGAATTCTACCAGAGCCTCAGCGAAGAAGACCGCGCGGCGTTCGATTATGCCGGTCGCCAGGCGACCTTTGCCATGCTCGGCATCATCGCGGCGAAGGAATCGCAAGACCTGAAGGTGATCGAGAAAGCGGGCGTCGAAATCTACCAGCCGACGGCGGAGGAGTTCCAGGCGTTCGTCGAGAAGAGCCAGCAGCCGATCGCCGAGATGCTCACCGAGCAGGTCGGCGCGGAGCTGATCGGGGAATTGCGGCAGGCTATCGCCGACACGCAGGACTAGTCATCGTGGCGCCCGCGCCGCACGGCGCGGGTTCGTCCTGCCGGATCCAGACAAATCGATCCGGTCCAACCATCGGAGAGCGGAGGCGTCATTGCTCAGAACTCTCGAAATGCTCGCAGGCGTCCTGGGTTTCATCGCCTCCCTTGCCGCCCGGGTCATGCTCATCCTAGTTGCAGCCATCCTGTTCATCCAGGTCGTGCTGCGCTACGGCTTAGGCTTCTCGCTTCCGTGGCCGGAGGAGGCCGCGCGCTACCTGATGATATGGGTGGTGATGCTGGCGGGCAGCCTGCTGGTGAAGGACGAACAGCTCGTTCGCGTTGATTTCTTCGACTGGTACTGGCCGCGCCGGCTGCTTTCGCTCCGCAACGCGATCTTCCGCCTGATGCTGTGCGTGCTGCTCGCCGTACTCGTCTGGAAAGGCTACGAGAATGCCGACTTCGGACAGCGTCGCATGTCTGCAACGCTACAGGTCAGCTTTTACTGGATCTACCTCTCCGTGCCCGTCGGCGCAGCCCTGATGCTGTTCCACATGCTGGTTCTGGCGCTGCGCGACTTTGTCCGCGGCACGCCCGAGACCGCCGAACCCTCCATCCTCAAAGCCGAGATCTGAGGCAGCCCGATGGACCAATCGCTTCTCATCGTCATCGGCCTCCTGCTCGTGCTCATGATTATGGGCAGCCCCGTCATATTCGCAATCGGCTTCGCGGGGATGGCCTACTTCGTCATCAAGCCCGGTATGGCCGGCATGCTCGATATCTACGCCCACAAGTTCTTCACCGGCATGGATGTCTTCATCTGGCTGTCGATCCCGCTCTTCATCATCGCTGGCGAGATCATGACCGCGATTGGCATGACCGACCGGCTGGTGAACCTCTCTCGCCTGATGGTCGGCCGGCTTCGCGGCGGCTTGGCCTATGTCAATGTCGTCGGCTCGATGATGTTTTCCGGCGTGTCCGGATCCGCGCTGGCCGACATCTCCGCGCTCGGACCGGTCGAGATCAAGATGATGGAGAAGGACGGCTACCGGAAGGATTTTGCGGCCGCGCTGACCGTCAGTTCCGCGATCCAGGGGCCCATCATCCCGCCCTCCATCCCGCTGATCATCTTCTCCGCGTTGACCAACACCTCGGTCGCCGCGCTGTTCCTGGCCGGCGCGGTGCCGGGCATGATGCTCGGCGTCGCGCAGATGGCCGTCGTCTTCTATCTGGCGCGCAAGAAGGGCTTTCCGCGGAACCCGATCGAGGGCCTCACCCTCGGCGTCGCCTTCCACATCTTCATGAGCGCCTTCTGGGCGATCTTCATGCCGCTGATCATCCTGGGCGGCATCATCTCCGGCATCTTCACGGCAACGGAAGCAGCCGCGATCGCGGTTGCCTACGCGCTGCTGGTCGGCGTGCTCGCCTACCGCAACCTGTCGGTGAAGGCGTTCTGGGACATCATCGACCGGGCCGCGCGCACTTCGGCATCCGTCTATCTGATCGTTGGTTTCGCGACCATCATAAGCTGGGTGCTGGCCAACGAACGCGTGCCGAGCGAGCTGCAGGCGCTCGTGCAGGATCTCCAGCTCGAGCCGTGGACGCTGCTGCTGCTCCTCAACCTGTTCTTCCTGATCAACGGCCTGTGGATCGGCGATTCCGTGCAGCTTCTGCTGTTTGCGCCGCTGTTCACGCCGCTGCTCGCCGCGATGGGCGTCGATCCGGTTCATTTCGGCGTCATCATGGTGCTCAACGTGATGATAGGCCTGATGACGCCGCCCTACGGGCTGGCGCTCTATCTAGGCTCGACGATATCCGGGGTGCCGCTCGGCGCGATCGTGCGCCAGAGCGTGCCCTTCCTCCTCTCCAATCTGGCGGTGCTGCTCGTCGTCACCTACGTACCTGCGATCTCATTGACGCTGCCGCGATGGTTCGGTTTCCTATGATCTTTCTGAAAGGATTTTCTGGATGACTCTGAAAAAAGACGACCTGTCGGGCCTCTTCACGGCAATCGTCACGCCCTTCACGGACGATGGCTCCGTCGACTTCGAGGCGCTGCGGTCGCTGGTCCGCTTCCAGATCGAAGCGGGCGCAACCGGCATCGTGCCGATCGGCGGCACCGGCGAGTATCCGGCCCTGTCGCGCGGCGAGCGCGCCGACATCGTTCGGGCATGTGTCGAAGCAGCCGCCGGCGCGCCGGTGCTGCCGGGCGTGCTAGCTACCGGTTTCGCCGACGCGGTGGATGCGGGCCGCGACTTCGTGGCCGCCGGTGCGAGCGGCGTGATGACGGTCACGCCCTATTATGCCGCTGGCACGCAGGAGGGCATGCGCACCTATTTCCGCAAGTATCGCGATGCGGTCGACGCGCCGGTGCTCGCCTACGAAATTCCCCGCCGCACCGGGGTGGCGCTGAAGGCGGAGACGATCGCCGCGCTCGCCGACGATGGCTCAATCATCGGCATGAAGTGCTCGTCCTACGACATGCCCGAATTCATCCAGACGATGAAGCTCGCCGGCGACAAGCTTGCCGTGCTCAGCGGCGAGGAGCCGCTTTTCGCCACCCATGTGGCGCTCGGCGCGCGCGGCGGTGTGCTCGCTTCGGCGACCGTCTATCCGCACCACTGGATCGAAGTGTTCAAGCTCGCCCGCGACGGCAAGCTCGACGCTGCGATCGCGCATCAGCAGCGTCTCGATCGGGTCGTCAAGACGATCTTCCTGGAGACCAATCCGGGTCCGCTCAAATACTATATGAGCCTTGCCGGCATGCGCGCCGGCGGCGTGCGCCTGCCGCTCACGGACCCGACGCCGGAAACGCGCAAGGCACTTGAAGCGGCCTATGCCGGCATGGCGAAAGCGATTGCCGCGTGAGCACGCTGGTCGATAGGCTCCGAACGGTCCTTGGCGAGCGAGGCCTGATCGCCGACCAGCGCGAGATGGCACCGTTCGTCAGGGATTTCCGCGGCCGCATGACGGGCGCGGCAGAGGCCGTCGCTCTTCCGGCGAGCACCGACGAGGCGGCTGCCGTCGTCGACATAGCGCGCGAGCACGACGCTGTGATCTTCCCGATCGGCGGCAATACGGGGCTGTGCTACGGCGCCGTGCCGACTGCCCCTGGCGGCCGCCCGGCGATCGTCGTCGGCATGGGCAAGATGACGAGCCTGCGGGCCGTCGACCGTGCCGCCAACGTGCTCACGGTGGACGCCGGCATGGCTCTTGCGCGCGTGCACGAGCTTGCGGCCGCCGAGGGCCGGCAGTTCCCGCTACATCTCGGCAGCGAAGGGACGGCCCAGATCGGCGGCCTGATCTCGACCAATGCTGGCGGCACCGGCGTGCTGCGCTATGGCCCGATGCGCGATCTCGTCTGCGGCATCGAGGCGGTTCTGCCGGACGGCAGCATCTATCGTGATCTAGACGCGCTGCGCAAGAACAACACCGGTTACGACCTCAAGCATCTCCTGATCGGCGCGGAAGGTACGCTCGGCCTCGTCACCGGCGCTGCGTTGCGTCTGCGCCAGCCGAACAGGACGTTTGCGCACGGCTGGATCTCCGTCACCGGGCCTAAGTCCGCGGTCGAGCTACTGTCCCGCCTCCAGGAACGCTGCGGCGACACGATCGAGGCCTTCGAGATGCTCAATCGGGCCGAGGTGGACTGCGTATTGCGGCACATTCCGCGCACACGGCTGCCTTTCAACGCCACGCCGGCGTGGTCGGTCATGATTGAGCTCGCCCATACCGACCCCGAAGCGGACCTCGTCTCCGCGCTCGAGGAGGTGATGGCCGCCGCGCTGGAAGCCGACCTCGCCGACGATGCTTTCGTCGCGCAGAGCGAGGCCCAGGCGAAAGAGATCTGGCACATCCGCCACTCGGTCACTGAGGCGCACAAGATCGAGGGAGTCGGCATCGTCCACGACACCGCAGTGCGCAACTCGGCCGTTGCCGGTTTCATCGAGGCGGCCGACGAGATGTCGGCGAGGTTCTTCCCGGAAGCCCGCGTGCTCGTCGTCTCCCACCTGGGGGACGGGAACGTGCACTATATCCTCATGTTCCCACACGACTACTGGCGGGCCCTGCCCGACAGAGAGGCGAAAGCACTCGAGGTGGAGATGGCCGTACACAACATCGCCGTGCGCTTCGGGGGCACCATCAGCGCCGAGCATGGAATCGGTCGCAAGCTCACCTCGGAGCTACGGCGGCTGGGCGACCCAGTGAAACTCTCCGTGATGCGACAGATCAAGCGTGCACTCGATCCACGCGATATTATGAATCCCGGCGCGTTGCTGGTCTGAGGCCCCCGAACGGTTCTGCAGGCCTTCTCGGCTTCGCTCGCAAGGTCGGACCGAATAAGATGGAGCGGCAGCCAGCAGACATAAGTTTGTGGCGTGTCGTCAAGAGTGTCGGCGAAGGCCCGGAATAAGGTGCGGCGCCATATGCCGGCCGCCGCGGTTGCAGACTGGCCGCGATGAATGCGTTCGAACTGGCGCCGCAGTCGGGTGACGGGAGCCTTGGGCAGGCGGCGCGCATGAAAGCCAGTGCCACCGAACGTCTTTCGATCAAGAACCAGTTCTTCCCGAGCGGCCTCTTCTTGCAACTGATCAGCGTCGATCGATAGCGTCGCATGGAGGATTCCGGGCGTGTAGCCGGAATCGTGCTCGTCGCCGTGGTAAGCCTGCGGTTCCTCAGAGAGGCGGCACAGCGCCGTCATGTGTCAAGAAGCGGGAGTTAGGCTCTATTGATGCCAATTAAGGCTCCGAACCGGCGGGACGGGTTGAACTCGCGCAGTACCAACGTCCGAAATGCATATGATGCACCTACGTCCGGAAGTCGCGCCGGTTGCTCGTTCCGGTCAGAGACGTACGGCAGGAAACAAACCCCAGGCGGCCTTACGGCCTCGGTTCCAGGTGCCAGACCACCACTACCGCAACAAGTCGGCGAGGCGTTCGGGCTTGGGGCTGGCGCGCGTGAGGTCGAGGCCCGACAGGAGGTCAAGCATATGGTGCCTCATCAACTCCGCCGCTTCCGCGGGCTTGTGGGCTTCGATGGCGTCGACCAGCGCATGGTGGGCATGGCTCTCGCAGGTCGTTTCACGCCGTTTCCAGTAGAGCGCGATGATGAGGGAGGAGTGGGAGACGAGGTCGCGCACGAAGTCCGTGAAAACGGAGTGGTCGGCGATCTCCGCGATGCCGACGTGGAACCGCGCGGACAGCATGATCGCGTCGCTGTTGCGCCCGGCTTTCGTCGCCCTTCTCCTGGTCACGGCGCGGCGCCAGACGGTTTCCCGCCTCGTCCTGATCGATACCATCGCCATCAACGTGCTTTGGGTGGTCGCCAGCTTCGGGCTGCGGATCTCCGGTTCTGTGGCGCCCAACGTTCTCGGTATCGCCTTCGTTGCCGCCCAGGCGCTGACCGTAGCCTTGTTTGCCGAACTGCAATTCGTCGGCCTGCGCCGTTCGGCGGCCGCTTGACCCGGTTCCCGCAGAAGGAGGATGGCAAATGCATGCGATCGCACGCGGATGGATCGAGGATGTCCTGGCGAAGTCGCCCTTCGCGGCACCGCGGCGATTTTCATGCCCGACGAGCGATTGTTTCGTCGGCGAGGGTACCGTCCAGGACGGTCAAGAGTGTGTTGAGGGGGTGAAAACGCTTCCATCACCCTTTGACGGCCAGAACGGAAATGCTCTTGACGCCCCATTTCTCCTGCGCGCTTCTCGCATTGTCCGAGATGAAACGGTAGCTGGGATTGTCCCGAACCGTCTTGACCCGAAGCCCGGCGGCCTCGATGGCAGCACGATATTTGTCGTGCTGCATGGCCCCGCCGATGCAGGCGGCCCAAAGGTTGGCGTTGCAGACAACCGTGTCGGGCAACTGGCGTTCCGTGACGATGTCCGAAAGGGCAAGCCGCCCCCCGTGCTTCAGGATACGAGCGGCCTCCTGGAACACCGCCACCTTGTCAGGGGCGAGATTGATGACGCCGTTGCTGAGAACGGCATCGGCGAAATCATCGGAAATCGAGACATCGTCGATATGACCCTCGACGTAGGCGATCTGGTGAATGCCGGCGCGATTGCGCAGTCGCTCGGCCTTCGCCCGTTGCTCGTCCGTCATGTCGACGCCAACCACCCTCCCGCCGTGACCGACCCTGAGGGCCGCAATGAAGGTATCCATGCCCGAACCGCTGCCGAGGTCGATGACGGTCTCATCTTCATTGAGATCGGCGAGATCGAAGTGGTAGCCGACGCCGGCAAACGACTCGATCGCCTCCGCCGGGATTCGGTCGAGATCGGCGGCGACGTAGCCGAGCCGTTCGGCGAGCGGGCGGCCCATCTCGAAGTGGAACTCCCCGCGCGGATCCTCGGCGACCTTGCGGTACATCGCCTTCACTTTGGATTCCAGATCCTTCGGGTCGAAGGCGACATTCGCGGTGGAAATCATGGTCACTGCCCCCCGCGATCGGCCCCAGCCGCGCGCGTCTTTGCCCACGCTTCCCTGCTTGGCCTGTTTCTCGCGCCGCAGGTGTCAGAAGCTCAACGTCGCTGCACCTGCCAGGATCCGCTCATGCATCGCGCTCGACCCGGCTATCTCAACGCCGTCGATCAGGTCGCTCTGCTCATAGCCGCGCGCCTTGACACAAGGGGTGCAGGCCCATAGTTGCCCGCCGCGGGCGAGAAAATCCTTGATCAGCGCCTGCAAGGGCTCGAGCGGATGCACGACCAGACCCTCAACCGCGCGCTTGCGGACGAGATCGACGGCAGCGCTGGTCAGGAAGATCGATACCTTCAGACCTGCCGTCATGCCGCCATTGGCGATCGTGAAGGCAACCGAAGACAGTTCGTGATCGGCCCCACGGGTTATGACCACGACCAATTCCTTAGGCGTTTCAGCCATGTCCGTTCTCCCAAGTTTGTCAATTCCCCCGCCACCGGACCGGTGCGGCGGCTAGGAGTGCGGCGAATCCCGCGGACCGGTCAAAACCGCACCGCGCGGCCCGACTGCCGGCTATTTGTTTCTCGGGTCGTCGTCCGGATTGACATAGGTCAGCGTCCAGGGACCCGTACTGTTGAGCTGGATGACGGTACCGTCATCCGCGTAGGCGAAATGCGCCACGCCCGGCGAGAGCGCAAGGAAACCGCCGGCAGGCAAGACCCGGGCTCCGTCATGGTCGGCTGTTTCTCCCATCCCCAGGCGGAACGTTCCGGTGATGACGGTCACGATCTCCGGCTTCGGATGGGTGTGCGGCGGAATATGATAACCCGCCGGGAGCTTCAGCCGCAGCGCAAACAGACCGTCTTCACCTGGGTTGCCATAGAGCACAGCGGCTTCCGCCCCGGGCGGAAGGGCTGCAGGTCCGGGCGCCCACGCGATCTGGTCCGGCAGGACTACCTTGCCCTCCATTGTGTCGTCCTCGCCGCGCAGGTCAGCCGGAAGGGCTACGACAACTACGGAGGTGGCTGCGGCGACGATCGGGAAAATGCGGATGTGATTCACGGCGACATCCTCCATGGTCTTGGTCCGCTTTTCAGGACAAAACCGTACCAGGGGTCGATGCCGATGCACTCGGCCTCCACACCTCTTTGGACTGGTCAAGACCGCACACGTTGAATTCGTGGTATGATATTGACGATGGCGTTGCCCCGGAATGATCGATACGCCGTATTCCTTGCCCGATCCGCCTGAGACGGGGGGCTCCGTTCATGAATGCATTGCTGGACGTGCTGTGCACAATGCGCCTGAGCGGCGGCATATTCCTCGACTGTGATTTCACCGACCCCTGGTGTGTGACCGCCTCGGCGATCGGACCTGACGAGGTCGGCCTGCTGGGGATGTCGTTTCCCTCTCACGTGATTGCGTATCACTACATCACGCAGGGTTGCCTGCTCCTGCAGATAGCCGGACAGGAGCCGATAAAGATCACGGCCGGCGAGATCGTGGTTTTTCCGACCAATGGCGGCCACATGCTCGGCAGCGACCTGAGCCTCCCCCCGGTTAGCGCGAAGCAATTGGTCCTGCCTCCCACAAATGGGAAAGTGGCGCGCATCGACTACGGCGGCGGCGGCGCATTATGCCATATCATGTGCGGTTTTCTGGGCACCGACATGCCGAACGATCCGATCATCAAGCTATTGCCCAATGTGCTCAAACTCCCGGTAGAAGAAGGTGCTTCCAGCGACTGGATCGCAAGCTCGCTCCGGTTCGCCGCGAAGGAGACGGCAGCAGGGCGCGTCAACTCGCCGTCGATCCTGGCCCAGCTTGCGGAATGCTTGTTCATGGAGGCGGTTCACCGCTACGTGGAGACGCTGCCGCAGGTCCAGCGCGGATGGCTTGCCGGCCTGCGCGATCCGGCAATCGGCCGGGCGCTCGCGCGGCTTCACGCCAGCAGGGAGCATCGATGGACGGTCGAGGAACTCGCGCGGGAAATGGGGCTGTCCCGCTCTGCCTTTGCGGACAGGTTCACTCGCCTGATTGGCGAACCGCCGATGCGTTATCTGGCCAGGCAGCGCATCCAATTTGCGGCACAGCGGCTGCGGACGTCACATGAGTCCATCGTGAGGATTGCGCTCGAGTCTGGCTACCAGTCCGAGGCGGCATTCACGCGCGCGTTCAAGCGCGAGATCGGGATGCCGCCGGCTGTATGGCGCGGACGGTACCCCGAGGCACCTGGGATATGAATCACTGGGGCCGCATGAACCTTGCGGGCGCCAAAGGGTCGCCGATAGGGTGCGGGACGCCGGGAACTTGTCGAAGGACGGTGAAAAGGTCGAAAGCGCGTCCTTCCCGATCGCTTGTCCGAACGTCTCGATATGGCGCTGACCGCTCGTTCCGGTCAAAGAGACGTATGGCCGGAAACCAGCCCCGGGGCGCTCCGGTTCCGAGCGTCGGATTCTCGTCTGCTTGCCGTATCGATCAGGCGGCGTAGCGCCGGATGAAAGCAGGGAAGGATCTCCTCGTATCGGCTGCTGTTTCCGCAGCTCCGCGTTCAGTCCTGCTTCCGGCCGCTGCGATCATTGCCCGAGGCTGCGCAACCTCGCCTTCACCTCCAGGAAATCGCGCCAGGCGAGCTTCTTGTGGGCGGGGTTGCGCAGGAGATAGGCCGGATGCAGGGTCGGCATGGCGGGTATGGCGACGCCCGAAGCGGTGGTGTGGACACGCCAGTTGCCGCGCAGCCGCAGGATGTTCTCGGTCGTGTTCAGCAGCGTTCTGGAGGACGGGGCGCCGAGGTTGACCAGCACCTTCGGGCCTACGAGCTCGATCTGGCGCTCGATGAACGGCCGGCAGATCTCGGTCTCGTGCGGGGTCGGCGTCCGGTTGCCGGGCGGTCTCCAGGGAATGACGTTGGCGATGTAGGCCGTGCCTCGGTCGAGACCGATCGCGGCGAGCATGCGATCGAGCAACTGCCCCGACCTGCCGACGAAAGGAAGGCCCTCCAGATCCTCGTCCCGTCCCGGCGCTTCGCCGACGAACATCACCGCCGCCTCCGGGTTGCCGTCGGCAAAGACCAGGTTCTTTGCCGTGAACTTCAGGTTGCAGCCGTCGAAGCCGGCGAGGATCTCCTGCAGCTCCGCGAGCGTGGAGGCACTGCGGGCAAGCTCGCGAGCCTTGGCTGCCTGCGCCTCGTCGGGCACGGCTGCGGCCGGGCGGCGCAGATCGGCCTGCGCGGCGGGCGCCGCTTTGCCACCGGTTTCCCGCGTCCGCTCCTCCTGTTCCTGGCGCGCGGCTTTCCGGCGTGGCGCCTCCACGAAGCGGTTCACGGCGACCTCGTCCAGCGCTTCGTCGACGCCTGCATCGGCGAGGAAACGCAAGACCTCACGCAGGCTGGCCTGTATGTCGTCTATTCGCGGGGTCATCATGAGCCTCTATCCATTCCTGCGTCGCAGATCGGGCTGATGTTTTCAAGGTCAGGATGAGGGGATGCGCGGATCCTGCAGCAGATAAAACTGGCTGCGCGGCGTGAAGTCGGTGATCAGGAAGCTGAAGCCCGCCGTCGCTAGCGGATCCACCTTGCCGTCGCGGAAGCGCAACCTGTCGTAAGGCTCGAAGTCGCGGCTGAACTGAGCGAAGCTGTCGGATGATATGTTGTCGCTGTCGGAGCGGCGCTGGTCGAAGGAAAGGCCATCGCCGAACACGCTGGGCTGGAGATAGAGCTCCTGCAACTCGAATTCGAACTCCACCCAGGCTTGGCCGCTGTTGTTGACCACCACGACGCGCATATGCATGAAGCCGCTCGCGAAGGCGCCGGACTGGTCGAAGGGCCGGATCGGCGCCGCCGCGCGGATCACCATGATTGCCGGGCTGGAGGACGTGAATTCCTGCCTGACCACGAACGGGTCCTCCTTGCGCCCGCTTCCGCTGACGCCGAGGATACGAAGTCCGCCGAGCTCGTCCGAGAAGGAATAAGCGCCGGCGCGCCAGATGTGGGCTTTGCCCCTGATGTTCCCCGGGGCGGCCGGATATGCGGCGAGAAGGGGCAGGGCCATGGCGGCCCAGCACACAAAAGCTCGAAAACCACGAAACAGCCGCAACATCGCCTGCCTGCGCTTTCCGGCCGGACGCCGCCTGGCTGATGAAGCCGGGCGAAATCCGGCGCAAGAAGAGTAGGCTAGAATATTGGAGGCCTTTGGTCACGCGCCACGTCCTGCACCGCAGTGCATTGACGTTTACGTAAATGTTGGTTACCCGATATTGCTGTGCACAACAGCGCATCCACCTGATGAATTGTCGCATGGCCTATGCGGTTTCGCAGGATGCGTGTTTGGTTTATGCAGCATCGTGGTCGATCTGCAAGGGCGGAGGAATTGATGAGCGAAATCGAACGCGAGAGCATGGAGTTCGACGTCGTGATCGTTGGCGCGGGGCCTGCCGGTCTTGCAGCGGCGATCCGATTGAAGCAGGTCAATCCCGAGCTTTCCGTGGTCGTGCTGGAAAAGGGCTCTGAGGTCGGCGCTCATATTCTGTCGGGCGCGGTCGTCGATCCGGTCGGCATTGATCGGCTGCTGCCGGACTGGCGTGCGGAAAAGGACCATCCGTTCAAGACGCCGGTCACCGACGACCACTTCCTGGTGCTCGGCCCGGCCGGCTCGTTCCGCCTGCCCAATTTCCTGATGCCGCCGCTGATGAACAATCACGGCAACTACATCGTCTCGCTCGGCAATGTCTGCCGCTGGCTGGCCGGCCATGCCGAGGCGCTCGGCGTCGAGGTCTATCCGGGCTTCGCCGCCGCTGACCTGATCTATGACGAGAACGGCGCCGTCACGGGCGTCGTGACCGGCGACATGGGCGTCGAGCGCGACGGCTCGCACGGGCCGGCCTTCGCGCCGGGCATGGCGCTGATGGGCAAATATGTGCTCATAGGCGAAGGCGTGCGCGGTTCGCTCGCCAAGCAGTTGATTGCCCGCTTCAGGCTCGGCGAGGGGCGCGAGCCGCAGAAGTTCGGCATCGGGCTGAAGGAACTGTGGCAGGTGAAGCCGGAGAACCACCGGCCGGGGCTTGTCCAGCACTCGTTCGGCTGGCCGCTCGGCACGGGCACCGGCGGCGGCTCGTTCCTCTACCATCTGGAGGACAACCAGGTGGCGGTCGGCTTCGTCGTGCATCTGAACTACAAGAACCCCTATCTGTCGCCGTTCGAGGAGTTCCAGCGCTTCAAGACGCATCCGGCGATCCGCGGCACCTTCGAGGGCGCCAAGCGCATCTCCTATGGCGCGCGCGCCATCACGGAGGGCGGCTGGCAGTCGGTGCCGAAGCTCGCCTTCCCGGGCGGGGCGCTGATCGGCTGCTCGGCCGGCTTCGTCAACGTGCCGCGCATCAAGGGCTCGCACAATGCAGTGCTGTCGGGCATGCTGGCGGCCGAGCATGTGGCGGCGGCGATCGCCGAGGGGCGCGCGCATGACGAGCTTGCCGGCTACGAAGCGGCCTGGCGGGCGAGCGACATCGGCAAGGATCTGAAGAAGGTGCGCAACGTCAAGCCTCTGTGGTCGCGGCTGGGCCTGTTCGGCGTGGCTGTCGGGGGGCTCGACATGTGGCTCAACACGCTTTTCGGCTTCTCGCCGTTCGGCACGCTGAAGCACGGCAAGCCGGACTATGCCGCGCTGGAGCCGGCCGCGAACCACAAGAAGATCGACTATCCCAAGCCGGACGGCGTTCTGACCTTCGACCGGCTGTCGTCGGTGTTCCTCTCGAACACCAACCACGAGGAGAACCAGCCGATCCATCTCCAGGTCAAGGACCTGGAGCTGGAGAAGCGTTCCGAGCACGACGTCTTCGCCGGACCGTCGACACGCTACTGCCCGGCCGGGGTCTACGAATGGGTGGATGCCGACGGCAATGCCGCGGCCGACCGCATGGGCATCGACGTGCGCTTCGTGATCAACGCGCAGAACTGCGTGCACTGCAAGACCTGCGACATCAAGGACCCCAACCAGAACATCAACTGGGTGCCGCCGCAGGGCGGGGAAGGGCCCGTCTACCCCAATATGTGAGGCGTCCATTCCGCGGCCGCGAAAAACGCCTCTCATGTCGACGGCACTGGATGCCTGGCTCCGCGCGAACGGGCGTGGGCCACGCAGTCGGGCGCTCCAACGGTCGATCTCATCGACCGTTGATCACATCCCATCGGCGTAGAGCGGCGTAGAGCGGCCGCTTTGGCGGCGCGAAACTGTGTGCTATGTTGAAACGTCAGCCCCGATGTGTTGTGCTCGGCACGAGCGTGGAGGGCTTTGAGATGCACGTCTTCAGCATCGCCTGTGTGGCTGCCGCCTGCGTCCTCGCCGCCGGTCCGGCCCTTGCCGATGTCCGGGTCAGCGTCAAGACCACCAACTACGACATAACCGGAAAGACGGGCGATGCGCTTCTTCAGTCGATGGATCGAAGAGGACCGAGGCGCGGCCTGCTCACCCGCGCGATCGCCCAGACTGGCTACACCGTCAGCTGGGAGGTCGAATGGGATATGCGTGGCGACGTCTGCCGCGTCAAGAACGCCACGGCCCAGCTTGCGATCACCTACACTTTTCCCCGTGTGGTCAACGACCTTTCGCCCGACCTGAAGCGCCGCTGGGCCCGGTTCATGCAGGGTGTCCGCAAGCATGAGGAAAGGCACGGCACAATCGCCAGGCAGATGGTGAACGCCGCCGAGCAGGCGGTGTCGGGCCTTTCGATGCGGAACGATCCCCGCTGCCGGAAGAGCCAGGCCGAGGTGAAGCGCCGGGTCGAGGCGATCTATGCCGAGTACGAGGCGCGCCAGATCCGCTACGACATGATAGAACACCGCTCCGGCAGTACTGTTGACAAGCTGGTCATCGCGCTTGCGAGGAGGGATTGACGACCCCAGGGCATCGCTGCTCCTGAAATCTGGGGTTGCAAATCGACTCTTCCGCCGGGAGCCGGGCGGAGTGAATGCGTCCCCTCCGGAACGCTGCCGTGGGGCACAAGGCCGCCGCAGCCAGTGCGGGCGCCGCGCAATGCAAGCCCATCATCCAGGAAAAGACACGGTGCTACGCGATCCGGGGCGAAACCGGCGCGGAGGTCCTGACGGAGAAGGGAAAGCCCACGCAGCGTCCAAAGCCGTCGCGGTCCACGCCCGCGAAGCGCGGTCATCCTTGAGGACGGTGGTGGAGCGGGGCTCCTCCCGCGGCTTCGGGCCGACGAGCGTGAATTCGGCAAGGAGCGGAGCATGGTCGGAGCCGACATCGTCCAGGATGCGCACCGACCGGACGGCGATGTCGCCCTTGCTGAATACGTGGTCGATCGGCAGTCCGACCCATTGCCGCCATGAAATCGGCACCTTCCGGTAAAGCCAGGTCGGCGTCGACCCGCTGACATGCTGCAAGCCGCCGGCCTCGGCGATGCGGGCGACGGCATGGCTCCACGGCGTGGCGTTGAGATCGCCGGCGAGCAGCGTCGTGCCGTGAAGATCCGACAAGGCCGTTGCCAAACCGTCGATCTGCTTCGGCTGGCTGCTGGGCCAGGGCCAACTCAAGTGGAGCGCGGCGACCGTGACGTCCTGAGCGCCGAAGTCGATCCGTGCGGTTGCCATATCTCCCTCGTCGCTGCATGTGCCGGTCTCGCCCGCCGCAAAGGGGCGCCGCGACAGCAGCGCCACGGCGCCAACCTTGCTCTCGGCGTCGCATAGGACGCGGTGGGGATAGGCGGCCGCGATGCGATCGAGATGCCTGACCCACTGCTCCGACACTTCGTTGAGCGTGACGACGTCGGGCTGGCTGCGCCCGATGAGCGACAGAACCTTCTCCGGCGTGGTATTGTCGAAACGCAGATTGATGTGCAGGAGGCGGTAGACGGCGCGGCCGTCCGGTGCAGGATCGACCGCGGCATTGACCGTGCCCAGGCCGGGCAGCCCGGCCCCGTGGGAGAGTGCCGCGAAGGTCGCAGCGGCGAGCACGATCGACATCGCCGCTTCCTTCCGATAGCCGAGGAACAGGGCAGGCAGGGCGGCCACCGCTACCGCGACGGCCAGATGCGCCCTGAAATGCGCCATGGAATCAAAGGCCGGATGCCAGGCCCCGAAGAAGCCCGCCACCAAAGGAAGCGACAGCGCGAGCGGCAAGGCGAGGGCGGCCAGCCTGACAATTCCCGTGACGCGCGCTTTTTCCATGGCGGATCAGGTGCCCGACGATTGCGGCTCAATCAAGATGAGGCCCCCGCCGAGCTACTGGAACGCGGTCTCGGAGAAGCTTCGAAGCTTGCGCGAATGGAGCCTCTCCGGCGGCATTTCGGCAAGTTTCTCGACGGCCCGGATACCGATCGTCAGATGCTGCGCGACCTGCCGCTTGTAGAACTCGGTCGCCATGCCGGGCAGCTTCAATTCTCCGTGCAGCGGCTTGTCGGAAACACAGAGCAGCGTGCCGTAGGGCACCCGGAACCGGAAGCCATTGGCGGCAATCGTGGCCGATTCCATGTCGAGCGCGATGGCCCGCGATTGCGACAGGCGTTGAACCGGACCGCGTTGCTCGCGCAGTTCCCAGTTGCGGTTGTCGATGGTGGCGACCGTGCCGGTGCGCATGATGCGCTTGAGGTCATAGCCGGAAAGTCCGGTGACCTCGGCGACCGCCTCCTGAAGGGCGACCTGGACCTCGGCCAGCGGCGGGATCGGAACCCACACCGGCAGGTCGTCGTCGAGCACATGGTCCTCGCGCACATAGGCATGGGCGAGCACGTAGTCTCCGAGCGCCTGGCTGTTGCGCAGGCCGGCGCAGTGGCCGAGCATCAGCCAGGCATGAGGCCTGAGTACCGCGATATGGTCGGTAATGGTCTTGGCGTTGGACGGACCGACGCCGATATTGACCATGGTGATGCCGCCGTGGCCAGGCTTTGTCAGGTGGTAGGCCGGCATCTGCGGCAGGCGCGGTGGGCTTCCGCCGTCGCTCGGCGCCGTGTCGCCCGCCCGCGTGACGAGGTTGCCCGGCTCGATGAAGGCCGAATAGCCGCCGCCGCCTTGCGCCATCAGATCGCGGGCATGGGCGCAGAACTCGTCGACATAGAACTGGTAGTTGGTGAACAGGACGAAGTTCTGGAAGTGGCGGGGGCTCGTCGCCGTGTAGTGCGACAGCCGATGAAGCGAGTAGTCGATGCGCTGCGCCGTGAACGGGGCGAGCGGCAGCGGCTCGCCCGGGATCGGCTCGAAGGTGCCATTGGCAATGAGATCGTCCGTGCCGTTAAGGTCGGGCACGTCGAACATGTCCCGAAGCGGGCGCTTGATGTTGTCGGCTATGGAGCCGTCGACATAGGTGCCCTCGACGAAGGCGAAGTGGACGGGGATCGGGGTTTCCGACTCCGACACTGTTACCGGCACGCCGTGGTTGCGCATGATCACGCGCAACTGGTCGACGAGGTAGTTCTCGAAGAGATCCGGCCGGGTGATGGTGGTCGAGTAGTGGCCGGGGGAGGGCATGTGGCCATAGGCCAGGCGGCTGTCGACTTGCGCGAAGGACGAGGTCGACACGCTGATTTCCGGATAGAAGGCGCGGAAACGCCTGCTATTGTCGCGGCCCTCGCCGAGCTGCTTGAAAGAATCCCGCAGGAATGCGGTGTTGCGGTCATATAATATCTTCAGCGTCGCGACGGCCTGCCGCGCATCGGTGAAGCTCTGCCGGGCAAACGGCTCCGGCGTGGCGATCGATTCGATCGGTTGTGGGTAGATTCGCTTTTCCATGACCCATTATAGGGATTCGGATCGGCCTGCGGGAGGGGGGGCTCCCCGTGATTCGGGGACGCAGGGGCCGCTCTTGCCACTCTTCTCAGGCCCGTTGCAGGCTGACCAGCAGCACCAGGCCGGCGCCCATCTTCTTCTGCGACTGCGCCTCGATGGTGATGCGGTCGCCGGCGTTGACCTTCGGCACCATCAGGGCCGGAGCCGCGACGAGCGTCGCCAGGAGCGCTGCGCGGGCCAGAAGGCGGAGGATCCCGGTCAGGGTGTTCATCGTCGTTGCCTCGTTCATCTCGGTTCAGTTCCTCGCCGGCGGGGCGCAGACGAGCCCTTGTTCCATCACGCAAGGGACGATCATGCCGATCTCCCAGGACCGTGCCTTCCGGCTCGTCTCCGCCACCAGGATCGACAGCAGGATGCCGAACAGGGCCATCAGCAGGCAGACGATCGTGAAGCGGCGGGCGAGCATCGGACATCCCTTCGTTCAGTTTCGAAGCCAGAATGCATCCCCCGCGCTGAACCATTGCTGAGAGCGGCGTTCATCCGGCGTTCAAGAAACTTGACAGCAGGGTCAATATTCCCGGCTTGCGTTGCACCGGCGCGGAACTATCTGTTGTCGGCGACCAATTACCGGAGATGTGCCGATGACCACCCAGTCGAAGCCGATCGAGCTCTATTACTGGCCCACGCCGAACGGCTGGAAGATCACCATCATGCTCGAGGAACTGGCCGTTCCCTACGAGGTGAAATACGTCAACATCGGGCGCGGCGAACAGTTTGAGCCGTCTTTCCTGAAGATCGCGCCGAATAACCGCATGCCCGCCATCATCGATCCGGAAGGTCCCGGCGGCGAGCCGATCTCGATTTTCGAATCCGGCGCCATCCTGCAATATCTCGGGCGCAAGTTCGGCAGGTTCTACGGCACGGACGAACGCTCGCGCACCGAGATCGACCAGTGGCTGTTCTGGCAGATGGGCGGGCTCGGGCCGATGGCTGGCCAGGCGCATCATTTCCGGCAATATGCACCCGAGAAGATCCCTTATGCGATCGACCGCTACACCAACGAGGTGAACCGGCTCTACGGCGTCATGAACAGGCGGCTCGCGGACCGTCCCTATCTGGCCGGCGACTACTCGATCGCCGACATGGCTTCCTATGGCTGGGTACGGCCGTACAAGAACCAGGGCCAGGACCTGGAGGACTTTCCGAACCTGAAGCGCTGGTTCGAGGCCATCAGCGCTCGGCCGGCCGTGATCGAGGCGGTCGAGATCGGCCAGGAATATCGGCGCAATCTCGCCGACGACAAGGAGGCCCAGAAAGTGCTGTTCGGGCAGCGCGCCCGGGCCTGAGGCGCACGGACTGAGCCCTCACCCGACCTGTGCCGGCCGGGTGAGGGAGTGGGGCGCTAGAGCTTCGACCAGGTCTGGCCTTTGCAGATGAGGCCGCCGAGCACGCAGCCCTTCATGTTGAGCGACGCCCCCGACAAGGTCGCCTTGCCGGAATAGGTCTTGTCGTCGGCGGGGTCGGTGATCTCGCCGCTGTATTTGTTGCTGCCGTTGGCCTGCATCTTGCCGATGCGCTTGCCGGTGAACTTGCCCGATTTCAATGTGATGCAGAACGCGCCGCCGCAATTCGCGATCGCCGCGGTCTCGCCGCTTGCCGTCTTCCAGTTTCCCTCGATCGGGTCGGCATAGGCGGTGCCGGCCAGAAGCATGGTCGCCGCGACGGCCAGGCTCAGTTTCCGAAACATGACGTCCTCCCATTGGTTGCCTGCGGCGGGCCTTGCTCTTCGCCGCTTCCGTTTACGCAAACGTAAGCTAGTCCAGCCCGTGCCGAAGCGGAAGCGGTGCCGTGGGGGAAGATGCGCGATATTTCGCGGGAACCCCGCAGCCTGGAAAGTCGCGCTCCAACCATATCTTAATCGTCGTCAGCCTCTTTCGTGGTTAGCGAAGGCTTTCGCCGGGCGCATCGGATTTTTCTCGAATCTTTCGGAAAAGCGAGGAAAGCCGGGGCCCCTTATCCTTAATGAACTCTCTCGTTTACTTATTGTTTTAGCTTTGTTTTCCTCAAATTAAGCAAGCCATTTAACGGCGAATTCAAGCGTTCGGCGCATTCTCGGAAGCATCGAAAGGGCGGCTCGACGGCAACGCGGGACAGGCTCTCAGGAGACGAGACAGGGGACTGGAAATGGCACGTTTCGAAATGCTTGAAGCTGGATTTGGCGCCATGGGCTCGACGGCACAGGCCGACATCCTCTTGGAACTGGGCATGATGTATGCGACCGGGCGCGACTGCGCGACCGACCTCGTCGCCGCCCACAAGTGGTTCAACATCGCTGCGATCAAGGGTTCGGCCCGCGCAGCCGAGTTGCGGTCGGAACTGTCGGCGACGATGTCGAAGACCGAGATCGCCCGCGCTCTTCGCGAAGCGCGTGAATGGATGACGATGCACTGATCGGCGCCGGGCGACCGATCGGGAACTGAACGAGTTCAAACAGGGATGCCTTCCGGAAAAGAGCGCGGATAGCGCCGGACCGGATGGCCGAGGCGAGAAAGGGCGGGGGCCCAGTGAAAGGCCGCGACCGGCGAGAACAGGCCGGCGCGGCCTTTCCGCGTTCGAGGTTGCCTTCCGCGCCCGCCTGCCGCGTTCGGCAGCTATCACAACGGGGCCACACTGATCCCGGGCCGCGGAGTGGTCGCGGCGGCGCTCCAGACCGGCAAACCGACCCAGACGATGATCGGCCGATCATCTTCGACGAGAAGGGCGACAGCGCCAGCTACGACATCAACGTCTGGCGCGACGGCATATACGGCAAGGTGCGGGAATGGGCGCGCCCCCGGGTGACGTCCCAACAAAATGGCCGGGCCGTCTTCGCCCATTTTGTTGCCGGGCCGCCTGGCTCCGCCACATCTCAGCTTTGGTCCGCAATCTCGGCGAACCGCACCAGCACCGTGCCGTCGGTGACCTGGGCGCCTTCGGCGGCGATGGCCTCGACGATGCCGTCGTGAGGCGCGGCGATGGTGTGCTCCATCTTCATCGCCTCCAGTACCAGCAGGGGCTGGCCCTTCTTCACAGCCTCGCCGGCTTCGGCGCGCACGACCTTCACCAGGCCGGGCATCGGAGCGCGCAGGCTGTCGCCTCCGCCCGCGTCCTCCTCCGAGCGCGACAAAAGATCGGTCACGGAAAAGGTGTAGGCCTGGTGATCGTCGAATACGGTGACATGGCCCGGCCATGCGACCGCCCGCGTATCTTCTGGCGACAGGGAGAGCGACTGCTTGAGGCCGTCGACGGCGATGTCGAAGCGGCCGCTCGGCCGCGCCGCGACGGCCGCGCTCACCGTGTGGTCGGCGAAGCTCAGCTTCACCGTGCGCGCCACCTGATGGAAATGCGCATAGCCCGCGAGGCTCGACCAGGGATCGGGCGAGGCGGGCACGGCAGCCCCGGATGCGGCGAAGGCGGCAATTGCGATCGCCCGTTCGCTCGGCGCCTCGCGCTCCGTCAACCCGTCCTGCTTGCGCCCGATCAGGCCGGTGTCGACGTCGCCCGCGGCGAAGTCGCCGTCGCGGGCCAGCGCTGACAGGAAGGCGATGTTGGTGACCGAACCGGCGATCTCCGTCTCGGTCAGCGCTATGTCGAGCGCCTTCAACGCCGACGGCCGGTCGCGCCCGTGGACGACCAGCTTGGCGATCATCGGGTCGTAATAGGGCGAGATCGCATCGCCGCTTCTGACGCCGGTCTCGATGCGCATCGCGGCACTCGCGGGCGCGGCTTCCGGAAAGCGCAGGTGGTGCAGCGTCCCCGTCGCCGGCAGGAAACCGCGCGCGGGGTCCTCGGCATAGATGCGCGCCTCGAAGGCGTGGCCGTCCAGCTTGATCTCGCTTTGGCCTCGCGGCAGCTTCTCGCCCGCCGCAACGCGCAACTGCCATTCCACGAGGTCGATGCCGGTGACCATCTCGGTGACCGGATGCTCGACCTGCAGGCGCGTGTTCATCTCCATGAACCAGAAGCGGTCGGGCCTGAGCCCCTCGGAGGCGTCGACGATGAACTCGATCGTTCCCGCGCCGGAATATCTGATGGCCTTCGCCGCCTTCACTGCGGCCTCTGTCATGGCCTTGCGCAGTTCCGCCGTCATGCCGGGGGCAGGGGCCTCCTCGATCACCTTCTGGTGGCGCCGCTGCGCCGAGCAGTCGCGCTCGTAAAGATGCACGGCATTGCCGAAATTGTCGCCGAACACCTGCACCTCGATGTGACGCGGCTTGTCGACATATTTTTCCACCAGCACCCGGTCGTCGCCGAAGGCGGCCTTGGCCTCACGCTTGGCGCCTGCGAGCGCGTCGGCGAAATCGTCGGGGGTTTCAACCCGCCGCATGCCCTTGCCGCCGCCGCCCGCTCGCGCCTTGATCAGCACGGGATAGCCGATCTCCCTGGCCTTGCCGGCGAGCAGCACCAACCCCTGGTCATCGCCGTGATAGCCGGGCACGACGGGCACGCCGGCCTTCTCCATCAGCCGCTTCGCCGCGTCCTTGAGCCCCATGGCGCGGATCGACGCGGCAGAGGGGCCGATGAAGACCAGCCCCGCCGCCTCGACAGCCTCGACGAATTCAGGATTCTCCGACAGGAAGCCGTAGCCCGGATGGATGGCCTCGGCGCCGGTCGCCAGCGCCGCCGCGACGATCCTGTCGGTCCTCAGATAACTCTCGCCGACAGGCGAGGGGCCGATATGGACGGCCTCGTCGGCCTGGGCGACATGGAGAGAACGCGCATCGGCATCCGAATAGACCGCGACGGTCTTGATGCCGAGCAGCCTCGCGGTGCGGATTACGCGGACGGCGATCTCGCCGCGATTGGCGATCAGGATCTTCGAAAACATCAGCCCATCTCTTTCAGCGCCGCTATCTCGGCAGCATGGCGTTCTGTGGTTGCCGCGTCGAAGCCGACGAAGACGACACGTTCGGGTGTCGCGTTCTCTCCCAGGAAGGCCGCGACCGTGCGGACCGCGATCGTCGCTGCCTCGTCCTTGGGGTAGCCATAGACGCCGGTCGAGATCGCCGGGAAGGCGACCGAGGCGCAGCCATGATCGCGCGCGAGCTCGAGCGAACGGCGATAGCAGGAGGCGAGCTGCCCGGCCTCGCCCGCGCCGCCGCCATGCCAGACCGGTCCGACTGTGTGGATGACATGCCTGGCCGGCAGCCTGTAACCGGCGGTGATCTTGGCGTCGCCGGTCTTGCAGCCTCGGAGGGTGCGGCATTCAGTCAACAACTCGGGGCCAGCGGCGCGATGGATGGCGCCGTCGACGCCCCCACCGCCGAGCAGCGAACTGTTGGCGGCGTTGACGATGGCATCGACCTCGAGCTTGGTGATGTCGCCAGTCACGGCCTGCATGCGGTCCTTTGCCATGGCCTACATCCTGAACACGCCGAACTTCGTTTCGGGCACCGGCGCGTTGAGCGCGGCCGAGAGCGACAGGGCCAGCACCTCGCGGGTCCTGGCCGGGTCGATGATGCCGTCGTCCCAGAGCCGGGCGGAGGAATAGAGCGGGTGACCCTCGCGCTCGTATTTTTCGAGGATCGGCGCGCGGAACTCGGCCTCTTCTTCCCTGGACCAGTTCCCGCCCTTGCGCTCTATGCCCTCGCGCTTGACCATGGCGAGCACGGTGGCGGCCTGCTCGCCGCCCATCACCGAGATGCGGGCATTGGGCCACATCCAAAGAAAGCGGGGCGAATAGGCGCGGCCGCACATGCCGTAATTGCCGGCGCCGAAGGAGCCGCCGATGATCATCGTCACTTTCGGCACCTGGGCCGTCGCGACGGCCGTGACCAGCTTGGCGCCGTCCTTGGCGATGCCGCCAGCCTCATATTTGCGGCCGACCATGAAGCCGGTGATGTTCTGCAGGAAGACCAGCGGAATCCGGCGCTGGCAGCAGAGCTCGATGAAATGGGCGCCCTTCAGGGCGCTTTCGGAGAACAGCACGCCGTTGTTGGCGATGATGCCGACCGGCATGCCGTGAATATGGGCGAAACCGGTGACCAACGTGGTGCCGTAGTTCTGCTTGAACTCGTCAAGCTCCGAGCCGTCGACCACGCGCGCGATCACCTCGCGTACGTCGTAAGGCTGGCGCAGGTCGGCGGGGATCACGCCGTAGATCTCGTCTCCCGCATAGAGCGGCGCCTCGGGCGACCTGAGATCAAGGCCGATCGTCTTCTTGCGGTTGAGGTTCTTGACGATGCGCCGGGTGATGGCGAGCGCCTGCTCGTCGTCATATGCGTAGTGGTCGGCGACCCCGGATTCGCGGGTATGGAGGTCGGCGCCGCCGAGTTCCTCGGCCGTCACGTCCTCGCCGGTCGCCGCCTTCACCAGCGGCGGGCCGCCGAGGAAGATCGTCGCCTGCTTGCGCACCATGATGGTCTCGTCCGACATCGCCGGCACATAGGCGCCGCCCGCGGTGCACGACCCCATGACGCAGGCGATCTGCGGGATGCCGGCCGCGCTCATATTGGCCTGGTTGTAGAAGATGCGTCCGAAATGCTCGCGATCGGGAAACACTTCGTCCTGGTTGGGCAGGTTGGCGCCGCCGGAATCGACGAGATAGACGCAAGGCAGATTGTTCTGCAGCGCGATCTCCTGGGCGCGAAGATGCTTCTTCACCGTCAGAGGATAATAGGTGCCGCCCTTCACCGTGGCGTCATTGACCACCACCATGACCTCGCGCCCCTCGACCCTGCCGATGCCGGCGATCATCCCGGCCGCGGCGATATCGCCGCCATACATGTCCCAGGCGGCGAACTGGCCGATCTCGAGGAAGGGCGAGCCGGTGTCGAGCAACTGCGCCAGCCGCTGGCGCGGCAGGAGCTTGCCGCGCGCGACATGGCGGTCGCGCGCATCCTCGGGGCCGCCACGCTCGATCGTCGAGGCCTTGGCGCCGATGTCGGCGACCAGCGCCCGCATGCGGTCGGCATTGGCCTTGAAGGTGTCGGAAAGGGGGGAGAGCTGGGTGTGGAGGGTGGCCATATGAGTTCGTTCTCAGATCCCTTGGTGGCGCAACGGCCTTGTATGCTTGTCGGTTCGGAGCAGTGAAGCCAGCGGATCGCCGCCACCTCCGGTCGAACTATATCGCGAAAAGAACCGGCGCGCTGCCGGTCCGCTCGCGCCGCGACTTCAGATTGCTTCCGCCATGATCTCCCGGCCGATCAGCCAGCGCCGGATCTCGCTGGTGCCGGCGCCGATCTCGTAGAGCTTGGCGTCGCGGAGAAAGCGTCCGGTCGGATAGTCGTTGATGTAGCCGTTGCCGCCGAGCAGCTGGATCGCGTCGAGCGCCATGCGCGTCGCCTTTTCGGCGGCGTAGAGCACGCAGCCGGCCGAATCCTTGCGTGTGGTCTCGCCCCTGTCGCAGGCTGCCGCGACAGCATAGACATAGGCGCGGCAGGCATTCATCGTCGAATACATATCGGCGAGCTTGCCCTGCACGAGTTGGAATTCGCCGATCGGCTGGCCGAACTGCTTGCGCTCGTGCACATAGGGAACGACCGTGTCCATGCAGGCGGCCATGATGCCGACCGGGCCGGCCGCGAGCGTGACGCGCTCGTAGTCCAGGCCGGACATCAGCACCTCGACGCCGCGTCCCTCCTCGTGGAGGACATTCTCGAAGGGAACCTGGACATTGTCGAAAACCAGCTCTCCGGTGTTGGAGCCGCGCATGCCGAGCTTGTCGAGCTTCTGGGCCACCGAGAAGCCGCTCATCTGCTTTTCGACGATGAAGGCGGTGATGCCACGGGAGTTCCGCTCCGGGTCGGTCTTGGCGTAGACGACCATCGTGTCGGCATCAGGCCCATTGGTGATCCACATCTTGGTGCCGTTGAGCAGGAAATGGTCGTTGCGCTTCTCCGCTCTCAGCCGCATCGACACCACATCGGAGCCGGAGCCCGATTCCGACATGGCCAGAGCGCCGACATGGTCGCCCGTGCAGAGATCGGGCAGATAGCGGGCCTTCTGTTCCTGCGTGCCCCAGCGATTGATCTGGTTCACGCACAGATTGGAATGGGCGCCGTAGGACAGGCCGACGGAGGCGGAAGCGCGGCTGATCTCCTCGATCGCCACGACCTGTGCCAGATAGCCCATGCCGGAACCTCCATGTTCCGGATCGGCGGTGATGCCGAGCAGGCCGAGCTGGCCGAGTTCTTTCCACAGATGCGGCGGAAACTCGTTCGAGCCGTCGATGTCGGCAGCGAGCGGGGCGATCTTTTCCTGGGCGAAGCGTCGCACCATGTCGCGCAGCGCCTCGATGTCTTCGCCGAGCCCGAAGTTAAGCGAGTGCGTGTACATTTTTCTTCTCACTTGAAATGGCCGCGCCGGTGAGGCGCATCGTCATTGAAAGATAGGTTCCCGCGACCTCTTCGACAGACAGGCGCTCGTCCGGCCTGAACCACACGATGACGCCGGTGATCATCTGGATGATCGCCATGGCGGTCAGGCCGATGTCGTCGATGAGGAAGTCGCCGCTGCGGGCTCCCTCGCGCAGGATGGCGCGCAGCTCCTTCTCGTAGCTCGCGCGCAACCGCAGGATATGCGTGAGCCGCTCCGGCGACAGGCTGCGCAGTTCCAGATTGGAGACGTGGGTGGCGTGACGGCGCGTGACATGGAAGCGGATGTGATGGTCGACGAAGGCGGCGAGTTGCGCGACCGGGCCTTCTGCATCGGCACCGGCGGTGTTCCAGCCCGATATCAGCGCCTCCATGTGTTCCCGCATCAGCGTGAACAGCAGGTCTTCCTTGGTCGGGAAATAACGGTAGAGGGCAGCGGCCTGGACGCCGACCTCGGCGGCAAGCTGGCGCATCGAAACCGCCTCGTAGCCGTAGCGGGCAATCAGATTGACTGCAGCCTCGCGCAGCGCCGCTTCCGTCTTCTCTCCGTCCGAACCCGTGGTCCGCGCCATGGATCATCCTCCCGTTGCGCGCCTTAATAAAACAAACGTTCAATTAATTCAAGAGGGCTGCAGGTCGTTTGACCGCCGGTGCCCGGAAGCTCAGATGACCAGGAAATGGCCCGGTGCAAGCAGCAGATTGGCCGAGATGGTCGCGAAATGGGTCGAGCCGCCGGCTGCGCTGCCGTTGGAGTCGTAGAACAGCTTGCCAGTCTTGACGTCGAGGATGATGCGATCGTCGGCGTCGTGGGCAAGGCCGGTCTCGCTCGCCCAATATTTGGTCGGATCAAGCGCTCCCCGCGCCGTTCCCAGTCCTGCCATCACGGCATTGTCGAGCAGGATCCCGTCGTTGCTTGCATCGAAATCGAGGATCGTGTCGACATTGTTGGCGCCATTGAGAGCGGCTTCGAAGACGAAGCCGTCCCTTCCTGCTCCGCCGACAAGGACGTCCTTGCCGAGGCCGCCGCTCAGATAGTCGTCGCCCGCGCCGCCTTCGAGCCGGTTGGCGGCGTTGTTTCCCGTGATGACATTGGCGAGACCGTTGCCTTTGCCGATGGTTGCAGAGGTGCCGGTCAGTACCAGATTCTCCACATTGGCCGACAGCGTGTGGCTCACGAGGGAACGCACTGTGTCCTTGCCGCCCGACGCCGCCTCGACGACGGTGTCGCCGGCGCCGATGAAATAGGTGTCGTCGCCGCCAAGACCCTTGAGCTGGTTCGATCTGGTATTGCGACTGCCGTCGAGCAGGTTCGACAGGTTGTTGCCGATGCCGGCGATGGCCGCCGTTCCCGTGAGGACCAGGTTCTCGACATTGGCGGACAGCGTATGGCCGACGAAGGCGAAGACCGTGTCGTTGCCGCCGCCGGCGGCCTCGATCACGCTGTCGCCCGCACCGACGAAATAGGTGTCGTTGCCGCCGAGGCCCCGGAGCTGATTGGCCCTGGCGTTCTGGGAGCCATCGATCGTGTTGGCGAGATTGTTGCCGGTGGCGCTCGCTATTCCCGACCCGATGAGCGTGAGGCTCTCGACATTGGCCGACAATGTGTGGCTGACGAAGGAGCGCACGGTATCGTTGCCGCCATTGGCCGCCTCGACAACCGTGTCGCCTGTGCCGACGACGTAGATGTCGTTGCCGCCTAGCCCTTTCAGCGTGTTGGCCTTGGAACTCTGCGTCCCGTCGATCACATTGGCGAGGTTGTTGCCGATTCCGGTGAGGGCAAGAGAGCCGATCAGCAGGAGGTTCTCGACATTGGCCGACAGAACATGGCTGACCAGTGAACGCACGGTGTCGTTGCCTGCGGATGCGGCTTCGACGACCGTGTCGCCGACGCCGATGAAATAGGTGTCGTCGCCGGCGAGGCCCCGCAGCACATTGGCCCTGTTGTTCAAGGTGCCGTCGATGACATTGGCGAGGTTGTTCCCGGTGCCGTTGATCGCCGCGGAACCGAGCAGCGTGAGGTTCTCGACATTGGCCGACAAGGTGACACCGACCATGGACCCGACAGTATCGGTGCCGCCGCCGGCCGCTTCGACGACGGTGTCGCCGGCGCCGAGCACATAACTGTCATTGCCGCCGAGGCCCTTGAGCACATTGGCCCTCGCATTCTTCGAGCCGTCGATGGTGTTGGCGAGGTTGTTTCCTGTACCGCTGACGATGGCCGTGCCCACCAGGACCAGGTTCTCGACATTGGCTGCGAGCGTATGGTTGACGAAGGTGCGCACCGTATCCTTGCCGCCGCCCGCCGCCTCGACGACCGTGTCGCCTGCACCGATGATGTAGGTGTCGTCGCCCGCAAGCCCCCTGAGCACATTGGCCCTGGAATTCTGGGAGCCGTCGATCGTGTTGGCGAGATTGTTGCCGGTGCCGTTGATGATGCCGGTGCCGGTGAGAATCAGATTCTCGACATTTGTCGAAAGCGTATGGCCGACGAGCGAACGCACAGTGTCGTTGCCGGCGGACGCGTCCTCGACAACCGTGTCGCCTGCGCCGATGACGTAGGTGTCGTCGCCTGCGAGGCCTCTGAGGACATTGGCCTTGGCGTTCTGAGAGCCGTCGATCGTGTTGGCGAGATTGTTGCCGGCACCGTTGATGAAGCCGGATCCGAGCAGAACCAGATTCTCGACATTGGCCGAGAGCGCGTGCCCGACGAAGGAGCGCACGGTATCGTTGCCGCCGTTCGCCGCTTCGACCACCGTGTCGCCCGCGCCGATGAAATAGGTGTCGTCGCCGGCCAGCCCTCTCAGCACATTGGCCCTGACGTTCAGTGAGCCGTCGATCGTATTGGCGACGTTGTTGCCGGTGCCGTCGATAGCGGCCGATCCGAGCAGCGTCAGGTTCTCGACATTGGCCGGCAGGGTGAAGGTGACATAAGTGCCGACGGTGTCGTTACCGGCGCCGGCCGCCTCGACGACGGTGTCGCCGGCGCCGACCACATAGGCATCGTCGCCGGCGAAGCCGTAGAGCGCGTTGGCCTTGCTGTTCTGCGAACCGTCGAGCCTGTTGGCGAGTGCGTTGCCGGCGCCGTTGATGACAGCCGTGCCGACCAGGACGAGGTTTTCGACATTGGCCGACAGCGTATGGCCAACGAGCGCGCGCACCGTGTCGTTGCCGCCGTTCGCGGCCTCCACGACGGTATCGCCTGCGCCGATGAGATAGGTGTCGTCGCCACCGAGCCCGGTCAGCACGTTGGCCTTGACGTTGCGCGACCCGTCGATGGTGTTGGCGAGACTGTTGCCGGTGCCATTGACGAGGGCCGATCCGAGCAGAGCGAGGTTCTCGACATTGGCCGGCAGCGTGAAGGTGACATGGCTGCCGACGATGTCGTTGCCGCCGCCTGATGCCTCGACGACCGTGTCGCCCGCGCCGACGATATAGGTGTCGTTGCCGCCGAGGCCGGTCAACACATTCGCCTTCGTGTTCTGGTATCCGTCGATGATGTTGGCAAGGCCGTTGCCGGTGCCCTTGATCGCCGCCGTTCCAAGCAGCGTCAGGTTTTCGATTGCCGCATATCCGACGAGGCTTCGGTCGATGGTGGAACTGATCGTGTCGATGCCGCTGCTGTCGATAACGGTGTCGTTCTCCGCGCCCAGGACATAGAGGTCGTTGCCGGCGCCGCCTTCGAGACGGTCCGAGCCGCTCCCGCCCACCAGCGTGTCATTGCCCGCCCCGCCCAACAGGATGTCGTCGCCGATGCTGCCGAACAGCACATCGTTCCCCGCCGTTCCTTGAAGAGTGTCGCTCCCGTCGACGCCGGTGACCGTGATGGTTACGGTTGCCGTGTCTCCGCCCGATATCGTGTAGGTGAAAGTGTCGGTGGCCGTCAGATTGCTCGCGCCCGAACCGGGCTGGGCGAGATCGAATGCGCCATTGGGGGTGTATGTGAATGTTCCGTTGCTGTTGAGCGTGAGCAAGGCACCCGAAGGCAGCGCGAACGACGTGTTCACCCTTGCAGTCTGGCCGTTGACCGCGATCACGCTGCCGGGATCGACGTCAGGACTGCCGCCTGCGCCATTGGCGTTGAAGACATTGCCGTTGAGCACGGCGTTTTCGAGCATGCTCAGCACGTCGTCGATCGCCGTCGGCATGAAACGCACCTCTCCGTCTTGTCCTGCCCGCCCATCGCAACCACGCAAATCCGCCTGGACGACCGAGCGCCGGGTCCAGGAGAGAGACCGTCACGATGCGCATGATTTCAATTTGCGATTGTCGCAAACGGGTGAGAGCGGAACAACGAATCCGAAAGACCGATGGGGGGCAGGGTCGGGCTACGCCCGGAAGCGAGGCGTCATCCGTCGATGTTGGTACGGATTTCGCGTGGACGTGCATCGATGGCCTGGCGCAAACGAAGGCCGCCCCGAACGGATCGGAGCGGCCGCCAGATGCGTTTGAAATGGGCGACGTCAGGCCTGCTGGATTGCCGACAGTTTCCAGTCGGCGCCGTTCTGCCTGACAAATGTCCACAGTTCCGTCGTTTCGGTCGCCTGGTCGGCGTCGCCATCCACGACCTTGCCGGTGGCGCGGTCGAGCGTGACGTCCCGCGATTCGTAGTGCATTGCGGCCGTGGCATATTCAGCGCTGCCTTCGCGCCAGGCTTCGGCAATGTCGGCCTGGAGCAGCGCGACATCCGAGACGTCGTTTCGCACGCCGTTCTTGGCGTTGTCGGCGAGTTCTTCCGACAGAAAGGAGACCATCTCGGGCGTCGCGAACCGGCGGAGCGCGGCGTGGTCCTCCCGGCCGAAGGCGCCCTGAACCTCGGACAGAAGGCGTTCGAATGTGTCGAGGTCGTCCTGGGTCAGCCCGATCTCGTCAGCCGAGCGCGACGGGGAGGCGCCGTTCGAACGGCCGCCGCCGATGCGGCCGAAGGATGGGGCGGCAGGGGGTTGTTGCGGCGCCGCTTCGCGGTGGGCGAAATTACCCATGCCGCGGCCGGCCATGGCGGGCGCCGGCGCCTGCTGCGAGCGGAACAGACGCAAGAGCAACATGACGGCCCCACCGATCAAAAGCACCTGAAGCAGGAAGCCGAACATGCCGGCCAGTCCGCCGAATCCATGGCCGAGCAGCAGCCCGATCAGCCCGCCGAGCGCCAGGCCGCGCAGCAACGACCCGCCGATGCCGTTGAATAAACCCGGGCGTTGCGCGCTGGGCTGGACCTGCCGGGGCGCGTTCTGCTGGCCGGTGTTCGGCGTCATCGAACGTTCCATCGGCGCGGTCTCCTGCGGCGCGGTACGGGTCGGCGGTGCCGACTGGAAAGTGCGCGTACCGCGGCTGCCGAAGCTGCCGCCGCGCCGCGCGTCGGCATGATCGGTTGCGACCATCGAAAAAGCGAGGAACAGACCGGCGAACAAGGCCGCAAATCGGGTCGTCCTGGAATTCAGCATCGGCGGGCAGGTCCTCGTGGGGTTCGTTGTCGGCCCTCATATAGGAGCGGCAGCCCGGCTTTTCAGCGATTGATCCGAAGTTCGCAAGCGAATTTCGAATAAGGCCTTGGCTGCCGTGCCGAGGCCCCTGAAGAGGCCAGCCAGGTGAGGCGTGGACGAAGCCGCGCAAGCCAACCTAGCGGACGACGAGAACCGGAACGGTGCTATGGGTCAGCACTTCCAGTGTCTGGCTGCCGAGCAGCAGCCTGCCGAGGCCTCGCCGGCCATGCGATGCCATGACGATCAGGCCGGCGCCGATCCTGGGTGCGGCTTCCACGATGGCGTCAGCGGCGAACCTGCCGGGAATATGGAGCGTTGCCGCCTCTACACCCGCCTTGTCGGCATCGGCCTTCGCCGCCGCCAATATCCGGTCGGCGAACTCCTTGCGGCCCGCTTCGTACTGGTCGATGTCGATCGGTACGGGAATGTGGCCGGTGAGCGTTGCGGTCCCGTCGATCGGCACGGGGTCGGTGACGGTCACGATCGTGACCTTGGCGCCGATCCGCTTGGCCAGCGCCAGGCCATGCTTGAGGCCTTTCTGCGCGAGTTCGGAACCGTCCGTCGTGATGAGGATGCGTTCGTACACGGCCGTCTCCTTCGTGATGCGCAGGACCGAAACAAAGCAGACGCAATCGACGGCGACAAGCGGCAAGTCGGAGGCACCGTCATTGGGGCAGCCATGAACCTTCGGTGTTCAGTCCATCAGCCACCGGAAGGCGCGACGCAGTTCCTCGACGGCGTCCCTTTCGTACCATCGGCCATGGGCAAGGATGACGCGGTCCGGCTGCCAGCCGATCATCGTACCGACAGCCTGACGCAACTCTTCCCTTTGCCTGGAAAAGGTGAGGCGCATGTCGCGAGGCATCTGGCCGTCGGGATCGAGCACGCCGCCGGCCCATGCCAGCCAGCGAGCTCCGTAGCCGAGCCTTTCGGGCTCGAAGTTCTCGATCAGATCGGTCAGCACCAGCGTACGGCTGGCGCGATGGAAGAACACGAACTCGGTCATGTAGCTGCCGGCCACGGGCAGGGTGGCGATAGCGTCATCCCATGGATAACCGGTCGCGCCCTTCAGTTCGTCCGTCGGGAAATCGATGTGATCGCCCGCCTGTTCCCTTATCCGCGGCGCGAGAAAGACGGCTGCCCCGGGATAGGTGTTTCTCCATTCCGGAATCCACCAGTAATGGATGCGGTTCGGACCGACGATCCAGGCCGGGTTCCCCAGGCCGTCCATCTCGGTCTTCAATTGCGGCGCGAGTGTCGTTGGGGAGTGGACGAACAGGGCGTTGCCCGCGAGCCGGATCACCGTCATCCGTGTCGGGAAGCTCATTTTCAGCATCGGCGGACCGAAGCGGATGGCGGGTCCGTCGACGATCCAGATATCCTGCGCGACCGGCTTCAGCGTGTTCAGAGGTGGATAGACGACGTGATCGGTGTCGCTCATTTCAGCTCCTCGGGTCAGCCGAGCAAGGTTACCATCGCGTGCCCCTATCGGACACGCTCAGGCGCTGGGCGCGTTGTGGCCGATCAAGGAGGATGAGCAAGCGGGCTAGCCGATAATGGTAAATCCGGCGGGTTCGTCCCGAAGCCGGGTCTCGCTGGTGACGACACCGGAAACCGAAGCGCCCGGCGGTCCCGTGCGAAGACGCTCGACCATCGCGGCGAGCGACCTGGCTGGGCCGATGAGGAGGGCGGTCACCGATCCGTCCGGCTCGTTGCGGACCCAACCGGACAATCGGAGCTCGCGGGCTTCGGTCCACGCCCAGGCACGAAAACCCACTCCCTGCACCTTGCCGGTGATGCTGGCCAGCATCGCCTCGCGATCGTCTGTCATCGCGTGTCTCCCATCATGTAGACGCTAATCTGGCGCGACGCCTGCCAAAGGCAAGTCGGGGCAATATAGTTGACTCAGTCCATTATTTGACCGAGACTTCCGTGAACCGAGGAGCCCTCGCAATGTCGGATCAGTCCGCCCTCATCGCCGAAATCAGGCGATTCAACCGCTTCTACACACGCACAGTCGGCCTGCTCGACGAGACGCTGACGCAAAGCGCTTTCACACTGACCGAGGCGCGCGTACTCTTCGAACTCGGCCACCGCGACGGGCCGTCGGCATCGGAAATCGCGGCCGATCTGCGCCTCGATCCGGCCTATCTGACGCGGATCCTGCGGAAATTCGCCGCCTCGGGCCTGACAGAGGCGAGGGTCGATACGGCCGATGGGCGGCGGCGCATCCTCTCTTTGACCGGAAAGGGCAGGGAGGCGCTGGCGAAGATCCAGTCGGCGGCCGATCTGGAGGCGTCGCGGCTCGTCGGCGGGCTTTCCGCTTCGCAACGCGCGGAACTGGAAAAGGCGATGCGCCGTGTGACGCGCCTTCTGGGCCCGACCGGCGAACGCCCACAGATAAGCCTGAGGCCGCACCGGGTGGGCGACATAGGGTGGGTCGTCGAGCGCCAGGCGCTGCTCTATGCCGAGGAATATGGCTGGGATATCAGCTTCGAGGCGCTGTTGGCCGAAATCGGCGCGGCCTTCATCCGCGATTTCCGCGAAGGGAAGGACTTTTGCTGGATCGCGGAATGTGATGGCGAACCGGTCGGGGCAGTCTTTCTTGTCCATGATGGCGACGAGACGGCCAAGCTGCGCATGCTCCATGTCGAAGCGGCCGCCCGGGGGATGGGCATCGGCAAGTTGCTGGTCGGAGCCTGCATCGAAAAGGCGCGCGCATTCGGCTACCGGCGCATGGTGCTGTGGACGAACGACGTATTGTCCGCCGCTCGCGCCATCTATCAACGTGCCGGCTTTCGGCTCGTGGCCGAGGAGCGGCACCACAGTTTCGGCAAGGACCTCGTCGGCCAGACCTGGGAGCTTGAGGATCTGCAGAACTGGATCTGTGACGTGCCTACGACGGATGTGCTTGAATCGCCCGGCGTGAAATTCCGTGAAAGTTGATCTCATTCATGATAAGGTAGAGTTGGAATTTGTAGCCTATGGGGGGCGCAGTGGAAGGATTCTTAGTCGGGATTAAGCAGCATCAATCGTCTTTGATAATGTTGTTTCTTTGTTTTTTCGCTTTGGTGTTTCTCCTGCAATGGGTTTTCTGGATATTCGGATTTGGACGTTTCTCACAGACGGAATTGGCAAAGCAGCCTGCCAGTTTCACGGTAAGGAGCCCGATCCGGCACGTGATCGCTGATCTGTTCGTCAAGGTTATCGACGATTTCAGGCATCTTCTTGCGCTGTTGATTGTGGTGGTATTTGCGATCTCTCTCTTCTATTCGTTGTGGAGAATCGACAACTCAACGGATAGCTTGGCGAAGGCTCTCCAGGCCGTGACAGGTTCCCTTGGTGGCATAGTTGGCGTGATCCTAGGCTACTATTTCGGTGAGTCGTCAGCCCGCCCTGCCGATGCCACAGTCGCGGGAACAATAGGTGGGGCCCCGAAGCAAGAGACTTCGCCCGCTCCAGGGACGGAAGCTGTCCCGACGGTAGCGGCTCCGCGGCCCCCTGCTGGCTGACAAGGCGAGATATTGTCCCTCGCCGAACTGGCCCTACCATCAAAGGCGGGGCACCGATCGACTTCTAGGGGATGCGATATGACATGTACGGAAATCTGAACGTCACCGTCAGGGACAGTCTTTTCAACCCAAACGGCAACGGCGGTCCAGCTTGGAAAAACTCATCGAGTGACCAGCCGCTCTACCAAGTCCATATCTATCTGGAGGGACAAGATCTTCCTTATGTCCGGAGCGCCACCTATGAATTGCATCCCTCATTCAGGGAGCGAGTGAAGAGAATTATCCGGACCGCCTCCAATCCCAATTGCCTGCTGACGATTTGGACGTGGGGGATATTTGAGGTCGGAGTCGCTATCGAGGACAAGCGAGGCCAAGTCTACAACTTGAAACACAACCTGCGTTACGGAGAAGAGATTTCGCGAACGCCGGAATCGAAATTTCAGAACATGTCCTGACAGGTCCGCTAAACACGGACGTGTCGCTCCGGTCGCGCTACTTTGTCCGTGCGGCCGCCAGCGCGGCGGGCAGTTCCTGCTCGAAGACGGTCAGTTCGTGATCGAGACCGACGCTGACGCGTATGCAGCGGTCGAGCCCCGGCACCATGGGCTTGCGGATGAAGACGTCCCGCGACAGCATGTCCTGCATAACTTTCAGCGCGAAGGCGCCATCGGATCCGCAATCGATCGTCACGAAATTGGTGGCGGAAGGGATCGGCGTGAGGCCGTTGGCGCGCGCTATCGCCGAAATGCGGTCGCGTCCCGCCGCCACCTTGGCCACGACCTGGTCAAGATAGGCCCGGTCGGCGACGGCTGCCGCGCCGGCGACAAGCGCCATGCGGTTGACGCCATAGTGGTTTCGGACCTTCTCGAAGTCGCGGATGACGCCGGCCTCGCCGATCGCGTAACCGCAGCGGATGCCGGCCAGCCCGTAGGCCTTGGAGAAGGTGCGCATCCGGATGACGTTCGGACGCGAGACGTCGATCGGCGGCTGCGCCGATTTCGGGCCGGTCTCGCCATAGGCTTCGTCGAGCACCAGCATGGTGGTCTCCGGCAGCGCCTCGATGAAGCGCGTGATCTCGCCTGCCTCCCACCAGGTGCCCATCGGATTGTCCGGGTTGGACAGATAGACCAGCGGTGCGTTCTCACGACGCGCGGCGGCCAGCAGCCCGTCGAGGCTCTCCCGGTCGTTCTCGTAGGGAACGGCAACGAGGCGGGCGCCGAAGCCCGCCACGTGGAAATTGAAGGTCGGATAGGCGCCGAGCGAGGTGACCACGGGCGTTCCCGGCCCGGCATACATGCGAACCAGCAGGTTCAGCAGCCCGTCGATGCCCTCGCCGATGACGACGTTGTCGTAGCCGACGCCGAGATGGACGGCGAGTGCCGTCTTCAGGTCGTAATTGTCGGGGTCGCAATACATCCACATGTCGGCGGCAGCCGCCGTCATGGCCGCGATCACGCGGGGCGAGGGGCCGAAGCAGCTCTCATTGGCGCCGATTCGGGCGCGGAACTTCGCTCCCCGGCTGCGCTCCTGCGCCTCCGGCCCCACGAATGGCACAGTGGCCGGAAGGGCCGCGACGAGTGGGGTCTGCGAAGGACGGGTGGTCATGAGATGGGCTCGCCATGCGATCGGTTGAGAAGGGGCTCCCGCACCAGGAACCCACCGCGGACGGATTAAACGCCTTGCGCATTGCGGGCAACAAGAAACCCGGCGGGAGGCCCGCCGGGTTCAAACGATGGTCGTCGCGCTGTCGATCAGAAGTCGCGGGTGAACCGAAGGAAGCCCGAGACCGAGCCGTCCAGATCCTCGATCTTGTCGTAGTAGACCTCTGTGCGGATCTCGAAATTCGTGACCGGCGTCCACGCAAGCGCGATTTCGGCCTCGTATCCGGAGAGATCCAGGGTCTCATCGGAGCCGCCGGCGTAGAAATTGTTGAAATACTGCGCGCCGACGGAAGCGCCGAACTTGTCGGTGAACTGGTGGTAGTAGGAACCGAGAATGGACCATTCGGCTCCGCCGTTGCCGCCGGTGATCGCCAAAATCGGGGAGACGACACCAAACCGGGTGTCGCTGTTGGCATAAAAGCCCAGCAAACGCAGCGACGAGCCAGGTGCGTTGGGGATGTTCCACTGCATGCCCACCTGGGCGCCCCAGCCGCTCTCGTGCTCCGCGCCGGGTATGTCGAGCGTACCGGTGATATCGTCTTCCCAGCCGAGCTTCGCCCAGACGGCACCCCAGCTCTGGTTGTAGCTGGCCACGCCGACCACATCCGGCACATAGCCCCTGCCTTCGAGCGCATCGTCTTCCAGCGAGATGGTCAATGCAAAGCCTTCGGCCGACCCGAATGAATATCCCATCTGATGTCGCTGAGCGTCACCATAGGACATGCTGCCCCAGCTGTGCGAACCGTAGACGGCGAGGCCGGCTTTCTGCGATTCCACCCACGCCGACTCGGTATAGCCCGCGCGGAAGCCGCCGAGATCGAGATAGGCCTGGTCGGTCACGACCGGTCCGTCGGCGAACGGGTTTGAGCCGGTCAAACCACCGAAGTCGTCCAGCACGAACGGGTCGCCCCACGACGCCTGGAAACGGATATAGCCGCGCAGCAAACCCCACTCGGTTTCCGAGCGGGCGTCGAAATTCACGCGGGCACGCGTTTGCTTGAGCCATCCTTCCTGGTTGGGATAGGCGCCGTAGGTGAGAAAGTCGGGCGTGCTGCCCGACACTTCGCCGGTGTCGGGGTCGATTACGCCGCCGGTATAGTTTTCCGAGCCGATCTGGTAGCGAACGTAACCGGAAATCCTGAGGCAGGTTTCGGTTCCAGGAATATAGAAGAAGCCGGCGCCGTAGGTGTCGCACACGCGCACATATTCGACGGGCTCGGGCTCGGCGACGACGACGGCGTCGGCAGCCCGGGCGCCGGTGACCGCGACGAGCGCCGCGGCGGAACCAAGAAGAAGGCTCTTGATGGTCATGAATTGCTCTCCAGACGGACTTTGTCTCGTTCTTTTTTGACATTCGGTCGGCCGATCGATCTCGCCCGGTTCCCCCAGCCAAAACAGACTGGCCGAATGCCTCGCCACATTTCTTCCCATTTTTCTGCGCCGCTTCAACACAATTGGCGCGGGCGGGAGCCTGGGATGGTGCGAAGCAAAAAAGCTGTTGCTAAAATGCTACGGTTTTTCGCCGGCAAAGCGGGCAATCCGGCCAAACCGCCGCTATTCCGGGCAGCTCAGGGTCGCCTATGCCCGAGTTTCGAGCACCATCGCTCGACCGTCCCGGCCGCCGTGCGGCCGATTCGTGCCTTATGTTGGTGCGCCGTATCGGCAAGAACGGACAGGAGCGGCGGGTTCCAATCGTCCGTCGGTAAGAGCCCCGAAATCAGCGGGCGCCTCGGTGGACCGGAGCGCCCGCTTGAGCTTTGTGGCGTTCGCGACCTGGGACTCGAAGCCGCGCCCTGGGCCGTCCGAAGCGGCCGGGTCAGGCCACGCGATTGGGTCGCCAGCCGGAAATGGCGCGCAGGCCGAGCGTGTCGAACAGGATGTCCGTCGTCATCCGGTTGACCCGATGGACCGCGTCGGCGGTGTTTGAGCCGTTATGCGTGCCGAACACGCAGTTCTCAAACTCCCGCAGCGGGCTGTCGGCAGGGAGCGGCTCGACCTCGAAGACGTCGAGGCCGGCTCCTGCCAGATGCCCGCTCTTCAGCGCCTCGGCGAGGGCGGCTTCCTTGACCAGTTGGCCGCGAGCGACATTGATCAGGAAAGAGCCCGGCTTCATGCGGGCAAAGGCTCGCTCGTCGAAGAGATGATGGTTCTCCGGCGTCAGATTGCAGGCGATCACGACGAAGTCGCTCTTCTCCAGCAGAGCGTCGAAGCTCACCTGGGTGGCACTGGCATCGGCGAGCGCGGCGGCATCGATCTGCTGTTCGTCGCTGCCGATCACGTCCAGCCCGAACGCGGCGCAGCGCCGGGCAATCGCGCGGCCGATCGATCCCAGTCCGACGACGCCGGCAGTCTTGCCGGACAGGCTGCGGCCCTCGACCTTGAGCCAGCCGCCGGCGCGCACCGATGCGTCCATGCGATGCAGGCCGCGCGCGAGGAGCAGGAGATAGGACAGAGCGAGATCGGCGACTTCCTCGCCGAACACGCCCGGGGTGTTGAAGACCGGCAGGCCGAGGTCGCGGGCCGCGACCTTGTCGATGCCGTCCGTGCCGATCCCCCATTTGATGACGGCCTTCAGGCCCTTGTCCCGCGCTTGGGCAAGGGCGGTGCGGTTGATGGCGTCGTCGCCCGCGATGACGCAGTCCATTCCGGGGAGCAGCCGTTCCATGTCCTCGGCGCCGAACTGCTGCCCCGGGATCGGCGGCAGCACGGCCTCGACGCCCGCCGCCTCATATTCCTCACGGAACTTGTCGAAATGGCGCTGCAGATGCATGCAGGTGATCAGTACTTTCGGCATGGTCGTGGCTCACCCTCAGCGCAGGCGGAAAATCTCTTCGGCGACGCGGAAGTCGATCTCCTCGTCGATGTCGACCGCTTCATAGGGATCGATCTCGAACATGTATGGCCGGCGGCCGATGCGCGTGTGCTCGTTGAGCAGCGTGTCCCTGCCGAAAATATAGATGCAGGAATTCTCCTCGTAGAAGGGGGGGAGGTCCTGGGTCCGGATGAGGATGTTCGGGTTGTGATTGATCGCCCGAGCGAGCGAATCGTAGAAGCGCGTCTGGACCTTGGTCACCGAGAACAGCGAATCGTGGATCGGATAGTTCTGCAGGAACGTGTCGATCGCCTTGCCGACCGTTTCGGGCTTGAGCAGCGGATTGGTGGAGTGCGTCTGCAGATAGAAGTCGGCCTCGACGGAACGCACGTCGTGGATCAGCACGTCGTTCATCGGGGTCATGCCGCCGAGCAGATGCTGCGGCCGGTCGAGGATCACGACATCAGGGTATTTTTCGGCGCATTGTTCCTTGATCGTCGGAGAGTCGGTGTCGATGACGATCACGTCCACCCTGCCGGAATTCATCAGCGTGTCGACGGTGTGGTGGAACAGTGGCAGTCCGTTGCCGAAAGGCCGGTAGTTCTTGCCCGGCACACGCTCGGAATTGTGGCGCATGGGCATCAGCGCTGCGATGCGTGGTTTCTTCGTGGTCATGACAAGGTTTCCCCAGGGATTGGTCGCGCATCCCGTTAGCGCGAAAGAAGATGCACGGGCAAGGCGGGAAGGGCGAGCGCGTCCTTGCGGGGCCGCTCAGTGCCGCGGCTGGCGGCGAAGCTCGGCCTCGTCGCGTTCGAAATTATAACGTTCGGGAGCTTTCATCAGCGCGTCGTAGTCGAGCTCCTCGGCGGCTTCGCGGCCGCTTTGCCCGTTCTTCTCCGCGCGCGAGACCGGAAAGTAGAAGCGCCGGCGCAACTCGTCCGACACCTCGTTGGGCCCGCTGTAGCCAGCATAGGTGCCCGCCATCTGGTTGTAGCGGAAAAGGATGATGGACTTCATCTCGGCCAGCAGCTTCTTTTCGGCGAAAGCGTGCCAGAGGTCGTTCAGGATGTTCGCCGGGAGCAGGCGCAGGAAGTCGAGGATGCCGAAACTCGCGGTGTCGTCGATGCGGCGCATCGCCAGGGCCTCGCGGCGGTAGCGGTTGCGCACCGTGGCCCAGCTTTCCTCGTGGACGTGGATGATCTCGGCCTCCGCGACATAAGCGATCCAGCCGCCCTCGGCCTGCGCTTTCTTTGCCCAGTCCAGGTCCTCGAGCCCTGTCAGCATCTCGTCATAGGGCCGTCTTTCCCATTCGGACCGGCGTATGGCGGTGTTGGCGTTGTTGCAGAAATAGCTGCGCTGCGGCAACGCCGAGTCGTTCGGAAACCATTTCGCGAAGATCTGGTGCTCGGAATAGTGGTTGAGCTCGTTGCCGCGCTGCTTTCCGTAGGAGAGCACGACATTGGGCTCGGAGAACGGCTCCACCAGATCGGCCAGCCAGTGGCGGTGCTTCGGATAGACATGGGCGCTGACGAAGACCAGGATGTCGCCGGTCGCTGCAGCGCAGCCCATGTTCAATGCCCGGCCGAAGGTGAAGGCTCGCTTGTCGATGGGTACCACCTTGACGCCGAACTCGCGTGCGATCGCCACCGTGTCGTCCGTCGAGCCGCTGTCGACCAGTATGACTTCATGCGGCATCAGCGACTGATTGGAGAGGCCGACGAGAAGCTTCCCGATATGTTTCGCCTCGTTATATGCGCGAATGACGATGGAACATTTCATGATGCGCTGCACTGATCCCCACAGTCGTTCCGCGGCGGCCGATCCGCGCGGAACTCGAAAACGACCAGGAATTGGTCCTTGGACATCCTTCGATTCGAAGTTCCGACTGCATTGAATTTGACGGCGCACTAACATAGGACGGTGCGTGGTGCCAGAGGGAGGCGCCGGAATCCGGTTCGGTCCGCTGCGGGCACTGCCTCGAACCATGTTCGAACGGTCCCAACCAGTGGTAAGCGGAGTCGGGCCGGAGCACGCAAAGGACGAAGTCGTCCCCCGGCGCAGGCGGTCACAGCAGGGCGCGGCAGCGAGACGCAAATGTTGGGTAGACGATGCTGAGGCCGAGCAGAGATGGTTTCCGGGGGCGCCGCAACGGAAGGCGGCCGCACCGCGCATGAGAATTCCCCATCCGGACGATCTCCCGCCGTCGCTGCGCAGGCTCGGCGGTGCCCTGTTGTCCCCGCGGCTGCGTTCGACCATAGCGACGCGGCTTCAGGACCTGGCCAACGCGCAGTATCGGCTCGACCCGCGGTATCGCGCCAACCGCGCGGCAATTGCCCGATTGCGCGGATCCCGGCGTGGCGATGTCTGCGTCATCATGGGAAACGGGCCGAGCGTTCGTGGTTTCGATCTGGCCCGGCTCGACGGCGTTGACACATTCTGTCTCAATCGCGGCTATCTCTTGTGGAATGCCGCCGGGCGATCGCCGCGCTATGTCGTGGCCACGAACAATCTCGTCATCGAGCAGTTCTCCGGCGAACTGGCCGATATTGCCGCGACCCGCTTCCTGCCGTGGGACTATGCCGGCCTGTTCTCGGACCCCGACAGTCTGTTCGTGCCGCTGCGGTGGCGCCGCGGCTTCTTCACAGACATCCGCCGCGGACTTTGGGTGGGGGGGACCGTGACCTTCGCGGCGATGCAGATCGCCTATCACATCGGCTACCGGCGCGTGGTGCTGATCGGCGTCGACCATGCCTTCACCTTCGAAGGCAGGCCGAACGAAAAGCTGACGGCGCGCGATGCCGACCCCAACCATTTCGACCCGAACTATTTCGGTCCGGGCACTGCCTGGCATGCGCCGGACCTCGCCTTGTCGGAGGTCTCGTACCGAATGGCGAAGGAGGCCTTCGAGCGGGACTGCCGGGAGATCGTCGATGCCACCGAGGGCGGCAAGCTGCGGATCTTTCCAAAGATGCCGCTCGAGCAGGCGTTGGGATAGTGGATTGACGGTGGACCCCATCAATTGCGGTCGGGATTGGATGTTGTCAGGGGGGCAAAGTGGGAACGCGAACAATCTTCGATAGCAACCGGACTACCTTGGCGACCGGGTGGCATACCCAAGTTGCATTCTCATATTCCCCTGTTCGGCGAGCCGCCGGCCCCGCGTGATGCTGTTTCGCCGGATCACAGGGCAACTGGTCGGGGTGCTGGACTGGCTGCGGCGAAACCGACGGAGATCTTTCGTCGCAACTGCCCTGGCCTTGCTGGCTGCGAATGCCGCCGCGCTCATAGCCGCCCTTTTCCTGCCTGAAGGGCGGACCTCGACGACGTTGGCGGTGATCCCGGTTCTGGCGTTCAATTCGGGAGTGACGTTCTTTCTGGGCATGCTGGCTTCCGGCTACGTCAGATCGCGCATCATGGGCTTCGGTCCGCGGGCACCGGCCCTGAGACCCGCGCCCACGGTCGCGAGGATGGTGGAGGCGGCGCAGTCAGAACCCTCGATCGGGCAGGCGAACCCGTCACGCGAGGTTGTCGCCAACGCCCGCAAGTTGTTGCGGGAGGCGGTCGACCGACTGCCGCCCCCGGAGATCGACGGACCGGCGGCCACGCGAGCATACCCCATCCCGGAATTGGGGTCTGAGACAGCATGCGTCACGATAGTGGTCCCGCTGTTCAATGAAGAGCGGTTCGTCTCCGACGCGATCACAAGTCTGAAGGGACAGACAGTTCGCAATTTCGAGGTCTTGATCGTCGACGATGCCAGCACCGATCGATCCGCGGCGCTGGCCAAGCAAGCTGTCGGAGACGATCGGCGCTTCCATTTGCTGAGACATCTGCGCAATTCGGGCCTTGGCGCCTCGCGAAACACCGGGTTGCGGCTTGCACGTACGCCCTTTGTCACATTCCTCGATGCCGACGATATTCTCCTGCCGGATGCGCTCGAAATACGGCTCAGGCGTTTTGGAGAATTGACGGACGGTCGCATCGCCGGCGTCTATTGCGGTGTGGTGCAGGCGCCCGAAACGATAACAGCCGATTATTTGCCCCGGAGACGCAATTATTCGGGCCGCGCGCAAACGTTTGTCTCGTCCGAAGGCGAATGCCCCTTCAACGCTCATGCACCGATACTGCGGACCGACGTGCTTCGTCTTCTCGGCGGTTTCGACGAGACGCTCCGGTTCGGTTGTGAAGACTGGGATATGTGGCAGCGCGTCATGCGCCATGGCTACTGGTTCGAGCCGGTCAATCGCATAGCGGCTGTCTATCGGCGGAAATCGGGGAGCATGGTGCGCACGATGCCCCTCGAGCACCTGCAGTCGGGCCAGCGAATCTTCAACTGGGTCCATTCGCCCCTGCCATCCGAAGAGGTCGTTTCGGGAACGCCGTTCGTCTTCAACGAAGGGCTTGATACTTACCGCCGCGCCGACAATTTCCTGAGGCGTACGGTGCAGTACGGAGCCATGGCTTACATGCGCTCCGGGGCCTCATTCCTTGAACTTCTGACAAGCATTCCCGGCGATCTGTGGCCCTACGCCCTCAAGCATTTCGATGTGCCGCAAATGATAACGAAGGGGCTCGCGCGTTACCTGGCTATCGATGATGCGGACACTGCAGACCTGGGGGGCGACCTGATAGCCGCGCGGGACGCCATCCTTGCCCATTATTCGGCGTTGCAGCGCGAAACGCGTCTAGTGGACACCGAACCTGTCCGATCGAGCGTTGATGTCGCGCTGTTCGCGGCAAACCTCAAGCAGGCTGCTTTGATGGCGGATCTGGCGGCGCGCCTGGGCGAGAACGCCAAAAACTGTGTTCTCGTCAGCGCCGAAACGGTATCCGGTGACCAGGGTGTCGAAGATTTCTGGATTTCCAGGAAACTGCCCTATCTTACCTACAACCTGTATGCGCTGCGCGAGTGGCGCCTGGCGCCTGCCGTCAAGATCGTGATGCGGCCTTATGACGGAGCCATCCGCGGCTTCGCTACGTCAGGCCCTGGATTGCTGGTCGAACTCGTGGACCCGGCCGCCCCGGTCGGCTTGCCCGATGAGAATGCGCCGGCAGTGCCCGATATGAAGGTAGCGCTTGGCGATGCGCTGCCCCTCGTGGAGAGAATGCTGGAACCCGAAGACGGCCCCTGTCCCGCCAACAGGGACCAAAGTCCGGGGCCGGTGGCAGTGCCGGCACGCGCTGGCATCGCGGCCCCGTTCATTCTTCACAAGGAGGAGCGCCTCGATCTCTCGCCGGATTACGAAAGGCTGAGCGCACTTAAGGACCGGTACAAAGGAGAGCGCTGCTTCATCATCGGAAATGGACCTTCGCTGAACGCGCTCGACCTCTCCAAGCTTAAGAACGAGCACACTTTTGCGGTCAATGGCATCTTTTACAAGAAGGATGAAATGGGTTTCGATCCCACTTTTTATGTGGTTGAAGATTCGTCGGTGATGGCGGAGAACATCGATGCCATCCGCGCATACGAAGCCCGGTACAAGTTCTTTCCAACGATTTACCGATCACTGCACCCGGCCGAGGACAACGTGCAGTTCTTCCACATGAACCGGGGGTTCTACGAACGGGAGGGGGCTTCCTTCTGCGTGCCGCGGTTCTCGGTCGATGCCGCGAGCAGAGTGTTCTGCGGTCAGTCGGTCACGTACATAAATCTTCAATTGGCCTACTACTTCGGTTTCTTGAAAGTATACATGATAGGAATGGACTTCTCCTACGTCATTCCTCAAAATGCCATCGTCAAAGGCGATCTGATCACTTCAACGGAAGCTGATCCAAACCACTTCAATCCTTCCTATTTCGGTGCCGGGAAGACATGGAAGAATCCGAAATTGGATCGCGTCAAGCTGAACTACGAATTGGCCCGAGATGTATTTTCTGCGGGAGGCCGAGAGATCATAAATGCTACGAAGGGCGGAAAGCTCGAGCTGTTCCGTCGTCAGGCCTATGACGATCTGCTCGAATAGAAGAAGTTGACTTCCATGAAGCATTCGGATGGGACATATGCTCCGGAGGCCCATCCCGATGTCAAGTTCTAACGAGTGGGGAGGGCAAGCAGGCCAAGCTGTGCTTCGCGTGGTGTCCCTTGCCACGGCCAGATCTCGGGGCGCGCGGGGCCTTTCCTCATTGCAGTGTCTCTCGCGCCCTGAGTACGCCGTTGCCGGTCCACGGCGCACTCCACCACCCCTTCGGCTCTGCCGCCGATCCCTTGGCCTTGATGCATGTGCCGTCCAGGCGCTTCACCCCGGCGCTCATGTGCAAAACGTCGCTGTTCAGGTTGCGTCTGAAAAGAGGCTGTGGTTTCTAGGCGAACCGTACCGCCCCCTGTGCCGCACATGGTCTTTAACCAGCTTCAGTTTTTCCCATTCTTTCTCGCGACTTTCATTCTCTACTTCGCCCTTCCGGGAGCTGTGGCGAAGAAGATACTGCTGATTGTCGCAAGTTACATATTCTATGCTCTGTTCAATCCCTGGTACGTTCTCCTGTTGGGTGCCGCCACCATCTACACGTGGCTCGCCACGGAAATAGTGGTTCGCTTGCCACAGCAAAGACGTCTTTGGATGTGGCTTGGAGTTGCTGGACCGCTCGCTTTGTTGGGCTATTTCAAATACGCCATGTTCGTCGAAGGTAATGTTGCGTGGCTTTTCGACTACTGGGGCATTCACAGAAACTGGTCAATCGAGCAGATTCTGCTGCCTGCGGGGATTTCCTTCTATCTGTTTCACTCGGTCTCTTACGTGGTCGACGTGTACAGAGGCGCCAAAACGGCAACCTTTCTGGACTACATTCTCTATGTGGCTTTCTTTCCTCAGTTGGTATCCGGACCAATTGTCCGACGGAAGGACTTCATCCCCCAGACCGAGAATCCTGATGTGGGCCGGCTCGACTGGAAGAAAGTGAACTGGGGCCTTGTCATTTTTGTCTTCGGTCTTTTCCAGAAGGCGGTTCTGGCCGATGGAGTCTTCGCGGACGCCGCGGTTGTCGTGTTCGAAAGCGCCGAAAGGGTGGCGTTCGCCGATGCCTGGATTGGCGTCCTTGCCTTTACGGGGCAGATATTCTTCGACTTCGCAGGCTATTCGACTTGTGCCATCGGCATTTCCCTGTGCTTCGGTTACCGGCTGCCGATCAACTTCCACTACCCATACGCCGCCATCGGATTTTCGGATTTCTGGCAAAGATGGCACATATCTCTGTCGAGTTGGCTGCGGGACTATCTCTACATCTCGCTAGGCGGCAATCGTGGGGGCACCTTCAAGACGTACCGCAACCTGATGCTCACAATGGTCCTTGGCGGCCTATGGCACGGCGCGGCTTGGACCTTCGTTGCGTGGGGGACGCTGCACGGCTCGTATTTGGTTGCCGAGCGCCTCATTCGTTCCTTCGAGTGGCGCTCGAAGGGCTGGCTGATAGTGGGTTGGGCCGCGACCTTCATTCTGACCGTGATTGCATGGGTGTTTTTTCGCGCCGCAAGCTTTTCCGATGCCGCCTCGATCTTGCAGGCAATGGCCTCACCAGGTGCCGCATCGAGCCACCTGGTCGACATGCAATCGCGCTGGCTGGTCTCACTCGTCATGCTTGGGGCGCTAGTCTACTCATTTGTTATGCGAAATCGTACGTTTGCGGAGGTTTGGGCCAAACTGCCGCTGATCTTGAAATCCGTACTTCTGGGTTTGACGATCTTCCTGATAGTCGTCTGGCGTGGAGAGCCGCGTGAGTTCATCTACTTCGCTTTTTGAACCCATTCCTTCCACGCCCTTGCCATGGCTCCTGTGGTTGGGTGCCTTCCTGATTGCTATCGTGCCGTTGGGAATATGCATGTGGATGATCGCCGTGGTCGATCCCTTCAATGCCCAGCTTACGAGCTATCGGCTCCAGTATGACCGTTGGGAGACCTTCCGGCGAACGGACGTGGCGCTGTGGTCGGCCTTCGAGATCGAGCAAGACAGGGTAGAACGAAAGGAAGCGGCCGAGATTCTCCTTCTGGGGGACTCAAGGGTACAGCAGCTCGTTGGCGGGCTTTATTCTTCCAGGTCCTCGACCGTTCGCGGGCGCAAATTCTATACGCTCGCCTTCGGGGGGGCGTCACTGCCGGAACAATTCGACTACTTCAGGCACTTCCGGGACGACTTCCCGAATGTGAAGACCGTATTGCTGGGCATACCGTACACTCGACTTCGGCCGGCAGAGGAAACAGCGGCCAGAAGCGATCGATCGCTCCGCTATGCCACCCTTCCCTTGCTCTACCTGTCTGATGCTACCGAAGCATTGCGCTCCGCAAAGGTTATGCTCGGCCTGTCGCAGGTCTCGGCTAGACCCGCTTCGCCATGGCAGAGGGCGCGCCCCGAAGAGCTGCCGGTCGAAAGGCCGCTCTGTTCCGACGGGGTCGACATATCGGACAAGCAGTTGGCATCAATCCGCGGCCAGATCGGAGCAGTAGGCGCCGACAAGGCCGAGCATTTCGTCAACGTTGAGCTTGCCGCATTCATACGGGAACTGCGGGCCGATGGAATCGATGTCTATCTCTACGTCCCGCCATGGCCCACGAAGGTTCGTGCAATGATCGACAGCACTTTTGGCGAAAGGATGAGCCGGGTCCGTTCGGCCCTCGCCGAGGTCGCTCCTGTTCTCGATATACCTTCGGTCTTTACAGACCAGGCCGGGTGGGCGGATGTGGAACACGTGTGCAGCCGGGCAGGCGAGCAACTCTTGGATATTCTGCTGCAAGAGATCCAGCGCCGGGGTGCCAATCCTGCTCCTTCGGCGTCATAGTGAAAGCCCTCCGGCACGGAACGGACCGACAAGATACAAGGCGCCCGGCCCAAACATTTCATCCTCCATCCGAGACGGTTTGGCTTCAGGGCCACGAAGGTTGGTGCAGGTGGGAAACATTCACAGCTTTGGGTGACGTTGCCAGATTGCCAGTCCCGGCGTGTACCAGGATACGAATTCGAGATTGATTAGATTTCCCCCATACCTGTCGGGAAATTGCTTCAACGCACCGTTGACCCGCCGATCTTCGCTCCCTTCGGCGAGGCAATATGTGTTGTCGAATACCACGAGGGCGTCGCTTGCCAGGTACGGCAGTACACATTCGAACTCAGCCAGGACGTCCATCTCAAGGTGAGAGGCGTCAAGGAGGGCGAAGCGGAGTGAACTTGGCGCGATGCTTTCTTTCAACGTCGCGGGCAAATTTTGCCGACTGTCTCCGACGACGATCTCTACCCGATCGCCGACGCCTGCAGCCGCAAGATTCTGCTTCGCTATGTCGACATTGTCCTGCTCGAGCTCAAAAGTGATTACTCTCCCGCGGCAGCCGGCGTCGATCAGGGCTTGCGCCAGAACGATGGTCGTCGAACCCCAGTTGGTTCCCGTTTCGACAATCGTTTCCTCTCGACTCCGGTCAAGGTGGCTCAGCAGCATGTGATAGATCAGCCCCCAGCCAGGATAGCCGATCGACGCGCCAGTCTTCTTGCGCGCCTCTCCAATCGAGCCAACTCCTTCCTCGAGAGTAGCCAGGTGTCGATTGGGCAATAGTCGCCGGTCGTAGTCGAACATTCGATGAAATATCGGGGGTTTCAAGTTTCTGCTCCAGCAAAAGGTTGTGCCGCCACACAGGGCAGAGATGGGGTTACATATATTCCCATCGATTGGGGATTGTGACCGCACCCCACTGCGGATTCACCTTTGGAAGTACGGTCAACGGATTGTTTGGTTTCCTCCAAAGAAACTCACTTCCATCGACGATCGCGAAGGTCGAGTAATAGACACCTGCGTTGAAGTGCAAGGATGGAACAACCAAGCGAACGGAGATTCTTCCACCGTCATCAGTCTTGATGGAACCAAAATCCTGGTCGGTGGAGAAACCAGTTATGTATGTGCCGTCCTCTGACCATACAGGTATACCGATAATCAAATTGCGAGTAGGGATAGAGCAAACAAAGCTGGCATTGAAATACAACTCTGAGCCCTGGCGGATTTTCGTGAGCTCGTTTCCGCTGGGGTCGCTCCAGTATGCACGAACGTTCGCCACCGCGTCGCTATTCTCAAATTCCGGGCCGGTCACTTTTGCCAAGCTAGGCTTGGTCGCCGGTTCGGGAGACTTCTCTATTTCGGAAAGGTAGTATTCAACCGCCTTGGTTGATTTCCCCTTGAAGGCTATCTGGCCCTTGTGCAGGACGATGGCTTCGTCACAAAAACGCGTGATATCGGTCATGCTGTGCGAAACCATGACAAAGGCTGATCGCTCTCGAAGCTCTCGCATTCTCGCAAGACACTTTTGCCGGAACTTGAAATCACCGACCGCAAGAACCTCGTCGACAAAAAGCAGATCGGGTGCGGCCGCAGCGACGATCGAGAAGGCCAGCCTCATCGTCATGCCGGACGAATACGTCGCCACAGGTGCAGAAATCGCATCGCCCAGTTCCGAGAACTCGACGATGTCGTCATAGTCGGCTTCCATCTGCGCGCGCGAACGGCCGAGTGCGGCACCGCGGAGGAAGATGTTCTCTCGCCCGCTGGCGCCCGGCTGAAATCCTGCCGTCAAGTCGATCATGGAGGCAGTCTTTCCCACTACCGTGATCTGACCGCTGTCGGGCAGGATCTGGCCGGCAAGCATGCGCAAAAGCGTCGTCTTGCCGGATCCGTTCAGGCCAATAATGCCCAACGCCTCCCCTCGCTTCAGCGCGAAACTTACATTGTTCAGCGCGCGAAATTCGCCATGTTGCAGATGGGCTGATGCCGGGTCGAAGGAGCGACCGAACAGGACACGCGAGAGCGTCTTCCCCAGACGCTGCTGGGTTACAGAACGGCTACGTGAAAAGATCTTTGAGACCTTTTCGACCTCAAGGATCGTGTCGTTCGGCAGAAACATCAAACGATCCCGCGAATGCGATATTCCATCAGGTAGAACACCCGCGCGGCCAACAATGTCAGCAAGATGGTTGCAATGGTAAAGGCCGCAAGTGCGACTGGGTGCGTCAGATATCCAGAGAACGCCTGTTCTCGTGCAACTTGAATGATGAGGGCAAACGGATTCAAGACTTCCAGCCAGCGCAACGATTCAATGGCCGGCAGCGGGAAGATCACGCCGCTGACAAAGATCCCGTAGCGCATAACGACCGTTACGATGCTTTGTACGTCAGGCATTACAATGTTCAAAATTGCGAGCATCAGCCCGATAGACAACGAGAACACCATCCCAATCAGGACGGCGAAGACGGTCAGCGGCGCAGTCAAGGCCAATGGCACCTGATATGCCAGAACGAGACCCGCGACCAGTAGAAGCCGTAGCAGCGTTTCAAAGGACAAGGCTGCCATACTGGAGACGATGGATACGCTGATAGGCAAAGACGTCTTCATCGCCTCGGAATTTCGCGACTTGACCACCCGGATCGGCTGCTCCACCAATCCCGCGAAGAGCAGCCAGAGCGTTACGTTGAAGGACACGTAAACTGCCCGCGGCAGATGCTCGATCGCGGGGAAAACACCTGCAACCGAGAGAAACACGTATACGGAAACCGGCAGCAGAGGCAGCACAAAATTCCAGAACACGCCGAGCGCGGAACCGCGATACGCCGCCCTGAAGTCCCGTGTGAAGAGCAGGCTCACGTGGGCTCGATGGCGCCAGATTTCCTGGGCGAGATGAGCGAACGCCGACAACGCGCTGTCCTCGAAGCGGTTGTCAGCCCGATAGACTCGAATCGTCGGGCGTTGCTCTTCACGTTTTGACTCGAACATTCCGGCAGCATCCAGCGCCTGTTAGGGAGCGTTCCCGTCTATCTCGGTCGCGTTCCCATCCGTTACCTGGAATACGGCGGTACGGAATGCGGCACCGATATGGTGAAGATAGGCGCGGCCTGCTATTTCGTTGTCCACATAGCGCTTGATATCGGGCCATTCCGGAACATCGTAGTCGTCAAAGAGGATGTAGCCACCCGGCCTCACCATGGGCGCATAGTTCTCGAAATCAAACTTGACCCCATCGAAACTGTGATCTCCGTCAATGATAAGCACATCGTACTCGCGCTTCCGAGCGGCTTCGATCGCATGGACCGGATCGGTGCTGAAATGCTTGATGATGGTGTAGTCTTTCTCGGGGATTCCCGCGAGAGACCAATTCTGCCGCAGGGTCGTTTCGTCGACACGCGCTCCTGTCAGCAAATCCGGTTTTCCGGGACCATAGTAGCCGTCAAGCGGGTCAATCACCGTCAAGTGTACCCTCTCACTTACGTTGGTCGCCGCTTCGTACACGGCGGCGGCACCAATGCCGAACAGTGTGCCGATCTCCAATATGGAGATGTCATCGCGCTTGACGGCTGACGCTACAAGGCTTCGCAGCACGATCGCTTCGATACTCGTAGCAAGTCGTCCTTTCATCTGGCTTTCCAGAACGCAGGCGCGATGTGCGAGATAGCCCACTCGCGATTGTTTCAACTCGAGCTCGAGAGGCTTGCCCCAGTCGGCGAGAAACGTGTCCAAATGTTCTTTGCTGAGCGAACGGTTAAAAAGCTGAAAGAAGTTGATGTTGGACTTGCTGTCCGACTTGTCGTGTGGTGTAGCGGCCTTGGCTTCCTTCAATTTCAGTTGCGACAATCTCTCGTCGAGCGCCTCGACGGTGCCGACATGGGACTTATGGGTGACGCTTTTGATCTGGGCTGACAGTTCAGTGCCCAACGCCATTGTCTGAGAGGCCAACTCTGCGCTCTGGGCAGTCAACTCCTTATGCAACTTCGCTGTCTGTGCGGTTAGTTCGGTACGCAACTTCGCCGTTTGGGCGACCAGTTCCGCATGCAGTTTCGTTTCTGTTGCCCGGTGCCGGCTTTCGAAATTGCGTAGCTGATACTCCAGGATGCCAAGTCTTGCCCTCATCCCATCGATTTCGCGCCGCGACAGGTAACCCATGAAGCCCTGGGCAGCCACGACGAGGCAGCCAGCGGCGAACATCGTGGCGGACAACCAAAGGATGGCGGCGATCTCGGCCGACGGGGCGAAGCTTCCCCCAGCCGCGAGCGCCAAAAAGGTGGTCGCCAGCGCAATGGACGCTGCCATGTGTCTGCGTGCTGTTCGCAACGTCCACATGGCGAACTGGCCAAGCCTGTTGATGGTCGGATGACCACGGCGTGCCCAAAGGACAAAACGCTCGTAGTTGGAGACATGAGGCACGACGTAAGGCCTATTGATATGTTTACTATCGTGTTGCCCCGCGCGCTTGCCTTCGAGCGAGGCCGACGTAACTGAAGGTGTCTGTGCGGCGCTTTCTTCGTGCAGCGGCGACGCCGATCGGGATGCCGGCGCCGTTCCATCACGGGGTGAAACGGGCTTTGTATGATTTGCAGCAGAGCCCGGGTTCTTACGGTGAATAACCTCCTCGAACGCGCCGGACAGAGCCTCGAGCCCGGGGTCTGTCTTGAATGCGAGAATATTACCCCAGGCGTCTGGCGCAAGCTCTACGTCGGGGAACTTGACCAGACGATACCAATCGTGAGGGATGCCGTAGCGGATGATGGGATGCCATTCACTCAGATACACCACGTAACCCATGTCGGCCAGAAACTGCGCGACTTCCCTATAGGTGTGACCAAGTGGGATGGTTTTCCTGTCCTCGAATTCGCATTCGATGACATCCGGCTTCAAGCGATCCCACGGCACTCCCCTCAGCACGGAGTAGTCGAAACCCTCCACGTCAATCTTGAGAAAGTCGACATGGGTAACCGAATGCTGTTCCACGACTTCGGTGATGGTGGTGACATCGACGGTACCCGCCTCCCGATGCGTATCTCGGAAGGCATGCAGACCCGAAATTCCGGTGCTCTCGTCTGATCGGAAAAAAGATACCCCCTCGGCCGGTCGATCGCTTACGGCCCGGCTGTCGATCGTCACGCCAACTGCTCGCCCGAAGCGCTTTTCCAGTCTTTCGCGGTTGCTGGGATCCGGCTCGAAACAGTGAATTGTCCAACCCAAGGCGGCAAAATAAGACGCGCTGGTGCCGAAATGCGCGCCTACGTCGAGCATGATATGGGATCGTCCGGTTCTGCTCCGGAGCATCCGGGCAACGACTTCGGTCTCGTCGACCCTGATGTGGCCCTCGCGGGCGTAGGCTCGCGAGGCTGCCGCCTGGCTCGATGGGGTTCTCACAATCGTATTCACCAGGCGCTCCCAGCTATGTTCGGAGAGGTATCTTCGACGGGCTTTGGCTGCATTGCCCGCATAGTGCCCATAATTGCTCAGCACAAGCCTGACGGCCTTGAATATTTCCCCCGAGCTTGGCGCGCTTGCCTCGCCTATTCCCGTTTCTTCTACAAGGTCACCGAGCCAGGTGTCCTTCACGGCCACAACCGGTCGGCCCATGAGCATTGCGTCCACGACCAGACCGGACGTTCTTCGCGCAAAGTCGGGGGCAAGATAGGGACAGACGATGACGTCGCCGGCAAGCAGGAACTCACGAAACTGCCGATCATCGAACTCGCGGGACTCGACGACGACGCTACTGTTCGCCAAGCGCGACAGTTGGTCCTTCATTTGTCTCGTCGTTCCCGATGTCACCAAGCCGCGCACCGTACAGTCGACTTGCCCTGTCTCGCACAGGAGGCGCGCAGACTCGACGGAAAGCATAAACCCCTTGTCTTTGCGCATACCGCCGGGGAAGAGAACCGTGGGGCGGTCTGCGACGCGATGGGGACGATGCTGCGCGAGATCAGCGGCTTCCTGATCGGAAAAAGTGGTGCTCGGGTGGGGCGCGACCGGAAGTTGAACGCCGAAATATTTCGCGAACCCGGCTTGCAACTTGGAAGTCGGGACCGTCAGGGTCAACCGCTTGTTGCCTTCAGCCTTGCGAAGGAAGGGTGACCAGCGTTCAACATAGGCCGGATCGGATTCATCGAATGCGTACGACCAGAAGAGGTTGACGTTCGCCAGGAGATCCTGCCTCGGGAGGATGAGCTCATGGATTATCTCGGCATGCTCGAGGCTTCCGCAATACATATACAGAGCTGCAAATTTGCCCTCATCGAGGGCCGGAAGCGTCGAAATCGCTCTTTCCAGTTCCGCGCGGAACGTTGCCGTGTCTTCCTTGGAGGGGGCGGGTGGTTTGTTGCCGAGGGTCCAGCTCTTGATGGACAAGGCCGGCACGAATTCGGCAACGCTTTCAGGCAAGCAGGCCAGGTCGAAGGCGACATTCCCAAAGATTGAGAAGCGCAGTCCGCGCAGCGCCGCGGCTTCCGCAATTCTGGCGTCGTAAGAAAGAAAGTGGCCAAAGTGATCCATCGCGTCGGGATCGATCGCGATGATCGCTGCCACCGACGCGTCGGATCCCCTCTGGTCCGGCTGTCGGGGCGAAATTTCTCCCGATCTTACATAGCGCTCGGCAAGCGCCGGGACAAAGGATGGCGTCAGTGAGACGACGCGCCTGCCGGCAGCCTCAAGAGCCTCGGCGGCGGCTTTCACATTGTCGCAATGACTTAGATAGTAGTCATTGTAGTCGATCGAAAAGAAGCCCGGATGGATGTGCCTGATATTGTCCATCTCGGCGTTGAATTGAGAGGCCTTGTCATGGGTCCAGAAATACTGGTCCTGGTCCAGTGGCCTCCCGTCGCACCCAATGACAGCTATCTCCCTTGAAATCGTGCTCGCCAGAGGGAGGAGGAGCAGCGTCAAGATATTGGGGAGCGGAGAGACATAAAAATCCTCCGAGAGGTCGGTGGTGTATGGGCGGTTCGCCTCGAACGGGACGCCAACAACGCGCTCGTGCATCGGCGCCGGCAAATAGGAAATGTAGACGCTGTAATCGCGAAGCGGCACAAACAAAAAGGCATCGGTCGACGCCATCGCCTGGAGCAATTCTCGGCGAAACTCACCTGCATAGCGGGAACAACCGGCATGGAAGATCGGATCACCTGCAACTATCGCCACCGGCCGCAGTTGTTCCAGAAGTTTCCGATTCTTCACCATCGAATTCGCGATGATGCAACGGCCGTCACTAAAATCGTGGGTTTCGCAAAAAGTCGACAGCGTTGGCCCTGTACCGAAGACATACGCTTTGGCGGAGTTTCGATACTTCTCATGGAAGACGGAAAGCTTGTAGCGATTCTCCGCTATCAGCCCAGCCTTGTCGACAAATGTATTCAGCCCGGCCCACAGATAGAAGGATCCCTCCATCCGCGTCTTTTGGGGGTCGACCTCGTAGTAACGCCCCCTTGTGCGCAATCGCGCGACTGTTTCGCTAACCGGCTTCGCACGGAGCAGTTCGGAAGAGGTATCCCAGACGAGAAGGCAGTCGGACTCTGGATCGAGTTGCCGAAGCATCCGATGCCCGAGCTCGCTGGACACCGCCTTGACTTTTGTGAGCAGGAGCTGTCGCCGGCCCTCGATCTCGTAGTCAAATTCCTTGGGTAGTTCGCTGTCGGTGATGAGGTTTTTGCGGCACAGAAGAACCACTTCCGAGGTCTGGCCCAAATAAGGGTGGAAATACCACCCGCATCTGGCAAGAAGGTCATTCACTTGGTCCTGGGTTTCGAGCGGAGGGTAGAAAACAATGCGACGCAAAAAAATTCCCTCGTCATCTCGAAGCATCTTTGAAGATGTCTTGGATTCGCAAATAGTCATCGGATCTTTCGAAAAACCGTGTTCAGCGTGCCGACGTTTCTCCAGGGGTATTCTTCATATGCCTTGGTTTTTTTCCACTGGACGTACATCGTCACCGGCAAAAAGAAGGTTTCGACGTCGCTCAACATCCGCGTCACAAGCTCCCGCACGTTCAAGCCGGGGCAGTGAGCGTCGGCCCAAGACTGATTGAGGCCGATTTGCGACTCCATGAAGCCGTTTCTGCCGCGGCAGGTCAAATCCACCGCATGAACGCTGTAGCCGCCGACCTCCAGGACACTGTCGATTGCTGCCACCGTTTCAGCATGGAATTGCGGAGCGATGTGCTCCACGACGCTTGTCGATACGACAGCCCGCTGCCGGGGAATCTCAGTCCTTGTCGTCAGTAGCTCGGCACGGAACGTAACCCTGGGGAACTTGTTGCGATAGAAATCGACATTGGTCGGCCCGTTGCCCGAGCCATCATAGGGGTCGATGACGGTGACCTGAGCATGGGTTGAGAGAGCATCGGCCAATTCGGCGCGAGAGCCCCCCAAATCCACCACCTCGGCGCCTTGGGGCACCAGTTCCTTGATCTTTTCCAGTGCCCATGGACGCTGGACATCTTTCAGATCGGCCTTCTCACTTACGAGCGACGGATAGCTCTCCCGGTACCGCAAATAGTCCGGAACTGTGGAGTATCCAGCATAGATCAACTCAAAGTTGGACATCGGATTCCTCAGATCATTGCGGAGGCAACCGACATGGCGGCCCACCGATTTCGATAGCTTGAGCAATGATTCCGTTCATGAAAAAGCACATCCAAATAGCTTGTGCAGCCGTGGTCGGCTGCACAGCCGCGAAAGCACCACTGCTGTGGGTCCCTGACGATTTCGCGGGCGACCATATAGCTGTTGCCGTTTTTCATGGCCAGCAAAAAACTGGTACGGCCGGTCTTTCTTCCTGAGTTGGCGTCTTGCATCCAAGATATCGGGTGTCGTTTCGGTAGGGTTCTCGGTAGATCCACCCATTGCCATTGGTGCGTATTCGTTTAAACGAGACGCCGCACTAACGGCAGGATGCATCCGAATGACGGAAAAGATTGCACTCATCACCGGCGTGACCGGCCAGGACGGCGCCTATCTGGCGAGGCTCTTGCTCGAAAAAGGCTATGTCGTGCACGGGCTCAAGCGGCGGTCCTCGTCGTTCAACACGGAACGCGTCGACGGCATCTATGTTGACCCGCACGTGGCTGGCGCCCGCTTCTTTCTCCATTATGGCGACCTGACCGATTCGACCAACCTGATCCGCCTCGTCCAGGAAGCCAAACCGACTGAGATATACAATCTCGCAGCGCAGAGTCACGTCCAGGTCAGCTTCGAAACACCGGAATATACGGGCAACGCCGATGCGCTCGGCACGCTGAGGCTGCTCGAAGCGATTCGTATTCTCGGTATGGAGAAATCGGTACGCTTCTATCAGGCGTCCACCTCCGAACTCTACGGCAAGGTGCAGGAGGTGCCGCAGCGCGAGACCACGCCGTTCTATCCCCGGTCGCCCTATGCCGCAGCCAAGCTTTATGCCTATTGGATCACGGTAAACTACCGAGAAGCGTATGGTATCTTCGCGTCCAACGGGATCCTGTTCAACCATGAGGGCCCGACGCGCGGCGAAACCTTCGTGACCCGCAAGATCACTCGTGCCGTCGCCGGTATCAGGCACGGCATGCAGGACACACTCTTTCTCGGCAATCTCGACGCCAAGCGGGATTGGGGCCACGCCCGTGACTATGTCGAAGGCATGTGGCGGATACTGCAGCACGACAAGCCCGATGATTTCGTGCTCGCCACCGGCGAGACCCACTCGGTGCGCGAGTTCGTCGAACTCGCCTTCGCCGAAGCAGGGCGGACGATCGTCTGGGAAGGCGAGGGCGTCGACGAGGTCGGCCGTGACCCGGCGACGGGTGCGATTCTCGTCCGGATCGATCCGCGTTATTTCCGTCCGACGGAGGTCGACCTTCTGATCGGCGATCCGGCCAAGGCCAAGGCTTTGCTGGGCTGGGAGCATCGGACGAGTTTCAAGGAACTGGTATCCGAGATGGTCAGATCAGATATGAACGTGGTCGAGCGCGAGAAATGGCGCAACGACCGTTCCGCCTGACAAGGCGAGGGAGCAGGAAATGGCGGCAAGCTACTCTTTGGCGGGCAAGCGCGTTTTCGTCGCCGGTCATCGCGGCATGGTGGGCTCGGCGATCGTACGCAGGTTGGCGTCGGAGGATTGCCAGGCGCTGACCGCTGCGCGCGACGAACTCGACCTTCGTGACCAGCAGGCCGTTCGTCGATGGATGGCCGATCACAGGCCCGACGCGGTGGTGCTCGCCGCGGCCAAGGTCGGCGGGATTCTCGCCAACGACAGATTTCCCGCTGATTTCCTCTATGACAATCTGGTCATCGAGACGAATGTGATCGAGGCTGCCTTCCGTTGCGAGGTGGGCAAGCTGATCTTTCTCGGTTCTTCCTGCATCTATCCGAAGTTCGCGCCTCAGCCGATAGCGGAGGACGCTTTGCTGACCGGCTCGCTCGAGCCGACGAACGAATGGTACGCCATCGCCAAGATCGCCGGGCTGAAACTCTGTCAGGCCTATCGTCACCAGCATGGCGTCGACTACATCTCCGCCATGCCGACCAACCTCTACGGGCCGGGCGACAATTTCGACCTGGAGAAGAGCCATGTGATTCCCGCGCTGATGCGCAAGGCGCATGAGGCAAAACTCGCTGGGAACACCTCGCTGACCATCTGGGGGTCGGGCAAGCCGATGCGCGAATTCTTGCATGTCGACGACGCCGCCGACGCGATGGTTTATCTTTTGAAGAACTATTCGGGCGATGGCCATGTCAATGTCGGCTCCGGCGAAGACCTTCCGATCATCGATCTCGCGCGTATGGTTGCATCGGTCGTGGGCTTTTCAGGTGAAATCCGAAACGATCCCACCAAGCCTGACGGCACGCCGCGCAAGCTGATGGACGTATCAACGCTTTTTGCCAGCGGTTGGCGTCCGAAATACGACCTTCGGTCCGGGCTTGAACATACCTATCAATGGTTCAAAGAGCATATCGACAAGGGCGACGCCCGTTTGAGGGTGGCCTGATCCACCTCGCTGACCTTGCGGGGCGGTCGCACGCCTTGTGTCCGGACGCATGTCGGGTTCTGGTCCGTCAATTCCTTGGCCGGTAGATCAATGCTGAGCGTTGTAATGCCTTGCCTGAACGCGATGCCGCATATTGTGGCCGCGATCGATTCGGCAATGGCTGCTCTCGCCGGTACGCCCTACGAGATCGTCGTTGCTGATGGCGGATCCACTGACGGCACCGTCAACTACCTGCGGACGGCCGGCGTCAGCCTGCTGGAGGGACCCGACTCCTCGCTCTATGAGGGTCTCAACAAGGCGTTGGCGGCGGCCCGTGGGGATTATGCCGTGTGGCTGAATTCGGATGACATACTTTGTCCCGATATCGTCGAGCTTGCCAGCCTCGCGCGCGGCAGCGCAGCCGACATGGCAACGGGCGAGGTGCAGACTGTGGCGGGCGGCAAGGTTATCTGGAAGAGTACACACCATGACGTCAGATTCGACTTCAATTCGTTGCTGTTTGGCGTACCCAACATCAATTGTCGCATCGTCAGCATGGGGCTCCTCAGAACGGCAGGTCCCTTCGTGCCGGGGCTCGGTCTGGGGGCTGATCGAGAGATGATGCTTCGTTTGCTCGATCTTGCCGGGAAACGGACGGCTCTCCCAAAGGCAGTCTACTGCTACCAGGCACACCCGGCCTCGCGTACGATGGGAGGCACGTGGAAATCTTACCGGTCCGTTCACGAGGCCAATCTCAAGCTCGTTTCGTATCTGCGCGCTGCCCGGTTGGATGCCAATAGGGAAGAGGTGGTCGAAGCCTATGCGGCGTCTACGAGGTTGGCGTTGGCGCGAGCCGAATTCTTTACCGGCGACTGGGGTGCTGCGACCGCGACCATCGCTGCCGCGATCGCCGATCATCCGATGCCGGGCGATTGGTACCGCGGCCTGTCGCTTCATCGTCGCTACCGCGGCCAGGCATCGGGGTGGTAGATAGCGGAATGTCGCGATGTGAGCCGCCACGACCATAGCGGAGCGAAAGTGAAGGAGCGCGTTGATGTTTTTACCTGTGGTGCTCGCCGGTGGCTCCGGCACAAGGCTTTGGCCGCTTTCGCGCCAGCTATACCCAAAACAATTCCATGCCCTGACTGGGGAGCGTACCCTGCTGCAGGAGACCGTTGCGAGGATGGCCGGGCTCGACGCGCTTGATCCCTTGTTGATCTGCAATGAGGAGCAACGCTTCGTCGCGGCCGAACAGATGCGCCAACTCGGCTTCGAGGAAACGACCATCCTGTTGGAACCCGTTGCGCGCAATACGGCGCCTGCCATCGCGCTCGCGGCCTTGCATGCTTTGCGCCAGGATGAAGATGCCCTGCTTCTGGTGCTGGCCGCGGATCATCATATCCAGGATGTCGAGCCATTCCATGCCGCCGTCAAACTCGCGGCCTCCTTGGCCGCGCAAGGCAGACTTGTCACCTTCGGCATAGTCCCCGCCGGTCCCGAGACGGGATATGGCTACATAAAACGCGGCGACGATATCGAGGGTGGCTTTGCAGTGGCCAGCTTCGAAGAGAAGCCTGATCGTGCCACCGCCGAACGCTACGTTGCTTCCGGCGAATACTACTGGAACAGCGGCATGTTCATGTTTCGGGCCGGCCGATACCTGGAGGAACTGCAGCGGTATGAGCCGGCCATCGCGGAGGCCTGCAGCCGCGCGCTCGCGGAGACCAAAGCCGACAATCAGTTCGTGCGTGTCGACGCGACGGCGTTCATGTCCTCTCCCGATGTCTCCGTCGACTATGCCGTGATGGAAAGGACCACGGATGCGGTAGTGGTTCCGCTGGATGCCCGCTGGAGCGATGTCGGCTCCTGGTCGGCATTGTGGGCGGTGCAGGATCACGACGAGAACGGTAACGTATTTCGAGGCGACGTCATGGCCGTCGCGACGAAGAACACGTTCGCGCGTACCGAGGGCAAGCTCGTCGCGCTCGTGGGCGTCGAAGATCTCGTTGTGGTAGAAACCAAGGATGCAGTGCTCGTAGCGCATCGGGATCATGTTCAGCATGTCAAGGAAATCGTCGATCGGATGAAGAAGGCCGGTCGCCACGAACACGTGAACCATCGAACCGTCTATCGCCCGTGGGGGCATTACGATTCGATCGACTTCGGTGAGCGCGATCAGGTGAAGCGCATCACCGTGAAGCCGGGCGCGAAACTGTCGGTCCAGATGCACCACCACCGTGCCGAGCACTGGGTCGTGGTGCGCGGGACCGCCGTGGTTCACAAGGGAAAGGAAACCATACTCCTGACGGAGAATCAGTCGACTTATATTCCTTTGGGGGAGATTCATGCGCTGGAGAACCCAGGCAAGATCCCATTGGAACTCATCGAGGTCCAATCGGGTTCATACCTCGGCGAGGACGACATCGTTCGGTTTGAGGATCGCTACGGCCGTACCTGATTTGGACAAATGGTAGCCGGCTGGGCAACCGCCGGGTTCCAGGTTGATGCAATGCCCGGAGTTGGTCTCAAGCCCGCGAATTTATCCGCGCGCACAGCATGGCCATCAAGCAAAGACCGCGAAGGCAACAGGCGTTGCGATGACCTGTGACTTGTCCGCCTGGACGCCAATCGTGCGCGGCCCCGTACTGCGCGCGAAGCTCCCTAGGACATCCCGCTTCGAATTAGGGCTGTGTGCCAATCCTGCGAAGCGCGTCAGCGCGAAGCAGGATGGCGGAGAGGATGGGATTCGAACCCACGAGAAGCTTTTGACCTCTACTCCCTTAGCAGGGGAGCGCCTTCGACCACTCGGCCACCTCTCCGGTGAAGCGCTGGATAAAGAAAAGCCGGGCCACAATCAACCTGCCGGGACGCCTGGTCACGTAAAATATAAGGTGCGCTGCCAAAAAGGGCAGGCAGTCGGGCGCATGGAACGACCAGGATGAGCCTGGCCGGATTCGGCGCATGCCGCCGAATCGCCCGCGTTCGATTCGTGGCAAGGGGCCCCCGCGCTCCGAATTCGATGCGGTCGTCCGCCTCTCTCCGGGCGCCTTGGTTAATCGTCTCTTACGGGAGGGGCTCAAATCGTGTCATTTGTGCAACAGGGCATCGGGATAGAGCGGGAAAGGGCGGGCGCGGCTCGCGATGATTGTTGAACGGCGCGCCGCCATCGGTAATGTCGGTCTTGGAAAGGGGGCGCGAAATCGCTTCGTTTTCAGATTGGGGATGGGGCAGGGAACGCTGTCCTTCAGCAAAAGAACCCAGACCCGTTTTTAAACTTTGACTGGAGGTCAGAAAATGAACATCAAGAGCCTTCTTCTCGGCTCGGCTGCGGCACTGGTCGCAGTCAGCGGCGCTCGCGCTGCTGACGCGGTCGTCGTGGCGGAACCGGAGCCGGTCGAATACGTCCGCGTTTGCGACACGTACGGCGCAGGCTTCTTCTACATCCCCGGCACCGAGACCTGCCTTTCGATCAGCGGTTATGTCTGGTACCAGCTCGGCACCAACAACTACGAGCCGGACATCCAGATCGTTGATGGCGTTCCGACCGACGTCAGCAACGACACGCCTCCTTATATCGGCGGTCGGGCCGGCGAAGGCTGGTACAAGTCGACCCGTGCTCGCGTGAACATCGAATCCCGTTCGGAGACCGAGTGGGGCACGCTGCGCGGCATGATCCGTCTCCAGGCTGACTGGGGCGGTCTCACCCGCGGTCCCGGCGGCGCGCTGATCGGCGCTCCGTTCAACGACGGCCCGGTTGCGGTCGACCAGGGCTGGCTCGCTCTCGGCGGCTTCCAGGCCGGTTACACCGAATCGGCGTGGGCGGCTTCGTTCCGCGGTGGTGCGACGAACTTCGGTTCGCACTCTTGGGGCGGCATGTACTACGGCTACGCCCAGCGTCACCAGATGTCCTACACCTTCTTCGGCGGCAACGGCTGGTTCGGCACGCTGTCTCTCGAAGACGACGCGCTGCAGGGCGACGGCTACATCCCTGATATCGTCGCCAAGGTCGGCGTGAACCAGGGCTGGGGTTCGGTCTGGGCTCGCTTCGGTTGGGAAGACGACATCACCGACACCGTCGACGTTGCGGGTGTGGATCAAGAGAGCGGCTGGGGTGCGGCACTCGCGGCGCAGATCAACGTGCCGAATTCGCCCGGCTCGTCGCTCCGCCTGTTCGCCTTCTACGCGGACAGCGATACCCGCTTCAGCTCGGGCTCTGCGCTCGGCGTTGCGCCTGAGTGGTCGATCCTGGCTTCGTACAACCAGCAGTTCTCTGAGACTCTCGGCGTGTCGATCGCCGGTCAGTACTTCAGCGATCTGTACGCTGCTGGCACCAGCGACAAGCTGGTCAATGCCGATGGCGACAACGTCAACGCCTGGGGCATGGAACTGTCGGCTGTCTGGACCCCGGTCACGAACTTCGAGATCCGTCCGGAACTGCACTACGATCAGGTTGACGATCTCGACGCCACCTACTCGGGCTTCCTTCGTTTCACCCGTTACTTCTAATCAGTCATCCGACTGGTCAGGCAAAACCCGGCGAGCAATCGCCGGGTTTTGTTGTCTCTGGGCGCCGCGATATTGAACATCGCCGCCGAGCACTCGGCAAAGCCTATGCCAGCAGGTTTCAAAGCACCGTGCACTGAGGCCCCGATCCTCTTGGCACGTCCCGAACCTGGAGGCTTGCCGCGCATTTTCCCGATATCGAATGCCGCGGGCCTTTGCGCACGCCTAGGACGCTTCGGCATTTCCAGCCCGCGATCTTGCTGCGTCCCGAAATCGCTGATGCGCTAAGGCATGTCTCCCGAAAGTGGGTACCGGTTCCGGGACAAAGACGTGCGTCAAACCAAAGATCTACGGCGTGTTGTGTGAATCCGTTCACGGTACACGACAGAGTGGTTGAGGACACCTTGTTAGGGACGGCGCGCCACCCCCCTCTGTCCTGCCGGACAGCTCCCCCTCAAGGGGGGAGATTGGCTGGCCGCCTGTGTTTCGCCAATCACCTACGTTGCAGAACCCGGCGCCGTGATGGATGACGGCCAATCTCCCCCCTTGAGGGGGAGATGTCCGGCAGGACAGAGGGGGGTGCAGATGCGCCGCCCTACGTGACTTCCTCAACCATTCTGTCGTGCACTGTGGAATCCGTTTTCACGCGACACGCTGTAGGCGGGAAGCTCGGGCTCAGCCTGTCGCCTTCTTCTCGGCGCGGCTGAGAAACGACGCAATCCTGTCTGGCAGCCCGGCGGTTTCGAGAAGCGGCGCGTGGCCCTGTCCGGCGACTGTCACCGTTTCGATATCAGGGTGACGCCGGCCCATTTCTTCGAGCGTTTCGGCCGAAAGCAGCATCGAGTTGGCGCCTCGGATCGCCAGCATGGGGATCGCTGCGAGCCCGGCGAATTGCGGCCAGAAGGTCGGCAGGGGCTGGCCGAGGTCGACGCCGTTCAGGGTCTTGAGCAGGCCGGGATCGAAATCGGGGACGGGCACGCCGTCCTCGTCGCGATAGAAGGCTCGAACGAGTCTCTCCCAGTCTGCTTCCTCCAGGGCCGAAAAGCTCTGCCCCATCGCCATGCGCTGTATGGCGACGGCCTCGGTAAAGTCCCTGGGCTTGGGCGCGCGCTCCAGATAGGCGCGGATCTGCGCGAGTCCCGCACCCTCGACGGCCGGCCCGATGTCGTTGAGGACGGCGGCTTTCAACGCCGCCGGCCGTATCGCTGCCAGAACATGGATGATCAGCCCGCCACGAGAGGTGCCGATGAAGGCGCCGTGCGCGACGCCGAGTGCGGTCAGGCCCGCCAGGATATCCCCGGCCTCGACCATGACGTCATAGTTGCGCCAGTCACGGTCATTTTCCGAAAGGCCGCGACCTCGATAGTCGAAGGCGATGACGCGCCGAGGAGACTTGGGGTGATGCGCCAGAAACAGCGCCAGTTCATGGAAGTCGCGAGCGTTGCGGGTAAGGCCGGCGAGACAGATGACGGGAAGGGTACCGGGACTGGCCTCGCCATAGATGCGGGCATGGAGCCTCAGCCCGTCCTGAGACGAATAGTAGAAGTCCGAGAACCCGTCGGCCGCTTCCATGAAACACCTTCCCGTCGAAACGATTTTCGGACCGAACCTATCCGCAGCGGGCGCATATACGCAATGCGCCCGGCCTGACCCGGCCGGCCGGGGCAATCGATACGAAGCGGAAGGGGCGCTCGATCTGATCGGCGCACGGCGCCTCTCGTCAGCGGCCGCTTACGAGATCTGCGGCGATGTCGAAACGGCCGGAAAGGCGCTTCTTGTAGACCTGGTAGTTCTCCATCACGCGCTGCACATAACTGCGTGTCTCGGAAAACGGTATCCGTTCGATCCAGTCGACGACGGTATCGAGATCCTCGCCGCGGGGGTCTCCGTAACGGCTGATCCACTGCCGGGCACGGCGGGGACCGGCATTGTAGCCTGCGAAAGTCAGCACATAGGATCCCTTGAAACGGCCGAGCTGCTCGCCGAGGAACGCTGCTCCCAGCGTCGCATTGTAGCCGGCGTCCGTGGTGAGGCGGGATTGAGAGAAGGGCAGGCCGTTGCGCTTGGCGATATCCCTGGCGGTGCCGGGCATGAGCTGGAGCAGGCCACGCGCACCGGCTCGTGAGACGGCGCCGACATTGAACTCGCTCTCCTGCCGCGCCACCGCATAGGCGAGCGCCTTTCCCGCGCTCGATATGTCGGCCGTCGCAGGTATGACGCCGACGGGGTGCGACAGGGCGCCGATGTCGAGGCCGCGCGCGATCGCGATCTTGGCCACGCGGAGTCCGAGGAAATGATTGTCGCGCTTCTCGGCCATCGCCGCCAGCAGCGCCAGTTCGCCCGGGCTCGTCAACTGTTCGGCGAGGTCGCGATAGAGGATCTCCGCGCGCGCCGCATGGCCCGCCTGTTCCAGCCGCCGGATGGCGTGGACGGCTTCACGCCGCGCGAAGTCCTGCCCCTCCGTGACCGACGGCTGCGGATGGCCTATGGCTATCGCCGCGCGTCCGATCCGTTGTGCGGCAAGCTGGCCGTAGAAACATGTGCCGTAGACGGCCGCTTTCTCGAAATAGCCTTCGGCGTCGCCCGGCCCGCCCGCCTCGGCGGCTCGGCCCAGCCAGTAATAGGCACGCGACAGCGAGATCGGACCGCTGGCGATCTCCGCGATGCGAGCGAAATGCACGGCCGCGGTCTTGGGATCGCCGAGATAGCGCAACGCATACCATCCGGCATGGAACTCGGCCTCGGCAGCATTGACGGGGCTCTTTGCCGAATGTTCCGCGGCCACCTTGTAGGCGCTTTCCGGAGCGCCGGCGTCGATCAGCTCACGCGACAGCACTCGCCGTTCCGTCCACCAGGCGTCGGGGTCGATCAGCGTGCCACCGTCGCGCGGCGCCAGGGACATGATCGCGGCGGCTTCGGAGAATTTTTCCGCGCGACGCAGATACCTTGTCCGGGCAAAGAGGTAGCCGGCCGACCTCTGCGCGGCAGGGACGGCTTCGAGCAGCTTGCCGGCATTGCCGTCGCCACGATTGACCGCGCTCCAGGCTTTCCACAAGGGGAATGCGCCGGCGAGTGCCGCGACCCGCCCCGCCGCGGCGGCGCGCTCGAGGTAAAGCATCTTCTCCATGCGCTCGCGGTGATCGGCGGTCGGCAGGAGCGTACCGAATTCGGCGATGATGGCCGCCTCGTCCCTGGCTTCGAGCCTCTCCGTCCGCCAGAACGGGGAAAGCGCGGCGAGGGCCTTGTCCCGGTCGCCCCGCGCGATGTAGGCGCGGGCGAGCAGGATCGTGCCTTCGGGGGTGAGGGGCGGGGCGGCGCCGAGGCCCAGGATCACTGCGATGGGCGAGGGCTGTTCCCGGAACATGGCGCGCTCGCCGTTCCGGCGCAGTGTCGCGAGGCCTGGCCAGCCGGGCAACTCACGGATGGCCTCGGCGATCTCGGCGCTCGGCACCGTGTCGTTGCCGCTCAGCGCAATCGCCCAGGTGATGATATGACGGTCGAGCGACCGTTCCGGAAGGCTGTCGCGAACGGCGCGGGCCCGGCCGATGTCCTTGGCGGACAGTGCGTCGAGGCCGTCCTTCAGGCTGTCGACGCTATCGGAATGGACTTCGCCGTCGGCCACGAAGCCGCCGGCGCGGACGGATGTGGTCGTACCTCCATCGATCTCGCCTGCCTGAGGTCGAGGCTGGGGCAGTGGCGGGGATACGGGGCCGGGATCGGCCTGGGTAGATCCCGCCGCCAACGCGACAAACGCTGCCGCGACCACGCTGCAAACCGATTTCCCTTGCCCCATGGAGGCCATCAATCCCTTGTCCTCAAAGGATACAGAAAGGTGTGGATCGGCGGAAGCCTGCTCCGGCATTCAGTAGACCGCAAACGAACCGTGAGCATGGATGGTCGCCTGCAAAGATGATCCGGGCATGACGTCGCTTTGCCGGTTGTTCTCCTGCCTTCGGGTCGCCTATCATCGAAGCGCGGCTGTGATCGGACGGGGGCTCCGCGGGACGAAGCGCCGCCGAGGACAGGCCGAATGCCAGGTGGAGCATTGAGATGAATGAGCCAAGGATGGGCCGAACCGGGGATGGAGACGCTGTTTCCGCCTGCCCGCCAGGGATGGCGTACATTCCAGGCGGCACTTTTCGCATGGGGTCCGACCATCACTACAAGGAAGAGGCGCCCACGCACCGTGTGTCGGTCGACGGCTTCTTCATCGACAGGACGCCGGTGACAAACCGGCAGTTCAAGGAATTCGTCAAGGCAACCGGCCATGTCACGGTTGCGGAACAGGTGCCCGACGCGAAGGATTATCCGGGCGCCCTGCCGCATATGCTCTATGCCGGCTCGCTGGTTTTCCAGAAGGCCTCGGGACCGGTCGACCTGAGAGACTGGGGCCGGTGGTGGGCCTTCGTGGAAGGGGCCAACTGGCGGCATCCGCTGGGCGCCCGAAGCGGGTTGTTCAAGAAGGAGAACCACCCGGTCGTCCATGTCGCTTATGCCGACGCACTGGCTTACGCCAGATGGGCGGGCAAGGACCTGCCGACGGAGGCCGAATGGGAATATGCCGCGCAGGGCGGCCTGGAGGACTGCGAATATGCCTGGGGTGACGAACTCACGCCTGGGGGCAGGCATATGGCCAACACCTGGCAGGGAGAGTTTCCCCATGAGAACCTCCTTGGCGACGGTTTCGAACGGACTTCGCCCGTCGGCACCTATCCCGCCAACGGCTACGGTCTCCACGACATGATCGGCAATGTCTGGGAATGGACCTGCGACTGGTGGTCGGACCGGCATCCGGCCGACGAGGCCAAGGCCTGCTGCGTACCGCAGAACCCGCGGGGTGGACCCGAGGCGGAAAGTTACGACCCCAACCTGCCGGCGATCCGCATTCCGCGCAAGGTGCTGAAGGGAGGGTCGCATCTGTGCGCTCCCAACTATTGCCGGCGATACCGCCCCGCGGCGCGCCATGCCGAGCCGGTCGACACCTCGACCAGCCATGTCGGCTTCCGTTGCGTCGTGCGGACGGCCGCGAAGCCATGATCGTTGCATTGACCTCGCGGAAGTGTCGTGAAGAGGCCGGGCAAGTTTGCTTCTGGCGGATCGTGCTCGTCAGGGAAGGGTAGCGGGACCCCCGCAGCGAAGCAGCAGCGACGGCGTGAGCGAAGGGCCCATGGCGACCTGCGGCGGTACGCTTGGCAAGCCGTGAAACGGCGCTATGAATAAGCGGGGACGACGGTGAAGGGGCTTGTCGTGAAGAGGTGCGCAGTGGTTTTGGGGTCGAGATTGCTTTCCCGGGCAGCCATACTGACGGCATGCCTTTCGTTCCTGGCGATGGTGCTGGCCGCCCCGGTTTCGGCACAGACGTCCCAGGCTCCGGTGCCTGCTGCGCCCCCGGAGAAGGTGGAGCAACTCATGAAGCTCCTCGACGACCCCGAGGTGAAGTCCTGGCTCGCGACGAAGTCCGTGCCGGCTGGCGAAAGCCGGGAACAGGCGGCAGCCGCCGAGATCGCGAGTTGGGAAGACGCAATCCGCCACCACCTTCTGGGGTTGCGCGGAGCTGTTCCGCTCCTGCCCGGCGATGCCGCCAATGCGGTGCAAACGCTGAGGACGGAGATCAACGGCCACGGCTTCGCAACGATAGTTCTTCTGTTCGGCGCGCTGTTGGCGCTCGGCTTCGGGGCGGAGTGGCTGTTCCGGCGAGCGATCGCGGCCCGTCGCGATACCGGCAGTCATGAGGAGGCACGCAGCGGCGCATTCCGCCTGCTCTCGGAACTGATGCCGGTGGCGGTGTTCTCCATCGTCAGCGCCGGTGCCTTCCTCGTCTTCCAGTGGCCGGCCCTGTTGCGCGTCATCATCCTCACCTATCTGGTGGCATTCATCGTCGTGCGTGCCGTGATCGCGATCGCCCGGACGGTGCTCGCTCCCGAGCGCGCCGTGGCGCCGGGGGAAAGTGCCGAGCCGCGCATGATCGCGATCGGCGATGCCGCAGCGCGGTTCTGGTATTGGCGTGTGGCTATCTTCATCGGTTACCTGATGGCGGGCTGGGCCACGGTGAGCCTGCTGCCGCGCCTGAAATTCCCTTATTACGACGTGGCCCTCATCGCCTATGTGCTGGGAGCAGGGCTGCTGGCGCTTGCGATCGAAATCGTCTGGAGACGGCCCAGATCCGATACGTCGTCCGAGCCCTCGGTCGTGGTGAATTGGCTTCTGACGGGCTACCTCGTCGTCCTGTGGGGGCTGTGGATCGCCGGCATGAACGGAGCGCTGTGGGTCGGCATCTACGCCCTGGTGCTGCCGAAAGCGATGTCGATTGCCGGCCAGGTCGCGCAGGCACTGGCAGCGACGGAGGAGGATCCACATGCGGTCCGGACGGTTCTGATCGTCCGCGGAGCTCGAGCGCTGGTTGTGGTCGCGGCGGTGTTGTGGCTCAGCCGGATGCTGCAGCTCAACCCCGGAACGTTGGCGCAAGACAACGCGGTTGCCAGCCAGATCATGCGAGGCGTGCTTCGCGGCGTCGTCATCCTGCTTGGCGCGGACCTGCTCTGGCATCTGGCGAAGGCCTATATCAATCGCAGCCTTGAGGTCGCATCGGGCAGCGATCCGGTCGGCGCGGCCGAGGCCGCGCGGCGCGGGCGTATGCGCACCCTGTTGCCGATCTTCCGCAACGCATTGGCAGTCCTGATCGCCGTGGTGGCGGTGCTGATGGTGCTGTCCGAATTCGGCGTGCAGATCGGGCCGCTGATCGCGGGCGCGGGCATCTTCGGCGTCGCGATCGGGTTCGGCTCTCAGACCCTGGTCAAGGACATCATGAGCGGCATCTTCTATATGCTCGACGACGCGTTTCGCGTCGGCGAATACATACAGAGCGGCAGCTACAAGGGAACGGTGGAGTCGTTCAGCCTGCGCTCGGTCCGCCTGCGCCATCACCGGGGACCGGTCTTCACCGTGCCGTTCGGCGAACTGGGTGCGGTTCAGAATATGAGCCGCGACTGGGTGATCGAGAAGATGACGATCGGCGTCAGCTACGATTCCGACATCGATCTGGCCCGCAAGCTCATCAAGAAGGTTGGTCAGGAACTGGCGCAGGAACCCGAGTTCGCCGAAGGCACGATCGAGCCGCTCAAGATGCAGGGCATCGACAGTTTCGGCGATTTCGCCATCGTGCTGCGGATGAAGCTCATGACGAAGCCCGGCGCGCAGTATGGCATCAAACGCAAGGCGCTCATGATGATCAAGAAAGCCTTCGACGAGAACGGCATCAAGATTCCGATGCCCACGGTCCAGGTTTCCGGCGGCGACGAGGCAGCCGCGGCGGCGGGCGAGACCTTGCGCAAGCGCCAGGCCGGCAAGGCAGCGGCCCCGGCGGCCTGACGACGCGAGACGACGCGAAGCTGGTCTTGCCGCGGCGTAGCCTCAGGACTATGGTGCGCGGCCCCGTTTTCAGCTAGAAGGGCGCCCAGATCCGGGCGGCTTGCGACCGGAGGTTTTCCAGGGAGTTCGACGAAAATGCTGAGAGGCTCGATGACTGCGCTCGTGACACCGTTCCGCAAGGACGGAAGTCTCGACGACAAAGCCTTTCGCAGCCTCGTCGAATGGCAGATCTCCGAGGGCACCAGCGGGCTGGTGCCCGTCGGCACGACCGGCGAGTCGCCCACACTTACCCATGACGAACACCGCCAGGTCGTAAGAGCTTGCGTCGAGGTCGCCAGGGGCAAGGTGCCAGTCGTCGCAGGGGCCGGCTCGAACAACACGGCCGAGGCGGTCGGGCTCGTGAAATATGCCGAAGAGGTCGGCGCGGACGCAGTGCTGGTCGTCACGCCCTACTACAACAGGCCGACGCAGCGTGGCCTCTACGAGCATTTCGCCGCTGTCGCCAGGGCGACCTCGTTGCCGATCATCATCTACAATATCCCGCCGCGCTCGGTGATCGACATGATGCCTGAAACGATGGGCCGGCTCGCCAACGACTTCAAGAACATCGTCGGCGTGAAGGACGCGACCGGCAAGATCGAGCGCGTGTCGGAGCAGCGTATCACCTGCGGCAAGGATTTCGTCCAACTCTCCGGAGAGGATGCGTCGGCGCTCGGCTTCAACGCGCATGGCGGCCAGGGCGCGATTTCGGTCACGTCCAATGTCGCGCCGCGCCTTTGCGCCGAGTTCCAGGCGGCGACCCTCGCCGGCCATAGGGACAAAGCGATCGAATTGCAGGACCGGTTGATGCCGCTGCACAAGGCGCTGTTCATCGAGCCCGGCGTCTCCGGGGCGAAATATGCGCTATCCCGGCTCGGCAAGATCGAGAATGTGGTGCGCTCGCCGCTGGTGACGGTGGAGGAGGGCACCGCCGAGCGTATCGACGCAGCCATGCGCCACGCCGGGCTGCTCAACTGAAGCCTGTTCCTGCAGATGAACCAAAAGAAGAACGATCCGAACAACCGGACTGTAGCCGAGAACCGCAAGGCGCGGTTCTCCTTTGAGGTCGTCGACACGGTCGAGGCCGGGCTCGTGCTCACCGGCACCGAAGTGAAGTCGCTGCGCCAGGGGCAGGCCAACATCCAGGAATCCTACGCTTCCGTCGAAGACGGCGAGATCTGGCTGATCAACTCTTATCTGCCGGAGTATCTGCAGGGCAATCGGTTCAATCACGAACCACGGCGCCGCCGCAAGCTGCTCTTGAACAAGCGCGAAATGGCGCGGCTTGCCCAGAGCGTCGAGCGCGAGGGCATGACGATGGTGCCCCTGAAGATCTATTTCAACGATCGCGGCCGCGCCAAGCTGCTGCTCGCCATCGCACGCGGCAAGAAACTGCACGACAAGCGCGAGAGCGAGAAGCAGCGCGACTGGGCGCGCGAGAAAGGCCGTCTGCTCAGAGCGCGCGGATAGAGGGGCAGCGCGTTCGACCGCTCCGTCGGCCGCCAGAGCGGGTCGGCGCGGCACAGGAATGCGTGCAGCCGGCCGGCGGATTTGTCCGGGCCCGCACTGAATCGTCCCGCCGGCCGATGGCGCACGCCAAGCTTGGGCCGGACGTGGCGAAAGACCCGGCTACTCGCTCAGGAAGTCGGATATCTCTTTGAAAACGTTGACGAACATCTCTTCCGTGAGCACGCCGGTGTTGGTGTTGTAGCGCGAGCAGTGATAGCTGGAGAACAGCGTCACCCGTCCTATCTGCCTGTGTCCGCCATGCTTGAAAGGATGTGCGGCAACGCGTTCGCCGAGCGACCGGACGACCGATTGGTGGGCGATCGCTCCGAGGGCCAGAATGGCTTCCAGCCGCGGGAAGCGTTCGATCGTCGGAATGAGGAACGAACGGCAGGTTGCGATCTCTTCGCCTGTCGGCTTGTTGCCGGGCGGTACACAGCGCACCGCATTGGTGATCGCGGTGCCGACCAGTTCGAGACCGTCATCGGGCCTTGCGGCGTACTGCCCCCTGGCGAAGCCGAAACGCGTCAGCGTCTGATAGAGCAGGTCGCCGGCATAGTCGCCGGTGAACGGTCGTCCACTGCGGTTTGCGCCGCGAAGGCCGGGCCCGAGGCCGACGACGAGCAGCCGCACGTCGGTTTCGCCGGCCGGCGGCATGAAGGTCGGCACCGGCGCATTGAACCATGTCGGCTCCTTCACGCGCCATTCGGCGATGAAGTCATGGAGCCGGGGACAAAGCGGGCAGTCGCGATCGGGCTCGGCCAAGCCGGCCGGCGCCAAGGGGGCGCGCAACATCAGAGATCGTCGTCGCTTTCGACAGGCTCCTGCCGTCTCACCGGCCTTTCGGACGGATCCCGGCCGACTTCGCTCTTCAGCGCCATCAGGTCGATGAAATGATCGGCCTGGCGGCGCAGATCGTCGGAGATCATCGGCGGCTGGGAGGCCATGGTCGAGACGATGCTTACCTTGCGGCCTCGACGCTGCAGCGCATCGACCAGGGTGCGGAAGTCGCCGTCGCCGGAGAAGATGACATAGTGGTCGACGACATCGGCGAGCTCGAGCGCATCGATGGTCAGCTCGATGTCCATGTTGCCTTTGATCTTCCGCCGTCCCGTGGAGTCCGTGAACTCCTTCGCCGGCTTGGTCACCACCTTGTAGCCGTTGTAGTCGAGCCAGTCGATCAGGGGCCGGATCGAGGAGTATTCCTGGTCCTCGATGAGGGCAGTGTAATAATATGCGCGCAACAGGTAGCCGCGTTTCTGGAAGCTGCCGAGCAGCTTGCGATAGTCGATGTCGAAGCCCAGGGCACGAGACGTGGCATAGAGATTGGCGCCGTCTATGAAGAGCGCAATCTTCTCACGAGGATCGAACATGTCGAAAATTCCTTTGTCGAAATAACGGTAGCGGCAAACGTTCGAACTTACAAAGGATCGGCATGAACAGGCCGCCGATCCCATCATCTGGAATTAGCGTCCAAACAATGCCATTCCAAGTGCTTGCAAGGGACAAGGCAAAAAAATGTGATCGAAGGGAGAGGGGCGCGCAATTGTGCGTGGGGGCCGCCGGTAGCTCTCTGATGCGGGATCGCAACCCTGGTACCGGCCGGGTCGCTGGGCGAGCGCTGGGCGCCTGTGCGCTTGTGTTTCCCCGCCTTTCGCGGTATGGACCGGCCAGTTTTCCAAGAACATCCAGGAATGAAAGGGGCAGTTCATGGCCCGCGTAACTGTTGAGGATTGCATCGACAAGGTCGACAACCGCTTCGAGCTCGTCCTGCTCGCCGGGCACCGCGCCCGTCAGATCAGCCAGGGCGCGCCGATCACCGTCGACCGCGACAACGACAAGAACCCGGTCGTGGCCCTGCGCGAGATCGCCGACGAGACGCTTTCGCCGGGCGACCTCAAGGAGGATCTGATCCACTCGCTGCAGAAGCATGTCGAAGTCGACGAGCCCGAGGCCGACGCCCAGGAGGCGATCGATCAGGCGGCCGCTTCGAATGCCGCCGATGCCGACCGCGAAGAGGACACGATCGCTTTCGACCGCATGAGCGAAGAGGATCTTCTCGCCGGCATCGAGGGTCTCGTGCCGCCGGAAAAAAGCGACGACTACTGATCGGCGATCGCGCCGCGGCACCTTTCGCGGCGGCCGTTTCGTGGCTATCTATGGCATGCGCCGGGCGCAACGCGCGGCGCATGATTCATTTTCAGGCACCGGATCAGCACCATGATGCGTCAGTATGAGCTTGTCGAGCGCGTGCAGCGCTACAAGCCCGACGTGAACGAGGCGCTGCTCAACAAAGCCTACGTCTATGCCATGCAGAAGCATGGCCACCAGAAACGGGCGTCTGGCGATCCCTATTTCTCGCATCCGCTCGAAGTGGCAGCGATCCTGACCGAGATGCACATGGACGAGGCGACCATCGCGGTGGCGCTGCTCCATGACACGATCGAGGACACGACCGCCACGCGCCAGGAGATCGACGAGTTGTTCGGGCCCGATCTCGGCAAACTGGTCGAGGGTCTGACCAAGCTCAAGAAGCTCGACCTCGTCTCCAAGAAGGCCGAGCAGGCCGAGAACCTGCGCAAGCTCCTGCTGGCGATCTCGGAAGACGTGCGGGTGCTGCTCGTCAAGCTGGCCGACCGGCTCCACAACATGCGCACCCTCGACCATATGCGCGAGGACAAGAAGCTGCGCATCGCCGAGGAGACGATGGAGATCTATGCGCCGCTGGCGGGCCGCATGGGCATGCAGGACATGCGCGAGGAACTCGAGGAACTCGCCTTCCGCACCATCAATCCCGAGGCACACCGCACGGTGACCGAACGGCTGAAGGACGTGCTCGATCGCAACCGCACCGTCATCGACGACATCGAGAAGGCGCTGTCGGGACTGTTCGAGAAATATGCGATCAAGGCCGAGGTGAAGAGCCGGCAGAAGAAGCCGTGGTCGGTGTTCCGCAAGATGGAGACCAAGGCGCTGTCCTTCGAGCAGCTTTCCGACATCTTCGGCTTCCGGGTCATCGTCGACACGGTCGAGGACTGCTACCGCGCGCTGGGCGCCATCCACACGGCATGGTCGATGGTTCCGGGACGTTTCAAGGACTATATCTCGACGCCCAAGCAGAACGACTACCGGTCGATCCACACGACCATCGTCGGCCCGTCGCGGCAGCGTGTCGAGTTGCAGATCCGCACGAAGGCGATGAACCGCGTCGCCGAGTATGGCGTGGCAGCCCATTCGGTCTACAAGGATAGCGCCGGCAAGGCCAACGGCGCGGGTGCGCCGATCTCCAAGGACACCAATGCCTATGCCTGGCTGCGTCGCACGATCGAGCAACTGTCCGAGGGCGACAGCCCCGAGGACTTCCTGGAGAACACCAAACTCGAACTGTTCCAGGACCAGGTGTTCTGCTTCACGCCGAAGGGCATGCTGATCGCCCTGCCGCGCGGCGCTACGCCGATCGATTTCGCCTATGCCGTCCATACAGATGTCGGCGACACCTGTGTCGGTGCCAAGGTGAACGGCCGCATCATGCCGCTGATGACCGAACTGAAGAACGGCGACGAGGTCGAGATCATCCGCTCCAAGGCGCAGGTGCCGCCGGCCGCATGGGAATCGATCGTCGTCACCGGCAAGGCGCGCGCCGCGATCCGCCGCGCGACCAAGAACGCCATCCGCAAGCAGTATTCGGGGCTCGGTGTCCGTATCCTCGAGCGTGCCTTCGAGCGCGCCGGCAAGGCTTTCTCCAAGGACAAGCTGAAGCCCGTTCTGCACCGACTGGCGCGCAAGGACATCGAGGACGTCCTGGCTGCCGTCGGTCGCGGCGAACTCGCCTCCACCGACGTCATGAAGGCGGTCTATCCCGACTATAAGGACGAGCGGATCACCCAGACGCTGCCCAAGCCGCGCGAGGAGGGGTGGTACAATTTGCGCAACGCGGCCGGCATGCTTTTCCAGATTCCGAGCCGGGCCTCGAAGAAGCAGAAGAAGGCAGCCGGTCCCGACGGCGCGGTGCCGATTCGGGGGGTGCGCGGCGATCTGCCTGTTCGCTTCGCGCCGGAAGGGGCCGTGCCCGGCGACCGCATCGTCGGCATCATGCAGCCGGGATCAGGCATAACGGTCTATCCGATCCAGTCGCCGTCACTGACCGCCTTCGACGACCAGCCCGAACGCTGGATCGATGTGCGCTGGGACATAGACGAGACGACGCGGGAGCGTTTTCCCGCGCGGATATCGGTGACCGCCATCAACGCGCCGGGATCGCTGGCCGAAATCGCCCAGGTGGTTGCGGCCAACGACGCCAACATCCATACGCTGTCGATGGTGCGAACCGCGCCCGATTTCACCGAGATGCTGATCGACCTCGAAGTCTGGGACCTGAAGCATCTCAACAGGCTGATTTCGCAGCTCAAGGAAAATTCGATCGTCAGCGACGCCAAGCGCGTCAACGGCTGAGAAGGGGACAGGATGACGACAGACGAAGTGCTCGAGATCTTTCGCGAGGCAGGCGCCGTGCTGGAGGGGCACTTCATCCTGACCTCGGGCCTGCGCAGCCCCGTGTTCCTGCAGAAGGCGCGAGTCTTCATGCATGCGGACAAGACCGAAAAGCTATGTCGGGCGCTAGCGGCGAAGATCAGCCAAAAGGTCGCCGGCCCCATCGACTATGTCGTCGGACCGGCGATCGGGGGCCTCATTCCTGCCTATGAGACATCCCGGCATCTCGGCGTTCCGGCGATCTGGGTCGAGCGCGAGGGCGGCGTGTTCCGGCTGCGGCGTTTCGACATCGCCAAGGGCGCACGCGTCGTCATCGTCGAGGACATCGTGACGACAGGCCTGTCGATCCGCGAGACGATCGATTGTCTTCGCGAGCTCGGAGCCGAGGTGCCGGCGGCGGCCTGTATCATCGACCGGTCCGCCGGCAAGGCCGATATCGGCGTGCCGCTGATCGCGCTTGCCGAATATGAAGTGCCGGCCTATCCGGCCGACCGGCTGCCGCCCGAACTGGCGAAGATCCCGCCGGTGAAGCCGGGCAGCCGCAACATATGACGGGCCGTCCCGAATGATCATCGGCATAGGCAGCGACCTGATCGACATCCGCCGCATCGAGAAGTCGCTGGAACGTCACGGGGAGCGTTTCATCGCGCGCATCTACACCGAGGTCGAGCGTGCGCGTTCGGAAGGCCGCAAGCAGCGCGCGGCCTCCTATGCGAAGCGCTTCGCCGCCAAGGAGGCCTGCGCCAAGGCGTTGGGCACCGGTATGGCCGGCGGCGTGTTCTGGCGTGACATGGGGGTGGTGAACCAGCCCGGCGGCAAGCCGACGATGCGCCTGACGAACGGCGCGGCGGCTCGGCTGGAGAAGATGCTGCCGCCGGGTTCGCGACCGGTCATCCATCTGACCATAACGGATGACTACCCGCTCGCTCAGGCATTTGTGATCATCGAGGCGCTGCGCGTCGAATAACCGCCACGGTTGGGGCGCTTCTGGGCGCGCGCCCACCGTTGCCCGCGGGCGCGCAAGCCGATAAGACGGACCGACCGAATTGAGGACGACATGAGCGTGGCAGAAAAATCCCAGAAGAAATCCGGCGGGCTTGGGGAAACCGTAAGCGTCATCGTCCAGGCGCTGCTGCTGGCCCTGGTCATCCGCACGCTCCTGTTCCAGCCCTTCTCGATCCCGTCGGGGTCGATGCGCCCGACCTTGCTCGAAGGCGACTATCTGTTCGTCACCAAATGGGCTTACGGCTATTCGCGCTATTCGCTGCCGTTCTCGCCGAACCTGTTCTCGGGGCGGATCTGGGACAGCGCGCCCGAGCGCGGCGACGTCGTCGTCTTCAAGTTCCCGCCGAACCCTTCGCTCGACTACATCAAGCGTGTGGTCGGCCTGCCGGGCGATCGCATCCAGATGAAGGACGGCCAGCTGTTCATCAACGATGTCGCCGTGCCGCGCGTGAAGGTCGGCCAGATCGACAATCCTGATGTCACCGAGGTCGACCGTCCGGTCGACGTCTATCGCGAGACGCTGCCCAACGGGGTCACCTACGACACGCTCGATCTGACGCCGAACTCGATCGGCGACAACACGCGCGAGTTCGTGGTGCCGCCGGGCCACTACTTCATGATGGGCGACAATCGCGACAATTCGACCGACAGCCGTTTCACAGTGGGCTACGTGCCCGAGGACAATCTCGTCGGACGCGCAAACATCATCTTCTTCTCCATCGCCGACGGCGCGAGCCCGTTGGAGGTCTGGCGTTGGCCGAGTTCGCTGCGCCTGTCGCGCCTGTTCACATCGGTGCATTGATCAAGGCGGCACCATGGCCACGAAAAAGCTGACCGGTGAAGCCCTGGCCCGAGCGCTGGCCGGGCCGACCGGTCATCTGTTCCAGGATTTCGACCGGCTTCGGCGAGCCCTGACCCATGCCAGCGCGCGCCACAGCAAGGGCGTCGATTATGAGCGCATGGAGTTCCTGGGCGACCGGGTGCTCGGCCTCGTCATCGCCGACTTCGTTTTCGGCACGTTTCCGGACGCACCCGAGGGCGAGCTGTCGCTGCGCCTCAATGCGCTGGTCAATGCCGACACGCTGGCCGAGATTGCCGACGAGATCGGCCTCACCGATTTGATCCATACCGGAAGCGAGATCCGCAGGCTCGCGGGCAGCAAGCGCGTCAACATCCGTGCCGACGCGCTGGAGGCGCTGATCGCCGCGATCTATCTCGAAGGCGGGCTGGAAGCTGCGAAGCGCTTCATCCTGCGCTATTGGGAGCCGCGTTCGCGCTCGGCCGTGGCGGCCCGGCGCGACCCCAAGACCGAACTTCAGGAATGGGCCCATCAGGTGTCCGGCGAACCTCCTGTCTACACGATCGAGGGGCGGGAAGGTCCCGACCACGACCCTGTCTTCACCATCAGCGTGTGCGTCGGGAGCTATGAGCCGGCGGTCGCCACGGGACGTTCCAAGCGCGAGGCCGAGCAGGCCGCTGCGGCCGCAGTGCTGGTCCGCGAGGGCGTCTGGAGCGTGGGAGAGGACGCATGAGCGAGACATCGGACGAACGGCCGACACGTTCGGGCTTCGTGGCGCTGATCGGCGCGCCCAATGCCGGCAAATCGACGCTGGTCAATCAACTGGTCGGCGCGAAAGTATCGATCGTCACCCACAAGGTGCAGACGACGCGCGCCATCGTGCGCGGGATCGCAACCCACGACCGGACCCAGATCGTCTTCGTCGACACCCCAGGCATCTTCCGCCCGCGCCGCCGGCTCGACAAGGCCATGGTCACCACGGCCTGGGGCGGTGCGAAGGATGCCGATCTCGTGCTGGTGCTGATCGATGCCGAGCGCGGCATCAAGGGTGACGCCGAAGCGATGCTGGAAAGCCTAGCAGATGTTGGCCAGCCGAAGATTCTGATCCTCAACAAGGTGGACCGCGTCAAGCCGGAGGCGTTGCTCAAGCTGACATCGGACGCCAACCAGCGGGTCGCCTTCGAGCGCACTTTCATGATCTCGGCACTGACCGGATCGGGCTGCCGGGATCTGCTCGACTTCCTGGCGGCGAGACTTCCGGAGGGCCCCTGGTTCTATCCCGAGGACCAGATTTCCGACCTGCCGATGCGGCAGCTCGCGGCGGAGATCACCCGCGAGAAGCTCTATCTGCGCCTCCATCAGGAATTGCCCTACTCCTCCCATGTCGAGACCGAGAAATGGGAGGAGAAGAAAGACGGCTCGGTTCGCATCGAGCAGGTCATCTATGTCGAGCGAGACAGCCAGAAGAAGATCGTGCTCGGCCACAAGGGCGAGACGATCCGCGCCATCGGCGAGGCCGCGCGCAAGGAGATCGGCGAAATCCTGGAGCAAAAGGTGCATCTCTTCCTGTTCGTGAAGGTGCGCGAGAACTGGGGAGACGATCCCGAACGCTATCGCGAGATGGGGCTCGAATTCCCGCACTGACCATCATCAGGCGCCCCTGGCACGCCCGAGACGCGGCCGTTACATCATTTAGCTGGGACTATTGGCCTCGCCGCCGTGGCGAGCCTTGCCGCCGCCACACGAATCAGTCTTGTCGGTAGACGTCTGTCCTTGTGCCGCGGCTCGCGCCGCCTTCGGAGCACCTCCGGCCGACGCGCTAGCCGGCGGACAGGGTTCAGGACCGCTGGAAGGAAGCCGATGGTCTACAGATTCGTGCATGCCGCCGACATCCATCTGGATTCGCCGCTGAAATCCCTGGCGTTGCGTGATCCCGACCTCGCCGGGCTGGTCGGCGACGCGACACGGCGTGCGCTGGTCAACATTGTCGATCTCTGCATCGAGGAACAGGTCGACGCGCTGCTTCTGGCGGGCGATCTCTATGACGGCGACCAGACCTCGATGAAGACGGCCCGTTTCCTCGCAGACCAGATTCGCCGGCTGCACGTGGCGGGCATTGAGGTCTATGTGATCCGCGGCAATCACGACGCGATCTCCCGCATCACAAGGGAACTGATGTTTCCCGAAAGCGTGAAGGTCTTCGGAGGCCGCGCCGACGTCATCGAGGTCGAACGGCCGGGCGGCAGCTTTCCCGTCGCCATCCATGGGCTGAGCTTCGCGCAGTCGCATGCGCCGGAAAGCCTGCTTGGCAAATACAGGTCGCCTGTCGAGGGCGCGGTGAATATCGGGCTGATGCATACGAGCCTCGGCGGCGCGTCGGGCCATGACCGCTATGCTCCCTGCAGCGCGGGCGATCTCGGCGCTGCTGGCTTCCACTACTGGGCGTTGGGTCATATCCATAAGCGGTCCGTGACGGAGGGTGCCTGCGCTATCGTCATGCCCGGCATGCCCCAGGGCCGCGATATCGGTGAGGCTGGCCCCAAATCCGTCACGCTGGTCACGGTCGGCGACGACCGCTCGATCAGTCTGGAGGAGCGGCTCACCAGCGTTGCCGAGTTCGATCGCATCGAGGTCGACGTGAGCGGGGCAGAGGACTGGCGCGGCGTCGTCCTGGCGATCGAGAAGAAGCTGGCGACCGTCCGCGAGCGTGCTCGCTCCCAGCATCTGGTGGCCCGGCTGTCGGTCTCCGGGGCGACGCCGCTTGCATGGCGCATCCGGCGTGACGCCGACATGCTCAAGGCCGAAGCCGATGACAGGGCCTCGGGCATAGGCAGGACCTGGATCGAGAAACTCGACATCGCCTGCACCATGCCGGAAAGCGGTGCGGTCCAGCCCGGCGATCCGCTCACCGAACTTGACCGCCTGATCGCCGAAGAAATCATGGTCGACCCGGCATATGAGGCCGCCCTGATCGAGATCGCGGAAGAATTGCGCGGGCAGTTGCCGGCGGAATGCCGCGACATGTTCGGTGACGACGAGGCGACGTTCCGGGGTGTGCTCGCCGAACTCGGCAGGGAAGGCGCAGAGGAAGTTCTGGCGCGCCTGCGACCCGCAGGCGAGGAAAAAGTCCAAGCCTGATGCGGCTTTCCCGCCTCGATCTGACGCGTTACGGCAAGTTCACCGATCTCGGCATCGACTTCGGGCCGACCGAGGCCGGGCGGCCGGACCTTCACGTTATCTACGGGCCGAACGAGGCCGGCAAGTCCACAACCTTCGCTGCCTATCTCGACCTGCTGTTCGGCATCGATCAGCGAACCCGCTATGCTTTCCTCCATCCCTATCAGAGCATGCGGGTCGGCGGCTTGCTGGAACTGGATGGCGGCGCCAGGCAACTGGTCCGCATCAAACGGCCGCTGAACAGTCTTCTCGATGGCAACGAGCAGCCTGTCCCGGAGGCCACGGTGCTCGGCGGTCTGGGGGGCGTGGATCGCGAATCCTATCGCACCATGTTTTCGCTCGACGATCATTCGCTGGAGGCGGGCGGCGAGAGCATCCTGGCCAGCAAGGGCGATCTCGGACAACTCCTGTTCTCCGCCAGTGCGGGGCTTGCGCATCTCAGCCAGTCGCTCGCCCGGATCCGGGCTGAAGCGGACGGCTTCTACCGATACCGGGCGCGAAGCGGCGAACTGACCGAGTTGAAGACGCGGCTCGCAGCACTCAGACAGGAGCGCGAGACGGTCGACACACTGGCAAGCGAATATGGCAGGCTCATCGAGCAGCGGGCCGCGGCGGAGGCGCTTTACGAGGCGTCCCTGCGTGACCGCGCCGCGGTTCAGTCGCGCATGGACGAGGTGGCGCGGCACATCCGGATTCTGCCGCGCCTGGCCGAGTTTCGCCAGCGTCGCGGCGAGATCGCGACGCTCGACGGATTGCCCCAGCCACCACGCCACTGGAATGCCGATCTGCCGGCCCTTCAAAAAGCCGAGATCGAGTTGGGAGCCAGAGGCGAGGCAGTGTCGGCCGAGATCGAGGCCCTTTCCCGGGAGATCGGTGCAATCGTCGTCGACGAGGCCGCGCGCACCCTGACCGTCCGCCTGGGGCCCCTCGGCGACATGCGTGCGCGCTACGTCACCGCGGAAAAGGACTTGCCCGACCGTCGGCTGCGGCTGTCGGAGTTGGAGCGTCGCATCGCGGCGATCGTCAGGAGCCTGCACAAGGAGGGGGAGCCTCCGGCGTCGCTGGTGCTCGACGCCCGCGCGCTCGGGACGCTGCGGCATCTGGTCGAGAGGCGCTCGGGAATCGACGCCGCGCTTGCCGTCGCGCGGAGCGAACACGCAAGAGCCGAGGCGGCCTATGCTGAAGCCGCGAGCCGTGCGACCGACGCGGGCATCGATCTCGATCCGGGCGGCGGCGACGGCGCGCCGGCGGCCGCCCTGGCCGGCGCTCTGGCCGCGATGCGGGCGAGTGACCATCCTGCGCGTCGGCGGCTGGCCGAGCGGGCCCGGGCGACGCACGCCGATACGCTGGCGGAGCGCATCGCGGCGCTCGGGCGCTGGACCGGGGATCTCGATACTCTCATGCGCATGGCGGTGCCGCGACCGTCGTTGATCGAGACCTGGGCGACGCGGCTCGATGAGGCCGCGCGCGACGGAGCGACGCTCGACAAGGAAATCCAGCGCCTGCGGTCGGAAGAGCGGCGCCTGAGGGGCGAGTTGGACGCGGCAGGCAGGACATCGGGCGTGGTCACCGACCAGGAGGCCGCCGTTGCGCGCGCCGCGCGCGAAGAGGCCTGGGCGATCCATCGCGGCGCCCTCGACAAGGCGACGGCGGACGCCTTCGAGGTCGTGCTGCGCCAGGACGACCTCGTCACCAATGCTCGCCTCGGCAGGGCCGGCGAGGTCGAAAGGCTCAATCAGGCTGCGAGGTCACTGCTGCTCATCGAAGCTGCCCTGGCGGAAAAGCTGGAGGCAAAGGCCCACGCCGAAACGGAGCTTCACGCCGCGAGGGCGGAGATGGCGGCGGCGATGAAGGAGATGTCGCCAGGCTTGCCGAATGACATCGGCCTGCAGGATCTCAAAGATTGGCTGCAGCGGCGCGAGCAGGTGATCGAGGTTGCGCGCCTGTCGAGGCAAGCCGAAAGGGACGTTCGGGAGGCAGAGGAGGACGGCAAGGCACTGGCGGGACAGCTTGTCTTCGCGCTGGCGTCGGCCGGCGTCCGGCACGCGCCAGACGCATCGATCGACATGCTGATGGCGGCGGCGCAGTCGGCTCTCGACGGGCGTGCTGAGCATTCCGCCGTCGCAAAGCGCATCGTCGAGCTGAAGTCCGATCTGGACCTGCGTGCCAGGGCCCTGGCCGAGGCGAGGGCCGCGGAAGCGGATTGGCACGCGGACCTGGCCGTGGCCTGCGCCGGCACCTGGCTCGCCGGTGCGATGCCTGACGTCGCCGGTCTGCGCGAGATTCTTGAACGTCTCGGCGAGCTCGAAGCGATCCTACGTGACCGCGAGGGGCTCGCCGACCGCATCGCCAAGATGGAGCAGGATCAGACCTGTTTTGCCGAGGAACTGCGAGCGCTCGCGGTGCGTGTCGGGCTGAAGCCGGACGCTGCGCCGATCGACCTCTACCGGGACCTGGTTTCCAGGGTCGAGCAGGCGAAGTCCGATGCGGAACTGCTGGCCGACAGGCGAACACGCCTGGATGACGCGGCTCGGCGGAAGGCCGGGATCGAGGCCGCGGCCACGACGAATGCGCGGCTCGGGGGCGAGATGACGGCACTGTTCGGCGTCGAGACGCTGGGCGAGGTCGCCGAAGCACTGGCGGCCGTCGATCGGAGGGCCGAATTGCGGCTTCAGGCCGAAAGGCTCGAGCGCGAGGTGCTCGAAGTGACGGGGGCGCCGTCCATCGAAGCGGCGCAGGCCTTGCTCCAAGACGCCGACCGGTCGGCGCTCGAACGGGAGTTTATCGAGCTGAAGGCGCGCTTCGACGATCTCGACCAGAGCAGTCGCGAATTGTTTATCGCCTATCGCAAGGCTGCCGAGCGCGTGGAAACGGTCGGAGGCGACGACGCCGTAGCACGGATAGAGCAGCAAAGGCGGCTGGTGTTGCTGGAGATCGAGGAAAAAGCGAGGGCCTATTTCCGGTTGCGTGCGGGCGCGGCGGCGGCCGAGACGGCGTTGCGGACCTACCGCGAGCGGCATCGCAGCGCCATGATGGCACGCGCATCGGCAGCCTTCGCCACCATCAGCCGCGGCGCCTATGACGGCTTGGCCACCCAGCCGGACAGGGACAGCGAGATCCTGATCGCAAAGGCCGCCGACGGGACCTCCAAGGTGGCTTCGGACCTGTCGCGGGGAACCCGCTTCCAGCTCTACCTGGCCCTGCGCGTCGCCGGCTATCTGGAATACGCGGCCTCGCGTCGCCCTGTGCCCTTTGTCGCAGACGACATCATGGAGACCTTCGACGATTTCCGCGCCGAGGAGGCCTTCCGGCTGTTCGGCGAGATGGCCTCGGTCGGACAGGTCATCTACCTCACCCATCATCAGCATCTGTGCGCCATCGCTCAGCGCGTATGCCCCGGCGCGCGGATCCACGAATTGCCGGCAAGCGCCGCTAGAGCGCCGCGCGTCCATTTGGACGCGCAAAGGGCGCTCTAGCAGTGCTCGACCAATCGGTTGCCAGCTCGACGATACCCCTCATGACAACAATTCTGTAACCGTCCACAGAAAGCTTCTTCTGCAAGTGCCCGCCACTCTGGTCAGAGCCAACCCGCCTGCCCATACTTCCAGGCATGAGCAAATCGGCCTCCTCCATCTCGGTCCCCAAGAGCATCCGGCCGCGCTACGACGAGATCGTCGCCCTGACCGACGCATTTTGCCAAACACATCTCAACGATGAATATGCCGGCTTGGCCCGCCGCATGGCCGCTGCCTTATCCCGCAAGCGGCCGAGCCCGCTCGCCTCGGGCCAACCCCGCACTTGGGCCTGCGGCATCCTGCACGCCCTCGGCCAGATCAATTTCCTCTCCGATCCCGCAACGAAGCCTCACATGCCAATGGCCGGCATCTGCTCCGCCTTCGGTGTCGGTCAAAGCACGGCAAGCGCCAAGGCCGCCGCCATTCGAAAAGCCATCAATGCCTATAGCTTCGACCCAAACTGGTCGCTCCAGAGCCTCACCGACCAAAATCCCTTGCTCTGGATGCTCGATATCAACGGTTTCGTCGTCGACATCCGCAATGCGCCCCAGGAAATCCAACAGCTCGCCTTGGCCAACGGCCTCATCCCCTACCTCCCGCACGACAAGTCGTAGAGGCCCAGACATTCCAATCGCTCTCATAGGCCTGCCGTGTCTAAGTCCAACAGGCTGCTAGCACTATGAATCTACGCATCGTGCTTTCCGAAGATCGAGCACGATTTTCGGGCCGATGCGGTAGGGCAGCCGTGCCCCGTCCCTTGATTTTGGGGGCCGGGCGGTGAAAGGCTTGTTCCATGGAATGGCGCGACGAGGGAATCATACTCGGCACTCGCAAGCACGGCGAGACGAGCGTGATTCTGGAAGTGATGACCCGCGTGCACGGCCGTCATCTCGGCGTGGTCCGGGGCGGGCGCTCGCGCCGGCAGCAACCGGTGCTGCAGGCCGGCAACCGTGTCGACCTTCTTTGGCGCGCGCGACTCGACGAGCATCTCGGCACCTTCCAGGCGGAGGGCATCGAATTGAATGCGGCGCGCCTGTTCGACAGCGCCACCGCCGTCTACGGCCTTCAGACATTGGCCGCGCATCTGCGGCTGCTGCCGGAACGCGATCCGCATCAGAGCCTCTACGAAACCTTGACGCTGATGCTCGACCATCTCGACGATCCCGCGGCAGCGGGCGAACTCGTGGTGCGCTTCGAACTGCTGATCCTAGACGAACTCGGTTTCGGCCTCGACCTTTCGTGCTGCGCCGCGACGGGCGCGACGGAAGACCTGATCTACGTCTCACCGAAATCGGGCCGCGCCGTCTCGAAGTCGGCGGGTGATCCGTGGCGCGGCAGGATGCTGCCGCTGCCGGCCTTTCTGCGGCGCGGCTCGGGCCTGCGCGCCGGGCCGGCCGAAATTGACGATGCGTTCCGACTGACCGGCTTCTTCCTGACGCGCCATGTCTACGAACCGCGCGGAATGGGCGAGCCGGAAGCCCGTGTCGGCTTCATTGCCGCCCTGCGCAAGAATCTCGCCGGAAAGTCGGCGCCAAATGGAGAATCCGCTGCATGACCGAAGTCGAGCTTTTCCCGGGATATGTGTCGCGTCTCGGCATCGGCACGATCCCGCACGAAGACCTTGCCTATTATACCGGCCTGGAACTGCTGCAGCGCCTCATCGACGGTAAATATCCGGCTCCCAGCATCAATGCACGGCTGAACTTCGCGCTATGCGACGTTTCCGAGGGAAAGGCCGTTTTCCGCGGCCTGCCGAGCGAGCGTCACCTCAATCCGCTGGGCGGGGTGCATGGTGGCTGGGCTGCGACAATCCTCGATTCGGCGCTCGCCTGCAGCGTCCAGACGTTGCTCGACAAGGGTGAGGCCTATACGACGGCGGAATTCAAGGTGAATCTGACGCGTCCGATCACTCCGAAAACGGGCGAAGTGGTGTGTGAGGGCAGGGTGATCCACAAGGGCCGGACGCTCGCGGTCTCGGAGGCGTCCTTGAAGGACAGCAACGGCAAGCTGCTGGCCTTCGGTACGGAAACCTGCTCCATCTTCCCGGCGGCCAATCTGGCTGCCCGGTGACGATCGGTCCGGCGGGGGTAGCGTATGGAACTCGGCATAATCTCCCTGGTGGCGGTGATCGTGCTGTTCGCCGTGGTCGTGCGCCAACAGAAGCGCATCACGGTGCTCGAGTTCGATCTCGAAGGCCTGCGCAAGGCGTTCCTCGCCAACCGCGAAGCTATGTTGAGGATGGCTCCGCCGGCAACGGAGGCGGCGTCCGCCGAGCCAGCCACGGCCCTGCCGGACGACGCCACGAAGGAGGCGATGACGGCCATGTCCGAGGCCGCGCCAGGTGAACGGGAAAAGCTTGGGCAAGTCGAAGCGGCAGATGCCCAGGCGCCCGCGGAACCTGGCCCGTGGTCCAGACCGCACGGCGAGCAACTGGAGGCCGTGCCCGCGGCCGCGGCGAAGAAGCCCGACATCGAGACCGCGCTCGGCACGCGCTGGGCGGTGTGGGTCGGTGGCCTGGCGTTGGCACTCGGCGGCATCTTCCTGGTCCGTTATTCGATCGAGGCCGGCATCTTCGGACCCGGCGTGCGCCTGACCATGGCGGCCCTCTTCGGCCTGATCCTCGTCGGCGGCGGGGAGTTCATTCGCCGCACCGGATTCCGCTTGCCGGCGGAGGGACTGCAGAGCGCGTATGTGCCGGCGATCCTGACTGCGGCCGGGGCTTTCACCTTGTTCGGCACGGTATATGCCGCGCACGGCATATACGGCTTCATCGGCCCCGGCTCCGCCTTCGTCCTGCTCGGACTGATCGGCGTCGGTACGATCGCGGCGGCGCTGGTTCACGGCCAGGCGCTGGGAGGCGTCGGTCTCGTCGGCTCGTATCTCACGCCGCTGCTTGTCGCGTCGGAGGCGCCCAACCATTGGGCGCTGTTCGGCTTCCTCGCCATTGTTCTTGTCGCATCGGGCGTCATCGCCCGGCTGCGGGACTGGGCGCCGCTGATGACGGCTGCCTTCGCCGGCTCCGGGCTCTGGAGCCTGCTCTATCTCGCGAGCTTCGCGGAAACCGACCTCACGATCCTGCTCTTCATCGGTGCGGTGACACTCGGCGTGCTGGTCTTCATCTGGCTGCGCGGCCGCGCCGTGGCTTCGCCGCACGGCTTCGATATCCCGTCGATCGCCCCTGCGGTATTCGTCGGGCTTACCGCCCTGGCGCTCGCGGTCGATCCGCGTCTCAGCGATGTCGGCGGCATGGCGGTCGCCACGGTCCTGATCGCAGGCCTGCTCGGCGTCGCCTGCTATCGCCGCCTGGCGATCCCCGCATTGTTCGGCGCGGGGGCGGCTGCCGCGCTTGCCTATGCCTATGTCGGCCTCGGCGGGCGCTTCCTTGTCGAATTCTCGTCAGGCTCGATCGCATTCGAGGGGACATCTCCGGCACCGTTTGGCGCGACCGCCGTCCGCTATGGCATCATGCTGGCGCTTGTCTTCGTCGCCGCCGGCCTGTGGGGCGCCTGGCGATTCGCAGGCGCCGCTCGCATCCGTGCGGTCGCCTGGGCCGGCTGGGGTGTCGCCGTGCCGCTCGCGGTCCTCGCCGCCACCTGGATCGCCTTCGGCAATCTCGATCAGGATTATTCATTCGCCGGCTCGGCGCTGCTGCTCGCTGCGGTCCTGGTGGCTGGCGCCGAATGGGTGGCACGCGCCGAAAGGCCTCCCCTCGCGGGTGGTCCGGCGGTTTCGGTCCTGCTCAGCGGTGCGGGCGCTGCAACGCTTCTCATGTTCCACATGGCGCTCGGCGGCGGCTGGACGACGCTGGCGCTGGGCGTGGTCGCTGCAGTACCTGCCTATGCCACGCGGTTCAGGTCCTATCCTGTGCTGGGCTGGCTGAGTGTCGCCACAGCGGTGGCCGTGCTCGGCCGCATGGCCTTCGACCCGACTATCGTCGGCGAGGAATTCCTCGGCACGACGCCGGTCTTCAACCGGTTGCTGCCCGGTTATGGCGTTCCTGCTCTCGGCGCAGCCTATGCGGCATGGCAGTTGGCGCGGACGACGAATGGCCGACCGCGGTTGGCGATGGAAGGCTTCGCCTCGCTCTTCGCCATGCTTGGGGTCGCCATGCTCGTACGTCATGCCATGAATGGCGGCGTCATCGATGCCGGCGCTCCGATGCTCGCCGAACAGTCGATCTACACGCTGATCGCCATCGGCGGCGGCGCCATACTCATCTCGCTCGACCTGCGTTCGCCGAGCCCGGTCTTCCGCTACGGTTCCCTGGCGCTCGGCGTGCTGTCGGTCGCCTCCATCGTGCTCCAGCATTTCGCCAATCTGAATCCGGTCTATACGGACGAATCGACCGGCGGCATTCCGATCGTCAACCTGCTCCTCCTCGGCTATCTCCTGCCCTGTCTGGCCACGGCCGCGCTCGCCTGGCTGGCGCGGGGCAAGCGGCCGCATTGGTACGTGGCGATGCTGGCCGTGGTCGCGGCCATGCTCGGCTTCGCCTACGCGACGCTGTCGGTGCGCCGTCTCTTCCACGGCGAGTTCATCGGCCTGTGGAAAGGCTTCACCCAGCTCGAAACCTATTCCTATTCGGCCCTGTGGCTGGCGATGGGCGTCGTCCTGCTCGCGGCGGGTGTGCGACTGGGCTCGCAGGCGCTTCGCATCGCGTCGGCCGGGCTGGTCGTGATTGCCGTGGCAAAGGTTTTCCTGCTCGACATGTCGGAACTTGAGGGCGTGCTGCGGGCACTTTCCTTCATCGGGCTTGGGGCCGTGCTCATCGGCATCGGCCTCTTCTATCAGCGCATGCTGGCCGCGGCTGCGAAATAAGCCTCGGGAGCGGTGCGGGTCGCAATGTTGGCGCAACCCGTGCCCGCGAATTTGCGCGGGCCTCGGCCCCGAGCGCACCCCAAGCCGCGCTGCCCGGCGCGGCACGGCACCGAGGCGCCGCTGCCGGTCCTGTTTTCCTCCCCGTGGATTGCAGGTCCGGCAGCGCTTCCAGCAGCAACGATCAGGCGGCGTGGCGCAGCTTCGGTAGGCCGAGCCTTTCGGTTTCCGTCTTTTCCCACCAGCCTCCGAGCGCGTCGATCAGCGGTACCAGCGTCAGGCCGACCGGCGTCAGGTCATAGTCGACCCGCAGCGGATAGCCCTGACGGGCCGTACGCCGGACGATTCCCGCCTTTTCGAGCTTGCGGAGCTCGAGCGTCAGGATCCGGTGCGACACGGTCGGGTTGTCCCGCCTCAGGTCGCTGAACCGCTTGGTCCCATCCTTGAGATAGTAGAGCAGCAGCGTCGGCCAGCGGCCGCTCAGAACCTGCATGACCTCTTCGATGGGGCAACGCGAGACCAGATCTTTCACGGCAATGGTCCTTGGTTACAGAAATGTGCGTAATTTACATGGGGCCGCGACCGCTTATGTTCCAGTCACGCTGCGCAGCGTGACCCTTTAATCCACGGAAGAAGACAATGGAACCAATCCTGCTTTACGGCTTCCCCCTGGGAAGCTCGATGGGGCTTGTGGCTGCGCTTGAGTGGCTCGGACAGCCCTACCGTTTGAGCCGCGTCGACATGCTCGGCGAGATGCGCGAACCCTCCTATGCGCGGCTGAACGCTCGCCACGAGACGCCCGTGCTTATCACCGACGAGGGACGTCCGCTCACCGAGACCATGGCGATTGCGGCATGGCTCGAGGCGCGCGACATCGAACGGCGTATCAGCTTCGTTCCCGGCTCGCCCGAGGCCGACCGCATGCATCAGCTCATGGCCTTCGTGAACACGGGCTTCACCGGCGCCTTCAGCCCGCTCTGGGTGGCACTGGAGACGGAGGATCCCGATCCGGAACTGAAGGCGCGTCTGCGCAAGTTCGGCCAAGAACGAGTGATCGAGCGGCATGACAAGCTGGAGGCCATGATCGGCGACGCGCCGTTTCTCGTGGGGGATCGGCCGACGCTCGCCGACGGCGTGCTGATCGGCGTGGCGCGATGGCTGGAATTCCACGAGGTTGCCGAGCCGGACCGCTGGCCAAGGTTGGAGGCGCTGCGCCGCCGGATCGAGGCTGATCCGGCCGTGCGTTTCGCCACGGCGATCGAGAACGGCGAGACTCCGGTGGGATCCGGCGCACTGCGCGGACAGCTGCCGCTCGCAGAAGTGATCGAAAAGTTCGGCGTCTGAGCCGGACCGCGGGCACGGCCGGAGTTCCGACTGGAACTCACCAGCGAGACCTTCGAGAAGAAAGGGCCGCCGCTTGGCGGCCCTTCACCGTCGAGTGGGTGAATTTCTCTTCCGCCACATCCATGGTTTATGAAGAGTAAATGATAAATATCTGTTTTTATTAAATTTATGCAATGCAGGCGTAATGCGCGGTGGTCATCCTCCCCTCGTCACCAAATGGCGCGGCTCGATTTGCGGATTGGCCCGAAGGGCCTGACGTGCAGGCGGCCGCCAATGACGATCTCGGAGTTTGTCATGTCCAGGAAGTTCTTCGCATTGCTCACGCTGGCGGGTATCGCGGCGTCGTTCGCCTCTTTCGCATCGGCCGCCGACATGGCTTCGGGCTACGAGCCGGCCGGCGGCGGCGGGGAACTCGCCTATGACTGGTCCGGCGTCTATGCCGGCGTCCAGGGCGGGGTGCAGTCCAAAGGTGTCCCGAACCCATTCTCGTCGCGCAGCGGCTGGGCGTTCGGCGGGCAGGTCGGCGCCAACTTCCAGGCCGGTCCGCTGGTCTATGGCGGCGAGTTCGACGGCACCTATTCGACCGGCACCGACATCCGTCTCGGCGACGGTGCCGAACTGGAGCAGACGATGACGGGCGCCGCCAAGCTGCGCGCGGGCGTGTCGCTCGACCGGACGCTGATCTACGGCACGGCCGGCTATGGCTGGGCCAAGCTGAAGCCGAAAGGCACGGTGGTCTCGGACGATCAGTGGAAGGGCGGCTTCGTGGTAGGCGCCGGCGTCGAACAGGCTTTTGCCGGACGCACCTCGCTGAAGGTCGAATATCTGATGCACAGGCTGAACGATGTGGAATCAACGGTGGTCGGCGGGGCAACCCGCTCCGACGACGTCAACACCCAGAGCCTGAGCTCGGCCTCAACTACCGCTTCTGAGCGACGCCCGTGGCGGGAGTATCCGCCACGGGCCTTTTCTTCACGATTTGGAGCCTGACCGCGTGATGCCGGTCGGCGCCGCTATTCGGCGGGCGCCAATGCCGGGCGCTCGACAGGCTTCTCGCGGATCGGCCAATGCACGACCGCTGCAAACAGGCCGAGCAGGACGCCGAGCCACCAGACCGGATCGTAGGTACCGAAGCGGTCGTAGAGATAGCCGCCCAGCCAGACGCCCAGGAACGAACCGATCTGGTGCGAAAAGAACACGATGCCGCCCAGCATGCCGAGATGGCGCGTGCCGAACATGATCGCCACCAGCGCGTTGGTGGGCGGCACGGTCGACAGCCACAGCAGCCCCATCAGGATGGCGAAGACGATGACGCTCGCCGGCGTCTGCGGAAGAAGCAGGAAGGCCGTGACCAGGATCGATCGGCCGAGATAGATGAGCGCGAGGAAGATCGGCTTGGAGTATTTCTGGCCGATGACGCCCGCGGCCAGCGAGCCGATGATGTTGCAGAAGCCGATGAGGGCGAGCGCGATGACCGCGTAACGCGCGTCGATGCCGATGTCGCGGATATAGGCCGGGAAATGGGCTGTAATGAACGCCACCTGGAAGCCGCAGACGAAGAAGCCTGATGTGAGCAGCAGGAAGCTCTGGTGTCCGAATGCCTCCTTCAGGGCCTGGCCGATCGACTGGTCGCGTTCCGTCTGCGCCGCCTTGCCGCTGGCGGCGTTGCCGACGAGCGGGATGGCGAGCACCGGAATGACCAGCATGGCAATGGCCATGTAAACCAGCGAATCGGACCAGCCGAAGGCATCGATCATGCCCTGGCTGATCGGCGCGAAGAGGAACATGCCGGCGGAGCCGGCGGCGGTGCCGAGGCCGAAGACGAAGCTGCGGCGCTCGGCCGGCACGTTGCGCGCAAAGGCTGCCAGCACGATGCCGAAACCGCCGGCCGCGACACCGAGTCCGACGAGCACGCCGCCACCGATATGCAGCATGGTCGGGCTGTCGGCTGTCGCCATCAGGAACAGGCCGAGCGCATAGAGGACGCCCGAAAGCGCCAGGACGCGCCAGGTGCCGAACTTGTCGGCGATGGCGCCGAAGAACGGAAGGCCCGCGCCCCAGAAGAAATTCTGGATCGCCATCGCCAGCCCGAATGTGGTGCGGTCCCAGCCCTTCTCGGCGAGCATGGGAAGCTGGAAGAAGCCCATCGCCGACCGTGGCCCGAAGGTCAGTGCGGCGATCAGGCAACCGCAGATAATCATCAGCCAGGGGAGGTGGCGGGCAGTTTGCGAGGCCTGGGTGCTGGACATCGGAGTCTCTCGTGTATCTACACGATTGATATACGATCCGACCCGTCATTCAAATGAATTGGTTGGATCGATCGATTCAGTTTCGTTGATGAATCAGCGTGGAACCACCGGGAGTTCCACGGTTCGCATCGTCTGTTGCCGTGGCGGGGTGCACACGGGAATATTTTCACAGGCCGGACGTTATAGGCTATGGTTCCCCAACAGGAACCGGCCGCCAGCGGGGCTCGATGGACGAGAAGAGGACGGCGATATTGGCGGAGATCCCTCGTCTGCGGCGCTACGCTCGCGCGCTTCTTCGCGACCGCGAAGCCGCCGACGATCTGGTGCAGGATTGCCTCGAGAGAGCACTGACCCGGCTGGAGAACTGGCGCACCGGCGAAAGTCCGCGACGCTGGCTCTTCACCATCATGCATCACCTGTTCGTCGACCAGACGCGCAAGGTGAGGAGGCGCGGCGAGACGATGCCGATCGAGGCGGCCGACGGGATGGTCACTCCGGCTACGCAGGTCGAGAACTTGGCGTCGCGCGAGATTCTCGAAGCGTTGCAGGCGATAAGCCCGGAAAGGCGGGCGGCTTTGGTGATGGTTACGATCGAAGGTTTCTCATATGCCGAGGCCGCCGATATGCTCGGCATCCCCGCCGGCACACTGATGTCGCGCATCTCGCGCGGCCGCGATGATCTGCGCGAATTGCTCGGCGATGCGGCTCGGCGCCGGACGATAAGGGTGATCGACAAATGACCGGCCGCCCGTTCTCCGAACGCGACATCCACCTGGCGCTCGACGGCGAACTGCCGCCGGAGGAACGGGCCGATTTCGAGGCATGGCTCGAGGCCGACTCCGATATGAAAGCGAAGTATTCGCGCTTCGCCGACGATGCGGCCCGGTTGCGGGACACCCTTGCCGGCGTGCTCGACGAAGCCGTGCCCGATCGCCTGTCCGGACTCCTGAGCGCCGGGGGTATCGGCGCCGAGACAGCCAGCAACCCCGGCCGCAAGGCAATCGTGGACGACCGGCGGGCTCGATGGTGGGGGGATTGGCGGGCGGCGGCCGCTGCCGTGCTGATGTTGCTGGCTGGCGGGGTAGGGGGCTACCTCATCGGTACGCGGCAGGACCGGGCGGAAAGCCGGCTCGCCGAGCAGGCGGTCGGTGCCTATCTGACCTATGCCGTCGACCAGCCCCGCGCTGTCGAAGTCGATGCCGGCGACAAGCTTCGTCTGGATGGATGGTTGTCGAAGCGGGTGGGCCTGAAGCTCGTCGCGCCCGACCTTTCCGCACAGGGCTTCGAGTTGCTGGGCGGACGGATCCTTCCCTATGACGACAAGGTTGCGGCGCTGCTGGTCTACAAGAATGCGGCCGGCAAGCAGATATCGCTCTATGTCACCGCGACAAAGGAAGACGGCATCAGGGGGACCTATGCGCAGGAAGCCGGTGGGCCGAGCGCCGTCTATTGGCTGGACAAGGGTTTCGGCTGCGCCGTCGTCGGGGCTCTGCCATCGGACGAGTTGGCAGAGGTTGCCCGAAACGCCTGGCGGCAACTGGTCGAGGGCGCTGCGACGTAGAGGCAGCCCCTGCGACACCTTGCGTCGCACAGAGATCGTGACTCATTGAGCTTTTTGCGGCTTACATTGTGCCGATCACCGCGTCACAATTCGGCCGATTTGGCGCGCCAAAGCGCGATGGATGCTGGAGTGTAGTCAGGCTGCAGCAGGGACCTTTCATTTCGGCACGCCAACGCATCGCACGAGGTTCCCTGGTCCGCATGACAGCCGACATCCGCCAGGCCCGCGCGTCCGACGCGAGTGCCATCCTTACCATCGAGAATGCAGTGTTCGAAGGGGACCGGATTTCGACCCGCTCGATGCGCCGGCTGCTGGCCGGTCGTTCGGCGGCCGTGCTGGTTGCCGCCGTCAGGGATGTGGTGGTCGGCTATTGCGTGGTGCTCTGGCGCGAGGGCACGCGAGTGGCGCGACTCTATTCGATCGCGACGGACAGGAACCATGGCGGCGCCGGAATCGGTCGGGCGCTGCTGGAGGCCGCCGAGGCGGCCGCGCGGCAGCGTGGGCGACGGCTGATCAGGCTCGAGGTGCGTGAAGACAATGGCCGCGCTCGCGCGCTCTATGAGCGCAACGGATATCGCTTCATCGGCAGGTTGCAGCGTTATTACCACGACGGAACGGCCGCACTTCGCTACGAGAAGGAGTTGCCGCCGGCCGGACCGCCTGCGGACGCGGAAGCGGCCGGCCGGGATGGACCTGCCCGCTGATCCCGCTATTGTCCGTCCCCCCCGCGTGAACATTCAGTGCCGCGCCGCATGACCTCCTCTCCCTCCTCGCTCCTGGAAGGCGCCTAACATCATGACCTGGGTCATCCTCACCGGCAGGCAGAACGACATCGATCAGGTCGCCACGCCGCATAAGATCATCACCAATCGCGACTATCTCGCGCATCCCGCATTGTTCCGCGGCCAGCGGCCCAAGGTCATCAACCTCTCGAACAACTACGGCTACCAGAGCCGTGGCTACTACGCTTCGCTGCTGGCGAGCTCTCGCGGCCATCGCGTCATTCCGACCGTCGAGACGATGATCGATCTGTCCGAGCGCAAACTCTACGAGCATGCCCTGCCGGAACTCGAAGTGGCGCTGAACAAGTGCCGCAAGGACCTCGGCGGCTCCTTTCCATCGCGTGTGCCGATCTTCTTCGGCATCGGGCCGTCGAAGGCCTGGGACCGTTTCGCAAAGCAGCTCTTCGACTGGTTCCGCGCCCCGGCCCTTGAAGTCTCGATCAGGGACAGTGCCGAACGGGCGACGATCCGCAAGGTCGGCTTCCTGCCGCTCGCCCGGATGACGGATCCGGAGGAAAAGCGCTTCGTCGATTGCCTCGACACCTATACGAGCCGCGAATGGCGCGACACCAAGACACGGACACCGGCGCGCTACACTTTCGCCACGCTGGTCGACCCGCAAGAGCAATTGCCGCCGTCGGAGATCGCCTCGCTGCGCTACTGGGCGCGCATCGCGGAGAAGATGGGCGTCGAGGTGGAGCCGATCACCAGGCGCGATCTGGCGAAGCTCGCCAACTACGACGCGCTGTTCATCCGCGAGACGACATCGATTTCGAACCATACCTATCGTTTCGCGCGCCGCGCGCAGCAGGAGGGCATGCCCGTCATCGACGATCCGCTGTCGATGATCCGCTGCACCAACAAGGTCTATCTGAACGAGCTGATGACCTACAACAAGGTGCCGACGCCCCCGACGGTGATGATCGCCGGCCCGGCCGATTTCGAGGTCGCTGCACAGACCCTCGGCTTTCCGCTGGTGCTTAAGATCCCGGACAGCGCCTTCTCGCGCGGCGTCAAGAAGGTGCAGGATTTCCACCAGCTGAAGACGCTGGCGACGACATGGATGGAGGATTCCGACCTTCTCATCGCCCAGAAGTTCGTTCCGACCGAATATGATTGGCGCGTCGGCGTGCTCGGCGGGCAGCCGCTATTTGCCGTCCACTATCTGATGGCGAAGAAGCACTGGCAGATCGTCAATCACGAGCGGGCCGGCAAGCCGGACCAGGGCGGCATCAAGACCTTCACCCTTAAGGATACGCCCGCCCATGTCGTGGAGACGGCGGTGCGCGCCGCAAGCTGTATCGGCGACGGGCTGTACGGCGTCGATCTCAAGGAGACCAGAGACGGTGTCTTCGTCATTGAGGTGAACGACAACCCGAATCTCGACCATGGCTGCGAGGACTCCGGCGAAAAGGACGAAGTCTGGGTAAGGCTGACGCAGTGGTTCCTGGACCGCCTCGAACGCCAGGGCAGGTAGGTAACTGCGTACACGCTAAAGCCGAACCCACGCCGCGCAAAAGGCGAGCATGGCGAGCGTGACGGCCAAGAAGACGACGTCCCGGGGGCGAGATCGGGGCGCGCCGATGATCGTGCGCGGTGAAGCCACGCCGAGGCCGCGCGCCTCCAGGGCGATGGCGGCGCGGTTCGCCCGCCTGATCGCATAGGCGAGCAGTGGCACGAGCAGCGTCATTGCCTCGGCCGGATTGGGGAAGCGCGACGGCGGTTTGCCGCGCTTCATCGCACGCGCCAGCCGGATCTGCTGAGCTTCCGCTCCAAGGTCGGGTACCAACTGCAGCACCGAGAACAGCGAATAGCCGATGCGCGGCGAAAGCCGGCAGTTCGCCATCAATGCCTTGATTAGCGCGCCGGGATCGGTGGTCAGCGCGAACAGCGCCGAGATCATGCCGCAGGCGACTGCCCGCAGGAACAGCGTGATGCCGGCCGAGAAGGCCTCTGACGCCATCGGCGCCTCCTTCGCCATCTGAAGCGCGAAGCCGCTCTCCTGACGGAACAGAAGGCTGGTCGTGAGAAAGCCGAATCCGAAGAGTGCGAAGGGCACCATCAGCGCCAGCACGGCGAGCGGCGAACGCTTCTCCAGCACCACCAGCGCGAGCACGCACAGAACGATGGCGGCAAGCTGGAAGCGCGCGTCGAATACCGCGATCGACGCGCCGATCCAGGCGATGCAGACGACCAGCTTGGCGAGGGGATGGATCGAGCTCAGCATGCCGGCACCTGTCGGAGCCAGCGCCGCACCGGCGCGATCACCGGTTCGGCCAGCCCTGCTCGGGCGACGAGATTCCGATCCTCCAGAAGCTCGACGGTGGGGCCTTCGGCCAGAAGGCCGCCTTCGCCGACGATGACCGAGCGCGCGCAGAGACGCAGGGCGAAATCCATGTCGTGGGTGATGACAGCGATGCCCCGACCCGATCGGGCGAGAGCCTCGATGCGACCTGCGATCATGGTCGCGCCCGCGGCATCGAGGCCGGCGGTCGGCTCGTCAAGCACAAGAAGGCGCCAACGTTCGGTCGCGGTGAGCGTGGCGAGCGCCAGCCGCCGCTTCTGCCCTTGCGACAGCTCGTACGGATGGCGTTCCGCGAGGTCGGCAAGGTTCCAGGCGGCGGCGATGTCCTCGGCGGTCCGGAGTCTTTCCGATATCGGCAAGGAACGGTCGAGCGAGGCCACGATCTCCTCGCGCACTGAGCCGGCGGTGAACTGGCTTTCGGGATACTGGAACGCGACGCCGCCGATGGCCCCCTGCCGCCGTCCGCTGCCGAGCCTGAGGAGACCCGCCAGGCTGGCGCCGAGCGTCGACTTGCCGGCGCCGTTTGCGCCAAGAATGCCGAGGCACTCTCCTGTGCGAATCTCCAGTGAGATGTTCCTGAGAATGGTGGGCCCGAACAGCGGCGCGCAATCCGCCTTTTCGAGCCTGGCGGCGATTTCGGCACCGGGAGTGAGGCTGGCGCGCGCGGAATGCTCGGCGAGGAAATTCTGCAGCACCGGCGCCGCCCGTGCCGTCATCCCCTCCGCGTCGATGGCCCGCAGCAGGCCGTCGATCGTGAGCGGCGGGGTCGCGGGCGCCAGGCCGGCCTCCGCCAGCTTCGCGTCGAGCCGGCTCGCCGTTGGCACCCAGATTCCGAGCCGGTCGAACAGATCCTGGTTTCTTCGGAACAAGGGCGCCGGTTGCCCCTCGGCAATGATCTCGCCGTCCACGCCGAGCACCGCCACGCGATCGACGGAACCGATCAGCCCGTCGAGCCTGTGATCGACGATGAGCACGCTGCGCGCGATCGATTCTTCGAGAAGCAGATGATGCAAGCGGGCGGCCGCCGCCGGCGCCAGATGTGCCGTCGGTTCGTCCGCCACGAACAGCGGCGCCTCCTGCACCAGTGTCGCGGCGAGCGCGACGAGCTGTTTCTCGCCGCCTGAAAGCGTGGCGGTACGGCGTCGGCGCCATGCTTCCGACAGCCCGACCCGGCGCATGGCTTCGCTCACCTTGCGCACGATATCCTGTTCCGGTATCGCCCGGTTTTCGAGGGCGAAGGCGATTTCGTCCTCGACGCGCATGCCGCAAAGTGTCTGGTCGGCATCCTGGAAGAAGCGCGCCACCGTGCCGGCCCAGCGGTCGGGCCGGCATTCGTTCACCGCGCTGCCGAACAATCGGATCGAGCCTGCGACGGTTGCCGGAATCGTCTGCGGAATGAGCGCGGTCAACGTATTGAGGAGCGTCGACTTGCCGGAGCCGGACGGACCGAGAAGCAGAAGCCTTTCGCCTTGCCTGACGTCGAGATCGACCGGCCCGACCGCATCGCGGCCGGCATAGGGATACCGGGCCGTGACATTCTTCCAGGCCGCGGCCGGGGCAAGCTCAGGCACGGGCCGTCCGTTTGGCGTGGTCGATCGGCAGGCCCGACAGGACGCCCGTGCGATAGAGCGCTTCGACGATGAAATGGCCGAGCACGCCGCCGAGCAGGGCGCCGCTCAGGCAGCGGAGCACGAACATGGTGACGAGCAGGCCGGGAGCCAGCGCGCCGTAGTCGAAGCGGATCCAGGTGTAGACGAAGGAGAAGATCGCCGCGCCGATGCCTGACGCGATCAGCACGGGCAGCCTGTAGTTGCGCCAGCGGGTGGCGGCGAAAACCGCCTCCGCGCCCGCACCCTGGACAAGGCCGGTCACAAGCAGGAGCAGGCCGGCCGGGCTGCCGAGCAGGATCTGGGTGGCCGCGGCCAGCAACTCGGAGAACAGCGCCGCGCCGGGCTTTCGGATAATGACGGCGGCGATGATGGACACGATGAACCAGAAGCCCATCACGACATCCATGGTCACCGGACCGAACACGGCCTGGGCGATGAGCCAGACCTGCACCCAGGCCAGATAGAGGACGCCGAACACCGCGCCGAGCACGGTCACGATCAGTATGTCACGCAAAGTCCAGGCGCTGTTGTCATTCATTGTTCGATCTCCCGCGATGTCGAGTTTCGGAGTGTTGGAGCGTCCTTGCGCATCCAGAAGGACGCGCGCCCGATGCGGTTCAGGCGACAGTGGGACTGTTCGCCGAGGCCGTGAGGTCGAGCGCCACATGACCCTGCGGCGCCCCGAAACGCAGGAAGGCTTCGGCCAATGTGGCGAAGACCGGCCCGGCATCGCCGCGCAGCTTGGTGCAGAAATTCTTCGACCGGTCGAAGACGCCGGAGGATTTCAGGAATTCGATACAGCCGTAGATCTCGTCCATGTGATGGCCGGCGCCCAGGGGATAGAGCGAGAACTGGGCCGCGACGGGCTGGCCGGTCGGTTGCGCTGCGAGGACCGCGGCGGCTGCCGCTTCGATCCGGTCCCGCAGCGGCAAATCCGGTGGGGCCGATACGAGCGGCGTGCAGATCGCATCGTCCGGCTCGCCCGGACAGCCGCGCGAGACCGTCGCCGACAGTACGCAGTGCTTGCCGCTAGACGCTGCGGCGACGAAGAGGTCTCGCATGGCCGGGAAAAGCTGCTCGGGCGGCCCGACGATGAGCGTCGAGACGTCGTCCGTCTCGATCCTGAAGTTCGGGCGATAGGGCTCAAGCGCCTTGATGGCGCCCAGGATGATGCCGACGAAGTCGTCGGCCATCGGGTAAAGGGATAGCTGTGCACCTGAGAACATCGGCCGCCTCGCTCCGCTGGCATTAACCAGATCAGCTGAAGGGTCCGGAGGCATGCCGCCTCGCATCTCAGCCCCGGCAATACGGAGCACCCCTGTCGAACGACGTAAGCTCTATGCCGCGGCGTCCCGCGACGCAAGCCCCGTATTGGGCCTGTCGATCGCGAATTGCGGGCCAGGATGCCGCCGGTTCGCAGCGGCCCCCTTCGTCCTTCGAGGCGCAGTCAGCCGCCGCTGCCTTCTTGCTGTTCGAGGCTCGGCAGCAAGGTCACAAGAGCGACCGAAGCAAGTGCCAGCACGGCGGCACCCATGGCGAGCGGCATGAGGCCGGCCGTGATGAAAGGAGCGACCGCCGCGGTGCCGACGGCGGTGGTGACGAGGATGGCCACGACCACCAATGCGGCGCCGCGAGCATCGTCGCCACGCGCAGCAACGACGGCGAGGTGAAAGCCGGGCGGTCCGCGCAGCCCGAGACCGGTGTTGAACGGGATGAAGAGCGCCGTGACCACCAGAGTGTCGCCCCCGCCCGCAAGCGCATAGGCGAGCATGGCAACCGCCCCCGCCGCCGACAGCAGGGTGCCCATCGATATCAAGCGTTCTGCGTCGAAGCGGCGAACGAGGCGGCCGGCCAGGTTGGCCGCCACGACAAAGGTGGCGATCCCCGTCATCTGCATGATGATGAAGTCGGCAAGCGTGGCGCCGAGGGCCGCGACGAACACGGTCGGCGCGCCGAACACGACGACGAGAAGAGCGCCCAGAGTGAAGGCGTGGCTCACGGCGTAGCGAAGGAAGACCGGATCGGCCAGCAGGTGGCCATATCCACCGGCCTTGCGGCTGCTCACCACGGCGGGGATGTGACGATGCCAGGCGGTGATCGCGCCGGCCAGCAGCAAAGCCAGGAGCGCAATCGCCCCGAAGGAGGCGTTCCAGCCGAACAGGCGGATCAGCCACAGGCCGGCGACCGGAGCGAGTGCTGGCGTCAGCGCTTCCACGCTGCCGAGGAAGCCGAGAGCGCCGACGGCGCGCTCGTCGCCGTAGAGCGCGCGGATGATCCCCGGCGCAAAGACCGCCGCCGCCGAGCCCGCGGCGCCCTGCAGGAAGCGCAGGCCGATCAGGGCTTCCAGTGACGGGCTCAATCCGGCGAGGCCGGAAATCACGCCGTAGGCAACCAGCGAACCGACCAGCAGCGCACGCTGATCGTACCGTGCGCCGAGCGAGCCGAACACGAGCAGACCGAAGGCGGAGCCGGCGACGAAAGCCGCGAGCACCAACTGGGAGCGTTCGAGCGTGCCGCCGAGAGCCTCCGGCAACTCAGGCACGGCGGGCAGCACGAGATCGGTGCCGGCGATCCCGAGGACGGTTCCGCAGACGATCATCACGAAGGCCGGCACGTGGCTGCCGCCGGTCTTTTGCATGGCGCACACTCCTTGACCGCCAACAGGCGGGCGCGCGCAATGCACGGGAGGTGACGCGAAGTCAAGCCGCGCTTGTTGGGCCAGGCGACAACAAGACCCCGGCTTCGTCCACTATGAATGGGCGCGGCGGTGTCCCCGACCATGCGCTGCAGCGGGCGCGGCTACGCGGCCACCCGCGCCTTCTCGAGCGCAGCGAAACGTTTGAGAAATGCTCCCTGGACTGCGTTCGGCGGTCTGGGCGTCAGGTCGAACTGGTCGGCCGCGATGCCGCGCGGGCGTCCGAAGAACTGGGTCGCCTCGGCGACCGAGAAGCCGGCAAGCTCGGTGGCTTCGAAATAGGCAGCGATCTGGTCGGCCCGCTTGATCTCCTGCTTGAGCTTGCCGGGCAAGGCTGTAGGCAGCGAAAAACGCATATGGATCGCGCGCTGCAGCCGCTCCTCACAGGATTTGTAGCCACCTCCGATCACCGACTTGAACGGCGAGATCATGTCGCCGATCACATATTCGGGGGCGTCATGCAGCAGGGCGGCAAGCTGGGCTTCCGGCCGGATGTCTTTGCTGATGGCCGAATGGATTTCCTCAACCAGCAGCGAATGCTGCGCGACGGAAAAGGCGTGGTCGCCGCGGGTCTGCCCGTTCCATCGCGAGACGCGCGCCAGCCCGTGCGCGATGTCGGAGATCTCGACGTCGAGCGGCGAGGGGTCCAGAAGATCGAGCCGGCGGCCGGACAGCATGCGCTGCCAGGCCCTGGCCGGCGCCCCCGGTCTGTCTCCCATCAGGCGCCCTCCGCGGACGCGGCGTCCGCCGGGAAGGTGAATTTCGCCCAGGAGGGGATCGCAAGCTCGAGCTCGAGCCCGTCCGCGGTGATCGGGTTGCCAGCAGCCATCGCATCCTTGACGCGATCGATCCGGACGATGGCGAGGCCGGTACGGCCGGCGACCGTGCCGAGCGCACCGAGCGGGCGGCCATTGGCGAGGATCTCGGTGCCGGGGGCGGGAAGTGCGGCCGGCCCCGTCGCGATCAGCACGCGCCGTCGCGCCGTACCCCGATGCTGCATCCGCGACACGACCTCCTGCCCGACATAGCAGCCTTTGGCCAGGCCGACGCCGCCGGTCTGGTCGAGAAGCACGTCGTGGGGAAAGGCGTCGCCGAGTTCATAGTCGGCGCCGCTTTCGGCGATCCCGTGGGCGGCCCGCAATGCGTCCCATTCCGCGCGGTCCGACCCTCCGGCCGTCTTGCCGTAGTGCCGGGATACGTCGACCTCCGGGAAGCGGGTGTCGAGCAAGCTTGATTCATTTCGTGAAGAAGCTGAATCGGAAGGGGAGGAGCGTGAATCATCGCCCCACGAGACGGCGACAAGCGCTTGATCCTGCTTGTTTATCTTGGCCTTTGCCCGGAGGCGGTAGAGGGTCAGCCGCTTCACCAGGTCGTCGGCGACATCGGCCCGGCAGTCGAGGCGGAAGCCCGTGTCGACGCGTGAGACGAGGAAGTCGAAGAGGATCTTGCCTTGCGGGGCGAGCAGGGCGCCGGGCTTGACCTCGCCCGTCTTCAGCGAGGAGATATCGGTGGTGATGATATTCTGGAGCAGCGTCTCCGCATCGTCGTCGGTGACGAGGACGAGGGCGCGGTCGTCGAGCTGGACGGTGGGCATCGTTGGCGGGGCCTGATCTTGCAAATCGGTTGGCCATTACGTAAGCCCTGCCGCGCGGGGCGGCAAGGACCGGCCCGACCGGCGAACGGCAAGGACCACTGTCATGGCGACAACATTCGACCTGATCCTGAAGGGCGGCACGGTCGTCAACCATGACGGCCGCGGCGCGCGTGACATCGGCGTCGTCGGCGGGAGGATCGCCGCGATCGGCAAACTGCGCAGCGCCTCCGCCGGGACGACGATCGATTGCACGGGCCTGCATATCCTGCCGGGTGTCGTCGACAGCCAGGTGCATTTCCGCGAGCCCGGCCTCGAGCACAAGGAAGACTTGCAGACCGGTTCGCTTGCCGCGGTGCTGGGCGGCGTTACCGCCGTGTTCGAGATGCCGAACACCAAGCCGCTCACCACGAGCGCCGAGGCGCTGGCCGACAAGGTCGCCCGCGCCCGGCACAGGATGCATTGCGATTTCGCCTTCTGGGTTGGCGGCACGCGGGACAATGCGGGGGACGTGGGCGAACTTGAACGCCTGCCGGGCGCAGCCGGCATCAAGATATTCATGGGTTCGTCGACCGGCGACCTCCTCGTCGAGGACGACGACGGCGTCTATTCGATCCTCAGCAAGACGCGCCGTCGCGCCGCTTTCCATTCCGAAGACGAGTTCCGCCTGCGCGAGCGGCTGGGCGAGCGGGTGGAGGGCGATCCGTCAAGCCACCCGGTCTGGCGCGACGAGATCGCCGCGCTGCAGTGCACGCAGCGCCTGATCGCCGTGGCGCGGAAGGCGCGGGCGCGCATCCACGTGCTCCATATCTCGACGGCTGAGGAGATCGATTTCCTCGAGGCGCATAAGGACGTCGCCACCTGCGAGGCGACGCCGCACCATCTGACGCTGAGCGCCGACGACTACGCCACGCTCGGCAACCTGATCCAGATGAACCCGCCGGTGCGCGCGGCGCGCCATCGCGACGGCGTCTGGCGTGGCGTGACGCAGGGCATCGTCGACGTGCTGGGCTCCGACCATGCGCCGCATACGCTGGAGGAAAAGGCCAAGCCCTATCCGGCCTCACCTTCGGGCATGACCGGCGTGCAGACGCTCGTCCCGATCATGCTCGACCATGTCAACACCGGGAAACTCTCTCTCGAGCGGTTCGTCGATCTCTCCAGCCACGGTCCGCAGCGGATTTTCGGCATGGCGCGCAAGGGACGGATCGCTGCCGGGTATGACGCGGATTTCACCGTTGTCGACCTTAAGCGCCGCGCGACGATCCTCAACGAGCAGGCGGGTTCCAAAGCCGGCTGGACGCCTTATCACGGCCGGCAAGTCACCGGCTGGCCAGTCGGCACCATCATTCGCGGCAAGCAGGTGATGTGGGAAGGCGAGCTCGTCGAGGCAGAGCAGGGCGAACCCGTCGCGTTCTCCGAGGCCCTGTAGCCATCCGTCACGCGGGACGCATCTTGCGTCCTGTCCACAGGCGGCAACGAAGGGAGCGAGGGGCGGGCCTGATACCGACGGCACTGGCTGCCGACACATCCACCGGGCGTGGCTGCTGACGTCTCGAACACCAGCGCCGCCCTTCCGGGCGCTTGGCTATGCGCCGAAGGGCGTGGGCCAAGCCGTCGCGCGCTCCAACGGTCGATCTCATAGACCGTTGGCGTCAGTCGCCGGCGACGAAAAACTCCCACTTGCCTTCCGGCGAGATGCCGACGCGATAGAAGATATAGGTCCCGTAGGTCTTCATGTCTTCGAGGTCGCCCGCCGTCACGATCTTGAAGAGCTCGACCTTCTGGCGTGCGTCGAGGCGATCGAGCGGCACAGCGATGAAATACGGCCAGACGTAGAGCTCTCCCGGCTTGCCCGCGTCGAGGTGGACATAGCCGGCGTTCAGCACCTCCTCGAGGATCGCCAGAAGCTCCTGGCCTTCCTCGTCGCCGGAGAGGCCCTTCAGGAATTCGATCGGATCACCGTCGACGCCGCCGAGCGCGATCTGCGTGCCGTCCGGTCCGTTGCCGATCAGCGGCCGCAGGGCCTCGATGTTGCCGCTTTGGGCGGCCTCCACGATCAGCTCGCGCATCCGCTTCACCTGCGACGGCAGGCGGTCCAGATCGTAGATGATCTCGGGCAACGGCGCATTGGGGTCGATGACCGGGCGGCCGATCTGGCCGCTTTCGTCCTCGCCGGGGACGGCCTCTTCTTCAGCGGGTTGCGGAGGCTCGTCGGTCCCCTGCGGCGTGGTCTGGATCGGGTCGGGGTCGGGCACGGTATGGACCGGCGGCAGCGGCTCCTGCTCGACCGATTCGGCGGCAGGCGGAGGCGTCGCCTGTTCCTGCTTGATTTCGCTCAGCGCCGATGCCGGGGCGGTGGCCCAAACGACCGTGCCGGAAAGGAAAAACGCGCCGGCCAGAAGGCGCAACGCGGCGCGTCGTGCGCCGGCGTATGATCTCTGGGGGGACTGACTTGCCATGCTTCCTCGACCTGTCGGGCAGGGCGGTCTGCGCCCTGTCGCAGGATCATATACATGAAAAACCGGAAAGCAGGTGTGTCAATGGCGCCGCAGCAGCGGCTCGAATTCTCCGGCGACGACCTTTTCGCGCATGCGATCGAGAAGCGCGAGGGCAGCACCCTCGCCGCTGGAGCGCAGCAACTCACCGAAAGCGGTGGCCAGGGCCGCCTCGGCGATGATCTCGGGCTCGATGCCGGCTGAAAGCCCCTCGGCCCAGGCTTCGTTGTGGCTCTCGACGGCAGTCAACCGTTTTTCTTCGCGCACCAGGGCGTCGATGTCGCTGAAGCCTTGTTCCATCTTGCCTTCCACCCTTTCAAGCGGCGATCCGGACAATTCGGATCAACTTGAGTCGTCCCTGTTAATGTCCCATTAAGGCTTTCTAACACACCGGATCGCGATTGTGCGCTGTCCATCGGGAAAAAAGTTAACAGGTTCCTAATTGCCGAATCGGGACGCGATGTCCCTGCTGAGCGCCTCACCCTCCTTCATGTAGCGCCCGATCGCCTCCGTCGCCGAGGCAGTGCAGTTCACATAGATGCCGTCGAAGGAACGGTAGCCGCGGTTGAAGCTGGCGATGAAGCGCGCCCGCCGCGTAGGCTCGGGATTCTCGGCGGCCAGCAGTTTCTCCATCTCGTCGCGCCATTGATTGCCCTTCTCGCCGCAAAGATTGCGCAGATAGTGGAGCGAGCCCAACACCTCTGCCAGCCGCATCAATTGTGCCTCGAAGGGCGACACGGCCGCGGGCGCCTGCGCCGAGACGTTCGGCGCGCCGAGCATGACCAGGGCGAAGGCGGCGATTGCGATGCGGCTCATAAGGCCTTGTGGCCAATGATCTTGTCGCCTGCAAGGCAATTTGCCGGGATCCCGCAATCTGCCAGGAAATCCCGTGCCCGGCGTCGCCTATCGGCTTCGGCCGGACAGGACCTCCCGTGCGACGTCGAACACGAAATCCGACAGCAGCATGCCGCGCATCGCGTCCAGGTCGTACCAGCCCGCCTCGTCAGCGTCGTCGCCGGCCACGGCCTCGCCCCCCTTGTGAACGCCGGAGAAGACCATGAGCCGGTAGTGCATGGCACGGCCGTCCTTGGTGCCGCCGACCCGGTACTCCCGAACCGGCGCGAGATCCCCGACGTCGAGGCCGGTCTCCTCCAGCAGTTCCCGGCGAGCGGCCTGCTCGGCGTCCTCGCCCGTTTCGACGCGTCCGCCCGGAAAGGCGTAGTAGCCGCGCGAGGGCTCGCGCCCGCGCTTCACCAGAAGGACGGTGGTGCCGCGACGTACTGCCACCGAGACGGCCGGAATCTCCTGTTCGTCCATGAGGTCTGGATAGCGCGGGGCGCTTTCTTGTGGAAGGCGGTCCTCACCCGGACGAGATGCGACGGCGGGATGTTGCGAAGCGCGCGGTCGCGCGCCACCATGCCGTTGTCGGGCGCATGCGCCGTCCGCCCCGAATCTCCTCCCACTCCGCAAGGACAGGCGCGAACCATGTGCGGACGCTTCGCTCTCACCACCTCGCCGGACCAGACGGCCGCCTTCGCCGGCTTGGCCGATCTGGAGGATTTCCCCGCCCGCTACAACATCGCGCCGACGCAGCCGATCCTGACTGTGATCGCCGGCGAACCGCGCGCGCCGGGTTCGAACCTGCCGGACCGGCGCGCCCTGCTGGTGCGCTGGGGGCTGATCCCTGCCTGGGTGAAGGATCCGAAGGAATTTCCCTTGCTGCTCAATGCGCGATCGGAGAGCGCGGCCGAGAAGGCATCGTTCAAGGTGGCGATGCGTCACCGCCGGGTGCTCATCCCGGCATCGGGCTTCTACGAATGGAAGCGCAGCGGCCCGCGCTTGGCGCAAGCTTACTGGATACGGCCGAAGGCGGGCGGTATCGTCGCCTTTGCCGGGCTGATGGAGACGTGGAGTGAGCCCGGCGGCTCCGAGATCGACACGGGCGCGATACTGACGACATCGGCCAACAGCGACGTCAGTCACATCCATGACCGTATGCCTGTCATCGTCAGGCCGGAGGATTTCTCGCGATGGCTGGATTGCCGCACCCGGGAGCCGCGCGACGTGGCGGACCTGTTGCGGCCGGCCGAACCGGATTTCTTCGAGGCCGTGCCGGTTTCCGACCGGGTGAACAAGGTGGCCAACACCAGCCCCGACATACAGGAGCGCGTCGACCCGGTGCTCCTGGAGAGCGAGGCGCGGGCAAAACCCGCAAGAGCGCAGAAGTCCGCTTCAGGCGATCAGATGTCGTTGTTCTGATCGCAGGCCGATAGCCAAACCCGCCGGTGCCGTCAAAAGCGGGGCTATGGCTTGGCGTCAGGCCGCCTTGTTCGGCTTGCGCTTCTTAGTGTGCAGCAGCGCGGCCACGATCGCTGCCGGGCCGATCGCGCGATAGTGCTTGGTGAGGGCGGCGTACTGGCTGCGGGCTCGTTCTGCTTCGCTTTTGGTGCGAGTCATTGTCTCTTCCCTAAGGTAAGTCTGGGTCATGGGAGTGCAGATGGTGATCGATTTCGACCAAATCGTGACATCGGACCGATATCTTCATCTTCGTCCCGTTTCGTTCGTACAGATATGTTTAATAAAATCTTAGCCGATAGGTTCCCCCGAGACGGGGCCAGTGAAATTGCGGCTGTGAAATTGCGGCTTGACGCACTGCCCGGCGTAGAGCGATAAAGCCGGCCATGAAAACGTTTTTTGCCATTCCCGGCATTTGCATTATCGGCTAGCGCTCTCGCTGGTCCGGACGTTTTCGCCCTCTTTCAAGAAAAGACAAGCAAACGCCCCGGCCAGCGGTGCGCCGCGAAAGGTTTCCACAGGAGTCATGCGTCCCGAGGCGCAGGGCTGCACGAGGGCTTGGAGAACATATGTCGGAAGCATCCACGGGACTGCGGCTCTACAATACGCTGACGCGCGCGAAGGAGGACTTCGCCCCGATCGACGTCCGCAATGTCCGGCTCTATGTCTGCGGCCCGACGGTCTACGACTTCGCCCATATCGGCAATGCCCGACCGGTGATCGTCTTCGACGTGCTGTTCCGCCTCTTGCGGCACCTCTACGGCGCGGACCACGTGACCTATGTCCGCAACATCACCGACGTCGACGACAAGATCAACGCGCGCGCCGCGCGTGACTTTCCGGGCCTGCCGCTGAACGAGGCGATCCGGCAGGTGACTGAGAAGACCGCGCGGCAGTTCCACGAGGACGTCGCGGCGCTGAACTGCCTGCCGCCCACGCACGAACCGCGCGCAACGGAGCATATCGCCGAGATGCGGGCGATGATCGAGCGGCTGGTCGCGCGCGGTGTGGCCTATGTCGCCGAGGACCATGTGCTGTTCTCGCCTTCCGAAATGAACAGGCGGTCCGGGCCGCGTTATGGGGCACTCGCCAAACGATCGCTCGACGAGATGCTGGCCGGGGCACGTGTCGACGTCGCCTCCTACAAGCGCGACGAGATGGATTTCGTGCTGTGGAAGCCGTCCAGGCCCGGAGAGCCTGGATGGCCGTCGCCTGCCGGCATAGAGGTTGACGGTCGGCCGGGCTGGCACATCGAGTGCTCGGCCATGTCGATGGCCAAGCTGCTCGAACCCTTCGGCGGCGGCCTGCAATGCGATGATCCCCTGAAGAACACCTTCGACATTCATGCCGGCGGCATCGATCTCGTCTTTCCGCACCACGAGAACGAGATCGCACAGTCCTGCTGCGCCTTCGGTTCCGAGCGCATGGCCAATGTCTGGATGCACAACGGCTTCCTGCAGGTCGAGGGCCAGAAGATGTCGAAGAGCCTCGGCAATTTCGTCACCATCAACGAGTTGCTGCGCACCGATACGTTCGGCGGCCGCCGGTGGCCGGGGGAGGTGCTGCGGCTCGCCATGCTGACGACGCATTACCGGCAGCCAATCGACTTTACGGCCAACGCGCTCATGGAAGCCGAGCGGACGCTGGATGGCTGGTATCGCGCCGTCGGGGACGTCGATGCCGGCGACGTGTCATGCGCCGAAACGGTCGATGCGCTGCTCGACGACCTCAACACGTCGAAGGCGATCGCGGGTTTGCACGAATTGCGCGCCGAAGCTTCGAAGGGATCACTCGGCGCGAAGCAGGCCCTCAAACGCAGTGCCGCGCTGCTCGGCCTGCTCGGCCAGACCGAGAGTGCCTGGACCGCCGGCAAGTCGGCGAATGCCGGCGTCGATCGTCAGGCGATCGAGGCGCAGATCGCGACGCGGCTGGCCCATATCGCCGCGAAGGACTGGCCGGCCGCCGACCGCGTGCGCGACGAGCTTCTGGCGCAGGGCATCCAGCTGAAGGACGGCAAGGATCCCACAACCGGTGCGCGGGTGACGACCTGGGAGATGAAGCGGTGACATTGGCGGTGGTTCACCCCCCTCTGCCCTGCCGGGCATCTCCCCCTCAAGGGGGGAGATTGGCTGTGGCTATCGCCAGCTCTCATTGGAAACGCTGGTGCTATTTGCAGCTTGCCTACAGTGAGGGCGGGCATTGCGGCCGGCCAATCTCCCCCCTTGAGGGGGAGATGCCCGGCAGGGCAGAGGGGGGTAACGGACCTCGCCGACACGAGAAGCGGGGATCGGTTTCATGAACCACGCGTCCGTCCCCGATACCCACCGACGTCTCGCGCGAAAAATGCGCAAATCCATGACAGAAGCAGAGCTAAAGCTCTGGAATGAAATCCGCGCTCACCGGCTGATGGGGCTCGGCTTCAGGCGGCAGTTGCCGATATCAGGGTACATCGTCGATTTTGCCTGCCCGGAGAAAAAGCTCGTTATCGAGATCGACGGCTCTCATCACGGGGAAGCAGGGCAGGCCGAAGCGGACCGAATCCGCGACGCAAAGCTTCAGTCTCTCGGTTGGACCGTCCTGCGTTTCTGGAACGACGACGTTCTTCGCGATGTTGCCGGTGTGTGCCAACATGTCGTGGTTTCGGCCGGGCGCGATGAGCCCGGCCCTGGTAAGGAGGCAGCAGCATGATCGATCACCTCGGCATCAGCGTTTCCGACTTCGAAGCTTCCAAGGCCTTTTACGACAAGGCGATGGCGCCGCTCGGCGCTTCGCTGCTCTACATGGTTCCGGCCGAGTACACCGGTGGCGTCAAGGTCGGTGGCTATGGCCGCGACCGGCCGGTGTTCTGGCTGCATGAGGCGACGCCGACCGGCCCCGGCCGCCACTACGCATTCACGGCGCGGAGCCGTGCCGAGGTCGATGCCTTCCACGCGGCCGCACTCGCGGCCGGCGGCAAGGACAACGGCGCGCCGGGGCTGCGCCCGCACTACCACGCCAACTACTATGGCGCCTTCGTCTTCGATCCCGACGGCAACAATGTCGAAGCCGTCTGTCACGCATCGGAGTGAGGGGGAGACGACGATGAGCCTCGACAACAAGCCGGTCTATTCGGGCGGCTGCCAATGCGGAGCGGTGCGGTTCCACATCGAAGGCGCCCTGGGCGACGCCTCGATCTGCCACTGCCGCATGTGCCAGAAGGCAAGCGGAAATTTCTACTTGCCGCTCGTCTCGGTGCGCGGAGCTAAGCTCAGTTGGACCCGGGGAGAGCCCAGGAAGTTCCGCTCGTCCAACCATGCCTGGCGTGGCTTCTGCGGCGACTGCGGCACGCCGCTGTGCTACGAAGCGCCGGACGGGATCGCGATGGCCATTGCATCTTTCGACCATCCCGAGACGATCGCACCGGTCATCCAGTGGGGCGTCGAGGCGAAGCTTCCCTATGTGGACCGCATATATGAACTGCCCGGCGAAGAAACCATGGCCGACATCACCTCGGCGCCGTTCCTTGCCGATCTCGTCTCCTACCAGCATCCCGACCACGACACCGAAACCTGGCCGCCCGAGGAGAAATCATGACCGAGACCATTCGAACCGGCGGCTGCCAGTGCGGCGCCGTGCGCTTTCGCATCCAGGGCGCGCTCGGCCGGCCTTCGATCTGCCACTGCAGGATGTGCCAGAAGCAGTTCGGCTCGTTCTTTTCGGCGCTGGTGACCGCGCCGACGGGAGGCGTCGAGTGGCCGCGCGAAGAGCCGACCTATTTCCAGTCCTCGGTCAATATCGATCGCGGCTTCTGCCCGCGCTGCGGGACGCCGCTGACCTATCGCCACCCGGGTGGCCTAGAGATCGCGATCGGCGCTTTCGACGACCGCTCCGACCTGGCGCCGCAGATCCAGGTCAACTATGCCGCGCGCCTGCCATGGGTGGAGAAGATCTTTGAAGTGCCGGTGCATGACGATCCCGACTATTACACCAGGCAGGAGACGATCATCTCCTTCCAGCATCCCGATCGCGATACGGCACAATGGCCGGCACAAGGCTTGAAACTATGAGTGGGCGGCAGTCGTGCCCGGCTTGCTACGCTTGGGAACTGCACAAGGCATGTCCCGGCTCCGGGCTACATCCGATCGAGGGGGCCGGTCACGCCTGTTCCGAGCCGGGGATCCTCGATCGGCTCATCCGCGCGACGGACAGGTTCTGAGGCAAGAACTGATGCAATCCAGAGGAAGTGTTCCAACATTGCCCATGCCATGAAACGCGAACGTCTCTATCTTTTCGACACCACGCTGCGCGACGGCCAGCAGACGCCAGGCATCGACTTCTCGGTCGAGGACAAGATCGCCGTCGCCAGACTGCTCGACGAGTTCGGCCTCGACTATGTCGAGGGCGGCTATCCTGGCGCCAACCCGACCGATACCGCCTTCTTCAGCGAGAAGCGGACGGCTGCCGCCCGTTTCGTCGCCTTTGGGATGACCAAGCGCGTCGGGGTGTCAGCTTCGAACGACCCTGGCCTTGCTGCGCTCATCCAGGCCAAGTCGGATGCCGTCTGCTTTGTCGCCAAGAGCTGGGACTATCATGTCCACGTCGCGCTCGGCTGCACCGAGCAGGAGAACCTCGACGCCATCGGCGCCTCGGTCGAGGCGGTGCGCGCCTCCGGCAAGGAGGCGCTGGTCGACTGCGAGCATTTCTTCGATGGCTTCAAGGCCAATCCGGGCTACGCACTCGCCTGCGCCGAGGCCGCCTATGCCTCCGGCGCGCGCTGGGTGGTGCTGTGCGACACCAATGGCGGGACCCAGCCTTCCGAGATCAGCGCGATCGTCGAGAAGGTCATTGCGGCAGGCATACCGGGCGACCATCTCGGCATCCATGCCCATGACGACACCGGCCAGGCGGTGGCCAACTCGCTGGCCGCGGTGGAAGCCGGGGTGCGGCAGATCCAGGGGACGCTGAACGGCATCGGCGAGCGTTGCGGCAATGCCAACCTCGTGACGGTCGTGCCGACGCTTCTGTTGAAGCCGGCCTTTGCCGATCGTTTCGAGACAGGGGTGTCGCTCGACGCACTGGCCGGCATCTCGCGCCTGTCGCGTGCCTTCGACGAATTGCTGAACCGGGCCCCGGAACAGCAAGCACCCTATGTCGGTTCGTCCGCCTTCGCCACCAAGGCGGGCATCCATGCGTCGGCGCTGATCAAAGAACCCAGGACCTACGAGCATGTTCCGCCCGAAACCGTAGGCAACCGGCGCAAGGTGATGGTGTCGGACCAGGGCGGCAAGGCGAACTTCATCGCTGAGCTGAAGCGTCGCGGCATCGACGTGCCACGCGACGACCGCCGGCTCGACGCGTTGATCGCGCTGGTCAAGGAGCGCGAGGCCGAAGGTTATGCCTATGAGGGGGCGGATGCGAGCTTCGAGCTCCTGGCGCGCCGGATGCTGCACACCGTGCCCGAATTCTTCCGCGTCACCTCGTTCCGCTGCATGGTCGAGCGACGCTTCGACGCCAACGGGCATTTGAAGACCGTATCCGAAGCGATCGTGAAGGTGCTCGTCGACGGCGAGGAGAAGATGTCGGTCGCCGAAGGCCATGGCCCCGTCAACGCGCTCGATATCGCGCTGCGCAAGGATCTGGGCAAATTCCAGAACGAGATCGGCGACCTGACGCTGGTCGACTACAAGGTGCGTATCCTCAACGGCGGCACCGAGGCGGTGACCCGGGTCCTGATCGAATCGCACGATTCGACCGGCGCGCGCTGGTCGACGGTCGGCGTCTCCGACAACATCATCGATGCCTCGTTCCAGGCGCTGATGGATTCGATCGTCTACAAGCTGATGAAGAACCGCGAGATGGCGGGGCTGGTGGCGGCGGAATGACCGACGCCAAGCACTATCTCGTTCCGGCGCAATCGGGACTGGTCGTGACGGCGAAACGTGGCGACCGGATACGCATCACGGACCCGAACCGGCGTGCCGGGATAATCGCGGCATCCGGGCAGGCCTGAGGCTTCCGCCTGCCTGGGCCATCAGCCTGGGCAGGTAAACTCGTTGAGCCATCAACCGGATTGCGCTGAACCATCACAAATTTTGTGTGGTGCTCGGCGCGCGGCGGGCGCATAGGAGCCGCATGACTGTCCAGACCTTATCGGAACATGACGCGCAAGCGGCAACGCGCGGCTTCTTCTTCGCTCTCGGCGCCTATACTTTCTGGGGCGTCCAGCCGATCTTCATGAAGGCGGTGGCGCATATTCCCGCCACCGAGGTGGTCGCCCACCGCATCATCTGGTCGGTGCCGATCGCCGGGCTGGTGCTCCTGCTGCTCGGACGCACCGCCGACCTCAAGGCAGCGCTGCGCTCCGGTCGGACGCTGCTGATGGCCGCAGTGACAGCGTCGCTGATCACCTTCAACTGGGGCATCTATGTCTGGGCGATCGCCGTCGACCGGGCGGTCGAGACGGCGCTGGGCTATTACATCAACCCGCTGGTCAGCGTGCTCATGGGCGCGATGCTTCTCGGGGAGCGGCTGAGCCGTCCGCAGGTGCTGGCGGTCGGGCTGGCGGCGCTGGCGGTCGTCATCATGACCGTTTATGCCGGCGGCCTGCCATGGGTTTCGCTGGCTCTGGCGCTATCCTTCGCCGTCTACGGCTTCCTGAGGAAGACGTTGCCGATCGGTCCGAGCCAGGGATTCTTCCTCGAAGTGCTGATCCTTTGCCTGCCGGCGCTTGGCTATATCGCCTGGCTGCAGTTCAACGGCGAGAGCCATTTCGTCGCCTCGGCGCCGGGCGACATGGTGCTGCTGATGCTCTGCGGTCCGATCACGTCCATCCCGCTGCTGCTTTATGCGTTCGGCGCCAAGCTGCTGCGTTTCTCGACCATCGGGATCATGCAGTATATCGGCCCCTCGATTGTGCTTCTGATCGCGGTCTTCGTGTTCGGCGAGCCCTTCGGCGGCGTGCGCGCAGTCGCTTTCGGGCTGATCTGGGTGGCCCTGGCGATCTATAGCTGGACGATGCTGCGCGGGCTCAAGGCGGCTTGATCGCGGCCGCCGTCACAATTTGTCGATGACGGTGGCCACACCGCTCGAAGGCACGCCGTCGGCCACGGCTTCGGCCAGGACGGCGGCGACGACCGCCCCCGGCTCGTCGATGACCAGCGGATCCACCAGATGGCCGCTGTGGATGAAGCCGGCCTCCCGCATGTGGTCGAGCAGCGCCAGCATCGGATCCCAGAAGCCGCGGACATTGACGAAGACGATCGGCTTGCGATGATGGCCGAGCTGCCCCCAGGTCATGATCTCGACGATCTCCTCGACCGTTCCGATGCCGCCCGGCAAGGCCACGAAAGCGTCGGATTTCTCGAACATCATATGCTTGCGCTCGTGCATGTTCTCGGTGACGACGAGTTCGTCGAGGCGTCCCAGGGCGGATTCGGTCGCTTCCTTGCTCATGAGGAAACGCGGGATAATGCCGGTCACCTTGCCGCCGGCCCGGATGGCGCTGTCCGAAACCGCGCCCATGATGCCCTTCGTGCCGCCGCCATAGACGAGACGGAGCCCGGCGCCGGCGATGGACCGCCCGAGTTCCTGCCCGGACCGGATATAGATGTCGTCACGGCCGGGCGAGGAGCCGCAATAGACGCAGATGGATCGTATCGTGTTCATGCAACTGGACGAGCTCTGCCTACGTGACTGTAGCGGATTGGTCCATCTGAGTTCATCTTTTTCCGGGGTCAAGAGCCCTTGTTGGGTTTCTTGTCGGTTTCCGGAAAAGGGGATAGACCGATGGAAGTTGGCTAAAGGGGCGAAAAAGGTAGATGGTCGTTAATCCGCTCAAGGCGATCCTGTTCCTGGCGGGCGGCGCGGCCGCCGTCGCGGGGGCGGCCTATGTATCGGGAGCGTTGGATTCTCTTCTTGTTCCGCCCCCGGCCGTGGTCGCCGCACTACCGGGAACGCAGCCGGACGCCGCAGCCCCGAAAGCCGAGCGCCTTCCCGGCGCCGAGCCCGCGATGCCGTCTGCCGGAACAGTCGCGCCGGCGCTCGAGGCGGCGGCTCCCGCTCCCCCCGACTCGCAAGGGCCGGCCGTGCCGTCCTTCGACATCGTCCGGGTGGAGCCCGACGGGTCGGTGGTGATCGCGGGCAAGGCCGCGCCCGAGGCGCAGGTCGACCTTCAGGCCGGTGGCGGCGTCATCGGTGGCGCAAAGGCCGATGCCAGCGGCGATTTTGCTATCGTGCTCGACAAGCCCCTGGCGCCTGGGGACTATCAGCTCACCTTGCGCGCGACACCCCCGGCGGGAGCCGCCGTCCCCTCGGCCGAGACCGCGGTCGTGTCGATCCCGAAGGCGCCAGGCGGTCCGGTACTGGCCATGGTCGAGCAACCCGGCAAGCCTTCCCAGATCATCACGACGCCGCAACCTGCGCCCGCCGGGCCGGCTCCGGCTGCCGCCACCGAACCTGCGCAGCCTCCGGCCGCAGTTCAGTCGCCTGTGGAAGCCGAACCGGCCGCTCCGAAACCCGCCGAACCGGCAGCGACGACCGCGCCTGCCAAGCCGTTGATCGCCGTCCAGGCCGTCGAGATCGAAGGAAAGAAGGTGTTTGTCGCCGGCATGGCACAGCCGGGCCAGAGGGTTCGTGTCTATGCCGACGAGATCCTGCTTGGGGAGGCGAAGACCGACGCCAATGGCCGTTTCCTGGTCGAGGCGGAGCGCGACCTTCCGGTCGGCAGCTATATCATCCGTGCCGATGTGCTCGGCGCCGACGGTCTGCAGATCGTTGCCCGTGCCGCAGTGCCGTTCGAACGCGAGCCCGGCGAGGCGATCGCCGCGGTGGCCTCGCCCGCACCGGCGCAATCCGCTTCGCCCGAGCCCGCCGCCCCCGCGGCTGTTCCTGAAAAAGCAGCCGCTCCCGAAAAACCTGACGCGCAGGCCGGCGAAAAACCGGCAAATACGCCGTCCGAACCGGCGGTCGCCTCCGCGGAGCAGCGCAAGGCCGCCACAGAAATCGCGGCCAATCCGCCCGACGTGACGGCTCCCAAGCTCCAGGCCGTCGAAAGTGCCGTCATCATCCGTCGTGGCGATACGCTGTGGCGCATCTCCCGGCGCGTCTACGGTCGCGGCGTGCGTTATTCCACCATCTATCTCGCCAATCAGGACCAGATCTCCAATCCCGACCGCATATGGCCGGGCCAGGTCTTCTCGGTGCCCCACAAGACCGAGGAAGGCGAGGCCGCCGACATGAAAGCGATGGGCGAGCAGATGACGTCGAAGCCGGGAGCGGCCGACACGGCGGCAACGGCCGTTCCCAAGGCCCAATAACCAGTTGCATCTCCATCGTTCATCGTATATCGGCGATGGACGATGGAGCAGGCAGCAACCTCACCCCAACCCGAAGAACCGGGTGCTGACCGGCTTGCGGTCAAGCTCGGCGCATTGTCGCATCCGGCCCGTATCGAGATTCTGCGGCGGCTCTCCGCCTCGGATGGCTGCTGCTGCAAGGAGGTTGTCGAGTCCCTCGACCTCGCACAGTCGACCGTTTCCCAGCATTTGAAGGTGCTGGTCTCCGCCGGGCTGGTGCGTCACGCGGTCGACCGCCAGCGCTCGCTCTATGCGGTCGACCGGGAGGCGGTGGCGGTATTGTCGAGGGCGATCGCGGGGCTGCTCGATTCCTGCTGTTCCGGGCAATGGAACTGCGGGCGGTCCGGGACGGACGGCAGCCCGGAAGAGCAATAAGAATCCGAGGAAACGCCGCGTGGCAAAGACCGTCTCAGCCGACTCCGGCTCGACCCTCAAGACCGTCGTCAATCTCTGGCCCTATATGTGGCCGGCGGATCGTGCCGACCTGAAGGCGCGGGTGGTCTGGGCAACCTTCTTCCTGATCGCCGCGAAGATCATCCTCGTCATCGTGCCCTATTTCTTCAAATGGGCGACCGACGCCCTGGCGCATGACGGCAAGACAACCCCGCCGCTGCCGGCGTTTCTGCTGGCGCCGGTCATGCTCGTCATCGCCTATAATGTCGTGCGCCTTGTGCAATGGGGGCTCAATCAGCTCCGCGACGCGCTGTTTGCCCGGGTCGGGCAGCATGCGGTCCGCCAACTCGCCTACAAGACCTTCGTCCATATGCATGATCTGTCCCTGCGCTTCCATCTCGAGCGGCGCACCGGCGGCCTGTCGCGGATCATAGAGCGCGGCACCAAGGGCATCGAGACGATCGTACGCTTCACCATCCTCAATACTGCGCCGACCGTGCTGGAATTCGTGCTGACCGCCGCGATCTTCGCGGTGGCCTATGGCTGGCTCTATGTCTTGGTCGTGGCGACGACGGTATGGGTCTACACCTGGTTCACCGTTCGGGCGAGCGACTGGCGCATCTCGATCCGGCGCGAGATGAACGATTCCGATACCGATGCCAACACCAAAGCCATCGATTCCCTGCTCAACTTCGAAACGGTAAAATACTTCAACAACGAACGCATGGAGGCCGAGCGCTTCGACCGGTCGATGGCGCGCTACGAGATCGCGGCGACCAAGACCTGGACGTCGCTCGGCTGGCTGAACTTCGGCCAGGGCCTCATCTTCGGCATCGGCATGACCGTCATGATGGTCATGTCCGCACTGGAGGTGCAGGCCGGAACCCAGACCGTCGGCGACTTCGTCTTCATTAACGCCATGCTGATGCAGCTCTCGGTGCCGCTAAACTTCATCGGTTTCATCTATCGTGAGATCCGCCAGGCGCTCACCGACATCGAGCAGATGTTCGACCTGCTAGATGTCCCGCAGGAAGTGACCGACCGGCCGGATGCCAAACCGCTGAGCGTGATCCAGGGCACGGTGGAGTTCCGCGACGTGCATTTCGCCTACGATCCGGAGCGGCCGATCCTCAAGGGCGTCTCATTCAGCATTCCGGCGGGCAAGACGATCGCCATCGTCGGGCCGTCGGGCGCCGGAAAGTCCACAATCTCGCGGCTCCTGTTCCGCTTCTACGACACGCAGAAGGGGGCGATCCTGGTCGACGGCCAGGACATACGCGAGGTCACGCAGCACAGCCTGCGCACGGCAATCGGCATGGTCCCGCAGGATACGGTGCTGTTCAACGACACCATCGCCTACAACATTCGCTATGGTCGGCCGGACGCCGACGAGACGGATATGCGCAGGGCATCGGAACTAGCCCAAATCTCCGGTTTCATCGAGAAGCTGCCCGAGGGCTACAAGTCGATGGTGGGCGAACGCGGGCTGAAGCTTTCGGGCGGCGAGAAGCAGCGCGTGGCGATTGCGCGCACCATCCTGAAGGCGCCGCCGATCCTGGTCCTCGACGAGGCCACCTCGGCGCTGGACACGCACACCGAGCAGGAGATTCAGACCGCCCTGGACCTGGTCAGTCGTGGACGCACGACGATCGTCATTGCCCACAGATTGTCCACCGTGATCGGTGCCGATGAGATCATCGTGCTGCGGGAGGGTGTGATCGCCGAGCGCGGCACACATCAGAGCCTGTTGCGCCAGAAGGGGCTCTATGCGGCCATGTGGGACCGGCAGCGCGAGGCGACGGAGGCGGAGGAGCGCCTGAGGGTTGCGCGCGAGGCCGACGAGCTCGGCGTGGTGGTGCGCCGCCGCACGGCCGAGGTCTGACGTCAACGGCCGATAAGATCGAGCGTCGAACACAACGGCGTGGCCCACCCTGGTGGCGCGAATGCCAAGCGGCCGAATGGGCCGTGCGCGGCTGGGGCCACCTGGATGGTCAGCACCCGCGGCGCCTGAATGTGTCGGCAATCAGGCCTATTGGCATGGGTCGCGGAGCGCCGGTCCGGGACGACGGCGCGTTGCGGCGGGCAGTCATATCGGTTAAGCAGGCGCGAATTCGAAATGGAGCCGGCCATGAGCATAGCCGACACGATCCGCAACGCCTTCGTGCCGATCCATCGCGAGGGCTATCCATTCATCGCGGCCTTTGCTGCGGCGACGCTGGTGCTGGCGCTGCTGTCCTACACGCTGTTCTGGATCGGGCTCATCCTCACGGCCTGGTGCGTCTATTTCTTCCGCGATCCCGAGCGGGTCACCCCGGTCGACGACCGCCTGGTCATCAGCCCGGCGGACGGCGTGGTGTCGGCGGTAGGGCCGGCCGTGCCGCCGCGCGAACTCGGCATGGGCTCGGGCGAGATGACCCGCATCTCGATCTTCATGAATGTCTTCTCCTGCCATGTGAACCGCGCGCCGGTTCGCGGCCGCATCACCAGGATCGAGCATCGGCCGGGCAAGTTCCTGAATGCCGAGCTTGACAAGGCAAGCGCCGAGAACGAGCGCAACGGCCTCGTCATCGACAGTCCGAACGGCACGATCGCGGCGGTCCAGATCGCCGGGCTTGTGGCGCGCCGGATCGTCTGCTGGGCCGACGCCGGCAGCAATATCGGCGTCGGCGAGCGTTTCGGCCTCATCCGCTTCGGCTCGCGAGTCGACGTGTTCCTGCCGGCACAGGCTGCGCCGCGCGTCGCCATCGGCCAGACCGCGGTGGGTGGGGAAACGGTGATCGCCGAGTTCGGCGGCAATGCCGCGGCGCCGCTGGTCCGGATCTCCTAGGTCCATGGCAACCCAAGGTTTCAAGCCCTTCCAGCCGCATGGCCAGGGCGGTCCGCGCATCCACGAGATACCGCTCCGGCTGATCATCCCGAACCTCATCACGGTGTTGGCCATCTGCGCGGGCCTGACCGGTGTGCGCATGGCGTTCGAGGGTCGTTTCCAGACGGCCGTGGTCATGGTCCTCATCGCCGCCTTCCTCGACGGTATCGACGGGCGCGTGGCGCGCGCGCTGAAGGCATCCTCGAAATTCGGGGCCGAGATGGATTCGCTCGCCGACATCGTCAATTTCGGTGTCGCGCCGGCACTCGTTCTTTATGCCTACTTGCTCGACCAGGCCGGTTCGCCGGGCTGGATCGCGGCGCTGCTCTTCGCGATCGCCTGCGGATTGCGGCTCGCGCGCTTCAACGTGCTTCTGGGCGACGAGGAACGCCCGGCCTGGCAGGCCGACTATTTTGTCGGGGTGCCGGCACCGGCGGGAGCCGCACTCGTCATGCTGCCGGCCTATCTCGGTTTTCTCGGCGTCGAGCCCGGTCCGGGCTTCGCCTTTGCCGGCGTCGGCTACACGATCCTCATCGCAATCCTGCTGATCAGCCGGGTGCCGGTCTATTCCGGCAAGAAGCTAGGGCTGCGCGTGCGCCGCGACATGGTGATGCCGCTGATCTTCGGCGTGGTGGCTTACGTCCTTCTTCTGTCGGCCTATCCCTGGTACACGCTGACGGCTTCGGTGGCCGCCTATCTGGTCTTCCTGCCCTTCAGCGCGGGCGCCTATGCCCGCAAGGCTCGGCAGGAGGCTGAGAAAGGGACTGAAAAGGTCGTTCCCGACGCCGACACGGAGGACGGCACCAAGTCCGATTGATGCCAACGGCACTGGATGCGGACACGTCCAATGAGCGCGGATGCTGCGTATTGCGGGCTTCGCAGTCGCGCTCCAGCGGTCGATGGCATCGGTCATTGGCATGAAGCACCAGGCGCGGCCCTCTACGCCGCCTTGTCGAGACCGAGCCTTTCGACCGCGAGGCGCCGGGCAGAGGGATAGTCGGTCTTGCCCGAGCCGAGCAAAGGAACCTCGTCGACCTTCACGATGTCCTGGGGAACCATCAGGGCGTTGGCGCCGACATTTCGCCCGTGCTGGACGAGTGCTTCGGGCGCGGCCTCCTCGGCGGTCGTGACAAGAACGATCCGTTCGCCGCGACGCCGGTCGGGCACCGCGACGACGGCGTGCCGATCCTCGGGCCAGAGGGCCTGGGCGAGCATCTCCACGGCGCCGAGCGACACCATCTCGCCGGCGACCTTGGCGAAGCGTCGTACGCGTCCCTTGATGGTGATGAAGCCCTCGCGATCGGTCGACACGATGTCTCCGGTGTCGTACCACGCCGCGTCGACAGGCTGGATCTCGCCCGGCGCGTCGGCCGTCATGTAGCCGATCATCACGTTGGGCCCGGTGATCCAGAGCCGCCCGCCCTCGGCTATTCCCTCGACCGGCTCCACCCTGAGCTGCATACCGGGCAGCAGGCGTCCCACCGTGCCGTCGCGATTGTGGATCGCCGTGTTGACCGCTACGACCGGAGCCGCTTCCGTGAGCCCATAACCTTCGACGATCTCCGCTCCGAAACGCTCGCGCCAGGTGCGCCGCGTCTCTTGGCGCACCGGCTCGGCGCCGGCGACCACCAGCCTGAGGCTCGAGAAATCGTTGTCGTCGGCCGTCCGCGCATACCCCGCCAGGAAGGTGTCGGTGCCGAACAGGACCGTCGGGCGAACCTTGGCGGCGATGCCCGGAATGAGCTTGTAGTGGAGCGGGGACGGGTAAAGGAAGAGTCTGACGCCGGTCAGGAGCGGAAGAAGCGTGCCGCCGGTGAGGCCGAAGGAATGGAAAGCCGGCAGCACGTTGAGAAGAGTATCGCGCGGCGAGAAGGCGATGCGTGCCTCGGCCTGCATCGCATTGGCGACGAGGTTGCGGTGGGAAAGCACCACCGCTTTCGGCGTGCCTTCGGTGCCTGAGGTGAAGAGGATGACGGCAGGCTTGGCGGCGTCCTGCGCCGCGAGCGGCCGGCGCCACAGTAAGGCCGCTCCGAGCTTTTCCGCCATTGTGGCACTCGTGCTGACGTCCTCGAGCCAGACGAACTTCGCGCCGCCCTGTTCGGCGGCTTCGACGATGTCGGCGAGCCCGGCCTTCTGGACGAAGGCGCGCGACGAGACGACGGTTCGGATGTGCGCCGTGCGGACCGCCGCCGTCACGTTTGCCGGGCCGGCCGTGTAGTTGATGACCGCGGCGACGCGACTGGCGGAAAAGAGGCCGACGAGTGACGCGACCAGGGCGTTGGCGTTGGGCAGCATCACCCCGATCGCTTCGCCAGGCGCCGAGGCGGAGGTGATGCGTTGGCCGATCAGACGCGCCTCGATGAAGAGCCGCTTATAGGTGAGGGCGCCAGCGACGGCGTCCTCGACGACGATCCTGCCAGCACCGAACCGGAAAGCGGCGTCACGTATGGCCAGAAACAGACTGCGGAAGGAGTCCGTCGCGGCCAGGCGTGCGTCGGCGGTCCGATCGAAAAGGGCGTTGGCGGCGGTCGTCTGCTGGCCGTCTGGCCTTTCTACCAGTTCAGCGAGGCTGACGGGCTCGAGCGCGACGGGCGTAAGGCGCGGGAACCAGTGGCGCGGCGCCTTCTCCGCCGGTGTGAAGGAGAAGGGCAGGTGGCGTGCTCCACCGATGAAAATCGGGACGATCCGTGCATCTGCCTTGGTCGCGATCCGCGCCACCGCCCGGTAGAGACGAAACGCCTTCATGTCCGGCTCTACAGCGTCGGGGAAGTAGACCGCCAGTCGTCCCTTGCCCCTGAGATGTCGCACCAGCCGGCGGCTGACGAACACATGCTCGGCATTGAAGGCGATCGTGCGGGCGAGCTCCCGCCACGGTTCCAGCCAGCCTGCCGCTGCAGATTCGGGATCGAGGATATGGAGCGTGTCCTGCGGCAGAAGCGCAAGCATGAGCGCCGGATCGATGCGGGACTGATGGACGATCGCATAGATGACAGGTGGCTTGGCTTCGCGCGCGATCCGGATCCGGCGGTCGGCGATAGGGTATGCGAGCTTGAACGGCACATAAAAAAGCGCTTGCCGAAAGCCGATGCCGAGCCGCAGCATCTCGACGGCGGCGATCACCAGATAGGCGGCCACCACACCGAGGAGCAGAGCGACGATCAGGATCATGCCGCACCTCCCTGCCTACCACTTTCGCGATTCTTGATTTGATCGCTTCGATCGAAAGGGTAACGGAAGTAGCCCGAAGGTCAATGCGAGTTTGCGTGACCGGCACGCAGCCTGGCCCCGAAGCCATACGACGAGGGTGTCAGTCGGGAAGCCAGAGTTTGCCTTGCCACAGCCCGGGATAGTCCGTTACGAAGCCGAAGTCGGAAACTTCGAGCGTCTCGTCATAGCCGTAGGCTGGAGATGTGTAGCGGTAGCGGGTCTCGCCGAGCCGCTCATAGGTCTGCTCCAGGTAGTCGAGCCGCGCTTCGGGAAATTCGAGATAGACGGCCGGTGAAGGCCTTGTTCCGTCGCCGACGGCCAGCGCATGGCGGTTGAGCGGCAGGAGGTTGGTCGCCGGCGTGAACCCCAGGTCGACGTCGATGAGCCCGGCGAGGCGCAACTGCTCAATGCCGTTCAGGCTCCATCCGCCACTGCCGGAGGGGGCGATCTCGAAGCGGAGATCCTGCGCGCCGAGCGAGCCGGTGACCAGTGCCGAGCGGGTTCGCCAGCCGGTGTCGCATGTGACCTCGTAGCTCAGGCTGCAGGGCCGGCCACCCTCGCGGAACACTGCGCGGCCGTCGAGCCTCCAGCCATCTGCCAGTTTCGACAGACGGCAGGTATCGTGGCCTTCCACGTCCAGCCTCTCCCAAAGGATCGCGGCGACCGTCATCGCTCTTCTGCCCCTTGCGTTTCTGTTGGGTTCTCCCCTGAAACCGCCGACGACAATGCCGTCGTCAGGCGACCGGGGCAACATCGAAAAGAAGAAGCCGGCCCTTACGGACCGGCCCAAGTGAAGGGACGGGTCTGAGGGGGTAAGGGGGGTGGGGGGACGACCCGTCCAGCCCCCGTAACGCGCGGCCCTTCGGATGGTTCCCGCGCGGATGGATTATTTTTCCGGTGTCGGGCGTTTGCGGAAATGCTCGCCCGCGATCATCAGCAGTCCGGCGCCGATGATGAGCGAGGCACCCAGGAAGACCTCGTGTCGGGGAATGTCCGCCCAGATCAGGTAACCGAGCAGGAACGCCCAGACGAGCCCGGTATATTCGAATGTGGCGACGATCGAAGCCTCAGCGCGCTTCATGCCTTCGAACAGCGTGAACTGGGCGATGCCGGCCAGCGTTCCGGCGCCGAGCAGCAACAGGATTTCGAGCAGATCGGGCGTGTGCCAGAGATAGACCAGCGGCACGCCGGCCGTGACCAGGAAGAAGGAATTGTTGAGGACCATCTGGACGATGGTCTTCTCCTGCAGCGCGATCTTCCTGAGAAGCACGATCGACAGGCCCCACATGAAGGCCGCTGCAAGCACCAGCAGGACCGGAATCGAGAGCCCGAGCGTCGCCGGATCACAGGCGAGGTATACGCCCGCGAAGCCGATGAAGACAGCCGCCCAGCGCACCGGAGGTACCTGCTCCTTGAGCACGAACACCGACATCGCCGTCACCATCACGGGCGCGGCGTAGTAGATTGTGGTGAGCTCGGCGAGCTGGAGGTAACGCGCGGCCGTGTAGTAGCAGAGCCAGGCCACCAGGATAAGGAAGGATCGCAGGAACATGGGCTTCATGACGGGCGATCGCGCGGCTTCGACGCAGAGCGGTCGCCCGCCGAGGATGAGGCAGCCGATAAGGATCGTGACGCTGCGGAAGAACAGGATCTGCCAGACGGGGGTGGAGGCCACCAGAAGCTTCACCACCGCATCATGCAAGGTGAATACGAAATAGGCGACGCTGGTAAGCATGATGCCCGCAAGGACATGGTCCCGGGTCTCGGGAATGGGAACTGCGGACATCGGTAGGATCCCGGGTGCGGCGATGATGCCGACAGCCTGCTATCGCGCGCGGCTTGAGGCCGCGCTACGCCCAGGGTGGAGATTGCGTTGGGGCAGACGCGGATTGTCGCCGGGATCCTGCCGACGCAGTCCGAAGTGGCACTGCGGTCAGTTGGTGGCGAAGCAGTAGAGCAGCCCGTCGCCGCCGGTGCCGCGCAAGGCTTCCTGGCCGCATCCGCGCGAAGGGTGCGACGAGTTCCACGACTTCGCGGCCGCCGAATCGTCGAGGCCCATGCGGTCATGGTGACCGACCATGGCGCTGCCGTCGCCGGTACTGGTCCAGTTTTCGCAGGTCTGCGGTGCGGCCGTCCCGTCCGGCATCGAGCCGGTAAGGATGTCGTGCCGGTTCGGCTGGTCGCCCCGGCCGTTGACGACCTGGCCCTTCTCGTCGAGCCCGGTCTGCTTGGTGATACCGTTGCTGTCGGAATGGAGCGAGGCAACGTCGCCAGCGATCTTCTCGCCCTTGGCGTTGTACCAGGGACCGGAGCCGATCCGGTCTCGGGCATTGGCGTCGCTCGTCGACAGATAGGCACGCCAGGTCTTGCCGCTTGAACCGGCTGCCTGGGCCAGGCTCTGGCAATGCGCGTCGGCCCCGGCCAGTCCACCGAGATTGGCGCCGTTGCCGGGGCCCTGGCTGGTGATGAAGAAACTCATCTCCTGGTTCTGCGCATTCGCAGCGACGGTCAGGGCACACACCATGCCGGCCGCAAGAAAAAAGTTCGTCCTCATTGAGGTTCCTCCCTGAAGCTGATCCCGCCGGAGCGAGCCTATGACCGTGGGCAGCGGGGCGACCAATCACGACTCCGTGCGGAAGTCGTGAAGGTGACGTAGCGGCGCCTCATACAATCGTACAAATGGAACTCGGCTGGAATTCCCGGCAATATCGATGATGATTACATAAAATAACGACCGGTCGGCTATGCGGCCCGGGCGATGGCACCATGATCAGCGGAGAGGGGCGGGAAATAAGCGGCACTGAGGACGATCGCGACGACGACCTCATCGACCTCGTCTATGCATCCCTGCTCGGCGAGGCCGATTGGAACGACTTTCTGGATCGCTTGAGCGCTAGACTGCCCGGCGGCAAGACGGTCTTTTTCTTTCATGATTCGGTCCGCAACAGGGGCGATCTCTCCTTGACGTCCGGTCTCAGCGAGGAGGCTTTGCTGGCCTATGCCCAGCACTATTCACGCATCAATCCCTGGATGGCAAAGGCCTCGGTAAGGCCGATCGGGTTGGGTGTCGTTTCCGAGCAGATGCTCGACCGCGGGGATCTGGTGCGAACGGAGTTTTATGGCGATTTCATGCGATCGATCGGCGCCGAGGCGGCGGTGGGCGTCACGATCGTGCGCGAGAGCGGCCGCTCCCTGCTGTTGAGCACGCTGACCGACCGCGCCGACCCGAATCAGAACATGGCAGCGGCCGAGACGTTGACCCGGCTTGCGCCGCATCTGAGGCGGGCCTTTCGTTATTACCAGACAGGGCCGTTCCAGAAAGCCCTGTCCGACGTCGGCGATCACTTGTTCGAGGAAACGGACATCGGCCTTGTCGTCGTAGGCGAAGGAATGACCGTCAAGTCCGTTTCCGCCGCGGCGGTTCGTCATATCGATGGAGGCGAGGGGATCGGCATTACGCCGACCGGGCGCGTTGCGCTGACCGACCAGGATGCGGCCAGGGCGCTGCAGCAGATGGTCGACCGACTGGCCGAAGGCCCCCGCGTTCATTCCCATGTCGTCGCCGCGTCCGGGAAGATGCGCAAGATCACGCTCGTCAGATTGAACAAGGATCCGATCGCCAGCTTTTTCGAGGGGCCGACCGTGGCGATACTGATCGAACCGGCTCAGGGTACTCGGCCGCCCGACCTGGAACGGGCGACCGCTGCGTTCAACCTGACGCCGGCTGAGATCAAAGTGGCGCTGGCGCTCAACCGCGGGATTTCGCTGCGCCAGGCGGCCGCCGAACTGGGGATCGCCGAGGGGACGGCGCGGCAGCAACTGAAGTCGATCTTCCGCAAGACGGGCACCTCGCGCCAGTCCGAACTGATCGTGTGGATGCGCAGCTTGAAACCCGGACGCTAAGCTGGCTTGCAGGATTCGCAGACGCTTCACCTGCTCAGCCGCTTCTCATGCTGAAGGTTTGTCGGAGAGCCGTGGGATGCTTTTTTCCGAAGCCTGGTTGGATCGGCGGACGCACCGACGGAACTGGGGGCCGATGCCGGGGCGGGCGAGGCGCCCGCCTACTCAGGCATGCGATAGGCGGTGAAGCGTTCTCGCCTGGCGTCAAAGATCAGGCCGGTCTCCGCGAGAGCGGGGCTTGCCAGCCGAACGATCCTGGCGGCGATCTCCGAAGGATGCGGAAGGGTCTGCGGATCTTCGCCAGGCACTGCCTGGGCGCGCATGGCCGTGCGTGTCGCACCGGGATCGACCGCGTTGACACGCAACGGAAAATTCCTCGTTTCTTCAGCCCAGGATCGGGCGAGCGCTTCGACGGCGGCCTTGGAGGCCGCATAGGGGGCCCAGAAGGCGCGCGCCGAATGCGCCGCGCCCGACGAGATCACGATGGCGCGACCGGCATCCGACAGCCGCAGCAGCGGGTCCACGGAACGGATCAGCCGCCAGGTCGCCGTCACGTTGATGGCCATCACCTTGTCGAACACCTTCGCCTCGACATGGCCGATCGGCGCAATCACGCCGAGGATCGCGGCATTTGCCACCATGACGTCGAGTTTGCCCCAGCGCTCGTGGATCGCGCCGCCCAGGCGATCGATCCCGGCCATGTCGGTGAGGTCGAGCGGTGCGAGGGTCGCCTGACCGCCGGCGGCCTTGATCTCGTCGTCGAGTTCCTCGAGCCCGCCCACTGTGCGCGCCACGGCAATGACATGAGCCCCTGCCGCGGCCAGTTCCCTGGCAATGAAGTAGCCGATGCCGCGCGAGGCGCCGGTGACGAGGGCGACACGCCCGGCAAGGTCGAGAGAGGTGGTCATGCCTTATCCTTTCGGGAATTGGGCGGAGCGTACCAGGCCCGCCGGCTGCCTGGTCGCCTGGCGCGACGAAGACCGGCGGCCTGCGGGAGCAGCCCTGGAACGGTAGGCCCGCCGGCGCTATTGCCCGCCATTGGCGAGCAGCGACAGGGTCCGAACATTGTCGGAGCCTTCGATGTCGGTGAGCCGGGTCGGGTATTCGGTGGAGAAGCAGGCGTCGCAGAACTGCGGCGATTCGTTCTCGCGGGCGGCCTCGCCGACGGCGCGGTAGAGACCGTCGAGCGAAAGGAAGCCGAGGGAATCGACGCGGATGAAATCGGCCATCTCGTCGACCGACATGCGTGAGGCGAGCAGCTTGGCCTTCTCGGGCGTATCGACGCCATAGAAGCAGGACGAGCGCGTCGGCGGCGAGGCGATCCGCATGTGCACCTCGCCGGCGCCGGCGTCGCGCACCATCTGCACGATCTTCTGGCTGGTCGTTCCGCGCACGATCGAATCATCGACCAGCACCACCCGCTTGCCTTCGATCATGCGCCGATTGGCGTTGTGCTTCAACTTCACGCCCATGTGGCGGATCGAATCGCCGGGCTGGATGAAGGTGCGGCCGACATAGTGGTTGCGGATGATGCCGAGCTCGAAAGGAATGCCGGCCTGCTGAGAGAAGCCGATCGCCGCCGGCGTGCCCGAATCGGGCACCGGCACGACGACATCGGCATCGACCGGGTTCTCCACGGCCAGTTCGGCGCCGATCCGCTTCCTCACGTCATAGACGTTGCGGCCCTCGACGGTGGAATCCGGCCGGGCGAAATAGACATATTCGAAGATGCAGAAGCGTGGCTTCTGAACCTCGAAGGGAAAGACGCTCTCTATGCCCTTGGAGGTGACGATCACCATTTCCCCCGGTTTCAGGTCGCGGACGAAACGCGCTCCGATGATATCGAGCGCGCATGTTTCCGAGGCCAGTATCCAGGAGCCGTCGAGATCGCCCAGCACGAGGGGACGGATGCCGAGCGGATCGCGGCAGCCGATCATCTTCTTCGAGGTGAGGGCGACCAGCGAGAAAGCGCCCTCGAGTTGACGTATCGCGTCGATGAAGCGGGAATTGATGTCGCGCTCCTTGCTGAGCGCCACGAGGTGCAGGATCGTCTCGGTGTCCGATGTCGAGGAGAAGATGGCGCCCTGTTTCTGCAGCAGGCGCTGCACGGTAAGCGCGTTGGTGATGTTGCCGTTGTGGGCGATCGCCAGGCCGCCTTCGGCAAGCTCGGCGAAGAATGGCTGGACGTTGCGCAATCCGGCGCCGCCGGTGGTCGCGTAGCGCGTATGGCCGATCGCCCGGTTTCCCGGCAGCCTGTCGATGACCGATTGCTTGGTGAAGGTATCGCCGATCAGGCCGACATGGCGTTCGACATGGAACTGGTTGCCGTCATAGGAGACGATGCCTGCCGCTTCCTGTCCGCGATGCTGAAGAGCATGCAGGCCGAGCGTGACGATTGCGGCGGCATCCTGCCGGCCATAGATGCCGAACACACCGCACTCGTCGTGGAAGTGATCGTCGGCTTCGGCGGAAAGCATCTTGGCTGCGGTTGCGTCCGTCATGGCGCTGCCTCTCGTCCTGAATACCGCTATATAGGCGCGGCCGGCGCCGCGCACCAGCAGATCAGTTGCTGTTGCCCTCGGCCGGGGGCGCTTCGGCATCGCCTGCTGAAGGCGTCTCCCCCGCGGCGTCTGGCGCGCCTTCGCCGGTCTCCGGCGTAAGCTTCTTCAGGATCGAGTTCTCGGGATCGTCTGGCAAGAGCGCCTGGATGCGCCCGCCGATGTCCTCGAGCAAGGGGCGCGACTTGGCCTCGGCGATCCAGTTCGGCGGATTCACGCCGACCAGCCAGTTGAAGAACAGCAGTCCGACCGCCACGACCAGGATGCCGCGCGCGGCGCCATAGAGGAAACCGAGCGTGCGATCGAGCGCGCCGACGCGGGAATCGATGATGAAGTCGGCGATCTTCATTGTGATGACCGTGACGACGATAAGCGCAACGATGAACACAGCTCCGGCCGCCGCGGCCATGGCGATCTGCTTGTGATCGATATAGGGCTGAACATAGGGCAGCACCTGGGGATAGAAGAAATAGGCCGCCGCCGCCGCCGCCACCCAGGACGCTATCGAGAGGATTTCGCGGGAGAAGCCGCGGACCATGGCGAGCATTGCCGAAACGAGGGTGAAGCCGACGAGAATTCCGTCAAGCAGCGTAATCGGCATGTCGTTCCCACTCCATGATGCGGTCCGCTTCACCGCCTTCGCAGGTTCAGTCTTCGACCCGTCTCAGCCGCGACCCGGCGATGCGGGCCACGAGATCGGCGAGCATAGCCGGCTGGAAGGTGCTGGCTCCCGATCCTCCCGCCAGTTCGTCGGTGCTTCGCGGCAGGACCGCCTGTGCGAACCCCAGCTTTTCGGCTTCCTTGAGGCGCTGCAGCGCATGCGCGACCGGCCGCACGGCCCCCGAAAGGCTGATTTCGCCGAAATAGACGCAATCAGCGGGCAGGGCAAGACCGGTGAGCGACGAAACCAGAGCGGCCGCGACGGCCACATCCGCCGCCGGTTCGGTGATGCGATAGCCGCCGGCGACATTCAGATAGACGTCGTGCGTGGCGAACCGGACGCCGCAATGCGCTTCCAGCACGGCCAGCACCATCGACAGGCGCGCCGAATCCCAGCCGACGACGGCGCGGCGCGGCGTGCCGAGCGGGGAGGACGCGACGAGGGCCTGGATCTCTACTAGGACCGGCCGCGTGCCTTCCATGCCGGCGAAGACCGCGGCGCCGGGGGCGGCCGCATGGCGTTCGCCGAGAAAGAGCTCCGAGGGGTTGGACACTTCGCGCAGGCCGCGGTCGGACATCTCGAAGACGCCGATCTCGTCAGTCGGACCGAAGCGGTTCTTGACCGTACGCAGGATGCGGTAGTGGTGGCCGCCTTCGCCCTCGAAATAGAGCACGGCGTCGACCATATGCTCCACGACGCGCGGCCCGGCGATCTGCCCCTCCTTGGTGACATGACCGACCAGCACCACGGCGGCGCCCGTCGACTTGGCGTAGCGGATGATGGCCTGCGCGGCCGCACGGACCTGGGTGACCGTGCCGGGTGCCGAATCGGCGATATCGGTCCAGAGCGTCTGGATGGAATCGAGGATGACGAGATCGGGGCGGCGGCCCTCGGAGATGGTCGCCAATATGTCTTCGACATTGGTCTCGGCGGCGAGCTCGACCGGCGCGCTGGCGGCGCCCAGCCGCTGCGCGCGCAGGCGGACCTGCGCCACCGCCTCCTCGCCGGAAACATAGACGATGCGGTGCCCGAGCCGGGCGAGGGCGGCGGCGGCCTGCATCAGCAGCGTCGATTTTCCGATACCCGGATCGCCGCCGACCAGCAGCGCCGATCCGCGCACGAAGCCGCCGCCGGTCGCCCGGTCGAGCTCGCTTATGCCCGACGCGATGCGTGGGGCGTCCTCTATGTCTCCCGAGAGCGTGGTGAGCGTGACCGGCCGCCCCTTGCGTGCAGAGCGCAGGCCCGCCGGCCCGGCGCCGATGCCGCCGGCCGTGCCTTCCTCGATCAGCGTGTTCCATTCACCGCAGGAATCGCACTTGCCCGCCCAGCGCGTATGGACGGTTCCGCAGTTCTGGCAGATGAACTGGACGCGTGACTTGGCCATCAGACGGCCCGCCCGGCAACGGACGGAGCGCGACGGCACCGTGCGGCCGCCAGACCCGCGATCGGCATCATGCGCGCCACCGGACTACTCGAGCCTCTCCGGCACGTGGGTATCTTCCGCCAGGTCGAAGAAGCGCGTGAATTCACCCTGGAAGCCGAGCGGGACCGTGCCGGTTGGGCCGTGGCGCTGCTTGGCGATGATCACCTCGGACTTGCCGCGCGCCTCGTCCATCTCTGTTTGCCATTTCACGTGCTCGTCCGTGCCGAACTTCGGCTCCTTGTTCTTCAGGTAGTACTCCTCGCGATAGACGAAGATCACTACGTCGGCGTCCTGCTCGATCGAGCCGGATTCGCGAAGGTCCGACAGTTGCGGGCGCTTGTCGTCTCGGTTTTCGACCTGACGCGACAATTGGGAGAGCGCGATGATCGGGGCGCCGAGTTCCTTGGCCAGGGCCTTGAGGCCGGTGGTGATCTCGGTGATTTCCTGGACGCGGTTCTCGCCCTTCTTCGACGAGCCGGTCATGAGCTGGATATAGTCGATGACGATCACATCGAGACCGCGCTGACGCTTCAGGCGGCGCGCCCTGGCGGAGAGCTGGGCGATCGAAATGCCGCCGGTCTGATCGATGAACAGGGGCAGCTTCTGCATGGTCTGCGAGCAGGCCACGAGCTTCTCGAAATCATATTCGGAGATCTCGCCGCGCCGGATCTTGGAGGAGGGGATTTCGGTCTGCTCCGAGATGATGCGGGTGGCGAGCTGCTCGGACGACATTTCGAGCGAGAAGAAGCCGACGACACCGCCGTTCTTGGCCTTGAAGGAGCCGTCGGCCTGCTGCTCGGGCTCATAGGCGTTGGCGATGTTGAAGGCGATGTTGGTGGCGAGCGACGTCTTGCCCATGCCGGGGCGACCGGCGAGCACGATCAAATCGGAAGGCTGCAGTCCGCCCATGCGACGGTCCATTTCGCGCAGCCCGGTCGAGATGCCGGACAGGCCGCCATCGCGCATATAGGCCGCATTTGCCATGTCGACGGCGGTCTTGACCGCATCGTTGAAGCTCTCGAAGCCCCCGTCATAGCGCCCGGTCTCCGCCAGTTCGAAAAGCCGGCGCTCAGCGTCCTCGATCTGCTCCTGCGGCGACATGTCGACCGGTGCGTCGTACGCGATGTTGACCATGTCCTCGCCGACGGTGATCAGCGCGCGGCGGGTGGCGAGGTCATAGATGGCGCGGCCGTAGTCGGCGGCGTTGATGACGGTGACGGCCTCGGCGGCGAGGCGCGCAAGATAGTGCGCGACCGTCATGTCGCCGACCTTCTCGTCGGCCGGAAGGAAGGTCTTCATCGTCACCGGATTGGCCATCTTGCCCATCCGGATCAGCTCGCCCGACAGCTCGAAGATCTTGCGGTGCAGCGGCTCGAAGAAATGGGCCGGCTTCAGGAAGTCCGACACGCGATAGAAGGCGTCGTTATTGACGAGGATCGCGCCGAGAAGTGCCTGTTCGGCCTCGATGTTGTTCGGAGCCTCGCGATAGAGCGGCGTTTCCGCGACTTCCAGTTTGCGTGCTGCGTCAGCCATGTCACCCCCAGTTTCCGCACTCCGGCCCTCGGTATCAGACGCAGGGCGCCACCGGAAAAGATTCGTGGCCGGCCGCCTTCTTGTGCGCGGGATTCACAGAAGTCCACAGGCGCTCCGGCCCGGCGCCCGAATCACGATTGACGCGAATCGGAAGCGGAAGATTAGCCCTGGCCAGAATGGAACAAAACGGGAAAATCCAAAACGCTTCCGATCAGACGTGCAGAGGGAGCAAGCTGGATCAAACCGGCCGCCCCGCAAGGTGTCATAGAAGCCCTGTTTCCTGGGAGTGTTTCATGGATCCCGTGGCAAAGGCACTCTGGTTCATCGAAAGCCATCTCGGCGGCGAGGTGTCGCTCGACGACATCGCCGAGGCGAGCGGCGTTTCGCGGTTCCATCTGTCGAGGGCATTTTCCGCAACGCTCGACCGGTCGGTGATGCGTTATCTGCGCGGACGCCGGCTGAGCGAAGCAGCCCGCGCGCTCGCCTATGGTGCGCCGGACATTTTGTCGGTTGCGCTGGAGGCCGGGTACGGCTCGCATGAAGCGTTCACCCGGGCATTTCGTGACCAGTTCGGTATCACGCCCGACCAGTTGCGGGCGCAGGGCACAATCGAGGGGTTAGACATGGTGGAGCCGATCGTGATGCAGCAGAACATCGAGGTGAAACTGGAGCCGCCGCGCTTCCTACAGGGCAGGGCCATGCTGATCGCCGGCCTCGGCCAACGCTTCGAATATGAAAGCATGGACGGGATCCCGGCGCTTTGGGAACGCTTCCATGCGCATCTCGGCAACATGGCGGGTGAAGTCGAGGGTGTGGCCTATGGCGTGATGGCCAACAGCGACGACAAGGGTTTCGACTATATCTGTGGCGCTGAGGTAGCCGATTTCTCCGACATGGACCCCGTCCTGACCAGGATCCGGATTCCACCGCAGAAATACGCCGTCTTTTCTCATCGCGATCACATTTCGACGATCCGCAACACCATGCATGCGATCTGGGCCGGATGGCTGCCCGGTTCGGGGCATGAGGTGGCCGATGCCCCGTCGCTGGAGCGGTATGGCCGGGAGTTCGACCCGCGCAGCGGCGCGGGCGGGCTGGAGGTCTGGATACCGATAAAGGGGTAGGGGATATCCGCATCCCCGGCTCTTGTCCTTCTTGCATCGGTGGGGCGGCCATATACCGTCTACCGTGCCGAAACAGAGGGCGTCATGCGGATCACGGCTTTCCTGACGACGCTTGCGATGCTCGCCTTCGCCGCCAACTCGCTGCTTGCCCGGCTGGCGCTCGCCGGCCCCGCAATCGATGCGCCGAGCTACACGGTGATCCGGCTGGTTTCGGGCGCGATGGCGCTTGGCCTGATTCTGCGCTGGCGCCGGGGGTCGGGTGGAGGGCTTCCCGGCAACTGGCCGTCGGCCCTGGCGCTCTTCGTCTATGCTATCGCGTTTTCACTGGCCTATCTCAGGCTCGGGGCCGCCGTCGGCGCGCTGGTCCTGTTCGCCGCCGTCCAATGCACGATGATCTCGTGGGGGCTCTGGCGGAAGGATCGACCGAATACGGGCGAACTCGCCGGTCTCGCCATCGCTTTCGGGGCTTTCGTCTATCTGGTTTCGCCGGGCCTCGACAAGCCGGACCTGCCGGGAAGCGCGCTGATGGCGCTGTCCGGCATTGCCTGGGGCGTCTACTCGTTGCGGGGCCGCGGCGCGCGTGATCCGCTCGGCGACACGGCCGGCAATTTCATTCGCTCGGCGGCGTTCTGCGTTCCGCTGGCGGCAATCGCACTGCTCGACCACGAAGTTACGGCGCGCGGCGCGGTGCTGGCCATTGCCTCCGGCGTGGTCGCATCGGGCCTCGGCTATGCCATCTGGTACCGCGCATTGCCGGGACTGACGTCCACCCAGGCCGCGATCGTCCAGTTGACGGTGCCTGTCATCGCGGCCCTGGCTGCGGTGGCTTTGCTGGATGAACCCGTGACGGTCAGGCTGGTCATATCGACCATCCTCGTCCTTGGTGGGGTGGCGCTCGCGATACTGTCGCGAAGGTCGGTGAAGCCGGTGGAAGCTCCGCAGGGGGACGGCCGCATCTGACCGCCCGTTCAGGCTCCGCCTACGGTCCAGGGCGCCGCTTCGCCCCAGTCGAGCCGCCGTGCCGTCCGGAACGCGTCACCTTCCCGCTTCGTGACCGTCCGCTCGGCGGCCGATCCATCCTGGCGGCAAAGCTTGAGCGTGACCTTGCCTTTGGCCGCCCGCGGCGGAGCGACGACACGCGCAGCAGGACCGTTGCCGGCATGCCGCGAGGCTGCGATGAAGACATATTTCTCGTCTTCCCAAGGAACATCGGCGCCCTTGGTGAGCCGGTGCAGCCGCGATCGGGCAACGCGCCGCGCGAAATGGCACCAGTCGGGAGCCGCGAGCGGGCAAGGAGCTGAATGCGGGCAAGGCGCGACGAGATGCGCGCCCTCCTCGACGAGCCGCTGCCGGGCGGCCAGGATGCGCGACCAGCCGGCGGGCGTTCCCGGCTCGACGATGACGAGCGTATCTTCGGTGAGTTCCCACAGCCGTCCGATGAGCGAGCCGATCGTTTTCGGATCGATCTCGTCGAGCACATAGGAAAGCGTTACCAGATCGGCCTTTGCGAGGCCGTCCATGTCGCCTGTGACGTCGCCGGCAAGCCAGCGGGCCCCGACCGTGTCCATGTCGCCGGCAAGAGCTTCGCCGACCTGGCGCGCGGCGGCGCTCGCTTCGACATGAACGGCGTCGCCGAGCGTCGGCCAGCAGTCGGCAGCCGCCCATAGCACCGTACCTGGCCCGGCTCCCAGGTCGAGCATCGTGCCGGGCGCGAAGTCGGGCCGCAACTCGGCCACCGATGCAAGGCTCGCGCGAACCGCGGCGAAGGTGGCCGGCAGGCGTGTCGCCAGATAGGCTTTCACCGCGAGCCGGTCGTCCAGATGCAGGCGCCCGTCGCGAACTTCGGCGCGGTAGCGCGCAGACAGAAGCCCGGCAGCCTTCTGAAGTTCTGTCACCGGGATTCCTTCAAGAAGCCGGTCGACGGCCTGTCGAAGTGCGGCGGGGAGTTCCATTGGCCGTTCAGGCTCCGCGCGGGGCAAGGATGACGGTTGCGCCGACCAGGCAGATCGCAGCCCCTGCGAGATCGAAACGATCGGGTCGCACGCCTTCCATCGCCCACATCCATATCAGCGACGCCGAGATGTATATGCCGCCATAGGCGGCGAAGGTGCGGCCGGCAGCTTCGGCCGGTACGAACGCGAGCAGCCAGGCGAAGGCGAGGAGCAGCAACGCGCCCGGAACGAGCCACAGCGGCGATTTGTCAAGGCGCCACCAGGCCCAGAAGGCGAAGCAGCCGGCGATCTCGGCGATCGCCGCGGTCGCCAGCACGGCGTAGCTCATGGGAACGGGCCTTCCTGTCGAATATCGGAATGACAGCGGATACCGCATAAATCCGATGCGCGGGCAACAGGAAAGTGCCCCGCCCGGACGGGAAGCGTCGTGGGAACCCGACCTCGCGGCCGGAATCACTCTTTTTCGCTGACTTTCCTGGCCCGCTTTGCCTTCGGCGCTCGTTCGGCGACCGCGCCATGCGCCATCTCGTGCATGGCGAGCGCTTTCTCGCATTTGCCGATATAGTCGCGTGTCAGCGGCACGGCATCGTTCGCCCGGGCGAGCTGGATCTGGAAGACCATCAGGTCCTGCCAGCGGAACGCTGCCTCGGACCCCGAGAGATAGAACTCCCACATGCGGCAGAAGCGCTCGTCATAGATGTCCTTCGCCCGTTCGCGATTGGCCATGAAGCGCTCGCGCCAATGCTTCAGCGTCTCGGCATAGTGGAGGTGCAGGATCTCGACATCGGTGACGAAAAGGCCGGCCTTCTCGACATGCGGCAACACCTCGGACAAAGCCGGGATGTAGCCGCCCGGAAAGATGTGCTTGCGGATGAAGGGATTGGTGGCTGTAGGCGGGCCGGCGCGCCCGATCGAATGAAGCAGCATCACGCCGTCGGGCTTGAGCAGGGTGGCGACCTTGTCGAAGAAAGCGCGGTAGTGGTTGACGCCGACATGCTCGAACATGCCGACCGAAACGATGCGGTCGAAACGCTCCGACAGGGAGCGGTAGTCGCGGATCTCGAAATGGACGCGGTCGTCGAGGCCTTCCGCCCGGGCGCGTTCGGTGGCAACGGCGTGCTGCTCGGTCGACAGCGTGACGCCGAGCACCTCCGCGTCGAAGCTCTTGGCCAGATAGAGGCCGAGGCCGCCCCAGCCCGAGCCGATGTCGAGCACGTTCTGGCCGGGCTTCATCCTGAGTTTGGCCGCGATGTGCCGCTTCTTGGCGAGCTGAGCTTCCTCGAGCGTCATGTCGGGCCGCTCGAAATAGGCGCAGGAATACTGCATATCCTTGTCGAGGAAGAGCCGGTAGAGCTCTCCCGACAGGTCGTAGTGACGCTCGACATTGCGCTTGGCGCGGCCGGCCGTGTTGATCTGCTGCAGCCGCCGAAACGCCACTCGCAGGCCCTCTATGGCGCGCGCCCAGGCCGCGTCGATGCTGCTGGTCGGCCCCATGTTACGGTAGACGAGATGCAGGAAGGACAGCACGTCGCCTTCGAGGAAATCGAGTTCGCCTTCCATGAAGGCTTCCGGAAACGCCAGCGTCGGATGGAAGGTGATGGTCCGCTCGGCGTGGCGCGTGTTGATTCGCAGATGCACGAGCTCGCCGGTGCCGTCGCCGAACTGGAACGTCGCGCCGTTCGGGCCCGTCACCTTGAGATTTCCGGTTCGCACCAAGCGGTCGACGATACGCCTCAGCAGGATGTTCATAGCCGCCACCTCAGGAATCCGACGCTGCTCCGTCGGCTGAACCCGATTATTCTGCTTCAAATCGGCGCAGCTTGAAAAGTTCCCGCTGGCATAAAATTGACACAGTTTGTTGAGGCAGCCGTACCGGCTCGAAGGCCGTGCGCGATCTGCGGCAGGCGCAATGTTTGCTTTCAAAACCCTGGAACGGTCGTTCGTGCGTCCAGGTGGACGCGCGGGCCTTCAAAGAAAAACCCGGGCGTCGCCGCCCGGGTTCGTTCGAAACCGCGAAAAAGTAGCGGCCGGATCAGGCGTTGGCCGCTTCTTCGTCCTCGGCGTTCGGGTCGAAGAAGTTCTCCGGGCGGGCGTTCTCGTTGATGTCTTCGCCGTAGATCGCCTCGGCGGTGGTGAGGGTCTCGCCACGAGCCTGACGCTCGGCTTCGTCGGCCGTGCGCGCAATGTTGAGCGTGATGGTCACCTCGACCTCCGGATGCAGCGCAATTGCCACGTTTGTGAGGCCGATGGCCTTGATCGGCTGGTTCAGTTCGACCTGGTTGCGGGCAACCGTGAAACCTTCCGCGGTCAGCAGCTCGGAAATGTCGCGGGTCGAGACGGAGCCGTAGAGCTGACCGGTCTCACCGGCCGAGCGAACGACGACGAAGCTCTTGCCGTCGAGCTTGTCGGCGACCGCCTGTGCCTCGGACTTGCGCTCGAGGTTGCGGGCTTCAAGCTGGGCACGCTGGCCCTCGAACTTCTTCTTGTTGGCTTCGTTGGCGCGCAGCGCCTTGCCCTTCGGCAGCAGGAAATTGCGGGCGTAGCCGTCCTTGACCTTGACGGTATCGCCCATCTGGCCGAGGCGGGAAATGCGTTCGAGAAGGATGACGTCCATCGTTCTGTTCCTCATGCGTTGCGCCGGTGGCGCGGTTTTCAGGAACAGGCAGGAAGCGCGGTGGCCCGCAGCCGATGGCGTGCCGTGCTGGTCGCTGTCCTGCCTGTCGCGGCAGTTAGGGGAGGCGGTTCTCCGCGCCCCAACTCGGGATTTCTGTCGCCCGCCCGCACCCGAAGCGGAGGGCAGGGCCGGGCAGGCTGAGCTGTCCGGCCCCGGAAGATCACTTCACCACGTAGGGAAGAAGGCCGAGGAAGCGGGCGCGCTTGATCGCCTGGGCGAGCTCGCGCTGCTTCTTCTGGCTGACGGCAGTGATACGCGAGGGCACGATCTTGCCGCGCTCCGAAATATAGCGCTGCAGGAGACGAACGTCCTTGTAGTCGATCTTCGGTGCATTGGCGCCGGAGAACGGACAGGTCTTGCGGCGGCGATGGAACGGACGCCGGGTCGGGATCTGGTTGATGTCGACCATTACTCTGCAGCTCCTTCAACAGCTTCGCGCGGACGGCGTGGGCCACGGTCGTCGCCGAAGCGGCCCGGGCGGTCCCCGCGCTCACGGTCGCCGAAGCGCGACGGACGATCGCCGAAGCCGCGGTCGCCACGCTCGTCGCGATCGCGCTTCTGCATCATGGCCGAAGCGCCTTCCTCATGCTTCTCGACCTTGATGGTCAGGAAGCGCAGGACGTCTTCCGACAGGCCCTGCTGGCGCTCGAGTTCCTTGACGGCCGCCGGGGGAGCGGTGATGTCCATCAGCGTATAATATGCCTTCCGGTTCTTCTTGACCCGGTAGGTGAGGGACTTCAGTCCCCAGTTCTCGACCCGGCCGATGCTGCCGCCGCCGGAGGTGATGACGCCCTTGAAACGTTCAACGAGCTCATCGACCTGCTGCTGCGAGAGGTCCTGCCGGGCAAGGAACACATGTTCGTAAAGAGCCATTGTCTTGCCTTTCTTCGTTTCTCTCCCGGTTCCCGACGGCTAAGCCTCTGCAACTTCTCTTGACCCGGAGATGCGGGGAAGAAAGGAGCATGACGAGACGGTCGAGAGCGGAGACACGGGAGGCGGAAGCACCTTCGGCTTCGCGACGAACAGCGGTCGGGACAACATCCCGGCGCACGGCCCAGCCCTCCGTTCAGCCCCCGGTCGGGACCGGCAGATTGCGGCGGCTCATACAAGGGAAAGCCTGGAAAGGCAAGAGCCGACGAAGCGCGCCGAGAGTTTCTTTGCGCAGCATCCGCTCCGGACCGGCGCGAAACAGTCCCGCAACCGGGTGGCCGGGCAGCGGCGGGTTCTGATGCGGGACGCCCATGCGCATTTGGAAAACGCGTGCGCTAATAATAAAGCCTAGCTTAAGCAGTTGCTACTATGGCTATCCGTATAGGCCTCAACGGGCAAAGTGCGGGTGGCGACAAGGTGGACTTATTCGGACGAATTCGTCGCCGGTTTTTCAGGGCGATCTTCCGGACGACCAACGTCCCTACCGCCATTGCGATCGCGGTTATCTTGGGTGCGGCCTTTTTCGCAGAAGCCCAGAACCACGAGATTTTCCGCCAGGAACTGCGCGCCCAGGTACGCGCCCGCATCGAGCTGATTCGCGCGAAGCTCGAGGGCAACGTCAGCGGCAACATCCAGCTCGTGCGCGGGCTGGTGGCCACGATTGCGACCGAGCCCGACATGAACCAGGACCGATTCGCGAGGCTGGCGTCGGCGCTGCCCCATGACCAGTCGCAGATCCGCAGCGTGGCCGCGGCGCCGGACCTCGTCGTGTCTCTCATCTACCCCTTGGCGGGCAACGAGAAGGCGCTCGGCCTCGACTATCGTGAGAACGCGGCACAGCGCGAGGCGGCTTTTCGGGCGCGAGACACCGGCGAACTGGTGCTCGCCGGTCCGGTCGAGCTCGTTCAGGGCGGGACGGCATTCATCGGCCGCTTCCCGGTCTACACCAAGCGTGCCAATGGCGGCTTCTGGGGAATCGTTTCCGTCGTGATCGATGCCGACCGGCTCTATCGGGAAAGCGGCCTCATGGAACGAGGCATGCCCATCGATGTGGCCATAGCGAGGCTCGACGGGCCAGCCGGGCAGGACACGCCGTTCTTCGGAGAGCCCTCTGTCCTCGACCAGGATCCGGAATACGCGGATGTATTGCTGCCATCCGTGACTTGGCGCATCGCCGCGGTGCCCAAGGGAGGCTGGGACGTACCTCCCGACAATCGCTGGCTCCTTCGCGCGGTGGTGTTGCTGTGCGGAGCGCTGATCGTGATTCCCATGCTCGTCACGGCGCGGCTGGTCGAAGAACGGCAACGCCATATCCGCGAATTGCGTCGGCGAGAGACGGAGCTCAAACGACTGTCCCGCCGCCTGGGGCTGGCCCTGGAAACCTCGCAGGTCGGCGTATGGGACTTCGACATGGCGCGGGACGAACTCGTCTGGGACGACCGCATGAACGAACTCTACGGGCTTCCCGTCGACGACGGCCCGCGGACCTATGCCGACTGGCGGAACGCACTTCACCCGGAAGATCTCGAACGTGCCGAACGCGATTTCGACGAGGCGATCGGCGTCACCGGAAGATACTACTCCGAGTTCCGGGTGCGGCTTCCCGATGGCGTCATTCGCCACATCCGCGCGATCGGCGCGATCTATGAGGGAGCGGAGGGCTCGTCCAAGATCGTCGGCGTGAACTGGGACGTTTCTGCCGACGTGGAGCGGAACGAGGATCTAAGGCGCACGAAGAATCTGATGGAAGCCCGTCATGCGGAGCTAATGGTGGCCAAGGCGCGGATTGAGCATACGGCCCTTCACGACGCGTTGACCGGGCTCCCCAATCGCCGCTACCTCGACCAGAAGCTGGAACTCCGGGCGAGGCGGGAGGACAGAGCAGAACGCACCGCCCTTCTCCATATCGACCTCGACCGCTTCAAGCAGATCAACGACACGCTGGGCCATGCCGCGGGCGACGCTATGCTCGTTCATGCCGCGAGCGTGCTCAAGTCCAATGTCCGCGCGAGCGATTTCCTCGCCCGTGTCGGAGGGGACGAGTTCGTGGTCATGTGCCTGCTGGACGGTGACGACGCCGACGCCAACCACCGCTACCTCTCCGAGCTCGCCAACCGCATCGTCCGCAAGATGGGCGAACCCGTGATGTACGAAGGCCACGAGTGCCGTTTCGGGGTTAGCGTCGGCATCTCGATCGACAGCGGCGCCGGCAGCGACCCGCGCAGCCTTCTCGTCGATGCCGACATCGCGCTTTATCGGGCCAAGAGCCGAGGCCGCAACCAGCATCAATTCTTCAATGAAGCCCTTCAGGCGGAGATCGTCAGCACCAAGCGGGTCGCCGACGAGATTCTCAACGGCCTGGAGCAGGGGCAGTTCATCGTCCACTATCAGCCTCAGTTCGATGCGCGCAGCCTGGAAGTGGCTGGCGTGGAAGCCCTGGTCCGCTGGAACCACCCGACCGAGGGCGTGCTGGGGCCGGACAGGTTCCTGAAGATCGCCGAGGAGCTTTCCGTCGTCCCGACGATCGACAGGATGGTGTTGGAGCGGTCCCTGGCGGATTTCGAGAAGTGGAACAGGGCCGGCCTGAGGGTGCCCAGGATCGCCGTGAACGTATCCGCCCGCCGCCTGGGCGACGAGGAACTGATCCGAAGCCTTCGCAGCCTGAACATCCGCCGCGGCACGGTTTCGTTTGAACTCGTGGAGTCCATCTTCCTCGACGACAATGACGAATTGATCGGCTGGAACGTCGAACAGATCAAGGAACTCGGCATTGATGTCGAGATCGACGATTTCGGTACCGGCTACGCGTCGATCGTCAGCCTTCTCAAGCTGCGACCGCGGCGGCTGAAGATAGACCGCCAACTCGTCATGCCGATCACGTTGTCGACCGCGCAGACCAATCTGGTCCAGTCGATCATCGAAATCGGCAGGTCCCTCGGCATCGAAGTGATCGCCGAAGGCGTCGAGACGATGGAACACGCGCGCATCCTGCGGGAACTCGGATGCCAGGAACTGCAGGGCTATGCATTCGCAAGGCCCATGAGCGCGGCCGATTTCGAGGCTTTCATCCTCGCCCGGCGCGGGCGCGCGGCCGGCTGACGGCGGTTCGGCCGGTAATCGAAAGCCAGGCAACGATCTGCGTATCGTTTGCCCGCCCTTGACTCCGCGCCCATCCTTGCTCCACACGCAGCCGAAGAAAAGTTGGAGAAACGCTCTCATATGTCGATCGCTTTCACCTTCCCGGGGCAAGGCAGCCAGTCCGTCGGCATGGGCAGGGATCTGGCGGATTCGTTCCCGGAAGCCCGAGCCGTCTTCGAGGAGGTCGACGATGCGCTGGGCCAGAAGCTCTCCGCGATCATGTGGGAAGGGCCGGAAGAGACCCTTACCCTGACCGCGAATGCCCAGCCGGCCCTGATGGCGGTGTCGCTGGCCGCATTGCGTGCGCTTGAAGCGCGCGGTTTCTCCCTCAAAGACAAGGTCGCCTATGTGGCCGGCCATTCGCTCGGCGAATATTCTGCGCTTGCGGCCGCCGGGACGTTCTCGATCGCCGACACGGCGCGCCTGTTGCGAATCCGCGGCAACGCCATGCAGGCGGCAGTGCCGGTCGGCGAAGGCGCAATGGCTGCGATCCTCGGTCTCGACCAGGCCGGTGTCGAGGCCGCCTGCGCGGAAGCCTCCCGCGACTCGGTCTGCCAGATCGCCAACGACAATGGCGGCGGGCAACTGGTGATTTCGGGCGCCAGGACCGCGGTAGAGCTCGCTGCGCGCCTGTGCACGGAAAAAGGAGCCAAGCGCGCACTGATGCTGCCCGTTTCCGCCCCGTTCCATTCCGCCCTGATGGCGCCGGCCGCCGAGGCCATGCGCGAAGCGCTCGCCAAGGTCGTCAAGAACGCGCCGGCCGTTCCCGTCGTGGCAAACGTGGCGGTACGGACGCTCACCGATCCGGACGCGATCGCCGCGAGCCTGGTCGAGCAGGTTACCGGCCGGGTGCGCTGGCGCGAAACCGTCGAATGGTTCGGCGCAAATGGCGTGAAGACCCTGTATGAGATCGGGTCCGGCAAGGTTCTGTCGGGCCTGGCGCGGCGCATCGACAAGGAAATTGCCACTTCGGCCGTGGGCAATTCCACCGATGTGGAAGCCGCGCTCGCAACGCTGGTGTAATGATAATCCTCGACATGTCCCTCGCCGAGGGAGTGCTCCGGTCTTCAGGGGAGTAAAGGCAATGTTCGATCTGACTGGCCGCAAGGCGCTCGTTACCGGGGCTTCCGGAGGCATCGGCGAGTCCGTTGCCCGCGCCCTCCACGCGCAAGGTGCCGTGGTCGGCCTGCACGGGACGCGGGTGGAGAAGCTCGAGACCCTGGCGAACGAGCTTGGCAAGCGGGTGAAGATCTTCCCTGCCGACCTGTCCCAACGCGACGAGGTCAAGGCGCTCGGTCAGAAGGCTGAAGCCGATCTCGATGGCGTCGACATACTGGTCAACAATGCCGGCATCACCAGGGACGGCCTCTTCGTGCGCATGTCCGACGAGGATTGGGACCAGGTTCTGGAGGTCAACCTGACGGCCGTTTTCCGGCTGACGCGCGAGCTCACGCATCCGATGATGCGGCGTCGGTTCGGCCGCATCGTCAACATCAGCTCCGTCGTCGGCGTCACCGGCAATCCGGGCCAGGCAAACTATTGCGCATCGAAAGCCGGCATGATCGGCTTTTCGAAGTCGCTCGCCCAGGAAATCGCCAGCCGCGCCATTACGGTCAACTGCGTCGCCCCGGGCTTCATCGAATCAGCCATGACCGGCAAGCTGAACGACAAGCAGAAGGAAGCGATCATGGGGGCGATCCCCATGAAGCGTATGGGCGTCGGCGGCGAGGTCGCCTCCGCGGTCGTATATCTCGCCTCCAACGAAGCCTCTTACGTCACTGGCCAGACGATTCATGTGAATGGCGGCATGGCGATGATCTGAGATGCCGGAATCGAGCCGTTTTCACCTTGGACAGCCGCGATTTTTCGTGTAATGCGGCCTCCGATCCGGCGGGGGAGGACGCAAGAACCTGCTCCGCTGTCCCGTTCCGGACGGAACATCTTTTCAGCTTGATTAGCGGCAATCGGGCCGCTAACGAAGACAGATAATCTCAGAAGACGAGGGTGCCCACATGAGCGATACCGCAGAACGCGTCAAGAAGATCGTTGTCGAGCATCTTGGCGTCGATGCCGACAAGGTCACCGAGGCGGCAAGCTTCATCGACGATCTCGGCGCAGACAGCCTGGACACGGTCGAGCTCGTGATGGCCTTCGAGGAAGAGTTCGGTGTCGAGATCCCGGACGATGCGGCCGAGACAATCCTGACGGTGGGCGATGCCGTCAAGTACATCGACAAGGCGTCCGCCTGACGCCACCGATCATGCCGTATTGCGTGGGGAGAGTTGAGCCATGAGACGCGTCGTCGTCACGGGCCTGGGTTTGCTCTCCCCGTTCGGCTACGGGGCCGAGCATTCCTGGCGGCAATTGCTCAGCGGGCGCAGTGCTGCCCGCCGCATCACCGAATTCGAGGTCGAAGATCTCGCCTGCAAGATCGCCAATGTCATTCCGCGTGGCGACGGCAGTGATCACAGCTTCAATCCCGAGGCCGTGCTCGAGCCGAAGGAACTGCGGAAAATCGGCGATTTCATCCTCTATGGCATCGCGGCCGCTGACGAGGCGCTGAAGGATTCCGGCTGGCAGCCGAAAACCGAGGACGAACGTTGCGCCACGGGCGTCATGATCGGTTCGGGCATCGGCGGCATCGAGGGTATCTCGGAAAACGCGCTCATTCTGAAGGAACGCGGCCCACGCCGCATCAGTCCCTTCTTCATTCCCGGTAACATCATCAATCTGGTGTCGGGTCAGGTGTCGATCCGCCATGGACTGAAGGGCCCGAATCACGCCGTCGTCACCGCCTGCTCGACCGGCGCCCATGCGATCGGCGATGCGGCCAGGCTGATCATGTTCGGCGACGCCGACGTGATGCTGGCCGGCGGCGCCGAATCTCCGATCGGGCGGCTTGCGCTGGCGGGCTTCGCTGCCTGCAAGGCGCTCTCCACCGACCGCAACGACAGCCCCGAGACGGCGTCGCGCCCCTACGACAAAGATCGCGACGGATTCGTGATGGGCGAGGGCGCCGGCGTCGTGGTGCTCGAGGAACTCGAGCATGCCAAGGCGCGTGGCGCGAAGATCTACGCCGAGTTTACCGGCTACGGCCTTTCCGGCGACGCCTATCACATCACGGCCCCTGCCGAAGATGGCGACGGCGCGTTCCGTTGCATGAATTCCGCTCTGAAGCGCGCCAAGCTTGCACCGTCCGACATCGACTACATCAACGCGCATGGCACCTCGACGATGGCCGACACGATCGAGCTCGGCGCTGTCGAGCGCCTTGTCGGCAATGCGGCCTCGAAGATCTCCATGTCGTCGACGAAATCGTCGATCGGGCATCTGCTCGGCGCGGCCGGTGCGGCCGAGGCGATCTTCTCGATCCTCGCCATCCGCGACAATGTCGCGCCGCCGACGATCAATCTCGACAATCCGGAGCGCGATACGGCGATCGATCTCGTCCCTAACAAGCCGCGCGAGCGGCGGATCGATGTCGCTCTGTCCAACTCCTTCGGTTTCGGCGGCACCAACGCTTCGCTGATCTTCCAGCGCTACAATGGCTGACCCGAACGTTCCGACGAGCGGTTTGCCGCGAATTTCGCCATATTCGCATCTAGTCTCGGCGCGATTCCAGGATCGACGAGTACGGACCGAGGCGAGATGAACACGAACCCTCCGAGCGAAGCCGAACTCGCGCAGCGCGAGACGCAAGCGAAACCGATCGTACCGAAGAGCGCCAGCGACGCGTTGAGGCCAGAGGCCGGGACGCCGCCGCCGCGGCGTTCGCGCCAGTCGCGCAACCAGTTCGTGGTCTTCCTCAATTTCCTGATGTCGACGGTCGTGCTGGTCACGCTGGCCGCCGGCATCGCCGTCTATTTCGGCAAGCGCGCCTTCGACGCTGCCGGGCCCACGCAGACCGTCAGCACGTTCCTGGTCAAGCCGAATACCGGGGTCCAGGAGATCGCCGACCAGCTCCAGCGCCGCGGCCTGATCTCCGACGCGCGCATCTTCCAGCTCGGCCTTCGCGCCTATGGCAATGAAGGCAAGATGAAGGCGGGCGAGTACGAGGTTAAGGCCGGCGCCTCCATGCGCGACATCATGGAACTCCTGAAGAGCGGCAAGTCGGTGCTCTATTCGCTGACCATACCGGAGGGCCTGACCGTCGAGCAGGCGTTCCAGCGTATCGCCGAGCAGGAAGCCCTCACCGGCGACATGCCTTCGACGATGCCGGCCGAGGGCACGCTTGCCGCCGACACCCAGCGCTTCACACGCGGCACGAGCCGCCAGCAGATCATCGACAAGATGCTCGCCGACCAGAGGAATCTGGTGGAGAGCATCTGGGAGCGTCGTTCCGACGATCTGCCGATCGCCTCCATCGAAGAGTTCGTCACGCTCGCCTCGATCGTGGAGAAGGAGACTGGCCGGGCCGACGAGCGATCCCGCGTGGCCTCGGTGTTCATCAATCGGCTCAACAAGGGAATGCGGCTCCAGTCGGACCCGACGATCATCTACGGCCTGTTCGGCGGCAGGGGCAAGCCGGCGGACCGTCCGATCTTCCAGTCCGACATCGACAAGCCGACGCCCTACAACACCTATCTTATCAACGGCCTGCCGCCGACGCCGATCGCCAATCCCGGCCGGGCGGCGCTCGAGGCGGTCGCCAATCCGTCCAAGACGGACGATCTCTATTTCGTCGCTGACGGCACGGGCGGCCATGTCTTCGCCACGACGCTCGAAGAGCACAACAAGAATGTCGCCCGCTGGCGCGCGGTGGAAAAGAAGCAGGCGGAAGAGGCGGCGAAGGCCGGTGGCGCCTCCCAGTCGACCAACCAACAATAGCGGGACGCGGGAATGATCCGATCCGGATCCCGCCTGATGCCGCGACTGGACGGGCAAGGGCGATGAGTTTGCAGAGTATGACCGGCTTCGCGCGTGCCGGCGCAGATCACGACGGCGCGGCGATCGCCTGGGAAATCAAGTCGGTGAACGGCAAGGGCGTCGACGCCCGGCTGAGGCTGCCGCCCGGCTTCGAGCGGCTGGAGCAGGCCACCCGCCAGGCGATCCAGAAGCGCTTCTCCCGCGGCAACATCCAGGCGAGCCTGGCCGTGCAGCGCGACGGCCTTGCTGTGCAGCCCGTTGTCAACGAGGATTTCCTGAAGGACCTGGCGGGCCTCGCGAAGAGGTTGGAGGAGCAGTTCGGTGTCGCTCCGGCCACGGCCGACGGGCTGCTCGCCCTGCGCGGCGTGCTCGAAATGCCGGAAGCGCTGGAGAGCGAGGAGGAGCGGGCGCGCCTCGACAAGTCGATCCTCTGCGTTTTGGACGAGGCTCTGGCCGGCCTCGAAAAGGCACGCCTGGCGGAAGGAACGGCGCTCGGTCTCGTGCTCGGCGCCCATCTCGATCGCATCGAAGCATTGACGCTCGCAGCGGAGGCCGATCCGTCCCGCGATCCTGCCGTGATCCGCGCGCGTATCGCCGAGCAGGTTCGGCTGCTGATGGAACCGGGCACGGGTCTCGACGAGACCAGGCTCCATATGGAGGCGGCTTTCCTCGCCACCAAGGCCGACATTCGCGAGGAGATCGACAGGCTGAAGACCCATGTCGCCTCCGGTCGCAACCTGCTCGCCGACGGCGGCGCCATCGGCCGCAAGCTCGATTTCCTGTCGCAGGAATTCAATCGCGAATCGAATACGCTTTGCTCGAAGTCCAATGCGGCGCCGGTCACGGCAATCGGCCTCGAATTGAAGGCCGTCGTCGACCAGTTTCGCGAGCAAGTGCAGAATCTGGAGTAAGGGATGGCCGAGGAGCGACCATCGCAGGCGATCAAGCGGCGCGGCTTGATGCTTGTGCTTTCCTCGCCGTCGGGCGCGGGGAAGTCGACTATCGCCCGCAGCCTCATCGAGAGCGACCCGGGTTTCGAACTTTCGGTGAGCGTGACCACGCGGCCGCGCCGCGGCAGCGAGATCGACGGCGTGCATTATCATTTCCGCAGCAGGCGCGAATTCGAAATGCTGCGCGACAACGACGCCTTGCTGGAGTGGGCGGAAGTGCACGGCAATTTCTACGCGACACCGCGCGAGCCTGCCGAAAGGGCGATGGCGGACGGCCGTGACATGCTGTTCGACATAGACTGGCAAGGCGCCAAGCAGCTCAAGGAAAAGATGCGCGGCGACATCGTCTCGATCTTCATCCTGCCGCCGTCGATGACCGAGCTGAAGTCCAGGCTGCAGCGCCGTGCCGAGGATTCCGCATCCACCATCGACACGCGCCTGAAGAACGCCAAGGTCGAGATCGAGCATTGGCGCGAATATGACTACGTCGTGATCAATCATGATCTCGACCGGGCGTTTGCGGAAGTAAGAGCGATCGTGACGGCGGAGCGGTTGCGCCGCGACCGCAGGCCCGGCCTGTTCGACTTCGTCTCGGCGCTGCTGGACGAGAAGCCGGAATAGGCCGGACAAGCGAGATCGTGATTGCGGCTTCGTTGGTGACGCCAGCGGGGCCGCGCGACCGCCCTACAGCGCGTTTGCGAGTGCCACGAATTCGGCGACGCTCAGCGTCTCGGCCCGCCGGGTGCCGTCGATGCCGGTCGCTTCGAGGAGCCTTTCCCCGCCGACGCTCTTCAGGCTCTGGCGCAGCATTTTGCGGCGCTGGCCGAAGGCCGCTTCGGTGACCCGGCCAAGCTTGAGGACATCGGTCCGCACCGGCTCTGCCCGGGGCACGAGGTGCACGACCGACGATGTGATCTTTGGCGGCGGCACGAATGCCTGGCGCGGCACGTCGAAAACGATTCTCGCTTCCGTCCTCCAGCCGGCCAGAACACCCAACCGGCCATAGGCGCCGCTGCCCGGTGCGGCGACGATGCGTTCGGCGACTTCGCGTTGGAACATCAGGGTCATGGATGTGTAGAAGGGCGGCCAGACAGGAACGGTCAGCCAGCGTACCAGGAGCTCCGTGCCGATATTGTAGGGGAGGTTGGCAACGATCTTGAGCGGCTGGCCGTCCGCGAGTGCGGCGAAATCGATCTTCAGCGCGTCGTCGGCGACAATGTCGAGGCGACCGGGATAGTGGCCGGCGATCTCCGCCAGAGCGGCGAGGCATCGATCGTCGCGTTCGATCGCTACGACGCGCGCGGCGCCATGCATGAGAAGGGCCCGGGTGAGTCCGCCGGGGCCGGGGCCCACCTCGACCACGGTCGTGGCTTCGAGATTGCCGGCCGCGCGTGCGATCTTGCCGGTGAGGTTCAAGTCGAGCAGGAAGTTCTGGCCGAGCGACTTCTTCGCCGCGAGCCCATGGCGTTCGATCACGTCGCGGAGCGGCGGCAGCCCGTCGATGCTCATGCAGGGCTGGTCCTGCCGGTGCCGAGCCGGGCCGCGAGCTTCAGCGCGGCGATCAGGCTGTCCGGGCGCGCGATGCCACGGCCGGCGATGTCCAGGGCGGTCCCATGGTCAGGCGAGGTGCGAACGAATGGAAGTCCGAGCGTGACATTGACCGTGTCGTCGAAGCCTAGCGCCTTGGCAGGGATGAGGGCCTGGTCGTGATACATGCACAGGGCCGCGTCGTAGCGCTTGCGGGCCGCGGCGTGGAACATGGTGTCGGCGGGCCGCGGCCCGACCGCGTCGATGCCTTCGGCGCGCAGCGCCTCGACGGCCGGCCGCACGATCGTCTCGTCCTCGGTACCGATCGCGCCCTGTTCGCCGGCATGCGGGTTCAATCCGGCCAGCACGAGGCGTGGTCGCGCTATCGCGAAACGGTTCCGCAGATCGTTCGCGACAATCCGGCCGGTCGAGACGATCAGCTCGGTCGTGAGGACCGTCGGAACCTCGGCGAGGGGAATGTGTATGGTTACCGGTACCGCCCGCAGTTCGGGGCCGGCGAGCATCATGACCGGCTGGACCTGACGCCCCGTCTGCCGGGACGCAAGTTCGGCAAGATACTCCGTATGGCCGGGGAATGCGAAGCCGGCATCGTAGAGAGACTTTTTGGCGATCGGCAAGGTGACCACCCCGGAGGCCTTTCCGGCAAAGACATCGGCGACCGCACGGTCGATCGAACCGACGATCCCCGCGGCATTGGCTGGATCGGCGACGCCAATCGTATCCGTGAAGCGCGACGGCAGCGGCGCGATCGGAAAAGCCTGCGCGAACACCTCGGCCGATTCGCCCGGCGTGACGGTCGCGACCGGCACGTCTCGACCGAGCGCTTTCGCGCGGGCGGCGAGAAGCTCGGGATCTCCGATCAGATAGAAAGGCGGAAGGTCGAGCGCCTGGCGGCCGAGCCAGGCGGCGACAGCGATCTCCAGGCCGATACCGGAAGGATCACCAGCCGTAAGCGCAAGCGGAAGCGGGATATTCTCGGACAATTGGGCTGCGCGTCATTGATCAGCGTTGGACGATCTTGGCCTTCTTGCGCAGTTCTTCCATATATTTTTTCGAGAAGTCCTCGGCTTCGCCGCCCTGCTTGGTCGCTTCGTTCTGGAAGACCATCTGCGCGACGCGGTCGTCGGAGACCTCCTTGGCGCTGCAGATGCCGATGAACTCGACGCCGCGCTCTGTTTCCCGGGCCGGGGTGGCCGCGCCGGTTTGCGTGCTCTTGATCGCATCGGCCCATGCCGGCGGCAGTTCGGGTGCAAGCACGCGGCCCAGGTCGCGCACGGTGACGTCGACCAGGCCCTTGGCGAATTCGCGGGTCTTGTCGCAGCCGGAGAACCGTGAGCGCATGGCGTCGGCCTCGCGCTTGCGCTTGCCGAGCAACGCCTTGCGGTCCGCAGCCGGCACCACGAAGACGACCTGCTGGAGCATGTATTCCGTGGCTTTGGGCTTGTTGCCGCCTTTCTGCAGCATGCGTTGCACCACATCCTGTTCGCTGAGCGTGCCGGATGCCCGATACTTCGCCTGCAGTACCTGGCTCCAGCCCATCTGCGAGCGGATGAAATCCTTGAAATGCGCCTTGGTCACGCCCGTCTGGTTGAGGATCTGGTCCATTTGGGCCGGCTGCATCTTGTTCTGGGCTGCGAAGCGGCCATAGGCGTCGTCGACCTGCTGGTCGGTGATCCTGATCCCCAGGCGCTTGGTTTCCGAAGTGCGGATCGCCTGCTCGATCAAGTCGTCGGCCGCCTCCTTGGCGCCGCCGGACCGACGCTGCAGCTTGAAGAAGGCTACCCGCCGCTGGATGTCGTAGGACGTGATAGGCACGTTGTTCACGACATATTTGATCTCGCTGGCATAGGCAACGTCGACGTCCAGGGCAACAGGAGCCGTGGCCATGGCCAACAGGAAAGCGATTCCGGATGCGGCGAGGCGCTTTCTGATCGCGGTCATGATAGTTGTCCCCGTTTACGGCACGCCCATGAGCCCGAGGCCGGGCGTGCTGAAAGCAGCAATTTCTCGCCGCCCTATGCGGCGAAACGATGACGCGTCATTGGATCGAGCCGAGAGAACTCGATCCGAAGTCGCCGATCGTGCGGAACGAGATGTTGAATCCCACCGTCTGAGAGGTTTCTCTCCTGTCGGTGCTCCGGAGTTCCGAGAAGGTCATCGAATAGGAGAAACACTCGTCGTCGTAAGCGAAACCGAACGAATCGCGCGTCGTCATGTTCGCCTCGAAGTCGTAAGTGCCCGATCCGAAGACGCGCCAATATTCATGCAACCGTGCACTCGCGGCCAGCGTGACCTCCTTGCGGTCCGTGGGGAAGCCGTAGAGCGGCTGGGCCTGGATGAAGGCATATTTTGCCGTCAGCGATCCCCTCTTGGTGCTCAGACCGGCCCTGAGCTCGGCGCGGCGAACTTCGAGCGTCTGTTCGTCGAGACGGGTGCTCGCCGAAGCCGACAGGCCGAAGGGAGTAGCGAACCCGACCAGTCCGACATAGTCCGACCGTTCCGTTTCGAGGCCGGAATAGGCGCCGACATTCACGAGATCGGGGCTGTCGAAGGAGTTCTCGCCGGCGATGTGATAGGACTGACCGACGATCGCATTGGTCGTCCAGCCGCCGCCGAAAGTGCCCGAATAGCGGAATCCGACATTGGCACGGGTGCCGCCTTCGACGTGATCATAGCCGGAGAACTTGTCGCGCTCGAACAGAGTCGTGGCGTCGAAGACGAAGCTCTGGGCATCCTCGTTGGGGATACCCAGCGTCTCCTCGTATTGCTCGTTCGGGCGGGCAAAAATCTGAGCGACAGGCTCCAGCACGTGTGTCGAGGAAGTCGACGAGAAAAGAACCGGCCAGCGCAGGTCGAGCCCGGCCGTCGCCATATAGCGATAATAGGCCGAACGCACATCCGCCGTCGCGTCGATTTGCGGGTTGGCAGCCATGGCGTTGATGGCCGCGACCGAAGCGGCGGTCTGGTTCACAAATGTCGAATCGGCCTGGAAGGCGAGCAGCGGGGTGACCACGAGCCCTCCGTCGCTGACGAAGCTTCGCTTCCACTCGGCGTCCGCCGTGACCCGCCCGCTGGTGCCCTCGATGCCGCGCACCGCAGTGACTTGCTTCTGGCGGACACCGTCCACGGTTTCAAAGCGGAACGCCTCATCGAGCTTGTCGCGGTAGATCAGTCGGGAATTGATGTCGAGATTGAACTCGCCGCCCGCGACCGGATCATCATTCGTGAAGGAGTAGTCGAAGCTTGGCAGCACCCAGGGCTGCTGAGGATTGCGTGCCGAGGGGAAACGATCCTGAATACTCTCCTGCACCTGGAAGCGATAGCCGCGCAGATCGAAGAAGTTCCTGTCGCCCAGGCCCGTGAGATACACCTGCGAGGCGTTCACGAGGGCGGTGTAGCCCCCGATGCTGTAGGTCCTGGAAAAATTCTTGTCCGTCTGGACCATGATGTCCCAGCCGGCCGTCCAGCGCTCGTTGATGACGAAGTCGCCCTTCGACGCGGCCATGCCTCGGAAACGGGTGGGGTCGGCTACCGTACCGCGGTCGACCGTATTGAGGTCGAAGGCATCAGGATCGCCCTGGCGGATACCGGCGATCTTGAGGTTGTACTGGCCGTTGTTGAAGCGCTGGCGCCATTCGGCCTGGCCCAGAAAGCCCTGACGGGAATAGTACCGACCCTGCAGGGTAAGATCGTAAGTCGGCGAGAGCGCGACATAGAAGGGCACGATCGCGCCGATACCGAGTTCGCTCTTGTAGGTTACCCCGGGGATCAGGAAGCCGGTCTTGCGCTTCACCGTCGGGTCGGCGACCTCGAAAGCCGGCAGGTAGGCGATCGGGAAGCCGAACATCTCGAAACGCGACTGCTCGAAGCGGACCGTCTTGGCCTTGCCGTCCCAGATGATCTTGCGCGCCTTGATGCGCCAGACCGGCGCCCGGTCGGGCTTTTCCTCGCAGGGTTCGCAAGCCGTGTAGACGCCATTGTTGAAGGTCGTGACCACGCCGCCCTCGCGGTCGGCGCTTTCGGCCGCGAAATAGGTCTTGTCCGGCGTCTCCACTCGCAGCGCGTTGACGAAACCGTCGCGGAAGTCGTCGGTGATATCGATCTCGTCGGAATAGATCTTGTTGCCGTCCTTTTCGATGATCTGGACGGCCCCGCTCGCCACGAGGCGATTGGAATCGCGGTGATAGGTGACGCGCTGGGCAACGAGCCTGTTGCCGTCATAGTCGATCTGGACGCCGCCGACTGCCGTCACCGTGCGTTTGTCGTTGTCATAGACCAGCGTATCGGCCTCGAGCAGCATCTGCGCATTCGGCGAGACGTCGCGTTCGAGATCCAGAGATTGAGCATGGGCCTGGGGCAGCGCGCCGCAAGCAAACAGGCACGCCAGAGCCGTTGCACCGAGAAGGCGCTTCAGACGGACGAGCTTAGACCCCTCAGTTAGCGCGACCGCCACTAACCGTCCTCCTTGTACAGCAGAAACGTCACCCCGAAGAACATTGCCACGACAACCGGCAGCCATGCTGCGATTGCCGGTGGGACGAATCCCGCCGTGCCGAACGCTTTCACCAAAACCGAGCTAACATAAAGCAGAAAGCCGGCAACGATGCCACCCAAAATCATCGTTGCGGATTGTCCCAGACGCGCGAAGCGCATCGAGACGGTGGCGGCGATAAGCGTCATCGCCACAAGCAGCAGCGGCAGCGCCACGAGCGAGTGGAACTGCATGGCGAAGGCATTGGCCTTGAGCCCGAAAGACCGGGCGACCTCTATCTTGGCGGGCAGTTCGAAGAAGGGAATCGTGTCGGGCCTGGCGAGCCGCTCCTGCACGAATTCAGGGCGCAGATTCGTTTCCACCTCGAGTGATTCGATCTTCTGCGGCAGCGAACCCTCGACCATGCGCGAGACGTCGTGCAACTCCCAGTGGCCGTTGCGCAAATAGGCGCTGCGAGCGTCCAGCCGCTCAGCGATATTGTCGGCATTGTCGATGCGGAAGAACACGGCGTCGACCAGTTCCAGGCCCTGGTTGAGGACGCTGCGCGCCCCGATGATCGTGTCTCCGGCCCTGGTCGTTTGCCTTATCCATGGAGCGGACGCCGCGACGGCGGCCCCGTTGCCGGAGCGGTAGGAAGCCTCGATCTCCTCGGCGCGCGAATAGCCGGCGGCGGCGATCGGGTTCATTACGCCGACCGTCAGCAGACCGAGCAGCAGCGCGCCGAAGCAGGCGGGCCGGAGGAACTGCCAGGCGGACACGCCGACCGATCGTGCGACCACGAGCTCATATTTGCGGTTGAGCGAAACCAGGGTCGCCATCGCGGCGAACAGCGCGATGAACGGAACGGTCTGCTGCATCACCATGGGAACGCGCATCGCCGACACGGAAAGCGCCAGGCCGGCCGAGAAGCCGGGAATATCCGAGGTGCGGGACGACAGTTCGGTGAAGTCGATGATGAATACCAGCGCCGAAATGCCGATAAAGAACCACGACGTGATGACGACGTAGCGGAGGAAGAAGTAGCGGCTCAGCGTCCAACCCATGTCAGGCCGAGCCTCCGCCGGGAGACGAGGCGCCGAACAGCCGCAGTCTGAGGACGGTCAGGCGTTCTCCGACCTGGCGCAAAAGGGTGGCCGCGCGATCGGTCCAGTTGACAGGGAGTTCCATCGGCCTGTTGGTGGCCAGGCACCACACGGAAAGTCCCGCCGCGACGAGCGGAATGACGTAGAGCAGCGGCACATAGTTGGCGTCGGTCTCCGCTTTACCGGCAGCGAAGAAGCTGATCCAGCGGACGATCAGCGCAATGGTGAGCGCCGTGATCATCGGGTGGACGCGTGCCTCGCGATGCGAGCGGGCGTCGCCGGCCACCGCCAGCGCGATCAGCGCGAAAACAAGAGGATAGAGCCATTCGGTCAGCCGCTGGTGGAAGATCGAGTTGAACTCCTGCGGATTAGCCTTGAAGAACGGATCGTTCGGGTCGGGATCGGCCAGATAGGCGAGCGACCGGTCCTTCGCGTAGATGACCAGGTGCTGGCTGGCCGAAGTGAACACCGACAGGTCGAACACGTAGGAGGTGAAGCGGATCACCGAAACTTCTCCTGCCGGCGTCTTGCGATGAACGACTCCGTCATTCATCACCAACATTGCGCGACCATTGCGGTTCGTCAGTGCGCCTTCCTTGGCATAATAGGCGAGATCGACATCCTTTTGCCGGGAGTCGGCGACGAAGATGCCGCCGAGCCGTCCGTCGGGCAGGCGTTCGCCGACCTGCACATAGAGGCCGTCGCTGACCTTGCGGAACGTGCCTTCGGTGATGACGGTCGAAAGAAGGTCGGCGCTTGCCTGGGCGAGCAGCGTGCGTACGCCGAGCCGCGCGCCGGGGTCGATGACATTCTGCACGAAGAAGGAGGTCAGGCAGGCCCCGAGGGCAAGGACCAGGGCCGGCCGGATGGTGGTCATCCTCGAACTGCCGGCCGCGCTGATCACGGCCAGTTCCGAATCGCTGTTCATCATCGTCAGCGTCTGGCTGATGCCGATCGCCACGGCGAAGGGCAGCACGACCGGGATGATCGAAGGCAGCACCAGCGTCGCCAGATGGAAGAAGGCCAAGGCGGATTGCCCGCTGTCGGTGACGAGGTTGATTCGCGACAGGGCCTGGACCGTCCACACCACGGCCAGCGTCCAGAACAGGGCTGCGAGCGCAACCACGAACGTCCGGCGTAGGATGTAGCGTTCGAGGATCTTCATCCGCAGGGCTATTCCATGTGCCTGCGCCGCCCGGCGCACCGTTGGCAAGCTGGAACGATCCGCCTGCGTGTTTCAATAGGTTGCGCCAAATCCTTGCGATCGGGCACCGTGTTCTCCGAGCCGGCGCGATAGTTGAGCGACATTGGCTAACAAAGCGCCAATAGGCTAGGTAAACAAAGCCTTAACAGATCGCCTTCGCGCCTGGAAGCTCACGATTGCGTGCGTGGGAACCGGACAGCCGCGACGGCCAGCAGAGAGAAGACGACCAGCGTGGCGAGGCTCGCGAGAACCACGTCGGAAAGATAGTGGCCGCCGAACGACATCCGCAGCCCCGACGTCAGCACGGCAACGAAAGCGGCCACGGCGAAGGCGAAGGGTCTGAGACCGGCATATTGACGCGGCAGCAGCGCCACCAGGCAGATCAGCCAGGCAGAGGCTGCCGCCTCGCCGGAGATGAACGAGCAGTTGGACTGGCAATAGGCCGAGATCTCGCCCGCGGGCACGAAGGGGAGCGGCCCGCCGAAGATGTCGGTCTGGACCGGCCGCGGGCGCCCCCAGAGTTCCTTGAAGATGCCGTTGACGATCAAGCCGACAGACAGCACGTAGGTCCAGAACACTGCGCCGACCCGCAGCGCCCACGGTCCCCAGAATTCCTCGCCCATGCGCAGTCGCGTCAGGGCGGCCGCGGCCAATCCCGCTGCGCAGGCCGCGGGAAGATGTTGAAGGAATTGCCGCAGCGCCCTCATTGGAGCCATTTCGCCTGCTGGGAAGAAACCGCAGACGGAGCCGGCGCCTTTCGCCGAGCCGCAGGCGGTCTCATCGAAGAACAGGGCGGCGGCGGCGCGGTCGACGCCAGGAAAGAAATGGAATGCGAGGAGCGCCGCCAGCAGCGCTACGGTCAGAAGCAAGGCTGTCGTGACTTCCGAAAAAGGGGACAGATCCGGCAGATCGCTCGCCGGTTTCATCCTGACCTTGCCGTGGGTGCGCTGTCTCATAGGACGCGGCTCATTCCACTAGCGCAATGCCTCGTCAACCGCCAAATGACGGTGAAGGCCAAAAGCCGCGCCGGTGTGCCTTTCATGCGGCCGGCGGCCTTGCCAAAGCGAGCAAAACCGCCAAAGGTCGTTTTCCACGCGCCCATTCTCAGCCAGGATTCCCGATGACATCGCCGACGATCAGCTTCGCCAAACTCGCGACCCCGAAAAAGGGCGTCGTCGTCCTGTTGTCGGCGGAGGAGGCGGGAATGAGCGAGACCGCAAAGGCTTGCGATCCCGCCAAGGTGCTCGATCGCGCCCTGACGGTTGCGGATTTCACCGGCAAGATGGGAACGAGCACGGACGTGCTCACCCCGACGGGCACGCCCTATGAGCGCGTCGTCGTCGTTGGCGTCGGCAAGGTCTCGGCCCTGACCGAATATGGGTGGCTCCGGATCGGCGGTTCGATTCTCGGGGCATTGCGCAAGCCGACGGAGGTCGCCGTGATTCTCGACGTCCCGGAAACCAAGGTCGGTGCCGGCGATGCCGCCAATGCGGCGGCCGGCATGCTGCTGCGGGCCTATGTCTTCGACAAGTACAAGACACGCAAGGACGAGAATGGCGAGAAGACGCCGCCGCGTCAGGTGAAGATCACCATCCATTGCGCCGATCCTGCCGGCGCCCGGAAGGCCTTTGCCGCGGCCGAGGCTGCGACAGGCGGGGTGCTGCTCGCACGCGACCTGGTCAACGAACCGGCCAACGCCCTGGGACCGGTCGAGTTCGCCACGCGCGCCAAGGAATTGGAGAAGCTCGGCGTCAAGGTCGAGGTGCTCACGGAAAAGGAGATCAGGAAGCTCGGCATGGGCGCGCTCATGGGCGTGGCGCAGGGCTCCGCACGGCCGCCCCGGCTCGTCGTGATGGAGTGGAACGGGGGCAAGGCCAAGGACAAGCCGATCGCGTTTGTCGGCAAGGGCGTGACCTTCGACACCGGCGGCAATTCGATGAAACCCGCGGCAGGCATGGAGGACATGAAAGGCGACATGGGCGGCGCGGCGGTCGTCACCGGGATCATGCATGCCCTTGCCGCCCGCAAGGCCAAGGTGAATGCCGTGGGCATCATCGGCTGCGTCGAGAACAATGTCGACGGCAATGCCCAGCGCCCGGGCGACATCGTCACCTCGATGTCCGGACAGACCGTCGAGGTGCTGAACACGGATGCCGAGGGGCGGCTCGTGCTCTGCGATGTCTTGTGGTACTGCAACGACCGCTTCCAGCCGAAATTCATGATCGATCTGGCGACGCTCACCGGCGCGATCATGGTGGCGCTCGGAAACCATCATGCGGGGCTGTTCTCCAACAATGACGAGCTGGCGGCGCGGCTGTTCATGGTCGGCCAGTCGACGCAGGAGCGCGTGTGGCGGATGCCGCTCGGTCCCGATTACGACAAGCTGATCGATTCCAAGAACGCCGACATGAAGAACATCGGTGGCCGCTTCGGCGGCGCGATCATCGCGGCGCAATTCCTGCAGCGTTTCGTCAAGGACACGCCCTGGGCGCATCTCGACATAGCCGGCACGGCCATGGGCTCGCCGGCAAACGAGATCAACCAGTCCTGGGCGTCCGGCTTCGGAGTCCGGCTGCTGGACCGGCTGGTCCGGGATTACTACGAGGGATGATCCTTGGACGGCGATAGAGGCGGGTTCAGAGGGCTATGGCGGAAGTCCTGTTTTATCATCTGACGGAGTCCAGATTGGAGGAAGCGTTGCCGGGATTGCTGGAACGCAGCGTCCAGCGCGGCTGGAAGGTTGTGGTCCAGACCGGGACCGAGGAGCGGCGCGACGCGCTCGACACGCTTCTTTGGACCTACCGCGACGAGTCCTTCCTTGCGCATGCCACAGACCGCGAGCCGCATCAGGCCGACCAGCCGATCCTGCTCACCACCGGCATGGCCAACGGCAACAATGCGGAGATACGCTTCCTGGTCGACGGTGCATCGCCGCCCGACCTGACATCCTACGCCCGCGCCGTCTTCATGTTTGACGGCCACGACGCCATGCAGCTCGAAGGCGCACGCGAGCAGTGGAAGGCCATGAAGGCTGCGGGTCATGCCGTTACCTACTGGCAGCAGACGCCGGACCGCCGCTGGGAGCGGAAGGCTTGATGAAGATGAGTTCCCGATGCGCTTCTTCTTTCTCCTGATGCTCCTGGCTGGTGCCGTCCTTGGCATCGGATACCCCTTCGTCATCCAGAATTTCTCCGGAAAGGAGATCGGCTCGTGGCGCGTGTACGAGCGCGGTTCCGGTTTCCATCCGATCGAGACGAAGCTCTCGGCGGCAGACGTGCCGGTCCGGGTGCTGGTCGACATGACGTCGATCGGAGCGCCACGCCTGACCAACGAGCGCACCGTGCTGACCATCACGGCGGCGACAGGTGGCAGGACCGTGCTCGCCGAAACCCTTAACTTCGTCGATGCGGCTCCGCGCGCCGACAGTCCGCAGAGCGGCGAGCGGGTCTACCGCGACGACGGCGGTGTCATTTCCGACGCGAGCGACGGGCCCTATGTCTTCACGGTCGGCCCCGGAGATGCCGAGGGCATCGAAATGAAGTCGGTCGATCTCATTCTGCGCGCCGGCGCCGCAAGCTACGACGAACGTGCGCAACCTCTCGGCTTTGCCCTCATGGGCATAGGCTTCATCGGTTTCGTGCTGGCGCTGCGCCGCGGCGGTCATCCACCGAACCCCAATTCGCAGCCGCCGCGGTCGCGCTGGGGCAGGGGAGCGGGCGGCCGCTCCTGAAAGGGCGACGCCCGCGTAGGCTCGATTCGGTGTGCGGCAAATCGTATCCGCGTCCGGACGATGAAACCCGTGCTGCAAGTCCACAACTGCGCGGCATCACGAGGCCGCCAGAAGAATCTACGCACCCGGGGATTAGGCGCGCCCGCAGTTCCGTATACGGGCCATGAAACTCGGGAAGTCAGCCTTCGACGTGCTCGGCCAGTTAGGGGCGCTGCGGCGCTATGCCCGCTCGCTGACGCGTGACAGCGCCGACGCGGAAGACCTGGTGCAGGATGCGCTGGTGCGCGCCTATGAGCGACGCGCCAGCTTTCGCCACGGCGGCAATCTTCGCGCCTGGCTGCTGTCGATCCTGCACAACACCTTCGTCGACGGCAAACGCAGCCGACGGGCCGAAGCCATCCGCATCGAACGGGCCGGCGAACTGGCCGACGCTTTCCTCGACGCGCCCCAGGAGCATTCGCTTCGTCTCACCCAGCTTCGCGAAGCTTTTCTAGGGCTCAGCGAAGAGCAGCGCGCGGCGCTGCATCTCGTCGCGATCGAAGGACTTTCCTACCAGGAGGCGGCCGAAGCTCTCGCCATTCCGCTCGGGACGTTGATGTCGCGCATCGGCCGGGCGCGCGCCGCCTTGCGCGAGTTGGAGGAAACTTCGCCGGCCAGGGTCAGGCACCTCAGGGTTGTCAGAGGCAGCGATGAGTGACGTTCTCGATCCCGTCACCGATGCCGATCTCGATGCCTATGTCGACGATCAACTCGACGTCACCCGCCGCATCGAGGTTGAAGCGTTCCTGTCTGTCCGCCCCGAGACGGCGGCACGGGTGATGGCGGACCTGAGGACGCGCGATGAATTGCGCGTCGCGCTTGCGGGCGTGCGCGGTATGCCGCGCCCGGCGACAGCCGAGGCGGCGCGTCGGCTGGAGCGGGGCCTGTCGCGCCGCCGTCTCTTCGGCGCGTTGCAGCGCGCTGCTGCCGTGCTCGCCTTCGTCGCTGCCGGCTGGCTCGCCCATGAGATTGCATTGCCGATCGCCGTCACGGAGGTGGTCGCTTCGATGCCGCCACCTGCCTATGTCGAGGACGCCATACGCGCGCACGGCACCTCGGTGCTGCGCGCCTCCATGAGCTCCCAGCCGGAAGTGACGGACTACGATCCGGTCGAGATCCGTTCGGCCACGGCGATCGTCATGCCGGATCTGCCCGGCGACTGGGACGTGCGCGACGTGCAGATCTACCCGTCCCGCTTCGGACCGAGCGTCGAGATGGCCGTGGGTACAAGGCAGTTCGGGCCGGTTTCGCTCTTCGCCGTACGTCCCGGAAGCTTCGACGTCGTGCGGCCCACCTTGGTGCCGGCAGGCGAGGCCTGGGCCGCCTATTTCCAGATCGGCGAGGTCGCCTACGCCCTGGTGGCGACGGGCGATCCGCACAAGCTGGAACGCGCGGCCAAGCGGCTTTTCGATACACTCCACTGAACCGACCATCCGACAGGAGACCCTGGATGAACACTCCCGACTACGGCTATCGCGCGGGCTTTGGTGCGCGCAGCGACGCGCTCTTCGACGAGGGCCTGCGGCAGCATATGCTGCGCGTCTACAACTATATGGCGCTCGGCCTGGTGCTGACGGGCGTCGTGGCATTCACCGTCGCCTCGGTCCCGGCGCTCTATGTGCCGATCTTCTCCACGCCGCTCAAATGGGTGGTGATGCTGGCTCCGCTCGCTTTCGTTTTCCTGTTTTCCTTCCGCATCCAGACGATGACGGCATCCGGCGCGCAGATGATGTTCTGGGCTTTCTGCGCTGTCATGGGGCTCTCGCTCGCTTCGGTGTTCCTGGTTTTCACCGGCACCTCGATCGCACGAACCTTCTTCATCGCGGCCACGATGTTCGGCGCCACCAGCCTCTACGGCTACACGACCAGGTCGGACCTCACCCGCTTCTCGTCCTTCCTGATCATGGGCCTGATCGGAGTGGTGATCGCCAGCCTGGTCAACATCTTCCTGGGCTCTTCGGCTTTGCAGTTCGCCATTTCGGTGCTCGGCATCTTCGTATTCCTGGGCCTGACCGCCTGGGACACACAGACGATCAAGGAACAGTATGCGGAGAATTTCGACTCCGACTCCCGGCAGAAGCTTGCGGTCTTCGGAGCCTTCTCGCTCTATCTGAATTTCATCAACATCTTCCAGCTGCTGCTCCACTTCACCGGCGAGCGCGAATAGTACTGACGAGCAAAGGAAAGCAACGCACCATGGACAGGAACGACCAGCACGCAATCGAGAGCCTCTTCGGCAAGCTAGCAGCCGTCGAGCGCCAGTCGCCTTCGCGCGACCCCCAGGCGGAAGATTTCATCCGCGGCCAGATCGCTCAGCAGCCCGGCGCGCCTTACTACATGGCCCAGACCATTGTGGTGCAGGAGCAGGCGCTCGAAGCCGCTCAGGCAAGGATCGCGGAACTGGAGGCCGAGGCAGCGCGTGTGCCGCAATCCTCCGGCGGGCTATTCTCCGGGCTGTTCGGTGACGGTCGCCGACCGGCGCGTTCGGGCTCCGTGCCGCGCGTCGGGGGCGGCGGTCCCGCCTTCGGTGGGCAATATGCCGCGCCTCCGGCGCAGCCCGCGCGTGGCGGCGGTTTCCTTGCCGGCGCTGCCCAGACCGCGATGGGCGTTGCCGGCGGCGTGCTTCTGGGCAACGCCATTGCCGGCATGTTCGGTGGAAACGAAGCTCAGGCCGCCGAGGAGGATGCTGGAGCCGATGATGCCGGCGCTGACGACGGCGGCTTCGGCGACATGGAGTTCTGATCGCCACGGAACCGGTGCGAGGGTGAGCCATCCTCGCACTATCTTGACAGCCTGAAACCCGGCAGACGCGACTCGCACAGGCCTAGCCGGGTATCTTCTCTCGCATCCATTGGGCGCGCAAAAGAACGTTCCGACACTCCGGAGCTACGGCATTGCTCTTCGGCCCAAGGCCGCGGCTTGGGCCCCAACGAGCCGCGATGCCGCCTCCGGCTGATCGACCGTCGTCTCGGCATTCAGCACCGGAGCGGCATTCGACAGGATTGCCTCACAGGCGATCGAGCGTGAGCAGGCCGGGATCGCCGCGCCAGGCCTTCTCGAACTCCTCGGTGGCTTTGCTTGCACCTGCCGCATCTCCTCTCGCCTTGGCCGTCTGCTGGAGGCCGTAGAGCGCCCAGGCGCTGCCTCGGACGTGTTCAAGCGCGGCCTCGAATTCCTTCTGTGCCTCATCGGGCTTGCCGGTCTTGAGGAGCGCTGCACCGAGAGACTGCCTCACCGGATAATACCAGAAGGGCGGCTCCATATAGGGGATGGTGTCTTCGGCTTCGGCAGCCTTCCGCCAGTGGCCGATCGCATCGTTGTCTTTGCCCTCTGCCTGCGAAGCGCGAGCGCGGACCACGTCTTCGGCCACCTCCAGAACCGGGCGAGCGGGGACAGCCCAGGCGTCAAGGACCGACCAGTCCGTCTCCTGGGCGATGCGGTGAATGGCATCGGCCTCGGTGCGTGCGCCGGCCACGTCCTTCTTGGCCGCGAATGCCGTCCCTCTGGCATAGTGCCACATCGCCTTCACATAGGGCGGCGCGCCGGGCGGGTCGGGCATGGCCAGAACCGTGTCCGGGTCGGCATATTGCGCCCGTGCGAAATACGGGGCTGCCTTCACAGGCTGCGCAATGGGCACCGCTGTCGCGACGTCGTTGCTCAGCCACTTGTCGAGTTTGTCGGCTTCGGCGAGCACGGTCTCGGCGTCGCCGAGAAGCTGCGCCGAGACCAGGACGAAATGCACGTTGTGCGAATAATACCCGATCGGATAGACGCCGACTGCGCCTGTCTCAGCAATGTATGTCTCGTCCGCCTTGGAGGCTGCCTTGTTGGCCTCGAGTGAATCGGCATAGCGCCCGATACGATAATAGATGTGGCTGGGCATATGGACGATGTGTCCGGCGCCAGGCATGAGCGCTGCAAGCCGATCGGCATAAGGCTCGGCGCGTTCGGGCCGGTCCGAGGCTTCAACGAGATGAATGTAGAGATGAATCGCCCAGGGGTGGTCGGGAGCCTTGGCGAGCACGCCTTCCAGCCGCTTCTGGACATCAGCGGTACGGCCTTTGGGCTCCTTGCCGCCCGGTTCCCAATAGTCCCACGGCTGGGTATCCATTGCCGCTTCGGCTGCCAGCACCGCCAGTTCGAGATCGTCCGGATATTTGTCCGAAAGGGCAGCCATGGCGTCAGCGAAGGACGCGTCGAGTTTGGGGCGTTCTGCGGCCGGATCCTCCGAATATCGCGTCGCCACCGCTTCGATCAGTTCCCTTTCCTTCTCGCTCGCTCCGGACGCGAGCGCCTGCGCTTTCTTGAGCGCAGCGATCGCCGGCGCATTCGCGGCCGGGTCCATCGGCACGTTGACGTTCGGGCCAAGCACGAGCGCCTCACCGAGGAAGCACATGGCGCAGCTCGGATCCAGGCGTTGCGCCTTGCCGAAAGCGCGCCTGGCTTCCGCGTGATTGAAATTGGCGGTCTGCCTGAGCCCTTGCTGGAAATAGCTCTGCGCCTCGCTGTTCTTGGTGCTGATCGGATATGTCAGAGAACCGAGATCGTTCCACAGCGGCGGGTCGGCTCCCTCGTAGGCCTTGATCGCCTCAGGCGACAAGCCCTGGGAGGGAAGGTTGGCAGCCATGCAATGGGGAGCCGCGGCGATGGCCTCGGGAACTTCGGTGACACCAAAATCCGCAACGGCTGCACCAACCCCGAATCCGGCGAAAACAAGCGTCGGCAATCCTGCAACTTGAAGTATATTATACAGTCTCATGTAAGCCTCCTTGCATGCTTGCGCGACAGCAGGTCTCTATTGCTTACGACTGCCCAAATCCAATGATCTTCCCGAAAGGCTTTCTTGGCAAATCAATTGACGATTCAGCGCGACCGCTGGGTCATCGCTGCTGCGGGCATGGCCGCGCCGGGTCACGGTCTTCCCATTCCTCACGCATCGCGCTTCCGAAAACCGCCCAGGATTGTCGGTCAGTGCTACAGCTCCGGGAGCACTAAACGAGCCTCGGCCGCCCTGGCGCACCCAACCCGCATTCCAGGCCGATCCGATCCCAACTACCGAGATTTGCCGCGGCTTCGTAGGTGCTTTCGAGAAATTCCATCAGGCTCTGATCAGGATCCGTTGCCGTGCGCACCGCGTCATAAGGAAGGATGAATTCGCCGAGCTCCTTGGAGAAGAACGCGGCTGCCGGCCGGACGCTCGCCGCCGCAAAGCCGTCCGGCGTCGGATAGGCATAGGAATAGAACGCCGCATACTCCACCGGGCCGCTGCTGCCCGGCCAGAAACCGGCGCTGGAAACTTCGTGGGAATAAGCTTCGCGGGCCACTGCATCGGGGAGATTGGGCACCCCGCCGGGATGGAGCGGGGCCGTCCTGCCCGAAAAACGGGTCACGGCCAGATCGAAGCTTCCCCAGAAGAAATGCACCGGGCTCACCTTGCCGAGAAAGCCGGTGCGGAAGCGCGAAAGGACCTCGTGGGTGGAAAGCAGAATGCGCCAGAAGCGATTGGCATGATCGGGATCGTAGGAAGCGTGCGTTCGATCCTGATCGAACGGAATGCCGTCGGGAATCTCGGACGGTATCGTCGTGATGTCCATGTCGAGCCCGAGTTCGGCAAGGGCGATTCCCACCTCGTCGTAGAAGTCGGCCACGGGTTTCGGTGCCAGTATGATCTGGCGAAGGTGGCCGTCGCTCGTGCGCACCCACAGCAGATGGTCGATAAAGTCGAAATCGATCTGGAAGGCGCGCGCGCCTCCGGGGATGGGCGACGTCGTCAGGCCGCGCGCCGTCACATAGAGCGGCACATGCCAGGAATGGTTCAGCCAGGGTTCATATTTCAGCCGGATCTTGCCGACGATCTGGGTCCACAAATGCAGCGTGTCACGTGTTTCCTTCCATGCGGCATAGGGCAGGTCAGGCCACCGGTTCGGGTCGCTGGGACGCGGCATGGTTCACTCCTTTCGCGTCGGAAGCAGGTCGGGCGTCCAGGAGACGCTTGTTGATCAGTCGGCGCCGCTAGATAGCCCTCGCATTGTCGGGTGGAGCCTCGGTCGGATCGAGCGTCGTCACCAGGCGACCGCAGCCGGAACCGCCAACCGGCAATCTCTCCCACAGGACGGTGCCGGGCCGGATCGAGACCAGCGGGCCGGGCTGTCCGCTGGTTTTGAAGAACACGGCGACGTTGCCGCGTTCGAACCAGCCGAGCGCGCCGAGCTGCTGCTCGGCACGGCGGATCTCCGGCGTGGCGTATCTCCACATCGGCTCGCCGATACCGTCCTCGGGCAGATGCCATTCAGCGCGCCGCGCCGGCGAGGCCGCAAGCAGTCGATGCGTCGTGTCGCAGACGAGATGGATCGCTCGGCCGGATTGCTCGACCAGTCGCTTCAGGATCGCTCCCGAGGCTTCATCGGGCACGGCCGCGGCGAAGTGCGCCAGCGCATCGAGCGCATCATGCGGCGGCCTATGCCTGCCGCTTTCCCATTTGGAGAGCGACGATTGGCCAACGCCCAGCAATTCGGCGAGGTGGCTCTGCTTCATCCGGCGCAGCATGCGCGTGCGCCGCACCGCCCACATCAGGACGGCAACGGATGGGTAAGACGGGCCGCCATGCATGGCACGCCTCAGATTTCTCCGAAATCGCCGCCCCGGCCCTTGCCGGAAGCGAAGCGAGCGGCCCCTGCCTGACCCTCCGCGCGGAAGGTTTCGGCGCTCCGCCATTCGCCGGCGAGCGCCCGCGCGGGGTCGAGCGACCATTGTCGGATCGCCGACAGGCGGTCGGCGCGCATGCAGGCCTGCGGGAAGCGCGTCAGCTCCTGCGCCAGTTCGATCGCCGCGGCAAGCGAGGTGCCGTCCGGCACCACGCGGTTCGCCAGGCCCATGACGAGGCATTCCTCGGCTTCGACCTTGCGGCCGGTCAGGATCAGGTCCATGGCTCTGCCGTGACCCACGATGCGCGGCAGGCGTACAGTGCCGCCGTCGATCAGCGGCACGCCCCAGCGGCGGCAATAGACGCCCATATAGGCGGATTGCTCCATGACGCGCAGGTCGCACCAGAGCGCGAGCTCCATGCCGCCCGCCACGGCAGGGCCGGAGATGGCGCCGATCACCGGCTTGGAGAGCAGCAAGCGGGTCGGCCCCATCGGCCCCTTGCGCGGATGGTCGTCACGCCCGTCGAAGGAACGGTCGAGATCATGCTCGGCGAACCAGGTGTCGCCGGCGCCGGCGGCCGCCCATTTCAGGTCGAAGCCGGCGGAAAAGACGCCGGGCACGCCGGTCAGCACCGCGACCTTCTGCTTGTCGTCGCGCTCGAAGGCGAGGAAAGCGTTGAACAGCGCCAGGGCCATGTCGGGGTTGACCGCGTTGCGGGCTTCCGCCCGGTCGATCGTGACGATGGTGACCTCGCTGTCCTGCTCGACCCTGATCGTCATTCGGCTATTCCTTCCTCGTATTCCGCGGAAAGCGTGAGCCAGGTCTCTTCGTGACCGGCCAGCGCATTGGACAGGTCGGAACGCTCTTTGGCAAGCTGCGTGGCGGCACTCGGGTCCTTTTCGTAGAGCCTCGGATCGGCGAGCTGGTCTTCGATGCCGTCGATGCGTTTCCTGATCCTGTCCATCAGGGCCTCGGTCGCGCGGATCTGCTTGGCGAGCGGCTCGAGCGCCTGGCGGCGCTGCGCGGCATCGCGACGCCGTTCCGCCTTCGACGCCTTGTCGGCCTCGCGCCGTTCCTTCCGGTCGGCCGAGACGCCAGTCACCTCCTGGCGATAGTCGCCGAGATCGCCGTCGTAGGGACGGACGGAGCCGTCGCGGACCAGCCACAGCCGATCGGCCGTCGCCTCGATCAGGTGACGGTCGTGCGAGATGAGGATGACGGCGCCAGGGAAATCGTTGAGCGCATGCACCAGCGCCTCGCGCGAATCGATGTCCAGATGGTTGGTCGGCTCGTCGAGGATGAACAGGTTCGGTCCCTCGAAGGAGGAGAGCCCCATCAGGAGTCGTGCCTTTTCGCCACCCGAAAGATCCTTGGCCGCGGTATTCATCTTCTCCGTTGCCAGGCCGAACTGCGCGACGCGGGCGCGCACCTTGGATTCCGGCGCGTCCGGCATCAGCCGGCGCACATGCTCATAGGCATTCTCCTCCGGCCTGAGGTCGTCGAGCTGATGCTGCGCGAAGATCGAGACCTTCAGCCCCGGCGCGACCGTCATGGTGCCCGTCTCCGCCTTCAGCCGGGCGGAAAGCAGCTTGGCAAAGGTCGACTTGCCGTTGCCGTTGGCGCCGAGCAGGGCGATGCGGTCGTCGGCATCGATGCGCAGCGACATCTTTCTCAGGATCGGGTGACCGGGCTGGTAGCCGACAGAGACGCCGTCAAGGGCGATGATCGGCGACGCGACGGTCTTGACGGGTTCGGGAAACCTGAAGGGCCGCACCGTGTCGTCGATGAGCGCCGCGATCGGCTTCATCTTCTCCAGCGCCTTGATGCGCGATTGCGCCTGGCGGGCCTTCGTGGCCTTGGCGCGGAAACGGTCGACGAAGGACTGCAGGTGCTTGCGTTGCGCCTCCTGCTTGACGCGGCTCTTCTCCTGTAGAGCCTGCTGCTCGGCCCGTTGGCGCTCGAACTGGTCGTAGCCGCCGCGCCAGAAGGTGAGCTTCTTCTGGTCGAGATGAACGATCGAGTTGACGGCGCGGTTCAGGAGGTCGCGATCGTGGCTGATCAGGAGAACCGCATGCGGATAGCGCGAGACGTAGGTCTCGAGCCACAGCGTTCCTTCGAGGTCCAGATAGTTGGTCGGCTCGTCGAGCAGCAAGAGATCGGGCTCGGCGAACAGCACAGAGGCGAGCGCCACACGCATGCGCCATCCCCCGGAGAAGGACGAAGCAGGTCGCTTCTGCGCTTCGGCATCGAAGCCCAGGCCGGCAAGAATGGTTGCAGCGCGCGCCTCCGCCGAATGCGCGTCGATGTCGGCGAGGCGCGTATGGATCTCGGCAATACGGTGCGGATCAGTGGCGGTCTTCTCCTCTTCCAGCAAGGCTGCGCGTTCGACATCGGCCTTGAGCACGATGTCGATCAGCGGCTCCTCGGTGCCGGGCGCTTCCTGGGCGACCTGGCCGATCCGCGTATTGCGCGGGAGGCTGATCGAGCCGGTCTCCGCCGACATGTCGCCGGTGATGGCGCGGAAGAGCGTTGTCTTGCCGGTTCCGTTGCGCCCCACCAGCCCGGCCTTCGCTCCGGCGGGCAGGCTGAGGGAAGCATGATCGAGAAGCAGGCGTCCGGCGATACGGAGCGAAAGGTCATTGATCGTAAGCATAGCGGCGGCTTTTTGGCCGACCCTACGGGCGAAGGCAAGGGCGCGCCTCGCGCTGGCCGCCTGTATCGGGGCCTCAGGCGTAGGGTCGCCCGTCCTCGGTGCGCTGGAAATAGACGAGGTCGAGCACTACGGAGGGCCTGCCGAGCATTGTCAGCACCGCATGCGCCTGGCCCCGGTGATGGGTCTGGTGGTTGAAGAAATGGTCGAGCGCGGGTGCCAGCCGCTGCGAGACGGTGCGCATGTCGGTAAGCGGCATATAGGTGAAGCGGCCGGAGAGAGCCTTTGCGGTCAATGACGCCGTCCAGTCGATGATGCGCGCGTCTTCCGCCTCGCGCGCCGCCCGCAATCCGGCGAAATCCGCGTGGAGCACGGCGTCGAGCGTCGTCGGCGCCTCGCCTTGCCCGGTGAAGCGTTTCATCCAGATGCGGTCGGCTGCCAGGATGTGGTTCAGAGTGCCCATGAGCGACTTGAAGAATACGCCCGTGTCGCGCCGGAACTGCTCTTCAGTCAGTACCGCGGCGGCGTCGTAGATGCGGCTGTTGGCCCAACGGTTGTAGGCGGCCAACATCATGAAATGCTGCTTCATGGACTTCCTTTTGAAACGCGAAGCGGAAAATATGCGGCGGACACTAAACTGCACCCTTAGGAACGCCAATGGCCATTCTGCTTTATGATCTCGTCGGCTCGGACCCATCTCGCCCCTACAGCCCCCATTGCTGGAAGACGGCGATGTCGCTCGCCCATAAGGGGCTCGAATTCGAGACGGTACCGACACGGTTCCTCGATGTGCCGACAGTGGAAGGCGGAGTGTCGAAGACGGTGCCCGTGATCCGCGACGGGGCGCGGGTGGTGGCCGATTCCTTCGCCATCGCGCTCTATCTCGAAGAGACCTATCCCGATCGCCCAAGCCTGTTCGGCGGCGAGGGAGGCGAGGCCATGAGCCGCTTCATCGAACGCTGGTCGCAGACGATACTGCATACCTATCTGGGGGCGGCTGCCCTCATGGATATCTACGGCATGCAGGACGAGCCCAACCGCGCCTATTTCCGGCAGAGCCGCGAGCCGCGTTTCGGCAAGAAGCTGGAGGAGGTGCCGGGCGGGCGAGATGCAGGGCTGGCAGCGTTCCGCGGTTCCCTGGAGCCGCTGCGGTCGATGCTCGCCTACCAGCCCTGGATCGGCGGCCCGTCGCCGCTGTTCCCCGACTATATCGTATTTGGCGCACTGCAATGGGTACGGGTGGCGTCGCCCTATCAATTCCTCGCCGCTGACGACCCGGTGTCGGAATGGTTCGGCCGCTGCCTGGATCTTCACGAGGGACTTGGGCGCGGCGTTCCAGCCGCGGCCTGATTTGCCCGCGAGGCCTTGGCAATCCGGCATCCGGCCTGTATAGAGCCGCCACTTTTCCAAGGACATCCACACAGGGACAGAAGATGGCGATCGAACGCACTTTTTCGATGATCAAACCCGACGCGACCAAGCGCAACCTTACCGGTGCGATCACCAAGATGCTGGAGGATGCCGGCCTTCGCGTCGTTGCGTCCCGGCGCGTGTGGATGAGCCGCCGCGAGGCCGAGGGCTTCTACGCGGTCCATCGCGGACGCCCGTTCTTCGACGAGCTCTGCGAATTCATGTCGTCCGGCCCGACGATCGTTCAGGTTCTCGAGGGTGAAAATGCGATCGCCCTGAACCGTGAAATCATGGGCGCCACCAATCCGGCCAATGCGACCGAGGGCACCATCCGCAAGGTTCATGCCCTGTCGATCGGCGAGAATTCGGTGCACGGCTCCGACGCTCCGGAGACCGCCGCGCAGGAGATCAGGTATTGGTTCTCCGACACCGAGATCGTGGGCTGAATCGGTTTCGGTGCCTGATACGATAAATAATTGATTCGACTTGAAAAAGCCGGGGTTCGCGCCCCGGCTTTTTCTCATGACGCGATCCAGTCCCGTCGAGACGGATGCCCGCTGCGGAGGGTTGCGGGTTGCGGTGTGCCGCCCTCGCGCAGGCGATCGAGGAAATCGGCTGCCGGTACTGCCTTGCCATAGAGATAGCCCTGGAAGCAATCGCATCCGAAGGCCCGCAGGAATGCCTGCTGGCGGATGTTCTCGACATGCTCGGCGACCGAGGTGAGGCCGAGATTGCGCGCCATGGCCAGGATGGTCTTCACAAGCGCCCGGTCGCTTTCGCCGGTCTCTATATCGGCGACGAAACGCCCGTCGATCTTGAGTTCGTCGAAGGGCAGGGTCTTCAGATAGGCGAGCGAGGAGTAGCCCGTGCCGAAGTCGTCGAGGGACAGGCGCACGCCCAGGTCCTTGATCTCGGCCATCAGCCGGGCGACGCGTTCGTGGTCGCGGGCCATGACATGTTCCGTCAGTTCCAGCGTCAGCCGCGTCGCATCGACGGCATGGGAGCGCACCATCTGTCCCAGCATCGCCCCGAAGCTGTCGCAGTTGAAGGACTGCACGCTCACATTCAGCGCGAGCCTGAGATGCGCGGTCGCGGGATCGCGTTGCCAGGAGGCGAGGGCGGCCAGGCCGAGGTCGAATACGGCTCGGCTGAGTTCCTCGATCAGTCCGAACTGCTCCGCGAGCGGGATGAACCGATCCGGAAAGATCATGCCGAGCCGCGGATGGTTCCAGCGCAGCAGTCCTTCTGCGCCGATGATGACTCCGCGATCGTCGACCTGCGGCTGGAAGTGCAGCTCGAGTTCTGTACCGCCGAGCGCGGCGCGCAGGTCTCCGACCAGTCGGAAACGTTCGCGTTCGCGCTCCAGGCTGGCCGGGTCGAACAGGGCCATCCCGTTCCTGCCCGCTGCCTTGGCCTGGTACATGGCGATATCGGCACGCTTCAGGATCTCGTCGGGGCGAGCCTCTGCACCGTCGAACACCACCACGCCGACGCTTGCCGAGGCGAGGTGGCGAACCGCTGCGAGCTCGAAAGGCTCACGCAGGGTCACGAGCAGCCGGTTTGCCACCACGATGGCGTGGCGCGTCGCATTTGCCTCGTCGACGCCGGCGGCTTCGAGAATGACCACGAACTCGTCCCCGCCGATGCGCGCGACGAGGTCCCTTGGCGCGAGGCAGCGCTCGAGGCGCGCCGCCACCTGGACGAGGAAAGCGTCGCCGACGTCATGCCCCTGCGTGTCGTTGAGCGTCTTGAAATTGTCGAGGTCGATGAACAGCAGCACGCCGTGGTCGCCTCGCCTCTCGCTGCCGACGATGGCCTGGGCCATGCGGTTCAGGAACATGCGCCGGTTTGGAAGCTCCGTGAGCGGATCGAAATAGGCGAGCCGTTCTATCTCCATCTCGTTGCTCTTGCGGGTCGAGATGTCGGTGAGATAGCCATGCCAGATGATGCCGGCTTCCCTGAATTCAGGCGTGGCTGCGACGCGCGCCCATTTCTCTGTGCCGTCGCGAAGGCGGAGCCTGAATTCGTGGTCCCAGCTCTGCCGCTTCTCGGTAGCCCTTCTCAGCGAACGCCTGAGGCCCGAGATGTCGGCGCCGTGCACGCGTCCGAAGAGGCTCCGCGGGCGCTCGACGAATTCTTCGAGCGGGATGCCTGTGATCCGCGTGAAGGCGGCGCTGACATAAAGGACTTCGGCCACGCCGCTGGCCCTGGTCACGAGCTGGAAAAGCGCGCCTGGCAGCTCGCGTGTCAGCTTCTGGAAACGTTCCTCCAGGCTGAGCCGACGCACCAGCACCGTGATGTCGCGGACCGAGCCTTCATAGTGGAGCGGATTGCCGGTGGTCGGATCGAGGACGAGGCGCGCCGATTCGGAGATCCAGATGCGTTCGCGCGTCTTGTGGCGGTAGATTTCCGAAACGAAGTCTTCGACCCTGCCGTCGCGCTCCAGCGCGTCGCGGAACGCGGCGCGCCGGGAGGGATCGACATACCACTCGGTCCCGATATCCTTGACCCTGGCGAGCATCTCGCGCTCGCTGGAATAGCCGTTCAGCTGCACCAGGGCCTTGTTGGCGCTGAGCTGCCTGCCGTCGAGCGACGAGGTGTAGATGCCTTCCGACAGGTTGTCGATCAGGTCGGCGAGCCTGGCGCGGCCGGCGCGCGCCGCGCGGTAGAGCCGACGATAGCGGAGCGCCGCCAGGGCGACCAGCGCGGACAGGACGAGCCACGCGGCGATCAGCCAGTTGGCGCTGGACCCGAAATCGATCAGGGCGCTGTGGAAGCCAGGCATTGAACTCGGTACAAGGTTGACGCCGCGCGAGGCTACGACGCCGGGCTTACAAATTCTCTAAGAAAACAGAGCCTTGACGGACATGCTTAACAGCGGCTTATCCCGCCAGATCAACTGCCGGCGGAAAGGTGCATTATGTCCTTCGCCGCCGCGTCGGACAGGATGAGCTTGCCGTTGCCGACGCGGAAGCGTGCCGTCCTGCCCAATGCTTCGAAAAAATTCTTTTCCTGTTCCATCAAATCGGGAGCGCAGGCCATCATGGTCGAGCCGATATCGCCGATCTTGATCGAGCCGTCATGAATCTCGGCGGTTCCGAAATAGCCGTTGCACGGGCCTCTGCCCGAGACCCTGCCGTCCGCGCTGACGGCGAAGGTCACGCGCGCCTCGCCGCCGAGGGCGGTCCCCTCGATGTCGTCGACCAGCCAGGTGGCGTCGAAAATCGAGGGTGCCGCCGGCGTTTCCGACTGACGCACCATCTTGAGCACCATCGATTGCGGCGGGGCCTGCAGCGGGTCCACGGAGTGGCGGATGTCGTTGATGAACCAGATCGAATTGTCGATCGTGATACGCGCTTCCAGCGCATATTGGGCCTTGCCCTGTATCACCGCAGGATCGAAGACGATCGTGAACCTGATCGGGACCTGCCCTGCCGGGTCGACGACCTGCTTCCCGACGACCGATGCCGGAGCGCCGGCGAGCGAGATGTCGACGAGCTGTACGGTGAGCACGGCATTGGGCGGCAGCGCGATGCGCTCGCGATAGAGGACTTCACCGGAGATGGTCTTCTCCGTCGCGAACGAGGCGGAAGAGGTAGCCAGCATGGCGATGACGAGCGGTGGGAAGCCGAAGACGAGCAGTTCCGCGATCTTGCCGAACAAGGAAGGCCTCCCGTGTTTCCAGGAGACCAGCCGACCACGCGAATGCGGTCGTTCCGTGGCGGTCGCCGGACGGACCGCTCAGTCCCGCGACCAGCGGGCGGCCGCCTCATCGTCGGAAGCCTTTGCCTCGACCCAGCCGCCGCTACCGCCGTCGGCGCGATGTTCTTTCTTCCAGAAGGGCGCACGCGACTTCAGGTAGTCCATGAGGAAGGACGCCGCGTCGAAGGCGGCCTGGCGATGCGCCGAGGCCGTGACGACGAGGACGATGTTCTCTCCCGGGCGGATCTTGCCGTGGCGGTGTACGACGGTCAGCCCGCCGAGCGGCCAGCGCTCGGCGGCTTCGGTCGCGATGCGGGAGATCTCGGCCTCGGCCATGACCGGGTAATGCTCGAGCTCGAGTGCGGACAGGGCGCCCGCCTCGTCCCGGCAAAGTCCGGTGAATGTGACGACAGCGCCGACATCCGTCCGTCCGCGTGTCATGCTGTCGATCTCGACGGCGGTGTCGAAATCCTCCGCCTGGATGCGCACGACCGGGACGACACGCGCCGACATCGCTCGACTAGCCTCCCGTCATCGGAGGGAACAGGGCGATCTCGCGGGCGCCGGCAACCGGCTCGCGATGGCTGACATGCTCCTGATCGATCGCCACGCGGATCACCTGGGGGTGTTCGAGCGCGGCCTCGTAGCCTTCGCCGCGCGACTTCAGCCAGTGCAGCAGGTCGGCGACAGTCTGCACCGAAGCGGGCAGGTCGATTTCCTCGTCGCTCTTGCCGATCCGCTCGCGCACCCAGGCGAAATAGATGAGCTTCGTCATGCGCTACTCGTCGATTATGTGCTTCAACCCGGCGCGGAAGTAGTCATAGCCTGTATAAAGCGTGACCAGCGCGGAAATCCAGAGCAGCACGATACCGGTCTCGGTCGCGTAAGGGACGATCTTGTCGAGCGCGGGGCCGGCGAGCAGCACGGCGATCGCCACCATCTGGATTGTTGTCTTCCATTTGGCGAGCTGCGTCACCGGCACGCTGACCTTAAGCCCCGCAAGGTATTCGCGCAGGCCCGAGACGAGGATCTCGCGGCACAGGATGATGATCGCGGCCCAAAGCGACCAGCCCGCGATGGTGCGGTCGGTGTCCGCGGCGAGCAGGAGCAGGCAGGTCGAGACCAGCAGCTTGTCGGCGATCGGGTCGAGCATGCGACCGATACTCGAGGTCTGCTGCCAGGCGCGCGCCAGATAACCGTCGAAATAATCGGTGACGCTCGCCGCGATGAAGATCGCCAGCGCCGACCAGCGCGCGAAGTCGCTCGATTGCAGGCGCCCCTCAAGGAAGAAGCACAGCACGACCAACGGCACCGCCAGGATGCGGCCGTAGGTCAGTATGTTCGGAAGGTTGAACGCGCGCCGTGCCATCTCTTACTCTTTTTCGATTGCGTACTCAAAACAGATGCGAATGTGGGGGGTCAACTGGCTGAAATCGATGTGCCAGCCGAATATGACGCTATTCCGGCTCAACTCTCGTGAAAATGATTGTAGACGAGCCGCGCCGTCGACTCGGAGATGCCCTCGACGGCCATGAGATCCTCGATCGCCGCCCGGCTGACGGCCTTGGCGGTGCCAAAATGGTGGAGCAGGGCCCGCTTGCGGCTTGGCCCGATGCCGGTGATCTCGTCGAGCGGGCTCTTCACCATCTCCTTCTTGCGCCGGGCGCGATGGGACCCGATCGCGAAGCGATGCGCCTCGTCCCGTAGGCGCTGCACGAAATAGAGCACCGGATCGCGCACAGGCAGCATGAAGGAGGGCTTGCCGTCGACGAAGAAGCGCTCGCGGCCTGCCTCGCGATCCTGGCCCTTGGCCACGCCGATCGCGGCGACCCTGTCGGAGACGCCGAGCTCGGCCAGCATCGCCCGCACGACCGTCATCTGGCCCTGGCCGCCGTCGATCAGGATGACGTCGGGCCAGGCAGGGAACGCCGAGTGGCCCACCTCCTCCTCCGCTTCGGCGTCGGATTGCCGCGGCGTGCCGTGTTCCTTGAGCAGGCGCGAGAAGCGGCGCTCCATCACCTCGCGCATCATGCCGAAGTCGTCACCTGGGGTTATCTCGGTCGAGCGGATGTTGAACTTCCGGTACTGGTTCTTCACGAAGCCTTCCGGCCCTGCGACGACCATGGCGCCTACGGCGTTCGTGCCCATGATGTGCGAATTGTCGTAGATCTCGATGCGCTCCGGCGCCCGCGCCAGACCGAAGGTCTCGGCGAATCCGGCGAGCAGCCGTGCCTGTGTCGAAGTCTCCGCCAGCCGCCGCCCGAGCGCCTCGCGGGCGTTCTGCAGGGCGTGATCGGTGAGGTCCTTCTTCTCGCCGCGCAGGGGCACGCCGACGGAAACCCTATGTCCGGCCCGGGTCGACAGAGCCTCCTCGAGCAATTCCCGTTCGTCGATCGCGCGGGACAGAAGGATGGATTTGGGCGACGGCTTGTCGTCGTAGAACTGCGCCAGGAAAGAGCCCAGAACCTCGCCCGGCTCGAGCGCCGGATCGGCCTTCGGAAAATAGGCGCGGTTGCCCCAGTTCTGACCGGTGCGGAAGAAGAAGACCTGGATGCAGGTCTGGCCGCCCTCCTGATGGATGGCGAAGACGTCGGCCTCCTCGACCGACTGCGGGTTGATGCCTTGATGGCTCTGGACATGGCTCAGCGCCGCGAGCCGATCGCGATAGATGGCCGCGCGCTCGAAATCGAGGTCCTCGGCGGCCCTGAGCATGGCCGACGAGATCTCCGCCTTCACGCCCTGGCTGCGGCCCGAAAGGAAATCCTTCGCCTCGGCGACGAGTTCGGCATAGTCGTCGGCGGAGATCTCGCCGGTGCACGGACCGGAACAGCGCTTGATCTGGTAGAGCAGGCAAGGCCGGGTGCGGCTCTCGAAAACCGAATCGGTGCAACTGCGCAGCAGGAACGCGCGCTGCAGCGAGTTGATGGTGCGGTCGACTGCGCCGGCCGACGCGAAGGGGCCGAAATAATCGCCCTTGCGCGATCGTGCTCCCCGGTGCTTGAAGATGCCGGGCGAGGCGTGGTCGCCTGTCAGAAGGATATAGGGGAACGACTTGTCGTCCCGCATCAACACATTGAAGCGCGGCCGCAACCGCTTGATAAGATTCGCTTCGAGCAGCAGCGCTTCGGTCTCTGTGCGGGTGACGACGAATTCCATCGTCGCCGTCTCGCGCACCATCCGGCCGATGCGGTTGGTGTGGAAGCGGCCCTGCGCGTAGTTGGTGACCCGTTTCTTCAGGCTGCGCGCCTTGCCGACATAGAGCACGTCGCCGACGGCGTTCATCATCCGGTAGACGCCGGGCGAATTAGGCAGGCGCCGGACCAGGGTCTGGATCACATCCGCACCGACCTTGCCGTCTGCATCGCCGCTCTCGCGGTTGTCCCAGTCGATGCGGGTGAAGGGCAGGGCTGGACCGTCGGCAGAGGCGATCTCTTCCGGGATCGGAGCTTCCTCTTCCTCCGCATTGCCCGGCATGTAGCCGGCGACATCGTCCGTGGCGATGCCCTGGCGAGCTCGCGCCAACGGTGGCTGGTTGTGGGATCGACCGGTCATTCCGCCATGCCTGTCACATCCGGGGTCTGCCATGCAAGATGCTGGCCGCCGTCGACCGCGATCATCTGTCCAGTCACCGAGCCCGCCTGCCACAGATATCGCACCGTGGCGCCGAACTCGCCAAGGGCTGGATTGCGGCGCAGGATAAGCCCATCGATTTGGGCCTGGAAGTCCTCCCGCCGCTGGCGCGAATTGGCGAAAGTCGGGCCGGGGCCGATGGCATTGACCCTGACCTTCGGGGCCAGTGCCTGGGCCAGCGTCTGCGTCGCCGTCCACAGCGCGGACTTCGACAGCGTGTAGGAGAAATAACGCGGATTGAGCCGCCAGACCCTTTGGTCGATGATGTTGACCACAAGTCCTTCCTTACCCTCCGGCAAGACCAAGTCGAGGTTTCTGGCGAGCAGAACGGGCGCCTTCAGGTGCAGGTCGAAATGCCTGTCCCATACGTCCCAGCCGAAGTCGCGCGGCGAATCGTCCTCGAACACCGAAGCGTTGTTGACGAGGATCGAGACCGGCCCGATCGCCTCGATCGCCCGCCCCATCAGTTCTGCTGTCGCGCCGGTATCGGTGAGGTCGGCCTGCACCACAGCAGCCTTGCCCCCGCGATCCCGGATGGCCGCGCTCAGCCCAAGCGCCTCGTCCCGCGCGGTGTTGCAATGGATGGCGACACCGAAGCCGTGCGCGGCCAGGTCCTCGGCAATCGCCTTGCCGATTCGTCTTGCCGCCCCGGTGATCAGGACATTTGCCGGGGCTTCCACGCTTCCATCCGTTCCTGGTCCTCTGTGCAGCGCCAAATCGTTTTCCCGGTGTTAGAGCTTTGGGCAACACTGTGGCGACGGCGCCGCGCCGTGTCGCGATTCAGCCGCCGGGAACCGAGTATAGGGCGAGGCAGGTGCTCCTCCAAGCTCTCAAAGCCTTGGAAAACCACAGCTTACTGACAATTCTGTTGCGAAAGTGCAACGTCAACCTTCCGCCTCATTGGCGCCGGGGAATGACCGAAATTCAGGTGCGCTTCAGCCGCATTTGGCCACGACATTCGGGCTCGTAAGGCACCGGGCCGTTTGACCCCCGGACGATCCGAAGTGCCTCGCATGGGAATCGTGCGACCAGTGCCTTGTGATACGGAGTAACAAGAATGTCAGCCAAGATGAAATTCGCCCGGCCGGTTGCCGCGGCCTTCGGCCTTGTGGCCCTTCTCGGAATTATCCCCGCCAATGCCGCGGACGCTGTCATGGAAGAGCCGCCGGCACCGGCCGCTCCGATGGAGCAGCCGCCGCTCAACACCTGGTCCGGCCCCTATGCCGGTGTCCAACTCGGCTACGGCTTTTCGGGCCGCACCCGGACGCCGTCCACCGACATCGACACCGATGGCTTCATCGGCGGCGCCTTCGGCGGCTACAACTTCCAGAACGGCATGTTCGTGTTCGGCGGTGAAGTCGACCTGAACTACGCCAACCTGAAGGGCGACGCGCTGGGCACCGAGTCGCGTTCGGGCATGGACGGTTCGCTGCGCGCTCGCATCGGCGTGGCCGCGACCGACAATGTCCTGATCTACGGCACGGCCGGCGGTGCCGCGCAGAGCCTGAAGATCGAGGACGCAGCCGGGAGCGACCGCAATACGCTGCTCGGCTGGACGGCGGGCGCCGGTGTCGACGTGAAGGTCACCGAGAACGTCTTCGGACGCGTGGAGTACCGCTACACCGATTTCGGCAGCGCGGACTTCAACACCGGAAGCGGTGTGCAGTCGGTCGACTCGCGCGACAACCGCGTGATGTTCGGCCTTGGCATGAAGTTCTGACGAGGCCGGCGTGCCGGCCGATGGCCTGTCCCCCCGGGCTGGAGGCCGACGTCTCGTGTAGGCACGCTTGCATCGTTGGGAAAGCCGGGCCTCGTGCTCGGCTTTTTTCTTAGCTGGAGCGCGTCGTGCCTTCGCGGCAGGGTTCATACCGATGGTCAATGATATCGACCGTGGGAGCGCGCGACCGCGTGGCCCACGCCTGTTGGCGCGAAAGCCAAGCGGCCGGAGGGGCCACGCAGGCGATTGAGGCCGGGTCGATGCTCAGCATCCACCCCACCGGATGTGTCATCATCCAGTGCCGTTGGAATCAGGCAGAGGGAACGAAAGGCGCGAGTTCCGGGAACTTCTGATCGAATCGATCGGCCCAGCGCTTGAGCTTGCCGCGGCCGCGTTCCCACTGGCCAGGAAAACGCAATGCCAGATAGCCAAGCGTAGCGCGCAGCGCGATCTGGCCCGCCGTTATCTTCTTCGGCAGCTTGGGCGGCGCCGCGTTGAGCTGGTCGAGCGCGCGTGACACCTTCGACCATTGTTTGTCCAGCCAAGGCTGGTGGACCTTCTCCTCCGGCCGCGAGCGCCGCTCATAGACATGGGCGAGCAGGCAGTCGCAAATGCCGTCGGCCAGCGCTTCGAGGCCCTCGGCCTCGGTCCGCTTCTCCGGATTGCGCGGAAAGAGCCGATTGCCCGAAATGCGGTTCAGATATTGCGTGATGGCGCGGCTGTCGTAGACGGCCTGTCCGTCGTCGGCGATGAGAACCGGAATCTTGCCGAGCGGATTGGCACCGATCAACTCGACAGGTTCGGCATTGGTGTCGACCGTCACGAATTCGACCGCCACGCCGGCATAGGCAGCCGCCATGCGGACCTTGGCGCTGTAAGGTGACGGTGGAGAATAAAGAACCTTTGGCATGCTTCCTCGCAAGCCCGGACCGAAACTTTGGAATGCCGCCGGGAATCGCATTCCTGCGGGACGTTAGAGCATTGCAGCCGACGGTGGGAACGGCATTCGGGGCAAATTCGATGATCCAGCGATACGAAGCTCAGCGGCCTCGCACGGGCGGCATAACAGCTGCGGTCGACCGGCATGAGCGCCGGTCGATCGCGGGGCAGGGGCGGAATGCCAGCTCTTTCGTGAGGCAGATGCGGACTTCCCGGAGATAGCGTTCGTCGCAGGCGATCGTGATCCCCTGCGCAGGCAGCATCGGGTTGGCCCGGCGGAAGGCATCCTCGACAGCACCGGGCGCCACCGTGCGATAGGCATCGAGGCTGCGGAATTCTTCCGGAACGGCCACCTTGTCATGCGCCGCGCGCAGCGTGGCGAAGTAGTCCCTCTGGTCGAGCCCGGAGCAGGTGCCGTGCTTGCGCCATTGATGCCGTATCAACCCGGCAGAGGGCATGAGGTCGTAGAACCGGCGCACCGTCTGGCTCGCGACGTCAGGCTCGCCGGTCGCACAGTTTTCGGGAAATCCTTGCTCGAACTGCGGCCAGAGCCCGTGAACGACGAAGCCATATGGGCGGTCGGAGCCGCATTGCTGGTGATTGGCATCCGGGCCCTCCGCCTCGCAATAGGAGGGCGACCAGGACAGCGAGAGCAGATAGAAGTCGAAGCCGCTGCCGAGTTGCGGTCCAGCCCGCTGTCTGTCTGCCTTGGGAGGCTGCGCGGCCGTTTCAGTCGGAGCGCCGGCGCGCTGATCCCACCAGACCAGGAAGAACGCCGCGGCAACCAGGACAGCGATGGCGGCAAGCCTGAGCGGCCCCCGCATGGACATGTTTCAGATCAGCGCAGGATGCGGCAATGGCCGTTATAGACGTACCAGCGATCGAAGCCTGAGACGCAGAACTCGACGTTGTCGCCGACGCCGGCAAATCCCTGGCCCTCCTCGATAAGGTACCAGATATCGCGGCTGTAACCGTCCGACAGGGCTACGGTCGCGCCGCAATAGGTTCGTCCGATCGGGTTATTGTCGGCGAACGGAACGTTGCCTTCGGTGAAGGGGATGTAGCGGTTTTCGTGGATCCGGCTGAAATCGACGATGCTGACGTCGGGCAGGTTAGGCACATGCGTCACCTGATGGCGGAAACGATGCCTGATTGCGCGCAGCACCCAGCCCTGGCTGCACGCGCCCGAATATTCGGCATAGCTACCCGCGCCCAGGTCCGCCGCCGAGGCCACGGTTGGTCCAGTGAAGACCGAGCTGGCGGTCATCGCGGTGGCCAGGGCGAGGGCAATGAGGCGGTTCATGACATCTCTCCGTTGCCGACGCGATTCAGCCCGGCACGCCGGCACTCTGCTTGTGAAGCGCCGTTGGGTCAAGCGCCCGTTGCGGTTGCGCCGGGCCTTTCGCCCGCCAACCATTCGACCGACCAGCGCGCTGCCGGTTTTTCCGCAAGCAGGCGGTGGAGCGCCGGCAGGACGACCCGTATCTCGTTCTCGAACGTGAAGGGCGGGTTGACGACGATCAGGCCGGTTCCGTCGAGCCGGGGCTCGGGGGAGGGGCTCCGGATCTCGAAACGCAGATCGAGGATCTTGGCGATGCCGGCCGCCGCCAAACCGGCGCGAAAAGCGTCGACCGCCCGACGGTCCTTGATCGGGTACCACAACACATAGATTCCACCCGGCCAGCGGCGATAGGCCCTGGCAAGCCCGTCGAGCAGCCGCCCGAACTCGCCCTCCTCCTCGAAAGGTGGATCGACGAGCACCAGACCGCGTTTTTCCTTGGGCGGCAGATGCGCGCCGAGGGCGAGCCAGCCGTCGAGCTCGATCACGCGCGTCTGGAAATCGCCGGCGAAATGGCGGGCGAGCCGCCCGGCGTCGTCCGGATGAAGCTCGATCGCGGAAAGCCGATCCTGCTTGCGCAGGAGGTGACGGACGATCGCAGGAGAGCCGGGATAGCGCGTGAGCCTGCCGGCCAGGTTCACGTCGCGAACGGCGTCCAGATAGGGGGAAAGAAGTGTCGCGGCCTGCGGCGGCAAGGGTGCGTCGATGATCCGGCCGATGCCTTCCCGCCACTCGCCCGTCTTTTGCGCTTCGTCGGAGGAAAGGTCGTAGAGGCCGATGCCGGCATGGGTATCCAGCACCCGGAAGGCCTTGTCCTTCTGCTTCAGATATTCGACGAGACGGGCAAGTGCGGCATGCTTGACCACGTCGGCGAAATTCCCGGCATGATAGGCGTGGCGGTAGTTCATCGAAGGGTCCCCGGCTCGGGAGGCGTCGTCGCCTCGGGCGGACTTCTGCATCAAATGTTTTCCCGCGAGGCGTCTACACGGCTCCGCCGAAAACCGCTAGTTTTCCGGCATGAACCAGCACGCCAAGATCAGAATCGGCCATTCGGCCTGCCCTCACGACTGCCCGTCGACCTGCGCGCTCGACGTCGAAGTCCTGGACGACAACCGTATCGGCCGCGTCCATGGCGCCAAAGGCAATTCCTACACCGCCGGTGTTATCTGCGCGAAGGTCGCGCGCTACGCCGAGCGCATCCACCACCCGGACAGGCTGCTGAAGCCGCTGGTGCGCATCGGCGGCAAGGGCGAAGGGCGCTGGAAGGAGGCCAGTTGGGAGGCCGCGCTCGACCTCGTGGCGGAAAAGTTCATCGCCGCGGAGGCCCGCCACGGCAGCGAGACGGTCTGGCCCTATTATTACGCCGGCACCATGGGTCTCGTGCAGCGCGACGGCATCAACCGACTGCGGCACGCCAAGAAATATTCCGGCTTCTTCGATACGATCTGCACCAATCTCGCCTGGACCGGCTATGTCGTCGGCACCGGGAGGCTGATCGGCTCCGATCCGCGCGAAATGGCCAAATCCGATTGCGTCGTAATCTGGGGCACCAACGCCGTGGTCACCCAGGTCAATGTGATGACCCATGCGGTGCGGGCGCGAAAGGAGCGTGGCGCGAAGATCGTCGTCATCGACGTCTACGAGAACGCGACCATGAAGCAGGCCGACATCGGCCTCGTGGTCAGGCCCGGGACCGACGGGGCGCTGGCCTGCGCGGTCATGCATGTCCTGTTCCGCGACGGGCTCGCGGACCGCGATTTTCTCCGGAAATACACAGACGATCCGGCCGGTCTCGAAGCTCATCTGCGCGACCGGACACCGCAATGGGCGTCGGCCATCACGGGTGTGCCGGTCGACGACATCGAGGCTTTCGCGCGCCTCGTCGGCACGACCAGGCGCACCTTCTTCCGGCTTGGCTACGGTTTCGCGCGCCAGCGCAACGGAGCCGTCAACATGCATGCGGCGCTGTCGATCGCGGCCGTCGCCGGTTCCTGGCAATATGAGGGCGGAGGCGCGTTCCACTCCAATTCCGACATTTTCCGCATGGACAAGAGCGAATTGGAGGGGCGCAGTCTCGTCGACCCGAAGATTCGCCATCTCGACCAGTCCAGGATCGGCCCGGTGCTCACCGGCGAGCCGGAAGCGCTGTATGGCGGGCCGCCTGTGACGGCGATGCTGGTGCAGAACACCAACCCGGCCAATGTCGCGCCCGAGCAGCGTCTGGTTCGTCGCGGCATGCTGCGCGACGACCTGTTCATGTGCGTGCACGAGCAGTTCATGACCGATACGGCGCAACTCGCCGACGTGGTGCTGCCGGCCACCATGTTCATGGAACATGACGACATCTATCGCGGTGGCGGCAACCAGCACATCATTCTCGGTCCCAAGCTCATCGAGCCGCCGGCCGGTCCGCGCACCAACCACTATGTCGTCGAGGAACTGGCCAAAAGGCTCAGCGTAGCGGATATGCCAGGCTTCGGCATGACCGAACAGGACCATATCGACCGCATGCTCGGCAAGCGCGGTCTTGGCACGTTCGCCACATTCAAGGAAGAGCGCTGGGCCGATGTGCAGCCGCCCTTCGAGGAAGCGCATTTCGTCAAGGGCTTCGCGTTCCCGGACGGCAAGTTCCGTTTCCGGCCGGACTGGACGGGCACGGCCGCGCCCAACCGGCCGCCTAGGACGATGGGGCTGATGGGGCCTCACGACCGGCTGCCCGAGTTCCCCGATCATGTCGACCTGATCGAGACCGCCGATGCCGAGCATCCGTTCAGGCTGGCGACGTCGCCGGCGCGCTCCTTCCTCAATTCGACCTTCACGGAGACCCCCGGCTCGAAGAACCGCGAGGGAAAGCCTGAACTGCTGATCCATCCCGAGGATGCGGCGGCGCTCGGGCTGGACAACGGCGAGCGGGTCGAGATCGGCAATCGGCGCGGCGCGGTGGTGCTGCACGCGAAACTCTTCGAGGGCATCCGTCGGGGCGTGGTGATCGCCGAGGGCATCTGGCCGAACACCGCCCATGAGCGCGGGGAGGGCATCAATGTCCTTACCGGGGCCGATGCCGGCGCTCCTTACGGCGGTGCCGCCTTCCACGACAACAAAGTCTGGGTGAAGGCGGCCTGACGGTTCCGGCTGCAAGCAGAGCCTGGGGATGGGCTCAGCCCAGATCCTTCGGGCGCAGGCAATGCGTCAGCCTCGCTCCGTCGAAACGCAGGTCCCGCCATTTGCCGTCGAAGACGAGCCGCGCGAGGCCGGCGGTCGGGAACTTCTGGCGAAGCCTCGCCAGTGCCTTCTGGTCGGACGTTCCGCCTGCTAGCCCGGCGGCGAATTGCTGGAGGCCGGGATTGTGGGCGATGACGAGGAGTGTCGAGGCGCTCTCCGGCGTGCCGCGCAACTCGCCGAGTATCTCCTCGGGCATGGCGTCGTAGAGTGTCTCAGGGAAGCTGACCGGCGGCTGGGCCGGCCATTGGGTCGCGACGAGATCCCAGGTGGCATGAGTACGCACAGCCGGCGACACCAGGGCGCGGTCGGGCAACCAGTCGCGAGCCGCAATTTCGCGCCCCATGAGCGGGGCTGCCTTCAGGCCGCGCAGGGAAAGCGGCCGCTCGAAATCGGCGAGCGAGAGGTCGTCCCAGCTCGATTTTGCGTGGCGAAGCAGGAGCAGTCTCTTCATATCGCCTCCGATAGAGGCCGGCGGCCGACCTCCCGAGAGGTAGTCGCCAGCCCGTGACCGACAAGGTTAATGCAAGGAGCGAGCATCAGCCATCGGAAGACGCCGATGCCGGTGCGGCCAGCCACTTCGCCAGGCATTTCTGCGCAGATCCCAGGCATCTATGGTGTGAAGCGGGCCAGGTCTTCGAGGCTCCGTTCCGCGCTCGCGAATTCCGGCGCCATCACGAACTGCGCCGCGTTGCGCTCCTGGAGGCCGGCAGGAGCGAGCACCGTGCAGTCGCCCTCCATGCGCGCCTTGCCGTCGCAGAGGAGCGCGAGCGCGACCGGATAGAGTTTGTGCTCCAGCTTGAGCACGCGGCTCGCGAGGCTCTCCTCCGTGTCGTCTGTGAGCACCGGGACCGCAGCTTGTGCGATGATCGGCCCGTCGTCCATTTCGGGCGTCACGAAATGCACTGTACAGCCATGGATGCGGCAGCCGGCGTCGAGCGCGCGCCGATGGGTGTCGAGCCCTTTGAAGGAGGGCAGCAGCGCCGGGTGGATGTTGATCATCCGTCCCTGCCATTTCCGTACGAAGGGGGCGGAGAGAAGGCGCATATAGCCGGCCAGTGCGACGAACTCGGCCTTGAAGCCGGCCAGCGCGGCGTCGATCGCCGAATCATGGGCTTGCCGGTCGGCGAAATCGCGCCGCGCGACGACCTTGCAGGGGACGCCGTTCGCCGCGGCGACCGCCAGGCCCGCCGCTTCCGTATTGTCGGACACGACCCCACAGATCTCGGCCGGATATGCCGGTTCCTTCGCAGCCGCGATCAGCGCCGCCATGTTGGACCCGCGCCCGGAGATGAGTACGGCGACGCGCTTGCGTTTGTCCGTCATAGGCCGATCGCTCCGCGATAGATGACGCCGGCGTCGCGACGCGGCACGATGCGGCCGATCGGCGTGACCGTCTCGCCCGCCTCCTGGAGCACTGCCGCGACCTGGGCCGCCTGCCCGTTCGCCACGACGATGACCATGCCGATCCCGCAGTTGAAAGTCCGCATCATCTCGGCCGGGGCCACGCCGCCGGCCTTGGCCAGCCAGGAGAAGACGGCCGGGACCTCGATGGCGTCGAGGTCGAGTTCGGCCGCGAAGTCCTTGGGCAGCACGCGCGGGATGTTCTCGGGGAAACCGCCGCCGGTGATATGGGCGAGCGCCTTGAGGCCGTGCGTTCCGCGGATGGCCTTGAGGACCGACTTCACATAGATGCGTGTCGGCTCGAGCAGCGCCTCGGCGAGGCTCTGTTTTACGCCGAAGGGCGCCTGGTCGGTCCAGGCGAGCCCGGACTCGGCGATGATGCGCCGCACCAGCGAGAAGCCGTTCGAATGGAGGCCCGAGGAGGCGATGCCGAGCAGCACGTCGCCCTCGACGATGTCGTCGGTCGGCAGCAGCTGGCCGCGCTCGGCCCCGCCGACGGCGAACCCCGCGAGGTCGTAGTCGCCTTCGCGGTAAAGGCCGGGCATCTCTGCCGTTTCGCCGCCGATCAGCGCGCAGCCCGCCTGCCTGCAGCCCTCGGCGATGCCGCCGACGATCGCCGCCCCCTGGTCTGGGTCCAGCTTGCCCGTCGCGAAGTAGTCGAGGAAGAACAGCGGCTCCGCGCCCTGTACGACGAGGTCGTTGACGCACATGGCGACAAGGTCGATGCCGATTGTCTCGTGCCGACCGGATTCGATCGCCACCTTGAGCTTGGTGCCGACGCCGTCATTGGCCGCGACCAGAACCGGGTCGCTGAAGCCGGCGGCCTTGAGGTCGAACAGGCCGCCGAAGCCGCCGATCTCGCCATCGGCCCCAGGTCTGCGCGTGGAGCGCACCAGCGGCTTGATCTTCTCGACCATCGCGTTGCCGGCGTCGATGTCGACGCCTGCCGCAGCATAGGTCAGCCCGTTCTGCCGTTCGCTCATGGCGTTTCCTTCGCTGGCCCTGGATCTTCAGCGGGCTCTTCGCATGAAGTGCCTGTCGTCGCAAGGCATGACGAGAAATCCGCCGCAGTCTCGCAAATCGGCCTCGCATCTTGCGATTGTCGGTCCGGTGGACCATGTATCGAGCCGAGTGCGGCGATGTCGGAAGGAAAGGAGGACAGGTGACAATACCCAACATGATCACGCTGTTGCGCTTTTTCCTGGTACCGGGCGTCGTCTTTGCCCTGCTGTCCGGACGCATGGAGTGGGCGCTCGCCGGCTTCCTCGTCGCCGGCATTTCCGATGCAGTCGACGGCTTCATTGCCCGCAACTTCAACCAGCGCTCCGAACTCGGCGCCTATCTCGACCCGATGGCCGACAAGCTGCTTCTCGTCAGCGTCTTCGTCGTGCTGGGCTTCATGGGCGAACTGCCGCTCTGGCTGGTCATCGCCGCCGTTTCCCGCGACGCCCTGATCGTCGGCGCCGTGCTCTTGTCGACGATCATGGCTCATCCGGTCGAGATGAAGCCGCTCTTCGTGTCCAAGGCCAACACGGCCGTGCAGATCGTGCTGGCTGCCTTCGTCCTGGGGGAGCTCGCCTTCGGGGCCGACGTGGGACCGGTGCGCGACGGGCTGGTGCTGCTGTCCGGCACCTTGACCGTCGCTTCCGCCGCGGCCTATCTCGTAGGCTGGCTGAGGCATATGAGCGGCTATGGCGAAGGCAAGAATTCAGGTGGGTGAGGACGGGGCGACCGAGCTTGCCCTGGCGGCGCTGCGGCGCCAGCTCCGCTTCTGGCTCGTCGCCGCCGCCGTCTTTGCGCTGTTCATCTACGTCTTCAGCGACATATTGCTGCCCTTCGTGGCCGGCATGGTGCTTGCCTACTTCCTCGATCCCGTGGCCGACCGGCTGCAGCGTCTGGGCATGTCGCGCCTGGCCGCGACGGTGCTGATCCTGGTCGCCTTCGTGATCGTGCTGGTCCTGGCCCTGGTCATCCTCATCCCGGTGCTCGCCACGCAGCTTTCCGATTTCATCGCGAGGATGCCGAGCTATCTCAGCCAGCTCCAGTCGCTGATCACCAGCTACGATCCGACATGGCTCGAAAAGCGCTTCGGCATCGAGGCCGACAGCCTGCGCGAAGGCCTGAACTCGCTCCTGACGTCGAGCGCCGGTTTCGTGTCGACCATCATGAAGTCGATCTGGGATTCGGGCGTGGCGCTCTTCAACGTCGCCGGCCTGTTCATTGTCACCCCGGTGGTGGCTTTCTATATGCTGCTCGACTGGGATCGCATGGTCGCCAGGGTCGACAGTTGGGTGCCGCGCGACCATGTCGGGACCGTCCGCGAGATCGCTGCCGACATCAACACCGCCACCGCCGGTTTCGTGCGCGGCCAGGGCACGCTGTGCCTCGTGCTCGGCATCATGTACGCTATCGGCCTGACGCTGGTCGGATTGAACTTCGGCATCCTGATCGGCCTGTTCGCGGGGCTGATCAGCTTCATTCCCTATGTCGGGTCTCTGGTCGGGCTGGTGCTGTCGATCGGCGTGGCGATCGTCCAGTTCTGGCCGGACTATTATATGATCGGCGCCGTCGCCGCCGTCTTCTTCCTTGGCCAGTTCGTCGAGGGCAACATTCTGCAGCCGAGGCTCGTCGGAAAGAGCGTCGGGCTCCATCCGGTCTGGCTGATGTTCGCGCTGTTCGCCTTCGGCGCGCTGTTCGGCTTTGTCGGACTGCTGATCGCGGTGCCGGCGGCGGCGGCCGTCGCGGTGCTGGTGCGCTTTGCAATCAAGCGCTATCTGGCTTCACCTCTCTACATAGGCCACCAGGGCGAGGTCGAAGGGGTCCCGCCCCATCCGGAGGCGCCGGGCGCGCATGGCCCGAAATAGAGCACGCCAGCTTCCGCTCGATCTCGCGCATGCCGAGGGTCGCTCGCGCGACGACCTCGTCGTGTCGGTCGCCAATCGCGACGCGGTGTCCTTGATAGACCGGTGGCCGGACTGGCCGTCGCCCGTCGTGGTGCTGGCCGGGCCGGCCGGGTCGGGCAAGTCGCATCTTGGCGCCATCTGGTGCGAGATGGCGGATGCGCGGCACGTGGGATGCGGCGACATCGGAGGTGAGGCCGTCGATGCGGCGTCGTCCGGCCCGGTCTTCATCGACGATGCCGACAGCGGTCCGCTCGACGAGAACGGGCTTTTCCATTTGATCAACGCCGTGCGCGGAGCCGGCACGCATCTCCTCCTGACGGCCCGCCGGTTCCCAGCGGCCTGGGGAGTGCGGCTGCCCGACCTGGCGTCCCGGCTGAAAGCGGCCGCCACTGTCGAGATCCGCGAACCGGACGACGTCCTGCTTGCCGGCGTCATCACCAAGCTCTTCGCCGACCGCCAGGTCGAGGTCGAGCCGCATGTGGTGCAGTATGTCGTGCGGCGCATCGAGCGCTCGCTGTCGACCGCGATTCGTGTGGTGCAGAGGCTGGACCGGGTCGCGCTCGAGCAGAAGAGCCGCATCACGCGGGCGATGGCCGCCGAGATCATAAGCGCGATGGACGAGGGGCAGGGCGAGCTTTTCTGACCGACCCGGCTCCGAGCTGTGTCCAGGAAGGGTGGCATTGGTCGGAGTGGCAGGATTCGAACCTGCGACCCCCTGATCCCAAATAAAGAGAACATACCAAAGAAAGCCCGGATTTGCTGGGTTTTTGCTACCCGTTATCCCCGTTTTCGTGCTAGTTTTGTTACCCTTGGATTACCCCTAGGGGAGTGGACGACCATGGCGAACGCACTGGAAGTACAACGCAAAGCCGCACTAGAAGCCAAGCCGGGCGGTACGATCTGGATACTTACAGGCCCCACACGGGCAAAACTGAAAGGGAAGCGTATCGAGGAACCGGTTCCCGGCACCAAGGGCCTATACCTCATATCGCAAGTGACGGGCGGACAGTCGTGGGCGTTCCGTTACCGTCGCCCCGATGGCAAGGCCGCTAAGCTGACGCTTGGCACAGTTGACGGCACGCGCGAACTAGAGCCGGGCGAAGCGCCGCAAATTGGGGAACCACTGACAAAGGATATGGCGGTTGCGTTGGCGGGCAACTGCTATCTCAAGGTCAAGCAGAAGATCGATCCCGCCATCGTACAGCGGCGCGAAGTTGCCGAGACAAGAGCGCTTCAATCCCTGCAATGGGAAGGCTGGACGGTGGATCAGTTGTTTGTGGAGTTCATGACCAAATACCCAGACGCAAGCCCGGACAAGCCAACCCGCGACAGCACGAAGCGCCAGACAGCCGCATGGCTTGGCTTGAAGACGGACGGTCGGGGAGGCTGGATACCCAACGGAAATGGCGTCTTAAGTCACTGGACCGGCAGGACGTTCGCCCGGCATGACAAAACCCCCATGCTGACACGTAAAGACGTGTTTGCCATCATAGACCAGATGGCCGACCGCCCATCGGCCGCTAACCACGTGCTAGGCGCGTTAAAGCATTTCGGGCGGTGGGCGGAAGAACGGGAATATGTCAGCGTCAACCCGTTCGCCACGGTGCGGCGACGGTTCCCCAAAGGCAAGCGCGACCGTGTATTGAGCCCGGAAGAGATCAAGGCTCTATGGCTTGCTGTCTCAACAGCCAAGGACGATGAAGCTATCGGGTACCCCTACGGGCAAATCGCGCTGTTGACGCTTGTGACGGGCCAGCGTCCCGGCGAAGTCCGTGAAGCTCCGTTTTCCGAGTTCGACTTTGCGGAACGGGAATGGACCATACCCGCCCACCGGGCCAAGAACGGACGCGCACACGTCGTTCCGCTGTCACAGTTGGCACTGACGTTGATTGCCAATCTGCCGAACGACGGCAGCAAGTTCCTATTCAGCGCAAAAGGTTCGAACCGGCCTGTTCACAAGCAATCTCGTGTCAAACAACGGCTCGACAAGCGGGTTCAGGAGAAACTTGGCAAGCCTATGCCCGGCTGGACCTATCATGACTTGCGTCATACAGCCTACAGCGGGATCACCGCGCTAGGCTTCTCTCGCACGCTTGCCGACGAAGTGACGAACCATAAGCCCCAAGGCATGGCGGCAATCTACGATCAACACGACTACGGCCCCGAGAAATACGCGGCGCTGGACGCATGGGCGGATGAACTGGCCCGCATCACGGCATAGCGGCCCGTACAGCGCTTGCACATAAAGAAAGGGGCCAGCGTGGCCCCTTTTCGTTTGCCGTTTAGATAAGCCATCGGATGAGTTTGATGAGCCCGAAGACGCACAAAGCAACTATCGGGAACGTGATGAGCCAGCCTTGAATTAATGTCGGTCCCGCAACCACTCCGGCCTTTGTCCGGCGACGGACATTCCCCGTGTCCAGCGCAGCGATAACCAGCGCAATTACGACATCCTCCATTTGCCCCCCCCCCCCCCCCCTTTTCACCCGCCCTACGGCAGCGGGCGGGCAATCCACAATAGTCCAAGCGCGGCGAGGACGGCCAGCGGCCAGAAAGAGCCCGTCGCAGCCACCACGACGAGACAGGCGACCATCCACAGCACCCGGACTGCGATCACTACGGGCCGCTGTGCCACGGCAGCCTTGCGCCGCTGTTTCGCTTCCTGTTCGAAATACTCCGTGGCTAGATCGGATGGCCAGCGGGCAAGCGGCACGTCCTGCCATAGCGCTATGCGATCCTGATAGGTCATGTGTGAACCCTCCGGTGGCATGGCGAAAATATCGGCCCGCGATGCCCGGACTTCCAATCAATAAAAGGAATCGGTCCGCCTCGACGGATTCGTTTCGTTGATGCGTCCGGGGCCCGCCGTGGGTGCGAGCGGCGAAATCGTAGGCAACACAATAGTTTAAGCTTGAACTAAATGTTTTTCTTTGCACGGTCTACGCTTGGGGGCCCCTTGGGGGTACCCGGCGGGTAGGGGTGTCAAGGGGGAACCCCCAGCCCCTGCCGCCGTCGTCGCGGGCGTCGCACGATCTGGTGACGCTACGCTGCGGTGCAACATTGATTACCCACGGAGCCCGCACGGGTAGCGAGTTTCTGCTAACACATTGATTTTACGGTGTTGTTCCCTTGATGCTATCTCAGGGAGTCAGCCCTTTTCAACCAATCGCACCATGCCGCGACGGGCTGATAATGATGATAATACCCCCCCCAGCCGGGCCGCTACGGACGCCGCAACGCCGCGACGCATCCCGAGGCCAACCACAATCTAGGCGTTATATTTTTCCAGCGATGCACGATGGACGCCTAGGCGGAATTCCAGCCCTCACGCAACAACGCCCTTGTTATGAAACATAACAACAATCCGCGCCACGGGTCCCCTTTTAGTTTCCGAGCGGGTAGGATTTGCGTGGTTTTGTTCGATGTCCCGCGCCCTCCACGCTGTCCCAGTGTCCCAACCCCTATAAATAGGGGTTTTGGGACAGTACTGGCGACAGGTCGGCGGTGGAGCATTTTTCAAGGACATTAGCCGTCCCGAGTTCCTGTCCCAGGATCGTTGTCTTTCTGTCCCAGCAAACCTTGCTTGCGGGCCTTGACCTGCAAACGGCCGACGTCTGACTTCGAATGTCCCGTCACCTCTTCGATCTTCCGAACGGACAAGCCCTGTCGCGTCAACTCGGCCACCTGCAACATGCGTGCTTCTTCGCTGAGCATCTTCGCTGTCCATTTGCCGTCACGAAACTGTGCCTCGAATGGTTGTGCGTCGGCTCCATAGAACCCCCGGTGTTTCTCATAGTGGATTTCAAACCTAGCCCCGTCCTCCTCTCTATAGTCCCTTGGAGCCGCCAACTTGATAACAGTGTTCAATGGGTCTTCGCGCTTCGAAGTCCCACGTTGATTGCCGCCTTTGCCCGCATGATGGAAAAAAATGACCGTAACGCCTCGCCTGCGAAGAGAAAGGAACCAACGTTTCATATGATCCCATGCTTCATCGGAATTTTCAGGCGCATCGGTCAGGCTAGACAAGTTGTCTAGTATGAGAAGGTCAACCTTCTCCGGTGTTCCTAATCTCAGCGTCTTTTCGATCATGTCCCGTCCGCTGCTGTCAGCCGACGCAAGGTCAGGAATGCCACTCTCCTGCATATCTGCTGAGACAAGGCGCAGATATCCGGGGTTAGGTGACACGCCCATTGCTGCGGCCATATCCCTAGCCCGAACCTGCATTTCAGCAAAATCCATCTCACCATCAACGTACAGTACGCGACGGGGCTTAGAGACTTTCCAGCGCAGAAAATCCGTTCCAGTGGCGACACTGATAGACATACCAAGTCCAAGCCATGTCTTTCCGATACCCCGCTTGGAGTAGATTTCAATAAGCCCCTTCTGCGGAATGATCGGGTCAATGAGCTTTTCTCGCAGTGGTACTTCCTTAGTCAGCCAATCATTCCAGTCCAGAGCGAGCAACTCACTCCTAGATGGTGAGCCTGCGGCGTTGTCATTGGCCGGTAGCAATTCAGGCTTTGCCATTGGTGCAGGCTTGTAAAGCTCAGGGTAAAGGTCTGGATACCGTTCGGGCAATAAAACCTGACCGTCTATATAGATCAGATCAACGCCGTCATATGCTGCGACATTCCGGCCATGACCTTGATTTGGACCGCTACTTGGCTTATATGTCATTTGTAACTCCCTCGTTGGTTTGGTTTCCTTCGTTTGCGAGTTTCGGATACTCCTGATCTTAATCGGCCGCTCTTCGGGGCGGCCTTTTCTTTGCTTCAAGAATATATGTTACCGACAGGTCTGTCACAAGCTACCAATTCAATACCAATTGCAATCTACGAGCGTAGCGAGTGACTGTCATATGCAACCGAGGGCTTAGCGCTGCCATCCGGGTTTCGGGCCGCGCCTTCCCGGTACGGGCTGCCGATTGCCGCCCGGCTTTCCCGGCCGCGACGGCGGCTTGGGCGGTCTGCTTTCGCCCTCTTTCTTCGGCCCCGCCATCACACACCCCCATCGGCCTTGCGAGGGCGACCGATTTTCACGCCGTTCGGGCTAAACCCGTTGACGCTATAGGTCACCTTGCCGCGATAAACCGTTTTGGGCCCTTTCGCCGCTTCGGCCACGGCGGCACGCTGTGCGCGGGTCGTCGCCTCCCTGTCCGCTAGTTCAAGTAACCGCCGCTCACAGCGCGACAGGTAGCGCTCCAGACCAGCGGCCCTCATGCGCTGCGCACTCTTCACGGTCTGGACTGTGTTGTACTGGATGTTGCGTCCGTAGCGGTCAGCACAGTTTTCATTTGGCTCATAGGTCATTGGAGCGTGCCCGAAACCGTGGTGGCCATCCACACCTCCACAAACAGTTGCGCCCGCTTCGGATAACGTTCCGCCATCCATCGCACGGCGTCGGGCCAGTCGATCTTGATCCGCGTGCGGCCGTTGCCCTTGATTTCCAAGAAGGTGGCCGGGCCTTTTCCGTCCTTGATCAGTTGCCACATGCGCTGTCTGCTGATGCCCGCATAGGTGGCAAGTTCGCTTACTGAGTAGTCAGTCATAGTTGCAACTCCGTAGTGTCCTATTTGCGGCATATCCTATCCTATTGACGACCACCGCGCAACCATATATAACCATGTGGTTATATTCAACAGCGTCAACAGGGGCGGGGCAAAATGAGTAGGGACCAGAGGAAACGGGAACGATTTGCAGCGGCGCAGGACGCACAAGAACAGGAAATCCGCCGCATCCTGTCCGGGCTAAAGCCTGAGCATCTCGGCGGCGCAACGCACGGGGACAATGTAACGGATGACCTCATCCGCTGGCAGCAGCAGGAAGGCTACCGCCCGGCCGATGAATTTGACGGCGAAATCTACCCGGGCCTCAAGCGTCAAATCTACGATGCTGCCAAGAAATCGACGCTTCCAAAGGGCGAAATTCGATACGGCTTGAACGGTGAACCGGCGGTTCGGGATATCCCCACGATAGACGATTGGGACCGCCAAGACAGGCAGACCCGACGCTTTGCCAAGACCAGCAACCGGCTATGGCGCTCATACCAGTTGCAAAACCCCTACGACAATCAAGTGGACGTTCAAAAGGCGGTCGGGAACCTGATCCGGCAATCTGGAATGTCCTTGGACGATATTGTTGACATGGCCGAAGACGACACCAGCCGCCAGCAACTCTTTGAACGCATCCACTACGAAACGGAGACCGTCTCACATATCGGGGCCATTGAAGGTAGCGGCGACGACCGTAGCGGCGGGCTCGACATGGGCGGCGGCCCGGCTCGCGGTACTGCCGAACCCCAGCCCGAACCTAACACGGAGACCGACATTAGCGACCAGCTTACCGCGTGGCAACGCCGCATGGGTCTCCGGGATTACTAAGGAGAGAACAGTTATGACCAGCTTTGCCTATTTGCAGCCCGTGAATGATTTCCAGATGAACCGCGAGGTTGCTGCCTGCAACGCGCTGCTACAGAGGTTCATGCTGCCCGCTCTTAGCGGCGGTACGATCCTCATGGAAAACCTTCCGCACAGCGATCAAGCTTTGCGCGCCTTGCTCTTGCGCGCGATCCCCGGAGATGTGGTCGTCACGCCAAGACTAGCGACCCTCTCCGGCGTTCCCTCGCAAGTAATAGAAATCGTTTCTGCCCTCACGGCGAAAGGCATTCGTGTTTTCGTGGTGGAAGTCGGCGACGAGATCAATCCGATCATTCTCCGTCGCTACGTGGAGCCATTCACGGCGCTGGAAACCGCCCTCGCGAAGGCGGAAGCCCGTCTTTCCGATGAACGTGCTCGGCATCAGGCCGAATTGGAAGAGCACGGCAAGCAAATCCGCGAACGGATGGTGATGGCCTTTATGAAGCGTTCCGGAATGAACCTAGAAGACCTTCTTATCGATCCGACCGAAGTAAGCCTCAAGAACCCTCGTAATCCCGCGCTTGGCAGGGACCTCCGTTCGAAGCGGGAAGCCCTTGGCTTGACCATGGAAGGGGCCGGACAACTTGTCGAAGCCATCGGAGAGAAAGCCATCAACAAAGGCACCATCTCCAACATGGAAAGGGACGGGACCGGCAAGCACGTAGCGACCTACGAAATGGCCCTCAACATCGCACTGTCACGCCGCGACGCTGCGCAATCGGCGGCTCCGGAACCGGTTCACACCATGCCCGAAGACGCTCCGTTTAAGGGCCAGATCGTGAAGGAGGTGGCCAGTGCCTGACACTCCGCCGAACCGCTCTCAAGACACTCGCGACAAGCGCCGCTTGGCTCCCAATCTACCGTTGTGCGTGAAACACGACGAGACCGGCACACACTACGGCTACACGCAGGCGGAATGCGCCCAGCTTCATCAATCCGAAGAGTAAAAGGAGAACTCAAAATGGCATACCAAGTACATTCGTCCAATCTCGACAACAGCGGCAACCTTTCCCCGACGCATGCGGCAAACGGTGCGCTGGACCTTAACCACCCGTGGCAAATTCGCCCGATTGGCTTCGGCACGACAACCCAAACCGAAGTCTTTGGCGACAAGGTTTCGCCCGGAAACTACTACAGCCGCAACGGCACCAAGGTGTCAGCCGAAGTCGCCCGACAAGCAGGTTTTGATGTCGAGGCCGACATGCGGGAGAAGCAGCGTGCGGAACGTCTGGCCCAAGCGCAAAAGGACATCAACGCGGAGCTTGGCCGTGTCCAAGGTGCGGTGATCGAACAGCGTGGCGGCTGGCAGATCATCGACCTTGGCTATGGTCGCGCCGACATCAAGGACGCCAGCGGCAAAAAGATGAACTCGCGTCCTTTGAGCGTTCCGGAGGCGCAGCGGTATCTTGATGCACTGGCCCCTCAAGCTATGGAGGACAGCGATGTCAAAGATGAATAAGCAGATCGTGCATTGGATCGATATGTCCGACGGCCCGGAGGAGCTTGGCGAGTATATCGCTGATTTTCTGGCGGACGCGGATGACGCTGAGCTTGAAGACTTTGCGTCCGCCATAGCTGAAAAGCTTATGGAAGACCCGGACGAAGACACTCCGGAACATGAGGTTTACAAATGACCCGTTTTCCGTGGGAAGTCGAACAGAATGACCCGCACACGGCCGCCACGGCCGTCCGTAGGACCGGACAGCAAGCATTCCGTGGTTCGGTAGCCCAAGACAGCGGATTGCCGTCTGCGGGCTTCCCTGCGCAGCCGTCTAGTCGCTACAATCGGCTACTTGACCCACAGCGCGGCATGTTGCGTGGTCTTGGCCAGCTTATCGGTTCCCCGACCGAAGCAGAGTTCCAGCGGCAGCAGTTGTCCGGGGCTCAAGCCGCCGCCACGGCAGGCATTCAACAGCGCATCGCCAAGGGCATGAGCCCGCAGAAAGCCATCCTCGATTTCATCCAGTCGCCGGAAGGCATCGACGCCTTCAACAACGGGGTGGATATGGGCGACCTCGCCAACATCGGAACGCTGGCCACGGAACCACAGCGGGATTATCAGGCGGAGGCGAACCTTGAAAAGACACGGCTTGAAGTCGAGCGGCTGCGCAATCCGACAACCGATGACATCACGGAGTTCAACTTCGCCAAAGCGAACGGCTACGAAGGGACGTTCCCGGAGTTCCTGCTTGAGACCAAGCGGGCCGGTGCGACCAACATCACAGTTGGCGGCGAACCTTCCGATACGGCCTTGCGCAAGTCTTTGGACACCAAGACCGGTGAGCTTTGGAACGAGTATCAGAAGGCCGGCAACCAGAGCGCTGGCCTCGTCGCTGACATGGAAGTGATCGATGAACTAATCAAAATGGCCCCGCAAGGTCCGGTCATTGGTCGCCTACAGGAAGCATTCCCCGGCATCGACAGTGCCGGTGCAGCGTTCCAGTCCATCGTGAAGCGTCTGGCCCCTACGCTTCGGGTTCCCGGCAGCGGTGCAACGTCGGACCTTGAATTTGATGCCATGATGCAATCGCTTCCGGCCCTTCGGAATAAGCCCGAAGCCAACAAGCTGATTTCCGAGATGATCCGCATGAAAGGGGCGTTGAACATAGGCCGTAGCGAAGTCATCGATAGCTTCGCGGCCGGTGAGATTTCAGCGGCGGAAGCCCGCCGCAAAATCGCTGACCTTGACCGCCAGACGATCATGAGCCCCAAGCTACGCACGCTGTTGAACGGCTTGAAAGGCTCTCCGGCCTCCGTGCCGGGCATCCCGGACAGCTTCGCCCCAAATGACCCGATGCGCGATCGCATGTGGCAATTGCTTACCCCGGATGAAAGGAAGCTGTTCCAATGACCCGCGAGCAGATCGAAGCCCTCGCAAGGGCTCGCCTCCGTCTAGAACAGGAACAGGCACAGCCCTCCGTCGCGGCGGACGTTGCACGTTCGGCCGGTGCGGGGCTCTCCCAAGGCGTGACCGGGCTTGCTGACATGGCCCTTTCGGCCCTTATCCCGACGAACCCGGTCGCCACCGTGCAATCCATGGTTCGCGGCGAACTACCGGAAAACCGCCCCATGGTCGAGCCGACACGGCAAGGCATGGCCGCGCTGACCGGTGGTGCAACGGAATACGACCCGCAGACCACGGCAGGGGAATATGCCCGGACCATCGGCGAATTCGCTCCCAACGCGCTTGCTCCGGGCGGTCTCGTTCGCCGTGGTGCGATGGTGCTTGCTCCGGCCGTTGCATCGGAAGGGCTTGGACAGGCGACGGAAGGCACCTTTCTGGAAACCCCGGCTCGCATGGCCGGTGCGTTGGCGGGTGGCTTGACCGCTGCCGGGGTACGGCGTGAGACCGTCCGCGTCGTCAAGCAAGCGTCAAAGTATGCGGAAATCTCCTCTGGCGACGAGATGCGGCGGCATATCCGCAGCGCTTACGACCAGATGCGGGAAGCAGGTTTCAGCTACAACGGCGACCGTTATGCCGACATGCTGGCCCGGACGAAAGCGGCCCTCTTGAAACAGGGCTTCCACCCGTCCAACGCAGCCAAGGCGCACGGCATCCTTGACGACCTGATGAAAAGCCCGGCGCTCGACTTCGGGGCACTCGATGCGCAGTCATCCGGCATCGGCAAGACCATCCGCAGCCTGTACAAACAAGGCAACGATGCCGAAGCGTCCGCGATGGAGGCTGTCAAAACGGCCCTTGATGACTTCGCGGTCAATCCGCAGATCGTAGCGGAAGGTGGCACCATGTCGGCCCGCGAACTCGCTTCGATGCGGTCGTCTGCCCGCGCCATGGTGTTACGGCAGAAAAAGGCCGAAGCCGTTGAACAGATGATCGAACTGGCCGACGCCTCACAATCCGGTTTTGTGCAGGGGCTGAACAACGAGATTGCCAAGGAACTGCGCAAGGCGGCGACGGGTAAATCCATGTTCACCCCCACGGAACTCAACCTGTTGCGCAGCGTCCAGACCGGCAAGACCGAATGGCGCAAGATGCTCTTTTTGTTCGGGGCGTCCGCCGATGCGCTTGGCGGTGGCGTTGGCCTAACAGCCGGAGCAATCGAGCGTTCGCTTTCAGCAGGTGGCAAACGCACCCGCATGGGCCAACTCGCAACCGCGATGCGCAACCAAGAGCTAGAGACTATCGCTCGCGACGCTGGCCGCGAAACGCGACGGCAAGCCCTACGCCGCTTGATGGCCATTGGCCAGACGGCTCGGGAGGCGACCGAATGACCCGCCGTCGTCGCTTGTTGCTGTGGCCACGGCCCGGCGAATGACCGCTGACAGGGGTTCCGCATCTCCTTAGCCTGTCAGCCCGAAGAGCCCCGGTGTTTTCGCCATCGCCGGGGCTTTTCTTCACAATATCGTTACCCGTGCGGTACCCCAAGCCGGGTAGCGCATTTTTGCAATCAACTAAGCTTTTGAAATTGTTGGTCGGAGTGGCAGGATTCGAACCTGCGACCCCCTGATCCCAAATCAGGTGCGCTACCAGGCTGCGCTACACTCCGGGCCGATGTAAGGCATTGTAGCCGTTAAGCTATTCAGCCTTTCCTGGCAAGGCCGGATTCTTGCCGAATGAGAACAAAGGGTGTTTGGTGTGCCGTTTGTGGTTCAAAGTCACACCGAGAATCACCCCGGATATTCATTGGTTGTTCTGCACTCGTCCGGCTTTGATGGGCGTCCGGCTAACACGTCCTTGCGGCACAGGCAACAGCCAACAGTGAATGGAATGACACTGGACGCGTGCCGCCTTGCGGGCCTTCCGTATTCGATCAAGGAGTTTCGTCCATCAGTCGTCAGGAGCGCCGCCGCAACGATGGTTTTGAGGCAGACGGCCCAGGCAACCCTGAACCCCTTTTCGACCTGGTCATGCGCAGGCGCGCATGTTTGTCGCGCTGCAGGCGATCGCGCCGGACGTGGCGGAGAATGGCGTTGACAGCGCTGACGCGTCACCGCTCGGGACGGAGGCCATTTTCTTCATGCTTAAATTTCTATTGAAGGAATTTTAAGTCTAAAGTAATTTCCTCCGATCGGGAGAGGGAGACTCCATGCAGCGGCAGCCATTCCGCGCGGCATTCCAGGCCGTATTCAAGTTCTGCGGGATAATTGCCTGCGCCGGGTTCGGTGCGCTGACCGTGATCGTCACCGCCGACATCCTGTTTCGTAACCTCGCCATCGCCAAATGGCCGTGGCTGAACGAAATCACCGAATACCTGCTGACCATCTCCACCTTCTTCGGAGCGCCATGGCTGTTGCGCGAGTACGGCCACGTCAACGTCGACGTCGTTTTGCGGCTCGTGCCCCGCGCTGCGGCGCAAGTCCTGGGGCGGCTGGCCAATCTTTTCGGCCTGATGATCTGCGGCCTGCTTTTCTATGAAGCGTCAAGGGTGATCGTCGATACGCGCGGGGCGGGATCGCTGGTCTTCAAGAATCTGATCTTCCCCGAATGGTATCTCCAGATTCCCATAGTGGTTTGCTTTGGCCTGTGCACGCTGGAATTCCTCGGTCGGGTGATTGAGCGGAGGACCGAGGCATGATGACCTGGTGGGTGACCTTGCTCCTGCTCGGCGGCCTTCTGGCGGTGCTGTTCGCCATCGGCATGCCGGTAGCTCTGGCCTTCCTGGGTGCGAACATCGTGGGCGCCTGGCTGTTCCTGGGCGGAGAAAGCGGCCTGGAACAGTTGATCCGCAATGCCTCGATGTCGGTCAATTCCTTTGCATTGGCGCCGATCCCACTCTTCGTTCTGATGGGCGAGCTTCTGTTCCACTGCGGTCTGGCCTACCGCGCCATCGATGCCATCGAGAAGCTGCTGGTCCGGCTGCCGGCACGACTTGCCTGTGTCTCGGTCGTCGGCGGTACCGCCTTCGCGGCGCTCTCGGGATCATCCATCGCCAACACGGCGCTCCTTGGCGGAACCCTGTCGCAAGAGATGATGAAGCGCGGCTATTCCACCACGCTTTCGCTTGGCCCGGTCATGGCGGTGGGCGGGATCGCCGTGCTCATCCCGCCGTCGACGCTGGCGGTGATGCTCGGCTCACTGTCGGGAATCTCGATCTCGGAACTTCTGATCGGGGGCATCATGCCGGGCGTGCTGATGGCCGGGCTGTTTCTGGCCTTTGTGGTGTTCGTTGGTCTCTTCGTTCGCGCTTCGGCGCCGCGCGAGGCGTTGGATGCCATCCCACCGCTCGGTCAGCGGATCTGGCCCTTCATGCGCGACGTGGTGCCACTGTTCGGCATCTTCGTCGCCGTGATCGGCGGGATGCTGGCCGGCATTGCCACCCCGACCGAGGCTGCCGCGCTCGGTGTGCTCGGAGCCTTCATCGCGACGCTGGCCTATCGCAGCTTCACCTTCGCATCCTTTGCCAAGGCCATGACTGAAACGGCAAAGATCTCCGTCGCGATCCTGTTCATTATCGTCGCCTCGACGACCTTCTCGCAGATCCTGTCCTTTTCCGGCGCCACGACGGGGCTCATCCATCTCGTGACATCGGCCGACCTTCCGCCGATGGCGCTGGTTCTTGCGATGCTGGCGGTGCTTCTGGTGCTGGGCTGCTTCATCGATCAGATCTCGATGATGATGATCACCCTGCCGCTCTTCATCCCATTGGCCAAGGCTGCCGGGATCGACCTCGTCTGGCTCGGCCTGATGATGCTGGTCGCCATAGAGCTGGGTCTGCTGACGCCGCCCTTCGGCATCCTTCTGATGGTGATGCAGGGCGTGGCGCCCAGCACTCCGCTGACGAAGATCTACCGTGCCGCGGTGCCCTTCATCCTGATCGAACTTCTGGTGCTGATGGTGATGATCCTGGCGCCCCAACTGACACTCTATCTTCCTTCACTCATCCGCTGAGACACACGAGCGGCGAACCAATAGGAGACTGACCCATGACCTTTGCCCGCCCCTTTTCGCTGGCCCTTGCACTGGCCGCCCTTGCCAGTGCCGCCAGTGCCGAAGAAGTCACGTTGCGTGCGATTTCGGCGTTCCAGGCCGGCACGAGTTTTGCCAAGCCGTTCGAGGAATTCGTCGCCAATGTGAACGAGAACGGCAAGGGCGTGGTGCAGATCCAGATGATCGGCGGCCCCGAGGCGATGCCGCCGATGGAGATCGGCAACGCCCTGCGCGGCAAGGTCGTCGACCTGGCCAACTCCACGGCGGTCTTCCACGCCAATCTGGTGCCCGAAGGCGTCGCGCTGACGCTGACCAACCGCAGCATGGCCGAACTGCGCGAGAATGGCGGCTACGAGTTGATGAACAAGCTTCACGAGGAGAAGGCCGGCATCCACTGGCTGGGCCGGCTGGCGCAGAACATCCCCTACCATATCTATCTCGCCAAGGCGCCCGAGAATGAAAGCGTCAAGGACCTCAAGCTGCGCTCGGTGCCGGTCTATCAGGCCTTCTTTGCCGCGCTCGGCGCGCAGCCGGTGCAGATGGCGCCTGGCGATGTCTACACGGCGCTCGAACGCGGGGCGGTCGACGGCTACGGCTGGCCGGCAATCGGCGTCTTCGACCTCGGCTGGCAGGAAAAGACCAAGGCCCGCATCGACCCGGGCTTCTACAACGTCGAGACCGGCATCTACATGAGCCAGAAGGCCTGGAATGCCCTGTCCGACGAGCAGAAGGCGTTCCTTCAGAAGGAAATGGTCGCCATGGAGGATGCCGCGGGCAGCTTCATCACGCTGGCCGAAGAAGAGGGCAAGAAGCAGCAGGAGGCCGGCATCGCCATGGTCGGCCTGCCGGCAGACAAGGCCGCTGCATTCGAACAGACGGCACAGGACGCCGGCTGGCAGATGATCATCTCGGCCAGCCCCGACAATGGCCCCAAACTGCGCGAACTGCTGATGAAGTGATCCGCCGGTCAAGAATGCCTGACCGATATCTGCCGGCCCCGGACGCTGATCGGGGCCGGTGCGTCCCCTGATAGAGCCGACCTATGACCGGCATTTACAACGCTCATGACTTCCAGAGGAAGGCCCGCCAGCGCCTGCCCAGGATGATCTACGATTTCATCGAGGGCGGCGCAGGGGATGAAAGCGGGCTTGACGCCAATCTCGCCGCCTTCAGGGCATGGCAGTTTCTGCCGCATCGCCTTCGGGACGTCAGCCGCCGCGATCTGACCGCGCAGTTGTGGGACCGCAGCTACGGCCTGCCGATCTATATCGCTCCGACCGGGTTCAACGGCGCGCTGCGTCCCGGTGCGGATGCGATGCTGGCCCGCGCCGCCGCCCGCGCTAGCATCCCCTTCGCGCTCTCCACGGCCTCGTCGGAATCCATCGAGGAGATCGCCCGTGCCGGCGACGGCGACAAATGGTTCCAGCTTTACGTCCTGCACCGCGAGATCTCGGCTGCCATGTGCTGCCGGGCGCGCGATGCCGGTTATTCGACGCTCATGCTGACGGTCGATGTCCCCCTGAACGGCTATCGCGAACGCGACATGAGGAACGGTTTCGGCCTGCCGCCGCGCTATACACCGCGCTCGATCTGGGACGGCATCACTCATCCCGGCTGGTCGCTCGATTACCTGCGCCATGGCGTGCCGAAACTCAAGAACTTCGAGACGACCGAGACACAGAGCGCCGAGGTGCAGGCCGCGCTGATGAAGCGGCGGATGGATGCCAGCTTCGATTGGGATGCGCTGGCCGGGCTGCGCGATCTGTGGCCGGGAAAACTGATGGTGAAGGGCATTCTGCGCAAGGACGACGCCCGGCGCTGCGCCGATCTGGGGGTGGATGCGGTAATCCTGTCGAACCACGGCGGCCGGCAGCTTGACGATACCGTCTCCCCGGTCGCCGTCTTGCCCGAAATCGCGGCCGAACTCAAAATCCCCGTCTTGATCGACAGTGGCATCAGGCGGGGGGCGGATGTGGTCAAGTCGCTGTGTCTTGGTGCCGGCCTGGCCGGCATCGGGCGGCCGGCGCTCTACGCCGTGGCGGCTGAGGGCGAGGCTGGCATCGACCGGTTGATCGCCATCCTTCGCGACGAGATGGACCGCGCTCTGGCGATGCTGGGCGTTGCAGCCCTGTCGGAACTGGAGGCGTCCCTCATGCGATGCGTGTGACCGGCCGATCTCCGACAACGAGCGCGCCCTGGCTCGACGTAATCCCTCGCTCCCCGGGAGCCTGATCCCCCGCCCAGGTTCGAGCGCATCCTGAGCCTGAGGATCATCGATCACGACGGGCTTGCCAGCGTTCCCGGCGTCTCGCCGTCCTCATAGATGCCGAAAACGCCGCCGCACCCGTCGGTCGCGTCTTCGACGACTTGGTCAGGTTAGGCGAGGCGATCGTTCGGCGCGCTTATGGCGACGAAGCGCAGGCCGGAAAAACGCTCGGCGATGCGCTCCTGTTGGCACAACAATATGGCTGCGCCTTCCACTGGCGGGCCGCTTCACGGCGCGCTCTCCAGTCGATATGCTTCTTCGGCTTTGGGCTGCGGAATCGAACAGGACCGTCCTTCAGTCTGGGTCTATTGTTCATACTCAATTGATCGACAAATCTGAAACAAATGCAAACAGTAATCCAAATGCATGTGGTGCAGGCGGGTGTCATTCCGGAGATGAAATAATGTGGAAAATTGCGTTTCTGTCTGTAATTGTTGTCGTTGTTGCCGGTTGTCAGGCGACAAGCCAAAGCAATATCAATCCGGAATTGCAACCCGCTTTCGGTAGCAATCGCGGCGCACCGGGCGGCAACCCCTATCTCGAGTGGCAGCGGGGCTTCTAAGGCGAAGATTGCCCAGGCCGTGCCTCGACCGCCTGACTTGATGGCCGATGTATTCAGACGCATCGGCGTCTCCGGGGTTGCTGGCGACAACTGCTCTGGCCGGTGGTGCACCAATCCCGATGGATCACGCAAAGCGGCTCCCGATCCCAGGCTGATCCCGATTGTCGACAGGTCCGATCGTCGGAGCGTGCGGCTGCGCGCCGCGCATGTCGGCGTGAAAGCCAGGCGGCGAGGACGGGCCGTGACGGCGACTGAGGCCGTGTGGATGCATCGGCATTCCACGTCGGACTGGCAGGAGCGGCGCCGCTATCTGGTCGAGAGGATGGAACTATTGCGAGCCGCTTGAAAACGCAGCCGCTCGAAGATTGCAACACGCCGCCGGCGCGCTCGCGATGGCGGTGCCGGCTGTTGGGGGAGCGGGCTTGCGGGTGGCGGCCTTGAAGACCATTTATTGCTCAGGTCGCGGCGGATCTGGCCTGCGGCCATCGCTTGCTCAAAGAGACCACGCAGCAATCCGAGGAAGTGATGATGGACGACAAGTGTCCTTTGCCCGCAGAGATCTGCGATGAGGCCGCGCCGCGCCGGGTCGCCACGACTTGGGAAGCCATCGAATGGATGGCTCGGTTGAACCCGCCAAATTCCGGTCCCAAGATCCGCCATGCGCACCTGTCGCGACGCGCTCGACGGCCGGTTGGACGTGCATTGCAGGCGATGAGGGATGCCGTCGGCGAACTGGGGCATACGCGCCGTCCAGCATGAGGGCCTTGGAACGCAGGAAGCGGCGCCTCACGCGCCGCTTCACAGCAGGAGGAGCCTATGAACAGGAAGAATTTTGCACGTGCCGTTTTCTTAAGGAACGGAGAACGCCTTCGGCGCGAGGTCACATGCGTCGGTGAGGCGCTTGCGTTCCTGGCCGAATGGCCGCAGGCGCGCCGTGGACCAATCTACAACGCCGCGTCCCGGGCCTGCGAAGCTGCCCAGCGTGGCGAGATACCGGCCTCCTATGCATACGAGGCCTTCACCGGCTTCGCCCGCGCAGCGAACATCCTCGACCAGGCGCCTGTCGAGATCGAACCGTGGATAGTCACCTCCAAGCCCGGTCGAGGTGGCATTCCAGCCTAGTCGGCCTGGTGGAACTCTCGAGGGTAGCGCAATCGACGTTGTCGGGCACCGCTCGACATGGCTGCAACGGCGTTGCTCGGCGGTCGGCGCAAGCCTGGGGGCAGGTGGTGCCGCCGGGGGCGCCGCACCGGCAAACATGTGAGCGGCGGTTTGTGGTCGCATGCTGACCATGATAGCGCCCTTCGATCGAAACGGGGCGAGCGGACAAGATGCTCGAAATTGGCGAGAGCTACTGGAATTCCTGGCTCCGGTGGCATCTTTACCGGAGGTTCCGCAAACGGCCGCGTGACGCCTTCAAGGGCGCTTTGCTGAGAATGCGAAGGCTGCTTCGGGAGTTGCCCGAGGGAGCGCTTGCGATCGACTGCGGGGCGAATGTCGGCGACGTCACCGCGTTCCTGCTTGCCAGGGGCCTCAAGGTCATCGCATTCGAGCCCGACCCCGCAGCGCTCGACGTGCTGCGTTCGCGCTTTCCTGAAACCCCTGGCTTGACGATCGAAGCGAAGGCCGTCGGGGCGAAGCCCGGGTGGGCGCCTTTCTACCAGACGCAGTCGGCATCCTCAGGCGAGATCGCCGACACGATCGCTTCGTCCTTGGTGCGCCGCGACGTCCATATGAGCGCGCCGGTATCGGAGGTCGAGATCGTCGATCTCGTGGCATATGTCGAGGCGCTGCCCGAGGCCGGTACGACTATTGAAGCTGGATGTCGAGGGTTCTGAGGCAGAGGTCCTCGAAGCCATCCTCGACGCGGGCCTCGATCGCCGGATCGATCTCATCCTGGTCGAGACCCACGAGCATTTCTCCGAGGAACTCTCGCGCCGCCTCGGCGCGATCCGCGAGAGGATGGCAACCGGGCGGATCGACAACATCTGCCTGGGGTGGCGCTAACGCGTTTCTCCCGAAAGTGTTCAGCGGTTTCGGGAAAAGGACATGCGCCAAAATCAAGAACCTACGGCATCCTTCTTCACAAGCACGTCGCGAGAGCCGTTCCAGGGTCGCCTGCCTCCTCGGGCGAAGGCGAGTCGTCGGATGGCTTAAGTCTTGCCGTTGGCCCTAATGCACAGTATTGACGCCTCAGGTCGAGGCGCCTCGCGCCGAAGCAAGGAATGAGGGACATGTCCGCACGCATTTTCAGCCCCGCCAAAACGGCGATGCAGTCCGGTAAGGGCAAGACCGGTCTCTGGGTGCTCGAATTCGATCCGGAAATGCCGCGCAAGATCGATCCGCTCATGGGCTACACCAGTTCGGGCGACATGAAGAGCCAGATCAGGCTGACCTTCAGTTCGCAGCAGGAGGCGGTCGCCTATGCCGAAAAGAACGGGCTCGCCTATCGGGTCGAGTTGCCCAAGGAAACGCGCCGCCGGCAGATTTCCTATGCGGAGAATTTCCGCTATGACCGCAAGACCCCGTGGACGCACTGAGCTTCGGATCAGGCGCATCCAAAGCTTCGCCGGCCCGGCCGGCGCGGACGGTCCCGTAGCTCAGCTGGATAGAGCACCGGCCTTCTAAGCCGATGGTCGCAGGTTCGAATCCTGCCGGGATCGCCAACGCATCAAGTTGAAATAGTTATCTTTTTTGGCTTCGATGGCGCGCCGCGAGAAATCCGCCTTGTAGGCCCGTGTCGCGCTATGGCAGCTATGTGAACGTCATGGGGCTGCCGCTCATTCGAATCCTGACACGCGACAGGTGATGGAAGTACCCCTCCGGCCGACGAGTTCCGTCTCGGCCGTTGGCCGCGTTCCAACATTTCATCCGCCTTGTTGTCACCTTTCCTGCTGTTCCAAGGCTGGCAGCATGGAATGATCTTGACTAGGATACGCCCGCATTGGACGGGCGGTCTGTACCGGGGGCATCAATGCGAACAGGGCTTTGGTTCACTCTAGCTCTTGCGCCAGCTCTCATGTGGCAAGCTTGCGTAGCGAGTGAGCTGCAAATCCCCGCAGCGCGGTATCCCGATCTTCCTGAAACGGCTGCGGAGCTCCGGGATTTCGTACCGGTTGGCTGGTACTTCGAAGCAAAAGCGGAAGGTGATTTGAACCGCGATCGAGTCAACGACGTCGTATTCGTACTGCGGGAGGACAATCCGGCCAACATAGTGGCGAACCTGGACGGGCTGGGCTCCAATAGCCTGGATACAAATCCACGAATCCTTGCCGTCGCGTTTGGCACTGAAGGCCGGGCAAACTACCGTCTCGCGCTCGCCAATCACACCCTCATACCAAGGCACGAAGACCCGGTTTTGGACGATCCATTCGCCAGTCCAGGAGGTTTGGCAGTCGCGAGGGGAGCGTTCTCGGTCACTCTCGGCTTTTTCGCCAGCGCGGGCGGTTGGGAGATGGGGCAGACGAAACTGACGTTCCGTTTCCAGGATGACGGCTTTGAATTGATCGGATTGGACCGAAGCCGGACGCATCGCGGCACAGGCGAGACGGAAGAAGTCAGCATCAACTTGTCGACGGGCCGTGCAAGCACGATTATTGGCAACATCGCGGAGGACGAAGTCCAAGAAGCGAAGTGGCAATCTCTCACGGGCGCCAGGCGCTATACTATCGACCAGATAACAGACGCACTGCGGTTCGACCCCCGCGAACCCTAAAGCATGTCTCCCGAAAGTGGGCACCGGTTTCGGGGAAAAGACAGTGCGCCCCGAGCGCGTGTTCCACCAGTGGAGGAAGTATCCACCCAGTGAGTTGTCGGTTGAACTGGTAGCTGGCAGGCGGTTTGTCCGGGTAACTGGATGGATCGAAGCCCTGCGACAAAGTCCGCCTTGGGCGGTTGAGCGAGCCGATGGGCCGTAACGTGAGTGAAGCCTGAGCAGGCCTCGAAAGTGAAGTTGCGGATGCCGACCCGCCTGTCTTTCGGGGAAGGCCGCGGGGATGGGGAAGCAACCGTCATGCGCACCCATCTCGATCCGCCGGGGTAATGGGCACGGCACGTCGGCAAAGGTGGAACGCGTGATCGGGGGAGGTCCGTTCTGGCCGGCGCGAAAGCCCCGCCGGGCTTGCCAGCCCGGCCACGTCCTCCGTCGGCGCATAGTCCTCGATCTTTTCAAGCCTATGTCCGGCGCTTCTTGGATCTGTAGCGGACCCAGACATATCCGCCGACGACGACCAACGCAGGCAGGCCGATGCCGAGGGTCGGGCTGGGCGCGGAACGACTGACGCCGCCCCTATCCGCGTCTTCGTTCTGTTGTTGCGAATAGAGACCACCAACGACAACGCCTGCGAGCACGGTTGCGCCGGCGACGGTTGCCAGGAGCATCGGCATAGCGCCCGTCGAACTCAACAATCTGAGCTTCATCGTTTCTCTCCACGTGCACTGCGCGTTGCCTGGAGGACCATCGAGGTTAGCGGTGATCGGCCGGGACTGCACCTGTGCGTAGGGCGTAATCGACTTAAGCAGAATTGATGCTCCCGCGCCTCGGACCGGTCGGCGCGCTCAGCGCTTCCGCCATATCTAGCTGCTGTCTCTCCTGCCTTCGGTGCTCATGGCACGGCCGCCGCCATGCTCGCCATGATCGCGGCCGTGATCGGCGAATCGATGGGAGCAAACGAGGGGATCGGCTACATCGTGTCTTCGGGCAGGAGAACAGCGATACGGCCGTGGTCATCGGCATGGTCCTGTTGCTATCCCTCATCGGCTGGGCTTTCTATGAGATCGTTGAACTGATCCGGCGCCGTTCACTCGGTCGCTGTCAGCTTGCTTGAGGTGAAATGATGGCACGTGTCTTCCTCTGCGTTCTCGATTCCGTCGGATGCGGCGGCGCGCCGGACGCGGCACGTTACGGCGACGAAGGGGCCAACACGCTGCTTCACATCGCCGAGGCATGTGCTGGCGGCCGCGCCGAGCAGGGGCGCAGCGGTCCGCTTGACATCCCCAATCTCGATTCGCTGGGGTTGGGAGCTGCCATCCAGCTCTCCTGCGGCAAGGCGGCACCCGGTCTGGGCGCCGTTGCGGCCGGGCGCTGGGGCGTCGCGGAAGAAAGCTCGGCCGGCAAGGACACGCAGTCGGGCCATTGGGAGCTCGCCGGCGTGCCCGTCACCCGCGACTGGCACTATTTTCCGCGCACGGTCCCGGCTTTTCCCGCAGAGCTGATGGGCGAACTGGTCACCCGTTCCGGCATTCCCGGCACGCTCGCCAATTGCCATGCGTCGGGAACGGACGTGATCGACCGGTTCGGGGTGGAAAGCATCACGAGCGGCATGCCGATCGTCTATACCTCGGCCGACAGCGTCGTGCAGATCGCAGCCCATGAGACGCATTTCGGGCTCGGCCGGCTGCTCGATCTGTGCCGGGTCGCGGCCGAGTTGTTCCATCCGCTCAATGTCGGCCGCATCATCGCCAGGCCTTTCGTCGGCGAGGCGCCCGGCAGCTTCGTCCGGACGCCCAACCGCAAGGACTTCGCCATCGCGCCGCCCGATGGCACGATCTGCGACCGGGTGATCGCCGCGGGTGGCGCGGTCCACGCGGTGGGCAAGATAGGCGATATCTTCGCCCACAAGGGCATCACCGATGTCGCCAAGGGCGCCGACGACATGGCGCTCTTCGACCGCGTGCTCGACTGGTGCGACAGGGCGGAGCCCGGCGACCTTGTCTTCACGAACTTCATCGAGTTCGACAGCCTGTGGGGGCATCGCCGCGACGTGGCGGGTTATGCGAGAGCGCTGGAGGCGTTCGATGCACGGCTGCCGGAACTGACCGGCCGGCTGCGGCGGGGCGATCTTCTTGTCATCACTGCCGACCACGGCAACGACCCGACCTGGCGCGGCACGGACCACACCCGCGAGCGTGTACCCGTGCTTGCGACCGGACCCGGCATCGACGGCAAGGAACTCGGCATCATGCCCTATGCCGCGGTCGCCGAACTGGTCGCTTCGCATCTGGGGATCGGAAGGTGACGTCTGGCTTCCAAGCGCAGGCTGAACGAACCTTCAATTCCCGATTCAATTATGGCGAGCCGTGCGCATTCGAAAGCGCTTGGGTGTCACTATCACCTTGAAGCGACGCCTCGGCGCGAACGCAAAATCCTGGCCGAGGTCCTGAACGTGATGTCGGAAGGGTTACGGGCCTCGGATCCAGCCGGCAGCCCGCAACCTCGAGCCGGGACGTGCGGGATCTGGCTTCAGAACATCATTATGTCGTCCGCCGACAACGCGTAGGCATTCTCCAGAACCGCAATGAGCACCTTGGAGGCTGCCCCGTTGCCGTCCGCATCGAAGTAGAGCGATTTGCTGGGGGCGTCCCACATGAAGCGGTCGTCGGCGTCGAGCGCCTCGGTGCCGGTGCGGAACGACGAAGCGCCGAGGGCGCCGGCATATGTCGGGTGATCCACAAAGATGAGATCGTCCGCATCGAAGTCGACAATGGTGTCGGCGCCGGCCGTCGCCATGGTGGCGTAGCGGAAGATGAACTTGTCGGCGCCCGACACTCCGAAAAGGCGATCGTTTCCGGCTTGGCCTTCCAGGTTGTCATTGCCGGCGTAGCCCACCAGTAGGTCGTTGCCGGCGCCCCCATAGATGCGGTTATCCCCGTTGTTGCCGTTGATGCGCTGTGCCACCTCGTTGCCGGTCATGTTGATGGCCCCGGTACCGCTAAGCGCGGTGGTGGAGAAAGTCTCGATATGCTGTCCTGCTGCCAACTGGTAGCTGGTGTAGGTGTAGACGACGTCATTGCCTTCTCCGGCCGCTTCGATGACGCTGTCGCCGGCATTGTCGACGTAATACCTGTCGTCGCCCGCGCCGCCCGTCATCTTGTCGGCACCGCCGCGACCGTTCAGGGTGTTCGCGCCCGAATTGCCCTTGATGATATTGTCGATCTCATTGCCGATGCCGTTGATGTCGGCGGTCCCGTCGAGCGTCAGCATCTCTATCCGGCCGGACGCATGATCCGGGTCGATCAGGCTGAAACTGACCGACGCGATCACGAGATCGTTGCCACTCCCGGCCATACCGGAATCCTCGACATAGTCGCCGGCGTGGTCGACATAGAAGGTGTCGCTGCCGACACCGCCGATCATGATGTCGGCTCCGGAACCGCCGTCCAGCCAGTCGTTGCCGTAACCTCCGTCGATTATGTCTTCGCCGGCGCCGCCTTGGATGATATCAGCGCCATCGCCGCCGTAGATGGTGTCGAAACCGTCATTGCCATAAAGCTGATCGTTTCCTCGTCCTCCGTCTATATAGTCGTCGCCCATCCAGCCGGTGATCTGGTCGCCGTCCTCGCCGCCATAGATCTCATCGTTGTTCGCGCCGCCGTCGATGATGTCCGCACCATCGTCGCCGTAGATCTTGGCGCTACCCGCTGCCACATCGCTGTAATCGATCGTATCCTCACCTTGTCCGCCGTAGATGTGAACTATTCCGCCAAATGACGAGAATATCGTATCGTTTCCATCAAGTCCGTAGATGACGTCCGAAACGGCATTGTTGATATTGTCGGCGCCAAGGGTTCCTACATAAGTCGGCATTGTCCCGTCTCCGTGTTGTTTTCGAGGGACGCACCGCTAACAGGGATCGACACCGCGCGTATGGACGAGGCGGAAGCACTTATCGCAAAAAGGGAACTCAGGACATATTTTCGTTTTGATTTCGAATTTCGTCGCCGATCGAGATTTCGAAATCGTGCGAAGTCGCCGCACTAGTTCGGTTTGGGCTTGAGTTCCTGGTCGGCGCGCTCGATCAGCAGCGAAAGCTGTTCGTGGACAGCTCTTGCCGTGCGCAGCGTCATTCGCAGCCTGGCGGCGATGACGGCTTCCGGGTCGTTTCCGGCGTCGACGTCTCCGTCGATGACCAGCGTGCCAAGCGACAGGCAGACGACACCGCCCATCAGCCTGCTTTCTATGATGAGGTCGGTGAAGACGCTGGCTATACCGTCGTCGCGTATCTCGAAGCGTTCCTGACCCACAGCGATTGTCCGAGCTTTGCTCATTTTCTTACTCCTCGTTTGGCGCGGCCGCCGCCGCCGCGCCATCCGCTTTCCCGTAGGATAACGCCGCCGCCCCCTTGAAGTTTTCAGCACCAAAGGGATGAGCCCGCTTCTACGATTGGATAGGGGTGGTGGCCTCGAAAAGGCCACAAAGGCTTCCGCTCAGACGTTGTCGTACACGAAGCCGCTGCCGCCGCCGCCGGCATAAAGAATCAGCACGAAGCCGGCGAGAACCGCGAGGGCAAAGACAAAGACGGCGACCCAGTTGATGTCCTTGCCCGGTCCGCCGGTCATGGTGTTGCCTTCTGTCCGACGGTCGTCCTCTCCGGTGCGCCATAGACATCGGACAGCGGCCGTTTCGCGAAGGTCTTGCCGATCTTCTCTTCGAGCAAACCGACAACGAGACCGATGACGCCCTGTCCGTGGCGCAGGTGCAATATGTCCAAATAGTCGGCGGGTTGCGGCTCCGCCCAGACCGTATCGCTGCGGAAGACGATGTTTGGCGCCCCCGCAGCCGCAAACTGTCGGTCGAGAGCGGCCCTCATCGATCGCACATAATCGACAGAAGAGGCATCGAGTTTCAGCCTGGGATTGAGCGGCGGCATGAAGACGATCACCGGCTTGCCCGTTGCGGCCAGGGTGTGAAGATTGGCCGCGAACAGCCGCATGCCCAGCCCCTCCTCGCCGAGGTCGCCCATCAGCATCAGGTTGCGGTAGCTGCGCAGGCCGGCGGCAGCTTCGGGGATGGGAAGCGTGGCGATGTCGGGGAAAAGCCAATTCATCCACGTGCCGATCATCTGCCCGTCCTGGGCATGTTCTGCAGGCTTGCGCTGCGGGAACGGTGGAAGGGGAGAGGGCGACAGCCCACCGAAAAGGGCGAAACGGTCGCGTATGACCGGAAGCGCCCCTGCAAGTAGCTGGAAGCCGACCTCATGCGGCCTGAGCAGCCGCGCCATCACGGCGAAGTCGAACCGCGTCGCGCCGGGAAGCCCGAGGACGGAGGCGCGCTGTCGGGACAGCGTGAATTGCAGCAGGTCGTTGAGCATCCAGACCGGGTTCGCCTCGACGACATAGGCATCGATTTCGGGCTGATGGGCCGCGAACAGTACGGCGCGCCTGACATCACCCATACGCACGCCCTGAAGCAGATATTCCTGGATCCTGACCGGCCGCCCGTCCATGGAAACGAGATAGTGCGCGAGCACATCGGTCATTTCGTAGCCCGACTTGCCCATCAGGCGCCATTCGGACGGCGCTTTGCGGATGGAAATCGGCGAACCCGAGATCCAGGCGATGTCGAAGCGCCCGTCATCCTCGCCGGGTGAACCGAGCGCGGAGCCCGGCAGGAAGCCGCGCGGATCGTCACGGTCGAGCCAGCGCCTTATGGCGCTCGACGAGCCAGCGTCCGGTGTCGGAAAGACGGGGATCGGCACAAACGCCCGCGCCACATCGAAAGCGGCGAGGGCGGCGGCGACGACCACCAGGGCGATCACGATCTCGCGGAACGTCCAGGCGCCGAAAGTGCGTTCGATCCAAGGCTGAAAATCCAGCATGTCAGCGCCCTACATCGGCGTGCCGAGGAACAGGCGGCCATAAAGCGCCAGCGCTTGCCCGCTGTCCAGGACCAGAAGGGGCAGGCTGAGCGACACGTAGGAGAACACCAGTGCGGATTTGAGGGCATGGCCGTACCAGGGCTCCGGACCGGGCTTCTTGCCTGCGCGCCGCCGGCGCTCGGTCAGCCAGCGGTGCGCGACGGCAATCGTTCCATGGAAGATGCCGAACACCACCATCGGCAGGGCCAGGCCGTGCCAAAGCGCAATGACCATGATGCTGGCGAAGGCGGCGGCGTAGTGACGGCCGGGGCGCATGCCGCCAAGCGGGACGAAGACGTAGCGCTGCGTCCAGCGCGTGAGGCTCATGTGCCAGGCGTTCCAGAAGGCCTGCGGGTTGGTTTTCAGGAATGGATTGGCGAAGTTCTCCTTCAGCTTCAGTCCGAGGATGCGTGCGGCCCCGATTGCGACGTCGCTGTAGCCGGAGAAGTTCGCGTAGAAGAACAATCCGTAGAGCAGGAGCGCGCCCCAACTCGCCCACACCGACGCGTCGCCGCCCCGCCACATCACCGCCGCGCCGCGCTCCAGGAGCATGCCGACCGCGAAGATCTTCACGATGCCGAGCATGACACGGAAAATGCCGACCGCGACATCCCCCGCCTTGGGCCATCGGGACGAAGGCTTGTCCGCTCTCACTTCCTCATATTCGGCAATGGGACCAAGTGCGAGGATCGGCGGAAAAAAGCCGTAATAGAGCACGCGATCGAAGCTCAGCGGCGGCAGCAGGCCGAGATAGATCTTCAGCAGCAGGTCGAGCGCGCGGAAGGTCGCGAAGGAAAGACCCAGCGGCACGACGATGCCGACCAGGGCGTCCGCGAACCCGAAGCCGGGAGCCGCCGCCCAGAGAACCTTCGCCGCGAATTCGTTGAGCGAGGGGACAAAATGTGCAGGAGCGAGCTTCCACGCCACCATCGGCGCGAGGGGAACGACGACGACGACGGCAAGAGCGAGGTTCGCATTGGAGGGCCGCCGCTCCGCCTGCGCGGCAAGGTGCTGCAGCAGCCAGACCGCGACCCAATAGGCAATGAAGAAGGGCAGGAAGCGCGGCGCCTGGGCGTAGATGAGATAGAGCCCGGCGAGGGTCGATGCGACCCGGAAGACGACCGGGTGAGGGAAGGCGGCCCTGACGGCGAGCAGGATCGGGACCAGGAAAAAGAGATCCAGGAAGAAGCCGAAGAAGCCGCCGCTGCCCATCACGCATGCCTATCGAGTGGACAGGGTGAAAAAGGGCAGAACGTCGAGCGCCTTGGCAAGCTTCTGCGTTCGGTCCTTGCAGGGGGCACTTCTCAAGATTGCGGGCCGCTCAGACGTCGACGCTCTTGTCCCGGAGGACGGCCCTAGCGATTCCGATCGAGCGCATCTTCATGATCTCCCTGGTCGACAGCCTGACATCGAACTCGCTCTCGATCGCCGCGACAAGGCGCATGGCCGCGAGGCTGTCCCAGTTTTCGACCGTGTCGGGTGAACTGTCGTCGTCCAGTGCGGAAGAAGAAACGTCCAGTTCCTCGGCGAACAAGGCGAGAAGTCTGTCGCTCATGAGCCCCCTCTTGGAATGCTTGCGTTGGACCCGACCCATATCGTCGAGGGAGAGGTAATTCAACTCGGCTGGACGTCGACGGGCGGTTGTCGGAAATCGGCCCGGCCGAGAAACGATAGCAGCGGGTCGGGTCCGGCGCCGTCAACCATGGCGCGCGTCATCATCTCCACGATCAGCCCGGCGCGGGTCGCGACGAAGGCAAGGCGCCTCTTGAACACCGCGCCGAAGCATGGAGCAACAAGCTGGATGCCGCCCTCGGCCGCGAGTTTTTCAAGGTCGCCGTCGAGGTCGTCGGAAAACAGGCAGACATGGTCGAGCCCGCCGCCTTTGGACAGGCGGGAGGCGACGGGGTTAGGCCCTTCGGGCAGCGGCGCCACCAGCTCGATGGGCACACTGTCGAGATAGACGAGCAGCGCGCAGGAGACGTTCTGGATCGGGTCGACCGACGGCGGTACGACGATCACGGCGCCCTGACGGGTCCAGGTCCTAAGGGCGCGGTCCATATTCGGCACGACGTAGCCGTAGTGGAAAACCTTTCGAGGGTCGAAGACGATGTCGGTCATGGTGTGCCGAAGCCCGTGGTTGCCGTGCCAGCCTGTCGTCGATATAACGCATGCCTCCCGAAACTGTGCAGCGGATTCGGGAAAAAGACATGCGCTAAATCAAGAACCTACAGCGCGTCGCGTGGATCCTTCTTCACGCGACGCGCTGTAGTCTCGGCAAGTCTGATCGAACCCGGCGGAGCGCGAAGTCAATGCAGCGGATCGATGCGCGCTACCCGGTCCTGAAGGCGCTACTGGAGACTCAGCTCGCCGCCGCTCCGGCTCACGAGAAATTCTTCAGGCGCCGTTTCGAAACGATGGACGATGCGCAGGCTGCCAGTCTTGACGAATTTGCCGGACATATTGCCAGGCTCGTCGGCGACGAACTCGAAGAACATGTCGAGGACTACGTCTGGCTGTGCAGCCAGCAGGTGAACGAGGAACTCCATTTCCGGCGGCACGGGCGCTATCGGCTGAACACCTTCGAAGAGGCCTATCGCGACGTCTACTCCAACAAGGAGTATATGACCCGCTACATGAACGGCCTGCTGATGACGCAGCTGTGGTGGAGCAATCATACCAGGGCGATGGAGTTCTACCGCACGAGCTTCCTGGCTTCGAATACCGAGGGCTATTCACATCTCGAAATCGGTCCGGGGCACGGCCTCTTCCTCTATTTCGCGGCTGCCGATCCGCGCGCCGGCAAGGTCTCGGCCTGGGACATCTCGGATGCCTCGATCGCCATGACGGCGAAAGCATTGCGCAGGCTCGGCCTCGCCGAACAGCCGGCGCTGGAATTGCGGGACCTGTTCAGGGGCCCCGTCGGTTCGTTCGATAGCCTGGTCTTCAGCGAGGTTCTCGAGCATATGGAGAAGCCGGCCGAGACGCTGGCCGTGGTGCGTTCGCTGCTGGCGCCCGAAGGTCGGCTGTTTCTGAACATGCCGATCAACAGCCCCGCGCCGGATCATCTGTTCAATGCTGACACTCCGGAGGAATTGGAGCGGTTCGTCGTCGACGCCGGTTTCCGGATCATCGATAGGGCGTTCTTTCCCGCGACCAACCAGACGCTGGATGCGGCGCGCAGGAAGAAGCTGACCATTTCCTGTGTCTTCGTCGCCGGCAGAGCCGACTGATACAACCGGTCGATAGGATCGAACGGTGAAGAGCGAGACCGCGGGTCACGCCCGTTGGCGCGCAAGCCAAGCGCCCCGGATGGGCCGCGCCCGTGATTGAGGTCGGGTGGGTATGCAGAGCATCCACCCGCTGGGCGCGCTGACATCAAGCCCGCATGGATGGGTCAGCCTCCAGGCCTGCCGGTATGATACCGCGCCTCGAGACAAGCACTCCGGCGTCCTGTTCGCGACGGAACGCCGGAAAGACATTTGGCGAAAGCGTGGCGAAATCGACGCCGTTGCCGTAATTCAGCCAATTTCCGTGCCGTCTATTGCAACATCTCAGGCAACACAGGTGAGGGTCGCCCGACGGTTCGCGCCGGGGTGAGCGCGTCGTGCGGGATGTGGCGGGAGGCATGGTGCGGGCGCTTCGCCCGCAGGAGGACGACGATGATGAACACCGACAATGCCATTGCGCCGCTGGTCCTGGTCTGCGTGTCGCTGATTGTCGCGGCTGCCTTCTCCGGAATGATCGGCTACTGATCCCGGGGCGTTGCACGTCCCCGGGGCGTCGAACGTCCCCGGGGCGTTACACGTTCTGCACGGCGGCCAGTCCGCGAGAGATGTCCTCCTTCAGGTCCTCGATGTCCTCTACCCCGATCTGAAGGCGGATCACCGGCCCTTCGGTCGGGCCCTTGGCGACGATGCGGTCGCCGAGGTAGACGGGAACGGCGAGGCTCTCGAAACCGCCCCACGAATAGCCCAGGCCGAATATCTGCAACGCGTCGAGGAAGGCATGCGCCTGCTTCTTTCCGCCGCCACGCAGAACCAGGGAGAAAACACCGCTCGACCCCGAGAAGTCGCGTTTCCAGAGCGCATGGCCGGGGTGGCTTTCCAGCGCAGGATGCAGCACGCGGGCCACTTCCGTCCTGCCTTCCAGCCAGCGTGCGATGTCGAGCGCGCTCCTGCGATGATGTTCCAGCCGTACGCCCATTGTGCGCAGGCCGCGGAGGACCTGATAGACGTCGTCGGGCGACGCGCAGCAGCCGAGCGTCAGAAAGGTTTCGTGCAGCCGCTCCCAGCAGGCGGCGTTGGCCGAGACTGTGCCAAGCAGCACGTCGGAATGGCCGGCCGGATATTTCGTGGCCGCATGGATGGTGACGTCGGCACCGAAATCGAGCGCCCTGAAATAGAGCGGCGTCGCCCAGGTGTTGTCGGTCATGACGACTGCCCCGATGGCGTGGGCGGCCGTCGCGATCGCCGGGATGTCCTGCATCTCGAAGGTGTTCGAGCCGGGCGATTCGGTGAAGACGACCTTGGTGTTGGGCTTGAACAGTGCTGCGATGCCGGCCCCGACCAGCGGATCGTAGTATTCGACGTCGATGCCGAGCCGCTTGAGCATGGAGTCGGCGAAGTTGCGGGTCGGTGAGTAGACGGAGTCCGTGATCAGCACGTGATCGCCTGCCGACAGGAAGGCCAGCAGTGGGACGACGACGGCGGCGAGTCCGGACGGGACGATGATGGTGCCGGCCGATCCCTCGAGTTCGTCCATCGCATTGGCCAATGCGTCGGATGTCGGCGTGCCACGGGTGCCGTAGGTGTATTTCTGATTCCTGTCCGCCAGCGTTGCGGCATCCGGGAACAATACCGTCGAAGCATGCACGACAGGCGGATTGACAAATCCGAAATAGGAGTGTGGATCGTTGCCAATGTGGGCGAGGCGCGTATTGATGCCCTTGCCGCCAGTGTCGCTCTTTGCCATGAGATCAAGCCTGTCCAGAAAAGAAGCTACGCATAAGGGCCCGGCCGAGCCTTCGCAACCGTCCGGCGATCGCGATCCGCTTGGCCAGCGCGACACGTCTCGGGCGGCGGCGCCGGCGTTGCGGCCGCACCAGCGCCTCGCGGCGGCGTTCGGCGGAGCGAACGACCGGCTTTGGCATCGGCCGAACATGCGGGGCGGATCGATCTGGACGCGCGAGCTGACCTTCATGGTGGTGGTCGGTCTTGCGCTTGCCGGCGCGGCCGCCCTGACGGATGCGTGGGTAGTTGGCCATGTGCGCACGAGCCGGGCGCCGTTCATCGGATGGATGGCCGCAATCACCGATCTTGGCCGCTCGCACTGGTATCTAATCCCCGCTGCGGCCATCTTTCTCGGTGTCGGCTTTGCCGATTGGACGCGGGCCGGGTTCCGGGGCAGGGCGCGGCTCGCCCGGGTCTTCGGGCAGGCCGGTTTCAGCTTCGCCGCGGTGGCCATCCCGGGCATCCTGGTCAATGTGCTGAAGGTGCTGTTCGGCCGCGCGCGACCGGTGCTTTTCGAGCAGCACGGCGCTTATCACTTCGACCCGCTCTCCTTCGGCTATGCGTTCGCAAGCTTTCCCTCGGGCCACTCCACGACCGTGGGCGCGGTAGCGGGAATATTGATGCTCTGGTACCCGCGCCTGACCTGGCTTTTCGCGGCGGTTGGGCTTTTCGTCGCCTCGACGCGGGTGGCGTCGCTGTCCCACTATCCGTCGGACGTGATGACGGGCTTCCTGTTCGGACTGACCTGCGCCATCGTGCTCGCGCGCTTCCTCGCCACGCGAGGTGTCGTCTTCCGCCTGCAGCAAGGAAAAATGTTCCCCAGCGTCATCGGCCGGGCGGCGCGAAAATAGCTTGCCGGCTCATTGCCGTGAAGCTCCCAAGCCCGCGCGGGACAACAGTTTCTTTGGACTGCTTGCCGCGATTGGGCCAGCCCGGCCATTCGTACTTGACCAGCGTCGAATAATCGCCTTCGATAGAATTTGGAGCGGGAGGAAGAGCGTTGGTGACGCTCTGTCATGCATGTTCCGGGAGAGACCGGAGCAGGATGATGTCTCCGCACCGCAAAAAGCAGGGCTGGATCCTGGAAAACAGAAGAGGGTTGTGGGTATGAAGAACGCACTGACAGGCATGCTGGGCGTTGCAGCGCTGGCGCTGACCGCTTCGGTGGCCTCCGCCGCCACGCTTGACGACGTGAAGGCCAAGGGCTTCGTGCAATGCGGAGTGAACACTGGTCTTTCCGGGTTTGCCGCGCCGAACGACAAGGGTGAATGGTCGGGCTTCGACGTCGATTATTGCAAGGCGGTCGCCGCTGCGATCTTCGGTGATCCGACCAAGGTGAAATACACACCGACCACCGCGAAGGAGCGCTTCACGGCTCTTCAGTCGGGCGAGATCGACGTTCTGATCCGCAACACGACCTGGACGATCAGCCGCGACACGGCGCTCGGTTTCAACTTCACGGGCGTCAACTATTTTGACGGCCAGGGCTTCATGATCAACGCCAAGAAGTTGCCGGGCGTGAATTCCGCGCTGCAGCTTTCGGGCGCCTCGGTCTGCGTGCAGGCCGGCACCACGACCGAGCTCAACCTCGCCGATTACTTCAAGGCGAACAAGATGGAATACAACCCGGTCGTCTTCGAGAAGCTGGAAGAGGTCAACGCGGCTTATGATTCCGGCCGTTGCGACGTCTATACCACCGACCAGTCCGGCCTCTACGCCATCCGCCTGACGCTCGCCTCGCCGGATGATCATGTCGTGCTTCCCGAGATCATCTCCAAGGAGCCGCTCGGGCCGGCGGTCCGCCAGGGCGACGACCAGTGGTTCGACGTCATCAAGTGGGTGCATTTCGCACTTCTGACGGCGGAAGAGCTCGGCATCACACAGGCCAATGTCGAAGAGATGAAGACCAGCGGCAGCCCCGAGGTGAAGCGGGTGCTCGGCGAGGAAGCCGACACCAAGATCGGCACCGACCTTGGCCTGGGCAACGACTGGGTCGTCAACATCGTCAAGGGCGTAGGCAATTACGGCGAGGTCTTCGAACGCAACATCGGCGCGGCCAGCCCGCTGAAGATCGCGCGCGGCATCAATGCGCAGTGGTCGAAGGGAGGGCTGCAATACGCGCCGCCGATCCGCTGACGGCATGACCGCCTCCGGAAGGCGGGTGTCCCGCCTTCCGGTCTTCGGATCGAAGGAGGATAGATGGCGTCTCAGGAAACAATCCGTCACACTGCCCCCGCGCGGGCGTCGTTCCTGAACGACCCCAAAGTCCGCGGGATCTTTTACCAGGCTGTCGTCTTCATTGTCCTGGTCGTCTTCATCTACTGGATCATCGGCAACACCGTCGAGAATCTGCGGCGTGCCAACATCGCCTCCGGTTTCGGGTTTCTCTCGGGCCGCGCCGGCTTCGACGTAAGCCAGAGTCTGATCGAATATTCTTCCGATTCGACCTATGGGCGGGCCCTGTTGGTCGGGCTCCTCAACACCCTCCTTGTGGCGGTCACCGGCATCGTCACGGCATCGATCGTCGGTTTCCTGGTCGGCATCGGCCGGCTTTCGAAGAACTGGCTCATCCGCAAGATCTGCACGGTCTATGTGGAAGTCTTCCGCAACATCCCGCCGCTGCTGGTCATCTTCTTCTGGTATCTGGGGGTGCTTTCGGTGCTGCCGCTGCCGCGCGAAAGCATCGAGCTGCCTTTCGGCACTTACCTGAACAGCCGCGGACTCTTCACGCCCAGGATGATCTGGGGCGACAACGCTTGGCTCGTGGGCGTCGGATTCCTGCTGGCGATCGCCATGTCCTGGTTCGTGGCGCGCGCCGCGCGGGCCCGCCAGATGGCGAGCGGCCAGCAGTTTCCGGTATTGTGGACCTCGCTGGGCCTTTTGATCGGCCTGCCGCTGCTCGCTTTCGCCGCCAGCGGCTTCCCGCTCACCTTCGAATTCCCGACACAGTCGACCTTCAATCTCACCGGCGGCCTCCAGATCAAGCCGGAGTTCATCGCACTTTATCTGGCGCTCTCCTTCTACACCGCCTCCTTCATCGCCGAGATCGTGCGCGCCGGCATATTGGGCGTGAGCCGTGGACAATCGGAAGCGGCCGCAGCGCTGGGCCTGCGTCCGCGTTCGACGCTTCGCCTGGTGATCGTGCCCCAGGCGCTGCGCATTATCATTCCGCCGCTGACGAGCCAGTATCTGAATCTCACCAAGAATTCGTCGCTGGCGGTCGCGGTGGGTTATGCCGATCTCGTCGCCATCGGCGGAACGATCCTCAACCAGAGCGGCCAGTCGATCGAGATCGTGGCGATATGGATGATGGTCTATCTCGGCCTCAGCCTGGTGACATCGGCCTTCATGAACTGGTTCAACGCCAAGATGGCCCTTGTGGAAAGGTAGAAGACGATGCGTGAAGTCTCCTACGTCCGCACGGAGATGGCGGCAATCGAAAAACCGCCTCGGGACGAGGCCGGACTGGTCGCCTGGGCGCGCAGGAACCTGTTCGCCTCGCCCGCCGACACGGTGCTCACATTGCTCGGGCTCGTGCTCGTTGCGATCATTCTGCCGCCCTTCCTCAGTTGGGCGCTGTTCGACGCGGCATGGACCGGCACGGATCGGACCTTCTGCGCCACCGTCGCCCAGGGCGGCCTGCAGCCCGACGGTTGGTCCGGGGCCTGCTGGCCGTTCGTGAAGGCCAAGTTCCTGCAGTTCATGTTCGGCCGCTACCCGTCCGACGAGCGCTGGCGGGTGATCCTGGTCGGCATCATGTTCGTGGCGCTGCTGGTGCCGCTGCTCATCCCGCGTGTTCCACGGAAGGGGCTGAACGCGATCCTTTTCTTCGGCCTGTTCCCGATCGTGGCCTTCGTCCTGCTCGTCGGAGGCTGGTTCGGGCTCCGCCATGTCGAGACCGCGCTCTGGGGCGGCCTGCTGGTTACGCTGGTTCTGTCCTATGTCGGCATCTCGGTCTCGCTGCCGCTTGGCGTTCTTCTCGCCCTCGGCCGGCGGTCGAAGCTGCCCGTCGTGAAGATACTCAGCGTCGTCTTCATCGAGACCGTTCGCGGCGTCCCGCTGGTCACGGTGCTGTTCATGGCGAGCGTGATGCTTCCGCTCTTCCTGCCGCCGGGCACGACTTTCGACAAGTTGCTGCGCGCACTGATCGGTGTGGCGCTGTTCGCCTCGGCCTACATGGCCGAGGTGGTCCGCGGCGGCCTGCAGGCGATCCCCAAGGGGCAGTATGAGGGAGCCGATTCGCTCGGGCTCGGCTACTGGCAGAAGATGGGGCTGATAGTGTTGCCCCAGGCACTGAAGCTCGTCATCCCGGGTATCGTCAACACCTTCATCGGCCTTTTCAAGGACACCAGCCTGGTGTCGATCATCGGCATGTTCGACCTGCTGGGCATCGTGCGGCAGAGCTTCTCCGACGCCACATGGGCGTCGGCGCAGACGCCGATGACGGGGCTCGTCTTTGCCGGCTTCATTTTCTGGATTTTCTGTTTCGGCATGTCCCGCTACTCGATCTTCATGGAGAAACGGCTCGATACCGGCTATCGTAGATAATGGACCAACGCGCCGGTCCGGCGGCCGCATCAGGGCCCGGGAAAAGCCGATGCGTGGAAACGAAAGGTCGAAGCGTCCCCCGATGCGTGGCGCTTCGGTGACGCAGCGACAATAACGAGCCACGAAAAGGGAACCATCGATGGCCACCGAAAACGCAGTAAGCGCCGACGACATCCGGGTTGACGGCTCCAAGATGCACATATCCGATACGGAGGTAGCGGTCGAGATCGACGGCATGCACAAATGGTACGGCGAGTTCCACGTCCTGAAGGACATCAACCTGACGGTGATGCGCGGCGAGCGCATCGTCATCTGCGGACCTTCCGGCTCGGGCAAATCGACGCTGATCCGCTGCATCAACCGCCTGGAGGAGCACCAGAAGGGAAAGATCGTCGTCGACGGCAAGGAATTGACCAACGATCTCAAGAAGATCGACGAGATCCGCCGCGAGGTCGGTATGGTGTTTCAGCACTTCAACCTCTTCCCGCATCTGACGATCCTGGAGAATTGCACGCTGGCGCCGATCTGGGTGCGCAAGATGCCGAGGAAGCAGGCCGAGGAGATCGCGATGCATTTCCTCACGCGGGTGAAGATTCCCGAGCAGGCCAACAAATATCCGGGCCAGTTGTCGGGCGGCCAGCAGCAGCGCGTCGCGATCGCCCGCTCGCTCTGCATGAACCCGCGCATCATGCTGTTCGACGAACCGACTTCGGCGCTCGATCCCGAGATGATCAAGGAAGTGCTCGAGACGATGGTAGGGCTGGCGGAGGAAGGCATGACCATGCTGTGCGTCACCCACGAGATGGGTTTCGCCAAAAAGGTCGCCAATCGCGTGATCTTCATGGATGCCGGGCAGATCGTCGAACAGAACACGCCGGCCGAGTTCTTCGACCATCCCAAGCACGAGCGTACCAAGCTGTTCCTCAGCCAGATCCTGCATTAGGGCGCCGCGCGTCCATTCGGACGCGCAAGGGACGCTCCATCACTTTGAGCCGACGCATCGTGCTTCCCGAAAGTCGAATACGGTTTTCGAGCCGAAGCGGTAGGCGTCGCCCCCGCGGAAGCGCCGATCCCGTCGGCGCCTCCGTCGTCTCAAGTTGCTCGCTGCCCATGCATGCACAACCGAAGGCTCGGACGACACGCTGGGCTATTCTGCAGTCGGTGTGATTTCTCATCGACCCGCTTCCTATGGCCCTCTACATAGCTCGCTCCGCACGATCGGGGCCCGGCAGACGCCTGACGGCTAACTCTCCGCTTCTGGGACCGTCCAGCCATAGAGCCAGTCGAGATCGGCTGCGAGCTTCGCGCCGGGAAGCACCGCCAGGACGAGATTGCGGGCGAGGGCGACCGGTCCCGAGGCATGCCAGGTGAAGCGATTGAGCGCGCCGCGCTTCGAAACCTGCGCGATGCGGGGGCGGCGGATCGCCTCGTATCGCGCCAATGCCCCGCCCATATCGGCGGGCGCGGCCGCGACGAAGGCCGCGAGCGTTGCGGCATCTTCGATTGCCATTGCGGCACCCTGAGCGGCGAAGGGTGTCATGGCGTGCGCCGCGTCACCGATCAGGACCACCCGGCCGGCGGCTGTCCACTGCGCAGCAGGGGCAACGGTATGAAGCGGCCACAAGGTCCAGGGACCGGCCTCCTGCGCCAGCCGGGCTATGCCGGGGGCGGTGCCGCGCAAGGCTGCCGCGAGCCCGTCGGGGTCTGCGGCTTCCGGGCGGATCTTTGCAAAAGCCTGGCCCTTTGCGAGCGCGACGAGGTTGACGGCGCTACCGCCGCGGACGGGATAGGCGATCAGGTGGACGGAACGGTGCATGAAGGCCGTCACAACGTCGGAGCGCGCGATCGACTGGAAGGCGCGGCCGGCGGGGCTTTCCGCGTGCAGAGTGCTGCGCCAGGCCACGTCTCCGGCGAACCGGCTCTTGCCGTTCGCCCCGGTGAGTTCGCGGATCGAGGACCAGACGCCGTCGGCTCCGACGAGCAATTCGCCCGAAATCTCTTCGGTCGTGCCGCCCCGTTCGACAGCGACGGTGACGCCGTCCGGCCGGGACGCGAAGCCACTGACGACGGCGCCGGTCGCGAGCTTGATGTTGTCGTTGCTCCGCAGGCGCGCCAGCAAGGCGCCCTGCAGGTCGGCGCGGTGGGCGACGAGATAGGGGGCGCCCCAGCGCCGTTCCGCGCCGCCTCCGAGCGGAACCCGGGTCACTTCGCGCAGAGTGCGCGCATCGCGCAGAACCACCGCTTCGGGCCGCACGGCCAAGGGGCTCAGGGCATCGATAACGCCGAGCGATGCAAGGATGCGCGTCGCATTCGGCGAAAGCTGAAGTCCGGCGCCGGCCTCTTCGAGGCGCGGCGCGCGTTCATAGATCTCGACGAAGCAGCCCCGAGCCGCGAAGGCGAGCGCCGCGGTCAGGCCGGCTATACCCGCCCCCGCGACGATGATCCGCCTGGCTTGCCCCGTCATCGCCGTATCGGCCGACGGTCCGCCTGGTCAGGCGGCACGTTCGATGTAGATGCAGCCTTCCGGACGGGTTTCGTTCGCCTTCAAGGACGGGTCGTAGCGGAACAGCGTCGAACAATAGGGGCAGACCTTTTCCGCGTCGCTGCCCATGTCGAGGAACACATGCGGGTGGTCGAAGGGCGCGTCGGCCCCCACGCACATGAACTCCCTGACGCCGATCGTGATGACCGGATGCCCGGCATCGTTCTGGAAATGTGGGATTGAGCCACCGGCCATGGAAAAACCTCCGGAATGATCGCTGCGGGCGATCACGAAATCGCCGCCGGTTTGTATCATATGAGCATCCAATGCAAGCGGCATGAAATCAAACTGTCGCAAAACACTGTCAGGAGATAGATTGCTCTTCAAGTCAGCCGGCTTGCGGAAAGCCGGCGAGGGGAACCACGTCAGATGACCGAATTGAAGCCTATCCAGACCGAGTTCGTCACCGTCGCAGCAGCTCCGGGCGGCCCCGAAGGCAATCCGGACCGTTTCGTGAACCGCGAGTTCTCCTGGCTCCAGTTCAATCGCCGTGTCCTGGAACAGGCGCAGAACGCGAGCCATCCGCTTCTCGAAAGGGTGCGGTTCCTATCGATATCAGCCGCCAATCTGGACGAGTTCTTCATGGTGCGCGTGGCGGGGCTCGCCGGGCAGGTGCGCGAAGGCATCGCCATGAAGAGCCCGGACGGGCGAACGCCCGAACAGCAGCTCGACCAGGTGCTGCGCGAGGTCGAACGGCTGCAGGAGGACCAGCAGAAGATCCTCTCGAAGCTGATGGACCTGCTCAAGAGCGAGGGCATCCAGAGCATCGGTGCCGATGCGCTGAGCCGCGACGACAAGGCGTGGCTCGAGGAACATTTCCTCGATTCCGTCTTCCCCGTGCTCACGCCGCTGTCGATCGATCCGGCGCATCCCTTCCCCTTCATTCCCAATCTCGGCTTCTCGATCGCCTTGCAACTGCGGCATTTGAAGAACGGCGAGGAGATGACGGCGCTGCTGCGCCTTCCCGTGGCGCTCAGGCGCTTCATCCGCCTGCCCGACCGCAAGTCCGCAGTGCGCTTCATCACGCTGGAGGAGACGGTCAACCTGTTCATCGGCAAGCTCTTCCCCGGTTACGAGGTGAAGGGCTCGGGCACGTTCCGCATCATTCGCGACAGCGATATCGAGGTCGAGGAAGAGGCCGAGGATCTGGTTCGCCTGTTCGAGACGGCGCTGAAGCGCCGGCGCCGCGGCTCGGTCATCCGCATCGAGTTCGACAGCGTGATGCCCGACGTGCTGCGCGACTTCGTGGCCGGCGAACTCGGGGTCTCGTCGGGGCGCATCAGCGTGCTCACGGGACCGCTGGCGGTGAACCAGATCTCAGAAATCGTGGCGGTCGCCCGCGACGACCTCAAGTTCAAGCCCTACAATCCGCGCTTTCCCGAACGCATCCGCGAGCATGGCGGCGATTGTTTCGCGGCGGTCCGCGAGAAGGACATTGTCGTCCACCATCCCTATGAATCCTTCGACGTCGTCGTGCAGTTCCTGCGCCAGGCGGCGGCCGATCCGGAGGTGGTCGCCATCAAGCAGACGCTCTATCGCACCTCGAACGACAGCCCGATCGTGCGTGCTCTCATCGATGCCGCCGAGGCTGGGAAGTCGGTGACGGCGCTGGTGGAGTTGAAGGCCCGCTTCGACGAAGAGGCGAATATCCGCTGGGCGCGAGACCTGGAACGCGCCGGCGTCCAGGTGGTTTTCGGCTTCATCGAGCTGAAGACGCATGCCAAGATGTCGCTGGTCGTCCGCCGCGAGGACCAGAAGCTGCGCAACTATGTGCATCTCGGCACCGGCAACTATCACCCGATCACGGCCCGCATCTATACCGACCTTTCCTATTTCACCTGCGATCCGACGATTGCGCGCGACGTTGCGCAGATCTTCAATTTCATCACCGGCTATGCCGAGCCTGCCCAGGAGATGCGGCTCGCCATCTCCCCCTACACGCTGAGGAGCCGAATCCTCGGCCACGTCGCCGACGAGGTGCGCCATGTTCGGGAGGGGCGGCCCGCGCGCATCTGGATGAAGATGAACTCCCTGGTCGATCCGATCGTGATCGACGCTCTTTACGAGGCGAGCAGCGCAGGCGTGGAGATCGATCTGGTGGTGCGCGGCATATGCTGTCTGCGGCCGCAGGTGCCCGGTCTTTCGGAGAACATCCGGGTCAAGTCGATTGTCGGCCGTTTCCTCGAGCACAGCCGCATCTATTGCTTCGGCAACGGTCATGGGCTGCCGTCCGACGAGGCCATCGTCTATATCAGCTCGGCCGACATGATGCCGCGCAATCTCGACCGGCGGGTCGAGACGCTGGTGCCGATCACCAATCCGACTGTGCATGAGCAGGTGCTGGGCCAGATCATGCTCGGAAACATCATGGACAATCAGCAAAGTTTCGAAGTATTGCCTGACGGAACCTCGCGCCGGGTCGTGCCGGACGAAGGCGAGGAACCGTTCAACGCGCAGGAATATTTCATGACGAATCCGAGCCTGTCCGGCCGTGGCGGAGCGCTGAAGTCCCATGCTCCCAAACGCATCGCGCAGTTCAAGCGTCAGAAGAAAGCGAACGCAGCCGTCAAAGCATGATCGGAAATTCCCAGGGCCGGCTCCAGGACCGTCGGCCGCTATCCATCATAGATATCGGCTCCAATTCGATTCGCCTGGTCATCTATGAGGGCATCGCACGCTCGCCGACCATCCTGTTCAACGAGAAGATGCTGGCCGGGCTCGGCCGCGGCATCGTCACGACCGGAAAGCTCGATCCCGATGCCGTGAAGCGAGCGGTCGAGGAGTTCCGCCGCTTTCGCGCCCTTTCCGAGCAGGCCGGCGCCGAGCAGTTTTTTGTGATCGCCACGGCCGCCGCACGCGAAGCACAGAACGGAATGGACTTCATCCATCGGGCCGAAGAGATCCTGGGCACGCAGATCCGTGTGCTCAGCGGACGGGAGGAAGCTTATTACTCGGCGCTGGGCGTCATCTCCGGTTTCCACCCGGCAAACGGGATCGCCGGCGACCTCGGCGGCGGCAGCCTGGAACTGGTCGACATATCAGGCGAGACGATCGGCGACGGCATTACCTTGCCGCTCGGCGGTCTGCGCCTGCAGGACATGTCGAAGAGTTCCCCGGCCACGGCGACGCGCATCGCGCGCAAGGAACTCACCCGCGCGAAATTGCTGGAGGCCGGGCAGGGCAGGCCCTTCTACGCGGTCGGCGGCACCTGGCGAAACCTCGCCCGGCTGCACATGAACACGATCGACTATCCGCTTGCAGTCATGCACCACTATGAGATGGGCGTGGAGAGCTCGGCCGCCTTCCTGAAGCAGGTCGTGCGCGGCGATCTCGATAAGATCAGGGGCATCGAGCGTGTCTCGAAGAGCCGTCGTGCGCTTCTGCCCTATGGCGCGGCCGTGTTGCAGGAAATCATCGCCGCGCAGAAGCCGTCGAAGATCATCATCTCCGCACTGGGCGTGCGCGAGGGTTTCCTCTATTCCCTGCTGTCACCGGAAGAGCAGCGCAGTGATCCGCTGATCTCCGCATCGGAGGAACTGGCTTTGCTGCGGGCGCGCTCGGTCAACCACGCGCATGAACTCGCGGAGTGGACCGGCTCTGCCTTCCAAGCCTTCGGCGTCGACGAGACCGAGGACGAGGCGCGCTACCGGCGCGCCGCCTGCCTGCTGGCCGACATCGGCTGGCGCGCCCATCCCGAATATCGCGGCACCCAGTCGCTCAACATCATCGCGCATGCGTCCTTCATCGGGGTTGACCACCCCGGCCGCGCCTTCATCGCGCTCGCCAACATGTTCCGCCACGAGGGCGTGTTCGACGAGGCCATCTCGCCGCAGATGCGGGCGCTGGCGACGCCGCGCCTTCTTGAACGGGCGCGGCTGCTGGGCGCGGTGCTCCGGGTCGTCTATCTTTTTTCGGCCTCCATGCCAGGCGTCATCCCGACGCTGAAATGGGAGACGCGCCCCGGCGGCGGGCTGGCCCTGGTCATTCCGCGTTTGCACGCCGCTTTGAACGGCGAACGCCCGGCCGGGCGTCTCGCGCAGCTCTCGAGACTCACCGGCCGAAACCTGGAACTGGTCGTGGGAGATTGACGAGCACGGGGAGGCGGGACCGTCAGGTCCGGTCTCTCTCAGGTTCCGGTTTCGAAGACGGCGATCCTGCGCCGCTCGAATTTGAGTGCGATCTCGCCGCGTACGAGGCGCAGCGCCTGCTCGCCGAACACCTCGCGCCGCCAGCCATGCAGGGCAGCTACGTCCGCCTTTTCTCCCTCCGAGGCGATGCGGTCGATATCGTCGCCGGAAGCGAGCACCTTGGCGGCGACGCCTTCCTTTTCCGCTGTCAGGCGCAGCAGCACCTTCAGGAGTTCCGCCGCAGCGCTCGATCCCTCCTGCGTCTGCTGGGGCTTCGGCAGCTTCGGCATCTGCTCCTTGGGAATTTCGAGTGCCGCATTCACCACCGAAAGCAGTGCTGTTGCGACAGAGGAGCGTTCCCAGCCCTTCGGCGTAGTGCGCAGGCGCGCCAGTGCCGTGGCGTCGCGTGGCTGCTGCTGCGCAACCTCGTATATGGCGTCGTCCTTCAGCACCCTGCCGCGCGGCACGTTGCGTTCGCGTGCCTCACGCTCTCGCCAGGCTGCGACCGCCTGCACGACCGCGAGCTCGTGCGGCTTCTTCAGGCGCATCTTGAGGCGCTTCCACGCGTCCTCCGGATGCGGGTCATAGGTCTCGCGCGCCGTGAGGACGTCCATCTCCTCGTTCAGCCAGTGCGCGCGGCCTTCGCGCTCCAGCTCGTCCCGGAGATGCCGGTAGACGTCGATCAGGTGGGTGACGTCTGCGAGCGCGTAGGTGAGTTGCTTGTCGGACAGCGGCCGGTGCCGCCAGTCGGTGAAGCGGGAGGATTTGTCGAGATGCGCGCCGGTGATCTTCTGCACGAGCTGGTCGTAGGAGACGCTGTCGCCGAAACCGCAGACCATGGCGGCAACCTGCGTGTCGAAGACCGGATGCGGGATCAGTCCGCCGCGATGGAAGATGATCTCTATGTCCTGGCGCGCGGCGTGGAAGACCTTGGTCACCGCCTCGTTCGCCATCAACTCGAAGAACGGCTTCAGATCGATGCCTTCGGCCAGCGGATCGACCAGCGCGTTCACGCCGGGAGCTGCCATCTGGATGAGGCAGAGCTCAGGCCAGAACGTCGTTTCGCGGATGAATTCCGTGTCGACGGTGACAAATTCCGCTTTTTCGAGCGCCATGATGGCGCTTTCGAGCTCTTTCTGAGTTTTTATCAATTCCATGAAAAATCTTTAGTCAGGAACGATCACGTCTCTCCATTTCAGCCCGGGCCGCCTGCGTCAAGCCGCCAAGGGCCCATTTCTCGCTCATTGGCCGGGTGAGGGAGGTTCTGGCGCGCTATTCGACCTTGTCGCCGTCGCCGTTCCGACGGGCCAGCCGGGCAAAGACGGTCGATGTCCTGAGCAGCGCGATGAAGCGGCTCCGGCTTCTGGCCGGGACGCCGGGACGCGCGCCCATGCGGTAGACGATGATCAGGATGAAGACGGCGTAGACCACGGCACTGAAGACGAACAGCCAGGACGGCCCCAGCCGCTGCATGACGGTCGAGGCGATCAGCGGCCCGCCAATCGCGCCGAACGAATAAAAGAGCATGAGTGCCGCGTTCACCAGCACGAATTCGCCCTTGTCGGCGCGGTCGTTGGCATGGGCGGCGGAGAGCGAATAGAGCGGCATCGCGAAGGAGCCGAAGACAAAGACGATGATGAAATTGGCGAGCGGGTTGCTGCCGGCCAGGAACGCGAGCGCCAGGGCCGCCACCATGGCGCAGCCGGTTGTCGCGAGCAGGACCATGCGCCGGTCCCGGCGATCGGAAAGATAGCCGAGCGGATATTGGATCATGGCCCCGCCGATGATGCCGACGCTGACGAAGGTGACGACGTCGGTCACCGACATGCCGATCTGCTCGGCATAGACCGGGCTCAGCGTCCGGAACGCGCTGTTGGTCACGCCGACTGCGATGCAGCCGATCGCCGCGAGGGGAGAGATGCGCCAGGCGCGGCCGAGATCGAGCTTCACGTTTTCCGGCGGCGCCGGGTTCGACCGGTCGCCGAGCGAGACGGGCACGAGCGAGACTGTGATCATGATCGACATGATGGCGAAGATGGTGAAACCGTCGGCGCCGAATATGGGAATCAGAAACTGGCTTCCCGTGACCGCGCCGATGTCGACCATCCGGTAGATGGCAAGGACGCGTGCACGATCCTCGTTTCGGACGCCGGAATTCAGCCAGCTCTCCATGATCGTGAAGAGGCCGGCGAAGCAGAAGCCTGTCGCGAAGCGGATCGCCGACCACATGACCGGGTCGATGACCAGGATGAGCATCAGCGTGCCGGCCGATGCGATCGCGGCCAGGGCCGAGAAAGACCGCACATGCCCAACGGATTTCATGATCGCAGTGATCGCCAGGCAGCCCAACAGGAACCCCCCGAAATAGGCGGTTCCCATGAAGCCGATGACGGCCGGAGAGAAGCCTTCCTGCGCGCCGCGAAGCGCGATGAGGGTGCCTTGGAGCCCGTTGCCGCCGAGCAGGATGCCGGCGGCGACCAGAAGGGGGATCAGCGGGCGGATTGAGGACATCAGAGCGGTTGGCGAAGCATCGTCGACCTGTATAGAGCGATGACGCCGGCAATGCGACACGATCGGCCCTGGAGCGACGCATTTCGCAAGCTGTCCCAATAGACTATCCTGCGTCGCGCAATCGTCCCGTTCCGGGTGCGCTGATCTTGCCAGCAAAGCTGCGACACGCGGCGGGCGGCTGCGTTCTGCGAAAGCGCGAGCAAGACGATGGTAACGTTGACGGTAAGCAACTCCGTCGCCGATGAGGTCGGCGACATGATCGGCGAGGGGCTGGACGCATATAATGCCGGCGAAGCCGGACCATATGGCGAGGAGGCGCTCTGGGTGGTTGCGCGCGACGCCGCCGGCGCCGTCCAGGCAGGGCTCAAAGGCAAGATCGAATATTCGTGGCTGTTCGTCGACTGGCTCTGGGTCAGTCCGGCGCGCAGGCGAAGCGGTCTCGGCAGCCGGCTTCTGGAGAAGGGCGAGGAGGTCGCGCGGGAGAAGGGCTGCATCGGAGCCTTCCTGGGTTCGTTCACTTTTCAGGCGCCCGATTTCTACAAGCGGCAGGGCTACGAGGAATTCGGGCGTCTCGCCGACTTCCCGCCGGGACACGAGATGGTGTGGCTCAAGAAGTCGCTTTGAACGGTCCGCGGCCCGGTCTTGCGCTCGACGCGGCAGCTGGGAGACACCGGTCATGATCCTCTGCGAGCCGGTTCCCGGCGCTCGCGCGCGTCCTCACCTTGACAAAAGCCGGTACCCATGCGCTTTTCGCGCCACTTTTGGACCGGCCGCTTCTGAGCGGTGCCGGTTCGTGTGAAATCCTGCAAAACCGGAATTTTGGTCCATGCATCGTTACCGCAGCCATACCTGCGCCGAACTGAAGAAATCCGACGTCGGCAAGACCGTCCGCCTGTCCGGCTGGGTCCATCGCGTCCGCGACCATGGCGGCCTGCTCTTCATCGACCTGCGTGATCACTACGGCCTGACCCAGATCGTCGCGGATCCGGACTCGCCTTGCTTCAAGACTGCCGAGACGGTGCGCGGCGAATGGGTGATCCGCGTCGACGGCGAGGTGAAGGCGCGTACGGCCGAGACGATCAATGCCAATCTCGCAACCGGCGAGATCGAGATCTTCGCGCGCGACATGGAAGTGCTGTCCTCGGCCAAGGAGCTGCCGCTGCCGGTCTTCGGCGAGCCGGACTATCCCGAGGACATCCGCCTCAAATACCGTTTCCTCGACCTCAGGCGCGACACGCTGCACAAGAACATCGTTGCGCGCACCAGGATCATCGCCGAAATGCGCCGCCGTATGGGCGAGGCGGGTTTCACCGAATATTCGACGCCGATCCTCACCGCTTCGTCGCCGGAAGGCGCGCGCGACTTCCTGGTGCCGTCGCGCATCCATCCCGGCAATTTCTATGCGTTGCCGCAGGCGCCGCAGATCTACAAGCAGCTGATCATGGTGTCGGGCTTCGATCGCTACTTCCAGATCGCACCCTGCTTCCGCGACGAGGATCCGCGCGCCGACCGGCTGCCCGGCGAGTTCTACCAGCTCGACCTCGAAATGAGCTTCGTCGAGCAGGAGGATGTGTTCCAGACGATGGAACCCGTCATGCGCGGCGTGTTCGAGACCTTCGCCGAGGGCAAGCCGGTAACCAGGGAGTTCCCGCGCATCGCCTATGACGTCGCAATGCGCAAATACGGGTCCGACAAGCCCGATCTGCGCAACCCGATCGTGATGGAGGACGTGTCGGAGCATTTCCGTGGCTCGGGCTTCAAGGTCTTCGCCAACATCCTCGCCAACGATCCGAAGGCGGAGGTCTGGGCGATCCCGGCCAGGACCGGCGGTTCGCGCGCCTTCTGCGACCGCATGAACAGCTGGGCGCAGGGCGAAGGCCAGCCTGGCCTCGGCTACATCTTCTGGCGCAAGGAAGGCGAGAAGCTGGAGGGTGCGGGCCCGATCGCCAAGAACATCGGCGAGGAGCGCACCGAGGCGATCCGTATCCAGCTCGGCCTCTCCGACGGCGACGCGGCCTTCTTCGTTGCGGGCGATCCCAAGAAGTTCGTGAGCTTCGCAGGTGCTGCGCGCACGCGCGCCGGCGAGGAACTGAACCTCGTCGACCGCGACCGGTTCGAACTCTGCTGGATCGTCGATTTCCCGTTCTTCGAATGGAACGAGGACGAGAAGAAGATCGACTTCGGCCACAACCCATTCTCGATGCCGCAGGGCGGCATTGACGCGCTCAATGGGCAGGAGCCACTCTCGATCAAGGCGTTCCAGTACGACATGGTCTGCAACGGCTTCGAGATCGCCTCCGGCGGCATTCGGAACCATCTGCCCGAGACGATGGTCAAGGCCTTCGAGATCGTCGGTCTGTCGCGTGAGACCGTGGAAGAGCGCTTTGGCGGTCTCTACCGCGCCTTCCAGTACGGCGCGCCGCCGCATGGCGGCATGGCCGCGGGCATCGACCGCGTGGTCATGCTGCTGGTCGGCGCGAAGAACCTGCGCGAGGTGACCATGTTCCCGATGAACCAGCAGGCCTACGACCTGCTGATGAGCGCGCCGGCAGAGGCGACGCCGCAGCAACTGCGCGAGCTCGGCCTTCGGGTCGTGGCCCAGAAGAAGGAAGACTGAGCCGATGACGAGCGCCGGTCCGGAACGCCCACGCATTCTGGTGACCGGCTTCTCGGCCTTTCCCGGCGCGCCGGTCAATCCGACGGAACGGCTGGTGGCGGAATTGCGCAACCGGCTGCCCGAACTCGCATCGGTCGGTGCCGTCGCGGCGGTAGTCCTCGACGTGGATTATGCCAAGCTGCCGGAAGCACTTCGTCGTCTGGCGGCGGCACAACAGCCCGATATCGCGATCCATTTCGGGCTGAGCGCCGCGGCAACAGGCTTCGTGCTTGAGCGCCTGGCGCGCAATGCCTATGGCGGCAAGCCCGACAATTCCGGCCATGTTCCGGAGGCAGCCAGGATCTGCGACGGTGACGACGTACTTGCGTCGACGCTGCCACTGGACGCGTTGCATGTCGCATTGGCGGCCGCGGGTATTCCGGTGGACTGGTCGGACGATGCCGGCGGCTATCTCTGCAACTACCTGTTTTACCTCTCGCGTTCGCCGGTGCTCTATGAATTCGCGCCCGGAATGTCCGGCTTCATTCACGTGCCGCCGCTGCGGGAAGGCGAGACCACCGAGGTGGCCGGTGCCATGGACCTGGAAACTCTTGTCGAGGGTGCGTTGCTCGTGATCCGGCTCTGTGCCGAAGCGTGGGGGCGCAGCGCACCGGTACGACGGCGTAGCCGAACCTGGCGCCCAAGGTAGGTGCCGAAGCATCGAGCTTGCAGCCAGTCGTGAATTCCGTGGATCCTCGGTCGGCGCCGTGCGGGTATGGCTTGGATAGCCGCATGCCGTTTCGGCCCGCCAGCCCCGAGCAGGACGACGCGCCCCAAGCGACCTCTGGCGCCGGGCGTTTCGCAAGCAAAGGCCCGGCGTTGCGACCGGGCCTTCGAGGTTTCGTGGGCGGGGCCGACTACTGCGCGTCGTCGCCGTCCTCATTGGCGGTGACCGAGACGCCGAGCGTCTTCACCAGATCCTGCGGCGAGGACGACATGGCGCCCGCCATGATGACGGCGAAGGGCACAGGCGCCGACGGTTCGGCCGAAATCTGGAGGCTCCTCGGATCGTCGAGATAGGCAGTTACCGCCTGAGTTGCCTGCGTGGTGAATTCGGGATTGTTGAGCGTGGCCAGCATGAAGGGGAGGAGGGCTTTCGCCTGGTTGGCGATGTCGGCCGGCTTGGCGTTCTGCTGGGCCGCGACATAGTCGAGAACCTTGCCGGTCAGTGAATCGTCGTCGAAGCGGATGCTGGTCGCGTTGAAGGTGAGTTGCTGCAGCAGTCCGAGCATGGCGAGCCCCTGGCTGGAAGCGTCGCCCCCGCTCTCGGCCATATTCTTTTGCATGTCCTGCATCGACTTGATGAAATCGGGCGTATAGCCGCCGAGGTCGAAGGTCAGGCCGAGCGTACCGGCCTTGTCGACGGTGATGTCGTACTGGTCGAGGGCGAGCCGCCCGTCGCTCGGCTGCCAGGAGCCGGCCAGTTCGAAGCTGCCGTTCAGCGACTGAAACCCGAGCGCCTCTATCACCTTCTTGCTGTCGGCGTCCTCGACCAGCGACAGGTCGGCGGTGAAGCTGTCGGCCGAGCCGTAGAATTCCATAGCATTGCCGCCTTCGGGCGGGGTGATCTCGAAATGGACGCTGTCCATGGTGAAGGCCTGCTTGTCGCCGATCTTCACCGACATGCTCTCCATGTCGGCCGTGTCATACATCATGAAGGCGGCCATCGGGTCGGCGGAATCTTCTGCGGGAAGCTTGAGGCCCGTGATCTCGATGCCGGCGATATCGATTGTGGCGCCGTCCTGCGTCACCGAATAGGTGGGCAGCGTGGCGGAGCCGATCGTGTAGGCGCTGTTCTCTTCCGTGATGTCGCTCAAGGTGACGTCGCCGATGGCGACCTTGGTGGGCTGGCCGGGGGCGGCCACGGTCACGCCCTGGATCACCATCTTGGAGGCATCGCCGCTGACCCCGGTCCAGGACAGCTCGCCGCCCTGCTTGGCGAAGGCCGCCTTCAGGCGCTCGGCGACGGCGGTCGCATCCTGGGCAAAGGCGGAAGAAATCGGAAATGCGAGCAGAAAAGTGGAAAGTGCAATCCTGTGATGTACGGAACGACGAAGTGGCATCGGAGGTATCCTCGACAAAAAATGAGAAAATGGCCGCGCCTCCCTGTCGGGATAGAACCTGACCGGAAGATGACGCTCGCGCGGCACTTGTCCAAAATTTTCCGGAAAAAGCAATGAGGGCGCCATGCGAAAGGCAACGAATGATTGCGAGCCCCCCAAGGGCCCTGCAGCGACTGGAATCTTGCTCCAGGAATGTATTGTACGTGGCGGTTCGGGATGAATCGGATACAAGGGCAAATCCGCAGCGCCGGTGCCTCTTGCCGCGAATCGCCATCCCGGCTAGTGCGGGCCCATGGGAAAAGGCCTAGTTCCGCCGGATTCCGGCGATGACGACAATATCGAACCGGTCGATCTGAAGAAGGCGCTCGAAGAGCGCTACCTCGCTTATGCGCTCTCGACCATCATGCACCGGGCGCTGCCCGACGTGCGCGACGGGCTGAAGCCGGTCCATCGGCGCATCATGCATGCGATGCGGCTGCTGCGCCTCAGCCCGGACCAGGGCTTCGCGAAATGCGCCCGCATCGTCGGCGAGGTGATGGGCAAGTTCCACCCGCATGGCGACCAGTCCATCTATGACGCGCTGGTGCGCCTCGCCCAGGATTTCTCGGTGCGCTATCCGCTGGTCGACGGACAGGGCAATTTCGGCAATATCGACGGCGATAACGCAGCGGCAATGCGCTACACCGAAGCGCGCATGACCGGCGTCGCCACCGCGTTGCTGGAGGGCATCACGGAGGACGCGGTCGATTTCCGCCCGACCTATAACGAGGAGGACGAGGAACCGGTCGTCCTGCCGGGCGCCTTCCCGAACCTCCTCGCCAACGGCTCCTCCGGCATCGCCGTCGGCATGGCGACGTCGATCCCGCCGCACAACGCGGCCGAACTGTGCGACGCCGCCCTTCACCTCATCGACCATCCCGACGCGACGGTTCCCGAACTGATGCATTTCGTCCAGGGGCCGGATTTCCCGACGGGCGGCATCATCGTCGACGACCAGGCCTCGATCCGCGAGGCTTACGAGACCGGTCGCGGCGGCTTCCGTGTCCGTTCGCGCTGGCATCAGGAGGATCAGGGCCGAGGCACCTGGACCATCGTGGTGACCGAGATCCCTTATGGCGTGCAGAAGGCGCGGCTGATCGAAAAGACAGCCGAACTGCTCATCGCGCGCAAGTTGCCTCTGCTCGACGATGTTCGCGATGAAAGCGCGGAAGACATCCGCATCGTGCTCGTGCCCAAGAGCCGCACGGTCGATCCGGGCCTGCTGATGGAATCGCTGTTCAAGCTCACCGAACTGGAGAGCCGCATTCCCCTCAACATGAACGTGCTGTCGCGCGGCAAGGTGCCCAACGTGCTTTCGCTGAGCGGCGTGCTCCAGGAATGGCTGGAGCATCGCAAGGAGGTGCTGGTACGCCGTTCGCGCCATAGGCTCGGAGAGATCGAAAGACGCCTAGAGGTCCTTGGCGGCTATCTCATCGCCTATCTCAACCTCGACGAGGTGATCCGCATCATCCGCGAGGAGGACGAGCCCAAGCAGGTCATGATAGCCCGCTTCTCGCTTACCGACGTGCAGGCCGAGGCCATCCTCAACATGCGGCTGCGCGCCCTGCGCAAGCTCGAGGAGTTCGAGATCCGCAAGGAGTTCGATGGACTGACGGAGGAGAAGAAGCAGATCGAGGCGCTGTTGGCATCGGACGACAGGCAATGGCAGACGATCAAATGGGAGGTCGGCAAGGTTCGCGACCAGTTCGGGCCTGAGACGGCGATCGGCAAGCGCCGCACCACCTTCGCCGATGCGCCGGACCACGACATCGAGGACATTCAGCAGGCGATGATCGAGAAGGAGCCGGTGACGGTGGTGGTCTCGGAAAAGGGCTGGCTGCGCGCCATGAAGGGGCACCTGACTGATCATTCGCAATTCACCTTCAAGGAAGGTGACGGGCTGAAGCTCGCCTTCCCGGCGCAGACGACAGACAAGATCCTCGTCTTCACCACCGGAGGCAAGTTCTACACGATCGGCGCGGATCGCCTGCCCGGCGGTCGCGGCCATGGCGAACCGATCCGCATCATCGTCGACATGGACAACGACCAGGACATCGTCACCGCCTTCGTCCATGACCCGCAGCGCAAGCTGCTTCTGGTCAGCCACGACGGCAACGGCTTCCTCGTGCCGGAGGCGGAGGTCGTCGCCAACACCCGCAAAGGCAAGCAGGTGATGAACGTGAAGTCGCCCGACGAGGCGCAGCGCTGCGTGCCGGTTTCCGGCGACCATGTCGCGATCGTCGGCGAGAACCGCAAGATGCTCGTATTCCCGCTTTCCGAGATTCCGGAGATGACGCGAGGCAAAGGCGTGCGGCTCCAGAAATACAAGGATGGCGGCGTGCTCGACATAAAGACCTTCGACACGGGCGAGGGCCTCACCTGGCAGGATTCCGCCGGGCGTGTCTTCACCCGCGGCCGGGAGGAACTCGCCGAGTGGATCGGTGCGCGCGCCTCGGCCGGGCGCATGGTGCCCAAGGGTTTCCCGAGAACCGGCAAGTTCGGATAGCGGCTCCCAGTCTCGCAAACGATCTCTTGCACTCACCGGTGGTCGCCCGCGATCTTCGGAAGATGTCGGCGCGCGTATGTCGGAGGGACATATTCCACAAAAAACGCAGCAGGATTGACATCCGGTCTTTCATGTGTAAGAAATTATTGACATATGAAAGACGGAATCGAAATGACAGCGTCCGACGGCGACCGTCTTCTCGCGGCACTGGCCGCGCTCGCCAGTCCGCACAGGCTGCGCATCGTCGCTGCACTGGCGCGAGGCGGGCGCAACTATGTCAGTCAGCTCGCGCGTGAGGTCGGCATTAGCCGCCCGCTGCTCCATATGCACCTGAACAGGCTGGAGGAGGCGGGGCTCGTGACCAGCCGGCTCGAACTGTCGGACGACGGCAAGGCGCTCAATTTCTTCGAGGTGGCCGCATTCGACATCGCGGTTACGCCCGAAGCGATTGCTGCGGCGGCTGCGACCCTCAGCAACGAAACGACGAAGATCGACTGAAAGGATAGCCGATGGACCATGTGCAGAGCGGGATGATCATGGGGGCGGCGGTGCTGACCCTGGCAACGATCATCATCGTCACCGTCATCATCCAGCTGTCGGCGACATGGCGCGCCAGGGCGCAGCTGGCGCGCGAGGACGAATACAAGAAGCTTGCCGAGCAGGCGACCGCGGCCAGCACAAGTGCTGCCGCGGCGGGGCAGAGGCTGGCCGACGACATCTCGGAGACCAAGACGAGGATCGCTTCGATCGAGAAACTCCTGCGCGAGGTTGCGTAGAGCGCCGCACGTCCAGCGAAGAGGTGTCCGGGAGGACGTGGTGCCCGAAGGGCCGCCGCCCGCGCCGTTCTGACGAAGTCGTGATCGATCGTGGCTTGCCAGAATCGGGTTTTTGCAGTGCAATATCTTGCTTGCGAATGATCATTCGCATAAATTGAGAATGAACATTCGCTCTCAATGAGGCCGTTATGGACGAAGTCCCGTCAGCCGATCGCGGTCCAGCAGTCGCCGATGACGGCGAGGCGCAGGCGGCTTCGCCCGGCGAGCCAGACGTGGCTTCGCCCGGTGAACCGCAGGCCGCTTCGCGCGCCGAGCGGCGCGACATGCAGATCCAGCGCATCATGGATGCAGCCAAGACCTGTTTCGTGCGGCACGGCTTCCAGGGCGCGTCCATGCAGCAGATATGTGCCGAGGCGGGGATGAGCCCCGGCGCGCTCTATCGCTACTTCGCTTCCAAGGAGGCGATCATCGAGGCGATCACCGAGCAGGATCGGCGCGAAGATCTCGAGTTGTTCGGGGTCATGATCGGGATGTCCTCGGCAGTCGATGGGATCGTCGCCGTAGCGATGGCCCATATGCATCACATCCACGAACGCGGGCTTGCCCCGCTCTTCGCGGAGATTCGTGCCGAATCCATGCGCAACCCCGCCGTGGCGCGCTGCTGCATGGAGAATATGGGGCAGGCCCAGGTCATGCTCCAGGCCTATCTCGGCGCTGCGATCGAAAGAGGCGAGATCGATCCGGTCACCGATCTCGCAACGCTGATGGCGACGCTCATGTCGATCGGCGAGGGGCTCATGCTCAACGACCTTCTTGCCATGGGCTTCGATGCCGACCGCCTGGAGAAGGTCTTCCGCACCATCGCGGAAGCGGTTCTGCGCCCGACCAGGCCTGCGACCGACATTACTGCCCAGACTGCCTGATACACCCGTTTTCGCGAGTAGACCGATGTCCGCAAAGAATAAACTGGTCATGCCTTTCGCCGGCCTGCTTCTGGCTGGTGTTTCCGTGGTCTTCATGCCGCCGCCGGTCTCGGCCGCGCAGCAGCCGGTGCCGGCCGTTCAGGCCCCGCCGGCGATCCGTGTTGCCGTCGCTCGCAAGCGAGAATTGGTCGAGACGCTGTCCGTCACAGGCACAGTGATTGCCCGCGAGGAGGCGGCGGCCGGCACTGATCTCGGTGGGCTGACGGTCGTGCTGCTCAATGCCGACGAGGGCGACAAGGTCAGGAAAGGCGACGTCCTGGCTGTGCTCGACCGTTCACTGCTCGACACCCAGCTTGCCCAGATGGAGGCGAGCAGGGTCCAGGCGGAAGCTAGCGTCGCCCAGGCGCAAGCCCAGATCGGCGATGCCGAGATCGGCGTCCGCCAGGCGGGCGAGGCACTGGAGCGGGCGAGAGCGCTGCAGAAGAAGGGTGTCGCCGCGCAGGCCCAACTCGACGACGCAGTCAACGCCTACGACAGCGCAAAGGCCAAGCGCGTTTCGGCTGAAAAGGCGCTGGCCGCGGCCGAGGCCCAGATCGGCGTCATCGACGCGCAGAAGGAGAACGTGCTCGTGCAGATCGACAAGACCGAGGTGAGGGCGCCCGCCGACGGTCTTGTCCTGTCGCGCAACGCCACGCTGGGCGGTATCGTCTCGGCCGCCGGCGGTCCGCTTTTCCGTATCGCCATCGACGGCGAGTTCGAGCTGTCGGCGGATGTCGCGGAGACGGTGCTGCCCAGGCTCGCGGTCGAGATGCCGGTGGAAGTTGCGCTCGCCGGTTCGACGGAGGTGGTTGAAGGCAGCATTCGCAGGATCGCGCCGGAGGTCGACCAGGCCTCCCGTCTCGGCTCCATCCGCATCGCGTTGGCGCCCGGCTGCGGCGCGCGCGGGGGCAATTTCGCGCGCGGCGAGATCGAGGTGCTGCGTCGCGAAGGCGTCGCCGTTCCGGCGTCCGCCCTCGTCTACCAGGGCGCCGACGCTTTCCTGCAACTCGTGGAGAACGGCAAGGTCAAGACCGTGCCGGTGACGGTCGGCGCGCGCACGGGCTCTTTCGCGGAGATACGGTCAGGCCTTGCCGAAGGCCAGGAGGTGGTGGCGCGTGCCGGAACTTTCGTCGCCGACGGCGACATGGTGACCCCGGTGCGGGACGACGTCGCGACCGCGCGTGACGACCAGACGGGGGCGATCAAGCCATGAGCTGGAATTTCTCCGCCTGGTCGATTCGCAATCCGATCCCGCCGATCCTGCTCTTCATCGTGCTGACGGCGCTCGGCCTGATGAGCTTCGCCAGCCTGCCGGTCACGCGCTTTCCCAACATCGACTTCCCGCTGGTCGCGGTGACGGTGACCGATCCCGGCGTCGCGCCGAGCGAGCTCGAGACGCAGGTGACCAAACGCGTGGAGGACGCCGTCGCCAACATCTCCGGCGTCAAGAATGTCACCTCGACCATTACCGAGGGCAATTCCCAGACGCTGGTCGAGTTCCGCCTCGATGTAGAGACGCAGACCGCGGTCAATGACGTCAAGGATGCGATCGAGCGCATCCGCTCCGACTTGCCGGCCACATCGGACGCCCCCGTTGTCAACCGGGTCGATGTCGAGGGCCAGGCGATCCTCACCTATGCGGTATCGGCACCGGCCATGACCATTGAGGAACTGTCCTGGTTCGTCGACGACACGGTGATCCGCAAGCTGCAGGGCCTGAAGGGTGTGGCCCGGGTGGACCGCTATGGTGGCGTGACGCGCGAGATCAAGGTCGAGATCGATCCCGACCGGCTGAATGCGCTCGGCCTGACGGCCTGGAACGTCAACGCCGCCTTGCGCGCGGCCAATGTCGACATGACCGGCGGCAACAGCAAGTTCAACGAGCGCGACCAGTCGATCCGCACGCTCGGCGGCGCCAGGACCGTCGCCGATCTCGAGAAGCTCGAGATTCCGCTGTCGGGCGGCCGCAAGGCCAGGCTTTCCGACATTGCGACGGTGACCGACAGCTGGGCGGAACCGAAATCCTTCGCTCGCGTCAACAACCAGACGGTCGTTTCCTTCGGCATCTTCCGCGGCAAGGGCGAGAGCGACGTCGACGTGAGCGAACGCGTCTCGGCTGCGATCGCGCAACTGGAGAAGGCCCATCCCGACGTCACGATAACCAAAGTCGACGACTCCGTTGCCTATACCGAAGGCAATTACGACTCGGCCATGGAGACTCTGATCGAAGGCGCCATCCTTTCGGTCATCGTCGTGTTCATCTTCCTCCGGGACTGGCGCGCGACACTGGTTGCGGCGACTGCCTTGCCGCTTTCCATCATACCGGCCTTCTGGGCGCTTGACCTGCTGGGCTTCTCGCTCAACCTCGTCAGCCTGCTCGGCATCACCCTGGTGGTCGGTATCCTCGTCGACGATGCGATCGTCGAGATCGAGAACATCGTGCGCCACGTGAAGATGGGCAAATCCCCCTACCGCGCCTCGCTGGAGGCGGCGGACGAGATCGGCCTGGCGGTCATCGCCATCTCAGCGACCATCATTGCGGTGTTCGCGCCGGTCAGCTTCATGAGCGGCATTGCGGGTCAGTACTTCAAGCAGTTCGGCCTCACCGTCGCCGTGGCGGTGTTCTTCTCGCTGCTTGTGGCCCGGCTGATCACGCCGATGCTGGCCGCCTATTTCCTGCGCGGCCACGGCCATGACGAACCCAGGCCGGGTCTCGTCATGCGCGGTTATGTCAGGCTGCTCAGGGCTACCTTGCGCTATCGCTGGCTGACGCTCGCCGCCGGTATCGCCTTCTTCGCCGGCTCCATCTACGCTATCGGCTTCCTGCCCTCGGGGTTCATCCCCAAGGAGGACGCGAGCCGCATCGTTTTCTCGCTCGAACTGCCGCCCGGCAGCCGGCTCGAAGACACGCGCGCGACGACCGACGAGGTGACGCGGCTGATGCGCACCGTTCCCGAAGTCGAGAACGTCTATGTAATCGGCGGATCGAACCCGACAGGGACGCTGGAGCCGCGCCGCGCCACGGTCGTGGCCGACCTCCGGCACAAGTCCGAGCGCGATGTCACCCAGGCCGAGATCGAGGAGATCCTGCTGAAGAAGCTGGAGGTTGTGCCGGATCTGCGCGCATACTTCGTCAACGACCGGGGCGAGCGCGCGCTGGCACTGGGCGTGATGGGGACTGACGGCGCCAAGCTCGACGAGGCCGCGCGGAAAATCCAGAGCGCCATGACCGCGACCGGCAAATTCCGCGCGGTGACTTCCAACGCCGCGCTCGACCGGCCTGAAATCATCGTGGTGCCCGATTTCGATCGGATGGCGGAACTCGGCATCTCGACGGCAAAGCTTTCCGAGACACTGCGCGTCGCAACGATTGGCGATGTCGACGCGAATCTGGCGAAGTTCACGGTCGGCGACCGCCAGATCCCGATCCGCGCGCAGCTCGACGAGAAGGCCCGCCACGATCTTTCCGTGGTAAGCACCCTGCCGGTGCCGACCGCGTCGGGCACGATGGTGCCGCTGTCCTCGATCGCCGGGATCCGGTTCGGCCAGGGGCCGTCTTCGATCCAGCGCTTCAATCGGGAGCGCCGCGTCGTGATCGGCGCCGACATGGCCGCCGGCCAGGAGATCGGCACAGGGCTCGACATCGTCTGGGGACTGCCGGAGGTCAAGAGCCTGCCCGGTGGGGTGCGCATCCAGCAGACCGGCGACGCGGAAGTGATGGGCGAGGTCTTTTCCGGCTTTGCCATGGCCATGGTCACGGGACTGATGCTCGTGCTTGCCGTGCTTATCCTGCTTTTCGGCTCGGTCTTCCACTCCTTCACGATCCTGGGTTCCCTTCCCCTCGCCATCGGCGGTGTGGTCGCCGGCCTTTGGCTCACCAATTCGGCCGTCTCCATGCCCGTGGTCATCGGTATCCTGATGCTCATGGGCATCGTCACCAAGAATGCGATCATGCTGGTCGATTTCGCGGTTGAGGAGGTCAAGCAGGGCATTTCGCGCAGCGAGGCGATCGTCGATGCCGGCCGCAAGCGGGCACGGCCGATCGTGATGACCACGATCGCCATGTCGGCGGGCATGATCCCGGCCGCCCTGGCTCTCGGCGACGGCGGCGAGTTCCGCGCCCCGATGGCGGTGGCCGTGGTCGGTGGTCTGCTGGTCTCGACCTTCCTGTCGCTGGTCTTCGTGCCGTCCTTCTACACGATCATGGACGACGCGGCGCTCGGTACCGCGCGGCTGTTCCACTGGCTGGTGAGGCCGAATGCCAAGGATGAGCCGGGCGACGACCATGGCCAGGGCGCGACCGTGCACTCGCTGCAGCGCCCGACAGGGCTGCCGGTCGCTGCGGAATAGGCGCCCGTCCCGACTTCCAGGACGCAGTCTCTGCAACGACAAAGCCGCCCGGTGCGAGACCGGACGGCTTTGGCGTTGGCGAGAATATCGTGAGAACCTGCCGGGTCGTATTACGTGTCCGAATGGACGCGCGGCGCTCCAGTGCGGCGCCGCGGACCGGGCCTATACTGGCCCGGTCCGCAGGGTATCAGATCACCTGGAAATCGTAGTTGGTGAGGGCCAGGTTCGGGGCCAGCGTGGCGAAGTGGACACCGTAGTATTTGGATCCGCTGCCGTCGGCGTCGTAGAACAGCCTGCCGGTGTCGATGTCGTAGATGATGCGGTCGTCGGCGTCATGGGCGACGCCGGCCGTGCTCTTCCAGAACTTTGCCGCCGACAGTGTGCCTGTACCGCCGAGCGCCGCCATGACGGCATTGTCGAGCTGGATCGTGTCGGCCGCGACGTTGAAGTCGGTGATGCGGTCGACATTGCTCCAGGAACTGAGCGCGGTGTTGAATACGAAGTAGTCGCTACCCGCGCCGCCCGTCAGCCTGTCGTTTCCCACGCCGCCGAAAAGCACATCGTTGCCGCCATTGCCGTTCAGCGTATCGTTGCCGCCATTGCCGTAGAGCCGGTTGACACCATTGTTGCCGATGACCTGCTGGGCGAGCTCGTTGCCGGCGAGGTTGATGGTCCCGGTGCCGGCGACGGACGTCGTGGCGACGATCTCGACACTTTGCCCGGCAGCGAGCGTGTAGTGAACCGAGGCAAAGACGGAGTCAGTACCCTGACCATAGGTTTCGACTACTCTGTCGGCCGAGCTGTCGACATAGAGCCGGTCATTGCCATAGCCGCCCGCCAGCACGTCGATGCCGATGCCGCCGTTCAGCGTGTCGTTGCCATTGAAGCCGTAGAGTGTGTCGTTGCCACTGCCGCCGTTGAGAACATTGACGCCGTTGTTGCCGTTGATGCGTTGGGCTAGCTCGTTCCCGGTAAGGTTGATGGCCACCGTCCCGGCGATGGAGGTGGTGGCCAGGAGTTCGATGTGCCGCCCAGCGGCAAGCGTATAGCTGACGCTGGCGAGAGCGGTGTCGGTGCCGCCCCCGGCGACTTCGACGATAATGTCGCCGGCATTGTCGACATAGAGGGTGTCGTTGCCGGTGCCGCCGTTCAGTGTATCGATACCCGCACCGCCAATCAGCGTATCGTTCCCTCCGCCGCCATTCAGGTAGTTCCGGCCTGCATTACCCGAGATGCGTTGGGCGAATTCGTTCCCGCTCAGGTTGATCGCTGCTGCCCCGGCCATGGAAGTGGTAGCCAGGGTTTCGACGTGCTGGCCGGCAGCAAGCGCATAGCTGAGGGTGGCGAGGACGGTGTCAGTACCGCTTTCGGCTGCTTCGATGACCTGGTCTCCGACATTGTCGACGTAATAAATGTCGTTGCCCGTACCACCTTCCATGCGGTCTGCTCCGAAGCCCCCGATCAGCGTGTCGTTTCCGCTCAGACCGATGAGGCGGTCGTTGCCGTTGCCAGAGGCCAGCGTGTCGTCGCCGCTGTAGCCGGTCAGCGTATCGGTGCCGTTGCCGCCGAACAGCACGTCACGATAGCCGGTGCCTTCGACGGTGAGACCGGCGGAATTCGTGTTGAAAATGAAGCTGGCGGCGCTGAGCTGGGCCCTCGAGACTCCCTTCAGCGTTATGGATTCGGCGTTTCCGTAGAAGCCGAGCGTGATGACGGCATTGCCGGACGCGTCGTTGGCAATGAAACGGGAGAGCGTGGTGAAGTCGGCGACATTCAGGGCCCTGAGATCGATCTTGTCAGTGTTGGCTGCGACGCTGAACCCTTCGATCGTGTCGCGGTCGAAATCGCGCGCGGTATAGAGATAGACGTCATTGCCGGCGCCGCCGATCAACGTGTCGTCCCCCTCCATGCCGAGCAATCGGTCGTTGCCGCCGCCTGCGCTCATCGTGTCATTGCCGCTATAGCCGGTGAGGGCATCGTTGCCGTTGCCGCCGAACAGGACGTCGCGGTAACCCGTGCCTTCGACTGTGACCCCCGAGGGATTGGCATTGAAGATGAAGTTGGCGGCGCTGAGCTGGGCTTTCAAAACTCCCTTCAGCGTTATGGACTCGGTATTGCCGTAGAAGCCGAGTGTGATGACAGCGTTGCCAGACGCGTCGTTGGTGATGAAACGGGAGAGCGTGGTGAAGTCGGCGACCCACAAGGCCGACAGGTCGATCTTGTCACTCGCCGTGCTGAACCCTTCGATCGTGTCACGGTCGAAATCGCGGGCGGTGTAGAGATAGACGTCATTGCCGGCGCCACCGATCAATGTGTCGTCCCCGTCCATGCCGAGCAATTGGTCGTTGCCGCCGCCGCCGCTGAGAACGTCATTGCCGCTATAGCCGGTTAGCGCGTCGTTGCCGTTACCGCCGAACAGGACGTCGCGGTAGGAGGTGCCTTCGACGCTAAGGGCGGTCGAGCTGCTGTTGAAGATGAAATTGGCAGCGCTGAGCTGCGACGCGGCTACACCTTTGAGCGTAATAGACTCGGCGTTGCCGTAGAAGCCGAGCGAAATGACCGCGTTACCGAGCGAATCGGAGCTGATGAAACGCTTCAGCGTCGTAAAGTCGGCGACGTTCAGTGCCGTGAGGTCTATTTTGTCGGTATTGGCGGTGAGGCTGAAGCCTTCGATCGTATCCCGGTCGAAATCGCGTGCGGCATAGAGATAGACGTCATTGCCTGCGCCGCCGATCAACGTGTCGTCGCCTTCTTGACCGTGGAGCTGGTCATTGCCTGCGCCACCGCTCAGCGTGTCGTTGCCGCTGTAACCATTGAGCGTATCGTTGCCGTTGCCCCCGAACAGCACGTCCCGATAGTTGGTACCCTCGACCGTGCGTGCGGCCGTACTGCTATTGAAGATGAAGTTGCCGCCTGTCAGCCATGCCTGGTTGATCCCGCGAAGCGTGATGGATTCGGTGCTACCGTAGAAAGCAAAGGTAATGACCGCATTGCCGAGCGAATCGGAGCTGATGAAGCGCTTCAGCGTCTCGAAATCGGCAATGTTCAGGGCCGAAAGATCGATTCTATCGACGCCCCGCTGGAAGTCGGTGATCGTGTCATTATCGAATTCACGCGTCGTGTAGGCGAAGATATCGCTGCCGTCGCCGCCGATCAGCGTGTCGTTGCCGCCGAAGCCGTTGATAATGTCGTTGCCGGCCTTTCCGTCGATCGTGTCGCCAGAATTGGTTCCATTGAGAGGATTGTTTCCACTATCACCGTCGATTATCGCCATGTCTTGATCTCGCAGAAGTTGAACAGCCCGCAAGCCGCGAGACGTCGACGACGTCATGCAGGTGCGCCTGAGATTTTCTCGGGATGAGTTATGCTGGTTTTACGGGTCGCCTGCGCAAACGCTCAATGCGTTCGGGCTTGCCGAATTCCCGGCAGCGGGAGATCGCAGTTGCTCCGCTGCGGAACTTGCCGGGAATGCTCTCCTTTCGCCTTGCCAAGCAGATTGGTCTTTGACCCGCGAGCACGAGTCGTCTGATGGGGGCAACGAACCTATCGCATAGGTCGTATCGCATGGCAATCACACGCAGTTCGATCTTGCGAAGATTCCTCTGCAGTGACCGCTGCGTGGCGGATGACGCAGCGGCAACCAATCGCGGCGCCGCGGTCGTCATCAATCTGCCGAAGCGATTTGGCATATGGACGGGAATGCTGCACAATGCGACGGCCGAGGCTGGGATTATCTCGACCAGGGCACGGGCATCCGGACCGCTTCCGGTTGGAGTAAGCGTATTTGAACCTGTCGAGTCCACGCAAGCCGACCGGCGCGCCGCGCCTGATGGGCCCTTCGGCGCCGCCTCGGGCGGCGGTGCTGCCGCCTTTGTCGGCGGCACGATGGCTGCTGCTGCTGATCATCGCCGCGGGCATCTATTTCTTCCACGGTTTCCTGGTTCCGGTGCTTGCGGCCCTGGTGATCACCTTCGCGAGTTGGCCGCTCTATCGCCGGCTGCTTGATAGCGTACACGGCAACCGCACCCTCGCGGCGGCCATCGCCATCATGCTGATCGTCAGTTTCCTCGTCGTGCCGATCGTCGTCGCCGGCAGCTACGCCGTGACGGAAGTTCGTGAATGGGTAAGTTGGGCCGTCGAAGCCAACAAGATCGGCGCCGCCACGCCGCACTGGATCACGGTGCTGCCCATCGTCGGCGATTGGCTCGACGAACAATGGACGCGCCATATCGGCCACCCCGGCGCGATCGGCCAACTGATCCAGCTCGTCAGCGGCGACAACATAGGCAGCATATACCGCGCCGTGGTGGCGGCCGGAGGTGGCGCCTTCAACCTGCTGCTGACGCTGCTCTTCATGCTGATCGCGCTCTTCTTCACCTATCGTGACGGCGAGGCCTTTTCGGCCAAGGTCGACCGGCTAGGCGAGCGCATCCTCCCGATGCGCTGGGAGCGGATCTCGCGGGTGGTGCCGGCGACGATCAGCTCGACGGTGACCGGCCAGACGCTGATTGCCATCGGCGAGGGCATCGTGCTCGGCGTCGCCTACTGGATCGCCGGCGTGCCGTCGCCGGTGACGCTTGGCGTGCTCACGGGCCTCATGGCCCTGATCCCGGGCGGCGCGCCGCTGTCCATGTCGCTGGTCTCGATCTATCTCGTCGCCAGCGGATCTTGGATCGCCGGCCTGGCGCTGTTTGCCTGGGGGTCGCTCGAACTCTTCATCGTCGACAAGACGATCCGGCCGAGGCTGGTCGGAGGACCGATCAAACTTCCCTTCCTGCCGACTTTCTTCGGGCTGATCGGCGGCGTGAAGACGATGGGCTTCCTTGGCCTTTTCATCGGGCCGGTGCTCATGGCGCTTCTCGTCGCGATCTGGCGCGAATGGCTTCACGAGGTCGAGATGACCGAGGCCGCGGCGCAAGCCTTGCCGCCGACCGATCCCGCGGCCGCCGTGGTGGTCGAGCCTGGCGGAGACGCCTCCCAGTTGAAGAAGGTCCAGGCCGGCTGATCGCTTATATCCCGCTTGCCTGACAACGGCATGACGACTGGTTGTTCGTTGCGCGAACGGCTGGTGGAAACCGTCCCTGCGTCATGCCACAAAGGGCAAGGTCCATTCTTTGACGGGGTCGTGTCATGGAAAAGACGGTTCTGATATCGGGCGCGACGGGTAATCTCGGTAGGGCTGTGGCGCGACTGTTCGAAGCCGGCGGGGCGCGGCTTGTACTGGTCGGATCGCGGAACGAAACGCTCGACGCCGCCTATCCCGGGCTGCCGTCGCGTCACCTGAAGCTGGCCGCGGACCTGACGGACAGGGAGGCCGCATCGCGCATGGTCGCCGAGGCGGAGCGGAGATGTGGACGCATCGACGCGATCTGCGCCATCGCGGGGGGATTCCATGCAGGCGAGGCGGTGCACGAGACGGCGCCGGCCGACTGGGAGATCATGATGAAGCTCAACGTGTCGACCATGGTGAACACGGTGAGCCCCGCCATTCCCGGCATGATCGCGCGGCGGGCCGGCAAGATCGTCACCATAGGCGCGAACGGCGCGACCAGGGGCGGTGCGAATATGGGCGCCTATGCCGCTTCGAAGAGCGCGGTGATGCGGCTGACGGAATCGATGTCGAGCGAGCTGCGCGGCCGCGGCATCAATGTCAATTGCGTGCTGCCGAGTATTATCGACACGCCCGAGAACCGCAGCGCCATGCCCAACGCCGACCCGGCGCGGTGGGTCAAGCCCGAGCAACTCGCCGCCGTCATCGCTTTCCTCTGCTCCGACGGTGCTTCCGCAATTCACGGCGCGCTCGTACCGGTCGTGGGCCTGTCCTGACGGCAGGAGCCGTCGGCACGGGATCCGGCGCTTCAGGCCGCATGGCGCGCCGCGAATGTGGCCCTGCGCCGGCGGCCCTGCGCCACTTGCCACAGCGAATGGCACACGAGAGCGGTGATGAGGATCGTCCCGCCGATCAGGCTGTTGCGCGACGGGGTCTCGGCGAAGATCATCCACACCCACACCGGCGCCAGCACCGTTTCCAGCAGGTAGAACATCGACACCTCCGGCCCCGAGAGATATTTCGGCCCATTGGCGAGGCAGAAGAAGGAGATCGGCATCACCACGGCCCCGTTGAAGATGATCCACCAGGGAGCGTCGATGCGGTATCCCGTCCTGGCGACGAAGAAGAGGGCGACCAGAAGAGGTAGCAGAACGCCGACCAGCGCGGTGAAGCCCATGTCCTTGCCGCTCGCGCGGCTGGTCGTGATCGCGGCGGCGAGCAGCAGCGACGAGAGGAGCGCCACGAGGTCGCCGAAGAGATTCCCGCTGCCGATCGAATCGCTCACGATGACGAGGACCCCGACGATCATCGCCGCCATGGCGATCAGGGTCGCCGGGCGTGGCCGTTCCTTAAGGAAGATCCAGGACAACAACGCCGAGAATATGGTGTTGAAGACCAGCATGAACACCAGGTTGGCGGTCGAGGTGTTATAGACGGCGGTGATGAATGTGATCGAGGCAAGGCCGTAGAGCACCGCCACCGCAAGCCCCGTCCGGCCTGGAATGAGCTGCGGGGCCTTCGGCGTGATCGACCGCCACACTGCCCAGATGACGAGCGCCGCGACGAAGGTAGTGCCCGCGCGCAGCATCAGGATCGACCACGCCTCGCCATGCGACAGCCGGATCAGCGGGATGTCGATCGTCAGCACCAGACCGCCGATGGCGGTGAGCAGCAGGCCCTTGGAGTGGTCGGATCGGCTGGACAAGGAAGGCTCCCGTCAGGAGGGCGACGGCAGCGTTGGACGGGCCGGCGTGTGAGACGTCAGGGTTGCCCGGCATACCTGTCCCAGCCCTTGGGGCCGAGATGTTCCTGCGGCTGGAACCGGACCTTATAGCTCATCTTGCGCGAGCCGTTGACCCAGTAGCCGAGATAGACATGGGGCAGCCCTGCCGCCTTTGCGCGGGCGATGTGGTCGAGGATCATGAAGGTGCCGAGAGACCGCTCCTCCATGTCTGGGTTGTAGTAGGAATAGACCATCGACAGCCCGTCGGCCATCCTGTCGGTCAGCGCCACGGCGATCAGTTCGCCCTCGCCCTTGCCGGTAATGAAGCTGTCCGGTCCGCGACGGCGATATTCGATCACCTTGGTGTCGACATGGGTATCCTCGACCATCATCGCATAGTCGAGCACGGTCATGTCGGACATGCCGCCCCGGCGGTGGCGGGCGTCCAGATAGGAGCGGAAGAGGGAGTACTGCTCGGTGGAGGGTTCCGCGTCGTGCATGGCGCCGACGAGATCCGCATTGCGGTGCAGCACGCGTTTCATGTTCTTCGTCGGCCGGAACTCGCCGGCGAGGATGCGCACCGAGATGCAGGCCCGGCAGGCTTCGCAGGCGGGGCGGTAGGCGATGTTCTGAGACCGCCGGAAGCCGCCCTGGGTAAGCAGATCGTTCATCTCGGGAGCCTTGTCGCCGACCAGATGCGTGAACACCTTTCGCTCGAACTGGCCCTCGATATAGGGGCACGGGGAGGGCGCGGTCAGGAAGAACTGCGGCGACTGGGTCGGGTGCTGCGTCATCGGCTTCGGCGTGGATCCCACGAATCATTCTACCTTGGCCGCGCCTGCGAAAATTTCAACAGGAGAATGAAGCCGCCGGGATCTACCACACCTTCACAATCGCGGGGGCCGCCTTCTCAACGGTCGTCGCGGGTGACCACGGTACCGAGAAGGAGGTCGTGCAGCGTGCGCTTTCGGTCGGCAAAAAGCGAGACCAGAAGGACGAGCGGGGTAAGCACCACATTGCCCGCCCAGAAGAGCACGGTATGGACGACCGCCAGCAGGCCGTCGACGGGTCGGCCATCGAGCCTGTCGAGCCGGATCCTCATGATCCGCATCCCGGTCGTCGCCTGATTGCGGCCTCCGAGCGTGCACCATACGTAAAGCAGCGCCACGGCCGGCGCGAGAACGCCGAACAGCGACCAGCCAAGACCGAAGGTCAAAAGGCCGAGCAGGAAAACCAATACGCCGAAGGGGATCAGCAGCAGGCCGATGATCAGATAGTCGATGAGGAAGGCCATGATGCGCCTGGTGCGCACGCCGTCATAGGCGCGCGCATCGTCGAGCCTTGTGGAGATGATTTCGCCGTCGAGAACCCGGGTATTCATAACTTTCCTCATGGAGCGCCACGCAACCGTCGACGCCCATCAGGAGATGGGAATTTGGCGAAGAAATTCAAGATTTGCGCCTCGGGCGATATCCGGCGGGTCAGCCGTCCACGTCGGCTTGAGGCCGGTCGTCGCCGCGCGATACTTCTTCATGCCATTCGCCGTTGCCGTCCTGATAGACGATGCCCGTCGTCTTGCCGGACACGTGTTGCTCGCCGGCGGCGCGCTGCGCTGCCTTCAGTGCTTCTTCATGGGTCCGGAACGTCTCGGAAAACGCGCCGTCCAGCTTGTAGGCCCAGCCTCCGTCATGCTCGACGATATGATAGGTAACATGAACCACCGGCTCCTCCTTGAATGCAGCCCCTGAATGGCAAGCTAAGAAGAGGAACCGTTCCTTCAAGGGGGCGCGGGCAAGGGGAGCGGGCGAGGTCAGTCTCCGGTGCGGCGTGCCGCGAGAGCGGAGGCCGCGACCGCCAGCCAGCCGAAGATCATCAGCACGCCGCCGGCCGGTGCCGCCATGGGGAAGAGCCGGGCGCCGGCATAGTCGCGCATCAGAAGGTCGCCGCAGAAGGTCAGGACGCCCAGCAGCAGCGCCAGTCCGGCCAGGCGCAGTGCCTGGCCGCGCGCGGCAAGCCCAAGGGCGAGGAATGCCGGCGCATGCATGAGCAGGAAAGACGCCGCAGTGCCGACATTTGCGCCGCCCGCATGCGTTGCAACGGCCGAAAGCGCCACGCCGGTCGCGCCGCAGAGGCCCCCGAAGACGACAAGGACACGGTCGGCCATGATGGCTCTCCCGGCCATGACGTCGCTATGGCTTCAGCATCCGGGCCACCTCGGGAGCGAAATAGGTAAGGATGCCGTCGCAGCCCGCCCGCTTGAACGCAAGCAACGATTCAAGCATCGCCTTCTCGCCATCGATCCAGCCATTCGCCGCCGCGGCCTTGATCATCGCGTATTCGCCGGACACCTGGTAGGCGAAGGTCGGCATCTGGAATTCGTCCTTCAGGCGGCGGATGATGTCGAGATAGGGCAGGCCGGGCTTGACCATCAGCATGTCGGCGCCCTCGGCGAGATCCTGCTCCGCTTCGCGCACGGCCTCGTCGGAATTGGCGTGATCGATGTAGTAGGTCTTCTTGTCGCCCTTGAGCAGCCCGGCAGTGCCGATCGCGTCGCGATAGGGTCCGTAGAAGGCAGACGCAAACTTCGTGGCGTAGGACATGATCGCGACGTCCTGGAAGCCGTTGGCGTCGAGCGCGTCGCGGATCGCGCCGATCCGGCCGTCCATCATGTCCGAAGGCGCGATGATGTCGGCGCCGGCGGCTGCCTGCAGCACGGCAGCCGCGGCGACCTGCTCGACCGTCTCGTCATTGACGATGATGCCGTCGCGCAGGATGCCGTCATGCCCGTGGCTGGTGAAGGGGTCGAGGGCCGCATCGGTGATGACGCCGATCTCGGGCACTGCTTCCTTGATCGCCCGCGTGGCCCGGTTGATGATGTTGTCGGGGTCGAGGATATGCGAGCCGGTCTCGTCGCGCAGGGAAAGCTCGACATTGGGGAAGGTCGCGATCGCCGGAATGCCGAGCTTCGCCGCCTGTTCGGCCTCCTTCACGGCCTGGTCGAGGCTCATCCGGAACACACCGGGCATGGCCGCCACGGGTTCGCGGCGGTCCCTTCCGTCGACCACGAAGATCGGCCAGATCAGGTCGTCCACCGTCAGGCGATTCTCCTGGACGAGGCGCCGCGACCAGTCCGCCTTGCGCATGCGGCGCAGACGACGGCTCCCGGTGATATCGTCGACACTGCGATTTCCTGCGGCCTTTGCGGGAGTGAGCTTGTTCATCGGGCAGTCTCCAGAATGGGTGATTTCTAGCATGGCGCTCGGACATGACCAATGCGCCCGCCTGTGTCAGATCGCCCTGCCCGGGGCGGACACCAAATGCCTTGCGGGCTCGCTGCTCGATGGCGTCTCTTGCCGGGGATGCTTGAAGCAAGGACGAACCGGAACGTGAGCGTATCTGCGGCACGACAGAGATGGACCTACTGGCTGGACGACGAGGGTCGTGCGCTGCCTGGCATAGCGGCGCGACGCCGCTGCTCAAGCCCCACTTTTATGTCGAGGACCAGCTGACGCTTACAGCGGAGGGGTGTGCATTTTCAGGCAGGCCGGTTTGGCAGGGCCGGGAAGGGACGCGATCACCTGCGGCATTGACGATGCCGGGCGGCGCGCTTAGCACTTCTGGCCTGTTCAACTGTCTGGATTCTTGCGCATGGATTTTGGTGGCGGCGACGACATCCGTTTCGAACGGATCGGCAAGGCAGGAGTCGTGACCCTCACCCGCCCGAAGGCGCTGAATGCGCTCAACCATCGAATGGTGCTGGCGCTGGCGAAGGCGCTGGATGCCTGGGAGGTCGATCCTGCGGTCGCCCTGGTCGTCCTCAAGGGCGAGGGCAGGGCCTTCTGCGCGGGCGGCGACCTGCTCGACGTCTACGAATCGGGCCGGGCGGGAAAGCCGCAGGTGGGCTTCTTCGCGGACGAGTACCGGCTCAATGCCCGCATCCGCGGCTTCGGCAAGCCCTATATCGCGCTGATCGACGGCATTGTCATGGGCGGCGGCGTCGGCATATCCTTCCATGGCTCGCATCGGGTGCTGACGGAGAACGCCCTGTTCGCCATGCCCGAGGTCGGTATAGGCTTCTTCCCCGACGTTGGCGGCAGCTACCTGCTGCCGCGGCTGAAGGACAGTTTCGGCATGTACCTGGCGCTTACCGGCAACCGCATCCGCCATGGCGACGCGCTGGGTTGCGGGCTCGCCACCCACGCCGTGCCGGGTGCTGCGCTGCCCGCACTTGTCGACGCGCTGTGCACGGAAGGCGTTGCCGCATTGGGGGCCTGTAGTGAAGCGCCAGTCGGCGAGACCGACGAAGCGACGCTTCACGCCATCAGCCGACATTTCATGCAAGGCGATCTCGCCGGTCTGATCGCCAGCCTTGAGCAGGCCGGGCCGACGGATACGTTCGCCGCCAAGACGCTCGACACACTGTTGAAGCGGTCCCCAACCAGCCTGAACGTTGCTTTCCTGCAGATCAAGGCCGGTGCCATGCTCGACATGGAGGAGTGCATGCGCATGGAGTTCCGCATCCTCAACCGTATGCTTGCCGGGCACGACTTCTACGAGGGCATTCGCGCCGTGATCGTCGACAAGGACGGGGCGCCGGTGTGGCGGCCCGCGACGCTCGAAGCGGTCGACAGGGCTGAGATCGACGCTTATTTCGCACCGTTGCCGGACGGGGAACTCGATCTGTGAGCAACTCGCTCTTCCGTCGCCCCGCGGACGGCGTACTCGCCGAGATGGCCTACAGCCGGGCGTCCAGTGACAAGCGGGGCGGGGTCTGTCGAGCGTGAGCGCCATGCAGGCAGGCCTGGAACCGCCCCAACGGCTTCCCCAGCAGACGCTGACCGAAACGGCCTTCGCCTGGTTCCAGCGCGTGATCGCCGGATACTGCCTGCTGTTCGGCGTGCTCTACTGGATCCGGCTGATAGGCTTCTACGACGGCCAACTCTGGCGCTTCGATCTGATGCCGGTGCATTGGCAGGTGGCCGGCGTGACGCTTGCCGTGCTGTTTCCCTTTGCCGCGATCGGGCTTTGGATGCTCGCTTCCTGGGGCCCCGTGATCTGGTTCCTTTGCGCCGCAATAGAGACGGTGATGTATGTCGGCTTTCCCGACCTCTACGGGAACCGCCCCGTGATCCCGATCTCGCATCTCTGCGTCGCTTTGATCTATACGGCCTTCAGGGTCGTCATCTTCCTGCAGAAACGACCGCGAGCCCACCAGTAACTCCCGAGGAAGCAGGCAGGATTCTGCCCGACAACTCGGGCCTTGCCCTCCATTGGACGCGCAAGGGACGCTCCATCACTTTGAAACCGCGCGTCGCGCTTTCCGAAAACGAGGCCGATATTCGGGCCGATAGGGTACGGTTAATTTTCTCGTTTCGGGTGACCGTTCGTTAAGCCTCCGAGTCGCTCACCCAAATGTAAGGCCTTGTTAAGCCTGACGTTTAAGTCGAATTTTATGTGTATTCGATAGGGTCGCGATCAAGGTGAGAAACTAAAAAAATCACCAAGGCGACAAACGAGAGGCTCGAACAATGATCAATACGCGCCAGGCGGCGAAACCCGCTGTTGCTATCGACGAACGTCGCGATGCGATCCGTTCCCTATACATGGAATCCCTGCAGCTTGTTGAAAGATTGCATCGTCGTCTTCTTGACGTGATCAAGGATGAATTCGACCGCAACGGCCGCAGCGACATCAATGCGATCCAGGCACTGCTGCTGTTCAACATCGGCAACTCGGAGCTCACTGCCGGCGAACTGCGCTCGCGTGGCTACTATCTGGGGTCGAACGTCTCCTACAATCTGAAGAAGCTGGTCGATCTCGGCTTTATCAACCACCAGCGCTCGCGCATCGATCGCCGGTCGGTCCGTGTCAGCCTGACCGACAAGGGGCAGGAAGTCGCCGAGGTCGTGGGCAAGCTCTATGAGCGTCACATCGGCTCGATCGAGCAGGTCGGCGGCATCAATGCGGAAGAGTTCAGTCAGATGAACCGAGCGCTGCAGCGCCTCGACCGGTTCTGGAACGACACCATCGCCTATCGCATGTAGCAGGGGGCGGGACGCGGTATTCCGCTCCCCGCACGGAAACTGAAAGGGGCGCCCCATCCATGGCGCCTGCTTTCATTTCATACTTTCACTTTGTTGTGTGTGGCGCTGGCCACGTTGCCGCCATATTCGGATGGATAGGGGAAGACGATGCCGCCTTTGTCCATGGCGGCGATGTCGGAGCCGGGGATGGGTATTCCCGCTAGAGCCGATCTCGATGGTTCGCCATAGGGTTGGCGAATTGTTAAGGCAGGGCCCGTAATCTTGCCGGCCTACCCGCGGGAATGCGCTGAGACCGAAACAGTATGTCTGGAATGTTCATGAGAGCAAATCGCCGTTTCTTCCTCGCCGGCGCCGGCGCAGTCGCCTCCACGGTGCTGACGGGCGCAGCCAATGCCCAGGACGTTATCGGCGATATCCTGAGCTCGCCGCGCCGCGGCAACTGGAACGACCAGTTCGACGCCAGCGTGAGCCAGAGCGGCGGCAAGGTGGCCTCCCACCTGCCCATCTTCAGCCCCGAGACAGTTTTCTATATCGAACAGGCGATCGGCCAGTATTCCAACATCGTCGCGCAGGGCGGCTGGCCGACCGTTCCCGCCTCCAAGAAGCTGAAGCTCGGCGTCGTCGATCCGGACGTCGAGATCCTGCGCAAGCGCCTGATGATCTCGGGCGACCTGTCGACGCGCGCCGGCATCAGCCAGTCCTTCGACACCTATGTCGACGCGGCCGTGAAGCGCTTCCAGGCCCGCCACGGCCTGCCTGCCGACGGCGTGCTTGGCAAATACACCTATGCGGCGATGAATGTTTCTGCTCCGGTGCGGCTCGGCCAGCTTGAGACCAACCTCGTGCGACTGCGCAGCATGTCGGGCGAACTGGGCAACCGCTACGTCATGGTCAACATCCCGGCCGCCCAGATCGAGGCGGTCGAGAACGGCCGCGTGGTGTTGCGCCACACGGCGATCGTCGGCAAGATCGACCGCCAGACGCCGATCCTCAATTCGAAGATCAACGAGATCATCGTCAATCCTTACTGGAACGCGCCGGAATCGATCGTCCGCAAGGACATCATTCCGCTGATGCGCAAGGATCCGCAATATCTGACCAAGAACAGCATCCGCATCCTCGGGCCGGACGGCAACGAGATCGATCCGGCGACCATCGACTGGTCGACGGAGGATGCGGCCAAGTTCCGCTTCCGACAGGATCCGGGCGCGGGCAATGCCATGGCTTCGGTGAAGATCAACTTCCCGAACCCGCATGCCACCTACATGCACGACACGCCGCAGCAGAGTCTCTTTTCCAAGCTGATGCGCTTCGATTCTTCCGGCTGCGTGCGGGTGCAGAACGTGCGCGACCTCGTCACCTGGCTGCTGCGCGACACGCCCGGATGGAGCAGGCAGCACTTCGAGCAGACGATCAAGAGCGGCGAGAGCGTCCCGGTGGCGATCTCCGATCCGGTGCCCGTCTACTTCACCTATGTCTCGGCCTGGTCGACCGGCGACGGTGTTGTCCATTTCCGCGACGACATCTATGGCCGCGACGGAGTCGACGAGTTGCAGATCTCCGCTCTCTGAGCGGCCGAGCGACACAAGCCCGCGAACAAGAACAGGGGCCGTCCTTCGGGGCGGCCTCTTGCGTTTCAGGCAGCCGATCCGGCCAGCGTCGTCGTCGCTTTGCCACATGCCGCAAAGCGGCAAGCAAAATTCGCGCGGCGAACGTGGCAGGGCCGGACGAAGTGTGTTAATGCGCGGCCGACTTTCCCCGAGCCAAAGGATCTCCCGCCATGGCAACAGCAACGGCCGCCTCGAACCAGTTCGAATCCTCCTTCTTCACAAGAACGCTGGCCGACGCGGACCCGGAAATCTTCGGCGCCATCCGCAACGAGCTCGGTCGCCAGCGCCATGAGATCGAGCTGATCGCCTCGGAGAACATCGTCTCGCGCGCCGTGCTGGAGGCGCAGGGCTCGATCATGACGAACAAATATGCCGAAGGATATCCCGGCAAGCGCTATTACGGCGGCTGCCAGTTCGTCGACGTCGCCGAGGAACTTGCCATCGAGCGTGCCAAGAAGCTCTTCGGCTGCGCCTATGCCAACGTCCAGCCCAATTCGGGCAGCCAGATGAACCAGGCCGTGTTCCTCGGCCTGCTGCAGCCGGGCGACACCTTCATGGGGCTCGATCTGAATTCGGGCGGTCATCTGACGCACGGCTCGCCGGTCAACATGTCCGGCAAATGGTTCAAGGTCGTCTCCTACGGCGTGCGCCGCGACGATCATCTGCTCGACATGGAGGAGATCGAGCGGCTCGCCCATGTCCACAATCCGAAGCTCATCATTGCCGGCGGCACGGCCTATTCCAGGTTCTGGGACTTCGAGAAGTTCCGTGAGATCGCCGACGCCGTCGGAGCCTATCTGATGGTCGACATGGCGCATATCGCCGGCCTGGTCGCGGGCGGCGAGCACCCTTCGCCGTTCCCGCACGCCCATGTGGTGACGACCACGACGCACAAGTCGCTGCGTGGCCCGCGTGGCGGCATGATCCTCACCAATGACGAGGATATAGCGAGGAAGATGAACTCGGCGGTGTTTCCCGGCCTGCAGGGCGGGCCGTTGATGCATGTCATCGCCGCCAAGGCGGTGGCGCTGGGCGAGGCGCTGAAGCCGGATTTCAGGATCTATGCCCAGAACATCGTGGCGAACGCCAAGGCGCTCGCATCCAGCCTTCACGAAACCGGCCTCGACATCGTGTCGGGCGGGACCGACAACCATCTGATGCTGGTGGACCTGCGTCCCAAGAACGCGACCGGCAAGCGGGCCGAGGCCGCCCTTGGGCGGGCGAACATCACCTGCAACAAGAACGGCATTCCGTTCGATCCGGAGAAGCCCTTCGTCACCTCGGGTGTCCGTCTCGGCACGCCGGCCGGTACCACGCGTGGCTTCGGCCAGGCCGAGTTCCGGGAGATCGGCCAGTTGATCGCCGAGGTGCTCGACGGGCTGAAGTCCGCCAATTCCGACGAGGGCAACGCCGGGGTCGAGGCGGCTGTCAAAGCCAAGGTCGTCGCGCTGACGGAGCGTTTCCCGCTCTATTCCTATCTGGGCTGACCGAAGGCCGAGGGGCCATCCGCATTCAAACGATGTCTCCCGGAGCCGTGCAGCGGTTTCGGGAAAAGCTGAAGCAAGCACCTCCGGCGTCGCGTGAGCCCTTCTTCACGCAACACGCTGGAGGCCGCTGCGCGGAACGGGTTCAGTTGCGCGATCTCGTCGTCGTGAAGAAGTCGGGCCGAAAGGTCCCGTTCGATCGGGACAAGCTTTTGAGGTCGGTCGAGATCGCGCTGCGCAAGCGCAATGTCGATCCCGACCGCATCGACCGCGCCGTCACCGGGATCGTGCGCCAACTCGAGAGCTCCGGCGAGACGGAAGTGGCTTCGGGCGAGATCGGCCGCCTCGTCATGGAGGCACTGAAGTCGCTCGACGACGTGGCCTATGTGCGCTTCGCTTCGGTCTATCGCAATTTCCGTGAAGCGAAGGACTTCCATGAGGTTCTCGGGGAACTCAAGACCGAAGACGACGTCGGCTGAACGTCGATGGGCGCATGCTGCCGGGCGAGAGGTGACCTGCTCGATACTTGGTGACGCCGCGGTGGCGGCGACGGGCGGGACCGGCGGCCTGCCGCTTCCGGTCCAAGAGTGACGGCACCGCCTTACTTGCTCGGAATCAGATGGAGCGCAGCCTTTCCACCTTTTACCGCATCAGGTGACAATTTACGGTCAAAGGTTGCGAGTTGGCCCCCGTTGGACTTGGCGAGCGATAGCAGATAGGTATCGGTCACCTGCGCAGAGGTCCGGATTCTGTCGGTATCAATGTCACGTGAACTGACAAGGCTTGCATCATCGGGCCAAAACTGGTGCCCGGGAAGCGCCCGCAACCTCTTGACGATGTCTGCGACGAGGGCGGGAGAGCCTGGAGAGTTTGGGTACTTTGGACTGCCGACAATCCGCATGACCCCATTCTCGGTTATGGGACAAGTTGCCCAAGACGCTTGCCCTGCCAATTCGAACCACCGATGAGCGTCGTCGTGAGCAATGTGACCCGGATCGATCAGTGCGATTAGCACATTGACGTCAAGCAGATAGATCACGAAAGTTCGTCGCGCAATTCATTGACGAGCTCTAGCGTAACGGGGGGGCTGTCGGGGCGGGGCGACAACAGCGGAATGCCATTGCGTTCGCCGCCGATCCTCGGCCTGCGCAAGGAACGCCGCGCCAACTCGGAGATCACCTCTCCGAGGCTTCGGTCCTGCTGCCGGGCCATCGCCTTGGCCGCGACCAGAACATCATCATCGATCGCCAGTGTCGTTCGCATCTCGTGATCCTAGAGGCGCATCAATCATCACGCATCACATAGCGCGCTCGACCGCGTCCTTCAAGTTGCCGTATCTCATTCACACCGAATTTGAGGGTGCTGTCACATTGTTCTTCGTCAACGGTGTCGGCGATACGGCCGTCGCAACCTACGGCCTCGCCGCCTGCGGAATTGACGCGCTGGCCGTTTCGGGAAACGACAAGCGCTGTAGCAAAACCTGCAGAGTGTTGCGTGAGCCCTTCTTCACGCGACGCGCTGTAGGCCGCAGCACGGCTTTTTTGCACCGCGCTTGCACTTCGGCGTAAAGCTTCTAAGCCTTTGCGCACGTCGAGAATCGCGAGTTGCCATGCGCTGCCCCTATTGCCAGTCCGAAGATACGCAGGTGAAGGACTCCCGTCCGGCCGAGGACGGGTCGGCCATACGTCGTCGTCGCGTCTGCCCGACCTGCGGGGGGCGCTTCACCACCTTCGAACGGGTTCAGTTGCGCGATCTCGTCGTCGTGAAGAAGTCGGGCCGAAAGGTCCCGTTCGATCGGGACAAGCTTTTGAGGTCGGTCGAGATCGCGCTGCGCAAGCGCAATGTCGATCCCGACCGCATCGACCGCGCCGTCACCGGGATCGTGCGCCAACTCGAGAGCTCCGGCGAGACGGAAGTGGCTTCGGGCGAGATCGGCCGCCTCGTCATGGAGGCACTGAAGTCGCTCGACGACGTGGCCTATGTGCGCTTCGCTTCGGTCTATCGCAATTTCCGTGAAGCGAAGGACTTCCATGAGGTTCTCGGGGAACTCAAGACCGAAGACGACGTCGGCTGAACGTCGATGGGCGCATGCTGCCGGGCGAGAGGGTGCCCGAGGCGTTGCGACTGCGCCGTGCTTTGCGGGTTGGTCACGATCATGTTATTCGCGCGCGGCTGGCCACACTAGCCTTCGCCCTGGAGCATCGGCCCGATGACAGGACCGTTCTTCGGAGAACACGATAGCAGAGCCGAAGGCTGTGGCTCACCACGCGTCCCAGGAGAAGGGGAAGCGGCGCGCAGGAGGAATAGTGCTGTCTCTGTGGAGGGGGCTGTGCGTGATCGACCGTACCGTTTTTCGTGAACGCCGAGGCGTGCCGTCTTTCGTGCTTGGTTGTCTCGCTGTGACGATCGGCGGGCTTCTCCATGTCCCCATGTACTGGATGGGCAAGGACATGGGATTCGTCCTTGCCGATATGCCGATGGACGACGGCATGATCTTCGGGATGGTCCTGATCGTGGCTGGGATAGGCGTTGCCGCTTACGGTCTGTTGCCGACGAAGCTTGGCCGGCAGTTGGACACCGCAGCGACAATTGCGGTCGTGGCGCCCGAGGACGCCCGCCTGAGCCCGGCCCATTTCACCTTGATGGCCGCTCTGGTGATGGCCTTGGTCATCGATGTGATGAAACCCGCCTCGCTCGGCTTCATCATGCCCGGCATGACGGCCGAGTACGGCGTCTCCAAGGCCGAGGCCGCGCTCGTGCCGTTCTTCGCCTTGACAGGCACTGTGGTCGGATCCGTCCTCTGGGGGGTCCTTTCGGATGTCTATGGCCGAAAAGCCTCGATTCTGCTTTCCGCGGTGGTCTTTGTCGGCACGTCGATCTGCGGCGCGATGCCCTCGCTCGCCTGGAACATGTTCATGTGCTTCCTGATGGGAGCGGGTGCGGGCGGGATGCTGCCTGTCACCTATGCGTTGCTTGCCGAGACGATGCCGTCAAGACATCGCGGATGGGCGCTGGTCCTCGTCGGCGGGCTTGGCGCGGTTGGCGGCTATTTCGCGGCGAGCGCATTGTCCGCGCTCCTTGTTCCTGATTTCAGCTGGCGCATCCTGTGGCTGGCCAATCTGCCTACTGGCATCATCCTGATCCTGATGGGCGGGATGATACCGGAATCGGCGAAGTTCCTGTTGGCGCGCGGCCGCATCGATGAAGCGCGCAAGGTCATGGCCCGCTTCGGCACCACGAGCCGCAAGGTTTCGGGCGTCGAAGCGGAAGAGCCTTTCCTTCACCATGGCCATCACCATACCGAGGGCAGCCACGATCCGGGGCCAAGCCTTTGGACGCCCGAAGTGGTCGGCAAGACGATCGGTCTCAGCGTGCTGGCAGTGGCCTGGGGATTGATCAATTTCGGATTGCTGCTGTGGCTTCCCGCAGACCTCGTCTCGAAGGGTTACAGCATGGGCGTGTCGTCGCGCCTTCTGGCCGAATCGGCGCTGATCGCCTTTCCGACCGTGTTCGTTTGCGCTTTCATCTACAGTCGATGGAGCACGAAGTGGTCACTGGTCGCGACAATCCTGGTTACCCAGCTTGGCCTCATAGGGGTGCTCCTGCTCGATGTGCATGGCAACGGAAGCCCGGTCTTGCCCGTCGCGTTGCTGATCATCGGCAGCAACGGCATAATCGCCATTCTGCTCCCCTATGTGTCGGAGATATTTCCCCTGAAAGTGCGCGGGCGGGCGACTGGTTGGGTCGCCGCCTGTTCGAAGGCCGGCGGTTTGATCGCGCAGGGCCTGAGCATATCAGCACTGGTGCCGCCACTTGGCATCGCCGCTGTTGCCACAGCGGTGCCGATGCTGGTCGCCCTTGCTCTCATTGCTTGGTTCGGCATCGAGACGCGTGGCCTCGACCTGCGTCGTCTGGAGCGGCCTTTGCAGCGCGTGCCGGCCGGATCCTGAAACCCACACTCTGTCCCGCTGCGCCGGACAGGCTCCCAAGATCGTAGTCGGCTACTTCGTGCCCGGACCTGCGCGGTTATCCGCAAGGGGCGTCGACGGGAAGACCGATGATGCTCTTTTACTGTGGCCCCCCTGTTCATCTTTGTAAAACAATTCAAAAGTTTTTCTCGTTTATTCTGGTAGCGATCGCGTGATATGCGGTATATATAGATTTATATATAAACTGAAAGCGAATGTATTATGGGCATGGCGATATGAACTATCAGTCATTTAGCTAGTGGCAGTATGAATAAAGTTGATATTGATTCTGCTTCGAACCGTCTTTGAGAGATGGTCCGGAGCACCAAGCTTTGCACGTACTGATTGCGGTGCCGTCGGAGAACGTTACGTCATCCGGTTCTGCCGATACCCCCATTGAATTCGAATCACAAATATGTGATCAAGTATCATGCCTTGGGGAGGGCAATAAAAACAAAGGAGGGGCCATGCCGGGAGGGAAACGCCGGATTGTCATCGTTGGTGGGGGGACGGCCGGTTGGCTGGCCGCCATGATGTTGCAGCGTCACGGTGCGGCCAACAGCCTTGGGCTCGACATCAGCGTCGTCGAATCGAGCAGGATACCGACCATCGGCGTTGGCGAAGGCACGACCGCCGTCTTCCGGCAGATGATCCTCGAACTCGGCATCGACGAGGCCGCCTTCATCCGGGAAACGGGCGCAACCATCAAGTTCGGCATCCGTCACAAGGAATGGCGCCGCAAGGGGCACAGCTATGACGGCCCGATCGATGACCCCAATCTGCTGGCCGTTACGCCCGCGCTGAAGCCGGCCGAGCGGGAATCGGCGCTCGACATCCATGCCGTCGCAAACGGCAAGCCTGTCTCCGACCTGCACCTCTTCCAGGAGATGATCAATCGCGGCAAGAGCCCGTTCGGCGTTGGGCCGGACGGGATCGGGCTGCTTCAGGCCGGCCCGTCGGAGCATGCCATGCATTTCGACCAGGCGCGGGTCGGCGCCTATCTGCGCGATATCTCCACGGGCGTGACCCGCATCGATGCCGAAGTCGGTGGTGTCCGCCGCAATAGCGTATCGGGCGATATCGAAGCCTTGCTGACGACGGACGGGCTGGAAGTCTCTGGCGATCTCTATATCGACTGCACGGGATTCCGGCGGAAGCTGATCTGCGGCGAGATGGGCGCGCGCTGGATTTCCTATTCCGACATCCTGCCGGTCAACCGCGCCATGCCTTTCTGGCTGGAGCATGAGCCTGGCGCCGAGATCCCGCCCTACACACTAGCCTGGGCGCAGGAGGCCGGCTGGATGTGGTCGATCCCGACGCAGGACCGCATCGGCTGCGGCTACGTCTATTGCGATCGCTTCCGCACGCCTGACGAAGCGCAGGCTGAGATCGAACGCCAGCTCGGGCACAAGATCGAGCCGCGCAACGATCTGAAATTCGACGCCGGGCGGGTGGACGAGGCATGGATCGGGAACTGTGTCGCGCTCGGCCTGTCGTCGAGCTTCCTTGAGCCCCTGGAGGCTACGTCGATCCACGGTACCATCGTGCAGGTGATGCTGCTTCGGCGATTGCTGTTCAGGTCGGGGCCGGTCGACGTGAAGAAGGCAAGGGACGACTACAACAAGGTGGTCGCGCGTCAGCTCAACGATTTCCGTACCTTCATCAACCTGCACTACGCCGGCGAGCGCGAGGAGCCGTTCTGGCAGCACGCGCGGCGCGACTGTCTGCACGACACCACCAAGGCGATGCTGGAACTGTGGTCGAAGCGCATGCCGCGGCGCTCGCAGTTTGCGCCGCTCCCTTGGGACATGCCGCATGTCAACGAGCAGCTCTATTATCCCGTCATCGATGGGTTGGGGCATCTTTGTCGGACGGTTGCCAGGTCCCACATGGACGCCAACCCGAAGGTGCGGGCCCATGCCCGCAAGGTGACGGAGGCGATGACGAAGGACAACAAGAAGGCCGCGACCCAGTGCCTCGGCCATCGCGAGTTCCTCGAGCGCATCGCCGCCGGTACCGTCGAGTTTCGCTGGGCGCAGGGCAGGGCGCCGACGCGGACGGCGGCGGTTCGCGAGCCTGCCTCGGCGGGCGCCGGGCGGTAGAAGAGGCGGTCCGGATTCCTGATCTTCGCCACTCTGCAATCGGTCGACATACGGCAGCCGGTCTGCCATGCCTGCCAGGACGAGCGGAGGGGGCTGGATCATATGATTCCGGCCTCGGCGCGGATTGCGGTGACATGGCGGATTGCGGTGACATGGTTTCGCCGATACATCATCCTTCGCATGGAGTTCCCGCTTCCCCATTTCTTCGGCGAGGCCGCCCCGCATGACGACATCGGCTGTTGACCGTCGCTTCATGGCGGCGGCAATCAGGCTGTCGCGCATGCACAAAGGACGCACCTCGACCAACCCGGCCGTCTGCACGCTGATCGTGCGCGACGACGGCGACGGTCCCGTGATCGTCGGTCGCGGCGTGACGGCAATCGGCGGGAGGCCGCATGCCGAGACCCAGGCGCTCGCGGAGGCAGGCGAACGAGCCCGCGGCGCGACAGCCTATGTGACACTGGAGCCCTGCGCGCATCATGGCCGGACCCCGCCTTGCGCCGACGCGCTTGTCGCCGCGGGGGTCGCGCGCGTTGTCTGCGCCGCCAGCGACCCCGATCCGCGTGTCTCCGGCAACGGCTATGCGATCCTGCGGCGCGCCGGCGTCGAGGTTGTCGAGCGTGTGCTCGCTGACGAGGCTGCAGACCTCATGGCCGGCTACCTCATTCGTTCGGTGAGGAAGCGGCCGGAGGTGATTCTGAAGCTTGCGCTTTCCGCCGACGGCATGATCGGCCGGCTCGGTCAGGGACAGATAGCCATCACCGGTCCGGTCGCCCGCGCTCAGGTCCATCTGATGCGCATGGAGGCCGATGCGATCATGGTCGGGATCGGCACCGCTATCGCGGACGATCCGCAACTCACCGTACGCTTGCCCGGTCTCGAGAACCGCTCGCCCGTCCGAATCGTGCTCGATCAGAGCCTGCGCCTTCCGGCTGTGTCGGGCCTCGTGGTGACCGCTCGCATTGTGCCGGTTCTGGTGGCCACGGGGCCGGATGCCGAGGCGGGCCGCAGGGCCGTTCTCGAGGCCGCCGGAGTGAAGCTGCTCGCTGCCGAAGTCTATGACGGCCGCATCGCGCTGCCGGAACTGCTTGAGGATCTCGCCTCTCGCGGCATGTCGAGCGTGATGGTCGAGGGAGGCGCCGACACGGCACGTGCGTTCCTGGAGGACGATCTGGTCGACAGGATCGCTCTGTTTCGCGGACCGGCCACGATCGGTGCCGGCGGCGTGGCGGCGCCGATCGATCACGGCCATATTCCCGCCGGGTTCAAGCTGAGCCGCGAGGCCCGCTTCGGCGACGATCATTTCGCGGAATGGACGAGGTCGATCTGATGTTCACTGGAATAGTCACCGATGTCGGCACTGTGGCCTCCGTCGCCCCGCTGCCCGAGGGGAGGCGGCTGCGCATAGAGACGGCCTACGATCCGGCTACGATCGCCATCGGGGCCTCGATCGCCTGCGGCGGCGTATGCCTGACTGTCACCGCCCTGCCCGAGCAAGGTGCGAACCAGCGATGGTTCGAGGTCGAGGCTTGGGAGGAGGCGCTGCGGCTCACCACCGCGGCAGCCTGGACGGAAGGGACGCGGGTCAATCTCGAGCGGGCGCTGAAGGTCGGCGATGAGCTGGGCGGCCATATCGTCGCCGGCCATGTCGACGCCACCGCCGGTATCGTGGCGCGGCAGGACGAGGGCGACGCCGTGCGCTTCACGCTGGAAGCGCCGCGCGAGCTGGCGAAATTCATTGCCCCAAAAGGCTCCGTCGCGCTCGACGGCACTTCGTTGACCGTCAACAAGGTCGAAGGGACCCGGTTCGACGTGCTTCTGATCCACCATTCCCTGCAGGTCACGACCTGGGGACAGCGCCAGGCCAGCGATCGCGTCAACATCGAGATCGACACCATGGCGCGTTATGCGGCGCGGCTGGCGGATGCCGTCAAGGAAGGGTTGTGACGAGCAGTCCGTTGGGGCGATTTTGAACGTCTGTTCCGCGTTCGAAGCAGCGATCGTACCTTCCGTGCCAATGAACGGCTTGCGGTGAACTCGGGTTCGGCCTAAGTCACCGGCGACCCCCCGGAGACATTCATGCCCAATACCCAAAAGCCCCATCTCCTGATCGTCGAGGCGCGCTTCTACGACGATCTCGCCGATGCCCTGCTCGACGGAGCGAAAGCAGCGCTCGACGAGGCCGGCGCCACCTACGACGTCGCGACGGTTCCGGGCGCGCTGGAGATTCCGGCGGTCATCTCCTTCGCGCTCGACGGAGCGGAAGAGGGCGGTACCGAATATGACGGCTTTGTCGCGCTGGGCACGGTCATCCGCGGCGAGACCTATCATTTCGACATCGTCTCCAACGAATCGAGCCGCGCCCTCATGGACCTCTCCGTCGAGGAATCGATCGCGATCGGCAACGGCATCCTGACCACTGAAAACGACGACCAGGCCTGGACGCGCGCCCGGCGCAGCGAGGGCGACAAGGGCGGCTTCGCAGCCCGCGCCGCGCTGACTATGATCGCGTTGCGCAATCGTTTCGGGGCCTGAGATGGCTAACCCGTCCGACAAGCCTGCGCCGACCGTCCGCCACGCCAACAAGCGCGGGGCGGCGAGGCTGGCGGCCGTGCAGGCGCTCTACCAGATGGATGTGGCGGGCAGCGGCCTCCTGGAGATCACCGCCGAATACGAGACCTTCCGGCTGGGCAAGGAGGTTGACGGGGCCCTGTATCGCGAGGCCGACGCGCAATGGTTCCGCGCCATCCTGGCCGGCGTGGTCGAGAAGCAGAAGACCATCGATCCGGTGATCCGCCAGTCGCTGACCGAGGATTGGCCGCTGTCCAGGCTCGATTCCACCTTGCGCGCCATCATGCGCGCCGGCACCTATGAATTGATGGACCGCGAGGACGTTCCGGTCGCCGTCATCGTTTCCGAATATGTCGACATCGCCAAGGCCTTCTACGAGGAGGACGAGCCGAAGCTCGTCAATGCCGTCCTCGACCGGGTCGCCCGCCGGGTGCGCGGGGAAGGGCGCGGAAAAGACGCCTCGTGAGCCCCGCCGAGCGTGAAGCGCGGCGCACGGCGCTGATCCTTGCGTCCTCGCAGGCGATCGTCGGCTCCGCATCCTCGATCTGCCTCTCCATCGGCGGCCTTGCGGGCTATTACCTGCTTGCTGCCGACAAGTCGCTGGCGACCGCTCCGGTCACCGGCTTCAACGTCGGCATGGCGCTGGCCGCCTTGCCGGCCGCCGCACTGATCCGGCGTGCCGGGACACGCAGCGGCTTCATGTTCGGCACGCTCGTCACCGCCATCGGCGGCGTGATCGCGACCTCGGCTCTTTTCCAGGGTCTCTTCTGGCCCTTCGTGATCGGGCTCCTCGTGGTCGGCGGCGGTGGCGCCTTCGTGCAGCAACTCCGCTTCGCGGCGGCCGACAATGCGCCGCCCGCCTTCAAGGCGCGCGCCATTTCCTTCGTCATGGCTGGCGGCCTGATCACCGCCGTCATCGGCCCGCAGATCGTCATCTTCACGCATGAGCTGCTGGCGCCGGTGCAGTTTGCCGGGTCCTTCGCGGCGATCGTGGTGCTGGCCGCGATCGGTGCACTGAACCTGTCTCTGCTGCGCGAGCGTCCCATGGGCCATGCCGGCGTCGCCGCGGCAGACGGGCATTCCGCGCGGCCGCTCGCCGAAATCATCACCCAGCCGAGGTTCCTGGCCGCCCTCATCTGCGGGGTCGGCTCCTTCGCGTTGATGTCATTCGTCATGACCGGCGCGCCGCTCGCCATGGTCGGTTGCGGTTTCTCGGCCGACGAGGCGACGCTCGGCATATCCTGGCATGTGATGGCCATGTTCGGGCCGAGCTTCTTCACCGGCCGCCTGATCCACCGTTTCGGCGTCGAGCGTATCGTGGCCATCGGTCTGCTGCTCCTCATCGCCTGCGCCGCCATAGCCTTGATGGGCATAGAGCTGTGGCACTTCTGGACGTCGCTGATCCTGCTCGGCCTCGGCTGGAACTTCGGCTTCATCGGCGCCACGGCCATGGTCGCCGACACCTATCGCCCGGTTGAAAAGGCCAAGGCGCAAGGCTTCCACGACTTTGTGCTGTTCGGCACGGTCGCCTTCTCCTCGCTGATGGCGGGAACCGTCTATAACGCCTGGGGTTGGGAGATGCTCAACTGGATCGTCTTTCCGGTGGCGGTGCTGTGCCTGGCCGTGCTTGGTGCGTTGGTACTTTCGTCACGCAAGCGCGAGACGGCAAGGGCCTGATCTGGCTGCTGCCTTGTCAGGAGTGATCGCCTGGTCCGCCTGTCTGGCCTTGCGGAGCGTGCCAGGCCCCCCCATTCTGATGGCGGCGCGCAACCGTTCACGCGCAGCGGAGTTGTTTCGTCGGGCCTGTCGCTTGTGAAACCGAATGCGCCGACGGCGGGGTGGGCGCATGCTCATTCGCCGCCATCGCATATCCGACCGTCACAGAGGGAAATCCAGATGAAATCGATCAGAAGCCTCGTCGGCGCCGCCGTCGCGCTGTCGCTCACGACAGTGGCCGCCGGCGCCCAGGTCGTCGTTTCCTCCAAGATCGACACCGAGGGCGGCGTGCTGGGCAACATCATCCAGCTCGTGCTCGATGCCAATGGCATCGCCACGACCGACCGGATCCAGCTCGGTGCCACGCCCGTTGTGCGCAAGGCGATCGCCGCCGGCGAGATCGACATCTACCCCGAATACACCGGCAATGCCGGCTTCTTTTTCGAAAAGGCCGACGATCCGGTCTGGAAGGATGCGGCCAAAGGTTACGAGCTGGCGAAGAAGCTCGACTATGACACCAACAAGATCGTCTGGCTGACCCCGTCGCCCGCCAACAACACCTGGGCGATCGCGCTGCGCAAGGACGTGGCCGAGCCCAACAAGCTCGCTACGCTTTCCGACTTCGGCAAATATGTCGCCGGCGGCGGCGCGGTGGTGCTGGCGGCCTCGTCTGAATTCGTCAACTCGGCCGCGGCGCTGCCGGCCTTCCAGACCACCTATGGCTTCACGCTGAAGCCGGACCAACTCATCACCTTGTCGGGAGGCGACACCGCCGCCACGATCGCGGCTGCGGCCAACCAGACCAACGGCGCCAACGCGGCCATGGTTTACGGCACCGACGGCGGCATCGCGCCTTCCGGGCTCGTCGTGCTCGCCGACGACAAGGGCGTGCAGCCTGTCTACCAGCCGGCACCTATCATCCGCGAAGCCGTGCTGAAGGAACATCCCGAGATCGCCGACCTCCTCAAGCCGGTCTTCGAGAGGCTCGACCTCGTCACCCTTCAGCAGCTCAACGGGCGCGTCCAGGTCGGCGGAGAGCCGGCGAAGGCCGTCGCCGAAGACTTCCTGAAGAAGAACGGCTTCCTGAAATAGTCCGTGAGGCCGGTCCCCCGGAGCGCGGCTCGCCTGCATGGGTCGACGTTCAAGTCCGATGATGTAAGGTGCCCGCAACCGTCGTCCGGACAGAGGACGAAGCACCGTTTCGCCTAGGGACGAATGCCCGGCCTCAGGCGCTTGACCGGCAAATGGGGGGAGGGTGGTCTTTCGATTCGACAAGCTCGGCGTGGTGATCGCGGCGATCGCGGCCTATGGCGCGCTGATCGCTCCCTTCGCCACGTTTCGCGCGAACCGCATCGTAGCCGGCGAGCCGCGTTCCTTGTTCGAGGCGCTGCCGCCCTCGATCGCGGCGCTGCTGTCGGCTGTCGTGCTTGTTTCGGGCCTTTGCGCCCTCCTGCGCGTGGCGGCAGGTGTCCGCCTCGCCGCGAGCCTTGTCGCGCTGGTCGCGCTCGCCCTTTCGATCGGCTCGGCCGCGGGTCACCTGACGCCGCCGGAAAACAGCTTCGCGCGCGTATCTCCCGCGTCTGGCTTCTGGCTGCTGGCCTTCGGCTTCGTTCTGCTGCTTGCCGATGCTCTGACCAGGCTGAAGCTTTCGCCGCTGGGGCGCGTTGTGGTGCTTATCCTCACGGCCGCGGCACTCGCTGCGATGATCGCGTCCGGTCTCTGGGACGGGCTGTCGGTCTTCAAGGAGTATGCCAATCGGGCCGACAGTTTTCGTGCCGAGGCCGCTCGACATTTGACTCTCGCGCTCGGCTCGCTCGCCGCCGCCATGGTCGTCGGCATACCGCTCGGCATTCTGTGCCACCGCCTGTCGGCGGTGCGCGACGCCGTGCTCAACGTTCTCAACATCGTCCAGACCATCCCGTCGATCGCCCTGTTCGGTATCTTGATCGCACCTCTCGGCTGGGTCGCGACCCATGTGCCGGGAGCGGCCGCGCTCGGCATACGCGGCATCGGCGTGGCGCCCGCCTTCGTGGCCTTGTTCCTCTATTCGCTGCTGCCGATGGTGGCCAACACCGTCGTCGGCCTTGCCGGGGTTCCCTCCGCGGTCAACGATGCGGCACGCGGCATGGGCATGACCGACCGCCAGCGACTGTTCGGCGTCGAGTTCCCGCTCGCCTTTCCGGTTATTCTGACCGGCATCCGCATCGTGCTCGTGCAGAATATCGGCCTGGCGACGATCGCCGCTCTGATCGGCGGAGGCGGCTTCGGCGTATTCGTCTTCCAGGGCATCGGCCAGACGGCGATGGATCTTGTGCTGCTTGGCGCCATACCCACCGTGGCGCTGGCCTTCGCCGCCGCGATCATCCTCGACGCGGTGGTCGAGCTTACCGCAACCGGCAAGCGTCCGGGGAACCAGTCATGATCGAGATCGAGAACGTCACCAAGCGCTACGGCGACGCGGCCGTCGTCGACGATGTTTCGCTTGTCGTCGAGCCTCGCACCATCACGGTGGTCGTCGGTACCTCGGGGTCGGGCAAGACCACCTTGCTGCGCATGATCAACCGCCTGGTCGAGCAGACCTCGGGTGCGATCAGGCTCGACGGCGTCGACAATCGTTCGCTGCCCGGATACGAACTGCGTCGCCGTATCGGCTATGCGATCCAGGGACATGGGCTCTTTCCGCACCGCACCGTCGCGCAGAACATCGGCACTGTCCCGGTGCTGCTCGGCTGGGATGCCAGGCGCGTTGCGGCCAGGGTCGAGGAATTGCTGACGCTGTTCCAGCTCGACCCCGCGGCTTTCGGACCGCGCTATCCTCACGAATTGTCCGGCGGCCAACAGCAGCGCGTCGGCGTGGCGCGTGCGCTCGCGGCCGAACCAAACGTGCTCCTCATGGACGAGCCCTTCGGCGCGCTCGATCCCATCATCCGCGCCAAGGCGCAGGAGGATCTTCTAGCGATCCAGCGTCGCTTCGGCACCACCATCGTTCTTGTCACTCACGACATGGAGGAGGCCGTTCACCTCGGCGACAGGATCGCGGTGATGGATGGCGGCAAGCTGATGCAATATGCGACGCCGGCCGAGGTGCTGGCGCGGCCGGCCAACACCTTCGTGGAGAACCTGATCGGCACGGGCGATCGGCCCTTCCGTCTGCTCTCGCTCGGCAAGGTGAGCGAGGCGGTCGAGCCGGGCCCGGCCGAGGGTGAAGCAATCACGGCCGACGTCAGCCTGCGCGATGCCCTGGCAATGCTGCTCTGGTCAGGGCGTCAGGCGCTGCCCGTGGTGACAGCGGAGGGCAGCCCGCTCGGAAGGGTGACAGTCGATGAATTGGTCAGGCGCGGGGCGAGGCCGGCATGATCCGCTTCCTGCCGTTCGCGTTGCGGCTTCTGGCATTGCTGCTGCTCGTCGCCTTCGTGATGGCGCCCGACTGGTTCGCGCCGCTGTTCCGCCCGCTCGCCAGGAACAACGCGCCGGCGATCTACAACCAGGGCAGCCTCCTTTCGCTCACATTGCTGCATCTGTGGACCGTGCTGCTCGCGACCGTGGCGGCGACGATCGTCGCGGTGGGGCTCGCCATTCTCGTCACCCGGCCGGTAGGTGCCGAATTCCTCCCGCTGTCGCGCAGCCTCGTCAATATAGGCCAGACCTTTCCCCCGGTCGCGGTGCTGGCACTGGCCGTGCCTGCCGTCGGTTTCGGCGAGAAGCCGACACTGATCGCGCTTTTCCTCTACGGGCTCCTTCCGATCTTCGAAAATGCGCTGACGGGACTGACGACGCTGTCGCAGCCGGTGGTTGAGGCCGCGCGCGGCGTCGGCATGACGGGCTGGCAAAGGCTGACCAAGGTCGAACTGCCGCTCGCCGTTCCCGTCATCCTGGCAGGCATCAGGCTGTCGGTCGTGATCAGCCTGGCCACCGCGACCATCGGCTCGACCGTCGCGGCCAGGACCCTGGGCGAAGTCATCATCGCCGGGCTCCTGTCCGACAACCTCGCCTTCGTCCTGCAGGGCGGACTGATCGTCGCCGTGCTGGCGGTGCTGATCTATGACGGACTGTCCGCGGTCGAGCGGATTGCCGCTCGTCGCTCAGGTCGGCTGCAGGTTGCAGACTGAGTACGAAGCGCCTTTCGAATCGCGGCGAAATCAGGGCAAAAACCTAACAAAACCTTGACGTTGACGCTCGCCTTTGGATAAGCCGTGGCATAGGCCGGATTCCGTCCAGAGACCGGCCTGTCCCAATGGCCCGGGGAGGGGTTCTATTCGGGCCGCAATCGAGGAAATCCGCAATGACAATGCTTTACGTCGTCATTCTCTGCGGGCTGCTTTCTGTCCTGTACGCCCTATGGGCTACGCAGTCGGTCCTTGCGTCCGACCAGGGCAATGCACGCATGCAGGAAATTTCTGCCGCCATCCGTGAAGGCGCGCAGGCCTATCTCGCGCGCCAATACACCACCATCGCCATCGTCGGCGTGGTCGTCTTCCTACTCGCCTGGTGGCTCCTTTCCGGCACCGCAGCGATCGGATTCCTGATCGGGGCCGTTCTTTCCGGGGTCGCCGGCTTCATCGGCATGCATGTCTCGGTCCGCGCCAATGTGCGCACGGCCCAGGCAGCTTCCAACAGCCTCGCGGCCGGCCTCGATATCGCCTTCAAGTCCGGCGCCATCACCGGCCTCCTCGTCGCCGGCCTCGCGCTGCTCGGCGTCTCCGTCTACTACTGGGTCCTGGTGGGTGCGCTCGGCCACCAGCCCGCCGACCGCGCCGTCATCGACGCGCTCGTCGCGCTCGGCTTCGGCGCATCGCTGATCTCTATCTTCGCCCGTCTGGGCGGCGGCATCTTCACCAAAGGCGCCGATGTCGGCGGCGACCTCGTCGGCAAGGTCGAGGCGGGCATTCCGGAGGACGATCCGCGCAATCCGGCCACCATCGCCGACAATGTCGGCGACAATGTCGGCGACTGCGCCGGCATGGCCGCCGATCTGTTCGAGACCTATGCGGTCACGGTCGTCGCCACCATGGTGCTCGGCGCCATCTTCTTCGGCGGCACCGCAATTCTCGGCAGCGTCATGCTCTATCCGCTCGCCATCTGCGGCGCCTGCATCATCACCTCAATCGTCGGCACCTTCTTCGTCAAGCTCGGCGCAAACGGTTCGATCATGGGTGCCCTCTACAAGGGCCTCATCGTCACCGGCCTGCTATCGATTCTCGGGCTTTGGGCGGCCACGCAGCTCACCATCGGCTGGGGAGAGATCGGGACCGCCGGCGGCACGGCCGTCACGGGCACGAACCTGTTCGTCTGCGGCTTGATCGGCCTCCTGGTGACGGCGCTGATCGTCGTCATCACCGAATACTACACCGGCACGGGCAAGCGCCCGGTTGTGTCGATCGCGCAGGCGTCGGTCACCGGACACGGCACCAATGTGATCCAGGGCCTCGCGGTTTCGCTGGAATCGACCGCGCTTCCGGCGATCGTCATCGTTGGCGGCATCATCGCGACCTTCCAGCTCGCCGGCTTGTTCGGCACCGCGGTCGCGGTCACCACGATGCTCGGCCTCGCCGGCATGATCGTCGCGCTCGACGCCTTCGGCCCGGTCACCGACAATGCCGGCGGCATCGCTGAAATGTCGGGACTGCCCAAGGAAGTGCGCCAGTCCACCGACGCGCTCGACGCTGTCGGCAACACGACCAAGGCGGTCACCAAGGGCTATGCGATCGGCTCGGCCGGCCTCGGCGCCCTGGTGCTGTTCGCGGCCTACAGCTACGACCTCCAGTACTTCGCCGCGAACCCCACCCGGTTCCCCTATTTCGCCGATCTCGGGACGGTTTCGTTCGACCTGTCGAACCCCTATGTCGTGGCAGGGCTGATCTTCGGCGGCCTGATCCCCTATTTGTTCGGCGGCATCGCCATGACGGCGGTCGGCCGCGCGGCGGGCTCGATCGTGGAGGAGGTCCGCCGGCAGTTCCGCGAAAAGCCGGGCATCATGCAGGGCAAGGACAGGCCGGACTATGCCCGCGCCGTCGACCTTCTGACCAAGGCGGCGATCCGCGAGATGATCGTGCCGTCGCTCTTGCCGGTGCTGGCGCCGCTCGTCGTCTATTTCGGCGTGCTGCTGATCTCCGGCTCCAAGGCCTCGGCCTTTGCCGCACTCGGCGCCTCGCTGCTCGGCGTGATCGTGAACGGCCTCTTCGTCGCGATCTCGATGACTTCGGGCGGGGGCGCCTGGGACAACGCCAAGAAGTCTTTCGAGGACGGCTTCACCGACAAGGACGGCGTCAAGCACATGAAGGGCTCCGAGGCGCACAAGGCCTCGGTGACCGGCGATACGGTCGGCGATCCCTATAAGGACACCGCGGGCCCTGCCGTCAATCCGGCGATCAAGATCACTAATATCGTCGCGCTGCTGCTGCTCGCCGTGCTCGCCCATTCAGCCTGAGACAAGCGCATCGGTTGAAGCAAGAGCCCCGCGGGAGCGATCCCGCGGGGCTCATCTCTTCTCGCGTTCGGAAGCGATCCGGTGTGCCTGCATTGCGCCGAGCGCGCCGGCATAGGCGAACGGCTTTTTTTTTGGGATAGGCGCTGGCGGCTTCGATCAGCCGCCGCCGCCGAAGATGTTCTTCGCGGCCTGGGCTCCTCCCGTGCCGGCGCCGGCGAGCAACTGGCCGATGAAACTGTTGTCCTTGCCGCCGGTCGGCGTGGTCCGTGAGATGAAGTCGAACACCTTGCCGTCCTGCAGGCCGTAGTGGGCGATGTTGGTGACGCGCCCGTCGGGCCCGAAATACACCGCCAGGATCCGCTGATCCACCAGAGCCGGGTTCATGAACGCGACCCTGCGGACCCGGGTCTGCGAGATGTAGTAGAAGACCTCGTTGTCGAAAGTCGCCGTCGTCGAGGGCGTGCCGAGGGCCAGCAGAACCTGCTCGCGGCTCGAGCCGACGGGCACCTGGTCGATCTGCTGCTGGTCGATGACATAGCCCTGGGTGAGGGTCTCGCTGGGGTTGAGGGTCTGGGACGCATTGCAGGCCGCCGCTGCCACGCCGAGGGCGAGCACGGCGGAAAGGCGCATCGTCTTCGTTCCCGCCATCTTGAAATTCCGCGAAACCAACAACAACTCCATGTCACCCCTGTCGAACATCGGCTTGCTGCTCGAGCGGCAGAAGCGGTAAACCAGCTTCTACGCCGATGCAACCTAACCACGCCGCGAAACGGTTCCAAGGAGGCCGTACCGCATGCTGAAATTTCTGTTCGGCCGCCGTAGAACGGTGAGCCGCGCAACTGTCGACCGCCTCTACGATCAAATCGTGGCGGCCGCGCGGCAGCCGCAGCTATATTCGGCCTGGAATGTGCCCGATACGCCGCTAGGCCGCTTCGAGATGGTCGCGTTGCACATGTTCCTGTTTCTTCGTCGTGTCCGAGGCGAGGAAGGGCCGATCGCGGAAATCGCCCAGGAGCTTACGGATGAGTTCTTCCGCGATGTCGAGCATTCGATTCGCGAGCTCGGCATCAGCGATCCGGGCGTGCCGAAACGCATGAAGCTGCTAGCGCGCATGTTCTACGGACGCGTGAAAGCCTATGGCGAGGCGCTGGATGCCGGGGACGGCGAGGCGCTGTCGCAGGCGCTCGCCCGCAACGTCCGCCCCGGTGTGGAGAGGTGGGCCGAGGTTCGGGAGTTGGCCGCCCATGTCGGGGGTGTCGCGACGGCGCTCGCGGCCCAGCCGTCGTCCGACCTGCTTCGCGGCGAAGTGACGTTCCCGGCGCCCGAGCCGGGCACAAGGAGTTCATGATGGACAACCAGACGAAGAGCCCCGTTTCCTTCCTCGCCCATGTGGCACGCCTGCCGCAGAAGGGCATGCCCGTTGTGATCGACGCGGATGAGAAGGAGCGTGCCGCCTTGGCCGTCGCGCATGGGCTCGTCGCCGTCGAGCGCTATCGCGCCGAACTGCTGGTCGCCCCCTGGAAGCGCCACGGCGTGAAGGTGAGCGGGACGGTCGAGGCCGATATCGTGCAGGAATGCGTCGTCACCCTCGATCCGATCGAGAATCACATTGCCGAGGCCGTTGAGGCGGTCTATCTGCCCGAGGATTCCAAACTCGGCCGCCTCGGCTTCCAGAGCGGCGGCGAAATCGTGCTGGATGCGGAAGGGCCCGACAGCCCGGAGACCTTCTCGGGCGACACGATAGACGTCGGTGCCCTTGCCGAAGAATTCTTCGGACTGGGCATCGATCCCTATCCGCGTAAGGCCGGCGCCGAGATAACACCCGTTGTGGACAGCGAGAATGAAGCCGAGGGACCGCTGCAGCAGAAGCTGCGCCTGTTGAGGTCGAAAATCTGAAAAGCCGCCTTGTGAGGCGAAATGCCGGTTGTGTCGGGGACCAAAACCGGTATTTTCGCCCGACTTCCGAACCCCGGCCCCGCCCCGGGAGAAACGAGATGACTGCCGCGTGATACGTATTTCCATTGACGCGATGGGTGGCGACCACGGCCCCACGGTGACGATACCCGCTCTGGCCAAGGTGGCAGAACGGCGAGCCGATGTCCGCTTCGTCGCCTATGGCCGCGAAGAAGAGGTGCGTCCGATCCTCGCGCAATTCCCGAAGCTCGCTTCGATCACCGACTTCCATCATTGCGAGGTGGCGGTCCGGATGGATGACAAGCCGAGCCAGGCTCTGCGCCAGGGGCGCTGGAAGTCGTCCATGTGGAAGGCGATCGAGGCGGTGAAGAGCGGCGACGCCGATGTCTGCGTTTCGGCCGGCAACACCGGCGCGCTGATGGCGATGTCGAAATTCTGCCTGCGCACCATGGCGACCATCGAGCGCCCGGCCATAGCCGCCATCTGGCCGACGGTTCGCGGCGAGAGTATCGTGCTGGATGTCGGGGCGACCATCGGCGCCGATGCGCACCAACTGGTCGACTTCGCCATTTTGGGAACGGCCATGGCCCGTGCGCTGCTTGAGACCGACCGGCCGACGGTCGGCCTGCTCAATGTCGGCGTCGAAGAGATCAAGGGGCAGGAAGAGGTCAAGGACGCGGGCCGCATCCTGCGCGAGGCGGGCCTGCGGTCGATGGACTATCGCGGCTTCGTCGAGGGCGATGACATCGGCAAGGGAACGGTGGACGTGGTCGTCACCGAAGGCTTCGCCGGCAACATCGCGTTGAAGAGCGCGGAAGGCACGGCCCGGCAGATTGCGGAATATCTCAAGGCAGCGATGAGCCGGACGCTGATGGCGCGCATCGGCTATGTTTTCGCCAAGGGCGCCTTCGACCTGCTGCGCGAGAAGATGGATGTACGCAAGGCCAATGGCGGGGTTTTCCTCGGCCTGAACGGCATCGTGGTCAAAAGTCACGGCGGCACGGACGCCGAAGGGTTCATGGCGGCGGTCGAACTCGGATATGACATGGTTAGGAACCGGCTGATCGAGAAGATCAAGGCCGATCTCGACCTCTTCCATGCTCGATTGCCGCAGGTGGCGCGGCCGTTGCCCGCCGCCGAAAGTGAAGCTGAAGACACGCTCTAGGGGCTGAAATGATACGATCAGTCGTGCGCGGCATTGGTTCGGCCCTGCCGCGCCGCATCATGAAGAACACCGACTTCGAGGGCGTCGTCGAGACCTCGGACGAGTGGATCGTGCAGCGCACGGGCATTCGCCAGCGCCATATCGCGGCCGACGACGAGACCACAGCCTCGCTCGGTGAAGCCGCGGCCCGCGCAGCGCTCGACAATGCGGGCCTGACGCCGGCCGATCTCGACCTGATCGTGCTGGCGACGTCGACACCCAACAACACCTTTCCGGCGACGGCGGTCGACATCCAGCAGCGGCTCGGCATGCGCCACGGCTTCGCCTTCGACATGCAGGCGGTCTGCAGCGGTTTCGTCTATGCCGTCACGGCGGCCGATCTCTATCTGCGCGGCGGCCAGGCGAAGCGTGTGCTCGTCATCGGTTCCGAGACCTTTTCGCGCATTCTGGACTGGAACGACCGCTCGACCTGCGTGCTCTTCGGCGACGGCGCCGGCGCGATCGTCATGGAGGCCGGGGAGGGCGCGGGCACCATCGCCGACCGCGGCGTCCTTGCAGCCAGCCTGCGGTCGGACGGTACGCACAAGGAGAAGCTCTACGTCGACGGCGGTCCGTCCACGACCGGCACCGTCGGCCATCTCAGGATGGAGGGCCGCGAGGTCTTCAAGCATGCCGTCGGCATGATCACCGACGTCATCGAGGCGACCTATGCGCAGGCCGGCATCACGTCGGCCGATCTCGACTGGTTCGTGCCGCACCAGGCCAACAAGCGCATCATCGACGCTTCCGCCAGGAAACTCGGCATAGCCGAGGAGAAGGTCGTCGTCACCGTGGACCGTCACGGCAACACCTCGGCGGCGTCGGTGCCGCTGGCGCTTGCCGTCGCCGTCGCCGACGGGCGGATCAAGAAGGGCGATCTCGTTCTCCTGGAGGCCATGGGCGGCGGCTTCACCTGGGGGGCCGTTCTCCTGCGTTGGTGACCTGCGCGGGAGCGCCTTAACCATTGTGGCCATGGTGTGGCGCAAATCGGAAAACAGCCGGTCCGTGGGTCCTTGACCTAGACGAACCAATTACTTAACGTCTCGAACGTTTTGTATCGCTGTCAGTTTTGAGGATGGTTGGACGTTCGCATGGGGGGAAAAACGCTTACGCGAGCCGACCTAGCCGAAGCCGTCTATCGCAAGGTCGGCCTGTCCCGAACGGAATCCGCGGAACTGGTCGAGACCGTGCTCGATGAGATCTGCGAGGCGATCGTCCGTGGCGAGACGGTAAAGCTCTCCTCTTTCGCCACCTTCCACGTCCGCTCCAAGAACGAGCGCATCGGCCGCAATCCCAAGACCGGCGAGGAAGTCCCGATCCTGCCGCGCCGCGTGATGACCTTCAAGGCCTCGAACGTGCTGAAGAGCCGCATCCTGCGGGCGCATCAGAACAATCGCGGCAAGGGCGGCAAGTAGCGCCCGAGAGTGTCGATTTCCAGATTTGGCGGTTGACAAGCCGGACGCGGATTCGTGCCGGGCTTGAATGTTGCGCCGCAAACCGCTGAAATAGTCTACGAATCGATCCCGGAGCGCCTATGATGCGCAGCGCGGAGTGGCGCCCGGGGTGTTGCTTTCAACACATCGGGCCATTTGCAGCCTTAGGGCCGATGCGGCAAGGAGGGAGACTTGGCCATGGACAAGAGCCCCGACGCGTTCCGAACCATCAGCGAAGTCGCCGAAGACCTTGATCTGCCGCAGCATGTGCTGCGTTTCTGGGAGACGCGGTTCACCCAGATCAAGCCTATGAAAAGGGGCGGCGGCCGCCGGTACTACCGGCCCCAGGATGTCGAGTTGATCAAGGGCATCCGCCACATGCTCTACGACCAGGGCTACACCATCAAGGGCGTGCAGAAGCTGTTGCGCGAGAACGGCAACCAGTTCCTCGTGGCGATCGGCAGCGGCGACCTCGCTGCGGTCGAGGCGATCGCACAGCGCAAGCAGGCCGAAGCGGCTGCGCCGCCCCTGACGCCGGCGGCGCAGCCGCGAAGCCATGACGATGAGATGCTGGTGGGCGAGCCCAAGGTGAAGCCGTCCCGCCGCTTTTTCGGGCTCGGCAAGGCCGACGACGAAGGCCCGGTCCAGCCTGGCAGCGGCAAGCTTTCGCGCGACAACCGCGCGCTGCTGCAGGAGGCGCTCTTCGACCTCCTCGAGTGCAAGCGCCTGCTCGATCAGGTGCGGTAGCTCTTCCTTAGCGCCGGCGGTCAATTTTTCGCCGGAATTCGGCATTCCGGGGCTATGGGGCTGGAGCCGGGTAGCGGCTGTAGGGGAAGTCGGATACTCGAAAATAGGTCGGAGCATCCGGTGCTCGGACAAACAAATGGAGCGCGAGCGCGGTGCGCCGCTCTGGTAGTTTCGTGGGGCGGCGTTCGACGCGAAGATCGGAACGCCGGTATCGGGGGTAGATGAATGGCAAGTCCGACACGGAACTCCGTTGGCTGGACGGAGGTGAACCCAGAGTGGGCGGGGATCGGAAAGTACCTGATCGGCGGCACGAAATGGGGTGGCGGCTTCGGGCAGGGCGTGACGCTGACCTACAGTTTCCCGACCGGCTGGGCATACTACGACAACTATCCCGGCAACGAGTGGGGCAACTGGATTGCGTTGTCGGCAGCGGAGCAAGCAGCCGTTCGCGACGCGCTTGCGGTGTGGGCGGGTTCCGCCAACGTCCGCTTCGTCCAGGTTGCGGACAACAGCACGACCGTCGGTGAGCTTCGTTTCACCTATACGCAGAACATCAGCAGCGGTTCGGCCGCGCATGCCTATTACCCAGGCGGCCACACCGCGGCCGGGGACGTGTGGTTCAGCTGGGTCAATTTCAATGCGGACGGTGGTTCCGTGCCGCGAGGGACCGACGATTTTCACACGATCCTGCATGAGGTCGGACATGCGCTCGGCCTGAAGCACCCCTTCGAAGACGGCAACATCATGCCGCGCGCGCAGGACAACTATTTCTACACGGTGATGAGCTACACGGCGTCGCCCTGGTCGAGCCAGGGCGACGGCTGGGCGTCCTTCTATCCGACGACGCCGATGTATTATGACCTCGTCGCCATCCAGGCGCTCTACGGCCGTGCCAGCGTCAACACCGGGAACAACACCTACATCTTCTACGACAACCGCTATTACTGGCAGGCGATCAACGACAGCGGCGGCATCGACACGATCGTCTACAGCGGCTCCGAGGCCACCAGGATCAACCTCAATCCCGGAGCGTTCAGCAGCCTCAGCGAGGCGATCCGCTTCAATGGCGGCTCGACCTCGCGCGATACGGTCACGATCGGTCCCGGTGTCGTCATCGAGAATGCCACCGGCGGTTCCGGCAACGATACGCTGACGGGAAACGGTGCCGCAAATGGTCTGAGCGGGGGCGCCGGCAACGACGCGCTCTATGGCGGTGCCGGCAACGACGCGCTCGTGGGAGGAACGGGCAGCGATCGGCTCTACGGCAGCATCGGCAACGATCGCCTGAACGGCGATGCCGGCGCCGACCGGATGTACGGCGGCGCTGGTAACGACATCTACTATGTCAACAGCACCAGCGACATCATCGACGAGAGCGTTAGCGGGTCCGGCGGCAGCGATACCGTGCTGTCGTGGATCAATTTCAGCCTTTCCTCCAGCGCGCGCGTCTTGGGGGCGGTGGAGTACCTGAGGCTTACGGGTACGAGCGCGGTTTCCGGCACGGGCAACAGCCTGAACAACGTGATTGTCGGCAACGGCGTCGCGAACCGGCTCGACGGCGGTGCCGGCAACGACATGCTCAACGGCGGTCTGGGCAACGATACCCTGATCGGTGGTGTGGGCAGGGATTCATTCGTGTTCAACACCAGGCTCGGCAGCGGCAATATCGATCTGATCAGCGGCTTCTCCGCCGCGGACGATACGATCCGCCTGGAGAACGCCGTCTTCACCGGCCTGAAGCAGCTCGGCTTCCTGGCCGCGTCGGCCTTTGCCAGGAACACGACGGGCCTTGCCCAGGATGCCGACGACCGCATCATCTACGAAACCGATACCGGCTGGCTGAACTACGACTTCAACGGCAACGCAACGGGCGGCGGCTTGCATTTCGCGCGCCTCGGCACGAATCTGGCGCTTTCGAACGCTGATTTCTACGTGGTTTGACCCCGTCGCATTTCCATCGGCGCGCCGGACCCGGAACTGAAACCACCTCCGGGTATTTTCAGTCGTCGTTAGACGCATCGAGTTCGTCCGGACGCTTTCCTTCGTCCGCGCTCGGCACATGGCCATGCGCGAGCGCCCAGTCGCGGAACGCGATCCGGAGGGCCTCGGGCCGCGACAGGTTGCCGTTGTGGGCAAATCGGTCAAGCGCCGAGAGCAACTCAGGCTGCAGGCGCACGCCGACAAGGACGCCCTTGCCGGTGGGCGCAGGGCCGCGTCGCTTCCGGCGCGGTGGGATGTGCTGATCCATGACAAGAACCATGTTAACACAAAAAGCGGCGGCGTGGAGGCCGCTGTTGCAGGACAGCGTTTGTCATCTCCCGAGGAGGATGGCGGTCGTCCGGCGAAGCAGAGCGGTCACATGCCTGGTCCCGTGGAAGCCCATGGGCGCGGACGGGTGACACGCGGTCAAGGCGATTCGCCCTTGTGGCGGGCCTTCTGGTCCTGCGGTTTACGCGGGCTACGCCTCGCAGCCTGCGCTTTTATGATCCAAAAGTGAGGCTCCATCGTTCCGATGGCTGGCTTGGCTTGATGCAGCCGGCTCCGTAGACTGGTATCTGGACGCGCCCGTAGCTCAAACTGGATAGAGCGGCAGGCTTTGTCTCTGGCAATGCAGGTTCGAATCCTGCCGGGCGCACCATTTCTTGATCTCACGCCGGCTCGCTGCGCTTGCAACTCCGATGGGGCTGCCTGACCGGCCAGCGGGCCGTCGCCCTTGCGAACCCTTTGGGTTCGACCCCGCTCCGATATGGCACACCAAGAGACCCGTTGCGGTACGAAACTACCCCGGCGCCAGCTTAAACCGGTAGCTATGTGTCTCCGGGCCGGAAAAAAGTGGAAAATGGTCGGAGCGGCGGGATTCGAACCCACGACCCCTTGACCCCCAGTCAAGTGCGCTACCGGGCTGCGCTACGCTCCGAACCGGGTGCTTCCTATCGTCTTATCCATCGGGCGGTCAACCGAATTCGTCGTCTATGCACTCGAAAGAAGAGAGCCGCCTCGTGGCGCCGGGGCGCCCTGAGCCGGCGGAGGAGGGGGCGCCGCGACGAGCGGCCGCAGCCGCAGCGCGCGCTGATGCCGCTGCTCCAGCGCGATGCCGCCCCAGACGAGGCCGAGCAGCAGATAGAAGTGCCGCCAATGGTCGGTGTCGATGATGGTGCCGAGCGCCACGTGGCCGATCAGCACGACATAGGCGCACAGGAAATAGGGCTGCCAGGGGCGTGCCCGGAACAGGATCCGGAACCCGGCGGCGAGCGTCCAGCCGATCAGGACGGCGTAGGCGGCAAAGCCCAGCCAGCCATAGTCCAGCAGCGCCTTCAGCCAGATATCGTGGGTGTCCTCGCCATAGATCCTGCCGAAATTCAGCGGGCCGATTCCAAGCGGGTGCTCCATCGCCATGGCGAAGCCGATGCCGTAGCGGGCAAACCGGCCGAGCCGGTCGCTGTCATAGTCCTGGGCGAGCCGCGCCCGCGCCGTGAACATGTCGGCGACGCCGGGGATCTGCAGGATCACCAGCACCGCAAGAATGAGCAGCACGATCGCCGCCACGGTCATGACCACGATGCGCAGACGGAACAGGCCGCTTGCGCTCTGCAGGAAGAGGCAGGCGACGAGCAGCACCGAGGATGCGGCGAACAGACCCCATGCGCCGCGCGAGAAGGAAAAGAAGATGCCGGCGGCTATGATCACCAGCGGCACGGCATAGAGCACCATTCTGAGCGGGCTGCCCGTCAGCAGCCGGTAGAGCAGCCAGATGCCCGGAAGCGTGAGGAATGGACCGAAGACGTTCGGATCCTCGAAAGCGCCCGCGGCGCGATCGTAGCGCGTGAAGACACCGGCGCCGGGAAAGGCATTGAAATAGCCGAGTATGCCGAGTGCCGCGGTGGCGAGCGCGGCTGCCAGCCAGGCCATGAAGATCAGCTTGTAGATGCCGGGCCGCGCTTCGGTCACGGCGGCGAAGAACACGGCGGTAAAGGCCAGGAACAGCGAGACGGCGAGGTAGAGCGGCGTGTTGTAGAGTTCGCCCATCTGGCTCATCGAGATCAGCCCGCCGATGTTGAAGATCACCAGCAGCACAAGCAGCGGCGTGACCGCCCGGGAGATTCGCAGTCCGAACAGCGCCCATACCGCGATCAGCCCGGCCATGTAGAGCTCGTAAGGCGCGGGCTCGTTGATGACGAAGCCGGAGAGGAAGACGCCGAAGGAAACAGCGGCTCCGCTGATCAGCGCGACCAGCCTGGCATTGACTGCGGCACGCGGCAGCTCCGGGGCTTGCGCGGTCAATACGCGTTTTCCGTGTTGAGCAGCCGGACCGGCGTGAGCAGCAGGATCTTGAGATCGAACCAGAGCGACCAGTTCTCGATGTAATAGAGGTCGTATTCGGTGCGCATCTTGATCTTCTCGTCGGTGTCGATCTCGCCGCGCCAGCCGTTGATCTGCGCCCAGCCGGTGACGCCGGGTTTGACCCTGTGACGGGCGAAATAGCCATCGACCACCTCGACATAGAGCTTGTTGTGGGACTGCGCCGACACCGCATGGGGCCGCGGCCCCACCAGCGACAGGGAGCCGAACAGGGAATTGAAGAACTGCGGCAGCTCGTCGATCGAGGTCTTGCGGATGAAGCGGCCGACGCGCGTGACGCGCGGATCGTTCTTGGTCACCGCGTTCTTCGCCGTCGGATCGGACATGTCGGTGTACATCGACCGGAACTTGTAGACGTCGATCTCCTCGTTGTTGAAGCCGTGCCGCTTCTGGCGGAAGATCACGGGGCCCTTGCTGTCGAGCTTGATGGCGATGGCGGTGACCAGCATGACCGGGGAGAAGACGATGATGCCGACCAGCGAGAAGACGATGTCGAAGGCGCGCTTGGCGACCGAATCCCAGTCGTTGATCGGCTTGTCGAAGATGTCGAGCATCGGCACGGAGCCGATGAAGGAGTAGGAGCGCGGCCGGAAGCGCAACTGGTTCGAATGGGCCGACAGGCGAATATCGACCGGCAGCACCCACAATTTCTTCAGCATCGAGAGCACGCGGGCTTCGGCCGTGATCGGCAGGCAGACGATCAGCATGTCGATGCGCGCAATCCGCGCGAACTCGATCAGCTCGGACACGTTGCCGAGCTTCGGATAGCCGGCGACGACCGGCGGTGATCGGCGGTCGTCACGGTCGTCGAAGAGGCCGCAGATGCGGATGTCGTTGTCGGGCTGCCGCTCGATCGAACGGATCATGGTCTCGGCCGCCTGGCCGCCGCCCACGATGACGGCCCGGCGCTCCATCGTGCCGTTGCGGGCCCAGCGCCGGATCATGCTCGACATGACGAGCCGCAGCCCGAACGACAGGACGAACCCGGCCAGGAACCAGCTCCCCAACCAGAAGCGCGAAAAGTCCGACGACACCTTCAGGAAGAAGCCGCCGAGCGCCAGCAGGGCGAAGGTGCCGATCCAGATCAGCAACAGACGTCCGGCATGGACGATCGGCCGGCGCAGTGCGGAGATCTGATAGAGATCGCTGAGCTCGAACAATATCACCGTGACCAGCGATCCGCCGAGGATGACGGCCGGGTAGAGCCAGTAGAGGTGAGAGAAGCCGACATAGTAGCCGTAGAGGGCGATGCCGCAGAGCGCGAGGAGCGCGAACTCAACCAGCCGCAGCACGCCACTCACCATCACCGGCGACATCGTGTCGTGGCGGTACTGGGATGCCACCTGGCGGGCGACGTCGTTGAGTTGCCGCGGCGAATTCTTGTCGGCCGAGCCGTCCTGGAACTTGCGGACGGCGTCAACCGAAAAGCGCTTGGCGGGGTCGGTCTCGTTCATGGCCGGCTGTCTCGGATTGCGACGGACAATTAGCCGAAATGGGCTAAGAAACCCTTTCGGCGTGCGGGTGCGGCTGGGACGTCCGCCGGCCGCGATTCGGGACTGGGATCGCTCAGCGCTCAAGCGCGGCAAAATAAGCCTTTTCGATGCTTGCTGCCATCACATCGGCACCGAAACGAGCCCGAAGCGCCTCCGGCGTGGGCATGCGCGCCCTGTAGGCGGCGAAGTCGCCGAGCGCATCGGCCATCCTGGCGGCGATCTCTCCAGAATCCGGGCGCACCAGCGTCGCCTGGCCCGGGTCGAAAATCTCCGGAATGCCGCCCACCGCGGTCGCGATCATCGGCTTTCCGGCGGCGAGCGCCTCCAGAACGATGTAGGGCATGGCCTCGGCGCGCGAGGGCACGACCACGATCTCGGCCAGCGAGAAGGCTTCGCGCGCCGGCATGGGCTTTAGGAAGACGGTATGTTGCGAAAGGGCCAGGCTTTTCACCTGTGCCTCGTAGCGCGGCCTGTCGTCGCCGTCGCCGACCAGCACGGCGGTCACCGGGCGCCCGAGCCGGCGGCTCGCCTCGGCGAGCGCGTCGATGAAGAGGTCGGGTCCCTTCAGATCGCGCATCATGCCGATATAGAGGAAGTCGGCGGCGCCGGGCGGCACGGATACGGGTTCGAATTCGGTGGCGCGAAGCCCGTTGTGCACCAGGCTGTTCGGGGCGCTGGGCTCGCCGATCTTGCGGCGGAAGACCGCGCGCTCATATTCGGAGACGAAGAGCAGGTGGTCGGTGAAGCGTTCCATCGCCCGCTCCAGCGCGAAGAAGAACTTCCCCGTCGCGGTCGTTTCGTCATAGTGCAGGCTTCCGCCATGCGCTGAATAGAGGCGGGCTACGCGAGACCTTGAAACCCGCAGCAGTGAGCCGAAGACGCGGGCATAGACGCCACCCTTGGCGCCGTGCCCATGCAGGACGTCCGGCTGCAATTCCTTGATGATCTTCAATGTCCGCCAGGCGGACGTGATATCTCCGAGGCCGATATGCCGCTGCATGGGAGTGCGGCTCACCCCCAGCGCCAGCATTGGCCTTATGCCGTCGAACAGCTTCTCCTCGAAGGCGCCGCCCGTGGTCGAATCGCATACGATGCCGACAGCATGGCCGGCAGCCACCTGCGCCTCGACGAGGTCGCGCACATGGCGGAATATCCCGCCGACGGGCGACCGGAAGCAGTGGACGATGCGGAGCTTTCTCGTCGTCACGGGCATCGGGCCGGTTCGATCTCAGAACAGCCTTTCGCGCACATAGACGGTGTCGCCCGGCATCAGCGGGTCGGAGGTGACGACGCGTCCGGTCATGACTTTGCCGTTGATGGCGCGGGTGATGTCGACATTGGCCTGATTGGCGCGCGGCGAGAAGCCGCCTGCAATGGCGATGGCCGAGTAGACGGTCATCCCCGGCACGTAGGAATACTGGCCGGCGGCCCCGACCTCGCCCATGACGAAGATCGGCCGGTAGCGATCGATCTCGACCGAGACGTCGGGGTCGCGCAGGTAACCCTGGCGCAGCTTGGCGGCGATCTGTCCTTCGATCTGCTTGGCCGAGTGGCCGCGCGCGGCGATGGAACCCACCAGCGGGAAGGAGATGTAGCCGGACTGATCGACGCTGTAGGTGTTGGTAAGGTCCGCCTGCTCGAAGACCGTGACGCGGACGCGATCGCCCGCGCCGAGCAGATAGGGTTTGTCGAGCGCCTCGTGAAACGCCTCCGGCGCCGGACGGTAACCGGCACAGCCAGCGAGAATCGCCGCCGCAAGCATCGCGTGGAGCAGGGGGAGCGATCGTTTCATGGGCGGCGCAAACCTCTGTCGAGGGGCGGGAAGCCCCCGGCACTTCGTAGTAGGCTCGTTATCACTCTGTTAGGGTTAATGCCCGGTAAAAGCTTCGGGCGGCGACGTGTGGTCGAGAAGCCGGCTGCAACCGCGGCTGGCACGATCGGCGCGGGTTAACGGCTGGGTTACCATGGTTGTTTACCATGTGACCGGTTCTTGTGTGGAGTGGATGCATGACCGGCATTCAAACGGCAATCAATGATGTCGACGTCGATCTGGGCAGGCTGTTTGCCAGCCTCGTCCGGGAATGGCGCCGCATCGCCGTCGTGTCGCTGATCGTCACGGGCCTTGCCTTCGTGCTCGCCTGGATGGCGACGCCGCATTACCGGGCCGAGACGCGGATCCTCATCGAGACGCGCGAATCCGTCTTCACGCGCCCGGCCGTCGAGGGCGGGGAGAACAACACCAACCCTGTCCTGGACGAGGAAGGGGTGACCAGCCAGGTCGAGGTCATCGGCTCGACCGACATATTGATGCAGGTGGCGCAGAAGCTCGAACTGGCAAAGCGGCCCGAGTTCGACCCGGCGGCCAACATGTCGCTGGTCGGGCGCCTGCTGGTGTTGACCGGGCTGCGCACCGACCCCAGCGAGATTCCGGCGGAAGAGCGCGTGCTGAAGGCCATGCGCGAGAAGCTCTATGTCTACCGTGTCGAGCGCTCGCGCGTCATCGTCATCGAATTCTCCTCCGAGGACCCGAAGCTCGCGGCCGCAGTGCCGAATGCGATCGCCGACGCCTACATCGCTGTCAGCCGCGACGCCAAGCTTCAATCGAACTCCGATGCCACCGAGTGGCTCGAGCCGGAGATCGCCGACCTCACCAAGCGCGTAAAGGAAGCCGAAGCCAAGGTGGCGAACTTCCGCTCGCAGTCGGACCTTCTCATCGGGCAGAACAATTCCGTGCTGGCCACGCAGCAGCTTTCCGAACTCGCGACCGAACTGTCGCGCGTGCGGGCGAACCGGGCGGCCGCCGAGGCCAACGCGCAGGGCGTTCGCGCGGCGCTGCAGAACGGCGGCTCGCTCGATTCCCTGCCCGAAGTGCTGTCGTCGGGGCTGATCCAGCGTTTGCGCGAGCGCCAGGTCCAGTTGAAGGCCGATATCGCCGACCTGTCGACGACGCTGCTCGACAACCACCCGCGCATCCGTGCGTTGAATTCGCAGCTCGCCGACCTCGATCGCCAGATCCGCAACGAAGCGGAGAAGATCCTGAAGGGCCTGCAGACCGAAGCCAAGACCGCGCAATTGCGCGAACAGCAACTCACCGGCGACCTGAACTCGCTCAAGGCCGCCTCCGCCCGCGCCGGCGACCAGGAGGTGGAACTGCGGGCGCTGGAACGGGAGGCGGCGGCGCAACGCCAGTTGCTCGAATCCTATCTCGCGCGCTACCGCGAGGCCTCGTCGCGCACGGATCGCAGCTACCTGCCGGTCGACGCGCGCGTCTTCTCCCGGGCGATCGTTCCATCCGAACCCTATTTCCCGAAGATCCTGCCGATCGTCGGCGCCGCTTTCGTCGGCTCGCTGCTGATCACGGCGATCGTGACCTTGCTGCAGGAACTGTTCAGCGGCCGCGCGATGCGCCCGGCGCCCGGCGCGGTGGTCGAGCCGGTGGGGCAGGTGGAGATGCCGTCCTCGGCCGAACTTCCCGTTCCGGAACCCAACGTCGTGGTCGCGGAGCCTCGTGCCGAGCCGTCCGCACCCGCCACCCCGAAACCCAAGCCGTCTCCGGAACTGCATCCGAGCCTGCTGGCAGAACTGCCGCCGCAGCCTCCTCCGACGCTCGGCGAGGTCTCGATCGAGCGGGCCGCCGAAAAGCTTATCGCGGGCGGCGCGACGCGTGCTATCTTCGTCTCGCCGGAGGGCGACGAGGCGGCCGCGACGGCCGTACTGGTGGCGCGCGAGGTTGCCGATGCCGGGCTGCGGGTGCTCCTGCTCGACCTTACCGCATCCGGCGCGGCCTCGCGTCCGATGCTCGAAAGCGGCGTCTATCGCGGCATCACCAATCTTCTGGCATCCGAGGCCCAGTTCACCGATGTCATCCATGCCGATCTCTATTCGGACTGCCACGTCATTCCGCCGGGCACGGCCGACCCGGCGCGCGCCATGCGTGCCGCCGACCGCCTGCCGATCATCATGAATTCCCTGACCACGGCCTATGACGTGGTGGTGGTCGAATGCGGCCCGGCCGACGCCGAGGAGATCCGGCGCCTCGTCTCATCCGCGACCGAAGTGATGGTGAGCGTGATCGAGCCCGCCGACAAGGCCGTGGCCGAAGCGGCGGCGGAACTCGAGGCGGTCGGCTACGGCAAGCCCACCCTGGTCACGCCCCTGGGCTACAAGCCGCCTTCCGCGCCCGTGCCGGGCCGATCGGCCGCGTGATGTGTTGGTGAATGGTGGAGTGGTGAATGGTAGATCAGTTTAGTGAAGTTCACCAATCGAATGAGACGCGGTAAAACAAGTATCGGGGTGAATTCAAGAGTTGCGCGGTCCGATCTACTGAGATATTTCCATTCACCATTCACCATTCACCATTCACCATTCACCATTCACCATTCACCATTCACCATTCACTTCCCGTCCAGCCTTGCGTCGGCGCAGCGCCTTGGCCAGTCGCCAGAGGTAACGATTGCCCTTGACGATCGCCTTGAGGCGGTTCTTCGCGTGGGTGGCGAGTGCTAGCAGCGTTCCCCTGGCGCTGAGCGGTACGATGACGTCGTGATGGACGATCTCCGTGTCGCACCACAGCCGTTTGTAGGGCTCGTCGCCGACACTGAAATCGTAGACCTCCAGCCCCTCGGCGCAAGCCACGGCGATGTTGTTGAAGAAGAGGAAATCGCCGGGGCTGTGGATTGCGAGCTCGTCGTCGATTATCGCCCCGAATTCGCAGATCAAGCGGCTGCCGCAGCGGCTCGCGCCGGTTACGGCGCGGAGCTTGCCGCCGACCTCGAGTCCGTCGAGCTGAAAGACCGGCGGATCTGTGGCGAGGGATTCCGAGAAGAGGCGGCCGAAGAAGCCGCGGATCTCGGCATCGGCGAAGACGTCGCCGACGCCCATCTTGCGGAACTGCTCCCGCTTCATCGAAAAAAAGGCGTCGAGCAGCCTTGCCGCCTCCATCTGGCTCGAGGCCCTGATGAAGCGGTAACCGCCGGCGGCTGCGAGCTTGCGCGCCTGGGCCCGGTTCCTCTTGCGCTTCCGCCTGCTGCCGGCACGATCGAGCACGGCATCGAAGCCGCCGGTCAAGCCGACGGCCAGCGCCAGATTGGGGCTCGGCCGGTTTGGCAGCGCCAGGAGCGGGTTGGGCAGGTCCCCGATCTCGCCGGCCATGCGCTCCAGCGAAAGCAGATCGATGTCGGGCCTCGCCCGGCCGATTGCCGCGACCAGTCGCCGAAGCACTGCGAGCGACAAGCGACCGCTCGAGGCCGCAAACGGGCAAAAATTGCCATTGGCGTGGTGACCGCCCATGAAACGGGCGAGGCGGAACGGACCGGACGCGACGACTTCAGCCGCCAGCGCAAGAACCGGCGCGCCGGATTGCGATACCACGGCGACGAAAAAGTCCGGCCGCGTTTCGGCGATCCACGCGCGGATCCATTGGGGGCTCTGGGAGGGAGAATGGACGGTAGCCTCGCAGAGTGCTTCATAGGCTGCGATGGCTTCCGCCCCGCCGGGATGGATGACGATCACGGCTTCGCCGGAGGCCAATGCGGCATCCGCCACGCCGACCTCGATCGAATGGCCCTCGAACGACGCCGCAGCGTCAACCATACTTCAATCCTTGGGTCCTTATCATCGGCGCGGATTGCATGGCCCCTGCAGCCATGCATCCCCGAGCTTAGTCGCCAAAGGTGAATGAATGATCGACAGGGCGGAGACGCTGCGCAAGCTGGCACTCAATACGGCCAGGCTCACCGGCATCGCGCCCCTCCTGCGCCCATGGACGGCAGGCGTCGGCGTGATCCTGATGCTGCATCGCGTAACGGCGGCGCCGGGCAAACCGCTTGCCATCAACGACCATCTGAGCATATCGCCGGCCTTTCTCGACGTGCTGATCGCCGACATGAAGCGGAGCGGCTATGTCTTCATCGGCCTGGACGAGGCCATCGATCGCCTGAAACGAGGCGGCCGTGGGCCGCGTTTCGCAACCGTCACGGCCGACGACGCCTATCGCGACAATCTGCTCGAGGCGCTGCCGATCCTCGAAAAACACGATACGCCCGTAACGATCTATGTCGCCCCCGGGCTGATCGACGGCACGGTCGATCTCTGGTGGGACCTGCTCGAGGATGTGGTCACCGCAAGGGAGCGGATCGAGATGAAGACGCCCCAGGGGCCGCTCGATCTCGATTGCTCCACCCGCGCGGGCAAGCGCGAGGCCAGCGCCCGGCTTCACGATTTCTTCACCCGCGAGGTGGCCGAGGAGCATCAAAGCGAGGCCGTTCGCGCGCTCGCGGATTCTGCCGGTCTCGATTTCACCGCGCCGCGCCGCGAGACGTTGATGAACTGGGACGAGATAAGGGGCATGGCACGCCACCCGCTGGTCACTATCGGCGCCCACACCGTCCATCACTACAATCTGCGGAGGCTGAGCGAGGAAGCTGCGCTGCGGGAGATCGTCGATGCCGGGCGAGCCCTGGCGCTGCATCTCGGCGAAACACCGCGACATATGGCCTATCCCTATGGCTATGAAAGCGCGGTCGGGCCGCGCGAAGTGGCTCTCGCATGCGAGGCAGGATACGAGTCGGCGGTGACGACCCGCCACGGCGTGCTGCGGGCCGAGCATGCGGACCATCTGCACGCCTTGCCGCGTCTCTCCGTCAACGGCCGCTACCAGCGGCTCGCCCATATGCGCACCATGCTCACGGGCGTGACGACGCCGCTGGCCAATGGCGGGAAGCTGCTTGTCACAGTCTGAGCGGATTGCGGCCGGCTCAGCCCCTTGCCTTCGGCTCGGACACCATCCATTTGATGATGCCCATCGCCGGAAGGATCCACACCAGCCCTGACAGCAGGAAGAACAGGAAGTGGACGACAGGGCCGGATTCGGCGAGCTGCGCGACGGCGACCATGGTGGCGACCAGCGCATAGACGATGACGAGCGCCACCAGCAGGACGGTTCCGATGAGTTTCTTGAGGCGGACGGGCATGTTTCTTCCTTTGCCGATCTCGTAAGGGTTTCGCATCGCGGGCGCAACCGGAACCCAGGCAGGTTCCGCAAAAGTGTCCCACCGTTTTTCCGACGGGAACCCTGCGGCGGAAAAGCGCCCAGGCCGGTGACGTGCGGGCGAAGCCACGCAGAGCTGCCTGGGCGCGACGGCGTGTCGCGAAGCCCGCCCTTGCGGCGGCCGCGGCTATGGTCCACCAATCCGCCATCATGACCGCAGTCGTCACCACTCGCCCATCCGCCGAAACCCGCGACCGTCTGCTGCGCAACCGCCTCGAGGTGCGCTCCTGGCTCTATGTTGTGCTCGTCGCGCTGTTCGCGCTCGTCATTGTGGGAGGCGCCACGCGTATGACGGGTTCGGGGCTCTCCATAACCGAATGGAAGCCGATCCACGGCGTCATCCCGCCGCTCAACCAGGCGGAATGGCAGGAGGAGTTCGAGAAATACCAGCAGATCCCGCAATATGAGCAGATCAACAAGGGCATGACGCTCCACGAGTTCAAGGGGATCTTCTGGTGGGAATGGGCGCATCGCCTGCTTGCCCGCGGCGTCGGTTTCCTTGTCGCGATCCCGCTCGTCTTCTTCTGGCTGGCCGGCCGGCTGGAGAACGCGCTCAAGCCGCGTCTCGTCGGGCTGCTCGCGCTGGGCGGGCTGCAGGGCGCGATCGGCTGGTGGATGGTGGCATCGGGACTGGTCGAGCACGTCAGCGTCAGCCAGTATCGCCTGGCGACGCATCTGACGCTGGCCTGCATCATCATCGTGGCGGTCGCCTATATCGCGCGTGGCCTTGCGACCTACACGCAGTCGCCGGCGGATCGCGGCGTCAGGCGTTTTGCCGGCGTCATGGTGCTCCTGGTCCTCGTGCAGATCTATCTCGGCGGGCTTGTCGCCGGGCTGCATGCCGGGCTGACCTACAACACCTGGCCGTTGATGGACGGCGCCATCGTTCCCGGCGACCTCTTCGTCATCGAGCCGGCGTGGCGCAATCTCTTCGAGAACCCCAAGACCGTGCAGTTCGTGCACAGGATGTTTGCCTACACAATTCTGGTCGCAGCAGTCTGGCACGCGATAGCCACGGCGCGGAGCTTCCCGGCGAGCACCCATGCCCGGCGCGCCTGGGTGCTCGTGCTGCTCGTGCTCGGCCAGGCGGCGATCGGCGTCGGCACTCTGCTGATGCAGGCCCACATGCATTGGGCGCTGCTTCACCAGGCTGCCGCCATGGCCGTACTGATCTTCGCGACCGCCCATTGGCGCGGGACCAGAGGCGCCTATCCGCTGCCCTCGAAGGTGCCCGCCGGAGGCTGACGCCGCCTGCTTTCCGGACGGGCACGGTCCTGTAAAAAACTGGAAAAAAGCAGGACGAGGCCAGTTTTTCGGCCTTCAGGCCTTTCGGCATCGGGACAGGTCGGTTGAAGGGCAAACGCGAACGGCCGCCCGTGGAAAGAAGCCCGCCCGGCAGCGCGCAGGTCGCAAGACCTCGACAGTGAAAGAATGCGTCGGAAAATCACCGATCCTGGCGCCGGTGTCAACCGGAGGCCGAGGGGGGACATCAAGAATTGATTACGCCCGGCACTGCCCGGCGGGCGAACCCTACCGTCAACGCCCCAGCATCAGTTCCATGTTCTGGACGGCCGCCCCGGAAGCGCCCTTGCCGAGATTGTCGTAGACGGCGAGCAGCAGCGCCTGGGCGCGCTTGTCGTTGGCGAAGACGTAAAGCTTCATCCGGTTCGTGTCGTTGTACTCTTCGGGATTGATCTCGGCCATGCGCTCGGCATCGCCAAGCGGCGCCACCTCGACGAAGCCGTTCTTCACACCGGCATAGTGGTCGGCGATCGCGGCATGCAGTTCCGCGCCTGACGGCACGCGCTCCAGCGTTCCGAGTTGCAGGGGCACGGCGGTGATCATGCCTTGCGCGAAATTCCCGACCGCCGGCTGCATCAGCGGATCGCGCGAGAGGCCGGCGTATTTCTTCAACTCGGGCACGTGCTTGTGCTGGAAGCCGAGACCGTATGGCAGGAACTGCGGCGCGTCCTCGCCCCTGGCGACATAATCTTCGACCATGCTGCGCCCGCCGCCCGAATAGCCCGATATGCCGTTCATGGTAACAGGGTAATCGGCCGGCAGCAGGCCGGCGGCAATCAGCGGCCGCAAGGTCGCGATCGGCCCCTGCGGCCAGCAGCCGGGGTTGGCGACGCGCTTGGCCGCGGCGATCTCGCTCGCCTGGGCCCGGTCCATCTCGGGGAAACCGTAGCTCCATCCTTCAGCGACGCGATGCGCCGTCGAGGCGTCGATGACGCGGGTGTTGTCGTTGGCGATCAGCGAGACGCTCTCTCGCGCCGCGTCATCCGGCAAGCACAGGATCGCGATATCGGAGGCATTGAGGAATTCGGCGCGCGCCGCCTGGTCCTTGCGGCGTTCCACCGGGATCGACAGAACCGTCAAGTCGTCGCGATCCGCCAGCCGGGTCCTGATCTGCAGGCCGGTCGTGCCATGTTCGCCATCGATGAAGATCTTCGGTTTCATCTCAATCGTCCGTTGGGAGCCGTGGTGTCCAGATAGTCGAGCCGGGGCGCGGAATCAATTCCATAGCCCGGCCGGTCTCCGCCCGAGAGATCGATTTTCGCGGGCGCGCGCTCAGGCGCGCGCCTTCCGCTCGGCAAGCAGGCCGAGATAATACATCGCCACGGTCGAACCGGCGATCGCTGTGATGTCGGCGTGGTCGTAGGCAGGCGACACCTCGACGATATCGGCGCCGACGATGTCGACCTTGGTGAGTTGACGCAGTACCGAAAGGACCTTGGCCGAGGACGGCCCCCCGGCGACCGGCGTTCCCGTGCCGGGCGCATAGGCGGGGTCGAGGCAGTCGATGTCGAAGGTGACGTAGGTCTTCCTGCCGTCGGTCCGCTCGGCGATGGCATAGGCGATGTCGGAGGCCCGCATCTCTTCGACGTCATGGCCGTAAAGGATCTTGATCCCGCAGTCCTCCGGCGCATGGGTGCGGATGCCGATCTGAATCGAGCGGTCAGGATCGATGACCCCCTCGCGCACGGCGCGCGCCACGAATGAGCCATGGTCGATGCGCTTGCCGTCGTCAGGCCAGGTGTCCTGATGCGCGTCGAACTGGACCAGCGCCAGCGGGCCATGAATCGCCGCCTGGGCTTTCAGGATCGGCCAGGTGACGAAATGGTCGCCGCCGAGAGAAAGCAGGAAGGCGCCCGATTTCAGGAGCTTCGCGGCCTCGCGCTCGATCGTTCCGGGCGTCTTCTGATGGTTGCCGCTGTCGAGCAGGCAGTCGCCATAATCGACGACGGCGAGCTGCTCGAACAAATCCATGCCGAACGGATATTGCGGGTCATTGTCGAAGATGGCCGATGCACGACGAATCGCCTGGGGGCCGAATCGGGCGCCCGAGCGATTGGTCACGGCGGCGTCGAAAGGAATGCCCCACACGATCGCATCCGCGCCTTTCACGTTCTTGGTAAAGCGGCGTCGCATGAAGGACAACGCGCCGGCATAGGTCGGGTCGTAGGCGCGTCCGGTGGACTTCGTCGCGGTGAAGGCGTGATCGATGGACGATGCGGGCATGCACAAATCCCTCTCATAATTTTCGAGGCCTCCCTTATTCGATATTCCCTCCGCAATTGCGACCCCCTTCGCGTGGCGCCGCCCGCTTCACGTGCCTGTCATGGGGCCGGGCTATTGCGGCCATCGCACATCATCGGCCACGGAGCGATTCTCGTGAGCATGGTCAGGTCGGGCGCCGCGCTCGCCATCCTATTTGCCGCGCTGTCGTCGCCGGTATCGGCGCAGACCAGGGTCGACGCGATCAAGGAGCGGCTCGAACATGCCAACCAGTGGCGTGACCATGTGATGGTGGTTGCCCATCGCGGCGGCGGGCTGCAGGCCGGCAAGTCCCGTTTTCCCGAGAATTCGGCGGCGGCTGTCGAGGATGCGATCGCGCTCGGCGCGGAGATGATCGAGATCGACGTCCAGAAATCGAAGGACGGCGTCTATGTCGTGCTGCATGATAGCTGGCTCGACCGGACGACGACCTGCAAGGGCGAACTCGTCGAAAGGACGATGACCGAACTGGCCTCCTGCCGGCTGGTCGTCGAGGGCACCGGCGGGGCGACCGCGGAAACCGTGCCGACGCTGGCCGATATGTTCGCCGTCACCAAGGACCGGATCCTCGTCAATATCGACAACAAGCTCGACCCGGGCGAACTGCCCGGGATCGTGGCGGTCGCGCGCGGCATGGGAATGGCCGACCAACTGGTCATCAAGCAGAATCTGTGGAACGCCGAGAAGGTTGCCGAGGCGCGGCGGATCGTCGACGCTGCCGGGCCGGGCGTCACCTTCATGCCGATCATCGCCGACGACGCCGTGCGCGAGACCGCTTTCCTGGAGGCTGCCACGCGCGCGGTCTCGGCCGACGCGGTCGAACTGATCCACTGGCGCGAACCGGGCCAGCCGATGACCGGCGACGGCGGACCGCTGTTCGGCACCCGGGCGAGGGCGGTCGCCGCCCGCGGCGACTGGCACCTCTGGGTGAACACCTATGCGATCGTCAACAGGACCGGCGGCATGCTCTCCGGCGGGCGCGGGGACGAACTCGCCGTCGCCGCGGGTTTTCCCGAACAGAGCTACGGCTTCTGGGTCGATCGAGGCGCGACGATGATCCAGACCGACGAGCCGGCGGCCGCCATCGGCTGGCTGACGGAGAACGGCTACCGCCGGCCGTATGGTGGCGAAGAGGCTTCCGCGCGGCACGCATCTGCCGACGTCGCCGACGGAGAGCGCAATCAGTAGATATCAACCATCGGGCGCAGCGGCCCGAGTTGGTGTCTGTTCAGAAACGCCGCAGGAACCACAGGAAGCCGGCCACAGAACCGTCGAAGCCATCCACCTTGTCGTAGTTCGCTTCGGCGCGGATCTCGAAGTCCTGGACCGGCTCGTAGACGAGGGACAGGTCCGCGCTGTAGCCATCGAGGTCGGTGCCCTCCTCGCTGTACGCCTCATAAAAGTTGTTGAAATACTGGAAGCCGGTGGAGGCGCTGAATTTCGGCGTGAACTGGTGATTGTAGGCTGCAAGCACCGACCATTCCGCGTCACCGAAACCGCCGCTTATGCCGCTATAGGCGCTCTGCGTGCCGTAGGCATTGTCCGAATTGGCATACCAGCCCATCACGCGAATAGCGGATTCGGTGTTGGGAATATTGATCTGGGCGGCGAGCTGGGCGCCGAAACCGCCATCGTCATCACCGCCGATTTCCGGGCTGCGGGCACTGTCATAGCCGGCACGCGCCCAGACCGCACCCCAGCCCTGCTGATATCCGATGACGCCCACAAAGTCGGGAACGTAACCGTTGCCCTGAAGCGCGTCGTCTTCCACCGACAGAACGGCGAAAAAGCCCTGTTCGGCACCAAAATTGTACTGGACAAGATGCCGCTGCTGATCGCCATACCAGAGGCCGCCATCGGAGAACGAACCGCCGTTGGTCACGCCATAGATCGTTTCGGCCCATGCCGATTCGGTATAGCCCATGCGCAGGCCGCCGAGCTGCAGCCAGGCCTGGTCGGCGCCCACGGGCCCGTCGGCAAAGGGATTGTCGTCCTCGGAGGCCTCGCCCCAATTCGCCTGAAACCTGATGAATGCCTGCAATGTGCCCCATTCAGTCTCGGAATGTGTCTCGAAATTGACGCGGGCGCGAGTCTGCTTGTTCCAGCCGCCGCCGGCGAAGCCCTGGTAGTTGGGCGTGTAGCCACCGATTACATTGCCGTCGGCGTCGAAGATCAGCCCGTCGTCATTGGTGGCGCCGATCCGGTAGCGGATGTAGCCGGAGATCTTCAGGCAGGTCTCCGTCCCGGGGATATAGAAGAAGCCCGTCCCGAAGGTATCGCAGACACGGACATATTCAATCGGTTCGGGCTCCGGCACCACGACCGCATCCGCCGCGCGAGCGCCCGTAACAGCGCCGAGCGCAGCCGCAAAGCCGAAAGGAATGCACTTCGGCATCATCACTGTTCCCCCTCCATGAGCATTCGCTCTTCCTGCGAATGCGTCGGATATCCCGGTGGTCATGGCCTCACTCCAAGTCCCCACGAGGCCGTTACCAAGGGTGATTCACCCTATCATCGTAAGTGGAGTTTGGGGAGCCGCTTTTGCCGGTTCCGCGAGCAACCGGTGGACCCGCCGGCATACAAGAACTTGGCATGCCTCGGTTGCATCGTCGTCATCAGGTCGCCGATCCCCGGCTTGTAGGCGGGGCCGAGGCATCCTGCGCCAAGACGGAGGCGCTGGACAACAAAGAAGCCAAAACAGGCTGAATGGAAACGCGGCTTCAGGGCACTCTTCCCGCTGGCCCAGCGTGCTGCGTCGGCGCCTCCGCGCCTCGGACGCGGAGGATCCGGGTTCCTCTTGCCCCGCCGAAACCCCGGATTTCAGCGCGGGAGCTCTCAATGCCAGGTCATCCCCTGGAAATCGGACCGTATCAGTGTTCCTTTTTCGCCACGCACGATCGCGGCAATGTCCGCCAATGCTCCGATCGCGGCCGTCCGCCCGGTCGTCCGGGCGAAATGACATGCGGCGTCGACCTTCGGCCCCATCGAGCCCGCCGGGAATTTGTGAGCCGATATCGCTTCGGGGCTCGCTCGATGGATGGCCTTCGCCTCGGGCGTGCCCCAGCTGATGAAGACCGCGTCCGCATCGGTCGCCATGACGAAGAGGTCGGCCTCGAGTTCCCGCGCCAGCAGTTCGGAACACAGATCCTTGTCGATCACGGCTTCGACGCCGACCAGCTTGCGGTCCTTGCCCGGTTCGTACATGGTCGGAATGCCGCCGCCACCGGCGCAGATGACGACAGTGCCGTGGTCGAGCAGCCAGCGGATCGGGCGGATCTCGAAGATTCGCTTCGGCAGGGGCGAGGGCACGACCCGCCGCCATTTCGCTCCGTCGAGCTTGAACACCCAGCCCTTCTCCGCCTTGATGCGATCAGCTTCGGCCTGTTCATAGACGGGACCGACAAACTTGGTCGGATCCTTGAAGCCCGGGTCGTTGCCGTCGACTTCGACCATCGTCAGGAGCGTGGCGAAAGGCACCTCGAAAGGCAGCAGGTTGCCCAGTTCCTGCTCGATCATGTAGCCGATCATCCCTTCCGTCTCGGCCCCGAGGACATCGAGCGGATAGGCCTCGTCCGCCTTGTATGCGGCGCCCTGCAGAGCCAGAAGCCCGACCTGCGGGCCGTTGCCGTGACTGATCACCAACTGGTGTTCGGAGGCGATGGGCGCCATCGCCCGGGCGGCGGTTTCTATGTTGCGCCGCTGGACCTCGGCCGTCATCGGCTCGCCGCGCTTGAGCAGCGCATTGCCGCCGAGTGCGATCACGATGCGCATGGTTCAATCCCCCAAGGTGGCCACCAGGAGCGCCTTGATCGTGTGCATCCGGTTCTCGGCCTGTTCGAAGGCCACGTTGGCTTCCGATTCGAAGACGTCGTTGGTGACTTCGAGCCCGTTGCTCATCCCATGGTCCTGGGCGATCTGCTTGCCCACGGTCGTCTCGGTATCGTGGAAGGCCGGCAGGCAATGCATGAACTTGACCTGCGGATTTCCACTGGCCTTCATCAGTTCCGTATTCACCTGATAGGGCGTCAGCAGCTTGATGCGTTCGGCCCACACATCCTTGGGTTCGCCCATCGATACCCAGACGTCGGTGTGGATGAAGTCGACACCTTCCACGGCCTTCTGGACGTCGTCCGTTATCAACAATCTCGCTCCGGAACTCTCGGCCAGGCCGTTGGCGATGCCGACATAGTCCTCGGACGGCCAAAGCTGCTTGGGCCCGCAGATGCGCACATCCATGCCCATCAGGCAGCCGACGATCAACAGGGAATGCCCCATGTTCGAACGGGTGTCGCCGACATAGGCATATTTGATGTCGCTGATCGGCTTGTCGGCGTTCTCGCGCATGGTCATGACGTCGGCCAGCATCTGCGTCGGATGATATTCGTCGGTCAGGCCGTTGTAGACGGGCACTCCGGCATAGGCCGCCAGTTGCTCGACCGCCTTCTGGGCCGAGCCACGATACTCGATCGCATCATAGAGCCGGCCCAGCACCCGGGCCGTGTCCTTGAAGGATTCCTTGTGCCCGATCTGGGAACCGGCCGGGTCGAGATAGGTGACGTTGGCGCCCTGATCGTGGCAAGCGACCTCGAACGCGCAGCGTGTGCGCGTCGATGTCTTTTCGAAGATCAGGCAGATCTCCTTGCCCTTGAGATGCTGCTGCTCGGTACGGGCATATTTTGCGCGCTTGAGGTCGCGGGCGAGGTCGAGCAGGAAACGGAACTCGCGCGGCGTATAGTCCTGCACCGTCAGCAGCGAACGGTTGCGTAGATTGAAGCTCATCTTCCACTCCCTGATGTGATGGCTGATGTCAGTAGGCGGGGTCCCGCAGGATCGGACAGGTCATGCAGTGGCCGCCGCCGCGACCGCGTCCGAGTTCGGACCCGCGTATGGTGATGACCTCGACACCCGCCTTGCGCAGCAGCGTGTTGGTGTAGGTGTTCCTGTCATAGGCGACGACGACACCGGGCTCGATCGCGACGACGTTGTTGCCGTCGTCCCATTGCTCCCGTTCCGCCTGATAGACATTCCCTCCCGTCGCGACGGTTCTCAGCTTGCCGACGCCGAGAGCTTCGCCGACCACTTCCAGGATCGGCTTTTCGTCCCGGCGAACCTCGAAGGAGCCGCCATCGCCTGTGGGGTAGACGCTGTAGCAATGGATCTGGTCGACAACGTCCTGGAAGACGGTGACGAGATCGCGGTCGCAGAAGCTGAATACCGTATCGAGATGCATGGCCGCGCGGCTTTTCGGCATGAGACAGCCTATGATCCGCTTGGCCGCCTTGTTGCGGAACAATTGCTGCGCGACCTGGCCCACTGCCTGGTGTGTCGTGCGCTCGCCGAGACCGATCAGCACGATGCCGTTGCCGACCGGCATGACGTCCCCGCCTTCCATCGACGCGGCGGCAAACGGCTCGTCGGAATCGCCCCACCAGATCTTGAAATCCCCTGCGCTGAAGGAGGGATGGTGCTTGTAGACAGCGCGCTGCAAAAGGGTCTCGGGTTTTCTTGCCGGCCAGTACATCGGATTGCAGGTGACCCCGCCGTAAATCCAGCAGGACGGATCGCGCTGGAACAAGGTGTTGGGTATGGGTGGCAGGATGAACTCCGCCTCGCCGAAGGCTTCAGCCATCATCGTCTTGCTGAGGCCTTCGGGCAGGTCGGCGACGGTTATGCCGCCGATCATCAGGGGCGTGAGACGGCCGGCCTCCAACTCATCCAGCCAGGGACGCATGATCGCGGCGTTCTGCACACCGACGGAGTTTGCCGTGATCAGCCGGTCGAGAACGAAGCGCCGGCCTTCCGGCACCTGCAATGTCTCCTCCAGCAGGTCGTGCAGATCGAGCACCTCCACGCCGCGCTCCTGCATCTTCAACACGAAGTCGTAGTGGTCCTTCTGAGCCTCGTGCACCCAGATAACGTCGTCATAGAGCAAGGTATGGCAGTTGCCCGGCGTGAGCCGTTGGTGGGCGAGCGAGGGCCTGCACACCATCACCGTGCGTAACTTGCCGACCTCCGAATGCACGCCGAATTCACGCATTGTCTCCTCCATTGAGCTCGCTGGCGGCGGCTATGCCGGGCCGCCGTCAAAAGGGGCTGATCCGGCCGGTCCACAACAGCCACGCAGCCAGCAACGCCAGAGCGACCAGCACGATCGCGAGGGCGTATTCGTATCCAGAGAAGGCCTGCTCCCCGCGTTCTGTCCTGGCCCTGGCGTAGACGAAGATGCCAGGGGCGAAGAGGATGGAGCACATGAGCAGGTACTCGAGCCCTGCCGCATAGACCAGCCAGATGCCGTAGAGGGTAGCCAGAGCGCCGACCACCGTATCCCTGGTTCGCGATCGCTCGTCGTCGGCGTAGCCTTCGCCGCTCCTGGCCAGCTTGAGCGCATAGGCGCCCGACAGGACGTAGGGCGGAAGGATGGCGACGGAGGCGATGAAGTAGAAGAACTGATAGGCGCTCTTCGAGAACAGGCTGAGCACGAGGAATGCCTGGATCAGGATATTCGTGGCCCAGAGAGCATTGGCGGGCGAGCCATTCGCGTTCTCGCCGCCGAACCATCTGGGGAAGGTACCATCACGAGCACAGGTGTAGGGGATCTCGGCACAAAGCAGCGTCCAGGAAAGAAAAGCACCGCCGACAGAGACGATGAGGCCGAGGCTGATAAGGATGGCGCCCCATCTTCCGACCAGGGCCTCCAGCACGCCGGCCATGGAGGGCACTTTCTGGGCGGCCAGCTCCGGCTGGGTCATCACCCCGGTGGCCAGCAGCGAGACCAGCACATAGATGACGAGCGCGCCACAGAAGCCGATGACCGTCGCCCGGCCGACATCGGAGCGTCGCGCAGCGCGCGCCGAATAGACGCTCGCGCCTTCTATGCCGATGAAGACCCAGAGCGTGACCAGCATCGTGCTTTTGACCTGGGCGAGAATCGAGCCGAGCCCGCCGGTGCCGTCAGCGCCTCCCTGTCCCCAGAAGTCGAAGGAGATCTTGTCCCAGTTGAAACCGATGACCGCGAGCAGAACGAACGCCATCAGCGGAACCAGCTTGGCGATGGTGGTCACGACATTGACGAAGGCGGCCTGCTTGATGCCGCCCAGCACGAGCACATGCACCAGCCAAAGGCAGATCGAGGCGCCGAGGATCGAGGCGAGGTTGTTTCCGTCGCCGAAGACCGGAAAGAAATAGGAGAGGGCCGAGAAGATCGCGACGGCGTAGGCCACATTGCCGAGGAAGGCGCTCAGCCAATAGCCCCAGGCGCTGTTGAAGCCGATGAACGGACCAAAGCCCGCCTTCGCATAGGCATAGGGGCCCGCGTTCAACTCCGGCTTGCGAACGGCAAGGCGCTGATAGACGAAGGCCAGCATCAGCATGCCGGCACCGGTGATCAGCCAGCCGATGATGATCGCACCGGGCGAGGCCTGGCGCGACATGTCGGAAGGAAGGTTGAAGACCCCGCCTCCGATCATGGACCCGACGACGAGCGCGATCAGTGGGAGGAGCGTCAGCTTATGCGCGGTTTCGGATGTCGTCTGCGGCTGGTCGGTTGCGAATGTGGTCGACATTGGATGCCCTCCCTTTCACCGGACACACCTCCAACGGAGGCGTACTTGCGAGCCTGTTGTCATGATCCGGGTCGATAATGGTCGCAGGCGGAGCCCGGGGTATGCGACGCGGCTCTACCCTGGCGTCTGCATCGAAGGCGGTTTGTGCTACCAGCCGGGACGACTTGCCCTCCCTCGCCATGGCCGCCGGCATCGCGAGTTTGCCCAGCGTGCAACCGGGAGCATTCAACGTATGCTGCATCTTTCCAAGTCGTTTGGGGTTATTCACTAGCCTTTACTTGTTCGCTGTGTGGTGTTTACGCGTCGACAAGAGATGTGAAGTCCTGCTATTTGCTGGCTAATTTCCGGCTGCGGGCGAAACGCCTCGATCCACGATGTCCGATCGCCATCAATCCTGATTGCAATCATTCCGTGCCTCGCCAAGTTGAAACGTCGATGTGGCGAGCGTCGAAAGATGTGTCATCAGCAGGTATGTAACCGTATGTTTCAGTCGAGACTGATCGCGGCGGTAGCAATCGACTACCCCTGTGATAGTCTTCATGCCTCGCAAGACAGCGACGGATCAAAGGACATGGCCGAGGAAAAGTCAGACACCCCGCTCAGCGCGTCACAGCTTCGCCAGATGCTGCTCGAGAAGGAAATGGAGAAAGCCGATCTCTACAGAAAGGAGCGGGAAGCCAAACAGAAGGAACTCGCCGACTTCGCCGAGAGCTTTCTCAAGCAACACGTGACCGAGAGCGAGATCGCCACGGTGCGTCGGCTCGTCATGAACGCGGTCAGGGACGGGAAGCTCGAGGCCCTTGTCTATAGCTTCCCATCCGATCTGTGCACCGACAGCGGACGTGCCATCAACAGCAACGACCCGGACTGGCCGAGCACATTGCGGGGCAAGGCCAAGGAGTTCTTCGAACGGTACCAGGCCTTCGGCAAGCCGCAAGGCTACAAGCTGAAAGCCATGATCATCAATTTCCCCGGAGGAGTTCCCGGCGACGTTGGATTTTTCCTGAGCTGGGCACCGGAAGCAAAATGAAACGGGTTGAAATCGAAGGCGGCTGCTTCGAGGCGATCGAGGCACCCGCTTTCGACGTTACTTTTCTCCGCTTCAAGCCTGTTTTCTAACCGGACGGGCGATTGGGGAGCACGATCCTGGGTTGAAGAAGCTGGGTGTAAGACGTGCCGACCGATGCGGCTCCCGCTTGTCTCTCAGATTTGGATGCTCTGACGCTTCCGACGTGACCCCCGCAGTTCTTCCCTGCGCGGCATCCTTTCAGGGATCCCCCGCCCGGAGGGCCGCGCGAGCAGCGTAACTTACGGCAAGCGTCGGGTCACCACAGCGTTCCGATCTTTGTCCAGCGGAGGGAAGGTCAGGCTGACTCTGCGGCCAGAAAGCCAGTATCGCGACCTTGCAAACCCGCCTTGCGCAATCCATCGACGGCCATCCGGATGAGGTCGGGATGCAAGTTGCGGCTCTCCAGATCCGCGACCACATGGTCGCCATAGCTGGCGTCGAGCGCGATCATCTGGCCTACTGCCTTCACTGCCTCCTCATGGTCGCCCAGATGGGCTGCGGCGACGGCGATGGCCATCGGTCCGAGGATCATGTGGGGCGTGCCGATCTTGCGCGCTTCCCTCAGCGCCTCCTCGAAGCGGCCATGGGCGCAATGATAGAAGAACAGCCCGAGCCTGTAGCTGCCCGGCTGCACGGGATTTCTCGAGAACGACTCCTCCAGCAACGGCACTGCCTTTTCCCATTCGGCAAGCATGGCGTAACGCTGCCCGAGATCCGCGGCGATCGCCGTGTCGTTGGGGTTGAGCGCACGGGCGGTCTCGAAAGCGGCGAGGCTCGCCCGGATGTCGCGCGAGGACCAGTAGGCCAACGAACGCGCGTAGTGGCCCCAGCTCGAACTCGGCGCAAGCTCGACGGCGCGATCCGCAAGGGCTTGGGCGCGCTCACGGAAATCGGTGTCGGCAAATCTGTTCCCGTTTCCGAACCGATGGATGTTGGAATAGACCAGGGAAAGGCAGGCGAAGGCTTCGGAATAGTGTGGCTCGGACCGGATTGTGCGTTCCAGGCAGTCGCGGACACGATCCACGATGTCCTGATCGAACGTCCGCCAGTACTGATAGAAGTACAGCACGCAGTCGTAGCTGCTCAATCTTTCGGGAGGGCTGCCTTCGGTCTCCTGCGCCCGATCACTGTAAATAACGCCATAGGGCTGGGCCAATGTGCGGGCCACCCGGTTCGCGACCTCGCTGCGAAGCGCGAAGATCTCGGATGGAACGAGCCCGCGCTCGAAGCTGTCCGCCCAGACCGTTCTTCCGCTGCGCGCGTCGACAAGCAGCATGTCGGCCCAGAACCGATCGGAACCGACCGTCGTTCCACCGCTGAGGATATAGTCGACGGCCACCTCGTCGGCGCCGCCGGATGCGGGACCTGGAACGCGCTCGATCAACGGCTCGGTCCCGAACACCCGCAAATTGGTGAAGCGGGCAAGTCCGACGACAAGCGATCTGGCGAGCCCGCGCCCTAGATTCGGATAGGAGGCCAGATCACCTTCCTCGATGAAAGGGCCGACCAGAATAGAGGGCCCGATCTTGCCCGGCTTCTGCAACTCACCCCCGTGCGAATGCAGCGGGTCTTCCAGCGCCATGGCCGCATCCTCGAAGACGGGCACATAGGAGCCCTTCGGAATCCGGATTCGCAACGGATCATCCTTGCCGCCGGTGAGATAATAACGCTCGAGGGACCGGCGCATACGGCCGGCCACGATACGCACGATGGAGTCGACCTGCGGATCGAAGGTCTCGTCACGGCCAAAGACGGAGGTCGCAATGCTGTAGGCCTTGATGCGGTCGGGACGGCCCTTCAAAGTCTCGTCCACCACGTAGCTCAAAAATCGCCTGATGCGATCCGTCGCGTCGAAATCAGGCGACTCCAAGATGCGCGCGAGCGCGTCTCGAACGGCATCCGAGGAGTGACACCCCGCTTCTTCCATCGACTCGACCTCCCTCAGGGTCACAATGGCGATTGGCTCGCATAGAGCGGGTATGCGTGCCTTCCAACGTTAGCAGACCAAACGGTAACGGCAAACGGGGAAAGGTTAGGCCAGTCACCGTGACTTACTCAACCTTCCATTGCGGCGCGGTATCGAACATCTCATACTTTGACGGTATTCCGGAGGTATGGATGACGGGGCCCGAAAATCTGCGCCTCGATCTCGCGGAGATCATTGAACGCTTTCCCGGAGATGGGGCTCTCATCCGCCGGCTGGCGCTCAAGGACGAGGCGTTTCGCGGAATATGCGAGGAATATGTGCTGGCCCGCGCCAGCCTCTCCTGGTTCGAAGCGCGTTCCGGGGCAGAAGAACGTCCCGAGGTTGCCGACTATCGGTCGGTCATTGCCGGGCTGGAGGAAGAGGTCGCCCAGTTGCTGCAACAGGCTCGAGGATGACGATGGCTGCGCCGACGGCGAAAGATGCACCCAGACATGCGTGATCCATCGGCGTCGCGCGGGGAGAGGGCAGGCGGCCTCGGCCTGATGGCCTGCACGGCTCTGGTCGTCGGCAACATGATCGGCTCGGGGATATTCCTTTTGCCGGCGTCTCTTGCCGCGTTCGGGCCGATCTCACTCGCGGGATGGATCGTGACCTCGATCGGGGCGCTGATCCTGGCCGTCATCTTCGGCCGGCTGTCGCGGATCGTCGTCAAGACCGGAGGCCCATATGCCTATACGCAGGCCGGGTTCGGCGAATTTGCCGGCTTCATCATCGCATGGGGCTATTGGATCGCCTTGTGGACCGGCAACGCCGCTGTCGCAGTTGCCCTGGCTGGCTATGTCGGCTTCCTTGTTCCCGCGATCGGCTCATCGGACACCTACAGCCTCGCGGTGGCGTTGCTGGCGATCTGGACGCTGACCCTGGTCAATATTCGCGGGGTCGAGGAAGCGGGCTTCGTCCAGATCGTGACAACCGTGCTGAAGCTGGTGCCGCTCGTGCTCATCGGCACGCTGGGCTTCCTTTGGGTCGAGCCGGCGAACTTCTCGCCATTGAACACCAGCGGCGAGTCCGACCTGGCCGCGATCTCCGCCGCGGCGGCGCTGACGCTGTGGGCCTATCTCGGACTGGAATCGGCCACCGTGCCGTCCGGCAACGTGATCAACCCGGCAAAGACCATACCGCGGGCGACCATCGTGGGGGTGCTGATCGCTGCCGCGGTCTATATCGCGGTCACCACGGTGGCGATCGGGGTGCTACCGGCGGAATTGCTGGCGCAGTCTTCGGCGCCACTGGCCGACGTGTCGCGCGAGATGTGGGGGGCGGTCGGCGGAACCCTCGTCGCGATCGGTGCGGTCATCTCCACCTTCGGCACGCTGAACGGCTTCACCCTCCTGACCGGCCAGGTGCCCTACGGAGCGGCCCTCGATCATGTCTTCCCCGAGCGGATGGGGCGGCTTTCCCGCTACGGCACCCCCGCCAATGCGCTGATCTTCTCCAACCTCCTGGCATCGATCCTGGTGGCGATGAATTTCGCCAAGGGCCTGGTCGGCGCCTTCAATACGATCATCCTCTTGGCAGTGATGTCGAGCCTGCTGCCTTATGCGCTTTGCGCCCTGGCTGAACTGATGATCGTCGTGCGGTCAGGCCGCACCGTCGCGGGCCCCGAGATCACCAAGGTCGCCATATTGGGCGCCATAGGGTTTGTCTACGCGCTCTGGGCTCTCTACGGCGCCGGGGCGGAGACGGTGTTCCTGGGCTTCCTGCTGGTTCTGGTGGGCATTCCCATCCATGTGTGGATCAAGTGGCGCAATTCCAGGGCGAGCAGCGACCAGTCAGCCACGGCGGCTCGGCAGGACGCGGCATGACCGCGAAAAGTCCAGGGGGCTCCCGCAAAGAAAGAGGCCACCCGGAGGCGGCCTCGAGAGATCGGCACCAGATGGTGCGATAAGAGATCAGCGCTTCGAGAACTGGAAGCTGCGGCGGGCCTTGGCCTTGCCGTACTTCTTGCGCTCGACGGTGCGGCTGTCGCGGGTGAGGAAGCCGCCCTTCTTGAGGAGGCCGCGCAGGCCCGGCTCGTAATAGGTGAGGGCCTTGGAGATGCCGTGACGAACGGCGCCCGCCTGGCCGGACAGGCCGCCGCCGGCGACGGTGGCGACGATGTCGTACTGGCCGGCGCGGTTGGCCGCGACGATCGGCTGCTGCAGGATCATCTGCAGAACCGGGCGGGCGAAATAGGCACCGAAGTCCTTGTCGTTGACGATGATCTTGCCCGAGCCGGGCTTGACCCAGACGCGCGCGATGGCGTCCTTGCGCTTGCCGGTGGCATAGGCGCGTCCGCTCTTGTCGAGCTTCTGGACGTGGACCGGCGCGGCCGGCTGCGCGGCCTGGGTGGCGGCGCCGAGTTCTGCGAGCGAGGAAAGCTCAGCCATGTTGATCAAGCCCTTTTGTTCTTGGCATTCAGCGCGCCGACGTCGAGCGTTTCGGGCTGCTGGGCGATGTGCGGGTGCTCGGCGCCGGCATAGACGCGGAGATTCTTCATCTGGCGACGGCCGAGGGGGCCGCGCGGGATCATGCGCTCGACGGCCTTCTCGACGACACGCTCGGGGAAGCGGCCCTCGAGCAACTGGCGCGCGGTGCGCTCCTTGATGCCGCCGGGATGGCCGGTGTGCCAGTAATAGACCTTGTCGGTGTATTTCTTGCCGGTGAGCACCACCTTGTCGGCATTGATGACGATGACGTTGTCGCCGTCGTCGACATGCGGGGTGAAGGTCGGCTTGTGCTTGCCGCGGAGACGGTTGGCAATGATGGAGGCGAGACGGCCGACGACGAGACCCTCGGCGTCGATCAGAACCCACTTCTTCACCACGTCCGCAGGCTTCTGCGAAAAGGTTTTCATGGTTCGCTGCTTTCGGTTGGGACCTTCCCGGGGGAAGGCGTTTCTTGTTGCTTGCCTTGGAGTGCCGCCGGAACGGTGCGCCAAAAACGAAACGGCGGCCGGCTGGCCGCTGCTTCGGGCTGGCTTATAGGGGAGGGAGACTGTCGCGTCAAGCTTGCGGGATGACCGTTGTTGCAAAAATATCCAGTAAAAACAATGTCGTTATGAATGTGGTATTATTTTACCGCAGTAGGGAGACATGGCATCTGGTGGTGAAGCGCGAAGCTGGGGTTCGCGACAGTTGCTCGGGCCGACCTGATGGGGAAAGCCCGACACCTGGCTATCCGGCGCGGATGTGGTCTTAGAGTCCCGGCAAGGGATCAGGAAACCCCATGCTGGTCAGGCCCGTTTCGCCTTGGCCGCGAGCATCGCCGCCGCGTCCAGCGCGATACCGTAGCCTTCGGGGCCAAGCCCGCATATCACCGCCGTCGCTGCAAAGGAAATGTAGGAGTGGTGCCGGAAGGCTTCGCGACGATGAACATTGGTAACGTGCAGTTCGATCACCGGACCCGCAAAGCTCTTCAACGCGTCGTGGATGGCAATCGATGTATGAGTAAGACCGCCCGCATTGATGATGATTGCGTCAGCCTCGCGGCGCGCCTCGTGAATCCAGTCGATGAGCTGGCCTTCATGGTTGGATTGCCTGAAGACGATACCGTGCTCGCCGGCCGCGGCGGTGCGGCCGCAACTTGCCTCGATGTCCGCCAGCGTGGTGTGGCCGTAGATGTGCGGCTCACGATCGCCCAGCAGATTGAGGTTCGGGCCGTTCAGGACGTAGATGGGCTTGCTGGTCATGATGGGACTTTCTTGCATGGGCTGGCGATGAGGCGAAGGCGCCGGAGAGCGCTTCGTAGCGGTCACGAAGATCGATGCGGGCACCGGTGGCCGCAGCCTCTGTGACGGCGAGCGTGGCGATCAGCGTCCGGGCGCCGTCCTCCACGCTCTGCATCGTTGAGGCGGCGCCGCGGATCACGTCGCGGAAATGATTGAGCTGCGCCAGGTAGGGGTCGATCGTCGTGGCGAAGAGGCGCTGCGATATGACGGGCCGGTTCCAGGAGCGCGCGCCATCGGTCTGGCCCCAGCGGACGAGGGTCGGGAATTCGAGCGAGCCGTGGCTGCCGATGAAACGATAGGGGCTCTCCCCGCTGAAGGGGAACTCGACTGATTCACCCGTGCCCTGCTCGACGCTCCAGGGCGAGACGGCACTGTCGCTGGCGATGATGGTGCCGATGGCCCCATTCTCGAACTCCATCAGCGCGGCGGCGGTATCCTCTACCCCGAAATGCCGCTGGCGATTGGACGAGATCGCGCTGACGGCGACGATCTCGCCCGCCGTGAAGCGCAAGAAATCGACCTCATGGATGAGGTTGATGAGAATCGGTCCTCCCCCCGGTTGCGTGCGCCACGGCGCCGCCTTGAAGTAGTCGTCGGGCTTGTAGACCGCCCAGATGGCCGACACGCCGACTAGCGCGCCGATGTTTCCTTCGGTCAGCAACGATCGAAGCTGCTGCACCTGGTCATGGTGGCGCCGGTGATGACCCACCAGTGTCTTGATGCCGCTGCGCCGGGTCTCGGCAATCAGCACGCGTGCGGCCTCGGCGGTGTCTGTCACCGGCTTTTCCACCAGGATGTGAATGCCGCGGCGCGCGCATTCCACGCCGGCATCGGCGTGCAACTGGTTGGGCGAAGCGATGATGACCGCCTCGGGTCGAGCCTCGTCCAGCATGGCGCGATAGTCCGCATAGACCCGTTCTTCCGGATACTGCGCCGCGACGGCGTCGCTGTTGACGTCGGAGATGCCTGCCAGGGTGTAGTCCGGATGCTCGGCGATCTTCCTAAGGTGCTTGCGGCCTATCAGGCCTGCGCCGATCAGGCCGATGGAGATGCTCGTCATGATGTCCATTGCTCCTTGTGTGGCTGTGTCCGCACTCCAATTCCAAGTGGGGCATCGTGGCCAGAAACGTTGCGTGCCGGCGTGACGGCCGGGCAAAGGGTGCTTGTTCCGAAGGGCGAGATCAGGAGGGAGGCTCCTATCCGTCGTAACCGAACATCCGCGGCAGCCAGAGCACGATGCCCGGGAAGAGGATCAGCAGAAGCAGCGCAAAGACGAGGACGGCCACGAACAGCCAGATTTCGCGGATGATTTCGGCGAGCGGGATGCGCGTCACCGCGTTGATGACGAACAGGAGGATGCCGTAAGGCGGCGTGATCAGCCCGATCATGCAGTTGACGACCGCGACCACGCCAAAATGCACAAGGTCGATGCCGAGTTCGCGGCAGGCGGGAATGAAGAGCGGAATGATTACCAGGATGATCGTCGCGGCATCGAGAATGCACCCCAGGATCAGCAGCAGCAGGTTGACGCACAGCAGGAAGGCGAGCGGTGATACGTTGACGCCGACAAGGGACTGCGCGACGAGATTGGGGATGTTTTCCGAAGCGACAACATAGTTGAGGACGAGCGCGCCGCCGATCACGAGGCCGACCGCGGCCGAGGAACGGGCACTTTCGACGAGAATCCGTCCGAACGCCGCCAGGGACAGCGAGCGGTAGAACAAGGCGGCCAGGAGCAGCGCGTAGAACGCGGCGACCGCGGCTGCCTCGGTCGGGGTCGTCACTCCGCCATAGATGCCGTAGAGCAGGATAGCCGGCATCAGCAGCGCGGGACCCGCATCGAGGGTCAGCTTTGGAAGTTGACTGAGTGGGACCGATTTCTCCACGCCGAACCCGCGCTGGTGCGATATCCAGGCATTGATGGCCATCAGCACCGCTCCCATCAGTAACCCAGGCATGATGCCGCCCAGGAACAGGAAGCCGATGGAACTGTTGGAAACCAGCGCGTAGAGCACCATGGGGATCGATGGCGGGATGATCGGCCCGATGGTTGCCGACGCGGCGGTGATCGCCGCCGCATAGCCGCGCGTGTAGTGGCCGGAGCGAACCATCAGGTCGATGATGATCTTGCCGATACCGGCGGCGTCGGCGACGGCCGATCCGGACATGCCGGAGAAGACAAGGGACGCAAGGACGTTCACATGGCCAAGGCCGCCCCTGAAGCGGCCGACGAGGCCGATGCAGAAGCGCAGAAGCCGGTCGGAAATCGAGCCTGCGTTCATGATGTTGGCTGCAACGATGAACAGCGGCACAGTCAGCAGGATGAAGCTCTGGTAGAGCCCGTCGAGCATGACCTTGCCGGCGATACCAATGCTCATCCCGTTCGCGGCCAGGTAGACAAAGGAGGCGAGGAGAATCGCATAGGCGATCGGTGCGCCGATCGCGGCGATCACGCCCATCGTGCCGAGACAGAGGACAAAGGCGAAGCTCATGCGTCGACGCGCTCCCCGTCCGAGAGATCCAGTTCGTCGACGCCGTGGCGGAATGCGCGCCAGACGCCCGCCGCGTAGCGGAGTGCGACGACGAAGAGGAAAAGCAGGTAGATCGCGTAGATGTCGCGCATCCGGATCCAGTCGCCGAACAGCGCCGAGAGCGTTGCGGTCTTCTTCAATCTCAGGACCGCCAGCCGATCCCAGGTCGGCTCTATCGACAGCAGCAGGCCCACCGAGATGGCAAGGCCCCCCGCGATGAAGAAGGCCCTGCGCATGCCCGGCGCCACGGCGAGATAGAGGATATCGAACGAGACGTGTTCCTGGTTGCGGACGACGAAGGCATTGCCCCAGAACACCAGCCAAACCCACAGCGCCAGGCAGAATTCCAGCGTCCACCCGAAATTGGACGGCTGCAGCAGCGGAACGGCTTCAGCGATCCAGTCGGCCCGGGCGGTGTAACGGATAGTGACCTGCACGATGAAGGTTACGAACATGGCCGCCATCAAGGCGCCGGCAACGGCCTCGGCGAAAGTGCGAAAAGTGTCGATCGTTCGTCTCACGCGGGACCCTCCCTAGTCCGACGTCAAGCCCTGCCGCGGATGATGGCGGCAAGGCGGGGACGCGCGTCCCCGTCGCGCCAACTGAACCACTTCAGTTGCCGAGTGCGTTTATCTTGTCCAACACTCCTTCCGGCCATGCCTTGGCGAATTCGGAGCCGACATATTGTGCCTGGACATGCTCGCGAAACGCCTTGAGGTCCGGCTCATAGATCTCGAGACCCTTGTCCTTCAGGAAGGCCACGAGTTCCTCCTCCTTCTGCAATTGCGCCTGCCGACCGGACTCGGCCGCGTCCACCGCGGCCTTCTGCACGGTTTCCTGCTGTTCCGGTGTCAGCCCGTCCCATACTTCCTTGGAGAAGGCGATGTAGTTGAGGTCGACCAGATGCGACGTCAGGCTGATCTGCCTGGTGACTTCGTAGAATTTGGAGTCGACCACGGTGGGCAGCGGATTGTCCTGCCCGTCAACCGACCCGGTCTGCAGCGCGGTATAGACTTCCGAGAAGGCGATCGGTGCCGGGTTGGCTCCGAGCGCCTTGCCGAGGAACAGCCAGGCATCGGTGCCCGGCATGCGCAGGTTGACGCCCGCAAGATCTGCCGGCGTCATGACGTTGCGTTCCGAACGCGGGAAACGAAGGTTCACGTGGCGGCGGCCCAGATACATGACCGCCAGCAGCTTCACGCCGAGTTCGTCCTCGACCTTCTTCTTGAACGGATCCATCAGCGGATCGTTGAAGACCTTCACCTGATGCTCGGCGTTCTGGTGCACGTAACCGGCCGCGAAGATCGAGAACTCCGGAAAGAAAGTCGCCAGTTCCTGGGCGGAGCAGATCGTCATTTCGAGGTCGCCCGACGAGATCGCTTCCAACTCCGAGCCCTGTGCAACCAGCGAGGAGTTGTAGTGCGGCTGAAAGTCGGCGAAGCCCGAGACGGCGGGACCGAAGACATTGGCCATAGCGATGGATCGCTGATCCGTCTGCGTGCCGGAAGTCGACAGGCGAAGCGTGATCTTGTCCTGCGCCCATGATGTGACGGGTAAGCTGATCGTGGCCGCCAACATGAGGCCAGCGGATCCGGCAAGAAGCGTGCGACGGGTGACTGCGGTCATCTGATTTCCTCCCAGAAATTGTCCATGGTCGTTCATTTGGTCCATCCCGAGAATGCCTCGGAACGATCTGCTTCGAATCGGGGGGCACATGCCGAGGAACCAGGCTGGTGCGCGATTTCGGGTCGAACCTTTCGGCGAAGGCGCAGTGTCGGCCAAAGCCAGCCCATTCGCGGCCAAGTGGCAGCGATCAGGCTGCATCGGTCAGGGTCACAACAATGGATTGGATTCGCGCCGGCCCAACATTTGGCTTGAAACGCGATATTCGAGCCGGCAGCTCATTGCAATTTCCTCCCAGTCGAACTTGCGCGGCGTCTGTTGCGCCATTTCAAAATGTTCGATTGGGTTCACAGTAGCTCAGATATGCGTACTGAGTCAAACCCCTCGGTCGAAACGTGGAAAATTCACAAGGAACATTGTTGATTCAACGCGCTATGATCAGGTATCAACTCCGCGTCAGTAAATCATGCGGAGCTGAGAGCGACGGGTGATAATGAACAAAATGGTTCACAAGCTCGCCTGTTCGGACCGAGAGCCGGCGGCTGAGGTTGTGCCGACGCCGCCTCTCGCGATAAGGACGGGCGGGCGATTGGTCCGAGGTCGAGGGCATGAACGAGCAGCCGCCAGGCAGAGCAGGTCCTAGCCGTAGATACGAGCGGTCGCTGCCGAGCAACGATCCGGATCGCACCCGTGCGGACATTCTGAAGGCGGCGGAGGCAGAGTTCGCACGCCACGGTTTCGGCGGCGCCAAGCTCGACAGCATCGCGGCCAAGACCAAGCGCAGCAAGCGCATGATCTATTACTATTTCTCGTCCAAGGCGAAGCTCTACCTGGCCGTTCTCGAGAACGGCTACCGTCGCATGCGAACCGCGGAGCTCGCGATCAACCTGGACGAGGACGACCCGCGGCAATCGCTGAAGAACCTCGTCGAATTCTCCTTCGACTTCCATTTCGCGCACCCCACCTACGTCAAGCTTCTGATGACGGAAAACCTGAACGATGCCCGCTTCCTCGCGACATCGTCCGTTGTCCAGGAATTGCATCAGCCGATCATCGCCCGCATCGAGCGGCTGCTCAGGAGGGGCTACGAAAAGGAGAACTTCCGGCGGACGATCTCGCCGGTCGAGGTCCACATGACGATCTCGGCCTTGTCCTTCTTCAACGTGTCGAACCGTGCCACCTTCACCGCGGCATTCAATGTCGACATGCAGTCGCCGGCGTTCCGGCGGGCGCGCAAGCAGGAGATACTGCTGACCATCCTCGGGCGTCTCGATGCGGACATGACCGGGTTCGGTTCGGAATATACGCGCTGAGGAGTGGTGCGGCCGCGCCAGGCTGGAGAGGGGACATCGCCAAGCGTGTCGCGGATACGCCATTGCTGTCATCCGTTCAAAGCGTGGACGGTCGCTTCGGTATCGGCCACAGCGTTGCTGGAGATCACCTCAACCACGGCGAGCCCGTCGAACGCAATCTCTCCGAGCGTAGCCCTGACTTCGCCGAAATTCACCGTCCCCAGGCCGGCGGGGTCGTGCTTCCACGAACTGCGCTTCGCATCGGATACATGCACCTGGCCCAGGATCGGCTTGAGGCGGCGGAGGGCCGCGACTTGATCCTCGCCGATGAATTTGGCATTGGCTACGTCGTAGGCGACCAGCAGACGCGGATGGCCAATCGTTTCGATGAAAGCGGCGACCGCCTCTGCGGTGGGGATCGCTGTCAGCGGATGCGTCTCGAGCAGCAGGTCTTGTCCCGTCTTGTCGGCGAAGTGCAGCAGCGCCTCGATGCTGTCGCCAAGCCATGACATTGTGTCCTCCATCTTCGGCGGCAGCAGGCCGGAGACGCGACCCGGCACGACGACGACACCGCGGCCGCCCAGATCCGCGGAGAGACGCAAAGCTTCGGCGTAGTTGCGGACCGCGTGGTCTCGCACCTCGGCCAGGCAACTGCCGAGGTTGAAGTCGAGTGCGGGGAGGTTCAGCGACTCGATTTTCATGCCCTCCCGCGAGAGCGCCTGCAGCAAGTCGCGCCGGGCTCCGGTATCGAGTTCGTCCGCCCACAAATGACCGGGCGCCAGGACGACGTCGAACTCTCGCAGGCCCAGGCGACCGAGGCGCCGCATCGTCTCGTGCGCCGGCTCGCTCCACATGAACGAGAACGTCGTCCCACCAAGTCTCATGTCCAGTCCCCTGTCCGCAGTGGCTGTCGGTGGTGCTGGCCTCGAACCGCTATCGACGAGCGGCCGCGGCGATACGCCGGGCGGTTGCCGCGCTGAAATCCATCTCGCCGAGCCCCATGTGTCCTGCCATGAACGCGAGCTGGTGATCCATCATTCCGGTCCCGTCGATCGTCCTGCAGCCGAGCGCGGCAGCCCGTCGCAGCAGTTCGGTTTCATGCACGATCACGTCCGCCACCACGCTGCCGGCACCAATGCGTGTCGCGTCCATTGGCATCGGGTCGTCGCTTTTCATTCCCAGGGGAGACGCGTTGACGACGAGGTCGAAGCCGGCCGGGTCCGGTGGCCCAGTGCGCACCGGACGCTCAAGGTTCGAGAGCCGCGCGGCGAGGCCGTCGCTGCGCGCGGTGTCGCGGTCGTGGACAAAGAGCTCTGAGACGCCGGACTCGGCGAGCGCGAAGGCGATCGCCGTTCCGACCCCGCCGGTTCCGATCAGCAGCGCGCGCATGCCCCGGGGGTCGACGCCATGGGCCTTGAGGTTTTCGACGAAACCGATGCCGTCGACGATATCGCCTACCCAGCGGCCATCCGGGCGAATGCAGATGAAGTTGACCGACCGCACGAGGGCGGCGCGTTCGGTCAGGCCGTCGACGAGGTTAACGGCTGCCGGCTTATGCGGGATCGTCACGATCAGGCCGGCAAGGTTCCGCAGCCTCCTGGCCCCGGCGAAGAAATCCGGAAGGCCTTCGGGGAGCATGTGAAACGGGACGCAGATGATGTTGAGTCCGTGAAAATGGAACAGGCCCGTCCAGACTTCCGGCGCGCGGACCTGGGCAATCGGGCTCCCGACGATGCCCACCAGCTGCGTGGCGCCGTCGACGACCGGCCGCCTGGTCACGAGTTCGATGTCATCCGCTTTCATTGTGCTGCTCAGTCCGTTGCATCGAGGCAGAAGGCCATGTCGTAGATGGCTGCTTCGGCCGGATCGATGCTGAGGCCGCGCGCCCGCAACCGGCCCATGATCTTTGCGTCGAGCCTCTCCAGTTCGCGGCGCCCGATGCCATCGATCATGATCACGGCGTCGAAGATGTCGTCTCTCGTCATGCCGCGAAGCTCGGTTTCGCGGGTCTTCGCGCCTGTCACGTCAGGGCGAGCGACAGCGAGATGGACCGCCGAGACGCCCTCGAGTTCAATGATTTCCTCTGCCAAGGGCTGAGCCAGAGCGCGAAAGCCCGCGTCGTCAACGCCGTTGAATGGCACGCGGATGGTCGCCATCGCTCCGCCGACGCCGCGTCCGATGCTTGCGGCCAAGACGCAGGCGCAACGGATGAAGTTGTAGAAGGTCGGCTGGGTTCTCAGCGTCCACGGCGTGGGATTGTTGAGCCGCCGGAGATACTCCGGCGAACCGAAAGTACCGATGCTCTCTCCTTCGTAGAGGGTCAGGTAGCGATGCCTGTCGCGGTTCCAGTCCACCCCGCGGCGTCCGCGCAGGAAACCCCGTACGGCGAGCCGCTCCGGCATGTGCTCGCGCGTATGCCAGAGGTGATAGTCCGGTTCCGATCCCTGTCTGATGTCGTGCCAGACGATCATGATGGCTTTGCCCTTGAGCGGCATCGGGTGTCTCCGTTCAGTCGGTGGTGTTGGTCCGATGCGGCGACCTGGGAAGCTGCTCCACGCGCCGGATGTCGCGCCGCTCGATCTCTTCGCCGAGGCAGGCGGGTGCCTCGGCACCGAAGATCACGCGCGAGGGCTCAGACCCGCACACGAAGGGTTGCATCGGTTCAGTTTCCGTTTCGAGCGCGCGGCCGTCACGCACCGGTCGCTTGCGCCGGTTGATCTCCCGGCACGCCGGTGGGGCCGCCTTCGAGCCAGCCCCGGCCGCGAGCATAGAGCGCCTCGACCTCGGGCCCGATCAGGCCGGGCATGTCGCGCTTGACCGTGTAGCCGATGCCGGTCTGCAGGTAGGCGAGGTGCCTGTAGCCCTCGGGAAATGCCTGCAGCAGCTCGCTGTCCAGCCTCGGGGCTTCGGTCGGATCGATCGGATCCAGGCGGTCCTTCTCGTAGATCGGCTGGCGCAGCACGACACCCCAGCGCCCGCCGCGGCGCTCCAGGAAATCATAAAAGCGACCGGTGCAGACGACGTCGCAGGCCACGCCCTCGACTTTGGCGCGCTGGCTGATCGTCATCTTCGTCTGGGCGATCGCCCTGTCACCCGACAGGTCGATCGACGTGCCGCCCAGGAAGTGCAGGATGCGCACGCCGTTCTCGAAGCCTTTGCGGCTGACCGCAATGAACTCGTCCGCTGTTCCCTGGAACCAGGTCGCCATCATCCGCCCGTCGTCGTGCCAGACGGTGCGGAAACGCTCCCAGTCGCCCGCGTCGCGCCAGACGACCCAGTTTTCCAGCAGTTCCCGGATGGTGAACCGGTCATCGAACGGCGCAGTCATGGCTCGGTTCCTCCTTGGTATCTGTTCACATAGGAGAACTTGTTCTATAAGTAAACCGGATTCTGCCACTCGGATCGATGGCCATGCCCGCAATACTGTCACTCGCCCACCTGACCCAGCTCTCGACGCACCCCATCGAACTGATCGAGCTGGCGGCTGGCGCGGGGTTCGACGCGGTCGGGCTGCGCCTTTGGCCGCCGCTGCCTGGCGACGTTGTCGCGCCGGTGCTGGAAGAGCCGAAGACCCGGCGTGCGATCCGGCAACGGCTGCGCCAAACTGGGATCGAACTGCTCGACATCGAGGCGTTCTGGTTGCGGCCGGACAGCGATCTGGACGCGTTCCGACGCGCCTATGAAGTCGGAGCCGAACTCGGTGCGCGCCACGTGCTGATCGTCGGGCACGACCCCCACCGCGCGCGGCTGACCGAAAGTCTTGGCAAGACCTGTGAAGACGCGGTGGCCTGCGGCCTGTCGCCCATGCTGGAATTCATTCCCTACACGGCGGTTCGCTCCCTGGCGGAGGCGCATGAACTGCTTGCGGCCGCCGGAGCAGCCGACGCCGGGCTCCTCGTCGATGCGCTTCATCTCGCACGCTCCGGCGGTTCGCCCGATGATCTCGCACTCTATCCCCCGGACCTGTTTCGCTACGTTCATCTCTGCGACGCGCCAAGCCGACCACCGATGGACACCGACGCCCTGCGCCGGGAGGCGCGGGGCGCGCGGCTTTATCCCGGCGAGGGCGAACTGTGGCTGAGCGCCTTCCTGAGAGCATTCCCGCGCGACGTTCCCGTGGCGCTGGAAGCGCCGACGATTCGCCATGGGGAACTATCCACCATCGACCGGTTGCGCTTGGCTGCGAAGCTGTCGCGATCCGTGATAGAGCGTGCCTGGAGCGATGAGCCGGCTCCCTGACGCGAGCGGAAGCTCAGAGATGCGAGAGGCCATGGACGGCGAAAAGACCCCAACGGAACAAGGCGTCGTCAAGTCCGCGACGCGGGCGCTCGATCTTCTCGAATATATCGGCCGCTGGGGCGCGGAGAAAACCCATTCCGAGATCGCCGAGGAGCTCGGCATCCCCAAGAGCAGCCTCACGCAGCTTCTCAAGACCTTGGTCAATCGCGGATACCTGGCTTACGTCCCGGCCACCAAAGGCTATGAACTCGGTACCGCCGTGGCCCGGCTGGCGCGGCATGCAAAAGGCGGCAGCGAGGTCATCCCCGCCGCCGAGAGCGTGCTCGAATGGGTCACGCTGCAAACGCAGGAATCGTGCGCGCTTAACGTGATGAGGGGGATGTCATCGCAGGTGGTCGCCTGCGTGACGAGCCCGCGCAGGCTGCTCTACCACATGCGGCTGGGCGACACCGCTCCCCTCTACGCCACCTCCGGCGGCAAGGCGCTTCTTGCATTCCTGCCGGACGAGATGCTGAAGGAGTACCTGGCGCGGGTCACGTTCGAGCCGATTACGCTGGCCACGATCCGTACGGTCAAGGCCCTCATCGATGAACTGGAAGTGGTGCGTCAGAGCGGCGTGGCCTACGTGGTCGAGGAGTTCACGCCGGGGATAGCCGGCGTGGCGCGGCCACTTCTGGACGAGTCCGGCTTTCCGCTAGCCTCCATCAACATCGCCATCCCCATGCCGCGGTTCAACGACGCCGTCCGAGACCACTGCGTAGAGGTCCTCGGCGAGGCCGTTGCGACCGTTTCGCGCAGACTGGCCGGTTAGTTCGCAAGGCTCCCGTTCCCGCGACAACGGACAAGCTCGGCCCGATGAATTCAGTCAGGTCGTGTTCTCGGAAATGACGATGTTGAACGGGAGGGCCTCGGGCCGCGACAACTCGGTTCCCATCGTCTGCACGGTACTGACGGCTTCGTCGACCAGTTGCCGCGTAAATTCGCGCACTGGCGTCGCGATGACCATTGAGACGGTTCCCGCGAGAAGCGCCTGGCGCGAGCTTGGAGTGATCTCGTTGACGACGAGCGACACCGTTCTCTCCCGACCCCTTGCCGTCAGGGCCTCCAGCGCGCCCTCGAAGCCGCCGCTGGCGACGTAGACGCCGACCAGATCGTCGTTTCTATCCAGTAGCTGTCCCACGGCCTGCCTCACGGCGTCGGAAGACTCGGCGACAGCGGCCGTGTCAACGATCGCGAAGTGGGGGCAGCGTTCCCGCATATAGGACCGGAAACCCAACTCCCGCATTTCCTGGGCGCTAAAGTGGTAAGCGCCCGTGACCAGAGCCACCCGTCCCGGGCGCAGGGCCGTATGGGCAATTCCCCAGGCCGCCGTCCGCCCGGCCTGCCGGTTGTTGACGCCGATATAGGCGTGGCGGAAATCGACCGCGAAGTCCGACAGAATGGAAAATGTGAACACCTTCCGCTGACGCAGGCCGAGGATGGTATCGCGCAACTCCGCACTGTCCGGAGCCATCATCGCGATCGCGTCGCAATGGCCGCCCATTTCGCGGGCGAGCCTGACCGCCTCTGCTGGTGAATTGTCCGAGTGATAATAGAAGGCGAGTTCCACCTCGGCAGTCGAATGGCGTGCCGCCGCCGCCCGCAGGTCGGCTTCGATCTGCTGATAAAAGGCGTGGTGCCGCCGGCGGATGGCAATGCCAAGACGCATATGCTGGCGCGGCGCCGGCGCGCGCGCTCTCAGGATCGGTAGCCCGTGATAGCCGAGCGCACGGGCGGCGTCGTAGACCTGCTGCGCGCGCTTGCCGCTGACCGGCGCCCTTCCGTTCAGCACCCTGTCGACCGTGGCGAGGCTCACTCCGGCAGCCTTTGCCACGTCCGAGAGAGTTATCCGCTGCGACCCGGGTTCCTCAGTAATGACAGTTTCTTTCATTGAATGATGATTTTGAGGGAAAATATCAAGACGAGTTGAATTCGGCAAGCTGCTTCGCGATTGTCGCACAACCAATCGTGACGGGAGGAGACGATGCCAGGCGAACCGCTACGCGACTACAGCCTCGCAGGACCGAGTTCACGCGCCGCCGTCGCGGCGGGCCTGGCCGCTGCCGAATGGTACCACACCGAGATTCCACGCAGGGAAATGAAGGCGCTGATGCAGCGCAGCGACGGACCCGCCATCAGGGACACGCTGCTGTGGTTCGCGCTTCTGGCGGCGAGTGCTGCCGGCGGCGTCCATTTCGACGGCTCGTGGCTCGCGCTGCCCTTCTTCGCTCTGTATGGCGTGCTCTACGGTTCGGCGTCGGACTCACGCTGGCACGAATGCGGCCACGGCACCGCCTTCCGGACATTCTGGATGAACGACATGGTGTATCAGCTTGCCAGCTTCATGGTCATGCGCGAGTCCGAGGTGACCCGCTGGAGCCACGCCAGACACCACACAGACACACTGATCGTCGGGCGCGATCCTGAGATCGCCGTCAAGCGGCCACCAAACCTGCCGCTGATCCTGCTGAGCTTCCTGGCCGTGGGCGGCGTCTGCAACTCGATCGTTTCGATGGTTCGCCACAGCCTCGGTCGGCTGACCGGGGAGGAGCGCGATTTCATCCCCGAGGCCGCGCGGGCCAAAGTGTTCACGACCGCGCGCGTCTGGCTGGTGATACATCTCGGCACCGTCGCGCTTTCGCTCCTGCTGCGGAGCTGGATACCCGTCCTGCTGATCGGCGTGTTGCCCACCATGTACGGCGCCTGGCTGGCGCGGCTCTTCGACCTTACCCAGCACGCCGGATTGGCCGAGGACGTACTCGACCACCGCCTCAACTCGCGCACAGTGATGATGAATCCGCTGTTCCGCTTCGTCTACTGGAACATGAACTACCACGTCGAGCACCACATGTTCCCGATGGTGCCGTATCATGCGCTGCCCCATCTGCACGAGATGATGAAGCACGATACGCCGGTACCATATCCGAGCCTCTGGGCGGCCTATCGCGAAATTGTCCCTACGGTCTTCAGGCAGGCTCGCGATCCCTACCATCATGTGGAGCGCATACTGCCCCCAACGGCGAAGCCCTATCGCCATGAGCTTCATGACCTCGCGGTCATGCCGCAGCCCGTTCAATGAGAACCGAAGCTTCGGAGGAGGAAGTCATGGCTGATCACGACTGGATTGATGTCTGCAGTGTGGACGACGTCGACGAGGAAGACGTCGTCCGCTTCGACCATCAGGGAAAGACCTATGCCATCTCCCATGCTCCCGGCGGCCGGTTCTTCGCAACGGACGGTCTGTGCACGCACGAGCAGGTCTCTCTAGCCGACGGGCTGGTGATGGACCACGTGATCGAATGTCCCAAACACAATGGCAGGTTCGACTACCGGTCCGGGCAGGCGCTGAGCGGCCCGGTGTGCAGGAATCTCGGCGTCTATGCCGTCAGGCTCGACGGCGGACGGGTCCAGATCGCGGTCGCTTGAGATGCGGGCGCGAGGAATGGTCATCGTCGGTGCCGGCGAGGCCGGCTGCGCGGCCGCGCTCGGCTTGCGCGCCAATGGCTACGGCGGTCCGGTCGCGCTGATCGGAGAGGAAGCTCAAGCGCCTTACGAGAGGCCGCCGCTCTCCAAGCCGCCGACGAACGGCGGCGCGATCGAACCGAAACCAATCGTTACCCCGTCGGGACTGGCTTCGGCGGGGATAACATTCCTGGAATCCACCCGTGTGGCGTCGATCGACCGCAGCGCGCAGACCGTTGCGGTAGGTGATGGCGGCATCTTCGCCTATGACAAGCTGCTGCTGGCGACCGGCGCGAGCCCACGCCGCCTGAATGAGTTGCCGACACATGAGCGCATCATGACCGTGCGTACGCTGGACGATGCTCGCCGGTTTTGCCGTGCCGTACGCCCGGGAGTCAGGCTCGCCATGGTCGGCGCCGGCTTCATCGGTCTCGAACTGGCCGCGTTCGCGCGGCAACGCGGCGCGGAGGTCGTCGTGCTGGAGGCGCAAGAGCGTGTGCTCAAGCGCGGCGTACCGGCACCCATCGCGGCGATCATTGCCGCACGTCATTCGGCCGAGGGCGTGCGCATCATGGCCAACGCGCGCATCGTCGAAGCGAGCCTCGGACCATCGCAGGTGGCGATCCGGCTGGGAACGGGCGAAACGCTTCTGGCCGACCACGTGGTCGTCGGTGTCGGCGCCTCGCCGAACGACGGGCTGGCGCGCGCAAGCGGTCTTGCGTGTGATGACGGGATCGTGGTCGACGGCAGCCTTGCCACTCTTGATCCGCACATTTTTGCCGCTGGCGATTGCTGCCGTTTTCCGGTCGCTCTCTATTGCGGCCGCCATGCGAGGCTGGAAAGTTGGCGCAGTGCGAGGGAACAGGGCGAGCATGCCGCTTCGGCCATGCTGGGCGATCCCGCGCCATTCGATGCTGTTCCATGGTTCTGGTCGGATCAGTATGAGCTTGGGCTGCAGGTGGTGGGCCTGGCGGAATTGTCGGCAGGCTCCGTCGAGCGCAAGCTGCGCGACGATGGGCTCATCGTGTTCGATCAGGCAGCGGATGGCCGTCTGCTCGCTGCCAGTGCAATCGGCCCGGGCACATCGGCCGCCAGGGAAATCAAGGTTGCCGAGCAGCTCATCAGAAGCCGCCGGGGCATCGATCCCGCACTGCTTGCCGACGGCGGCGTCAGCCTGAAATCGCTGTTGCGACCGGAGGCAATCGCGGGAGCTGCGTCGTGACAGCCAAGAAAACGACGATCGCCGATCTGCGGGCGCTCAAAGGCAAACGCCAGCTCATCATGTTGCGCGTCGAGAGCATCGAGGAAGCGGCAGCGGCCGAGCAGGCCGGAATCGACATGATTTCAGTGCCGCCACATCTTCTGAAGCATCCGCAGTTCCGGGAGGCGGTTCCCACGGTCTTCTGCGTGGTAAGCCTGAGCTACGGCGTCTATCTAACGCCGAAAGACTATCTTCGGGGTGCCTTCGAGGCTCACCGGGCCGGTGCCGACGCGGTCTATTGCGCAGCCAGCATGCGTGTCGTCAGGCGCCTCGCCGAAGAGCGGATTCCGGTCTGCGGCCATGTCGGGATGATCCCTTCGCAGATCAGCTGGACAGGAGGCTTCAGGGCTGTCGGCAAGACCGTCGAGACAGCGATGGAGGTCTGGCAGCGTGTCCGCGACCTCGAAAAGGCCGGCGCGGTCATGGCCGAGATCGAGGTGGTGCCCGAGGACGTGGCGGCCGAGATTTCGAGGCGCACCTCGCTCGTGCTGATATCCATGGGTGCGGGGGCAGGTTGCGACGGCCAGTATTTGTTCGCGACAGACGTACTTGGGGCGCACAGGGGCCACTATCCACGTCACTCCAAGACCTACCGCAATTTCGTCGCCGAATTTGACCGGCTTCAATCCGAGCGTATCAGTGCCTTTCGCGAGTTCGCGGATGACGTCGCCACCGGGGTCTACCCGGCCGCGGGACACGTTGTTTCCGTGAATGGCCAAGTGCTTGCGGAATTCATCAGAAGGCTCGACCAAGCCTGACCGAGACAGTCGCGAGGTGGCCTGACCCGATGGGTGTCGAAGGAGCGCACGGTAATCGATTGGCCGACCGCTGCCCGGTGGGGCGCGCTGCGCCGCGATACAAGTGATGGACGCATATCGCCTGGCTTATAAGGTGCCTGAGGCAGCGCTTACCGCTTCGGCGGGATCGAATAGGTTCCCGTCGCATGCGCGACCGTCTGCCGGTCGGGGCCCGCGACGATGTCGATGTCGAAGACCATCAGGCTCCTGCCGAGCTTCAGGATACGGCAGTGACCGTCGATCGGGCCGGCCTCGGCCTTGCGCACGAAATTGATGTTGAGGTTCGTTGTCACCGACAGCGCGTCGGGACCGGCATGGGTGAGCACGCAGACATAACCGCCGATGTCGGCCAGCGTGAACAGGGACGGGCCCGACACCGTGCCGCCCGGCCTCAAGTGCCTGTCGTCGGCGTTGAGCCGCACCGTGCAGCCGCCCGGGAACACGTCGACCGCGTGATAGAATTCGAACTGCTCGTTGAGTTGGGGATAGACCTTCCTCAGGAGGTCGTTCACTTCATCCGCCGTCATCAGCGGCTCGAGCCTGGCCTGTGCTGGCATTCCTGCTCCCTGTCCTTGGGGCCGGGACGGCGTCCCGGATTCTTCCGTTTCCGTAAACGGAAGCCAGAAGACACATTTCGGTGCTGTTCTTCAACCCGGCGCGTGATAGTTCTTTGGCCGAAAAGTCCTATATCAAGGCCGAATGGAGTCGCCGCCATGGCGGAAGTCGTCGCGTTGAAACGCAATCACGAGCAGGGGCCGGTGCATGCCGCGCTCGACGGCGGCATTCTTCGCCTCACGCTCATGAACCCGCCGGCCAATGCGCTTTCGCTCGCCTTCATGGAGGCGCTGCAGGCCGAGCTCGACGCGGCCCGCGACGACAAGGCCGTGCGCGTCGTCGTGATCTCCGCCCCGGGCAAAGTGTTCTCCGCCGGCCACGACCTGAAGGAACTGACCGCGCATCGGAGCGATCCGGACCGGGGCAGGGCGTTCTTCGAGCTGACCATGGGGCGCTGCGCGGCGCTGATGCAGTCTATCGTGCGCCTGCCCAAGCCCGTTATCGCCGAGGTCGACGGCGTCGCGACCGCTGCCGGATGCCAGCTCGTCGCCAGTTGCGACCTCGCCATCGCCTCCGATCAGGCCAGCTTCGCCACGCCCGGCGTCAATATCGGGCTGTTCTGCTCGACGCCGATGGTGGCGCTGTCGCGCAACGTCTCGAACAAGCACGCGATGGAGATGCTCCTGACCGGCGAAACCATCGACGCCGGCACGGCGCGCGAATTCGGCCTCGTCAATCGTGTGGTGCCGCGCGAATATCTCATCCAGGTCGTGACGAAATATGCGCAAACCATTGTTTCCAAATCACCCCTGACGCTGAAGATCGGCAAGGAGGCGTTCTACCGGCAAGCCGAGATGGGCCTCTCGGAAGCCTATGACTACACCGCGCGGGTGATGGTGGAGAACATGCTGGCCCGCGACGCCGAGGAGGGCATCGGCGCCTTCATCGGCAAGCGCAAGCCGGAGTGGACAGGCGAATGACATTCCGTCTCGCCGCGCCTGGCCGGTGATCCGCCCAGTCGGTTAGAGGACGGCGACTTCCGCGACACCGATCATTTCCGCATGATAATTTCTGCGGCGACCCCGCTGGCTTTCTGGCCGAGGCGCTGTATGAGGACGAGGCATGAACCACGATCGCTACGACAACGACTACATTTCCGGCATCCTGAACTCCGTGCGCACCGTTGCTGTCGTCGGCGCCTCGGCCAATGACGTTCGGCCGAGCTTCTTCGTGACCAAATATCTGGTCGACAAGGGGTTTGTCGTCTACCCGATCAATCCCGGGCAGGCGGGCAAGGAGATCGCCGGCAGGCCGACCTATGCCCGACTGGCGGACGTGCCCGAGCCTGTCGACATGGTCGATATCTTCCGCGCCTCCGATGCCGTGCCGCCGATCGTCGACGAGGTGCTGGCGCTCGACCCGCTGCCGAAGGTGATCTGGATGCAACTCACGGTGCGCCACGATGAGGCCGCCGCCAAAGCGGAAGCGGCCGGCATCAAGGTGGTGATGGATCGCTGCCCCAAGATCGAATACGGGCGCCTCTCCGGCGAGATCGGCTGGAACGGCGTCAACAGCCGCGTGATCTCGTCCAAGAAGCCGATCATGCGGCAGGGCTTCCAGAGCTTCGGCGTCAGGGGGAGATAGGGGAGCGAATAGCGAGTAGCGAATAGCGAATAGGGGGCGGACCGGGAGCGGCGCTCCATTTCCTTCGCCCTACTCGCTATTCGCTATTCGCTCATTTTTTCAGCAATTTCTTCTTTGCATTCGCCGGCTTGGTCGGCCAAGAATGCGCCGGTTTTTCAGGTGTCTCAGGGAGATGGACATGTCGCAACGCGCCCCAGGCTTCAACACGCTCGCCGTTCATGCCGGTGCCAAGCCGGATCCGGCGACAGGCGCGCGCGCCGTTCCGATCTACCAGACCACGTCCTATGTTTTCGACGACGCCGACCATGCCGCCTCGCTGTTCGGGCTGAAGGCCTTCGGCAACATCTACACCCGCATCATGAACCCGACGCAGGCCGTGCTCGAAGAGCGTGTGGCCGCCCTCGAAGGCGGCACGGCCGGTCTCGCGACCGCCTCGGGCCATGCGGCGCAGCTCCTGGTGTTCCACAACCTGATGCGGCCAGGCGACAATTTCGTCGCCGCCAGAAAGCTTTACGGTGGTTCGATCAACCAGTTCGGCCACGCCTTCAAGAATTTCGGCTGGGAGGTGCGCTGGGCGGAGACGGAGAATATTTCGAGCTTCGAGAGCCAGATCGACGAACGCACCCGCGCCATCTTCATCGAGAGCCTGGCCAATCCCGGCGGCGAGTTCGTCGATATCGAGGCGATCGCCAACATCGCCCGCAAGCACGGCCTGCCGCTCATTGTCGACAACACGCTGGCAACGCCCTACCTGCTGCGGCCGATCGAGCACGGGGCCGACGTCGTGGTCCACTCGCTCACCAAGTTCATCGGCGGCCATGGCAATTCGATCGGCGGCCTGATCGTCGACGGCGGCACCTTCGACTGGTCGAAGTCGGGCAACTATCCGATGCTTTCGGAGCCGCGGCCCGAATATGGCGGCATCGTCCTGCACGAGACCTTCGGCAATTTCGCCTTCGCCATCGCCGCGCGCGTTCTGGGACTACGCGATTTCGGGCCGGCAATCTCGCCCTTCAATGCCTTCCTGATCCTCACCGGACTGGAGACCCTGCCGCTGCGCATGCAGCGTCATTCCGACAATGCCCGCAACGTCGCCGAATATCTGCAGAAGCACCCGAAAGTGGCCTGGGTCTCCTATGCCGGCCTGCCGGGCGACAAGAACCATACGCTGCAGCAGCGCTATTCGCCGCTCGGCGCCGGGGCGGTGTTCACCTTCGGCCTGAAGGGCGGCTACGATGCCGGCGTGAAATTCGTCGAGGCGCTGGAGCTTTTCTCGCATCTGGCCAATATCGGCGACACCAAGTCGCTGGTCATCCACCCGGCATCGACCACGCATCGCCAGCTCTCCGACGAGCAGAAGACGGCGGCCGGCGCCGGGCCGGAAGTGGTGCGGCTTTCGATCGGCATCGAGGACGTGGCCGACATCACCGCCGATCTCGAACAAGCGCTGGCGAAGATCTGAACTGGCGAAGATTGGCCCTGCGTGGCATGGATGGCCGACAAAAGGGAGCCTTCCATGCCGTCACCGCGCTTCGTTTCCATCGATATCTCGGCCGTCGAGCCCGAGGCCGGCGCGCCCACACCCGAGCGGCTGATCTCGGGCGATCCGAAGTTTCGGACGTGGAATGTCGAGGAGACCGAAGGCGGACTCTATGCCGGCGTCTGGGAATCCACGCCCGGCAAATGGCGCATCGAATATGACGAGTGGGAGTTCTGCCACATCCTCGCCGGCGTCTCGGTGATCGCCGAGCAGGGCGGCGAGGCGCGCACCGTGAAGGCCGGCGACAGCTTCGTGCTGCGGCCGGGCTTCAAGGGAAGCTGGGAAGTGCTTGAAACAACTCGCAAGGAATATGTCATCCTGCTTGCGCCATCCGGATGAGCGGCGGGATCGCCATCCACAAATGGCGCTTGTTGGCGCATCGGTTCGAAGCTTGCGCTCAATTCTCGGAAGGCGCGACGCGCGTCGATACGAAGTGGTGGAGCGTCGTCCCTTGCACGTCCGAATGGGCGCGCGGGCGCTCTATGCGGTGGTCTGCCGCCCGCTCGTCGGCACGGCCTCTCCTTGGGCGGGCGTGAACGCGAGCCGCCGAATACGCGCGACCTCCACGAACGCCGCCAAGCCGAGCGCTGCGACAACGACGAACAGAAGCAGGGCGGACGCAGCCCCGAAATGATCGCTGGCGACCGCAAACGTAAAAGGCGCCATCGCTGCGAGAAATTGCCGGACGCGCGCCATTCGACCGAGCCGCTCGCCGTAAGAAGCGCTTCCGAACAGCGCGAGGGGAAGCGTTCCCTGCACGATGCTCTTCAGGCCCGATCCGAAACCCAGGAGAATCGCAAATATGGCGGCGCCTGCGACCATCGGCGCGGTTCCGATGACGATCAGCGCCGCTGCCGGCAGCATCGAGGCCGCCACTATGGTGATGAAGAGCGGATGGCGCCGCACGCCGAAGATCATGTTCACGAAGCGGACGAGGACCTGAGCCGGGCCGAACAAGGCGGAGACCAGCAAAGCAGACGCCCCGAGCCCAAGGGCCTGAAGCATCGGGACCATCTGCGCAAGCACGGCCGACAACAGGAACCCGGAGAGCGCAAAACCCGCCGTTACGAGGATGAGTGCGCGAGGCTGCAGTCGCACAGGCAGCTCCGGCCCATCCAACAGAGGCGAAGACGATGGCATGCCCACCGTCGTTCGACCGGCTCGCGCCGCCGACAGGACCAGATGAAACGGAAAGCAGATCAGGGCGTTTGCGCTTGCGAAGAGCAGAAGCACGCCGCGCCAGTCCAGAAGGCCGTGAAGCCAGGTCGTCAGCGGCCAGAACAGGGTCGAAGCGAAGCCCGCGATGAGCGTGAGATGCGTGATGCGTTTTCGCGCGCCCGCTCCAGCCGTCTGCACGATCGCGGCGAAGGCCGCATCGTAGAGGACGAGGGTCGAGGCAATCTCGATCGCGATCAGACGCAGGGTGAACGCGATCGGGTTCGGTGCAATGGCCGTCAATGCCAGTGCGACGGCCGACGCGATTGACCCAACCGCCATGACGAGGGCTGCGCCGTGGCTGTCGACATATCGTCCGACAGCAGGTGCGACCAGGCCGCCGAACAGCAAGGCGACCGAAAACGCGCCGTACACCCACGAGACGGGCCAATGGAACTCGCCGGCCATGTCTCCCGCCAGAATGGCGAAGCTGTAATAGAGCGTTCCATAGCCGATGATCTGGGTGGCGCCGAGCATCCAGACGACGGCCGTTGGCGGCAGATGGATCGATCCGACCCGGTGAAACATCAAGCAACCTCGCCTGCGGGTGCGCCATTCTTGCCGGAACCGCAGCAACCCGATGCTTCCACCTTTGCCGGCATATTAGGCCACTCGCCGCAGCCGCAGCCATCCGAGCCGAGATTCTTGGCGGTCTCATCCGCCGCGCAGCATGCATCGGCCCTGGTCGTTGCCGGGCCTCCACAGCAACCGGCCTTCTCGTTCTCGGGATCCGGAAACTGCGTCACGCAGACGCCCGTCTCCGGCAAAACGAGCCGGACATTCTCGGCGGCTTCCATGTCGCCGGCGAGGGCAGCCGCGATCGAACGGACCTGCTCGTACCCGGTGAGGAGAAGGAACGTCGGTGCCCGACCGTAGCTCTTGATACCTGCCGTGAAGAACCCCTTTTCGGGATGCGCCAACTCCCGAAAACCGTGGGGTGGAACCGACCCGCAATAGTACTCGTTCGGGTCGATCAACGGTCCAAGAGCCCTGGCGCTTTCCAGCCAGGGATCGAGGTCGAGCCGCAGTTCGCGCGTCAGGGACAGGTCAGGACGCTGCCCGGTCGCGGCAATGATCCGGTCGACCGGTCCGATGATCCGCCTTCCCTCAGCCGTGTCCCCTTCGACGACAAGCCGGCCGTTGTCTTCACGCAGGGCGAGGATGGAAAAGCCCGTCGTCAGCCGGACGCGACCGCTCTCGACGAGTTCCCTCGTGGCGTCACCAAGTTCGCCTCTTGCCGGCAATTGGTCGGCGTCGCCCCCGCCGTAGATGCGAATGAGATTGGTGCTGCGCGTGACCCAAAAGAAGCGGGTGTCGGGCTCAACCCTGGCGAGACGCGAAAGGTCGAGCAGCGAATTTGCCGCCGAGTGGCCGGCTCCGACGACCAGCGTCGTCCGGCCTGCATAGTCGCTACGGTGCCGCCCCAGCACGTCGGGAATGCCGTAGGCGATCCGGTCCGCGAATTCCGCCTCGCCGTCGGCCGGAATGCCGCTTGAACCAAGCGGATTGGGGGTAGCCCAGGTGCCTGATGCATCGATGACGGCACGGACGCGTTCGCGACGTGTGCCGCCGGCGGCCCTGATCGACAGAACGAAGGGGCGTTCGTCCCGGCTGCGACTGACCACCTTGTCCAGCCCCAGGCGGGAGATTGCCTCCACGCGTGCTCCCGTCTCGACGATCCCGGCGAATTCGGGTGTTCGGGCGAGGGGCGCGAGGTACTCGCCGACGATCTCGTTTGCGGTGGGAAACGCATCGGCTGCAGGCATCCGCCAGCCATGCGGCTCGAGCAGGCCGATCGCAGCCGCATCGACGCAATAGCGCCACGGTGTGAAGACCCTGACATGGCCCCAATCGCGCATGTTCCAGGCAATGGAACTCCCGGCTTCATACACTCTTGCCGGAAGGTTCCGCGTGATGAGATGTGCCGCCGCGGCCAATCCGACCGGTCCGGCACCGATCACCGCGATAGGAAGCGAGTCAGAAGATGTCGTTGGCATATTCCATCCTTCCAGAAACATAGAAATAGAAGGCCAAAAAAAGAGCGCCTAGGCGGCCGCTTCTTCACTGCCGATGCACTGTGAGTCCAGGCAGCACTCATCCACGAGGAACCCCACGAGACCGTTCATGGCAACATAGTTGGCGCGGCAGATGAGGGTGGTGGCCTGTCGTTCCTGGGTCACCAGTCCCGTCGAGATCAGGCGATGCAGGTGATGGGAGAGCGTCGACGCTGCGATGCCTATCCGGTCCTGGAGCTGGCCGACCGGGAGGCCCTCTTCGCCTGCACGAACCAGTGCCCGATACACCCTTAGCCGGGTCGGATTGCCGAGCGCCTCCAGCTGTGTTGCCGCTTCTTCGAGTTTCATAGAAATAGCTTCGGCGCATTTTCCGGCACTGTCAACGGCTATTTCGATGTTTGTCGAAATATGGCGCGTTGAGGACGCCGGGATAAGCGGAGGTCAGGTTGCCTCCTTCAGCCTCACACGTGCCTCGAGTTTCGCGGCATCCTCCTTTCTTTCGCTGTAGCGGTCGGTGAGATAGCCGGAAATGTCCCGTGTCAGCAGGGTGAACTTCATGAGCTCTTCCATGACGTCGACCACACGGTCGTAAAAGGAAGACGGCTTCATGCGGCCCGCTTCGTCGAACTCCTGATATGCCTTCGCCACGCTGGACTGGTTCGGAATGGTGATCATCCGCATCCAGCGGCCGAGAATCCGCATCTGGTTCACCGCATTGAAGGATTGGGAGCCTCCCGAAACCTGCATCAACGCAAGTGTCCGCCCCTGGGTTGGACGGATTGCGCCGCCGGGCAGGGGAATCCAGTCGATCTGCGACTTCATGACGGCGCTCATGGCGCCGTGACGTTCCGGACTGGTCCAGACCTGACCCTCGGACCAAAGCATGGCCTCGCGCAACTCCAGCACCTTGGGGTGTTCCGGCGATCCGTCATCGGGCAAAGGCAGGCCATTCGCATGATAGATGCGGGTTTCGGCCCCCAGCGCATCAAGCAGGCGCTGCGCCTCCAGGGTGAGAAAGCGGCTGTAGGAACGCTGGCGCAAGGAGCCATAGAGAAGAAGAATGCGAGGCTTGTGCGTCGAGAGCTGAACACGCAGGGACGACGGATCGGGAAGGCGCAGGAGTTGCTCGACAATATTGGGCAGGTCAGGCAACGCGATTTCCTTCGGCATCGATCACAAGCTCGCCATCCTCCTTGGCGAACGGACCTTTCTGGGGGAGCGGGAGAATGTCGAGCACGACCTCTGACGGGCGGCTGAGCCGGACACCCCAGGGGGTCACCACGAACGGACGATTGATCAATATGGGATGCTCGAGCATGGCATCGAGCAGATCTTCGTCGGTGAGCGTCGGGTCGTCGAGGCCAAGGTCTGCGTAGGGCGTTCCCTTTTCCCTGATCGCATCCCTGACGGTGAGGCCCGCCTTGGCGATCAGTTCCGCGAGAGCGATCCGGCTCGGCGGTGTCTTCAGATATTCGATGACCTTCGGTTCGACGCCGGCGTTCCGAATGAGCGCCAGCGTATTGCGGGACGTTCCGCATTCGGGGTTGTGGTAGATGGTGACGTCAGTCATGCGATCCTCTGGGCTTCTTCAGCGCGGACCGCGGACCCGCGTTCGTACCAATCCTTGCTGCGGTTCACGATCCATACGACCGACAGCATCACGGGAACTTCGACCAGCACGCCGACGACGGTGGCAAGGGCTGCGCCCGAGCTGAAGCCGAACAGGCTGATGGCGGCCGCCACGGCGAGCTCGAAGAAGTTCGATGCGCCGATCAGTGCGGAGGGGCCGGCGACGCAGTGCTTCTCGCCCGAGAGCCGGTTGAGCAGGTAGGCGAGGCCCGAGTTGAAGTAGACCTGGATCAGGATCGGAACGGCCAGCAGCGCAATGATCATGGGTTGCGAGATGATCTGTTCGCCCTGGAAGCCGAACAGCAAGACAAGCGTCGCAAGCAAGGCCACAAGGGACAGCGGTTGCAGCATACGCAGAAGTCCCTGGAGTGCTGCCTCTCCACCTTTCGCCAAGCGGCTCCGGCGTACGAGCTGGGCGATGATGACGGGAATGACGATGTAGAGGACGACCGACAGGACAAGCGTATCCCAGGGAACCGTGATCGCCGACAGGCCAAGCAGCAGACCGACGATCGGTGCAAAGGCGACCACCATGATGGCGTCGTTGAGGGCAACCTGCGACAGGGTGAAATGTGGTTCGCCCCTGGTCAGGTTCGACCACACGAAGACCATGGCCGTGCATGGTGCGGCAGCCAGGATGATCAGACCCGCTATGTAGGAGTCGATCTGATCCGCGGGCAGATAGGGCCGGAAGAGCCAGCCGATGAAGAGCCATCCGAGCAGGGCCATCGAGAACGGCTTGACCGCCCAGTTGATGAAGAGCGTCACCCCGATGCCGCGCCAATGCTGGCTCACTTCGCGGAGCGCCGCGAAGTCGATCTTGAGCAGCATCGGAATGATCATCAGCCAGATCAGGACCGCGACGGGGATATTGACCCTGGCGATCTCGGCGGAGCCAATGACGTGGAACAGGCCCGGCAGCACGTGTCCGAGGGCGACGCCTGCGACAATGCACAACGCGACCCATAAGGTCAGATAGCGTTCGAATGTCGACATGGTTCAGGCAACGTCCGTGGTCTTGGAGGTTGTGCCGTCGAGACGACCGATTGCCTTCAAGTGATGATCGAGCGCCATGCGATCGATGGAGGCATGCGGCAGGCTGAGGAAGGCCATGATCCGGTTCTTCATGAACCTGGCAGCCGTGCTGAAGGCGCGTTCCTTCTCGATGTCGGTGCCCTCGACATTGGAAGGGTCTTCGATACCCCAATGCGGCGTCATAGGCTGGCCGGGCCAGACCGGGCAGGCTTCGCCGGCGGCGTCGTCGCAGACTGTGAAGACGAAATCCATTTCGGGCGCCCCCGGCACCGCGAATTCATCCCATGATTTGGAGCGGTAGCCGTCGGTGGGATAGTCGAGCGCAGCCAGGACTTTCAGAGCGAAGGGATTTACGCCGCCCTTTGGCGTGCTGCCGGCGGAGTACGCGTTGAATCGGCCCGCCCCTTCCTTGCGCAGGATACCCTCTGCCAGGATCGAGCGCGCGGAATTGCCCGTGCAAAGGAACAGAACGTTGTAGATGCGGTCAGTCATGGGCGGCCTCCTCGAGGGCAGGATGCCTGGGTGGGCAACATGGGGACAGGTCGGCGATCAGCGGCTCGCATATCTCGGGCCGCCCACCGCAACAGTCCTTGAGCAGGTAGCCGGCAAGCGCCCGGACCGCATCGAGACGGGCCCGATAGACGATCGATCGGCTTTGCCGTTCGGCCTCGATCAATCCGGCGCGCGCCAGCACCGCAAGATGTGTCGACATCGTGTTGTGAGGCACCGCCATGTGCCGTGCAATGTCACCCGCCGGCAGGCCATGCGGCTCATGCCCGATGAGCAGCCGGAAAACATCGAGCCGCGTCGATTGCGCCAGCGCGGCGAAGGCAAGGATCGCTTGTTCTTTTTCCATGTGTCGAGACTAGTCGACATATGGACTCAAAGCAAGAGACATCGGGGCATGCCTCCCCAAGCTTCGGGCGCCGGGTCCGGACGGATGGAGCCGCGCGATGCGCGATGCCGCGACATTGTGCGGCACGAAGACATCAGGGCTGCACGACAAGCTGCTCCAGCCCATGGAAGTGATAGGTGTCGCGGTAGCGCGGCACCTCGGCCAGACGAAGCCCGGGCAAGCGGTCGAACAACACCTTCAGGCCCGTCTGCAACTCCAGCCGGGCGAGCGGTGCGCCGATACAGAAATGGATCCCGGCGCCGAAGGAGACGTTCTTTCCGTCGGTCCTGGCTGGGTCGAAGCTGTCGGGGGCGGAGAATGCCAGCGGGTCGCGGTTGGCCATCCCAAGGAGCAGGCCGACCTGATCGCCCGGCTTGAGCACGATGCCGTCGCCGATTTCGATCTCGCCATAGGCGTAACGCGTGAACATGTGCAGCGGCGCGTCGTATCGCAGGCATTCCTCGACCGTCGCTTCGGTGACCTCAGTGGATGCGAACAGGCGGCGTGGGTCGCCGCCCCGCATCAGGATCGTGCGAACGGCATTGCCGGTCTGGTGGACGGTCGCCTCATGGCCGGCATTCAGCAGCAGGATGGTCGAGGAGACGAGTTCGTCCTCGGTCAGCTTCTGGCCGTCCTCCTGCGCCGAGATGAGCAGAGACAGGAGGTCGTCTCCCGGCTGCCGCCGGCGTTCGGCCACGTAGGAGCGCAGGAAATCCGAAAACTCGCGTGCCGCCCGGTTGGCGGTCTCCTCGGTCTCGCGCGTGCGGCCATGCATGTACATGGCGACCATCCTGTGGGACCAGTCGAGCAGTTGCTGGCCCATCTCCACCGGCACACCCAGCATCTCGGCGATGATGGTGATCGGCAAGGGCGCGGCGAAAGCCGGCAGTAGATCGACCTCGTCGGCGCGCTCGAAACCGTCGATCAGCTCGTTGGCGAACTTCTCCACGCGCGGACGAAGGCGTTCGACCTGACGGGAGACGAAGGCGCGATTGACGAGCATCCTCAAACGCGTGTGGACCGGCGGTTCCAGCTCCAGCATCGAATTCGCTTCGATCGCGTCGAAATCCACAAGATGCAGCCGGTCGCCTGAGACACCCTGGCTGTCGGCGGCACCGGCCGGCTTCTCGCGACCGAAGCGGCGGTCGCGCAGCAGCCGGTTCACGTCGTCGTGGCCGCCCAGGCACCAGAAGCCGAAATCTTCCCAGTAGAAGCTGCGGGCGGCCTGGTGAAGCCAGCGATAGGCCTCGTAAGGGTCCTGGACGAAATCCTGGTCGTGGGGGTCGAGTCCGACGCGGCGGGTCTCTGCGTCGAATGAGAGATAGCGAGGCTGGATCATGGCCGCTCTCTAGCCCGGCTTGCCCGCGTTTTTCCAGACCGTATGTTGACGCGCCTGATATTGGGTCATTGGTCAAGGAGTTCGAGGCATGAGGATTGCGATCGTCGGCGCGGGCATCGCCGGACTGTCCACGGCCTGGTCGCTGGTCAAGCGCGGCCATCAGGTCACCCTCATCGAACAGGGGCCGATCCCCAATCCGCTCGCCGCCTCCGGCGATCACCATCGCATCATCCGGCGGGCCTACGGGACGGCGGCCGGCTATGGCAGGCTGATCACCGAGGCCTACGAGGCCTGGGACGAGATGTGGGCCGATCTCGGCACGTGCCATCTCGATCCGCGCGGTTTCCTGTGCATCTCGCGCGAGGCGGGCGACGAGACCGAGCAGTATCGCGACGGGCTCGCGGCGGGAGCTTATCCGTTCGAGCTTTTCGAACCCGCCGAGGCGGCCTTGCGCTGGCCGTTTCTCGAGCCCGGCACCTTTCGCTATGCCCTCTTCTCGCCCGAGGGAGGGGCGCTGCACTGCCGGCGGATCGCGGCCGGCCTCGCCGTCTGGCTGAAGGAGAAGGGGGCATTCCTCTATGAAAACAGCAGGGTTGTCGACATCGATGCCGATGCTGGACATGTCGGGCTCGCAGACGGGTCGAGCATCGAGGCGGACCGCATCGTGGTGGCCGCCGGCGCCTGGGTGCTGAAGCTCATTCCACATCTCGCCGGCACGCTGAAGACCTGGCGCACGGCTCTCGCCTATGCCGAGCCGCCGGCGGACCTGCGCGAGGCCTGGGAAAGGGCGCCGGTCGTCCTCGACGTCGGCGGGCGCACCGACGGCTACATGATTCCGCCGAGCGGCGGGGCGGGGCTCAAATTCGGGACCGGGTTGCACAAGGTGCCGACAAGCGACGCGGACTGGAACAGGCTTCCGGTCGAAGGGGAGGGCGAGGCGATCCGCGACTTGTTCCAGCCGCCGATCGCGCGCGTGCGCGAATACCGCATCACCGACGTGGTGACCTGCGCCTACACCTTCACCGACGACGAGCGCTTCTTCGGCACCGAAATCGGGAAGTGCCTCGTGATCTCGGCCTGTTCGGGCCACGGCTACAAATTCGGGGCGGCGGTCGGGCGGCGCGTGGCCACGGCCGTGGAGGACGGCGATGTCGCCGGTCTCGTCCGATGGCTGCGCGCCGAGGCGGCATGACCCCCCAGGCTTCGCCGCGCCAAAGCGCAGGCCAGGCAGGTTTGGGTGGCCGTGTCCACGATTCACCTGCCAGTTGCTCTACTTGCCGCAGGTTCCCGTCGGAATGCCGCAGGACACTTTTCCGAGACCTGCCAGGGCGGCATCAGGCGCGCCGGCCTTGCGCAGGACGGAGGCGACGTCCTATTTAACAAGCGAGCAATTCAAGTCGATTCCGGCCTGCTGCGCCGGAATCCGGGCAAAGGGACAATTCATGAAGCACCCCGTCGAAACCTATATGAACCTCGTGCCGATGGTGGTCGAGCAGACCAATCGCGGCGAGCGGGCCTTCGACATCTTCTCGCGGCTTCTCAAGGAACGCATCATCTTCATCACCGGGCCGGTCGAAGACGGCATGGCGACGCTGGTTTGCGCGCAACTCCTGTTCCTCGAGGCCGAGAACCCCAAGAAGGAAATCTCGCTCTACATCAATTCGCCCGGCGGCGTGGTGACCTCGGGCATGGCGATCTACGACACCATGCAGTTCATCAAGCCGCCGGTCTCGACGCTTTGCGTCGGCCAGGCCGCCTCGATGGGATCGCTGCTCCTGTGCGCCGGCGAGAAGGACATGCGCTTCGCCACGCCCAACGCCCGCATCATGGTGCACCAGCCTTCCGGCGGCTTCCAGGGCCAGGCCTCCGACATCGAGCGGCACGCCCAGGACATCATAAAGATGAAGCGCCGCCTGAATGAGGTTTACGTCAAACATACCGGGCGGGATTACGAGACAATCGAACGCACCCTCGACCGTGACCATTTCATGACGGCCGACGAAGCGAAGGATTTCGGCATCATCGACAAGGTCTATTCGTCGCGCGAAGCCATAGAAGCGGCGGTGTCCGCGGCGTGACGGCGCAGAGATTTGCGGCGGGAATGACGCTTTTTTGAGAGCGCTTGCGGCATTTCCGTCACAATTTGCTGTTCCCTCGACGATTGCCTCGGCCTACGTTAAGCCTATGTTGAGTTTCGACGGCTTAGCGTGATGCTGGGGCAGCCGCAAATCATTTGCCGCGATTTCTGGATTGTGCTTGGTACGGAAATGCGCAGCGAGTGCCAGCTCTGGCGCCGGCGGGCTTTCCGCCAAGGAATTGCTATGTCATCCGTCGAGGCGAACGGGTGGCAGGGAAAGGACTAGAACAAGATGAGCAAGGTCAGCAACAGCGGCGGCGACTCCAAGAACACGCTCTACTGCTCCTTCTGCGGCAAGAGCCAGCATGAGGTGCGCAAGCTCATCGCCGGGCCGACGGTCTTCATCTGCGATGAATGCGTCGAGCTGTGCATGGACATCATCCGCGAGGAGAACAAGACCTCGATGGTGAAGTCCCGCGAGGGAGTGCCGACGCCGCAGGAAATCCTGAAGGTCCTGGACGACTACGTGATCGGCCAGCCCTACGCCAAGCGCGTGCTGTCGGTGGCCGTGCACAACCACTACAAGCGCCTGGCCCATGCCGGGAAGAACAACGACGTCGAACTGGCGAAGTCGAACATCCTGCTCATCGGTCCGACCGGTTGCGGCAAGACGCTGCTCGCCCAGACGCTCGCCCGCATCATCGACGTTCCCTTCACCATGGCCGATGCGACGACGCTGACCGAGGCGGGGTATGTCGGCGAGGACGTCGAGAACATCATCCTCAAGCTCCTGCAGGCCGCCGACTACAATGTCGAGCGGGCTCAGCGCGGCATCGTCTATATCGACGAGATCGACAAGATCTCGCGCAAGTCGGACAATCCGTCGATCACCCGCGACGTTTCGGGCGAGGGCGTCCAGCAGGCGCTCTTGAAGATCATGGAAGGCACGGTCGCTTCGGTTCCGCCGCAGGGCGGGCGCAAGCATCCGCAGCAGGAGTTCCTGCAGGTCGACACCGCCAACATCCTGTTCATCTGCGGCGGCGCCTTCGCCGGCCTCGACCGGATCATCTCGGACAGGGGCCGCAAGACCTCGATCGGCTTCGGCGCCACGGTCGCCTCGCCTGAAGACCGCCGCACGGGCGAGCTTTTCCGCCAGGTTGAGCCGGAAGACCTCCTGAAGTTCGGCCTCATTCCGGAATTCGTCGGCCGTCTGCCTGTCCTGGCGACGCTGGAGGACCTCGACGAGGCCGCGCTGATCCAGATCCTCACCGAGCCGAAGAACGCCCTGGTGAAACAGTACCAGCGCCTGTTCGAGATGGAGAATGTCGACCTGACCTTCCACGAGAACGCCCTGTCGGCGATCGCCAAGCGTGCGATCGAGCGCAAGACCGGGGCGCGCGGCCTCCGCTCGATCATGGAGGCGATCCTGCTCGACACCATGTTCGAGCTTCCGGCCCTGGAAGGGGTGCAGGAAGTGGTGATCTCGGAGGAGGTCGTCTCGGGCAATGCCCGTCCGCTCTATATCTATGCCGAGAAGGAAAAGGGCAGCGTCAGCGCCTGACCGGTGAATGGCGAAATGGTGAATAGTGAATGGATCGGGCGTGGTCGCGTTGGCTGCCACGCCCGATCCATGTGATGCTTCAGGCGATGCCGAGCTTATCCATCCGGCCATTCACCATTCACAATTCTCCATTCACCACACAGCCCTTGATCTTTGCCGCCTCAGCATCCACCTAACGCATGAGGTTGGGGCTGAACTCCGTGCTTAAATCTCCGCGTCACAATGAGCGATAGGCGGAAGGGTTCGCGACCGCTAATATGAGATTCGCGGCTGGCCAACGTGCGACCGCGAAATGAAAGGTAAGACAATGGCCAAGATATCCCGGTCTTCCAGCGACGGTGTGTTTGCGGTTCTGCCGCTGCGCGACATCGTCGTATTCCCGCACATGATCGTGCCGCTCTTCGTCGGCCGTGAGAAATCGATCAAGGCACTGGAAGAGGTGATGGGCGCCGAGAAGCAGATTCTGCTCGCGACCCAGATGAATGCCGCCGACGACGATCCGGAGCCGGGTTCGATCTACGACATCGGCACGCTCGCCAATGTCCTGCAACTCCTGAAGCTGCCGGACGGCACCGTGAAGGTGCTGGTCGAGGGCACCGCGCGCGCCAAGATCGCCGCCTTCACCGATCGCGTCGATTTCCACGAGGCCAAGGCTGCCGTTCTCGTCGAGCCCGGAGAGGAAGAGGTCGAGATCGAGGCGCTGGCGCGCTCGGTGGTCTCCGACTTCGAGAACTATGTGAAGCTCAACAAGAAGATTTCGCCCGAGGTGGTCGGCGCGGCCAGCCAGATCGAAGACTATTCCAAACTCGCCGATACGGTCGCCTCGCATCTCGCGATCAAGATCACCGAGAAGCAGGAAATGCTCGCCACGCTCTCCGTCAAGGAGCGGCTGGAGAAGGCGATGGGCTTCATGGAAGCCGAGATCTCCGTGCTTCAGGTGGAAAAGCGCATCCGCTCGCGCGTCAAGCGCCAGATGGAGAAGACACAGCGCGAATACTACCTCAACGAGCAGATGAAGGCGATCCAGAAGGAGCTCGGCGAGGGCGAGGACGGCCGCGACGAGGCCGCCGAGATCGAAGAGCGCATCAAGAAGACCAAGCTGACCAAGGAGGCCCGCGACAAGGCGGAAGCCGAACTGAAGAAGCTCAGGACCATGTCGCCGATGTCGGCCGAGGCCACGGTGGTGCGCAATTATCTCGACTGGCTGCTGTCGATTCCGTGGGGCAAGAACTCCAAGGTCAAGCAGGATCTGGATTTCGCCCAGAACGTCCTCGATACCGACCATTACGGCCTCGACAAGGTCAAGGATCGCATCGTCGAGTATCTCGCCGTGCAAAGCCGCCAGAAAAAGCTGAAGGGGCCGATCCTTTGCCTCGTCGGCCCTCCCGGCGTCGGCAAGACCTCGCTCGGCAAATCGATTGCCAAGGCAACCGGTCGCGAGTTCATCCGCATGGCGCTGGGTGGCGTGCGTGACGAGGCCGAGATCCGCGGTCACCGCCGCACCTATATCGGCTCGATGCCCGGCAAGGTCATCCAGTCGATGAAGAAAGCGAAGAAGTCCAACCCGCTCTTCCTGCTCGACGAGATCGACAAGATGGGCATGGATTTCCGCGGCGATCCGTCGTCGGCCCTGCTCGAGGTGCTGGACCCGGAACAGAACTCGACGTTCATGGACCACTATCTGGAGGTCGAATACGACCTTTCGAGCGTGATGTTCGTGACGACGGCGAATACGCTGAACATTCCGCCGCCCCTGATGGACCGGATGGAGATCATCCGTATCGCCGGCTACACCGAGGACGAGAAGGTCGAGATCGCCAAGCGGCACCTGCTGCCCAAGGCGGTACGTGACCATGCCCTGCAGCCGAAGGAATTCTCGGTGAGCGAACCGGCGCTGCGGGGGGTCATCCAGACCTACACCCGCGAGGCGGGCGTGCGCAGCCTGGAACGCGAACTGATGAAGCTCGCCAGAAAGGCCGTGACCGAGATCCTGCGGACCAAGAAGAAGTCGGTGAAGATCACGCCCGACAATCTGTCGGACTATCTCGGCGTGCCGCGCTATCGCTTCGGCCAGGTCGAGGCGGACGATCAGGTCGGCGTTGTGACCGGGCTTGCCTGGACCGAGGTCGGCGGCGAATTGCTGACGATCGAGGGCGTCATGATGCCCGGCAAGGGCCGCATGACGGTGACCGGCAACCTGAAGGACGTGATGAAGGAATCGATCTCGGCCGCGGCCTCTTATGTCCGCAGCAGGGCCATCGATTTCGGCATCGAGCCGCCGCTGTTCGACAAGCGCGACATCCATGTCCACGTTCCGGAGGGCGCGACCCCGAAGGACGGCCCCTCGGCCGGCGTGGCCATGGCGACGGCGATCGTCTCGGTGCTGACCGGCATTCCGGTGCGGGCCGACGTGGCGATGACCGGCGAGATCACGTTGCGTGGACGCGTGCTGCCGATCGGCGGCCTCAAGGAGAAGCTGCTCGCTGCTCTGCGCGGCGGCATCAAGAAGGTGCTGATCCCCGAGGACAATGCCAAGGACCTGGCCGAGATCCCCGACAATGTGAAGAGCGGGATGGAGATTATCCCGGTTTCCAGGGTCGGCGAGGTGCTTCGCCACGCGCTGGTGCGCATGCCGGAGGCGATCGAATGGGTCGAGCCGGCGGATGCTCCGGCGGCCAAGCCGGAGGCCGGCGACGAGGCGGGCGCGCAGAGCTTCGCCCACTGATTGTCGCGTTCTGCGCCGATCAAGACCTGAAGCCGGGCCCCAGCGCCCGGCTTTTCTGTGAAAAAGCCCGGAATTCCGGGAAATTTCTGGCTCCGGGCCGGTTTTCCAGCTTGGTTGCCGCAACACTTCTTTCTAGAGTTCGTTTCCTGCCGGTTGAGTCGATTGTCCCGGTATTCTCATGGAAGGGAAGTTTTATGAACAAGAACGAACTCGTCTCCGCCGTTGCCGAGACCGCGAAGCTTTCCAAGAGCGACGCACAGGCAGCGGTTGATGCGGTTTTCTCCGTCATCACCAGCGAACTGAAGGGCGGTGGGGATGTCCGCCTCGTCGGTTTCGGAAATTTCAGTGTGTCGAAGCGGGCGGCTTCGACCGGCCGTAATCCGCAGACCGGCGCCGAAGTGCAGATTCCTGCCCGCACCGTCCCGAAGTTCTCGGCCGGCAAGGGCCTCAAGGACGCTGTCAACTGAGCAGCTTCCCTCAGGGACAGTTCGAAAAGCCGGGCCCCGTGCCCGGCTTTTCTATTGTGCGCCATGCCTGGCGCTGTCTTGATCGTTGTGGTGACGGTCGAGGCTGCTTGGAGCCTTTCGCGGCCAAGGAAGCCTGCTTGCCTTGTGGCGAAGGCATCCGATATTTGTTCGCTTCACGGGGCTCGTTCCGGCACTTGATGCCTGATCTCGGGCGCCGCCGGCATCATTCTGGCGGGATGGGCTTCATAGCTTCTGTCGGTCTGACGGTAGGGCAGCCGCAATCGGCGCACTCCGCCGTGGTCTGGCTATTCGGCATGGCGTCGGGCATCTTGATGGCGCTACCGGTGCTGTTGCCTGACGATGCCTGCTGCGCGCGGCATAGACGGCGAAGGCAAAGCGGCGGACAGGACCCTTGCGCCGATCCGCGCAGCGAAGCGGCCACCGCGGAGGTTCCTTTGCCAGTCTGGTGACGGTCGTCAGTGCGGCGCTGCCGCACAAGGTTTCTTCGGCCAGGGGTGCACATTGCGCCCGGCGAGCGTGTCACGAGCGAAGAAAGTCGCGGGGGCATTCTCGGCCGGCCACGCTTCGCCAGCCCGCTGGAGTTCTTCGCCAATCCGGCGATGGAGAAACGATGCGAGCCGCGCTACGTTGTCGGGAGTCCATGCCGATGACCACGCAGGGTTATATTGTTCTGCGCCTGCCGCCATCAGAAGCTGTCTCACAACCTGCGCGCAGTTGTATTTGGCAGTCAGGACGGAACGGAGGTCTTTTCCGGAGGGGCGCTGCATGTTCCACTCGGCGAGATGAGCCTCCGCTTCGCTATAGATACCTTTGTCCCACCAGCCTAGTGCCTTCTCGGCCGACAGCCGGGAACTGACGCCGTCCTCGACGGTGGGAAGCTGGACTCTGTAGACGGGATCCGACCAACCCGCCTTCGAGAAGTGATCCAGTTCATATTGAAGCCCATGCGCGCCTGGCTGCGTGACCCATGAGATATAGACCTTCGACCTCGTGCTGAGAACGGCGAGCGCCGCGTGGCCGCCAACCGAGGTCAAGCCAAACGTGCCCATCAGGTCGGTACCTGCTTGCGTGTAGACGATCAGCATCTGTTCCCTCCGGCTAGCACGCGGATCTCGCGCAGAATTATCCGTCCGGACCTTCAAGGTCGAAATGGACTGGATTGTCGCCTCGGGAATCGATCGATCATGCACCCATCAGGCTGACACGGCCGAGAGTGGGAGTATTCGAACGACACGCATCCGCAGGCGTCCCAGTCACTCGAGACGGCATTGCTCTTTCTAAGTGTGCCGGAAAAATCGCGGTTGTAAATGGTGGGCGATGACGGACTCGAACCGCCGACATCTTCGGTGTAAACGAAGCGCTCTACCAACTGAGCTAATCGCCCGCCGCGTCGGCGACGTTTAAGCGGTTCCTGCCGCGATCGCAAGGACAAAACGGGCTCGGCCCGAGGTGCCGCTGCGGCAAGTCCAGAGGTTCGAAAAAAAGCTTTTGTGACAATGTGAAAAGCGCTCTCGATGCGCTTGACACTCGCGAACGAACCCCGTAATTCACCGCCCAACGACGGGGCGCTGTTATCCGGTGCCGCCGTCAGAAGCGCGGGTGTAGCTCAGTCGGTTAGAGTGCCGGCCTGTCACGCCGGAGGTCGCGGGTTCGAGCCCCGTCACTCGCGCCATTTCTCTCCAAGGGCTTGAGTGCCCCGTCCTCTCCAGAGGCTTCAATTCTTTCGGTAGCGATTTTCGCCTTTTGGCCTTCGCCGACGGCGAGATTTGCCGGCCCATAGGTTTTCTGCCGCGCCTTGGCGGCCGTACCGCCGTTGTTGACCTCGACAGCGCCCGTGTGCATGAGGCGAAGCTTATCGCCAGCGCCGCAACAGCGGTTCCGCCTCCACTCAACATGTCCCACGGACCAGTTCGGCGGCACGGCGCGCGGGCGGTCGAGATCTTGTCGGCCTCAGGCATGACTGCGGCATCCACCCCGCTGCCTTCATGTGGGATTCACGATCGAATAGCGCTGACTGTGCGACGCTTCGGGCGACAGTACCAAGCAGTTCGTAGCTCCGGTCAGTCTTGAGCTTCGAACCGGAGGCCGGCGCCGTGCAAGATCCGCGAGGCGATCCCAACGAGCGCGCGAGGCGCAAGGCCGTCACGAGGTCGAACTGCCGCCAGTACGGGAGCGATCAATGAAACCGAAGCACGCAGTCGATTGCAAGCTTTACCCGCTTTGCCGCTGCCATGTCGGCTGCAGGGCCGACGACGTAGGCGAGCGCACCCCGGGAGAACGTCTCGAAGGCGCCACGCTGCTGGCTTTGGTCGCCGCCGTCTTCCTGTGCGCGGGGGCGCTGCTCGCGGCATCCTATGCGCGAGCGCACGATGCCCTGCCAACCGCGGCACAGCCGCACGGATGGTCATATCCCTTCGCCTGCTGTTCCGGCTACGACTGCCGTGAGGTCGCCGACAAGGCGGTCGGCGAGCAGTCCGAAGGATATGTCATCGTCAGGACGGGCGAGGTGATCCCCTATTCCGACACCCGCATCAGGAACAGCCCCGACGGCGAGTTTCACTGGTGCTCCGTCGCGGGGGCGAATGACGGGCGCACGATCTGCCTGTTTGTTCCTCCGCGCGGTTTCTGAGCCGGACATCGCTTCAGCCGACCCGATCGACAGTGCGGCCACTGCGAGCCGTCTGACCCAAGGGCGCCGCGCGTCCAATCGGAAGCTCGACGTCGCCCTGTCACGCCCAATCCACGCATCGCGTTTTCGGAAATTCGGGTGCGTTCTTCGAGCCGATGCGCTACTAGCCCGCTGCCGGAACCGAAGGTCTGATGGCGTCCGGCTGGGCGGGCGCCGAGAAAAGCATCTTCACGAAGCTGCGGAAGGCGAGGATCTGCCGCTCGACGCGCCGCTTGTCGCCCAGCGTCCGCGACATGATGATGCCGCCGTCCACGACGCAGGAAAGCATGTCCGCGATGTCGTCCATGTCGACCGCTTCGCGCAGCGGATGGACGGTCGCGATCTGCTCGAGATATGCGCGGAAGCGCGCGTTCCAGGCTCGGACAGACCTGGCGGTCAGGTCATGCACTCCACGGTCGAACAGGCGTTCCTGGTAACAGACGCTGGCGATGATACAGCCGGGATGGCCGTTTTCGATGTCGGACATGGTTTCCGCGAGCAGCTTGAGCCCGATCAGGAACGCCTGAAGCGGATCGTCGGACAATTCGCGCGCACGGCCGAAAATCTCGTCGAAAAGGCGGTCATTGGTTTCCACGTAGCGCTTCACCATCGCACGGGCGAGTTCGTTCTTGTCGTGGAAATGGTAGAAGAACCCGCTCTTGGTGATGCCGGCTTCCGCGATGATCTCTTCGATCGAGGTCGCGCCGAAGCCCTTCGCCAGCACCGACGCCTCTGCGATCGCCAGCAACCGGTCCCGCGTGTCGTCGCCCTTGCCCATGCTGTCTGCTCCGATCGACTGCACCTGCGGTACGGTTTTGCCCGCCCGGCTTTGAACAGAGACGGCTGACGCAGCCTTTATGCCTATGTAATGTCGATGTTTTTTGCGATGGACCCATGCCGGACCACAAGTCTTCTAGCCTGAGCGCCCTGCATCGACAATAAATAGCGTCAAGCCCGGCCGTGTCGTGAGGAAACGGCCGACGAACACTAACATTGGAGACCAGAATGGCCAAGTATCGCCATGCTCTTCCGCTGGCGGAGCGGGATGCTTTCCTGTCGGACGGTGGTCTGGAAACAACCCTGATCTTTCACGAGGGCGTCGACCTTCCGCATTTCGCGTCCTTTACGCTCCTGTCCACGCAAGAGGGGAGGCGGCAACTGGAAGCCTATTATGCCAGGTACCTGGCGATCGCCCGCAAGCGTGGCGTCGGCTTCATCCTCGATACGCCGACCTGGCGCGCCAATGCCGATTGGGGAGCCCTGCTCGACCATGACGCGGTCACCCTCGACAGGGTCAACAGGCAGGCTGTCACATTTCTCGAGAGCCTGCGCGCACAATGGGAGGGGCCGTCGACGCCATGCCTCATCAACGGCGTCGTGGGTCCGCGCGGCGACGGCTACAAGGCCGGACGGATGGAAGCGGACGAGGCCGAAGACTACCACGGCGTCCAGATCGGCTCCTTCGCGAACAGCGCCGCGGACATGGTCTCGGCGGTCACCATGAACACGGTCGGCGAAGCCATCGGTATTGCCCGCGCCGCCAGGGCGCAGTCAATGCCCTGTGTCGTCTCCTTCACGGTCGAGACGGACGGCAGGCTGGCCGACGGGACGTCGCTCCAGGAGGCGATCGAATCCGTCGACCGGCAAACCGACGGCTCGCCGGCCTACTTCATGATCAATTGCGCTCACCCCACGCATTTCGCACACGCGCTGGAGAATGGCGAGCCGTGGCTGGCGCGTGTCCAGGGCGTCCGCGCCAACGCGTCGAGCAGGAGCCACCAGGAACTCGACGAATCGACGACGCTCGATGAAGGCGATCCGGTCGATCTCGGACGGCGCTATGTCGCGTTGCGACGTTCTCTCCCCGCGCTGCGAGTGCTCGGCGGCTGTTGCGGCACTGATCATCGCCACATCGCGGCCATCTGCGAGGCTGTGCTGCCGGCGCAAGGCGCTTGACAGGTCTTGGCCAGGGAAGGGGAACGGGGAGCACCGCACTGCTCGTTCCCGCATGAGAGCTTTGCAGCAATCGCGTCCCAAGCGAAGACAGCGTCGAAACCGGAGACGGCGCGAAATTCACAGTCCGACGGATTTCCTCCAACGAGGCGGCAACGCCCTCATCAACGGTGGGGCGGTACGTTCGACGGGATTGCGTTCTTTCCGGTGTACTTCACCAGAGTGTTGTCGGTGTGAGACTTGGGAGGGATGTAGAGCGCGACGAGCCAGTTCCCGATCATCTCGGGAAAGTCGTAGTACAGCCATTCAGTTTCCCGTTTGGATTGCGGCGCGCATGGCTTGGGGCGGAACAGATAGTGCGGCGGAATCTCGAACTCCGCCATGACCATAGTGTCGTTGGTGAGAAAGCTCGTGCTGGAATCGGATTCCTTGAGCAGCTTGCGCCAGTTCGTGGCGATGGACAGGAAAGGACTTCTCATCCCGTCCTCCTGCCTGTCACGAAAGCCGGCGCGGTGAATGCTCGCGATCGCGTTCATATTGCCGAATTCCGGCGGCCCAAGCTCTCTGTAGCGCCTGTCCGAAATCCAGTCCTTCTCCAGCTCCGCTTTTGCCGTGCGGTAGCATCTTATCGTGTTCGCGGCGCCCGCCTGGGCGTCAGCTCCCTGATCGATCTGTCCGAAGGTCAGATTGCTGCGTGTCATCTGGAGCATTCCCATTGGCGTGCCCTCTCTCTCGACCGTCGAATGCCGAAATCCTTGCGCGGGGATGCCGTTACGTCAAGTTGGTCGCCCGCGCGCCGGTCATGCGCGAAGCTCGAGCCGGCGGCCATCGCGACGATTCGCTCTGGACCTTTGCATGGCGAACGGGCAAACTGGTCCTACCAGATTGTCGGCAACAAGTCGCAGCAATCCGGCGGGAACAACCAGGGAGCACAATCGTGAACATTGCCCCCGGCGGCGCCGCGAAGGTCGGCGCTCCTTTTGACCACCAGCGCGTCGACCGTCTGATGGGCGAGGCCGGCATCGACATCCTGCTGGCGACTTCGAAACACAATGTGCAGTATCTGCTCGGCGGCTACAAATTCATCTTCTTCGCGGCCATGGATGCGATCGGCCACAGCCGCTACCTGCCCGTGGTGGTCTACGAGAAGGGCAGGCCGGGCAATGCCGCCTATGTCGGCAACAAGATGGAGGGTGGCGAGCATCAGAACAATCCGTTCTGGACGCCGGTCGTGCAGACCGCGTCCTGGGGAAGCGTCGACGCGGCCGAGCTCGCGGCCGCACATCTGAAGAAGCTGGGCGCCGCCGGCAAGCGGATCGGCATCGAGCCGGCCTTCCTGCCGCTCGACGCCTACCAGGCCATTGTGCGTGAGCTCGGCCGGCCGCAATTCGTCGACGCGACGGGCATGCTGGAGCGCATGCGGGCGATCAAGACCGACGCCGAGCTCGACCAGTTGCGGCTCGCCTCCGAGAAGATCACCGATTCCATGCTGGCCGTGTTCGCCAGCCATGGCGAGGGGGCGTCGAAACAGGAGATCGTCGAGGCGCTGCGCCGCGAGGAGACCAATCGCGGCCTGACCTTCGAATATTGCCTGCTGACGATCGGCTCCAGCCATAACCGCGCCGTGTCGCCGCAGCGCTGGCAGAAGGGCGAAGTGCTGTCGCTCGATTCGGGCGGCAATTATCACGGCTATATCGGCGATCTCTGCCGGATGGGCGTGCTCGGCGAGCCGGACCAGGAACTGGTCGATCTCCTGGCCGAGATCGACGCGGTGCAGCAGGCGGCGATGTCGATGGCGCGCGTGGGCACGCTGGGCAGCGACATGATCGCTCATGCGGAAAGCGTGCTGAAAGCGTCGAAGAGCGCGGCCTTCACCGATTTCTTCGCCCATGGAATGGGGCTGATCACCCACGAGGTGCCTTTCCTCATGACTAACCATCCGGTCGCCTATGAGGGCGTCGATGCCGCGCGGCCGCTGGAGGCCAATATGGTGATCTCGGTGGAGACGACCATGCTCCACCCCCGCCGCGGCTTCATCAAGCTCGAAGACACGATCGCCATCCACAAGGACGGCTTCGAACTGATCGGCGACCGTGGCCGCGGCTGGAACCGAGGCGGCACGGCATAGGGTTTCGGGGCAGGGCCATACGGGCTCTCTCCGAACGGCAAGCCGAGCCGGTTCCTTGGCGCGGCCGATCGTGAAGACACGCCATCCATATGGGTGCCGCCATGCATGGGCGGCCGTAAATCAGCGCAAGTGCGGATCAACCGCCGACCCCATGGCTCAGTCCATTGAGTCGGCAATCCGTGGTTCTCCGTTTGCTCTTTGGCAACTGTAGGCAGAACAGCCTGTGACCACCTAAGGCCATAGCTGCGCGTTTCCCGGCGCTTCCGTAAGGGCAGGCAAGACCTTCTGGACCACAGTTTCGCCACTGTTGGGCTTGCGCCGCCGGATGGGCTGCGCTAACGCTCGCCGCAATGCAGCATGGGCGATGAAACGTCACGTTTCCATCGCGTGTGTCGTGCTGTAGTTGTTGTCTGTCCGCAGCCAAACGAAAGTCAGCCAATGAACGGACTGCTGAGTTCCTATCTGCCGATCGTGATCTTCATCGGCGTGGCGCTCGTTGTGGGTCTGGCCCTGATCGCCGCCCCGTTTTTGGTGGCGTACCGCAACCCCGATCCGGAGAAGCTGTCGGCCTATGAGTGCGGCTTCAACGCTTTCGACGACGCGCGCATGAAGTTCGACATCCGCTTCTACCTGGTGTCGATCCTGTTCATCATCTTTGATCTCGAAGTGGCCTTCCTGTTCCCCTGGGCGGTTTCCTTCGGCGAGATCGGCATGCTGGGCTTCTGGTCGATGATGATCTTCCTCGGCGTGCTGACGATCGGTTTCATCTACGAATGGAAGAAAGGGGCGCTGGAATGGGATTGAACGACAGTTCCGGCACGCTCGTCGCGCCGAAGCCGAAGGGCATACTCGATCCCAGGACCGGAAAGCCGGTCGGGTCCGAAGATGCCTTTTTCGGCGGCATCAATGACGAACTGGCCGACAAGGGCTTCCTCGTCACCTCGTCCGAAGCGCTCATCACCTGGGCCCGCACCGGCTCGCTGATGTGGATGACCTTCGGTCTCGCCTGCTGTGCGGTCGAGATGATGCACATCTCGATGCCGCGCTACGATGCCGAGCGGTTCGGCATCGCGCCGCGCGCCAGCCCGCGCCAGTCCGACGTCATGATCGTCGCCGGCACGCTGACCAACAAGATGGCTCCGGCGCTGCGCAAGGTCTATGACCAGATGCCGGAGCCGCGCTACGTCATCTCCATGGGCTCCTGCGCCAATGGCGGCGGCTACTATCACTATTCCTATTCGGTGGTGCGCGGCTGCGACCGTGTCGTGCCCGTAGATATCTATGTGCCGGGCTGCCCGCCGACCGCGGAAGCGCTGCTCTACGGCATCCTTCTTCTACAGAAGAAGATCCGCCGCACCGGAACGATCGAGCGGTGATGCGAGATGAGTGAAGCCCTTAACGACCTCGCCGGCTATATCGGCGAAAAGCTCGGCGCTCGTGTCCGGGAATCCCTGGTCGCCTATGGCGAACTGACAATCACGGTCGACGGTGGCGACATCGTCGACGTGATGAGTTTCCTGCGCCGCGACGCGCAGTGCCAGTTCGTATCTTTCATCGACATTTCGGGCGTGGACTATCCCTATCGCGAGAAGCGCTTCGATGTCGTCTACCACCTCCTGTCGCCGCGCCAGAACAACCGCATCCGCGTCAAGGTGATGACGGACGAGGATACGCCGGTGCCTTCCGTCACCAGCGTTTTCCCCGGCGCCGACTGGTTCGAGCGCGAGGCCTACGACCTCTACGGCATCCTTTTCTCCGGGCATCCGGACCTGCGTCGCCTGCTCACCGACTACGGTTTCGAGGGGCATCCGCTCCGCAAGGACTTCCCGCTGACCGGTTTCGTCGAGGTCCGCTACGACGACGAGGCCAAGCGCGTGGTCTACGAGCCTGTCGAGCTCAAGCAGGAATTTCGTAATTTCGATTTCCTGTCGCCGTGGGAGGGGACGGATTATGTGCTGCCGGGCGATGAAAAGGCGAAATAGTGAATGGTGAATAGTGAATGGTGAATGGACGAGACACCAGGGAAGATACGCGACTATCGCGATCTGATTGTCTGGAAAGAGGCGATGGATATCGCCGAGGACGTCTATTCGCTTACGCGCGGGTTTCCGCGCGAGGAGTTGTTCGGGATGACATCCCAACTGAGACGCTGTGCCACCTCGATCCCCGCGAATATTGCGGAAGGGTTTGGTCGCGCGCAGAGGCGGACCTTTATTCAGTTCCTCAGGATTGCCCAGGGGTCTCTGAAGGAATTAGAGACCCACACGATATTGTGCGGTCGGATCGGGCTGATATCTGCGGAACAGTCGTCGAAACTGGACGAGCGTTACGCGAGGCTTGGAAAGAGGCTGGTCCAGTTCGTTCGATCGCTGGAGCGGGGCGGACTTGGGCAATGACCATTCACCATTCACCATTCACCATTCACTGCGCAGGCAGCGCCCATGGCTGAAACCTCCGTCCGCAACTTCAACATCAATTTCGGCCCGCAGCACCCGGCCGCGCACGGTGTGCTGCGCCTCGTGCTCGAGCTGGACGGCGAGGTGGTCGACCGCGTCGATCCGCATATCGGTCTGCTTCACCGCGGCACCGAGAAGCTGATCGAGCAGAAGACCTATCTCCAGGCCGTGCCCTATTTCGATCGGCTCGACTATGTCGCGCCGATGAACCAGGAACATGCCTTTGCGCTCGCCGTCGAGCGGCTGCTGGGCATCGAGGTGCCGAAGCGCGGACAACTCATCCGCGTTCTCTATTCGGAGATCGGCCGCATCCTGTCGCATCTGCTCAACGTCACGACGCAGGCGATGGACGTCGGCGCGCTCACCCCGCCGCTTTGGGGGTTCGAGGAGCGCGAGAAGCTGATGGTGTTCTACGAGCGGGCCTGCGGCGCGCGCATGCACGCGGCCTATTTCCGGCCGGGCGGGGTGCACCAGGACCTGCCGGAAAAGCTCGTCGAGGACATCGGCAAGTGGATCGATCCGTTCCTGCAGACCGTCAAGGACCTCGACGATCTCCTGACGCCTAACCGCATCTTCAAGCAGCGCAACGTCGACATCGGCGTGGTCTCGCTCGACGACGCCTGGGCATGGGGCTTCTCCGGCGTGATGGTGCGCGGCTCGGGCGCGGCGTGGGACCTGCGCAAGTCGCAGCCCTATGAATGCTATCCGGAGATGGACTTCGACATCCCGATCGGAAAGAACGGCGACTGCTACGACCGCTATCTCATCCGCATGGAAGAGATGCGCCAGTCGGCGCGCATCATGCGGCAATGCGTCGATCTCCTGCTCGGCAAGGAGAAGACCGGTCCGGTCTCCAATCTCGATGGCAAGGTCGTACCGCCGAAGCGTGCGGCGATGAAGCGTTCGATGGAATCCCTCATCCATCACTTCAAGCTTTACACCGAAGGCTATCGCGTGGCGGCTGGCGAGGTCTATGCCGCCGTCGAGGCACCCAAGGGCGAGTTCGGCGTCTTCCTCGTCTCCGACGGCTCCAACAAGCCTTATCGCTGCAAGCTGCGCGCCCCGGGCTTCGCGCATCTGCAGGCGATGGATTTCCTCTGCCGCGGCCACATGCTGGCCGACATATCAGCGGTGCTGGGCTCCCTCGACATCGTGTTCGGGGAGGTCGACCGCTAGTGTCCGTCCGTCGTCCAGAGGCCGTCGAAGGCATGCAGGAACCCGTCCGCGCCTGCCACAGGAACTAAGAGACAAGCAAAGCGATCATCATGTCCGTCCGCCGTCTTGCAGAGCCAGCCGTCCAGCCAGCGTCCTTCGCCTTCGACAAGGCTTTTTCGGCGCAGGCCAGGACCTGGATCCAGAAGTACCCCGAGGGCCGTCAGCAGTCGGCCGTGATTCCGCTGCTGATGCTGGCCCAGGAACAGCAGGGCTGGGTGACCAAGGCCGCGATCGAGCACGTCGCCGACATGCTCGCCATGCCCTATATCCGCGTGCTCGAGGTTGCCACCTTCTACACCCAGTTCCAGCTCAAGCCGGTCGGCACGCGCGCCCATGTCCAGGTCTGCGGAACGACGCCCTGCATGCTGCGCGGCTCGGAAGCGCTGATGGATGTCTGCCGCTCCAAGATTCATCACGAGCAGTTCCACACCAATGCCGACGGCACGCTGTCCTGGGAAGAGGTCGAATGCCTCGGCGCCTGCGTGAACGCGCCGATGGTGATGATCTTCAAGGACACCTATGAGGACCTGACGCCGGAGAGGCTGGCCGAGATCATCGACCAGTTCGAGGCCGGCAAGGGCGCGTCGGTGCCCACCGGCCCGCAGACCGACCGCGTCTTCTCCGCGCCGATCTCGGGCCTGACCTCGCTTGCCGACGAGAAGTCGGTTCTCAAGCCTGTCGCCAAGGGCACGGGCAAGGCAGCCAAGGCGAGCGCGGCCGGGGGTGCTGTCGCTTCGCCTCCGGTCGCGCCGTCGAAATCCGCGAAGCCGAAGACAGACGCGCTGGAGACCAATCCCGCCGTCAACTCTCCTTCGACGGCGAAGGTCGCGCCGGCCGCCGAGAAGGCCGCGAGCGTCGCCGCGCCGCGCCATTCGGCTGCGGCTGCGAACAAAGCCTCGGAAGAGGTTGAAAAGGTTGCGAAACAGCGCAAGTCGCCGGCCCCGAAGGCCGAGCCGGCGACCGCCTTCAAGGCGCCTGAAGTGGCAGCCGGCAAGAAGGCGCCGGCAAAGCCGTCGCTCGACGACGGGAACCGGCCGGCCGGTATCGAGAGGCCGACGGCGGTCGATGATCTCAAGCTCATTTCGGGCGTCGGCCCGAAGATCGAAGGCATCCTGCATTCGCTGGGGATCTTCACCTTTGCCCAGGTCGCGTCCTGGAAAAAGGCCGAGCGCGAATGGGTCGACGGTTACCTGAACTTCAAGGGCCGCATCGAACGCGACGACTGGGTGAAGCAGGCCAAGGCGCTCGCCAAGGGCGGCGTCGCCGAATATATCCGCGTCTTCGGCAAGAAGCCGGTCTGAGGGACGAATAATGCTTCAGGACAAGGACCGCATCTTCACCAACATCTACGGCCGGTTCGACCGGTCGCTGGCCGGCGCCATGGCGCGCGGCCACTGGGACGGCACGGCCGGCATCATCGAGAAGGGCCGCGACTGGATCATCAACGAGATGAAGGCGTCGGGCCTGCGCGGCCGCGGCGGCGCCGGCTTCCCGACAGGCCTGAAATGGTCGTTCATGCCCAAGCAGAGCGACGGCCGACCGGCCTATCTGGTCGTCAATGCCGACGAATCCGAGCCTGGCACCTGCAAGGACCGCGACATCCTGCGCCATGACCCTCATACGCTGGTCGAAGGCTGCCTGCTCGCCGGCTTCGCCATGGGAGCGGTCGCCGCCTACATCTATGTTCGCGGCGAGTTCATCCGCGAGCGGGAGGCCCTGCAGCGGGCCATCGACGAGGCCTACGAGGCCCGGCTGATCGGCAAGGGCAACAAGAACGGCTACGATTTCGATATCTACGTCCATCACGGCGCCGGCGCCTATATCTGCGGCGAGGAGACGGCCCTGCTCGAAAGCCTGGAAGGCAAGAAGGGCCAGCCGCGGCTGAAGCCGCCGTTCCCGGCCAATGTCGGCCTTTATGGCTGTCCGACCACTGTCAACAACGTCGAGTCCATCGCTGTCGCGCCGACCATCCTGCGCCGCGGCGCGGCGTGGTTCTCGTCCATCGGCCGGCCCAACAATGTCGGCACCAAGCTGTTCATGCTGGTTGGCCACGTCAACACGCCATGCACGGTCGAGGAGGCGATGGGCATCACCTTCCGCGAACTGGTCGAGAAGCATGGCGGCGGCATCCGCGGTGGGTGGGACAATCTGCTCGCCGTGATCCCCGGCGGGGCTTCCTGCCCGGTCGTCAAGGCCGAGGACATCATCGACTGCCCGATGGATTTCGACGGCCTGCGCGAAAGGAAGTCGTCCTTCGGCACCGCGGCCGTGATCGTCATGGACAAGTCCACCGACATCGTGAAGGCGATCGCGCGGCTCTCCTACTTCTTCAAGCACGAGAGCTGCGGCCAGTGCACGCCGTGCCGCGAGGGCACCGGCTGGATGTGGCGCGTCATGGAACGGCTGGTGCGCGGCGAGGCCCACAAGCGCGAGATCGATATGCTGCTCGACGTGACCAAGCAGGTCGAGGGCCACACGATCTGCGCGCTCGGCGACGCAGCCGCCTGGCCGATCCAGGGGTTGATCCGCAACTTCCGCCCCGAGATCGAGCGGCGCATCGATGAGTTTTCGCGCAACGCCCATCGCAGCGAGCCCGTGCTGGTGGCGGCCGAATAAGAGCACAACAAGCAGGAACGGTACAAGGAAACGGCAAGGGCAGGGACCAACGGAAATCGGCTGAGGAGACGACGATGTCGATGTTTTCCATACCCGAGCATTTGATGCCAGACGTGAAGCAGTTTGAAGAGATGAACCGCGAGATCAACGCCTTGCTGCCGAAGGAGCTGGCCAGCGCCGTCAATCTGATGGTGCATCCGGCCGGCGGTTTCGCCGCGGCCTCCGCGCTCGGCATCGGCTTTGCCGGTCATGCCTTCGGAATGTGGATGGGGGCGGTGGCCGGCATGGCGGAAGCCTCGCAACGGCTGCTCGCATCAGGCTCGGACGATTTCGGATCCGAGCCCTCCCGCCGGACCCCGTCAGCGCGCGCACGCGCTGCCGCCGACACGCTTATCGCCCATGCGCAGGAGGCGGTGAACGTGGACGTTCCGGAGGAGGCGACGCCGGTCACCGACGAGGCGGGCGTGAAAAAGGCAGTGACGCCGGTTGCCGCCGAGACTGTGGCCGCTTTGCTGCCCGAGGATTTCCGGCGGCCGGCTTCGGTCGACAGGCCGGATGCGCCGGACGACCTCAAGAAGATATCAGGCATCGGTCCCAAGCTGGAGAGCGTGCTCAACGGGCTGGGTGTCTGGACTTATGCGCAGATCGCGGATTGGAGCGCGCCCGAGATCGCCTGGGTCGACGACTATCTCGCATTCAAGGGGCGCATCGGACGCGATGACTGGATCGGCCAGGCGGCGAAACTGGCCGCGGGCGAAACGAAGCACTGAAGAGACTGGACAGCCGGGCCGAGCGTCGATGCCCGGCCCGGAATTTGCGGACCACCGCAGGGGTTTGAAACGATATGGCGAAGCTGAAGGTCGACGGCAGGGACATCGAAGTTCCCGACCACTACACGCTGCTGCAGGCGGCGGAAGAGGCCGGCGCGGAAGTGCCGCGCTTCTGCTTCCACGAGCGGCTGTCGATCGCCGGCAACTGCCGCATGTGCCTGGTCGAGGTGAAGGGCGGGCCGCCCAAGCCGCAGGCGAGCTGCGCCATGGGCGTCAAGGACCTGCGCCCCGGCCCGAACGGCGAGGCACCGGAAATCTTCACCAACACGCCGATGGTGAAGAAGGCCCGCGAGGGCGTCATGGAGTTCCTGCTGATCAACCATCCGCTGGACTGCCCGATCTGCGACCAGGGCGGCGAATGCGATCTGCAGGACCAGGCGATGGCTTTCGGCGTGGACGCTTCGCGCTACCACGAGAACAAGCGCGCCGTTGAGGACAAATATATCGGGCCGCTCGTCAAGACGATCATGACGCGCTGCATCCACTGCACGCGCTGCGTCCGCTTCACGACCGAGGTCGCCGGCATCTCCGAACTCGGCCTGATCGGCCGCGGCGAGGACGCCGAGATCACGACTTATCTCGAGCAGGCGATGACGTCGGAACTGCAGGGCAACGTCATCGATCTCTGCCCGGTCGGCGCGCTGACCTCCAGGCCCTACGCCTTCCAGGCCCGGCCTTGGGAACTGACCAAGACCGAGACGATCGACGTGATGGACGCCGTCGGTTCGGCGATCCGCGTCGATACGCGCGGCCGCGAGGTGATGCGCATCATGCCGCGCGTCAACGAGGCGGTGAACGAGGAGTGGATCTCCGACAAGACCCGCTTCATCTGGGACGGCCTGCGCACGCAGCGCCTCGACCGTCCCTATGTGCGCAAGGGCGGAAAACTCTCGCCGGCAAGCTGGTCCGAGGCCTTCGCCGCGATCAAGGAAGCCGTGGCGCGCACGACGCCGGACAGGATCGGCGCGATCGCGGGCGATCTCGCCGCCGTCGAGGAGATCTATGCGCTCAAGCAACTGATGACGTCGCTCGGCTCCGGCAACATCGACTGCCGCCAGGACGGCGCCGCGCTCGACCCCACGCTCGGCCGCGCGAGCTATGTGTTCAACCCGACCATCGACGGCATCGAGCAGGCCGACGCCGTCCTCATTATCGGCTCCAATCCGCGCTTCGAGGCATCGGTGCTCAACGCCCGCATCCGCAAGCGGTGGCGGATCGGCAATCTGCCCGTCGGCGTCATCGGCGAAATCGGCGACACGCGATACGCCTATGACCTGCTGGGCGCCGGAGCGGATACGCTGAAGGGGCTCGTCGAGGGCAAGGGCGCCTTCTTCGACGTGCTGAAGAAGGCCGAGCGTCCGCTGATCGTCGTCGGGCAAGGGGCCCTGGCGCGTGCCGACGGCAGCGCCGTGCTCGGCCTCGCTGCGAAACTCGCGCAGGCGGTCGGCGCGGTGACCGAAGGCTGGAACGGTTTCGCCGTGCTCCACACGGCGGCCGCCCGTGTCGGTGCGCTCGATCTCGGCTTCGTGCCGGGCGAGGGCGGCAAGGATGTCGCCGGCATGATGGACGATGCGCTGGGCGTACTGTTCCTGCTCGGCGCCGACGAACTCGACATGGGCAGGATCGGCAAGGCCTTCACTGTCTATATCGGCACCCATGGCGATGCCGGCGCCCATCGCGCCGATGTCATTCTGCCGGGCTCGGCCTACACCGAGAAGTCCGGCACCTATGTCAACACCGAGGGGCGCGTGCAGGCAACCAACCGTGCCGGCTTCGCGCCGGGCGACGCGCGCGAGGACTGGGCGATCCTGAGGGCGCTGTCCGACGTGCTCGGCAAGCGGCTGCCCTTCGATTCGCTGTCGCAGCTGCGGGCCAGGCTCTATGTCGACCATCCGCATTTCCGCGCGATCGACCAGATCGCCCCCGCCGACGCGGAAGCGGTGGCCAAGGCCGCGGCGCTCGGCGGCAAGCTCGGGAAGGCGCCGTTCGTTTCCGCGGTCGGGGACTTCTATCTCACCAATCCGATCGCGCGTGCGTCGGCGGTCATGGCGGAGTGCTCCGCACTCGCCAAAGACGGCTTCAAGCAGGCCGCCGAATAGGGACGATCATGGACAGCTTCTTTTCTTTCTACGTCCTTCCGGCGCTGATCATCCTGCTGAAGTCGGTGGTTCTGATCGTCGTCCTTCTGATCTTCGTCGCCTACATCCTCTACGCCGACCGCAAGATCTGGGCGGCCGTGCAGTTGCGCCGCGGTCCGAACGTCGTCGGCCCGTGGGGGCTGCTGCAGGCTTTCGCGGATCTGCTGAAATTTGTCTTCAAGGAGCCGGTCATCCCGTCCGGCGCCAACAAGGGCGTGTTCCTGCTCGCGCCGCTCGTTTCGGCCGTGCTCGCCATCTCGGCCTGGGCGGTGATCCCGGTCAGCGACGGCTGGGCGGTCGCCAACATCAATGTCGGTATCCTCTATGTCTTCGCCATCTCCTCGCTCGAGGTCTATGGCGTGATCATGGGCGGCTGGGCGTCGAACTCCAAATATCCGTTCCTCGGCGCCCTGCGCTCTGCGGCCCAGATGGTGTCCTATGAGGTCTCCATCGGCTTCGTCATCATCACCGTGCTGCTCTGCGTCGGCTCGCTCAATCTCTCCGACATCGTGCTGTCGCAACAGGACGGGCTCGGCACCAGGCTCGGGCTGCCGAACACCTTGCTCGACTGGCACTGGCTCGGCCTGTTCCCGATGTTCGTCATCTTCTTCATTTCGGCTCTGGCCGAGACGAATCGCCCGCCCTTCGACCTGGTCGAGGCGGAATCGGAACTCGTTGCCGGCCATATGATCGAATATTCGTCGACGCCGTTCCTGTTGTTCTTCCTCGGCGAATATGTCGCGATCGTGCTGATGTGCGCGCTGACCACGATCCTGTTCCTCGGGGGGTGGCTGCCGCCTTTCGATTTCGCGCCGTTCACCTGGGTGCCGGGCGTGATCTGGTTCGTGCTGAAGGTCTGCCTGGTGTTCTTCATGTTCGCCATGGTGAAGGCTTTCGTTCCGCGCTACCGCTACGACCAGTTGATGCGGCTGGGCTGGAAGGTGTTCCTGCCGATTTCGCTGGCCATGGTTGTCGTCACGGCGGCCTTCCTCAAGCTGACGGGAATGGCGTGATGTCGACGGCCGTCATCGGGGCGATCGTGGGGCTTGTCGTGGCGGCGATCGATTTCGCGCTGCTGCGGCTGCTTGCCTCACGCGTCGAACTGCCCGAGACGAAACGGGTTCTGAATGTTACGGGCCTCAGCCAATTCGTGCTGTTGCCGATCGTGGGCTACCTCGTGGCCCCGCTGATGAGCGGAGAATAATCATGTCAGCGCTTGCGCACGCCGCCAAATCGCTGCTCCTGAAGGACTTCGTCGGTGCCTTCTTCCTGTCGATGCGGCAGTTCTTCGCCCCGAAGGCGACGCTGAACTATCCGCATGAGAAAGGCCCGGTCAGCCCGCGCTTCCGCGGCGAGCATGCCCTGCGCCGCTATCCCAACGGGGAAGAGCGCTGCATCGCGTGCAAGCTCTGCGAGGCGATCTGCCCGGCCCAGGCGATCACCATCGAGGCCGGACCGCGCCGCAACGACGGCACACGCCGGACGGTGCGTTACGACATCGACATGGTGAAGTGCATCTATTGCGGCTTCTGTCAGGAGGCCTGCCCGGTCGACGCCATCGTCGAGGGGCCGAATTTCGAGTTCGCGACGGAGACGCGCGAGGAACTCTACTACGACAAGGACAAGCTGCTGGCGAACGGCGACCGGTGGGAGCGCGAGATCGCGCGCAACATCGCGATGGATGCGCCGTATCGCTGAAGGCGGCAGGATCGGCCGGCGGCGAGGCCGGCCTGAGGGATGCTCCCGGAAGGCTGCGGACTTTTCCGGAAGGGGGTCGTCCTCGAAGTTTTTGAATTGCGCATGTTTCTTCCGTCCGGCTCTTTGAACCCGACCGGGACATGCGCTAGGAACACGCGGCCCTGGCGACCGGAGGCGGTTGCGGAGCCGGCAAGATCGGGCAGGGCGCGGCTTGCGTCTTGGCTGGAAGTAAACCCGGGGGAACCCCATGCTCAACGGACTCGAAGCGGTCTTCTTCTACCTCTTCGCCTTCATCGCGATCGGCGCGGCCTTCATGGTCATTTCCGCGCGCAATCCGGTCCATTCGGTTCTCTACCTGATCCTGACCTTCTTCAACGCGGCCGGGCTGTTCCTGCTCACCGGGGCGGAGTTTCTGGCGCTCATCCTGCTGGTCGTCTATGTCGGCGCCGTGGCCGTGCTGTTCCTCTTTGTCGTCATGATGCTCGACGTCGACTTCGCCGAACTGAAGGAGGGAGCGCTCCAATATGCGCCGATCGGCGCGGTGATCGGCGTGATCCTGGCGGGCGAACTGATCGTGGTGCTGGGCGGCTACGTCTTCTCGCCGGAACTCGCCGGCAGCGTGGCCATGCCGACGCCCGACATCGCGACGCGCCAGAACACCGCTGCCTTGGGCGACATCCTCTATACGCACTACATCTACTACTTCCAGATCGCGGGTCTCGTGCTGCTGGTCGCCATGATCGGCGCCATCGTGCTGACGCTGCGCCACAAGGCGGGCGTCAAGCGCCAGAGCATCCCGGCGCAGGTGGCGCGCACGCCGGCGACCGCGATCGAAATCAAGAAAGTCGAGACGGGCAAGGGAATCTGACCATGGTTGTGGGCATCGCTCATTATCTGACCGTTTCGGCAGTCCTGTTCACGCTGGGCGTCTTCGGCATCTTCCTGAACAGGAAGAACGTCATCGTCATCCTGATGTCGATCGAACTCATCCTGCTCGCCGTGAACATCAATTTCGTGGCCTTCTCGGCCGCCCTCGGCGACCTCGTCGGCCAGGTCTTCGCACTCTTCGTGCTGACCGTGGCCGCCGCCGAGGCGGCCATCGGCCTCGCCATCCTCGTCGTCTTCTTCCGCAATCGCGGCTCGATCGCCGTCGAAGACGTCAACATGATGAAGGGTTGACGGAACCAAAATGTACCAGGCCATCGTCTTCCTTCCGCTCCTCGGCTTCCTGATCGCCGGCCTCTTCGGACGCTCGATCGGCGCCAAGGCGTCCGAATACATCACCTCCGGTTTCCTGGTGATCTCGGCCGTGCTGTCGTGGATCGCCTTCTTCAGCGTCGGTTTCGGCGAGGGCGAGGTGTTCAGCGTGCCGGTGCTGCGCTTCATCGATATCGCCGGGCTGCAGGCGGACTGGGCGCTGAGGATCGACACGCTCACCGTCGTCATGCTTGTCGTGGTCAACACCGTCTCGGCGTTGGTGCACATCTATTCGATCGGCTACATGCATCACGACCCGCACCGGCCGCGCTTCTTCGCCTATCTGTCGCTGTTCACCTTCGCGATGCTGATGCTGGTGACGGCGGACAATCTGGTGCAGATGTTCTTCGGCTGGGAAGGCGTCGGCCTCGCCTCCTACCTGTTGATCGGCTTCTGGTACAAGAAGCCGTCGGCGAACGCGGCCGCGATCAAGGCCTTTGTCGTGAACCGCATCGGCGATTTCGGCTTCCTGCTCGGCATCTTCGGCGTCGTCGTGCTGTTCCAGTCCGTGGACCTTGGCACCGTGTTCGCCAATGCGGCGTCGTTCCTGCCGCCGGAAGGCGCGGCGGAAGCTGCGGCCGAACCCTACTGGACCTTCCTGGGCTGGGGCCTCGACAAGCACGGCGCGCTCACCGTCGTCTGCCTGCTGCTCTTCATGGGAGCGATGGGCAAGTCGGCGCAGGTTCCGCTTCATACCTGGCTGCCCGACGCCATGGAGGGCCCGACGCCCGTGTCCGCCCTCATCCATGCCGCCACCATGGTGACGGCAGGCGTCTTCATGCTGGCGCGCCTGTCGCCGCTGTTCGAGCTTTCACACTCGGCGCTCACCGTGGTGACCTTCATCGGCGCCTTCACGGCCTTCTTTGCCGCGACCGTCGGCCTCGTGCAGAACGACATCAAGCGCGTGATCGCCTATTCGACCTGCTCGCAGCTCGGCTACATGTTCGTCGCGCTGGGCATGGGCTTCTATTCGGCGGCCATCTTCCACCTGTTCACGCATGCCTTCTTCAAGGCGCTGCTGTTCCTCGGCTCGGGTTCGGTCATCCACGCCGTCTCCGACGAGCAGGACATGCGCCGCATGGGCGGCCTCAGGACTCTCATCCCGGTCACCTACTGGATGATGATCATCGGAACCCTGGCGCTCACCGGCGTCGGCATCCCCGCCACCATCATCGGCACGGCCGGCTTCTTCTCGAAGGACGCCATCATCGAAGGAGCGTTCGTCGGCCACAATGCCGTCGCCGGCTTCGCGTTCGCGCTCCTGGTGATCGCCGCCTGCTTCACCAGCTTCTATTCCTGGCGGCTGATCTTCATGACCTTCCACGGCCAACCGCGCGCCACCGCCGACGTCATGCACCACGTGCATGAATCGCCGCCGGTCATGCTCGTGCCGTTGGTTCTCCTGGCCATCGGCGCGCTGTTCGCCGGCGTGGTGTTCCACGACTACTTCATCGGCGAGCACTATGCCGAGTTCTGGAAGGCTTCGCTGTTCACCTTGCCGGACAATCATATCCTGCATGATTTCCACGAGGTGCCGGTCTGGGTGAAGCTTGCGCCGTTCGTTGCCATGCTGCTCGGCTTCGGCGTGGCCTACCACCTCTATATCCGCAGGCCCGAGGAGCCGGCGGCGATCGCCGGCCGGCACCAGATGATCTACCAGTTCCTGCTGAACAAGTGGTACTTCGACGAGATCTACGACTTCCTGTTCGTCAGGCCGGCGAAGCGGCTGGGCACCTTCCTGTGGCGGAAGGGCGACGGCTGGCTGATCGACGGCTTCGGGCCGGACGGCGTGTCGGCACGGGTCATCGACGTGACCAGCCGCGTGGTGCGCCTGCAGACCGGCTACCTCTACCACTATGCCTTTGCGATGCTGATCGGGGTTGCAGCCCTCGTCACATGGATGATGCTCGGGAGCGGCTTCTGAAATGACCGAATGGCCAATTCTCTCGACGGTCACCTTCCTGCCGCTGGTAGGGGCGTTCCTCATCCTGCTCATCCGCGATGAGGGCGAAAGCGCGCGCCGCAACATCCGCAACGTCGCGCTTCTGACGACGGTCTTCACCTTCCTGCTGTCGCTGTTCATCTGGGCCGGCTTCGATACCACTACACCCGGCTTCCAGATGGTCGAGAAGGCGGCGTGGCTGGATTCCGGCATCTCCTACCATATGGGTGTCGACGGCATCTCGATGCTGTTCGTCATACTGACGACCTTCCTCATGCCGCTCTGCATCCTGGCCAGCTGGGAGTCGGTCGAGAAGCGCGTCAAGGAATACATGATCGCGTTCCTCATCCTCGAGACGCTGATGATCGGCGTGTTCTGCGCGCTCGACATCGTGCTGTTCTACGTGTTCTTCGAGGCGGGCCTCATCCCGATGTTCATCATCATCGGCGTATGGGGCGGCAAGCGGCGCGTCTATGCCAGCTTCAAGTTCTTCCTTTATACGCTGCTCGGCTCGGTGCTGATGCTGCTCGCCGTCATGGCCATGTTCTGGACGGCCGGCACCTCCGACATCCCGACGTTGCAGACCTACAACTTCCCCGCCGGCATGCAGACCTGGCTGTGGCTCGCCTTCTTCGCCTCCTTCGCGGTCAAGATGCCGATGTGGCCGGTGCACACCTGGCTGCCGGATGCCCACGTCGAGGCGCCGACCGCCGGCTCGGTGATCCTGGCGGCTATCCTCTTGAAGATGGGCGGCTACGGCTTCCTGCGGTTCTCGCTGCCGATGTTCCCGATCGCTTCGGCGGACTTCGCACCCTTCATCTTCACGCTGTCGATTGTGGCGATTGTCTACACCTCGCTCGTTGCGCTGATGCAGGAGGATATGAAGAAGCTGATCGCCTATTCGTCGGTCGCCCATATGGGCTACGTGACGATGGGCACCTTCGCGATGAACGACCTCGGCATCCAGGGCGCGATCTTCCAGATGCTCTCGCACGGGCTGGTCTCGGGCGCGCTCTTCCTGTGCGTCGGCGTCGTCTATGACCGCATGCACACCCGGGAGATCGCGGCCTATGGCGGCCTGGTCAACAACATGCCCAAATACGCCACGGTGTTCATGATCTTCACCATGGCCAATGTCGGCCTGCCGGGCACCAGCGGCTTCATCGGCGAGTTCCTCACCCTGATGGGCGTCTTCGAGGTCAACACCTGGGTGGCCCTGTTCGCCGCGACGGGCGTGATCCTGTCGGCGGCCTATGCGCTCTGGCTCTACCGCAAGGTGATCTTCGGGGCGCTGACCAAGGAGAGCCTGAAGGGCCTGCTCGACCTCTCGACCCGCGAGAAGGCGGTCATCTATCCGCTGGTCGTGCTGACCATCTTCTTCGGCGTCTATCCGACGCCGGTTTTCGATGTGACGTCGGCATCGGTCAAGGCGCTGGTCGACAACATCACCGTTTCGCTGCAAGCCGCGCAAACCGCGGCCGCGAACTGACAGGGACGGGTTCATGACACCGGAACTTTACTCGAGCCTCTCTCTGGCGACGCCGGAACTGATCCTCGCCGTCGGGGCGATGGCGCTTCTGATGATCGGCGTCTATTCCGGCGAGCGGGCCAACACCGTCGTGAATGGCCTCGCCGTCGCCGTGCTGATCGGCGCCGGCGCATGGCTTCTGTTCCTCGGCGGCGAAGGCAACGCTTTTGGCAGCGCCTTCGTCAACGATCCCTTCGCCCGCTTCATGAAAGTGCTGACGCTGATCGGCTCTGTGGTCACCCTCATCATGTCGGTCGGTTTCGCCAAGGCTGAGAAATTCGACAAGTTCGAATATCCCGTGCTCATCATGCTGGCTACGCTCGGCATGATGCTGATGGTTTCGGCCAACGACATGATCGCGCTCTATCTCGGCCTGGAGCTGCAGTCGCTCTCGCTCTACGTGGTCGCCGCGATCAATCGCGACAGCGTGCGCTCGACCGAGGCGGGCCTCAAATATTTCGTGCTGGGCGCGCTGTCCTCGGGCATGCTGCTCTACGGCATCTCGCTGGTCTACGGCTATACCGGCCATACCGGCTTCGAGGCGATCGCATCGGCGCTTGCTGGCGGCGAGCGTCAGCTCGGTCTCGTCTTCGGACTGGTCTTCGTCCTGGCCGGGCTCGCCTTCAAGATCTCGGCCGTACCCTTCCATATGTGGACGCCCGATGTCTACGAGGGGGCGCCGACACCCGTGACGGCCTTCTTCGCGGCCGCGCCCAAGATGGCGGCGATGGCGCTGATCGTGCGCGTCACGATGGGCGCCTTCGCGCCGATCGCACCCGACTGGCAGCAGATCGTCGTGTTTATCGCCATTGCGTCCATGGCGCTCGGCGCCTTCGCGGCGATCGGCCAGAGGAATATCAAGCGCCTGATGGCCTATTCCTCGATCGGCCACATGGGCTATGCGCTGGTCGGTCTTGCCGCCAACAGCGAAGCCGGCGTGCGCGGCGTCATCATCTACATGCTGATCTATCTGGTGATGACGCTGGGCACCTTCGCCTTCATCCTGGCCATGCGCCGCAAGGACGGCAATGTCGAGCAGATCGAGGATCTGGCCGGCCTGGCGACGACCAATCCGACCATGGCCACGATCATGACGATCCTGATGTTCTCGCTGGCCGGCATCCCGCCGCTCGCCGGTTTCTGGGGGAAATGGTACGTGTTCCTGGCGGCGATCAACGCGCATCTTTACGCGCTCGCGGTGATCGGGGTGCTCGCCTCGGTGGTCGGCGCCTATTATTATCTGCGCATCATCAAGATCATGTGGTTCGATGAGCCGGCCGGCGGCTTCACGCCGATGGCCGGCGAGCTCAAGCTGGTGCTGGGCGTGAGCGGCGCGTTCGTGCTCTTCTACGTGCTGATCGGCGGACCGATCGGGCAGGTGGCGCAAGCCGCAGCCAAGACGTTCTTCTGACGCGATGGCCTTTTCGCTCGCTCCGACCGCACAACTGGAAGGCTACCGGCTCGAAGCGCATGACAGTGTCGGCTCCACCAACGCGCTCGCATTGGAGCGGGCGCGGGAGGGGGATGCCGGCAGGCTGTGGATCGTGTCGAAGCGCCAGGATAGCGGGCGGGGCAGGCGCGGTCGCGCCTGGGCGACGCCCGAGGGCAACCTGGCAGCGACGCTGCTGCTGGTCGGACGCCACGAATTGCGCCTGGCGGCAACGCTCGGTTTCGTCGCGGGCCTCGCGCTTTCGGATGCGCTGGACGCAGTCCTGCCCGGCGGCACCGTCGCCGTCGCCCCCGACGGCGGGGGCGGTCGCGGCGACCGCTTCGAGCTGAAGTGGCCGAACGACGTGCTGGCGCGTGGCGCGAAGCTCGCCGGCATCCTGCTCGAATCGGCCATGCTCGACGACAACCGCTTCGGGCTGGCGATCGGCATCGGCGTCAATGTTGTGGCGTATCCGCAAGACGTGCCCTATCCGGCGACGTCGCTGAGGGCGCTCGGCAGCCGATGCGATGCCGAAGGCCTGTTCATCGCGCTGTCCGATGCCTGGACCGAAAACAGCCGTGCGTGGGACGAGGGACGGGGTCTTTCCCGCATCCGTCAGCGCTGGCTGGGGCGGGCAGCGGGCCTCGGCAGCGAGGTCGCCGTGCGCGTCGACGGCAAGGTGATCCGCGGCGTGTTCGAGACGATCGACGAGGATTGCCGGTTCGTGATCCGCGACCGGGAGGGCCATGCGATCAGCATCGCCGCCGGCGATGTGCATTTCGGCGCGGTCGCATCCGCCGCCGCGTCATGAGAAATCCCGGAGAACGCTGAGATGGCGGACAAGGCAGAACTGGTTTTCGTCCCGCTCGGCGGGGTCGGCGAGATCGGCATGAATTTCGCGCTCTACGGCTACGGTCCGCCGGACGCGCGCGAATGGATCGTGGTCGATTGCGGCGTGACCTTCCCGGATTCCGGCCTGCCCGGCGTCGATCTCGTGCTGCCCGATATCCGCTATATCGAGGACGATCTCGTCAATCTGAAGGGCATCGTCATCACTCATGCCCATGAGGATCACTACGGCGCTCTGCTCGACCTGTGGCCGCGGCTCAAGGCGCCTTGCTGGATGACGCCTTTCGCCGCTGGGCTGCTGGAAGCCAAGCGGCAGTCCGAAAGCGGCTCGCCGCTGGTTCCGGTGATAATCTATCGCGCCGGCGAAACCTTCACCGTCGGTCCGTTCCGGATCGAGGCGATCCCGGTGACCCATTCCATTCCGGAGCCGGTGTCACTGGCGATCACCACCCCGGCGGGCACGGTGATCCATACTGGAGACTGGAAGATCGACCCGGCACCCGAGATCGGCCCGCTCACCAACGAGGCTCGTTTCCGCGCGCTGGGCGAGGCCGGCGTGCTGGCGCTGATCTGCGATTCCACCAACGCGGTGCGGGAAGGTGAATCGCCTTCCGAGCAGGCGGTCGGCCAGAGCCTGAAGAAGCTCATCGAAGACGCAAAGGGCCGCGTCGCCGTCACCACTTTCTCCTCCAATGTCGGGCGTATTCGCTCGATCGCCGAGGCAGCACGCGATGCCGGCCGCAAATGTCTCGTTCTCGGCCGATCGCTGAAGCGCGTCATCAGTGTGGCGACCGAACTCGGCTACATGGACGGACTGCCCGAGTTCGCAGACGAGGAGGACTACGGCTACATCGCGCGCGAGAATCTGGTGGTGATCTGCACCGGCAGCCAGGGAGAACCGCTTGCAGCGCTTGCCAAGCTCTCGCGCGAGGAGATGAAAACGGTTTCGCTTACCGCGGGCGATACGGTGATCTTCTCCTCGCGCACCATTCCCGGCAACGAGAAGGCGATCCTCGAGATCAAGAACCGCCTGATCGACCTCGGCATGAAGATCATCGAGGACGCAGACGCGCTGGTCCACGTCTCGGGTCATCCGCGGCGGGCCGAGCTGCGCCGGATGTATGAATGGACACGCCCGCGTATCGGCGTGCCGGTGCACGGCGAGGCGGCGCATCTCGTGGCGCAAGGCTCGCTGATGGCGACATCGGGCATTCCCGAAGTGGCGCAGTTGCGCAACGGCGATATGCTGCGGCTCTCCCCCGGAACGGCGCAGATCATCGACCAGGTGCCGTTCGGCCGCATCTTCAAGGACGGCAAGCTGATCGGCAGCGAGGAAGCCATGGGCATCCGCAGCCGCCGCAAGCTTTCCTTTGCCGGTCATGTCGCGGTGAACGTGGTGCTGGACGATCGCTACGAACTGGCAGACGATCCCGATCTGGTGGCGATCGGCGTTGCCGAGATCGACGCGCGAGGCGAACTGCTGGAGGACCTGATGGTCGATGCGGCAATCGGCGCGGTGGACTCCATACCACGTCAGCGCCGAAAAGACCTGGACCTGGTGCAGGAGGCCGTTCGCCGCGCCGTGCGGGCGGCGGCCAACGATGCCTGGGGAAAAAAGCCTCTGGTGACGGTCTTCGTCACGCGATAGGGCATTTCCGCTTTTCTCCGAGACGCGGAAATGACTCTGTCTTCCTGTTTTTTGCGCAATACCGGATGCAAGACGCTGGTCCGGTATTGTGGATGAGGGATTGCATATGCTCGGACGCCTCAATCACGTCGCCATCGCGGTGCCCGACCTGGCTGCCGCCTCCGCTGTCTACCGGCAGACGCTCGGCGCGAAGGTGACCGAGCCGCAGGCGCTTCCGGAACATGGCGTGACCGTTGTCTTCATCGACGTCGGCAACACCAAGATCGAACTGTTGGAGCCGTTGGGTGAGGGTTCGCCGATCGCGGCCTTTCTCGACAAGAATCCGTCGGGCGGCATGCACCATGTGTGCTATGAGGTCGACGATATCCTTGCCGCGCGCGACCGGCTGAAGGCATCAGGCGCCCGGGTGCTGGGCGACGGCAATCCGAAGATCGGTGCCCATGGAAAGCCGGTGCTGTTCCTGCATCCGAAGGATTTCCAGGGAACGCTGGTCGAGCTTGAACAGGCGTGAGGCCGGAGGTCGCGCGACATAGCGCATGATATGAGAGGCGCCTTCGGTCCACCGAAGGTCAGGAATGGCAGAAAGGGTCGGCAATGACCTGGGTTTCCGTCTTCGCGTTGTACTTCATCATCTGGTGGCTGACGCTTTTCGCCACCTTGCCGTTCAGCCTGCGCACGCAGGACGAGGCGAAGGACGTGACGCTCGGCACGGTGCCCAGCGCTCCGACCGGGCCGCATATGCTGCGCGCCGTCATCCGCACCACGATCGTTTCGGCCCTGCTGTTGGGCGGCTTCTACGTTCTGACCCGAGGCTTCGGCCTCACCATCGACGACATCCCCCGCATCGTGCCCGAGTTCGAATAGGGCGCCGCGCGTCCGTTCGGATGCGCGAAGGACGATCCATGAATTTGGACCGGCCATCACGGTTTCCGAAGGCCGAATCCCAACTTCGGGCCGATGCGGCGATCAGCCGGCGAGCACGGCCCAGGCGATCAGCGCCGTGCCCACGGCGCCCACTGCCCAGAACGCGGTCCTGAGATAGACGATGCCCGCCACATAGGTCGGGAAGTAGGCCAGCCGCGCCCAGAAGAAGAGTTGGGCAGGAAGGATGAGCTTTTCCTCCGGCACCTTCGCCATCCATGCAGCCAGGAGAAGCGCTGCGAAGATCAGGAGGTTCTCGAGCATGTTTCGTGCAGCGCGTTCGCTGCGCCCGGCGACCGTGCCGGCTGCCGGCAGCGTGTCGCGGTTGCCCAGGCCGATCACTACCCCGGCCTTTGTCCAGGTCCGGATGCGCAGGACGCCGGCGAACAGAACCATCACCCAGCAGAGAACCGCAGAGGCCGCGAGAAGATCTGCTGACGTCGGCATGGCAATGCTCCGGTTGGGTGCCGCGCGTCCATTCGGACGCGTAGAGCACGCTCCATCACTTTGAAACCCCGTATCGTGCTTCCCGAAAATCGGATCCGATTGCCGGTTCTGAGGTAGCGTCCGTCAGGCGGCGGCATTTACATAAGTAAGCAGCCACTTACATAGACCGCCCCGAGCGGGGAGAGACAAGGCGCGAGTGCTTTCGCATGATCCGTGAGCTGTCGACGCCAAGCTGATGATTGCGCAAAAAAAATGCAAGGCCGAAGCCTTGCAGTTTGAACGCGTCCGATCTGCTTTCCGGTGTCCGGCGGCAGCGAGTAACCGCGCCTAGATCGCATCCTCCCAAGACTTTGACCGCGTAGGAGAGCGGATTTATTTCCGCCCTCTCGATTATGCCGGGCACATTAGCCTACGAAAGAACACAATGTCACGCGGAATTTTGCGTGAAAAGCCATCAGATTGTGCTGCAATGCACAATAGAGAAGCAGGCCTTGCCTGGATTTTAGTCGAGCTAAACTTGACTGGACAAGCGAAGGTTTCTGCCGACTTCCGACCTTGGACGGGCAGCCCATTCGCCGCATGCGATCGGGTTCCCAAGCGGCCATGAAATGGCTATGAAGCGCGTACAAGCAATCACCTTTCGCCTGCCGCTCGTCCTTGCGGCATGGGTCACTTCAACGGATTTTTCATGCGGCTGTCGCGTTACTTCCTGCCCATCCTGAAAGAGAATCCGCGCGAGGCGGAGATCGTCTCGCACCGCCTGATGCTGCGCGCCGGCATGATCCGGCAGCAGGGGCAGGGCAGCTTCTCCTGGCTGCCGCTGGGCAAGCGCGTGCTAGACAAGGTCTGTCGCATCATCCGCGAGGAACAGGACCGTGCCGGGGCGCTGGAAATCCTGATGCCTACCATCCAGTCGGCGGATCTGTGGCGCGAGAGCGGCCGCTACGACGACTACGGTAAGGAGATGCTGCGCATCAAGGACCGCCATGAGCGCGATATGCTCTACGGCCCGACCAATGAGGAGATGGTGACGGAGATCTTCCGGTCCTACGTGAAATCCTACAAGGACCTGCCGCTGAATCTCTACCACATCCAGTGGAAGTATCGCGACGAGGTCCGCCCGCGTTTCGGCGTCATGCGTTCGCGCGAGTTCCTGATGAAGGACGCCTACTCCTTCGACATCGATTATGAAGGCGCCAGAGCCGCGTACAACAGGATGTTCGTGTCCTATCTGAGGACCTTTACCCGAATGGGAATGCAGGCGATCCCGATGCGTGCCGACACCGGTCCGATCGGCGGCGACCTGTCCCACGAATTCATCATCCTGGCCGACACCGGCGAAAGCCAGGTGTTCTGCCACAAGGACTTCCTGACGCTTCCCGTGCCTGGCGCCGACACCGACTTCACCGACGACGCGGCGATCGCCGATGTCGTCAAGCGCTGGACGACGCCTTACGCGGCGACGGACGAGATGCATGACGAGAGGGCGTGGGATGCCATTGCCGGGACCGAGCAGGTTTCGGCCCGCGGCATCGAGGTCGGTCACATCTTCCATTTCGGGGAGAAATATTCGAAGCCGATGGGCGCGAAGGTGACCGGCCCGGACGGCAAGGATCATTTCGCGTCCGGGGGGTCCTACGGCATCGGCCCTTCGCGCCTCGTCGCGGCGATCATCGAAGCGAGCCATGACGAGAACGGCATCATCTGGCCGGAGGCGGTCGCGCCCTTCGACATCGGCCTGATCAACATGAAGGCCGGCGACGCCGATTGCGACCGCGCCTGTGACGAGCTCTACAAGTCGCTCACCGCAGCCGGATGGGACGTGCTCTATGACGACACCGATCAGCGCGCCGGCGGCAAGTTCGCGACGGCGGACCTGATCGGCCTGCCGCGGCAGGTGATCGTCGGACCACGCGGAGTGGCCGCCGGGGAGGCGGAGATCAAGAACCGCAAGACGGGCGAGCGCAGCGCGATCGCGCTCGCCGACGTCGTCAATCGTCTCGGCGCCCGTCCATGAGCAGCGCGGCGGCAGCGAAGTCGAAGGGCGCGGCGCCGTTTTCCGCCTTCGAGCGGATGGTGGCCTGGCGCTATCTGCGCGCCCGCCGCAAGGAGGCGTTCATTTCGGTGATCGCCTCGATCTCCTTTGCCGGCATCATGCTCGGCGTCGCGACGCTGATCATCGTGATGGCGGTGATGAACGGCTTCCGGGCCGAGCTTCTGGTGCGCATCCTGGGCATCAACGGCCATCTCGTGATGCAGCCGATCGATTCGCCGCTGGAGGACTACGCCGCCGTCGCCGGCCGCATCGCCGGGGTGCCCGGGGTCAAATATGCGATCCCCCTGGTCGACGGACAGACGCTTGCCTCGGGCAATATCGGCGCCGGAACGGGCGCGCTGGTGCGCGGTATCCGCGGCGAGGACCTGTCCAGGCTCGAACTCGTCGCCAACAACATCCGCCAGGGCTCGATCGTCGGTTTCGACGACAGCGAGGGCGTGGCGATCGGCACACGCATGGCCGAGAATCTGGGTCTCGTGCTCGGCGACACGATCACGCTGATCTCGCCCGACGGCGACGTCAGCCCGCTCGGCACGACGCCGCGCGTGAAGTCCTATCCGATCGTCGCCATCTACGAGATCGGCATGTCTGAATATGATTCCTCGATCATCTTCATGCCGCTCACAGAAGCGCAGCTCTATTTCAACATGGAGAACCGCGCGCAGGCGCTGGAGATCTTCGTCGACAATCCCGATGCCGTCGACGCGCTGAAAGGCCCTGTCGAGGAGGCGGCGCAGCGGCCGGTCTTCCTGACCGACTGGCGGCAGCGCAACCACACCTTCTTCTCGGCGCTCGAGGTAGAGCGCAACGTGATGTTCATGATCCTGACGCTGATCGTGCTCGTCGCGGCCCTCAACATCATCTCCGGCCTGGTCATGCTGGTGAAGGACAAGGGTGCCGACATCGCCATCCTGCGCACCATGGGCGCCACGAGGGCTTCGGTGATGCGCATCTTCCTGATGACCGGAGCCGCGATCGGCGGGGCCGGCACCATTGCCGGCGTCATCCTGGGCATCGTGGTGTGCCTCAATGTGGAATCGATCCGCCAGTTCTTCTCCTGGTTGTCGGGCACGGTGCTGTTCAATCCGGAGCTCTATTTCCTGAGCAAGCTGCCGGCCAAGATGGATCCGGGCGAGACGATCTCGGTGATCCTCATGGCGCTTGTCCTGTCTTTCCTGGCAACGCTGTTTCCCGCCTGGCGCGCCGCGAAGCTCGATCCCGTCGAAGCGCTGAGGTACGAGTGAGCGTCCCCGTCATCGAACTGAAGAGCGTCGAACGCCATTATGTACAGGGGCCGCGCAAGCTGACCATCCTGAGCGGCGCCGATTTCACGCTCGGGCGCGGCGAGATGGTGGCGCTTGTCGCACCGTCGGGCACGGGCAAGTCGACCTTGCTGCACACGGCCGGACTGCTGGAGCGGCCCGACGCCGGGGACGTCATCCTCTCGGGTAAGGCCTGCGGGCGGCTGTCGGACGACGAGCGTACCGCGATCCGCCGCAACGATATCGGCTTCGTCTACCAGTTCCACCATCTGCTGCCGGAGTTCACCGCGCTCGAGAACATCATGATGCCGCAACTCGTGAAGGGGCTCGGCAAGGCCGAGGCGGCGGAACGGGCGGCGCAGTTGCTCGACTACATGAAGATCGGCAAGCGCGCCCACCATCGGCCGGCCGAGCTTTCAGGCGGCGAGCAGCAGCGGGTCGCGATCGCGCGCGCGGTCGCCAATGCGCCGCTGATCCTGCTCGCCGACGAGCCGACAGGCAATCTCGATCCGACCACGGCCGCCTATGTCTTCGAGGCGCTGGAGGCGCTGGTGCGCCAGTCCGGCCTTGCCGCGCTCATCGCCACCCACAATCACGAGCTCGCCGCACGCATGGACCGCCGCGTCACCCTAGCCGAAGGCAAGGTCGTCCCATTCTGATATCGTGTCGGCGGTTTCGGTGCCGCCGGCCATCGGCCACCCATATTCGTGCCGGTTCGCACCTGCGCAGTCGCATGCGGTCATCCTGAAAAACCATCGATGCGAGACGGCGCGATGCTGTGCATCCACCGCATGTCGGTGGATCGGATTAGGATTTTGCTAACCTTTTGAGTCGGCCGGCGGCACGCGTCGCTGGAAATGGGTTGAAACAAGAACAAGAATAGAACATAAAAGGAACATATCCAAATCAGGAGAGTTCCATGACTGACCTTTTGCAGGATGTCGTTTCGCTGGTTTCGGTTAGCGCCTTCATCGTCACCATGGCGATGTGGATCGGCGCGCTCTGATTGGAGAAGGAGCGGGGCGCCGCAAGGGCGCTCCGCACGGACGAATTCGGCAGACCGCGATCAGTCACCGAGGGCCACCCCTTCGCGGCGGGGATCTGCGCCGCCGGTCAGCCCGCCGGCATCGATGGCGATGCCGTGAAGGCCCGAATTGAGGTCGCGGACCTTGACCTCGTAGCCGAGGGCTTCGAGATCATCGGCCATCCCTTCGGCCGGAGTGCCCGCCTCGAGATCATAGGTGCCGAAGCGGTTCACCATATGCGGCAGGGATATCGCCGCCTGCATGTCCATCTTCCAGTCGATGAGCGCGATGATCGTGGTCGCGACATAGGGAATGATGCGGCTGCCGCCGGGGGAGCCGAGCGCGAACACTGGCTTGCCGTCTCTCAGCACGATCGTGGGCGACATTGAAGAGCGCGGCCGTTTGCCGGCCTCGACCCGGTTCGCAACCGCCTCGCCGTCGGCTTCGGGCTCGAAGGAAAAGTCGGTGAGCTGGTTGTTGAGCAGGAAACCGGCCGCCATCATTCGCGAGCCGAAGCCGTTCTCGATCGAGGACGTCATGGCGGCGATGTTGCCGTCCTTGTCGACAACAGTGAAATGCGAGGTGGAGGGCTGCTCCAGCGAGCGACCGTCGATCCTGAGCTCGGCCTTGTCCCATGGCGGCTCGCCGGCGCTTGCCTCGTCGGGGCCGAGTGCGGTGTCCCGGCGCAGCAGCGCCGAACGCGATTTCAGATAATCGGCATCGAGCAGGCCCTTCGGCAAGGTCACGAAATCGCTGTCGGCCACGAAGCGTTCGCGATCGGCAAAGGCGAGGCGGGTGGCATCGCCGATGATGCGCCAACTCACCGGATCGTCGGGCCCGAGCGTCGCGATGTCGAAAGGCTCGATCATGCCGAGAATCTGGCCGATGGCGATCGCGCCCGACGAGGGCGGCCCCATGCCGCAGACCTGATGGCCGCGATAGGGCGCACAGACTGCGGAACGTTCCTTGACCTCATAACCGGCAAGGTCGGCCAGGGTGAGTCCGCCCGGATTTGTCGCATGGCCCTGTACCGCCGCGACGATCTTCTCGGCGATCGCACCCTTGTAGAAGGCGTCCGCGCCGCCCGCCGCCATGGCCTTCAAGGTGGCCGCGTAGTCCGGATTGGCGAGTTCAGTGCCCGTGGCCAGCGGCTTGCCGTCCGAGCCGAAGAAGTAGGCCCGTGCGGCGGGGTCCTGGTCGAGCCGGCCGCCGTCCTCGACGAGCAGGACGTTGAGGCGCGCAGAAACCGCGAAGCCTTTCTCGCCGAGTTCGATCGCCCGATCGAACAGGCCGGCCCAAGGCCGCTTTCCGTATCTGGCGTGCACCGTCTCCAGGAGGCGCGGAACACCGGGAGTGCCGACCGATCGGCCGCCGACCACGGCGTCGAAGAATTCGAGCGGCTTGCCGTCGGCTCCGAGGAAAAGGTTCGGGGTCGCCGCCGCGGGCGCCGTTTCGCGGCCGTCGAAAGTCGTCACGTTGCCGGTGGAGGCGTCGTACCAGGTGAGGAAGGCGCCGCCGCCGAGGCCCGAGGATTGCGGCTCAACGAGACCGAGCACGGCCTGGACGGCGACCAGCGCATCGGCGGCGTTGCCGCCGTCGCGCAGCACCGCAAGCCCGGCTTGGGCAGCGAGCGGATTGGCCGCGGCAACCATCTGGCTTCCGGCATGGACAGGCGCCCTGGTGGTGATGCCGCTCTTGCCCTCTGGAGCCACGACATCGGAGGCCTGCTGGGCATGGGCGGCTGGAGCCAGGACGGCAAGCAGCGCGGCAAGTGTGAGGGATCGCAGCCGCGCCTGCTTCATGTCACGCACTCCTGCGCATTGTTTCGGATTGTTCGGCCTCAACCGGTCCGAATACTTCGGCGAAGGCGCCCTTCAAGGCGATGTCGACATCGGCCATGGTGACCGGCAGGCCGAGATCCACCAGGCTGGTGACGCCGTAGCCTGTGATTCCACAGGGCACGATGCCGGAGAAATGCGACAGCTCCGGCTCGACATTGACGGCGATGCCATGGAAGGACACCCAGCGCCTGAGGCGGATGCCGATCGCGGCGATCTTGTCCTCGGCCACGGAACCGTCGGGCAGGCGCGGGCGGTCGGGCCGAATCACCCAGACACCGACCCGATCCTCGCGCCGTTCGCCCCTGACGTTGAAACGGTCGAGCGTACGGATGATCCATTCCTCCAGGGCAGCGACGAAGGCGCGTACGTCCTCGCGTCTGCGCTTCAGGTCGAGCATGACATAGGCCACGCGCTGCCCAGGCCCATGATAGGTATATTCGCCGCCGCGTCCGGCCGCGAACACCGGAAAGCGGTCGGCTTCGATCAGGTCTTCGACCCTGGCGCTGGTTCCAGCCGTGTAGAGCGGAGGATGCTCGACCAGCCAGATCAGTTCGGGCTCCTTGCCCTCACGAATCGCGGCGGCGCGGCTCTCCATGAATTCCAGCGCTTGCGGGTAGGGCGTGAGCCCGGGTTCGATCCGCCATTCGACGGGCGCGGAGCCCGGAACCGGCAGGAAGGACGTGGCGATCTGGCTGCGTTCTGTCATGGTTTTTTCCCTGGCCGAATATGGACCTTGCCGGACGCAACGTCCAGTTCGCGCAAGGCGGGAAGAGGCGGGCGAAACTTGTGCAAATCTCCTCGCTTAAAAGCGTCAGGCGCACTTGTTTCGCCCAAAGCGATTTGCTACATGCCGCGAGCCGGTTCGGACCGGCCCCTGTCGTGACGTGCGGTCGTGGCGGAATTGGTAGACGCGCAGCGTTGAGGTCGCTGTGGGGCAACCCGTGGAAGTTCGAGTCTTCTCGACCGCACCATTTCTTGATCTCACGCCAGTTCGCTTCGCTCACGGCTCCGATGGGGCGGCCTGACCGGCCGACGGGCGGTCGCCCTTGCGAACCCTTGAGGTTCGAGCTCCCTCTGCTTTTCTTGATCTCACGCCAGTTCGCTTCGCTCACGGCTCCGATGGGGCGGCCTGACCGGCCGACGGGCGGTCGCCCTTGCGAACCCTTTTGAGGTTCGAGCTCCCTCTGCTTTTCTTGATCTCACGCCAGTTCGCTTCGCTCACGGCTCCGATGGGGCGGCCTGACCGGCCGACGGGCGGTCGCCCTTGCGAACCCTTGAGGTTCGAGCTCCCTCTGCTTTTCTTGATCTCACGCCAGTTCGCTTCGCTCACGGCTCCGATGGGGCGGCCTGACCGGCCGACGGGCGGTCGCCCTTGCGAACCCTTGAGGTTCGAGCTCCCTCTGCTTTTCTTGATCTCACGCCAGTTCGCTTCGCTCACGGCTCCGATGGGGCGGCCTGACCGGCCGACGGGCGGTCGCCCTTGCGAACCCTTGAGGTTCGAGCTCCCTCTGCTTTTCTTGATCTCACGCCAGTTCGCTTCGCTCACGGCTCCGATGGGGCGGCCTGACCGGCCGACGGGCGGTCGCCCTTGCGAACCCTTTTGAGGTTCGAGCTCCCTCTGCTTTTCTTGATCTCACGCCAGTTCGCTTCGCTCACGGCTCCGATGGGGCGGCCTGACCGGCCGACGGGCGGTCGCCCTTGCGAACCCTTGAGGTTCGAGCTCCCTCTGCTTTTCTTGATCTCACGCCAGTTCGCTTCGCTCACGGCTCCGATGGGGCGGCCTGACCGGCCGACGGGCGGTCGCCCTTGCGAACCCCTTGAGGTTCGAGCTCCCTCTGCTTTTCTTGATCTCACGCCAGTTCGCTTCGCTCACGGCTCCGATGGGGCGGCCTGACCGGCCGACGGGCGGTCGCCCTTGCGAACCCTTTGAGGTTCGAGCTCCCTCTGCTTTTCTTGATCTCACGCCAGTTCGCTTCGCTCACGGCTCCGATGGGGCGGCCTGACCGGCCGACGGGCGGTCGCCCTTGCGCACCCTTGAGGTTCGAGCTCCCTCTGCTTTTCTTGATCTCACGCCAGTTCGCTTCGCTCACGGCTCCGATGGGGCGGCCTGACCGGCCGACGGGCGGTCGCCCTTGCGCACCCTTCGGGTTCGAGCTCCCTCTGCTTTTCTTGATCTCACGCCAGTTCGCTTCGCTCACGGCTCCGATGGGGCGGCCTGACCGGCCGACGGGCGGTCGCCCTTGCGCACCCTTGAGGTTCGAGCTCCCTCTGCTTTTCTTGATCTCACGCCAGTTCGCTTCGCTCACGGCTCCGATGGGGCGGCCTGACCGGCCGACGGGCGGTCGCCCTTGCGAACCCTTGAGGTTCGGGCTCCCTCTGCTTTTCTTGATCTCACGCCAGTTCGCTTCGCTCACGGCTCCGATGGGGCGGCCTGACCGGCCGACGGGCGGTCGCCCTTGCGAACCCTTGAGGTTCGGGCTCCCTCTGCTTTTCTTGATCTCACGCCAGTTCGCTTCGCTCACGGCTCCGATGGGGCGGCCTGACCGGCCGACGGGCGGTCGCCCTTGCGAACCCTTGAGGTTCGGGCTCCCTCTGCTTTTCTTGATCTCACGCCAGTTCGCTTCGCTCACGGCTCCCGATGGGGCGGCCTGACCGGCCGACGGGCGGTCGCCCTTGCGAACCCTTGAGGTTCGGGCTCCCTCTGCTTTTCTTGATCTCACGCCAGTTCGCTTCGCTCACGGCTCCGATGGGGCGGCCTGACCGGCCGACGGGCGGTCGCCCTTGCGAACCCTTGAGGTTCGGGCTCCCTCTGCTTTTCTTGATCTCACGCCAGTTCGCTTCGCTCACGGCTCCGATGGGGCGGCCTGACCGGCCGACGGGCGGTCGCCCTTGCGCACCCCTCGGGTTCGGGCTCCCTCTGCTTTTCTTGATCTCACGCCAGTTCGCTTCGCTCACGGCTCCGACGGGGCGGCCTGACCGGCCGACGGGCGGTCGCCCTTGCGCACCCCTCGGGTTCGGGCTCCCTCTGCTTTTCTTGATCTCACGCCAGTTCGCTTCGCTCACGGCTCCGACGGGGCGGCCTGACCGGCCGACGGGCGGTCGCCCTTGCGAACCCTTGAGGTTCGGGCTCTCTCTGCCAAGGCGCACCGACGGCAGTCTCCAGACCCTTGTTTCCAAAGGTGTTGAGCGTGGGTGTGTCCCACGTCAGCGCGATGCGTGGGACACCTTGTCCGCTCGATCGCCGTTTTGGCGAGTTTCCAGCGCTCGACCCGCCGGGTGTAGACCTCGCTCATCTTCGCCTCAGAATGGCCGAGGATGGCCACGATCGTGGGCTTGCCTTTTTTGTTCGGAAGCTTCCCGACGATCCGCGCGCAGTTGCCGTACCGTGTAGGTCCGCTGCAGCTTCAAAGCTACCAAGGCGCGGCTCTTTTGGCGCCTCGCCCTCGGGCGGCGTGTCTGTCATCTGACGCGCAGGCTTTTTGCGTTTTGCACTGGGAACCTGACGTCGGTCAGCCGGTTAGTCCATCGAAACTGGAGTGCTGACGATGCCTGATATGGCTGCCCAGATCGTCGGCCTGCTGTATGAGGTCGACGATAAGAAGAAGCAACCGCCCGATCCCAAGGACGGAGCGCCCCCGGAGCCCGAGCACGGTGGGCATCCTCCTCGAGACACCAGAGATTCGCCTTCGGAGAATCCGGAAGGTGAAGAACTCGAGAAACCGGTGAACGGCGCCGTTGGAGATGCACTGAAGCGACGCGGGCGCTAGCCCCCCCCGCAGGAGCGCGCTGGTTGCCATCTTGCCGGCCCGTGTCCGGGCCGGGCTCTTCAGATAGCGACCGTTGTGCCTCGGTTTGCCGATGGGCATACGCCTTTCGGTCAGATGCTCGGAGAGGAGGCGCGGGAATACATTGCAAAAGGGCTGGGAGCATTCTTCCGAGAGAAAGGAGGGGTTGCGCATGTGCATGAAGGCCTTGCTATCCGCAGCGGCCGTGGCGCTTCTGGTGTCGTCTCCGAGCTTCGCCGAGAAACCCATGCCTCCGGGGCAGGCAAAAAAGATAAGTCATTCCGCACCCGGCCCGGTAGCAGCCCTCGGGCTTCCTGCTGGCGTTTTCATTGGCGGCTATATCTGGTTGCGGCGTCGGACCCGCAACAACTTGAAAAAGAGATAGCAGCAAAACGGGGCGCTGCCGTGCGTGCAGCGTAGTTATGCGGAATGCAGTTGGCTGGCAAGCCAAGCCTCTCCATCCATGCCGGTCAAATGTTTTTCCGGCCCGTGCAACGCGGGCCGGACATCAATGTGGAATAGTGGCGGAGACGTATCGCGCCATCGACGGGCTACTCGACGCGTTGGAGTTGGTGCCGGATGAGGTCTTTGTGGATATCGGTTGCGGTAAGGGTCGCGTGCTGTGCTCGCAGCTTTCCGCAAAATCCAAATGGCCATCGGCATAGATACCTCTCCGATGATGGTTGCCGAAGCAGATGACAATGTTCGGATAATGCGTCGTCGGCTGCATGCTCCGGTTGAGGTCTACTCGAGTTTCGCTGAGGCTTTCGACTACAGCGCCTGTTCGGCCGGATACTGCTTCAACGCGTTCAGATCGGACTCATTGGGCCTTGTGCTCCGGAAGATACGCCATGACCGCTCCGGCCTGCCCTTTCGTTTGTGCTTTCTCAACGCTACGCCGGGACACCTTGCTGTGTTTGCGGATGAGAAGTGGCGCGTAGGGGCGAACGGTTCTGCCGCCCGCATGTCCTTCGTGGTCGAACACCAGATCTACTAGCAACGGAACCGGGATTGGTTCGACTGGCCTACGCTGCGCAGCTTCGGTGCCGACTTCCTGATCGTTCGCGTCACCGGCAGGCTGATTTCGAGCAACGTGGCAGCCGCCGCATAAGAATCCAATTCCCGCACGTCGACTATATCGCAATCCGTGGGCCAAGAACTGCGACGGATATTGAGCATATTGAAACCAATAAGAAATGGATTGCAAAAGGAAAGGTGCATTGCTGCCGCCTTTGTAGTATTATGCGCAATAACAGGATTTTTGCGCTGCCGGCGGCTAGCGTAAGGGAGACATTCCCTGTTCCGTTGCCTCCTGGTGCGTGCTCGCCTGTTGCTTTCCATCATGTAAGCAGCAACCGTGAGGAAGGAGGGAACATGCCCAACGAGATACAGCAGCCGAAGCCTTTCGATCTGGTCGGCGACCCTGTGCTCATTGCAGGCGTGGGGCAGGGCTTCGAGGCCACGTTGAACTGGCGGGTCCACGACGGCCACGACGAGCGCACCGGCTTCTTCACCGTTGGCGGCGGCACCGGTGAACACGGTCAGTTCCAAATCCAGGTGCAGATCGGCAACGCAGCCTTTCAACTCGACCGCCTGTTCGTCGAGGTGTTCGAAGAGAGCGCACAGGACGGCTCGGAGATCAACAAGGTGATCGTGCCCGTCATCTATGGCCCGCGCATCGTGCCAGGCTATATCGGCTTTCGCATTCATCGAGTCATTGCCGGCGATACGCTGTCGAAAATCGCGCGCGAGAATTATGGTGACTCAAGCCTGTTCACCAGGATCGCCCGCGCCAATCCGCAGCTTGTCACCGACCCTGATCGGATATTTGTCGGTCAGGAGTTGAAGGTGCCGATAGGGGCGTGAAAGGTGAAGCATAGACGGGCGACGATGATCCCCCTCGACCGAGGTCGCTGTGGGGTAATCCGCTGGAGACTTCTGAACCGCACCATTCATCTTCTCGGGACCGATGTATTCCCAGTGCAATTCCAGCAAAAGTGCGCAGCGGTCTTGCGTCTGGAATGCGTATGAACAAAGAGCTGGAGCATTTCCGCTTTTCTTCGAAACGCGGAAATGCTCCAGGCGTGTTGCTCGGGAAACCAGTCAACCCGCGCATGACACAAGAAGCTCACCTCTGTTCGGAGTCCCTGCGCCGCTCGATTTCCTCGGGCTCCTGCTGATCAATCTGTGCGAGTTCGTCCCTCGCGGGTCCGGTCGCGCGCAGCAGTTCATCCAGTTTGGCCTGCAGCGCTTGTGTATCTCGATGCTCGGCTCGTTGAATGAACAAGGTCATGGCCCAGGTCGCCAACGTGGCAAAGCCGTGCCAATCGAAGCTGTCTCGCTCGAACGTCAGCCACAGAACGGCATAGGCGATCAGGATCAGGAATGCCCACGGCCGCGCGGTCAGGGTGCCCAACTTCGTTAGAATGCTGCCGGCATCCATGGTCTCCGCTCCGGTTTGGCGAATAACCGGTGCCGGGTGGAGAGGTTCCATTCGCCGTTCATGACGGCATGGTCAGTCGGGCAATTGCGCGGATCATTCGAACAGCTAGAGCCCGGTGCTCATAAGCGCAGCCGACGGTTCGAGCCCGCTTTCCCACAGGCAGCATTTGAGATGCCCGACGGTGCGACACGCGGACGAAAACGTGTTCTCTGCAACCATCCCATGGCTCGTGCCTTTTGTGGAAGGCATGACAAACGTGGGAGCATCGCGTGAACAACGAGATCGTATTCGGGATCTCGACCGCTTGGATTGTCTCGAACGTCTGGTCACTCTTGGTCGCCGTCGTGGTTCTGGCTGTAGGGCGGTTCGGGCTTTGAGTTTGCAGATCAAGTTCTGGCCGTGCTAAGTCGCCAGTGCCGTCTCTCATCGGCCCCTCGAGCGCGAAAGTCAGGCTTTGTCCAATTCCCGTGCAACCGTGGGCCGGCGCTTCCAACTCGTCCTCATCAAACCGTCGCATTACGACGATGACGGCTACGTGATCCGCTGGTGGCGGGCCATGATCCCCTCCAACTCGCTGGCTGCCCTTTACGGCATCTCCGCAGACTGCGCAGAGCGTGAGGTGCTCGGGCCTGGTGTCGCGATCGACATTGTCGCGATCGACGAGACCAACACGCGCGTCGATATTCCCGGGCTCCTGAAGCGGTTCGAGCGCCATGGCAACTTCGGCCTTGTCGCGTTGGTCGGCGTTCAATCCAACCAGTATCCGCGCGCGCTGGACATGGCTCACCCTTTCCGGGAGGCGGGCGTGCCGGTCGCAATGGGGGGCTTTCACATTTCCGGCTGCCTCGCCATGCTGGACGACGAGGCGGTCGGGCTCGACCAATGTCGCGAGATGGGGATCTCGATGTTCGCGGGCGAGGCCGAAGGTCGGCTCGACGACGTGCTCCGCGATGCCGCGGCGGGAGAGCTGAAACCGCTTTACGATTTCATGAAAGATCTGCCGGGGATCCAGGGCACGCCCGTGCCGTTCCTGCCGAAAACCTATGTCGAGCACACGCTGGGGCTGAGCACCAGCTTCGACGCCGGCCGCGGCTGCCCTTACCAGTGCTCGTTCTGTACGATCATCAATGTTCAGGGTCGCAGGTCGCGCTTCCGCTCGGCGGATGACGTCGAGAAGCTTGTACGGATGAACTGGGCGCAAGGGATACACAAGTTCTTCATCACCGACGACAATTTCGCCCGCAACAGGGAGTGGGAGGCGATCTTCGACCGGCTGATCGAACTGCGCGAGAAGCACGGCATCCCGCTCGGCCTGATGATCCAGGTCGATACGCTCTGCCACAGAATCGAAAATTTCGTCGAGAAGGCCAAGCGGGCCGGCGTGACGCGCGTCTTCATCGGGCTGGAAAACGTCAACCCCGACAACCTCACGGCCGCCAAGAAGCGGCAGAACAAGATCACCGAGTATCGCCAGATGCTGCTCGCCTGGAAGGCAGAGGGTATCATCACGATAGCAGGCTACATCCTCGGCTTCCCGGCGGACACGCCCGAGACGATCAGGCGCGACATCGCCATTATCCAGCAGGAGCTGCCGCTCGACATCGTCGAGTTCTTCTGCTTGACCCCGCTGCCCGGATCCGAGGACCATCAGGCGCTCTGGAGGGCGGGCGGCGAGATGGACGCGGACCTCAACATCTATGATGTCGAGCATGTATGCACGCCCCATTCGCGGATGAGCAAGGCTGAGTGGGAGGGCATCTACCGCGAGGCCTGGGCGCTCTATTACACGCCAAAGCACATGCACACGCTGCTGCGCCGTGCGGTCGCGACCGGCGTGCCCGTTCACAGCCTCGTCAAACTTCTGGTGACGTTCGGCACCTCTGTTCCGATCGAAAACATGCACCCGCTGCAGACCGGGATTCTTCGACTTATGCGGCCCTCCGAGCGCCGGCCCGGCTTGCCACGTGAAAGCCCTTTGATCTTCTGGTCGCGACTGGCGTGGCGGACCGTCAGGAAGAACATCATCATAGCAGGGCGGATCGTTGGTCTGGTGCTTGCAGCGAGTGCGATCAAGCGTGAGGTGGGCAGAGCGGGTTACATGGATCAAGCGCTAAGTCCGGTCGGCGAAGATGGCGACGGGAAATTTGCACTCCTCACCAAGACGATGGGCGGCAGTGCCGCCATAGCCCATATGAACAAGGTCGCCCGGCTGACTGCTGCTGCGAGGGTCGACAAAAAGTTGGTCACTTAGAAGTTGGAATATCGTCCCCCAACAGGGACGGCGTCATCACCGATGTCCCCGACGATGGCGTTGGGCATCGCTTACGTCAGGAACGGATCGATTGCTCATCTACCTTGACGGGTTAGATGCCGGATCCGCCGCCGAGTATGAGTGCTGCAAGTGGAGCGCGCTCACCAAAAGGTGTTGGCCTATGCCCGGCCGCCTCGCGGATACTTCCCTTGCACGCTATCGTTTCCGAGCCTTCTTAGGCCCGTTGGCCGTCGTGCCTTCCATCTCTTCCCGGGCGAGCCTGGCGGCGCGCAACCGCTTGGTCTTCGCGGACCTGGACGCTTCTTCTTTTGCGAGTATCTCCCGCGCGGCTCTCGTGGTGGTATCGCTCTTGGCTTCGATCCGCGTCGGGTTCGGTTTGAATATGTCATCTCCGGGGATACGCTTCATGCTGCTCTCCTTTCGCCGGAAAGAAAAAAGGCCGGGCAAACCCGACCTTCCCCCTGACGCTTCGTTGGCCAACATCCGTGGTCAAAGACCCGAAGCGCTGTGTCCTTACGCGGCCTGAAGGTTCTCGGCCGAGCTCTTGCCGCTGCGGTTGTCCCGCACGATGTCGAAGCTGACCTTCTGACCTTCTACCAGGCTGCGCATTCCGGCCCGTTCGACGGCAGAAATGTGGACAAACACGTCCGGCTGTCCATTGCCCAGCTCGATGAAGCCGAAGCCCTTGGTGGAGTTGAAGAACTTTACAGTTCCGGTGTTCATGGCGATTTCCTTTCAAATCGGCACAGATTGTCGCCGCCTGGCTGCGTGCCAAACGCCGTAGTCTTCGAAATTGAGAAGGAAGATCGTAAGGGCGCCAAAGCGCGAAACAATGTTCGCCAACAAGATCGATAATTGAACAATAGGCTGCGAATGTGTTCACCGCAAGGCAAATCTAGGTGCGCTTCAGAACGACCTGCCTGGCGAGCCTTGGGGACAACAAGAAATCGACATGTATCCTGGGTGGCGGGTTCTTCAGTCTTTCGGCTATTCGCTTGACTCTGGCAGTCGAGGAGCGTCCCATGGTTCGTTGCCGGTAATTGGCACGGGCGCCGGTTCTTGAAAGAGACAATCACGCTTTCGCCCCGGACCGAAGGGGTCCCAGCTATGCCCAGCGAAATGCGCAAGCCATTCGAAAACTCCATCGAAGTCGTTCCGTCCATGGGCGAATGGTTCGTCCGCAGTGTCGTCGAAGGGCGGCCTGAGATTCAGTCCTTCGCCAACAAGAAGAGCGCGGTCCGCTACGCGGAGCGTCAACGCAGAAAGCTCCGCGTTCATCGCATAATCTGGATGGATCGCATCTACCGGTAACGTTGGCTCGGGCCAGCGCGTTCCTTTTGATCGCGCTGCCCCGCCGTGCTGGACGCATTTGATCGACACATAGACGCAACAGCTGCGCCTCCCGACCGTGACCGAACTTTCCCGAGCCTATGTCCCGGCACGGAAGGCCCGTTCCAGCAAGTGGCGGCCGCTGAGGCTCCGCGGCGGCTGGTCTCGGCAACATCTCGATCAAGGGATGTGATCCGTTGTTGCGGCGACGCGCCACCTCCTTGCGGGGCATGAGAAGCGGGCTGCCGGGCCGTACGGCAGTACTAAGCGGTCGTTCTCTCGATGCCGCCGCAAATTCGCTTCGCGCGGCTGTTCAATCCGGCAAGAAAACGGGCTAGACCGCTCTGACAACGTTCCCGGAATCGCGTAGCGGGAGGCGCCGTTGGAAGGCACGCACGAACAGGCTCCAGGCGCCTCGGCAGAGGGACACGCCGACATCTACGATGCGGACGGTGTCATCCGCCCGTCGTTCCTCGCCCATATCGGCGCGGCGATCGCCGATCGCGACACGATCACGCTCAAGCGCGACGTGGCCGACCTCCACCAGTCGGAGGTGGGCGACCTGCTCGAGGCGCTGCTTCCGGAGCAGCGGCTGGCGCTGGTCGATCTGCTCGGCAAGGACTTCGACTTCTCCGCGCTGACCGAAGTCGACGAGGCAATTCGCCTCGACATCGTCGACAGCCTGCCCAACGAGCAGATCGCCGAGGCTTTCAAGGAGCTCGATTCCGACGACGCCGTCTACATCCTCGAGGATCTCGACGCCGAGGACCAGGAGGAGATCCTCGCGCAGCTTCCCTTCACCGAGCGCATCCGGCTGCGCCGCGCGCTCGACTATCCGGAAGAGACGGCCGGCCGGCGCATGCAGACCGAGTTCGTGGCGGTGCCGCCGTTCTGGACCGTCGGCCAGACCATCGACTACATGCGCGAGGACCAGAACCTTCCCGACCGCTTCAGCCAGATCTTCGTCATCGACCCGACCTTCAAGCTGCTGGGTGCCGTCGATCTCGACCAGATCCTGCGCACCAAACGCTCGGTGAAGATCGAAGACGTCATGCACGAGACGCGCCACGCGATCCCGGCCACCATGGATCAGGAAGAGGCGGCCCGAGAATTCGAGCAATACGACCTGCTCTCGGCTGCGGTGGTCGACGAGAACGAACGGCTGGTGGGCGTGCTCACCATCGACGATGTGGTCGACGTCATCCAGCAGGAAGCCGAGGAAGACTTGTTGCGCATGGGCGGCGTCGGCGACGAGGAACTCTCCGACACGGTGGTGGCGACGTCCCGCTCGCGCGTGCCCTGGCTGCTTGTCAACCTGGTTACTGCCTTCGTCTCGGTCTCGGTCATCAGCATGTTCGGCGCGACGATCGAGGAGATGGTGGCGCTGGCGGCCCTGATGCCCGTCGTCGCCTCGCTCGGCGGCAATGCCGGCACCCAGACCATGACCGTGACCGTGCGGGCGCTCGCGACCCGCGACCTCGACATCTACAATGCCGCGCGGGTCATCCGCCGCGAGATGATGGTCGGGCTGCTCAACGGCGTCATCATCGCGACCATCATTGGCGTGATCGCCGCCGGATGGTTCGAGAATACCGACCTTGGCCTTGTGATCGCTGCGGCGATGATCATCAACATGTTCGCTGCCGCACTGGGCGGCATTCTGATTCCCCTGTTCCTCGACCGGCTCGGCGCCGATCCGGCGATCTCGTCGTCGATCTTCACCACCATGGTGACGGATGTGATCGGCTTCCTGGCCTTCCTCGGTCTCGCTTCCTGGTGGATGAATTTGGGCTGAACACGGCTCACTGCACCCGTGACTCCATTCGGCGAACTAGCAGTGAGGCATGAGGAATTTCGGATATTTGACTTTTACGTAAATGCCGTGCCAGATGTCGCATTCGAAACACGGCGAGTGCGCTGCATGGCAATGCGGGAATACTATTCGATCACCGAGCTCACCCGCGAGTTCGACATCTCGACCAGGACGCTGCGCTTCTACGAGGACGAGGGGCTGATCCAGCCGGTTCGTCGCGGCCGCACACGTCTGTTCCGTCCGTCCGACCGGCATCTGGTCAAGCAGATCATGCGCGGAAAGAGGCTTGGCTTCTCCATCAACGAGATCCGCGAAATCATCCAGATGTACAAGGAACCGCCCGGCGAGGTGGGCCAGTTGAAGCTGATGATCAAGCGCATCGAGGAGAAGCGCGAAGACCTCAGGCAGAAGCGCCGCGACCTGGAGGAGACGCTCGCCGAACTCGACCAGGCCGAGGAATCCTGTGTCGAGCGGCTCGTGGAACTGGGCGTCAATACCTGACCTGCGCAGAAACTGCGGCGAAGCGACCGTGGAAGGCGCCATCCGGCGAGGCGAGATGCCGGCAGGCACCGAATTGCTCTTCGGGCCGACGCTCGCGCCGGCCAGGTCGTGTCAGATCCAGCGGCGCACCCGCCTGGCATAGTCGTTATATCGTTTGCCGAAGCGAGCGTGCAGATGCCTTTCCTCGCGTTCGATGGCGAGCTTCTGCGTGGCGAAGGCTGCAATCAGCGCCAGAGGCAGGAACCACGCGATGCCGCTGATCAGGGCGATGCCGATCATCAGCAAGGTGTTGCCGAGATAGATCGGGTTGCGGGTGAAGGAGAAGGGCCCGCTGGTCACCAGATGCTCGCTGGGACGGTTGGGCATGATCGTCGTCCGGGCGCGGACGAGCGTGCGCATCGCCGTATATTCGAGGGCGATCGTTGCCGCGACAGCCAGCCAGCCGACGGCGAACAATATGTCGGAGAGCGGCGCGCCGATCCACGGCAGAGGAAAGAAGATATGGGCGAAGAGGCTTGCGGCGATGGCCGCGAGATAGATGAAGGGTGGCCACGGCAAGCGGTTCGGCCGCGCCTGCGGATCGCTCATTGTGTCCCTCCCTCCGGAACCGTCCGGTCGGCTTCCGCCGTGCATATGCCCGCAAGGCCTTCCACCTGGCTCTGCAGGGTTTCGCTGTTCTCGCCAGAGAAGGCCTGCTCGACAAGTCCTTCCCGCTCGAGCGAGTCGAGCATGCAGGCACAATAGCGCGCGCAGAACCCGGCGTCGCCAAGGTCGCTGCATTCCCGTTCGCAAGATTTCAGGAACGTCACCTCACGGCTTTCCGTCCGGGGCGGCGCCACCTGCGACAGGGCCCAGACGCAGGCGATCAGCACGGGCTGATGGATGAGGTAGAAGGCCAGGCTGTGCCGGCCGGCGAATTGGAGGGGGCGGGACCAGGCGCCGGGTCGTATCGTCGCCAGCCGTGCAAAAAGGCCCTGTGCCTGGGCGAGCTTCGCCGCGCCGATGCCGGCCAGCACCGCGCCGAACCAGGGAAACACCGGCACGTAGTCGTTCGAGCGTGGATTGAAGCTGCCGAGGCCGAGCCACCACCATACGGGATGGTCGAAAAGGGCCGAGCGCAGGAAGTTCGCCGCGGCGATGACGGCGACCGCCGCAAGCAGGACGATCGCCGCCGGCAGCCTCAGGAAGGCCAGGCCGAGCAGGCTCGCCACTGCGATCTGGTGCAATATGCCGAAGAAGATGAACCCACCGCGTAAGGCGACATAGGTGACGATCGATATCGCGGCGGCCGCGGCGGCCACCATGGCCAGCCGGCGCAGGAAGCCGTTCCAGCGGATGCCCCTGCCATGGGCAAGCACGAGGCTGAAGCCGACCAGGAACAGGAAGGACGAGGCGATGGCGCGGGCGAACAGCTTCCAGCCGCCCTGTGCGGTCATCTGGGGCTCGGCATAACCGAAGAATTCGAGATCCCAGGTGAAGTGGTAGATCGCCATGGCCACCAGGGCTGCGCCGCGGGCGATGTCGATGGCCTCGATGCGGGAGGCTGATTTCTTCGGGGCTGGTTGCTGCGCGCTGTCGAGGATCATGGTCTGTTGTTGCAGGCGTTTGGTAAAATGTGCAAGCAGATCGACTGTAGCGGAGATCGAGGCCATGGACATCGTGGAGGCCAACGGTGCGCGCATTCCGACGCCCGGGATGGGCACATGGACGCTGAACGGCCGGTTGTGCGTGGAACTCGTGGCCCATGCGCTGGCTCTCGGCTATCGGCATATCGATACGGCCGCCGCCTATGATAATGAGGAGGCGGTCGGCGCAGGCCTGAGGGCCTCCGGCGTGCCGCGCGACGAGATCTTCGTCACGACCAAGGTCTGGTGGTCAGATATCGAGCCGCGAAAGCTCGAACGATCAGCCGAGGCGAGCCTGAGGCGCCTGGGCCTCGACCATGTCGACCTGCTGCTCGTCCACTGGCCCAACCCGGCCGTGCCGGTCGCCGAGACGATCGGGGCACTGAACGCCGTGAAGGCGAGGGGGCTCACGCGGCACATCGGCGTTTCCAACTTCACGACCGCTCTGCTGCGCGAGGCGCTCGCGGCCTCGCAGGCGCCGCTCGTGGCCAACCAGGTCGAGTACCATCCCTATCTCGACCAGTCGAAGGTCCATGCCGCCTGCCGCGCGGCCGGCATGGCCATGGTCGCCTACTGCCCGATCTTTCGCGGCGAGCCGCTGTTTTCGGAGCCGGCCGTGACGTCGGCCGCGCGCCGCCACGGTCGGACGCCGGCGCAGATCGTCCTGCGCTGGCACATGCAAAAGGCTGGTGTTGTGCCCATTCCCCGGACGACCCGGAAGGAGCGGCTGGCGGAGAACATCGCGGTCTCGGCTTTCGCTTTGTCGGAAGAGGAAATGGACGCGATTTCAATGCTTTCGGCGAGAAACGCCAGGCTTTGCGATTTCAGTTTCTCGCCGAAATGGGACAATCCCTGACCTGCAGCAGGCCGGCCGCTTCGTATTTCGGCGGGTGAAGGTCGGTCTCCCGCAATCGGAGAGGCCGGCCGCCTGGTCATACTTGGCGGACTGCCTCTCCCAGAGTCTTTATTTGACGATGCAGGTCCGCCACCCGATCTGGCTGCCAGCAGTGCACCCGCCGGGCGCGCGGGCCTTCGCGAGCTTCCATGTCATCGAGTCGCCGGCGTGCCGTGCTGGTCTCCTTGGGGCTGGACGCCCCCTTCGGCACGCCCGGCATTTTCCGCGCGTTCTGCGGCTGGCTGACCTGGCGCTGTCTGCCCAAAGCAATGTGAGTTGCGGCGACAACTGCAACTCCTCATATTGCGACGATTGTGCGTCATTCGGTTGCTTGTGTTGCCCAGAGAATCGGCACACCCTAGATCAAGCATTGGAAAAGCATCCATGCCGGCACGCGAGACGATCGCCGTCCGGCATGCGGTTTTGGGATGTCACGTTCCGGTAAGGGCCAGCATTTGCTTGGAGCCTCTGTCAGGAATGTCGCCAATGTTTCGAAACCTCAAGGACTTGATCTCACCGAGGCGGGCAGCGATCGTCGCATCCTGGACCGCGTGGCGTCTTGCCGGCCTGGCCCTGCTCGGAATTGTGCCTGCGGGTCCGGGGCTCGCGCATGACGCGATGCCCAGCGCCGCCCAGCCGAGAGGCTGGAGCTATCCCTTTGCATGCTGCTCCGGTTATGACTGCAGGGAGGTGAGCAAGAAGGCGATCAGCGAGCGTCCGGAAGGGTACGTGATCCTGGGCACGGGCGAGGTGCTCGCCTATACGGACGCCCGCGTTAAGAATTCGCCTGACGGCGCGTTCCATTGGTGCTCGGTGGCAGGCGCCAACAACGGCCGCACGATCTGCCTGTTCGTGCCGCCGCGCGGCTACTGACGGCATAGGGCCGGCCCCGGCGAAAGCGAGTCCGGCCTACCCCCTGGCGGCGATCCACAACATCGGCTCGTTCGGCCGCCTTCATACCGCATTTCGCCCACAATCGTGCTACAAGGCCGCGCAGGCATTGATTCACACGCGCTTCGGCGCGCGAAGACCTGGAGAGGGATGACCGGATGAAGAAGACAGTGCTGGCCGTGCTCGCGGCCACGATTTTCGTCGGCGCGTGCACGACTGACCCCTATACTGGCCAGCCCAAGGTGTCGAACACGCTGGGTGGAGCCGCGCTCGGCGCAGGCCTCGGCGCGGGCCTCGGCATGCTGGCCGGCGGCGACGATCGCCGCAATGCGCTGATCGGCGCGGGTATCGGTGCACTGGCCGGGGGCCTTGCCGGCAACTACATGGACCAGCAGGAGGCGGAACTGCGCCGGCAGTTGCAGGGCACGGGCGTCAGCGTCACCCGCTCGGGCGACCAGATCATTCTCAATATGCCGTCGAACATCACCTTCGCGACCGATCAGGACCAGGTGATGCCGGCCTTCTATCCGACGCTGAATTCTGTGGCTCTGGTCATCAACAAGTTCAACCGCACGATTGTCGACGTCTACGGCCACACCGATTCGACCGGCAGCGCCGGCCACAATTTCGACCTTTCGCAGCGTCGCGCTTTGTCCGTCGCGAACTATCTGAGCGGCCGCGGCGTCGATTCCAGGCGTTTCGCCGTGACCGGGTTCGGCGCGACCCGGCCGATTGCCACCAATGCGACGCCGGAGGGACGCGCGCAGAACCGTCGTGTCGAGATCCAGCTCTCGCCATTGACTTGATAGTTGGCCTCTGGCGCCGGCGAGGCTTGATTGTTGGGCCTCACGCGCCGGCACGGCCCTTTCGGGCTGCCTGGCTTTCGCGCCAACGGGCGTGGGCCACGCGGTCGCGCGCTCCAACGGTCGATGCATCGACCGTTGGTCAGGTTCCAGGATCTCTATCCATCCTGAGCGGTCCGGGCGCCGGAGTGTTCGGCTTCCGGCCAGCGGGCATGCAAGTGCAGCGAATCGGAACGTCGGGCGGATGGCACGAAGCGCTCGCGCGCGGCAGGCGCGCCTTTGGGACATAAATAGAACGGATCCGAATTCCGATTTTGTTTCAGTCCGTTATGTCCTCTTGTCAAACGGGAACAAAAGAGGTACAAATCCTAACCATTCACCGGATAGTCCGGTCTTCATTGACGACCCAGGGGTAATGTATCATGGCTCAGAACACATTGCGGCTTGTAGAGGACAATTCGGTGGACAAATCAAAGGCTCTGGATGCGGCGCTGTCGCAGATCGAGCGCGCTTTCGGCAAGGGCTCGATCATGCGGCTCGGCCAGAACGAGCAGGTGGTCGAGATCGGAACGGTGTCGACCGGCTCGCTCGGGCTCGACATCGCGCTCGGCATCGGCGGCCTGCCGCGCGGACGCATCATCGAGGTCTACGGACCGGAAAGCTCGGGCAAGACGACATTGGCGCTGCACACGGTCGCCGAGGCCCAGAAGAAGGGCGGCATCTGCGCCTTCGTCGACGCGGAACATGCGCTCGATCCGGTCTATGCGCGCAAGCTCGGCGTCGATCTCGAAAACCTCCTGATCTCGCAGCCGGATACCGGCGAGCAGGCGCTGGAGATCTGCGACACCCTGGTGCGTTCGGGCGCGATCGACGTGCTGGTCGTCGATTCGGTCGCGGCGCTGACGCCGCGGGCGGAAATCGAGGGCGAGATGGGCGACGCTCTGCCCGGCCTCCAGGCCCGCCTGATGAGCCAGGCGTTGCGCAAGCTGACCGCGTCGATCTCGCGCTCGAACACCATGGTTATCTTCATCAACCAGATCCGCATGAAGATCGGCGTCATGTTCGGCTCGCCCGAGACGACCACGGGCGGCAACGCGCTGAAGTTCTACGCCTCTGTCCGGCTCGACATTCGTCGCATCGGCCAGGTGAAGGACCGCGACGAGGTCGTCGGCAACCAGACCCGCGTCAAGGTGGTCAAGAACAAGCTGGCGCCGCCCTTCAAGGTGGTCGAGTTCGACATCATGTATGGCGAAGGTGTCTCCAAGACGGGCGAACTCGTCGATCTCGGTGTCAAGGCAGGGGTGATCGAGAAGTCGGGTGCCTGGTTCTCCTACAATTCGCAGCGTCTCGGCCAGGGCCGCGAGAATGCGAAGAACTTCCTGCGCGACAACCCGGAACTCGCGCGCGAGATCGAGACGGCGCTGCGCCAGAATGCGGGCCTTATCGCGGAGAAGTTCCTCGAGAATGGCGGCGGCGAAGACGGCGGCCTGGATGAAGCGGGCGAGATGTAGTCGCCGCACGCAACAATTCGCGCGAACGACAAAGCCGCCGGCTTCACGCCGGCGGCTTTGTCGTTGTTCCTCCCGGCGAACGCGTCCGAACCGGGCTGCGCATCATGCCTTGCGGGTCATGGCGGAGCCCGGATTCCAGGCCTTCGCGGCTTTCTGGACAGTCTCCCGCGCTGTCGCTAAAAGGCCCTATCCATATCGCCCGCCGGGACCGGCGGTTCCTCTGAAAAAGGCAGCTTCATGAGTGGCGTAAACGAGATCCGGTCGGCTTTCCTCGACTATTTCCGGAAAAACGGGCACGAGATCGTCGCATCGAGCCCGCTCGTGCCACGCAACGACCCGACATTGATGTTCACCAATGCCGGCATGGTGCAATTCAAGAACGTGTTCACCGGGCTCGAGGCGCGCTCCTATTCGCGCGCCGCGACCGCGCAGAAGAGCGTGCGCGCCGGCGGAAAGCACAACGACCTCGACAATGTCGGCTACACCGCCCGCCATCTCACCTTCTTCGAGATGCTCGGCAACTTTTCCTTCGGCGACTACTTCAAGGAACGCGCCATCGAGCTCGCCTGGAACCTGATCACCAAGGAGTTCGGGCTGAACAAGGACAAGCTGCTCGTCACCGTCTACCATACCGACGACGAGGCGGCCGACCACTGGAAGAAGATCGCCGGCTTCTCGGACGACCGCATCATCCGCATCGCCACTTCGGACAACTTCTGGGCAATGGGCGACACCGGTCCCTGCGGCCCGTGCTCCGAAATCTTCATCGACCGTGGCGAACATATATGGGGCGGCCCCCCCGGAACCCCCGAGGAGGATGGCGACCGCTTCCTCGAATTCTGGAACCTGGTCTTCATGCAGTACGAGCAGGTGACCAAGGAAGAGCGCGTTTCGCTTCCCCGCCCATCGATCGACACCGGCATGGGTCTCGAGCGCATGGCCTCGATTCTTCAGGGGGCCGAGAGCGTCTTCGAGACCGACCTGTTCCGCCACCTCATCGACGCAACGTCTTCGGCGCTGGGGCACGGTCCGGATGCCGGGAACCTGGCATCCTTCCGCGTGATCGCCGATCATCTGCGCTCGTCCTGCTTCCTGGTCGCGGACGGCGTGCTGCCTTCCAACGAGGGGCGCGGTTACGTGCTTCGCCGCATCATGCGTCGCGCCATGCGGCATGCGCAGCTGCTCGGGGCCGGCGAGCCGCTGATGTGGAAGCTGGTGCCTGCGCTGGTGCGCGAGATGGGACAGGCCTATCCCGAGCTCGGTCGCGGCGAGGCGCTCATCACCGAAACGCTGAAGCTGGAAGAGACCCGTTTCAGGAAGACGCTGGCGCGCGGCCTCGGACTCCTTGCCGATGCGACCGAGACGTTGGGCGCCGGCGACATGCTCGACGGCGAGACGGCGTTCAAGCTCTACGACACCTACGGCTTCCCGCTCGACCTGACGCAGGACGCGTTGCGCCAGCGCAGCATTTCCGTCGATCTCGCTGGCTTCACCGCTGCGATGGAACGGCAGAAGGCCGAGGCGCGTGCCAACTGGGCCGGTTCGGGCGAGGCCGCAACCGAGGCGGTCTGGTTCTCGGTCAAGGACAGGACGGGCGCCACGGAGTTCCTGGGCTACGACACCGAGCAGGCCGAAGGCATCATCGGGGCGCTGGTCAAGGACGGTGCCGTCGTGGACGAGGCGAAAGAGGGCGACACGGTCGGCATCGTCGTCAACCAGACGCCGTTCTACGGCGAGTCCGGCGGCCAGATGGGCGATACCGGGACGATGGCCGGCGACGGATTCCAGATCGAGATCACCGACACCCAGAAGAAGGGCGACGGGCTCTTCGTTCACAGCGGCCGCGTCGTGAAGGGTACCATTCGGCCCGGCCTCGCCGTCGAGATGAAGGTCGATCATGCGCGCCGCACCCGGCTGCGGTCCAACCACTCGGCCACCCATCTCGTCCATGAGGCGCTGCGCGAAATACTCGGCACGCATGTGGCGCAGAAAGGCTCGCTGGTGGCGCCGGAACGGCTGCGTTTCGACTTCTCGCACCCGAAGCCGATCTCGGCGGAGGAACTCGAGAAGGTCGAGGCTATGGCCAACGAGATCGTCGTGCAGAACAGCCCCGTGACGACCCGGCTGATGAGCGTCGACGACGCGATCGCCGAGGGCGCAATGGCGTTGTTCGGCGAGAAATACGGCGACGAGGTGCGTGTGGTGTCGATGGGCGCGGCGCTGCATGGCGACAAGGCCGGAAAGCCCTATTCGGTTGAGCTTTGCGGCGGCACCCATGTCTCGGCTACGGGCGACATCGGCCTGGTCAGGCTGGTATCGGAAGGTGCCGTTGCAGCCGGGGTGCGCCGTATCGAGGCGCTGACAGGCGACGCGGCCCGAAAGCATCTCGACGAGCAGGATCGCAGGCTCAAGGCCGTGGCGGCGGCGCTGAAGGTTTCGCCCGGCGATGCGCTGGCGCGTGTCGCAGCGCTCCTCGACGAGCGCAGGAAGCTTGAACGCGACCTCGCCGATGCGCGCAAGAAGCTGGCGCTCGGCGGGGGCGGCGCGGCCGGCAATGGCGGCGACAGCGAGACGGTCGCCGGGGTCGGCTTCCTCGGCAAGTCGGTTTCCGGCGTGGCGCCCAGGGACCTGAAGCCGCTGGCCGATGAGGGCAAGAAGACGCTCGGATCCGGTGTGGTCGTGTTCGTCGGCAGCGGCGACGACGGCAAGGCGAGCGTCGTGGTCGCGGTGACCGAGGATCTTGTCAAGCGCTTCAGCGCGGTCGACCTCGTGCGCGTCGCTTCGACCGCACTCGGCGGGCAGGGCGGCGGCGGCCGGCCCGATATGGCCCAGGCCGGCGGGCCGGACGCGGCCAAGGCCGGGGAGGCCATCGCGGCCGTGAAGGCGGCGATGGAAGGCGCGGCTTGATCCAACCGCACGGAACCTGATGGGGGCGGGGCTCTTTTGCCGCGCGGCACCGCTCTCCGTCTGCTTGCCGGCATCTTCTCCCGCGAACGCGGGAAGAATCTCCCACCGCCAGCCTTCGTTCGCCCCTCCGACGAGGATGGATGGCCTCAATCCGTCGGCTCGGTCGCGGCAAAGCTCGGCCGCGCGGATATCAGACGCCACCATTCCCAAAGCGCCGGCTGCTCATTCATGAGCTCACGCCCTTCGGGCGCCTTGAGGAAATAAGCGAAGATCGGCGCGGCATGGAGGTCGGCGATCGTCAACTGCTTGCCGAGCAGCCAGGGGCCTGCGGACTTCAGGCTGGCGAGGGCGGCAAGGCAGGTCTTCGCCTTGATCAGGGCTGATGCGATGACGACCTCGTCGGAGGCCTTGCCTTCTCGCGGTTTCGACACGCGTTCGACATAGATGTCCCAGACCAGCGTGCGATAGGCATAGGCGTCGAGCAGACCGATGATCTGGTTCATCACGGCGCGACCCTTCGCCTCCGCCGGTTGCAGCGCCGGACCGTCAAAGGCCTCATCGACATAGCGGGTGATCGCTGCCGTCTCGAAAAGGTGGAGGCTGCCGTGCTCGAAAGCGGGAATACGGGCGAATGGGTGGAGGTCGAGATACCAGTCGGGCGGCCCGCCCGGCGCAAAGATGTCGACCGGGATCAACTCGTAGCCTATGCCCTTCTCTTCGAGCATCAGCCGCACGATCCTGACATAGACGCTGTAGTCCGCTCCGAAGACGCGGATCGGTTCGGGCATGGCAGTTGGCTCCCAGCGCTTCGCTCCCGCTTCAAGCATGCCGGGGGATGGATGCCGTTTCAACCATGCGGCGGCATCCAGCAGCCGGCTGCGTGGCGACCCTGCTGCGGCCAGGCGAAACGGCGGAAGCCGTCCTCGTCCGTCTCGGTCGCGCACCGGAAGCCGACGCTCCTGAGCCGCCGCGCGCTCGCCTCATTTTCGTCCTCGACGCCGACGAAGAACTCCCGCGAAGCGTGAACTGATGGAGCGGGAGACGTTTGGCGGCTTCGACATGGCCGGATCGGCGCTTCCCGGGGCCGAACGCAAGCGCGAAGGGCCGTTCGCTCGCCGCGATATGCGCGATCAAGAAGGCGGACCAGTCTCGCCCGCCCAGCCGTTTCACGGCATCGGCGTCGTCGAACTATGGTTCGACGACGGGAATGTCGGCCGCCCGAAGCGGCCGGAGTGTCTGCGATCGGCTCAGGCCGCCATCGCCTTCTGCAGGTTCTCGTCGATCTTGTCGAGGAAGCCTGTCGTCGACAGCCAGGGCTGGTCCGCGCCGATCAGGAGGGCCAGATCCTTGGTCATGTAGCCGTTCTCGACGGTCGCGACGCAGACCCTCTCCAGCGTCTCGGCGAATTTCTGCAACTCGGCATTGCCGTCGAGCTTGGCGCGATGGGCGAGGCCGCGCGTCCAGGCGAAAATCGATGCGATCGAGTTGGTCGAGGTCTCCTCGCCCTTCTGATGCTGGCGATAGTGACGGGTGACGGTGCCGTGCGCAGCCTCGGCCTCGACCGTCTTGCCGTCGGGCGTTACCAGCACCGAGGTCATCAGGCCGAGCGAGCCGAAGCCCTGCGCGACGATGTCGGACTGGACATCGCCGTCATAGTTCTTGCACGCCCAGACATAGCCGCCCGACCACTTCAGCGCCGACGCCACCATGTCGTCGATCAGCCTGTGCTCGTACCAGATCTTCTTTTCCTTGAATCGTTCGGCGAATTCCCTGTCGAACACCTCCTGGAAGATGTCCTTGAAGCGGCCGTCATAAGCCTTCAAGATCGTGTTCTTGGTGGAGAGGTAGCATGGCACGCCGCGGTCCAGCGCGTAGTTGAACGAAGCCATCGCGAAGTCGCGGATCGAATCGTCGAGGTTGTACATGGCCATGGCAACGCCGGAGGACGGCGCGTCGAACACGTCGTGCTCGATGGTCTGGCCGTCCTCGCCGACGAACTTTATGGTCAGCTTGCCCTTGCCGGGAAAACGGAAATCGGTGGCGCGGTACTGATCGCCGAAGGCGTGGCGGCCGACGATGATCGGCTTGGTCCAGCCGGGCACGAGGCGCGGGACGTTCTTGCAGACGATCGGTTCGCGGAAGATCACGCCGCCCAGGATGTTGCGGATGGTGCCGTTGGGCGACTTCCACATCTTCTTGAGCTTGAATTCCTCGACGCGCGCTTCATCGGGCGTGATGGTGGCGCATTTCACGCCGACGCCGTATTTCTTGATGGCATTGGCGGCATCGATCGTCACCTGGTCGTCGGTGGCGTCGCGGCTCTCGATGCCGAGATCGTAATATTCGAGATCGATGTCGAGATAGGGATGGATGAGCTTGTCCTTGATGAACTGCCAGATGATGCGGGTCATCTCGTCGCCGTCGAGCTCGACGACCGGATTTGCCACCTTGATCTTCGCCATGGGAAATGCCTCGTTTCTGGAGTTCGGGACAGCTGTCCCGCAAGGATCGTGATCTGAGAAATGCGGCCCCTATAGCAAAGCGGATACCGCTGCGCAAACGGTCGCAAGCCGCGTCGGCCCATAGAGGGAGGTCAATGGAATGCGCTTCGGATTCTTCGATGTCGGCGACGTCAGGCTTCACGTCGCGTCGACCGGCGATCCCGCCAACCCCCTTATCATATGCCTGCACGGTTTCCCCGAATACTGGGCTGCCTGGCAGGAGGTGATGCTCGAGCTGGCCGGGGATTTCCACGTGGTCGCGCCAGACCAGCGCGGTTTCAACCTGTCGTCCAAGCCGGCGGGCGAAGAGGCCTATCGGGCGAAACATCTGGTGGCCGATGTGGCGGCGCTCGCCGACCAGCTTTCACCAGGCAAGCCCTTCATCCTCGCGGGACATGACTGGGGTGCTTCGATCGCCTACGCCTATGCCTTCGCCCATCCTGACCGGCTGACGCGTCTCGTCATCGCCAACGGGGTGCATCCGGTCTGTTTCCAGCGGGCGATCCTGGAGGATGCGGGGCAGCGCAGGGCCAGCCAGTATTTCCACAAGCTGCGCGCGGCCGACGCCGCCGAACGCATGGTCGAAGACGATTTCGCGCGGACCTTGAGGATGATCGCCGGTTTCTCGAAGACGGACTGGATGACGCCGGAGATCGAGGCCCAGTACCGTGCGGCATGGGCAAGGCCGGGAGCCATGCAGGCCATGCTCCACTGGTACAATTCGTCGCCGGTGGTCGTGCCCCGGCCGGACGAGGTCGTGACGGATGCGCCGCTGCTCGCCATGGAAGCGGACAGGGCGAAGGTTCGAATGCCGCATCTGGTGATCTGGGGCGACGCCGACGAAGCCTTGCGGCCGGTCTGCCTGGAGGGGCTCGACCGTTTCGCCGACGACCTGACCGTCAAGAAGGTCGCCGGCGCCGGCCACTGGATCCTGCATGAGAAGCCGAAGGAAGTTGCCGACATCATGAGAAAATTCCTTGTGCCCGCGACAGCGGGTTCGGATAAACAGATCTGACGATGCGGGCGGCGTTGATTGTCGCATTGCTGGAAAGAGTGGGGGTGGGGGATGCTGCTTTGGAAATCGATACTGGCCGCAGCAAGTCTGCTGGTCCCGGTCGCGGCCGGCGCGGAACAGCTTCACGCCATTTTCAACGCGGCGGAAGACGGCACGGCGACGGTCGCCATCAGCCCCTGCACGCCCGAAGAGGCCGGCGAATGTGTGTATCACGCGCTGACCTGCTCGCCCGGCCAATGGCCGCCGGTGCGGTTCTCGATCATCACCGGACCCGTGGAGCAGGTCGCGAAAGCGATGATTCTTGTCACCGATGCGTGGCCGAGCGGGACGATGAAACTGGCGGGCGGAAAGACCGTCGACCTGCAGTTCACGAGCGTCCATCTCGACGCCAACGAGATGGACGGTGGCTGGATGCTGACGACGGGCATCTCCGATCCGACCCCGCTGTTCGACGCCCTGACCGAGGGGAGCGGCGAGGGTGCCATGCTCGTCGTGGGCGGCGAGGCGTTTACCCTGGCGCCCGAAAAGGGCGATGGGGCGAAGCTTGCGCGCTTCAAGAACGAATGCACGCAGTAGGCGCCGCTCCGACTGGCTGAACCTTATTTCCTCTTCGGTGCTTTCGCGGGCTTGGGCGGCATCGGGCCGACATGGGCCGATGCCATGGCGATCCAGTTCCGCAGTGCCTCGTCATCCAGCGCCTCGGCGGCGACGATGACGTAGCCCTTCATCTCGCGGCCGGTGAAATTCATCCTGGAGGCGCCGGGCAGAGCCAGCGCGGCGGCTTCGCCGTCCGCGCCGACCCGAACGAGAAGCGTGCCATCCTTCATCGTGCCGACCATCATGTTGCGGTTCAGCGTGAAGCAGATGCCGCCGAACATGCGGATTTCCCCGATATTGGGATCGTCGCCGACGACCTCCCTGATCCGCTCGGCCAGTTCGTTGCTCATGCCAGCCTCTTTGCCGATGCTTCATTTTCCGCGGCGAATATGGCAGGGACGCGCAAAAGCCGCAAAGAGCACTTTATTGGCATAGCATGGCAGGCACCGATCGCGACCGCAAACTCATCGCCGAAGGACCGGCAATCATCCTCGTCGAGCCGCAACTCGGCGAGAATATCGGCATGGTTGCGCGCGCCATGGCGAATTTCGGCCTGTCCGAGTTGCGCCTCGTCAATCCGCGCGACGGCTGGCCGAACGAGCGGGCGCGAGCGGCCGCGAGCCGGGCCGATCATGTCATCGACGGCGCCAGGGTCTTCGAGACCCTGCCCGAGGCGATCTCCGACCTGAATTTCGTCTTCGCGACCACCGCGCGCGAGCGTGACGGCTTCAAGCCGGTGCGCGGTCCCGTCGAGGCGGCACAGGCGCTGCAGCAGCGTTTCCGGGCGGGTCAGAAGACGGGGATCCTCTTCGGCCGCGAGCGCATCGGCCTCGACAATGCCGAGGTCGGCCTCGCCGACGAGATCGTGACCTTTCCCGTCAATCCGGCCTTTGCCTCGCTCAACATCGCGCAGGCGGTGCTGCTGATGTCCTATGAGTGGATGAAGTCGGGTCTGGAAGTCGGAAACGAGGCGCCGTTCTCCGGCCCGGAGATGGCGCCGGCACCCAAGGAGCAGTTGCAGGGCCTCTTCACGCATCTGGAGGAGGCGCTCGAGGCCAGGGGCTATTTCCGGCCGCAGGCCAAGAAGCCGAAGATGGTCGACAATCTGCGCGCCGTGCTGACACGCCCCGGATTTGCCGAGCCCGAGATCAAGGTGCTGCGCGGCGTCGTCGCGTCGCTCGACTATTTCTCGCCCAGGGAACCGCGCGGTTCCGGTTATCCCGAACGTAAGGCGAAGGCCGATGCGGCTGCCCATCGCGGCGTCGGCGAAGCAGATCGCGGCGTCGGCGGAGCAGATCGCGGCTCGAGCGGGGATGACGGTGAGAATGGCGCTGCCGGAACCGGGAAGGATGTCGACAATGGCTGAGCATCCGGTCCTCATGTTCGATTCCGGCATCGGCGGGCTGACGGTGCTGCGCGAGGCCCGTGTGCTGATGCCCGGCCGCCGTTTCGTCTACGTCGCCGACGACGCGGCGTTCCCTTACGGGCGGTGGGACGAGCCTGCCCTGAAGGCACGCATCCTCGATCTGTTCGGCACGCTGCTCGATCGCTACGACCCCGAAATATCCGTCATTCCCTGCAACACGGCATCGACGCTCGTCATCGACGCCTTGCGCGAGGTCTTTCCGGGCCGTCTCTTCGTCGGCACCGTGCCGGCCATAAAGCCGGCGGCCGAACGCACGCGCTCCGGCCTCGTTTCGGTGCTGGCGACGCCGGGCACCGTCAAACGCCAGTATACCAGGGACCTGATCGCCCAATGGGCGTCGAAATGCCATGTCCGCCTGGTCGGCAGCGACAAGCTGGCCGGCCTGGCGGAGGTCTATATGCGCGAGGGTTTCGTCGACGAGGAGGTGATCCGCTCCGAGATCGCCCCATGTTTCATCGAACAGGAGGGCAGGCGGACCGACATCGTCGTGCTCGCCTGCACCCACTATCCCTTCCTGGTCAACCGCATGCGCAAGACCGCGCCTTGGCCGGTCGACTGGCTCGATCCGGCCGAGGCGATCGCCCGGCGCGCCTTGTCGCTGCTCGACACGGACGGATTCGACGACTTCGAGCCGCGCAACGGCGGAGATATCGCGATCTTCACGTCGGGCAAGGCGGACTTTGCCACGCGGCGCCTGATGCAGGGCTTCGGCCTCGGCCTGGCCTGACCAGTACCGTCGCGCGGCGCGGCCGTCACGATGATCGCCGGCGCCGCCGCTCCGCAAGCGATTTCGGCTGTTTGCCGTTGTCAGTAACCGAGCGTGAAACGCCTGCGCGAATGCTTCGGCGTTTCGGCCTCGTCGACGATCGCGGCGGCAAGATCGCCGGAAGAGATGCCGCTTTCTCCCTTGGCGTCGAAGACGGGCTGGTCGCCGCCGAGCCTGTAGACGCCGGTCTTTTCTCCGGGCGTCAGGTGGATCGCGGGCGAAACGAAGGACCAGTCGAGCTCCTTCTCCTCGCGGATCGCAGCAAGGGCGTCGCGCGCGGCGAGTGCTCCTGCCTTCCATTCCGCCGGGAACTCCGGCGAATCGACGAGCTGTGCGCCAGGGGCAACATCGAGGCTGCCGGCGCCGCCGACCATGATCAGGCGGGTCTTCGCCTGGCCAGCGGCCGCGATGATCGCTTTCGAGCCATCGAGATGCTTGTTGTAGATGTCGGGGTCGCCCCAGCCGCCGTTGAAGGCGGAGACGACAACGTCGTGGCCGGCAATCGCCTTGGCGAGCGCGTCGGCGTCGGCGACGTCAGCTTTCACAGCCGTGACCCCGGGCAGCTTTTCCACCTTATCCGGATTGCGGACGATCGCCGTGACGGCGTGGCCGCGAGTTGCCGCTTCCTTCAGGATGGCGGTGCCGACGAAGCCGGAGGCTCCGATGAGCGCGATTTTCATTTGGCGTTCTCCTTCGGCCGGCCCGAGAAGGGCAGGCATGTTGTGTAAGCAGGTTATCAACGGTAACTATATAGAGCCCAGAGCAGGGACGCGTAAGAACGCATTGTTCCGTGCCCTGGTTACATGGAGAGAACCGCATGAATGCCGCGTCGAGACCGGGATCACCGGTGCCCTTGCTTCACACCAATCCGGGCTTCGAGTGGGACGGCGTCGGCAGTTGTCCCGTGCGCGAGGTGCTCGACATTGTGGGCGATACCTGGAGCCTGCTCGTCATCATCAATCTTCAGCCTCGGCCTCTCCGCTTCAATGCCTTGAAACGGTCGATCGAGGGAATCTCGCAGCGCATGCTGACGGTCACGCTGCGTTCGCTGGAGCGCGACGGGCTGGTGCGACGCACCGTGCGGCCCACAATGCCGCCCGAGGTCGAATACGCGCTCACCGAGCTCGGCCAATCGATCGCGGTGCCTATCGGTGCGCTGGGCACCTGGGCGTCGCAGAACCGCGATCTGATGCGCAATGCACGCAAGCGTTTCGACACCACGTCGGAGATTGGCTGAGGCGCCGGCAAGAAACGGAATGCGGCGCTCGATATGGCCTTCTACGATCCCGATGGAAAACCAGGGATCCAGCCATGACGACCGCCAAGACCGCATCCGCTCTCGACTGGACATCGATCGCCCGCGACCTCGACGCCTTCGGCGTGGCGCTCACCGGCCCGTTGTTGAGCGAGGCGGATTGCCTTTCGCTACGCTCGCTTTACGACGGGGATGGCCGTTTCCGCAGCCATATCGTGATGCAGCGACACGGCTTCGGCGCCGGTGAGTACAAATATTTTGCCAATCCGCTGCCCCAGCCGATCGCCGAACTGCGGCAGGCATTCTATGAGCGGCTCGCCCCGATCGCCGACGCCTGGAACGAGCGCATGGGGCTCGACCGGCGTTACCCCGCGACACTGGACGGTTTCCTGGCCGAATGCCACGCAGACGGCCAGACGCGCCCCACGCCGCTCCTGCTGAAATACCGGTCGGGCGACTACAATTGCCTGCATCAGGACGTCTACGGCGCGCATCTGTTCCCCATCCAGCTCGTGATCCTGCTCAGCGAGCCGGGAAGGGAGTTCGAAGGTGGCGAATTGGTGCTCACCGAGCAGCGCCCGCGCATGCAGTCGCGCGCCGAGGTGGTGCCGCTGCGCATGGGGCACGGCGCTCTCTTCGCCGTCAACGACAGGCCGCATGCGGGCACGCGCGGCGACTACCGCGTGAAGATGCGCCACGGTGTCAGCCGCGTGCGTTCTGGCGAACGGTTCACCGCGGGCGTGATCTTTCATGATGCGGCGTGAGCGGCAGGGAGCCGGCGTGGCGAGATGCCCCGCTCCCGTGCGATCTATAGTTTTTCGGAATTCCTTGACACCGTGGAGCCGATCCACTAGAGCCACGCCAGCGCCGGGCCGAAAGGTCCGGCGTCCTATTTGACGTGTCCCGTGGGTCTTTCCGCAAAGCGTGCGTGGAAGATCCTGTCAGGTCTCGAAAACGGAGGCCAGAGGAGGGCGCGTTTCCTCTGCCCGGAACATGGGGTTCCGGTGCAATATTGTGAAGGGAATGCGATGAGCAAGCGCGAATCCGCAAAATACAAGCTCGACCGCCGTCTTGGCGAGAACGTCTGGGGCCGTCCGAAGTCCCCGGTCAACAAGCGTGAATACGGCCCCGGCCAGCATGGCCAGCGCCGCAAGGGCAAGATGTCCGACTTCGGCCTGCAGCTCCGCGCCAAGCAGAAGCTGAAGGGTCACTACGGCGACGTCTCCGAGAAGCAGTTCCGCAAGGTCTATGACGAGGCCAATCGCCGCAAGGGCGACACCTCCGAGAACCTGATCGGCCTTCTCGAGTCGCGCCTCGACGCCATCGTCTATCGCGCCAAGTTCGTTCCGACGATCTTCGCCGCGCGCCAGTTCGTGAACCACGGCCACATCAATGTGAACGGCAAGCGCGTGAACATCGGTTCTTATCGCTGCCGTCCGGGCGACGTGATCGAGGTGCGCGAGAAGTCGAAGCAGCTCGTCCTGGTGCTGGAATCGGTCCAGCTCGCCGAGCGCGACGTGCCCGACTACATCGAAGCCGACCACAACAAGATGACCGCGACCTATCAGCGCGTGCCGGGCCTGGCCGATGTGCCGTTCGCCGTGCAGATGGAGCCGAACCTGGTCGTCGAGTTCTACTCGCGCTAACCGTTCGCATCCGAATACCGAAAAAGGCCGCGCCCGATCGCGGCCTTTTTCTTTTGGTCCGGGACCTCCCTTGCGCGTCCAAGTGGACGCACGTCGCAGTAATGCTCTATGGAACGGGGCGCAGGAGTCGGCCATGACAGTGCACCAGTCCCCAGACGAGATTTCCGACGCCGAAGGTGCGACACACCCGTTGTTCCGGGACGTGCCGTCCTCGGTCGAGTTCAACAAGCTGCGCAAGCGGCTGCTGCGCAATACGCGCCAGGCGATTGCCGACTTCGCCATGGTTCGGCCGGGCGACCGCTGGCTGGTGGCGCTCTCTGGCGGGAAGGATTCTTACGGCCTGCTCGCGCTGCTGCTCGACCTGAAATGGCGCGGCCTGCTGCCGGTGGAGCTTCTGGCCTGCAATCTCGACCAGGGCCAGCCGAATTTTCCCAAGCACATCCTGCCCGATTATCTGAACGGGCACGGCATCGCGCACCGCATCGAATATCAGGACACCTATTCGGTGGTCACCGACAAGATCGCCGAGGGCAACACCTATTGTTCGCTCTGCTCGCGCCTTCGCCGCGGTCATCTCTACCGGATCGCGCGGGAAGAGGGCTGCGCCGCGCTGGTGCTCGGGCACCATCGCGAGGATATCCTCGAGACCTTCTTCATGAACCTCTTCCATGGCGGCCGCATGGCGGCGATGCCGCCGAAGCTGCTCAACGACGAAGGCGACGTGATGGTGCTGCGCCCGCTCTCCTATTGCGCGGAGAACGACCTCGCCAAATTCGCCGATGGCATGCGCTTCCCGATCATCCCCTGTGATTTGTGCGGCAGCCAGGAAGGGCTGCAGCGCAACGCCATGAAGGCGATGCTGGAAGATATCGAACGGCGCATGCCGGGCCGCAAGGACACGATGATCCGCGCCCTCGGCAATGTCAGGCCCTCGCATCTCCTCGACCGCAAGCTTTTCGACTTCGCCGCCCTCAACGAACAATCAGCCGACGCAGGAACCGCATGACCTTTGACGACAACGCAATCGACTGGCTGGCGGCGCTGCTCGCCGACGCCGCGACCTCCGAGATCATGCCGCGCTTCCGGCGCCTCGATCGAGGCGACATCAGGCAAAAGACCTCGGCCGCGGATCTGGTGACGGAAGCCGACGTCAATGCGGAGCGCGTGATCACGGCAAGATTGCGCGAGCGCTATCCAGACGCGGTGATCATCGGCGAGGAAGCGCATTCGGAAAATCCCGGCATTCTCGACGGGCTCGGCGAGGCGCCACTCGCCTTCGTCATCGACCCTGTCGACGGCACCTTCAACTTCGCTTCCGGCATGCCGCTGTTCGGCGTCATGCTCGCCGTCGTCGTCAAGGGCGAGACGGTCGCCGGCATCATCCACGATCCAGTGGGCAAGGACTGGTTGATCGGCGCGAAGGGTGCTGGCAGCCATGTCAGGCATTCCAACGGCAACCTGGAAAAGGCGCGCGTTGCCGATCCGGTCCCGATGTCGCAGATGACCGGCGCGATCTCCTTCAGCTTCCTGCCGGAGCCGGAGCGGTCGCGGCTCGCGCGCAATCATGTCAGGACGCTGTCGCAGTTCAACTATCGCGCGGCCGCCTGCGAGTACCGGCTGCTTGCCACGGGCTTCGGCCACTTCGTGGTCTACAACAAGCTGATGCCCTGGGATCACCTCGCCGGCGTGCTCATCCATGCGGAGGCGGGTGGGCACGCGGCCCGTTTCGATGGCAGCGCCTACAACGCTTCCCATGTCGACGGCGGCCTGCTGGTGGCTCCGGACAAAGAGAGCTGGCAGGAATTGCGGCGCGAGCTCTGGGCGGAGTAGGGCTGGACGCAGTCCGCCGGCCACCCTCGATACGCGATAGCCCTCTCTTCCCAACCGTAGCTGAACTCAGTGCGTCGGCTTGCCGTGCACCTGGAACAGTTTGCCGTGCTCGGCGAACAGCACCAGCAGGAGCGCAAGGATCGACAGCAGGAAGAAGCCGGCCGTGAGCGGCATCACCGTGCCGTCGAAGGCCTGGCCGATGAGCGCGCCGATAACCGCGCCGCCGACCGTCTGGACGAAGCCCTGAACGGATGACGCCGTTCCAGCGACATGGCCGAGAGGCTCCATGGCGATGGCGTTGAAATTCGAGCCGATCCAGCCGAATTGCAGCATGGCGACGGTGAAGAGCCCGACAAACACGACCAGCGGCACCGGCCCCAGCAGCGCCAGCCCGAACAGGATCGTATTGACGGCGAGGAAGCCGATAAGCGCGCCATGCGACAGGCGGCGCATGCCGAAGCGTCCCACGAGGCGCGAATTGACGAAGGACGAGACCGCCATCATCGCCGCGACCGCCGCGAACAGGACCGGGAACCAGACGCCGAGGCCGTAGATGCCGACATAGACCTGCTGGGCCGAGTTTATGAAGCCGAACAGGCCGCCGAACACCAGCATCGTCGCCAGCGTGTAGCCCAGCGCCAGCCGGTTGGAGAGCACGATGCGGAAGCCCTCCAGCGCGGAGGCGACCGTGAAGGGCCGGCGGCGCTCGGGCTCCAGCGTCTCGGGCAGCCGGCGTGCGGTCCAGAGCGTGATGACGAGCGAAGCCAGGCCCATGAACACGAAGATCATGTGCCATTCGGAGAACAGCATCACCAGCTGTCCGACACCCGGCGCGACGACGGGCACGATCATGAACACCATGAACACCAGGGACATGACCTCGGCCATGGCGCGACCGCCGAAGACGTCGCGAACGAAGGAGACCGCGATCACACGGGTGGCCGAGGCGCCGACACCCTGGATGAAGCGCAGAAGCAGCAAAGTCTCGAAGGTCGGCGCGAAGGAAGCGCAGAAGGCCGCGATCACATAGATGGCAAGGCCGAACAGCAGCGGCGGACGCCGTCCGAGCCAGTCGGAAATCGGACCGTAGAGGAGTTGCGGCAGGCCGAAGCCGATCACATAGGCCGTGATGACATATTGCCTGTGGTTCTCGCTCTCCACGCCGAGGCTGGCGCCGATCTGCTGGAGGCCAGGCAGCATGATGTCGATGGCCAGCGCATTGAGCGCCATGAGCGCCGCGGCGAGCGCGATGAACTCCCAGCGGGGAATGGAGAGACGGCTTCCTGTGCCCCCGGCCGAAACTTGTGCATCCATCGTCGTTCCCTCTCGCGCAAAATGAAAATGCGCCGGCAGGCGCCGGCGCATCGTCAGAGGCTTAACCCGGGAGCGATCGTCCCCGAGGGCTCCGCTTATGGGATCAGGCAGCGCCCTTGGCGCTGACGCCCTTCTCCTCGAGGAAGGGTTGCAGTTCACCGGCCTGGAACATCTCGCGGACGATATCGCAACCGCCCACGAACTCGCCCTTGACATAGAGCTGGGGGATGGTCGGCCAGCTCGAATAGTCCTTGATGCCCTGGCGAAGCTCGTTCGAGGTGAGCACGTTCACGCCTTTGTAGTCCACGCCGAGATAGTCGAGAATTTGGACGACCTGGCCGGAGAATCCGCACTGCGGAAAGCCCGGAGTGCCCTTCATGAAGAGAACGACGTCGTTGCCCTTCACCTCGCTGTCGATGTATTCGGATATGCCGCTCATAGAGAAGTCCTTTCACGCCCGCGGATCATGCAGGCTCGAAACATGACCATGAGATAGACCGTTCGGCGGCTCGAAACAAGACGCATGCAAGAAGCTTTGAAGATAGCCGGCACATCTTGCTGGCACAGTTTCGTTGATCCAGACCGGCTTTCCAGTGCAGCGGACTTGCCTATGAAATCGACAGGCCGTAACGGTGCTTCCGGCGTTGGACGTCTTCGCAATGGGTGTCGCTGTGCCGCGACGCTCCTTGTCTCCCCGCCGGCCCGATCATCGCTATGTCTGGCCGGCCATGACGGTGCCGAGCCGCCCGGCGATCCAGGAATGCCCGGCGCAATCCTCGACATCTGAAAACACCACGCCTTCCCAGCCGAATTCATTGGCCGCGGCAACGACGGAACGCGAATCGTCGAAGAAGAGCGGCGGCTCCTGCTGGGGGCCGATCCGCGCCTCGACACGCCGGAAGAACTCCGGGTCCGGCTTGGCGACACCCATGCGGGCTGCGTAGAACATGTCGTCGAAATGGTGCTTCAGGCCCACTTTGTCCCAGAGGTGGAAGGCGCGCAGATGCTCCTGATTGGTCGCCAGGTAAAGGCGCACCGGACCCGATGCCCGCAACCTGGCGAGGAGGCTCATGAGCTGGAGGTTGACATGCGTGTCGCGCGCCAGCCAGTAGTCGATGAAGCCGAGGGGCGAGAGATGGTAGCCTACGGTAGGCAGGAACGCCTCCAGCGCCGTGACCAGCGAAACCCTGCCTTCGATGACCTCCATGAAAGCGGGACCGAAGAATGTCTGGAAGGCTTCGGGGTCGACCCCCGTATCTTCGAGAAGGTAGCGGTCCCAGCGTCGGCGGCGTTCGGGGATGTCGTGGAAGAGACTGTGAACCAGCACGCCGTCGACGTCGAAAAGGACCGATCGCACAGGGACTTATTCCGGAGCGCTGGTCTGCAGGGCGAGCGCGTGCAGGACGCCTCCCATGTTGCCCTTCAGCGCCTCGTAGACCATCTGGTGCTGCTGGACGCGGCTCTTGCCGCGGAAGCTCTCCGCCACCACTTCGGCGGCGTAGTGATCGCCGTCGCCGGCGAGGTCGCGGATCGTCACCTTGGCGTCCGGAATGCCTTCCTTGATCAGCCGTTCGATGTCACGCGCGTCCATTGCCACTGGCGAGTCTCCCGTTCCGAACTGCCCCTGGAGCGCGGCGTGTTCTGTTCGGCACGCAAAGGAGTTCCAGGACCATGCTTCAACGCATCCAGCCGACGATCGAGTCTGCTCGTCGGGCCGATACATCTAGAGATATGGCGGCAAGCCCTGCCGGGGTCAATCGCGGGACGGTCGAAATCCAAGGCCGCAGGGGATGAGCGGCGATCAGTCGAGCGCGCGATCCAGATGCGTATAGCCGCCGTCTACGAAAAGCCATTGGCCAGTCGTGTGGCTGGCGCGATCCGAAAGCAGGAAGATGACGGTGTCGGCGATCTCCTCGGCTCTGGTCATGCGCCTGCCGAGCGGAATGCGCCGGGTGATCTCAGCGAGCTTCGCATCTGGGTCGTCGAAGGTCTGCAGCCACTTCTCGTAGAGCGGCGTCATCACCTCGGCCGGAATGACCGCATTCACCCTGACACCATCTTCGCGCAGCGCGGCCGCCCATTCGCGGGTCAGCGAGAGCTGGGCGCCCTTCGCCGCGCAATAGCCGCTGGTGTTGCCCTGGCCGGTGAGCGCGGTCTTGGACGAGATGTTGACGATCGAGCCACGTGAAGCCTTGAGCCAGGGCAGGCAGTGATGCGCCAGGACGTAATAGTGGATCAGGTTCCGCTCCAGCGACGCGCGAAACGCCGCCGGACCGGCCTCCAATCCTATACTGTCGTTGACGCCGGCATTGTTGACGAGATGGTCGATGCGGCCGAAGTCGCCGATAGTCTCCTCGACCGCAGCCTTGCAGGCATCGTCATCCATCAGGTCGACCTGGACGAATCTGGTCCGAGGGGCCCGTTCGTTCAGGTGGTCGGCGAAATCCGCAGTCAGCGGGCTGCGGCCGAATATCACCGGTATCGCGCCTTCTGCGGCAAGGCCGAGGGTGATCGCGCCGCCGATCCCGGCGCCGCCCCCGGTGACGATCACGACCTTGTCCCGTAGTCCGAGATCCATGACCGCCTCCTTCAGGCGCCGAAGCGATAGGTTTCGAGCGAAGCTGGCTTCATCTCGATCGAAAAGCCCGGCGCTGCCGGCGGCATATAGGCCGCATCGCGGATGACGCAGGGTTCCTTGAAGTGCTCATGGAGATGGTCGACATATTCGACGACGCGGCCTTCGCGCGTGCCGGCGACACAGATGTAGTCGATCATCGCAAGATGCTGGACATATTCGCAGAGCCCGACGCCGCCGGCGTGAGGACACACGAGCAGACCATATTTCGCGGCCATCAACAGCACGGCCAGGATTTCGTTGACCCCGCCCAGGCGGCAGGCATCGATCTGCACGACGTCGATGGCGCCGCGCATGATGAACTGCTTGAACATGATGCGGTTCTGGCACATCTCGCCGGTCGCGACCTGGATGGGCGCCACGCTTTCGCGGATATTGCGGTGGCCTTCGATGTCGTCGGGGCTGGTCGGCTCCTCGATGAACCAGGGCGAGGCGAAGGCGAGGTCGCGCACCCAGTCGATCGCCTGGTCGACCTCCCAGACCTGGTTGGCGTCGATCATCAGCTTGCGTTCGGGACCCAGCACTTCGCGGGCGATGCGCAGGCGACGGATGTCGTCGCCCTTGTCGCGGCCGACCTTGAGCTTGATGTGGTTGAAGCCGGCGTCGATCGCCTCGCGGCAAAGGCGCCGCAGCTTGTCGTCGTCATAGCCGAGCCAGCCGGCAGAGGTGGTGTAGCAGGCGTAGCCCTCCCGCTCGAGCGTGGCGATCCGTTTGGCCTTGTCAGGCGCCTTGTCGCGCAATATGGCCAGCGCTTCGTCCGGCGTGATGCAGTCGCTGATGTAGCGGAAGTCGATGCAGCGGACGAACTCTTCCGGGCTCATGTCGGCAACCAGCCGCCAGACGGGCTTGCTGACCATCTTCGCCCACAGGTCCCAGACAGCATTGACTACGGCGCCGGTGGCGAGGTGGATGGCGCCCTTGTCAGGGCCGATCCAGCGCAATTGGCTGTCCGAGGTGACATGGCGCCAGAAGGCGCCCATGTCCGCCGTCGCTTCCGCCATGTCGAGCCCGACGACCAAATGGCGCATCGCCTCGATCGCGGCACAGCAGATCTCGTTGCCGCGGCCGATGGTAAAGGTGAGCCCGTGCCCTTCGAGACCGGCGGCGTCGGTCTTCAGGATGACATAGGCGGCGGAATAGTCCGGGTCCGGGTTCATTGCATCCGAACCGTCGAGATGCTGGGACGTCGGGAAGCGCAGGTCGAGCACCTGCATGTCGGTGATGGTGGTCATTGGTCGGATTCCTACGGCAGGGAGCAATTGCATCCATGCCTGAACTATATAGAGGACCGGAGGCGACGGGCCGCCTCCGGTCGATGGCTGGGTCAGTCGTAAAGGACGGCGGCGATCTCCGGATTGTCGATGTTCGACTTGTCGTAATAGTAGAAGCCGGTGTCGATGTTCTTCTCGACCGGCTCGCCCTTGGCCGCCTTCACCGCGGCCTCGACCGTCTTGTAGCCGATGCCGACCGGGTTCTGGGTGATGGCGCCGGCCATTTCTCCGTCGTTGATCGCCTTCTTCTGCTGGGCGCCCGAATCGTAGCCGATGATGACCAGCTTGCGCCCCAGTTCCCTCGCGCCGTTGACGACGCCGATGGCCGAGCCTTCATTGGCGCCGAACATGCCCTTCAGGTCCGGGTTCGCCTGCAGGATGGCCTTGGTGATCTCGGTGGACTTGAGATGGTCGCCCTCGCCATATTCGATCGCGACGATCTCGATCTTCGGATAGGCTTCCTTGATGCGGTTGACGAAGCCGTCGCGCCGGTCGATCCCGGTGCGGCTGGTCTGGTCGTGCACGACGAGAGCGACCCTGCCTTCGCCGCCGATCAACTCGGCCATCTTGTCGGCGGCAAGAGCGGCCGCGGCGAGGTTGTTGGTCGACGCGGTTGCGACGGGAATGTCGCTGTCGACGCCGGAATCGAAGGCTACCACGGCGATGTTGGCGTCCTTGGCCTGCTGCAGCAGCGGGATGGCGGCCTGGCTGTCCAGCGCGGCAAAGCCGATCGCAGCGGGTTTCTTGGCGAGCGCTGCCGCCAGCATGTCGATCTGGCGGTCGACCTGCGATTCCGAATCCGGCCCCTCGAAAGTGACCTCGACGCCGAGATCGGCGGCGGCCTTGTCGGCCCCGGTCTTGACGGCCTGCCAGAACTGATGCTGGAAGCCCTTGGAGACCAGGGGGATGTACATCTTGTCCTGGGCCATGGCCATCGTGCCATAGCCGAGGAACGTTGCGGCGCTCAGAACGCCGAGGACGGTGCGACGAGTAAACATGTTTCCTCCTTGGGGTAAGTCTTGATCGGTTCGTCGGAGCTTCAGCGTCTCTTCTTGATGTTGGCGCAGCGCAGGCGCTGCGCGAAGCACGGCCCGGTCAAAGCCGTCGCCGCCGCAAAATGTCGGTGTACACGGCAAGAATGATGATCGAACCCGTCACCACGGTCTGCCATTCCTGGGCGACCGACAGGATGCGCAGGCCGTTTGCGAGCACACTCATGATCAGGGCTCCGATCAGCGTGCCGACGATCGTGCCGCGCCCGCCGCTGAGCGACGTGCCGCCGATCACCACCGCGGCGATCGCATCGAGTTCATAGCCTTGTCCAAGCGCCGGCTGGGCCGAGTTGAGCCGGGAGGCGATGAGCAGTCCGGCGATGCCGCAGATGCCGCCGGCAAGCGCATAGACGGCGATCTTCCAGCGGTCGGTGTTGACGCCGGAAAGGCGCACCGCCTCTTCGTTGCTGCCGAGCGCGAAGGTGAAGCGGCCGAGAATGGTCCGTTCGAGGATGAAGCTCGCCGCGATCGCCACCAGGAACAGGATGAGCACGCCGTTGGGGATGGGCAATGCGGGAACGACAGCGCCGATGATCGAACCCTGGGAGATCTGGGTGAAGCCGGGCGTGTCGTTGAAATAGATCGGCCGCGTGCCTGAAATGACCAGCGACAGGCCCTTGAGAATGAGCATCATGCCGAGCGTGGCGATGAAGGGCGGAATCTTTAGCTTGGCGACGAAGGTGCCGGAGATGGTTCCGCTCAAGGCCCCCGCCAGGATCGCCGCCAGAACGCCGAGACCGATCGGCATGCCCCAGAAGGTCAGAACGACGCCGGCGATGACGGCACAGAAGGTCATCAGGGTGCCGACCGAAAGGTCGATGCCGCCGGTGATGATGACCAGCGTCGCGGCGATCGCCAGCACCCCGTTGACCGAGGTGGCCTGAAGGATCGTGATGACGTTGCTGGTCTGAAGGAAATTGGGCGAGGCGAGGCTGAAGACCACCATCAGAATGATCAGGCTGGCGAAGGCAAGCAGCCTGTGCTGGGCGCCGGAGAACCGGGTGGAAGGGGCGGTCGTCCCGGTTGTTGTCGCGCTCATCTGCTCTCTCCCTGTGCCGGCCAGATTCCACCTTCGCTCGCCTTGCCACGGCCGCCGCGTTGCGTCGCCAGTTGCATGATCTCCTCCTGGGAAGCGCCGCCGTGAAGGACGCCGGTCAGCCGTCCCTCGCACATCACGGCGATGCGATGGCTGAGCCGCAGGATCTCGGGCAGTTCGGAGGAGATGACGATGACCGCGCGGCCTTGCCCGGCAAGTGCGTTGAGCAGCTTGTAGATCTCGCTCTTGGCGCCGACGTCGATGCCGCGCGTCGGCTCGTCGAAGATCAGTATCTGGCAGTCGCGCAGCAGCCATTTGGCGATGACGATCTTCTGCTGATTGCCGCCGGAAAGCAGCCGCGCTTCCTGCTTGTCGGAAGGCGTCTTGATGGCGAGTTGACCGATATAGCGCGTCGCCGCCTCGTGCATGGCGGCTTCTTTCAGCAACCCGCCGGGGCCGGTGAACCGGCCGAGGCTCGCCATGGCGATGTTGTTGCGCACATCCATGCCGACGGCGAGGCCGAAATGCTTGCGGTCTTCCGAAAGATAGCCGATGCCGGCGCGCACCGCGTCCTGCGGCTTGCGGATGTCGACCTTGCGGCCGCACACCAAGATCTCGCCGCTGTCCAGCCGATCCGCACCGAAGATGGCGCGTGCGACTTCCGTGCGGCCGGCGCCCATCAACCCGGCGAAGCCGAGGATCTCGCCCTTGCGGACCGAAAAGCTGACGTCGCGGATCTCCGATCCGCGGTTGAGGCCCGACACCTCGAGCATGATTTCGGCATCGGCATCGGCATGGGCGGGGGCGGCGGCACGGTCGTCGGAGAGGGCACGACCGACCATCATGGAGATGATCTTGTCCACCGGCGTCGATTTGGCCGGCATCGTGCCAATATACTCGCCGTCCCGCATCACGGTCACCCGATCGGCGATGCGCTTCAACTCGTCCATCTTGTGCGAGATGTAGATGATGCCCACGCCCTCGGCCTTCAGTTTCCCGATGATGGCGAAGAGTTCATTGATCTCTGCGTCGTTCAGCGCCGCCGTGGGTTCGTCCATCACCAGCACGCGCGATCGGTGCGACAAGGCCTTGGCGATCTCCACCATCTGCTGGCGGGCGATTGTCAGCCGCCCCACCGGCGTGCGGGGATCGAGCCTGAGATGCATGGCGGCAAAAATTTCGGCGGCCTGGGCATTGAGTTTTGTCTCGTCGAGCAGGAAGCCGGGCCATTTGCGCGGCTCGCGTCCGATGAAGATGTTCTGCGCGGCCGTCAGGTCCGGCATCAGGTTCAGTTCCTGATGGATGATTCCGATGCCGAGGTCCTGTGCCTGGCGCGGCGAGCCGATCTCGACCGGCTCGCCGTCGAGCAGGATCTCGCCTTCGTCGCGCGCATAGATGCCGGCGAGGATCTTCATCAGCGTCGACTTGCCGGCGCCGTTCTCGCCCATCAGCGCATGAACCTCCCCCGAACGAAGCTCCAGCCGCGCCTTGTGCAGCGCCCGAACGCCCGGAAAGGACTTGCCGATATCGGTCATGGCGACGAGAGCGGTCATGACGTCCTTTGCGCCTCCCGCCGTCAGATGGTGACGCCGCCGTCCACGAGGACGGCCTGGCCGGTGACGAAGCGCGATTCGTCGGAGAGCAGATAGACCACCAGCGGCGTGATGTCGGAGGCCTGCGCGAGCCGGCCGACCGGCTGGCGCGCAATGAAATCCTTCTCTGCCTGGACCGGGTCGGGAGCAGCGGCGATGCGGCTGCGAAGCGATGGCGTGTCGACCGTGCCTGGACAAAGCGCGTTGCAGCGCAGGCCCCGCCCGACATAGTCCGCGGCCATGCCTTTGGTCAGGCCGATCACGGCCGCCTTGGTCGCGCCATAGAGCAGCCGGTTGGGGAAACCTTTGATCGAGGAAGCCATCGACGCCATGTTGAGGATGGCGGCCCCGCCGGTCTTCCCTGCCTGTTCGAGCATCCCCGGCAGGAACGCCCGGATGGCGTGATACATGCTCTTGACGTTGAGGTCGAAGCTGAAATCCCAGTCGTCCTCGCTGCAATCGAGGATCGTGCCGTTGTGCACGAAACCGGCGCAATTGAAGAGCCCGTCAAGCGGCTGCTGCCGTCCGGCAAATGCCGCGACCGAGCCTCCATCGCGCATATCGAGGCGATGACACTCGATCCTGTTGTCTTCATCGACGAGCGTGGACAGCGCCTCCGCGTCGATATCGGTAGCGATCACGCGAGCGCCTTCGGCGGCGCATGCCAGCGCGCTCGCCCGGCCGATGCCTTGCGCCGCCGCAGAAATGAAGATGCGTTTCCCATCCAGTCGCACGGCTCGTCGCCTCCTCCAGCAGCCAGCTTGCGTTCGTGTTGTCTATATACGAACAGAATATTCATATGTAAACTGAGAAATCGAAGGCAGCGACACTGACCTGCAGGGAGCCGGGGGCATGGGACGGAAGCCATTGAACACCGCAACGGAACCGGAAAAGGACGACCGCTACAGGGCACCGGCGCTCGACAAGGGGCTGGACATTCTTGAGCTTCTTTCCGAGCAGCCGGGAGGGTTGACGCGCGCCGAGATCGTCAAGGCCATGGGGCGCGGTCCAAGCGAGGTCTATCGGATGCTGGAGAGGCTGGTCGCGCGCGACTATGTGAGCCGGTCACCCGAGGGCGACCGATATGCGCTGACCATGAAACTCTTTGTGCTGGCCCATCGTCACCCGCCGGTCCGCAGGCTTGTGGCGCGTGCCTTGCCGTTGATGGATGCCTTTGCCCGGGAAGCCGGCCAATCGTGCCACCTTGTGGCCATGGATCGTGATGCGGCCATCGTCGTGGCTCATGCGAGCAGCCCCGGAAACTGGGAATTCGGCATCAGGATCGGCGCGCGCATCGAACTCCTGACCACCGGCTCCGGCCTGACGCTTCTCGCTTTCCAGGAACCGGTGGCGAAGTCGGAGATGCTGGCCCGATGGGAGGGATCCGGAAACACGGAGGTTCTCGCGCGGATCGCGCCCGAACTGAAAAGCTACCGGGAAGCGGGCTACCGGATCGGCGACAGCCGCCAGATTGCTGGTATCAGCGACATCAGTGTGCCGGTGCTGTCGCCGGAAGGCCGTGCACTTGCCGTCCTAACGTGTCCCTTCATCCGGAGGCTCGACGAGGGGGCGAAGGTCGGCATCGATGCAGTGCTCGGCCTTTTGCGCGGTGTCGCGGAACGCCTTTCACTGTCGTGACGGAAATGGCCTGACGGACAGTCGGCTGTCCGTCAGGGTGGGCGAGTCTTGACGACCCTAATTCTCCGGCGGAAGGTCGCCGGCCATATAGGCCGGGAACCATCCCTCATGCGCGGCGCGCAATTCATCGATGCCGATCGCACGCGCTTCGCCGAGCTTCAGTTCTTGTCCACCGGTCGTGCCGATGAAGGGCGCGAAGATGCCGCTGTCCTTCAGGTGTTCCTCGTAGAACCAGTCGACCTTGTCGCGCGGTATGGTGACGAGGTAGCGGCCCTGATCTTCACCGAAGAACAGAGGTATCGGCGACAAGTCGTTCAATTGATTGACTGTCGCGCCGATGTTGCCGGCCATCGCCATTTCGGCGAGGGCAACGGCGAGACCACCGTCTGAAAGATCGTGCGCTGCGGTCGCCATGCCCGAGGTGACGAGCGCGCGCACGAAGTCACCCACGTTCCGCTCATGGGCGAGGTCGACCGGCGGCGGCGGCCCGTCCTGGCGGCCATGGATGTCGCGAAGATAGATGGATTGGCCGAGATGCGTGCCCCAGTAGGGTGGCGCACCGACCAGGATGATGGCCTCGTCTTCGGCGGCGAAGCCAGCGCGCGCCATTTTCGTCCAGTCGCGGATGAGACCGACGCCGCCGATGGTCGGGGTCGGCAGGATCGCCTGGCCGTTGGTCTCGTTGTAGAGCGAGACGTTGCCGGAGACGATCGGGAAATCCAGGGCGCGGCAGGCGTCGCCGATGCCGGTGACGGCCCGAGCGAACTGGCCCATGATCTCGGGCCGTTCCGGATTGCCGAAATTCAGATTGTCGGTGGCAGCCAGGGGCAGGGCGCCTGACGCCGTCAGGTTGCGCCAGCATTCGGCGACCGCCTGCTTGCCGCCTTCATAAGGATCGGCCTCGCAATAGCGGGGGGTGACGTCCGAGGAGAAGGCCAGCGCCTTGGTCGGATGGCCGTCGACGCGCACCACGCCGGCATCGCCGCCGGGACGCTGCAGGGAATTGCCCTGGATCAGCGTGTCATATTGTTCCCAGACCCAGCGCCGGCTGGAAAGGTCGGGCCCGCCGAGCAGTGTCAGCAGGGCATCGGCCACGTCGGCGGTAGGGATGTCGTCACCGGCCAGTGCCGGCTGCGGCCTGGGTTCGGTCCAGGGCCGGTCGTATTCGGGCGCCTGGTCGCCGAGTTCCTTGATCGGCAGGTCAGCGACTTCCTCGCCCTGATGCAGGATGCGGAAGCGCAGATCGTCGGTGGTCCGTCCGACAATGGCGAAATCGAGTCCCCATTTGCGGAAGATCGCCTCGGCCTGCTCTTCCTTTTCCGGACGCAGCACCATGAGCATGCGCTCCTGGCTTTCCGACAGCATCATCTCATAGGCGCTCATGCGCTCCTCGCGCACTGGCACCTTGTCGAGGTCGAGTTCGATGCCGAGATCGCCCTTGGCCCCCATCTCGACCGCCGAGCAGGTGAGGCCCGCAGCCCCCATGTCCTGGATGGCGATCACAGCGCCCGACGCCATCAGCTCGAGGCAGGCTTCGAGCAGGCATTTTTCGGTGAAGGGGTCGCCGACCTGGACGGTCGGGCGCTTCTCCTCGATCTTGTCGTCGAACTCGGCCGAAGCCATGGTAGCGCCACCGACGCCGTCGCGTCCGGTCTTGGCGCCGAGATAGACGACCGGCAGGCCGACGCCTTCGGCCTTGGAGTAGAAGATCGCATCCGTCTTCGCGAGGCCCGCGGCAAACGCGTTGACCAGACAGTTGCCGTTGTAGCGGGGGTCGAAATTAACCTCCCCGCCGACCGTGGGCACGCCGAAGGAATTGCCGTAGCCGCCGACGCCGGCGACGACACCGGCCACCAGATGCCGGGTCTTGGGATGATCGGGTGCGCCGAAACGCAGCGCGTTCATAGCCGCGATCGGCCGAGCGCCCATGGTGAAGACGTCGCGCAGAATGCCGCCGACGCCGGTCGCCGCACCCTGATAGGGCTCGATGTATGACGGATGGTTGTGGCTCTCCATCTTGAAGACCACTGCTTCCCCATCGCCGATATCCACGACGCCGGCGTTCTCGCCGGGTCCCTGGATGACCTGCGGGCCCGTGGTCGGCAGGGTGCGGAGCCATTTCTTGGAGGATTTGTACGAGCAGTGCTCGTTCCACATGGCGGAGAAGATGCCGAGTTCGGTGAAGCTCGGCTCACGGCCGATGAGGTCGAGAATGCGCTGATATTCGTCGGGCTTCAGGCCGTGGGCCGCGATAAGCTCCGGCGTGATCGGGACGGCGTTTTTTATGGTCATGGGCGGCGGTCGGATCCCAAAGGTTGGCTCGGCGTGTCATAGCCCAACCCGCCTGCGGGTTACACCGCAGATCGCAGAAAAAAGGACGCAAGCCACAAATTCTCCCGAAGCTCGAAGGTGCGGAAATCCGGCGCCATGGCCGCGGGACGGAACCGGATCGGCGCGGCCCGCGTTCCCATCCTTGTTTCCATCTCGAAGTAGCGAGGGACGATGGCTGCAAGTCTTCTCATCGGCATTCTTGTGACATTCCTGGTGGTCGTGCTCGTGCTGTGGCTCGTGAACCGGCTGCCGCTCGACGGACGCACCAGGCAGATCGCCCGGATCGTTGTCATCATCATCGGCATCATCTCGCTGCTGAGATATCTCGCGGTCTTCTGACCGTGCCCGCCATCCCGGGCCACCGCCCGGATGTTCAACCTCGAAAGGAAGTCCCATGGCAGATACCCAGCTCCAAAACGGCACGCCCAAGACGGCGCAAAGCAAATCCACTTCAAAGTCTGTGCAGAGCAAAGCGCAGGGAGTGACGACGAGAAAGAACCAAACCCGGACCGCGATGGAGAAGCAGATCGCCGAACTCAAGCATGAGATCGCCCGGATCGACGACATGCTGGCAGAGCAGGCGGGCCATGTCGCCAGGGAGGCGCACGGCTGGTACAACAGCGCCTCGCGGCGTGCGACGAAAGTGACGAGGGCGCTCGGCAACAGGGCCCATTCCGTTTCCGAAGCGGTGAAGGACAATCCCGGCACCGTCTCGTCGGCAATGGTGCTGGGCGCGGTCGCCGGTTTCATGGTCGGCATGGTTCTCGGCCACGCGCCGAACCGGCACCGGGACCATTGGTGGCGATACGACCAACGTTGAAGCCGGGGGTGTCAGCCGTAGGTGTCGTATCCGGCGCGCCCGTCGTCGAGCAGGCGGCGCAAGGCCTCCAAGCCGGCCGTGACCTCGTCGCGTGTGCGCGGGGTGGAGAGACCGAGGCGGACGCGATGATAGACCTGTTCCGAGCGTCCGGCCTTGAACTCGTCCTCGTCGTCGAGAAGGATGCCCGCGTCGAACGCGGCCTTCGCGAAAGTGCCGGAGAGCCATGGTTCGGGCAGGCCGAGCCAGACGAAGGGGACATTGGTCTGCCAGCGCAGGTCGAAGCCCGCCAGGATCGAGCGCGCGAGTTTCACCCTGGCGTTGACCTCGTCCAGGCAGCGCTCCCGAAGCAGTTCGGCCTCTCCCGACAGGACGAGGCGCGCGCTCAGTTCCGCAAGGACGAATGGCATCCCGCCGGTTGTCATTTTGTGGGCAACGGCGATCCTGTGCGCGAAATGCGGCGGGCATGCCACCCAGCCGCCGCGAACGCCCGCCGCCACGGATTTTGAAAGCCCGCCGACCACGAAAGTACGCTCCGGCGCGAATTCGGCTAGCATCGGCGTCGGATCGGAGACCAGGGCGCCGTAGAGGTCGTCTTCGATCAGCCAGACATTGTGGCGTCGCGCGATCTCCGCGATGTCGCGCCGCCGGCTTTCCGGCATCATGGCGACGGTGGGATTCTGGGCGGTCGGCATCAGGAAAGCGAGTTTCGGGTGCCGTTGCGCACAGAGCCTCTCGAAATCCTCCGGTATCACGCCCTGGTCGTCGGACTGGACCAGCACCGTGCGGCGGCCGATCAGCCCGGCGCTGCGGGCGAATTGCGAATAGGTGAGGTTTTCGAAGACGATCGCATCGCCGGGCGCGGTCGCGGCCGACGTTACCGCCACCAGGGCAGCGTGCGCTCCGAGCGTCGAGACGATGCTGTCGGGTTCGGGGCGGTAGCCGCCTCGCGCGAGCCAGACGCTGCCCGCTTCAGTCCAACTCACAGGGGTGGATCGCGTGTAGCTCGCCACCTCGCCGGGATTGTCGCGGCATATCTCCGACAGCATGCGGCCGATGATGGCGCCCTGGCCGACATCGGGGGCGGCGGTGCTGTCGAAACGTATCTTTCCCGCCGGCGCTTCCAGATGCCGCAGTCCTCCGTCCGGCACCGGTGCCCGAACACGTGATCCGGGCGCCGGAGCGCTGCGGTCGAGCACATAGGTTCCGCGCCCGACTTCGCCGCTGACGAGGCCCCGCTCCCGAAGCAGCGCATAGGCACGGCCGACCGTGCCGATGGTGACGCCGATATCATAGGCGAGGTCGCGTTGGGGCGGCAGCTTCGTGCCGCCTGGCAGCACCCCTTCGCCGATGTCGTTCTCGATGCGGTTGGCCAGCCGCAAATAAAGCGGTCCGTCGCCGGTGGAGAGATCGGGTGCCCAACTTGTCATGGTGACAATTTTATATGTTGCCATTCAATGCGAGTCAATTCATTAGATTGAACCCATACATTTTGGCCAAATCGAGCCAGAGGATGAATTCAATGAGTACAATGCGCACAATGTCAGTCGCAGCGTCGGAAGCGGTCGGGGATCAGCGATCGGGTTTCGTCACGCGCATCGTCGTCGTGATCACGTCGGCGATCCTCTGGCTCGAAGATCGTCTGGCGAAGCGCCGCAGCCGGCTTGCCCTGCTCGAACTGACCGACGATCAGCTCAAGGATATCGGCATCTCGCGGGCGGACGCCGAGCGGGAAGGCCTGCGGTCGTTCCTGGATTGACGGCTGAGCCAACAGGCCGAATGCGAGAACGCGGACCGATGGTCGGAGCGGAGCGCCGCCGGTTGTCCCCTTGCTCAGGCGGGGGTGCCGCAGCCGGCTTCGCCGGAAGCCCAGCGGGTCACGTCGGCGCCGATGCGGGCGCCGAGCTGTTCCTGCATCAGAGGCCCGAAGGCCTGCAGCCGCGCCGGCGTTCCCTCGGCCTGGACGACGAGCAACGGGCGTCCCTCGGGGTGCTTTGCCGGCACCAGCAGGATGCGCGGCCTGCCGCTGAACGAGTTGAGCTCATTGGCCATGCGGTAGGGGCGGAAGGCCGCATCCTTGCTGGCGAACCAGCATTTCTGCGCGGCGATCGCCACCTGCTCCATCGTGCGCAGCGCGGCGCTCTTGCCCGAGACGCTCATCCCGCTCTCCCTCGGTCCCGACTGGCAGGCAGCCAGGAGGAGGGCGGCTGCACCGATCGCCGCTGCAGCCGGAAAAAAGACCATGCGTGGAAACATCAGGCAGCCAGCCCCAGCACACCTTCGAACAAAGCGCGGCCGTCCGTGCCGCCATGGGCCGTCTCGATCAGGTTCTCCGGATGGGGCATCAGGCCGAGCACGTTGCCGCGCTGGCTGACGATCCCCGCGATGTCGTTGATCGAGCCGTTCGGATTGGTGCCCTCCGCATAGCGGAAGACGACCTGACCTTCGCCTTCGATCCGGGCGAGGGTTTCCGCATCGGCAAAATAGTTGCCGTCGTGGTGGGCGACCGGGCAGCGAATGACCTGGCCGGGCCCATAGCCACGAGTGAAGGCGGTATTCGCGTTCGCAACTTCGAGCTTCACCTCGCGGCAGACGAATTTGAGCGAGCTGTTGCGCATCAGGGCGCCGGGCAGGAGGCCTGCCTCGAGCAAGATCTGGAAGCCGTTGCAGACGCCCATCACCATGACACCCTTGTCGGCCTTTTCCGCAACGGCCCGCAGCACCGGCATGCGCGCCGCGATGGCCCCGCAGCGAAGGTAGTCGCCGTAGGAGAAGCCGCCCGGGATCACTAGGAGGTCCACATCGGGGATGGTCGTGTCGGTCTGCCAGACGGTCTGTGGCGCGCGGCCGGAAATCTTGGTCAGCGCGGCGATCATGTCGCGGTCGCGGTTGAGGCCGGGAAGCAGGACGACGGCGGATTTCATGACTTAGGATCGAATCCCTTCTGCGCTTGGGCGAGTTCTCGCAGCTCCAGGCGCCACTCTATGCGGTCGAGTCGTTCGTCGTGGCGGCCGAGAATTCCATAGATGTTGTGAATGTCGGCCTGAATCCCGACCATATGGCCGCGAATGACGTTCAGTTCCTTCTTGACCTCCGACAAGTCCAGCCGAAGCCCGGACATATCGTGCTGCATGCGCTTCAACAGCCCATACATCAGGTCGTTCGTGACACCGGTCATTCACGCCCTCCGGCGCAACCTCAGGTTAGCGTCACAGTATAGTTCTCAATCACCGTGTTGGCCAGCAGCCGCTCGCACATGGCCTTGAGGTCGGCCTCCGCCTTGGCGCGGTCGGCCCCGTCAAGCTCCACGTCGAAGACCTTGCCTTGCCGCACGGAGCCGACGCCGTCGAAGCCGAGCGCGCCGAGCGCGCCTTCGATCGCCTTGCCCTGCGGGTCGAGGACGCCTTTCTTGAGGGTGACGGTGACGCGTGCCTTGATCAATTTGACGCTTCCTGCTTCGCGCTCAGTGCGGCTTGCCCTTGCGGCCATCGGTCGAGGCGACCAGAACCGGGCCGGAAGGACGCGGCGGCTCGTTCTCGTTCATGATGCCGAGCCGGCGGGCGACCTCCTGATAGGCCTCCACAAGCCCGCCCATGTCGCGGCGGAAGCGGTCCTTGTCGAGCTTCTCCTGGGTCGAGACGTCCCACAGGCGGCAGGAATCGGGTGAGATCTCGTCGGCGACGACGATGCGCATCATGTCGCCCTCGAAGAGGCGTCCGCATTCCATCTTGAAGTCGACGAGCTGGATGCCGACGCCGAGGAACAGGCCGGACAGGAAGTCGTTGACGCGGATGGCGAGCGCCATGATGTCGTCGATCTCCTGCGGGCTCGCCCAGCCGAAGGCGGTGATGTGCTCTTCCGACACCATCGGGTCGTCGAGCGCGTCGGCCTTGTAATAGAACTCGATGATCGAGCGCGGCAGGACGGTGCCTTCCTCCATGCCCAGCCGTTTGGCGAGGGAGCCGGCCGCGATGTTGCGGACGACGACTTCGAGCGGAATGATCTCGACTTCCTTGATCAACTGCTCGCGCATGTTGAGGCGGCGGATGAAATGGGTCGGGATGCCCATGCGGTTCAGATGCGTGAAGATGTGCTCGGAGATGCGGTTGTTGAGCACACCCTTTCCATCCACGACCTCGTGTTTCTTCTTGTTGAAGGCGGTGGCATCATCCTTGAAGAACTGGATCAGCGTGCCCGGCTCCGGTCCCTCGTAAAGGATCTTGGCCTTGCCTTCATAGATACGGCGGCGACGATTCATCGGTTTTCTCTGGTTTGAAGGGCGATCGGCAATGACCGCTTCCTTGGCTCGCGCGGGCAGCAAGGTGCCGCGACTGTGGGTTTCAAGGCCGGTCTCTATCTTAATCGGCTCTCTTGCTCAATGAGCAATTCGATCCATCAACCGGTTTCGCCTTCAAAATGTCGCACTGCAGCAATCACCCGGTGATATTGACCCGGCGCATACCTTTTGGTTTGTGCAGGGAAAACCCATATCAAGCCATAGAATCGGCGCCAACCGGAGGTTTGCGATGACGACGATGAAGGACCGCGAAGAAGGTTTCGAGAGAAAGTTCGCCCTCGACGAGGAGCAGCGCTTCAGGGCGGTCGCGCGCCGCAACAGGCTTTTGGGGCTCTGGGCCGCCGAGAAGCTCGGCAAGACCGGCGACGATGCCGACGCATACGCCAAGGAGGTCGTCGTCTCCGATATCGAGGAAGCCGGCGACCACGACGTTTTCCGTAAGATCCGCAAGGATTTCGACGCTGCCGGAGTCGAGCAGTCCGACCACCAGATCCGCCGGACCATGGACGAACTGATGGAGACCGCCGCCGAGCAGGTCAGGAATTCCTGACGAACAGGCGGCGTCCGCGTCACTGGACGTGGACACGGTCTGGACCAAGAAGCCGCCCTCGTTCGGGGGCGGTTTTTTGTTGCCTTGCCGGCATGTTCTGCTTCAATGGCTTCGGATCCTGTGGCCGGCTGTTGGTCGATCCGACGATCCGCCCCGCGAAACATCCAGGACCTGCCTTCTCCATGACCCTCTTCTCGCGCCTCGTATCGGGTGAAACGCTCTTCACTGCCTGGTCGGGGGTACCGGATGCCCTGACGGTCGAAATCCTTGCAGGACAGGCGTTCGACGCGGTCACGCTCGATATGCAGCATGGCGGCCATCACGAGGACAGCGTGCTGCGCGGGCTGGTGCCGGTGTTGCGGGCGGGAAAGCATGCGATCGTGCGCATCCCCGTCGGTCGCTTCGACATGGCGAGCCGCGCGCTCGATTTCGGCGCCGAGGCCGTCATCGCGCCGATGGTGAACACGATAGCCGATGCGCGCGCCTTTGCCGGCGCGATGAAGTATCCGCCAGTCGGCGAGCGGTCCTGGGGACCGACCTATGCCTTTCCGCGCACCGGAGCGACCGATACCCAGGCCTGGCTGCGCGAGGCGAACGCGCGCACGACGGCTTTCGCCATGGTGGAGACGCGGCAGGCGCTCGACGCGCTGGACGGTATCCTCGAGACGCCGGGGATCGACGGCATCTTCGTCGGCCCTTCGGACTTCTCGATCGCGTGGACGAACGGTTCCGAGCTAGATCCGTTGCGCGAGGACATGATGGAAACCCTCGCCGATATTTCCCGCCGCACGATCGCCGCCGGCAAGGTCGCGGCGATGTATGTCAATGACATGGCGCTCGCCGGCCGTTATGCCGCCATGGGCTATCATCTGCAGGCGATAGCCTCGGAGCACAAGATCATCGCCGCTGGATCGCAGGGGCTGATCGCGGCGGCGCGGGACGTGCTCGGCCGCCGATAGGCTTTACGCCTGGAGGCGGGAGAGGAACTGCGCGAAGGCCATGGAGCCTTCCGGCCATGGCCCGTAACCCGCTTCGCTGTTGATGTGGCCGGCCTCGCCCGCATCGATGAACAGCGATCCCCAGGCGGCCGCGACATCCTCCGCGATCTCGAGGGCGCAATAAGGATCGTTGCGGCTGGCGATGGTGATCGACGGGAACGGCAGCGGTTCGCGCGGATACGGGCCGAAGCTCATGAGATGTTTCGGCCGTATCTTCGGGTTCGCCACATCAGGGGGCGCGACGAAGAAGGCACCGGCCACGGGCTTGCGGAACTGCGGCAATGCATGGATGGCCGTGGGAACGCCCAGCGAATGGGCAACGAGCACCACGGGGCGCTCCGCCTCGTTGACGGCGGTGGCGAGCGTCGCTGTCCAGTCCTCGCGCACGGGCTTCGACCACTCGGCCTGAACGACACGCCGGGCCGTCGAAAGCTTGGATTCCCAGCGGCTCTGCCAGTGTTCCGGACCGGAGTTGGTGTAGCCCGGCACCATCAATATATCGACGTCTTTGACTTTCATGGCCGCGCATGTAGCGACGCGCTCGCCATGGTGCAACCGCGAAGCCGGCGCAAAATTCGCAGCTTCCGTGGTTGAACAGCGTGTTCGCCATTTGTGTTCTTGCGCCCGCGGCATGATCGCCCGACCTTCATCGTTGATCGCAACTCGGCAGGGGGACGACCTTGGATATCACACGGCGCGCCGTCACGGGCGGCGGAGCACTTCTAGCAATCGGCGCGGCCGTCGGGGTCGCTCATACGGAGCCAGCCATGGACGGAATTTCCTTCGCGATGACGACGCCGACGCGGGTCTCCCGGATCGGGCTGAAGGCTCGCGACACGGCCACGGTCGCGGAATACTACAAGAAGATCCTCGGCCTCGTCGAGTTGTCGCGCGGCCCCAACGTCGTCGTCCTCGGCGCCGGCCAAAGGCCGTTGATGGAGATCGCCCAGAGCAATTCGGCCAAAGAGGACGACCCGCGAAGCGCGGGTCTCTACCATACCGCGTTCCTGCTGCCGTCCCGGGCCGACCTCGCGCGCTGGACGCGTTTTGCCATCGACGAGCGCATCCCGGTCGTCGGGTCGGCCGACCATTTCGTTAGCGAGGCGATCTATCTCACCGACCCGGAAGGAAACGGCGTCGAGATCTATGCCGACCGGCCCAGGGAAGGCTGGCGCTGGAACGGCCGTTTCGTGAACATGGGCACCGAACAGCTGGACGTGCCCGGCCTGCTCGGTGAACTCAAGCCGGACGACGCCTGGAAGGGCGCACCCGACGGCAGCGTTATCGGCCACGTTCATCTGCGCGTCGGCGATGCCGGCGCGGCTGAAGAGTGGTGGAACGGCGAAATGGGTTTCGACACGGTGCAGAGCCTCGGCGGCAGCGCGGTCTTCCTTTCGACCGGCGGCTATCATCACCATATCGGCGCCAATTCCTGGCAGAGCCGGGGGGCCGGTCCGCGCGACGACCAGCGCACCGGTCTCGCCTGGGTCGAACTGGAATCGGAGACGGCGACAGCCGAGACCGAAAAGCACGACCCCTGGGGCACCGCGATCCGTACGGTGCCGGCGGCCTGAGCGGCCGGAACTGGCCGGGCTCAAAGCTTCCCGAACACCCGCCGGAATATCGTGTCGACGTGCTTGGTGTGATAGCCGAGGTCGAATTTCTCGCGAATGTCGGCCTCTGAAAGGGCAGCCCGGACGTCCTGGTCGGCGAGCAGTTCCTCGAGGAAATCCGCCCCTTGCTCCCAGACCTTCATGGCGTTGCGCTGGACCAGGCGGTAGGCGTCCTCGCGCGACACGTCGGCCTGGGTGAGCGCCAGCAGCACGCGCTGCGAATGGATCAGCCCGCGGAACCGATTCATGTTCTTCAGCATGTTGTCGGGGTAGACGACGAGCTTCTCCACCACGCCGGTCAGCCGCGCAAGCGCGAAGTCGAGCGTGATCGTGGCGTCGGGGCCGATCATGCGCTCGACCGAGGAATGCGAGATGTCGCGCTCGTGCCAGAGCGCCACATTCTCCATGGCGGGCAGCGCAAAGGAGCGGACCATGCGGGCGAGACCCGTCAGGTTCTCGGTCAGCACGGGATTGCGCTTGTGCGGCATCGCCGAGGAGCCTTTCTGGCCGGGCGAGAAATATTCCTCGGCTTCGAGCACCTCGGTGCGCTGCAGGTGGCGGATCTCGGTGGCCAGCCGCTCGATCGAGGAGGCGACGACGCCAAGCGTGGCGAAATACATCGCGTGGCGGTCGCGCGGGATGACCTGGGTCGAGACCGGCTCTGGCTTGAGGCCGAGCTTCCTGGCGACATGCTCCTCCACGCGCGGGTCGATATTGGCGAAGGTACCGACCGCCCCCGATATGGCGCAGGTCGCGATCTCCTCCCGGGCCCGCGCCAGGCGCTCGCGGCAGCGGCTGAACTCTGCATGGGCCTGCGCCAACTTGACGCCGAAGGTGGTGGGTTCGGCATGGATACCGTGGCTGCGGCCGATCGTGACCGTGTCCTTGTGCTCGAAGGCGCGCTTCTTCAGCGCCGCGAGCAGCGCATCCATGTCGGCGAGCAGGATGTCCGTGGCGCGAGTCAGCTGCACCGAGAAGGTCGTGTCGAGAACGTCCGACGAGGTCATGCCCTGGTGGATGAAACGCGCGTCGGGGCCGACGAACTCGGCCAGATGCGTCAGGAAGGCGATGACGTCGTGCTTGGTCTCGCGTTCGATCTCGTCGATGCGTTCGACATCGAACTTGGCTGCGCCGCCCTTTTCCCAGATCGTCCGCGCCGCTTCCTTGGGGATGACGCCGATCTCGGCCAACGCATCGCAGGCATGCGCCTCGATCTCGAACCAGATCCTGAACCTGGTTTCGGCGGACCAGATGGCGACCATTTCTGGCCGCGAATAGCGGGGGATCATCAGTCGCTCCTGACATCAGGGAAATGTTGGCCGCGTCCTAACAGAGCAAGCGCCAATGCTCAACGCGGCTTTCTGACAAACCAGAGCGCGGCGGCGAGCATTGCGGCAAAGCCGATGGGGAAATAGAGGCGCAGCCCGAGCACGGCGAACTGGCCGGTTGCGCCGAGGGTGGTGAAGATCAGCTGGAACAGCCAGGTGAGCGACAGGGGCTCGGCGTGCCAGGCCGCATAGTAAGACCGGTAGACCAGCGCATAGGCCAGCGCTGTCGAGGCGACCGTTGCTGCCGAAAAGCCGATGAGCGCGGCGGCAAAGGCGGCTTCACGCCGTCTCCCCATGCCGAAGAGCCGTGCAAGGAACAGGCCGACGGGAAAGCCCACCGCGCCGCCGACGGCGAAAAGCAGCGCGACCGCCTGGACCTTGTAGGGTGTCTGCCATGTCCGCAGCCATATGCCGTGCGTAGCGCTCGCCGCCATGATGGCCGCCCACAAGGCGGCGCCGGCGAGTGCGGGGCCGACCGGCGGTACCGCTCGGCAGACATGGGCACAGAACCGGCGCAGCGTGCCGGGCCGGTCGGGCAGGGATGAGGAGGGGAGCCCCAAAACCGACAAGTTCAAAACCGGCCGGTCACGGCGATCCAGCGATGGTCGGGCCCCTCGAAGCCATATTGGCGCACCGAGATCAGCACCGCATAGCTGGCGAGCGACCCGTCGCCGGAAAAGGTCTGGATCGCACCGAGCCGGTAGCCGTTGGGACAGCCGCGGCTCCTGGGGATGGATTTGTCCTCATGGACGAGGCGGCTCTGCTCGCCGTCTGCCGTGCCGATGCGGATCAGCCGGAAACCGCGCGCCTCGCCCTGGCTCGCGCAGGGTTCCGGAACCGGTATGGGTATCTCGTCCAGGCGGAACTCCAGCATCGGATCGATGGCCGGGAAAACAGGACGCGGATTGACGGCCAGGCGGAATGGATCGGCCGACAGTTCTGTGACGGCGTTGGCGCCGGCGGTAAAGCCGCGGTTGGCTGAGAGCTCCGATTGCGTGACGAACTTCTCGCCCCGCTCCCGCGCCTCGGTCCGGGCTGCGTCGAGCGTCGCAGCCTCGTCGTCGAGCCGCACCCGGACGGGCGTCTCGGGCAGGAACTGGTCCGTCCTGGTGTCGATGTAGTAGCGGTTGGAGTAGGGGAAGCCGGAACCGTCCTGTACGCCGTATTCCTCGAAGGCGAACACGGCGCCGTCCTCGCTGAAGCCCAATATTTCCAGCGAGGCGGTGTCGCCGGCGAAGGCATCGGCGGCGATGAGTGCGAGGGCGAAGAGCGATGTGGCGAGGGCTGCTGGTCTCATTCGGTGTCTCCCCTGCATCAGGCCCGGCGTTCCGACCATGGCGGAAGAAGGTCGTCGCCGGCCCGCGTCGCGGCGCGAACGCCGCGCGCGATGGCCCGCGCCATGGTTGATCCGGCCACGGCATAGAGATCGATAGCGGCATGAGCGTCGAGTTCGATGCCGCTCTTGCCCGTGGCCAGGCCGAAGACGAGGTCGCCGTCGACTGGCGTGTGCGCAGGCCAGATCGCCCGGGCGAAGCCGTCATGGGCCGCGATCGCGAGACGTTTGGCGGCCGCCTTGGTGAGCACGGCGTCGGTGGCGATGACGGCGATGGTGGTGTTGGCGCCGGCCTGTTCCTGGTCGCGGAATTTGAGCGAAACGTTCCTGGCGTCGTCCGGGATGGGCGAGGGCAGGCCGAGCCCGCCGAATTCCGTCCCGATCTCCCATGGCGACGCCCAAAAATGTCGGGTCCGGCCGACCGTCACCGATCCGGTCGGATTGACGCCGGCGAGCGCGGCGACCGTCACGCCGTTGGGGAGCACTGTCGAGGCCGAACCGAGGCCACCCTTCAGCCCGGCGGTGAGGGCGCCGACGCCGGCGCCGGCGGTTCCGATTTCGAAGTCGAGCCCGGCATTCTGGACTGCGGCGAAGCCGAGCTCGCGATAGGGCGGGTAGCGACCCCAATCCTTGTCGCCGCCGTTCTGAAGGTCGAACAGGATCGCCGTCGGCACCAGCGGAATGCGGATGCCGCGAACCTCGAACCCGATGCCCTGTTCGCGCAGCGCCGCTTGCACGCCCGTGGCGGAATCGAGGCCGAAGGCCGAGCCGCCTGAAAGCACGAGCGCGTTGATCGTCTCGACCGAGTTGTGCGGTTCCAGCAGGTCCGTGTCGCGCGTGCCCGGGGCTCCGCCCAGGATCTGGTAGCCGGCGACAGCCGGTTCGTCGCAGACGACCACGGTGACGCCTGTCTTGATGCGTGGGTCCTCGGCATTGCCGACGCGCAATCCCGCGACATCGGTCAGGAGATTGCGGGGCCCGGTTCGAAAGCTCATTCGGAATTCATCCTCCATCCGTCGCGGCGACGAATCTCGCGCCGTCGAAATGAAACAGCCGATAGGGGTTTGTGGAGAGATCGCCCTTGTCGTCGAACCTCACCAGTCCGATCGCGGTCCGGAATTCCTCGATGTCGAGCGCGGCGGCGGCATCGCCTGAAACCGCGGCGGCGATCGCCACCTGCATGGCCGCGTAGCCCGGAAGCGCGTAACCCTCGGCGATCACGCCTTGCTTCGCCAGCGCTTCGGTCGCCTGGCGATCGGCGGTCTCGGCCCATTCGGGCAGGCCGACCATCAACGTCCCGGCCCGCAAGGGAACCTCGCCCGGCGCGCTTCGCAGGGCCTCGCCGCCGGCGATCACCAGAGGAACGCCCAGGGCCTGCGCATCGCGCTCAATGACGGCAATATCGTCCCGGTCTCCGCCGACGAAGAGGTGCGTCGCGCCCGCCTTGCGAATCCGGCCGACCAGGCCGATCTGGTTGTCGAGCTGCGGCCGGAACGTGTCGACGAACACCGGCTTCAGCCCGGATTGCTCGGCGGCGCCCCTGAAGCCTTCGGCGAGCTCGCGGCCATAGATGGTTCCATCGTCGACAATGGCGAAAAGCGCATCGCTCCAGAGCCTGGTCAGGAGAGTGCCGACCGCACTGCGCTCGGCGTCGGCCCGCGGCGCCAGGCGATAGACGGGCCATCCGGTCTTCTTGCGCCTGTCGGTCAGGCTGTCGGTGCGCACCCCAGGCGTGACCACAGAGATCGCGGCGTCCTTGAGGATGGGCAGGGCCGCCTCGATGGCTTCCGTGCAGACGAAGCCGACCACGATCTCGACCCCGGCCGCAACGAATTGGTGAGCCGCAGCGGCTCCTCCCTCTGCGGTGCAGCCGTCGTCCACGTCGGTCAGAGCTGCCTGACCGGCGGCAGCGGCATGCGCGCCGTCGCGGAGCTGCTTGCCGAGCAGTGCGGAAGGGCCGCTGAGCGGCACTGCCACGCCGATGCGCGGTTCATCCGCAGCGGCGGCGCCGGTAAGGCAAACGGCCGTCGCGAAGGCCAGGATGAAACTGCGTGGCGGCATCAGGACATTCATCTCACCGGGCCGGTGCGGGGCGGCGCGACGCCCGCGGCCAGCTGAGGCCCACACGTAAAGGCTGGCGGCATGCCGCGCAACACGCTATTTCAGACATGGCTGGCGGGGTTGTGACGCCAATAACTTAACATATTTAACAGATACAGCGTCATCAGGTCGGGGAAAGCGGTGCTCAAGCAGAACGTAGTGGCAGGCCAGGCCTATCGCGATGCGATGAGCCGCTTCGCAGGCGCGGTGCATGTGGTGACCACGGACGGCCCGGCGGGGCGCCGCGGCGCCACCGTGATCGCGACTTGCTCGGTGTCGGACAATCCTCCGATCGTGCTGGTCTGCCTCAATCGCGAGAATCCGAAGAACGACGCCTTCGCTACGAACGGCAATTTCGCGTTGAACACGCTCGCGGCAGCGCAGAAGGAGGTCGCCCAGGCATTTTCCGGTCAGACCGGCCTCCCGGCGGAGAACCGTTTCGGCGCCGGGCGGTGGATGACGATCGCGACCGGCGCGCCGGTTCTCATGGGTGCGCTCGCCACCTTCGACTGCGAGATCATCGAAGCCAAGGATCTGGCCACCCATCGTGTGCTTTTTGGCAAGGTGACAGGCCTCGCCATCGGGGATAACGTCCGCCCGCTGATCTATCATGACCGAGGCTACTGCCTGCTCGGCGAAGCCTGAGTCGGCATTTCCGGAGACAGAATGGCCGAGATGATCCCGCGCCCCGCGCCGCAGTCGATCGACGAGACGCTCGATCTCCTGACCGGTGCGGATTATGTCGCGGACCGCGCGCTGGCGACGGTCCTGTTCCTCAGCCTGCGAATGAAGCGGCCGCTGTTCCTCGAAGGCGAGGCCGGCGTCGGCAAGACCGAGATCGCCAAGGTGCTGGCCAGCGCGCTCGGGCGTCGCCTGATCCGGCTGCAATGCTATGAAGGCCTCGACGTTTCCTCGGCGGTTTACGAGTGGAATTACGCCGCGCAGATGATCGAGATCCGCATGGAGGAGGCGGCGGGCGAGGTCGATCGGAAGGATATGGAGAAGAACGTCTTTTCCGAGAGATACCTGATCCGGCGGCCGGTTCTGGAAGCCCTGACCGGCAAGAAAGGCGCAGCGCCCGTCTTCCTGATCGACGAACTCGACCGCACCGACGAGGCCTTCGAGGCGTTTCTGCTCGAGATCCTCTCGGACTTCCAGGTCACCGTCCCCGAGCTCGGCACCATCATTGCCGAGGAAGCCCCGATCGTCATCATCACAACCAACCGTACGAGAGAGATCCACGATGCGCTGAAGCGGCGCTGCCTTTATCACTGGGTCGACTACCCCGACGCCGCGCGCGAGCTCGAGATCGTGCGCCGCAAGGTGCCCGACGCCAACCAGCGGCTTTCGGCCGAGGTCGTGCGTTTCATCCAGAAGCTTCGCGAGATCGAGCTGTTCAAGGTTCCAGGCGTTGCCGAGACGATAGACTGGGCCGGCGCGCTGACCGAACTCGACAAGGTTGCGCTCGATCCCGAGACGGTATCGGACACGATCGGCGTGATCCTCAAATACCAGGACGACATCGCCCGCATCGAAGAGGGCGAGGGCCGTCGCATCCTCAACGAGGTCAAGGCCGAGCTGTCGGCTGCGGAATAGCTATGGAGAGTTACCGCTCGGCACCCCAGATCGCCAAACCGGACGGACGGATCGCCGACAATATCGTCTATTTCGCCCGGGCGCTGCGCAAGGCCGGCATGCGGGTCGGGCCCGCTGCGGTGAAGGATGCGATCGAGGCGGTTCTTGCCGCGGGCATCGGCACGCGCGACGATTTCTACTGGACGCTGCATGCCGTGCTCGTAACGCGACGGGAGGATCACGCGGTCTTCGACGAAGCATTCCGGCTGTTCTGGAAGTCGCGCGAACTGATCGAGAAGATGCTTGCCATGTTCTCGCCGGTCGCGCCCGACAATCGCGAGAAGCAGAAGCCGCGCGCGGCCGAATCCCGCGTGGCGGACGCCATGTTCGAGGGGCATCGGAAGGACCAGCCGCCGCAGGAGATTCCCGAGATCGAGGTCGATGCCCGTTTCACCTTCTCCGGCAACGAGGTGTTGCGCGAGAAGGACTTCGCGCAGATGACGGCGGCCGAACTCGCCGATGCGCGCAAGGCCATCGCCGCGCTGCGGCTGCCCTTCGACGAGGTGAAGACACGCCGCTTCCGTTCCGATCCGCAGGGCAGGCGCACGGATCCTCGCGCCATGATGCGCGCCGCGCTGCGCACCGGCGGCGAACTGATCCTGCCTCGCTTCCGTTCGCCGCGCGAGGTTCATCCGCCATTGGTGGTGCTGGCCGACATCTCCGGCTCGATGAGCCAGTACACGCGCATCTTCCTACATTTCCTGCATGCGCTGGCCGAGAAGCGACGGCGCGTCCACACCTTCGTCTTCGGCACGCGGCTGACCAATCTTACGCGGCAGATGCGGCATCGCGACCCCGACGAGGCGCTGGCGGAATGCTCGGCGGCGGTGAAGGACTGGTCCGGCGGCACACGTATCGGCGAGACGCTGCATGAGTTCAACCGGCTCTGGTCGCGTCGCGTGCTCAGCCAGGGCGCCGTCGTGCTGCTGATATCAGACGGGCTGGAGCGCGATGACGTGACGGAACTGGCCGAGGAGATGGAGCGGCTCCACAAGAGCTCCCGGCGGCTCATCTGGCTCAATCCTCTCTTGCGCTTCGACGGTTTCGAGGCGCGGGCGAGGGGGGTGCGGGCCATGCTTCCGCATGTCGACGAGTTTCGTCCGGTGCACAATCTTGCAGCGCTTTCGGACCTTTGCGCCTCGCTTGCCGCCGGCCGCATGCGCGAGAACGATCCGCGGTTGTGGCTGGACCTTGGCAAGCGCCGTGCCGCATAACCATATTTCGGGAAAGGAGATGCCCTCATGGAACAGACCGTTCTCGATGAAATCCGGGATCCGCTCGCCATAGCTGAAGGCTGGATGGAAGACGGCAGGACTGTCGTCATCGCAACGGTCGTGGAGACCTGGGGCTCCGCGCCGCGACCGGTGGGCAGCCACCTGGTCATCGACGGCGAGGGGAATTTCCATGGCTCCGTTTCCGGCGGTTGCGTGGAGGGTGCGGTCGTCACCGAGGCGCTCGACGTGATCGACAGCGGCAAGGCGAAGATGCTCGAATTCGGCGTCGCCGACGAGACGGCCTGGCAGGTCGGCCTTTCCTGCGGCGGGCGAATCAAGGTCTATGTCGAGCGGCTGGGCTGACGCACCATGGATCCTGGGTCGCTCAAGGCACTGAATGAAGAGCGCCGCAACCGGCGCGCGGCGATCCTGCTCACCGATCTCGGCGACGGGAGCAATCGCGTCCTGCGGGAGGGCGATATTGTCGCCGGCCAGCTTGGCGAGGCGGCGGCCAGGGCGTTCCGAACCGGTGTTTCCGCGGCGATCGAGGCCGACGGCCGATCCTATTTCCTCAATGTCAGCCTGCCGCGCCCGCGTCTGCTGGTGATCGGGGCCGTCCATATCAGCCAGGCGCTCGCGCCGATGGCGAAGATCGCGGGCTTCGACATGGAGATCGTCGATCCGCGAACCGCCTTCGCCACGCCGGAACGTTTTCCGGATGTGCCGCTCCACCCCGAATGGCCGGAGGATGTGCTGAAGCGGCAGCCGCTCGACGCCTATACGGCCGTGGCTGCGGTGACCCACGATCCCAAGATCGATGATTTGCCCTTGAAGGCGGCGCTGGACGCCGGGTGCTTCTATGTCGGCGCACTGGGCAGCCGGAAGACACACGCCAAGCGCGTGGAACGGCTGATGGCGCTGGGGGCTTCGAAAGAGGCGGTCGGCCGCATGAATGCGCCGATCGGTTTGGACATCGGCGCGGCAAGCCCGGCCGAGATCGCGGTTGCCGTCCTGGCGCAGGTGATCCTGGCCTTGCGTTCGCGCGGTCTCGACAGATTGCAGAAGGGCGAGGCGGCGTGAGGTTCGGTCCGGTACCGGTCGACGAGGCCGAAGGCGCGATCCTGGCGCATGCGACCGCTGCAGGAGAAAAGCGGTTGCGCAAGGCGCACATGGTCGGCGCCGCCGATATTGCCCTCCTGAAGGAGGCTGGCGTCCGGGAAATCGTGGCGGCCGTGCTCGATCCCGGCGATCTCGGCGAGAACGAGGCGGCAACCCGAATAGCATCCGCCATGACGGTGTCCGGTGTCGAAGCGAAGCCCGCTGCGACGGGCCGCGTCAATCTCCATGCGCGCGCGGCCGGTGTCTTTACCGTCGACAAGGCGTTGATCGATGCGATCAACGCCGTCGACCCCTCCGTCACCATTGCCACGGTCGCCGGTTACGCCACCGTCGGGAAGGGCCAGATGGTGGCGACCGTGAAGATCATTCCTTTCGCGGTGCCGGGGGACGTCATCGACAGGGTCGTCGGGCTCTGCCGGGGCAGGGAGGCCTTCGCCGTAAGTCCGTTCCGGCCGCGCAAGCTCGGCCTTGTCCAGACCATGCTTCCCGGCGTCAAGGACAGTGTTCTCGACAAGACCGTGCGTGTCACCGAGGCGCGGCTCGCCCGATCCGGCAGCCGCGTCGTCGGCGAGCGCCGTACGCCGCATGAAGCCGGAAGGGTGGCCGAGGCCGTGACCGCTCTCGCGCGCGACAGCGACATCGTGGTGATATTCGGGGCCTCCGCGATGAGCGACCCGGACGACGTCGTGCCGGCCGCGATCCGCGCGGCGGGCGGCGAGGTGCTGCGCGCCGGCATGCCGGTCGATCCGGGCAATCTGATCGTGCTGGGTGCGCTCGATGGAAAGCCGGTTCTTGGCGCACCCGGCTGCGCCAGAAGCCCGAAGGAAAACGGCTTCGACTGGGTCCTGGATCGTCTCATCGCCGATGTTCCCATCGCCGCCACCGACATCGCCGGCATGGGCGTCGGCGGCCTGTTGATGGAGATCCCGACACGACCTCAGCCGCGGGAGCCTGTCAGGTCGCCGGCGGCCGCCAAAGTCTATGCGGTGGTGCTCGCCGCCGGGCGCTCCAGCCGCATGGGCGGGCCGAACAAGCTGCTCGCCTTGTTCGAGAACAAGCCTCTGGTGCGCCTGACGACGGAACGCGCGCTGGCTTCCGGATCGGCGGGAACGGTCGTCGTGACAGGCCATCAGGAGGAGCGTATCCGTGCAGCGCTGTCCGGTCTCGGCGCCACGACGGTGCGCAATGCTGACTTCGCCTCCGGCCTCGCCGGTTCGCTGAAAGCGGGAATTGCTGCGCTTCCGGCGGACGCCGCCGGCGCGTTGATCCTGCTCGGTGACATGCCGGGCGTGGAAACGGCCGACCTCGACCGGCTGATCGCGGCATTCGAGGCAGCAGGTTCGGCCTCGGTCGTTCGGGCCACGCACGGGGGCAAACGCGGCAATCCGGTGCTGCTGCCGCGGTCGCTCTTCGCTGATGTTGCGACGCTTGAGGGCGACACCGGCGCGCGGCATATCGTGGAAGCCGAGGGCCTTGCCGTCGTCGATGTGGAGATCGGCGAGGGCGCGGCCATCGATGTGGACACCCCGGATGCCATGCGCATGGCCGGAGGGATGCTTCAAGACTGAACGAACAGCGAATAAAGGTAGCGAATGGCGACTTCCGGCAGAAGCCGGTTGTCATATGTTGCGGTTGAACGTCACTGTTCGCCTTTCGCCGTTCATCACACTCCGGAACGCCCGCTTGCCCTTGATCAAACGCCTCGCCCACCTCCTTGTGAGCCCCGTCCTTGCCCTGTCGCTGGCCCTGCCTGCGACTGCGGCCGACCTCGCGTCGTTCAAGGACCGGCTCTTCGCCTATCCCGCGATCCTGTCGCAGGCCGACGGCGGCGACTATGTCGTGGTCGACTACAAGGAGGCGCGCGACATCGATGCGCGGGACGAGGTACCGGAACGTCGGGTGAAGAGCGATTATGTCGCACTCGGGGTGCGCAAAGTTCAGAAGGATCTCGTCCTGCCGACACCCGCCGGCGAAATCAAACATGTCGCCGTGGGCAGGAGCGAGGACGCGAAAATCATCACGATCTATCTCCACGGGCAGGGCGGCAGCCGCAAGCAGGGAGTCGACGATTTCACCTTCGGCGGCAATTTCAACCGCATCAAGAACCTGATGGCCCAGAACGACGGCCTCTATCTCTCGCCCGATTTCTCCGACTTCGGCGACGGCGGTGCAGCCGAGATCGCAGCCCTGATCGATCACTATGCCGGGACCTCGCCCGGTGCGAAGCTGTTCATCGCCTGCGGCTCCATGGGCGGCGGCCTGTGCTGGAAGCTTGCCGCCGACAAGGCGGTGACCGGCCGGCTCTCGGGTCTCATTCTGCTCGGTTCGCACTGGGACGACGGCTTCCTGTCGACCCCGGCCTTCAAGCGCAAGGTGCCTGTGTTCTTCGGCCAGGGCAGCAAGGACAAGGTTTTTCCGGTCGAGAAGCAGGAGACGTTCTACCGGTCGATCCGCCGGAAGTCGCCCGGCTATCCTACGCGTTTCGTGCGTTTCGAGACCGGCACGCACGGCACGCCGATCCGCATGACGGACTGGCGGGAAACGCTCAACTGGATGTTGTCCGTAAGATAGGAGAATCCAATGACCGGCCATGTCGACCCCACGCGCGAGCGTTTTGGCGCGTTCCGCCGGCTGCCCGAAGAGGGGCCGATCCACATGCTCAACCTCATTCGCTTCCGCGATGTGGCCGCCTATCCGGATGGGCGCGAAGCGACGGGGGCGGAGGCCTACGCAGCTTATGGGCGCGAGAGCGGCCCGATCTTCCGCCGCGTCGGCGGCCGCATCGCCTGGAGCGGCGACTTCCGCCTGGTGCTCATCGGGCCGGAGGAGGAGCATTGGGACCGCTGCTTCGTCGCCGAGTATCCCTCGGGAGCGGCTTTCGTCGAGATGGTCAAGGATCCCGAATACCAGAAGGCGGTCGTCCACCGGCAGGCGGCCGTTCTGGATTCTCGTCTCGTCAGACTGGCGCCGCGATCGCCGGGCGCAGGTTTCGGAGAATAAACCAGCTACCGCATCCGCGCCCGGACGCGCGGCGCTCTATGGACCGGTGTTGAAATCCAGCACCGTTACCGGGTTGATTTCGCCGTCATAGCTGGCGTCGACGTCGTATTTCACCAGCGTGAAGGTGCCTTCCCGGAAGATGTAGGTCCCGGTGGACGAAGCGTCGCCGACTCCGCGCCATTTGGCGTGGGAGACGAGCGTCTTGGTCGCCGCGTCGTATATCGAATTCACAAGCATGTCGTCTGACTGGTAGCCGATGATGTCGACCGATTCGACCTTGCCCTCCGAATTGTCGTTCTCGTAGCGGATGTCGAGCTCGGGGGAGGCGAACTGGAGCTGGCGCAACTCGCCGCTGTCATCGGCGAGATAGTAGACCTCATTGGTATTATAGGCGCCTCCGCCACAGTCGAACCTGAACAGCCGCGCCTTGCGCTCGGGCTCGCTCTCGCCGTCCCAATTGTAGTGGAAGCCGATGTCGTGAATCTCGGGAGCCGCCGCTTCGGGTTCGGCACCTGGCTCCAGGGTCCGGCAGATCGATCCATACGCCGTCGAGAAGAGCTTCTCGGCCTGCTCCTTCAGCGCGTCGCGCGGAGGGGGCGGAGGACCGTCGCCGCAACTTGCCGGCACCACCTCGGACAGCTCGCCTTGTGCGGCCTTCAGCGAGCCTTTCTCCAGATGCAGAGGCTGGAACGGCACGCCCTGGATCGAGGGCTGGGCGAGCCGTGCGGTATAGCAGCCGGCAAAGATGGCTTCGTCGCCGTTCTTCGCGACCGCCCTTATGGCGACCGGCACCTCGAAGAAGGTGCTGCCCGCGGCGCCCTCGCTGCTGACGGCGCCGGTCTCGACATCGACGCGGGCGGTATCGTCATAGCCCTTCGCGAAGCTGTCGAAATCCTTGGCCGGCTTGGTGTCGCCGAAATAGCTCCAGGCCCGCGCATACTCCTGCCGGCTCACGGCATTGTAGAGGGAACGGACGAGGGCGGCAGGATCCGAGCGGTCATCGAGATAGGGGGGCTCTTCAGCGGCTGCCGGGAGCGCGGAGAGGGAGGCGGCAACGGATGCGAATGCGGCGGCGAGCAGATGGGGCTTCATCGCGAATCTCCGAGGGGGCCGTGGAGAGGATTTAGAACGAATGTGGCGTCGGGATGAAGGCGGGCTACACAAACTGGGCTCACCGAGCCTATCTTGGGGCCGTGGACCCATCAGGCCGTTCCGGCCCAAATCCTTCAGGAGAATTTCAAGTGACGATTTCGATGTACCAGGCTTCTGTGCCGGTGTTCATCACGACGCTCAAAGGCCTTTCGCATGTGCTGTCGAAAGGCGAGGCGCATGCGACGGAAAAGGGGATAGACCCGCAGACGCTTGTCGAGGCCCGCCTGGCGCCCGACATGTTCGCGCTCGCCAGGCAGGTCCAGATCGCTACGGATCACGCCAAGGGCGCGCCCTCGCGCCTCGCCGGCCGGGAGATCCCGAAGTTCGAGGACACCGAGAACAGCTTTCCTGAGTTGCAGGGGAGGATCGCGAAGACGGTCGAACTGCTGAAGGGATTTGCACCGCAGGATATCGACGGGTCGGAGGAACGTTCCATCGCGCTCCCCATGCGCAGCGGCGAGCTTTCCTTCACCGGCATGCAGTACCTGCTGCATTTCGCCATGCCGAACTTCTATTTCCACGTCACGACCGCCTACGACATCCTCCGTCACAACGGCGTGGCGATCGGCAAGGCCGACTTTTTCGGCAGAGGCTGAAGTCTGGCGAAACCATCCGGTTGCGGCGCGGCGCCATCGGCTTGCCGACGACGCCGGCCTGCAACGCGGAGATCGGCCTCCTCGAGCGCCGCGCTTCCATGGGGACACGCAAAGGGCGCTCTATCACCCTGAAACGACGCGCGAAAACCGGTCTCGATCTTCGGGCCGAAGCGGTGGGCCGATCACTACTCAAGGGGCGCGCGCTTCGCGACTCGCCCCGTGTTCCTGGACTATCGCAGCGACATTTCGCGGGCGATGCGCGGAAAATCGGCGGGTTTGATGCCGATATCGGCGCGATCGGAATTGCTCATCGCGTTGAGCACCACCATCGCCGCGCGGAAGCGCGCGTGTTCCTTCGGTCGAGGCCGAACGAACAGTTCGGTGAAGAACCCCATGACTAAAGCCCCTGTTGGTCCTCCCGATCGTTACGTAGGGCGATTCACTGAAATTGTGCAGTGCAGCATTTGCATGGGAGCTATGCGTGCCGCGGTTCGGACGTCACAAATCGAACATGGAATCGAAAAAACAGCGCGACGTGAAACTTTCATGCGCGCGCATGCGTATCCCTACGCCGGCTGAGTCCGGCTTTCCTCGCCAACCGGCGCATTCGGGCCATGTTTTCCTGCGTGGCCCGCCTTTTCCCCCTCGACGAAGGGGCGACCGCCCTGCAAAAGTCTTTCATGCCGGCCTGATGGCATGACAAGGGGAACCCGACGGATGAGCTTCAGATCGACCGCCGTTGTGACGACCGAGATGGCCAGCCGCTATCTTCAGCAGCTCTGCAAGCACTTCGCCCACAAGATCCCGGCGGAGTTCACGCCGGAGCAGGGAACAATCACCTTTCCGTTCGGCGTCTGTTCGCTCACGGCGCAAGGCAACCGGCTGACCATGACGGTCACGACGGAGAGTGAGGCCGACTTGCCCCGCATGCAGGATGTCGTCGCCAGCCATCTTGAACGTTTCGCGTTCCGGGACAAGCCGGCGATCAACTGGAACGACGCCTAAATTCCTTATCGTCGCGCGAAGCGATTTTTAACGCGCCGGCCCTAAGTTCACGACGAACGAACGTATGGTGTCCCGGCGGAGGAAACAGTCTTGAGCGTAGGAACGGGCCGGGATTTCGCTTCGCTGCTCGACGAATTGCTGGTCGATTCGCGGATCGAGGACCAGTCGATGCCGCCTCCGAGCGTGTCCTTCGACTATCTCGCCGTGGCGGAAGAGCTTCTGTCCGGCCGCATCAGGGTGGCCGACGACCGCGTCGCAGCCGAATATGACGACATGTCGGGTTCGCTGGACGACAAGGTCGATGCGCTGTTCGAAGCCGTGGGCGCCTCCGTCGAACGACCGGAGCCGCCCGCTGCTGACCTTCCGCCGGTGGAACCCGAGGCGATCCTGCGCGAACTCGGCCTGAAGGCATCCACCAACGCCGCGGAACTGGCCAAGATCAGGCGCGCCTTCGCCTTCAAGAACCATCCCGATCGGGTTGCCCCGCATCTGCGGCAGCGGGCCATGGTGCGCATGCAGGTCGCCAACATGCTGATCGACGACGCACGGCGCCGCGCCCGTCCGCGCGGTTGAGGCATCTCGGCCACGCCGAGGGATTTTCTCTTGCAGATCAGGCAGCGGGTCTGGTTTCCGGTCCGCCAACCGTGCAAAGTTGGCGCCGTGGACGTCCACATGAAATTGACACCCGGTGCGGTGACGGCTTTTGTCATGCCTGACGAATCCGCCACAGGAGCGGGCGAGCGCTTCGGGCGATCGCAAGAGGATCGGAATGGAAGACAACTACGAGAAATATGCCATCGCGGTGATCATCGTGTTCGGCGCGGTGATCGTCGGCGGGTTGATCGGCGCCTCGATCGGTTTCGACAACCGCATCGCTTTCCTTTTCGCCCTGGGATCGGCGCTCGCCGGCTGGATCGCAGGCCACGCGATGTTGTTCGACCGCCCCCGCATCTACGGGGTGCTGATCGTCATCGCCACGCTGCTGGCGATCGCCTCGACCGTGCGGTTGTGGCCGTAAGCTGAAAATCCCCTGGTCGCCTTCCGGTCGGCCTCAACAAACGGAGCAACCGATGGAAAAGCGCCGTCTCGGGCGAACCGACCTCCATGTGTCGAGCATATGCCTCGGCACCATGACATGGGGACAGCAGAACACGGAAGCGGAAGGCCAGGCCCAGATGGACCTCGCCTTCGATCACGGCGTCAACTTCCTCGATACCGCCGAACTCTATTCCATCCCGCCGAAACCGGAGACGCAGGGCAGCACCGAACGGATCGTCGGCAACTGGATGAAGGCGCGCGGCAACCGCGACCGCGTGGTGCTCGCCACCAAAGTAGTCGGCCGCACGGCCAACGACTGGTTTCGCGGCGGGCGGCCGTCCAAGCTGGTCCGCTCGGACATATTCGACGCCATCGACAAGTCGCTGACGCGCCTCCGGACCGACTACGTCGACCTTTATCAGATTCACTTTCCGGAGCGACGGGTGCCGTGGGGATCGAACCCGACCCGCGTCCCGTCGTGGCCGTCGCCTCGCGATCCCGACGAGACGCCGATTGCCGAGACGATCGCGGTTTTCGACGAACTGGTGAAGTCAGGCAAGATCCGCAATTTCGGCCTGTCGAACGAAAGTTCATGGGGCGTGATGCGTTTCGTCTTCGAAAGCGAGAAGGGCATGGGGCCGCGTCCGGTCTCGCTGCAGAACGCCTACAACCTCGTCAACCGCACCTTCGAGGTCAATCTCGCCGAGGTCTGCGATCGCGAGGAGGTGAGCCTGCTCGCCTATTCGCCGCTGGCGCAAGGCTATCTGACCGGCAAATACGACCATGGCGCCCGGCCGGCGGGTGCGCGTTCGACCCTGTTCAACCGTGGCCAGCGCTACGAGACGCCCAATGCGGCGGAAGTGCTGCTCCAGTACAACCGGCTGGCGCTGGAATTCAACATGGAGCCGGCGCTGTTCGCCAACGCATTCGTGGTCAATCGCCCCTTCGTCATTTCCAACATCATCGGTGCCACCTCGATCCCGCAGCTCGAGACGGCGCTGTCGTCGGTCTCGGTGAAGTGGACGGCCGAGATGCAGGAAGCGGTGGACGCTATCCACCAGCGTGTCGGCAATCCCTGTCCCTGATCACCGGTCGGAAGGGAGGAGGGCAGCCATGACGTTTCCGATCGAGACCGTGCGCGGGGATTTCCCGGCGCTTGCCCTGACCGACGGCCGCAGGAGGCGGATCTATCTCGACAATCCGGCCGGAACCCAGGTTCCGCGGGCTGTTGCCGATGCCGTGGCCCGCTGCCTGCTGGAGACCAACGCCAATCTCGGCGGCTTCTTCCGCACGACGCTCGCGGCCGGCGACGTCGTCGACGCCGCGCATGACGCCATGGCCGATTTCCTGGGGGCGTCGAGCGCGGAAGAGATCATCATCGGCGCCAACATGACGACGCTGACCTATCACATGTCGCGCACGCTCGGGCGGGGCTGGAACCCGAGTGACGAGATCATCGTGACCCGCATGGATCACGAGGGCAATGTCTCGCCCTGGCTCCAGCTTGCGGAGGATCGCGGGCTGACCGTCCACTTCCTGCCTTTCGACACCGTCAGTTGGCAGGTCGAGGAAGATGCCCTTTCCGCGCTGTTGTCGGAGCGGACCAGGCTTGTCGCCCTCAACTACGCAAGCAATCTCACGGGATCGATCAACCGGGTGAAGGCCCTCACCGCGCGCGCCAAGGCAGTCGGGGCGATCGTCTATGTCGATGCCGTGCAGTTCGCGCCGCATGGGCTGGTCGACGTGCAGGATCTGGGCTGCGACTTCCTCGCCTGCTCGGCCTACAAGTTCTTCGGTCCGCATCTGGGCATATTGTGGGGGCGGCGCGCGCTGATCGACACGCTCGTGCCCTACAAGTTGCGTTGCTCGTCGAATGCGTTGCCCGAACGCTTCGAACTCGGCACCCCGCAGATCGAACTTATGGCCGGCCTTTCCGCCGCCATCGGTTATTTCGAGGCGCTCGGTGCGCGGGCCGGCGCCGACGGCTCGCGGCGCGACAGGATCGCGGCAGCCTTCGCCGCGTCGATCGCCTATGAGAACCGGCTCGCCGCCCGGTTGATCGAGGGGCTGTCGGCGATCGGCGGGTTGACGATCCACGGCATCACCGACCCGGCGCGCATTGGCGCACGCGTTCCGACGGTGTCCTTCACGGTCGAGGGTGTCGCGCCCGACGAGATCGTGCGCGCGCTGGCAGACGAGAACATCTTCGTCTGGTCGGGGCACAACTACGCCTGGGAGATCGTCCATCAGCTCGGCATTGCGGCGGATCGCGGCGTCGTGCGGATCGGCATCGCGCATTACAATACGGCCGCTGAGATCGAAGAGACGATCGAAAGCGTGACGCGCATCGTCGGCATGCTGCGCGAGCACCGCGGATAGCGCGCCTATCGTACCCCTTTCCCCCGTCGGCCCGATGCGGATAGGCTGACCGCCTGGAGGCTTCTCGATGCTGCGGGTTCAGAAAATCAAGGTCGACGACATCTATGTGCCGGCGGCGCGGCGCAAGACGCTGCATCCCGAGACGGTGCGGCTGCTCGCCGAGGACATATTGGAAAACGGCATGAAGACGCCGATCCAGGTGCGCGCCGACGACAAGCGCTTTGTCCTGGTAGAAGGGCTGCACCGGCTGGAAGCCGCCAAGTGGCTGGGCGAGACGACGATCGACGCCTATCTGGTCCAGGCGAGGAAGCACTGAGCGGCAGGCTTCAGTCCCCTGCCGGTGCGGTGCGAATGGAACCTCCAAAAGATTCGAAATTTTCTTTTGCTCGGCGTGTCGATTCCCGGTCAGCTCGTTCGACGTCCGGTCATAGGCACCTCAACTGAAGGAAATAATGATGGCCTCCACCCCCGTTTCCGATCGCGAACTCGTCCTGTCCCGCCTCATCGACGCGCCGCGCGAAAAGGTCTACCGCGCCTGGACCGACGCTGAGATCCTGAAGCAGTGGTTCGCGCCGAAACCCTGGTCGACGCCCCACGCCGAACTGGACGTGCGGCCCGGCGGCGCCAATCTGGTCGTGATGAGCGATCCGGACGGCAACGAGTTCCCGAACCGCGGCGTCTATCTCGAAGTCGTGCCGAACCGGAAGCTGGTCATCACCGACGCCTATTCCGCTGCCTGGGAGCCGTCGGAAAAGCCGTTCTTCACGGCGGTGCTGACCTTCGAGGACGAGGACGGCAAGACGCGCTACACGGCGCGGGCGCTGCATTGGAGCGTCGCGGACAGGGAAACGCACGAGAAGATGGGCTTCCATGAGGGCTGGGGCCAGTGCGCCGACCAGCTCGAAGCCGTGGCCAAGCGGTTGTAACCGGCCTCTTCGACCGCGCCGCGGCTGCTTCAAGCGCGGCGCGACCTCAAACCATTTCGATATTCCAGAAACACCATCGATGCGCGGCGCTCAGTGCGCCGGCAAGGGAGATCATCATGCTGAAATCCACCCTCATCGCACTCGCCGCTTCCGCGCTTGCCGTTCTCGCTCCAACGAGCGCGGCCGTCGCGGAGGACGCAAAGCCGATGGTTGTTGGCGCTCAGGCCCCGGCCGAGACCGGCCACGTCATGATCGACGGCATCAACTACTACTATGAGATACGCGGACAAGGCGAGCCGCTCCTGCTGCTTCATGGCGGGCTCGGATCGATCGACATGTTCGCGCCCATCATGCCGAGCCTCGAGGCGGACAGGCAGGTCATCGCGGTCGACCTGCAGGGCCACGGCCGCACGACGCTCGGCGAGCGGCCGATCGACCACAAGGCGATCGGCGACGATCTCTCGGTGCTCCTGAAGAAGATCGGCTACGAGAAGGTCGACGTGCTGGGCTATTCCTTCGGCGGGGGTGCGGGCCTGCGCCTCGCCATACAGCATCCTGAAATGGTGCGGAGCCTGGCAGTCGTCTCGGCAGGTTATGCGCAGGACGGCTTCTATCCCGAGATGTTGCCGATGCAGGCTCAGGTCGGCGCATCCATGGCCGATGCGATGAAGGACACGCCCATGTACAAGTCCTACATGGCCATTGCGCCGAACCCTGCGGACTTTCCGCGGCTGCTCGACCGCATGGGCGAGATGATGCGCAAGCCCTATGACTGGTCGCAGGAGGTGAAGACGCTGAAGATGCCCGTCATGCTGGTCTATGGCGACAGCGACATGTATCGGCCGGAGCATATCGTTCAATTCTACCAGCTTCTCGGCGGCGGCCTGAAGGACGCCGGCTGGATGCGCGAGAACATCTCGCAGAACCGGCTCGCCATCATCCCCAACCGCACCCATTACGACATGTTCTTCGGGCCGGAACTCGTCCCTACCGTTCTGCCGTTCCTGAACGGCGAGACCGCGGCGAAGAGCTGGGCGGAGGTCCAGGCCGGGAGCGCGAAATGAACGAATCTCATCGGCGGAAAAGCGATCTGGATCGCCGTCCGACACGATAAGCGAAGCGCCCGGTTTCCTTGCCGCATCCTATCGGCTGGTGTAACATTTGACCATAGATCGGCCCGCCTTCGGGCGGGCCGGACGGTGACCGGCCGGCGGTCTGGCGATGGGCCGGCTTGGCGCCCCGGAGGCATCCGTCCGACGCCGAGGAACCCGCCGCCATCCACCTTGCGCACCGGCCGCCATGCACGATGCGAAAGGAACGGTCATGGGTATCTCAATGACGATGCAGGAATACCTCGAGGACAATCATGTCCAATACGACATAGCCCGGCATAGCAGGACCGGCTCTTCGGCCATGACTGCCGAGGCGAGCCACGTACCCGGCGCCTCGCTCGCCAAGGGCGTGGTGCTGAAATGGGACGACGGCTACCTTCTGGCCGTGGTGCCCGCCTCGCGCCGGGTCGATCTCGACAAGGTGAGCGCCTTGCTGGGCGAGCGGGTGCACCTGGCCACCGAAGAGGAGGCGAGCACACTGTTCCCCGATTGCGACACCGGCGCCGTTCCCATCTTCGGAGCTCCCTATCGCGTCGCATGCGTGGTCGACGAGCGCCTCGAGGGCGGCAGCGACGTCTATTTCGAAGGTGGCGATCACCGCAGCCTCGTCCATGTCAGCGGCGAAGGTTTCGGCCGGCTGATGTATGGCATGCCGCACGGGCATATCAGCGGCTGAGAGATGTACGAGGCGAGGAAACGCTCGCTGGCGAAAACGCGGCGTGGGCCGCCGCGCGAGGCGGCCCTTGCGCTTCATGCGACCCTTCGCGCGTGGCACAACGGCCTGCATTCAGCCGCTCTTGCATCCGGCGGCCGTTCGCGTATTTTGCGCCCATCGCAAAAGGCTTGTCGACCCGATGGCAGGTAAAAGGCTCAAGGCTGCCGGCCGCTTGTTCGGGACCCGCGCTCGATTTCTCAATCACGCGGGCAGCCTTATCGCATGCGCCTAGCCCTGGCGCGGCGACGGCTGCGACCGGGGGTCTGAAATCCAAACCCTGAAAATTCGGCCCTGATCCGGGCGTCCGCGCGGGCGGGCGCCTCCGCGATCCACGCAGCCGATCCGCAAGATCCGATCGCCACGCGGCGGTCGAGGATTTCCTCTCTGAGACAGCAGGAGAACAGATTGAGAGTCGTCGTACTCGGCGGTGGGGTCATCGGCGTGACCACCGCCTATTATCTCGCCAGGGCCGGTCACCAGGTCACAGTGCTTGACCGGCAGAAGGGCCCGGGCCTCGAAACCAGCTTCGCCAACGCAGGCGAGGTCTCGCCCGGCTATTCCTCGCCCTGGGCCGGCCCCGGCGTTCCCGTCAAGGCCGTCAAGTGGCTGCTGATGCGCCACGGCCCTCTCGCAGTCCGTCCGAAGCTCGATCCGGCCATGTGGTCGTGGCTCTTCAAGATGCTGCGCAACTGCACGTCAGCCCGCTACGCCGTGAACAAGGCGCGCATGGTGCCGATCGCCGAATACAGCCGCGACTGCCTGCGCGACCTCCGTTCCGAGACCGGCATCGCCTATGACGAGCGCAGCAAGGGGACACTCCAACTGTTCCGGACGCAGCAGCAACTGGACGGCATCGGCGGCGACGTCGAGGTGCTCGGGAAGTTCGGCGTGCCCTTCGAGGTGCTGGATCCGGCGGGGTGCATCGCAGCGGAGCCCGCGCTTGCCCACGTGCGCGGAAAGTTCGTCGGCGGGCTTCGTCTTCCCGGCGACGAGACCGGCGACTGCCATATGTTCACCGGCAGGCTCGCCGGGCTCGTTTCCGACACCGTCGATTTCCGCTACGGCACGGCCGTCCGTGAAATCCTCACCGACGGACGCCGCGTGAAGGCCGTGCGCACGGACAGCGGGCTGGTGGAGGCCGATGTGTTCGTCGTGGCCATGGGAAGCTATTCGCCGCTGTTGCTGCGCCCCTTGGGAATCCGCATTCCCGTCTATCCGGTCAAGGGTTACTCGCTCACCATTCCGATCCGCGACGAAGGCGGCGCCCCGGTCTCGACCGTCATGGACGAGACCTACAAGGTCGCCATCACCCGGCTCGGCGACCGCATCCGGGTGGGCGGCACCGCCGAGATCGCGGGTTACGACCTGGCGCTGCGCGGATCGCGGCGAGGGGCGCTCGAGCATTCCTTCTCCGACCTTTTCGGCAGGGGAGGCTCGGTCGGCGAGGCGACTTTCTGGACCGGCCTGCGCCCGATGACCCCGGACGGCACGCCGATCATCGGTGGCACAAGCATTGCCAATCTCTACCTCAACACGGGACATGGAACGCTGGGCTGGACCATGGCCTGCGGTTCGGGGCGTATCATCGCCGACATCATTTCGGGCCAGCAGCCAGAGATCGACGCAAGCGAACTCGCCATGGATCGGTATGCGGCATGAACACGCCGTTCGAGCGCGCAGGCGCGGTCCTGACGGTCGATCTCGAAGCGATCGCCTCCAACTACACCCTCCTGCGCGGCCGGCTCGGCGGCACGGAATGTAGTGCCGTGGTGAAGGCCGACGCCTACGGCCTCGGCGCCGTCGAGGTCGCATCGGCCTTGCGGGCGGCTGGCTGCCGCTCCTTCTTCGTCGCTCATGTCGAGGAGGGGCTGGTGCTGCGCGAGGGACTGCCGCACGCCCGTATCCTCGTGCTCAATGGCATGCCGGCCGGAACGGAGGAGGTGTTCCTCGACGCCGGCCTCGTTCCCGTGATCAACAGCCTGCGCGAACTCGCCGCCTGGCGGGAGCGTGCCGTGGAAGCCGATCGGAAACTGCCGGCCGCGCTGCAGTTGGACAGCGGTATGTCGCGGCTCGGGCTCGCGTCCCGCGAGGTGGAGCTTCTCGCGGCCGACCGGAGCCTGCTCGAGCCGATCGAGGTCGTGACCGTGCTCAGCCATCTTGCTTGCGCCGACGAGCCGGACCACCCGGCCAATGGCATGCAGCGGCGCGAATTCGATCGCCTGCGCGCCTTGTTGCCGCCGGCTCCGGCATCTCTGGCCAACTCGTCAGGCATCTTCCTCGGAACCGGCTTCCACCATGATCTCGCGCGCCCGGGGGCGGCCCTTTACGGAATCAATCCCACCCCGTTGGCTCCCAATCCGATGCGGCCGGTCGTCCATCTTTCGGCGAGGGTCCTGCAACTCAGGGATGTCCCCGCGCAGACCGGCATAGGGTACGGCCACACGGCGCGAGCGGACGGTCCTATGCGTCTCGCGACCATCTCGCTCGGCTATGCCGACGGCTGGCGCCGCTGTGCAACGGCGGCGGCCTATCTCGACGGGCTGCGGCTCCCCTTCATCGGCCGGGTTTCGATGGACAGCATCATTCTCGACGCGACCGAGTGCCGGAAGAACGATCTGCACGAGGGTGCGCTGGTCGATTTGATCTGCCCGGAGCAGACGGTCGACCAGGTCGCGTCCGCGACCGGCACGATCGGCTACGAGGTGCTCACCAGCCTGGGACGCCGGTTCCACCGGCGCTACGTGGGCGCGGCCGCCTGACGAGTGTCCCCGTCCGCACTGGTCAACTCGGCATATGTGTCGCCAAGCGGGAAACACTCCAAGCCGGGTTGCGTCCTTCGTCTGCCACGAATGGCGCGGCTCATGATGACCGAAGGGGTGACGGCATCTCCCTGCCGCTCCGATAGGGCGGCAGGGAGGATATCGATCAGGCGAAGTCCAGTAGACGATCGCCCTGTTCGTCCCTGATGCGGGTCGGCAGGCCCATGCGGTCGAGCAGCCCGAGGAAGGGCACGGGCGGCAGTTCCTCGACATTCACCATCTTCTTCACATCCCAGGCGCCGGCGGCCACCAGAACGGCCGCGGCCGCTGCAGGCACGCCGGCCGTATAGGAAATGCCCTGGCTGCCGACTTCCGCGTAGGCTTCGGCATGGTCGGCCACGTTGTAGATGAAGATCTCGCGCTCCTTGCCATCCTTCGTACCCTTGACGAAGTCGCCGATGCAGGTCTTGCCGGTATAGTCCGGTGCCAGTGAAGAAGGATCCGGCAACACGGCCTTGACGACCTTGAGTGGCACGACCTGCTGGCCCTCGGCCGTCGTCACGGGCCGCTCCGACAGGAGGCCGAGATTCTTCAATACGGTGAACACCGTGATGTAGCGTTCGCCGAAGCCCATCCAGAAGCGGATATCAGGCACGCCGAGATTCCGCGACAGCGAATGGATCTCATCATGGCCGGTCATGTAGGTCGGGCTCACACCCACCACGGGCAGGTCCCAGTCCTTGCGGATCTCGAACATTTGGTTCGACGTCCAGCCACCGTTCTGCCATGACCAGACCTCTCCGGTGAATTCGCGGAAGTTGATCTCCGGATCGAAATTGGTCGCGAAGTAGCGCCCATGATTGCCCGCATTGACGTCGACGATGTCGATAGAATCGATGCGGTCGAAATAGGCGTCCCGCGCCAGCGCGGCATAGGCGTTCACCACGCCGGGATCGAAGCCGGCACCGAGGATCGTGGTGATCCCTGCTGCCTCGCATTCCGCCCGCCGCTTCCATTCGTAGTTGGCATACCATGGCGGCGTCTCGCAGATCTTCATCGGATCCTCGTGGATCGCCGTGTCGATGTAAGCCGCTCCCGTCGCGATGCATGCGGAAAGCACCGACATGTTCACGAAGGTCGAGCCGACATTGATGACGATGCGGCTTTCCGTTTTCACGATCAGCGCCTTGACGGCTTCGACGTCCATCGCGTCGAGAGCATGAGCGGCCAGCGTGCCGGAAATCCTCAAGCTCTTCTTCTCGCGAATGGAATCCACGATCCTGCGGCACTTTTCCACGGTGCGTGACGCGATATGGATATCGCCCAGCACATCGTTGTTCTGGGCGCACTTGTGCGCAACGACCTGTGCCACGCCGCCGGCGCCGATGATGAGAACGTTCTTCTTCATTCCGGGGGATGTTTCCTTTCGCAGTTGGGAAAAAATGAGCCTAGGAGAGGCTCTGCTCGTAGTCCGCGAAGGTGAATTCGCGGACCAGCCTGGTGCTGCCGTCGAGTTCGCGAACAGCAATCGACGGCATCCTCACGCCGTTGAACCAGTTCTTCTTCACCATGGTGTAGCCGGCGGCATCCTGGATCGAGATACGGTCGCCGACCTTCAAGGCTTCGGCGAAGCGGAACTCGCCGAAGATGTCGCCGGCCAGGCACGACTTGCCGCAGATCATGTAGCTGTGCCCGCCCGCATCGGGTTCGACCTTGGCGGTCTGGCGATAGATCAGCAGGTCGAGCATGTGGGCCTCGACCGAACTGTCGACGATGGCGAGGTGCTTGCCGTTGAAGAGCGTGTCGAGCACCGTGACTTCGAGAGTGGTGCTCCCGGTGATGGAGGCTTCGCCCGGTTCCAGGTAGACCTGCACGCCGTAACGCTCCGCAAAGGTCTTCAGACGCCCGCAGAAGGCGTCGAGCGGGTAGTCCTCGCCCGTGAAATGGATGCCGCCGCCCAGGCTCACCCAGCCGACTTGCGGCAGCAGCCCGCCGAATTTCTCCTCGATCGCGGACAGCATCCGGTCGAACAGGTCGAAATCGGCGTTCTCGCAGTTGTTGTGGATCATGAAGCCGTCGATGCGATCGATGACCGCCGCGACCTTGCCGGCGTCCCATTCGCCGAGCCGGCTGAACGGGCGGGCCGGATCGGCGAGATCGAAGCTGGACGAACTGACGCCGGGATTGAGCCGCAGCCCCCGGGTCAGCCCGGCCGTTCGCCCGGCGAAGCGCTCAAGCTGCCCGATGGAATTGAAGATGATCTTGTCGGCATTGGCGACCACCTCGTCGATCTCGTCGTCGCCGTAGGCCACGCTGTACGCATGGGTCTCGCCACCGAACTTCTCCCGGCCCAGCCGGACTTCGAAAAGCGATGAGGAGGTCGTGCCGTCCATGTGCTCGCGCATCACGTCGAAGACAGACCAGGTGGCGAAGCACTTCAACGCCAGAAGGACCTTCGCGCCCGATTTCTCCCGCACCCGGTCCATCTTCTCCATGTTGCGGAGGAGCTTTGCCTTGTCGATGAGATAATAGGGTGTCTGGAGCATGCGGGCTCGTTTCCGTCTGGCGATGTCTATTGGGAAATGCCGGCCTTCAGAGGCGGCACCGGCGGCAGGTCCGAGGGGATTTGCCTGCTGGCAGCGGGCTCGCCGGCGCCTGTTCGTTACGCTGAAACTCGATGGGAACCTGGCGATCCCGAACGCTGAGCCAGGGCTACGATCGCGTCCGGGCTAGATTCCCGCTTTCCAGTGCTGCGGCTCTCGCGGGCTATGTGTCGTGGCGGTCGGCATGATGGCGCCAACCTAGGCATGGGGTCCCGGAAGTCAACCCGTCAAAACGGCGCGATGCCGCTGTCGTTCAATTCCGCGTCGAGCGGTGGGGAAGGGATCAAGGCCGCATCAAGCGGCCTTCCGGTTCCAGTCGAGCGTTGCAAGCAGACCGGCCAACTGCCTGTCGGACGCGGCCTCGCAGGCCTGGTCCAGTCCATGCCAGCGCCGTTGGCGTTGATTCCGTTCCGGCCAGTTGACCAGTGTGCCGTGCACCTGGAGGCTGAACAAGGTTACTAGTCGGTCGTTTCAACCAAATTGAAAGGTTTTGCTGGTTCGCTTTGATCGCGATGATTCGCGATGGAGGCTCTCATGACTGCCAAGGAGATTGCGGTAAAGCGATATGTGGTGCGGTTGAGTGGCGCAGAACGCGAGCAGCTGGAAGGGCTGGTCCGGAAGGGTAAGACCCCGGCGCGACAGGTTTTGAAGGCGCGCATCCTGTTGAAGGCCGATGTCTCGGAAGGGGGCCCGGGGTGGAGCGATAGCCGCATCATCGCGGTCTTGGAGACCAGCCCATCGATGGTCTACCGGGTGCGCAAGCAACTGGTGGAAGAGGGGTTCGACGCGGTGTTGCGCCGCAAGCCGCGGGAAACGCCGGCGGTGCCGCCCATTTTCGACGGCGAGAAGGAAGCCAAATTGATTGCGCTGGCCTGCTCGGAACCGCCCAAGGGCTATGCGCGCTGGACGCTCAGGCTTCTGGAGGACAAGGTGGTGGAACTCGGCATCGTCGAGCGCGCCAGCGATTCAACGATCTGGCGGACGCTAAAAAAAACGCACTGAAGCCCCATCGCCGGGAGTGCTGGGTCATCCCACCGAAAGCCAGCAGCGCCTTCGTCGCGGCGATGGAGGATGTGCTGGCGGTCTACACGCGGCCGCATGATCCCGACCGCCCGCTTATCTGTTTGGACGAGACGTCAAAGCAACTGATCGCCGAAACAAGAGTGCCGATCCCGATGAAGGCGGGGCGCCCGGCCCGTTTCGATTACGAGTATGAGCGCAACGGCACCGCCAATCTGTTCATGTTGTTTGCCCCGCTCGAGGGCTGGCGCCATGTCAAGGTCACCGACCGGCATACCGCAATCGACTATGCCCATGTGCTGAAGGAGCTCGCCGATTGCCACTTCGCCAACGCCGCAACCATCACGCTCGTCCAGGATAATCTCAACATCCACAGCAAGGCGTCCCTCTACGAGGCCTTTCCGGCTGCCGAAGCCAGGCGCCTCGTCGAACGCTTCGAGTGGCATTATACGCCCAAGCACGGCAGTTGGCTCAATCTGGCCGAATCCGAACTCGGCGTCTTATCCTGCCAATGCCTCGACCGCCGCATCCCCGACAAAGACATCCTCATCGAGGAAGTCGCTGCCTGGGAGACCGACCGCAATACTCATCACGCCAAGGCAAGCTGGCACTTCACGACCGCCAACGCGCGCATCAAACTGAAGCATCTCTACCCTTCAATCTGATCGAAACAAGCGACTAGGCAGTCGTTCTCGGAGCCGTCCGCGAGCGTCTTGACGTAGCTGTATTCGCCCACCGGCCGGGGATCGACGCTGCCGATGACGCCGGCTTCCTCGAAGGCTTCCCGGGCTGCCGTCTGAGCCGGCGTCTTCGCTTTCACCGGCCAACCGCGCGGCAGGATCCAGCGACCGGTCCGGCGCGTGGTGATCAGCAGGATCTCGATCCCGCCCGATCGGCTGCGCCGCCAGGGCAGGGCGCCGAACTGCTGAAGTGTCGCGCCGAACGCACCGCGGGGCGTGCCGGCTTCCATCATCAAGGCCATATCCCACGCCCATGGTCTGCGGGGCGGCAGAACAGCGCAATAGGATCGGAAGGAGACCGAATGTCGATCGCCTCGGGGTTGCGCACCAGAGGCAGCGCGTGGCCGCCTGGGGCAGTATCCGGTGGCAGGAATGACAGATCTTCGGGGGTCGGGGCTCGGTCATGACTCGCTCCTTTGTGCGCACGCAATGCGTGGCATCGAAAAACCGCTGGTGGCTTTCTGCGATTGCTCCCGGAACGGATATTGATGCGGTCTGTTCAGTTCAGGAAGCCGCTCCGGGAAGACACATTGGTCTCGCCGGCCGGCCTTGATGTCCTGATGAAGCAGTTTCCGCACATGAATCGCAGGTACCCCGACATCTCGGCGAAACAAGGGCAGGAACCGGTCGAAATCCGGAATTTTCCGTTTTACGGCAATGATTTGTCGGCTGTTGTTCCTGCAGTGAGGACAACACCGTATCGATGGTGTTGATGACCATGCAGGGCGGACTACAGCAACTGCGGCAACCGCGCCACAGGCGGTCCAACATTGTGGTGGCCAAGTCGGAATACCCCTCGATCAATGTCGACGAGCCCCGGCCGAAGGCGATGCACCACGTGCGCATTGGCGAATGAAACTGCATACGGAGGTTGTTCGCACGCAATGCATGACGCGCGGCGGCTCTGGATTTGGGAAAGACGAATCCTGGCGAAACGAAAGGCAATCGAGAGTTGTGCAGCCGATGCAGAGCAGACACGGAAAGGACGCGGAAGCGATCTCGCAGCTTTCCTCCGGCAAAAGTTGTCATGCGCGATGCAGATTTCTTGCACCAGGGCAGCATTTGATTTCATTTGTCGGACTGGTCGCAAGAACCGACAATCGCTCGCATAGCGAGGGAGTGCTTTTCTAAAGTTGGGGCGTCCCGCCCTTAGACGTTCTTCGCCCGTATGTGGCGGGCATCAGCGGCCCGTCGCCGCCGATCCGCGCAACTTTCTCCAGCCTATCGGCTCAGTTTCTGCTCACTTGCTCCCGATTTTGCCCTCGATTTCCTGATTTTGGACGCAGCCTTCCCCTCAGGCCGTGCCGGCCTTGACGAGAACGAGCGCCCGTTTGGCATTTATCGCGCAGGCGACAAGCTGCAGATGGCAGTGGTTGCGCGCCAGGCCGAGATAGCGAACCCGGGCCATGCCGTACCAGTTCTTCATCGTCGCGTTGGTCCGCTCGATGCCGGCCCGCACGCTGGCGGCGACCTTGTTCATCCACTTCTGCCAATTCGGCTGCTGCTTGCCCCGCTTGGCCTTGTAGGCAATCCGGTCCTTGATGCCTCGATCCGCCAGTTCGTCGCGCAGCGCCTGACTGTCATAGGCCTTGTCGGCGTAATAGGCCTCTTCGTCACCTTGAATGAGCACAGCGCCCATCTGGCTGTCATGCAGATCGGCCGAGCTCATCTCCGCCTGGCGTATCAGCCCGCTCTCCGCGTCGCCGGCGAGATGGGCCTTGTAGCCGAAATAGGTCTTGCCGTGCTTGTGCGTGAAGCCTGCATCCGGATCGCGCGCCGACACCTGGCCCTTCTCGTAGTCGGGCCTGGCCACCGCCGCCGAGATGATGGTGGCGTCAACCAGCGTGCCGCGCCTTACCAGAAGACCGCGCCCTTCCAACTGCCGGTTCAATTCGGCAAGCAGCTTATCTTGAAGCGCCAGTTCGACCAGCCTCTGGCGGAAGCGCCAGATCGACATGTGGTCCGGTGTCTTTTGATCGAGCGGAAACCCACAGAAGCGGCGGAACGACAGCCGGTCGGCCACCGCTTCTTCCGCCGCCGGATCGGACAGGCCGTACCATTGCTGCAAGAGCGCAATCTTGAACATTGCTATCGGCGGGTAGCCGGGCGCCCCCAGAGCATCGTTATGGATTTCCCGGAACAGCACCTCGAAAGCCGACCAATCGATCAACTTCTGCACTTCTTCCAGAAACTTGTTACCCCTGCTCACGTCACGCACCAATGCATCGGCGAGTGAAGGTTGCGCCAAGTTACGACGAGACATAGCCGAATCAATCCTAACTTTTCTCTATTGAATCATAGAGTTGGGACTTTTGAAAAGCGCTCCGAGGTGCTGGTAGCCATGATCTGTCTGAAACGCATCTACGAGCCGAAATCCGACGACGACGGACTCCGTGTTCTTGTCGATCGCCTGTGGCCGCGAGGTATCAGGAAACAGGACGCCGAAATCGATCTGTGGCTGAAGGATATCGCGCCGAGCCCCGAACTGCGGCAGTGGTTCGATCATGATCCCGTGCGATGGTCCGAATTCAACCGTAGATATCGCGCGGAGCTTCTGAGCAAGAAGGAGGCACTCGCTGAACTGCGCGAAAAGGCCCGGGGCCAGACGGTGACATTGGTTTATGCCGCCAAGGATGTGGAGCACAATCAAGCAGTTGTTCTGCGGGAGGTCCTATCTTCGGGCCCGTGAGGGGACAGCTGGATCAGCCGGGTTCCGTGGCGATCAGGCGCCAGGCGGAGGCGCCGGTTCCCGGATCGCGCGCGAAGGTCCATAGGTCGGCCGTCGGGACGATCTGCCGAGGGTCGCCCGATATGATCTTCCCGTCCGTGGCACGGGTGAATCTGATCAGTTCGGACCTGAAGCGCACGCCTACCTTGATCGCCTTCTTCCCGACACCGGCGTGGACGATCTCGGCTTCCCTCAACGCGACGAGGGCTATCTCCAAGGTCACTCCATTGGCGCGGCGGGCTGCCACGGCGCGGGCGAACACGTCGCGAACCTCTTGGCCAACGAGCGGCTCGAGGGTCTCGGCGTCGCCTTTCGCATAGGCTTCGAGAACGACCTCGTAGCAAAGGCAGGCACGACCAAGGAAAGCCGTTTCGTCGAATGTCGGATCGCTCTGGCGAAGCAACGATGTCGCCCTTGTCGGTGCTGAAACCGGCAGGTTGTTCCGACCTGCATGATCCGCGAGCGACCCCCCCGTCCTTCTGGAAGCAGGCGGCGGAAATACGTGATCCCAGACAATAAGAAGAATCCAATACACCGTGAGCATCACCACGGCGCTTAGATTGCTTGCGTCTGCTGCCTGGTTCATCCTCGCCTCCACGGAGCTCCACCGGCGGTCTCGATCGGTTGTTGCCGGATGCGCCCGCCCGGATACGTCAAGCATCAGTGACGATCACATCCATCGGGATGTCGTGCGGCTGCGGATAGATTGTACGGATCCGGCTTTCCGCATAGCCGATGCCGACCACCATCGGTCGCCGGGGCATCGCGGCGAGCGTGCGGTCGAAGAAGCCCCCGCCATAGCCGAGCCTGTAGTTTGCTTCGTCGAAGCCGACGACCGGCGCTATCACCACATCGGGCAGCACTGCCGGTCCATGCGCGGGCACCAGTATGTTCCAGACGCCGCGCTCCAGCGGATCGCCCGGCGACCATGCCCGAAACTCGAGCGGCCAGCCCTTCTGGATGACGACGGGGAGGGCGATCCTTCCCCCGCATTCGTTCACCCGCGACATCCAGACGCGCAGGTCCGGCTCGCCTTTGAACGGCCAATAGAGGCTGACGATGCGCCCGGCCACGGAGCCGATGGTTGCATCGAGCCCGGCGGCGATCCGGCCGGATCGCAGCTTGCGGTCGTCGGGGTCGAACAGCAGGCGCTGGTCGATGAGCCGCTGGCGCTCCGACTTGCGCCACCGGGCGACGTCGGTCCAGGTCGCCTGGTCGCGCGGAAGGGGATCGGCTTCGAAACCTGGCATCAGTTCATGCATGAAGCATGGCGGAGAGGCATACTCGCCGGTCTCGATCTCTGTGCTTTCCTGCTCATCCATGACAAGCCTCCACGTCGCTGTGGCGGTTTTCTGAAACCAGCCGCAAGCAAGGTTGCTGAGAAAAAAGAGGAAGGCAAACGGAATTAAATGCTCTATTGATGCAATAATTTTGCATTGAATGCGAGGCTCGCGATGGATGTCGATCGCATCAGAACCTTCCTCGAGATCGTCCATTCCGGCAGCTTCCTGAAGGCATCCGAACATCTCAACGTCACCCAGACCACGGTGAGCGCCCGGATCAGGACCCTCGAACAGGAACTCGGGCGGCAATTGTTCATCCGCAACCGCAACGGCGCGCAACTGACGCCATCGGGCCGGGAGTTCGAGCGGTTCGCGCAGTCTTTCGTCCAGGTCTGGGAGAGGGCGAGGCACCAGCTCGCCATACCGTCGGGGCGAACGAGCATGATCGCGCTCGGCGGAGAACTGAGCCTGTGGAATCCTCTGCTTCTCGATTGGCTCGTCTGGATGAGGACAGCCGAGCCGAAGATCGCCATTCACGCCCATGTCGGAGTGCCCGACCAGTTGCTGGAGCAACTGCGCACCGGCGTGCTCGACATTGCCGTGCTTTATGCGCCCAAGCTTCTTCCTGGTTTCAAGGTCGAGCTCCTGCTTGAAGAGCAACTCGTCCTGGTGCGGCGGAAGGCGCCGGGTGCTGCCGACACCGGAGAGGACTATGTCTACGTCGATTGGGGGCCGATGTTCGCCGCGCAGCACGACGCCAATTCGACGACCTTCGGCGAGCCGGGACTGCTGGTCGGCCTTGGGCCGCTCGGCCTGAGCTATATCATGAGGGCGGGCGGCATGGGTTACTTCCGCAAGGGCGTGGTGACGCAGCTCGTCGAGGCCGGGGAACTCGAGCGCGTGGATGATGCGCCCGAGTTCACCTACCCGGCCTATGCGGTCTACCCTGAGGAGAGCCAGACCCGGGCGGACGTACAGGCGGCGCTGGCGGCGCTGCGAAATGTCGTTGCAACAGGGCCGAGGGCCGACACGAATTCGATCCTTCCCATGGGCTAGTCTCTCGCAGGAAGGCCGATACAGCTCTTCCAGAGCCTGCGCTGGCGATGATCGCAAGGATCGATCATTCCGTCTCCCCGGCCATCGCTGCCTCGCAACGCAGCGCCTCGACATCGCGCCCGATCGTGGCCGCGGCGAGCGTCCTGCCGTCCTTCCTGTACGTGACCATGCAGTCGCGGCCTTCGATGCTGCCCTCGACGTCGATCGTATCCCAGGACCTGGCATAGCCGATATAGCGGATCGTCTCGTCGAAATGGGCGCTCCAGAAGAACGGAACGCTTCGGAACGGCTGTCGAAGCCCGAGCATGTTTTCGGCCGCGACCTGTCCCTGACGCTCGGCCACGACCCAGTGCTCCACCCGACGTGTCTCGGCGCCTCTCTGCTCGCTCCATTCGGCAATGTCTCCGGCCGCGAAGATGCCGGGAATATTCGTTTCCAGGAACTCGTCCACGAGAACGCCGCCGGCCGTGGCGATGCCGGCGTCGGCCGCCAGCGAAAGACGTGGTTTCACGCCGATGCCGACAACGACCATATCGGCGTCGAGAACTTCCCCATCGCTCAATCGGACGGTCCGTTCGTCGATCCGTTCCGCCGTCGCCCCCAGATGGAAGGTGACGCCGTGCTCCTCATGCACGGATCGGATGAAGTCGCCGAGTTGTTGTCCCAGAACGGTTTCGAGTGGCCCTGCTCCGGGAGCGACGACATGAACCGCCACGCTCCGGGTGCGCAGCGATGCGGCAACTTCCAGCCCGATGAAGCCTGCTCCGACGACGACGGCTGAGCGCGTATTGCCAAGGCGATCGATCATCGCACGGCAGTCTGACATGGATCGCAACACGAACACATGCGGGCGATCTGCGCCGGGGATCGAGAGGCGAACCGGCTCGGCCCCGGTCGCGAGAAGAAGACGGTCGAACGAAAAGTCGTGACCGTCCGAGGTCGTCACCTTCTTCTTGCCGGTGTCGATGCGTATCGCGGTTGTTCCGAGCCGCAGATCGATATCCCTTCTCGCATAGAATTTCGGCGACCGCAGCGGCATCCAGGCCTCTTCGGCGGTTCCCGCAAGATAGTCCTTGGACAGATTGGGACGGTCGTACGGCGCGTCGTCGTCCGAACTCAGCATGGTCAACTGTCCTGAGAAATCCCGCCGCCGAAGCATTTCAGCGGCGGCAAATCCGGCCGCGCCGCCGCCGACGATCACGATCCGCTCAGGATCGTTGCTCGTGTCTCGCATAGCGCTTCCAGCCTGTTCCTTGGGTATCTTGCCCTTCACGAACAGGTGGTCGCCCTGGTGTTCCACGTGCCATCGGCCAAGCGGATCGATTGCGGGGGCGGCAAGGGCCTCACCCGTGCGAAGGCTGAAACAGGCGTGATGCCATGGACAGCGGAGCGTGTCACCGACGATAAGGCCGTCCGCCAGCGGAGCCCCATAGTGGCTGCATGTCCCGCCGAGCGCGAACACCTCCTCGCCGACGCGCGCAAGGACGACGGTCTCCTCGCCGACATGGCCTTGAAGCAGGGTTTTCCCGTCCAGCATAGCGGTTGGTATTCCGGCGCCCAGGTCGGGGCCGGAGTCCTGGTTGTCTCGAGACGCCATCGTCGTTTCCTCCTTGCCGGCGCCGCCGATGCGGTGCCGGGCACGCCTCTTAGACGCTCGCCAAGGGCAATCGGTTCCTTGCTGATTTGTCGCCAGCGTTCGCGCCACCAATGGACCCGGCCTCGGGCGCTCTTCTCCTTCAATGCACATGTGACGATTTCCGGGAACCTCGGCGCGGCTGCCGCATCCAACGCAGTGACGCCGCGACGTCGGCGGCGCCGCCAAAGAAGGAGTAGCTGCCATGAGAATAGTTTCCGCCGCGCTTGCGCTGGTACTCGCCGCTTCACTGCCCACGCTGGCTGCCGATGTCTCCAAGGCGCCGCCGCAGGGTGCGTACAAGGCGGTCAGCAGCCTCGTGAAGCTGCCCGACTTCCTCCCCGGCATGGGCCAGTTGTTCGTCGATCCCGCGACTTTGCCCGCCGGCCCGTTCCTCGCCTACGATCATGACGGCAAGCTCGTCAGCACGATCTACATGCTGCCGATCAAGGAGCTCAATCCCGACAGACGCTTCGATGCGCTGGCTGCCCCCGGCGGCAATGTCGACCACGTCGACGTCTACTACAATGCCGGTCATCCGGGCGTCGAAGAACCGCATGTGCACGTCGTGCTGTGGCACGTGCCTGTCTCCGACCAGGCGCGTGTCGCAAAATGATCCTGACGCGTCGTCGTTTCCTGGCGGCAGGGGGCGGCTGTGCGGCCATCCTCGGCCTGCACCTGGCCGGCGCGCGGGCGGACGCCCCGGTCGAGATCGTTATGCAGGGGCGCGCCGACGGCTCGCATGTATGGTTCGATCCCGTGGGTATCCTGGTCAAACCCGGGCAGACCATCCGCTGGATCAATCGCGATCCCGGCAATTCCCACTCGACGACCGCCTACAGTCCGGAGAATTTCGACCGGCCCTTGCGCATGCCCAAGGGATCCAGGGCCTGGAACTCCGACCTTCTGCTGCCCGGTCAGACGTTCTCGGTTACGTTCACCGAGAAAGGGGTCTACGATTATTACTGCATTCCGCACGAGCATGCGGGAATGGTGGGCCGCATCGTCGTTGGGGAACCGGAGCCGCATGGGTGGATGGAACTGGCCGGCGCGAACGGTGAGCTGCCGGGGAAAGCGCTGCAGGCCTTCCCCTCGGTTGAGGACATCATGCGCAAAGGGGCGGTCCGGCGCGCGTGACGCGCCGGGAACGGAGGCAACGGCGGATCATGCAGTTGGCAGTCACACGGCTTCAGTTCGACCTGGCTTCGTTCGATGACCAGAGGCTTGTCGGCCTTGCCCGCCACCGCGACGAGGGCGCGATACGCGTCCTCGTCCAACGTCACAACAGGCGGCTCTTCCGCGTGGCACGCAGCGTCGTTCGCGATGACGCGGAAGCCGAGGACATCGTCCAGGAAACCTATGTCCGCGCCTTCACCAATCTGGACAGGTTTCGCGGCGATGCGCAACTGTCGACCTGGCTGACGAGGATCGCGCTGAACGAGGCTCTCGGACGCGTGAGACGGCGGCGGCCGATGGCCGAACTCACCGAACTCGACGCCGGGGTCGTCTCGAATGAAGGATGCCTGGTCATGTTTCCCTCCTCGCTGATGCCCGCCGGCCCGGAAACCGAGGCGGCACGCAGCCAGATCCGGCAGATCCTGGAACATGCCGTGGACCGTCTGCCCGACCTGTTTCGGGTCGTCTTCATCCTGCGCGACGTCGAGGGGCTCAGCGTCGAGGAAACCGCGCTCCACCTGTCGATCAAGCCGGAAACCGTCAAGACGCGGCTGCACAGGGCGCGACGACTGATGCGCGCCACAATCGAAGAACGGCTTTCCGCGGCATTCGGCGACCTGTTTCCATTCGACGGCGCGCGCTGCGCCCATATGGCCGACCGGGTGGTCGAGCGGTTGCGCCACGAGCGACCGGTCGAACGCCATCCGGGTTAAGACCAACCAGGCTCTGGTCCTGAAGCGGCGGGCTTGCGCCGAGGCCGTCGCGTGGCCTTTCCATGGCTACCTCTTTCGGCAATGACAGTGCGGTCACGCGCCTGATGCAATCAGGAACAGCGATGGGCCAGGCTGCGTCATGCGTCCGCCCGTAGTCGCCAACGCGTCGGCAACCGAGCGCGCCGCCTTCGCTTCGGCATCGGGTTCCAGCGGCGCGATTTTGGTCTTTCCGTAACCGAAGGGCAGGGGCTCCAGCGCCTCCCGCGTCACCGATGCTGTGACCAGCGGCGCGTTGGTGCCCGTACCGGCGATCGTGGTGAATGTAGGCCAGATATTGAGAACCAGCCGCGTGCCGGGTCGAGACGTGTCGTCGAGGGTGAAGGTGGCGAGAGCAGGCCGTCCGCCATTGTAGGACTGGAGCGGCGGAAGGTCGGCTATCGAGCCCACGGCAGGCAGTGTGTGGGAGAGGGTGCTGGAGAACAGGTTCGCGGCGTGCTCCCGCCAGCCCGCCTTTTCCAGCGCTGTCTTCAGGGCAGGCAGCGGCATGTCCGTCTGGAGGATCAGCGGTTCGGCGAACTCGCCGTCGAACAGCACTCTCGCCCGCGGGATCGAACGCCATCCTCCGCCTGTCCAGTCGTCGGCGGAGATCGTGTCGACGGGCAGCGGCCGGCTGTAACTCGCCAGGGTATCGCCGAACCTCCTGTCGATATGGATCGCACAGGTCCCTGCATAGACCAGGCCGACTGCGACGGCGACCTTGCCCGCGGGCAGGCCGAGTTCGCGGCCATGCAGCAGGAATGCCAGCAGCAGCACCATCGACCCGCCGAACAGCAGCCCGGCGATGACGTCGCTCGGCCAGTGGGCGAGCAGATAGACGCGGGACAAGGCGATGAGTGCCAGCAACGCGGCGGTCGTGGCGTAGACGACAGACTTCCAGCGCGTCGGCAAGGCGTGGGCGAGGATCACCACGATGCCTCCTATGATTGCGATCGAGAGGGTGGCATGACCGCTCGGAAAGCTGAAGGCCTCCGCGCCGCTGTAGTGCGGCATGGGGCGTGGCCTCTGGAGCAGCGACTTGGCAAGCGGCACGAAGATGGCCGCTCCGATGAAGGTCACCGTCGCCATGGCGGCCAGCCGCCAACGCCTGAGCGCGAGCATGATCGCGACGAAGGCGACCGCCGGCGGTGTCAGCGTCACACTGTCGGCGAGCATGGTGACGAGCACCATCACCCGGTCGCCTGGACCATTCCGCAATGCCTGCAGGAACGTGCTGATGGTCTGGTCCGAGGCGGCCAGTTCGGGCTCGAACATGAGGTTGACCACCAGCAGCGCGAAGCCGGCGAGGCCGAACAGGCAGAGTATGGCCAGGCAGAAGGCGACGAATGCGCCTTCCTCGTTGAGCAGGACGCGGGCAGCAAGCCCTGCGATGCTCGAATCCTTTGTCTTCAGGTGGTCGGCTATCCATAGTCTCGCCTTGTCGAGGCGGGGCAAGGTGAATGCGAGCGTCAGCCTCGTCAGGTACCAGGCCAATACCAGCACCACGAGAACACCGACGAGCAGTGCTGCCAGCCTCGGATTGGCGGAATGGGCGAGGTCGAAGCCGCGGCCCAGCGCGACCGCGGGGATGATGTGGGCGCCGGCCCATGCGAAGGCCGAGACGACGTTGATGACGGTAAAACGCGCCATGCCCATGCCCATCATGCCGGCGATGCCGGGAATGACCGATTTCACGCCGGGGATGAAGCGGCCGATGAAGACACTCTTGCCGCCGTGCCTTTGGAAGAAGGTCTCGCCCTTGTCGAGAAGAAGCGTGTAGCGGCTGAACGGCCAGACCTGCCGGACCCGTTCCTTCCAGATATGGCCGAACCAGAAGGAGACGGCATCGCCGACCACCGCGCCGAAGGTAGCGGCAAGGAAGATCGGCACGAAGGAGAGCTTGCCCATGCCGACCATAGTTCCTGCCGCCACCAGTACGACGGTGGAGGGGACGAAGAGACCGACGACGAACAGCGCCTCGCCGGCCGAGACGAGAAACACGATCAGCAGCGCCAAGGTGGGGTTCGCCTCGATCAGATCCACGAGCATCTGCAGGAAACCGAAAATCGTCATATGGATCAGCTCGCAGTTCTATCTCTTTGAATTGGCGTGTCGTTCTTTCCGAACCCCGGATCCGGCCCGTCGAGCGGACGGCAGGGTCTCAAGGGTGGTGAGCAAGAATGCCATACGGACGTCTCGCATCGACGCGTCCGCTGCGGCCGTCGTTGCCGCCGTCTTCCGTCAACAACTGCGCGGCAGCGCTTCCAGGGTCAGGCCATGGGTGCCATTCGCCCCGTCCTATCCACCGCGAGCCATTGGCATATTTGTGGCAGTCCGGCCGCGTGTGCTGAAGTTCCACAGATCGTAGATCGCGAACGGGATCATGACCGTTCGAGACCGCCTGCCGTCGCCCGCGGCGCGGACAGTGTCGATTCCCTCGGAGAACAAAAGGGCTTTGTCGGAATAGTGTCCGCGACCTCCAAAAGCATGGCCTCAAGCGGCCGGACGGAATCAGCAATGGGTGAGGGTCGGTGACGACTATCTGCTCGTCAATGTCAGGTCCGGCATCATCGCAGCCGTGAGATAGGCGTCGGGCTTCCACAGGCAGGCGCGGCCGGCGCCTCTATGGCTTGCGCCGGCCGCGCGTATCTGATTCCCTTGTCACGATCCGATTCGGGCGGGGGCGTTGCGCAGGAAGCGGGCAAGATGGACATTCCCAAGAAGGCTGAAATCTCGGAAATGAAGCCCAAGCTGACCGTTGTCGGCGTCGGCGGGGGTGGCGGCAACGCCGTGAACAACATGATTGCCGAGGGCCTCGAGGGCACCGATTTCATCGTCGCCAACACCGACGCCCAGGCGCTGACCATGTCGAAGGCGCCGCGGCTGATCCAGCTTGGGGCGCTGGTGACCGAAGGATTGGGCGCCGGCTCCTTGCCCGATATAGGCCAGGCCGCCGCCGAGGAATCGATCGACGAGATCATGGATCACCTCGCCGGCACCCATATGTGCTTCGTCACGGCCGGAATGGGCGGTGGCACCGGCACCGGCGCGGCGCCCGTCATCGCCAGGGCCGCGCGCGAAGCTGGCATCCTTACCGTGGCTGTGGTGACGAAGCCCTTCACCTTCGAAGGCCGGCGCCGCATGATGATGGCGGACCGGGGCATCGAACTCCTTCGGAAGGCGGCCGACACGGTGATCGTCATCCCCAACCAGAATCTGTTCAGGATCGCGACCGAGAAGACGACCTTCGAACATGCCTTCGGCATGGCCGACCGGGTGCTCTATTCGGGCGTCAGTTCCATCACGAACCTGATCGTGAAGGAGGGGTTGATCAATCTCGATTTCGCCGACGTGAAGACCGTGATGCGCGATATGGGCCGCGCCATGATGGGGACCGGCGTCGCCGGCGGCGAGAACCGCGCGCGCAAGGCTGCCGAGGCCTCGATCTCCAATCCGCTGCTGGACGAAAGCTCCATGCGGGGAGCGAGAGGCGTGCTGATCTCGATCTCCGGCGGGATGGACATGACGTTGTTCGAGGTCGACGAGGCCGCGACCCGCATTCGTGAGGAGGTCGGCGACGAAGCCGATATCATCGTCGGCGCCATCTTCGACAATACGCTGGAAGGTCAGTTCAAGGTGTCGGTCGTCGCCACCGGCCTGGAAGCGCCGCCGAGCCAGAACGACCCGATCGTCAACATGCGCCCACGTCCGGACGCGGGCGATATCCAGACCGTTCATTGACGGTCATTTGCCTGTCGCGCACCAAAGTGCCGCATGCGCGATTCCGGCTTGCATCCCCGCCAGGAGGGTGTTTCCTCTGCATCGAGACCACTGAAGCGGCGTCACGATGAAGAAGAGCACGGAAGTTCCTGTCCTGTTGAAGCGGCGCCTTCAGGCCGAAGTGATCGGCCCGATCCATGCCGAAATGGTCGCCGCGCTCGGCAAGGAACAGGCCGATGCCATTCTCGATGCGGCGGTCCGCAAGGCTGCGATCGCAGAGGGCAAGTCCTTCGCTGCCAAGGCGCCTGAGGGCAAGACCTCGATGGCCGATTTCATCAAGCTCTACCAATTGTGGACCGCTGACGGCGCGCTCGAGGTCGAGGTGCTGGAAACCAACGACACAACGTTCAGCTTCGACGTCACTCGCTGCCGTTATGCCGAGACCTACCGTGAAATGGGCCTGGCCGATATCGGCCATCTGATGTCGTGCAACCGCGACGGCACCTTCTGCCAGGGCTACGATCCCGACATCACCCTGGTGCGGGACCACACCATCATGGCGGGCGCGCCGCGCTGCACCTTCCGCTATTCCTACCGGAAGGGTGGCTGATCCGGCCCCCCTATAGGGCCATAATTTCTAGCAATCTCTCAGCCTTGGCGGGTTGTCCGCATATATCCGCCGGATGTCAGCGGCTTCTTGGCCAGGCTTTCCGCGCCCCCATGCCCGTTGCCATCCGGCAATTGCCGGCAAAACATCCTCGTTGCAGGCATCGGTTCGAGCGGTGTCGTGTCGCATTTCGCAAAACATAGATCTACGATATATGTTTTATCTGAAGCGCGGGCCGCCAGTACCGGGAACGCGGGCCGCGCCGCCCCGCCGGATGCCACGACAAGGACCAGGACAGGAATGAGCGAGAACTCTACAGGCAAAGGAACTGCCGTCGTCGGCGGCGGCTTGCTGCCCGAAGCACTTGACGAACGCATGATCCGTGAGGTGGTTCATGGCTTCTATTCCGAGATCCGCAAGGACGATCTGCTCGGCCCGATCTTCAATGCCGCCATCGAGCCCGAGGCATGGCCGCGCCATCTCGGCAAGATGTGTGACTTCTGGTCCTCGACCCTGTTGCGCTCCGGGCGCTATGAAGGTCGCCCGTTGCCGCCGCACCTGGCCATTGCAGGGCTCGGCGAGGAGCATTTCCGGCGTTGGCTCACGCTGTTCCAGTCAACGGTAGGGCGCGTCTGCCCGGCCGACGTGGCTGCACTCTTCATGGAGCGTGCGCTGCGCATCGCCCACAGCTTCCGTCTGGCGATCGCCTTCAACAGGGGTGAGGACACGGTCGGCGTCAAACCGATCCTGGAGCAAAGCCTGTGACGTCACGGCGGCGGCTGCGGTCGGCCGGGCGTGCGACGGAGGACGGCTCATGCGGCTGACGAACTTCTCCGACTATGCGCTTAGAATGCTTATGTTTGCGGCTTCGGCAGGTGACCGGCTGATCACCATCGAGGAGGCCGCGCGGACCTTCGGTGTCTCGAAGACGCATCTCAACAAGGTGGCCAACACGTTGACGCGCGGCGGCTTTCTCAGGGCGGTGCGCGGCCGCTCCGGCGGGCTCATGCTCGGCCGGCCTCCAGAGGCCATACGCATTGGCGACGTCGTCAGGCTGACCGAGCCCGATTTCGCCCTCGTGGAGTGTTTCGCGACCGGCAATCGGTGCGTGCTGACGCGCTGCTGCAAGCTTGCCGGCATGCTTGACGAGGCGATGGCTTCCTTCCAGACGACGCTTGATCGCTACACCTTGGCCGACATTGTTTTGACGCCCCGGGACTTTCCGGCCCCTGTGCAGGACAGCTTCATGTCGGCGAACGGCTGAAGCGTTGCATCGGGAAGCCTGTCCAGATCGGCCACCTCTTTTCGGCGGAAGACGCGCGATTTTCGCGATTCCTGCAAATCGATTCAAACTTTGTTGACATTTTATCGATCAAGAATCGGCCAGACCCATTCCTGCCGACGGCATCCGCCTGCGGCCTGTTTCGTATTGCGTATAGGCCCCAATGCGTTCGACAAGAGCCCTCATCCTTCTTCTTGCCGGGATCGCCGTGGCCGGCTGCTCCGCCAGCTCCGGCCTGGAAAGCGTGTTGCCGCCGTCGCCCGAGATCACCAACGCCATCAGGCCGACGAAGCCTGTGCCGACCGCCGGCGTTGCGGCGCGTGACGTCGGCTTCGCGGCCGAAGCCGAGGAAGAGGTGGTCCCGGGCGCCGAGCCCCCGGCGGCGGTAGGCGATTTCCAGGCCAATGCGCTGGTGCCGCCGGCGAAGCCGACGACGCTCGCCGTGATGGTGCCGGACAAACCGGCCGCGCGCGAGGCTGCGCCGAAGGTGGGCACGATCTATCGTCGGCGTTTCCGCGACGCCAAGCCGATCAATTTCGGAGCCTCCACCCCACACCAACTCGCCGTTCACGGCGTGGACGTGTCGCGCTGGCAGGGCGAGGTCGACTGGGTGAAGCTGCGCTCGCAGGGCGCCAATTTCGCCTACATAAAGGCGACGGATGGCGGCGACCATCTCGACCCGATGTTCCGCAAGAACTGGCGGGCTGCCAAGGCTGCCGGGCTGAAGCGCGGTGCGTACCACTTCTTCTACTGGTGCCGCACGGCCGGCGAGCAGGCAGACTGGTTCATCCGGAACGTGCCGAAGGAGCCGGGCGCGCTACCGCCTGTCATCGATGTCGAGTGGAATGGCGAGTCGAGTTGCAAGCGGCGGCCGTCTCCGGCCAAGGTTCGCGAGAAGATGCAGGTCTTCATGGACAAGCTGGAGGCCCACTATGGCCAACGGCCGATCATCTACACCGCGCCCGACTTCCACGCCGACAATCTCGAAGGGGCTTTCCCGAACCATCCGTTCTGGCTGCGCGCCGTGGCACGCCATCCCTCCAAGGTCTATCCCGGCCGCAAATGGGTGTTCTGGCAGTATTCCGGCTCGGGCCTTTCGCACGGCGTGAGCGGCAGGATCGACCTCAACGTGTTCCACGGCACGGAGCGCGAGTGGCACATATGGGTGGCCGACAAGACGTGAGTGCCGGCGGGCAGGGGCGGGCGTTTCGCCTCGGCCTCTCCTTCGCCGCACCGCCCGTGGGCCCTTGCTGCGTCACTTTGCGGAACAGGCGATCGTAACCTTTTCTTCGCTGCAATCCCCCCGGCTAGATCGAGGCGGATGGAGCGTCTGCCTGCCGATTTCTCCATGTCGATCAGGAAGATGTGAACGGAGCGCGCAGCGCGTGCCGCCGCCATGGTCTTGCCGTCACCGCCGCTCTATATGCTCGATCACAGGCGGGTCGGTAACGGGGCGCATTCTCGCATGCATTCCCACAAGGAGACTATGATGAAGAAGATGCTTGCAGCGGCGTTGGCCGCACAGATGGCGCTTCTGGGCGCTTCGGTGGCCGGCGCGGCAGATCTTCGAGCACAGCCGATCCCGGACGACCGCGACGGCGTGAGGATTGGTTACCTCCAATGCGGTATCGGCGGGGGCGTCGGTTATGTGCTCGGCTCCGCCAAGGAACTCGACTGCGTGTTCACCTCCACGATCGGTTCCAGGGCCATCGACCATTATACCGGCACAATTCGCAAGCTCGGTGTCGACGTCGGCTTCACGACGCAGAGCAGGCTCATCTGGGCGGTCTTCGCCCCGACCGCCGGTTATCACCGCGGCTCGTTGGGCGGCATCTACAGAGGCGCCACCGCCGAAGCGACGGTCGGGGCCGGTATCGGCACCAACATTCTGTTCGGCGGCACCGCCGGTTCCATCCAGCTTCAGCCTGTGAGCCTCACCGGCCAGATTGGTCTCAATCTCGCTGCCACCGGCACGTCGATGACACTCGCATCGGCGAACTGATCCGCGCTGGCAAAGGGGCGGGGGACTATCCTCGCCCCGGCCGGGTGAAGCCTGAAGCCGCCTCGTTCTTGTCTGGAGAATTTGGCCACGTGCGCATGGGCGGGTGCGGCACCCGGCGCGGCTTTCACGAACCGAGATAGTCGACGGCCTTGGCCACGATCGTCGTCACAGGTAACGTAGCATCCACTCCAAGCGCCCGTTCATCCTCGCCCGGCGGATCGAGCGCCTCGAACTGGCTCCGGACGAGGCTCGCCGGCATGAAATGATCATGCCTGGCCGCTACGCGTTGTTCCGCGACCTCCTGATCGATGTCGAGATACAGGAATACGATGTCAGGGCAATGTCCGCGCAAGCAGTCGCGATAGATGCGCTTCAGCGCGGAACAGGCCGTGACGGTTCGTTGGCCGGTCGCGGACATTTCCGCGATCCGCCGGCCGATCCGGTCGAGCCAATCCTTTCGGTTCTCGTCGTTGAGGGCTGTGCCGCTCGCCATCAGCGCAACGTTGCTGGGCGGATGGAATTGGTCGCCCTCTATGAACAGCGCGCAAACTTCTTCGGCCAGTTGTCGGCCGACCAATGTCTTGCCCGATCCGGCAACGCCCATCACGACGACAGGCGCATTCCCGCCGCTATGTTCCGGTGCTTCGTTCATGATTCAGCGGCTTGCCGGTGCTCGGCCATAGAGAAGCAGCATCAGGATGATGACCAGGCCATAGGTGATCTGGCGTCCGGCCTCGGGCATCTGCATGACGGACAGTATCGATTGCAGCAGAGTGATCAGGATGACGCCGGCGACGGTACCGAGATAGGAGCCGCGACCGCCGAGGATCGAGGTTCCGCCCAGCACGACCGCTGCAATGGCCGGCAACAGATAGGCATCGCCCATCGATTGGGCCGCCTTGGAGGCGTAGCCGGCGAGCAGGACGCCGCCGAACGCTGACAACCCGCCAGCCAGCGCGAAGGCGATCATCACGACCCGTCGTGTGTCCACGCCGGAAAGGTAGGCTGCCCGCTCGCGGTTGCCGATGCCGTAGACGGCGCGCCCGAAGCCCGTCCGTGTGAGCAAAAAGACCGTCGCGGCGCCGACAAGCGCCCAGATGATCACGGCATTCGGGATTCCCGGGATCAGGGAACCGGTCGCGAGGTAGCGCATGGCTTGGGTGGCGGAATCCTGCGGAGAGAAGCCGCCTGTGTAGACCACCATGACGCCCTGCGCCACCGCGTTCGTGCCCAAAGTGACGATCATGGACGGTATGCGCAGATAGGCCACGCCTAGCCCATTGACGACGCCGATCGCGATGCCGCAGAGGATTCCGAAGGGGATCGCAAGGGCGACGCCCACCGGTCCATAAGCCGCCGCCGCGCAGGCCATCATCGCGCCTGTTGCGACGGACCATGGTACGGACAGGTCGATCTGCCCCAGAAGGATGACGAGCATCATGCCCGTGGCGATCACCCCGAGGAACGAGGCGACCTTCAACTGCTGCAGCAGATATTCCGGCGACAGGAAGCTGCGCGAATAGAGGCTGCCGAGAAGAAGCAGAAGGATGATGCAGCCGAAAGCGGTCAGTACCGCCGGATCGGATCGGCGGATGAGGCCCGGCATGCGTCCGGCAAGGCGCGTCATCGTCGTCTCGCTCACTGGAACCACTCCAACCTGTTGCGCACCCTGAACAGGGCAAAGGCTCCGAGGCTGACCGCGACCAAAAGGATGATCCCCTGGAACAGGGGCTGCCACAGAGGGTCGAGGTCGAAGACGAACAACAGGTCGCCGATGGTGCGGAAGGCCAGGGCGCCAAAGACCGCGCCGATTGCGCTGCCTTTTCCGCCGAACAGCGAAACGCCGCCCAGCACGACCGCGGCGATCGAGAACAAAGTATAGGCATTGCCGCTGGCATAGGCGGCTTCGCCCGTATAGGTGAAGAAGGTGAGAAAGAGACCGCCGATAGCTGCGACGAGCCCTGCCAGCGTATAGGCCATGAACTTGCCGCGCCGGATCGGCATCCCCGACATGTAGGCCGCCGTTTCGGAAGAGCCGGCGGCATAGGCCGCTCGCCCATAGACCGAACGGCTGAACGGCACCCAGACGACCAGGATCACCGCTGCCAGCGCGACAAGGCTGGCGGGCACCACGCCGAGGATCCGACCGGTCAAGGCGTCGGCGAGCCCCTCGTTGACCGATCCGCCCGGGAAGGGGCGAAGAAGCAGAGCCAGGCCAAAATAGACGGCGCCGGTTGCGATCGTCGCCACGATGGGCTGCAGCCGGCCATAGATGACGATCGCTCCGTTGATAGCGCCGCACAAGGCGCCCGCCGCCAGAACCGCAATGACGCCGAACGCCGTGGCCTGAGGGGTGCCCAGCACGAGCCAGGAGGCCAGGCAATTGGTGAGCAGGAAGATCATCCCGACGGAGAGATCGATTCCGGCAGTAATCACCACCAGCGTTTGGGCCATGGCGACGAAGGCGAGCAATACGCCCTTGTTCGCCGCGGTCTGGACGACGTTGGGCGTGAACCCTGCCGGATGGTTCGACGTGTAGATGATGAACATCACCACGAAGATCGTCAGTGCTGTCAGCGTTCCGCGCTGCTCGGCAAACCAGTATCGCCAGTCCTTCATCGGGCTGCCTTTTGGCGCGCGGCCTCTGCGGGGTGGATGTTGAGAGCGCTGGCGATGAGCGCATGTTCGGTTATCTCGTCGCCGGCAAGCTCGCGCTTGATCGCCCCGTCATAGAGCACGAGCACCCGGTCGCAGCAGCCGATCAGCTCGGCATAATCCGTCGAGTAGAACAGGATTGCAGCGCCGCCGTCGGCGAGCCTGCGCAGCAACTGGTAGATCTCCTGTTTCGTGCCGACATCGATGCCGCGGGTCGGATCGTTGAGGAGGACGATGCGCGGGTGGCGCATCAGCCATTTGGCGATCACCACCTTCTGTTGGTTGCCGCCGGAAAGCGAGCCGACCGGGATATCGAGGCCGTCGGTCCTGATCTCCAGCAGCTTCACCATCTCGTCGATGTGGTCCTGTTCCGCGGCGCGGTCGACCACGCCGCCCCGGGTCAGACGATCCAGGCTGGCGAAGGACAGATTGTCTCGGACGGTCATCGGCAGCATCAGGCCTTCGGTCTTGCGATCCTCGGGGATGAGAGCCATGCCGATGCCGCGCTTGCGCGCCTGGGCGGGGCTGTTGATGCTCACCGGCTTCCCGTCGACCAGGACCTCGCCGCCGAGCCCGCGCAGCACGCCGAACAGCGCCAGCAGCAGATCGCGCTGTCCTTGTCCGTCCAGTCCACCGAGTCCCACGATCTCGCCGGCGCCGATCGAGAAGGAGATGTCCCGAAGCCGGTCCGACCAGGAGAGGTTGCGCGCTTCCAGGACCTTCGCGACATTGGTGTCGCGATCCGGTTTTGTCGGATATGCATTGTGATATTCGCGGCCGATCATCATTTCGATGACCTCGCTGTCGCTTTTCGAACCGGCCGGATAGCTGGCGACCTTGCGCCCGTTGCGGAAGACGGTGCAATCGTCGGCCAGTTCGGCGATCTCGTTCATCCGATGCGAGATGTAAAGCAGCGCCAGACCTTCCGCCCGCAGTCGTTTGAGCACAGCGAAAACGTTGGCGACATCGGCCGACGTCAGCGCGGACGTAGCCTCGTCCAGGATCAGTATTCGCGGTTTTCGCGCCAGCGCTTTCGCGATCTCCACCATCTGGCGGCGGGACAGTGGGAGGTCCTTCACCAGTGCCAGGGGGTGAATATCGGACGCTCCCGCGCGGGTCAGGGCCTCCTCGGCCATGCGTCGCTGCGCCCCGCGGTCGATCATGCCGAAACGCGTGGGTGGATTTGATATGATGATGTTGTCGGCGACCGTGAGTTCGGGGATCAGGGAGAGTTCCTGGAAGACACAGACGATCCCGGCGGCATTCGCCGCCGCGGGAGAAGCGAATTCCACCTGTCTCCCGTCGAGCGTCATATGGCCTTCGTCCGGGGCCACGACGCCGGCCATGATCTTGATCAGCGTCGATTTGCCCGCACCGTTCTCCCCCAGGACCGCATGGATAGCGCCGGCCCTGACGGAGAGATCGGCCTTCTCGAGCGCCCTCACCCCGCCATAACGCTTCGAGACCCCTTCCATTCGAAAGAACGGTGCCGTGCCTTCCATCGTAATCTCCGGGAATTGGTCGGCGACTTGATGAGGGGTGTCGCGCCTGCCGCGCGGCACCCCTGGAATTGCACTGGCTATTTGTTCTCCTTCGTCTGCCCCATGATCTCCTGCGCTTTGAAATTGATTCCGCAGGTGGGGAAGGAATTGCCGACGAAGAAGTTGTCGGACTCATTGGGGAAATAGTCCTGCCCTTCCTTGAGATCCGGATCGGAGGCGACGGCCAGCGGCAGCTTCACCTCCTGGGGCACGACCTGCCCCTCGAGAGCGGCAATCGCCGTCTTGATGGCGACCGCGACCTGCGCCGGACCGGTGCCCGCCGAGGTGCATTTCAGCCCCTCGGAGGCGAATTTGGCGCAGAACTTGCGGAAGCCGTTCTCCGTCTCTCCGCCGAAGGGGACGAACGGATGCTTGGCGTCGATCATGGCCTGGACGATGCCGGTGTCTCCGCCTTGCCCGGTGATGCCGTCGAACGGACCGTTCGTCGCGATGGCGTCGGCCGTGACCTTCTGCGCGACACCGTCGTCCCATTTGCCCATCACCTCGGTCACCTGGAAGTCCTTGCCCGAAGCCTGCAGCTTTTCATGGATGCCGTTGTGGCGATCGGTATCGACCGAGGTTCCGGCGACGCCGCGCACTTCGAGGATCTTGCCGCCGTCGGGCAGGTGCTTGACCAGCCATTCGGCCCACAATTCACCGAGCCCCTTCTGGTCGACATTGACGTTGATGGCGTCCTTCGTGTCCAGGATGTTGTCGAAGGCGACAAGAACCACGCCCGCTTCCTTGGCCCGCTTGATGACGGGCGCGAAGGCGGTCGGGTTCTGGGCGTTGACGACGATCGCGTCATAACCGGAATCGATGAAATTGTTGATTGCGGAAATCTGCGCCGGCACGTCCTCGCCGGTCGAGACCACCTTGAACTCCTTGAGCTTGGCCGCGACATCCGGCTGTGCCGCGTAGGCCTTTGCCGTCTGCACCATCTGGATGCGCCAGGTGTTGGCGATATAGCCATTGGCCAGCGCAATACGGTATGGCCCATCCTTCTTCGGGAACTTGAAGAATTTCGTGTCCGCCGACCAAGGCGCGAAGCAATCGGGCTCGACAGCGGGGCCCGAGACGATTTCAGGTTCGGCAAGGGCCGACGAGTTGAGCAAGACCAATGCCGTGGCTGCAACAATGCCGCCGACGAGTGACTTCACCATCGCATTTCCTCCCGTGTAGGCGTACCAGATCCGGCTTCGACCAGCGATCCGATATCGATTCCGATATCGATCTCCGGGCATTGCTACCGCCCGCCATCGGCACGCTTCATGCCGGGCTCGTTCGCGACGCTTCGGATCTCCTCCCAAAGGCAGTCACTGAAAGAGTTAGCGCTACCATTTCAGCCTTGTAAAGTGCTTTTTTGGGGACTTTCTGCCTGTCTCGATCGTCGCTCAAGGGCCGGATCGAGCATGGCCCCGGGTACCCTGCATCGAGGCTAGGTGTCCGATAGTGGCGCTTGTCGCGTCATTCTCGGCGAATGGTGCATATCGCAGGCACATGCGAGCCGGAGGCGATGCAAGCCTCGTCGCATCTGCCCCTTGAACCAGTTCTGATGATAGCGCTATCATCGCTGAGTTCTGTCATCGAGCGTAAGGGGAGGAAGATGTCGGACAGCTACGAAATAATCGACCGGCGCTTTACGCGGCTGGTCAATGACGCCGCGCATGTGGACAGGCTCTATACCGGTTGCCGCTGGGCGGAGGGCCCCGCCTATTTCGCGGCGGGCCGTTACCTGGCCTGGTCGGACATCCCGAACGACCGCATGCTGCGTTATGACGAGACGGACGGGAATGTGAGCGTTTTCCGGCAGCCGTCGAACCATTCGAACGGCAACACGACGGACCGGCAGGGCAGGCTGGTGACCTGCGAGCATGGCGGCCGCCGCGTCACCCGCACTGAGCACGATGGCAGCATCACCGTGATCGCCGAGCGTTGGAACGGGAAGCGGCTCAATTCGCCGAACGACGTGGTGGTGCGCTCGGACGGATCGATCTGGTTCACCGATCCGGCCTACGGCATCGAAACCGACTATGAAGGGCATAAGGCCGAGAGCGAGATCGGCAGCTGCCACGTCTACCGTGTGGACCCGGCGACGGCCGCCGTCGAAGCCGTCATCACCGACATGGTGCGCCCCAACGGGCTCGCTTTCTCCCTGGACGAGAGGCAGCTTTACGTCGCCGACACCGGCAGGACGCACGGTCAGGAACATCCGGCCCATATGCGTGTCTTCGACGTGGGCGAGGCTGGCGGCGTTTCCGGAGGCAGGGTGTTCGCCGATTGCACCGCCGGTCTGTTCGACGGTTTCCGCCTGGACGACGAGGGCCGCATCTGGACCAGCGCGCAAGACGGCATCCATTGCTACCATCCGGACGGTACGCTCATCGGCAAGGTGAAGGTGCCCGAGGCCACCGCAAACTGTGTCTTCGGCGGCCCGAAGCGCAACATCCTCTACATATGCGGCACCACTTCGCTCTATGCGGTGCGGCTGATGGTCAACGGCGCGAAACTCTATTGAGGCCGGGAGGCGGCAATGCCGTTTGTGCGCATCGCCATTGTTTGCGAAGTCCTGCACCCCGACCCGGCGGGAAGGAAGGCCGGCGTCGGCGCCAAGTTGGCTGGTGCCATTGCCGAGGCGACCGGGCTGCCGGAACTGGAGATCGAGTTCGGGCCGGGTCCGATGCTCTGGCCAGGAGATAGGGCAGCGGCGGTTCCATCGAGGTGTGTGCCGCTCCAAGGAGTTCTTATTGGCTGACGACATCGTAAGCGAACAGGGGCGGACCGAGCGGGCGAGCCGGCGGGGTGGTGGCCGTCCGACCATTGCCGACGTCGCGGGGCTTGCCGGAGTAGCGGCCATCACGGTGTCGCGGGCGTTGCGCGATCCATCACGGGTGTCGGCCGAGCTGCGCGCGCAGATAGATGCCGCCGTCACCACGCTGGGATATGTGCCTGATCCCAATGCGCGGGCCTTGGCGTCATCCCGGGCGGATGTGGTGGGCGTGCTCGTTCCATCGCTGACTAATGTCGTCTTCGCCGACGTGGTGCGGGGCATCTATGACGAACTGGGCAGCAGCCGGCTCCAGATCCAGATGGGCAATACGCACTATTCTCCGCTCGAGGAGGAGCGGCTGGTGAAGGTCTTCCTCGGCCAGCGCCCGGCGGCCCTCATCGTGGCTGGCATCGACCAGACCGATGTGACGAGGAAACTCTTGCGGACTGCGGGGTGTCCGGTGGTCCAGATCATGGAGACGGCCACCGATCCGGTCGACATGCTGGTCGGCTTCTCCCATTTCGACGCCGGCAGGGAGGCGACCGTCCACCTCCTCGAGGCCGGATACCGCCGCATCGGTTTCATCGGTGCGCGCATGGACCCGCGTTCGCAGCGGCGGCTGGCCGGCTATCGCGACGCCATGGAGGAGGCCGGCCTGTTCGATCCGCGTCTGGTGACCACGACGCCGACACCGTCGAGCGTGTCGCTGGGCGGGCAGTTGCTGGCCGATGCGCTGGCCCGGGTGCCGGATATCGACGCCGTCTTCTGCAACAATGACGATCTCGCTCTCGGCGTGCTTTTCGAATGCCATCGCGCTGCGATCGCCGTTCCGCGCCGGATGGGTATCTGCGGGTTCAACGATCTCGACATGATGCGGGTCGCCTTTCCCACGCTTACCAGCGTGCGTACGCCGCGCTACGAGATCGGACACCGCTCGATGCGGATGGCGCTCGACCGGCTCGCAGGCAACGAGGTGACCGCACCAGTCCTGGATCTGGGCTTCGAGTTGCAGGCCCGCGAGAGCACCCGCCGGCGTTAGACGCGGGTCACCCTCGGGAAGAGCCGGGTGCGGGAAATCCGCACGCCCGGATCCGTGAGGGCGAAAGCCGAATGGCTGAGTTGCTCGACCACGACCTGCGACGACCGCATACGCCGGCAACTTGTCGAGCCGTCAAGCAGGCTGCCGGGGGCTGGACCGAAGATGGAGATCGACATCGGTTGGAAACGCTCCGCACCGGCTGCGTAAACATCCTTGACATCGGATGTCTATCCGAAAATATGGAACACAGCGGAGGAGGATGAACATGGCCGAGATTTCGCTCGAACGTGCCTGGAAGCGCTTTGGCTCGGTGGACGTCATCCGCGATGTCAGCCTGCAAATAGCCTCCGGCGAGCTGGTCGTGTTCCTGGGGCCTTCCGGCTCCGGCAAAACGACGCTTCTGCGCATGATAGCGGGACTGGAAACGATCGACGGCGGCTCCCTGACGATCGACGGCGTCCGCTCGGAGACACTGCCGCCCGGCAAGCGGAATGTGGCGATGGTCTTTCAGAACTACGCGCTTTATCCCCATATGACGGTTGCTGAAAACATGGCCTTTGGGCTGAAAAACATCGGCGTCCCTGCCGACGTGATCAAGCGGCGGATCGCGCATGCGTCGAGAATGCTGGAAATGGAAGCGTTGCTGCAGCGGCGGCCGTCACAACTGTCGGGCGGGCAGCGCCAGCGGGTCGCAATCGGGCGCGCGATCGTAAAGGAGCCGAAGGCGTTCCTGTTTGACGAGCCGCTGTCCAATCTCGACGCCGCGCTGCGGGCAAGAACGCGGGTCGAGCTTGCCGAACTCCATCAGCGCCTAAGGTCGACGATGATCTACGTGACGCATGACCAAATCGAGGCGATGACGCTCGCCGACCGCATTGTCATCCTGAACAACTGCCGGATCGAGCAGATCGGCACCCCGATGGAGGTCTATCAAAGGCCGGCTTCGCGCTTCGTCGCGGGCTTCGTCGGTTCGCCGGCGATGAACTTCCTGCCGGTGACGCTGTCGGGCTCCGGCGACCGCGTGCAGGTGCGGCTCGGCGACGGAGCGTTGGTCCCGTTGTCGAGGGCTCCGGCAGAAACCGGGGCGTTCGACCTCGGCGTTCGTCCGGAGGCACTGACGGTGGTGACCGAAGGCGGGCAGACGTCGGGCACAGTCGTTGTGGTGGAGCGGCTCGGCGAACGAACACTCGTCTATGTACGGTTGCAGGACGGCATCCAGGTCATCGCACAGGACCGCGGTGTCTCGGCGCTTCGCCCGGGCGACACCGTCCGTCTGCAATTCGATCCCTCGGCGCTCCATCTCTTCGGCAACGACGGATGGGCTTGGCACGCGCAATAACGGCGGATCGGCGGCCCAGGCGGGTTCGTCGACCGGCCCGACCTCGAAGCTGCGACCTTGAGATCAGCCCTTGATCCCGGCCGACAGGGTAATCGCTTCGGTCACGCGCCGCTGAAAGAGCAGGTATGCCAGCGCTACTGGAAGACCGGCCAGGACCGCCGCCGACAACTGGCGGGCGTAGTAGATACCGAAGGCGTCGTTGACCTGCGTGATGCCTACGGTCACCGTCATCATCTCGGTCCGCGTGATGGCGAGGAACGGCCATAGGAAAGCGTTCCAGGTCCAGATGAAGCAAACGATCGACAGTGCGGTCGTCACGCCCCAGTTCATGGGCATGTAGACCCTGAACAGGATCGCGAACTCCGAAGCATTGTCCATCACCGCCGCTTCACGGAAGTCTCGCGGCACCTGGTCGAAGAACTGCTTGTAGACGATGACGATTACAGGATGGATGAGCTGCGGCAGCATTGTTCCAGCCCAAGTGTTCAGAAGTCCCAGATCAGCGACCAGCTTGAAGTGATTGATGATCAATGCCTGGATCGGAACCATGAAGGATCCCAGGATCAGCAACCATAGCGCGGTCCGCCCTGGGAATCGCAGCTGCGAGATCGCGTAGCCACACAGCATCGACGTGAACACGCAGATCGCCGTTACACCGACCGCGACCACCACGGAGTTCAGATACCAGAGCCCGATCTGCGTGGAAGTCAGCGCAAAGATGTAATGCTGGAAGGTGAGTGTCTCCGGCCAGAGTTCGATGAAGGGCCGCACAACCTCGTCTTCCGGCTTCAACGACGAGACCACGCCCCAGTAAAGCGGGAATGCCCAGACGACGGCAGAGATCGCTGTCAGCGCGGTGAGCAGTCCGCCCCAAAAACTCCAGCGTTGCGCGACAGCTCCTGTCATGCGCGGCGTCCGTCCGCGAGGCGCAGGAGCTGGAACTGCAGCACCGAGACCACGACAACGAGGACGAACAGCGTCACCGCGACAGCCGCTGCGCGGCCGCCCTGGTTCTGCTGGAAAGCGCGCTGGAAGACGTAGTAGACGAACACCATGTTGTCGTTCGGGCGCCCACCGACCGAGAACAGGTAGACTTGGTCGAAGATCTTCAGCTGGAGGATGAGCTGGATGGTGAAAACCAGCGAAGTGACGGGCCATAGCAGCGGCCAGGTGATCCGTCGGAACGTCGTCCAGCGCGTCGCATTGTCGAGTGCTGCCGCTTCATAGATATCGGCCGGAATGGCACGCAGTCCGGCCAGGAACAGCAGGATGGAAAAGCCGGCCGTCCACCAGATCGTCACCCAGGCCACCGCTGGCATGAACCAGATGCGCGATTTGAAGACCGGTACCCGCTGGATACCGAGCCAATCGAGCATGTGCATGGCAATGCCGAACTGGAAGTTGAGCGTCCAGTCCCAGATCAGGTAGACCACCGACACGGGCAGGATGTAGGGCAAAAAGAACAACGCCAGAATCATTGCCTGGAACCGCCCCTTCAGTCGCGATACCCCGAGCGCGATCATCAGGGCGATGATGGTCCCGGGCGCGACGGTCATCAGCACGAAGTAGGCGGTGTTCCATGCCGCCCTTCGGAACATCGGGTCGTTGGTCAGCCGCAAGTAGTTGTCGAACCAGACCAATTTGCCCTCGCCGATCAGCGGTGCGTCGGTGAAGGAGATACGGAACATCTGGAGGGTCGGATAGACGAAGGCGAGCGCGTAGATCGCGACGAAGGGAGCGATCAAAGTCAGCGCGACCAGTACGTCCTTCCGCTTGTTGTGGAGCATGGACTCTACTCGAAGGAGCGGAGCCACCGGATCATGGGTGGCTCCGAGTCGCCGAAAGGGGGCTACATGTTGTTCAACTCTTCCGTGATCGACGTAACGGCGTCAGCCGGGTCCATCTCTCCGTTCAAGGTAGGCACGAAGTGGTTGGACATCACATCAAAGATCGGCCCCGCGATGCCGGCAAGCGGCGACTTGGGGTCAAAGATCAGGTTGCTGGTCAGCGTCGAATAGGTCGCGTTCGGCTCCATGGCCTTGTATTCGGCCGAATCCGTGACCGGCTTGTATGCCGGGATGTGCCCGGCGGTGGCCCAGAACAGCGAGTGCTTGTCTATCCACGAGATCACCTCGAGCACCGCAGCCCGCTTCTCGGCGCTCATTTCCTTGCCTTGGTTTTTCGGGATCGCGAAAGTGTGGCTGTCGGCATAGGTGCAGGGTTTGTCGAACACCACGGGGATCTCAACCGCGCCCCAGTCGAACAGTTTGCCCTGCTTGGCGAGGTCGGTCATTGTTGGGACCTCCCAAACGCCGTTGATCATCATCGCTGCCTTGCCGGATGTGAACAGTGCGACCGTGGCGGGATAATCCGTGTAAGTCGACTGCAGCCCGGCCTTCGTCCAATCCTGAAGCACTGCAAGCGCGTTCTTCAGTTTGTCGCCATTGTCGCCCGTCAGGAACTTGCCGTTCGTCATCAGCTCGCCGCCCTGCTGGCACATCAGCGAATAAACAGTGCGGAACATGAAGTTGCCGTCCGCGGTCACGCTGCCCAGTGGGAACTCGACCCCGGCATCCTTGAGCGCCTGCAAGGTTGCCGTGAACTCGTCTCTGCTACCCATGCCTTTCGGCCTGCCGTCGTCGCCGAGCACACCGGCTTTCTTCAGGAGATCACGGTTGTAGTAGAGGACGATTGGATGCGTATCGAGCGGCACGGCATATTGCTTGCCGTCGACCGTCACTGCATCCCATGTGGCCGAAGCGAAGTCCGACGACGACACGCCCATCTTGGCGAGGTCGTCGGCGGTGATCTCGTCCAGGATGCCCTGACTCACCGCAAGCGGGATACGACTGGCGTGATAGGTCATCACGTCGGGCGCCTCGCCTACCGCCGCCGAGGTCTGCACCTTCGCATAGAAAGGCGTGCCCCATTCCAGCGTCGTCGCGTCGATCTTGACGTTGCCTGCATGTGCGGCGTTGAAATCCGTGATCATCTGCTTCATGCGGACGCCGTCGCCGCCGCCCAGGAAATCCCACCACACGACGGTCTCTTCGGCTTGGACAGCGCCGACCCAGAGACTGCCGGCCGCAACCAAGGCGGTCGTCGCCAACCTGTGAAAATTCATCTTCCTTCCTCCCAGTTGCACGGTTCTGAGCCCGCTTGAACCTGGCCGCTATCCTACATCAAAGTGCGATTGGTGCAACGGATTGATTGGTATGTATCGGAAATTCAGATACACTCTGATCAGAGTGCCACCCGCACCATGGAGTAGGAGTATGGCGGCAGTGTCAGGGTCAGGCCTTTGCCGCCAAGCACGGCCCCATTGCCTCTTGCGGGGACGACCGTCTCAGGCGCGTCCCTGGTGTTCCGGGCTTCCAAATCGTCGTGACGGATGATCGTGTGCTCGACTGACTTCGCAGCAAAGCCCTCAAGCGAAAGGTCGGCCTCCATCGCTTCGGATCCGTGCCGGTTTACGGCGAAGAAGGTCAGCGTGCCGGCATTGGCGTCGTGGACTCCCGCAATGTCGAGCCAGGGCACCCGGTCGGCTGCGGCAGCGCTGTAGGTCGGCACTTCGACGGCAAGTTGCAGCGCCGTGCCGCGGCCGTTCTTCGACGCCAGCATGAACGGCCAGTAGATCGTCTGCCGCCATGCCTCGCCACCCGGTTCGGTCATGATTGGCGCGATCACGTTCACCAGTTGGGCGATGCATGCGATCCGCACGACGTCCGACCGGCGGATGAACGTATTGATGATGCACCCGACCTGAAGAACGTCTTCGAAGTTGTAAATATCCTCGAGCAGCCGAGGTGCCTCGGGCCAACCCCAGGTCTTCATCCGCTCCGCGTCCTGCTTGCGTTCGTGGTACCAGACGTTCCATTCGTCGAACGAGATTTTGACGTCTCGTTTCGACCGGGACTTGGCCTTCACATAGTCGATGATGCCGGAGACGGTGCCGATGTAACGGTCAAGCTTCTCCGGCAGTGCAAGAAACTCCGCTGTGTTCTTCTCGTAGTTCTCGAAATACATGTGGAGCGAGATGTAGTCGATCTGGTCGTACGTCGCCTCGAGTACGGTAGCCTCCCATTGCGGATAGGATGGCATGTTGGAATGCGACGATCCGCAGACAACCAGTTCAAGGGTCGGATCGAAGCCACGAAGCGCCTTCGCCGTCTCGTTGGCCAAGTGGCCGTACTCGGCCGCTGACTTGTGGCCGATCTGCCATGGACCGTCCATCTCGTTGCCCAGGCACCAGAGCCGGCAGTTCCAGGGATCGCGGCGGCCGTTCTTTGCCCGAAGGTCGGACCAGTAGCTGCCACCCGGATGATTGACATACTCGACGAAGGCCCGCGCGGCGTCGAGCCCGCGCGAACCGAGATTGACGGCAAGCATCATCTCGGTGCCGGCCTTCTCCGCCCAGTCAGCGAATTCATGTATGCCCACCTGGTTGCTCTCGGTTGTATGCCAGGCAAGGTCGAGGCGCTTCGGCCTTCCTTCCTTGGGGCCGATGCCGTCCTCCCAATTGTAGGCCGACACGAAGTTCCCACCCGGATAGCGGCAGATCGGTGTGTCCAGGGAGCGGACGAGGTCGATCACGTCCTGGCGCATGCCCTGGTCGTCGGCAAGGGGATGACCCGGTTCGTATATGCCGGTGTAAACCGCGCGTCCCAAGTGCTCGAGAAAGGACCCGTAGAGACGCCTGTCGATGTCCGCGACCGTGTAGGCCGCGCTTGCTGTGACCCTTGCCTTCATGTCTCCTCCCAGGTCGGGATATCATCCGACTTTCCGGTTTGTATCGGAATTACGGAATCATTAGGCGCGCAGGATCAGCCTCCGTCAAGAGAGTATGTTGTAAACGGCCATTTCAGACTGGCTGCCTCAGGCTTTGACGAGGCGCAGCACGATGTCCTTGCTGTGGTTGCCGAAGCCGCTGCCGAATATGTTCAGGCCGCCTGGATGGCGCGCATCCTCCTTGACGCCGATGCGCATCCGGATTGACCGGTGCTCCTCCAGTTGAAGGTCTTGCAGCGAGCAGTCGGACACTTTCTCGCCGTCGCGGTAGGTTCCCGCCGGCGTCACGCGCCACTGCTTGAGGTTGCCATACTGCGATCCTGCAAGCTTCCACCAATCGGGCGTATAGACGCCTCGCTTGTCGCCATAATCCGCAGGGGAGGTCCATGTGTCGATTTCGCGCCCGTTGATGGCGATGGTGATGTCGGAAGGCCAGTTCTTCGACGTGCCGGGCACTTCCGACGAAAGTTCGAGGGACAATTCCAGCGCGCCGATTGCTGCCTTGGCAACCGTTGCATTGTTTGGAAACTGATATTCGACGAAGCCGCGCGTGAACCACAATAAGCCGGCGCGCATCCGGTCGGGATCCAGGAAGGTATCCGGCACGTCGAGAAGGCCTATCACACCATCCTTCGAGCAAAGGCCACAGGGCGCCGAGATCTCGCAGCGCGTGTACAGTCCAAGGGGCATTGCCACCTCGATCACGTCGCGGCCTTGGGCGGGGCTTCGGTCCTTGAAGGCGATGAGCAACTCAGAAAACGTGGAATAGCAAACCTTCTGGCTGCCCTTCCTGGCCCGCTGGGACTTTGTCTGGATGAGGCCGGCATCCACGAGCACCTGGATGTTCGCGGAGATCGTAGATTGCGGGAGGCCTAAATCCTCAGCCACCTGATTGACGTTTCGCGGACCCTTTCGGTTGAGCAGATCGAGGATGCGGACACGCACTTCGCTCGCGAGGCTCTTGAGAAGATCAATCCGCTCAATCGGGTCGACCACGATAATCTGGTTTGACATATGCCTCTGCTGCCTTCTGCCGAGGCTTTTGTATCAGCAGGTCAGATACAAATAAAGGCGCAAGTACTCGTCGTGATCTGCGACGGCCGCGCCCGCCTCGACGCAACTGCGCGATCAGGGGGTGTCGGTTTCCTCCGCCTTCGCGTGGACCATCGCATGGACGAAGTGCAGCACCGAAGGAGACGGCGCCGCGCGCGGCCACAAAAGGTCGAGCTGGAGCGCCGGCGTTCAGCTCTGGAACCGGCCGTAGCACCACGTCCGACATAACCTTGATCGGCTGGAAAAACGCAACTGCCCGTCGACAGAAAGCCGGGCTTGTCGTGCCGCGTGCGGATGAACGTACATGGAATGAGCGGGCTTAATGGCGCGACCGCTCGCGGGGCATCCCGATCCCCGGCGCGTCGGGGATCGGGAACTCGAGTTCGGCGCGGTTTTCACTTGCGCCGACGCCCGTGGTCATGGCTCGAGGAGCGAGTTCGTGTAGAAGTCGGACGAAGGCTTCCGTAGCGCCCCTTCTTCCGTCGACAGGATCAGCTCCTGCGCATCGGAAATGGTCTTTTCGTCCGTCCAGCCATGCGGCTTTCCAGCAGGTGAACTCAGGCTGGCCGACGTCTTTACAATCGTCGTTCTGACCAGTGCTTCCGAAGGAGCCGCGCCCCAGGCGTTCATGAGCGCCTTCGTGGCGGCGGTCGGATCCTTGCGCGCGAAATCGATCGACTCATTCGTGGCGGTAAAGAACCGCTTCAGGATGTCGGCATTGTCGGAAAGGCCTTTGTTGCTGACCACCGCCGCCAGCCCGGGTACGGACAAGCCATATTTGGGCAGATCCAGTACGGCGAATTTGGTTCCGCTTCGTTCCTCTATCAGCGGAAGATCCACATTGGTGTATACGGTGATCAGGTCGATCCGACCTTGCATGAACTGAGGTATCTTCGATTGAGGGTCGATCTGAACCTGCTTGATCTTGTCGCAGTCGATGCCGTTTATCTTGCAGAATACGTTCAGATAACTCGTTGCGGTGTCGCCGATGGAAACCGCAAGCGAGCGGCCCTCCATGTCCTTGGGGGTTGTCACCGGCTTGTCGGGCTGGGAAATGAAGGCGAATGGCGTGCTCGGTTGATAAAGGGCCGCGATCTTGACCGGCATGCCTTTCTGGATAGCGGAAATGGCAAAGATGGCGGGGACGATCACGACATCCTCGTTGCCTTGAACAAGTGAACCGAGTGCGGCTTGCGCCCCCGCGCCCTCTCCCAACTGGACGTCGATATCGTGTTTCGCGTAGATACCCTCATCCTTGCCCAGGTAGAAGAAGCTGTATTCGCCCTTGAGTTTCCAGCTGAAGCGCACCTTGACCGTGTCGGTTGCCCAACTCGGGGCCGACATCAACGCTGCGCTTGCGGCAAGCAAAGCGATGGCTATTGTCTTGGCTATTCGCATTGATCTTTCTCCCATTTCCAAGCTTATCGAGGCGAATTCTAGGCCCTCAGCACGCCGGATTCTCGGGCCACCCAGGTGGCGACGTAGTCCATTAGCGCCGGCGACAGGCAGTCATAGGGCTCCAGCCCGAGTTCCCTGAGCCTCGCCCGCACGCCGTCCATCTCGTCCGGGCCGACACCCGCTTCGATGATCGATGACACGAAGGCCGCAAAGCCGGGCTCTGCCCAGCCGGCTTCCTGGAAGCGCTCCGGATGGATGAAGTCCAACCCCTTGAAAGCATGGTCGCGCTCGACCGGACCGTACATATGCACGCCGCAAGCCTTGCAGGCGCGGCGCTGGATCAGCGCCGACGCGTCGACCACGGCCAGCTTGTCGCCATTCTCCAACACCGTCACATTCTCATGAGCGGCGACCGCGACGATCGAGAACTTTGCGCCGGCCGGCTTCCAGCATTTGGTGCAGCCGCAGGCGTGGTTGTGCGCGATCTGCCCCTTGATCGCCACCTTCACCGGGCGATCCGCGCAGGCGCAAACCAGGGTGCCGCCGGTGAAATCGGCGCTGCCGGGCCTCACCCGTCATCGATTGCCGGATGTATCGATACCTTGTCCGCCATGAGCCTTCTCCTCCTGTGGCTGCTCGCTATTGGTTCCGGGCTGGGTCAGTACACCACGACGCTTCTGATCGACTTGCCCTCATGCATGAGGTCGAAGCCGGTGTTGATCTCGTCGAGCGTCAGCGTGTGGGTGATCATCGGGTCGATCTCGATCTTGCCGTCCATGTACCAGTCGACGATCTTCGGCACGTCGGTGCGGCCGCGCGCGCCGCCGAAGGCGGTGCCTTTCCACACCCGGCCGGTGACCAGCTGGAACGGCCGCGTCGCGATCTCCTGGCCGGCGCCGGCGACGCCGATGATGATCGACTGGCCCCAGCCGCGATGCGACGCCTCGAGGGCCTGGCGCATCACCTTGACGTTGCCGGTGCAGTCGAAGGTGTAGTCGGCGCCGCCGATCTGGTCGGCGCCGCGCCTGGTCAGGTTGACGAGATAGGGGACGATGTCGCCCTCGACCTCCTTCGGATTGACGAAATGCGTCATGCCGAAGCGCTCGCCCCAGGCCTTCTTGTCGTCGTTGAGGTCGACGCCGATGATCATGTCGGCGCCGGCCAGCCGCAGCCCCTGGATGACGTTGAGGCCGATGCCGCCCAGGCCGAAGACGATCGCGGTGGCGCCTTCCTCGACCCTGGCGGTGTTGATGACGGCGCCGATGCCGGTGGTGACGCCGCAGCCGATGTAGCAGATCTTGTCGAACGGCGCGTCGGGATTGACCTTGGCCAGCGCGATCTCCGGCAGCACGGTGAAGTTGGAGAAGGTCGAGCAGCCCATGTAGTGGAACACCTTGTCCTTGCCGATCGAGAAGCGGCTGGTGCCGTCGGGCATCAGGCCCTGGCCCTGGGTGGTGCGGATGGCGGTGCACAGATTGGTCTTGCGCGACAGGCAGGACGGACACTGCCGGCATTCGGGCGTGTAGAGCGGAATGACATGGTCGCCCTTCTTCAGGCTGGTCATCCCTCTGCCGACATCGACGACGATGCCGGCGCCCTCATGGCCGAGAATGGCGGGGAAGATGCCCTCGGGGTCGGCGCCGGACAAGGTGAACTCGTCGGTGTGGCAGATGCCGGTCGCCTTGACCTCGACCAGCACCTCGCCCTCGCGCGGCCCGTCAAGGTCGACCTCCATGATTTCGAGCGGCTTTCCGGCAGCGACGGCAACGGCGGCGCGGGTCTTCATATCGTCTGTCTCCGGCATTTTTCAGATATCAAGCACAAGCTGTTTTGACCTTGCGCGCGAGCAACAGATCGCGATCATGCTGTTTCCGATTTTCTCTGCATTGGTCTGGAACGTATCCCTGTGGTCGACCTCGCCGCTGATGACTTTGGTCAGGCAGGTGCCACATATGCCCTGTTCGCACGACAGGATCGGACAGATGCCGGCTTCCTCCAGAGTTTCGGCTATCGATTTGTTGTGCCTTACAAGCAGGACCTTGCCGGTTCGGGCGGTTACCACTTCGAACTCCTCTTCGCCGTCGACTGCCGCCGACACAAAGCTCTCCGTGTGGATCCTCTCCGGCCGGATGCCCGACCGTCGCGCCGCGCCCGTCACGAATTCCATGAAACCTCGCGGCCCGCAGACATAGACTGCCGATGTCTGCGTAAGATCTGCAAAGGCGTTGTCCGGGTTGAAACGCTGCTGTGGGCCACCGTCGTCGAGATGAAGCTCAAATCTCGCGGCAAAGGGGCTGGTCGAGATCTCGTCCACGAACGCCGCCCGTTCCCTGGACCGCACACAGAGGTGGAATGCAAAGTCAGTGCCTTTGGCGGTCAGGCGATACGCCATGGACAGGATGGGCGTAACGCCAATGCCACCGGCGACCAGCACCACCTTTACGTCGTCTTCCGCCAGGCAGAAATGGTTCCTGGGTTCGCCGATCCGGATGATATCGCCGGCCCGGAAGGATTCATGGATGGCCTTCGAGCCGCCGCGGGATTGGGGTTCCTTCTGGATTGCAAGGCGATAGTAGGAACAGTCGCTGGGGTCGTTGGAAATGGAGTACTGTCGGATCGTCCTCTCATCGATAAAGACGTCGACATGCGAGCCTGCGGAGAATGGCGGGAAACGGCCGCCATTCGCGGGAGAAAGCTCCACGCAAACAATATCTTCGGCGACGATTTCGATGCGGCGTATCAGGGCATGGATTTGACGGTTCTTTTCGAAACTCATCGGAAGCACGTTTCCACTTCATCAATGAAATCCCGGCCGGAACCGGGCTCTATCGATTGGAAAGTGTAGGTCGGGCTTCCGACATCCGGAAATTGGGATTCTGGAGGTCAGATATCCACAGCGCCGATAGATGAGCTCTTGGACTGAAAGCGTTGGCTCGCAACGCTCACGATCTGCTCCCGCAGCCACTGCAGCCCGGGATCACGGTCATGCGAGGGACGCCATTGCAATACGTCCGTCATGACCGGCAGCTCAAAGGGGACGGCGACGGTTCTGATCGGCAGATACGCTCCTGCCCGCGCCGCAAGGTCTTTGGGGACCAGAGCGAGGAATTCCGTTCCCACCAGTGCGTCCGGCAGGAGCGTGAAGCTTGGCGCGGTGATGCCAGCCCGGGGGGCTCGTCCGAATTGCTTGAGGAACCACGATTCGATGAATGTCGTTCGCTCGCTGAACGCTTGTGCGTGACGAGCCTCCAGAAAATCCTCAAGCGAGATGGACGCGCCGATCTGTTCGTTGCCGTCCCAGACGATACACACATAGGGGCTCGGGGGCAGGGGTTCGAAATGGCAGTCTTCCAGCATGAATCGATCCGGCACGATCAGCATGTCGATATCTGTCTTGTAAAAACGGGTGCTGGGCCCGCGGTAGTAGATGTTCACGGATGGAGCGTTCTTTCGGAGGGCCGAAATGATGTCCAGGATGAGGGTTGCCCAGACATAGTCGGAGCAGGCGATGGTGAATTGGCGGTCCGACGTCGCCGGGTCGAAGGCGCTTCGCATAGACAGGAGCCTTTCCGTGTCGGACAAGATCGCGCGAAGCGGAACGACCAGTTCTTCCGCCAAGGGAGTCAGCGTCATGCGCCGACCGGTCCTGACCACCAACTCGTCTTCGAAGTGCTCACGAAGACGCGACAGGATTCCACTGGTTGCGGACTGACTGAGGCAAAGCCGTTCGGAGGCCCGCGTGATGTTCTGGTGCGTCAGGATTGCGTCCAGGGCGACCAGCAGGTTCATGTCCAGATGCCGGAATCGCACGGCCCGCTCCAGAACGGCTGAGTTTGCAGACACGTTAGCCCATCCCCTGGATGCAAGCCACAAACGACGACAGGAAGGCGCCGCAGGCTCAGCCCGCGACGCCTTGTTCTTGGCCCGATCCGATCAGCTATGGCGTTCAGCCTGCAGTCTGGCCTCAACGACCCGCCGTGCCCGGACAGCCGGCCCGTCCGTCTGCAGCAGGACGGGATTGAGCGACATCAACTCGCTGGTGTCGATCATGCGCTGTTGTGCCTCGATAACGGGCTTGTCCTCGTCGTCGAAGACGGCGACGCCGACTCTGAGGAGTTCGGAGCTCAGCGCCGCATCGTCCTGGCGGAAGTCGCGCGACATCGCCCAGAAATAATGCGTGGTGAGCTCTGTTTCAGGCGTAAGCAAATGCGAGGTCGGGATCGACAGTCCCTCTTCGACCGGACGTCCAACGCCGGTCATGCCCACATCGAGGAGCAGCAGGGACGGCGACGACCAGCGCATGAAGTTCCGATGATCGCCACGCTGGTCCTTTGGATAGCCGAGCATCTGGAAGTATTTGTTGGGATACTGATTGGGCCGGGAGAATCGTGCCCAGACTTCATGCTCGGAAGGGTTTTTCTCGGGTTCGAAACGGGGTGGCCCTTCTGCATTCGTGAACATCGGATGGATATACTGACCATGGCTCAGATCGAGCAGGTTGTCCGAAATGAGCTGATAGTTCGCGTTGACATGAAGATAGCTGTTCACCGTGCAGAACTTCGGATCGGTGAGAACGCTGAATTCGGCGATGAGGCTCTCGTCGGCACGCTCGGCGTCACCCAGCCAGAGCCATGCGACATTGTATTTTTCGACGACCTTGTAGCTCTTCACGCGCGCGGCCCGAGGAATCTTCCCGTCGCCATGCGGATTCAGCGTGCAAGCGCCGGAGGGATCGAAGCAAAGCCCGTGATAGGCGCACTCGACAATGTCGCCCTTGAGCTTTCCGAGGTGGAGAGGCACGAACCGATGAGGGCAACGGTCCTCGATCGCTGCGACCCCACCCGACTCCTTGCGGAAGAAGACGATCTTCTCGTTGGCGATGGTTCGGGCGAGCATGTCGCGGCTAATCTCGCTAGACCATGCGGCCGCGTACCAGGTGTTCTTTATGAAAGCCATGGACTCCTCTCTGGCTCAAGTTGCTGAATAGGTCCCGGACGAAGTCTGGCATTCGCAAGCACATTCCAGAAATCGCGATTCTGGATGCGCACTATCGACAAAGCCGCTAGTTGATCGTCGCCCGGACCATGATGCATCGAAGAGGCCGCGCCTGCTGAGCGGCTGTGGGATTTGCTGGCGCTGGAGACGCTCGATTATCTGCTTACGGCCTCATGACGGCTATCCCGATCGACGGGATCACGATCGGCACTTCTGTTCGCCGGGCCAGGACAGACCGGTCGGCGACTGAAACCAAGGTGGCGCCAAAAGGGAGACAGAGTGCACCGATGTATGACGTCCTGAAAGGCATGCGCGTCGTGGAGGGCGCGTCCTTCATCGCCGGTCCGATATGCTGCCAGCATCTTCTCCAACTGGGGGCCGACGTCATCCGCTTCGACATGATCGGCGGTGGGCCGGACTACAGTCGCTGGCCCGTCACCGCGACGGGCGCCAGCCTTTACTGGGAAGGGCTGAACAAGGGCAAGAAGTCGATAGCGATCGATCTTTCGAGCGAGCGGGGACGCGATCTCGCCGTTCGTATCGCGACCGCGCCAGGCGACGATGCGGGCCTGTTCGTCACCAACTATCCGGTCGAAGGATTTCTTTCTCATGAGCGGCTCGCGGCGCGGCGCTCCGACATGATCACGGTGCGGGTGATGGGCTGGGCCGACGGCCGCAACGGCGTCGATTATACGGTCAATGCGGTGACAGGTTTGCCGGCCATGACTGGCCCGACGGGACTGCCGCAGGACCAGCCGGTCAACCACGTCCTGCCGGCCTGGGATCTGATCACCGGCTCCTATGCGGCCTTCTCGCTCATGGCCGCCGAGCGGCAGCGCCGCCTGACGGGGCAGGGGGCGGAGGTGCGGGTGCCGCTGAGCGATGTCGCCGCGACCTCCCTCGGACATACCGGCCAGATCGCGGAGGTGGTCGTGGGCGCCGACAGGCCGCGCCTTGGCAACGATCTGTTCGGCGCGCTCGGGCGCGACTTCGTCACGGCGGACGGCAGGCGCGTGATGATCGTGGCCATCACCGGCAAGCAATGGTCGTCCGTGGTCGAGGCACTGGAGATCGGCGCGCAGGTTTCGGCGATCGAAGCCGAACTCGGCGTCGCCTTCGCCCATGAGGGTCAGCGTTACCACCATCGCGCCCGGCTTTTCGAGTTGATGCAGGCGGCCATCGCGCGGCTTTCCCTGGCCGATGCGGCCGGCGTCCTGGAGAAGGCGGGCGTTTGCTGGAGCGTCTATCGCAAGCTTTCCGAGACCATCTCCGAAGAGCGGGGTTTCATCCGCGACAATCCTGTTTTTGCCGAGCAGAGGCACCCGGCGGGCTTCGCCTATCCGACTCCAGGCGCGGCTGCTACCTTCGCCGGTCTCGGTCGTGCGCCGGCGCCGCGCGCGCCGCGTCTGGGCGAGCATACCGACGAAGTGCTCGCCGAGGTGCTGGGGCTCTCGACCGCCGAAATAGCGCGCCTTCACGATGACGGCATCGTCGCAGGGCCGCACTCGTAGATGCAGGACGGATCAGCAATGGACCGGACGACAGGCATATCCGACGCCGTGCTCGCGCGTGCCCACGCGGCCCTCGCGGCGGCCCGCGCATATGCGGCGACGGCGAAGCATCATGTTGCGCAGCGTGTCGCGAAAGACGGCTGTCCCGACGCATCGGCCCTGGACAGGGAGCAGCGCGCCGTGCACGGCCTTGCCTGGATCGCCACCGTGGTGGAAGCGCTGGCGCAGACCGAACGCTGGGGACGGAACCTGGGACAGTCCGGCGCTCTCGGCGAAGCCGAGCGGCTGGTGCTGGAGATCGCCTTCGGGGAGTATCTGAACCAGCTTGTCGGCGGCATCCCGATCGGGCCGAACGAGATCCTGCGACCGATCGATCTCGGCCTCGGCGAAGCGGTGCGGATGCTCGGCGGCACGCCCGAGGTGGCCGCGCTTGCCGCCGGCGGCAATTCAGCGGCCAATCGCTTGCGGCTGATGGAACTCATCGAAGGTGGCGCGCCTATCTCCGATGCCCTTGGCGACGACGGTCTCGACATGATCCGCGGCACCTATCGGCGCTTCGCCGATGAGCGGGTCGCACCCGATGCCCACAAATGGCATCTCGCCGACGAATTGATCCCCGACATGATCGTCGCCGAGATGGCCCAACTCGGCACCTTCGGCGTGTGCATCGATACCGAATTCGGCGGCCTCGGCCTCGGCAAGCTCGCCATGTGCGTGGTGACGGAGGAATTGTCACGGGGCTGGATCGCCGCCGGGTCGCTCGGCACGCGCTCGGAAATCGCCGGCGAAATCATCCTCACCGGCGGCACGCCGGAGCAGAAGGCGACATGGCTGCCGAAGATCGCCTCTGGCGAGGTCCTGCCGACGGCGGTGTTCACCGAACCGGACACGGGCTCCGACCTCGGCAGCCTGCGCACGCGCGCGATCCGGTCGACGGAAGGGTGGAGCATCCACGGCAACAAGACCTGGATCACCCATGCCTCGCGCAGCGATCTGATGACGATGCTGGTCCGGACCGATCCGGACACGAAAAGCCATGAGGGGTTGAGCATGCTGCTTGCCCCGAAACCGCGCGGCTTGTCGGGCGATCCTTTTCCGGCAAAAGGAATGAGCGGGGGCGAGATCAAGGTGCTCGGCTATCGCGGGATGAAGGAGTACGAACTCTCCTTCGACGGCTTCCACGTCCCCGCCGACGGTCTGCTGGGTGGACAGGAAGGGCAGGGCTTTAAGCAGTTGATGCGAACATTCGAAGGCGCGCGCATCCAGACAGCCGCGCGCGCCGTGGGCGTGGCGCGCAACGCCTACGAACTTGGCCTGCGTTATGCGATGGAGCGCCGGCAGTTCGGTCGGTCCATCATCGATTTCCCTCGGATTTCGGACAAGCTCGCGCTGATGGTCGTCGAGACCGTGCTGGCGCGCGAGCTCACCTATTTCGCGGCGCGCGAGAAGGACAAGGGCCGTCGCTGCGACATCGAGGCGGGCATGGCAAAGCTGCTCGCTGCCCGCGTCGCCTGGACGAGCGCCGACGCCGCGCTCCAGATCCATGGAGGCAACGGCTATTCGATGGAGTTCGAGATCAGCCGGGTGCTCTGCGATGCGCGTATCCTCAGCATCTTCGAGGGCGCGGCCGAGATCCAGGCGCATGTCGTCGGCAGGGGCCTCCTCTCCGGCCGCCGATGAACTCGCCTCTTGCGGACAAAGCGCTCGGCAGACAACAGATCACGGTTCTCGCTGAACAAAACCCGGCTAAACCGAAGGTTGCGGCCCCAAACCGCCGAAAGCTGAGTCTATTGAGTCGGTTGAGCTGAAAATCGGTTTCGAGAAGTGTCAATGTCGTAGCGCGATTCGACCTTCACTCTTCAGCCATTTTATGATTCGATTCGCCTGAAAACGCTCGTTGATGCAAGTGGGGCGTGTGTCCAGTAACGGAAAGGCCCCTTTTTCAGATATGCGAGTCAAATGAAGCAATTGCTTGTCTCTGGGCCCCAAACTTCAGGCTAAAGCATGTCTCCCGAAAGTAGGTACCGGTTTCGGGACAAAGACACGCGTCAAATCAAAGACCCACAGCGTGTTGTGTGATCCTTTTTCACGCAACGCGTTGCAGGGCATTGTGGCCGACATCTATGCCGTGCGGGCCGGCAGACACCTCGCCGGCGAGCGGCCCTGCGGAGGCACCTCGTTATGGATGTGATCGCCGCGCGTCGGGCGCCCCAGGTAGAAGCCTTGGGCCATGTCGATCCTCAATCGATGCAAGAGGTCGAGCTGTTCGGCGCTCTCGACGCCTTCGACCAGTATCTTGGGGCCACGATTGCGGACCAGTCGAACGATATCCTGGAACATATCGTTTCCGCGGACCGAAACGCAATCGTGCAGAAACGAGCGATCTACCTTGACCGTGTCGAACTCGATCAGACGCAGCCAGGACAGGCCCGCAAAGCCGGTTCCGAAATCGTCAAGCCAAATCTCGATGCCGAGCGTCTTGAGGTCTTCGATGCAGCGCAGCACATCCGAATGCATCTCCATCTCCAGACCTTCGGTGATCTCGAAGGCCAGGCGGTTGCCGGAGACGCCGGCTTCGCAGAGTAGCTGGGCAACCGATGCCGCGAAGCCCGGCATCTTCAGTTGCACGGGAGAGACGTTGATGGTGACAATGCGGGCGAGGTCATTGGCGATCACCTCGCGGCAGGCGGTCCGTATCGCCCAGCGGCCCAATTCAATTATGGCGCCGGTGCGTTCGGCGACCGGAATGAACAGGCTGGGCGGGACCGATGTGCCGTCCAGCATGCGCAGCCGCATGAGTGCTTCGAGCGCCTCGACCTGGTTCTTGCCGACATCCTTGATCGGCTGGTAGACAAGCGATACCAGCCCTGTCTCGATGGCGATCTTCAGAAGCGCGGCGATGTTCTCGCTTTCGTCGCTGCTTTGCGGGTCGTTCGGATCGAAGAGCTTGACGCAGTTGCGCCCGCTCGCCTTGGCGAGATAGAGCGCGCGATCGGCTTCGTTGATGATCTTTTCGAGCTTGCTGCCTGTATGCCGTCTTGCGATCGTCGCCCCGATGCTGACTGTCACGATGTGGACGCCGTCCCGACGCTGCTGATGCCTGAGGGCCAGTTTCTCCACGGCCCGACGCAATTCCTCGGCCAGATCCATTGCCTGTTCGGAATTCTTCACCGGGGCAATTACGATGAACTCCTCGCCGCCATATCGGCCGATCGTAACACTCTCGCCGATCGTCTTCCGTAGCGCTTCGGCGACCAGTACCAGGCACAGGTCGCCTTCCTGGTGACCGTAGCAATCGTTGAACCGCTTGAAGAAATCGACGTCGATAAGCATCGCGACGAAAGTCTCGCCCTGTCGTTGCCAGGCATCCCACAGGTCATGCAGCCTGTCGTCGATTGCGCGACGGTTCTCCAGGCCGGTCAGCGGATCGGTGCGCGACAGCCGTAGCAACTCCTTGCCGCGTTCTGTCGCCTCGGCATGCTGGAACTTGGCTTCCAGCTCGTTGAGAAATACGTTGTAGCGTTCTCGATTGAGCCTCCAGTTCACGTAGGAGGTAAAGACGAAGCAGGAGACGTAGAAGACGCCGAACGAAAGGTGATACACGTTCTTAAGCGGAAAATGGCTCAGGATGACGAAGAGCGACGCCACGAGCATCAGTCCTGAAACCAGCAGTGAAAAGCTGAAACGGAAGCTGAAGAACAGATTTGCGCTCATCATGAAGATGGCGCCAAAGACCAGGTAATAGGAGATCGTCTCCGTGTACTGCGTCGTGATGGACGAGAACAGCCAGCCGACATAGGCAAGGACCAGGGCGACGGCACAGGTGAATTCCATGTGCGACGCAGGCGAATGGTTGCGGAACTGCCATTCCACCATGAGCAGGGTTGCGACACCTACGCTGAAGCGCACTGCGATCGTCAGCGTCGCAACGTCTGGAATCAGCAGAATGTCCGTCGCCGAGAAGATGAGATAGACAAGCACGGCAACCCAGAGGCCGTGACGGACCGACATGCGCCGCGCTTCTTCGCGGTCGCTCCGATAGAGCGCCTGCAGATGTCCCGGCGACGGGCGTTCCTTCCGCTCGGGCAGATCGCTGTCGGTAGCGCCTGCCGTTGCCTGAGGCATACGCCTTGCGTCGGGGTGCGGCGAGATCTCCAGTGCCAAACGGCTTGCCTGTCGCATGACGCGCCCGCTGTCCCTCTACGCCAATGGCATATGAGCAAGCCCGGCGTGAAGACGATCATGGCACTGCGGATGGAAATTTCCGTTAAAACGGCGACTAAGTTTTCTCTGCGTTAGCGTTTTGTAAAGACCCTCCCAAAAATACTAATCAAATACGAGACAAATGTTGCAACTGCGAAGGGTGGCGCATGCGGTTGCAGCTCTAGGTGGCGGGGGCTGTCAGTATGATCAACCGACCAGTACTGGACGGCGAAAGTCTCATCACTCCGACGGCCATGGCAGCCGACGTCGTATCCCGATACGGCCCTTCCAGGCGAGATCAATTCGCTACCGCAACTGCGGAACTTGGCCTGATCCTCCATACGGCGCAGCAGTGGTTTGAAGGTGGCACGGACCCGGTGCAAACGATGCGCTGGACGGTCGAGGCGTTGCACAAGACGCGCCGCAAGCTCGATCCGGCAGTCTGGCGCGAACTGATACCGATCGCGCAAAACCACCCCGTTGCAGCGTTCTTCCACGAGGATCCCTTCACGCGCTGGTCTTTCGAGAAGAACAGGGGGTATTCGGGCGATGCCCAGCTCCTCGATTTCATCTACCAGCATGAGAGTATCCTGGGCAGCGCGACCAGCGCAACGCCGATCGGTCGCGAGCTCTATGCCTTCAGCAAATACTATCCCTCTTGCGTGGCCGTGAGGGAGCGGCGCGATATCCTGGCGCAGAAGGTGGATGAGATCGCGGACGCAAAAGGGCCGGGAACAGAGGTGCTGGCGATTGCGGCCGGGCACTTGCGCGAAGCCGAGAAGTCAGCCGCCCTGAGGAATGGCCGGATCACGCGCTGGGTCGCGCTCGACCAGGATCCGCTAAGCGTCGGTTCTGTCACTCGCGACTTCGCGGGCACTGCCGTCGAGGCGATCGATGGCTCCGTTCGCGGTCTGCTCACCGACGCCCACAAGCTGGGCCGGTTCGATTTCATCTATGCCGCCGGTCTCTATGACTATCTGACCGACGCGGTCGCGATCCGGCTGAGCAGACGATGCATGCGTATGCTGAAGCCCAACGGCGTGTTGTTCTTTGCGAATTTTTCGCCGGAACTGACCGATGATGGCTACATGGAAACCTTCATGGACTGGACCCTGCTGCTGCGTTCGGAAGCGGATATGTGGAAAATCGTCAATGGCAGCGTCGACCGAAACTCCGTGGATGCTGACGTCTTCTTCGGCGAGAACCGAAACATCGTTTACGCAACGATTGCCAAGCGGGATTAGCGCGTGTCTCCCGAAAGCCGGTTTCGGGACAAAGACACGCGCCATATCAATGATTTCCAGCATGTCGCGTGAAACCTTTTTCACGCGACGCGCTGGAGGCCGCCGAACCTGAACCGATCGGCCGGCCTGTCCACTCATGCGTCTCTCGGACGATCAGGAACCTCAACCAACATCTCGCTGATCTCGGCATCAGTTCCCGCAGGTCAGGGCGGCGGCAGATCGATGGCGAACGTCGCAACCGACCGAGCGCACGGTTCCGACGGCCAGAACCAAACGTGCCTTCAATATTCGAGCCCAAACCGCCCTTCTGCGCGCCGCCTGACCCGGAGAGTTGTCACTATTTCTTGCCCGTCGCCTCGTCATAGGCTTCCGAGAAATAGGCAAGGAAGGCGTCGAGCATGCCGTTTTCGCCAGCATTGCGTTCCCCCCAACGCTGCACGAACAAGTCCCAGGCACGAGCTTTCGAGGAGGTGAAGGCGGAGCCCTGCGCCTTTGTTTCGATGACTTCCGGGGCCAGCGGGTCGAGCAGCCTTGCCAGCGCCTTTTGCATTGCCGTGTAGGTCGCGGTTTCGTGTTGCTTGAGATCCCCGAAGGCCTCTTCGAGGCTGGCCCTGGCGTCAAGATAGCCTGATCGCCTGCCTGCAAACATCGCTTCGATCACTTCCGGAGGACTTGGAACAAATTTGAGCGGATTGTTGTCCTGTCTTCCGATCATGGTCCGGTTCGAACTCTTTACCATCGCCTTGGCGGTCGCACGGGCCCTGAGCAACTCGCCGAGATGCTCGACGGTCAGCTTGACAAATTCGCCGATTTCCTCCGCAAGCACATTCTGATCTCGAGCCGCCAACATCTCGGGAGCGATCCCTGCCCCTCTGCAAAACGCATCGACGAATGCCTCGGCAGTCGGCTGACCGGAGCCGGCTCCCGTCACGTACCGCGCTGCCTCGTCCCGCCGGATGTCGCGCGCTTCGCAAGCGGCGGAGGCGGCAGCATCGCGCGCTTCGGCCTGGTCAGTCTGGACGACGAAAGCCGGCTCCCTTCGCAAGGGGCGATCCGGGCTCCCGGTTCCGCGTCCTTCCGCATCCTCCGGAGCGGGGTCCCGCCCATGTGCCGATGGGGCGAACTCCGACAAGGTGTGGCCCGCCGGGTCCCCTTCGACCGCAACCCTCACGATGTAGCTTCCGATCGCCAGCCTGTCGCCGTCGGAAAGCCGGAAAGGACTTCTCATCCTTTCGGAAGATCCGTTGAGGAACACGCCGTTCGTGGACCGGTCATAAAGGTAGTAGCCGCCGTTTTCGAAGCGGATTTCGCAATGTCGCCCCGAGATACGGCGGGACGGATCGGGTAGTGTCCAGTCAAGTTGCTGGTCACGCCCGATATGAAAGCCGTGCAGCGTCGCACGATAGAATGCGGGCGCACCTTTCGGCAGCATGTCCGCGTTGACGATTGTCAGAGTGATCGTCATCGGCGTCTCTTCAGACTTTCTCTCGCATTGGAAGCCTCCTTGCACCGCCAGGGAAGGCGCTGCAAGCCAGACCGATCCGCGCTGAGTACCAGCATGCGGCTATCCCGTTCAGCGGGCAAGGCCATCCGGCATTTCAGGCCATCTGGCATTTCGACCGCTCGGGCCTTTGTGTCTGCGTCGCGCCAACCGATGCGCCGCGAGATCTTCCGGGCAACCGGTCACCGATCGGCGCATGTGACGATCTTGCCCCGTCGTCGTCGATTGAGCCAAACAAACTCGAACTTTCGTCTTGCCCATGGCCGAGTCGGTGAAGATGGCTGCTGTGCTCGAGACTGCGGCAGCGCCAAGTGACGGCAGTAGGACGTTCGTTGACAGGGCAATGCCCGAGTCTTAATTTTGGCAGCCGGGTTTGGTACGAACTCGGCTTGCTGAACTGGAGATGCTGCCATGCGTGTGGTTGCCTCGACGCTAGTGGTAACAGCAGCGCTAGTGTCCACGAATGCATCGGCCGAGCCTGTCCAAGCGTCGGAAGATATCGTCGAGTTCTTTGCGAACGCGGTCGATCTCGGTGCCGCTCGCGGCATCTGCGTAGGCACGGAAGAGGAGTGCAAGAGCAAGACGCAGGCGCCCGTCAAGACCGGGCTCGACATGCTGGTCAATTTCGATCTCGACTCTGCCGAGCTTACTCCCGACGCGCGGGCGAAGCTCGACGAGTTCGCCAAGGCGCTCAAGGACAATCGCTTGAAGTCTCACAGCTTCGTCGTCGAGGGCTATACCGATGCGTACGGATCGGCCGGCTACAATCTCGGGCTTTCCGAACGGCGGGCGCGCTCCGTGACGACGTTCCTCCTGTCGAACGGCATCGAATCGTCACGCATCAGTTCGGTGGGCAAGGGCGAGGAGAACCCGCGCGTCGCCAATCCCTATGATGCGGTCAATCGGCGGGTCGAGATGCGCATCAATCTGCAATAGAGCGAACGAGGTTCGCTGGCGCGCCACTGGTTTTGACGCATCCGGTTGGCGTGGACACCGACGCATCCACGCGACCTCGATCGCCGGCGCGGGCCTCTGGGTCCACATGGCTATCGCTCCAACGGTCGATCTTGTCGACCGCTGGTTTCACAAGCTGGTCTGGGGCGGCAGGATGCCCGAGATCGCGGCCTTGTACTGCTCGAATTCCGGCGACGTCTGTTTGATCTCCCTGGTGACGGACGCGGGCTGCGTCGCGACGATCCCGCGGCGGCCACGCATCTTGGCTTCCGCCCAGTTCACCAGGTAGTTGACGGTCCTGCCTGCGAGGAAGGGGTTGGCCCGGATCACGTCCGAACTCAGCACACCGGCGAGCAGCTTGTCGCCGGGACTGGACAGAATCTGGTTGGCGCCCTCCGCGCCCAGGAAATGACAAAGGTAGAGCCGGCTGGCCGTGACCTGATGACCACGGGCCCGAAGATAGGCCTCGCCTTCGCGTGCCAGGTTGAGAACCATTTCGCGTGAAAGCGTCGCGTCAAATCGCAACGCCAGAAGCTCGGCGCGCGATAGCGTCCGTGCAAGATCGGGCCGGTATGTGTTCATCATCCTGATCCAGGTGGATTCGATGAACTGGCCGAGGCCGGTCGCCGTCGACAAGGGGTTCTTGGCGCGGGGGTCATTGGCGCTCTCAACCCGGATGATGCGATCCGTCAGTGCTTCGACAGCCGAGTTGTCGGAGGCCACGACGGTCGTCGTACCCAACGGATCGATGGCTTCGATACCCCGATGCAGTTCGAAATGAAGATGCGGACCGGTCGACAGCCCTGTCGTGCCGACATAGCCGATGACGTCGCCTGCCTTGACGGAGGTGCCGACGCCATCGTTCATGGCGAAACGCTGCAGGTGGGCGTAGCGCGTTTCGCGGCCGTCGGCATGCGAGATGCGCACGAGATTGCCGTAGTCTCCGCCGCTGCCCTGGAAGGCGATCTCGCCGTCGAAGGCTGCAAAGACAGGCGTGCCGACCGGCGCCATCCAGTCGACGCCCTTGTGGATGCGCACGGTTTTCAGGATCGGATGCATGCGCGGTCCGAAGGTGGAGGTCAGTACGCCGTTGACCGGCGTGACCATTCCATTGGTGACAGTAAGCGAGCGGACCTGGTCGTCTCTCGACACGCAGGCGAATTCGCCGTCGCCTTGCCGGAAGACGAAGCATTCCAGCATCTTCTCGGCGCCCTGTACGGCAACATAGAGCACCCGTCCGCCGACGCCGTCCTTGCTGCGCGCCGAGTTCGAATAGATCAGGACCAGGCGGTCGTCGTGGGCAGCGAATGCGTTCAGGTCCTGCCCGCGTGACAGATGCATGATGGCCTCGCCGATCACTGCGGTGGGAATGCTGTTTCGGGCAGCGGTCGAATAGATCGCGTCGAGCAGCCGGTACTGGCGCTTGGGGCCGCTGTCCTTCGGCTCGCCCGAATAGTTGAACAGATTGTCGCGCACCCATGGATCGGCGGCTGGGCCGAAGCGTCCAGATGCGTCGCGCGCTAGTGTACCGACGAACTTGTCGTTCCCGTAGATCGAAACCTGCTTCAGCGACAGCATCGAGGCGCGGCGGCCGGTCCGAAATCCACGCAAGGCCACGACGAAGCCGGGCTCGAGTGTGTCCCGGTGGAAGAACGCTTTCATGGCCTCTCCGGCAAGCTCGGCGTCTTCAGAGGAAAAGCGTCCCTCCAGGACGACGCTGTCGAGACTTCGGTTGACCAGCACCTTCACGAACGAATCCTCGGTGGTTTCGAATCTCTCCTGCTCAGGGGTCACCGTCGCCGCGGCGGTATTGTTCTCGATCTCGGTCCTGTCGAAATCGGGCAGATCGGCCACGCCCGAACTGATGGTCTGTCCCCAGCCGGCAGCCGAATCCCCGGTCGACAGAGCTTCAGTACCGGCTTGATCCCGCCGCGGCTGCTCGTCCGTGGCAGGAATGGCCTCGAGGTCGGCCGGCGCACCTGCCGCAGGCATTGTCGTCGCTGTCCGCTGGGCCTGGAAGAAGGCGAAGTCTTCCTGCGTGGAGGGGATGGTCGTCATGAAGCGTTCGCTGGAACTCAGCATCACGTCCGACAGGATTTCGATCTGCGGCGAAATCCCGGCCCCGGCGAGCGCGGCGGGCCGCTCGACCGAGCGGACCTGCGTCGCGCTGGCGCTGTCGCGAGTGAGGCTGATCCACATCGGGTCTCCGGGAAGATCGACGATCGCAGGAACATAGACCGGGGCGTCCGCCGGTATCAGCGCGGAACTTTCGGCCATCTCCAATTGATCGTCGTCGTCGCGGACCAGCCAATGGCTCGCCGTGACATAGAGACCGGCCACGAGGGCGAGGACGAGGAGGGCACCACACGCTGCAAGGACTTTCCTCCGCCGGGCACGCCGACGGTACGCCGCCAGCGCCTGCTTCTTAAGGCGGAAGCTGGCGTCTATGCCGTGCGTCATGGGCCTTGCCCCGTGAGGAACAGGGTCCAACGGACCTGAGCGAGCGTGTCGACCTCGTAAAAGGCAGCGGCGATGTGGCCGCGTTGCCAGCACTCCTCTATTCCGCGAATGGTGAAGCGCCGCTTCTCGATGCACATGTCGGTCGCGCCGCTGAGTATCGGATGACCGAAAACGTCGGTTGCGTAGACATAGATATAGCGGTTGCTCAGCTCTTCGCGGATGACATTGACGCACTGATTTGCGCCGACCGTCCACCAGCCGTCCGTCTGGAACGCGCTGTCGATCTCCTGGCCGACGGCCAGATTGACCACGTCGAGCGTCTGGTTGCACACGGTGAACTCGGCCCGAGCCGCCGTCGAAAGGAGCAGCGCGATGATGAGCGCCAGAAGCGCCGCTCGAGCCTTTGCCATCTGGCCGGTTTCCGGTAACCGTCGCGACGTTGCCATTGCCGTCCGAGCCTTGCCCGCGGACGATGGGCCGGCCCGCCACAGACCGGCGCCATTATCGACGACCATTTCCGAAATGGCAAAGACTTGATGATCGCGAACGGCCGACCCTAAGCAGGCTTGCGTGGCTTCGCCCGCGCTTCACCTGCCGGTCTCTTCTCTTGTCGCAGGTTCTTGTCGGAGGAAACCTGCTTTGGGCAACAGGCTTTCACTCTGGCTTCACGGTCCATTCGCTATTCCCTGGCCGCGAGGAAGCGCCTAGATTGAGTTGGCGGATAAGCTTGACGCATTGCAGCCTGGGAGATGCGTTGATGGCCTGTCGGAAGTTGCTCTATCGCATCATTGCTTCGGTCGGGGTCAGCGCGACGCCTGCCGCGGCGGAGGAAAAGGCCCTTTCGATCGAGCTGAACGATGCCGTGGACGTCGACGGCGGCTGTCGGCTTGCCTATGTCGCCATGAACGGGACAGGAGTACTGCTCGACAAGACGTCCTTCGACGTCTTCACCTTCGACAAACAAGGCAAGGTCGGCCAGTCGCTCGTCTTCCAGTTCGGCCGCCTTCCGGCGGGCAAGACGAAAGTCGTGCAGTTCGACCTTGCCGGCCAGTCCTGCGCGACGATTTCGCGCCTGCTGATCAACGACATCACCGAATGCGTCGCCGAGGGGAAGAACTCGACGATATGCATAGATGCCCTGAAGACGACGGCGCGCACGTCGATATCCTTCGGGCTGTAGCCGGGGACCGCCGATGCTCGACGTCCTGATCGATCAACTGGGTTCGGCCGGCGGCCCGGTGCTGATAGCCTTGGTTGCCGTCTCCATCGTCGCGACCACGGTGGCCATCTTCAAGGTCGTCCAACTCGCCCGCATGGGCGCCGGGCGGTCGCGGGCGGCTCGAAATGCCGTTGCCATCTGGGCCACGGGTGACCGGGCGAGGGCACTCGACGAGGCGGCCAGGGAGACCTCGCCGGCTTCGGCCACGGTGGTCAGCGCGATGAAATCCCTCATGCGGCACCCGGGAGATCGGCAACGGGCCCAGGAAATTGCCGGGCAGACGGCGCTCGACCAACTGACCGAGCTGTCGCGCTATCTGCGAATCCTGGAATCGGTGGTGCAGGCCGCGCCTATGATGGGGCTGCTCGGCACGGTTATCGGCATGATTTCCGCCTTCGGCGAGTTGTCCCAGCGCAGCGGCGCCATTGATCCATCCGCGTTGGCGACCGGCATCTGGGCTGCGCTTCTGACGACGGCCGCGGGGCTCGCCATAGCCATTCCTTTCTACTTCGTCTGGGTATGGCTCGACTCGCGGGTGGAGGACGAACGAGCGACCATGGACGCGGCGATCGGTGCCGTGCTCAGCGTCGAGGCGGGGGCAGATTCCGGCCAGCGTGGCGCGGCGCGGGAGCGAGAGGAGCCCGGCACCGCGACCCGCCCGGCAACGGCTTGAAACGGGAGATCACCGTGGGCCGGCACAGGATACGCTGGCAGCCCGCACGCCGACGTGCCTTGTTCGCACTGACGCCGCTGATCGACATCATGTTCCTGCTGCTCATCTTCTTCATGTTGTCGTCCCAGATCGCACCTTATTCCCTCATGCCGATCGGGAACGTCGCGACCGGAATCGAGGACGGAAACCAGACGGGCGATGCCGCGCGGACACGCGACCTCGCCATCCGGGTCTCACACGGTTTCGTCAGCGTCGGTGGCGAGGCCATCCCCTTTGAAGAACTCCAGCCGGCGCTCAGCCACCTGATTTCGCGTGGCTCCACCGGCTTCCTGCTGATTGCCACGAGGTCGGCGAGCGTCCAGGACATCGTCACCACCCTCGAGGCCCTTCAAGCGGTCTCCGCCGGGAGGGTGACGCTGGTCGATGCGACCGGGAGCACGCCATGAGCTACCTCCCGTCTCGCCCCAGACGGCCGCGGCACGACTTCTCGCTGACCGTCATCAACATCGTTTTCCTGCTGCTGCTTTTCTACCTGGCAACCGGCAGCCTGATCAAACGCAACGAACTGGAGACGGATGTCCCGGTCACGCTGGACCTGCCGTTGGAGCGGCTCCCGCGGCCGCTTCTGCTGATTGCGGCGGACCGTTCGCTCTCCCTCGATGGCGCGCCGCTGACCATGGACGAGTTCCCGACGATGGTCCGCGAGGCGGCATCCGCAGGTGGCTTCCTGAATGTCCTTGCAGACCGCTCGATGGCCGGCCGCGACTTTCTCGAGGTCCTGGCGCGTGTCGACGCGGCTGGTGTCCCGGTCCGGATCGTAACGATGCGGGAGACGATTGCCGGAGCCGGTCCATGAAGCGACAATCGGAGCCGGCGCTTTGGCTTGGCGCCTTCTGCGCTTCGCTGGCATTGCACGCAGCGATCACAACGGGCCTGATCCTCGTGCCGGCGAGCCGGCCGAGGGAACCGCCGAGTACGAGCATCGCCCTCTATTCCATCCGTCGCGCCCACGTCGGCGAGGCAAGTCCTCCCTTGGCATTGGCTCCGGTGGCTCCCTCGGCAGGAACGGCGACTGCAGTCGGGCAAAAGGAGATCGCCAGCCAGCCGCCGACGGCACTTCGTCTCGTGCCGAACCGCGGAGACCTGACAGCGGCCACGCCGGTTCTGCCGCGTGCGGCGACCCCCGTTGTGGCGGTGCCCACCGCATCCGAATCGGAAGCGGGGAACCTGCACCTTCCCTTGCCGGGCCTCGTGACGCCGGGGTCGGTCGCGCGCATCGTCGCGCCGACGGTCCTGACCGATGCGTCCGCGGATCGATCGATCGAAAATACGATCGCATCGCAGCCGAAGGCCCCGACGGCCGCCCCGGTTCCTCGTCCGGGGTCGGTTGCACCTCGCCAGCAGAGCGGGCCATCGGCGCAATCGACCGCACGGTTCCCCCTGGTCGCACCGAGCACGGATTCAGCAAAGGCGCCGTCGCCTTCCCTCGCTGATCCGGCGGTCGAAGCGACGCCCCTACAGCGTCATCTGTCCGCAGTGGAGGCAACCAGTTTGCGTCGGTCGACGGCCGGTTCCGTGGCGCCGGCGGCAACCGCACCCATCGTCGAGCCGATGATCTCGCAGCGGCCACGCTCGGACCCATCGGTCGCGAGCGCTGTCGGATCGCCGGCCGCGACGGCGGCTCCAACCCGTCCGTCGCTATCTCTTGCGCCGCTTCAGCAGCGCGGGTCGCCGTCGCCATCGACGGCGCCGCCACGCCCGGTGGAGCCCAGTACGCTCCCAGCGACGGCCCTGCCGCCTGCCCGGCCGGCGCTTGAAGCGCCGCCGAAGCGCGCGGGTCCGCCCGCACTTTCGCCCTCCGGTGCCGGGCAGGTCGTCACTGCGGTTGATGAAGCGCCGGAGCCCAGGATTGCGATGATACCACAGGAGCAGCAGCGCCTGATCCGGCCCCGGGAAAGCGCCGCCGAAGCACTCGCAAAGATCCTCGACCTCATCTCCGGGCAAATGAACAGCCAGTGCTTCCTGGCACTCGCGTCCGCCAGGGGTGAAGCCATAAGCGTGAACGGCTTCGCCACCGCGGCCAGCCCTGTGAGTGAGCTCCAGCGGCGCATTCGGCGATTGATCGAGGTTCCGATCGACGTTCGCGGACATGTCGTGACGGACGCGCAATGTGCCGCTCTTGCCTTCGCCGGCGGTCTCGAAGGCTATCCGGAGCCGCGCCTGCTGGTAGAGCTTGCCGTCAGCGAAATCGCAAGCGGGGACGAGCTTTCCGGGCGCATCAGCAACCTGAGCCGCAACCGCCTCTATCTCGTCGTGGTGGACGACGAGGGCAAAGTGCAGGAAGTAGAGCAGTTGTTCCTGGAAAGCGATGGAACGGTCGGCTTTCGGGCACCCCTCACTCTCACCGACGGCCCTGTCGGTACGGAGCAGCTTCTCGTGGCAATCGCCAGCGACGAAGCGCTCGAGACGTTCTCGTTGCAGGAGGGAGAACAGGCGGCCGCTTTTTTCGACGAGCTCCGCGCCGAGATCAGGCGCAGGGGCAGCACAGTCGATTTCGGCATGGCGTCTGTCATCGTCAGGTGAGGCCTCCGGCCTATCCGCCAAGCCGGAAGTATTTGGCCGTGGCTGCGCCGCCAATTCCCTTCGCCTGAATCTCGGCCAGAATCTTGGGCAGCACCTCCGACGCCGGCGTCGGCTTTTGAAACGACGCGGCCTCGATGTCGCCGGAGGCACTGATCGCCATGATGATCTGTGGAACAGCCTTTCCTCCCGCTCGGTCGGCGGCACTCAGCCCGATCGGGATGCTGAACGAGGCGGTGTCCGCTTCGATGGCAACCCGGTCGTCGAGATTGAAAGCCATGCCTTTGTGGTCGATCAGCAGAAGGCTGGACTTGCGCCCGGGAGCCAGTTTGAGCGCGCCGCTCACCGGCGAATTACTTTCGACCGATGTACGATAGAGCGTCAGCTGCGGGACTTCACCCGCGCCGAGCCCGCGCAGGAAGTCCGTTACGGCGCATTGCGCGGGCTCTATGAGCCGGACGCCCACTTCCGGCTCGATATCGAACCTGGATTGGAAGGCCTTCATCATCTCTTGAAACGGTTGGACGTCCGTTCCGAAGCCTTCGATTTCGATCGCCGTATCGGTGGCCGATGTCGTCGTCGCGAAGAAGCAGTCGCCGCCGGCATATTCGCGCAACCATGAGATACGATCCGCCACGCCGTCCAATGCAACGGTCGCTGGGCCGGGCGGCTGGCGCGGATCGGCGAGCCGGCCCGCCCCCTCGTCGGATTGCAGGTCGTCCGGGTCCTTCGCCGCAGGCGGCTCCACAGACGGCGAAGCAGAACCAGGCGCCGACGGCTCGCGCGCCATGCTCCCGGGGGCACTTTGCCGTTCGCTTGTCCCGCCGTCAGTACCGCCCCCGGCGCCCGCCGGTGGCTTGGTCACTTCCGGTTCGGAGAGGGGCACGGGAACGCGAGCTGGCTCCCGGGGCTGAGGAACGGGACCGAAGACGCCTCCGAAATAGGCACCGGCACCCATGCCCAGCGCCACGACGATAACCGATATGGCGACGATCGTGGTCCTGTTCTTCCACCATCGTCCGCGAGTTGCCTGCCCGGCACGTGCCGGAGCCGGGCGGGCCTGGTCCAGGAGCACGGGACGCCTGTGCGACACGAAGCCGGGCTGGGCGCTGCCAGGCGCCCATGATTGATCGGTCGGCGGAGTGCTCGCCTTGCCTGCAACGGGCGAAGTTGGCGTGGCGGCCGACGAGGGCTCCTCCAGCCATGGGTGAAGCGAAGCGTCACGATAAGGCGAGGATTGCGCCACGCCTGCCGCTCTGGATCGTTCGGTGTGGTCGCCGCCCGCCGGGAGATCCGCCCGCGCCATTTCGACGATCTCGTACATGCTGGACGGTCGATCCGCCGGGTCCGGCTGCAGCATGGCTTCGATCACTGGCCGGAAATCGTCATCTATGCTGGTCAGGTCCGGAACCGTGCGACGTTTCTCGACGATTTCGACCTGGGACCCGCTCATCTCGATGGGCTTTCCACGCAGTGCCGCCGCGAGCACCAGCCCCAGACTGTAGATGTCGGATTTCTCGCTGACCTCGCCTCCGAAAAGGCCGAGCTGCTCGGGCGACACGTAGTTGTATTTGCCGGCGAACCTGCCGCCGATCAGCGTTCCGTCGCCTATGCCGGCGGATCGCGCTATGCCGAAATCGATGATCTTCGCCCGGTCCACCCGCCCTCCCGGCAGGATGATGTTGTCGGGCGAAAGGTCGCGGTGGAGCGTATGCGCTTCGTGGACCGCGCCGAGCCCCGCAGCGAGGCGAATACAGAGCCTGCGCACATCGTCCGTTGGCATTGGACCGCGACGCATCACGTCGAACAAGGACTCGCCGTCCACAAATTCCATCGCCAGATAGGGACGGCCTATAGCCGGATCGATCGTGAAGACGTGATAGCGGACGATCGCATCGTGCGACAGACGGTTGAGTATCGACGCCTCCTTGCGGAACAGCGAAAGGATCGTCTGGTCGCGGGCGAATTCGGGAAGCACGATCTTGATCGCCACGAGGTCGCCGGTCTGGATATTGTGGCCGCGATAGACTTCTCCCATGCCGCCCGAGGCGAGGCGCTCGTCGAGCTCGTAGATGCCGCTGAGCTGTGTTCCCGCCGCGGCACGGGTCGTTTCGGGTTGAATTCGCGTCTTCTCGTCGGAACTCATGGCGCTTTGTGTCCCTGCCGGGCGGCGGTTTTACCCGCCCGCGCCGCACCGATATTGACGATGACGATCGTTACATTGTCGGTTCCGCCTCGCGACAGCACCGTTTCGAGCAGCGCATTGCAGGCATCCTGTGGAGCCGCCGAAAGGACGGCCGCCCTGATCTCGGAGTCGCTGACATGCGCCGTCAGGCCATCGCTGGCCAGGACGAAGATATCGCCAGGCAGGGTCTTCCCTTGCTCGTAATCGATGAGGACATCCTCACTGACGCCGACGGCACGAGTAATGACGTTGCGGCGCGGCCAGTATCGCGCCTCCTCCGAAGTGATGACGCCGCGATCGAGAAGTTCCTGGACTTCGGTGTGATCGTGCGAGATCTGGACGATCACACCGTCGCGGACGAGATAGATCCTGCTGTCGCCCACCCAGAGGCAGGCGAAGCTGCCGTCGATCGCGAGCAGTGCCGCGATGGTCGAGCCGACGGTCTCGCCGCGCGCTTCCGAGAGCTTCCGGATGTCCTCATGAGCCCGGCTCAGCCGATCCTCGAAACGTGCGCGAAGGTCCCTGGGCGAATTGGCCGTCCCCACCGTCGCGAGATGCTCGACGATGCTCGCGGACGCGACCTCACCGGAGTCATGTCCTCCCATGCCGTCGGCCACCAGCCAGATCCCACTGTCGGCATCGATCAGAAAACGGTCCTCGTTTATCTGGCGCACGCAACCTCTATGGCTGACGCCATAGCTCTCGACCGCGAGCGCGACCTGGCCCATGTGCCTCCCAGCAATTCCCGAGCGCCCGCTGTGGCGCTGTCTGCGCTCGCTGTTTCCAGTCTGCCACAGTTTCAGGCGTTTCGGTAAGTCATAACTGGTCCGGGCAGCTGAATTCGGAGAGCGCCGGCAGGACCAGGGGGTTGACCCCCGAGCCGGCGCGAATGGTGTAGGCGACGTCGCGTCCGCCTATGAGGAACCGCGCCTCCAGTCCGTTGTCGCTGGGGCTGAGCGAGGCTGCGCCATCGAGAAGACGCATCAGCGCCCATGGACCGTCGAAATGGACGGCGAATTCCCGTCCTGGGATCTCCGGGGTCAGGCTTAGGCCGGCGCCGCCCGACGAGGTGCTGCCGGGCCAGTTGAAGGTCGACGGCACGCTGCCGGTCTGGTGGCTCTGGACGATCTGGCCGTTCACGTCGAGCAGGGCCATGTCGGCGTCGACATGCAGCGAGAACGGCGTGAAGGTGATGCTCACGCCCGGCGCCGACCCACCTTGCGGGAAGAATGCATCCCGGATCTCGGCGGCTCGCTGGAAGGCTTTCAACGTCGACTTGGAAAGCTCACGTCCGAGACGGCTGTCCTGCCTCCATTGCCAGTCACGTCCGCTGAGATCGGCTAGCGGAGCGAGGTTTTGCGCGAAGAATCTGTCGATCACGCCACCGGGTGCAAACAGCCGGGCAAAGTCAGTGAGGGATGCATCGCGATCGCTGCGCCTGGCAAACGGGTAGGCGTTGGTGACCAGTCGATTGCAGGGCTCGGTCACCGCCTCGGCAAGCAGCTTGTTCAGTTGCGCAATCGATGTTCTTGCGACGTCGCCCTCGAAATCGTCGGCGGCGGCGTTGACCATGCTGGCGAGCTGTTTTGGAAGCCGCGACGCGTTGGCTCGAAGATTGTGAACCTGAAGCTGCAGATTGGCGTTGGCGCGCTCCGCCTGTGCGGGACTATTGGTCGCCATGACGAGGCTTCGCAGCACATTGTGGAAATTCTGGATGAGGGCGTCGATCGGTCGCCCACCGGGATTGCCGTCGACGAGTATTTGGAACGGTTTGAAATGGGCCTCGATATTGGCGCCGGGAATCTGGTTGGTCGGCCGCTTGAAAGCCCCGCCAGCGCGGCTTTGCGATTTGCCGGAAGGAAGGTCGACACCGATGCGGGCGAGGCCTTTTGCCATGCTCTCCATCGCTCCGGGGGCAGGTTCCGTGTCTTCGCCGGCGCGCAAGTCCCGTGTAAGAGCCGTTTCGTCGGCCACCGCTTCAACCAGTTGCGTGATCGGCGATGTCGGCGAAGATGCGGCGGACAGTGACGCATAGTCAGGCTTGTCTTCCGTCATGGGCCTCAGCTTCAGATTGTCGAGCAGCTTCGTCCACGTCGCTAAGAAATCCCTGCCGTAGCGCTCCAGCAGTTCGGGGCCGAGACGGTCGAGTTGCTCCTCCACTCCGACCTGCGCGCCGCCTGCGCCCATGACCCATTGGTCATCGACGACCTTTTGCGCGACCGTTGCAAGCTGCGGCAGAAAGAATTCGTTGAATCCGCTCCAGGTGTAGATGCCGGGCACGCGCAGCGCAGCGATGCCGCGGCCGTCGCGGGCCTCGAAGACCAGAGGCGACTGGGGACCGGCGCGCGCCGCCACGGAAAAGTCGTCCAGCCCTGCCGAGTGGATCGCCGAATTGACCAGCGCCCGCGCAAGGTCGGCCATGTCCATGCGCGATAGCGACCGCTGCGCCGTCTCGACAAGACTGCGGTCGAGCTCGTAGGTGGGACCGCGTCCGTCGTCGAGGTCGAGCATGGCGCGCAGGTGCCGTTCGAGCTCGTCGCGTCCCTCGCGATTGGCAGGTCCGGGATAACGGTTCTGCTCCCAGTCCTGCTTGATCCAGGCAATGATCAATTCGTCATCGATCCGCGGTGCCTGGCCGCCCAGCATGAGATAGACCTTCAGCGGCTCATAGAGCTCGATCGGCTCCGCGAGCTTTGTCCGGATAGCGCTTTCGACCTGCAGAACAAGGCGCGATCGCAAGAGACGTTCGAGCGCCTGTCGGTAGGCTTCCTTGCTTGCCGAATTGAGCTTGGCGCGCTGGCTTAGGCCGAACCGTTCCTGAAGCGGCGTGGACGTTTCGCCGCTGTCATAGCCGGCGGGAAGGTCGCGCAGCAGAGCCAGCGTCTCGACGATGTTCTCAAGATCGACGCCGGTCACCTCGGTGCTTCCAAGAGGCGAGTTGTTTCCGACGTGAACCTGCTTGATCAGCGCCTGCGTCGAATCGACCAGCGCGCGGTTCCTGACGAAACTAACACCCCACGCGCCGATCAGCGTCGCGGCCCCGAGCACAAATGCGGCGAGGCCTCCATAGCGGAGAAGGGCGGCAGGACGGAGAGCCGGCCGATCCCGCGATTTCCAGCCCGTCTCGGCGGGGATAACCTTGGTCAGGAGATCGCGGAGGAAGAAGTCCACGCCATGCGCGGAACCGGTATATTCGGCCGCCGCCCCGGTCTGCCTTGCCGAGGAGAAATAGAATCCGCGCAGTTTCGGCACCGCACTATAGGCGGCGGGCTCGAACATCCGCCCCGCCAGATCAACGATGCGCTGCTTCAGGGACGCGAACTGCAGAGGAAAGCCGAAGATTGCGATGCGCGCGATCGGATCCGGCTCGTGGTAAAGGCGGTCTGTCGTTTCCTGCGAAAGACGCTGGACCAATGCGTCGAACTCCTTCCCGACACGGCTGCCTGCCGTCCTCTCCTCCCGGTCCTGCGGTTGGAACATCGCCCCCCATACCTTCCCTCGGCGGCTGTCGTCGAAGCGGCCGAAAAACTCGGCAAAGCCGGGGACGAGGTCGGCCATGCTGAACAGCAGGTAGACGCCGAATTCGGTAGTCAGCCGGTCCTGTATCTCCTGCAGCCGATTGCGGATGGCGTGGGCTTGTGCGGCCAGCGCCTCACTTTCGAGAGCTATGACGTCCTTGAGGCTTATCACGACGATGACACCGTCGATCGGCTGCCCGGCGCGGCTCTTGCCGAGCAGCGACAGGAGCGCCAGCCAACTCTTCCGGTCGGTCGCGGAATTCGAATCCTGCATCGTCAGGCGACCTGGCGTGTCGATGAACACGGCCTCCTCGGCGAGCCACCAGTCGCATTGCTGCGTGGCGGCCTCTCGCGCGCTACGCGACGCGTCCGGGCGGAGCCCCCAATTGGCGATCGCCGCCGTCTTGCCTGCGTCCTGCCGGCCAATGACGAGATACCAGGGTTGCTTGTCGGCGATCTTGCGCTTGCTGCTCCGCGGCGTTCCGAGCGCTTCGTTCAGGCGCTTCAGGAGCTCGGGGTTGCCGGTCGCCACGTCCGCCTCTGCGACATGCGGCGGATGCGTCGCCGGTCTTCGCAGCAGCATGAGGACGCCCCAAGCCCCCGCCAGCAGGAAGGCCGCCGCAACGATCGCGGCGCGGACCCAAACCGGTTCGAACGGCCGCTCGCCGTTGAAGCCGATCATCGGGCCGGCATACCAGACGGCCGCAGCGAAGCAGGCCAGCGCGATAGCCGAGATGCTCCCGACGATCCAGGATCTCATGGGCTCACCGAACCGACGTGCGAGCCGGCTGCCCTCACGGCGTTTCCTCCTGCGGAATCATCAGCTCGACCCGGCGGTTGCGGGCCCGGCCTTCCGGCGTCTTGTTGTCCGCTATGGGAACGTCTTCGCCCTTGCCTTCCACCGACAAGCGCGACCCGTCGCTCATCCGCGGCGCGACAAGCTCCTTCACGGCCTCGGCACGGGCGAGGGAAAGATCGTAGTTCGACTTGAAGGCGCTCGACCGGCTGGGCTTCACATCGTCGGTGTGACCGACGACCTTTATCGGACCCGGTTCCGGCTCGAGCGCGGCGGCGATGCGCCCCGCGACCGGCTCGAATTCGGGCCTGAGTTCGGCCTTACCCGGCTGGAACAGCAGGAGATTGTTGATTTCCATAACGATGAAACCGTCCTTGGGCTCGATGATCAGATTTCCCAGGGCGGTTTCGGCGGCAAGGGCGGCGCGAATGCGGTCCAGCCGCGTGGAGCGTCTTGGCTCCTCGATAACCGGTGCCGGGGCGGTTCGCTCGATCGTGACGGCCGTGGGCGGATTGAGCGCCAGCAAGTTGTGGACGGCCGCGTCGCTTTGCCTTTCGACCGTGAAACGCATCGCTGCGTAGGTGACCGCGAGCAGCACGAGCCCGGCGGCGGCGACGGCCCAGAGCGGAAGGGATGCAGAAGCTCGTGCCGTCGTTGCGGATGGGTCCTGTGAGCGAGGGGAGATATCGTCCGCTTGCGGCTCAAGAACGCGAAGCGTCTCGTAGACGTCGCCGCGCACACGCATCAGACCGCTGCCGCCGTCGGCCAGGCCGCGATACTGGCCTTCGAAACCGAGGCCGAGACATGCATGCATCAGTTCGAGCAAATGGTAATGCGAGTGGGGATCGGCCAACAGCCTGTTCAGCTCCTCGAAGAAACCGGCGCCGGAGGCTTGGCCCTGGAAGAACTTCGACACCATGCCGTTCCGTATCCAGGCCTGCCTGTCGGAGCCGGGCAGGTTCCGCACGATATCGTCGGCCACTTCGCAAAGCGCATATTTCGCGATCCGGATCTCTTCGGCCGGGACGTTTCGTTCACCGGCCTCCCGCTCGAATTGCCGAATGGCCTCGGCAATGCCGTCCATCAACGGCTCGCCGTCGATCTCGGTCTGCTTCGTCCGAAGGCGACCGAGAAGCAGGAGCAGCGGCGCCGCGGCGGCAATCAGCGGATTGGAGCCGGGATATGGCGCGCCGCCGACAGGTTCGAGCGAGGCTTCTGAGGCCGGCGCGCCATCCCAGCCGGCAAGAACGGTAGGCCCGACGCCTGGCCAGCCGCCCGGTGCGGCGTCGGCGATTACCGTTGCGCCGGGCCAGTCCTGGGTGGAGGCGCGGCCCGCTTGCGGAGAAATGATCGTTGCCGGCGACGATGCGGGCTCGACATCAGCGCGGCTCCGCTGCGGCGGAGTGCCCGCCGGGACAGACTTCGGCGAACCGGTTGGAACAGGCCGGATGATGGTTCGGTCGCCCGAGGCGATGGGTTCGTCCTTGATGCTCATGGCCGGTTTTCGACGCCGAAACCTCCGGCTTGCCGGCACGAAGCACGAGGCCTCGATGCGGCAAGTCGATGCAGCCGGGGGGCTCGCTGGCTAAAAAATTCCGCCGATGCCGATCCCGCTGCTGATATCGGGCGGAGGCGGAGCCGGCGCGCGTGCCGGACTCGACCTGCGTTTCGTATTGCCCGTTCTCGTTGAGGCCGGCTTGCCGCCGGCTTCCTGGGAGGCGACATCGGTTTGCCTGACTTTCTTCACGATCACCGGGGCCTTGCAGATGCGGCCGGAGCGCAGGAACAGATCGCCGAGCAGTTCCACGCTTGGCCCGTTCGCTGCAGCCACCTGCTTGGTGTTCTTGTAATAATCATTGAGGGCGCGGGCGGAACCCTTGCCCCAATCGCCGTCCACCGCCATGCGATAGCATCCCAGCCGGCGCAGTTCCGTCTGAACGCTGCGAGCCAGTTCCTTGGAGCTGTCTTCGGCCCCTTGCTCGACCGACGTCCCAACGATCAAGGTTCCGAGGTCGGAGACTACGCTCTGCCGCGCTCCGTCGAGGCTCGCCACCCTGGTGCCGCCCCGCTGCTCCGCCACAGCAGGCGGATCGCTCGCCGGGACGGCCAGCGGCGAGCCTATCGAGCGCATCGTCTGCCCGACGATCAGGACCGCGGTCTGCAGATCGTTCGACGCCAGTTCGACCTGGAGCTTCTGCTTGGCGACCGGGTCGGACAAAATCCGCGACAGGCTCGCGCTCAGCTGTGTCGGATCAATGACCTGCTGCTCGGTGAAGTAGAACTGTTCCCGAAGATTGGACTGGTCCCACGGGACCTGCCGGCCAAGCGTCAGCGCCTCCGTCTCGTTGCGGACACGGATCATCATGTCCGAAATGCTCAGGCCGGGGATCTCGACGCTCTTCAGAAGGGCAGCCGTGAAAGGGCTGTTCTCGCCGGCACCGTCGACCGTCACGTTGCCGGGCTGGGTCGCAAAGGCGATGAACGTGTTCTCGCCGGCCTCGACCTGAGCGAGGCCGTTGCTTCCAAGGCCGGATGCGCCCATCGGATTGTTGCGGCAGGCATCGAGGAAGACGAAGGTCTGGCGCTCCCGGCTGGCGAAGCGCGCGATGACGTCGTTCAGCTTGACGGCCCGCCCGGTCAGCTTTTCGATGCTTTCCGGATCCGGCGTGTCGACCGGCAGCAGGTAGTTCTGACCCTCGATCTGGACCCCGTGACCCGCATAGAAGATGAGGACAGAGCTCGCCGTGGCAAGCCTCTTTTCGGCATCGGCCAGGAGCCGGTCGAAGTCGTCACGGGTGACGTTGGTGGCGGTCAGGACGTCGAAATTCAGCCTCTTGAGGCTCTCCGAAAGGCGGCTTGCGTCATTGGCGGCATTGGCCAGCTCCTCCAGGCGCTTGCTTTGATAGTCGGAATTCCCGACGACGATCGCCATCCGCCTCGACGGTTCGTCGGGGGACGTGTCCATCGCCGCAGCACTCGCGGCGAACGTCGATCCGATCAGCAGCAATGTCGGCACCACTGAATGGAGGAGGAGTCCGAAGAACGACATGTCTCTGTCCCCGTGCTGCCATCCGACAATTGGCAGTCGTCGAACGTATACGGGTTGGCAAAGTCGCCGCCTGTGGTGCCGGCCGGATACCTTCGAAGACCACTGCTTTTTCTACACCAACGAGCAGGCAAAAGATAGCACGCCATGCCATTGACACCGCCCTGAGATGACGGCATCGGCCTGATTTTACGCTCGTTTCACGCCAGACGTCTTATATTTTCTGTAGAAGGTTGCCTGATTTTCGGGCCGGTGGCGGCTGTGAAATGATGATCTCCAAAGGAAGAAGCTGCAAACGAGGGTTGCAGAAGACGTGGAATTTCTCCATGCGCCTGAATGACTTGCGACCAGTGTGATAAATTTACAATTGCGGCTCAGGCTGCCTGGATGGCATAGTTTGACACAATTGAACCGGGTTCTTCTTCAGTGATGTCGGCCATGGCGGGGCGGTCGGCGAAGGGAAAAGGGGGGTACTCTTGGTCAAGGCAGGGCCGACCGTCCGCGGTCCGAAATCTTGCGGCGCGCGCACCCGCAGCGACACCGCCAGAGGTGTTGCCGCTATCTGGCTTGCCGGCGCTTCCGGCATGGCCATCGCCGCGATGCTGATGTTCCCGTCGACGCAGGCACGCGCTTGCAGCGGGACGCTGGGTTTGGGCACGGGCGTCACCGTGGATTGCCCGTCCGGAACGTTCAGATCGTTCGCAACCAGTATTACCCCGTTCGAGGGCCCCCAAATCTACAGCGGTAACGGCAGCGACGTGATAAACATGTCGGGCGGCCTCATTCTCGGTACCAGTGGGGCTCTCACGCCGATCGGAGAGGTGGGTTTTCTCGACATCACGACCGGCACCATCGAAACACTCGGCGGGGTCGACACCTTCAACATGAACGGCGGTACGGTGGGAGATCCGGGTTCGCCTGTGTCCATATTTCTGGGAGACGGTGCGGATACCTTCACCATGACCGGCGGCACGGTCAATGGTTCGGTGTTCGGGCAGGGCGGCGGCAACACCCTCACCATCAGCGGCGGCACGATCGACCAGTCGATCTTTGCCGGCTCCGAGAATGACACAGTCACCATCTCGGGCACGGCGAACATCGTCGGCTCGACGGCCGATCCCGACGCGATCGGGCTGGAAGCCGGCGACGACACCTTCCTGATGACGGGAGGCACTGTCGGTGCGGCTGTCAGCGGCAACGAAGGCGCCGACACTTTGACAGTGCAGGGCGGGTCCATCGCCGGTTTCCTTTTCGGCAACGAGGGGGACGATACGATCGACGTCAGCGGCGGGACGGTATCTGGCGTTGTCGGCGGCGACATCGGAAACGATGCTCTGACCATCCGCGGAACCGGCTCGGTGTTCGCCGTCTCCGGCGGCGACGGCAATGACACGGTCACGGTTGCCGGCACGGCAGTGATCAGCGACGTGGTCGAACTCGAGGAGGGCGACGACACTTTCACGATGACCGGCGGCACGGTCAATGGTTCGGTGTTCGGGCAGGACGGCGGCGACACCATCACCGTCAGCGGCGGCACGATCGACCAGTCGATCTTTGCAGGATCCGGGAACGACACGGTCACCATTTCGGGCACCGCGAACATCGTCGGCTCGACGGCCGACCCTGACGCGATCGGGCTGGAAGCCGGCGACGACACTTTCCTGATGACCGGCGGTACTGTCGGTGCGGCTGTCAGCGGCAATGAAGGCTCCGACACTCTGATCGTGCAAGGAGGGTCCATCGCCGGTTTCCTTTTCGGCAACGAGGGGGACGATATTATCGACGTCAGCGGCGGGACGGTATCTGGCGTTGTCGGCGGCGACATCGGAAACGATGCTCTGACCATCCGCGGAACCGGCTCGGTGTTCGCCGTTTCCGGCGGCGACGGCAATGACACGGTCACGGTTTCCGGTACGGCAGTGATCAGCGACCTGGTCGAACTCGACGAGGGAGACGACACCTTCACGATGACCGGCGGCACGGTGGGGAGCGTGATCGGCCCGACCGTAACCCCGCAGCCGGGCGTCTATCTCGGCGGTGGAGCCGATGTCTTCCGAATGAGCGGCGGCACCATCAACGGTTCGGTGTTCGGGCAGGGCGGCGGCAACAACATCACCGTCAGCGGCGGCACGATCGAGGAGTCGATCTTTGCAGGTTCCGGGAACGACACGGTCACGATTTCGGGCACGGCGAACATCGTCGGCTCGACCGCCGATCCGGATGCAATCGGGCTCGAGACGGGCGACGACATTTTCCTGATGACGGGCGGCAGCGTCGGCGCAGCCGTCAGCGGCAATGAAGGCGCAGACACTCTGACCGTGCAGGGCGGATCTATTGCCGGCTTCCTTTTCGGCAATGAAGGCGACGATGTCGTGGAGGTCAGCGGCGGCACGGTGGCAGGCCCTGTCGGCGGCGACATAGGCGACGATTCCCTCACCGTACGCGGGACGGGGAGGGTGTCGAGGATTACCGGTGGTGCCGGTAACGACACGGTTGCCGTTTCCGGAGATGCGAGGATCGACGGCGTCGTCGAGTTGGACGAGGGCAACGACAGCTTCGCCATGGACGGAGGCACGGTCGGCGGCAGCGTGCTCGGCGGCGCGGGGGCTGATGTCGTCATCCTCGAAGGTGGCACCATTCTCGGCGGCATCGACGCCGAGACCGTCCGCCTTTTCGGCGGCACGGTCGGCGGCGACATCACGGGGCTCTCCGGCAACACGCTGGTGATCGACAATGCCGCGACGCTGAATCTGAGCGACGGCGTCCTGTTCAGCGGCACCGATGCCACGGGCGTGATCAGTGGCACCAATCTAGCTGTCGGGAGCGAGAGCCAGAACTTCGCCGGCTTCTCCTCGCTCGCGGTCACAGGATCGACCCTTCGCTTCGCCGGCGGCGTGCAGGTGATCGACGCGCTGGCCCTGACCGGCGGCTCGACGCTGTTCTCGACCGGAGCCGTGACGCTCGCCTCGCAGGCGGGGGGCTTCGGCAATCTTTCGATCGCGGGCTCGACACTGAACCTCATCGACGGAAATCCCACCAGCACCTTGACGCTCGGAGGGCTCTTTCTCGACGGCGCGACGATCGGGCTCGACTTCAACCAGGTCACGGCCCAGGCCGACACCATCATTGCCAACGGCGCTGCCACCGCCACGGGCGACAATGTGATACTGGTCAATCTGCTCGGTACGCCGCAGATTCTGGAGACCACGCAGATACCCATCCTGACCGCGGCCGGCGCCCCGATCGGCGGCGCGTTCACAGTCAGCGGCATCAGTGGGACGGCCGCCGAGTTGTTCACCTATCAAGTTCTGCCAGGCGCGGGCGGCGGCCTGATCCTCATTGCAACGCCGAATGCGGAAGTTGTCGGCCTCGTGTCGAACGTCGATGCGGCCGTCAATTCGCAGACGGTGGAGACGATGAAGGATGCGTTCTTCGACATCACTGGAGATGCAATTGAATACGGGCTCGGTCTCGATGGCGGAACGACGGGAGCGGCGGCTCCGATATTTGGCGTCTTCGCCTCGGGCCAGTTCGCTCGCGTGAACCATGACGGCTTCACGATCTCGAACGGCGCCACGAGCATCCAGGGGCCGTCCTTCGACAGCGACGACTTCTCGGCCGCGATCAGCCTCGATTTCAACGCCGCCAGGCATTTCGCCTTCGATCAGGAATACGGGCTCAATCTCGGACTGTTCGCGGGTTACACCTCCACGGATCTGGCCCTCGGCTCGTTCGGAGGTTTCCCCAGCGTCGGTTCCGGACGCAACGAGAGCGGCATGGCGGGCACCTACGGTCTGTTCCGCAAGGAGCAGAACTATCTCCTGGTCTCCGGAATGGTTCTTTTCGGCGGCACGGACGTCTCGAACGGCGTGCTCAACGGAGCCAGCGGCGAATACGACACGATCGGCTATGCGGTTACGGCATCGGCCGGCCACATCTTCAACTTGACGGAAAGGGCCCGCTTCGATCTGCGCGGCGGCGTGCTCGGCATCAGCTTCACCGGCGACGCCTATACGGACAGCCTCGGCGTCGAGCACGGGGAATCGAAGGTGTCCTTCGGCGCCGTGAAATTCGATCCAGGCGTGTATGCCGACTACCGGATGGAAAACGGCATGATCTTCAGCCCATATCTGCGTGCCGATCTCCAGCAGCGCTTTGCCTACAACAACGAGGCGAGCGCCGGCGGGGTGGGATTCTTCTTCGACGACTCAGACTTTTCCGCGGCACTTTCGGGGGGCTTCAACCTGAAGATATCGCAATCCTCCACGGTCAGCGGCGAGGTTCGGGGCAAGCTTTCCTCCGATAGTTCCACGATAGCGGGCAAGATCGGGCTGAAGGTAGCATTCTGAGCATCGGGAAAGCTGCGAAGCGAGGACGGCTATGCCAACGCAGGTGAACCGAGGCCGACGATCCTGATCGGGCGCATGCCTGCCTCGACCACGGCCCGACAAGCCTCTTCGGATGAATTGGATTTGCAATCAGGAAGATAGCGCGTGATTTTTGGCCGGTCTCCAAGACTTGTGCTACACTTGATCGTTGAAAGTTGGCCTGCGTTCCGGAGGCACGTTCCCGATGGCAGATGATCGTGCCGCAGTCATCCAGACGCCGGTCGGAGCCAAGACTTTGACCTTCACCCAGCTGATCGGACGCGACGAGATCAGCCGCTGCTTCGCCTTCACCGTCGGCTTCGTGAGCAACGACCTGCAGGTCGACCCCCTGAAGATGCTGGGCGGCACTGTCTCGATCGAGGGGGAATCCGATCCGAAACGCTGGTTCAGCGGTCTCATCTCCGAGTTCCGTCTCACGCGTATCGAGGAGAGGCTGGCCTATTACGAGGCCGTGGTCAGGCCTTGGCTGTGGTTCCTCGGCAATACCACCGATTGCCGCATCTTCCAGAAGATGAGCGTCGTCGAGATCGTCGAGGACATTTTCTCCAAGCACGCTCCCGCCAAATACGAGAAGCGGCTCCAGGGATCGTACCCCGCGCGCGATTATTGCGTGCAGTACGACGAGACCGACCTCGACTTCGTGCAGCGCCTGCTCGAGCACGAAGGCATCATGTACTTCTTCGAATATGGCGATGGCGAGCACAAGCTCATCCTGACCGACGCCATGAGCAAGCTGAAGCCGGCGCCCGGCTACGAGAAGGTGCCCTATCACCAGGAGGGGCGGGCGGCGAGGCGCGACGTCGAATACATCTCCGACTGGATACCCGGCAGCGCCGTGATGCCGGGTGCCTACGCCCATACCGACTACGACTTCAAGAAACCGGGCGCCGACCTGATGGCCGTATCGACGAAGGCCTTCAGCCATGAGCGGGCATCCGGCGAACACTATCGCCAGCCGGGCGCTCATCTCGATGTCGGGCGCGGCGACGCGATCGCGGCGATCCGGCGCGAGGAGATCCAGGCCGTGCACCGGCGCGTTCGGGCCGCCGGCACCGTGCGTGGCCTGGCCTCGGGCTCAACCTTCAAACTCGAAGGCTTTCCGCGCGAAGACCAGAACCAGGAATATCTGGTGGTCAGCGCCGAATACCGGCTGTTCGATCCCGGCTTCCGCAGCGGCGTCGAAACGGAAGCCGAGAACTTCCGCGTGACCATGGAGGTGGCGCCGACCTCATTGCCCTACCGGCCACCGCGCATCACGCGGCGGCCCGTCATGCGCGGCCCGCAGACGGCGACCGTGGTGGGTCCCTCGGGCGAGGAAATCTTCACCGACGAATATGCCAGGGTGAAGGTCCAGTTTCATTGGGACCGCGAAGGCAAGAAGGATCAGGACAGCTCCTGCTTCGTACGGGTTTCGCAGAGTTGGGCCGGCAGCGGCTGGGGCTTCATCCAGATTCCGCGCATCGGCCAGGAGGTGGTCGTCGACTTCATCGAGGGCGATCCTGATCTGCCGATCATCACTGGCCGCGTCTACAATGCCTCGCAGATGCCACCCTACGGACTGCCCGGAAGCGCAACCCAATCGGGCTGGAAATCGAACTCCTCGAAGGGCGGCGGCGGATACAACGAGCTGATGTTCGAGGACAAGGCCGGTTCCGAACTGGTCAATTTCCAGGCGCAGAAGGACCACAACCTTCTGATCAAGAACGATCGCACCAAACTGGTGCAGCACGACCAGTCCGACCGCATCGACAACAACGCCAAGCATTCGGTCGGCGTCGATCTCGACGAGGACGTCGGCAACAACAAGACCGTGAAGATCGGCGTCGACCAGACGACCAATATCGGCTCGAACGACACGGAGACGGTGGGCGCCAACCGGTCGCTGACGGTGGGGGTCGACGAGACGATCGGCATCGGCTCAAACTCCACTGAGACGATCGGGTCCAACCACACCCAGACCGTGGGCCTCGTCCAGACGATCACCGTGGGCGCGGCGCGGATCGATACGGTCGGGGCGGCCGAGACCCGAAGCGTGGGGGCGGCGCAGATAAACACGATCGGCGCGACGCGCTCGGTGAGCGTCGGCATCAATCAGAGCCATGACATCGGCGCGAGCGACAGCTGGGACATCGGGGCGAACCAGAGCGTGCAGATCGGGGCCAATCAGTCCTTCAAGGTCGGTAGTGCCCTGAGCAGCGATATCGGTGCGGCGCGCAGCGCAAAGATCGGTGCAGATGACTCGACCGACATAAGCGGCGCGCATTCGCTCAAGATCGGCAAGGGAAGCGGCATTCAGATCGCGCAGGACAGTTCGATCAAGGTCGGCAAGAATCTGGTCATCGATGCGGGAGACTCGATCCTCATCAAGACCGGATCGGCGAAGCTGATGATGAAGAAGGACGGCTCGATTGCGATCGAGGGCAAGGACATTTCCGTAAAGGCTTCAGGCAAGATCAGCATCAAGGCTTCGAGCGACATTGTGATGAAGGGTTCGAAGATCAGCGAGAACTGAGGTGACGGCCATGGGCAGCGTTCACGAGCGGATCGACGGCGTCGTGATAGGAGTCTTCCTGGGATTCGGCGAGGATGCCCCGCTCGTTGTCTTTCCCGGGAACCCGCAAGAGACGGCGGTGCCGGCACGCAGCCTGACGGAACTGACATCGGAAATGATCGGCGCCGAGGTCGCGCTGCTTTTCCAGGAAGGTGATCCAGGCCGCCCCTTGATCGTCGGGCGCATCGTCGAGCCCACTCGCAAGTTGCCGCCCCAGGTTGTTCGCGACGGCGAAAGAGTGAAGATCACCGGCGAGGAGCGCATCGAATTCAGATGCGGGAAGTCGACGATCATCATGGAGAAAGACGGCCGTATCACCATTCGCGGTACCTACGTTACCAGCCATGCCAGCGCCGCCAACCGCATCCGCGGCGGTTCGATCGATTTGAACTGATGGCGGCCGTGACGCCACAACATCGGCCGCCTGCGGGGCCGCAGCCGCCCCTCGTGCCCTTCGTCGTGAAGCAGCACGTCGAGCAAGCCGCCTTCCTTTGGGCGCAACGGGACACTCTGATGGCGGCTGGCTCAGCGGATTCGAACGTAATTGCCGGGATCGACAGACGCCTCGAGGCTAACCTCGATGGCCTGCGCATTGCCGGCGAGGCGGCTTGGCCCTTCATTCAGGAACAGTACGAGGACTATCCGGAGAAGGGCGAGCTTTTCGTTTTCTCCTTTTTCGCGATCGAACGGCGGGATGCGACGCGCATTGCGCAGGCGCTCCGCCTTGCTCGCCAGTCGCAGGACGCCACGGGACTGACCGGCGCACTTTCCTGGCTCCCGGCGAAGGCCATCGGGCAACTGGTTCGCGAATGGATCACCTCGGCCGACGCCCTTGAACGCTTCCTGGCCGTCTCAGCCTGCGCGTCGCATCAGGTCGATCCGAATACGCATCTCGCCCGCCTCGTGCGCGACACGGACGCGAGGGTGCGATCTTCGGCGTATCGGCTAGCCGGCGTGCTGAAGCGCCGCGACCTTGTCGATGCCCTGCGGCTGGGACTGCATGATCAGGACGAGATGGCGCGAGCCCGAGCGGCAATGGCTCTGGCTCAACTCGGCGCCGATCCTGCTGCTACCGCAGCGCTGAAGAAGGTTGCGGTCAGCGGCAGGCCGGAGTCGATCTCGGCGCTCCGTTCGATCGTTGAGGGCGGCCCTGAAAAGGATGTGCGCGTCTGGCTAGGCGAGCTTTTGAAGTCGCCCGAAACGGCCCCGCTCGCTGTGCGGGGAGCAGGGATGCTGGCTGACAGGACAATCCTGCACTGGCTAATCCACCAGATGCGCAATCCAGCATTGGCGGAAGCGGCAGGAACTGCATTTCTCGAACTGTTTCCCCAAGCCCGTGAAGATAGCCAACTTTTCTCGGTCGAGACGTCGCTGCTTGGCCAGCCATTTGCGGATCACTTCGACGATGACCCTCCCTACTTGCCGGTCGCCGATCTGGTAAAGGAATGGGCAAAGACGCGAGGATTGCTCTGACTTGGCATTTGACCTCGCCGGTGGCCAAGTCAGAAAATCGACAAGGCGGCGAGGCGATCTGGTCGTGGGGTGCTCCGCTCATCGCCAGGCCGTTGGGTCGATGAACCTGCGAATCCAACCGACCGTATTCCCGTTGGTCAGGAACCGATCTCCCGGGAAGTCCGGATGGTGGTCAAGAAAGAGGGGCCCAAGGGCGTTTGCGATCGCATAATACGGGTCGAGACTGGAGTCCGGCCGGTGCTGGTCACCAGGTACCGGTCGAGGGCCGGCAATGAACACCGAAGCATGGGTTCGGTGGGCGACTGTCACGGCCGGCGTGTCGGCCAGGCGGACCAGTATCTCCCGGACTCCGGGGGCCGATCGAAACTCGCGGCCCACTATGGTGATCCAGTTCACCGCCTTGATGCCCTTCCTTATCAGGCGCAGCGTGCCGTTCATGTGCTCAATATCCACGCCCCAGAAGCGCCGCGCTCGCGCATAGATCGCGTCAAAGGCGTCCTCCAGGAAGTTGGGTTCATAAACAAAGACGAGGCCGCCATGGCCCGAATGCAGGGCAACATTGTCGGCAACGGCAAGAGCCATCCTCACCAGCAGATCCGGGTCGGTTTCCAGCGGTACAAGCACGCGTGCGAAGGCGAACAGGCCTTCGGACCGCCAGTGCGCGCGCTGACAGTTGAGGCTCCAGCTTCCGGAGGGCTCATCGATTTCCAGACCATCCCAATATTGAGCTTCGAAAGCCCGCCCTTGCCGAATGCGCTCGCGGGACGGCTCGAAGTAGGGCCGGCGGATTCTCGCTGTCGCGGCGCTCCGCCCCTGCATCGTCAGCCTTGGAGCGGCGATGTACGACCATATCGGGAGTTCCGCTATCTTGAATTTGATCAACCTGTCGGTAGGGCACGCCGCCTCATAAAGATCGAGCAGAAACTCGAATTCCTCCTCGGTCGGACCCTGGAGATAGATCGTCAGGTCCAGCATGACCTTCAAGACGACCTGCCCATCGATGACTACGGGTTGGGCGAGTGCCGGCGGCAGGGGCGGAACGCGCATCTAGTCCGACTCCCTGTCGTCGATGCCCCTCGTCTGATTGTCGATCATCTCACGGAGCAGGCCAAGCTTGTACATCAGGAACGACGTGAAGTCCGGAAGCCGCCGTTCTTCCTTGTTGATGTCAAGCACGACGACATCCATTTCACCATCCGCGCGCAGGGTTTGTGGATCCAGATATACTGCCTGCCTGGAGTCCTCGCCGAGCATCACAGGGAGGGCGCCGTTCTCAAAAGGGTTCTCCTGGTCCAGATCGGAAAATACTTCCTGCAGGTCGGCGAGGACGTCCTCGACCCATTCATCGTCGTGGTCTTCGACCGCGAGCAACTTGGCGTCGCCTGCGAAGTTCACCCAGCCATTGTGGAGTTCGAGAAAGGCCCGATAGCTCGGCGGCAGCGGCTTGCTCAGCTTTCGTTCGAGCCGGGCGAGTTGCTGCCGCGAAGCGGGCTCGCCGAGTTCATGGTCATATTCTTCGTCGAAAGCGAGTTTGTCGTAGGTGCGCAGCGCCTGCGCCAACTGTTCGACAAGTCGCGGGAGTGGCAGCGATTCTTTCATATTTGTGGTCCTCCAGGATCAACAGCAGTCGCCCTTGACACCGGTGTGCTTCTTGGGGCCGCTCGTCACGAGCTGGTTGAGTTGGCCACCGATCCATCGGTTCGGTCGGCGCGACATCCACCTGAGATTGTTCAGATCGGTCGGATGGCCGCAGAATTGAATCTCTTTGACATGATCTACGCTGAATCCTTTGTAAGGAGGCTTGCTGTTGCTGGCCTTGTCCTGCAACTCCTTTTGGCACTTCTTGGAGAGATGCTTGAACCCTTTCTGGTTCAGCGCCTGCAGTTCGGGATTGTTGCTTTCCCGCATGGCCATGCCTCTCAATTGGGCCGCCCTTGCATTTCCTTGTTCTCTCAAGCTGTCGTAGCTGGTTATCGCGCTGCGTAAGGTACCTTTCATTTCCTTGTTGATATCTGCGATCTTTGCACAAATCTCCTCTTTCTCGCAGTCCGTAAATTTGTGGCGACCAGGCGAAGGTTTTTCTGGCGCGTTGTCGCAAGGTATCGTGAGGATATTTGGCCGTCCTGGACTATTTGGGTTGACGTTCCCCATGAGATCGACAGTATTCTTGTTGTTGTGGAATTTCTTGTCGGTGTCTCGACAGGCATTCTTGCCATCCATCTTGACGTCGAAGGAATAGGTGATCCAGTCGGTCGCCTGCTTGAAGGTGTTCGATTTGACACCGCCCACGGTCCCCGGCTCGTCGCCCGTCGAGGTGGAGTACTGGGAACCCTTGATGGCGATCATCTTGCCGCCCTTGGCGAAGACTGTCGTCGTGCCGTTCGTCAACGTTCCGCTGAGGGCAAAATTGGGATAGGGCATCGGCACCGGCCCGCCCGGCGTGGGCGTTTTGCACACGTCCGGAATGGTCGCCTTCGAGAACCCCGTTGATGATTTATGCGTCAGGCCGAGGCCGTTGACGGTGATGTGGGTGGGCATCAGCGTCTCTCCGTGAACCCACCGAGCAAGGCAGCGGCGCGGGCGCCGTTCTCCGAACTCGCCCAGATAAGCGTGAGTGGCCCCTTTCGGTAGCCGCGAGCTTCCGCTTCCGTTACGAGGCCCACATAAAGGGGCCCGGATGCCGCGCCAACATCACCCCAGCAATCGGCGGGCGTCTCGAAATCGGCTGCGTCCTTGAAACGGCCGGGATTGCGCAACACTGCAAATCCGTACTCGTTGCCACGGTAGCGTTCGCCATTCATGTCGCAAATGATACGGTCGACTGAATCGGGTGGCGCGTTCTCGAAAAGAAGCTGGAAAGCAGCGCTCAGTCCTTCGCCGAGGCAGACCGTCCGGGTCTTGATCCGATGCTCCTCCTTCGCCAGCGAAGTGCCCACGACCTGCAGCAGCGGTGTGATTCCAAGGTTTCGGGCTGTCTCCAGTCGCGTCATGAGACAAAATCCGGCGGCCTCTCCCGGACAGAAGCCGTAGACGTTCCCTTCGGAATGCAACTGGCCATTCTCGTCGAGCCACTCCAGGGTTTCGGGCTCGAGATAGGTATCGATGCCGCCCGCCAGGCAGAACTTGGCTTTGCCCTCTTTGAGAAGCTTGCAGGCATGATGGATGGCGAGCAGCCCGCCGGCGTGACCGCCGGCGTTTACACCCCCTCCTTCGAGGACCAGGTCGTTCGACAGTCGAGTACGCAATTGCGCGTAGACGCTGGCTGAGAACTCGCCCTCCTGTCCTGGCCTCGGTTCGCCCGTGGAGACGATCAGCGACACCGGCGCAGTCGGTCCAACTCCCAGCATCGGCGCAAGCGCGTCGAGGGCCGGTGCAACGGCAATTTGCACGGCGCGTTCAGGCCCAAGAACACTGCCGTCGATACCTGGATCGGGTGCGATCCTCATCAGTGCGCCAAAACGGTCGACCATGTAGGGATGATCCTGAATCGCCGATATTCCGGCGCGCACGGCTGCCGCGCTGGCGGCGACAGAGAATCCGAGCGGCGTGCGTGCGCCTACGCCGATCACCACGACGGTGCTGCCGCTGGCCATTATTCGGGACCTGTCCAGACACCGGTGCGGCTGACGGCAGGCGAAACACCGGTCCGCCGACGCAGGCGTATCGTCGTGGTTCTGAGCTTCTCCTCGTCGTAGGGCACTGGCAGGCTCGACATCCAGGTAATGCTAAACTGGCGTTCGTCGGGTCTCAGCCGGAGTGTGTGGATCGTAGCTTGGCCGTGCTGGCGGTTGGGCAAGTCATAAAAGTGTGTGGTGACGTCGAAGGTGATGCGCGGCAACAGGAACTGCAGGAAACCGTCTCGCGTGAAATTGCCCAACCTTACATCCTCGTAACCCATCAGCGGTGCCTTCGTTTGCTGGTCCGCCGGTGCGCATTGATAGTAAAGGCGACTGAAATTGGTGGGCAGCAGGGGATCGCGCGTCTTTCTCCATTCGTCACCGTAGGTGCCTGCGTACTTGATGCGCGGCTGCCAATGCGGTGCGACGGGACCGAAGCCCGCCGGCGCGCCGGCACGATGATCGCGATAGGGTGCGTCGGGGTATTCGAGATTTGGGGCGATCTTGCCGACCAGTCTTTGCGGATCCACCGCAAATCCCGTGCCTATCGGGTTTCGCTGATCCCAATCCGGCTTCGACGCGGTCGTATCGGTTCCGCCATAGGTGCGGCGCCAACTGATCGGTATCTTGACGAACGGCTCCGGCTGGCTCGTCCGCACGGACACTGGCCCCGGCATGAACACACGGTCTCCGATCACCTTGACCGTCTTGTCCAGGTCGCCGACCTTGAGCCGCGCCATCGTCTCGATACCGGGGTGCCCCCCGGGAGCGTAGACGTGCCCGTCGATCAGGATGTCGGTGTGCCTCTTTTCGATGCAGAAATCGTCGTCGTCGAGCAATTCGTCGGGATCGGCGCCGAAGACGGGCGCCATATTTACGGGTACCTGGGATTTCAGCGGTGTTTGCTTGCCGTCCGGATCGATCTCGAACGATGCCTTGATCGCCACCAGCCACACTTCGCAGCCGTGTTCGTCGCGCGTCCACAGGCCTTCCGCGGCGAACGGGGTGTGGTTCTCCAACGGCAACATTAATGCTGTACCCTCTCAAGGGCTGTCGAAATGGCGTTCATCGATAGGTCGCCGCATGGCTTGCGGTCATGAACTGGTCTCCCAACTCGCGATGAACAACTGTTCCAGCACAGCCCGTGGCGCGTCCGGATCCACGTCGAAAACGTCGGACTGCCGGGTCCAGAGAACCATTCCGTCGAGGATCTCTCCGCCTGCGGCGGGGGGCGGGGACGGAAGCGTAGCCAGTGCGGCTTCGAGCTCGTCGGGCGTGAGATGGCCGAGTTGGGCTTGGATACCCAATTCTTCGAGCCCGAGGAACCAGGACTCGCCCGACGAGACAAGTCCGAAACAAGCGTCCGGCAGGAGCGTCACCATGCTGAAGGGAAAGCGCCTCCCGGCGCGGTCCGCGCTGGCAACGATGAGGCCTGCGGCAGGTCCGAAGCTGGCCGGACCGGATAGGAAACGCAACGCCAGTTCCTTCGGCCAAAAAGGCATGCCGACCAGCGGAGCGATATGCTGTGCCAACCACCGATCCCAGGCGCGCACGAAATCGTGGGGCAATCCCCGACCCACAAAATCCCCCGCCGCCGGAATCTTCCCGTAGAAGCCCGGGATCAGATTCTCTCCGGGCATGTGAACCTCGCGAACATCTTCAGATTGTAGGGATTCTCCACGCTCGAGGCGCGCAGTTCGAAATCGGCGTAGTAGGCGCGGGCGGCGAGCCTGAGCTTGTAGACTTCGGGGAGGTCGGTGCCGGCGAACCGGCCACCGCGCAGCATCCTGAGCCAGGCCCAGCTTCCAGTCTCGCTGACGACGACAGCGGGCGAGCCGTCGAGCGGCTCGAAGGAAAGCGTGATGACGCCGGTGCCGTCCTTGCCCGGCCACGTCATCGGCTGCGGGCGGGTGGCGTTGTTGAAATAGGTGAGCATCTGGCCGTCGACATTGAGCGTCACCCGCGCCACGCTTGGCGCGAGGTCCTTGGGCTCGAGCGTGAAGCTCATGGTCGGTCCGCTGCCGGCGGCAAATAGCTCGTCCCTGATCCTGCGCGCCTGTTCGAACGCGGCGAGCACGGAAGGATCGAGCCCGAAATCGGCGCGCCATTTCCAGGGTGAGCTGGCCGTGTCGACATAGCCGATCAGATGGTCGTTGATGAAGTTGTCGATCATTCCGCCCGGGCCGAAGAGGCGCGAGAAGTCGCGAATGTTGACGTCGATCGCGCTGCCGGAGTCGAAAGGATAGCGGTTGGCCAGCGCAGCCTGGCAGAAGGGCAACACGTCGGCACGCCAGATCGCGTTGAGCTGCGAGGTGACCGCCTTTTCCGTCAGGCCGGTCGTATCGCCGGCAATGCCGGCGAGCCAATCGTCGAGCGGATCAGGCAGCGTCCTGGCTTGCGTGGCAACCGCGCCGGTCAGTTCGCCGAGGCCGCCCTGCCGCTTGATGGCGTCCTGGGGGTCGGGGCTCGCCGAAAGCGTCTGCAGCATGTTGGACAGCGCCGTCAGCGCCGCGACCGTCGCATCGAGGGAAGGGGGCAGGCCATCGACCTCCGCGACGGCGCCCTTGATCGGCTTGAAGTGCTCGGCCACCTGCGTGCCCGAGATGTCGGTCTCCGCCGTCGCCCCCGTCCGCGGCAGCAGCTTTATGCCCTTCTTCGCATATTTGCCGATCTTGCCGAATTTGCCGAGCAGCTTGGACGCGCCCTTCGATTTCGCCTTGTCGTCGCCTTGCTCCTCCTCATCCGAGCGTGTCAGTTCGGTCTCGCGTACCGTCGCATTGACCAGCCGCTTCAGGGCGGAATCGGCGCTGGAGAGATCCTTCAGATTGTCGCTGGCGGTTGCCAGATCGGTCAGCGGCGCGAGCTTGACGTCGCGAAGGAAGCTGTCCCATTGGGCGATAAAGTCTTCGTAGTAGAGCTTGAGGATATCCCCGGACAGCGCGGGGATGGAGGTCTCCGCATTCTCGGAGCATCCACCGGCGAAGACTGCGCGGTCGAGCGCCGCCTGCGCGGCGACGTCTTCGAGCCGGACGAGCACGGCCTCGTGGAAGCCGCCATAGGTGAAGGCGCCGGAGATGCCTTCACGCAGCGTCTTGCCCGAGCGCCGGGCCAGCACCTTGCCGCCGTTCGGGCCGGCAAAGTTCGCCGGGACCCATTCGGCCAGTCCGGCCACCGCGGGGTCGGCCAGCAGCGTCTTGTAGGCGCGTACCGGCAGAGGGATCGAGCACACCGTCTTCAGCGCCTGACCAACCAGGCCCTTGTCGGGGGCGACGTAGCTTTCCTCCACCGCCATGCGGGCGATCGCTGCAACCTGGTGGTCCGCGGCCTCCTGGGTCGGGAAAGGTTGCACCGGCGCGAATTCGGGCAGTTTGTTCAGCCACCAGTCCTGGACGTATTCGGGATCCATCTGCGAAAGGCCCGTCATCATGCGATAGGTCTTGAGCGCGCCGAACAGGAAATCCGGATCACGGATCTGGCGCCACATGGTGGCCTCGAGCAACGAAACCATCCGGGGCTCGAGGATGTTGCGCAATGCATGGTCATAGGCGTCGGTCTGCGCGCGGATGAGTTCGGCGGAAGCCGACGGGCCGATCAGGTCCCGCGCGCCCGAAGGCGGCTCGACCCGGCCGTTGGCCACCTCGGAGACGGCTTCAAGCCCGGCGTAGAGATCGGGCTCCTCCACCGGCGCCTTGCTCACCGCGATCGGGTTCAGAGCCTGGCGAAGCCCGTCGAACAGGCCGGCCTGGGCCGCAATCGCCGAGCGGTTGTCGAGATAGGACAAGGTGAACAGCAGCCCTGCGAGGACCACAGCCGCAGCCGCGGCAGCGGCCGAGCCGCGCCAGATCCACAGGCGCCGGCGCTCGGCGAGGGGGTCGAGCGTGCCGAGGCCGGCTTCCTTGAAGACGACTTCGGTCAGGAGGTTCTTGATGAAGAAGCTGCGTTTGTCCACCCGCCGCACCGGCGCCGCGCGCTGCGGCGGCAGGCCGAAGGAGGCGGTGAGTGCTGCCGTCAAGCGGTCTATGGGAGCGCCCTCCTGGGTCGCCGAGGTGAGATAGAACCCGCGCAGCCAGGGGCTCTCCTCGTAGCGGCTCTCGCCGAAGATCGTCTCGACCAGGGTCTGGATGGGCTGCGACAGGCTTTCGAGCTGGGCCGGGAAGCGGAAGATGTCCGCGCGAACCGCAAGCGAATCCTCATATTCGAGGCGCGGCACCAGCCGCTTTTCGAGTTCCCTTGCCAAGGTGGAAAGCTCGCCGACAACCACGCCGCCGTCGATGCGGGCGTCCGGCGCGAAGGTGGCGCCCCAGACCTGTTCGCGCGCCGAGGTCGACAGGCCGCCGAAGAATGCCTCGAAACCTTTGACAAGGTCGGCCTTGGTCAGCATCAGATAGACGGGCAGGCGGATCTCCAGCCGTTCCCGCAACTCGATCAGACGCTTGCGGATCTTGCGGCCATGCGCGCGGACGGCCTCGTCGCCTTCCGACAGCGTGTCGATCGACAGCGCGACGATGACCCCGTTCAGAGCGCGCCGGCCGCGGTGCTTCTTCAGGAGATCGAGAAATCCCAGCCATTCGGCCGCGTCGACATCGGGCTGGCTCTCCTGCTGGACGTAGCGGCCCGCCGTGTCGATCAGCACCGCATGTTCGGTGAAGAACCAGTCGCAGTTCCGCGTGCCGCCCACGCCCTGAAGGTCGTCGGTGAGATCGATCGGGAAGTTCAGCCCCGATTGGCGCAGCGCAGTTGTCTTGCCGGTCGCCGGAGGGCCCACGATCAGGTACCACGGCATGTCGCGCAGGAACTTGCGACCGCCCAGCTTCCGGCGCTTCAGTTCGTTCATGACGTCCTGGAATTTCGCGCCCACTGCCGCGACGCTCTCCTCGCCCGGGCTCAGTTGCGGCTCTTCCGGAGGGGCAGCGATCTCGGCGACGAACATGCGGTTGGCGCGGATCGCCCTGCGCTGGACGATGATCAGACGGACCAGCCACAGGATCACCAGCACGGCGATGATGGCGATGCGAACCGTCTCGGACGCGAATGGGGCGTAACCGCCGACGCTGACGATCGGGCCGAAGATCCAGATGATTAGGGAAAGCAGCGCCAGTCCGATCAGCGTCCAGAGCCAGCGCGACGTCAGTACCGCCCAGAGGAAGCGCAGGATGAACATCTCAGAGCCTCTTCTCGACCAGCACTTCGACCCGGCGGTTCAATGCTCGGCCCTCGCGCGTGGCATCGTCCGCCACGGGGTCGGTGGCGGCTCGGCCTTCGGTCCGAAGCCGTTCCCGGGGCACGCCGTTCTGGACCAGTATGTCGGCAACGGTCGCGGCGCGGGCTTCCGAGAGGCGCTGATTGGTCGACAGCGGGTTGCTCCGCTGCAGCGGTATGCTGTCGGTGTGGCCGACCACCGTGATATTGCCGATGATCTCCTCGTTCTCGAGGATCACCCTGGCGATCGCGGCAATGAGCGGCTCGAAGCCGTCGGTGAGTTGGGCGCGCGAGGACTGGAAGACCTCGGGACTGGAATTCTGGATGACGAGCGTCGCCAGCGAAACGCTTTCCCGCCCCTTGAGCGCCTTCGACAGCTCGGCGGGGGCGGCCGCCTGGAACTCCGGCACGAGCTCGATCTCGACCGGCTCGATCGCCGGTGCCTCGGATGGCGGCTCGCGAGGCGCCGCGCGGTCGATCTCGGCCCGGTCCGGCGGCGGCAGGGCACGGACGAGCGTGGCGAGTTCGGTCGCCTGGCCGCTGAGCTGCATCGACAGGAAGACATGGATGGCGACGGCCAGAACCGCGGCCGCCGCAGCCATCACCCAGATCGGTATCGCGAAGCGCGACGGCTCGTCGGCGGCGAGCACGCCCTGCCAGTGGGGGGAGAGAGGTGCTTCCTCCCCGTCGGGATCGCGCAGGAATCGCGCCGCCGCGGCACGCACGGCGGCGAGCGACCGGTCGCCCGCCCGCCCGGGGACGCGGTATTTGCCGCGGAAGCCGAGCGCGAGGCATTGATATTGCAGCTCAAGGAGGTCGCGATCGCGGTTCGGATGCCGCTCGAGCTGCTCCAGGCGGGCGAAGAACTGTTCGCCAGCGTCCACGTCGCCCCGCAGCATCACGACCAGCGGCTGGCGCGGCCAGGCGCTGGCGCCTCCCCATGGCGTGTTGAGCGCGAGGTCGTCGAGAAGTGCCGCCACCGCCCAGGCCGCAGCATCGGCCCTGGCGAGCGGGGAACCGCCGGCGACAACGGCATCGCGTGCCTTCACGAGTTCGTCGAGAAGGCGTGTGCGCAAGGCTTCCGGATTGTCGGGCGCGAGCGCGCTCTCCAACTCGGGCGCGAATTCGAGGAGCGCCGCAAAGGCGCTGACGAGCGGATTGGGATGCGAACGCGACCGGCGCAGCGGAGCGCCGGACGGCGGTGGAGCCGCCGGCCGTCGCATCGGCGCGCCGACCAGCCGGATACGGGTCCGTTCTCGATCCTCGGACAGGCCGAAAGGATCGTCCTTGCTCATCGCGTCACCTGTTCACCGAGTAGCAGTCAACCTCCGGCTCGTTCGGAAGCACGCCGGAAACGCCGATGACGAAACCGGGCGCATCGAGCAGCGAGGCCCAGTGCTCGCTCTTCTGGTCGAGCTCGAGGCACAGGCGATCGCCGTCGTAGGGAATCTCGCGCGGCTGTGAGTGCAGCGGCTTCAAGGGGATTCCGGGCAAGCGCGACTTCCACAGCCCCTCGAACTCGCCGGCTGCACCCACCGTCGCCTGGTTCACGAATATCTTGCGAAGCGCTTCCTCCGAGAGCTCCGAGCCCACGCGAATGACGATGCGGCTCTGCTGCAGAAGCTTCGGGTTGTCGATGCGGACCTTCCAGACATTGGTCGAATGCCGCATGACCGGCAGGGCGCGCGACTTCGGCTCGACATAGCGCAGGCTCAATATCAGCGAGCGCAGCGTATCGGCGAGCGTCGAGAAAGCGAGGCCAGGCGCCATGTGGTCATAGGCGGGGAGCTCCACCAGGCGCCGGGAACTCGAGCCATAGGTCGCCATCGATCCGGCCAGGCTTGCCATCTCGAGATAGAGCTCGGCCGGGTGGAAGATATCCTGGGCCAGCATGTGGGCGAGGCGAGGGCGTGCCGCATTGGCGAGGTTCAGTATGAGCAGGTTCTCGACGCTGCGGCCGGGCCCGCCGAGCACCATCTTGCCGTGCGCCTCGGCGATGCGGTCGAGGCCGGTAATCACCTCCTGCAGCAACTGCCCGTACCAAGGTACCGCGCCGGTCACGAGCGTGGGCGGAAGGAAGGTGTCATCGAGCGCCACGGCGCCATCGGCGCGAAGCCCCTTTATCTCCGCGACCGGGAGCGCGGTGAAGCCTCCGACCGGCTTGCCGGCGGCGATCAGCATGGCCTGTGGCCTGGCGATCTCGATCTCCTCCGCTTCGGCCCCTCCCTGCACGGCGTCGCGGATCCACTCGATGCGTCCGCGGTAACGTGCTCCGGACGGCTCGGCATGGGCCGGGTCGAAGCTGATGCCGCCCGGAGGCTCCAGCGGCAGCGCCATCTGCACCGGGCCCGCCGCCGTGTCGGCCGTGACGGCCAGCGGCTGGGGCGCATCCATCGTCTCCGGAATGGCAAACGGAGTTCCGTCGGGCAAGATGCCGCGTGCCGACAGCACCGCGATCTGCCCTGCTTCCAGCAGGGCCGGGTCGAGAGACAGCGACCGGAACCCGAACGTATGCAATTGCCCCGCCTGCAGCACGCCGCGTACGGTGGCTTCCATGAAGCGGTCCTGCTGCTGGAAATGTTGCGTCCTGAGGAAGAGCCCTTCGGACCACAGCACCCTGTTTGCGTCGCTCATGCTGCCACTTTCTGCTTTGGCACCCGGCGTTATGCGGAAATGCCGCCGCTGCCGAGCCTCACATTGACGGTCATTTGAGATCCGGGCGACACCGACTTGGTGGTGCGCCAGCTTCGGCCGCCGGGCTCCCGGACAAGCGCCACGAGGCCGAGAGCGGTTGCTTCCGGTTCGACGGTGATGGTTTTCGATGCGGTCTGGCCCGGTCCGACGGCGATCTGGTCCGATCCGATGAGGTCGCCTCCGAGCACTCCCCCGGCATCCCCCTGCAGTGCGAAATAGTCCGCCGAATTGAACTTCCCCGTGCTGCGCAACCTCATCACGAGGATCGTCACAGGCCTGTCGCCGCCGCCCGGTCCGGGATTCATCCCGGCCTGGCCGGCAACGTTGATGACAACCGTCGACGGCTTGGGCGGCCCGCTCTGACAGGCGGCAAGGATGCCGGTCGCCCCGAGGGCGAAAACGAAGTCGCGCCGATGGATCATTCCTCACTCCTCTTCATATGCATTTCTGAAATCGGCGCCGATTTCGCCCAGGAAGCGGGACTCCGCGCTCAAGGCGATCTCACGGTGGCGCTTGCGGTAAAGCTCCCAAAGCTGGGCGCTGCGTCCACCCGCGAGGAGGGTTTCCATGGCCGAGCTGGACTTCAGCTCGTTTTCGATCGCGGCCGGATCGAAGCGATCGATCATGCGGCGCAGCGCGCCCTGCACGCCCCGCCAGGCGCGGACATGATGCTGGGCGAGGTCCCGGATGGCGTCGACGATGGCCGGCTCGCTCCCCAGAAAGCCGGGGCTGCGATCGGCAAGGATCGTTGCGAGCGCATCGTCCACGGTCGGCAGGAACTTCAGCGGATTGACCTCCGATGCGCCGACCACGGTCTGCGCGACGCGGGCATTGCCTTTCTCTTCCGCACGCTTGCGCAGAAGCTGCATCAGCCCTTCCATCATCATGCGGTATTCGCGGCCGAACTTCTCCATTTCGGCAGTCGGATCGCTGTTCGGGAACTCTCGCGGGTCGAGGCCCATTCCGCGCAGGAAGGCGTCGCGCAGCGCCATGTCCGTGGCGGTGGCGTCGGGCGTCGATCGAACCGCCTGACGCCCCTGTGCCGGACGCGGTGCCTGGAGTTCGGGACCGGGCCACGAAGCCGGCGAGGCCGGCCTTGACCGGCCGGCGACGTCGCTTTCCTGCTCATCCGCACGGGGCGTCGATACCGGATCGAGACTGAACGGGTCATCGAACGCGGGAGATTTATGCCGGCCGGCATCGGTGGTTTCGGCGGCGCTGTAGGCACCCGGCTCGGGATGTTCGAACGGGCTGGGAAGATCGGAGGGGCGGGCCGGCTTGGGCACCTCCGCGGACTTCATCGAAAAGAAGTCGTCCTCGTTGATACCGGCCGGCGGCCGCGACGCCGATGTCGGTGGCGGGGCAGGCTCCTCCGCCGATGCTTCGAGATCGACCCAAAGCACATATTCGCCCAGTCTCAATCGCATGCCGTTGCGCAGCGGGGTCGAATTGCCGGCGCCAAGAGGTTCGCGCCCGTCGTCGATGAACAGGCCGCTGCTCGAGGTATCCGTCACGAAATAGCCGTCGCGTCCCGCGGAAATCGTGCAGTGGGCGCGTGAGACGAACATGTCGGGGTCGTCGATCTGCCAGTCTGCGGACGAACCGCGTCCGATCACCAACTCGCCCTCGTCCAGCTTGGTCTGCTGCACGGCCTGCGGTCGCGGTCCCTGTTCGAGAGTAAGGACAAGGCTCATGCCGCAACTCCAGCAGCCCGCGGACGCCATCCGACGAGAGTGCGCAAGCGCATGTCCTCGGCATCGGGGCGGTCTTCGCGCGGTGCGAGCCACGCAGTGCGCGAGAGCTGCGCGGATCCGATGCGGGCCGGCGGAACCTCGTCGCGCGCCAGCACGATGCGCAGATCGACATCGAGCATGCCGCCGACCAGATCGCGCACCGCTGTCCTCAGCATGGCAAGTCCCTCGGTGCCCGGCAGGAATGTCTTGAATCTGGTCAAGTCCAGCGGGCCGATGCGCAGCTCTATCCGGCTCTGACGATCGAAGCTGCGCGGGCCGATCGTCGCGCCGCGGTTGAGCGCGGCACTGTTGAGGCCCACCCGCGTCTGCAGTGCCGCGGGAATGCTGATCCAGCCGCCTACAAATTCCTTGAGCTGGACCGGAACCTGGAATGCCTCGGCCAGGAAAAGCGTGAGACGTTCGGGCCCATCCACCTGGTGGGCCAGGGCGGCCGCCTGGCGCAGCTTGACCACCTCGATCCCCGGTTCCTCGAAACCGCAGGTGCCCGGAAGGCCCATGCCGGCCAGCGCTCCGAGCATCGAGCGGACGCGGCCGCCGACCGGCCGCTCGACCTGCACCTCCGGATGCGCGTCGGCCCAAGCGCGATAGAACAGCGCGATCATGCGATGCTGAAGTACGTTGGCGAAGTCGAGGAAAGTCGTGTCGCTGGTCGCGCGGGCGTTCTCGCCGGCGAACCAGCGCTGCGACAGACGGTCGAGCACCCAGCGGGTCAAATGGAGCGGCATCGGGCCTTCCGGCCCCAGCAGGCCGAAATTCGCCACGGTGACTTTTGCCGGCTTGCCGTCCACCGCTGGATGGAACTCCGCGATGTCCTGTGTGGCGAAGCCGAGACGTACATGCTGACCGAGCCGCGCCGGCTCGCGGTCCGGGCGGCCCGCATGGCCGAACAGCCCACCGTCGTGTTCAAGCCGGCGCAGAAGCTCGAAGAAGTCGAAGGCCTCCGACGGCACTTCGGAACGGCGGTCTAGATCAGGTAGCGATTGCCGGGCGTCATCGGCCATGGCACATCCTCCTGCTTCTGGAGCAACCGGGTGCGCGTGCGCACAAATCCGTTAATGCCGGCATAGCGTGCGAAGAGCCGGGCGAGCAGCGCTGAAAGCAGCAGCGTGCTTTGGCCCGCCAGCACGGATTGGTCGACGGACAGCGTCACCTCGGTGCCCCGCCCGAAACACATCGGTCCGGCTATGGCCAGCCTTTCGACCACAGGCCGGCTTTCGACACGGACGATGGACCGCACGTGACGCGCCAGGCCCGGGTCGCCCCGGTCGGCATAGAGGTCGAGCAGGGCGTGGAGCGGATCGGCCCCGCGGCCCTCTTCGGCCAGGCTGAGAAAGTTGAGGGAGAGTTGCGCCACCAGACGCCAGGCCAATTCGTCGGAACGGGACTCTCCCTCGGCGCTGGTCGGAAGCGTCGCCGGGATGGCCGGCTGCGGCGGCCGCAGCGCGCCGAGAAGCCTCACCGTCTCGACCGGATCTCCACTTTCAAGCGTCAGGGTCGGTGCGTCGTCAAGAATGGTCAGATCGCGGTTCGTGCAGAGCGCCACCACGTCGATGTGCCGAGGCGGCCTGGGGACCTTCGACGCGGCCGGGCGCGAAATCGCCAGGAAGACATCGTCTCCAACATAGGAGGTTCGCGTAAGTCCCTGCCGTCTTTCGTCTTCCGTCGGGCGGCGGGGACGGCGCTCGATGAAGTGGACCCAGCCCCTGCCTTTGTTCTGCCCCAGGCTGAAAAGCTCCGGAATCTCCGCGTCGGGCCCTTCGAGATCGGCATCCTCGACCCGGATCGGCCTGTAGATCTCGAAATCCAGCGGCCGGGTCCGGTCGGCATGCAGTACCTGCCGCGTCCTGCGGGAATCGAGCTCGATGGCGTTGCATTCGCGCTCGAACAAATTGACGATCGGCGTGGCGAAGAGTTCGAAGTCCGACGTCGATAGATCGGCGAGTTCGGGGGCCGGCCGCCGCAACAGGAACACGATCTCGAGGCCGGCGTCGGACTTGCGCACCACCTGCTGAAGCCCCTGCACGCGAACGAAGTGGAAGCGCTCCGGCATCACGAAATATTCGCGCAGCAGCCGGTAACCTTCAAATGTCGGCCGGCTGCGGGGCATGAGGGCTTCGCTGTCGCTGATGCCGATCATTTGCGGCGCGGGCAGAGGCGCCAGCCGGTTGGTTCGGCCATCGGCGCGTGCCCCCACCGCCGCGCAGAGCCCGAAGATCGCATCGAAGAGATGGGGCGCCTTCGTACGGCCGGCGAAATGCAGATCGAGCCTGTCGAGCGCCAGCTCGCTGAGCTTGCCCTTGCCGGTCCGCGCCAGGCTCAGGCGCAGCGCCGCCTCGCAGCCGACGCCGTCGATCGGCGTGATCCCGGCGGCGGCGAGCCCGCTTCTGTCCTGGATGTAGCCCACCGATGCAATCTCGATCGGCCACAGCGTAACCTCCTGGGCGGTGGTGAAGGTGCAGCGCGTGGTGAGGCCAGGCCGAAGGCTTGAAACCAGCCGCGTGTTGCGACCTACGACATGGCCGGCGAGCATGGTCTGGACCTGCTTGCCGGGCTTCAGCACCGCCATCGCGGTGGCCGGCGTCGGCGTGACAAGATCGGGATAGAGAAGATTGAGCACGCCCCGCGCGAAGCGCGAGCCCTCGGCGTCGACCTTGAGCCGGGTCCGTGCGGCCAGATAGGCGACGCCGTCGAGAAGTCTTTCGACATAGGGATCCGGACAGGGCACCGTATCGAGCGACAGGTTGCGCGCGACCGCGGGATGCATCTCGGCAAACTCCGTCGCGAGTGCGCGGACATGGGCGAGCTCTTCCTCGTAATATTCCAGGAACGCCCGGTCCATTCAGGTATCCCTCAATTCGGTCCGGGCCGAACCGTTGTCGAGATCGATGGTCGTGCGCAGCTTCAGCCTTTCCGGCGTCGGCGTCATGACGAGGACTGCGTCGATCTCGATCTTCAGGCCCATGCTCTTGTCGCCCAGGGTCACCGTGACCTTGGTCTCTCCATCCTTCAGCCGCGGCTCGAATATGCCCAGGACGGCGCGGATTTCGCGCGCCAGCTCTTCGCGATCGAAGTCGCGTGCCGACCGGCCCGAAAAGGACGGCACGCCGAAATTGACGACGCTGCGGCGGGCTTCGGGAAAATCGTCCAGCGCGAGCAGGGTGTCGGTCGCCAGTTCGGCCTCGACGGGAGATAGAAGCGGCACCGATTGGAAGCGTTCGGTGTTGAACAACGCTTCGATGTCGCGTCGCACCGCCTCGCGCAGCACTGTCGGCGAGACCACTACGCCGCGGCTCTCGAGTTCGACACGGCGCCGGTTCTGCATCAGGAGCCGATGCAGGCGCCGCTTCTGATCGGATGTGAGTTCGGGGTCCGCATCGATGGTCTTCGCGCCGCCGGCCAGCAATCGGTCGAGCCGCTGTTCGTCCAGTTCGTCGCTCAACGCCTTCAGCAGCACGTCGATCTCGGAAGTCAGTCCCGGCAGGTCGTTCACGAGGCGGTCCCACAGGGAGGGTTGGACCGCCTCGCGTGTCGCGCGTGGACTCATGCTGGTTTTGATCATCGCGATACCGGGAGGCCCCGGCCGGCGTCACACACCGACATGGACATCCATTTCCACCTCGTCGCTTTCGTCATAGGTGAACTTGATCGTCTTGTAGGCGAAGGCGATCCGTTCTTCGAGCAGGTCCGGTTCGTCCACGCTCGGCTTCATTTCGTAGCCGACGACCGAGGCGTCCGTGAGAGTCACCACCAGATAGTCGCTGCTGGCTTCCTCGATGGTCCTACGGGCCGAAAACACCACTTCGTCCAGCTTCTTGTTCTGGAACAGTGCCTGCTTCAGATAGGGTGAGGATTTGTCGTAGTACTTGATGAATTTGATCGTGCCCAAGGCCACGCGACCTCGGCGCGACAGCGAGTTGGGATCGTGCGGGGCGACCATGTCGAATTCGACCCCGTGGACTTCGATTTCCTCCTCATGGCCGTCGCGTTCGCTCGGCCCTGTGATGTCTGGGACCTTCAGAAAACCATCGATTTTCATTTCTGCTCTCCATCATGCTCAAGTGATCAAGTCTTAACGGAGGGAAGCTCCGACACGAGCCGGAGCGAGGCATTGATGCCCTCGAGTTGGTAGTGCGGACGCAGGTAGAAGCGCGCGTTGTAGTAGCCCGGCCGCCCTTCGACGCTGTCCACCTGGACCTCTGCCGCTGCGAGCGGGCGCTTTGCGCGCGCCTTGTCGTCGGCGAATGCCGGGTTGGCCAGGACGTAGCGGTTGATCCACTCGGTCAGCCATACCTGCATGTCTGACCGTTCCTTGAACGAGCCGATCTTGTCGCGTGCGATCGCCTTGAGATAATGGGCGAAGCGCGAAACCGGGAAAAGATAGGGCAGGTTGGCCGAAAGCCTTTCATTGGCCTGCGCGTCAGGGTCCACCAGCCGGCCTGCGCGCTTCTCGTCGTCCTGAAGCGAGTGCGCGCCGATGAAGGCTGCCAGATCGGTGTTCTTGCGGTGCAGGATCGGCATCAGGCCGAGCTTGGCCAATTCGGCCTCGCGCCGGTCGTCGATGGCGACTTCGGTCGGGCATTTCATCGCCACCGTGCCGTCGTCGGTCGGGAAGGTATGGACCGGCAGGTTGATCACGGTTCCGCCGTTCTCGACCCCGCGGATCTGGGTGCCCCAACCGAACAGCTTGTGGCTGCGATTGATGTTGACCCCCATCGGGAAGGCGGCGTTCATCCAGACGTATCTGTGATGGTCGCCCTGCACCTCCTCCTCGAAGGCGAAGCTCTTGACCGGTACCGTTTCCGCTCCATAGGGAAGCCGTGCCAGCACGCGCGGCATGGTCAGCCCGATGTAGCGGGAGTCCTCGCTTTCGCGCAGCGACTGCCAGGAGGCGTAGGCGGGCGACGACACGATCTGCTGCAGGTCCTGCGGGTTCGGCAGTTCCTGCCAGCTGTCCATGCGGAACAGCCGCGGCGCGGCCGCCGCGATGAACGGGGTGTGGGCGGAGGCGCAGATGCCTGATATGTTGCGCAGCAGCCCGACGTCCTTCGGATGGTTGGAGAATTCGTAGGCGCCGATCAGGCAGCCGAAGGGCTCGCCGCCGAACATCGAGTATTCGTCGGTATAGACCTTCTTGAAGATGGGGCTCTGGTCCCACATCTGCCCCTCATAGTCTTCGAGCGTGTCGGCCAGCTGCTCCTTGGAGATGTTCATCACGCGGATCTTCAGCTTCTGATCCGTCTCGGTATTGTTGACGAGATACCACAGACCCCGCCATGTCCCCTCCATCTCCCGCACTTCGGGCGCATGCAGGATCTCGTTGAGCTGTGCCGACAGCATCTTGTCGATGCCGGCGATCAAGGACTTGATCGACTTGATCGCGTTGGAGGAGATGGTGGTGGTCTCGGCGCGGGAGCGGGCCGCGAGGGCGAGGTTGCGGACCAGTGCCTGCAGCTTCTCGCTGTCGTCCTTCTTGACCCTGAAGTCCTTTTCCAGGAGCTCGCCGAACTCCCCGAGGTCGATGGCTTCGGCCTCGGCGACGGTTGCTACTTTTTGCTGTTCAGCCATGGCTCATTCCTCAACCTTGTCACCCTCCGCCAGTGCCTGCGTGGCAATCTGGCCGAGAAGCGGCTCGTTGTTCAGCAGTTGCGCAATGCGCTTTTCGGCGTCCACCCTTCCGTCCATGAAGCCGAGGAGTTCCTCGAGCTGGCGGCGCATCTTGAGGAGCTCGGCCAGTTGCGGGACCTGCTCGGCCACGCGGTCCGGGGCGAAGTCGCCCATGTTGGAGAAGCTGAGATCGATCGCCAGCTCTTCGTCCCGCTCCTGTCCCTCGGGCTGGGGCAGGGTGTTCTTGACCCGGGCCTTCACGCGGGGGCCGAGCGCCTCCATGAAGCGCGGGAAGCGGCCCGCATCGGTCTCGACAAAGGCGCGGTCCAGAACGGACTTCTGGGCCTCGCGGGTTTGCGAGGCGCCGGAGAGATCGGCCATCACGCCCATCACGAAAGGCAGCTCGATGGTCGTCGGGCTGCCGTAATGCTCCACGTCGTAGGCGATCTGCACGCGCGGCGCCCGGTTCCGCTCGATCACCTTGGCCTTGCTTTCGCTCATCTCGAATTACCTTTCATCCTTCTGAGCCAACTTCTTGCTGTCCGGCACACCGGCGAGGACACGGAACTCCTTGAGGCCGGACGGCGCGAGATCTTCCATCAATTCGATGAAGTCCATCGGGACCATGCGGCGGATGCGCCGAACGAGATGCGGAATGGGGCTCGATGGCTCGGTGCGGTCGTAGAACGCGATGACGAGGTCGAGACATCTGATCACGTCCTCGCGCGAGGAGAGCCGGCTCGACAGGGCAACTGTTCCGCCCGGTGGCACGTGCCAGGCGTCTCCCTGGCCGTTGCCCGGAGAGGACGCCGCGGGGACGGCGTCTGCGGGAGGCGGCGCACGATTGGCGATGCCTCGCTCCAGCGTCGACAGCATGCGCTCCAGGAACCGTCGCAGACCGGGTACCGCGGCCTTGCCGTTGCCGAGCTTCGCGCCGAGGGCGGCGTCGACCGCATCGAGCGCGGCGATTGCTCTGCGCCCTCCGGCGATGAGATCCGCCATCTCCGCCTCGGCCTGATCGGCATGGGCAGCGCAGCCCGCGCGCACGCGCTTCACCAGTTGCTCGTGGGCGCTCAGCAGCGCCGCCTTCTCCGTGCCGTTCAATCCGGAGGCGGCCTCGTTCAGCACGGTCTGGTCGTCGAGCAGCCCCTGCTGGAGATCGTGCCCGCTGATCGGGCCGATGCCTCGCGGCGCGAAGAACGCCGTCTGCTTCAGATCGCACAGAAGTCCGGCCTGATCATTCTGCAGTTCGAGCAATGCGTTGATGCGGCGCAGAGCTGCATCCTGCGGAGGGACGCCCGATCGCAACTCGGGATGCATGGTTTCCCAATGCTCGTCGAAGGTCCGCGCGATCAGGGTGAGGCCGTCGGCCAGACCGGAGAGCCCGTCCATGTTGGCGAGCGCACGCGTGACCAGGACCAGCAGGCGCAGATCGCGGCCTTGCACGCGCAGTTCCTCGGCCTTGCTCAGGACGGCGGACCAGTCGGCAGGGACGGTGACTTGCGAAGTCGGGTTGTTGCGGTCGTCGCGGACGACGGTGAGCTGCGGCTCGGCGAGGCGCTCCAATTCATGAAAGCGGGGATCGTTGCGCAGACTTTCCCCCGACGGGTTTTCACCGTCGAGAGGGTTCAGCCAGAGAGGGATATCGATCATATCAGCCTCCCGCCGCCAGCCAAGGGACCGTTGCCAACAATCCCGTCGACCATTCTCGTCCGTCGCAATCCGGACGACGCCAGCAATTGCAACACGATACGCGTTTCAGCGCCGGTGTCCATATTTTCGCGAATCGCCGTCCGTCGAAATGCCGCGACATGGTTACAGACGCGAAGCAAGCTCCGTTTCGCCGGTGCTTCCCCGCGAGACCACTTATGACAAGGCGCCGTGAAACCTCCGTGAAAAGCCGTCGATCGGCGGGGCCGGAGCCTGGCAGGACCCTTCGATTGCATCTTGCCACTTTGTAAAGCCTCGCTTGTGTGGCAGGCTATGGAGGGTCCGGTCGCAGGAGCAACTCCGATGGAGCCAGGCGGCATGCAACAGCGAAGGTCGTCACAGAGCTTCAAGCGCAAGGAACTGGTCGGCAAGCTCAACCCCGCTTGTCTGCGCGCCTTCAAGGCCGCGGCCGATGCGGCGAAGCTGCGCGGCAACCCGTATGTCGAGCTCGTCCACTGGATCGAGCAGCTCGCCCTGTCGGACCGCTCGGACGTCCAGCTTATCGCGGCGGATGCCGGCGTGGACATGAGCAGGCTCGCCGCCGATTTGACCCGCGCGGTCGACAAGCTTCCCTACGGCGCGACCTCCATCGAAGAGTTTTCCGACCATATCTTCCACGCCATCCAGGAGGCCTGGAGCCTGGCCGGGCTCGAATTCGGCGCCGACGAGGTGCGCGGGGCCCATGTGCTGCTTGCCTGCCGCAAGGTGCCGGTGCTCGACGGTCTGCTTGCCAGGATCAGCCCAGAATTCGAGCGGATCGATGCAGATGCCGTCATTGCCCGTTTCAACGACGTGGTGGCGGGTTCGACCGAAGGCGCGCCGCCGGAGGCCGCGCCGAAAGCTCAAGTGCGGGGCGCGCCCGGCGGCGAATCCGCCCTGGCGAAATACGCTACCGATCTCACGCAGCGCGCTCGTGACGGCAAGATAGACGCGGTGGTCGGGCGCGACCCGGAGATACGCCAGATCGTCGACATCCTGATGCGCCGCCGGCAGAACAATCCGATCCTGACCGGAGAGGCGGGCGTAGGGAAGACCGCCGTGGTCGAAGGCTTCGCCAGGCGCATAGCCGAGGGCGATGTTCCGCCCATGCTGCAGGGCGTGAGCGTGCACATGCTCGATGTCGGGCTGATGCAGGCCGGCGCGAGCGTGAAGGGCGAATTCGAGAAACGGCTGAAGGCGGTCATAGACGAGGTGCAGTCGTCCGCGACGCCGGTGATCCTGTTCATCGACGAGGCGCATACTCTGATCGGAGCGGGCGGCGCCGCCGGGACCGGCGATGCCGCCAATCTGCTGAAGCCTGCGCTGGCGCGGGGCGAACTGCGGACGATCGCGGCAACGACCTGGGCCGAGTACAAGCAGCATATCGAGAAGGATCCTGCTCTCACACGGCGCTTCCAGGTGGTGAAGGTGGAGGAACCCGACGAGGCGACGGCGGTGCTGATGCTGCGCGGCGTCGCAGGGGCGCTGGAGAAGCATCACCAGGTTCAGGTGCTCGACGAGGCGATAGAGACCGCCGTGCAGCTCTCGCACAGGTACATTCCGGCGCGGCAATTGCCCGACAAGGCGGTCAGCCTGCTCGACACGGCCTGCGCGCGCGTCGCCATCTCGCAGCACGCGACGCCCGCCGAGGTCGAGGACCTGATGCGCCGGCGGCAGGCTCTCGAGATCGAAAAGGGCATCATCGGGCGCGAGGGGGCGATCGGCATCGAGGTCGCCGAACGACTTGCGCGGGTCGACGCGGGACTGGCCGAGACCGAAACCGCGTTCGCGGCCGCACAGGAGCGTTGGGATCGGGAAAAGGCCATGGTGGCCGAAGTCCTTTCTCTGCGCGCGAGGCTTCGCGGCGAGGGCGTGCCGCTCGACGCGATCACGCCGGAGCAGGAAACATCGCAGGGTGAGGACGTCGACGCGGCCGATGCCGCGCCGTCCGATGCCGCTCCGTCCGATGCCGCCCCAGCCGACGCGGCGGCGCCCGACCTTTCGGCCGACCTGGCACGCCTGAGGGAGCTCATGGCCGAGCTGGGATCGATGCAGGGCGAGACGCCGCTCATCCTCCTGTCGGTCGACCGCAGTGCCGTGGCCGCGGTGGTGCAGGACTGGACTGGGATTCCGACCGGCCGGATGCTCACCAGCCAGACCGAGAAGGCGCTCAGGCTTGCCGACCTCCTGGCCGAGCGCGTCGTCGGCCAGGATCATGCGATGGAGATGATCGCCAGGCGCGTGCAGACGAGCCGCGCGGGTCTCGGTGCGCCGGAAAAACCCGTGGGCGTGTTCCTGCTTTGCGGGCCTTCTGGGGTCGGCAAGACGGAGACGGCGCTGGCCCTGGCCGAGACGCTGTACGGCGGCGAGCAGAACCTGATCTCCATCAACATGTCCGAATTCCAGGAGGCGCATACGGTCTCGACGCTGAAGGGAGCGCCGCCCGGATATGTCGGCTACGGCAAGGGAGGCATCCTGACCGAGGCCGTCCGCCGCCGGCCCTATTCCGTGATCCTGCTCGACGAGGTCGAGAAGGCGCATCCGGACGTGCACGAGATCTTTTTCCAGGTGTTCGACAAGGGCATGATGGACGACAGCGAGGGGCGGCGGATCGACTTCAGGAACACGCTGATCCTGTTGACCTCCAATGTCGGCTCGGACGTGATCATGCACAAGACGGGCGGCGGTCAGCAGCGCGCGGAGATCGACGGCCTCGAGAAGGCGCTCCGGGCACCGCTGCTCAAGGTCTTTCCCGCGGCATTCCTGGGGCGGGTCGTGGTCATTCCCTACTATCCGCTGTCGGCGTCCATGATCGAGGCGATCACCCGGCACCAGTTCTCGAAGATCGCGCGGCGGCTGCGCGCGAGCCACGATGCGGAACTGGTGATCGGCGACGGCGTCATGGAAATGATCAAGGCGCGATGCACGGAGATAGAGTCGGGCGGGCGGATGATCGACGCGATCCTGACCAACACGCTTCTTCCGGCATTGAGCCGGGGGGTCTTGAGCCGCACGATCGACGGCCAGCCCATGACGCGTGTGATCGTGGGTGCATCCGAGGACGGCTTTACCTATTCGTTCGAATAGCGGTCAGCCTTGCGGCAGCGCCGAGCGTTGAGCAGTGTGCTCTCGCAACTACCAGCCACCAGCACCGCCGCCGCGGCTTTCGTCCAGTGCGCGTATCAGGTACGGATCGGGTGCCGGCGGGCTGGCTGCGGTGCCCGTGGTGGCGACGTTGCGCGCGGTACTGCTGCCGCTTGGCGTCGCTTTCCTGGCAGTCGTTGTTCCGCCTCCGGATCGAGGCTTCGCCGCCGCTGCCGTGCGGGCCTTGGGGCGAGGATTGTTCGGCACGGGCTGGGCCACGGTTTGTGCCGGTTGAAACGCGGGAATGAGCGGCAAGGGAGCCACCGTCTCGCAGCCTGCAAGCGCCAGGGCGGCTGCGCCGAGAACGAGTGGTATCGAGCATCTGCGCATGGCCAACCTCCGGTCCGGCTGTCAGAGCATGTCGAGGCGCGGTTTGGACAACAGCCATTCCCGCGCCACCAGTTCGGCTAGAAGCTCATATGAGGATCGCGGCGCGGGGTGGCCGAGCATCGCATCGGCCGCCTGCCTGGTTCGCGATCCCAGGACCCCGTCCGCCTCGATACCCTTGGCCCCGAGCCGCACCAGGGCCTTCTGGACCTCGATGTTCACAAGCTTCTCAGGGATTTCCGCGAGCGCCTCTCTCGCGCGCTCGGCCGGCTTTCCTTCCCCGCGTCCGAGCGCATGCGCGAGCAGCCGGATGTCGTCTCCCTCCTCGGCGATGAGCTTGCGGTCCAGCCGCATCATCTCGGCCGCGTAGTAGGCGCCCCACGCGTCGCCGCGCTCGGCGCTTTCGCGGAACAGCCGGAAGATCTGCTGCTGGTCGCGGTCCTGTTCCTCGATCAGCGTAAGGGCGAGCAGGCGGCCGGCATAGGGATGCAGGCCTCGATGCGCCTCCATCAGCAGTTTCTTGCTGCGAGCCTTGTCCTGTTCGACGGCTATCCCGTCGCGATAGAGCAGCGACAGGTTCATGGCGCCCCATATATCCTTCCGCTCGTAGGATTCCCGGAAGTAGCGGTGCGCCCGTTCGACGTCCTTGGGGACCCGGTTGCCATAAAGATATTCCGCGCCCAACTGGTTCATCGCAAAGGTGTGGCCGGATTCGGCCGCGCGGGTCAGTAGTTCCACGCCGCGGCCGTAATCGGCCTTTGTGCCGTTGCCCTCCATCAGCGCCTTGCCGAGCGAGTACTGCGAATAGGCGTCGCCGCGCGCTGCCCCAGCCTCGAAAAGCGGGACGGCTGCGGCCGGATCCTTCTTCACGCCGGCCCCGTACTGGTAGAAGCGCCCGAGCAATTCGCCGGAGCGGACATGACCCGCCGCGAGCGCTGCCTTGAACTCGGCGAGCGCCGGCTCGAATTCTCCCCTGGCATACAACACACGTCCCAGTTCATGGCGAAACCGGGCGACGTCGGGCGCCGACGCGACTGCCTCCCGGCAGGCGGCCAGCGCCTCGTCGATCCTGATGTCGTTGGGATAGACGCCCTCGCTTACGCCCTGTATGTCCAGCCGATCGCCGGCAAGCTCGTCGCAGCGATTGACGGAGGCCTTCACGTCGATGACGATGGGAGGTTCGCCAGCCGCCTGGCCGATGGGTTTGAGGACGATCTTCGCATCGGTTTCGATGATCCTGAGGGACGGACGGATACCGAGACGGGCTATGTCCTCGGACTTCACCAGGTCGCCTTCGGACAGCATTCGGGTATTGAGCGCTATCTGAGCGGCAGGGGAACGCTCGTCGATGCGATACCACCCGTCGCCGAGTTGCTGCGGCTGCGGGATGGCGTCCGATAGCGACTGGAAACCCGTGCCCACATCGGCCGCGAGCGCGAGCTGCCGCAACTCGGCTTTCGAAGAGGCTCCGGCCGGTCGGGTAGTTCCTCCCTCCTTCGAGGCGACGGGAATTTCCTGCTCGTCGACAGGTGGCTTCATTGCAGGATCGAAGACGATCGCCACGGCTCCGCTGACCTTGTGCCCTTCGGAGGAAACGACGGAGTAGGGAATGAGCTGGACGGACGTCTCGCCCGGTTCGGGCAGGTAGACCACATCGGGGAGGCGGTTCGTCGGGATCGGCGCGCCGGGTTCGATCTGTTCGGATCCCAACATGAGCCTGCCCGATTTGAGCGGCTGGTCGAAATGTGCGGTGAGCGCCATTTCCTCGCTGGCGATCGGCGGCGGGATGTCGAGTTCGACGCGCCTGGCTTGCGGCGAGACCCTCACTTCCGTCAGGCTCTCGCCCATCACCAGCACGCTTTCCCGCGTCACGAAGAAGAATTGCGAGGTGAGGCTCGAAACGTCCCAGGGAACCTGGCGGCCGCTGGTGCGGGCGATCACGTCGGCGCGGATGTCGGTGAGCACCTGCCGCACCTCGGTGTTCGGCGTCAGGATGTGGCCGGCGAGAGCGTCGGTGAACGGACTCAGTTCTCCGGCCCCGTCATAGGCGATCTGGTTCGGTGCCGTCGAATAGACGATCAGGGAGCCCTGGCGCGGCGTGAGGGAGGCGAGCCCCTTGTTGCCTTTGACGGCGACCTTCTTGTTGCCCGCGAAATAATACTCGTTCTTGAAAGGATTGTCCCGGCAGGAGTCCAGGATGAGGATCTGCAGGGACGAGGTCTCCCGCATATAGTCGAGAAGGTTGGAGATATTGTAGGATTCGACCTCGAGATCGTATGACGAGGTCAGATTGGCGTCGACCGGCAGGATGTAGTTTTCGCCGGCGACCTGGACCGCATGCCCGCTGTAGTAGAACAGCGCGACGTCGCCGTCATTGAGCGATCTGAGAAAATCCCGGATGGTCCTTTCCAGCGAAGCCTTGTCGAGGTCGTCGCCGATCGTCACTTCGAAATTCGCCCTGCTCAGGACCTCTCCGATGTGGCGTGCGTCCTTGGCCGCATTGGGCAAGGGAACGAGATCCTGATAGGCCGAATTGCCGATGACCAATGCGGCGCGCCGGCCCTCGGCGCGCTCGGCCAGGGCTTCGATCGGCGTCAGTCCTGAAGCAATGGCGCCGGCCGCCAGAACAAGGCACCAGATGAACAGGCGAACAAGCAGGTGAACGTGGTGGCGGAGCGCGCTGTCCGCCACGCCCCTGGGACGGTTCTGGACTCTGTTACCCGCAGACCGATCCAACTTTTCGCCTCTATCTTACGGGTCGCAACCCCGCGCGAGGGAAAGCAGGAAGGATATACTCGGGCCGGAGGATGGACAAGAAGATTAAGAACGCCAGCAAGACCCGGCCATGCGATGGCGCGCCGGCAGTCCAGCCATGGGCTTTCCGGCTGGAGCGCAACGCGCCAACGCCCCTCAGGAGAGGACGGTGGCGTCACTCGTTTCGGCGCTCGCGATCTGGCCTTCGGTGTCGCGCCGCCTCATCGGGAACAGCTCCTGTGCCAATACGAGGTGGCGGTCGAGGAAGTTTTCCTTGAGCACGACGGCCGACCTTTCGTCGACGATGACGACTGCGATCTGTCCGGGCCCCTCGCGACGCGGCACCGGTGCCGGAAGCGCGCCCGAAAGGCTCTGCAAGGTGGGCTCGATCGTATAGTGATTTCCGGCGAAGGTGCTGAACGGGATGCCGCTATAGGTGCCGCTCGACGTCATGTGAACATGGCCTGACACCACGGCCCGCACGTCACGATGGCTCTTCAGCACGTCGACGAATAAATCCCGCTCCTCGAGAATGATCACGTCGTTCTGATTGTGCAGCGGGCAGATGTTGTGATGCAGCGCAATGACGACCGGCCTGTCGGCATGTTCGGCGAGCCGCCGGCCGAGCCATTCCAGTTGCGCCGCGCTGAGACGGCCGCCGGGCACGCCCGGTTCGCTGCTGTCGAGCACCACCACGGCGCAGCCGTCGAGCACGAGCGACCGGTCCATCTTGCCTGTTTCCGGTTCGGCGACATCGCCGAACTCGGCGAGGAAGGTCGGCCTGTGGTCGTGGTTGCCGAGGGTGAGGACGTAGGGCAGGTCGATCTCCGCCAGCAGGTGCCTGAGCCGGCGATAGGACGCCGCGTCGCCACGGTCGGCAAGGTCTCCCGCAATCACCAGAAGGTCGGCATCGGCATGATTGCGGTTGATGAAGTCGATAGCCTGGCGGGTGCGCTCGCTCGTATCGAGCGAATGCGACAGTTCGTTTTCGGGTACGATGTGCAGATCCGCCATCACGATGATCTTGGGCACGGTCTGGGACTCCTGTCAGAGGGAAGGGACGAGTTCGGGTTCCGGCAGCAGACCCACCTGCTGCAGGCGTTCGGTATCGATCAGCAGCCCGTCCATGTCGAAGATCGCCCCGACGACAGGCCCGCTCATCCCTTTACCCCGGTCATGGTGATCCCCTGGATGAAGAGCCGCCGGGCAAACAGGAAGGCGGCGACAAGCGGTGCGGTGACGATGGTCGCGGCGGCGAAAGTCACGCCGTAGTCGATGCCGAGATCGCCCTTGTACTGCATCATCGACAGCGTCGCGGTGACCTTGTCCTGGCTCTGCACGACGATGAGAGGCCAGTAGAGGTCGTTCCAGTGCGAGACGAAGGAGAACACCGAGAATGCCGCGATGGCCGGCACGGCGCTGGGCAGGATCAGGCGCAAGATGATCTCGATCTCGGAGAACCCGTCGATCCGTGCGGCCTGGATGATGCTGTCGGGAAAGGTGCGGAAGAATTGCCGGAACAGGAAGATCGCGAACACGGAGACGAGAAAGGGAAACATCATCGCCAGGTAGGTGTTGATGAGCCCGACCTTGACGATGCCGATATAGAGCGGAATGGCGATGACGTTCACCGGGATGGTTATTCCGGCGATCACGGCGCCGAACAGGATGCTCGAACCGGCAAAGCGCAGCTTCGCCAGCGCATAGGCCGCCGGTACTGCCGTCACCAGTTGGACGGCCAGGATGCCGATGCAGACGATCAGCGAGTTGAGGATGTAGAGCAGGTAGGGCTGGTCGAACAGCACCTTGCCGAAATTGACCAGGCCGTGGAACTCGCGCGGCAGCAACGAGAACTGGGGAGCGAAAATCTCGCTCTTCGGCTTGAGGCTGGAAGACACCATCCAGATGAAGGGGAAGACCATCGCCAGGCCGCCGAGGAAGAGCAGGACCGTGACCGCGTGATGCCCGATGCGGCGCAGGGAAAGGGGGCGCGTGACCGCCGGTGCGGCCGGCTGAGAAGCTGAGCTTGCCATGACGAATCTCAATTGCGCACCCGGCGGTCGGCGAACTGTGCCTGGAATAGCGCGAACAGGAACACGATGAGGAGGAAAGCGAAGGACAGTGCGGCCGCGTATCCCATGTTGAAATATTCGAAGCCCTCGCTGAAGGCGAGGAAGAGATAGACCTCGCTCGCCCGGTCCGGGCCGCCCTGGGTGAGCAGCGCGACCGTATCGAACAGCTTGAAGGCGGTGATGGAGCTTGTGACGGCGACGAAGGTCGACGTCGGTCCGAGCATCGGCCAGGTGACGCGAAAGAAGCGGTCGAGCGGACCGTCGGCACCGTCCACGGCGGCGGCGGCATAGAGCGTCGGCGGTATGGCGGTGAGCCCGGCCAGGAACAGCACCATGTTGAAGCCGATGATGCTCCAGACGGAGATGATGGCGAGCGAAAACAGCACGATGTCGGGGTCGCCGAGGAAGTTGACGGGAGAGAAGCCCAACGACGTGATCATCCCGTTGAGGACACCCTGCTTGCTGTCCATGAGCGCCGCCCAGACGAGCGACATGGCGGCCAGCGTCGACGTCACGGGAAGGAAGTAGAGAACCTCCAGGATCGACCGGAAGCGGTAGCGGTCCTGGAGGAGGATCGCGAGCAGGAGGGGGATGATGAACGCTGCCGGCAGGAACAGGGCGGCATAGATGAAGGTGTTGGCAAGCGCGTTGCCGAAATTCTCGTCGGTTGCCATCTGCCGATAATTGTCGAGCCCGACAAAGCTCATGCCGTCGCGCACCAGGGTGAAATCGGTGAACGAGATGAGGATGACGAGAAGGATGGGCGCGAGATAGATGACGAGGATGAGGAGGGCCGCCGGCGCCGCGAGCGCATAGGCGAGCCTCTGCTGGGCGTGGGCCAGCGTTTCGGCGGCCCGTCTCACGGCACCAGCGCTCCCCGGGGTGACGCGGCTGCCGCCACGGAGGAGACGCTGCGGTCGCGCACCCGCTGGCCGTCCGCATCGAAGAACAGCAGGCCCTCGCGGTCGAGACGCAGTGCCTTCCGGCCGGCGATGCGGGCGTTCGACATCTGCGTGCCGGGCAGCTTTTGGGCCCGTACCCTCAGTTCGATGCTGGGCTCGGTCGCCAGTGCGCCATGCACGACGAGATCGGCGCCATGATCCTCGATGCTTCTGACGTCGAAGTCGAGGGCCTCGGAGGTCGACCTGCTGCGATCGTGCGACAGGCCTGCAATGCCGTCGAACTGTGCGGCTTCGGGCCGGAACGCCACCAGCAGGTCGCCGCTCGCGCCCTTCGGGATCACGGCATCGAGCAGCCGGTCGCCGATGCGCAGCCTGCCATTCTCCACCTCAGTCGGAAGCAGGTTGATCTCCGGCGAGCCGATGAAGCGGGCGACTTCGACATTGTCGGGATCCTCGTAGAGCGTCACCGGCGGGGCCACCTGGACGAAGCTGCCGGCCCGCATGATCGCGACACGGTCGGACAGCGTCATCGCCTCGATCTGGTCGTGCGTGACATAGATGAAGGTGAGCTTCGAGCTGGCGTGGAGCTCGGCGATCTCCTTGCGCACCTGTGTGCGCAGCTTGGCATCGAGGTTGGACAGCGGCTCGTCCATGAGGAAGAGTTTCGGAGAGCGCACCAGGGCCCGGCCGAGGGCCACGCGTTGCCGCTGGCCGCCGGAAAGCTGCGCCGGCCGCCTGTCGAGCAGATGCTCGATGCCGAGATGCCGCGCGGTCTGGTTGATCTGGGCCTCGACCGCCGGGCGGCCGCGACGGGCGAGCGGATGGATGCGTTCGATCAGCGGCAGCCGCGCATGCCATGGCAGGGAGGCCATGATCAGCGGCATCGCCATGTTCTGCGCGACGGACATATGCGGATAAAGAGCGTAGTCCTGGAACACCATGGCGATTTCGCGATGCTTCGGCGGCAGCGCGTCGACCGGCTTGCCGTCGATGCTGATGCTACCGTGGTCCTGGGCTTCGAGGCCGGCGATGATCCGCAGGAGGGTCGACTTGCCGCAGCCCGACGGTCCGACGAGGGAGACGAACTCCCCCTCGTCGACATCGAGAGACAGGCCGGCAAGGATCTGGTTCGTCCCGTATGCCTTGCGTATGTCACGCATCGAGAGCATCGGCATGGGTCGGTCTCCCTGTCTTTTTGGCCCACCGGCGGATGCGCCTGTGCAGGTTCCGGAAAATGTCCCGCGGTTTCCGTCAGGAACCTGCGGAAGAGAAAACCAGGCAGGTGAAGCGTGTCACGTAACCTTGCCTAGCGCTGCATCAGCTCTTCGGCGACTTGCTTCATCTTCGCGGCGCCATCGGCAGGCGTAGTCTCGCCGAGCATGACGGAGCGCAGGATGTTCTTCTGCTCGCGCCAGATCTTCTCGCTCTGGGTGCCCGGGTAGCCCTGCCACCTGCCGGCGCGGTCGTAGCCGGTGGACGGCGTGGCGTAGTAGGGGAACTCCCGGTAATAGGGCGCCAGGTAGTTCTCGCCGAGCGCGCCGACATTGGTCGGCAGGTAGCCGGTGTTGCGGGCGGTGATCGCCTGGGCCTCGGGCCCGGACATGAACTTCGCATATTCCCAGGCCGCGGCGATCTTCTCGGGATCGGTGGTCGTGATCAGGACCGCGTTGCCGCCGGTCGGCAGGGTGCCGTTGGCGTCGTCGACGATGGTGAACTTGACCGAACGCAGGTCGAACTTGTCGCCAACCAGTTCTTCGATATTGCGCGCCGACGCCGGCGAATTGGCATAGATGCCCATGGTGCCGTTTGTGAACGACTTGAGCTGGTCGTTTATGGTCACTGCCGGGTCGTACTTGCCCTCGGTGACCAGACGCCTGACCAGTTCCATGGCCTTCGTCGCGTAGCCGTTCTGGTCGAAGGTGACCTTGGTCTGGCCCTCGTCGAGCAGGGTGCCGCCCTGCTGCGTGATCAGGATCTGCCAGGGCCAGTCGTCGCCCCACTGCTCGACCGCATAGGACATGCCGTGGACGTCGTCGCTCAGCGCGTCGATCCTGGCGGCGAGTTCCAGGATGCCGTTCCAGTCGGTCGGGAACTTGTCCGGGTCATGCCCCGCTTTCTTCAAGAGGTCCGCATTGTAGTACCACTGGACGACCGAGGCGTTGAACGGCATGCCGACCTGGACGCCGTCGACCTGGCCGAGTTCCAGCATGCGGTCGGTATAGTTGGCCTTCACCCATTCGGCGCCCTCCTTCTCGAGCAGCGTGCCGAGATCGACGATCTGGTTGCGCTGGTTCAGGGCCCGCACCAGCGAGGGCAGCTGGTTGTAGGCCTGGAACGCGCAGTCCGGCAGGGTGTTGGTGGCCGATTCGCGGAACAGGCGCAGATGCGTGTCCGCGTAATCCTTGGCCGGCGCGGCATACTCCACGACGATCTCGTCCTGCATCTCGTTGAACTTCTTCATCAGCGGTTCATGCTGGCGGGTCAGATGGCCGGCATTGGTCAGGCAGGTGATCGTCACCTGCGCTGCGGCCGGGCTGACGGACGCGGCGAGTGCGACGGTGAACGGAAGCAGCATTTTCTTCATCGGCATTCCTCGGCTGGGAAAACGGTGGTGCTCGGGAGCGGCGAGGGGCTACCTAGGGAAGTTTGGTGACAGCGGGACAACCGATGCATGACGCTTTGTTGACACTCCACAGTGCGCGGTCGCGCCGCGGGAGCTCAGGCGCTCGCGCGTGACCCGGCTTGCCCTCCGGTATCGGCTTGGGAGACATCGGAAAATAGTCGCTTCGCTTTGCGCCGCCCCTCACTATCCTGCCGGACGACCGGCCGGGTCCCCGCTGCTTCGCAGCTCCCGGCGTTCGCTGGCCTTTCATCGTGCCACTGGCAGGATGAATTCGCTCCGCGAACCGGCTGCTCACCCCGCAAGCGGGCTAGGGCATATACACATCTCTTCTGCAAGGGACACGGCCTGCTGCAACGCCTCGTCGACCACCGCGCTCCTTGGAGCACCCCTCATCCGACCCAGCCAGTATTTCGGCTCGACTGTCGAGCCCGTGATCACCGCCGGAGCCGAAATACTGTCTGGGCCACCTTCTCCCACAAGGGGAGAAGGCAGGATTGCAGAGGCGTTGCCGCCAACCTTCAACGTCGGCGACTTGCAGAACCGTCGAAGCCAAGCTCTCCCTTCTCCCCTTGTGGGAGAAGGTGGCCCAGACTGTATTTCGGCCGCTACGATCGTGCTGGGCTCAAGGGTGACGCCGAAATACAGGCTGGGTCGGATGAGGGGTGCTCCAGGGAGCGCGGCGGTCGAACAAAACGGACAAAGGACGAGACCAGGCAACGGTTGGGCTCGGCAGATGTGTATATGCCATGGAGCAGCGACCGGCTTGCGTGGCCTGCGATCCGGACGACAACGAATTGCGCAGGAACGCGCCGAAAAGACCCGGCTTCTCCGCTGCGCGGAACAAATCCGTTCTCCGGCCGGCCACGAAAATGGAATGAACGGCTTCGCATATCGGAAATTTACGATCTATATATCGTCACATGTCGATGCAGCCGAAGAACGTGGATAGCGACGCAGTGCTGAAAGCGCTGGCGCATCCGGTACGACGCAAGATCCTGGCTTGGCTGAAGGAGCCCGAGCGGCATTTCTCCGGCCAGGAGCATCCGCTCGAGATGGGCGTCTGCGCCGGCCAGTTCGAGCGATGCGGCCTGTCGCAATCCACCGTCTCGGCGCATCTTGCCACGCTCGCCGCCGCCGATCTCGTGACGACGCGGCGTGTCGGTCAATGGGTGTTCTACAAGCGCAACGAAGACACCATCGGGGCCTTCCGGGTGGCGCTGTCCGATCTCTGACGTTTCCTCCTTCCTTCCTCCCAATGCATGAAAGGCATTCTCATGGCCACTCTCTTCGATCCCTTGCAGGCCGGCGACCTGGCGCTTTCGAACCGCATCGTCATGGCGCCGCTGACGCGCAATCGTTCTCCGGACGCGGTACCGGGGGACCTGTCGGTGACATACTACCGGCAGCGCGCCTCGGCCGGTCTCATCGTGACCGAGGCCACCGCCATCAGCCACCAGGGGCAGGGCTATGCCGACGTCCCCGGTCTTTACGGACCGGGGCAGCTCGCCGGCTGGAAGCGCGTCACCGACGCGGTCCACGAGGCCGGAGGCAAGATCGTGGTCCAGCTCTGGCATGTCGGCCGCATCTCGCACAATTCGCTTCAGCCCGGCGGCGGAAAGCCGGTGGCGCCCTCGGCCATCCGGGCGAAATCCAAGACCTACCTGGTCAGGCCCGACGGAAGCGGGGAGTTTGCCGAGACGTCGGAGCCGCGGGCCCTCGACGCGGACGAAATCCCTGGCATCGTCGACGACTTTCGTCGCGCCGCCAGGGCAGCCGTCGAGGTGGCGGGTTTCGACGGCGTGGAGATCCACGCCGCCAATGGCTACCTGATCGACCAGTTCCTGCGCTCGGGCAGCAATAACCGGACCGACGACTATGGCGGCTCGATCGAGAACAGGACGCGTTTCCTGTTCGAGGTCGTCGATGCCGTCGCGGGCGCTGCCGGCAGCGGCCGCACAGGCATCCGGCTTTCGCCGGTGACCCCGGCCAACGACGCTTCCGATCCGGAGCCCCAGCCGCTCTTCGAGCATGTCGCGTCGGGCCTCGGCAGCCGCGGCCTGGCCTATATCCATGTCATCGAAGGAGCGACCGGCGGCGGGCGGGACTTCCAGCAGGGCGACAAGCCGTTCGACTACGCGGCGTTCAAGGCCGCCTATCGCAATGCCAGGGGGCGCGGCGCCTGGCTGGTCAACAACGGCTACGACAAGGACCTCGCCGAAAAAGCCGTGGCCGAGGGACGCGCCGACCTCGTCGCCTTCGGCAAGCTCTTCATCGCCAACCCCGATCTCGTGCGCCGGCTGAAGGACAACGTCGCGCTGAGCGCGCCCGACAAGGCGACCTTCTACGGCGGCGGGGCGAGGGGCTACACCGACTATCCGACTGCCGCCTGACGTCTCGACGAACTGGACGTCGCCCCACTTCGGGTACCCGGAGTGGGGCGCTGCACATTTGGTGGCGAAACATGATGCGATAAGTGCTTCAAGCCGCGCCGCGGGTTGAAGATCGTTCGCCGGCAAGGCCTACGCCCGGTGCCGCCTGCGGACGACTGAAGCCGGCTGAGTCCCGTCCGAAGACGGCTCGTCGTCGTCGCTTGTAAGCAACATCCGGACAAGGCGCGACCTAAATCAGAATGGCCGCTCCGCGCCCAATTTCGGTCATTGCGCTGACTACGTCCGCATCCTGCGAGCGGCCTCGTTTATTCCCTCGCGTGAGGCCGCTTTGCGCGAAGAAGTGGACTTCCTGATCCGATGCAGATAGGCGGTGGGCACTTGCAGGGCGTGAATGCGGAGTGACTTCTGCCAGTAGGGAGTCTAGGCTCGAATGCCTTTCTGCCAGCACGAAGAGCGCGCCGCATGCCCGCTTTCTCGCCGTTTACACCATGAAGCCTGAAGACCTCGCCCGCTTTCGCAGCCTGCCTAAGTCTGAGCAGGACGCAATCGACGCCATCGGATTGAAGCAATGGGCGGACTGGGAGGAGAGAAACGCCGCATCGTTCCCCGATCGTGGCGGCATGGTCGGCAAGACGACGCGTGACCAGGGACGGCATCGCCGGCGCCGTGAATCCCTTCTGCGGCTATGTCGTCGTTGAGGCCGAGACCATAGAGGCCGCTGCCCGCATCTTCGAAAATCACCCACATTTCTCTGTCTTTCCAGGAAACGGCGTGGACATCATGCCCTTCCTCACCGACCCCGCGCCCTAGCCTAGCCCTCCACTCGAGTGGCATACGTCACGACCCGTCGACTCTTCAGCTACTGCTTCACACCGTGCCGGAGACGTAGCTCGACGACCTGCACTTTGCGCCCCATCATTTCAGCCATCACAATGCGTCCGTCGATCTCCGAAACGGTCATTCATGTGATGCCTCTCATGATGGCGCAACCCCAAATGGTAAGTAGAGTTCTTCTCGCCCGCCTTATGGGATAATATATATCGAGGCCGAACTGCTGCGCCGTTACGACAGGGGATCATCTGTTTCGGTTCCTGAGCCGCTTGCCTGAGGTGCAAGAAAAGTCTGAAGCGTATTCCAGTAGTATTTTACCCTGCCACAGTCCAATCATAAGATGTGCAGTAGGGATAGATTCGGGGGCGGCATGTACCTGTGCGGTGAAGGCATTGATGAGATACTGATCGAACTGTACCCGATCCTTCTGGCAGAGGGGGGCGCGAACGTTGGCACCCGGGGTAAAATGCGAGAAAAGATTGGGGTGTCCTTCCGCATGACCAACCCCAGAGCCCGGATCAGTCGATCACAGGACCGTGGCAAGCCTTTCAGCGCTTTGGGGGAATTGCTCTGGTATCTCGGAGGCCTCAATACTCTGGAATTCATCAAGGAATATATCCCGGGAGTGCTTTTCTAAAGTTGGGGCGTCCCGCCCTTAGACGTTCTTCGCCCGTATGTGGCGGGCATCAGCGGCCCGTCGCCGCCGATCCGCGCAACTTTCTCCAGCCTATCGGCTCAGTTTCTGCTCACTTGCTCCCGATTTTGCCCTCGATTTCCTGATTTTGGACGCAGCCTTCCCCTCAGGCCGTGCCGGCCTTGACGAGAACGAGCGCCCGTTTGGCATTTATCGCGCAGGCGACAAGCTGCAGATGGCAGTGGTTGCGCGCCAGGCCGAGATAGCGAACCCGGGCCATGCCGTACCAGTTCTTCATCGTCGCGTTGGTCCGCTCGATGCCGGCCCGCACGCTGGCGGCGACCTTGTTCATCCACTTCTGCCAATTCGGCTGCTGCTTGCCCCGCTTGGCCTTGTAGGCAATCCGGTCCTTGATGCCTCGATCCGCCAGTTCGTCGCGCAGCGCCTGACTGTCATAGGCCTTGTCGGCGTAATAGGCCTCTTCGTCACCTTGAATGAGCACAGCGCCCATCTGGCTGTCATGCAGATCGGCCGAGCTCATCTCCGCCTGGCGTATCAGCCCGCTCTCCGCGTCGCCGGCGAGATGGGCCTTGTAGCCGAAATAGGTCTTGCCGTGCTTGTGCGTGAAGCCTGCATCCGGATCGCGCGCCGACACCTGGCCCTTCTCGTAGTCGGGCCTGGCCACCGCCGCCGAGATGATGGTGGCGTCAACCAGCGTGCCGCGCCTTACCAGAAGACCGCGCCCTTCCAACTGCCGGTTCAATTCGGCAAGCAGCTTATCTTGAAGCGCCAGTTCGACCAGCCTCTGGCGGAAGCGCCAGATCGACATGTGGTCCGGTGTCTTTTGATCGAGCGGAAACCCACAGAAGCGGCGGAACGACAGCCGGTCGGCCACCGCTTCTTCCGCCGCCGGATCGGACAGGCCGTACCATTGCTGCAAGAGCGCAATCTTGAACATTGCTATCGGCGGGTAGCCGGGCGCCCCCAGAGCATCGTTATGGATTTCCCGGAACAGCACCTCGAAAGCCGACCAATCGATCAACTTCTGCACTTCTTCCAGAAACTTGTTACCCCTGCTCACGTCACGCACCAATGCATCGGCGAGTGAAGGTTGCGCCAAGTTACGACGAGACATAGCCGAATCAATCCTAACTTTTCTCTATTGAATCATAGAGTTGGGACTTTTGAAAAGCGCTCCCCGGATTACGCCAATGATGCCGAAGATGGCATCCTCGCTGGCGCCTACGGCCCGCGAATTCATGCAATGCGCGGAAGCATCAACCAGCTTGAGAATGTCACCAGGCTTCTGAAAGAGAAATCCACCTCCAAGCGCGCTGTGATCCAACTTTACGATGCTGCGGACATAGCGGTCCATCACGAGGAGATTCCGTGCACGACTGCCTTGCAATTCTTGGCGCGGGACGGCCGCCTTCACATGTCCACCACGATGCGGTCGAACGACGCGTACAAGGGCCTGCCGCATGACGTGTTCTGCTTCACAATGCTCCAGGAGATGATGGCAACTCGCCTTGACCTCGATCCGGGTGATTACATTCACTTCGCCACCAGCATGCACGTTTACGACAGCTCGGTCGAAGCGATGAGGCACTACGTGAATGAAGGACATCAGAAGACCGTGCAAATGCCTCCGATGCCTTCCGGAGACGCATTCTCGATTACTGCCGCTTTGTTGCAGGCTGAGGGGGAGATCCGGGCAGGAAAGAAAATTCGGGCAGCAGACTTCACGAGCGAACCCTACTGGGCCGACATCATTCGCCTTCTTCAGGTGTTCTGGGCGACTAAACGTCAGGATGCACCAGGGTTCGAAGACCTCGACGAGTTGAAGGCCGAGTTTTATGACGAGGTTTATCGAACGTATCTCAAGCGAAGGCTGAGGACCCGACTCCTGCGAGATGCCAAAATTAATGGAGGCAGCCTGAATGTGGCCGACTAGGCAGCAACAACATGCGCAGATCTCGAGCGCTCTTCAGACCTATTCGGCCAACGTCCGTAATCTTCCAGGTGCTGCGGGGAATCTAGCGCGCGACACACTCGCAATGCAGTTCGTGGCAAGCCTGAGACGCGAAGATTACTACAGGCGCGTACAGGAAAAGCCCGTCACGGCAAGGAAAGCAGATCCCAATTCGGGCGCGTTCGATGCCGAGCGAGCGGTTGCATTTCATATGCAGAACGGCAACGTAGAAGAAGCCGCATGGCTTGTGTTCCTGATGACGCATTTCGCTCGACCTGTGTCTTCAGGATGGCTTCGACTGCAGCAGGTATACGGCCGCCTCGGGGCTGGGGTGTGGAACTGGCAGACTGTTTCGAACAACCCACAGGTAATGATTTCATGGCTCGCTGCGAATTGGATGAACATCGGAGGAAAATTCGGCAATCACCGGAAGTACGAGAGTCTGCGGCCGAATTCCAACAGGAGCTTCGGCAACGTCCTGCTCAGCTATGTCGGTTGGATAGGGCCTGCGGGACATCAAGCGTTCTTTGCTGTAAAGATCCAGCAAGCAGGTAACAATCCCGCAACGATCTTCGATGCTCTTTATCGGAGCATGAATGTGAAGACCTTTGGGCGCCTTGCGAAGTTTGATTATCTTGCGTTGATCGGTCGGTACGGTATTGCTCCGATCGAGCCAGGATCCGCCTACTTCAAGGGCGCCACGGGCCCCGCTTCCGGCGCGCGCCTCCTGTTCACGGGTTCACACACCGGCGCAGCAACGGAAGCACAGCTTCAGAGCTGGGTGGATCAGTTGGACGCACACCTTCACGTGGGGATGGCCGTGATGGAGGATGCCTTATGCAACTGGCAAAAGAGCCCGACCGCATTCATCCACTTCAAAGGATAGCGATCCTAGACGGTGGCAGGATCGATCTGACTCCAGTCCCACGTACGTTTAAGATAGTTCAACTTGTCGGGCTCCAACATTCCACGGTGCTGCATCTGTCCGACGGTTAGGCCCGGAGCCACGCCAATCGACACGCTGAAGCGAACGATGTCGTCTCGTTTCGGCCCGACGCGTTCGAATTCGGACTCCCGCAGGGGAGGAATGATGCATTCCGCCGCGAACTCGTTGGCCTCGTTTTCCCGATCTATGTCCCCCTGCAGAGCATCATCGTCAACGAAGGTGTCCGCCTTGTGAAGCACCAGATGTCCGATCTCATGGAAAACCGTGAACCAGAACTGATCATCCCGCTTGTAGCGGAAGCTCAGCAGGAGCATTGCTTTATCGGGATCGACCATTCGTATCGCGCCGCTGGCGCGGCAGCCGGCCGGAGCCTTGACGACTACAAGCGCAACACCCGCTTCCGCGCAGAGCCTCCTCAGCTTAGGTAGAAAGAGTTGAGGATGACGGATCATAGAAAGTTTTCGGATTTCCTTCAGCCGATCCATCAGATTTCCGGAATTCCAGGCGCGTGTCTGGATCATGTCGGCCTCAAGTTCGCCGCGCCGGAGCCATAGAAGAGTGGCATCTTCCTTTGACGCGAATGCCTTGGAGGTACGATAGTCCGTTTCGCCCACCAGGCGCCCATATCGACCCGTCCACGATTCTGCGTTCGGAACGTTGTAGAACACCAATCTCTTGCGGATCTCGGCCGCACGGCGCTCTAGGGATAGCTTGCCACGTGCTTTCTGGCCCGGAGCGGGGAGATGTAACAGCAGATCCTCATGTCCACTCTCTCGGGCTTGAACCACTGCACGATCGAGCGCTGTGTCGAAGTTCTCCTGCCGCTTCAGCCAGAATTTCGCCGTAGCTCCCAGCACCGCCGACAGTGTCGAAGCGGTCGATTCGTCGATCTGCCGCGACCCGTCTATGAGGCTGCGGACGGTATCAAGCCCATCCTCCAAGCGCTTAGCAAGGTCATGCGCAGAAATGTTGCGTCGTTGCATGATTGCGCGGATCGAGTCGCCGGGTTTCGAAAACCAGTTGGCTGTGTCGTGCTCGTCGATCATCATACTTCCGATATGGCTGTCAGCTTCACAAATTCAACGCTGGCCCAGTCAATCCGTCCGGCTTTCGTTAGTGCGGCGTTCTGATCCACGCTCACGAAGGTCGCCGTGTAGCTCGAACCGATAGCGACTTCAAAGCTCTCATCGTCATTGATGGTCAAGTTCCCCCCCAGGATCTCCTGCCACTCCTGGACATTCTCGCAAGCTTCCGCATCCGCTAGCTCGGTGACCAAGCGGTCTGCATATGTTCTTCCAAACCGTTGTTCCGCTACGTCACGGTTGAGGCAACAATGCTTTAAGTCGGCCGTCCCATACGAAATCTGCATCCGCGAGTCAGCGTCCGCTTGCGCAATACTCGGTGGCGAGGCTTGCGCCACGCTGATCGGCTAAGACGTTCATTGAGGAAGAGCCGATCCCTGAGGTCTGGCCGCTTGCTTGGCGCGGATTCTATCAATGCGGGACCAGTTCCTGTGCAGTTCCTGCTCGGCGGCCTCATCCATGTCGACACTGGTCGCGTTGCAGAGGGCTGCGAGCGTTACGAGGACGCCACCAACTTCTTGGCGTACGTCACCTTTCGCCCTACCGAACACGTATTCCACCAGTTCGAGTGCCTCCTCCTTTGTGCAGGAGTTGGCCTGAGCGAGTTCGAGCGCCTCTTCGAGGAAGCGATGATTACGCTCCTGTACATTGAGTTGCGCCGACGTCGGAAAGCACGCGACAATCCATTGCCACACGCGGTGTTGAAACGAGCCAGATTGCATGTCTACTCCCAAAAATTGCCCTGAGAAGACACTGAGTCTAAGATTGGTTCAAGTTCCAAGGGACAACCAAGCCTGCTGGTCAATAAAGTTGTGCATAAGCCTCGGCTTTGTCTTGGGGCAGAAACCTAAATCTCGTCACGATGCCTCCAGACCGGATGCTGAACGACAGCTTATCGCTAGCAGCAGTCGAAAAGCAGCCTGTCCGTTTCCGTGAAGAGTTTCGGGCGCCGGCAGGCGTACGAAAGTCCCCGAGGAAGGAACCCGCGGGCCACTGTCAATGACTATGGGGATTTCGATTTTCGGCTGATGTCGCGGAGATAGTTGCGCTGCGTCTCCCGCGAGAAACGCCGCAGGGCCATGTCGTCGATCAGCCGCTGGCGCAGCGGGCTGATCGGTGCATCGAGAACGGGATGGGGCATGGTCAGGCTCCTTGTTGAAGAAGCCCGTCATGCTCTGCCTCAGCCAAACCACGCTCAATGCGGGCGCAGCTCCCGGCCTGTGCCCTCTACCTCAACCGCGGGCGCCCTCCCGCGCAGCGGGTTCGTTCTCCGGCCCCAAACGACCTGCTATTTGCCGAGAAGGCGCGATCCCTTCGCCGGGCATAGGTTGAAGGACGGAATGTCGTAGGAGCCAAAAGGGGCATAGCGACTTGTTGTGGCGAAGGTTGACGATGCTATCGCCCTACGTGATGACCCGTTGCAACTGGTTCAAACCGGGGGCGAGTGGGACAACGCTGGCCGATTCAAGACGCGCGTCGCAAACTTTGCGTCAATCGCAATCGCCTACCGCTTTTCGATTCAATGGAACTGGAACAGCAATCGGCCGCCACGGGTCGATGTGACCCTGTTCAATCGAGGAGAATGGGAACGAGAACAACTTTGCACGGGTAATCCGAGTTCCAATTCCACCTGATCTCGCACTGACGATCAAGAATCGATGGATCCAGAGAGAATTTCGAAGTCCAATTCCCGAGCGGAGCCGCCCGGGAATTGGAATATCCAGTTGGGGTTTTCACTCTCGGCACGGTGATTGGCAGAGAAAGCAGGAAAGTTGTGGCTCGCTCCGCCGCCGCTCATCTCGCCTCTCACGAACACCCACTCGTCGCGCCGCAAGTGTCGCACTTCTCGCAAGTGCCATTACGCACCATGGTGAAGTTCTGGCACTCCGAACACATGTTGCCGGTGTAGCCCTGCATGATCGCGCGGCTGCGGCGTTCGGCGGCGAGCGCCTTGGCGTCGGAGGCTTCCTTGGCAGCGGCGTCGGTGAAGAGGGCGTCGGCGGATGCTTCTTCCGCGTCTCCGGCGATGTCTTCGGCCAGCTCTTTGGCGCGCTCCTCGTAGTCGCGCTTGAAGGCGGTCGATTCCTCGCGCAGTTCCGCAAAAGCGGGCTTCAGCGCCGTCACCGTCGCGCCCGACGAGATCGCCCTGACATTGGAGCCGGCGAAGGCCGTCGTCGCGGGGCGGGCGGGCGCGGCAGCGGGATTCGATCCTCCCGCCATGCCCTTCGGATCCGAGCCGGAGATACCGCTCACCACCTTCAGCGGCGAGGCGCCGCGGGTCAGGCCTTTCGAGAAAGGCGTGGCGCGACCCTCGTTGATGCCGCGGCCGAGCGCGGTGTTGGAGAAATCCGAAGTGTCGACATGGGCGAGGTCGTTGCGGCCGAGATAGGAGATCGCGAGCTCGCGGAACACATAGTCGAGGATCGACGTCGCGTTCTTGATCGCGTCGTTGCCCTGCACCATGCCGGCCGGCTCGAATTTGGTGAAGGTGAAGGCCTCCACATATTCCTCCAGCGGCACGCCATATTGCAGGCCGAGCGAGATGGCGATGGCGAAATTGTTCATCATCGCACGGAAGGCCGCACCTTCCTTGTGCATGTCGATGAAGATCTCGCCCAGCCGGCCGTCGTCGAACTCGCCGGTGCGCAGATAGACCTTGTGTCCGCCGACCACCGCCTTTTGCGTATAACCCTTGCGGCGGTTGGGCAGCTTCTCCCGGTCGCGCACGACACGCTCGACGATACGCTCGACGATCTTCTCCGTCACCGTCACCGCCTTGGCGGCCGTCGGCGCCGAGACCAGCTCCTCGATCAGGTCGTCCTCGTCCTCGTCGTCGGCGATCAGCGAGGCGTTGAGCGGCTGGCTGAGCTTGGAGCCGTCGCGGTAGAGCGCGTTGGCTTTCAGCGCCAGCTTCCAGGAGAGCATATAGGCTTCCTTGCAGTCCTCGACCGTCGCCTCGTTCGGCATGTTGATGGTCTTGGAGATGGCGCCGGAGATGAAGGGCTGGGCCGCGGCCATCATGCGGATATGCGATTCCACCGAAAGATAGCGCTTGCCGATCTTGCCGCAGGGATTGGCGCAGTCGAAGACGGGCAGGTGCTCGGCCTTCAGGAAGGGCGCGCCTTCCAGCGTCATCGCGCCGCAGACATGGATGTTGGCCGCCTCGATGTCCTTGCGGGAGAAGCCCAGCGCCGGCAGCATCTCGAAGGAGAAGTCGTTGAGCTGCTCGTCGGTGAGGCCGAGGACCTCCTTGCAGAAATCCTCGCCCAGCGTCCATTTATTGAAGACGAACTTGATGTCGAAGGCCTGCTTCAGCGCGGCGTTCAGCGCTTCGATCTTCTCATCGGTGAAGCCCTTGGCCCTGAGCGAGGCCGGGTTGATGGCGGGCGCCTGGTTCAAATTGCCGTGGCCAACCGCATAGGCCTCGATCTCGGCGATCTGGCTTTCGGAATAGCCCAGCGTGCGCAGCGCTTCCGGCACGGCGCGGTTGATGATCTTGAAATAGCCGCCGCCGGCGAGCTTCTTGAACTTCACCAGCGCGAAGTCGGGCTCGATGCCGGTGGTGTCGCAATCCATGACCAGGCCGATCGTGCCGGTCGGCGCGATCACCGTGGCTTGGGCATTGCGGTAGCCGTGCTCCTCTCCGAGCTCGATGGCGCGGTCCCAGGCGGCGCGGGCATGGGCCATCAGTTCCGGCTGCGGGCAGTCCTCGGCGACGAGCGGCACCGGATTGACCGACAGCTTCTCGTAGCCGTCCTTCTCGCCATAGGCGGCGCGGCGGTGGTTGCGCATGACGCGCAGCATGTTGACGGCGTTGCGGTCATAGTCGGGGAAGGCGCCGAGCTCGGAAGCCATCTCGGCCGAGGTGGCATAGGCCACGCCGGTCATGATTGCGGTGAGCGCGCCGCAGATGGCGCGGCCTTCGCGGGAGTCGTAAGGGATGCCCGAGGTCATCAGCAGGCCGCCGATATTGGCGTAGCCGAGGCCCAGCGTGCGGTATTCGTAGGAGAGCTTGGCGATTTCCTTCGACGGGAACTGCGCCATCATCACCGAGATCTCGAGCACGATGGTCCACAGCCGCACCGTATGCTCGTAGCGCTCGATGTCGATCGAGCCGTCGGCATTGCGATAGGTCAGAAGGTTGATCGAGGCGAGGTTGCAGGCCGTGTCGTCCAGGAACATGTATTCCGAGCACGGATTGGACGCGCGGATCGGGCCGGCCGCCGGCGAGGTGTGCCAGTCGTTCATGGTCGTGTTGAAATGCAGGCCCGGATCGGCCGACGCCCAGGCGGCGTAGCCGATCTTCTCCCACAGGTCGCGCGCCTTCAGCGTCTTGCCGACCTTGCCGTCGATGCGGCGGATCAGGTTCCAGTCCTCGTCCTTCTCGACGGCGCGCAGGAAATCGTCCTTCAGCGAGACCGAATTGTTGGAGTTCTGGCCGGAGACGGTGAGATAGGCTTCCGAATCCCAGTCGGTGTCGTAGGTCTTGAACTCGATCTGGGTGTAGCCCTGCCTGGCGAACTGGATGACGCGCTTGATATAGTTCTCCGGCACGGCATTCTTCTTGGCCGCCTTGATCTCGCGCTTAAGCGCGGTGTTGATGGCGGGGTCGAAGCAGTCGTCGTCATGGCCTTCGCAGTTGACGCAGGCCTTCATGATGGCGGTGAGGTGCTGGCGGACGATCTTGGAGCCGGTCACGAGGGCCGCGACCTTCTGCTCCTCGTTCACCTTCCAGTCGATATAGGCCTCGATGTCGGGGTGGTCGACATCGACCACGACCATCTTGGCGGCGCGGCGCGTCGTGCCGCCCGACTTGATGGCGCCGGCGGCGCGGTCGCCGATCTTGAGGAAGCTCATCAGGCCGGACGAGCGGCCGCCGCCCGACAGCTTCTCGCCTTCGCCGCGCAGATGCGAGAAGTTCGAGCCGGTGCCGGAGCCGTATTTGAACAGGCGCGCCTCGCGTACCCACAGATCCATGATGCCGCCCTCGTTGACGAGGTCGTCGGCGACCGACTGGATGAAGCAGGCATGCGGCTGCGGATGCTCATAGGCCGACTTGGACCTGGTCAGCTTGCCGGTGAAGGGGTCGACGTAGAAATGGCCCTGGCCGGGACCGTCGATGCCATAGGCCCAGTGCAGGCCGGTGTTGAACCATTGCGGCGAATTGGGCGCCACGCGCTGGGTGGCCAGCATATAGGCGAGCTCGTCGCGGAAGGCGCGCGCGTCGTCCTCGCCCTTGAAATAGCCGCCTTTCCAGCCCCAGTAGGTCCAGGTGCCGGCGAGACGGTCGAAGACCTGGCGGGCGTCGGTCTCGGAGCCGTAGCGCTCGTTCTCGGGCAGCTTGGCGAGTTCCGCCTCGTCGGGCACGGAGCGCCAGAGGAAGGAGGGAACGCCGTTCTCCTCGATCTTCTTCAGGCGGGCAGGGACCCCCGCCTTGCGGAAATATTTCTGGGCCAGGATGTCGGCGGCGACCTGGGAGAACTGAGCGGGCACGTCGATGTCGTCGAGGCGGAAGACGACCGACCCGTCCGGGTTCCTGATCTCGGAAAGCGCCTTGCGGAATTCGATCTCCGCATAAGCGCTCTGTCCAGCCTTGGTGAAACGCCGCTCGATGCGCATAGCCTTAGTCCCTTTGTCTATATATAGCGCCTTTTCCACAGGCCTTCACGGCCAATCCGAAAAGACGCGGTCCGCCGCCGCCGGAAACCCTTTGGGGTATCCGGATCTCCATCCGCCGTGATCCGTCCAAACGCCATAGACCCTCCTCTAGGGGAGCGCGCCGCCCGGCCTTCGACAGACCCTCCACGGGTCCGACACAACTCGTTGATTTCGATTCCCTCAGGGAGGGAAATTCACGCTATCTAGTGCCGAGCATGGCTGCAAACACTAAATATAGTGTTAACAGAAGATTTCCACCAGCCCGCCAATTGTCCCCTTCGCCCTCGAAAACCCGCACACCAAACTCCCCGCCCGGCCTCGTGAAACGGGCGGAACCGCGATGAAAACGCACCTGAGTCCGGAAAAAAGACCGGGACTACACACTGCCCGGCCGCACCCTCAACAAGAGCGCATGACCCATAAAAAGCGACTCGCCGGAGGCCGTCAAGGATTCGTTTCTTGGAAGTTTTGTGACCGCTATATGTTGTGCGTGTGGCGTGTGGATATCGGGGATGGGGAGGGTGCTGGCCCGAGTCGCCAGGGTTGGCGAAAGGGGCGTTTCGCTGCCTGCCATGGCGGACAGAGGAGGCGCCGGCGACGGCAATGTTCGGATATCGGCGAGGGGAAAGCCTATTCCGCGGCGATGCGGACAGAACTGCTGGCGAAGGTCTCGATCAGCACGGCGAGATCGGGCTCGTTCACCATGCGCGCGGCTTTCTCGGGCTTGACCCATCTGCGCCTGCGCTGGCCCTTTTCCTTCCACTTGTCGGCGACCACGCCGACCTCCAGCGAGTAGACCAGAACGTCGCAGGAAAGGTCCCGGCTGGCGCCGCATTTCAGGTAGGAGTAGTGGCCGACTTCGATGCGCGAGACGGCGCCGCTGATCCCGGCTTCTTCCTTGGCCTCGCGTGCCGCGGCGTCGCGGAATTCCTCGGGGCCTTCGGGCCAACCCTTGGGCAGCACCCAACGTCCCGTGTCGCGGCTGGTGATCAGCATGACCTCGATGCCGCCGCGGTTGCGCCGCCAGGGCAGCGCAGCCACCTGAAGCGCGCTCGGCCCCGCTGCGGCCCGCGCCGGTCGTGAAAGATTGTCGCCCACCCCTTGGTCCATCGCAGTCACCTCATGCCGGAGATCGGCCGAGAATCACATTTCACCCCTCAATGTTGTGGCGGATCATAGCAGATTGAAGAGCAAATTGCTGCAAACGCCAGAATAGCAGGTTGAAATTTCCACAAGACCGGCGTGTGGCAATCGGCTGTTGCCCGAATCTTCGCCTTGGAGGAACCGGTTACCCGGCGTGCCCTTCGGCGATCGGCTTCTGATAGGTGAAGCCCATGTCCCAGGGGAAGTAGATCCAGGTGTCCTGCGACACCTCGGTGACGAAGGTGTCGACCAGCGGCCGTCCTTTGGGCTTGGCATAGACGGTCGCGAAATGCGCCTTGGGCATCATGGCTTTCACCACGGAGGCGGTCTTGCCGGTATCGGTCAGGTCGTCGACGATCAGTATGCCTTCGCCCCCGTTCTCGAGCAGCGGGGCCGAGATCTCCTTCAGCACCTTCAACTGCCCCTGCTCGGCATAGTCGTGATAGGAGGCGACGCTGACCGTCTCGATGATCCGCACGCCGAGCTCGCGCGATATGATCGCCGCCGGCACCAGCCCGCCGCGCGTGATGCAGACGATCGCCCTCCAGTTGCCTGCGCCGGCCAGACGCCAGGCCAGCGCACGGGCGTCGCGATGGAACTGATCCCAGGAAACGGGAAACGCTTTTTCGGGAAGGGACATGGCGGGCGCACTCCGGTCGCGCGCCTCGGCGCGCTGAAGATCGAGGAATGCAGGCGGAATTAGCCGGAATGCCGGGGCGTTGGCAAGCCCCGGGCGCCGCGTGTGTCACACCTTCCCGGGCGGCGTGTCAGCGGGACATGAAAGTGGCGACCGGCATCGACCGCAACACATCGCGTGTCACGCCGCCGAACAGGAACTCGCGCAGCCGCGAATGGCCGTAGGCGCCCATCACCAGCAGATCCGTATTGTTCTCCACGCAATGATTTTCGATCGTGGCGCCCACGCCGATACCGGCCGAGCTTTCCTCCGCGACCGTCACATGCGCGCCGTGGCGCATGAGGGCGGCCGCGATGTCGGCGCCGGCGACCTTGGCAGGCTCGTCCTCGGCTTCGGGGGCGTCGACGGTCAGGATCTCGGTCTGGTCGGCCTCCATGATGAAGGGGAGCGCGTCGAACACCGCGCGCGATGCCTCGCGCGTGCCGTTCCAGGCAACGAGGATCTTGGAGAAGGTCGTGGTGACCGGCCCTGCATAAGGCAGGAACAGCGTCGGGCGGCCCGTTTCGAACAGCAGATGGTCGACATTGGTACTGGCCGCTCCGCTGTCGGCGGGATCTCTCTGCGCCGCGATCACCAGGTCGGCGGCGCGGGCGCTGGCCAGCGCGCAGAGCGCGCTGTCGCCGGAAAGGCTCTCCATGGTGCGCCATTCGTGAGGCACGGCTGCCGCCGTTGCGCGGGTGCCGAATTTCCTGCCGAGTTCCGCGGCGCGTTCCTTGCTGGCGTCAGCGGTGACCTGCATATACTCCGCGTCGGGAAAGCCGATCGCGGTGGTGTAGGGGATCGCCATCGGCTCGGCGTGAATGCCGACGACATGGCTGCGCAGCCGTGCTGCGAGCGGCAGGACATGGTCCAGCACGCGGTCGATATCGTGTGTGTTCTGGATGACGGCGAGCAATGTCTTGTAGGGCACGGCGCATGCTCCGTTTCTGAGGGGCGGATCGCCACGCAACCAGAACGCGGGAGCCTGCCTTCCGGTTCCGGAACAGTGCGCCGGTCAGCTTTGGGCCTTCAGCCCGTCGAGCATCGCCTGCACGGCCGCCCGGCCGGCCTCCAGCGCTTCGGGGGAACGGGCGCGCACCACCAGTTCGGTCCAGAAGCGGCCATCCTGATATTTCGGATAGGAGCCGATGATCGTGTCGGGATGGGCTTTCTGGATCTCGCCGAGCGGCGTGCCGATGGCGCCCTCGCCGAACGGGCTCCGGATCGCCGTGGAGAGCAGCCTGGTGCCTGTCGTGAGCGTGGGCACGACATTGTCGAGCATGGCCTGGAACACGGCCGGGACGCCGGCCATCACATGGACGTTCTCGACACGGAAGCCCGGAGCCGTCGAGACGGGATTGTCGATATGCTCCGCGCCGCGCGGCATGCGCGCCATGCGCTTGCGGGCATCGGTATATTCCATGCCGCGCGCGGCGTAGTTGGCCTCGAGCATCGCATAGGCCCTGGCGTCGTATTCGCAAAGGACGCCGAAGGCCTTGGCGATCGAGTCGGCGGTGATGTCGTCATGGGTGGGGCCGATGCCGCCGCTGGTGAAGACGTAGGTGTAGCGGACGCGCAGCCCGTTCACCGCCTCGACGATCGCGTCCTCGTCGTCGGCGACGATACGGACTTCCTTCAGGTCGATGCCGATCGCGGTCATGATGTCCGCGAGGTGGCCGATATTGCGATCCTTGGTGCGGCCGGACAGGATCTCGTCGCCGATGACGATCATGGCGGCGGTAACGATATCGGTCATGGCGCATCCCCGGCAAACGGTCAGCGTCACATAGCGCCCATCCGGCGAGCCGGCAATGGTCGCCGAACTGTGAACGAACTGTCGACGGCGTCGGCGTTTCGGCGTCGGCGTCGGGGCGATAAGGTCCGTTGTATCGGGCGGCGCGGGCGGCGTCCGCCTGAACGGCTTTCACAGGAGACAAACCATGGCCAAGGTGCTGGTGCTTTATTATTCGAGCTGGGGACATAGCGAGGCGATGGCGAGGTCCGCGGCCGAGGGCGCGCGCGAGACCGGCGCCGACGTCACCGTCAAGCGGGTGCGCGAACTGGTGCCGGAAGAGGTCGCCAAGGCGGCCTATTACAAGCTCGACCAGGAGGCGCCTTTCGCCGAGCCGCTGGAACTCGAGAACTATGACGGCCTCATCCTCGCCTTCTCGACGCGCTACGGCGCGATGGCTGCCCAGATGAAGAACTTCCTCGACCAGACCGGGCCGCTCTGGGTCAAGGGCGCCCTGGTCAACAAGGTGGCCACGGTGATGTCGTCGACCTCCACGCAGCACGGCGGAGCCGAGATCTCGATCCTGACCGCCCAGGCCTCGCTGCAGCATCACGGCATGATCATCGTCCCCTTGTCCTACGCTTACCAGGGCCAGATGGGCAACGACGTGGTGCGCGGCGGCTCGCCCTACGGCATGACGACAACCTCCGATTCCGACGGCTCGCGCCAGCCGTCCCAGCAGGAGCTGGAGGGCGCGCGCTTCCAGGGCAAGCGGCTCGCCGAGATCACGATCAAGCTGCACGGCTGATCGAAATTCTCCGTAGAAAGGACACCGCGGCCGGCATTCCCGGCCGCACTGTCCTTTGCCGGCATGAGGGCTCCCTTGCGCATCGCGCTGTCCTGCAGTTTCGGTGCCTGTGCCGAGCCGTTCTTTCGTTTTCGCACCGGATCCTTGTTGAAACCGGTGTCGATTTTCGGGCCCTATGAGCTAAGGAGACATCGGGAAATAATCGCTTCGCTTTGCGCCGCCCCTCACTGTCCGGCCGGTCATCCGGCAGGACAGTGAGGGGCAACGCAGTGGCGGCCGCACCGCACCTCCTTCGCCAGATCCTAGTCGAAGCGATTCGGCTAATTTTAGACACTGCCTAAGCAGGCTCGCGTGGCTTCGCCCACGCTTCACCCGCTCAGCTTCTTATATTTGCCGCAGGTTTTTACCGGAAACCGCGGGACACTTTTCCGAAACCTGCTTAGATTGTCGGCGTCGTCACCGGCCTCGGGGGAATCATGACCTTTGTGTCGATCGTGCTGTCGGTCATTGCGTTGCTGCTGGCCGCGGTGCTGGCGGCGCTCGCCCTCGCCGTGTTCAGGACACGCAGGATCGCGGCGAAGGCCGAGAAGATGGTGCCGCCTACTGGCAAGTTCGTCACCGTCCACGGCAACCGGATCCATTACGTCGAGAAGGGCAGGGGCCGGCCCATCCTCTTCATCCACGGGCTCGGCGCGCAACTCCACCAGTTCCGCTCGCCGCTCTTCGACCGCTTCGGCTCGGGCTACCGGCTGATCGCCATCGACAGGCCGGGCTCCGGCTATTCCGTCCGGGCGCGCGACGCGACGGGCCGCCTGCCCGAGCAGGCCCTCGTCATCCGCCATTTCATCGAGGCGCTGGAACTGAACAAGCCGCTGGTCGTCGGCCATTCGCTGGGCGGAGCCGTGTCGCTGGCGCTGGCGATCGAGCATCCGGACGTGGTGTCGGGCCTCGCTCTCCTGTCGCCGCACACGCATCACACGGGCGAGGTGGCGCCGGAATTCGCCGCCCTCTACATTCCCTCGCCGCTGAAGCGTCGCCTGGTCGCCGAGACGGTGGCCGTGCCGGCCGCGCTGAAATATGCCGACCAGACGCTCGGCTTCGTCTTCGGCCCGCAGCCGCCGCCGGCCGACTACATGACCGAGGGCGGCGGCTGGCTGGGGCTGAGACCGAGCCATTTTTACGCGACCTCGACCGATATCGTCGCGGCGGGCGTCGACTATCCCGCGATCCAGAAGCGCTTCGGCGAGATCAAGGTGCCGGTCGGCATCCTGTTCGGCACGGCCGACCGCGTGCTCGACTACCAGAAACACGGCGTCGACATGGTCGGCAGGATCCCCGGCCTCGACCTGGAACTGGCTGACGGCGTCGGCCATATGCCGCAATTCTCCGCCGCCGCGCAGACGGTGGCCTTCATCCGCCGCATCGCGGAGCGGGCTTTCGCCGCCTGAAGCGAGTGAAGTCGATCTTGCCCGCCGGCTGCTGCGGCTCCGCATCCGGAACGGCTTGACCTTCGCGCCAAGCCGTTTGAAAAGAGCCACCGGGCGGACGTGGTGGAACTGGTAGACACAAGAGACTTAAAATCTCTCGCCTTCACCGGCTTGCGGGTTCGATCCCCGCCGTCCGCACCATCTTCCCGACCTCGCGTCCGTTTGGTTTCGCTCACGACTTGGATGAGGCCGCGCCACCGACCGACGCGCTACTTGCGGTTGATTTTCGTGACGGCTAGACATTGTCGCACGTCCAGGACGTTGCTGGCGCACGAGTCGTTCTTTCTGCGGAGTGTTGATCGCGCGTCAGTTGCGTCGTTCGTTCCGGCTGCTGGGAAAGAACCAGTCCCCGAAATCCTCGTTTGCGGCTATGCACTTTTTATGGTACATGGACATTATATGATGCCATATGACTACTGAGGCGCCGCGCAGAATCCCGGTCGTGTTCTACCGTACGGCTGGCGGCAACGAGGTCGTTCGGGACTGGCTGCGTGGCCTCGATGAAAACGATCGGCAAGCCATCGGGCTTGATTTGATGCGCGTTCAATATCGCTGGCCGGTGGGCATGCCTTTGTGCAGACCACTCAGCGGCGGATTGTGGGAAGTGCGCACATCGCTTTCCGGCGGGCGGATCGCCCGCATGCTGTTTTGTGTGCGGGCAGACGCAATCCTGGTGCTCTCCGGGTTCATCAAGAAAACCCAGAAGACCCCGGACGAGGAACTGACGCTGGCCCGCAAGCGAATGAAAGAGTTCATGCCGTAGGAGGCAGCTATGATGGAAGAAGGCAACAAGGGACGTTCGACCGAAGGGCTTGTCACCCTCGATGAGTTCCTGACCGAAGAAGGCAAGCGCGAGGAGTTCGAGGCGATCGCCATCAAGGAAGTGCTCGCCTGGCAGCTTGAGAACGCCATGAGGGAAAAGAAGCTCTCGAAGCGCCAGATGGCCGCGCAGATGGGAACGAGCCGCAGTCAGGTGGACCGCCTGCTCGACCCCAAGGACGGCAACGTCACGCTGACTACCTTGCAGCGCGCGGCCGAAATGGTCGGACGCAAGGTGCGGATCGAGTTTGTCTAGAAACTGGTTGCGACATGGCTGAAGGACTCGTCGTCCCGGCTGTGGCGGGCAGAAGCACGTCTCCCAAGTGTTACTCGGTTTCGGGAAAAAGGACATACGTCAAATCAAGTACCTGCAGCGTGTCGCGAGTATCCTTCTTCATGCGACACGCTGCAGACCGGCCGGCCGGCTACAGTCCCTCCAGAACCCTCGTTTGGATTCCTCGAGTCACACCATCGCTCAGAACACTTCCGCTACAGGCAGCCCCAGCGCGATCGACCCGGAATAGCGCGCCTGCGGGCCGGCCTGCAGGGGGTGGTAGCGCGCACCCTGGATGTCGCGGAAACACCGTTCGAGGCCATTGGCGCGATAGAAGCCGGCGCCGCCGGCCAGTTCCATGGCGAATTCGACGGCCTGGATGGCATTCTGTGCCACCAGCGTGCGGCCGATCATCACCTCGTTGACGGACTCCGCCGAGGGATTGTTCCGTTCGACCACCTCCACCATGTGGCGGTGCGCGATCTGCGCAGCGCGAAGCGTCGTCTCCATGCGGCCCGCAAGTTCCGTCAGGTGGTGGTTCGGCTGCTTCCCGGCCGCGAGCCCGATGGCGATGTCGCGTGCGCTTTGAGCTACTCCCAGATAGACAGCATAGATCAGCGGGAACGCGGTCGTGGCGATCACCTGGAACAGCGGATGCCACTCGCCCGCCTTGCGGGACAAGGCGACCGCGGCGTCGGGTATGAAGTGCCCGTCGACGACCACATCGTTCGAACCTGTGCCGCGCATGCCGAGGGTGCGCCATGTGTCGACGATCTTGACCGTCTCGGCTTTCATCGGCAGGCCGAAATGGATGACCATGCGCGTGCCGTCCTGCTCGGTGATCGCGCCCGTCATCAAAAGGTCGCCCGCCTCGGCGCCCGACGTGAAGACCTTGCGCGCCGTGACGCGGTAGCCGCCTTCGACCCTTTCGGCCTTGCCCGACCCGCCGATCCAGTCGGAACCGCCGCTCGACAGGAGAATGATGCGATCCGTCGCGACGCGGCGCAGCAGCGGCTCGACCGCGGCCACCTTCTGATGCCGCCAGCGCCAGGCCGGGATTGCGACCTGGTGGGTGTGCATGGAAAAGGCGAGCGCCGTCGAGGCGCAGCCATGCGCCATCGTCCGCAGCATTTCGCAGAGTTCCGCGATCTCGGCGCCGCCGCCGCCCAGTTCCACGGGCACGCCGGTTTCGACGAGCCCCGCGTCTTTCAATGCCGCGTAGTTCTCGGCGACGAAACGGTCGCCTGCGTCATGGGCATCCGCCCTCTTTGCAAATCCGGGAAGCAGTTCCCGGACGATGTCGACCACGCGTCCCGCCGGGGCCGGACCAAAGTTCTTCAGTCTCGATGTTTCGGGTGCCGCCAATGTCATCTGATGATCCTCCGTGGGATTTTCCCAGTGGCAGGATCGCGCCATGAAAGGCGCGGGTCCAGTTCACGAACTGTACCGCTCGCTGGCTGGTCAGCTTTTCGAAGAGGCGGACAAGAATAGATGGATAGAAATATGCGCCATATATGGAGAAAAGCGTATGAACGATGCCTGCCGGAAGTGTGCTCTTGCGCAAGCCAGGCGAAACGGCAGGTTGCTTTGCGGTGCGGGTCCGAGATGTTATCCTGATTGCGGTCAACCACGGTGGATTGCATGCTTGGCGGATATGGACAGTTCTGTCCCGTTTCCATGGCGTCGGAAATCCTGTGTTCCCGCTGGACGACGCTGGTCATCCGTGAGTTGCTGTCGGGAACGACGCGGTTCAACGACCTGAGGCGCGGCGTACCCCGGATGTCGCCCGCGCTTTTGTCCAAACGCTTGAAAGAACTGGAGAAAGCCGGCGTCATCGAGAAGAAGAACGGCGGTGCGGCCGAATATCGTCTGACGGCGGCGGGCGAGGATCTCCGCGGCATCATCATGGGGCTCGGCTTCTGGGGAACGCGCTGGGTGGAATCGCAGCTTTCGCTGCGCAATCTCGACCCGTCGCTTCTGATGTGGGACATGCGCCGCAATCTCAATCCAGAGCCTTTGCCCCCGCGCCGCTGCACGATTCAGTTTCAGTACCCCGAACTGTCGGCCAAGCAGAAGAACTGGTGGCTGGTCGTCGACGGCGGCGAGGTCGATCTGTGCAATTTCGACCCTGGTTTCGATATCGACCTCATGGTCCGCTCTTCATTGAGGAGCATGACCGCGATCTGGATGGGCCTGGCGAAGGTGAGGGCCGAGGTCGAGGCCGGTGCTCTCGCGGCGATCCCGCGATCGCGCGCGCCATGCAGCAATGGCTGGGCCTCAGCCCTTTCGCCGGTGCCGCGCGGGCATAGGGCGTAGCCGCTCCCTCGCCCCCCCCCCCCCGGGAGGGCAGGGTTGCCCGCCCTCAATTCTCCTCGACGAACACTTCCTCGCGCTTCTTCTTCACGCTCGGCAGGAACACGACGATGAGCACGGCCGCGGCGATGGCGAGCAGCGTGGCGCTGATCGGCCGCGTGACGAAGACGGATGGATCGCCGCGCGACAGGATCATGGCGCGCCTCAGATTCTCCTCGAGCAGCGGGCCGAGCACGAATCCGAGCAGCAGCGGCGCCGGTTCGCAGCGCAGCTTGACGAGCACGTAGCCGATGAACCCGAAGAAGGCGACCGCGAAGAGGTCGTAGATGTTGGCGTTGACGCTGTAGACCCCGATCGAGCAGAAGGCCATGATGATCGGGAACAGCACGTAGTAGGGCACCGTCAGCAGCTTCACCCACAGGCCGATCAGCGGCAGGTTGAGGATGACGAGCATCAGGTTGCCGATCCACATGGACGCGATGATGCCCCAGAACAGGGCCGGCTGCTCGGTCGCGACATTGGGGCCCGGCACGATGCCCTGGATGATCATGGCGCCGATCATCAGCGCCATGACCGGGTTGGCGGGAATACCCAGCGTCAGCATCGGGATGAAGGAGGTCTGCGCGCCGGCATTGTTGGCCGATTCGGGACCGGCGACGCCGGCGATGGCTCCCTTGCCGAACTCCTCGGGGCGGTCGGAAAGCCGCTTCTCGACCGTGTAGGAGGCGAAGGCGGCGAGGATGGCGCCGCCGCCAGGCAGGATGCCGAGCGCCGAGCCGATCGCCGTGCCGCGCAGGATCGGCGCCGTCATGCGCCTGAAATCCTCGCGCGTCGGCAGCAGGCCGCTGACCTTGCGGATCAGCACCGAGCGCTCATGCTCGTTCTCCAGGTTGCGCAGGATCTCGGCGATGCCGAAGACGCCGACCGCCACCGCGACGAAATTCAGCCCATCGGCATATTCGGTGATCCCCAGTGTGAAGCGCGGAGTGCCGGAATAGATGTCGGTTCCGACGAGGCCGAGCAGCAGGCCGAGCACGACCATGGCCAGCGCCTTCACGATCGAACCGTGCGCGAGCGCGATCGACGAGACGAGGCCGACCACCATCAGCGAGAAATATTCCGCCGCCCCGAATTCCAGCGCGATGGCCGTCAGTGGCGGTGCGAAAAGCGCCACGAGGAAGGTCGAGACCGTGCCGGCGAAGAAGGAGCCGATCGCGGCGATGGCGAGAGCCGCGCCCGCCCGGCCGTTGCGGGCCATCTGGTAGCCGTCGATGGCCGTGACGGCGGACGAGGATTCGCCCGGCATGTTGATCAGGATCGCCGTGGTCGAGCCGCCATATTGGGCGCCGTAATAGATGCCGGCCAGCATGATGAGCGAGGAGACGGGATCGCCGATCTGGAAGGTGATCGGCAGCAGCATCGCGATGGTTGCCGTGGCGCCGATGCCCGGCAGCACGCCGATCAGCGTGCCGAGCAGGACGCCTATCAGGCAGAAGCCGAGATTGGCGAGCGTCGAGGCGGTCGCGAAACCGAGGCCGAGATTGGACAAGAGTTCCATCCTGCCCTCCTCAGAAACGCAGCCAGGGGCCGAACCGTTGGTACGGCAGGCCGAGCCCGTAGCTGAAGACGACGACCGAAAAGGCGGTCAGCGCCGCAGCCAGCACCAATGCCATGAGCGGCGTCATGCGCGTGCTGGCGAAAGAGGCGACGAGAGCGCTGATGAACACGGCCGGGACGAAGCCGAACCCGCGCACCGTGAGGCCGAACAGGATCGGCGCGGGCAGGATGAGAAGCATGCCGCGCCAGGCGATCGGCCCGATCGGTTCGCTTTCCACCTTGGTAGCCTGCACCAGGATGACGAGGCCGAGCACGATCAGAACTCCGGAAAGGACGAGCGGAAAATAGCCCGGTCCCATCCTGAAGGCAGTGCCGATCTCCAGCCCGACCGACTGGACGAGAAAGAACAGCCCGACGACCAGGAAAAGCGCTCCGCAGAGGCCGTTCGTCGGATCGATACGCAGGGATTTCATGACGTTCCTATCCCTTGTTGCTTTGAGCGGCGTCGGGTTCCGACGCTCCTGTTCGTGAAGGCTGCCAGCGTCGACCGGACCGTTTCTCCGAAGAAGCCCGACGGCCTGCGGCCGAGGGCTGGCAAATGCCGGGAACTCGCCCGGCGGCCCGAACTCCTGCCTGAAGAGCGGCGGATGCACCGATGGGATCGATGATATCGGTGCTGCCGCTCGATCCCTCTATTATAGCATCGGATTCATCCCGATACCGGTACCCGCTTTCGGGTCCGATGCTGCAGGGGGCGCGCCTCCACGGCGCGCCTTCCCGATAACACAGGCCGCTGGTCGGGAGATCAGTCGGCGTATTGGCCGGCAGCCTCGATGATCGGCTTCCAGCGAGCGATCTCGCTTTCAAGCTTGGCCTTGAGGGCGGCAGGTGTGGCGTCGGCGTCGGAGGAAGGCGTCGTGCCGAGCTCGGCGAAGCGGGCGACGACGTTCGGGTCCTTGAGCGCCACCTGGAGCGACTTCGACAGGCGCTCCGTCACTTCGGCGGGCGTTCCCTTCGGCGCATAGAGCCCATGCCAGATGCCGACCTGCACGGCGGGAAGGCCCGCTTCTGTCGTTGTGGGCACGTCGGGCAGCACGTCGAGGCGTTCCGGCGAGGTGACGGCATAGGCCTTGATCGTCCCGCCGGTGATCTGCTTGGTCGTGTTGGTGGTCTGGTCGCACATGATGTCGACCTGTCCGCCGAGCAGATCGGTCATGGCGGGGCCGGTCCCCTTGTAGGGAACGGTGACGAGTGGCGTCTCGATGGCGTTCATGAACAGCATCCCGCATAGATGCGATGCGGCACCTAAGCCGGCATTGGCGACCGTGACCGTGTCCTTGTTCGCCTTGGCATATTCGACCAGGCTCTTCAGGTCGGTCGGCTCGAGATCCTTGCGCGCCACGATGGTCATCGGAACCTCGGTGACGAGGCCGACATATTCGAAAGCGTTCAGCGTATCGTAGGCGAGTTTCCGATAGAGCGTGGCACTGGTGGCCATGCCGATGTGATAGAGGAGCAGCGTGTAGCCGTCCGGATCGGCTTTCGCCACGCGCCCAGCCCCCAGCGTGCCGCCGGCACCGCCCACATTCTCGACGATGATCTGCTGGCCGAGGTCCTTGGACATGGCTTCGGCGACGAGACGCGTCACCGTGTCGGTCGGTCCGCCCGCGGAGAAGGGCACGACGATGGTCACCGTACGGTCGGGATAGGTCTGCGCCGAGGCCGCGAACGACGACAGCGAAAGCGTCACGGCCGCGCCGATGGCGGCAATCATATTCTTCATGGGTGTCCTCCCGGTCTGCATTTATCCGCCCGGCCCGCACGCAAGCTCCCCGGCGTGCCGGCTGGGGATCGGGCCATCAAGACATCCGGCCGCAATATGTGCAAATGCCGCGACCGTGCCGCCCGCCATTTTTACACCATCGGCCTCGCGCCGTGGGTGGAAAACGTGACATAGGGCGATGGTGGTGTGTGGATTTCCACCCATCGACGGGCGACCGGCTGCCTGACGGGGCGAATGAAGCAGCTCGCGCTGCTCACACACTGTCGAGGTCGTGCCGTCCGAGGCCGTATTTCTGCATCTTCTCGTAGAGGGTCTTGCGCGAGATGCGCAGCGATTCGTAGACGGGCTTGAGGCTTCCGCCGTGGGCGGCGAGGGCTCCCGCGATGATGCTCCGCTCGAAATCGGCGACCCGGTCTGCGAGGCCGGCATGGGCAGGGCCGGTTCCGAGCGGCTCGGCCGGTCCGAGGCCCAGCACGAAACGATCGGCGGCGTTGCGCAGCTCGCGCACATTGCCCGGCCAGTCCCGCCGCGCGACGTCGGCGATGATCGCGGGCGGCACGTCGATCGGCCCGCGACGGTAACGAACGGCCGCTTCGTTGACGAGCTGGAGGAAGAGCAGGGGCACGTCCTCGCGCCGGGCGCCGAGCGCCGGCATGCGCAGCGTCACCATGTTGAGCCGATAGAGCAGGTCGGCGCGGAAGCGGCCGGCTGCGGCCTCCGCGTCGAGATCGGTATTGCTTGCGGCGATGAAGCGCACGTCGAGCGGCACGGCCTCGTTGGAGCCGAGCCGCGTGATGCGGCGCTCGTCGATCACCCGCAGCAGCTTGGCCTGGAGGTCGAGCGGCATGGAGCCGATCTCGTCGAGCAGGATCGTGCCGCCGCGTGCATGCTCGAACTTGCCGTAGCGGGCACGGATCGCGCCGGGAAAGGCGCCGGCCTCGTGGCCGAACAGTTCGCTTTCGATCAGATTGGCCGGCAGCGCCGCGCAATCGATGGCCACGAACGGCCTTTCCGCCCGCGCGCTGATGTCGTGGAGCGCGCGTGCCGCGACCTCCTTGCCCGTCCCGGTGTCGCCGATGACGAGCACATCGGCATCGGTGGCCGCGACCGCGCGCAGGCGGTAGCGCAGGTCGACCATGAGTTGTGTGCGGCCGGGCAGGCGCGCCTCGATGTCGTCGCGCTTGCCGGCCTCGGCGCGCAGGCGCCGGTTCTCGATCACAAGGCTGCGCCGGTCGAGCGCGCGCGCCGCGATGTCGGCGAGTTCCTGTGCGTTGAAAGGTTTTTCCAGGAAATCATAGGCGCCCTCGCGCATTGCCTTCACTGCGAGCTGGACGTCGGCATGGCCGGTGATGAGGATGACGGGGATGTCCGGATCGATCTCGCGGATCTTGCCCATCAGGGTCATGCCGTCCATGTCGGGCATGCGGATGTCGGTGACCACGATGCCCTTGAAGCCGTAGCCGACGATGTCGAGCACGGGTTCGCCGGCGGCGAAGCTTCTGACATCGAAGCCGGCGAGATCGAGGGCCTGGCTCGACGAACGGCGCAGTTCCTCCTCGTCGTCGACCAGCAGTATCGTCGGCTTCATTCCGCAGCCTCCGTCACCGGCAGCCGCGCGGCTTCGAGCTCGATTGTGAAGACCGCGCCGCCTTCCTCATGGTTGCCGACCGAAAGGCTGCCGCCGAAATCCTTGACGATATTGTAGGAGATGGAGAGGCCGAGGCCGAGACCCTTGCCTATTCCCTTGGTGGTGAAGAACGGATCGAAGATGCGCTCGGCGATCGCAGCCGGAACGCCGGGGCCGCGGTCGCGCACGGTGATCGTCACCTTGCCCGACTTGCGCCGCGCCACGATGTCGATCGTCCTGGCTTCGCGACCTTCGATGGCGTCGGCAGCGTTGGAGATGATGTTGACGAGGACCTGCTGGAGCCGCACCGAGCCGGCGCGGACGGCCAGCGGCGTCGTGCCGAGGTCGACGTTCGCGCGGGCATCGGCGGCCTTCAGGCGCGCGGCGACGATCTCCAGCGTGTCCCTGATCGTGTCGGCGAGCGGCACCGCGCCGAGCTTCTCGTTGGGCTTGCGCGCGAAGTTGCGCAGATGCCGGCCGAGCGAGGCCATGCGGTCGGCAAGGCCCGAGATGCGCGTGAGGTTGTCGCGGGCCTCCGCCATTCGCTTCCGGTCGATCAGGATCGCCGCATTGTCGGCATAGGTCTTCACCGCTGCAAGCGGCTGGTTGAATTCGTGCGACAGGGCGGCCGACATCTGGCCGAGCGCGGCGAGCTTGCCGGCCTGGATCAGATCGGCCTGTGTCTGCCGGAGCTGCCGCTCGGTGGCGCGGCGCTCCGCCACCTCGGTTTCGAGCTGCCGGTTGACCAGAGCGAGATCGGCCGTGCGTTCCTCCACGCGCCGCTCCAGCTCTGCCCTGGCCGTCCTCTGCAACTCCATCCGATCGGCCAGTCGCGCGCGTCTTTGCATGACGATCGCCGCGGCGAGGGCGGCGAGGCCGAGCAGCAGCAGGGCGGCGGCGACCGCTGTGATCGCCTGGGCCCGGGCGGAAGCGGTGTCGGTCAGGATGTTCACCGTCCAGCCGGCTTCGGGCATTGGTTCGGCCAAAGCGAGATACTCGCGCACGTTGTCGCCGGTCTCCACGCTGATCAGTTCGCGGCCGTCCGAGACGGTTCGTCCGGTTATGGGAAGCTCGCGAAGCTCCGCGTCGGAATAGCGCCTCGACACTTGCGTGCGCGCCAGCCGGTCCGCGGTCAGCGGCAGCAGGCCGGAATAGAGCCATTCGGGCCGGCCGCTCATGAAGATGATGCCTTCGGGATCGGAGACGAAGATCGCATGCTCGCCGCCCATCCAGGAGGCTTCGATCGCGTCGAGGTCGACCTTGAACACGACCACGCCCCGGATAGCGCCGCCGATGCGCACCGGCGAGGAGAAGTAGTAGCCCCGCTTCTGCGATGTCGTGCCCAGCGCGAAGAAGCGGCCCTGCTCGCCGGTCATGGCGTCCTGGAAGTAGGGACGGTAGGAGAAATTTCCGCCGACGAAACTGGCCGGGCCCTGGTGGTTGCTGGCCGCTATCGTCTCCCCGTCGGGCACCATCACATAGATGTCTGAAGACTGGAGCAGCGCGTTGATCTCCTCGAGATAGTCGTTGGCGCGGGCCCGCAGACCGGCGTTGCCGGGGTCGGCCACCAGTTCCTTGATGTCGTCGTGATCGGCGATCAGGGCGGGCAGCGGTTCGAAACGGTTCATATGGCCGCGCAAGGCAGCGACCGCCAGCCGGAGCGTGGTCTGGCCGCGCGCCGCCGCCTCGTCGAGATAGGCGCGCGTCGCGAGGCGGCCGACCAGGACCGCCACCACGGCGGCCACGGCGACCAGCACCAGCACTGCCCACAGCCTGCGGCCCGGGGCAAGGCTTCGATGCATGAACTGCAGTCCGTCCATCGGCGGGGTTCGTTCTCCTTTTTGCTCTCTATAGCGGCCCGGCACCTCGCCGAAAAAGGGGGCGCGGGCAACTGGTCAAAGCGCGCGGGTCTTGGCACATTCGCGGGAATCAGGAGCGAACCGATGGCGAAGAAGACGAGCGCGAGTTTTTCCAGGCCGAAACCCTGGGCGGAGGTGGCGACGCTGCTCGTCGACGTGGCCATGGGGCGCAAGCCTGCCGACCTCGTCGTGCGCAACGGCCGCTGGGTGAACGTCCATTCCGGCGAGGTGATCGCCGGAACGGATCTCGCCATCGTCGCCGGCCGCTTCGCCTATTGCGGCTCCGATGCGAGCCACGCCATCGGCCAGGGAACCAAGGTGGTCGACGCCGGCGGACGGTATCTCGTGCCGGGCCTCTGCGACGCCCACATGCATGTCGAAAGCGGCATGGTCACGGTGACCGAGTTCTGCCGGGCGGTGATCCCGCACGGCACCACCTCGATGTTCATCGACCCGCACGAAATCGCCAATGTTCTGGGCCTCGGCGGCGTCAGGCTCATGCATGACGAGGCGATGGCCATGCCGATCAACGTGCATGTCCAGATGCCGTCCTGCGTGCCCTCGGCGCCGGGACTGGAGAATGCGGGCGCCGCACTTACCGTCGCCGACGTCGTCGAGGCGATGGGCTGGGAGAACATCATCGGCCTCGGCGAAGTCATGAATTTCCCCGGCGTCGCGGCGAACGACCCCGTCATGGCCGGCGAGATCGCGGCAACGGTCAGGGCCGGCAAGACGGTCGGGGGGCATTATGCGTCGCGCGATCTCGGCCTGCCGTTCCACGGCTATGTCGCCGGGGGGGCGGAGGACGACCACGAAGGCACCCGCGCCGAGGATGCGATCGCCCGCGTCCGCCAGGGCATGAAGGCGATGCTGCGCCTCGGTTCGGCCTGGTACGACGTTGCGGCCCAGATCAAGGCCGTGACGGAGCAGGGCGTCGATCCGCGCAACTTCATCCTGTGCACCGACGACAGCCATTCGGGAACGCTGGTCGACGACGGGCACATGGACCGGGTCGTGCGCCATGCCATCGCCCAGGGGCTGAAGCCGGTGACCGCGATCCAGATGGCGACCATCAACACCGCGCAGCATTTCCGTCTCGAACGCGAGATCGGGTCGATCGCGCCGGGCCGGCTCGCCGATTTCCTCATCGTCTCCGATCTTGCCGCTCTCGCGATCGACGAGGTCTATAGCCGCGGCGTCCGGCTCGCCAGGGCAGGCAGGCTGGAGGCGGACATCCGGCCATACGACTATCCCGCGACGGCGAAGAAGACCGTGAAGCTGGGCAAGAAGCTGGCGGCAAGGGATTTCGACATCGTTGCACCGGCCGGCGCCAACGAGGTGCGGGCGCGGGTGATAGGGGTGATCGAGAACCAGGCGCCGACCCGGGCGCTTGAGGCGGATCTGCCGGTCGAGGACGGGCTGGTAGCGATGGACCGCAGGAACGACATCTGCCAGATCGCCCTGGTCGAGAGGCACCGCGGTACGGGCGGGGTCGTGAACGGCTTCGTCTCGGGCTTCGGCTACGTGGAGGACTGCGCGCTGGCCTCGACCGTGGCGCATGATTCCCACCATATGATCGTCGTCGGCACCAACAAGGAAGACATGGCTCTGGCCGCCAACCGCCTCGGCCAGGTCGGGGGCGGCGTCGTGCTGTTCTCGAAGGGCAGGGAGATCGCGCTGGTGGAGATGCCGATCGCCGGGCTGATGTCGGACGAGCGTGCCGAGATCGTGGCGGCCAAGGCCGCGAAGCTGACGGAGGCCATGCGCCAGATGGGCTGCAGCCTGAACAACGCCTATATGCAGCATTCGCTGCTGGCGCTGGTGGTGATCCCGGAACTGCGAATTTCCGATGTCGGCCTGGTCGACGTGACGACCTTCGAGAAGGTTGACCTGTTCTTGTAGAAGGGCGCCCTGCTGGCTTCCTATAGCGCATTGCGCGAAACGGATCCACGCAACACACGGTACACGACAGTAGTCGGGACGAAGGGATGGTCGCCGCGGTCGAACCAAGGGATGCCCGCTCCCACCATGGCCCGTTTTGCTGAACTTGACGAACACAACTTTTGCGTCCCACAAACAGCGCCGCCCTATCCTCGTCATTCTCGGGCCCGCGCCTACGCGAAGCGTGGGCGAGGTAACCCGAGAATCCATGCCGTGAAATCGCGGACGACTGCTTCGGTGCAGAATATGTGCCGGCTTGGGCAGGTGGATAGGCGAGCCATCCTCTTCCTCGACCGTCTCCGGCCTTCGGGTCGGTCACGGCATGGATCCACGGGTCATCGCGCGCTTCGCTGCGTGCGCTCGCCGTGGATGACGAAGCGGATATGTTGCCGCTGATCACCCGCGACCATTCTGTCGTGTGCTGTGCCCTACTTACCGCAACGCGCTGTAGGTCTTGATTTCACGCATGTCTCCCGAAACCGGTACCCGCTTTCGGGAGACATGCTTTACTGCCCCACGGCGACCTTCATCACCTCGAACGGCGTGGTGATGACGATCTCGGCCGCCGACACCAGCGTCTGGCCCAGGCCCCTGGTCAGGGTGTTGACCCGATCGGTGATCTGACTGCCGCTCGCCTCCAACTGGTCGCTTTGCAGCCGATCCCCGAGCAGCTTCACCATCAACGGATTGTCTGCGAACTTGGTGTGGTTGAGCCTGTCGCCCGCCGACAGGGAACTGATATCGGCGACGACAACGCCATAGCTGACGATATCCTTGGAGTCCGCATAGTCGCCGAGGCGCGGTCGCTGACCGGCGATCAGGCCCGATATGCTGAGGGCGCGGTCGTTGCTCGACGTCAGCACGATAAAGGGCTTCTTCGGCACGCCATAGCGCCGCATCTGGGTCTTGAAGACGTCGACGTCGATGTCGGGCGAGGCGAGCACGACGTCGCCCATCTTGCCGCCGAGGTCGCGGTCGCCGGTCATGGCGAGTTGCCGCAAAGCTTCGACCGTGACCCAGTTGCCCATTGAATGCGCGACGATGTCGATGCGCTTGGCGCCCGAGCGCTGGACCAGCCGAAGCAGATCCTCCAGCCGGTCGCGCGCAGCCGTCGCGCTGTTGTTGTCGTAGACGTAATCGCCCGTGCGGCCCGCCGACGCCCAGGTGAAGAGAACAGGCGTGCCGCTGTAGCCGGAATCATGCACGATCTGCGTGGCTCGGTAGACCGCGCCGTCGAAGGCCGTGTTGTAGCCATGGATGAAGACCATCACGCGGCCGTTGCGGCGGGCCATGTCGGCCCGCAACGCGCTGGAGAAGGCGGCTTCGTCGCGATAGGCGGCGAGCCTGGTGGCTGTGAAATATTTGGAGGGGTCGCCTTGATCGCTCTTCGGCACCTCGATGCCGCCGGTCTTGTGCACTTGAGGGACTGTCATGTCGACGCGGGCGAAGGAAGAGGCGTCGGAGCGGTCCCCGGAGAAGACCACACGAGGATCGGGGGCCTTGGCGCGGGTCGTGACCACGAAGATCTCGTGCTTGCCGGCGATCTTCGAGGCTTCGACCGGAACGGCGGTCTTCGCCAGCAGGGCGTGCGACTGGGGCCCCGCGCAGCCGGAGAGCACGATGGCCACCAGCAGTGCGGCGATCGGGTAGCGGGTTGCAACTGATGGAAACACGATGGGAATGGACCGGTTTACTCGGATTTCCCGCGGGTTGATACAGGCAAAGCCCTCGCCGGTCCACCGATCTCCTTCATGACCGTGCCGCTGCTCTTTGACTGCTCCCGGTCTCAGCGTCCCCAGAAGGTCGGGGTGAAGATGACGAAGACGGCGAGGATTTCGAGGCGACCGAGCAGCATCGCAGCCGAGCAGATCCATTTCGCGGCATCCGGCAGCGAGGAGAAGTTGCCGACCGGCCCGATGACGGGGCCGAGGCCCGGCCCGACATTGGTGAGCGAGGTGAGGGCGCCGGTCATGGCCGTCGTCAGGTCGAGGCCTGTGGCGGCGAGGAGGATGGTCGCGATCGCCCACAGCACGAAGAAGGAGGCGATGAACAGGACAACCGCGCGCTGCATGTCCTCGTCGACCGTGCGGTCGCCGTAGCGCACCGGCTGCACCATGCTCGGATAGATGAGGCGGCGCAGGCCGTTCACGATCAGTTCGAACAGGATCAGGAAGCGATAGGACTTGATGGCGCCGGTCGTCGAGCCCGAGCAGCCGCCCAGGAATGTGGCGACGAAGATGCAGGCTACGGCGAAGGGACCCCATTGCGTGTAGTCGTCGCTGGAGAAGCCCGTCGTCGTGATGATCGATATCATGTTGAAGGTCGAATGGCTGAGCGCCTCGAAGAAGGGCATGTCCATGCTGACGCGCAGATAGACCGCCACCGCCAACGCGAACATGACGCAATAGCCGGCGAAAGCCCTGATCTGCGGGTCGCGCATCGCATCGAGCCGCCCGCGCACGGCGAAGAGGATCGTGATCGAGAAGGGCAAGGCCCCGATGAACATGAAGATCGAGCCGATCCACAGGATGGCTGGCGTGTTGGCGTAGCGGATGAAGGAAGTGTCATGGGTCGACATGCCGCCTGTCGCGATCGTGGACATGGCATGGTTCACGGCGTCGAAGCCTCTCATCCCGGCGATCGCGTAGCAGACCGCGCAGATGAAGACGAGCGCCGTATAGATGCCGATCAGGCTGATGGCGAAGGTCTGGAAACGCTCGAAAGGGCGATCCTCTATGTCGGAGGATTCTATTCTGAAATAGGAGACGCCGCCGATGTTGAGGAAGGGCAGCAGGAAGAGCCCCAGCGCGATGACCCCGAGGCCGCCCATGAAGGAAAGCAGGGAGCGCCAGAGCAGGAGGCCGGGAGGCAGATGGTCGAGGCCGTTGATCACGGTCGAGCCGGTGGTGGTGATGCCCGAGACCGATTCGAAGAAGGCGTCGGTGACGCTGAGGTCCAGTGACGACAGCATAAAGGGCACGGCGCCGGCGACGGCAAGCGTGAACCACAGGAGGTTGACGAGAAGGAAACCGAAGCGCGTCGTCACCTGCGGCGGGCGGCCCTGGGTCGCCACGGCGACGGCAAGGGCAAGGCCGCCCATGGACAGTGCCGAGAAGGCGAAGACCTGCCAGTCCCGATGGCCGAAATAGAGATCGACCGCAGCGGGGATGAGCATCGCGGCCGAGAGATAGATGGCGAATACGGCTGCGATATGGATCGCCGCACGGACGGCATTTCTGTTCACGAATCCCCCAGGGCAGGTTTCGGAAAAGTGCCCGACGGTCTTCCGGAAAAACCTGCGGCAAGAAGAAGAAACCAGGCAGGTGAAGCGTGGGCGAAGCCACGCAATCCCGTCTGGCGTCCCGATTCCGAAATTCGCGATATCTCGATATCAGGCCCCGGGGAGGCGCTGCGCTTTCGCGGCAGGTGATGGCTTCATACAGGCGAATATGCCATAGCGCAAAGCAAGGGCAGCGGTACGGGGTGGTTATCCCCGGCAGGATGGAACGGCATGACTGGTTTCAACGAGCAGGTGGCACAGGCGGCCGAGGCGCTGCGCGCCCTGTTCCCGGAAACGCCGCTACAGGAAAACGACTATCTGTCGCGCAAGACAGGGGCGCGCATCCTCCTGAAGCGCGAGGATCTTTCGCCGGTCCGTTCCTACAAGATCCGCGGCGCCTTCAATTTCTTCCGCAAGGCGCTCGGCGCCGGCGCAAAATCCGATCTCTTCGTCTGTGCGTCGGCCGGCAACCACGCCCAGGGTTTCGCCTATGTTTGCCGTCATTTCGGCAAGAAGGGCGTGGTCTTCATGCCGGTGACGACACCGCAGCAGAAGATCGACAAGACGCGGCTGTTCGGCGGCGAATTCGTCGAGATCAGGCTGATCGGAGACTATTTCGACGATTGCTACCATGCCGCGCTCGCCTTCGCGGAGGAGGGCGGCGGCCACATGGTGCCCCCATTCGACCACAGGCACATCATAGAAGGCCAGGCGACCGTCGGCTGGGAGGTCGCCGCCCAGATGCCCGACGGCAAGGCCCCCGACATCATGGTGCTGCCCGTCGGCGGCGGCGGGCTGGCCGCCGGCGTGACGCGCTGCTTCGGCGAGCTCGGCCGGCGGCCGCGCTTCGTCTTCGCCGAGCCGGCGGGATCACCCAGCCTCAAGGAGAGTCTCGCCGGCGGCAAGCGCGTGAAACTCGCCAAGGTCGACAATTTCGTCGACGGCGCGGCGGTGGCCGAGATCGGCCGCGAGCCGTTCCGCCATCTCAAGGACTATCCGGCCGATGCCGTCCGGCTCATCCCGGAAAACCGGCTCTGCGCCACGATGATCGAGATGCTGAATGTCGAGGGCGTCGTGCTGGAGCCCGCGGGCGCGCTGGCGATCGACGCGCTCAAGGATTTTCCGCGCAAGGAGATCAAGGGCAAGTCGATAGTGCTGGTCGTGTCGGGCGGCAATTTCGACTTCGAGCGGCTGCCCGACGTCAAGGAGCGGGCGCTGCGCTTCGAGGGGCTGAAGAAATACTTCGTCTTCCGCTTCCCGCAACGGCCGGGCGCCCTGCGCGACTTCCTCGGCCTGCTCGGTCCCGACGACGACATCACCCGCTTCGAATATCTGAAGAAGTCGGCCCGCAATTTCGGCTCGGTCCTGATCGGCATCGAGACCAGGGATCGGAAAAACTTCGACATTCTCGCCAGGCGCTTCCACGAATCCGGCTGGGCTTATCAGGATATTACCGACAACGAGACGATCGCGGGACTGGTGATATGAGCGACACCGCCTTCATCGTACTGTTCCGCGGCGTCAATGTCGGCGGCAACAAGGTCGCCAGGATGGAGACCTTGCGGAAAGTGCTTGGCGAGGCTGGCTTCGGCAAGGTCGCGACCTACATCCAGAGCGGCAATGTGGTGCTGACGTCGGTCAGGCCGGCCGCGGAAGTCGCGGCGATCATCGAGAAGGTGTTCGCCGAGACCTTCGGCTTTTCATCGCGCGTGACCATCCGCAGCGCGGACGCCTGGGGCCGGATCGTTGCGGACAATCCGTTCCCGCAAGGCGCCGACGATCCGAAGCGTCTGCATGCTGTCCTGCTCGATGAAGCGCCCGCAGCCGGGGCGGTCGAGCGTCTGCGTGAACTGGCGACGCCGAGCGAGCGCTTCGTCGTCGGGGAGGGCGTTCTCTATCTCTTTGCGCCCGATGGCATCGGCACATCGAAGCTGGCGGCAGCGATGGACAGGGTGCTCGACGTGCCTTTGACAGCTCGCAACTGGCGCACCGTCCTGACCTTGCTGGAGATGGCCGGGAAGGCCGCGTGAGGGCAGGCCCGGCTTCCTGGCTCCACCAGGCTCTCGCCGGCAGGCAGCGCCGATCAATCCTTGATGACCACCGTTGACATCAGCGCCGCCACCGTGAATTTTTGACGCCTGCTTTCAACGTGACGAACTGCGTCCGCCGGCTCCGGGGCGTGCCGCCGGTGGATGCACATATCCGCACAAAGGGGCGAGCCGTCCCGGCAGGCGGTCCACTCCGATCCTTCGCGGGATGTCGGCGGGCTGGCGGAGGCGGCGCAAAGGCTGCCCCGTCACCCGCCTTCGACGGCATGCCGAAATTACAGGCCCGTCCTGCTAATTTCCTGTACTTTACAGGACCGCCGGCGCGGCGCGCAACATATGCGTGCATGGTTGGGTGGCCCCTGCGGCCGGATGCCGCCTGCCGTGCCGCGGCGAATTCATTTGCCTTTTCGATCGAACTCGCCCATATGGCCGCCATAGGCGCTTGGGCCGGATATCCGGCTTTCCCGACCGTCGGGACTGGTTGCGTCTTCCTTCCCCTTTCCATTCCCGGAAAGTGAAGGGTGTGCCGCGGGCATGATGCCCGTGGACGCGACAGCGCAGCCGAGCGGGTTTTCCCCGCCGCCTTGTCGTTCCCGTAAAATACACCGCCGGCAGGTTGCGCCCTGCCGCGATATGCAGTGCGGCCCTTGTTGGCCGCCCGAAAGAAGAAGAAATTGAACAACGAAAATCCGGCGGAGCTCGAAGGCTTCGCACGACTTGGAATTTCCGGCGCGCTGTTGAAGGCCGCCACCAATGCCGGCTTCACCGATCCCAAGCCGATCCAGGCGCAGTCGATCCCGGCGCAGCTTGAGGGCCGGGACATATTGGGTGTCGCCCAGACCGGCTCCGGCAAGACCGCGGCTTTCGCGCTGCCGATCCTGTCGAAGATCATCGCGCTCGGCACCAGGCGGCGCCCGAAGACGGCGCGCGCCCTGATCCTGGTGCCCACACGCGAACTGGCCGTGCAGATCGAGGAGACCTTCCGGCTGCTCTCCAAGGGGGCGCATATCTCGACCGCGCTGGTCCTTGGAGGGGTCTCCCGCTTCAGCCAGGTCAAGAAGCTCGCGCCTGGCGTCGACGTGCTGATCGCCACGCCCGGCCGGCTCACGGACCTCGTCCGCGAAGGCGACGTGATCCTGTCGGAGACAACCTGGCTGGTGCTCGACGAAGCCGACCGCATGCTCGACATGGGCTTCATCAACGATGTCAGACGCCTCGCCAAGGCCACGCATCCGGCCCGGCAGACGGCTCTCTTCTCCGCGACGATGCCGCCCGAGATCGAGCAGCTCGCGCAGGGGCTGCTGCGCAATCCGGCGCGGGTCGAAGTTGCGCCGCAAGGCACGACGGCCGCCGAAATCCACCAGAGCGTGGTGATGGCGCGCACCCGGCAGAAGCGGCAGGTTCTCTCGACCATGCTGGCAGATCCCGGGATGCGTTCGGTGATCGTCTTCGCCCGCACCAAGCACGGCGCCGACAGGGTGACGCGCGACCTCGAGCGCGACGGTTTCGAGGCCGCGGTGATCCACGGCAACAAGTCGCAGAACGCCAGGCAGAAGGCGCTGAACGGCTTCCGCGACGGCTCCGTCCGCATCCTGGTGGCGACCGATATCGCCGCCCGCGGCATCGACGTTCCCGGCATCAGCCACGTCGTCAATTTCGACCTGCCCGATGAGGCCGAAAGCTATGTGCACCGCATCGGCCGCACCGGCCGTAACGGCGCCGACGGCGTCGCCATCACGCTGTGCGATCCGGCCGAGGCGAGCAAGCTGCGTGCCGTCGAGCGGATCATCCGCATGCGGCTGCCGGTCGCGCGCGACCATACGGGCGAGCCCGATCCGCGGCCCGAGCCGCGTGTCCGCGACATGGCGGCCCTGAAGCCCGACAACGATCAGGGCGGCCGTGGCGAGGGCCGCGCTCAGCGCCCGGACCAGCGTCGCCGCGACGGCGGCAAGCCGGGCCAGGGCAAGCCGTTCCCCGGCAAGCCGGGCGAGCACAAGGCCGGCGAGCGCAAACCCTTCCGCGCGAAGCGCCGCCGTTTCGGCGGCAAACGCCCCGCGGCCAAGGCGGCCTGACGCAGCCTGCGACTTCCGCCGGCCCTGCAGTTGCGGGGCCGGCTTTTTGTTCGAACGCCAGCGGAAACCGCTGCCTATGCAGCGGCGCAAACGGTCGCGGCGCGCTTCCCCTGTCCAGGGCGAACGTCCAGGCCGATTTCTGGGGAATGGCAGGACCCGGACGATTGCGCCTGCGGCCTGCGTGGCGATAGGGGTGAAGCAGGAGCGTCCGGAGGGAAGATACCGTTCGATCGCTCTGCATGACGGGAGGGGATATGGCAGGCATCGTCGCTCTTGCCGTCGGCTACGTGCTGTCGCAATTCTACCGTTCGTTCCTGGCCGTGCTGACGCCGGCGCTCGGCGCCGACCTGGGCATGACCAAGGCGCAACTGTCCTTCGCGTCGGGGGCCTGGTTCATCGCTTTCGCCCTGGCGCAGTTCGGGGTCGGCGTCTGTCTCGACCGCTTCGGCCCGAAACGGACCACGGGGCTGTTCGTCGCGCTCGGTGCAGGCGGCGGGGCGTTCCTGTTCGCGGCCGCCTCGTCGCCCTGGATGGTGATCGTCGCCATGGCGCTGATCGGCGTCGGCTGCGCGCCTGTTCTGATGGCGTCGCTGTTCATCTTCGCCAAGACCTTTTCGGCGGCTCGTTTCGCCGTGCTCTCCTCCTGGATGGTCGCTTTCGGCACGGCCGGCAACGTGATCGGCGCTGCGCCGCTCGCCAATGCGGCTGAGGCCTTCGGCTGGCGCCCGGTGATGACCGCGCTCGGCCTGCTCACGCTGTCGGCAGCAGCGGCCATCGCGCTCGTGGTGCGTGACCCCGAACGGGCGGCGGAAAAGCCCGCCGGCTTCGGCTTCGGGGGCTATCTCGACCTTCTTCGCATCAGGGCACTGTGGCCGATCATCCCGCTGACGGCGATCAACTACGCGCCGCCGAGCGGCATAAGAGGGCTTTGGGCCGGCCCCTATCTGACCGACGTCCATGGCGCTGATGCCCTGACCATCGGCAATGTCACGCTGTTCATGGCCTTCGCGATGGTGGCCGGCTCGTTCCTCTACGGTCCGCTCGACACGATCTTCAAGACCCGCAAATGGGTGGCGGCCGTCGGCAACGCCGTGGGCCTGGCCGCCCTCGTGTCGCTCGCGCTGCAGCCCGTCATCGGCATCCCCGTGGCCACGGCGGCGTTCGTCGTGATCGGCCTCTTCGGCAGCGCCTACGGCCTGCTGATGGCGCATGCCCGCGCCTTCGTGCCCGCCCATCTCATCGGTCGTGGCGTCACGCTGATGAACTTCTTCGCCATCGGCGGCGTCGGCATCATGCAGTTCGCGACCGGCGGCGTGGTCACGGCAAGCGTCGTGCCCGGAGAGCCGGCCGCCGCCTACGCCGCGCTGTTCGGCTTCTACGCTGCGACGCTCGGCATATCGCTCCTGATCTATCTCTTCGCCAAGGACGCGCCCCCGCATCGCATCCCGTAGATGGCGCCGTGTCGCGCCGCGCGATCCCGGTTCCCTGACCGATTTCCGCGTCAGCGCACGACCGCGTCGATCCAGGCGGAAGCCCTGTCGGCGAGCGCCTGGGTCGTCGCCGGGGACAGGGCGTCGCCGGCGATCACATGGTTCGCCGGGTCGCCGCTGCGCTCCACCGGGACCAGTTCGTGGCGCGCACCCCAGCGCGCCGCGATCTCGCGCGTCAGGTCCTGCCTCACGACCTTGTCGTCGTCGCTGAATATGAAAAGCGCGGGAATTCCGATCGTCTCGACGGGTGCATTGCGCGCGAGGTCCACCAGCGCGGCCATGGGCAGCAGCGCCATGGTCGGATAGCGCGTGGTCCAGAGTTTCTCATGCAATGGATTGAGCGGCGCGAACGAGCGCTCCTTGCCGATGAGGGCTTCGGCGATCTGCTTGCCCCAGGGCCAGGTCAGCATCTGCGATCCCGTAGCGCGGACCCCGAAATTGGGAGAGACGAGGACCATGGTGGCGACATCGCGCGAAAGCTCCGGCCGGGTCGCGGCCCAGGTGGCGAGCGATGCGCCGGTCGAAGTGGCGATGACGACGACCTTGTCGCCTATCGCACGGCCGATTGCGATCGCCTCTGCATAGTCGTTGATCCAGGCATTGACCGTGCCGCTCGTCATCGCCGGGCCGTCCTGGCCGTGACCGGTCAGACGCGCAAGGAAAAGATTGGCGTCGAGCGCGTCGGCGACTTCGTCGGGCAGGGGGCGGAGTTCGCCCTTCGACGCCGAGAAGCCGTGGATGTAGACGATCGAAATCGGGGTCCTGGCGCGGATCAGCGGATTCGCCCAGACGATTTCTTTCTCGAGCCCGGGGCGGATGGCGGGTACCGCGTCTTCCTTCCCGTCGAGATAGGCTTGCGGATCGTCGCCGATCGCGGCCGGGTCGAACCTGACAGTCGTGTCGAGCGCCACCCGCGGCCCGAGGAGGAAGGCGACTGTCAGCGCGGCAATGACGACAAAGAGCCAACCCAAGATGCGTCGCCCCATCAAAGACCTCGAAAACATCGGTGCAAGCCATCACTCGGCCGGGGCGGACGATCAGTTTCTCGGCTTCCTGCCCGCCGGAACCGGCCGTCTGCCCCACCCCGTCGCCTTGTTGACGAACCAGAAACGCAAAGGTTGAGGACAGACGCGCAATAGCTTGAGAAACCAGGTGAATCGGTGAGGAAACGTGACTTCGAAGCCGCCGGATTTGAGCCCCTTCAGCATACGCCTGGCAGCGTCGTCGACCTTCATGAGGGCAGGCATCGGAAAGGCGTTCTTTTCGGTCAGCGGGGTGTCGATGAAGCCGGGATTGATGACCTGGATGCGGATGTTCATCTTGTCGAGATCATATTTCAGGGATTCGGCCATGTTGTTGAGCGCTGCCTTCGAGGCGCCGTACGCGGCCGTCGAAGGCCAGCCGAAATAGCCTGAAACGGAGGCGACGATCGCAACGTGCCCGTGACCGCGCTCGCGCATCCGCTCCACCGTCGGCACGATGCCGTTGATCACGCCGAACAGGTTGATCTCGTAGGTCCTGACGAAATTCTCGGCATTGAGCCGTTCGCCGCGTGTCTGGAAGTATTTTCCCGCGTTGAAGACGGCCAGGACGATCGGCCCGGCACTGGTCTCGATCGCATCGACGATCCCGGCCATGGCCTTCTCGTCGGCCACGTCGCCCGGAAACGGGATGATCCTGCCCGGCAGGCCTTCCGCCTCCTCGGACAGCGATACGAGCTTCTCTTCGGTCCGGGCGGTCACTGCGACCTGATAACCCTCCCGCGCCAGGTCGAGGGCCAGCGCACGTCCTATGCCGGTGCTGGCGCCGGTAACCCAGGCAATGCCGTCCTTGGGTTTCGCCCGATAGAGCGCCATTTCCCCATCCAGTTGTCTTTTCGGGCGAAGCTACAACGGCTGCGCCGGTGCCGCAAATCTCTTCCCTCGCCGGTCGAAGCGGCGACGCGGGAGCGGCGGAATTAGACAGGCTGGCCCCTGCAAAGCAACTCCCGGCGGCCTCTTTTTCGGTGCGCCGTGAAATTGGCATTCGATTTCCGCTTGCTTGGCGCAAATTCTCACCTTGAAAGCGGCGTCGCCGGTTTCTAGGGTCGCTCCGCGAGACGAGCAAAGGAATCCCCATGTACCGGTCCGTGATCGACGCCATCGGCAATACGCCGCTGATCCGCCTGAGGCGGGCTTCGGAGGAGACCGGCTGCGAGATATTGGGCAAGGCCGAATTCATGAATCCGGGTCAGTCGGTGAAAGACCGCGCCGGCCTCTTCATCATCCGGGACGCGGAAGAGCGCGGGCTGCTCAGGCCCGGCGGGGTGATCGTCGAGGGCACGGCCGGCAACACCGGCATCGGCCTCACGGTCGTCGCCAAGGCGCTTGGCTACCGCACCGTCATCGTCATCCCCGACACCCAGAGCCAGGAAAAGAAGGACGCGTTGCGGCTGCTCGGCGCGGAACTCATCGAGGTGCCGGCCGTGCCCTACAAGAACCCCGACAACTATGTGAAGATATCGGGCCGGCTTGCGGAGCAATTGGCTCGCACCGATCCCAATGGGGCGATCTGGGCCAACCAGTTCGACAACGTCGCCAATCGTGACGGTCATGTCAGGACGACGGCGCAGGAGATCTGGGACCAGACTGGCGGAAAGGTCGACGGCTTCGTCTCGGCCGTCGGGACCGGCGGCACGCTGGCCGGCGTCTCCATCGGTCTGAAGGAGAAGAGCAATGGGGTGAAGATCGCGCTGGCCGACCCGCTCGGCGCTGCCCTGCACAGCTTCTACACCGAAGGGCTGCTCAAGGCCGAAGGCAGTTCCATCACAGAGGGCATCGGGCAGGGTCGCATCACCGCCAATCTCGAAGGCTTCACGCCGGACTTCTCCTGGCAGGTTCCCGACGAGGAGGCGCTGCCGATCATCTTCGACCTGATTCAGGAAGAAGGCATGTGCGTGGGCGGTTCGACCGGCATCAATATTGCCGGCGCGATCCGCCTGGCCAGGGAACTTGGCCCAGGCCACACGATCGTGACCATCCTCGCCGACTTCGGCACGCGCTACCAGTCGAAGCTCTTCAACCCGACCTTCCTGCGCGGCAAGAACCTGCCCGCACCGGAATGGCTGGAAACGACCCCGGACATTTCGGTGCCCTTCGAGGGGGGCGCCTGATGGCTTTCGTCACCAATGCCCTCTTTCGCGAAGACGCCTATCTGAAGCTTGGCGAAGGCCAGGTCGCGGCGGTCAACGAGCGCGGCGGCATCATCCTCGACCGCACGATCTTCTACGCCACGTCGGGCGGGCAGCCGGGGGATACAGGGTTTCTGATCCGTTCGGACGGGAGCCGCATCGCGGTCGCTGCCACGATTTCGGGCGAGACGAAGGACGAAATCATCCATGTGCCCGCGCCGGAGCAGCCGATGCCCGAGCCGGGCGAGACGCTGTCGCTGGCCATCGACTGGGAGCGGCGGCTGCGGCTGATGCGGATGCACACGGCCTGCCACCTCCTGACCGTCGTGTGCCCGTATCCGATCACGGGAGCGTCGGTCGCGGAGGACGATTCCCGTATCGATTTCGACATTCCGGATTCCAGCTACGCCAAGGAGGACGTCACGGAGCGGCTCATGGAACTGGTGGCGGCGAACCATCCGGTGTTCACCCGCTGGATCACCGACGACGAACTGGCGGCCAATCCCGGCCTGGTCAAGTCGAAGAATGTGCGCCCGCCCTCGGGAACGGGCCGCATCAGGCTTGTGTGCATCGGTGATGACGCTGTCGTCGACAGCCAGCCCTGCGGCGGTACCCATGTCGCGGCGACGGGCGAGGTCGGCGCCATCCATATCGGCAAGATCGAGAAAAAGGGGCGCGAAAACCGTCGTTTCCGTATCCGTTTCGGCCCGTTGCCAGGGAATTGAGGAACACCATGGGTGAGAAGAGCCCGTTCGTCGTCGATGCAGACTGGCTGCAGTCGCGGCTTGGATCGCCGGGCCTGTCGATCGTCGATGCCTCCTGGTACCTGCCGGCACATCGTCGCGACGCACGCGCCGAATATGAGACAGCGCATATTCCGGGCGCCGTGTTCTTCGACCTCGACAGTGTGGTGGAGGAGGGCGCCAGTCTTCCGCATACGCTGCCGCGGCCGGCTGCCTTTGCGCAATCGGTCGGCTCGATGGGCATCTCGGCCGACGACACGATCGTCGTCTATGACGGGCCGGGCTTCCTTTCGGCTCCCCGCGTATGGTGGATGTTCCGCATCATGGGCGTGGCCGAAGTGTTCATTCTGGACGGCGGTTTCGACCGCTGGAAGGCGGCCGGTCGGCCGGTTACCGCCGCATCGACCCGAATCGCGGCCAACGTCTTCTCGACCGATTTCGACGCCGAACGCGTGGTGTCGCTCGCCGAGATGCGCGACATCGTCGCCAGCGGCAGCGCCCAGATCGCCGACGCGCGTTCAGCCGGCCGGTTCGCCGGTACGGAGCCGGAACCGAGGCCTGGGCTGCGCTCTGGCCATATGCCCGGCGCCAGGAGCGTGCCGTCCACAACGCTGTCTGAGAACGGCGAACTGCTGCCGGTGGACCGCCTGAAGGAGGTGCTGGAGGGCGCCGGCCTCGACCTGTCGAAGCCGATCGTCACCTCCTGCGGTTCCGGCGTCACTGCCGCCGTCATCACGCTGGCGCTCTATTCGATCGGCCATGGCGACAACCGTCTCTATGACGGTTCCTGGACCGAATGGGGCGGGCTCCCCGACACGCCGGTTGCCACCGGCAAGGCATGACGATGATGGAGCGACCGGACCCGATCGAGGTGACCGTCACCTTCCTCGAGATGACGAAGCCGCCGGCGCGCTATGCGCCGCTGCCTGTGGGACGGCAGATAGCGTTGCTCAGGGCCAGGAAAATCCCGCTGCACTTCTATCGCTATCTGCTCGATCGCGTCGGCCGCAAGTGGCACTGGGTCAATGCGCTCCGTCTGAGCGACGAGGAACTGGCATCGTCACTTCATGCGCCGGGGCGCGATGTCCGGGTGCTCTATCTCGACGGCGCGCCGGCCGGCTTCTTCGATCTGAAGCCGCAACTTCCCGACCATACCGAGCTGGCCTATTTCGGCATGATGGACCAGGCAATGGGGCAGGGCATCGGCCGCTGGTTTCTCGGCGCCGCGATCGAGGCCGCCTGGGCGACCGATCCGCAGGCGGTGACGGTCCAGACATGCACGCTCGATCATCCAGCCGCCTTGCCGCTCTACCAGAAGCTTGGTTTCGTGCCGGTCGGCCAGAAGCAGGAGACTGTCTTTCCCTTGACGCCTTCGGAAAGGGCCGAAAGCGTGATGCGGTAGCAGTTGGACTTGCCGAAATGCTGGCCTCTCTCGGCGAGACGGCCGCGCCGGAAACGGGTGGCCGGGCTCGGGCCACGAGCGTATCTGCATGGCGTTCCATGTGGAGAACCGCCATGCTCATCCGCTACGTTGCCATGCGCACCGACCGCGTTCGCGCCCTCCAGGGAGGCGCACCAGACGACTACGGCATGCCGCCCGAGCGGCGCATTTCGGATGGCGACGGGGTTCCGTGCCGCCATTGCCTGCGCAACGTCAAGGCGGGCGGGGCCTATCTCGTCCTGGCCTACCGACCGTTCCCCGCGCTGCAGCCCTACGCGGAAACGGGCCCGATTTTCCTCCACGCCGAGCCTTGCGAGAGGGCGCCGGAGAGCGACGTCATTCCGGATCTGTTCAAGGCGACGCCGGACTACATCCTGCGCGGCTACGGCCATGACGACCGGATCGTCTACGGGACGGGAGCCGTGACCCCGACGCACAGGATCTGCAACCGCGCGCACGAGCTCCTGCAACGGCCGGACATTGCCTATCTCCATATGCGCTCGGCGAAGAACAATTGCTTCCAGTGCCGGATCGACAGGGAGGCCGGCTGACGACGGCCGATCCGGCTGTTCTGCCAAGGTCGGTGGATCGATCACTGAACGCGCGGACTGTGTGGCCCACGCCCCTTGGCGCGAAGCCAAGTGGCCGGAGTGCCGCGTCGGCGATTGAGGGAAAGTGGGTGCGTGGGCATCCGGTTCCGATGGTATTACGACGTGGATCGCTTCGGCCTTGCGACCTGCGCCGAGAGCGAGCGGGTATTGACCCTGACATAGTCCATGAACTCGTCCTTGAGGACGTCGACGAAGGCGGAAAGGTAGCCGGGAAGCACGCGGCCCTTCGGCACCAGCATGGTGATGCGCGCCGGCTCGATCACGCTCTTCTCGAGGGGGATCCAGACCAGCTTGCCTTCGCTCACCTCCTTCTCGACGCCGAGCGATGACAGGAACGCAATTCCCAGCCCGGCGCGCACTAGGGCCTTCAGAATGCCGGGGCGCTCGGCATAGGCAACGATGCGGCCGAGCGCGTGATCGCCCTGGAAGAGGACGTTGAGACCGCTGTTGGTCAACCAGTCGCGTCCCGGTGCGATCAACGGATAGCGAGCGCATTCGGCCAGCGTCAGCACTGTCCGGCCCGAGAGCGGATGGTCCGGTGTGGCGATGATGCCGATCGGCTCGACCACGGTATGGACGACCTCCGCCTTGATCTTCTCGCTGACGTCGTAGGCAAGGACGACGTCGGCCTCCTTGGCCAGCAACTCGCTCGTTATGCGATGGTTGTCGCCTGAGATCAGCGTGTAGTCGACATGCGGAAAATGCGACTGCAGCTTGGTCATGGCCCGGGGCAGAACGTCCTCGGTGAAGGTTTCCGCCGCTGCGATCCGGATCGTACCGCGCACGCCGTCGCGCAGGCTGCCGATCTCCTGCTTCAACAGCATGGCCTCGCGATTCCAGCGCCTGACGATGGCGAGCAGGATCTCGCCGGCCGCTGTCGGCTTTATTCCGCGCGGCAGCCGCTCGAACAGCGGCACGCCCATCTCCTCCTCGAGCAGAAGCAATTGGCGGTTTACGGCGGACGAGGCGACATGCAGCACATCGGCGGCCTTGCGGATCGATCCGAAACGCGCCGCGCAATCGAAATAGACCAGAGCGGTGCGCATCAATGCCATCGGAACCGGTCCTTGCCAGTGCTCGAATATTTCGATCAGTAAGCGCAAAATTTGATGCTAGTGCAATCATTTTTCATGCGGCTACTATCGCTCCGGTCGGCAAGGGACAGGTCGAGTTCCGGCAAGCGCCGCGCGGAAGTCGCGGCCTGTTCCGTCACCCGTGACGAGGTGAATGGGGGAAGCGAGTGCACGCAACCGTCATACCGGAACAGGCCTCGAGGGCCATTTCTTCAGACATGCCCGTGGTGCGGACTGCCGCCCTCGAGATCGACGATGTGTCGGTCTCCTTCCCCGGACGCAGCGGAGCGGTCGACGCACTGACCGGCGTCAGCCTCGACATCGCGTGCAACCAGTTCGTTTCGATCGTCGGTCGCAGCGGGTGCGGCAAGTCCACCTTGCTGCGGGTCATCAGCAACCTGATACCGGCCACGAGCGGAGCGGTGCGGATCAACGGCCTGCCGAGCGAGGACTATCAACGCAAGCGCAAATTCGGCTTCGTGTTCCAGGATGCCAGCCTGTTCGCCTGGAAGACGGCTCGCCAGAACATCGAACTGCCGCTGGAGGTACTGGGCATAGGTTCGGCCGGCTCGCGCCGCGCGCGGGCGCTCGAGCTGCTGTCCCTGGTTAGCCTCGAGGGCTTCGCGGATCATTACCCGGCGCAGCTTTCAGGCGGGATGCGACAGCGCGTGTCGATCGCCAGGGCCCTGTCCTACGAGCCGGACATCATGCTGATGGATGAGCCCTTTGGCGCGCTCGACGAGTTCACGCGTCGGGAGATGCATGACGAACTCATTCGCATCTGGAGGTCGCGCAGCCTCACGGTGGTTTTCGTCACGCACTCGCTTTCCGAGGCGCTCTACCTGTCGGACCAGATCGTGGTCATGGCGCCGCGGCCTGGCCGCGTGAAGGCCGTCGTGCCGGTGCTGCATCCGCGCGAGGCCGATCCGGCTCTGCGCGCCAGCGCCGAATACATCCGCCAGACCGAAGAACTCGAGGCGTTGATCCATGCGCAATGACGTCATTGGGAACCGCGGCTTCGCCTTCATGTCGAAGGTGCTCGAATTGGGGCCGGCGCTGGCGATCTTCCTCGCCGTCGGCGTAGCCTGGGAACTGGCCGTCAGGCTCTTTTCGATCCCGGCCTATCTGCTGCCCGCTCCGAGCGCCATCGCCGTCAAGATGTACGAGGCGCGTGCGATGCTGTTCGAGAACCTCGTCTCGACCATGACCGCGGCCGTCCTTGGCTTCGTCATCGGCACGACAGTGGCCGTGCTGCTCGCGGTGCTGTTCCTATACTCCCGGACCGCTGAACGCGCGCTGTTTCCCTGGGCCATCACTCTCAAGGCCATCCCGATCCTGGCGATCGCGCCATTGCTCACGATCTGGCTCGGCTTCGGCCTCGCGCCCAAGGTCGCGATCGCCGCGATCGCCTGCTTCTTCCCGACGCTGGTCAATGCGGTCAAAGGCTTCCGCACTGTCGATCGCCAGTCGCTGGAATTCCTGGCGGTGGTGGGCGCTACGCGGGGGCAGACCTTCCGTCATGCGCGCATCTATGCCGCGCTGCCCTACATATTCGCCGCCGCCAAGATCAGTTCCAGCACCGCGGTCATCGGCGCCATCGTGGCCGAGTTCACCGGCGCCAATCTCGGCATCGGCACGGTCATCGTCACGGCCGGCTACCAGCAGGATGCCGCCATGCTGTTCTCGGCCATCGTCATCTCGTCGATCGCGACCATCCTGATGTTCTACCTTGTCATCGCCGCCGAACGGCTCTGCCTGTTCTGGCCCGAAGCGAGCATGGACGCCTGAGCAAACCACACAAATCAAGAATGGGAGACTTATCGTGATGAAGAGCCTTCGCAGATTGTTTGCTTCAGCCCTTCTTTCCAGCGCCTGCATCGCCGCATCCGGCCATGCGACATCCGCGGCCGACGACATCTCGCTGCGCCTGCCGTGGCTGCTCAACGTCCAGTCGGCCGGCTATATCATGGCCAAGAACAAGGGCTTCTACGACGAGGCCGGCCTCAATGTCGAGATCATGCCCGGCGGCCCGAACCTCAATTCGACCGCGCTGGTGGCTTCGGGCGCCAACACGTTCGGCACCAACGACGTCGGTCAGATCGCGCTGGGTGCGGCCAACGGCATGGACCTCGTGATGGTCGCAGCATGCTTCCAGCGCCACGCGGGCGGCGTCATCGCGCTGGCTTCGTCCGATATCAAAGAGCCGGCCGATCTTGCCGGCAAGAAGCTCGCCTACAATGAAGGCGGGCCCTGGGTGCTGACCAAGGCCATGCTGGCGAAAGCCGGCGTTCCCCTCGATCAGATCAGCCTCGTGGTCTCACCCAGTTCGGAACTGCTGATGAACGGCTCGGTGGACGCCAAGACCGGCTTCGCCATCAACGAGGCCGTCGCGATCGAGCTGAAGGGCAAGAAGACTTCCGTCATCCTGCCTTCGGACTACGGCGTGAGCGCCTACCTCGAAGTCGTCTTCACGACGCGCAAGACGGTGGAGGAGAACCCCGATCTCGTGAAGCGTTTCGTCGCCGCGACGAAGAAGGGCTACGACTACGCCTACCAGCACAAGGACGAGACCGTCGCGACCGTCGTCGCCTTGAACAATCAGCTCGATCCCGTGCAGCAGACGGCCCAGCTCGCGCTGCAGGAGAGCTATGTCTACACCGACTACTCCAGGAAGAACGGCACCTGCTCCTTCGATCCCGCTGTCGTGAAGGAGACCGTCGAGACGTTGCGCGAATTCGGTGGCCTGAAGGGCGATCTCGACGTCGACAAGCTCTATTCGACCGAGTTCATCGCCGCCCGGTAATACCAACGGTCAATGAGATCGACCGTTGGAACGCGCGACGGCGTGGCCCACGCCCGTTGGCGCGGAAAGCCAAGCGGCCCGGACGGGCCGCGCCGCCTGGATGCGTCGGCATCCAGGCCGTTGGAACAAGCCTTTTCGAGGAAGCAAGAGACCATGAATGTACAGCATACCCCCATCCATCCCGGCGGCGTCCAGATGCATCTGAAGATCAAGCCGGGCGACATCTCGCGCTACGTGCTGACCCCGGGCGACCCCGGCCGGGTGCCGGTCGTCGGCAGCAGCTGGGACAGCTATGAAGAGGTCGCGCACTTCCGCGAATACAGGACGGCGCGCGGCAAGCTCGACGGTGTCGACATCACCGCTTGCTCGCACGGCGTCGGCGGCCCGTCCACAGACATCGCTGTCGTGGAGCTGTCGAACTGCGGCGCCGACACATTCATCCGCGTCGGTTCCTGCGCGGCCCTGCAGCCGGAGATCGAGCCGGGTGACCTGGTCATTTCCACCGGCGCCCTTCGCCTGACCGGCACCGTCGATGCTTATGTCGACAAGTCCTATCCGGCGGTTGCCAACCACGAGGTGCTGATGGCCCTGATCGAAGCGGCCGAGGAAATGGGTGAGCGCTACCATCTCGGGCTCGCGGCCAGCGTGGACAGCTTCTATGCCGGCGAGGTCAATCCGATGCCCGGCGGCTTCTGGCAGTCGCGGATGAACCACGTCATCGAGGACCTGACGCGCGCCAAGGTCGCGAATTTCGAGATGGAGGCCGCGACGATCTTCACGCTTGCTCAACTCTTCGGCTTCAGAGGCGGCATGATCTGCTCGGTCGGGGCCAACCGCGTCACCCGCCAGCGCGCCGATTCCGCGGAATCGATCAAGCGCTGCTGTGCCGTCGCCAGCCGTGCCGTGGTCATCCTCGCCGGTTGGGACGCCAGGAAGAAGGCAGCGGGCAAGCCGCATTTCTTCCCCTCTCTTGCGGCCTGACACCGCCGGGAACGGACGCGGGGCGATGCCGACCAAAGTCATATTCGATACGGATCCCGGTGTCGACGATGCCGCCGCGCTCCTTTTTCTCAACGCCTGCCGGACGGTCGATCTCGTCGGGATCACCACCGTCTTCGGCAATGCCGACATCGACACGGTGACCCGCAACGCGCTCTATCTCAAGCGGCGATTCGGCATCGACGCCCCGGTCGCCAGGGGCGCCGGCCGCGCGCTCGAGGCGGAGCCGTCTCCGCCTCCCGTTCACGTCCACGGGCGCAACGGCCTGGGAGACATGCTGCTGGAAATCGAAGACCTGCCCGGGCCGGATCCGAGGCCGGCGCATCGCTTCATCATCGATCTGGTCCGGCAGCAGGAGGGGCAGATCTCCATCGTTGCGGTTGGCAGGCTGACCAATCTTGCGATGGCGCTTGCCGAGGCGCCCGATATCGCCGGCCTCGTCAAGGAGGTGGTGGTCATGGGCGGGGCATTCGGCCTCGCGGGTCCCAACGGCAACGTCACACCGGTCGCCGAGGCCAACATCATTGGCGATCCACACGCCGCCGACATCGTTTTCGGCACCGAATGGCCGGTGACAGCGGTCGGACTGGATGTGACCCGCCAGGTGGTGATGGGACCGGCCTCTCTCGATCGGTTGGCCGTTGGCGGGGAGGCGGCTCGTTTCATCGTCGAATCCACGCGCGGCTATCGGCACTATCATATGCGCTTTGGTGTAGACGGCTTCTATGTTCACGATTCCTCGGCCGCCGCCTTCGTCGTGGACCGATCGCTTTTCCAGACCAGGCGAGGGCCGATACGCGTCGCCACGCAGGGCGTGGCCGCCGGCCAGACGGTCCAGATGGACCGCATGACCCCTTACCCGCCTGGCGCCTGGGACGCGGCGCCGGATCAGGACGTCGCGGTTTCGGTCGATGCCCTGGGCGTCAGACAGTTGATCCTCGACACATTGTCGTGCTCGTCTTGAGGGCCGCTGGGAACCTTCGTCACGCACGAAAAAGCCCGCCGGCGATGACCGGCGGGCAGCGGGAGGAGTTCTTGCGGGCAGTCAGGCGGCCAGCACGGCCTTCGGCTCGGCCATCTCGTAGCCCAGCGATTCTGCGACCGCGCGATTGGTGATCTTGCCCTTGTGGACGTTGAGACCGTTCCTCAGATGCGGATCGTCGACCAGCGCCTTCAGGCCCTTGTCGGCAAGCTGCAGTCCGTAGTGCAGCGTGGCATTGTTGAGCGCATGGGCCGAGGTGACGGGAACCGCGCCCGGCATGTTGGCGACGCAGTAATGGATGATGCCGTCGACCTCGTAGGTGGGCTGGGCGTGAGTGGTGGCGTGCGAGGTCTCGAAGCAGCCGCCCTGGTCGATTGCGACGTCGACGAGCACGGCGCCCTTCTTCATGCCCGACAGCATCTCGCGGGTGACGAGCTTCGGCGCGGCGGCGCCCGGGATGAGCACGGCGCCGACCACGACGTCGGCGGAGAAGCACTCGTCTTCGAGCGCCTCGACGGTCGAGTAGCGGGTGTGGACACGGCCGTTGAAGATGTCGTCGAGCTGGCGCAGGCGCGGGATGGAACGGTCGATGATGGTGACGTCGGCGCCGAGACCGACTGCCATCTTGGCGGCGTGCAGGCCGACCACGCCGCCGCCGATCACGGCGACCTTCCCGGGTAGCACGCCGGGCACGCCGCCGAGCAGCACGCCGCGTCCGCCATTGGCCTTCTGAAGCGCGGTGGCGCCGGCCTGGATCGCCAGTCGGCCGGCCACTTCCGACATCGGCGCGAGCAGCGGCAGGCCGCCGCGGTCGTCGGTGACGGTCTCATAGGCGATCGCGGTCACGCCGGAGGCGAGCAGCCCCTTGGTCTGGTCAGGATCGGGCGCGAGGTGCAGATAGGTGTAGAGGATCTGGTCCTCGCGCAATTGCACCCATTCGTTGGGCTGCGGCTCCTTCACCTTCACGATCATATCGGACTTGGCGAAGACTTCCTCGGCGGTCTTGACGATCCTGGCGCCTGCTGCGTGATAGGCATTGTCGTCGGCGCCGATGCCGGCACCGGCGCCGCTTTCGATCAGCACCTCATGGCCGTGGCTGACATATTCCCGGACGGAACCCGGCGTCATCCCGACCCGATATTCGTGGTTCTTGATTTCCTTCGGGCATCCGACGCGCATATCGTGTTCTCCTCATCCGGCCTGTTGGGGCCCGTTCCCTGATGCCACAATTAAACACGGATCGCATCGCATGTGTTTGCGATTGCGGTTGCTGAAACGGCAATTCTTCGCTATTCCTTGCATCATATTGTCAGAAATTCGAAGGATCTACGAAGAATGTCGCTCGACAGGATCGATATCGCCATTCTCGACACGTTGCAGAAGGACGGACGCATCTCCAACGCGGCGCTGGCCGAGCGGGTAGGCCTGTCGCAATCGGCATGCTCGCGCCGACTCGACAACCTGGAGAAGACCGGCGTTGTGCGTGGCTACCACGCCCGGCTCTCCAACGCGGCACTCGGCCATCAGATGACGGCGATCGTGCACATATCCCTGTCCGGCCAGTTCGAGAAGACGCTGTCCGACTTCGAAGGGGCGGTGAAGCGTTGCCCGAACATCCTGTCCTGTCACCTTATGTCGGGCGAATACGACTACATATTGCGGGTCGCGGCACGTGACCTGGCCGACTACGAGCGGATCCACAAGGAATGGCTGTCGGCCATGCCGCATGTGACCAAGATCAATTCGTCCTTCGCCCTGCGCGAAGTGATCGACCGCACCGCGCTCGGCCTCAAGCCGGAAATGGCATGACGATCGGTGATCGCCCGGATTTGACGAGCTGCTGGTGAGCGTGATCTAGATGCGGCCCGGATATCGGGAGCATCGTCATGGCTGCAGGGTCCGGAACGCATCACGTCGTCATCGTGGGAGCGGGATTCGGCGGGCTGGAATGCACGCGCGCGCTCGACGGTGCGCCGGTCCGCGTGACGGTAATCGACCAGCGCAATCATCACCTGTTCCAGCCTCTGCTCTATCAGGTCGCCACCACTTCGCTCGCGACGTCGGAGATCGCCTGGCCGGTGCGCCATCTCCTGCGCAGGCGAAGGGACGTGACGACGCTGCTCGGCCAGGTCGCAGGCGTTGACGCCGCGGACAAGCGCGTTCTGCTCGGCGACGACCGCTCCGTAGCCTACGACACGCTGGTGCTGGCGACCGGTGCACGCCATGCCTATTTCGGCCATGACGAATGGGAGCCCTTGGCGCCCGGCCTGAAGACCATCGAGGATGCGACCACGATCCGGCGCGCTATCCTGAACGCCTTCGAACAGGCGGAATGGGAGGCTGATCCGGAAAAACGTCGGGCATTGCTGACCCTTGCCATCATCGGCGGCGGGCCGACGGGGGTGGAGCTTGCCGGCACCATCGCGGAACTCGCCCATGAGACGCTGCGCGGCGAGTTCCGCAACATCGACACACGCGAGACGCGCGTGGTGCTTATCGAGGCGGGCGATCGCATATTGTCGAATTTCCGGCCGAACTTGTCGGCCTATGCGAAGGCTGCATTGGAGCGGCTGGGCGTTACTGTAGAACTCGGCCGGCCCGTCACCGAATGCGACAGCGACGGTGTGGTCTTCGGCGGCCGGCGCCTGCATGCGCGCACCATCATCTGGGCCGCCGGCGTTGCCGCATCGCCGGCCGCCGAATGGCTGGGTGTCACGTCCGACCGCGCCGGGCGTGTGATCGTCCAGCCCGATCTGACGTTGCCCGGCCATGCCGATATCTTCGCCATCGGCGATACCGCTCATGTCGAGCGCCCGGACGGCAAGCCGGTGCCCGGCGTCGCGCCGGCTGCCAAGCAGCAAGGCAGGCATGTGGCCCTGACCATCCGCAGGCGTCTTGGCGGCGATAGGACACCGCAGCCGTTCCGCTACCGACACGACGGCGATCTCGCCACGATCGGCAAGCGGGCCGCCGTGATCGATTTCGGGTGGATTCGGCTCACCGGCCGGATTGCCTGGTGGGTCTGGGGCCTTGCTCACATCTATTTCCTGATCGGCTTGCGCAACCGCCTCGCAGTCTCGTTGAGCTGGCTGTGGATCTATGTGACCGGGCAGCGCAGTGCGCGCCTGATCACGCAGGGCGACGCGGACAAAGGCTGAAGCCGCCCCTGGTGGCGGAAATCTGGCGGTTGGTACCTGGTGGAAGACCTGGTCCGACCCCGATTGGCTGTTCGTCTGATACTGCCAGACCCGCACTCATGACCCAATGCGGTCTTTCAGTTGCGAGTGTCGCTTGCTGAAGTGGCGTTAGTCCGTTGGAGTCAATGGTATTCTTGATGGAGCGCTAATATACATAGACGCTCGAACGGGCAGCGCCTGCCAAATACTGGAGGAATGCCATGCGAAGGTCGTTCTTCACGGCAATGTGTATCGCCGCCGCAACAGCCGCTAACGCCCATGATTGGTACGAAGACAAGATTGACCCGCAGACGAAATTCAAGTGTTGCGGTAGTTCTGACTGCCGCGCCATACCTCGGTCTTCGGTGCGGTACAGGACCGATGGCGGATACACTTACTTGCCGCATAATTTCACCATCCCACGGGATCGTGTACAGGAGTCCCCGGATGACCAATACCACATCTGCGAGAATACATACGTCATAACTAATCAGCTTTATTGGCGTTGCTTTTTCGCACCTCGTGTCAACGTCTCCCTGGGTCTGGTGGACAAAGGCCATCCATAGTTTGATAGCGGCGACGACGACACCGAGGTATGACTTATTGGTTTTGTCACATCGAGTGGCGATCAGGCGCCAATTCTTGAGCTTGTTGAAAGGCGGTCGATCTGGTTGCGCCATCTGTATTTGCTTTGGCCATGCTGGGGCGGGTTGCGGCGGTTGCCGGGATGACGGCTTCCACCTCGGCCTTGGCAATTTCCTCGCGGGTCGCACCTGCGCCATAGCCCTTGTCTGCGAGCGTCGCCTCGATGCGGTCAGCGATCAGGAGCGCACCGCCCTGCGTGTCGTGCGTTTGGTCAGGCGTCAGCACGAAGCCGAGCGGGCGGTAGCGGCGAAAGCCGCTGTGCATTTGCCGTACCCTCCAGGCAGACGACGCTATTGCGCCCCGGCACGCGCCATCCACATCATGCCTCCAAAGTGCGTCCGGGCGCGCAACCGTGGCGCGGTACCGTAGGAGCGCGAATGAAGGAGCATTTTCATGGACTTCAACGGACCAATTGTCACACCTTTCACTTGCTGCGCGCCTACGGCTCTGGCACCAAGCGCCAGGTTTTCATCTTCGGAGATCGTGCGCCGGCGAATATTCATTCGCCTGTCATGGCTTCCTGCTGGACTTGCAGAAGGATCGGCGCGAAACTTCTGATTTCGGCCGGAAATTCTGGTCGCCGTCATCAATGGGAGAAAAAGACCATGTCGTTGCCGCTTGCATCCTTGTCGCGCCGAACCTTCCTTGCGGGGTCCGCCGCGACGGCCTTCGTGATGCTGCATCCCTTCTCGGCGCGCGCCCAGGCCAACCAGGCGCATCTGAGGATCATGGAGACCACCGACATCCATGTGAACGTGCTGCCCTACGATTATTATGCCGACAAGCCCAACGACACGATGGGACTGTCGCGCACCGCCTCGCTCATCGATTCGGTGCGGAAGGAAGCGACCAATTCCATGCTGGTCGACAATGGCGACCTGCTGCAGGGCAACCCGATGGGCGACTACATCGCCTATGAGAAGGGCATGAAGGAGGGTGACGTCCACCCTGTCATGAAGGGCATGAACATGCTCGGCTACGAGGTTTCGACGCTGGGCAACCACGAGTTCAACTACGGCCTCTCCTTCATGGACAAGGTGCTTGCCGGCGCGAACTTCCCCTTCGTCTGCGCAAATCTCGTGCGCGGCACGACGCTCGCCTCCAATCCGCGCGACGACAAGCTTTATTTGAAGCCCTATCTGCTCGTCGAAAAGAAGATCAAGGACGGTGCCGGCGCCGAACATCCGATCAAGATCGGCGTCATCGGTTTCGTGCCGCCGCAGATCATGATCTGGGATTCCAAGAACCTCGCCGGCAATGTGATCACCCGCGACATCGTCGAGGCCGCCAAGGCCTGGGTGCCGCAGATGAAGGAGGAGGGCGCCGACATCGTCATCGCGCTCTCGCATTCCGGCATCGACAACAAGCAGGGCGACATGATGGAGAATGCCTCCTTCTTCGTCGCCGGCGTGGAGGGCATCGACGCCGTCTTCACCGGCCATCAGCATCTGGTCTTCCCCGGCAAGAAGGACTTCCAGGATCTGGAGGGCGTCGATGCGGCGAAGGGTACGCTGCAGGGCAAGCCCGCCGTCATGGGCGGCTTCTGGGGTTCGCATATGGGCCTCATCGACTTCCTGCTCGAGCGAGACGGCAACAGCTGGAAGATCGTTTCCGCCACGTCGGAGGCGCGGCCGATCTTCGAACGCGTCGACAACAAGAACAAGGCGGTGGTCGGCGACGACCAGAGGCTGCTCGACGCGTTGAAGGAGGATCACGAGGCCACGCTCGCTTATGTACGCCGGCCGGTCGGCAAGACCTCGGCGCCGCTCTATTCCTATTTCGCGCTCGTCGCGGACGATCCTTCGGTCCAGATCGTGTCCCAGGCGCAGACCTGGTACGTCAAGGATCTGCTCAAGGAGTCCCAATGGAAGGACCTGCCGGTGCTGTCGGCAGCGGCGCCCTTCAAGTCGGGTGGGCGCGGCGGTCCGGAATATTACACGGATGTGCCGGCCGGCGACGTGGCGATCAAGAACGTCGCCGATCTCTACCTCTATCCGAACACCGTGCGGGCGGTGGAGATATCTGGCGCCCAGGTCAAGGAATGGCTGGAGATGTCGGCGGGCATCTTCAAGCACATCGAGCCCGGCAAGTCCGACCAGGCGCTGATCAATGCCGACTTCCCGGCCTTCAACTTCGACGTGATCGACGGCGTGACCTACAGGATCGACCTATCGCAGCCGCCCAAATACGACCCGAAGGGCGCGGTTCTGAACGCGAGTTCGAACCGCATCGTCGACCTTGCCTTCGACGGCAAGCCGATCGACCCGGCCGCCAGGTTCGTGGTCGCCACCAACAACTATCGCGCCGGCGGTGGCGGCAACTTCCCGGAGATCAACGCGTCCAAGGTGATCTTCGAGGCGCCCGATACCAATCGCGACGTGATCGTGCGCTACATCGTCGATCAGGGCACCATCAACCCGTCGGCCGACGCTAACTGGTCCTTCGTGCCGATGCCGGGCACGACGGTGCTGTTCGAGACCGGCCCCAAGGCGAAGGACTTCATCGCCGACGTCAAGGCCGTGAAGATCGAGCCTGCGGGTGAGGGCGCAGACGGCTTCGCAAAGTATCGGATTGCGCTCTGAGCATCCGAAACGACGGCGGCCTTTCCCGGCGGCCGCCGTCGACTCACTGCCCCTGGCGCTTGCCCATGGGATGGAGCGCGGCAACAGGTCAGAGGCAGGTCATCCCGACCCGGCCCTGGGCGGACGTCTGGTAGCGGCAGTTGAGCGGCTTGTCCGGATCGGTTCTCTCGAAGGGGGGCTTGACGGTCTGAACCTTCCAGCTTCCCAATTGCGACGAAACAGTTGCACGGCTCGGGGGCTGTGGCGCGGGAGTTGTGGCGGGAGGCAATTCGGCGAGCGCCATGCTGCGTTGGTCCGGGGCGATCGTCTCCCGGCTGGCGCTGCGGCCGAACAGACTGGGCATCGCCGGCGTCGACATGACGACCGAGCCGTCCGACGTGCGGGTGCAGCCCGTGGGCGCAACCAAGCTGCCGCAGGCGGCCAGCGCCAGCAAGAAGTTCCAGGATCTGCTCATCACCGCGTGGCCCCGTAGTCACCCGCCCATCGTGGCGGCCGCACACGTCGCCATCGTTTCGCCGATAGCGATTAGGATGAATGAATGGCCATTCGATGGCAGGGAGGCGGCGAATCAGGCCTTGTAGACGACCTGTCTCACGTCGATGTACTCGGCGCGGAAGCCGGCTTCGCAGTAGTGGAGATAGAACTCCCACAGCTTCTTGAAGCGGTCGTCGAAGCCCAGCGGCACGATTTTCTCCCAGGACGACCAGAAGCGGCTGCGCCACTCGGCGAGCGTACGGGCGTAGTCCTGGGCGAAGACCCGCTCGCGCAGATGCGACAGGCCGTGATCGGCGCCGAGCGATCTGAGCAGGGCAGGCGTGGGCAGCATGCCGCCCGGGAAGACGTAGCGCTGGATGAAATCCGGCCGCTTCCGGTAGAGCTTGAAGGCTGCCTCGTTGATGGTGATGATCTGCATGCCCGCCGTGCCGCCGGCCTTCAGGCAGTCCCGGACCTTGCCGAAGAACACCGGCCAGTATTTCTCTCCGACGGCCTCGAACATCTCGATCGAGGCGATCCGGTCATATTTGCCGGTCTCGTCGCGGTAGTCCTGCAGTTTGATCTCGACCTTGTCGGAGAGCCCGGCCTCGGCGATGCGCTTGCGTGCGAAGTCGTGCTGTTCCTTCGAGATGGTCAGGCCCGTCACCTTGCACCCGATCTCGCGCGCCGCGAACTCGGCGAAGCCGCCCCAGCCGCAGCCGATCTCCAGGACGTGGTCGCCGTGGCTGATGCCGGTGTCCCGGGCGAGGGCCCGGTACTTGGCGGCCTGCGCGCTTTCCAGGTCGTTGGCTCCCGTGATGTAGAGCGCCGACGAATAGGTCATGCTCGGATCGAGCCACTGCCTGTAAAAGGCATTGCCGAGGTCGTAGTGGGCCGAGATGTTGCGCTTCGAGCCCGAGCGCGTGTTCTCGTTCAGCCAGTGGCGCAGCCTCTGAACGGCGGTGAGGAACCAGTTGGCGCCGCCGGCCACCTGCTCGCCGGCTTCGACATTGACGACGAAAAGCTCGAGGAACGTCGTCACGTCGGGGCTGTCCCAGTCGCCGTCCATATAGGATTCCGCGACGCCGATCGTCCCGCCGGCGAAGGCCTTGGTCGGCAGGTTCCAATTGTGCAGGATCACTTCCGCATCGGGGCCCGGAGCGTTGCCGCCGACCAGGAAGGCGCGGCCGTCGGGCGTCCTTATGCGCAGCGAGCCGCGGGCGAGCCCTTGCGCGGCTGAAAGAACCATGCGTGCCCTCGCGGGCAGGCCCTTCGCGGCCTGCGCGAAATTGCTTGCGTCGAGCCGCACTGCATCGGCCAGAACGAACGCCTTGTTCGGATTCTTCACCATGTCGTCATCCCGATAGGCGCCTCGGCGCCCTACGCCTCCTGGTCCGCCGATGCCGGCCGGGCTCCATGACCGCCGAACCGTCGCGACGGCCAAGGGCACCTGGATATGTGTCCCTCAGATCACGATTCCGGTGTTCCCCACGGATCCCCACAACCATATTTCCAGCCATGAGGGAGAACTTCAAGTGGGATGCACAGCCAGGCCGCACGGGAAGCGACCGGGCTTCGCCGGGCCGCTGGCGACTGCGGCGGGAAGGAAGGGAACCGGCTTGCTGGGCGCAGGACCGCACTGCGGGGAAACGGATGCTATCGGTCCCCGCCGGGCTGTCGTTCAAGCAAGATGTAGGAGGGGTGGGATACGATCGGCGCAAAACCCAGGCGAAGATAGAGCCGCAATGACGGGTCGTTTTCCGACGACACATAGAGCTGGATTGGAACACCCGAGTGCTGGGCCTCGTCGATGACGCTTTGCATCATTGCCGTCCCGATTCCGCGATTGCGCAGCGAGGGCACGATCGCGAGATCGACGACATGGATCATCGTGCCCGGCCGGTCGACCACGACCCGCCCGATCGGCCGGCCATCGAGTTCGACGATGTCGAACCGCGCCTTGGGAAACTGACTGCGGTAGCCGACAGTCTGGGCCCTGAACTGATGCTGCATGAGCTGTTCGAACAAGACGGCGTTGGACCGCACCGGGTCCCACTCTTTCGTTCGCGACTCGCAGAAGAGACGGTAGCGGAATGCTTCGTCTTCGTCCCGCTCGGGCCGCAGCCGAAGCAATCCTTCCGGCGACCGGACAAGGAAGGTGCCGCTCACGAGACGAATCCCTGGCGACAGGTGTTGCTACCGATGACTGAAAGCTGCCACCATTTGCAAGCCGGGAGGCCGCGCGTCATAGTGGCCGGCACTTTCCGCTGGAGCCTGGCCCCGTGACCGAGCAGCTTACGCCCGAGCATTTTTTTCCCCATGTGAGCAAGCCTTTTCGCGTGCATGGCTGGCCGCATCCTTTCATCCTGGAGCAGGTGGATGTGCGTCAACTGGAGGGTTGGGAGAAGGATCGAACGGCGCGCCAGCCGTTCAACCTGATCTTTCGCGGGCCGCCGGGCGAGGTGATGCGCGAGGGGCTGTACACGCTCCAGATCGAGGATAGATCGTCGTTCGATCTTTATCTGATGCCGGTCCATACGGTGCAGAGCGACCGGCAGAACTATCAGGCCGCTTTCAACTGAAGCCGACCGGCGCGCGAATGGTCGTCCGATCCTTGGATCGAGGCCGGCTACAGCGTGTCGCGCGAAAGGCTTCACGCGACACGCTGCAGCCACTTGATTTTGCGCATGTCTTTATCCCGAAACCGCGGCACACTTTCGGGAGACATGCTTTAGTTGCGCGACGGGAAGACGCCCTGGAGCGCAATGACGAAATTGATGGCCAGATAGGGCTGCATATTGCTGTGCGGCTGGCTCCCGCCCGAGTTGCCGATGGTCGCGGCAGCGAGATTCGCGACAGGCGCGCCCTCGCCATACATCTGCACAGGAAAACTCGCGCCCTGCGGCGGTTTGCCGGTGGACTGGCCAAGAACGGTTCCGGAAGCCGGGGTATTGGTGTTGGAAGTGGCTGCCGTAGCCGCGTCGACATTGATGAAATGGTTGTGGGTCGGCATTTCCCCCATCGTCAACGTGTGGCTCGGCTCTCCCGCGACGGTGCCCGGGTTGCCGCCGCTGGCATGGACCGCGACCCTGCCGCGCAGGTCAGGCAGGCCAAAGGTCGTCTGACCGTTGCCGCCGAAATTCGTGCCGAGCAGCGAGAAAAGCGCCTGGTTCTGGTTGATGGGCAACAGCTGCCCGTTGCAGAAGGCCCATCCCTTCGGAGGGAAGTTCCACGGTATCATCTTTATTTCGCCCAGATACGGCGTGCCCATCGTTCATGACTCCCTGGAATAGACCGGCAGCAGAGTTCCCGCCCGCGATCAGGGGCGGGGCGGGAAGACCCCCTGCAATGCGATGCAGTAGTTCAACGTGAGGTAAGGCATCATGTTGTTGTGCGGCATCGTCGATCCCGCGGTGCTGACCGCGGAAGCCGGGTTGAGCGTCGTCGTCGCCTGATTGGCGCTGTAGAGCTGGACCTGCGTGATACCGCTCTGAAAATTGCCCTTCTGCCCCTTGGCAAGCTGGGCCCCGTCTGAGGCGGTGACGGTGGCGACCGTGCTCGTGCAGTTCAGGCTGTGGTTGTGGGAGGGCATTTCCTGGGTAAGCAGCGTCACGTTCGGCTCGCCGCCGACCTGGCCGAGGTCGTAATTCGAGAGCCCGGGCCCCTGGCCCTGGCCGATGGCGACGGAGCCTGCGAGATTCGGTAGTCCGAACGTGGACTTGCCGTCGCCGCCATAGTTCGTGCCGAGCAGGGAGAACAGCGCCGTGTTCTGCGATATCGGCATCAATTGCCCGTTGCAGAGCGCCCAGCCGGTCGGGGCGAAATTGTAGGGGAAGATACGGATTTCCGCGACGAAGGGAGATGACATGTCGGGCCTCAGCTCTGGCTCGGAAAAATACCGAAAAGCGAGATAATGTAGTTGAGCGTCAGATAGGGCTGCATGTTGTCATGCGGCTGGTTGCCTCCGACCTGGCTGACGGATGCGGCGCTGATCTGCACCTGATTCGTGCCGTCGAAGGGTTGATAGGCAAACACGGACGCGATGTTGGCCGGGCCCTCGTCGGCAACGATCGTCGAGGACGACGGCGTGCCGGTGGTCCCGGGCTGGCCGGTCGAGCCGACGCGGTGATTGTGGATCGGCAATTGGGTGGTGGTCAGTGTGACACTCTCGGTCCCGCTTCTCTCGCCGATTACATAGGTGTTGCCGGCAAGCGTGCCCTGATGCAGGGGGACGCGTCCCTGCAGATCGGGCAATGCGAAGGTTTGCTGCCCGTCGCCGCCATATGTGGTCCCGATCAGCGTGAACAGCGCGTCGTTCTCCGCAATGGGCATGAGCTGACCCTGACAGAGTGCCCATCCGGCGGGTGCGAAATTGCCGGCAAAGAGACGAATTTCTCCGATATAAGGATCGCTCATCGCACTTCCCTCGGGTCGAACATATGCTTCGGATTTGCTGAAGCCTGGCTGGATGAGATCACCTTACGTCACTCGCTTTTCCCGTTCAATCTAGGGACCGGAGAATAAGGTAAATTTATTCGTGCGAATTGATGAGGGCGGCGTCCGATCGGATGTTGAGGGCTGTATATTTCGTCGGCCAAGGAGCTTTCGACCATCGCCCCGACGACATGGCCCTCCGCCTGACGCGACCGCCGCCAATCGCGTCGATCCCGATATTTGTGGATCGACCTTCGCTGCCCGCATGAAGACAAGCATTCGTCGCCCGCTGCTCCTGCTTGGTGCGCGATATATTTTCCGAACACTTCGGCGGCGATTGAGGGAAAACGTCAGGGATACCTCCGCCTAACGTATGAGTGTCGCCGGAGGTCAAGTATACATCTTTTACTTGTGCCGCTCTGCCAAGAGCGATAATTTGACGCCGATCAGGAGCGCGGGGCTCTCATCCGCAGGTTGAGTCGGCACTGCAGGGCAGCAGTGGCCGGGGCCGTGCCTGAAATGCCTTTTCGCAAGAGGAGTGGCGCCATGGCGGTCACCGGCCAGCTTTGGTATCTGACGCAGGGTGGGAATACGGATGCCCGTCTCGTCTACGTCAATGACGACGGGACGAACCAGACCGTTCACGTCGACAACAGTCCGACCACGGATCTCGTCACGGGGTTCCCTCAGGAGGTCGTCGTCGACTGGGCGGCAGGCATCTACTACGTGCTGGTCAATGGCGGCCCGTCGGGCGACGGCGCCATGCTGCTCATGGGGCAGGTCGGCAGTCCGGCGGCTCCGACCGTGGTCCATACTTTCGCGGCGGACGACATCGTCAACGCGATCCATATCGATCCGATCAACGAACGCCTGTATGTCGGCTACACCGACCTCGATCTCGACCCGAACCAGCAGGGCATCCTCCAGTTCAGCTACAATCCGCTGACAGGCGCGGTCACGGACAACGGCTTCATCGCGACCCAGACGACGGCCAATGTCCAGTCCAGTGTCCCTGGCGGGCTCGACCTGTTCGACGTTCGCGATTTCGACATCGACTACTCGACCAACACGCTCTACTTCGCGCAACTGACCCTCGGCGACGGCTTCGAGTCCAATCTCATCTGGAAGATCGATCTCGACAATCCGACCGCACCCGCGGTGCCGCTGCTCCAGCAGTCGCAGTTTCCGCTTGATGGCGACGGCGTTGATTTCACGACGCTGAACGGCTTCATCTACGATGTCGAGGTCGATTCGAGCCGCGGCCTGGTCTATTTCACCACACAGGAAGAAGAGCCCGGCGGCGGCAGTCCCGGCGAGAGCGCGATCTGGGTGATCAACGGCTCCGCAACGGGGAGCACGCCGGCGACGAAGGTCACGCTCAGCGGGCTGAGCGCCCCGCTCAATTTCTATCCCGGCGACTTCGTGATCGATGAAGCGAGACACATCCTCTATGTCGAGTCCGAGGAAACCGACGATGGCATCGGCGCCGACGATGACGTCATTTATGCATTCCAGCTCAGCGCCGATGGCCTCTCGGCGACGCTGATCGATACCATCACGGTCGGCCTTAACGGCACCGCGGCAAATATCGGCGGCATGACCTTCAATGTGCTCGCCGAGATCGACGGCGTCAACGGAACGTCGAATCCGGCGGTCGAGCAGGTCACCGATCTCACGCTGCTCACCGCCGACCCCACGATCTCCGATCTCGAGGGCGATCATCTCGCGAGCGCGACGGTCGCCATAGGCGGCAGCTTTGCTGGCAGCGGCGATCAGCTTTCGGTCGCGGGCCAGACCAGCGGCCTCGTCGCCGGCACCAACATCACGATATCGATCACCACGGACGGCAGCGGCAACCAGACGCTCAGGCTGAGCGGCTACGACACGCTCGCCAACTACCAGCAGGTGCTCGGAGACGTCCGTTTCGTGGCGGGCGGAGACAACCCCACCAACTATGGCGGCAACACCACCCGCACGATCAGCTGGCAGGTCAATGACGGCGCCGCCGGCGACCCGAGCGGTACGCCGAACGGCTCGGACACCAATCTCAGGACCACGACCATCACAGTCGTCGGGGTCAATGATGCGCCCGACATCACTGTGGGTGGCGGCAATAGCGCCAGCCTGGCGCGAAGCGAGACCAATGCCGGCCTGTCGGGCAGCGGCACTCTGACCGTGGCCGACCCGGATTCGACATCGGTCACCGTGAGTGCAAGCATTGTCGGCGTTACCGGAGACCAAGGCGGCCTGAGCCTCGCGACGCTCGAAGGCTTCTTCACGGCGGGGCCGTCGCCAATCATCAACATCCCCTCGACCAGCGCAACGCAGACCTTGACCTGGACCTTCAACTCGGGCGGGCAGGCGTTCGATTACCTGGCGGCCGGCGAAACGTTGACGCTTCAGTATCAGATCGCCGTCACCGACAATGCCGGGACTCCGCTGGCTGACAGCCAGGTCGTGACCGTCACGATCACAGGCACCAACGACCTCCCTGTCGTCACGACGTCGGGCGGGACGGCGGCTTTCACCGAGGGCCAGAATGTGGCCTCCACGCCTGTCGTCGTCGACGCGGGCCTGACGCTGAGCGACGTCGACGACGCCGCATTGAGCAGCGCAACGGTGTCGATATCGGGTGGCTTCGTATCAGGGCAGGATGTGCTCGCCTTCGTCGCGAACCCCGGGACGATGGGCGACATCGTGCTCGTAAGCTACGATGACGCAACCGGCGTGCTGACGTTGGACTCGCCCGGTGGCAACGCCACCGTGGCGCAGTGGCAAGCGGCGCTCCGCGCCGTCACCTACGTCAACAGCTCAGACACTCCGAACACGGGCGACCGCACGATCAGCTTCGTCGTCAACGACGGCACGTCCGACAGCCTTGCCGGCACCAGGACGGTAAGCGTCACGGCGGTGAACGACGCGCCTGTCGCGACATTGCCGCCGACCATCGTGGCCAGCGAGGACATCGCCACCGCCCTGACGGGGATCAGCTTCTCCGACGCCGATGCAGGCAGCGGCAGCGTGACGGTGACGTTGTCGGTTCCTTCCGGCACGCTGGCGGCATCGAGCGGCGGCGGCGTGACGGTGGGCGGTACCGCGAGCGCATTGACGCTGACCGGCTCGATCGCCAACATCAACACCTTCATCGCCGGCTCGAATGTGACTTTCACCACGGCCGCAAATGCGACCGGCGACGTGATGCTGACGGTTGGGATCAACGACGGCGGCAACAGCGGCGGCCCTGCCGAGACTGACAGTGGCACGGTGACGATTGATGTCACGGCGGTCAACGACGCGCCTGTGATCACCGCGCCGGCTTCGATCGCGGTCACCGAGGATGTGGCGGCGGCGTTGACCGGCATCTCCTTCGCCGACATCGATGCCGGCGCAGGCTCCGTATCGGTCGAGTTCTCGGTGCCGTCGGGAACGCTTGCTGCCACGGCGGGCGGCGGCGTCCTGGTGGCCGGCTCGGGCAGCGGCACGCTGACCCTGACCGGCTCGATTGCCGACATCAACGCCTTCGTCGCCGCTTCGGGCGTCTCCTTCACGCCATCGCTCGACGCCACGGCCGACGTGACCCTGACGGTCGGGATCAATGACGGCGGCAACACCGGCGTCGGCGGCGCCCTGACCGACACCACCACGGTAACGCTCGACCTCACCGCCGTGAACGACGCGCCGGTCAACGGCGTGCCGGCCGCTCAGACGACGGACGAGGACACCGCGCTTGTGTTCTCGGCGGGCAATTCGAACCGCATCTCGATTTCGGACGTCGATGCCGGCGGCGGCACGGTGCGGGTCACGCTGACGGCATCGAACGGGCTATTGAGCCTCGGCGACGACACGGGGCTTGTCTTCAGTGTCGGCGACGGCATCGGCGACGGCACCATGACCTTCGATGGCACGATCGCGGCCATCAACGCCGCGCTGGACGGCCTCGTCTTCAGCCCGACGCCGGGTTATTCCGGGCCGGCCTCGCTGCAGATCGTCACCGACGATCTCGGCCTTTCCGGCAGCGGCGGCAACCAGACGGATACTGACACCGTCACCATCACTGTGGCTGCTCAGAACGACGCGCCGGTGCTGACGCTGCCGGCAAACGCGACCTTCCTGGAGAACACGGTCAATGCCACGCCGCAGCTGCTGGTGCCGTCAGGCGTCGCCGTCAGCGATGCGGAGGGTTTTGACGCGGGCGGCAGGCTGGCAATATCGGGCATGCTGGCCGAGGACGTCCTTTCGATCCGCAACCAGGGCAGCGGTGCCGGCCAGATCGGTTACAATGCGGCGACCGGCGCGGTGAGTTACGGCGGGGTGCGTTTCGGCACGGCGGCTATGGCTTCCGGCAGCTTCGTCATCGGCTTCGACACGGCCGTTTCGCAGGCCGCGCTGGAGGCGCTGATCGCCAACCTCACCTATGCCAACGGTTCCGACACGCCGACGGCGAGCCGGGTGTTGAGCCTGGTGCTGAATGACGGCATCGAGGACAGCGCGCCGGCGACGATCACCGTCGGGGTGACCGCCCAGAACGACGCGCCTTCCGACCTGACCGGCGGTCCGCTGTCGGTCGCGGAACTGGCGGCCAACGGCACGGTGGTCGGTACGATCGGTGTCGTGGATGCCGACGGGCCGTCGCCCAACGCCTTCACCCTGCTCGACAATGCGGGCGGCCGTTTCTCGATCAATTCGACGACGGGGCAGGTGACCGTCGCCAATGGCCTTTTGCTCGACTACGAGCAGGCGCGGAGCCATCAGGTCACGGTCCAGGTCCGCGACGGCCTCGGCGGGCTGCGCCAGGAGACGTTCACCATCAACCTTACCGACGTGAATCCCGAGACGGCGCTGGGCAGTCCGGGAGCGGACAGGCTCACGGGCGGCAGCGGCAACGACAAGCTGGTCGGCTACGGCGGCAACGACACGCTGATCGGCGGGGCGGGCAACGACACGCTGTTCGGCGGCGTCGGCGCCGACACCATGACCGGGGGCACCGGCGACGACCTCTATTATGTCGACCATACCGGCGACCGGGTGATCGAGCTTGCCGGCCAGGGCTTCGACCGCATCATCGCAACCGGCGTCAGCTATGCGCTGCCGGCCAATGTCGAGTCGCTGGCGCTCGTCGGCTCCGGACTGACCGGGCGCGGCAGTGCCGGCAACGACGTTTTCTACGCCAACGGCGCGGCCAACACGCTGATCGGGCTCGGCGGCAACGACAGCTATGTGGTCAACGCCGCCAGCACGCGCATCGTGGAGACGGCGGGGGGCGGCACCGACATGGTGCGGGCCAACGGCGTTTCCTATTCGCTGGCCAACGCGGCCAATGTCGAGCGGCTGGAACTCGTCGGCACCGGCCTGACCGGGACCGGCACGGCCGGTGCCGACATGCTGGTCAGCAAGGGCAGCGGCAACGTCCTGCGCGGGCTCGGCGGCAACGACACCTATGCGGTCAATGCGGGCGACACGGTGGTGGAGGCCGCCGGCGGCGGCATCGATCTGGTCTACGCCTCGGTCGGCCACACGCTCGCCGCCAATGTCGAGCGGCTGGTGCTGACGGGAGCGGGCAATCTCAACGGCGCCGGCAACGGGCTCAACAATTTGCTCACCGGCAACAGCGGCGCCAACCGGCTCTATGGCTTCGCCGGCAACGACGTGCTGGCCGGCGGGCTCGGCGCCGATACGCTGTTCGGCGGAGCGGGTAACGACGTGTTCGACTTCAACGCCATCGCCGACAGCCGGGTCGGGGCGGGCAATCGCGACGTGATCGGCGACTTCACCAGGGGGCAGGACAGGGTCGACCTGTCGACGATCGACGCCAACAGCCTGTTTTCCGGCAACCAGGCCTTCGCCTTCCTCGGCACGGCGGCCTTCACCGGGGCGGGCCAGTTGCGCTACGTGCAGGAGGGCAGCGGCGCCACCGCCAAGACCATCCTGTGGGGCAATGTCGATGCCGGCCTGAGTGCCGACTTCCACGTCGAGTTCAAGGGCCACATTGCCCTCACCGCAGGGGATTTCGTGCTGTAGGCCAGCAGCGGACCGGCTCCCGCAGGGGGCCGCTGGGACGAAACCCCAAGCGGCTCCTACAGCGTGTCGTGTGAAAGAGAATTCACGCGACACGCTGTAGGTTCTTGATTTGGCGCATGTCTTTCCCCAAACCGGTGTCCACTTTCGGGAGACATGCTTTGGCACGGCGAGACGGGTCGGGCGGCTGTCAGGCCATGCGCAGCTCGAGCCGGAACAATGCGTCATATGAAACGGTCGCGCCGAGGAGCGGTGCCGCACGACGGCACCGCCATCAACGTCACACGTCGGTCACAAGCCAAGCGCTAGAAGCACGGACGGGGATCGACCGGATGGTGACGCCGCAGCCCGCCGTCAACCGTGGTCGCGCAAGAGGGAGTCTGTTCCAGGGACGACACTGTCGTTCTCGCCGGTACCATCCGCACGGACCGCGTTTCGAAGGGAGGGGCCGACACGCTGACGGTCGAGATCGCCGGCGCGCTTTCGGTTTCTGCAAACGCCCAGGCCGTACGCTTCAATGCGCCGACCAGCGGAGCCACCATCGTCAATGACGGCATAATCGAGGCTGTGGGAGCGCAGGCCGAGCCGCGGGCGATCCGCTTCGAGAGCACGGTCGGCGCGATGCTCAACGCCACGATCATCAACAACGCCACCGGAACTATCCGCTCTGCCAATGACGCGATCCAGATACAGTCGGGTGCCGTGACCGGCGGTACGGTGCACATCATCAATTCCGGCGAGATCACTTCCATCGACGGCCAGGCGGTCGATTTCGCGGGCGCGACCGGGACGTTCGTCACCGAACTCGATAATTCCGGTACCATCAGCTCCGTCAACAACGACGCGGTCCGTATCGGCGCGATCGGTCACATCGTCAATTCCGGCACCATAAATGCTGGCACGGCTGCCGCATATGGCGGCAGTCTCGACGGTATCCAGTTCGAGGACGACGCGACTGGGACTGTGGAGAACAAGGGCACCGGCGCGATTTCGGGCGACCGTCACGGCATCAATGTCGGCGAATCCACTGATATCACCGTCATCAACGGCCCCGGCGCCAGCATCACCGGAAGGAACGGATCAGGCGTCGGTTCGGACGGTACCGCGACCGTCATCAACTACGGCGTCATCACCGGCGCCTTCAGCGACAGCATCGGCTCCGACATCAACGGCCCCGGAAGGGGCGGCGTTCCCGATGGCGTCAACGACGGCGACGGCGACGGGGTCGACATCGACTTCGAGGCGACCATCGTCAATTACGGTATCATTCAGGGCACCGGCGCGGGCGGCCATGGCTCGGACGGGCTGGCCAACACCAGCGAAGGCATCGCGGCCGGCGGCGGCACCATCACCAATCACGCAAAGGCTACGATCAGCGGTGTCGGGATCGGTATCCTCGTCGACGACAGCTCGCAGGGCAACGCGCCGTTCGTGACGACCATTGTCAACGACGGCACCATCTCCGGTGCCGGCAGCTTCGGTATCCGCATCGTCAGCGATCTCGACGACACGATCGACAATGGCGGCACGATCTCGGGGGGCGGCGGAACGGCAATCCAGTTCGGCAGCGGCAACAACACCCTGAAGCTCAGGCAAGGGTCGGTCATCACCGGTCTGACCGACGGCGGGGCCGGCAACGATACCCTCGACTATTCGGCTTTTGGCCGCAGTGTGAAGGTGAACCTCGCAGCCGGTACCGCGACCGGCACGGGAGGCGTCGCCGGCTTCGACACCGTGATCGGCTCGGCGAAGGCCGACGTGCTGATCGGCAGCAGCGGTGCCGAGAGCCTTTTCGGTGGCGCCCGCAACGACTGGCTCTCCGGCGGGGCCGGCGCGGACACGATTTCCGGTGGCGCGGGCAACGATGTCTACTACTACGATCTCGGCGATACCCTCATCGAAGCAGCCGGCGAGGGAAACGACACCGTGATAGCCGGCGCGAGCCTCACCCTCGCCGACAATTTCGAGAACCTCCTGCTCACCCGATCCGGTAACTTCAATGGCAGCGGCAATGCGGCCAACAACACCATTGTCGGAAATTGCGGCGCGAACGTTCTTCTCGGCCTGGGCGGAAACGACGTTCTGTTCGGCGGGGCCGGCAACGACCTGCTGCGGGGCGGGGCAGGCCGCGACCTGTTGAATGGAGGGGCGGGCGCAGACCGTTTCGACTTCGACTTGGTGGCGGACAGCGCGGTCGGAGCGGGCCGCGATGCCATCTACGGTTTCAGCAGATGGCAGGGCGATCGGATCGACCTCCTGGACATCGATGCCAATGTCAATCTCGCCGGCGATCAGGCCTTTGCCTTCATCGGCAGGCACGGCTTTACGGGCGCCGCCGGCCAACTGCGCTTTGCCGGGGGAGTCGTTTCCGGTGACGTCGACGGAGATCGCGTGGCCGATTTCCAGATCCAGGTTCACTCGGTTTCGACCCTGACGGCCACCGACTTTCTCCTGTAGCCTCCGGGCGCCCGAAGCCGCTCGCAGCCGACTGGCGGCGCGCAGTTGCGTCGGCGCGCGGCGGCGCGTATTCCTGCACAATTGAGGGGCCATCTGGCCGCTCCATCGTGCAGGAAAACGCGGGCTTCATGAGTTTCGACTGGTCCCACCTTCGTTTCTTCCTGGCGGTCGCCCGAACGGGGCGGCTGACCGCGGCTGCCGCCCAACTCGCGACCGACCACGCGACGGTCAGCCGCCGCATCGCCGCGCTAGAGCAGGCGCTGTCGGCCAGGCTTTTCGAGCGCTCGCCGAGGGGCTCCGTGCTGACGCCGGCAGGCGAAAGCCTGCTCGCCCATGTCGAGCAGATGGAGAATGTCGCTGCCAGGATCCAGAACGACATCGCCGGCTCCGACCTGGCGCTGAGCGGCGCGGTCCGCATCGGTGCACCTGATGGTTTCGGCTCGTTTTTCCTCGCGCCGAGGATCGGCGAGCTTTGCCGGCGTTATCCGGAACTCGACGTGCAGCTCATCGCCATGCCGCGGATCTTCAGCCTCTCGAAGCGTGAGGCCGACATCGCCATCGGCCTGACCCGGCCGACGGAGGGCCGGCTGGTGGCGCGCAAGCTCACCGATTATCACCTGCATCTTTATGCATCGCGCGCCTATCTGGCCGAGCACAGTCCGATCGAAACGCCGGACGATCTCGCCGACCATCTGATGATCGGCTACATACCCGATCTCATCTTCACGCCCGAGCTCGACTATCTGCCGCAGGTTCCGGCCGACCTGAAGGTGCGGCTGACCAGCTCGAACCTGATCGCCCAGATGCGGGCGGCGCTCGCGGGAACCGGCGTCTGCGTCATTCCCGATTTCATGGCCGCCACCGAGCCGGAACTGGCGCCGGTGCTCGCCGACCGCATCACGATCACCCGGACTTTCTGGCTGATCATGCATGCCGATCTCAAGGACACGGCGCGCATCCGCGCCGCCGCGACCTTCATCGGCGAGCAGGTCGAGCGCAATCGCGCATTGTTCATGCCGGCGTGAAGGCGACTACCGAGAACGACATCGGAGCGCGCGACCGCGCTGGCGATTGAGGCCATCACGATAAGCCAGCTTGCCGCATTGCATGAGTCTGCCGACCTGATATGCGTCCCGGCATCGGCTTCACATCGGGGTATCCCATGATCCGCCATATCGTGCTGTTCAGCGCCAAGGACGAATGCGACGCCGCGAGCATCAGGGACGGGCTCGCAATCCTGACCACCATCCCGCATGCGCTTCGGCTGGAAGTGTCATTCAACCGCAAGAGCGATCCCATCAGCAAGGAGATCGACGTCGTGGTCTATGGCGAGTTCGAAAGCCCCGAGGCGCTGGCCGCCTACAAGGCTCACGAGGTCTACGCCGAATCCATCAGGCGTGTGCGTCCCTTGCGCGAAATGCGGTTCGCTGCCGACTATGACGTGGCCGAGGCCGTGGCGTCCGCGCCCATCGCCGCCTGAACGCTCAATCCTCGCCCAATGCGCGCGGGCGTGACCACGACATTGTCGATCAGCCGCGTCTGGCCGAGCCAGGCCGCCACGATCAGCCGCGCGGGCCGGTCGAGGCGTCGCATGGGCTTCAGATCCTCTTCCCCGCGCAGTTCGAGATATTCGACCTTCTCGTAACCGGCTGTCATGATCGCGTCCTGCGCCTCGGACAGCACACTGTCGACGGGCGCGCCGGCGGCCATGCGCTCGGCCGCCTCGAACAGGATCGCCGCCAGCCGCGGCGCCACCCGCCGCTCTGCCGGCGAGAGCCGGACATTGCGCGAAGAGAGAGCGAGCCCGTCGGCTTCGCGAACGGTCGGACAGCCGATGATCGAGATGGGGATATCCAGGTCGCGCGCCATACGGCGGACAACGTGAAGCTGCTGAAAATCCTTCTCTCCGAACAGTGCGATGTCGGCGCCGCTCTGCAGAAAGAGCTTGGCCACCACGGTCGCCACGCCGTCGAAATGGCCGGGCCGGAACGCACCGCACAGCCCTTGGCTGACGCCGGTCACCGAAACGGTCGTGGCGAACCCCTCAGGATACATCTCGCTGCCGTCGGGAGCATAGAGCAGGTGAGCGCCGACCGCCGCGAGCTTGGCCGCATCTTCATTTTCCGTGCGCGGATAGGCGGCGAGGTCGGCGGCGCTGTTGAACTGCTTCGGGTTCACGAACAGCGTGACCACCACCCGCTCGGCGCGGGCGAGAGCAGCGCGGACCAGGCTCAGATGCCCTTCATGCAAGGCCCCCATGGTGGGCACCACCGCGACACGGGCGCCGCCGCGTCGCCATTCGGCGACCCTTTCACGCAGTTCGGCGACGGTCCTGACGATGGCTACGCTCATGCGCTTTCTCCCTGCTTGCGGCTCTCAGGCGTATCGCCGAAGACGTGCTCGGCCGCCGGAAAGCGGCGCTGGCGCACATCGTCGGCATAGGTGGCGATCGCGGTCTCGGCTTGCCGGCCGAGTTCGGCATAGCGCCTGACGAATTTCGGACGGAAAGCGGTGAACATGCCAAGCATGTCATCGATGACGAGGATCTGGCCATCGCAGGCCGGAGAGGCGCCGATCCCTATGGTGGGAATAGCAATTCTCGCGGTGAGCGCGCGGGCGAGAGCCTCGGGCACCTTCTCCAGAACGACCGAGAATGCGCCCGCATCGGCGACGGCCATGGCATCGCGCGTGATCCGGTCGGCGTCGCCGCCACGCCCCTGCACCTTGTAGCCGCCGAAAGCATTGACCGCCTGCGGCGTCAGTCCGATATGGGCCATGACCGGGATGCCCCGCCGCGTGAGGAACCGAATCGTCCCGGCCATGGTCTCGCCGCCTTCGATCTTGACCGCGGCGCAGTCGGTCTCGGCCATCAATCGTGCTGCGTTGCGAAAGGCCTGTTCAGGACTCTCCTCATAGGCGCCGAAAGGCATGTCGACGACCATCAATGCCTGATCGACGCCGCGGCGCACAGCCTTGCCGTGCAGGATCATCATGTCGAGCGTGACGCCGAGCGTGGAGGGCAGACCGTGCAACACCATGCCGACACTGTCGCCGACGAGCACGATGTCGCAATGAGGGTCCACAAGACGCGCCATCGGCGTCGTATAGGCGGTCAGGCAGACCAGCGGCTGTTTGCCTTTGCGGGCCAAGACTTCGGGTGGGGTGACAGCTCTCGCTTCATTGCTCGCGCTCATGGCGCCTCCTTCCCATGCGTCATCCCCCGCGGGGCGTTTGGCACAATTTTGTGCAGTTGCGAAGAGCAAATTGTTCGGGGTGGCCCCGAGGCGTTGACGATAGCCCGGCGGAAGTCCACGGTTCGGCGCAACCACTGATGAGACTTCGCAACGCAATGCAGCACGACACCTCCAGCCCGACCGAGCGGAACCGCGGTTCCGACCAGTCTCACGACGTGAAGGTGGACCTGATCGCCGTGCTTGTCGCCGTCACCGACGGCGAGCCGTGCGCCCTCACCATCGACAAGGCGCATGCCTTGCCGTCCGGTCCCTTTGAACTCGGCCATCGCTCCCTGCAATCGGGCTTGCGGGCGTGGGTCGAGCGCCAGACGGGCCATCCGCTGGGCTACATCGAGCAGCTCTATACATTCGCCGACCGTGACCGAGCCGGCGATGCGCAGCGCGTGATCTCGATCAGCTATCTCGGTCTGACGCGTGAGGAAGGCACCGAGGGCTCGGCGCGGCGGAGGTGGCGGAGCTGGTACGAATATTTTCCATGGGAAGATCACCGCGGTGGCGTGCCGGCGGTGCTCGCCGACATTCTGGCGCCCCGATTGCGCGCCTGGGCCGAGCAGGGCGGCGATGCCGAGATGCGCCACGACCGCTGGCAGCGGGCTGCGATCGCCTTCGGCTTCGACGAGCGCGGCTGGAACGAGGAACTGACGCTGCAACGTTACGAACTGCTCTATGAGGCCGGCCTGGTGGAGGAGGGCACGCGCGGCCGAGAGACCGAAGAAAACCTGCCCGGCCGGGCAATGGTCGCCGACCATCGCCGCATCCTTGCGACCGGGATCGCGCGTCTGCGCACCAAGATCAAATACCGTCCGGTGGTGTTCGAGCTGATGCCCCCCGTCTTCACGCTGCTTCAGTTGCAGCGCGCCGTCGAAGCGCTGGCCGGACGGCTGGTGCACAAGCAGAACTTCCGCCGCCTGATCGAACAGCAGGAACTCGTCGAGGAGACCGGCGAGACCGCGACCGACACCGGCGGACGACCCGCGAAACTGTTCCGTTTTCGCCATGCTGTGCTGGCTGAACGCTCCATGGCCGGGACCAAGCTGCCCCAGTCGCGCCCCTGACAAAGTGACGTTCCTGACAAATGCTTCTTGACAAGCCTTATGCTCATAGTAAGCATATGCCCCTATTATACTCGTGCCGAGCATAATAGGGAGTTGCCATGTCCGTCTCACATTCCAGCGCCGCCGCGCTGTATGAACGCGTGCGCCGTGTCATTCCGCCGGTCGAATGGCCGGTCTTCGAGGACGACATCGAGGCCATCCTTGCGCTGAAGCGTGAGCGCAACGCCGTGATCCTGGCGCACAATTACCAGACGCCGGAGATTTTCCACTGTGTGGCCGACATCGTCGGCGACAGCCTCGCGCTGGCCCGCAAGGCCATGACGGTCGACGCCGATGTCATCGTCCTGGCGGGGGTGCACTTCATGGCCGAGACCGCAAAGCTGCTCAACCCGGACAAGATCGTGCTGATCCCGGATCTGGGAGCGGGCTGTTCGCTCGCCGATTCGATCACGGCCGAGGACGTGCGCCTCATGCGCAACCGCTATCCGGGCTTGCCTGTGATCACCTATGTCAACACCTCGGCCGCGGTAAAAGCCGAGTCGGACATCTGCTGCACGTCGGGCAATGCGCTGGCGGTGGTGGAATCACTCGGCGTGCCGCGTGTCATCATGATCCCCGACGAGTATCTGGCCAGGAACGTTGCTGCCCAGACCGCGGTCGAGATTGTCGCCTGGAAAGGTCACTGCGAGGTGCATGAGCGCTTCACCCCGGCCGATATCAGGGAGTTGCGCGAAGCGCATCCCGGCGTCGTCGTCCTGGCCCATCCGGAATGCCCGCCCGAAGTGGTCGCCGAGGCCGACTTCGCGGGCTCCACAGCCGCCATGTCCGACTATGTCGGGCGGCACCGGCCGGGCCGCGTGGTGCTGATGACGGAATGCTCGATGAGCGACAACGTCGCTGTTGCCCACCCTGATGTCGACTTCGTCCGGCCGTGCAATCTCTGCCCCCACATGAAGCGCATCACGCTCTCCAACATCCGTTCGGCGCTGGAGCACAATCGGCATGTCGTGACCATCGATCCCGATGTCGCCGCCCGCGCGCGCCTCGCCGTCGAACGGATGCTGGCGGTATGAGCGCCGTCCGGCACGATTTCGACGGGCGCCCGATCATCGTCGGCGGCGGTATCGCCGGGCTGATGACGGCGCTGCATCTTGCTCCGGAGCCGGTCGTGCTCCTGTCGAGGTTGCCGCTCGGCGACGGAACTTCCAGTACGCTGGCGCAGGGCGGCCTTGCCGCCAGCCTCGGCGAGGACGACGATCCCGCGCAGCATCTGGCCGACACGCTGGCCGCAGGCGACGGGCTCTGCGACGTGGAAGCCGCCCGCGGGATCGTCGATGAAGCCCCGGCCGCGATCGCGTCGCTGACACGCTTCGGCGTGCGTTTCGACCGCGCCGGGGAAGGAGCGCTGCAACTGGGGCTCGAGGCAGCGCATGGCCGCCGCCGGATCGTCCATGCTGGAGGCGACGGGACCGGCCGCGAAGTGATGCGCGCTCTCTGCGCCGCCGTGCGCCAAACGCCGTCGATCACGGTGCTGGAGGCTGTCGAGGCGCGCCGTCTGATCGTCGACGAAGGTACCGTCGCGGGCCTGCTCGTCGCCCGTCGAGATGGCCTCTCGGCGTTCGCGACCCGTCGCGTCGTGCTGGCGACGGGTGGTACCGGCGGCCTTTTTCTCGACACCACCAATCCGCTCGGCAACTGGGGGCAGGGCCTCGCTCTGGCGGCGCGCGCCGGCGCCGAGTTCGTCGACCTCGAATTCATCCAGTTCCATCCCACGGCCCTGGCGGGAGCGGCGCGCCCAATGCGGCTGGTCAGCGAAGCGGTGCGCGGTGAGGGCGCCGTGCTGATCGACGAACTGGGCCGGCGTTTTCTCGAACATCTGCCCGGGGCCGAGCTGGCGCCCCGCGACCGCGTGGCGCGCAGCGTCTGGGGGCATCTCGCTGCAGGGCACAGCGTCTTCCTCGATGCTCGTCGGCTATCGGGCGGCGAGTTTGCCCTCCGCTTCCCCGCCATCGATGCATTCTGCAAGGACGCCGGGCTCGATCCGGCTCGTCAGCCCGTTCCAGTCCGCCCGGCCGTTCACTATCACATGGGGGGCGTCGCCACCGACCTCTCGGGCCGAAGCTCGGTCCCTGGCTTGTGGGCCTGCGGCGAGGTCGCCTGCACCGGCCTTCACGGGGCCAACCGGCTTGCCAGCAACTCGCTGTCCGAGGCGGCAGTCATGGCGCGGCGCGTTGCGGAAGACGTGGCGGGGACAGCCGATCGCGTCGGCCGCCCAGCCGCTGTCCCCGCGGTCTCGCCGTCACCCGATCCGGGGGCGGTGCGGCCCATCCTGTCCAGTGCGCTCGGGGTGATGCGTGACGGCCGCGGGCTGGAAAATGCAGTGGCCGCCTTGTTTCGGCTCGTCCAGGCCGGAGGCACGGCGGGCGATCCGGCGGCGGTCGGGCTGATGATCGCCGTCGCCGCGCTGAGGCGCGAGGAAAGCCGTGGCGCGCATTGGCGTGACGACTTCCCGCAGACCGACGAGGTGCCGCGCCGAACCCGTCTCGACTTCGACACGGCCGTCAAGGCGGCACGCGCGCTGTCGCACGACAAAACGGCAATACTTGCAAGGAGCGCATGAAGCATGACGCCGCTTCCCGAAATCATTCTCGAACCGCTGGTGCGCGCGGCGTTGCTGGAGGACCTCGGCCGTATGGGAGACATAACAAGTGCGGCGATCGTGCCCGAAGGCCTGAACGCGACCATGGCGATCGTCGCGCGGCAACCCGGTGTCGTCGCTGGGCTGGACCTGGCGATACTCGCCTTCCGTCTTGTCGACCCCGGGATATCACTGCGGATAATGCGGCCGGACGGCGCCGCCGTCGCGCAGGGCGAGACGATCGCGACAGCGGCTGGCCCGGCGCTCGGGCTGCTGGCCGCCGAGCGTACGGCACTGAACTTCCTGTGCCGTCTCAGCGGCATCGCCTCCGCGACAGCCTCGGTCGTTGCGGCCGTCCGGGCATACAAGGCGAAGATCGTCTGCACGCGCAAGACCACGCCGGGCCTCAGGGCCGTAGAGAAATATGCCGTGCGTGCCGGCGGCGGCTCCAATCATCGCTTCGGGCTGGACGACGCGGTTCTGATCAAGGATAACCACATCGCGGTTGCCGGTGGCGTCCGGACCGCGATCGAAAGGGCGAAGGCATCGGTCGGCCATTTGGTCAAGATCGAGGTCGAAGTCGACACGCTCGCGCAGCTCGATCAAGCGATGGCCGTCGGTGTCGATGCGGTTCTGCTCGACAACATGACGCCGGAAGAATTGCGCCAGGCGGTCGAAATGGTCGACGGCCGCGCGATCACGGAAGCCTCGGGTCGTGTCACGCCGGCCACGGCCCCTGACGTCGCCGCATCGGGCGTCGACCTCATCTCGATCGGCTGGCTGACGCACAGCGCGCCGATCCTCGACATCGGGCTGGACTATCGCTCGACCGGCGAAACGGCAGCCTGACGGGGATTAGCTTGCCTGCCGCTTCGCGAAAAAGGCGGCGATGGCGTCCTTCATCTCGGGCGTGCGGCCCGCAAGTCCTTGCAGGTCGCGCTCGAGGTCGAGCTGCTCGTCCATGGCAAAATCGGTCGCCGACGTGACCAGCCGCTTGGTCGCGGCGATCGCCGACGGCGTGCGGGCAGCGAGCGCGTCGGCGATCCGTGCTGCCTCGGCGACGAGCTCGGCATCGTCGAAGACACGCCAGACCAAGCCCCAGGAGAGGGCTTCCTCGGCGCTGATGCGATCGCCGAGCAGCATGGCCGGCATGGCACGGATGCGGCCGGCGGCGCGCGGCAGGAACAGCGTATTGCCGGCGTCGGGAACAAGCGCGATGCCGACAAAGGGCTCGTAGAAATAGGCCGAACGCGCGGCGATCACGATATCGCCAGCGAGCGCGACGCCCACCGCCGCTCCCGCGCACGGACCGTTCACCTGCGACACGATCGGCAGGCGTGAACGACGCATGTGCCGCACAAGGGGATTGAAATGCTGCTCGAGCACCTGATCCAGTTCGGGCACTTCGCCCGGCTTCACCGTCGAGAGGTCGTAGCCGGCGCCGAAGGCCCGGCCGGCGCCCGTGAAGATCACCGCGCGGATCGTCGTATCGTCCTCGGCGCGGCGGAATGCGTCCAGAAGTTCGTCCGCGGTCTGGTTGCGATAGGCATTGAGCCGGGCAGGGCGCTCGATGGTGATATGGGCGATGCCGCCCTCGTGCCGGAACGAGATGTCGTTGTAGCTGCTCATGATTCTTCCTCCGGCCTTTCTGAGCGTTGCCGATAGTGCCATGCTTTCCATCACGCCGTCACCTGCCGATGGTGGACTGACCGAGACGCCAGGCGATCTGCGGTACCCTGTCGGCGCCGAAGAACGGCTCTCCATCGATGATCACGAAGGGCGAGCCGCAAACGCCATCGGCGATGGCCAGATCGACGGCAGCCGCCAGCTTCGCGCGGCCGACAGGCCCGCTTACTGCATCGCGCGCTCCGGCTTCGTCCAGGCCAGATCGGATCGCGAGACGAGTAATCGCAGCCTCGCTCGTGATGTCCTCGCCTTGGGTGAAGAACGCCCGGAAAACGCTACGGCCAAATTCCTTAGCCGCCGAAGGATCGGTGTCGGCAAGGCACCAATAGACGCGTGCAGGTAGATGCGATGAGACCGGCAAGCGATCGGGATGGCGATAGGGGAGGCCGTGGAAAGCGGCGGACCGTTTCATATCGGTGACGAAATAGTCACGCTTGACCCGCACGTCCATGGGCGGAGCGATGCCATGGGCCTTCATGACCGCCCACAGGATGATGGGCCGCCATTCGAACTCCCGGCCGTGTTCTCCGGCGAGCTTCTCCAGGCTCGGGAGCGCGAAGTAGGCGTAGGGCGAGGCGAAATCGAAATAGATGCGGATCGGCTCCATCGTCAGAACCTGAACACGCCGTAACCCTGTTCGCCGAGCGGCGCGTTGAGCGATGCCGAGATGGCGACGCCGAGCGCGTTGCGTGTACCGACCGGGTCGATGATGCCGTCGTCCCAGAGTTCCGAGGTCGAGTAGTAGGCCGACAACTGTTCCTGATAGGCCTTCCGGGTTTCTTCCCAGAGCCGGTCGACCTCGACCTGGTCGACCGCTCCGCCGTTGCGCTTCATCTGGTTGACCTTGACCTCGGCCAGCGTATTGGCGGCCTGGTCGCCGCCCATGACCCCGATCTGGTGGTTGGGCCAGGTGAACAGCAGGCGGCCGTCGAAGGCGCGCCCGCACATGCCGTAATTGCCGGCGCCGAAGGAGCCGTTGCACATCACGGTGAATTTCGGAACGCGGCTGCAGCTTTGCGCCATGATCATCTTGGCGCCGTCCTTGGTGATGCCGCGCCGCTCATATTCGCGGCCGATCATGTAGCCGGTGATGTTTTGCAGGAACACAAGCGGCGTGGAGTTCTGGTTGCACAGCTCGATGAAATGGGCGCCCTTGAGCGAGGAGTCGTTGAACAGCACGCCGTTGTTGGCGAGTATGCCCACCTTGAAGCCCCAGATATTGGCGAAGCCGCAGACCAGCGTGGTGCCGTAGTTGGGCTGATATTCGTGGAATCGGCTGCCGTCGACGATGCGCGCTATGATCTCGCGCATGTCGAACTGCTTCTTGATGTCGTCAGGCAGGATCCCGTAGATCTCCTCGGGATCATAGGCGGGTTCCTCCGGCGTTTCGCGCTGGCACTCCCATTTCCGCGGCTTTTCCCACTGCGCGACAATCTCGCGGCCGATATGGATCGCCTCTTCCTCGCTGCCGGCCGGATAGTCGCAGGTGCCTGAGACGCTGGTGTGCATGTCGGCGCCGCCGAGTTCCTCCACCGTCACATCCTCGCCGGTTGCAGCCCGCACCAGCGGCGGCCCGCCGAGGAAGACCGCGCCGGTGCCGCGCACGATGACATTGTAGTCGGAAAGCCCGGGAATATAGGCGCCGCCGGCCGTGCAGTGGCCGAACACCAGCGCCAGTTGCTTCACCCCCATCTTCGACAGGATCGACTGGTTCCGGAAGATCCGTCCGGCCATGTGCTTGTCCGGAAAGACCTCGGACTGGAGCTGAAGAAAGCCGCCCGCGGAATCGCACAGATGCACGACGGGAAGCCGGTTCTCCATGGCGATGTCGAGGGCGCGTACGATCTTCTTTGCCGTCAGCGGATACCAGGCGCCACCCTTGACGGTCGGGTCGTCCGCGCGGATCACGACTTCGCGTCCCGATACGACGCCGATGCCGACGATCGAACTGGCCGACGGCGACTCGCCCCCATAGGCCATGTTGGCGGCGAGCGAGGAGAGTTCCAGGAAAGGCGTGCCCGGGTCGAGCAGCTTTTCGATGCGCTCGCGCGGGCGCAGCTTGCCCTGCTTGCTCAACCGCTCGAGGTCGCGTTGCGGCCGGGCGTGGCGTGCCGCTTGCTGCTTCTCGCGGAAGGCCGCGACCAGTTTGCGGTTGTGAGCCTCGTTGCGGCGGAAGTCGGCACTCGACGTACTTATCAGAGAAGAAATTCTGCGCATGGTATCAAGCCTTTCCGGCTTCTTCTTCAAGCCGTGCGATAATCTCGTCCTTCTCGAAGGTCGCGCCTTCTTCACGCAGGATCTCGGCGACGACCCCGTCGCGCGGCGCCGCCAGCGCCGTCTGCAGCTTCATGCTTTCGATGGTCACGATGGTTTCGCCCCGCTTGACGGCATCGCCGGCGGCCTTGTGGACCGAGACCACCGCTCCGGGCATCGGCGCCTTGATGTGATCCTGCGTGCTGCCGCCGCCTTCGGCTTCAGAACGGGGATCGACAATTCCGGTGAGGAAGGTGTGCCCGCCGAACCGGACGATCTGGCGATCTCCGGCATGGGCCCTGGTGAAATGGAAGGGAATGCCTGCGATCTGGATAGTCTGGCGGCCGTCGCCGGAGTTGCCGGTCAGTGAGATTTCGTGTTCCCGCCCGTCGATCCGCAGGACGAGGTGTGGCCGTCGCCGCACGATTTCGATCGTATGCGGATGGCCGTCGACCGTAAGTTTGAACGCCATCAGTTTCTCCAGTACCCGATGGTGGCGTGCGGCTCGGGCACGTCGAAGGCCATGTCGTGGAATTCGCGGAAGCCCAGCGCGGCGGCAATCAGCGCATTGTCGAGGGTCGCCGTGTCGATCTCGCCGGCGGCGAGGGCGGACGCATGCTCGGCCACAAAGCCCGTATGCAGGCTGCCGGACCGGAACGCAGGATGGTCGAGAACCCTGGCGAGGTAGTCGGTGTTCGTGGTGACGCCGAGCAGAGCGAGTTCGTGGAGAGCGGCGCCCGAACGGTCGATTGCTTCGTTGCGGTCAGCGCCATAGACGACCAGCTTGGCCAGCATCGGATCAAAATCGGCTGTGATCTTCTGCCCGTTCTGCAGGGCGTTCTCGAAGCGGATGAACGGCGCTTCGGGCACGCCGAGATATTGGATCGCGCCGGTCTCCGGCATGAAATCACGCCCCGGATCCTCGGCGCAGATACGGCACTCGATCGCGTGACCGGCGATGACGACTTCTTCCTGCGTGGCCGGCAAACCCCGCCCTGCCGCGATCTCCAGCTGGGCTCGCACGAGATCCAGCCCGGTTATCATCTCGGTCACGGGATGCTCCACCTGGAGGCGGGTGTTCATTTCGAGGAAGAAGAAACGGCCGTCCGCCCCGAGGATGAACTCGACGGTCCCGGCATTCTTGTAACGCGCGGCTGCGGCGAGCTTCACGGCCGCTGCGCAGATTTCGTCGCGCAGTTCAGGCAGAAGGCTTGCGGCCGGTGCTTCCTCGACGATCTTCTGGAAGCGGCGCTGTACCGAGCATTCGCGTTCGAAGAGGTGGATGGCGTTGCCCTGGCCGTCGCCCAGCACCTGAACCTCGATGTGGCGTGGGCGCTCGACATAGGTTTCGGCATAGACCCGGCCGTCGCCGAAATAGCGTTTGGCCTCGCTGGTGGCGATACGGGCGGCCTCCTTGAGCTCCGACGCCGAACGCACGATGTTCATGCCCTTGCCGCCGCCGCCGGCCGCGGCCTTGATCAGCAGTGGGAAGCCGATTGCCGCCGCCTGCTCGACGAAGACTTCGATGTCGCCGGTCGGCATGACCGAGGGGGCCACGGGGACGCCGTGCGCCTGCGCGAAATTGCGCGCGGAGATCTTGTCGCCCATCAGCCCTATCGTCTCGGCGTCCGGCCCGATGAAGGTGAGGCCGGCCCTGGCGATCGCTTCGGCAAAGCCGGCATTTTCGGAGAGGAATCCATAACCGGGATGAATCGCGTCGGCGCCGCAGGAAAGGGCTGCCGCGACGATCTGGTTCCCGTCCAGATGAGCGGCAACCGGTGTGTCGCCGGCAATCTCGATCGCCTCGTCGGCCATGCGCACATGGCGCGCTCCGGATTCCACGCGATGATGGATCGCAACCGACGCAATGCCCATCTCGCGCAGCGTGCGGATGACCCGGCAGGCGATCTCGCCGCGATTGGCGATGAGCACTTTCAGGAACGGGGCCGGCGCGAGCGGCGTCTCGGCGCTGGGCGCCACCACATGCCTGGTCATTTGCCGGCTCCTTGCATTGCGCCCTGTTCTTTCCAGCCGGCAAGAGGGCCGCCCGGCACCAGCCAGGCCGCGGGCACACTGACCGGCATGTCCATCAGGATCTGGGCCATCGCCTTGCCCTGCGGGTCGTGCCGCAGCGAGGCGATGCCGCCGCCGCCGAGCCCTTCGTGAAGAAGGAAGTTGAAGGCATCGAGGCCCGGCCATTCGTAACGCTCGACCTTGCCCTTGGCGAAGTGGGCGAGATAGGCACCCACCGTATCGGGTGTCAGAGCCTGCCTCAGGACGGGCACGAATTCGGGGCGCCGGGCCAGCACGCCGATATTGGCGATGTCGCCCTTGTCGCCGCTTCGGCCGTGGGCAAGCGCGACAAGGGGGACGGTCGCGATCCTCTGGTCTCCCGTTTCGTCCGGCGCCGGCAGAGACGGGGCGGTATCGGCATCGCGATCTGGCTTTTCTCCTCGCTCGGGTGATGCCGCCGGGCTGCCGAGGGAGGCTGCCACCGGAATGGTCTTGCCGTCGATCTCCACCTCGACCGGCACGCCGCCTTTCTGGGCGAGGAACGAGAACAGCCGGACGACGGGTTGCGGCTCGGGCCGGCCGCCGGCGAAGCCGGTCAGCCCCTGGGCCATTGCGGTCGCTGCCGGATAAATCTCGCGGCCGAAGATCTGCAGGGCTTCCTTGCTTGGGTGACGCACGGCGATCTTGAGCACGACCTCGCGTGATGTCCGCGCTCTGCTCGATCTGCCATAACTCGCTTCGCCGCCCAGCACCTCGATCGAGGTCTCCGAGAAGCCGGGCAGGCCGGCCTCCTGCATGAGACTTGTCGACCGGGCGAGGATCGCCTTGCCGACCGTCTCGGCCTTCTCGACCGCGTCGCGACCGGCGATCATCATGGTGACGGCGGCGCGATAGCCGTCGGCATAGGTCGCGCTTACCTTGAAGGAACCCGTCGGCGAGCGTCCCCTGGCGCCGGAGACGTGCACCCGGTCCTTGCCCGTCTGCTCCAGTTTCACCCTGGTCCAGTCGCAGGTGACATCAGGGAGCACATAGGCGGCGGGGTCGCCGACCTCGTAGACGATTTGCTCGCCGACGGTCATCGGGCTGACCAGTCCGCCGGTTCCCGCCGGCTTGGTCAGTTCGAATGTCCCGTCGGCGCGGCACTCGGCGATCGGAAAGCCCATATTGTCCCAGCCGGCCGCCGCGTCGCGCCAATCGGTGATGATGCCGCCGGTCGCCTGGGTGCCGCATTCGACGACATGGCCGGCGAGGCTGCCGGCCGATAGCAGATCATAGTCGCTTTGCTTCCAGCCGAATTCATGGATCAGCGGCCCGAGCACGATCGCCGAATCCACGCAACGCCCGGTGAGCACGATGTCGGCACCGGCGTCGAGCGCGGCAGCAATCGGGAAGGCGCCGAGATAGGCGTTCACGCTGGCGATACGCTCGGGCAGTGCCGCGCCGCTGAACATCTCACGCACGCCGTCGCGCCGATAATCCTCGATCCGTCCCGAAAGGTCGTCGCCACGCACCACGGCGATCTTGAGATCCACGCCGGCGGCCTTGAACACCGCGGCCAGGGCATCGCGGCAGGCTTCGGGATTGACACCGCCTGCATTGGTCACGACGCGAATTCGTTTGGCGGCGATCTCCCTGGCCAGCGGCTGCATGACCATGGTCACGAAATCGGTCGCATAGCCGAGGTCGGCGCGTTTGGCCTTCATCCGGGCAAGGATCGACATGGTGATCTCGGCCAGATAATCGAGCACGAGATAGTCGATGCCGCCGGCGCGTACGAGTTGGCGTGGTCCGTCGGGGCTGTCGCCCCAGAAGCCGGCGCCGCAGCCGATCCTGACGATCTCCTTCATGGCTGCCTACTCCGCCGTCCATTCAGGTTTGCGCTTGTCGTTGAAGGCCGCGAAACCTTCCCGGGCGTCCCTGGTGCGGGCCATGTTGGCGAGCATGAACTGCGCGTATTCCAGTGCGCTGTCGGTCGACATCTCGCGGATCTTGGTCAGCGCCTGCTTGCCGAGACGGATGCCGGTCGGCGACTTCGTGACGACGCGCTCCACGAGCCATTCCGTCCTTGCGTGGAGGTCTTCCGCAGGGACGGCGTAGTTGACGAAGCCATGGTCCAGCGCCTCGGTCGCGGTGATCGGTTCGCCGGTCACGCACAGCTCCATCATCGCCCGGTAGGGCACGACGCGCAGCAGGTAGGGCAGGATCATCATCGGGAACAGGCCGACCTTGACCTCGGTGACGCCCAGCAGGGCATCTTCGCGCGCCACGACCAGATCGCAGGCGCAGACCAGCCCGAAACCACCGGCGAGCGCATGGCCGTTGACGCGCGCAATCAGCGGCAGCCGGCAGGCATCCATGCGTCGCAACAGCCGCGCCACATAATGGCGGGGGTCGGCGGCATCGATGTTGAACGGCGTTCCGTCGGCCGCCGGCTGAAGGTCGCCGCCCGCGCAGAAGGCCTTGTCGCCGGTACCGGTGAGCACGATGGCGCGGATGCTCCGGTCGGCCTCGCCCTGGTCGATCCCGGCGGCGATGCCGAGCGCGACGCTTTCGTTCAGCGCGTTGCGGCGCGCCTCGCGATCGATGACGATGGTCAGCGTTGCGCCCTTGCGCTCGATGCGTACCGGTTCTGTCACTTTCGTCCCTGGCTCCGTTTTGGTGCTTGCTGCGCCCGGTCTCCGACCGTCCCGAGATATAAATGATTTCAATTCATCAGCGATGTCAACTCCTGGGAGCGGCGATAGATCGAGCTGGCTGTAGATTTCTTCATATTTGGACGAGGTTGGCCGAAACTGGCGACATCGGTCACGATTTGCGGTTGACAACCAGCATCTTTCCATTGATGAAGTGTATTCATTACAGACGCGAGGCAGAAGCGGTCGGTCGCTGTTTGCAGACGGCCGCGACCTCCTGCGGGAGGTGAGCGGATGCGGGAGGTAGATAAGTTGGACACCCACGATGCGAATCTCATGGGAGGCAATCGTGCTTCCGCATTCGATCTGGACGAGGATCAGCGCAATATCCTCGACCAGGCGGACCGCTTCGCGCGCAACGAGCTCTATCCTCTTTCCGAGCGCATGGACGCCGAGGAATGGTGGCCCGAGGACGCCTTCGCCAAGATCGGCGACAACGGCCTCTTCGGCGTGAGCATCCCGGAGAAGTATGGCGGCGCGGGCCTCGACCTGATGGCCGCCGGCCTCGTGCTGCAGGGGCTGGGGCGGTGGAACCACGCGCTGGCGCTGGGCTGGGTAGCCCACGATAATCTCTGTGCCAACAACATCTATCGCAACGGCAGCGAGGCCCAGCGCAACAAATATCTTCCCGGCCTCTGCTCTGGCCGCAAGATCGGCGCGCTCGGCCTCACCGAGCCCGGCGCAGGTTCCGACGCGCTGGGCTCCATGCGGACCACCGCCCGGCGCGAGGGCGATCATTATGTGCTGAACGGCAGCAAGATCTTCATCACCAACGGCCCGATCGCCGACGTGCTTCTGGTCTATGCCAAGACGGACAAGGAGAAGGGCGCCCACGGCATCTCGGCCTTCATCGTCGAGAAGGACTATCCCGGCTTCCGGGTGGCGCAGAAGCTTGAAAAGATGGGCTATCGCGGCAGCCAGACCGGCGAGCTGGTGTTCGACGAATGCCGCGTTCCGGCCGAGAATCTCGTCGGCGAGGAGAATCGCGGCGTCTCGATCGTGATGAGCGGCCTCGACCTGGAAAGGGCGATGATCTCGCCCCTCTGCCTCGGCATCGCTGAGCGGGCGTTGCAGCTCTCTGTCGAGTATGCGCAGACCCGGCAGCAGTTCGGCAAACCGATCGGCTCGTTCCAGATGGTGCAGTCGATGCTGGCGGAAATGTATGTGCAGGTCGAGACCATGCGCGCTCTCACATACCGGACGCTCGCGGCTGCGGCGCCGCTCGAGGTGGGCGGAGGCGGACGAGGCGACATCCACATGCTGACCGCCGCTTCGGTCATGCATGCCGCCGAAGCCTGCCATGCCGTGCTCGACAAGGCGGTCCAGGTCCATGGCGGCATGGGTTATATCTGGGAGTCCGAGATCAATCGGCTCTACCGTTCCATCAAGCTGATGGAGATCGGTGCGGGCACCACCGAGGTGCGCAAGATGATCATCTCGGGCGAACTTTTGGGGGACATGAAGCGCCATGGCTGAACCGGCAGGGGATGCGCCCGCCTACGGGCTGGGCGACGACGAACTCGCCGTCCACCCGACCGTCTATCGGGAGGGCGCCTACGCCGGAAAGACGGTCCTCATTTCCGGCGGCGCCGGCGGTATCGGCCGCGCGACGGCCTGGCTCATGGGAAGGCTCGGCGCCAGGCTGATCCTCGCCGGCCGCAGCGCCGAGAAGCTGGCCGTCGCCGTTGAGGCCATGCGGGCGAGGGGGCTCGATGTCGACGGCATGACGGTCGACATACGCGAGCCCGAGAGCGTCGCCGGCCTATATGGCCGGGTCGCGGAGGCAGGCGGCTTCGACATCCTGATCAACAGCGCCGGCGGCCAGTTCCCGCAGGCTGCGATCGACTTCTCGGTGAAGGGCTGGAATACGGTCGTCAACACCAACCTCAACGGCACCTGGCACATGATGCAGGGCGCGGCGCGGCTGTGGCGCGACGCCGGTCGGCCCGGCAGCATCGTTACCATCGTCGTGGTGACGCGGCAGGGACTGCACGGGGTCGCGCATACGATCGCAGCGCGCTCGGGCGTGGTTGGTCTCACGCAGGCGCTCGCCGTGGAATGGGCGCCGCTCGATATCCGCGTCAACTGCATCGCGCCTGGAGTGATCGAGACGCCGGGCTGGCGCGTCTACGACCCCAAGGCGCTCGAGGCCTATCCGAAATCGAACCCGATGATGCGCAACGGAACGACATGGGAGGTTGCGGAGGCCTGCGCCTATCTCGCCGGACCTGCGGCAGCCTATGTCACCGGCGAGGTGATGAACGTCGCCGGCGGCTCTCAGCTCTGGGGCGAGACGTGGACGATCGGCAAGCCCGACTATTTCAAGGGCTGACCGGCATGCCTGCCCGCGCGAGGCTATTTGAACACTGTGCCTGCGAAGACTTTCATGTAGGTGTCGACCACGAAATCCGGCGGCCGGGTGTAGCGCCCGTCGACGAAACAGAAGCGCGCGCTCAGATATTCGCGGGCGCTGAGCAGCATGTGGGTCACCACCTCGATCTCGTTAGGGTCGGTGATGCGCAGATTGCCGCGGTCGAGCTCATATTTCATCGCGCGGCGGTAACTCTCGGTCTGCTGCTGGAGGTGCCGGCGAAAGCCCTCCGGCGCCTGTACCGGTCCCTCGCTCAGGATCTTGAACAGATGCGGCGCCTGTTCGAGGAACTCGAAAAAGGCCGAGATGCGCGCGCGCTCGCGTTCCATCGCGCCGTCGGCCGCGAGCACACGCTCGCGGATGTGGGAGTGAAGCTGCCGGCTGATCGCCGGCAGGAGCTGGTCGAGAAGATCCTGGCGCGACTCGAAGTAGTTGTAGAACGTGCCTTGGGCCACACCGGCGCGATCGGTGATACGGGCAATCGACGTTCCCGCGTAGCCATATTCTCCGACGATTTCGACCGCCGCATCGAACAGCGCGTTTCGGGTCGCCTCGGCCTTCTCGGCGCGGTTGGGCCGACGTTTCGCGGGTCTGGCTAATGTCATCGTGACCGCAATATGACTGGATCTGAAAGGAATGCACGGACTGCCCAAGCTAGTGGCAGGCGAAAGCCGTGTCAATGAAATGAATTATGAGCCATGATTCATTTCGCTTTACTTCAGACGTAAATGCGGTACGCTCCATTCGTGCTCGAGGAGGAGCGTCAAGGGCTTCGACGGAGCCAGCGCCGGTGGAGGCCGGCGGCATACGACAAGCAGAGAGCCGGCGCGTGGGCCTGACGGTCCGCGAACGGTGTCGTGCGGACAGAGGGAGGAGACGATGAACCAATTTTCCGGGAAACTGCTCGCCGCGGCCTTGGCCGCGGCCTCACTTGCCGCGCCCGCGACGGCGGCTGAACTCATCATTTCGACCGGCCTCGGGCAGCCGCACATGTGGGTGGCCCACCACATGAACCCCTTCGCGGATGCGATCGAAAAGGGCAGCAACGGGAACATCACCTTCACGCGTTTCTACGCAGGCGAACTGACCTCGGTCGGGCGCGAGCTCGACGCCTTGACCAGCGGGGCGATCCAGGTCGCCGCGCCGTTGCTTGCCCCTTATCATGAAGGCCAGTTTCCGCTGTCGGACGTGACCCAGCTGCCGACCTACGGAACGGATTCGCCGATGGTCACGCGGGCCTTCCAGAAGCTTCTCGATTCCGATGTCGAGCTGAAGGACGGCAAGACTTTCTATCAGTACGAAATCGCCGACAAGGGCATCCGCGCCTGGGCGCTCGGCGCAACCGCCCCCTATTCCATTTCCACCGTGAAGAAGGTTCTCAAGGAGCCGGGGGATTTCCAGGGCGTTCCGCTGCGGGCCGGTTCGGCCATCCATACGATCGTGCTGGAAAAGCTCGGGTCGACACCGGTGACGCTGCCGGGACCGCAGGCCTATGAAGCGCTTTCGCGCGGCACGATCGAAGGGATCATCATCGCGATCTCGGACTGGCCGTCCTACTCGATCCAGCAGCTCCTTCGGCATTCGATCACTGATGTCTCGATCGGGCATTGGGAGAGCTATCTGGCGGTCAGCGACGCCATGTGGAACGGTCTCACCGACGAGCAGAAGAAGCTGTGGGACGAAACCGCACGCCGCATCGGGGCCGAGAACGCCCAGATGTGGGAAACCAATGTCGGCGTCGTGAAGGAAAAGTCGATCGCCGACGACGGCGGCTCCTTCGTTGCGGTCGGCGAGTTGTCGAAGGAAATGCAGGACCATATCGGCAAGGCCGGCGCCGAGACCTGGTTCGCCTGGATCGAGAAGACAGAGGCGAACGGCCACCCGGCCATGGCGACGGCAAAACTCTATGCGGAGCTGATCATGGCCGAAGGAGGCAAGCTGCCGGAAGGCGTGGCCGCCTATCTCGGGCTCTGACGCGCCTTGGGCGCGCCCGTTCGCGTCCGTTACCTTTCCTCGTTTCCTTTGGCCGGGACAGACCATGTCGAAAGACCTGATCATCTGGTTCGTCGCGCTCTGGTTCGTCGCATTCCTGACGCTCGGGCAGGCGGTTGCGACCGTGCTGCTCGGCGCGGGCATTGTCGGGATCCTGCTATGGACGGGCCCCGGGGTGCTCGGCGGCATCCTGGGTCAGGATATCTTCTACACGGCCTCGGCCTATACCCTCTCGATCATTCCGCTTTATCTGCTGATGGCGCAGCTTCTGTTGCGCGGGGGCGTGATCGTCGACCTGTTCCGGGTCGGGCATCGGCTTGCCGGCTATCGACGCTTCCCGCTGGGCATCGCGACGATCGTCACCGGCGGATTGCTGGGAGCCGTCTCCGGTTCCGGCACAGCCAGCGCGGCGGCGCTTGCGACGCTCGCCGGGCCCGAACTCGAGCGCGTCGGCTATACGAGGTCCTTTTCGGTCGGGCTGGCGGCGGTCTCGGGATCCCTGTCCGTGATCATCCCGCCGAGCCTGCTCATCATGATCTACGGTTCGCTGACCAGCATTCCGATCGGGCACCTGTTCATGGGCTCGGTCGGACCGGGTCTGCTGTGCGTTGCCGTCTATATCCTCTGTCTCAGGATCTTCGGCGAGATCCGGCCGGGCGCGGTCGACGGCGTTGGGGGTGACGAGCCGGAAGACCCGGCGATGCTCAGGCGTTCGTTCAGCGCATTCCTCTTCGTCATCGCGCTGATGCTCGTGGTCTTCGGCGGCATCTATGGCGGCGTGGTTACGGTCGGCGAGGCGGGAGCGATCGGCGCTTTCGCGGCCTTCGTCGGCATGATCGCGATGCGCCGCGTCGGTTTTCGCGAAATCGCCGAGGCCCTGGTCGATTCGGTCAAGGTCAGCGCCATGCTGCTGATGCTGCTGATCGGCGCGCAGATCTTCTCGCGCTTCCTGTCCTTTTCCCGCCTTCCGACCGAGATTCTCGCTTTCGTCGCGCCCTTGCTCGACCAGCCCTATCTCCTGGTGGTGATCCTGCTGGCGGGCATCTTCATCGCCGGGATGTTCATGGAGGAGGTGACGATCATCGTGCTGATGGTGCCGATCGTCCTGCCGATGATCGAAGCCGCGCAGATCGACCTCATCTGGTTCGGCGTGATGGCCTGCTTCATGATCTCGCTCGGCCTGCTGACGCCGCCGGTCGGACTGGTCGCCTTCTCGGCGGCGACGGCGGCCAGGGTTCCGGTGGGACCGGTGTTCAGACCGGTGATGATCTTTTCCTCGGTCGCCGCGGTCGTCGTCACCGCGGCGATGATGATCTTCCCTGCCGTCGTCACCTGGCTCCCCAGCCATCTCAATTGAGGCAACGTCATGCGGTTCTGGAAGCTGATCTGGCAATTCGAATGGGGCATGGCCTCGATCGGCGCCGGCCTCTGCCTGCTCGCGATGATGCTGATGACCGTCATCAGCGTCTTCGGCAGATATGTCCTGCATCTCGACCTGATACCGGGCGCCTACAACATCATCGAACGCATCCTGTTTCCGCTCATGGTGTTCTGGGCGCTGCCGACGGCGCATCGCGAAAAGACGTTTCCGCGCCTCGAGAGCTTCCCGGATGCGCTGTCGCCATTCTGGCGGACCGTTGTCTCCGCCTTCGTGCTCGCCGTGGAGATCGTGATTTACGGGATCGCGCTGTGGTTCGTGACGCGCTTCGTCTGGGGCAGCATCCAGAGCGGCAGGCCCATGCAGGTGGGCACCAATTTCTGGCCGCTCTGGCCGGTCCTTTTGATGATGCCGCTGGCCTTCGCGCTGATGCTTCTGGAAATGGCCCGGCTCCTGGCCGCCGATGTGCGGATCCTCGTCGCCACAACGACAAAAATGAAGAATGAATCATAGTTCATTTTTGTTGACAGTGGCTGATTGCCGGAACACAATTTGCCAGTTGGACACGACAGGAGGAAACGTGGCGACCTTTGATCCTTTCGATGGCGAGACCGTGCGGGCCCGGCTCGCCGGCTTCCTTCGGAACCAGATCGGTGGTGCCGTCACGGTGGGGCCGCTTCGCCGCTTCACCGTCGGATTCTCCTGGGTGACCTACGGATTTCGCGCAAGCTGGGATGATGGCGAGAGGCTCGTCGAGCGCGATCTCATCCTGCGCGTCGGGCCGCCCAACGGGATCTTCGCTCCATACAAGGCCTCGCCGGAATTCCTTACTTTGAACGCGTTGCAGGGCAGCGGCGTCCCGGTGCCAAAGGTCTATTGGTACCGCGACGAGAGCGACGTGCTCGGTGCGCCCTTCTTCGTCTGCGACCTGGTCGCCGGCGAAGCGCCGATCCCCTGGACCCACGATGGCGGCCCCGCCTTCGACGATCGCAGGCGCGAGGATCTCGGCGGCCAGTTCGTCGAGGCTCTCGCGTCGCTCCACAATTTCGACTGGCGGGGGACGCCGGTCGCCGGTATCGACGGCTCGACCGACGTCAATCGCACGGCCTCCGATCAGATCGGCCTCTGGGAAGGCTTGCTGCGCCGTTGGTCGCCGCGTCGTGTCCCCATGCTGGAAATGGCTGCGATCTGGCTGCGCGACAACGCGCCCGTCGCCCCCAGGATCGCCATCGTGCATGGCGACTTCCGCATCGGAAACTTCCTTGAAGCCGACGGCCGCATCACGGCCATGCTCGACTGGGAACTGGTGCGGCTCGGCGACCCGATCGAGGACCTCGGCTGGATCTGCCTGCAGGCCTGGCGCGGTCGCTCGCCTCATATGTGCCATTTCTTCCCGCGCGAGGAACTGCGCGACCGCTATGCCGCATTGACCGGCATCGACGTCAGCCTGTCGGCGATCCGCTACTGGGAGGCCTTCGGCACCTACAAGCTGGCGGTCATGCACTACGGGGCGACACACTGCTTCGCCGAGCGCGGTTTCAACGATCTGCGCATGGCCGGCATGGGCGCCCAGATTCCGCGCATGCTCCTGCAACTGGAAACGGCCATGGAGCGCGCTGCATGAACATTCCCTTGGAGCGGCTGATCGAAGGCATCGTGGCGACGCTGCGGGCAGATGTGATCCCGAACGTAACCGACGGATATGCGCGCGGCCAGGCGGTCGGCGTCATCGACCTGCTCAACAATATCGGGCCACGCATCGAATGGGCGCGTGAGCCGATCCTGGAGGCGGTGTCGGAGAAGACCGCACTGTTGCGCAGCGTCGGCGAACTCATGCCCGAGTTCCCCTCTGCCTCGGCGGGAACGCCGCCCGCGACGATGTCGACCGGCGCGCTTCAGGCAGAGCGAGACAGGCTCGACGCGGCGATCGGCGACGTGCTTTGCGCCATCCACGACGGCTGTGGCGAAGGCGAGGCCCGGCGGCAGGCGCTCGGCCTTTTGAAGCAGCACATCCACGACGATGTGGCCCGCGAGATGAAGCTTACGCGCAAGCCGCTCTTTGCCGAGATTGCCAGCGGCACGGACGCAAAGACGGCGCGATAGCGTTTTTCGAGGCCCAGAGAGGGGCCGGGAGGTCAGGAATGGGGTATCACGTCGATCCTCGCATGCCGAAGCCCGAGCAGTGCATCCAGCGCTACATGATCGAGCGCTGGGCGGCCGAGCAGCCCGACAAGATCTTCGCGATCTTCCCGGACGGCCGGCAATGGACCTATGCGGAAATGCAGCGCATCGCGATCCGCACCGCCAATGCGCTTCGCAAGCTCGGCGTAAGGCAGGGCGAGCGCGTCCTGGTATGGCTGCCCAACGGGCCCGATTGTTTGCGCATCTGGTTCGGTCTCAACTATCTCGGCGCGGTCTTCGTGCCGCTCAATCTCGCCTATAAGGGAACCCTGCTGCAGCACGCCATCGGGCTCGCCGAGACCCGTCTCGCCATAGTCCACGCCGATCTGCATCGCAGGCTCGCCGACATCGACAGGAAGACGCTGCGCGAGATCGTGGTGCTGGGCGGCCAGGCCGAACCGGTGGGCGACCTCGTCCTGCACCCGGCCGGCGCCATGGAATCGGATGACGAAACGCCGCCCGCGCTCGATCGCGAGATCGCGCCCTGGGACCTGCAGTCGATCATCTTCACCTCCGGCACCACCGGCCCGTCCAAGGGCGTGCTGTCGTCCTATGTCCATCTCTACAGCATGGCGGTCTCCGCGCCGTTCCTGTCCGGTGACGACCGTTACATGGTGAACCTGCCCATGTTCCATTCGGGCGGGGTGATGCCTGTCACCGCCATGCTGATTCATGGCGGCTCGATATCGATGGTCGACGCCTTCGATACGGAGTCCTTCTGGCCGACCGTGCGCAAGACCGGCATCACGACCACGATCCTGCTCGGCGTGATGGGCGGTTTCCTGCTGAAGCGTCCGCCGCGTCCGGACGACAAGACACACACGCTGCGCACCTGCACCTACGTGCCGCTCAACGACACCGCGCCGCAGTTCCATGCCCGCTTCGGTACGGACATCCACACCCATTTCAACATGACCGAGATATCGATGCCGATCGTGTCCGAGGCCAACCCGACCGCGCTTGGCAGCGCCGGTCGGCCGCGCAAGGGCGTCGATGTGAGGATCGTCGACGAGAACGACTGCGAGGTGCCGATCGGCGCCGTAGGCGAGATGGTGGTGCGCACCGATTGCCCCTGGGCGATGAACCATGGCTATGCCGGCAATCCGGAAGCGACGGCGGCGGCCTGGCGCAACGGCTGGTTCCATACCGGCGACGGTTTCCGCCGCGACGCCGAAGGCAATTTCTACTTCGTCGACCGTCTGAAGGATGCGATCCGCCGCCGCGGCGAGAACATCTCGTCCTTCGAGGTCGAATCCGAAGTGCTGGCCTTCCCGGCCATTCGCGAGGCGGCGGCAGTCGCCGTGAAGAGCGAGATCGCGGAGGACGAGGTCATGGCGGTCGTGGCCTTGCGCGGCGGCGAGGCTTTCGACCCTGCCGATCTCATCGAGTTCCTGCGGCCGCGTATGGCCCACTTCATGATCCCGCGCTACGTGCGCGTGGTCGATGCCCTGCCGCGAACGCCGACAGCCAAGATCGAGAAGGTCAAGCTTCGCGTTGAGGGCCTGACGCCTGACACATGGGACCGCGATGCCGCCGGCATCGTGGTGAAGCGCGAGAAGATCGGCGGCGCCTGACGGCGCCGGCGTGCCGACCGCCGAAGGGCGCGGTGCGGGGAATGAACAATGTCAAAGCGACGCTGGAAGCGTCCGGAAGGGCGCGCGGCGCCGCAGGCGAGGAGCATCGATGTTCGCAGAGCTTTCGGATCGGGCCAGGGCGCTCAGGGAGCGGCTCGAGACCTTCATGGCAGAACATGTCTATCCCAACGAGCACGCGCTCCTGGCGCCGTCGCGCGAGGGTAAGGACAAATGGGCTCCGCGTCCGCTGCTTGGCGAGTTGCAGGCGAAGGCGCGGGCGCAGGGACTGTGGAACCTCTTCTACAATCACGGCTCCGAAGGGCAGGGCCTTTCCAACTACGAATACGGCCATCTGTGCGAGGTGCTCGGCCGGTCCCTCGCCGCGCCGGAGATCTTCAACTGCAACGCGCCAGATGTCGGAAATATGGAGATCCTGTCGATCTACGGGACTGACATGCAGAAAGAGCGCTGGCTGAAGCCGTTGCTCGAGGCCGAAATCCGTTCCTGCTTCGCCATGACCGAGCCCAGGGTCGCTTCGTCGGACGCGACCAATATCGAGACGGAGATCCGGCGCGACGGCGACCACTATGTGATCAACGGCCGCAAATGGTGGGTCACCGGCGCGCCGTCGGAGCGCTGCAAGGTGGCGATCGTGATGGGCAAAAGCGACCCGTCCGCGCCAAAACACAAGCAGCAGTCGATGGTCCTGGTGCCGATGGACGCGCCAGGGGTCACGGTGGAGCGGGCGCTGTCGGTCTACGGATACGAGCACGCGCCGCTCGGCCATGGCGAGGTGGTGTTCAGGGATGTGCGTATCCCGGCCGGGAACATGCTGCTCGGCGAGGGGCGCGGCTTCGAGATCGCGCAAGGCAGGCTCGGCCCCGGCCGCATACACCACTGCATGCGTTTCATCGGGCTCGCCGAGCGGGCGCTGGAGATCATGTGCAAGCGTTCGGCATCGCGGACGGCCTTCGGCTCGACGCTGGCCGAGATGGGGGCGGTGCGCCAGGCGATCGGCCAGTCGCGTTGCGACATCGAGCAGGGCCGCCTGATGACGCTGAAGGCGGCCTGGATGATGGACACGATCGGCAACAAGGCCGCCCGGAACGACATCGCGATCGCCAAGATCGTGGTGCCGACGATGGCCGGAGCGGTGATCGACCGCGCGATCCAGGTGCATGGCGGCGGCGGGCTGAGCCAGGACTTCTTCCTTGCCGAAGCCTTCGCGGAGACACGCTTCCTGCGAATTGGCGACGGACCGGACGAGGTCCACCGCGAGGCGCTTGCCCGTGTCGAACTGGCTCGCTACGCTTGATGAAAGTAAGTGAAAACAAGGCTTTGATCATGAACTCTCTAGAACAAGGTGTGAAGCTGGTAACGCCAGGGCGGACGATCGGCGAGGGGGATGTCAACCTCTTTGCCGGACTGGTGGGCGACTTCACGCCCGTCCATGTGGACGAAGTCTTCGCCAGGACGACGCCTCACGGCACGCGTATCGCGCATGGGCCGTTGGGGATGGCCACGGCGATCGGGATGCTCACCCATACCGGCATATTGGGAGAGCGGGTCATCGGCCTGGTCAACCTGAACTGGGATTTTTCGGGGCCAGTGAAGCTCGGCGACACGATCCGGTCGCGCGTGACGGTCGAGGAGTTGCGGCCGACGTCGAAGCCCGGCCGCAACCTGGCGACCTTCGTGCTGGAGGTCGTCAATCAAAACGAAGAGGTCGTGCAGCGCGGCCGCATGAAGGTGGTGGTTCGCGCCGACTGAGCGCATGGCCAGCAGGAGGGATCAGACCATGGCGAAGAAGTTCGTGATGCGACCCGAGGACGAGCTGATGCATCAGCCCGACGGGTCGAGCAATTTCAATGAAAGCGTCTACACAAACGGCTTCAACACGGCCTCTCCCGTGGGCGGCTGGATGCGTCTCGGCAACCGCGTCAACGAGGGTTATGCGGAACTGTCGGTCTGTCTTTATCTGCCCGACGGCCGCATCGCCTGCCAGTTCCAGCGCCCGGCGATCGCCAGCAATGAGCGTTTCGACGCTGGCGGCCTTTCCTATTCGGTGATCGAGCCTTTCAGAAAAGTGTCGATGCGCTTTGCCGGCGAACTGATCATCGTCGATGATCCCGAGGCCTTGCGTGAACCGCAGACGCTGTTCGCGTCGGGGCCGAGGCTGCCGGGCGAGGTCGCCTGGGTGCATGAGGCGGAATCGCCGATCCATGGCGGTGAACCCGTCGACGAAACCGTACAGACGATGTACGGCCGCGACTTCTCGTTCGGCCATTTCAACCAGCATGGGCGAGTTCGGGGCGACATCCGGGTCGGTCATGAAAGCTGGCCGATCGACGGCCGCGGCTGGCGCGATCACTCCTGGGGCCCGCGCTATTGGCAGGCGATTTTCTACTACCGCCTGTTCATCGCCAATTTCGCCAATGGCGATGGCTTCATGCTGCTCAAGATCACCGACAAGAACGGCGTCTCTCGCCGCCAGGGCGTGCTTCTGGTCGACGGCGACTATGAGGAGGTCGTCGATATGGATGTTTCGACCGAGTGGACGCAGGCGCAGGACCCTGCGCGTCTGGTGCTGGGCGTGAGAACCGCAAAGCGGAAGGCGAGGATCACCGGCGAAATCATCAAGCTCGCTCCGCTGCGCAACCGGCGCAAGGCCGATGGCGAGATACTCGTGTCGCGCATCGCGGAAGGCTTCACTCGCTTCGAATGGGACAACCGGCAGGGGTACGGAATGACCGAATATATCGAGCGGATCGAGGACGGGAAGCTTGCTGGCTACCCGCTCTAAATGGACGGAGCCAGGCGCTCGAGGCGGGCGGTGACGCTTTCCAGGCGCGACAAGGTGTCGGAGACAGGATCATGGAGCGGCTGGCGATCCACGACGAGGCCCCGATAGACGATGTCGGTGATGCCATCGGCCGTCGTGTCGAGCTCGAAGTCGCCTTCGTTGCGGAGGAATGCCCAGGTGCGATGTTCGATGCAGCCATAGACCATGTCGCGGACGAGCGACGGCGAGATGTCGGTGCGCAACTCGCCTTCGGCCACACCTGCCTTAACCACGTCGATGATGCGGTACGTATAGGCCTGGTTGAGCTGGAAGAGTCGCGTCGAACGGTAGTCCGGATCGGGCCGAAGCTCCTGGAAGACCAAACGGCTCAGCGCCGGCTCGCGCCGGATCGACGCCAGGTGATGATGGATGATGAAGCGGATCCGGTTCCATGTGCCGCGCACGCCGGCGAACTGCTCGTCGTCGCTGGCGATCATCTCCTCGTACCAATGCTCGACGACCCTGACCAGAAGGTCCCGCTTGTTGGTGAAGAAGCGATAGATGCTGCCTTCCACGACGCCGGCCCGCTCGGCGATGTCCGAGATCAGCGCGTCATTGTAGCCCTTCTCGGTGAACACCGCGCGGGCGGCAAGCATGATATCGGCTATCCGACGCTCGGCCGGCAGGCGATTGACCTGCCGCCTTGTGCCCGTCTGCGCCATGAGACGTCTCCTGTTCGCCATTCTGGTGCCGGCTCGCGTGAAGCGAGCGCCTATGTCCTTCCTAGGATTCGGCGACCGTCTTCGCAAGTCGGGCCGAATCCTCGCGTCCCTCATCGTGATCCATATACCGCAGGTTGCGCAGAGCTGCCCTGGAAAAGAGAGCAGATGCGTGAAGCTCGATCTTCGGCGGCGAAGAGTTCGGCCAAGCGAAGACAAGCCCTTGGGCGACAGGGCTCCCGGGTCGCAGGAGCGCGGAGCCATACAACCTCGGGCTCGGACCTTGGATGACCGTTGGTGAATTACATTCATTTTATGCACGATGTCCTGTGGTTCATCCTTTGTTGGGTTCCGACGCCATTTTCAAGCCTTGCATGGAATTTTTGCTTTTGCCGGACGCTGTATTGTCGTTGACAAATCTACCTCGTAGTGAACATAATTCATTTAATGATGCCCCGGCGCCTGTGGTGGCATGGGGCTGCGGTCTCGGGAGGAGAGCGCCGTCATGATCCATCGCCTGAACCAGGAGCGCATCGTCCTGCTTATCGCAGCGGCGCTGTTCCTGTTCTTCTCGGTTTCGCTCAATGGGTTTCTCGACCCGGGGAACCTGTTGTCGCTGGTCCAGAACGTCTCCATCCTGGGTATCCTGGGTGTCGGTATGGCGCTGGCCATCATCGGGCGGGGCATCGACCTTTCGATGGTCGCCACGATGGCGCTCTCGGTCGCCTGGCTGCTCGACATGCTCAACAACGGCGCGCCCATCCCGGTCGCCCTTCTTTGGGCGCTGGGTTTCGTCATCCTCGTCGGGCTGATCAACGGCGTGCTCGTCGCCTATGTCGAGATCCCGGCGATCTTCGCCACCCTGGCCGTGGGCATCCTCGTCTACGGCTTCGGCAAGACATGGCTCGTCAATGTCGACGTGGTCTACCTGCCGGCGGGAGACGGCTGGTTCTATCGTATCGGCAGCGGCCGCATCCTCGGGGTCCCGACTTCGGTCGTCATATTCGCGGCGATCGCGCTGATGGCCTTTCTGTTCCTGCGCTATCTGAAGCCGGGCCGCTTCATCTACGGCATGGGCGACAATCCGCTGGCGGCACGTATCACGGGTATCCCCGTGCGGCCGATGATGGTGGTGCAATATGTGCTGATCGCCGTGATCGCCTTCGTGGCCGGCATCGTCACCGCGACCGCGGTTTCCAGCATGAACACACGTGTCGCCCTGTCGACCCAGGTCTACGACGTCATCCTCGTGGTCGTGCTCGGCGGCATCGGCCTTTCTGGCGGCAAGGGCGGCATCCGCAATGTGATCGTCGGCACGCTGCTCATCGGCATCCTGCTCAACGGCATGACGATCATGAACCTCACCTACACCATGCAGAACATCCTGAAGAGCGTGATCCTGCTCGCCGCGATCGTGATCGACACGCTTCTCAATCCCCGGGACGAACAGACGGCGCAGCATGGGGATATCTGATCGGCGCAGCCGTATCTCTGATCGGCGCAGCCGTATCTGACCCGCCGCGGCCGTGGAGGAACGGCCGCGCCAGTAAGGACCAGACAAGTGGAGGAAAGCAAATGAAAAGCCTGAAACTGCTCGCGCTCGCCGCAACCGTGTCGCTGACGGCGGTCTTGCCGCCGGCTCATTCGGAGCCCTTCGATGACGGTCAGTCGAAAACCTACTACGACACGCTCAAGGGCAAGAAGGTCGGCTTCGTGCCTCTTTCCATGGGCTTCGACCTGACCGAGGGCTGGAATGCCGGCCTGCAGAACCAGGCCAAGGCGCTGGGCTACGCGGTCGAGGTGCGGGACCCCAACTGGAACACCGAAGCCGGGACCCAGGCCGCCAACGGCTTCATAGCCGAGAAGCCCGACGTGCTGATCCTCCATCCGCTCGACATGCAGGCCTATAACCGTATCGTCCCGAAGGCCATGGCAGCGGGAATCAACGTCGTCCAGATCAATCTCAAGTCGGTCACCAACGGCGACGCCTATGTCGGTACCGACTGGTACGAGATGGGCGTCAAGCAGGCCGAGGAGGTGGTGAAGGCCTGCGGCAAGGAGAGCGGCAAGAACGGCAAGGTCGCCTTCATCCAGGGCATGCTGGCGACCCCCACCGCGACCATTTCGGGGCAGGGTGCTGCCGACGTCTTCGCACAGCATCCCGACATCCAGGTCGTCGCCACGCAGGCCGCCGACTGGGATGCGACCAAGGCCCACGCCATCACCTCGACCATCCTGAAGCAGCACCCGGACCTGTGCGGTATCCTCGGTCTGTGGGACGGGCAGGACGTCGGAACCGCCGCGGCGCTGCGCGAGGCCAACATGTCCGAACAGGTGTTCCTGGTCACCTCGGGCGGCGGCAACAAGGCAGCCGCCTGCGACAATATCGAGAACGGCAACTTCGATGCCTATTATAGCTACGATGTGCCGGGCCAGGCGCGCGACCTGAACTCCGCTGTGAAGATCCTGCTCCAGACCAAGCCGGCCCCGGGCAGCGCGCCCTTCGCGCTCTACACGCCGCTGAAGCGCATCACCAAGGAGACGTTGACGCCGTCGTCCTGCTGGACGCTGGACGAGTTGAAGGCTTCCGGCGGCTGATGATCATGCCCTGACTGGCGACGCGGCTCCGCCGCGTCGTCGCTTTTTACTTCGCAGCGGCTGTCGCCCGCAATCAGATCATTGCACAGGCGCATGGCGGCCCATCTTGCGCCGAGACGGAGCTTCGGATGTCGGCATCGGAAACCTATGCGCGCTGGCGATATCGCCTCGTTCCCGACCATGTGGTCGGCGAGGTGCTGGCGAAGACCTGGATCGACAATGCCATACCGGTGCTGATCCTCGGCGTCGTGCTGGTCTATTTCGGCATCGAAATGCCGGAATTCCTGTCGGCCTCGGGCTTGTCCGACATCTCGCGGGTCTTCGGCGAATATCTGTTCATCGCCGTCGGCATGACCTTCGTCATGATGGCTGGCGGCATCGACCTCAGCGTCGGCTCGAACTTCGCGCTGTGCAATCTCGCGGCCCTTGCCCTGATAAACTATCTGGAACTGCCGCTCATTGTCGGTATCCCGGCCGTCATGCTGGTCGGCGGGCTGGTCGGCCTCGTCAACGGCATCCTCATCGGCTACCTGCGGCTCCGGGCCTTCCTGACCACGCTGGTCATGCTGATCATCGTGCGCGCCATCGTCGACATGCTTCTCCTGCAATATGCGATGACCATAGGCCGCGGCTTCAATGCCTCGGCGGCGTGGGAATTCATGGCGATCGGCTCCGTCTTCGGCATTCCAGCGAGCCTCGTCGTCTCCGCGGTCGTTGCGATCATCGCCCATATCGTGCTGACCCGCGTGCGTTTCGGCTGGCATGTGCTAGCGGTCGGCGGATCACGCCGGTCGGCCTACAATGCCGGCATAAAGGTGCGCCGCACGGTCTGCGCTACCTATGTCATCTCCGGCCTCATGGTCGGCCTTGCCGCGTCCTTTTATGCGGCGCGCCTGTCGAGCGCGGGGTCCGACGTGGGCATGGGCATGGAGGTCACCGTGCTCACCGCCGTGGTGCTTGGCGGCATCAGCCTCGGCGGCGGCCGCGGCTCTGTCGTGAAGGCCGTGCTCGGTACCATCATCGTGCTGCTCGTCCAGAACAGCCTGATCCGCATGGGACTGCGCAGCGGCGCAAGCTCGCTGGTCCTGGGCTCGATCCTGCTGCTCGCCGTCGCCATCGACGTGCGCTGGCTGAAGAACCGCCACAAGGTGCTGGCGCGCGCCTATGTCTCGCCGACCTATTTCAGGCTGCCGCCGCTGCCGGAGACGGCGGAAGGTTCCAACTCCGATTATGCACTGAACGACAGGCTGCGGGGCGTCGAAGCCATCGGCCTCGGCGAACTCGATGGTCCGGAAGACGTCATCTTCGACAAGGACGAGAACCTCTATTGCGGAAGCCGGCACGGCGACATCATCCGCTTCTTCGCGCCCGACTACAAACGCTGGGAGAACTTCGCCCATATCGGCGGCCACCCGCTGGGCATGGCCTTCGACGCCAAGGGCAACCTGCACAGCTGCGTGGGCGGCATGGGCCTCTACATGATCACGCCCAATCCCGGGCGCAAGGTCGTGAAGCTCTCCGACGAGACCAATCGCAGCCTGCTGTCCGTCGTGGACGATTCACGCCTGAGGCTGGCGGATGATCTCGACATCGCTCCCGACGGCCGCATCTTCTTCTCCGAAGCGACGGTACGCTATGAGATGTATGACTGGATGGTCGACGCGCTTGAAGCGCGCGGCAACGGCCGCATCATCTGCTACGACCCCAAGGACGGTTCCTCGTGCACGGTGCTGCCGAACCTCCAGCTACCGAACGGCATCTGCGTGGAGCCCGGCGGGCAGTCGCTGCTCTTCGCCGAGACCTGGGGGTGCCGCATCACCCGTTGGTGGTTCGACGGACCCAAGAAGGGCCGCAAGGAAGTCGTGATCGACAACCTTCCCGGCTACCCCGACAACATCAACCGCGCCTCCGACGGCACTTTCTGGTGCGCGCTCTGCGGCATGCGCTCTCCGGTCTTCGACCTGGCGCTGAGAATGCCGCAGTTCCGCCGCCGCATGGTCCTCAAGGTCGCGCGCGACGAATGGCTCTACCCGAATATGAACACCGGCTGCGTCATCAAGTTCGATGCCGAGGGCAATGTGCTCGACGTGCTTTGGGACCTCGGCGGCGAGGCGCATCCGATGATCACCTCGATACGCGAGCACAAGGGCTATCTCTATCTCGGCGGCATCTACAACAACCGGGTCGGCCGGTACAAGATTCCCGGAGCCGACCCGAACTGGACGTCGCTCTCGTCCTATTGGGGGAAGAAGTCGTGATCGGCGCGGTTCGCAGAATCTGGGACAATTTCCGCGGCAGCGGCGAAGCGGCCGTCACCGTGCCGCCGATGGACGGCGCCCTTCGCCCCAACCGGACATTGGAGGAAGCCGTCGCTTTGCTCGCCGCCGAAGCGCCGGACAACCTCGTCTTCGACGGGACGCGCGGCTATTTTTCGAGCGGCGGCGTGGTGCTCGCTCTCGACGTCTCGAACGGGCAAGCATCGGAACTGTACCGCTTCGACCGGACGGTCACGGCGCTCGGCGCCGGCGTGGATGGCGCGCTGGCGATCGGTCTCGATGACGGGCGGGTCCTGTTGCGGGGAGGAGCTCACGACGGAAAGGTGATCGACAGCCTGTCCGACCGCCCCCTCGTCTGTACGACGGCGCTGCTCTTCGCGTCCGCTGGCGAATTGACCGTGGCGCAAGGGTCGGCGTCGCGGCCGGCGAGAGAATGGAAACATGACCTGATGCTGCGCGGCGCGACAGGTTGGGTCGCCCGCGTTGATCTGGCGAGCGGAAAGGCGAGCCTGATCGGCGACCGGATGAGCTGGCCCTACGGCCTCGCGGCTGCCCAGAACGGCGCGATCGCGGTCTGCGAGAGCTGGCGTCACCGGATCGTTCTCTTCGACCGGGACGGCGGGCCGGCAAGGCTGGTGCTCGAAGACCTGCCCGGCTATCCGGCGCGGCTGGCGCCGGCTTCGGGAGGCGGTTATTGGCTGTCGGTGTTCGCCCCGCGCAACCAACTCATAGAGTTCGTGCAACGGGAACCCGAATTCCTTCGCCGCATGATGGCCGACATCGAGCCGGACTACTGGGCGGCTCCGGCGCTCAAGGCATCCAGCACGTTCCTGGAACCGCTGCAGGGCGGAGCGCAGAAGCATCTCGGCATGCTGAAGCCATGGGCGCCGACCCGGTCCTACGGCCTTGTCGTGCGGCTCGACCGCGACTTCCGTCCGACCGGCAGCTTCCATTCGCGTGCCGACGGCACGAGGCATGGGATCGCGAGCTGTGTCGAGGCCGGTGGCAGGCTTCTGGCCGCAAGCCTGGGCGGCGGCGCGATCGTCGCCCTCGATCTGCTGATCGCCACACCGGCTTGGATGCAGGCGGGAGAATGACCATGCAGCCGCTCATCGAGATGAGGAAGGTCACCAAGGAATATCGCGGCGTGCCTGCTGTGACCGACGTCGATTTCGCGCTCGCCAAGGGTGAGGTGCATGCCCTGCTCGGCGAGAACGGGGCCGGCAAGTCGACGCTGACCAAGATGATGTGCGGGGTGGCGCAGCTCACCTCAGGCGAGATGCTGCTCGACGGCAGGCCGGTGAATTTCTCCACGCCTGCCGAGGCACTCGACAGCGGGGTCGCGATGGTCTTCCAAGAGACCAGCCTGGTGCCGTCGATGACGGTGGCCCAGAACCTCTATCTCGGCGACGAGAACCTGTTCAACCGTATACGCGGCCTCAACATCGCCGCGCAGACCTTCCTCCAGTCGCTGAATTTCAACGTCAATCCGACCGCCGTCGTGTCGAGCCTGGGTGCTGCCCACAAGCAGATGGTCGAGATCGCCCGCGCCGTGCGCAAGAATGTGCGCGTCATCATCTTCGACGAACCCACCGCCTCGCTGACGCCGGAGGAGAAGCATCATTTCTTCGCGCTGGTCGAGCGGCTGAAACGTCGCGGCGTCTCGATCGTCTTCATCTCGCATGCCATCGAGGAGGCGCTGCAGATCGCCGACCGCATCACCATTCTGCGCGACGGCGAACTGGTGGCGAGCGATGTCAAGACCGCCTTCGACCGCGACAAGATCATCCGCGCCATGGTCGGCCGAACGCTCTCGAGCGCATTGTACCGCAAGCACTCCGGCGGCGGGGCGAGATCAACGGGCGAAAAGGTGCTGAGCGTCCAGAACCTTTCGATGGGCAACATCGTCCGCAACACCTCCTTTTCCGTCTATTCCGGCCAGGTCACGGGCATGTTCGGATTGATCGGCTCCGGCCGCACAGAAACGGCCAAGATCGTCGCGGGCGTCGCCAAGCGGAACTTCTTCAACGGCGGAGAAGTTCGCCTGAGGGACCGGTCCGTCCGCTATCGCGTGCCGCGCCAGGCGATGCGGGACGGCATCGTTTATGTCACGGAAGACCGCAAGACCGAGGGCTTCTTCGAAACCATGTCGATCGCGGAGAACCTCTTCATGGGCAAACTGGCCGCCGGCCTGGAGGAAAAGACCGTGGTCGGCATGTCCGAAATGCGCGCGCTTGCGACGGAATGGACCAAGGCGCTCAACATCAGGGCCATCGACCACAATGCGCGTGTCATCGAATTGTCGGGCGGCAATCAGCAGAAGGTGGTGATATCGAAATCACTGGTCCAGAAGCCCGGGATGATCATCTTCGACGAGCCGACCCGGGGCGTCGATGTCGGCGCCATCGCCGAGATCCACCAGTTGATCAACCAACTGGCGGATGACGGTCTCGCGATCGTGGTCATCTCCTCCTATCTGCCCGAGATCCTCAACATCTCCGACCGCATCCTGGTTTGCCGTTCGGGCCGCGTCGTCGAGGAGTTCTCGCCCGAAGAGGCGACCGAGGAGAAGATCATGTATGCGGCGGTGCATTGATCGAAGAGACGGCCGCTGCCCGAATATGCAAAGCGCTGCCGAGACGACGGCCCTCTATCCGAGATATGTATGACAGTGTAACATTCATGCCGGACGAAACGTTTATAGCCTTCTCCTCGCGATCCAAGGCTCGAAGGGCTGAACGAATGACCTCGCTGGCGGAGTCGTAGGCGCCTGTTACCAATCGCTCGTCCACGCTGCGCTGCTGCTTGTCCAATGTGACGGTCAGAGGTTTGCTGGTGCGCATGGCAGTGCCATTCGAAATCATGCGCCAAAAGGTACGCGCAGCTCTCGATGATCCTCGTGCCGGCATTCCCGCTGACGAAGTCTTCGCGCGGCTGGAACGCAAGCACCTCGAACGCATGAAAGCCGCGGGTCGTGACGCCTAGGGTCACGTTCCACCCTCTGGCTGAGGCCGACCTTGACAGCATAGACGACTTCATCGTGCGGGACAGTCCGGAGCGAACGATCGCTTTCGTGCGACGGCTCCAGCAGCACTGTCAGTGTTTGTCGCAGATGCCGGAACGTGGGCCGCGCCGGGACGACCTGGCCGCTGGTCTGCGGGCTCTCAATTTTGAGCGTCGGGTGGTCATCATCTACCGGATAGAGCAGCGAACGGTCGAGATTCTGTGTATTCTGTATGCTGCGCAGGACTTTCCGGCGGAATGGCCCGACAATTAGGCAATGGCGTGCCTCATCGGACGCTTGACGGCTGACGGCAGGAAAGGCGCGGTGGCCATATTGGCTTTTTGCCGCAGCCAACCTATGTCAGCCTCCGATGCGCCCGATCCTGTCGATAAAGAATCTCTCCAAGACCTATGCCGGCGGCCTCCAGGCGCTGAAGAAGGTCGATCTGGAAATCCGCAAGGGCGAGATCTTCGCCTTGCTCGGCCCGAACGGCGCCGGCAAGACGACACTGATCGGCATCGTCTGCGGCATTGTCACCGCTTCCGAGGGGACAGTCGCTGCGGACGGGCACGACATCGCCCGTGACTATCGTGCCGCGCGTTCCAAGATTGGGCTCGTCCCGCAGGAACTGACCACGGACGCCTTTGAAACGGTGTGGGCGACAGTCCGATTCAGCCGCGGCCTATTCGGCAAGCCGGCCGATCCGAAGCATCTCGAAAAAGTTCTCCGCGCGCTCTCACTGTGGGAAAAGCGCAACGAGAAGATCATGACGCTGTCGGGCGGCATGAAGCGGCGCGTCATGATCGCCAAGGCCCTGGCGCACGAGCCGGAGATCCTGTTCCTTGACGAACCGACCGCGGGTGTCGACGTCGAGCTGCGCCGCGACATGTGGGCGCTCGTGCGCGAGCTGCGCGACGGCGGCGTGACCATCATCCTGACCACGCACTATATCGAGGAAGCCGAGGAGATGGCCGACCGCATCGGCGTCATCAACAAGGGCGAATTGATCCTGGTCGAGGACAAGCAGGCGCTGATCGCCAAACTAGGTAAGCGTCAGCTTACGTTGAGCCTGCAGGAGCCGCTCGACGCCATCCCTCCAGAACTTTCCGAATGGCCGCTGGCCCTCAATGCGGAAGGTGGGGAGCTCGAATATACGTTCGATGCCCACGAGGAAGACAACGGCATTCCCGATCTGCTGCGCAAGCTGGAGAAGCTCGGCATCGGGTTCAAGGACCTCGCGACGCATCAAAGTTCGCTCGAGGATATTTTCGTCAGTCTGGTAGCGAGGCGCGCATGATCTTCAACCCTCGCGGCGTCTGGGCGATCTACCGTTTCGAGATGGCGCGCGCGCTACGCACGCTACTGCAGAGCCTGGTAACGCCCGTTATCACCACCTCGCTCTACTTCGTCGTCTTCGGCACCGCTATCGGCTCGCACATACAGGCCGTGGAGGGCGTGCCCTACGGCGCCTTCATCGTGCCGGGGCTGATCATGATGTCACTGTTCACGCTGAGCATCTCGAACGCTTCCTTCGGCATCTATTTCCCCAAATTCGTCGGCACGATCTACGAGATACTGTCGGCGCCGATTTCGCATGTGGAAATCGTTCTGGCCTATGTCGGAGCCGCCGCCACCAAGTCGATCGTGCTCGGTCTCATCATCCTGGCGACAGCCTCGTTCTTCGTTCCGATCGAGATTCGGCATCCGTTCTGGATGATCCTGTTCCTCGTTCTGACGGCGACCACCTTCAGCCTGTTCGGCTTCATCATCGGCATATGGGCGAAGGGCTTCGAACAGTTGCAGTTCATACCGATGCTGGTCGTCACGCCGCTCGCATTCCTGGGCGGCGCCTTCTACTCGATCGATATGCTGCCGGCTGCGTGGCGGACGGTGTCGCTGTTCAACCCGGTCGTCTATTTGATCAGCGGCTTCCGCTGGAGCTTCTTCGGAACGGCCGACGTCGCGGTCGAGGTGAGCCTCGCCGCGACCTTCGGCTTCCTGCTCGTCTGCCTGGCCGTCACGATCTGGATATTCCGGACCGGATACCGCTTGAAGAACTGAGAGGCGTGCATGGGCGCGGTCGGCAGACCGGTCTTGAGCCGGCCGGTTGGGCAGAGCTGAGGATTCGCGATCACCTGCCGAATCTGATCGCCAGTGTAGCAACCGCTGGTACCGCTTTTCTGTTATCATCCGGGGCGCACGAGGTCCTGATGATGCCATGAAGGCAATGACGCTGGAAGAAGCAGGGCGACCGCTCAAATCCGTGGAGCGGCCCGATCCGTTGCCCGGCCCGGGTGAAATCCGGCTGCGGGTCGAAGCCTGCGCCGTCTGCCGGACCGATCTTCATGTGGTCGACGGAGATCTGCCGAACCCGAAACTTCCGCTGGTTCCCGGACATGAGATCGTCGGCATCGTGGACTCGATCGGCGCCGGCGCCGATCCTTCGCGGCTGGGGCGGCGCGTCGGCGTGCCCTGGCTTGGCCATACATGCGGGGCATGTGCCTATTGCGTGGCCGGCGCGGAGAACCTCTGCGACGATCCGCTGTTCACCGGATATACGCGCGACGGCGGCTTCGCCACGCACGTCGTGGCCGACGCCTCCTATGCCTTCGACCTCGATCCGGATGCGGATCCCGTCGCGCTCGCCCCGCTGCTCTGCGCGGGTCTGATCGGCTGGCGTTCGCTCAAAAAGGCAGGCGAGGGCCGGCGGATAGGGCTGTTCGGCTTCGGCGCGGCGGCCCATATCGTGGCCCAGCTCTGTGTCGCGCAGGGACGCGAGGTTAACGCGTTCACCCGCCCAGGGGATCTGCAGGCCCAGGATTTCGCCCGGTCTTTGGGGGCCGTTTGGGCCGGCGGCTCGGACAGGACGCCCGATGTGATGCTCGATGCGGCGATCATCTTCGCACCCGTCGGCGAACTCGTGCCGGGAGCTTTGCGCCTTGTACGCAAAGGCGGCCGTGTGGTCTGCGGCGGCATCCATATGAGCGACATTCCTTCGATGCCCTATCGTTTGCTCTGGGAGGAACGCGAACTCGTCTCGGTTGCCAATCTGACCCGGCGCGACGCAGTCGAGTTCTTTCCCGCGGCAAGTCGGGCCGGCGTGCGCACCCACACGGTCGTCTACCCGCTGGAGCGGGCAAATGAGGCGCTCGGTGACCTTCGCGCGGGTAGGTTGACCGAAGCCGCGGTCCTGGTTCCTTGAGAATCGCAACCGTCAGGCATTCGAGCGGGCTGGCGGAGGCTTCAGGCTCAGCGCGCAGCTGAAAGTCCAGATGGGAGGATCACACGATGACCGTGAAGATCAAACGACGGACGGAAGGGCGGGCGGAAGATCGGGAAACCCTCGACGAACAGCTCGCCGAGGGATTGAGGGATACGTTCCCTGCCAGCGACCCGGTGTCGGTGGTTTCCACGCTGATAGCCGGGGGAGGCAAGAAGCTGACCGGCACCGACGAGATCCTGCGCCGGCGCCGAAAAGAAGCGGCGCGTCGGGGCAGCGCGCGCAGGAAATGACCGGTCGGAATGAACGGCGGGCCTGGTGCCGTCAGGGTTTCTCCACCCGTGCGACCTGGTAGGTGTGCATCGCGCCGTTGCTGCCGATGGAGACATATTCCCCCGTCACGAAGCGTTCCTCTCCCAGGCGGAAGCCGACCTCGTCGTCGCGCTCGCCTTCGACATAGTCGAAATACCATTGCCCGCCCGGCTTGCGCCGAAGTCGACCGATACGGTCGTCCTGCCCGGCCTGGAAGTGTCTGACACGGCACAGCGCCTGTTTCACCTTCCATTCGGCCGCATCGAGCCGCCCCTCGTCGTCGAGCGGAACGAGAAGGTCGTAGCCCTGTTCCGGCTCGCCGGTCGGGTGGTCCCTCTCGCGGGCGAGCAGCAGGCGCACATGGCGGAACCGGGGCGTGAGGTCTTGCAGCGTTGTCATGGAATCCTTCCTTTCTTCGGCTTGCTTAGGTCGCCCGAGCCTCGCGTGCTTTGATCCTGGTCAAGCGTCAGCCGGATGGAGGGGGATGCGTTCGCGCACCCAGCGCACGATCTGACCGGCACTCATCGCCCCGGTTGCCCGTCCTATCTCCTTTGACCTGTGGAAGAGGATCATTGTCGGGATGCCGCGAATGCCGAGTTTCGCGGCGACCGTCTGCTCGGCGTCCGAGTTGAGCTTGATGAGGCGAATGCGCGGTTCGAGTTCCCGGGCGGCCGCTTCATAGGCCGGTGCCATAACCTGGCAAGGGCCGCACCAGGGGGCCCAGACATCGACCAGGACCGGCAGTGTGCTTCGAGTGATCTGCCGTTCGAAGGTCGCGCCGTCGACATCATCCGGATGACCGGAAAACAGATGCTTGCGGCACTTGCCGCATCTCGCCTCTTCGGCTCTGCGGAACGTCGGCAACCTGTTCACGCTGCCGCAGTTGCTGCAGACCGCAAGCTCTGACGTGGTCATGGACGGCTCCTCTCGAAACGGTCATGTAGCGGAAGCGACAATCCAGCACGGACGCCGGTCGGACAATCCGGTTCCATCGGCACAATAGCGTATGGAGGACCCTGCGAGTTGATCTGTCGCAAAGATGAGGCTCAATTGAGATTAGACCAAATGTCGATGATATCGACCGTTGGAGCGCGCGACCGCGTGGCCCATTGGAGCGAAAGCCAAGCGGTCCGGAGGGGCCGCGCTGGCGATTGGGGCGCTTGGATGCGTCAGCATCCACGCCTTGGCATGAGAGATGTGTTCAAAGACGGAGGGCAGTGGATATGACTGTTCGGAATCTCGAATTTGCGGCGCATCCCGGATCGGTCGCGGTCTATGGTGCTTCGACCCGCGAAGGGTCCGTCGGCGCGACCGTCATGCGCAACATCGTCGAGGGCGGCTTCGAGGGCGAGATCTGGCCGGTCAATCCCAAATATCGCGAGGTCGCGGGCAGGCGATGCTACGCCCGGACCTCGGCTCTTCCGGATGCTCCCGATCTGGGCGTCATCGTCACACCGCCCGAAACGGTCCCCGGCATCGTGCGGGAACTGGGCGAGAAGGGTACCAGGGCGGCCGTTGTCATCACCGCCGGCCTGACTGCGGGCAACGGCCTGCGTCAGGCGATGCTCGATGCAGCAAAGCCTTATCTCTTTCGCATCATCGGCCCCAACACACTTGGGCTGATGATCCCGCCGGTCAAGCTCAATGCCGGCTTCGGTCACATGCCGGCGCAGCCGGGCGGCTTGGCCCTCCTGTCCCAGTCCGGGGCGATCGTCACGTCGCTGGTCGACTGGGCGGCCGAGAACAATGTCGGCTTCTCTCAGATCGTCTCGCTCGGCGACATGGCCGACGTCGATGTCGGGGACTATCTCGACTTGCTGGCGCGAGACGGGAAGACGCGGGCGATCCTGCTTTATCTCGAAACGATTCCCAATCCGCGCAAATTCATGTCGGCGGCCCGCGCCGCCGCGCGGCTGAAGCCCGTGATCGCGATCAAGTCCGGCAGGCACGAGCAGGCAGCCAAGGCCGCCGCCACCCATACCGGCGCACTCTCCGGCGCCGACCGGGTCGTCGATGCGGCTCTTGCGCGAGCGGGCATATTGCGGGTTCACGGACTGGGCGAATTGTTCGACGCCGCAGAGACGACGGCGCTGTTCCGGCCCCTCCAGAGATCCCGGGTTGCAATTGTGACCAATGGCGGCGGGGCAGGCGTTCTGGCCGTGGATCAGCTTATCGATTGCAAGGGAGAACTCGCGGAGCTTACGCCCGCCACCATCGAGCGCCTGGACGTTTCCTTGCCGCCGACCTGGTCGCGTGCGAACCCCATCGACATCATCGGAGACGCGACGCCCGAGCGCTATCGTGCGGCCGTCGAAGCCGCCGCCGCCGATCCAGGGACGGATGCCTTGCTCGTCATGAACTGTCCGACGGGCCTCGCTTCCCCGACGGAAGCAGCGGCGGCCGTCGCGGCCCTGACGACGAACGGAATGATCGGCGGCAAGCCGGTGCTGACCTGCTGGCTCGGCGGGCAGACGGCCCGCCAGGGCCGACAGATCCTGCAGGATGCCGGCGTGCCGAGCTACGAGACACCGGACTATGCCGCGACCGCCGTCTCCTATCTTACCGATTGGGCACGCGCGCAGACGGCGCTGATGCGCGTGCCGTCGAGCCGCAGCGAGGACGTCGCCTGTGATCGCGAAGCCGTGCTGGCAATCTTCCGTCAGGCGGCAAAAGAGGGTCGGCGCATGCTGACCGAGCCCGAGGCCAAGGCGGCGGTAGCGGCCTATTCGATCCCGGTTCCGGAGACGATCGTGGCGCGGTCGCCGGCAGAGGCGGGCAGGGCGGCGGCCCGACTGCTCGAACGAAACCGAAAGGTCGTGGTCAAGCTTCTGTCCAAGGCAATCTCGCACAAATCCGATGTCGGCGGCGTGGTGCTCGATATTGAGACCGCGGCGGCGGCGGAAGAGGCAGCCGGGCTGATCCGCAGCCGGGTCGCCAGCCATGCGCCCGATGCCGACATGGAGGGCTATGCAATCCAGCCGATGATCGCGCGAAAGCATGCGCAGGAACTGATCCTCGGCATGAGCCGCGACCCGATCTTCGGTCCGGTCATCCTGTTTGGAGCGGGCGGAGTCGCCGTCGAGGTAATAGACGACACGGCAATCGCTCTGCCGCCGCTCGACGACGTGCTGGCCGGAGATCTTATATCGCGGACGCGCATCGGGCGGCTTCTCGCCGGGTTCCGGGATCGCAAACCCGCCAACATGGGGGCAATCACCACCGCGCTCAACGGCCTGTCGCAGATGATCGTGGACTTCCCTTGTATCGCGGGCATGGACATCAATCCGCTGCTGGCCGACGCCGATGGGGTGATTGCGCTCGACGCCCGCGTCGAGATCGATCCCGGCGCGGTCGAGACGCCGGGTCCCAATCCCGGACTTGCCATCCGCCCCTATCCGGCCGGCTGGGAACAGGAGCATTCGGCCAAAGGTGTCCGCTATCTCATCCGGCCGATCAAGCCGGCCGATTTCGCGCTCTATCCGGATTTCTTCGCAAAGGTCTCGCCGGAGGATATCAGGTTGCGCTTCCTTGGGGCGCGCAAGCAATTTCCGGACGACATGCTGAAACGGCTCACTCAACTCGACTACGACCGCGAGATGGCTTTCGTCGCGCTCGAGGCCGACAGTGGCGCTGCCGCCGGAATCGGGCGCCTGGCCTGTGATCCCGATCGCGAGGTGGCCGAATATGCCTTGCTGGTGCGCAGCGACCTGCAGGGACAGGGGCTCGGCTGGGCCCTGCTGACCAAGCTCATCGACTATGCCCGCGCCGACGGGATAGGCCGCATCGAAGGCATCATATTGAGCGAGAACGAAAAGATGCTCGGCATGGCGCGCGAGCTTGGTTTTGTCGTGCGGCATCATGCTGACGAAGGAGGCGTGTCGCTCGCTACGCTCGACCTTCCCGGGAATTAAGCCGGGTCCGGTCCCTGTCCGGGATCGGGCGGCAGCACTTTCGCGGGAGCGAAGTTCGACGAAACCGGCGGCGTCGCTCCAGGGCGGGTGGCTGCTGATGTCGGGTCCAGATCAGGCCATTGCGCGGCGGGCATGGATGGTCGGACCCGCGCCGGCGCGCAGGATCTCATCGGCAACCTCCTGCGGCGACGCGCTCGCATCCACGCGATGCCATTCGATCGCGCCGGACGTCCGGTCGAGCTGCCGCGAAAGGATGTCGATGGTCGCGTCGGACGGGCCGCCCTGTCTTTCGCTGACCCGGCGCCACAACAATGCGGGCTCCGCTTCCAGCCAGATTCCGACGAACGGCAGTTCGAGCCGGCCTGCGGCATCGCTGATAAGGTGGCGGTTCTTCTCCTTCTCGAAAGTTGCATCGGCGATGACGCAGCCGCCTTCTGCAAGTATCAGTTCGGCGCGCCATGCCATCTGCCGGTAGACGGTTTCCGATACTTCCGGCCGATAAGCCTTGTCCGGGAGCCTGGTCTCCGCCGAAACCCCGTGTATGGCCTTGCGGATCCTGTCGCTCTCCACGATGCGGGCTCCGGGGGGCGCGCCGACCGAGGGGGCGAGCGCCTCGGCCACGGTGGTCTTGCCCGACCCGCTCAATCCGCCGATTGCGATCAGCCTGGCTGGCGTCACTTCGAGCAGAGACATCGCAAGATCGAAATAGGTCCTGGCGTCCGCAATGAGCTTGTCCCTTTGAGCCCCGCCCTGTTCGGCCTGTGTCGCCGTCACATGGGCCCGGACAGCAGCGCGGACGGCCATGAAGAACGGCAGCAGCGCAAAACCGTCGTCATCGTCCGATTCGTCCAGATACCGGTTCATGACCAGGTTGGCGAAGTGCCGATGGCTGCCGTGCCAAAGGTCCATCAGCAGGAAGGCGAGGTCGTAAAGCGTGTCGACGGTGGCGATCTGATCGTTGAAGTCGATACAATCGAACAGCCTGGGCTCTCCGTCGAGCAGGCAGATGTTCCTGAGATGAAGGTCACCGTGGCAGCGCCGCACCTTACCGGCCGCTTCGCGACGGTCGAGAAGTTCGCAATGGCGCATCAAACGGTTGCGGAAAGCGGCGTTGAATCCAGCCACCTCGGCGTCGTCGAACACTTTGCTTCCGGCGAAAGCGGCCTCGTTGATGTCGAGAACCCCTGCGATGTTGTCGGCGCCGCCGCCCGAATGGATGACAGGCGCCGTCCGATGGAAGTGGACGATCGTCCGTGCCAGGCCGGTCATCAGAGAGGGCGTCAGCTTGCCGGCTGCCGCCATTCTGTCGAACAGGCATTCCTGATCGAAACGGGTCATCTCGACCACCGCATCGATGAGTTCGCCGCCACCGTCGAACGTGATCGCGCCGTCCGCTTCCCGCGTGATACGCCGTACGCCGAGATATAGGCCGGGTGCCGTCTTCGAGTTGAGTTCGACCTCCTTTTGGCAGAAAGCCAGCCGAAGCGAGGCCGTCGAGAAATCCGCATAGGGCAGGCGGACGGCGCGTTTCATCTTGAACGCGCGCTGGCCTGCCAGGAAAATCCGCGAAATATGCGTCTCTATCTGTTCGACCGGCTCGCCCGGCAAACCTGCTTCCATAAGGAACGCAGTGGCGTCGTTCTGGTTGTCGATGATCATGGCCCAGCCTTCCGATCCATTTCCCGTGCCTCTGGTGTTGAACGCCGGAAAGGCGAGGCCGGTTGCGAGATTGAACAGCAACCTTGCGGCGACTGTTCGGGCACGGCGTTCCACCGCATGAGCCTATGTCACGGTCGGCTTCGCGCCTTGATCCGGATCAATGGCGCGCTGCGCTGGCCAACAGTTGACCTGGGTCAAGATACCATCCCGACCTGCGTGTTAGACGAGCGGCTGAAGACGGGTTTCTTCGCGTCTAAAGGAGCAGCTTCATGGCTTACAGAACTATTCTGAACGTTGCCCGCCTCGATAGCGGCGATCGTGATCTCGATCATGCCATCGCATTGTGCGAGCCGATAGAGGCGCATCTGTCGGTTCTGGTTCTGGGGGTCGCGTCGCCGCCGCCGATGGGTGATGCGGCCATGGGCGCGGAGGTCTGGGCGCAGGAACGCCAGACCGAACTGAAGCGGTTGCAGGAGAGGGTGGCTTCGATCACGAAGTTCCTCGCCGGCAGCGCGCTGTCGGCCGATGTGGCGAGCGACTATCCTGACCTTGCGGCAGTCGACGACGTGGTCGGACGGCAGGCCCGCTACACCGATCTGGTGGTTGTCGGACCGGATCTGCTGGACTCCGAGGTCTTGCGGCCCAAGGTTGTCGAGGGCACGCTGTTCGCATCGGGACGACCGGTCCTGCTCCTGCCCGAGAATTCGCGCCCGACATTGCGCCCCAAGCGGGTGCTGGTGGCCTGGGACTCCAGCCTGGAGGCGGCGCGTGCCGTGCGTGAGGCGCTCGACATGCTCGTAACGGCGGACGACGTCCGGCTGGTCCTGGTCGATCCGGTGGCCGGCGAGACCGGCCAGGGCGCGGAGCCCGGCGCGGATGCCGCGGCCTACCTGGCGCGCCACGGGGTGAAAGTCGCCGTCGACAGGCTGCCGAGCTCCGGCCAGTCCGTCGCCGCCGTACTTGCTCGCCGCGCCGCCGACATGGACGCGGAACTCATGGTCATGGGTGGTTACGGTCATTCGCGGTTGCGCGAGCGCGTTTTCGGCGGTGTCACCCGATCGATGCTGGCAGAACCGCCATTGCCCATCCTCATGGCCCGCTGAGTGCCGGAACGCGGCCGGCAAGGCCGGCCGCCGACCATATCAGGCGATCTTCAGCTCTTCTGTGCCGCCAGATGCACTCCCAATCCGACGAGGACGGTACAGTCGGTGTGCTGCATCGTCCGCTGGGCGTTCGACCGAAGAAGGCGTGCCGGCAGGATGTGGGCGGCGTGACCGGCAGAGTGTGCCCTGCATGTTGCTGCGGCAGGAGGCGCCGATCGGCTTGGGTGCCATCTGGATCGGCGGGACGGTGAGGAGGAGGATCGACAGGTCGGTCGCCGCCGCGACCAGATGCACATGGCAACCGAGGTGCACGCAGGGCGTGGCCGTCTCTCCCTCGAGCAGGCGGTTGTCCCTGGGATGAAGGTGGCCATGGCAGCGCCGCACCTGCCGGCGGCTTTGCGTGCTGCGCCGAACGATCCGCCGGGGACGAAGCTTGCCGTCCACAGTCTCTGCCCCATAACGGTTGTGTGGAACTGGATTTACGCAACGCCGTCGATGAATCGCTGGTCTGGGCCCGCGGATGGCTCGATTATGCCGCCACACCTTGGCTCCTCTATCAATTCGTCGTCGTCGCCTTGTTGTTCCTGGCGGCCAAGCTTCTGGCGCGTCGCGTCGAGCCGATCCTCGAGGACGGCGCACGCCGGATCAAAGGGCATCCCGGACTGCTGAGGGTCGTCATCGCGCTATTGCGGCGCACGGACTGGATCCTTTTCACGGTCTTCCTGCTCGCTGTTCTCACCTTCTTGCGCAGCGTCACTTGGCCAAGCCGGACTTATTTCATCTCCATAGCGTTCTCCCTGTCCGTTGCCTGGTTGTTCGTGTCGGTGCTGTCGCGCATCATCCACAATCGGCTTGTTGCACGCACCCTCGGCTGGCTAGCCTGGATTTTTGCCGCCCTTGTCATTCTGGGCATCGATGACGAAGCATCGGTTTTCCTGGACAGTCTTGCACTTCCCCTGGGCAATTTTCGCCTTTCGGCGCTCACTTTGGTAAAGGCCGCGCTTCTGCTTGTCGCGACCGTCTGGCTTGCGGTCATCGTCGGCAACTATGTCGACGAGCGCGTCCGGAGCTCCGAAGAGCTGACACCCTCGATCCGCGTTCTCATCGGCAAGGTCGCCAAGATCGGCCTTGTGCTGGTCGCCGGTACGGTCGCACTTTCCTCCGTCGGGATCGACCTGACGGCGCTGACTGTATTTTCCGGCGCCGTGGGTGTCGGCCTCGGCTTCGGATTGCAAAAGGTCGTCTCGAACTTCATCTCCGGCGTCATCATCCTCATGGACAAGTCGATCAAGCCGGGTGACACAATCTCGCTTGAAGACACATTCGGCTGGATACGCGAATTGCGGGCGAGGTTTGTCTCGGTGGTGACGCGAGACGGCCGCGAATACCTGATCCCGAACGAGGATTTTATCACCCAGCGGGTGATCAACTGGTCGTTCAGCGACAATCTCGTGCGGCTCGACGTGCATTTCGGGGTCTCTTACGAGGCTGATCCCCACAAGGTCAGCCAACTGGCGGTAGAAGCGGCGATCAGCGTCTCGCGGGTGGAGGCCGACCGGCGACCGGTCTGCTGGCTTACGGGCTTCGGCGAATCCTCGCTGGATTTCGTCCTGCGGTTCTGGATTCACGATCCTCAGCAAGGCCTGACCAATGTGCGCGGCAAAGTGTTGATCGCCCTGTGGGACACATTCAAGGAGCACGGAATAGGAATACCATATCCACACCGCGAGCTGATCTTGAAGCAAGCCTCCGGCGGATCGACGGCGAGACTGAATTTGCGGAATCGCCGCTGAGGGACAGGCCAAGGCTCAACAGACGGAATGCAGACGGCGCACCGTCAGTTCGTCGGTTTTCATTTCCACCTCGCCACCTCGCGAGTCGGCCGATGGATCTCGTATGAAACCGCCACGGAGCGGCGAACGCAGAATGTCCGGCAGGGGTTTGCCATCCCGGGAATGCGCCTGCAGCCAGTTATGCCGGTGCCGATCGGCAGGCGTGCTATTCGTCCCTGTCGATGGCTTCGCGTCCAGAGATTTCTTGGATGATGATCCTGAAGAAGACATGCTCGTAGTGGTCTGAGACGATTGGATGAACGGGGCTCAGGCTGCCTGTCTCCCACCAGTTGGGCCGGCTGCTGATGAGCCGCCACGCATGGATGCGTTCCGGCTCGTTCTCCGCTGTATCATCCAGTTCCTCGTAGCGGCCCAGCACCACGACACTCTTCCATCCCCTGCCTGGACCCGGTTCGTCCACCTGGACGCATATACGGGGATTGTCGCGCATCCAGGTGATCTTGCGGCCGGGCATCGAGAATCCGTAGAGGTGCCGGTCGGCATAGGTCATGTGGATCGGCACGACATAGGGCTGGCCGTCCCTGCAGCAGGCGAGACGCACCACGCGGCTTGCCGCGATCAACTTGGTGCATTCCAGGACCGACAGTGTCCTGATCAACATCGTCACACCTGCCTCTCAGGACAGCTGTCTTCGATTGCGGCCACAACGGGCGTCGGAAGGTCAGTGCAGCCTGTTTCGTCGATATGCTGCGCGAAACGCCGACAACGCCCAATCGGACCAGCTGCGGCGAGTGAACTCCAGAATTGTGGCCATGTCATTGACTCCGATCAAGCCGATCCTGTCGGGACGCGGCGCGCGCAATCGCCCTCGGGATGAATAACAAGTCTCAGGCCCGCCAAGTGGCTGACAACGGGTCCGACCGGCCAATTGCGCTATGTCAAAGCGCCGGCTTTCCGGCCAAAATAGCCTTCGGCCGCCTATCGCCGAGCCAGGGCGCCGAGCTATGTCCGGTCAAGGAGAATCGTCATGAAGCTGAAAGCCTTCCTTCCGCTGGTCACCCATCCCGATCCGAATTCCGATGCCGTGGCCGCGCATGCGGTGGCCGTCGCAAGGCAGTTCGGGGCCGACCTCCACGTGCTGGTGGTCAATGTCGACATCCCGCCGGTCTCCAATGCGTTGTCGGACCTGCTGCTCGATCTGCCGAACAAGATCCGCCAGGCGGAGGAGCAGAGCCGGGCGAGGGGCGCGCACCTGCTGGACCGTGTCGAACACCAGGCCTCGGCTGCCGGCGTGCCGCTCTCGACCGAGGAAGTGTCGGCGGGGCCCGCCTTTCTCTACGAGAAGGCGGCCACGAGTGCACGCTATTTCGACCTCGATCTGGTCGGTTGGGAAAAGGGCAATCCGACGTCTCGGACCCTGGCGGAAGCGGTGATCTTCGGCGCGGGACGTCCAACGATCCTGCTACCGGAACACTGCGATATCGGTACCTTGAAGCATGTCGCGATCGCGTGGGACGGCAGTCGCGTCGCGGCCCGGGCGGTGGCAGACGCACAGCCGCTCCTGGCCAGATGCGAAGCGGTCTCGGTAATCACCGTCATCGATGAGAAGCCGCTGGCCGAGCTCGACGCAGGCGAGCGCCTGGCGGATGGGTTGCGCAAGCGTGGTCTTCAAGCCGAAGCCACAAGAATCAAGGCCGGCGATGCTCCGGTCGGCGTGACGCTCCAGGAACAGGCAATCCAACTCGGCGCAGGGCTGCTCGTCATGGGCGGCTACGGCCACTCCCGCGTTCGCGACTTCATTCTGGGCGGTGCCACCGAGGCGGTGCTGGACGATCTGCGCCTGCCGGTCCTGCTTTCGCACTGAGCGCAAGCCCCGGACTGCCCGGTGTGCGGCCCTTGCTGCATTTCCGCCGGGAACAGCGGTTCCGGGGGCGGTGACCCCAGTCGAGATCGGCCCGATTGGAGGAGGAGAGCGACTTCACGGCATCTGTCGTCGCTCACCATGTCCCGATGAGCGCCGAGCACAACAGGAACACGCCGGTCGGAATGTTCGACAGGAACAGTTTGAAATTCAGCTCAGGGCGTTGAAGATCGATGCGCCAGGCCTGCCAGGCGAGATGCGCGGCGATCACCATCATTCCAGCGGCATATGGAAGCGACATGCCCGACAGCCAACCTCCCAGCGACCATGACGCCACGGTGAGAGCATAGAACAGACCGATACAGGCTTTTCCCCGCTGAGCGAACAGGATTGCCGTCGACTTCAAGCCGAGGCGAGTGTCGTCCTTCAGATCCACGTAGGCGTAGACAGTGTCATATCCGATTTGCCATGCGATGGCGCCGATCCACATGATGATGGCGCCGGCAGGGATATGCCCGGCCGCCTCCGCCCATGCCATCAGCATTCCCCAATTGAACGCTGCCCCCAGTACGGCCTGGGGCCAGTGGGTGAATCGCTTGCAGAGCGGATAGACGAATACGAGCGGCAGCACGCATATTGCGATCAGGCGTGTGTATGGGGTCAGGAAAAACAGGAGTGACGCGGCGAGCGCAAGTTCGACCATCAGGAAGGCTACAGCTTGGCGGGTCCTGAGCCGGCCGCTGGCCAACGGGCGAAAGCGTGTCCGCTCGACATGGGCATCAAACTTGCGATCGGCGATGTCATTGATCGTGGAACCGGCGCTTCTCATCAGCAGTGCGCCGAGGGAGAAGACGATCAAATGCCGGAAGGCCGGAAATCCGTGCGAGGCTTGAATGAGCGCGGCCAGACAGGGAAAGAGGGCGAGCCATATGCCGACTGGCCGATCCAGGCGCGCGAGCCGCGTGTATGGCCGCCATGCCGAAGGCAACCTGCGATCAACCCAGTCACCTGCATGGATGTCGCTGAGGTCGGGCCGGCTCGATGCTGTCATGGTACGAATCCCGTGGCAGCCTGCTTTCTATCCGAAACCGACTTCGTCGTGATGCGCGTGGCTTCGCAACGAAGCAATGAGCGGTTGGACGCCTGGCCGGCTATCCGACGCTACTCCTCGTCGGCCAGGATACGCACCGCAGCGCCGTCGGGGTCGTCATATTGACCGCTGCGAAGCGCCCAAAGAAAGGCGCCCAGGCCAAGCCCGCCGAGGAACAGCGCGACCGGGATGAGATAGGCGAGGGTGGTCATTGTGCGATCGCCAGCGTTGCGGGGCGGGTTGCGTTCCGCGGTGTCGCCGCCTGCTCCGGCCGCTTTCGGCCGATCCCGAGACGCAGCGCGTTGCCGATGACGAGCAGCGACGAGCCCGACATGGCGATTGCCGCAACGAGCGGCGTGACGAAGCCGAGAATGGCGATCGGCACGGCGATCGCATTGTAGAGGATCGCCAGGGCCAGGTTTTGACGGATCAGACGGCCCGCCTGCCGCGACACGGCGGCGGCAAGCGGTATCGCCGACAGGCTCTCACGCAGGAAAACGAAATCCGCGGCGTTGCGCCCTATGTCGGCGGCCGTGGCCGGCGCGATCGAGACGTGGGCGGCAGCCAGCGCCGGCGCATCGTTCAGCCCGTCGCCCACCATCGCCGTCTTGCGGCCTTGGGCGGCAAGGGCAGCCAGCCGTTCGACCTTGCCGGCAGGCAGCAGTCCGGCGGCGAAGTTCTCGATCTCGAGCGCGCCGGCCACCCCTTCGGCGATGTCTGCGCGGTCGCCCGAGAGCATCTCGATCCGCAGCCCCGTTTCCTTCAATTCAGCGATGGCCGCGCGTGCATCGGGGCGAAGCACGTCCTCGAAAACGAATGCGGCACGCTTCATGCCATCCTGCGCCAGGACCGTTCCCCGGTTCCCCGGTTCCCCGTTGCCACCCGTTGCCCATTCGGCTCGCCCGAGCCGCCAGGTGCTGCCTCCGTCCTTGGCCTCGATTCCCAGCCCGGGCATTTCGACGATATCGGCAAGACGAGGTCCGTTGGCGACCGGAGAGGCTTCTGCGATCGCCAGGGAGAGCGGATGCCGCGAATGCCGCGCGAGAGCCGCGGCGACGGAGAGCGTCTCGGCATGGATCGAGGCCGCGTTGACGAGGCGGGGGCGGCCGAGGGTAAGCGTGCCCGTCTTGTCGAAGACGACCATGTCGATATCGGCCAGCCGCTCCATGGCCGACCCGTCCTTGACCATGATCCCATGTTCGAAGAGCCGGCGTGCCGCCACGACTTGCACGATGGGCACGGCGAGGCCGAGCGCGCAGGGGCAGGTGATGATGAGCACCGCGATCGCGATGGTTGTCGCGCGGTGCCAGTCTCCGGAAACCGCCATCCAGCCGAGGAAGGTGAGAAGGGCGGTGAGATGTACCACGGGCGCATAGAGGCTCGAGACGCGGTCGGCGATCCGGCGATATCCAGCCCGTCCGCCTTCGGCCGCCTCCATCATGCGCAGCATTTCCGACAGGAATGAATCCTTCACAGCCGCGAGCGCCTCGACGGTGAGTGGACCCGTCAGATTGTGCGTCCCGGCGCGGACGGTGGTGCCGATGGACACGGGCTGTGGATCGCTCTCGCCCGTGATCAATGAGGCGTCGATCTCGGAGCGGCCCTCGATCACCCGCGCGTCGAGGGGGATACGGTCGCCGGCGGCGATCGCAAGCCGCATGCCCGGCTCGATCTCGCCGACCGGCCGGTAGTCCCGTTGGCCGTCTGACGTCAGCACCACCGCGCCCCGTGGGGCGAGCCTGGACAGGCCGAGCACGGCGGCGCGCGCACGATTGCGCATCACGTGGTCGAGCGTCCTGCCGATCAGCAAGAAGAACAGCAGCGACACCGCTGCGTCGAAATAGGCGTGCGGGCCATGGTTGATAGTCTCGTAGAGGCTCATGCCATAGGCGAGCGAGACGCCGACGGCGATGGGCACGTCCATATTCATGCGTCCATGCCTGAGCGCCGACCATGCCGATCGGAAATAGATGCGGCCGGCGAAAACGAGGGCGGGTATGGCGATCAGTGCCGATATCCAATGGAAGAGGTCGCGGGTGGCGTCTTCCGCGCCCGACCACACCGACACCGACAGGAGCATGATGTTGCCGGCGGCGAAGCCGGCGACCGCGACGGCGCGGATCAGTTCGGCGAGCGTTGCGTCCTTTTCCGTTCCCTCGTGGTCGAACAGATGGGCCTCGTAGCCGAGCCCTGCCAGCGTGGCCGGGATCGGCGGCACGTCGTCGCCCCGCCAGCGCACGGCGACGCGTCGCGTCGAAAGGTTGACGCGCGCGCTTTCGACATGATCGAGACTACGGAGCGCGGTTTCGATCGACCGGATGCAGGCGCCGCAATGGACGGAAGGTACCGAAAGGTCGACCTGGTGCCGACCGTCGCCGAGCGCGCGGGCGGCCAGCTTAAGCTCTTCCGCCGAAGGCAGGCCATGTCCCATCCTTTCGATGTCGAGGGCACCCTCGGCGCCGGGAGCGCAGCAGCTCATTCCAGCTCTCCCGCGGTAACGACGATCCGGCTGACCTCGCGATAGGGCAGGTCCCTGCCGACCTCGGCATCGGTCTCGACAATCCATATGCCGTCGCGCGGGGTTTCCGGCGCCCGGAACGTTCCGTCGGCACGGCGTTGCATCGCGATGACCTTGTCCTCGCCGTCATAGGCCGGGCGGCGGAAGGTCACCGTTACGGCGCTTGGTGCGACCGTTGCGCCTGATGCGTCGGCGAGCCGGTAGCGGATCTCTCCGCTGCCGATCGTCAGGCTGCTGTGCCATCCAAGCGCGGCCTGGGCGCGCCCCTGTTCGGCCTTCCGGTTGAACTCCTGGCTTGCGACATAGGAGTTCTTCACGACCAAGCCGGTCCAGCTACGGCCCGCGACCATCGCCATGGTCAGGTTGACGGCGATGATGGTGCCGAAGAAGGCGACCACGATGGCCAGCATGTGCCGACCGGTGAACGTGCCGTTTCCGCGCCTGGTCATCTCGAAATCTCCGGTGCCTTGAAGGTCGCGACATAGTCGTCGCGCTCGAAGCTCGATTTGTCCTCGACGATGAATTTGAAGCTGGCGTCGGTGCCGTCGACGAACTCTTTCGGCTGCCGCACGAAGACCTTGAGCGTCCTCAGCCTGTCGGGCTCCACCAGCACCGCGATCGACCGGTCTTCGGGCTGGTCGGAGCCGATCACGCTCATATTCGCGCCTGGCAGCCCTTGCATCGTCAGGATGATGGTGCGCGGCTCGGGGATCATGTTGAGAAGCTTCACCGTGTAGCCGTTGCGGATGGAGCCGTCGGAGAGCGTGACGAATTGCGGATTGCGATCGTGAAGAACGTTGATCTCGAGCCGGTCGCGGCCGAGGAGGGCATAGAGCAGTGCGACACCGATGAGGGTCCAGCCGCCCATATAGATGAAGGTGCGCGGGCGGAATAGCTTGCGGATATGGAACTGGGCGACCTTGTCGGTGAGTTTTCCGTCGGTGCCGCGGACGCGACCCGGATCGATCGCGGTCGTCCCGCCCGCGGTCGCCAGCGCCATGTTGGCGTTGTAGTCGCTGAGCGTGGCATAGGAGATCAGGCCGCGCTCCTTGCCGATCTTGTCCATGACCGCGTCGCAGGCATCGATGCAAAGCGCGCAGGTGATGCATTCGAGCTGCTGGCCGTCGCGGATATCGATGCCCATGGGGCAGACGGCGACACAGGCGTTGCAGTCGACGCAGTCCCCGACGGGCCGGCCTTCCGCGGCCGCCTTCTTGGCATGGCGCGAGCGCGGCTCGCCGCGCCAGTCGTTGTAGGTGACGGTCAGCGAATGCTCGTCGAGCATAGCCGCCTGGATGCGCGGCCAGGGACACATATAGGTGCAGATCTGCTCGCGCATCAGGCCGCCGAACGTGTAGGTGGTGGCGGTCAGCACCGCGGCGGTGATGTAGGCGACAGCCGCCGCCTTGCCGGAGACCACGTCGAGGAGCAAGGTCGGGGCGTCGGCGAAGTAGAATATCCAGGCGCCGCCCGTTGCAACGGCGATCAAGAGCCATATGGCGTGCTTGGCGCCGCGCAACACGAGCTTGCGCGCGGTCCAGGGGCCGGCGTCGAGCTTGATCCGCGCGTTTCGGTCGCCCTCGATCGCCCTCTCGACGACCAGGAAGAGATCGACCCAGACGGTCTGCGGGCAGCTGTAGCCGCACCACGCGCGTCCGACGGTGGACGTGATCAGGAACAGCCCGACCCCGGCCATGACCAGCAGGCCTGCGACGAAGAAGAATTCCTGCGGCCAGATCTCTATGAAGAAGAAATAGAAGCGCCGGTGGGCGAGATCGACCAGCACGGCCTGGTCAGGCGCATAGGGACCGCGGTCCCAGCGCAGCCATGGCGTCAGGTAATAGATGCCGAGCGTCACCAGCATCACCAGCCATTTGAAGCGCCGGAAGCTGCCCGAGGCGCGCTTCGGGAAGATCTTGCGACGCGGAGCGTAGAGAGGTTGCCGGACCTTGGCGGAATTCACCGCCTCCGCTTCGAGCCTTTCCACTTCAGTCTGGTTGAGCATGTCGGGCACTCGCAGTTTCATCGCACGCCGCGGAGCCGACGAGAGCCAAGCGGAGCGACGTGCTTTCATCTAGCCGCAGGAGACGCCGTCTCGCGTTGATGCAGGTCAACCGGTGACCTGGCCTATTCGCCGCCGCCGAGCGAGTGGATGTAGACGGCAAGCTCCTTGACCGTGGTGTCGCCCAGCCGGGCACTCCAGCCGGGCATGACGCCGTGCCGGGGGGCTCGCACCTGCCGGGCGATCGCCGCCTGGCCGGAGCCGATCAGCGAGATCGCATCGGTGAGATCGGGCGCGCCGAGCTCGCGACTGCCCTTGCCGTCCTCGCCATGACAGGCCGCGCAATTGTCGGCGAAGACCGTCTTGCCCGGCGTCGCCAGCGCGGTGTCTGCCTCGTCGCCGGCGAGCGTCGCGACATACGCGGCGACCTCCTGGATCTGCGCGGGCTCGAGCACGTCGGCGAAGGCAGGCATTTCCGAGACCCGGGTGTCCGCATCGGTCGCGAAGCGTATGCCATGGGCGATCGTCTGGTAGATCTGGTCGGCAGTGCCGCCCCACAGCCAGTCGTCATCGTTGAGGTTGGGGAAGCCGGGCGAGCCTTCCGCACCCGACCCGTGGCACTGGACGCAGTTGACCTTGTAGGCCGCACCGCCGGCGGCGACGGCGAAGTCGCGCAGGGAGGGGTCGGCGATGATCTCGCCGACGCTCCTGGCGCCAACCGCTTCGACATAGCTGCCCTTGGCGGCTTCGGCCGCCGCCAGCTCGGCCTTGATGTCGCTGCGGCTCGAATAGCCGAGCAGACCTGAGGTCGCCGAGCGCAGCATCGGCCAGGCCGGATAGGCGACGGTGTAGACCAGCGCCCAGGCGATGGTGGCGTAGAAGGTCCACAGCCACCAGCGCGGCAGCGGATTGTTGAGCTCCTTGATGCCGTCCCACTCATGGCCGGTCGTGGCGACGCCGGTGATGTCGTCGATATGCTTGTCGCTCATGGCTCAATCGTCCTTGAGAGGGATCCTGGCGGCCTCGTCGGCCGCCTTGCGACTGCCCGGCCGGAATGCGAAGAGGGCGACGCCGAGGAAGAACAGGGTCATGGCAAGCAGGGCCCAGCTGTCGGCGAATTCACGCATCGTGTGGTAATCCATGACGACGTTCCTCAGCGGTAGCCTGCGGCTTCGTCATAGGTCGAGAAGTCGACCAGCGTGCCGAGCATCTGCAGATAGGCGACGAGCGCATCCATCTCGGTGAGCGCCTGCGGATTGCCGTCGAAATCGCCGACCTTGGCCTTGGGGTAGCGCTCGAGCAGGCCGGTGGTGTCGGCATCAGGATCGGCTTGCGCCCTGAGGTCGGTCCCGGCATTGGCGATCATGTCGTCGTTGTAGGGCACGCCGACCCGGACGTTGGCCACGAGCTGGGTAGAAAAATCCTTCGCTGCCAACGGTTTGTCCTTCAGGAAGGCATAGCTGGGCATGACCGATTCCGGCACGACCGACCGCGGCTCGATGAGATGCTGGACGTGCCACGCGTTGGAGTAGCGATCGCCGACGCGAGCGAGATCGGGTCCGGTGCGCTTGGAGCCCCATTGGAACGGGTGGTCGTACATGGACTCGGCAGCGAGGCTGTAGTGGCCGTAGCGCTCCACCTCGTCGCGGAAGGGCCGGATCATCTGGCTGTGGCAGACGTAGCAGCCTTCCCGGATGTAGATGTTGCGGCCGGCCAGTTCGAGCGGCGAATAAGGACGCATCCCCTCCACCTTCTCGATCGTGTTCTCCAGGTAGAAGAGCGGCGCGATCTCGATGATGCCGCCGACCGTGACCACCAGGAAGGAGCCCGCCAGAAGCAGCGTGGCGTTCTTCTCCAGGATTGCATGTTTGTCCATCAAGGCCATTTGGTCGGGCTCCTATTCGGCCGGCTGCAGGCTGGGTGCGGCGCCGGCGACCGGCTCCTCCTCGCGCTGGTAGCCGAGGATGGTCATGGTGATGTTGAAGGCCATGATCAGCGCGCCGGTGAGGTAGAGCGCGCCGCCGGCGGCGCGCATGACGTAGTAGGGGTGCATGGCCGCGACCGTTTCGGCGAAGGAATAGACCAGGAAACCCTGCTCGTCGTATTCGCGCCACATCAGGCCCTGCATGATGCCGGAGACCCACATCACGGCCGCGTAGACGACGATGCCGAGGGTCGCCAGCCAGAAGTGCCAGGTGACCAGCCGCATCGAATACAGCCGCTCGCGGTTCCACAGTTTGGGCACGAGGTAGTAGATCGCGCCGAACGAGATCAGGCCGACCCAGCCGAGAGCGCCGGAGTGGACGTGACCGATGGTCCAGTCGGTATAGTGCGACAGCGAGTTGACCGCCTTGATCGACATTACGGGGCCTTCGAAGGTCGACATGCCGTAGAAGGCCACCGCCATCACCATCATGCGGATGATGGGATCGGTGCGGATCTTGTCCCAGGCACCGGACAGCGTCATCAGGCCGTTGATCATGCCGCCCCAGGAGGGCATCCACAGCATGATCGAGAACACCATGCCGAGCGTCTGCGCCCAGTCGGGCAGCGCCGTGTAGTGCAGATGGTGCGGACCGGCCCAGATATAGAGGAAGATCAGCGACCAGAAGTGGATGATCGACAGCCGGTAGGAATAGACCGGGCGGTTCGCCTGCTTCGGGATGAAATAGTACATCATGCCGAGGAAGCCGGCGGTGAGGAAGAAACCGACCGCGTTATGGCCGTACCACCACTGGGTCAGTGCGTCTTGCACGCCCGAGAAAGCCGAGTAGCTCTTGACGCCGAGGAACGACACCGGCACCGCGAGATTGTTCACGACGTGCAGCATCGCGATCGTCACGATGAAGGAGAGGTAGAACCAGTTCGCGACGTAGATGTGGGGTTCCTTGCGTTTCAGGATCGTGCCCAGGAACACCGCCAGATAGGCAACCCACACGAGGGTCAGCCAGAGATCCACGTACCATTCGGGCTCGGCATATTCGCGGCTCTGCGTGATCCCCAGCAGATAGCCCGACGCCGCCATGACGATGAAGAGCTGGTAGCCCCAGAACACGAACCAGGCGAGGTTGCCGCCGAAGAGTTTCGCGCGGCTTGTGCGCTGCACGACGTAGAAGGAGGTGGCGATCAGGGCGTTGCCGCCGAAGGCGAAGATCACGGCCGACGTGTGAAGCGGCCGCATCCGTCCGAAGCTGAACCAGGGTTCGATGTTGAAGTCGGGATAGGCCAGTTGCAGGGCCACGATCACGCCGACCAGAAGGCCCGCCACGCCCCAGAACATGGTTGCGTTTGCGCCATAGCGGACCGGCCCGTCCATATAGGGCGAATGATCGACGGCACGATCGGAGGCCGGAGCGAAACCGGTGTTGCGTAGCAGGAGCACAGTGCCCGCAGCGAGCACGAAGAACAGCACCCACATGTGCTGGCGGAAGAGGTCGTCCGCGGCGAACGCTGCCCCGAGCAGTGCGAGAAAGGCGGCAAGGCCAACGCCGGCGATTTCGGCTCCGTATTTCATATGCGGTCCCCACAAGGATGGCGGATCAGGCGATTCCTGTGGGCGCACCATCGTCGGAGCGACCGACAACGTCCTTGATTTGGATCAAGGCGGCAGCGGCCGCCGCTCCTAGCCTTTGACGACAGACGGCGGTGGCGCGAGGAAACGGATTTGGCGAGGATCGGGACGGGCTATGACGGAGATGCGGAGCGCATTGCCTCGGCGCCCGGCGATCCGTTGATCCTGCTGCGAAATGTGCATGCGGCCAAGCTTGCCCTTTGCGACCGGCTGGAAGCGATCGCCGACCGACTGCCAGCCGATGTGAGCGGCAGCGAATGCGAAGCCGCCGCCCGGACGGTGGTGCCGCTTCTGGAAAATGCCCACCGATTCGAGGAAGGCGTGGTGTTTCCCCTCTGCGAACGTCTGTCCCCGGGCAGTCTGGCGGTCGCCGGCTCGCTGGACCGGCTGGCGGGAGAACATCGCGAGGATGCGAGCTATGGCGAGGAAGTCGCAGAGGCGCTGCTGCAGGTTGGCGACGCCCGGCCGATGCCGGGCGCGGAGGCGCTCGGCTTCATGCTGCGGGGATTCTTCGGATCGCTGCGCCGTCACATCGCCTTCGAGCAGGACTTCGTGGCGATGATCGCGGAAACCGCCAGACTCGGCGGCCGATGATCGGCCGTTGGAGCGCGCTACTTCGTGGCCCACGCCCGCCGGCGCGAAAACCGGCCAACCCGGAAGGGCCGCGCCTGCGTGGCCGCCCGGATGCATCGGCATACGGGCGCATTCGAAACAGATCAGCGTCCGGCGCGCCTTGCCAGTCGTTCCAAGTCGCCCACCGTCACATGTCGGTTGTTCTCGATCGCTATCACGCCGTCCTTGCGCAGGATGGTCAGCTGCCGGCTGACGGTCTCGATGGTCAGCCCAAGATAATCGGCGATGTCGGCCCGGGTCAGCGGCAGGTCGAACACCACGTCCTTCACGTTGTCAGCCCGGTAGGGGTCGATGTTGCGCGCGATCAGAAGCAGAAAGCTCGCCACCTTCTCCGACGCGGTCTTGCGGCCGAGGGTCAGCATCCATTCGCGCGCCTCGTCGAGCTCCTTCAAGGTCTGCACCAGCAGACGATGCTCGAGCTCGGGCGAGGCCTTCATCATGCGCTCGATCGATGACTTGGGGAACGAGCAGAGAGAGACGTCGGTCGCCGCCTCCGCATTGATTGCGCTCTCGGACTTGAACGGGCGGCCCAGGAAATCGGGGGCGAACTGCAGGCCGACGATCTGCTGGCGGCCGTCGGCCAGCGTCTTGGTCAGCTTGATGACGCCGGAGAGCACGTTGGAATAGCTGGCCACCTTTTCGCTGTCGCCGACGAGCTCTGCACCGGCATCCGCTTTCTGCTTCCACGACTGCTTCGCGAGCGTGATGAGCTGCGCCGGGTCGAGCGCCCCGCACAGGCCTCGATGCCTCGCCTCGCAGGCTTGGCACAGGGCAGGGATATCGGAGTTGTGGACGTCCTGTCGGATGTTCATGGCGATTTCCGGTTGAGCCGCACACTATATCGTTCACCGCTGTCGACATATGGGGGACATCGCGGCTTTTTGTCCCCGCCGGCGGGTTGATCGAGGTCAAGGCCCTCGCCGTCGCGTTTCCTAATCTGGGCTGCCGAACAGGAGCCCAGCATGGACGAGGAACTGATCAGGAAATACGCGGCGCCGGCGCCGCGTTACACGAGCTATCCGACTGCCCCGCATTTCCATGCCGGCGTGGGCGAGGACGCCTATCGGGACTGGCTGGGCGAGCTTCCCGCGGGCGCGACCCTTTCGCTCTATATCCACATCCCGTTCTGCGACCGGCTCTGCTGGTTCTGCGCCTGCAACACCAGGCAGGTGCGACGATATGCGCCGCTCGAGCGCTACCTGCAGGCGCTTCACCGGGAGATCGAGACGGTCGCCGGGCTGATCGACGGTAAAGCGCGCGTCGAGGCGGTGCACTATGGCGGCGGCTCTCCCACCATGCTGGAGCCGCGCGACATGATCGCGCTGGATGCCCAACTGCGCAGTCGCTTCCGGTTCCTTCCCGACGCGGAGGTTTCGGTCGAGATCGATCCCAACGACATGGACGACGCCCGTTTCGACGCACTCGCCGCGATCGGCATGAGGCGGGCGAGCCTCGGCGTCCAGGATTTCGATCGCAGGGTGCAGAAGGCGATCAATCGCGAGCAGAGCTTCGAGGCGACGAAGGCCGTGGTCGATGCGGTCCGCGCACGCGGTGCGACATCGGTCAATCTCGACCTGCTCTACGGGCTCCCACACCAGAGCGAGGCGGGCGTCGCCGCGACCGTCGCCCAGGCCTTGACGCTCACCCCCGACCGCATAGCGCTGTTCGGCTACGCTCATGTGCCCTGGATGAAGAAGCACCAGACGATGATCGACGAAGCTGCGCTTCCAGGACCCGTGGAGCGGTTCCGGCAGTTCGAATGCGCTGCGTCGGTGATCTCCGCGTCGGGTTACAATGCGGTCGGCCTCGACCACTTTGCCAGGCCTAGCGACAGGATGGCGATTGCCTGCCGCGAGGGCTGGCTCAGGCGGAACTTTCAGGGCTACACCTGCGAAAGTGCCGAGGCCCTGATCGGCCTTGGCGCATCGGCGGTAGGGCAGTTGCCGCAGGGCTATGTGCAGAATGCGCCGGCTTCCGCCGATTACGAACGTCGTGTCGCGGCGGCTGGCATGGCCGTTGTCCGCGGCTTCGAGCTATCGGGCACTGACCGCATGCGCGCCTGGGTGATCGAACGGCTGATGTGCGATCTCTCGTTTTCGCGCTGCGACCTGTTGAGCCGCTTCGGCGAGGCTGCTCGGCCGATCATCATCGAAGCGGAATATCTTGCCGCAGCGGACAAGGACGGCATCTTCGCGCGACAGGGAAACCGCTTCGTCGTGATGGCGCGCGGCCGGCCCTTCGTGCGAAGCATCGCTTCTGCCTTCGATCGCTATTTCGGCTCCGGCGCCGGGCGTCACTCCGCAGCCGTCTAGCCACGCTGCTGCGTGTCGCGACACGCGGTAGATATTGATCCAGCGGATGTCCTTTTCCGAGACTGCACACTTGCGGGAGACATGCTTTGGCCAATGGCCGATCCGATTGGATCGGAGCGGCTATTCGCCAGCCTGCGCCCGCCGGCGTTTCGGTTCAGTTCGCCAGGATCCACGATCATCGGATGTTTCGACAACCAGGACGGCTGTCATGTGCCGTCGCCGCCTTTTTCGAACTCGTCCCGCAGGATGCCAAGTCCCCGTTCGTACTTCCCCGTCGGCAAGCCGGCCTCGCGGGCTTGGCGTAGATTGTCCTCGAGATCGGCACGCTTGACGCTGCGCGCAAGGCGGTTGGCGGCGGCGCGGCGCACGAATGCAGCGTCGTCTTCGCCCTCGCGCCGGGTCATGGCGTCCACGGCCGCCACGATCGAGGGGCTGAAGCCCTCGGCTGCAAGGCGTGCCAGCGTCCAGCCCTTCGCCTTTTCAGGAACATCGTGCAGATAGGCGACGATCTTCTCGTCAAGCCCGTCGACCGCTTCGACGACGCGCCGGCAATGCTCGACATAGGGTCTGCCGAGCTTGTCCTTCTGGCCTCGATGCGCTGCTTCGGCGAGCGACAGCGCATGGTCGAGATTGCTCATCGCTAGCCTCCATTCGAACGCAAAAACAGCCGGCACTGCGCAATGTTCCAAAACATGGCTCGCAACCATGGGAACGATCGAGCGCCGGCGCTTCGTCGGCCTGGTCAGGAGATCGTCGGGGATAATTTCGCCTCCCGCGCGGATGCCCGACGGGCATCCGCCATGTGGGTCGAATCGGCGCGATGGCGAAGTTCAAGCCCGAGGTCCGGTATTGCTGAGCCTCACGCCTGCGGTCGGTGATCCGCGCTTGCCGGAATGTGTAGATGGTCTGTGTGAGGGGGGAGGCTGTTCGCTTTTGTTGAGCCCGGCTTTGGCCGCGTCGGACAAACGAGGGGGCCAGCAGTCGAAGTCGCGGCAGCGAATCGACTTCGGGTCTCTTGACTGTTGGCCGTTATTGACTTACTAGTCAGTTAATAAAAGCGGAGAGAAAACAGCATGGCCGATGCCCCAGCACCCGAGGCCCTTGATGTCAGGATCGGCATCGACATCGGCGGCACCTTCACGGATTTGGTGCTTTCACGCGGCGGCCGCACGCTGTTCGTCAACAAAACCTCTTCCACGCCGGCCGATCCCGGCGAAGCAGTGATCACCGGCCTGGCCGAGATGCTGGAACGACTGGCGATCGAACCTGGCGCCGTGAAGGAAATTGTGCACGGAACGACGGTCGGTTCGAACGCCATACTGCAGCGCAAAGGGGCCAAGACGGCACTGATCACCACCAAGGGTTTCCGCGACGTTCTGGAGATCGGCCGCATCCGCACCCCTGAGATGTTCAATCTCGCCTGGGAGAAACCCGAGCCTCTGGCACCGCGCCGCTACCGCCGCGAGATATCCGAGCGCATTGCCGCCGATGGCTCGGTCGTCACAGCTATCGACCTTGCTGAGGTGGTGGCCGTATGCGGCGAACTTGTCGCGGAGGGAGTGGAGGCGGTCGCGATCTGCTTCCTCAACAGCTACGTGAACCCCGTTCACGAGATCGCCGCGGCGGCTGCCGTGCGCGAAGCCTTTCCCGAGTTGCGGGTGACTGCATCGCATGAGGTTCTGCCGGAGATCAAGGAATATGAGCGCACCAGCACGACAGTGGTGAACGCTTATTTGCTGCCGGAGATGCAGACCTATATCGATCGGCTGCGCCGGCGCATCGCCGAACTCGGCATTCGTGCCCCGCTCCAGGTGGTTGCCTCAAACGGAGGCATGATGGGAGCGCCGGTAGCAGCCAGACTCCCTGTCTTCGCCGTCGCTTCGGGGCCGGCCGGTGGTGTGACGGGAGCCGCCTCGCTCTCGGGCGGCTTCGACTATGGCGACCTGATCATCTTCGACATGGGCGGCACCACTGCCAAGGCGTCGATCGTGGAAAACGGTCAGGCGGCATTGGTCACCGAATATGAGTTCCGCGACGGAATCTCGTCGCCCAGCCGTTTCATCAAGGGCGGCGGCTACATGCTGAAGGTTCCGGCGGTCGACATCGCCGAGGTCGGCGCGGGCGGCGGATCGCTCGCCTCGATCGACGCAGGTGGGCTGCTCACCGTCGGCCCCGCCTCGGCGGGTGCCGATCCCGGTCCGGCTTGCTACGCCCGCGGCAACGACCGGCCAACCGTGACAGACGCAAATATGTGCCTCGGCTACCTGAATCCGGAGGCGCTGGCCGGCGGCAGCCTGCCTGTCCACCGCGACAGGGCTATCGAGGCAATGCGCCGCCATGTGGCCATCCCGCTTGGGCTTTCGATCGAGGAAGCCGCGCAGGGAGTGCGCCAGATCGCCAATGTCAGCATGGCGCGGGCTATCCGCTCCGTCACTGTTGAACGTGGTCGTGATCCGCGCGACATGACCATCGTCGCCTTCGGCGGCGGCGGTCCGCTGCATGCGCTGGACGTGGCGCGCATACTCGGCGTCAAACGTGTGATTGCGCCTATCATGTCCGGAGTCTTCTCCGCCGCCGGCATGCTCACCGCCGATGTCGAGCACAATTTTGTGCGCGCCGTGCAGAAGAAGATCACCGATGTCGAGGCCGCCTGGTTGTCGCCCCGGTTGGAGGATCTTGCAGCCGAGGGACTTACCGTGCTTGCCGAGGAGGGCTACGGCGACGACGGCGTGGAACTGCGTTTCGCCGCCGATCTGCGCTATGTCGGGCAGTCCTCGGAACTGACCATTCCCTTCGATCCGCAGGCGATCCTCGCGGCCGGCTTCGCCAGTCTCGCCGAACGCTTTTACGCCGATTACCGGTCGACCTATGGCTACGCGACCGGAGAGCCTGTCGAGGTGGCTGCGCTGCGGCTGACGGCGATCGGCAGAGCCGAACGACTCGCCTTCCAGACAGCGAAGGTGGATGCGGCGGCCACCCGTGGCCTGAGCGGCACGAGAATGGTGCATTTCGAGCGCGGTATGCCGCCCGTTTCCACCCGGCTGATGGCACGCGGCGACGTGACTACGGAGCCTCAGCAAGGGCCGGCCGTCATCGAATCCTATGACACCACCATTGTCGTGCCGCCGGATGCCCGCTTCCGCGCCGATGCCGTCGGGAACGTCATCATCGACATCGCTTGAGGAAGAGCAAATGAGCACGACCGCCGACCCGATCACCTTCGCTGTTCTCAAGAATGCGATGGACTCGATCGTTGACGAGATCGCCTACACGGTGGTGCGCACCGCACGCTCCGAGATCGTGAAGGACGTGATGGACTATTCTGCCGCTCTCTGCGACCGCCATGGCCGCATGGTCGCGCAGGCCAAGACCATCGCGCTGCATCTCGGTGCCGTGCCCGAGGCCATGGCCGCAGTGCTGGAGAGGTATGGCGACGACCTCAATCCGGGCGACGCCGTCATCCTCAACGATCCATATCGTGGCGGTATGCATCTGCCTGACATTTTTATGTTCGTTCCAATTTTCCATGGGGGCGCACTGCAAGGCTTTTCGGTCGTGATCTGCCACCACACCGACGTCGGCGGTCGGGTGGCGGGATCGAACGCCAGCGATTCCACCGAAATCTATCAGGAAGGCCTGCGCATCCCCGTCATGAAGCTCTACGAGCGCGGCGTCATCAACGAGACACTGGCGGGCCTCATTGAGATCAACGTCCGTGTTCCCGACCGCGTGCTCGGCGATCTCTACGCCCAGTATGCAGCCTGCCAGGTCGGCATCCGCGAAATCGGCAAGCTGTGCGACCGCTACGGCGCCGAGACACTGCAGGACTACATGGCCGCGCTGCTCGACTACGCCGAAAAGATGACGCGCGAGGAGATACGCGGCTGGCCGAAGGGCACTTTCCGTTTCGTCGACCACATCGATGACGATGGTATGGGCTCAGGCCCGATTCCGATCACAGTCGCGGTCACCGTTGGCGAGGATTCGCTGATCATCGACTACGAGGGTTCCTCACCGCAGGTACGCGGCGCGATCAACGCCACGCGCTCTTACACCAATTCCTGTACCTATCTGAGCATTCGCTGTGCGCTGAAGGGGGACGTGCCCAACAATGCCGGCATCTTTCGCTGCCTCGATATCCGCGTACCGGAGGGAACCGTACTCAACCCGCTCTCACCGGCGCCGGTGGCGGCGCGGGCGCTTACCGGCTATCGCATTTGCGATACGATGTTCGGCGCGCTCGCCCAGATCGTGCCGGACCGCATCCCCGCTGCGGGCGAAGGCGGCAACACCGTGGTGTGCATTGCCGGCCTCAGGCCGAATCGCGACCCCTTCATCATCGTCGATATGGTCTGCGGCGCCTGGGGTGGTCGGCCCGACCGCGACGGCGTCGAGGCCATCACCAACCCCTCCCAGAACCTGTCGAACACACCGGTGGAGACGCTGGAGGCGCAACACCCCGTGCGGGTCGAGGAATATGCGCTGATTGAGGACAGTTGCGGTGCCGGGCGACATCGCGGCGGCCTTGGCGTCCGGCGCAGCTATCGGCTGCTGGCGCCACAGGCCGAACTGCAGCTCCGCTCGGACCGGATGAAGTTCCAGCCATTCGGCCTGACCGGTGGCGAATCCGGCCGCGCCACGCGGAACTATCTCATCCAGGACGGCAAGACCGTCGACCTGCCGAGCAAGGTGACAATGTCTATCGCCGCCGACAGTGTCATCGTGCATGAGCAGGCCGGCGGCGGCGGGTTCGGCGATCCGCTGGAGCGGAACCCCGAAAGCATTGCGCGTGATGTCTGGAACCACAAGATCAGTGTCGCCTTCGCCCGAGACCGTCACGGCGTGATCGTGGATCCTATCTCCGGTTGGCTGGACTCGGCTGCGACCCGAACGCTTCGCATCGAACTCGCCCGGGCAGCAGCGGAATAGGGGGCGGCGAAGGCCATGCGGAGCTCAAGGACCGCATTGTTCGCCAGACCCGGTTTGGCCATGATGCCGGCATCGTCGGATTCTGCGACAGGAAAAGTCATGAGAAGCGCCGGGAAGACAACGAGACAGAGCAGGGAGGCGACCGTGCCGGAAGTCGCGCCCGAGGCCAGAATCGGGACCGAGGGTGGCGAGTTCCGCGAAAGGCCGATTGAGCGTATCGGCGAGCCGCGCCGTTGGCGCAATGCCGAGCGCACTCGTGCGGACCTATTGGAGATCGCCACTGAAGAGTTCGCCGAGAAGGGTTTCGCCGGCGCGCGGGTGGATGAGATCGTGCGACGCTGCGGCGTTACGAAGAACGTACTCTATCACTATTTCGAGAGCAAAGAGCGGCTGTTCGTCGAGGTTATGGAACTTGCCTATGCGCGCATGCGCAAGCGTCAGAACGAATGGAGTTTCGCCGACCTCGAGCCGAAGGACGCGATGGCCAAGCTCACCATTTTCACCTTCGAGCACTTCCGCGACGAGCCGCAGGTTATCCGTCTGCTCAACTCGGAGAATTTGCACAAGGCCAAGCACATTGCCATGTCGGGCAAGATCCCTGACCTCTATCATCCCCTTATCGCCGCCATTCGCGACGTGCTCGCCAAGGGGCGCGCCGCTGGTCAATTCCGCGCAGACGTTGACCCCGTGGATCTTTACATCACCATTTCGGGTCTCAGCTACTTCTACCTCTCCAATCAATACACGCTGGGCTACGTGCTGCGGCAGGACCTGATGGCCCCCGAGCGGCTGAAGCAACGCGAGAAACACATGGTCGACGTGGTGCTGGGGTATCTGCGCGCCTGAATCGAAAGACGACGACCCGGACAACAGAAGCCGGGGAACTAACTGGTCAGTAACAAGAGGAGAACACAATGAGACGTTTCCTGGAATTGAAAGGGTTGCTCGCCGGCGCGCTGATGATGGCGGGCGCGGCAACGGCCGATGCCGCCGACAAGCTGACGGTACGGATGGATTTCATCGCATGGGGAACCCATGCCGCCATGCACCTGGCCAGCCAGAAAGGCTGGTTCAAGGAGGCTGGCCTCGACGTGGAGGTGCAGGACGGTACCGGTTCCGGCAACACGATCCAGCTCGTGGCTGCGGGCCAAGCGGATGTCGGGCAGGTTCAGCTCGGCGTGATGGCAGTCGCGAAAGAAAAGGGCGCGGACCTTGTGTCGATCGCAGGCTGGTTCCGCAAGAGTGACCTCGCGGTTCTGGTTGATCGCGATGCTGACATTGACCAGATCGCCGACCTCAAAGGCAAGAGCATCGTCAATTTCAACGGCAGCCCGTGGTCGCCCTACATAGGAAGCTTCCTCAGGGCAGGCGGTTTGAGCGAGGATGACGTCGACATCGTGGCGGTGGCACCGCCCGCGCTGATGTCGACCTACACGGCAAAGCAGGCCGATGCGGTGATGACCACGGCTCCTTTCGGACTGCCGGTCATCGAGACGGCGCGCCCCTCCAAGGCCGTGCTGATGGCCGACGCCGGAATCGCCTTTCCCAGCTACGGCCTGATCGTGACGCGCGATACGCTAGCCGGCAAGACCGACGCGCTGCGGCGACTCGTCGAGGTCGAGGTGCGGGCTTGGAAATACATCTATGACGGCCACGTCGACGAGGCGGTGGACGCGATCATCGCGCAGCGCCCGGGCATGAAGCTCAACCCGGCCGTGCTCAAAGGCCAGATCGAGCTCTACCGCGACTTCATCGATACGGAGGCGAGCGCCGGCAAACCCTTCGGCATGCAGACCGAGGCGGACTGGGCCAGGGCTCTGGCCGACATGGAGGCGGCCGGTATCGTGGCGGCCGGGCGCAAGCCGGCAGACTACTTCACCAACGAACTGGTGGGATCATGATGCACACAGCGGCTGTCGTGACCAGGCTGCAACCGGCGCGGCCCCTGGTCCAGATGAGAAGTCTCGCCGTCACCTACACGTCGCGACGGGGGCCAGTCGTGGCGCTGGAAGGGGTCGATTTCGACCTCAACGAGGGCGAGTTCCTCAGCATTCTGGGACCCAGCGGCTGCGGCAAGTCCACGCTGCTCAAATGCGTTGCCGGTCTGGAGAGGCCCACTTCGGGAGAGATCATCTTGGACGGCGCACCGCTCGCCGGTCCGCCGGACGGACTTGGTGTAGTGTTCCAGCGTGACGTGTTGCTGGACTGGCGCACGGTGCTCGACAACGTGCTTCTGGTGGCGGAGTTTCAAGGGCGCGACGTTTCCGCGTTGAGGTCGCAGGCGCGTCGCACCCTTGCTCGCTTTGGGTTGGAGGCCTTTGCCGACCGCTATCCGTGGGAGCTTTCGGGCGGTATGCGCCAGCGTGCCTCGATCTGCCGGGCGCTCCTCACCGATCCCACCCTTCTTTTGATGGACGAGCCCTTCGGGGCGCTCGACGCCATGACGCGCGACGACCTCAATATCGAGTTGGCCCGCCTGTGGCAGGAGACCCGCAAGACAGTGCTGTTCATCACCCACTCCATCGCGGAGGCAGTCTTTCTTTCCGACCGCATCGTCGTCATGTCGCGCAACCCAGGCCGGGTTGTCGAGATCATTGATGTGGACTTGCCGCGACCACGAAGTCTTGCCGTACGCGAGACGCAAGCCTTTTCCTCGTATACTACCCGCATACGTCAGCTCTTCACCAAGCTGGGTGTGCTTCAGGAGGGTTGAGTTATGTCGTTTTGGCGCCGCGGCGAAGAAGCCGTCTACATCGCCCTGACCATGGTTGCAACGCTGGCGCTTTGGGAGATTGCCGTCAGGGTCTTTTCCATCCAGAGCTTCGTTCTGCCGGCCCCGTCCGCCATTTTTGCCGAATTCGCGCTCGCCCCGGGCTATCTGGCAGAGAACGCGCTTTACACACTTTACTCCACGCTCGCCGGTTTCGCCCTGGCAGTCGTCATCGGCTTCGCACTGGCGGTCGCGATCGTGCATTCCAAGTTCCTGGAACGCACTCTCTATTCCTATCTCGTGGTGCTCAACAGCATCCCGAAGGTAGCATTGGCGCCGCTCTTCGTGATGTGGTTGGGCGTCGGCGTCGAGCCGAAGATTGCAATCGCCCTCATGATCGCGATCTTCTCGATCGTCATCGACACGATCCTCGGCCTGCGCAGCGTCGACCCGGACATGCTGAGCCTCGCCAAGGCCTCACGCGCCTCGCAGTGGCAGATCCTTTTCAAGATCAGGCTTCCGAATGCGCTGCCAAGCATGTTCGCCGGCATGAAAGTGGGGATTGCTTTCGCGTTGGTGGGCGCCATCGTGGGCGAGTTCGTGGCCGGTCAGGTCGGGCTCGGCGCGGTGATCCTGCAGGCACAGGGCTCATTTGACAGCGCCCGCGCATTTGCCGCCATCGTCATCCTCGCGATGATGGGCACCGTTCTGTTCTACTTGGTGGAATTCGCCGAGCGAAAGCTGCTGCCCTGGCATACGTCACGCCGGGGAGAGCACGGCTCGAACGTGATGGTCCACATCTAGGTTGGCGCCGCGCACATGACGATCGAGGTATACAACTACCCGCTGTCACCCTGCGGTGAGAAGGTCCGCTTTGCACTTGCCGAAAAGGAGCTGGCCTTCGTTGATCATCATGTCGATCTGGGTTCAAAGGATAACCTGAAGCCGGGATTCCTGCGCTTGAACCCCAAGGGCCTGGTGCCGGTGCTGCTGGATGACGGCGTCGCCGTCGCCGACTCCACCGTGATCCTTGAATATATCGAGGACAGATGGCCCGACCGACCGCTGCGGCCAGCCGATCCGCTCGGCAGGGCAAGGATGCGCCGCTGGACCAAGCATGTTGACGAAGTACTCCATCCCGCCTGGCCGGGTATCGCCTGGCCGATCCTCGTACGGCCGAAATGGCTTGCCAAGCCCGCAACCGAGGTCGAGGCAATGCTTGCCGCGCTGCTCGACCCTCGCCGCCGGGAGCGGCAGAAGCGCATGTTCGATCAAGGCTTGGCAGCGCAGGATGCGCGCGAGAGTATTGCTGTTTTCATCGCGACCTGCGAGGAGATGGAGATCCAACTCGCCGGAACCCCTTGGCTTGCGGGCGAGGACTTTTCCCTGGCCGATGTCGCGCTGCTCCCGTATCTCGTCGCAGTCGAAATCTTTGATCTGGCGCGTCTGTACCAGCGCTTCACAAACGTGGCCCGGTGGTATGCCGCCGCGTGCGCGCGAAGTTGCTTCAAGGGTCACCCGCGAACAATGCTGCCCGCCAAGCGCTTGCAGGAGATTGAGGCCTCTCTTGTGAGATCGGCTCGTCAAGGAAGCGTAAACTTGGCTCCAAACACATAGGTCCCACTCGACGCGTCTGCGTCCGCCGCAAGCCATCGATGCGCCGGCATAGGCTTCACCATTGCCATGGCCGTTTCGCTGTTCGGCGCAGCCGTCTATAGCCTTGGCCAGCGCTCGATTTGCTGATGAACCGGATCGCTCAATAGGCCAACTTGTACAACCCTGCGGCCAACACGCGGATGCCGTCGACGATATCCTCGATGGAGGAGAATTCCTCCGGCGTGTGGCTGCGGCCGTCCTTGCTGCGCACGACGATCATGGCGACCTTGGCGATCGCGGCCATCTGCTGGGAATCGTGCCCCGCACCGCTTGCCATGGTCAGTGTTCCGACACCTTGGGATTCCGCGGCTGCCCGCAGCGCGGTGACGAGATCGGGCGCGCTCGGGCACGCCTCATGATCGGCAAGGACCTTTGTCTCCAGCCCGAGACCGCGCCGGGCTGCGACCTCGCGCATCAAGGTGTCATGCATGGCGTAAATGCGGCCTCGGGACTCCGGATCGGGATGGCGCGCATCGATGGTGAAGGTCACCGATTGCGGGATGACGGCGCCGGCATTGGGATAGGGGGTGCAGCGGCCGATCGTGGTGACGGCCGGTCGCCCCATGCGATGCGCGGTGTCGATCAGCCCGGTCGCGATCTCGGCGAAGCCGGCCATCGGATCGTTGCGCAGATCCATCGGAAAGGCTCCGGCATGATTCTGCACGCCGGTCAGGCGAACTTCCGTATGCCGGATGCCGGTGATGGCGTCGACCACGGCAACCGAGAGCCCCGCATGCTCGAGCACCGGCCCTTGCTCGATATGGAGTTCGACGAAAGCCTCTATATCGTCGCGTTTGGCTTCGGCAACGCGCTGCGGGTCGAGCCCGACCGCACGCATCGCCTCGGCGATGCCTATCCCGTCGAAGTCCTTCACCGTTTCGGTGTCGCCCGGACCAATGCGGCCGGTGATGGCGCGCGACCCCCAGAAACCGGCGGTCGGAAAGCGGCTGCCTTCTTCCTCGCAGAGCGAGACGGCCTCGAGCGTTCGCTTCGGTTGGCCGAAACGCTCCCGGAGCGCCCTGATCGCAACCAGGGCGGCCAATATGCCTAGCGCTCCGTCGTAACGCCCGCCCGGCCGCTGCGTGTCGATATGCGAACCTGAGACGATCGCCTTGCCGGCCTCCGAGCCTTCGAGGCGGCCCCAGAGGTTGCCGACCGGATCCTGGCGCACGGTCAGCCCGGCGTCCTCGAACCAGCGCGAGACCAGTGCATTGGCTTTCACCCATTCGGGCGAGTAGACGGTGCGCCAGACGCCCGTTCCGCTGTGAGCGCCGATCGCGCCGAGTCCCAGGATGAGGCGCTCGACATAGGTACCGTCGATGTCGATCACGGGGAACTGCGCCATAGCCATGCTCGGATTCTACTCGTTTCAACCGATCTTCGCGTCGGCGCACAAGTTGCGACGGCGCCGCGGCCGTGACCAACCCCCGCCCGTAGAACAGATCACGGACGTAGGTCGACATGCCGAGGATGGAAAGGTCAGTCAACCCCGTGGGACGGCAGTTGGAGCCTGTGAGGGAAATGCCCGCGCGTGAAAAAAGTGGCCCCGTCGCGGGGGAGAAACAAGGGGCGAACGCGACGGGGCGAAGCAGGCGGTCAACTCGATTCGGTCGTCATCTATGCGGCCATGTGGCCGGCTTGACAGGGACTGTTCCGGGAACCGGCTCGTCCAGGGTGAAAAAAAGTGCCCCGCCGCGGGGGAGAATCAAGGGGCGAACACGGCGGGGCGAAGCAGGGGCAGTCAACCAGGGTCGACCTACGCAGCGAGATCCGCATGCCGGACGCGGCGTTCGGCGCCGTGTCCGCGCTGATAGATCGGCAAGTCCACCTTCAATGCCGCGCGCATCTCGGCGATCGTCTGGTTGTCCATGCGAAACGCGCCGCAGCAGACGGGATGGCGGCCGAAACTGTGGGCGCGGCCGAGTTCCTGGACCGTCGCGCCGGCCCGGGCATAGACGCGCTTCATGTGCGGCTCGTAGTTGCAGATCAGTGTCTGGATATTGTGCGCGACGGCGCATTCCGCGGTGGCCAGGCACAACAGGCCGAAACCCCGCGCCGCGTCGATGCCGGGAAGATCGCGCTGGATGTTGTCGGCCTCGATGCAGGTACGCGTCGCCTCCCATATGCCGGGGGCAGAAAGCGTGGCGCCATGGGGGAAAGTCTCGCGGAAGACGTCATAAAGAAGCGTCGGGCCCGTGGTCGGCATCAGACGCATGGAACCGTAAAGTGTCTGGGCGTCGGGGCTGCACCAGATCATGTAGACCGGGTTCAGAGCGTCGTAGCTGTCACGCTCGTAGTCGCCATCGACATCGACGTCCCAATGAAGCTGGTCCCAGAAGACCCGCTTGCGGAGTCTGAACATCTGGTCGAGAACGGCCCGGTACTTCTGATACTGCGGCGCTTGAACAGCTACGAACATTCCCTTGCCTCCGAAATGCTGCTGACCGAGTACCAATCTCGACCAAAAGGAGGCTCAGGTATATTCCTAACGATTTAGGCCGAAGATTATACCCCTCAAAAAGAAGGGGGCCAGATATTGATCAGCCGCAGGCTGATCGCTTTGGCTATGGCCTTGGTGATGTTCTCTGCGTCGAGCTTGAGCCGCGCCGAGAGAAGATAGTCGCGTACCGTGACCTCTGACACGTGCAGCAGCCGGGCAGTTTCCTTTGCGGTCTTGCCCTGGGCCGACCATGTGAGGCACTCCAGCTCACGAGGGCCCAGACGAGGCAAAGGGTGGGCCTGATGGATTTCCTCCATGGCCTTGCGGTGGATCTTGTGGGCGATTTCGGCGATTCCGGCGCCATGGGCCATGACGAAAGCCGCCCATTCCTGGTCGCTCATGCGCGCATTGATGGAGAACAGCGCCCGGCGCGCCAGCTTGTCGATGATCGGCACCGAATAGCCTTGTGCCGCCAGCCCGTGGGCCTGGAAGTCGGCGAAAAGGTCCGCCGCCTGTGCCGTCATGGTGAGCTCGCTCCAGTCGAAGGGCAGCATGCGCGAGAACCCCTCGGTGACGACAGGGTCGATCCGGACATAACCCTTGATCAGGTAGCGGGTGAGCCATTCGGCCGGATATGTGCTTTTGACATAGGGTCCGTCGACCAGGCCGCCGGGCAGTTGCGCCAGGTGATAGGTCGCGTTGTCCAGCGCATAGATGTCGCGAACGGCGACGACCGCCGTCTCGACGGAGTCGGCCGTATCGACGGCCAGATAAGCTTTCTCGTATTGGGACGTTGCCTCGCCCATTTGAGCCGATCTCCGAGCCAGTCAACGAAATGATGACACGAATCACCACAAAGACAATTAGAGCCCCTAAAATTAGAGGGGTAGATTCAGTCTTGAATTCGCGCATAACTTCTCAGCAAGGTCGAGAGGCTTTGATGGGTGCAAGGGAAGACGGGCCCGACAGGGTGCCGGCCACATCGGGCGATTCCGGGGCCGTCCGGGCGGCCGTGCTCAATCTCCAGAATATTTACAGCGACCAGGCTCCCGCCGAGGCGCTCACTCGGGCATTGGTGAGCGAGCGCACCCAGGACCGCCAGATGGCGCAGTTCTGGGTGGAAGTGTACCTGGCGTCCTGCCGGTAGCTCCGAAAGCTTCCTTGCGGCGCTCGGCACCGCTTGGCTCTCGGGACAAAGGCCAGGGAAAGCGATTGGTGCTTGTCGGCACCTGCATGTCGGCGGTCAAGGACTTTGCCAGGCCAAGGTCTTCTCTCGCCGCCGCTCAATCCGCCAGCAATCCTTTTCCACTGCCGACGCCTCGAAGCTATTCGCCGCCGTCCGTCACGGTCCCGGAAGGGGAGACGTCTGCACCGACCGGCCGCCAGCGCCGCAGCGCTTCGACACCATGATCCGTGAGCCCGTACACGCCGCGGTCGACGCGTTCGAACCAGCCATAGACGTTGGTGAGCAGGATCCTGGCTGCATCCGGCGCCACTGCGCGCAGGTCGCGCGGGCGCAGGTGCCCGTTACGCAGCGCGTCCGCGCAGGCGAGGGCGCGTTGCCGGTAAGCCGTCATGATCGGCGTTTTCGACCCTCCTCCCTCGGTCGGGTCGCCTCTGCGGCGGCGATGCTCCTCGACAAGCCGTGAGCGGCGCCTGGCGTTCTTGCGCGGCATCGGGGCCGTCGGGCCGACAATAACGTAGACGGTGCCGCTGTCGGACACCGCCAGCATGCCGAACCCCAGACGACGGCAGAGGTCGCGAAAACGGCGATCGCTGCCTCGCCCCTTTTCTTTTGCGGAAACGCGGGCGGCCAGCCAGATCTCGTCGCTCGCGGCGGCCCTGTCGACGGCCTGCAGGACCAGTTCGAGATTGAAGCGCAACTTGAGTTCGCAAACCACGACGACAGGCGGCTCGCCCTCGCTGAGCCCGACCACGTCGCAATTGGCGACTTCGCCCTTCACCGTATAGCCAGCCGCCTCGAGGAAGCGTTTCACCGGAAGATAGAGCTTGGTTTCCAATCCTGTCGACTCGCCTCGCACGCATTCAAGGGCATTTCGGCCTGTTCTTCAGCGAAGACAAGTCGAGACGGCCCGTGGTTCCTGCTTTTGCTCGAGTAGGATGCTGGATGTTCGCGTGCGCAGGTGGGGCAGATGCGATCTTCGCAAGAGAATTCATTGTTTCACTCCTCGTCTCGTTGTCTCCGCCGACACGGCGATTACCGTCGGATATTGACTTGGCCGTCCAATCTCGCCAGATCGAAATCGCTGATCAGTACGTCGATCCGAACCGTCCACTGGCCGGCCAGGGGCAGCACGACTCCCTCGGCGCGCCAGGTCCCATCGGCCGACTGTTCGGCTTGGCGCTTGAACTGTTCTATCCCGGCAGTCGGATTAGCAAACACGAAAGTCACTTCCTTCGCGTCCAGCCCTCCGAAGTCACCGGTCGTGATGACGGCGGCTACGTCCACCGGCCCAGCCCGGCCCGGCGTGATCGTCAGATCGGCCATCACCTTGGCGGTATGGATGTGAATGGAAGCGGGCTCCGCGGCTGCCGCCGCAAGGGTCCGCGGCGGCGGCGTGAAGCGCCATGCGGCCGCAGCCCCGAAGATAAGGAGCACGATCAGGGTCTCGACGGCGATCGACCTTGTCAGCCGGCGTGTTGCCGCCACATCACCCGACACCGCGGGACCGGTCCAGGACCAGCGGTTGACTGCCGCCAGCAGGAAGAGGCCGGCCATCAGTGCGAGTTTGACGAGGAATACCTGTCCATAGGTGGTTTCGATAAAGGCCCTCGGCTGCTCCACCTGCACGACCGCCAGGACGATGCCCGCCGCCAGGAGGGCGCAGACAGCATACGGAACGAAGCGGGAGAAGCGTCGCAGCGAACATATGGCTGCGGGATCGCGATGGCGCAGCGCCAGACCGAGCGGAATCAGCGCGCCGATCCAGACCGCGATCGCTGATGCGTGCAGGAAAATCGCCGGCCGCATCAGCCATTGCGGCGCGGCGGCGCTCGCATGGCCGCTCAGCGCAAGCGCGATGCCGCCGGCAAGCAAGCCGACAGTGGCGAGGATGTTCTGCAAGCGTCGCCATACAAGGCCAAGCGCAACGGCTGCGAAGGCGGCAATGGCGGCAAGGACGGTCCGGCCATGGCTGGTGCCGAAGCCGGCTGACCAGATGGTCGGCTCGGCAAGACGTGCAGCCGGTGCGCCAAGCGCATCCAGTCCCTGGAATCCGATCGATACGACCGCTCCGAGCGTCCCGATCGCCAGCGCCATGGCCATCGACGTCCGGCCCCGGCCGATTCCAGGCATGAGCATGCGGACGGCGAAGAAGCCCCCGACACCCAGAAACAATCCGACATAAAGGCCGATCTTCGAGAGCCAGAGGCCGGTGCGTACCGTCCAGTCTATATGTTCCTCGATAAGCGGCGCGTTCGCGCTGGCCCCGCCGATCGAGAAAACCACCGATCCGCCGATCGGATGACCGTCCTCGGAAACCACCCGCCAGGAGAACACATGCGTGCCGCGACCGAGGTCGCCCGGAGCGTCGATTTCCAGCAGGTTCCCCTTGAGCGAGAAGCGGTCAAGCGCGGTCGCGGAGCCATCCGGCCGGATCAGCTTCAGCGCAAGCGGAGAAACCGGTTCCGAGAATGTCAGGCTGTAGGAGGTTGGCGCGCTTTCGAGGACCGAGCCGTCGGTCGGCTCCGTCGCGTTGAGCGACGCATGCGCCCATGCTTCCGTCGCCAAGGCAAGTAGAAGAACGGCCGCTACGAAGGCAGACCGCAATGAGGAAACCACCGGATTCAATTGATCGGCCATGAGATGTTTCCGGAGTGCCCGGCGACGGCATAGCCGCCGCCGGGAACCCCTCGATCAATGACCGCCCGTCTTTTCCAGGATCTTTATGCCCGGCGCAGGCTGCTCGAGATCGTCGCTCGTCTGACCCGCTGCCGGAACCTCGATCCAGCGCTCGGCCTTGCCGTCCGGGCATTCCTGCACGACCGGAAAATAGAGCATTTCTCCAACCTTGAAGTCGCCGGCCAGGGTGCCGCGCAGGACGAACTCGTCATATTCGTCGTCAGCGAGGTTACCGCCCTTCCAGATGATTTCCTTGACGCCTTCGCTGGTGGGCGTGCCGTAGTAGTCGTAAGTCTTCTCGTATTTGCCCTTCACCTTTTCCAGGGTCCAGCCGGCCTTGGGCATGGGCTTTACCGAGATCACGCCTTCGGGGATCTGTATGCGTACGACATTGGTCGGCGCGCCTTCGCATCCGTGAGGCACGCGGAAGACCGCCTTGTAAGTCGAGCCGAGGGCGGCTTCGCCCTTTTCGAGCGTCACATGGGCAAAGGCCGGCGTCACTGCCATTCCCATCCCTGCCACAGCAATCATGACTTTCTTGAGCATTGAAGTTTCTCCTTTTGATGCCGGCAACCCTCCGGCGAGGTTTCTGTGACCGGCCGACCAGCCGCCCGTCTTGTCCGGGCGGGTTGCGCATCCGGCTCGGCTTCGGTGATTTGGCGAGGCGTTACCGGCCAACGTGTTTCGGGTATCGAGACGGCGAACGTCATGCCGAGCCGCCCGCGATCAGACGCCTCAGCTTCTCCACCCTGACCTCGGCCTTCTCCTCGTAGGCGATGGTGCCCGCGAACGCGCCTTTGGCATCCATCAGGAAGATCGATGCCGTATGGTTCATCGTGTAGTCGCCGTTCCCGGTCGGGATCTTTTCCCAATAGGCGCGGTAGGCCCTGCCCACCGCTGCGAGTTCCGCCTCGGTCCCCGTCAGTCCGACGATGCGCGGATCGAACGACTCCAGGTAGCGGGCCAGAAACTCCGGCGTATCGCGCTCCGGATCGACCGAAATGAAGAGCATCTGGAGCCTGTCGGCCTCCAGCCCGAGGGCCTTCAGCGCCTCCGACAATTCCCAGAGCGTCGTCGGACACACTTCGGGGCAGTGGGTGAAGCCGAAGAAGACCGCGAACGGCTTGCCCCTGAGGTCGGTATCGGAAAGCGTCGCGCCGGAATGCGTCGTCAGAGCGAACGGCCCGCCGATCGTGACCGTCGGCTCTGCGTCCCGTCCAAGCAGATATGAGGCATAGGCTGCGGCAAACGTAACAAGAGCAACGCCTGCCAGGATTGCGGACGAAACGGCCCGGCGCCTCAAGGCGGTTGCCTCAGCCACCGTGGCCGCCATGACTCTTGTCATGGCCCCCGCTTTCACCCATGCCTTGTACTGTGAATTCGACGTCCACTGTGCCAGCCTTCGCGAAGGTCAACGCCCCCCTGAACGCCGCGCCTTCCTTCGCTGCCTGCTGCAAGTTCAGGAACATGATGTGGAACGAGCCAGGCTTGAGCTCGACGGTGCCGCCGGCCGGAATTTCCAGACCGTCCACCAGCGGGCGCATGGTCATCACTCCCTTCGTGTCGACCGCCATTTCATGGATTTCCGCCTTGCCGGCAATGACGCCGGTCACCGAGACGAGCCGGTCAGGCGTTGCACCGTTGTTCTTGATTACGGCATAGCCGGCGGCGACCTTCGCTCCTTCAGGGGTCGCGCGCGACCACGGACGGACGATTTCGATCTCGCCTATCTTGTACTCATGCGCCAGCAATGGCTGGCACATCGCGAACAGGAGCATCAGCGTGAATCCGACGATGCCGAACCGCTCCTCGACGGATCGAAAGCGGGAAACCGGATAGGTGTTGAGAGCGACGCGCACGGCGTCGCGAAAGGAACTGTGCATGAGATTTGCTCCAAGCGTCCGATGCACGTAGGGCGGCACGGACCGAATCTGACGGATAATCGGCGCGGGGCGCCGGTCGAATCAGATCGTCAGCGGAGGAGCGCGGGGACTGCCGGGATCGTGATCAGGAGCTTCGGCCCGGGCACCGGGGCGGGTGTTGTGGAAAACGTCAGGGTGCGACAGCGGCCGCAGCAACGCGAAGCCGTCGCCCGACGGCGCGGCGACCGTGAAAGAGGCGAAGCTGCATCCGAAAGTGCAGCAGTTCGGCAACTTCGAGTGGTCGCCAGTGGAGTCACCATCGTCGTGGTCGATGCTGGTGATGCAAAGGGGATTGCCGAACGCATCGAGTTGCGGCCCGGATGGCATCGCACCGGCCGCCCATCCGGCGGCGAACGCCTGCAGCACGAGCACGAAGCCTGCTACAAACGCGATCCACCAGCGCGGTCTTTGCCCCAACTCGAACAAGATCTGCTTTTCCTCTCAGGACGGATTCTTAGCAGCCGAACCGAAGGACAGGGAAGACGCCGTGCTCGCCTGCGACAATTGGGTCTTGAGATGTCGGCGCCGCTGACGTTCCATCAGCACGATGTTCGTGGACCAGCCCTTGTCGTGCCGGCCTTCGTTCCGAATGCGGCAGCGGGTCCAGGAGCATCTGTTTCGGCTGCGGAGGTCTCCAACCCGGCGGAGCCGGGAATTCGAATTCCAGCATCAGCCCCAGGCCAGCGCGCCTCCAACCGATGCCGCTCGGAGTGGGGAAGTGGAACGCAACGGCGCTTTGTGCTCTTTTTGGCAAACGATCATGCCTGCTACGATGATATGCGCGTCACCGGGAATCGCGATCGGCGGCCTCCACATGCTGCCCGGTGGCATCGATCTGGAAGGACGGCCAGTTCGCTGCGGCGACCGAACTCGCGGATGGATCGACAAGGAAATGCAGGACGTTCTTCATGCGCTGATGTGGGTGGCGCTCGGCAGCGCGCTCGGCGGGCCATCGCGGTACTTCGTCTCGGGTGTGGTCGGCCGGCATGTCGGCGAGACCTTTCCCTGGGGCACGATGGTGGTCAATGTCAGCGGCGCCTTTGTCATCGGATTTGTCGCAGCGGCCGCGTCCATCGATGGGCTTCTGCCGATGCCGTCCGCCTGGCATCTTGGCGCAACCGGATTCCTGGGTGCCTACACGACCGTTTCCTCGTTCAGCCTCCAGACGATGGCGCTGGTCCGCGACGGCCAGATTCTGAAGGCCGGCGGCAATGTGGCGCTCTCCCTCTTTCTTTGCCTCTCGGCCGTCGCGCTCGGTTTCGGCATCGGTGCCTTCAGCCTTGGGGCTGGCCCTGCATGAGTGAACCGGAGGAGGCACGTTCCGACAAAGACCAGATCGTCCGGCCGACGAGGATGGCCTCGCCGAAGCCTGCGAGACGGCACCGCGAAAGGCTGCTTCTTTACGCCGCCGTGTCGTTCGGTTCGATCATCGGCAGCGTCTTGCGGGCGCTTGCCTCGCTGGCTGCGCTGGCCTGGTTCGGCCCGGGTTTCCCGTGGGGCACCTTGTTCGTCAACCTCGTCGGCTCTTTCGTCATCGGCTTCTACGCGACGATCGCAGGGCCGGGCGGGCGCGCCTTCGCCGGTATGTACCAGCGCCAGTTCGTGATGAGCGGCATCTGCGGCGGCTTCACCACATTCTCGATCTTCAGCCTGGAAACCTTTCAGTCGCTGCAGGCCGGCAGGTTCGCGCATGCCGGGCTCTATATCGGCATCTCCGTCGTCACCTGGCTGGCAGCGGTCTGGGTCGGGCACGCTCTTGCCTTGCGCCTCAATCGCCTGGAGCATCAAACCCGAAAGTGGGTACCGGCTTCGGGAAAATCCGATGCCCGATCGAACCGGTAGGGCGGCAGCGCCGGTTCCGTCGGCGCATCCGCCGTTCCATGAGGAACAACGTCATGCAGATACCACGCCAGGCCATGCTTCTGCGGATATTCATCGGCGAGGATGACCGCGACGACGGTCGCCCGCTTTACGAATCCATCGTGCTCAGGGCTCGCGAAATGCAGCTTGCAGGCGCCACGGTCATGCGCGGCGGAATGGGCTTCGGGCAATCCAGCCGGCTGCACACGACCAAGATTCTGCGGTTGTCGGAGGACTTGCCCCTGGTCGTCGAGATCGTCGACAGCGAGGAGAAGATCAACGCCTTCCTTCCGGTGCTCGAAGGCATCATGTCGAGCGGGCTGGTGACGCTCGAAAAGGTGCAGGTGCTGCAGTACGGTTCAAGCGGGACCTGAGGCAATCTCGCGAATGCACGCAGCAGCTTCGAACAAATGACATCCGCTCAACAAAGGACCTGCAGCGCGTCGCCTGAATCCTGTTCACGCTTCGCGCTGCAGGCTAGACCCGATACCGATGGGTCGATGGGGCGGCGGTTGGAGCGCGCCGTTGCGCTGGCGCGGGGTGGCTGTTCATGGCGCGTGCAGGACGCCGTCGCCGAACGGGTGGTCGATGACCATCTTCCATCCGCCATCCGGCTGGCGTCGCAGCACCGCGACCGAGAGGGCGGTCGTCTCCTTGCCGTCCGGTCCCGGTGCGGTCCACTTCATCAGATGCAATGCCGTGTCTGCGGCCAGCACAACCTCGTGGGCGCCATAGGTAAACGCGACGCCGGACTCGATGAAGTCGGCGAACATCGCCCGCAACCCGACATCGCCCGTTACCGGCCGGCCCGGTTCGCCGACGACGACGGCGGCCGGGGCATAGGTCGACATGATCTTGTCGATGTCGCCGGCCGCGAAAGCTGAGGTCATCGCGTCTATGGTAGCCAATACTCTGGTCTCGTCGCTCATCGGGGTCTCCTGTGCGTGGGCTGCGTCGGGGGTGGCGAACAATGCGGCTGCGAGCGCCGCTGACTTGACGATCTGCATATCGGGCTCTTTCTCCCTTCGATGTCTCGATGCTAGATTGAGACAGCGTCAAAAAACGGCAGTGGCGTTCGGATGCGGCTCTTCCGTCTCTTCCAGCTTCTCGACGAGCTTCGGATTCGCCGTGTGCCGGTCCCGGCGCGAATGCTGGCGCAGGACATGGGCGTGTCGCTGCGCACCCTCTACCGTGACATTGCCGATCTGCAGGCGATGGGGGCGCCCATTCGCGGCGAAGGTGGCGTCGGCTACGTCATGGATGCGGGCTACTTCATGCCGTCGCTGCGATTTGACGAGGAAGAACTGTCGGCGCTCGCTCTGGGCGTGCGCCTCGTCGCCGCGCGGACCGACCCGCTTATGTCCGAGGCGGCCCGGCGTGCGGCGGCCAAGATCGCATCAGCCGTCGGCGAGGAGACGCGCCGGGTCTTCCTGGACAGCCCCTTCGAGGCGGGGCCGAGCGATGCCGCCAATCCGCCTCACCTGGAGGCGCTGCGCGACGCGATCCGACGACGAAAGGTGCTGGAAATCGACTATGCGAGCCTTTCGGGAAAGCCGTCCACCCGGCGCGCGCTCCCGCTCGGCCTCACTGTTTTCGACACGGTCTGGCTACTGACGGTCTGGTGCGAAACAGCTCGCGACTTCCGGCATTTGCGCGTGGACCGCATCGGCGCCCTGCGCGATATCGGCGAACGTTTCCGACATGAACGCGGCAAACGCTTTGCCGACTGCCTGGCCCGGGAAGGCAACGATACCTTCCTGCGACCGCCCTGGAATCTTGCAAGCCAGGCTTGAACTGGACCTTGAACGGCCTGTCGAAATGCTGCGAGGGCTTGCTCGTCAAAGTCGGTCAAAGACTTTGTCGCGTCGCTGCTCAAGGGGCTGCTCGATGCACGACTTGACGCCGGACAGCCACGCCGGCCGGCGGCGAAATCTGCTTCTTCATCCTGAGTCTGCTTCTTCATCCTGAGACGGTCGCGCCTGCCGAGGCTGAGCATGATTGCCGGCACCCTGCGGCGGGGCATCGGGTGAAGCCCGAATCCCTTGCGCCATTTTGACGTGGATCAAGCATTCGCGTGTTCGGCCTGCCAACCGAAAGGGCCGGGTCTTGGCCAGCCGGCTCGGCTTCTGCGGGTAAGTCCCCGTCGCCGAACCGACAGGCGGTGGCTCCCCGAGGTCGATGAAACCGAGAAATACGAATTCGCCATAGCGTTACGCCAGGATGCGCCACAACCGCAGCAAGTGCGAAAACGTGACCGGGACCGCGCAGAAGCACTACGCCTTGCGGGCGGGCCGCCGCCGTCGCTCCGGGATCGCGCCGTTGCGCTGGCGCGAGAGCGGGGCGAGGTGAGAACCGCCGAGTTGACGGCGATTGGCATTCCTCGTTGCTATCTATCCCGGATGTGCGATGAGGGGCTACTCGTGAAGATTGGCTATGGCCGCTATCGCGCGGCAGAGCCTGAGGCAGCATAGCTGTCGTTCATTGCGGTTTTCTTGCGGATTGGGCAGGGCTCTTTAGAAGCCCAGGATTGTTTTAGTAATGGAAAACTGACTTGGCCAGTAACGTTCGTATTTCGGCAGATCGTCCGCGACGTCGGCCACTCGCCGGTTATAGAACACATGCAGGCGGACCGGCGGGAGCAGGTTTTGTTCGGCGAAATTCGCCGAGGGTATGAACACCAATTGCAGCGGTCTTGCGCCCATCGTCTCCATGGCGGGCTTGCCGCATGTCCTGCAGCGGCCGCGATTGAGGTTGGGCGGCAACCGATATTTCTTGAAGCTGAGCGCTTCCCGCCCCTTCATGTCGATCTGGTGCGACATCAGCACCGACACATCGGAGAAGGCCTCTCCGGTGAAGGCCTCGCAGAACAGGCAGTGGCAAACAAAGCGCGCAACCGGGGCCTTGCGTGTCTCGAAAGAGAAGGTGCCGCAGGAACAGCTGCCGTGAAGATGCGGGTGGTTGTGATGGGCCATGGTTTCTGACTCTGATAAAAAGGTTGGGATGTTGCCGCGTTCAGCGCAGCACGAAGCCGAGGATTCGGTCGGCCACCTTGCCGAAAGGCGCGTGCAACAACGTCGTGGCGTTCCAACGCCCCTGTTCGTAGATGCCCTTGGCATGGCTTAGCCGGCGGAAGCCCTCGATGCCGTGATAGGCGCCGATGCCGCTGGCGCCGACGCCACCGAATGGCAGGTCGTCCTGTGCGATGTGCATGGTCGTGCCGTTGATGGTGACGTTGCCGGAAACCGTGCCATCGAGCACCTTGCGCTGCGCCGCCTTGTCGCGGCCGTAATAGTAGAGCGCCAGCGGGCGTGGCCGTGCGTTGACGAAGGCAATCGCCTCCTCGATCGACCGGTAGGTGAAGATTGGCAGGATCGGGCCGAAGATTTCCTCGTGCGCGATCGTCATGTCGTCGGTGACACCGAGGACCATCGTCGGCCGCATCGCGCGCGGGTGCGCACTCCGACCCCCATGGCCGACCTCGCGGACGGTCGCCCCCTTGTCACGCGCGTCCGCCAGCAGTCCCGCCAGTCGTGCGAGTGTCGGTAGCTTTTCAAGTTGTCCGGTTTTTGTAGCACGTCACTTGTCCGCTTTGGGTTGACGGCGGATCCGGGTGAAAGCGGACGGACACCCGGGGCCGGGTTGGCGGATCAGGGCAGCCCGGGTTCGGCGCTGATGGGCGTGGGGGCCCTGTCCGGTGCGGCCCCGGCCCCGTGTCGAGACGCGGTCAAGGCTGGCCGCCGCGCTGACGGCGGTGTCGGCCGCGGCGTTTCCAGGCCACGCCTTGACGGCGTCGAGCACGGGGGCAGCATGGGTGCGATCGGCTCGCCGATCTCCCGGCCTTGTGCATCGTAACGGCCGATGCGGCGCGGTCCGTGGAAGATGGCGAGCCGGCCGTCCGGATACTGCCGAACCTTGACGGCGGCCCTGACGTAGTGGTGGCGCACGCGGCTGTCGGGCGTGCTGCCGGTGAAGATCAGGTGATCGAAGGGCAGCGCGGAGAACGTCGCGCCGACCGAGGCGTCGCCGTTGACGACCGCGACCTGATCGATCGGGAAAACGGTGCCCAGAATTTCCTCGAGCACTGCGTTGATCTTCGGCGTGAATTCCGAAGGCTTCAGCATGACGCGGTTCCCCGCTGCGATCGCGGTCACGAGCGGCATTAGCGCTAGGACGACCGGGTAGTTCCAGGGCGCCATCACCCCGACGACGCCCAGCGGCTGGTACTCGACCCGGGCCGATCCGGCGCGCATGTGGATCGCGACGTGCCGCTTTTCCGGGCGCATCATACGAGGCAGGCGGCTGTGGAGATAGTCGATGCCGCCGATGAGGCCCGCCAGTTCCATGATGCTCGTTTCGTGCCGCGAGCGGTGGCCGAAATCGGCGTTGATCGCCGTCTCGATCTTGCTGCGGTTCGCGATCAACGTCGCCCTGAGCCGCGAAAGGTCGGATCGCCGGTCGGCGAGCGACGGCGCGCCGTCGCGGCGGAAGGCCGCGCGCTGAAGGGCAAGCAGGTCGGCCGGGCTTTCCGGCGGATGGGCGTTGGCGATTGCGTTCACGGGAAAACTCCGATGTAGACACAGGAAACTCTTGCTCTTGGTTATGCATCGAAGTAGACACTGTCAACACCTGTTTGCACGAGAACCATCGGAGGGTCTCATCGTGATGTCGAAAACGAATGTCGGAGAGCGGCCATACCACCATGGCGCCTTGCGGCAGGCCGTGATCGACACTGCGATGCAGGTGTTGCGGGAGGAGCGTAACTGGCAGTTCACGCTGCGCGAGATCGCGCGACGGGCGGGCGTCAGCCATGGCGCGCCCTACAAACATTTCGCCGACAAGGCCGCACTGCTGGCCGAGCTGGCGATGATCGGGTTCGACCGGCTTCGCGACTCGATGGTGCAGGCGGGAATGGAAGCGGGTGCCGCCCCTCAGCAGCAGGTTCTGCCGGTGGCGCAGGCCTATGTTAGGTTCGGCACCGAAAACCCCGCGCTTTATCGCCTGATGTTCGGCGCCGAAGGCAGCAACACCGACGATGTCCATCTCAGCGAAAAGGCGATGGGGGTTTTCAACTTGGTGATCGACCTGCTCGGGCGGGGGCAGGCAAACGGGACTTTCCGCGTCCGAGAAGTGCATGGCCAGGCGGCGGCATGCTGGTCGATGATCCACGGCCTGACGATGCTGGCCATCGACGGATTGCTGCTGCCTGAAAAGGTCGGTTCGGCACCGCTGGAAAGCGCGCTCGGGACGCTGTTGGAAGGCCTGGGCGCGCCGGTCCAGCCATAAAGGTAGTAGCGCCGCTTCCGCGCGACACCCACGATGCGCCGGATCCGCCGTGAGCAGGGTGCCCCGTACAATCCCTCAGCAACGCCGCCATAGCGGGCTGCGGCAGGTTCTAGCGTGCGATAGCGTAGAAAGGCAAATGGCTCCCCGGGCCGGATTCGAACCAGCGACCAACCGGTTAACAGCCGGTTGCTCTACCGCTGAGCTACCGGGGAACGATAGGGCTCGCGTCGAAACGTGGCTGCCTATAGCAAACCCGTTTCGCGTTTGCAAAGAACCAATCGCATTTTTTTCGACGGTTTTTTGACGACCGGGCTCTCGCAATGGCGGGCAGGGGGCATCATATGCGGGTTCTTGGCAGAAGCGCCGCCCAACCGTGCCGCTTCGCCACAGGGAGTTCGGGAGAAAAGGCTCTGAAGGACAATCCGGAATCGTCGCCGCGTCCGCCGAAACTGTCGCTCATGGGACGTGACTACGAACTGCCGAAATCGCGCCCCCTGAGGGTGGCCATCGGGACGATTCTCGTGTTCCTCGGCTTCCTGGGGTTTCTGCCGGTGCTCGGCTTCTGGATGATCCCCCTGGGACTGCTCATCCTTTCCTATGAATTCCATATCGTGCGGCGCCTGCGACGGCGACTGATCGTCCGGTGGGAACGACGAAAAGCGCGCAACCGGGCTGCCGGCGGCAATGGCAGGCGCGGCTCCGGTACCTCGGGCTCGCATCCTTAGGGCGATCGCAGTCGGCGTCGATTCGTTCGGCTTCCTGTCAATGCAAACCCGAATCGCCGCCTGGATCTGCGGGTGGTCAATCCTGCGGCCCGGCTGCGGCGGCACCCCACTCTGGCCGCGCGCCGCCGCGGACCTTGCAGCGCTGCGGTTCTTCAGGGCAGATACGGCGTCCTAGCCCGTTTGCGAATCTCGCCAGGGCGCACGGCATCGGAGCTGAAAGTGGGCAGCGGTTTCAGGATGGATCCGATGCTGCGGATAGAGCGGCAGCATCGGATCCATGATTCCTCCGGTGCCCCGCGCCAACAACTCATCCTGCGTTTGGACCTCCTCGATAGCTCGTTCGATCGATAGAGGCGCGATTAAGTGCGGCGGCTGGGCCACAGCGGACGGCTTTTTGTGCCCTTCGTTCTGAATGACCGTGGGAATTCGTCCGGAATGGAACTCCATCACTTGACGCTAAAAACCCGGCAACCTATTGAAGCCGCGTAGAACGCCGGCAGCGGCGAGGCCTCGTGGCGGAGTGGTTACGCAGAGGACTGCAAATCCTTGCACCCCGGTTCGATTCCGGGCGAGGCCTCCAATCTCTTCAGCTCGCAGCATGTTCTACCCGGAATGATACGCACGGAAGCGCGTTGAAAGGCGGGGCGATTGGACATGAACGCCGATTTTTCCGAACAGCGCGCGAAGATGGTCGACGGCCAGTTGCGTACGACCGACGTGACCAATGCGGCTCTGCTTGATGCTATGGGCTCCGTGCCCAGGGAAGCTTTCGTCGACCAGAAGCATCAGGTGCTCGCCTATATCGACGAGGATCTGGAGATCGCGCCGGCCACGGACGAGCGCGCGCCACGCTATCTCATGGAACCGTCGCCCTTTGCGAAGCTCGTACAGCTCGCCGACGTCCGCCCGGGCGACGTGGTGCTCGACATCGGATGCGGCACCGGCTATTCGGCGGCCGTCCTGTCGCGGCTGGCGAGTTCGGTGATCGCGCTCGAAAGCGATTCCGCGCTTGCCGAGCGTGCCGGTTCGACCCTCGCCGCCCTCGGCTTCGACAATGTGGCGGTGGTTCAGGGGCCGCTCGCCGAGGGTTTTGCTGGTGAGGCTCCGTACGATGTCATTATCGTCGAGGGGGCCGTGGGCGAGATCCCGTCGGCGTTGTTCGGGCAGTTGAAGGAGGGCGGCAGGCTGGTCGCAGTGGAAGGAACCGGCAATGCCGGCGTGGCCAGGATCTATCCCAAGGATAACGGAATCGTCACTGGCCGCAGGGGGTTCAATGCGGCAGTAAAGCCACTACCGGGATTCGAAAAGGCCCCGGCGTTCGAATTTTGAGCGCGATTCGCTTGCGGTCGGCTCGTAACCGTGATGCGCTGCGTTCCGGCGATCAGTGCTGATTCACCGTCGGGGACCTTGACGGAAATTGGCGGCGTGAGATCGACGTGTCTGCGTTGAAGGCGGTGGCCGGGCCGGCTACCGTCAATTGGATGAGGGGTTTATCGTGAGAATATTGCGCAAAGGTTTATTTGCGGCAGCCATTCTGGCAACGACGGCCCTGTCTCCGGCATCCGCCGAAACGCTGACCGGTGCGATGGCCAAGGCGTATCAGAACAATGCGGAGATGAACGCGGCGCGCGCCGGCGTGCGCGTAACCGACGAAGGCGTGGCCATCGCCAAGTCCGGTTATCGTCCGATCATCGCAGGGACGTCGTCGGTCACGCACACTTCGGAGAGCGGTGTTCTAAACTCGCAGCGGCTCACTGTCGGCAGCTTCGGCATCGAGATCCAGCAGAGGCTTTTCGACGGTTTCCAGACAAGGAACAATGTGCGGGCCGCTGAGGCCCAGGTGCGCGCTTCCGACGAAAGGTTGCGCAACACGGAGCAGACGGTGCTCTTCAATGCAGCGGCGGCGTTCATGGATGTCATCCGCGACCGTCAGGTCGCGGTACTGCGCCAACAGAACCTCCAGTTCCTCGAGGAGCAGGTTCGTGCGGCCAAGTCGCGCTTCGAGGTGGGTGAGGGAACGCGTACCGACGTCGCCCAGGCAGAGGCCAGCCGCTCATCGGCCGTTGCCCAACTCGCCTCGGCGCGTGCGAATGTGCTTTCCGTGGAGGCCGTCTATCGGCGGGTGATCGGCGAGACGCCGGGCAAGCTGGCGTCGCCGGCCGCTGCCAAGGGACTGCCCAAGAACGTTGACGAGGCGATCTCGATTGCAGCCGTGCAGCATCCGGCGATCCTTGCGACCGAACATCTCGTCGATGCCCAGAATTTCGTCGTGAAGTCGACCGAGGGGCAACTGCTGCCGCAACTGTCGGCGTCGGCCGGGCTTTCGCGCACGAACCGCTCGACTTCGCCGGCTGCGGTCTCGATCTTCGGCTCGTCGGACGGACAAAGCGATTCGGCGACGATCGGCGCAACGCTGTCCATTCCGCTCTATCAGGGCGGACGCGTGGCGGCACAGGTTCGGCAGTCGAAGGAGCAACTCGGCGAGGCGCGCATCGAGGTCGACGTGACGCGCGACCAGGTGCGTGCAGCGGTCGCTTCGGCCTGGGCCCAGTTCATCGCTGCCCAGGAGGCGGTGGCCGCCAATCGCGACGAGGTCTCCGCGGCCAAGCTCGCCTTGAACGGCGTCATCGAGGAGCGCAATGTGGGGCAGCGCACGACGCTCGACGTGCTCAACGCGCAGGCCGACGTGATCACCGCGCAGATAAACCTCGTGTCGTCCGAGCGCGATGTGGTGGTGGCGAGCTATGCCATCCTGTCCGCGGTCGGACGGCTCTCTGCCGGCCGCGTCGGCCTGAACGTCGTCGAGTACAAGCCTGACGAGCACTACAACGCCGTCAAGGACAAATGGTTCGGCCTGAGGACTCCCGACGGCCGTTAAGGCATGTCTCCCGAAAGTGGGAACCGGTTTCGGGACGAAGACATGCGTAAGAGCAAATAAAGCACGTCTCCCAAGAGTGGGAACCGCTTCGGGGCCAGGGACATGCATGAACACCTCAAGCGCGCAAAGCGAATCCGATAGATCGCGACGCGCCTTGAGAGCGCCGGGCGGTCACATAGTTGTGTGAAAGCGCCTGCACGACCCCTTGAGGGATTCTATCGCGGCCCGTGCTCCGCTACGCTACCAGTTGATTCGGAACCGTTTTTTCCAGCATGCGGCGGCTGCGGCAGGCCGCCAGGGTGGCGAATGTGACGATGGCACAGGCAAGCAGCGCGCAACGCGAACCTTCGATGGAAGAGATCCTCGCATCGATCCGGCGGATCATCGAGGACAGCGATCAGGGCCGTAAGCCCGTCGAGGCGGACCTGCAGGGGCGCTACGACGTGGCGAGTGAGCGCAACGAGGCCGCTGTCATCGAGGTCGACGCCTTCCGCGCCGAATTGCGGGGCAGGATCGATCGCGACCATGATCCGCGGCAGTCCGAAGTGAAGGACGAGGCGCAGCCCGCCGTGGCATCGGCGCCGGAAGCCGCGCCGGACCTCAAGCCTCTCTATGCCGCCGGCGAAAGCGCGCGACCGGCTGCCCTCGCGGAGGTGAGGCCGCCCCTTGAGCCCTTTCAGGACGAGATTCAGGCTGATGTCGAAGACACTCTTCCGGAGGCCGTTCCGCTTCCGGAGGCGGTGAAGCCCGCGGCTGCCACGCCGCAGCCGGAGGCCGCCGAACCTCCGGCTCCGCCGGTGGCGCGACCGGCGATCATCTCGGAGCAGGCCGGCCGACAGGTGGCCGCTGCTTTCGGCGAATTGTCCGAGGCCTTTGCCGCCAGCCGCCGCAAGAGCTTCGACGAGATGGCGGAGGAGATGCTGCGGCCGATGCTGCAGGATTGGCTGGACAACAACCTGCCGACGCTCGTTGAGCGCCTCGTACGCGAAGAAATCGAGCGCGTCGCCCGCGGCGGATAATCAGCGATCTCCGCTTCTCTGGCTTCGCCCGGTCAGCCGTTCCCCCGGGCTAGGCGGGTTTTGGCAATCGCGCGTCGGTGAATTCCGGCTCCGCAGGCTGTCGGAGTGCGGCGCTTGTTGACTTGGCGCCACCCATCCGGTTTACAGCCGGGCAACGGACCCCTCAAAGCTGCGGAATTACCCATGCTTGACAAGACCTACGACGCAAGCGCCGTCGAGCCGAGGATCGCCAGGACCTGGGAGGCGGCCGACGCATTCCGCGCCGGCGCGGGCGCCGAACCGGGCGCCGAGCCCTTCGCCATCGTGATTCCGCCGCCCAACGTCACGGGCTCCCTGCATATGGGCCATGCGCTCAACAATACGCTCCAGGACATCATGGTCCGCTTCGAGCGCATGCGCGGCAAGAACGTGCTCTGGCAGCCAGGCATGGACCATGCGGGCATCGCGACCCAGATGGTCGTCGAACGCCGCCTGATGGAAAAGCAGATCCATCGACGCGACATCGGGCGCGACGAGTTCGTCCAGAAGGTCTGGGAGTGGAAGGCCGAATCCGGCGGCATGATCTTCAACCAGCTGAAGCGGCTGGGGGCGTCGGCCGACTGGTCGCGCGAGCGGTTCACCATGGACGAGGGCCTATCGAAGGCCGTCATCGAGGTCTTCGTCACCCTCTACAAGCAGGGCCTCGTCTACAAGGACAAGCGCCTTGTGAACTGGGACCCCAAGCTGCTCACGGCCATCTCGGATCTCGAGGTCGAGCAGCAGGAGATCAACGGCAATCTTTGGCACTTCCGATACCCGCTCGAAGGCGCCGTGTTCGATCCCGAGAATCCGACCACCTATGTCACAGTCGCCACGACCCGGCCCGAAACCATGCTGGGCGATACGGGCGTCGCGGTGAATCCCGGCGACGAGCGGTTCTTGCATCTGATCGGCAGGAACATCGTTCTGCCCCTGGTCGGCCGTCGGATCCCTCTGGTCGGCGACGACTATTCGGATCCGGAGAAGGGAACGGGCGCGGTCAAGGTCACGCCCGCGCATGACTTCAACGACTTCGACGTGGGCAAGCGCCATCGCCTGCCCACGATCAACATCATGACCATCGAGGCGAACATAAACCTAAGGGAAAACGAGGAGTTCCTTGAAGGTCTTGAAGCAGGGCGCGAGCTCGATGCGGTGATCGATGCCCTGCATGGGCTGGGCCGTTTCGAGGCGCGCAGGAAAATCGTCGAGATGATGGAGACGGGCGGCTTCCTCGCCAAGGTCGAGCCGCACCGCCACGTCGTTCCCCATGGCGACCGCAGCGGTGTACCGATCGAGCCGTTCCTTACGGACCAGTGGTACGTCAACGCGGCCGAACTGGCCAAGCCGGCGGTTGCGTCGGTTCGTGAAGGCCGCACGAAGTTCGTCCCGAAGAGCTGGGAGAAGACCTATTTCGAGTGGATGGAGAACATCCAGCCGTGGTGCATCTCGCGCCAGCTCTGGTGGGGCCACCAGATACCGGCCTGGTACGGGCCCGACGGCCGGGTCTTCGTCGAGAAGACCGAGCAGCAAGCGCTCGACGCCGCGGTCGAGTATTATCTGGCGCTGGACGGACCGTGGAAGGCCTGGGTCGAGGACCAGCTCGAGAACTTCGAGCCGGGCAATATCCTGACCCGCGACGAGGACGTGCTCGACACCTGGTTCTCTTCGGCGCTGTGGCCGTTCTCCACGCTCGGCTGGCCCGATCAGACTCCGGAGCTGAAGACCTACTACCAGACCGATGTGCTGGTGACCGGGTTCGACATCATCTTCTTCTGGGTTGCCCGGATGATGATGATGGGGCTGCACTTCATGGACAAGGAACCGTTCCACACGGTCTATGTCCATGCGCTGGTCCGCGACAAGAACGGCGCCAAGATGTCGAAGTCCAAGGGCAACGTCATCGACCCGCTCGAACTGATCGACGAATACGGCGCCGATGCGCTGCGCTTCACCCTCGCCATCATGGCAGCCCAGGGGCGGGACGTTAAGCTCGACCCCGCCCGGGTCGCCGGGTATCGGAACTTCGGCACCAAGCTGTGGAACGCGACACGCTTCGCCGAAATGAACGGCGTCGCCCGCAACGACGAGTTCCCGCTGGTCGAGGCGAAGCTGACGATCAATCGCTGGATCCTGACCGAGCTGACGCGGGCGGCGAAGGAGATCACCGACGCGATCACCTCCTACCGCTTCAACGATGCTGCCGGCGCGGCATATCGATTCGTCTGGAACCTGTTCTGCGACTGGTACCTGGAGCTGCTGAAGCCGGTCTTGTCCGGCGAGGACGAGGCTGCAAAGGCCGAAAGCCAGGCCGTTGCTGCATTCGTGCTCGATGAGGTCTACAAGCTGCTGCACCCCTTCATGCCGTTCATGACCGAGGAGCTTTGGGCCCATACAGCAGGCGAGGGCAGGGAGCGAACCACGCTGCTTTGCCATGCCGCCTGGCCGGCGCCGAAGTTCGTGGATGCCGAGGCCGCGGCCGAGATCAACTGGCTTGTCGACCTCGTGTCGGGCATCCGCTCGGTGCGCTCCGAAATGAACGTGCCGCCCTCGGCGATCGCGCCGCTGGTGATGGTCGGGGCCAACGAGACGACGCGCAGCCGGCTGGAGCGCCACGAAACGGCCATCCAGCGCCTGGCCCGCATCGGCGGGATCGACCATGCCGCGGAAGCACCGAAGGGCTCGGCGCAGATCGTAGTCGGCGAGGCGACGGCCTGCCTGCCGCTCGGCAGCCTGATCGACCTCAAGGCCGAGGCGGCACGCCTGAAGAAGGAGCTCTCCAAGGCCGCCGACGAAATCGGACGGGTCGACAAGAAGCTCGCCAATCCGCAATTCGTGGCCAAGGCGGCGGAAGAGGTCGTGGCGGCCGAGCGCGAGAAGCTTGCGGAGCTCCAGGAGGCGCAGCAGCGGTTGAAGGTCGCCCTGTCGAGGGTCGAAGACGCCGACTGAGGCGACCGGCTTCGAACCGGGCGCGGGTGCTCGCCGCGGCCGGGCATCCTTTCGACTAGTCGAGGGCCTGCCTCATTTGATGGGGCGGGCCCGTTTTCTTTCTTGCAACTGGCATCCCTCGGACCGAGTGCGCCCCCTGCCGATCATTTCGGCGCCCTTGGCAACAGCACGGGAAACTCGCGATGGCGGCCCTTGCCGCCACCGCGCATCGAGCGCGATCCGGCTTTGTGACGATTAAGCAACACTCTCTCAAGAAGGATTGCGCTATAGGAGGTGCGGGAGGACTTGCCTACTTCCCGCCATAAACCCGGCGCACCCCGGATGCTGTCTTCGAGCGGGTGCCAGACTGGGTGACCGACAAGGCAAACCGCGCCGCCCCCGGCAAGGAAAAAGATGGACGCCAAAGCGATCTCCAAGGCCAAGTTGCCGAGCCGGCACGTGACGGAAGGTCCGACACGCGCACCGCATCGCTCCTTCCTCTACGCCATGGGTCTTTCGACCCGGGAAATCGCCCAGCCGCTGGTCGGCGTGGCGAGCTGCTGGAACGAGGCGGCTCCCTGCAACATATCGCTGATGCGCCAGGCCCAGGTGGTCAAGAAGGGCGTCGCCGCCGCCAACGGCACGCCGCGCGAGTTCTGTACCATCACCGTCACAGACGGTATTGCCATGGGTCACCAGGGCATGAAATCGTCGCTGGCGTCGCGCGATCTGATCGCCGACTCCGTCGAGTTGACCATGCGCGGTCATTGCTACGACGCGCTGGTGGGGCTGGCCGGCTGCGACAAGTCTTTGCCAGGCATGATGATGGCCATGGTCCGGCTCAACGTACCGTCCATCTTCATCTATGGCGGTTCGATCCTGCCCGGCGCCTATCGCGGCCGCCAGATCACCATCCAGGATGTGTTCGAGGCCGTCGGCCAGCATTCGGTCGGCACCATCACCGATGCCGATCTCCTCGAGGTCGAGCAGGCCGCCTGTCCATCGGCAGGCTCCTGCGGTGCTCAGTTCACCGCCAACACCATGGCGACGGTTGCCGAGGCGATCGGCCTGGCCTTGCCTTATTCCTGTGGCGCGCCAGCGCCCTACGAGATGCGCGACCGCTTCAACTTCGCTTCGGGCGAGAAGGTGATGGAGCTGCTGGCCAGGAATATCCGGCCCCGCGACATCGTCACGCGCAAGGCGCTGGAAAATGCGGCCGCGGTGGTCTCGGCGACCGGGGGGTCGACCAATGCCGCCCTTCATTTGCCGGCGATCGCGCATGAATGCGGCATCGCCTTCGATCTCTTCGACGTGGCCGAGATCTTCGAGAAGACGCCCTATATCGCCGACCTGAAGCCTGGCGGCAAATATGTCGCCAAGGACATGTTCGAGGCCGGCGGCATTCCCCTGCTCATGAAGACCTTGCTCGAGCATGGCTATCTTCATGGCGACTGCCTCACCGTCACCGGCCGTACTTTGGCCGAAAACATGGAGCACGTTGCCTGGAACGATCATCAGGACGTTGTGCGACCGGCCGACAAGCCGATCACGACGACCGGTGGCGTGGTCGGCCTGAAGGGCAATCTGGCTCCGGACGGCGCGATCGTGAAGGTTGCGGGTATGTCGGTGCTTCAGTTCACTGGGCCGGCGCGCTGCTTCGATAGCGAAGAGGAGTGCTTCGAGGCGGTGACGAGCCGCAACTACAGGGAAGGCGAGGTTCTCGTCATCCGCTACGAGGGTCCCCGGGGCGGGCCTGGCATGCGCGAGATGCTGTCGACGACGGCCGCGCTCTATGGCCAGGGCATGGGGAGCAAGGTGGCCCTCATCACCGATGGACGTTTTTCGGGGGCGACGCGAGGCTTCTGCATCGGCCATGTCGGGCCGGAGGCGGCGGTCGGCGGCCCCATCGGATTGTTGAAGGACGGCGACATCATCACCATCGATGCCGTCAACGGAATACTGGATGTGAAGCTGCCGGACACCGAGCTGGCGGCGAGAGCGAAGAAATGGAAGCCTCGGTCGACGGACTATCAGTCGGGCGCGCTGTGGAAATACGCACAAACGGTCGGGTCGGCCCGGGAAGGGGCCGTCACGCATCCGGGCGGAGCGAAAGAAACACACTGCTATGCGGATATTTGACGTAGTACGAGTTGCCGCGTTTTCGACCGTTTTCGCCTCGGCGACGTTGGCGGCGGGCGGTGCCTTGGCTTTTGACGAAAAGGTATTCGACAGCAAGACCGGCGTGAAGGCGCAGGCGAGCCCATGGGCGGTTTTCCGCTTCGGCTTTTCCGCCTATCAGAACGGCCACAAGGACCAGGCGGTCGAGGCCTACAAATACGCCGCTGAGAACGGTCAGCTTGGCGCGACATGGAAGCTCGCGCGGATGTATGCGGAAGGCGACGGCGTCAAGCGCGACGACTATGAGGCGTTCAAGTTCTTCGCCGAGATCGCGCAGCAGGATGTCGAGCCTGGCAGCCCCGAAGAGAGCTACGTATCGGATGCGCTGGTGGCGCTGGGCACCTATCTGAAGAAGGGCATTCCCGGAAGCCCTGTCTCCGCCGACCCCGTCGCGGCGCAGGAATACTACATGCGCGCGGCCGCCAATTACCGCAACCCCAGCGCCCAGTTCGAGATGGGCAAGATGTTCCTCAAGGGTGAGGGCGGGGTGAAGGCGAACATCAAGCAGGCCGGCCGCTGGCTGCAGCTCGCCGCAGAGAAGGGGCATGCCGGAGCGCAGGCGACCCTCGGCCATCTGCTCTTCCAGGGCGGCAAGGTGGTGAAGGGGCTGGCCATGATGACGGCCGCGCTCGAACGCGCCAGCCCGTCCGACCGGGTCTGGATCCGCGGCATGCAGGAAGAGGCCTTTGCCGTGGCTCCCGAGGCTGACCGCCGGACAGCGATCGCTCTGGCCGAGGACATTCTGGCCAAGGGTAACGACGGCCGCTAGATCCGAGCCTTGCCGGGCACGCTGCCAACCAACCGAGTCGGGCGCGGCTCGCTATTCGTAACCGCGGGTGCCGGGCGGCTTGTCACCGGGGACAAAGGTTGCGCGCCGGCCGTGGGGCAACCGTCCCTGATCTTCTTCCAGGACGAATTGTTGAGCACCTTGTCGCATCGGGCGAGTTGGCTGCCGTTGGGGAGCTTCAGACAGGCGATCTCGCCATGATCGTACGTACGGCCGTTTGCGAGGCACTGGCACTCGGCATAGACCACATGAGGCGATGCAGCGAGCATCGCGGCTGCAAGCAGGCAGGTGGCGTCCTTCCGCATGCCGGAAGTTTAGCACATCCTGAAATGTCCGCCATACGTTGCTGCCGACGAAGGCGGAGGTTCCCGGCCGGCGGACGGTCTAAGCCGCCTCGAGAGCGAGATCGACGGCTACAGGCACGTGGTCGGACGGTTTCTCCCAGGCGCGCACGTGTTTCTCGATCGACGCGGACGACAGCCGATTGGCCGCCTCGGGAGATAGCAGCAGATGGTCGATCCGGATGCCGTTGTTCTTCTGCCAGGCGCCTGCCTGATAATCCCAGAAGGTGTAGATCCCGGGTGAGTCGGTCACGGCCCGGACAGCCTCGGTGAAGCCGAGATGGCTCAGTCGCCGGAACGCCTGCCTCGTTTCGGGCTGGAACAGGGCATCGTTCACCCACTCCTCGGGCCGCCGCGCATCGGCCGGCTCGGGGATCACGTTGTAGTCTCCGGCGAGCACCAGCGGCTCCTCGAAGGCGAGGCGCTCCGCCGCCCAGCGTTCCAGCCGCTGCATCCAGGAGAGCTTGTAGGAGAATTTCTCCGTGCCGATAGGGTTGCCGTTTGGCAGATAGAGCGACACGACGCGCAGGGCGCCTTTCGACGTGGAGAAGACGCCCTCGATGAAGCGCGCCTGCTCGTCGCCGTCGTCGCCGGGCAGGCCGCGATTGACCTCGTCGAAAGGCAGCTTGGACAGCAGCGCCACCCCGTTGAAGCCCTTCTGGCCATGCGTCTCCACGTGGTAGCCGAGCGCCTCGACCTCGGCGCGTGGGAACTGCTCGTCGACCGTCTTGATCTCCTGCAGGCAGGCGATGTCGGGGGCGCTTTCCTGCAGCCAGTGCAGCAGGTTGCCGATGCGGGCGCGCACGCCGTTGATGTTCCAGGTGACGATTTTCATGAATACCGCGCGAGAATTTCAAATATTTCTTGATGGTAGAATCCGCTGACGCGGCCAATCCTGCACCATCCCGTACCGGAAGGGAACCGGCCTCGGGGTAACAAAAGGGGAACCCAATGTCTTCAACCACGCATCCCGTGGACGAGGTGCTGCCTGCGCCCCGTCTTGCCGCGCTGGGCATCCAGCACGTGCTCGTCATGTATGCCGGCGCAATCGCCGTGCCTCTGATCATCGGCCGGGCACTGAAGCTCGAGCCGGAGCAGGTCGCCTTCCTGATCTCGGCCGATCTCTTCGTCTGCGGCCTCGTCACGATCATCCAGTCCTTCGGGGCCACTCAGTGGTTCGGCATCAAGCTGCCGGTGATGATGGGCGTCACCTTCGCCGCGGTCGGACCGATGGTCGCCATGGCCAACGCCAATCCCGGCGTCGACGGCGCCCGTCTTATCTTCGGCGCCATTATCGGGGCGGGCATCGTCGGCCTGATCATCGCGCCGCTGGTCAGTCGCATGCTGCGCTTCTTTCCGCCCGTGGTCACCGGCACCATCATCGTGGTCATCGGCGCGTCGCTGATGCGAATCGGCATCAACTGGATCTTCGGCAATCCGGTGGGCCCGACAGCGCCGAAGCTGGTGGCGCCGGAACATGCCGAATGGCTGAAGGCTGTGGGCGAACTCGCGGCTGCACCGGGTGCGACCATCCCGGCGATCCCCGAAAAGCTCGCTTTGGCCGCGACGGTGCAGAACGCGGCCTATGCGCCCGTCTCCAATATCGTCATATCGGCGGTCGTGCTGGGCTCGATCCTGCTCATCGCCCGCTTCGGCAAGGGTTTTGTCGCCAACATCGCGGTGCTGCTCGGTATTCTCGTCGGCGGCGTGCTGACCGCGTCGCTCGGCATGATGCATTTCGACAAGGTGGCGACGGCCGGCTGGTTCGCGCTGGTGACTCCGTTCCGGTTCGGCATGCCGATCTTCGATCCGGTGCTCATCATCACCATGACGCTGGTCATGATCGTCGTCATGATCGAATCGACCGGCATGTTCCTGGCGCTCGGCGACATGACCGGAAGGAAGGTCACGCAACCCATGCTGTCGGCGGGCTTGCGAACCGATGGTCTCGGGACGCTGATCGGCGGGATCTTCAACACATTCCCCTATACGAGCTTCTCGCAGAATGTGGGGCTGGTCGGCGTCACCGGCGTGCGCAGCCGTTTCGTCTGCGTAGCCGGCGGCGTCATCCTCATCATACTCGGGCTCGTGCCGAAAATGGGCGCGCTGGTCGAGGCACTGCCGACCGTGGTGCTCGGAGGAGCCGGACTGGTCATGTTCGGCATGGTGGCCGCGACCGGCATCCGCATCCTGTCGAATGTCGACTTCAAGACCAACCGCAACAATCTCTTCATCGTCGCGGTCTCGGTCGGTTTCGGCATGATCCCGCTGGTCGCGCCCGACTTCAAGATGTGGCTGCCGCACGGCATCCACCCGCTGATCGAGTCGGGCATCCTGCTGGCTTCCGTCTCGGCTGTGGTGCTCAACGTGTTCTTCAACGGCACGCAGGGCGACGAGGCCGGTACGCGCGAAGCGGCTATGGCCGCAGAGGCCTGATCGTCGGACGCCGCGTCTCCGGAAGGAGGCGCGGCGTTTCGAGTTGCGGGGCCGCTGAGGGGCGGCCCTTTTCGATTCTCCCCGATTTCCAGGCAGGAACGCCGGTCATGTTCCCGGCCGGGTCGTTCGGAAAGGCCTTGCCAAAGGCCAGGTCGGCATCCGGCGCGCCGGAAGCTGGCTCGACTTGCCGCGATGTTGTCGGGCCGATTTCCGGCCGGACGACGTCAGATCGAGAAGCTGGTCCCGCAGCCGCAGGAGGCGACGGCGTTGGGGTTCTTGATCTGGAAGGACTGGCCCATCAGGTCGTCGACGAAGTCGATGACGGAGCCGCCCATGTAGACGAGCGACAGATCGTCGATCAGCACCGTCGCGCCGTTCTTCTCTATGGCAAAGTCGTCGTCGTTGCGGCCGTCGACCAGATCGAACTTGTAGGAGAAACCGGAACAGCCGCCGCCCTCGACGGCCACGCGCAAAGCTGTCTTGCCGGGCTCGGTCGACAGGATCTTGGTGATCCTTTTCGCCGCAGCGTCAGTCAGCTCGACTTTCATGCCGGTCTTTGCGTCAGCGCCCATCGACGTCACCTTGCTTTCGCCTTCACATCATAGGTATGAAGCGCCAACAGGCAAGTCAACCGGCGGCGAACCATGACGAGAGCGAGGCAACTCGGCGACATCGGCTTCGGTTACAGGCCGCGGGCGCCCTACGCCAGCGATCCCGCCCGATCGCGGGGCCGCTTCTACGACGAGGTCGAGAGCCCGACCCGCACGCCCTTCCAGCGCGACCGCGACCGCATCATCCATTCGACCGCCTTTCGCCGGCTGAAGCACAAGACCCAGGTCTTCGTGGCGCATGAGGGCGACCATTTCCGCACCCGGCTCACCCATACGATCGAGGTGGCCCAGATCGCCCGCGCCCTGGCACGGGCCCTGCGTTGCGACGAGGACCTCGCCGAGGCCGTGGCGCTGGTCCACGATTTTGGCCACACGCCGTTCGGCCATACCGGCGAGGACGCCCTCAACGACAAGATGGCGGCCTGGGGCGGCTTCGATCACAATGCGCAGTCGTTGCGCGTTGTGACGAAGCTGGAGCGTCGCTATGCCGAATTCGATGGGCTCAATCTGAGCTGGGAAACACTCGAAGGGCTGGTCAAGCACAATGGCCCGCTGACTGACGGCCAGGGCAACGGCCTCGAGGGGCCGCTGCCCCAGCCGATCCGGGACTTCAACGAACTCTTCGATCTCGAGCTCGATCGTTTCGCGAGCCTCGAGGCGCAATGCGCCGCGATAGCCGACGATATCGCCTACGACACGCATGACATAGACGACGGCCTGCGTGCCGGCCTGCTGACGCTCGACATGCTGGAGGAGGTGCCGCTCTCGGCGCAGATCCTGGCCGGTGTGCGGGCGCGCTATCCGGCGCTGGACGCCGTGCGCACCGGCCATGAGCTGATGCGGCGGCAGATCACGATCATGGTCGAGGACGTCATCGCCACGGCCGCCGCCAAGATTGCTGCGATGCGGCCCCAAGGCGTCGCCGACATCCATGGCGCGGGTCATGCGATCGTGACCTTCTCGGCGGAAATGGCGGCGGCGGAGAAGACGCTCAAGGCCTTCCTCTACAGGAACCTCTACCGCCATCCCGACGTGATGCGGGTGCGCGCCGATGCCGAGCGCATCGTTCGCGACCTGTACGATGCCTATTTCGCGGATCCTCGGGCGATGCCGGAAGGATGGCGCGAAGGCCTGGACCGCGCCGAAGACAAGGTCAAGGCTCGTTCCGTGGCCGATTTCCTGGCGGGGATGACCGACACCTACGCCGTCAAGGAACATCGGCGGCTGTTTGACCATACGCCGGATTTGAGCTAGAGCCCGCGCGAATGCCCGGGTTCCGCGGCGATTGCCGTCGAGGTCGGGCGCCGCTCGGCGTTGCGGGCCACGATGTCTCGCCGCCGTCCCACTATCCAGAGATCGACCAATGAACATCTTCGCCGAATTCAACGAGCGGATCAAAAAGATCGTCCAAGACCTTGACTTGAAAGACAAGGATGGAGGTGTTCTCGATCTGGGCCGCATCGCCGTCGAGCCGCCGCGAGATGCTTCGCATGGCGATCTCGCGACCAATGCCGCCATGGTGCTGGCCAAGCCGGCCGGGCAGAACCCGCGCGCGCTGGCCGAGAGCATAGCCGCCGCGCTGCGTTCCGACGGCGATGTTTCCGCGGCGGAGGTGGCGGGCCCGGGTTTCGTTAATCTGAGGCTCAGCGAGCGCTTCTGGCAGGCCGAGCTTGCCGGCATACTCGATGCTTCGACGGATTACGGCCGCTCCGATATCGGTGGCGCCCGCAAGGTGAATGTCGAATATGTCTCGGCCAACCCGACGGGGCCGATGCATGTCGGTCACTGCCGCGGCGCGGTGGTCGGCGACACGCTGGCGAATCTGCTGGATTTTGCCGGCTACGACGTGACCAAGGAATATTATATCAACGATGCCGGCGCACAGATCGACGTGCTCGCCCGTTCCGTGATGCTGCGCTACCGTGAGGCGCTGGGCGAGGGGATCGGCGAGATTCCACCCGGCCTTTACCCCGGCGACTATCTGGTGCCGGTCGGTCAGGCTTTGGCCGGCGAATTCGGCAGCAAGCTTCTGGAGATGCCGGAGACCGAGGCCCTGGCGATCGTCAAGGACCGGACCATCGAGGCCATGATGGCCATGATCCGCGACGATCTCGCTCTGCTCAATGTACATCACGAAGTGTTCTTCTCCGAGCGCACGCTGCATGCCGACAACGCCAAGGCAATCCGGGCCGCGATCAGCGACCTGACGCTCAGGGGCCATATCTACAAGGGCAAGCTGCCGCCGCCCAAGGGCGAGAAGCCGGAGGATTGGGAGGATCGGGAGCAGACGCTGTTCCGCTCGACGGAGGTCGGCGACGATATCGACCGGCCGCTGGTCAAGTCGGATGGCACCTTCACCTATTTTGCCGCCGACGTCGCCTATCTGAAGGACAAGCTGTCGCGCGGCTTCGAAGAGACGATCTTCGTTCTCGGCGCCGACCATGGCGGCTATGTCAAGCGCATGGAGGCCCTCGCCAGGGCCCTGTCGGGCGGCAGCCTGAAGCTCACCGTTCTGCTGTGCCAACTCGTGAAGCTGTTCAGGGCCGGCGAGCCCGTGCGCATGTCCAAGCGGTCCGGCGACTTCATTACGCTGCGCGAAGTGGTGGAAGAGGTCGGGCGGGACCCGATCCGCTTCATGATGCTCTACCGCAAGAACGATGCACCGCTGGATTTCGACTTTGCCAAGGTCACCGAGCAGTCGAAGGACAATCCCGTCTTCTATGTGCAATATGCCTCGGCGCGGACGCATTCGGTCTTCCGTCAGGCGAGGGAACAACTCGGCACCGGCGACTTCAGCCGCGCCGCGCTGAAGGCTGCTGTGCACCGCCTGGCAGACGAGGGCGAAATCGGCCTGGTCAAGAAGCTCGCCGAATATCCCAGGATGATCGAGCAGGCCGCCCAGTCGCATGAGCCGCATCGTCTGGCGTTTTACCTTTATGATCTTGCCAGTGCCTTCCATGCCCACTGGAACCGCGGCACGGAGAATATGGACTTACGTTTTGTTAAGGTTAACGACCCAGAATTGACCCATGCCAGACTCGGGCTGGTGCAGGCAGTTTCGGACGTTCTAACGTCAGGCCTGGCGCTGATCGGGGCCGATGCGCCCACGGAGATGCGCTAGGTTTAGCGGAAAACCTGTCACCTTTTGCCCACATTGCGCTGGTAACGGCCAACCCGAAGATGCGTGCCCTGTGCGCATTTGGAGTGCGAGTATGGGAAAAGTAATGGCAGACAGCAGCCAGCTGAAACGCGCCGATCCCGCCGATCTCGGCGATGACGATCCCTTCGCGGAACTGACCAGGATCATGGGATTCGATCCGCGGGTCCCGGTCAGACCCGGCGCGTCGGCGCCGACAAGGCCGCAGGCCGAGGAGTCCGCTTTCGCGGCGCAATCCGAGCCGGATCTGGAGCTTTCGGCCGAGGATTTCAGCATCGATCTCGAGAAGGAACTGCTTGGCGACTTCGCGATCGACGACGAGCCGTTAGCCGCCGCCACGCCGTCTGTGAATGTGCAGGAGCAGGCGCTCGGGGCTGCCGCCTCATCCCATGCTGACGACCTGGGGCACGATATGGATGCGGCCTTCGCCGCGGATCTCGAAGGAGAGTTGCTTCGCGGTGACGGACTGAGGGCCGTCGATACGGCAATCGACCGCCGCGCCGAGGAGCCCGAGGCGGGGGCACCGGAGATCGACGAAGGCGACTTCGCGATCGACGACGAGCCGTTCGCCGCCGCGGCGCCGTCTCCGAATGTGCAGGAACAGGCGCTCGGGGCTGCCGCCTCCTCCCATGCCTACGGCTTGGGACAGGATATGGATGCGGCCTTCGCTGCGGATCTCGAAGGAGAGTTGCTTCGCGGTGACGGACCGATGGCCGTCGATACGGCGATTGACCGCCGCGCCGCGGAACCCGAGGCGGCGGCACCGGAGATCGACGAAGGCGACTTCGCGATCGACGACGAGCCGGCCGCCGCCGCCACGCCGTCTCCCAATGTGCACGAACAGGCGCTCGAGGCAGCCGCCCCATCCCATGCCGGTGACCTGGGTCATGATATGGATGCGGCCTTTGCCGCGGATCTCGAAGGGGAGTTGCTGCGCGATGACGGGCCGGGGGCAGTCGATGTCGCGATCGACCGCGCCGCGGAGCCCGAGGCGGCGCCGGAGGTCGACGAAGACGACTTCGACCTGGCATTCGCAACCGATCTCGAGGACGAACTGCTGCAGGAACACACCGAGCCTGCCTTCGACGAGAGGATGGCCCCGCAGTTGGAGTCGCGCGGCCTCGAAAGCGACCCTTCGCGGGAGCGCGCCGAGCCGGCTCCCGGCGAAACGAATGCCTATCCACGCCAGGAACAGGCGGACGACGCGTTCGACGAGGCTGACTTCGATGCCGCTTTTGCCGTCGACGACGAGCGCATGGCCGACAACGCCGAGCGGGTCTCGTTCCTGTATGGCGAGGAGGAGCCTGAGGCCGTCGCTCCAGGAGATGCCGACGATCTCGACGCCGTCTTCGGGCGGAATTTCGTCGGTGAAGAACAGTCGGAAGAGTTCGACGAGCCTGTCCGTTTCGAGGATCGCCGGCACGGCGAAGTTGAAGCAAGCGAAGAGCACGAGCTTTCCGCCGAGGACGTCGAACTCCTCGCCGCGCTGGAGCCCGACGTCATGGAGCAGCGTTTCGACGATGCGGCGCCTCCTCGGGGCGAGGCGCCGCGGGCGGCCGAAGTTGACGATCTCGACCTCGACGTGGCCATGGCCGATGTCGACATGGATTTCGGCGCTGACGCCGAGACCCCGCGCCAGGAAGGCTACGGCGTCCATGACGGCGAGCCGCTCCAGGCCGGCGAGATCGATTTCGACGACGAGGATGGTGCCGTCTTCGACGGCGGTGTCGAAGAGGCGCAGGCGGAAGAATCGCCGATGGTCTATGTGCCTGCGGCGCGCGCCGACATCGCGGCGCCGGTCGAGGCTTCCGCCGACATTGCCGTTTCGGATGTGCATGATCAGGAAGAGCTCAGCCTTGAGGACGAGCTCAATGCCCTTCTCGGCAACAGCGTGCCGCGGGCCGAATTGACCCGCGGTTACGACGCGCCGCCGCTTTCGGCGTCGTCGGCGTCGGTTGTCGAGCACGCGCCGCTGCCCAGCGCACCCGCCCCCGACGATAAGGCTTACATTGACGACGCGGCCTACGCCAATGACGAGGAGGATTTCGCCGGACCATCCTATCAGCTTGCCGAGGTCGAACACGACGAAGGCGATGCGGCCCTCGCCGAAGATGAGCTTGAGTTCGACGACCACGCGTTCGACGCAGCATTCGAGAACAGCCTTGCCGCTGACGAGTATCAGGAGCAGACAGTGAATCACGATCCTTATGCCTCGTTGCGGCAGGCGGCATCGCAGACGGCCTCGCATCTGCATGCGGCCGCGTCGAACTGGCGTCCCGCGGCGGCGCATGAGGACATTCCCGATATCGAAACGATCGATGTGCCGGAGTCTGCGACGGCGCTGGCCGACGACCTCGATATCCCGGAACTGGCCTATCAGGACGAGGTGCGCGCAACTCCGGCATTCGACGAGTTCGAATCCGAATTCGCCGCCGTCTTCGCCGATCAGCCCCAGACGGAGGAGGCGAAGCCGCGCGCCGTCGAAACGGGCGGCTACTCCGATGCCAATGGCGGCTATGGCCAGCATTACCGGCAGGCGGCGCCGGCCGAAGCCGACAACAGCCGTCTCTACGCTGCCGGCGTCGGCGCGGCAGCGGCCGGAGCGGCCGCCTATGCCTCAGCCAGGCCGGCCGAGCGTCGCGATGCCGACCTGCTCGAAGATTTCGACGAGGCGGCACCGGCTGGAAGCCGCGGGCCCGAGACCCATGCCGGCGTCGATGAGCTCGACTATGACGGCCTCGACGAGGAGATCGCGTTGCCGGCCTATGCCGAAGAGCGTGCCGCGGGTCGGCGTCGCGGCATGATGGTCGCCGCGATCGTCGGCGGTGTCGCGGTGCTGGGTGGCGTCGGTGCTTTCGCCTTGTCCTTCGGCGGCGACGGCTCGGATGTCCCCGCGATCGTCCGCGCCGACGACACGCCGATAAAGGTGCGGCCCGAGAATCCGGGCGGCACGTCGGTCCCGAACCAGGACAGCAAGGTCTACGAGACGGTCGCGGGTTCCAATTCCGGCGCTCAGACGGCCGTGGCGCAGCCGAGGCTGATCAGCAGTGCCGAGGAGCCGGTCGATATGGCTGCCAAGGTCCCGGCTCAGGCGCCGGCCGGCGAAGCGGAAACGCCGACCATGCCGATGGTCGCTGACGAGGTCGCCGACCTGCCCTCAGGCGACGACGAGATCGCGGAAATCGCTTCCAAGGCAGAGGATCGCGTCAATCCGTCCGCCGATGCCTCCCAGGCGGCGACAGACAACACGGAAGTCGCCGCCGTCACGCCGCGCCGCGTCCGTACCATGGTCGTACGGCCCGACGGATCGCTGGTTCCGCGTGAGGATCCGGCTCCCGCCGCCGCTGCCGAGCCGCGGGGCGCTGCCGAGGCCATGATGGAGACGGCGCCGGCGAAACCCGCCGCCGAACCGCAGGCGACCAATACGACATCTGCCCCTGCGCAGGTGCCGGCCGCTGCGAAGCTGCCCGCCAGGTCCGTGACCTCAGGTACGCCGGCCACCGTGCCGGTCGCGCCTCCGCGGCCCGCCGACCAGCCGATCGACGTCGTCGGCGAAGTCAAGCCCGAGCAGGTCGCCGCGGTCAGCCAGGGTGCTTCAGCCGGCGGATGGTCGATGCAGATCGCTTCCCAGCCGAGCGAGGACGCAGCCAAGTCGTCCTATCAGGATCTCTCCCGGCGCTATGCCAGCGTGATCGGTGGCCGCGACGCCACGATCGTGAAGGCCGAGATTGCAGGCAAGGGCACTTACTGGCGGGTTCGCATTCCGGCCGGAAGCCGCAACGAGGCGGTCAGCCTCTGCGAAAGCTACAAGTCGGCCGGCGGCAACTGCTTCGTCTCGAAGTAGCCTGAGGCAGGCTTCTCGATCAGGCGGCGCGGCCATCCTGGTCGCGCCGTTCGCCTTTGGAAGCTCCCGTCGCGCAGAAGTGCGGGAGATTCCATAGCGGAGCGTCTGGGAGTAGGCTCGCGCCATGACCGAATCAAAAGCGATGATTCTCGGCTGCGCCGGGAAGGCGATCACGCCGGACGAGATCCGCTTCTACCGGGAAGAGCGGCCTTGGGGGTTTATCCTGTTCGCGCGCAACATCGGCGAGCCCGAGCAGGTCCGTGATCTGGTCGCTTCGCTGCGTGACAGCATAGGCAGGCCGGAAGCCCCCGTCTTTATCGACCAGGAAGGCGGCCGGGTGCAAAGGTTGCGCCCGCCGATCGCGCCGAACTATCCGGCGGGAGCGGCCCTCGGCGCGCTCTATCGGCAGGACAGGGAGGCCGGCTTGCGCTCGACCTGGCTGTTGGCGCGACTCCATGCCTTCGACCTCCAGCGCCTCGGCATCACAGTGGACTGCCTGCCCGTTCTCGACGTTCCGATCGAGGGCGCAAGCGATGTGATCGGCACGCGTGCCTATGGCAAGGACCCTGAGACGGTGGCGGACCTCGGTCGCGCCGCAGCGAAGGGCCTGATGGCGGGTGGTGTCCTGCCCGTGATGAAGCATGTTCCCGGGCACGGCCGGGCTTTCTCGGATTCGCATCTTGCTCTGCCCGTCGTCGACACGCCGCTGGCCGAGTTGCGCACGCACGACTTCGCCCCCTTCAAGGCGCTGAGCCATCTGCCGGCGGCTATGACTGCCCATGTCGTCTATACGGCCGTCGATCCGGATCGGCCGGCCACCACGTCGGCCAAGGTCATCCAGGACGTTGTTCGCGGCGAGATCGGGTTTGACGGTCTGCTGATCAGCGACGACACCTCGATGAAGGCACTTTCTGGGGATTTCCCCGAGAAGGCGGCCGCGATCCTTGCAGCCGGCTGCGATCTGGTCCTTCACTGCAACGGTGTGATGGAAGAGATGACGGGCATCGCCTCGCGCACGACGGCGCTGGCCGGGAAGTCGCTGGAGCGCGCCCGGCGCGCGCTCGGCTACATCCGCGGCGGCGACGGAATGCAGGAAGCGGCGATCCGCGCTGAGTTCGCAAACTACTTCGAGGCGGTCGCGTAGTCCCGCCCGCAACAGGAGAGACCGGCAAGCGTGGCCGATACGAGAGAAGCCAGGAGGGCCAAAGCCGCGCCGATGGAGCCGCTCTGGACGGAGGGCGACGCTTCGCGCACAAGCAGCGAGCCGTCTCTGGTCGTCGACGTCGCCGGCTTCGAAGGCCCGCTCGATCTTCTGCTGCATCTGGCGCGAAACCAGAAGGTCGATCTGTCGCGCATCTCGATCCTGGCGCTGGCCGAGCAATATCTCACCTTCATCGAGCGTGTCCGCGCTCTGCGCCTCGAACTGGCCGCCGACTACCTGGTCATGGCGGCCTGGCTCGCCTTCCTGAAGTCGAAGCTGCTGATCCCCAAGCAGCCGGGCGAAGCCGGCGAGAGCGGCGAGGAACTGGCCGCCGTGCTGCAGTTTCGTCTCAAGCGGCTCGAGGCGATGCGCGATGCCGCCGCGCGCCTCGTCAATCGCAACCGGCTCGGCCGTGACGTGTTCGCCCGCGGCATGCCGGAGATGGTGATCGTCGAGCGCAAGAACGAATATTCCGCCACGCTCTACGACCTTTTGACCGCTTATGCCGGTCAGCGCCAGCGCCAGGCCGTCACCAATGTCCGCATAGCCAAGCGTGGCGTATGGTCGCTCAAGGAAGCGCGCGAGATATTGACCAGGCTCGTCGGCACCTTCTCGGATTGGACGGCGCTCGACCGGTTCCTCGTCGACTATCTGTCGACCCCGGAGGAGAGGTCGACGGCGATCGCCAGTTCCTTCGCCGCCAGCCTTGAGCTGGTGCGGGAAGGGCGGATCGAGATTCGCCAGGACGAGGCGTTCTCGCCGATCTATCTGCGCAACAGGCAGCCGGGCCCGAGGGCGATCGAGGTGGTGCCATGACCGATAGTGCCAACGCGACCGTGATCCCGTTCGTCATCGACGACGAAGAAGGCGAGAGCAACGGCAACCGGGCCGAACGCCTTTTCCTGTCGGAGGCGATCCGCATGGCAGAGGCAATCATCTTCGCCAGCGCCGAGCCGGTCACCGAAAGGGCGCTCGCGGCGCGATTGCCCGACTGCGTCGATCTGCGGCTGGCGCTGGGCGAGTTGCAGGCGGCCTACGACAAGCGCGGCGTCAATCTGGTCAAGGTCGGCGACGCCTGGGCGTTCCGTACCGCGAGCGATCTCGCCTTCCTGATGAGTCGGGACACGGTGCATCAGAAGAAGCTGTCGCGGGCGGCGCTCGAAGTGCTCGCCATCATCGCCTATCACCAGCCCGTCACGCGCGCCGAGATCGAGGATATTCGCGGCGTCGAAACATCGAAGGGTACGCTCGACACGCTGCTGGAGACCGAATGGGTCCGTATGCGCGGCAGGCGCAAAACCCCGGGCCGGCCGGTCACCTACGGCACCACCGAAAAGTTCCTCGACCACTTCCAGCTCGAGGAGATACGCGACCTGCCTGGCATGGAGGAACTGAAGGGCGCCGGGCTGCTGTCGACGCGCATGCCGTCCAACTTCTCCATACCGCAGCCGCCCGCCGACCCCGACGCGCTGACCGAGGACGAGGATCCTCTGACCGACATCGATCTGGAGGAACTCGGCCTGTTGACACCCCGCATCGAGAGTGATTGACCGGGGTAATCTTGGCCCCGGAGTTCAGCTTTTGACAGTCCAGGAAGGCTCGCGGGTATCGGCCGGCGTCACTTTCGCCGCCCGGCTGTACTTCGACAACATCACCCACACCTTCGGCAACGGCTCCGCGACGTTGCGCGGTATCTCGCTTGCGGCCGAGCCGGGCGAGGTGCTTTGCCTGCTCGGGCCGTCCGGCTCGGGCAAGACGACGTTGCTCAGGATCGCCGCCGGCATCGAGGCGCAGACCACCGGCCGCGTCCTGCTGAACGACAAGGAGATCGCCGGACCGTCGGTCTTCCTGCCGCCCGAGCAGCGGTCTATCGGCCTCGTCTTCCAGGATTTCGCGCTGTTTCCGCATCTGACGATCCTCGACAATGTGCGCTTCGGGCTGACCGCGCTGTCGCGCGAGGAGGCGAAGCGGGAGGCCATGATCGCGCTGTCGCGGGTCGGGCTCGATACCTATGCCGGCGCCTACCCGCATATCCTGTCGGGCGGCGAGCAGCAGCGCGTGGCGCTTGCCCGCGCCATAGCACCGCGTCCGGCGGTGCTGTTGATGGACGAGCCGTTCTCGGGCCTGGATTCGCGGCTCAAGGACGCCGTGCGGGCCGAAACGCTCGACATATTGCGTCGCAGCCGGGCGACCGCGATCGTCGTGACCCACGATGCGGAGGAGGCGATGCGCATGGGCGACCGTATCGCGCTGCTCAAGGATGGCCGGCTCAAGCAGGTCGGCCGCGCCGAGGAACTCTACCAGAAGCCGGCCGATCTCTTCGTCGCGGGGTTCTTCTCGGAGCTCAACGTCTTCGAGACGCGGGTTCAGGCGGGGAGCGCGGAGACCCCGGTGGGTCGTGTGGCGGCGCGGGGTTTCGCTGACGGCCAGAAGGTCACCGTAGCGGTGCGCATGTCGGGTTTCGACGTTGGCGAGGCGGAGGGCGAAATGCAGGCGAGGGTGCTGTCCCGGCGTTATCTCGGGGTGGTGGAATTGCTCGACCTTGCCGTGCCCGGCGCGGATACGCCGGTGCGCGCCAGGGTGAGGTGCGGCGCTTTGTCCTCCCAGGCGCGCGATATTTTCCTTTCCCTGAGGCGGTCGGACGTTCTTGTGTTTGAAACACGCGCCGAAAACGCATAGATCAGTACCGGGAAGATCCTTCGAAAGAGAGTGACAATGGGTTCGTTTTCGATTTGGCACTGGCTTATCGTGCTGGTGGTCGTGCTGCTGCTGTTCGGGCGCGGCAAGATCCCGGAACTGATGGGCGATATGGCCAAGGGCATCAAGAGCTTCAAGAAGGGCATGTCCGACGAGGATGCTGCCGACGATACCAAGACTGTCGAGCATCGCGCCGACGAGACGGTGACCTCCGCGAAGGAAAAGGCCAGCAAGGGCTGAGCGCCGGTTCCGCCGTAGCCGGATTGGATAGCCATGTTTGATATCGGCTGGACCGAGATGCTGGTGATTGCGGTCGTGATGATCGTGGTCGTCGGCCCGAAGGATTTGCCGCGCATGTTGCGGACTTTCGGAAAGACCACGGCCAAACTGCGTACCATGGCCGGTGATTTCCAGAAGCAGTTCAACGAGGCGCTGAAGGAGGCGGAGCTCGACGACGTGAAGAAGTCGGTCGATTCGCTGCGCACCCTCAATCCGATGGCGGAGATCCGCAAGCAGCTCAATCCGTTCGAGCAGGCTGCGGCGGACGTCAAGGCCGGCGTCGACTCCGCGTTGAAGCCTGCGCAGCCGGCTGCCGCCGACAAGGCGGCGTCGACGGAAGCGATCGGGAATGGCGTGGCCGATGGGCATGCCGCGGCTGCTCCGACCGGTCCGACGGAAATGCCGGCAGAGCCGGTATTCCCGGCCATGTCGGCGGAACCGGCTTCGCCCGTCACTGCACCTGCCGCCCCGCTGAAGGCAGGGCCGGCGGCCTTGCCGGCTCAAGCGCCGGCGGTAGAGGCGACTGCCGGCGAGGCAGCAGTCCCGGCCGGCAAGACCAAGGGGACACGCCAGGGCCAGTCAGGGGCCAAGGCCCCCGCAACGAAGGCGTCGGCCAAGACGAAACCGGCCGCGGCAGCGCCTGCCAAGGGCAAGCCTGCCGCGAAAGCCGCGGCAACCAAGAAAAACACGGCGGGAACCGCAAAGTGAGCAATTCCGAGCAGGACGAAATCGACAAGTCGTCGGCGCCGCTCATGGAGCATCTGATCGAGCTGAGGACGCGGCTGATCTGGTCGATCGGCGGTTTCTTCGTCGCTTTCCTGGTCTGCTTCTTCTTCGCCAAGCAGCTGTTCAATCTGCTCGTCATCCCGTTCAAATGGGCGACCCAATGGGCCGGCCTCGACCCGCAAAAAGTCGAACTGATCTATACGGCGCCGCAGGAGTTCTTCTTCACCCAGATCAAGCTGGCGATGTTCGGAGGCATGGTCATCGCCTTTCCGCTGATCGCCACGCAGATCTACAAATTTATCGCGCCAGGCCTCTATAGAAACGAGCGCGCGGCCTTCCTGCCGTTCCTGATCGCATCGCCCCTCCTTTTCCTGCTGGGGGGCGGGCTCGTCTATTTCTTCTTCACACCGATGGTCATGTGGTTCTTCCTGACCATGCAGCAGGCGGGTTCCGGCGACCAGGTGCAGATATCGTTGCTGCCTAAGGTTTCGGAATATCTCAGCCTGATCATGACGCTGATCTTCTCGTTCGGGCTGGTGTTTCAGCTCCCGGTCGTGACCACGCTGATGGCCCGCGTGGGGCTCCTGACGTCGGAAGGCCTTCGGGAGAAACGGAAATGGGCGATCGTGATTGCCTTCGTCGTCGCCGCGGTGCTGACCCCGCCCGATCCCGTCAGCCAGATCGGTCTTGCGCTGCCCACCATCCTTCTCTACGAGATCTCGATCCTGGCGGCACGCATGATCGAACGCAAACGCGAGGAGGAGCGCGCCGCGGCCGAGAAGAAGGCGGAAGGCGAGGCGGCCGAGGCCTGAACGGCATTCCCGCGCAGCGACCTGCCAAGCGCTTTGGCGGTCGCTTTGCAATCAGCCGCATCCTTACCCTCTCCACGTTTACCGTCGCTGCGGGTATGGAAGAAGGGTAGTGACCGCCGAGCGCCCGATTCTCCCTTTGAAACGACGGAGATCGCGGCTCGGACAATCCGAACGAGAACGGAATTCTGGACCCATGCTTGACATCAGATGGATTCGCGAGAACCCGCAGGCCCTGGTCGATGCTCTGGTGAAGCGTGGCCAGCCCTCCGAAGTCGCGCGATCGACCGTCGATGACCTCGTCGCCAGGGACGAAGCACGTCGTACCCACGTTTCCAGGCTTCAGGAGGCGCAGGAACGCCGCAACGCCGCATCGAAGGAGATCGGCAATGCGATGCGCAACAAGGACATGGCGCTTGCCGAGCGGCTCAAGGAAGAGGTCGGCGAGATCAAGGCCTTCATCCAGGGCGGCGAGGCGGAGGAGCGCCGGCTCGACAAGGAACTGGACGATGCGCTGGCCGTCATTCCCAACATCCCGCTCGACGATGTGCCGGTGGGCGAGGATGAACGCGGCAATGTCGAGTTGCGCAAGGTAGGCCAGCCGCGTGAGCGCGCGAACTGGACGCGCGAGCATTTCGAGATCGGCGAAGCGCTCGGCATGATGGATTTCGAGCGGGCGGCGAAGCTGTCCGGGGCCCGCTTCACCGTGCTGCGGTCGCAACTGGCCCGGCTGGAGAGGGCGCTTGGCCAGTTCATGCTCGACCTCCACACGACCGAGCACGGCTACACCGAGGTGCAGCCGCCGCTTCTGGTCCGCGACGAGGTTCTGTTCGGTACCAATCAGCTCCCCAAATTCGAGGAGGACCTGTTCTTCACCCCGCATGCGGGGGGGCGCCTCGGCCTGATCCCGACGTCGGAGGTGCCGCTCACCAACCTGGTGCGAGAGGAGATTCTTTCTCACGAGCAGTTGCCGTTGCGCTTCACGGCCCTGACCCCGTGCTTCCGTTCCGAGGCCGGGTCGGCGGGCCGCGACACGCGCGGCATGCTGCGCCAGCACCAGTTCTATAAGGTCGAGCTCGTGTCGATCACCGACCAGGAGTCGCTTGCCGAGCATGAGCGCATGACGGAATGCGCGGAAGCAGTGTTGAAGAAGCTCGAGCTGCCGTTCCGCACCGTCGTGCTGTGCACCGGCGATATGGGTTTCGGCGCGCGCAAGACCCACGACATCGAGGTCTGGCTGCCCGGCCAGAACACCTATCGCGAGATCTCGTCCTGCTCCGTCTGCGGCGATTTCCAGGCCAGGCGCATGGATGCGCGCTACCGTGCCCGGGACGAGAAGGGCACCCGCTTCGTCCATACGCTGAACGGTTCGGGCGTCGCGGTCGGCCGCGCGCTGATCGCCGTCATGGAAAACTATCAGGACGAGGACGGCGGCATATCCATCCCCACTGTGCTGCGCCCCTATATGGGCGGCCTGGAAAAGATCGAAGCGAAATAGCCATGCGTATCCTGCTCACCAATGACGACGGAATCCATGCAGACGGGCTGCGCACCCTGGAGCGCATTGCCCGCCGATTGTCCGATGACGTCTGGGTCGTCGCGCCCGAAACGGACCAGTCGGGCTATGCGCATTCGCTTTCGCTTTCGGAACCGCTGCGCCTGCGCAAGATCGACGATCGTCACTTTGCGGTGCGCGGTACGCCGACCGACTGCGTGATCATGGGGGCCCGCAAGTTGATGCCGGGCCTTCCCGACCTCATCCTGTCGGGAGTCAACTCCGGCTCCAATATCGCCGACGACGTCACCTATTCCGGCACCGTCGCCGGCGCCATGGAAGGGTGCCTCCTGGGTATCCGCTCCATCGCGCTCAGTCAGGCCTACAACGTGTCCAACCAGGAGCGCATCGTTCCGTGGGAGGTGGCGGAGGCGCATGCGCCGGCCTTGCTCGATCGGCTGATCGGTACCGAATTGCCGCAAGGCGTTTTCCTCAACGTCAATTTTCCCAATTGCCGGCCCGAGGAAGTGCGCGATACGGTGGTGACCAGTCAGGGCAAGCTGGTTCACGGATTGTGGATCGACGAGCGGGCGGACGGGCGTAACTTCCCCTACTACTGGCTGCGTTTCGGCCGCGAACCGGTTGAAAGCAAACCGGGAACCGACCTCGCCGCGTTGCGAGACAAGCAGATCTCGGTGACGCCGCTGAAGCTCGACCTGACCGCGCATGAAGTCAAGGACGCGCTGCAGAAGGCGATTGCATGATCAACGGCGCCGAGGATCGCGAAGGGTTTGCCGCATTCCTGCTGAGGCTGCGCGGCAACGGCATCGTGACCAAGGATCTCGTCGCCGCCTTCGAGGCGACGCCACGGCGCGCATTCATTCCCGGCCAGTGGCAGAGCCTGTCATGGTCGGACCGCATGATCCCGATCGAATGCGGGGAGGCGATCGAAGGCGCCGATCTTCAGGCGGCGGTGCTGCTCGCGCTCGACCTTCAGCCGGGTGTCCGCGTGCTCGAGATCGGTACCGGCACCGGTTTCACCGCCGCGGTGATGGCCCGCCTCGCCGCGCGGGTCGTCACCGTAGAGCGCTACAAGACGCTCACCGAACTCGCCAGGCAGCGTTTCGAAAATATCGGCCTGACCAATGCCTTCATCCGCCTCGCCGACGGCGGCAATGGACTGCCGGGCGAGGGACCCTTCGACCGGATCGTGGTGTGGACGGCCTTCGACAGCCTGCCTCGCCCCTTCGTCGACCAGTTGTCGAGCGGCGGCGTCATGATCGCCCCGATCGGACCGGGCGAGGGCGTGCAGGACGTCGCCAAGCTCACCAAGGTCGGCAGCCGGTTCGAACGCGAAGACATCGGCCAGGTCCGCCTGCAGCCGATCGCCAAGGGCGTCGCTGCCGCGATCTGACGGCAGTTCCCATTCCACGTCCCGCCTCCCGCCAGGCACAACCGCCATCGGTAGGGGGCCTTGCTGGCGTGGGGAAGCCTCCGCGGCGATCTCGATGAAGCCAGGCGCGCCTCAGCGCGTCCCCAGCCTGTTGATCGCGCCGGCGGCCTCGACAGCCAGCGGTGCGAAGCGGCGGCAGAACGTCTCGGCGTCCCATTCGCTGAGCGATGCGGCCACATGTATGGCGCCAAGCGGCCTGCCGTCCGGCGCCAGCACGGCCGTGGCGATGGCGACCTCGCCGAGGAGGATTTCCTCCACCGCCAGGGCGAAGCCGTTCTCGCGCGCCTCGTGAACCTTGGCCCATATCCGCTCCGGGTCGGTGATCGTCTTGGGCGTGATCTCGCGCCGATCCGAGCGCGCGATCACGTCGTCCACCTCGGCGTCGCTCAGATGCGCCATCACGGCGCGACCGCCTGATGTGCAGTAGATCGGCACGCTCTGGCCCACCAGGGTTGCAAAGAATGTCTCGCGTTTGCTCTGGAGCCGCGTCGCGTAGACGAGGCGCAAGCCGTCGACCAGGCTGAGGTCGACACGTTCGCGTACACTGCGGCGCAATTCCAGCAGCACCGGCGAAGCGCGCGAGACCAGCGGATTGAGCCGCAGGTAGTCGCGCGTGAAGTCGAGGATCCGGATGCCGGGCAGATAGCCCCTGTCGTCCGCGTCGCGCTCGATGAAGCCCAATTGCCTCAACGTGTGGACGACGCGTTGCGCGGCACTCTTGCCTACGCCTGCGATCGCGGCGATCTCGTTCAGCGTCAGTGGTCTTCCCGCCTCGTGGAAGGCCGAAAGCACCTGCATGGCGCGTCCGATCGCCTGCACGAACAGCGGGTCGTCTTCATCGATGTCGATGACCGGCCTGACCCCGTATTCCCCCTTTTGACTGTTCCGCAAGCCCACCTCCCCAAAAAGCGTTTGACTCCACCCCGATGGCAAACCTATCGTAACAGCGATACAAGTATATCGCCTAGCGATACAACCATCCTATCACGCATCTGCCGGGCGTCGACCCGAAAAATGCGTGATGCGGAAATTGGCTCGACGGCGATGCCGGTGTTTGTTGCAGACGAGGGGCAGCATGAGCAAACGGGTGGCGTTGGCCGGTTTTCTGCACGAGACGAATACGTTCGCGCCCTCCAAAGCCACCTTTGCACATTTCGAGCAGGGTGGCGGCTATCTTCCCCTGTCGCGGGGACACGAAATCCTCCCGCGTTGCAGAGGCGTCAATCTCGGTATTTCCGGGGCCCTCGCCCATGCCGGGCGGGAGGGCTGGGAAATCGTTCCGGTATTGTGGACAGGAGCAATACCGTCCGCCCATGTGACCCGTGACGCATACGAATCCATTGCCGGCGAGATCGTGGCCGGCATCGCCGCGGCGGGTCGGCTCGACGGCGTGTTCCTCGATCTCCACGGGGCCATGGTGGCGGAGCATCTCGACGACGGCGAGGGCGAGTTGATCGCCCGGATACGCCGGGTCGTGGGGGCCGACGTTCCGATCGCCGCCAGCCTCGATCTGCACGGCAATACAACCGGACTGATGGTCGAGAAAGCGGATCTTCTGGTGGCCTTCCGAACCTATCCGCATGTGGATATGGCCGAAACCGGCAGGCGCGCCGCGGAAGGCTTGGCCATGCTGATGAAGCGCGGAAAACCGTTCGCCAAGGCGTTCCGCCGTTTGCCTTATCTGATCCCGATTCCCTGGCAATGCACCGGCCTCGAGCCGGCAAGGAGCCTTTACGCCGAGACGGCCGGGCTCGAAGGCGGCGAGATCGCGAGCGTCTCCTACTGGATGGGTTTTCCCGCGGCCGACATCGCAGAGTGCGGCCAGAGCATCGTCGTCTATGGCGAGACGCAGCAAGCCGCCGACCGTGCGGCCGATCATCTTTACGCGCGCGTACTGGCGAGTGAAGGCGCCTTTGCCGGCCGTGCCTATGAACCGGACGAGGGGGTTCGCGAGGCGATCCGCATTGCTGGCGCGGCGCGCAGGCCCGTGGTGATCGCCGACACGCAGGACAACCCCGGTGCCGGCGGCGATTCCGACACGACCGGCATGCTGCGTGCGCTGCTGCGCAACGGAGCCGGGAACGCGGCCATCGGCATGATCGTCGATCACCAGGCGGCGCGTGCCGCGCATGCGGCCGGTGAAGGGGCGGAAATCGCCATAGCTCTCGGCGGACGGTCGGGCGTCGCCGGGGATGCGCCGCTCGAGGGCACGTTCCGCGTCGAGAAGGTCGTGAGCGGAGACCTGCACGCCACCGGTCCGTACTACGGCGGAACGCATATGAATGTCGGCCTGTCCGCGTGCCTGGCCATAGACGGCGTGAAAGTGGTGGTCGCCACGCACAAGGCGCAGATGGCGGATCTGGCAATGTACCGGTTCGTCGGCATCGAGCCGACCGAGAAAGCCATATTGGTCAACAAGAGCTCGGTCCATTTCCGCGCCGACTTCGAGCCGATCGCCGAGACCGTTCTCGTCTGCACGGCGCCGGGTCCCATGCCGCTGGATCCCGCCGACCTCGCCTGGACCAGGCTTGCCGAGGGCATGCGCCTGTCGCCGAACGGACCTGCCTATCGACGATCCGTCCATCCTCGAACGATGGAGGCATGACGGAAAGGGAGAAACGCTATCGGGGCGTCATGTCAACGCGCGCGAATTCACTGTCAACGAAAAAGGGGAACATCATGTTGCGTATTCAGGAGAGACTTCACAGCTTTAACCGCCATGTGCGCGGCGCAGCCTTGGGGCTGCTGGCCGGCGCCGCGCTCTCGGCCGGCCTCGGCGTCGCGAGCCAGGCCCAGGCCGAAGGCAAGACCATCACAGCCGTCATGCATTCGGGTCTGCGTGTGCTTGATCCGATCATCACGACCGCGCACATCACGCGAAACCACGGCTACATGATCTACGACGTGCTGGTTGCGGTGGACGAGGTTTTCAGGCCGCAGCCGCAGATGGCCGACTGGACGACGACAGACGATGGCCTCACCTACACCTTCACCCTGCGCGACGGCCTGAAGTTCCATGACGGCGCTCCGGTCCGCGCGGCCGATGCCGTCGCTTCGCTGAAGCGCTGGGGCAAGAGGGATTCGGGCGGCCAGTTGATCTTCGATGTCACCGACAGCCTCGAAGCCAGGGACGACAAGACGATCGTCTGGACGCTGAAGAGCCCGTTCCCCGCACTGCTCGACATTGTTGGCAAGCAGTCGGCCGTTCCGCCCTTCATCATGCCCGAACGTGTGGCGAGCGGTTCGGCCGACGAGGCGATCACCGATTACACCGGCTCCGGTCCCTTCGTCTTCGTGCAGGAAGAATATCAGCCGGGCGTTTCCGTCACCTACAGGAAGTTCGAGGATTATGTGCCGCGCAGCGAGGCGCCGAACTGGATGGCGGGCGGCAAGAAGGTCAATGTCGACACGGTGAAATGGGTGACGATGCCCGACGCCCAGACCGCCATCAACGCCATCATGTCCGGCGAGATAGACTACATCGAGATGGTGCAGATCGACCTTCTGCCCATTCTTCAGTCCAGCGAAGACGTGACAGTCGAGGTGCGCGAGCCGTTCGGCTACCAGACCATGGGCCGTATGAATTTCAAGCACCCACCTTTCGACAACGTCAAGATCCGCCAGGCTGCCCAGATGGCGCTGAGCCAGGCCGACGTCCTGGGCACGCTCATCGGCAACCCCGAATACTACAAGGCCTGCGGCGCGATCTTCGGCTGCGGAACGCCGCTTGCCGATGAGGCCGGCTCCGAGATGCTGACGTCGGGCGGCAACATCGAGGGTGCCAGGAAGCTGCTCCAGGAGGCCGGCTATGATGGGACGCCCGTCGTCCTGATGCAGCCGACCGACGTGGTGACCTTGTCCTCCCAGCCGGTCGTGGCGGCGCAGGCCTTGCGCAATGCCGGCTTCAACGTCGACATGCAGGCAATGGACTGGCAGACGCTCGTCACGCGCCGTGCCAGCCAGGCCAAGCCGTCCGAAGGCGGCTGGAACATGTTCTTCACCAACTGGATGGTGCCCGAGGTCAACTCGCCGCTGATCAGCCCCATGCTGAACGGCCGCGGCGACAAGGCCTGGTTCGGATGGCCAGAAGACGACCAGCTCGAAGCGCTGCGCGCCGAGTTCATCGCCGCCGACTCTTCCGAGAAGCAGAAGGAAGTCGCGGTGAAGATTCAGAAATATACTTTGGAGAACGTCGTCTATGTGCCGCTTGGCCAGTATCTGTCGCCCCAGGCGCGCAGCAACAAGGTCACGGACATGATCCCGTCTCCGGTCCCTGTCTTCTGGAACATTCAGAAGGCCGACTGACCGCGGCCCGTCGGGAGTTCGGTTGACCCGTCTCCCGTCCGCAAAGCCGATCCGGCGCCGCCCCTGGCCGTTCTTCTCCTCGCCATGCGTGGAGAAGCGGGCGCTGGCGGGGCGGCCGCCCTCATCGACAACCAGGCGCGACATTCATGCTAGGCTACATCGTTCGGCGCATCCTGGCCGTCATCCCGGTCATGATCATCGTCGCCATCTTCGTGTTCCTGCTGCTGCGGCTCACGCCCGGCGACCCCGCCGCGATCATCGCCGGCGACATGGCCACGCCGGCGCAGCTCGAGCGGATACGCACCTCGCTCGGCCTCTCCGAACCGCTCCACGTGCAGTTCGTCACCTGGGCCGGATTGCTGCTTCGCGGCGACCTCGGCACCTCGTTGATCTCCAACATGCCGGTCACGCAGATGATCGGCCAACGCATGTGGCCGACCTTCAACATCGCCGTGCTGACCATCTTGCTTTCCGTTGCGATCGCAGTACCGATGGGGGTGCTCGCCGCCTGGCGGCATCGCACCTGGGCCGACTACGCGGTGATGACCTTTTCCGTGCTCGGCTTCTCCATTCCAGTATTCGTCATTGGCTATCTGTTCATACATGCCTTCGCCGTCGAACTGCGCTGGCTGCCCGTGCAGGGCTATTCGCCGCCCTCGGCGGGCTTCGGCAAGTTCCTTGCGCGCGCCATCCTGCCCTCCCTGACGCTCGCCACCATCTATGTCGCCCTGATCGCCCGCATGACGCGGGCTTCCATGCTGGATGTTCTCGGCGAGGATTACATCCGCACGGCTCGCGCGAAGGGCGTTAAGGAGAGGGCCGTGCTGTTCCGTCACGCACTGCGCAACGCCGCCGTGCCGATCATGACCATCATCGGGACCGGCTTTGCATTGCTCATCGGCGGCGTGGTCGTCACCGAGAGCGTGTTCAACATCCCCGGGATCGGGCGGCTCACGGTCGACGCCATACTGGCGCGCGACTACCCCGTCATCCAGGGCATGATCCTGCTGACGAGTGCGCTCTACGTGCTCGTCAACCTCGTCATCGACCTGTCCTACACCTTCATCGATCCAAGGATCCGCTACTGATGGTCGCTTCTCAGCAACCGGCGGCGCGGCTGCAGTGGCTGTTCGGCGCGATCGCCCTGCCGCGGCGCTGGCGTGTCGGCGCAGGCCCCGTCATCGCCGCCGCGGTACTCGCCGCGATAGTCCTGGTGACGCTGCTCGCCCCGTTCATCGTGCCCCACGATCCCATGGCCATGGACGCGGTGCAGCGCCTGAAGGGGCCGAACGATATCTATCCGCTGGGAACGGACGCCTTTGGACGGGATGTCCTTTCGCGCGTGCTGACGGGCGGCCGCATCTCGTTGTTCATCGGCATCGGAACGGCGGTCGTGAACGTCCTTGTCGGGCTTCTGATAGGGCTCGTTTCCGGCTTCTTCCGCCTGGCGGACGCGATCGTCATGCGCGTCATGGACAGTCTTATGGCGATCCCGTCCATCCTGCTCGCCGTGGCGCTCGTTGCCCTCAACGGCCCGAGCATCTGGTCGGTCATGGCCGCGATCGCCATTCCGGAGATCCCGCGTGTCGTGCGGCTCGTCCGTTCGGTGGTGCTGTCGGTGCGCGAGGAGCCTTACGTCGAGGCGGCCATCTCGCTCGGTTCCTCCATGCCGAAGATCCTTTGGCAGCACCTGATGCCCAACACGCTGGCGCCACTCATCGTGCAAGGCACCTATATCTGCGCCTCGGCGATCCTGACCGAAGCGATCCTGTCTTTCCTCGGCGCGGGCGTTTCCACCGAGATTCCCACCTGGGGAAACATCATGGCCGAGGGCAGGACCTATTTCCAGCTCAAGCCGTCGCTGATCTTCTGGCCCGGCCTGATGCTGTCGCTCTGCATATTGTCCATCAACCTGCTTGGCGATACCGCGCGCGATCTTCTCGATCCGCGTCTGAAGAAGCGTGAGGGCTGACCCCGTGAAGTTCAAGAATCGCCAATTCGACGATGCGCCGATCGTGCTGGAGATCACCGACCTGAGCGTCGGACTGGTCGGAGCCGAAGACGCCGCGCCCGTTCTGGATCAGATTTCGCTCAGGATCCGACAAGGCGAGACAGTGTGCCTGGTCGGTGAAAGCGGCTCCGGCAAATCCGTGACGTCGCTCTCCGTCATGGGGCTCCTGCCCAAGGCCGCGCTCGCGGCCCTCGGCGGTCGCATCGACCTCGAAGGCAAGAACCTCCTGGAACTGGGCCCGCAGGCCATGCGCGACATGCGCGCGCGCAAGATCGCCATGATTTTTCAGGAGCCGATGACGGCGCTCAATCCGGTGATGCGGGTCGGCGACCAGATCGAGGAGGTGCTGAACACGCATACCAGATTGCCCGCGAGGGAGAAGAAGGCGCGAGTGCTCGACATCATGAATCAGGTGCATCTGCCGGATGTCGAACGCATTTACCGTTCTTATCCGCATCAGCTTTCGGGAGGGCAGCGCCAGCGGATCATGATCGCCATGGCGCTGATCCTGGAGCCGCGCCTGCTGATTGCCGACGAACCGACCACGGCGCTCGACGTCACCACGCAAAAGCAGATCCTGAACCTGATCGCCGAACTGCAGGAGAAGCACGGAACGGCCGTGCTTTTCATCACCCACGATATGGGCGTGGTGGCGGAGATCGCCGACACGGTTTGCGTGATGAGGCTTGGCAGGATTGTCGAGCATGCGCCGGTGGAAGAGTTGCTCCGGAAGCCCCGCCAGGACTATACGAAGCAGCTGTTGCGGGCGGTTCCGAGCCTCGTGCCTCGCCCGCCCCGGCCCGCGGCCGGCGGTAGCGGCGTGCTTGCGGTGGACCGACTGCAGAAGGTCTACGGCTCTCACGGCGTCTTCGGCCGAGGGGAGCCGACCCGAGCGGCGAGCGGCGTGAGTTTCTCCATTCCGCGCGGGCGCACGCTCGGCATCGTCGGCGAGAGCGGGTCGGGCAAGTCGACCGTAGCGCGCTGCATCATGCGGCTGATCGATCCGACCGAGGGCGAAATCCATGTCGCGGGCAGGGAGATCGCGACGCTTTCGAGGCGTCGGCTTCGCCCCTATCGGAAGCACATTCAGATCGTCTTCCAGGATCCGTTCCGCTCTCTCAACCCGCGCTGGACGATCGGCCGAAGCCTGATCGAGGGACCGCTCAATACCGGCACGGACAGGAAGGCCGCGCTGGCCCGAGCGGTCGAGCTTCTCAAGCTGGTCGGCCTGCCGGACGATGCCGTGGGCCGCTATCCGCATCAGTTCTCGGGCGGACAGCGACAGCGAGTGGCGATCGCCCGGGCCCTGGCCATGGAGCCCGACATATTGGTGGCGGACGAGGCGGTTTCAGCGCTGGACGTTTCCGTGCAGGCTCAGGTCCTGGATCTGCTCGACGAATTGCAGAAGAAGCTCGGCATCGCCATCCTGTTCGTTACGCACGACCTGCGCGTGGCGGCGCAGATTTGCGATGAGGTGCTGGTGATGCAGCGCGGTCGTGTCGTCGAGCACGATAGCGCGGCAAACGTTCTGTCCAACCCCCGGCATGCCTATACGCGCTCGCTGATCGAAGCCGCGCCGGGCCGCGCCTGGGATTTTGCCAATTTCCGCGAATTGCAGACCGCCTGACACGCGGCTGGAACATCTATTCTGGAGGAAGCCTACATGCCCGTACTGCCGAGAATCGCTGACTATGCCGGCGAACTCACGGAAATCCGCCGCGACTTCCATCAGCATCCCGAAATCGGTTTCGAGGAGGTCCGCACGTCGGGCATCGTTGCCGAACTCCTGAGAAAGTGGGGAGTGGACGAAGTGCATACCGGCCTCGCCAAGACCGGCGTCGTCGGTATCATCAAGGGCAGGAAGGAAGGCGGCCGCACCGTCGGCCTGCGCGCCGACATGGATGCGCTCCCCATGCCGGAGCTGACGAACCTGCCTTACGCCTCGAAGAACCCGGGCGCGTTCCATGGCTGCGGTCATGACGGCCACACCACGATGCTGTTGGGCGCGGCGCGCTATCTGGCCGAGACGCGCGATTTCGCCGGCCGCGCCGTGATGATCTTCCAGCCGGCGGAGGAAGGGCTGGGCGGCGCGCGAGCGATGCTGGCTGACGGGCTGTTCGAGAAATTCCCCTGTGACGAAGTCTACGGCATGCATAACGACCCGCTTGCCGACCCGAACAGGTTCGGCGTCAAGCCTGGTCCGGCCATGGCGGGCGCGACCTTCTTCGACATCACCATCAACGGCGTGGGCAGCCATGGCGCCATGCCGCATCATTCGAAGGACCCGATCATCATTGCCACGGCGCTGGTGCAGAGCCTGCAGTCGATCGTCAGCCGCAATGTCGAGCCGACGCAGCCGGCCGTGCTTTCGGTGACGCAGATCCATTCGGGCTCCGCCTACAACGTGGTGCCCGACAAGGCGGTGATCTCCGGCACGATCCGCTATTTCGCCAGCGAGGTAAGGGACCGTATTCACGAGCGCATCCTGAAGATGTGCGCCGGCACTGCGGCAAGCTACGAGGTGGAGATCGTTCCCGACCTGCGACCCATCTTCGATGTACTGATCAACGACGCCGAGCTTGCGCTGGCCTATCGGGAGGCGGCGAGCGAGATCGTGGGAGAGGAGAACGCGACCATCACCGAAGGGCTCGTGACCGGAAGCGAGGACTTCGCCGACATGCTCAGACTCGTTCCCGGCGCCTATTGCACGCTCGGCCACAAGGGATCCGTGCCAGTGCACAATCCCGGCTTTCTCCTCGACGACGACATGCTCCCGGTTGGCGCAAGCATCATGGCGCGCATCGTCGAGAAGCGGCTGCCGCTCTAATTGCTGTGGCGTAAACACTTTTCAGGATCAGGAACCGATTTCATGGATTTCAGGCAACTGCCATTCGATACCGATACGATGCTTGCCGGGCTCAAGCCCTGGGTCGAATGCGAAAGCCCGACCTTCGACGCCGCCGCCGTCGACCGCGTGATGGACCTTGCGGCTTACGACTTGGCAGCGGCCGGTGCCGAGATCGAGCGCATACCCGGCCGCATGGGGTTCGGCGGCTCGGTGCGGGCGCGCTTTCCCCACAAGGACTTCGGTAAGCCCGGCATATTGATCTCCGGTCATCTCGACACCGTCCACCCGGTCGGCACGCTCGCGAAGAATCCCTGGCGCATCGAAGGTGGCCGTTGTTATGGCCCGGGCATCCAGGACATGAAGGGCGGCAACTATGTGAGCGTCGAGGCCCTGCGCCAGCTGGCGTTGACCGGCACCGGGACGCCGCTGCCCGTCACCGTGCTTTTCACGCCCGACGAAGAGGTCGGTACGCCCTCGACACGCGAGCTGATCGAGATGGAGGCGCGCAAGAACAAGTTCGTCCTCGTGCCGGAGCCCGCGCGCCCGGACGGTGGGGCCGTCACCGGCCGCTATGCCATTGCCCGCTTCAATGTGAAGACCACCGGGCGGCCGAGCCACGCTGGATGGGCTCTGAAGGACGGCCGTTCGGCGATAGCCGCCATGGCCCGCAAGATCCTGCAAATCGAGCAAATGACCGGCGAGGACTGCACCTTCTCCGTGGGTGTCGTTCATGCCGGCCAATGGGTCAATTGCGTCTCCTCCTCCTGCGACGCGGAAGTGCTCTCCATGGCCAAGCGCCAGGCCGACCTGGACGAGGGCGTCAGGCGCATGCTGGCCCTCTCGGGTGAGGAAAACGACGTGACGATCGAAGTCACCCGCGGCGTCACCCGGCCGGTGTGGGAGCCCGACGCGGGCACGATGGAGGTGTACGAGATCGCCCGGCGGATCGCCGGGGAGATCGGCTTCGAGCTCACCCATGCCAGTGCCGGTGGCGGTTCGGACGGCAACTTCACCGGCGCGCTTGGGATCCCGACACTCGATTCGATCGGCGTGCGGGGCGCCGGCCTGCACACGCTCAACGAGCATATCGAGATCGACAGCCTCGTGGAGCGGGCGCAACTCGTGGCGGGGCTGCTGACGCGGTTGGCCTGAGGTGCCACGGGAACAAGAGCCGAAGCCTCTGGCCCGGGCGGGGCGGACCGTCGACCTGTAGCGGGAACCGCGTGCCGGTCGTCGATCCCCCGGTTCTCGATCCCACGGTACTCGATTTATCGTCCGTGATCGGCGAAAGAGCCGGCGAATCGCGGGCGACGGCGAGGGGAGCAAGACGATGTCATGTCAGCGTCGTGCCGGGCGATTGATGCCCGACCGACGTTTTTTGCGATTCCGGAGCTTTTCTGCGGCCGGAAGACCTCAAAAGCACCGGAAACCCTTCCATCCGGACCGGGTCGGGATGACTGCTTAACCGACCAGTAAGATTAACGCGCTTTAATCATGCTCAATTCGGTATTCGGGTACGCGTGGGTCTGGCGATGCGATTCAGTATTCTCAAGGTCAATAGGCGTTTCCTGGCGCGCGGCGCCGCGATCCTGGTGGTCGGTGGTCTCGCCACGGGGTGCAGTTCGAGCGCGATGCGGTTCAGCGATGGCGTCGATGGCATCTTCACTGCCTCGACGGACAACCAGCGCTCGATCATAAAGCCGCAGAGCCAGCCTTATCCGGGCGATGCGCAGTCCGCAGCGGTCCACGGCAACCCGGCCGGTTCGGTTGCGCAGGCGGCGCCGACCCCCGTCGACGTCGCGGCCGGTTCGGTCAGCCGGGGCGACCTCGCGCCGCCCAGCGGAGCAGGGGCCGCCAAGCCGACCCAGCCGGCCCCGACGCTGACGGCGGCGGTGACACCTCCGGATCGCAGCGCGATCGAGGCGGCGAAGCCGCAGGTCGCGGCCGAGGAGGAGGTGGCGGGCTGGTCGAGAGCCGGCGGCACGCAGATCACGGCCAGGGAAGGCGAGACCGTCTACAATCTCTCGCGCCGGTTCGGCGTGCCGGCCGACGTTCTGATGCGGGTCAATGGCCTCTCCGGTGCGAGCGCGCTGCGCGCGGGGCAGAAAGTCGTCATCCCAACCTATGTCTATTCCAGCAAGTCGCCTGTCTCGGCGCCCGATAGCAATCCCAAGGTCGCCGACGCGAAATCGTCGCGCGGGATGAAGAGCGACCTGCCCGCCGACAAGGTGCCGACCCGCAGGCCGACGGACAACGTTGCGGTGCTGCCGCAAGAACCCAAACTGAAGGAGAGCGGGGCCGCCTCCGCGAACGCCGCGCCGACCGATGCGTCCGGCAGCTACACCGTGAAGCAGGGCGATACGCTGGCCGCGATCTCGAGAAAGACCGGGGTCAGCACCGCGGCCCTCAAGAGCGCCAACGGCATGACGGATGGGCTGATACGCGTCGGCCAGAAGCTGACCATTCCGGACACTGCCGCCCGGACGACGAGCGCCAAGCCGACAAAGGTCGATGCGGTCGTCACCAGCACCACGGATCCCGCCGGCAGCACCGGCGAAAAGGTGGCTGCCTACACGCCGCCCAGGAAAGCCGAGCCCGGGAAAGCCGAGCCCAGGAAAGCCGAGAGGGTCATAGAGGACGCGGAGCAGGAAGCTTCGGCCGCACCAGACTCGACAGGCATCGGCCGGATGCGCTGGCCGGTGCGTGGCCGCGTCATCACCGGTTATGGCGGCAACAGCGGTGGCAAGGCCAATGACGGCATCGACATCGCGGTGCCCGAGGGCACGCCGGTCAAGGCAGCGGAGAATGGCGTCGTCATCTATGCGGGCGACGGTCTAAAGGAATTCGGCAACACCGTCCTTGTCCGCCACGAGGACGGATTGGTCACCGTCTACGGACATGCCAGCGAATTGAAGGTCACGCGTGGCGAGAAGGTCAAGCGTGGGCAGGAAATCGCGACGTCGGGCATGAGCGGGTCGGCCGACTCCCCGAAGCTGCATTTCGAGGTCCGCAAGAACTCGGCTCCGGTCGATCCGAAAACTTTCCTCGAATAGCTCGCTGGGGCGGCAGCCCGTTCGGAACTGAGAATTGCGGTCGGCACGCCCCTTCAGCCTCGGATCAATTCCGCATTTGGTTCGGCCGTCAAGCTGCGCTGATATTGCCGCTGACGGCCGGATTGACTCCGTCGGCAGGGCGCCGGAGATCACCGGCTATCTGTGACGGACGGTAGCGAAGGACCTTCAGTCCTTCAGCGGCTGGCCCAGCCGGCCGGCGAGGTCCTGCGTGAACTGCCAGGCGACGCGGCCCGACCGGCTTCCGCGCGTCGTGGCCCATTCCAGCGCCTCGGCCCGCAGCGTCTCCGGATCGATCTCCAGTTCGTGATAGCGGACATAGCCGACGACCATTTCCAGATATTCGTCCTGCGAGCATTTGTGGAAGCCGAGCCACAGGCCGAACCGATCGGAGAGCGAGACCTTCTCCTCGACCGCCTCGGACGGGTTGATCGCCGTCGAGCGTTCGTTTTCGATCATGTCGCGCGGCAAGAGATGGCGCCGGTTCGACGTGGCGTAGAAGATGACATTGGCCGGCCGGCCCTCGACGCCGCCCTCGAGCGCGGCCTTGAGCGACTTGTATGACGTGTCGTCATGATCGAAGGACAGGTCGTCGCAGAACAGGACGAAGCGATAGGGCGCCTGCTTCAGGAGCGACATCAGCTTCGGCAGCGTGTCGATGTCCTCGCGGTGGATCTCGATCAGCTTCAGCGGACTCTTCCCGTCGGCGTGTGCCGCATTGATGCGGGCGTGAGCGGCCTTGACCAGCGACGACTTGCCCATGCCGCGCGCGCCCCACAGCAGCACGTTGTTGGCCGGCAGGCCGGCGGCGAAGCGTTCGGTGTTGTCGACCAGTATGTCGCGGACGCGGTCGACGCCCTTGATCAGTCCGATGTCGACGCGGTTGACGCGACGGACGGGTTCGAGTTCGCCGGGATCTGCCGCCCACACGAAACAATCCGCTGCGTCGAAATCCGGTTCGGGCGTCTGTCGCGGCGCAAGCCTCGCCACCGCCTCGATCAGCCGGTCGAGCTTATGTTCGAGGGTCTCGTTGTTTTTCTGAGGCATCTGGAGCGGATTCCTGACATATGAATGGCGGCCAAGCGTCTACCGCATCGGCCGGCAAATCGGAATCGTTTTCGATAGGCACAGCGCTCCGGTCGACGGGGCAGAGCCGCTCTTCGCGCCTGGAGACGGACCTGGGGCGCTCTATCACGTGGAAATCCGGCCGAAAACCGCCCTGGATCAGGGTGAGCGCGGTTGCAAAGCAGGTATGACCGACTATATTCCGGCCACCTTTGAGGGGGCCGGGTTCGGCCCCGTTTTCCGTCTCAGGAGTTTTCCATGTTCGTGACGCCGGCTTATGCGCAAGGTGTGGGTGGCACCCCCGATATGTTCATCAGTATTTTGCCGTTTGTCCTGATTTTCGTGATCATGTATTTTCTGATCATCAGGCCGCAGCGTCAGCAGTTGAAGAAGCGCGGCGAGATGTTGTCGGCGATCCGGCGCGGCGACACCGTGGTCACGGGCGGCGGTCTCGTGGGCAAGGTCACCAAGGTGATCGATGACAACGAACTGGAAGTCGACCTCGGCAACGGCCTGAAGGTGACGGCGTTGCGCTCGACCATCGCGGATGTCCGCGTGAAGGGCGAGCCGGTCGCGAACCAGAACGCCAAGAAGTAATTTCCCGGGCGGAGCCCGGTTGCTCTCCGCCTGATCCGACGAGGCAAGATGCTCTATTTTTCGCGCTGGAAGACAATCTCGATTTGGCTGATCGTGCTGCTCGGCGTGATCTTCGCCTTGCCCAATGCACTTCCCCAATCGACCCTCGACACGATGCCGGACTGGATGCCGAAGCGTCCGATGACGCTCGGCCTCGACCTGCGGGGCGGCTCCCATATCCTTCTGGCCGTCGACCGCCAGGACCTAGTCAACGAGCGGCTGAACGTCACCCGCGACGATATCCGTACGCTGCTGCGCGATGCCAGGATCGGCTATACGGGGCTCTCGGGCACCGGTCGCACCGTGCAGGTGCGCATCCGCGAGGCCAATGAGCTCGACGCCGCCAAGGAGGCGCTGGCGCAGCTCCTGCAGCCGGTCTCGGCGGGTGTCTTCGGCACGAGCGCCATCAACGAACTGACGCTCGACGAGCCGGAGCCGGGCCTGTTGCGTTATACGCTCACCGACGAGGGCATCGACTATCGCGTATCGAGCGCCGTCACCCAGTCGATCGAGGTTCTCGGACGGCGCGTCAACGAACTGGGAACGACCGAGCCGATCATCCAGCGGCAGGGAGCGGACCGCATCCTCGTTCAGGTTCCCGGCCTGCAGGACCCCACACGGCTCAAGGAGATCCTGGGCCAGACCGCAAAGCTGACCTTCCAGATGGTCGACCAGTCGATGTCGGTCCAGGAGGCTATCGAGGGGCGGCCGCCGGCGGGCTCCAGCGTGATGTATTCGCAGGATGATCCGCCCGAACCCTACCTGATCGAGAACCGGGTCATCGTCTCGGGCGAGAATCTGGTGGAAGCGCAGCCCAGCTACGACCAGCGGACGAACGAACCGGTGGTGACGTTCCGCTTCGATACCAAAGGGGCGGCGCGCTTTGGCCAGGCGACCCAGCAGAATGTCGGCAGGCTGTTTGCCATCATCCTCGACAACCATGTGATTTCGGCGCCGCGCATCAACGAGCCGATCCTCGGCGGCTCGGGCCAGATCTCCGGAAACTTCAGCCCGGAAAGCGCGAACGACCTGGCCGTGCTGCTGCGTGCCGGCGCGCTGCCCGCCGACCTTACGATCGTCGAGGAACGGACTGTCGGTCCGAGCCTCGGCGCCGACTCCATCGAAGCCGGCCAGTTCGCCTCCGTCATCGCCGGCATCCTCGTCGTCGGCTTCATGCTGGCCGCCTATGGCAGGCTGGGGCTGATCGCCAATGTGGCGCTCGCCGCGAACGTCACCCTGATCATCGCCATCCTTTCCGCGCTCGGGGCGACCCTGACGATGCCCGGCATCGCCGGCATCGTGCTTACCGTCGGCATGGCGGTCGATTCAAACGTGATCATCTACGAGCGCGTTCGGGAGGAGCGCGCGCAGGGCCGCTCGCTCGTCCAGTCGCTCGATTCGGGTTTTGCCCGCGCGCTGGCGACCATCGTCGACGCCAACTTCACGACCTTCATCGCGGCGGTCATCCTGTTCTTCCTCGGCTCCGGGCCGGTGAAGGGTTTCGCGGTCACGCTGGGCATCGGCATCGTGACGACGGTGTTCACGGCCTTCACGCTGACGCGATGGCTGGTGGCGCTCTGGCTGCGCTACTACAAACCCAAGGAACTGCCGAACGGACTCGTCCGCTTCATTCCCGACAACACCACGCTGCCCTTCATGGGCTGGCGGCGCTACGCTTTCACCCTGTCCTCGGCGATGTCCATCGCGTGCGTGGTGCTGTTCTTCACCATGCAGATGAACTACGGCATCGATTTCCGTGGCGGAACCAGCATCGAGGTCCAATCCAAGGGAGAACGCGCCGACACGGCAGCCGTGCGCGCTGCCTTGGCCGAGCTCAACCTGGGCGACGTTCAGGTCCAGGAGTTCGGCTCGGACCGGGAGTTGCTCATCCGCGTCGAGGGCCAGCAGGCAGGCGACAATGCCGAACAGAGCGTCGTGGCAAAGGTGCGCCTCACCCTTGAGGATGACTACGAGTTCCGTCGCGTGGAATCGGTGGGGCCGACGGTCTCCGCGGAACTGGCTTGGAAAGGAACGATGGGCGTGCTCGCCTCGCTCGTCGCCATGCTGATCTACATCTGGTTCCGTTTCGAATGGCAGTTCGGCCTCGGTGCCGTGATCGCCACGGTGCACGACGTGATCATGATGATCGGGCTTTATGTGCTGTCCGGCCTGGAGTTCAATCTCACCAGCATCGCGGCGATCCTCACCATCGTCGGCTATTCGATCAACGACACGGTCGTGGTCTATGACCGCGTGCGCGAGAATTTGCGCAAATACAAGAAGATGCCGATCGAGGACTTGCTCGACCTGTCGATGAACCAGACGCTGTCGCGTACGATCTTGACCGGTCTGACCACGCTTCTCGCGCTGATCGCGCTCTATCTGTTCGGCGGAGAGGTCATCCGTTCCTTCACCTTCGCCATGATCTTCGGCATCCTCGTTGGCACCTACTCGTCGGTCTTCGTGGCTGGACCGCTCCTGATCCTGTTCAAGCTCCGGCCGGGGAGTTTCGGCACGGACGAGCAGGGCAAGAACAGGATTGAGACGACGGCGCAGCCGTCGAAGACGTGACCTTGCCATGACCGGGCGCTCCCGAGGAATCCTTATCCGCGAGGCACATTTTCCCGGCCGCGCCCCGATCGATGCCTACGGCAATGGCGGCTTCCGTTTCGCCGACATGTCCCACCGGGGCTCGATCCTGTGCCTTCCGTCCGGGATCCATGGCTGGGAGCCGGCCGATCCGGCGGCGCTCACCGCATCGGATTTCGAGCGGCTTCTGGCCGAGGCTGCCGATATCGAAATCCTTCTCGTCGGCACGGGCAGGGAACTGCGCCCGCTCGGCAAGGACCTTCGGTCCGCGTTCAAGGAAGTGCGGATCTCGGCGGATCCGATGTCGACGGGAGCCGCCGTGCGCACCTACAACGTGCTGCTCGCCGAGGACAGGGCGGTCGCCGCGGCGCTGATCGCGGTCGACTAGGAGCCAGCCGGGTGAGCGAACCAGCCGGCCAGATCGCCGCGACGCTGCGCGCGGCCGACCGCGATCGTTACCTCTCCGTCCTCTACGCGCCGGAGGGCAAGCGCGATGCGCTGTTTTCCCTCTATGCCTTCAACGCCGAGATCGCCGCCATACGCGACCGGATCCGCGAGGCGTTGCCGGGCGAGATAAGGCTGCAATGGTGGCGGGATGTGCTGGCGGCATCTGAAGGGGCTGGCGAGGGGCATCCGGTCGCCGCGGCGCTCGTCGAGACCATCCGCCTTCACAATCTGCCCCGGTCCGCCTTCCACAACTATCTAGAGGCGCGCATTTTCGACCTCTATGACGACCCGATGCCGAGCCGCGTCGATCTCGAGGGCTATTGCGGGGAAACGGCATCGGCAATCATCCAACTCGCCGCGCTGATCCTCGATCCGGCCGCGGCCCCGGCGCATACGAAGCTTGCCGGCCACGCCGGCTGCGCGCTTGCCATCACAGGCCTTCTGCGGCTCCTGCCGATTCACCGGGCGAGGGGGCAGTGCTATGTGCCCCGCGACATTCTCGCTTCAGCCGGCATGTCGCCCGAAGAATTCCTGGCGGGAGCGCCGGATGGTCCGGCGCGACATGCCGTCGAGGCGACGATCGCGCTCGCAAGCGATCATCTCGCCGCTTTCCTGAAGAATGCGCCCGATCTGCCGCCCGGCCTGCGGCCGGCCTTCCTGCCGCTCGCTGTGGTTCCGGCCTATCTTTCGAAGCTTTCCCGCAACCCGGCGGCGGCGCTGGAAACTTCGGCGGGTATCTCGGACTTGCGGCGCCATTGGATCATGCTGCGCGCCGCATCCAGCGGCTGGCGTTGATCCACGCCTTTGACGTAAACGTCAATCGTGCTAGCGTCGGAAAATGCCGTAGAAGCGGCCAGGGAGGAAACCACTTTATGACCTTGCCGGTGCTGATCGCCATCGTGGTGGTCGGGATAGCGCTTGTCGTGGTCGCCGTTCACCTGACAGGCGGCAGCAGGGTCGCGACCATCGGCGGCGACGATCATGCGCGCCAACTGTTTCAGCAGGATTTTCCCGACGAGCTACCAGGCCATGTGGCGATCACCACCGACCGCATGTCGGCATTCCTGGCGCTTTCCGGCGGACGCACCGGCATCGTCCAGAGTTTCGGCGACGGCTATTTCACCCGCATGACGGCGCCGAAGGACGTCGCGGCAGTGACGTTGCGGCCTCCCGCCACGGTGTCGATCCGCTTTCGCGACTTCACCTGGACGGGCGGCCATTTCACCTTCGCGCAGGAGAGCGAAGCGCGAGCGGTCGCCGCCGCGCTCGATGCGGCAGGGCAAAGGGAAAGCCAGGAGGCCTGAGCATGGAAAGCTACGACTTTCCCAGCGTGACCCAATACGCCATTCCGTTCTTTGTCGCCGCCATCCTGATCGAACTCTGGCTGGTCAGAACCGGTCGGGCGAAAGGAGCCTTCGAGACGCGCGACACCTTCACCAGCCTGATGATGGGTACCGGCAACGTCGCCGCCGGCATCCTGCTCGGTGTCGTGTCGTACCAGGCGCTGCTGTGGCTCTGGCAGTTCCGCTTCTTCGATCTCGGTCTTTCGCTTTGGGTCTTCGTCGCGGCGTTCCTGTTCGACGACCTGCGCTACTATTGGTACCACCGCATTGCCCACCGGGTGCGCTGGGTCTGGGCGGAGCACGTCAATCATCATTCCAGCCAGCACTACAATCTGTCGACCGCCCTGCGGCAGAGCTGGACGGGCCTGTTCACCGGCATGTTCGTACTGCAGGCGCCGCTCGTGCTGCTCGGCTTCCATCCGGCGGTCATCGCTTTCGTCTTCGGTTTCAACCTCGTCTGGCAGTTCTGGATCCACACCGAGACGATCGGCAGGATGTGGGGCTGGTTCGAGTTCATCTTCAACACGCCGTCGCATCATCGGGTCCATCACGCCACCAACCCGCGCTATCTCGACGCCAACTATGCCGGGACGCTGATCATATGGGATCGCATGTTCGGCACCTTCGTCGAGGAACTGCCGGAGGACCGGCCGCGCTACGGTATCGTGAAGAACCTCGGAACCTTCAATCCGCTGAAGGTCGCCTTTCACGAGTGGATCGGCATGTTACGCGACGCGTTCGCGCCCGGGCTGAGCTTTCGCCAGCGCTTCGGCTATCTCTTCGCGCCGCCCGGCTGGAGCCATGACGGCTCGCGGGAGACCTCGCAGAGCCTCAAGGCTGCCTATGTCAGGCGCAACCCGGCGGAAGCCGGCAAGCCCGGACTGCCGGAAGCGAGCCTCGGGCCGGCCGAGTGACTGGCGGAGCGGGGCGGTCGCTTGGTCGGAGCTCTTGACAGGAGACGGCTCCGATCAGGTGGCGCTGTCCTTCCTCGTCGGGACGAAGTCCGCGAAAACGGCTTCGGATTTCGCCATCTTCGCCTGCAGCGCGGTCATCAGCTCGTTCGCCCTCAGCATGCCGCCGTTCCAGGTCGCGATATAGTCGAGCCCGTCGGCAACGGAATGATCGCGGGCATAAGCGAGGTTGCGCTTGATGCCGGCGATCGCCAGCGGCGACTTCTTCGCGATCGAGGCGGCCAGAGCATGAGCGCCTTCCATGAGGCTCATGCGGTCGTCGGCAAGCTGGCTCAGCAGGCCGAACGCCTTCGCCTCGGCCGCGGTGAAGCGCCGGCCGGTATAGGCGAGCTCGGCGGCGATCGACGGCGCGATCAGCTTGGGCAATCGCTGCAGCGTTCCGACGTCGGCCGCCATTCCGATATGGATTTCCTCGATCGAGAAATAGGCGTCGGCGCTGGCGAGCCGGATGTCGCAGGCCGTGATCATGTCGATGCCGGCGCCGATACAGGCGCCGTGGACGGCGGCGATGACGGGAAAGCGGGCGCGTTCGATGGCGTTGAAGGCGTCCTGCAGCCTCAGGATAAGGTCGCGCATCGCATAGGCGGCGCGGCCGGGCTCGTTCTCGAACAGCCTGGCGATGTCGGAGAAGGCGGCGAGGTCCATGCCGCCGGTGAAATGTTTGCCCTCGCCAGAGAGGATCGCGCAGCGGATCGCCTCGTCCTGCCCGAGCGCGTCGAGCAATCGCGGCAGGTCGGCCCAGAAGTCCGGCGTCATGCCGTTCGCCTTGTCGGGGCGGTTCATGACGATGCGGGCGATGCCGCCGTCGCATTCGACCTTGAAGAAGCTGCTCTCGAGTTCCGGTGCCATCATCCCTCCCGACAGTGGCGTCTTCGGACTATTCGGCCGCTTCGGCCGTCGTGTCCAGCCCGAGCCACGCGCGGCAATCGGAAATCGCACGCGCCGTGATCGCCTTTTTCTTGGCCAGCGTCTTTTCCTTGCCGCGCAGGCGCTTGCCCTCGGGCTTCGGCGTGGCGGCCGGCGGAAACAGCCCGAAATTCACGTTCATGGGCTGGAACGAGCGCTTGCCGGGCTCGTCGTCGGAAACGATGTGACCGCCGGTGATGTGGTTGAGCAGCGCCCCGAAAGCGGTCGTCGCGGGCGGAGGCGCGAGTGGTCGGCCAAGACGATCGGCTGCCGCGAACCGGCCGGCCAGCAGCCCGATCGCAGCGCTCTCGACATAGCCCTCGCAGCCCGTGATCTGCCCGGCGAAGCGCAGGCCCGCACGCCGCTTGAGCTGCAGCGTGCCGTCAAGCAGCGTGGGCGAGTTGATGTAGGTGTTGCGGTGCAGGCCGCCGAGCCTGGCGAATTCGGCATTCTCCAGTCCTGGAATCATACGGAAGATGCGCGTCTGCTCGCCATGGCGCAGCTTCGTCTGGAAGCCGACCATGTTGTAGAGCGTGCCGAGCGCATTGTCCTGGCGGAGTTGCACGACCGCGTAGGGCTTCACCGATGGATCATGGGCGTTGGTCAGGCCCATCGGCTTCATCGGCCCGTGGCGCAGCGTCTCTGGCCCCCGCTCGGCCATCACCTCGATCGGCAGGCAGCCGTCGAAATAGGGCGTGCCTTCCCATTCCTTGAACTCGGTCTTCTGGCCATCGAGCAGAGCCTGCACGAAAGCCTCGTACCGGTCCTTGTCCATCGGGCAGTTGATATAGTCCTTGCCCGTTCCGCCCGGGCCGACCTTGTCGTAGCGCGACTGGAACCAGCAGGTGTCCATGTCGATCGTGTCGAAATGGATGATCGGCGCGATCGCATCGAAGAAGGCGAGCGCGTCGGCGCCGGTGGCGCTGCGGATCGCCTCGGCGAGCGAAGGCGCGGTGAGGGGGCCGGTGGCGATGATCGCGAGGTCCCAGTCCTCGGGCGGCAGGCCGGCCACTTCGCCGCGTTCGATCGTGATCAGCGGATGGGCCTCGATGCGTTCGGTCACATCAGCGGAAAAACCGTCGCGGTCGACCGCGAGCGCGCTGCCGGCCGGCACCTGATGGGCGTCGCCGGAACGCATGATCAGCGAGCCGGCAAGCCGCAACTCGGCATGCAGCAGGCCGACGGCATTTGTCTCGGCATCGTCGGAGCGGAAGGAATTCGAACAGACCAGTTCGGCGAGCCCGTCGGTCTTATGCGCCTCCGTGCCGCGCATGGGGCGCATCTCGTGCAGGATGACGGGCACGCCCGCCTCGGCCGCCTGCCAGGCCGCTTCCGAACCGGCGAGCCCGCCGCCGATCACATGGATGGGTTTCATCGTCATGGCCGCCGGAATAGTCCTCGCAACGGCCAAATGCAAGGAAACCGGACGTCGATGCCTGTCCGGCGGCTCCAATCGCCGAGCGCCGGGCTTCCCGGCGGCAAGCACACGGGGAACGTTCGCGTCAGTGCCGTCGATATTTTCTCGCATGCTTCCATGAGGCCGATCCGCCAGCGGCGGAAGCTGCCTCCTCGGGCAATGGGGCCGGCCATGGCGCACAGGCTGTTGCATTTCTGCCGCGTGCCCAGGCAATTCGAGTTGTTGCCGTCACCGCGCGTTGCGGCGACTCGATCCGCCGATTACTCATCGGTTCATGAGGAGCCGTTTTCCTGCCCTTGTTGCACCACTGGTTCTGTTCTGCCTTGCCGGATGCACCTCCGTGACCAGTCGCTACGAGGGTGAGTTGAAAAAGGTCGATACGGCGCGGATCTATGCGTGCCACGGCTTCGACTGCTACCACAAGACCCGTGTCGACCTCGGCGCGGCCGACGCCGGCCGTTTCGCCGAGATCATGGCGGCGGGCGCCTCTGCGCCCGAGGCGGAGCGTGCGGCGATCTCGAAAGCCGATCAGTATTTCGAGGATAGGGTGGGCCAGACGATCGGCGTTCGCGATCAGCCGAAATCGAGTTTCGGCAAATCCGGGCAGAAGGGGCAGATGGACTGCATCGACGAATCGACCAACACGCGTTCGTTGTTGCTTTACCTCGCCAAGCGCGGCCTCTTGAAATACCACACCGTCGAGAAGAACGTGTCGCGCGGTTTCTTCTTCGACGGCCGCTACCCGCATTCCACGGCTGTCATCACCGAGAAGGGCGGCGGCAAATGGGCGGTCGATTCGTGGTATGCCCCCATGGGCGGCGCGCCTGACATCATCCCGCTCAGCCAGTGGCTGCCGCGCGGCGTGCTGTCGAGCGGCGCGCTGGACTGACGATCGGATTTTCGGGATTGGCTTGCCTGGAGCAGCCGGTATCGGCGCGGGCGCTATAGTACCCCTGAATGCACAACACCCGCCGGGGGAGGAGGTCCGGCGGGTGTCGTTTTGTTCGGCCAGCAATCGGGAGGAGGTGAAAGCTGGCCGTATCCGCCAGGACCTGGGAGGAGGAAGGTCCTGACGAAATCTCGCTGTCAGATCGACTTGCGCGCGACGAAGGGGATGTCGCTGCGGCTGATGCCGAGGTCGGTGAGTTCGCGGTTCGACAGGCGGCTCAGCTCGGAAACGGTTTCCCGGTAGCGGCGCCAGTTACGGTAGTTGCGGATCAGGTTCATCGTAGTGCTCGTTTCGTCTTTGCTTCGTACGTTCGTCTCTGTGTACGAGGCGTAGATAGGCCCGGCCGTTGGCCTTTTGAAGTGCTGTTGCTGCATGGCAGCAATGCAGATTGTGCAATGCAACATCACGAAACTTACGCAATTGTCGCATGAGGTTATCTGCGAATCGAAAGTGTCGTGGCGTCAACCACTTGCGTGCTAAGGTGCGAGTCGGCCGCAGTGTCGCGATCGCGGAGTCTCGGTCATCCCGATCGGGTGCCGACGGTGCTTCGGCATTGCATTGGACGCAAGCTTCCCGGGGTGATCCAGCCCCCGGAGGTCGACGACGGAAGAGCTCGCAATGGCGACCTATTCGGCTCGGGTGAAGAAGGACATAGCGCGCTGGGTCGAGCAGGGCCTGATCGGTGTTGCGACCGCGGATGCGCTCTCCCGCGACGTGGAGGCGAACGAACGGCGCTCCCTCAGCTTCGGATCGATCCTGGCGATCCTTGCGGCCATCCTGTTCGGAGCGGCGATCCTGCTGGTCGTGGCCGCGAACTGGGAAGGGATCCCGCGGCTGGTGCGTGTCGGGCTGCTGTTCGCGCTGATCCTGGCGGGTTATGTCGGCGGCGCGTTTCTGAAGCTGCGGCAGCACGAGGCGTTCGGCGAGGCGCTCTGGCTCGTCGGCGCCGCGGCCTTCGGCGGCTCGATTGCGCTCATCGGCCAGATGTACCACCTCGCTGGCGACGAAGCGCAGGCCGTGCTCACCTGGTGCCTGGGCACAGGATTGGCTGCTGCGGCGCTTCGATCGGGGCCACTGACCGTCGCTGCCGCGGGGCTCGCAGCCGCCTGGCTGTTCCTGACCGGTTTCGAGATCTGGCGCGACAGCCCCATTCCGCACCTGTTCCTGGCCATTGCCGCCGCGCTCTGGCTGATCTCCTATTGGACCCGGAGCAGGGCGGCGCGGCATCTGATCCTGTTGTCGCTTATCGGCTATGTGGCGCTGCTCGCCGTCCGGCAGGATATGGTGCCGGTAACGGCTGCCCTGGCTGCCGTCTCGGCCGTGCTTTTCGCGCTGGCCGTGTGGCTGCCCGTTTCGACCGAAAGCGTGGCCCGCATCGACGGCCGCCTGCCGGTGCATGGCCTGATCGGCTTCCTCGTCGGCATGGCTATGCTGCAGGCCGAGATCGCCGATGATCTTGGGCCGTTGGTCCTGGCGGCTGCCGTGACCTTCGCGGGTGCGGTCGCCGCGCTGGTGCTCGGGGGCCGGGAGAGCCGGGGCCTGCGCTGGATCGCCTATCTCGGCTTTGCCCTGGAACTCTGCTTCGTCTACGCAGCCATGCTCGGCACGATGCTGGGCACTGCGGGCTTCCTCCTGGCTGCAGGCGTCATCCTGGCGCTGCTCGCCCTCGTCATTATCCGCGTCGAAAGACGCATGAACGCCGCCCCGCAGGGAGTTGCCGTGTGATGACGGCGAAGAGACTGCTCATTTCGGCGATCGTTCTGTCGCTCCTGCAGATCGGCTTCCTGGGCTGGATCATCACCAGCCGCGCCGGCCTGCTGCGGGCCGGGACGGAAGTGCTTCTCAGGATCCAGCCGGTCGACCCGCGCGATCTCTTGCGCGGCGACTACGTCTCCCTGCGCTACGACATCGACCGCATCCCGGCGGCGATCATAACCAACATTCCGCCCGGTGCCTCCACGACCGAAGCCGGGCCGCTCTTCGTGCGGCTGAAGAAGGGGACGGACGGTTTCTGGGAGGCGGCCTCGGCCAGTTTCGGTGCGCCGCCCGCGACGCCGCCCGGGCCGGGCGATGCCGATATCAGGGGCGATGTTGCGGCCGGCTGGTCCCTGGATCAGGCCGCGTTCGTCGATCCCGACTACGGCATCGACCGGTTCTATCTTCCCGAAGGCGAGGGGCGGGCGATCGAGAACGACATGCGTGAGCGGCCCTTCGCGATGCGCGTGGCGATCGGCCGGGATGGCACGGCCCAGATCAAGGCCCTGATGGACGGCGACAAGACGCTTTTCGAGGAGCCGTTGTACTGAAGACGACGAAGCATCAATCGGAGTAGGTCATGCTTCGATTTTGCTCGTCGGCGGCGGAAAACGTTGGGGAGATCGGGAAGCTGAAAGCCGTAGGCGCTTTCCGCTTCCTTGTGGACCAGTGCGAAGAAGTGGCGCATGGCCGCCTTCCTTGACGGGTACGCTCGGCCAGGCCCTGCAGCCAGCCTGCTTTGCGATCACTCGAGCGGCTCCTTCCGGAAGGTCCCAGGCGAGCGACACGCGGATATCGTCTTAAATATGCAGGAGCGAGCCAAAGCTATGCCGATCTCGGACGAGAGTTTCGTTGATGCGACGATGCAAAATCCCGCGAACGTCGTGATCATGTAGCGTTTGCGATGTCTCGGGTTGCCGCAATGCTTCCTGACGGCGGGTTGTCTTTTCCAGACTGTTTGGAACCTGCGATCCAGCCGCCCGGCACAGGCCGACATCAAGGACTACGACATCTTCTACTTCGACAACAGCGATCTGTCGTGGGACGCCGAGGATGAAGTGATTCAGCAGGCCAAAGCGCTTCTCAGCGATCTCCAAGTCTCGATTGAAGTCAAGAACCAAGCTCGGGTCCATCTGTGGTACGAAAAGCGGTTTGGTGGCAGCTATCCGCAGTTGCGGTCCTCGAAGGATGGCATCGATCATTTCCTCATTTCCGGTACCTGCGTGGGAATCGATGTCAGTACAGGCGAACTCTACGCGCCGAACGGAGTGCAGGCGGCGTGGAACGGTGTCTTGGAAATCAATCCCAAGAACGCGCGGCCTGACCTCTTCCGCAAAAAGGCAGAAGACTTCCTAAGGCGACGGCCTTGGCTGACAATTGACTCGCTATCGTCGCCTGGTCGTCCGCGGGCAGTGTCGTGAGCGAACTTCCGCTCAGGTCGCACTTTGTCGTCTACAGGGAGACTATCCAGGGGCGAACCCGGAGGGTTCGCAAGGGCGACCGCCCGTCGGCCGGCCAGGCCGCCCCATCGGAGCCGTGAGCGAAGCGAACTGGCGTGAGATCAAGAAATGGTGCGCCTTTGGCAGAGGGGTCGAACCCGAAGGGTTCGCAAGGGCGACCGCCCGTCGGCCGGCCAGGCCGCCCCATCGGAGCCGTGAGCGAAGCGAACTGGCGTGAGATCAAGAAAATGGTGCGGATGAAGGGACTCGAACCCCCACGCCTTTCGGCACCGGAACCTAAATCCGGGGCGTCTACCAATTCCGCCACATCCGCAACGCGACCGCCAAATCCCACGCGGTCATCATTCTGTCAATCTCCGGGCCGAAAGCGATGTCGCGGCAGGCGTGAAGATAGTTGAAAATCCGGCCCGTGTGTGACAAAAGGCGTGGCAAATGTGACGGGACCGGCGTTCCGCTCGACCAGAATCTGGTAAGTAAAAGGAAAAACAGGCACTTACCGTCTTCCGGCGACGAGTTTCATGAAGAAGGCGTAATCCGCTGCGGCAGCGGGAGGCGCTTCCGAAATCCCTCACACAACGGCACTCCCGGCACGAAAATCCGGCAGGCTCACCACAGGCGAGGCCCCTTCCAGGGTATTCGTGAACACAAAGGTTGAATGATGCAGGTAACCGAAACGCTCAATTCCGGTCTGAAGCGCGAAATCAAAGTCGTTGTACCGGCCAGCGACATGGAAGCCAAGCTGATGAAGCGGCTTTCCGACGCCAAGGACAAGGTCCGCATCAACGGTTTCCGTCCTGGCAAGGTGCCCGTCCAGCATCTGCGCAAGATGTACGGCAAGTCCTTCATGGCCGAGGTCGTGAACGAGATCCTCAGCAATTCTGCCCGCGACATCCTCTCTGACCGCGGCGAGAAGGCGGCCATGCAGCCCGAGGTCAAGATGACCGAGGACGAGAAGGAAGCTGAGAAGATCCTGGCTGGCAACGCCGATTTCGAGTTCGAGCTGGCCTATGAGGTCATCCCGGCAATCGAGATCAAGGACTATAGCGGCATCAAAGTCACCCGCCAGGTCTACGACGTGCCCTCGGAAGAAATCGAGGAGCAGGTGAAGAAGATCGCCGAATCGGCGCGCTCCTATGAGCCCAAGGAAGGCAAGGCCGCCGAGGGCGACAGGCTGACGATCGATTTCCTCGGCAAGCTCGACGGTGTCGCCTTCGACGGCGGCGCCGGTTCCGACCAGTTCCTGGTTCTGGGCTCCAAGCAGTTCATCCCAGGCTTCGAGGAGCAGCTTGTCGGCGTGAAGGCCGGCGACGAGAAGACCGTCACGGTCACTTTCCCGGAGGACTACACGGCGGCGCATCTCGCCGGCAAGGAAGCCACCTTCGACGTCACCGTCAAGGAAGTGGCCAAGCCGGGCGAACTGGAGGTCAATGACGAGACCGCCCAGAATCTCGGCCTGGAGTCGATCGACCGCCTGCGCGAGATCGTGAAGGGTCAGATCGAGAGCCAGTTCGGTACGCTGACCCGCCAGAAGGTGAAGCGCGAACTGCTTGACCAACTCGATGAGAGCTACAAGTTCGAGGCTCCGTCCAAGCTTGTCGAGGCCGAGTTCAACAACATCTGGAACCAGGTGACCAGCGACCTCAAGGGTGCCGGCCGCAGCTTCGAGGACGAGGAGACGACTGAAGACGAGGCGCGCGACGAGTATCGCCGCCTTGCCGAACGTCGTGTCCGCCTTGGCCTGGTCCTCGCTGAGATCGGCGAGAAGGCGGGTGTCCAGATCACCGACGAGGAGATGCAGCGCGCGCTGTTCGAATTCGTGCGCCGCTATCCGGCCGACCAGCAGCAGGGCATCTTCGAGTTCTATCGCAGCAACCCCGCGGCGCTCACCAATCTGCGCGCCCCTCTGTTCGAAGAGAAGGTGGTCGATCACCTGCTCACGCAGATCTCGGTCACGGATCAGAAGGTGAGCAAGGAAGAACTGCTGGCCGACGACGAGGACGAGACCGAGACCAAGAAGAAGCCGGCCAAGAAGGCCGCCTCCAAGAAGGCGGACAAGGCCGAGAAGGCCGAAGGCGCCGAGGCAACGGAAGCGGCAGAGCCGAAGAAGAAGGCGGCCCCGAAGAAGAAGGCCGCCGCGAAGGATGACGCGGCCGAGTAAGGCGGGCCAGCGACAACGCAACGGAGAAGGCCGTCCGCGAGGGCGGCCTTTTTCGATGATTCAGGCCATGGCTTTTGCGGTCACAAGCGAAGTTGCCGCAGCCGCGAGTTGCTGCGTTTCCGTGGCCGTCCCGCGGAACGCGGCTCTTGCGCTCACTTCTCAATCGTCCGGGATCAGTGCCGGATTGAAGACGACTTCCCAAAGATGATCGTCCGGGTCCTGGAAATAGCCGGCGTAACCGCCCCAGAACGTCTTCTGCGCCGGCTTGACCAGACGCGCTCCGGCATCGATCGCCTGGCGCATCACGGCGTCGACGTCCTGCTCGCTGGCCACGTTGTGACCGAGGGTGAACTCCGTCGCGCTGCGCGCGGTCGCCGCGATACCGGCGTCGCGGGCGATGTCCTCGCGACCAAAGAGCGCGAGCCTCAGCCCATGCTGGAGGTCGAAGAACGCGACCGCGCCATGCTCGAATTCGGTACCGATAATGCCTTCCGTGGCAAGGCCGAGGCCGTCGCGGTAGAACCGGACGGATGTCTCGAGATCGTCGACCCCTATGGTGATGACGGTGATCCTTGGTCTCATGATCGTTTCCTTCTCGGCTGTTCGTCGCGATGGAAAGGGGCATGTGCCCCTGCCGCGCTCTGACCCATCTTGCAACTTTCGGCCGTGGTTCCTTGAACAAATCGGCCACGGCACGCGTTTTCGAATGGGCTCGTCTCGGCCCCCCGCGGTATCCTGTGTGTGGCTTGCCAGAGCACCGAGCCCGCAGCGGCAACGGCCTCGGGAAAATTCCGATGTTTGAGCATACGGGAAAGGGACAAGACGCCGGGCCGCTCGCACAGGTCACGGGTGAATACCTTGAGCGTCCGGCCCCGCGGTCGCTGCGCGACAGCTTTGCCTGTGTCTGGACCCACCGGATGCCGCTGGCGCCGGTGCGGCAGGTGGTCATCGTTCCCGATGCCACGATCGACCTGCAATGGCTCGACGGGAAATTCCGGATCGCGGGCCCCGACAGTTTTGTCCAGCAGGAGATCGTGGCGGCCGGCGCGACGGTCGTCGGCTTCCGGTTCCGGCCTGCCGTGGCCACGGCGTGGCTCGGGGCTTCCGCGGAAGAATTTCGCGACCGGCGGGTGGCGCTGGAGGACATCTGGGGAATGAAGGCTCGGAATATGGCGGCTGCCGTTCGCGATCACCTGGAGGCTGAAGGGATTGTCGGCGCGATTGAAGCTGTCCTTGCCCGGTTCGGACCGGAGTGCGCTGCCGCCGATGCTGCGATGCGCGCGGCCTACACACTGGTCGCCGAAGGGCCTCCATCCGGCATCCCGCTCGTTCCCTGGCTCGGCCGCGCCCTCGGCATGAGTGAAAGAACGCTGCGCCGCCGGTTCGACGAGAGTTTCGGCTACGGCCCGAAGACGCTCGATCGCATTCTGCGCCATCAGCGCTTTCTGCGCCTGGCAGGCACCGAGGGCGTATCGACGGCAATGCTGGCCGCGGAGGCCGGCTATTCGGACCAGGCGCATCTGGTGCGCGAGAGCCGGCGCCTCACCGGCAGCACCCCGCTGGAACTCCGGCGCGCCTTGCGCGCCGACGCCTGTCACCGTCCATCCGCAATCAATTCTTGCTGACCGAACGATCTTTCGATTGACTTCGCCTCCCGGACTGCTGAATTTCTGACGCAGAGTTTCACTGTCGGCAGGGTTGCGTCCGCCCGGTTCACGATCGCGGCGTTCTTTTGATCTGGCCGCCGACGGCATGGCCACCAGGGAACGAACGGCCCCGCCAGGCCGCTCGTCCTCAGAGTGAACCGCCAAATCACTCAATCCCCGACATTGAACATTTCGGCAGCGTCGGGCAATACGGTGTCCGAGTGCAAGAGCATTCGCACGGCGTCCTGCAGGATGAGAGGAGGAGACATCTGTGAGGCGAGCTCGATGACCCGCGCCTGCAGTTTCTGCACCATTTCGGGGTTCTGATCGGCAAGGTTCGTGGTCTCGGACATATCCTTCGAAAGATCGAAGAGTTCGACTTTCGGCGGCAACGTCGTCTTCCACACAAGCTTCCAATCGCCCTGGCGCACGGCGGCCGTCATCGGTTCGATGTTGTAGACGATCTCGGTGCGTGGCGATGGCTTTCCTTCGCCAAGCATCGGCCACATGTCCATCCCGTCCAGCGGCTTGTTCTTGCCGAGCTCAGCGCCGGCCAGACCCGCCACGGTCGGGTACATGTCAACGACATGCATCATTCCGCCGGCAGTGCCAGGCTCGATCTTTCCCGGCCAGTTGACCAGGCCAACGACGCGCGTACCTCCTTCATAGGTCGTCCCCTTTCCCTCCCGGTAAGGACCGTTGTCGGCCGGAAGCTTGCCCTCGACATCGCTTTCCCCCGCAAAGAAAGCATTGACCACGCCGCCGTTGTCGCTGTGAAAGACAATGAGCGTATTCTCGCGCATGCCGCGCATTTCGAGAGCTTCGACGACTCTGCCGATGCCATCGTCCATCACCGAGATCATCGCTGCATAGTTTCGCCGGCTCTCGTCGGCAATGTGGCTGTTGCGTTCAAGATATTCCTTCGGCGCCTGGAAAGGCGTATGCGGCGACGTGAAGGCCAGATACAGGAACAAAGGCTTCGACTGATCGTGCTCGTTGATCACTCGCACGGCTTCGCTGGCGAAGAGGACGTTGTCGAATCCTTCCTCCTCCATGGCGTCGTTGTTCCGGTACCAATCCGCATTACCGTTTGCCGACTTATGCGTGAAGTGATCGATCTCGCCAAGCAGTGCGCCATAGAATGAATCGAATCCGCGCTGGCGTGGCCAGAACGCCGCCTTGGCGTGACCGAGGTGCCACTTGCCGCTCGCGGCGGTGACATAGCCTACCTCCTTCAGCATTTCCGGCAAGAGGTAGTCGTCGAGCGCCAGGCCGTAGGTACCCCCTTGGGGAATGACGGCGGTCTGCATGCCGTAGCGGAACGGGTAGCGGCCCGTCATCAACGCCGCCCGGGTGGGCGTGCACATGGGCTGGGCGTAGTATTGCTCAAGCCGGGCGCCTTTCTCCGCCAGTTCGTCGATGTTTGGCGTCTTTATGTCAGAGCCGTGAAATCCGACATCCTTCCAGCCCAAATCGTCGGCCAGGATAAAAACAATGTTCGGCTTGGCCGACTGTGCCAACGCAGCCGTTCCGGAAGCAAGCGCGGCGACCATTCCGCGCACGCCAACCCTGCCAGCGATCTGCGCCGCCAGCGAACCGCCAGTGGTGAGCACTGCCCGGCGCGTAAACCCTTTTGGACCGATATGACCGGCCTTGTCATCAGCGTTCTTGTCCATTGGTTCTGTCTCCGTTGCTCAGCGGTTTATCCGGCATTTCGCGCAAGAACAGTTCGTTGATGATCATTACCCGTCAACCTATGGCTGTACCGATACCCAATGTGGAAATTCCGGGCTGGCGAGCATCAAAAATGCCACTCTGCTACCCGGCATATGCGCCCCTGCCTCCGCAGGCGGGCATGTTGCGAGCGGCGTCTGAAAATGATGGTGAGGGCCGGTAATCTTTCCTCATATACTTGTTCTACATCGCCTCCCAGCGGAACCAACCAGGGATCAGCCTCTTGGCATTGTCTATCCGATTTGCGCAAAAGGCGAGTACGTGAGCTCTCAGGTTTCTGGATTTTCGGATAGATCGGCAAAGCTGTCGCCGCGCAACTTTCAGATGTAGCGCTACGCGTACCACTCGGCGGGACACGACCAAACCAATGCTATGTCCTTTTTGAGTCCATGCACCGTGCCTTGCGAAAATCGATCACGCTCTGGCCGATCCGGCAGCCTGCTGCCTCGTCCTGCAAAATTCCTGTTTTCTACAGGACCGGCGCCCACCGGATCGCCAACTATGCATCCCGAAAGCGTGCGGTGGTTTCGGGAAATCTCGTGAAAGAGCCATGCGTGTATCAGGGCCTGCAGCGTGTCACGTCAATTCACGCGACACGCTCCGGGATCATCGCTGACGAAGCGCCAGGGCCTGAAGAACGGTTGGCCGCTAGCAATAGACGATGCGGCTCGGAATCGAGGCTGCCGTGACCCACTCCCGAGCGCGCGCGGAATCTTCGGTGACGAGTACGTCGACGAGGGCGAGATCGCCGAATTTGTGCGCGGCGGCGGACCCGAACTTGTCCGGGGTGGCGACAGCAGCCACTTCGGCGGCACTTTTCATCATCGCCTGCTTGATCGTGGCTTCGTCGTACCCCGACGTCGTCAGGCCGAACTCGGCGTGGAGCCCATGGACGCCGATGAAGCACAGATCCGCGTTGACGTCGCGCAGCGCATCGAGGACACGGGCGCCGAGCGTCATCTGGCTGCGCTTGTCGAAAACGCCGCCGAGCAGGATGACCTCGAGCATCGGATGCTCCGATGTCGCGGTTGCGATCGGCGGGCTGTTGGTCACGATCGTCGCCGGCAGGTCGCGGGGGAGGTGACGCGCCACCTCCAGGTTCGACGTGCCGCCGTCCATTACGACGACTTGGTTCGGCAGCACGAGGCGCGCCCCGGCTTTCGCCAGCCGCGCCTTGAGGTCTGATGCGATTCTGTAGCGGCCGGAAAAAGGCAGCGCAGCCGGGGAGATCGGCAATGCCGCGCCGTGCACGCGCTTGATCAAGCCGTCGGCCGCCATTTCGCGGAAGTCGCGCCGCGCCGTGTCCTCCGACACGCCGAAGCGCTCGGAAAGTTCTGTCGTGCTCAGCCGGCCTCTTTCGCTCAGGGTCGCGAGCACGAATTCCCGTCTCTCGTCAGGTGTCGCTTCGTTCGTCATTTGTGCACGTTCTTGCGTATTTCGGTAAAAGGATGCAGAATGAAACCCGAATTATCGTGCATGGTCAAGGCGCATGGACAAGAAGCTACTCATCCGGGGCAAAGTGATCCTTCCGGAGGGCATCGTGGACGATGCCGTTGTCCGCTGCGAGAACGGCCGCATCGTCGCGGTCGAGCTGTTCGCCCCGCGGCATGTGTCGGAAGACCTCGTCGACTGCAGCGGGAGCTATGTTTCTCCCGGATTCGTCGACATCCATGTCCATGGCGCGGCAGGTGCCGACTACATGGACGGCACGGCAGGGGCGGTGCGCATGGCCAATCGCGCCCATGCCAGGCACGGCACGACGTCCTTGTTTCCGACAACCACCACCGGTTCCTTCGGGCAGCTCGACGCGATGGTGCGTTCCTGCGAGGAGGTGCGCGACGGCTGGAGCGTTTCGGACGGGGCGCGGATCGCGGGCATCCATTTCTACGGACCCTATTTCGCCGAGGACAAGGTTGGCGTGCATGCCCGCGAGGGCAGGCGGAATCCGGTCCGGGAAGAATACGAGTACTTCCTGCGCAAGGAGATAATTAGGATCGCGACCTGCGCATCCGAGCTTCCCGGCGCGCTCGACTTCTTCGACCATGCCAGGGAGCAGGGCTGCTTCATCACCTGCGGCCATTCCAATGCCCGCTGGAGCGAACTGGAGGCCGCCTTCGCCCATGGCATGCGCCATGTCGATCATTTCTGGTGCGCCATGAGCTCGGTCTCGTCTTTGCGCGGCCGCTTCGGCTTTCCCATGCAAGCCGGCATGGAGCAGTATGTGCTTGCCAACAAGGGCATGAGCACCGAAGTCATCGCCGACGGCGTCCACCTCTCCGACGACCTCTTGCGTTTCGCCTATGAGGTGATCGGCTTCGAGCGGACTTGCCTCGTCACCGATTCCAACCGCGCCATGGACGCCCCGCCCGGCAAGTACCGTTTCGGTCCATCAGAGGATGGGACCTGGGTGTTCAGCGACGGCAATGCGGTCAGGGGAGCCGACGGCAGCCTCGCCAGCTCGATGCGCGGCATGGACTGGATGGTGAGGACGATGGCCGGGGCGCTCGGCCGCGACCTCCACAATGTCGTCAGGATGGCGAGCCTCACGCCGGCAACGCTCGCGGGAATAGCGGACGAGGTCGGCAGTATCGCGCCGGGCAAGCTGGCCGACATCGTCGTGCTCGGCCCGGAATTGGACGTCAGACGGGTCTATATCGGCGCGGAAGCCGCATATGCGGCGTGAGGACCGGCGACTGGTCGCCGCTCAGACCAGTTGCAGGCCCTTCATGCTGATATGGCCGCTCTTGCCGATGATGATGTGGTCATGCACGGCGATGCCCAGCGGCTTCGCCGAGTCGATGATGGTCTTGGTCATTTCGATGTCGGCACGCGATGGCGTCGGGTCGCCCGAGGGATGGTTGTGCACCAGAAGCACGGCTGTCGCCGAGAGTTCGAGCGCGCGCCGCACCACCTCGCGCGGATAGACCGGCGTGTGGTCGACCGTGCCGGTCTGCTGCACCTCGTCGGCGATCAGCGCGTTCTTCTTGTCGAGGAAGAGCACCCGGAACTGCTCCCGCGTCTCGAAGGCCATGGTCGTTCGGCAATAGGCGATGACCTGGCTCCAGGACGACAGGATCTGCCGCCCCTTGATCTCGCCATGGGTCATGCGTCGAGCCGCTGCTGCGACCAGCTTGAGGTCGAGCGCGGCCGACGGTCCCACGCCATCGATCTCTCTCAGAAGGTGGATGGGCGCGCCGAGCACCTCGGCCACGGAGCCGAAGCGCGCGAGCAGGGATTTGGCTATGGGCTTCGTGTCGGCGCGTGGGATCGAACGGAACAGCAACAGCTCGAGCAGTTCATAGTCGGCCAGCGTCTCCGCCCCGCCGGACGCAAACCGCTCCCGCAGACGATCGCGGTGGCCGTGGTAGTGTGGCTTGTCGGCGGCCTTGTCCCTGGCCGGTAACGGCCCGACCGGAAAACGGCCTTCGCCCTCTCGCTCGTCTGTCATCGAATGCCGCCCGCTGTCACCGCCCATCTGGCCGGGCAGAAAGTATATGCAGGTTTCGCCATCGCGCGCCACGCGATTTGCGGGAAAACGCAGGCCTCCCCGCAGCCGGCCCGTCGGGCCGAGGGCGTCTGGTTGCTCTACGCAGGCAGACCGGGACGATCGAGCCCCGCCGGCGACAGCGTGAAGATCTCGCATCCCGTCTCGGTGACGCCGACCGTATGCTCGTACTGCGCGGAGAGCGAACGGTCGCGCGTGACCGCCGTCCAGCCGTCGGACAGCACCTTCACATGAGGGCGGCCGAGATTGATCATCGGTTCGATCGTGAAGATCATGCCCGGCCGCATCTCGACGCCTTCGCTCGGGGTGCCGTAGTGCAGGATGTTGGGCGCGTCGTGGAACAGCCGGCCGACGCCGTGGCCGCAGAAGTCGCGCACCACCGAACACCGTTCGTTTTCCGCATAGGTCTGGATCGCCGCACCGATTGCACCGGTCCGGGCGCCCGGCCGCACGGCCGCGACGCCGCGCATCAGGCATTCATGCGTGACTTCGAGCAGGCGTTCGGCCGCGCGCTTGATGGTGCCGACCGGATACATCCTGCTGGAATCGCCATGCCATCCGTCGAGGATGTAGGTCACGTCGATATTGACGATGTCGCCCTCGCGCAACGGCTTGGCATCGGGGATTCCATGGCACACGACATGATTGATCGAGGTGCACGAGGACTTGGTGTAGCCGCGATAGTTGAGCGTCGCCGGAAGCGCGCCGTGGTCCATGCCGAACTCGAACACGAACCGGTCGATCGCCTCGGTGGGAACGCCGGGTTTCACCATTCCGGCAAGTTCGTCCAGGCAGCGCGCCGTCAGGTTGCAGGCTGCTCGCATGCCGGCGAAGGCCTCTTCGCCATAGAGCCTGATCTGGCCGGTGTTACGAAGTGGAGCCGTGTCGGCATCGAGATAGGTGACCATGGGTGATTCCGCGCTTGACCGACGCGACCGTTTGCCGCCGCCGCCCCCCATGTGACACTCAATCGTCCAAGGTTCAAGGGCGGCGCAGCCGAACGAAGGCGGAAGGATAGGCCCGCCGGCCTATGCCGCTCGGGAGGCGTCGTCGGCCGCGTGGGGTTCGGCCTCCGCGAAGGTTTCGAGCGCCGCGGGGCGGCCGAGATAGTAGCCTTGGCCGATGGTGCAGGCCTCCGCGGCCAGGAAGCGCAGTTCGCTCGCGGTCTCCACACCCTCGGCCAGTACCGGCAGCCCGAGCCCCTTGCCGAGGCCGAGCACGGCACGCACGATCGTTGCTGCCTGCTCGTTGGTATCGACCGAGCGGATGAAGGAGCCGTCGATCTTGATCTTGTCGAAGGGGAAGGCGCGCAAGTTGGAAAGCGACGAATAGCCCGTGCCGAAATCATCCATCGCCACCTTGACGCCCAATTCCTTGAGCTGACGCAGCGAGGCGAGTGCCCGGCTCATGTCGCGTACGAGAGCCGTCTCGGTGATCTCGATCTCCAGCCTGTGCGCCGCGAGCCCGGTCTTTGCGAGGATGGTTTCGACGCTGCGCGCGAAATCCGGCTGATGAAGCTGGACTGCCGACACGTTGACTGCGATCGTCAAGGGCTTTTCCCACGATGCGGCCGCGCGGCAGGCCGTCTCCATGACCCAGTGACCGATCTGGATGATGATGCCGTTCTCCTCGGCGATCGGCACGAAGAGCGCCGGCGAGACGTTGCCGCGTTCGGGATGCGTCCAACGCAGCAGCGCCTCGAAGCCGACCACCTCGCCGCTGTCGAGCAGCTTCTGCGGCTGATAGACGAGATGGAACTCGCCGCGCGTCATCGCGTGCCGGAGCTCATGCTCCATCAGCCTGCGATCGCGTGCTTCGACACCCATCTTCGGCTCGTAGAAACGATAGGTGTTGCGGCCCTCGGCCTTGGCCCGGTAGAGCGCGGTGTCGGCGTGGCTGAGCAGCACCTCGGGCTCGGAAGCATCCGTGGGATAGATCGCGATGCCGATGCTGGTCGAGGCCAGCCCGTCGCTCTGGGCGGTCTGGCTGTCTTCCCTCAATGCCTTCAGGATCGCTTCGGCAACGACGCTCGCGGAGGCCGGGGCTGCGAGGCCGGGTACGATCACTGCAAACTCGTCGCCGCCCAGGCGCGCCAGCATATGGCCGTCGTCGAGCACCCGCGAGGCGCATCGCGCTACCTTCTGCAGCATGGCGTCGCCTGCCGCGTGCCCGAAAAGGTCGTTGACTTCCTTGAACCGGTCGAGGTCGAGACAGAGCAGGGCCAGGTATTTTCCGCTCTGGCCCGCCATTCGGTCGAGCTCGGCATCGAGCCGCGTCGCGAAGCTGCGGCGGTTGGGCAGGCCCGTCAAGCTGTCATGGTGCGCGAGCCGGTGGATGTCGGCCTCGTTGGCCTTGCGCTGCCTGATGTCACGTACCGCGACCGCGACGTGCGGGCGGCCGGCATACGAGACCGGTCGGGAGATGAGTTCGACCGGCACGGTTCCGCCGTCCGGCAGCGTGAGTTCGGCCTCGAAGACTTCCGAGAGGCCGGCCTCCAGCCTGTCGAGCACGGCGCGATGGGGAAAGAAGGTTGCGAGCGGCCGGCCGGCGATCGCCTTCGCCGAAACGTCTGCCAAAGCGAGGAAGCTGGCATTGGCGGTCGCGACCTCCTGGCCGTCGCAGACGATCAGCCCTTCCACCGCTGCGTCGGCGAGGCCTTGCATGCGGGTGACCTCCAGCCGGGACCGTTGCTGATCTCTCAGGTCGACCCACAGCGCCAGCGCCGTGATGACGAGGATGACGAAGCTCGCGATCGCCACGGCGACGGCCAGCCAGAACGGCGTGGCGGCCGACTGGGATATCTCGACCGATGCGTCGGGCAGGATGGACACGGCCGCCATGGCCGTGAAATGCAGGCTGCAGATGGCGACGGTCAGCAGCAGGGCGCCGCAGACCCGGGCGCGCCAATCGCTGCGGGCGAGGCCGACGCAGACGGCCGCTGCCCCGAAGCCTGCCGCGGCTGCCAGAGCCGCGGCGACCAGGACGGGATCCCAGGCGAGATGCCCCGGAACTTCGAAGGCTGCCATGCCGGTGAAGTGCATGGCCGTGATGCCGCAGCCGATCAACGCACCACCGGCGAGACGGTTGTCGAGCTTCCGCTGTGCCGTCGCAGCCCACATGCCGAAGCCGGTGAGCACGATCGCCACGACCAGCGAGGCACCGGTGAGGAGACCGTCATAGGCGGTGGGCAGGGAAGGAGAGAAGGCGAGCATGGCGATGAAATGCGTCGCCCAGATCCCGAATCCGATGGAGACTGCCGAGACTCCCAGCCAGAAGGCGCGCAGACGGTCTCGTGAGCGAAGCACCTGATGGAGAAGGTTCATGGCGGCCATCGAGGCCAGCGTACAAACGAGCGCGGCCAGGATCACGAGCCTGAGGTCGTGCTCATCGACGATACAATTGTAGACGGTCAGCATGCCGGACCTCCGAAAGGCGAGCGGCACGGCTAGCACCCGGGCGTTGAAGAAGCGGTGAATCGCAAGCGTTAATTCTGGGTTGAGAGAAAGGTACCTGCCGGACGCGCCAGCGCCTGCGAAGGTCCATCCCGGCATGCATGTCCGCTCTGCTTGGTGCACTCATGTCCTGGCCCCCCGGAGTACCGTTGACCGTTTCCGTGGAGGAGTTGTCCCTTCTTGCATTCTTCGGCATGGCGTCAGCCGCCGGATTGGCGCTGTTCACGCTCGGCGCGCGCCTGCTGCCTGCGGTGGAAACCGCTCTCATCGTCTCCCTGGATACGCCGCTCCCTCCGCCCTGGGTATGGTTGTTCTTCGCAGAGACCCCCGGCCCCGTCACGATGGCGGGCGGACTGATCGTCTTCGCGGCCGTGGCGCCGCATCTGGCGCGCAGCGCCCGCCCGGGACACGGATAGCTCCAATTGTTGATGGCGAAGACCGCCGCGTTGGTTGCTTCATGTCGGGACGGATCCGGCTCGCGGAACGGTTCGCGCGGCGGCCGTTTGGGCGATGAAGGAGGGGCAACCATGTCGGCAACACGCGGGCCACGGCTGGTCTTGCTGCGGGAGGCGAGCGCAAATGTGGACGCGCAGACCGTTTCGCTGCTGCTCGAATCTGCAAGCGGCAAGACCTATCGCATGCCTTTCGCCGCGTCCTGCATTCCCATGGTCGTGGCCGGGCTCGCTGCGGAATTCGCAAAACTGAAGGCCGCGCTCCCCCCCGGCGAGGTTCCGATGCTTCAGGACGTTCGCGGCGGCATTACCGTCGGCGTGCGGCCGGACCGCACGGCCGTCCTTATCCTGGCGCTGCAGGGGGTCGAGTTGCCGCTGACGCTCAATCGCAAGGAACTGGTCAACCTGAGAACCGGCATCAACGATGCGTTGATGATGATCGACAGGACGGCCCAGGGGATCAACTGAGCCCCGTAACGCAATCAAACTGGACGCCGCGTGATCGCACAGACCTTCTTGGTGTTGCGCGCTGCATCTGGTGGCCAGAATTTGACGCTTGGTGCCGGCCCGAAATGTCACGAGACGACCCGTCGCGGAATTCCGCCGCTACTCAATCGCCTCGCGGATTTTCGGCATCATGTCCGGCGTGACAGTCGCGGGACGTGCAGGAATTGGCTGCTTGGCGCGCTCTCCGTTCTTCTCGATGTCGTTGATGAGAAGCCTCATTTCCTCGATCTCCCGCACCTGGGATGCGATGATCCCGTCAGCAAGCTGGCGCACGCGCGGGTCGCTGATTTCGGCTCTCCGGGCATTGTTGATGGCGATGGAGTGATGCGGAATCATCGACTGCATGAAGATCGTGTCATCCACGAGGCTTTGGCTGCGGTTGACGTAGAGCAGGGTGACGGCAGCAACGGTCGCGCCTGCGAAGATGGCGAGCTTGATGCCCATTCCATTGTACATCGACCACATGAAGCCCAGCATGACGACAGCCATCACACAGCCCATGAGCAGCGATGCAATAAGCCGGTTCAGGCTGAACGTGGCGTGATCGTAGCTGTAGACGAGTTGATACATCAGTAGGAACATAATCAGGGTAGAGGTCGCGATCATCGCTGCGAACCGACCCCAGCCCATGCTCATCATGTGCTGTTGGTGACCCATTTTCATTCCTTTCTTCGATGTCGGCATCGAAGCAGGAACGTAGGCGACCGGGATTTGGTTCGACGGAGGGGCGGCAGCCCACTGGTGACGGCTATCCGCCGGGGTGGTCGAGAACCGTTTCGAGTTTTTCGGTTCGCATGTTCGGGGGGGCGTTTGCGCGTCCCCCTTTTCTTAAATCAACGTGCGCTTCCCACGGCTGCGGCCGTCGTTGCGTCGGGTACCACGCGTCAGGTTTTTGCCCACCGGCGACTGGCTTTGGAGAATATACATTTCCATTTCGTATGGAAAAAGCGGGGAGGGCGTAGGCCGGATCAATCTAAGAGATCGATTTCAAGAATTCATGATCTTCATCAACTGCGGCCGGCTTGACAATTTGTTCTGTTCGGCAATCATGGCCGCTGCTCAGATGTACGTGGGCCTTGGGGGAGAGGCAGTTCATCCGGCCTGAGCTCTCGACGCGGACGGTAGCCGTTTCCGCGGGGGGCTCTGTCTGTCCAGCGTTCCCGCACGCGCTATCGTCAGCGAACTGAACAGTGGCAGCATACGGGGCGATTCAGAAATGCGAGTACATGTAGGCCCGGCGAAACGGCCGGGAAGCGAGCGCACGATCTTCAACGGACCTGTGGGGCGACAGGAAGTTGCGTCGGACGGAGACGAGGTTTGCCTCTCGTTCTGTGCCGACGGTCTATACGATCGCCAGTCGCAATATCGGTATACGATGAGATTCTCGCGAAGCGAATTGCTGGCCATGCTGGGCGCGGCATCGTGAGAAGTGCCGGCACCCAGGTCGGCACAAGCCTGGTGGGCGGACGGTCCGCCGCCCGCCGATGGGCGGCGCCGGGTGCACGACCCGGCGCCTGCCAATACGCGCGCCACCTCCGTCGCACTGTATGCGGCCGGCAACCCAACCTGATCACCTGAGTTACCCGCCGGCCGCCACGGTTTTATCAACGCCGCCGCGGTATTCTATCAAGACCATCGGCATTGAGAGCTGATTAGGTTGTCCTTGCCGCAGTAGTTTCTTGCGCGATCTTTTGGCGCCATGGTCGCATATCCCATCCGGAAGTTGCGAACCTCTCAATTCCGGAAGCGACCTGATCGAGCCTGCGGGAGATTGGCTTCTCCGTCTGCAAGTCCGATCGGGCCTTGCGCTTGGAGCGCGTCCCGAAGGCGCGGGCGTTCGCGTTTGGGGTATGCCTCGTGACGTAACGGTAGGAGTTCGTTAATCGCCGCAATCTATCCGCGTACAACCCTTCGAACAGATGGCGGCAGGTTGCGCGTGAATGACGTTGATCGCTTCGAGCATTTCCAGGACCCTACCGATGCGTGGCTGGTGTGGGACGGCACACTCGCCGAGCCGGCGACATATTCCGGCATCGCGCTGACCGAACTGTCGGCATCCGAGGCGCGGTCCATGTGCAGCCTTCTGAACCGCCTCCATGCAGCAAGGCGCGCACGATGCCTTCTGAAAGGACGATCAAGGCGCTCGGCGGTGCTCAGGAGCATTACCGCTGGCAAGAGATAATGCTCTGCGCTCAGAGCGGCTCATCGGCGCTTGCCGACCGAGTCGCATCGACGCCTACACAGCGACGCGTCCTGGCTGGGGCCTGCGCGAAATGCGGCTCCGTATCAGCGCTACCCATATCGGGAGGCCGCTCGCCCGCTAAAGCGTAAGCCAATTCTAAAAAGTCGCGACGCGCTTTGGCGGGACCGCCGCAATATGCGCAAAGGAAGGACGGTCGAAGAATTCCGCGGCTTGCGTAAGCCTCGGACAACTTTTGAACGTCATCCTCTTGGATAATGGAGGGTATCATGCTTCGCCGCAAAGTCCTCGCTGCCGGATTTCCAATCCTCGTCCTGGGCCTGTTCATGACCGAGCGTGTCGTCTCATATCTGCTCGGCATCCACCCATCCGCGCCGCCCTTGTGGGCGGCGTCCTTTGAACTGCGTGCGTTGTTCCGCGATAGCGCAAATTGGCTGGATACGGTCACGGGCCACTCGCTTGTGCTGCAATTTGTGTCCATCTTCGGCCTGGCGGCGTTGATCGCGCTTGCGACAGGAATGCGACAGTGGAGGCCGGTCTCGTTCCTGATCAATCATGCCACCTTGCTTCTTCTGGCCGCCATGCTTGTGGTCGGCAGCGGCGCTTCGGTCGCCAGCTCCGATTCCGCGCTGGCCGCAGGCAGCTACCTGCTGCAAGGTAGCCAACTCGGCGCAATTCCTGTCCTGGTCCTGTCGCTCGGTTTGATCGCGTGCGCCTGGTGCCATCTGGTGGTCCTGACCGGGGCTCGTCGACGCGAGCAGCCGATGTCGACCGCTATCAGGGAACTGGCATTTGACCTGGAGGACAGGCGGCAGTTACGACGAAATAGGCCTTCACATAGCCGGTGATACGCACCGTCGGCAAAGGATAGTAGTCGACCGGACACCATTGGCGTTTGCGGCTCGCGCCTTGCGGCCGGCAGGCGCCGGTAGCGTGGATGATGCCGGTGTGATCCGGCGCTATGGCCCCGGCCGGTTTCGAGCGGTGATCCTGCCTGCTTCTGATGTAAAGCACGTCCCAGAGATCGACATTGACCACTCGATAGCATTCGGCCTCCGCAGCCTGCGAGGACGTCAGAGCTGCGAACGCAGCCACTGCCAGGCTGGCACACGCGACGCGGCTGGCACGGCTGAGCCTCATTGGACTTTGCGGTAGGTGACCTTGCCGTCCGGCAATTCGATCCGCTGATAGGCCGGACTGACCGGCTTCGGCGCTGACTTGCGTCGCGGCCGCGGCGGATCGGCCGCGATGACGGACGGTTCTTCTTCCGCTGCCGGTTCGGACAAAGGCACTACGGTCTCAACTGGCAGGTCCGGCTGCAGCAACGCGGCGCCAAGTCCGATCTCCGAGCGCAACCGCGACAGCCCGCGATCGAAATCGGCCATCGCCTCGTTCACCAGCCCCAGACGCATGTCGAAATCGCGATTGAGCTCATGCACCCGATTTTGCATGCCGGTGTTGACCAGGTCGAGCCGCTCGACGATCCGCTTCTCGAAGGCCGCAAGTTCCTCCAGCCGCTTTTCGACTCCACGCACCTCACTCGCCGCCCGGTAAAGGGAGATGGAGGCCGTCAGATTGACTGCAGTCAGCACGAGGGCCGACACGCCGAGGATCGCGAGGAGTTTCCCTCCGGTGCTTCTGTTGCCCTGCTGCCGGAATTCTCCCTGGACCGGAGGTGCTGTCGTGTCACGGATTGTCGTCATTGCACGATGACCTTTGTTCCTACGGGAACCCGCTGAAAAAGATCGACCACATCGGTGTTGGTCAGGCGAAAGCAACCAGAGGTGCCGTCGAAGCCGACTCCCTTCGGATCATTGGTACCATGAATCCGGTACAGGGTGTCGCGACCATTCTTGTGGAGATAGAGCGCGCGCGCGCCAAGCGGATTGTAGGGGCCCGCCGGCACCAGTTCCGGCAGGTCCGGCTCGCGTTTGCGCATCTCCGCCGGGGGCCGCCATTCGGGCCATGTCTGCTTGGCGCCCACTTTCACGGTGCCGGTCCAGCCGAAGCCGTCGCGGCCGACGCTGATTTTGTAGCGCAGCGCCTGTCCCTTGCCGGTTACCAGGAAGAGGGCTTTCTCGTCCTTGCGGATGATGATCGTCCCGGCGCGTTCATTTGTGTCCAGGCTGACCGCATTGCGCAGGCTGGGGCCCATGCCGGGAAGCTTGGGACGGTCGGCCCGGTGGACACGCTGGATGCCGGCCTCGGCGGCGGCGGGCGGAGCGGCGTAAAGAATGCCGGCAAGGGCCAGGATGGCGAAATTTAAGTGCCTGCTCATGATGGAGATGAACCGTGGGTTCGGGCCTCGCCATGGAGGTGGACCGGAAGGCTGCAAAGTCGCATGGCAGCCCAGTCCTTCACCGTAGCGTTCGCGTTCGAGGTCACGGCATGGATCCTCGGGTCGGGGCCCGAGGATGACGAAGTGGAAAGGCCGCGGCAAACCACCGGCGCCACTGGCGACAACGGTTGGCGATTGACGAAAGCGTACCCGTCTTCGTCATCCTCGGGCTCCGACCCGAGGATCCATTCCGTGACCTTGACGACGGCCGCCGACGGAGAGAAGACCGCTTGCCGCAGCGTCGTCGCATTTCTACCGCGCCTTTGCATCGAGCCGCTCGCGGAAGATTGCTTTCACGTCCTTGTTGAAACGCGCCCGGGCATGCACCTCGGACGGGAGCAGCGCGCGATTGAGCGCATCCGTCAGCAGCGGCGTGTCGAGGCTGACGGCCTTGATGTGCGGCTGCCTGAAGATCTTCTCCAGCTCGCCGCGGGAGAAATGGTTGCCGAACAGCTTGCGCTTGCGCTTGTTGGCGACCAGCGTGATGCTTGCGCCGTTGCCGCGCAGGCCGCGTATCCTCTGGAAGAGATGCTTGGCGTGGCGCAGCGAGGCGATGTTGAGTTCGAAGACGACGAAGATCTCGTCGCTGGTCGAAAGGACCGAGTTCTGCCATGGCGTCTCGACGTTGGGCAGGTCGATGACGACATCCTCGAAACGGTAGGCGGCCAGATCGAGAAGCTTGAACACGAAATCCTGGCCGTTGGCCGCGAAAGGCAGGCTCGGCCGCTCGAAGGAATAGAGCGTGAAGCCCGGCTTGCGCGTCAGCTTGATGAGGTCCATCAGTTCGACATCCAGCCGGTCGGGATTGGCGACCACGCCTTCGATGTCGAACTCGGTGTAGACATTGAGGTAGGCGCTGCAATTGGCATGCTGGAAATCGAGGTCGACGAGGCAGGTCCCAGCGGCACGCTCCGCGGACCGGGAGGCGAGATGATCCGCGGCCGAAAGGGCGAGCGTCGTGGCGCCGGCGCCGCCCGTCGCGCCGATGAAGGTGATGACCCGGCTCTTCGACGCCTGGCTGCCGCTGTCGTGGAAGGTGACGGCATTGATCAGTTCCTTTCCGTCGAAGGGCTTGCGCAGCCAGTCGGCCGCGTTGAGCCGGACGAGGTTGCGCATCTGTTCGGAGCCGAGCTCTCCGGAGAGTGCCACGAGAGGAACATTGGCCCAGGCGGCGCGGGCGTCGACGAGCCGGGAGCCGGCGAGCAGTTCGCCCTCGCCGACGTCGAGGATGGCCACGCTCGGCCGTCCTTCCGCCGGCGGTCCCGCCAGGAAGGCTTCCGTCTCGGCGACCTGGACATCGTAGATGGCAAGCGCATCGAGCCGCGTCGCGATTTCGCGCCGGAGCTGGGGGTCGGAGGAATAGAGCGCGATGCGCTTTCGCCTGGTAGGCAGGACTTTGGGACTGAGAGCGTTCATGGCCAGGTACTCTTCAGGTCTTCGCCCGTGACCGTGCTGAGCATGGAGGGCATGGTTATATCGTTGAGGCCGAGAAGTCCGCTGAGAAAGAAGAACTGGAAGGTCAGGCCTTCAAGGCTGACGGTGACGGTCGGCACCGGCCCGCCCGGGCGGCCCCAGTAGCCCAGCCCGGTAGCGGTATAGGTAATCCTGACATTGGCCGGCTGGAGCCGGGGGAAGAATGGCACCATCCGGTTGTAGATCGTGTCGAAATTGGCCTGGCTGAAGCCGGCGCAGCCACCGGCGCCTGTGCAGGAATAGGTCGGAAAGCTGCCGGACCCCATGGCCGTTCCCGCCAATGCGGAGTCCGCGGTATTCGCGGCGCTGGCGAGCGAGGTGCTCACGGGACTGGAAACGGCGGCAGTCCTGGCGCCCACCTGAACGGCCTTGTTGGCCGCGTTCCATTGATAGAACGCATAGCCGAAATCCACGAAGCCAAGCGTCAGAGTGAGCAGCAGCGTCAGCGCGATGGTCATTTCGACCATTGCGGCGCCGCCTTCGTCCTTTCTGAAGTCGTTCGGTTGCCGCATCTCAATACCCGATGAATCGCTCTTCCTGGGAGGCCGTGAATGTGATCGGGCCGAGGCCGATATAGGCAAGCAGCGAGGTCGCCCCGTAGGTATACGAGGTGGTGACGCGCACCGTGGTGACGTTGGCGCCGGTGCCGCGATAGTCCTGGAGGCCGGTGACGGAATCGACGTTGTTGGTCGTCGTATAGGTCGTGATGGCGACGGCCGCCGTCCAGTCGGTCACCCTGAGCGTCCCCGCGGTCGGTATCCCGTATTTGGCAATGTTCTGTGCCGCGGTTGTGCAATCGGTAGCGACCGCGGAAAATCCATCCGTGCAGCGTGCCATGAAGCGCGCCGCGTCACGCAGGCCGGCCTCGATCAGCAGCTTGCGGTGGAAGATGGTTCCGAACTCGAAGACGCCTGCCGACAGCGCGATCATCAGCGGGGTGATCAGCGTCATCTCGACCAGGATCGCGCCGCGCTCCTCGCGACGGAACCCTCGGGCGATTCTGCGGAGCATGCCGGTGCGCCTAGCGGTAGAGCTGAACATTGTCCTTCGCGAAGCCGATCATGGTGCCTCGCCCCTGTTCGCCGTCGATATCGACGATCTCTGCCATGATGTCGCCATTCGTGCGCGCCTGGTCCACCGGCTCGGTCAGGAAGAAGCTGGCGAAGCCGACAGCCGGGATCGCAGCTCCGCTCTGGCCGTTGAGTTCGGTGGCGTGCTCCCCGCAATTGATGATAGCGCCATAGATCAGCCGACGGTCTGGATCGGTCGACGGGCTGGCATGGCATGCCGGAACGCCCGTCTCGCCGCCGAGCGAAGGATTGTCCACCAGGCCGCTGCTGATCTCGTATCTGTAGAGGTCGTATCGCGCGGGCGGGTTTGCATTGGAATAGGCATTGCCGTCGCTGTCCACGAAGCCTGCCATCTCGGAGGCCGTGAAGCCGTTCGCCGCAAGATAGCCTTCATAGTCCCACATGCCGTTGCCGATGCGCCCGGTATAGGCGCTGTCCTGCGTCAGATGGCGGTACTGGGTGAGTTCGGCGGCATCCGTCACGGGATCCATGTTGCAGGCATTGGGATTGGCCGGGTTCTTGTACTTGTACCCTTTGCGCATGTTGGGTGCCGGCGGGATCGCCGGATCGGTCTTTTTCATCTGCCCGCCATAGATGTCGAAGCGGACATTGATGGCGTCGCGAACGGCCGGCTGCGGGCCGCCCGTGCGCATGTAGACCCCGCGGGAATTGACGCATTCGGGGGAATCGGCCTGTGCGATGTCGTCGGCGAGTTCCGCGGCGCCATAGCCGTGATCGTCGGTCGGGCGGAGGAAACCGAAATTGCCGGGTCCCCAGCTTCCGGTGCCGCCGCCCTGCACGAGCTTGATGCCCTTCCTGTAGAAATTCTGGTTATTGACAACCTGGTGGAGGGGAATCCCCAGATCCTCGAATGGATTGCAGATGAAGAGCGGGGTCATGTCGCAGACGACGACGCCCGCGAAACCCGCAACCGCGCTCGCGCCGACATTGAAGCCGTTGTCGGCGGTGCTGCCCGTCAGGAACGAAGCAGGGAAGATCGCGGCAAAGCCTGTCGGGTTGACCGTGACTTCGATGAACTCGGTCTCCTCGGGTGTCGCTGCATGATTGGCTCCCGAAACGGCGGTCGTATCGCTGGCCGGTATCGTCTCGAGAAAGCACCAGGAAATGTGTCCGCGCGACCGGCAGGCCGAGTTCGACGGATCGACTGTGACGCCTCCCGCACTGGCAAGTGTCGTCGGCCCCGAAGTCGAGAAAGTGCTGGTGTTGTCGACCAGATTGGCGAGCGCCCGTTCCGCCCGGGTCCAGGCATCGGGTCCGCCGTCGAGCTCCGCCGCCGACGCCAGAGCGAAACTGTCGGCCGCCTTCTGCAGATCATTGTGAAGACTGTTCGCCCGGCTCATGTCGATTGCGAGCAGCGCAAAACCGATGATGACCGGAAGCATGATGCTCACCAGGATCAGCGCCATGCCGCGCTCGTCTGCCTGGAACTGGCGTATTTTCTCCAAAACCCTGCACATCTACACACTCCCCGCGGGACGCCTCCGTTCGTCCCGTAACCCCTTTAGCCCTGCCGCATCGTGTCCGGTTTGTTCATTTGTCGTTTGTTCAGTTATTGGTTCCGAGATTCACGGTCACGTTCGCCGGCGGCGGTGGTTTCGCCTGCTGGGACGTCCGGTAGTTCTTCACCGCATCGGCCGCCCGCTGCCCGTCGGTCGGAATGGCCGTCACCTTCGATGCCGGATTGAAGGGATCGACCGTATGCAGCAGCCGGTTATGTTTCTGGGCGTCGCCGGCCGCCAGCGTCACCGTTTCGTAATGATTGAGATAGTCCGCGCAGCCCGCGAGCAGGCCCGTGGCGGCGAGGACCGCGAGAAGTGTTCTATTTCTTGGCATAGATCATCTTGTCCTTGGCTGGGACGTCGAGCATGTGGCCGTAGGGTCCGACCACGCCGTCCCCGAGTTCGTAGCGGCGCACCATGTCACGGGTGACCTCGAGTTGTCCGAGCAGGAAGAATTCGGGGTCGTTGGCCGGCCGGGTCTTGTCGAGCGGCGTGGCTACCTGCTGGCCGGGCTTGGCCGGTCGCACCAGCCGCGGCGTGACGATGATGACGAGGTCGGTTTCGTTCTTGATGTAGCTCGACGAGCGGAACAGCGCGCCGATCACCGGAACCTGGCTCAACCAGGGCACCTGGCTCTGCAGCTTGCGGCCGGTCGACTGCAGCAGGCCGGCTATGGCGAAGCTCTGTCCGTCGCGCAGCTCGACCACCGTCGAGGCCCTGCGGGTGATGAAGGACGGGATCTCGATATCCCTCGTGCGGATCGTGTTGGTCGGGTCGACCTCGCTCACTTCCGGATTGAGCCGGAGGTTGATCTTGCCGCCCTCGAGCACGATCGGCGTGAAGTCGAGCTTAACACCGAAATCCTTGAATTCGATGGTGATCGTATCGTTTTCCTGCGCCACGGGGATGGGCACCTCGCCGCCGGCGAGGAAGCTCGCCGTCTCGCCCGAGAGCGCGGTCAGGTTCGGCTCGGCCAGCCGCCGGGCGAGACGCTTGTCCTCCAGCGCACGTATGATGACGTCGACATTGACGCCGGCGTCGATCACATTCGCGATGATGGTGGCAAAGGGTGAGTTGCCTGTCACGAAATTGCCGGCCAAGGTTCCGATCACCGCTCCGGCCGGCAGTCCTCCGGCTCTTTCCGGCTCGTCCGTACTAACGAACCACGAGACGCCGAGCTCTCGACCGGCATTCCGCGACACTTCGAGAACGCGCACTTCGAGATTGACCTGCTGGCTGTCCTCGACCTCGACCGAATTGATGACCGTGTCCGGGCCGTATTGCTGGGCGACTTCCAGGATCTTCGCCAGGGTGGCGCCGTCCTTGACGCGGCCGCCGAGGCGAACCTTGCCGTTGACCGAGCCGATGGTGATGTTCGACTTCGGCGCCACCTGCCTGATGGCGATCGCCATGTCGTCCACATCGACGCCGACCTCGACCTCGATGACCCCGAGCGAGCGCTTGTCCTCGGAGAACAGGTTCACCGAAGTCGTGCCGACACCCTTGCCGATCACATAGAGCGTGCGATCGGTCATCGGCTGCGCGTCGGCGATCCTGTTGTCGGCAATCACGATGTCGCCCAGATTGGCGTTGACCTGGATCGTCACCGACTGGGAGATGGGAATGAACACCCGGTGGACACGGACGCGCGAGACGTCGATGCTCCGATCCGCCGCAAGCGCGCCGGCTGAAAATGCCAGCAGGAGTGCGAATACCCGGGCCAGCCAGCCCAATCTGACGAACATCATGACCGAACCCCTCCTTCGACCGCGTTTGGATGCGCGGAACGTTTGTGAGGCCCGGCCACCGAGGTCGGGCCGCTGCAACCATAACGCTACCTTGCCCGTGGCACGTCGTAAACCTGCCGATCCATGCCACGGTAAACGCCGACTGAAGCCCTGACCGGCGGTTCGGGTTGGATATATCTGACGACTTCCTTCACCACCTCGTGCGCTTCCGGCTCGGGCGCAGGCTGCTTGAGCTTGTTTAGCTGATCCTCGACATTTCCGACGCGTTCATCGATGCGCTCGCCGAGGTTTTCCACAACCTGCCGGATGCCGTTGAACTGCTCCTCGGCGCGCTTGCGCTCGGCTTCGAGCGCCGCCTGCCGCGCCGCCACATCTTCCGGCGTCTCCCCGGTGAGGTCGGCGAGCGTAATCCGGTCTGTCGATTCGCCTTCATTGGACGCGACCTGGCGCAATGCCAGCGAAAGCTGCCCGGCGCCGGCGGCTAGGGTCAGCTTCTGGGCGTCGCGAGTCGAGACTTCGAGCGTTACCGCCTTGACGACGGTCGGGTTTTCCTTGCTCTCGTCCGCGATCTGATCGACAGCGAGAACCTTGATGCTCTGCAAGAGCACGTCGACATAGGCCCTTTCGCCGCCTTCGGCCTGGCGAACGTTGCGGGTGAGGAGTACGTCCACCCGGTCGCCCGGAAAAACAAAGCCTGCGACGCCGAGAACGTCGTTGACGCGGATCGATACGGCCTTCATGCCATCGGCCAGTACCGCCGAAAGGGTGGCGCGCTGTCCCGGCCCGGTGATCCTGGTCGCGAGCACCGGCTCGTTGGCGCCGATCGCCTGCAGCGCCTGGCGATTGCCCTTTTCGTCCGCCAGCAGTTCCGCGGCCGTCTTGAAGGCGCCAGCCGGGATGGCGCCCGACGGCCAGGCGATCTCTCGCAGCTTGTCTGAAGTCAGCACGTCGCCGAATTTGAGAGGCACGGCCGCGACCACAATCGTTTCGCGCGGCGCTTCGCTGGGCGCGGCCATGGCGTTGCGCTGGTTCGCCAGCCACATATTGGCGAGCACCACCGCAACAACGCCGAACACGGCGGCCAGAAGCACCATAATGATGGTATTTGCACGCATTTCAGCCACCCCGCAGCAGCTTCACGCATTCCGGACGAGTCGTCCGCCCCAAGAAGAGATCAGGCCCGGACTTGCCGCCCGGGCCTGATGGCTGGATTACAGAGCGGCCGCGAGTGTAGACCACTGGCCCGTGACCCACGTGGCGACGAGGCCGATGGAGGTGATGACTGCCACAGCGATGATGCCGAGCAGGATCGTGTATTCGATCATGGCAGCACCGTTTTCGTCGTCACGAAACTGCCGGGCGATCGTCATGAGCTTGTTCATGCCAATTTCTCCCTAGAGAGGTTACAACCCGACGAGACGAGCAAGGAAATGTACCCAAACCCCAGCATCCCCCGTCAGTTGCAATCCTAGGAACGGCACAAAATATAAGTCAAATGAATTTAACGGCTCCTTAACCGAACTATAGCTGCGCGGGCAAGAATATGCTTGTCGGCGGCGTTCGTAGCCAGTTGATTCTGTTCAAGAATCCGGTGACCTTAACCATTTCGCGATAAAGGGCCGGAAGTGTCCGCACTCTGTACGATCTAGATATAGGCAATTATATTATGATAAAAGTGGTCATGTTTTTTATCTCTACCGAAATCCGTTGCTCCGCTCTCCTGCGGCGGTATCAAGGTTGCAAAATGCATATCCGATTATGCTATCCGGAAAGTCGTATAGGAGTAGTCCGACTACACCCTTTGATGTAGATCATCTCGCCGGTAACGTGTTTTTGTAGAATAGATAATCGACGGATCGATAGCCGGTTCGAGCTAGCTCCTCGCGCCGCCATGGAGCCCGACCGGGCTTCGGCAGTTGAAATTCGTATCGGTCGGTAAGAAAGGAGCCACTACTAGGTAATACTGGCGCTCGTGCCGCCGTTCGGCAATCCATTTATAAGTATTAACCGCAAGTATTTGACAAAAAGTAATTCAGGTATTTTAACGGATCCCTCCGCGGGATCTGGCGCCGCCGGTGAGGGGTGGGTCTGATGCTCGCCCGGTTCGGATGCGAGCTTACGTTCCGGGGTATTAACTCTAAGGTTAACAAATTCTTGCGAAGACCCCGAAAATGAGGAACCCTGAGGAAGGGTAAAGGGGGGCTGAACCATGTTGGGGCGATCCACCAAGAGCGTTGCAAAGCTGCGGCTTGTGACTGCTACTGTATCTGTTGCCGACGCCCGTACCGTAGAGCTCAGCAAATCTCCAGGAACTGATCCTAGCCTTGGGCGGCTCGGGCTTTGGAGGCTACCCGGAAAACTCGGGTTCTCCCAAAGCGCCTGCGCGAACGAATGTGGGAGGGGCAAAATGCTGAGTTTGGACTTCATAGGGCGCGCGTCGCTGGCCGGTCTTTTTACCGGCTACGTCTGCCTAAATCTCATCAGTATCATGGAAATGACTTATCAACTCCCGCGATCCGAGACTTTCGCGTTAGACGTGACAGCTCGATCGGCCGGATTGATCTTTATGGGGCTCGCGGTTGGTCTCACCGTTCTTCGACTTCCACCAAAAAACGATTCTCTTGGCTGGATGCCCCGCCTCGTGGCAATCGCCGGAACTTTCATGACATTGACGTTGATAGTATTGCCGCAGGTTGACATCCCCCCCGTGGCAAAACTCACAGCAACGACGTTGACGATCGTTGGAACTACATCCTCCGCTTATTGCTTGGCTTGGCTAGGGCGCTCCTTCTCGATTGATGCGCAGGCGCGCCGCCTTGTCACTGAAGGTCCGTACGCAATCGTCCGGCATCCGCTCTACGTCTGCGAGGCCATCACTTTGCTCGGAGTGGCGCTTTCGAACTTCTCGGCCTGGTCTGTGTTGATTGTCAGCATCAACCTTGCTGTTCAATATTGGCGAATCGCCAATGAGGAGAGGGTGCTTGGCCAAGCATTCCCGGAGTACGCTAGTTACGCACGGGTCGTTCCACAACTCATGCCCCGCCTGCGAAAGGGTTCCGCCCAGCAAAGATTGTAGGGGCAAATGATGGAGGCGAGAGCATGTTAGGACGCTTTACGAAAGGCAACGGTACCACGTCGCAACGGACAGAGGTCGCGACAGTGCCGATCCTCGTCGCGGCGCCAGCCATTCATGACAGTTCTTCGCAGGTTACCGATCCGCGCCAGAATGATGATCTTCTGTCGGTCAAGGTCGAGCTCCATCGTCACCTGATCGACCGGTTCAACCTCGCCGCGCTGGAAACCGCCTCCAAGGACGACATTCTGACGGAAATCCGCCCCGTGGTGCGCGACTTCGTTCGCACCCGCAGCATACCGCTGAATGCGCGCGAACTCGACCAGCTCACCAGCGACACGGCCGATGAGATGCTTGGCCTCGGGCCGATCGAGCCGCTGCTCAAGGACGACACGATCGCCGACATACTGATCAACACGCACAATCGCGTCTTCGTCGAAAGGCGCGGCCAGCTTGAGGAAACGGCGGTGCGTTTCCGCGACGAGGCGCATCTGCTGCGCATCGTCAACAAGATCGTCTCTGCCATCGGACGGCGCGTCGACGAATCCTCGCCCATGGTCGACGCCAGGCTCGAGGACGGCTCGCGCGTCAATGTCGCCGTACGGCCGATTTCGGTGGACGGACCGCTGGTCTCGATCCGCAAATTCTCCAGGAAGCCCTATTCGCTCGATCGGCTGGTGGAATTCAATTCGATCCGTCCACCGATGATCGAACTCCTCAAGATCGCCGTGCAGGCGCGCAAGTCGATCCTGGTTTCGGGTGGCACGGGCAGCGGCAAGACCACGCTGCTCAATGCGCTTTCGAGCTACATCTCCCACAAGGAGCGGCTGATCACCATCGAGGATGCCGCCGAACTCCAGCTCCAGCAACCGCATGTCGGGCGGCTGGAGACGCGCCCGCCCAATGTCGAGGGCAGGGGGGAAGTCAGGCAGCGCGAGCTCCTCAAGAATGCGCTGCGCATGCGGCCCGACCGCATCATCGTCGGCGAGGTGCGCGGCGAGGAGGCTTTCGACATGCTGCAGGCCATGAATACCGGCCATGAAGGCTCGATGACGACGATCCATGCCAACACGCCGCGCGACGCCCTGGGCAGGATGGAGCAGATGGTCGGCATGGCCGGCATGCCCATGTCGCAGGAATCGATCCGCGCCCAGATCGCCTCGGCCATCGACATCATCGTCCAGACCCAGCGCCTTTCCGACGGCGGCCGCCGCGTCATCTCGATCGCCGAGATCACCGGCATGGAGGGCAATGTGATCCAGCTTCAGGAGATCTATCATTTCGTCCGGCGCGACGTAACCGCCGACGGCAAGATCGTCGGCGAATTCCGGGCGACAGGCATCCGGCCGCGCTTCGCCACCGAGGCGGCGACCTTCGGCTTCCATTTCGCCAAGGACGCTTTCAACCCGCAGGTGCCGCTCTGATGATGACCGGCCAGACGCTCCTCTACGTCGTCTACGTATTGGCCGCAGCCTCGGCCATACTGGCGATCGAGGCACTCTATGTCTCCTATGCTGGCCGCCGTGCCCGCGCCGGCACGATCAACCGGCGACTGAAACGGCTGGCAGAGGAGGCGCCGGCCGAGCAGACGCTCCAAGGCCTCCTGCGCGAGCGGGGTCTGAGCGAGACCGGCGATTTCGCCTTGGGCGCCATCGCGATCAACCGGCTTTACACGCAGTCCGGCGTGACCGGCAACCCGCTGGCCTTTGCAGGAATGTTCTTGGCGGCGGGTGCGGTGGTCGGGCTGCTGATGCGGCTCATTCTAGGATTCGGCTTTCTTTCCTCATCACTTGCTTTCCTGTTCCTCGGTTTTGCCTTTCCGCTGCTGGTGCTGCGCCGCGCCCGCAATAGGCGCATCGCCAGGTTTGCCAGGCAGCTTCCTGACGCGCTCGACATGATCGTGCGCTCGTTGCGTGCCGGCCATCCCACCTCGGTGGCCATCGCCCTGGTCGCACGCGAAATGCCGGATCCACTCGGCACTGAGTTCGGCATCGCTTCGGACGAGATAACCTTCGGCATCAGCCTGGAGCAGGCAGTGCGCAAGCTTTCGGAGCGGGTTGGTTACGAAGAACTGCACCTGTTATCCGTCTCCCTATCGATCCAGGCGAAGACCGGTGGCAATCTGACCGAGATCCTCTCAAACCTCTCCGCGGTGCTGCGCGAGCGCCAGAAGATTCGATTGAAGATTCGCGCACTTTCGGCGGAAGGCCGCTGGTCCGCCATTTTGATTTCGGCCTTTCCCCTTATCATGTTCGGCATATTGCTGCTCATTGCGCCGAGCTACTATGGCGACGTTTGGAACGATCGTCTTGTTACGCCCGTCTTTACAATCTTTGGCCTTTGGGCGGCTCTCGGCGATTACATCATGTACCGCATGGTCAATTTCGATTTCTGATCCCATGACCGATGTTCTCGCCAACCTCCAGAATTCAGGAATGCTGATTTCCGCAGCCATATTTGTGGCGGCCGTTTCCATGTTCCTGTTTGCCGTTGTGTTGTTGGCGCCTGCAATCCAGACGCGGCGCCGGATCACCGACACACTGATCGCCGAGGGCATCACAAACCGGCGCTCCCTCGAGGCGCAGACCCAGCTAACCAAGATTGCTGCGCAGCGGCCCGTAGAGGCCTATTTCCGAGCGGCCGAGAAGCAGCGCGGCGAGCCGGACGCGTTGGAAGCAAAACTATTCCGTGCCGGCTTCCATCAGCCCTCCGCCGCGCTGGTCTACAATCTGACGCGTATCGCGTCCGTGCTCTTGGGATTCCTCGCTGCCTATTCGGGTCTGACTGCACTTCTGCCACCGCAACTGCCTGGATTCGTAGCATTTGCTGGAGCCTTCGTGTTTGGTTTGGCCTGCATCGTCATCCCAAGCATTGCGTTGGACCGTTTCGAGAATGCCGTGAAGCATAAGTATAGGCGCGGCTTTCCCGACTTCATGGACATGATGATCACCTGTGCCGATGCCGGCATGAGCCTCGAGGCCGCCGTCGAACGAGTCAGCAGCGAGCTTGCCGGCACCCACAAGGCGCTCGGTATCCAACTGGCGATCATGAACCTTCAGATGCGCGCCGGCCGACCGCTGCGCGAGGCGCTGCGTGAGCTTTCCGACCGGATCGGCATCGAGGAGGCTCGCTCGCTTGCAGTGCTGTTCCGGCAGTCTGAGGAGCTCGGTACCAGCCTGACCGAGGCCTTGCGCGTCTACAGCGACGAAATGCGCACGCAACGGATTTTGAAGGCCGAGGAGAAGGCGAACGCGCTTCCGGTGAAGATGATGATACCTTTGGGCTTGTGCATCTTCCCAGTGGTGCTGATGATCGTGATGCTGCCCGTGATCATCCGCATGAAGGGTATTTTCTTCTGAACCGTTGCCCGCGCATCCTAGACATTGAGATTTTGTTATGTTCTTGGGGTTATAGAGAACTGAAACGGGGACGCAATGCAATGAAGCAGCCGCCGCTTGCTGCTTTGGCGGGAATTCTTCTGGCCTCTGTACTCGCAGGTTGTCAATCGGCTGCGATGACGTCGGACGGTGTGGTGCGGACCAACGAGCCGGCGAAACTGGAGTTCACCGCGTTCGGCGATACCTTCGAGGGCCTGAAAACGATCGCCGATGTGGAATATTTCGCTTCCGACCAGGCGGTCGCCGAGGCCAAGAACCAGTTCCGCTCGGAGAACTACGGCAATGCCGGCGCGCTGTTCTACAAGGCCACGCAGCTTGCCCCCAACGATGGCGAGGCCTGGCTGGGCCTCGCGGCATCCTGCGACCGCATCCGCCGCTTCGATCTTTCCGACAAGGCCTACAGGAAGGCTTATCCGCTGGTGGGGGCCACCCCGGCCTACTATAACAATGTCGGCTATTCCTATCTCCTGCGCGGAAACCTCAAGGAGGCCCGCCAGAATTTCCTCAAGGCCTATGAGCTCGCGCCCAACGATCCGACGGTGGCCAACAATCTCGAGCTGCTGTCGTCGAGCGTGAAGAACATCAATAGATGAGCATTCCGGCTGCCGCGCAGATACTGGTCGCGGCGGTGACGATGGCGCTGCTCCTGCGCATCGCCTGGGTGGACTTCACCACGCAGAGGATCGCCAATCGCGACGCGCTGGCGATTGCCGCGCTGGGCGCCGGCGGGCTCGCCGCCACCGCGCTTCAGACGGCGGACTGGTGGAGCCTCGCGCTCGCCGCGATCGTTTCCGCGACATTCTTCCTGGTGCTGTTTCCCTTCTGGCTGGCGAAGAAGGTCGGCGCCGGCGACGTGAAGCTGATGGCGGCTGCCCCGCTGGTCTCCGGCCCCGAGGGGCTGATGGCGTTTTCCATCCTGCTCCTGGTCTTCGCCGCCATCACCGCCTTCCTGGTGAAGAATCCGCTTCTGTTGCCGGCCCCGGCCTCCCGGCACTACCTCGACAAGCTCGATCGCAAGGGCGTCGTTCCCTTCGGCGTGCCCATCGCCGCAAGCCTCATCGGCGTCGTGCTCCTGCGCTTCTGGGTGTGATCCCGACGGCCGGCTGGTTTATGCGTCTGCTTCCGCGTCGTGGTTGGACGATGGAACAGCGGTCCCGCAATTTAGAGTCCCCGATAGGGAGCGGGAAACCCCACGCCTTTAGCAGGCTGGGATGGAGTCCTATCCGGAGCAGATTGGCCCGGATGGAAGCATACAAAGGTAGCAGCCACACGGTCCGGGACTGCAAATACCACCTGATCCGGGGTGATGAAGTACCGCTCGCAGTGCTCGGCGAGGATATCGGCACCTGGTGCCGTGAGTTGCTGCGGGAGACTGCGCGCGCCCACGAGATGCTGATGCACGCCGGATCGATCAACCGGACCACGTGCACATGCTGGTGTCGATCCCGCCGAGTCTGTCGGTATCGAGCGCGGTGCAGCGTAAAGGCGGCGAAGGCCTCGTCCACTTCTATATCGACCCGAAGGTGATGCTCTCCTAAAGGAACGACGTGCCTCGGCGCGGGACTTGCGACACAGGCGTCTCCGAGGAGCTAACTAGCCGAAGGCTGGCGGCAGGGCCGGTAGAGAGGTCGCCCAGCCGCTGCACCAGCGCAACAGAAACAAAGCCTACAGCAGCGCCTGCCACGACATCGATCAAATGGTGCCCGCCTTCGGGCAGTGTGGCCATGATCATCAGCGTATTGAGGACCACCGCTGGCCAGAATAGCCATCGGTGGTGCCTGAAAGCGAAGACGACCATGATCCCAAGGGCGGTGTGATAGGACGGAAAGGTCACCAGTCCAGAGCTCTTGGTCATGATGAGATCGAATGGGCGGCCGGAACGGAGCGCCATCAAAGTCTCGTGGTGCCACATCCCGGCCTGGGCGGTGAAGTGGCTGAAATCGGCCGGCCTGAAGAACGCGTAGGCGCCCTCAGCTGGAACCAATGCCATGAGCGTCCCGGTGAAGGCCGAGGAAACGGCGAGCAGCGCGACGAACTCCATCGCCCTGTCGGTTCGCCGCGATGCCATGTGGACCAAGAGAACGAGCGGCAGCTGATATGAAAGCGCATGGTACGCGAAGGCCAGAGTTGGCGCGATGATCGGCCTATTCGTGACCGACAGCAACCAAAGCCAGTTGAACCCGAGGCTGGCGTCGATTGAGGCCAGCAGCGGGTCAGCGAGCGGCTCAGTGGTCGCAGCGGCGATATACATGAAAATCGTGGTAGCGATGCCGAGGGCAATGAAGGCGGAGGCTACTATCGCCAGCGCGTTGAGGAAATCTGCGGTCCTGAGGACGAACAGGCCCATCCTGGATTGATCGCCGGCCAGTCGGCGGTTCGCCACCCATGCGATGGCGGCCGCTACACAAAGGCATAAGGCGGTGGCACCAATATCGATCAAGTTCGCCGGCGACAAGCGAACGTTCGAAACAGGAAGCCACGCCAGATCAGCCACGCCGAACATGGCCGTGATGATCAACGTCACACAGAAAAACCGCCGCGCCATGCGGCGCTCGTCTTTTCGGAAGTCCTGCAACATCGCTGAAGCCCCACCCCTGATCAGCAGACAGTCCCAAGACGTGAGTGAAGCACTACCTGCCGTTGTGGGCAAGGCCAATGCTTTTTGGCGGCCGCAAACAACGCTCTCCAGTGGCGTAGCGTCGGCCCCATTCATAGCGGGAATCTCCCAACCGATTCAATTGGGAAGTATGATGGCTCCAACGAGGTGTGTGACACCGGCGGCACCAACATTCTCAACGGCGGTGCCGGCAAGGACGTTCTGGCGGGTGGCGCCGGCGCGGACTATTGTTTTCAGCACGGCCCTGAACGCCTCGACCAATGTCGACACCATCACCGACTCCAATGTGGCGGCCGACACGATCCGGTTCGACAATGCGGTCACGCCTGGCCTGGGCACGACGCTCGGCACGCTGACCCAGGCGAAGTTCTGGAAGAGCACGACCGGCCTGGCTCACGATGCCGACGACCGGATCATCTACGAGACCGACACCGGCAAGCTGTTCCATGACGCCAATGGCAGCGCCGCCGGTGGGGCCACCCACTTCGTGACACTATCCACCAAGCCCGCTCTCACAAATCTTGATCTCGTGGTGTTCTGATCCGCGCTTGAGTGTTAGGCCTCGCCTTCGGTCGGTGTGTCTTCTTCGATCTCGACGTCCGGCTGACGTTGTGTTTCACGGAGGCTACTCCGCTAGTCGCTGGCGGCCTTCGTGATCTTTGGCGGCGCCTCTTTGGGTGGCCTTGTCGTGGCGTTCGGCAAGAAGATATGGGCGGCGCTGGTCGGGTCCTGATCGGTCGCCGCACTTCCGGCTGGCAGGGGAAAATCTCGCGATAGGTCGAACGGGTCAGCAATCTATCTGGATCTTGCCTTTGGCGATCCTGACCCGGACCGGCCTTCCGTCGGCTCTTCAGGCGCGGCCCTCCGCCAGAGCCCGTGTATCCGCCGCCCGGATGCGTGGGCCTTTTTTTGTTGGCCGTTGGCCAGTATTAACTATGCCTAAGTGGAACTGACGAACCAAACACTGCCAACGCGAGGATTGCTGCCCGACCAGCCTCGACGACTATTGCGCTTTGATCAGCAGCGCCCCTAAGTTGCCGGATTCGGCAGCGATCATCAAAAAAATGATCTGTGGAGCTGAACGATGACCCCAGTTACTCGCCTGCTCGCATCGGCATCTGTGTTCGCCATGATTGTCGCCCCTGTGCTGCCGAACCCGATCGTCTCCGATCAGGGGACGGCTTGGGCTAACGGCGGTGGCGGCGGAGGTGGCGGCGGAGGAGGAGGCGGGGGCGGCAATGGTGGCGGCGGCAACGGCGGCGGTGGCGGCAACGGCGGCGGTGGCGGCAACGGCGGCGGGCATGGCGGCGGAGGCGGACAAGCTGGCGCTGCCGGCCACGGCAGCGGAGCCGGGCACGGTGGCGCGGCAGTTTCCGGACGCGGCGGCATGGCGTCCGGTCGCGGCACCGCGGCACCCGGACGCAGTGCCGAAACCGCCCGCGGCACCGAGACCAGGGGGCGAGGGACCGACCACGGTGTATCCGCACGGGGCGTCAACACGCATCCGGATCACACTGCCCTCGCCAGCAAGCTGGGCGCCCTGAACGCGGCCCATGCCTCGCCCACCGCACGGGCCAACGCCGCGCCGAATTCTCGCGTCGGCATGATCGCAGCGTACGAAAACGCCATGCTGGCGGCGCTGGCCATGCCCGCCACCACGCCGGAAGAACGCGCCCTGCGCGATGATGCAATCGCCCAGGCGCGAGCCAACGAACTGAGCGCGGCCGCGAACCATACCGTCACGCCGGACGTCGTGTCGCAGGTAGACAGCCTGCTCGGCCTGCCGGCGACCGACCCCACGCTCGGCACGACCGTCTCTCCCTGACGGTTGCCCCCCCTCTCAGCCGCGCAGTCGGGCACGTAGCCGCTCGATCGCAGATCGTGCGGCCGACGATGCGCTGACGGCAGCGTTCGCGTCATATCGCTAGCCTTGCCACCAGCCGATTGAACGGCCGACTTCCACCACGGCCACGGTGACAGCAGCGGCGGCACCCATTGTTGCAAGAACGCGCTCATAGGTGGCCAACCGCTTTTCAGTAACCAGCTTTTGGCCGTCCCAGTAGATTTGGCCATCCCGCCCGATGCCGAACAGAGTCAGACCCTCCAGAGAAATTGGCCGAATATCCTTCGGCCAGCCGTCGGGCGCTGGTTCGTCAACGTGTTTGTGTTTGCGGCCCAGTCGATCATGCGGCCGTGTCCCCCCACGCGAGATTCGATGCCCTGTGTGCATCAGTCCAGAAGGGCGGCGGGTTGTCCACAGTCGCTTGTTCAATGATGCGTAATCGCGGCATTGGCCAAGAGATTGGACAGTTTCGGGAGGGATAGCTAAGTGCTTGAAATGATTGGCACGCCCAACGGGACTCGAACCCGTGTTTCCGCCGTGAAAGGGCGGCGTCCTAGACCGCTAGACGATGGGCGCGCTCGGAACGAACCGGCTTATAGTGAGCTTGGCGGGAACCGGCAACCCGTCATCAAGCGGAAATCCAAACTTTTTTCAGCTCCTGCGCCGGCGGCAGCGCCAGTTCCAGTCGCGCTCGGGACCGACGTCGATATGCACCGATTCCGTGTGGCAATAAGTGCCGACGCCGCCACGGCCGGGCATCGAGCGGACGAACTTCGCGAGTTCCCATTTGCTGACGCCCTGCACCTGCACGTCGGCTGCCGCGCAATACATGTGCAGTGAATTCTTGGCGCCACGAGCCCGGCGGTTGTGGGCCGGGCTGCGATAGCCCGACGTCACCACGATCTTGCGGCCGTAGTGCTGCTCGACCGTCTTGAGCACGCGTACCAGCGACGGCTTGAGGCACGAGACGTCAACCCGATCGGTCTGCGTCATCAGGCCGTTCGGAGCCAGCCGGGCGAGACCGGCCGCGGATGCGACACGAATCGGCCCGATATCCTCGTCTTCGTGCAGATCGACATCACTGTCGTCGTCGAGCCCCGACTTGCGCTTGATCTCGAACAGGTCCGTCTGCCGGACGCCGGGCAATGCATAGTCGCCGCCCGAATCGTTGTTGTCAGAGCCGGCGGCCAGCGACGCCTTCACGGGCTTGGGACGTTCGGTCGAGGCGAGTTCGATGATCGGGGTCGGCTTGCGGGCGGGTGAGGGTGCCTTCGCGGTGGTCGGTTCTGCCGCATTGGTTGGTGCCGCGGCGGCGGCCGGGGCCGTGCCGAAGAGCGACGAGAGGAAGCCGCGCTTCTTGGGCTCGATCGGAGCATCCGGCTTGGGGTCGATTGCCGTCACATAAACCCCGCTCTCGGCTGCGGGAGTATCAGGGGCCTTGGAAGGCGAGGGCTTCGGCGCAGGGATCGCGGCGGCTGTGGCGCCTTGACCCGCTTCCCCGGGCGCCGCCGATTTGGCCTCGGGCTGCGCGTCAGCCGCCGGAGAAGCGGCCGGCTCCTGGCCGGAGGAAGCCGCGGCCGCGGGAATGTCAGGGAATTTCGCTAGCGGATTCGAGGTCGGCAGATAGGCGACCTGCTGCGGAAGTGCCGTTTCGGCTGAGGCCGAAGCAAGCGTGGGTGATGTCGTCGTCGCTGCGGGTGCGGCTGACTGGTCGCCTTCGGTCCCGGTTTGCGTGGCAGCGGTGGTGTTCTCTGCCGCACTTGCCTCTGCGGCCGCCTGCTCCATCACGCCGGCCACGCCGGGCGCATAGGATGGAGAGGTCATATTGAAGGTGGTTTCACCATTGGTCGTGCAGGAAGCCAGGAACGCAGAGAACATCGCAATCGAAACGCTGCGCCATTCCCTCGTCGCGTTAAGCGATCGCCCTCGTTTCAATACGCTTCCCCTTCTCCGTTTCCCCGGCGCCGTCACCGCGGCTTCAAAAATGCCGGCTTCGGGCCGGCTTCTGCCGAAGGAAACCATATGAACGAATCTGCCCGTCTCGCAAAACCATCCCGCTAGGAATGGAATAAGGCAGCTTCGTGAAGTGCGGTCACCATTTCGCCCGCTTTTACCGGACGGTCAATTCAACGGACATTACAAACTGTTACATATTGCCTGGAGGCCGCAGAGCAGTGCGCCCCGCTGGAGGCGGCCCATCCTGCCGGGCTGTTTGCCGGCGAGCGACTCGCACGCCTTCACTCAAACGCGCACCTTCACATAGGCTCCCGGCGCATCGCCGAACGTCTCGGTGCGGGCGCCTGGCTTGCGCGCCTTGACCCGACGGTTGTCCTTGGCCTCGATCCAGGCCTGCCAGTGCGGCCACCACGACCCGGGGTTCTCCTTGGCCTTGGCCACCCATTCGTCGAAGTCGCCAACCGGCTTTCCACCGGTCCAATGCTGGTACTTCTTCGAAGCGGGCGGATTGACGACGCCCGCGATGTGGCCGGAGCCCGCCATCACATACTCGACCTCGCCGCCGAAATAGCGGCAACCGAGGAACACGGAGCGCGCCGGGGCGATATGATCCTCGCGTGACGCCAGATTGTAGACGGGGATCGCGATGTCGCCCAGCGAGACGGTGTGTCCGGCGAGTTGCATGCGGCCTTGGGACAGGTTGTTCTCCAGATAGCAGTTGCGCAGGTAGTAGGAGTGGTTGGCGGCTCCCATCCGCGTCGAATCCGCGTTCCAGTAGAGCAGGTCGAACGGCATCGGCTCCTTGCCGCGCATATAGTTGTTGACGACATAGGGCCAGATGAGGTCGCCCGAGCGCAGCATGTTGAAGGCGGTCGCCATCTTCGTGCCCTCGAGATAGCCCTTCTCGTTCATCGCGCGTTCGAGAGCGGCGATCTGGTCCTCGTCGACGAAGACCTTGAGGTCGCCGGCATAGGTGAAATCAACCTGCGTCGTGAAGAAGGTGACCGAACGGATGCGGTCGTCGCCTTCCTGGGCCATCAGGGCAAGGGCGGCTGCGAGCAGCGTGCCGCCGACGCAATAGCCGATTGCGTTGACCTCGCGTTCGCCTGTCGCCGCTTCGACCGTGTCGAGGCCGTATTCGATGCCCTCGCGTATATAGGCTTCCCAGCTCTTGGTGCCGTGGCGCTCGTCGGGATTGATCCAGGAGATCACGAACACGGTGTGGCCCTGCTCGACCGCCCAGCGAATGAACGACTTCTCGGGGTTGAGATCGAGAATGTAGAACTTGTTTATCCAGGGCGGGCAGATCAGCAGCGGCCGTTTCAGTACGGTCTGTGTCGTCGGTTCGTACTGGATGATCTCGGCGACATCGCTCTTGCCCACCACCTTGCCCGGGGAAACGGCGATGTTCTTGCCGACCTCGAACCGCGAGTAGTCCGCCTGACGCAGCTTCAGGTCGCCTTTGCCGGCATGGATGTCCTCGGCCAGCATGCGCATGCCCCGCACCAGGTTCTCGCCGTCGCTCGCCACGGTTTCGCGGAACAGCTCGGGATTGGTCAGGATGAAGTTGGACGGCGAGACGGCGTGGCTGATCTGCTTCACATAGAAGCCGGCCTTGTGGCGGGTGTGCTCGTCGAGCCCCTCGGCGTGCTCGACGAGATCGGCCGCCCAGCGCGAACTCACCAGATAGGCCTGCTTCAGGAAGTCGAAGAAGGCGTTGCGTCCCCAGTCCGGATCCTGGAACCGCCTGTCGCCGCTGTCGGGCTTCACCGCATTCTCGGGCGCCTCGCCGCCGATCTTGCGGATCGCGTTGGCCCAGACGTTCATATAGCCGGAAAACAGGCGGGTTTGCGCATCGAGCGCGCGCTGCGGGTCGGACAGCCAGTACTCTGTGAGCTTGGAGAAGGTCTTGATCATGTCGGCGACCGGCTCGGCGACGCTGTCGCGAACCTCGCCACGCTCCCGCGGACCGGCCCAGGCCGCTGCGGCCTTGCCCGCCTCCTCGATCATCCGCGCCAGATTGAGTGCGAAGCGCTCAGGATCCTTCACGATGTACTGCTCGACCGGCGACGCCGCATCGGTCTTGCCAGAATCGTCGGGTTTAGACATGCTGCTCCTGTCCTCCCATGGGCCCTTTTGTTGACATGTTATCACGGGACCTCGAAGAGGGTCCAACACCTACCTACAGCGCCCGATGGGGAAAGAATATGACACAGCGTATCGGCTTTCTCCGCGGTTTTCGCAACTTGACCCGAGGTCTCGTGGGCATTGCGGTGATTGCAACGCTGAGCGCCTGTGCCTCCCCCGACAGCGCGACGTCCCGGACCGCGTCCGCCGGAGCGGAGCGCAAGGGCATGAATACCGGGACCTTTCCGAACCTCAACGTGCCGCCGAAGGTCGCGGCCGAGCAGATCACGCCCGAGGAAAAGGCGGCCAGGCTGGCTCAGCTCAAGGCCGAGAAGCAGCAGCTGACGGCCGAGGGAGCGACGGCGAAGCCGACCGCCAACACGGCCGAATTGAAGAAGCTTGCGCAAAGCCACGCCCAGGACGCGTTGAAGCAGATCGAGGGCGAATAGCTGCGCCGGACGGTCGCTCGGCGCGCCGGCAACTGTACCTTCGCGGGCTCGATTCGCGCGGTCGGTCGATCTTGCCGGAACGATCGAGGCTGAGGCGGTTCGATTTTCGAAGTCTTTTCGGAAAGGCCGGGCCCTGATCTATCGACCCTCGTGGCAATTGGGTGTATATCGCGCCCGCGCTGTTGCTCCGCCCCCCTGGAACCGACCGAGATGGAAGAATTTCACAAAGTCCGCAGGCTCCCGCCTTATGTGTTCGAGCAGGTCAATCGGCTGAAGGCCAGCGCACGATCGCGCGGCGCCGACATCATCGACCTCGGCATGGGCAATCCGGACCTGCCGACGCCGAAGGCCATCGTCGACAAATTGTGCGAGGTCGTGCGCGACCCGCGCACCCATCGCTACTCGTCCTCGCGCGGCATACCGGGGCTGCGCCGCGCACAGGCCAACTATTACGCACGACGCTTCGGCGTGAAGCTCGATCCCGACACCCAGGTCGTCGCGACCCTGGGATCGAAAGAGGGCTTCGCCAACATGGCGCAGGCGATCACGGCGCCTGGCGACGTGGTGCTCTGCCCCAATCCGACCTATCCGATCCACGCCTTCGGCTTCATCATGTCGGGCGGTGTCATCCGTTCGCTTCAAGTCGAGCCGAACGACGGCTTCATTCCGGCGCTGGAGCGCGGCATCCGCCACTCGATCCCCAAGCCGCTGGCGCTGATCCTCAATTATCCCTCCAACCCGACTGCGCTGGTCGCGTCGCTGGATTTCTACAAGGATGTGGTCGCCTTCGCGAAGAAGAACGACATCATCATCCTGTCGGACCTCGCTTATTCCGAAATCTACTTCGACTGCCCGCCGCCGCCCTCGGTCCTCGAGGTTCCCGGCGCCATCGACATCACCGTCGAGTTCACCTCCATGTCGAAGACCTTCTCCATGCCCGGCTGGCGCATGGGCTTCGCCGTCGGCAATGAAAGGCTGATCGCGGCGCTGACGCGGGTCAAATCCTACCTCGACTATGGCGCGTTCACGCCGATCCAGGTGGCCGCGACGGCGGCGCTCAACGGTGACGGATCCGATATCGCCGAGGTGCGCGAGGTCTATCACAAGCGTCGCGACGTGATGGTGGACTCCCTCGGCCGAGCCGGCTGGAACGTTCCAGCGCCACCGGCGTCGATGTTCGCCTGGGCGCCGATCCCGGAGCCGTTCAAGCGGCTTGGCTCGCTGGAGTTCTCGAAGCTTCTGATCGAGAAGGCGGATGTCGCCGTCGCACCCGGTATCGGCTTCGGCGAGTATGGCGACGATTTCGTCCGTATCGCCCTGGTCGAGAACGAGCACCGCATCCGTCAGGCGGCGCGCAACATCAAGCGTTTCCTGTCGTCGGCGGAGGGGCCTGCCGACAATGTGGTTTCGCTCGCCGCGCGGCGCTGATCGCGCGGCAACGTTTTTTCACCAGAGCACCCCGCGTCCCTCGGACGCGCTGGGGACGCTCCAAGACTTTAGATTTGCGCGTCGAGCTTTCCGAAAGTCGGTTCCGATTTTCGGGCCGATGCCGCGGCGATCGAGGGACGATACGGTCATGGCCGAAGCTTTGCGTGTTGGAATTGCCGGCTTGGGCACCGTGGGTGCCTCGGTCGCGCGCGTGCTCGCCGACAAGGCGGCAGAACTGACGCGTCAGTGCGGCCGCGACCTGGTCGTGACCGCCGTCTCGGCCCGCAACCGGGGCAGGGACCGCGGGGTGGATCTCGGTAAGGCGCAATGGTTCGACGATCCGGCCGAGCTCGCGCGCAAGGCCGACATCGATGTGTTCGTCGAACTGATCGGCGGTGAGGATGGACCGGCGCTGGGGGCAGTCAAGGCGGCGCTCGAAGCCGGCCGCCATGTGGTCACCGCGAACAAGGCGCTGCTCGCCAGGCACGGCGTCGCACTGGCCGAGATCGCCGAGAAGAAGGGAGTGCTGCTCAACTACGAGGCGGCGGTCGCCGGCGGCATTCCGGTCATCAAGACGATGCGCGAGGCGATGGCCGGCAATTCGGTCACGCGCGTCTTCGGCATACTCAACGGCACCTGCAACTACATCCTGACGCGCATGGAGGCCGAAGGGCTGTCCTTCGATGCCTGCCTGAAGGAGGCGCAACGCCTCGGCTATGCCGAGGCCGATCCGACCTTCGACATCGAGGGTCACGACACAGCGCACAAGCTGTCGATCCTGACGAGCCTGGCATTCGGCAGCCGCATCGCGGCCGACGACATCTACCTGGAAGGCATCTCTAACATCACCCAGGCCGATATCCGCGCCGCGGGCGAACTCGGTTACCGCATCAAGCTGCTGGGCGTCGCCCAGAAGACGGAAAGCGGGATCGAACAGCGTGTGCATCCGACCATGGTGCCGACCTCGTCTGTTATCGCCCAGGTGCACGGCGTCACCAATGCCGTGGCGATCGAGACCGACATCCTGGGCGAACTTTTGCTGTCCGGTCCCGGTGCCGGAGGCAATGCGACCGCATCGGCGGTGGTCGGCGATATCGCCGACATCGCCAAGAGCCGCCCGGGCTTCCAGCACGGCCCGGTCTTCGGCCGTCCCGCCCGGGAACTCAGGCCCTACAAGAAGGCCCAGATGCGCTCCCACGCCGGCGGCTATTTCATCCGGCTCACCGTGCACGACCGGATCGGCGTCTTCGCGGCGATCGCCAAGCGTATGGCCGACAACGAGATATCGCTGGAATCGATCGTCCAGCATTCGGCGGGTCCCGAGGCCGGTTCGCAAAAGACGGTCGTTCTCGTCACCCATGAGACGACCGAGGCTGCCGTACGGAAGGCCGTCGAGGGGATCACCAAGGATGGCCACCTCACCGACAAGCCGCAGGTGATCCGCATCGAGCGCGCGGAATAGCACGCGACAAGGCGACCGATCCCGCTTGCGCGGCGCCTTTCCGCGCCGCGTCCCGCCAGCCGAAAAACTTAATCGATTGATATGTTTGGCCGGCCCGGCAAAGCCCGCCGAAGGTCTTGCCGTTGTCATTTCACTTTGACAAAAGGAGAGCCCGCAGGCGCGACGCGCGCCGAAACGACAATGAATTTCAGCAGGAACCACAGATGGCGAAAGGCGCGACAACCGGTGGTCTGGACCGGATCCTCACCCTCGAACTGGTGCGCGTCACAGAACGCGCAGCCGTGGCCGCGGCGCGGCTGAGGGGTCGGGGCGACGAGAAGGCGGCCGACCAGGTGGCGGTGGACGCGATGCGTTCGGAACTCAACCGGCTGCCGATCAAGGGCACGGTGGTTATCGGCGAGGGCGAACGCGACGAGGCGCCGATGCTCTATATCGGCGAGGAGGTCGGCACCGGGGAGGGGCCGGATGTCGACATCGCGCTCGATCCGCTGGAAGGCACCACGATCTGCGCCAAGAACCTGCCCAACTCGCTGGCCGTCATCGCCATCGCCGAAAAGGGCAGCCTGCTCTTCGCGCCTGACGTCTATATGGACAAGATCGCGATCGGACCGGGCTATCCCGCGGGCATCGTGGATATCGACGCTTCTGCCGCCGAGAACATCGCCAATCTCGCCAAGGCCAAGGGAGTTCCGGTCTCGGAGGTCACGGCTTGCATTCTCGACCGCCCGCGCCACGCGCGCCTGATCGAGGACGTCCGGGCCACTGGCGCCGCGATCCGGCTGATCGGCGACGGCGACGTCGCCGGCGTCATCCACACCACCGATCCGGACGAGACCGGCATCGACATCTATCTCGGCATCGGCGGCGCGCCGGAAGGCGTGCTGGCGGCGGCCGCGCTGCGCTGTATCGGCGGCCAGATGCAGGGGCGCCTGCAGCTCAACACCGACGAGAAGATCGCGCGCGCGGCCAAGATGGGAATTGCTGATCCGAACAAGGTCTACCGCATGGACGAGATGGCGCGCGGCGACGTGCTGTTCGCGGCCACCGGAGTCACCGACGGCAACATGCTGTCTGGCGTGAAGTTCGGACGCCACTCGATCCAGACCCACACGATCGTCATGCGCTCGTCGTCCCAGACGGTGCGTGAGATCAAAGCCAGGCATCAGGATCTCGACAAGTTCTGACGGGCAAGCCTTTGCGCAAGCGCGGCGGCCTCGGCTATCGTCCTCGAATCATGTGTGGACGAAAGATCGCGACGGCACATCGCTTCGAAAGACGGCCGCTGGACCCCAAAGGCTCCGGCGGCCTGTTGCCGGCGCGAGGTGTCCACGGATGACCCTGGACAAGCGTTTCTTCCTCGACGTCAGACGTTCCGCGACCGGTATCGCCTGGGAGCACCGGCTGAACGAGCGGCAGGAGATGGCCGCACTCGCGATCGCGCAGGGCCATGGCACCGGCGATCTCCTGGCGCGCGTACTCGCCGGCAGGGGCGTTACCAGCGACTCGACCGGGCGTTTCCTCGATCCCACGATCCGCGACCTGCTGCCCGATCCCGCATCGCTCACCGATATGGAGGCGGCCGCGGATCGGATCGCCCGGGCGGTCCTGCGCCGCGAGAAGGTGGCGATTTTCGGCGACTACGACGTCGACGGAGCGGCCTCCTCGGCGCTGCTCAGGCGCTACCTGGCGCATTACGGCGTGTCGGCCGACATCTACATCCCGGACCGCATCTTCGAGGGCTACGGTCCCAATCCGGACGCGATGCGGGAACTGGTCGCGCGCGGCGCGAGCCTCATCGTCACCGTCGATTGCGGCACCAACAGCGCGGCCTCGATCGAAGCCGCAAAGGCGGCTGGCGCCGATGTCGTCGTGCTTGATCATCATCAGGTGGGTGGGCCGCTGCCCGCGGCGACGGCCGTCGTCAATCCCAACCGGGACGACGACCTGTCGGGCCAAGGGCATCTGTGCGCGGCCGGCGTCACGTTCCTTGCCCTGGTCCAGACCGCCAAGTTGCTGCGCGCCCACAATACCGGCACCGCCGCTCCGAACCTGCTGTCGATGCTCGACCTGGTGGCGCTGGCCACGGTTTGCGACGTCGTCCCGCTCGTCGGCGTCAACCGTGCCTTTGTGGTGAAAGGCCTGATCGCCATCCGACAGCAGAACAATCCAGGCCTCGCAGCACTGGCGCGCGTGTCGCGCATCGGCGAGCCTGTCAATGCCTTCCATCTCGCTTTCCTGATCGGGCCGCGCATCAATGCGGGCGGACGCATCGGCGACGCGGCCTTGGGAAGCCGCTTGCTGGCGACCGACGAGCAGGCCGAGGCCGACGCGATCGCCGAGACGCTCAACCGGCTGAACCAGGAGCGGCAGGCAATGGAACAGGAAATGCTTGCCGAAGCTCGCGCCGAGGCCGACGCCGAACTGCTCGGCGGGGCCGGGCCGGGCGTCCTGGTGACGGCAAGCGAAAAATGGCATCCCGGCATCGTCGGGCTGCTGGCGTCGCGGCTCAAGGACCACGCCCGACGTCCATCCTTTGCGATAGCCTTCAACGCGAACGGCATCGGAACCGGTTCGGGACGTTCCGTCTCCGGCTTCGATCTCGGCCGGCTGGTGCGGGAGGCTGCGGCCGAGGGCCTGATCGTCAAGGGTGGAGGCCACGCGATGGCCGCCGGCATCACCGTGGAGCGGTCGAAGCTTGGCGCCCTCCGTGCTTTCTTCGAGGCGAAGGCCGCCTCCGAGGTGATGCGGCTGCGCGACGAAGAGAGCCTCAAGATCGACGCCGCGCTCTCGGCCGACGGAGCCACGCAGGACCTTCTGGACGCGCTGGAGCGGGCCGGGCCCTACGGTGCGGGCCACCCGGCGCCTGTCCTGGTGCTGCCTCGACATCGTCTGGCCGACGCGCGGCTGATCGGCACCAATCACATCCGCGCCGACCTGAAGTCGGAGGGAGGCGGCAGGATTCAGGCAATCGCATTCCGCGCGGACGGAACCGATCTCGGCCAGTTCCTGATCAAGCATCGCGGCGCGACTGTTCATGTCGCCGGCGCGTTGTCGGGAAACTATTGGAACGGCGCGCGCAGCGTGCAGTTCCGCATCATCGATGCCGCGCCAGCGTGATCCCGCCAGTCAGGCGAGCACGGTCTGCAGCCGCGTCAGATCGGCGATCTGGGCCTTCGTCGCCTCGTAGCCGAGATTGATCGCCTCATCGGCGCGATGGAACTCCGAAAGGCCGATATGGCCGAGCTTCGGCTGGAGTGAAAGATCCGGCGGGTCGCCCGCGAGGCGCGCCCGCGAGATGCGGTCCTGGATGATGTTGAAGGCTTCGACCATGACGCCGGTGATGCCGAGGCGAGACTCCCTGGACGTTAGCTCGCTGCTCGACCGGCCGCTGCGTTCGGCGTCCCGCTCGACGACGAGTTCGCCGGCGCTGTGCTTGATGACGGCGGCCCTGCCATAGAGGTCGTAGTGAAGGTTCACTGCCACGACCAGTGGCTGCTCATAGGCGCGGCAGACCGACACCGGCACGGGGTTCACCAATGCGCCATCGACCAGGACGCGCTTGTTGCAGGTCACCGGCTCGAACACGCCGGGCAGGGCATAGGATGCGCGCATCGCAGTGATCAGCGATCCGCTCGACAGCCAGATTTCGTGGCCGGTGCGGATCTCGGACGCGACGCAGACGAAAGGCTTCGGCAGGTCGTCGAAGGTCATCCCGGCGAGGTGCTGCTGCAGCCGCGCATTGAGCTTCATACCCCCGAAAAGGCCGTTGCCGGCGAATTGCAGATCGAGAAGCCCGAATATCCGACGCTTGGTGAGGCTGCGGGCGAATTCCTCGAGTTCGTCGAGCTTTCCCGCCAGGTAACAACCGCCGACCAGTGCACCGATCGAGGTGCCCGCGATCATGTTGATCTCTATGCCGGCTTCATCAAGGGCGCGAAGCACGCCGATATGTGCCCAGCCACGCGCGGCGCCGCCACCCAGGGCGAGCGAGATGCCCGACTTCCCTACCGGCTTTGCTTCGGGTGCCCCGCCCAATGAGGAGAAGTCGTTCGCTTCCCTCACATCGGCCCTGCTGCGCATCGACGCCCATTCGAGCATCGCACTCTCCCCTTGTGTCCCACCCTTCCTGATACAGCTTTATCGTATAGGAACGATGAATCTACGTGGTTTTCAAATCATCAACGCGTCATCTCTTTGCATGATAGACGCTTGAACTATCGAACAGGGCTTCGCTTCCATCGTTTCTCAGTCCTATTCCATCGGCTCCGGCTTCAACTACCCTGTAGAAGCAAGAACGTTTGCCTGTGTGACAAGTTGCGTCGTGTCCTGCGACTTTCACCTTAAGCCAGATCGCATCCTGGTCGCAGTCCGTCCGGACTTCCACCACGTGCTGCACGTTTCCCGAGGTCTCGCCTTTCTTCCACAGCGATGCCCTGGAACGCGACCAATAGTGCGCGATTCCGGACTTTATGGTTAGGGCGAGCGCCTCGGCGTTCATATGGGCGACCATCAGCAACATGCCATCGCCCGCGTCGGTGACGACGGCCGTAATGAGGCCGTTGGCGTCGAACCGCGGCGAAAAGACGCTGCCCTGTTCGAGCAGGGCCTTGTCGCCGGCCGGTTCTGGAAAAACGATCGTCTGCATGTCCAATTCCTTAGGGAAGGACCGTGAGAACAGCGTGAAGCCACCGTTCCGCTAGAGGTTTCGACTGGCGGGCAGCGCTAGTTTCCGCTCCGAATGCCGGCACGGACCATGGTGACGAAGCGGACCTGCTCCTCCGGAGCCTTGAACGCCCCGGTGAAGGTCGACGTCAGCGTCGAGGAGCCCTGTTTCTTGATGCCACGCATGGCCATGCACATATGCTCGGCCTCGATCATCACGGCGACGCCGCGGGGGTTGAGAACTTCCTGGATCACATTGGCGATCTGCGCGGTCATTGCTTCCTGTGTCTGCAGGCGTTGCGCGAAGATGTCGACTACGCGTGCCAGCTTGGAGAGGCCAACAACCTTGTTGTCGGGCAGATAGCCGACATGCGCCCTCCCGATGATCGGCACCATGTGATGCTCGCAATGCGAATGGAACTCGATGTCCTTGAGCAGAACGAGGTCATCATAGCCGGCGACTTCCTCGAAGGTCCGGCCGAGCTCCTCGGCCGGGTTCATGTCGTAGCCCGCGAACATTTCGCGATAGGCCTTGGCAACGCGCGTGGGAGTGTCTTTCAGACCCTCGCGCTCGGGATTGTCGCCCGTCCAGCGAAGCAGGACACGAACCGCCGCCTCGACCTCTTCCTGGGTCGGGCGATCGCCCACCACCCTTTCCATGTAGTCGGACTTGGGCATGAGCTTCTTGATGACGGCATCCATAAAGGCGTCTCCCGTAGTTCCACTCTGCGGAGGAACGAGTTTAACGGACCACTGCCTGTTACGGGTTGCGCGAACGTCATGTCCAGTACCCGAAAGCGGCATGTTCTGGCTCCTGCATGTCAAGGTTCCCGCCTTGCCGATGCTGGAGCCGGACCATTATATATGCGCTGGATACGCGATTGAAAGACACGCCGGCGGCAACGCCTGTTCGCGAAACGGCGGCTGAGTGGAAAAAGATGATCAGCGACGTCTACAATACGAAAATTCTCGGCTTCGCCGGAAATATCGCGCGCATCGGCCGGCTCGACAATCCGGATGCGACGGCTATGGCGCATTCGAAGCTGTGCGGGTCGACGGTGACCGTCGACCTCAGGATGGACGGCGATACGGTGACCGATTTCGCCCATGACGTGAAAGCTTGCGCGCTTGGGCAGGCCTCGTCATCGATCATGGCGCAGAACGTCGTCGGCTCCACGGCAGCGGAGTTGCGCGAGGTTCGAGAGACCATGCGCCGGATGCTCAAGGAAAACGGGCCGCCGCCCGACGGCCGGTTCGCCGACCTGAAATATCTCGAGCCCGTGCGCGACTATAAGGCACGGCATGCCTCGACCATGCTCACCTTCGACGCGGTCGTCGACGCCATCGGCCAGATCCAGAAGAAGCGCGCCGGCGAAGCCGCCTGATCGCGGCGCGCAACGCGGAGCCGACGGTCATGTCGGCTTTGCCTGTGCCACTCCCAGTTCCTCCTTCAGCCAGGCTGCAAAAGCACTTGCCGGTTCGCTGAGCGCGGCAAGGTCCGGAGCGACCAGCCAGTAGGCGCCCCAGGGCACCTCGACTTCGAACGGCTGGACGAGGTCCTCCTCCCGCAGTTCGCGGCTGACCATCAGAGGGTCGATCAGCGCCACGCCATGGCCGAGCAAGGCTGCCTGCGCGGCAAGCGCGCCGTCGGGAAAGATGGGACCACGCGCGGGGCTGGCTTCGGCCATACCCGCTTCCTCGAACCAGCATAGCCAGCCGTCGCGGTTCTCTTCGTGCAGCAGCGTGTAGTGCCGAAGGTCGGCCGGCTCCATCAAAGGCGGCCCCGAGGCGAGCAGGGCGGGACACAGAACCGGCGTCACCGAGGTATCGAACAGATGCACCGACTGCGTCCGCGGCCAGGAGCGCTCGGTGAGGCTGTGGCGGATTGCGATCTCGGCCTCGTGGGTGCGAAATTCCACCAATTGAGGATCGACATCGACCGAGACGTCGATGTCGGGCCGAAGTGTGCGGAACTGGTTGAGCCGCGGCACGAGCCATGAGCCGGCAAAAGACGGCTCCACGCTGACCTTCACGAGGCTCTGCATCGGTGTCGCCTGGATCTCACTCAGACAATGGTCGATCTCGTCGAGGCTGCGCGTCAGCCGGTCGATCAGCTTGTATCCGATTTCGGTCAGTTCAACGCGCCTGTGCAGCCGTTCGAACAATGGATGTCCTACGAAAGCCTCGAGTTCGCGCACCTGCCGGCTGATCGCCGCCTGCGAGACGAACAGCTCCTCCGCGGCACGGCTGAAGCTCAGATGTCGCCCTGCCGCCTCGAAGCTTCTGAGGGCCGTCAACGGCAGCCGCCCACGCTTCATTCGCATAACACCATGTTATCCGACCTGGAAATTATACTCGTTTGAGCGCCGATGCCAGTGGCGCTCTACTCCTCCGAGCAAGGAGGCAAGTACAAATGAAGGAGTACCTTGAGATCATGACCGAGGTGATCCGGCTGCTCACCTTCCAGGAGAGACTGGATCGATCCTGGGAGAACGATCCCGCTCGTCGCGAGGATCGGTCCACGGACGGTGACCGCAAGCTGGGTGCCGGCCACGGGCCCCGGCGCAAACGCTTCGAGTAAGTAGGCAGGGAGGCCATTGCGGATTCGAGGCTGAGGCGACATCTAAGGGGAATGGAGCCCTCGCGACGGCGGTCCTTTCGATGACGCACGACCACCATGCCAGGCCCGGGCGCGGCACGGGGCAGGGTCGCAACTGGTCCGGCCCCTGGCCCAAGACGCCGGGCCGACTCGCGGGGACCGCATCGGTGCGGCTTTACCAGCTGACCCTTTCAGGCTTCGTCGGAAACTCCTGCCGACATCTGCCGACCTGCTCGGAATATGCATACGAGGCTATCGCCCGCCACGGGCTCTGGGCGGGTGGCTGGATGGCGCTCTTCAGGGTCGCCCGTTGCGGGCCAGGCGGCACCCACGGCATCGACCGCGTCCCGGAGCAGCTCGATGATCGCTACCGCTGGTATCTTCCCTGGCGATATTGGGGAATCGGCCGCAAGCGCGCCCGGGACCATGGGGTTGGATAGCAGCCGAGCCTGATGCGGTCGAAGAACCGCGGACGAAAATCTCCGCCCCTGCGGCCTTCATTACTGTTTACGACCCCGCATTTCGCCACTAGAAACGCCGCGCCGCCGGATTCCGGCAAACACCACCCGCGCTCGTTTGCGGGACTGGATTGGAGTAAGACCTTGGCCAACAGCATTTCCCTCACATTTCCCGATGGTTCTGTCCGCCCTTGCGATGCGGCGACGACGGGCGCAACGCTCGCCGAGCAGATATCGAAGTCGCTCGCGAAGAAGGCGGTCGCCTATGCGCTCGATGGGACCTTGCGCGATCTCTCCGACCCGATCGGCCAGTCCGGCGCGATCGAGATCGTGACTCGCGACGACCCGCGCGCCTTGGAACTCATCCGCCACGACGCCGCCCATGTGCTGGCCGAGGCCGTGCAGGAACTGTGGCCGGGAACCCAAGTGACCATCGGACCAGTCATCGAGAACGGCTTCTATTACGACTTCGCCCGCAACGAGCCTTTCACGCCGGAAGATTTTCCCGCGATCGAGAAGAAGATGCGGGAGATCATCGCCCGCAACAGGCCCCTCACCAAGGAGGTCTGGACGCGCGAGAAGGCCAGGCAGGTGTTTCGCGACAAGGGCGAGGCCTACAAGGTCGAACTGGTCGATGCGATTGCCGAGGATCAAGAGCTCAAGATCTACGCCCAGGGCGACTGGTTCGATCTCTGCCGCGGGCCGCACATGGTCTCGACCGGCCAGATCGGCAACGCCTTCAAGCTGATGAAGGTGGCCGGCGCCTATTGGCGCGGCGACGCCAACAACCCGATGCTGACGCGCATCTACGGTACAGCCTGGGCCGATCAGGCGCAGCTCGACGCCTATCTCCACATGCTGGAGGAGGCCGAGAAGCGCGATCACCGCCGTCTCGGCCGCGAGATGGATCTGTTCCACTTTCAGGAAGAGGGACCGGGCGTCGTCTTCTGGCACGCCAAGGGCTGGAAGATGTTCCAGAACTTGGTGTCCTACATGCGCCGCCGCCTCGCGGATCTCGACTATCAGGAGGTCAATGCACCCCAGGTGCTCGACAAGTCGCTGTGGGAGACCTCCGGCCACTGGGGCTGGTACAAGGAAAGCATGTTCAAGGTGCAGTCGGCCGGCGACGAGACCGAGGACGACCGCGTCTTCGCGCTCAAGCCCATGAACTGCCCGGGCCATGTGCAAATCTTCAAGCATGGCCTCAAGTCCTACCGCGATCTACCGATAAAGCTCGCGGAATTCGGCAATGTGCATCGCTATGAGCCATCCGGAGCGCTGCATGGGTTGATGCGCGTGCGAGGCTTCACGCAGGATGATGCGCATATCTTCTGCACCGAGGAACAACTCGCCGAGGAATGCCTGAAGATCAACGATCTGATCCTCTCGACCTATGCCGATTTCGGCTTCGACCAGATCGAGGTGAAGCTCTCCACGCGGCCCGACAAGCGTGTCGGTTCCGACGAGGCCTGGGATCATGCCGAAGACATCATGAGCGGCGTGCTCGCCACCATCAAGGCGCAGTCGAACACGATCAAGACGTCGATCAATCCGGGCGAGGGCGCGTTCTACGGTCCGAAGTTCGAGTATGTGTTGCGCGACGCCATCGGCCGTGAATGGCAGTGCGGCACGACCCAGGTCGACTTCAACCTGCCGGAGCGCTTCGGCGCCTTCTATATCGGCTCGGATTCGGAGAAGAAGCAGCCCGTGATGGTCCATCGCGCCATCTGCGGCTCGATGGAACGCTTCCTGGGCATACTCATCGAAAATTATTCCGGTCATTTCCCGCTATGGTTCGCGCCGCTGCAGGTGGTCGTCGCTACCATCACCTCCGATGCCGACGACTATGCCCGCTCGGTGGTCGAACGGCTGAAGGCCGCGGGCCTCTCGGCCGAAGCCGATCTGCGCAACGAGAAGATCAACTACAAGGTCCGCGAGCACTCGCTGGCCAAGGTGCCCGTCATCCTCGTCTGTGGAAAGCGCGAGGCGGAAGAGGGCACCGTCAACGTCAGGCGGCTGGGCTCGCGCGACCAGCAGTCGCAGACCCTCGAAGCGGCGGTCACGGCACTAGCCGACGAGGCGCTCGCGCCCGACCTTCGGCGCAAGCGGCTCGCCAAGGCGGCCTGACGGAGAAGGTCAAGGGGCGGGGGAGTTTTCCCGCCCCGACCGGCTGCCTGTTGCCGCCTGGTCTGGAGCGGCCGATCCGTGCAAGCCGTTTTTCGTCGATTTCGAAGGTGAATTTGGCGCTTGGGGGCAGGAGGGCCTCAGTCGGCTTGGTCCTGGGCGGCGGTCGCGGACGTGCCGTCCGTGGCGAGCACTTCGACCTCCTGGTTGCGGCCGGGAACGACGGTAAAATCGCGCTGATAGATACGGTCGCGATTCTTGGCCACGATCGTGTACTCGCCTTCCGCGAGCACCATGGAGGCATAGGCGCCGACGCTCTCGCGCACTGGATCGCCCGAATCGCTGACGATCGACCACGATGTGTCGGCGATCGCCTCGCCGCCGGGCTCGCGCACCAGCTTCAAGGTGATCTCCGCTGCATGGTGTTCCACGGTCGCCTCGGTGAGCTTGCCGGCCTCGACGCGGATATCGGAGCGGATGACCGCATTGACCGAGCCGTAGGTCGAGACGACGTGATAGGTGCCCGCGTTCAGCCGCACCACCCTGTTAGGCTTGACGTCGGGAACGATCAGGGCGCGATCGCCGTCGGCATCGGCCGTGGCTTCGTAGATCGAGAAGCTCAGCTTGTCCGGCGGGATCCTGAGGTCGCCGGATAGCACCCCGTCGAGCTTGAGCCCACCTGCGTCGAGCACGAGGCTTTCCCGCTTGGCTTCACGGCCGACGCTGATTCTCTTGGTCGCGCCGGCCCGGCCGAAGGAGGCGTGGACGAGATAGCTGCCGGGTTCAAGCTCGAACTCGATCGTGCCGCCCTGCGCGGACGCGACCAAGGGCAGCTTGCCGTCCGGGCCAGGATCCGGCTGAAAAATCCGCCATACGAGCCCGCGCTTCAGATCAGGCGCATCATCGGTCAGCTTGGCGGCAACGGTGATCTTGCCTTCCCCCCGGGCGAGCGGCCTGTCGGGCCGCGTCGGGGCATAGCTCGTCACGCCGGGAAAGTCGCCTTTGCCGGACTTGCGGGGATCCTGGGCAAATGCGTGTCGCGGCCCCGCCACCAGCACGGCCGTCAGGAGTATCGGGGCTAACAGTCTGCTGCGACCGGCGATCATCCCTTGCCTTGAAGCCCAAGGCGGTGGCAATTTCAAGGCTTAATCGTGCCGGCGGGAGCCGCCGACGATTCGTCCCAGCCGAGCGTACCGACCTCCCCTCCGTGTCCGCTTCAGCCAGATCGCCGAAGGAGAGTTCGACCGTGACCAGCCCTGTCATAGACTTCATGCTGAACCGGATTTCAGCGCCTATCCCCGAGTTGCGGGAGCCGGTGCCCACAAATGCCGAGATCGAAACGATGATCCGGATCGCAACACGCGTGCCCGATCACGGCAGGCTCGCTCCATGGCGTTTCATCCTCTATCGCGGCGACGCCCGCGTCCGGATCGGCGAGAAGCTCGCCGCATTGGCGGAGGAGCGGGAGGGGCCACTGACGGAAGGGCGCCGGCAGCAGGAACTGGCGCGGTTCTCGCGAGCGCCCCTGGTGATCGGCGTCGTTTCCAGCCCCAAGGAGAATCCGAAAATCCCCCGGTGGGAGATGTTCCTCTCCGGTGGCGCCGCCGCCATGAACCTTGTCATCGCCGCCAATGCGCTGGGCTATGCCACCAACTGGATCACCAACTGGTATTCCGATGTAGAGGAGGGGCGTCGAATCCTCGGCCTTGCACCCCACGAGCGTGTCGTCGGCTTCATCCATATCGGCACCTATTCGGGCGTTGCGCCGGAGCGGCCGCGGCCCGATGTTGCTGCGCTCTACGCTGATTATTCGGGCCCTTGGAGGGAATAGGTGTTCTACGAGCCGAGCAAAGGCCACGGCCTGCCGCATGACCCGTTCAAAGCGATCGTCGCGCCGCGGCCGATCGGCTGGATTTCCAGCATAAGCCGCGACGGCGCGGTGAACCTTGCGCCCTATTCCTTCTTCAACGCCATCTCCACGCATCCCTTCCTGGTCTGGTTCTCTTCGGAGGGCGAGAAGGACAGCGTCGCCTTCGCCGGTGATACCGGCGAATTCGTCGCCAATCTTGTCGGGCGCAAGCTCGCCGAGAGGATGAATGCGAGTTCAGTCGATGCGCCGCGCGGCGTCGACGAATTCGGCTATGCGGGATTGACGCCGGCTCCATCGCGTCTCGTCGCACCTCCGCGTGTGGCCGAAGCACCGGCCGCCCTCGAATGCAAGGTGACGGAGATCTTCAGGCCGAAGGCCCTGGACGGCAGCCTTTCCGGCAGCGTGGTCGTGGCCGGAGAGGTGGTCGGCGTGCATATCGACGACGCTATGCTGACCGACGGCCTCTTCGATGCGGTGAAGGCCGGCAATGTCGCGCGTCTCGGCTATATGGACTATGCATCGGTGACCGAGACGTTCTCGATGCGCCGCCCGCGATGGAAAGCCGACTGACTACCGGCGGGCCCGGACGCTGACGCATCCGCACGGCCTCGGTCGCAGGCGCCCCCATCCAGGCCGCCTGGTTTTCGCGCCAACAGGCATGGCCACGCGGTCGCGCGCTTCAATGGTCGATAGATCGGCCATTGGGTAAGATCAGCCGGCCTTGACGGCGCGCGCCAGCAAGCGCTCGGCGAGCCTGAGGTGAGGGCGGTCGTACATCTTGCCGCCGATCGCGACGACCCCCGGGTTGCCGGCAGCGGCAAAGGCGTCCACGACGGCCTGCGAATGCGCGACTGCTTCCGACGACGGCGTGAACACCTCGTTGATGACAGGCACCTGCGCCGGGTGGATCGCCATCTTGGCCGTGAAACCATCCCGCTCGGCCTCGATGCATTCCTGCCGGAAGGCGTCGAGATCCCGGAAATTGGGAAACACCGTGTCGATCGCGACCGTCTCTGCAGACGATGCTGCGAGGATCGTAAGAGTGCGCGCAAGGCAGAAGACGTCGGTATAGAGGCCGTTGCCGTCGCGGGCCGTCCGTGCGCCGACGGCGGCAGACAGATCCTCGGCACCCCAGGTCAGGCCGGCAAGCCTGGGCGACGGCTGATAGGTTCCGGCGGCGAGCACGCCGGCTGCTGTCTCGGTGATCAGCGGGATGATGCGGGTGCTGCCGTCGGCAAGACCGTTCTCGGCCTCATGCACCCGCAGCTTCGCGGACAGATGCGTGACGTCAGCGCCGCTGTTGGACTTCGGCAGCATGATGCCGTCGGGGGCCGCGCGCATGATGCCGCGCAGGTCGTCGTCGGTGAGACCCGTCGAGAGGTCGTTCACCCTCACATAGACCGCGCACCTCGACTCCTGACGCCGCGCCACGATGAAGGACGCAGCGATGTCGCGCGCGGCGGCCTTGTTGGCCGGAGCGACGGAATCCTCAAGATCAACGATGACGACGTCCGCGCCGGACTGGAAGCCTTTCTCCAGCTTCTTCTCCGAATCGCCTGGAACGAAGAGCAGGGAACGCATCAGGCCTCGCCCTTCTTCAGTATCATGGCCTGGCGCGTGCATTTCGCCACGAGCTTCCCGTCCTGATTATAGGCGCGATGCTCGAACTCGACGATGCCGCGGTCGGGACGCGACTTTGATTCCCGCACGGATTTGACTTCCGTCTCGACCCGGATCGTATCGCCGTGGAAGACGGGATGTGGAAACACGGTGTCGGTCATGCCGAGATTTCCAACCGTCGTGCCGAGGGTCGTGTCGTGCACGGAGATGCCGATCATCAGGCCGAGCGTGAAGAGTGAATTGACCAGAGGCTTGCCCCATTCGCTCTTCGCCGCGAAGTCGAAGTCGATGTGCAGCGGTTGCGGATTGAGCGTCATGACCGAGAACATCATGTTGTCGCTCTCGGTGACGGATTTGCGCAGTGGATGGTCGATCACCTGACCCACCATGAACTCGTCGAGATACAGTCCTGGCATCATCTCCCTCCACGACTTCAGGCTCCAAACCCCACCCGCGGCAGCTACTCTGGCCAGCGAGCGACGCAGCCGCTTGATAGGCGCCGGGCAGCGCTGCGGCAAGCAGGTTAACGGATATGGTGAACCGTTCGTAAACCATTGCCGGCTACGTTGGTACCAACAGGGCTGGGGAGCTTGCTGGGTGATGGTTGTCGGGCATTTCCTGAAATGGGTCCACACGGCACGGGTGCCGGAACGTGCGGCGGCGGCAAGTGCCCTCGCGAGGGCCTATGTGGACAGTCAGCTGCCGTTCAAGGATCGTTGCGCGGCAGAATCGGCACTTACGCTGTTGCTCGAGGACCCATCGTCGAAGGTTCGGCTGGCCCTGGCCGAGGCGCTGTCGATGAGCCGGCATGCCCCGCCGCAGGTGATGGCCGCGCTGGCAGCGGACCAGCCCGAGATCGCCTCGCTCGTGCTGGCCCGCTCGCCGCTGTTCACCGACGCGGACCTGATCGACCGCGTCGCCGCGTCCGTCGGCCAGGTCCAGGCAGTTATTGCCGGCCGGCCTTTCGTATCGATGGCTCTCTCGGCGGCAATCGCCGAGATCGGCGAGCCGGAGGCATGCACAGCGCTCATCACCAATGCGGGGGCCGACATCGCTTCCTTGACCTTTCGACGCATCACTGAGCGTTTCGGCGACTTGGCGAAGGTTCGCAATGCGCTGCTGGCCGATGCCCGCCTGCCGTCCGACTGCCGCCACGCCCTGCTGGTCAAGGTGGGCGAGGCGCTGCGCCAGTCTCCGCTGGTGTCGGCCCTGATCGGCTCGGGGCGCGCCGAGCGCGTCACTCGGGAAGCCTGCATCAAGGCATCGATGACGCTGGTCGACACGATCAGCCTGGAGGAGCATGCAGCGCTGGTCGAACATTTGCGGCTTCGCGGCGACCTGACGGCCGCCTTCATCGTGCGGCTCGTCGCCCACGGCAAGATCGACTTCTTCGGATCGGTCCTGATCGCCCTCACCACCCATGGCGAAGGGCGCGTGAAGTCATTGCTTGCCGGTGGGCGCGACGTCGCCTTGTCGGCCCTGTTTCGCGCCGCCGGGCTGGCGCCCGCCATGCACGACGTCATCCTGTGCGCCCTGAAGGTCTGGCGGGAAGTCGCGAACGGCAAGCGTTTGGCCGGCGCCCAGGAGGTTTCGCGGCTGATGCTCGAACAACTCGGCGGGCAAGCGGCAGACGGGGATCTCGCTCGCCTGCTGAGGTCAATTCACCTCGACGCGCTGCGCGCCAATGCGCGCGGCCATGCCCTGGCGATCTCTGCGGCCTGACGACCACGTCAAGCTGCGTGTCAGATGTCGAGTTCCTCGGTTTCGGCAAACTCGGCACGTTCCTGAATGAACCGGAAGCGCGCTTCGGGCTTGGTTCCCATCAAGGCGTCGACGGCCGACTTCGTTGCGGATTCTTCGTCGAGCACCTCGACCCGAAGCAGCGTGCGCCTCTTCGGGTCCATCGTGGTCTCCTTGAGCTGTGACGCCATCATCTCGCCGAGACCCTTGAAGCGACCGATCTCGACTTTGCCGCGGCCCGTGAACTCCGTTCTGAGGAGTTCGTCCTTGTGGGCATCGTTGCGCGCATAGGCCACCTTGCCGCCCTGTCTGATGCTGTATAGCGGCGGCACCGCCATATAGAGATGGCCGCCGCGGATGAGCTGCGGCATCTCCTGATAGAAGAAGGTGATCAGCAGCGAGGCTATGTGCGCGCCGTCGACGTCGGCGTCGGTCATGATGATCACGCGGTCGTAGCGCAGATCCTCTTCGCGGTATTTCGAGCGCGTGCCGCAGCCGAGCGCCTGGATGAGGTCGCCGATCAGCTGGTTTCCGGAGAGCTTGTCCTGACCGGCGCTGGCGACGTTGAGGATCTTGCCACGCAGGGGGAGTACGGCCTGCGACTGCCGATCGCGCGCCTGCTTGGCGGAGCCGCCGGCCGAGTCGCCCTCGACGATGAAAAGTTCCGCGCCGGCCGCCGCGTTCTGCGTGCAGTCGGCCAGCTTTCCCGGCAAACGGAGCTTGCGCACCGCCGATTTGCGGCTGACCTCCTTCTCCTGGCGCCGCCGCACGCGCTCGTCGGCGCGCGCGATCACCCAGTCGAGCAGTTTCGAGGCTTCCTGCGGATTGTCGGCCAGCCAATGGTCGAAGGGATCGCGGATCGCCTGTTCGACGATGCGAACGGCCTCGATGGTGGCGAGCCTATCCTTGGTCTGGCCCACGAATTCCGGCTCGCGGATGAAGACGGAAAGCATGCCCGCCGCCGAGATCATCACATCTTCGGAGGTGACGATCGAGGCGCGCTTGTTGCCGGTCAGTTCGGCATATGCCTTCAGGCCGCGCGTCAGGACGTTGCGGAAGCCCGTCTCGTGCGTGCCGCCTTCATGAGTGGGAATGGTGTTGCAGTAGGAGTTCAGGAAACCGTCGCCGCCATACCAGGTCACCGCCCATTCGAGGGAGCCGTGGCCGCCCTGCTTGTCGCTCTTGCCGGCGAAGATCTCGCGCGTGACCTGGAAGTCGTCGCCCAGCGATGCGGCGAGATAGTCCTTCAGCCCGCCCGGGAAGTGGAAGGCCGCCTTGGCGGGAGTCGGGTCCTTTTCCTTGATCAGCGAGGGATCACACGACCAGCGGATCTCGACGCCGCCGAAGAGATACGCCTTCGAGCGCGCCATGCGGTAGATGCGCGCCGGCTCGAAGGCCGCACCCTTGCCGAAAATCTCGGCATCGGGATGGAAGCGGACCCTGGTGCCGCGCCTGTTGTGAATCTCACCCAGGCTTTCCAGTCCGCCTTGCGGGATGCCACGCGAAAACCGCTGCCGGTAAAGCTGACGGCCGCGTGCCACCTCGACCTCAAGATAGTCGGAGAGAGCGTTGACCACCGATACGCCAACGCCATGCAGGCCGCCCGAAGTCTCATAGACCTTGGAATCAAACTTTCCGCCGGCGTGAAGCGTCGTCATGATGACTTCGAGTGCCGACTTGTTCTTGAACTTGGGATGCGGATCGACCGGAATGCCGCGGCCGTTGTCGGTAACGGTGAGGTAGCCATCCGCGTCCAGTTCGACCTCGATGAATGTGGCATGGCCGGCCACTGCCTCGTCCATCGAGTTGTCGATCACCTCGGCGAAGAGGTGGTGCAGCGCCTTTTCGTCGGTGCCGCCGATATACATGCCGGGGCGGCGCCGGACCGGCTCCAGCCCTTCAAGCACTTCGATGTGGCTGGCGTCATAGCCCTCACTGCCGTCGCGGGCAGCCGGCGGGCGCTTTGCTGTTGCGGCCGCACGCACGATCGGATCCACTGGACGCGTCTGAGTCCGTGCCGGCTGGGGCGTGCTGTCGAGTTTGGAAAAGAGATCGTCGCGGTCGTCCAAGGGCGTCTCTCAGTTGCGAATCGCTCCACGATACTGCCACGCTTTGCAGGCGGAGCGACAGAGGTTCCCGTTCCGTTCAGGAGTTTGGGCCGTAGCCCTACGATGTCCGGTGCGATGTTTCAATAACCCAGAGTCCGGATTTCAAAGCAATTTTGAACCCTCGAGGTTCCCGTTTCCTTAAGGAACGGCGTCTTTTCCGGATAACTTTCGGCCGGCGTCGATCCGACGCCGGCCGAATGTTGGAAGGGCCGAGGCCGATTTCGAGGTCAACTCGCCAGCGCCTCGATCGGGGGGCAGGAGCAGACGAGGTTGCGGTCGCCGCCGACATTGTCGACGCGCGAAACCGGCGGCCAGTATTTCGCCGCGGCATCGGCGTTGCCACTGGGATATGCGGCGACCATGCGCGAATAAGGGTGATCCCAGGCATCGGCCAAAGCCTCCGCCGCCGTGTGCGGCGCGTTGGCCAGCGGATTGTCGGTCCCCGGCCATTCGCCCTTGGCCACCCGCTCGGCTTCGCGCGCGATCGATATCATCGCCTCGCAGAACCGGTCGATCTCCTTCTTCGGCTCCGATTCGGTCGGCTCGACCATTAGCGTGCCCGCCACCGGCCAGGACATGGTCGGCGCATGAAAACCGTAGTCGATCAGTCGCTTGGCGACGTCTTCTACAGTGACACCTGCAGTGTCCTTGAGGAAGCGCGTGTCCAGGATGCATTCATGGGCGACGCGCCCGTTGTGGCCCTTGTAGAGCACGGGGAAAAAGCCGTTGAGCCGCTCGGCGATGTAATTGGCGTTGAGGATCGCGGTCTCCGTCGCCTGCTTAAGGCCCGATGCGCCCATCATCCTGATATACATCCAGGTGATCGGCAGGATCGACGCGCTGCCATAGGGTGCCGCCGACACGGCATTGCTGGTGTCGCCCGACACGTGGCCGGGCAGGAACGGCTGCAGGTGGGACTTTACGCCGATCGGCCCGATGCCGGGGCCGCCGCCGCCATGCGGGATGCAGAAGGTCTTGTGCAGGTTCATATGGCAGACATCGGCGCCCAGATCGCCCGGCCGCGCCAGTCCGACCAGAGCATTGAGGTTTGCGCCGTCGAGATAGACCTGTCCACCACGATCGTGGACGGTGGCGCAGATCTCCCGCACACCCTCCTCGAAGACACCGTGCGTCGACGGATAGGTGATCATCAGGGCTGCGAGCTTGTCGGCATGCGATTCCGCCTTGGCCTTCAGGTCTACGCGGTCGATGTCTCCCGCTTCGGTGCATTTCACGACCACGACGCTCATCCCCGCCATGCTCGCGCTCGCCGGGTTGGTGCCGTGAGCCGAAGACGGGATGAGGCAGACATTGCGATGACCTTCGCCGCGCGACTGGTGGTAGCGACGGATCGCCAGCAGCCCGGCATATTCGCCCTGGCTTCCGGCGTTCGGCTGCAGCGACACCCCGTCGAAACCGGTGATCTCGCCCAGCCAGCGCTCGAGATCGCCGATCACGGCTCGGTAGCCGGTCGAATGGCCGGCGGGCGCGAAGGGATGCAGATTGGCCACACTTGTCCAGCTCACCGGCATCATCTCGGCGGCCGCATTGAGCTTCATCGTGCAGGAGCCGAGCGGGATCATGGCGCGGTCGAGCGCGAGATCCTTGTCGGCCAGCCTCCGCAGGAAACGCATCATGTCCGTTTCCGAGCGGTTTTCGTGGAAGACCGGCTGCGACAGGAAGTTCTTGTCCCGTGCCTTGCCTGGCAGCGTCTCGCCTGCAGTGCCGACCACCTTGGCGCCCAACAGGGCCACGATCGCCTCGAGGTCGGCCTCGGTCGAGGTCTCGTCGAAATTGACAGCGAGCCTGTCGGCGTCGATCACCCGAAGCAGGCGACCGCCTTCCTCGGCGGCCGCAGCGATCTCCTTCGCCTTGCCGGGGACGGAGACAGTCACCGTATCGAAGAACCGGGTTCCCGCCAGCGTCAGCCCGGCCTCCTTCAACGAGGCGGCCAAGCGCGACGCAAGCGTCTGCACCCGCCGGGCGATCGCCTGCAATCCCTGCGGGCCGTGCCAGATGGCATAGGAAACGGCCATATTGGCCAGCAGCGCCTGCGCCGTGCAGATATTCGACGTCGCCTTGTCGCGGCGTATGTGCTGCTCGCGCGTCTGCAGGGCTAGGCGATAGCCCGGCCGGCCATGGGCGTCGGTCGACTGGCCGACGAGGCGGCCGGGCATCAGCCGGGTGAGCTTGTCGGCGACGGCGCAATAGGCGGCGTGCGGTCCGCCGAAGCCGATCGGCACGCCGAAACGCTGCATCGAGCCGACGGCGATGTCGGCGCCGAGTTTCGCGGGCGCCTCCGTCAGCGTCAGCGCCAGCGGATCGGCAACGAAGATGACCACGGCCCCAGCAGCCTTCGCTTTGGCGATCATTGCCGATTGGTCGTGATAGACGCCTGAAGTGTCCGGCCACGGCACGATGAGAGCCGCCGTGTTTTCGCCGATCGTCTCGGCGCCGATCCTGATGCCGAGCGGTTCGGCGCGGGTCTGGACGACGTCGAGCGTCTGCGGATGCAGAGCCCCGGCCACGACGACATCGGCCCGTTTCTCGCGGTGATGCCGCCAGGCGATGCCGACGGCCTCGGCCGCAGCCGTCGCCTCATCGAGCAGCGAGGCGGACGCGACCGGCAGCCCGGTCAGCTCGGTTACGAGCGTCTGGAAATGGAACAGCAGCTCGAGCCGGCCCTGGCTGATTTCGGATTGATAGGGAGTGTAGGCCGTATACCAGGCCGGGTTCTCGAAGAGATTGCGCTGGATCACCGGCGGCACGTAGACGCCGTGATAACCCAGGCCGATGAAGCTCTTCAGGACCGTGTTGCCGCTCATCTTGGCGGCCAGTTCGGCCAGCGCCTCGGCCTCGGTCGCCGGACCCGGCAGGTCGAGCGCGCGGCCAAGGCGGATCGATTTCGGCACAGCCTGGGCAATGAGGGTTTCGATCGAGGGCAGGCCGAGCGTGGTCAGCATGGCCCTTACGTCGCCGGGGCCCGGTCCGATGTGCCGGCCAGCGAATGTGGATGCGTTGTCGGTCATGGTTTCCTTCCTCAGCCGACGATGGCCTTGTAGCCGGCTTCGTCGAGCAGGCCGGCAAGCTGGCTTGCGTCGGCCAGCTTCATCTTCCAGAGCCAGCCGTCGCCGGTCGGAGCCGAGTTGACGAGCGCGGGATCCGCCGACAGGGCGGTGTTCGCCTCGACGATCTCGCCGTCGACGGGTGCGTAAACGTCGGAAGCCGCCTTCACGGACTCCACGACCACGGCCGTGTCGCCCTTCTTCACGACACGTCCTGCCTCGGGGAGTTCGACGAAGACGAGGTCGCCGAGCTGTTCCTGGGCATAGTCGGTGATGCCAACCGTCGCCACCCCGCCCTCGACGCGGATCCATTCGTGGTCTTCGGTGTAGTAGGTCGTCGCCATGGAATTCATCCTTTGCGGTAGCGATGCGGCGTGAAGGGAAGGGGGTGGATGTCGACGGGAATGCGCTGGCCCCGCACCTCAGCGTAGAGACGGGTGCCCGGCTTGGCGAGCGGCGCCGCGACGTAACCCATGGCGACCGGGCTGCCGGCCGAAGGGCCGAAACCGCCAGAGGTGACGAAGCCGGCAACCTTGCCGTCCCCGTCGATCAGGCTGGTCCCTGCACGCACCGGCTGCCGGCCCTCGGCCTTGAGACCAACGCGCTTGCGCGATGGTCCGGCGGCCAGGACGGCGCGCAGCGCCGCGGCCCCGACAAAAGCACCGGTCTCGCGGACCTGCTTCGGGATGGCCCACATGAGACCGGCACTTGCGGGGTCGAACTCTTCGGTGATGTCCTGACCGTGTAGGCAGAGCCCGGCCTCCAGCCGCAAGCTGTCGCGGGCGGCGAGCCCGATCCACATCACCCGTTCGTCCTCGAAGAGCTTCGCGACCAGCGGACGGGCGTCCTGCTCCGGCAGCCCGATCTCGAAGCCGTCCTCGCCTGTGTAACCGGAGCGGCTCATGAACCAATCCGCCCTGGGCTCGATGCCCGTCATGAAGGTCAGCCCCCTTGACTCGACACCGGCACGGGCGAGCACCGCTTCGGCTTCGGGCCCCTGTATCGCGAGAAAGACCCGGTCGAGCGGTTTGATCGTGACGTCGAAAGCGGCGGCGAGGCTGCGCAGATGCTTTTCGTCGGTCGCCGCGTTGCCGGCGTTGGCAACGACCATGAAGCGGTGCTCTCCGAGTCGGGTGACGATCAGGTCGTCGATGATCCCCGCCTTGTCGTTGAGGAGGAAGGTATACTTCGACTGCGATGTCGCCAGAGCCGCGGCGTCGAGTGGGCAGGCGCGATCGAGCAGGCCCACCGCGCCGCTGCCTGAAACCTCGAACAGCTTCATATGGGAAATGTCGAAGAGCCCGACATGTTCGCGCGTGTGAAGGTGCTCCTTCATCACGCCGGCGGGGTAGGTGATCGGCATATGCCAGCCGGCGAACGCGCCGAAACGCGCATTTGCCGCGGCATGCAGACCCTCGAGAGGAAGATGGCTTAGATCGGTGCCCGTCAATTGCTTCTCCAGAACAGCACTGAAACGGCCGCCCAATGCAGCCGGTTCGTGCCCCTCTGTCTGAAGCCTGAGAGACTCGCGCAACCGGAACCCTGTCGGCGGCGCTTACACCTTCGGCGCGGAGCTCTCGCCCCGACTTTCCAGAGTTGTCTTACCCGTCAACGGTTCTTTTGCCTGAGAGATTTCGGGCGATTTCCCCTTCGGCGGCAAACGAACGTTGCTCTCTCCCGCAGACCGGCAGGGCCGAAGCCCTCGACGAGTCGGGACGCTAGACCAAGGCGACGGATTTGTCACCTCCCCACCACGCCAAATCGACGCGACCCCAAATGGCGCCGACGCCGCTGATGGCGGTTCTCCCGCTGCGTGGCGCATGCAGGCCGAAGGCGAGTGTTCAAGGCTGCTGCCCCAGCGAGACCGCCAGATTGACTGCGGCCGCGACCAGCACCGTGTTGAAGAAGAACGAGGCGATGCCATGGAGCAGGGTGAGCTTGCGCATCGCCTTGGTGGTGACCTCCGTGTCGGATGTCTGGGCCGTCATACCGATCACGAAAGCGAAATAGAGGAAATCGAAGCCCTCCGGGTCCTTCGTATGCGGGAAGCCGAGGCCGCGCCGGGGAAACGGTTCGTCTGGCGTCGCGCCGCCGGTCGTTTCCTCCGGCTCCCAATATTTATGGGCATAGTGCAGCGCGGCCATCGTATGGATGGTCAACCAGGCCAGCCAGACGGCGATGAAGGAGAAGCCGAGCAGCCATGGCGCCACAACCGGGTCGCGTTCGCTGTTGATCACCACGAAAAGGATGACCAGTGAACCGGCCGCCACGAGGATGGTGCCGATGCTGACGCCGAGCAGGATCCAGAACGGTTCATCCGCCTCGGCAGCGTGTCTTTTCAGGAAGCTGGCGGTGAGGCGGGGAACCTTCATGCCGCTGAGGACGAGATAGACGAGGAAGAATGTGTTCGCCGCGGCGACCGCTACGAGATTCCACGGGAGACGATACGCCGTGGCCAGCACGAGGATGCCGCAGATGGCCGCCGAATAGAACGGAAGGTGGCGTCGAGAGTGCCAGACCATGCTCATGTCACGCCGTCCGCCCACTTCATCCGCATGGCCTCAGGTCCGCGGCAAGTTCGTCAGCATACCATGCCTTCGGCCGCCCGACAGTCCGGTCAGGCCACGGCCCTTACCGCTCGCCGCGCCATCTGATCGAGTGCGCCGAGGAAGCGCGAGCGGTCTTCGCGGGAGAAGCCGGCATTGTGACCCTTGATCTCCCCGGTCTCGCGAAGATGTTGCTTCAGATCACGCATCGCGACCGCCATGCCAATCGTCTCGGGCGTGAACGGCCGCCCGGTCGGCCCGAGCACATGGGCGCCGAGGACCACGGCACGTGCAGCAAGCGGGATATCGGCCGTCACGACGATGTCGTTGGGCCTGGCGTGTTCGACGATCCAGTCGTCAGCGCCATCCGCCCCCTTGGACACGACGACATTGCGGATCATCGGATCGCGCGAGGGCCGCAACCCGCCATTGGACACGAAGGTGACGACGAGCCCGAGCCGCTCGGCCACTCGCGTCACCTCGTCCTTGACGGGGCAGGCGTCGGCGTCGACATAAATCGCCGGCGCCGGGACGGAAGCGGGATCGCCCATCAGCCGATCGGCCGGTTCCTAGTAGACCACGACGCTTCTGATCGACTTGCCCTCATGCATGAGGTCGAAGCCGGTGTTGATCTCGTCGAGCGTCAGGGTATGGGTGATCATCGGGTCGATCTCGATCTTGCCGTCCATGTACCAGTCGACGATCTTCGGCACGTCGGTGCGGCCGCGCGCGCCGCCGAAGGCGGTGCCTTTCCACACCCGGCCGGTGACCAGCTGGAACGGCCGCGTCGCGATCTCCTGGCCGGCGCCGGCGACGCCGATGATGATCGACTGGCCCCAGCCGCGATGCGACGCCTCGAGGGCCTGGCGCATCACCTTGACGTTGCCGGTGCAGTCGAAGGTGTAGTCGGCGCCGCCGATCTGGTCGGCGCCGCGCCTGGTCAGGTTGACGAGATAGGGGACGATGTCGCCCTCGACCTCCTTCGGATTGACGAAATGCGTCATGCCGAAGCGCTCGCCCCAGGCCTTCTTGTCGTCGTTGAGGTCGACGCCGATGATCATGTCGGCGCCGGCCAGCCGCAGCCCCTGGATGACGTTGAGGCCGATGCCGCCCAGGCCGAAGACGATCGCGGTGGCGCCTTCCTCGACCCTGGCGGTGTTGATGACGGCGCCGATGCCGGTGGTGACGCCGCAGCCGATGTAGCAGATCTTGTCGAACGGCGCGTCGGGATTGACCTTGGCCAGCGCGATCTCCGGCAGCACGGTGAAGTTGGAGAAGGTCGAGCAGCCCATGTAGTGGAACACCTTGTCCTTGCCGATCGAGAAGCGGCTGGTGCCGTCGGGCATCAGGCCCTGGCCCTGGGTGGTGCGGATGGCGGTGCACAGATTGGTCTTGCGCGACAGGCAGGACGGACACTGCCGGCATTCGGGCGTGTAGAGCGGAATGACATGGTCGCCCTTCTTCAGGCTGGTCACTCCTCTGCCGACATCGACGACGATGCCGGCGCCCTCATGGCCGAGAATGGCGGGGAAGATGCCCTCGGGGTCGGCGCCGGACAAGGTGAACTCGTCGGTGTGGCAGATGCCGGTCGCCTTGACCTCGACCAGCACCTCGCCCTCGCGCGGCCCGTCAAGGTCGACCTCCATGATTTCGAGCGGCTTTCCGGCAGCGACGGCAACGGCGGCGCGGGTCTTCATCGACATGTCTCCAAGCGCAGAAATAGACGCTCAAACTTTCAGGTTTCGATAGCGCAATCAACCCGGCATCGGCCTTGAGACAGCACTCGAGCGCAGTTCCCTGGATAACGATGTCTCAGCGGAAATCCGGCCCGAGCCGCGGATTTGCGCGCTTGAGCGTGCCGCGCGAACTCCATAAAAGAGTTGGGAAAGCCGGAGGAAGAACGCCCGCATGTTCAAGAAGATACTGATCGCCAACCGGGGCGAGATCGCCTGCCGTGTGATCAAGACCGCCAGGAAGATGGGAATCGCGACCGTGGCGGTCTTCTCCGACGCCGACCGGGACGCCATGCATGTGGAGATGGCCGACGAAGCGGTGCATATCGGACCGGCCGCCGCGGCCCAGAGTTATCTCGTCGCCGAGAAGATCATCGAGGCCTGCAAGCAGACCGGCGCGCAAGCGGTTCACCCCGGTTACGGTTTCCTTTCCGAACGTGCTTCCTTCTGCGCCGCGCTGGAAAAGCAGGGAATCGTCTTTATCGGTCCGAAACCCAAGGCCATCGAGGCGATGGGCGACAAGATCGAATCGAAGAAGTTTGCCAATGCCGCCGAGGTGAATACTGTCCCGGGTTTCCTCGGCGTCATCGAGGACGCCGATCATGCGGAGACGATCGCCGGCGAGATCGGCTACCCCGTGATGATCAAAGCCTCGGCCGGAGGTGGCGGCAAAGGCATGCGCATCGCCTGGAACGAGGCGGAGGTGCGCGACGGCTTCGACAGGGCGCGCTCGGAAGCAAAAAGCTCCTTCGGCGACGACCGCGTGTTCATCGAGAAGTTCGTAGTCGAGCCGCGCCACGTCGAAATCCAGGTGCTGGCCGATTCGCAAGGCAACGCCATCTATCTCGGCGAACGCGAATGCTCGATCCAACGCCGCAACCAGAAGGTCGTGGAGGAGGCGCCGTCGCCCTTCCTCGACGAGAGGACGCGCAAGGCCATGGGTGAACAAGCCGTGGCGCTCGCCAGGGCCGTCGACTACCAGAGCGCCGGAACGGTCGAGTTCATCGTCGACAAGGACCGCAATTTCTACTTCCTCGAGATGAACACCCGCCTGCAGGTCGAGCATCCCGTCACGGAGCTCGTCACAGGCGTGGATCTGGTCGAGCAGATGATCCACATCGCGGCCGGCGAGCCGCTCACGATCAGGCAAGGTGACGTGAGGCTGCAGGGCTGGGCGGTCGAAAGCCGCCTCTATGCGGAAGATCCCTATCGCAATTTCCTGCCGTCGATCGGTCGCCTCACACGTTACCGTCCACCCGAAGAAGGCCCGGTCGGCGATGCCGTCATCCGCAACGATACGGGGGTGGCCGAGGGCTCCGAGATCTCGATGTATTACGATCCGATGATCGCCAAGCTCTGCACCTGGGCGCCGACCAGGCCCCAGGCGATAGACGCCATGTCGGACGCGCTCGACAGTTTCGTGGTTGACGGCATCGAGCACAACATCCCATTCCTGGCCGCACTCATGCAGCATCCCCGCTGGCGCGAGGGACGCCTTTCGACCGGCTTCATCGCCGAAGAGTATCCGGACGGCTTTGCCCCGATCACGCCTGACGAGAGCGACAACGGCGTGCTCGCTGCGATCGCACTGTCCGTCGAACTATTGCGTCGCGACCGCCTGGATCGCCTGACCGGCCGCCTCGCGCCGCATTCCGGAGCACTGAAACGCGATTGGGAAGTTCGCATCGGAGACGACTATGTGCCGGTGTCGATCACGGAGGGCATGATCTCGATCCCGATGGAGGTCGACGTCTCGATCCGTGGTGCCGCGCCGCTGACCGTCAGCTCGGAATGGCGGCCGGGTGAGGCGGTCTGGCACGGTTTCGTCGACCGCAAGAGGGTCTCGGCTCAGATCCGGCCGCAGCTCAACGGCATCCGCATCGCCTGGAAAGGGATTGCCGTGGTTGCGCGGCCGATGCTGCCGCGCATCGCGGAACTCGACCGACTGATGCCTGTGAAGCTGCCGCCCGATACGTCGAAGATGCTGCTGTGCCCGATGCCTGGCCTCGTCGTCTCCGTCGCCGTGAGCGAGGGCCAGGAGGTGAAGGCCGGCGAAACCTTGGCAGTGGTCGAAGCCATGAAGATGGAGAACGTCTTGCGTGCCGAGCGCGACGTTACCATTGCCAAGGTCAACGCCAAGCCGGGCGACAGCCTGGCCGTCGATGCCGTGATTCTGGAGTTTGCATAGAGCATTTTGTTTTTTGCGAGATTCCGGGCGCAAGATCGCTACGCACTTTTGCTGGAATTGCTCTAAGCGCGCCGCCGGTATGGGCGCTGGCAGGGTCAGGGGTGCACGAAAAACGTCTTGTTGACGATCTGCCACTGGCCCTCATGCCTGAGCAGGCTCAGATAGTCGGTGAAGCGTTTGCCCATGTAGTCGTCCGCGAGCTTGATCACGGCGACATCGCCGGTGATGTCTGCCGAAAGGATTTCCCAGTAGTAGGGCTCGTTCGCGGGGGCAGAGCCGGCTTTCTCGCAGCCGGAGATGAAGGTTTCGAGCGAGAGCCATTCGAGATCGGCGCCGAAATGGCCGATGACGCAGGCGCCCGGATGGAAGGCCTTGCGCAGCTTCGCGGCGACGGCGAACACCATGCCGTCGAGATAGTTGCGGATGACCGTCTCGATCTCGCCCACTTCGTTCTGCAACTCGCTCATCTCGCGTCTCCTGTGTCCTTGTCCTTGACGCGTTCTAACAAGATCGACGCAAACGGCAAGGAAGGGTGGCCGCGCCGGGGCAGCGGGATGTCCACAGCGCCTGTGGGTGCCCTTCGGTCGGACTCGCATCGGATGCGGCCGGACGATAAACATCTCCTCAGGACACGAGAGACAGATTCATAGGAGCGGCTTGGAATCATGGCGAGCGACAGGCCACCACGCGACCCGATTCTGCGCGAGGCGGCGGCCAGGGAGGAGGTGCCCGATGCGCCGGCGCGACCTTTCGTGCATTTGCGCGTGCATTCGGCCTATTCGTTGCTCGAGGGCGCGTTGCCGCTGGGCAAGGTCATCGCACACGCTGTGAAGGACCAGGCGCCGGCGATCGCGGTAACGGACAGCAATAATCTCTTCGGCGCTCTGGAGTTCGCACAAAAGGCAGTTAAGGAAGGCATCCAGCCCATCATCGGATGCCAGATAGACGTCGACTTCGGCGACGCCGGCGAAAGCGCCCACCGCGGCAATGCGAAGAGGCAGGGGCCCGATCTCTTCCCGATACTCCTCATCTCGGCAACCGAGCTGGGTTATGCCAATCTCGTGCGGTTGATCAGCCGCGCCTATCTGGAAACGCTGCCGGGCGAACCTGTCCACATCGAGCTCGGCTGGATGAACGGAGCCGTGGATGGTCTGATCTGCCTGTCGGGCGGGCCGTGCGGGCCGATCGGCGCCGCCGCCAGGGCAGACCATGCGGAACTCGCCGAAGCACGCCTGCTCTCGCTCAAGTCACTGTTTGGCGACCGGCTTTATGTCGAGATCGAGCGCCTGAAAGGCTACGATCGGACCGTGGAGGCCACGACGATCGAGCTCGCCTATCGCCATGAGCTGCCGCTGGTCGCAACAAATGAAGCCTTCTTTCCCAAGAGGGAGGACTTCGAGGCGCATGACGCCCTCATCGCCATTGCCGAGGGATCGGTGATCGCGGAAGACAACCGTCGGCGCCTCACCCCGGACAACTATCTGAAAACCCAGGAGGAGATGTCGGCTCTGTTCGCCGACCTGCCGGAGGCTATCGACAACACGATCGAGATCGCCCAGCGCTGTTCCTACTACACCAAGACCCGCAGCCCGATCCTGCCGCGCTTCACCGGCGGCGACATCGCCGATGCCGCCGCCGCCGTGAAGGCCGAAGCCGAGGAATTGAGCAGACAGGCTCGCGAGGGTCTCGCCCAGCGGCTCGCCACACGTGGGCTGACGGAGGGCTACACGGCCGAGCAATATGCCGAACGGCTCGATTTCGAGCTCGGCATCATCGAGCGCATGAAGTTCCCTGGCTACTTCCTGATCGTTTCGGACTTCATCAAGTGGGCAAAGGCCCACGACATTCCCGTCGGTCCGGGCCGCGGATCCGGCGCTGGCTCGCTGGTCGCCTACGCGCTCACCATCACCGACGTCGACCCGCTGCGCTTCTCCTTGCTGTTCGAGCGCTTCCTCAATCCCGAGCGCGTGTCGATGCCTGACTTTGACATCGACTTCTGCCAGGACCGCCGCGAAGAGGTGATCCGCTACGTGCAGGGCAAATATGGTCGCGACCAGGTCGGCCAGATCATCACCTTCGGAACGCTGCAGGCCCGCGCCGTGTTGCGCGACGTCGGGCGCGTCCTCCAGATGCCGTACAGCCAGGTCGACCGGCTGTGCAAGCTGGTGCCGCAGAACCCGGCGAATCCGGTGCCGTTGCCCAAGGCCATCGAAGGCGAGCCGCGTTTTGCCGAGGAGGCCGAAAAAGAGCCGATCGTCCAGACCCTGCTCGACATCGCGCAGAAGCTGGAAGGGCTCTATCGCCACGCATCGACGCACGCCGCCGGCATCGTGATCGGCGACCGGCCGCTGTCCGAACTGGTGCCGATGTACCGCGACCCGCGATCCGACATGCCGGTGACGCAGTTCAACATGAAATATGTCGAACAGGCCGGCCTGGTGAAGTTCGACTTCCTCGGCCTGAAGACGCTCACCGTGCTCGAAACGGCGGTGAAGCTGATCCGCCGGCGCGGCGTCGAGATCGACCTTGCCAAGATCCCCATCGACGACCCCGACACCTATGCGATGCTGTCGCGCGGCGAAGTGGTCGGCGTGTTCCAGGTCGAAAGCGCTGGTATGCGCAAGGCTCTGATCGGCATGCGGCCGGACCGTATCGAGGACATCATCGCCCTGGTGGCGCTGTATCGCCCCGGCCCGATGGAAAACATCCCCACCTACAATGCCCGCAAGCACGGCGAGGAGGAGATCGAATCGATCCATCCCAAGATCGACCACCTGGTGAAGGAGACGCAGGGCGTCATCGTCTACCAGGAGCAGGTGATGCAGATCGCCCAGGAGCTTTCGGGCTACTCGCTCGGTGAGGCCGACCTGTTGCGCCGCGCCATGGGCAAGAAGATCCGCGCCGAGATGGACAAGCAGCGCGAGCGCTTCGTTTCCGGCGCGGTCGAGCGCGGGGTCGGCAAGGCGCAGGCCAATTTCATCTTCGACCTCCTGGCCAAGTTCGCCGACTACGGCTTCAACAAGAGCCACGCGGCCGCCTACGCGATCGTATCCTACCAGACCGCCTATCTGAAGGCGCATTACCCGGTCGAGTTCCTTGCAGCGTCGATGACGCTCGACATGTCGAACACGGAGAAACTGTCGGACTTCCGCCAGGACGCCATGCGCCTCGGCATCGATGTGGTGCCGCCTTCTGTGATGTCGTCCTATCGACCCTTCGAAGTCGGCGAGAACCGCATCTTTTATTCACTCGCGGCCATCAAGGGTGTCGGCGATGCCGCCGTCGAGCACATCGTGGCGAAGCGCAAGGAAAAGCCGTTTGCGAGCCTCGCGGATTTCTGCGAGCGCGTAGACCCCAAGATCGTCGGCAAGCGCGTCTTCGAAAGCCTGATCGCCGCGGGCGCACTGGATTGCTTCGGTCACGACCGCGGCACGCTGATGGGCGGCGTCGAGCGCATGATGGGCATGGCCCAGCGCGCCCAACAGAATGCCGTCTCCGGACAGACCGACATCTTCGGTGCGGCGATTTCGGGCGAGGCGCCCACGCTTCATCTTCCGCAGGCCGATCCCTGGTTGCCGGCCGAAAGGCTGCATCGCGAGTTTCAGGCCGTCGGCTTCTACCTTTCGGCCCACCCGCTCGACGAATACAAGGCTGCGCTGCAGAAGATGCGGGTGCAGACCTGGGCCGAATTCTCCGTGGCGGTCAAACGCGGCGCTTCTGCCGGTCGACTGGCTGGAACCGTGACCTCCAAGCAGGAGCGCAAGACCCGCACCGGCAACAAGATGGGTGTGATCCAGCTCTCCGACACCACAGGACAGTACGAGGCCGTGCTGTTCTCGGAAGGGCTGGCGCAATATCGCGACGTCCTGGAGCCCGGCACGTCCGTCGTCATCACCGTGTCGGCGGAGGATCGGCCCGAGGGCATCAACATGCGCATCCAGACCGCGCAGTCGCTGGAGGACGAGGCATCGCGCGTCCAAAAGGCGCTGCGCATCTATCTGCGCGACGCCGCGCCGCTAAATACGCTGTCCTCGCAATTGTCGACGCGTGGCGAAGGCCAGGTGAGCTTCGTCGTGATCAAGGAAGGCGGGGCAGGCGAGGTCGAGATCGAACTGCCGAACCGCTGCCGCATCTCGCCGCAGGTCGCGTCCGCCATGCGCGCCGTGCCTGGCGTCGTCGAAGTCGAACTGGTCTAGCCGCCCGGTGTCCCCTCAAGGCCATCATCTGTCCCCGCGCCAATCGATACCGTATCGCTGGCCCTACAACACGGAGATCATCGGATAGACAGACCGGCTGCAGCGATTTTGGGACGGGAACCGATTGGTCGAATATCCGGAAAGTTGGGTCGGCGAAGCCGGCGGTGTCACGGCAAGCTCCGCCATGACGTGGGACGGCTAGCAATGGATGCCGGCGGCCTGGCCATTCTGCTTTGCCTTGCGGCCGTGGCGGCCTACACCCAGACGCTCACCGGTTTCGCCCTCGGCCTGATCCTCATGGGTGGCGTCGGTCTGACCGGCGTGATCGCTTTGCCCGATGCAGCAGTGCTGGTGAGCTGTCTCACATTCGTGAACGCCGTCCTGGTCCTGGCCAAAGGCTGGCGCGACGTCGCGCTCCGCCAGTTCGTGCCGATCATCGTGTCGAGCCTTGCCATGCTGTTTGCCGGCTACGCGCTGCTCGGGGTGATGGCGGCCGCATCGATCGACTGGCTGAAGCTCGTGCTAGGCGGCGTCATCGTCACGTCGAGCCTCCAACTCGCCATGAAGCCGACGCAGTTGGCGCGGCTTTCGTCCACTGCGTCCTTCCTCTTCTTCGGCGCCATTGCCGGACTGATGGGCGGGCTGTTCTCCACGTCGGGACCGCCGCTGGTCTATCACCTTTATCGCCAGCCGCTGCATCCCGTCGTCATCCGGGAGACGCTTGTCGCCGTCTTCGCGGTCAACGCCGTCGTGCGGCTCGGCGTGGTGGCGTCCGTCGGGGCCATGCCGTCGGCGGGCTTCTGGTGGACCCTTCTGACAATTCCAGTCGTCATTGTGACCACGATCACGGCGAGGAGGTGGCCGCCGCCGCTCTCCAGCCTGACGATGCGGCGCCTGGCGTTCGTGCTCCTGTTCCTGTCGGGTGCGTCGCTGGCGCTGCCTGCGGCATACGACATCTTCTTGTGATGCCACAGCGTCCGCCAAGGCCGCGTCGATGTGGAGATCGTCAGGGCTGAATCATGGTAGCGTCAGCCGCCCGCCGCCGCTGAAGGTTGACCAGATTGCCGCCCAGGATGAGCAGGGCGCCCGCGCCGGTGAAGACGTCGATCTGCTCCTGATAGAGCAGCCAGCCGATGAGCGCCGATAGCGGCAAACGCAGGAAATCCATGGGCATAACGACGGTGGTGTCCGCATGGGCGAGCGCGCGGGCGAGACAGAAATGCGACGACATGCCGGTGAAGGAGATGAGCAGGATCCACGGCCAGAGCTCCGTTGACGGAGTCTGCCAGGTCTGGATCGCAGGCGCCAGGCCGATCGCCGACTGGATGACAAGCATCCAGAAGATGATGCGCACCACGTTGTCGGTGCGGGTGAGCGACTTCACCATGACGATCGAGATGCCGAATGCCACGGCGCCGGCCAGCATCACCAGATGGCCTTCCTTGATCTCGGCCACTCCCGGTCGAACGATGACCAGTACCCCGATCAGGCCGAGCACGATCGCCAGGATTTTCCGGACATTCACCTTTTCTCTCAGGAACACGACCGCGAGCAGCGCGCCCCAGATGGGCGTCGTGAATTCGATCGAGATCAGTTCCGCAAGGGGGATCAAGGTCAGGGCGTAGAGCCACGCCGCCTGCCCGGCGTAGTGGACGACGTTGCGCCCGAGATGCTGAAGCGGGCGCTTCGTACGCATTGCAGGAAAACCGCCGACGGCGAATACCAGAGGCAGCAGCATGACAAAGCCTATCACGGAGCGCATCTCCATGACCTGGAATACGTTGAGCGACGCGGTCGTGGCGCGTCCTGCGACCGACATGGCGAGGAACGACGAGATCGAACCCGCCATCCACAGCGCCGCTCTGGAGTTCGACAGTGCCTGTTCCATCAGCAGCTATGTGACTGCCGCAAGTTGTCGCCGCAACCCTCGGCTGCGGGTTTCGACTGGGCCAGCAAGTCTTCCAGGGGTTACATGTTTCCGGGAGAAGCGTTGCCTTCGCGATGCTTGCGGCGGAGCCGCTCGGCCTGCGCCGCGTCCCGGGCGGAAGTCGGCGATACCCAGTTCGGGTCCCGCGTCTCGACCGACATGGGCGAACCGCCGCAACCGACGAGAAGCAGCAAAGGAACGACGAACAGGACGGCTTTCATGGACATCACCTTTGATCGGGCAGGCGGGATTTAGCCGACCCGCTTCATGAAGGCCATAGCGCCATGCGGCGCCCTGACCTTGCCCTCGGTGATGAAGTAGACGAACACGTCGCGCGGCTTGCTCTGCGCTGCTTGGGACGGATCGGCACGGAGCAAATCGGATGGCTCCGTACCTTGCGCCCACGCCTTTGCGCGCGCGACCCACGCGTCGAGCGCCTCCGGCGTATAGCAGTCTGGATTGTCGTCGCTGCCGGTCTGGAGCCGTGCATAGACGAAATCGCCCGTGACGTCGGCGATAGCGGGATAGGTGGCGTGGTCGGCATAGACCACCGGCACCTTGTACCCGCGCAGCAGGGCGGCGAATTCCGGCACGGCGAAGGACGCGTGCCGGACCTCGACCGCGTGGCGCAACGCGACCCCGTCCTGCCTCGGCGGCAGCAGCTTCAGGAAGGCTTCGAAATCGTCGGCGTCGAACTTCTTGGTCGGGGCGAACTGCCACAGGATCGGTCCGAGCTTTTCGCCGAGCGCGGTGATGCCCGAACCAAGGAAGCGCATCATCGATTCGCCTGCCTCACCCAGCACTCGCCGATTGGTGACAAAGCGATTTCCTTTCAACGAGAAAACAAAGCTTTCCGGCGATTCGTTCGCCCATTTGACGAAGGTCGGCTCCTTGAAACTCGAATAGTAGGTGCCGTTGACCTCGATCGTCGGCACCTGCCGAGACGCATATTGGAGCTGTTTCGTCTTCGGAAGCTTGTCCGGATAGAAGGAGGTGTCCCACGGCTCGAAGGTCCAGCCGCCCATGCCTGCGCGGATCGTTCCGGATTCGCTCATCCCATCCTCCCTCGGTGCACTTGAGCGGTAGTCGGGCTTCCGCAGCCGGCTTGCAGCCTCACTCGGCCGCTTCCCGCTTGCCGCGCGGACGCCGCGCGAGCAGTTCCTTTAGATACTGGCCCGTATAGCTGCGCGGCTCGCGCATGACGTCCTCTGGCCGGCCGGATGCGACCAGTTCGCCCCCGCCGTCCCCGCCCTCGGGGCCGAGATCGAGGATCCAGTCGGCGGTCTTGATCACTTCCAGATTGTGCTCGATGACGACCACCGTGTTGCCCTGATCGACGAGCTCGTGCAGCACTTCGAGCAGCTTGGCTACGTCGTGGAAATGCAAGCCGGTCGTCGGCTCGTCCAGGATGTAAAGGGTCTTGCCGGTCGCCTTGCGCGACAGCTCCTTGGCGAGCTTGATGCGCTGCGCCTCGCCGCCGGAAAGGGTGGTCGCCTGCTGGCCGACGTGGATATAGCCGAGTCCGACCTTGGCCAGCGTCTCCAGCTTGTCGCGCACCGCCGGCACCGCCGCAAAGAACTCCACGCCTTCCTCGACCGTCATCTCCAGCACGTCGGCGATCGATTTGCCCTTGAACAGCACTTCCAGCGTCTCGCGGTTGTAGCGCTTGCCGTGGCAGACGTCGCAGGTGACGTAGACGTCGGGCAGGAAATGCATCTCGATCTTGATGACGCCGTCGCCCTGGCATGCTTCGCAGCGGCCACCCTTGACGTTGAAGGAGAAGCGCCCCGGCTGATAACCGCGCGCCTTGGCTTCCGGCAGGCCGGCGAACCAGTCACGGATCGGCGTGAAGGCGCCGGTATAAGTGGCCGGGTTGGAGCGCGGCGTGCGGCCGATCGGCGACTGGTCGATGTCGATGACCTTGTCGAGGAACTCCAGGCCCTCGATGCGGTCGTGTTCGGCCGGATGCTCGCGCGATCCCATGATGCGCCGCGAGGCCGCCTTGAACAGCGTCTCGATGAGGAAGGTGGACTTGCCTCCGCCCGAGACGCCTGTGACGCAGGTGAAGGTACCGAGCGGAATTTCCGCGCTGACATCCTTCAGATTGTTGCCGCGTGCGCCGACCACTTTAATGGACTTCTTCTTCTTGAACTCGCGCCGGGCGGACGGCATTGGGATCTCGAACTCGCCCGTCAGATACTTTCCGGTGATCGAGTTGGGGTTTGCCATGACCTGTTGCGGAGTGCCTTCGGCGATGATCGTTCCGCCGTGGATACCGGCGGCCGGGCCAATGTCGACCACATAGTCCGCGGTCAGGATCGCGTCCTCGTCGTGCTCGACGACGATCACCGTGTTGCCGATGTCGCGCAGATGCTTGAGCGTATCGATCAGCCGGGCATTGTCGCGCTGATGAAGGCCGATCGAAGGCTCGTCGAGCACATAGAGCACGCCCGTCAGACCCGAGCCGATCTGCGAGGCGAGCCTGATGCGCTGGCTTTCGCCGCCCGACAGCGTTCCTGAATTGCGCGACAGCGTCAGATAGTCGAGGCCGACATCGTTCAGGAAGCGCAGCCTTTCCCTGATCTCCTTCAGGATGCGCAGGGCGATCTCGTTCTGCTTGGCGTTGAGCTGGCCCGGAAGATCCGTAAACCAGCGGTCGGCGGCGCGGATCGAGAGCTCCGTGATCTGGCCGATATGCTTGCCGGCGATCTTCACCGCGAGCGCTTCCGGCTTCAGGCGATAGCCCTTGCAGGCGGGGCAGGGCGTGGACGACATGAAGCGCTCGATCTCCTCGCGCATCCAGGCCGATTCCGTCTCCTTCCAGCGGCGCTCGAGATTGGGGATCACGCCTTCGAACGTCTTGGTCGTCTTGTAGGAGCGCAGGCCGTCGTCATACTGGAAGGTGACTTCGCGCTCGCCCGTGCCGCGCAGGATGGCCTGCTTCGCCTCCTCGGACAGATCCTTGAAGCGATCGCCGAGCTTGAAGCCGTAAACCTTCCCGAGCGCCTCGAGCGTCTGGGCATAATAGGGCGAGGTCGATTTCGCCCAGGGGCTGACGGCACCGTCGCGCAGCGAGACGTTCTCATCCGGCACGACGAGGTCGGCGTCGATCGCGCGCTGGCTGCCAAGGCCGTCGCAGGACGGGCAAGCGCCGAACGGATTGTTGAACGAGAACAGACGCGGCTCGATCTCGGGAATGGTGAAGCCGGAAATAGGGCAGGCGAACTTCTCGGAGAACAGGATCCGCTCATGCGTCTCGTTCTTCGATTTGTTGGCGGATTCCTCCGCTGTGGCTTCGGCCGGCAACGGCTTGTCGGCAAACTCGGCAACGGCGAGCCCGTCGGCCAGCTTCAGCGCCGTCTCCAAGCTGTCGGCGAGCCGCGCCGCGAGGTCCGGTCGCACGACGATGCGGTCCACCACCACGTCGATGTCGTGCTTGTACTTCTTGTCGAGCGCGGGAACGTCGGCGATCTCATAGAAGACGCCGTCGACCTTGACGCGCTGAAAGCCCTTCTTCTGAAGCTCCAGCAGTTCCTTCCTGTACTCGCCTTTCCTGCCTCGCACGATCGGCGCCAGCAGATAGAGGCGCGTGCCTTCGTCGAGTTCCAGGACACGGTCGACCATCTGGGACACCGTCTGGCTTTCGATCGGCAGGCCCGTGGCGGGCGAATAGGGGATGCCGACGCGCGCATAGAGCAGACGCATGTAGTCGTAGATCTCGGTCACCGTGCCGACAGTGGACCGCGGATTGCGAGACGTGGTCTTCTGCTCGATCGAGATTGCCGGAGACAGGCCGTCGATCTGGTCGACATCCGGCTTCTGCATCATCTCCAGGAACTGGCGGGCGTAGGCCGAAAGGCTCTCGACATAGCGCCGCTGGCCTTCCGCGTAGATCGTATCGAAAGCCAGCGACGACTTGCCCGAGCCAGACAGGCCCGTCATCACGATCAGCCGGTCGCGCGGCAGGTCGAGGTCGACATTCTTCAGATTGTGCTCACGCGCACCGCGAATGGAGATGTATTTGTGATCGGCCATGGCCGGTCCGCCGCCTGTCTTGTGGAGTTCGGGTGGCTGGGTCGCTCCGGCCAGGCCCTTATGTAAGCACGTTTGTCGCTACGTCGAGGCCGGCGCCGGATCCGCCGGCCACCTCGTCGAAATTGTGGTCTAGCCGGGTTGCGCCCGTAAGGGCAAGCAAAAAGAACAAAGGCCGAACACGCTCCTGACAAACAGCGTGTGGAAAAACCCGTACGACGAGGCGGCCGCGATCACATTTTTCCGTTCGGGCCAGGGAAAGGTTGACGCCGGGCGAGGCAGGGGGCAAACTTCGACAGTCACCCGAAGCCGAGCGCTCACAGGGCGCTCTTCGTGGCCGCCGGGCCGTTCGCGAGACGCCGTGAACAGCGGATTAGCGCGTCGGAAGACATTGGAGCAACGGACAGAGGAGCGGAGGCATGACCCCACCGGACAGTCCAGATTGGCTCCACTGCGTGTGGAGCCGCGCCAGGTAACGTTGCCCGTGGGGCAACGCTGATCTGACGTAAATCCCCTACAATCAGAGACCATAGTCGGATCGTCGGCAGAAAGCCGCGTCGCATCCGAAATGAAAGCCGGCAGCTAGAACTCCGGCAATCGAATCAGAAGTTCGAGAAAAAGGCCCTGCGAGCTCCCAGTGGCGGCAGGGCCGTTTCTTTGTGCCCGGCAGCTACGGGCCGGGATGGCTACCGGCGATCCTCGCCTGCGATCTCGGGGCCGAATCCGATCTCGACGGAAACGCTGCCGGAAATCCTGATATCGGTGTTGCCGGCCTTGAAGGTGTAACCGCCCCCTTCCGACGGCGCTTCGAGGGGTTCGGGGGCAGGCGCCACGATGCTGTAGGCGCCCTCGACGCCGGGAAGCTTTTCGGAGGCTGATCCGGCTGGGCGCTGATCCGCCAACGCAGGGAATCCCGCAAGAGACGCGGCCATGCCCGTAGCGGCGAAGCGAAGCAGTCGGGATGTCGTCATCATGACGGTTGTATAGGGCGCTCCGGCGTCAACGCCAAGTCACGATATTGTTGACCCGGCGGTTGGCCTGCGACGGCCGGCTCCCGGCCATATGTGTGCGACATAGGGCTGAACGACCGGCCGCATTTCCCGACGCTCTTGCCATCTCCTGCGATGGCGTGTAGAACATAAAGAGAACAAAAACTGTTGTGGACAGGACGCTGAATTGACCGGCGGCGCGGCGCACCGCCGAGGGTGATCGGTTAAAGTGCGCCGCGAACAAGCATTGGTTTCGGACGAGCGCGGAGAAGTTTCATGGCGGGTAGCGTCAACAAGGTCATTCTGGTGGGGAATCTGGGCGCCGATCCCGAAATCCGGCGGCTGAACTCCGGCGATCCGGTCGTCAATCTGAGGATTGCGACATCTGAGACGTGGCGCGACAAGGTCTCCGGCGAGCGCAAGGAGAAGACCGAATGGCACAGCGTCGTCATCTTCAACGACAATCTGGCCAAGGTCGCCGAGCAGTTCCTGAAGAAGGGCATGAAGGTCTATGTCGAGGGTCAACTCCAGACCCGCAAATGGCAGGACCAGAACGGCCAGGACCGCTACACGACCGAGGTCGTGCTGCAGAAATTCCGGGGCGAGTTGCAGATGCTCGACGCCCGCGGGCAAGGTGGTGAAGGTCAGGGGAGCTATGGCGGCGGTGGCCGCGGCTCCGACCACCAGCGCGGATCGGACTTCGGCCAATCCGGCCCGAATGACGGTTTCGGACGCGGTGGCGGCGGCTCGTCGCGCGATCTCGACGACGAGATCCCATTCTGACCGCTGACGATGTGTGCCCGCTGCGGCGAGTTCGGCAGCCATCGCTTCGCCATCGCCGAGCGGGCGCCGCAGCGTCTTCGCGGCCTGGTCTGGGAAGGCACCTACGCCGAAGCGGCGGCGGGGGCGATCCATCCGCTCATCGAGGAGATGAAGATCGCCGCGGCCGCCGAAGACGATCCTTGGTCCCGTATGATCATCGGGATTTCATGGAACGACCGGCCGGACGGGTTCCGCTACTTCGTCGGGATCGAGGCGGCGGAATACATGGCTCCGGCCGCCGGGCACCGGCTCCTCTCATTGCCTGCGATGCGTTTCGCCTGCGTCTGGCACGGTCCCGACGATGGCGATGTCGTAAAGCACTATGGCCGGATGATCGACTGGATCGAGACCGAAGGACAAGAGCGGGACGTCTCGATCCTGCATCACCGCGAAGAATACCCTGCCGACTTCGACCTCGCCGGGCCGCCAGTGCTGCGTGTGATGCTACCGCTGACGCCGGCCGGGAACCTTACGTCTGGTGCCTGACCGTTCGGCCGCCATGGAGGCGGCTTGAAGCACGATCGGCTGATCGGCCGAGCCTCGGCGCGGCTCATCCCGCCGTCAGGGCCTTGACGCCGTCGGCCACGAACTGAACGGCCAGCGCGGCCAGGATCACGCCCAGCAGCCGCGTAAGGATCGACCGCCCCGTCTGACCGAGGAACTTGTCGACGCGCTCGGCGACCAGAAACACCAGGTAGGTCAGGATGATGCCGACCAAGATGACGCCAACCAGCGTCGCCTGACCGCCGATGCCGGGCAGCGAGGCCGAGAGCAGCACCACGGCAGAGATCGCGCCGGGGCCGGCTATCAACGGGATAGCCAGGGGAAAGGCGGCGATGTTGTGGATCTGGTCCTTGGTGATCGCGGCGTCGGCGCTTTTCTCCTTTCGCTCCTGTCGCCGCTCGAAAATCATCTCGAAGGAGATGAAGAACAGGAGCAGGCCACCGGCAACCCGGAAGGCAGGCAGCGTGATGCCGAACACCGACAGGATGCCCGCCCCGGCGACCGCAAAAAGGGCAAGCACAAGAAAACCGATGAGAGACGCCCTGAACCCGACTTGCTGACGCTGTTCGCGGTTCATGCCGCGCGTCAAGGCCAGGAACAGAGGAGCGAGGCCGGGAGGGTCTATGGTGACGAGGATGGTGACGAAAGCGTTGAACAGACTGTCGTAGTTCGGCATCAAGCATCCCCCCGTGTCAGGGGAAAGTCGTATCGCAACCTTCCCCCAGACGCCAGCGGGCGCGGCGCGGACACGGCAAGCTTTGCGACCCTGCTGTGAAACGGAGGAGACAGGGAACGAGCCGGTCTCAGGCCTGCTCCTTGCCGCAATAGGCCTCGAGCCGGTAGCCGTCGGGATCGACGACAAAGGCGGCGTAGTAGTGCTCGCCATAATCGGCACGCAAGCCGGGTTCGCCATTATCCTTGCCTCCCGCACCAAGCGCAGCGGCATGAAATGCCGCGACCGCGTCGCGCGTCGGTGCGGAGAAACAGAAATGCAGGCCGGAGTCCCGGTCAGCCGGAACGGGTCGCGCAGCCTCGTTCACCCAGAATGCGACAACGTCACGCCCATAGCCGAGCGAGCCAGGCCCTTCGCTAAGGCAGCTATAGCCGAGTGGCGACAGAACGGCATCGTAGAAGCCCTTGGAGGAGGCGGCGTCCCTGACACCGATGGATACGTGGTCGAACATGGCTTTTCCTTTCCTGATAATTGTCAGTCCTGGCGGCGGGCAAAGAACTCCACCTGCAGACGCCACGTCGCGCCCTGGTCGGGCGATCGTTCCCCCAGCCAGTGGAAGCTCCGAGGTGTAATTTCGGTGAAGCGCCAGCGCACCGGCGCTCCAGTGGCGTCGGTCCCGTGCTGGACGATGTCGTTGCCGTCGGCCCGGCCGATCTGGCGCAGATGGTTCTGCCCGACCGGGTCGACCCAGATGATGTGCCAAGAGTCTATGCCGGGGTCGTAGACTCGCAAGGTCGTGCCGAACAATGACGGCATCTCGCCTTTCGCAGCAGGGACAAGCCAGACGTCCTGGATGGCGCGACCGCCCAGAACCCAGCCGAAATGGATTTCGCCAGGCGACTTCCGCGTCGTCCCGTCATCGAAATGGCGGACGGCATCCATGTCCCAAGTGCCGATCAGCCAGCCATACAGTCCCGACTTGTCGGCCCGGTCGCGGTCTGCACCATCCGCATGGAGCGCCGCCGGAAAGGAGGGAAAAGTGGTCATGATGGATATCCTTGTGTCAGGAGATGCCGCCAGTCTGGCCGGGTCCCGCTTTTGACGCTTGGGAAAAATTGCTATTTTCGACATATGACGGTGACGGCTTCGATATTGGCTTCCGGTCCCGGCTGGCAGGTTTCGGACATCGTCTGCGCGGCGGGCGTTGGTGATAGGCCTTTCGAGGAACAGCACCGCAGCTTCTGCGTGGCGGCCGTCACGCACGGGACTTTCCGATACCGCGCCTCGCTCGGCACCGCGATCATGGCACCGGGGGCACTCCTACTCGGCAACCCTGGTACCTGCTTCGAATGCGGACACGATCATTCCGCCGGCGACCGTTGCCTCTCGTTCCATTTCTCGCCCAGCTATATCGAGGCGGTCGCCGCCGAGCTTCCCGGCGTGTCGCGGTTGGGCTTCGGGACGCCGAGGCTGCCGCCGGTGGCGGCGCTGGCGCCACTGCTTGCCGATGCCGAGGCAGCGCGGGACGACGGTGACATAGGGGCCTTCGAGGAACTCGGACTGCGCCTGTCAGGGGCAGCCGTCAGCATCGCCAACCACGAGCCGAAGCGGGACCGGGCACCCAGCACGCGGGACGAAAAGCGCGTCAGCGAGGCGCTGCGGCGCATCGAGGCGGATGCCGACCAGACGATCTCCATCGACGGGCTCGCCAGCGAGACGGCGACCAGCCCCTATCACTTTCTGCGCAGCTTTCGCACTGTGACCGGCATGACGCCGTATCAGTATCTGTTGCGGACCAGGTTGCAGCGCGCCGCCGTGCGGCTGCGCACGTCGGACGAACCCGTCGCGTCGATCGCCTTCGATGCCGGTTTCGGCGATCTTTCGACCTTCAACCGGCGTTTCCGGCGCATCATGGGCGCCACGCCGAGCGACTATCGCCGACGAAAGGCGCCAGCCGGCCCGGACCGGAAGCCCTGAGGAAACATCCACTGAACATCGGGCGAGCAGTAGAATACGGTCGACGGACGAGCCGTCGGGTGTATGGTGCTCCCATGTTCGCGATCGCATCGAACGGTTCGCCGGCAACCTCAGGACGAACGGTGGAACGAGTGCCGGTCGGTCGTTTTCCGAACAATATCGCGACTGTTCCCTCCGGCCGCTGCCGCGGCCTTTTGACACCTGACAATATCACGTTGAAACGAAAGGAAAAATAGGCCCGGCAAAAAGGGCGTTTCCGCGCCGTTGTCCCACGATCCGATTGGAGTGGCGGCCCGCTTTCCTATATAAGACAGAAGTGATTCCCAATCTGATCGTGATCCATATTGACTGACCAGAAGACACCCCGCGGGCCGGATGGCGGCCCGACCGGCATCGAGCCGATATCCATCATCGAGGAGATGCAGCGCTCCTATCTCGATTACGCCATGAGCGTGATCGTGAGCCGCGCCTTGCCAGATGTGCGCGACGGCCTGAAGCCCGTGCATCGGCGCATCCTCTATGCCTCGCACGAGAGCGGCTATCACTGGAACCGCAAATATGTGAAGTCGGCCAGGCCCGTCGCCGACGTGATGGGTAAATACCATCCGCACGGCGACGCCTCCATTTATGACGCCCTGGTGCGCATGGCCCAGGACTGGTCGATGCGCGTGCCGCTCATCGACGGACAGGGCAATTTCGGTTCGATCGACGGCGATCCTCCCGCAGCGATGCGCTACACGGAGGCCCGTCTCACAAAGGTGGCTCACGAGCTTCTGGAGGACATCGACAAGGAAACCGTCGATTTCCAGGACAACTACGACGCCAGCGCCGAAGAGCCGAAAGTCCTCCCCGCGCGCTTCCCGAACCTTCTGGTCAACGGTTCGGGCGGCATCGCCGTCGGCATGGCGACCAACATTCCGCCGCACAACCTCGCCGAAGTGGTCAACGGCACGATCGCGCTCATCGACAATCCGGCGATGGATCTGCCGTCGCTGATGGAGATCATCCCGGGCCCGGATTTCCCGACTGGAGGCCTTATCCTCGGTCGCTCCGGTATCTACAGCGCCTATTCGACAGGTCGCGGCTCGATCATGATGCGCGGCAAGGTCCATTTCGAGGATATCCGCAACGACCGCGAGGCGATCGTCGTCACCGAGGTGCCCTATCAGGTCAACAAGGCGGCAATGATCGAGAAGATGGCCGAACTGGTGCGCGAGAAGCGCATCGAGGGCATCTCCGACATTCGCGACGAGAGCGACCGCCAGGGCTATCGGGTCGTGATCGAACTGAAGCGCGACGCCGTTGCCGACGTCGTGCTCAACCAGCTTTATCGGTATACGCCGCTGCAGACCTCCTTCGGTGCCAACGTCGTGGCGCTCAACGGCGGCAAGCCCGAACTCTTGACGCTGGTCGACATGCTGAAGGCCTTCATCGCCTTCCGCGAGGAGGTCGTCAGCCGCCGCACCAAATATCTGCTGCGCAAGGCGCGCGAGCGCGCCCATATCCTGGTCGGCCTGGCGATCTCGGTCGCCAATATCGACGAGGTCATCCGCACCATCCGCAATGCGCCCGACCCCCAGACGGCGCGCGAGCAGTTGATGGAGCGGCGTTGGCCGGCTGGCGACGTCGAGGCGCTGATCCTGCTCATCGACGATCCGCGCCACCGCATCAACGAGGACGGGACCTACAATCTCTCCGAGGAGCAGGCGCGCGCCATCCTCGCCTTGCAGCTGTCGCGCCTGACCGCGCTTGGCCGGGACGAGATCGCGGACGAGTTGAACAAGATCGGACTGGAGATCACCGACTATCTCGATATCCTCGGCTCGCGGGCCCGGATCCAGCAGATCATCAAGGATGAACTGGCCGCGGTGCGTGACGAGTTCGGCACGCACCGCCGCACCGAAATTTCGGATGCCGGCACCGACATGGATGAGGAAGACCTCATCCAGCGCGAGGACATGGTCGTCACCGTCACCCACGAGGGCTACATCAAGCGGGTCCCGCTCTCGGTCTACCGAACGCAGAATCGCGGCGGCAAGGGCAAGACCGGCATGTCCACAAAGGACACGGACTTCCTAACCCGGCTGTTCGTCGCCAGCACTCACACGCCGATCCTGTTCTTCTCGTCGCGTGGCATCGTCTACAAGGAGAAGGTCTGGCGGCTGCCGGTCGGCACACCGCAATCTCGCGGCAAGGCCCTCATCAATCTCCTGCCGATCGAGAGCGGAGACCGCATCACGGCCATCTTGCCGCTGCCCGAGGATGAGGCGCAGTGGGGCGAGCTCGACGTCATGTTCGCGACCACGCGCGGCACGGTGCGGCGCAACAAACTGTCCGACTTCGTGCAAGTCAACCGCAACGGCAAGATCGCCATGAAGTTCGACGAGGCCGGGGATGCCATCCTCGGCGTCGAGACCTGCACGGAAACCGACGACGTGCTGCTCACGGCCGATTCCGGCCAGTGCATCCGTTTCCCGGTCAGTGACGTCCGGGTCTTCAAGGGTCGGGATTCGCTCGGCGTCCGCGGCATCTCGATGGGCGAGGGCGACCGCGTCATCTCCATGGCTATCCTCGAGCATGTCGACGCGACCCCGGCGGAACGCGCCGCCTATCTCAAGCAGGCCGTCGCCGAGCGGAAGATGGCCGGGGCCGACGAGGAAGAGATCGCGCTCACCAACGAGGAGGTCGGCGAAGAGACGACCCTGCCGCAGGAACGCTACGACTTCCTGAAGGCGCATGAGCAGATGGTTCTCACCGTCAGCGAATATGGCTACGGCAAGCGATCCTCTTCCTACGATTTCCGGCTCACCGGCCGCGGTGGCAAGGGCATCCGGGCGACCGACGTCTCCAAGACCGACGAGATCGGCCGGCTGGTCGCGACCTTCCCGGTGGGTGCCGAGGATCAGCTCATGCTGGTGTCCGACGGTGGACAGGTCATCCGCGTGCCCGTCGGCGGCATCCGCATTGCCAGCCGCGCGACCAAGGGCGTCACAATCTTCAACACCGCCGAGGGTGAAAAGGTCGTTTCGGTCGAGAGGATCTCCGAGCCGCAGGATGACGGCAATGGGGGATTGGTGGAGACCGGCGCTTCCGACGCAGGAACGCCCGGCGGGACCGGCGAGGCCTGATGCCGGCTGCGTAGGCCGGCAACGCTACATCCACCTCGCGGATGCGACCGATCTCGGGCCGTGGCCGCCCCCGAAATGGCTTATGTGCCCTGTCTACCGGCACTCGGCGCAGCGCCGGTGGCGGTCAGGCAGCGCCGGTGGCGGTCAGGCATGGCGCCCCGCGCATTCGCAACATCACGCTCTACCAGACGTTCGGCTGACGCGAGACCGGCCTACGGCCCACACCGATCGTCCCGGCTGGATGATTGTGGATATGGCGAAGAAAATGCCCGGCGGCTGGATACCGCGAGTCATTGGAGAAGCTCAGCGCGGACCGAAACGATCGAACTTGTTCTTCCGGTCGTCGAAGCGAACCTGCTGCGCTTCCTGATGGACGCCGAACGCAGTCGCGATCAGCATCGCTATTGTCATTGCGGCGGCGAGCATGAAGATCATCATGGTTTCGTACTCCTGCACCCAACAACGGTTACATGGGGATTTGGTTTCAACCTTCGAAGGCCGATCGTAGAGGCGGATGCGTGAACTTTCCGTGATCGGCTCATTCATTCCATGTTCATGTCAGGCGAAACCAGGCTGAAGCGATTTGCCTTTGCCGGGCCGGGCCGCTAGAAGCAGCAGCCATGAAAGAACGCATCGCCATCTATGCCGGATCCTTCGATCCGCTGACAAACGGCCATCTCGATGTGCTGAAGGCCTCGCTGGCCGTCGCCGATGTCGTCTACGCCGCGATCGGCATCCAGGCGGCGAAAAAGCCGCTATTCAGCTTCGATGAGCGCGTCGCTCTGATCGAATCGGTTTCGGCGGCGGAATTCGGGCCGGATGCGAGCCGCATCAAGGTGGTCTCGTTCGATGGGCTGGTCGTCGATGCGGCGCGCAGGCACGGCGCCTCGATCATGATCCGCGGCCTGCGCGACGGCACCGACCTCGACTACGAGATGCAGATGGCGGGCATGAATGAGACCATGGCGCCCGATCTGCAGACGGTGTTCCTGCCGGCGAGCCCTTCGGTGCGAACCATTACCGCCACGCTTGTCCGCCAGATCGCCTCGATGGGCGGCGACATCCGCCCGTTCGTGCCGGCGCCCGTCGCCATAGCGCTCGTCGACAAGTTCAAATCGTAGAGGTCCGAGGAGACATCCATGACTTTCGCAAGGCTTGCCGCCTTCGCCGCCTTCCTTTTGATGGCGGTCGGCGTCTCGGCCCCGTCGTTTGCGGCCGATCCCGAGAATACCATGATCGTCACGCTGAAGGAGGGCGACGTGACCATCGCGCTGAGGCCCGACCTGGCGCCGAAGCACGTCGAACAGATCAAGGCGCTGGTGCGTGAAGGCGCTTATGACAACGTCGCCTTCCACCGGGTCATCGACGGCTTCATGGCGCAGACCGGCGACGTACAATTCGGCAACCTCGCCAAGGACTACGATGCCGACAGGGCAGGCATGGGCGGATCGAGCAAGCCGGATCTGCCGGCCGAATTCTCCGGCGAGAACTTCACGCGCGGCGTCGTCGGAATGGCGCGCGCTCAGGATCCCAATTCGGCGAACTCGCAGTTCTTCATCATGTTCGCGCCGGCGTCTTCACTTGACGGCCAGTACACGATCGTCGGCAAGGTGGAGAGCGGCATGGAATTCGTCGACGGGATCAAGAAAGGCGACGCCAACAACAACGGCCTCGTCACCGACCCCGACCGCATGGTCAAGGTCCGCATCGCGGCCGACCCGAAGTAAACCTCCAGAGAAGGACCAGGCAAATGGCCGAGATCAAGGATCGCGAAAACGCGCTCATCATGGAAACCACAAAGGGCAATGTGGTCATCGAACTTTTGCCCGACCTTGCCCCGGGACATGTCGCGCGCATCAAGGAGTTGGCGCGCGAAGGTGCTTATGACGGCGTCGTCTTCCATCGCGTGATCGACGGGTTCATGGCTCAGACGGGCGACGTTCGGTACGGCAATTCGACCAAATCCTCGTTTAACCCCGGTCGAGCTGGCATGGGCGGCTCCGACAAGCCAGATCTGAAAGCCGAGTTCTCCAACGTGAACCATAGCCGCGGCACCTGCTCCATGGCTCGTGCGCAGGATCCGAATTCCGCCAACTCGCAGTTCTTCATCTGCTTCCAGGACGCCGGCTTCCTCAATCGCCAGTACACGGTGTGGGGCCAGGTGATCGAAGGCATGGAGAATGTCGACAAGATCAAGCGCGGCGAGCCGGTCGTCGACCCCGACAAGATCGTGTCCATGAAAGTGGCCGCGGACGTGGCGGCCTGAGGTGAAGCCCGTGGGCGGCGTTTTCTGGTCCCTGCCATGGAGTCGCCGCCCGGCGGGTCGTCGCCTTTCATGCGCCGATCAATTCTCAGTCGGGCCAGGCAATGGGATTCCCCGTCGCTGGCCGGAGCTATGATGCGCGCAGCCGGCGCGTTGATGATCCGGCTCTACTGATACGATGCGCGTAGACCTGTTCGACTTCGACCTGCCCGAAGACCGGATTGCCTTGCGGCCCGCCGATCCGCGCGACGCTGCCCATATGCTGCTCGTGAGGCCGGGCGAGGCCCTCGGCGACGGGCGCGTCTCCGATCTGCCCGGCCTGTTGCGTCCGGGAGACGCATTGGTCTTCAACGACACCAAGGTGATCCCGGCGCAGCTTTCCGGCATTCGCCGGCGCGACGACGCCGCGGCCCAGGTCGACGCGACATTGCATATGCGTGTCGCCCCTGATCGCTGGCTGGCTTTCATGCGCCCCGCCAAGCGCGTCATGCCAGGCGATCGCATCCAGTTCGGTCATGGCGGCAATGCCTGTTTCCTCGGCACGCTCGACGCCACGGTCGCTGAAAAGCACGATGCCGGCGAGGTCCTGCTGGTCTTCGATCTCTCCGGACCTCTGCTCGACGAAGCACTGCACGCGGTCGGCCATGTCCCGCTGCCGCCCTACATCGCCTCGAAGCGCGCAGACGACGAGCGCGACCGCGACGACTACCAGACGATCTATGCACGCGAGGAGGGAGCCGTCGCCGCTCCGACTGCGGGTCTGCACTTCACGCCGGACCTGATGGCCCGCCTCGACCGGGCCGGCGTCGAACGGCACTTCGTCACGCTCCATGTCGGTGCCGGCACCTTTCTGCCGGTGAAGGCTGAGGACACGGCCGCGCACAAGATGCATGCGGAGACGGGCGTGGTGAGTGAAGCGACCGCTGCCGCATTGAACGCGGTCAGGCGAAAGGGCGGTCGCATCGTCGCCGTCGGCACCACTTCGCTGCGGCTCCTGGAAAGTGCGGCCAGGGACGACGGCACGATCCAGGCATGGTCGGGCGCGACCGACATCTTCATCACGCCGGGTTATCGGTTCCGCACGGCCGACCTGCTGATGACCAATTTCCATCTGCCGCGCTCGACCTTGTTCATGCTGGTCTCGGCCTTCTCCGGTCTCGACACGATGCGGGCGGCCTATGCCCATGCCATTCAAAACGGCTATCGTTTCTACTCCTATGGCGACGCAAGTCTGCTGTTCCGCAAGGAGGAGAGCGATGGATGACGATCTCGACACCATGGACCGCGCAGCATTGATCGCGGAGATCAGGAAATTGCGTGCAGGCATTCGCGAGCACCGCGACTCGACCGGCCATGACCTGTGCTGGCATCATCCTGATCTATGGGCCCTGCTGCCGGAGAAGACCGATCCGGCAATCGCCGTGCCGCCCTGGCCGAAATTCATGCGCGGCTGCATCCGCTACCGCCAATCGCTCGACCGGCAAGCCCCGGGCGCTCCCATTCATGACCAGGAATTCGATGGCTGACCAGTTTTCGTTTCGTCTCATCGCGACCGACGGCAAGGCGCGGCGCGGCGAAATCACCATGCCGCGCGGCACGGTGCGGACGCCGGCCTTCATGCCCGTCGGAACCGGCGGTACGGTGAAGGCCATGTATCTCGACCAGGTCCGGGCGCTCGGCTCGGACATCATCCTGGGCAATACCTATCACCTGATGCTTCGGCCGGGCGCCGAACGCATCGGGCGGCTGGGCGGCCTGCATGAATTCGCCCGCTGGCCTTACCCGATCCTGACCGATTCCGGCGGATTCCAGGTGATGTCGCTGGCGCAGCTGCGCAAGCTTTCCGAACAGGGCGTCACCTTCCGGTCCCACATCGACGGCGCCCCTTATGAGATGTCGCCGGAGCGTTCGATCGAAATCCAGGGCCTGCTCGATTCCGACATCCAGATGCAGCTCGACGAGTGCGTGGCGCTGCCGGCAAAGGAGAACGACGTCGAGCGCGCCATGGAGTTGTCGCTGCGTTGGGCCGAGCGCTGCAAGGCGGCCTTCGGCGACCAGCCAGGCAAGGCGATGTTCGGCATCGTCCAGGGCGGCGACGTCGCCCGGCTGCGCATCCGTTCCGCCCAGGCTCTCTCGGCAATGGGGCTGAAGGGTTACGCCGTCGGCGGTTTGGCGGTGGGCGAGCCACAGGCTGTGATGCTCGACATGCTGGAGGCCACATGTCCCGAGCTGCCGGCCGATAAGCCGCGCTATCTGATGGGGGTGGGCACGCCTGACGATATCCTCAAATCCGTGGCGCGGGGCATCGACATGTTCGACTGCGTCATGCCGACAAGGGCAGGGCGCCACGGCCTGGCCTATACGAAGCGCGGCAAGGTCAATCTGCGCAACGCCCGTCATGCCGAGGATCCGCGCCCACTGGACGAGGAAAGCGACTGCCCGGCCGCGCGCGACTATTCCCGCGCCTATCTGCACCATCTGGTGAAGTCGGGCGAGGCACTCGGCGCCATGCTGCTCACCTGGAACAATCTCGCCTATTATCAGCGTCTGATGCGGGACATCCGCGACGCGATCGAGGCGGAGGTGTTCGCTGAACGCTCCGCGCTCATCACCGAGGACTGGCAACGCGGCGACCTGCCGGCACGGTGAGCTTCGAGCGCGGAAGCCAGAAGGATATCGGCAAGAACTACGTGCTCAAGGTGTTGGATGCCCTCAGGCTGCAACCGGTGATGCGGAACGTGCCGTCGGGCTGGAGTTCGAGCGTATAGACCGCCTCATATTCCTTGCCGTCGGGTCCGGTGATCAACACCTGCTGGATGATCGATGTCGGGCTCGACTGCTCGACTTTGCCGAAGGCGTAGTTGCGCGGCCGACGCACCGGCATGTAGCCGTTGGTGACCATGTCCATGAAGCTCTCGACCGTGGGGAAGATACGCTTCACATTCGGCGCGGCGAAGGAATAGGCCAGCGCACCGTCGTCCGCGAGAAATGCCCTCAACTGGCTGTCGATCGTGGATTGGGCCGCTCTGACTTCGGCGTCCCCGGCCAGGCCCGGCACGGCCGACAGCAGGAGAATGGCGGCGGCAATCACGTAGCTGCGCATGGCCCAACTCCATTGTGCGGGCTCGGCTCGGCACGTCCGACGATAACATAACATACGGGCCGAAGTCCGAAACGGTTTCAGGGCCGGCCCTCGGCTTCCCGATGCAGTGGTGGTGGGGCCAAACGTTGTTTGGGTTTGAAGTTCCTTGCCGGCCATGCCATCAGAGGCCTTCGCATCCACCATATCGGCGCGGCCTCCTGCGGACCGCTGCAGAACCAGGGACAGGCCATGAAGGCGTTTTTCGTGCAGATCAAAACCGAACTGGGCAAGGCCTATGAGGTCGCGGCCGCGCTCGTCGATGCCGAGATCGCATCCGAGGTCTATTCGACGGCCGGCGACTACGACCTGCTGGTGAAGTTCTATGTCGACGAGAACGAGGATGTCGGTCATTTCGTCAACCAGAAGGTCCATTCGATTCCCGGAATCAAGGACACGTTCACCACGGTGACGTTCCGGGCGTTCTGACCGGCCCCGACATGTGCCGCAGCTGCAGGCATGGACTGCACCGATCGGCGATCTTCTGCCCATGCCCTGAGCACGGCTGAACTCTCGCGCAGCAACCATGCGATTGCGCTTGCTTTTCTTCTTCGACCCATCTTCAAATGGGGCCAAGAGGGAGTGCGCGCGTGGTTGCGTTCGACGAAATGAAGCCGGGCGATACCGGCCTTAGAAAGCCTTACTCGGCTTATGACAGCTGGCTTCAGGAGCAGGATCCGGCACGCCTCACCGAAAAGACCAGCGACGCCGAACGCGTCTTCCGCAAGACCGGCATCACCTTCGCCGTCTATGGCGAGGAGGAGGCGGCGGAACGGCTGATTCCCTTCGACATCGTACCGCGCATCATTTCGGGCTCGGAATGGCGCCGCCTCACCCAGGGCATCGAGCAGCGCGTACAGGCGCTGAACGCCTTTCTCGACGACATCTATCACCGCCAGGAGATCCTGCGCGCCGGGCGCATACCGAAGCAGCTCATCGCCGCGAACGAAGCCTTCCTGCCTGAAATGATCGGAGTGAGACCCCCGGCCGGCGTCTACACTCACATCATCGGGGTCGACATCGTCAGGACCGGCGAGAACGAGTTCTACGTGCTGGAGGACAATGCCCGCACTCCGTCGGGCGTCTCCTACATGCTGGAGAACCGCGAGACCATGATGCAGCTCTTCCCGGAGCTCTTCCAGCGCGTCAAGGTGCGGCCGGTCGAAAACTATCCCCAGCTCCTGCGCCAGTCGCTGGCAGCGGTGCGCCCGAACGGCGTGAAGGACGCGCCTTGCATCGCGGTGCTGACCCCCGGCAGTTTCAACTCGGCCTATTTCGAGCACGCCTTCCTCGCAGACCAGATGGGCGTGGAACTGGTCGAGGGTACTGATCTCCGAGTGGTCGACGGCCATGTCGCGATGCGCACCACGGAGGGCTACAAGCGCATCGATGTGCTTTACCGCCGTGTCGACGACGCGTTCCTCGATCCGCTCAGCTTCCGTCCGGATTCGGCGCTCGGCGTCGCCGGCATCATGGATGTCTACCGCGCGGGCAACATCACCATCGCCAATGCGCCCGGCACGGGAATCGCCGATGACAAGGCGATCTATTCCTACATGCCGGAAATCATCGAGTTCTACACCGGTCGCAAGGCGATCCTGGAGAACATCCGCACTTTCCGCTGCTCCGAACCCGACAACCTGAAATATGTGCTCGAGCATCTGGACGAACTTGTGGTGAAGGAGGTTCACGGTTCTGGCGGCTATGGCATGCTGGTCGGACCGACGGCATCGAAGAAGGAGCGCGAGGCTTTTGCGAAGAAGCTCGCCGCAAGGCCGTCCAACTACATCGCGCAGCCGACACTTTCGCTGTCGACCTGCCCCATCCTGACCGAGAAGGGCCTTGCGCCCCGTCACGTGGACCTGCGCCCCTTCGTGCTCGTCTCGGACCGTATCCAGATCGTGCCGGGCGGCTTGACGCGTGTCGCGCTCAAGGAAGGATCGCTGGTCGTCAACTCCTCGCAGGGCGGCGGCACCAAGGATACGTGGGTGTTGGATGACTAGAGACAGCGAATAGTGGGTAGCGAATAGCGAGTAGGGCAAGAGGAGGGTAGCAGAACCACGATGAAATCACTTCGCCTCTTCCCCTATTCGCTATTCGCTACTCGCTACTCGCTCTCTCCGATGGGTATCTGACATGCTCCTCGGACGCACCGCCAACGGCCTCTACTGGATGAACCGCTATATCGAGCGGGCGGAGAACATGGCCCGGCTGGTCGATGCCGGGCTCAGAATGGCCCTGACGCGCTCGCACAACGCCTCCGAGGAGTGGACGTCGGTCGTCATCAGCGCGGCCGCCGAAAAAGCCTTTTGCGAGAGACACAGCGAATATTCCGCCGCGACCGTCTCCGACTTCCTGCTTCGCGACATGAGTAACCCGTCGAGCGCCATGGCGGCCATGGAGACGGCCCGCATGAACGCGCGCATGGTGCGGACCGCGCTCACCCGCGAGACCTGGGAGAGCATCAACGAAGCCTGGATGGCGATGAAACGCATGCTCGCCGGGCCGATCGACGAGCGCGACCTGCCGAAGGCGCTCGACACGATCAAGCGCGAGACGGCTTTGATCCGCGGCGCATTTTACGGAACCATGCTGCGCAACGAGATCTTCGATTTCGCCCAGATCGGCACCTATGTCGAGCGAGCCGACAACACCGCCCGAATCCTCGACGTGAAATATTACGTGCTTCTGCCTTCGATCTCCTGGGTGGGATCGTCGCTCGACAACTACCAGTGGGAATCCATCCTGCGTTCGGTCGCGGCGCACCGGTCCTATCGCTGGGTCTACGAAGGCGACTACAAGCCGACCAACATCGCCGACTACCTGATCCTCAACGGCCGCATGCCGCGCTCGCTCACTTTCTGCTACCGCTTCATTGTCGAGCATCTCGGCTTCAGGGCAGCCGAATACGGGTTGAGGCTGCCATGCCACGGAACTGCGGAGAAGACGCTGACCCAGCTCAAGAGCAGCGAGATCAAGGAGATCTTCGACACCGGCCTGCACGAGTTCCTCGACGCCTTTGTCAGGAGCAACAACCGCTTCGGCGAGGAGATCGCTGCGGACTATCGGTTCTATTAGCGGAGGCTCTTCGACATGCGTCTCAAGATCACGCACCGCACCGAGTACCGCTACGACGTTCCGATCCTCTACGCGCTGCAGCGGCTGCGGCTTGTGCCGTTGGCCGGGCCGACACAGATCATCGGGCATTGGAACCTCTCGATCGACGGCGCGCGCGAGGAGCTTCGCTTCATCGACCATTTCGGCAACGACACCCGGCTGATCAGCGTCGAGGGAGAGCCGCACGTCATCAGCGTCGAAGCCTCCGGCGAGGTCGAGACATCAGACAAGGCCGGTGTCACCGGCCCACATCGCGGCTTCACGCCGCTCTGGCTGTTCGCACGGGAGACGCCGCTGACCGAGGCCGGACAAGGCATAGCGGCGCTCGCCGGCGAGACAGGATCGAGCGGCGGCCAGATCGACCGGCTACACCGACTGATGGGTCTGATCGGCGAGCATGTGAAATACGTGCCGGGCAGCACCGACGCGGCGACGCCGGCGGAGGGCGCGCTCGCCCAGAAGACCGGCGTCTGCCAGGATCACGCTCACATCTTCATCGCCGCAGCACGCCATCTCGGCTATCCCGCGCGCTACGTCAGCGGCTATCTGATGATGGAAGGGACGAGCGAGCAGGCGGCAAGCCACGCCTGGGCCGAAGCGCATGTCGACAATCTCGGCTGGGTGGCATTCGACGCCGCCAACGGCATCTCGCCGGACGAGCGTTACGTAAGGCTGGCCACTGGCCGTGACTATCGCGAGGCTGCGCCCGTCTCCGGAATTCTGTTGGGGCAGGCCGAAGAACGCCTTGCAGTCCGCATAACCGTAGAGCAGTAATTGCCCCGGCCGCGACTATTTCAGACGGAATGCGATGACCTATTGCGTTGGGCTCAAGATCGACCGGGGACTGGTGTTCATGTCGGACACCCGCACCAATGCCGGCATCGATTCCATATCGACCTTCCGCAAGATGCATGTGTGGGAGGAACCCGGAGAGCGCCTGATCGTGCTCATGTCCGCCGGGAACCTCGCTACCACGCAGGCCGTCGTCAGCCTGCTCGACGAGCGTACGAAGGCGGTTTCCGAGAGGGCACCGACGCTCTTGGAGACGCCGTCCATGTATCAGACGGCCAGGCTCGTCGGGAACACGGTCAAGGAGGTCATTGCCAGTTCCTCGCCGGACGGACAGAGGGCGGATGCCGCCTTCAACGCATCCTTCATTCTCGGCGGCCAGATCCGGGGCAGCGAGCCTCGCCTGTTCATGATCTATCCGGAAGGCAACTTCGTCGAAGCGAGTGACGACACGCCGTTTTTCCAGATCGGGGAGACGAAATACGGCAAGCCGATCATCGTGAGGGCCTTTGACCGCCAGATGAGCTTCGCCGAGACCGCCAAGCTGCTGATGGTCTCGTTCGATTCCACCTTGCGCTCCAACCTTTCCGTCGGCCTGCCGCTCGACCTCCTATTCTACGAGCGCGACAGCTTCGCCGTGAAGCTGAAGAAGCGCATCAGCCAGGACGATCCCTATTACAGGACCGTGACGGAGGGGTGGTCAGACGCCCTGAAGTCCGCTTTCGCGAGCCTGCCGGATTTCCCGGAATAAAGGTTTGTTCGGTCGTTATGGCTGGTTGCCTTTGACAAGAGACGCTGGATCGCGGTGGCGAAGTACGCTATAGATATTTCACGCGTTAATTAAATCGATCCAGGAACGGTCTCATCGACCGAATGAAGGGAGGGAGGTGAAGACATGCACGGTAACGATTTCCGCAATTGGTCGAGGAGGGCCGCTGACTGGGGCGCGGACTACAGGCAGGGCCTGCGCGATCGCCCCGTCCGGCCACGCACCCAACCGGGTGATATTGCTGCTTTGATCGAGACCTCCCCGCCGGAACAGGCCGAGCCTATGGAAAGGATCTTCGCCGATTTCGAGCAGAAGATCGTCCCGGGCATGACGCACTGGCAGCATCCCCGCTTCTTCGCCTACTTCCCCGCCAATTCCGCACCCGTGTCAGTCGTTGCGGAATATCTGGTCACGACGATGGCTGCCCAATGCATGCTCTGGCAGACCTCGCCTGCCGCGACCGAACTCGAGACTGTGATGATCGACTGGCTGCGCCAGGCGCTCGGCCTGCGGCAAGGCTTCTCGGGCGTCATCCAGGACTCGGCGTCGTCTGCAACCCTTGCAGCCGTCCTCACCATGCGGGAGCGCGCCTTGTCCTGGCAGGGAAACGCCAAGGGCCTGGCGGGGCAGAGGCCGGTGCGGATATACTCGTCGGATCAGGTACATACTTCGGTCGACAGGGCAATCTGGGTCTCCGGCGTAGGCGCCGACAACCATGTCCGCATCCCGACGGCCGGCCGCTGGCGGGGCATCGACGTCGATGCGCTGGAGCGGGCGATCCTCGCCGACAGGGCGGCCGGCCTCCTGCCTGCCGGGATCGTCGCCTGCGTGGGCGGAACCAGCGTGGGCGGCACCGACGACATCAGCGCCGTGACGGCGCTGGCGAAACGTGAAGGCCTCTACGTCCATGTCGACGCCGCCTGGGCCGGCGCCGCGATGATCTGCCCGGAGTTCCGGCATTTCTGGGCGGGAGTGGACGAAGCGGATTCGATCGTCTTCAACCCGCACAAATGGCTCGGCGCACAGTTCGACTGTTCGGTGCAGTTCGTCCGCGATCCCGAAAGCCTGGTGAAGACACTTGCCATCCAGCCGGAATATCTCAAGACACATGGCAAGGACGGCATAGTCAACTATTCGGAGTGGTCCGTGCCGCTCGGCCGCCGGTTCCGCGCCCTGAAGCTGTGGTTCCTGCTGCGCGCGCATGGCCTCGAAGGGCTGCGGACGATGATCCGCAACCATGTCGCCTGGAGTGCCGCGCTGGCAGGCCGCCTCGCGGAGAAGCCCGGCTTCGAGATCGTAACGGAGCCGATGCTGTCGCTGTTCTCGTTTCGGCATGCGCCGAATCCCGGCGAGGATGCGGACGCCCACAATCTGCGGCTGGTCAACGAAATCAATGATGATGGCCGCATCTATCTGACGCAGACTCGCGTCGATGGAAAAGTGGCTGTCCGTTTCCAGGCAGGCCAGTTCGAAGCGACCGAAGCCGATGTCGACGCCGCATTCGACGTGATCGTCGAGGTGGCGGCAAGGTTGGGCAAAGGCTGATCTCCGCGAGTTCGGCGGCACCGATCCGCATCCCCGGGCTTGCGCGGGGCTCAGTTCCCAAGTGCCTGCTTCAGCCGGTCATGGGTCGGCGCGAGTGTGCCCGCAAGGAGGCCGGGGCCGTCCGGTCGTCGGCGAGCGGATGCAGAAGCGCGCCGATGAGCCGGGCCTGTTGAGCGGCAATGCGTGCGGCCTCGGCATCATGTATGAAGCCTGCCAAAGCGCCTCGCCGTCCTCTTGACGCATAACCTCGCTCGATGTCCGTGCTGTCAACGACCCTCTTGAGACCAGCTTTGTGACACAATGGAGTCAAGCCAAGGCCGCACGCACGGCATGCAGGGCGGCGAGCGCGGTTCGGGTGCGCTGCGCGCTCACGAATTCCGGCCAGCTCGACAACACCACTGCGCCGAAGGACGCCTCGGGGTCGAGATAGATCATCTGCCCGAACACGCCGCGCGCCATGTAGGCGCGCCGTTCGCCGTCTTCGATCCAGAACTGGTTGTGATAGGCGCCTTTGGGCAGCACGTCGTGATAGACGCCGCCGAACCGGTCGGCGCGCGCGCCCGCCCGTGTCTCCGCGAGCCAGTCCGCGGGCACGATGTGCCGCCCGTTGATCCGGCCGTTGTCGAGATGCATGAGGGCGAAACGGGCATAATCCCGAAGCGTCGCGTTGAAGCCGCCATCGGCGAGCCCGTATCCTGCCGGATCGATGGTGAAATAGGCGTCCTCCTCCGCCCCCATCGGCGCCCACAACTCCCGGCTGACGAGTTCGGCGATCGAGGTTCCCGCGGCCCTCTGCAGGACGAAAGCGAGCACGTCGGTTTCGATCGACCGATAGCGGAAGGAGGCGCCGTGCGGGCATTCCGCTTCCGTGAGGCCGAGGATGAGCTGCCACACCGTTCCGGGCCAGGATGGGTCGGAACTGTCCTTCCAGCCGGAGGCGACATCGAGCCGGGCCATATGGGAATCGAGCGCGGTATAGGTTTCGTCAAACAGGACGCCGCTGGTCATGTCGAGCACATGTTGCACGGTCGCACCGCGGTAGGCCGTCGCTTCGAGTTCCGGCAGGTAGGCGGTGACCGGCGCCGCCGGATCGACCACGCCACGGCCAGCGAGGATGCCGGCAACCGTGCCGACGATCGATTTCGCCACCGACTGGGACAAATGAGGCGTTCGCGCCGTCATGCCGTTGAGATATCGCTCGGCGACGACCGCGCCGCGATGCAGGACGAGGAAACCATCGGCATAGCTCGTGCGCAGGAACGTCTCGATCGTCTCGTAGCGCCCGTCGATGTCGAAGCCGACATCATCGATGTCGCGCAGCGCGACGGGCAGGGGCGACGCAGGCCCTTCACCGCGCCACACCTGCGCGGTCGGCAGCAAGTGGCGCACGTGCTGGAAGGTCCAGCGGTTCCAGGGGGCGCGATCCCATTCCGCGCGCGGAATGACCGGCGCGCCGGAGGCTGTCGGATCGCGGAAGTGGGAAACGCCGTCGCTGCTCATGCCGTGTTCTTTCGCTGGAGGTTGTCGAGCGAGGTTCAGTTTTTGCGGCGCAGATAGCTGCCGCCGACGAACTCCCCGAACAGGTTGCCGAGATCGCTCATCATCGAGAAGTTGCGCTTGGCCTTCGGACCGAGCTTGATGGCGACGGTGTCGATCAGCAGGTTCAGGATCACACTGAGGCTCGCGGTCGAATCCCAGAACGTCTTCACATGCGTATGCGCCTCGAAGACGAAACGCGTATAGGCGTAGGCCCAATGGCTGAACTTGTCGGTCACGATGACGAGCGGCAGGTCGAGAGACTTCAGCTTTTCGACGAGCCTTATGCCCCGCGTCGCATAGGTGGCCGTGTCCACCAGCACGACCAGACTGTGCTTGGGATCGGCGTTGACGATCTCGCCGAAGGTTCCGCTGGCATTGTCGATGAAGACGACATTGGGCCGGGCCCAGAGCAGGCGGCTGGCGAAATCCATGGCGAGCCCCTTTGAAGCCTGGAATCCGACGACGTAGATCGTGCGTGTCGTCGCCAACGCCTCGGTCGCCTCCTCCCAAACCTCGGTCGCGGTCAAAGCATAGGCCTTGACGATTGCGTCGAGCTCCAGGCGCAGGCTCTCCTGCAAGACCTGTTGCCGGCCGTTCCGTACCTGGAAACGGGTCATGTAGTCGTCGATGTCACTGTCCTTGTCGGCCGTGGCGTCGCGCAGCCGGTTCTTGAGGTCTCGTAGATTGTCGAAGCCGAGGCCGCGGATGAAGCGCGTCACGGTCATCTCGCTCACGCCGACGGCCTGGGCGATGCTCGTGCCGGTTTCGAACGGCAGGATATGGATGTTGTCGAGCAGATGTGCTGCTAGGCTCTGTTCCGATGGCGAGAACGTATCCATGCGTGCGCGCAGGAGCTCCTCGATGTCGATCTTGCTCCACTCGCTGCGTGGTTTCGTCGACGTGCCGTCTCGCGTCTTGCTCAAAGCTCTTTATCCCTGGTGATTGCCGGCATGCACCGGGGCCGCCCCTGGCTCCATATGCCTGGGCCGTCGCTCAATTCCTCTTCGAACTCGCGGGCGAGGGCAAGCAACAGATCCTCACGCCCAAAGCGTGCGGCGAACTGGACGCCGATCGGCAGTCCGTTGCGGGTGCGGCCGGTCGGCAGAGATATCGCCGGTTGGCCGGTCGCGTTGAACAATGCCGTGAAAGTCTCTTTCGGCTCCAGATCCGCGAAGACGTCGTCCACGTCAATGCCCGGTCGGGCCGGATCATATGTCCCCAACGGCTCGGGTGGAATGACACTGGTCGGGGTGAGCAGCAGATCGTAGCGCTCGAAGAACCTGCCGATTTCCCTGGTCAGCGCATCATAGACACCAAGCGCCGTCATGAACTGCGCGCCGCTTAGTGTCAGCCCGTGGCGATAGAGCGCGAGCACACTTGCGCCAAGCGTCCCATTGTCGATCTCTCGTCCCATTCGTGCGGCCATCAAAGGCAAGCCGGCCGCGCTATCGGCCGCCCAGATGGACTTCTGCGCGGCCAGGAAGGTAATATAGTCGAACGAAGGCGCGGCGATGTCCACGTAGTGCCCCAGGCGCTCCAGCCTGGCGCCGGTCGCAGCCACCACCGCCGCCACCTCAGGATCGACCGTCGTCTCCGACCAGGACCGCGTAACGAGCGCGATGCGCAACCGCTTCGGTGGCCGGGTGATCGCTTCGAGATAGGCACCTTCCGGTCGGACGATCTCGTAGCCGTCGCCCGCATCCGGGCCGTGACAGAGGTCGAGCAGAAGGGCCGTGTCGCGCACCGAGCGTGTGAGCATGAAGCCTGTCGCCAGCCCGAGGAGCGGCGCGTTCGATCCGGGCGAGCCGGTGATACGGCCGCGCGACGGCTTCAGCCCGATCAGTCCGCAGAACGACGCCGGGTTTCGGATCGACCCGCCGCCGTCGCTGCCCTGCGCAAAAGGAACAATGCCTGCCGCAACGGCCGCTGCCGCCCCGCCGCTCGATCCCGAGACGCCGAGCGCCGTATCCCAAGGGTTGCGGGTCGCGCCGTAGAGCAGCGTCTCGGTCGTGGCCGGCACGCCGAACTCCGAACTGGTCGTCCGGCCAACATTGAAGAGCCCCGCCTTGCGCAGGCGTGTCCAATAGCAGGCGTCGTGGGGGGTTCGGAAACCCTGGGCGAGGCGACTCCCGAACTCGGCCGGCCGGCCGGCCTCGACCGGAAAATCCTTCGTCAGGGTCGGGATGCCGTGAAGCGGCCCGCCGAGCGGAGCGGACGGAAGGGCCTCGAGCGCGTCGCGGTAGAGTTCGACAACGGCATTGATCTCGGGGTTGACCGCAGCGACGGCTGCCTGCACGCACACGCCCAATTCGTTGGGCGTGACCTCGCCCCTGGCGAGCAACTCGGCAAGACCGGTTCCGTCATAGGTCACATATTCGTCGAGACGCATTGATCACACCGTTGCGGGAACTGGATGGGAGACAGGCAACAGCTGCGTGAGCGAGCCGACCAGTTCCTGGGTGTAGGGAGCCTGAGGGGTGGTCAGGACCTGGCGCGCCGGCCCGCTCTCCACGACACGTCCGGTCTTGAATACATAGACGCGCTGGCAGAAGCTGCTCACCACTGAAAGATCATGGGAGATATAGAGCAAAGTAAGGGACCGTTCACGCTGCAGGCGGACCAGAAGCTCCAGGATCTGTGCCTGCGTAGTCACGTCGAGCGCCGAAGTGATCTCGTCCGCGATGAGGATTTCAGGCTGCAGCGCGAGCGCCCGGGCCAGTCCGACGCGCTGGCACTGCCCGCCGGAAAGCTGGCGCGGCTTGCGCTCGCGCAGCGCAGCGGGAAGCTCGACCATGTCGAGCAGTTCGTCGGCCTGATTCCTCGCCGCCCGGCGATCGGCAAGGCCGTGCCTCCAGATTGGTTCGGCGACAGCCTCCGCGATCGTCATGCGCGGATTGAGGGAGTCATAGGGGTTCTGGAACACCATCTGCACGCGGCGCCGGAAGCGTAGCAGCCCTTCGCCGCCGAGCGCATGGACATCCTGCCCGTCAAGGCGGATCGTGCCGTTGCTCGGCCGGTTCTGCCGGATGATAGTTCGGGCGAGGGTGCTTTTGCCCGATCCGCTTTCACCGACGATCCCGACCGTTTCGCCGGCAGCGACCTGGAGTTCGATACCGTCGAGCGCGAGGAAGGAGCCACCGCTCAATCCACCGGCCAGGCTGCCCTTGACGGGGAAGGAAACGGAGAGCTTCTCGACGCTGAGCAAGGGTGCCGCATACTCTGCCGCCGGCCGGGAAGGGAGGCCGCGACGGCCGGGCTGGGACTCTATCAGCAGCTTCGTATAGGGGTGCCGCGGGCGATGGATCACGTCGTCGATCGGACCTTGCTCAACCACTTCACCGTGCCGCATGACGACCACGCGGGAGCAGATGTCGGCGATCACGCCGAGATCGTGCGAGACCAGGATGATGGCGAGCCCGTGCCGCTGGTTGAGATCCTTGAGCAGTTTCAGGATGCGCGCCTGGACGGTCACGTCGAGCGCCGTCGTGGGCTCGTCGGCGATGAGAAGCTTCGGACCGCAGCCGATCGCCGCAGCGATCATGGCGCGTTGTTTCATGCCGCCGGAGAACTCATGCGGATAGGAACTGGCGCGCGCCTCCGGCTCGCGGATGCCGATATCGTCCAGCAGTTCGACCGCGCGCTGCAGCCCCTCACGCCGGCTGATGCCGAGGTGGCGCACCACAGGCGCGGCGACCTGGTTGCCGATACGGCGAAGCGGATCGAGATGCGAGCCCGGATTCTGGAAGATCATGGCCATGTCACGGCCACGAATGCCGCACCAGTCGCGCTCGCCGAGATCGAGCAGATCGCGTCCTTCGAGGCTTATCCGCCCGGCAACCGCCGCGGTCGCGGGGAGCAGTCCCATCAGCGCCCGGCAGGTTATCGATTTGCCCGAGCCGCTTTCGCCGACGATCCCGAGAATTTCGCCGGCGCCCAAGGCGAAGGAAACGCCCCTGACCGTCGGGACCCGGCCGAAGCCGATCGAGAGGTTTTCGACTTGCAGCAATGACGGCTCCACGCTCGATTTTTCGGTCATGCTGCAGCCTGTCGGCGTTGCATCTGGCCGAGCCCGTCGCCCAGAAAGGCGAAGCCAAGGCCAAGCGAGATGGCAGCGAGCCCCGGAAACAGACAGATCCACCAGGCTTGCTGTACGAAAGCCTGACCGTCCGCGATCATCACGCCCCATTCGGCCGTTGGCGGCTGCGCACCCATGCCGAGAAAACCGAAGGATGCCCCGGCCAGCATCACCAGCACGGCATCGCTGACGGCATAGGCGATGACTGGCCCGATGACGTTCGGCAAGACATGGCGCAGCAGGATGGCGCGCCGCGGATAACCGAGGCATTGAGCGGCCTGGATATATTCGCTCTCGCGTACGGTCAGCACCTCGGCCCGCACGAGACGCGCATAACTCACCCAGCCCACCAGGGCGAGCGCGATCACGAAATTCACGAGGCCGGGCCCGAGCACGCCGACGATGGCAAGCACCAGGACGAAGAACGGGAACGCGACCGTGAGATCGTAGAGGCGCATGAAGACACCGTCGGTGAGACCGCCGAAATAGCCACTGGCGAGACCCACCGCCGTTCCGATGAGGAGCGGCGGCAGCACGCCCATGACACAGAGGAACAGGTCGACGCGCGCAGCGAATAGCACACGCGAGAAGACGTCGCGACCGACCTGATCCGTCCCGAACCAATGCCCGGCGCTCGGCGGGGCGAGCATGTTGAGGATATCCACCGCATCGGGTTCATAAGGGGCGATCAAGGGGGCCGAGAGCGCCAGAAACAGCCATCCTCCCAGTAGGGCGATCGCCACCGCCATGGTGAATGCCGGGCGGGCACGGTGCGGCAAGGCTTCAGGCAAGGCATTCGACATCGCTGCTTTCCTCAGAAGCGGACGCGCGGATCGATGAAGGCCGTGATGATGTCGACGACCAGGGTGATGACGACGGTCGCAACCGCGAAGATCAGGGTGAGGCCTTGCACCACATAATAGTCCCGCCCTAGCAACGCGCTGATCATCAGGGAACCCAGGCCGGGTACGGCATAGACCGTCTCCACTATGATGGCGCCGCCGATCATGAAAGCCACCATGACGCCGAACAGGTTGAGCGTGGGCAGGACGGCGTTGGGCAGGATGGTACCCCAGAAGATCTCTCTTTCGCTGGCGCCCTGAGCCCGCGCGGCCGTCACGAAATCCGCGGTCGCGCGCTCGATCAGCGCGGCTCGCAAGCTCTGGGTCAGCACCGGCACGAGCCAGATCGCGGTCGAGAGCGCTGGCAGAAAAAGGTGATGCAGATGACCGAAGAAGCCTTGCCCGTAGCCTGAGACGGGAAACCAGCCGAGCGCGACGCCGAAGAGGCGCAACATCATGATGCCGAGCCAGAAGACGGGTATCGTGAGTCCCGCGATGCCGAGCACACGGATGATCTGGTCGGCCGTTCCGCCGGGGCGGCGGGCGCTGGTGATCGCAAGCACGATAGTGGGCGGCACTGTAAGACAGACGACATAGCCGGTCAGGAACAAGGTCGGCCACATGAAACGCTGGATGAGTTCGCCGACCGGCCGCTGGAAGCGAAGCGACTGGCCGAGATCTCCGCCGAGGAGATTGAGGACATAGGTGACGAACTGCCGCCACAGCGGCAGGTCCAGTCCGTACTGCACGCGGATCGCAGCCACCGTTTCCGCACTCGCGCGGTCTCCGGCGAGTAGACGCGCCGGGTCGCCCGGTGCCATGTGCAGCAGCAGGAACGTCACCACCGAGATGCCGGCCAACACGCCGAACAACTGCGGTAGCCGGCGGACAAGGATTGGTAGGAAGCTCATCCGATCCTCCGGATATCGAGCTGTCGAGAACTTCAGGACCGCGACACCATGCGCCCGCCACCGGTGCGGCAGGCGGCACGCCGTTCCGGATCACTTGACGATCGTCGCGTCCTCCAGCGTCCACTGCAGCGTCGGCAGCAGCTTGATCCCCTCAAGGCGCTTCGAATACGCGACCGCGTTCGGCGGATAGTAGAGAGGGATCTGCGAGACCTCTTCCGTGCTGATCTTCTGGATCTCCTTGTAGATCTCGGCTCGCTTGCCGGGATCGGTCTCTTTCGTTCCCATCTCGACGAGTTCGTCTACCTTCTTGTTCTCGTAGAAGGTGTTGAAGGAATTGGAGCCGCAGCTCCCGCAGAGCGCCCAGCGCACGGCAAGGTCCGGATCGGGAACCTCGTTGTACCACCAGGTCGCCGCGGCGTCGTATTCGCCCTTTCCGGTCGCGTCCCACCAGGCGCCGGAATCGACATTGACGATGACCGGTTTCAGACCGATGGCCTGCCACTGAGCCTGGAGGAGCAGCGCGGTCTGCTGCTCGACTGTGCCCGTCGTGGCGAGGATCTTCACCTCGCGGCCTTGCATGCCGGACTCCGACAACAGCTGTTTCGCCTTGGCGACATCATACGGGATGCCGGGGTGATCCTTGTCGTGGAAATCGACGCCTCCGGGCAAGGTGGTGTTGGCGGGCTTGGCATAGCCGAGTGTGATCGCCTTGGTCATCGCCTTGTTGTCGATGGCGGAAGCCGCCGCCTGCCGCGCCTTCACATTCGAGAACGGTTCGCGCCTGTTGTTGAGCAGTGTCATGTTGATGATGGTCGAGGGCTCGAACCGCACCTCGACATCCTCGGCCGCCCTGAGATCCTCGATCTGCGTCCACTGCACCGCCCGCGCGACATCGACCTCGCCGGCCTTAAGCATGGCGATGCGGGTGTCGGGCGATGCGATCTCGATGAGTTCGACGGTCGCGTCCGACTTCGGATATCCCTGGCGCCAGTAATGCGGGTTGGGAACCAGCACGAGTTTCTCGTTCGGCTTCCATTCCTTCACCGCATAAGGGCCCGAAGTGACCGGAATGGCCGAGAACGCCTTTTCCGCTCCCTCTTTCTCGACGCTGGCCTTGGACACGATGCCCATGTTCCAGATCTCGAGATTGCCGAGGAAGGGAGCGAAAGCCGATTTCAGCTTGATCACGACCGTCTTCGGATCGGCTGCCGCCACGGATTCGACCGCGCTCAGCGGCGCCGAATAGGCAGCCTGCTTGTCGGTGCGGATGCGCTCGAGGCTGAAGACAACGTCATCGGCAGTGATCGGCGAGCCGTCGGAGAACTGCGTGTCGCGCAGATGGAATGTGTAGGTGAGGTTGTCGCCGGAAATGTGCCAGCTCTCGGCAAGCGCCGGTTCCAGCGCTCCCGACGCCGGATTGCGCTGCAGGAGCCTGGCGTAAAGCTGACCGTAGGTCTCGATGTTTCCGGCCGCTGCGGAGCGCATCGGATCGAGCGTCGTCGTCGGATAGGGCGAAACGATGCGAATGAAATCGCTTGCCGACGCCGGGAGAACCGCGGCCGATGACAAAGCCAGCATCATTCCCGCGGCGAACGCGCGGGCACCCTTAAGATGTGCCATTCCTTCCTCCCGTTGCGTCGGTGTTTCATCACCAGCGGCGAGGCTATGTTAGCAATACCACATCAGTCAACACTGAAGTTGTATTCCTAACACTCCGCGCTCGCGTCCATGCCGGCCGGGCGACGAAGGCGATCGTCAGCCAGCGGTGCGGACCGGGCTCGCCGAGCGTATCCGGAATGTCCTGCCGGATACGGTCCGGCCTGCCGACGCCGGGTCCTGGCGAAGTCGGGCGATGCCGGGTGGATTACAGAACCGATCGAGCCTAACGAGGATTGACACCCGCGTGCTTTCGTTTTCGAATGAAGCAGCAAAAAACGAAAACGAAAGGATCCGACCGTGTTCTTGTCGCCGCGCCACACCGAGATCATCCAGATGGCAAAGGACAATGGCCGCGTCCTGGTCGATGAACTCGCGACGCATTTCAACGTCACGCCTCAGACGATCCGCAAGGATCTCAACGACCTTTGCGAACAGCGTCTTCTGACCCGCGTCCACGGCGGCGCGCTCTTCCCCTCGGGTATCGAGAACATGGAATATGAGGCGCGGCGCAAGATCGCCGCGGAGGAGAAGGATGCGATCGGGCGGGCGGCGGCACGACTGATCCCCGACAACGCCTCGCTCTTCATCAATATCGGCACCACGACCGAGGCGGTCAGCAAGGCATTGCTCGATCATCACGGGCTGATGGTCATCACCAATAACATCAATGTAGCCAATAGGATGCGCGTCTATCCTTCGATCGAGGTGGTGATCGCGGGCGGCGTCGTGCGCGGCTCGGACGGAGGCGTGGTCGGCGAGGCCGCCGTCGATTTCATCAAGCAATTCAAGGTTGATTATGCCGTCATCGGCGCGTCTGCGATCGACCATGACGGGGCGCTGCTCGATTTCGATTTTCGCGAGGTGAAGGTAGCGCAGGCGATCATCGCCAATTCGCGCCATGTCATCCTGGTGTCCGACGCCACCAAGTTCGAGCGCACGGCGCCGGTCCGCATCGGCCATCTCAGCCAGGTCGACACTTTCATCACCGATCGCTGCGACATCGCGTCGGTTCGCAAGATCTGCGAGGAGGCCGAGGTCCAGATGATCGAGACGATACGGTGAACCTCGCCGGCTCCGACAGGGACCGGCGCTGGCGGACATATTTCGTTTGACATTCGTAATGATTTCGAAATAATCCCGAAACGTTTTCGAAAAGAACAGCATCATGCTGCGCTGCGAAAGTGGGAGGGAGCGCTTGGATCGACCTGTGATCCACGACGTCTTCGTCATCGGCGGAGGCATCAATGGCTGCGGCATTGCGCGTGACGCCGTCGGTCGCGGGTATTCGGTCTATCTCGTCGAAATGGACGATCTGGCCAGCGGCACGTCGTCCGGCTCCACCAAGCTGATCCACGGCGGGCTGCGTTATCTCGAGCATTACGAGTTCCGGCTGGTGCGCGAATCCCTCATGGAGCGCGAGGTCCTCTGGAAGAACGCGCCGCACATCATCTGGCCGATGCGCTTCGTGCTCCCTCATGCCGTCGGCCTTCGCCCTGCCTGGCTTCTCAGGCTCGGGCTTTTCCTCTACGACCACATCGGCGGCCGCAGGCTCCTGCCGGCGACGCGGTCGCTCGATATGCGCAGCGATCCTGCCGGAAAGCCGCTGAAGCCGCTCTTCACGCGCGCCTTCGAATATTCGGACTGCTGGGTCAACGATGCACGCATGGTCGTGCTGAACGCACGCGATGCGGCCGATCGTGGCGCTGTGATCCGCACCCGCACGAGGGTGGTCGGCGCGCGGCGAGAGGACGCCCACTGGACCATCGACCTGGAGGATTTGAGGACCCATGCGGTCGAGCAGGTGAAGGCCAGGCTTCTGGTCAACGCCAGCGGCCCCTGGATCGATCATGTTCTCGCGGGCGCGCTGGGCCAGAACAATGTCCACAACGTGCGCCTGGTTCAGGGCAGCCATATCGTCGTTTCGAAGAAGTTCGATGATCCGCGCGCCTACTTCTTCCAGAACAGGGATGGCCGGATCATCTTCGCCATCCCCTATGAAGACGATTTCACCCTGATCGGCACGACCGACCGCGACTTTGGCGGCGACCCGCATGAAGTGCACATCAGCGACGCCGAGACCGACTATCTCTGCAATGCCGCGAGCGAGTATTTCTCGGCCCCGGTCCGGCGCGCGGATATCGTCTGGACCTATTCGGCCGTTCGGCCGCTCTATGACGACGGCGCGTCCAAGGCGCAGGAAGCGACCCGCGACTATGTGCTGAAGGTGGATGGCGGCGAGGGCAGGGCACCCATCATCAACGTCTTCGGCGGCAAGATCACGACCTATCGCCGGTTGGCGGAAGCCATGCTGGAGAAGATCGAGGGTTTCCTTGGCAGGAAAGGTGCCCCATGGACAGCCGATGCGGCCTTGCCGGGCGGCGATTTCCCGGCCGGTTCGTTCGCCGACCAGGTCCGGCAACTCGCCGCGGCCTATCCATTCCTGGAAGCCGCCCATGCGCGACGGCTGGTCCGCCTCTACGGAACCCGCGCGAAGACCGTTCTGGGAGAGGCGCGGTCGGCGGCCGACCTCGGCCGCAATTTCGGCGCCGACCTCTACGAGGCGGAACTGCGTTATCTGATGAACCACGAATGGGCGGAGACGGCGGACGACGTCCTGTGGCGTCGTACGAAACGGGGGCTTCGCCTGAGCCGCGACGAGGCGGCCGCGCTCGACCGCTTCATGCGCGGGGGCGCCGGCTCCCGGAACGCAGCGGCAGAGTAGCCCAGGATATTGGAGGGGGCATGCTGGAACTGAGGAACGTATCGAAGACGATGGCGGGAGCGGATCACATCCGCGACGTTTCGCTGTCGCTTCAGCACGGCTCGCTCAACGTGCTGCTCGGCCCGACGCTGTCGGGCAAGACGTCGCTGATGCGGCTGATGGCGGGTCTCGACGTGCCGACCTCCGGCTCAGTCTGGTTCGACGGTCGCGACGTCACCGGCATGCCGGTACAGAAGCGCAACATCGCCATGGTCTACCAGCAGTTCATCAACTATCCGGCGATGACGGTCTACGAGAACATCGCCTCGCCGCTGAGGGTCGCGGGCGCGGCGCGCGACCGGATCGACCGCGAAGTGCGGCGCGCCGCCGATCTCCTGCAGCTGACGCCCTATCTCGATCGCACGCCGCTCAACCTCTCCGGCGGCCAGCAGCAGCGCACGGCGCTGGCGCGCGCGATCGTCAAGAATGCCGGGCTGGTGCTGCTCGACGAGCCGCTCGCCAATCTCGACTACAAGCTGCGCGAGGAATTGCGCGCCGAGTTGCCCAGGATTTTCGCCGAGACCGGGGCGATCTTCGTCTATGCCACCACCGAGCCGCACGAGGCGCTGCTTTTGGGCGGCAACACGGCCACCCTGTCGGAAGGACGGGTCACGCAGTTCGGGCCTACCGTCGAGGTCTATCGCAGGCCTGTCGACCTGGTCACCGCATTGACCTTTTCCGACCCGCCGCTCAACACCATCGCGCTGCGCAAATCAGGCGCCAGCTTCCGGCTCGACGGCGGGGTCGATCTCCCGGTGCCGGCGGATGTCGCCGGTATTGCCGACGGCATCTACACGATCGGCTTCCAGCCCCACCATCTTTCCCTGGCGCGACCCAGCACCGACGCCGTCTCGGTGACGGCAAAAGTGTCGGTCACGGAGATCACCGGTTCGGAGAGCTTCGTCCATCTCGATTTCGCCGATGCGCGCTGGGTGATGCTGACGCCGGGCATCAAAGCCTTCGCCCCCGACGACAGGATCGAGGTCTTCATCGACCATCGCCATATCATGGTGTTCGACGAGGCCGGTTGCGCGGTTGCGGCCGCGCCCAAAATGGCGGCTTGAGGGCAGGGACAATGGCACGCATCGACCTCGATCATATCCGCCATGCCTACATGCCGAACCCGCGCTCGGACGCCGATTTTGCGCTGAAGGAGGTGCATCACAGCTTCGACGACGGCGGCGCCTATGCGCTGCTGGGACCGTCGGGCTGCGGCAAGACCACTCTGCTCAACATCATCTCGGGTCTTCTGCGTCCCTCGCACGGGTCGCTGTCTTTCAACGGCCGCGACGTCACCCACCTGTCGACGCAGGAGCGCAACATCGCCCAGGTGTTCCAGTTCCCGGTCGTCTACGACACGATGAGCGTCTACGACAACCTTGCCTTCCCGCTGCGCAATCGCGGCGTGCCGGAGGCCGAGGTGGATCGCAAGGTGCGCGAGACGCTCGACATGATCGGCCTTGCCGAAAGGGCGCAGCGCAAGGCACAGGGGCTGACCGCCGACCAGAAGCAGAAGATCTCGCTCGGCCGAGGTCTGGTACGCTCCGACGTCAACGCCATTCTGTTCGACGAGCCGCTGACGGTCATCGACCCGCATATGAAATGGGTATTGCGGTCGCAGTTGAAGCAGTTGCACCGCCGTTTCGGCTTCACCATGGTCTACGTCACCCACGACCAGACAGAGGCGCTGACCTTCGCCGAGCAGGTGGTGGTCATGTATGACGGCGGCATCGTGCAGATCGGCACGCCGGACGAGCTCTTCGCGCGTCCTAGGCACACTTTCGTGGGCTATTTCATCGGCTCGCCGGGCATGAACGTGCTGCCGGTCACACTCGACGGCACCACGGCGCGCCTCGGCGGGCAGGCGATCGCGCTGCCTGCATCCCCCAGGACCGTTCCCGGCGGCAGGATCGAACTCGGCATCCGGCCCGAATTCATTCGCCTCGGCCGGGAAGGCATGCCCGTCTCTATCACCAAGGTCGAGGATATCGGCCGTCAGAAGATCGTGCGCGCGTCGCTCGAGGGGCGCCCGATCGCGGCCATCGTCGGCGAGGACGAGGAAGTGCCCGCCGATCCGCGCGTCGGCTTCGATCCTGCCGGCATCAATCTCTACGCCGATTCCTGGCGTGTCGAGCTCGGAGCCTGACCATGGAAAAGACCTGGAACAACAAGGCCTGGTTCATGGTGCTGCCGGTTCTGCTGCTGGTGGCTTTCTCGGCGGTCATCCCGCTGATGACGGTGGTCAACTATTCGGTGCAGGACACATTCGGCAACAACGTCTTCTTCTGGGTGGGCTCGGAATGGTTCGAGGAGATCCTGCATTCCGATCGCTTCTGGGCGGCCATGGGCCGCAACCTGATCTTCTCGGCGATCATCCTGGCCATCCAGATCCCGCTCGGCATTCTGATCGCGCTGAACATGCCGCGCAGGGGCTGGGGCGTTCCGGTCTGCCTGGTGCTGATGGCGTTGCCGCTGCTCATCCCGTGGAACGTCGTTGGAACCATCTGGCAGGTGTTCGGTCGCATCGACATCGGCCTGCTGGGCTACACGCTCTCGGCTCTCGGCATAGACTACAACTATGTCAACGACCCGTTCGATGCGTGGGTGACGGTCATCGTCATGGACGTCTGGCACTGGACCAGCCTCGTGGTGCTGCTCTGCTATGCCGGTCTGGTTTCGATCCCCGACGCCTACTACCAGGCAGCCAAGATCGACGGCGCCTCGCGCTGGGCCATCTTCCGCTACATCCAACTGCCCAAGATGAACCGCGTGCTGCTGATTGCCGTGCTGCTGCGCTTCATGGACTCATTCATGATCTACACCGAGCCTTTCGTCGTCACCGGCGGCGGGCCGGGCAACTCCACCACCTTCCTGTCGATCGACCTGGTCAAGATGGCGGTGGGACAGTTCGATCTCGGCCCGGCCGCGGCCATGTCGATCGTCTACTTCCTGATCATCCTGTTGCTGTCATGGGTGTTCTACACCGTCATGACCAATGTCGGCGTGGAGAAGTGACATGACGTCGATCAAGGATCAGACCGCCGATACCACGGCCGAGCGCCTGATGCACACTGCCGAAGCCAGGACGGCACCTTCGGCGACTGTGGCGGACGATGCGCTGGCGCGGCGGATGCGTCGGCGCGGCGAGGAGTCCCGCTTCTGGTGGCTGGTTCCGACCCTCTACATCATCTTCCTGATGCTGCCGATCTACTGGCTCGTCAACATGAGCTTCAAAACCAACCAGGAGATTCTCGGCACCTTCTCGCTGTGGCCGCAGAACCCGACCCTGCGCAACTACATGGTCATCTTCACCGACCCGTCCTGGTATTCTGGCTACATCAACTCGATCATCTATGTCGTCATGAACACGGTGATCTCGATCGCCGTGGCCTTGCCGGCGGCCTACGCCTTCTCGCGCTACCGTTTCCTCGGCGACAAGCACCTGTTCTTCTGGCTGCTCAGCAACCGCATGGCGCCGCCGGCTGTGTTCGCGCTGCCCTTTTTCCAACTCTATTCCGCCTTCGGCCTGATCGACACCCATATCGCCGTTGCACTCGCCCACTGCCTGTTCAATGTGCCGCTCGCGGTTTGGATTCTGGAAGGCTTCATGTCCGGCGTGCCCAAGGAGATCGACGAGACCGCCTATATCGACGGTTATTCCTTCCCGCGTTTCTTCGTGAAGATCTTCGTGCCGCTGATCGCATCCGGTATCGGCGTTGCCGCCTTCTTCTGCTTCATGTTCTCCTGGGTCGAGCTGCTGATCGCCCGCACACTGACCACCACCGCCGCCAAGCCGATCGCCGCGATCATGACGCGCACGGTTTCGGCCTCCGGCCTGGACTGGGGCGTGCTCGCGGCAGCCGGCGTGCTGACCATCATCCCGGGCGCGCTGGTGATCTGGTTCGTTCGCAACTACATCGCCAAGGGCTTCGCCCTGGGGAGGGTCTGATCATGAACTTCTCCTGGATGGCCTGGACGTGGCCGACGGCGATCTTCTTCGCCACGATCTTCCTGCTGCTGGCGGCCATGGCGGTGTGGGAATATGTCTCGCCGGGCGGCAATCCGCGCGTTGGGCTGCTGCGCTTCGAAACGACCCGCGGCGACCGCCTGTTCCTGTCGCTGCTCGGCAGCGCCTTCATCCATCTCGCTTGGCTGGGCCTCGTCGGGCCCAACCTGTGGTGGGCTCTCGCCCTCTCGATCCTGTACGCCGTCGGCGTATTCCGGTTCGTCTAGGGAGGGAAATGCCGGAGCGGCCGCGTGCCGGCGACCGCTCCGATCGCACTTGCAACCTTTGATAGGGAGGAAACGAAATGCGACGGCACATATTAACATCGACGACGGCGCTTGCGCTATTGATCGGCGCCGGCCAGGCCTATGCCGGAATGGACGAGGCCAAGGCCTTCCTCGACGGCGAGATCGGCGACATGTCGACGCTCGACCGGGCAGCGCAGGAAGCCGAGATGCAGTGGTTCATAGATGCCGCCAAGCCGTTTGCCGGCATGGACATCAAGGTCGTCTCGGAAACCATCACCACCCATGAATACGAATCCAAGGTGCTGGCCAAGGCGTTCTCCGACATCACCGGCATCAAGATCACGCATGACCTGATCGGCGAAGGCGACGTGGTGGAGAAGCTGCAGACCCAGATGCAGTCGGGCGAGAACATCTACGACGCCTATATCAACGATTCCGACCTGATCGGCACCCACTGGCGCTACCAGCAGGCCCGCAGCCTGACCGACTGGATGGCCAACGAGGGCAAGGACGTCACCAACCCCAATCTCGACGTCGACGACTTCATCGGCAAATCCTTCACGACCGCGCCGGACGGCAAGCTCTACCAGCTTCCCGACCAGCAGTTCGCGAACCTCTACTGGTTCCGCTACGACTGGTTCAACGACGAGAAGAACAAGGCCGACTTCAAGGCCAAATACGGCTACGACCTCGGCGTCCCGGTCAACTGGTCGGCCTATGAGGATATCGCCGAGTTCTTCACCGGCAAGGAAATCGACGGCAAGAAGATCTACGGCCACATGGACTACGGCAAGAAGGATCCCTCGCTCGGCTGGCGTTTTACCGACGCCTGGCTGTCGATGGCCGGCAATGGCGACAAGGGCATCCCCAACGGACGGCCGGTCGACGAATGGGGCATCAAGGTCGATGGGAACTCCCGGCCGGTCGGCTCCTGCGTGGCGCGTGGCGGCGACACCAACGGCCCGGCGGCCGTTTATTCGATCGAGAAATATCTCGACTGGATGAAGGCCTACGCTCCGCCGGAAGCCCAGGGCATGACATTCTCGGAGTCCGGCCCGGTGCCGGCGCAGGGCGCCATCGCACAGCAGATCTTCTGGTACACCGCCTTCACCGCCGACATGGTCAAGGATGGCCTGCCTGTCGTCAATGCCGATGGCACGCCGAGGTGGCGCATGGCGCCGTCGCCGCATGGCGTCTACTGGAAGGACGGCATGAAGCTCGGCTACCAGGACGCCGGCTCGTGGACGCTGATGAAGTCGACGCCGGACGATCGCGCCAAGGCCGCCTGGCTCTACGCGCAATTCGTCACGTCGAAGACTGTCGACGTCAAGAAGAGTCACGTCGGCCTGACCTTCATCCGCGAATCGACCCTGCAGCACAAGAGCTTCACCGACCGTGCGCCCAAGCTCGGCGGCCTGATCGAGTTCTATCGCTCGCCGGCGCGGGTGCAGTGGACCCCGACCGGCACCAATGTGCCGGACTACCCGAAGCTGGCGCAGCTTTGGTGGCAGGCGATCGGCGATGCCTCGTCGGGCGCCAAGACCGCGCAGGAGGCGATGGACTCGCTCTGCGCCGACCAGGAGAAGGTGCTGGAACGCCTCGAGCGCGCCGGCGTCCAGGGCGACATCGGCCCGAAGATGGCGGAGGAGCACGATCTGGCCTATTGGAATGCCGAAGCAGTGAAGGCCGGCAATCTTGCGCCGCAGCTCAAGGTCGAGAACGAGAAGGAAAAGCCGATCACCGTCAACTACGACGAGTTGGTCAAGAGCTGGAGCAAGTAGCGGAACGCGCCAGCCGATGCGAAGTCAGGGGAGGCGGCGTCAGGCCGGCTCCCCTGTTCATGTGGAGGAAGAGGGATATATGACCGGATTGATCCTCGCGATTGACCAAGGAACCACATCGAGCCGGGCGATCGTGTTCGACGGCGCCTTGAAGGTCGTCGGCGCCGGCCAGAAGGAGTTCAAGCAGTTCTATCCCGCATCCGGCTGGGTGGAGCATGACCCCGAGGAAATCTGGGAAAGCGTCATTGCGACCTGCAGGGCGGCGATCGATGCGTCCGGTCGGGAGGCTCGCGAGATCGCCGCGATCGGCATCACCAACCAGCGCGAAACCGTGGTGATCTGGGAGAAGGCCACCGGCAAGCCGATCCACAAGGCGATCGTGTGGCAGGATCGGCGTACCGCGCCGCTCTGTGCCAGGCTCAAGAGGCAGGGGTTGGAAAAAGTCTTCACGAAGAAGACGGGCCTTTTGCTCGACCCCTATTTCTCCGCAACCAAGATCGCCTGGCTGCTCGACAATGTTAAGGGCGCGCGCAAGCGCGCCGAAAAGGGCGAACTGCTGGCCGGCACCATCGACAGCTTCCTGATCTGGCGGCTGACGGGCGGCAAGGTCCACGCCACTGATGCCACCAACGCCTCGCGCACCCTCGTCTACAACATCGCGACCAATGCCTGGGATCCCGAGCTTCTCGAGATCCTGCGCATCCCGGCCGCGCTGCTGCCCGAGGTGAAGGACTGCGCCGCCGATTTCGGCACGACCGATGCCGGCCTGTTCGGCGCCCCGATAAGAATCCTCGGCGTCGCCGGCGACCAGCAGGCCGCGACGATCGGCCAGGCATGTTTCGAGCCGGGGATGATGAAGTCGACTTATGGCACCGGCTGCTTCGCGCTGCTGAACATCGGCACCGATCTGGTCCGCTCGAAGAACAGGCTGCTGACGACCATCGCGTACCGGCTGAACGGCAAGACCACCTATGCGCTGGAAGGCTCGATCTTCGTCGCCGGCGCCGCCGTGCAATGGTTGCGCGACGGGCTCAAGGTGATCGGCCACGCGCAGCACAGCGGCGAACTGGCGGCGAAGGCCGACCCGACGCAGGACGTCTATCTCGTCCCGGCCTTCGTTGGCCTGGGGGCGCCGCATTGGGATGCGGAGGCGAGGGGCGCGATCTTCGGCCTCACCCGTAACACGGGACCCGCGGAATTCGCGCGCGCTACGCTCGATTCCGTCGCGTTCCAGACACGCGACCTGCTCGACGCGATGAAGAAGGACTGGCGCGACGGCAAGGCCAAGACCGTGCTGCGTGTCGATGGCGGCATGGTGGCGTCGGACTGGACGATGCAGCGCCTTGCCGACATTCTCGACGCGCCGGTCGACCGCCCGACGATCCTGGAGACGACGGCGATGGGCGCCGCCTGGCTCGCCGGATCGAAGGCAGGCGTCTGGCCGAAGGCCCGGCAATTCGCCAAAGCCTGGGCGCTCGACCGTCGGTTCGAGCCCGTTATGGAGGATGCGGAACGGCGCCGGAAGCTGAAAGGCTGGCGCGACGCTGTGCGCCGCACCCTGACGAACCATTGAGATGCCAGCCTATCCGTGCCCTTGCTCACACGGGCATCGACCGCCGATCACCCGTCAATAGGGCGATATGCACTGGCGGCGCGGACCGTTGTAAGGCTGGAAGGTATTGTCCCAGGCGCGATATGAGCGGTAGCGGTTGTAGCACCAGCGCTCATGCGCGCTTCCACCGCCGCTGTAGTAGCGCGGCCCGGAATTGGCGATCGCGCCCGTGATCAGTGCGCCGGCGATAAAGGCCGCGCCCGGGAACCAATAGTCGTTGTAGTAGCGATAGCCAGGCCTGTAGTAGCGGTAACCGCGATAGCCATTGTAATAGGCCCAGTTTCGACCGCCGCCGCCGCGCCAATAGCGATCGCCACGCCATCCTCTGCCGCGCCAGCCGTCATAGCGGGGCCCGCCGCGGCCGCGATTGTAGTAGGGCATGTCGGTTCCGCCCCACGGACCACGTCCGGCCCAGCGGCCGCCATAGTTTCTGCCGCCGCGGCGGTCCCTGACGTACTGTATGTCGCCCTGCTGCCCGCCTATGACTGCGGCTGGGTTTTTGGGAGCGAAAGTCGGCGCGGCATTCAGCGGCACGGCGCTCGAAAGCGCGAAGGATGCCGCCAACAAGGAGGCGCACAGGCCAGACAACAGCTTCCTCATCACGGTTCTCCCCGTAAAAGCCAAATATCGAACGCGAAACGCGCCGACCGGGCATTGGTTCCGCAATCGCCGCGCACGCTCACGGCTTACCGAGCATCTTCGGCCACTATTGCAAAGCGATAGCGATCGGGCTTAGTCGGCCGGGGAACGCGTGGAGGATTCTAATGCAGGAAAGAGTTCGGATCAAATCCGTCGAAGTGCTCGCCGACGACTGGGCCGTGCTGAAGAAGTCGGTATTCGACTACCGTCGGCGGGACGGCGCTTGGGAAACGCAGACGCGGCTGACCTTCGATCGGGGCGATGGCGCGGTGATTCTGCCGTACGATCCCGGGCGCGACACCGTGCTCCTCATCAGACAGTTCCGCTATCCGGCCTATGTCACCGGCCACCCCGACCCGCTGATCGAAGCCTGTGCAGGATTGCTGGATGCGGACGACCCCGAAACGGCGATCCGGCGCGAAGCCGAGGAGGAACTCGGCTACCGGCTCCGCGACGTCAGGCATCTCTATACGGCCTATACGAGCCCCGGCAGCCTCACCGAACGGCTGTCATTCTTCACGGCTGACTACGCACCGGCCGACCGTGTCTCCGACGGCGGCGGTCATCGCGATGAGGGCGAGGACATCGAGGTGATCGAGATGCCGCTAGACGAAGCGCTGGCTGCGACGCGCGACGGGCGCATCATCGACGTCAAGACGATCATGCTCATCCAGCACCTGAAGCTCGAAGGCCATCGCTGAAGGCCCGGGCCGCCACGCCTTTTCCGTCCGACCTGCGGCCGGCGTTGCGCAGCCGATCGATCGGCGGTGAACAGCCGTGTTTTTCCGGTTGACCGAAAGAACCTCTCTCCCTATGGTCCGCCGCAATTTCCGGGGCGGGCGACGCCCTTCGGGAGCGCATAGCTCAGCCGGTAGAGCAACTGACTTTTAATCAGTAGGTCCTGGGTTCGAGTCCCAGTGCGCTCACCACCAATAAATCCGACAATCAGGTTCAGGTTTTCGACTCGCGACCCTTTGCCACGCAATGGTGATTGGAGCCCTGTAGCCCTCCCGTCTATATGCTGCCCGCGGAACTGCCCGGAGATCGGCTCCGGCAAGGGATGGTGGGCGAATGGCGATCGATGTAGGCTATCTGAGCGCTGTAGGGGCGGGGGCACTCTCCTTCCTGTCGCCTTGCGTGCTGCCCTTGGTGCCGCCCTATCTCTGCTATATGGCCGGCGTGTCGGTCGACGACTTCCGCGAGCAGAAGGCCGTCTCCGAATCCACCCATGTCAAGAAGGCGCTGATCGTCTCGTCGGTCGCCTTCGTGCTCGGCTTCTCCACCGTCTTCGTTGCTCTGGGTGCCGGCGCCTCGACGATCGGCCGGCTGCTGCGGGTCTGGCAGGAGCCGCTGGCGATGGCCGCCGGAATCCTCATCATCCTGATGGGCCTGAACTTCCTCGGGTTGATCCGCATCCCGCTGCTGTCCCGCGAGGCGCGGTTCCAGGCCAGGGGCAAGCCGGCGAGCATGGTCGCCGCCTATGTCATGGGCCTCGCCTTCGCCTTCGGCTGGACGCCCTGCATCGGTCCGGTGCTCGGACCCATCCTCACGCTCGCCGGCGGGCGCGAGACCGTCGGCGAGGGCGCATTGCTCCTTGCCGCCTACTCGCTCGGGCTCGGCATCCCCTTCCTTGTCGCGGCCGTTTTTTCCGGCGCGTTCATGCGCTTCCTGGGCAGGTTCCGCGTGCATCTCGGCCGCGTCGAGAAGGTGATCGGCGGCCTGCTCGTGATCGCCGGCGTGCTTTTCGTCACCGGCGGCATGACCCAGTTCTCCTATTGGCTGCTGGAGACCTTCCCGGCGCTGGGGCGCCTCGGCTGAGCGGCGGGAGCAAGATCGAAATCGCCCATCCGGCTGAGATGACGAACGATCGAACTGCCGCTATACCCGCCATGACCGAAATTTAACCGCAATGAGGCAGCATGGGCTCGGTTTCCATCTGCCTCTTTCCCCCAGCCGGACGACAGCCGTCATGACCGAAAGAACCTGCCTCTCGATCATCCTCGCCGCGGGCGAAGGCACACGCATGAAGAGCGCCTTGCCGAAGGTGCTGCATCCGATCGCGGGCCTGCCGATGGTGGCGCATGTGGTGCGGGCCGCCCGGGCGGCGGGCGCAGGCGATATAGCGATCGTGGCAGGTCGCGGCGCGGAGGCGGTCAGGAAGGCGGTAACGCCTTTCGCGCCCGAAGCCGAAGCCTTCGTGCAGGCGGAAAGGCTTGGAACAGCGCATGCCGTGCTGGCGGCCAGGGCAGCCATCGAGCGTGGCTATGACGACATCCTGGTGCTGTTCGGTGACACGCCGCTGGTCAGCGACGAGGCGCTGCGCACGGCCCGCCAGAGGCTCGCCGAAGGTGCCGCCGTTGCCGTGATCGGCTTCAGGCCACCCAATCCGACGGGATATGGGCGACTAATCGAGAAGGACGGCACGCTGCTCGCGATTCGCGAGGAGCGAGACTGCTCGGACGAGGAGCGCGAGATCGCCTTCTGCAATGCCGGCCTGATGGCGATCGCGGGTCGCGATGTCCTGCGCCTGCTCGACGCCGTCGGCAATGCCAACGCCAAGGGCGAATATTATCTCACTGACATCGTCGAGATCGCGCAAGCCTCCGGGCTGCGGGCCGTGGCAACGGAAGCGCCGTTCGAGAATGTGCTGGGGATCAACAACCGGGTCGAGCTCGCCGAGGCGGAGGCGATCTGGCAGAAGATCCGTCGTCGTCAGGCGATGCTCGATGGGGTGACGCTCATCGCGCCCGAAACCGTCTTCTTTTCCTTCGATACGACGATCGGCGCCGACACCGTCATCGAGCCCAATGTCATGTTTGGTCCCGGCGTCACAGTTGCCGCCAACGCTGTGATCCATGCCTTCTCGCACCTGGAGGGGGCGGCGGTCGCCGAAGGCTGCCAGGTGGGCCCGTATGCGCGGCTGCGCCCGGGCGCCGACCTCAGGGAAAAGGCCAAGGTCGGGAATTTCTGCGAGGTCAAGAAGGCGGTCATCGACGCCGGCGCCAAGGTCAACCACCTGACCTATATCGGCGACGCCTTCGTCGGCGCAAAGGCCAATATTGGGGCCGGGACGATCACCTGCAACTATGACGGCTACAACAAATTCGTCACCGAGATCGGCGCCGGCGCCTTCATCGGCTCGAACTCGTCGCTGGTCGCGCCGGTTCGCATAGGCGACGGTGCCTATGTCGCGTCGGGCAGCGTCATAACGTCGGAGGTGCCGCAGGACGCCCTGGCCTTCGGCCGAGCGCGCCAGGCGACCCTGCCCGGCAGGGGAAAGCAGTTGCGGGAGCAGCAGGCGGCGGCCGCCGCGGCCTCCATAGCCAAGTCCGACTGACGGACCGAAGCGGACATTCATGACCCGATCGGCTGCCATGGACATCCCAATGGCCGATGGGTACGACACGATATGTGACTTTCACCGGGCCCGGATCGGGCCTAAATGACGGCTGAATTGCCTGCGATGTCGCGCAGGGCGGTGTCCATCTGGGGGTGCTAGAATGTGCGGGATCGTCGGGATCGTCGGCCGTGAGCCGGTTGCCGCCCTTATCGTCGATGCGCTGAAGCGACTCGAGTATCGCGGCTACGACTCCGCCGGCGTCGCCACGATCGAGCGTGGCGAGTTGGCGCGGCGGCGCGCCGAAGGCAAGCTGATCAATCTGGAACGCCGGCTGAAGACTGAGCCCCTCGACGGCACCATCGGCATCGGGCACACACGCTGGGCTACGCACGGCGTGCCCAACGAGACCAATGCCCATCCGCATTTTGGCGATGGCGTGGCGATCGTCCACAACGGGATCATCGAGAACTTCGCCGAGCTGCGCGAGGAATTGAAGCGCGACGGCTACGAGTTCGCCACGCAGACCGACACCGAAGTCGTGGCGCACCTGATCTCGCGTGAACTGAAGCGCGACACACCGCCCGTCGACGCGGCCTACAAAGCCCTGAAACGCTTGGAAGGCGCCTTCGCGCTTGCCATCATGTTCCGAGGCGACGAAGACCTGATCGTCGGCGCCCGCAACGGTCCGCCGCTGGCGGTCGGCCACGGCGATGGCGAGATGTTCCTCGGATCCGACGCGATCGCGCTCGCCCCGTTCACCAACTCGATCACCTATCTCGAGGATGGCGACTGGGCTGTCGTGCGCCGGGATCGCGTCCAGATCTACGACATGGGTGGCGCGCCGGTCGAGCGCCCGCGCCAGCAGTCGATCGGCACCAGCTTCATGGTCGACAAGGGCAACCACCGGCACTTCATGGAGAAGGAGATCCACGAGCAGCCGGAAGTGATCTCCCACACGCTTGCCCACTATATCGACTTCACGCAAGGCACGTCGCGGCCGCTCGATCTGCCGTTCGATTTCGGGTCGCTCGATCGCCTGGCGGTCTCCGCCTGCGGCACGGCCTATCTGGCTGGGCTGATCGGGAAATACTGGTTCGAGCGCTACGCACGCCTCCCGGTCGACATCGATATCGCCTCGGAATTCCGCTACCGCGAGATGCCGCTATCCAGGAAGAGCGCCGCGCTGTTCGTGTCTCAGTCGGGCGAGACGGCCGACACGCTCGCCTCACTGCGTTACTGCCGCAAGGAAGGCGTTCCGATCGCCGCGGTCGTCAATGTCCGCGAATCCACCATCGCGCGCGAATCCGACGTCATATTCCCCACGCTCGCCGGGCCGGAGATCGGCGTCGCCTCGACAAAGGCCTTCACATGCCAGCTCTCGGTCATGGCCTCGCTTGCGGTCCGTGCCGGCGTGGCGCGCGGCACGGTCTCGGCGGAGCAGGAAAAGGCACTGATCCGGCAGCTCTCCGAGGCGCCGCGCTTCGCCAGCCAGGTGCTGAAGCTCGAGGAGCAGATCGAGAAGGTGGCGCGCGAACTCGCGAAGGTCGATCATGTTCTCTATCTCGGCCGCGACACCAACTACCCCCTGGCCATGGAAGGCGCGCTGAAGCTCAAGGAGATCTCCTATATCCATGCCGAGGGTTATGCTGCGGGCGAACTGAAGCACGGGCCGATTGCACTCATCGACGAGTCCATGCCCGTGATCGTCATCGCGCCGCATGACCGCATTTACGACAAGACGGTGTCCAATATGCAGGAAGTGGCTGCGCGCGGCGGCAGGATCATCCTGATCACCGACCGCGCGGGCGCCGAGCGGGCGTCGATCAAGACCATGGAAACGATCGTTCTTCCCGACGTGCCGGAGTTCATCACGCCGATGATCTATGCGCTGCCCGTGCAGATGCTCGCCTATTTCACGGCCGTCTTCATGGGTACCGACGTGGATCAGCCGCGCAATCTCGCCAAGTCGGTCACGGTCGAATAGCCGCAGCCGGCTTTCGCGCCACGGGGGAGGCAGCGACGGCTTGCCGCGTCGCCCGCAACCCGCCTATATAGCGCGGGTCCGCCAACGCCGCGCAGTCCATGTCCGATCCCTCGAAGTCGCTTTCCGGCATGACAAGGCTGAGGAATTATTTCCTCACAGGGGTGGTCGTCTGCGCACCGCTCGCGATCACCGCCTATCTCGTATGGAGCCTGATCGGCTGGGTCGATTCGTGGGTGAAACCCTACATCCCGTCGAGCTACAACCCCGACAACTATCTGCCCTTCGCAGTGCCCGGTTTCGGCCTGCTCGTCGCGCTGGTACTGATCACCCTAATCGGTTTCCTTACCGCCAATATCATCGGCCGGTCGATCGTGTCCTTCGGCGAGAGGCTGCTCAATCGCATGCCGTTGGTGCGGACCCTTTACAGCGGGCTCAAGCAGATCTTCGAAACGGTGCTCGCCAATCGGGCGGATCTGTTCAACAAGGTTGCGCTGTTCGAATATCCGCGCAAGGGGGCCTGGTCTATCGTCTTCATCGCATCCCACGAGGACAACGAGATCCACGCCGCCCTGGAACCTCGCGAGGGCAGGACGGTGGCGGTATTCCGGCCCATCACGCCCAACGTCACCACGGGCTATCTGCTCTATGTGCCCGAGAAGGATCTCATTCCGCTCGAGATGAGCGTCGAGGATGCTGCAAAGCTGCTGATATCGGCCGGGCTGGTCGGTCCCGAATACGAGGCCACGACGAGGGCGCTGGCGGACGAAGCCTTAGCGAAAGAGGGCCGTCAGGTTTTCCCGAGGCCAAGTCACCCTGCGCGCAGGAGCCGCACCGCTTCGTCGCGGCCAAAGAGATAGAGAAGCAGTCGCAGGGCCGCGCCGCGTTCGGACTGAAGCTCGGGATCCTCGGCGAGGAACTGGCGCGCATCGTCGCGCGCTGTCTCCAGGAGGTCGGCGTGGTGCTCGATCCGCGCCACCTGGAAACCCGGGGTGCCCGATTGTCGCGTGCCCAGGAGCTCGCCTTCGCCGCGCAGCTTCAGATCCTCCTCTGAGATGACGAACCCGTTTTCGGTCTCGCGCATGACGGAAAGGCGGCGCTTGGCGGTCTGGCCGAGCGGAGACTTGTAAAGCAGCACGCAGGTCGACGGTTTGGAGCCGCGTCCGACACGGCCGCGCAGCTGATGCAACTGGGCGAGCCCAAATCGCTCGGCATGTTCGATCACGATGATCGTGGCATCGGGAACGTCGACACCCACCTCGATGACGGTCGTCGCAACCAGGATGCGCGTCTCTCCATCCTTGAAGACGCGCATCGCCTCATCCTTCTCCGCTCCCTTCATGCGCCCGTGGACAAGGCCGACATTGCCGCCGAAGGCCGGCTTCAGCATGGCGAAACGGTCCTCGGCGGACATCAGCTCGATCTCGTCGGACTCCTCGACCAGCGGGCAGATCCAGTAAACCTTCTGGCCGTCGCGGATCGCGTCGCGCATGCGGACGATGAGCTCGTCGAGCCGCTCGAGCGGCAAGGTGACGGTTCGGATCGGAAGGCGGCCTGCCGGTTTTTCCGTCAGGCGCGAGACATCCATGTCGCCGAACGCCGTCAGCACCAAAGTGCGTGGAATTGGCGTCGCCGTCATCACCAGCATGTCGGGAGCGTCGCCCTTGGCGGTGATGGCAAGCCGCTGATGCACGCCGAATCGGTGCTGTTCGTCAACGATCGCCAGCACGAGATCGTGATAGACGACGGGCTCCTGGAACAGCGCGTGCGTGCCCACCACGATATCAATCGACCCGTCGGCCAGCCCTTTCAGCGTATCGGTCCGCTCGCGGCCCTTCTCCCGCCCCGTCAGGATGGCGATGCGAATGCCGGCACGCTCAGCGAGCGGCGCCAGCGAGGCAAGATGCTGGCGGGCAAGAATCTCCGTCGGCGCCATCAACGCGGCCTGGCCGCCCGCTTCGACGGCGCGCGCCATCGCCAGCAGCGCCACCACCGTCTTGCCGGAACCGACATCGCCCTGAAGCAGGCGGATCATGCGCTCCGGCTCGGCCAGGTCGGCGTGGATCTCCGCAATCGCGGTCTCCTGCGAGCCGGTCAGCCTGTAGGGCAGCGCGGCCCGCACCCTTTCGACGATGCTGCCGTCGCCGGAAAGGGGCCGTCCCGAGAGCCGGCGCACGCGGTTGCGGACCAAGGCCAGGGAAAGCTGGCCGGCGAGGAACTCGTCATAGGCGAGCCGCCGCCATGCCACACTGTCCGGCGACAGGTCGATCGGATCGGCCGGATGATGAATTCGATCCAGGGCGTCGTGGAAGGTCGGGAAGCTCTGGCGGCGCGCGATGTCGGCGTCCAGCCACTCCGGCAGTTGCGGCAGGCGCGACAGCCCCTGGCCGACGGCACGCCGCAACACCTTGACCGAAAGCCCGGCCGTCAGCGGATAGACGGGCTCCACCAGCGGCAACCCTTCAGCGTCGCCGGCCCTGGCGATATGGTCGGGATGGACCATTGAAGGGCGGCCGTTGAACCATTCCATCCGTCCGCTGACGACCACCTGCTCGCCTTCGGGCAGCGCCTTCGCCAGCCACTCGGCATGGGCATGGAAGAAGGTCAGCGCAATCTCGCCAGTGTCGTCATGGGCGTAGACCCGATAGGGCACCGATCTGTTGCCGCGCGGCGGCGGCTGATGGCGGTCGACCCGCAATTCCAGCGTGACGATGGCGCCCTCGGCGGCATAGGCGATGCCCGGCCGGTTCCGCCGATCGATCACCGAATGCGGCAGCACGAAGAGGAGATCCCCGACACGGGCACCGCGATCGCTTATGTCGGTCGCGACCACCTTCTCGATCAGCCCGGCGACCTTGGGACCGACGCCGTCGAGCGCGGTGATCGGTGCAAAAAGCGGATCGAGCAGCGAAGGACGCATCAGCGATGCACCGGCAGGCGCAAGCACCATGGCCCGTCGGGCCGGCGGGAGAGGAGGTTCGGGTCACGCATCGCCGCAGATGTTAAGCCCGACCGAGGCCGTTGCAAGGCTGACAGGCAGTTCTATCCACGCTATATGCCGCGCTCGGCGAAAGGACCATCCACCATGACCGGAACGACACGATCCAGCGAGGGCCTCGATGCACGGCGGCGCAAGCTTCTCTTCCGGTCCTGGCACCGCGGCATGCGCGAGATGGACCTGATCCTGGGCACATTCGCCGATGCCGAGATCGGCGCCTTGACCGAGATCGAAATCGACCAATATGAGGGGCTCCTCGACATTCCAGACACCAAGCTCCTCCCCTGGATCACCGGCGAACGGCCGATCCCCGCCGACCAGGACAGTCCGATCCTGCGGCGTGTCCTCGCGTTCCGCCAAGCCATAACTTTTTGACCGACCCGAGACCTTCTGACCAACCATGTCCCTGATCGAAAAAATCGCCATCCGTCCCGACACCGGCGGCTTCGTCACGATCGACGGCGTGGCGGACGGCTACGAGGCTTTCGCGCTCGCGGCGCTGTCCGGCGAGATCGCCAGGGATCGGCCGCTGATCTTCGTCGCCCGGGACGGTCAGCGTCTGCCTTCGATCATGGAGGCGCTGGCCTTCGCCGCACCCGATCTGCCGCTCCTGGAGCTCCCGGCCTGGGATTGTCTGCCCTACGACCGCGTATCGCCCGGCTCCGACGCCGCCGCGCGACGCCTCGATGCGCTCGCCGCGATGATCGCGCTGGCCAGGACGTCGCACCGCGCCGTGATCCTGACCACCGCCAATGCCGTGCTCCAGCGCATTCCGCCGCCCGGGATCATCGAGGCGCAGACCTTGCGCGCCAAGCCGGGCAACCAGATCGACATGAAAGTGCTGATCGGACGGCTCGAGACATCCGGCTTCGAACGGGTGCCCACTGTCCGCGACGTAGGCGAATTCGCCGTACGCGGCGGCATTCTCGACCTTTTCGCGCCGGGTTCGCCGGAGCCGCTGCGGCTCGACTTCTTCGGCGACACGCTGGAATCGATCCGCGCCTTCGACGTGGCGACCCAGCGCACCACTGGTCAGCGCAAATCGTTCCAGTTGCAGGGCATGAGCGAGGTGGCGCTGACGCCCGAGACGGTCAGCCGCTTCCGCCGCAACTACATTGAAGCCTTCGGCGCTCCGTCGCGCGACGACGGACTCTATGCCGCCGTCAGCGAAAGCCGTCGTTTCGCCGGCATGGAACACTGGCTGCCCTTCTTCTACGACAAGCTCGCGACCCTGTTCGACTACCTGCCGGAAGCTCCCGTCGTGTTCGACCATCTCGCGCGCGAGGCGCTGAGCGAGCGGCACGAACTCATTCTCGACCACTACGAGGCCCGCAAGCGGCAGGCGGACGGCGCCCTGAAGGACGCCGTGCCCTACAAGCCGGCTGCGCCTGCGCTGCTCTATCTGACGCCCGATGAGGTGACCGGCGCGATCGCGGACAAGGTCGCAGGGGAATTCACGCCCTTCGACGCGCCCGATCTGCCGTCCAGCTACGTCCGTCACGCCGGCGCCAGGGCAGGCCGCAGCTTCGAGCAGGAGCGAACCGATCCCTCGGCCAATGTCTTCGACTCGGTTGTCAGCCATATCGGCGGCGTGCGCGCGCAGGGACGCAAGGTCGTCGTCGCCGGCTGGACCGAGGGTTCGCTCGACCGTCTCGCACAGATTCTCGCCGAGCACCACCTCGGCAATCTGAAGCGCGTCTCCACCCTCGACGAAGTCGCCCGGCTGGAGGCGGGACAGGCGGGGCTCGCGGTGTTGCCGCTGGAAGCCGGATTCGAGACGGAAAGGCTGGTCGTCGTCGCCGAGCAGGATATTCTCGGCGATCGCCTGGTCAGGCGGTCGAAGAAGCGCAAGCGCGCGTCCGATTTTATCGCCGAGGTCGCAGCGCTGTCTTCCGGCGACATCGTCGTGCATGCCGATCACGGCATCGGCCGGTTCATCGGGTTGCGCACGATCGAGGCCGCCGGCGCGCCGCATGACTGCCTGGAACTGCACTATGCCGGCGACGACCGGCTGTTCCTGCCGGTCGAGAACATCGAACTCCTGTCGCGCTACGGTTCGGAATCGGCCGAGGCGACGCTCGACAAGCTGGGCGGTGGCGCCTGGCAATCGCGCAAGGCACGCCTGAAGCGGCGCCTGCTCGAGATGGCCGGCGCTCTCATTCGGCTGGCCGCCGAGCGCCAGATGCGCGAGGCGCCCGTCATGATGCCTCCCGACGGGCTCTACGGCGAATTCGCCGCCCGCTTCTCCTATGAGGAGACCGACGACCAGCAAACGGCGATCGACGCCGTCGTCGACGACCTGTCGCTCGGCAAACCCATGGACCGGCTGATCTGCGGCGACGTTGGCTTCGGCAAGACGGAGGTCGCGCTGCGGGCGGCCTTCCTGGCGGCGATGGAAGGCTTCCAGGTCGCGGTCGTGGTGCCGACCACGCTTCTGGCGCGTCAGCATTTCAAGACATTCTCCCAACGTTTCTCGGGCCTGCCGATCACGGTCAGGCAGGCTTCACGGCTGGTCGGCTCGAAGGAACTGGCCGAGACCAAGAAAGGCATCGCCGACGGCACCGTGGACATCGTGGTGGGCACGCATGCTCTGCTCGGCTCTGCGATCGGCTTCAAGAACCTCGGCCTGCTCATCATCGACGAGGAGCAGCATTTCGGGGTCAAGCACAAGGAGCGGCTGAAGGAGCTGAAGAGTGACGTGCATGTGCTCACGCTTTCGGCGACGCCCATCCCGCGCACATTGCAGCTTGCGCTCACCGGTGTGCGCGAGCTGTCGCTCATCACCACGCCGCCGGTCGACCGCATGGCGGTGCGCACCTTCATCTCGCCTTTCGATCCGCTCGTCATCCGCGAAACCCTGCTGCGCGAACGTTACCGGGGAGGCCACTCTTTCTACGTCGTGCCGCGCATTTCGGACCTGTCGGAAATCCATGATTTCCTTCGCGAATCGGTGCCCGAGCTGAAGGTCGCCGTTGCTCACGGCCAGATGGCGGCCGGCGAGCTCGACGATATCATGAATGCCTTCTACGACGGCCAGTACGATGTGCTCCTGTCGACCACGATCGTGGAATCAGGTCTCGACATCCCGACCGCCAACACCTTGATCGTGCATCGTGCCGACATGTTCGGCCTCGCCCAGCTCTACCAGCTTCGCGGCCGGGTGGGGCGTTCCAAGGTGCGCGCCTATGCCTTGTTCACATTGCCCGCCAACCGCACGCTGACGGCCAATGCCGACCGGCGGCTCAAGGTGCTGCAGTCGCTCGACACGCTGGGCGCAGGCTTCCAGCTCGCCAGCCACGACCTCGACATACGCGGCGCCGGCAATCTTCTCGGCGAGGAACAGTCGGGCCACATCAAGGAGGTCGGCTTCGAGCTCTACCAACAGATGCTCGAAGAGTCCGTCGCCGAGATCCGCGGCACCGGCGAGGTGAGCGACGGCAGCTGGTCGCCTCAGATAACCATCGGCACCGCGGTCATGATCCCCGAAAGCTATGTGCCGGACCTGCAACTGCGACTGGCTCTCTACCGGCGGCTCGGCGATATCGAAGCGACGGAGGAGATCGACGCCTTCGGCGCCGAATTGATCGACCGCTTCGGGCCGATGCCGGAGGAAGTGCAGCACCTGCTGAAGATCGTCTTCATCAAGGCGCTTTGCCGCAAGGCCAACGTCGAAAAGCTCGATGCGGGCCCCAAGGGCGTGGTCGTCCAGTTCCGCAAGAAGGAATTCGCCGACCCGGCCGGGCTTGTGCGTTTCATAGGCGAGCAGGGTTCGCTGGCCAGGATCCGGCCCGACCAGAGCGTGGTCTTCATCCGGGATTGGCCGAACGCTGAAAAGCGCCTCGCAGGTTCCGCCGTGGTCATAACCCAGCTCGCCAGATTGGCAGACAAATCGGCGGCGTGACCAAGCGCTATTCGAGCCGGAGCCGCGGCACTTCCTCGATGAGCAAGTCGAGAAACGCCCGGGTTTTCGCCGGGGGCCGTCGCATATTAGGCCACACGGCGTGCAGGGGAGCCGGGGCGGTCTCGTACTCGGCCAGGATCACTTTAAGCCGCCCGGCCTCGACCAGATCGCGGATCTGGAAGAGCGGCGCATAGCTGATGCCCGCCCCGGCCAGCACCGCCGCATAAAGAGCCGTCGAGTTGTTGCTCCTCAGCCGCCCGGCTACCTTGATCTCCCTGGACTTGCCCTCGGCCCGATAGGACCAGCTCGCCGTCCTGCCGTCGACAACCCGCGTCACGCAGGCATGGTCGGCGAGCTCCCTCGGATGGCTCGGCGTTCCGTGCGCGGCGAGGTATTGCGGGGAGCTGAAGAAAACCCTGCGCAGGGCGCCCAGTCGTATTGCTTTGAGGTCGGAATCCGGCAACTCGCCGGCGCGGATGGCGAGATCGATTTCACCTTCGGTGAAGTTCTCGATCCGATCCGATAGCTGGAGTTCGGCATCAACGTCCGGAAACAAATCTATGAATTTGCTCAGGATCGGCATCACGAATGCCGGCCCGAACAGGGTCGGCGCACTGACCCTCAGGCATCCGGTCGGCGACGAGCGCAGGCTTGCTGCGGCGTCCCGCGCGTCGAGAAGCTCTGCGACGGCCGGCTGGACCCGTTCGAAGAAGGCCTGACCCGCGTCGGTGGTCCTGGACCTGCGCGTCGTGCGCTGAAGGAGTTCCACGCCAAGGCTCTGCTCAAGCGCCATCAGCGAGCGGCTTATCGACTGAAGGGAACGCCCCAGCTTGCGGGCCGCGCCCGTGAGGCTGCCTTGCTCGACCGTTTCGATGAATGCCTCGAGATCGTGGATGCGATCCATTAATTCTCTCGAACTCCGTGAGAATCTGTTTGAGATAATGGATATTATCACAGCCAAAGGGACGATCTAGATGATAGGCGCGGCGGCGAGGTTCGCGCCGCTCAACCTTCCGATCAAATTGTTGGAACCGTCACATCATGCTCCCGAGACTCCCGCACAGGCATTTCGGCCTCGCTCTGTCCTTTGTCCTCTCCATCATCATGTCGGGCATCATTTCCGCGGTGATGACCCTGGTCCACAAAGGTTTGAGCGCGGACTTCGTGGCGTCCTGGCCACCGTCCTGGGCGTTTTCCTGGGTCGTAGCGTTTCCGAGCCTGCAGATAGCGCTGCCGATCGCCAGACGACTTGCCGGCGCGCTGGTCGCACCGCCGCGGGTGGAAAACTCGCGCTGACATCGGGTACGCCGTCAGCTTGCGTCGAGTTCGCCACGCGCCTTGGCCGCGGCGACCTGGCGGATGGCATCGGCGATCGTCTCGGCCTCCTGGGCGCCCATGACGGCATATTTGCTTTCCAGCAGGAAGCACGGCACACCGGTAATGCCCATGCGCGAGGCGGTCGCGATCTCGGCGCGCACGGCCTCGACATCGGCATCCGTCGGCAAGAGGGACTCGACGACGGATGCGTCCATGCCCGCTTCGCGCGCGGCGTCGATCAGCACGGCATGGTCGCCGACATTGGCGCCTTGCTCGAAATTGAGCTGGAACAGGCGGCGCACGAGGCGGTTCTGGATATCGGGACCGGCAGGTCCGGACCAGCGTATGACGCGATGCGCGTCCAGCGTATTGGGCGCGACCTTGATAGCGTCGAATGCGAAATCGATCCCCTCGACGGCTCCGAGCCCCTCGATCCTTTCATGGATCTGCCGGATGCGCTCCTCGCTGCCGAACTTGTCGATCATGTATTGTCGGCGGTCCTTGCCCTCGGGCGGGATCGTCGGATCGAGCTGGTAGGGCCGCCAGCGTATGTCGACATCGATGTCGGACAGGGCGGCAGCCGCCTTGTCGAGGCGCTTCTGTCCAATGAAGCACCAGGGGCAGACGACGTCGGACACGACGTCGACCGTTATGGATTGCTTGGCGCTCATCGGCTGCTCCATTCGAAAGGATGACTACTTTTCCTCGCGCCACCAGGTCGGCAGCTGATAGCCATATATAGGCGTCTTTTCCGGATGTTTGATACGGCTCCACCGCGCCACCCATTGTTCGGGCAGGAAATAGAGCGGGACCACATAGGACCCGCTCATCAGGACGCGGTCATAGGCGCGCACGGCCTGGATGAAGGAATCGCGGTCGCGTGCCTTCAGCAGCGTATCGATCAGCGCATCGGCAGCCGGATTGGCGGCCCCGGCGAAATTCCACGTGCCTTGCTGGTCGCGTGCGGCCGATCCCCAGCGTGCCACCTGCTCGACGCCGGGCGACAGCGACGAGGGATAGGCGAAAGCGATGACGTCGAAATCGAACTGATTGAGGCGCTGCTGATACTGCGCGGCGTCGACCGAGCGGATGGTGACGTCGATGCCGAGCCTGGCAAGCGTCTGCTGCCAGGCCATGGCGAGTTGCTGGCTGTCCTGGCCCTTCAGCATGACCTCGAAGGCGAGCGGCGCGCCGTTCTTGTCGACCATGCGGCCGTCCTCGATGGTGTAGCCGGCGGCCTTGAGCTTGTCGAAGCCGACCCTCAGGAAGTCGCGGTCGCGCCCACTGCCGTCCGAAGCCGGCGGTCGCCAGCCGTTTGCCATGACCTCGGGAGTCACCGCATCAGGGAAGGGGGCCAGCAGGGCCTTTTCCGCCTCGCTCGCCGGGCGCTCGAAGGATGAAAGCTCGGAATTGTCATAGAAGCTCTTGGTGCGTGTATAGGCGCTGGACAGAAGGTTACGGTTCGCCCATTCGAAGTCGAACAGCGATACCAGCGCCTCGCGCAAGGCGCGATCTTGGAACTGCGGACGCCGGCTGTTCATGACGAAACCGAACATTCCCGAGGCGAGCTGTGTCTTGAACGTCTCCTGCACCACATCGCCGCGCTTCACGGCAGCGAAGTCGTAGTCGTGCTTCCAGCGCCCGCTGCTTCCGTCGATGAAGACATCGACGAGGCCCTTCTTGAAGGCCTCGAACATCGCGTTCTCGTCGCGGAAATAGGTCAGCCGGATCTCGTCGTAATTGTCGAAGCCGACTTTTGAAGGGATGTCCTTCGCCCAATAGTCCGGGTTGCGCCGCAGCGTGATGCTGTCTCCCGGGCGCACCGATTCCAGCCGGTAGGGGCCGCTGCCGATCATCGGCTTCAGCGTCGACTTGTCGAAACGCTCCGCATCGGTGGCCTGCTTCGGCAGGATCGGCATCAACCCCAAGATCAGGGGCAGTTCGCGGTCGGGCTGCCTGAAGGTGATGCGCAAGCCGCGTTCTCCGACCTTCTCCATCTTGCCGATCTTCTTGGCGGTCACGGCGTAGCGCGGATGACCCTTGTCGCGCAGGAGTTCGATGGTGAAGATCACGTCCTCCGGGGTGACCGGCTGTCCGTCGGAAAATCGCGCCCGCTCGTCGAGCGTGAACTCGACGAAGGTTCTGTCGTCGTCGGTCTCGACGGTCTTGGCCAGTAGCGGATAGAGGGTGAACGGCTCGTCGCTGGAGCGCTGCATCAGGCTGTCGAAGACGTTGTAGCCGAACACGAGGTCGAGCGTGCCGCGGGCCGCACTGCCCTGGACGATGAAGGGGTTGATGCTGTCGAAGGTGCCCGACCAGGCATAGTCGATCCTTCCGCCCTTGGGAGCATCCGGATTGACGTAGGGGAAATGCTTGAAGTCGGCGGGCAGCGCCGGCTCGCCATGCATGGCGATCGCATGCTTCGGTTCGGCGACCGCCGGTCCGAAGGCCCCGGCCAGGCAAAGGAGTCCGGCTAGAACAGCCGAAAGCGATCGCCGCATCGTGGTGGCTCCTGGTTTCCGTCTCGCGCGCGTGATTCGCTGCCACCCTATCACGCCCGCCGCAAACATCGGAAAGGATGCGGGATTTGCGGCAATCCGGGCTGGATTTGACAGACGACGCGGTGTAACACGCCCCCGACAGTCATTCTGTTGCCTCATTTGGGCAACACCAAGCGGCCAACCGACTCGGGCGCCGGGTCTGGCGACATATGAGAGGATTCGATCAATATGACGAGCGTGACGATAAACGCTTCCCGTCTTTCCGTCATGGCTGCCGCTGCGGCCGGCGTTCTGGCCGCTGGCCTTGTTCCGGCCGCGGCGCAGCAGCCGCAGATCCCTCAGGGCTGGTTCAAGGCCTGTTCCAAGCAGGAAGACGTCGATATCTGCAACGTGCAGAACATCGTCGTCGCCGACACGGGTCAGATGATCACCGGCATCAGCCTGATCGAGCTCAAGGGCAAGGTGAACCGCAAGGTCTTCCAGGTCTCCGTGCCGAGCGGACGCATGGTGCCCCCGGGCATCGGCCTGCAGATCGACGGCGGCAAGACGCAGAAGCTCGACTATGTGATCTGCTTTCCCGACCGTTGCGTGGCCGAGACGCAGCTTTCCGACCAGCTCGTCAACTCCTTCAAGAAGGGCTCCGAGCTGACCCTCACCTCGGTCAACTTCCAGAATCAGCCTAACCCGATCAAGGTCAGCCTTCAGGGCTTCACCGGCGTCTACGACGGCCCGCCCATGCAGCAGTCCGACATCGAGGACCGCCAGAAGAAGCTGCAGGAGTTCGTGACCAAGAACAACGAGGACTTCGCTAAGAAGCTCAAGGAAGAGCAGGACAAGGCGAAAGCGGGGAACTAAGGAGCGAATAGCGAATAGTCGGTAGCGAATAGGGAGCGGCAAATTCCCCCTATTCGCTACATGCTATTCGCTACTCGCTCTCTTCAATGATGCGCCCGGCCCTTGGGCTCGTAGCCGCCATCGGGCAGGGCGTCGAACATTTCCTTCAACTGCGGATGACGTACCGGCTCGCCGGAGTCGTCCTCGAGCAGGTTCTGCTCCGATACATAAGCGATGTATTCGGTCTCGGCGTTCTCCGCCAGCAGGTGATAGAAGGGCTGGTCCTTGCGCGGGCGGACCTGCGCGGGAATGGCCTCATACCATTCCTCGGTATTGGCGAATTCCGGGTCCACGTCGAAGATCACGCCGCGGAAGGGAAACAGCCTGTGACGCACCACCTGGCCGATCCGGAACTTCGCTGTCTTAACGCCTGTCATCATACTCTACCTCGCCCCCTATTTGGCGCAGTGCAGCGCACAATTCAATCCCGTGCGCCTTTGACGCACCGCCCAAAGGCAGCCCAGGCGGTCGCAGATGTCTGACGTAATCGGCCTCGTACTGCCCTTCTTCGGCCTGATCTTCATGGGCTACCTGGTGGCGCGCATCACCCGGCAGCCGCTGGAAGCGCTCGGCTGGATGAATACCTTCATCATCTATGTCGCGCTTCCGGCTCTGTTCTTCCAACTCCTGGCCAAGACGCCCTTCGAACGTCTGACCGAATGGGGCTTCATTTTCGGAGCCGTCCTGTCGACCTACGTGATCTTCTTGATCATGTTCGTGGCGTCCTACCTCATCTCCCGCGGCGAGATCGCGGAATCGACCGTCAAAGGCCTCGCCGCCGCCTATGGCAACATCGGCTATATGGGACCGGGGCTGGCGCTGCTTGCTTTCGGTGAGGAGGCGGCGGTGCCCGTCGCCCTGATCTTCTGCTTCGAGAACATCATCCATTTCGCGGTCGCGCCGATGATGATGGCGCTGTCGGGCGCCGACCGTGCGGCAAGCCCCGGCGCGTTGGCGCTCGGCGTCGTCAGGAAGATCGTGTTCCATCCCTTCATCATCGCCACGGCGGTCGGCGTCGCGGGCGCCTATTTCGAGTTCCGTCCACCGGTGCCGATCGAACGCTTCCTCGAATATCTGTCGCGCGCGGCAGCACCTTGTGCGCTGTTCGCCATGGGCGTCACTCTCGCGCTGCGACCGTTGAAGCGTGTGCCGGTGGAACTCGCGCCGATCGCTGCACTGAAGCTCGTCGTGCATCCGCTGCTCTGCTACCTGGTGCTGAGCTGGGTCGGCGACTACCCGCCGACCTGGTTGTTCTCGGCGGTGCTTCTTGCTGCACTGCCTACGGCGACCAACGTGTTCGTCATAGCCCAGCAATACGGCGTATGGGTACAGCGCGCTTCGGCAAGCGTGTTGCTCACCACAGTCATCTCGGTCGGAACGGTGACAGCGCTGCTCTATGCCATCAAGAGCGGCGTCCTACCGCCGGATCTGTTCCCTTAGGCCGGCCAGGGCTGACGCCAGGCCGCTGCCCGGCTGCATGCCCTCGCGCATGAAGAATGCCCGAACGGGCGCGAAGCCGCGCAGGAAACCAAGGCCGGCGCTTCGTGCCATCTGCGCCGGGAGCATGTTCGACAGGAGCGACATGTTGAGTAGATTGACCGCGCCGGTGCGCGCCAGGATGTCGGGCCGGCGCTTGCGGTCATAAGCCGCCAGCGTCGCCCCGCTGCCGGGGTCGGCTCGGTTCGCAGCAGCCGTTTCGACCAGGTCGATGACATCCCTGACGCCGAGGTTCAGACCTTGTGCGCCGATGGGAGGAAACACATGTGCCGCCTCTCCGATCAGGGCCACACGGTTCTGCGCGAAGCGTGCGGGCAATGTCGCGGACAGCGGATAGATCTGGCGGCCGGGTTCGACAGTCACCCGGCCGAGCATCGACTGCATCTTCTCCTCGACCCTCATCGACAGCGTCGCATCGTCGAGCGCGGCGAGCTCGTCCGCCGTTTCAGGCCTTACGACCCATACGAGACTGGACCGGTCGCCCGGTAGAGGCACCTGGGTGAACGGACCGGTCTCGGTGTGGAACTCGGTTGAGGTGAAGCCGTGGCCACGGCTGTGGCCGAAATTGAGAACGAGTGCCGCCTGCGGATAGTCGTGCATCGTCGTACGGATCCCCGCGGCCTCGCGGGCCGGCGAGGCGCGCCCGTCAGCGGCCACTGCCAGCGCGGCCGAAAGCCTGGTCCCATCAGCCAGTTCGGCCGCAGCCTCGGATCCAGCAAGATTCCAGCGCGAGACCAGCGACTTCTTCCAGTCGATCAGCGGTTCCGCCCGTACCGCTTGCTCGAGCGCGGCATTCAGGATGCGGTTCGGTATATTGAGGCCGAAATGGCGTTCTCCGATCTCGGCCGCGCGAAAGGTGACCACCGGGCTGCGGATCAGCCGGCTGGTTCCATCGACGATGCGCATGACGCTGAGCGGCGCCGCATCCGATTCTATCGTGGCCAGGACGTGGAGCGAGTTCAGGTATTTCAACGCCGGCGTCATGAGCGCTGTCGTGCGGCGGTCGTCGCTGCGCACTTCGGGACCGGCCAGGGTCACCGCGAAGCCGCTCCTCGCCAGGCCAAGCGCTGCGATCAGCCCGACAGGCCCGGTGCCCGCGATGAGAATCCCGTTTTCGACCTGTCTGTCCAAGATGCCGTTTCCGATCAAAAAGCGCCGACGCCACCGATGCCGGATCCAGGCCGCCGGCTGACCTCGATCGGGCGAATGACGTTCATGCCGGTCAATTGCTGATACCAGGCACTTCAAATCCGTCACCGCCCCGGTATATGGCAATGTGGCAACCGCGATCAACGTGGCGTATCGACTGTGGCGGGCAAGGACGAAGACTTCGGCAATCTCGATGTCGCCGGGCGGACGCTGGCGGCCCTCGCCGTGCGGCCGCGCCGGACGGTCTATTCCCTGTTGGGCGCGGCAGTGTGTCTCTCCTGGATCCTGCTGGCCCTCATGGCCGCGAGAAGCGTGATGCTGACGCCGGGACCTGCCGCTCCGGGCGCGGGTCTCGCCGAATCGCTTTCCTCGCTGCCGTGGCCGGCGTTCCTCGACGCCTTCTTCCGGCTTTGCGTGACATCCGCTCCATTGGACGCGGCATATGGCGGCCAGTTCGCAGCGCTCACGGCAATGTGGCTCTTGATGGCGCTTGCCATGATGCTTCCGTCGGCCGTGCCGATGATCCGCACTTATTGCGAGATCGCCGATACGGCCGCCGCCAAGGGCGGGGGCGCGGTGCATCCGATGGTTCTGGTCGGCGGGTATCTCACGGTGTGGCTGGCGGCTTCCTTTGTTTTCGCCGGGCTTACGATCGCCGTGAACGCCGGCCCGGTCGGCAGCGTCGCGGAGCCGCTTCGCGGAGGCGCGGCGGCAGCAGCCCTCATTTTTGCCGGGCTCTACCAGTTCAGCGGTTTCAAGGATGCCTGCCTCAGGAAATGCCGCAATCCTTTCAACATCCTTTTCTCGCGCTGGAGCCGGCGGCCATCCCGCATCTTCACGCTCGGCATGGAGCAGGGGCTGTGGTGCCTCGGCTGCTGCTGGGCGCTCATGCTGGTGATGTTCGCCGTCGGCATCATGAACCTTTTCTGGATGGCTCTCATCGCACTGTTCACCATCGTGGAAAGACAGGTTCCGGGCCGGCTTCCGACCATGGCGGCCGGTGCGATACTCCTTGTGTGGGGTGCTGCCCTGCTATTAATTGCCGTGTAACGGAGACGCTATCGATGGCCGACCAAAGCTGGGCGATGAAGGGAGAGCTGGTGCTGTCCTGCAACTGCACCGTCTTCTGCCCCTGCGTGCTGTCGCTCGGCAACCATCCGCCCACCGAGGGTTATTGCCAGACCTGGGCAGGCTTCCGCATCGACGCCGGTCATTTCGGCGATGTCGACCTCTCCGGGCTCAATCTCGGCCTGGTCATGGAAATCCCCGGCTATATGAGCCGCGGCAACTGGACGGCCGGCCTGTTCGTGGACGAGCGCGCCTCTATCTACGCGACCAAGGCGATCGGCAAGATCTTCTCGGGCAAGGCTGGCGGCACGACGTCGCTGCTGTCGATCCTGGTCGGCAAGTTCCTCGGCATCGAGCAGGTCCCGATCACCTACGAGGTCCGCGACAAGACACGCATCTTCCAGATTCCGAAGATCATCGACGGCGCGGTAACGCCGATCTCGGGCAAGGACCGCGACAAGGACACCGTGATCACCAACTCCGAATACTGGATCGCGCCGGAGGTCATCGTCGCCCGCTCCGACAAGAGCCGGATGCGCGCCTTCGGGCGCAACTGGAACTTCGCCGGCCGTTCGGCCGAGATCTGCAAGCTGGACTGGCGCGGCCCGTGAACCTGAGGAAACAAAAAGTAACCTGGCCGCAGGCCCGAGCCTTTTCGGTTCACCTGCTGACGGCTTCCGGCTCGTTTCTTGCTTTCCTGTCTGTCGTGGCCGCCAGCGAGCAGCGCTGGACGGCGATGTTCTGGTGGCTGGGGCTCGCCTTGCTCGTCGACGGCATCGACGGGCCGATCGCGCGCAAGCTTCAGGTCAAGGAAATCCTGCCGACCTGGTCAGGCGAGTTGCTCGACAACATCATCGACTACATGACCTATGTCCTCATCCCGGCCTTCGCGCTCTATCAGCGCGGCTTCATGGGCGAGGGCCTGTCGTTCCTGTCGGCGGCGATCATCGTCGTGTCGAGCGCCATCTACTATGCCGACACCGGAATGAAGACCAAGGAGAATTTCTTCAAGGGTTTCCCCGTTGTCTGGAACATGATCGTGTTCACTCTGTTCGTCATCGAACCGGGCGAGCAGGTGTCCTTCGCGGTCGTCGTCATCGCCGGCATATTGACCTTCGTGCCCATGAACTTCCTGCATCCGGTCCGTGTCGTCCGGCTGCGCGTCATCAACCTGCCGATGACGCTGCTGTGGTGTCTCTTCGGCGGCATCGCGCTGATCCAGGACATGCATGCGGCGCAGTTCGTCAAGATCGGCATCGCCATCACAGGCATCTATCTGTTCGTCATCGGCGGCGTGATGCAGGCATTCCCCAATCTCGGTCTGAAGAAGAGCTGAACATGTCCAAAGCTGTCAGGATCCACGCCCACGGCGGTCCGGAGGTGCTGTCTTATGACGACGTCGACGCGGACAAACCGGGTGCCGGCCAGGTGCTGATCCGCCACCGGGCGATCGGCCTCAACTTCCTCGACACCTACTTCCGCAGCGGCCTCTATCCGGCGCCGAACGGCCTGCCGCTCGTGCCGGGCGGCGAAGCGGCGGGCACCGTGCTGGAAACGGGCGAGGGCGTCGACTGGCTGAAGCCCGGCGACCGCGTCGCTTACACGATACCGACCGGCGCCTACTGCGAAGAGCGCGTCGTCCCGGCCGAGCGCCTCGTCATGATCCCCGACGGTGTCTCGGACGAGCAGGCTGCCGCGCTGATGCTGAAGGGCCTGACGGCGGAATATCTTTTGCGCCGCACCTTCAAGGTGAAGCCGGGCGACACCGTTCTTTTCCATGCCGCGGCCGGCGGCGTCGGCCTGATCGCCGGCCAGTGGGCAAAGCACATCGGCGCCACCGTCATCGGCACCGCCGGTTCCGCCGAAAAGGTGGCATTGGCCGGGCAGCATGGCTACGACCATGTGATCAACTACCGTGACACAGACTTCGTCGCCGCGGTGAACGAGATCACGGCGGGAGCAAAGTGCGATGTGGTCTATGATTCCGTGGGCAAGGACACCTTCCCGGGATCGCTCGACTGCCTGAAGCCGCTCGGCATGTTCGTCAGCTTCGGCCAGTCGTCCGGTCCGATCCCGCCATTCAACATGGCGCTCCTGTCGCAGAAAGGATCGCTCTACGCCACGCGGCCGACCCTCTTCACCTACATCGCGAAACGAACCGATCTCGAAGCTGGAGCCAAGGCTCTCTTCGACCTCGTTGCAGCCGGGGTCATCGATGTCAGGATCAATCAGCGGTATGCGCTGAAGGATGCGGCGAAGGCGCACACAGACCTGGAGGCCCGGAAGACGTCCGGAGCGACAATCCTCATTCCGTGACGGGAATTCGAACGGATCCCGACCCGCACGGTGGCAGGTACGGCACCGCTGCTTTCGATGAAAAGCGCCCCGGCCACCTGCTGATTTTCTTGAAGCTCTTTCAAGATGCGTGCCGCTTTGCGTTGTCGGCCAGTCGCGCCTACCATGGTTTCGGGAACATAGAACACGTCTGCCGAATGCAGACCGGGAGGCACTGTGAGTGCTAACGACGCTACCGAGAACCTGCTCGAGGTCCGGGGCCTGACGAAGATATTCGGCACGCTCAAGGCCTGCGACAATATCGACCTCACAATCGGCAAGGGCGAAATACACGCTCTTCTGGGCGAGAACGGCGCCGGCAAGTCGACGCTGGTAAAAATGCTGTTCGGCTCCCTCGAGCCCCATTCCGGCGAGATCCGCTGGAAAGGCGAGCCGGTCCGAATTTCCAATCCCCATGCTGCGCGCAAGCTCGGCATCGGCATGGTCTTTCAGCATTTTTCGTTGTTCGAGGCTCTGACCGCGGCGGAGAACATCGCCCTGTCGCTCGATGACGACACGCCGATCGGCACGATCGCTGCCAAGGCGAAGGCACTATCCTACAGCTACGGCCTGCCGCTCGACCCCTATTCGCTGGTCGGCGACCTGTCGGTCGGCGAGCGGCAACGCATCGAGATCATCCGCTGCCTGCTGCAGACGCCCGAACTGATCATCCTGGATGAACCAACCTCCGTGCTTACGCCGCAGGAAGCGGACAAGCTGTTCGAGACGCTGGAACGGTTGCGGGCCGAAGGCAAGTCGATCCTCTATATTTCGCATCGCCTCGAAGAGGTGAAGCGCATGTGCGATCGTGCCACCGTGCTGCGCCACGGGAAGGTGGTCGGCCACTGCGACCCGCGCAAGGAGACCGCCGCCTCGCTCGCCCGGCTGATGGTCGGTAGCGAAGTGCAGGCGGTCGTTCGTGCGCCTGCTCCGGACACCGGGCGCACCGAAGCCCTGCTCGAGATCCGCAAGCTCAACCGCGCCCCGGCGACACCGTTCTCGATTCCGCTGCGCGACATCAATCTCGATGTGCGCGCCGGCGAGGTGATCGGAATTGCCGGCGTCGCCGGGAACGGCCAGGGCGAATTCTTCGAGGCCGTGTCCGGCGAGGTGCTGCAGAAGGAGCCGGGCACGATCCGCATCCGCAACAAGGACGCGGGCCGTCTGCCGATCTCCGGCCGCAGGATCCTTGGCGCCGCCTTCGTGCCCGAGGAGCGACTGGGCCATGGCGCGGCGCCGCGCATGAAGCTCTCGGAGAACCTGCTCCTGTCGCGCCACGCCACCGACGCAAGGAGCTATCTTGGTGCTGCCGGCATCATCAAGACGAGCGCGATCGCTGCCGCCGCGCAACGCATCATTCAGGTGATGGACGTGCGCAAGAGCGCCGTGGACCCTGAGGCGGCCTCCCTGTCGGGCGGCAACCTGCAGAAGTTCATCGTCGGCCGCGAACTCGACAGGCAGCCGGCAGTGATGGTCGTCAACCAGCCGACCTGGGGCGTCGACGCGGGCGCTGCGGCGCGAATCCGCCAGGCGCTGATCGAGCTTGCACGCAACGGCTCCGCAGTGCTGGTGATCAGCCAGGACCTCGACGAGTTGTTCGAGATCTCCGACGCGATCGCCGTAATGCACAATGGCGAACTGTCCGCCCCCATTCCTCGCGCCGAGGCGACCTTCGAGAAGATCGGCCTGCTGATGGGCGGTGCCGAGCCCGGCCATATCGAACACACTCCGGAGACGGCCTGATGCGCATCGAACTCGTCAAGAGGCCTCAGCAATCGGCGCTGTTCAGCGCGCTGTCGCCCTTCATCGCTCTCGCGCTGACGCTCGTCGCCGGCGCCATCATGTTTTCGGCCCTCGGCAAGAACCCCGCCGACGCGCTCTTCTATTACTTCATCGATCCGCTTCGCGAGGTCTGGTCGCTGCACGAACTGGCGGTGAAGGCCGCGCCGTTGATCCTGATCGGGGTCGGACTGTCGATCTGCTATCTTTCCAACAACTGGAATATCGGCGCCGAGGGCCAACTCATCATCGGCGCCATAGCGGGCTCCATCCTGCCGGTCGTCTTTCCGGCCTTCCAGTCGTGGATCGTGCTGCCCCTGATGCTGATCATGGGCATGGCCGGCGGCGCCGCCTACGCCGCGATTCCCGCCTGGCTCAAGACACGCTTCAACACCAACGAGATCCTGACCAGCCTGATGCTCGTCTATGTGGCGCAGTTGTTCCTCGACTGGATGGTGCGTGGCCCTTGGCGGAATCCGGAGGGCATGAACTTCCCGGAGACGCGCAATTTCCACGGCTATGCCATCTTGCCGGAGATCTGGCCGGATTCGGGTCGAGCTCATTGGGGGTTCGTCTTTGCCCTGATCGCCGCTGTCGCCCTCTGGTTCATGTTGTCCAAGACGCTGCGCGGCTTCGAGGTCAAGGTCCTCGGCCAGAGCCCGAGGGCAGGGCGCTTCGCCGGCTTCTCCTCGGCGCGCATGGTTTTCTTCGCTTTCCTGGTGTCGGGCGCTCTGGCGGGCCTCGCCGGGATATCAGAAGTGTCCGGCGCGATCGGTCAGCTTCGGCCTGTCATTTCGCCCGGCTACGGCTTTGCCGCGATCATCGTCGCCTTCCTTGGCCGCCTCAATCCGCTCGGCATCGTCGCCGCGGGTCTGGTCCTGGCGCTTTCCTATCTCGGCGGCGAGGCAGCGCAGATCTCGATCGGCGTCTCGGACAAGGTGGTACGCGCGTTCCAGGGCATGCTGCTCTTCTTCGTGCTCGCCTGCGACACGCTCATCCACTACCGCATCCGCTTCGTCGGCGTGACCGCGAAGACTGGGGAGGCAACGCAAAATGCTTGAAGACATCCTGATCACAATCGCGACGGCCGCAACGCCGCTGCTGATCGCCGCAATGGGGGAACTGGTCGTCGAACGCTCGGGCGTGCTCAACCTCGGCGTTGAAGGCATGATGATCATGGGCGCGGTTACCGGCTTCGGCGTCGCCTATGCGACCGGATCGCCTTGGCTCGGGGTCGGATCGGCCATCGTGGTCGGTGCGGCGTTTTCCCTGCTCTTCGGCTTCCTCACCCTGACGCTGGTGACGAACCAGGTCGCGACCGGCCTCGCCCTGACGCTGCTCGGCCTCGGTCTTTCGGGCATGCTCGGCGAAGCCTTCGTCGGATTGCCGGGCATCAAGCTGACCAGCATCCATATCCCCTATCTCTCCGACCTGCCGTTGGTCGGTCAGTTGGCGTTCGGGCAAGACCCCGTCTTCTATATTTCGATCATTCTGACCGCCGCGGTCGCCTGGTTCCTGTTCCGGTCGCGGGTCGGCTTGACCTTGCGCTCTGTCGGCGACAATCATGCCTCGGCCCACGCGCTCGGGATCAGCGTTATCGGGATCCGCTATCTGGCTGTCATGTTCGGCGGCGCCTGCGCGGGGCTTGCCGGCGCCTATCTGTCGCTCGTCTACACGCCGCAGTGGATTGAGAACATGACCGCGGGACGTGGCTGGATCGCGCTGGCGCTTGTCGTCTTCGCCTCTTGGCGCCCCTGGCGGGTACTGGCCGGAGCCTACCTGTTCGGCGCGGTCTCGATTGGCCAGCTTCACGCGCAAGCGCTGGGGATAGGCGTTCCCTCGCAGTTGCTTTCTTCGCTTCCCTATCTGGCGACCATCGTCGTGCTTGTTCTAATCTCGCGCAACAGACGATCGACCATGGTCAACACACCGGCTTCTCTGGGGCTGCCGTTTGTGCCAGATCGCTGACCACAAGGGACGGGACAGCGCCCCAGGCAACAACCGAAAGAGGACGAACACCATGAAGAAAACCATTCTGGCATATGCCGCCGCGGCGGCGGTGCTGGCATTCGGCACGATGGCGGCCGAAGCCAAGACGAAGGCCTGTTTCATCTATGTCGGGCCGATCGGCGATTTCGGCTGGTCATATCAGCATCATCAGGGCGCGCTCGAGATGCAGAAGAATCTCGGCGAGGACAATGTCGAACTGGCCTACCTGGAAAGTGTGCCCGAAGGTGCCGACGCCGAACGCGCGATCGAACGCTTTGCCCGTTCCGGCTGCAACATCATCTTCACGACGTCCTTCGGCTATATGGACCCGACCAACAAGGTCGCGGCGAAATTCCCCGACGTAAAGTTCGAGCACGCGACCGGCTACAAACGCGAGCATCCGAACGTCTCGACCTATAATTCCAAGTTTCATGAAGGCCGCTACGTCCAGGGCGTGATCGCGGCGAAGATGTCGAAGGCGGGCGTCGCAGGTTACATCGCTTCCTTCCCGATCCCCGAAGTGGTGCTGGGCATCAATGCTTTCGTGCTCGGCGCGCAGTCGGTGAACCCGGACTTCAAGGTCAAGGTCGTGTGGGCCAACACCTGGTTCGATCCCGGCAAGGAAGCCGATGCGGCCAAGGCGCTGATCGACCAGGGTGTGGACATCGTCACCCAGCACACCGACTCCACCGCGCCGATGCAAGTGGCGACCGAGCGCGGCATCAAGGCCTTCGGCCAGGCCTCCGATATGATCAAATTCGGACCCGAGACGCAGTTGACCTCGATCGTGGACAATTGGGGGCCGTATTATACCGAACGGGTCAAGGCCGTGATGGACGGTAGCTGGAAACAGCAGGATGTCTGGGGTGGCATGAAGGAAGGCCATGTCGTCATGGCGGCTTACGCAAACATGCCTGATGACGTGAAGGCGCTGGCTGCATCCATCGAAGGCAAGATCAAGTCGGGCGAATTCGACCCCTATACCGGCCCGATCAGCAAGCAGGACGGCAGCGAATGGCTGAAGGCCGGCGAAATAGCCGATGTCGGCACGCTGCTCGGACTGAATTTCTACGTGAAAGGCGTCGACGACAAGCTGCCTCAATAATCGGCGCAGCGGTTCTTGCACAAAGGGCGTCCGTGACCAGGCGCCCTTTGTCGCTATTCTCGGCGTGCTTCGCCGGGGCCTCGACCTCCTGCCAAACCTCCTGACAGGCGGCTGTCAGGATCCGCCTGATAAGGTCGCGGCAGCTTTCATGAAGGAGGTAGCCCGATGTTGAAGTTCTATCACACACCCTGGTCGCGCTCGGCGGGCATCCATTGGCTGCTGGAGGAGATCGGGCAACCCTATGAGATCGAACTCGTCGACATCAGGGCACCGGGCGGCGTTCCGGAAGCCTATCGGGATATCCAGCCAAACAAGAAGGTGCCGGCGATCGACCACAACGGAACCATCGTCACCGAAAGGGCGGCGATCGTTCTCTATCTGACCGAGGTTTTTCCGGAGGCCGGGCTCGCCCCGAAGCCCGGGGATGCAAACCGTGCTGATTTCCTGACCTGGCTCGTCTATTCCGATTCAGTATTCGACCCCGCCGCCGCCGCACGTGCCCAGGGCTGGGAATACCGCCCCAGCGCTTTCTCCTTCGGCAGCTTCGACGACATGGTGAGAAATCTTGAGAAGCGCCTGGCGAAGCACCCGTATATCGCAGGAAACAAATTTACAGCCGCCGACACGCAGTTCGGCAGCGGCATCCATTTCGTGATGAACATCCTGAAGGTGCTGCCCGAGCGTCCGGTCTTTCAGGACTATCTCGCCCGGGTGAGCGAACGCCCGGCCTTCGGGCGGTACATGGCAAAGGACGCCGAGCTCATCCACAAGGTGACCCCGATCGCATTCTAACCCGGGCAGGCCTCGCCGGATCGCCCCTCAGACGGCCGTCCCGTAGAGATCGTAGGCATCGGCGCGGTCGACCTTGACCGTGACGATGTCGCCGACCCTGAGCGGACGTCGTGACTGGATGTGGACGCAACCGTCGATCTCCGGCGCGTCATATTTGGTGCGGCCCTTGCCGGCGGTGCCATGCGCCTCGTCGACGAGGACGGGCAGGCGCTTCCCCACCTTCTTCTGCAACTGAGCAGCAGAGACCTTCTGTTGGCGTTGCATGAACCGGTGCCAGCGCGCCTCCTTGATCGCCTGCGGGACCTCGGCAAGTCCGAGATCGTTGGATCGCGCACCCTTGACCGGCTCGTATTTGAAGCAGCCTGCACGGTCGATCCTGGCCTCGTCGAGCCAGTCGAGCAGCATCTCGAAATCCTCGTCGGTCTCGCCGGGAAAGCCCACGATGAAGGTGGAGCGAACCGCAAGATCAGGGCAGATCTCGCGCCAGCGCCGGATCCGATCCAGCGTCTTTTCCTGATGAGCCGGACGGCGCATGTTCTTCAGCACCTGCGGGGAAGCATGCTGGAAGGGTATGTCCAGATAGGGAAGGATCTTGCCGTCCGCCATCAGCGGAATGACCTCGTCGACATGCGGATAGGGATAGACATAGTGCAAACGGACCCAGATCCCGAGTTCGCCCAGCTCACGGCTGAGATCGAGGAACTTGGCGTGCACCTCGCGATCCTTCCAGCGGCTCGCCTGGTATTTCAGGTCGATACCATAAGCGCTGGTGTCCTGGGAAATGAGCAGAATCTCCTTCACGCCGGCCGCGGCCAGCCTCTCCGCCTCGCGAAGAACGTCGGCCGCGGGCCGTGAAACGAGGTCGCCGCGCAGGGCAGGGATGATACAGAAGCTGCACCGATTGTTGCAGCCCTCGGAAATCTTCAGATAGGCGTAGTGCCGGGGCGTCAGCTTCACACCTTGCGGCGGCAGCAGATCGACGAAGGGATCATGCGCCGGCGGCGCCGCCTCGTGCACGGCCGCCATGACGCTCTCATAAGCCTGCGGCCCGGTGATGGCGAGCACGTTGGGGTGCTTTTCGCGGATCACCTCCGGTTCGGCTCCGAGGCAGCCGGTGACAATGACCCTGCCGTTCTCCGACAGCGCCGCGCCGATGGCGTTGAGCGACTCGTCGCGCGCGGAGTCGAGGAATCCGCAGGTGTTGACCACCACGAGGTCCGCACCGTCGTGCTTGCGCGAGATCTCGTACCCCTCGGCGCGAAGGCGGGTGATGATGCGCTCGGAATCGACGAGCGCCTTCGGGCATCCGAGGCTGACGAAACTGACGCGAGGGGCTGCGGCGGACATTCTTCGGTTCCGGCTTTGTCGATGAAACGGCGGCGGCGTAACACAGTTCAAACCGGAATGGTATCGTCGCGAGCGCGCCAAATGACGCGAGCGCGTACCGATCCGGTCAGGAATGCGATCAGGGGCGCGGCGGCGAAGCTGTTCTCCCAACCGCAGCCGAAGGGGCCCCTTGCCGAAACAATGCGGCCCAATCGTGGCCGGCCATCGCTGCGTCCGCCGCTCTTAGTGGCCGCCGCTTTTCGACCCTAGCCAGGGGCTCAGGAAGCCGAACTGATCGGGAAACTGCTCCACCGCACCGCCGGCCAGCATCCTCAGCGCGACATAGAGGACGATCAGCAGGCCGACATAGGCGATCCAGCGATATTTGTGGAGCAGCCGGGCCACGAAGGATGCGGCGAAGCCCATCAGCGCCACGGAGAGGGCGAGGCCGAAGATCAGCACAGTCGGATGTTCCAACGCCGCACCCGCCACTGCCAGCACATTGTCCAGCGACATCGACACGTCGGCGATGACGATCTGCCACGCGGCCTGGGCGAAGGTCTTTGTCGGCGGCTTGCCGCCCACGGCTCCGTCTGCATTCAGATCCGCGTCGGAGAGGGCTTCGGTAGCATCGTGTTCGGCTTCGTAGGTGACACGCAGTTCGCGCCACATCTTCCAGCATACCCAGAGCAGCAGGAGCCCACCGGCGATAAGGAGCATCGGCCCGATCTTCAGCAGCCATGTGGTGATCAATGCAAACCCGATGCGCAGCACGGTCGCGGCTCCGATGCCGATCAGGATGGCTTTCTTGCGTTGGCTGGACGGCAGCCCGGCCGCCGCCAGACCGATGACAATCGCATTGTCGCCGGCAAGCACAAGATCGATGGCAATGACCTGAAGGAGCGCCGACAGGCCAGCAGTGGTAAAGATTTCCATATACTGGCGACCTTCCCGTCCGCGCGCGGCGATGTGACAAGCCCGTTAACGTGCGAATTGGGCTCGCGTCAAGAATTGCCTGCACCGCGATCGATTTTCAGCGCTTCGAAACCCGGTGGCTCCGGGCCATTGCGAGAAAGAAGCCGCCTGCTCTAGCGCGACGGGGCGGCGCCTAAGGGCGGTTGACGAGCAAAGCTGGCGGTGCCCCGATCCCAAGGCCAGATTAACAGGCGACCCGAAACGTCTGCAGCCGCTGCAGGCACCGGGCTTTTTTGGCGGGGACCCAGTCAGTGCCCGCGGGGCGGGGATGGCACTGCGCCTGTTAGCCTTCGTGAGGCGGTTCACAGAATATGTCACAATTCGCACCGCGATACCGCTACGTTGGGAGTAGCGGATATCCGTCGGTTCAGACGTTGGTGGACCTCCATCCGGCGAAGTATAGCATCCATGAAATATCTAGCTCTTTCGGCTGCAACCTACGGCAATTGCCGGGACCGGAGTGCCGTCCGCAATTGGCGAGCGACGCCTGCCGGCCAGATGTCAGCAGCCTCCTGACAGACTGCTGGCAGGAGGCTCGGTGTGACGGGTAGCCAGGACAGGGCGGCCGGACTATAAGGCCGCTCCCCGCGGGCGTCGGCATTCGTTCTCGACTGCCAGGGACCTCAAGCTGCCGGTCCGGCTTCGCGTTTTCCGGAGGCCGCCTGGTTGCCAGGCCGTCGCAAGCAGAGAGCTGCAAGCCATGTCCATCTTGTCCGGATCCCGTCGCAGGGCCGTCATAGCATTCATCTTCGTCACCGCGGTGCTCGACATCGTGGCGATGGGCATCATCATCCCGGTGTTTCCCTCGCTGATCGAGGAGTTCGTCGGCTCAAACGCCGAGGCCGGCTGGATCAACGGCGTCTTCGTAGCGCTGTGGGCCGGCATGCAGTTCGTGGCTTCGCCTGTTATCGGCTCGCTCTCGGATCGCTATGGCCGCCGACCCGTCATCCTCTTGTCCTGCGCCGGGCTCGCCGCGGACTATGTGCTGATGGCACTGGCGCCCAGCCTGTGGTGGCTGGCGCTCGGCCGGCTTGTCGCCGGCGTCACCTCGTCGAGCTTCACCACCGTCTTCGCCTATATGGCCGACATTACCGCTCCGGAAGACCGTGCGCGCGGTTACGGGCTCATAGGCGCGGCCTTTTCGGGCGGCTTCGTCCTGGGTCCCCTGGTCGGTGGATTCCTCGGCGAGATTTCGCCGCGCGCGCCCTTCTGGTTTGCGGCAGGGCTCTCGGGCGTGGCCTTCCTCTACGGTCTGCTGATCCTGCCGGAATCGCTGCGGCCAGAAAAGCGGATGGCCTTCTCCTGGCGGCGGGCGAATCCCTTCGGCGCCGTGAAGCTGCTCGGTTCGCACCCCGAGCTCACCGGCCTGGCGACGGTCAACTTCCTTCTGCACTTCGCCCACCACGTCTTCTCGGCGGTGTTCGTGCTCTATGCCGCGTACCGCTATGGCTGGGGGCCATGGCAGGTCGGTGCGCTTCTTGCGCTGGTCGGGGCTCTCGACATGACGGTCCAGGGCGTTCTGGTCGGCCCCGCGGTGAAACGTTTCGGCGATCGGGCGGTCATGGTGTTCGGCCTGTTCGGCGGCGCCGTCGGTGTCGCCTGCATGGGCCTTGCGCCGACCGGGATTCTGTTCACGCTCTCCATGGTGCCCAACGCCTTGTGGGGCCTGGCGATGCCGACGATCCAGTCGCTGATGACCCAGCGCGTCTCGGAATCGGAGCAAGGTCAGCTGCAGGGCGCCAATATGAGCGTGGCGAGCGTCGCCGGCGTCGTCTCGCCCTTGTTCTTCGGTGCGGTCTACGCGTTCAGCCTGCGTACAGACTCTTGGCTTCCCTACGCGGGCGCATCGTTCCTGATCGCGGCGGGGGTGCTGCTGGCCGGTGCCATTCTCGGTTGGGTTGTCGCGAAGCAGGCAGAACGGCGCGAGCAGCCGGCATGACAAATGGCCCGGCTGGGGATAAAAGCCGGGCACGACCGCAACCACAGGGCAAGCGCGTCATTGGCGGCCAAGCAGGGTCGCCGTGATGCGCATTCGAGGCAACATGACCAATCCCAACAAGAACGTCTCCGCAGGAAATGTCGTTTTCGCCAATGATGCGCCGCTGGCGCTCATCGCCGGGCCCTGCCAGCTGGAATCGCGGCAGCACGCCTTCGATATGGCGGGGGCGATCAAGGACATGACCGGCCGGCTGGGCATAGGCTTCGTCTACAAGACCAGCTTCGACAAGGCCAACCGCACGTCGCTCTCAGGGCAGCGTGGCGCCGGGCTCGACGCCGCCCTGACTGTTTTCGCCGATCTGCGCAAGGAATTCGACCTGCCGGTGCTGACGGACGTCCATACTGCGGAGCAGTGCGCCATCGTCGCCGACGTCGTCGACATACTGCAGATCCCGGCCTTCCTGTCGCGCCAGACCGATCTCTTGGTGGCTGCCGCCGAAACCGGCAAGATCGTCAATGTAAAGAAGGGCCAGTTCCTGGCGCCTTGGGACATGAAGAACGTCGTGGCCAAAGTCACCGGCTCCGGCAATCCGAACGTTCTGGTCACCGAACGGGGCGCTTCCTTCGGCTACAACACGCTGGTTTCCGACATGCGTTCGCTGCCGATCATGGCCGAGATCGGCGCTCCGGTGATCTTCGACGCCACGCATTCCGTGCAGCAACCGGGCGGCAAGGGCGGCTCCACGGGCGGTGAACGCCGCTTCGTCGAGACGCTTGCACGCGCCGCGGTGGCTGTCGGCATCGCCGGTGTCTTCATCGAGACCCACCAGGATCCCGACAACGCGCCATCGGACGGCCCGAACATGGTGCCCCTCCACGAGATGCCAGCTTTGCTTGAAAGACTTATGGCTTTCGACCGGGTCGCAAAGGCATGACGCGAATATTCTTGGCGGTACTTGAGCCGCTCTTCGTGCGGCGGTAGTCTTTCGTTCCCTGCAGCCATAGCGGAGGAGCACAGCGATGGCCGTCGCCCGGGTTACCGAAATCACCGCGTCGTCGAAGAAGAGTTTCGAGGATGCCATCGAAGAGGGCATCGCCCGCGCCGCCAAGACGCTCAAGAATGTCGAGGGCGCCTGGATCCAGGATCAGAAAGTCGTGGTCGAGGGTGGCAAGATCGCCGAGTACCGCGTCAACATGAAGGTCACCTTCATCCTCGTCGACTGAAATCGCGTTCGGCCAAGGCGGCCGAATTGTCGGAACCATCCGGCCGCGTCTCCATTGTCCCCACTGACAAAACGGACAAGAGGAGCAAAGCATGACAACGCTTTCCGGACATACCGACGCTATCACCGCCTCGCGGGTCATGGGCACGAATGTCTACAACACCGAGGGCAAGCAGATCGGCACGATCGAGGACATCATGCTCGAAAAAATGTCGAACGGTATCATGTTTGCCGTTATCGGCTTTGGCGGCTTCGTCGGCATCGGCGAGAAATATCACGCCGTCCCGTGGTCCATGTTGGACTACGACAGGAGTATGGGCGGCTATGTCGTGCCGCTCACCCGCGAACAGCTCGAGGCGGCTCCCGCCTATGACATCAACGAGCTTACCCGCGACGACGGCCATATGGCTCGCGACGCATCCTTCGCCTACTACAAGGTGAAGCCATACTGGCAGTAAGGTTGGAATGCCCACGGAAACGGCCCTTGACGGGGCCGTTCCGTGTGCCGCGTTCAGTCGTGAGGCTGAATCACCGATATCGGCAGTGAACCTTGAGAAGGTTGTGGATCGCACGACGTCAGGAATGCCGCCGCGATGAAAATCAAACTCAGAATGCCGCTCAACTCGGACATGGCGAAACTCCCTCGGTTTCGCCCCACGCGAATCTGATGATAGCGCCCAACGTCGCCTGCACACCGATAAATTGTGGTGTCGTCGGGTTTCCTTTCGTGAATCGAGCCCAGAGCCGGCGTTGACGGCCGTCAGTCGGACAATGGATACGGGGAGGGCACACCGATGCGGACAATCCGCGAAAAATCGGGCGAAAGCCCGGCCGCCTGGGCGCGCGAGTCGATGTGGGAGGCCGCACGCAGCGCCTCGAGCGACAGCCCGCCCGTCAGGGCGCCCCTGTCATAGGCATAGTCGGGCAAATAGCCGTTCACGATGAGCCGCCAGTCGAAGGGCACGGTGTCGCCGACCGCGCGCATCATCTTCACGATCGTCGTCGTGCAGTTGGTCGTGATCGAATTGTAGAATCGGGGTTCGGTGGCAAGCTCGTTGGAGTCGCCCACATATTCGAGGAGAAGTGCCTTCGCGGCTTGTGGAGGGACCCGCAGCCGGTAGAGCTGAACGTCTTCCTTGCGGAAGTTCGACCGAACGCCGACCACGTCGCGCTCGTCCGCGGCGACGATGACGAGCGGATTGCTCTTGAACAGGTCGCCGACCGGCGAGAACTTGCCTGCCGTATCGCGCCGCACTTCGATCGACCAGGCGAGATAGTCTCCACCCTCGAAGCCGAAGCTCAGTATGACATGGGCCATTTCCGGTCCCGCCCAGTAGGACAGGAAGAGATCGAGGGTGCGCAGCTTGCCGAGGTCGTAGCTGCGCGTGGCCCAGCGGGGCGTGAAGTCCGTTGCGCTGTGCCACGCGAAGTCGCGGACATTGGTCAGCGTCAGGACGTCGCCATCGACGGTGCCGGTAACCTGACGAGCGACTTCGGGCGCCCAGTCGCCCTGTGCCGGTGGCTTGATGCTGCTCCACCAGAGAAGCAGGGCACCGAAGGCGATCGCGAAGGCGACGAGCATCGGCAAGCGAAGACGACTGAAAAGCGCGGCGACCGTGCCGAGTCCGAACAAGCCGGCGAGGCCGGCGGCCAGCCCATTGACGGGCTCGGAAGCAGGCAGCCGGTACCACAGGGCCAGCGCGGCCCAGACAGTGATGCCGGCCACGGCCAGCATCAGGATCGTGGTTGAAAAAGCCCGCGCGGCCCGACGCAATCCCGCCTCCCTCATCGGCGACTCATGAACCTTTTCAGCCTAGGGCCTTGCGAGCGCATACGACAATAAATCTCGCACCGCTGATTGCCTTTTGCGCTGCATTGTCTAAGACGGGCCCGGCCTTCCATCTGCTTCAATGAGGGGATTTCCTTGATATGACTGCCATTATCGAGATCGTAGGACGCGAGATCCTGGACAGCCGTGGGAACCCCACAGTGGAAGTCGATGTGATGCTCGAAGACGGCTCGATGGGCCGCGCCGCGGTTCCCTCCGGCGCCTCGACCGGCGCCCACGAGGCGGTGGAGTTGCGCGACGGTGGGCCGCGCTATCTGGGCAAGGGCGTGGAGCGCGCGGTCGAGGCCGTCAACGGCGAGATATTCGAGGCGATCGGCGGCATGGAGGCCGAGAACCAGATTCATATCGACCAGACCATGATCGAGCTGGACGGGACCGCCAACAAGAGCAGACTCGGCGCGAACGCCATTCTCGGCGTCTCGCTTGCGGTGGCGCGAGCCGCCGCGCAGGCGTCCGGCCTGCCGCTTTATCGCTATGTCGGCGGACCGAACGCTCGCGTGCTGCCGGTGCCGATGATGAACATCATCAACGGCGGCGCGCATGCCGACAACCCGATCGATTTCCAGGAGTTCATGATCATGCCGGTGGGAGCGCCGACGCTGCGCGACGCCGTGCGCTGGGGCTCCGAGATATTCCATACGCTGAAGAAGCGCCTCAAGGAGGCCGGCCATAATACCAATGTCGGCGACGAGGGCGGTTTCGCGCCCAATCTGAAGAGCGCACAGGCGGCGCTCGATTTCATCATGGAGTCGATCGACAGCGCCGGCTACAAGCCCGGCGAACAGGTGGCGCTGGCGCTGGACTGCGCGGCAACGGAGTTTTTCAAGGAAGGCAACTATGTCTATGAGGGCGAGCGCAAGACGCGCGACCCGAAGGCGCAGGCCAAATATCTTGCCAAGCTCGCGGCCGACTATCCGATCATTTCGATCGAGGACGGCATGGCCGAGGACGACTGGGACGGCTGGAAGGCGCTGACCGACCTCGTCGGCAAGAAGACCCAGCTCGTGGGCGACGACCTCTTCGTTACCAATTCCGCGCGTCTGCGCGACGGCATCCGCATGGGCGTCGGTAATTCGATCCTGGTCAAAGTCAACCAGATCGGCTCGCTGACCGAGACGCTCGACGCAGTCGAGACGGCGCACAAGGCCAATTACACGGCGGTGATGTCGCACCGGTCCGGCGAGACCGAGGATTCCACCATCGCCGACCTTGCCGTCGCGACCAATTGCGGACAGATCAAGACGGGCTCCCTCGCACGCTCCGACCGGCTGGCGAAATACAACCAGCTCATCCGCATCGAGGAGGAGCTCGGCAACCAGGCGCGCTACGCGGGCACGAGCATCCTGAAAGGGTGAGGGCTGCAGTCTGCCCTTGCTCGCAGGGCTGGTGAGGCTTTCAAAGGGGCGCTGAGGCGCCCCGTTTCCTTTGGCAGGTTCTGCTCGCCGTCTATCCGAAACAAGGGCCCCCTCGACCTCGTAACCTGCCATTAATCATGACGAGGCAATGATGGCGCCGAAAAGGATGCGCCTATGTGGACACGCCAGCACAAGAAGAGAAACACCGGCAGGCTGATCGTCCCGACCATCTCGGCCGCCTTCCTCGCCTATTTCGGCTTCCATGCCTATAATGGCGAATTCGGCATCTACTCCCGCTACCGGCTCGAGGCTCGCACCGTCGAGTTGCAGGCGCAGCTGGACGCCTTGAAGGCTCGCCGCGTCGAGCTCGAGCGCCGTGTTCAGCTCCTGCATGACGGGACCCTCGAGAAGGACATGCTCGACGAGCAGGCCCGACGGGCTCTGAACCTTTCGCATGCCGACGAGATAACCATCATGCGGCCTCGCCCGGGCGCGAATTAACTGAAATCTGATTAAGTCTAATTATCCCTGCAATTATAAACACTTAGCGCGCATATCAGCCATGCGATTTTCCGCATGGCCGAAGTGCGGCCGGCATGTTAGCTTTCCCTCAGATCTGTGGGGAGGACATGATCTTCGATCTCCCCGCCATGTCCGCGAAGAGACAGTCACAGGGAGTGATGAATGGCGACTGCCGCTAAGAAGGCGCCGGCGAAATCCAAGCCGGACGCGAAGTCCTCAACCGCGCTTTCAGCGCCGAAACCGGCCGAGTTCACCAAGCAGGAAGAGCTTTCCGCCTATCGCGGGATGCTGCTGATCCGGCGCTTCGAGGAGAAGGCCGGCCAGCTCTACGGCATGGGCTTCATAGGCGGTTTCTGCCATCTCTACATCGGCCAGGAGGCCGTGGTGACCGGCCTGAAGATGGCGATGGTCGACGGCGACCAGATGATCACCGCCTATCGCGACCATGGCCACATGCTCGCCATGGACATGTCGCCGCGCGGCGTGATGGCGGAGCTGACCGGCCGCAGGGGTGGCTACTCCAAGGGCAAGGGCGGCTCCATGCACATGTTCTCCAAGGAGAAGAACTTCTACGGCGGTCATGGCATCGTCGGCGCCCAGGTCTCGCTCGGCACCGGACTCGCCTTCGCCAACCGCTATCGCGAGAACAAGAACGTGTCGCTGACCTTCTTCGGCGACGGCGCGGCGAACCAGGGCCAGGTCTATGAGAGCTTCAACATGGCCTCTCTGTGGAAGCTGCCCGTCATCTACGTCATCGAGAACAACCGCTATGCCATGGGCACCTCGGTTGCCCGCTCGTCGGCCGAGACGGACTTCTCCCACCGCGGCGCTTCCTTCCGCATTCCCGGCATCCAGGTCGACGGCATGGACGTGCGCGCGGTCAAGTCCGCGGGCGAGTTGGCGCTCGAGCATTGCCGCTCCGGCGCCGGTCCGATCATCCTCGAAATGCAGACCTATCGCTATCGCGGCCATTCGATGTCCGACCCGGCCAAGTACAGGTCGAAGGACGAAGTGCAGAAGATGCGCTCCGAGCATGATCCGATCGAGCAGGTGAAGGCGCGGCTGATCGCCAAGAAATGGGCCAGCGAGGACGACCTCAAGGCCATCGACAAGGAGGTGCGCGACATCGTGGCCGATTCCGCCGATTTCGCTCAGACTGATCCGGAGCCGGATGCATCCGAGCTCTGGACCGACGTGACGCTCTGAGGGAGGCAGGGATATGCCGATCGAAATTCTGATGCCCGCGCTCTCGCCGACGATGGAAGAGGGCAACCTGTCGAAATGGCTGAAAAGCGAGGGTGACAAGATCACCGCCGGTGACGTCATCGCCGAGATCGAGACCGACAAGGCCACCATGGAAGTCGAAGCCGTCGACGAGGGCACCCTGGGCAAGATCCTGGTGCCGGCCGGCGCCGAAGGGGTCAAGGTGAACACGCCGATCGCCGTGCTGCTGCAGGATGGCGAGGCCGTCGGCGACATCGGCAAGGCCAAGGCGCCGGAAGCCGCGCTGGCCAAGCCTGAAGCGGCGCCCCCCGCCGCCGAGGGGAAGGCGCCCGCGCCTGTTCCGGCGGCTCCCAAGGTGGACGCGGCGGCGGATCCCGACGTTCCCGCCGGAACGGAGATGGTGACCATGACCGTGCGCGAGGCGCTGCGCGACGCCATGGCCGAAGAGATGCGGCGCGATCCCGATGTCTTCGTGATGGGCGAGGAGGTCGCCGAATACCAGGGCGCCTACAAGATCACGCAGGGGCTGTTGCAGGAGTTCGGACCGCAGCGCGTGGTCGACACCCCGATCACCGAGCACGGCTTTGCCGGTGTCGGCGTCGGCGCGGCGATGGCCGGCCTGAAGCCGATCGTCGAATTCATGACCTTCAACTTCGCCATGCAGGCGATCGACCAGATCGTCAATTCCGCGGCCAAGACGCTCTATATGTCCGGTGGCCAGATGGGCGCGCCGATCGTCTTCCGCGGCCCCAACGGCGCGGCCGCCCGCGTCGCGGCCCAGCACAGCCAGGACTATGCCGCCTGGTACGGGCACATCCCCGGCCTCAAGGTCGTGGTGCCTTTCAGCGCGGCCGACGCCAAGGGCCTGCTCAAGGCCGCGATCCGCGATCCCAACCCGGTGATCTTCCTCGAGAACGAGATCCTCTACGGTCACACCTTCGAGGTGCCGAAGCTCGACGATTTCGTGCTGCCGATCGGCAAGGCGCGCATCCACAAGCCGGGCAGGGACGTGACGATCGTCTCCTTCGGCATCGGCATGACCTATGCCGTCAAGGCCGAAGCTGAACTGCGCGGGATGGGGATCGACGCCGAGATCATCGACCTGCGGACGATCCGGCCGATGGATCTCGACACGATCGTGGCGTCGGTCAAGAAGACCAACCGCCTGGTCGTTGTCGAGGAGGGCTTCCCGCAGTCCTCCGTCGGCGACTTCATCGCCAACCAGGTTTCGCAGCGCGCATTCGACCATCTCGACGCCCCGGTAATCACCGTCGCCGGCAAGGACGTGCCGATGCCCTATGCGGCGAACCTGGAAAAGCTCGCTTTGCCAAATGTCGGCGAGGTTGTCGCGGCGGTGAAAGCCGTCACTTACCGCTAGGCCCGGGGAGGGAGCCATGCCGATCAACATCACCATGCCCGCCCTCTCGCCCACGATGGAGGAGGGCAACCTGTCAAAATGGCTGGTCAAGGAAGGCGACCATGTCTCGCCGGGCGACGTGATCGCCGAGATCGAGACGGACAAGGCCACTATGGAAGTCGAGGCGGTCGATGAGGGCACCGTCGCCAGGATCGTCGTTCCGGCAGGCACGGAAGGCGTCAAGGTCAATGCGCTCATTGCCATCCTCGCCGGCGAGGGCGAGGATGCGGGCGCGGCCGCGAAGGGTGACGGCGCGGCCAAGCCAGCCGCCGAACCCGCCAAGGCCGAGCCCGCCAAAAGCGAGCCGGCCAAGGCTGAAGCTCCGGCGCCTGCGGCCAAGCCGGCCGGCAACGGCGCGGCAGGTCCGGTCGAGGCCGCCAAGCCTGCGGCATCGAGCGGCGACGGCAATCGCGTCTTCGCCTCGCCCCTGGCTCGCCGCATCGCCAAGGACGCCGGCCTCGACGTTTCGGCGATCGCCGGGTCGGGACCGCACGGTCGCGTCGTGAAGGCCGACGTGGAAGCCGCCATCGCCGGTGGCGGCGCCAGGCCCGCCGCCGAGGCCAAGGCTCCCGCCGCTGCGCCGGTTCCGAGCCCTGCGCCCGCGGCGAAGCCGATGTCGGACGAAGCGGTCCTGAAGCTGTTCGAGCCCGGCTCCTACGAGCTCGTGCCGCACGACAATATGCGCAAGACCATCGCGCGCCGTCTGGTCGAGGCCAAGAGCAGCGTTCCACATTTCTACCTGACACTCGACTGCGAAATCGATGCGCTGCTCGCCTTGCGCAAGCAGCTCAACGACGCCGCACCGATGGTCAAGACGGAGAAGGGCGACGCTCCAGCCTACAAGCTTTCCGTCAACGACATGATCATCAAGGCGATGGCGATGGCGCTGATGGCCGTGCCGGATGCCAATGCGTCGTGGACGGAAGGCGCGATGGTGAAGCACAAGCGTGCCGATGTCGGCGTCGCCGTGTCCATTCCCGGCGGACTGATCACGCCGATCGTGCGCAAGGCCGACCAGAAGACCCTGTCGGTCATCTCCAACGAGATGAAGGACCTCGCAGCCCGGGCGAAAACCCGCAAGCTGAAGCCCGAGGAATATCAGGGCGGCACGACCGCGGTCTCCAATCTCGGCATGTTCGGCGTCAAGGATTTCGCTGCCGTCATCAACCCGCCGCATGCGACGATCCTGGCGGTCGGCGCAGGCGAGGAGAGGGCTGTCGTCCGGAATGGCGAGATCAAGGTCGCCAACATGATGTCGGTCACGCTCTCGACGGACCATCGCGCCGTCGACGGCGCGCTCGGCGCCGAGCTTCTCGGAGCCTTCAAGCGCTACATCGAGAGCCCCATGGGAATGCTGGTCTAGGACGGGGCGCTGCCGCGGCGGTCCGAGCTCCGGACCGCTCCGCCGGCGCGGCCTCCTCCGCGCCCGGTTTTCGTGGCAACGCCCGACAGCGTCCACCGCTTGCGCCGGACCGCAACGGCGGCTCTTATGTCTTTTCCGCAGCGGCCCGACGCGGCGGCCCAAGGATCGGATCGAGGGGGAGTTCGGACGATGAAGACGGTTCTGTGTTACGGGGACTCGCTGACCTGGGGCTACAATGCCGAGGGCCCGTCCAGGCATGCCTATCAGGATCGCTGGCCGAGCGTTCTGCAGGCGGAGCTCGGCACCAGCGCGCACGTCATCCCTGACGGCCTCAACGGCCGCACGACGGCCTTCGATGACAATCTCGCCGGCGAGGATCGCAACGGCGCGCGTACCTTGCCGGTCGCGCTCGGTACCCATTCGCCGCTCGACCTGGTGATCATCATGCTCGGCGCCAACGACATGAAGCCGTGGATCCACGGCAACGCCTTCGTCTCCAGGCACGGCATGGCCCGGCTTGCCCAGATCGTTCGTACGCACCCCTATCAGCTTGCCGCGCCCGCTCCGAAGCTGATCATCGTCTCCCCGCCCGCCGTGTCGCGTACGGATAACGTCGATTTCGCGCAGGCCTTCGCCGGCGGCGAAGGCGCGTCGCAGCATCTGGCAACCCAGTACGCGGCGCTCGCGCGGGAAATCGGCTGCGATTTCTTCGACGCCGGCACTGTCGCCCGGACGACGCCGCTCGACGGCGTGCATCTGGACGCCGAGAACACGCGCGCCATCGGCAAGGCGCTGGCGCCGCTGGTGCGCCGCGCGCTGGACCTCTGATCTTGGCGGGAGAGCTCATCATGCGGCGCGCCGAAAGGCGCGACGCGGCCGAACTGGCGATCCTGGTCGATATCGCCTCGCACGGCTTCGCCTCCTGGTTCTGGTACGGGGCGGTGCTGGACGGCAGTCTCGACACGGCGATGGAGAAGGGCCGCATGAGGATGCGGGACGATCCGGCGGAAGGATGGCAGGGCGCGGTGGTCGCCGAATGGAAGGGCGACCTCGCGGGTGCCCTGATCGCCTATCAGATCGGCGAGAGCCTGCGCGACATGCCCGCGCCCCATCCGGTCGTGGAGCCCATCCTTGCGCTGCAGCGGCAGGTGATCGGCAACCGTTTCGTCGACAGCCTCGGCGTCTACCGCGAGCATCGCGGCAAGGGCATCGGTCGAGCCCTGCTCGCCCAGGAGCTTCGCGAGTCGGGAGAGGTGCCGACCAGCCTGATCACCGAAAACCACAACGAGACTGCCCTGTCGCTCTATCGATCGAGCGGTTTTCTCGAAGTGTCGCGCGCGGCTGCCGTCCCGCTTTCCGCGGACCACAAAAGACATGACTGGGTGCTGCTCACCCGAAACCCCGCATAGACGGAGACAGGAAGCATCATGGCCGAAAACTACGACGTGATCATCATCGGTTCGGGGCCTGGCGGTTACGTGACCGCGGTGCGCTCGGCCCAGCTCGGCTTCAAGACGGCGATCGTCGAGCGCGAGCATCTGGGCGGCATCTGCCTCAACTGGGGCTGCATCCCGACAAAGGCGCTGCTGCGTTCGGCCGAGATCATGCACTATGCCGAGCACGCGAAGGATTACGGCCTGAAGATCGACGGCACGGTGTCGGCCGACGTCGCCGCCGTCGTAGACCGCTCGCGCAAGGTCTCCCTGCGGCTCAACGGCGGTGTCGCCTTCCTGATGAAGAAGAACAAGGTCGACGTGATCTGGGGCGAGGCCAAGCTCACCAAGCCCAATGAGATCGTCGTCTCCAAGACGGCGAAGAAGCCTATGGAGCCGCAGCCGGCCGCGCCCAAGAGCACCAAGGGCGAGGGCACCTACACGGCCAAGCACATCATTCTCGCCACCGGCGCCCGGCCGCGCGTGCTGCCCGGCCTGGAACCGGACGGCAAGCTGATCTGGACCTATTTCGAGGCGATGGTGCCCAAGGAGATGCCGAAGTCGCTGCTGGTCGTCGGCTCCGGCGCGATCGGTATCGAGTTCGCATCCTTCTATCGCACCATGGGCGCCGAAGTGACCGTCGTCGAAGTGCTGCCGGCCGTCATGCCTGTCGAGGACGCGGAAGTTTCGGCCTTCGCCAGGAAGCAGTTCGAGAAGCAGGGCATGAAGATCCTGCTCGAGGCCAAGGTCGCCAAGGTCGACAAGGGCGCCAACTCGGTTACCGCCCATGTCGAGCTGAAGGACGGCAAGATCGAGAAGATCACCGCCGACCGGATGATCTCTGCGGTGGGGGTGCAGGGCAATATCGAGAATCTGGGCCTGGAGGCGCTCGGCGTGAAGACCGACCGCGGCGCCGTCGTCACCGACGGCTACGGCCGGACGAGCGTCCCCGGCATATACGCGATCGGCGACGTCGCAGGCCCGCCCTTGCTCGCCCACAAGGCGGAGCATGAAGGCGTGATCTGCGTCGAGAAGATCGCCAATGTGCCCGGCGTGCACGCGCTCGACAAGTCGGTGATCCCCGGCTGCACCTATTGCAACCCGCAGGTCGCATCCGTCGGCCTGACCGAGCAGAAGGCGAAGGCCGAGGGTCGCGACATACGCGTCGGCCGCTTCCAGTTCGGCGCCAACGGCAAGGCGATAGCGCTCGGCGAGGACCAGGGTTTCGTCAAGACGATCTTCGACAAGAAGACCGGCCAGTTGCTGGGCGCGCATATGATCGGCGCCGAAGTCACCGAACTGATCCAGGGTTTCGTCGTGGCGATGAACCTCGAAACGACCGAGGAAGAGTTGATGCATACGGTCTTCCCGCATCCGACGTTGTCGGAAATGATGAAAGAGAGTGTGCTCGACGCCTACGGGCGTGTGCTCAACGCATAGGCCGGGCGCATTTGGAGGTCTGTTTCGCATCGCCGTTATGAACTATATGCGGGAAAGTGCGGACAAGGAGGCACCTCGTGGAACAAAGCTACGGCATTCTCGCCATGCCGGGTGTCGGCTTCTTCGGCATGCTCGTGATCGGCTTCCTGGCCGGCTGGGTTGCGGAACGGACGATGAATCGGGACCACGGGGTACTGACCAACATTCTGGTGGGCATTGCCGGCTCCTTCGTCGGCGGCACGCTTGCCGGCCTGGTCGGCATCCGGTTCTACGGATTCCTCGGCAGCCTGATCGTGGCGATCGTCGGCGCGATCCTCATTCTCTGGCTCTTCGGGCGCTCGCAATCGAGCCGGCCCCAACAGGACTGACATGGTAACGCTCCTCGATACGTTGAACCGGCCGCGGCCGCGGCATCCGGAAAAGGCCCACCGGCCCGACCAGGAAGTGCTGCGAAAGCCCGACTGGATTCGCGTCAGGGCGCCGGTGTCGCGCGGCTATCAGGAAACCCGCGAGATCGTGAAGTCGCATGGCCTCGTGACCGTGTGCGAAGAAGCCGGCTGCCCGAACATCGGCGAGTGCTGGGACAAGAAGCACGCCACCTTCATGATCATGGGCGAGATCTGCACGCGGGCCTGCGCCTTCTGCAACGTGGCGACCGGCATTCCGACGCCGCTCGATCCCAACGAGCCGGACAGCGTGGCCAAGGCGGTCGCCAAGATGGGGCTTTCCCATGTGGTCATCACCTCGGTGGACCGCGACGACCTGGCCGACGGCGGCGCTCAGCACTTCGCCGACGTCATCCACGCCATCCGTGCGGCCGCACCCGGCACCACGATCGAGATCCTGACGCCCGACTTTCTGCGCAAGGACGGCGCGCTGGAAGTGGTCGTGGCGGCCAAGCCCGACGTCTTCAACCACAATCTGGAGACCGTGCCGTCGAACTATCTGACGGTGCGCCCCGGCGCGCGCTACTTCCATTCGATCCGGCTGCTCCAGCGCGTGAAGGAGATCGACCCGTCGATCTTCACCAAATCGGGCATCATGGTGGGGCTCGGCGAGGAGCGCAACGAGGTGCTGCAGCTCATGGACGACCTGCGCACGGCCGGTGTCGACTTCATGACCATCGGCCAGTACCTGCAGCCGAGCAAGAAGCACCACCCGGTGAAGAAGTTCGTCACGCCCGACGAGTTCAAGTCCTATGAGACGATCGCCTATACCAAGGGTTTCCTCGTCGTCGCTTCAAGCCCGTTGACTCGCTCCTCGCACCATGCCGGAGACGATTTCGCCAAGCTTAGGGCGGCGCGTGAAGCGCAGCTGAAGAAAAGCATGTAAAGCCTTCTTTTCATGCCGCAATTCGAAACCGTCAGGAACACCCGACACACTGTGGATGAGATGTTCGCGCTGGTCGCGGACATCGAAAGCTACCCCGAATTCCTGCCGCTCTGCGAAGCGCTGACGGTGCGGTCCCGGCGCGAGCGCGACGGCCGGGTCATGCTCGTGGCCGACATGACGGTCGGCTACAAGGCGATCCGCGAGACCTTCTCGACGCAGGTGCTGCTGAAGCCGGACGAGAAGTCGATCGAGGTGAAATATCTCGAGGGTCCTTTCAAATACCTCACCAACACATGGGCCTTCACCCCGGCGACGCCGTCGGGCTGCGACGTGCATTTCTACATCGAATACGAGTTCAAGAGCCGGGTGCTCGGCGCGCTGATGGGCGCCATGTTCGACCGTGCCTTCCGCATGTTCACCGACGCCTTCGAGAAACGTGCCAACGCGATCTACGGCGCGCCGGCCTGATCCGATCGGGCCTTCGCTTCGCGCGAGCCCATGGCCGGCACCAATTCCACCACCAAGCGTCCGACGCCCGGAACCTGCCAGTAGCATCCTCCGCAAAGCCCGCGTCCTGTAAAGAACTGGATTTTTGCAGGACAACTGCCATGTTGGCCGTTCCGGCACGAGTGCAAAGCAAAGCACAAAGCCAACGGTGCCGACACAAATTCTGCCGGACAGGCGCAATTCTCTCAAAGTGAAACTGAGCGTCGGAAATTCCGCCGGCCGGAGGAGAATGTCAACGGCAAACCGACGCGGCAAACCGGTGGGTCATCAAAATGTGAAAATCGGCCGATAGCCGCAGACGGCGTCAGGGACGTCCCGCCGAAACACGGCGCCATTCTTCTCCGAGGGAGGGAAGCAAAAGCGACCCTGGACCCAAAGACGGTCGATCAAGACGCCGCCCCGCCCGGAAAGGTCGCCGCTTTTGCGGCCTGTCCGGCGCCACAATCGGCCATGCTTGACGGCGGGCCCGGTCAATCCGCGACGACGTCCCAGTTCTGGCCGGGGTTGAACCGCTTGATCCCTGTCGCGATGGTTTCGGTCTCCTCGCCAAGATCGGCCTCGTAGACGACGCCGTTCCAGTTGACGACGAAAGTGTGGACACCCGTTTCGCCATACTTCACCGGCCAGGCCACCAGCCCGAACCCGGCGATCATGTTGCCGTTGATGACGTAGTCGTAACGCCCTCGGCGATTGTCGCCCTGGCGGGTCAGAACGCGGAAGCGATAGCCGAAATAGCCTTCGCCCTGCCTCGCCTTACCCAATGCCGCCTGATCGGCGAACTCGCCGATCAGGCCTTCGCCATCGCCCTACACGGCGGCGCCCCCTATCATGTAGTTCAATCGCGACGGCGCACATCGTTCCCCGGGAGCGATGACCGTCGGCCCATGGGAGACCTACGTTTCCGCGTGCAGTTCTGCCGCTGACCAGCATTTCCGATTTCAAGGTGCCGGGATCTCCGGATGCTCAGTTCGCGCCTCTCCACCGTTTGGTGCCCGATCGAGCCGTGCCAAGCTTCTCCCGGCGCGACGTCGGTAGAGCGGGGGATGGGCCCTGGGGTGAACTGACGGCGGGCCGTGCAGCTACTCCCGCATGAATGTCTGAACTTCCTCGGGCGTCACCCTGCCGTCTTTGTCGACGTCCACTTTGTCGAATATCCGCTTGTGGATGGTCGTCAATTCATCGAAGGAAATCCCACCGTCTCCATTCGTGTCGGCGATGGCGAACCCGATCTTCATCATCTGCCCGCGCATGGGCATCATCGGCATGCCCCCCATCATGCCGGGCTGCATCATGCCACCCATCATACTTTGGCCCATCATGCCCTGGGCCATCATCCCGGGAGGCATCATGCCGCCTTGGCCGGGCTGCGCACTCTGTTCGGCCGTAGCCGGTGGCGCCGCCTGTGCGAGCGCCGCATCGGGGTGGTGGGGATCGGTCGCGGTCGTTTGCGCGACCGCCGCAATCGACATCCCGGCAGAGATAGCAGTGGCAAGTGCGGCCACGCGCATCAGTGAGATCGACGTCATTGGATTCTCCCTATTCTAGAGCCACCAGGTCATTGGCAGCGGCTCGCGGCCTGATTGGTTCGTGGTTCTTCGCCAGCTAGCAGTCTGGCGATACATTCCACTGACAAGCTCCAGCATAGGCGAAAGGCGATAGGGCGAAGTTGCGTTAGATCAATTGCTCCGCCTGGCAAATGATGACGACCTTCGCCTGCAACGCGTGAGCCAGCGTCTTGCCGCCGAAAGCCGTTGCGCGCGGAGAGCCGCGCAACGTTGTCAGCACAATCTGGTCCGATGGACCGACGCGGTCCAAAGCGACACTGTCGTCTGGCCGCCGCTCCCAGGCGGCGTGTCTGGCAAAGGGAAACAAGCATGTCAGTCAGCTGCCGACATTCTCCCATACGCTTCTGGCATGGCCGAGCGCCGAGCCGCCACCCGAAACCGCCGGTGAACTTGTCTTGGGATCTGGCGAATGAGGGCAGTTCGCACCGTGGATTTGATCTCTCTCAAAGTGTTTCCGTTCCCGTTCGGGTTAAATGGTCCTTCGCAAACTGGTCCGAAGGTATCGGAGGACGCAAGATGAGCGATATGAAAGCCAGTGCCGTGATCATTTTGGCCCAGCTCTCGGTTTTTGCTGCCGCGCCATTGTCTCATGCGCGGGCGGATGCATCCCCGCCGGACGCGTACGGCTCCTGTGACGTAACGATTCATGTCACGGAGGAAGCCGAGAAACGCCTGGGTGGAGCGTCGTACGAAGGACCGCTCGAAAGCGCTGATGTTGTACCGGAACCTAAGGCTGCGATGCCTGGAATGGCTGGCGCGCACGAAGTCCACATAGGCCAGCACGGAGGTGTGTTCTTCATGGCCCCGAACAAAATCAATCATTTGGAGGCTAAGTATTCGGAGGATTGCGGTATGCTGCTCTTTATATACAACGCCTTCACCGAGCCGATCAGTGTGGGGCGTTTTCAAGCGTCTTACAGGATCATCCCCGAAGACGACAGAGAATGGGACAAGGAGGTCGTTCGCTTTCTTTCACCAATAGCTGAAGGCACCGTTCTTCAAGCAAGCGGCGAACACGATATCAAGGGGCCGTACAAGATTGAACTGTATGTGAAGTTTCCTGAAAGTGACGACGCTGAAATGTTCAACATACCGGTCGGACAAACTGTCCATTGAGGTGTGGCAGACTTCCGCCGCTGGGCATTGGGTTGCGCAGCTGGCCTTCGTGTCAGAAAGGATCCTTTGTGGGAAAGGGTGCCCCCCTTAGCGCAGCCAGCGCTTTTTCGCCGGTCAGGCTGATCGTCATGTTTGCGAGCAATGACCGCTACGACGTAACGCTCGACATCACGGTTCCCGGTCGAAACTCTCCAGCGCGGATCACCCTCGCCCATCGGCACCTGCAGTAACGCGCCGGAGACAACACCGCGGTTGATGGCTTCGATGCCAATATTTCGGCTCTTTCGCATCGCCTTCGAGGTCCTGAGATTCGTGATGGGGGATGCCTTGCGCCGGCTTCGTTTGCTTCCCGCGAAGCCAGGGCCACCCGAGCGGTTGCGGCACGCTCTCGAACGGCTGGGCACCACCTTCATCAAGTTCGGCCAGGCACTGAGCCTGCGCCGAGACCTATTGCCCGACAAGTACATCCTGGCCCTGCAGTCGCTGCAGGATCGCGTCTCCCCATTCCCCACGCGAGATGCAATTCAGGAGATCGAAACCGGCCTCGGGCGTCCTATCGCTCAAGTTTTTGCGGAATTCGACGAGAATCCGCTGGCGGCCGCCTCCGTTGCGCAAGTCCATACAGCACGTCTCCATGATGGACGGGAAGTCATCGTCAAGGTTCGCCGTGCTGGCCTTAAGGCGTCATCCGCGGATAACTACGTCGTAGGATCGGGATTTGGTTCGATGGTGTAGTTCCAGTCGCCGTGAAAGTCATGGCGTTTGAGCTTGATTGCCTGGAGCTTGGCATCCGAGACTTTGACGCCGGCCGGATAGGTGTTGGGATCGAGTTGGCAGCGTACGGTCAAGCCCGCCTCGGTGGTGGTCGCGGCGATCAGCTCGACGATGACCTTGTGACTGACCAGAGGCTTGCCGCGCCAGTTGGCGGTGATGAACGAGAACAGGCGGTGTTCGATCTTGTTCCACTTGCTGGTGCCCGGCGGCAGGTGACACACGGTGATCGGCATGTGCAGTTCGTCGGCGAGTTCCTGCAGTTGCAGTTTCCACAACCGCACCCGTGAGCCATTGCTGCCGCCCCCGTCGGCGGTGATCGTCAGGCGCGTAGCGTCGGGGTAGCGCTCGCGGCCCATTTGCACCCACCAACTGCGAATGGCGTTGATCGCGAAGGCCGCCGTGTCGTGATCGATGCCGACGCTGACCCAGCCGGTGTTGTCGGCAATATCGTAGACGCCGTAGGGGACGGCGCGCCCGAGCTCCGGGATGACGAAGTCGTGTACCCGCACCTGCGGCGGCGAGCCTTGGGGATGCCATTCGCGCCCGGCGTTCTTGAAGTCGCCGACCAGTTCCTTCTTCTTGGTGTCCACCGAGATCGCCGGTTCGCCGGCGGCCAGCGCCGCCTTCACCTGGTCGTTGATGTAGTGGAACTGGGCGTCGCGATCGGGATGGTTTGTCCCCTCGCGTGTCTTGCGGTTGGCCTGCAGCCGATAGCCGAGCTTGTGCAGGAGTTCCCACACCAGTGTGCGGCCGACCTGATGGCCCATGTCGCACAGCGCATGGGCGAGCTTGCTCAGGCTCTTGCAGGTCCAAAGCAGAGGTGACTGGGGATCGCCCCGCGTGTCGGGCTCGACCAGCGCCCGCAGATCGTCAATCAGGCTCGGATCCGTTGCGCTCTTCAATTTGCCGCCAGCCCCGGGCCGGCGCACCCGCCCAGGATCGATCACCTCGCCGTTGCGCACCTCGCGCAGCGCCCGGCCAATGGTGCTGGGGGCGATGCCGGTGGCGCGCGCCACCGCCGCGATCCCTCCGCGCCCCGCCGCCAGCGCCTCTGCCGCCGCAAAGCGCCGCCGAGACCGCTCGTCGAGCACTGGACGAAGCGTCTCAAACCGTTGGCGAATGGCTGATTCGTCGATCACACCGAGACGCTACAACCCGCTCCCCACAAACGGAATCCCACAACCAACCGCCCGTCATCACAATCGATTCATCAATCAACGAATGACGCCTAAGACCCAGATTGATCTTGATATGCGCGCCCTTCAGTGGTTCGCGCGCCTCGCAATCATGGCTATCCCGCGGCTGAGGCACTATCAGCCCCTACGAATCATCAGTGAAATCCGGGGCAACCTCGCCAGGGAAATCGACTTCCGCCGTGAAGCGCAAAACGTCAAACGCTTTGTCGCGGCTTTCGCCGAGTGGCCTACGCTCAAAATTCCAGATGTCGTCGAAGATCTCTTCTGCGAGACGGTGATTGTCCAGGAGCGGAGCGGCGGATTGCGGATCGAGGACCCTGCAGCCAGACCGGACGGACCTCGCCTTGCTCGGAATTTCGTCGAGGCATATCTGCATCAGATCTTCGTTTTGGGTGTGTTCCACGGCGATCCGCATCCCGGTAATCTCTTCATCACCAAAGATCGGCGCATCTGTTTTCACGATTTCGGACTGATCGGCTTTCTCGACCGGGCCACGCGCCGCAAGCTTGCCGCCTTCACCAGTGCCTTCATCCACCAGGACGCCGATTGGCTTCTCGACGCCTCGATTGATCTGGGTGTGCTGGGCGGCGAAATGGATCGCGGCGTGTTTCGGCGGGGGCTGGCAGAAATCCTTGCCGACTACGCCGGCCTGCCGCTCAAGGACTGGTCACTTGCCGAGGCCTTCCTGCGCATCACAAGGCTCGGGCGGGCGCAAAATGTCCTCGTCCCTCTCGATCTCCTCATCCTGATGCGAACCTTGTTTCTTGCCGAACATGCAGTGCGCATTCTCGACCCGGAATTCCAGCTGCTTGAAACCCTGCAGGCCAAGGGTCCGGAGGTGCTCAACGCCGCGATGGAGCAGGCGAACTGGATGGGCACATTCGACCGCCTGAAGCTCGACATGCTCACCGCGACGCAAGACCTGCCGCCCATGCTCAGGAGTTGGGTTCGGCAACTGATGGAAGAGGGTGGCGGTCTGAGTCTGAGTTTGCACGTCCGCGAGCTCAAGGATCTCAATGAGCATATAGACCGAAGCAGCAATCGGCTGGCACTCGGCCTTGTCACGCTGGGGCTCTATGTCGCCGGGTCGCTGCTGATGCAGCACAGCATAGGGCCGCGCATCTTCGGCGACTTCCCGCTGCTGGCGGCGTTCGCGTACCTCATCGCGCTCTGGTTCACTATCCGGCTCGTGCGGGCAATAGCGCAGTCAGGCAAGCTTTGATACGTCGAGGCAAGATGGCCAAGCGCGCCTTTAGCCACTGTGCCACCCGTATTTCAGAGACGAACGGGCTGATCCGCGCCGCGCAACTCCGAAAAGGCGATTTCGCAGCTGCGATTGATTTGCGTCAATGTGTTGTCCCCCGGTTTGTCAGATTGTGGCATGTGAGGAGTTTCGCACCATGTCCGTCAGATCATGGACAGTTTGGCCGCAAGGATGCCGGATTGCAGGGTGCATCGGCACAGCCGTTTTCATGCTGACGCTTGCGCTCCTGATGACTCCGATGCTTGGTCAGACGCGCGCCGTCGCCGGAAGTCTTAACGTCGACTTGACGACCATCACGAGGCAACAGAGCGCTCAGCCGAAGGGATCGCGCGGGCAGGCGGACGCAAGGGCAACATTGCAGGCGACCGCGGCCTCAACGGAGGCAATCTTTGCCAATGCCTCGGTTTCGGACGATCCCGGGTGCCCCGAAGAGGTAATCCACGGGCACTGCGGTACCTGCGTGGGCGGAAGCTGCTCCGGGTATTCGCTTGCTGTTCCGTTCACCACCTTCAGTCAATGCCATAACGAAGGAGCCTGCATCCGCACCTTTGCAGAGCAGTTGGGCTTGGCACTGAGCAAGCCAAACGCTGTTTTCCGCCCCCCTCGGCCGCTTCTCTGAGGCCGGCTCGGCGAGCGATATCTTTCTCGCCGGGTCAAGCCAAGCGCTCACTGAGGACAGACTGACCTCGGCGAGAAACGGCACCTTCCGAGGAGAAATTCCTATGAACATGCAGACGTCAGCAAACCCACGTCCGCGTCCGGCTCGGGACAGCGCGTCTCAAGAATTCGCCCAAATGCGGAACTCCCTCGATCTGCGCATCGGTGGAATGACCTGCCCGCATTGTCCGGCAACAATTGAGAAGGCCCTTCGCGCGTTGCCCGGGGTAACGGCGGCATCCGTGAACATTGCGACCGGGTCGGTGAGTGTGGCCTACGATCCGGCGCGCGCAAGGGTCACAGACATTCTGCGGAGCATCCGCTCGAGCGGTTACACGGCCGGGACTGCCACCATGCGTGTTCCGATACACAATATGCATTGCAGTTCCTGCGCCATTCGCGTCGAACTGGCGTTGCAGACGACACCGGGCGTTGTGGCGGCGCGCGCCAGTGTCGGGCCAAATGCGGTCGATATCGAATACCAGCCCGAGCGGACGGATTTCCACGAGATTCGGAAGGCAATCGAATCCGCAGGCTACCGGGTTGCCGAACCGAAGATCGAACCCACAACCGAGGTGCTCGATCCGGCAGAGGCAGCGAATGTGCAGGAATACCGCGCCTTGATGCGGAAGTTCTGGTTCGCCGCGCTCGTCTCACTTCCGGTAATGGCCCTTAGCTACCCCGATCTGATCCCCGGCTTGCGTGACTGGATGCCGATGGGCAGCCAAACACGACGGATCATCTGGACGTTGCTCGGCGTGCTGAGCCTGCCGGTGCTGTTGTGGTCCGGGTCGCAGTTCTTTCTCGGGATGTGGGATGCGCTCAAGCATCGCGCCGCCAACATGCACACCCTAATCGCAATCGGTATCTCGGCGGCGTTTCTCTATTCAGTCGTCGCAGTCGCGTGGCCTGGCGTCTTTCCCGATATGGCGCTCGCCGAGGTTTTTTGGGACGTGACTGACGTTGTCGTCGCTCTCGTCGTTCTCGGTCTTGCCCTGGAGATCAAGGCCAAAGGCCGGACGTCGCAGGCAATCAAGAAACTGATCGGGCTACAGGCAAAAACCGCTCGCGTGGTCCGCGACGGCAGGGAGGTCGATCTACCGGTTGAGGAAGTGCTGGTCGACGATACCGTTGTGGTTCGGCCGGGCGAAAAGGTTCCTGTCGACGGACAGGTGACCGCCGGGTCCAGCGCGGTGGATGAATCGATGATCACCGGCGAGTCAATGCCGGTCGAGAAGCAGATCAGCGACGAGGTGATCGGGGGAACCCTCAACAAGACCGGCAGCTTCAGGTTCAAGGCAACCAAGGTCGGCAAGGATACCGCTCTCGCCAATATCATAAGGATGGTGAAAGATGCGCAAGGCTCGAAGGCGCCCATCCAGCGCGTCGTCGATACCGTCTCGGGCTATTTTGTGCCCGCAGTCATGATCCTCGCCGTTCTGGCAGCCATCGTCTGGTACGACGTCGGGCCCGAACCGCGGCTGATCTATGCCACGGTCGTCTTCGTCACTACCCTCATAATTGCCTGCCCATGTGCTCTTGGCCTGGCCACGCCGACCTCGCTGACGGTAGGCGTCGGCAAGGGCGCGGAGAACGGCATTCTGATCCGCTCCGGCGATGCCCTGCAGGCCGCCGAGAAACTTGACGCCATCATTCTCGACAAGACGGGCACTATCACGAAGGGTGAGCCGGCACTTACAGATATCGTCCTTGCGCCCGGCCAGGACGAGGCCGAGGTCCTGCGCCTCGTGGCCTCACTCGAACGCGGCTCGGAGCACCCGCTGGCTTCCGCGATCGTCAAAGGCGCTGAAGCGCGGCAAATTCCGCTCTTCGACGCCGAAGGTTTCGCGGCCATCCCCGGTCAAGGCGTGAGCGGTCGGATCGACGGCCGCGACGTGCTGTTCGGGAATGCCAAACTGATGCGCGATCGCGGCATCCCGGCCGAGATGCTTGAGGCGCAATGGGAGCGTCTTGCCGCCGAGGGCAAGACACCGATGTATGTGGCGCTTGACGGGAAGGCAGTGGCGCTCATGGCCGTCGCCGATACAGTGAAGCCTGATTCCAAGGCAGCAATTGCTGTGCTGAAAGGCCTTGGCATCGAGGTCGTGATGCTAACCGGCGACAACGAGCGCACCGGCCGCGCCATCGCGCGTGAGGTCGGCATCGATCGCGTTCTGGCCGAGGTGCTGCCCGACGAGAAGGCGCACGAGGTGCAGAAGCTGCAGCTCGAAGGCAAATCGGTCGGCATGGTCGGCGACGGGGTCAACGACGCGCCGGCACTCGCCCAGGCCGATGTCGGGTTCGCCATCGGGACGGGGACGGATGTAGCCATCGAGGCGAGCGACGTGACGCTGATCAAAGGGAGCCTGACGGGTGTCGTGACTGCGATCGAGATCAGCAGGGCGACGATGCGCAACGTGCGGCAGAACCTGGTCGGCGCCTTTGGTTACAACACGCTCGGTATCCCCGTCGCAATGGGGGTGCTTTATCCCTTCATCGGGCTTCTGCTTTCGCCGCTTATTGCCGCTGCGGCCATGGCATTCAGCTCCGTGACCGTCGTCACCAACGCCAACCGCCTGCGCTTCTTCCAGCCGAGGAGGTCGAACCCATGACCCCGGACCGTATGATTGTCACCATTGCCGGACTCGCGCTCATCGCTTTCATCGTCTGGTTCTTCTGGCTCAAGCGTTCGACAGGCGTGCGCGCTGCGGAGACGAGCGGCGGCTACCAGGAGGCAATGATCCTGGTGAAGGGCGGATACACGCCGGATACAATCATCGTGCGCAGCGGACGCCCGGTTCGGCTGAACTTTCGCAGGGAAGAGACGGCGTCCTGCTCGGACAAGGTCATCTTTGCCGACTTCCAAAAGAGCGCCCACCTGCCGACGGGCGAGACGGTACCGATCGAACTGATGCCGAAGGAACCAGGCGAGTTCGGATTTGGATGCCCGATGGGCATGTTCCGTGGGAGGCTTATCGTCGAGTGACCGCGACTGGGAAACGGCGATGGAAATCATGGTCAAATGGACGGTGCACGGGTTGGAGATGGCGGCACTCGCCACGATCGTTCTGGGCTTCGGTGCAAGTGCGACGACGTCGATACTTGCCGCCACGAGAGGCGTGAAGTCCGACCGATACGTTGACCTCCGGCGCAATGTTGCCCGCACAATCCTTATTGCCCTCGAACTGCTCATTGCTGCCGACATCCTGCGATCACTGGTGCTCGAACAGTCACTGATGAGCCTTGCGGTCCTCGCCGCGCTGATCGGGATTCGGACGTTCTTGAGCTTTTCTATCGACGTCGAACTCGACGGCTGTTGGCCTTGGGAACGGGCGAGGCTGCGTCCTTGCACTACCCCTGAAGTGCAGAACCTGCCGTTTCTGCGTGACGAGGACAAATTCAGGAGCCAAGCAACTGTCGCGCCGTCACGGCCGCCACCCCTACCACGCGATTACAAATGACCAATCACGACCGACACAATGGCGCAAGTGGCAAGCTGGAGCCAGTCGCTCCCAAATGCGGAACGGAGACGCCAAAGCCGTTCTGCATGAGTTGCGGTCGTGACCTCATGCAACCGCCGGAGGTCAAGGATCATTTGCGCTCAATTGCTCAGCAAAGACCATCAAGCGGAGGCCATGCATATGCTGCGTGATCACGACCTGCCCGAGAAGAGGCTTCTGACTTCGCGAACGGGCCTGGTCCTGCTCGGCTTCCTTGTCATCGCCGGCGCTCTGCTGCTGACCGAGCACCGCGCCCATGTCCTCGGAGTATTGGTGTGGCTGCTGCCTTTCGGCTGCCTGCTCATGCACCTGTTCCTGCATGGAGGACGCGGTGGCCATGGCAACCACCGTAACGAGAGGAGGCCGTTTTGAGCGCCGAGACATCAGCCTATGGCCTTTGGAGCCTGGTAATCGTCAATTCGATTATCTTCATCCTGTTTGCCTACAGCTTCTTCAAACCGCAGACCACTCGCGATTGGCGGTCGTTCGGCGCGTTCAGCGCCTTCCTCGTCGCGCTGTTCACGGAGATGTACGGCTTCCCGTTGACCATATACTTCCTATCTGGCTGGCTTCAGTCCCGCTATCCGGGAGTCGATTGGTTCTCCCATGATGCGGGCCATCTCCTGGAGATGACATTCGGTTGGAAGGCGAATCCGCACTTCGGGCCGTTCCATCTCCTGAGTTTCGTCCTCATCGGCGGCGGGTTCTGGCTGATCGCGTCAGCCTGGCGCATTCTCTACGACGCCCGGCAGCGGCGGGCATTGGCGACAACCGGCCCATACAGCCACATCCGTCATCCGCAATATGTCGGGTTCATTCTGGTTCTGCTGGGCTTCTTCGTGCAGTGGCCGACGCTGCTGACGCTTGTGATGTTTCCGTTGCTGATCGTCATGTATGTGAGGCTTGCGCGCACGGAAGAGCGCGAAGCGCTCGCTGAGTTCGGCGACACCTATCGATCGTATATGGCGGAGGTGCCGGCGTTCCTCCCGCGATGGCGCAGGCTCAGCACCGAGCCGCGTCACGGTCAACGGTAACGGCAATGCCCGCCGTCGTCTTCAGCGCAGAGTCCCTGACCAAGACCTATGTCACTGGTGAGGCCGAGGTGTGCGCTCTGCGCGGAGTCGACCTCGAGATTCCGGCAGGAGAGGTCGTCGTGCTGCTTGGGCCCTCCGGTAGCGGGAAGTCGACCCTGCTCAACATCATGGGAGGGCTCGATCATGCCACGAGCGGCCAACTGTTCTTTCGTGGCCAGGAGTTGACCAGCCTCGACGATCGAGGGCTGACTGCCTATCGCCGCCAGCATGTCGGTTTCGTGTTTCAGTTCTACAACCTCATGCCGAGTTTGACGGCCTACGAGAACGTCGCGCTGGTCACGGAGATCGCCGACGATCCGATGCGTCCGGACGAGGCCTTGGCACTGGTGGGGCTCGATGCGCGGATGAACCACTTCTCGGCTCAGCTCTCCGGCGGCGAACAGCAGCGTGTCGCGATCGCCCGCGCCGTTGCGAAGCGGCCGGACGTGCTGCTCTGCGACGAGCCGACCGGAGCGCTGGATTCCAAGACCGGAATTCGAGTGATCGAAGCGTTGCTGGGCGTCAACGCGCAGTTCGGCACCACGACCCTCGTCATCACGCATAACGCCAGCATTCAGGCCGTTGCCGACCGCGTACTGTTTTTCGCGGACGGTCAAATCTCCAGAATCCGCAAGAACGAGGCACGCCGAACAGCCGCCGAACTCGTCTGGTGACCCGATGGCCGTCCTGGACACCAAGTTGTTGCGTGACTTGCGCCGGCTCTGGGCCCAATCGCTTGCCATCGCGCTTGTGGTCGCGGGAGGGGTCTCCACGGTCGTGCTTGCCGTCGGCTCCCTGCGCTCCCTGGAGGAGACGCGAATTGCCTACTACGAACGATACGCGTTTGCGGATGTCTTTGCCTTGGCAAGGCGTGCGCCGAAGACGCTGCTCGACCAGATTGCAGAGATTCCCGGCGTCGCCGCCGTGGAGGGCCGCATCACGAAGCTCGCCCTGCTCGATATTCCTCAGCTTCGCGAACCCGTCACAGGCCAATTCGTATCGCTTCCCGAGTCGGGTCGGCCCATCCTTAATCGGCTCCACTTGCGCATGGGCCGGATGCCCGATCCCGGGAGCGTCGATGAGGTTGTCGTCACTGAGGGTTTCGCCAAGGCGCACGCATTCCCGCCAGGGTCGCACTTCACTGCCATTCTCAATGGCCGCAAGCGAGAGCTCATCATCGTTGGGATCGCGCTCTCGCCGGAATACGTCTACGCGGTAGGGCCAGGCGACCGCATGCCGGACGAGCGGCGTTTCGCCATCGTCTGGATGCCCGAGAAAGCGCTTGCGACGGCCTACGACCTCGATGGCGCATTCTCCTCCGTCAGTCTCAAGCTGCTGCGCGAAGCTTCCGAGCGCGACGTCATCAAGCGCCTCGATGCGCTGCTCGACCGCTACGGCGGCCAGGCCGCCTACGGGCGCAGAGACCAGACCTCGCACGCCTACCTCGATCATGGGCTCGATATGCTGAGGAACATGAGCCGGACGCTGCCGCCGATCTTTCTTCTGGTGGCCGCATTCCTGATCAACATGACGCTCAGCCGTATCGTCTCGCTCGAACGCGAGCAGATCGGTCTGCTGAAGGCCCTTGGTTATCGGGACGCTACCGTTGCCTGGCACTACGTCAAATTCGTCATCGCCCTTGTCGCAATCGGCATCGTTGTCGGCGGCATGGCTGGAGCTTGGCTGGGCACCTATGTAACGAGGCTCTATGGCGAGTTTTATCGGTTCCCATTCCTTGTCTTCGCCCAAAGCCCGGATGTCTACGTCGCGGCTGCGGCGCTGAGCCTCGGAGCCGCGATCGTCGGCGCGGCGCGCGCCGTGCGCGATGTCGTCACATTGCCGCCAGCCATCGCGATGCAGCCACCGGCGCCGCCGCGCTTCCGTCGTCTCCTGCCGCCGACCTTTGCTGTCCACAAGGTTCTGTCACAGTCGGCCGTGATGATGGCGCGCGATATTGCCAGCCACCCGATCCGGACGATGTTCACGATGGCCGGGATCTCGCTATCGACAGGAATCCTGATCGCCTCTCTTTTCCTTAACGGCTCGATGGAGGCGTTGATCGACGTGACCTATTTCATGTCGGACCGCCAGGATGCCGTCGTGAGCTTCGTGGAGCGACGCCCGCGGAACGTCGTCAATCAAATTGCGCGGCTGCCCGGCGTCCTCGCGGCTGAGCCCTATCGGGAAGTTCCCGCCCGGATACGGAAAGGAAACATCGAGCGCCGAGCAACGATCAGCGGCAGGCCGAACGATTCCGACCTTAGCCGGATCATCGACACGCACCTCAATCCCGTGGTCCTTCCCGGGACCGGGCTGGCAATCTCGAGCTGGCTTGCGCAGGTTCTCGGGACAGGCGTCGGCGACTTCGTCGAAGTCGATCTGCTGGAAGGGCAACGCCGGACCGTTTCGCTGCCGGTGACCGCGTTGATCGAGGACTATTTCGGCATCCAGGGAATAATGGAGGCCGATGCGCTGGCTCGCTTGATGCGGGAGGCGCCGGCAGTCAACACCGTGAGCGTAAGCCTCGATCCGAACGCACGTGACCAATTTTACGATGCCGTCAGGCGGCTGCCGGCGGTCAGCGGCATAGCTCTGCAGCGGGTATCGCTTGCGAACTTCCGTGAAGCGCTGGCCGTGCTGGTGACCACGATGGCAAACATCTACACCGGGCTCGCGGCTGTGATCGCCTTCGGGGTGGTCTATAATACCGCGAGGATTTCGCTGTCGGAGCGGGCGCGCGAACTGGCCACTTTGCGCGTACTCGGCTTCACGAAAGGCGGCGTGCTGCGCATCCTTCTGCTTGAGCTTGCTCTACTCACGCTGCTCGCGCAGCCCATGGGCTGGGCCATCGGCTACGGCCTCGCCTGGACGCTGGAGGAAAACATGGCCGGCGAGTTGATGCGGGCTCCGTTGGTCGTTGAGCCGTCCACCTATGTCGTTGCCAGCGCAATGGTGGCTGCCGCGGCATTGTTCTCCGCGCTCGTCGTTCGTGAGCGCGTAAACCGATTGGACATTGTGGAGATCCTGAAAACGCGAGACTGAGCCATGCACACGAAATGGATGAAGCGACCTGCCTGGGTTGCGGCTCTGGGTGTCTTGGTCACCGGCGCCGTCTGGTTCGCATGGCCACGACCGCTTCCAGTCGACCTCGCGACAATCACGAAAGGTCCTATGGAGGTCACCATCGACGATGAGGGCAAGACGCAAGTGCGGCACGTCTACACGGTGTCGGCACCGATCACTGGAAAGGTGCTTAGGATCTCACCGCCGCGCCATGTGGGGGACCAGGTCATCGATGATGAAACCGTCGTGGCGGTGATGCAACCGACCGTGCCGAGCTTTCATGATGCCCGAACCCATGAAGAACTGCAGGCGGCATTGGCAGCGGCCGACGCGGCGGTGACGCTTGCGCAAGCCGAAGTCCGCCGGATCGAGGCTGCACTCGGATTTTCGCGCTCGGAGTTGAAGCGAGCAGAAGCGCTCATGCGCACCGAGGCTATCTCGCTCCAATTCCTGGACAAGGCGAAGCTGGACGTCGAAACCAATGAGGCTGTATTGGCCAGCGCCAAGGCGCAGTTCGAAGTCCGGCGAAACGAGCGAGCCAGCGTCGCCGCGCGCCTCGGCGAACCGTCAAAAGCAGCTTCGCGAGAGAATCCCAGCTGCTGCATCCAGCTGCGCTCTCCCGTTACGGGACGCATTCTGAGGATCGTTCAGGAGAGCGAAACGGTCGTGCAGGCAGGTGATCCTCTGATAGCGATCGGCGATCCGCTTGATCTCGAAATCGTGGCAGACCTGCTCTCGACCGACGCCGTCCGGATCAAGCCCGGTGCACCCGTCCGGATCGATGGCTGGGGTGGCCCACCCATCAAGGGCCGGGTGACCCGCGTCGACCCGGCGGGCTTTCTCAAGGTCTCCGCCCTCGGTATCGAGGAACAAAGGGTTCAAACGACCATCGACTTTGTCGACCCACCCGAAGCGTGGTCGTCGCTCGGGCACGATTTTCGAGTGATCGTGCACATCACCACTTGGAGGGCTGAGGATGTTCTGACCGTGCCGGTGGCGGCCCTGTTTCGGCAGGGAGAGGACTGGGCCGTCTTTGTGGTCAAGGATGGGCGTGCACGCACAATAGCGGTCAAGATCGGCCGGCGGAACGACCGGACAGCAGTGGTGCTGGCCGGTCTTGGCGCCGGAGATCGCGTCGTGCTGCATGCGAGCGACCGGGTCAAGGACGGGGTTGCCGTGGCCGAGCGGCAGGTGCGGTAGGACCCCTGCCGTGGCGGCGAGTGACTTTCGCGCCGGAGGGGAGTCGGCGCAAGCTATGGGACGTGGGCCATGACAATGAAGCGAAACTCGGCTGAGGAAGAGCTTAGACGGGACTGTCAGGAATTCTGTGCGCGAGGCCCGTTTTCGTCACCGACCGACGAACCGTTCGCCGAAGACAATGGCGAATTGGGTCTTGGCCTCGAACCACTCGCGCGGCGGTCGTTTCCATTCCTCGGCCGCGTGGTTCAGAACCAGATATAGCAGCTTCATGGCGGCGTCGTCATTGGGGAAATGGCCCCGGGTTCGGACGGCGCGCCGCAGCTTGGAGTTGAGCGCCTCGATGGCGTTTGTGGTGTAGATGATGCGGCGCACGCCCTCAGGGAAAGCAAAGAACGGAATGACCTGTTGCCAATTGCGCCGCCAGCTCTGGGCGATCGCCGGGTAGCGCTGGCCCCAGTGACCGGCCTCGAACGCCTCCAGGGCCTGCAGGCCGGCCTCGGCGTCCATGGCCCGGTAGATCGCCCTGAGCGCCGGCACGACCGCCTTGCGGTCCTTCCACGACACGAACTCCAGGGAATGGCGGATCAGGTGCACAATGCAGGTCTGCACCACGGTCTGGGGAAAGACGGCGTTGATCGCCTCGGGAAAGCCCTTCAGCCCGTCGACGACGGCGATCAGGACGTCGCCGACGCCGCGGTTCTTCAACTCGTTCATGACGCGCAGCCAGAACTTGGCGCCCTCGGTCTGTTCGATCCAGATGCCCATGACCTCCTTGGTGCCGTCGGGCAGGATGCCGAGCGCGATGTAGACCGCCTTGTTGCGCACGAAGCCCTCGTCGCGGATCTTGACCCGAATGGCATCGAAGAAGACGACGGGATAGACCGCGTCCAGCGGCCGGTTCTGCCATTCGGCGACCTCCTCCAGCACCGCGTCGGTGACCGCCGAGATCAGGTCCGGCGAGACCTCGATGCCGTAGAGCTCCTCCAGATGGCCGCGGATCTCGCGCACCGTCATGCCGCGCGCATACATCGAGATGATCTTGTCGTCGAAGTCGGGAAACCGCCGCTGGTACTTGGCGACCAGCTTCGGATCAAAGGTGCCGGCCCGGTCGCGCGGGATCGCCAGCGTCATCTGTGACGTCCCCGTCAGCACCGTCTTCTTCGAATGCCCGTTGCGGCGATTGGCGTTGCCGTCGGCACCTTCGTCCGCCAGGTGCTCGTCGAGCTCGGCGTTCAGAATGCGCTCCGAAAGCGCCTTCTTCAGGTCGTCGAGCAGACCGTCCTTGGCAAACAAATCCCTCGGATCACGACCGGCAAGCAGCTGATCCAGCAGTTCTTTCTCGATAGCCATGTGATGATTCTCTCCTTTCCATCATCATGGCCTCACGCACAAAATTTTCGACACTCCCGCTTAGACTGCTGCAGCGCGAGACCTTCGACTATTTCCTCAACGAGGTGAACCCGGCCAACGGCCTTATACTTGACAAGACCGCCGCGGGTTGGCCGGCCAGCATCGCCGCGACGGGCCTCGCTCTTGCCTGCTATCCCGTCGCTGTCGAACGCGGATTGATGACGCGACCCGACGCCGTTGCAAGGATCCTTACCACGCTGCGCTTCTTCTCGACCAGCGCCCAGGGACCGGAACCCGACGCCACCGGGTACCATGGCTTCTACTATCACTTCCTCGATATGCAGACCGGTCGGCGCGCCTGGCAATGCGAACTGTCGACGATCGATAGCGCCTTTCTGTTAGCGGGCGCTTTGGCGGCGGCGGCCTATTTCGGTGCCGAAGTCGACGCCGAACAGGAAATCCACGCGCTTGCCGACGGTCTCTATCGCCGGGCCGACTGGCAGTGGGCGCAGAACCAGGGATCAACGGTGACGCATGGCTGGACACCCGAGAGTGGTTTTCTCAAGTATCGTTGGGAGGGCTACGACGAAGCTCTGATGCTCTACATCCTGGGCCTTGGCTCGCCCACCCACCCGCTCCCGGAAAGCAGTTATGCTGCCTGGACGTCGACCTATCGCTGGGAGAACTGTTACGGCTATGAGTACCTCTATGCCGGCCCGCTGTTCACTCACCAGTTGTCCCATGTCTGGATCGACTTCCGCGGGATCCGGGACGCTTTCATGCGCGAGAAGGGCATCGACTATTTCGAGAACAGCCGCCGCGCAACTTATGTCCAGCGATGTTACGCGATCGAAAACCCACGCAAGTTCAAGGGTTACCGCGAATGTTGCTGGGGCATAACGGCGAGCGAGGGGCCCGGCCCTGGCACTCTTAAGCTCAACGGCATCCAGCGGGAGTTTTACGACTATGCCGCACGAGGCGTCCCTTATGGGCCAGACGACGGCACGCTTGCGCCGTGGGCAGTTGTTGCCTCCCTGCCGTTCGCCCCTGAAATCGTCTTGGAGGCGATCGACTTTTGCGTCCATCAGGCCAAATTGACAATGTTCAACAAATACGGCTTCAAGGCAGCCTTCAATCCGACGCACCCGGGCGAGCCGGGAAACCCCTATGGCTGGTGGGTGTCGCCCTGGCACTTCGGACTCAATCAGGGTCCTATCGTACTGATGATCGAGAACCATCGGACCGGTGTTCTGTGGCGGTTGATGCGCGAGTGCCCCTATGTTGTTGCCGGATTGCGTCGTGCCGGGTTCACTGGCGGCTGGCTCAAGTGACGTCGATCTTGCCGAGCGGTTGTTGCTAAGGCCTCTATAGGTTCCAAGAAAGGAACTCTGCGGTACTGCAGGAAGTGTCAGTGGTGCCTACAGGTCGGGTTCAACGGGTGTTGCCGGCCATGCAGTCTGAAAGGCGACAGGAAACGATCGCCAGGGGGCCCCGACGCGGCGAGCGTTCTTCGATAGCGGCTCGGCCAACACAAATGCCGGTCTGTTCGCCAAGGAAAACTTTCAGAGGCCACCGTTATGAAAGTTGCAGTGTTCAGCACCAAATCCTACGATCGCGAATTCCTCGAAGCGGCGAACAACAGCGTTGGACACGACCTGCAGTTTCTTGAAGTCCGGCTTTCCTCCAATAGCGCTGCCTTGGCAAAGGGCGCCGAAGCGATCTGCGCCTTCGTCAACGATGATCTCGGCAATCCGGTCCTTCAGGCCCTCGCAGATCTCGGTATCAGACTCGTGGCGTTGCGCAGCGCTGGCTTCAACAATGTCGATCTCGAAGCAGCCCGCCGTCTGGGCATCAGGGTGGCACGCGTTCCAGCCTATTCACCTTGCGCCGTTGCCGAGCACACGACGGCGTTGATCCTTGCCCTGAACCGCAAAACCCACCGTGCCTACAACCGGGTTCGCGAGGGGAATTTCGCCCTGGAGGGGCTGCTGGGATTCGACATTCACGGCAAGACAGTCGGCATTGTTGGAACCGGCAAGATCGGCGAAGCATTCGCGGGGATCATGGCAGGATTCGGCTGCAGGCTGCTTGCAAACGACCTCATGCCTAATCCAGCCTGCGAGACGCTGGGTGCGGAGTATATTTCGCGTGCGGAAATCTTCGCGCGATCCGACATCCTCAGTCTGCATTGCCCTCTCACGCCGGAAACCCATCACATGATCAGGAGCGATACGCTGCCGCAACTGAAACGCGGCGTGATGCTGATCAATACCAGCCGCGGCGCCGTGGTGGACACCCGCGCCGTGATCAAGGGACTGAAGGAGGGGATCATCGGCAGCCTCGGGCTGGACGTCTACGAGGAGGAAGGCGACCTGTTCTTCGAGAACCTTTCCGACCGTTTCATCCCGGATGACGTTTTCGCGCGCCTACTCACCTTTCCCAACGTCCTTGTCACGGGCCATCAGGCTTTCTTCACAAGGGTACCAACATCGCGGAGACCACCATCGCGAATATCAGCGCATTCGCCGATTGCGGCTGTGCGAACCACGAGGTTTCCGTCGAGAGGATGGCCGGAAAGGTAGCGAAAGGCTGATATTCGTCTATCTGTCTCGTATTCTCGGTCTGATCTCCCTTGGCGTTGTTCCGTGGGAACCCAACGCTACGCCCTCAAGCAGGGAAGGAGACGATCGACCTTGGACCCAGAGAAAGGTTGACCGAAGCGCCGTGCCGCCCGGACAGGTCGAAATGTTTCTTGCGACATGTCCGGCGCCACAATCTAATGCGTGACCGTCGAGTCGCGACTGGTCAATCCGCGACGACGTCCCAGTTCTGGTCGGGGTTGAACCGCTTGATCCCTGTCGCGATGGTTTCGGTCTCCTCGCCAAGATCGGCCTCGTAGACGACGCCGTTCCGGTTGACGACGAAAGTGTGGACGCCCGTTTCGCCGTACTTCACCGGCCAGGCCACCAGCCCGAACCCAGCGATCATGTTGCCGTTGATGACGTAGTCGTAACGCCCCCCGGCGACATTGTCGCCCTGGCCGGTCAGAACGCGGAAGCGATAGCCGAAATAGCCTTCGCCTTGCCTGGCCTTACCCAATGCCGCCTGGTCGGCGAACTCGCCGATCAGGCTTTCGCCGTCGCCCTGGTCGGGCGGCCAGTAAAGCCCGTCGGTGGCGCCCTCGCTGCTGATCAGCTTCTGGGCGTATTCGAGCACGCTGTCGCCGTCGTGGTCGTCGGCGGAATATTCCTCCTGCGCCTCGACAAGGGCGCGCAGCGTCGAAATCGCTTCCAGCTCGTTCTCGCCGACGCGTCTGTTGATGATCTCCTCCAGCCCCGCATAGGTATCGAAATACCATTTGCCGTCGTCGTCCTTCACGATCGGAAAGGGCAGCGGCCAGAGCCTGTCGCCGATCTGGAGCAACTGGCGGTCGCCCAGATCCTGGACAACCACCTGCCTGGCCGCGCCCTGCCGGATCTGTTCGAAGGTCTCCTTCGTGCTTTCCTCCGCCTTCAGTTTGGCCGCGTCGAGGCCGAGCAGTTTTGCAAGCCCGTCGAAATCGTCGACCGCGAGCGATGCCTTGAAGGCTTCGATCGCGGCCGACGGCGTGTCGAAAAGCGGCGGCTCCATAGCCGCGGCGAATGACGATATGCCGTCGTCCTGCTGCGCGAAGGACACGACGGAGCCGAACGCCAACGGCAAGGAAACGAGGGCGGTGGCCGTCAGCGAGCGAAGCAACATGCGGGTGGCGTTCATGGTCATGTCCTCCTGCTCAGCGCCGACGTCCGCCGCCGCCACGATGGACGGACCTGTGGCCGCCGCCACCGCGTGGCCCGGCCATTTGGCGCCCGCCACCGCCGCGCGGTGCCGCTCTGTGCCCGCCGCGTGCGCCGCCGCCCATGGCCTTGGCGCCGCGGTTCGAGGCGATCTTCTGCTTTTTCCCGGAACCGACATGGCCAAGACCGGACGGCTTCTTGGGCCGGTTATCTGCACGAGCTGCCGGCTTTGCCTTGCCCGAAGACCGCTTGACATTGGTCGGCTTCTTGACACTCGACCTGTTCAGATTGGCCTTCGAGGCGTCAGGCCTTTTGCCGTCGGGCCTCTTGATATTGCCCCCGTCGGGCCTCTTCAGATCCGGCTTGGCCTTCAAGCCCTCGAGCGTGCTCTTGCGGACATCCTGCACGTTGGCGGTCCTGCCCGCGCCCCCAGGCTTGCGCTCGTTCCTGATGTTCGACGCCCGGTTGCGGATGCTGTTCGTGCTGTTCTTCTCGATGCGGTTCTTGACGTTGGTGCGGTCGAACTTGGCGAACTGGTTGCGGTCGATGTTGATCTTAGAGCGATCGACATTCTTCCAGTCGACATCGTTGAAATTGACCTTGCCGTTGAAATCGCGGTTGTTGAAGCAACCGTTGCAGTCGATGTCGACGTCGTTGCCCCAGCGGCCGCCCCACACGCCCCAATCGTCCCAATCGACGACTGCGGCCCAGGCCGCCCCTGTCACAGCCGCGGCAAAGAAGGTCGCTGTCGGATACCAGTAGCTGGGGTAGGGCTCGGGATAGTAGGAGATCGGCGCGACGGCATAGCCCGGTTCGTAGAGCATCTCCGGCTCGTAGCGCGGCACGTAGACCTTTTCGGTGCTCGCCGACTGAATGACGATGTTGTCGTTCTCCTCGACCACCTTGACCTTGTCGTCGGTCTTGATGATGCCCTTGGCGACCGCCTCCTCACGCAGTTGCTGGATGGCGATCAGCACATCCTTCTGCTGGTAGGCGAGGGCATCGCCGAACTGCTGGGTCCAGTCGAGATCGTCGCTCATCATCTTGACGATCTCGGGATAGTTGAGCAGCGAAACCACGCTTCCATCCCAAGTATCCTTGGGCTTCAGGCTCTTGTCCTTGGCATACTGCTCGAGATAGCGCTCGGCCTCGACGATCTGCAGCGGATAGAGCGAAGCGCCCGAAATCACGGCGATCAGCTCGTCCGGATAAAGCGCGATGCGCGCCACGAGAACCTCCAACTCGTCCTCGGAGAGTGGAGCCGGCGCGGACGTGTCGGCCGTGGCATCGGCCGTTGCCGCCTGTTGCTGCGCAAAGACGGTTGAAAACGGCACGGCTGCAAAGACCAGACCCGCGGAGGCAGCCGCCACCCGCAATACCAAACCCCAACGTGTCATGGTGAACCTCGCCCCTTGGCCGCCGTGTTCGCCAACTTGCCGATCGCCACATAAATACTAGCGTTGATCACAAGAATATCAATCAGCATCGCAGCCGGCCTCCAATAGAGCTCAGCCTCAATACCTCGCTGAGGTTCATACAGATGGAGGACGCACCTGCCTCTGCCGAACCGTCACTTTTCAGTCGCGCGGACAAGATCGCATGAACCGGCCGTCCGTCCGCGGACGAGTTGACGGCAACCACTGCCGGCGTACGAGAGCCGGTGATGGTCAAGCGAGATGTCGTGCGTGACAATGCCATCCTCCTGATTGTGGCGGCTGGCTGTGGGCCAGTGCAAATCGCGCGACGCAATCGGCCGATACCGTCCGGGCCATGCTAGTGAAAAAGCCACGCTCCGGAAGTTGGACTTAGGGGCAATGGAAGCCGGCATTGAGCAGGTCTCTCGCACCAGGTCTCTCGCACAACGCGATCACTTTCGATCCGAGGGGTTCATCTCCACGAAAGCCTTGGAGTTGCGTTTCATCTCTTGAAGCGACGGCCGATCGTTGCGGGACTCGGCAGGCAGCGGTTCTTGCGCGGCTTTCGCGATCGACTAATCATGCAGAGCAGCCTGGATCCGGAAGAAAGGACGGTGGCAGCCATGCGGGTGACGGCGGGCAATGCCGATCCAGCCGAACGCAATGTGCCGGGCAGGAATCGGCAGGCCGCATTCCTGCTCGCCGGTTCGTTGATTTGCTCGTTGCGGGAGCGTGTCGTAGGCACCGGCGGTGTCGGCCGGCGTTCCCAACCTCGGGCGGGTTGGCCGCGGCCGCCCGATCTGCCGATGTCCCGTCCCGGCTTCCGGGGCGTTGCGCCGCAAGCGGCAAACGGGAGCTGATTTCACCATGACCTTGACCCTCTTGCTGCTGATCAAGGCCGCAATGGCGGTTCTTATCCTGGCGATCGGAATGGGCGCCAGGCTCTCCGACATCCTCTATCTCGCAAGGCGACCGGCATTGTTGATGCGTTCGCTCGTAGCGATGTTCGTGATGGTTCCGCTGGCGGCCTGGCTGATCGCCGTATCATGGCCCTTGGCTCCCGGCGCCAAGGCCGCATTGCTGGTGCTGGCCGTTTCGGCAGGCGCGCCGCTGCTGCCCCGCAAGCTCGAAAAGTTCGGCAGTCCGGAATATTCGTTCAGCCTCGTCGTAACGACCTCGCTTCTGGCGATCGTGGTCGTTCCCCTGTGGGTGGCCGCACTCGCCAGCTACTTCGACGTCGCGGCGGATATCTCCTCCCTCGACGTGGCCACGTCGCTGGCAAAGTCGTTCCTGCTGCCGTTGGCGGCGGGGATGGCTCTGGGGGCTCTCCTGCCTGACCTGACGGCGCGCTATGCCGACAGGGCGACGATCATCGCCGGGGGAGGGCTGACTGCAGCCAGCGTACTGCTGCTCGTGCTCCACTGGCGGCTTATGCTCGAAATCCAGGCGACGGGGATGTCTGCGCTGGTTGCGCTGATGCTGATCGCGCTTGCGATCGGCCACCTGTTCGGAGGCCCCGAACCGGGTGATCGGACGGCACTCGCCATCGCCTGCGTGACCCGACATGTCGGCATCGCCGTGATCGTCGCGACGACCTTCAGGGGGCCGAAGACGATGGTGATCCTTGCAGCCTATGTGGTCGCCTCGGTGCTCGTCTCGATCCCCTATCTTCGATGGCGCAAACGCAGCCTGCCGATTTCGGCGAATCCCGGGTGAGACAGATCGCCCGGCCCCGGAACACCATCGTGGATGGAGGGGGCGCGAGCCGTCTCCGGCATGTCGACTTTCGGCGTGCGAGCATTCCGGGGCCGAAGGGGGCACTCATGCGGGCTTGGAGGCGAGCCGGGGTCGCTCCCACGTGCCACAGGAAGAGCGCCGAAGTCCCTGCAGCGCGAACCGAGGTCCGGCCTCAGGCGCAAGTGGCCCGCCGCGGGCGGGGCCAACGCATCGCCGGCCGAATGTGTTGGCTTGTTGATGCCCATAAGCCCGCAATGGATGCGAGTTCGTCCAAGCATCTGGACGACTGCGCACAACCCTGTATAGTCCCTGGCTGCATGTTGGACCTCCTCAGCGACATCCTCACCCGGCTCTCGCTCCGCGGCACGCTCCACTTCCGCACGAGCTTCACCGAACCCTGGGGCGTGCGTGTGCCTGCCTTCCGCGACGTGGCACGCTTTCACTTCGCGCACCGGGGCGAGGCGCTGGTGCGCATAGACGGGCAGCGCATGCCCGTCCACCTGGCGCAGGGCGACCTGATCGTCATCCCACACGGGACCGCACATGTGCTGTCCTGCCGGTATGCGGGCCCTGAAGAGGCGCTGCCGCTCGACGATGTGCTCGCGCGCTCCGGCTTTCCCGGACATGGCACGCTCGTCTGGGGCGGCGAGGAAAACCCGCAGGACACCCAGCTCATCTGCGGACATTTCGCACTGGCCGAGGGCTCGCGGCACCTGCTGTTCGAAAGGCTGCCGCCCTTCATCCACTTAAGGGGCTATGGCGAGGAGGCCGGCCCATGGCTCGAGGCGACGCTCAAGGTGATCGGCGCCGAGGCCGGGGGCGCGCGGCTCGGCGGCGACCTGATCGCGCTCAAGATGTCCGAGGCGATCTTCGCCCAGGCGATCCGGGCATATATCGAGCAGGCCCAGGGCCCCGAAAACGGCATCGCCGGCTTCGCCGACCCCCACCTTGCGCGGGCGCTGACGGCGTTCCATCGGCAGCCTGCCGCCGACTGGACCGTCGCAGCGCTTGCCCGGGAGGCGGGACTGTCGCGTACCGGCTTCGCCGAGCGTTTCACCACGCGGCTTGGCGTCACGCCGATGGGCTATGTCACGTCCTGGCGGATGCAGATCGCGCGCGAGGCGCTGACAACACGGGGACTCAGCGTCGCCGAGGCGGCCGAAGTGTCGGGCTATGCCTCGGAGTCGGCCTTCAGCCGGGTGTTCCGCAAGGAAATCGGACTGCCCCCTGCCGCTTTCCGGCAGACGAGCCAGGGCAGGCCCCGAGCGGCTTGATCGACCGTTCCATCTTTCGGACGATCTGCAATATCCAGCGGACTTTCTGAAATTCATCGTCCGGTCTGTTCGACGTAATCAGGTGGCGCGGCGAATGACTCGCCCTGATTGAAACTCCGTCGAAAGGACCCGCGCCATGCGCTTCGTCACCAAAACCATCCATGCCTGGCTCGACTATCCGGTCGCGGCAGCGCTGATCGCACTGCCTTTCCTGCTCGGCCTCGGCGCCTCGAACTCGCTTGCCCTCGTGGTCTCGCCAATTGTCGGCGTCGCGGCCTTGCTGCTGACCGTGTTCACCGACCATCAGTTCGGGCTGATCCGGCTGCTGCCGTATCGGCTGCATCTCGCCGTCGATCTGGCGGTGGGGGTGCTGTTCCTCGCTCTGCCCTCCGCGCTCGGCTTTTCCGGACTCGACGCCGCCTACTACTACCTGAACGGCGTCGCGGTCGTGACCGTCGTCGCGCTGTCGAAGCCCGAAACCGTCATGGCCTCGGCCTGATCCGCAAAAAAGACCAAGCAAGGAACATATCCATGGCACGCATCACGCAAGTCTCCGACAGCACCGCCGGCCCCGAGGCAGCGGCGCTATTTTCCGCCATCAAGGGCAAGATCGGCATGGTGCCGAACCTCTACCGCGTCGCGGCAAACCAGCCCGCCGTCCTGAACGCCCTGCTCGGGCTCGGCGAGGCGCTCGGTCGAGGCCGCTTCGATACCCGAACCCGCGAGGCGGTCGCGCTGGCGGTGGCCGGCGCCAATGCTTGCGACTACTGCGCCTCTGCCCATGCCGCGATCTCGGCCGGGCTGAAGGTCCCGCCCGAGGCGATCGAGGCGCATCTCGCGGGCCGGTCGGACGATCCGCACACGGCGGCGATCCTAGGGCTGGCGGTTGCCATCGCCGCCGAACGGGGGATGGTTGCGGACTCCGATCTGAGGGCGGCGCGCAAGGCGGGCCTGTCGGACGCCGACATCGTCGAGACGGTGGGCAACGTAGTGGCAAACATCTTCACCAACTACCTCAACCATGTCGCCGCCACCGACATCGACTTTCCCGCCCGTCGCGCCCGGGCAGGCTGAGGAAGCGGCCCGGCGGCGGCGCCGCCGGGCCCTTGCCATCATTCGGCAGCATCGGCGCCAGGGGCGGCGCGGCTCGCCCGGAAGTGCTTCAGCCGCGGGGTCCCGGCGACCGCTGGAACGACGGCGGCCGCCCGGCGCTTGAGCTCCTCGCCAACCTGCGCAATCGCCTCGATCGCCGGCACCAGCCTTTGGCCGAGCTCGTTCAGTTCGTACTCAACCGACGGCGGCGAGGTCGGCATCACCCGGCGCTCGATCACGCCGCATTCCTCGAGCTCGCGCAGGCGCGTCGTCAGCACCTTGGGAGAAACCTGGGGGATGTCGGCGCGCAGTTCGCTGAACCGCCGCGGCCCGCCACGCAGATACCAGATGATGTTCGGTGTCCAGGCGCCGCCGATTATCGCCATGCACTCCAGCAGCGGACAGGCCTCGGGCACCTTCGGCGCCTTGTTCTTCCGCATCTTCAAGGCCATGGCGGCACCTCCGGGGTTACCGATCGGAAACTCGAAAGCGAGGTATCACAAGGATAGCACGTTTACAAAGAAAACCTGATTTCCTTACTAAAGCTCCATGGCCGACAGGGCCGGAACAGGAAAGGAAACGCCGATGAAACTCTATTACAGCCCCGGGGTCTGCTCGCAGTCTGTGCATATCGCGCTGAACGAGGCGGGCCTTGCCCACAGCATCGAGAAGGTCGACCTGACGAACAAGACGACCGAGACAGGCGGCGACTACGGCAAAATCAACCCGCTGGGCTATGTGCCCGCACTCGAGCTCGACGAAGGCGAGGTGCTGCTCGAAGCCCCCGCGATCCTGCAATACGTGGCCGACCTGAAACCCGAGACGGGGCTCGCGCCGGCGAACGGAACGCTCGACCGTGTCCGGCTGCAGGCGGAGCTGAACTACACCGCCTCCGAGTTGCACAAATCCTTCGGCCCATTCTTCGCCCCGGTGAAGCCCGAGGGGGCGCTGAAGGACCAGGCGCTGGCAAAGCTGGCCAAGCGCTTCGACGCGCTCGAGAAGCGGCTCGCGGACGGGCGGCCCTACATCATGGGGCAAACCTTCACGGTGGCCGACGCCTATACCTTCGTCGTCGTCTCCTGGGCGAAAATCATCGACTTCGACCTTTCCTCGCGACCGAGGGTGCGCGACTACATAGCGCGGATCGCCGACCGGCCGAAGGTCCGCGAGGTGCTGGAGCGCGAGGGGCTGGCGGCATGATTGCACGAGCAGATCCCACCGCTCCGGGCGGACCGCACCAACCCCCCGGGAGCTGCCAGATGGAACAGGCACGCGCGCGCATCGAGGCGCAGATGCAGCTTTACTTCGACGGCCTCTATCTGAGCGACGTGGACCGGCTGGCGAAGGTCTTCGACCCCGCCGCTCGTTACGTCTGCGCGACCGGCGAGGAGGCCATCAATCTAGGCATGAAGGAGTATTTCCCGATCGTCGCGGCGCGGGAACCTCCGGCCGCCCGCGGCGAGGCGCGACGCGACGAAGTGGTCGCAATAACCTTCGCCGGGGAGAAAACGGCTCTCGTCCAGGCACGCTGTGCGATCGGCGAGCGTCATTTCAGCGACTTCCTCAGCTTCATCCACACGGCGGCGGGCTGGCGGATCGTCGCCAAGGTCTTCCACTACGAAACGCTGCCAAACCTCGCCTCGGACACGGAGTGACCCATGCCCTATGTCAACATCAAGATCACCCGCGACGGCGCCACCGCCGAGCAGAAGGCGCGGCTCATCAAGGGGGCGAGCGAGCTTCTGGTCGAGGTGCTCGGCAAGAACCCCGCCACGACCGTCGTCGTGATCGACGAAGTCGAGATGGCCAACTGGGGCATCGGTGGGCTTCCGGTGGAGGAGTTCCGCCGCAGATCGGCGGCCGAAGCGCGCCGGGCGCACGGCTCATGACGCGCGCGGCGGTGCTGACGCGGCGCCTCGGCCTCTCCGTGCCGATCCTGCTTGCGCCCATGGCTCAGGTCAGCGGCGGAGCGCTCGCTGCCGCCGTGAGTCGCGCTGGCGGCTTTGGCTTCATCGGCGGGGGCTATTGCGACCCGGACTGGGTCGCGCAGGAATTGAAGGCCGCCGCCGACACGCCGGTCGGGGTCGGTTTCATCACCTGGGCGCTGGCGGAGCGGCCGGCCCTCCTCGACGCTGTCATGCGGCACAGGCCGCGCGCGGTCTTTTTGTCGTTCGGGGACATTGCGCCTTTCGCCGAGCGCATCCGCGCCGCCGGTATCCCGCTTTTCGCCCAGATCCAGACCGTCGCCGGAGCGCGCGAGGCAGCAGCGCAGGGCGCCGACGTGATCGTGGCACAGGGCGGCGAGGCCGGTGGTCATGGCGCAGCGCGCGGGACGCTGGCACTCCTACCGGCCGTGCGCGATGCGATCGGCGATTTGCCGCTCGTGGCGGCAGGGGGCATCGCCGACGGGCGAACGATGGCCGCCGCGCTCGTGCTCGGAGCGGACGCAGTGCTCTGCGGCACAGCCTTCTACGCTGCGGAGGAGTCGCTTGCCCATCCACGCGCCAAGGCGACCACGCTGCGAACGGTCGGAGACGAGACCGCGCGCAGTTCGGTCTTTGACGCCGCGCGTGGAATCGCCTGGCCCGCGCCCTGGACGCTTCGTGCCCGCCGTAACGCCTTCCACGAGCGCTGGCGGTCCGATCCCACGGGGATCGGACCCGACGAACGTGCGCGCTATGCCCGCGCGGCGGCAGCAGGCGACACCGACACCGCCGCGGTTATCGTCGGCGAGGCGGTCGACCTTGTGCGCGAGGCCTTGCCCGCCGCCGCGATCATCGCGCGCATCGCGGACAACGCAAGGCATCGCCTGTCGGCGGCGCCAAACCTGGACTGGACAGCGGCCGAACGGGTCGAACCATGATCGCTTCCCACAGACCGGGAGGCCCTCCGATGGCCCGCAAGGCAGCCTTTGCGCTGAAGGAGATGGCGCTCGACCATCGCGTTTTCCCGGTGGACATTCGTCGCGGCGGCCAGTTCGCTCCCGCCGTTGCCGAGCGTCTCGCAGCGCAGCGCGACTACCGCATCTCCGACCCAGCGACGGGAAGCCATGGAGATCTGGCTGCCGGCAATCCCGGTCCGTCACTGCGGGTGAAGCCCATCCAGGGCGGCGATAGCCAGGGCAAGCGCCGCCTTCACCGTTTCCTCGCGGATATAATCGCGGCTCTTGTCCTCGAACAGCCGCTGCTCCGCCGCAACGGCCCGGCCGCGCAAAGCGATACCGAACCACACCAGCCCGACCGGCTTTTCCGCCGATCCGCCTCCGGGCCCGGCGATCCCGGTCACCGCGATCGCGATGCCGGCATGGGAACGCGCAAGCGCGCCCGCCGCCATCTCCACCGCCGTCTCGCGGGAAACGGCGCCGAACGCATCGAGCGTCGCGGCGGAAACGCCGACCATCTCCATCTTCGCGGCATTGGAGTAGGTGACGAAGCCACGGTCGACGACGTCGGACGAGCCGGCTATGTCGGTCAGCGCGCCGGCGATCAGGCCACCTGTGCAGGATTCGGCCGTGGCCAGCATGATCCCGTGCGCGCGGCAGGCCTCAAGCAGTTTCTCCGCAAGCTCGCGCCGGCCACTCATGCCGGCACGCTGCCGGGATAGGCCACGCTCACGGTCGCGATCGCCGCGATACCTTCCTCGCGGCCGACGAAGCCCAGCCGCTCATTGGTGGTGGCCTTGACCGAGATCCTGTCGGGCGTGATGCCGAGCATGGAAGCGAGGGCCTCGGTCATGGCCGCGCGATGCGGCGAGACCTTCGGCGCCTCGCAGATCAGGGTGATGTCGGCATTGGCGATGCGGCCGCCGCGCTCGCGCACGATCCGAACCGCATGCTCCACGAAGAGGCGCGAAGCCACCCCGCGCCATTGCGGATCGGAGGGCGGGAAATGCGTGCCGATGTCGCCGGCACCGCAAGTCGCGAGCAGCGCGTCGGTCAGCGCATGAAGCCCGACATCGGCATCGGAATGGCCGGAAAGGCATTTGCCGTGGGGAATCCTAACGCCGCAAAGAACGACATGATCCCCCGGCTCGAAGGCATGGACATCGTAGCCGTTGCCGGTGCGAATGTCGGGGAAGGCGGCCTGCGGCCCTGAAAGTCTTTGATCCGCCAAGGCGATATCCTTTGCCCAGGTGAGCTTTACGTTGTCGGGTGAGCCGGGAACCAGCCGCACCGCAATACCTGCCCATTCGGCGATCGCAGCATCGTCGGTGAAGTCGCTCCGGCCGGCCATGAAGGCCTTCTCATGGGCATCGAGTATCTTCCGGAACGGAAATCCCTGCGGAGTCTGGGCCGAATGCAGCCCGGCGCGGGGAACCGTCTCGAGAACCGTCCCGCCGGGCGCCTCGCGCTTCAGCGTGTCGGAGACGGGAACCGCCGGCAATGCACCCGACGCATCCGACATCGCTTCGATCGTGCGGTCGATCAGTTCGGCGTCGACGAAGGGCCGAACGGCGTCATGGATCAGCACGGCCCAGGGATGCGCCTCGGCCAGGGCGAGCAGCGCGCGCCGCGTCGATTCCTGACGCGTGGCGCCGCCTTCCACGGTCGCGACGCGTTTCGCCAGCGGCCCGACGGCTTCGGCGAACATCGCGCCATCGTCGGCGTGGATCGCCACAACGATCGGGCCGATGCCCGGATGGCCGGCAAAGGCCTCGATGGTGCGCGCGATGATCGGACGTCCGCCGATCCTGCGGTATTGCTTCGGCCCCTCGGCCGACTGTCCGGCACGTTCTCCGCGGCCCGCGGCCACAATCACCACCGCGACTTCGCCGCGGCTCAGGTCTGCTTTCCCGTTCATGACGTGAGGCTTAGTTCGGCGATCGTGGAAAGGCCAGCGCAAACCCGAATTCGCCGCATTTTCGAGCCAGGCAGGCTTGTGTGGTTTCGCCCACGCGTCGCCTGCCTGGCAGCGAGTCCTGCCGCAGGTTCTCGTCGGAAAACCGCGAGACACTTTTCCGAAACCTGCGTAGTTCGCAGTTGCACAAAAAATCGAAACTGTCTAGAAAACGTGCAGGCAACCGAACTGCCCTGAAATTGTGCATGGCTGATCTGGAAAAACTGACGAAACCGCTCGACATCGGGGGCGTGACGATCCGAAACCGGGTGTTCCTGGCGCCCATGTCAGGGGTTACCGACGAGCCTTTCCGGCTGCGGGCCCACGCCCACGGCGCTGGTCTCGTCGTGTCCGAAATGGTGGCAAGCGGCGAACTCGCCAGGGGCCGGGCGGGGGCGGGCCAGCGCCTGCGCCATTCGGGCCTGCCGGTTCACATGGTCCAGCTCGCCGGGCGCGAGGCCCAGCATATGGCCGAGGGCGCGCGGATCGCGGCGGGCGAGGGCGCCGACGTGATCGACATCAATATGGGCTGCCCGGCCAAGAAGGTGACCGGCGGCCTCGCCGGATCAGCCCTGATGCGGGACCTCGACCATGCGCTGTCCCTGATCGACGCCGTCGTCGGCGCCGTCGATGTTCCCGTCACGGTCAAGATGCGGCTCGGCTGGGACGAGGGGGCGCTGAATGCGCCGATGCTCGCCCGGCGCGCCGAGCAAGCCGGGGTGCGCATGGTGACGGTACACGGGCGCACCCGCTGCCAGTTCTATCAGGGCAAGGCCGACTGGCGCGCCATCGCGCGGGTCAAGCAGGCAGTATCGATCCCCGTCGTCGCCAATGGCGACGTCACGACGCCGCAGGACGCGGCGGCCGTTCTGGAGCAATCGGGCGCCGACGCCGTGATGGTCGGGCGCGGGCACTACGGCGCGCCCTGGCTCGCCGGATCGATCGCGCATGCGGCGGGCGCCGAAATCGAGCCGAACATCCCCGCGGCGGAAGACATGACCCCCTATGTGGTCGCCCACTACGAGGACATGCTCGCGCTTTACGGCACCGAGAGCGGACTGCGCCAGGCGCGGAAACATCTCGGCTGGTATCTCGGCCGCCATGCCGGAAATGTATCGGATGATCAACGCGCGAGGATCATGACGGGCACCGACCCCGCCGATGTCGTCGCCGGGCTGCGCAGGGTCTTCGGCCGCGCGGCGGAAAACGGTCAGTTGAGGAAAGTCGCATGAGCATAGCCGCCGCCCAGAGAGCACCGACATTCGACCCCGCCCAGTTGGTGCTCAATACGATCCGCCATCCGGTGATCATGATCGGGCCTGACGGCGCGATCACCTATGCCAATGCCGACGCCGAGGATTTCTTCCGGTCGAGCGCAGCGGTGCTGGCGCGCAACACGCTGGAGCGCTTTGCGCCTTTCGGCAGCCCCTTGCTGGCACTGGTCGAGCAGGTGCGCGAACGCCATGCTCCCGTGAACGAATATCGGGTCGACATATCCTCGCCGCGCCTCGGCGCGGACAAGATCGTCGACATCCATGTCTCGCCGGTGGCCGAGTTGCCGGGATCGGTCGTGGTGATGTTCCAGGAGCGTTCTATGGCGGACAAGATCGACCGCCAGATGACGCATCGCGGCGCGGCGCGTTCCGTCACCGGGCTAGCGGCGATGCTGGCGCATGAGATCAAGAACCCGCTGTCGGGCATCCGCGGCGCTGCCCAACTCCTCGAAAGCGCCGTGTCGGACGATGACCGCGCCCTTACCCGGCTGATCACCGACGAGACCGACCGCATCGTGTCGCTGGTCGACCGCATGGAGGTGTTCTCCGACGAACGCCCGATCGACCGCCATCCCGTCAACATCCATGTCGTGCTCGACCATGTGAAGGCCATCGCCCGGAACGGCTTCGCCCGGAACATCCGCTTCATCGAGGACTACGACCCGTCGCTGCCGCCGGTGCACGGCAATCGCGACCAGCTCATCCAGGTCTTTCTCAACCTGGTGAAGAACGCGGCCGAGGCGATCGACAGGGACGTCCCCGGCGAGATCACGCTTTCGACCGCCTTCCGGCCCGGCATCCGGGTTTCGGTGCCCGGAACGCAGGACCGCGTGTCGCTGCCGCTCGAATTCCGCGTCCACGACAACGGTCACGGCGTGCCGCCCGACATCCTGCCGATCCTCTTCGATCCCTTCATCACCACCAAGCCGAACGGTTCCGGCCTTGGTCTCGCTCTGGTGGCCAAGATCGTCGGCGAACATGGCGGCGTCATCGAATGCGATTCCACGCCGCGCGGCACGACCTTCCGCATCCTGATGCCCGCCTGGAAGGAAGCCGCCGGACACAACGACGCCGAGGGGAGCCCCGCACGATGACCGCTCGCGGACATATTCTCGTCGCCGACGACGATGCGGCGATCCGGACCGTGCTCAACCAGGCGCTGTCGCGGGTGGGCCACGAGGTGCGCGTCACTTCGAACGCCGCCACGCTGTGGCGCTGGGTGGCGGCGGGCGAGGGCGATCTCGTCATCACCGACGTCGTGATGCCCGACGAGAACGCCTTCGACATGTTGCCGCGCATCAAGAAGGCGCGGCCGGAGCTGCCCGTCATCGTCATGAGCGCGCAGAACACCTTCATGACCGCGATACGCGCCTCCGAGACGGGCGCCTACGAATACCTGCCGAAGCCCTTCGACCTCACCGAGCTGCTGAACATCGTCAGCCGCGCCTTGTCCGAGCCGCGGCGTCCGCTCGCCGATCAGCGCGGCGAGGAACAGCTCGAGGCCATGCCGCTGGTCGGCCGCTCCGGCGCCATGCAGGACATCTACCGCATGCTCGCCCGCATGATGCAGACGGACCTGACCGTCATGATCACCGGCGAGTCCGGCACCGGCAAGGAGCTGGTCGCGCGGGCGCTGCACGAATACGGCCGGCGGCGGAACGGTCCCTTCGTCGCCATCAACATGGCGGCCATTCCGCGCGACCTGATCGAATCGGAACTGTTCGGCCACGAGAAGGGCGCCTTCACCGGCGCGCAGCATCGCTCGACCGGCCGCTTCGAACAGGCTGACGGCGGCACGCTGTTCCTGGACGAGATCGGCGACATGCCGATGGAGGCGCAGACCCGGCTGCTGCGCGTGCTCCAGCAGGGCGAATACACCACGGTGGGCGGCCGGACACCGATCAAGACCGACGTTCGCATCGTGGCGGCCACCAACAAGGACCTGCGCAACCTGATCGGCCAGGGCCTGTTCCGCGAGGACCTGTTCTATCGCCTGAACGTCGTGCCGCTTCGCCTGCCGGCCCTGCGGGAACGCTCCGAGGACATTCCCGATCTGGTTCGTCATTTCTTCAAGCAGGCGGAGAGCGAAGGGCTGCAGAAGAAGCGCATTTCGAGCGGCGGCATCGAACTGATGAAGCGCTATCCATGGCCGGGCAATGTGCGCGAGCTGGAGAATCTGATCCGCCGCCTGGCCGCGCTTTATCCCCAGGACGAGATCGCGCAGGAGATAATCGAATCCGAGTTGAGGACGGTCGATTCGCCCGTCGCGCCAGGCGGCAATCTGCTGCCTGAGGATCTGTCGATCAGCCAGGCGGTCGAACACTATCTGCAGCGGTATTTCGCCTCGTTTCCCGGCGACCTGCCGCCGCCGGGGCTGTATCAGCGTATCCTGGCCGAGGTCGAGTATCCGCTGGTGCTCGCCTCCATGACCGCCACCCGCGGCAACCAGATCAAGGCCGCGGAACTGCTCGGCCTGAACCGCAACACGTTGCGCAAGAAGATCCGCGAGCTCGGCGTGAACGTCTACCGGGCCTCGAGATCGGCCTGAGGCCGCACTACGAGGCGCCCCCAGCCCAAATCCGCGCGATACCCTGCCGGCTCCTTGATTTCGGCGCACGTCTCTGTTTCCAGAAACCGCTGAACACTCTCGGGAAGAGGTGCGTTGGCCGTGACGTCGACGCCATGCGTTTCCCCGACCGACGCACCAGGGCCCCGGCTGAGGGCACGGGGACGGACAGGAGCGTACGAGATTTCGTCGCGATGGCGCAGATGTTGCACAATCGCCACAATGCGTTGCATACATCCAACGCTGGTGAGGGTTCGATTGGCGGAATGACGACCGATATGCAGACGATTCCCGGACCGGGCATCCCCGGATCGGCGACGACCGAGGGGCGCCGCCTTCTGGCGCTGCCTGGTGTCGTGACCATCGTCGCCGCGCTGGTCACCGCGGCCGTGTCCTTCGCCATCCTGGTCGGGGTCACGCCGATCGTGCCCGATGAGGCGACCACTCTGTCGCTGATCGGCATCAACGCCGTCTTCATCCTGCTGCTGGTCGGCCTTATCGCACGCGAGGTCCATCGCATCTCGGCTGCGCGCAAGCGCGGCAAGGCCGCATCGCGGCTGCATGTGCGCATCGTCGCGATGTTCTCGCTCGTGGCCGCTATCCCCGCGCTGATGGTCGCGATCATCGCCTCGATTACGCTGGATATCGGGCTAGATCGCTGGTTCGAACTGCGCACCAAGGCCATCATCAACTCGTCGCTATCGATCGCGGAAGCCTATGTGCAGGAGAACGCCCGCAACCTGCAGGGCACGACGCTGTCGATGGCCAACGACCTCGACAGGGCGAGAGCCCTCTACAATCTCGACCGGACCGGCTTCCGGGAATTGTTGACCCAGCAGGCGATCGGCCGCGCGCTCGCTCATGCCGCCTTGATCACGGAAGACGGCTCGCTGGTGATGGCCGCTCTTACCAATGCAGATTTTCCGATGCCGGATCCGCCGTCGGGGGCGGCGCAACAGGCCGGCAATGGCGAAACGGTGCTGATCGAGCCGCGAACCCGAAACATCGTCGGCGCGATCGTCAAGCTGCGCGAAATCCCCGACACCTATCTCTACACGATCCGGCTGGTCGACCCCGAGGTGATCCGTGCCCGCCAGATCGTGCGCGCAAACACCGACGAGTATCGGGGGCTCGAAGCGAACCGGCGCACCACGCAACTCGCCTTTGCCATGCTCTATCTCGGTCTTACGCTCGTCGTGGTCTTGTCGGCGATCTGGACCGGCATCGCGGTCGCCGACCGGCTTGTCCGACCGATCCGCCAGCTGATCGGAGCCGCAGACGAGGTCGCAACCGGCAATCTCGACGTCTCGGTCCCGGTCCGCGCCAGCGACGGCGACGTGGCCTCGCTCGGCGACACGTTCAACAAGATGCTCTTGCAGCTGAAATCGCAGCGGGACGAGATCCTGACCGCCAAGGACCTCGTCGACGAACGCCGGCGCTTCTCGGAAGCCGTGCTGGCCGGCGTGACCGCCGGCGTCATCGGCGTCGATCCCGACGGCATCGTAACGATCGTCAACCGGTCGGCCGAGACAATGCTGGCGATTTCGGCCGAGGCGTCGGTCGGAAAGAACCTCTCCACCATCCTGCCGCATGTCGGCCGGGTGCTGGAGATCGGCCGCAACTCGCGGCGGCCGGTCTATCGCGAGCAGGTCACTTTCTATCGCGGCGGCGCAGAACGCACCTTCAACGTGCAGGTCACGATCGAGCAAGGTGACGCGGAGACCGAAACGGACTCTCAGTCGCGCGTGGTGACCGTCGACGACATCACGGACCTCGTGCAGGCGCAGCGCTCGTCAGCATGGGCCGATGTCGCCCGCCGCATCGCCCATGAAATCAAGAATCCTCTCACGCCGATCCAGCTTGCTGCGGAGCGGATCCGCCGCCGCTACGGAAAGGTGATCACCGAGGACCGTGAGGTTTTCGACCAATGCACCGACACGATCATCCGCCAGGTCGAGGACATCGGACGGATGGTGGACGAGTTCTCGGCCTTCGCCCGCATGCCCAAGCCCGACATGCAGGTGCTGGACCTCCGGGAGGCGCTGCGCGAGGCCTCTTTCCTCGTCGAGGTCAGCCGCTCCGACATCGCATTCGAGCGCAGCTTCGGCACCGAGCCGCTCATGGGCACCTTCGACAGCCGGCTAATGAGCCAGGCATTCGGCAATGTCATCAAGAACGCGGCCGAGGCAATCGAGGCGGCCGGGCGCGAGAGCGCCGAGCCGGGCATGATTTGCATCCGCGCCGCCCGACAGGGCAACATGATCCGCGTCGACGTGATCGACAACGGCAAGGGGTTGCCGCGCGAGAACCGGCAGAGGCTGCTGGAGCCCTATATGACGACGCGCGAGAAGGGCACAGGCCTCGGCCTCGCTATCGTCAAAAAGATAGTCGAGGACCATGGTGGGCGACTCGAACTGCACGATGCGCCCCAGGATTTTTACGACGGGAGAGGGGCCATGATCAGCATGGTTCTGCCTGCCGCCGCCGCCCAGCCGGGCAACGGCGAGGCCGGATCGGTCGGCCCGAAGGAAGCTGAAAAGGTCGACAATGGCGTCTGACATCCTTATCGTCGATGACGAAGAAGACATCCGAGAGCTCGTCGCGGGCATTTTGAGCGACGAGGGCCATGAAACCCGCACCGCGCATGACAGCGACAGCGCGCTGGCGTCGATCGCCGGACGGGTGCCGCGACTGGTGTTCCTCGATATCTGGCTGCAGGGCTCCAAGCTCGACGGCCTGGCGCTGCTCGATCAGATCAAGGCGATCCACCCCGAGCTGCCCGTGGTGATGATCTCGGGCCACGGCAACATCGAAACCGCCGTTTCGGCGATCCGTCGCGGCGCCTACGACTTCATCGAGAAGCCCTTCAAGGCCGACCGGCTGATCCTGATCGCCGAACGCGCTCTCGAGACGTCGAAGCTGAAACGCGAGGTTTCAGACCTGAAGCAGCGCAGCGGCGAGACTTTCGATCTCATCGGCACTTCCGTCGCCATGAGCCAGTTGCGCCAGACGATCGAGCGGGTCGCGCCCACCAACAGCCGCATCATGATCATCGGACCGTCCGGCTCCGGCAAGGAGATGGTGGCGCGCGCGATCCATGCCGCGTCCACCCGCCAAAGCGGGCCGTTCGTGACGCTCAACGCCGCGACAATCACGCCCGAGCGCATGGAAATCGAGCTCTTCGGCACCGAATCCAACGGCGGCGAGCGCAAAGTCGGAGCGCTGGAGGAGGCGCATCACGGCATTCTCTACATCGACGAGGTCGCCGACATGCCGCGCGAGACGCAGGGCAAGATCCTGCGCGTGCTCGTCGACCAGCAATTCGAACGGGTGGGCGGCACGAAACGCGTCAAGGTCGACGTGCGCATCATCTCCTCGACCGCCCAGAACCTCGAAGCCATGATCGCCGAAGGCCAGTTCCGCGAGGATCTCTACCACCGCCTCGCCGTCGTACCCGTGACGGTGCCGGGGCTCTCCGAACGACGCGAGGATATCCCGTTTCTCGTCGACCATTTCATGCGGCAGATCGCGCGGCAGGCCGGCATCAAGCCGCGCCGCATCGGCAACGATGCGCTGGCCGTACTCCAGGCACACAACTGGCCGGGCAACATTCGCCAGTTGCGCAACAACATCGAACGACTGATGATCCTGGTGCGCGCCGACGACGTCGAGACGCCGATCACGGCCGACCTGCTGCCCTCGGAGATCGGCGACGTCATGCCCCGCGCGCCCAGCCAGTCCGACCAGCACATCATGGCCCTGCCGCTGCGCGAGGCCCGTGAGTTGTTCGAGAAGGAATATCTGATCGCCCAGATCAACCGCTTCGGCGGCAACATCTCCCGCACGGCCGAGTTCATCGGAATGGAGCGCTCCGCGCTCCACAGGAAGCTGAAGTCGCTGGGCGTATGACACTCGGGCGGCTTGTCGGCGTCCTTGCCCGACGCTCCGCGTCGCGCTACCGACGTCGCGAGCCGGCGGGGCCAGAGGAAACAATGCGGGTTAGCTTGCCATGAAGGTCATCATCTGCGGCGCGGGGCAGGTGGGCTACGGCATCGCCGAACGCCTTGCGGCGGAAAAGAACGACGTTTCCGTCATCGACACGTCGCCCGAACTGGTCCGGGCGATTCGCGATTCGCTCGATGTGCGCGGCTTCGTGGGCCACGGCGCCCACCCGGACACGCTCGAGTTGGCCGGCGCCCAGCAGGCCGACATGCTGATCGCGGTGACGCTCTATGACGAGGTGAACATCGTCGCCTGCGAGGTCGCGCACGCCTTGTTCAACGTTCCCACCAAGATCGCCCGAATCCGCGCGCAATCCTATCTGCGTCCGCACTACCAGAACCTGTTCTCCCGCGAGCACCTGCCGATCGACGTGATCATCTCGCCGGAGCTGGAAGTGGCCGAGATGGTGCTTCGCCGCATCGCGCTGCCCGGGGCGACCGACGTCGTCGGATTCGCGGACAACAAGATCGCCATGCTGGCGATCGAATGCCAGGACGAATGCCCCGTCATCAACACGCCGCTCGCGCAGTTGAGCGAGTTGTTCCCGGACCTTCCCACGACGGTTGTGGGCGTCACGCGCAACGGCACGCTGTTCGTCCCGCGCTCGTCCGACCAACTGGTCGCCGGCGACCTTGCCTATGTCGTGACCACCAAGGACCAGGTCCGCCGCACTCTCGGGCTGTTCGGCCACGAGGAGCAGGAAGCGACACGCATCGTGATCGCCGGTGGCGGCAATATAGGACTGCATGTCGCGCGAACCCTGGAGCAGCGCCAGAGCCGCACGCGCGTGAAGATCATCGAGAGCGGGCGCGAGCGCGCGGTCGCGATCGCCGACGAACTGAGGCGCTCGGTCGTGCTACAAGGCAGCGCCCTCGACCAGAAGCTGCTGCAGGAAGCCGACATCCATGATGCCGACCTGATGGTCGCACTCACCAACAACGACCAGGTCAACATCCTTGCCAGCGCCATGGCCAAGCGGCTGGGCTGCAAGGCCAATCTCGCGCTGATCAACAATCCCGCCTTCCACGACATCACCAGGACGCTGGGGATCGACGCCTATGTCAATCCGCGCGCGGTCACGATCTCCCGCGTGCTCCAGCACGTGCGCCGGGGCCGCATCCGCGCCGTGCACAGCGTGCAGAAGGGGGCAGCCGAGATCATCGAGGCCGAGGCGCTCGAGACCTCGCCGCTGGTCGGTCCCTTGCTCCGCGATCTCGAACTGCCGCATGGCGTGCGTATCGGTGCGATCTATCGCGGCGGCGAGGTCATCAAGCCCAGCGGCGCTGTCCGCATCAAGCCCAAGGACCGGGTCGTCATCTTCGCCCTGGCCGACGAGGTGAAACAGGTTGAGCAGTTGTTCCGGGTCAGCCTGGAGTTTTTCTGAGCGCTCGTTTTTAACGCGCACCCGCCGCCCGAATCGCCTTACCACAGGGTCGAAACCCCCGCGCCACGAGAAGGAACGCCCATGCCGCGCATCGCCTATGTCAATGGCCGCTATATCCGCCATGCGCAGGCGGCCGTTCACATCGAGGATCGCGGCTACCAGTTCGCCGACGGCGTCTATGAGGTCTGCGAAGTGGCGCGCGGCTATATTGTCGACATGACGAGGCATCTGGACCGGCTGAACCGATCCTTGTCCGAGCTCCAGATCGCCTGGCCAATGACGCGGTCGGCGTTGCAACTGGTCATGCGCGAGGTGGTGCGCAGGAACCGCGTGGTCAACGGCCTCGTCTATCTGCAGGTGACGCGCGGCGTCGCGCCCCGCGATCACGCCTTTCCGGCGCCCGGCGTAAAGCCCGCGCTGGTGGTGACGGCAAAACGCAGCGATCCGGCCGCGGCCGCGAAGAAGGCGGAGACCGGGCTCGCCGTCATCACCGTGCCGGAGAACCGGTGGGACCGTGTCGATATCAAGACAGTCGGCCTCCTGCCGAATGTGCTTGCCCGCCAGCAGGCGAGGTCCGTCGGTGCCCAGGAGGCCTGGTTCGTCGATCCGGACGGAACCGTGAAGGAAGGCGCGTCCACCAATGTGTGGATCGTGACCAGGGACAGCCGCCTCGTCACGCGACCGGCCGACCACGGGATCCTGCGCGGGATCACGCGCGCAACGGTGATCGACGTCGCCGCGAAGCTCGGTCTCGAGGTCGAGGAAAGGGCCTTCACCGTGGCCGAGGCCAAGCAGGCAAGGGAGGCTTTCATCACCGCCGCGACCATGGTCGTGATGCCGGTCGTGACCATCGACGGCACGCCCGTCGCCAACGGCCATCCCGGCTCAGTTGCACTTTCATTGCGTCACGCGTTTTTTGACATTGCGGAAAAAATCAAGGCCTGATAACCGCTTAGGTGGCAGGGACACATACCATCACGTTTTGCTTGTCTGGCTCGCGCCGCGCAGGACATGCGTGCTTGACATGGGTAGGATATTGAGTCGCTACTAGCCGCAAGACGTTTGGGGATGGCGAAAGAAAAAAATGGCGGAAAGATCGCAAAATCTGCAGGACCTCTTCCTGAACTCGGTTCGTAAGAGCAAGAACCCTCTTACGATTTTCTTGATTAACGGCGTTAAACTGACAGGTGTCGTTACCTCGTTCGACAATTTCTGCGTGCTTCTGCGCAGGGACGGGCACTCACAGCTCGTGTACAAACACGCCATTTCCACCATCATGCCGAGCCAGCCGGTTCAGATGTTCGATGGTGAGGACAACGGCCGGGACGCTTGATTGGTCGATGAAAAAGGCGCGGGCGGGCGCATGAGCGCCGGCGAGGCGGCGGAGCTTTCCGGCGCCGCCGCCACCACGCGCGCGGTCGTCATCGTTCCGGTCCTGACGCGGCCGGGACGCGCCGATGATTCGCAAAGCAGGCCCCGCCTGGCGCGTTCCCCCGAGGCGAGGCACGACGAAGCCGTCGGCCTCGCCCGCGCGATCGATCTCGAACCAGTTCACACGGCGATCGTCGCGATCGCGGATCCGCGCCCGGCCACTCTGCTCGGCAGCGGCAAGGTCGACGATTTCGCGGTGATCGTGAAGGACACCAAGGCGGAACTGGTCATCGTCGATCATCCGCTGACGCCGGTGCAGCAGCGCAACCTCGAAAAGGCGCTCAACGCCAAGGTGCTGGACAGGACGGGCCTCATTCTCGAGATTTTCGGCCGGCGGGCGCGCACCAAGGAGGGCACGCTCCAGGTCGATCTTGCCCATCTGAATTACCAGAAGGGCCGGCTGGTACGGAGCTGGACCCACCTGGAGCGGCAGCGCGGTGGCGCCGGCTTCCTCGGCGGCCCGGGCGAAACCCAGATCGAGGCCGACCGCCGCATCCTGCAGGAGAAGATCCTTCGCCTGAAGCGCGAGTTGGAAACGGTGCGCCGCACGCGCGACCTGCATCGCGCCAAGCGCAAGAAAGTACCGTTTCCGGTCGTTGCCATCGTCGGTTACACCAATGCCGGAAAATCGACGCTGTTCAATCGACTGACCGGCGCCGGCGTGCTGGCCGAGGACATGCTTTTCGCGACGCTGGACCCGACACTGCGGCGCCTGCGGCTGCCGCACGGCACGACCGTGATCCTGTCCGACACGGTCGGCTTCATCTCCGACCTGCCGACCCACCTGGTGGCGGCCTTCCGGGCGACGCTGGAGGAGGTGGTCGAGGCCGAACTCGTCATCCATCTTCGCGACATCTCGGATCCCGACACGGCCGCGCAGTCCGAGGACGTCGAGCAGATCCTTGCCGATCTCGGCGTCGACGCTTCCGATACGAATCGCGTCATCGAGGTCTGGAACAAGATCGACCGCCTCGACGAAGCCAATCGTGAAAGGCTGCTCGCCGAGGCCGCCGGCGGACGCGGCGCGCCTCCGGTCGCGATTTCGGCAGCCACGGGCGAGGGCATCGGCACGTTGCTTGCGGCAATCGAGGAGCGTGTCGCCGGCACGCTCGAGCCGATGGTGGTGAAGCTCGCGCCAAACCAGCTCGGGCTGATCGACTGGCTCTACCGCAACGGCGACGTAATCAAACGCAAGGACGGCAACGACGGCAGCGTGACCCTATCGCTCAAGGCCACAGCCATGGCCAGGAGCGAGATCGAAAGCCGATTGAGAAAGGAAAACAGAGGCTAAGTCGCCTTACTTCGCCTTCTTTGCCTGCTGCCAGAGGGCTTCCATCTCATCGAGATCGGCCGCCTCCAGGCTGCTGCCCCGCGCCTCGAGCGCCCTCTCGACATGGTGCAGCCGCGAGCGGAACTTCCCATTGGTGCCGCGAAGGGCGGTCTCGGCGTCGATATCGAGATGCCTGCCGAAATTGACCAGGGCAAACAGCACGTCGCCGAATTCGTCGGTGACGGCTGCCGTATCGCCCTTCTCCATCGCCTCGCGCAGTTCGGTGATCTCCTCCTCGATCTTGTCGAGGATCGGCTTTGCATCCTTCCAGTCGAAACCGACGCGTGCGGCCTGTTGCTGCAGCTTAAGCGCGCGGGTGAGGGCCGGCAGTCCGACGGGAACGCCGTCGAGGTACCCCCTGCCGTGATCCTCCCGATCGCGGCCCCGCGCCAGACGAGCAGCGTGTTTTTCGGCCTTCTCCTCGGCCTTGATGCGATCCCACATGCCTTTCGCGGAGCCGGCGGCGCGCGCCTCGGCATCACCGAAGACGTGCGGATGACGACGGATCATCTTGGTCGTGATCGTCTTCACCACGTCGCCGAAGTCGAATTCCCGCTGCTCCTCGGCCATCCGGGCGTGGAAGACCACCTGCAGCAGGAGATCGCCGAGTTCCTCGCGCAGGTCGTCCATATCGCCGCGTTCGATCGCATCGGCGACCTCGTAGGCCTCCTCCAGCGTGTAGGGCGCGATCGTCGAGAAGGTCTGTTCGACGTCCCATGGGCAGCCGGTGACAGGCGTGCGCAGGGCAGCCATGATCTCGAGGAGCCGGCCTATGTCTTTCGATGGCTGCATGATCCCGGTTTACCTCTCGTTCCTGCTTCCCGTGCGGCCGATGAAGGGCCATATCAATGGCCTCTACCGTATCGGCCCGCGAATCGGAATCGGTTTTCGGCGACGACGATGCGGCCGTTCATCGTATCGGTGCCCCTTTCGTGTTCGATGGGCGCGCCGGACAAGGAGCAATGGCAATGCCGGCCACCATCCACGTCTGTCCCATGACGAGGGTCGAGGGGACCGTGACGTTTTCAGGTGCACGGCATCTGGTCTCGCTTCTTACTGCAGGAACAGAATTCGGGCGGCCGGCCTCGATCGCCGCCGAAAACCACCTGTGGCTGACCATGAACGATATCGTCGCGGCGGAGGACGGCCTGACACCGCCCGGCCGCGCCCATGTCGAGGCGCTGCTCGATTTCGCGCGGCGCTGGGATCGCGATGCGCCGCTGGTGATCAACTGCTTCGCCGGGATCAGCCGCTCGACGGCCGCGGCCTACATCGTTGCCGCGGCGCTGGCGCCCGGGCGCGACGAGCACGAGCTCGCCCGCACGCTGCGAGCGCTGTCGCCTTCGGCGACGCCCAATCTGTTGCTGGTCGACCTGGCGGACGATCTGCTGAGGCGCGACGGCCGAATGGTCGCTGCGATTGCCGCAATCGGCCGCGGAGCGGAGGCTTTCGAGGGAACTCCCTTCGCGCTGCCGATCAGCTAGCGTTGCGGTTGCGGCATCCGCTCCCCGCTCGAGTGAATACGAGATGTTAGACACCGGCGGTGCGGTAACACTCTGATTTTCTAACGCTATTGTGACACCCGTATTCACCCTGCCAGTCGGGAAAGAGGAATACGGTTTCCGAAACCAATTGTCATTGGCCGTCGCCGCCGCTCCGCGTTAGGATTGGCACGGAGAGGGCGGAAAGCAGTGCATCCAGCACATCAACTCCTGCAACGGAGAGCCGCCATGAAAGTCAAGGACGCAATGCATCGGGGCGTCGAATGGGTCAGCCCCGAAACGCCGGTCGCCGAGCTCGCAAAGCTGATGCGGGATCAGGATATCGGCTCAATCCCCATCGGAGAAGACGACCGGCTGATCGGTATGGTCACCGACCGGGACATCGTCTGCAACGGGCTGGCGGAGGAAGACTTCGACGGTCGGAAAGCCACGGCGCGCGACGTCATGACCTCGGGCATACATTGCTGCCGTGAGGACGACGATCTCGCCAAGGCCGTCCGGCATATGGAAGAACTCAAGATCCGCAGACTGCCCGTCATCAACAAGAGCATGCGGATGGTCGGCATGCTCAGCATGGGCGACTTGAGCCGCGCGGCGCCCAGCGATCTGCTGTCGGAATGCATGAAGAGCGTTTCGGCGCACCATCACTGACCCGCGATCGCCCGGCGACGGTCACGCCGCCGGGCAAACCCCGCAGCGAGGCCTGCCCCTTCGAGACTGAGCCGGCGTTTCCACGGACGATCGCGGCTCGGTCTGGCCGCGCGTCGCGCCGGTCTGCGGCGTGCCGAGTATCGCAAAAAGATGCCTTGATTTGGCCCGGCGTATCTGGGATGGCAAAGCGGCGCGGCGGCGAAGCCGCTCCGTCTTTCACACAGCGCCGGCCCGACATGATGATTGCGCGTACCCCGTTCTTCCGTGCCGGCTCAAACGTCGTTCTCGCCGGCATCCTGCTGATGCTTTTGGGCGACTTCCTGTTCGCGCTGAACGACGCCATGGGCAAATGGCTGGTCGCCAGCTTTTCGGTCGGCCAGGTGCTGCTGATCCGTTCGATCGGCGCCTTCATCGTGCTCTGTCCGATGATCGCGCGGCAGAGCGGAAGCGCCCTGTTCAAAGTCGAACGTCCAGGCCTGCAACTGCTGCGCGTCGTCGCCGCGACGGCGGACACCGGATTGTTCTACACGGCCGTCGCCTATCTGCCGCTCGCCGACGTCATGACCTTCTACATGGCCGGCCCCATCTATGTGGCGGCGATATCGCATCTGTTCCTCGGCGAGAAGGTCGGGTGGCGCCGCTGGGTGGCGATCCTGGCCGGATTCGGCGGCGTGGTGATCGCGCTGCGGCCGTCCTCGGCGTCGCTGTCACTCGCCTCCTTGTTCGCCCTCGTGGGCAGTCTCTGCTTCGCCTTGAGCCTCGTCATGAACCGCGTGCTGAGAGCGACCAGCGACACGACGCTGGTCACCTGGCAGACGCTGGGCGCCCTTGTGGCGGGACTGGCCTTCACCATCGGCAGTTGGCGGACGCCGACGGCGCTCGACCTCTTCGCGATGCTGCTGCTCGGCATCGTTTCCTGCGCCGCGCATCTCATGATCACGCGTGCCCTGAAGCTCGCGCCGGCCTCGACGCTCGCGCCGCTGCAATACAGCCTGCTGCTATGGGCAGCCGTGTTCGGGCTGATCTTCTTCGGCGATGTGCCAGATACCCAGATCCTGATCGGGTCGGGCGTCATCGTCTTCGCCGGCCTGTTCATCTTCCACCGGCAGAAGGTCGTCGACAAGACCGTGCCCGTCGAGGCGGTGCCGCGCGACGGCCGTTGACGCCGAGGGAAGGAGGCCGCCGGTGAGGCAAGGAGAAAGATCAGGGCAGGGCGGCCCTTCGCGGCGCCTGGCCGCGATGCTGCTTGCAACCCTTATCCTGCCCGGCTCCGCTGTTGCCCAGCAGCCCGGGAGCAATTCGCCCGTCGGCACCTATCTCTGGTATCCGGAGCCCGGCGGGCCGAAATCGGATCAGGATTGCCGCGACCTTGTCGCCCGTGTCCAGCCGACCCGCGAAAAGGCGGAGATGTCGCTGTGGGGCACCATCCCCCAGAACGATCCGGCAGCGGGGTCCTTCTTCCTGCTTTTGTCGCCGACGCGCATGGAACCGACCTATGCGGCCGAGGGCGACTATGATTTCGGCGATGTCAGGCTGGGCGAGACGCGCGACGGCGAGACGCCGTTCGAGCTCACGCCGGACGATCATGAGGATGTCGTGATCAAAGGCACCGTCATCGCGAAACCGGGCGGCGAGATCGTGACGGTCATCCTGCGCGGCATTCCGCTCGATGGCGACACGACCGACAGAACCACCTATTTCTGCCGTTTCGAGGACCTCGGCACGGAGACCTGAGGCGCTGGAAGATGGCGCTGCCAGCGGATCAGATTGACCTCTCATAGTCCATTCGCCGCCGGTGCGTCCGGGTCGGCCTGAGACGTCGAGCCGCCCGCGCCGGGTCGATGCATGCGACCTTTTGCGCGCTGGCCAAAGTCCGTCGGCGCGCCAAAAGTGGTAAATAGAATACCATTTAAATTCGCGCGCGGGATCGCCATCGACAGCTGCAAGACGTGATGACACAATCTCCATCGAATCCGTTGCGCGCCGGCAAGGCGGGCAGTCGTCGGGAACCGCAATCCAGGTTGTTTGGAGAGGCAACATGGACTTTGGCTGGCGGCCGCAGGCTGAACGTGTTCCTCTGTGCCGTCCATTCGGCATGGCTCCCGTCTCGTGTGCTCACTGGGCCGTCCGGCTCTCATTTCAGCGGCGTTGTCCGGACGGCTTCGTCTTCGGCGGCTTATCGAGGGGAGAGCATGCCGTGCGGATGACCTTCCACACCGACTATGCGCTTCGGATGCTGATCTATCTGGCCATGCGCCCTGGCCGCGTCTCCACGGTCGGCGACGTCGCCGAGGCCTATCAACTGTCGCGCAACCACCTGCGCAAGGTCGCGCTCAAGCTTCGCAAGCTCGGACTGATCGCCACGGTCCGCGGCAGGGCTGGCGGCATCCGGATCGCCAAGCTCCCGGCAGAGATCAGCATCGGTGCGCTGGTGCGGGCCACCGAGGAGGAGTTTGCCCTCGTCGAGTGCCTTCAGGGGGACGGAGGCTGCTGCGCCATCTCTCCGGCCTGCCGGCTCAAGGGCATGTTCGGCGAGGCGCTGTCCGCCTATCTCGCGGTTCTCGACAGATACACGCTTGCCGACGTCGTCCGAAACAGGACGGCGCTGGAAACACTTCTCGGCATCGACACGCACGCGGCTTGAGAGGAGGGGAAGGGATGTCCATGGCCTCACGGCTCACGATCGGCGAACGGCAGCTTGCGCTGGTCGTTCTCGCCCTTCTCGGACTAGGCGGCCTGGCCATGGCCGCGGCCGGGCGCAACGATCCGCTGGGAGCGCACGGCTTCGTCGTGCTCGCCTTCGCCGGCATCGTCGCTTTCGTCGTGCTGGCCGCCTACTATGCTGCGGAGCCGGACGCGACACGGCTGTCGCGCTACTACGACGACCCGACGAAAGTCGGCATCGTGCTGGCCATGATATGGGCCGTGATCGGGATGGCCGTCGGCGTATGGGTGGCCGCGCTGCTGGCATGGCCCGACATGACCATCGACGCCGCCTGGGCGAGCTTCGGCCGCCTGCGGCCCGTCCATACGAGTGGCGTCATCTTCGGCTTCGGCGGCAACGCCCTGATCGCGACATCCTTCCACGTCCTGCAGCGCACCTCGCGCGCAAGGCTGCCCGACCAGCTCAGCCCCTGGTTCGTCCTGCTCGGCTACAACCTGTTCTGCATCCTGGCCGCAAGTGGCTACCTGATGGGCCTCACCCAATCCAAGGAATATGCCGAGCCGGAGTGGTATGCCGATATCTGGTTGGTGGTCGTCTGGGTCGTCTATTTCCTGATCTACATACGCACGCTTGCGCGCCGGAAGGAACCGCACATCTACGTCGCCAACTGGTACTACATGGCCTTCATCCTGGTGGTGGCGGTGCTGCACATCGTCAACAATCTCGCCGTGCCGGTGTCGTTCAGCCATGCCAAGAGCTATTCGCTCTTCTCCGGCGTGCAGGATGCGATGACGCAGTGGTGGTACGGCCACAATGCCGTGGCCTTCTTCCTCACCGCCGGCTTTCTCGGCATGTTGTATTACTACCTGCCGAAGCGCGCCGGCCGGCCGATCTTCTCCTACCGGCTCTCCATCATCAGCTTCTGGGGCATCACCTTCATGTATATGTGGGCCGGCTCGCACCATCTGCACTACACGGCCTTGCCACAATGGGTGCAGACGCTCGGCATGACGTTCTCGGTCGTACTGCTCGTTCCGTCCTGGGCGTCGGCGGGCAACGCGCTCGCCACGCTCAACGGCGCCTGGCACAAGGTGCGCGACGACGCCACGCTGCGCTTCATGATGGTGGCCGCGGTCTTCTATGGCCTGTCGACCTTCGAAGGCTCGTTCATGGCGATCCGCGCAGTCAATTCCCTGTCTCACTATACCGACTGGACGGTCGGGCATGTCCACGCTGGCGCGCTTGGCTGGGTCGCCATGATCACCTTCGGCTCGATCTATGCCCTGGTGCCGTGGATGTGGAAGCGGGAGGCGATGTATTCTCCCAAGCTGGTCGAAGTCCACTTCTGGTTGGCGCTCTCCGGCACCATCGTCTACGTCTTCGCGATGTGGAATTCCGGCATCATCCAGGGGCTGATGTGGCGCACCTACAATGAGAGCGGCACGCTGGCCTTCTCCTTCATCGACTCGCTTGTCGCCATGCACCCCTACTACATTGCGCGGACCATCGGCGGCCTGCTCTTCCTGCTCGGCGCGCTGGTGGGCTCCTACAATGTGTGGATGACCATCCGCAGCGCCCGCGGCGATCTCGCGACAACCGAGGGCGAGCCCGACGAACCCGTCGCGCCGCCCGCCGGCGCATTGCAGGCCGGGGAGTGACCGCGATGCCCGAATTCCATCGCAAGCTGGAGCGCAGCGCCATCGGCTTCGTGCTGGCCATCGTCGGCGTGTCCGCCATTGGCGGGCTCGTCGAGATCGCGCCGCTCTTCACCATCGATGAGACCGTCGAGCAGGCGCCCGACATGCGCGTCTATACGCCGCTCGAACTCGCCGGCCGCAACCTCTACATCCGCGAGGGCTGCTATGCCTGCCATTCGCAGATGATCCGCACACTGCGCGACGAGGTCGAACGCTACGGTCCTTACTCGCTGGCCGTGGAATCCAAATATGATCATCCGATGCTGTGGGGTTCGAAGCGCACCGGGCCCGACATTGCCCGCCTCGGCGGCAAATATTCTGACGCCTGGCATGTCGCCCACCTCATCAACCCGCGCGACGTTGTGCCGGAATCGGTGATGCCGAAATATGGCTGGCTCGCGCGCAATCCCCTGAAGATCGACGATCTGGGCGAGCATCTCGCCGCCCAGAGGGCGGTCGGCGTGCCGTACACCCAGGAAATGATCGACAGTGCCGCCAACGACGCCTACGGTCAGGCGACGCCTGACAGCAATTTCTCCAGCGGGGTCACCGAACGTTACGGTGAAGCCACCGCGGTGCGCGCATTCGATGGCGATGCCGCGCAGGTCACCGAGATGGATGCGATCGTGGCCTATCTCCAGATACTCGGTCGGCTGACCGATGCCGCGCAGCGTCAGGCCGCCAAGGTGGAGGAATGACGCCATGGAAATCGATCATGAGTCCGTCGTCGGCTTCGCGAAGAGTTGGGGCCTTTTCTACCTGATCGCCCTGGCGATCGGCGTGCTGGTCTATGCATTCTGGCCTTCCAATAAAAAGCGCTTCGACCGCGCCAAGCGCAGCATCCTGGACAAGGACGACAAGCCGTGGAGCTAGGCAAGCAGGATCCCGTCACTGGCCGCATGACCACGGGACATGAATGGAACGGCATCGAGGAACTGGACACACCGGTGCCTCGTATCGTGCTGTTCTTCCTCGCGGCGGGGACGCTCTTTGCGGTGATCTACTGGATATTGATGCCGGCATGGCCACTGTGGTCGACCTATACGAAGGGGCTGCTCGGAAACGACCAGCGTGAAGTCGTGGCCAGGCAGGTCGAGGAAGCCGCGGCTGAGCGCGCCGCGTGGACCGATCGCGTCACGGCGGAGGGTTATGCCCAGATCGAAGCCGATCCGGCGCTAATGCAGAAAGTGCGCGAGACCGGACGCACGCTGTTCGACGACAATTGCGCGGTCTGCCATGGCGTGGCCGCCACCGGTGGGCCCGGCTTCCCATCCCTGGCAGCCAAGGCATGGCTGTGGGGCGGTGGCCCGGAAGCGATCGCGGAAACGATCCGGGTCGGTATCAATTCCACCGATCCCGATACTCGCGTTTCGCAGATGATGGCCTTCGGCAAGGACGGCGTACTCGACAGACGGCAGATCGGCGATGTCGTGGCATATGTGCAATCCTTGTCGCAAGGCGGAGGCGATACGGACCAGATCAAGGCCGGGCAGGAGGTCTTCATTGCCAATTGCGTCGCCTGCCACGGCGACGATGGCAAGGGCAAGCAGGACGTCGGAGCACCCGATCTCACCGACGACCACTGGATCTACGGCGGAGACACGCAGTCCATCTACACGTCGGTCTATTCGGGACGGCAGGGACATATGCCCCATTGGGGAAGCCGCCTCTCGCCGCTCGATATCAAGATCCTGGCGCTCTATGTGAGCACGCTGGGAAGCGCGGCGAAATGAGCGCGCCGGCCGAAACGGGTTCGCCACGGATCAACTGGAGGCTGCTCGCCCTGGCGATCGCCGCCGTCGGCATTGCCCTGGTGGCCGGGGCGAATGTGCATCTGGTCTATGTCGCGGTCGGCTCGCAGCCCGACTGCGTGCCGCATGCGAAGGTTGCCGGGGAGCCGGGCGCCTTCAGGGCGGCCAAGCCGGCCTGCTAGGAGGAAGTACGGCATGGGAACCATCGATCAAACCGGTACCGCGCTTCCGCCGCTCAGCGAGAGACGGCGCCGGAACCTGCCGGCTCGCGCCGCATTCGACTGGCTGCGTGCCGGCTGGCGTGATCTGACCACGCAACCCGGCCCGAGCCTTCTCTACGGCCTGGCCGTCTTTGCCGTGTCGATCGCCATCATATGGGGGCTTTTCGCGCTCGGGATCGACTACATCCTGTTTCCCGCGCTTGCGGGCTTCATGGTGGTCGGGCCGCTGCTCGCCATCGGGCTCTACCAGAAAAGCCGTGACATCGAAGCCGGCACACCGGTCGCGCTGAGCCGCATGATCTTCGTCAATGCCGCATCCGGCGCGCAGGTCTGGTACACCGGCGCGATCCTTTGCCTGCTGATGCTCACCTGGATGCGCGCCGCCGTGATCATCTACGCCCTGTTCTTCGGCCTGAGGCCGTTCCCGGGCCTCGACCATATCGCGGCCATGCTGTTCACGACTCCGGAAGGCTGGGGCATGCTGCTCGTCGGTTCGGTCGTTGGCGGGCTCTTCGCCGCCTTCTCCTTCGCCATCAGTACCTTTGCCGTGCCCATGCTGCTCGACGAACGGACGGATGCCTTCACCGCCATGGGCACGAGCATCTCGCTGGTCTGGAACAACCTGCCCGTGATGCTCGCCTGGGGAGCCATCGTGCTGGTGCTGTTCCTGCTCGGCGTCGCGACCGGATTGCTCGGCCTGATCGTGGTGTTTCCGCTACTCGGCCACGCAACCTGGCACAGCTACCGGGCGATCCATTGAGCTGTTGCGCGCCTGGCGCCGAAGCCGGCGCCGATCTGGGCGGCGCGCCGCGGCGCGAGGAGATCCGGCTCGCAAGCCGCGCCCTCGAAGATGGCCTCAGGCAGACCGACCTTTCGGTCCCCGGCGTCCGTTGCGCCAGTTGCATCCGGGCGATCGAAAACGGGCTCGGGCGTTTGCCGGATGTGGCCCAAGTGCGGGTGAACTTGTCGACCCGACGCGTGGCGATCAAATGGCGCGGCGAAGAGCCTCCGCCCTTGATCGAGCCCCTGGCTGAGCTCGGCTATTCCGCGCATCTGTTCGACGCAAGCGCCGAAACCGGCGATCCCGAGCTGTCGCGTCTGGTCCGGGCGCTCGCCGTCGCAGGCTTCTGCGCCATGAACATCATGCTGCTCTCGGTCTCCGTGTGGTCCGGTGCAGACCCCGAGACCCGTAATGCCTTCCATTCGATATCGGCACTCCTGGCCCTGCCAGCTCTCCTCTATTCCGGGTCGATCTTCTTCGGCTCCGCCTGGGGCGCTCTTCGCAAGGGCCGCACCAATATGGACGTGCCGATATCAATCGGTGTCGTACTGGCCTTCGGCCTCAGCCTCTACGACACCATGCACAATGGAGAGCACGCTTACTTCGACGCGGCGACATCCCTCATCTTCTTTCTGTTGATCGGTCGCGTTCTTGATCAGATGATGCGTGAGAAAGCGCGCGCTGCAGTGCGCGGGCTGATGCGGCTGGCTCCGCGCGGTGCAACGGTCCTGAGGGCGGATGGCAGCCTCGACTATCTTCCTGTCGACGAGATAAGACCTGGAATGCGCATCCGGCTTGCTATCGGCGACCGCGTGCCGGTCGACGGCAGGGTGGAGGAGGGGGCCTCCGAACTCGATTGCGCGATCGCGACCGGGGAAAGCAGCCCGCAGCGCGTTGCGGTCGGCGCGCCGGTCATCGCCGGAACGCTGAACCTCTCAGGGCCCTTGACAATTGTCGCCGAAGCCGGCGCGCAAGTATCGTTCCTCGCGGAGATGGTCCGCCTCATGGAGGCCGCCGAAGGCGGGCGGGCGCGCTACCGGCGGCTTGCCGATCGCGCCGCGCGGCTCTACGCGCCTGTCGTCCACGCCGCCGCCTTCCTGACGTTCCTGGGATGGATGGCGGCAACCGGCGACTGGCATCGATCGATCGGCGTCGCCATCGCGGTGCTGATCATCACATGCCCCTGCGCCCTGGGCCTCGCCGTCCCGATCGTGCAGGTCGTGGCCGCACGACGCCTGTTCGAGAACGGGATCATGGTGAGGGACGGTTCAGGCATCGAGCGCCTGGCCGAGATCGACATGGTGGTCTTCGACAAGACCGGCACGCTGACCTCGAGCGTACCGCGGCTTTCTGGCGTCCTGGCAGTCATCAATGGATTCCTCGATGGTCGGATCGGCGAGGCTCTAGAGAAGATTGCCTCCGCACGCAAACGCCAAATCAGCGCGCGCTGAAGAGCCGCAGGCTCCTTGCCGTCCGCGGGGTGTGCGGGCTCCCGACGGGCTTTCGCGGCCAGCGAGTGCGGGGAAGGGCGGCAAGCCCGTACTCAACCCCTCGCCGGTCGAGCCAAGTCATCCGCGGCAGCCGATCGGCCAGTACCGTCTAGAGAATCGGACTTTTGTCGTATTTTCAGGCAATTATGGACGACAGCGCAATCACTTCCTTCAAGGCAGGTCTACCGGCGCCAGCATCTTGCGACCTATGGCAATGACGCCCAAATTGTGGCCTATGAACAATACCTTGTCGATCAACAATAAGGTTACGGACGAATTGATGTTGCGAACGGACACGATCGCCGCCGATGGGCCCGTTTGGCGGTGATCGGTAATCGGCCTTCGAGATCGACCCGCCGCATACGGCCCAACCATTTGGCAGAAGATCGCGGCGCTCTCTGTGTCCGAGAAACCACAACCTCGCGACCGGCCGACGGTCGCGTGACCTATTGGAAGCGACCATTGGCCATGCAGCACGTGTTCGACCAGTCGAGCCACGGGAGAAAAACCCAGGGCGATTGGCTTGGCACCAAGCCAGGGTCACGGCTTTCAGTTCCATAATCTATCTTATGCGACTTGTAGCTGTAGTGAGGTGAGGCGTGACGGCATCACCCTGCCCTAGCGAAGCGATGCCGATGATTCCGACGCACCGCCCCCGCTAATCAAGCACGGCCACGGCCTCCACTTCGAACAGCATGCCGTCGACCGCCAGTTTGGGCACGGGAATCAATGTCTGTGCCGGCAGCGCCTCGCCGAACATTTCCTTGACGCTCTTGGTCAACACCTCGAGCTTGGACATATCGTGATCGACCACGAAGACCGTGAGCTTGGCGACCTGATCCGGCCTGGCACCGAGTGCATCGAGTGCGGTGCGCAAATTTGCGTAGGCCTGCTCAACCTGGAGAGCGAAGTCGGGCGACAAGGCTCCCGTGCTGTCCTGGCCGCCCTGTCCGGAGATGTAGGCAACCCGGGCTTCGCGGGGCGTGATCACCGCCGTGCTGTAGCCATTCGGCGACGGGTCGTAGAGGTCTTGTGGATTGACGATGGTCAGCTTGCGATCATTCTCGTTCGCCGTCGTGGCAGTGGGAACTCCCAGGGTCATGATGATTAGCCCTCCGATAAACAGATGCTCGATTGCGCGTGACATGATTTTCTCTTGGCTCTGCGGACTGCGAGCGCCCCCCGCGGTCGGCATGATTGAACCTGAAACCGTATCGCCCATGCGACGACTCATACGGTGTACGAGTCATCGTATGGTACGACGTACGAGTCAATCGTTCCAGATCGACATTCGTCGCGTTGCCGGTCAAAATCGACGTTCTGAACAGCGAGGAAGACGGATGGCAGCCAAACGTAGCGGCGCCCGGCGCAAACGGTCTCAACGGATGAGTGAGTGGCTCCAGCCCGTGCAGGAGCCGCGCAGTGAGCCGCCTCTCTCTCGGGAGCGTATCGTGGCGACCGCGGTAGAACTGCTGGACGCTCAAGGAGTTGGCGGATTGACGATGCGTCGGCTGGCCGATCGCCTCGGCTCGGGCGTGATGAGCCTATATTGGCACGTCGACAACAAAGAGGATGTCTTTGATCTGGCGCTCGACTCTGTGCTCGATTATCGCGGACCGCCGCCAATGGTTGAGTCTCAAGACTGGCGTAGAGAAGTCGTTGACATGCTCGAAGACTGGCGCGCCAGCATGCTGCGCCATCCTTGGTCGACATCGCTGTTGCCGCGCCGTGCGCTCGGCCCGAACATCCTCAGTCGCCTGGAACTGCTGAGCAAGACCTTGTCCAGAGCCGGTGTAGCGGACGCAGATCTGAACGTCGCGATATGGTCGCTCTGGAACTATGTGATGGGCGCCACCATCACCCGGGCGAGCTTCGACCTCTCGGACGACGACAGGGCCGCCGCGCAGCAGCGCCTTGCACGCCTCAGCGAACGCTACGCGACAATCGAACGCTCCCGGCTGCTGTTGGATGACGATTGGGATGGTGCTTTCCGGAAAGGCCTCGGCTTCCTGCTCGATGGCCTCTCACCAAGATAAAGTTTTACCGGCAACACCGAAATTTCGGCTAAACCATCATCAAGGCCAATCAAGAAATGACCGCCTCACCTTCCTTTCTCGGCTTTCCCGATCGCCTCGCGGAAGGCCGCATGCCCCGTGCGGTGATCTTCGGAGCCGGTCACGGCAGCACTTATCCCGGCAAGGACAGCAGTGGCTATGCCTTGGCCGCCGACGCTATCCGCGCCGCGAGCCAGATCGATGCCGCGCTCGTCGAGCACTGGGATTTCGATCTCGGCGGCCCGCTGTTCGACGGCAAGCCGGTCTGCTGCGTCGACGCCGGCGACATCCCGACCACCATGCATGACAATGCCGGCAACCGGGCCCGGATCGCGGCGAAGACGCGCGAGGTCCTGGCATTGGCGGCCGTACCGATCCTGCTCGGCGGCGACGATTCCGTGCCCATTCCCTTCCTCGCCGGCTTTGCGGATCACGGCCCGGTCTGGGTCCTGCAGATCGATGCCCATATAGACTGGCGCGACGAGTTGCATGGCGAACGCTACGGCTATTCGAACCCGATGCGCCGAGCGAGCGAGATGCCACATGTCGCCGGCATCGTGCAGGTCGGCATCCGTGGCGTGGGCAGCGCACGTCTCACTGAAATCGAAGCGGCGCGGCACTATGGCGCCCGCTTCGTGACCGCCCGCGAGGTTCACGCCCAGGGCGTCGAAGCCGCTCTCCGGCATATTCCGAAAGGAGCGCGGATCGTCGTCACCCTCGACTGCGACGGCCTCGATCCCGGCATCATGCCGGGCGTGGCTGGGCGTACGCCCGGCGGCCTCACCTACACGCAGGTGATCGACCTGATCGCGGGCCTCGGCAGGCGGGCCAGGATCACAGGATTCGACCTTGTCGAACTCTATCCTCCCGCCGACATTGACGGCCTGTCGGCCCTGACCGCCGCGCGCCTTCTCGTCAATGTGATCGGCACCATCGTCAGGCAGGTTTGAAACCCGGCCGCCTCTCGCTTTCAGGCTCTCAGAGCTATAGCCGGAAGTTGGCTGGTCGTGCTTGCGCAATCCCAACCAGCTGACGCCCCGATCGTCGGCTCTGGTCGGCACCAGGAAGGCGCGTCACTGTCGCACTTTGCCGCGCCCTACCCTCTGGTCGGCGCGTCATTCCGGAAGACCCGCCTTGCGGAAGCCATCGACGAAATGCTCGAGCGTCGCAGCGTCGCGGAACGGCTCCGTCGAGGCCCAGTGGCGGGTCGTGAAATGCGGGTTGGCGACCAAAAAAAGTTCGACCTCTGCGCGCGCCTCGTCGAGCCGGCCCAGTTGGGCAAGGCTTGCCGCCAGGAAACGGCGTGAGCTCGTACGATAAGTCTCGTCCTTGCGCAGTGTCTCGACGGCAGCCTCGTATTCGCCGGCCGCATATTGCGCCTGGCCGAGCGTCAGATAGTACCAACTTGCCGGAAACGGGTTCAGCCGGAACGCCTTGCGACTGTGCTCGAGGCCCTCCTCGACCCGCCCGGCAAGGACCGCAATGTCGGATAACGCCGCCCAGGTGTCGGCCTCGTTCGGGTCGAGTTCGATCGCCCTGGCGAATTCCGCATCCGCCTCGGCGAAGCTGCGCTCATAGGCAAGCAGATACGCCAGGACCCAGCGGCTACCTGCATCGTTGGGATCGATCGCAACGGCTTTGCGCGCCAGTTCCAAGGCAACCCTGCGGCTGGATTCGGCCGGTCCGCCGCTATGCACCCATCCCATCCAGTGGTTCATGGCGAGCCAGCGATGGGCCTCGGCATATCCCGGATCGAGCGAAACCGCACGCGTGAGCATCAGATGCGCTTCCCGGGCCGTCTGCGGCGTATCATCCATCAGCTTGCGCGCCCGCACGCAGAGATCATAGGCCTCGATATTTTTGGGCCGGTTGCGCGGCGGCGGTGTGCGCAGCCGTCCGAGCAACGCCTCCACGATCTTGCCCGTGACCTCGTCCTGAACGGCAAAGATATCCTCCAGGCTGCGATCGAAACGTTCCGCCCAGAGATGATCGCCACTCGCTGCGTCGACCAGTTGGGCATTGATGCGCACGCGCCCCGCGGCGCGTCGTGCGTTGCCCTGCAGCAGGTAGCGTACGCCGAGTTCCTCAGCGATTCCGCGCACGTCCATCGCCTTTCCCTTGTAGGCGAAGGCCGAGTTGCGCGCGATGACGAACAGGCCTGACCTGGAGAGGTCGGTGATCAGGTCTTCGGTCAACCCATCCACGAACGATTCCTGCTCGGGATCGTTGCCGACATTGACGAAGGGCAGCACGGCTATCGATGGTTTGTCCGGCAGCGGCAAATGCTTTCGCTTCGCGCCACCGAGCGTTTCCGTTGCCCCCGTGAAGCGGTAGCCGACGCGCGGAACCGTGGCGATCCATTCACCGCCGTCGGCGGCCGGACCTAGCAGCTTTCGCAGCGCCGCAATCTGGACGGTGAGGTTGCCTTCCTCCACTGCCGTGCCCGGCCACGCCGCGTCCATCAGCTCGACCTTGGCCAGGATCTCGCCGGATCGTCCGACGAGCGCCGCAAGCAGCTTCAGCCCGCGATAGCCGACGGCAACGGGGACATCGTTCCGAAGGAGCGTTCCGGCACCCGGATCGAGCACGAACGGACCAAAGGCAAAGCGCGATCCCTGCATGCGGCGCATCTATAGCCGGTTTGGAAGTTTTTGGAACTATTCGGGCGAGCTTAATGACGCCGCCGTTCGTATCCCGCAGCTTCTGTCCGAGCGAGGGGCTGCCCCAGCACCCTCAAACCATATGGAGGTTGCCATGAACGATACCCTCGCGTCGGCCCCGCACCAGGCAGCGCGGCCGGGAGCGCCCGTGGGACCGGCGGAAGTGTCGCGTCGGCACCTGGCAACCCTGCGAAGCATTATCGCGACCTGGGAAGAGCGGAAACGCTTTCGCTGGGACCTCGAGCAGATGTCGCGGGCCAATCCCCATTTGATCGACGATATCGGCCTGACGAGACGGCAGGTCGAGGCGGAGATCGCCAAGCCCTTCTGGCAGGCATGAGGCGGCCAATGATACGGGATCGCCAGTTTCCGCGCGCCGTGGTGGTTCGCCGGCTCTTGCCGGAATTTGGCGGCGCGAAGTCTGCCGAAAGCGCGACGCGAGAGAATCGGATGCCATGGGCCGCGATGGCGGGCATCATCGCGACCGTCACGGTGTTCGCCGTGGCACAGGGGCTGACCTATCCGCTGCTCAGTTTCATCCTGGAGCGGCAGGGAATGACATCAGGCCTGATCGGTTTGTCGGCGGCGATGACGCCGCTGGGTTTCGTCGTATCCGCGCCCCTCATTCCGGCGCTGGCGCGGCGAGTGGGCGGGACGCGGCTTGCGATCCTGTGTTCGATCCTGGCCGCGCTCACCCTGATCGCGATTGCCCTGATGCAGGACGTCTGGGCCTGGATGCCGCTCCGCTTCCTGCTCGGTTTCTTCGCCAACCCGCTTTACGTTATCAGCGAAACCTGGCTGATCTCGATCGCGCCCGCGTCACGCCGGGGCCGCATCATGGGCCTCTATTCGTCGGTCGTTTCGGGCGGCGTCGCCATCGGCCCGCTGTCGCTCGGCCTGGTCGGCACGCAGGGTTGGCCGCCCTTCATGATCGGCATCGTGTCCTTCCTTCTTTGCGGCCTGATCGTGCTTGCGGTCGTACCGCGCCTGCCTGGCATGCCGCATGAAGGCGGGGCAACATCGGTCGTCGGCTTCTTCGCACTGGCGCCGCTCCTCTTGTTCGCGGTTTTTGCAGCAGCCGCCTTCGAGCAGGTCCTGCTTTCCTTGTTCGCTGTCTATGGCGCCGCGCTCGGCAGCGCCGAGGAGCGTATGGCTTCGCTTATCGGCAGTTTCATCGCAGGCAATGCCGCGCTGCAGATTCTGCTCGGGCGCCTGGCCGAACAGTCTGGCTCGACGCGGACGATGTTATTCTGTGTCCTGGCTTCGCTGGCCGGCTGCCTGCTGCTGCCGTCGATCTTCAACACCTGGCTCGTCTGGCCGGTCGTTTTCGTCTGGGGCGGGGTCTCGTTCGGGATCTACACCATGTCGCTGATCCAGCTCGGCGAGCGTTTCACCGGTCAAGCCTTGGTCGCCGGTACAGCGGCCTTCGCGTTCGTATGGGGCACCGGCGGCATCGTGGGCTCGCCCGCGACGGGACTGGCGATGCAACTGATCGGACATCAGGGGCTGCCATCATTCCTTGGCCTGCTGTGCTGCGTACTGGCGGTGTTTCTGTTGGCGAAGAGACGGCGGTTCTGATCGAGGCGCTTGCCCCGTGCCGCGTCGAAATGCGTGCGGCCGCGCCTGCTTCCATCTGAACCGCCGTTGCTGACGGGACCAGCCCACCGTTCCCCTTCAGACGAGCAGGTGACCGGCCTGGCGCAAAAGCGTGCGGGTCTTTTCCGCGTCCGTCGTCTTCACCAGAAGATGGTCGCCATCGAAGGTCGACACGACGAACACGCCGACGCCGTTCGAGGACAACGGCTCGATCACCGACAAGATGATGCCGGTCTCGCCGAATCCGAACGGCCCCTGAAGCTTGAAGCACGACCAGCCGTCATCGAACTTGACGCCATCGGGCACACGCTCACGCTGGCACACGACGGATAGTTCGTCATCGGTGCGGCTTATGCTGACGAACCCGTCGCCATCGGCCCACAATGGGACTGGAAGGGTGATTTTCCAGACGCGAAACCGCGTATTCTCCCGGGAGTTGCCTAAGAGTGATGCTCATGCCCGGAAGGATCGCATCCTCCACAAATCGTTGCAATGGGCCCTTGGAGCCCAAGCGGTGCTGGGACGGTCGATGTAGTATCAGCCCCAGGTCAGCGGGTCGAGCCGGAGAGAGAAGGCAAGTCGTTCGTTGTCCGGTCTCGCGATCCCCAGAGTGTCGAACAGGATTGAAAAAGCCTGCTCGGCCTGAGCCTTTATCGTCCAGTTCCCCCCGGCATTCGCAACCATCAAGGCCAGATCGGCATAGCGGTCCCCTCCTCCGAGTCGCCCGAGATCGATCATGCCCGTGCATCGGAGGTTCGCACGAGAAACCATGAAGTTCGGCATGCAGGGATCGCCATGACGGACGACGCGGTCGGCGACTTCCCGATCGAGCCGGACCGGGAGTTCGCGTTCAATACGGGCCAGCAGCTCGAGCGCGGGCTTGCCCGCGCACAGCATCGACGACGCGGCCGGTATAGATCGTGTTTCAGTGAATGATGATGTCGGTGACGACCAGGTTGAGGGCCGACGCACATTGATTTCGTCTCGGCCCGGCTGCGGGGCCTTCCCCGTAGATGCCGACGCCGTGGCACATCACGACCTCTTTCCGGCGTTGCGGCCTCAGTTCCCAAGGGGGATCTCGACAGCTTCTGATTGCGTGGTATCCGGACGAGATGCCCGGATACCATCTTGCAATCACGCGAGAACATTCTCGACGGGCGTCGCAATCTCTCGGAAATAATCGATCCGACCATCGCTTTCGTGGGCGAGGATCCAAGTCTGGCCAATGACTTCGCGGTTGCGCACGGGATAAAGGAACTGCTGACGAAAACTCGAAAGCGTCCAACCGTTGCCGAGCTCCTGCGTGTCAAGAGAGAGGATGCGTGTCCCGCCCTCGAACACTTCGCTCGCCAGGCGCTGAAGGACCGCGTGGAATTCGGCGCGGCCGAGGCAGCGCTGCCAAGAGACATCCACGTCGTCACCACGATAGTGCTCGATCCGAAGATCGAAATCATCTGTCGTTACCGCATCCATACTCTCCAGGTCGCCGCGCTCGAATGCGCGCAGCAGGTTATCGATTGCAGGCATACAAGGTTCCTTTCCTTCTGGCCGCCACTGCGGGGCAGAAGGGGTTTACCTCAGCCTGACGTATCGATAAAATATGCTATTGCTATCATATGACCATAAAATCGTTATGTTAGACCTGCGTGCGATCACCTACTTCGTCGCCACCTATGAAGAGGGCAGCATCACCGCCGCCTCCACGCGTTGCCATATCGCGCAACCGTCGATCACAAATGCGTTGCAGTCGCTGGAGGGCAGGCTCGGATGCCGCCTGTTCGAACGTAACCGCCGTGGCTGCACGCCCACGCCGGAAGGCGAGCGTCTTTATCGCCGCAGTGTTGATCTGCTCGCGCATGCCCGGGCTATCGAGCGTGAGATCAACTCGGCCAATGACCACACGATTCTGAAACTCCATCTGCAGCCGGACATTATTCTTGCCGCAGTCCGTCCGTTGCTCGACTTCCTATGTCGGCGTCGTCCCGGCTTGCGTATCTCGTTTTGCGCAAGCGAGGGTGAGGCGGACATGTCGATTGTCGCGATCGGAGTTGGACAATCGCGTAGAGGCTTCAACGAGTTGTGGCGCGAAGACTACGTCCTCGCTGTACCAGCGTCGCACCCATTGCGGTTCAGCAAGGAGATCGGATTGGACGCGTTTGACGGCCTGGATCTGATCGACCGACCGCATTGCATACGCTATCGGTGGTTTCGGGATAGTCTCACGGCCGCGGGAGCAGAACCGGCGATCGTCGCGCAGGCAAATTCGGAAGAAACGGTTCTCGCGTTGCTTCAAATGGGATTGGGCGCGGCAATTCTGCCCGAACGCCATCTGCCCACCAACATTGCGGATATGGCCGTAATTCGCTTCGCGCCTGAGATAGCCCAGTTTCGAATTGTCGGCGTCGTTTTCAATGGCAAGACAGTGTCCAACATCCTCCGCTTGACCGTCGAGGAACTCAGGGCTTCAGTTGTCTGAAGCCAGGCCGTGTGGACGGATCAAGCCAAGATGAAGCCGGCGGTGAGAGCGACCAGGGATGCGAAGTCTCGCTTCGTCTTCTCGCAGCGTTGGGCGTGGCGCTTGAAGCGCTTGAGTTTGCAGACAGGCGTGCTCGGCTTCTCCACCTTCTCGCTCGACACCATCGGCCTCCGGGAGCGCGGACAAGGGCTGATGGCGGCGATTTACGCGGCCGCGTCGCTCGCTCTTTCGCTCCTCGGTCTCGTCGCCGGCCTCATGCTCGTTCGCTCGCTCACCCAGGGGCACGCCGCATGAGCAAGCCCGGTATCATTTCGCAGCCTCGCTCGAAGGCTCTCCCCGCCGTTCTCTCAGGCCAAGACGGGCTATTTTCTCGTTGAGGGTGCGGTGGGGAATCCCGAGGCTTGCCGCCGCCTTGGCCGTATTGCCGTCGCTGTCCTCGATCGCCCGGCGGATCAGGTCGCCTTCGAAGTCGGCCAACTGCTCGGGCAGGGTCAGGGGATCGTCGGTCGGCTCGGCTTCCCCGCTTGATATGGCCCCATCAAGCCCCAGGGCGAAGCGCTCGGCGCGCGCCTTGAGCTCCCGGATGTTGCCGCGCCATTCCTCCTGCCGCAGCCTCGCCACGAGATCGGCGGACATACTTCGCTCGGCGCGACCATAGCGATGGGCGGCGAGCGAGGCGAAGTGACCGAAGAGCAGGCCGATATCGTCCTTGCGCTGCCTAAGCGGCGGAATGCGCACATCGACGGTCGCAAGCCGGTAGAACAGATCCTCGCGGAACCGTCCCGCGGCGATTTCGCCAGATAGGTCGCTCTTGGCTGCGGCGACGACGCGCACATCGACCGGCCGCAGGCGGTTTTCGCCGAGCCGCTCGATCACGCGTTCCTGCAGCACACGCAGGATTTTCGCCTGCAGTCCCACGGGCATCGACTCGATCTCGTCGAGGAAGATGGTTCCGCCGTCGGCATGCTCAAACTTGCCCTGCCGGTCGGAGAGCGCGCCGGTGAAGGCGCCTTTCGCATGGCCGAAGACCTCACTCTCGAAGATGCTCTCCGGCAAGGCGGCACAGTTGATCGCGACGAAAGGTCCGGCATGGCGGCGGCCTTGCCGATGCAGGGCCTGCGCGACGAGTTCCTTGCCGGAGCCGGTCTCGCCGATGACCAGGACGTCGATGTCGAGATCCGCCAGCATCTCCACGCGGCTGCGAAGATCGCGCATGGCCGGGCTGTCGCCGATGATCTCCGAGCCGCCGCTCCCCTCATGGACCAGGCCCTGAAGGCGGGCGATCTCCTGCTTCATCCGGCGCTTCTCGATAGCCTTGTCGAGCAGCGAAAGCAGATGCTCGGCATCATAGGGCTTCTCGATGAAGTCCTCCGCTCCCTGTTTCATCGCCTTGACCGCCAGCGTAACATCGCCGTGGCCTGTCATCAGGATGACCGGCACATCGCTGCGGATCTTGATGATGGAGTTCAGAAGCGTCATGCCGTCTATGCCCGGCATGCGGATGTCGCTCACCACGACATCCGGCTCGTCGCGCATCAGTTGCTGATAGGCTTCTTCGGGCCGATGGAAGGCGGAAACGGCAAACCCGCTGACCTCCAGCCAGTTGGTTGCCGCCTTCAGGAGATCGCGGTCGTCGTCGACAAGGAGAATATGTCCGCGGCTCATTGTGCTGCCTCGAGTGGACGTGCGGAGCGTTTGCCCACCGGCATGGAAACCGTGGCCATCGTACCGCCGCCAGGAGCCTCCGCAAAGGTTATCTCGCCGCCGAATTCCTGCACGATGGCAGTCGCGATGGAAAGGCCGAGGCCGAGCCCCTCGCCTGTCAGCTTGGTGGTGAAGAACGGTTCGGCGACACGATCACGGTGTTCCGGTGCGATGCCGGTCCCGTTGTCGATCACCGTGACGTTCACTCGCCCGGCCTCCGTGGTCCGCCGGACGGTGACCGAAGGTGCCTGCCTGCCCTCGACCGCATCGAGCGCATTCAAGATCAGGTTGAGCATCACCTGCTCGAGCTTCACTGCGACGGCAACGACGACCGGTGCTATCCCCGGCGTATCGATGGTCGGCACGACGCCGAGGGTCTTGGCCCGGGGCGCGGCGAGATCGAGCGCGTTGCGGATAACGACGTCGATATCGACCGCTTCGAGATCGGACGCCCCCTTCCGGCCGAAGGTCTTCAGGTGCTTGACAGTTCGCTGCATGCGCTTGACCAGGGCTCGCGCGTCGAGGAGCATCGCGCCGACCTTTCCCGCCTCCTCCTTCTCGGCCAGCACGCCGGCCGTCGCCAGCGTCGCCTCAAGCGCCGCGAGCGGCTGACTGACCTCATGCACGATTGCTGTCGACATCCGCCCAAGGGCTGCCATCTTCTCGGAATGGATGAGCCCTTCCTGTGCGCGGCGAAGCTCGTCCTCCGTCCGCTTGCGCATGTCGATCTCGCGGGCGAGGTCCCGCGTGCGCTCGGCGACCTTCCGCTCCAGGATGTCGCCCTGGCGCAGCCGCATCCGGATGATGAGCGCGCGCTGATGGAGGAAGTATAGCGTGCTGGTCGAAACGAGGCCGGCGATCAGCGCCGCAAGCGCCCAGAAGCCGGCGATCTTGCCGGTGTCCCGCATGCTCGTTGCCACCAGCACCGGCCAACCGTCCGGCTCGACCACGGAGAACTTCGCCAGGAGTTGCTGCCCGCCCTCCTCCACCTGAATCGCCGGTGCGTCCGCTTCGCCCGCGGGCGGGATGACGCCCGAAGGCAGGATCGGTTTCGTCGCGGCGAGATTGGCGCCCTCGTAAGTTCGCTCCTTCGAGAGCCGTTCGACGGCCTCGCCGGAAAGCGCTGTCAGCGGCCGGTATTTCCAATCCGGGTTGCCGGAGAGAAAGACGATACCCCAACGGTCGGCAATCGCCGTCTGGACGCCCGCGGCCTCCCAGGTCAATTCGAGCGGCAGCAGATCAGCCTTGACGACGGCGACGATCGGCGGATGACCGGATACGTCTATCCGCGAGGTGAGAAAATAGCCGGGCTTCCCGGTTGTGACGCCGATCGCGTAGTAGCGCCCCTCTCCCGTGCGAAGCGCGTCCTGGAAATAGGGGCGGAAGCCGTAGTCGTGACCGACGAAACTTTCGCTCGTCGCGAAATTGCTCGCGGCAAGCGCGATGCCGCGGTCGTCGAGGACGTAGAGCTCGGCTGCGCCGGCCTGTTTCACCACGGTCCGGAGATAACGGTTCGCGGCCTCAAGAACGGCCGGGCTGCGTTCGCCTTCGGCAAGAGCGCGTATGCGGGCATCCTCGCCGAGAATCAGAGGCAGATAACGGAAGCGCTCGATCTCGGTCTCGATTGCCCTATTCGTCAGGACGAGGCTTCGCTGAAGCTGCCCCTCCAGGGCGCCGATTGCCGCGACGCTTGCGAGGTGGTAGGCGACGAATGGCGCAATGCTGGTCACGACCAGCATCAGGACCGTCATCCTGCCGATGTTGCGCGCCATTGTCGGGCCGACTTGCCTTGGAATTGTCCGTTGCATCGAATGTAGCGCCTCCTGTCTGAAGGGAGAACACGAGACGCGCAAGATCCTTACGGCCGTTGCCTGTCACAGTGCTGCAGGACGACCGGCTGCTGTTCCCGCCCTCCGAGCTCACGGCATTCATCGGCATCGCAGAGCGTCCAGCCGGAGGCGGTTGCGCCAGAGGCTGCAAGGACCAGCTCGGGAAGCGGCGGAAGACGCGGGGTCCAGACCCACCAGTCGCCCTCGCGGCAGGCGTCTTCGCCAGGCTCCATGCCCGCACCCGAACCTTGGACGCGCGCCTCCTCAAGGACAAAGCCCTGTGACGTGGAAACCCAACGCTCCTGCCACCGGCTCTTCTCGACCCAATGCGTCCAGGCGAGCGTGAAGACGGCGGCGGCAAAGGCGACAGCCTTGCCGCCGGCAACAATGCAGACCAGGGCGGTCACGCGGCTTCCGGCACCGGCTTGCCGCTCCCCGAGCGCGCCCGGCACCAGATCAGCAATGCGAACAGGGCCGCAAGCGCGAAGCCGATCTCGTCCGTCAAGGGCAGTGCCGCCAATAGAGTGAAGGCGGCCGCGGCGGCGAGCACCCGCTCGACAACCGAGAGCCGGACAGCGACGAAGCCGATCACCGCCGCCCCCCACAGACCGATGGCAAGACCTGTCTTGACGACAATGTATGCGACGGCGGCCGGATAGCCGACGGCCGCAGCCATGGAGCCGCCGTCCTGGAGCATGAGTGCCGGTGAATAGACGGCCATGAAGGGGATGACGAAGCCGGCCGCCGCCACTTTGATCGCCTGGATCGAGATCCTGAGCCCGCTTTCGCGGGCGATCGGCGCAGCGGCGAAACAGGCGAGCGCCACCGGCGGCGTCAGGTCCGCGAGAATGCCGAAGTAGAACACGAACATGTGGCTGACGATGAGCGGTACGCCGAGCTCCAGAAGGGCGGGTCCGGCGATCGACGACGTGATGATGTAGTTGGGAATTGTCGGGATGCCCATGCCGAGGACGAGGCAGGTCACCATCGTCAGGAGCAGCGACAGGAAGAGGCTTTTGCCGCCGACGGAGACGATGAACTGGCCAAAGGTGTTGGCAGCACCCGTCAACGTCATCGTGCCGATGATCACGCCGACGAGGGCGCAGGCAATCGCCACCGGCAAGGCCGTCTTGGCGCCTTCGGCAAGCGCGTCCCGGCAGATCATGAGGGTTGCACGGCCGCCCTTCGAGAGCGCGTTGACGCCGATCAGGAGCGCCAGTGCGCCGATGACCACGCCGATGCCGAAGCGGAAGAAGGAAGCCGCCACCAGGCCGAGGCCGATCCAGAAGATGACCCGGATGACGCCGCCCGGAAGACCGAGCGCGACCGAACTGCCGAGAATGAGCAGGGTCGTGAAGGCAAGCCCGACCGTGCCCGCGAAAAGCGGCGTATAGCCCGAGAACAGGAGCCAGACGAGCGCCGCCAGGGGAAGGACCAGGTACCATTGTTCGGCGATCGCCGCCCCTGCCGAGGGCAACTCGCCCTTGGGCAGGCCGAGCAGCCCGTGCTTGCCGGCTTCCAGATGCACCATCCAGAAGGCGGAAGCGAAATAGAGCACGGCCGGGATGATCGCCGCCTTGACGATCTCGTGGTATTCGACGCCGAGCGTTTCGGCCATGATGAAGGCGACGGCGCCCATCACCGGCGGCATGATCTGCCCGCCCATGGAGGCCGTGGCCTCGACGCCGCCCGCAAAGGCCGGCCGGTAGCCGAACCGTTTCATCAACGGAATCGTGAACTGGCCGGTGGTGACGACATTCGCCACGCCGGATCCCGAGATGGTGCCCATAAGGCCGGACGAGATGATCGCCACCTTGGCCGCGCCGCCGCGTCGGTTGCCGACGAAGCTCAGAGAGACATCGTTGAAGAGCCGGATCATGCCGGCCTTCTCCAGGAAGGCGCCAAAGAGGATGAAGAGGAAGATATAGGTCGACGACACGAAGGTCGGGATGCCGTAGATGCCCTCGGTCCCGTAGGCCATGTGATCGATCACCTGGGCGAAGCCATAGCCGCGATGATCGAGCGGCGCCGGCAGGTATTCGCCGAACAGGCAATAACCGAGGAACAGGCCGGAAATGATCGGCAGCGCCGGTCCCATGATCGCCCAGGCGGCGGCGAAGACGACGCCGATAGCGACGACGCCGACGGCGATGTCGCGCGGCAGGGGATCGCCCGCACGCATGAGCAGGGCCGTATAATCATAACACTGGTAGAAGGCGACCGCCGCGCCGAGCAAGGCAAGCGCCCAGGCAAAGGTCTTCGCAAGCCCGCCCCGCCCGGCGAGCGCCGCCAGCAAGGGGAACACAAGCACCGTGACGAAGCCGACGTGAACCGCACGCACGAGCTGACTCGGCAGGTCGACCAAGTGCGCGGCCGTGGCGATCTGGAAAATTGAGAAGGCAAGCGCGATCGCAAACAGGATCCGGCCGTCCCAGGTCTTCGGAAAGGCCTGGGTCAGCGCGTCGTGCCCATGCAGCGCCGCGCCGGCGGCCTGGTTCTGGTCTTTGGTATTGTCGAGCATGGATTCCTCCCGAAAATCCGAGCTGCGGGCGGCGTCGCTGGACGCAGACGCCGCCCATCGCGGTTAGAGCAGGCCTTTTTCCTTGTAGAAGCGTTCCGCGCCGGGATGGAGCGGAACGGGCATGCCCGAAAGCGCATCCTCGATGCGGATATTCGCCGCGGCCTTGTGGGCAGCCTCCAGAGCCGGCAGGTTCTCGAAGAGCTGCTTGGTCATCTGATAGGCCGTTTCATCCGAAACGTCGGAATGGGTGATGAGGAAGTTGACGACCGCCACCGTCTTCACGTCGCTGTCCTGCCCCTGGTAGGTGCCAGCCGGCACGGTCGCGGCGACATAGGGCGCGCCGAGCTTGACGGCGATCTCATCGGGGATCGTGACCATCTGCACCTCGACCGAGGTTGCGAGATCCTTGAAAGACGAAACGCCGAGGCCGGCCGACTGCAGTGTCGCGTCGAGCTGCCGGTTCTTCATCAGTTCGACCGACTCGGCAAAGGGCAGGTATTCGATCTTGCCGAGATCGTCGTAGCTCATGCCGGCGACGGCGAAGATGGCGCGCGCGTTCAGTTCGGTGCCGGACTTCGGCGCGCCGACGGAAAGGCTCTTGTCCTTGAAGTCGGCGAGAGTCGTGATGCCGGATTCCTTCGACGCCATGATCTGGATGTAGTTCGGATAGATGGCGGCAATGCCGCGCAGCTTATCGAGCGGCGCCCGGAAGCCGGCTTCCGTGTTGCCGTCCCAGGCGAGCTTGACGGAGTCGCCGAGCGCGAAGGCGAGTTCGCCCCGCCCCTGCTGCAACAGGTTGAGATTCTCGACCGAAGCCTTCGTCGCCTGAACCTGCGTGCGTGCACCCTCGATCTTCTCGCCGTAGATCTTGGAAAGAGCGACGCCGAGCGGGTAGTAGACGCCCGACGTGCCGCCTGTCAGGATGTTGATGAACTCGTCCGCCCTCGCCGATGCCGCGGAAAGGACGATGGACGTGCTGGCGATTGCCGCGATGGCGGCGCGTTTCAGTATGTGATTCACAGAGATTCCTCCCATTCATGCATGATCGACGCGGCCTTCCTTCCGGAACGGATTCGCGTGATGCCCACCCAGCAAGAGACGGGCCAACTCTAAGTGATTGTTTTCAAATGAACGGAGGGAAAGCTGCGCATGACGGTCGGCGGAATCTTGCCGATCGTCCGGCCGTCTTCGGCAAAAACTTGCCCGGCACGTCCCCTTTTACCGGATCACCGAGCCGGTCGCGGGCCGGTCGGCAACACTGCCCCGTGGGACGCGGCGACCCCACCGCCGGCAAGGCTCCGGCGAAAGGCGCTTGGAGACAGGCCGAGCCTCTGGCGAAACGCGGTGGCGAGATGCGCGTGCGAGGAAAAGCCGGTCGCAAAGGCGACGGCGCTCAGATCTTCGGCGCAGGCGGCGATCAGCGCGCGGGCCAGCCGTCGGTCGACGATATAGGCATGAGGGGGCGGGCTAGGCGCTGCGGGATCGACAGCAGCATGTGCACATGGTCGCGATTGATGGACCCGGCATGAATGACCACCCCGTGCGCGCCGTCTCGCGCAGAAGCGCCCGGCACCGGTTGCCCACCTCCAAGCGCCGCGTAGCGATACTTCGTCACCCAGACAGCTGATATTTGCAGTCCCAGACCGTGTGGTCGCCGTGCTTGTACGCTTCCATCCGGCCAATCTACAACGGAAACGGCACCATCCCAGCCGCCTAAAGGCGTGGGGTTTCCTGATCCCCTATCGGGGACTCTAAAAAAACGACGGCCAGCCGTGCACCCGGAATGACCCTTCACTGCTTGAGGTCGCAAGCAACAGATCCGGTTTGAACCGGAAATCACAGAAGGCCTTTGGCGGCTAATGTTGTTCTGGTCGCGTCGTTGAGATCGTAATCTCTCATCTGCTCCGGCCGCACCCAGGCATGGTCCTCGAACTCGTCGTTCAGACGGACATCGCGGTTGCCGGCCTGGCAGTCGAAGATGAGGTAGATCATATAGATCTCCTCCATCGATCCATCCGCATAGGTCTTCTTCCGGATGTCGTCCCTGAACGTCCAAGGGACGACCTTCTCTATTCGAAGCCCCTCGCCCAGCTCTTCGCGGATTTCGCGAAACAGGGCCGCCTCGACTGTCTCGCCCGGTTCGAGGCCGCCACCAGAAAGCGCCCATTGTCCTGGAAATACGCCCCGGTCGCGCGGCATCTTGCACAGGAGGTAGGCGCCCTCGTTCTGAATGACCGGGCACACGATGACCCTCTGTCTCAATGTTCTTGTCCTTCTGACGGCCCGCTTCCCCGCGACACGAAGGCAGGACGGGATTACTGCCGCAGATCCTGGATGCCGAGTTCCTCCCACATCCATTCGAAACTGTATGTCGCCATGGGGTCGGAAGGATCGGGTCGTCTGGCGTTCTGGTTCTCGAGATATTTGAGCCAGTCGGCAACCTGCCTGCGGCCGCTTGGCGTCTTCACGGCCTGACGGGGCGTCTTGTTGCCCAGCATTTCGACAGGCTCGTCGAGCGTTTCGCGATAGTGCCGGTCCAGGAACTGGTGGACGACATCTTCTTCGATCTCAGGCGGAATGGCGGGTGTTTTTGGTTGCGGATTGCCGGCGGGCCTCTCCGCCATCATCTGCGCGACGGTTCGAATCTCCGTGAGCGGAGTGCGGACGAGATCTCCGAGAGCCTCCCGGACGATGGCCGTCCCTTTGGCAGCTCGCGCCGACGAATTGGTGGACAGATGCAGCGAGCGGTCCTTCAACTCCAGATAGCCCAGGACACACAGACCGCTGTCTATCGCGGTGTCGAGACGCACTCCTTCACCGAGCCTTGTTTCGGTCTGACTTGCTGGTTCGTCCTCCAGCCAATTCCAGAAATTCGCATTCTCCCTCGACAATGCTGGTATGGCATCCAGCCGACCAGCCACGTCCTTCTGCGTCACGCCGGCAGCGAACGGAAAGCGGACGTCGTGAAACTCGATTTCGTCGCCGTCCGAATTTTCAACGGTAGGGTCGGTCAGGACGCGATCGAGTGTGTCCGTCAGCCATGTGAGGGAGAACATCGATGCGGCTGCCCGCAGGTCCTCATCCTCTATGACGGGCAGCTTCTTGCTGTTCCTTTTGCCGAACGCGCGTCGCAAGCTGTCCAACAGAATATCGGTGGCCGTAGGCGTGAAATGTAACAGACCTCCGGCAAGAACGTTCTTCCCCATGACGGGTACGATCCTGGCCGCGAGCTTGTCCCATTGTTTCAAGGATTTGGTTGCCGATCTCTCGCTGACGGCGATCCGCTCGCCGCCTCGAATGAGGTCGCGTGCCATGAAAGCTTGCCCCGGAACCACGTCGCTGACTTCGTAAAGGCTCATGACCGAAGAGCGGAGCGATTTCATATAGGCCTTCGATTGCGCTTTCCTTCCAGCCGCGGCGCTTCAGATATTCATCGACGATATTAACTCCGGCAACGTCGAAATCCTGGGTGAGGAAATCTTCGAAGGCGCATCCCCAGATCGCCGCGGCCCAGTCCTCGCCAAGGATTTCCGCGAGATCCTCGGCCTCGATCTCACTGACGTCAAGAACCGGCCCGAGATGCTCGTCCAGTATCTCGTCGAAGCATTCGCTCCATTCCTCGCGGCGGAGGAATTTCATCAATCCATCGAGATCATGGCTGGTGGACATGGCGTTTCCCCAGGTTCTGGCGGTTCTCGGCGAGGATGCGCGCAACGGTCGCTTCGACGGTGCTTCGTATTGTGGTCATTTCCGCGCCGGACAGACAAGACGCTCCCGGAGATTTTCGTGCGTTTCTTTGCGCCGAGCTTTCCACGGCGATCCATGAACGGAGCTTGTCCGGGAAAGCCCGCGAAAGAAGTGGGCGCGCTTTCCCAAGTGGTCGAGACGCAGACAACCGACCCATCGGTGACGATGCGTAGACGTGACCGGTCCGTCTCACCCGGGGACGACCTACGTTTCCCGAGGAAGCTGTCAGCCGACGGCCGCGAGGTCGGCGACAGTCGCCCCCGCGGCAGCCAGCAGTGCCCTGGGCTCGGCGGCGAACACCGCATCATGGGCGCCCGCCGCGGCCCATACGCGGTCGAAGCCCAGCAGCGTCTCGTCGGCAAAGGCGGGGATCGCGATCAGATGACCGATCGGCGAGACCCCGCCGATGGCGAAGCCCGTCAGGTCGCGGATATGGCGCGGATCGCCGCGCTTGAGCGGCTCGCCGGCGAGCGAGCCAGCCTTGGCGATATCGAGCTGCCGCGCGCCTGAAACGAGGAAGAGATAGAGCTTGCCGCTCTGCTCTCCCTGGAAAACCAGCGACTTGACGATCTGCGCGACAGTCGAGCCGCATTGGGCGGCTGCTTCTTCCGCTGTCCGGGTCGAGGCGCCCATACGGCGGATCTCGATGTCCAGGCCGGCGTCGCGCGCGGCCTCGCTCACACGCTCGACGCTGCCCGATTTCGCCTGTTTCCGGCGCCCGCCGTCATTTCCGTCATTCACAAGGCAGCTCCAAAACCATGCCGTCATAGGCCGGCTCGACATGGTCGGGCGTATCCGCGCGCACCGTTTCGTAGTCGAGCGGTATATGCATATGCGTGAGCACGGCCTTCTTCGGGCCGAGACGGTCGATCCATTCCAGCGATTCGGCAAGGGACAGATGGCTCGGATGCGGCCGGTATTGCAGCGCATCGATGACCAGCAGGTCGAGGCCCTTCAGCCGTTCGGCCGTGGTCGGGGGAAAATTGCTGACATCGGGACAATAGGCCAGGCCACCGACGCGAAAACCCAGCGAGATGATATCGCCATGGATCTGCGGCAACGGCTCCAGCACGAGCGCGCCGCCGGCGCCTGCGATCACCACCGGTTCGTCATGGTCGATCGGATTGGCGCGCAGGATCGGCGGATAGGCGCTGCCGGCCGGAGTCTCGAAGCAATAGCCGAAAGCCTCGAACAGGCGATGCGAGGTCGGCCCGTCGGCATAGACGTCCATCAGCCGGCGCTGTTCGAGCACATAGCCCCGCAGGTCGTCGATGCCGTGGATATGGTCGGCATGGGCGTGCGTGTAGACGGCAGCGTCGAGGTTCCTGACACCCGCCATCAGCATCTGCTCGCGGAAATCGGGACCGGTGTCGATGACGATGCGCGTCACGCCTCCCGACGCCGAAACGCGTTCGAGCAGCGCAGACGCCCGTGTGCGACGGTTCCTGGGGTTGGCCGGATCGCACCGCCCCCAGTCGCCCGTGATGCGCGGCGTCCCCGGCGACGAGCCGCAGCCGAGGATGGTGAGGCGGAGGCGGTCGGCGACCATGTTCAGGCGCCTTGTTCCGCAGGGCGCGGCATCTTGTTGAACAGGCGGAAGAAATTGTCGGTGGTGAGACGGGCGATCTCGCCGCTGTCGACGCCGATCGTGTCGGCGAGAACGCCGGCCGTGTGGGCGACGAAGGCCGGCTCGTTGCGCTTCCCCCGGAAAGGCATGGGCGCCAGGTAGGGAGCGTCCGTCTCGACCAGCAGCCGGTCGCGCGGCACGGTCTTCGCCACGGCCCGCAATTCCTCCGACTTGCGGAAGGTCAGGATGCCGGAGAAGGACACATAGCCGCCGAGCCTCACGCCGGCTTCTGCGAGCTTCCGGCCGGACGAGAAGCAGTGCAGCACGAAGGGAAACGCCCCCTTCCCCGTCTCCTGCTCCAGGATCGCGATCATGTCGTCGTCGGCATCGCGCGAATGGATGACGAGCGGCAGCCCGGTCTCCCTTGCCGCCGCGATGTGCACACGCAGCCCCTTGGCCTGCGCATCGCGCGGCGCACGATCGTAGAAATAGTCGAGGCCGGCCTCGCCGATCGCCACGACCTTCGGATGCTCAGCAAGGCGGATCAGTTCGTCGGTGGTAACGTCGGCCTCCTCGCCGGCATTGTGCGGATGCGTGCCGACGGAGCAATAGACCGGCTCATGTTGTTCGGCGATCGCGCGGATCGCCGGAAAGCGCCGCACCCTCGTCGAAATGGTGACCATGCGGCCCACACCCGCCTCGGCAGCGCGCGCGATGATGGCGTCGCGCTCGCTGTCGAAATCGGGGAAGTCGAGGTGGCAATGACTGTCGACGAGCATGCTTTCTCAGGCCTGTTCCGGCCGCTCCACATAGCGGGGGAACACGCCCTCGGGCGTCGGCAGCGCCGTCCCCGGCGTCAGCGCATGGGCGTCCGAGACATGGGCGAAGTCGCGTTTCCCCGCCGGCACGGCGAGCAGGTCGAGCAGCTTCGCCGCCGAGCCCGGGACGAAGGGCTGGCACAATATGGCCAGCCGCCGCACGAGTTCGGCCGTCGTGTAGAGCACCGACGCCATGCGCGCCGGGTCGGTCTTCTTCAGCGCCCACGGCTCCTGGCCCGCGAAATAGCGATCGCCTTCGGCGACGACGGAGAAGATTCCCGCCAGCGCCAGATGGATGCCCTGCTCCGCCATCGCTTTGCGGGCAGCGACGAGCGCCGCCCCGGTCTGTTCGAGGATCGCCCGGTCGGCATCGGTGACGGCTCCGCGCTCCGGCACGACGCCGCCGCAGTTCTTGGCGATCATCGACAGCGAGCGCTGGGCCAGATTGCCGATGCCGTTGGCAAGGTCGGCGTTTGTCCGGTTGACGATCGCCTCATGGCTGTAGTTTCCGTCCTGGCCGAACGGCACCTCCCGGAGCATGAAATAGCGCACCTGGTCGAGCCCGTAGTGGTCGACCAGGGCGAAGGGATCGATGACGTTGCCGACCGACTTCGACATCTTCTCGCCGCGGTTGAAGACGAAGCCATGGCCGAACACGCGCTTCGGCAACTCGATGCCCGCGGACATCAGGAATGCCGGCCAATAGACGGCGTGGAATCGCACGATGTCCTTGCCGATGACATGTATGTCGGCCGGCCAGTAGCGCCAGCGCTCGGCCTTCTCGTCGGGGTAACCGACGCCGGTGATGTAGTTGGTCAGCGCATCCACCCAGACATACATCACATGCTTCTCGTCGCCTGGAACCGGCACGCCCCAGTCGAACGTCGTGCGCGACATCGACAGGTCCTTCAGGCCTGATTTGACGAAGCTGATCACCTCGTTGCGACGTTCCGCGGGACGGATGAAGCCGGGATGCTTCTCATAGAGCTCAAGCAGCCGGTCGCCATAGGCCGAGAGCCGGAAGAAGTAACTCTCCTCCTCCACCCACTCCACAGGCGTGCCCTGTGGGCCGCAGCGCACGCCGTCGTCGCGCAGCTCCGTCTCCTCCTCGCCGTAATAGGCCTCGTCGCGCACCGAATACCAGCCGGCATAGCCGCCCTTGTAGATGTCGCCATTGGCCGCCATCGCCTTCCAGATCGCTTGGCTGGCGGCATAGTGGCGTTCTTCCGTCGTGCGGATGAAGTCGTCGTTGGAGATATCGAGCACGCCGGCCATGCGCTTGAACTCGGCGGCGTTGCGCGTCGCGAGCTCGCGCGGCGTGAGGCCTTCCTTGCGGGCCGTCTGCACCATTTTCATGCCGTGCTCGTCCGTGCCGGTCAGGAAGAACACGTCCTTGCCGTCATGGCGCTGGAAGCGCGCGAGCGCATCGGTAGCGATCATCTCATAGGCGTGGCCGATATGCGGCTTGCCGTTCGGATAGGAAATAGCGGTCGTGATATAGAATTTTTCGCGTGACATGTGTGAAGCCGTTGGCAGGGCGGTCAATCGATCGGGCGGGAGATAGCGCATCGGGACGGCCATAGCCATCCCGCGCCGGAAGCGGCGTCACATTCGGAGCGTGTCGTGCAGGCGAAAGATCATGTTCAGCGCGTGTTGTTTCCGGTCGAGATTGTAAGTGTCGGCCTCGCTCATCGCAATGCGCAAATCCTGCCAGGCCTGCGAAAATCTCTCCGCCCGCTCGATTTCCCCATCCCGCGCGGCGGCGGTGGCCGCCGTCGCGACCACTTCCAGGGTGTGGTCGTTGAACAGCGAGAAGGCAATGGCCTGGTCGCGCGCAGCCACCGCTTCGGCAAGCTTGTGCGCCTGCGCGACCGGAACTCTCGGCTCGCGCAACAACTGGTCGAGCGCGCCGGCGATCTCCAGCCCGCCATACTGGGTGAGGAGAATCGCGGTGCGCGGGCTGCCGGACGCGTTGGCCAGGAGCTCGGTTCGCTCGGTCTCCGAAGCCGGCAGGCCCGTATCGAAGCCGCCGAGCACCGCCAGCACCTCGTTGTCGGCAAGCGGGTTGAACCTCACGATCTGGCAGCGCGAGCGGATGGTCGGCAGCAGTCGTCCGAGCGAATGGGCGATGAGCACGAAAAGCGTGCGCGCCGGCGGCTCTTCTAGATTCTTCAGCAAGGCGTTGGCGGCATTGGTGTTCATGTCGTCGGCCGGATCGACGATGACGACGCGGTAGCCGCCGTCATGCGAGGTCAGCGACAGGAAGCGGCTCACCTTGCGGATCTCGTCCACGGTCACCGCGCTCTTGTAGCTCTTGGTCTTGTCGTTGAGCGGCCGCGTCAGGTGCAGGATCGACGGATGTGCGCCGTTGGCGATCTGCCGGAATAGGGACGAAGAGACGTCCGGCGAGACCAGCCGCTTTGGCGCAAGGCGGTGGTCGACATGGCTGAGCAGATGATAGGCGAAGTGGAAGGCGAACGTCGCCTTGCCGATGCCCTGCGGGCCGACGAAGAGCAAGGCATGCGGAAGCTTGCCGGCGTGATAGGCCGACGCCAGCGCGTCGCGCGCCTCGTGGTGGCCGACGAGCACCGGGTTCTCCGCGGGTTCGGGGATGCCGTCCAGCGTGTCATGCTGTTCCGGAGCTATCCGTTCGAACATCAGGCCTCCACCGCCGCCTTGCCCTCGCCCTGCGCCTCCAGCCTGGCGAATACCGTCGCAGCGACAGCCGCCTCCACCTCGTCCGCGCTTCCGCCGGCGTCGATCACCACGCAGCGCTCCGGCTCGGCCTCGGCGATCGCGAGATAGGCGTCGCGCCGCTTGCGGTGCACATCGAGCGTCTCCTTCTCGTACCGGTCGACCTCCCCCTGCCCGCGCCGCGCCGCGGCACGCTTCAGCCCATCTTCCGGATCAAGGTCGAGGATCAATGTCAGATCCGGCATCATGCCGTTGATCGCCACCGCTTCCAGCCTGGCCATGAAGGCCTGGTCGAGGTCGTTGGAGGCGCCCTGATAGACCCGTGAGGAGTCGAGGAACCGGTCGCAGAGCACGATCGCGCCGTTGCCGACCGCAGGCCGGATCACCTGCTCGACATGGTCCGAGCGAGCGGCCGCAAACAAGAACGCTTCCATGATCGGACCGAAGGCCTCGGCAGCGCCCGACAACAGCACATGGCGCACGGCCTCGGCCCCGGGCGAGCCGCCCGGCTCGCGAGTGACCAGCACCGCATGGCCGCAGCCGCGCAGCCTCTCGGCGAGCCGTGCGATCTGGGTGGACTTGCCGGCCCCTTCCCCGCCCTCGAAAGTAATGAAGAAACCTCGCGCCAAGGCGGCCTTCCCGTTCATGCCGGTCGGCTTCCGCCGCGTGGGCGGTAGCCAGCTTCGATGCGGAGCGGCCCGCTCGTGACGGGGCGCCCTTCCGATCGTGGTGTCTTAGTTGGATGAGGCCAAAAGGTCCACGGTCGATCTGATCGCACACCGTCGAGGCGACGATCGGAGCGCGCCCCGACGGCGCGCCACCCTACCGAATCCAACCAATGGCCAGTTCGGCGATCGCATCGAGGGCGCGCCGATGGAGCGACCCCAGCCCCACCGCTTCGGCCGTATAGAGCGGCGTTTCCTGGCTGAGACTGTCGCCGATCCAGACTTTCAGCGAGCCGACCCGGACGCCCGGCCCGACGGGCGCCGCAAGCGGGCCCTCATAGACGATGCGCGCAATGATCTTGTCGCGGTTCGCGATCGGCACCAGGATCGCGACAGGCCCCCTGGCCTTGAGCGGCACCGTGGATTTCTCGCCGCCATAGACCTGCGCCTCGCCGACCACCTCGCCATCATCGAATATCTGATTGCGCTCGAAGGCGTCGATGCCCCAATCGAGCAGTTTGCGGGCTTCCTCGGCGCGTTCACGATCGCTGCTCATGCCGCTCATGGCCGCGAAGACGCGGCGGCCGCCGCGGCTGACCGCGCCAACGATCGCGTAGCCCGACTCTTCCGTATAGCCGGTCTTCAGACCGTCGGCGCCGATGTCCATGGCCAGCAGCGGGTTGCGGTTGCGCTGAAAGATCTTGTTCCAGGTAAAATCCCGCTGGGAATAGTATCTGTAATATTCCGGATAGGTGCTCCAGATGTGGAGGGCGAGTTGCGTCAGCTCGCGAACCGTCACCACCTGGCCCTCCGCCGGCAGACCCGTGGAATTCTTGAACACCGAGGTCTTCAGGCCGAGGGTCCGCGCTCGCTCGGTCATCATGGCGGCGAAGTTCTCCTCCGAGCCGGCCATGCCCTCCGCGATGATGATGCAGCCGTCATTGGCCGACTGCACGATCACGCCCTGGATCAGATCCTCCAGCCTGACCGACGATTTCAGCGCCGCGAACATCGTGGAGGTGCCGGACGGAGCGCCGCCCGTGCGCCACGCATGCTCGCTGACGACAAAGCTGTCTTCGAGTTTGTAACGCCCCGACTTCAGCGCATCGAACGTGACTTCCATCGTCATCAGCTTGGCAAGGGAGGCTGGCGGTATCGGCTTGTCGGGGTCCTTGGAAAACAGGATGGTGCCTGTGTCGGCATCGATCATGAAGGCCTGGGTGGCGCGCGTCTCGAAGAGCTGCGCCCTGACCGGCGCGAGGAGCAGAAGCGACACGAGAAGAACAGCCAGCGCCCGGGACGCGACGATCCTGAAGAATGCCATGCGAAGTCGTGTCCTGCCCGTCGATAGACTGATAGCCCGCGCCATGTCAGGCTGGCAAGCGTGACGCGCGGATCAACGTCTTGTGGCGACGGCTCCCAGGCTTGGTCCGACGCCGGCGAGATGGTTGCCCGGATCCCGGGCCAGGGCTCGGATCAGTTGCGGATCGTCATCGCATCCGGGGCCCCGTTGGCCCATGCCGCCTCGAGCAGATCGTCTAGCGACGCCCGGCCGTCGGCATAGAGGTTGACCGTATACCAGGCGCGGCCATCGAGCTCCGACGTCTCCAGCGAAGCGCGACCATGGGCCGAGAGGGCCTTCGTCAACCTGTCCGCTTCGCCCTGGGATGCGAAGGTGCCGACCGCGACATAGGCCGCATGCCTGCCCTCGCCAGCCGCTGCACCGCTCTGCATCTTCCACGACGCAACGATCCGGTCGTTCGATGGGCCGCTGCCATCGAGCCTTGCAAATGCCTGGCTCGCCGCCTTCACCCGTTCGTCGGCATAGGACATCACGGCGAAGGCGACCTGCGTCTGCGGCTCGGCCGCGGCATCGTACGGCCGCTCGGGCGCGATCGGGCCATGATCCGGCAAGGCGAGGCCGATAGCGGCGGGCTCCTGGAGCGCGGCCAGCGCCTGCTGCGGCGCGGCGTCGGTCAGCGTTCCGGGGAAGGCCGCCGTCGAGCCGCCCGCGCCGCTTGGCGTCGTGCCGTTCATCGCGATCATGACGCCGGTCGGCAGGCCGTCGGACGGATCAGGCGCCTTGTTGCCGGGCCGGTAGGAAGCCATGAGGTACCGCTCGTCCTGGCCGTCGAGCGGAGCACGGCCGACATATTCGACCTTCACCTTGGCGATGCCGGCATGGTTGTAGTCGAGCATCTCGGCGGCGCGCCGGGAAAGATCGATGATGCGGCCGCTGTGATAGGGCCCGCGATCGTTGACGCGCACGATGACCGAGCTGCCGTTCTTCATGTTGGTGACGCGGGCATAGCTCGGCAGCGGCATGGTCGGATGGGCCGCCGTCAGGTGGGTCTGGTCGTAGATCTCGCCATTGGCCGTCAGCCTTCCGTGGAAGGCGTCGCCGTACCAGGAGGCGCCGCCGACCTTCTTGTAACTCTTGTCTTCCTTGGGATAGTACCAGACGCCGCGCACCTTGTATGGCCGGCCGAGCTGATCGCGGCCGCCGCCGCGTGGAAGGCGCGAGCGCTTGTCGGTCACGCGCGGGCTGGCCTTCACGCCATATTCGGTTTCGGAGAAGTACTCCTTGGAACGCTTGGTGTTGGTCATGCTCTTCGTCGTGGACGCAGCACAACCGGCCAGGAAGGCCGCGGAAACCGCAAATACGATGACAGACGAAGTGCGGTAGAAACGCCCGCGCGTCGATGGAATCATGCCGAAAACGTCCCCGGGCATTTCCCTTGGCGCAACCGCGAACGCGGTCCAACTCGAACACAAGCTCCTGCTGCTTGCGCTCACCCCATCTCTCTTGATGCGCAGGAATTGTTTAGCAGCCTATTAATCGACTATGGCGGGAAACCGGCAAGAATGTGGCAAGTATCGCCGCAATTGCTCCAGCCTGCCCGCGGCGACGATCCGGCGGAGGGCGCCCGCTTTTCGGCTCGCCCGAATCCAGGCGTGAAACCCGGGCTGACTACTTCGCGGTCATGCGCATATGGGCAGACAAGGTCAGGAGCTTTTTCTTGATCTCCTCGAGGTCGGACAAGGCACGCTTGGTATTGCCTTGCTTGATTGCCCTTTCGCAATTGCCGAGTTCCCTTTCGACAATGCCCTGGATCTGGTTCGACAGGAAAACAGCGTCCAATGTTCATCCTTTCGATGAATCGCCTGCCTTTCCCCTTGAAAATAACGTATGACTGTCATGTCCTTCTGTCCATGCACTATCTGCTCTATCGCCTCTGAAGAGCATGGTTTTTGCTTCGATCCTACGTCTTGGGGCCGGCATATTTCATTCGATTCATCAAAAATCTCCAAAAACGACATGCAACGCGGCGACCAAAGCAGCCTGTTAGTTGCATAGGGCACTGCGCCCAAAGCCCCATGCGTCCCGGCGCGATTCGCCCTTCACCGCTCGGATTGCAGACAGATTGCGCGACGGACCGACGCCGACGGTTGACGAAGCAATCGGGCGGGCGCTAAAGCCGAGGCCACGAGGTGGCTCGAAGGCAGACGGACATCGAGCCGACTTTGCTTCGTGTCCATGCAGCACGCGGATGACACCTTGGAGGGATGGCCGAGCGGTTTAAGGCACCGGTCTTGAAAACCGGCGTGGGGGCGACCCCACCGTGGGTTCGAATCCCACTCCCTCCGCCACTTCAGTCCGCTTCTGGGCACGCCAGCAGCCGCCGACTGCCGCACTTGGCCAGCAGCAAGCGTCCTTAGCAGTTCCGTCTTCGATCCCATGATGCGGATCGCGTCGTCCGCGACTTCGACACGTTGCGCCAAGGCGCGCAGATGATCCCGCCGATAGCCCCCTTCGCTGCCCCGGATGCGCTCGCGGGCACGGCGGGCAAAGCCCAGGATCATCGTCGGGGTGATGGCGCTATGGCCGGGACTGTCGAGCAGCGCCTGTGCCCGGTCGGCATCGGCTCGCGCCTGATCGCGGATGACCTTGAGGCCGGCGATGCGCTCCTTGAGCGCCGGGTCGTCGAGATCGGCAACGCCGGCCTCTATGGCGTCGTAGAGGCGCTTGAGGCGCATGTCCGATTCGACCGCCCGCCGCTCCAGTTCGGCGATGTGCTGCCGGCGTCGGTCGGCCTGATCCTCACGGCGGCCGAGGACGGTCCCAAGCAGCTTCTCCAGCCGGTCGGGATCGAGCAAGCGGTCCTCGATGGCCGCCGTTGCGGATGGCGCGCAACAGCCGGTCCTGATCGTCGACGGCGAGTTCGGCCCCTACGGAGAGGAGCGTCGAGAGGCCGGCGGCCTTGGCGAGATCCCACCAGTGATAATCGACGCCATCTTCAAGCCCGGCATAGCCCTGCGTGTCGGTGCCGGGCTGGCGTTCGAGCACGATGGAGCGGCCGTTGGGCAGAATGAGCCTGTTCCAGACGAGCAGGACACGGCGCTGCCCGAACTGCACGTTGTTGTCGTACTGGCCGATGATACGTGTGCCCTGCGGCACGAGCAGAATGCGCCCCGTGGGGCTGTCGTAGATATGTTCCGTGACCTGCGCGGTGATCTGGCCGGAAAGTCGGAACGGATGCCGGTGATGAGCGCGGCCGATATGACCGCCCCGGCCTGAAGCACGAAGGGCGATGCCGGCGGCGTGACGCGATCGGGCGTGACTGTGCGCCGGTCGGTCGCGGCGTTGAGGAAGGCGAGCTGCCTGTCCTGCGCCGTGGGTTGGGCCTGCGGCCCACCGAGATCAAACCCGGGAAGGCCCGGCATGGCGGTTCCATTGGTTCCGACTGGCGCGGGTGCCTGCCAGGTCTCCGAGAGTTTGTTGAGACGCCGCATCGTCGCTCACCCGAACCGCGCGAGCGAAAGGCTCCAGCGACTTTTACCGAAGCAGGATCGCGGGAGCCTTTCCTGGGAGGCGTAGGGGTGGGGTTCGCTCTCCAAGGATTCGATCGCCTTCAGCGTGCGAGTGTCGCCACGCGGTCTAGGGCGGTGCCGAACCCTTGGAGCGAGATGGAGAACGGCGTGGCCGCGCCGCCGTCGGCGGTCGCCTTGATCTTCAGGGCCGTGCCGGCACGAAGAGCGACGATCGTCGCCGCGTCAAAGCTGATATTGACGAGGCAACCGGCCGGGACGCAGGTGCGGAAACGAACCGGCTGCATCGCCGGCTTGTCGTCGATCTGGAAGATCACGCCGGAATCGAGCGCCAGTCCGAACGGCAGGACGAGCGTGCCAGAGACGGTGTTGCCGGCCGGGGCACCAAGTTCGATGGCAAGCACGCGCTGACCATTCTGGTGCGCCTGGGCCTGCGACATGGCGCATTGCTTCGCCGTGCCCTTCTGGGCGCAGGCGACGCGCCAGTCGCGATAGGTTTCGTTGAGCGAGGACGCGCCGCCCGGCAGGGTGGAGGTTCCTGTGGCCTGAGCTTGAGCGATCTCGAACCGTTGCGGGGCCGGATCGGCAAGCAGGCCCTTGGTCGAGGCGGCCAGCGCCTCGTCGGGAACGGCGATCCCCGGCATGGCATAGAGCGCTACGCCTCCGCCGAGCAGGAGCGTTGCGACCGTGGAAAAACCGAGAACACGTTTCTTGCTCATCATGCGAGCGCCTTTCGTTCGTTGGCGCGCTGCGCGTTGAGGTCGAGCAGGTTCTGAAAGCTCTGTCGCGAGGCGAGATGAAGGGTTACGAGGTCGAGCCAGCCCTTGGAGTGCCAGTCGGCGAGGGTCTTGGCTGAAAGCGCGCGATACGCTTTCTCATCAACGGCGTAGAAGCCGTTTACATGATGCTGTGATCCATCGGGGAGCCGGAAGTCGGCATGATAGGGCTCGAGCACCTTGGCTTCCATCAGCGCCCGACCGAAGGCGACTGTGCGGGTATAGTCTGTGTGATAGGCTTGGCAGAACGCCATGGCCGACTGCGCTGTCGCCGTTGGTCCGCCAGCTTCTTTAAACACGCGCTCGGCGTCGGGATGCTCGGACACCGATGGGACATAGCGCTCAGAGGCGCGATCGACGGTGAGCATTTGCTGCGACTTGTCTGCGGTCTCGGTGACGATGAAGGGGTAGCGGCGGATATAGGCCGGCACGTAGCTGCCCGCCTTCCAGCCTCCGTCCTGTTCGACGAAGAGGTTATAGTCGCGCCGGATGCCGACCAGGGCGATTGGCGAGGCTTGCTCATCCATCGCGAAGACGATCGGAAAGTGACGCATGGCGGCGGCGAACTCGCCGATGCAGAGCGGAATGGCAACGGCCTTGCGCGTGAAGCCGAAATGGCCGGTCGGCGCGAGGCCGACATCGCCGTGCTCCTCAAACCGAAGGAGAACGGGGTCCCTGTAGAAAAGCGGGAGTGGCTGGACGTCAGCAGGCATGGTCATGATCACCCTGAAATTTGTCGAGGCGCAAGGCACCACGATTGTTGAACCCGGCCCGCCGCGTCAGCGCAGCGGGCCTTCTGTTATCGATTGGCCGCGTGCCTCAGAACTTCACGTTGAAGTTTGCCCTGAAGGACTGGTCGGCGAGGTCGTCGCCGAACTGGCCCGAATAGGAGACGCCGACGCCTGCGAATGGCGAGATCGCATAGTCGAGGCCGACTTCGACGACCGCGGCGTCACGAGCGATCGGTACACCGGCGATCGTGAAGGTGTTGCCGCCACCGAACTGCATCGCCGTCTCGGAGGCGACATCACCGAAGGCGTGCCGCCAGCCGAGCATACCCTTCGCTGTCAGGCTGGCCCCGTTCAGGTCGAACGTGGTCGAGGCGCGCAGGCCGAGCGTGGTGAAGGTCGTATCGGTCGAGCCATTTGCCCCCGACAGCGCCGCAACCCCGCCCTTCTCTGTGAACCCATCCGTATCGAGGCCCACATAGGCGAGGTTGGCGAAAGGCTCGAAGGCGACGCTGCCAAGGGCAACGCGGTACCCGAGTTCGCCGAACGCCTGCGTGGTGCTGGCGTTGTAGTCGCCCTTCAGGCTGTCGCTGACGCCGGTGAAGGACACGTTGCGCGAGGTCGAGATGTCGTGCCAAGTGTACGCGACGCCGGTGCGCAGGGCGAGATCTCCCCAGGTCGTGCCGCCGTAAAGCCCGACATGGTAGTTGTCGCTCGAGCCCGAAGAGAAGCGATCCTTCACGTCGAAGCTGGTGCTGCTGTAGCCCGCGACCGCGCCGAAGCGCCAAGTGTCGAAGACGGGAGCGTCGGCGCCGATGAAGAAGCCGCCGGTTGAACGGCTGAGGCGCGCGGCATTGCCGTCGCCGTTGGTATGCCCCCATGAGCCGAAGCCCTGGCCCCAGAGCGCGAAGCGATCCGTGGTCGCCGCCGCCTGTAGCCCGCCATCGCCATAGGTCGTGACCGTCCCGCCGGAAGCGCCGACGCCGTCGAAGGCGGCGCGGATGCGATCATTGACGGCGTTACGCAGGAAGCGGCTGTCTTCGATCATTGCGGTCTTTGCCGAGGCATGGACTTCGCCGGAAAGCTGGTCCAGAGCGCCGGACACCTCGGCGTTGGAGAGGTTCAGCACCGCCGTGTACAGACTGCCGCTATCCAGCGAGAAAACACCGTTGCCCGCTGCGCATTGATTGGCCGTCATCCCGGTGAGGCAGAAGCCCGCCGTCGCAAGAGAGGACGTCAGGAAAACATTGTTCGCATCATAGCCGAGTGCGAAATTGAGGAAGGCGTAGTCATCGGAGATCGCGTCAAACGTTCCCGTCACGCCACCCGCCGCCGTCAGGATGGTATAGGTGCCGGGCGTGTAGGTCGTGCCGTCGTCGGTTCCGTTTTCGGGCGTCACATGCACCGTGCCGCCATTGATCGTGGCTTTACCGGTGGCGTTGACAAGATCGTTGTTGGTGCCAGCGACAAAACCGCCATCGTCGAGTTCAACCGTGTAGGTCGAACCGGCATCAAGGGTGATGTTGACGACGTTGAGCGTGCCGATGGAGTTGCCGGGCGCCAGCGTGCCGCCCGACGCGATGGTGACGTTGCCCAGCGTGCCGGAGCCGCCCAGCGTGCCGCTGGAGAAGTTTATCGTGCCGCCGAGCGAGCCGTTGATGGTGAGCAGACCCGCTGCAATATCGGTCGTGCCCGCATAGGCCGAGCTGTTTCCGGTCAGGATCAGTTCACCCGCACCGGCCTTGGTCAGCGCACCGCTGCCGGAGATCACACCGGCATAGGTGCCGGTGCTCGTCTGGTCGAAGGTCAGCGCAGCGTTGTTGACGATATCGCCTTGCAGGCTCGTCGTGTTGCCAACCAGAGTGCCGCCGGAAATGGTCGTGCCGCCCGAATAGCTGTTGGCGCCGGTCAGGATCAGCGTACCGAGATCGGTCTTTTCCAGCGATCCGGTCCCGATCAGGCTGGAGGAGATGGTGGTGGTATAGCCTGCACCGGCCGCCGTGCCGTCACCGACACGGACGGTCGCGGCTCCGGCTAGCGTCAGGTCGTCGCCGGCGACGGTGTAACCATCGGCGGCGAACTGCATGGCAGAGGTTGTGACCGCGCCGCCGGTATTGTCGATGATGACGGTTCCACCCGTTCCCTGGAACACCTGCAGCACGCCGGCATTGAAAGTGCCATTGGTGGTGCCGGTGGTATTCGTCCAGTTGGTGTCGGTGGCGTTCCACGTGCCTGAGCCGCCATCGATAGCGCCATTGGCAGTCAAGTTGGCACCGTCCCAGAATGACAGGCCCGACGGTCCGCTGACGATGAGGTTGATCTCACTGGCGACCGAAGTCTGCACGGTAAGGTCGCTGGCAAGGAAATCGGCGGGCCTAGTGCCGATATCGAGGCCATTATCGGTCAAAGCACCACTATAGTTGATGAGACGATAGACACCCGCTCCGAAGCCTCCCGCATCGGTGACATTGAGCGTGCCGTCAAGGGTGAGGCCACCGCCAACCACGATCAGGTCGCTATCCACACCCGCCGTGCCAGTGGGGCCGCCAAGCTCGAAGTTGAGTGACGAGCCAGAGGCAAGCAAAAGGTCGCCGCCGATGGTCAGCGTGCCGGGGCTGTTGCCGGCGGCGATTGCGCCGTTCGTAACGGAGACATTGCCCGACAGCGTGCCCGAACCGCCGAGCGTGCCGCCCGATATGGTCACCGCGCCGCCGAGCGAACCATTCACAGCCAGAAGACCCGCTGCGAGATCGGTTGTTCCCGCATAGGCTGAGCTGTTTCCGGTCAGCGTTAGCGCACCCGTGCCGGATTTGGTCAGCGCGCCGGTGCCGGAGATGACGCCAGCGAAGGTTCCAGCCGTGTCCTGGTCGAAGGTCAGCGCAGCGTTGTTGGCGATGCCGCCTTGCAGGCTCGTCGTGTTGCTGATCAGCGTGCCCGCCGAGATCGTCGTGCCGCCGGTGTAGGTGTTGGCGCCGGTCAGGGTCAGTGCGCCCGCGCCGGCCTTAGTCAGTGTGCCAGTGCCGGAGATGACGCCTGCGAAGGTGCCGGCGGTGCCCTGATCGAAGGTCAGTGCAGCGTTATTGGCGAAGTCGCCTTGCAGGCTCGTCGTGTTGCCGATCAGCGTGCCCGCCGAGATCGTCGTGCCGCCGGTGTAGGTGTTGGCGCCGCTCAAGGTCAGTGCGCCCGCGCCGGCCTTGGTCAGCGCGCCAGTGCCGGAGATGACGCCTGCATAGGTGCCGACGATGCCTTGATCGAAGGTCAGTGCTGCGTTGTTGGCGAAGTCGCCTTGCAGGCTCGTCGCGTTGCCGATCAGCGTACCCGCCGAAATCGTCGTGCCGCCGGTGTAGGTGTTGGCGCCGCTCAGCGTCAGTGCGCCCGCGCCGGCCTTGGTCAGCGCGCCAGTGCCGGAGATGACGCCTGCATAGGTGCCGGCGGTGCCCTGATCGAAGGTCAGTGCTGCGTTGTTGACGATGTCGCCTTGCAGGCTTGTCGCGTTGCCGATCAGCGTGCCCGCCGAAATCGTCGTGCCGCCGGTGTAGGTGTTGGCGCCGGTCAGAACCAGCGTGCCGAGGTCGGTTTTGTTGAGTGAACCAGCACCTGTGAGGTTGGAGGCGATGGTGGCGGTGAACGCCGCCCCGGCGCTTGTGCCGTCGCCGACACGGAAGGCCGTCGCACCAGTGAGCGCGATGTCGTCGCCGGTAATCGTGTAGCCGTCTGCGGCGAACTGCATGCCGGCGGAGGTGGAAATGGCGCCCGCGCTGTCGTCCACCGTCACCGTGCCCGCCGTTCCCGAGAAGATCAGCAACACCGATGGATCGAAAACGCCGTTGACGCTGCCGTCCGCAAATGTCCAGTTATTGCCGGTTACGCTCCATGTGCCCGACCCGCCATCTACGGCGTTGTTGGCGCTGGTATTCGCACCATCCCAGAAGGAGGCGAACGGCGCATTGACCAGCAGGTTCACCTGATTTGCCGTCGCCGTCTGCACGGTGAGGTTGGAGCTGCCGAAGCCATTCGGCGCATCGCCAATCTCGAGCCCGTTGTCGGTGAGCGTACCGTCGTAATTGACAAGGCGATAGAGACCGGCTCCGAAACCGCCTGCATCGGTGACGTTTAATGTCCCATCGAGCGTGAGATTGCCGCCGACATTGATGAGATCGCTATCCACACCCGCCGTGCCGGAGGGGCTGCCCAGCTCGAAATTGAGAGACGAACCAGAAGCAAGCGTAAGATCGCCGCCGATGGTCAGCGTTCCGGGGCTATTGCCGGCGGCGATTGCGCCATTGGTGACGGAGACAGAGCCCGCAAGCGTGCCCGAACCGCCGAGCGTGCCGCCCGATACGGTCACCGCGCCACCGAGCGAGCCGTTCACGCTCAACAATCCGCCGGTGATGGTCGTTGTGCCGGTAAAGGCGGAACTGTCGGCCGTCAGATTGGTGACGCCCGCGATCTGGTTGATCGTTCCGGAGCCGGAGACTGCCGCGTCGAAGTCATAGGCCGTTGCGGTATGATTGAAATTAAGAATGCCGGTGCCAGTGCCGAAGGCAAGCGTCGCCGCTTCGAGCGTTCCCGCCGCTGCCGCCGCGTCGGTCGCCGCCGCACCGATATTGAGCGTGCCGGTGGAGCCATCTGCAAAGGCAATGGCCACCGCGCCACCGCCCGAAACCACATCGACCGTGCCGCCATCAGCAATCGTGAGCGTGCCGGTGCCGTCGCTGCCGATGCGCATGTTTCCCGAATTGGTCCATTTGGAACCGGTGCCGGTCACCGTCACCGTGCCCGTGCTGCCGGTATTCGTGCCGATGACGCCAATGGCATTGCTCACAGAGCCGCCGTCCGCGATGGTCAGCGTGGCGGTGCCGTCGAAGCCTACGGACAGGCCCGAGGAATTCGTCCAGGCGGAACCCATGCCGGTCACCGTTACCGTGCCGGTGCCGACGGAGCCAATGAAGCCAGCGGTGTTGTTCACCACGCCGCCGGCAGCAATGGTCAGGGTGCCCTCACCCTCGCTGCCGACGAACAGGAGCCCGGCATTGTTCCAGGAGGAGCCGGTACCGTTCACCGTTACCGTGCCGATGCTGCCGGTGCGGCTGCCGATGCTGCCGAAAGCGTTGCTCACAGAACCGCCGCTTTCGATGGTCAGCGTAGCGGTGCCGAATTCGCCGACGGTCAGGTTCGAGGAATTGGTCCATCTGGAACCGGCGCCGGTCACCGTCACCGTGCCCGTGCTATTCGACCCGCCGCCGATGCTGGCACTGGTGTTGCTTACAACGCCACTATCGGCAATCGTGAACGTGCCGGTGGCGGCATTGCCGGACGCGCAGCTCCCCGGTATTGATCCAGGTGGAATTGGCGCCGGTCACCATCACCGTGCCGGTGCTGCCGCTTTCGTTGCCGAGGAAGCCAGAGCTGCTGCTCACCGCGCCGCCATCGGCAATCGTCAGCGTGCCCGCACCCTCGTTGCCGACAGTCAGTGCGGTATTGGTCCAACTGGAATCGGTGCCGGCCACTTTCACTGTGCCCGTGCTGCCGACGCCATCGCCGATGAAGCCAGACTCGTTGCTCACCGCGCCGCCGTCCTCGATGGTCAGCGTACCGGTGCCTTGGTTGCCAACAAACAGGCTCGAGGTATTGGCCCAGGTAGAGTTCTCGCCGGTTACCGTCACCGTGCCCGTGCTGCTATCGCTGCCGATGGTGCCAGAGGTGTTCTCCACCAAGCCGCCGTTCGCGATGGCCAGCGTGCCAGCGGCGGCCAAGTTGCCGACGGAAAGGCTCCCGTTATTGGTCCAGATGGAATTGGCACCGGTCACTGTCACCGTGCCCGTGCCGCTGATGGAGGCACCAATGAGGCCAGTTCCGTTGCTGACCACCGCGCCGCCGTCAGCAATGGTCAGCGTGCCTGCTCCTTCGCCGCCGACGGTCAGGGTTCCGGAATTGGTCCAGCTGGAGCCGGTGCCGGTTACCGTCACCGCGCCGGTGGAGCCGACCTCTCTGGCGATGAAGCCGGTGACGTTGCTCACCGCGCCGCCATCCGAGACGGTTAGCGTGCCGTTGCCTTCAAAACCGACGGTCAGGGTCCCGGAATTGGTCCAGGTAGAGCCGCTGCCGGTCACGCTCACCGTGCCCGTGTCACCGTCGAAATCGCCGATGATGCCAGTGGCATTGCTCAGCGCGCCGCCTTCGATGCTGAGCGTGCCGCCGTTCACGGTCACCACGGAGCCACCGAGCGCGTTACTCACCACCAGCGTGCCGCCGGTGACGTTTGTATCGCCGGTAAACCCGGAGCTATCAGCCGTCAGATTGGTGACGCCCGAAAGATGGTTGATCGTAGCAGTGCCTGCGCCAGAGGTGATTACCGCGTCGAAGTCATAATCCGTTCCCGTATGGTTGAAGACCAGCGTGCCGGTGTCAGCGCCGAAGGCAAGTGTGGCAGCGTTCAGCGTACCCGCGCTTGCCGCCGCCCCCCCCCGCCGCCGCACCGATATTGAGTGTGCCGGTGGAGCCAGAACCAGCGGCAATGGTCACTGTGCCGTTGCCCGAGTTCGCAGTGACGGTACCCCCATCGGCAATGGTCAGCGTGCCGGTGCCGGAGTTGCCGATGATTATGTTTCCGGAATTGGTCCAGTTGGAATTGGCACCAGTCACCATCACCGTCCCCGTGCTGTTGTCGGAGGTACCGATGAAGCCACTGGTGCCGGAGCCACTGATATTGCTGCTCACCGTGCCACCGTCCGCGATGGTCAGCGTGCCGGTGCCCGAGCCGCCAACGCGCAGTCCCGCGGAATTTGTCCAGATGGAACCTGTACCGGTCACTGTCACCGAGCCGGTGTTGCCGTCTTCTTGTCCGATGATGCCAAGGGTGTTGCTCACCGCGCCGCCACTTTCGATGGTCAGCGTGCCGTTGCCAAAATTGCCAACGGTCAGGTTTAAGGAATTTGTCCAGCTAGAATCGGCGCCGGTCACCGTCACCGTGCCCGTGCCGCCGGTGGAATCGCCGATGCTGCCAGTGGTGTTGGTCACCGCGCCACCGTCCGCAATGGTCAGCGTGCCCGTACCCCCGTTGCCGACGAACAGATCGGAATTAGTCCAAGAAGAACCAGCGCCGGTCACCGTCACCGTGCCCGTACCGCCGTCGTTATCGCCGATGATGCCAGTGATGTTGCTCACCGCGCCGCCGCTCTCGATGGTCAACGTGCCCGCGCCCTCGTTGCCGACACGCAGGAACCCGGTATTGGTCCATTCGGAGCCGGTGCCGGTCACCATCACCGTGCCGATGCCCGAGCCGCCGTTGCCGATGAGACCAGTGACGTTGTTGACCGCGCCGCCGTCCGCGATGGTCAACGTGCCCGCACCCTGATTGCCGACGAACAGATTTCCGGAATTGGTCCAGGTGGAGTTCGCGCCCGTCACCGTCACCGTGCCAGAGGATTCGCTAACTCTGCCGATGAAACCAGTGGCGTTGCTCAGTGTGCCGCCTTCAATGCTGAGCGTGCCGCCGTTCACGGTCACCACGGAGCCACCCAGCGCTTTACTCACAACCAGTTTACCGCCGGTGACGTTTGTATCTCCGATAAAGCCGGAGCTGTCGGCGGTCAGGTTGGTGACGCCAGCGATCTGGTTGATCGTGCCATCGCCGGTGATTGCGGCGTCGAAGTCGTAACCGGCATCGGTATGATTGAAATTGAGCGCGCCGGTGCCATCGCCAAAGGAAAGTGTGGTCGCGTTCAGCGTACCCGCCGCCACCGCCGCGTCACCCGCCGCCGCGCCAATATTGAGCGTGCCGGTGGAGCCACTTTCATTGGCAATGACCACTGGATTGTTATTCGCATTGACCGTGCCGCCGTCAGCGATCGTGAGCGTGCCGGTGCTGACATTGCCGACGGTCAGGCTCGAGGAATTGGTCCAGATGGAACCGGCGCCGGTCACCGTCACCGTGCCCGTGCCGCTGTTGTCGCTGCCGATGATGCCGTCGTCGCTGCCGATGATGCCAATGGTGTTGCTCACCACGCCGCCGTCCGCGATGGTCAACGAGCCGGTGCCCTCGTCACCGACGAACAGGAACCCGGAATTGGTCCAGGAGGAACCAGTGCCGGTCACCGTCACTGTGCCCGTGCCGATGCTGTTGCCGACGCTGCCGGTGCTGTTGCTCACCGCGCCGCCGTCCGCGATGGTCAACGAGCCGGTGCCCTGGTTGCCGACGATCAGATTCCCGGAACTGGTCCAGGTGGAGTTCGCGCCTGTCACCGTCACCGTGCCGGCGGAACCGGTAAGTGTGCCGATGAAACCATTGGCGTTGCTCACTGCGCCGCCATCCGAGATGGTCAGCGTGCCGGTGCCGCCTAAGCCGATGTGCAAGGCATCGGAATTGGCCCAGGTGGAACCAGTGCCGGTCACCGTCACCGTGCCACCGTCGGAATCGCCGATGCTGCCGAAAACGTTGCTCACCGCGCCGCCGCTCTCGATGGTCAGCGTGCCGGTGCCGGTATCGCCGACGGTGACGTTATCGAACGTCTCGGTAGTCGTGATGGTTTCCACCGCGCCGCCATCGACGATCTTGTCCGCCGCATGGGCCGCAATCGAGGCGATACCCACCAGCGCCGTCGAGGTCATCAACGCAGCAAGGAGAATGCTTCGGCTTTTCAAAATCGGGGTGCTGCTCACAAGAATTCCTTCGGGCACACGGTGTTCAATGCCGTTCCGGCCCACGCAGCGCCCAAAAACTGCGCGCGGACCCACAGCCGCGCGCAAGCAACAGGGTGTCAGCCTGCGCGCATTCTTGCCTCGATAAGCGGTGTTCTGGGGAGCGCACTACGGGGGCAGGCGGTGTTTGCACCCAATGGCAGTAGAGATGCACGCAACGTCAGTTGGCGCGTCGAGCCGCGTCATCGGCGTATCGATTTTCGCCGACAGGTCATTGGCTGATAAGCAAAAATCCGCGAATCGAAGCGAGAGTAAGGTACGCCCGACAGCTAGCCGGCCGGATCACTTTCGGGTGCCGCACCACTCCAGAAGAGTGTCGGCAACGCTCATGACCGGGCAGGTAAAAAACAGCGACGTGGCCGCAGCGGGAACGAGCAGGAATTCGCCGGCATAGGCGGCACCGCCAGCATGGCGGCGCGTGCAAACGCACTTCTGCGCACCAGGCGCAGGCGTGGCCTGATCAACAGCAAAGCAAGCGCGACCAGAACCAATCCGTTACCGAGCGTGAATCCTCGTTCCCTGCTCGTCGAGAGCATGAGGGGTTACCCCGAGAGGACGCGGAACAATCCTTGGATTGACGACCGCTTGTTGGCTTCATCAGGCCGCTGTAGATGACCTCACTGGAAGAATCGTCGATGATGTACTTTATTTGGGAGTCGACATGCTTATTGAAGTTGTCCTGCCGATCATTTTGACCGTCATCATGTTTTCGCTGGGGCTCGGTCTCAGACCGCGTGATTTCGCGCTTATAGCGGCACAGCCCAAAGCCTTCAGCATCGGCGCAATGAACCAACTGATCGCGGTTCCCCTCGTGGCCTTCGCACTTGCGAAGCTTTTCGATCTGCCAGCAGGGGTGGCGCTCGGGCTTATGATCCTGGCAGCGTGTCCGGGAGGCGTCCTGTCAATGCTGCAGCCAAGTTTGCCGAAGGCAACGTCCCGTTGTCCATCTCGCTCACCGCGGTGATCTCGCTGGTTTCCATCGTCACATTGCCGCTGGTGGTGGCGTTGAGCGCCGCCCATTTTCTCGGCGCTGAGGCGCCGCCCATCAACGTCACGGCTCTCGGGGTTCAGGTATTCCTGCTAACGGCGCTCCCCGTCGGCCTTGGTATGGTATTGACCCACTCTTCCCCTCGCTTTGTCGAAACGGCTTCTCCCTGGATCTCCCGCCTTGCCTTCTGGCTTTTCCTTATTCTGATTCTGGCCGCCATTGTCGCCAATTGGGATGTGTTCGCGCTCAACATTTGGTCTCTTGGGCCCGCACTTGTCGCACTGAATGCAATCCTGCTCGCCATCGGTTTAGTCACCGCCGATGTCGCGGGGTTGAGTGCAAGGGACGCAACAACCATCGCAATTGAGTCAGGAACCCAGAATGGGTCTCTGGGGATTGCGGTGGGACTGCTGGTCGCCGGTACAAGCGCCGGCTTGCCCGACACAACCGTGCCTGCCGTCATCTATTCGATTACTGCCTGGTTACTGACCATGCCCTTCGTCATCTGGAGGCGCGGCCTTGCGTTACGACGTGATGTCGAGGCGGTCGTTTCCACGTAGTACCGTGGCTGTGGCTATCTAACTCGCTGATTTCCTCGGTGGAGGTATGACCGGCCGTGTTGCTGGAAGGAAACCTCGCCCGTTCAAGAGTTGTCCGACCAATGTTCCGTCGGCTATAGCGCGGTGGCAGGACCGTTCGATTGTCGGCGCCCGTCAAAGGCAATTGGCGCAGGTGCTGGCACAGCCATACCGGATCGCGCTCAGGGAGCATGCCGTCAATGTCGAGCAATAGTGGTGATCTTGGGAATGATCTAACTTACGAAAGATGGGCTGAAAATCGGCAATCGTGAAGCAGGATCAGTGATGTAGCAAATCAACTGATCGCACAAAGCCGAATTCTTATGGATTGTCTCTGGCAGATTATTTTAATGAGCTTGAAAAGCAGATGACGCAGGAAGGTGTGCCGATTTCGAGCCATAGATTCTCAACAGAGTCTTTCAGGCCGCACGAACAGTTTGACGCCTGGTGTGCGTTCAGCAAGGGAATGGCCGATCTTGAACCTGACGGGCCGCGCAGCGCAGGCTTTCTTGCGAGCTCGGAACTCTATCAATTGGGGTCGATATTCCTGAGCAATTATGCGCTGCCGCCCATGATGGTCGACTATGGTAGCAATGTCGTTCGTCGGTCACAGCTTGATCACTGGTGTTTGGCTGTAGTGACCCGGGGAAGTGTTGCGGTCGATAGCGACCGAAAAGGCTTCGAATCGAAGGCCGATGACCTCGTTCTTTACTCTTACGCGACACCCTTTGTCGCGAAAATGGAGGTTGCGGAGTATTCCAGCCTGTTCTTCAGTCGCGATGACTTCTGGGATGTTGCAGATGAGCTCGACCGGGCCTCGCAATTGCGCGTCATGGGGCCGCTGTCTCAAATCATCGCCGATTTTCTCCTGTCCGTGAAAGACCGAGCACACATGCTGACGGTCACGGATGCGGCTGCCGTGACCGAGGCTTTCGGGGCACTCGTCAGGGCAATGGTTCGTCAGACGCCGACAACCCTGGAGGCCGCCAGGGCGCCGATCGCGGCAATCCAGTTCGATCGGGCACGGCGTTTCATCGCCGAGAATCTGAAATCGCCCGATCTCACGCCGGACATGATCTGCGCGCGCCTCGGTCTATCCCGGCGCAATCTCTACTATCTCTTCGAAAAGCACGGCGGCGTTGCAACATTCATCAAGAACCGCCGATTGGCGGCGTGCCAGCATGCCCTGGCGAAATCGAGCGAGCGCAAGCTGATCAGTTCGATCGCCTACGAATACGGCTTTACCAACGCCACCGCCTTCAGCCGGCAATTCCAGGCGCGATATGGTTTCAGGCCGAGTGAAGTGCGTTCCGCCTATATCAACGGCCACAATGCGCAGGTCGCCGCGGGGAATACTTTTGTCGATTGGCTGATGCGCGTTTGAAGGGGCTGAGAAAATTATCGGCCAATCTTCTTGCCCGGTGCGCCAGACATCGAGTTGCTCGTTTACCTGCATGAATTTTGTGAGAAGTGACGGCTCGAAATCGGCTTCTGGTCACGTGTGAGCGCACAGCGCGCGAGAATCTCGACATAGGCGCTCCCTCGAGTTGGCGCTACAAGGCAATTCCTCTCTGGCGACCCAATTGCCATGACACAGAGCCGCCCTGCACAACGCCCATGACCTCCCGGCCGAGCTGTCGGTCGATGACCGGCCGCCACGGAACCATCATGAACTCATGGCTCTGCTCGACCAGGGCGAACTTGCCGCTCGATAGCTGCACGGTGCCGGTGAACTTGCCGGAGACGGTCTCGCCATCGGTCGCGGCGCGGAACGGCAGGCCCTTGCTCGCGGCCAGCTCGCCGCCGATGCGTTCGATCTCCCGCGCGCGCAGCTTAGGCGTCATTCGTTGATTGATGAATCGATTGTGATGACGGGCGGTTGGTTGTGGGATTCCGTTTGTGGGGAGCGGGTTGTAGCGTCTCGGTGTGATCGACGAATCAGCCATTCGCCAACGGTTTGAGACGCTTCGTCCAGTGCTCGACGAGCGGTCTCGGCGGCGCTTTGCGGCGGCAGAGGCGCTGGCGGCGGGGCGCGGAGGGATCGCGGCGGTGGCGCGCGCCACCGGCATCGCCCCCAGCACCATTGGCCGGGCGCTGCGCGAGGTGCGCAACGGCGAGGTGATCGATCCTGGGCGGGTGCGCCGGCCCGGGGCTGGCGGCAAATTGAAGAGCGCAACGGATCCGAGCCTGATTGACGATCTGCGGGCGCTGGTCGAGCCCGACACGCGGGGCGATCCCCAGTCACCTCTGCTTTGGACCTGCAAGAGCCTGAGCAAGCTCGCCCATGCGCTGTGCGACATGGGCCATCAGGTCGGCCGCACACTGGTGTGGGAACTCCTGCACAAGCTCGGCTATCGGCTGCAGGCCAACCGCAAGACACGCGAGGGGACAAACCATCCCGATCGCGACGCCCAGTTCCACTACATCAACGACCAGGTGAAGGCGGCGCTGGCCGCCGGCGAACCGGCGATCTCGGTGGACACCAAGAAGAAGGAACTGGTCGGCGACTTCAAGAACGCCGGGCGCGAATGGCATCCCCAAGGCTCGCCGCCGCAGGTGCGGGTACACGACTTCGTCATCCCGGAGCTCGGGCGCACCGTCCCCTACGGCGTCTACGATATTGCCGACAACACCGGCTGGGTCAGCGTCGGCATCGATCACGACACGGCGGCCTTCGCGATCAACGCCATTCGCAGTTGGTGGGTGCAAATGGGCCGCGAGCGCTACCCCGACGCTACGCGCCTGACGATCACCGCCGACGGGGGCGGCAGCAATGGCTCACGGGTGCGGTTGTGGAAACGGGAGTGTCGAAAATTTTGTGCGTGAGGCCATGATGATGGAAAGGAGAGAATCATCACATGGCTATCGAGAAAGAACTGCTGGATCAGCTGCTTGCCGGTCGTGATCCGAGGGATTTGTTTGCCAAGGACGGTCTGCTCGACGACCTGAAGAAGGCGCTTTCGGAGCGCATTCTGAACGCCGAGCTCGACGAGCACCTGGCGGACGAAGGTGCCGACGGCAACGCCAATCGCCGCAACGGGCATTCGAAGAAGACGGTGCTGACGGGGACGTCACAGATGACGCTGGCGATCCCGCGCGACCGGGCCGGCACCTTTGATCCGAAGCTGGTCGCCAAGTACCAGCGGCGGTTTCCCGACTTCGACGACAAGATCATCTCGATGTATGCGCGCGGCATGACGGTGCGCGAGATCCGCGGCCATCTGGAGGAGCTCTACGGCATCGAGGTCTCGCCGGACCTGATCTCGGCGGTCACCGACGCGGTGCTGGAGGAGGTCGCCGAATGGCAGAACCGGCCGCTGGACGCGGTCTATCCCGTCGTCTTCTTCGATGCCATTCGGGTCAAGATCCGCGACGAGGGCTTCGTGCGCAACAAGGCGGTCTACATCGCGCTCGGCATCCTGCCCGACGGCACCAAGGAGGTCATGGGCATCTGGATCGAACAGACCGAGGGCGCCAAGTTCTGGCTGCGCGTCATGAACGAGTTGAAGAACCGCGGCGTCGGCGACGTCCTGATCGCCGTCGTCGACGGGCTGAAGGGCTTTCCCGAGGCGATCAACGCCGTCTTTCCCCAGACCGTGGTGCAGACCTGCATTGTGCACCTGATCCGCCATTCCCTGGAGTTCGTGTCGTGGAAGGACCGCAAGGCGGTCGTGCCGGCGCTCAGGGCGATCTACCGGGCCATGGACGCCGAGGCCGGCCTGCAGGCCCTGGAGGCGTTCGAGGCCGGTCACTGGGGCCAGCGCTACCCGGCGATCGCCCAGAGCTGGCGGCGCAATTGGCAACAGGTCATTCCGTTCTTTGCTTTCCCTGAGGGCGTGCGCCGCATCATCTACACCACAAACGCCATCGAGGCGCTCAACTCCAAGCTGCGGCGCGCCGTCCGAACCCGGGGCCATTTCCCCAATGACGACGCCGCCATGAAGCTGCTATATCTGGTTCTGAACCACGCGGCCGAGGAATGGAAACGACCGCCGCGCGAGTGGTTCGAGGCCAAGACCCAATTCGCCATTGTCTTCGGCGAACGGTTCGTCGGTCGGTGACGAAAACGGGCCTCGCGCACAGAATTCCTGACAGTCCCGTGGAAACTGCAACTGCAGGAACTCGCCGACGAACTGCACATGCCGATCACCGTGTGTCACCTGCCGCCGGGCACCAGCAAGTGGAACAAGATCGAACACCGCCTGTTCTCGTTCATCACCGCCAACTGGCGCGGCAAGGCTCTGGTCAGTCACAAGGTCATCGTCGAGCTGATCGCCGCGACCACCACCGAGGCGGGCTTGACCGTACGCTGCCAACTCGATCCCAACACCTATCCGGCCGGCGTCAAAGTCTCGGATGCCGAGCTCCAGGCAATCAAGCTCAAACGCCATGACTTTCACGGCGACTGGAACTACACCATCGAACCAAATCCCGATCCTACGACGTAGTTATCCGCGGATGACGCCTTAGCGAGAAGATTGCGCCGATAGAGCGTCCCGCCGTTGGGGCCGGGCGTAGCGTCACGCCGGTCGATATGATGCGCACGGCGGCGGTCGATCGCGTCGCGCACCTGCTGGCCGAATCCGGTCGGCGCAAGGTCGGACGTTTCCGCTGACATGAGCCGCCGGTCGAGCCAGGTCGCGCCGTCCGCGCCGATCTGCTGCTCGAGCCGGGCGACCGATAGGATGCGGATATTGGCCTGCCGGTTGCGACCGGCATCATAGGCAGCGGCGCGGTTCTCGAAGTCCTTGGGGATGCGCCATTGCTCGGCGTCGATCCGCTCGACGATCCCGGCGCGGCGCAAGGCTTCGAGCCGGCGCACATGCGCATCGACATATCCTTCATAGTCGCCGCCCGGAACGCGGCCCTCGAACTTTGCCTGTTCAAGATGGCGGCTCGGTCGATAGACGCCGCCCTCGGCGATCCCCGCGATGGTGCGGTCGGACGGGCGGCTCGCGTTCTCGGCCGGGCCGATCTCGACGACGCTGCCGATCCGCGCATCCTCGACGCGGGCCGGGTCGAGGCCGGCGACATAATGAGTGCGCCCGTCGATGCCGTCGACCGCGACGGTCAGGTTCTCGCCCAGCTCGTCGGTCAGATATTTGTCGACGACGCGGCCGGTGATCGGGACTTCGGGCGCGGCATCGTGAATCTGGAAGGTCATCGGATCGCGCTCCGTGCCGTCGGCCTTCAGCGCCTTGTGCATGTTTCGGATGATGTCGCCGCGCTCGCCCAGCTCGCGCAGCGCCGGTTCCATCCGCTCGCTGAGTTCCCAGACGCCCGGCGCGTGCTCGGTGGCGAGCCCCATCTTCTCCAGCTTGGCGAGACGGCGCAGGCGAAGCGTCCGGTCGAACTGGCGACGATGATCGGCCGGCTCATGGCGCAGGTCGAGGAAGCGGTCCTCGGCTTCCTCGGTCATGGCGCGGTCGATGTGCGTGTAGCGGTCCTGACCGATCTCGGCCGAGAGCTTGCGGCTCTGCTCGATCTCGGTGACGGGGCCGAGTTCAAGCGTCGCCAGATCGCTCGCCCGCTAGCGGATGCCGTTGGCGAGATAGTCGCCGTTGATGACGAGGTTCTGGCCCAGCTCGTCCACGCCGCGCACGATGACATGGACATGCGGATGGCCGGTGTTGTGGTGATTGACCGCAACCCAATCGAGCTTCGTGCCGAGATCGGTTTCCACCTGGGCCATGAGGTCGCGTGTATAGGCGGTGAGGTCGGACAGGTCCGCGCCGTCCTCGGGCGAGACGATGAAGCGGAACTGGTGGCGATCGTCCACGCCGCGCTCGACGAAGGCAACGCCATAATGCATTTGCCGCATAAACATTGCCAGTTTATGCTCTTCATTCATGAACATTCAGGATATTCAAGCGTTTGTTGCGGTGGCAGAGACGGGTTCGGTCAATCGTGCTGCGGTCCGCCTCAATCTGACGCAGCCAGCAACAACGCGACGTATTCAGAATTTTGAGGCCGCCCTCGGCGGAGACCCTTTATTCGATCGCTCGGTGAAGCCAGCGATTCTGACAGCGTATGGGAACCACGTGCTCGAATATTGTCGGCGTGTTCTCGTCGCTGTCGCGGAGCTGGAGGCGTGCGCGACAAGCGCCACCAATCCTGCCGGCGAACTGAGGGTGGGCGTGGCTCACGGGTTGGCCGAAATGGTTCTGACGTCTCCGCTCGATGCCGTGCGGCGATCGTTCTCCCTGATTCGGATGCAGGTCAGCTCAAACTGGAGCGTCGGTTTGATCGAGGAAGTCCGCGGCGGCGCGATCGATTGCGCCGTTGGATTGTTGACGGACGCACATACGGTGCCAACCAGCCTGTTGCGCGTTTCCCTGGGGAGCGAGCTGGTGGTCGTCGTCTCTTCTTCGAGAACCTCGAACAGGCGAGACGGCAGCCCCTGGCGGCTGCGTGATTTGTCGGAAGAGGGCTGGTTCCTCAATCCCCGCGGATGCGGCTGCCGTGCCGCGCTGGAGCGGGCGTTTGACAGGCACAACCTCCTCATTCAGGTAGCGGCTGAAGTCTTCGGCGAAGACCTCCAGCTGTCGCTCCTTGCCCACGGTGGCGGGCTGGGGCTCGTGCCATACCGGCAATTTGAACGAAGCCCATACCGGACCCACCTGCAGGCCCTCAACGTGGCGGACTTCCAAGTATCCGCGACGGTGACATTGATCCGGAACGCGGTTCCTGGTCGCTTCGACCCAGCGATCGAGCTGCTGGCGAAGGAGATGAAGGCCAAGCTCGATCATAATTGAAGAACATAATCATAATCTGCAATATGCATTTGATTGATGCCTTTCTGCCCCCCAATAGTGCGCTTGTTGCGCAGGGAGGCGGTCTAGATCGCGACGACGCGAGCCCGCGCTTTCACTTCGTTTGCAGAGGCTAATGTTCCATGATCGTCGCAGTCTTTCGATCCCGTCTCAACGCGCAGGCTCAAGAAGAATACGGCGTGATGGCAAAGCGCATGGGTGAGCTGGCGCGCACCGTTCCCGGCTACGTGTCTCACAAAGGGTTTGTCGGGGAGGACGGTGAAAGAGTGACCATCGTGGAGTTCGAATCCGAGGAGGCGCTTCGCGAATGGAAAAGCCATCCCGAGCACATCGAAGCCAAAAGGCTTGGCTTCACGAAGTTCTTCAGCAGCTTCAACTATCAAATATGCAACGTTCTTCATGCCCGCGCATGGGAAAGTAAGGTCGGCGAGAAATGACGCTCTCGCCTCACGCATCGAGTGCTTCGGGTATCCGTCGGCCAATCACCGCTTCAGGCTTGATCGACTGTCACCGTCGTCTGGCTGACGATGCGCGAGATGATGCGATCCATCGAGCCATCGGACAGGGCATGCTCAAGCTGCTGCCCTGCATGCCGCGAAAGCTCGCAAGCCGCACGAAAGGGAGTCTCCATTGCAACTCGACCACCTGACAATCATTGCCCCCACCCTGGAAGCAGGCGCTGAGCATGTCCGCAATCTGCTTGGTGTCGACATGCCGTTCGGAGGCAACCATCCAGAGATGGGAACCCATAATCTGCTCGTGCGCTTGGGCGATGATGTGTTCCTGGAGGTCATAGCCATTGATCCGGCTGCGGAAGGTCCCGGACGCGCTCGTTGGTTTGACTTGAGCGATCCGGCCGTTGTCAAACATGCGTGGGATGCCGGGCATCGTCTTCGAGGATGGGTCGTCCGGACGAGTAACATCGACACAGTCCTTTCTGCTCATGGAGCTATCCTTGGGCAGAAAATACGAGTGTCGCGCGGGGGGCGTATCTGGTCCTTCTCGATGCCTTCTGACGGATCATTGCCGATGGACGGCGTCGCACCATCAGTTATCGATTGGGGGGCGCAAGGACATCCTGCCATGACGATGACGAACCTCGACCTGACACTTGTCGAGTTCGTGATCGAGCACCCGGATCCGACTGCGGTCAAAACCCTCTATCAACGGCTTGGCCTCCAAAACCCGCCGCGTATTCGGAAGGGGGAGCAGCATCGCTACCGAGCCGTGATCAAGACCTCCGCCGGGTTGCGAGAGTTGTATTAGCCATCGCGAGGCTGTTCGGAGATGGTTTCCTCTCGCTATCGGACAGAGCTTCGACCGAGAGTCCCGGCCGTCCACGTCATCTCCTGCGCGCGACGATGTAGGGCCGGCCGTCGCTACTCCCGGTTGCGTGGCTTTCAACAGCGAGGATGTCGAAGCCCGCGTCAAGCAAGAGCTGATCCAGTTCCGTCGCCCGGAAGATGCTTACATGAGGCGCCTTTCCGATCGCTCGCATCGCGGGCAACAGGACGAGCCGGATGAGCGGGTTCATGTCCCCGAGGCACGGCGTCTTGGAAATGAACAGGCCTTCCGGCGCAAGCAGTGCATGGATGCTGCGCAGCGTGCCCGGCACGTCGCGCACCAGATGGAGATAGTTGAAGCCCAGAACCGCATCGAACCGGTGCACCTCATGCGCAAGCGCCTCTGCGGTCGCAACGCGGAAGGCAAGCCCGGCGACAGCGCCGGAAGCGTTTTTCTCTTCGGCTATCTCGATCATTCCGGCAGAAATATCCGTCGCAACATAGCTTTGCACGCTGCCTGCAAGACGGAGCGCCGTCGTGCCCGTTCCGCAACCCAGTTCCAGCACCCGGTCATCCGGTCCCAGGAAGGCGCGGGTCCGCTCCAGCGTGCGTTCATATCCGGCCTGATCCTTGATCGCAGCCTTGGCGTATTTTCCTGAAGACCGGTCCCAGAAACGGGCGTCGCTCGCTGTGCTCATGGTGAAATGCTCCTTGCTGAGCGGCTTACCATATGCACATAAGAAGAAAATTGCCGAAAATCGCACCAATGATATACGAAAACGCATGAAAGTCATCGACTGGAACCACATTCGCGCATTCCACGCGACCGCCACGGCCGGATCCCTGTCGGCTGCGGCACGCGAGCTCGGCTTGACCCAACCTACGCTGTCGCGGCAGGTCCTGGCGCTCGAGGCCGATCTTGGCGTGCCCCTGTTTGAAAGGCGCGGCCGCAAGCTCGTGTTGACGCAGACCGGGCTGGAACTGCTCGATCATGTCCGCGTCATGAGTGACGCCGCGGACTCCGTTGCCCTGGCCGCAAGCGGTCGGGTGCAGGAGATCAGCGGGCGGGTCTGCATTTCCGCAACCGATACCTACGCCGCCTACATTCTTCCCCCGATCGTCGAGCGCATCAGGTCGGAAGCGCCGCAGATCACGATCGCGATCGTCGCCTCAAATGGGCTCAGCAACCTGCACCGCGGGGAAGCGGACATCGCTATCCGTCATGTGCGGCCCGATCGGTCCGGCCTGGTCGGCCACCATGTCCGCGATACGCTGGCGTGCTTCTATGCGTCCGAAGGCTGGGTTGCCCGAAACGGCTTGCCGGAAGGCCCGGCCGATCTGGCCAGGGCGGGACTGATCGGATTCGACGACGCTGTGCGCTTTTCCGGCTACCTTCGCGAGATCGGCATTCCGGTTGAAGCCGCCGATTTCAGGCTGGTCTCGGATTCTTCGGTTGCTGTGTGGGAAATGGTCAGGCGGGGCATTGGCGTGGCGGCGATGCTGCGCGAAGTGGCGGAACGGACGCCTGGAGTGGTGAGGCTCCTGCCTGATATGACGCCGGTTCCCGTGCCGATCTGGCTTGTTACCCACCAGGAACTGCAACCCAGCCCCCGCATCCGCGTCGTCCAGAAAATTCTGGCCGAGGAACTGGCGCGCATCTAGCATCACGAGCCGGGCGGCCGACACCGCCCGACTCGGCCGGCGGATGGGCGGGGTCAGAACACGCTCGGCACGACGTTGCGGGCGGTCGTGTTCGCGACGAAGTCGTCCGGGCGCTTCTGGCGCTTGCCAAGCTTCGGCTCGTCGAACTTGATCCGCTTGTAGGGAATCGACTTCAGGATGTGGGTGATGCAGTTGATCCGCGCCGACTTCTTGTCGTTGGAGTCCACGATCCACCAAGGTGCATGCGGCGAATCGGTCGCGCGGATCATCTCGTCGTAGGCCCTGGTGTAGTCCCACCAGCGACGGTAGCTCTCGATGTCCATCGGGCTCAGCTTCCACTGGCGAACAGGGTCGTCGATACGCTGGCGGAAGCGCCGCTCCTGCTCCTCCTCGCTGACGTCGAGAAAGTACTTCAGGAGCATGATGCCGCCTTCGACGATCAGTCCCTCGAGGTGCGGGACCTCCTGGAGGAACCGGGTGATCTTGTCCTCGGGGGTAAAGCCCATCACCCGCTCCACGCCGGGGCGGTTGTACCAGGAGCGGTCGAAGATCACCACCTCGCCGGCCGCCGGAAGTTGCGCCATGTACCGCTGGAAGTACATCTGGGTCTTCTCGCGGTCGCTCGGCGAGGGCAGCGCCACCACGCGGAACACCCGCGGACTGACCCGCTCGACGAATCGCTTGATCACTCCGCCCTTGCCGGCCGCGTCGCGGCCCTCGAAGATAATGACGATGCGCGCGCCTGTCTCCTTCACCCAGGCCTGCAGGTGGGCGATCTCGACCTGCAGGCGGGCGATTTCCTTCTCGTAGGCGCGGTTCCGCTCCTTCTTGGTCAGTTCGGCGCCAGTTTCCGCATCCTTGTTCTTCTTGGCCAAAGTCTCCTCCATGTCCGGACGTTTCTTCTACGACGGTTCTATACTACCAGAGGGCAAGCGCTCCCGCGCCCGAAACGCGCGCAAGGCGTCTTCCAGGTCGTCGAAAACCATCGCGGCGCCGATCCTGTCGATCACGCCGGCACGTTCGAGCAACCCGAGCGCTTCGCTGTGGACCTCTGCGAGGCCGAGAGCGAGGCCACGCGCGGCGAACTCGTCGGCGATGCCCGACAGCATGGCGGCGCCGGTGCTGTCGACCTGGGCGATCGCGCTCGCATCCAGCACGAACCACTCGGTTCCGGACGGAAGTTCGGAGGCAATGGCGCGCAGCCGCGCCTTGACGTTGTCGCTGTTGAAGAACAGCAGGCTGCCCTGGACCATGACGAGCGCGAGGCCTGGCTCGGATCGCGCCTCAGGCGAGCGGTGGAGCTTGTAGAAGCCGTCGCGGCCGGGAATGCGCCCAAGCAGCGCGTCGCGGGGATTCGCCCACTTGTAGAGGAGGTAGACGAGGGTTGCGCCGACCGCGATCACGATCCCCTGCAGGACCCCCAGACTGAGCGGGCCAGCCAGGGCGATCATAGCGAACAGGAACTCGATCCGGCTGATCCGCCAGATCTCGCGCAGCGCCTCGACGTCGATAAGGCTGAGGGCCGCCGCCACCAGAATGGCGCCGAGCGCCGGCATGGGCAGGATGCGCAGGGCTGGTCCCAGGAACAGGAGCGCAGCCACGAGCACCGCCGCCGCGACGATCGCTGCGATCTGGCTGCGCCCGCCGACCGTAGAGTTGACGGCAGTCCGGGAATCGGAGGCGGTGACCGGAAACGCGGCGAAGAAGCCAGCGGCGACATTGGCTGCGCCGAACCCCGTCAGTTCGCGGTTAGGGTCGACCTCGTAGCCGCCGCGAGCGCCGAAGCTTCGGGCCGTCACGATGCCCGCGCCGAAGCTGACCAGGAAGATCGAGGCGGCACCGAGCACGATCAGATCGAGCGGGACGCCGGAATAGGCCGGCAGGGCAAGCCGTGGCAGGTCGGTTGGGATGTCCCCGACGACCGCGATTCCGCGTCCTTCGAAATCGAACAGGGCAGACAGCGCGACCGCCAGCACCACGACGACGACCGGTCCGGGCACCGGCAGCTTGCGAAGCTGGACCGCCTGGAGCACGAGGAACATCGCCACGCCGAGCGCAAGCGAGGGCCAGTGGATGAGGCTGGCCTTGCCGACGATCTCGAATATCGGTCGCAGCAGCCCGTCCGATTCGATCTTCACGCCGGTAAGCCGGCCGATCTGGCCGATCATGATCGAGAGCGAGATGCCTGCGAAGAAGCCGGTCAGGATCGGTCGCGAAAGGAAGGTCGCGAGCACGCCCAGCCGCAGCACCCGGGCGATGAGGCAGAGTGCCCCGACGGCGAGCGCCAGCAGTGCGGCCACGGCGACGCGGTCGGCCGTCACCGCCGGCGTCGCAAAGATCGTCGCCAGCACCGCCGCCAGCACCGTCATGGTCGCCGCGTCCGGTCCGACGATGAGTTGTCGCGACGGGCCGAAGACCGCGTAGGCCACCAGCGGCGCGATACTGGCATAGAGACCGGTTTCCGGCGGCAGCCCGGCAATCGCCGGGTAGGCGATGGCGCTCGGCAGCCCCACCGCCGCGATGGCGAGCCCCGCAGAAATGTCGCTCCGGAGCCAGGCGGGTCTGTAGCCCTCGAGGCTCGTCAGCACCGGAAGCCGCCACGCTTGTCCGTCGTTGGCCATTATCTGCGGGTCTCCGATCAGTGCCCGCCCAGGACCAGCGTCTGGATCGGCAGGAGAAGCGCCTGCATCCGCAGGATCATCGCATGCACCACGCCGGTGGCGTCGATCGCGTGGAGCACGAAGGCACGGAAGGCGCCGATGTCGGGGTCCTGCAGCGCGTCATGGTTGCTGGTATAGGCGTTGGCGATGCAGCTGCTGCCCTGGGGCAGGTCGTCGAGCTGGCCCGCAAAGAGCGGCTGCATGATGACGGTGATGGTGCCGGGGCGCGCCATTTGCCCGACATCGACGAGCTGGTCGGTCGGACGGACTTGGCCGCTGGCGATGACGTGCTGGACCTCCGTCACCACCATCGGGACGATGGTCCAGGGCTTGGCGATGCAGGCGACCTCGCCGACCATGCCGGGCCTTATCACCTGCGCCTCGATCTGCCCGAAACCGGCGACGAGGCCCGTGACCTTGCGCTCGGGCACCAGGATGCCGGCGGGCCGGAGCATCGGGTTGACGACATCGCCCGGCCTGAGCGCGAACTGCTGGACGATGCCGTCGGTGCCGGCGACGACGAGGGTCTTTTCGAGATCGACCCGCGCCTGGTGCAGCGCGGCCTCGGCGCTGGCCTTCTGGGCGGGGAGCTGGAAGTCGATCTGCGACACGATGGCCTCCCGGGAGGCTTCGGCGGCGTCCACCAGGCCTTGCTGGGTGTCGACCCTGACCAGCGCCTGCTCGACTTCCCGCTCGGGGATCGCGTTGGGATTGCGCCGGAACAGGTCGGCGCGGGTATCGTACTCGTCCTGCGCCTGCCGCAGAACCCCGCGCGCCTGGGCGATCCGGCCGTCCGCTTCCTTGAGCTGCGACCGGGCGACGACCATGGTGGCGTCGATCTCGGCGATCCGGCGCTTGGCGGTCTCGACGGCCGCCTCCTGCGCGGTGCTGTCCAGCCGGAAGAGGGGCTGGTCCTTTGCCACCTTCTGATTGATCTCGACAAAGGTTTCCGCCACGCGGCCGTTGGTCTCCGGCAGGATGGTGACGGTGCGGAAGATGGAGGTGGCGGCCTTGGTGGAGGGATGGAAATAGAAGATCGTGGTGATCAGGCTGACGGTCAGGATCAGGCAAAGGGTGATCCCCCAGCGCAGTTCATACCAGACGGAGAACAAGGTGATCTCGCGGCCGATCCGCTTGCCCTGCACGAAACGGCGGTAGAGGAAGTCCGGCAGGATCGTCAGTATCGAACAGAGGGTGAGTTCCAGCATGGCTCAGGCCCTTTTCTGCCCGAGCGGCAGAGGCTCCGCCGCTGCGGCCGCCGGAACGGCGGGTTCGTCGGCTTGCGCCGGCACGTCAGGCTCGCGGCGCCCGGCCATCCGCCCCAGCGACTGGGCCATCGAGTTCAGCGGGGTCGAGAAATCAGGCAGCGGGACGAGGGCGAGCAGCAGCGCGGCGATCCAGAACGCATGGTTGTGGGTGAAGAGCGCGATGAGCGCCAGCACCGCGACGATCTCGAACTGCACCTTCTGGCCGCGATGCGCCATCTGCTCGGGAAGCGCATGGAGCTTGAAGTAGAAGATGCCGATACCGACCACGGCGAGCAGCACCACGATGCCCGTCGCCACGAAAAGCACATCGGTCTGCCCGGGTGCCGCGATGAAGAACGGCAGGTGGTGGGGCGCCGCGGGGTTGATCGCTGCTTCGTGTTCCATCAGGCGTCACCCTTCCAAAGAACCGCCTTGGCGCGGTCCCGTGCAGCCCGGCGCGGAATGGTTCATGTCTGAATGATATCAAGAGCCCAAGCATTGATCTTTGTCAAAGGGGCACCGCGGATAGCAGCCTCGACCAGCCGCGGCGCTCCCCGGCTTTCACAATGTGGTACCTGCGCGGGGGTTATCTCTGACGCAGCAGATTGTTTTGTCCTCGGCGGGGCGAGATTTGACGCAAATCAACACCCGGTACGTGGAACGTGATACGCATTGCCTGCTCAGGATCGTTGCCATCAGCGCTTATCGGACGGAGCCGGACGTGAGACGCATATTCGGTGAGGTTCGCGCCACCCCATTGCTTTGGCTCTTGGTGTTCGTTCCGATCGTCTTCGCGGGCGAGCGAGTCTGGCCGGAGCGGCACACCCTGCTGTTCCTGCTCTCGGTCCTCGCCATCATTCCGTTGGCGGCCCTTCTCAGCCGCGCTACGGAATCGGTGGCTGAGCGCACGGGGGATGCGGTCGGGGGGCTGCTGAACGCGACGCTTGGCAACCTGACCGAACTCGTCATCGCCCTGACGGCGCTTCAAGCCGGCCAGCACCTGCTGGTGAAAGCCTCGATCGCCGGAGCCATCGTGACCAACACCCTCTTCATGTTCGGCGGCTCGTTCCTGATCGGCGGCCTCAGGCACCATGAGCAGCAGTTCAACCGCGTAAGCGCCCGCTTTCAGTCGGCTCTGCTGTTCCTCGCCACCGTTGCCCTGCTCGTACCTTCCCTCGTTGCCCAGGTGGATGGCCGGGAGGCGGTCGCCCAACCGCTCAGCCTCGGTCTGGCAGCGCTCCTGATCCTTGCCTACGGTCTCGGGATGGTCTTTTCGCTGAAGACCCACAAGGAGGCCTTCGCAAGCATCGGCCATGGTGAAGCCGGCGAGGCGCCCTGGCCCGTAACGGTTGCACTCGTAACCCTCGCCGTGGTGACACTGCTGGTCGCGCTCGTCAGCGAGATATTCGTGGCGTCAGTGCAGATGGCGGCCGAGACCCTGGGCATGACGCCCGCCTTCGTCGGCTTCGTGGTCGTCGCCCTCGTCGGCGGCGCCGCCGAGATGACGACCGCCTTCGCCGCGGCCGCCAAGGACCGGCTCGACCTCAGCGTGGGCATTGCCCTCGGCAGCGCGGCACAGATCGCGCTCTTTGTGGCGCCGCTGCTTGTGATCCTGAGCTACGTCATCGGGCCGGCGCCGATGAGCCTCCAATTCTGGCCGGGCGCCATCGTGATGATGCTGATCGCGACCATGACGGCGACGCTGATGGCAAACGGGGGACGGTCCGCCTGGTTCGCCGGAGTCATGATCCTGATGGTTTATGCGATCTTCGCGCTGACCCTTTTCCTGCTTCCGCCCGCAGCATAGTGCCGAGGACGCCGACGATCTGGTCTTGGGCCGATCACGACGCTCCCGGGTCCTCAAGTCGAACCCAGGCCACGACGAGTTCGTAGAAGACGGCGAGCACGATCGGTCCGAGAAAGAGACCCACCAGGCCGTATGTGATGGTCCCCCCGATCACGCCGGTCAGGATTACCAGTATCGGTGTGGTCAGGCCGCGCGCGATGAGGATCGGCTTCAGCACGTTGTCGACCAGCATCACTGGCACCAGCACGAGCGTGAGGATCAGGGCCGCGCCCGCGCTCATCGCCGTCCACGCCCATATGATGGTCGGCACGAGGACGGGCGCCGGGCCGATCTGGACAGTGCAGAATATCAGGATCCCGAAGGCGAGCAGACCCGCACCCGGAACGCCGGCGACCACCAGAACGATACCTGCCATCAGCGTCTGCAGCAGAGCTACGCCGATGACCCCGCGCGAGACGTTGCGGATGGTGGCTCCGGCGAGGTCCACGAAATGGGCCCCGCGCGGGGCGACCAGCCGGCCGGCGAACGCCCGCGCGCCCTCCGCAAGCCGGGCCCCAGGCCGGAAGAGAAAGCCCATGATCACCACCGAAACCACAAACTTCAGGATGTCGCCGCCGATCGCAGCGATCTTGCCGAGAATCGTCCCGCCGGCGGGAAGCACCGCTGTCCCGTACCTTTTGAGAGCGTCGTCGAGGCTGGTCGAGGCGAGCGCCCAGGCCTCGTGCGCCTGCTCTCCGACCACGGGCCAGTCCGCCACTCCGGCCGGCGGTGGCGGCACCCTGAGCGTCCCCGCCTGCAGCCCGGCCGCGAGCCACTGCACCGTTTCGACGAGGCTCGCGGCGAGCATGCTGACCGGCCCGAGAATGGTGAGGAGCGCGAGTCCGGTGATGATAGCCGCCGCGAGGCTCTGCCGCCCTCCGAGGCGCCGGGCGAGCCATGCATATGCTGGATAGAGTGCCACCGCGAGCAGCACCGCCCAGATCACCACCGGCAGGAACGGTCGCACCAGCTCGATCGACCAGTAGGCGAAGAGTCCCAGGAATGCCAGGCGAATTACCAGGTCGGTCGCCCGCGCTTCCAAAGCCGGCATGCCACCGCCGGCCGCCGTGGCTTTGCTCGCTTGCCTCATTCTTGTCTGGTCTCCAACAACGGTAGCTCGATGAAACCAGCATATGACAAAAGCGTCCAGACATGAGGAAGTGAGAAAGTTCCTTGGGAGCCCGTCGTCTGATGCTGCCATGCGCCCGATTTTGATGCGCTGAGGAAAACTTCCCGCCGTCTTGGTCGGGGTCATAGGTGCTTTCGTTCTTGTTGAAATCGATCGATCGGCCGCGAACGCTCCGGAGGCGCGCCGCTCCCCGGCCCGCGCCTCGGGCGCGACGCTCGGAAGAGGCATAAAACCCGCCTGCCCCGGCGATCGGAGACATTGGTCGAGCGTGTCGGCGGCAATGTCGATGACGTCCTACAAACGGATGGGTGACAGTCTCGGTCAGAAGCCTTTACAGTGAAAAGGCGAACCCGACGTCGGCGATCTGTAGGCCGCAAGACCATAGGCTCGGTGTATTTTTTCGGAGAGATGGGGCAAATCGATATCAATTCCCGGATCTCGCAACATTGGCTCAGCCTCTGCGACGAATGAAGTCTTCACTTTCGCCCCGACGACTTCGACTGACCCGTGGAACTGAGCCGGCCCGTGCCTTCGCCGCCCCGCTCGGGCACGGGCCACTGTTCGCCCCTCCTGAACGCAGGATCAGGAGGCTGTCGAAGGAGCGCTCGCCGCGGGTCCCCCATGATTCATCAGTTCGGAAGAGATCTATGATGCGGTGCGATGCGGGGCGGCGACAAGAGGACTGCCCGAGCCCGGGCCGTGCCCGCCGAAATGCAATGCTGACGCAATCGAACGACCGTCAGATGTCGGCGGCTCAACCGACTCGCGCCGGATGAGAACAGGTCTTGCCCGAACCGCGACTTGATCCGGACTGTCTCATGGAGGCGACATGCGCCGCTTCATCCTCGGAGGATTGCTCCCAATGGCCGTCTGCACTCTCGCTCACCCCTCACCCGAGGCACTACGTGACGAAGAGATCAGGAAGATCCTGTCCGACCGGGTCGACAGCCAGGCGCAGAGCGTCGGCATCGTCGTCGGCATGATCTATCCCTCCGGCCGCCGCATCATTGCCCATGGCAGGCGCGGCCGCGACGACGCACGCGCCGTCGACGGCGGTACCGTGTTCGAAGTCGGCTCCGTCACCAAGGTGTTCACCGCGCTTCTCCTTGCCGACATGGTGGCAAGGCGCGAGGCGGCGCTTTCCGATGCGGCCGCTGTCGATCTGCCTGCGGCGGCCATTTTGCCCGCGCGAAGCGGCAAGACCATCACCCTGGTCGATCTCGCCACCCACACCTCGGGTCTGCCGCGCCTTCCCGACAACCTCGACCCTGCCGACCCTGCAAACCCCTACGCGGACTATTCAGTCGGGCAACTCTATGAGTTCCTGGCCCGGTATGAACTGACCCGTGAGATCGGCGCCGCCTACGAATATTCCAATCTCGGCTACGGCCTGCTCGGCCACGTGTTGGCCATGGGCGCCGGCGCCAGCTACGAGAGCCTGGTCCGCGCGCGTATCACTTCGCCGCTCAACATGCGCAGTACCGCAGTGGCGCTATCGGCCGACATGCGCGACCGGGCCGCCGTCGCGCATGACGCGACCCTGGAGCCTGTCCCGTACTGGGACCTGCCGACCCTTCCGGGCGCCGGCGCCCTGCGTTCGACCGCCGACGACCTCCTGAACTTCCTGGAGGCGGTGCTGGGATTTCGTCATTCCCCGCTCGCCGCCGCCTTCGCCATCATGCCGGACACGCGTCGACCGATCGATGCGAGCGACGTCGAGACGGCGCTTGGCTGGGTGGTCAGCAGGAAGGGCGGGGACGAAATCATCTGGCACAATGGAGGCACGGGCGGCCATATGGCCTTTGTCGGCTATCGCCCGAAAACGCGCACCGGCATCGTCGTGCTCGCCAATGCTGCCGCACCGGCGGGCTTCGACGACATCGGCCTGCATCTGCTCGACGCGGCCCTTCCGCTGGCAGAGCCGAAGCGGCCGCGCAAGGTCGCCAAGGTCGATCCGAAACTGTTCGACTTCTATGTCGGCCGCTATCAACTCGCTCCTGACTTCATCCTGACCGTTACCCGCCGGGATAATCGCCTCTTCGCGCAGGCCACCGGGCAGGTCGAGGCCGAGATATTCCCGCAGGGCGAGAAAGAGTTCTTCTATAAGGTGGTGGACGCCCAGATATCGTTCGAAACCGAAGCCGGGGGGCGAGCTTTCGGCCTGGTGCTACACCAGAACGGTCAACACCTGTCCGCGTCCCGGCTCGACTGAAAAGTGCGGCCCATCCGTCCGCCTGGCTTTCGCGCCAACGGGCTATGACCACGCAGTCGCGCGGCCCAACGGTCGATCATGTAGGGAAAGCATCGGCCTGAAGATCCGGGGCGATCTTCGGGCCGATGCATGGATCGGTATCCGAGCGAGGCGCGCCTCGTCACACAAGCCGAGATTGCTCCACCGCCGCCTCGATGAAGCTGGCAAACAGCGGATGCGGCTCGAAGGGTCGGCTCTTCAATTCCGGATGGTACTGCACGCCGACGAACCAGGGGTGGTCGGGATACTCCACCGTCTCCGGCAGAACGCCGTCGGGCGACATGCCGGCGAAGACCAGCCCGCATTCCTCGAGCCGGTCCTTGTAGTCGACATTGACCTCGTAGCGGTGGCGGTGGCGCTCCGATATCTGGGTGTCGCCGTAGATCGTCGCGATCCGCGACCCGGCCGAGAGCCTCGCGTCATAGGCGCCGAGGCGCATGGTGCCGCCGAGGTCGCCCGCCGCCTGACGCTTTTCCAACATGTTGCCCTTCAGCCATTCCGTCATCAGACCGACGACTGGCTCCCTGGTCGGGCCGAATTCGGTGGACGAAGCGGCGTCGATGCCGGCCAGCGACCGGGCGGCCTCGATACACGCCATCTGCATGCCGAAGCAGATCCCGAAATAAGGCACCTTGCGCTCGCGAGCGAAGCGGGCGGCAAGGATCTTGCCTTCCGAGCCGCGCTCGCCAAAGCCGCCGGGCACCAGGATGCCGTGCACCTTCTCCAGGAACGGCGCCGGGTCCTCCTTCTCGAAGATCTCGCTTTCGATCCATTCGAGCCTGACGCGGACCCGGTTGGCGATGCCGCCATGGGAAAGCGCCTCGATCAGTGATTTGTAGGCGTCCTTCAGCCCGGTATATTTGCCGACAACGGCGATCGTCACCTCGCCTTCCGGATTGTGGATGCGCGAGGAGACTTCCTGCCAGTGTTCCATGCGCGGCTTGGGCGCCGGATCGATGCCGAAGGCGGCGAGCACTTCGCCGTCCAGCCCTTCTTTGTGGTAGGCCATCGGCACATCGTAGATGTGCGGTACGTCGAGCGCCTGGATGACGGCCGATTCGCGGACGTTGCAGAACAGCGACAGCTTGCGACGCTCTTCCTTGGGAATCGGGCGGTCGGCGCGCACCAGCAATATGTCGGGTGCGATGCCGATGCCGCGCAGTTCCTTGACCGAATGCTGCGTCGGCTTGGTCTTCAGCTCGCCGGCGGTCGGGATGTAGGGCATCAGCGTCAGATGCACATAGACCGCATTGTTGCGCGGCAGGTCGTTGCCCAGTTGGCGAATGGCCTCCAGGAACGGCATCGCCTCGATGTCGCCCACCGTGCCGCCGATCTCGCAGAGTACGAAATCATAGTCGTCGTTTCCGTCGAGGACGAAGTTCTTGATCTCGTCCGTGACGTGCGGAATGACCTGGACGGTCGCGCCGAGATAGTCGCCCCGGCGCTCGCGTTCGATGATGTTCTTGTAGATGCGACCGGTCGTGATGTTGTCGCTCTGGTTGGCCGAGCGCCCCGTGAAGCGTTCATAGTGGCCGAGGTCGAGATCCGTCTCGGCCCCGTCGTCCGTCACGAACACCTCGCCATGCTGGTAAGGCGACATCGTCCCGGGGTCGACATTGAGATAGGGATCGAGTTTTCGCAGACGCACGCGATAGCCGCGTGCCTGCAGGAGTGCCCCAAGGGCTGCCGCAGCGATGCCTTTTCCAAGTGAGGAAACCACGCCGCCAGTGATGAATACATATCGCGCCATGGGAGTCAGGGCTTAGCGCGCCGATTCTGATTCCGCCAGAGAAAAACGATCCGCACCGTCGTTTTCCGCAACCGGCGGAGCCGCGCCCCGCCCCCACACGACAGAAAGGCCGGCGCGAGGCCGGCCTTCGTGGCTGAAATCTGCGGGCAACTACATGACGATGACTTCGGTGCCCATCCTGACGCGGTTGTAGAGGTCCTTGACGTGCTCGTTGACCATGCGGAAGCAGCCGTTCGACGAATTGGTCCCGATCGTCTGCGGCTGGTTGGTGCCGTGGATGCGGATGTGGGTATCCTTCTTGCCCTGATAGAGGTAGATGGCGCGGGCGCCGAGCGGGTTGTCAGGACCGCCGGGCATGCCGTCCTTGTACTGGCCATACTTCTTCGGCTCGCGCTTCTGCATGTCGAGCGTCGGGATCCAGCGCGGCCATTCCTGCTTGTCGCCGACAGTCGCGCTGCCCTTGAACTCGAGCCCTTCGCGACCGACGGCGATGGCGTAGCGGCGTGCGGAAGAGCCGCTTTCCACCAGGTAGAGATAGCGGGTCGAAGTGTCGATAACGATCGTGCCGCGCTTGTAGCCGGACAAGGAGACCTGCTGGGGCTCGAAGTCCGACTTCACCTTGAACTGCTTGCGCGCGTCTCGGGCAGCGAGCGCCGCGTCCAGCGCTCGCGTCTCGGGCAAGAGTTGCTGGCGCGGCTGGCCCCCGAACAGCGTCGAGAAGATGTCGCGGTTCTCCGGTTTCATCTCGCTGCGCAACTCACCGTTGTTGCCGGTGGCAACCACCGCGAGCTGCGGTGCTTCCGGCCTCGGTTCTGCTCTCTGGGCCTTGGCGAGCGCCCTCTCGGCCTCGCGCTTCTCCCTGGCCGTCAGCTTCTTCTGAGGCTGGGCCTGCTCCGGCTCGATCCTGCGCATCGGCTTGAAAATGGTCGAGAAGAAGTTCTCCGGCTCTGCCTTGGCCACTTCCGCCTTCCCGGCCGCGTCCCTCTTGTCCTTGGACTTTGCAGTGGCCTTGCTCGTATCCTTCTTCGGATCTTTGGCCTTTGCGGCGTTCTTGCTCCTGGCCGCGTCCTTCGCCTTGGCAGTTGCCTTGCTCTTGCCGCTGTCCTCGGTCTTCGGCTTCTCGGCGGCCATGGCCGCCGTCGTCATCATGTCGAGCCCGCCGCTTTCGGCCGACGCCAAAGAGAATGTGCCGAAAACTAGCGCGGCCCCAAGGCCGAGCGATGCCAAGCTGCGAAGCTTCATGGTCTGCTACCCGAAAATGTTGATGCGAATGCCGCCTCGGCGGCTGGCCGATTCCCAAGCCCCGGCCAAACTGCCTTCACGAAATTTATAAGCCATTAATGCAAAGTCTCTCAAGCGCGACCACCAAGCGAAGGCAGGCGAAATGCTTGAATCGATTCGCCATTTGCGCCAACTGTGTCCGATTGACAACAGTTTCCGGGTACAACTGCCGCACCATAGCAAAAGTGCCCGCAAAGCGGGCACTTCCATTGTCGCTGATCTTTGGGCGGCTACTTTACTGGCTGTTCGGCACGCCGGGCTGCGCTGGTGCCGCACCGGCAGCCGGCGGTGTCACCGTATTGCCGCTGGCCGACGGAGCTTGTGTATCGGCTCCTCCGAGCTGGTCGAGCACGCCCTGGCCGCCGCCAGTGCCCTGCTCACTCTGCTCCGGCACGCGATCGAGGATGTCGATCGGCCGCTCGCTGTAGCGGGCGAAGAGCGACAATCCGAGCGACGTCGCGAAGAACGCGATCGCCAGGATGCCGGTGGTGCGGGTGAGCGCATTGGCCGCGCCGCGCGCCGTCATGAACCCCGAACCGCCACCGATGCCGAGGCCGCCACCCTCCGAACGCTGCAGGAGCACGACGCCGACGAGCGCGACGACGACCATCAGATGAATGACGATAAGGACGGTTTGCATCAGGCGATCCGGCAAATTCTCGAGAAGCGGGCCGAGCCGGCCCAGTATAGGAGGCGGCTCCTTACACGGGTTTCACGGCATTTCCAAGCCCGTGGCCGGAATATGGGAACGCCGGGACGATTTGCAATCGCCCCCCGTGGAGACCCCCGCCCAGCCGGCGGCTGCACGACCTAGCCGATGGCCCGATAGGCTTCGGCGATCCCAAGGAAATCCGCAGCCTTGAGACTCGCGCCGCCAACCAGCGCTCCGTCGACATTGGCGATGGCGAGCAGCTCGGCGGCATTCGACGGCTTCACCGAGCCGCCGTAGAGGATGCGAATCCTGTCGGCTTCGTCGCCGAGCTTCACGGCGAGTTGCCCGCGGATGTGAGCGTGGGCCTCGGCAACGTCGGCGGCGGTCGGGGTCAAGCCGGTGCCGATGGCCCAGACCGGCTCATAGGCCACGATCGTGGTGGCATGGGTCGCATCTGCGGGCACCGAGCCGGCCACCTGCCGCGACAGGACGTCGAGCGTCGCCCCGCTTTCGCGCTCGGCCCTGGTTTCGCCGATGCAGACGACGGCGACGAGCCCGGCCCGCCACGCCGCTTCTGCCTTGGCGAGCACCACGGCATCGGTTTCGCCGTGATCGATGCGCCGCTCCGAATGGCCGACGATGACATGACTGGCGCCCGCGTCCTTCAGCATCTCGGCGGAAACGTCGCCGGTATGGGCACCGCTCGCCACGGTATGGCAATCCTGCCCGCCGAGCCTGACCGGGGTGCGCCCGCCGATCGCTTCGGCCGCCCTTGCCAGCAGCGTGGCGGGCACGCAGACCAGCGCTTCGGTCTCGGCATCGAGACCGCCGAGAAATCCGTTTCCGATGGCCAGAAGCTCAGGCAGCGAGGCGGATGTGCCGTTCATTTTCCAGTTGCCGGCGACCAGGGGGCGAATACCGGGTGTCATCGATGAAAGTCCTCCATGCGGGTTGCCGATGCCGCCTCACTACCAAAAACCGGGCACAAAGCAATCGACACTGACCGCCAAGGGCGCTATTGCCGTCCATTCGCAAACGGCGCTAAGAGCGAGGCGCCAAACCGGATTTGACCATGCTTGACACCTTGAGAAGTGCCGCCGGAACCTGGGTCGCGAAGCTGCTTCTTCTGCTGCTCGTGGTAAGCTTTGCCATATGGGGTATCTCAGGGCAGCTGATCCAGGGTGTCGGCAGCGGCAATGTCCTGACGGTCGGCGACACTTCCGTTTCGGCCAAAGACTACCGGCTGGCCTATGATCGCCAGCTCAATGTCTGGGGGCAGCAGCTCGGTCAGCGGCTCACCCGCGAGCAGGCGACCGCCTTCGGCGTCGACCAGCAGGTTCTGTCGCAGTTGATCGCCGGTGCCGTGCTGGACGAGCAGGCGCGCAAGCTCGGCCTCGGCCTGTCGAAGGACCGCCTCGCCTCCCTGACGCGGGAGGATCCCGCCTTCGCCGGTCCCGACGGCAGGTTCGACCGCCAGCGCTTCGACTTTGTCCTGCGCGAGGTCGGAATGACGCCGGAGGACTATCTGCGAAACCGCCAGGACGTGGCGGTGCGCGAGCAGATCGTCGAGGCGGTGTCCGACGGGCTGAAGGCGCCGGCAGCGTTTCTCAATGCGGCCGCTCTCTACAGCGGCGAGGACCGGACGGTCGACTACCTCGTCCTGCCGAAATCGTTGGTCGAGCCCATCGAGGACCCCTCCGACGCCGTCCTGCCGAGTTGGTTCGAGGGGCGCAAGGCAAACTACGCCGCGCCGGAATACCGCAGGATTTCCTACGTCAAACTCGAGCCCGAGGACATCGCCGACACATCGGCAATCAGCGACGACCAGGTCGCCAAGGACTACGAAGCGAACAAGGCGCGCTACACGACGCCGGAACGCCGGACGATCGAGCAGATCGTGTTCAAGAGCGAAGACGCCGCCAGCAAGGCGCGCGCGGCGATCGATGCCGGCTCGACCTTCGACGACATCGCCAGGGCCGAAGGCAAGACCGCAGCCGACATGCAGCTCGGCACGCTCGCCAAGGACCGCATCCCCGACCCTGCCGTCGCCCAGGCAGCTTTCGCGCTCGACGCCAACCAGGTGAGCGGCGTCGTCAAGGGCGCCTTCGGCCCGGTGCTCGTGCGGGTAACGACGGTCGAGCCCGAAGTGGTCAGGCCGCTCGACCAGGTGAAGGAGGAGATCCGCAAGTCGCTCGCCGCCGACGAGGCGAGCCGAATCCTTCTCGACGTTCACGATGCCTATGAGGATGCGCGCGCCGGTGGCGCTTCGATGCGCGAGGCCGCCGAGAAGCTGAAGCTCAAGGTCGTCACCGTCGAGGCCATCGACCGCACCGCCTTGCGTCCCGACGGCACGATCGTGTCCGACCTGCCGCAGTCGCGCGATCTCATCCGCGCGGCCTTCGAAGCCGAGGCCAATACCGAAAACGCGCCGCTCAACATCGGCACGGATGGCTTCCTCTTCTACGAGGTGGACTCGGTAACAGCCGCACGGGATCGTGCGCTGGACGAGGTGCGCGCCAAGGTGATCGCGGACTGGAAGGCCGACCAGGCCGGACAGCGGCTTGCGGCCAAGGCCGCCGAGATCGAGAAGCGCGTCAGGGACGGCGCGACGCTCGACGCAATCGCGACCGAGCTCTCGCTCGTCAAGCAGACAAAGCGCGGACTGAAGCGTGAGGCCGACGACGCCGATTTCGGCAAGACCGGCGTCGCCGCCGTCTTCGGCGTGGCGCCGAACGGTATCGGAACGACACCCGCACCCGACGGCGGCGCGCAGATCGTGTTCAAGGTCACGGAAGTCTTCGAGCCGGCCGCTTCCGGCCCCGATGCCCTGCCCGAGCAAGTGCGCGCCAATTTCACCACGGCTTACGGCAACGACCTGCTCGAGCAGATGGCGGCGATGCTGCAGGCAGAATATGGCGTGAGCGTCGATCGCGGGGCGATCGCGCAGGCACTGGCCTTCTGAGACCCGATCGATGAGCGAGCTCAAATCCCATATCGCCCATGTCGCCGCGGGCAAGGTCTTGACCTTCGACCAGGCCAGGGCCGCTTTCAACATCATCATGTCGGGCGAAGCCACGCCCAGCCAGATCGGCGGCTTCCTGATGGCGCTGCGCATGCGCGGAGAGACCGTCGACGAGATCTCCGGCGCGGTCGCTACCATGCGCGAAAAGATGCTGCGCGTCGACGCGCCCGTCGGCGCCATCGATATCGTCGGCACCGGCGGCGACGGCTCGCACAGCGTCAACATCTCGACCGCATCGGCATTCGTGATCGCCGGAGCAGGCGTGCCCGTCGCCAAGCACGGCAATCGTGGCCTCTCCTCCCAGACCGGCGCCGCCGACGTGTTGATGGCGCTGGGCGTGAAGATCGACAAGTCGCCCGAGGCGATCAGCCACCTCATCCACGAGGCGGGCGTCGGCTTCATGTTCGCGCCCGCCCACCATCCCGCAATGAAGCATGTCGGGCCGACCCGCGTGGAACTCGGCACCCGTACGATCTTCAATCTGCTCGGCCCGCTGTCCAACCCGGCCGGCGTCAAGCGGCAGATGGTCGGCGTGTTCGCCCCCGAATGGGTGGAGCCGCTGGCCGAGACCTTGAGAAATCTCGGCGCCGAGCATGTCTGGGTCGTGCACGGCGACGGCTTCGACGAGATCACCACGACGGGCGAGACCCAGGTCGCGGAACTGTGCGAGGGCAAGGTGCGCAGTTTTTCCATCGACCCGGAATCGGTCGGGCTGAAGCGCCACGCCCGCGAGGAGTTGCGCGGCGGCGATGCCGCCTTCAACGCCGCCGCCCTGCGCGCCGTGCTCGAGGGAAAGTCGGGCGCCTATCGCGACACTGTGCTGATGAATGCCGGGGCGGGATTGGTCGTAGCCGGCCGGGCCCCGACACTTGCCGACGGCGTGGCGATTGCCGCACGCGCGATCGACGACGGCGACGCGCTGCGGGTGCTCGACAAGCTCGTCCTCATCTCCAACGAGTAGGGTCATGGCCGACATACTGAAGAAGATCGAGGCCTATAAGCGCGACGAGATCGCCGCCGCCAAGGCTCGCCTGCCGCTGTCGGAGCTGAAGGCGCGCCTCGGCGACGCCGATGAGCCGCGCGGTTTCTTCTCCGCCTTGTCGGCAAGGCGCGCACAAGGCGAATTCGCACTGATCGCCGAGATCAAGAAAGCCAGCCCCTCCAAGGGGCTGATACGGGCCGACTTCGACCCGCCGGCGCTCGCCCGCGCCTATGCGGAAGGCGGCGCTGCCTGCCTCTCGGTGCTGACCGATACGCCTTCCTTCCAGGGCGCTCCCGATTTCCTCGTCGCGGCCCGCAAGGCCGCCGCCCTGCCGGCGCTGCGCAAGGACTTCATGTTCGAGCCCTATCAGGTCTACGAGGCGCGCGACTGGGGGGCGGACGCCATCCTGGTGATCATGGCGAGCCTTTCCGACGATGAGGCGCTCGCGCTCGAGGAGACCGCCTTCGAACTTGATATGGACGTGCTGGTGGAGGTGCATGACGAAGCCGAGATGGAACGGGCGCTGAAGCTGTCGTCGCGGTTGATCGGCATCAACAACCGCAATCTGAGGACCTTCGAGACGAGCCTGGAGACCTCGGAGCGACTGGCCGGAATGGTGCCGGCTGACCGGCTGCTGGTCGGCGAAAGCGGCATCTTCACCCATGACGACTGCCGGCGCCTCGCCCGACACGGTATCGGCACCTTCCTCGTCGGCGAAAGCCTGATGCGCCAGGCCGACGTGACTGGAGCGACGCGCGCCCTGCTGCGCGGCGACGCAGCCGTGACGGCCGGCTGAGACATGGCCGACAAGTCCGGACTCACCCACATCGGCGCCTCCGGCGAGGCGCATATGGTCGATGTCGGGCAGAAGGCGGCAACCGAGCGGACCGCGGTGGCCGAAGGCACCGTCACCATGCAGCCCGACACCTTGCGCCTGATCCTCGCCGGCGATGCCCGCAAGGGCGACGTGCTCGGCACGGCGCGCATTGCCGGCATCATGGCTGCCAAGCGCACCCATGAGTTGATCCCGCTCTGCCACCCCCTGCTTTTGACCAAGGTGTCGGTCGACATCGATGCGGACGAGGCGCTTCCGGGGCTGCGTGTCCGGGCGCTTGCCCGCGTGACCGGCAAGACGGGCGTCGAGATGGAAGCCCTGACGGCCGCCTCCGTTGCCTGCCTCACCATCTACGACATGGCCAAGGCGGTCGATCGCGGCATGGTGATCGGCGGCATTCGCCTCGTCGAGAAGACCGGCGGCAAGTCCGGCGACTATCGCGCAGGCGAGAACCGGCCATGACGCTGCTTCCGGTCGCCGACGCGCTCGAACGGTTGCTGGATGGGGCGGAGGCCGGACCGGCAGAGACGATCCCGTTGCACGAGGCGGCGGGGCGGGTGCTCGCCGCGCCGTTGAGGGCGCTGCGCACCCAGCCGCCCTTCCCTGCCTCAGCCATGGACGGCTATGCGCTGCGCGCCGCCGACATCGCGGCGGCGCCGGTTCGCCTGCGGGTCATCGGCCAGGCGCCGGCTGGAAAGCTGTTCGACCGAAAGGTCGGCGCCGGCGAAGCCGTTCGCATCTTCACCGGGGCCCCCGTGCCCGAAGGCGCGGACACGATCCTGATCCAGGAGAACGCGCGAAGGCTGGACGACGATACCGTCGAGGCGCTGGAGCCCGCGGCGGCCGGACGACACATCCGCCGCAAGGGGCTCGACTTCGCCGAGGGCGACGTGCTGCTCGATACAGGCCGCGTGCTCGACCCCGCGGCACTCTCGCTCGCCGCCTCCGCCAACCATCCGGCGATCGCCGTCGTGAAGCGGCCGCTCGTCGCAATCATCGCTACCGGCGACGAACTGCTCCCCCCGGGAAGCACGCCCGGGCCTGACCAGATCATAGCGTCCAATGCCTATGGCGTAGCGGCGGTGGCGAAGTCGGCCGGCGCAGAGGCCCTCGATCTCGGCATCGCGCCCGACCGCAAGGAAGCGATAGCCGCTTTGGTCAGACGGGCGCTCGACGCCGGCGCCGACGTCGTCGTGACCCTCGGCGGCGCGTCAGTCGGGGAACATGACCTCGTGCACGACGTGCTGACCGGCGAAGGCATGACGCTCGACTTCTGGAAGATCGCGATGCGCCCCGGCAAGCCGCTGATGTTCGGCCGGCGCGGCCCGACGCGCTTCATCGGCCTGCCCGGCAATCCGGTCGCCAGCCTGGTTTGCTCGCACCTGTTCCTGAAACCACTGCTGGCGCGGCTCGGCGGCCTGCCCCACCGATCCGACGTCGGCGAGGCCGTGCTCGGCGCCGCCATGGCCGCCAACGACACCAGGCAGGATTATGTGCGCGCCAGCATGAGCACCGCCGAAGACGGCCGGCCCGTGGCAACGCCGTTCCCCGTCCAGGATTCCTCGATGCTGCGAACGCTCGCCGCTTCCAACGCGCTCATCGTTCGCGAGCCGCACGCGCCGGCGGCGGCGAAGGGCGACGCCTGCCGGGTGCTTTATCTCAGAGGGTGAGCGGCCACACTCGCATTGCCACCATGTCAGCCGAACAGTGCCTTCAGTCCGCTTCGCAGGCCCTTCGGTCGCCATGATCGGGGCGCCACGACCAAGTCGACCCAGCCCCGCCCATTTCGGTCTAAGGATTCGACATAGGAGACAAAGTGTTCGGCTTGATCTGGAGAGATCGTATGCGAAAGGAGTGTGGACACAGCAGGGTAGTTGTAGGCAATGCGTTCCGGATACTCGGCCACGAGATAGTCGGCTGACAGGGAACGGGCAAGCTCTGCGGGGTCCGTCCCCTGGGACTTCAGCCACATCGGGGCGAATTCCATCTTGATGATCCAATCGGATCGGCTTCGCATGGTGGTCGCAAAACCTTCCAAGACATGTTTTTCATGGCCTTGAGTGTCTACCTTGAGGAAGGTCTTGCCCTCGATGCCCCGATCCTTGAACAGATCATCCAACGCAATCTGCGGTACCGAAACCTTGGCCCAGCCGTCCATCGCTACGCGGTTATCCAAGGTGGATTTCGGGTTGAGAGAAAACGAGCCGCCGGCATCGGTCTTCGCGCTCGCGATGGCATGGATCAGTTCCGGCTCATTGAGCCCGTTGAGGGCGAAGTTGCCGGGGATGATCTCGACTAGTCGTTGGTCGGCTTCGATCGCGACTATGCGAAGGTCCGGAGCGGAGCGGCGAGCAAATACGGAAACCATGCCACTGTTTGCGCCGACATCGATGAAGTTTCGGAAATGTTCCTGAGCGAGCAGCCGATACAGACCTGACGCCATCTCTTCGAATTGCCGGCGCTGCCGGTACCAGTCGGCGTCCTGCGGCAATGTGTGCAGCCTGACCGGACCGATCGCAACTTCTGACAGGCTCATCTCGTCGGATCCCTCGCTTGAGCGAGTTCCTTCTTCCATCCCCGAAAGAAAATGTCCATGCACAGTAATCTGCGGAAGCTCTGAAACTCGTCCTGAAACATGAAGGCTGGCACAGCGATTATCGCATCGCACCAGGCGCAGCGACGATTAAGGGCGTAACAAGATGGTATCCTTTGAGTAGTCGGCGGCGTCGACCGCCGCGCTCTTTGGGATTGGATCGGGAAGGCGGCATGCCCGACAGGGAAGCCAGAAGCACCGCAAAGCGAGAAAGCCTGCGATCCTTGCGCCACCCCATGTCTATCCTCCGGTCTAACCGGCGCACCGAGCCATCCAGTATCGTCGGCCCTGTGCTACGGGATCGTTTACGCCCCTTCGGTGCGCTTGACACTTGCCCCAGCTGTGATGGTGAGGCCGCTTGGCAAGCAGCGCTAGAGTCGAATGGAGAGCCAGCCGACAACGTCAGCGTAATCGATTGCAATAGGACCGAACCGGGCGCCGAATGACGGGGACCGCCGCCGGCGCTGCTCGCAGTTCACCCGAATTTAGCCAGTTGCGGAACACAACTGGAACAGATAGTGTTTGTTCTGGTTTTGTTTATGATCTGATTCCTTGAGGAACGGCATGCTGACGCGCAAGCAACATGAACTGCTTCTGTTCATCCATGAACGGCTCAAGGAAGCGGGCATCCCGCCGTCGTTCGACGAAATGAAGGAGGCGCTCGACCTCGCTTCCAAATCGGGAATTCACCGGCTGATCACCGCGCTCGAGGAGCGGGGCTTCATTCGCCGGTTGCCGAACAGGGCCCGGGCGCTCGAGGTCATCCGACTGCCCGATTCGATCGCGCCGGGGCTTGGCGGCGCGCGCAAGTTCTCGCCGAGCGTCATAGAAGGCAGCCTGGGCAAGAAACCCGCGCCCCCTGCCCGTCTTCCCGCCGCCGGCAACGACGACGAAGCGACTGTGGCGGTCGCCATACCTGTGATGGGCCGGATTGCGGCCGGCGTGCCGATCGAGGCGATACAGCACAAGACCCACTCGATCTCCGTTCCACCGGAGATGATCGCCGGCGGCGAGCACTATGCGCTCGAGGTCAAGGGGGACTCCATGATCGAAGCCGGTATCTTCGACGGAGACACGGTCATCATCCGCAATGCCAGCACGGCCAGCCCCGGAGAGATCGTCGTGGCGCTGGTCGACGACGAAGAGGCGACGTTGAAGCGCTTCCGCCGCAGGGGCGCGTCGATCGCGCTCGAAGCGGCCAATCCCGCCTACGAGACACGAATCTTCGGACCCGACAGGGTGAAGGTGCAGGGAAGACTGGTCGGCCTGATCCGCAGATACTGATACCGACGGCGCATCCGGCATTCGTGTGGGACGGATCGTTGTCACCGGCACGGCGGGTCTGGTCGGTTCCGCGATCGCGGCCGCGTTGCGCAGAACGGCGGAAGTCGTCGGCGTCGATATCAGGCCGGGCGCCCAGGTCGATGTGCTGGCGGATGTTGCCTGTCGCAGCGACGAGCTTTCGCGCGCCTTTGAGAATGTGGAGGCGGTGGTTCACACTGCGGCGCTGCATGCGCCTCATGTCGGCTCGATCGACGAGGCACGGTTCTGGAAGGTCAATGCGGAGGGCACGGCGCGCCTCGTCGATCTGGCGGTCGCCCACGGCGCCAGCCACTTCGTCTTTACCAGTTCCACATCCGTCTACGGACATGCATTGGTTGCCGAGGGACGCGCAGCCTGGATCGATGAAAGCGTCACGCCGGAACCGCGCGACATCTACGATGTGACGAAGCGCGCGGCCGAGGAGCATGTGCTGGCCGCGGCGTCCGGAATCCGGGCGACCATCCTGCGCATGGGCCGCTGCTTTTCCGAACCCTCGCCAGACATGGCGCTCTGGCGCTTGTATCGCGGCATCGACCGGCGTGACGTGGTCGATGCCCATCTCGCTGCGCTGCGGCGCAAAGGCCCGCGCGGCGAAGTCTATGTGATCTCCTCCTCGTCGCCGTTCCTGCCCGACGATGCCGAAGCCTTGTGGAACGACGCGCGCGGCGTCATCGAAGCCCGCGCGCCGGATTTCGCCCACGCCTTCCGGCGGGCGGGGTATCGTCTGCCGGCACGGATCGATCGTATCTATGCCACGGAGAAGGCTCGCAGGGGATTGGGCTTCCAACCGCGATACGACGGTCTGGCCGTCCTTGCAGGCGACTGCGATCCTTCGCCATTGCCTAGTCCGGCATCGTGACCGCAGACTTCCGCGCCTTCGGCCGGAACGGCGGCAGTCCGCGCGCCTCCCGCGAGAATTGCCGATGCGCGTGCCATGGCCGATAGGGCTCCGCCAAGGTGAATCTGACGATCGGCCTCTCGCCGGACAGCGATATTTGTGCGGTTCCCTGGCGCGCCAGATGCCGCTTCGTGATCACGAGCGAGCTGTCGTGCGGGCACGGGTTCTCAGCGGTCGCATCGTCGATCACGATGAGTGCGGCGAAGCCGCAGGCAGCCAGAGCCGCCTCGGCCGTCTCAGCATGAGCCACGAAGACGTCGGGCGCCTGTCGCCCAAGGCACAGGCCCCCGCCGCAGAGAAAGCCGACGGTCACCGGCAGGTCGCCGTGCCGCAGCAACCTTGCAGGAGACACGCCGACCGGGCCGGACGCACCCTCTTGGGTCCGTCCGGCTTTCGCCCCTTCCGGTGCGGCGGCGCCCGATCCCGTCCGGCTGGGCTTCGCCAAGGCCGCCGTTCCTGTAGCGCGTTGCCAATCCTCTACCGTAAAGCCGTTCGGACGGGAGCGGTTGACGGCGAGCCGGCCATCCTGGAGCGGCATCCCGACCAGGCGCGCATCCTCGGAGACGAGCACGTCGGGCGAAGAGCGCGTTGCGACCAGGGCGAGGCCGGCGACCACGAACGGCAGCGACAGTGCGCGCAGCCAGGTGGAGGCGAGCGTCGCAATGACGAGTGCTGCCGTGATCGACACCACCGCTGCGACCGGGACGGTTCCGACGGCGTCCAGGGGCGAGCGGTCGGAGAACCAATCGGCGACCGAGACCATGACCGCCAGCCCCCGGCCCATCGTGTCGAGGAATATCCCGTCGAGGCCGAAAGGCATGGCCGCCATCGCCACCACCGCGCACGGCATCACGATGACAGACACGATCGGCATCGCGGCCAGGTTGGCAACGATGCTGAGCGGAGAAACCCGCTGGAAATGGTAGACGCCGTAGACACTGGTCGCGAGCCCGGCGATCATCGACACCATGACGAGGCCGGCGAGATTGCGCGTCACGCCCCTTGCGAGGCGCATCACGATCGAAGCATCCGCCGGCGGTGCCGTGGCGGGACGGCTTGCCCGCCGCTCCGCCCACCAGCCATAGGCGCCAATCAGCGCGGCGGTCGCAGCAAAGGACATCTGGAAGCTTGGCCCCACGACCTCATGGGGTGAGAGCGCGATCACTGCAATCGCCGCGATCGCAAGGTTGCGCATGGTGAGAGCCGCGCGATCGACCATGACGGCAAGGAGCATCACGGCCAGCATGATGAAGCTGCGCTCGGCGGCGACCGCCGACCCCGAGATGAAGAGATAGACGGCAGTCGCGGCAAGCGCGACGACAGCCGCATATTTCTTGACCGGCCTGCGTGAGGCGAAGCCAGGGAAGAGCGCAAAGCCGAGGCGCAGGGCGGTCATGATCGTAACTGCCACCAAGGCCATATGCAGCCCGGAGATCGACAGAACATGCGCCAGGCCGGTGCGGCGCAGAGCCTCGTTCACCTCCTCCGGGATACCGGCGCGCGTGCCGGCGATCAGCGCCGCCGCGATCTCGCCTTCGGGCCCGCCTATCCGGCCGCGGATGCGTTGGGCAAGTGCGGTACGGGCGTTCTCGACCACGGCATGAAAGCGGGCTTCGAGCGGCACCGGCGCCGAGACTGATGTCGTCACCTCGGGGTCCTTCAGGAAGAAGCCATTGGCGCCAATGCCGTCGAAGAAACTCTCGAAGGAGAAATCGTAGCTGCCGGGACGGAGAGGCCCGGACGGCGGGAACAACCGGGCGACGCCGGTCACCACCGATCCGGCGACGAGATCGGCCGGGACGGCCCTGGCGGAGACGCGTACGCGCTCGGGGGCATAGCGAAGCTTCGGGCGAGCCGTATCGAGCACGTCGAGCGTCAGCCGGACACGACCGTTCGCCTGGTGTTCGATCGCGGCGACACGGCCCGTCAACACCGTCGATATCTCGCTGCCGAGCACCCTCGTTCCCGCCCGGCGGGTCTCGACCGAGCCAAAGAGCATGCCGAGAAGGATGAGCAGCAGCGCCGCCACGGCCAGTTGCAGCAGCGGACGTGTCCTGGCAAGCAGGCTCGCGGCACAGAGAATCGCGACGCCTCCCGCCAGAGAGGAAAGGCCCGGCTCCGTCTCGATAGAATAATAGGCGATGGCCCCCGCCGCCAGGAATACCGGGATGAAGAGGAAGGCGGTGCCGCGCTCCCATTCGGTGACGAGGGCCTCACCGATCGCGGTTCCGAGTTCGGGCAGGCGCAAACCCGACGGGAGGCGGCGGCGGATGGCACCTGGCGGTCGAGCGGATATGCCGCCACGATCGTTCTCTTCGACTGGATCGGCTGGAGCGCCGCCGGGATGATCGCGGGCAGCCGGCCGCATCGCGAAAAGCGACGTTTCGCCTGCGATCTCCCCCGCCCTGCCCTCACTCATACGGGCGCCCCTTGCACGCTCGACCGCCTATGCTACATGAGCCTTCGATCGAATGCCACGCGCAGGCCGCCGCCTCCCGCCCGACCGGGCCGCGCAAACCCCGGAAACGAATGTCATGTCCAAACCCGTCGTCACGCGCTTTGCTCCTTCGCCGACCGGCTACCTGCATATCGGCGGCGGCCGCACTGCGCTCTTCAACTGGCTCTACGCCCGCCACACGGGCGGCACGATGCTGCTGCGCATCGAGGACACGGACAGGGAGCGCTCGACCGACGCCGCGACCGCGGCGATCCTCGACGGCCTGACCTGGCTCGGCCTGCATTGGGATGGCGAACCGATCTCCCAGTTCGGCCGCGTCGCGCGCCACCGCGAGGTGGCCGAGGAACTGGTGCGCCGCGGCAACGCATATTATTGCTACGCGACTCCGGCTGAACTCGAGGAGATGCGCGAGAAGGCGCGTGCCGAGGGCCGACCGCCTCGCTATGACGGCCGCTGGCGCGACAAGGATCCGTCAGAGGCGCCAGTTGGGGTAAAACCCGCGATCCGCATCAAGGCGCCGACCGAGGGCGAGACGGTGGTGTACGACCGCGTGCAGGGCGACGTGCGTTTCCCCAACAAGGACCTGGACGATTTCATCATCCTGCGCTCGGACGGCACGCCGACCTATATGCACGCCGTCGTGGTCGACGATCACGACATGGGCGTCACGCACATCATCCGCGGCGACGACCACCTCACCAATGCCGCGCGCCAGACGGTGATCTATGATGCCATGGGTTGGGAGGTGCCCGTCATGGCGCATATACCGCTGATCCACGGATCGGACGGCGCGAAACTCTCCAAGAGGCACGGCGCGCTCGGCGTCGACGCCTACCGCGCCATGGGCTATCTGCCGGCTGCGCTGCGCAACTATCTGGTCCGCCTCGGCTGGAGCCACGGCGACGACGAGATCATGAGCCTCGACGACATGATTCGATGGTTCGAGATCGAGGACGTCAACAAGGGGGCGGCGCGCTTCGACTTCCAGAAGCTGGAGGCATTGAACGGCGTCTATATGCGTCAAACGCCGGATCAGGAGTTGCTCGACATTTTTGTCGCCACGCTTCCCTATCTGGAGAACGGACCGGCCATCCTCGCCAAGCTGGACGAGACGAAGAAGAAGCAGTTGCTCGCCGCCCTTCCCGGCCTGAAGGAGCGCGCCAAGACGCTGGTCGAACTCGCCGACAGCGCCGGCTATCTCTTTGCCGGGAGGCCGCTGCAACTCGACGAGAAGGCGGCCGCCTTGGCGGCCGGCCCGGCAAAGCAGATCCTGGCCGGCGCAAAGGCATCGCTGGAGGCAGTCGGCGCCGAGTGGACGGCCGCGACGACGGAGGCCGCGATCCGCGATTTCGCGACCGCTCAGGGTCACAAGCTGGGCGCCGTCGCGCAACCCTTGCGGGCTGCATTGACCGGCAGAAGCACGTCACCCGGCGTGTTCGACGTGCTGGCCGTGCTCGGCCGGGAGGAAAGTCTCGCACGCATCGGAGACCAAATCGATTGAATGCCGACAGCGCCGGATTCCTCCGTTGAATCCGGTCTGTTGCGGTGCAACATTACGTTCCGGGCGAACTTGGCACGCCATCCAAAATGCGATAGCAAAAGCGCGCTTTACGGCTTTTTCAACCCGATGCCATGCAAGTACGGGCCCGTCCGGGCGATTTGAAGCAAAAGGAGTTTGCAATGAGCGATTCGATGGCCAAGCTCGAGTTTGGCGGCAAAACTCTGGAGCTCAAGGTGCGAAGTGGCTCGGTTGGGCCCGACGTGATCGATATCGGCTCATTGTACGGCCAGACCGGTACCTTCACCTACGATCCGGGCTTCACCTCGACCGCGAGCTGCGAGTCCCAGATAACCTTCATCGACGGCGACGAGGGCATCCTGCTGCACCGCGGCTACCCGATCGACCAGCTCGCCGAGCACGGTGATTTCCTCGAAGTCTGCTATCTGCTCCTCTACGGAGAGCTGCCGACGAAGGCGCAGAAGGACGACTTCGACTACCGCGTCACGCGCCACACAATGGTGCATGAGCAGATGTCGCGCTTCTTCACGGGCTTCCGCCGCGACGCCCACCCGATGGCGGTGATGTGCGGCGTGGTCGGCGCCCTCTCGGCCTTCTATCACGACTCGACCGACATCTCGGATCCGCATCAGCGCATGGTCGCCTCGATCCGCCTGATCGCCAAGATGCCGACGATCGCGGCAATGGCCTACAAATACCATGTCGGCCAGCCCTTCATCTATCCGAAGAACGAGCTGAACTTCGCGGCGAACTTCCTGCATATGTGCTTCGCCGTGCCTTGCGAGGAATACAAGGTGAACCCGGTCCTGGCGCGGGCCATGGACCGCATCTTCATCCTCCATGCCGATCACGAGCAGAACGCGTCGACCTCGACCGTGCGTCTCGCCGGCTCCTCCGGCGCCAATCCGTTCGCCTGCATCGCGGCCGGCATCGCATGCCTGTGGGGACCCGCGCATGGCGGCGCCAACGAGGCGGCGCTCAACATGCTGAGCGAGATCGGCACCGTCGATCGTATCCCGGAATTTATCGCCCGGGCCAAGGACAAGAACGATCCGTTCCGCCTGATGGGCTTCGGCCACCGCGTCTACAAGAACTACGACCCACGCGCCAAGATCATGCAGAAGACCACGCATGAGGTGCTGGGCGAACTCGGCATCAAGGACGACCCGATGCTCGACGTGGCAATGGAGCTGGAGAAGATCGCTCTGACCGACCACTATTTCATCGAAAAGAAGCTCTACCCCAACATCGACTTCTATTCCGGCATCACGCTGAAGGCGCTCGGCTTCCCGACCACCATGTTCACCGTGCTGTTCGCGCTGGCACGCACCGTCGGCTGGATCGCGCAGTGGAAGGAGATGATCGAGGATCCGCACCAGAAGATCGGTCGTCCGCGCCAGCTCTACACCGGCGCGACGGAGCGCGACTACGTTCCGATCGCCAAGCGCTGATCGGCTCCGCCACCTGGTCCCAAAGGCGCCTCCGGGCGCCTTTTCTGTTTCCACGGGGTGCTTCCGGCGCGGTTGTGCGGAGACGTTCCGAGCGCGGCCTCGCTCGCCGGCACGGCCGATCCGGGTCGCCCGGCTTCGCACCAAAAAGACGTGGGCCACACGGTCACGCGCGCCAGCGGTCGATGTTTTATCTTAACCCCTATGGGTTGCGATAGTCTCGATGACAGCGTCGGCGGCGAGCTCGCCCGCCGGGCGATCCGTGGCCATGCGGCGTCGGACCTCGGCAAAGCCGTCCTTCTGCCAGGCACGCATGCCGCTGTCGCTCATCAGGGCTTCGAGCTGGCGGGCGAGGTTCTCGGGCTTCACATAGGGATCGTAGAATTCCGGCACGACCGGCCGGTCGGCGATCAGGTTGGGCAACGCCGCCGACCATACGGTGATGAAGCGTTGTGCCGGACGCATCACAGGCTCGACGCGATAGCAGGAGACCATCGGGACACCGGAAAGCGCGAGTTCCAGCGAGACCGTGCCCGACGCAATGAGCGCAGCGTCGGCTTCGCCGAAAGCCCGCCACTTGCCTGCGGGATCGACGATGACATCCGGCTTGTGCGTCCAATGGGCGACCGCTTCCTTCACGAGACCGGCGACATGGGGAACCGTGGGCAACAACAGCCGCAGCCGGTGACCCCGCTCGCCCAGGATCGTGGCCGTCTTGGCGAAAACATCGATCAGGCCGCGGACCTCGCCGCGGCGAGAGCCGGGAAGCAAAAGCAGCGTCTTTTCGCGATCGGGCGAAAGATCACGGTTCGCCGACTGCGCCTTCGACGCCGCGACGACGCCGGGATCGTTGCTCAGCCGGTGTCCGACATAGGTGCCGGGCGGTCCGCCGAGCCGTTTCAATGCCGCCGGTTCGAAAGGCAACAGGCAGAGCACCCTGTCGACATGCGGACGCATGGCCGGCGCCCTGCCCGGCCGCCAGGCCCAGACGCTCGGACACACATAGTGGACGATAGGGATCGAGGGCGCCAGCGAGCGCACCTTCTTTGCCACACGAAGCGTGAAATCCGGGCCGTCGATCGTGATGAGGCAGTCCGGCTTCTGGTCCGCCACGAAGCGGGCCGTCTGGCCGATACGCTTGACCAGCCGCGGCAGATCCTTCAGCACCGCCATCAGGCCCATCAATGCGATGTCGCCGGGATCGAAAAGCGGCTTCAGCCCCAGTTCCTGGAGGTGGCGGCCGCCCACGCCCGTCAGTTCGACGCTGCGGCGCGATTTCGCGGCAAGCGCCCGCACGAGGTCGGCACCGAGCAGGTCACCGGACTCTTCTCCTGCGACGATCGCGATCCTCAGCGGAGCGTCAGCGGCCGTCATCGCGCGTCCGATGAAAGACCGACGACGAAGAGGCCGAGCGCGTCGGCGCGCGCGATCATCGCGCCATGATCGAGGATCAGCGATCTTCCCGCTTCCACGCCCACTCCGGCGAGCCCGGCCGCATGGGCCCCATCGATGGTCGCGGGACCGATCGCCGGCAAGTCCGCGCGCAGTTCCTGGCCCGGCTTCGCGCATTTGACCAGGACGCCCCGTTTCGCCGAAGCCAGTCGGCCATGGCTGCGCAACGCCTTCGTCCGTTCCAGAAGCCCGTCCGTGCCTTCGATGCCTTCGAGCGCGATAACACGCCCGCCGATCGCGATCGCGCCCTGGCCGATATCGAGCGCGCCGATCGCCTGCGCCGCGACCCAGGCCGCGTCAAGATCGCGCCTGTCGGCGGCGGTCGGCCCGGCCCGGGTGAGCCGGCCTTCGGGGGTGAGCAGGTCGGGTACGATCTCATGAGCGCCGACGACCTTGAACCCCTTGCCCTCGAAGGCGCGGACAATCGTCCGCAGCAGGCCGTCGTCGCCTCGCGACAGGCCATAAAGCGCCTTCGCCGCGACCGACAGGAATGCCGGCGTTATCCGCATGCGCCACCAGCTCGGACGCCGGCCGATGCCGCCCGCCATGACGACATGCGTGACGCGGTTGGCTTTCAGAAGCGAAACCAGCCCACCGAAATTCTCCAGCTCGAGCGTGGCATGGTCGTGGGCCGTAAGACGCGGATCGTCGTCGGCCTCGCCTCCGATCAGCACCACGAAAGGCTCGTGGCCTGACGCGGCCAGACCTTCGATCACATTGACCGGCAGACGACCGCTACCGGCGAGTACCGCCACGCGGTCGGTTGGAGCGAGCCTGATGGTGGGATCAGTCCTCGTCATCGCCGCCGTCGTCGCCGGCACCGAGAGGGGGCGTCAGGAAATAGCGCTTGCCGCGTTCCGACAGGAACGAGACCAGGCTCATGGCGACGGCCGAGTCCGCGAAATCGCGGCGGGCGATATCGAGATTCTCGCCGACGGTCCGCGTACGGTCGAAAATGGTGCGATAGGCCCGGCGCACGACCTGTATGTCGGCCTTGGACATGCCGGTCCGACGCATGCCGACCACGTTGAGGCCACGCAGCTTGGCAAGGTTGCCGCGGGCCAGCCCGAACGGGATCACGTCGCCCGGTATCGCCGAACAGCCCGAGAGGAAGGCATTGTTGCCGATCCGGGTGAACTGGTGAACGGCGGTCAATCCGCCGATGACGACGTTGTCACCGATGTCGCAATGCCCGGCCAGGGTCGCGCCGTTGGCGAAGGTGACGTTGTCGCCAACCGTGCAGTCATGGGCCACATGTGAGTAGCCCATGAAATAGCCGTTCGAGCCGACGATGGTCGCGCCACGACTGGTGTCCGAGCCGACATGCATCGTCACACCTTCGCGGATGATGGTGTTGCGGCCGATGGTAAGCGTGGTGCGCGCGCCGGAGTGCTTCAGGTTCTGAGGTGCGCCGCCGAGGGTAGCCTGGGGAAATACGCGGCAGCCGTCGCCGAGGGTGGTGGCCCCCATGACCGATACATGGCTGACGAGTTCGACGTTCCGGCCGAGCACCGCATCCTTGCCGACATGGCAGAACGGACCGACGCGGCTGCCCTCGCCGATCACCGCTCCGTCTTCGACGACGGCGCTCGGATGAATCATCACGTTCTGCATCCCGGTCAAGATCTGTCTATTCCGCTACCTTGGGCGACATCATCGCCGAAATTTCGGCCTCGGCCGCCTTGGCGCCGTCGACGGTCGCCTCGCAGCCGAAGCGCCATATATTGCCGCGCTGCTTGAGTTTGGTGACGCGGATTTCCAAGCGGTCGCCGGGCACGACCGGCCGGCGGAACTTCGCATTGTCGATGGTCATGAAATAGACCAGCGAAGGCCTGTCGCCCGCCGTGCTGTTGATGCAGATCGCGCCCGCCGTCTGCGCCATCGCCTCGATGATCAGCACACCCGGCATCACGGGGTGCCCGGGGAAATGTCCCTGGAAATGCGGCTCGTTGACGGTCACGTTCTTAATCCCGACAGCCGACTTGTCGCCGTCGACCTCGATGATCCTGTCGACCAGCAGGAAAGGATAGCGATGCGGCAGCAGCTTCATCAGCCGCATGATGTCCATGGCCTCGAGAGTTGCTCCGGCCGTGTCAGCCATTATTGTCCCCCTTCGATGACTTCGGCTTCATCAGGCTTCGGATCGCCGCGACTTCCTTGAAGAACTCCCGCATCGGACGCGCCGGCGAGCCCGCCCACCTTTCGCCCGATGGCACGTCGTGCATCAAGCCGGACGACGCCGCGATCTGCGCCCTCGAGCCAATGGTAATGTGGTCGGCGATACCGACCCGGCCGCCAAGCATGACGAAATCGCCCACGGTCACGGAACCGGACAGGCCGCAATGCCCCGCGATCACGCAGCCACGGCCGATGCGGACATTGTGGGCGATCTGCACCAGATTGTCGATCTTCGTGCCCTCGCCGATGATGGTGTCGGCCATCGCTCCCCTGTCGACGGTGGTGTTGGCGCCGATCTCGACATCGTTCTGCATGATGACGCGACCGATCTGCGGAATGCGCTCCGGCCCCGCCGGGCCCGGCACGAAGCCGAAGCCGTCCTGACCGATCTGGGCGCCCCCATGAACAAAGACTCGATCCCCAAGCAAGGCGTACTGCACCGAGACGTTGGGCCCGATATAGCAATCGCGGCCGATCTGGCACATCGCGCCGATCACGGCATTCGGCGCCACCACGGTGCCGCGCCCGACTGCTGCCTCTTCGCCGATCACGGCGCCGGCCTCGACGACGGCGCCCTCCTCGATCCTTGCGGACTTCGCGACATGCGCTGCAGGCGATATGCCCGTCTCGCCGGTCAGCGGACGAGACGCGACGGAGGTCGGATAAAGGACCCGGCTCACCAGTGCGAAAGCATATTGAGGGCGCGGCGTTATCAGCCGCGCGATCCCGGCCGGCACCTGCCCGCTGAGTTCAGCGGTGCATAGAATGGCGGCCGCCGCGAGGCCTTCAAGAAGGCTCGCATTGCGCTTGCCTTCGACGAAGACGAGCTTGCCGACGCCCCCCTGCGTTGCCGGAGCTATGCCGGTCACCGCCACGGAAGCGGCGTCGCCGTCAAGGAGTTGCGCGCCGGTCAGGGCGGCAATCTCAGCGGCTGTATACCGGCGTGACGGCGCGAAGAAGACCGGATCTGTCATATATGCCTTTTCTTCCGGGCCGGAACGGCCCGGAAGCGTCGCCCGCCGCTATCAGAAGCGGGTCGACATGCCGAAATTGAAATTCTGGACCTGGTCCGAGTCCTGCTTCATGACCGGGACGGCGTAGTCGACGCGAAGCGGCCCGAACGGTGACGCCCAGATCAAGCTGGCGCCGACCGAAGCGCGCCATTCCATGCCCCTCGAAACGTCGGCGGAGTAGGACCCGTCGTCGTTCCGAATGTTGTTGCCATAGAGCGTCGCGGCATCGGCGAAGAAGGCACCCTTGAGCCCGTAGCTCTCCGGGATGACCGGGAGCGGGAACTGCGCTTCCGCCGTGGCGTTGAAATAGGTCGTGCCGCCGAGTTGTTCGAAGGTTCCATCGGGAAGCTGATCCGCCGGGCCGATGCCGTTGTATTCGAAGCCGCGGATCATGCGGTCGCTGCTCTTGAACATGTCGAACACGCGAAGGTCGTTGCCGGTCGAGGCGACATAGCCGCCGCCCACCACCAGCAGGCCCACGACATCGAGTTCTTCCGACAGGGTCTTGTAGTAGTTGCCGCGCGCCGAGAACTTCACAAACTGGGCGTCACCGCCCAGGCCGGCAAACTCGGTCGTGGCAGTCGCATAGAAGCCGTCATGCGGATTCTTGATGTCATCGATCGTGTTGTAGAGCAGCGTGGCGCTGACCGAGGACTTGATCCATGGACTCGTCTCGATACCATTCAGGATCGCTTGGGAGATGTAACAATTTCCATTGGGAGTGGCGTCAGTTATGGGAATGCAATCGTCGTCGAGCGCGTAGTTCTCTCGCGACAGATTGTAGGCCAACTGCGTGGTCAGAGCCTCGGTGATCGGCAAGCCGAAGCGGATCGTACCGCCCGTGAGCTCGCTGTCGTAATTGGTGTAGTAGCGGGTCTGGCGATAGATGTCGAAGCCCGCCGAGATACGACGTCCCAGGAAGTAAGGCTCGGTGAAGGAGAGCGTGAAATCGCGCGCATTCGCGCCGCCCGCCGCCGACAGCTTGATATACTGACCACGTCCGAGGAAGTTTCGCTCCGTGATAGAGCCTTCCACATTGACGCCTTCGTTCTCACCGCCCGTCGAATAGCCGGCACCGATCGAGAACTCGCCCGTCGACTTCTCGACGAGATCCACCACCAGAATGACTTGGTCCGGCTCCGAACCCGGAGCGGTCGCAATCTCGACCTTCTCGAAATAATCGAGTTTCTCCAGCCGGCGCTTGGCGCGCTGGACCAGCACCTGGTTGAAGGCGTCGCCCTCGCTGACGTCGAACTCGCGACGGATCACATAGTCGCGCGTGCGGCTGTTGCCGCGAATCTCGATGCGCTCGACATAGGTGCGCGGGCCCTCGTCCACGGTATAGACGACCGAGATCGTACGGTTCTCGAAATTGCGGTCGCCGCGCGGCGTCACCTGGGCGAAAGCGTAGCCCCTGCCGGCCACCTGCTCGGTGATCGCGATGATCGTGTCCTCGACGTTCTTGGCGCTGTAGGTATCGCCCGTACGGGTCTCGATCAGCGAGTTCAGCGACTGCGCGTCGACACCTTCGATCGTGCTCTCCACGCTGACGTCGCCGAAGGTGTATCTCTCACCCTCCTCGACGGTGATGGTGATCACATACTCGTTGTTGGCTTCGTTCAGTTCGCCGGTGGACGAGATGACCTGGAAGTCCGCGTAGCCGCGATTGTAATAAAAGCGGCGCAGCGCTTCTTCGTCGGCGCGCAAGCGCTGTTCGTCATAGATGTCGTTGCGGAACAGGAACGACAGGATGGTGGACTCCTTCGTCGAGATGACGTCCGAAAGACGGCGGTCGCCGAAGGCTTCATTACCCACAAAGTTGATGGTCGCGATCTTGGTGCGGCCGCCTTCGTTGACCTCGAAGACGACGTTGACGCGATTGTCGCCAAGATCGACGACCTGCGTCGTGACCTGCGCGTCCTCGCGACCGATGCGGCGGTAGGCGCCGCGCACGGTCTCTGCGTCGGCCTCGAGCTGCGACTGCGAGAAGGTCGCGCGCGGCTTCAGCTGGATGTTGGCAGCGAGTTCGGCGTCCTTGATCTTCTTGTTGCCCTGGAAGAGCACCTGGTTGACGATCGCATATTCATCAACCTCGACGACCAGCGTGCCGCCCGCCTGGTTGATGCGAACGTCGGAGAACAGGCCCGTCCCGAACAGGCGCTTGACGGCCTCGTCGATGTCGACATTGGAAAACTGCTGGCCCGGCGCGATGCCGACATAGCTGCGAATCGTTTCGGCATCGACGCGCTGGTTGCCACGCACCTCGATACGACTGACGACGGCGGCCTCGGCCGCGGACACAGTAATGAACTGGACGGCCACCGCACCCGGAACAACCAGACCCGCGGACAAAGCCACCGCCGAAGCGGCGCTCATAAACTTCAATGCTGCCTTCATCGGGCTGTAGAACCTTTTTCTCGTAGTCCCCACGGCGAGAAATCCGGACGTCGCGGCGTCAAACTCGATACCGTAATAGCCGGATTTTCCCTACACGCAAGGCTTCTGGTTAATTTGAATTTACTAAACCGACGAGCGTGGCTTTCGCGTCACGCCTATTCCGCCGGATGGTAAATGCAATCTCAATTCGGCTTCCCCCGAAGCCAATTTCCTCATGATTTCAACAGCCGAACAGATCGTTCCAGAAAACGAATCCCATGAACACCAGTACCAGAAAAAATCCGGCGCGATAGACGAATTCCATCACGCGCTCCGACACGGGTCGACCGGTCGCAGCCTCGACGGCATAGAAGACCAGATGACCTCCGTCCAGAGGCGGAATTGGCAGAAGGTTCAGGATTCCGATGCCGACGGACAGGAGCGCCACGAGTTGCACGAGCCACTCGAATCCCAGCTTGGCGGCCTTGCCCGCCATGTCGGCAATTTTCACCGGGCCACCGAGCTGGCACTTGTCCTCGCGCCCGACGACGAAACGCTTCAGGAATTGTCCGGTCCGGGCGATGATACGCCCGGTTTCGATCACAGCCTCGCCAAACGCCTGGGGCGGCGAGTAGCTGATCACGCGGGGCTGCCCCATCGCCTGATTGTTGACGACCCCGATGATGCCGACTTTTATGGCATTGCCGAGCGCGTCCGTCTGCTCGCTGACCTCGGGCGTCGCCTGGAGCGTCACCTCCTTGCCGTCGCGCAACATGACGAAGCGGATCGGATCCCCCGCCCGACCTGAAACGAGCCGCTGGACATCGGCGAAAGTCTCCACCTTGGCGCCGTCGACGCTGACGAAGCGGTCACCCGGCAGGAAACCGGCCTCGGCGGCCGGGCTGCCGGGCCTGACCTCGGCAACAGTAGGTTCGGTGACGAAGCGGCCGTAGAGGGAGAACATCACGGCGAAGACGGCAATGGTGAGCAGGAAACTGAACAGCGGCCCGGCAAAGACGGTCGCCGCGCGCTTCCAGACGGGCTGGGTGTGGAAAGCCACCTTGCGCAGCCCTTCCGGCAGCGCGTCGGCTTCCGCCTTGTCCGGCTGGCTGGTCACGGTCATGTCGCCCACGAACTTCACATAGCCGCCGAGCGGAATGGCCGAGAGCTTCCAGCGCGTGCCGTGGCGATCGTTGAAGCCGATCAATTCGGGTCCGAATCCGATCGAGAAGGCGGTAGCGCCGATGCCGCACCAGCGGCCAACGAGATAGTGGCCCATCTCATGCACGAAGACGACCACGGTGAGCACGAACAGGAACGGCACGATCGTGCCGAGGAGGACGTTGTCCGTGCTGAAGATAGAGGAGAAAAGCTCGGTCAAGTCAGGTCCTCGGCAGTGCGTCCGCGGCCGAAGCCGCGGCTCGAAATGTCATGTGAAAACGGGCGAATCCGTGACGCTGGAGTTTGATCTTCGCAGGAAGACCTGTCACGGGGCTTACGCGGTCCGGCGGGCGGATCCGCTCGGGGCACGGCGGCGCCTCCCTCACAGGACGAACAGGCCATGGGCGGGCCGGTCCGCACCGCCGAGCAGAGCGCCGATCAGGTACAGCACGAAGGCCGCCGCCACGAGCCCGTCGACGCGGTCCATCACGCCGCCGTGCCCGGGGATCAGCCCGCTGGAATCCTTCACGCCGTGGCGCCGCTTGACCCACGATTCGAAAAGATCGCCGACCTGCGAGACAACCGACAGCAGCAACGCCGTCACCAGCAGCGCGGGACCTCCATGACCGGTGACGGCTGCCACCGCTCCCCCGGCAAGGACGCCTCCGGCAGCCCCGCCGATCGCCCCGCTCCAGGTCTTGCCGGGAGAGATGGCGGGGGCGAGCCGCGGCCCGCCCAGCGCCCGCCCGACGAAATAGGCCATGATGTCGGTCGCCCATACGGTCGCGAACAGGAAAAGCATCGCCATCAAGCCTTCGCGGTCGTCGTCGCGCAGCAGCGCAAGCGATGTGCCGGAGAGCGCGGCGTAGGCCAGCCCGACCGTCGTGCCCGCTTGCTGACCGCGCAACCTGGAGTCCAGAGCGCAGAGCGCGACCGCGCCGGCCGCGGCGCCGAAGACGAGAGCGGCGGAAGGCTGCGCAAGGAACACGAGCAGCACCACGGCGAGCAACGCCGCCGCGACCATCTGGTGCGGGGCTATGCCTGCGGGTCGCGACATCCTGGTCCACTCATAGAAGATCGCCGCCGCAATCACCGCGCAAAGCAGCCTGAAAGCCGCTCCGCCGAACCAGGTGAGCGCCAGAACGACAATGCCCAGCACGACCGCCGATATGATCCGCATCTGCAGGTTGCTCAACCGCCCGGCGGGCTTGGTCGCGCCATTGGTCATAAGGCGATGTCGCTTGCGATGACGCCGCCGAATCGCCTTTCACGCGAAGCAAAGCTGCGCAAGGCCTCGGCGAGGTCAGCTCGTCCGAAATCAGGCCAATAGCACGGCAGGAACACCAGTTCGGCATAGGCTGCCTGCCAGAGCAGGAAGTTCGACAGGCGCAACTCGCCGCTCGTCCGGATGATGAGATCGGGGTCGGGAATTCCTGCCGTATCGAGGAAGCCGGCGAACGACTCCGCGGTGATCGAATCGGCGTCGATCTGGCCGGACTTGACCGCCATCGCCATATTGCGGGCCGCTCGCGCAATCTCGTCCCGGGAGCCGTAGTTGAAGGCGATCACCAGATTGAGCGAGCGATTGGAACGGGTGAGGTCCTCCGCCTCTTCGAGCAGCGCCCGGATATCCGGGGCGAGATTTTCCCGCTCGCCGATCACGCGGACGCGCACGCCGTTCCGGTGAAGTTCCGCCAGGTCGCGTCGGATGAACAGCTTCAGCAAACCCATCAGGTCGCTGACCTCGGATTTCGGCCGAGACCAGTTCTCGGACGAAAAGGCATAGACCGTCAGCCAGTTGATCCCCATCTCGCCGGCGGCGCGCACCGTCTGGCGCAACGCCTCGACGCCGGCGCGGTGTCCAGCGACGCGCGGCAGGCCGCGCGCCTTGGCCCAGCGACCGTTGCCGTCCATGATGATCGCGACATGCGCGGGCGTCGTCATTTTGTGCCTACCGCCTTCTCGCCGACCGCGCCGCCACGGTCAGACCTGCATGATCTCGGCTTCCTTCTCGGCGAGCATGCTGTCGATCTGGGCGATGGTATCATCGGTCAGCTTCTGGACACGGTCGGACTGGACACGCGATTCGTCCTGGCCGATCTCGCCGTCCTTCTCGGCCTTCTTGGCATGCTCCATGCCGTCACGGCGAACGTGGCGCGCCGCGACGCGCGCATGCTCGGCATATTGATGCGCGATCTTGACCAATTCCTTGCGGCGCTGCTCGTTGAGCTCCGGCAGAGGAATGCGCAGCGTCGTGCCGTCGACGATCGGGTTGAAACCGAGATTGGATTCCCGGATGGCACGGTCGACGGCGCCGACGAGTTGCTTGTCCCACACCGATACGGAGATCATGCGCGGCTCCGGCACGGAGACCGTCGCGACCTGGTTGATCGGCATCGGCGAGCCGTAGGCCTGGACGTGGATGGGGTCGAGCAGGTTGCTCGACGCGCGTCCCGTGCGCAGCGATGCGAGGTCGTGGTGGAAGGCGGCCACCGCCCCGTCCATGCGCCTTTGCAGATCCTTGAAATCAACCCCGTTGCTCATCCTGAAGTCTCCTTCCACCCGCGATGCGGAAACCGAACCGCCTGCCCGTGTGGCCATCTTAGCATTTCATCTGGCGCTCGCGCCCGGAACGTCAAACCCGGACCCGCCGGTTTCACCAAACCGTCTCCGCCGGAACTCGCTTCCAGCATGAGTGCAGCGTGATCCCCGATCGCGGCACCCGCAGCATGCTGTGCGAAGAAGGTTCACGCAACATGCTGCGGGTAATTGACTTTGCGCATGTCGCCATCCCGAAACCGGGCCCCCTTTCGAGCGACATGCCCTAATCCGTGACGACGGTGCAGTGTCCGCCGCCCCTGAGGATCGCACCGAAGCCGCCCGCTTCATGTATCGAATAGACGATTATCGGAATGTGGTTTTCCCGCGCAAGTGCAATCGCAGCGGTATCCATGATGGCGAGCCCCCTGACCAGCACTTCCTCGTGGCTGATGCGGTCGTAGCGAACGGCGTCGGGGTCTTTCTTCGGGTCGCTCGAATATACGCCATCAACCTGGGTGCCCTTGAACAGGGCGTCTGCGCCGATCTCGGCGGCGCGCAGCGCCGCGGCGGAATCCGTGGTGAAGAAGGGGTTGCCGGTACCTCCGGCGAAGATCACCACCTTGCCGGCATTCATGTAGGAAGTCGCCTGGCGCTGCGAGAAGCTTTCGCAGAGTTCCGGCATCGCGATCGCGGAGAGCACGACGGCGTCGACGCCGATCTTGACGAGGGAGGTGCGCAGGGCCAGCGAATTGATGACGGTCGCCAGCATGCCCATATGGTCGCCGGTGACGCGATCGCCGCCCTTGGAGGCGACGGCGACGCCGCGGAAGATGTTGCCGCCGCCGATCACCACGCCCACTTCCACGCCGAGCGCCCTTGCCTCGGCGATGTCGGCGGCGATGCGGTCGACGACCGAGACGTCGATTCCGAAATGCTGGTCACCCATCAGCGCCTCACCCGACGCTTTCAGCAGGACACGCCGGTAAAGGGGCTTCGCCGTCATTGGTTCCTCGTCAATCCTCTTCTGCCGCCTTGCATCCCGCCTGGAGCCGCTCGATACACGAAGGGCGCCGCCATGTCACGGGGCGCCCTTCAGTAACTGGCGGGAAGCGTTTGATGCGGCGTTACTTTTTCACTGCCGCGGCGACTTCGGCGGCGAAGTCGCTCTCTTCCTTCTCGATGCCCTCGCCAAGCGCGAAACGCACGAAGCCGGTGATCTTCGCCGGAGCGCCGATCTCCTTCTCGGCATCCTTCAGCGCCTTCTCGACGGTGATGTCGGGATTGAGCACGAAGGCCTGTTTCAGGAGCACAACTTCCTCGTAGAACTTGCGCAGGCGCCCTTCCACCATCTTCTCGATGATGTTCTCGGGCTTGCCGGACTGGCGCGCCTGATCCGAGAAGATGTCCTTCTCGCGGGCAACCACTGCCGGATCGATCTCCTCGGCCGTCAAGGCGAGCGGATTGGTCGCGGCGACATGCATGGCGACCTGGCGGCCGAAGGCGCGCGCGGCTTCCGCATTCCCCGTGGTCTCGACGCCCACCAGCACGCCCATCTTGCCGAGATTGTCGGCAACGGCGTTGTGGACATAAGTCGCGACGGCGCCGGCGGACACCGAAAGCTTGGCCGAACGGCGGAAGCTCATGTTCTCGCCGATCGTACCGACGGCGTCCTTGATGGTGTCGGCGACATTCTTGCCGGTGCCGGGATAGGCCGCGGCGGCTACAGCTTCGGAGGAGCCGTCGGTGGCGAGCGCAAGCTGCGAGACGTTGCGCACGATCTCCTGGAAGGCGGCATTGCGGGCGACGAAGTCGGTCTCGGAATTGACTTCGACCACGACGGCGCCGTTGGCGTCGGAAGCGACGCCGACCAGGCCCTCGGCGGCAGTGCGGCCGGCCTTCTTGTCGGCCTTGGCGATACCCTTCTTGCGCAGCCAGTCGACTGCGGCCTCCATGTCGCCGTTGGTCTCGGCAAGGGCCGCCTTGCAGTCCATCATTCCCGCGCCGGTCATGTCGCGGAGCTGTTTAACCTGTGCAGCAGAAATGCTCATTTTCGCCTCTTCATATTCAACGCGTCAGCGCATCACCGAGGGATCGATGATGCGCCGGCCGCCAGCGCGACATAGCGCGCCAAGTCCAAGATAATGTGAAGGTCGCGGTGAACCTTCGCGGATCAGGCGCCGGCCTGGTCGCCTGCGGCACCCTCGTCGAGGGCCGGCTCGACCGGGGCCTCGGCCGAAGCGCCGAGATCGACCCCGAGCGCGCCCTGCTGGCGCGCGATACCGTCGATCGCGGCCTTGGCGACGAGGTCGCAATAAAGCGCGATGGCGCGCTGCGCGTCGTCATTGCCCGGGATCGGGTAGTCGATCTTGTCCGGATCGCAATTCGAATCGATCACCGCCACGACCGGGATCCCGAGGCGCTTGGCCTCCTGGATGGCGATCGCCTCCTTGTTGGTGTCGATGACGAACATCAGGTCCGGCGTGGAGCCCATGTCCTTGATGCCGCCCAGCGCGCGGTCAAGCTTCTCGCGCTCACGCTCGAGATTCAGGCGCTCCTTCTTGGTGAAGCCCTGGGCTTCGCCGGCGAGCAGCTCGTCGAGCTTGCGCAGGCGCTGGATCGAGTTGGAGATCGTCTTCCAGTTGGTCAGCATGCCGCCGAGCCAGCGCGAATTGACATAGTACTGCGCCGAACGCTGCGCGGCGTCGGCGACGATGTCGGACGCCTGGCGCTTGGTGCCGACGAAGAGCACGCGGCCGCCGCGCGAGACGACATCAGACACCTGCTTCAGGGCCTGGTGAAGCAGCGGAACCGTCTGCGACAGGTCGATGACGTGGATGTTGTTGCGGGCGCCGTAGATATAAGGCGCCATCTTCGGATTCCAGCGATGGGTCTGGTGGCCGAAGTGAACACCAGCTTCCAAAAGCTGGCGCATGCTGAAGTCTGGCAGAGCCATTACAACTTTCCTTTCCGGTTGAGCCTCCACGGACGCTTGACGTTGTCGGGAGGGTCCCGCTACGCCACCGGAGGTTCCGCCGGATTTCTCCCGGCCGGTAACCCATGTCCGTGTGTGGAATGGGCGGCCATATAGAGGCTGCGCGCCGGAAAAGCAAGCGCCTGCACCCGACTTATGCGCCCGCACCTGGTCGGCTGGCGCGGAAAGCGGTCAGCGCGAGGCGATCAGCGCCCCGGCACTGATCATCGCACCGCCGGAAATGCGGTTGACCATGCGCATGCGCCATTCCGTCCCGAAGAGGCGCGCGGCGCCGGTTGAGAGGCCGGCATAGATGCCCATCACCACCGCATTCGCGCCGATCACCACTGCGATCACGACCATACCGTCCGTGATGGTGAGGACGTCGAGGTCGAGGATCAGCGGCATAATGCTGGCGTGGAAGAGAATCGCCTTCGGATTGCTCAGGCCTATCGACGCGCCGAGAACAAAGGGGCGCGCCCGGCTGCCACCTGCAGGCTTGCCCTCGGCCGCAGCCGGAGCACGCCACATCTTCACGCCGAGCCAGACCAGATAGGCAGCGCCCGCATATTTGAGGACCAGGAGTATCCACTCGAAAGCCTGCACGAGCGCTACCAGACCGAGCAGAGCAAGGACGACCAGAATTGCATCGGCCAAGGCGACACCGGCGCCGGCAAGGACGGCCGGCGTGAAACCTCGTGACAGTCCCGTCGATATGACAGCGAACATCGCCGGCCCCGGCGTGGCCGCGGCAAGGGTGATCGCAGCGCAATAGGCCAAAAATGCCGCCAGGGTCATGCCGCCACGCTCCCTGCCCGCCGCGCCACGCGCACGCGCCGGAAGACCTCCACGATTTCCTCTCGGCCACACGGCACCGCGCCCAGCCTGACCGCGCGATCTCGCTCGAAGCCGGTGATGTCGTAATGCGGCGCCGACGTCTTTGGCGGTCCCTGATAGGATAGATGATGGATGCCGAGCAGTGCGGCAAAGCGATGAAGCTCCGCGATGTCGTCTGCCAGCATGTGGCACCATCTTCGCCCCGCCCAGTTCCAGATCGCATCGTCGACATAGACCGTCATGCGACCTCCCCTGCGGCCGGCAGGACGCCCCGCACTCTCGGCGTGTCGCCGCATGGAGCCGGGCGTAGCAAACGCCGTTGCAGATGCAGGATGCTCTTCAAGACCCAGATATCCCCAGTGTGCGCTCAACTGCGGGAAGATAGAATGGATTGCCATAGGAAATGAAGCCGCCGGCAGCCTCACGTTCGCCCATCACGTAGTCGATCGCGGATCGCATGCGGCAGCGCAACTCGCCGAGCGCCGCGCCGACCGAGCCTTCGAAACCGTGCAGCGGCAGTGGATCGGGCACGCGGATATGCGCCCTGCGCGGTCCGGCCGGCTGCGGGACGAATCGGCTGACCGTGTCGCGCAGCGACCCTGCAGTAGTCGTCGCGCAGCCGCTAAACATGCTCGGCAATCTCCGTGCATCCACGCGGACGCACGGCTCTCCAGGAGTCCTTTTCAGTCGCAGTCCTTCGGGGCATCGAACAGCGACAGGTTGACGAGCTTGCCCTTCATGGAAAAATCGCCGTAGTCCATCAGGAGATCGCGGGTGACGCCGTTCTCATGCAGCTTGAAGGAGATATGGTACTCCGGCACTTCCTCGCCGCTGCTGCCGGCCTTAGACAGATCGAAATAGGCGATGTCGACCGGCCAGTAGGGTTCCGGCGCCAGTTCGCTCATGACGGGGAGTTCCGGATCGTCCTTGCCGGACTTCTCCTCCTTGCCGATCACGACCGTGGTAGTCATCACCCGATCGGCATCCTCCGAACCGTCGAACAGGGTCGTCTCGTAGAAGGTCTCGCCCTTGTTGGCCCTATCGATCATCTCGATCAGATGCTGGGTCGGGAATTGCGTCTTGCCAAGTTCGAGCATGTTCCTGTCGGGTTTTTCCAGGTCGACCCGCACTCCGGACGGCTCGATGTGGGCCGAGCCCTTCACCTCGCGATCGGGATTCTGGTCCACGAAGGATTTCGTGACGAAATTGAAGGACTTGCCGGCACCATCTTCGAAAGTCGTCGTCTGCTGGTCGGTAAGCCGCGAGACATCGCGCGTGTCCATCTTGGTGACGAACCGGAACTTCACGGTATAGCCTTCGCAGGGCGAGCCGTTGAACTCGTAGACCATGCGTCCGGCTATTCCGGTGATCCCCGAGCGGTCCGAAGCCTTGTCGAGAATGAGATCGTAGACGGCGCGATGAGGCGCGAGAATCGGCGCCGACAAAGCGGGCTGGATTACGAGCAGCGACGGAGAGGCCAGGGCAAGCAGGACAAGGCGCTTCAAGCGCATCAGGAAAACTCCGGAAGCACGGCCTTTCATCAGGCCGCGATGATCGATAGGCCACAATAAAAAAAGTCGTGGCGGAAGCGAGGCAAAAATAGCACCTTCCCCGCTTCTCGCCATCCCACCCCGAACAAGGACCGCATCATGGCCCAAACGATCGAAACCCGCCTGGCAGATCTCGGCGTGACGCTGCCGGCCGCTGCTGCCCCTGCCGCCAACTATGTTCCCTTCATGCGCTCCGGCAATCTGCTCCTGACGGCCGGGCAGCTTCCTTTCAAGGACGGAAAGCTTTCCTCGACAGGGCTCCTGGGGCGCGACGTCGACGTGGAAGCCGGCAAGGAGGCCGCCAAATATTGCGCAATCAACATCCTTGCCCAGGCCAAGGCCGCTCTTGGCGATCTCGAAAAAATCGTGCGCGTGGTCAAGATCACGGTCTTCGTCGCGTCCACGAAGGACTTCGTCGAGCAGCACCTCGTCGCCAACGGTGCCTCCGACTTCCTGGTTGCCGCGCTCGGCGAGCAGGGCAAGCATGCGCGTTCGGCCGTCGGCACCGCCGCCCTCCCGCTCAATGCACCGGTCGAGATCGAAGCCATCATCGAGTTCGAGTAGGACCGCCATGCGCGACATTTCCTGGCTGACGAAGACGCCGGTCGCCCATCGCGGCTTCCACGACATGAACAAGGCGCGCTGGGAGAACACGCTCTCGGCCTTCGAGGCCGCAGCCGAACGCGGTTACGCGATCGAATGTGACGTGCATCTCACGCTCGACGACGAGGTGGTCGTCTTCCACGACAACGACCTCAGGCGCCTGACCGGCACGGAAGGCTATGTGTGGCAGCGCACGGCGGCCGAGTTCGGCGCACTGCGTGTCGGCGGAACCGCGGACCATGTGCCGACGCTGGGCGAACTGCTGTCGCTGGTTCGCGGGCGCGTGCCCCTCGTCATCGAGCTCAAGGGCATTCCCGGCAAGGATGCGGGCTTGGTCGCCAAGGTCGCCGCGGCGCTGCGCAACTACAAGGGCGAGGTGGCGATCATGTCCTTCGACCACTGGCTGATCCGCGAGTTCCCGACGCAGGCGTCGGGAATTCCGGCCGGTCTCACCGCCTGGGGAGACAAGCCGCACGAGATCGAGGCCCATTTCTCCATGCTCGCCAACGGCATCTCCTTCGTCTCCTACAGCGTCGTCCATCTGCCCAACCCGTTCGTCACCTTCGTGCGCGAAAGGCTGGCGATGCCTGTCATCACCTGGACGGTGCGCGACCAGCCGATGGTCGACAAGACCTTCGCCGAGGCCGACCAGATGACGTTCGAAGGATTTGAACCGGCGCGCGTCGCATGAAGGTGATCGTGCCGGCCTTGCGCATTGCGGAACGAGACGTAAGTAAACGCCATGGGTAACGGGACCGAAGCCGCACGACCGGAAGCGGATGGCGCTTATGCCATCCGAGCCGCCACCAGCATTGGCGCCTTCCGCAGGAGCGAATGGGAATCGCTCGCAGGAACCTCGAAAATCAGTTCACAGAACTACTACAACCCTTTTCTTTCATTTGATTTTCTGACCGCGCTGGAAGAATCCGGCTGCGCTGTCGCCCGTGCAGGATGGCAGGGCCACCATCTGAGGCTGGAGACGTCGGACGGAAGGCTTGTCGGTGCGGTGCCCTGTTATGCCAAGTCCCACAGTCAAGGCGAATATGTGTTCGACCATGGCTGGGCCGATGCACTCGAACGGGCCGGCGGGCAGTATTATCCGAAGCTGCAAGTCTCCGTCCCGTTCACGCCGGTGACCGGCCCTCGCCTGCTGGTCGCTTCCGACGGCGACGCCGGCAGCCTGCGCGCGGCCCTCGCCACCGGCCTGAAGATGGTGACCGACCGCCTCGGCGTATCGTCCGCGCATGTGACCTTCGCGCAGGAGGCCGACATGACGGCACTGGACGCAGCCGGCTACCTCGTGCGCAACGACCAGCAGTTCCACTTCTTCAACGAAGGATATGGAAGCTACGACGACTTCCTGGCCTCCCTTGCCTCGCGCAAGCGCAAGGCGCTGAAGGCCGAGCGGCGCAAGGCCGTGGCCGATGGCATCACGATCGACCGGCTCACGGGGGCCGATATCACCGAAGCCTTATGGGACGACTTCTTTGCCTTCTACATGGACACGGGCGGGCGCAAATGGGGCCGGCCCTATCTCAATCGGCGCTTCTTCTCACTGATCGGCGAGCGTATGGCCGACGACGTCCTGCTCGTCATGGCCAGGCGAAATGGACGCTACATTGCCGGCGCCATCAACTTCATCGGGTCGGAGGCTCTTTACGGCCGCAACTGGGGATGCATCGAGGATCATCCGTTCCTGCATTTCGAGGTGTGCTACCACCAGGCGATCGATTTCGCGATCGAAAGGAAACTGAAGGTGGTCGAGGCCGGTGCGCAAGGCGAGCACAAGCTCGCCCGCGGCTATCTGCCCGTGACGGTGCAGTCGGCGCACTACATCGCCCATCCCGGACTGCGCAAGGCAGTCGCGGACTATCTCGTCGCCGAGCGCCGGGACGTTGCGCGAATGGGCGCCTATCTGGAGGGGCACGGACCGTTCCGCAAGGACGAGGGAACGGCTTGACGGCGGGCCGCCATCTTCGACACTGGGACCGCCTGCGCCGGTGAACACCGCCGGGCACGAAACGACGAGGGACACGATGACCGCTGCCTACGACACCAACAACGTCTTTGCGAAAATCCTGCGCGGCGAGTTGCCCGCTCACAAGCTCTACGAGGACACGGACACCTTCGCCTTCATGGACATCATGCCACGCGGCGACGGTCATTGCCTCGTCATCCCGAAGAAGCCGTCGCGCAACATCCTCGACGTCGAGCAGGATAGCCTTGCAGCCGTTGCCAGGACCACGCAGAGGTTGGCGCGCGCCGTCAAGAAGGCGTTTTCGGCCGATGGCGTCACCGTCCAGCAGTTCAACGAGCAGGCCGGCGGACAGGTGGTGTTCCATCTCCATGTCCATATCCTGCCCCGCTTCGAGGGCGTGGCGCTGAAGCCCCATACCGGCCAGATGGAAAAGCCCGAAGTGCTCGCGGCCAATGCCGAGCGGATCAGGGCAGCACTCTCCGAGGCCTGACGTCCTTTCAGGGAAACAGGTCGCCAACGGTCGTGCCCCGCGCCATCGGTGGGGAAATCGGCCGCGCGCCAGAAATCGCGGCGCAGGCCGTCAGGCACCGAGCATCAATCCGGCGACGAGCACGACCTCCGCGACCACGATGCCTGCGAGGATTCGTTTGCCGAGCCACAGATAAGCGACGAACCCGGCTGCCGCCGCCCCGACACGCAGGGCGAGCGGCGCCGCGGCCAGCACGCCTGACGGGAACACGATCAGGTTTCCGATCACCGCTGCCACCAGTGCCGTGGCAACGGCGCGGACCAGAACGAGCAAGCCCGCCCCCTCCGAAATCCGCCCGCCGAAATACACGCCGAGAAATCGCCATGCGTCGGTGGCCAGCCAGCCCGCGATCAGGATGAAGAGAAAGGGCCACCACCAGGCGTCGAGGGCATCGAAGGTCATCATGACGCCTTCGGCCGGGCAGCGAGGTGAAAGGCATACGCCGCACCGCCGCCGATCACGCCGGCGGCGAGCAGGTCGAAGCCGGGCAGCAGTATGTGGAACAGCGGTCCCAGCACGAGGCCGATCGCCATAGCGACATGCCCTGCCCTTTCCCTGGCGGATCCCCAGAGCGAGGTGAGGAAATACATCGGCGTCAGGAGCAGCAGCGCCGCGGAAACGAGCGGCGGCAAGCTTCCCGCGATCGAGAACACGACCGCGACCACGACCATGTTGGCGAGCACGAGCGTCCCGCCCAGCCCGGCATAGTAGGTCGTGCGCAGATCCCGCGGCACGTGGCGCAACTGGTCCATCGCAAGGACCCAGGAGGTGACGGCGACGAAATGCGAGAGCGCGTAGAGCACCCATCTCGGCGTCCGCGGCCCGCGCATCTCGGGAACCAGGGCGACCACCATCGGCATCAGCCGGACGGAAGAAAGCGCCACGGCGAAGGCCGCGCCCCAGACAGAGCTGCCGGACAAGACAGCGCCGATCAGCACCACCTTCGCCGGCAAGGCCCACACGACGGCGACCATGAAGACCGTCTCGCCGAGGCCGAGGCCAGCGTCCTTGGCAAGACCGGCGAAGCCCACGAAGGCACTGGTCAGGATCAGGCCGGGAATGGACACCGACGCCCGAACCCCGCGCCGGAACCAGGTCCAGTGCAGATCGAAGCTCGGGGGAAAGGATGGTTCGACTTCAGGCATGCGCTCCTGCGCTTAACACGGGAAAGAACCCCGAGTCAGCGCCCGGCCCAGGCGATATGTTGCGCCACGATGGTGGATCCCGGGGGCCAGCCAACCGAGGGCTGCCGCCAAGTGGAAAGGCCCCGTTGCCGGGGCCTTGACCTGACCGGAACCTCTCTCAGCCCTTACGGGGCAGCTGTGGGACGAGGCTGCGCTTAGCACCGTCCCTGCCCCCGGGTCTTGGCTTCTGCGCAACGGCCTTCTTGGCCGTTTTCTTTGCGGCCGCGCGGCGCGGCGCCGGATCCTTCTTCGGCTCTTCCTTCTTCGGCTTCACCGGAACCTCGTCGGCGATCGTTTCCAGCTTGAGGCCGGTTTCACCGGTCTCCTTCGTCTCGATCGTGACGCGGACCGTGCCGCCCTTCTTGAGCTTGCCAAACAGGACCTCTTCCGCCAGCGGCTTCTTGATGTGCTCCTGGATGACGCGGGCGAGCGGCCGCGCGCCCATGCGCTCGTCGTAACCCTTCTCGGCGAGCCAGGCGACGGCATCCGGCGACAGGTCGAAGGTGACGCCGCGCTCCGACAGCTGGGCTTCGAGTTGCATGACGAATTTCTGAACGACCTGGTGAACGACCGGAACCGGGAGCGACCCGAAGGGAATGATCGCGTCGAGACGGTTGCGGAACTCCGGCGTGAACAGCCGGTTGATCGCCTCCATGTCGTCGCCCTCCCGCTTCGACGAGCCGAAGCCTATCGCAGCCTTGGCCATCTCGGAGGCGCCCGCATTCGTGGTCATGATCAGGATTACGTTACGGAAGTCGATCTGCTTGCCGTTGTGATCCGTCAGCTTGCCGTGATCCATGACCTGCAGGAGGATGTTGAACAGATCGGGATGCGCCTTTTCGATCTCGTCGAGCAGCAGCACGCAATGCGGGTGCTGGTCGACGCCATCCGTCAGCAGGCCGCCCTGGTCGAAGCCGACATAGCCGGGAGGCGCGCCGATCAGCCGGCTGACGGTGTGGCGCTCCATATATTCCGACATGTCGAAGCGCAGAAGCTCGACTCCGAGCGAGGCGGCGAGCTGCTTGGCAACCTCGGTCTTGCCGACACCGGTGGGGCCGGAGAACAGGTAGCACCCGATGGGCTTCTCCGGTTCGCGCAGGCCGGCACGGGCGAGCTTGATCGCGGAAGCGAGCGCGCTGATGGCGGTGTCCTGCCCGTAGACGACGCGCCGCAGTTCATCTTCCAGCCCGGCGAGCACCTTCTCGTCGTCCGCCGAGACCGTCTTCGGCGGAATGCGCGCCATGGTGGCGATGGTGGCCTCGATTTCCTTGACGCTGATCGTCTTCTTGCGCTTGCCTTCCGGCAACAGCATTTGCGAAGCGCCGGTTTCGTCGATCACGTCGATCGCCTTGTCCGGCAGCTTGCGGTCGCTGATATAGCGCGCCGAAAGCTCCACCGCCGCCTTGATCGCGTCGTTGGTGTAGCGGACCTTGTGGAAGTCCTCGTAATAGGGCTTCAGACCCTTCATGATTTCGATGGCGTCGACCACCGACGGCTCGTTGACGTCGATCTTCTGGAAGCGGCGTACGAGCGCCCTGTCCTTCTCGAAGAACTGGCGGAACTCCTTGTAGGTGGTCGAGCCGATGCAGCGGATCGCACCGGAGGACAGGGCCGGCTTCAGCAGGTTCGATGCATCCATGGCGCCGCCCGACGTCGCGCCGGCGCCGATCACAGTATGAATCTCGTCGATGAACAGAACCGCGCCCGGATAATCCTCGAGCTCCTTGACGACCTGCTTCAGCCGCTCCTCGAAATCGCCACGATAGCGGGTGCCGGCGAGCAGCGTGCCCATGTCCAGCGCGAAAATGGTCGCGCCGGCGAGCACCTCGGGCACGTCGCCTTCGACGATCCGCTTTGCCAGCCCCTCGGCGATCGCCGTCTTGCCGACGCCGGGATCGCCGACATAGAGCGGATTGTTCTTCGAGCGGCGGCACAACACCTGGATGGTACGGCTGATCTCGGACTCGCGACCGATCAGCGGGTCGATGCGGCCGGACTTGGCCTTCTGGTTGAGATTGACGCAGTAGGCGGAAAGCGCGTCCTGCGGCTTCTTCTTGCCGTTGTCTTCCGCCGCTTCACCGTTGCCCTGGCTGGACTGGTCTTCCTCGGCGCCACGGGGCGTACGGCTTTCGCTGGCGCCGGGACGCTTGGCGATGCCGTGGGAAATGTAGTTGACCGCGTCGTAGCGCGTCATCTGCTGTTCCTGGAGGAAATAGGCGGCGTGGCTCTCGCGCTCCGCGAAGATGGCGACGAGCACATTGGCGCCGGACACCTCTTCCCGGCCCGACGACTGCACATGGATGACCGCGCGCTGGATAACGCGCTGGAACCCGGCGGTCGGCTTGGAATCCTCATCGTAGCCCGTGACCAGATTGTCGAGTTCGGTGTCGATGTAGGTCAGGACGGTTTGCTTGAGTTCGTCGAGATCGACGTTGCACGCGCGCATGACCGCCGACGCATCGTTGTCGTCGATCAGCGCGAGCAGGAGATGCTCGAGGGTCGCGTATTCGTGGTGACGCTCATTGGCAAGGGTGAGTGCCTGATGAAGCGCCTTTTCGAGGCCTTGCGAGAAAGCCGGCATTCAAAACCTCACTTTTTCTCCATCACGCATTGCAGCGGATGCTGGTGCTGGCGGGCGAAGTCCATGACCTGCGTCACTTTGGTCTCCGCCACTTCGAAAGTATAGACCCCACACTCGCCCACTCCGTGATTGTGAACGTGGAGCATGATGCGGGTCGCCGCCTCCCGGTCCTTCTGGAAGAAGCGCTCCAGCACGTGGACCACGAATTCCATAGGGGTGTAGTCGTCGTTGAGGATAAGCACGCGATAAAGACTGGGCTTCTTGGTCTTGGCTCTGGGCCGCGTGATGACCGCAGTACCCCGGCCGGGGCCGTTGCCACCGCCCTCGCCGTTCTGCATACGCGCCGTGCTCGCTTGCATGGCAAACCCGCCGATCGTCAAAATGCTGTCCTTGTCGCCGAATCCCTTCCCGGCCTCGACATGTAGGTGCTCATTGGCAGATTTTAAGGCCTTCTTTCCTGCTGACAATATGGCCCTTTCGGCTAGGCGCCAAAATTCGGGTGAGCGATACGCGGAGATCGTCGACATTCATCCTGCCTGAAAAAACAAAAGGACCCGGCTGCGACCATGCAGCCGGGTCCTTTTGCGAAGCTTGCAGGGCGACGCTTACTTCGCCTTGGCGACGACGGCCTCGAACGGCTTGTAGGCTTCCTTGGCGACGTCCGCGTAAAGCTCGCCGAATTTGGTCGCCTCGGCGACGAAGCTCTCATAGGCCTGCTTGGCGTAGTCGGCCTGAATTTCGAAGGCCTTGTCCAGCGACTTGGCCGCAACCAGCTTCTCGAAAGCGGCGCTGCCCGCCTCGAACGACTTCTTGGTGTATTCGCTCGCCTCGGCGGCGATCGCCTGCACGCTCTTGGAGATAGAGGCGAAGCTCTTGAGGCTGGCGTCGAGATATTCCTTGCCAGCTTTGTTGGCGTCTTCAAAAGGCTGCGTCATCGGTGGACCTCTCGGCTGCGACGTGGAAGCAATGCACGCACGCCATAGTGCGCTGCAGCCTACTTATTGTGCATTGCACAAAAAGTCAAGCCGGACCTGCCGCGCGCAAAGGCGATCGACGGTCGCCACAGTTCGAAAGAAATTCGAATGAAATAAGCGTAAAGCCGGACGGAAATCGTCAACATCCTGGTTACCATAAACGGATTGGTAAGATTGCTTGCCTTAGGGTTTTCGAATGCGAGGCCGGATCCTTTGCCGCGCCCCGGGTACCAACGAAAACTCAAAGGATGTAACAGTGCGTCAGGCGTCGCTGGTCCGTCACCTTCCTCGATCTCCCATATCCCTCAAACCCTTCCTCGCCCTCCTCCTCGCGGCAACGCTCGGCCTGGGGGCATCGGAAGCGGCGGCGGCGAATTCGCGATATGCCGCCATCGTCGTCGACGCGAACACCGGCAAGACGCTGTTTTCAGCCAATGCCGACGCGCAGCGCTATCCCGCTTCGCTGACCAAGATGATGACCCTCTACCTCATCTTCGAAGGGCTGCAGTCCGGCAAGATCACCAAGAACACGCGTGTTCCGTTTTCGGCCTCCGCCGCCGCGAAGCCGCCGACGAAACTCGGCGTCAAGGCCGGCAGTTCGGTCACGGTCGAGACCATCGTCTACGCGCTGGTCACCAAGTCGGCCAATGATGCGGCCGCTGCGATCGCCGAATATCTCGGCGGATCGGAGGAGAATTTCGCGCGCATCATGACCAACAAGGCGCGCCGCCTCGGCATGAGCGACACCACCTTCAGGAATGCCTCGGGCCTGCCGAACTCCGCGCAGCACTCGACCGCACGAGACCTTGCCGTCCTCGGTATCGCGCTGCGCGAGCATTTTCCGCAGTACTACAGCTATTTTTCGACCCGCTCCTTCACCTTCGGGCGTCAGCGCATGGGCAACCACAACAAGCTGCTCGGCCGCGTCCAGGGCGTCGACGGCATCAAGACCGGCTATACCAATGCGTCGGGCTTCAACCTTGTCTCGTCGGTGAAATCAGGCGACCGCAAGATCGTCGCCGTCGTGATGGGTGGCGCCAGCGGCCGCGCCCGCGACAACCATATGGCCGAGCTGATCAAGAAGTATCTGCCGAAAGCATCCGGCCGCGACGGCGGCGACCTTGTCGCCCGCGCCGAGCCGGCGGACCTCCGGCCGCAGATCACCGCCGACAATGCCGCCACGGCGGTCGCCGCTGCGGTCCTGCCGAAGCGCAACGCACCTACTCCGGACAGCCGCCCCGAACTTGCGGTCGAGCTCGCCACTGCCGAGGTGGAAGCGCCGAAGGCATCGGGCAAGTCCGTCAAGGTCGTCACCGAAGTCGCGTCCGTCGAGCAGGGCTACGCCGAGGTCGCTCCCACCCCGGCGGCGCTGGACGCGGTGCAGACCGCGTCGACGCAGCCTTCCGGCTGGGTCGTTCAGATCGCGTCCTCGCCGAGCGATGCCGAAGCCAAGGCCGCGCTCGCCAAAGTCAGCAAGCAGGCGCCAACGATCCTGGCTGACGCTTCGGGCTTCACATCGACCTTCGACAAGGGGGGCATCACCTACTATCGCGCCCGCTTCGGCGGCTTCGCGACGAAGACCGCGGCCTGGGATGCCTGCGGCGCGCTCAAGAAGAAGAAGATCGCCTGCTACGCGGTCCAGCAGTGAACAGTCGAGGCAATGGAACCGTCTCCAGGAAGAGTACCGGTGTCGAAGGAGATCTAATCGTGATCGGAGAGCAGGACATCCTTGGCTTCGTTGATCCGCGCCGCCAGGAAAGACGATCCGCCAATGTCGGGGTGCAGGCGCTGCATCAGGCGGCGGTGCGCCTTGCGGACATCCGCCGCGGAGGCCCCCGTTTCAAGACCAAGGACCTTGTAGGCCTCCTCCTTAGTCATGGCGCCCGAACCTGGCGCAACTCGCTCCCCCCGGCCAACATCCGCCTCAGCGTCCTTGCGCCAGACGGGAAAACGGCCGTCAAGATACGCCTCAAGTAGCTGCCGGCTCTCGCCGTCGCCGGCCAACTCGGCGTGGAGTTCGACAAGCTCGTGCAGCGTCATCTCGCCGAGGATGCGGGTTTCGAATCTGCCGGCGAGCACGATGCCCTCCAATACGCCGCTGTCGTGGTCGAGTTCCATCTCCAGCGCGGCGGTTCTGACGGTGGATCGTTTCCCCGGCGTCTTGCGCAGGTTGCGGTTCCTGCGCTGATAGCCGTACCAGCCGAAGGCAAGCGACATCAGCATGCCGCCCACTCCTGCCCGGCCAGTGACGAGCAGCAGGGCGCCGGCGATGCCGAGCACGATCGGACCGCTCTTGCGCAAACCTTCCGCCAATCGTGCCGGATCGGCGCGCACGAACACCGCCGCCAGTCCGACGACGAACAGCAGCACCAGCAAGGCATAGACGGCCACTGTCATCCCTTGCCGCTACCCCGCAAATTCTCGATCATCAGCCTGTCCTCGGACCGTCCCCTTGCTTCGAGGGCCTTCAGCCCGCCGGTAGCGAAGACGGCCACGGCAGACAACAGACGCGCCAGTGTGGTGGCCGCGTCGCGATCGAAGCGAAACCAGGCGCCGCGCGACAGCCGGGCGACCTCGCGGAAAGCCCGCTCGACGGCGGCGTCGGCTCCTTCCTGGAAAACGAACACCGGCACGCCGCGCAGGCCAAGCTTGCCGGCCTTGTCGGCGAGATCGTCGATGCTCTCCTCCATGGCGTCGCCGATGAAGACCACGGCATTGACCTTCTCCTGCTCCGTCGTCCGTAATGCATGGGACAGCACCTTGCCGATCTGCGTGTGTCCGCCGCGGCAATCGATCCGCACCATCAGGTCCTTGAGTGCCTCGGTATCGGAGACGAATTTCGAGGCGCGGCACTCGCCGATTCCCCGGAAATAGACGAGTTGGACAGACAGCTTTCCCGACTTGCCGACGGCATCGAACATCTCGGCCTGCAGGCGGCAGGCGAGATCCCAGGTCGGCTGCCGGCTCATGGTGGCGTCAAGTGCCAGGATCAGCCGGCCGTTGCCCGCTGAAACCGCCTGCAGGGCGCGTGCCTGCTCCAGGAACGCGGCGATATCGCGCGCATCGGATTTCGGCTTGGCCGGGGCAGACCGGGCATTACGCGGAACAGGCGTCGACTTGTCGCTCATGACAATCAACATGTGGCGTGAAGGCCCGGCTTGCAAGATCGCCGGCCAGAGCGATCGCGGCCCAGGCGGCGCGCAAGCCGGAGCTGGCGGCGATGCGCTCAGAGAAGTCCGAGCTCGGCGAGTTCCTGCCTCAGTTTCGGCGGCATCTCCGCAAGCCCGGCCCTGCCTTTGCCGAGATCGGCCGGAGCATCCTCCGGCTTCAGGTAGCGCCACCCCTGGAAAGCCCGCCGCGGCTGCCATTCGGTCCGCACGACGAGCGGATCGAGAACCAGATGGCAGCGGCCGATACCTTCGTCATCCGTGAACGGGCGTATCTCGGTGATCAGTTGCCGGCACTGCACATTGCCCTTGATGACCCAGTAGAGCGAGCCGCCTTCGGTGATTTCGGCGCCGCGAGTCGGAACCATGCGCGTGGTGTGATATTGCTCGACAGGGTCGCCGGCGCGGCGACGGTCGGCAAGTCGCATTGCGATCCATTGTTCGAGGTCCTCGACGCTCTCGCAGCCGACGCAGAGTTTGATCAGGTTCAGTGCCATGGTCCCAAACTAGCGGCAGCGGTGGGGCGCTTCAACGGCAGTGCCGGTTTTGCACAGGATCCCCCCTCGTCAGCACTCGACCACGTTGACGGCGAGTCCGCCGAGGCTGGTCTCCTTGTACTTCTCGCTCATATCCATGCCGGTCTGCCGCATGGTCTCGATCGCGGCATCGAGCGGCACGAAATGCTTGCCGTCACCCTTGATGGCGAGCGACGCGGCGGTGACCGCCTTCACCGCGCCCAGTGCGTTGCGCTCGATGCACGGCACCTGGACGAGCCCGCCGACGGGATCGCAGGTCATGCCGAGATGGTGCTCGAGCGCGATCTCGGCCGCATTCTCGACCTGTTCGGGCGTGCCGCCCATCACCGCGCAAAGGCCTGCCGCGGCCATGGCCGAGGCCGAACCGACTTCGCCCTGGCAGCCGACCTCGGCCCCGGAGATCGAGGCATTGTGCTTGATGATGCCGCCGACGGCTGCGGCCGTCAGCAGGAAGTCGCGGATCGAACCCTGATCCGCCTCGACATGGAAGTGCAGCCAGTAGCGCATGACCGCCGGCACAACGCCCGCGGCCCCGTTGGTCGGCGCGGTGACGACACGGCCGCCTGCCGCATTCTCCTCATTGACCGCCATGGCATAGATCGACAGCCAGTCGTTGGCGAGCAGCGGATTCGGACGGTTGCTCCGCCAATCCTCCTGCAGCTTGTCGTGGAGTTGGCGAGCGCGCCGCCGAACCTTCAGGCCGCCGGGCATGATGCCCTCCTGCGAAAGGCCGCGATCGATACAGCCCTTCATCGCTGCCCAGACGGCATCCAGGCCGGCATCGAGCTCGGCCCGCGACATATGGACCTCCTCGTTGGCTCTTTTCATGGCGGCGATCGAGCGGCCGCTCTTCGCGGCCATGGCAAGCATCTCCGCTGCGCTCCGGAACGGATATGGCACAGGCCTGCCCGGGGCCTGAGGGCCACGCGTCTTCATGCGCTGCAGCTCTTCGTCGGAAACGACGAAGCCGCCGCCGATCGAATAATAGATGCGCCTGAGAAGCAGTTCGCCCACCGCGTCATAGGCGTAGAAGGTCATGCCATTGGCATGGCCCGCCAGCGGCGTCTTCTTGTCGAGGACGAGATCGACCGCCGGATCGAAGCGATAGGTTGGATGCCCCGGCGGCGAAATGCACTTTTCGGCCCCGATCCGTTCGACGATCACGTCTGCCGTGTCGGGATCGACGGTCACCGGCGTCTGGCCGGCGAGCCCGAGCACGACCGCCCTGTCACTGCCGTGCCCGATGCCGGTATAGGCGAGCGAGCCGTGCAAACTCGCGCCCAAGCGCGACACCTTGGAGCCGGCAGGCCGCGGCCAGTCGCCCGACAGGATCTCGTCCAGGAACCGCGCGGCTGCCGTCATGGGTCCCATCGTGTGCGAGCTCGACGGACCGATGCCGATCTTGAACAAGTCGAAGACGGAAAGGAACAACGGCAAAGCCTCCGGTTGATCCGCGATCTATCCGCCTGTTCGAGACCGCGCGCTGCGCGCGGGCCGACCTCGGCTGATCCCGGCGCGACATCGGCCGGGATGGATCGCCAACCCTACAGATAGGCAAACAAAAAGGCGCGAGGAAGCTCCCGCGCCCGCCGAAACGATACCGTGAAGATCAACCGGCCGTCGCAAGCACCGCCGCGGTTTCCGAACCGCCGACCAGCCAGGCCAGCAGGATGATGCCCGCAAAGCCGACCACTGCCTTGGCCGTCAAGCCCCAGCAGGATTTGTTCACGCTGTCTTCCATGATTTCCTTTTGCTCATCAGCCGGGAAACGCCAGACTCACCGTTCCGTTTCCACTCCCAATGCCCGCACGCTAGATACGCGCTTCGCATGGGCTTCGCAACGACAAAAGAGGCGAAATCTGGGCAACCGTCCTGCGACATCTTCTCATGCCCCTCACAAGTTTAATGAAATCAGAAGCTTGACCTCAACTCTTCGTAAAGGAACCGGCAAGAGTTGTGGCGGAGGCAAGGCGCGCGCCGGACGCCCGCACCAGCGCCCCGGCCGATCATCTATGGTAGAAATCCGGACATGGCCGATTCCTTTCCGCTCGCCGCGATGGACGTTCTCGCACTCGTCTTCTTTCTCGTTGTGTGGGCGTTCTATGCGCTGGCGGTCGAAGGCAGGCTTTTTTCCCGCACATCGCTGACGCGCGCCATGAACGTGCAGCGCGAAGTCTGGATGCATACGATGGCCAGGCGCGATCTGCGCATGGTCGACACCAGCATCATGATCGGCCTGCAGCAGGGCACGGCCTTCTTTGCCTCGACCTCGCTGATCGCGCTCGGGGGAAGCCTTGCTCTGCTCCAGCAATCGGACAAGGTTCTGGTCGTGCTCTCGGACCTGCCTTACGTCACGCAACCCGTGCGCGGCGTCTTCGAGATGAAGGTTCTCGGCCTCGCCGTGCTGATGGCCTATTCCTTCTTCAAGTTCGCCTGGTCGTACCGGCTGTTCAACTATTGCTCCATCCTGATCGGCGCCGTGCCGATGCGAGGCGAAGACGGCGGCAATGACACGGAGGTCGAACTGGCCGAACGGCGTGCTGCGCGCATGAACATCCTCGCCGGCAAGCACTTCAACACCGGCCTGCGGGGCATCCTGTTTTCGATCGGCTATCTCGGCTGGTTCGTCGGGCCCGGGCCGTTCGTGGTCGCGACCATACTGGTGCTCGGCGTTCTCATCCGACGTCAGTTCTTTTCAGCCGCGCGGCGGACAGTGCTCGAAGCCGGCGATCAGCCCGGGCCGGGCAAGAGCTGATCGATCCGGCCGGTTATCCAGTAGACGAACAGACCGATCCACTCGCGGATGCCGAGCGTGGTGTTCTGCAGCGAATCCATCGCATTGTCGACAAAGAATCCGGCCCCTTCCTCCCCTGACGTCCGGTAGTCGACCGGCCAGGGAATCGCGGGAAAGCCGGCCTTTCGAAACAGGCCGACCGAGCGCGGCATGTGGAAGGCCGATGTCACCAGCAGCCAGGTGTCACCTGGCTGCGGCTCGACCAGTCTCTGCGAGAAGCGCGCGTTCTCGTCGGTGTTGCGCGATCTGTTCTCCAGGATCAGCCGCTCCGGCGCGACACCGAGCGCGGTGAGCAACCGCGGCGCCGTGTCGGCGTCGGCCTCGCCATCGAGCAGAAGCTCACCCGAGCCGCCCGAGACGAGGATCTTTGCATTTGGATAGCGCCGCGCAAGGATCGCCGTCTCGACGAAACGGTCGCCTGAACTGTTCAGCTCGTAGCCGCCCCGAACCTTGTTGATGCCGCCCTCGAGCCCGCCGCCCAGCACGACGATGCCGTCGATGCGCTCGGGCAGAGCATCCGGCCTGGGGAAGCGATCCTCCAGAAGCCCGAGGAGATTGGCGCCGAGTGACGACCAGACGGACAGCGCCAGCACGAGAGCCGCCCCGCTGCCGGTCCAGAAAGCAAGCCGCCGCCACGCCAACACCGTGGCGGCAAGGGACGTCAGGATCAGCAGCACCGCCAGATTGGCGGGCTGGGCGAAGAACCAGAAGATCTTTGAGATGACGAAGAACATGCGCGCCCCCGCGGCTCAGCTATCTGGCGACTTCGTAGAGCATTGAGTGGAGCAATTGAAAGCGGGCACCGGACCAGACGCTGTCCTGCAACGCCTCGAACATTCCCAAAGCCGCGGGGGACGTCCGGCGAGGAACGTCCCGCCCGATCGCCGTTGTCCCACCCTCGAATTCGGCCGGTGCCAGTGCCGGAGCGGTCCTGCGTCCGGGGCGGATATCCTTCACGCAGTGGATCAAGGACCTATGGCGAAGCCCGCGGCAACGTCGACACGCAGATTGCGACAGCGCTTGCCCCACAGGCCCGAAACGCAAAAATCCCCCCAGGCTCAGGCCCACCAGACCTCGGGCTCGAAACGCCCGGCGGCCTTCTCGATGACGTCACCGGCCCGGAAAAGCGTCTCCTCGTCGAACGGCCGGCCGATGAGCTGCAAGCCGAGCGGTAGGCCCTTCTCGTCGAGCCCCGCCGGGACGGCGATACCCGGAAGCCCTGCCATGTTCACCGTCACGGTGAAGATGTCGTTGAGATACATTTTGACGGGGTCGGCGTTCATGTCCTGGTCGGCGACGCCGAAGGCGGCCGACGGCGTGGCCGGCGTCAGGATCACGTCCACGCCGGCGTCGAACGCCTGCTCAAAGTCGCGCTTGATCAGGGTGCGGACCTTCTGGGCCTGGAGATAGTAGGCGTCGTAGTAGCCCGCGGAGAGCACATAGGTGCCGATCATGATACGGCGCTTGACCTCGCGGCCGAAGCCGGCGGCGCGGGTCTTCTCATACATGTCGACGATGTCCTTGCCGGGAACGCGCAGCCCGTAACGGACGCCGTCGTAGCGCGCCAGGTTCGAGGACGCCTCGGCCGGCGCAACGATGTAGTAAGCCGGCAGGGCGTATTTGGTGTGCGGCAGCGAGATGTCGACGATCTCGGCGCCGGCATCCTTGAGCCAAGCGATGCCTTTGCGCCAGAGCTCCTCGATCTCCTGCGGCATGCCGTCGATGCGGTATTCCCTCGGGATGCCGACCTTGAGCCCCTTGATCGACTGGCCGACGGAAGCCTCGTAGTCCGGCACCGGGCGGTCGACCGAGGTAGTGTCCTTGGGGTCGACCGACGCCATGGATTTCAGAAGGATCGCCGCATCCCGCACGTCGCGCGCGATCGGGCCCGCCTGGTCGAGCGACGAGGCGAAAGCGACGATGCCCCAGCGCGAGCAGCGGCCATAGGTCGGCTTGATGCCCACGGTGCCGGTGAAGGCGGCGGGCTGGCGGATCGAGCCGCCCGTATCGGTCGCGGTCGCGCCGGCGCAAAGGAAGGCCGAGACCGCTGCGGCCGAGCCGCCGGACGAGCCGCCCGGCACGAGCTGGGCATTGTCGAGGGAACGCGCGGCGCGCACGCCGCCGCCGCCGGAGACGAAACCGCCCTCGCCCATATGGGTCGACGGCGTCACCGTCGTCATCGTCCGCGAACGGCGCCAGGGGTTGATCACCGGCCCGTAATAGGACGTCTCGTTGGACGAGCCCATGGCGAACTCGTCCATGTTGAGCTTGCCGAGCATGACGGCGCCGTCGGCCCACAGATTGGCACTCACCGTCGATTCGTAGCGTGGCTTGAAGCCGTCGAGCACATGGCTGCAGGCCTGGGTGTGCACGCCTTCGGTCGCGAACAGGTCCTTGATGCCGACCGGAATGCCTTCCAGCGGACCGGCTTCGCCCCTGGAGAGCCGCGCGTCCGACGCCTTGGCCATGTCCCGCGCCTTGTCGTGGGTGACGGCGACATAGGCGTTGAGCTGCGGATTGGCCGCATCGATCGCCGCGAGATAGGCGTCGGTCAGTTCGGCCGCGGAAATTTCCCTGGAGCGCAGCTTCGCGCGTGCTTCTGCGATGGTCAGTCTGGTCAGGTTGGTCATCTGGACATCCGTTCAGGCCACTTCGGCAACGAGCGGCTTTGCATAAAATACCGACCACTGCGAATCCGGGTAGTCGAGCACCGGTCCGCAACGAGAGAAACCGGCCCACTCGTAAACCGTCCAGGCCGCCGGGTGGCGATCGCCGGTTTCGAGCACCAGTCGTGTCATGCCTTCGGCTCGCGCCAGCGCCTCTATGCGCGCGACGATCGCCACCCTGATCCGCCGGCCACGGTGCGAAGGGCGCGTATACATGCGCTTCACCTCGCCGACGCCGTCTTCGTGCCGCTTCAGGGCACCGCAGGCGACGGCGACGCCCTCATCCCGCGCGACGAAGACCGTGGTGTCGGACTGCGCCATCTCCTCGACCGTCATGTGGAAGCAGAATTCGGGCGGGGTCAATTCGAGCAAGGCCGCGTTGAGCTCGGCGATCAGCGCGCGGACCTCCTCCTGCAACGGGCTTTCGGCCGCGATCTCGATCGCCATGGCCTATTCCACCACTTTCGGCACCAGGAAGAAATTCTCTTCGGTGGCCGGCGCATTGGCGACGATGTCGGCCGCCTTGTTGCCCTCCGTCACCACGTCCTGGCGCTTCTTCATCTCCATCGGGATCACCGACGTCATCGGTTCGACGCCGGTCACGTCGACCTCGTTCAGTTGCTCCACGAAGCCCAGAATGGCGTTGAGCTCGCCGGTCATGCGTTCCGCCTCCTCCGGCGTGACGGCAATGCGGGCAAGGTGCGCGACGCGTTTTACAGTATCGGTATCGACGGACATTCTCTCGCCTCGGCGGTCAAAGGAGGATCAGGCCGGGCTATAGCTTCGTGGCGCGCCACGCGCAACCGGCATGGCCCGCCGACGCGCCGCAACAGCGGCGGCGCCGCGCGCTTCAGGGCGCCTCGACGCCCTCGCACTGGAAATAGGTGCCGCCATTGCCGCCGGCGTCGTCGGGATCGGCGACGCGCACCGAGGTGATTTCCAACTGCCCCTCGGCCCGCGGCATGATCGACACCACATCCGGAAAGGCATGTCCGGGCTGCTCGCACAGGGCGTTCGCCAGCCAGCCTGCGGATCGCGCCGCCTTGGTCACATCGAGGAATTCACAGTGATATTCGATGCCCTCGAAGCCGCGGGCGGTGAGCAGGACGTTACCGGCCTCCAGCACGGTCTGGAGACCCTCCGTTCTCGCCTGGGCGCAGAGATCCTCGCTCGGCGCATAGACCCCTGAGATGAAATCGTCCGCCGCGACCGCGGGCATGGTCGACGCGAGCGCAAGAATCGCTAGAGAAAAGCCTCCCAAGCCAATGACCATGTGTTATTTTCCCGAATTCGATCTGCGTAGCCTCACTTCCGCTTCCTGCCTGACCGCATCTCTTGCCGCAGGTTCTTGTCGGAAGACCGCGGTGCCGCTTTGCTTGCTAGATGGTGAAGGCCTCGCCAACCTTCGTCAGTGCGACCCGCGTCTTGGACCCCTCCATGCCCGCGACGAATTTGTCGGCCGTCTGGTCGATGATGCCGAAGCTGGCGTAGTGGCAGGGGATAACGGTCTCGAAATTGAAGAAGCGGCGGCAGGCGTGCGCAGCCACTGCGCCGCCCATGGTGAAGCGGTCGCCGATCGGCACCATGCCGATCTTGGGCTCGTGCAACTCGTTGATCAGCGCCATGTCGGAGAAGATGTCGGTGTCGCCCATATGGTAGACCGTCGGCTCTTCCGGGAAGTGCAGGACCAGTCCTCCCGGATTGCCGAGATAAGTGTTGGCGCCGCGCTCGCCGCCGAAGGACGAGGAATGGAGCGCCTGCACGAATGTCGTGGTGAAGCCGCCGCAGTCGACCGTTCCGCCGTGATTGCCGGGATTGATCTTCTTGTCGCTCACGCCCTTTCCGACAAGGAACATGCAGATCTCGAAATTGGCCACAAGCATGGCGCCTGATTTCTGCAGGATCGGCACGGCGTCGCCGACATGGTCGTTGTGGCCGTGGGTGAGCAGCACATGGGTCACGCCCTCTGCCGCCTCCTCCCATCCCTTACCCCATGAAGGATTGCCCGTAAGGAACGGATCGATCAGGATTTTTGCCCCGCCGGCCTCGACGCGGAACGCGGAATGACCATACCAGGTGATTTTCATGGGACTTGCTCCTCGATTTCGGTTCGACGCGAGGATAGAACGGCGGACGACCAAATCAATGGGAAGCCCCGCTTTTGCCCGTCATCGCGATAGAGGAATTGCCTGCCTGGCTGCCGCGCGGCAAGACGCTGGCCGGCCTCGACCTGGGCGACAAGACGATCGGCGTGGCCGTTTCGGACGTCGGGCTCTCCTTCGCCCATCCGCGCCAGGTGATCCTGCGCAAGAAGTTCTCGATCGATGCCGCCGTTCTGCTCGAGCAGTTGACCCGGGACAATGCCGGCGCCGTCGTCATCGGCCTGCCGGTCAATATGGACGGCAGCGAAGGTCCGCGCGTACAGGCTTCGCGCGCCTTCGTCCGCAACATCGCACGGATGAGCGATCTACCCTTTGCCTTCTGGGACGAGCGGCTGTCCACGGTAGCCGCCGAACGGGCGCTGCTCGAGATGGACGTCTCCCGCAAGAAGCGGGAGACGCGCATCGATTCGGCTGCCGCGGCCTTCATCCTCCAAGGCGTTCTCGACCGGCTGAAGTCCCTGCGAGGGGATTGATCCCCAGGTCGTGACACGGCGCGTCCGCCACCAGGTGCGCAGTTCGCGGCGGCGCCGAAAGGCCCATATGGCGCAGAGCAGCAGCGTATCGATCGCGCAGGCCCTGGCAACGAGCGCCGGTATGGTTGCCGGATCGATTCCCAGTATTTCACCATAGAGTTCGAAGACGAGATCGTGCAGTTGACGGCTCAGCATGACGTAGCCGAAATTGATGTCGTTCAGGGACAGAAAATACCAGCCCCAGAACAGGATGAGCGGCATCGCCCAGGCGGCTAGGATGTATTTCATGACCGCTCCTCATCGAAACTGACGTCGGCGCATTCGGAAGTGCGCGAAGATATGGCCCCCTCCACAGCGGCCGCGCGGCCACCGGCACCGGATGGCGGATGCCCGTCGACGGTCGTGACGCCCAAGCAATCGAATGCCGCACATGCTCTGCCGCTCCCGACCGCCATCGCCGGCAAGGCAAGGCCGCTCATCGGCTGGAAGGCCAGGAATGGCGCGAAAGTCTGACGCATCGAAGGACTGTGGCCCCTGCCGCCGTCCGCCGCAATCTAAACCATCTGTTAAGGTTAATGGCGGACCGCCTCGGGCGCATAGTCCCACAGCACCGCGCAAGTCAGTTCGCCGGCGATCCCTGCAGGCGCGATTGCAACTCCCGCAATCGTGCACGAGACGCGTCCCGAACCGCCATGAGCGCGCCGAGTTCGCTTGCCTCGCCGCCGCGAAGGAGTCTGCCGAGCAGGTTCACCGTACGTCCGAAATCCCCGGCCCGGTCCGCCCAGCCGAGGAAGCCGAGAAGATCGGATGGAGTCTGCGCTCCGAGCAGCGTGGTCGTGAGGCGCTTGAACAAGCCGCTGGCTTCCGGATCGTATGCGTCGGCCGGCAGATTGACATTCATGCGCCATGCTTTCGGCAGCACCTTGTCGAGCAGATAGGCGAAGGGGACGATCCACTCGGGTTCGCGCACGAAGCAATAGGAACCGGCAAAGCGCGCGACCCAATCGTCGTCCTGAAGGGCGACCCATTCGATCATTTGTCTCGCCGCTGCAATGACGTCGAGGTTCTGGATGATCAGGTGAGGTATCTCGCTGAATTGCTGGTCCTCCAGGGGATAGCGAAGCCTTTCGGCGTCATCGAGATAATCGAGCACGGTGGCATTTGGCGCCGCCAAGCACTGTGCGCCCCCGGAACTGGCCAGGATGGCGAACTCGGCAAACGAGATACCGTTTGCGATACGCGCGGCTTCCAGCTTGCACCAGGCGGTGATCGCCGATCGCCTGCTCGCCGCCCCGACAAGCAGGATCAGCCGCAACGAGCATTCGCGCAGACGGCCCTGGCCGCTCGAGCTTGCCAGCGCGTCACGGATGCGACTGTCGATAAGGGTAGCCAGTCCGGGATCGTACATATGCGCGGTAAGAAGGGCCTGGGCAAGCGCATGCCAGTTGTCATTGCCGCGGCTACCGGTGATCCGGTCATACAAAGGCTGATACTTCTTCAGCCAGTAGTCCGGCGCGACCTGCCCTGCCAGCGAAAGCCGCGCAATGTAGAATGCCAGTTGCGTCAGGTCATATTGTTCGGCCGGCATCACCAGATCGCGCGGATCGAGGCGGCCCCAGAAGCCGCATTTCATCTGGATCGCCTGCCAGGCACTGTGCGCGCCGATTGTGCCCCCGGTGGATGGCTGCCCCTTGTCGAGAAGGAAACGCACGCGAGGTTCGATTTTTCGGTCATTCATGCCGCGCAGGCCGCTTCCGGTGCGCCCGACATGGTCCCAGAGCAAGTCGTCCGGCAGGCGACGCAGATGCTCGAGTTCGAGCGGTCGTTCGGAGAATTTGGCCTCGAGCAGGCACCAGCCGGGAGACCCCGGTTCGAAATCCTCGAGGTCGCGTGCGAGCGCCGTCAGCACCTGCTCGGGAAAGGCATCGGGCCTTATCTCTTCAGTTCTTCCGCGAAGAAAGATGTAGTAGGCCCTTTCGACGGGGTCGTCGTTTGGCGGCGCACCATAATAGTCGATCAATGCATCGACGACTTTGTCGAATTTTTCCGGCTTCCGACGCATCAGCGGCAGCGTGCGGGCGCGCAGGTCGCGCCTATGGCGCAGCGCATGACCGAACGGCTCGACGATCCAGCCTTCGCGCGATAGGCTGTCGAAAGCCTGGCCGGCCTGCTCCGGCGTAAGCTCGCAAACGGGCGCGAGCACGTCGCTTGCAAGTTGCCGGGTCACGGTTCGCGCCACGAGGCCCGGCCACGCCAGCTTGCGCGCCTGCTTGTCGCGTATGTGATCGAGGACACGCCGCTCGTAGAGCACGCCGACGAACTCCTGGTCAGCCTTTTCACCCAGCAGCTGGATTTCCTTGACAAGAGGCTCCCGTTGCTCGGGCGATGCGTCACGTACGAGTTCCACGGCCAGGCGCAATGTCAGCGGCTCGCGTCGGGCGGCCGGGTCGCGGCGGCGGCCCGCGATCTTCGGGACCCATTCGTCCTTCCATTCGCTGCCCATCAGCTGCCTGCCAAGCTTGTCGACCATCTCGCGGGCATCGGCCATCGACAGCGGTTCAAGGTTTTTCGTCTTAACGCTGAATTGCGGGGCATCGGGGTTTTCCAGCTCGTCCAATCCGGAACGGCCGGAAGCGACCACGCACAGTTCCGGAAAGGGCGCCTCCGTCAAGAACCTGAGCAACGTAATCGTGCCGTTCATGGCCTCGGGGTCGGCATCGACAATCTCGAGCGTGTCCAGCACCAGAAGGAATGTCCGCGCGTTGCTCGCCGCAAGCGCATCGCGCACGACGGCTCGCAAGGCATCGCACCATTCGCCGAGCATAGTGAATTCCTGTCCGGTGAGCGAACGCCGGATCGAATTCTGCAACTGTTCGAGCGCCGGCTCCTGGGCGGCATATTGCAGAGCGAGTTGCCGGGCTATCTCGATGATGAGGAGCCCGGGGCTGCGCGGCTGCAGGTCCGCCCGGTCGAAGTCGAGGAAGGCGAACGGGAACTTCCTGTTGGCTGCCGTGGCATGATCATGGATGAACTTGGCAATCAGCGCAGTCTTGCCAAGTCCGCCGCGCGCCTTGATCGTCAGCATGCGGGGGCGGCGCACGCCCGCCGCCTGCGCAACGGCGGCGCCCACGCGGATAGCTGCCCGGCTGACATATTCGACCGCCGATTCCGAATCGAGCTCGTCGACGATGCTGCGCAGGATTTCGAGCTCCTCCGCGCGGCCGGCGAACCGATCCGTACGTCCCTGAGGACTTGCCTCGTCCAGGCCGATCATGACACCGAGCGGGCTGAGGAGATCGGTGAGTCCCGCCTGGCGCCGGCAATCGTTCACGGAGGGCACCGAGGGCGCAAGACGCGCCACGCCCTCCAGGGCATCCCGGGCGGCCTTGATGGCCCGATAGTGCTGAGGCGGCCACCCTTGAGGTCCCGTACCAAGCCGCCCGCGAAGCATTTCGCGCAGATACGCATCGATCAACGCTTCGGGACTGCTGTGCGTTGAGCCGATGACCACCTCATCAGGCTGTTCGAGTTCAGCCAGGCAGGCCGGCAGCAGTTCCTGTATCTCCGGCGAATCGAGGATGCGCGTGCGTTCGGCATTGGAGAGCCGCAGCAGCTTGGTGCCGCCCACGCTGATCAGTGAAGACTGGGACAAGGCGCGGTCACGCGCGGCCGGATCGCCATCGAGCAGGGTCGGATCGAAATTGTATCGGACCGCCGCCGCCACCAGCGCGCGCGTGACTGTCGGCGACTGGGGGGGCGTTGCGGGGTCCGCTCGCTGCGACGTGCCGCTTTGGGTGGAAGGCGCCAGGCGCGAGATCGTCTCCAGCACCTTGGGCCCCGTTTTCGCCAACGCCTGACGCACCTCCTCGCTGGCCAGCAAGGATGTGAGCAGGTCATTTGCTCCGGATTTCATAGCGTTCGTCCGTGCCTCTGATAGGCGCTTTCGATGTGCCTCGCGACCAGTTGCTGACCGAGTGTCAGGAACGTCTCGTCGTTGATGCCGCTCTGACGCAGACGGTCCAGCAACACCGGTATCGCGTTCCTGAGCGCGGCCGCTTCGATCTGTGACGGCGGCTCGACGTCGGTGATCTCGGCTTCGTCGAAGGCCGCCCCGATCGAAACCGCGACATCATCGACGGAGATGTCGTCGGCCGAAAGCGCCTCCTTGGTGAAGTCGTCCGGCACCAGAAAATCCGGCGTGGCGCCCAGGAAGAGCCAATACAGCGACGCGCGCACGTCGATGATGGCGCTCTCGTCGACATCGGCACCGACCAGCCCGGCGACAAAGCCTCTCACCTGCGCCGACATCGGCCGCACGTTGAGGTCATCGATCATGATCCATGTATTGCGCCAGCGATCCTTGGGTTCGATGACATCGGAAACGGCATTGGCGAGTTCCAGCACGACTGCGTCGGTCGCCACGCCGAGTGCGTCGTTGCCGGCCTTCGCGGCCCTGGCGTGTTGCGATTTGTTCACGGCCGTGACGCGATGGGCGGCAAGGCGCTCGGCGAACCACGAAGGCATTCTCTGCGAGGCCCAGCGGTCGATCTTGTCCCCATCCCCCCTGGGAAGGGCAGCACTTGGCTGTTCCGGGATTTCATCATGCTTGATGGTCAGGCCGAACCCCGCGGCAAGGGCGACGACGAAATCCTCCAGCCGGTCGGGGAGAAGTTCCCGCTCGCCGCCAAGGACGATAACGATGTCATCGGGCTCACTGGCCAGAATCGACCTGACGACGTCGACGGTGAACGTCTTTCCGGCGCCCAGCGACGGCGCATCGGCTGCGTAGACGCGGTCGCTGCGGCTCCGGCCAGTCGCCGCAGTTGCCTTGGTAAGGGCGGCATTCAGCCAGTCCTGTAGCTTTGTCCGGCCCAGGATCGGAGCGATCCCGCCGTTCCGGCGGCCAAGACGCCAGGTCCTTTTTCGCAGTGGTGGTGGTGGCGCCTGCGGCACGACGGCGCTGATCGCCGGCCAGATGGCGTCGAAGCGAATGGCTTGATTGCCCTCCAGGACCTTGTTGGGCTTGAACGCAGCGTTGTGGACGCCGATCAGGGTCAGATCCCAGGCGAAACAGGGCGCGCCCGACGTGCCCTCCTCCGTTTCTATCCTGGAGACCATCCTTGTCCCCGATTCACAGCATTTCGAGATGGCGCCGAAGTCGACCCTGCGCGCGAAGCCGAACGGATGCTGGGGAATGATCACCCGTGCTCCGTCGGCATAGGACGTCGCCGGCGGCAGGAGTGTTTCGATCCAGCCCCTCGGCCTTGCCGCGCCTGGGCGAACCGGTTGATTGCCGACAGGTTCGGCGAGCCGGATCAGCGCGAAGTCCAGATGGCTCTTCAGTTCACCGATCTGGGTCTGGTCGGGCGTCTTTACGGTTCCGTCCCACGCGAGCTTGTCGCTCTTGGCCCTTAGCCAATCCGTTGCGTGAAAATCGACGATGCGCAGGAACCGTGCGTTGCTGAGCTTCTCAAGGCCCGCGATAGGGTCGCCCGACTCGAAGTCGAACACGGCCTTGAAAGCGCGCGGAACTTCGGCCTCCTTGTGCCGAAGCACCAGGAGGTCGACGACATGCATCGCCGTCAGGATGATGTCGGGTCCCACCAGGAACCCGGTGCCGAGGCTCGTCTTGCGCTCGCCGTTCAGCAGGAAGTCGCCGACAATGCAGCACACTCTCGGGCCGATCTCTTCATTGAGCTGCTTGAGGCGCGGGACAGTCAGGGAATGGTCGCGGCGGCGCAGGAATGCCTGGTGAGCCTGTTCGCTCGACTTCGCGGAGCGGGTCAGCGGACCCACCACGGCCTGGAAGGCCTCGACCGTATCCATTTCGAAGTAGAGCCTTTCGGCCAGGTCGCAGGCGATCTCAAGCTCGTTCAGCGCATCGAGGATAGCGCGCGCCACACTCAGTTCACCCGAGGAACGCCCCGCCGAATGCGCCTTGATGAAGGCATCGATGTCGACGGCAATCTGATATTGACGGGCTGCGGTTTCGAGGCGGCCGGGATGGAGGTGTTCCGTGCAAGCCGCGGCCAGGGCATCGAGCTCAGCGGGTGTCAACTTCATGGCGCATCCCTAGGGGATCATTGGGCCAAGAACCTTATGCGCGCGCAGGGCATCCGACGCAATGGCTCGGTTTCCGGACACCGAATCGCCCCAGTAGTGCAGCGCCCTCACCTGCGCCGTGGCGAAGCCGAGAACGCCGGCGCCGGAATAGCCGCCGATCGTGGAAGCGTCATGCACGACGTGGATCTGACCGGGTTCGACCATGTCCATCAGCGTGCCGAAACTGACGCGCTTGCGCTCGTCGGGCTCGCCGAACACAGCGAAGATATCGTCCGGTACATTGCCGACCCGCCCTGGATGGCCAACGATGAAGAGACGATCGATGTCGAAGATGCTGTTCTTCGAGACCGTCAGCGGCTTCGCCGCACCGGCAACCGGCTCGACCTGGAGAACGGCGGCGTCGATGGGGTCCGCATCCTCCGCAACGAAAGGCACGCCCGTGATCCGATAGGTCAGGTCGCGCCGCGCGCCACTGTCGAAGGCGAAATCGAGAAGCACCTCGTATTCGCCTTTCATCCGGGCGTTCGTCGTTCCGGGCAGGCGCCGCGCCAGGCGCGTTCCCTGGCCGGGTGGAAACAGGACATGCCGGTTGGTCATGGCCAGCCCGTCGCCGATCAGGAAGGCGGTGCCCTGGACCCACTGCCGGTCCGTCAGCAGCGTATCGGTCACCCGCACAGCAGCGGTCGCCATAGTGACGGCCATGACATTTGCCCGGTGGTCGTCGACCAGCTGGGCCCACATGCCGGACTCCGGATACGCATTGATGTCTTCAAGTTCGGCGCCCATCACCTTCACTGCCGGGCGGCCGCGCGTCAGAAGCACGGCCTCCAGGGCAACGGCTTCCGGCTGTCCAAGAACGCCCTCGGCGGCGCCCTCGAGCTTCTCCAGCCCCCTGCGCGCATCGGCAACGAGGCTCCGCGCCAAGCCTTCGGCCTCCGTCCTTGACACCGTCTCGCCCTTCGACGTGCGTGCGCTTGCAAGGCGGCTGGCGATAGCAGAAATGTCCGCTTGGCCGAGCCCGCTTCCCGGTGAGGCCGATTCGTACCCGACGCCGAGCTCGCCGCCGGCCTCCTGCGCACCGCCCCGCGGCATCAGCAGGCGCCGGGCCCAGCGGGCAGTGCGTTCAAGCTTCAATCCGTCGACGCCGTTCATCTGACGCCTCCCCTGAACACGACTTGCGCGGTGACCGGGTCCATGCGCCGCTTGAGGCCGCCGGAGATGCGCAGCGGCGGCAACGATTCGAGCTGCGCCCTTTTCGTCATGGGGATGCGCGCCATGTCGAGCCCGATGCAGGCCATTTCGAGCAGATTCTGGCTTTCCGTGAGCATAGGGCCGGCGGCTTCGGCCTGGCCTCTCCCACCGACTTCGGCCAGAAGATCGCGCACCTGCTCGGCATTCGTGCGCGGTGAAGGGACAATGGCTTCCAGCGCCCCGGACGGGGTCGGGTCGGCTCGCAGCAGAGCTTCAGCGTCGACGATGCCGGCGCCATATTCGCCGGTATTGAAGCCGGCGGGCACGATCGCGGATCGCCGGATCAGCGATTTGAAAAGGTCCTGCAGGGTCATGCCGGGGCCGAGACGCTCAAGGAGAGCGTCGCGGCCGTGATGGGCGAGCCAGCAAGCGGCGACGCCCGCCAGATGGGCCGTTGCAAAGGAGGTTCCCTGGCCGCCGCCGACTTTGCCGGGATCGACCAGATCCCGTGCGTCGGCGCGCAACACCAGTTCGGCCGGGCCCGAAATATCGACGGCGCCGCCATGGCTCGATCCGATCCACGGCCGGAACTTCTCATTGATTCCGCCGACGGCGATCATCTCGTCATAACGGGCGGGCCATACCACGGTACCGACGCAGTTGCCGGCGGCTGCCACCACGATGATGTTCGCGGCGACCGCCTTCTTCACCGCGGCGTGCAGCGCCGAGCTGAGCACGCCGCCGAGGCTCATTGTGATGACATGGGCGCCGTTCAGCCGGGCATGGTCGATGGCCTGGGCCACCCGGCTCTGGTCGAAGACAGCGACCGACGTCACGCAGCGAATGGGAACCAGGGTGGCGTCGGGCGCCGACCCGCTCATTCTTCCCTTTTCGGGACTGGCCACGACACTGCCGGTACCTGTGCCGTGACCTGGGTTGCCGCCCCCATTCATCGGATCGACGGGCGGCTTGCCGATCTCGACGAAATTCGCCGCCCGCTTGTCCTTGTGGATGTTCTTCGGCAATTCGGGATGGCCGGGGACTACGCCGGTGTCCGGCTGGAAGACGATGATGCCCTTGCCGCCGCGCGGCCGCCCCTCCTGCTCGGAAAACACCCATGCCTGGCGTACCTTGGTCTTGTTGATCGCCCAGTCGCTGTCGACGGGCCGATTGGCCGGATCGTCGTTGACCCAGCACCAGAAGGCCCAGTCCGCGCTTTCGGCGCTGCCCTCCGGCGGAATATCCCTGTCCGCTTCGTAGTAGCGGGTCGACAGATCCGGCTCGACCGTTTCGCTGCCGAGCACGTCGTTGAGGACGCGGGCGACATCGAACAGGTCGGAACGATCGTCGGACACGACGCCGGGAACATCGATTGCGCGAAAGCGGTCGAGCTCGCGGTCGGGCGCGAACAGCGGACCGACGACGACCTCCAGCCCGAGCGCCGCCTTCGTCATCGACTCTATGGTGGCATCGGATATCGGCTCGGCCAGGCCGACGACGAAGCGTGCGTCCTGGGGCGAGCGGATGCCGGCCTTCTGCAACCCTCGCCAGAAGTCGAGGATCTCGCTGAGATCGATCCGCGGCGCAACCGAGGCTGGGACCGGTTTCGGCGATCGCGGTTCTCTGGCGGGACGAGGCAGCGCCTCGATGGCTGCGCTTTCGCGGATATGCGCACCGCCAGCCGTTCCGGACTGGTCGCCAACGCGTATCTCATCGGAGAAATCGATGCCGGCCAGGGCTTCGATTTCGCCGACGCCGGCCATGAACCGGCGCCAACGCTGCGGAACGGCGAACTCCATGTCGACGGCCGAGAGATCCTGCTCGAGCAGGAACCCGAAGCTCTGCGGTCTGCCGTCCTTGGCCGCCACGATCAGCTTCCAGTAGCGGCGCGGGATGCGCACGGCGATCGGACTTTGAAGATCCACACCCGAGAAGATCGGGTCGTCCGCCGCCAGTACGGGCCCGGCAAAGACGGCGAGACCTTCCGCCTTCGCCTCACTCAGGACCAGATTCTCCAGATCGCCCCAATTGTCGGCACCTTCGGACGAGCGATTGAAGCCGAGTATCTGGGGCGAGCAGTTCGTCACATGGAACGTGTCGCCATTGGCGTTGCGCATCTCGTCATAGGTCTGACCCCAGGCGACGTCCTCGCGGCGCGCGATGTGACCCTTGTCGAAGGCTTTACGGTCCTGATTGTAGAATTTGTCGGGCAGTTGCTCCTCTGCGAGGATGCGCGGGTCGGAAAACCACTTCTCCCTGTCGTTCTTGCTCAGGCCCCCGAGGCCCTTACGCCCATAGTCGGAGTCGGGCCTGTTTCCTGGTCTCTTGGTTTCCGGTCGGGCACTGACATTGGACGCCACAAGCAGCGCCAGGCGGCGCTTCTTGTGCATGACGACGGAAAAATGGTGGTACGGGATAACGTGGCTGCCATTCTCCATCCGCACCAGATCGCCCTGGTTGCGTGGTTCCGGGATAGGCACCTCGACCCCGAGGAATCGGGCATCGTAGCCTTTGCGGGTCGAATAGTCGGCGTCATGGATCGGCTCGACCGCCCGCTCCGCCTCCGGCTGCGCGCCGGCTGCCGCGGCGCCGACCTCCGCGCCGGCGCGCGCCTGCCCGAGCCGCACGGTGATTTCGAGCGGGATGACGATGCTTGTCTCGCCACCGGCTGGCATTGCGGTTCCGGCCAGCGACGGCCGCGTCGCGCCAGCCGCCGTCAAGCCGCCGCCGGTATCCTCCTTGGGCCGGGCGAGCGCATCGGCTCTGCGCCAGGCTTCGTCCCATTTGGTGGCGCGCCGTGTAACGGGAGCCGAAAAGCCGACGCCGGCGTCGATGACCCGGCCGTCGCGGGCGAGTTCGCCCGCGGGCACGCAATAGTTGGCGACCGCGTAGCGCCCGCCGAAATGCAGCCCGACCACTTCGCCTGTGCCTGGATCGAGGACGCAGGAACCCGAATTGCCTCCGAGGGTTGAACTGTCGTGCAGCGCGGCCTCGACCGAATGATCGTAGCTCTCCACGCCTGCGACCCTTTTCATCTCCCCCGGCTGCAGCCGCTTGACGCCGTAGACGCCGCCGAAGACCATGTTCTGGACGTCGGCCGGATTGCGGATATCGAAGGTGGGATAGCCTACCACCGCCACCTCGCGGCCGACCACGGCCCCCGGGTCGAGCGTGGACAGGGTAAGCTTCCGCACGCCGGAGGGCAGGCCCTCCACCTTCAGCAGCGCCATGTCCCAGTGGGGATGGATCATGACGATCTGCTTCACGCGCAGGAAAAGCTCCCTGCTGCTACGCCGCTCCTTCAGGAAATCGATACCGGCCTCGAGTCCCGGGATGAAGCGAAGGCCCGCCGTGCCCAAACCTTCAGCGAAGATCTCGGCGACGTGCCGATTGGTCATCAGGAGGCCGTCGCCGGCCACGAAGCCGGTCCCTCCGTAGGGCAAGGTCGGATGGTTGGGCAGCTCGATGCGTCCAATGCCGGCGATCGCCGCGCGCAGTCGGGAACGCACGGGTTCGTTGTTGAAATGAAGCCAGTCGGGATGCCGTACCTGATAGTCGCCCTCGATGATGTCGATTGCCGGACGCTTCTCCGGGATGATGATCGCCTCCAGATGGAAACGCTCATCCGGCTCGAGCGGCGTCCCTCGGGCCAGTTTCTCCAGAGTCCGCCGCCTCAGCGGGTCAGTTCCTCTCGCGGACTCGAAATTGCCCGCGGCCTCGACGAGCTCTTCGACACCGCCCGACGAAGTCGTACCGGCAAGAAATGAACGCAAAGTCTCATCGCCCACACGCGACATCGTCCGAACCTCGTGTCAGCCACTGTCAAATTTGCTTGATATGCGCTTTACAAAACGGTGCCATTGTACAATTGTTCAAATTATATTTCAACGTATTATGACGTCGCTTCTATCGACTCTGCGAACGACTTCAGACTTTCACCTTCCGATTTCGGGAGATATGAGACATCCGGCTGATGAAGACGATCACGCAGCCTCAATCCATCCAGAATATCGATATAAACGATGAGATCGAAACATAATTACTTTTCATTTCGTCCGTTTGTGTTTGACACCTACTCCCAAATAGGGAAACGTGGCGACATCGTTTCGGCGCGGAAGCCGCGGCCACGTGATGGCGAGCGACGGCCGATGTTGGTCGTCGCGGCATTCTGAGACGGTGTAAGCGAACGTGACCCGATCGTCGGGAGCCGACCGCTTTCGCCCGCGTTGAAATCCGCGTTGAAGGAAGCCGCATCCCGCACCGCAGCCGGCAAAGGCGTGAACAGATGATCGGATCGACCAGAGTGTTTCCCGCTATCCTCATGGCGTCGCTCACCGGTTCCTCTGCCATCGCGGATGAAAGTGACTTTCTCCAGACCTCTCCGGGAACTGGCAGGGCACAGGTCAGGTGCGATTGAAACCCGATGCGCAGCCGATGCACGTGTCCTGCACGCTGGATTCAAGGGCCGACGGCGAAGAGATCAGCATGCAGGGCGCCTGCCGGGCCAACGTCGTGTTCTCGCGACGGATCGGTGCGGATCTCCAGGCCCAGGGCGCTCGCTACACCGGCTCCTATGTCGGGTCGATCCGCGGCCCGGCCACGCTTTCCGGCTCGCGCAACGGCGGCACGCTCGACCTCCGTATCCGTTGGCCTGCAAGGAATGACACGGGCCGCACCGCACGAATGCAGGTCGCGAGCCTCGGCAGCGGACGCATGCGCCTCGTCACCTCCGAATCACATCCCAGGAGCGGCGAGCGGATCGTCACCGCCCGGATCGAGTTCAGCAGGAAATAGGCCGCCGTCCGGCCCGGCCTCAGTTCGCAGGATAAAGCGTGTCGATGATCAGCCGAGCGTCATGGCGGGCGTCGAGCATGCCGTAGGTGCCGCGCCACTGGCCGGCAAGCCGGGTCTCGATGAAGGCGTCGGCGATACGACCCGCGCCCAGCCTGCGCAACTCCGCGGCGGCGGCGGACAAAGCGAGTTGCTCGGTGAGGATCCGCGCCGAACCCTCGTCCGAGGCCGCGACCTGCATGGCCGCTCGCAGCACGCCGGTGGCGCCTTTCCCGCTCTGACCGCCGAGATCCTTCTCGATTCCTGCCAGGACCTCGTCGAACAGTGCCGGCCCTCGCCCGAGCACGCGCAGCACGTCGAGGGCCATCACGTTTCCGGAGCCTTCCCATATCGCGTTGACCGGCGCCTCCCGGTAGTAGCGGGCGAGCGGCGCCTCCTCGACATAGCCGTTGCCGCCGAGGCACTCCATCGCCTCGTAGAGCAGCGGCGGGGCGATCTTGCACACCCAGTATTTGACCACAGGCGTCATGGCGCGCGCGAAGGCTGCCTCGCCCCGGTTGGAGGCTGCCTCGTCGAAGGACCGCGCCAAGCGGAAGGACAATGCCGTCGCAGCCGCCACATCGAGCGCCATGTCGGCCAGCACGCTCTGCATCAGCGGCTGCTCGATCAGTGCCTTGCCGAAGACGTTGCGGTGGCGCGCATGATGGATGGCCTCGGCCAGCCCCGCGCGCATGATGCCCGACGAGCCGACCGCGCAGTCGAGCCGGGTCAGCGTCACCATGTCCATGATCGTCTTCACGCCGGCGCCCGGCTCACCGACCATTTCGCCGATCGCGCTGTTGATCTCAACCTCGGAGGACGCGTTGGACCGATTTCCGAGCTTGTCCTTCAGTCGCTGGAAGTTGAGGCCGTTGCCGTTGCCGTCGCCCAGGAGGCGCGGCACCAGGAAGCAGGAGAGCCCCTCCGGCGCCTGCGCCAGCATCAGAAAGGCGTCCGACATCGGCGCCGACATGAACCATTTGTGGCCGGTGATGCGATAGAAGCCGCCGCCGGCCCGCTCGGCCCTGGTCGAATTGGCGCGCACGTCGGTGCCGCCCTGCTTCTCCGTCATGCCCATGCCGAGCGTGAGGCCGGCCTTTTCCACCGGCGGCTTCTGGCTCTGGTCGTATTTGCGGGTGGTCACCCGAGGCGCCCATTCGCGAAAGAGCTTGGGGCTCGCCATCAGCGCGGCCAGCGAGGCGCTCGTCATGGTGATCGGGCACAGATGCCCGCATTCGAGCTCCGCGGTCAAATAGAAGCGGGCCGCCCGCACCTGATGGCGCCGGCCTGTCTCCGCATCGCCGTTCTCCCAGACGGAGGAATGCAGGCCGACCGTCACCGACCGGCGCATCAGCGCGTGATAGGCGGGGTGGAATTCGACGAGGTCGATGCGTCGGCCCTGGCGATCGTGCGTCCGCAGCTTCGGCGTCTCGGAATTGGCCAGGCGGGCGAGATCCTGCGCCTCCTGGCTCATCACGAATCGGCCTTGGGCGTCGAGGTCCTTGCGCACGGCCGGCGAGAAGTTCTCGGCCAGTTGCACCAGAAGCGGATCGCCCCGCCACGCATTGGAACCGGTCAGCGGCGGCGGCTGGTTCGTGACGTCGTGGTTCACCCGGATTCCTTCCGCTGCCGCATCGGCCGATCGAAACATTCGGAAAGCACGATGCGTGGATACTTGCTCCCGGAGCATTCTTTGCGCACCCGAAGGGACGCGTAAAGGACTCTCCAAGATCGCGGCGCCGGCCGCGAATCCGGGCGCCCGCGCCGACTTATAGCCGAAGGAGCATGCGGCGCGAACAAAATCCCGTTGGACAAGGAACGACGCCGCCCGGCACGGCTTGCGGCCGGGAGCCGGCACGCCTATAGCAGCCGCTTGAGATGACAGACGCTTCGTCCCCGCCGATCTTCCCGCCCTTCCCGCATCGGCATCTGCTGGGCATCCGCGACCTATCTCCCGCCGATATCCAGCTTCTGCTCGACCGGGCAGACGCCGCCGTCGCAATCTCGCGCCAGCCCGAGAAGAAGACATCCACACTGCGCGGCCGCACGCAGATCAACCTCTTCTACGAGGCCTCGACCCGCACCCAGTCGTCCTTCGAACTGGCCGGCAAGCGGCTCGGCGCGGATGTGATGAACATGTCGGTGGCCAGTTCGTCGGTGAAGAAGGGCGAGACCCTGATCGACACCGCCATGACCCTCAATGCCATGCGGCCAGACATCCTGATCATCCGCCACCAGTCGGCCGGCGCCGCCGCGCTGCTCGCCCAGAAAGTCGGCTGCTCCGTTGTGAATGCCGGAGACGGCGCGCATGAGCACCCGACCCAGGCCCTGCTCGACGCCCTCACCATCCGCCGCGCCAAGGGCGACATCGCGCGGCTGACCGTGGCGATCTGCGGCGACATCCTCCATTCCAGGGTCGCACGGTCGAATATCTTGCTGCTCAATGCGCTCGGCGCGCGGGTGCGCGTCGTCGCGCCTTCCACGCTGCTTCCCTCCGGCATCGCCCGGATGGGTGTCGAGGTTTCCCAATCCATGGCCGAGGGCCTGAAGGGCGCCGACGTCGTCATGATGCTGCGCCTCCAGCGCGAGCGCATGGCCGGCGCCTTCGTGCCGTCGGTGCGCGAATATTTCCGCTACTGGGGTCTCGACGCCGAAAAGCTCAAGGCGGCCAGGGAGGGCGCCCTGGTCATGCATCCTGGTCCGATGAACCGTGGTGTCGAGATCGCCTCGGAGATCGCCGACGGGCCGCAAAGCGTCATCCAGGAGCAGGTCGAAATGGGGGTCGCGGTGCGCATGGCGGTCATGGAAGCGCTGCTTGATCCGCGCCGCAACAAGGAAGCGGCATGATGGTCACGGTCTTCCACAACGCCCGCGTCGTCGACCCGTCCCGCGGCCTCGACGAGACCGGCAGCGTCGTCGTCGAGGGCAAGAAGATCGCCGCAGCCGGCGCCGCGGCCCGGAATCAGGGCGTTCCTGAGGGCGCCACGGTGATCGATTGCTCCGGCAAGGCCATCATTCCCGGCCTGGTCGACGGCCGCGTCTTCATCGGCGAGCCCGGAGCCGAACATCGCGAAACGATCGCATCGGCCAGTCACGCGGCGGCGGCCGGCGGTGTCACTTCCATCGTTATGATGCCGGACACCGACCCCGTCATCGACGACATCGCGCTGGTCGAGTTCGTGCTGCGCACGGCGCGCGAAACAGCCTCGGTCAACGTGTTCCCTGCGGCGGCGATCACCAGGGCGTTGGAAGGACGCGAGATGACCGAGTTCGGCCTACTGCGCGAGGCAGGCGCGGTCGCCTTCACCGACGGGCGCCGCACGATCTCCAGCGCGCTGGTCATGCGCCGCGCGCTGACCTATGCGCGCGACTTCGGGGCGGTCGTCGCCCATGAGACGCAGGATGCCGACCTCGCCTCCTCGGGCGTCATGAACGAAGGTCTCTATGCGAGTTGGCTCGGTCTTTCCGGAATTCCGCGCGAGGCAGAGGCGATCCCGCTGGAGCGCGATCTCGCGCTGGCGCGGCTGACACGCGGCACCTACCATGCCGCGAAGGTCTCGACAGCCATGTCGGCCGCGGCGATCGCCCGTGCCAAGGCGGACGGCTCCAGGGTCACGGCCGGCGTGTCGATCAACCATCTGTCGCTGAACGAGAACGACGTCGGCGAGTATCGCACCTTCTTCCGGCTGTCGCCGCCGCTGCGGGAGGAGGACGACAGGCTGGCCATGATCGAAGCCGTCAGGGACGGCACCGTCGACATCATCGTTTCCTCACACGACCCGCAGGACGTCGACACCAAGCGGCTGCCCTTCGCGGACGCCGCCGCGGGCGCGATCGGCCTGGAGACGCTGCTCGGCGCCGCACTTCGGCTCTATCACAATGGCGACGTGCCGCTTTTGCGGCTGGTCGAGCTTCTGTCCACCGCGCCCGCGCGGCTGTTCGGGCTGCCAGGCGGCACGCTTAGGCCCGGCGCGCCGGCCGATCTGGCGGTCGTCGATCTCGGCGAGCCCTGGGTGGTCACCGAAGCCAGCATCCGCTCGCGCTCGAAGAACACCTGCTTCGAGGGCGCCCGGCTGCAGGGGAAGGTCTTGCAAACCATGGTGGCGGGCCGCACAGTGTTTTCGGCTTGAACCAGCGGGAGGGGCGCTGTGGCTGACGCAACGACATGGCAGGCTGTCCTGCCCTATCTTATCGCCGCGCTGGCCTTCGGCTATCTTCTCGGCTCCATTCCGTTCGGCCTGGTGATCACCCGCGCGGCGGGCCTCGGCGATGTGCGCAAGATCGGCTCGGGCAACATCGGCGCCACCAACGTGCTGCGCACCGGCAACAAGGGTCTGGCGGCGCTGACGCTCCTGCTCGACGCATTGAAGGGCACTGCCGCCGTGCTGGTCGCCGGACGGTGGGGCGTCGACTACGCCGTCGCCGCCGGGCTTGGCGCCTTCCTTGGCCACCTGTTCCCGGTCTGGCTGGGCTTCAAGGGCGGCAAGGGCGTGGCGACCTATCTCGGCGTGTTGATCGGGCTCGCCTGGTCGGGGGCGCTGGTCTTCGCCGCCGTCTGGCTGGCGATCGCCTTTGCCACGCGCTACTCTTCCCTCGCCGCCCTCGTCGCGGCCGTCGTGGTTCCGATCGCGCTCTATCTTCTCGGACACGGCCAGGTGGCCGCCCTCTTCGCCGTTCTCAGCCTGATCGTCGTCATCAAGCACCGCGCCAACATATCGCGGCTGCTGGCGGGCACGGAAGCGAAGATCGGGGCCAAGGAATGACCGTTGAGGATGGGCGTCTCAGCGATCGGCAGCGCATAAGCTGGCTGCGGCTGATCCGGACCGAGAATGTCGGTTCCGCCACCTTTCGCGGCCTGGTCGATCGCTTCGGCTCGGCCGAGGCGGCGCTCGAAATGCTGCCGGAACTGGTGATATCAGGCGGCGCAAGACGCCTGCCGCGCATCCCCTCGGTCGCCGAAGCCGAGGCCGAGCTCGACATCGCGCGTCGCGCCGGGGCGCAATTGGTGGCGATCGGCGAGCCGGACTATCCGCCCATGCTGCGACGCATGGACCAGCCTCAGCCACTGATCGCAATCAGGGGCGAGCCATCCGTCTTCCGGCGCCCGCCGGTGGCGATCGTGGGCGCGCGCAACGCCTCTCTCGTCGGCATCAAGATGGCGCGCATGCTCGCCGCCGAGCTTGGGGGCCAGGGCTACGCGGTCGTTTCCGGACTGGCGCGCGGCATCGACGCGGCCGCGCATCAGGCGAGCCTCGCGACCGGCACGATCGCGGTGCTGGCGGGCGGACTCGACCGGCCCTACCCGCCGGAGAACATAGAGCTCGCCGCCGGGATAGCGGCCCGGGGCGGCGCCGTCGTTTCGGAGATGCCGTTCGGCTGGGAGCCGCGCGCCAGGGATTTTCCCCGACGCAACCGCATCATTGCCGGCCTGGCGTTGGGGCTGGTCGTCGTCGAGGCGGCACATCGTTCAGGCTCCCTGATCAGCGCCCGGCTCGCCGGAGAAATGGGCCGGCTGGTCTTCGCCGTGCCCGGTTCACCGCTCGATCCACGCGCCGCCGGAACGAACTGGCTCCTGAAGCAGGGTGCCACACTGGTCACCGAAGCCAGCGATATCGTCGCGGAAATCACGCCGCTTCTCTCGAACAGCGTACCTCAGCCGGCCGGTCTCGCGGAACCGCCTGACCACTCGGCGGCGCCACCACCCGGCGATCACGATCGCGCCGGCATCGTCGAAGCGCTCGGCCCTACGCCGGTGAGCCTCGACGAGATCATCCGTCATTCCGGACTGCATCCGGCTCAGGTATTCACGATCCTATTGGAACTGGACCTTGCCGGACGCCTGGAGCGCCACGCCGGCGGCGCGGTTTCACTGCTGCCGGACGGCGGTCGATGACGTCTCCCGGTGCAAGATCGGGCGCAGAGACCAGCCAGAGAATAGGAAAAATCGGTAGTCCGATCTTGTTTCGACCAGCGGCACGGAGAAGCAATTTCAACCCTTGCCCTTGACCAGATTGAAAACCGCAGCCATTTGACGGGCCGACTGAAAAGCAATTTGCCGACCGCAAAGCTCCGGCGCATCGCGGGGAAAATCGAGAATTCATGGAAGTCGTCGTCGTCGAATCACCGAACAAGGTGAAGACCATCAACAAGTATCTCGGGCGGAACTACAAGGTTCTCGCCTCCTTCGGCCATGTCCGAGATCTGCCGGCCAAGGATGGATCGGTCAAACCCGACGAGGACTTCTCTATGTCCTGGGACGTCGACGGCCCCTCTTCCAAGCGGCTCACCGACATCGCGAAGGCGGTCAAGGATTCCGACGGCCTGATTCTCGCCACCGACCCCGATCGCGAGGGTGAGGCGATCTCCTGGCACGTGCTGGAGGTGTTGAAGCAGAAACGCGCGCTCAAGGACAAGCCGGTCAAGCGCGTCGTCTTCAACTCCATCACCAAGCAGGCCGTGCTCGACGCCATGGCCAATCCGCGCGAGATCGATCCGCCGCTGGTGGACGCCTATCTCGCCCGGCGCGCGCTCGACTATCTCGTCGGCTTCACTCTGTCGCCGGTGCTGTGGCGCAAGCTGCCGGGCGCCCGCTCGGCCGGGCGCGTCCAGTCGGTTGCGCTGCGCTTCGTCTGCGACCGCGAGGCCGAGATCGAGCGTTTCGTACGCGAACAGTATTGGCAGGTGGCCGCCATCCTGGCGACGCCGCGCCAGGACACGTTCGAGGCGCGTCTCACCACCTTCGACGGCAAGAAGTTGCAGAAGCTCGACATTTCGAGCCAGGAGCAGGCCGACGACATCAAGGCGATGCTCGACGGCGCGACTTTCCGGGCGCTCTCCGTCGAGGCAAAGCCGACCAAGCGCAATCCGGCTCCGCCCTTCACCACCTCCACCCTGCAGCAGGCGGCATCGTCTCGTCTCGGCTTTTCGGCGGCGCGCACCATGCAGGTCGCGCAGCGCCTCTACGAAGGCGTCGACATCGGCGGCGAGACCGCGGGTCTCATCACCTATATGCGTACAGACGGCGTTCAGATGGCGCCGGAAGCCATCGGCGCGGCGCGTTCAGCGATCCAGAAGGAATTCGGCGAGAAGTACCTGCCGGAGAAGCCGCGCTACTACTCAACCAAGGCCAAGAACGCGCAGGAAGCCCACGAGGCGATCCGCCCGACGGATTTCACGCGCACCCCGGCCTCGATCCGGCAATATCTCGATCCCGACCAGCAGAAGCTCTACGACATGATCTGGAAGCGGGCGATCGCCAGCCAGATGCAGCCGGCCGAGATCGAGCGGACGACGGTCGAGATCGAAGCCGTCAATGGACCGCGCTCGGCAGGCCTGCGCGCGGTGGGCTCGGTGATCCGCTTCGACGGCTTCATCGCCGCCTATACCGAGCAGAAGGAGGACGACGACGAGGACGAGGAGAGCCGGCGCCTGCCCGAGATCCGCACGGGCGAGCAGCTTCTGCGCGAGGTCATCAACGTCACCCACCACACCACCGAACCGCCGCCGCGCTACACCGAGGCCACCTTCATCAAGAAGATGGAGGAGCTCGGCATCGGCCGGCCGTCCACCTACGTCGCGACGCTCAAGACGCTGGAGGACCGCGACTATGTGAAGATCGAGCAGCGGCGGCTCATTCCCCAACCGAAGGGCCGCTTGGTGACGGCCTTCCTCGAGAGCTTCTTCGAGCATTATGTCGAATACGACTTCACCGCCTCGCTCGAAGAGAAGCTCGACGAGATTTCCGACGGCAAGCTCGCCTGGAAGGAAGTCCTGCGCGACTTCTGGCGGGACTTCTCCGGAGCCGTCGACGACATCAAGGAATTGCGCATCACCGACGTGCTCGATGCCTTGAACGAGGAACTGGCGCCCCTCGTGTTCCCGGCGCGCGAGAACGGCGGCAATCCACGCACCTGCCCGAAATGCGGCACCGGCAACCTGTCGCTCCGGCTCGGGCGCAACGGCGCCTTTGTCGGCTGCTCGAACTATCCCGAATGCAGCTACACCCGCCAGTTCGGCCCGGCGAACGGCGGCGACGACGCCGCCGGACTCGAGGAAGGCACCAAGGTGTTGGGCAAGGATCCCTACACCGAGGAGGAGATTACGCTGCGGAGCGGCCGCTTCGGCCCCTATCTGCAGCGCGGCGACGGCAAGGACGCCAAGCGTGCCAGCCTGCCGAAAGGCTGGAGCCCGGCCTCCATCGACCATGAGAAGGCGATGGCGTTGCTGTCGCTGCCGCGCGACGTCGGGAAACACCCCGAGAGCGGCAAGATGATCTCGGCCGGCATCGGGCGCTATGGTCCCTTCGTCCTGCATGACGGAACCTACGCCAATCTCGAAAGCGTCGAGGACGTCTTCTCGATCGGCCTCAACCGTGCGGTCTCCGTGATCGCCGAGAAACAGTCCAAGGCGAAGGGCGGTCGCAACGGCGGCACGCCGGCCGCATTGAAGGACCTCGGACCGCACCCCGACGGAGAAGGCAACGTGACGGTCCGCGACGGGCGCTACGGACCCTATGTCAACCATGGCAAGATCAACGCCACACTGCCCAAGGGCAAGGACCCGCAGTCCGTGACGCTCGACGAGGCGCTTGCGCTCATCGCTGAACGGGCGGCGAAAAGCGGCGACGGAAAGAAGCCTGTCCGCAAGGCTTCGGCGAAGAAGCCGGCGGCCAAGAAGTCCGCCGCCAGGAAGAAGGAATAGCGATTTGGCGCGCAGCATATCCGGGCGCAAGGGGGCCCCGGCGCGTGGCGACAAGCCGGCAGGCGTCGACTTCCGGCCGTCACGCGACGATATACTGCGCTTCGTTTCGGAAAACCCCGATCTCGCTGGCAAGCGCGACATCGCGAAGGCCTTCGGGCTGAAAGGCGGCGACCGTGTCTGGCTGAAGGACCTGCTGCGCGACCTTCAGGATGAAGGCCTGCTGCAGAAGGACCGCAAGCGGCTTGTCACGCCGGGCGCCCTGCCCCATGTCGTGGTGCTGGAGATCTTCGGGCGTGACCCCGACGGCGGCCTGCTGGCGCGCGCCGTCGAGCGCGCCGGTCAGGACGACGACACCAATCCTGTCGTTGCGATCAACCTGCCGCGCGCGCCGAAGGGCCCGGTGCCCGGCATCGGCGACCGCGTGCTGGCCAAGGTCTTTCCGACGCGGGAAATCACAGGGCCGGCCTACACCGCCCGCGTCATGAAGCTTATCGACCGGCAGCGCGAGGCGGTGCTCGGCGTCCTGCGCCAGGCGGACGACGGCAGTTTCCGCATAGAGCCGGCCGAGCGGCGCCAGCCGGAACTCGTGGTCGAGCCTGATTTCCTGAACGGCGCCAAACCGGGCGATCTCGTCGAGGTGGAGCCCTCGCGGACGGGACGATACGGCCTGCCGCGCGCCAGGATCCTGACCGTGCTCGGTTCGCTCACGAGCGAGAAGGCGGTCTCGATGATCGCCATCCATGCCCACGAGATCCCGCACATCTTTGCGCCTGAAGTGCTGGCCGAGGCCGACGCCGTCAAACCCGCGACGCTATCCGGGAGGGAAGACTGGCGCGACGTGCCGCTCGTGACCATAGATCCGGCCGACGCCAAGGACCATGACGACGCCGTTTTTGCCGAGCCCGACCCGGACGGGAACAACCCGGGCGGTGTCATGGTCATCGTCGCGATCGCCGACGTCGCCGCTTATGTGCGCCCGGGCTCAGCTCTCGACCGCGAAGCGCTGAAACGCGGCAATTCGGTCTATTTCCCCGACCGGGTCGTGCCGATGCTGCCGGAGCGCATCTCCAACGACCTCTGCTCGCTGCGCGAAGGCGTCGACCGGCCTGCGATCGCCGTCAAGATGGCCTTCGCCGCGGACGGCCGGAAACTCCGCCACTCGTTCCACCGGGTGATGATGAAGTCGGCGGCCCGCCTCGCCTACCCCCAGGCCCAGGCGGCGATCGACGGCCGCCCGGACGACGGAACCGGACCGATCCTCGAAGCGGTGCTGAAGCCGCTTTGGGAGGCCTATGCCGTGCTCAAGCGCGGCCGTCAGGCCCGCGAGCCGCTGGAACTCGACCTGCCCGAGCGCAAGATCCTGCTGAAGCCCGACGGGACCGTGGACAGGGTCGTCGTTCCCGAACGCCTCGATGCACACAAGCTGATCGAGGAATTCATGATCCAGGCCAATGTCGCGGCGGCCGAGACCCTCGAGGCGAAGCGCCAGCGTCTGGTCTATCGGATCCATGACGGCCCTTCGCTCGCCAAGCAGGAATCGTTGCGGGAGTTCCTCGCTTCGCTCGGCCTGTCGCTGGCGCGCGGAGCCCAGCTCCGGCCCGCGCAATTCAACGCGATCCTGGACCGGGTGCGCGGCGCCGACAACGAGGCGCTCGTCAACGAGGTGGTGCTGCGCTCGCAGAGCCAGGCCGAATACGCGCCCGACAACATCGGCCATTTCGGCCTCAATCTGCGACGCTACGCGCATTTCACCTCGCCGATCCGCCGCTATTCCGACCTGATCGTGCATCGCGCCCTCATTGCTGCGCTCGGTTTCGGGCCGGACGGCCTTACGCGCGGCGAGGAAGAACGCCTGGACGAGACCTCAGCGCTCATCTCTGCGTCGGAACGCCGCGCCATGGCGGCCGAACGCGACACGGTCGACCGCTTGATAGCATCCTATCTATCTGAAAGGGTTGACGAAACCTTCGATGCCCGTATTTCGGGCGTCACCAAGGCGGGGCTTTTTGTCCAGTTGCCCATCTACGGCGCGGACGGTTTCATACCGGTGTCGTCCCTGGAGGGTGATTACTATATCTATGACGAGACCGCCCGCGCCCTCTATGGGGAGCGCACTGGCAAGGGTTATCAGCTCGCCGATCGCGTCGAGGTTCGCCTCGTCGAAGTCGCGCCGCTCGCGGGCGCGATGCGTTTCGAGATGCTGACCGATCCCAAGCCGCTTTCCGGTTCGCGACGGTCGTTCCACAAGGCAAAAGGCAAGGCGCGCAGCCGCGCGGCAAAGCCGCGGCCCCGCGGCAGGAGATGAATATGGAACAGCAGGTTTTCGGCGGCCAAAAGAAATCCGCACGGCCGGCCCGGCCGGTCCGGGATGCCATGCTGCGCGGCGCCTGCAACAGGTGCCCCCATTGCGGGGAAGGCCGGCTGTTCGCCTCTTTCCTCAAGACGGTGAATCGCTGTGAGGTCTGCAGCGAGGAAATGCACCATCATCGCGCCGACGACCTGCCGGCCTATCTCGTCGTGGTGATCCTGGGCCATATCATCGTCGGCGCCTTCATGGCCTTCGAGGCCACCAGCACATTGTCCACATGGCAGCATCTCGCCATCTGGATCCCCTTGACGGTGCTGTCCGCGCTGGTGCTGATACGCCCGGTAAAGGGAGCTGTCGTCGGGCTGCAATGGGCGCTCTATATGCACGGCTTCGGCGGCGAGGAAGACGCCATCGAGGCACATCCGGAAGCCTGACGAAAGGATCGAGGTAGCTCGATGGAAGGACTGACCAGGGCCGAGGTCGACAAGGCCGAATCGAAGGATTTCGCGCTGGGCGGCAAGCCGATGCGGCCGCGCGACGCCGCAACATTGATCCTGCTCGACCGTCGCCGCGACCAGTTCCTCGTTCTGATGGGCAGGCGTCATGCGCGGCACGCCTTCATGCCGGGCAAATTCGTCTTTCCCGGCGGCCGCACCGATCCCACGGACAGCCGCATCCCCGTCGCCGAGGGCCTCCACCCTGCCGAAGAGACAAGGCTGGCGGGCACCGGCCATCGTGCCTCCTCCACCCGCGCCCGCGCCATCGCGCTCTCGGCGATCCGCGAGACCTACGAGGAAGCCGGCCTTCTGATCGGACGCAAGGGCCCCTTCTCGACGGCCAAGGCGGAGTGGCAGGAATTCGTGCGCCAGGGCGTGTGTCCGTCGCTGGAGAAGCTGCGCTTCATCGCCCGCGCCATCACCCCGCCCGGACGCGTGCGCCGCTTCGACACCCGTTTCCTCGCCGCGTGGCGGGAGGATGTCGCCGTCGCCCTGCCCGACGGCGGGCCGACCAACGAGCTCGAGGAACTCGTGTGGCTGCCACTGCAGGAGGCGAAGCAGGCCGACATCCCCACCATCACCCGGACGATCCTGGGCGAACTCGAACAGCGCCTGGCCGACGACCCGATACTCGGCCCGGGCGGCCCGGTTCCGTTCTACCGGATGCTGCACAACCGCTTCCGCCGGGAAATCGTCTAGGCAGCGTCGGCGGGCATGCACACGCCGCACCAGAGCGCAGCGCTGGCGCATACGCGTTGGCTGGCGATCACGGCCGCGATCGCCTCGATCAGCGTGGTCGGCATCGCGATCGGCCTCGGCATTCCCCTGCTCAGCGTCATCCTCGAAAGCCGTGGGCATTCGGCCTCGATGATCGGCCTGAACACGGCGGTTGCCGGCGTCGCCTCGATCGCGGCCGCGCCGCTGGCCATTCCGCTCGCGGTGCGCTTCGGCGTCGTGCCGACCATGCTGGCGATGATCCTGGCCGGCGCTTCCGCCTTCGTCGGCTTCTATTTCGCGCCCCATTTCTGGATGTGGTTCCCGCTTCGTGTCACCCTTCACGTGGCCTTGACCGTGCTCTTCATCCTGTCGGAGTTCTGGATTTCGGTCTCGGCGCCGCCGCACCGGCGCGGTTTCGTGCTGGGCCTTTATGCCACGGTGCTGTCACTCGGCTTCGCGGCCGGCCCCTGGCTGTTCTCGCAGATCGGGAGCAAAGGGTTCCTGCCCTTCGGCGTGACCTTCGCCGTCACTATGATCGCCGCGATCCCGGTGGCCGCGGCCTGGCGGCAAAGCCCCGCGATCAAGCGCTCCGACGACGAATCGCGCAGCTTTGCCGGCTACATCTGGCTGGTGCCGACAGCCACCGCCGCGGTGCTCGTCTTCGGCGCGGTCGAAACGGGCGGCTTCGCGCTTTTCCCTGTCTACGGCGCCCGCATGGGGTATTCGGAGAGCGACGCCGCCTTGCTGCTCAGCATGATCGGCCTCGGCAACGTCGTCATGCAGGTGCCGCTCGGCATGATCAGCGACCGCGTACGCGACCGCCGCCAGTTGCTGCTCGGCTGCGCGCTCACCGGTCTGGCCGGAATGCTTGCTTTGCCGTATCTCGCCGGGAACTGGTATGTGCTGGCGGTTCTGCTGTTCTTCTGGGGCGGCGTAGTCGCCGCCCTCTACACGATCGGGCTTGCCCATCTTGGCGCGCGCCTATCCGGCCATGAGCTCGCCTCAGCCAACGCCGCCTTCGTGTTCTGCTACGGGCTAGGCATGGTGCTCGGCCCCCAGGCGATCGGCATCGGCATGGACATCCTGGGCGACCAGGGTTTCGCCTGGTCGCTGGCGCTCTTCTTCGCCGCCTATGTCGCCTTGGTCGCGTGGAGGCTGGCCGCGTCGCGGTCCCGGACTTGACTTTTCGGCCGCCTTCTATATCAGTCGCGCCACGTTTTCCGCGTCCGGGTTTCGTTCCCGTGCTCAAGCGGTACGAAACTCAAGAAACAACGGACGAGAATCATGGCCAAGGCTGCGAACATCAAGATCAAGCTTCTGTCGACCGCGGACACCGGTTTCTTCTACGTGACGAGCAAGAACAGCCGCACGAAGACGGAGAAGCTGTCGTTCCGCAAATACGACCCGATCGCCAAGAAGCACGTCGAGTTCAAGGAAACGAAGATCAAGTAGTCCTCGTTTCCGACACGACGCAGATCGACGCCGCCCATCGGGCGGCGTTTTTTCATCTGAAGCTATCGTTTCTATTATCGTCACCGCATTCCAGCATAACGACAACCATAACCGGACTTGTTGCCGAAAATGACGATATGGCGTGTTGAATCCGGTGTGTGACGGCGGATCGAAAGGTCTATTTCGCACTTGCGATAAAATTTTTGTGCATTGCAGAATCAGTTCGGTCTAGGTAAGTGTCTGGGTGTCGGCCATCTACTCCTCCCAGATGCGATGCCGGCACAGCGAATGCGGTGCACCTCCTCCCGCACTGCATTTGAAATCAGAGCCCGCTGCCACCTCCTCCCGGCAGCGGGCTTTTTCGTTGGCGTGACCGCGCTCTTGTGCCGCGCGTAGATGATGCCGGCGTAGTGCGGTGCACCTTCGCGCAAAGCGCGGCGCAGGCCATCGCTGTCCACCGGCGTGAAGATCAGATGCACATGGTTCGGCATGAGGCACCGGCCCCGGATCGCCACGCAGACAGCGGCGCAATGCACCACCAGCAGGTCGCGACAAGGCGTGTAGTCGCCATCTGACAAGAACACCCTTGCGCGGCCGTTGCCGCGTTGGGTGACATGATGCGACAGACCGGCAACGACGATGCGTGCGATGCGAGCCGTCACCGGATGCCAAGCGCCGTAGGAACCGCGAATACAGCGCGCACTGTCACCGTGATCGTGTCACCATAGTCAAACCGACCTGCCAGAAATACCCAGTCTTCTTCTGTCGCGACGACACGGGTCCGCGAGCAATCGACCGCCGACGCGTGACCATCGAAGAATTCGTCAGCGAGATCAGCCCCTCAAGACCCCTTTGGGTAGCGAAACCCTGGCAGCGTTCGAGCTGAAGCGATGAATTGCCGCAACCCCGAAGGGGGCCGGTCGGCAGTCTGGCAGCGGTACGAGGAGGCCACTATGCGCCAGCGCCGGCCGGCCGACCCCACGGACCCAGGAGATGCGGCGGACCTGAGCATCATGGGGTGTCGAACAACGGACCGGATTTCGCCCTCGCACCCGGCCTGTCGTCTTTCTTGAAAATGACATTTGCGCAAGAGCGCTTGAAAATCAACCGTTTCTTAACCAACCGCCAGCGAATCGCTGCGATTAAGGTAAACGGCGCTCGACATCCGGACCCGAATCGAGGTCGCGACTCTGCGCTCCCGGTCAGGCCGCCTTGGCGACCACGCGGTTGCGCCCGCCCCTCTTGGCCTCGTAGAGCGCCACGTCGGCACGCTTGATCAGAGCCTCGACGCTGTCAGGCGGATACTTCACGCAGGAGACGCCGACGCTGATGGTGATGCTGACGGAAATCCCTTCCCGACCGACGATGAAAGGTGTGCGCTCGATCTCGGCGCGGATTCGTTCGGCCACCCTCTCGGCGTCATGTCCCTCCGTGTCGGGCAGCACGACAAGGAACTCCTCGCCGCCATAGCGACAGGCAAGGTCGATCCCCCGCACGTTACGTCGCAGCCGCTTGGCGAATTCGCGCAGCACGTCGTCCCCGCCGTCATGGCCATAGGTGTCGTTGACCGTCTTGAAGCGGTCGAGATCCGTGATCATCACCGACAGCGGCCGCTCGCGCGTCACCGCGCGGTTGAACAGGGTCTCCAGATGGTTGTCGAGATAACGGCGATTGTGCAGCCCGGTCAGCGCGTCCGTCACGGCCATCTCGATCGTATGGGTGACGCTCGCCCGGAGCTGGTCGTTGTAGCGCTTGCGCCGCACCTGGGTCCGCAGCCGTGCGATCAGTTCCTGCTGATCGATCGGCCGCACCAGATAGTCGTTGATGCCGAGCTCCAGACCGCGGATGACCCTGGCCTCCTCGCCCTCCTCCGCGATCAGCACGATCGGCACGAAACGCGTGCGGTCGAGCGAGCGCAGCTGCGAGCAGAGACGCAGCGGATCGAATTCGGAGAAAACGGTCGACACGATGACGCATTCATAGCCGGCTTCCGCCGCCTTGAAGAAACCGGCCTGCGGGTCGGTCGCCACGTCGAGCGTCATGGTCTGCGCCAGCATAGCCTCGATCTGCCGGCACGAAGCCTCGCGCTCGTCGATCAGGAGCACCTTCGGCCGGGAGTCGTCGGCCACGCCGCGCCGGCTCAGCATCTCCTCGATGCCGATATTGCGCGTGGTGGCGGCGCGCAGGCGCAGCTCGTCCGTCAGCATCTTGAGGCGCACCAGGCTCTTGACCCGCGTCATCAGTTGCAGGTCGTTGACCGGCTTGGTGAGGAAATCGTCGGCGCCGGCCTCCAATCCGCGCACGCGGTCGGCGGTCTGGCCAAGCGCTGTGATCATCACCACGGGAATATGGGCCGTCGAAGGGTCGTCCTTGAGCCGGCGGCATACCTCGAAGCCGTCCATCCCGGGCATCATGACATCGAGGAGCACCACGTCGACCTTGCCGCCCTCACAGATCTCGAGCGCCTCCCGCCCGCTGGTTGCAGTCAGCACATCGAAATACTCCGCCAGCAGCCGGACCTCCAGCAGCTTCACATTGGCGGGCACGTCGTCAACGACGAGGATGCGGGCGGTCATGCACGGCTCCGGGCGAAAGTGGCGGGGCGCATCATGCGTCGCCCAGATAGGATTTGATGGTCTCGATGAAGCGCGGTACGGAGATCGGCTTCGATATATAGGCCTCGCACCCGCCCTGGCGGATGCGCTCCTCGTCCCCCTTCATGGCAAAAGCGGTGACGGCGATGACAGGGATGACATGCAGATCGCTGTCTTCCTTCAGCCATTTGGTAACGTCCAGCCCCGAAACCTCAGGCAGTTGAATGTCCATCAGGATGAGATCTGGACGATGGGTGCGGGCAAGCTCCAGCACCTCCAGCCCGTTGCGCGTACGAACCGTCTCGTATCCGCTCGCCTCGATAAGGTCGCGGAAGAGCTTCATGTTGAGCTCGTTGTCCTCGACGATCATAACCTTCTTCGGCATCACTTTTCGCCCTGCCCGGCTGCGGCAATCCTAACCGTCACACCGCGTCGCTTGCCGCGTGCTCCCCCGCAACGGAGCACGAATCCCAGTCTCGACAATAGCGCGAGATGATTGACGAAACGGTAATCCTTCGTGCCCCTCACCGGCCTTCCCTTCGGCCCGCGACCCTGTGACATGCTTGCGGCAACGCGAACGAAACGCTACTTGCGGCATGGAGACTTCCACACCGTCCAACCGATGCCGCCTGTGACAAGCCGGAAAGTAACACGTCATGACGCCGAGGCAACAGCGATCGCCGCGCTGGGCTTCGTGGCGTCGGACGCCGAACTGATGGGGCGTTTCCTGGCGGTCACGGGGATCGACCCCCAACAGATCCGCGCCGCCGCCGGCGAGCCGGGATTCCTGGCGGGCGTGCTCGACTTCGTGCTTGCGCATGAGCCGACGCTGATGCGTTTCGCCGAGGCGAGCGGGCACGACCCCGCGCAGGTGATGGCGGCGCGACGCTTACTTCCGAACGGCGACGAGCGCTACGAGACTTCGACATGAGTGACGACCCAGAAACCGCCCGCCAGATCGCCGAGCTGTCGCTCGACGACCGTCCGCTCCTCGTGCTCGACGTCGACGACGTGCTGCTTGAGTTCGTCCGGCCCTTTCCGCTTTATCTCGAAACACGGGGCTTCGAACTGAAGCTCGCCTCGTTCCGGCTGACCGGCAACATCGCCGAACGGGCCAGCGGCCGCATTCCCGAACAGGCGGAGGTCTCTACCCTGATCGATGCCTTCTTCCAGGCGCAGGCTGATTGGCAGACAGTGATCGAGGGTGCTGCCGAGGCCATCGCCGGCCTGTCCGGCAGCGCCGAGGTCGTGCTTCTGACGGCCATGCCGCATCGCCATCGCCAAGCGCGCCGCGCCCATCTGGATGCGCTCGGCCTGGCCTATCCGCTGCTAACCACCGAAATGGCGAAGGGGCCGGCGATCGCCGCCCTGCGCGGCGCCGGGCGACGCCCCGTCGCCTTTGTCGACGACCAGCCGACGAACCTCGCCTCGGCGCAGGAATCGGTCGCCGACGCGTATCTCTTCCATCTGATGGCCGACAATTCGCTGCGCGCGCTTTTGCCTCCGCCGCCTGAGGGAGCGATCGTGGTCGAAGGCTGGCGCGACGCCGGTCCCAGAATCGCCCAGGCGCTCGGCATCTGACGGGCCCTCAGGGCGCATTCAGCGAGCCTTTATACGCCATCACAGCACGAGCCGCATTAGCGGCCTGCCAGGTTTCCGGCTCGCGGCGGGCAGGAAGCCGGCCTTCTCGAAGACGCGCGTGGAGCCGACGAACAGGCCGACCGAGCGCGAATCCTTCGAATGGTCCATCGGGCAGGCCTCCAGCAGGCGTGCGCCGCCGTCGCGGGCAAAGTCGATGCCGGCGGCAACCAAACGGTGCGTAAGACCGCTGCCGCGCGCCTTCGTTCGCACGAAGAAGCAGGAGATCGCCCAGACCGAAGGATCTGTCGCGTGCCCCTCTTCCAGCGGCGCCGAGACGCGCCCCGCATTGTTCCATTCGGGAACGTCGGCGCGCGGCCCGATCTGCATCCAGCCAGCGGCAACGTCGCCGTCAAACGCCAGCAAGCCGGGCGGCGGCCCGGCCTCGATGCGCGCCTTGATGAAATCCTTGTTGCGGCCGCGATCATTGTCGCGGCGGACCGCGGGCGGTAGCCTGAAATGGGTACACCAGCAGCCGTAGCAGGCGCCCTGCTTGCCGAACAGGTCTTCGAATGCCGGCCACAGATCCGGCGTCAGCGGTTTGACAACAGTCATGGCTCTCTTCCTCGCTGGCCGTTGCCCGGCTCGGCGCGGTCGCGTATCATTCGGGATGTTCCCTCTATGTTCTCAACAATGGCAGCTGCTGTCAACAATCCCGAGCATGGTTTTTGCCGCGACTGCCTGGCCCTGCAGCCTGGGGAGACGCATCGCTGCACACGCTGCGGCAGCCCGCGCCTGCTCCGCCATGCCGAACTCTATGGGCTGAACATCGCGCATATCGACTGCGACGCCTTCTATGCGGCGGTCGAGAAACGCGACAATCCCGAGCTCAAGGACAAGCCGCTGATCATCGGCGGCGGCAAGCGCGGTGTCGTGTCGACCGCCTGCTACATTGCCCGCATTCATGGCGTGCGCTCGGCCATGCCTATGTTCAAGGCACTCGAAGCCTGTCCGGAAGCCGTGGTCCTGCGGCCCGACATGGAAAAATATGTGCGTGTCGGCCGCGAGATCCGTGCCATGATGCAGGCGCTCACCCCGCTGGTCGAGCCGCTGTCGATCGACGAGGCGTTCCTCGACCTCGCCGGAACCGAGAAGCTGCATGGCCGCCCGCCGGCGCTGGTGCTCGGCAAGTTCGCCCTCGACGTGGAACGGGAGATCGGCATCAGCGTGTCGGTCGGGCTCTCCTATTGCAAGTTCCTCGCCAAAGTCGCCTCAGACATCCGCAAGCCGCGCGGCTTTGCCGTGATCGGCGAGTCCGAGGCGATGGGTTTCCTGTCGGACCAGCCGGTGACGCTGATCTGGGGCGTCGGCAAGGTGTTCGCCGCGACGCTGGAACGCGACGGCATCCGCCTGGTCGGCCAGTTGCAGAAGATGGAGCGCGGGGAACTGATACGCCGCTATGGCACCATGGGCGACCGGCTCTATCATCTGTCGCGCGGCCAGGACCATCGCGGCGTCCATGCCGACCAGGAGGCCAAGAGCGTTTCGGCGGAAACCACCTTCGACACCGATCTCGCCTCTTCGGAAGATCTCGTGCCGGTGCTACGCGCGCTTTCGGAAAAGGTCTCCTCGCGGCTGAAGAAGGGCGGCATCGCCGGGCGCACGGTCGTGCTCAAGCTGAAGACCCAGGACTTCAAGCTCCGCACCCGCAACCGCCAGCTCGGCGATCCGACCCGACTCGCCGACCGGATCTTCCAGACCGGCCTTCAGCTCCTGAACAAGGAAACCGACGGCACACGCTATCGCCTGCTCGGCATCGGGGTCAGCGATCTGACCGATGCCGACCGAGCCGATCCGCCCGATCTCGTGGACGTCCGGTCGCGCAAGCGCGCCATGGCCGAGGGGGCGATCGACAGCCTCCGGGAGAAGTTCGGCAAGAAGGCCGTCGAAACCGGCTACACATTCGGCAAGGGCGGCAAGGCCCATCCACCTGATCTTCCGGACGAGTGATATCCAGCCTTCGGCAGGGCCTTTCCGCGCGCCGGCGCGTTGCCGTCTATTCCTGGCGGACCTCGCTCCGCCACGGCGTCGCGTGGTTGTCGATGCGCATCTGGAAGATGAAATATGTCGGCGAGCAGAAGCCTATGTCCTTGACCTTCGCGGCGCCTGGCGTACCGGCCGGCAACGACTGACACATGTAATCCTCGCGGCAGTGATGGTCGGCCGAGCATGCCTGCCTGTTGCCGCGATTGACGGCGCCGCCGAGGCATTGGTCGACATCATTGGTCGCGACGCAGAGATCGAAACGCTTGCCGCCGACCAGCCCGCAGATCTCGTTCGGCATCGACTTTCCGGGTCTGAAGCCGGCAAAGTTTCGGTCCCTTTCGTCGCAGCCGCGATAGGCGAGGCCCGCGGGCACGCCGATCTCGGGCGGGCGGCAGGTATAGCCGGTCCGCGAGATGTACTTGTCGAAGGCCGCGAACTGCCCCGATATCGTCATGCGGTCGTTGAAGGGCGCTTTCGTTTCGGAAGCGATGGTTCCGGCGAGGCAGGGATGGCCGGAGAACATGGCGCCGCTCTTGTCGCCGGAGGGCAAGAGGCATTGGGCAAGCTTCACCCCGACCCCCGAGGCGGAAGCCACCGGCGTGCAGACGGTACCGTCCGCGCATTGCCAGACCTGGCCGAACCGGCCCGCCTGCTCTGGCATCATGCACGGCATGGCGATCCCTGCCGGCCGGTATTCGACCGCACCGTTCCAATCAGCCGGCGGCGCAAGGGACAGGGGCCGGAACCTGTCGGGCTCGCGCTCCCTGGCAACGGCCGCGACATAGGCCTGACGGCGCGGCAGTTCGGCGCGCAGATGCGGTGATATCCCGACCTCTATGCGGTTCAGCGGCGACGTCGTCTCGTCGTCGAGTCCGATGAAGTGGAAGCCTGCGGTGGAGCCTGCCTGATGGCATCCCTGGCAGGATCCATTGTCCAGCCGTTCGACCAGAGCTTCCGGCGAACGCAGCAGGCGGAGCCCTGAGAAGTCCAGGCCGGAAAAGTCCTCAGGCCCGAACAGCGGCGTGAAAGGACGGTTTGCCAAACGGACGCTGCCGAAGGTCGAGTAGGAGATCGCCTTGCGCGCCAGGAACTCGTCCGGCATGTCATAGACGCCGAGGTCGATCGCCGCGAGATTGCCGCGCAGCCATGCGGCGAGCCGCGCTTTCAGTGCGGCGTCGCCAATAAGTCTCTCTGCATCGGGCGTGTTCTCCAACGGCCTTTCGGTTGCGGTGCCGCCTTCGATGCCGAAGATCCGCATGAGATAGGCGGCCTGGCCGCCGAACTCCGTTTCCTGGCCGGATGGGAAGCGCACCACCTGGGCATTGAGTTCCAACTGTTTGAATGCGAGGCCATCCCGATCGAGGGGGCCTCCGGCGAGCCAGCCGGCATCGACGCTTTCGTCGATCATCGGGCTCCATCGACCGGCCACGCCGGTGCAGCCGCCGTCGGCGTCCGGCCGCGTCGTGTGTACCGCGTTGAAGTTGAAGGGCAGCCGCGAAGCGATCAGCCGGCCCTTCCGCTTGAAGGCGTAAGCCAGCCGATAGATGAAGCGCACCTCGCCGCAGCCTTGCTCCGCACGCAGGGCCGCGAAATCGCGGCGGTCGAGCCGGTTGACGACACCGACGAGCCGGAAGCGCGAGGCGGCTGCCTTGAGCCAGCGCATGTCGATGACGCGCCCCACATTGCCGTCAGTAACTTCGTGAAGTTCCCGGCCGCCTCGTTTCATCTCGGCGCGCAGGTCGCCGACGTCGGCCGCGATTGCGTCGACGATCTGCCGATAGGCCGGGGCCTCGCGATAAAGCGTCTCGAGGTCGGCGGCGGCCCCGTTGCCGAAAACCGCGGCGAAGCCATAGCCTTTGGCCTCGAGCCGAGCCATCAGTCCCGGATCGTCGAGATAGATCAGCGGCTGTCCGGCGCGCGCATCGAGGACGGCGAGGAACAGCGCGAAGAGAGCGGGGATCAATCGCATCAGGACCGTTCCGCCGTCGACGTGACGAGATCCCGCAGGACCGGCAGCAGCGCCAGCGGCAGGTCCTCGGCGATCAGGCCCGGTCCGAAGCGCCGCGCCGCCTCGGCATGCAGCCAGACGGCCGCGCAGGCGGCTTCGAAAGCCGGCATGCCCTGCGCGGCGAGCCCCGCCACGATGCCGGAGAGAACATCGCCGGAACCCGCAGTGGCGAGCAGCGGCGTGCCGTTGGCGTTTATCACGGCGCGCCCGTCCGGCGCCGCGACGACGCTGTCCGGCCCCTTGAAGACGATGATCGCCGCAGCCCGTTTCGCGGCCGCCCTCGCCTTCTCCAGCTTGGACAGCGCCTCGTCCCCGGCGATATCGGCAAAGAGCCGCGCGAATTCCCCCTCATGCGGCGTGAGCACGACGACGGGAACTCCGGGTCGCCGGGCCGCGGCGAAGAAGGCCGCCGGCTGCCGTGCCAATGACGTCAGCGCGCTAGCATCGACGACGAGCGCGCCTGGCACCCCGGCGGCCGCGTCGATCAGGCCGACCGCGAAGGCAGCGGTAGCGGCGCCCGGGTCGAGGCCAGGCCCGAAGACCAGGGCGTCGGGCCGACGGTCCCTGAGGAAGGCCTTGGCTTCCACCAGCGTATCGGCCTTTCGAAGCATGATCGACGTCAGATGCGCGGCATTCGCGGCCAGCGCGGCGCCGGGGGAGAGCACGGTCACCGCGCCGGAGCCGGCGCGCGCGGCGGCCATCGCCGCCAGCCTTGCCGCGCCGGTCGCCGACGGCCCGCCCGAGAACACGCCGACATGCCCACGGCGATATTTGTGGGCGTCGACATCAGGCACCGGAAACCGCTCGATCCAGAGGTCGGGTCCGTTTTCAAAGCAGCGCGACCCTGCCTTGGCGACGATCGCATCGGATATTCCGATATCGCAAAGCTCGACCTCCCCGCATAGGCAGCGGCCGGGCTGCAGCAGATGGCCGGGCTTCTTTCGCACGAAGGTCACTGTCAGATCGGCCTTGAAGGCCGTCCCCAGCACCTTGCCGGTGTCGCCCGAGACGCCGGAGGGCAGGTCGACGGCAACGACGGCAACGCCGCTTTGCGCGCAAAGCTCGATGGCGCGGGCCTCCGCGCCCTCGACCGGCTTCGACAGCCCTGCTCCGAACAGCGCATCGACCACGACCGTCCCGGCCTCCGGCGCGAATTCGGCGAGCGGCCTCACCGGCGCCGGGCACTCGCCGGCGGCGATCGCCGCATCGCTTCCCGCGCGCGGCGGCGCGTCCGCCCACATCGTCACCGCCCACCCCGCTTCCAGCAGCAGCCACGCCACCACATAGCCGTCGCCGCCATTGTTGCCGGGACCACACAGGATGTGTGCCCGCAACGCCTGCGGGTAGCGCGCGAGAACGGCCTGCGCGATGCCGCTCCCGGCATTGCGCATCAGCGCGATGCCGCTCAAGGGACCGGCGGCGATCGCAGTGCGGTCCGTCTCCGTCATCTCTCGCGATGTCAGGATCTCGTTCGCCATGCGCCTTCGCCTGTTTGCCTGACAATAGGGCATCGAACCCCAAAACGCCTATCTGGTTTCTTGCGCAGATTGGCCGCTCGCCTCTTGCAGGCCAGAGAAATGCCTGCCCGCCTGAAAAGCAACTTGCCCAAGATTTATGCAATTGTGTACAGGCGCTTTTTCGACCAAGGTGCAGCCGGCTCGCCGCTGCCGCAAAAGGCGGCAGTGCAAAGCTCACTTTTTCGCGGCAGCAGCAAGAAATCACGCCCTGCGCCCCCAGTCGGCCGAACTGGCACGGTTCATGCTTAAGACAGGCGGAAGCGGGGTTCTACAACCCGTTCTGACCCCTTATGGAGGCCAATTCCGAATGAAAAAGATCGAAGCGATCATCAAGCCGTTCAAGCTCGACGAGGTGAAGGAAGCGCTGCAGGAAGTCGGCCTGCAGGGCATCACCGTCACCGAAGCGAAAGGCTTCGGACGGCAGAAGGGACACACCGAGCTTTATCGGGGTGCCGAATATGTGGTCGACTTCCTGCCCAAGGTGAAGATCGAAGTGGTGCTCGGCGACGATTCCGTCGAGGCCGCGATTGAAGCCATCCGCAAGGCCGCACAGACCGGCCGCATCGGCGACGGCAAGATCTTCGTCTCGAACATCGAGGAAGTGGTCCGCATCCGCACGGGAGAAACCGGCATCGACGCGATCTGATCGCATCAGCCGGGCCAGTTATTTTGTTCAAACGTCATCACGATAGGAAAATGACATGACGACAGCCAAAGACATCATGAAGCAGATAAAGGACAACGACGTGAAATTCGTCGACCTGCGCTTCACCGATCCCAAGGGCAAGCTGCAGCACGTCACCATGGATGTCTCCGAGGTCGAGGAAGACATGTTCGCCGACGGCGTTATGTTCGACGGCTCCTCGATCGCTGGCTGGAAGGCCATCAACGAATCCGACATGGTGCTGATGCCCGATCCGGATACGGTCCATATGGACCCGTTCTTTGCGCAGTCGACGATGGTCATCCTGTGCGACATTCTCGATCCCGTCTCGGGCGAAGCCTATAACCGCGACCCGCGCGGTACGGCCAAGAAGGCCGAAGCCTATCTCAGGGCGGAAGGCATCGGGGACACGATCTATGTCGGCCCGGAAGCCGAATTCTTCGTGTTCGACGACGTCAAATACAAGGCCGATCCCTACAACACCGGCTTCAAGCTCGACTCCACCGAGCTGCCGTCGAACGACGACACCGATTACGAGACCGGCAATATGGGTCACCGGCCGCGCATCAAGGGCGGTTACTTCCCGGTTCCTCCGGTCGACAGCTGCCAGGACATGCGCTCCGAGATGCTGACGGTGCTCGCCGAGATGGGCGTACGGGTCGAGAAGCATCACCATGAGGTGGCCGCCGCCCAGCACGAGCTCGGCATCAAGTTCGACGCCCTGGTGCGCAATGCCGACAAGATGCTGATCTACAAGTATGTCGTGCATCAGGTCGCCAATGCCTACGGCAAGACCGCGACCTTCATGCCCAAGCCGGTCTTCGGCGACAACGGCTCCGGCATGCACGTCCATATGTCGATCTGGAAGGACGGCAAGCCGACCTTTGCCGGCAACGAATATGCCGGTCTTTCCGAGACCTGCCTGTTCTTCATCGGCGGCATCATCAAGCATGCCAAGGCGATCAACGCCTTCACCAACCCGCTGACCAACTCCTACAAGCGTCTGGTTCCGGGTTACGAAGCCCCGGTGCTGCTCGCCTATTCGGCGCGCAACCGCTCGGCTTCCTGCCGCATCCCCTTCGGTTCGTCGCCGAAGTCGAAGCGTGTCGAGGTCCGCTTCCCCGATCCGGGCGCGAACCCCTATCTCGCTTTCGCCGCCATGCTGATGGCCGGCCTCGACGGCATCAAGAACAAGATCCACCCCGGCCAGCCGATGGACAAGGATCTCTACGACCTGCCGCCGAAGGAACTGAAGAAGATCCCGACCGTCTGCGGTTCGCTGCGCGAGGCGCTTCAGAGCCTCGACAAGGATCGCGGCTTCCTGAAGGCCGGCGGCGTCTTCGACGACGACCAGATCGATTCCTTCATCGAGCTGAAGATGGCCGAGGTCATGCGTTTCGAGATGACCCCGCACCCGGTCGAGTACGACATGTACTACTCGGTCTGAAGGCTACCTCGACCCAGGAAAGACCCCGGCCATCGCGCCGGGGTTTTTTTGTCTGTGCAAGCTGCCGGGTTCAGATCACGCGAAAGTTCACGACAGCCAGATTACCTTTTGATAAATATGGATATTGCCGCTTTCAGCGAGACATTCAGTCTCGCTTGACTATCGAGGCGATGGATTCCGGCGCACGACAGGCGACAGCCATTCCGGTGCCGCTCCCTCGCCGACATGGTATCACTGGGCTGGTCTCGCGAGTCGCCGCCGTCCAGAAGGTCGAAGCTCTTCCCGACGGCACGACGGAACGGGACATGCGGAAAAGGGGGACCGTCATGGCAGCGTCGGACCGCAGCGCATACTGGCAACGCAGCCGAGGCTTGGCGCTGGTCGTCGTGGCTGCATCGTCCTTGCACCGCGGCTCGACCGGGTCGTCATGCCGGGTTTTGCGCTTGCCTTCCACATGACCGTTCAGAGCCTGTCGCTCATCTTCGTCGTATCGTTGTTCTGGTTCGCGGATAGTCAGGCTTCGATCGACGAGAAGCACGGTGTGGACTGAAAGGAGCAAGAAATTGGGCGATCGCCGCGGCTCAAGCGACAAGATCAATGGCGCTTTCCTGCTCTATTGTGTGGGCTTCGTCTCCCTCGCGCTTTTGCTGGCCTTGCTCGGCGCGATCGGTCTGCCGGACCGCGTCGTCGGCCCTTTGCTGATCGGTTCCACGCTCCTGGCCTTCGCCGTGATCGGCCTCGCCAACGGCACTATGCAGGCAGGCGATTTCTTTGTCGCGGGGCGCAGGATACCGGCCGTCTACAACGGCATGGCGACCGCCGCCGGCTGGTTGGCTGCCGGCGGCTTCCTGGGCCTCGCCGCTTCGTTTTACCTGCTCGGCCGGGACGGTCTCGTCCTGATGCTCGGCTGGGCGGCAGGCTTCGTGCTCGCCGCCGCCCTGCTGGTGCCTTATCTTCGCAAATCAGGCGCAGTTACCGTTCCCGACTTCCTTGCCGCCCGCTATGGCGGCAATCCGGCACGGCTGGTCGGTGTCGTCGTGCTCCTCTGCTGCTGCTTCCTGCTTGCGGCGGCGCAGCTTCACGCCGCCGGCCTCGTCGCAGGGCTCGTGCTCGGCATGGATGCCGATGTCGCGATCTATGCCGGGCTGGGCGTCGTGCTCTCCTGCATGATGTTCGGCGGGATGCGGGCCCTGACCTGGACCCAGGTCGCGCAATATGTCGTGCTCGCCCTCGCCTACCTCGTGCCGGCGATCTGGATGTCGACCGCGAAGACGGGCAACCCGGTGCCGTATTTCGCTTATGGCGAGGCGCTCCGGCAGATCGGGTTGATGGAGACCGCACAGCCGGTCGTGCAAGGACCATTCGGGCCGCCGGGCCACGACGCGAAAGACTTCCTGCTGCCGGTCATTTGCCTCGCTGTCGGAACAGCATCGATGCCGCATCTTCTGATGCGCAGCTTCACGACGCCTTCGGTCGGCGCTGCCCGCTTTTCGGCCGCCTGGGCACTGCTGTTCGTCCTCCTCATCTGTGCCGCCGCGCCGGCCTACGCCGCCTTCGCCAGATGGGCGCTGCTCGAACTCGTCGCTTCGGGACTCACGCCGGACAACCTGCCCGTCAAGGCGGCCTGGCTGATGCGGTGGGCGTCGATCGATCCTAGCCTGGTCGAGATCTGCGGAAGCCCGGCCACAGACGCGGCCGCGGTCGTCATCGCCTGCGCCGAGCGGGGCGTCTCGACGATCGGCCCCGGCGACATCAGGCTCGCTCCCGGCATGATCGTTCTGGCCATGCCTGATATGGTCGGCATGCCTTATGTCGCTTCGGCGCTGGTCGGGGCCGGCGCGCTGGCCGCTACTCTCGCCGCGGCCGGCGGCCTGCTCCTGGCCATCGGCAACGCGCTCGGGCATGACGTCTATCACAAGATGATCGACCGCGAGGCATCCCCCGATCGCCGGCTGGTCGTCTCGCGGGTCATGCTGCTGGCCGCCGCCGTTCTCGCCGCACACACCGCTTCGAGCCGTCCGTCGGATGTGGTGTCGCTGGTGTCCTGGGCCTCCTCGCTTGCCGCGTCAGGCCTGTTTCCCGCCCTGGTGCTCGGCATCTGGTGGAAGCGTGCGACGACCGCAGGGGCCGTAGCCGGCATGCTCGTCGGTTTCGGCGTCTGCCTCTATTATCTGCTCGCCACGCACTACGGAGCGGTCGGCTTCTACGAAATATGGAGCAGCTTCTCCTCCGCCTCACCGGAGGCGGCGGCGGAGTTCTCCCGGTTGAAGGCGGCCTGGCTAGCGGCTGCCGGCGACGCGAAGGCCGCGGCCCGGGTCGAGCTTAACGAGCATGCCCGGACAATCGCCGACTGGTGGGGGGTGAAAAGCCTTTCGGCCGCCGCCTTCGGAGCGCCGGCCGGCCTGCTGACGATCGTGATCGTGTCCGTGGTGACCCGCGGGCCATCGGCCGAGGTCGAAGGCTTCATCAACGCGATCCGCACTCCGGACGACGGCGCCGTGCTTGATCCGAACGGCCCCTACAACCGCTGAGACAGGTCGGACCGCCGCCTCTTTGAAGCGCCGATCATGCAAGCGCTTCAAGCAGATCGGCAGCCGCGATGAAGTCACGCTTGCGGCTCGCGCGGCGGGCGGCAGCCTCGAAGTCCTCGCCCCACTGCTCCGCGTTCCAATCCTCGTCCACATGCGCGGCCAGCCAGCCGGCCTCGACATCCAGATACCCGGCCTCGACCGCCAGCGCCAGCAGCGCCGAACCGGTGATCGACGTCATCACGTGAAGGGCGGCCAGCTTCAGCGGTTGCTCGCGCTGCCGCAGGTGGATGCCGACCGCCGCTATCGACTCGCGCGGCTGCTCGACATGCATCACGCCCTCGGCCAGGAAGAAGCGCGCACCCAGGCGGCTCCGCGCCCAGTCGAGCACCGGATCCCAGGCTTCGGCCTGCCGCTCGACCAGCCTCTCTGGCCCGTCGGCCCGATAGCAGAGAAGGTCCGACGAACTGAAGCGCAATATATCCTCCAGCACCGCCTGAGGATCGGTCGCGACACCGTCGATGGCCGTGTTGACCAGCCGCATGACCGGCATCGTGACGGGATCGATGCTCGCGCCCTGGGCGGAGAACTCGTCGGCAACGAGTTTCACCGCACGCTCGGTCGGAAGGAGCAGCATAGCCTTGCCGGGTGTACGCACAGGCTTGCCGTCGAGATGGACGGCAAAACCCTCGGGCCCTTCCCACACGTCGACCCTCTCATAGAACCGCTTGGCGAGCGGGGTCCTCATCTGGTTCTGGGCACGCTTCACAGGGTCGGGGTCGGACAGGTGATTCCCGGCCTCAAGGTCGCTCAACAGATCGCGCATCTCATGCCTCCTTCGGCCGCTGCGGCCGATTGACGATCGCCAGCCCGGCTGCGATCAGGCCGAGCGCCAGGAACAGCCTGCCGGTCAGCGGCTCGCCGAGCAGCAGCCCGCCCAGCAGAACACCGAATGCCGGCGTCAGGAAGGCGAAGCTCGACAGGCCCGCGGCCGGATAGCGCCGCATCAGCCAGAACCAGAGGATATAGGTGAAGGCGACCACGTAGACAGCCTGGAACAGCAGCGCCGCGGTGGCGAGCGACGACACGTCGCGCAGCACCGGGCCAGCGAGCGGAACGAGCGGCAGGATCACAACGGCCGAAACCGCGAGCTGATAGAGCAGCATCTTTTCCGCGCTCGCGCGCCCGAGCCTGGTGGCCTTGATGACGATTGTGGTGGCGGCCCAGAAGATGCCCGCCGCGAGGCTCATAAGGTCGCCCTTGATCGCTTCCGGGCCCGGCAGGCTGAGTTCGTCGGAAAAGACCACCGCCACGCCGGCGAAGGCGAGCACCAGCCCAGCCAGCTTGCCGAGCGACATACGTTCTCCGAGCAGGAAATGGCCGCCGACCAGAACCCAGAACGGCATCGCGTTCACCATCAGGGCGCTGCGGGCCACGGTGGTGTAGTCGAGGCCGAGGAAGATCAGCACGAACTCCGCGCCGAACAGCAGCCCGGCCAGCAGCCCGGCCCAGAGCGTGCCGTCGCGTTCGAACAGCGGAATACGGCGCCAGCGGCACCAAAGGAACACGAGGACCGCAGCGATGGCTGAGCGCGCGACGGTGAGGAACACGGGATTGTAGCCGGTGTTGGCGACCTTGCCGGCAACCCAGTTCAGCCCCCAGGAAAAGGTGAGCAGCAGCATAAGCGCGACCGCGGCCGTGTCGATCGCGTCGTGCTGCTCGAGCTTGACGGCGGCGCTGCTCACGCGCCGCGCTCCGCCGCCTCGTCGAAGCCAAGCAGGTTCCAGCTCTGGCGCATATGCGGCGGCAGGGGTGCTGTCACGTCGACGACGCCCGCATCGGGGTGAGGAATGATGATGCGCCGGGCATGGAGATGGAGCCGATTCTGGATTCCGCCGGGGAACTCCCAGTTGGTGTCGGCCTCGAAATATTTGGGATCGCCGATGATCGGACAGCCGATATGGGCGGCGTGCACGCGCAATTGATGCGTTCGTCCCGTATAGGGCTCCATCTCGAGCCAGGAGAGCGACTGGCCGGCCTGTTCGACGACGCGATAGAAGGACACGGCGTGATCGGCGCCGTCCTCGCCATGCCTGGCGATCCGCATGCGGTCGCCGTCGGGGGTCTGGTCTTTTACGAGCCAGGTCGAGATCTTGTCCTCTCGTTTCCTCGGCACGCCCTTCACCAGGGCCCAATAGGTCTTTTTCGTCTCGCGCTCGCGAAAAGCCTCGCCGAGCTTCATCGCGGCGTGCCGGGTACGGGCAATCACGAGCACGCCCGAAGTGTCGCGATCCAACCGGTGCACCAGCCGCGGCTTCTCCCCTTTCTGGTTGCGCCAGGCCTCCAGCATGTCGTCGACGCTGCGCGTGACCCCGGAGCCGCCCTGCACGGCCAACCCCGCCGGCTTGTTGAAGACGAAGACCTTCGGGTCCTCATAGAGCAGCATCTGGGAAAGCACGTCGGCGTCGGGGCGGGACCGCATCGTGCGCGCCGTCAGCGGCGTGGTGTCGCGGCGATCCACTTCGAGAGGCGGGACACGGATCACCTGACCGGGCTGGATGCGCGTATCGGCCTTGGCCCGGCTGCCGTCGACACGGACCTGCCCCGACCGCAAGAGCTTCTGCAGATGCCCGAAGCCCAGTCCCGGATAATGGGTCTTGAACCAGCGGTCGAGCCGCATGCCCGCCTCGCCGGCCTCCACCGTGATCTGTTCGACACCTGCCATTTTCGATGCGTCCGCTCCAAAGCGGCGCTGATAGCATCAGCCGGCGCTTCGCGCGAGCCACAATCCCACAAACAGGGCGAGCAACGAACCGGCAAGGCTGGCCAATGCGTAGGCCAAAGCAGGGAAAGGGAATGCCTTGCTCCCCACAGCACAGCAAATCGAGCGGGAAGGCGGGGCCCTGATCGTCGTGGGCGGGGTTGCAATGGGGCATTCTGGGCAGACCGCACCCGGAATCTGCCGACCGTGCTCACCGCAACATTCTGCCGCGTGAAGCGCCGGCGTATGATCCGATGGGGCAAAGCTTTCAGTCCCGGCCGCCGTGACTCATACACGCCGAGCCTTGCGGTCGGGGCGGCGAACGACGATATCGAAGGGGAATGGGCCCGCGATGAAAACCAACTATCTGCTCTATGACGGCGACTGTCCCGCCTGCAGCGCCTATGTCGCGGTCGCGGCACTGCGAAAGCTTCACCCGTCGTTCCAGGTTCTCGACGCCCGCCACGAGCCGCTGCTCGTCGCGGCAATGCGCAGCCAGGGTTTTGATGTCAACGAGGGGATCATCCTCGACATCGGCGGCAAGATCCACTTCGGCGCGGACGCCGTCCGGATGATGGCCAGACTCGGAAAGGACCACGGCATCGCACGCCGCACGATACTTGTGGCAACAGGCGACGCCTCCTGGTCGGCCTGGCTCTACCCGCGACTCAAACGAGGACGCCGGCGACTGCTCGAACTGCTTGGACGGCCGCCGATCGGTTAACCGATAGCGGCCTTATTTCGCCGGGCTGGCCTTTGGCTTGCGGGAATCGATCATCTTCCAGTTCTTGTAAAAGATGGCCTTCACATGGGCAACGCCGGCCGAGATGGCCGACAGCAGCACCGACAGCAGCCCTGGCACCGGGGACGGACGGATGACATCGACGAACACACAATAACGACGGCCGTCATGCTCGTTGACCGAGCGATGCAGCAGCGTGTCGTCGAAGATGAAAAGCGGATTCTCATGCCAGTAGTTCTTCACGTCGCCGCATTCGATGAAGATCTGGTCCGTCTTCACAGGGATCAGATTGTAGAGTACCCGCAGGGTGAGCCGCAGCGGTCCGAAATGGAACGACGTCGATTCCCGGCCGCTGAACACCGACACGGCGATGGTGCGGATGTATTTGAACTGCTTGGTGAATTCAGGCACGTTGTCGATATGCGGTTTGCCGTACCACTGGTAGACATACATGCCGCGGCGGCCGCTCTCAAAATTGGCGTCGATGTCTGCGATGATTTCCGCCTGCCTGGTCTTGAAGATGTCGAGCACCTCGTCGATCTCGCGGCGATAGTCGTCGGGAAACTGGTCGAGCTTCCACACGCCCCAGTTCTTGTAGGAAACGAGATCGACCAAGAGATTGAAAGGTGACAGGAACCACGTGAACATTCCGTTGCCTAGGAAATAGAGGCTGAACAGCCGCTGGTCCTTGCGGTCGTTGCGCAGGACGTCGATCAGGCCGCACAGGATGAACACCGTGGTTATGATCGGGACGAAATAGAATGCGACTGCCAGGACCAGCACCGCGATGCCGATCCTGCGGAAGGCCTTGAGAGACGTCTTGTCCATTTGGACCTCGCGGGAAGATTGAAATAAGTCGGCGATCTCTACGGGACACAGCCGCCGGGCGCCAGCACCCGGCGACTGAATTCTTGGTGAGGCCGGAGCGATCCCCCAAATCGATCGTCGGCAGAATGCTTCGATTTAGCCGGCCCCTGGACGCGCTACCCCTCGCTTCGCTCCTTCCTGAGCTTGGCCCAGTAGTCCAGCCTCTTCCTGATTTCCCGCTCGAAGCCGCGGTCGGGCGGGTCGTAGAAGGTCTGGCGGCCCATCTTTTCGGGGAAATAGTCCTGACCGGAAAAAGCGTCGGGCTCGTCGTGATCATAGCGATAGCCGGCGCCGTAGGCCTCATCCTTCATCAGCTTGGTCGGCGCGTTGAGAATGTGCTTGGGCGGCAGCAGCGAACCATGCTGCTTGGCTGCGGCGGTCGCCGCCTTGAAGGCAGTGTAGACGGCGTTCGACTTCGGCGCCGTCGCGAGATAGACGGCCGCCTGGGCGAAGGCGAGTTCGCCTTCCGGCGACCCCAGATAATCGTAGGCATCCTTCGCCGCATTGGCGACGACGAGCGCCTGCGGATCGGCGAGCCCTATGTCCTCCACGGCCATGCGCACCAGCCTGCGGCCGAGATAAAGCGGATCCTCGCCGGCGTCGAACATGCGGGCCAGATAATAAAGTGCGGCGTCAGGATCCGAGCCACGCACCGACTTATGCAGCGCCGAGATCAGGTTGTAGTGGCCGTCCTGCCCCTTGTCGTAGATCGGCGCGCGGCGCTGAACCACCTGCTGCAGGGCCGCCGCGTCGAAAACCTCGCCCGGTTTCGCCGCCCGCCATATCTCTTCGGCGAGAGTGAGCGAAGCGCGTCCGTCACCGTCGGCCATGCGGATCAGGACGGCCCGCGCGTCCTCGTCGAGCGGCAGCTTCCGGCCTTCCGTCTCTTCGGCCCGTGCCAGCAGTTTCTCCACGTCTTCCGGCCCGAGCGACTTGAAGACGAGGACACGGGCGCGCGAAAGCAAGGCGGCGTTGAGTTCGAAAGACGGGTTTTCCGTCGTCGCGCCGACCAGCACGACGGTGCCGTCTTCCATGACGGGCAGGAAACTGTCCTGCTGGGCGCGGTTGAAGCGATGGATCTCGTCGACGAAGAGCAGCGTCTGGCGGCCGTTCTGCCGGCGCAGACGAGCCGCCTCGAACACCTTCTTCAGATCGGCGACGCCGGAGAAGATCGCCGAAATCTGCTCGAAGGCGAGCCCGGTCTCACCCGCCAGCAGCCGCGCTACCGTGGTCTTGCCCGTGCCGGGTGGTCCCCAGAAGATCATCGAGCCCAGCGAACCCGACCGGATCAGCCGCGTCAGCGCCCCATCGCCGCCGGTCAGATGCTCCTGGCCAACGACCTCGCCGAGGCTTTTCGGCCGCAGCCGGTCGGCCAGCGGCCGTCCGGGCGGCGCCCGTTCCGGCTGGTCGGAGCTGAAAAGATCGGCCATGGCTTCGGGTCAGTAACGCAGCATCTGGCGCAGTATCTGCCCCTTGCGCTCGATCGTAAACCGCCACCAGCGCGTGTTCACTCCGGCGACCTGACGGAGCTTGTCCGCCGTATCGATCGTCTCGCCATTGATCTCGCGCACGATGTCGCGCGGCATGAAGCCGAAACCGGCCGCCGGCGAGTTGCGGGCAATGTCGATAATGACCACGCCTGTAGTGTCGGTGGCCATGCCCAGGCGCTGGGCCAGCCGCGGCGACAGCGCTGCCACCCTGGCGCCGGCGAACGGGTTGCGGCCCTCGATCGTGAATTCCGTCGTGATCGCACCTTCCGGCGCGCGCTCGAGCGCCACCTCGACGGTTTTGCGGTCGCCCTGGGACAGGATCTCTAGGTTCACCACGTTGCCGATCGCCTGGGTCGCCAGCCGGTAGCCAAGTGCGTCGACATGCTCGATGGCGGCACCGTTGAAGGACAGAACGACATCACCCGGCTTCAATCCGGCGCGAGCGGCCGGCCCGTTCGACGTCACCGACCCGACCAGAGCGCCCGACGGGCGTTCCATGCCCAGCGATTCCGCGATCTGGGCGTCGACCTCCTCGAATGCGGCGCCGATGAAGGGCCGCTCGAAGAAGTCGCTGCCGTTCTTCGCCGACTCCACCACGGCGCGCACCATGTTGGAAGGAATGGCGAAACCGATGCCGATCGACCCCCCGCTGCGACTGTAGATCGCCGTGTTGATGCCGATCATCTGGCCGCCCATGTTGATGAGGGCGCCGCCGGAATTGCCCGGGTTGATGGCCGCGTCGGTCTGGATGAAGAACCCGAAATCCGACACGCCGACATGGGTGCGGGCGAGCGCCGACACGATGCCGCTGGTGGTCGTTTGGCCGACGCCGAACGGATTGCCGATGGCCAGAACGAGATCGCCTACCTCAAGCGCGTCGGAATCGCCGAACGGCACCACCGGGAACGGATCCTTGGCCTCGATCTTGAGCACTGCGAGGTCGAGTTGCTCGTCCTTGAGCAAGACCTTGCTTGCGAACTCGCGCCCATCCGACGTCGCAACCTTCACCTCGTCGGCGTCGCGGATCACATGGAAATTGGTGACCACGATGCCCGACGGGTCCACAAGCACGCCGGAGCCAAGCGATGATTGGACACGCGGCGGCATCTGCCCGCCGAAGAAGCGCTCGAAGAAAGGGTCGCCTTCGAAGGGCGAGCGCGCCTGCACCTTGCTCGACGCATAGACATTGACGACAGCAGGCGCCGTGTTCTTGACCAGCGGCGCGAAAGAGAGCTGCATGTCCTCGCGACCGAAGGGGACACGCTTCTCCAGTCCCTCCACTGCCGGGTTGGTGGCGTCTTCCGCGCCACGCAGCATATCGGTCAGGACTTCACTCAGCCCCTCGCCTTTCGGCTCCTCCTGAGCCCATGATCTCACCGCCACGGCCATGGCGGCGAGCCAGATGCCGACAACGACGAACGCCAGTCTTCCCGCGCGCATGCGAATCCTTCCGCCTCGTTCGGAGGCTTCTTGTCAAAGGATTGTGCAAAATGAAAGGCGTCGCGCGACGAGGTCAAGGGTGGCGCACGACGCCGGCCGTCACGCCTGCCTGCTGTAAGCGCCGACGCTCTCGTCGAGATATTTGTTGTTCGCCTCGCGGAGCGCCGCCGCGGCATCGTCGTAGAGGAACGGCAGGAATGCGAAACGCTTGCCCCGCGTCACCGGCGAGACGGCATGGAGCAGCGAACAGGAGAAGATCACGGCTCCGCCCACCGGCGGCTTGAACGACCGCGGGCCATACTCCGGAAAGCTCACCTCGCCGCCGTCGAATTCGCTGTTGAGGTTGATCGACACGGCGAAGCGGCGATGCGCGGTGCCCTTGGTGGTGTTGTCCCGGTGGGCGCGGAAATGGCCGCCATTCTCGCTGTCGTAACAGGCGACGATATAGCGCTCCATGCGTGTAGCCTTGAACTGATGCACCTTCTCGATCTCGGGGACGACGCGCCGCACCACTTTCTGCTGGATCAGCTTCTTCAGCGCTTCGTCCTCGATCGTATAGTCGGCCCGGCGCTTGTGCCTGGGATCGACGACCGCGACGGTCTTACCGTCGACCTCCCGCATGAAACCCGATTCCTCGCCGCCATGCGTTCGATAGAGCCCCATCAGATGCTCACAGAAATCGCGTTCGAAGACATCGGGCAGCACAATGATCGGCGCCTGGACGCTGAAGCCCGCATGCGAGTCGACCGCAGGAAGCCCCTTGAGGAAGCGCGCCACTTCGTGGCGCTCGCTTCCGTCCGGTCGGTTCGGGAAGACGGCGCGCACCCGCGTCGTCGGGTCGAGCACGGCCCAGAGGCGCCGGATCTGAACCGTCCCTCCCGGGGCGGCGTCGACGGGCGCGGCACCATAGAGGCGGCTCACCTTGGCGTCGTAGTCGAGGAAGAAACGAATGCCGGGGAGTTGCTCCTTCAAGCGCCCGCCGGCTTCGTCAGCCGGGTCGACACCGACCCCGAAGAAGCAGACCCTGTCGTCGTCGAAGAGCGCACGTTCCTCCTGCAGGATGCGGAGCATCTGCTGGCCGCCGGCATCGGAGGCCGAGCCGTAGAAGCAAAGCACGATGTAGCGGCCGGCGGCCGTGTCGAAATGATAGGCTGGGCTTGTGGTCGAGCGCTGGGTGAACCACGGCGCGGGATCACCGGCATCGAGTCGACGGTATTCGGGCATATGTTCCCCCGGTCTGCTATCTCACCCGGCGAGTCTTAGCGAAGACCTGGGCTGGTGGAAACAGGCGCGCCGCGGGGTTGTCGCCCGTGTCCAACTGGCCGGCCGCTACCGCATCGGCCCGAAAATCGGTGTGACCCATAGCCAGACGCAAAAAGGGGCCGCGAGGCCCCTTGAGCACTTGAAGACGTTCAACGGTTGTCAGGCCGCGGCGGCTTCCGTGTCGGCGCCTTCGGCCTCGACGCGGGCACGGTCGGCCGCACCCTTGGCCGAGACGTCGCGGTCGACGAACTCGATGACCGCGAGCGGCGCGTTGTCGCCATGGCGGAAGCCGGCTTTCATGATGCGCAGATAACCGCCGTTGCGCTGCGCATAGCGCGGAGCGATCGTGTCGAACAGGCGCTTCACCAGCGGCTCGTTGCCGATCTGGGCGATCGCCTGACGGCGGGCATGCAGGTCGCCACGCTTGCCGAGCGTGACCAGCTTCTCGACGATCGGACGCAGGTCCTTCGCCTTCGGCAGCGTCGTCACGATCTGCTCATGCTCGATGAGCGAGGCGGCGAGATTGGCGAACATCGCTTTGCGGTGGCTTGCACTGCGGGCGAACCGGCGGCCGGCAAATCCGTGACGCATGGCTCTTCTCCTGGTGTTTTGGGCTTGGCGCCCGATGTTTCAATTCGTGAATAGCGAATGGTGAATGGAAGCAGACGATGATCGTCTTTGCGCTCCGGCCGGCCCTTGGGACCATTCACCATTTTACCATTCGCTACCCACCAGTTGCATTCTCAATACTGGTCTTCGTAACGCTTGGCGAGGTCTTCGATGTTCTCCGGCGGCCAATCCGGCACTTCCATGCCGAGATGCAGGCCCATGGCCGCCAGCACTTCCTTGATCTCGTTGAGCGACTTGCGGCCGAAATTCGGAGTGCGCAGCATCTCCGCCTCGGTCTTCTGGATGAGGTCGCCGATATAGACGATGTTGTCGTTCTTCAGGCAGTTGGCCGAACGGACCGACAGCTCCAGTTCGTCCACCTTCTTGAGCAGCGCCGGGTTGAAGGCGAGCTCGGTGACGGCCTCGGCGGCGACTTCCTTCTGCGGCTCCTCGAAATTGACGAACAGCCCGAGCTGGTCCTGCAGGATGCGGGCAGCGAATGCCACCGCGTCTTCGCCCGAGACCGAGCCGTTGGTCTCGATCGTCATGGTCAGCTTGTCGTAGTCGAGAACCTGGCCCTCGCGGGTGTTCTCGACCTTGTAGGAGACCTTCTTGACCGGCGAATAGAGACTGTCGACCGGGATGAGCCCGATCGGAGCGTCTTCGGCGCGATTGCGCTCGGCCGGCACATAGCCCTTGCCCGTGTCGACGGTGAACTCCATGCGGATCTCGGCGCCCTCGTCGAGCGTGCAGATCACGTGGTCGGGGTTCAAGATCTCGACATCGCCGACGGTCTGGATATCGCCTGCTACGACTGCACCCGGTCCCTGCTTGCGCACGACCATTCGCTTGGGTCCATCGCCTTCCATGCGGATGGCGATTTCCTTGATATTGAGCACGATGTCGGTCACATCCTCGCGCACGCCGGCGATCGAGGAGAATTCGTGCAGCACGCCGTCGATCTGCACCGCGGTGACAGCGGCGCCGCGCAGCGACGACAGCAGCACACGGCGGAGCGCATTGCCGAGCGTCAGACCGAAGCCGCGCTCCAGCGGCTCGGCGACCAGCATCGTCAGGGTCTTGCCCTTCGACGAGAAGTCGATCTTGTTCGGCTTGATCAGTTCTTGCCAGTTCTTCTGGATCATCTGTTGTCCTTCCGGTTCCCCGCCACCATCCAATCGTGACGGGCGATCTGGAAACATGAAAGAGCGCCCTGGCGGCGCTCCTTCAGTTTGGATGTCGAATTAGACGCGACGCTTCTTGCGCGGCCGGCAGCCATTGTGCGGGATCGGGGTCACGTCACGAATGGACGTGATGGTGAAGCCCGCGGCCTGCAGGGCGCGCAGCGCGGACTCGCGGCCGGAGCCGGGGCCGCAGACCTCGACCTCGAGCATGCGCATGCCGTGCTCCTGCGCCTTCTTGGCGACGTCTTCGGCAGCAACCTGGGCGGCGAAAGGGGTCGACTTGCGCGAGCCCTTGAAGCCCTGGGCACCGGCCGACGACCAGGCGATCGCGTTGCCCTGCGCGTCGGTGATGGTGATCATCGTGTTGTTGAACGTCGAGTTGACGTGGGCGACACCCGACGAAATGTTCTTGCGTTCGCGGCGGCGAACCCGTGTGGCTTCCTTGGCCATGATAGTCCTTCCAGTTGATCTCTACACCGCCGTAGTGCCAGCGGCTACACCAGTGAATGGTGAATGGTGAAATGGTGAATGACGGAAAACCTACGCGGCGTTTCACCATTCACCATTGACCATTCACTATTCACCAAATCACTTTTTCTTGCCGGCGATCGCCTTGGCCGGGCCCTTGCGGGTGCGAGCATTGGTGTGCGTACGCTGGCCGCGGACGGGCAACGAGCGGCGGTGGCGCAGACCGCGATAGCAGCCGAGGTCCATCAGCCGCTTGATGTTCATCGAGACTTCGCGGCGCAGATCGCCCTCGACCTGATAGTCGCGGTCGATCGTCTCGCGGATCTGGAGCACTTCGGCGTCGGTGAGTTGGTTGACGCGGCGCTCGGCCGGAATACCGACCTTCTCCGTGATTTCCTGGGCGAACTTCGGCCCGATGCCGTGGATATATTGCAGCGCAATGACGACGCGCTTGTTGGTCGGGATGTTGACGCCTGCTATGCGGGCCATTCTCTTCTCCATGTGGGCCGGACGTGCCGGCGGTATTGTTGTGTTCCCGCGTCCGGTGGAGGCCGGCCCTTGCGGGGTCCTGTCAAAAAAACGTCGCCTGCCCCAATGAGCCGGAGACGTTGTACCTGATCGGAGGACGGGCCGCTATAGTCCAGAGTTGGGCTTTAGTCAACCGACCATTCCCTACTATTTTGCCGCGGCCATTGACAGGATGCCGGCGATTTGGGCAGTCACTGCGTCGATGTCGGCCATGCCGTCGACGGTCTTCAGTTCGCCGGTCCCTGCATAATATGCCGAGAGCGGCGCGGTCTTCGCGCGATACTCGTCGAGCCGCAGCTTGAAGGATTCCGGATTGTCGTCGGCTCGAACCTTGCCGCCGGCTGCGACCGTGTCCGCCACGCGCTTCTTCATGCGCTCCAGCAGAGCCGATTCGTCGACCTTCAGTTCGATCACGGCGTCGAGCTTCTGCCCCTTGCCGGCCAGAATGTCGCGGAGCGCTTCGGCTTGCGGAACCGTTCTTGGAAAGCCGTCGAGAATGAAACCTCTGGCCGCGTCCCGCGCATCGACACGATCCGACACGATCTGGTTGACGATTTCGTCCGACACCAGCTGGCCGGCATCCATTACCGCCTTGGCGCGCTTGCCCACCTCGGTTCCGGCGGCCACCGCAGCCCGCAGCATGTCTCCCGTGGAGAGCTGCGGAATACCGTATCTTTCGACCAGTCTCTGCGCTTGCGTTCCCTTGCCGGCTCCCGGCGGTCCAAGCAGTATAAGCCTCATCTTCCTCTCTTGCCCCCCCGGAGCTTCGACTTCTTGATCAGCCCTTCATACTGGTGGGCAATCAGGTGGCCTTGGATTTGCGCCACCGTGTCGAGCGTGACGCTCACCACGATGAGAAGCGACGTTCCGCCCAGGTAGAAGGGCACGCCGGTCGCCGAAATCAGGAACTCCGGTATCATGCAGATGACGACGAGGTAAATTGCACCAATGACGGTGATCCTGGTGAGCACATAGTCGATATACTCGGCCGTACGCTCGCCTGGGCGATAGCCCGGAATGAAGCCCGAATGCTTCTTCAACTGGTCGGCCGTGTCCTTGGGGTTGAACACGATCGCCGTGTAGAAGAAGGCGAAGAAGACGATCATGGCGGCATAGAGCGCCATATAGAGCGGCTGGCCGTGGCCCAGCGCGGCCAGCACGGTGTTGGCCCATCCCGGCAGGGTGGTGGTGTTCGAGAAGCCTGCAAGCGTTGCCGGCAGGAGCAGCAGCGACGACGCGAAGATCGGCGGAATGACGCCCGACGTGTTGAGCTTCAGCGGCAGGTGCGACGTATCGCCCTGGAACATCCGGTTGCCGACCTGACGCTTGGGATACTGGATCAGCAGCCGGCGCTGCGCACGCTCGAAGAACACGATGACCGCGATGATCGCCACCGCCAGAACGATGATGGCCAGGATGATGCCCGTCGACAGGGCGCCGGTGCGGCCGAGTTCGAGCGTATGGCTGATCGCGGAAGGCAGGCCGGCAACGATGCCCGAGAAGATGATCAGCGAAATGCCGTTGCCGATGCCGCGCGCGGTGATCTGCTCGCCGAGCCACATCAGGAACATGGTTCCGCCGACCAGCGTGATGACTGCGGAGAGGCGGAAGAACCAGCCCGGATCCGTGACGATGCCGCTGCCGCTTTCGAGGCCGACCGAAATGCCATAGGCTTGGACTATGGCCAGCAGCACCGTGCCGTAGCGCGTGTACTGGTTGATGATCTTGCGGCCCTGCTCGCCTTCCTTCTTCAGCGCTTCGAGCGTCGGGATGACCGACGTCATGAGCTGCATGATGATGGAGGCCGAGATGTAGGGCATGATGCCCAGTGCGAAGATCGCCATGCGCTCGACGGCGCCGCCGGCGAACATGTTGAACATCCCCAAAACGCCGCCGCTCTGCTGCTGGAAGGCCTGGGCGAAGGCATCGGGATTGATCCCCGGCATCGGAATGTAGGTGCCCAGCCGATAGACCAGAAGCGCGCCGAGCGTGAACCAGATGCGTTTCTTGAGGTCTTCAGCCTTGGCGAAGGCTGCGAAATTCAGGTTGGAGGCGAGTTGCTCAGCAGCCGATGCCATCAGAAATTCTCCGCTAGGTCACGCGCGCCGTCCCCGGGTCGCAACGCGTGTCACCGAAGCCCGAGATAGGCTCCGGACGGCAAACATGCAAGCGGCGGTATCTCTACCGCCGCTCGTTCGAAGCCGTTTATTCGGCGGCGGCCGCCGGTTCCGGCAGCTTCACCGATCCGCCGGCCTTCTCGATCTTCTCGAGGGCTGCTTTCGAAGCGCCGGCCACGTCGAAGGAGAGTTTCGCCTTGAGTTCTCCGTCGGAGAGGATCCGCACGCCGTCCTTGACGCGGCGGATGACGCCGGCCTTGACGAGGACCTCGGCCGTCACGGTCTCGTTGGCATCGAGCTTCTTCGCGTCGACCGCCGCCTGGATGCGGGCGAGCGACACGGTGTTGAAGTCCTTCGCGAAGAGGTTCTTGAAGCCGCGCTTGGGCAGGCGGCGATAGAGCGGCATCTGGCCGCCCTCGAAGCCGTTGATGGCTACGCCGGAACGCGCCTTCTGACCCTTGACGCCGCGGCCTGCGGTCTTGCCCGAGCCCGAGCCGATGCCGCGCCCAAGTCGCTTCCTCGACTTGGTTGCGCCGTCCTTGTCACGCAGTTCGTTGAGTTTCATTGTCGTTCTCCTGCGCTACGGTTCAGGCCTCGTCCACGACGCGGACGAGATGCTGCACGGAAGCGATCATGCCGCGCACGGAGGGCGTATCTTCCAGCGTGCTCTTGCGATGCAGCTTGTTGAGGCCGAGGCCGACCAGCGTCGCGCGCTGTTCCTTCGGGCGACGAATCGGACTGCCGATCTGTTCGACGGTGATCGTCTTGCTCTTGTTCTTAGCCATGGTCGTATTCCTTGATCAGCCGCGGACTATTCCTCGGCGACCGCGGCACCGCGGCGGGCCTGGAGCGTCGAATACTTGATGCCGCGCTGGGCAGCGACGTCTTTCGGATGCAGCTGGCTTTTCAGCGCGTCGAACGTGGCGCGAACCATGTTGTAGGGGTTCGACGAGCCCATCGACTTGGCGACGACGTCGTGCATGCCGAGCGTCTCGAAGACGGCGCGCATCGGGCCGCCGGCGATGATGCCCGTACCGGGTTTGGCTGCGCGCAGCAGCACCTTGCCGGCGCCCCAGCGCCCTTCGACGTCGTGATGCAGCGTGCGGCCCGAGCGCAGGGGCACGAAGATCAGGTCGCGCTTGGCCGACTCGGTCGCCTTGCGGATGGCCTCCGGCACCTCGCGTGCCTTGCCGTGGCCGAAACCGACCCGGCCCTTCTGGTCGCCGACGACGACGAGCGCGGCAAAGCCGAAGCGACGGCCGCCCTTCACCACCTTGGCGACGCGATTGATGTGTACGAGCTTGTCGACGAACTCGCTGTCGCGCTCTTCACGGTCACGGCTGCGCTCGCGGCCGCCGTCCCTACGATCCTGTGCCATATCCTAGTCCTTGTTCTTTTCCGGAAGCACGGTTGCTTGAAAATGCGGGCGTCCCCTGCCGGACCGCCCGCGGCGAAAATCAGAAGTTCAGGCCGCCCTCGCGAGCTGCATCGGCCAGCGCCTTGACGCGGCCGTGATAGATGTAGGGTCCACGGTCGAAGACGACGTCCTTCACGCCGGCCTTCGCGGCGCGCTCGGCGAGCAACTTGCCGATCGCGGCGGCGGCAGCAGTGTCGGCGCCGGTCTTGAGAGAGCCCTTGACGTCCTTCTCGAGTGTCGAGGCGGCGGCCAGCGTGTGGCCTTTCGAATCGTCGATGATCTGGGCGTAGATGTTCTTCGACGAACGGTAGACCGAGAGCCGCGGGCGATCGCCGGCGACCTTCTTGAGCTGACGCCGCACGCGCTGGGCGCGGCGCTGGGTGGATTCCTTCGAAGCCATGGTTCTTTCCTTGCCTGATAATCCGGGATGGCCATGTGCGGTAAGCCCACTCTTCTACTGAGCAAGGGCTTCCCGCGACCATGCACCGCGGCGTTACTTTTTCTTGCCTTCCTTGCGGACGATCTTCTCGCCGGCATATTTCACGCCCTTGCCCTTGTAAGGCTCGGGGCCGCGATACTTGCGGATCTCGGCAGCGACCTGACCGACCTGCTGCTTGTCGATGCCGGAGACGACGATTTCCGTCGGCTTCGGCACGGCGATGGTGATGCCCTGCGGCGTCTCGTAGACGACGTCGTGGCTGAAGCCAAGAGCCAGCTGCAGATTTTTGCCCTGCATGGCGGCGCGATAGCCGACGCCGTTGATCTCGAGCTTCCTTTCGAAGCCGTTCTTCACGCCTTCGAGGATGTTGACGATCTGCGTCCGCGACATGCCCCACTTGGAGCGGGCATCCTTCGACTGGTCGCGCGGCTCGACGGCGATCTCGCTGTCGTTCAGCTTGACCAGCACCTCGTCGTTGACGACGAACTTCAGCTCGCCCTTAGGGCCCTTGGCCGTCACGGTCTGGCCGGCGACGGTCGCGGTAACGCCCTGCGGGACCGGGACGGGTTTCTTGCCAATACGAGACATGGTCTTGTCCTCGTTCTTTCTTCTTATGTCCAGCCGATCAGAAGATCTGGCAGAGGACTTCTCCGCCGACGTTCTGCTCGCGCGCCTCGTGATCGGTCATCACGCCCTTCGGGGTCGAAAGGATCGAGATGCCGAGACCGTTGGCGACCTGCGGGATCGACTTGACCGACACGTAGACGCGGCGGCCGGGCTTGGACACGCGGGCGATCTCGCGGATCACCGGCTGGCCCTCGTAGTATTTGAGCTCGATTTCGATCTCGGCCTTGCCGTTGTCGAACTCGACCTGGCTGTAGTCGCGGATATAGCCTTCAGCCTTCATCACATCAAGCACGCGGGCGCGCAGCCGCGACGCCGGCGTCGACACCTTGGTCTTGCGGCGGCCATAGGCGTTGCGGATGCGGGTCAGCATATCGCCGAGAGGATCATTCATGGACATGTGTCGCCCTCCTTACCAGCTCGACTTGACCAGGCCCGGGATCAGGCCGTTGTTGCCCAGCTCGCGCAGAGCGACGCGCGACATCTTGAGCTTGCGATAGAAGGCACGCGGGCGGCCGGTGACTTCGCAGCGGTTGCGGATGCGCACCTTCGCTGAATTGCGGGGCAGCGCGGCAAGCTTCAACTGGGCGCGGAAGCGCTCCTCGATCGGCTTGCTCTGGTCCATGATGGTGTCCTTCAGGGCCTTACGCTTGGCAGCGTAGCGGTCCACGAGCTTCCGGCGCCGGTTGTTCTTCTCGACTGAGCTGGTCTTTGCCATTTCAGATTCTTCCTTTTCTCGCTGCCGTTACTGCCGGAAGGGGAAATTGAAGGCCTTGAGCAGCGCCCGGGCCTCGTCGTCCGTCTTGGCAGTCGTACAAACGATGATGTCCATTCCCCAGATCTGGTCGACCTTGTCGTAGTTGATCTCGGGGAACACGATGTGCTCCTTGATGCCCATGGCGTAGTTGCCACGGCCATCGAAGCTCTTTGGGTTCAGGCCGCGGAAGTCGCGCACGCGCGGCAGCGCGATATTCACCAGGCGGTCCAGGAACTCGTACATGCGCTCCTTGCGAAGCGTCACCTTGGCGCCGATCGGCATGTTCTCGCGGACCTTGAAGCCGGCGATCGAGTTGCGCGCGCGGGTCACGACGGCCTTCTGGCCGGCGATCAGCGCGAGATCCTCGGCGGCGACCGAAGGCTTCTTCGAATCGGCCGTCGCCTCGCCGACGCCCATGTTCAGCACGATCTTGTCGATGCGGGGGATCTGCATCTCGTTGTCGTAGTTGAACTGCTCGCGGAGCGCCTTGCGGATGGTCTCGTTGTAGACCTTCTTCAGGCGCGGTTCGTAGGTTGCTGCCTTAGCCATTGATGACTTCTCCCGAGCGCTTCGCGACTCGAACCTTGGTGCCGTCCTGCTGGACCTTGAAGCCGACGCGGGTCGGCTTGCCGTCCTTGGGGTCCACCAGCGCGATGTTCGACAGGTGGATCGGCGCTTCCTTCGTGATGATCCCGCCCTCTTGGGACTGGGTCTGCCTCTGATGGCGGTGAACCTGGTTGACGCCGCGAACGACCGCCTTGTCCTCCTTGGGGAGGACGCGCAGCACCTCGCCGGTGCGGCCCTTGTCCTTGCCGGCCAGAACGACGACCTTGTCGCCTTTGCGAATCTTCTGCATTTTCCGGCTCCTTACAGCACTTCGGGCGCGAGCGAGATGATCTTCATGTGGTTCTTGGCGCGAAGCTCGCGCGGAACCGGCCCGAAGATGCGGGTGCCGATCGGCTCTTTCTTGTTGTCGACGAGCACGGCCGCGTTCTTGTCGAAACGGATCACGCTGCCGTCGGGCCGGCGGATGTCCTTGGCCGTGCGAACCACGACCGCCTTCATCACGTCACCCTTCTTCACGCGGCCGCGCGGGATCGCTTCCTTGATCGACACGACGATGATGTCGCCGACTGAGGCGTACTTCCGCTTCGAGCCGCCGAGCACCTTGATGCACATGACACGACGCGCGCCGGAATTATCCGCGACGTCGAGGTTTGTTTGCATCTGAATCATGACTGGCCGCCTTCTTCTTCATGGGGAGTGGCCATCGCCCTCCCCGGCTTATCCGAAATTTCGTTACTGCGACGAGGCGTCGGTGACGACGACCCAGCGCTTGTCCCTGGAGATCGGCTTGGATTCCTCGATGGAAACCACGTCGCCGACCTTGAAGGTGTTGTTCTCGTCGTGCGCCTTGTACTTCTTCGTCTGGCGCACGGTCTTCTTCATCACGGGATGCGTGAAGCGCCGTTCGACCTTGACGACGACCGTCTTCTCGTTCTTGTCGCTGACGACGACGCCCTGCAGAATGCGCTTTGGCATGGTCTTGTCCCTTAAGCCTTCTTGCCGGCCGACTTTTCGGCCGCGATGGTCTTGATGCGCGCGATGTCCCGACGGACCTGCTTCACGCGTGCTGTCTTCTCGAGCTGGCCGGTCGCCTTCTGGAAGCGCAGGTTGAACTGCTCCTTCTTGAGGCTGGCGAGTTCGTCGTTCAGCTCGTCTGGGGTCTTCGCCCTGATGTCAGAAGCCTTCATGATCAGCCCTTCCTTACTCTGCGATGCGCTGGATGAAGCGCGTCTTGACGGAGAGCTTGGCCGCGCCGAGGCGCAGGGCTTCGCGTGCCGTCTCTTCCGGAACGCCGTCGATCTCGAACATGACCCGGCCCGGCTTCACCCGGCAGGCCCAGTAGTCGACCGCGCCCTTGCCCTTGCCCATGCGGACTTCGGTGGGTTTCGAGGTGACGGGCACGTCCGGGAACACGCGGATCCAGACACGGCCCTGGCGCTTCATCTCGCGGGTGATCGCGCGGCGGGCCGCCTCGATCTCGCGCGCGGTGACGCGGTTGGGTTCCATCGCCTTCAGCCCGAAGCCGCCGAAATCCAGGTTGGTGCCGCCCTTGGCGGCGCCATGGATGCGTCCCTTGAACTGCTTGCGGAACTTTGTGCGCTTTGGCTGCAGCATCTTGCTAACTCCGAATTCCTATTGCCGCTCAGGCGTTTTCGCGGCGGCGGCTGCGTTCGCTGCGCTCACCGGCGTGGCTGTGATCGCCCTCGGCCGCGCGGCGCTCCGAAGCCATCGGGTCATGCTCGAGGATCTCGCCCTTGAACACCCACACCTTCACGCCGCAGATGCCGTAGGCGGTCTGTGCCTCGGCCGTGCCGTAGTCAACGTCAGCGCGCAGCGTGTGCAGCGGCACGCGGCCTTCGCGGTACCATTCCATACGCGCGATTTCGGCGCCCCCGAGACGGCCCGAGCAGTTGATGCGGATGCCCTCGGCGCCGAGACGCATGGCCGACTGCACGGCGCGCTTCATGGCGCGACGGAAGGCGATGCGGCGCTCGAGCTGCTGGGCGATCGACTGCGCGATCAGAGTCGCGTCGATCTCCGGCTTGCGCACCTCGACGATGTTGAGGTGCGTCTCGGACTGCGTCATCTCGGTCAGCTTCTTGCGCAGCTTCTCGATGTCGGCGCCCTTCTTGCCGATGATCAGACCCGGACGCGCGGCGTGGATCGTCACCCGGCACTTCTTGTGCGGACGCTCGATCACGACCTTGGAGATCGCGGCCTGCTTGAGTTCCTTCTTCAGGTACTCGCGGATCTTGATGTCTTCGTGCAGCAGCTTGCCGTATTCGCCGGTATTCGCGTACCAGCGCGAATCCCAGGTGCGGTTGATGCCGAGGCGGAGGCCAATCGGATTGATTTTCTGGCCCATCAGGCGGCCTCCCCTTTCTCTTCGACTTCGCGGACGACGATCGTCAGATTCGAGAACGGCTTCTCGATGCGGCTGGCGCGGCCACGGCCACGCGCATGGAACCGCTTCATGACGATCGACTTGCCGACGTAAGCCTCGGCCACGACCAACGCATCGACATCCAGGTCATGGTTGTTTTCTGCGTTGGCGATCGCCGATTCCAGCGTCTTCCTGACCGTTCCAGCGATCCGCTTGCGCGAGAATTCCAGATCGGCGAGCGCGGTCGCGACCTTCTTGCCGCGGATCAGCGCGGCAACCAGGTTCAGCTTCTGCGGGCTGACGCGAACCGTGCGCAGGACGGCACGTGCCTCGTTGTCAGCAAGCCTGCGCGGAGCTTTGGCCTTGCCCATCGTTACTTCCTCTTCGCCTTCTTGTCCGCCCCGTGGCCGAAATAGGTGCGGGTGGGAGCGAATTCACCGAACTTATGACCGACCATGTCCTCGTTCACCGAGACGGGAACGTGCTTCTGGCCGTTGTAGACACCGAAGGTGAGGCCGACGAACTGCGGCAGGATGGTGGAGCGGCGGCTCCACATCTTGATCACCTCATTGCGGCCGCCTTCCCGAACCTTGTCTGCCTTCTTCAGAAGGTAGCCGTCGACAAAGGGGCCTTTCCAAACTGAACGAGTCACTTGGCGTTACCTCTTCTTAGCTCTTGCGCTGGTGGCGCGAGCGCAGGATGAACTTGTCGGTCGCCTTGTTGGACCGCGTCTTCTTGCCCTTGGTTGGCTTGCCCCACGGCGTGACCGGGTGGCGGCCGCCCGAAGTGCGGCCTTCACCGCCGCCGTGCGGATGGTCGACCGGGTTCATGGTGACGCCGCGATTGTGCGGACGCTTGCCACGCCACCGGCTGCGGCCGGCCTTGCCGTCATTGATGTTGCCGTGGTCCGGATTGGACACGGCACCGACGGTGGCAAAGCACGAGCCGTGCACGACGCGCTGCTCGCCCGAGTTGAGTCGCAGGATCGCCATGCCCTGGTCACGACCGACGAGCTGGGCATAGGCGCCGGCGGAGCGGGCGATCTGGCCGCCCTTGCCCGGCTTCAGCTCGATGTTGTGGATGATCGTGCCGACCGGCATGGAAGCGAGCGGCATAGCGTTGCCCGGCTTCACGTCGACGGTCTCGCCGGCCACCACCTGATCGCCGGCAGCCAGACGCTGCGGGGCCAGGATGTAGCTCAGCTCGCCGTCGGCGTATTTGATCAACGCAATGAAGGCGGTCCGGTTCGGATCGTATTCAAGGCGTTCAACCGTCGCGACCACGTCGAGCTTGCGGCGCTTGAAGTCCACGATGCGATAGGCGCGCTTGTGACCGCCGCCCTGGAAACGGGCGGTGACGCGACCGTAGTTGTTGCGGCCGCCCGACGAGGTGAGACCCTCGGTCAGGCCCTTGACCGGCTTGCCCTTGTAGAGGCCCGAGCGGTCGACGATGACCAGCTGGCGGGTGCTCGGGGTGACCGGCTTGAATTTCTTGAGTGCCATGGTTCTATCCTCGCCCCTTAGATCAGAGGCCCGTGGCGACGTCGATCGACTGGCCGTCGGCCAGTGTCACAACCGCCTTCTTCACGTCGCTCTGCTGACCGACGGTGCCACGGAAGCGCTTCACCTTGCCCTTGCGGACGAGCGTGTTGACGGCCGTCACCTTGACGCCGAACAGCGCCTCGACAGCAGCCTTGATCTCCGGCTTCGACGCCTTCTTGGCGACGTTGAAGACGACCTGGTTATGCTCGGAAGCCATGGTCGACTTCTCAGTGATGGCCGGGCTGACGATCACGTCGTAGTGTCGAAGGTCCGTCATTTGAAGCGCTCCTCGAGTGCCTCGACGGCGGCCTTCGAGAGGACCAGCGTGCCGCGGCGCAGAATGTCGTAGACGTTGATGCCCTGGATCGGCAGCACGTCGATGTTGGGGATGTTGGTCGCCGCCAGCTTGAAGTTGCGGTCGAGTTCCGCACCGCCGATGACCAGAGCGTTGGTCAGGCCGAGCGTCGCGAAATTGGCGACCAGCGCTTTGGTCTTGGCCTCGGCGAGCGTCAGTTCATCGACGATGATGAGGCTCGACGACTTTGCCTTGGCCGAAAGCGCGTGCTTGAGGCCGAGAGCGCGGACCTTCTTTGGCAGGTCGTGCTCGTGGCTGCGGGCAACCGGGCCGTGAGCCTTGCCGCCGCCGCGGAACTGCGGAGCGCGCGCCGAAGAGTGACGGGCGCGGCCCGTTCCCTTCTGCTTGTACATCTTGGCGCCGGTGCGCGCGATGTCCGCGCGGCCCTTCGCCTGGTGGGTGCCCTGCTGCTTCTTGGCGAGCTGCCAGCGCACGACGCGCTGCAGGATGTCTTCGCGCGGCTCCAGACCGAAGATCTCTTCCGAGAGCTTCACTTGGCCGGCTTCCTTGCCGCCGAGCGTGGTGATCTTGACGTCCATTATTCCGCCCCTTCCTTGGCCGGAGCTTCGCTCTTCTGTGAGGCGCGGATGGCGGCCGGCTTCGGCGCATTCGCCGGAAGCGCTGCCTTGACCGCGTCACGGACGAGGATCCATGCGCCCTTCGTGCCCGGCACCGCGCCGCGGATGAGGATCAGACCGCGATCGGTGTCGGTCGACACGACCTCGACGTTCTGCGTGGTCACGCGGGTGCTCCCCATGTGGCCGGCCATCTTCTTGCCCTTGAACACCTTGCCGGGGTCCTGGCGCTGGCCGGTCGAGCCGTGCACGCGGTGCGACAGCGAGTTGCCGTGCGTGGCGCGACCGCCGCCGAAATTGTGGCGCTTCATGACGCCCTGAAAACCCTTGCCGGTCGAGGAACCGGTGACGTCGACCTTCTGGCCTGGCACGAAGTGGTCCACCGTGATCTCGGCGCCGACATCGAGGAGGTTGTCGGGGGAGACGCGGAACTCGGCGAGCTTCGCCTTGGGCTCGACGGAGGCGGTCGCGAAGTGGCCGCGCATCGCCTTCGACGTGTTCTTCACCTTGGCGAGGCCGACGCCGAGCTGCACGGCCGTATAGCCGTTCTTCTCCTGCGTGCGCTGCGCCACGACCTGGCAGTTCTCCATGCGGAGAACGGTGACCGGGATGTGTTCGCCAGCGTCGTTGTAGACGCGCGTCATCCCGATTTTCTGTGCGATTACACCTGAACGCATGGGTTCATCCTTCCCGCGCCTTAGAGCTTGATCTCGACGTCGACGCCGGCAGCGAGGTCGAGCTTCATCAGAGCGTCGACGGTCTGCGGGGTCGGATCAACGATGTCGAGCAGGCGCTTATGCGTGCGCATTTCGAACTGTTCGCGGCTCTTCTTGTCGATGTGCGGCGAACGGTTGACCGTGAACTTCTCGATCCGCGTCGGCAGCGGAATGGGCCCGCGGACGTTGGCGCCCGTGCGCTTGGCGGTCGACACGATTTCGCGCGTCGAGGCGTCGAGCACCCGGTGGTCGAACGCTTTGAGGCGAATGCGGATATTCTGTCCGTTCATGCGTCTATTCCTTGTTCTGCCGCGGCGCGGGCCTTGCCGCGCCCGCGTCAGATCGTTCTTATTTTTCCGATTATTCCGTGATGCTGACGACGATACCGGCGCCGACGGTGCGGCCGCCCTCGCGGATGGCGAAGCGCAGCTTCTCTTCCATGGCGATCGGCACGATCAGCTCGACGTCGACCGTGATGTTGTCGCCCGGCATCACCATCTCGGTGCCTTCCGGAAGCTTCACGATGCCGGTCACATCCGTCGTGCGGAAATAGAACTGCGGACGGTAGTTGGTGAAGAACGGCGTATGACGGCCGCCCTCTTCCTTCGTCAGGATGTAGGCCTCGGCCTTGAACTTCGTGTGCGGCGTCACCGAACCCGGCTTGCACAGGATCTGGCCGCGCTCCACACCCTCACGGTCGACGCCGCGCAGCAGCGCGCCGATGTTGTCGCCCGCCTGGCCCTGGTCGAGCAGCTTGCGGAACATCTCCACGCCGGTCACCGTCGTCGACGTCGTCGGACGGATGCCGACGATCTCGACCGTCTCGCCGACCTTGATGATGCCGCGCTCGACGCGCCCCGTCACCACCGTGCCGCGGCCCGAGATCGAGAACACGTCCTCGATCGGCATCAGGAACGGCTGGTCGATCGGACGGTTCGGCGTCGGGATGTAGCGGTCGACCTCTTCCATCAGCTTGCGGATCGCGTCCTCGCCGATCTCCTTGTTGGAGTCCTCCAGCGCGGCAAGCGCGGAGCCCTTCACGATCGGAATGTCGTCGCCGGGGAACTCGTTCTTCGACAACAGCTCGCGAACCTCGAGCTCGACCAGCTCGAGCAGCTCGGCGTCGTCGACCTGGTCGACCTTGTTCAGGAACACCACGATCGAGGGAACGCCGACCTGGCGGGCCAGCAGGATGTGCTCGCGCGTCTGCGGCATCGGGCCGTCGGCGGCCGAAACGACCAGGATCGCGCCGTCCATCTGCGCCGCACCCGTGATCATGTTCTTCACATAGTCGGCGTGGCCGGGGCAGTCGACATGCGCGTAGTGCCGGTTCGGCGTCTCGTACTCGACATGCGCCGTCGAGATCGTGATGCCGCGCGCCTTCTCCTCGGGCGCAGCGTCGATCTGGTCGTACGGCTTGTACTCGCCGAAGAACTTCGTGATCGCAGCCGTCAGCGACGTCTTCCCGTGGTCGACGTGACCGATCGTTCCAATGTTCACATGAGGCTTCGTACGCTCGAATTTACCTTTGGCCATGTGAGTTCTCCATTCCTGTCAGCCCGTTAGGGCGTTGAATTAAGGTTCTGCGCAATCCGTCGATTTACGCGTATTTCTTCTGGACTTCCTGCGCGACAGCAGTCGGGACCGGCTCGTAGTGGTCGAACTGCATCGTGTACTGGGCGCGGCCCTGCGACATCGAACGAAGGCTGTCGACGTACTTGAACATGTTGGCCAGCGGCACCATCGCGTTCACGACGACGGCGATGCCGCGGGTCTCCTGGCCCTGGATCTGGCCACGGCGGCTGTTCAGGTCGCCGATGACGTTGCCGACGTAATCTTCCGGCGTCACGACCTCCACCTTCATGATCGGCTCCAGCAACTGCACGCCGAGCTTCGGCGCGGCCTCGCGGATACAGGCGCGGCCGGCGATTTCGAAGGCGAGCACCGACGAGTCGACGTCGTGGAAGGCGCCGTCCAGCAGCGTCGCCTTGACGCCGATCATCGGGAAGCCGGCGAACGGACCGGACGACAGCACGCTGCGCAGGCCCTTGTCGACGCCGGGGATGTATTCCTTCGGAACCGCGCCGCCGACGATCTTGGACTCGAACAGGAAGTCCTCGCCCTCGGAGTTCGGCTCGAACAGGATCTTGACGCGAGCGAACTGGCCCGTGCCGCCGGTCTGCTTCTTGTGGGTGTAGTCCTGCTCGTGGGTGCGGGTGATCGTCTCGCGATAGGCCACCTGCGGCGCACCGACATTGGCCTCGACCTTGAACTCGCGCTTCATGCGGTCGACGATGATGTCGAGGTGAAGCTCGCCCATGCCGGCGATGATGGTCTGGCCCGACTCCTCGTCCGACTTGACGCGGAAGGACGGATCCTCGGCAGCCAGGCGGTTGAGCGCGAGGCCCATCTTCTCCTGGTCGCCCTTGGTCTTCGGCTCGATCGCGATCTGGATGACCGGCTCGGGGAATTCCATGCGCTCCAGGATGACCGGCTTCGTCGGGTCGCAGAGCGTGTCGCCGGTGGTGGTCTCCTTGAGGCCGGCCAGCGCGACGATGTCGCCGGCATATGCCTCTTCGATGTCGGCGCGCGAGTTCGAGTGCATCTGCAGCATGCGGCCGATGCGCTCCTTCTTGCCCTTCACCGTGTTCTCGAGCGACACACCCTTGTTGAGCTTGCCCGAATAGATGCGGCAGAAGGTCAGAGAACCGACGAACGGGTCGTTCATGATCTTGAAAGCCAGCATCGAGAGCGGCTCGTCATCCGACGAATGACGCTCGATCTCGGCCTCCGTCTTCGGATCGATGCCCTTGATCGCGGGAACGTCGACGGGCGACGGCAGGAAGTCGACGACGCCGTCGAGCAGCGGCTGCACGCCCTTGTTCTTGAAGGCGGAGCCGCAGAACATCGGGAAGAACTTGACGGCGATCGTGCCCTTGCGGATCAGCGCGCGCAGCTCATCGTTCGACGGCATGTTGCCTTCGAGGTAAGCCTCGAGCGCAGCCTCGTCGACCTCGACCGCGGTCTCGATCATCTTTTCGCGATATTCTTCGGCCTTGGCCTGCATGTCGGCGGGGATTTCAACGACATCCCAGGCCGCGCCCAGGCTCTCGTCGCGCCACACCAGCGCCTTCATCTCGATCAGATCGACGACGCCCTTGAACTCGCTCTCCGCACCGATCGGCAGTTGGACGACGACGGCGGTCGCACCGAGGCGCGACTTGACCATCTCGGCCGAGCGGTAGAAGTCGGCGCCGATCTTGTCCATCTTGTTGCAGAAGATCATGCGCGGGACATGATACTTGTCGGCCTGACGCCACACCGTCTCGGTCTGCGGCTCGACGCCGGCATTGGCATCGAGCAGCGCGATGGCGCCGTCGAGCACGCGCAGCGAACGCTCGACCTCGATGGTGAAGTCGACGTGGCCGGGCGTGTCGATGATGTTGAAGCGGCGCTGCTTGCCGTCACGACCCTTCCAGAAGGTCGTGGTGGCCGCGGACGTGATCGTGATGCCGCGCTCCTGCTCCTGCTCCATCCAGTCCATGGTGGCGGCGCCGTCGTGCACCTCGCCGAGCTTATGCGACTTGCCCGTGTAATACAGGATGCGCTCGGTGGTCGTGGTCTTGCCGGCGTCGATATGCGCCATGATACCGAAATTGCGGTAGTCTTCGATCTTGTATTCGCGAGCCATGGGAGGTGCCTCTCAGTCGTTCGTTCGCGCTTACCAGCGGTAGTGCGCGAAAGCGCGGTTGGCTTCCGCCATCTTGTGGGTGTCTTCGCGTTTCTTGACGGCCGTGCCGCGGTTGTTGGCCGCATCCAGCAGTTCGCCCGACAGACGATCGACCATGGTCGACTCGTTGCGATTGCGAGCAGCGGCGATCAGCCAGCGTATGGCCAAGGCTTGGCGACGCTCCGGACGGACATCGACGGGGACCTGATAGGTCGCGCCGCCGACGCGGCGGGAGCGCACTTCCACGTGCGGCGCGACATTGTCGAGCGCCTGATGGAAAACCGCGACGGGCTCCTGCTTGGTCTTGGCCTGGACCTGGTCGAGCGCGCCGTAGACGATCGTCTCGGCGACCGACTTCTTGCCGTCATACATGACGGCATTCATGAACTTGGTGACAACCAGATCGCCGAACTTCGGATCCGGGTTGATCTCGCGCTTGTCTGCACTGTGACGTCGGGACATATTTCTCGTCTCTCGCTATCGACGGCCTGGCGCAGAACAAAAAAGCGCCGAAGCCGGGAAACCCTTACTTCGGACGCTTCGCACCGTATTTCGAACGGCGTTGCTTGCGGTTCTTCACACCCTGGGTGTCGAGCACGCCGCGGATGATGTGGTAGCGCACACCCGGAAGGTCTTTCACGCGGCCGCCGCGGATCATGACGACGGAGTGCTCCTGGAGGTTGTGACCCTCGCCAGGAATGTAGCCGATCACTTCGAAACCGTTGGTGAGGCGAATCTTCGCCACCTTGCGGAGCGCGGAATTCGGCTTCTTCGGCGTCGTGGTATAGACGCGCGTGCAAACGCCCCGCTTCTGCGGGTTGGCCTGCATGGCCGGAACCTTGTTGCGCTTCACCGGCGCAATGCGCGGCTTGCGGATCAGCTGGTTTACGGTAGGCATTAAACCTTCCTCTTGTCTCTCAATCTCGTGTCGCAAGCCCGCTTCGGGCCGTTTCAAGCGGTCTTTCCATACGCAAATTCGGGCCGAAACCGCTCCTTCGCGGTCTTGCCCGAACAAATCGCAGAGGAAGCGGAAGCCGCTTCATGCACGCCGGAAATGTCTTTTCGCTCGTAAAACGAACCCTGTTTGAGGCAAACTCCTAGGCGCGACGCCCTGGAAGGGAAAGCCTCACATCGGCTCAGACGCGGCGGGTCATACTCGCAACATCTCGGCCCGTCAACCCCGGAGCCCCAAATATCGGGCCGAAATAGCGGCCCGGCAGCCATGCAGCAGGCACGCGCAATATTGTTGCGCCGCACCATTGGCGCAAAACATATTATGTCACGCTCAAAGCTGTCTCGTCCGGCCCGTTCGTGCGAAAAGGCTGGGACGAGGCCACGAATCTCCTCGACGGCGGACCTTTGCGGAGGAATCACCGACATGAACGACAACGAAGCAAGCTCCGTGACGATCATCACGGGCCGAATCTGGAAGCGGAAGGGCAGCAGGCCCGAGGGCGTGCATGTGATGCTCGTCGCGCCTGACGACGATTCCGCCGTCCGCATGGCGCTCGACGCTCTGTCGCGCGAAGGCTATGCCGAGGCCGAGTTGGACCAGATCGGCGATATGGACGGCATTCCCGACGAGGAGCCGCATCTCTCGGCCTATCAGGGTGCACTCGAAGGCGAGGTTTCGATCGTCACTTTCGACGAGAAGAACTGAGCGGGCCGTCGGCGCCCAGTCCACCGGGCCGCTCTGTCAAATACGAGGTGGGACCGGCTCCGTGCGGAGGCAGCCCTGCCTGGAACAAGCAGCCTCGGGACCACTCCGAGCCGCGCGACGGTTGACGCATCAGCACGACGGGCTGCGCAGTCCCGCAGGCGCAAGTCCGCCTTCGATGGCTACACCGTTGCGATCCGAGTTCCGGCGCCACGGCAATCCGAACAACGGCCGAAGCACCAGCACGCGGCGAATGACCTCGTAGCCCAGAACGCAGCCAGACAGGGTCGCGCCGATGATGATTGCCGCCTCCTCAAGAGCGGGAAGACGGTAGGGGATCAGCCAATAGCCAAGGACGACGATGATGGTCTGATGCAGGATGTAGTATGGAAACACCGCATCCGTCAGATAACGAAGCGCCGTGCCCGGCCGATCGAGCCACCGCTGTGAGAGGCCCAGCAACGCGACGATGACAGCCCAAGCGTAGAAAATACGACCGATTCGAACGGCCGTCTGCAGCATCTCGTCAGGCGGAACGCCTGTCCAGCCAAGCCTCACTGCCAGCGACAGCATGCCGAGCGACACCGCAAGCACGACCGCGGTCGCGAAGGTCTTGTCGACGAGGCGCCAGAAGACCTGATTCTTTGCCACCACAAAGCCGTAGAGCAGGATCGTCAGATTGTGCGCATGGTTCGCCCAGTCGTCGGCCAGGGCATGGGTCGTGGGGAAATAGGGGTCGAGTACCAGCCGATAGACGAGGAAAGGCAAGGCCGGCAGCACCAAGGGATAGAGTCGCGGCCGCGCCCCGATCCACGACAGCAGCGCCCCGGCCGGTCGGCCGGAAAGGCGCCGCAGCACTGTCAGGAATGGTGCGAGCAGCAGCGTATAGACGAGGATATAGACGACATACCAGAGATGATTCCAGGTCGGGGTGATGATCGAGAAGTCCTGCCGGAATGTGGCGTAGTCGATGAAGAAACGCCACAGGCCGACCTCGGTTTCACCCTTGAAGCGCATCTCGACATAGGCCTGCGGCATCACCACGATAAGCATGCCGAAGACGATCGGGATGAAGAGCCGCAGGACGCGCTTCGGCAGGAACCGCCGGAGCGGCACCTTGTCCGTCGCGAAGCGAATTGCCACGCCGGAGATGAAGAACAGCAATGCCAGGCGCCAGGGATTGACGAGCAGCATGGCCGGTTCGAAAAAGCTCGACGCGCTGGGGCTCTTAACGTGCCAATCCCAGGTCACGTAGAACATGCCCACATGGTAGAAGATCAGCATGCCGAAAGCCAGGACCCGGAGCCAGTCGAGATCGTGCCTCCGTCCCTCCGGGGACGCAGCCACATGGCGCACCCGCAATGCTTCGATGGACATCATGATCGCCTTTCGAGATGCCGTTTCCGATGACGGCGATCTTAGACGGCGCGTTTCTGCACCCAAGCGCGATGGGATGAGCGGCGGTCCCGCGGGACCGGAGGCCGGCGGCTACGGTAGCGTCAGGGACGAATGGCGGCACGCAGGTGACAAGCGGCGGACCAGCGCGTCATCCGTTCGTCGGGTGATCGGATGACGGCCGATCCGTCCGATGCCCTTATCGACGAACGCGTGGCGCGACGCGGACTCGTCATATCCGCCTTCTTCTTCCCAGTAGTCGCACTGATCAACGCTGCGTCGATGATCACCGACGCAGAACGCACCGGCGTGCCGCTCGACCCGCGCGTGCCATGGATTCTCGAACTGACCAGCGTTTCCGTGCTCGTCCTGCTGGTTCCGCTGGTCGCCAGACTCGAGCGCCGGACGCCGTTCACGCCCGACTCCTGGCCGAAAGCCTTGCTCGTTCACGCCCTGGGAAGCGCCGTTTTTTCGATCCTGCATGTCGGCGGCATGATCCTGCTTCGCAAGCTCGTCTTCGCGGTGCTGCTCGGCTACGACTACACATTCTTCGACAATGTGGTGAACGACAGTCTTTACGAGTATCGCAAGGACATCCTGCCCTACGCCGCGATCCTGCTGGTGCTCAGCCTGGTGCGAAGCATCGAAGAACATCGGCAGGATGCAGAAGCCGCGAAGGCCGATGCAGGCGCCACCGGCCGGCTGACGCTCAAATGCGGCGGCCGCACCATCTGGCTCGACGCCCGGTCGCTGGAATGGGCACGGGCGGCCGGCAACTACGTCGACCTGCGCGCCAACGGCAAGAACCATCTGGCTCGCATCAGCCTCGCCGCCCTCACCCAGCAACTGTCGGAGACCGGCATCGACGCCGTGCAGGTCCACCGCTCCTGCCTCGTCAACCGCGACAAGGTGGTAGAGGTCGCGCCGTTACGCGACGGCGATTTTCGCATCCGTATGGCCGATGGGACAGAGCTGCGCGGCTCGCGCCGATACCGGCATATTCTGGCGGCCGACTGAGGTCGCGCGGATGCGTCAGCAGCCACGCGGCTCGTATGTCTCAGCATCCTGTGCCCGCTGGCATCAAGCCTCGGCCCCAGCATAAGAAAAAAGCCGCCGGGTCGCCCCGGCGGCTTGGGTCTGGTCAGGTCGGCCGCGCTACTGCGCGGCGGTCGACATGTCGGTGAGCATCGGTTCGGCGACCTCCACACCCGAGGCCTTGCGGCGCTCGTCGAGGATGAGCTCGTCGCGCGAGGTCGCGATGCGCCGGATCTGGGCCATCGTGCCGCCGGTGCCGGCCGGGATGAGACGCCCGACGATGACGTTCTCCTTCAGGCCCTGCAGCATGTCGGTCTTGCCGGCCACCGCCGCTTCGGTGAGCACCCGGGTCGTCTCCTGGAAGGAGGCGGCCGAGATGAAGGACGGCGTCTGCAGCGAGGCCTTGGTGATGCCGAGCAGCACCGGCTGACCGGCGGCCGGCTTCTTGCCGTCCTCGATCAGGCGCTCGTTGATCTCGTCGAGCTCGATCACGTCGACATGGTCGCCCGGGATGTAGGTCGAGTCGCCCTGCTCCGTGATCTCGACCTTCTGCAGCATCTGGCGAACGATCACCTCGATGTGCTTGTCGTTGATCAACACGCCCTGCAGCCGGTAGACCTCCTGGATCTCGTTGACGAGGTAGGAAGCCAGAGCCTCCACGCCCTTGATCGCCAGGATGTCGTGCGGCGCCGGATTGCCGTCGAGGATGTAGTCGCCCTTCTCGATGGCGTCGCCGTCCTGGAGATGGAACGGCTTGCCCTTCGGGATCAGGTATTCGACCGGCTCCAGTGTCGAGTCATGCGGCTCGATGATGATGCGGCGCTTGTTCTTGTAGTCGCGGCCGAAGCGGATCGTGCCGTCGATCTCGGCGATGATGGCGTGATCCTTCGGACGGCGTGCCTCGAAGAGCTCGGCCACACGCGGCAGACCGCCGGTGATGTCCTTCGTCTTCGCGCTTTCCATCGGGATGCGCGCCAGCACGTCGCCGGGACGGACATGCGCGCCCGGCTCGACCGAGAGGATCGCCTCGACCGAGAGCAGGAAGCGGGCATCGCCACCCTTGGACAGCTTGCCGATCTTGCCCTTGGCGTCCTGGATCGTGATCGCCGGCTTGAGGTCCGAGCCGCGCGGCGTGGACCGCCAGTCGATGACCTCGCGCTTGGTGATGCCGGTCGACTCGTCGGCCGTCTCCTGGACGGAGATGCCGTCGACGAGATCCTCGAACATGACCCGGCCCTCGATTTCGGTGAGGATCGGACGGGTGTACGGGTCCCACTCGGCGATACGCTGGCCCCGCTTCACCTTGTCGCCGTCGTCGACATAGACGCGCGAGCCGTAGGTGACGCGGTGCGTCGCACGCTCCTTGCCGGCCTCGTCGAGGATGAGGACCGCCATGTTGCGGCCCATCGCCACGAGGTGGCCGTCGGAGTTGCGCACGACGTTGCGGTTGCGGATCTGCACCGTGCCCTCATACGAGGCTTCCAGGAACGACTGGTCGACGACCTGCGCCGTGCCGCCCATGTGGAAGGTACGCATGGTGAGCTGCGTGCCCGGCTCGCCGATCGACTGCGCGGCGATGACGCCGACAGCCTCGCCGATATTGACCGGGGTACCGCGCGCCAGGTCGCGGCCGTAGCAGACCGCGCAGACGCCGGTCCTGACCTCGCAGGTCAGCGCCGAGCGGATGCGGACGGACTGGATTCCGGCCTTCTCGATGGCGTCGACGTCGCGCTCGTCGATCAGGCGGCCGCCCTTGACGATGACCTCGCCCGAAACCGGATGCGTCACGTCGTCGAGCGCCGTACGGCCGAGGATGCGCTGGCCGAGCGAGGCGACGATCTGGCCGGCGTCGACGATCGGCTGCATGGTCAGGCCCTTGTCGGTGCCGCAGTCGGTCGCATTGACGATGCAGTCCTGCGCGACATCGACGAGACGACGCGTCAGATAGCCGGAGTTGGCCGTCTTCAGCGCGGTATCGGCGAGGCCCTTGCGGGCGCCGTGGGTCGAGTTGAAGTACTCGAGAACGGTCAGGCCTTCCTTGAAGTTCGAGATGATCGGCGTCTCGATGATTTCGCCCGACGGCTTGGCCATAAGGCCGCGCATGCCGGCGAGCTGACGCATCTGGGTCGGCGAGCCACGCGCGCCGGAATGCGACATCATGTAGATCGAGTTCATCGGCTTCTGGCGGCCGTTGGCGTCGAACTCGACCGCCTTGATGCGGCCCATCATCTCGTCGGCGACCTTTTCCGAGCACTTGGCCCAGGCGTCGACGACCTTGTTGTACTTCTCGCCCTGGGTGATCAGGCCGTCATTGTACTGCTGCTCGTATTCCTTCGCGAGCGCCTCGGTCTCGCTCACCAGCTTCTCCTTGGTGTCGGGGATCAGCATGTCGTCCTTGCCGAACGAGATACCGGCCCGGCAGGCATGGCTGAAGCCGAGCGCCATGATGCGGTCGCAGAAGATCACCGTCTCCTTCTGGCCGCAGTGGCGATAGACCGTATCGATCATCTTGGAGATGTTCTTCTTGGTCATCTCCTGGTTGGCGATGTCGAAGGGCACGTTGTGGTTCTTCGGCAGGAGTTCGCCGATGATCATGCGGCCGGGCGTCGTGTCGTGGATCTTCGACACAACATTGCCCTCCGCGTCCACGGTGCGGAAGCGGCCCTTGATCTTGGCGTGCAGCGTGACCGCCTTGGTCTCCAGGGCGTGCTGGAGCTCGCCCATGTCGGCAAACACCATGCCCTCTCCCGGCTCGTTCTGGTTGACGATCGAGAGATAATAGAGGCCCAGAACCATGTCCTGCGACGGCACGATGATCGGCGCGCCGGAAGCCGGATGCAGGATGTTGTTGGTCGACATCATCAGCACGCGGGCTTCGAGCTGCGCTTCGAGCGACAGCGGCACGTGCACCGCCATCTGGTCGCCGTCGAAGTCGGCATTGAAGGCGGTGCAGACCAGCGGGTGGAGCTGGATCGCCTTGCCCTCGATCAGCGTCGGCTCGAACGCCTGGATGCCGAGGCGGTGCAGCGTCGGCGCGCGGTTAAGAAGCACCGGATGCTCGCGGATCACCTCGTCAAGGATGTCCCAGACCTCGGGCTTCTCCTTCTCGACCAGCTTCTTCGCCTGCTTGACGGTCGAGGAGTAGCCCTTCGCGTCGAGGCGGGCATAGATGAAGGGCTTGAACAGCTCGAGTGCCATCTTCTTCGGCAGGCCGCACTGATGCAGCTTGAGCTCCGGACCGGTCACGATGACCGAGCGGCCGGAATAGTCGACGCGCTTGCCGAGCAGGTTCTGGCGGAACCGGCCCTGCTTGCCCTTGAGCATGTCGGACAGCGACTTCAGCGGACGCTTGTTGGCGCCGGTGATGACGCGGCCGCGGCGGCCGTTGTCGAACAGCGCGTCGACGGCCTCCTGCAGCATGCGCTTCTCGTTGCGGATGATGATCCCCGGAGCGCGCAGTTCGATCAGCCGCTTCAGGCGGTTGTTGCGGTTGATGACGCGGCGATAGAGATCGTTCAGGTCCGACGTCGCGAAGCGGCCGCCGTCGAGCGGCACGAGCGGGCGCAGATCCGGCGGGATGACCGGGACGATCTTCATGATCATCCACTCCGGACGGTTGCCGGATTCCATGAAGTTCTCGACGACCTTGAGCCGCTTGAGCAGCTTCTTCTGCTTCAGCTCCGACGTGGTCGAGGCCAACTCCGAGCGCAACTCGCCGGCGATCTTCTCGAGGTCCATGCCTGCCAGCAGGTCATGGATCGCTTCGGCGCCGATCATGGCCGTGAAGGAATCCTCGCCGTAATTGTCGACGGCGATCATGTACTCTTCCTCGGACAGAAGCTGATGCTGCTTCAGATCCGTCAGACCGGGCTCGGTGACGATGTAGTTCTCGAAATAAAGGACCCGCTCGATATCCTTCAGCGTCATGTCGAGCAGCGTGCCGATGCGCGAGGGCAGCGACTTCAGGAACCAGATGTGGGCGACCGGAGCGGCGAGCTCGATATGGCCCATGCGCTCGCGCCGGACGCGCGACAGCGTGACCTCGACGCCGCACTTCTCGCAGATGACGCCCTTGTACTTCATGCGCTTGTATTTGCCGCACAGGCACTCGTAGTCCTTGATCGGACCGAAGATGCGCGCGCAGAACAGGCCGTCGCGCTCCGGCTTGAAGGTGCGATAGTTGATCGTCTCCGGCTTCTTGATCTCGCCGAACGACCAGGACAGGATCTTGTCGGGCGACGCGAGCGATATCCGGATGGAATCGAACACCTGCGCCGGCGCCTGGGGGTTGAAGAGATTCATGACCTCTTGGTTCATGCCGTTCTCCTTGTGGGGACCGAAATCCCTCTTCGATACTATCGGGCGGTGACGCCCATTCCGTGATCCGCCCGCAATTCCGCCGCGCAGGCCCGGTCACGCGATCATTCCATCCGGCCCGCCGGCCGGGAAACATGCGGCGCGCCCGGCAAGGACCGTGGCGCGCCGCTCTTTCCGTTACTCGGCGGCGTCGGGCAGACGCGCCGGGCTTTCGTCGAGCTTGGTGTTCTCGAGCTCGACATTGAGGCCGAGCGAGCGCATCTCCTTGACGAGAACGTTGAAGCTCTCCGGAATGCCGGCTTCGAACGTGTCGTCGCCGCGCACGATCGCCTCGTAGACCTTGGTGCGGCCGGCCACGTCGTCCGACTTCACCGTCAGCATCTCCTGCAGCGTGTAGGCAGCGCCGTAAGCCTCCAGCGCCCAGACCTCCATTTCGCCGAAGCGCTGGCCGCCGAACTGCGCCTTGCCGCCCAGCGGCTGCTGGGTGACCAGGCTGTAGGGGCCGATCGAACGCGCGTGGATCTTGTCGTCCACGAGGTGGTGAAGCTTGAGCATGTAGATGTAGCCCATCGTCACCTTTCGGTCGAACGGCTCGCCGGTGCGCCCGTCATAGAGGGTCGACTGACCGCTGGTATGCAGGCCGGCCTGCTCGAGCATCTCGTTGATGTTGACCTCGTGCGCGCCATCGAACACCGGGGTCGCGATGGACACGCCGCGCTTCATCTGCTCGCCGAGCCGGATGATGCTCTGGTCGTCGTAGTCGCGGACCGGCTCGTTGCGGTCGTTGGCCGGGATCACGCTCTCGATGGTCTCACGCAGCGGCTTGATGTCGCCGCTCTGCTTGTAGGCCTCGATGAGCTGCCCGATCTTCCTGCCCATCCCGGCGCAGGCCCAGCCCAGATGCGTCTCCAGGATCTGGCCGACATTCATGCGGCTCGGAACGCCCAGCGGGTTGAGCACGATGTCGGCATGCGTGCCGTCCTCGAGGAACGGCATGTCCTCGACCGGGACGATGCGCGACACCACGCCCTTGTTGCCGTGGCGGCCGGCCATCTTGTCGCCGGGCTGCATCTTGCGCTTCACGGCCACGAAGACCTTGACCATCTTCATGACGCCGGGCGGCATCTCGTCGCCGCGCTGCACCTTCTCGACCTTGTCCATGAAGCGCTGTTCGAGCGCCTTCTTGGAGTCGTCGTACTGGCCGCGCAGAGCCTCGAGTTCTCCCTGGAGCTTCTCGTTCTCGACGGCGAACTGCCACCACTGAGAGCGCGGATACTCGTCCAGGATCTCCTTGGAAAGCGTCGTGCCCTTCTTGAAGCCCTTCGGCCCCGCGATCGCCTCCTTGCCGACGAGCATGTCGTTCAGGCGGCTGTAGACGTTGCGGTCAAGGATCGCCTGCTCGTCGTCGCGATCCTTGGCGAGACGCTCGATCTCCTCGCGCTCGATCGCCATGGCGCGCTCGTCCTTCTCCACGCCGTGGCGGTTGAAGACGCGCACTTCGACGACCGTGCCGAAGGTGCCGGGCGGCATGCGCATGGAGGTGTCGCGCACGTCGGAGGCCTTCTCGCCGAAGATGGCGCGCAGGAGCTTCTCCTCCGGCGTCATCGGGCTCTCGCCCTTCGGCGTGATCTTGCCGACCAGGATGTCGCCCGGCTGCACCTCGGCGCCGATATAGACGATGCCGGCCTCGTCGAGGTTCTTGAGAGCCTCTTCCGAAACGTTCGGAATGTCGCGCGTGATCTCCTCGGGTCCGAGCTTGGTGTCGCGGGCCATCACCTCGAATTCCTCGATGTGGATCGAGGTGAAGACGTCGTCGGCGACGATACGCTCGGAGAGCAGGATCGAGTCCTCGTAGTTGTAGCCGTTCCACGGCATGAAGGCCACGAGCACGTTGCGGCCGAGCGCCAGATCGCCCAGGTCCGTCGACGGGCCATCGGCGATGATGTCGCCCTTCTCGATCCGGTCGCCCACATTCACCAGCGGACGCTGGTTGATGCAGGTGTTCTGGTTCGAGCGCTGGAACTTCATCAGCCGGTAGATGTCGACACCAGACTTGCCGGGATCGAGATCCTCGGTCGCGCGGATGACGATACGGGTCGCGTCCACCTGGTCGACGATGCCGCCGCGGCGCGCCGCTATCGCGGCGCCGGAGTCACGGGCGACCACCGGCTCCATGCCGGTGCCGACGAACGGAGCCTCGGCCCGCACCAGCGGCACGGCCTGACGCTGCATGTTGGAACCCATCAGCGCGCGGTTGGCGTCGTCGTTCTCGAGGAACGGGATCAGCGCGGCCGCGACCGACACCATCTGCTTCGGCGAGACGTCCATCAGGTCGACGTTCTCGCGCGGCGCCATCATCACCTCGCCGGCGTTGCGGCAGATGACGAACTCGTCCTTGAAGCGGCCTTCGGCGTCGAGCTCGGCATTGGCCTGTGCCACGAAGTGCTTGGCCTCCTCCATCGCCGAGAGATAGACGACCTCGTTGGTCAGCCTGCCGTCCACGATCTTGCGATACGGGCTCTCGATGAAGCCGTATTTGTTGACGCGCGCGAAGGTGGCCAGCGAATTGATCAGGCCGATGTTCGGGCCTTCCGGCGTCTCGATCGGGCAAATCCGGCCGTAATGCGTCGGATGCACGTCGCGCACCTCGAAGCCGGCGCGTTCGCGCGTCAGACCGCCCGGTCCGAGCGCCGAGAGGCGCCGCTTGTGGGTGATCTCCGACAGCGGGTTGGTCTGGTCCATGAACTGCGAGAGCTGCGAGGAGCCGAAGAACTCGCGCACGGCGGCCGCGGCCGGCTTGGCGTTGATCAGGTCCTGCGGCATGACCGTGTCGATCTCGATCGACGACATGCGTTCCTTGATCGCGCGCTCCATGCGCAAGAGGCCGACGCGGTACTGGTTCTCCATGAGCTCGCCGACCGAGCGCACCCGGCGGTTGCCGAGATTGTCGATATCGTCGATCTCGCCCTTGCCGTCGCGCAACTCGACCAGCGTCTTGACCACGGCAAGGATGTCCTCCTTGCGCAGCACGCGCACCGTGTCGGCGGCGTCGAGCTCGAGACGCATGTTCATCTTGACGCGGCCGACGGCCGAAAGATCGTAGCGCTCGGCGTCGAAGAACAGCGAGTTGAACATCGCCTCCGCAGTCTCCAGCGTCGGCGGCTCGCCCGGACGCATCACCCGGTAGATGTCGAACAGCGAGTCCTGGCGACTCTCGTTCTTGTCGACGGCGAGTGTATTGCGGATGTAGCCGCCGACATTGATGTGGTCGATGTCGAGGATCTGGATCTCTTCCTCGCCGGCCTCGTTGAGCACCTTGAGGGTCTTCTCGTCGATCTCGTCGCCGGCCTCGAGATAGATTTCGCCGGTGGCGTAGTTCACGACGTCCTCGGCCAGGTAGCTGCCGTAGAGATCGTCGTCGGTCGCCTTGATCGCCTTCAGCCCCTTTTCGGCGAGTTGCTTGGCCTGGCGCGCGGTGATCTTCTTGCCGGCCTCGACGACGATCTCGCCGGTGTCGGCGTCGACCAGGTCGCCCACAGCCTTCAGGCCGCGGAAGCGGTCGACGTTGAAGGGGATGCGCCAATGGTCGCCCGACCGCTTGTAGGCGATCTTGTTGTAGAAGGTGGACAGGATCTCCTCGCCGTCCATGCCGAGCGCCATCAGCAGCGACGTCACCGGAATCTTGCGGCGGCGGTCGATGCGGGCATGCACGACGTCCTTGGAGTCGAACTCGATGTCCAGCCACGAGCCGCGATAGGGGATCACCCGCGCGGCGAACAGGAGCTTGCCCGAGGAGTGCGACTTGCCCTTGTCGTGGTCGAAGAAGACGCCGGGCGAGCGGTGCATCTGCGATACGATCACGCGCTCGGTGCCGTTGACGATGAAGGTGCCGTTCGACGTCATGAGCGGCATGTCGCCCATATAGACGTCCTGCTCCTTGATGTCCTTGATCGACTTCGCGCCGGTATCCTCGTCCAGATCGAACACGATCAGGCGCAGCGTCACCTTCAGCGGGGCAGCATAGGTCAGGTCGCGCTGGCGGCACTCGTCGACGTCGAACTTCGGCGCCTCGAACTCGTACTTCACGAACTCCAGCATCGAGGTGCCGGAAAAGTCCTGGATCGGGAACACCGACTTGAAAACGGCCTGCAAGCCTTCGTCGGGACGCCCGCCCTTGGGCTCCTCGACCATCAGGAATTGATCATAGGATGCCTTCTGAACCTCGATAAGGTTCGGCATCTCCGCAACCTCCGGAATCTTCCCGAAGAACTTGCGTACGCGCCTGCGACCGTTGAAAGTCTGGGTCTGGGCCATCGTCGCTCCTTGCTGCCTTTCTTGGGGCGCGCCTCGCCAGGCACGCCTTGCAACTCGTGACCGCCGTCGCGGCGATCTTCTTCCAATCCGCTCGCTGCCTTTCGGCGGCGGTTCGAAACGGCTGAAAACCCGTTTCCTGAAGGCCGTCCCGACCCTCAGGAAAGGGGTTCCCCAAACATCGCCCCGGTTCTCGGGCCCGGCGCCGTGCCGGGATCGGCGGACGGCTTCGCCGCCCGCCGAAACCGTAATGTCTTACTTCAACTCGACCTTGGCGCCGGCTGCTTCCAGCTGGGCCTTGAACTTGTCGGCGTCGGCCTTGGAAACGGCTTCCTTGACCGGCTTCGGAGCGCCTTCGACCAGGTCCTTGGCTTCCTTGAGGCCGAGGCCGGTGATGGCGCGCACTTCCTTGATGACGTTGATCTTCTGGGCGCCGGCGTCGGCGAGGATGACGTCGAATTCGGTCTTTTCCTCAGCCGGAGCAGCAGCGGCGGCGCCACCACCGGCAACGGCGGCGACAGCCACCGGAGCGGCGGCCGAAACGCCCCACTTCTCCTCCAGGAGCTTCGACAGCTCGGCCGCCTCGAGGACGGTCAGGCTCGAAAGGTCATCTACGATCTTGGCGAGATCAGCCATTTTTCACTTCCTTCAAAAGTTCGAACAGGTGTTGGTGACAGCGAGGAACGGCCTCATGCCGCCTCGTCCTTCCGGGCATAGGCGCCGATGACGCGCGCGACCGAAGCCGCGGGCGCATTGACGATCTGGGCGATCCGGGTAGCCGGGGTGGCGATCATGCCGACCAACCTGGCGCGGAGCTCGTCGAGCGACGGGAGCGTGGCGAGAGCCTTCACCCCATCGGCATCGAGAGCCGTCGGTCCCATCGCGCCGCCGAGAATGACCAGCTTGTCATTCCCCTTGGCGAAATCGGAAGCGACCTTCGGAGCCGCAATCGGATCGTCCGAATAGGCGATCAGCGTCTGTCCCTTGAACAGCTCGATGATGCCTTCGGATTCCGTGCCCTGAAGAGCGATCTTGGCGAGACGGTTCTTCGCGACTTTGACGGTGCCGCCGGCCTGACGCATCTTCGTGCGAAGATCGTTCATTTGCGCGACGGTGATACCGGCATAGTGGGCCACGACGACTGAACCAGCGCTCTTGAACGCATCGTTCAGGCCCGTGACGAGTTCGCGTTTTTCCGCTCTGTCCACTGCCTATCTCCAGTTGACGGCCGTCTCATTCTCGAAACGACCATCGGGTTGCCTTTTGCCGGGCGGGCCATCCACTCCTGGATCTCCCGAACGGCGCTCGAGGATCCTGCCCCCTTTCGCCACACCGACCGGCTTCCCGGACGGAGCGCTGACAAAAGGCCAACACGGTTCGAACCTTTCATCGGAGCATTAGCTCCTTTGTCGGGTCTTCACCCGTCTCATGCAGGCCCATTCGAATTAAGGCCCAGGGTCACCTTGGACCGCCTGCAATCTCGGACAGGATATCCGGAAGCCTCTCGGCTCCCGGAATCCGGGCCTTGCGGCCCGGAATTCTTTCAGCAGGATCAGGCCTTGCGACCTGATCCTCAACCAGCGTCTCAGGACGCCGCGAGGCTCGATATATCGAGCCTTAGGCCCGGGCCCATCGTGGTGGTGAGCGACACCTTCTTCACGTAGTTGCCCTTGGCGCCTGCCGGCTTCGCCTTGGTGACCGCGTCGGTGAAGGCGCGCACATTCTCTTCGATCGCCTTGGCGTCGAAGGAGGCTTTGCCGACGCCGGCATGAACGATGCCGGCCTTCTCGACGCGGAACTCGACCGCGCCGCCCTTGGAGGCCTTGACGGCGGCGGCGACATCGGTCGTCACCGTGCCGACCTTGGGGTTCGGCATCATGCCACGCGGGCCGAGAACCTTGCCCAGCCGACCGACCAGCGGCATCATGTCAGGCGTCGCGATGCAGCGATCGAACTCGATCGTGCCCTTCTGAACGGTCTCGACCAGATCCTCCGCGCCAACCACGTCGGCACCGGCGGCACGCGCCTCGTCAGCCTTGTCGCCCTTGGCGAACACGGCCACGCGCACGGTACGACCCGTGCCGTTCGGCAGGTTCACCACGCCGCGGACCATCTGGTCGGCATGACGCGGGTCGACGCCGAGATTCATCGCGACTTCGAATGTCTCGTCGAACTTGGCGGTGGCGCGCGACTTCAGGACCTCCACGGCCTCAGCCAGGCTGTAGGCCTTGTTCGGATCGATGCCCTCGCGGGACTTGGCTACACGCTTTGCAATCTTTGCCATCGTCTCAGCCCACCACTTCCAGGCCCATCGAGCGGGCGGAACCCTCGACCATGCGCATGGCCGCCTCGACGTCGTTCGCGTTCAGGTCCTTCATCTTCGCTTCGGCGATCTCTCGCACCTTGTCGCGGCTGATCTGGCCGGCCTTCGACTTGCCCGGCTCCTTCGAGCCCGACTTCAGGTTGGCGGCCTTCTTCAGGAAGTAGCTCACCGGCGGCGTCTTCATGACGAAGGTGAACGACTTGTCCTGATAGTAGGTGATCACGACAGGAATCGGCGATCCCTTTTCCAGCTCCTGCGTCTGCGCGTTGAACGCCTTGCAGAATTCCATGATGTTGATGCCACGCTGACCAAGCGCAGGACCGATCGGGGGCGACGGCGTCGCCGAACCCGCGGCTACCTGGAGCTTGAGTTGGCCCGCAATCTTCTTAGCCATCTCTTGTCTGCCTTATATCGTGCCGGCATGACCGGCGGTTGCAGTGTGGTGGTTCGGATTGGACGGCCGGCCACAGCCGCCTGCCCCTCCCACCAGTTCAGGCGGCATGAAAGCCGCCAAGCCCGATCGCCGTTCCGGCGCGGGCGTTCGGATCAGCCCTTCTCGACCTGTCCGAATTCGAGATCGACGGGCACGGCACGCCCGAAGATCGAAACTTCCACCTTGAGGCGCGAACGCTCCTCGTCCACCTCCTGGACGAAGCCATTGAACGAGGCGAAAGGCCCGTCCGACACGCGCACCTGCTCGCCGATCTCGAAGGTGACCGACGGCTTCGGCCGCTCGACACCCTCCTGCACCTGGTGAAGGATGCGCTCGGCTTCCTTGTCGGTGATCGGCACCGGCTTGGAATCGCCCAGGAAACCGGTCACCTTCGGCGTATTCTTGATCAGGCTGAACACGGCGTCGGACAGGTTGGCGCGCACCAGCACATAGCCCGGGAAGAACTTGCGCTCGGCGTCGACCTTGCGGCCGCGACGCACCTCGACGACCTTTTCGGTCGGAACGACGATCTGCTCGATCTGGTCGGACAGGCCTTTCTGCTTGGCCTTGTTCTCGATGTCCTCGGCGACCTTCTTCTCGAAATTCGAGTAGGCGTGGACGATGTACCACCGCGCAGTCATTCAGATACTCCCCGTAGTCGCCGGTCTATCGCGCAATGCCGAGGATCTGCTCGATCGCGAACGCCATGAGTTGATCGGCGGCGAAGAAGAAGATCGACGCGATCACCGCAAAGGCCAGGACCATCAGCGTCGAGATCATCGTCTCGCGCCGCGAAGGCCAGGTCACCTTCTGGGTCTCCGACCTCACCTGCTGGAGGAAGGTAAAGGGGTTGGTGGTCTTCGATGCCATGTGCCGCTCTGCTGTCGAGGCCCGTCGTCGCCGCAGGCCTTCTGGATGATCCCGTCGACCGGGAGATGCCGCATGGATACGAAACCCTGCGCGAATCAGCGCACCGTATCCGTCCATGCATTTCGGGCGCGTAAAGCTGACCTCTCAGCTCCACGCGCCGCGTGTCCGTTCTGGTTACATAAAGCCGATTCCCGACACATGCAAGTGTGAACAATCCGCTTTATTGTCAAAGCGCCAGCATGGAACCATCCAGTCGTCCCTTCCCGGCTATGGCGTGCTTATGCCTCAAAAGTCGCGTTTTGGCAAGCTTGATATGCAATCGGTGTCGTAAGCACACGAGTTGTCCGGGTTAGGTAGCACACGAATTGTCCGGTTTCATTGGTCACCGCCAAGGGGGCTGAGTCGACCTACTGTCGCGCTGCCGCCCGGTTGATCGACGCGATCAGGTCGGCGAAGCGCTCGCCCTGCACTGCCACATGGGCATAGGCACGCGACGCCGCAAGGTCTCCATCGCCCTCGGTCAGCGCCTCGACGATGGACTTGTGTTCAGAGAACGACGTCTGCATGCGGTTGCGGACACGCAACTGAAGGCGGCGGAACGGCGCCAGCCGCTTGTGCAGCGCCATCGCCTGCTCGGCGACGAAGGTGTTGCCGCTGGCCGTGTATATCGCCTGATGGAAGCGCTCGTTCTCGTAGTAATAGGCATCCGTATCCCCGGACTCGGCTGCGAGCCGGCATGATTCGAGCGTCTTCTTCAACTGCACCTCATCCGAGACGAGCATGCGGCGCGACGCCAGCCGCGCGCAGATTGCCTCGAGTTCCGCCATCAGTTCGAACATTTCGAGCAACTGCTTCGGATCGGGCGCACTAACGACAGCGCCGCGGTGGCGGCGATGCTCGATGAGGCCGGCGATCGAAAGCTGCTGCAGCGCCTCGCGTATGGGCGTGCGCGAAACACCGAAGCGGGCGGCAAGCGAGGCCTCGTCAAGACGCTCTCCCGGCCGCAGGGCGCCGGTGGCGATCTCCTCCTCGATCTGGGCCTTCAACCGACTCGATTGATTGATCTTCATGCAGAAATTCTGCTGCGTTTCGCGATTTCCCGCAAGTGCAAAAAATGCAATTCAGCCGCCGATGCATACAATTCGGTTGACAGTGCGTGCAAAATCACCTCCAATTCAAACAGCCGGCGGGAGGCCGGAACCAAAGGGAGGAAAAATTGCGACAGTCCATCAGAGCGCTTTGCATCTCCACGGCGATGCTTCTCGGCAGTTTCACCGGCACCGAGGCTTCCGCCCAAACGGTGCTCAAGGCATCCCACCAGTTTCCCGGCGGCAAGGGCGACATCCGCGACGAGATGGTGCAGATCATCGCCCGCGAGGTCGCGGCGGCCAATGTCGGACTGGAGATCCAGGTCTTCCCGGGCTCTTCGCTATACAAGCCCAATGACCAGTGGAACGCGGTGACCCGCGGCCTGCTCGACCTGACGTCCTTCCCGCTGGACTATGCATCGGGACGTCATCCGGAGTTCTCGGCGACGCTCATGCCGGGACTGGTCGGGAACTTCGACCGGGCCTTGCGGCTCAACGATTCCGAATTCATGCAGGATATCAAGAAGATCATCGATGATGCCGGCGCGATCGTAATCTCCGATGCCTGGCTCTCGGGCGCGTTCGCTTCAAAAAAGGGCTGCATCACCGCGCCCGAGACGGTCAAGGGGCAGGTCATCCGGGCCGCCGGGCCGGCCTTCGAAGAGATGCTGGTAGCGGCCGGCGCATCGATCTCATCCATGCCCTCGTCGGAGATCTATACCGGCATGCAGACCGGCGTGCTTGACGCGGCCAACACCTCTTCCGCGAGTTTCGTCTCCTACCGCCTCTTTGAACAGGCGAAATGTCTCACCGCGCCAGGCGAGAACGCGCTGTGGTTCATGTACGAGCCGGTGCTGATGTCCAAGAAGGTCTTCCAGGGCCTGAACGAAGCTCAACAGAAGGCGATCCTTGCGGCGGGCGAGAAGGCCGAGGCCTTCTTCAACGAAGAGGTCCGCAAGGGCGACCAGATCATGGTCGACACGTACAAGAAAGCGAATGTCGAGGTCGTCGAAATGTCGAAGGCCGACTACGATGCCTGGTTGGAGATTGCGAAGCAGTCCTCGTACAAGAAATTTGCCGCCAACGTACCCGGCGGCGACCAACTGATCGAAAAGGCCCTGGCCGTGGAATAAGCGACGGCGGGTGGCGACGATCCGATCGGCAGATCCCTCGCCGCCGCCCGCTTCACCGACAAGGAAGCGTCCAATGGTCGATGCCTATGTAAGGGCGATCGCCGGACTGTCCCGCGCGCTCGCTGTCCTGTCCACCCTGCTGATGATCGCGGCAATGCTCGTTGTCTGCCAGATGATCTTCATGCGCTACGTATTCAGACTGCCGACAATCTGGCAGACCGACTTCGTCGTGTTCTCCGCTACGGCCGCGATTTTTCTCGGCGCGCCCTACGTGCTCATGAAGGGTGGACATGTCGGCGTCGACGTCGTGGAGATGCTCGTCGCCGATGATGCTCGATGGTACCTCAGACTGGTCGGCAGCCTTCTCGGCCTGGTTTTCTGCCTCATAATGCTCGTCGCCACATGGGTGCAATTCCACGAGGCATGGGTTGGCAACTGGAAGCATTCGAGCGTATGGGGTCCGCCTCTCTGGGTGCCTCTGGCAGCCCTGCCGGTCGGATTCGCCGTCCTTTGCCTGCAGTATTTCGCCCAGATCCTGACATTTGGGAGGGCCGACGCCGGGCCGCATGACGCTCATGCGGCGATCGTCGGGGAAACGCCGGCCTTGAAGCCGGATTCGAACACGCACGCAAAGGAGCATTCGCGATGAGCCCGACCCTTGCCGGTCTCATGATCGTAGCGTGTCTTTTCGTATTGCTGGCAACAGGCATGCCCATCGCCTTCGCGCTTGGGCTTGCGGCTTTCGTCGCCCTGTTCGCGCAAAGCGGTACCGCCATCTTCTATGTGCTCGGCGACACGATGTTTTCCGGCATCGCAAACCTTGCCTATGTGTCGATCCCGATGTTCGTGCTGATGGGAGCCGCGGTTGCCTCGTCGCCGGCCGGATCGGATCTGTACAGTTCCCTGGACCGCTGGCTGAACCGCATTCCAGGCGGCCTTGTCCTGTCGAACATCGGCGCATGCGCGATCTTCTCCGGCATGACCGGTTCGTCGCCGGCGACCTGCGCCGCCATCGGCAAGATGGGCATCCCGGAAATGCTTCGCCGCGGCTATCCGACGACCGTCGCCGCCGGATCGATCGCGGCCGGCGGCACGCTCGGCATCCTCATCCCTCCGTCGGTCACGCTGATCGTCTACGGCATCGCCACCGAAACATCCATCGGGCGGCTGTTCATGGCCGGCGTGGTGCCGGGGATCATGCTGACCGTGATGTTCATGGTATGGGCGATCATAGACTGCAAGCGCAAAGGCTACGAATTCGATGCTCGCGCCGTGCGATACACGCTGAGGGAAAGGCTGGAAGCGACGCCCCGCGTCCTGCCCTTCCTGCTGATCATCGCAGGCACGCTTTACGTGCTCTACGGCGGCATCGCCACGCCGTCCGAGGCGGCCGGCGCCGGCGCTTTGCTCACCCTCGTCGTCGTCATCCTGAGCTACCGGCTGTTCCGGACCCGGCCCATCGCCAACATATTCGGATCCGCCATGCGCGAAAGCGTCATGATCATGATCATCATGGCTGCCGCCGAACTGTTCGCCTTCGCCCTGTCATCGCTCTTCATCACCCAGACGGTCGCCAGCACCATCGCCGGCATGGATGTGAACCCCTGGGTGCTGATGCTGGTCGTCAACATCTTTCTCCTGGTTGCGGGCATGTTCCTGCCGCCGGTCGCGGTCATCGTCATGACCGCGCCGATGCTGTTTCCGATTGTCACACAGGCGGGATTCGACCCCTATTGGTTCGCAATCATCCTGACCATCAACATGGAAGTCGGGCTGATCACACCGCCGATTGGCCTGAACCTCTTCGTCATCAACGCGATAGCGCCGACCGTCCCGACGAGGGACATCCTGTGGGGAGCCTTGCCCTACGTGCTCGTCATGTTCCTGGCCATCGCCGTCCTCTGCATCTTCCCCGAAATCGCGACCTGGCTGCCGAACCAGATGATGGGAACCGTCCAATGAACACGTCCTCCTTTTTCGGAGACATGCTGCAGACGATCACCGATCGCGGACGGCGCTTCCTCTCGCTCGGAACGCAACGGGGGAACGGGCCGCACGCGGTCGGCACGATGGAGACGCGTTGCGAAGCCCTGCTTTCGAGCAAGGGCGAAGCCTCCGGCATGGCGCTGGCCAAGGACATACTGGATCGCTGGAATGCTTTCGACATCGACAGCCAGCGCGAGTTCATGCGCATGTTGCTGACCCGCTTCGGCCCTCGGATCGAGCGTCTCGAAAAGGCGATCGAGGCCTACCGCGCGAGCCGCAGCGCTTCTGCGCTGCTCGAGCTGCACGAGGCCGCCGAGCCGCGCCGTCAGGAGTTGATCCGCCGCCTCAACCTTGCTCCTAACGGCATTGCCACGCTCGTACGGATGCGGGAAGTGCTCTTGAAGCTCAAGTCCGAGGATCGGGACCTGCAGGCGGTTGATGCGGACTTCGCCCATCTGTTCGGGTCGTGGTTCAATCGGGGCTTCCTTGTGCTCAGGCCGATAAGCTGGTCGACGCCGGCCGACATCCTGGAGAAGATCATCCGCTACGAAGCGGTTCATCAGATCAGCGGCTGGGACGAATTGCGCCGCCGCCTTGCGCCGGAGGACCGGCGCTGCTTCGCCTTCTTTCATCCGCAGCTTGTCGACGACCCTCTGATCTTCGTCGAGGTGGCGTTGACGCGGGAGATACCCGCCCGGATCGACGACCTGCTGCGCGAGGATCGCGCGCCCATCCGCGCCAACGAGGCCACGACTGCTGTCTTCTATTCGATTTCCAACTGTCAGGAGGGTCTGCGCGGCATTTCATTCGGCAATTTCCTGATCAAGCAGGTGGTGGAGGATCTGCGCCGCGAGTTGCCGAAGCTTGATACGTTCGTCACGCTGTCGCCTGTTCCCGGCTTTGCGCAATGGCTCGCCCGCGAACGGCGCGCCGAGGTTTCGGACGCCCTGGCGAGCGCCGACAGGTCTCAACTGAACATGCTCGACGACCCGAACTGGCCAGACGAGACAGAGGCTGTGGCTGCGCTCCAGCCGATCCTGACAACTGCGACCGCATGGTACTTCCTGCGGGCCAGGTCGGCCGACGGGCGCATCGTCGACCCGGTGGCGCGTTTCCATCTGGGCAACGGCGCGCGCCTGGAGCGCATAAACTTCCTTGCCGACCGCTCCGCGCGCGCGATGAGCCAGGCGCACGGGCTGATGGTCAACTACCTCTACAAACTCGATGACATCGAAACCAATCACGAGGCTTTCGCCGACAAGGGCGAGGTCGTCGCCACGCCGTCGATCCGGCGTCTAGTACCACCGGCGAAGGCATCGCGCAGCCTGGCCAAATGGGAGAAGGAAACGGCGACCACCCGAGGCGGCAATTCGGGAGCGAAAGGGAATAGGGAATTCACCGAATGAGCAATCATCTGTTCGACGCGATCCGCGCCGCCGCGACGCCGGAGGCAGTTTTCATCGAGACGGTCGACGGCCGATTCTGGACCTACGACGACATGCTCGCTTTTTCCGGCCGGCTTGCGTCGACGCTGGTGAAGCTCGGCATCGAGCCGGGCGACCGCGTTGCGGTGCAGGTTGAAAAGAGCCCGGAGGCGCTGATGCTCTATCTCGCCTGTGTACGCGCGGGCGCAGTCTACCTTCCCCTCAACACGGCCTACACGCTTGCCGAACTCGACTACTTCATCGGTGACGCGGAGCCGCGGCTGGTCGTCATGACGCCGAAGACCCGCGACGGCATCCTCCCCATCGCGCAGCGATACGGGGCACGCGTCGAAACGCTGGACGAAGCCGGAGGCGGTTCGCTTGTCGAGCTCGCCGCCAACGCGGAACCGGACTTTACGAACGTCGCGCGCGCTCCGGACGACCTTGCGGCGATCCTCTACACGTCGGGCACCACCGGCCGCTCCAAGGGCGCGATGCTGACCCACGACAATCTTCTGTCGAATGCGAGGACGCTGAAGGACTACTGGCGCTTCAGCCGCGCCGATCGGCTGATCCATGCGCTGCCGATCTTTCACACCCATGGACTGTTCGTCGCCTCTAACGTGGTCCTGCTGGCAGGGGCGTCCATGTACTTCCTGCCGAAGTTCGACGCGGACGAGGCGCTGCGGCTTATGCGGACTTCCACCTGCATGATGGGCGTGCCGACATTCTATGTCCGGCTCGTCCAGCACCCTGGGCTGACCCGCGAAGCGGCGGCCGCAATGCGGCTGTTCGTGTCGGGCTCCGCGCCCCTTCTCGCCGAGACGCACCGGACCTTCGCGGAAAAGACCGGCCATGCCATCCTCGAACGGTACGGCATGACCGAGACCAACATGAACACGTCCAATCCTTATGAGGGGGACCGGGTAGCCGGAACCGTCGGCTTCCCGCTGCCGGGCGTGTCGCTGCGCGTCACCGAACCCGAGAGCGGCAGTCCCGTCGCCGACGGCGAGACGGGCATGATCGAGGTCAAGGGACCGAACGTGTTCAAAGGATACTGGCGCATGCCGGAAAAGACCAAGGCCGAGTTCCGTGAAGACGGCTTCTTCATCACCGGAGACCTCGGCAGGATCGACGAGCGCGGTTATGTCCACATAGTCGGGCGAGGAAAGGATCTCGTCATATCGGGCGGCTACAACATCTACCCGAAGGAAGTGGAAGCGGAGATCGACCTGGTGCCGGGCGTTGTGGAGAGCGCCGTCATCGGTGTGCCGCACCCCGATTTCGGTGAAGGCGTGACCGCCGTGGTGGTACGCGAGTCCGGCGTTTCCCTGAACGAGCAGGCAGTGCTCGGTGCTTTGACGGATCGCCTTGCCCGCTACAAGCAGCCCAAGCGGGTCATCTTCGTCGACGATCTGCCTCGCAATACGATGGGCAAGGTGCAGAAGGCCCGATTGCGCGAGGAGTTTTCCGATCTTTATTCGGACCTTGCCGGCCGTTCGAAGTAGTGGCTGGCCGGCGCGGGGAAAAGGCTTTGGAGTGGCAGGGGCAACAGGGCTCGAACCTGTGACCTGCGGTTTTGGAGACCGCCGCTCTACCAACTGAGCTATACCCCTAACGCTGTGCTCGAAGCACGGCAGGGCCGCTTCCTAAGGGCTTCCGCGCGTCCTGTAAAGAGCGCTTCGTCAGCTTGTGCAAAACAAACCGCATGGCACCCCGATTTTCTATTCCTGCGGCTGGTAGGGTCCGCCGGGAACGCCCCAGCCCCATTGCGGCATGGGTTCTTCGGCGGGTTGGTGATCGGGCCCGAACTCGGAGTTTATCCTGGCCAGCCGTGTCCCCCATTCCACATAGGCCATGAAGGCCGAGCGGAATTCCGGGTCGTCGGGCAAGCCGACATGGTCGGCGGCATCGACCAGCAGCTCGACCCAGCGCCGCCGCTGCGGTTCGGTGAGATGCCGGTCGAGGTGGTGCATGACCATGGCGCGATGGCCGCCGAGGCTCCCGCTATAGGTCCTGGGTCCGCCGAACACTTCGCCGATGAAGGCGGCGACATGCCCGGGATGATCCGGCGACATATTGCGGAACACCGGTTCAAGCAGTTCGTCCGCGAGCACCTTGTCGTAAAAGGTTCGCGTCAGGCGCCCCAGCGCCTCGCCACCGCCAGCCCATTGGTAAAGCGTGGGGACGTCGTCGGGCATCCGTTCCTCCTCCTGGCCGGTTCGAAGCCTTGGTTCTCGGACGAAAACCAGCGGCAAGTCTGGGCTGGTGAGGCGTGAGCGAATCCACGCTGGCCTGCCCAGGCCCGCGTCCATGTGGCAGTCGCCGCGGCGGTTTGGAAGACTGCCCAAAAGCATAGGGCGGCCGAAGCCGCCCTATGTCGTCATTCCTGCCTGATTTCGATCACTCGGTGATCGACACCACGATACCAGCGCCGACGGTGCGGCCGCCTTCGCGGATGGCGAAGCGCAGCTTCTCTTCCATGGCGATCGGCACGATCAGCTCGACGTCGACCGTGATGTTGTCGCCCGGCATCACCATCTCGGTGCCTTCCGGAAGCTTCACGATGCCGGTCACATCCGTCGTGCGGAAATAGAACTGCGGACGGTAGTTGGTGAAGAACGGCGTATGACGGCCGCCCTCTTCCTTCGTCAGGATGTAGGCCTCGGCCTTGAACTTCGTGTGCGGCGTCACCGAACCCGGCTTGCACAGGATCTGGCCGCGCTCCACACCCTCACGGTCGACGCCGCGCAGCAGCGCGCCGATGTTGTCGCCCGCCTGGCCCTGGTCGAGCAGCTTGCGGAACATCTCCACGCCGGTCACCGTCGTCGACGTCGTCGGACGGATGCCGACGATCTCGACCGTCTCGCCGACCTTGATGATGCCGCGCTCGACGCGCCCCGTCACCACCGTGCCGCGGCCCGAGATCGAGAACACGTCCTCGATCGGCATCAGGAACGGCTGGTCGATCGGACGGTTCGGCGTCGGGATGTAGCGGTCGACCTCTTCCATCAGCTTGCGGATCGCGTCCTCGCCGATCTCCTTGTTGGAGTCCTCCAGCGCGGCAAGCGCGGAGCCCTTCACGATCGGAATGTCGTCGCCGGGGAACTCGTTCTTCGACAACAGCTCGCGAACCTCGAGCTCGACCAGCTCGAGCAGCTCGGCGTCGTCGACCTGGTCGACCTTGTTCAGGAACACCACGATCGAGGGAACGCCGACCTGGCGGGCCAGCAGGATGTGCTCGCGCGTCTGCGGCATCGGGCCGTCGGCGGCCGAAACCACCAGGATCGCGCCGTCCATCTGCGCCGCACCCGTGATCATGTTCTTCACATAGTCGGCGTGGCCGGGGCAGTCGACATGCGCGTAGTGCCGGTTCGGCGTCTCGTACTCGACATGCGCCGTCGAGATCGTGATGCCGCGCGCCTTCTCCTCGGGCGCAGCGTCGATCTGGTCGTACGGCTTGTACTCGCCGAAGAACTTCGTGATCGCAGCCGTCAGCGACGTCTTCCCGTGGTCGACGTGACCGATCGTTCCAATGTTCACATGAGGCTTCGTACGCTCGAATTTACCTTTGGCCATAGTCTCTTCCTTGGGCGGCTTGGGCTTCAGTTCGGTCCTGAGTGCGGGCGATTAGCGACAAAGGCCGAAAAACACAAGCATCTTTTGGCGACGGCGCCCGACCGTCGGGACCGAACCGTCGACCGGGATGGAATATGGAACCGATGTAGGCATCCCGCGTTCCGGGGCAAGGGCCTCCACCACCCCTGATCTGCTCCTGTCGGTCGCTCATGAAGAACGACCGCTCCCGGACCGAAACGCGTGGTCCGGAAACGGGAAAGCCGAAACCTGGCTGACGAGCCAGGCGGGCGCCGCGTGTTCGGTGCCCGCTACCTTCCATTCCCGTTATTCCGGCAACTGGCGCACAGCGCCTTTCGCCGCGCTGGTGGCGAAGGCCGCATAGGCCTTGAGCGCGGTCGTCACCCGGCGCTCCCGCTTTTCCGCGGGCTTCCATCCGGCCGGATCCTGGGCCGCGCGACGGCGCGCGATCTCGTCATCGGCGACCGCGAGATTGACCGTCCGGTTCGGGATGTCGATCTCGATGAGGTCGCCCTCGCGGACGAGCCCGATGACGCCGCCCTCGGCCGCCTCGGGTGAGACATGGCCGATGGACAGGCCCGACGTTCCGCCCGAGAAGCGCCCGTCGGTGATGAGCGCGCAGGCCTTGCCGAGGCCCTTCGATTTCAGATAGCTCGTCGGATAGAGCATTTCCTGCATGCCGGGCCCACCACGTGGTCCCTCGTAGCGGATCACCACCACGTCGCCCGGATTGATCTTGTTCGACAGGATCGCCTTCACCGTCGCGTCCTGGCTCTCGAAGACCCGCGCCGGACCGGAAAATTTGAGAATGCTCTCGTCGACGCCGGCCGTCTTCACGATGCAGCCGTCGATGGCCAGATTACCCTTGAGCACGGCCAGCCCGCCGTCGCGCGAAAAAGGATGCTCGGCGTTGCGGATGACACCGGCCTCGCGGTCGAGATCGAGATCGTCCCAGCGCCGCTCCTGGCTGAAGGCAACCTGCGTCGGCACACCCCCGGGCGCGGCCAGGAAGAAGTCGCGGACCTTCTGGCTCTTGGTCTGCGCGATGTCCCAATGCTCGATCGCCTTGCCGATCGACTCGGAATGGACGGTCGGCAAGTCGCGATTGAGAAGGCCGGCGCGGTCGAGTTCGCCGAGGATGGCGTAGATGCCGCCTGCGCGATGCACATCCTCCATGTGCACGTCGGACTTGGCCGGTGCGACCTTGCACAGCACAGGCACCTTGCGCGATAGCCGGTCGATGTCGGCCATGGTGAAATCCAGCTCCGCCTCATGCGCGGCCGCCAGTATGTGGAGCACGGTGTTGGTCGAGCCGCCCATGGCGATGTCGAGCGCCATGGCATTCTCGAACGCGCCCTTCGAGGCGATCGTTCGCGGCAAGGCGCTCTCGTCGTCCTGCTCGTAGTAGCGACGGGCCAGATCGACGACCAGATGCCCCGCCTCGACAAACAGGCGCTTGCGGTCGGCATGGGTGGCGAGCGTCGAGCCGTTGCCCGGAAGCGACAGGCCGAGCGCCTCGGTCAGGCAGTTCATGGAATTGGCGGTGAACATGCCGGAGCAAGATCCGCAGGTCGGGCAGGCCGAACGCTCGATCACCTTGACGTCTTCGTCGTTCACCCGATCGTCGGCCGCCGCCACCATGGCGTCGACGAGGTCGAGCGCGTGGGTCTTGCCGGCAAGCACCACCTTGCCGGCCTCCATCGGACCACCCGAGACGAACACCGTCGGGATGTTGAGCCTCAGCGCCGCCATCAGCATGCCGGGCGTGATCTTGTCGCAGTTGGAGATGCAGACCATGGCGTCGGCGCAATGGGCATTGACCATGTATTCGACCGAATCCGCGATGATCTCGCGCGACGGCAGCGAATAGAGCATGCCGTCATGGCCCATGGCGATGCCGTCATCGACGGCGATGGTGTTGAACTCCTTGGCGACGCCGCCTGCCGCCTCGATCTCGCGAGCGACGAGCTGGCCGAGGTCCTTGAGGTGTACATGGCCCGGCACGAACTGGGTGAAGGAGTTGACCACAGCAATGATCGGCTTGCCGAAATCGGCGTCCTTCATGCCGGTGGCGCGCCAGAGGCCGCGCGCGCCGGCCATGTTGCGTCCGTGCGTGGTGGTGCGTGAGCGATAAGCGGGCATGTCTTCCAATCTCGAGCGTTTGTCGACACGAGATTTACTTGCGGTCCGGCGTCGATGTCCAGACCGCAAGCATTGGCGAAGGCCCCCCTGGCGCAGGCATCGGCCCGAGAGAAGGATATCGGCGCCGCCGGGCGGATAGCCGTCCTGCCGCATACCGCCTCGCAAACGCAGCCTCGGGCAAGGGCATCGGGCACGCATTGGCATATGGTGTCCATGCAGCTTCCGGGCTACGATGCGCGAACAGATGCACATCGCCATCGGAGCGCGATCCCCGCTCCGATCACGGTTCCAGGAAAGGGCCGACGATGACCGTGTATGTGGCTGAAATCGCCCAGCGCGCGATCTTCGCCTTCGATGCCGCGAACAGCCAGGCGGCAGAGGAGCGGCTGGCAGACAGAGAATTCCTCGGGGACTTGTACGTGCTCCAGAGCAATGCTCAGCCGCTTTGGGACGGAAAATCCGAAATCCACTTGCGGGAAGCGCTTCCTGGAGAGGTCGAGGCCTGGGAAGCCGGCCGCGAAACCGCCAGCCTGTCCCGCGTCTTCCTGGTCCCTGTCGTAGATCCCTTGAAGTTCGTGGATCCCGAAGACGTCGACCCCTACGACGACCTCGATGACGATGATGACGATTTCGATGACGACCGCGATTGACCACTGATGGGGTTCGCCCTTCGGCGACGTCCCGAACATCTGCGACGACGGGCGGGGAAGCCGAGGCGGTGGAGCGGCGCTGAAACGCCGCTTATGATCGACTAAGGAACAGCAACATTTTCAAAAGGATGCCTTGGAGCGGGTAGCGGGAATCGAACCCGCATATTCAGCTTGGAAGGCTGCTGCTCTACCATTGAGCTATACCCGCGTCGCGTTCCAAGGCTTCCGGGCCGGCAGTGGTGGAGAGGGTTGGATTCGAACCAACGTAGGCTGAGCCAACGGATTTACAGTCCGTCCCCTTTAACCACTCGGGCACCTCTCCAGTCTGCCGCCGGAGCCATGCAACGAGGCATTTTCGCGGGGTTCGGGTGTCGGCCGAAGCCTTCCTCAAATCCGCGATGCGCCTTATGGCGACAAGCCTCCGGGCTGTCAACCACGCCAGGCACAAACAATCGGGAATTTCCACGATGCCGGTTCCAGCCGCCATATCCAAGGGCACGTAGCGCCGCTATAGAAGTCGCCATGAGCAAGGACAACAAAACCGGCACGCCCAAGGACACACACTATGCCCGGCTGCGCCGCGCCCATCGCGACTTCAAGAGCGGTGGTGCGCCGCGGCCGCGCCCCGTGGTGGCACCCGCGGAACATCCTGCCGACGGGCTGGTGCGGCTCTATGGCCTCCATACAGTGCGGGCAGCGCTCGACAATCCCAGGCGCAGGATCCGCAAGCTGCTGGTGACGCGCAACGCCCAGGAACGGTTGGGAATCGCCGACCTCGCCGCCCTGCCCTTCGAGAGCGAGCTCGTCGAACCCAGGGCGATCGACAGAATCACCGGCAGCGAGGCGGTGCACCAGGGCGCCCTCCTCGAGGCGGAGCCGTTGAAGCCGAAGGCGCTGTCGGCGCTCGGCGAAACGCCGCTCGTCATCGTGCTCGACCAGGTGACCGATCCCCACAATGTCGGCGCCGTCATGCGCTCGGCCGTGGCCTTCGGCGCCGGGGCGCTGATCACCACGTCGCGGCACAGCCCGCATGAATCGGGCGTGCTGGCGAAATCGGCTTCCGGCGCGCTCGAACATATCGACCTGATCGAGGTGAAGAATCTCGCCGATGCGCTCGGCCAGCTCCACGAGGCCGGCTTCCGGACGATCGGCCTCGATTCGGACGGGCCGGCCGAGCTGGAGGCAACCTTCGCCGGCGGCCGCATCGCTCTGGTGCTGGGCGCGGAAGGCAAGGGCCTGCGTCAGAAAACGCGCGAAACGGTGACCGCGCTCGCGCGGCTCGACATACCCGGCGCCATCCGCTCGCTCAACGTGTCGAATGCGGCGGCCGTCGCGCTCTATGCGGCAAGGAAATTCCTAGCGAGTAGCGAGTAGCAACTGGGTCTTGCCTCTCGCGCAAGCCCTTTCTCCTTCCCCTATTCGCTACTGGCTATTCGCTATTCGCTATTCGCTAATACTCTCATTCACCCAACTGATGCCCAGCCATACGCTCCAACGCCCGCACCAGCGCCGAGTGATCCTCCTTCGCTCCGCCATTCGCGGCGCAGGAGTTGAAGAGCTGCTGCGTGGTCGAGGTGTTCGGCAGCGAGACGCCGAGCGCCCTCGCCCCTTCCAGCGCGAGGTTCAGATCCTTCTGGTGCAGTTCGATGCGGAAGCCAGGCGCGAAGGTGCGCTTGACCATGCGCTCCCCGTGCACTTCGAGGATGCGTGAAGCGGCAAGCCCGCCCATCAACGCCTGACGTACCTTTGCGGGATCGGCGCCCGCCTTGGAAGCGAAGACCAAGGCCTCGGCGACCGCCTCGATGGTGAGCGCCACGACGATCTGGTTGGCCACCTTGGTGGTCTGGCCGACCCCGTTGTCGCCGACCAGCGTTATGTTCTTGCCCATCTTCTCGAAGACAGGCTTCGCCCGCGTGAAGGCGGCCTCGCTGCCGCCGACCATGATCGTCAGCGATGCAGCCTTGGCGCCGACCTCGCCGCCAGAAACCGGAGCGTCGAGATAGTCGCAGCCGAGCGCGTTGATCTGTCGCGCGAACTCCTTCGTCTCGATCGGCGACATCGAACTCATGTCGATGACGAGCTTGCCCCTGGCGAGGCCGGCAGCGACACCGCCCTCTCCGAACAGCACCTCGCGCACCTGCGGCGTGTCGGGCACCATCGTGATGACGATTTCGGCCGCCCGGGCGACCGCGTCATGTCCGCTGACGATCTTCAGTCCCTTGTCCACCAGCCATTGCGGCGGCCGGCTGCGATGATCGCTGGCGACGACAGGATAGCCCGCGTCGAGAAGATGTCCCGCCATCGGCGCCCCCATGATGCCGAGCCCGATGAAGCCGATCGTTTCCATTGTCGTGTCCTTTCAAGAATGTCTGCGACGCCTCGCCTGCCTGGCTTTCCTCCCAAAAGATGGACGGCCGAGCGAGAATCTCAAACCATCGGCGCCGCCCCCTCATCCGGCTGCCGCCGCGACAGCGCTCATTCTCCAGCCTCGACGATTGGCGAAACCGCCAAAGGCAGCGGTCTTCTCCCCGCTTGCGGCGAGAAGGTGGCGGCAGCCGGATGAGGGGCAGCGCGACGATCAAAGTTGAAGGTCTATGCTACCAAGAAATGCGCAGCGTGCCTCGACCTAAGCCGCCGCACTCCCCTTGCCCCTGAAGCCTTCGAACCAGCCGAGCCCGGCATCCGTGCCCGCCTTGGGCTTGTATTCGGCGCCCACCCAACCTGCATAACCCAGCCGGTCGAGATGCGCATAAAGGAACGGATAGTTGATCTCGCCCGTCCCCGGCTCGTGACGGCCGGGATTGTCCGCGAGCTGGATATGCGCGATGCGGCCGAGATTTTCCTCGATCGTCCGGGCGAGATCCCCCTCCATGACCTGCATGTGATAGATGTCGTATTGCAGATAAAGGTTGTCCGACCCGACGCGGTCGATGACGTCCAGCGCCTGCCGCGACGTGTTCAGGAAGAAACCCGGAATGTCGCGGGTGTTGATCGGCTCGATCAGCAGCCGGATGCCGGCCTCCTTCAGCCTGGCGGCCGCGTAGTTGAGGTTGGCGACGAAGACCGCCTCGAGTTCCTCGCGGCCGATGCCATCAGGCGCGATACCGGCGAGGCAGTTGACCTGCGGACACTCCAGCGCCTTGGCGTAGAGGATGGCGGTGTCGACGCCGCGGCGAAACTCGTCGGTGCGGTCGGGCAGCACGGCGATCCCGCGCTCGCCCTTGCCCCAGTCGCCCGGGGGCAGGTTGAACAGCGCCTGTGTCAGCCCGTTCTTCTTGAGCCTTGCCGCGACGACTTCGGGCGCATGGTCGTAGGGGCCGACATATTCGACCGCGGAGAAGCCCGCTTGCGCGGCCGCTTCGAAGCGGTCGAGAAAATCGTGCTCGGTGAAGAGCATGGAGAGATTGGCTGAAAAGCGCGGCATGTTCCTGGTCCTCTTATTCCAATTCCACTGGATGTTGACACATCCAGTGGGCGTGGATGCTAAGGCATCCACGCCACCTCAATCGCCGGCGCGCCCCATCCGGGCCGCTTGGCTTTCGCGCCAGCAGGCGCGGCGCGCGGTCGCGCGCTCCAACGGTCGATGTTATCGACCGTTGGGTATCAGTCGAGCAGCGCGATGGCCGTCGGCGCGTCCTCGTTCTTTTCGGCGAGTTCCTCGAACTCCACGATAGCGTCGATCTCGGTACCCATTGAGACGTTGGTCACGCGTTCCAGAATGAATTCGAGCACGACCGGCACCTGATATCGTTCCATCAGTTGCCGCGCCTCCTTGAAGGCGCCGGCGAACTCCTCCGGCTTCTTCACCCGGATGGCCTTGCAGCCCATCGCCTCGGCGACCGCGACATGGTCGACGCCGTAACCCGGTTCGGCGTCGCCGGTACGATTGATGTTCTCGAAGGCGAGGCTGACCTCGAAATCCATGGCGAAACCGCGCTGGGCCTGGCGGATCAGGCCGAGATAGGCGTTGTTCACGACGACATGGATGTAGGGCAGCTTGTGCTGGGCGCCGACGGCCAGTTCCTCGATCAGGAACTGGAAGTCGTAGTCGCCCGAGAGCGCCACGATTTCACGCGCGGGATCGGCGGCACGCACGCCCAGTGCAGCCGGCAGCGTCCAGCCGAGCGGTCCGGCCTGACCGCAATTGATCCAGTTCCGCGGCTTGTAGACGTGCAGGAACTGCGCGCCCGCGATCTGGCTCAGCCCGATGGTCGAGACATAGCAGGTGTCCCGGCCAAAGGCCTTGTTCATCTCCTCATAGACGCGCTGCGGCTTCAGCGGCACCTGGTCGAAATGCGTCTTGCGCTTCATCGTCTTCTTGCGCTCACGGCATTCTTTCGACCAGTCGGCCCAGTTGCGCAGCCTCCCGGCCAGGCGCCAGTCGGTGGCGACGTCGAGCAGCACCTTCAGCGCCGCGCCGGCATCGGACACGACGCCGAAATCGGGCGCAAAGACACGGCCGATCTGTGTCGGCTCGATATCGACATGGATGAACTTCTTGCCGGCCGTATATTTCTCGACCGATCCGGTGTGGCGGTTCGCCCAGCGATTGCCGATGCCGAACACGAAGTCGGCAGCGAGCATGGTGGCGTTGCCGTAGCGATGCGACGTCTGCAGGCCGCACATGCCGGCCATCAGCCGATGGTCATCCGGGATGGCGCCCCAGCCCATCAGCGTCGGAACGACGGGCACGCCGGTGATTTCGGCGAATTCGATCAGCAGATCCGAGGCATCGGCGTTGATGATGCCGCCGCCGGCGACGATCAGCGGCCGCTCGGCCTCGTTCAGCATCGCCAGCGCCTTCTCGGCCTGGGCGCGCGTCATCGCCGGTTTCGAGACCGGCAGCGGCTCGTAGGTCTCGATGTCGAATTCGATCTCGGCCAGTTGCACATCGAGCGGCAGGTCGATGAGAACCGGACCGGGGCGGCCCGAGCGCATCAGATGGAACGCCTTCTGCAACGCCATCGGCACCTGGTAGGGCTCCATCACGGTCACGGCCCATTTGGAGACGGGGCCTGCGATCGCAGCGATGTCGACGGCCTGGAAGTCTTCCTTGGTCAGCCTGGCGCGCGGCGCCTGTCCGGTGATACACAGGATGGGGATCGAATCCGCCGACGCCGAATAGAGCCCGGTGATCATATCGGTGCCGGCCGGACCTGATGTGCCGATGCACAGCCCGATATTGCCGGCCTTGGCGCGTGTATAACCTTCGGCCATATGCGAGGCCGCCTCCACATGACGCGCCAGGATATGGCGGATCGTGCCCCTCGCCTTCAGTGCCGAGTAGAGCGGATTGATCGCGGCGCCCGGCACACCGAACGCCGCCGAGATCCCTTCCTTTTCAAGCACGAGAACCGCCGCGTCGACGGCGCGCATCCTGGCCATGGGCCTCCCTCCGTTTCCGGTTTTGGTGATGACCGGAGCATGCCAGCAGTCTTGTCATTTTTCAATTTTTCCAAAATAATTTTCCAAATAGCGAAAAATTCGGCTTCAAATTGATTCCCAACGGTTTTTGGTTTTTCAGCTTCCGCCCATTTCCATGGACCGAAAAATTTTTCTATAGTGAGAAAATGGAAATGATCGAAAAACGACAGCGCGGACGCCCTCGCTCCTTCAATGCGCCGGCAGATGCAGGCTCCGTCCAGTCGCTCGACCGGGCGCTGCGCATCCTTGCCGTCGTTGCCGAAGGGAACGGCCTGTCGCTGAGCGAGGTGGCGTCCCGGACCGGGCTCGCCGCCTCCACCGCCTATCGCATGCTGACCACGCTGGAGAACCACGCGATGGTCGAGTTCGACCGTACCGACCAGCTATGGTCGATCGGCGTCGGCACTTATCGGATCGGCTCCGCCTTCCTGCGGCGCCGCAAGCTGGCCGATCGCGCGCGCCCTCTGATGCAGGAACTGATGGAGAAGACCGGAGAGACGGCTAATCTCGGTGTCGCGGAGGACGACTGCGTGGTCTTCGTCAGCCAGGTGGAGACCCATCAGGCGATCCGGGCTTTCTTCCGCCCCGGCACGCGCAGCCCCTTCCATGCCTCCGGAATCGGCAAGGCGATCCTCGCGCATCTGCCGCGGGAGCGTGTCGCGGCGATCGTCCGAGGCGCGGGGCTCGAAGCCTATACGCAGAAGACTCTGGCCGATGCGTCGGCGCTCGGCCGCGACCTCGACGAGATCGCGTCGCGTGGCTGGTCGGTCGACGACGAGGAACGACACCCGGGAATGCGCTGCGTCGCGGCGGCGATCTTCAACGAGTTCGCGGAGCCGGTCGCAGGAATCTCGGTTTCCGGGCCGACCGTGCGCGTGACGGTCGAGCGGCTCGCCGAACTCGGGCCATTGGTGCATGGCGCGGCGGCCGAGGTGACGCGGCTGATCGGCGGCACGACTCCGCCGGCCGGTTGAGCACAAAGCGCGGCCAGCGCCTCAGCCGATCCCGGTCACGTGCCGGAGATAGAACGCAAGCGCCACGAAACCCAGCGCGAACACAATTCCGCTCCAGTCGAGGGACCTCGACCTCGCCCAGCCTATGACCTGACGGGCCCAGAACCAGACGAGAACGACAAGAAGCGCTATGACGACGAGCCTGATCATGATGAGCCCCGGCGAAAGCCGGGCATCCTTGCCCGGCCCCCAGCTTATGCCTCGCCGGTTTGGCGAATTCATGTCCGGCCGGACCCACCACTCGGGCCGACGTCATCGGCGTCGGGATTAACCAGGCCTTGAAGAATGTCGTGTCCAATAGGGCGGGGTTAGGACATGCCATGGCGAAGCTCGTCAGCGTTTTCATATCCGCGGGCCATCGCCGGCTCATCGTCGCCGCGATCTGGGCAGCCGCTTTCGCCTTCGTGCTTGGCCTGATCGGCATTGTCGCCGCGCGCCAGGTCGGCATCGTCATGCGCGCCGAGATCGGCAGCGCGCTTGAGCGTTTCGAGCGTCTCGACGAGAATGTCCGCAACACCTTTGCCATGCTGCACAAGGATGTGACCGCCGAGCCCTGCTCACCCGCGTTCGGCAGCCAGTTGCGCAAGGTCGCCTTCCTGCCCGATGGCCTCAGCGAGTTCATCTATGCCCCTGACGGCGTCGTCCGGTGTTCGATATCGGCACCACGTCTCGCCGCGCCGGTTGCGCTGGGCGCGCCCGACATCACGGCGGACGGTGTGGCGATATGGCTCGACCGCGATCTGGGTTTCCTGAGGCTCGATGGGCTGCACGGGACGATTGCGCTGAGCGAGCCTTTCGCCGTGGTGGTTCCGAAGCAACAGATCGTCACGCCGTTTCATCCATGGGTGGAGCTGGAGACAGGTCTTGCCGCGCCGGACAATTCCTGGTGGCATCGCAGCGGCACTCCCGGGATCAACGAGCATCACGAAAACCGGCTCGCGTCCGGCTCCGCCTGGTCGCCGCTCCACGCCGGAGCATTCGTCCTGCGCCAGTGCGGCGGGTCCGGCCTGCAATGCGTGGCCGCAAGGGCCAGGCTCGCGGACATTCTCGCAGCGGAATGGAAGCGTTTCCTGGTCGCCCTCGTCGGCGCGGCCCTGGTCGCGGCATGGGTCGCAGCCCAGGGCAGCAGGCTGATCCGCGCCTACTGGTCGCTCGAAGCGCGCTTCCGCCGCCATCTGGACGCGGGCTCGATCGTTCTGGCCTATCAGCCGATAATCCACCTGGAGAGCGGCAGGGTTTCGGGTTGCGAGGTGCTGGCCCGATGGCGCGATGTCGACGACACGATCCTCTTTCCCGATGCATTCATCGGCATCGTCGAACGCTACGATCTGACCCGGCGCTTCACCAGCCTTGTCGCGCAGCGCGCCTTCGAGGAGCTTTCCTCGCTGCCTGACCAGGTACGGCTCCGGGTCAACTTCAACATCTTCCCGCGCGATCTCGACGGCGACACGCTTCGGGAGATCTTCTCGATCTTCGACCAGGCCCGGGAACGCTTCGAGATCACCCTGGAAATCGTCGAAAGCGGCGCCATCCAGGCCGACAGCGCGCAACGCGAGATCGAGGAACTCAGGCGCGCCGGCATCGACATCTATATCGACGACTTCGGCGCCGGCTATTCCAACATGGCCAACCTGGCGACGCTGTCCGTCGACGGGGTGAAACTCGACAGGGCCTTCGCGCTTGCGCCCGACGGCAGCCTGACGGCGCAAATGCTCGTGCACGCTGTCGAGATGATACGAGCCACCGGTAGGGCCATGGTGATCGAGGGCGTCGAGACGGCGGAACGCCTGGCGCAGTTGCGCCGCTGGGCGACGCCGCTCGATCACGCCCAGGGCTATTTCATCTCGCGGCCGCTGGCGATCGACCGCTTTGCCGCGTTCCTGGCCGACCACGAGCCGCAGCCAGCCTCCATCGAGGCGACCGCCATCGCCGGTCCCGGCGCTTCCAGGATCGTCGCCTGAAACAGGCGGCGCACCGCGACGCCCAAACAGCGGCGAAGTATTCGCGGATGGCGCTACTGGCAGCTGTCATGGATTTTCCAGTGTCCGTCAGGTAATCTCCCGTCCAGGGAGAATTGCGCATGGAACGTCGGCTGGCCGCGGTCCTTGCCTTCGACATGGTAGGCTACTCGCGCCTCACAGGTGTGGACGAGCAGCTGACGCTGGCAACGTTCCGAAGGCATCGCAGCGACATTTTCGATCCGCGCGCCGCCCAATATCACGGCCGCGTGGCTGCTCTTGTAGGCGATGGCGCGATGATGGAGTTCGCGAGCGTCGTGGACTCCGTCTGCTTCGCGGTTGAAGTGCAGCTGGCGCTACGCGCGGAGAACTCCGGCATCCCCGAAGACCGGCAGTACCGGTACCGTATCGGCATCAACATCGGCGACATCGTCCACGAGAACGGAGACATCTATGGCGACGGCGTGAATGTCGCGAAACGCACCGAGGAACTGGCCGACCCGGGCGGCATCAACCTCTCGGGCACCGCCTTCAGCCAGGTCAAGGGCAAGCTCGACCTCACCTTCGAAAATCTCGGGGAAAAGCACGTCAAGAACATCGCCGATCCCGTCACCATGTACCGCATCAGGCTCGACGAAAAAGCCGAGGCTCTGATGACCCCAGTCGTGAAGGTTCCGCCACCCTCGCCTGCGGTCGCCGCAGCCGGCGGCTCCTCTCGCCCCATTCTCGCCGCCACGGCTATCGCGATGCTGCTTCTGGTGCCGGCCGGCGGCTTGCTTTGGTGGCAACCATGGAGGTCAAGCCCACCGGAGACCGTCGAGCGGGTCGCATACCCGCTCCCGGACAAGCCCTCCATTGCCGTGTTGCCCTTCATCAATGTCAGCAGTGACGACGAACATGATCATCTTGCCGAGGGCTTGACCGACGACCTCATCACCGAACTGTCGAAAGTGTCGGGCCTCTTCGTCATAGCGCGGCATTCTGTCTTCGCGCTCCGGAATTCGGCCGACAAGATCCAGGAGATTGCGGCCGAACTCGGGGTCCATTTCGTCCTCGAAGGCACGCTGCAACAGGCAGGCACGCGGCTCAGGATAAATGTCAAGCTGATCGACGCCCTGACCGGGCTTTCCATGTGGGCTGAACGTTATGACCGCGAATATGCCGACATCTTCGCAGTCCAGGACGAGGTGATCGGCAAGATCATCTCCGCGCTTGCGGTGAAGTTGAGCGATGGCGAACGCGACCATCTTGCGCGCATCCCTACGGCGAATCTCGAGGCCTACGACTACTATCTGCGGGCAGAGCACGAGGGATTCCTGTACAGCGACGTCGAGACCTATCGTCGAACATTATCCTTCTATCAAAAGGCGATCGACCTCGACCCGACCTTTGCCGAGGCCCATGCCGGCATTGCCCGCATTGCGGTCGATGTCTGGCGCAACGACTACAACTTCCTCTGGTCTGCCGCCGTAGCGCGCAAGATCGCCTATGACGCGGCGGGGCAAGCCTTGAAGTTCGACCCCGACAACGCTCGCGCGCACACCGTCCTCGCTCTTCTGCAACTCGTCGACGGCCGCCAGGCCGAGGCGATCGACTCGGCGAACAGGGCGGTCGAACTGCAGCCGAACGATGCAGAGGCATTCTGCAACCTGGCCCTGATCCTGGCCCAGGCGGGCAGGCATGACCAGGCACTGACGGCACTGGACAAATCGCTCCGGCTCGAACCGACGCCGCCGCCCAGCTTCAAGCTGCTCGCCGGTGTCGTCTACTATTTGGGGCGCGACAACGAACGCGCCGTCCCGATCCTGGCGGCGGCGGCCGACGCGCTGCCAAAAGCCGAACCTGCGCATGAATATCTGGCTGCCGCCTACGTCCGACAAGGCGAGATGCAGCGGGGCAAGCAGGAAACGGCGAAGCTGCTGGAGCTGTTTCCTGACAGCAATCTGACCTACTACAGCTATCTCTACGACTACTGGACCGAAGAAGACCGGCTCTACCACCTCGCCGGTCTCGACAAGGCCGGCATTCCGGAATGGCCGTTCGGCTTCAACGGACAGCAAGGCGACCGGTTAGCAGCAACGGATCTGGCGGAGTTGGCCGACGACAAGACCTGGATCGGCAAGCACAAGAACGGAACGGACTTCATCCAGTATTTCGGCAAGGGCGGGAACACCGCCTATCGCAGCGCCAACACCAACATCACCGGGACCTTCGAAATCCATGACGACAGGCTCTGCGAGAAGTTCGAAGGCTACTTCCTGGACCGCCTCGCCTGCGGTTATGTGTACCGCAATACCGGCGCGGAAGAGCCCGGCATGGCCTATGTCCACGTCACACCGATGTCGCTGAAGTTCTTCTCGCTCGGCAGCTGACGCTGTAAACCCTGGTCCGGCTATTCCCGAACCTACTGGGCGCTTTCGCGAGCCTTCTCCGCGACGAGCGCCTGCTCGACCTCGGGCCAGTGTTTCTTGGAATCGACGACCTTCTCCGGGGTCTTTTCGAAGCCTTCCGCCGTTCCGGGATCGTAGCTCAGATAGAGCTTGCCCTCGATGATGCGCCAGGCCTTCGGATCGATATTGGTGGTGATCGTTCCGAACGAAACGCCGTCTGCGCAATAGCCGCCATATTGCGGGGCATATTTGACCGGATCGGCCTTGAAGATGTCGCGGTTTTCGGCGCTGACGAAATGCCAGTCCGCACCCAGCCAACGATAGGTGAATTCGGGCGAGCCCTGGACCGCCTCGTTCTGGGTAAAATAGCTCACCGGGTCGTAGCCCTTGATGGCCACATTGCCGAAATAGCCCGTATTCACAACCTCGTCGGCCGAGGCGGTCTGGACGACGGACGCCAGCAACGCGATCGAAAAGGCCCCGCACGCCGCCGCCGAGGCGATCCTGCTTGATCTGAACATGGTTACCTCCGTGGCTCGGCCACGCTTCCGTCGAAGCGGGCGCTATTGCCGCTTGGTGCACTCCGCATAGAGCCGGTCGCCGACCAGATCCGCTTTCTGGCAGACCGCGCCTGCCTTCATGAGCAGATCGGCGGCATCCCAGTGGTCGCGCCATCCGGCCTGGCTGAGGGGCGTATAACCGTTTCGCTCCTGCGCCTCGACCTCGGCCTTGTTCGCCAGCAGAAACGCCACGACTTCGGCATGGCCTTCCTCGGCGGCAGCATGCAGCGGCGACATCTTGTAGAAATTCGCCGTATCGTTCACTGCCGCGCCCTTGGCGACGAGCAGTTCTATAACATCCATGTTTCCGCCATATGCCGCCGCATGCAGCGCCGTCAGTCCATGTTTGTTTCTGATTTCGATGTCGGCGCCGCGCTCCAACAGCAATGCCACGACACCGGCGCGTCCGGCCAGGGATGCGATGATAAGAGCCGGATCGCCGGCTTCATCGAGTTCAGCGACGACTACGCCCTGGTCAAGCAACTGCCGGACGCGATCGACATCACCTTGACGCGCCGCATCGTGCAGCGGGCCGGCCAAGGCGGACGACGTGATGACAACCAACCCGATCACAGCGCCAAGAAGAGATTTCACGGCAAATCCTCCACCCCCGACGCCTGTCGGGAACAGGAACGATTTATGGAATCTTATCACGCGCGATCGAACTGAAGCAATAATACAAAGGAAATAGGATTCTTCCCAGTTCCTATATATCGACAATTGCAATCACCTGATCGTTCGCGCAACCGGATCTCAAATATCGCGATCAAACTGAGGGCAATATACTCGCGAAAATCTCAACGGATGCACGACATGATGGCAGAGGGAGGAACCCCACTAACCATGAGGCTCCTTGGCCGGGTCGGGTTCATGGGGTCGCGGGTGCGGCCACCTGCCTCCTGTTCGTAGATCGCGTTCAGGGCGCCTGAGTTCGCCGCTGGCCGCCCTCGGTCAAGATCGCAGTGACGCAAGCCGTGAAATATGCTTGAGTCTTATCAAGGTGCGATCGGTCGACTGGTGAAGAGCCAGCTTGAGCGCCGATCGTTGGTTGGCCAAGCGATGCCTTGGCGCTGAAGCCCGCAAGCTGTTCGCTCGAATGTCACGGTATGTTCGCACAATGCTTGCCGCTGGAGGACCGGCATGGAGTGTGCCGAGCCTATCCGCTTGGCTGGTTCTCTTGCTTTGAACGGTCTCGAACTGTTGTTAGGAGGGTTCCGATGGCATCGTCCAAGATTGCAGCCGCCGACAAACATGCTTCCGCCAGGGATCAAGGCGGCCCGCTTTCGAGCCACGAACTGCAGGCGATGGATGCCTATTGGAGGGCCTCCAACTACCTGTCGCTCGGTCAGATCTATCTCCTCGACAATCCCCTGCTGAAGGAACCGTTGAGGCGCGAGCACATCAAGCCGCGCCTGCTCGGCCACTGGGGCACGTCGCCGGGGCTGAACATGCTCTATGTCCACCTCAACAGGCTCATCAAGCGCGAAGACCTGAACATGATCTATGTCATCGGCCCGGGCCATGGCGGACCGTCCCTCGTCGCGCACGCCTATCTCGAAGGAACCTACAGCGAAGTCTATCCGAACATCGGTCAGGACACGGAGGGCATGCAGCGGCTGTTCAAGCAGTTCAGCTTTCCCGGCGGGATTCCGAGCCATGTCGCGCCGGAAACGCCCGGCAGCATCCATGAGGGCGGAGAACTGGGATATGCCCTCAGCCACGCCTATGGCGCAGCCTTCGACAACCCGGACCTGATCGTGACCTGCATCGTCGGCGACGGCGAGGCCGAGACCGGCCCGCTTGCGACGGGATGGCAGGGAAACAAGTTCCTGAACCCGGCTCGGGACGGCTGCGTGCTGCCCATCCTCCACCTCAACGGCTACAAGATCGCGAACCCCTGCTTCCTCGCCCGTATCCCGCGGGACGAACTGCGGAAATTCTTCGAGGGTATGGGCTACGCGCCCTTGTTCGTCGAAGGCAGGGAGCCTGCCGACGTCCATCGGCAACTGGCCGAAGCGCTCGATACCGCCTCCGCGTCGATCAAGCGCATCTGGGCGGAGGCACGCGAGGACGGCAAGGTGACGCGCCCGGCCTGGCCGATGATCGTCTTTCGCACGCCCAAGGGATGGACGTGCCCCGCCGAAATCGACGGCAAGAAATGCGAGGACTATTGGCGCTCGCACCAGGTCCCGATGGGCGAGATGGACAAGCCGGAGCATATCCGGATTCTCGAAGGGTGGATGAAGAGCTACCGGCCCGAGGAATTGTTCGACGATAGCGGCTGCCTCAAGCCCGAAATTGCTTCCCTCGCCCCGACCGGCCATCGCCGCATGAGCGACAATCCCCATGCCAATGGCGGCCTTCTGCTACGCGATCTCCGCATGCCCGACTTTCGCGACTACGCAGTCAGCGTACCGAGCCCCGGCGAAACCATCGCCGAGTCGGCTCGTGTCATGGGCAGGTTCCTCCGGGACGTCATGGCGGCCAATCTCGAGACCGGAAACTTCCGGCTGTTCAGCCCTGACGAGAACAACTCGAACCGCTGGCAGGACGTGCTGGAGGTCACCAGCCGATGCTACATGGCGGAGATCTATCCGGAGGATGACCACCTGGCGCCGGATGGCCGCATCATGGAAGTGCTGAGCGAACACCAGTGCCAGGGATGGCTCGAGGGGTATCTGCTGACGGGACGGCACGGCTTCTTCTCCTGCTATGAAGCCTTCATCCACATCATCGACTCGATGTTCAACCAGCATGCCAAATGGCTGAAGGTGTGCAATCACATCCCGTGGCGCCGGCCGATCGCCTCGCTGAACTATTTCCTCAGTTCCCATGTCTGGCGGCAGGACCACAACGGCTTCAGCCATCAGGACCCGGGTTTTATCGACCACGTCGTCAACAAGAAGGCGGAGGTGATCCGGGTCTATCTGCCGCCCGACGCGAACACGCTTCTGTCCGTGACCGACCACTGCCTGCGCAGCCGCAACTACGTCAATGTCGTGGTGGCCGGCAAACAGCCGGCCCCGCAATGGCTGACCATGGACCAGGCCGTCAAGCATTGTTCGGCGGGGCTCGGCATCTGGGACTGGGCGAGCAACGACAAGGGCTCCGAGCCTGACGTTGTCATGGCCTGCTGCGGCGACGTTCCGACGCTCGAGACCCTGGCCGCGGTGGAACTGATCCGCAAGCACCTGCCTGAACTGAAGGTACGGGTCATCAATGTCGTGAACCTGATGAAGCTGCAGCCCGCCGACGAGCACCCTCACGGCTTGTCGGACCGCGACTTCGACGCCCTGTTCACCAAGGACAAGCCGATCATCTTCGCTTTCCACGGCTATCCCTGGCTGATCCATCGATTGACCTATCGACGGACCAACCACAACAACCTCCATGTGCGCGGCTACAAGGAAGAAGGAACCACGACGACGCCCTTCGACATGGTCGTGCTGAACGAGCTCGATCGTTTCCATCTGGTGGAGGACGTGATCGACCGCCTGCCCCAGCTCGGGGCGCGGGCAGCCTACTTCAAGCAGGCCATCCACGACAAGCTGATCGATCACAGGCAATACATCGAGAAACACGGCGACGACATGCCTGACATCAGCGGCTGGAGATGGGGGCTGGGGAGCGCCGCCGGATCGTATGCGGCAACCTCGACCGAGGGAGACAATCTCTGAAGGGATTTTGACGCGGTCGACCAAGGCATTGGCCGATGTAAGGTGGAGGCTTCCCGGGACCCGATGCGCAGACCTCTGTCGGTAGAAATCGACCTGGACCGGGCTCCGACCGATGCGGAACTGGGCCGGCTGCAATTCACGACGTTGCTTTACTATCTGCACGAGACGAACCCCGACAACGGCCTGGTTCGCGACAAGACGGAGCCGAATGCTCCGGTCAGCATCGCCGCGCTCGGCATGGCCCTGGCGACGATCCCCGTCGTGGTGGAACGCGGTGTCATCATCCGCGAATTTGCGGCCAAGATAACCCGCAAGCGGTTGCGTTATCTGCTGGAATGTCCTCAGGGACCGGAGCCCGACGCCTCAGGTTACAAGGGCTTCTTCTATCATTTTCTGGATATCGAAACCGGCCGTCGCGTCTGGCAATGCGAACTGTCCACCATCGACTCGGCGTTCCTGTTCGCTGGCGCCCTGACGGTGGCGACCTATTTCGATCGCGACACCGCGGACGAAGCGGAAATCCGGCAGATCGCCAACTCTCTCTATGAGAGGGCCGACTGGAACTGGGCCCGCAACGGCGAGGCGACCCTGACCCATGGCTGGCGGCCCGAGAACGGGTTCATCCCCTATCGCTGGCGCGGATATGACGAGGGCCTGCTGCTGTACATTCTCGGCCTGGGCTCTCCCAGCCACCCGCTGCCGCCGGAGAGCTATGTGGCCTATACCTCCAGCTACCAATGGAGGAAAATCTACGACCGCGAACTCCTCTACTGCGGCCCTCTCTTCACCCACCAGCTTTCGCATATGTGGGTCGATTTCAGGGGAATCCGGGATGCATTCATGCGCGAGCGTCAGTCGGACTATTTCGAAAACAGTCGCCAGGCCACGTTCGTGCAGCAGGAATATGCCGTTCGCAATCCCAGGGAGTTCGTCGGCTACGGGGAACACTGCTGGGGGTTCACCGCCAGCGATGGTCCCGGGTGGTGCAAGCGGACCATTGACGGCGTAGAGCGCGAGTTTTTCGACTACATCGCCCGCGGAGTTCCTTACGGGCCCGATGACGGGACCGTGTCGCCATGGGTCGTTCTCGCGTCGTTGCCGTTCGCTCCTGAGATAGTCATCCCGACCGTCCGGCATTTTTCCGTGATGCCTCTCGGCGCGCACCGGCTCTACGGGTTCAAGCCCTCCTTCAACCGGACTTTCGAAGTGGAAGGCAGTCCCACCGGATGGTGGGTGAGCCCCTATCATTTCGGGATCGATCAGGGCCCGGTCGTCCTCATGATCGAGAACTACCGGACAGGCCTCCTGTGGAACATCATGCGCCGCTGCCAACCAATGCTGAGGGGTTTGCGTCAGGCCGGGTTCTCGGGCGGTTGGCTGTAAATTGCACCAGCCCTCCCCGTCCAAGAGTACGCAGCGTTCCGATCGAGTTTCAGCCGTCACGGCTGGCGCGGCCGCGCGGCTTTCGCCGTTCACCTCCTGCGTCGCCAGGGCACCGTGCGCCGGTAGGCCCTGCGGGTCAAAGGGACTTTTTCAGCCACTTCGAAAGGACGCCGACAATACCCTCGCGAAACAGCAGCACACCGAGGACGAAAATCACACCCTGCATCACGGTGACCCATGCTCCGAGATTGGCAAAATAGTTCTGCATGGTGATGACGATTGCAGCGCCCAGCATCGGCCCGAACACCGTGCCCATGCCGCCCAGCAGCGTCATCAGCACGACCTCCCCCGACATGCCCCAGTAAACGTCGGTCAGCGACGCGAGCTGCACCACTATTGCCTTTGTAGCGCCCGCCAGCCCGGCGAGCGTGGCCGAAAGCACGAATACGGCGAGCTTGTAGTGATTGGCGCGGTAGCCGAGCGAGATCGCCCTCGGCTCGTTGTCCCGGATCGCCTTCAATACCTGGCCGAAGGGTGAGTGGATGATGCGATAGATCAGGAGCACGCCGAACATGAAAATGGCCGCGACGACATAATAGAGCGTCGTCGCGTCGGAGAGGTCGAGAATGCCGAACAGATGGCCTCGGGGCACGGCCTGGATACCATCTTCCCCGCCGGTGAACGGCGCCTGCAGCGCGAAGAAATAGACCATCTGAGCAAACGCCAGGGTGACCATCGCGAAATAGATGCCCTGCCGGCGAATGGCGAGCGATCCGAAGAGCGCGCCGAGCACGGCGGCAGCGGCAACGCCCGAGACGATGGCCAGTTCGGGCGGAAGCCCCCAGACCTTGGCCGCGTGCGCCGACACATAGCTCGCCATGCCGAAATAGGCGGCATGGCCGAAGGAGAGCAATCCGCCGTAACCCAGCAGCAGGTTGAACGCCGACGCAAACAGAGCGAAGCACAGGAGCTTCATCAGGAAGAACGGATAAAGCACCAGCGGAGCGATCACGAGAAGGACAGCCAGTCCGATAAAGATCGCCTTGTGGTGACGCTTGCTGTCGCCGGCATGATCGGCAAGGGCGGCCCCGACGCCGACCGGTTCAGCTTCGACGCTCATCTCACGCCTCCCGACCGAACAGGCCGGCCGGCTTAACGAGAAGCACGATGGCCATGATGATGAAGATGACCGTCGAGGCCGCTTCCGGATAGAACACCTTGGTCAGGCCCTCGATCAGGCCGAGCGCGAAGCCGGTGACGATGGCGCCGAGGATCGACCCCATGCCGCCGATGACGACCACGGCAAACACGACGATTATGAGGTTGGAGCCCATCATCGGATTGACAGCGTAGATGGGAGCGGCCAGCACGCCGGCGAAACCCGCGAGCGCGACGCCGAAACCATAGGTGAGCGTGACGAGCAGCGGCACATTGATACCGAATGCCTGCACCAGGGTCGGGTTCTCGGTGGCGGCGCGAAGATAGGCGCCGAGCCTGGTCTTTTCGATGACGAACCAGGTGGCAAGGCAGACGGTGAGCGAGGCGACGACCACCCAGCCGCGATAGAGCGGCAAGAACATGAAGCCTAGATTGACGCCGCCGGAAAGCTGCGGAGGGAGGGAATAGGCCATGCCCGACACACCATATGCGTTGCGGAACAGTCCCTCGATGATCAGCGCCAGCCCGAAGGTCAGCAGCAGTCCGTAAAGATGATCGAGCTTGTGCAGGCGCGAGATCATCGTTCGCTCCAGCACGATGCCGACGGCGCCGACGATCAGCGGTGAAAGGATCAGCGCCGGCCAGTAGCCTATGCCGAGATAGGTGAGCAGCATCCAGCCGACGAACGCGCCCATCATGTATTGCGCGCCGTGGGTGAAGTTGATGATGTTGAGAAGACCGAAGATAACCGCCAGCCCAAGGCTGAGCGTCGCGTAGAACGCACCGTTGATGAAACCGAGGAGCAACTGGCCGTAGAGCGCTGCCATCGGGATACCGAATATTTCCGCCATCGGACCTTGCTCCGGGAGACCTCAGATCGGCACAGGGGCGCTCCTGCTGGAACGCGCCCTGCCACACCGGGGCGCCGGGGAGCGCGTGCTTCCCGGCGCGCCTGGCGTCTTACTTCACCAGACTGCAGCCGCCGTCGGCGAGCGGACGGAAGGCTTCCGCTGCAGGAATGGTGGCGACGGTCTTGTAGAGATCCCAGTCGCCCTTCGATTCTTCGGGCTTCTTGACCTCGAACAGGTACATGTCGTGCACGTGACGGCCGTCGGCACGGATCTGTCCCTTGCCGAACAGCGGATCCTCCGACGGGGTCTCCTTCATCTTGGCCATGACGGCAGCTGTGTCCTTGCTCTTGGTCGCTTCGACCGCCTTCAGATAATGGAGCACCGAGGCGTAGACGCCGGCGTGAACCATGGTCGGCATGGCGCCGCCATGCCTCTCGGCGAAGCGCTTGGAGAAGTCACGCGTGCCGTCGTTCTGGTCCCAGTAGAAGGCTTCGGTCATCACCAGCCCCTGGGCCGTGGCGAGGCCGAGACCCTTGACGTCGGTCGCGAAGGTCAGCAGGCCGGCGAGTTTCTGGCCGCCCTGCACGATGCCGAACTCGGCCGCCTGCTTGATGGCGTTGGTCGTATCGGCGCCGGCATTGGCCAGGCCGATGACCTTGGCGCCCGATCCCTGGGCCTGCAGCAGGAAAGACGAGAAGTCCTGGCCCGGGAAAGGATGGCGGACCGCGCCGAGCACCTTGCCGCCTGCCTTTTCGACGACGGCGGAGGTGTCGCGCTCAAGGGCATGACCGAAGGCATAGTCGGCGGTCAGGAAGAACCATGTGTCTCCACCCGCCTTGACCATCGCGCTCCCGGTACCATTGGCGAGTGCCCAGGTGTCGTAGGTCCAGTGGACGGTGTTGGGCGAGCATGCCTTGCCGGTGAGGTCGGACGAGCCGGCTCCGGAGTTCAGCATGATCTTGTTCTTTTCCTTGGTGATCTCGCTGACGGCGAGCGCCACCGACGAGGTCGGCACGTCGAGGACGACGTCCACGCCGTCCTGGTCGTACCATTGCCGGACGATGCTCGAACCAATATCGGGCTTGTTCTGGTGATCGGCGGAAACCACCTCGACGGCGATGCCCTTTTCGGCCGCCTTGAAGTCCTCGGCCGCCATTTTCGCGGCGACCACCGAGCCTTCGCCTGCCAGGTCGGCATAGAGGCCGGAACGGTCGTTCAGCACGCCGAGCTTGACGCTGATCTGGTCTTGCGCCAGCGCGCTGCCTGTCATCAACGCGGCTGTCGCCACCGCCAGGACAAGTTTCTGCACCTTCATTGACTCTCACTCCCTGTGTGTTGGTCGAATTGTGCGGGTCGAAATCGTCAGACGCCGAGATAGCGATGAAGCTTGTCCATGCTTGCATCGAGATCCGCGTTGGCGATCTCGTCCACGACGCGCCCCTGCTCGACGACGTAGTGACGGTCGGCGACCGTGGCGGCGGCGTGGAAGTTCTGCTCCACCAGAACGATGGTGAAGCCCATCGACTTGAGCTTCCGGATCATGAGGCCGATCTGCTGCACGATGACCGGGGCAAGTCCTTCGGTAGGCTCGTCGAGCAGCAGAAGGCGCGCGCCGGTCCGCAAGATCCGGCCGATGGCCAGCATCTGCTGCTCGCCCCCGGAAAGCTTGGTGCCCTGGCTGTGCAACCGCTCCTTCAGATTGGGGAAAAGCTCGAAGATCTGCTCCAGCGTGAAACCGCCGGGCGCGACCACCGGCGGCAGCAACAGGTTCTCCTCCACATCCAGGCTCGAGAAGATGCCACGCTCCTCCGGGCACCACGCAATGCCTTTCTTCGCGATATGCCGGGAACCGACGCCGATCAATTCCTCATTGCGGAAGCGGACCGAACCCTTTTTCTTGTCGATGACGCCCATGATCGCCTTGAGCGTCGTCGTCTTGCCGGCGCCGTTGCGGCCGAGCAGCGTGACCACCTCGCCGGGGCGGACATCGAAACTCATGCCGTGCAGCACATGCGATTCGCCATACCAGGCATGCAGGTCGCGGACCGTGAGCAATGTCGAGGCCTCCGCGCCGGGCATCGGCCGATCCGTCGCGGGATCAAGCATGTCCGACTCCGATATAGGCTTCGAGCACGCGCGGATCCTTCGATACCGTGGGATAGTCGCCTTCGGCGAGCACCTTGCCGCGGGCGAGCACCGTGATGTAGTCGGACAGGGTCGAGACGACAGAAAGATTGTGCTCCACCATCAGGACTGTGCGGTCCTTCGAGACCCTGCGGATGAGTTGACTGATGCGGTCGACGTCCTCGGCGGTCATGCCGGCCATGGGCTCATCGAGCAGCATCATTTCGGGGTCGAGCGCCAGCGTGGTGGCAATTTCGAGCGCGCGCTTGCGACCGTAGGACAATTCGCCGGCCGCGATATCCTCGAATTCGGCAAGGCCCACGGCATCGACCAGTTCACGGGCCCGGCCGTTCATACCGTTCAGCGCCCGCTCCGATCGCCAGAAATGAAAGGAATCGTTTCTCGATCGCTGCAATGCTATCCGGACGTTTTCCAGCACGCTCATATGCGGGAACACGGCCGATATCTGGAAGGAGCGGATCAGGCCGAGACGCGCGATGTCCGCCGGCTTGCGCGCGGTTATGTCCTGCCCCTTATAGACGATGGTTCCTCGGGTCGGGCTCAGAAACTTGGTCAGCAGATTGAAGCAGGTAGTCTTGCCGGCGCCGTTGGGACCGATGAGGGCGTGGATCGTGCCGCGCCGAACCTTCAGGTTGACGCCGTCTACGGCAAGGAAACCCTTGAATTCCTTCGACAGGCCGTTAGCCGACAGGATGATGTCCTCACCCATGGCATCCTCCCATTTGCCCTGCGCTGCCGGATCTTGGCGTCCAATTGCCGGAAAGAGTAGCGGCCGGAAGTGAGCGAGTCAAACTAATTCACTGGCAAGCATTTTAGTTCACGGTTATGAACTACCCAAGCTTGGAAGATATACACAAGCCTGGGAGGAATGCCTTTGAGGGTAAGGCAAATCGACAAGGTGCTGGATCTGTTCGAGGTCTACGCGCGAGAAAAGACGTCTCTCACGCTGACGGCCCTGTCCAAGGCCCTGGGAATTCCCAAGTCGAGCACGTTCAATGTGATCGAGACCCTGGTGGCCAGGGGCTTCCTGTACGAAACGAAGCCGAGGGGCGGCTACTATCCGACGGCACGGCTGCTCGACCTGTCGCGTTCGATGATGGAGGGCGACCCGTTGGTCCAGCGCGTCCACGGCGAACTTGCGGCTCTGGCCGCCGTCACCGGCGAGACGGCTGTATTGTCGGTGCGCGATCAACTCGACGTCGTGTATGTCGATGTCGTGGAGTCGACCGCCCCGATCCGCTACTTCGCCAAGGTCGGAGAGCGGCGCGCCATCCACACGACGTCGAGCGGCAAGGCCATCCTGACGGCTTACGACACGAAAGAACGCGAAGACATCCTGCGATCGTTAAGCTATGCGCCCATCCAGCCTGCGACCAAGATGAACGCCGGAGAGCTCGCCGAAGATCTGGACCGGTCCATCGAGCGCGGCTGGTGCGAGGACCGGTCGGAATCGACACCGGACGTCATGGGCCTGGGCGTTCCGATCCGCAGCGGCGACCGCCGCTTCGGCCTTGCACTGGCAGGTCCGCTCTACCGTATGCAAGGCAATCTCGACACATTGGTAGGGCATCTGCTGGCGGCTGCCGAACGGGTCGAGAATCTGATCAGAAGCTGACGCGTGTTCTTCTGGAAATTCCGGTGCGCCATATCCGAGCGGGATCGAACCCGGAGGGTTCGCAAGGGCGACCGCCCGCCCGCCGGCCAGGCCGCCCCATCGGAGCGGTGAGCGAAGCGAACTCGCGTGAGATCAAGAAATGGTGCGGGGCGAAGGATCAAACCCGGAGGGTTCGCAAGGGCGACCGCCCGTCGGCCGGCCAGGCCGCCCCATCGGAACGGTGAGCGTAGCGAACTCGCGTGAGATCAAGAAATGGTGCGGGGCGAAGGATCGAACCCGGAGGGTTCGCAAGGGCGACCGCCCGTCGGCCGGCCAGGCCGCCCCATCGGAGCGGTGAGCGCAGCGAACTCGCGTGAGATCAAGAAATGGTGCCCCCGGACGGACTCGAACCGCCGACCCCCTGATTACAAATCAGGTGCTCTACCAACTGAGCTACAAGGGCATCGGCGCACCGGTTAGCACATCCGTCGCGCCAGTAAAGTCAATTGTGCGGCGCGCGCCGCTCAGTCGCGTTCGATCGCCTCGATGGAAGGGATATCTGCCAGCCACCCCACGGCCGAGCGGCACCAGATCTGGCGCTTCGGCACGAGTTCGGCACGCTGGCGCATCGTGCCGGTGCGAAGCCCGAGTATCTTCGGCCCCTCGCCCACCGATGTCGCGTAGATCGCCGAGCCGCACTCGCCGCAGAAGGCCTGCGCCCGCTTCCTGCCGCTTTCGGCGGTCTTCACATAGATCTTCGGCGTGCCGGATTTCAGGTGGAAATCGGCTTCCGGCGCCGGCACGTTTACCCGGAAAGCCGTGCCGGAGAGCTGCTGGCAATCCGTGCAGTGGCAGATGGACACCTTGTCAGGGTCGATCTCGGCCTCGTAGCTTATGCGGCCGCAATGGCAGGAACCGTCGATCTTCATGATATTCACCTCATGGGGTCGACTTTAGACCCGTACGGCCGCAGCGCAATCCGGTTTCTTCGAGAGCGCGGCCTTTGCACGAACAGCGCCCGCATGCTACCCGGCAGACGCCCGATCACGCCGGGCCCGGGAGGAACGATGCACAAAGCCGCGCCGATTTTCGCCTTCGTCTCTTCCGATGCCCCCGACGCACACGAGGCGGCCGAGCGGCTCGCCGGCCGCTACGGCCAGGCGAGTGTGGAGGATGCCGAGACGATCGTCGCGCTCGGCGGCGACGGCTTCCTGCTGCAGACGCTGCGTGAGACCATGGGCTCGGGCAAGAAGGTCTATGGCATGAATCGCGGGACCATCGGCTTCCTGATGAACGAATTCAGCGAAGATGGCCTCTGCGAGCGTATCGCTGCGGCCGTGGCCGAAACCATCCGGCCGCTGGAGATGCAGACGGTGGATGCCGCCGGCCGCACCGCCACCGCACTCGCCATCAACGAGGTGTCGCTCTTCCGCCAATCCTACCAGGCCGCGAAGGTCCGTATCGCGATCGACGGCAAGGTGCGGCTCGAGGAACTGATCTGCGACGGCGTGATGGTGGCGACACCAGCCGGGTCCACCGCCTATAACCTCTCCGCGCACGGCCCCATCCTGCCGCTCGACGCGCCGCTGCTGGCGCTGACCGCGGTCAGCCCGTTCCGGCCACGCCGCTGGCGGGGCGCGCTGCTCCCGAACAAGGCGACCGTTCGCTTCGACATTCTGGAAGGGGAGAAGCGCCCGGTGAACGCGGTTGCCGACCACACCGAAGTGAAATCCGTCGTCGAAGTGACGGTGACGGAAGCGCGCGACGCCACGGCGACACTGCTTTTCGACGCCGGACATTCCTGGAGCGAGCGTATCCTCGCCGAGCAGTTCCGCTACTGACGCCAGCTTCGACCGATCCGTGCTTCGTCGACGAGACGAGCGTGTCCGCGTGACGATGGGATCCGCCGTGTGATGAAGCCGGACGGCACGCTCATGGTTTTCGCTGGTCTCCCTTTGACGATCGTGGCCGTTTCGCCGGGCCTGAACCGGACGCCCGTTCATGCTCGACGGCACCTATTTCGGCTGCGAACCTTTCGAAGGTGCGGACGAACATGGCGGCCTGGCCATGCAGTTTGCCTGGTGGTCTCAACCCCTGCAGGCGGCGCTGGAGGCGGCCGGGTTTGCGATCACGGCATTGCGCGAGCCCATTCCCGATCCAGTGAAAGAAGACCGCCTGGACCGGTGGGCACACCTCCCGCTGTCCTTGTGGTTCAACGCCCGCATCCTGGCATGACCTTTCGCCGCACCCGGGGCGCAGCGTGCGTCATTGAAAATCCGCAAGCCGGGATTAAGTATAAGCGGTCGCCGATGACGCACCTGCTTCAGGTTGTGTTGACAAATCGCTAACTTCTCCGTATCGCGTTGCGCAACAGGCAGACGCGCAGCGTTTGCGGAGACGGCCCCGGCGGGCCCTCCCAACCAGCCAAAGATACCAGACACTTGTCCTCAGACGATCAGACCGCGCAAGAAGCGTTGACCTTTGCAAGCCTCGGCCTTTCGCCGAAGGTGCTTTCCGCCGTCACCGACGCAGGCTACCAGCAGCCGACGCCGATCCAGGCTGGCGCCATCCCGCATGCCCTGCAGGGCAAGGATGTTCTGGGCATCGCCCAGACCGGCACGGGCAAGACGGCGTCCTTCGTGCTGCCGATGCTGACCCGCCTCGAAAAGGGCCGGGCAAGGGCGCGCATGCCGCGTACGCTGATCCTCGAGCCGACGCGCGAACTCGCCGCGCAGGTCGAGGAGAACTTCGTCAAATACGGCAAGAACCATCGTCTCAACATGGCGCTGCTGATCGGCGGCGTTTCCTTCGACGAACAGGACCGCAAGCTCGAGCGCGGCGCCGATGTGCTGATCGCGACGCCCGGCCGCCTGCTCGACCATTTCGAGCGCGGCAAGCTGCTGCTCACCGGGGTCGAGATCCTTGTCATCGACGAGGCGGACCGCATGCTTGATATGGGATTCATCCCCGACATCGAGCGCATCTGCAAGCTCATCCCCTTCACCCGCCAGACGCTGTTCTTCTCGGCGACCATGCCGCCCGAGATCACCAAGCTCACCGAACAGTTTCTGCACGCGCCGGTCCGCGTCGAAGTGGCGAAAGCCGCGACCACCGCCACCAACATCACCCAGCACCTCGTGAAATCGGGCCCCAAGCCCTGGGACAAGCGCGAGGTTCTGCGCAACCTGATCCGCGCCGAGGAAGACGGGCTCAAGAACGCAATCATCTTCTGCAACCGCAAGGTCGAGGTCTCCGAACTCTTCCGGTCGCTGGTGAAGTACGACTTCGATGCCGGCGCGCTGCATGGCGACATGGATCAACGCGCGCGCATGACGATGCTTTCGAATTTTCGCGACGGCAAGCTGAAGCTGCTCGTCGCTTCCGATGTCGCCGCGCGCGGACTCGACATTCCAGATGTCAGCCACGTCTTCAATTTCGACGTGCCGATCCATGCCGAGGACTATGTCCACCGTATCGGCCGCACCGGCCGCGCCGGGCGCTCCGGCAAGTCGTTCACCATCGCCACGCGCTCCGACGTCAAATATCTGGACGCCATCGAACGGCTGATCGGCAAGAACATCGACTGGCTCGACGGCGATCTGTCGACCCTGGTGGTGAGCGAGAGCGACGACGACGGCCCGCGCCGGGGCCGAGGCGCATCGCGCCGCAGTGGCCGCAAGGACGAGGTCGAGCGCAAACCGCGTGGCGAAAAGCGTGCCCATGCCGGCTCCGCCGCCGAGCAGCCCGATGTGGTGCCGCATGAAGCGGTCGAGGAGCGCCGCGTCCGCAAGGACGCGATTCGCGCCGACAATGCCGACCGCAAGGGCAAGCCGGAACATCGTCGAGACGATCGTGCGCGCCGCCACCGGGACGATGACGACGTCAACACGGTCGTCGGCTTCGGCGACGACGTGCCGGCTTTCATGAAGGTTGCGGCCAAGGTTTAGCCGCCACGGCCGATTCCTGCACGACGCTCCGAGGCAAGCGCCAGCGCACCTCTATTTCCCGGCCCTCACCCCGGCCTCATAGGCCTTGCGCGCCCAGGGTTTCATCTCGTCGGGATCATCCATCGCGCTGTCGGGCACGCTCCAATAAGGCATGGCGACCAGCTTGCCGTGCCGCGAGCCGGTATAGGTCCACTGGGTGCAGCCCGCTGCGATGAAATCCGGCTCGGTTTCGCCATCCGCCTTCAGGCGCAGCTCGCCGCGGATCTCGACAGCGATGATCACGCCGTTGTGGTAGATGCCCTTGCCTCCGAACATTCTCCTGATCTGGATCGGCCCCAGGCCGGAAAAGAGATCGAGCAAAGCGTCATTGTCCATCGGGGTTCATCCGGTGATTGTCCTGGGGTGATTGTCCTGGCCGGCGCATCTTTCCAAAATCGGAACGATTTTGGAAAGCACGAAACGTCGACAAGATGAGCACCCGCTGCGTGCCCGAAATGGACGCGCCACACTCAGACGTGGCAGTGTGCATCGCGCCATCATTGGAGGAAAGCGCCGATGCTGCTGAATGGATCCTGCCACTGCGGGGCGGTCCGCTTCTCCGTGGAGAGCCACACCCCAGTCCCCTACCAGCTCTGCTACTGCTCGATCTGCCGGAAGCAGCAGGGCGGCGGCGGATTCGCGATCAATCTCGGCGCCGATGCCGATACGCTGAAGATCGAGGGAGAGCGTCACCTCGGCGTGTATCGGGCGCGGATCGAGGACGATGAGCGGCCGCATTGCGAGGTCTCGACCGGCGAGCGCAACTTCTGCCGGAAATGCGGGGCCGCACTCTGGCTCTACGATCCGACGTGGCCGGAGCTGGTGCATCCGTTCGCGTCGGCGATCGACAGCGAATTGCCGAAAGCGCCCGAACGCGTCCATCTTATGCTGAAGTACAAGGCGTCCTGGGTCGAGCCCGATATCGCCGACGGCGACCGGACCTTCGAGCTCTATCCCGAGGAATCGATCGCCGATTGGCACCGGCAGCGCGGACTATGGGTGGACTGAGGTCGCTTCAGGCGGCGGTCGCAGCGGCCCGCGCCTCGGCGAGGGCCTTGAGGTCCGCCGGCTTCAGCTCGACCGATTCGCCGCAGCCGCAAGCGGAGCTCTGGTTCGGGTTGCGGAAAGTGAAGCCGGTGCGCAGCGTGGTCGTCTCGAAATCCATCTCGGTGCCGAGCAGGAAAAGTGCGGCCTCCGGCGCCACATAGACATGGACGCCGTCTCGCTCGATATGGTCGTCCTTCGGGTTCGGCTCGGTCACGAGATCGATCGTGTATTCCATGCCGGCGCAGCCGCCCTTCTTGACCCCGACGCGGATGCCGTGCGCGTTGTCGCGGTCCGCCACGATCTCGCGCACCCGGTCCGCAGCCCTTTCGGTCAGGCTCATGACGGCGAAACGTCCCATCTCATTCTCCACGCTCGCGCGGGTTCAAGGCCCGCCGAAACAGTCTCACCCAAAATACCGACGGTCAATATCGACTGTCGGAGCGCACGACTGCGCGCCGCGCCCCTTCGCCCGAAAAGCCACGCGATCCGGATCGACCGCGCCGGCGATTGAGGCCCGCAGCCATAAGATGGTGAAGATTCGGGCGCTATGCAACCCGCCCGTCGATACTCTCAATACCATCCGACGGCGACCTGCGCCTCTTCCGACATGCGATCCGGCGTCCAGGGCGGGTCGAACACCATATTGACCTCGACGTCGGACACGCCTTCCACGGCGCTCACTGCATTCTGCACCCAGCCAGGCATCTCGCCCGCCACGGGGCAGCCGGGCGCCGTCAGCGTCATGTCGATCCTGACCGTGCGGTCATCCTCGATGTCGACCTTGTAGACGAGGCCGAGCTCGTAGATGTCGGCCGGGATCTCGGGATCGTAGACCGTCTTCAGCGCCGAGACGATATCGTCGGTCAGCCGCGCCAGTTCGTCGGCGGGAATGGCCGATGCCGAGAATACGCCCTTGGCTGGAGCCTCGGTCGCCGTGGTCTCTGTAGCAGCGTCTTCCATCATGCTCACCCGAAGAATTTCCGCGCCTTCTCAAGCGCTTCGGCCAGGATGTCGATTTCGGCCCTGGTATTGTACATGCCGAACGATGCCCTGCATGTGGAGGTGACGCCGAAGCGTTTCAACAGCGGCTGGGCGCAATGGGTGCCGGCGCGCACGGCCACGCCGGCCCGGTCGATCACCATCGACACGTCATGGGCATGGATGCCCTGCAATTCGAAGGAGACGATGGCGCCCTTGCCGGGCGCGTCGCCGAAGATGCGCAGCGAATTGATCGCGCGCAGCCGCTCATGCGCATAGTTCTTCAGGTCCGCCTCGTGCGCGGCGATGCGCTCGCGGCCGACCGTCTCCATATAGTCGAGCGCGGCTCCGAGCCCGATCGCCTGGACGATCGGCGGCGTGCCGGCCTCGAAGCGATGCGGCGGATCGTTGTAGGTGACGTTGTCCTCGGTCACCTCCAGGATCATCTCGCCGCCGCCGTGGAATGGGCGCATGGCTTCCAGCATGTCGCGGCGGCCGTAGAGCACCCCGATGCCCGACGGACCGTAGACCTTGTGGCCGGTGAAGACGAAGAAGTCGCAGCCCAGATCCTGCACGTCGATCGGCATGTGGACGGCGCTCTGGCTGCCGTCGACCAGCACCGGGATGCCGCGCTCATGCGCGATTCGGCAGATCTCCTTGATCGGCGTCACCGTGCCCAATGCGTTCGACATGTGGGTTATGGCGACCAGCCTGGTCTTCGGCGTCAGCCGTTTCTCGAATTCCTCGATATGGAAGGCGCCGAGATCGTCGACCGGCACCCACACCAGCTTGGCGCCCTGGCGCTCGCGGATGAAATGCCAAGGCACGATGTTGGAGTGATGCTCCATGATCGAGATGACGATCTCGTCGCCCTCGCCAAGGCGTGGCATGCCCCAGCCATAGGCGACGGCGTTGATCGCCGAGGTGGTGTTCGACGTGAAGACGATCTCCTCGGTGCTTCCGGCGTTGAGAAAGCGCCGCACCGTCTCGCGCGCCTTTTCATAGGCGTCGGTCGCCGCATTGGACAGGAAATGCAGCCCGCGATGGACGTTCGCATATTCCTGGCCGTAGGCATGGCTGATCGCGTCGAGCACGGCCTGCGGCTTCTGCGCTGAGGCGCCGCTGTCCAGATAGACGAGCGGCTTGCCGTAGACCTCGCGCGACAGGATCGGAAAGTCGCGGCGGATCGCTTCGACGTCGTAGAACTCCGCAGCCTTGCCAGGCGCATTCATGGCATCACCCGTGTGTCGCAAACCAGTCGCCGAGCCGCTCTTCGAGCGCATCCACGACCTCTTCCTCTTCGAGCCCCTCGATGACCTCCGCGAGGAATGCCCGGACCAGCAGCCCCCGTGCCGTCTTCTCGTCGATGCCGCGCGCCATCAGGTAGAAGAGATGGTTGTGGTCGATCTCGGTGACGGTCGCACCGTGGCCGCAGGCGACGTCGTCGGCGAAGATCTCGAGCTCCGGCTTGGTGGAGAACTCGCCGTCGTCGGAGAGCAGCAGCGTGTTGCATGCCATCCTTGCGTCGGTCTTCTGCGCATGCTGGAAGACGTTGATGCGCCCCTGGAACACGCCGCGCGCCTTGCCCGTGACGACATTGCGGATCACCTCGGTCGACGCCGTATGCGGAACCGCATGGTCGAGCACCATGGTCACGTCGGTGTGGGTGTCTCCAGCCAGAAGGTTGATGCCGCGCAGCGTGAACACCCCGCCCTCGCCCGCTGCCGTGACGCGGATCTCCTGGCGCACCAGCTTGCCGCCGGCATTCATCACGAACAGGGTGAGCTTTGCATTCTTGCCGATCTCGGCATTGAACTGGCCGAGATGCGTCGCGCCATCAGGCTGGTCCTGCACGATCAGATAGAGCACCTCGGCATCGTCGCCGACCAGCAGATGGCCGACGGAGGAGACGAAGGCCTCGCCCGTGCCGGTCTGGCGCTCGACGATTGTCGCCCTGGCGCCGGCGCCGACCCGCACCGGCAGGCGCACATGGGTCTGCCCGCCGGCCTGGACGTTCTGCAGCTCCAGCGGTTTCTCGAGCGCGGCGCCGGCGGCAATGTCGACGAAATAGCCGTCGGCGACAAAGGCGGCGTTCACCGCACCGATCGCATCGTCGCTTCCGCTGAGCTCCAGAGCCGGCGCGAAACTGCCGTCTGTCAGCTTGTCCTCGAGACGGGTGACGGTCACCCCTTCGATGTCAGGCGTCTTCGCAGCGGCGACGCCGTTGAGCACCGCAAGGACCGTCGAGCCTTCGAGCACCGGAGCCGGGGCCGTCGGCTTGGCCGTGAGGTCGTGCGCGGGCACGGTCGTCAGCATCCGGCGGAAATCGGTGTAGTGCCAGGATTCGACGCGTCGCGTCGGCAGGCCGGCCTTGACCGCCTCGATCGCGGCGTCGCGCTTCACCATGACGGCGCCGTCGCCGGGCAGCAGCGACAGCCGCTCGTCGAAGGCGCTGACGAGCGCCGCCTCGGCGGCCGTGCGCTGGGGTTGGGTATGCATGTTCATGATCGTCACCCTAGGCCGCCTCGCCGATGATGCCGGCATAGCCGTTCGCCTCGAGTTCGAGCGCCAGCGACTTGTCGCCCGACTTGATGACCTGCCCGCGATAAAGCACGTGGACCGTGTCGGGCACGATGTGTTCGAGCAGGCGCTGATAGTGGGTGATGACCACGATCGAGCGGTCGGGCGAGCGCAGCGAGTTGACGCCATCCGCCACGACCTTCAGCGCGTCGATGTCGAGGCCGGAATCCGTCTCGTCGAGCACGCAGAGCTGCGGCTCCAGCAGCTTCATCTGCAGGATCTCGGCGCGTTTCTTCTCGCCGCCCGAGAAGCCGACATTGAGCGGCCGCTTCAGCATGGCCACGTCCATGTCGAGCGAGCCGGCAGCCTCCTTCACCTTCTTCAGGAGCTCAGGCACCTTCAGCGGTTCCTCGCCGCGGGCCTTGCGCAGCGAGTTGAGCGCCACCTTCAGGAACTCCATGGTCGCGACGCCGGGTATCTCCATCGGATACTGGAAGGCGAGGAAGATGCCCGCCGCGGCGCGCTCGGCCGGATCCATCTCCAGGATCGACTGGCCGTCGTAGAGAATGTCGCCTTCCGTCACCTCGTAATCCTCCCGCCCGGCGAGGATGTAGGACAGCGTCGACTTGCCCGATCCGTTCGGGCCCATGATGGCGGCCACCTCGCCGTCCTTCACCGTGAGGTTCAGCCCGCGGATGATCTCGGTTCCATCCTCGACGATGCGGGCATGAAGGTTCTTGATCTCAAGCATGATGTTTTCCGTCTGTTCGTTCCGGCGCGCTGCCGCGCCTGCATGTCGATGTCGCCGGCTGATCGCCGGGCTGTCGTCGGGTCGGGAAGCGCCTAGCCGACGCTTCCTTCCAGGCTGATACCGATGAGTTTCTGCGCCTCGACGGCGAACTCCATGGGCAGTTCCTGGATGACTTCCTTGACGAAGCCGTTGACGATCAGCGCGATCGCCTCTTCCTCGGGGATGCCGCGTTGCATGACGTAGAACTTCTGATCCTCGGAGATCTTCGACGTCGTCGCCTCGTGCTCGAACTTGGCGGTCGAGTTCTTGGCTTCCATGTAGGGCACGGTATGCGCGCCGCACTGGTCGCCGATCAGCAGCGAATCGCAGTTGGTGAAGTTGCGGGCGTTTTCTGCCTTGCGGTGCGCCGAGACCTGCCCGCGATAGGTGTTCTGCGAGAAGCCGGCGGCGATGCCCTTGGAGATGATGCGGCTCGACGTGTTCTTGCCGAGATGGATCATCTTGGTGCCGCTGTCCACCTGCTGGTAGCCGTTGGACACGGCGATCGAATAGAACTCGCCGCGGGAATTGTCGCCGCGCAGGATGCAGCTCGGATATTTCCAGGTGATGGCCGAACCGGTCTCGACCTGCGTCCACGAGATCTTGGAATTCCTGCCCCTGCAGTCGCCGCGCTTGGTGACGAAATTGTACACGCCGCCCTTGCCCTGCGCGTCGCCCGGATACCAGTTCTGCACGGTCGAATATTTGATCTCGGCGTCGTCGAGCGCGATCAGTTCGACCACGGCCGCGTGAAGCTGGTTCTCGTCGCGCTGCGGCGCAGTGCACCCTTCCAGATAGGAGACGTAGGCACCTTCCTCCGCGATGATCAGCGTGCGCTCGAACTGGCCGGTGTTGCGCTCGTTGATGCGGAAATAGGTGGAGAGCTCCATCGGGCAGCGCACCCCCTTCGGCACGAAGACGAAGGAGCCGTCGGTGAAGACGGCCGAATTCAGCGTCGCATAGAAGTTGTCGGTGGTCGGCACGACGGAGCCGAGATACTTCCTCACCAGTTCCGGATGCTCGCGGATCGCCTCGGAGATCGAGCAGAAGATGACGCCCGCCTTGGCCAGTTCCTCCTTGAAGGTGGTCACGACCGAGATCGAATCGAGCACGGCGTCCACCGCGACGCGGCCCGACTTGTAGACATTGTCGTTGGCCTCCTCGAACTCGTCGGCCGCCGGCTTCTGGACGCCGGCCAGGATCTCCTGCTCCTTCAGCGGGATGCCGAGCTTCTCATAGACCTTGAGGATCTCCGGATCGACCTCGTCGAGCGAGCGCGGGCCGCTCTGGTTCTTCGGCGCGGCGTAGTAGTAGATGTCCTGGAAATCGATCCTGGGATATTCGACGCGTGCCCAGGTCGGCTCATCGAGCGTCAGCCAGCGGCGATATGCGCCAAGGCGCCATTCGAGCATCCAGTCCGGCTCGTTCTTCTTGGCGGAAATGAAGCGGATGATGTCTTCGCTGAGCCCCTTGGGGGCCTTTTCCATCTCGATCTGAGACTCGAATCCATATTTGTACTGGTCCACATCGATCTTGCGGACCTGCTCGATCGTCTCCTGCACAGCAGGCATCAGCGTTCTCCATCCATGCCGGGGTCAAGGCCCGGCCGTTTTCAAACTATGGCACCGCAGGGGCGGCGTAGTTCGCATATAGTGCCTTGCGGACGGGAATTCACCCGCAAACCGCCGCTGCGGCCCGCAAAGCGTCGAAATGTCCGGTCGACGACCGGAAGTCCTCCTGGCCGTCAGGCTGCCCTGACCCTCTCCGCGCGCCGCGCCAGGATCGCGGCCAGCGCGGTTCCGAAAAGCGCGACGTCCTCCTCCGTCGTCGAGAGCCCGATCGACACCCTGAGCGCACCCGCATTGTCGCCTCGCCCCATGGCCCTCAGCACATGGCTGGGCCCCACCTTGCCGGAGGAGCAGGCCGAGCCGGCCGACAGCGCCACGCCAGCAAGGTCGAAGGCGATCTGCGCGGTCTCGGCCTTCAGCCCGGGAACCGCGAAGAAGCTCGTATTGGGCAGGCGCTCCGCGCCGCGGCCGAATATCTCGATGCCGGCATCGCCTTCCGCCAGCAATGCCTCGATCGCGTCGCGAAGGGCCCGCACCTCGTCCATGCGCGGCAGCCCCGCCAGCGCTTCGCGGGCGGCCGCGCCGAAGCCGGCGATCGCGGGCAGGTTTTCCGTTCCGGCCCTGTGCCCCTTCTCCTGCCCTCCGCCGACGACCAGCGGCTTCGGCATCATCAGGTCGGAGGCAGCGACGATCGCGCCCGCGCCCTTGGGGCCGCCGATCTTGTGCGAGGACAAGATGAGATAATCCACGCAAGTCTCTGCGATATCGAGAGGAATTCGCCCGACAGCCTGAACCGCGTCGATCACCGACACGCCGCCTGCCGCCTTCGTCATTTCCGCGATGCGGCGGAAGGGCTGGATCACCCCGGTCTCGTTGTTCGCGGCGTGGATTGCCACCAGCGGCAGGCCGGCGGTGCGGTCATGGCGCGCGAGGGCCGCTTCGAGCGCGGCAAAATCGACCACGCCATCCCCGTCGACGCCGATCGTCTCGACCTGATCCGCGGCGAAGCGGCCGCCGCAAAGGATGCAGGGATGATCGGCGGCCGAAACATAAAGCCGCGACAGGCGCACGGCGCCACGCCCCATCTGCCAGTCTGATGTCAGCAGCGTCGAGGCCGCCTCGGTGGCCCCTGACGTGAACACCACATGCTCGGGCCTGGCCGCGACCACGGCCGCGACATCGCGCCGCGCATCCTCGACGATCCGCCGCGCCGCCCTGCCCTCGCTATGCACCGACGACGGATTGGCCGCTATGGCGAGCGCCTCGACCACGGCAGCCTTCGCGGCGCCGCAAAGCGGCGCGCTGGCATTGTGGTCGAGATAGGCGCGTTCCGCAGCCATTTTCCGTCTTTTTGCCCTGTCAACTCGCCTGCGCGGGCCGGAAAGCGTTATTTCCTTGATATTCCAAGGTCAGCCGTCCTATTTACCCGCTTCGTAGGGATGGCTTCCATCCCCCAGTTTTGAACAATTCTAAACTAGCTTCTATGGAGCCGTCTGCGTCTCGTCAAGGCCGCACCGAGAGATGTTCTCGGGTGATCCCGCGCAGCGTTCCGCCCAAGTGGAGTACCCATGCCCGAGGTCATTTTCGCAGGTCCGGCAGGCCGTCTTGAAGGCCGCTACCAGCCTTCCAAGGAAAAGAGCGCGCCGATCGCTATCATCCTTCACCCTCACCCGCAATTCGGCGGGACGATGAACAACAAGATCGTCTACGACCTCTTCTACATGTTCCAGAAGCGCGACTTCACCACGCTGCGCTTCAATTTCCGCGGCATCGGCCGCAGCCAGGGCGAGTTCGACCATGGCACCGGCGAATTGTCGGATGCCGCCGCCGCGCTGGACTGGGTCCAGTCGCTGCATCCTGATTCCAAGAGCTGCTGGGTCGCGGGCTACTCCTTCGGCGCCTGGATCGGCATGCAACTCCTGATGCGCCGCCCCGAGATCGAGGGCTTCATCTCGATCGCGCCGCAGCCCAACACCTACGACTTCTCGTTCCTGGCGCCCTGCCCTTCATCCGGCCTGATCATCCATGGCGACAGCGACAAGGTGGCGCCGCCCAAGGACGTGCAGGGACTGGTCGACAAGCTGCATACGCAGAAGGGCATCACCATAACGCAGAAGACGCTTCCCGGCGCCAATCACTTCTTCGCCAACCACAGCGAACTTCTGATCGAGGAATGCGCGGACTATCTGGATCGCCGTCTCGCCGGCGAACTGGCGGATCCGCGGCCGAAGCGCCTGAGATAGAACCCGGCAATGTAGCAGCCTGCTCGTATCGTCGAGGCATGGCTGGACGTCCTTCATCCGCAGCCTTCCGCCGTCGGCTCAGGGCGAAACACCGGAGGTCACCCGGGCCGGAAACGCTTCCGGCCCGTCGTCGCGACGGGCCGGTGACCGGATCGGGCGGCGCCGAAGGCGCTTCCCGACAGAGGCTCGTACCTTATTTGGCCTTGAGGAAGTCGGCTACTTCGAGCAGCACGAATTCGTTGTCGTCGGCCTTGTCGATGGCACGGCCGGCCGAGAACGGCAGGTTGTTGTCGTTGCCCACGACGATGTGGCTGTCGTCGACCACGTCGACATTCTCGATGGTCACGAAGGGCATGTCATAGAAGCCGTCGCCGCCGCCCTGGCGCTTCTTGCCATCGGGATCGGCGATCGCGAGCAGATCGATATGGCCGATCTTGCGCACTGCCTTGCCGGCATTCTCCTCGGTCATCTCGATCTTGTAGATCCGCTTCACCTTGGATCCCCTGGCGAAGCAGTCCGGCTTCGGATTGGCGGCGTCGGCGCAAGCCTTGCCGGCCACCCCTGCACCGTTGTCGCGCTCGATCACCAGGGCGGTGGTGGCGTCGATCATGTTGAAGTCGCCGATCGCCTCGCCGCCGTCGGCCAGCGGATAGAGCCAACTGCGCCCGGTCCAGGCCTTGCCGGCCACGTCGAACTCGACGATGCACAGCGCGGTCTTGCCGTCCACCTGTTCGACGGCGCCGTCCGCCATATAGCGCGGACCTTCCAGCAGCCCGTAGAGTTTGCTGCCGTCCTTCGACATTGCGAGCCCCTCGTAACCGCCCGAGCGCTTCAGGTTGAAGGCCGGAATCTTGGCGGTCGGATTGGCCGGCAGCGTCAGCGCCGGATGGTCGGGTGAACGAACCGGCTCGCCGTCGACGACGGTCTCGAAGACATCGGTCAGCTTGCCGTCGGTGTCGAACTTCAGGAGATACGGACCGAATTCCTCGCCGACCCAGAAACCGTCGGCCACCGGCTGGATGGATTCGACGTCGAAATCGGCGCCGGTGAGGAAGCGGTTCTCGCTGCCTTCCAGCACGATCGGGAATGGCGCCTTCTTCTCGGGATCGGTGAGGAACACGGTCCTGACGCGTTCGACCGAGCCGGCGTTCCAGTCGAATTTCAACAGATGCAGCATCAGCGCGGCGTCGGACGAGTTCATCTTGCTGCCGAAGCCGTTGTCTGAGAGCGACCAGAAGGTCCCGTCACCGTTGGACTTGATACCGGAGAAGCCCTGCACCGGCTGTCCGTCGAAGGGCAGCGAAAGCCCGGTCGGGCGCACGCCGTCCTTGCCCGGAACGGTGCCGAGGCCCTCGGCGCGGCGACGATCCGGCGTAGTGAACTTGCCGGAGGCCTGCAGATGTCCGGGTGCGTTCTCCGGCGCCTTGATGATCGTGTTCGCCGGCAGGATGGCGTGGCCGACCAGCTTGGCGTTGAACTGCTGGTCGTCGGCCGTTGCGGCAGTCGTCAGAGCGATGACGGCAGCCGCCGAGAGAAGAGAGCGTCGCATTGGAAACCCGTTTCAAGAGGGATCGAACGGCCGCTAGCTATGGTGGCTCGATGTCTGCCGGGTGACGCTTCGATGAAACTTTGATGATGGGGAACACGAGCCCCGGGTGCAGATGTCGGCGCATGGGTCGTGTCGCATTTGCTGTTGCCCCGCCGCGTCGCCGATGGGGAGCGAAAGGAGATACTGCAAGGGGCTGAAAACAAATGTCGGCGAAACTGTCGATGCTTCCGGAAACGACCACCGGGCCGGTCGCAACTGGGTGATAATCCGCGGTTGAAGGGGCGAAGTTCATTGGTCGACATAGTTGTCGCTTCATGTCACCCTTCGTTTGCCTAGAATCACCCGAATGCTTAAGGGGACAGTTCATGCACAGCTTCGAGGTCTACAAGGATAAGAAGGGTGAGTTCCGCTTCCGTTTCCGTGCAGGGAATGGGGAGCCCATGTTTGCGTCCGAAGGCTACAAGACGAAGGCGTCGGCGATGAAGTCGATCGACTCCATCAAGAAGAACGCGGCCGAGGCGGAAGTGAAGGACCTAAGCGTCGCCCCGAAGGCCGCGCCGGCCAAGGCCGCCAAGGCGGCGGGCAAGAAGCCCGCGGCAAAGGCGGCGGCAAAGGCCAAGCCGGTCGCCAAGGCTGCCGCAGCCAAGGCGGCACCGGCGGCCAAGACGGCCAAGGCCGCGGCGCCCAATCCCAAGGCGGCTGCCAAACCGGCTGCCGCGCCCAAGGCGAAGAAGGCAGCGAAGTAACCAGGCCGACTGAGCAATATCTCCGAAGTACTCCGGCTCCTTCGCGACGCCGTTCCCGAAGATCATCATCGCTTCCTGGGAATGTGGCAGGTCGTCAGAGCCGTGGGCCGGAGTACGGCTGGCAGCACCCTCGCCTCTGGATTGCCGGATGCCTATCGTGGGCAGAGCAGGTGTCTTGTGTTCGCGGGAGCATGCGCTGCCGAAGACCACTTCGGCTTTCGGGTGAGGATTTGCCGTCGGTCGACAGGCTCGACCGGTGGAGCGCGTGAACGCGTGGCACACGCCTGGCGCGAAAGCCATGCGAGCCGGACAGGCACCGCCGTCGACTGCGACCATTCGGTTGCGCGGGCATCCACGTCGCATGGATACGTCAGCGTCCGTGCCCGCTCGTATCAACCAGGTGCCGCGACTTCCGGCTACGGCTTTGCCGTCACGCCCCCCGGCGCGGGCTCGCGGCATCCGGTCGTCGTGGGGAAGGTGAGCGGCAGCCCCTTCGTCGACCGGACCGCCAGATAGGCCCAGGCTTCCGCCTCCATCGAATCGCCGTTCAGGCCGGCATCCTCGGCGAGGATGACCTCGGCATGTTTCGCCTTGTTTCCAAGGTCGGCCATGATGTGCGGGTTCTTGCGTCCGCCGCCGCAGACGATCCAGAGCTTGGGCGCTTCCGGCATGTGCTCCGCCGATTTGAGGATAGCTTCGGCCGACAGCGCGGCGAGCGTCCTTGCTCCGTCCGCCAGTTCCAGCCCCTCGGCTTCGTCGAGCGTGAAGTCGTTGCGGTCAAGGGATTTCGGCCCCGCTCTTTCGAAGAACGGGTTGCCGAGATAGCGCTCGATGACCGCCGCAACGGTGTCGCCCTCGCTGGCGATCACGCCGTCGGCGTCGAATGGCACCCCCCCTTCACGTGCCACCCATTGGTCGATCAGCGCATTGCCCGGCCCGCTGTCGAAGGCGATGGGGTCACCGCGGCGGCCCACATAGGTCACGTTGGAGATGCCTCCGATATTGACGAAGACGACCGGAGAGCGGGAGGAGAATGGCGCGGGCAGCGCCCGGGCAACGGCTGCGTGATAAGCCGGCACAAGCGGCGCGCCCTGCCCGCCCAACTCCATGTCGTTCGCCCGCATGTCGTAGACGACGGGCAAGCCCGTCTTCTTCGCCAGCAGTTCGCCGTCGCCGAGTTGGACGGTGACGCCCATCTGCGGGCGGTGAAGAACCGTCTGGCCGTGGAAACCGATGATGTCTGGCCGCCCCCAGCCTGACGCCCCGTTTCGAAGGAACGCTTCGATCGCCTCCGCGTGCCTCAGCGTGATCTCCTTCTCGAGCGCAGCCAGACCGCCCGGCCGGTCTTCGCGGCGGACGATTGCCCGAGCCTCGTCGAGCGACTCTTCTATCCGACAACGAAATCCCGCCTCATAGGGCACGAACATGGCGGGGCCGCGTTCGACCTTGTGATCTCCATCGGTCCGCAGCATCGCAAGATCGATACCGTCCATCGATGTGCCGCTCATCAGTCCGATCGCGCAGAATTCAGCCATTTCGCCCGCCGTCCTTGTGATTCCTTGGCTGCGGATGCTAAAGGCGCGCCAGCCGTTATGCCATGCGAGCGGCGCAGCAGACGATCATCCGCCGAGAGACCGAACCATGTCCGCCTTCAAGTCCGACTTCCTGCGCACGCTTTCGGAGCGCGGCTTCATCCACCAGATTTCGGATGAGACCGGCCTCGACGACCTTTTCGCCAAGGAGACCGTGACTGCCTATATCGGCTTCGACGCGACGGCCAGGAGCCTCCATGCCGGCTCCCTGATCCAGATCATGATGCTGCACTGGATGCAGAAGACCGGGCATCGCCCGATCGCGCTCATGGGCGGCGGTACCTCGATGATCGGCGACCCGTCCTTCAAGGACGAGGCGCGCCGGCTGCTCACGCCGGCCGACATCGACGCCAACCTGGCAGGCATCCGGCGCAACTTCGAACCCTACCTTGCCTTCGGCGATGGGCCGCGCGACGCTCTGATGGTCAACAATGCCGACTGGCTGATGTCGATCAACTACGTCAACTTCCTGCGCGATGTGGGCCGTCACTTCTCCGTCAACCGGATGTTGTCCTTCGATTCCGTCAAGCTGCGACTTGACAGGGAGCAGTCGCTCTCTTTCCTCGAATTCAACTACATGATCTTGCAGGCCTACGACTTCGTCGAGCTCAACAAGCGCCATGGCTGCCGGCTGCAGATGGGCGGCTCCGACCAGTGGGGCAACATCGTCAACGGCCTTGATCTCGGCCATCGCATGGGGACGCCGCAACTCTTCGCACTGACCTCGCCGCTGCTCACCACCTCGTCCGGCGCGAAGATGGGCAAGACCGCGTCCGGCGCGGTCTGGCTCGATCCTGAAATGCTGAGCCCTTACGAGTTCTGGCAGTACTGGCGCAACACCGAGGACGCCGATGTCGGCCGTTTCCTCAAGCTCTACACCACATTGCCGATGGACGAGATCGCCAGGCTGCAGGCCCTCGGCGGCGCCGAGATCAACGAGGCGAAGAAGACGCTCGCCACCGAGATCACCGCCTTGCTGCATGGACGGCAGGCCGCGGAGCAGGCTGCGGAGACGGCGCGCAAGACCTTCGAGGAAGGGGCTCTTGCCGAGAGCCTGCCGACGGTCGAGGTGCCAGCGGCCTCGCTCGAAGCCGGTGCGGGAATCCTGTCGCTTTTCGTGACCGCCGGGCTGGCCGGATCCAACGGCGAGGCCCGGCGCCAGATCCAGGGCGGCGGCGTGCGTCTCAACGACCAGCCGGTTTCCGACGACCGCCGCATGGTCACGTCAGCCGACCTCACCCCGGAAGGTGTCGTCAAGCTGTCGCTCGGCAAGAAGAAACACGTCCTCGTCCGTCCGGTCTGATAGCGGACGCTGGAGGCTATCGCTCCAACGCCTCGGATCAGCCGTCAGCGGAACTCGAATATCGAGCGGAATATTCCCGGCGCGATCACCGACAGCGGATTGATCTGCAGCGTCGGCGAATTGGCGTCGCCCGACAGGCGGAATGTCACGCCGATAAGCCCGCGGTCGCGGCCGTTTCCGAGGATCTGCCCGACCAGCGGAATTTCGCCGAAGATCCGGTTCAGCCCGTAGGCCGGCATGAACGTGCCGGTCATGTTCATCTTGCTGGCCTTGTCATAGAGCGTTCCCTGGAACATCAGGCCGATCAGCGGCCCGCGCAGCATGCCATGGTCGAGCACGAGGCTGCCCGGCGCCTTGTCGATCACCGCGAAGCCGCGTTCGAATTTCACGCGCGAAGTGTCGATGTTGCGCTTCACCGCCTGGTTGAGGCTGCGATCGTCCCCGGGGGGCGTGGTCGCCACGATCGACGCGAGCCTCGGCTCGTCGACCACCCAGAAATCCGTGGCGTCCATCTGGCCGCGCATTGGACCGTCCGCCTCGCCCGACAGCGCCAGCCGGATCGTCCCGCCCTCCATATGCTGGTAGATGTCGAGGAAACGCAGCACCGCGCCTGCATCGGCCGAATGCATCTCCATCGTCCGGCGGCCGCCGTCGGTGCCGTTGCTCACCGTGACCGTCTTGCCGCCCGACGTGACGGCCGACACCTTCAAGGCAACGACGCGGCTGCCCTTGCCGGCATAGTCGAGCTTTACGTCGGAGAACCGCTCGCCATGGAACCCGATGAGCGACTTGACGTCGGCGGTCACGGACACGGATGACGACCCTGAAGCCGCCTCGGTGCCTTTTGCATCGGAGGTGAATTGCCTGACGAGGGAACGGGCATCGAGTGCCCTGCCCCTGACGTCGACCTGGTAGCCCTTGCCGTTGCGTTTGATCGTGACGCGCACGTCGTCGCCACGATTGAGTTGGGCCGTGTCGAAACGCGCGGACGACAATTCTCCTCCGTTGAGCACGATCTCGCCGGCTATGGCGAACGACTTTCCGCCCAGCTTGAAATCCGAAAGCGTCGTCGTTCCGCCGGTGCTCCGCATCCGGAAGCTCGCTTCGGCGGCGACGCCGGGGCCCTTGCTCCATCCGGCCCAGGGGATGTCGAGCCTGGCGCCGGTCAGGTCCGCCTCGATGTGCCTATCGGCATTGTCGGATCCGGAACTGAACGCGAGCTTGACCGGACCGCTGACCAGCGTCGAGAGGCCCGGAGCGAGCTTCTCGCGCGCCTTGTCATCGAGGGTGATCGTGATGTCGCGCGCGCGGCCTACGTCGCTGCCGCCGATCGGCTCCACGATGTCGATGTCGGCCGGCGCGCCATTGAGTTTGGCCTTGGCGTCGATCACGGCCTTCGTCGGATCGATGGTGATGGTTCCGTCGGCCTCGGTCGCCAACTGTCCGTCGAAGGCGCGCGTCAGCGCGAGATTCTTGAAATCCAGCGCGACGATCCAATCGAGCTTCTCGCCTTGCGCGGCCTTGCTCAGAGGGATGTCCGCCTTCACATTGCCGGATACTTCGCCGGAGAATTCGTCCGCCGTCATGCCGATGCGACGCATGGCATCGATCGGCTCGTAGGAGGCCAGTTCGGCCACCGCTTGCGCGTCGCCGGCGACATTCATGTCGAGCGCCCCGATGACCTTGGGGACATTGGCTTTGCGGATCGTCAGCGTGCCGTTGCTCGCGGCGACCGTGCGTCCGCTCGGAAGATAGACGCTTCCCGAAGAAAGCGCGATGTCGACTTCGTTGCCGCGGAAATCGATGGTGCCGACGGCGTCGCGCATCGGCGGCACGCGGCCCGTCAGGTCGAAGCGGGTGCCCGCGATACGGAACTGGCCCGAAATCTCGTCGCCCGACAGCGGCACGCCGTTGCCGATCCGCCCGGGCGGAACGCGGAACTGGAGCCGGCCGTCCGAGACATGGCCGCCGAACAGATTGCCGAGCGCCCATCGCCGCGCCGGCGCTGCCGCGACCCATGGCCAGAGTTGCTTGACGTGGGACGCCGGCATATCCGGCAGGGTTAGCGCCAGGAACATGCCCGGAGACTTGCCCGGGACGAAATCGAAGGCCGCCGTGCCCAGCATCTCGCCACCCTGGGTCCGTACGCCAATGTCCTTGACCTCGAGGTGTCGGGCAGCCGCGTCGTAGGTCCCGCCCAGCCGGGCGACGAGGCTGAGTGACGGCTCGGGCGAATCCGGCGGTGCGAGCGTCGAGCCGTCGCTCACCAGTTCGTAGCGATAGACGGGAGCCTCCGCAGGATCGGAACGCGGCTTGGGTCCGACCGCGCCGTGGAACCGGAAATGCGAGCGCCCGGAGATGAGGGTCGCGCGCTCGATCTCGAGCTTGCCGGAGCCGGAGATCATCGTCGCGGCCATGGTGAGGCTGGCGTCGAGGCTGTGGTTGCGCGGGTCGATGCGGACGACGGAATCACCCACCGTGAGTGCAACGGCCAGGCGCGAGGCCTCACCGCCGATTCCTTCCGCCCCGGTGATCTTCATCCCGACATCACCGATGGCGGTTTCGCGTCGCGTCTCCTGGGCACCCTCTGGCGCAGGCGGTGTAGGCACGCCGAGTCCGGGGGAAGACACGGTGAAATCGAGCGCGTCGACCCTGCGCGTTACCTTGTCGCGGCTGGCCGTTCCTTCCATGGCGATCTCGCGGCCGTCCACGGCCAGTTCGGCCGACAGGACGAGCCCGCCGGTGAGCGATTGGTGCAGGGAGGCCCGGGCTATTTCCAGGCGACGCAGGCTCCCGGTGTCGGGAAACGCGACCGTGATGTTGTCGAGTTCGATGCTGCGCGTCGAGCCCGCTCCAAAAACGTCGAGCGCGCGATGTACGCCTGCGAATACCACATCCACCAGTCGATCGGGATCGAGCAGGCCATCCTTGTTGGCGAGGGGGGCCATCCAGTCCACACCGTCGCCCGCAGGCATGGCTGCGGCGGCGATCGTCGCGTCGGCGATCCTGGCATTGCCGAGCTTGAGCTCGCCGCTCAGCAGCGGCAATACCCTGATGCCGAAACGCACGCTTCCCGCTTCGATGATATCGGCCTTGCCGGTTCCAGGCACGGCGAAGCGGACGTCATCCATTTCGACGGCAAGGAAGCGCGAACTGTCGAAGGAGAGCCTGGCCGGCCCGAGCGTCGCCACCACGTCGGCACCGAGCAGCCGCTCGACCGCCGCCTCCGCCTCGCCGCGCAAGCTGTCCGAGCTGATGCCCGATATGCCGACGAAATATATGGCACCGACCACGAAGGCGATTATTGCGACGACGGCGGCAAGCGCACCCGCGCAGAAGCCTAGCGCCTGCCTGTGCAGCGGTCGCCTGGGCGTCCAGAAATCCTGACCGATGGCGGATGGAAAAGTATGCAGGCCCGTGATGTCTTCACGCCGGAACCGCACCTTTTCGTGCCTTTGAAGCTCTTGCTCCAACCAATCTCCTGCCAACCTGCCGTGGACGAATCCGCCGCCCTATTATAACTGCATGACTTCGCGCGTAACCCAAGAGCGAGATTGTCATGCCTGAATTGAAGACGGGCCAGAAGGCACCCTCATTCGAGCTGCTTCGTGACGGCGGCGGCACCCTGAAACTCTCAGATTTTGGCGGAAAAGCGGTCGTCCTCTATTTCTATCCGCAGGACGACACCGAAACCTGCACCGCGGAAGCGATCGAGTTCTCGAAAGCGCGGTCCGATTTCGAGAGGGCCGGCGCCGTCATCGTCGGCGTCTCGCCCGACAGTGTGCGAAAGCACGACAGGTTCAAGACAAAGCACAAGCTCACCGTCGATCTCGGCGCCGACGAGGAGCGCAAGGCCATCGAGCCCTATGGCGTCTGGGCCGAGAAGACGATGTTCGGACGCAAATATATGGGTGTGGTGCGCAGCACCTTCCTCATCGCGCCTGACGGCACCATCGCGCGCATCTGGCGCAATGTCAGGCTGCGCGGCCATGTGGAAGAGGTTCTGGCCGCCGTCAAAGCGCTCTGACGCCGGCGCAAGCCGGCGGCGACGCCGCCAGGCTGGAATATCGCCGCCCGGATCGTATGGAACCACTTCCTTGAAGGCTTCACTGGGAGCGCGGTCGTCATCCCCTTCCGAAAGCCCGATCAACAAGGCGCCAGGGGCGCCGATTTTTGCAGTGAGCCCGGGGGCGGCGCTAGACTCTGGCCCCCGGAACCTCGCTCATCGCTGGTTGATCGGTCCTGCGCGTGCCATAGTCGTCGTCCTCCACTTACGCCGCATCCGCCCGGAGCCGGGCCAGTTCCGCATTGAAGAGATGCGTGTTGATGCGCTTCATGAAAGCGTAAATCGCGTCGAGCGGCTGCAGGACGGTTTCGGGATGCTTCTCCACCCAGCGCTCCCCCGATTCCCGCGAAGCGAAGAAGAAGTTGAAATGGCAGGCGGTTGCCATGATCCGTGCCGCCGACGTGGCATCCCACGCTTCCGGGCGGCGTATGGACACCGCGACGTCCTTCGGCTTCACGGCCTCGATGCGGTCGGGCGACACCGTGAGGCGGACCAACTCGCCCGTTTCGGGATCCCGCGTCTCGACCGCGACGGTTCCGCGGAGAAGTTCCGGGTAAAGCAACGTATCCGGCGCGCACCACGCCCACAATCTGCGTCCATTGATCGTTAGCTGGTGATGCGTAGGCCTCACCGAGAGCCCGTAGAAGCCCTGGATTCGGCCGTCGTCGCCTTTGTGGATGAACGGGCTCAGTGCCGAGTCTGTCACGAGCGCCTCTGCCATCTCGAAAGGCGTGCCGAGCGCCTGCGCGAGCTGAGCGATGGCCACGGGCTCGCCCCCGGCCAACTCCTGAAGAAGCACGAGGCCGACCCGCTGTCCCTCGCGGGAAAACGACGGGAAGTGGCTGCATGCCGCCTCCCACAGATCGTCCGCAGTTATGATCTCGTTCCGTGTCATGAGGTTCTGTTCTGGACGCACGCCGGCAAGCGAGCCGTCCGGGCAATCCACCGGCCTCGGGATGACCGTCGGCCTGGTGACCGGCGGTCCGGCGAGCTTGCAATCGCGGTGCATCGCCTCGCGTGGCTGGGATCTAACCCCAGTGGTGGCGACCCGTCTTGAAGCGGATTAACACCTACATCCTCGGCCACCGTGGAGGCTCGAAGAAGCGCGAGCGGAACACGCCCGGCGACATGCCGACCAGGCGCCGAAACGTGTTGGTGAAATGGCTCTGGTCGGCAAAGCCGGCATCGAGAGCGATCTCGGAGAGCGGGTCCAGCGAAGCCGCGAGACGATGGCAGCCGAACTCAACGCGTCGCTGGCGGACGTAGTGGCCGATCGTGCATCCGAAGCGTCGCCGAACTCGCGGGCAAGGTGTACGTGGCGGACACCGGCTGCGCGCGCCAGGCTCTCCAGCGTGTGGTGCCGATGGAACTCGTCGTGGATCTGCTCCTGCACGCGTTCCAGCCACGGCGGTGGTGCGCCCCGCGCTTCGAGACCAGGACGCTCGAAGAGTTCAGAGAGGAGTGCGACAAGCGTATGCGCAACCGAGGCAGGCGACAGATCGTCTGCCAGTTCCATCTCCCGGCGCAGTTGAAAGGCGAGCCAGTGTGGCGGCGCCCGACGTGCCGTGTTCAAGAGCTCGACATCAAGGGTGGTGTCGCACGCGTTCCGGAGCAGCGCCGGGTCGATAGCCGCCGTCAGGCAGTGGCTGCCTTCGTGCGAGATGTGAGCGGCATATGCCTGGCCGGCCGGAAGGAAGATGAGTGATGCCGGACCGGAGTTGAGCCGCCTTCGCCCCCAGCCCACCTGGTAGCTCCCGTCGAGCGTGAGGCACAGCCCCAGCCATTGGAGCGGTTCGACCGGAACGGTGGTGGCCGCACGATAAGCGGCCTCGCGAACCGCAAATCCCGGTCCGTCGAGGGCGTTCAGCGACCGCGCACAGCCGTGGCCGTTCAGGTCGCCGGACCAACGGTCTAGCCGGCGCAGCATGAAAGCCTCGCCATGTCCTTCTCGAAGGCCAGGGCGGCGAGTTTGAGGCCCTCGACAGTGGTCAGATACGGAAAGATCATATTGGCGAGATCGTCGACAGCGAGGCCCTGCCGGATCGCCAGTGCGGCCGTCTGGATGCTGTCCGCCCCCTCTGGCGCAAGCACATGCGCGCCGAGCAGCCGGCCGCTGCCGGCGTCGGCGACGAGCTTGATAAGCCCGCGGGTGTCGCGGGCGGCGAGCCCGCGCGGCACCTGGTCGAGACCGATCGTCGAGACACGGACGGCATGCCCAGCCGCGCGCGCTGCGGCCTCAGTCAACCCGACGCTCGCCACCTGCGGATCGGTGAAGACGATGGCCGGCATGGCGCTGTTGTCGTAGCGGAGGCTGTCGCCGTTGAGGGCGTTCTTTGCCGCAAGCTTGGCGCCATAGGCGGCCATATAGACGAACTGGTCCCGGCCAGTGACGTCGCCGGCAGCATAGATGCCGGACTTGGACGTGCGCATGTGGTCGTCGACGATGATACCGCCCTGCGGCGAGAGAGCGATCCCGTGCTCGGCGAGGCCAAGGCCTTCGATGTTGGGCGAGCGGCCGGTGGCGATCAGCACCTGATCGGCGTCGATCGTCGTCTCCCGGCCGTCCCGTGCGACCGCGAGGGAAACGCCGTTCTCGGTCTTGCGGATCGCGCGGTACGCGATGCCCGAGACGACATTAATGCCCTCGTCGGCGAAGTACCTCGCCAGCGCGGCGCCGATATCGGGCTCGGCCTGCGGCAGCAGGCTGGAGCGACAGCCGAGCGTCACCTTGACTCCGGCGCGAGCGAACAGCTGGGCGAGTTCAGCCCCGACATAGCCGCCGCCGATGACGATCAGCGATCGAGAAAGCTCCCCGAGGTCGAGCGCCGACGTGCTGGTGAGATACGGCACCGTCTCGATGCCGGGGATGGCGGGAACCGCCGGCCGGGCACCGGTCGCGATGATGATCTTACCGGCGGGAATGCGCGTGCCGTTCACCACGACACCGCCATCGACCAGCCGGGCCGGCCCTTCGCGGTAGGCGATGCCGTCATGGGCCGGCAGCAGGTCCACATACTTGGCCTGACGCAGCTCGGAAATGAGCGCGTCCTTCTGCCGAACGGTTCCCCGCCAGTCGTTCAGGTCGGCCTCGGCCGTGATACCGGCGAAACGTGCCGCGGCCCGAGCATTGTGCAGCGTCTCGGCGGCGCGGATCAGCGTCTTCGAGGGCACGCAGCCGATATTGACGCAGGTACCGCCGATGGTGCCGCTGCCGATCAGCGCCACCTGGGCGCCCTGATCTGCGGCCGTGATCGCGGCGGAGAAGCCGGCGGAGCCGGCGCCGATCACCACAAGGTCGTAGGAGCCATGGTTTCGGCCATTCGGCAGCGTCGCGGGTTCGGAAGCCGTTACGTTGTCGTGAGAAAAAGAGGATGCACAACAATCGTTCATGGCTTCAGGCTCTCCTCGTGAATCTCTTACTCGCAGCAGGCGGCTTGGCTGTGGCGCCGGTAAAGGCCCCAGGCGATGAGCCCGAGGCTCACGGCCGTCGGAAGCGCCATCCAATCAGCACGGGCAAGCCAGGTGCTCGGACCGACAAGCGGTGGAAGCACGACAAGGACCAGCTTCGCGCAGCAGATCTCAGCGACCGAGCCGCTGGCAATGCCGGTGCGGATCAGGTCACGGTCATTCATGTCAGCTGCCTTGCTGCTGCGTCGGGCGTGCCGGATAGCCGGAATTCATGCTGGCTGCGGCGATGGCATCAGGGGTCGTCTTGGCATCGTCGAAGGTCACGGTCGCGGTCTTCGCCTCGAACGAGACGGCCACCTTCGTCACTCCGGGGACCGCCGCCATTGAGGTCTTCACGATGTAGGGGCAGGAGGCGCAGGTCATGTTGTCGACGGCGAAGATGACGGTGCGCTCGGCAGCGAAGGCGGACGGCGCGGCCGCTACCGACGCGATCAAGGCAAGAGCATGCAAACTCTTTTTCATAGGGGGCTCCCTGGTCTCAGGCACCGAGCAGACGCGGTGCGACATAGTCGAAGGCAAAGGCGGCCGCGACGAGGGCCGCCGCAAACCACAGCGCGACTTGCACGAGGCGATTGCGGGCCGGGCGCACGCAGGCGCCATCGGCGCAGGCCCGCCGCGGCTTCCAGTAGACGAGATACAAACCGTAGCCGAGAATGCCCGCCGTTCCGGCGACGAAGAAGGGCTTGTAGGGTGCGAGCGCCGTCAGATTGGCGATCCAGGCGCCGCCGATGCCGATGCTGAACAGGACGAGCGGGATAACGCAGCAGGACGAGGCCGCGATCGCACCGACAATGCCGCCGACGGCAACCAGGCGCTGCCGTGTGACCTCGTCCCGCCCCGTCGCGGGCGCGTCGGTGGTTGTCATAGTCGCCATTCCGGGTCTCGATGTATCCATGTCCGATCTCGCTTTCCTTGCCGAAATCCTGTCCGTGCCGTACCATGCGGTCTGTAGCAACTACAGGGTCAAGAGGGATTTCGCGAATGGATGATCACGCCGTGGTGAAGGGCCTGCGCCGGGCCGAGCTCGCCCGGCGGACGGGCTGCAATCTGGAGACCGTGCGCTATTACGAGAAGATTGGCCTACTGCCGGAGCCGCCGCGCACGGCGGCCGGTTATCGGAGCTACGACACGGGGCACGAGCGACGCTTGCGCTTCGTGCTGCGGGCGCGCGACCTCGGCTTCTCCATCGACGAAGTCCGCGAGTTGCTGCGTCTCGTCGATGAGCGCGATCAGCCTTGCGCGGAAGCGCGCACCCTGGCCGCCGACCACCTCGCGGACGTTTGCGCGAAGATTGCCGATCTCAAGCGCATGGAGAGGGTGCTCGAGGAAATGGTCGCGCAATGCGACGACGGCGCGCGACCGGAGTGTCCACTCATCGAGGCGCTGTTCCAGGAGCAGTCGGCAATCTCGCGCGAAAGGCCGCGTCGGCCCGGCCTTCATGGATGAACTGGCAAATTGCATGCGGCCGAGCACGCGCGCCACTTGCAACCTTGGCGTGTGATCGCTCCGGCGCGGTCGCGGGCTCCCTGCCCGCGACCGGCATGAACCACTGGGGGTTCCTACCGCTTGCGCTTGAGCGCCTCGGCGAAAGCCGCACCGAAGGCACCTTGCTGCTGCTCTCTCCCGCGGCCCCCGTCGGAGCGCTGCGGTGGCCGGCCAGGCGACATGCGCGGCTGCGACCTGTCGCCTCTCTGTTCCGGCCTGCCCGCCCCGCCGTCATCGTGCTTGCGCATCGTGAGGCCGATGCGCTTGCGCTTGATGTCGACCTCGACGACGCGCACCTTCACGACGTCGCCGGCCTTCACCACCTCATGCGCATGCCTGACGAACCTGTCAGCGAGTTGCGAGACATGGACGAGCCCGTCCTGGTGCACGCCGATGTCGACGAAGGCGCCGAAGGCCGCGACATTGGTGACCGTGCCCTCCAGGACCATGCCCGGTTTCAGATCCTTGATGTCGTCGACCCCCTCGGCGAAGGTCGCGGTCTTGAATTCCGGCCGCGGGTCGCGCCCGGGCTTGTCCAACTCGGCGATTATGTCGCGCACGGTCGGCAGTCCGAAGCGATCGTCGACGAAAAGGCGCGGATCGAGCCCCTTGAGCGCGGCACTGTCTCCCATCAGCGAGCGGACGTCGCGGCCGCAGGCGGCGACGATCTTCTTGGCGACGCCGTAGGCCTCCGGGTGCACCGCTGAAGCATCGAGCGGCTCGCTGCCGTTCGGGATGCGCAGGAATCCGGCGCATTGCTCGAAGGTGCGCTGGCCGAGCCGGCTCACCTTCAGCAGTTCCTGGCGGCTGGCGAAGGGTCCGGTCGCATCGCGATGCGCCACGATCGCCTCGGCGAGCGATGAGCCGAGGCCCGAGACGCGAGCGAGCAGCGCGGCCGAAGCCGTGTTGAGATCGACGCCCACCGCGTTCACGGCGTCCTCGACGACGCCCTCCAGCGAACGGCCGAGGCGATACTGGTCGACATCGTGCTGGTACTGGCCTACTCCGATCGACTTCGGTTCGATCTTCACCAGCTCGGCGAGCGGGTCCTGGAGCCGGCGCGCGATGGATACGGCGCCGCGCAGTGACACGTCGAGATTCGGGAATTCGGCCGCCGCCGTCTCCGAGGCGGAATAGACGGACGCACCGGCCTCACTGACAATCACCTTCAACGGCTTCGGCGACGGCATTTGCGACAGCATGTCGGCGACCAGCCGCTCCGTCTCGCGACTGCCGGTGCCGTTCCCGATCGCGATCAGTTCGATCCTGTGCTTGACGATCAGGGTCGCTAGCTCGGCCTGGGTGCCGCGAACGTCGTTTCGCGGCGGAAATGGATAGACCGTGGTAGTGTCGAGCAGCTTGCCCGTCTGGTCGACGACAGCGACTTTCACGCCGGTGCGGATTCCGGGATCGAGACCCATCGTGGCGCGGGAGCCGGCGGGTGCCGCCAGCAGCAGGTCCTTCAGGTTGCGCGCGAAAACCCGGATCGCCTCGTCCTCGGCGCGTTCGCGCAATTCGCGCATGAGATCGAGGGACAGTGACAGCGTGAGCTTCACCCGCCAGGTCCAGCCGACCACCTCGGCCAGCCATTCGTCGCCGGCGCCCTGCTTGCCGATCGCATAGGTCTCGCGGATCATCCGCTCCACCGGCTTGACCGCCGAGGCGTCGTCGGCGTCGACCTCGATGTCGAGCGTCAGCACGTCCTCGTTGCGGCCGCGCAGCATCGCCAGCGCGCGGTGGCTCGGCACCGTTGCCCAGCGCTCGACATGGTCGAAATAGTCGGAGAACTTGGCGCCCGCCTCCTGCTTGCCGTCGATCACCCTGGCGCGCAGAAAGGCCTTGTCCTTCATGTAGTTGCGAAGGCGACCGAGCAACTCGGCGTTCTCGGCGAAGGATTCGGCAATGATATCGCGCGCGCCGTCGAGCGCTGTCTTCACATCCGGCACGTCGTCGGTGAGATAGCCGGCGGCCAGTTCGGCCGGCACCGCGCTGCGGTCTGCGAGGATTGCTTCGGCCAGCGGCCCGAGGCCGCGCTCGCGGGCGATCTCGGCGCGCGTGCGGCGCTTCGGCTTGTAAGGCAGATAGATGTCCTCGAGCTCCGACTTGGTCGCCACCGCGGCGATTTTCTCGGCAAGCTCGTCGGTCAGCTTGCCCTGGCCGCGGATCGATTCGAGGATCGTGTCCCGCCGGGCGTCGAGCTCGCGCATATAGATCAGCCGCTCGGCGAGCAGTCGCAACTGGCTGTCGTCGAGCCCGCCGGTCACCTCCTTGCGGTAGCGCGCGATGAAGGGCACGGTCGCGCCTTCATCGAGGAGGCCGATCGCCGCGGCGGCCTGGTCGGGCTTCGCGCCGATCTCGCCGGCAATCAGCGCGGCGATGCGTTTGATATCTGCTGCCATGTCGGTCCCACGTTCCACAATCGGGCGGCGACCATAGGTTCAATCGCGCAAAAATGCCATTTGTGGGGAGGTGCGCCGGAATCTCCCTCCACAGGAAAGCGCTCCTCGTCCGTCCTCGAGCGCAAGACGATGTTTCCAGACCGGAACCATGGCCAACCTTCGGCGTTTGGCTTGGGCATAGGGTCTGGAGCCCGAAGCTGTTTCAGGGACGATTCCCTTGCCTGAACAATGAGATAGCGCGGCCGCGTCGTCAGTCGATGCGCCCGCGGGACGATATCTTGACCGAGGAGAAACCCATGTTTCGTTCGATCCTGCTCTGGATGCTCGGCATCCCGATTCCAATCATCATTCTGCTCTGGCTGTTCCTCGACTGACGACCTGAAAATCGAAGCCCGTCCGGAAGGGCGGGCTTCCCCGCCTCACGGGATCGCTTCGCGGCTGCGTTTGGCCTCTGGCCGAAAAGCCTTTGTTAACCCTAACAATGTGTAATCGACGCGCTGTCACCGCAACGATTGAGAAGCGTCGAGTCCCGTGAAAGCCCCAGGTCAGTCAGCCGTCTTCGGCAAGCGCAAGGAGCCGCACACCGTCATCATCGCGCATGGCGACGTGATCAGGCACTTCACCGTCAGGCCCTGGGTCGCCGCCCTTGCCGGTTCCGTGCTTTCCGCTGCCGCCATCGGCTATCTGCTGGCGACATCCTATCTGGTGCTGCGAGACGATCTGATCGGCGCGGCCGCGGCGCGCCAGGCGCGCATGCAGCAGGCCTACGAGGACAGGATCTCCTCGCTTCGTGCCCAGGTCGACCGCATCACCAGCCGCCAGTTGCTCGACCAGCAGGTGATGGAGAACAAGGTATCGGAGCTGCTGGAGCGTCAGACGCAGCTCAGCCAGCGGCACGGCCGCATCGGCCCGATCCTGGAACGCGCCAGGTCCATGGGCAAGGATGCGTCCCCTCCGGTGCCTTCCGACAAGCCCGATCTTAGAGCCACGCTCGATGCGCCCGACGCCCTCGCCTATGCCGCCGCTGCAACGACCGCGCCGTCGCCTTTCGCGCTGTGGTCGCCGCGCACCGGATCGGCAAACGACAGTTCCGCCGCCGACCATGCCGACCGGCTGTTCGTGGCCATAAACCAGTCGCTGCGCGCCATCGAAAGCGAGCAGCTCGCCCGCATCACCTCGCTCGCGCAAGATGCTTCACAGACCGCCGATACCATCGCCGAAGCGCTCGAAAGCGCGGGCCTGCCGGTCGATTCCGAATATGGCAAGCAGGGCGTGGGCGGTCCGCTGATCGCGGCCGGCAGCGCGACCATGTTCGACACCAGGGTGAAGGAGCTGGACGAGGCGCTCGACCATCTCGACGCGATGAAGAAGGAAGCCCGGCGCTTCCCGCTCGCCAACCCGGCACCCGGCCAGGGCGTGTCGAGCGGCTTCGGCGTGCGCCGCGATCCGATCATCGGCATGCCGGCCATGCATTCGGGGCTGGATTTCCGCGCCCCTGCTGGAGCGCCGGCGCGGGCGGCCGCGCCCGGCACGGTAGTCAAGGCGGGTTGGAACGGCGGATATGGCCGCATGGTCGAGATCGACCACGGCAACGGTTTCTCGACGCGCTACGCGCATCTGTCCAAGGTGCGCGTCAAGGTCGGTCAGGCGATGGCCACCGGCGACATCGTCGGTGATGTCGGCTCGAGCGGTCGCTCGACCGGTCCGCATCTCCATTACGAGATCCGCAAGGATGGCGACGCGCTCGATCCGGTCCGCTTCCTGAAGACCGGCCGAAAGCTCGGCCGGTACCTCTGATACTCGACCGGCTTCCGACCATACCGATCGTCGATGAAATCGACCGTTGGAGTGCGCGACCGCGTGGTCCGCGCCAGTCAGAGCGCCGCACGTCCACTTGGACGCGAGAAGGATGCTCTGCCACTATTAGGTGCCGCATCGTGCTTTCCGAAAATCGAATACGATTTTCGGGCCGATCCGGTGGCGTGAAAGCCAAGCGGTCTGGAGGGCAGCGCCGGCGACTGAGGCCGGGTGGATGCCGCAGCATCCACCCCACTGGATGTATCAACATCCAGTTCGTTGATATCAGTCGATGTCGGCGATCGGCTGTCCGGCGCCGCCCTCGATGCGCTGCGACAGCGACGCTTCCATGAAGGAATCGAGATCACCGTCGAGCACGTCCTGCGGGCTGGTGCTTTCCACGCCGGTGCGCAGGTCCTTCACGAGCTGATAGGGCTGCAGCACATAGGAACGGATCTGGTGGCCCCAGCCGATGTCGGTCTTGGAGGCCGCCTCGGCATTGGCCTTCTCCTCGCGTTTCTGCAGTTCCAGCTCGTAGAGGCGCGCACGCAGCATCGACCAAGCCGTGGCCCGGTTCTTGTGCTGTGAGCGTTCCTGTTGGCAGGCCACCACGATGCCGGTTGCAAGATGCGTGATGCGCACCGCCGAATCGGTCGTGTTGACGTGCTGGCCGCCGGCGCCCGACGCCCGATAGGTATCTATCCGGACATCCGCTTCGGAGACAGCGATATCGATCGTGTCGTCGATGACCGGATAGACCCAGACGCTGGCGAAGGATGTATGCCGCCGCGCATTGCTGTCGTAGGGCGAAATGCGGACGAGGCGATGCACGCCCGATTCCGTCTTCAGCCAGCCATAGGCGTTGTGACCCTTGACGAGCAGCGTGGCCGACTTGATGCCTGCCTCTTCGCCGTCATGGATCTCCAGCAGTTCGACCTTGAAGCCGCGCCGCTCGGCCCAGCGCGTATACATGCGCATCAGCATCGAGGCCCAGTCCTGGCTCTCCGTGCCGCCGGCGCCGGCATGCACTTCGAGATAGGTGTCGTTGGCGTCGGCCTCGCCCGACAGCAGCGTCTCGATCTGGCGCGCCTTGATCTCGCCGGACAGGGAACGGATCGCCGCTTCCGCCTCGGCGACGACGCCGGAATCGCCCTCTTCCTCGCCGAGCTCGATCAGGCCGATATTGTCTTCGAGCGCCTGGCCGAGCCCGCCAATCGCCTTGATGCCGTCATCGAGCTGCTGACGCTCGCGCATCAGCTTCTGCGCTTCCTGGGGATCGTTCCAGAGGCTGGGGTCCTCGGCGCGATTGTTCAGATAGTCCAGTCTCTTGATTGCCTGGTCCCAGTCAAAGATGCCTCCTCAGCAAGCTTATGGCCTGCTTGATCTCGTCGACCAGGATTTGGGTTTCCGTACGCATAGCGTGCCCGTTCTTGGTTTTGTCCCTGCGTCGTGCAACCCGAATCGCCGACACCCCGGATCGGGGCTTCAGCAAAGTCGGGCAGGACGCGACGCCGGGGCCGTTGAAGTGGCGCGGACCATAGGGATGGGTCCGCCGCCTGTAAAGCGAAATGGGCGGACGGCGTTCATCCGCCCATCGCGATACGGTTTCATCGTCGGCACGCTCCGGCCACGGCAATAGTCTGGTCAGACGGCGGATGCCTGCTCCAGGGCGGCAATGTCGATCTTCTTCATCTGGAGCATGGCCTGCATGACCCGGCTGGCTTTCTCGCGATCCGGATTGCCGAGCAACCGCGGCAAGGCCGTCGGCACGATCTGCCAGGACAGCCCGAACTTGTCCTTGAGCCACCCGCATTGCTGGATCTGCCCGCCTTCTGAAAGGCGGTCCCAGAAGTAGTCGACCTCCTCTTGGTCGTCGCAACTGACATTGAACGACACGGCTTCATTGAACTTGTGGAACGCACCGCCGTTCAGCGCCGTGAATTCCAGGCCTTCGAGTTCGAACGACGCCGTCAGCACGCTGCCGGCCGGCCCGGGGCCGCCCTCGCCGTAACGGCTGACATTGCCGACTTTCGCGTTCCTGAAGATCGATGTGTAGAACTTCATCGCCTCCTCGGCCTGACCGTCGAACCACAAGAACGGAGTAATTTTCTGCATGTCACCTCTCCCGATGGTGGATGTCTTGCTGCGCGCGGCGCGCGGACCTCAATTCACCGAGGCGCCGACAGCCTATTCGATAACCAATGAGTTCTAAAACCAAATGGTTATGCAATAAGGACAAGCAGCCGTCAAGCGCGGGCATGCACGGCGAGCGCCTGGCGCACGCAAAAACAGCGCCGGCAGAGCGGCGCTGTTCTCGATTGTCACATCGAAAGTTCGAGACGCCTGCTAATAGAGCCCGCCGCCGGAATTGTCGCGGATAGCCTTGGCGGCCTGCGGCGAAAGCGCCTCGCCGGAACCGTTCGAGCCGTCCTCGCCCATGCCGATGACCCAGTAGCTGTCCGCGGGACCGGTGCCCGGCTTGAAGGCTTCCATGATCGTGCCTTGAGCACCTTCGGCAGCCTGCATGCCGGTCTTGCGGTTGATCGCGATCATCTTCATGCCGTCTGGCACCTTGAAGTCCACGATAGGCGTGTCCTTGAGCGCCTCGCCCATGAATTCCTTGAAGATCGGCGCAGCGAGGCCGCCGCCCGTCGAGCCCTTGCCGAGCCCTTGCGGCTTGTCGTAGCCCATATAGAGGCCGACGACGAGGTTCGGCGTGTAGCCGATGAACCAGGCGTCCTTCTCATCGTTGGTCGTTCCGGTCTTGCCGGCCATCGGGCGCCCGAGCTCCGACACCGTCACCGCCGTGCCTCGGGTGACCACGCCTTCCATCATCGAGGTGATCTGATATGCGGTCATCGGATCGAGCACCTGCTCGGCATTGTCGATCAGCTCCGGCTCGGGCTGGTTCTCCCAGCTCGTCGCCACGCAGCCTTCACAGCCGCGCTCGTCATGCTTGAACACTGTCTTGCCATAGCGGTCCTGGATGCGGTCTATGAGCGACGGCTTGATCTGCCGGCCGCCATTGGCCATCACCGCATAGGCCGAAACCATGCGCATGACCGTCGTCTCGCCCGATCCCAGCGACATGGCGATGACAGGGCTCAACTTGTCATAGACGCCGAAGCGCTCCGCATATTCGGCCACGAGCTTCATGCCCATGTCGTTTGCCAGCCGCACCGTCATCAGGTTGCGCGAGCGCTCGATTCCCATGCGCAGCGTCGACGGGCCGGCGGCCTTTCCGTCATAGTTCTTCGGCGACCAGACAGTCGTGCCGACCGTGATCGTGATCGGACCATCCATGATCACCGAGGCAGGCGTGTAGCCATTGTCGAGCGCGGCCGCGTAGACGATCGGCTTGAACGAGGAGCCCGGCTGGCGATAGGCCTGTGTCGCGCGGTTGAATTCCGATTCCGCGAAGGAGAAGCCGCCGACCATGGCCAGAACGCGGCCCGTATGCGGGTCCATCGCCACCATGCCGCCCGACACCTCCGGCGGCTGCCGCAGTTCGTAAGCCGAGCCGGAATCGCCCTTCTTCTCGACGAAGACGACGTCGCCGGGCTTCAGCACTTCGGCCGGCGACTTGGCCTTCACGCGCTTGCCGTCGACGAGGTGGCGCATGGCCCAGCTCATGTCGGCCTCGGCGATGGTGCCGGTCTCGCGCGCCGGTTCGAGCGCGCCCGACACCTCACGCTTGGGCTGCAGGCCGACCGTGACACCTTCGCCGGAACTCTCCAGCACCACGGCCAGACGCCATTCCGGCACGTCGTCCAGGCCCTTGACCTTGCCCAGGGCCTCGCCCCAGTCGCCCGATATGTCGATCTTCTCTTTCGGGCCCCGATAGCCGCGCAGCCTGTCGAACTTGATCAGGCCGTTCTGCAGCGACTTGCGCGCCATGAGCTGCAGCTTCGGGTCGAGCGTGGTGCGCACCGAAAGCCCGCCTTCGTAGAGCGCGTTCTCGCCATAGCGGGCGATGATCTCGCGGCGAACCTCCTCGGTGAAATATTCGCCGGCGAACAGGTACGTGCCCTTGCGGCGCGGCGATACGCCGAGCGGCTCGGCTTTGGCCTTGTCGCCTTCGGCGCGCTCGACATAGCCATTCTCGACCATCTGGTCGATGACCCAGTTGCGGCGCTCGATGGCGCGCTCCGTGTGGCGGAACGGGTGATAGTTCGACGGCGCCTTGGGCAGCGCGGCGAGATAGGCGACCTCGGCGACGGTCAGTTCGTTGACCGACTTGTCGAAATAGGTGAGCGCGGCACCGGCGATGCCGTAGGCGCCCATGCCGAAATTGATCTCGTTGAGATAAAGCTCGAGGATGCGGTCCTTCGAATAGGCCTGCTCGATGCGGAAGGCCAGGATCATCTCGCGGATCTTGCGGTCGACCGTCTGGTCCGACGAGAGCAGGAAGTTCTTGGCGACCTGCTGGGTGATGGTCGAGGCGCCGACCGGCCGGCGACCCGATCCGAGATTCTGGAAATTGGTGACGACGGCACGGGCAAGCCCGGTCACGTCGATGCCGGGATGGTTGTAGAAATTCTTGTCCTCGGCGGAAAGGAACGCGGCCTTGACGCGGTCCGGCACCGCCTGGATCGGCAGATAGAGCCGCCTCTCGCGCGCGAATTCGCCCATAAGCGCACCGTCCGAGGCGTGGACGCGCGTGGTCACCGGCGGCTCGTACTTGGCCAGCACCTCGTAGTCCGGCAAATCCTTGGTCAAGCCGCCGACATAGATGCCTACGCCAGCCGCGGCGACCAGCGCCAGCATCACGCCGATGCCGAAGAAATATCCGATGAGACGTATCATGCCCGCTCCACCTTCCAGAGCCCGTCCAAAGTCGCGACAGACTCCCGGACCACGACGGCCTGGAAGAATCCGTTCGCAGCCGATCTGCGCCGTAACCGCCCCGGTCCGTGGTGGTCAACTCTTGTCGCGCCGTTGTGGGCAAAATGCGGCAGCTTCAAGAAACCCCATCGGTTGACGTCGATTATATGACGGACTGTGACGCCGCTGCAACGTTTTGCCACTCGCGGCGGTTGTCGCCGCGGCGGTCAGCCGCCCGCACCCATCTTGGCTTCGGCAAAGAGCGAGACCGCCGACATGATGCCGTCGATGGCTTTGCCGCGCCACGCGGCGTCGCGAAGCTGCTTTTCGTCCTGCGGGTTGGAGAGATAGCCGAGCTCGACCAGCACGGAGGGCACGTCGGGCGCCTTCAGCACCCGGAAGCCGGCCGAACGGTGCGGATTGTTGATCATCTCGATGTTGTCGGACAGTTCACCGACCAGCGAGCGCGCGAAACGGATGGAGAAATTGTGGGTCTCGCGCCGGATGAGATCGACCAATATGTCGGAGACCTCGTGATCCTGCTCCTCGATGGAGATCCCGGCGAGTTGGTCGGAAAGGTTCTCGCGATCCGCCAGGGCCTGCGCCTCGGCGTCCGAGGCCTTGTCGGAAACGGTGTAGACCGTGGCGCCGCGGATTCCCTTCAGGCGAATCGTATCGGCATGGATCGAGATCAGCAGGTCGGCCTCGTGCTGCCGGGCGATGCGCACGCGCTCGTCGAGCCGAAGGAAGTCATCCTTCTCCCGCGTCATGTAGACGTCATAGCGGCCCGTTGCCGCGAGCTTGGCCCTCAACTCGAGCGCGAAGGCCAGCGTGATGGTCTTCTCGACCGTTCCGTTCGGCCCCTCCGCGCCGCCGTCGATGCCGCCGTGGCCGGGGTCGACGACAACCGTGAAGCGTTTGCCCTGCCTCGCCTCGGCGGTGCCCAGCCGGTCGCCCTTCGGCGCGGAATGAGTCGAGCCGGTGGTCTCCACCTGCGCGGCGAGCGCCTCCTCGAAACGCCTCTCCGAACTTGCCACGATGTCGGCGACGAGGCGGTAGCCCGGCTCGTTCTCATTGCGGACGACATCGAGCTTTTCGACCTCGAACGGTCCCTTGCTGGTCAGAATGAGCCGCGACCTGCCCTCGCCGATCAGGCCGTAACGCACACCCTTGATCAGGCCGCGCGCCTTCAGTTCGCGCGGCTCGATCGCGAAATTCGTCTCGGGCAGGTCGATGACCAGGCGATGCGGTCCGCGAAGGAGGAACCAGTTCGGCTCCGGCTCGCGATCGAAGCGGACCACCAGGCGCATGCGCGCCGCATCCCCCGCCATCTTGTATTCGGTCGCCCTCAACGGCTCGGCGGTCGCGACGGTCGACGCCGATGCGACGAGCCATGCGGCCAGGGCGAGCGAAAGAAACGCGCGCAGCGACCGGGCGATCGCCATGCCGCACCCTCTCGCCGCCCATCTATCCATGAAGCCTTACCGTCCCCGCTGGAATCCGTACCATACCCGTTCGCCCGTCCCGGCACGAAGCATCCCCGACTGGTAGACGCTTATGGTTAATCAAGCCTTTCGACACGACGTGCCGTTGCGGAACTCCCCTAGCCGGCATCGAAATCCGGGGTTGCCATGACCCGCTCCAAATCATAAAAGCGACACCGGATCATCGCAATGCTCGGGACCGGGTTCTTCCGGCCGCTTCGGCAGCTCAGGCCCGGGAAAATCGGTTCCGACCGCTCGCGGCGGAGCAAAGGCGGATCCGTCGAGTTTCTTCAGGGCCGATGCCGAGGCGGACGCCCTGAGCAGGAAAAACGGTCGGGACGGCACGTCCCGCGCCGGCTCTGGCAAGAGCATAATAGCTGGTCCGGTTTCCGGGCCTGGTTCAAATGGTTCCGCAAGGCGGCAGGATGGCGTTAGACGCAACTGTGGACAAGACCGGGAAATCCCGCGCCATACCGGCGGCGGCCCGCTTGTCTGTCGCGTCAAGCCCGTTGCCTGCGGATCGCACATTATCCGGCATCGCCGCCCCCACAGGTTCAAGGCAGGGTTTTCGAGCCCGCAAGCCTCGGCTGACGGCTGCCGGGGAGACAAGACATAATGCCCAACAAAATGCTAATAGACGCCTCCCACCCGGAGGAAACGCGGGTCGTCGTCGTTCGCGGTAACCGCATCGAAGAATTCGATTTCGAATCCCAGGACAAGAAACAACTCAAGGGGAATATCTATCTCGCCCGCGTGACGCGGGTCGAACCGTCCCTTCAGGCCGCCTTCGTCGAATATGGCGGGAACCGCCACGGCTTCCTGGCCTTCAGCGAAATCCATCCCGATTACTATCAGATCCCGGTCGCCGACCGGCAGGCGCTGTTGCGCGCCGAGGCCGAAGCCGACGATGTCGACGACGAGGAGGACGCCGAAGGCGACGACCGTTCCGATCGCGGTCGCAACCGGCGTCGCCGCCGCGGCGGACGTCATCGCGGTCGCGACCAGGAGCGTCGCGATGCCGCCGAGGCGTCTGATGAAGCTGAAGCCCAGGCGGTCGCGGACACCGAGGGCGACGGCGATGTCGAGGCGAACGATCCCGTCCCGGCGGAGAGCGAGCAGCCTGCCTTGGTGGACGATCAGCCCGCCGCAACGCAAGACGCCCCCGCCGACCATGCCGAAGCGCCGACCGAGGAGAGTACGGCCGTTGACGCCGGCGACGGCGAAGCTGCGCCGGCGTCCGGCGAGGTGACGTCGATCGCCGCCTCCATCGAGGCCGACGTCGTTTCCGAGCCGGTCGCCGTGTCCGAGGCGCCCGACGCCAACGAGGATCGCGGCACCGTCGAGGAGATCAGCGGCGCGCAGGGCGACGAGAGCGAGGTCGAATCCGTCGGCGCGGAGGACGCGCTGGAGGAGATCCGCAATCGTCGCAAGCCGATGCGGCGCCACTACAAGATCCAGGAAGTGATCAAGCGCCGCCAGATCCTGCTGGTGCAGGTGGTCAAGGAAGAGCGCGGCAACAAGGGCGCGGCTCTCACCACCTATCTGTCGCTCGCCGGACGCTATTCGGTGCTGATGCCGAATACCGCACGCGGCGGCGGCATCTCCCGCAAGATCACCAACGCCCAGGACCGCAAGCGCCTGAAGGAGGTCGTGCAGGACCTCGACGTGCCGGAAGGCATGGGCGTCATCCTGCGAACGGCGGGAGAAAGCCGTACCAAGGCCGAGATCAAGCGCGACTACGAATATCTCATGCGGCTGTGGGAGAATGTCCGCAGCCTGACGCTCGAGTCGACTGCCCCTGCCCTCGTCTATGAGGAAGGCAGCCTGATCAAGCGTTCGGTGCGCGACCTCTACAACAAGGATATCGACGAGATCCTCGTCTCCGGCGAGGAAGGCTACCGCGAAGCCAAGGACTTCATGCGGATGCTGATGCCCAGCCACGCCAAGGTGGTTCAGCCGTTCCGCGACACCACGCCGATCTTCGCGCGCAGCGGCATCGAGGCGCAGCTCGACCGGATGCTGCAGCCTCAGGTGACGCTGAAATCCGGTGGCTACATCATCATCAACCAGACCGAGGCTCTCGTCTCGATCGACGTCAACTCCGGGCGCTCGACCAGGGAGCATTCGATCGAGGACACCGCGCTCCAGACCAATCTGGAGGCGGCGGAGGAAGTCGCCCGGCAACTGCGCCTGCGCGACCTGGCCGGCCTCATCGTGATCGATTTCATCGACATGGAGGAGAACCGGAACAACCGGGCGGTCGAGAAGAAGCTCAAGGATTGCCTGAAGAACGACCGGGCCCGCATCCAGGTCGGGCGCATCTCGCATTTCGGCCTTCTCGAGATGTCGCGCCAGCGCATCCGCGCCAGCGTGCTGGAATCGACGATGAAGCCCTGTCCGCATTGCGGCGGCACGGGGCATGTCCGTTCGGACTCCTCGACCGCGCTGCTCGTCGTGCGCGCCATCGAGGAGTTCCTGCTCAAGGATTCGCGCCACCACATCACGGTGCGCACGCCCATGGCGACGGCGCTCTATGTGCTCAACCACAAGCGTTCCATGCTGGTTGATCTCGAGCGGCGTTTTGGCCTGACGATCACCCTCGAAGCGGACGATTCGGTCGCCTCGCAGCACTATGCGATCTTCCGCGGAGCGGTGGCGGAGAAGTCCGCCGTCACCGAGGCGCTGCCGGCGCAACTCGCCTATGTCGAGCCGGAAGAGCCTGAAGAGGAGATCGTCGAGGAGGAGGACGTCGAGGAGACGGCCGCCGCTGAGCAGTCGTCCCATGGCGAACGCCGCGAAGACGGCGACCGCAAGCGGCGCAAGCGCCGGCGGCGGCGCGGCAAGGATCGCGACCGTGACGCGAGCGATGAGCACAGGCGCGCTGCCGACGCGGAAAGTGTCGCCGCCACGTCCGAAAGCCCCGAGGACGGCGACGTCGAAGACGTCGAGGGCGAGGAGACGGTGGCAGCCGAGGCCGACGGCGCAGCCGATCGCAAGAAGCGCCGGCGCGGCCGGCGCGGTGGACGACGCCATCGCCAGGAGGACGGCGAGCCGACTGCCGCGACGGAGGCCGCCGAGGGCGAGGTGCCTGAAACGTCCGAGCCCGTCGTAGAGGCCGTTGAAGCCGACGCCGCCGAGTTGGCGGCCGAATCCGCCCCTCCTGCCGAGAGCGTCGCTGAAGCCGCGGCCGAGGCTGTCGAGACCCCCGCCGAACCCGTCGCCGAGGCGGTCGCGGAACCCGAAAAGCCGAAGCGGAAGCCGCGCAAGTCGGCCAAGGCCAAGAAGGCGGAAGCCGAAGCCGCCGCGGCGGCCGAGGCCGAAGCAGCGGCTGGGGCGACCGGGGCCGAGACGGCTCCGGCGGAAACGGTTGCGGAGGAGCCGGCGCCCGAGCCCGCGAAGCGGCGGACCCGAGCCACGCGGCGCAAGCCCGAGGCCGAAGCCGCGCCTGCCGAAGCCGTCGTGGTTTCCTCCACCGTCGCCGAAGTTGCCGAGATACCTGCCGAGGAAGCAAAGCCGAAGAAGGCCGGCTGGTGGCAGCGCAAGGGCTTCTTCTGAGCCGAGTCATCCTGAAAGGGACAGAAAAAGCCGGGGTTTGCCCCGGCTTTTTCATGTCCTGCCGACACCCTGCCCTGTAGATCCGGCGCCTACCTGCCGAGCCAGCGGCCGATCCGGTCCAGGGCGGCCGCCATGTCTTCGCTGCTGCCGGCATAGGAGAAACGCATGTAGCGCTGGCCGGCAAACGGGTCGAAGTCGCGGCCCGGCGTGGCGGCGACATGGGCCTCGGCCAGCATGCGCCGCGCGAAATCCATGCTGTCGTTGGTGAGCCCGGAGACATCGCAGAAGGCGTAGAACGCGCCGTCCATGGGCGCGGCGATGCGAAAGCCCAGTTCCGGCAGCCGGCGCATCAGCAATGCACGGTTGACCTCGTAGCGCGCCTTGACCAGATCAAGGGCGTCGCTCACCGAGAACGCCTCGATCGCCGCGAGTTGGGAAAGCTCCGGCGCGGAAATGTAGAGGCTCTGCTGGATGCGCTCGACCGGACGCACCAGGGCGTCCGGCAACACCATCCAGCCGACGCGCCACCCGGTCATGCAGTAATATTTCGAGAAGGAGTTGATCACGACGGCATCGGTCGAGAGTTCCAGCGCCGTGACGTCGGGCGCCGAATAGGCCAGCCGGTGATAGATCTCGTCCGAGATCACCGAAATACCGAGCCGCTCGGCCGTCTCGATCAGTTCGGCCAGGGCATCGTGCGGAATGATCGCGCCCGTCGGATTGGCGGGGCTTGCGAACAACACGCCCTTGACGGGCTTCTGCCGGTGCGCGATCGCCAGATGATCGGCCGTCAGATAGCCGGCGCCGCCGAGCTCGATCTCGACGATCTCGACGCCGAGGGCGGCCAGTATATTGCGATAGGCAGGATAGCCCGGCGCAGCGACCGCCACCCGGTCGCCGACGTCGAACATGGCGAGGAAGGCCAGGTTGAAGGCTGCCGAAGAGCCCGTCGTCACGACGACGCGCTCGGGCGCGACGGTAACGCCATAGTGATCCAGATAATGCGCGGCGATCGCCTCGCGCAGGCCGGCGAGCCCGAGCGCATCCGTGTATCCGATGCGGCCGTCCGCCAGCGCCCGCCGCGCCGCCTCGCGCACCGGCTCCGGCACGGGGTCGGAGGGCTGGCCGACAGCCATGGAGATCACCGGATGTCCCAGGCTTTTCAGCCGGTTGGCCTCGGCCAGGACGTCCATGGCGTGAAACGGCTCGACGTCGCCGCGCCTCGATATCGATACAGCCATGGATGTAAAGCCTTCCCGCGCGAACCGGTCTCAACTGTGGCCGCACAAATGCCCGATTGCTGTGCGGATCACAAGTTCATGTTGCCTCCGCCTTTTCATTGCATCCATGGTGGGCTACCAGTGCGGCCAACCATGCAGACACGATCGCCTCTTTCGGCAAAGCTCGCCCGCTGCGGACGCGGCCTGACGGCCGGCCTCGTGGCGTTGTGCCTCGCCGTCTCCACCGCCGGCCAGGCGCTCGCGCAGAGCCTGCCCGTGGTGCGCGACGCGGAGATCGAGGCGCTGGTCCGCGACTATGCGCGCCCGATCCTGAAGGCGGCAGGGCTCGGCAGCTCCAACATCAACATCGTCCTGGTCAATGATCAGAGCTTCAACGCCTTCGTCGCCGGTCGCCGCATGTTCATCAACACCGGGGCGTTGGTGACCTCCGAGACGCCGAACGAGATCATCGGCGTCATCGCCCACGAAGCGGGCCACATCGCCGGCGGACATCAGGAGCGGCTGCGCCAGCAGCTCGCCCGCGCCCAGACCATGGCAATCGTCGCCACGCTGCTCGGCATGGGTGCAGCCGTGGCCGGCGCGGCCGGCGGCGTCGGCGGCGTCGCTCAGGCCGGCGGCGGCCTCGCCATGGGCGGCGCAGAAATGGCGCGGCGCGGGCTGCTGGGCTATCAGCGCACCGAGGAGGTCACGGCCGACCGTTCCGCGCTCGATTATCTCGAGGCGACCGGGCAGTCGGCCAGGGGCATGCTGATCACCTTCAAGCGTTTCGCCAGCGCGCTGTCCCTTTCGGGCGCGCGTGTCGATCCCTATCAGGTCAGCCATCCGATGCCGCGCGAGCGCATCGCCAACCTGCAGACGCTGGCCGAGGCCAGCCCCTATTTCAACAAGACGGATCCCGAGGCGCTGCAGCTTCGCCACGACATGATGCGTGTGAAGATAGCCGTCTATACGCAGGGCCAGGGGGCGGCCGCGCGCATTTTCCGCAAGGGCAGCGGCGGACTCGCCGCGCAATATGGCGACGCCATCGCGACCTATCTCTACGGAAATCCCAGGAGCGCGCTCCAGAAGGCGGACGCGCTGGTCAAGGCGAACCCGAAGAACCCCTATTTCCACGAGCTGCGCGGAGACATACTGGTCAAGGCGAACCGTCCGGCCGAAGCGGCGCAGGCCTATGCGAGCGCCGTCAAGCTCGACCCTGCGAAATCCGGCATCCTGCGGGTCGCCTATGGCCAGGCCCTGCTCGCCACCGGCAAGCAGGAATCCATCGAAAAGGCGGTCGACGAGATCAACAAGGGCCTCGAGCGCGACCGTGAGAACATCAGCGCCTATCGTTACCTCGCCCAGGCCTACGGCCAGCTCGGCCAGGTCGCGGAGGCGGAACTCGCCACGGCCGAAGGCTATTTCTACAGCGGCGTCTACAAGGAGGCGAAGGTTTTCGCCGCCCGCGCCCAGATGAAGATGAAGCGCGGATCGCCGGCCTGGGTGCGCGCGCAGGACATCATCAATTACAAGCAGCCCGGCAAGAAGAAAGGCTGACCGCGCGGACGCGGTCGCCATTCTCCGGCAGGAACAAGGACGAACTGACATGACAAGGGCGATAGTGTTGGGAGCGAGCGGCATCGCGCTCGCTTTCGCCATGCTGGCATCGGGCTACGTCGCCGGCCGGCCGCAACCTGCCTATGCCGAGGACAAGCAGCAGGCCACCGCCGGCGCGCTCGACCGCAAAGAGGTCGAGCTGATCGTGCGCAACTATCTGCTCGAGAACCCCGAGATCCTGCTCGAGGTGCAGCAGGCGCTCGAGACCAAGCAGCAGGAAGAGCAGCGCATCGCCCAGCTCGGCGTCATCAAGCAGTCGAAGGACGAGATCTTCAACTCCCCGCATGACGGCGTGGTCGGCAACCCGAACGGCAAGGTCACGATCGTCGAGTTCTACGACTACAATTGCGGCTTCTGCAAACGCGCCATCGAGGACATGCATGCGCTCACCGCGCAGGATTCCGAACTGCGCTTCGTGCTGAAGGAGTTCCCGATCCTCGGCCCGGATTCGCAGAAGGCGCATATGGTCTCGCAGGCCTTCCTGAAGCTGATGCCGGAAAAATACGGCGAGTTCCACGACAAGCTCCTTGGCAGCCCCGGCCGTGCCGACGAGGCGAGCGCCGTCAAGCTCGCCGTGTCGCTCGGCGCGGACGAGGCCAAGCTGCGCGACATGATGCAGGATCCGGCGATCGGGCAGGCCTTCGCCGGCACATACGAGCTGGCCAACAAGCTGGCGATAACGGGAACGCCGTCTTACGTCGTCGGCAACGAGGTGGTTTTCGGCGCGCTGGGCCAGGCTGTCCTCGCCGAGAAGATCGCCGCCGCCAAGGCCTGCCTAGGCGACGCAAGCTGCTGAATCCAGCCGAATCGAGACTTGTGGACGGTGGAAGAAGGCGCTTGCGCTCTTTGCGCGGTCGCCTATGCCCATTATAGAGGATTGCGCACGCCGGCCGGGCCGGCGTGGAAAGGCCTGCATCTTGAAGACAGTCTACGTTCTCAACGGTCCGAACCTCAACATGCTCGGCAAACGCGAGCCCGGCATCTATGGCGGCAAGGATCTCGCGGCGATCGAGGAAGACTGCAGGAAGGCCGGCGCATCACTCGGGCTGGAGGTCGTCTGCCGTCAGTCCAATCATGAAGGCGACCTGGTCGACTGGATCCAGGAGGCCGGCGAGAAAGCCGTCGGCATCGTGATCAACCCCGGCGCCTACAGCCACACCTCCATCGCCATTCACGACGCGATCCGCGCCGTTTCGCCGCTGCCCGTGGCGGAAGTCCATCTCTCCAACATCCACGCCCGCGAGGCGTTCCGGCACAAATCCATGATCTCCCCCGTCGCTGCGGGGATGATCTGCGGCTTCGGGCCGCTCGGATACACGCTGGCGCTGCAGGCGCTCGCAGCCCGGCTCTGAGCCGCGGCCCGAACCAACAAGGAACCTAGGCACGATGTCGCTCAAGAAATCCGGCGTTGACCAGCAGCTCATCCGCGATCTGGCAGGCATACTGAACGACACCAACCTGACCGAGATCGAGGTCGAGCTGGGCGATCTCAAGGTGAGGGTATCGCGCCAGGCGCAGGCCGTGAACGCGGTCGCCGCCCCCGCGCCGGTCGTCGCCGCCGTGGCGCCGCAGGCCGCGCTGGCGGCTGGTGCCGCGCCGACGGTAGCTGCCGCCGACGCGGCCAAGAACGCCGTCACCTCGCCCATGGTCGGCACCGCCTACGCCGCGCCTTCGCCCGATGCCAAGCCCTTCATCGAGCTTGGCCAGAAGGTCAGGGAAGGACAGACGCTGCTGATCATCGAAGCGATGAAGACAATGAACCAGATCCCCTCGCCCCGTTCCGGCACCGTGACGGCCATCCTGTTCGAGGACGCGCAGCCGGTCGAATATGGCGAGCCGCTGGTCGTCATCGAATAAGCTTCGAGGTCCACGCCCCGTGTTCCAGAAAATCCTCATCGCCAATCGCGGCGAAATCGCCCTCAGGGTGCTGCGCGCCGCCAAGGAGCTCGGCATCCGGACGGTCGTGGTCCATTCCACGGCCGACGCCGACGCCATGCATGTGAGGCTGGCCGACGAAAGCGTCTGCATCGGCCCGCCGCCCTCGCGCGATTCGTATCTCAACATCCACCAGATCGTGGCCGCCTGCGAAATCACGGGGGCGGACGCCGTGCATCCCGGCTACGGCTTCCTGTCGGAAAATGCCAAATTCGCCGACATACTGGCCGCCCACAAGATCACCTTCATTGGACCTTCGGGTGACCATATCCGCATCATGGGCGACAAGATCGAGGCCAAGCGCACGGCCAAGCGCCTCGGCATCCCCGTGGTTCCAGGCTCGGACGGAGCGGTCAGCGACGACCGCGAGGCTTTCCGCATTGCCTCGGAGATCGGCTTTCCCGTCATCATCAAGGCCTCGGCCGGCGGCGGCGGGCGCGGCATGAAGGTGGCCCGTTCGGCCGAAGACCTGCCGATCGCGCTGGCCACGGCGCGTTCGGAGGCGGGTGCGGCCTTCGGCGACGACGCCGTCTACATCGAGAAATATCTCGAGAAGCCGCGCCATATCGAGGTGCAGATCGTCGGCGACGGCGCGGGCAAGGCGATCCACCTCGGGGAGCGCGACTGCTCGCTGCAGCGTCGGCACCAGAAGGTCTGGGAAGAGGCGAACTCTCCGGCCCTCAATGCCGAGGAGCGTTCGCGCATCGGCGAGATCTGCTCGAAGGCGATCGCCGATCTTGGCTACTCCGGCGCCGGCACGATCGAGTTCCTCTATGAGAACGGCGAGTTCTACTTCATCGAGATGAACACCCGCCTGCAGGTCGAACATCCGGTGACGGAAGCGATCACAGGCATCGATCTCGTCCACGAGCAGATCCGCGTCGCCTCGGGCGGCGGCCTTTCGACGCGGCAGGAGGACATCAAATTCGCCGGCCATGCCATCGAATGCCGCATCAATGCCGAGGATGCGCGCACCTTCACCCCCTCGCCCGGCACGATCACGCATTTCCACACCCCCGGCGGGCTCGGCATCCGCGTCGATTCCGGCGCCTATTCCGGCTATCGCATCCCGCCCTACTATGACAGCCTGATCGGCAAGCTGATCGTGCATGGCCGAAATCGCGTCGAATGCATGATGCGGCTGCGCCGAGCGCTCGACGAATTCGTGGTCGACGGCGTGAAGACCACGCTGCCGCTGTTCCGCGATCTCGTCGGCAATATCGACATCGCCAATGGCGACTACGACATTCATTGGCTTGAGAAGCATCTCGCGGAGACGGCCGCCGCAGCCTGAAGCATGTCTCCCGAAAGCGGGAACCGGTTTCGGGACAAAGAAATGCGTCGGTTCAAGAACCTGCCGCGTGTCGCGCGGATCCTTTTTCGCACGACAAGCGGCAGCAAAACGAGATTGACATTCGCTCCCGGGCAACCGTGGCGCGAATGTCCGGATTTGAAGCGCGAAATCATATAGTTTCCGGCGGTCCCTTGATTCCGACATTCGCTCGAACCGGCTGTATCGATGGGGTGCAAATGCTAGAATTGTTCCACTAGCTTGCTCTCCAAGGGTCGAGAGCCATGACACGCCCCTACGCGCCCGGATATCGCATCCCGCCGGACCTTCTCTTGAAGGCCTACGCGTCCGGCGTCTTCCCGATGGCGGAAAGCGCGGCTGATCCGGAAGTGTTCTGGGTCCGTCCCGAAACGCGTGGCATCATCCCGTTCGACGGCTTCCACGTGCCGAAGAGCCTCGCCAAAACCATGCGCAAGACGCCGTTCGAAGTCACGTTCGACTACGATTTCGAAGCCACGATAGACGGTTGCGCCGAACGGCGCGCGGAACGGCGCAGCACCTGGATCAACGCGCCGATCCGTGAAGCCTATGTGGAACTCCACCGGCGCGGACATTGCCATTCCGTGGAGGCCTGGCGAGACGGACATCTCGTCGGCGGTCTCTATGGAGTCAGGCTCGGGCGGGCCTTCTTCGGCGAAAGCATGTTCTCACGGGAGCGCGACGCCTCCAAGGTGTGCCTCGTGCGTCTTGTCGAGCATTTGCGCGCGCGAGGCTTCGCTTTGCTCGACACGCAATTCACCACCGAACATCTCAAGCGCTTCGGCGCCGTCGATGTGCCGCGCGCCAGATACGAGAAGATGCTGGCCGAAGCCCTCAAGGGCGAGGCCTACTTCTAGCCGGACGGCATTCCGAGCGGCGTCTGCTGGTGGAACATCATCCTCCAATTGCCGCCGCGACGGACATAGCCCGTGCTGACCAGCGCGGCATAGTCCTCACCATCTGCGCGCGTCGCCCTCGCCTGGTAGGTCAGCATGGCGACATCGTTGCACGGCTGAAGCATTCCCTTCAGGTCGATTTCCAGGACCTTCCAGCGATTGCCGTCCTTGGCGGTGTCGGCGAGATCCTTGTTTCCCATCACCCCTGCCATGTCGGGCGAGAAGGCAACGAGACATTCCGAATCGGTGTTCTCTTCGAAGAAGGCAGCGTCTCCGGTCCAGAAGGCTCTTTCGAGGACAAGCAGTTCGTCTATGTCGGCCGTCACCACGATCTCCTGCCGCAGGGAAAGGATGTCGGGGGACCGATGTGGCTCGAGAAATGTTCCGAGCGGCTCAGGCCAATGGTTGAAGGACCGGATGTTGCATACGATCGCGCGCCGCGCCTGCCGGCGCGAAAGCCAGGCGTTCCAAGGGTCGCGCGGCCTGGAGTGTCGACATCCAGGCCGACCGGCGATCAGTTCGTCTTCGCGGCTTCCGGCGGCGGAACGTCGGACTTCCGCTTGCAGGCCTTCAGCCACACGTCGTAGACGGCATGCTCCACCGCGTTGAGGCCAGGGCTCTCGGCGAACATCCAGCCCGTGAAGATGCGCCGGATCTTGCGGTCGAGGGTGATCTCGTCGACTTCGACGAAGGAATCGGTCTTGGGTTCTTCGGCCTCGGGCCGCGAATAGCACACACGCGGCGTCACTTGAAGCGCGCCGAACTGAACCGTCTCGTCGATATAGACGTCGAAGGTGATGATACGGCCGGTGATCTTGTCGATGCCGGCGAACTCGGCCACGGGGTTCTTGACACGCTCCTCGGTCCGGGTTGCCGGGGCCGTGGGCTCGGCTGCGGGCTCCTCGGCCCGACCACCAGATACTGCCGCGAGCGTCGTTGCAAGCAACGCGATCGCAGCGGTTTTCATTCGGGAACTCTTCGCTGTCGGTCTGGAGATCGTCATTCGGGAAACCGCTGCGCATCGGGAGCGCACGCGCCGGGAACCGGCACGGCACTGATCGTGAATCGGGTTACGCGGCAAATGTGGCGACAAAAGTCCATTGCCGCCGATGGTCCCGAAAGGCGCGCCACTCAGCTGCCGGGCGTCCAGGCATCGTAGTCGCCGGTCACCTGCGGCCTGTGCTGGTTGCCCAGCACCGACCCCTTGGGCCGGTAAGCCGCGGCGGTTCCGGTGAGGTTCGGCCGATGCGCCTTCTGCCACTCGCGCGGCTTGTAGTTTTCCTTCGACGGCGCCGTGTCGACACGATGATGGATCCAGCCGTGCCAGCCTGGCGGGATCGCGGAGGCTTCCGAATAGCCGTTATAGATGACCCAGCGCCGGGTCCGGCCTTCCGAATCCGTGCCGCCCTCGTAATAGACGTTACCGAACTCGTCTTCGCCCACGCGCTTGCCGTGGCGCCAGGTATGGAAACGCGTATTGAGCGTTTCGCCATTCCACCATGTGAACAACTGAAGCAGGAATTTCTTCATCGGGATCCTCGTCGCCGGTCGTCACCGGCTATGCGCCTTATGGCGTCAGCCGCGCCCGCTGGCAAGGGTGGAGGCCGAGATTGGCGCGGCCTCGTCACGATTATCGCGCTACGACAGCGTCATCTTGAAGCCGGCGTGGCTCTGGTCGAAACCGAGCCGCCTGTAGAAGCGATGAGCGGCCTCGCGCTTGTTGCTCGAGGTGAGTTGGACAAACCTGACGCCCGCTTCCCGGCCCCGCTCGATGGCGAAGGCGATCATTGCCGCGCCGATGCCCCGACCGCGCGAGTCGGCGCGCGTCTGGACCGCCTCGACGGTCAGATTGGTCGCGCCCCGCGCCGTCATGGTGGTGATCAGGGTCGTCTGGAAGGTGCCCACCACCTCGCCTTCGAGTTCCGCCACGTAAAGCGCATCGTTGGGGCTCTGCGAAATCTTGCGGAAAGCCGCTTCATAATCGGGCAACACTGCGGGGTCCGTGGTGTCGCCGTGCCCGCCAATGGCATCGCCGGCGAAAAGCGCCGCCAGCGCGGCAATGTCGCGCGCTTCCGCGTGCCGGATGACAAGACCTCCCACAAACTCTTCTGGCATGGCCTCCGCAGTCCTTGGCTGGAGTCTGTCTGTCGTCGCCGGAACCGGCGACCAGCGGGCGCCGGAAATGCTGATCCGCGATCTCCCGGCTCCGGTGCTCGCTTTCGCCTCCCCGGCGCGCGTTCGCCTACGCGGCCGTCAAGCCCCCGGCGCGCTCGATGAAGGCGACGACGTCGTCCACCCCCTGCCGGCGCAGCATGTCGGTAAACACATAGGGCTTGTCGTTGCGCTGGATCCTGGTGTCGCGGTCCATCACGTCGAGATCGGCGCCGACATAGGGCGCAAGGTCCTTCTTGTTGATGATGAGAAGGTCGGAACGGGTTATGCCCGGCCCGCCTTTGCGCGGAATTTTTTCTCCCTGGCAGACCGAGATCACATAGATCGTCAGGTCGGCGAGATCGGGCGAGAATGTCGCCGCCAGATTATCGCCGCCGGATTCGATGAAGACGATGTCGAGGTCGGGATGGCGCCTCGTCATTTCGCTGATGGCCTGCAGATTGATCGTGGCATCCTCGCGGATGGCCGTATGCGGGCAACCGCCGGTTTCGACACCCATGATGCGGTCTTCCGACAAGGCCTGAAGCCGGTTGAGAATGAGCGCGTCTTCCTTGGTGTAGATGTCGTTGGTGACGACCGCGACCGAATAGCGGTCCCGCATCGCCTTGCACAGCATTTCGGTGACCGTCGTCTTGCCGGAGCCGACCGGTCCGCCGATGCCGACGCGAAGCGGCCCGTTGGGTGATGTCATGGACGAACTCCTGTCAGCCGTGGTGATGATGATCGGGCGCATTCGAATGGGAATGATCGTCATGGTGGCGATGGCCGCGGCCATGATCGTGCCCTTCGTTGCCGTGAGCGTGCGAATGGCCGTGATAGGCGCCCCGCACTGGCTGGAACGGCTCGACGATTTCCGTTACCCGGGCGCCCAGCCCCTCCAGCATCGCCTTGATGACATGGTCGCGCAGGATGACGACACGATGTTCCTCGATCTGCGTCGGCAGGTGCCGGTTGCCGAGATGCCAGGCGAGTTCCATCAGATGCAACCGGCTGTCGCTCCTGATCTCGTAGAGCTGTTCTTCCGCCGCGAGGATCTCCACCATGCGCCCGTCGTCGAGCACAAGCACGTCGCCGTGGTGAAACGCAATCGCCTCGGGCAGATCGACCAGAATCTCCTGCCCGTCGCGGAGCGTCAACACCTTGCGACGCAGATGCCGCTCGTCATGCGCCAGTGCGACGGCATCGAAGGGCTCACCACCATGGCGGCCGGCATGATGATGGGAAACAACGCGAAGCATTATCAACTCCTGTGGAATCGACCGGCGGGCAAGTGCGCGCGTCGAAGGGGCCGACTATAGCCGGCCGGCTGCATCTTCCAAGGGACCCGTCGTTGCATCATAAGGAATCTGCCTCCGCCTCGCGCTCGGCGTCGATGTCGTCCGCCCGCCTTCATGTCGCTGACAGCGTCGTCGCCAGGCAATGGCTTGACTGGCATGCGACGAGCGGACAATGCAGATGAGACACGCAATCGGGGCTGGAGACGCAATGGACACACAGGGCCCGGGCGACACGACGTTCCCGCTCCACCTGCTCCGCCTGGCGAGCCCAGGCCTCCCTGTGGGCGGTTTCTCCTATTCGCGCGGCCTGGAGGCCGCCGTGCGGCATGGCTGGGTGAATTCGGAAGCGAGCGCGCGGGAGTGGATTCACGGCACGCTCGAACACGCCTTTGCCTTGCTCGATGCGCCGCTGTTCCTTCGCATGATGGCGGCCCTGGCTGCGGACGATCGGGACGCCTTCCTGCGCAGCAACGCCTGGCTCGCTGCGAGTCGCGAAAGCCGCGAGATTCAGGCCGAGGACCGGCTGATGGGCGATGCCTTGCTCCGCCTGCTGAGCAGTCTGGAGATCGGAGCGGCGAACCGGTTCGGTGACTGCACGCTCTCTTATCCTGCCGCCTTCGCGATAGCGGCGCACCATTGGCGCATTGTCCCCCGGCAGGCGCTGAGGGGCCTTATGTGGGCCATGACCGAAGGCCAGGTTTCGGCTGCCATTCGGCTGGTTCCGCTCGGCCAGACGTCGGGTCAGCGGATCCTGATCGATGCCGTCGACCTGATCGAGCGTAGCGCCCGGCAGGCCGAACGGCTGGGAGACGACGAGATCGGCAACACGGCGATCGGCCTCGCCATGGCCAGCGCCTGGCATGAGGAGCAATACAGCAGGCTATTCCGATCCTGAGGGACATCCCTCCGGTCGCCCGCAATGCATCCCGAGATCATGCAAGGCACAACCGGCACGACAACCGAACTTGTCCCACACGACGGGCGCCTGTACAGTGAAAGCCTTCCAAATGCGTGGTTGTTCAGCCTCGTTTCTACCGAACGGAGACCAAGTCGGCATGCAGGCGCCGTCGTTGACAAGACACCTGCAGCGCGAATTGGACGAGGACGCAGCGCAGCCCCTTTCCCTCGACGGCGGCTCGGAACGCCGCTGGCGGGCCGAACTCGAGCTGTGGTTCGCGCCGGCGGGCGGACAGACGCGGCTGCTTCGCCGGCGTCACTCCGGGCCGCTGATGGTGCAGCGGCCGTTCCATCCGGAAAGCGACGGGACCTGCCACGTCTATCTGCTGCATCCCCCTGGCGGCGTGGCGGGCGGAGACAGCCTGGAACTGACGTTCCATCTGGCCGAAGGCGCGCGCGTCGTGCTGACCACGCCGGGCGCGACCAAGTTCTATAGGAGCGTTGCCGGCAAGGGCTCCCAACGCAGCGTCATCGATGTCGAAGCCGGAGCCGTCTGCGAATATCTGCCGCAGGAAGCCATCATGTTCGACGGCGCAAGCGCCGACGTCGGCACTTGCGTCACGATCGCCGAGACGGGGACCTATGTCGGCTGGGACTTTACCTGCCTCGGCCGCCCCGCAGCCAGGGAGCGCTTCCGTTCGGGAGGAATCACGCAGCGCGTCGAGATCCGCCGGAACGGCAAGCCGATATGGATCGAGCGGTTCTGCCTGCCGGGCGACTCGCCTCTCCAGGGAGCGGCCTTTGCGCTTGCCGGGCATCCGGTGTTCGGCACCATGGTCTATGCCGGCCCACTGAGGGACGGGCTGGCGGAACTGGCGCGGCGGGCCGCGGGAGATATGGCCGGTTGCCTCTTTTCCGCGAGCCAGCTCGACGATGTCGTCGTCTGCCGTTACCTCGGCCCGCATGCCGAGCAAGGCAAGATACTCTTCGCCCGCGTCTGGGATGCGCTGAGGACCGCGCTTCAGTCGAAACCTGCCTCGGCGCCCCGCATATGGGCGACATGACATTCTTTGAAGGGAACCTGCAATGGAACTTTTGCCACGCGAGAAGGACAAGCTTCTGCTTTTCACCGCGGCTTTGCTGGCCGAGCGCCGCAAGGCACGCGGCGTGAGGCTGAACTATCCCGAAGCTGTCGCCTACATATCCGCGGCCATATTGGAGGGCGCGCGCGACGGAAAAAATGTCGCCGAACTCATGTCTTACGGCTCGACGCTGCTGACGCGCGAGGACGTGATGGATGGCGTCCCGGAAATGATCCACGACATTCAGGTGGAAGCGACCTTTCCCGACGGCACCAAGCTGGTGACTGTCCACAATCCGATACCGTGAGGAGACTGACATGATTCCGGGTGAATTCTTCATCGAGGAAGGCACTATCGAGTTGAATGCCGGTCGGGACGTCCGCAAGATCGCCGTGTCGAATTCCGGCGACCGGCCCATCCAGGTCGGTTCCCACTATCATTTCTTCGAGACCAACGAAGCGCTGGTCTTCGACCGCGCGCAGGCGAAAGGCTATCGGCTGAACGTCCCGGCGGGCACAGCCGTCCGCTTCGAACCGGGCCAGCAGCGCACCGTCGAGCTCGTCGCCCTGGCCGGTGAGCGCGCCGTCTACGGCTTCGCCGCGAAGGTCATGGGCAAACTGGAGGGCTGAGCGATGGCAACAATTACGCGAAGGGCATACGCCGATCTCTACGGCCCGACCAAGGGCGACAGGATTCGGCTGGCCGACACCGAATTGCTGATCGAGATCGAGGACGATCGCACGACCTATGGCGACGAAGTCACCTTCGGCGGCGGCAAGGTCATCCGCGACGGGATGGGGCAGAGCCAGCGGCCGGCGTCCGAGGTCGTCGACCTGGTGATAACCAACGCCGTCATCCTCGACCATTGGGGCGTCGTGAAGGCCGATATCGGCATCAAGAACGGCCGCATCGCCGGCATCGGCAAATCAGGCAATCCCGACATACAGCCCAATGTCGATATCGCCATCGGCCCGGCGACGGACGTGATCGCAGGCGAAGGCAAGATACTCACGGCCGGCGCCATCGACACCCACATCCACTTGATCTGCCCCCAGCAAGCCGAGGAGGCGCTGGCGAACGGGATAACGACCCTGGTCGGCGGAGGAACCGGTCCGTCGGTTGGAACGCTGGCAACCACCGTCACGCCGGGGCCCTGGAACATCCATCGCATGCTCGAAGCGCTGGAGGACCTGCCCGTCAATGTCGGACTTCTGGGCAAGGGCAACGCCAGTCTGCCCGAGCCGCTGCACGAGCAGGTTCGCGCCGGCGTCATGGGCCTGAAGCTGCATGAGGACTGGGGCACGACGCCGGCGGCAATCGACAACTGCCTGACCGTCGCCGATATCGAGGACATCCAGGTCGCCATCCACACCGACACTCTCAACGAGAGCGGTTTCGTCAAGGACACGTTCGCGGCGATGAAAGGCCGGGCGATCCACAGCTTCCATACCGAGGGCGCCGGCGGCGGCCACGCTCCCGACATCATCACCGCCTGCGGCCAGGAGAACATCCTGCCGGCTTCGACCAATCCGACACGGCCCTATACTGTCAACACGATCGACGAGCATCTCGATATGCTCATGGTGTGCCATCACCTCAGCCCGCAGATTCCGGAGGACGTCGCCTTCGCCGAATCCCGCATCCGCCGGGAGACCATCGCCGCGGAGGACATCCTGCATGATCTCGGCGCCTTCAGCATCATGTCGTCGGATTCGCAGGCGATGGGCCGTATCGGCGAGACCACGCTGCGTTGCTGGCAAACCGCGCACAAGATGAAAGTGCAGCGCGGGCCGCTCGCCGAAGACAGCGAACGCAACGATAATTTCCGCGCCAAGCGCTACGTCGCGAAATACACGATCAACCCGGCGCTCGCCCATGGCTTCGCCCACGAGATCGGCTCGATCGCGGTGGGCAAGCGGGCCGACCTTGTCCTGTGGAAGCCGGCCTTCTTCGGCGTGAAGCCGTCCCTGGCCCTGCTCGGCGGCATGATCGCAATGGCCCCGATGGGCGATCCCAACGCCTCCATCTCGACGCCGCAGCCGGTTCACTACCGGCCGATGTTCGGAGTGCTCGGCAGGGCGCGGAAGTCCACCGGCGTGACCTTCGTCTCGCAGGCCGCGATCGACGACGGGATCGGCGAAAAGCTGCGGCTCGAAAAGGCGCTGGTGGCTGTCCGCGGCACCCGGTCGGTGCGCAAGAAAGACATGATCCACAACCATCTGACGCCGAAGATCGAAGTCGATCCCCAGAACTACCAGGTTAGGGTCGACGGACAGATCATAACCTGCGAGCCGGCAAAGGTCCTGCCGATGGCGCAGCGCTATTTCCTGTTCTGAGGGCTCGGTGGCACAGGAGCTTCCGGCTGCACCGCCGACGTGATCCGCGTCCGGGCCGGCTCATCGCCGGCACAGACGGCCGTTCACCAGGAAAAGATGCCCATCGGCCCGTCGAGCCTTCCTCAGGCAGCCATGGCCAGCCATAGCCCGCTGAGGGCGGCGACGCCACCGAGGGCGCGGGCGATCGCGCGGCCCTTCTCTCCGCCGAACAGACGTCCGAACTGCAGGCCGAACCCGATACCGATGGCATGAAGCAAGGCGGTCGACAGCGCAAAGCCCATGCCGAACGAAATCGCGCCGGCCGCACCCAGTTCACCGCCATGGGCGTGGCCATGAAAGAATGCGAAGAACCCTACCAGCACCATGCCGGCCAAGATCGGCACCTGCAGAGCAACGGCAGCGAGCAGGCCGATGACCACCACGGAGGCCAGGATCACAGGCTCGACGAAGGGCAGCGGCATTCCGGCGAGGGCTCCAGCGAAACCGACGATCATCGTGCCGACGAAGGCAGAGGGGATCGGCCACAGCGCCGGCTTCCGGCCTGTCTTTGAACCAAGCAGCGCCGCCCACAGGCCCACCGCAATCATGGCCAGTATATGATCAGGGCCGAAGAGCGGATGCGAGACGCCGGCCAGCAGCGAACCGTGCTCGTCCGGATTGAGATGGGCAAACGCGGGGGCAACCGATACGGTCAGCGTCAGCGCTGCAATTAGAAGTTTGTTCAGCATGTCAGTTGTCCCTCTACCAGAATTGTCGATACGCTCTCGGACGCCTCGCCGCCCAATCGAATGTGCTGGAAGGCATGAACAATCGTCGCCGTCGGTCGGCGCGATGGCGCACTTCCGACGTTGCCCCGCGTGATGTCCGCCAGAAAGTATCGACCATGCATCTGGGCCGAACCTGGTCACAGCACGCTTGGCTGATCGAGCCAAAGCCTGTGGTTGCAATCGGGCTGTACCGTAACAAGCTTCGATTCGGCTGGGAAGGGCTGCTCCCCATAAAGCCCTGATTCGGCTTCATATAAATCGGCGGCGCCGAAGGCAGGGGCCGCCGATCGCCAATCGCCTGGGGCGCGACCCTCATCTATCTGGCCATGCCGCGCTGGATTTTCTCGCGGAAAGTTCGACACAGTGAAATACTGGACAGTGCAACCCCCCGTTTCTCGAGGAGCAGCGTCATGCAGGACCATGTTTACAAGTTGGTCGATCTCGTCGGCACATCGCCTGTCAGCATAGAGGAGGCCATCCAGAACGCGATTTCCAGGGCAAATGAGACGATCCGTGGCCTGCGATGGTTCGAGGTGGTCCAGACTCGCGGCCACGTCGAAGACGGAAAGATCGCCCACTATCAGGTTGTGCTAAGGGTCGCCTTCACCTTGGAAGCCGCCGACGCATAAGATGTGCCTTCCAATTCTGTCGGGGCCATAGTCTCAGGAGATCGGCCACGAAGGTGTGGGCCAGGAAGCGTTCGCCATTGACGGTGGCTTCCTGGATCAGCGCAGCCGCCGACCCGCCGGCAGCGGTCGGTCTCGGTCAGCCGAGCGGTCGTTCCATGACCACCGACGTTTCGCCTCCGCCGGGGCTTGGCGCGCTTCCCTTCTCGACAAAGCCGCAGGCCTTGTAAAATGCGACGGCGCGGTCGTTTTCCTGCTCCACCTCGAGGCGGATCAGGCGGGCTTCGGGAAAGCTGTCGATCACCTCATCGAGCAACAGCCCCCCGATGCCACGCCCCTGATGGCGCGGCAGGACATAGAGTTGCAGCAGCGTCACGATTGCGCCCTCGCCGTCGGCGGAGGCGAAGGCCATGCCGCCGATCTCGGTTCCGTCGTCGGCAACCAGGAATTCCGAGCGCGGCTTTGTCAACCGCACCTTCAGTGCGTCGATCGAATGCCAGCGATCGGTGATCTCGGCGACGCGCTCGGCCCCGTAGATCCGGTCATAGGTCGCATGCCATGTTTCGACCAGCAGGGCGCGGATCGATGCCAGATCACGCTCGCTTGCTGTACGGATGAACATCGGCATCCACGCGCGAAAAGCCGCGCCCCTATTCCTCTATGCCGAGCTTGGCCTTCACCAGCGCGTTGACTGCCTGCGGATTGGCCTTGCCGCCCGTCGCCTTCATCACCTGCCCGACGAACCAGCCGGCAAGCGTCGGCTTGGCGCGCGCCTGCTCGGCCTTGTCGGGGTTGGCGGCGATCGTCTCGTCCACCGCCTTTTCGATCGCCCCGGTATCGGTCACCTGCTTCATGCCACGGTGTTCGACGATCTGCCGGGGGTCGCCGCCCTCGTTCCAGACGATCTCGAACAGGTCCTTGGCGATCTTGCCCGAAATCGTTCCTTCCTTGATCAGATCGATCACCGCACCGATCTGATCTGGAGAAACTGGTGCGTTTTCAATATCCTTGCCGGCTTTGTTCGAGGCGCCGAGCAGATCGTTGATCACCCAGTTGGCCGCAGCCTTGCCGTCGCGGCCGGCAGCGACCTTTTCGAAATAGTCGGCAATCGCCTTTTCCGAAACGAGCACCGAGGCGTCGTAGGCCGACAGGCCGAGCGCGTTGCAGAACCGCGCCTTCTTGTCATCAGGCAGTTCGGGCAGATGTCCGGCGAGCGCGTCGACATAGGCCTGGTCGAATTCAAGCGGCAAGAGATCCGGATCCGGGAAATAGCGATAGTCATGCGCTTCCTCCTTCGAGCGCATGGACCGGGTTTCGCCCTTGTTAGGGTCGAACAGCCGCGTCTCCTGGTCGATTTTGCCGCCGTCCTCGAGCACGGCGATCTGGCGGCGCGCCTCGTATTCGATGGCCTGGCCGACGAAGCGTATCGAATTGACGTTCTTGATCTCGCAGCGCGTGCCGAAGGGCTCGCCCGGCCGGCGGACGGACACGTTGACGTCCGCGCGCATGGAGCCTTCGTCCATGTTTCCGTCGCAGGTCCCGAGATAGCGCACGATGGTCCGCAGCTTGGTGAGATAGGCCTTCGCCTCCTCCGAGGAGCGCATGTCGGGCTTCGACACGATCTCCATCAGGGCAACGCCCGAGCGGTTGAGGTCGACATAGGACAATGTCGGATGCTGGTCGTGCATCGACTTGCCGGCGTCCTGCTCCAGGTGAAGCCTTTCGATGCCGACCTCGATGTCCTCGAAATTGCCCTTGGAGTCGGGGCCGACGGAAACGGTGACCGTACCTTCGCCGACGATCGGCTGCTTGTACTGCGAGATCTGATAGCCCTGGGGCAGGTCCGGATAGAAATAGTTCTTCCGGTCGAAGACGGACTTCAGGTTGATCTGGGCCTTCAGTCCGAGGCCTGTGCGGATCGCCTGACGCACGCATTCCTCGTTGATGACGGGCAGCATGCCGGGCATGGCCGCGTCGACAAGGCTGACATTGGCATTGGGCGCTGCGCCGAACGAGGTCGAGGCGCCGGAGAACAGCTTGGCCTCCGAGGTCACCTGGGCATGGACCTCCATGCCGATGATGACCTCCCAGTCGCCGGTGGCGCCTGGGACCAGACGCTTGGGGTCGGGCATGCGGGTGTCGATGATGGTCATGAAAGCCCTGTCGTCGTTCGCTGGCGCCCGAGGGACGCCATGGGCGTCGGGAGCAGCCGGGATAGATTGGCCTTCGCTAGTGCAATCCGGCTGGTGAGGCAAGGGAGAAGGCCGCTTCCCGACGCAGGCACTTGCCGGTCCGGTGCGCGCCGATCGCAATCGCCCGCGTGCGATAGTGTCTGCCGTCTGGTCATTACCGTCCGGTTCGGATATGTGCTGCCGCGTCGCCGATGGAGTGTGAATGTCCAACTCGTCTGAGTCCCGCTGAGGCCCTGGCCCATTTCAGGCGCCAGGGCATGAAAACCGAAGCCGCCGCGCCGGACCGCCGGTCGCGGTCCTTTGCATTGGCCCCCGGGGCCAGGTTTTCACGGACTCCACGACATGGATATTTCGCGCAGCGAACAGCGCATCCTCCACCTGCTCGCGCAGGGTGGGCGCATCGAAATCGAAAAGACCGAAGACAAGGGTATCGCGGCCCTCAGATGCCTGACACGCGACGGCTGGGCCTTTGCCGGCCTTGACCTGGAATTGTTCAGGAAACTGAAGCGCAAGAAGGCCGTCGCCTCGTCGAATGGCGGACCCTACCGCATCACGCGACGCGGGCTCGAGCTCGTCCGCTCCGAACAGAGCAACCGCTGAAGCAGGTTCCGGAAAGGTGTTCCGCGATTTGCCGACAGAAATCTGCGGCGAAGAAGAAGCCAAGCAGGCCAAGAGTGGGCGAAGCCACGCAAGCCTGCTTGGTCATTGTCGCGCCTCGTCGGGCCTTACGCCCGGCGAGGCTTTCGCGGCGCTCCAACCGCTCATGCCGTCGCGATATAGGTTCGAATCTCCTCTGCCTCGCGCTCGACATCCTCGATACGCCGCTTCACCACGTCGCCGATCGATATGATGCCGTCGAGGCGCCCATCCTTTTCCACGGGCAGGTGTCTGAAGCGGCCACGCGTCATGATCTCCATGACCTCGTTCACCGTGTGATTCTCGTTGCAGATCTTCACCTTGGCCGTCATGCCGGAACGCACCGGGTGGTCTAGAGCCTCCGCGCCATCCTTGGCGATGACCCGCACGATATCGCGCTCGGAGAGGATGCCGACGATCTTTCCGTCGACATTGGTGATGACGAGAGCGCCGATACGGCGATCGGCCAGGATGCCGATGGCTTCCGAGAGTTTCGCATTGGGACCGATCGTGAGAACATCGTGGCCCTTCTGCTCCAGAATTGCCTTCACCGTCATGACTTCCTCCAAGCGTTCCTGCCGCGCGACACCCTTGCGGGATTTCCGATCCAAGCCCGATCCTATGGTGCGCTTGACCTTGCGGCATTTCAAGACCGCCGTTCCGCGCACTGCGTCGCGAGCTTTGCAATGTAGGCGCGCGCGAGGTGTCAGAAGCGCCGGCCTGCGCCGACGAAGAAGCCGATCCCGAAGAAGCCGGCCGCGAAACCGCCTATATGCGCTTCCCAGGCGATGCGATCGTCCACGCCGGGTGCGAAGCCGATGAGCCCGGTCGCCAGGTTCATGACCATCCACACCGCAAGGAAGGTCACGACGGTGCGCGAGCGAAACACGTCGACGATCGGCAGCAGGGGCCCGTCGAAAGACGATCTGCCCGTCGCCCTGCTGGCCCGGAAGCCGAACCGCGCGGCCGCGCCCATCATGCCCGAGATCGCGCCCGAAGCTCCGACCAGGGGCGCCTGGTCGAGCGGGTGCAGCACATAATGCAGCCCCACCGCCGCGAACCCGGTCACGATCCAGAACAGGAGGAAGCTCGGATTGCCGAGCCGATTCGCCAGCGGCGTGCCGAAAGCTGCGAGCCAGATCATGTTGACGGCCAGATGGGCGAACGAACCGTGCAGGAACGCATAGGTGACTGGCGAGGTGAAAGCATAGACCTCGAGTGCGTACCTGCCCGAATAGCGGATCGGAATGAAGGCGCCGCGCACCAGCAGCTCGAAATATTGCCTGTCCGTCAGAACGTAGGTCTGTACGAGAAAGACGGCAGTGCACGTGGCGATCAACAGCACGATGATCCCAGGCATGTTGAACACCGGCTCGCGCGGCGCGTTGCCAGTGAAGCCGTTATTGCGTTCCATCTCTTGGTTCATCAGCCCCCGCTCGGTCGCATCACGGCTTTAGAGCATGTCTTGTCCCGAACGGGGGGAAAGAGCTTCGGGGCAAGACATGCGGAAGAACAAAGACCTAAAGCGCGCAAGGCGAATCTGAAAGATCGCGACGCGCTTTAGACCATTTCACATCGCTGTAGAACCGTTCAGTGCAGCGGCGAATCGCGCACTTTGGAAAGGCCGCCCGAAGTTTCCCTCGAGCGGCCTGGCCGAGCCCCCATGCTCACCCCTGAGCAGCCTGGTCACCTGATCGGTCCATATCTCGCGTAGGGCGCAAGCAGGCCTCGGTAACCTTTTGTATCCGAACCGCTTATCTTCCCGCGCGCCATATTGCAAGCACGTCGGCTGCGGATCGGAACGACCGTCCCTTATGGTGAGCAGACCATCTCATGGCCCAGCTACGCCGGCAACGGAAACCCTTTGTTAACCCTAACGACCCCGCCCCGTGAATAAAGGTTAACGGGCAGTGGCATGCAACCTGCTGTGCAACGCATGAAGGTCGTCGGAGGGCGCGAATCTGTTCGCCGATGGCACAACAAGACGGCAGGACACGGGGAGCACCAGGCATGAGGCAGGACGGATCCATCGAGTTGTTCCATTACTGGAACGCATTGCGCAGCGGCCGCCCGGCGCCGAAGCGCACCGAGATCGAGCCGTCCGACATCCGGTCGCTGCTCGCCGACACGTTCATCCTCGAGAAGGACACTCGCGGCGAGGCGATCTTCCGCCTCGCCGGCACCAGGCTCTGCGCCATCTATGGGCGCGAGCTCAAGGGGTTCGCCTTCTCCTCGCTGTGGAAGGAGAAAGACCAGCGGCTGATCGCCCGCCTTGCCTTCAGTGCGTTCAACATGAAGTCGGTGGTCGTCATCACCTTTTCGGGCGTAAGCCGCGGCCGGCGGACCAATCCGTTCGAGCTTCTGCTTCTGCCTCTCGACGGCGGCTCCGAAAGCCCACGCTGCATGGGCATCATCTCGGCTGCGGCCCGGCCCTTCTGGCTGGGCGCCGACCCGGTGCGGGAGGCACAGATCGAGGCGGTACGCATCGTCGACCCCGACCGCGAGCCGGTCTTCCTGCGCAACCGGTCGCCGATCTCGGTTCCGGGCCTCGTCCCCAGCGTTTCGTCCCTGCGGCAGAGCGGCATCGCGCCCGGCTCCGGGCGGAGGATCCGCCATCTCGTGGTGCTCGACGGCGGGCGCGAAGGCTGAAGATATCCTTGCCCGAGGCGTCTCGGGCTTACGGCTTGTTAACTCGTTTTCACGTAGTTTTTTCCTGCACTTGCGCGTCTTCGCGCGAGGCGGAATGAACAGGTCGAGGCATGTGATGAGGGCAGCGGCGGTGGATCAGACGCCGTCCAGGATGGAACGACGCAATTTTCAGCGCGTGCGCGTGAAGATCTACGGACGTTTCATGCTGGAGGACCGCAGCGAACATCCATGCCAGGTGATCGACATGTCGCCCGGCAATGCCGCTTTGCGCGCCGATCGGCGGGGCGAACCCGGCGAGAAGGTGATCGCCTATCTAGACCATATCGGCCGCATCGAAGGCGTGGTCACCCGTGTCCTGGACGACGGCTTCGCCATGACCGTCATCGCCTCAGACCGCAAGAGGGACAAGCTCGCGGCGCAACTCACCTGGCTTGCCAACAAGCATGAGCTCGACCTGCCCGAGGACCGCCGCCACGAGCGCGTGGCGCCACGCAACCCGCTGAGCACGCTTCAGCTTTCCGATGGACGCCGGTATCCGTGCCGCATCATCGACCTGTCGCTATCCGGCGCTGCGGTGGAAATCGAGGTCAAACCGGCGCTCGGGGTGCAGGTCACGCTCGGAACGATGCGCGGCCGCGTGGTACGCCATTTCGAGGACGGCGTCGCGATCGAGTTCGCGATCATACAGCGCCCGGAAACGCTCGATTCGGAATTCAACGGACGCGGCGGCTGACGGCTCGAACTTCCGGAGGTCGGCCCGTCGCGCCTTCGGCGATCGGCCGCGCTCCATCGAAACCAGAGCTCGATACGGTCGGCCCACATCGCGTGGATTGCCGACACGCAGGCTCCTCACCTCAACTGTCATTCTCGGGCCTGGGCGCGGAGCGAAGCGACGTGCCAAATGACTCCAGATCCGTGCCGTTACTGCGATGCAGACCGCCGACGATTCAGAAGGGTCTCCCATCAGCCCGGCGGCCTGGGCGGCACAACTGAACGCCCATATCGGCGGTGACCTCGACCCTTGACGCAGAGCGCCCCTGCGCTCGCCATTCTTAGGCCTGAGCACGGCGCAGCGCCGTGCGAGGAGACCCGAGAATGACGATTGGAGGGCGCGCGCTCCGGCTAGGCGTAAGCGTCGGAGATACGGAGCTCGCTGGACGCCGGCCTCCCCACCATCGTCATTCTCGGGCCAGCAGGCGAGCGGAGCGAGCCGAAGGTGACCCGAGAATCCATGCCGTGAGATCACGGCCGGGCGCTGCGGTGCAGGACAAAGGCCCTTCAAACATGCCTTGTCCGAACCGTTGACGGCCTCATCGCCGTTACGGCATGGATTCTCGGGGCGCCTCGCACGTCGCTGCGCGCCGTGCTCAGGCCCGAGAATGACGATGGAGGGTGCGCGCTCCGGCTAGCCGTAAGCGTCGGAGATACGCTGAACGGCGACCTCCCCACCATCGTCATTCTCGGGTCCGCAGGCGAGCGCAGCGAAGCCGGAGGTGACCCGAGAATCCATGCCGTGACGGCAATGCAGGCTGCACCGGCACAAGGTCGACATTGCACCGGGCCCGGGAAACCTCGAGAGCCACCAACCGTCGCCAATCCCGATCTATGGTTAACGGTTCCCTGGAAATCTAGTAACGATTTTATACTTGAATAACACAAACAATTCGCAAGTTCATTTCAAAATAGTTTCGAGCTAAAGGCTCAATTTATTCAATATCTGCTTCCGCATTTTGCGTCAAATAAATCCGCTCCTGTCATTGTGCTCTCAAACGGGGAGACGCCGAAATGACAGGGATTGCGAAGAAGATGTGGCTGCTTGCTGTCGCCCTGCCTCTGGCGGGATGGTCGGCGACGGCCTCGGCAGGCAACTTCATGCCCACAGGCGGGCGCGCGACGCAGCCCGTCGGCCACTACGAATTCTGCCAGCGCGAACCGCAGCAATGCCGGCAGGTCACTGCCAGGCATGCGCCGGTCGAGTTGAGCAGGAAGCTCTGGGCGGCCATGGTCGAGGTCAACGACCAGGTCAATGCGCAGGTTTCCCCACGCACCGATATGGAAATGTGGGGGCGCGAGGAGTTCTGGTCCTATCCGGACGGTTTCGGCGACTGCGAGGACTATGTGCTGGAGAAGCGGCGCGAGTTGATGAAGCTCGGCATCCCCGCCGGGGACCTCCTGATCACAGTGGTGCGCCAGCCCAATGGCGACGGCCACGCGGTGCTCACGGTCCGCACCGGCCAGGGCGATTATGTGCTCGACAATCTCGAGCCTCGGGTACTCGCCTGGAGCGACACGGAATACACCTATCTGAAGCGCCAGTCGGATCGAAACTCGGGTGCCTGGGTCACGATCAATGACGGCCGCGCCATCGCGGTCGGCAGCGTGGCGTCGCGATAAAGCATGTCTCCCGAAAGTGGGTACCGGCTTCGGGATAAAGACATGCGTCAAATCAGAGACCTAGAGCGTGTTGCGTAGATCCGTTTTCACGCAACGCGCTTTAGGAAGAGACAACCCGGTCGAGTCCCCACCCTCCCCGTCCCCAAAGACCGGGTTCAGGAGCCGGCCCAAGTCCCTGGGCCGGCTCCGCCTATACAGGGCCGTGGCGGCACGCTCGGCTGAATCAAATCTTGCTGACCCACCGGGTCGACAATTGACTCCCGCGTGGAGATCGCTGATTTCTTGACAACTATCTTCACTTTGCCGGGACTATGCCTGCCGACGATGGCGACACGTCGGGCCGAACGGTGGATTCGGTCCCCTCGGATTCGGCCTCGTCCTGCAAAATTCCTGCTTTTAACAGGACGAAGCGGAATGCGACCTCGGTTTCAGAGCACCTTCAAACCTTTGCGGAAGCGTCGGGCGTTGGCGACATAGCCCTCGGCCGAGGCGCGCAGCCCGGCCATCGCCCCATCGTCGAGCGTGCGCGCCACCTTGGCCGGCACGCCCATGATCAACGAATTGTCAGGAAACACCTTGCCCTCGGTGACCAGCGCGCCGGCGCCCACCAGCGAGTTCTTTCCGATCCTGGCGCCGTTGAGCACGATCGCGCCCATGCCGATCAGGCTGTTGTCGCCGATGGTGCAGCCATGCAGCATCGCACGATGGCCGATCGTGCAGCCGCTGCCGATCGTCAGCGGGTAGCCGAGATCCGTATGCATGACGGTATGTTCCTGGACGTTGCTGCCCGAGCCGATGGCGATGCGTTCGTTGTCGCCGCGGATCACGACGCCGAACCAGATGCCCACGTCCCGTCCGATCTCAACGTTTCCGATGACCGTGGCGTCTGGGGCGATCCAGTTGCTGGCCTCGTCGTCGAAAACGGGGCGCACCCCGTCCAGTTCATAAAGAGGCATGTCTTCTCCCTGGCGCCGCGGCGCCCACTGTTTCCCATTCCGATGAAGGCCGGCCTGTCGGCTCGCGATCCCGACCCGCCTTACCTTAAGCATGTCTCCCGAAACTGTGCAGCGGTTTCGGGAAAAAGACTGCGTCTACCAGGAACCTGAGGCGTGTCGCGTGAGAGGACGAGCGTTTGCGATCCCGTTCCCGCTTCCGAGACGCGGTCCCCGAATGACAAGACCTTTGGCCGCAGACCATGGAAGCCGATCTTTACCGGCCATTTACCATACCGGCCCAATGTCACTGGACGGGAAATGATGGGCAGCCTGCCTCGTCCCTGCGTGACTGGAAACTATCGGATGAGACCAACCGCAACCCTCGACCAAGCGGAAGTGAAACTGCTCGATTCGGCCTTCATGTTGCGCATCTTCTACGGCTTCGCCGTGCTGGCCTTGCTGTCGCTCGCCATAAGTGTCGGCGGCAAATGGTTCGGCCAGTCGATCGCCATGGCCGGTCACACAGACGACGTGACGGTCCATGAGATCGTGATCGGCAACGACGTGATCGCGGCGCCGGCCAATGCCATCCGCTTCGAGCGCGCCCGCCGCGACGGTGTGACAGAGCGTCTCGACCTCTATCTCCACTGGCCCGACATGCGCGGCTATTCTCCGAAGCTGCGCGACGATTTCAACCATGCCGGCGGAGCCCGGCGCATCCTGTTTCTCACCTTCGAACAGCGGATGATGTCGCGGGACATGAGCGGCCGCTTCGAGCCGATCTACCGATCGCTCATCGAGCCGACCGGCGAAGCCGCGCAGGGCGGCGTCATGCTCTATGAGTTCAAGCAGGATTCCGGCTATCTGAACGAAGTCCTGGCGGTGGCGCCCTCGTCGGGTGCCGCTCCCTTCGTCGCCCGCTGCCTCGTTGGCCCAAGCGCCGAAGAATCGCTGGCGCCCTGCGAACGCGACATCCACATCGGCGGCAATCTTAGCCTTACCTACCGTTTTCCGCGGGAACTCCTGCAAGGCTGGCGGGCGCTGGATGCCGCCGTGCTTGCCACGGCCAGGAACTTAATCAGGACCAGTCGTTAGAGCATGTCTCCCGAAAGCGGGAATCCGTTTCGGGACAAAGACATGCGTACGAACAATCACCTAACGCGCGTAAAGCGAGTCTGAAGATCGCGACGCGCTTTAACGCCGCCGCCGCGGCAGCCTCGCGCATCGGCCCGACGATCGTGTCCGATCCTCGGAAAGCACGATGCGCGGATCGGGCGCATTTGCGCCGGCAGGATCATCCGAGGTCGATGTCGAGGATCGCCATCGAGAAATTGTAGTCGCCGTCGTCCTCGTCCTTGAAGACGATGCCCAGGAACTCGTCGCCGATATAGACCTCCGCCGAATCGTCCTTGCGGGGGCGCGCCTTCACCTGGAGCTTGGGGTTGTGGAAGGTGCGCTTGAAATAGGCGTCGAGCTTCTTGATTTCTTCCGGCTTCACGATGGTTCTCCGGTCACGGATACGGGTTCGCTTGGAAGCCGCTTCTGGCATGGCATGCGTGGCGATGTAAAGGCAATGATCGCGGCAGCGATATGCCGCAAAGCACCCACTCCCGCCGGAATGCGCCCGGATCCACCCGGAGCGTGGCGGGACAAGGCCGACCGCAGTCAGATGTCGAAGCTGACGACGTGGTCCATGGTCTGCGCCGGCAGGAGTTGGTCCATCTGGCGCGACGGCTGGTCGCAGCCGGTTTCGCCGACGACCCTGGCCGGCACACCGGCCACCGTCTTGTTGTGCGGTACCGGCGAGAGCACCACGGAGCCAGCCGCGATCTTGGCGCAATGGCCGACCTCGATATTGCCGAGGATCTTGGCGCCCGCGCCGATCAGCACCCCGTAGCGGATCTTCGGATGGCGGTCGCCGCCGGACTTGCCCGTGCCGCCGAGCGTCACGCCGTGGAGGATCGAAACGTTGTCCTCGATGACCGCGGTCTCGCCGACGACCAGTCCGGTCGCATGGTCGATGAAGATGCCCTTTCCCATCCTGGAGGCAGGGTTGATGTCGGTCTGGAAGACTGCCGATGAGCGGCTCTGCAGATAGAGCGCGAAATCCCTGCGGCCCTGGTTCCAGAGCCAATGCGCCAGCCGGTGGGTCTGGATCGCATGGAAGCCCTTGAAGTAGAGCACCGGCATCAGGAACCGGTCGCAGGCGGGGTCGCGGTCGTAGTAGGCCTGGATGTCGACGCGCACGATCGAGCTCCAGTCCGGATTGTCCTTGAGCATCGACTTGAAGGTGTGCTGGATCAGATCGGCGCTGATGTCCTGGTGATCGAGCCGCTGCGCGATGCGATGGATGACGGCGTCCTCGAGCGTATCGTGATTGAGAATGGTCGCGTAGAGGAAAGCCGCCAGGAGCGGGTCCCGTTCGACCGCTTCCTGCGCCTCGTCGCGAATCGAGCGCCAGATGGGGTCGACCGGCTGCACATGTCCGCCGCGTGCGATGCTGATCGAATTCATGATGCGCTCTCCATAGAGGCGGTTCCTGTCAGCTTTCCCGCCGATCATAGGCCAGGACGCGAGGCTATTGAATTCTATTTTCCTTGATGCTGTGTCAAATGGTTTTGGTTCGTCAGAATTCAAGCCAGCATGGAAGCCGAAGCCTTGATCACCGAATTCGCCTCAGGCGTCGCCACCCTCACCTTCGATCGCCCCGAAAAGAAGAACGCCATCACCTATGCGATGTGGCAGGACCTGGCGCGCCACGTGAGCGCGATCGGCGCGGACCACGCAACGCGGGCCATCGTGCTTCGCGGCCAGGGAAGCGATTTCTCGGCCGGCGCCGATATCGGCGAGTTCGCGACGTTGCGGGCCGGCGGCGCGGGCGCCCGCGCCTATGAGGCGGCGAATTCTGCCGCCTTCGCCGCCATACGCGAGGCGCGGGTGCCCGTCATCGCGGCGATCCGCGGCATCTGCTTCGGTGGCGGCTTCGGCATTGCGGCCGCTTGCGACATCAGGCTCGCCGCTCCCGACGCGCAATTCTCAGTCCCCGCCGGGCGACTGGGCCTTGCCTATCCGCATGACGCCATGGCCGATATCGTCAACGCGGTCGGCCCGCAGATGGCGAAATATCTGACATTCTCCGCCGCACGCATCGATGCCGAGGCGGCCCTGGCGACCGGCTTCCTGCTGGAGATCGTCAGCGCCGGCCGTCTCGATGCTCGCGTCGCCGAACTCGCGGAGGCCATCGCCGCAAACGCGCCGCTTTCGGTGCGGGCCTCCAAGGCGGCCATCGCCGCCGCGCTTTCCGGCAGGCCGGAGGACACCGAGCTGGCGCGATGCATGGGTGACGCCACGTTCGAAAGCAGCGACTATGCCGAAGGTCGCGCGGCCTTCGCCGAGCGGCGGCGCCCCGTGTTCAGGGGAGAATGATGGCCGTGCCGCTGATGGACGAGGCACTGAAGGCGGAACTTCGCGCGCTCTACCGCCGCGCCGATCGTCACTACCATGGGCTTGGCCATATAGATGAGCTGCTGCGATTGGCCGGCGACCATCGCGCCGCGCTCGCCGATCCCGAGGCCGTGGAAGCCGCCATATGGTTCCACGACGCGATCTATGACAGCCGCCGCAACAACAATGAAGAGAAGAGCGCCGCGCTGGCCGCCGACCGCCTGGCCGACAGGACCGATGCGCAACGGCTGCGGCGCATCACCGACATGATCGAGGCCACGGCCAGGCACGTGGTCCCGGATATCGCCGACGAGGCAGCGTGCGGGGACGCTGCTCTTTTCCTCGATATGGACCTGGCGATCCTCGGTGCTCAAGCCGAAATCTTCGATGCTTATGAGCGGGCGATCCGGCTCGAATATGCCTGGGTCGACGACACGGCCTGGCGGGCAGGACGCGGCGCCGTGCTGCGGTCCTTCCTGTCTCGGCCCCGTATCTTCCACACCGACCTGTTCCGCGAGAGCCACGAGGCGCGGGCGCGGGATAACCTGTCGCGCTCGTTGGCAGCACTGGCGATCCGCCAAGCATGACCCCGATGCTCGTCGAAGTCCATCAGGATCCAGGCCCGTCCGGAGCCGACGACGTCACCGCGGGGCTGTTGGCGCATCTGATCGAGTACGCCGGAGACTGGCCGCGCAGGCCCCTGACCCTTTTGTTGAGGGATGATGCAGGGATGGTCCGCGGCGGTATCAGGGCCATGGTCGCTTTGTGCTGGCTTCAAGTGGACCATTTCTGGATCGAGGTGGCCCTCCGCGGCCAGGGACATGGCAGCAGGCTCCTGGCGCGAGCCCATGGCGCCATCGGCTCCCATCTCACGACGTCGACGTTCCAGGCGATCGGCTTCTATGAGAAGCACGGCTACCGGGAGATCGGACGTCTTCGCGATCGCCCGCCGGGGCAGGATCGGGTGTGGATGGCGAAGCGGTGGGGTTGACGGGCGGCCGGGAGCGCCGGCGATTGAGGTACGGTGGATGCGCCAGCATCCATCGCCGTTGGAACTAGGCCGCCTTAGCCGGCTTGAGCAGCGCCAACACCACGCCACCGGCAGCAATGACCGCCGAGCCGATCACGCTGCCCATTGTCGGCACCTCCTGGAAGAAGGCAAGACCGATCAGCCCAGCGAAGATCAGCCACGTATAGTCGACCGGACCGAGCACCGACACGTCGGCCATGCGATAGCCGCGGATGATGAAATATTGCGCCGTGATGCCGACCGGGCCGAGCAGCAGCAAGGGCAGGTTGTCGGCCAAATCAGTTGATCGCCAACTGAGCAGCGCGGGAACGGCCAGAAGCAGGATGCCGAAGAAGTTGACGTGCAGCAGCACGGTCAAGGGCTGGTCGGAGCGGCTGAGCGTCTTGATCAATATGCCTTCGAGCGCGAGCAGGATCGCGCCTCCGAATGCGATGGCGGCCGGCCACAGATAGGCGATATCGAAGGAGCGGAAAGCGCCGCGCGAGCCCATCACGACCGCCGCACCCGCCGTGCACAGCACGATGCCGGCGCAGTGCTGCGCCGTGATGCGCTCGCCGAGGAACCACACGCCGAGCCCGACCATGAAGATCACGTAGAGCAGCCCGATCGCCGTGGCGTCGACGATCGGCATGTTGGCGGAAGCGTGGATGAGCGCCACGCCGCCATAGGCCCCGACCAGGGCGCGCAGGAAATGCGAAGCGGGCCGCGCGCTCCGGAACTGCGAGAGCCGACCACCGGTCGCCGCCACCGCGGCGAGCAGTGTCGCAAAGCCGCCGATGTAGCGCAGGAACAGGATTTGCAGCGTCGACGCTGCATCGCCCGCGAATTTTCCCGAGGCGAAGATCAGCGAAAAGACCGCCGTACCGGCCGTCACCCAGAGGATTGCCTCAAGATTTTGCGAGCGGGACATGGAGGCCACCAGACTTTCCAAGTGAGAGCAGCCATATCCATTCTCCGTTTCACCTCTTATGATCAAACCAGAAAAATTAGTCGTGCATGAGGAATATTGATGCAGGAACGGCGACCTTCCCTCAATGCCGTCCGCGTGTTCGCTGTCGCGGCGCGGCGCCGGAGCATCGCTGCCGCCGCGGCCGATCTCGGCGTCACGCCTGGCGCCGTCAGCCATCAGATTAAGGCGCTCGAGGCGGATCTGGGCGTTGCTCTCTTCGAGCGCCGGAACAACGCGATTGTTCCGACCGAGGCCGGAAGGCGCTTCTTCGACGAGGTCGAGCCGGCGCTCGCCATCATCGCCCGTGCTGCGCAATCCCTCACCCGGGACGCTGACGAAGTGGTGGTCAGGGCATCGGTCTCGCTGGCGGTGCGCTGGTTGATCCCGGCGCTCGAAGCCTTCAAGCAGCGCAACCCAATGGCCCGCATCCATGTCGAGACCAGCCATGAAGGGCGGTTGCGCGCCGGTGCCGGTGCCGACATCACCATCACCTATTGTCGGTCGGGCGACGGCGAAACCCCGGGCGAATTCCTGATGGCCGACTTGAGCCGGCCCCTTCTTTCTCCGGCGCTGCTGGCCACCTGCGGCTATGAAAGCCTTGCCGATATTGCCAGGGTGCCGGCCCTCAAGGCCACCACCGACAATTGGGACTGGAGTTTGTGGGCTCTCGCTTTCGGCATCCAACGCGGCGCGATCCGTATCGCGCATGCCTTCGACACGGACGACGCGGCGATCCACGCGGCGACCGCCGGCCTCGGCATGACGCTTGCGCCACCATTGCTGACCGCCAAGGAGCTTGCTGCGGGCTCGCTGGTCGAACTGCCGGGTGCGCAGCAACTTCAGTTCGGCGAGTTCAGGCTGCTCCGCTCCGGCCAGGGTCGGGCGCTCGCCGAACGCCTGGCGAACTGGCTTGTCGAGGAAGCCGCTGCGGCGTGAGGAGCGCCCGCACGACACGATTTCGCAACGTCATTGATACGGAGCGCATTTCTTGAGATAATATTCCCAGTGCGTCCGGAATCCCGGTGAGGAGTTCGGCGCGAATGCACCAGTCCTCACGGGATATTCGAGTTACGCTCGAATGTAGCCTGAGAGGAGTTTCGTCATGGCAACAACACCCCCCAACAGAATGAGCCCCACTGCGCTCATGGAACATCGGCGATGGGAAGACATAGTGTCGATGGCCCTCGGCCTGGTCATCATGGTGTCCCCCTTGTTCAGCTTCTTCGGCGACACGGGAGGCAACACGACGGTGACCGGCTTGACGGCTTTGGTGGGCGCGGCGATCATCGTGCTAAGCGGCCTCGAGCAGTTGTGGCTGCGCCGCTGGGAGGAAATCCTGCTGTTCATCGCCGGCATATGGATGGTGATCCAGCCCTTCGTGCTGAACTACGGCGGAACGCTGCGCATCTGGCATATCGTGCTGGGCGGCGTTGTCGCGCTGCTGGCGCTGCTGGAGATATGGCAGGACCGCAACCGCGCACTTGAAGCGTGATCACTGACGGGGCACGCATTACTTTACGGCGTGTCGCGTGAAAAGGTTTCATGCGACACGCGGTAAGCCTTGATCTGGCGCATGTCCTTTTCCCGAAACCGCTGCACGCTTTCGGGAGACACGTTTTGGGAACACCGCCATGAGGCGGCGTTCCGTTGCTCAAGCGGCTTCGCGGTCTGTCAGGAACTCCAGGACCGCGTGCGAAAAGATGTCGTTCTTGTCGCCGGCCACCATATGCCCGGCCCCGCCGACATCGACATAGGATGCAGTGGGAGCAAGGCTGACGAACTCCTGCGCATAGCCCTCCTGCACCAGCTCGGACTGCATGCCGCGCACCAGAAGAACCGGCAAGGTGAGCTTCGGCAGGGCGGCGGTCAACTCCGCCATCAACTCACGCGCGTTGCGGTTGATATTCTGCTCGCTGGTCATGAAACCCGGATCCCAGTGCCAGAAGTAGCGGCCGTCTGCGGTTCGGCGAAGGTTCTTCTTCAACCCGTCGAGGGATGTCGGCTTCTGACGGTGCGGCAGGTAGCGCGCGATCGCGTCGGCTGCCTCCTCGAGTGACGCAAACCCCTCGTCGCGGCGCTCGCCCATGAAGCCCTGGATCTTTGCGATGCCGTCGGGGTCCATCCGCGGGATCACGTCGACCAGCACGAGCGAGTCGAGCAGCGGCCCCAGCCTCACCTCGGCCGCGAGCGCCGAAAGACCGCCGAGCGACGCGCCGACCACCGACGGTGCGGCATGGAAGCGTTCGGCCATCTGGCGAACCACGGCTGCCGCATCCTCGGCAAAATGCTGGAAGGTGTAGTTGCCGCTCCCGACCCAGTCGCTCTCGCCATGGCCGCGCTGATCGACCGTGACCGCCCGCATGCCGGCGGCGGCGACCCGCTTGGCCGTCTTGTCCCAGGCCCGGCGCGTCTGGCCGCCGCCGTGGAAGAAAAGCACCGGATGGCCGCGCCCGTCCCATAAATCGCCTCTCAGCCTGTTGCCTTCGGCACCAATGAAGTCGATCGCGTGCGGTCCGGTCAAGGCGGCCTCCGGAAGTTGGTTTGCTATATTTATTTATGGATCGTCGCCGCTGGCAAGGCGAAGCCTTCCTACAGCGGATGTTCCTGCAGGAACTCCAGGACGCGTTTCTTGAAGGCGCGGTCGCCGACCGAAAGCATGTGGTCGCGGCCTTCGATCGAAAAGGCGACGGCATTGGGCATCAGCGCCGCCAGATCTTCGGGCGAGCCGCCGATGTCGTCCGTAGTACCGACGGCGACCAGGGTCGGCTGGGTGATGCGGGCCATGTCCGCCTCGCTCAACAGTTCGCGCGACGTGGCGATGCAGGCGGCCAGCGCCTGGCGATCGCTTCTGGTCTGGTCGGCGAAGGCACGGAACATTCTTCCGCGTTGATGTGTGATCTCGGCCGGGGTCGCAGCCATCAGCGCATCGGCGATGGGGTCCCAGTCCCCGACGCCGTCCACCATGCCGATGCCCAGGCCGCCGAACACAAGCGTGGCGACCATGGCCGGTTCGCGCAAAGCCAGGAAGGCGGCGATGCGTGCGCCCATCGAATAACCCATCACATGAGCACGGCTCAATCCGAGATGACCCAGCAAGGCCGCGGCGTCGCTCGCCATCCTGCCTGGATAGTAGGCGTCGGGGTCGTAGCTCTTGGACGAGGCGCCATGGCCTCGATTGTCGAAGGCGATTGCCCGATAGCCGGCTTCGGTCAGGGTCTTGATCCAGCCCGGTGACACCCAGTTCACGATATGGCTGGATGCGAAACCGTGAATGAGCAGGACAGGATCGCCTGTCCCCTGGTCGATATAGGCGAGGTCGAATCCATCGTGGGTGAAGAGTTGCATGCTGTCGCCCTCCCCTCCGGCGTCAGCCGGGATTGCCCCGATTGGCGACCGCGTCGATCGCGGGGTGACGGAGCCGGTCGCCGTCCCTGATCCCCGCCTTGTCGGCGATGCCTGCCTTGACTTCAAGCACGAAGCGGACCGGTGTGCCGGGCGAGATCACCGCGGTCGAAAACGGCTCTCCGCGCATGACGGCGCGTACTCGCCCGTCCTGGCCGATAAAGATGAGGTCGAGGGGCATCGGCGTGTTCTTCATCCAGAAGCCGACCTCCCTCGTGTCCTCGAACACGAACAGCATGCCGTGATCATCGTCCATCCGCTGACGGAACATCAGGCCCTGCTCGCGCTCGCCCATATCGTCGGCGATCTCGATGTCGAAGCGCCGCTCGCCGGCGCTCGTCTCGGCTATCAGGGGCGTGGGGTCGACAGGCAGGGTCATCGCCTGCCCTTCGGCCGCGGCCGGCGAGTGCGACGCGATGCAAAGCGTCGATGCCGCGATCACGGCAACCAGAGCAGCACCGATAAGCCAGGACAAACGAAACATGCGGCCCCCTTGCGGTATGGCGCTGCCGATATCGTCCTCGACCACGCGCCGTCAAGTCCGCGACCAGCCGCGCCTGGCCGAAACCGATATCGGTTTCGGCGAGGCGCGATGTATCGATTTCAAGGTTTTAACCTGTCCTTGCATACGCAAAGGACAGGTGGCGCCCTACCGCATCAACCGGAAGACCTTACTCGATTTTCCGAAAGCACGACGCGTGGATTCAAAGTGACAGGGCATCCTTTGCGCGTCCAAATGGACGCGCGGCGCCCTAAATTTAGTGGGAGATGGAGAGCGTGCCCATGTCGGGGTGAACTTCGGCGGCCATGAGACCCTTGTCACCTCGTCCGAAACGAACCAGCACTACCTGGCCGGGTCGCAACTCGGTGATGCCGTAACGCCGTAACGTCTCCATATGGACGAAGATGTCCTCGGTTCCCTCGCCCCTGGTCAGAAAACCGAAGCCCTTGGTGCGGTTGAACCACTTGACGAGTGCGCGCTCCAGCCCGCTCTCGGGCGCAACCGCCACATGGGTGCGCACCTGCTGCTCGGCTGGGTGGACCGCGGTCGAGCTGTCCATGGAGATGACACGGAAGGCCTGCATGCCACGGTCGCCGCGGCGCACGAGGCAGACCACGCGGGCACCTTCGAGCGCCGTCTGGAAACCGTCGCGGCGCAGGCAGGTGACATGGAGAAGCACGTCACCCATGCCCGGCTGGTCCGGCAGGATGAAGCCGAATCCCTTGGCGACGTCGAACCACTTGATGGCGCCGGAGATCTCGATCAGCCCGGCGGACTCGCCGCCTTCGTCGCGGGTCAGCGCGTCCGCCTTGGCCGCACCGAGCCCCGTGAAAGAGGCTTTTTCCCCCATCCGAACGCACCCTTTCCTAGTTGACGCCGTCGCTGATTCCTGATTGCGAGAATAGCACTGCGTATTCGGCCGAGTGCAAGGGCCACAACGGCTTTTTTCACCTTTTCAAACCGGAGATTCCAGCCTCGGATAACCTTCGCGACCATCAAGCCGCAGGAACGCGATCATGAGCGGTTGCCGCTCGCCGCTTTCGCGCCCTATGTTCGAATGATCTCGAATCCAAACCCGCAGGAAAGACTCATGCGTTATCTGCACACGATGGTCCGCGTAACGGATGTCGATGCCTCGCTCGACTTCTATTGCAACAAGCTCGGCCTGGAGGAAGTCCGCCGCATGGATAATGAGCGTGGACGCTTCACGCTGATCTTCCTCGCTGCGCCCAAGGACAAGGGCGCATCGGCCGCCAACCGGGCGCCCGAACTCGAGCTCACCTATAACTGGGATCCGGAGGCCTATACGGGCGGGCGCAATTTCGGCCATCTCGCCTACAAGGTCGACAACATCTATGAGACCTGCCAGCGCCTGATGGATCTCGGCGTCACCATCAATCGGCCGCCGCGCGACGGCCACATGGCCTTCGTCAAGTCGCCCGACAACATCTCGATCGAGCTGCTGCAGGAAGGCGAGGCCCTGCCCGTCCAGGAGCCTTGGGCGTCGATGGCCAATACGGGGACCTGGTAACCGGCCCTCGCGGCCGCCGGACGCGGGCATCGGGTGAGCCCGTCCCGCATCCTTGCCGGCTTGCGCTCCCCCGGAGGCGTGTTAACAGACTTTGCCGGGCTGACGGAGGAGACACCCATGAAGGACGTGCTGAAGGAATTGGAACGCCGTCGGGAGGTCGCCCGCTCCGGCGGCGGCCAGGCGCGGATCGACGCGCAGCATGGTCGCGGCAAGCTTACAGCCCGGGAACGCATCGAGATCTTCCTCGACGAAGGGTCATTCGAGGAGTTCGACATGTATGTCGAGCACCGGTCCACCGATTTCGGCATGGAGAAGACCAAGGTCGCCGGCGACGGCATCGTCACCGGCTGGGGCACGGTCAACGGCCGTCCCGTCTTCCTCTTCGCCAAGGATTTCACCGTGTTCGGCGGGTCTCTTTCGGAAGCCCATGCCGAGAAGGTGATGAAAGTGCAGGACATGGCGCTGCGCAACCGGGCGCCGATCATCGGCCTCTACGACGCAGGCGGCGCCCGTATCCAGGAAGGCGTCGCCGCGCTGGGCGGCTACGCCGAGATATTCCAGCGCAATGTGCTCGCCTCGGGCGTCATTCCACAGATTTCGGTGATCATGGGGCCCTGCGCCGGCGGTGACGTCTATTCGCCTGCGATGACCGACTTCATCTTCATGGTGCGCGACACCTCCTATATGTTCGTCACCGGGCCCGACGTGGTGAAGACGGTCACCAACGAGACGGTGACGGCCGAGCAGCTCGGCGGCGCTTCGGTCCACACGACCAAGTCCTCCATCGCCGACGGCGCCTATGACAACGATGTCGAAGCGCTGTTGCAGATGCGTCGGCTCGTCGACTTCCTGCCGGCGTCGAACACGTCGGAACTGCCGGAGATCGAGTGCTACCAGTCCGTCACCGAGCCCGACATGTCGCTCGACCGGCTTATTCCCGACAATGCCAACAAGCCTTACGATATCAAGGAACTGATCCTGAAGACCGTCGACGAAGGCGACTTCTTCGAGATCCAGCCCTCCTTCGCGAAGAACATCGTCACCGGTTTCGGCCGCGTCGAAGGCCGTACGGTCGGCTTCGTCGCCAACCAGCCCATGGTGCTGGCCGGTGTGCTGGATTCCGACGCCTCGCGGAAGGCGGCGCGCTTCGTGCGCTTCTGCGATTGCTTCAGCATTCCGATCGTCACCTTCGTCGACGTGCCCGGTTTCCTGCCCGGCACGGCGCAGGAATATGGCGGGCTGATCAAGCACGGCGCGAAACTGCTCTTCGCCTACGCCGAAGCGACCGTCCCGAAGGTCACGGTGATCACCCGCAAGGCCTTCGGCGGCGCCTATGACGTCATGGCCTCGAAGCATCTGCGCGGCGACATCAACTACGCCTGGCCGACGGCGCAGATCGCCGTGATGGGCGCCAAGGGTGCGGTTGAGATCATCTACCGCAAGGACATCGGCGACGCCGAAAAGATCGCCAGGCACACCAAGGCCTATGAGGACCGTTTCCTGTCGCCTTTCGTGGCCGCCGAGCGCGGTTATGTCGACGAGGTGATCATGCCGCACTCGACCCGCCGCCGCGTGGCGCGCGCACTGCGGCTGCTGCGGAACAAGAACCTCGAAAACCCCTGGAAGAAGCACGACAACATCCCGCTTTAGTTGGGCACGCTCCTCCTGCCTCGCCGGCAAGCGGAGCATCGTCGCCGTCGCCCGAACATGTCGCTCGGGCAGGGGCGACCAAGTGCGACCAAAGGCGCCCCGCCACCAATTTGTGAATTGCCTCCTCCGGAAAAAAGCTGGACTTCTCCTGATCTTGGAGTAACGCTTTCCTAACCAAGAAAGGGGGCTGGGCCACGATCCTGAAGAGGAATGGAGGCCATCATGAAGCACCAGAGCCTAGAGCAGCTCAGAACCATCGCCGAAGTAAGCCCCGACGATCTTCGCCCCGCGCTCACGCGGAGCGAGCGTCTGCAACGCTGGGCCGAACTGCTCGAGAGACAAAGGGACCGGCGTCTTGCCACGCTTCACGGCACCGAATATCAGCCGCCGGACAGACGCGCGGAAATGCGCAGCGCCGACTCGCCGCTCACCATTGCCTTCGAGGACCCGATCCTCAGGGCCGACGGCCTCGGCAACGACACCTATGGCGAAGCCAAGCGCTATTTCGAACTCTCTGACTGGCAGTTGCACGAGATCGTCTGCTATTGCCATCTCGGCGAGACGATGAGCGCCGGAAGCGCGGCAAAGCGCGTCCGTTCCGCGATGAACGCTGGACGCGGCGGGCTCTTTGCACGCCTGCGCGAGGCCTTCGGGGGCTAGGTCCCGACGCCCGTTATCTCGCTTTGCGGTCCGCCGAGGCCGGCGGACCGAAGGAATTCCGTCATGACCCGCCGAACGGTCAGGACAATCTCAGCACACGGTTGAACTCATCGAGATCGACATAGAAGACTTTCGTGATCTCGGTGAGGAGATCGTCGCGGCGCACACCGCGCGATTCCAATATGTCCACCGCTGTCTGGATGTCGACACGTTCGGTCAGGCGACGCTTTTCGCAGTCGTCCAGCACTGCATGCATCGGGCAACCTCACCGTTGCGGGTGGGACTCGAGGATTAACGATCATCGGGTACATTGGCCTGCGCAGCATCATGCTGCGGTCGACGCGCCGGCACGACCGGCCCCGCATAGGAGCCCCCACACGAGACGCCCCCGATCCGATTTCGAAAGCGTCGCGATACACATCGCAACGCCTGATCGGAGTGGCGACTCGAACCTCTATCCAAATGATATCATTGTGATGCAGGGTTGCACGGCGAAACTGTCACACAGTCAGCATTTTCCTGACCTCGGGACTGTCGAGATCCCGCGCCGGTCCCCTGTGGACGACGACACCGCGATCCATGATGTAGATCTCGTCGGCCAGCTCGCGACAGAAATCGAGATACTGCTCCACGAGCAGGACTGCGATGCCGGCCTTGTCGCGCAGATAGCGGATCGCCCTGCCGATATCCTTGATGATCGAGGGCTGGATGCCTTCGGTCGGCTCGTCAAGAATGAGCAGCTTCGGCCGCATGACCAGCGCCCGCCCGATCGCCAGTTGCTGCTGTTGCCCGCCCGACAGGTCCCCGCCGCGCCGCGCCAGCATCTGCTCTAGCACGGGAAAGAGCTCGAACACTTCGCCGGGTATGATTCGATCGGCACGTTTGAGCGGCGCGAAGCCGGTTTCGAGGTTCTCCCGGACGCTCAGCAGCGGAAAGATCTCGCGGCCCTGCGGCACGAATGCGATGCCCGACCGGGCGCGATCGTACGCCGCGCTCCGGTCGAGCGCCTTCCCCTCGAAGGCTACCCTGCCCGATGTCAGCCTGTGATGGCCGACGATCGATCTCATCAAACTCGTCTTTCCGACCCCGTTACGGCCGAGCACGCAGGTGATCCTGCCCGCGCCGGCGGTCAGCGAGACGCCCCGCAATGCCTGGGCCGCGCCATAGTGAAGCGTGGCGTCCACGACCTCCAGCATGGTCAGCGCCCCCGCCCGACGATCCGCGGGCGGCCCGCCATCCCGTCACCGAACGGCCGCGGCATGGAGGACCGCGGACTCGGCGGCAGGAGGCGGGCCGCCCCCAGCGCTGTGCGGCTTGCCGCTCCTCCCGGGCCGCCGAAGCATGTCGAAGCCATTCGCCGGATCATCCGTCATCTCCCCAGATAGACTTCGACGACGCGTTCGTCGGCCGAGACGAAGTCGAGCGAGCCTTCGGACAGCACCGCTCCCTCATGCAGGCATGTGACCTTCACGCCGAGCTCGCGCACGAAATGCATGTCGTGCTCGACGACGATCACCGAATGGGTCCTGGCGATGTCCCTCAAGAGGCGCGCCGTCTCCTCGGTCTCGGCATCGGTCATGCCGGCCACGGGCTCGTCGACCAGGAGGAGTTTCGGATCCTGGGCGAGCAGCATGCCGATCTCCAGCCACTGCTTCTGTCCGTGCGAGAGGCTCGCCGCCATTTCGTGCCGCTTCGGCTCCAGCCGGATCGTCGCAAGGATCTCGTCGATCCGGCGATCCTCCGCCTCCGAGCGTCGATGGAACAGCGCCCGAAGGATCGAGCGCTGCCCTTTCAGGGCAAGCAGCAGATTGTCTTCGACCGTATGGCTCTCGAAGACCGTCGGCTTCTGGAACTTCCGGCCGATGCCCATCATGGCGATGTCGGCCTCGTCGTGTTGCGTAAGGTCGACATCGCCGTTGAAGAAGACCTCGCCTTCATCAGGGCGGGTCTTGCCCGTGACGATATCCATCATCGTCGTCTTGCCGGCGCCGTTGGGTCCGATGATGGCGCGCATCTCTCCCTTGTCGAGAACGAGCGACAGGTTGTTGATGGCGCGAAAACCGTCGAAGGAGACGGAGACGCCGTCGAGATAGAGGATGGTGTTCCCTTTGTCCTGCGTCACCTGCTGTATCATCTGTCACTCCGCCGGCTGCGCTTCGGCCACTTCGTCGGCCAGCGGTTTCGTCCCGCGTCGGGAGATGCCGGCCCGCCACGCATCCCACAGGCCGAGAACACCCTTCGGCAGGAAAAGCGTAACGGCGATGAAGAGGCCGCCCAGGGCGAAAAGCCAGAACTCGGGCAGAGCACTGGTGAAATAGGACTTGCCCGAATTGACTAGAAGCGCGCCGACGATCGGGCCGACGATCGTCCCGCGCCCCCCGACCGCGGTCCAGATCACCACCTCGATCGAATTGGCGGGGTCGAACTCGCCGGGATTGATGATCCCGACCTGCGGCACGTAGAGCGCGCCGGCGATCCCGGCCATGGCTGCCGAGACGGTGAAGGCGAACAGCTTCACATTCTCCGCCCTCCAGCCGAGGAACCGGGTGCGGCTCTCCGCGTCGCGCACGGCGACCAGCAGCTTGCCGTATTTCGAACGGACGATCATCCAGGTGACGGCCACACCCAGCGCCAGAGCCAGGGCGCTGGCCGCGAACAAGGCGGAACGCGTGGTATCTGCCTGAACGCTGTAGCCGAGTATGTCCTTGAAATCGGTCAACCCGTTGTTGCCGCCGAACCCCATGTCGTTCCGGAAGAAGGCAAGCAGCAGCGCATAGGTCATCGCCTGGGTGATGATCGAGAGGTAGACGCCGGTGACTCGGCTGCGGAATGCGAACCATCCGAATATGAAGGCGAGCAGTCCAGGCACCGCAACGGCCATCACCGCCGCAAACCAGAACTGATCGAAGCCATGCCAATACCAGGGCAGTTCCTTCCAGTTGAGGAACACCATGAAATCTGGCAGGTCGGGATTCCCATAGACGCCTCTACTGCCGATCTGGCGCATCAGATGCATGCCCATCGCGTAGCCTCCGAGCGCGAAGAAGGCGCCATGGCCGAGCGACAGGATGCCGGCATATCCCCATACCAGGTCGAGCGAGAGGGCCAGCAGGGCATAGCAGAGATACTTGCCCGTCAATGCCACGAAGTAGCTGGAAACGTGCAACGGATTGTCCGGCGGCACGGCGGTGTTGAGCACCGGGACGACAACGGCGGCGGCGACCAGCAGCGCGATCGTGACCGCGATGCGGCGGTCGGCGCCCGATGAGAAGAAACCGGCCGTGATCATGCCTCCACCGCCCTGCCCTTCAGCGCGAACAGGCCGCGCGGGCGTTTCTGAATGAACAGGATGATGAGCACCAGGACGAGGATCTTGCCCAATACGGCGCCGGCGAACGGCTCGAGGAACTTGTTGAGGATGCCGAGCGACATCGCCCCGACAAGCGTGCCCCAAAGATTGCCGACGCCGCCGAACACGACGACCATGAAACTGTCGATGATGTAGCCCTGGCCGAGATTGGGCGAGACGTTGTCGATCTGGCTGAGCGCCACGCCGGCAATGCCGGCAATGCCGGATCCGAGCGCGAAGGTCAGCGCGTCGATCAGGGGGGTGCGGATGCCCATGGACGCGGCCATGCGGCGGTTGGCCGTCACGGCGCGCATCTGCAGCCCCCATCGTGTGCGCTTCATCAGGTAAAGCAGGACCGCGAACACGGCGAGCGCAAAGATCACTATCCAGAAGCGGTTCCAGGTAATCGACATCTGCCCGATGTCGAAGCCGCCCGACATCCAGGACGGGTTGCCGACCTCCCGGTTGGTCGGTCCGAAAAGGGAACGCACCGCCTGCTGGAGGATCAGCGATACGCCCCAGGTCGCCAGCAGGGTTTCGAGGGGACGACCGTAAAGGAAACGGATGATGCCGCGTTCGATAGCCAGCCCGACGCCGCCGGCGACGAGGAAGGCAAGCGGCAGCGCGATCGCCAGCGACCAGTCGAAGAGGCCGGGAAAGGAGGTGCGGATGACATTCTGCACGACGAAGGTCGTGTAGGCGCCGAGCATCACCATCTCGCCATGCGCCATGTTGATGACGCCCATGACGCCGAAGGTGATTGCAAGCCCGATCGCGGCGAGCAGCAGCACCGAACCGAGCGCGATTCCGTACCAGACATTCTGCAGCGCCGCCCACAAGGCCAGCCGGCTCTCTATGCCGCGGATCGCCGAGGCGGCGGTTTCGCGCAACGAGCCCTCGGTCCTGGCCTCGAAAGCGGTGAGAAGGGACAGGGCGTCCCGGTCGCCACGCGCACCGATCCGGGCAACGGCGGCGAACTTGTCGGCGTCGGGCAGCGTGGAGACGAGCACGGCGGCCGCGCGTGCCTGTTCCAGGGCGGTCCTGACGCTCGCGACCTGTTCTGCCGCTATCGCCGCGTCGAGGGACGGGATCGCGGCAGGATCGGGGCTCCTGAACATGGTTGCGGCGGCAGCCAGTCGCCGTGCGGGATCGGCCGAGCCCAGCGTGAGAGCGCCGAGTGCGTCGCGGATCGTACGGCGAAGAGCGTTGTTGATCTTGATCTTGGCGACCTCCGCCTTGCCGGCCTCGCCGACCGTATCCCCGGTCAACGGATCGAGCAGTTCGACAGCCGCCCCCTTCTCCTTGCCGATGAACACGCCGCCATCCGCCTTGCGAAAGTAAAGGGCGCCATCGGCAAGCGATGCCAGGGAGCGCTCGACCTTCGCGTCGCCCGTCGCGGCGAGTTCCAGCACGACCGCCTCGGTCGCCTGGAAGTTCCGGACGCCGGCGAATTTTGAGATGGCGGTCCGGAGTTCGGCCTCGCCGGCATTGGCCGGAACAAAGGCCGAGGCGAGGACGAACGCGACGAGGCCGAGAAGGCGCAGGATCATCGGTCGAAAACCATTGGGTTCAGGTCGCTTCGTCGGGTCTGCGGGCAGGAAACGCCCGAAGACCCGGATGATGGTTGCTTCAGTTCACGCCCTTTCCGCCGCATTTGCCGGTGGCGACGTTGAAGTTTCCGCACGACAGCGGTGCCCGCCAGTCGGCGATGAGGCTCTTGGAGTCGGGCAGATAGTCGGACCATTCGTCGCCGACGACGAGGCCGGCCGTTTCCCAGACCGTCTGGAACTGGCCGTCCGCCTGGATCTCGCCGATCAGAACCGGCTTGGTGATGTGATGGTTCGGCATCATGGTCGAATAACCGCCGGAGAGGTTCGGCACCGAAACGCCGACGATGGAGTCGATGACGGCATCCGGATCCGTCGAGCCCGCCTTTTCGACGGCCTTCACCCACATGTTGAAGCCGATGAGATGGGCTTCCATCGGGTCGTTGGTTACGCGTTTGTCGTTCTTGGTGAAGGCTTTCCAGGCCTCGATGAAGGCCTCGTTTTCGGTCGTATCGACCGACTGGAAATAGTTCCAGGCTGCGAGATGGCCGACGAGCGGCGCCGTGTCCAGGCCGGCGAGTTCCTCCTCGCCGACCGAAAAGGCCACGACCGGAATGTCCTCGGCCTTGATGCCCTGATTGGCGAGTTCCTTGTAGAACGGCACATTGGCGTCGCCGTTGATGGTCGAGACCACCGCGGTCTTCTTGCCGGCCGAGCCGAAATTCTTGATGTCGGTGACGATGGTCTGCCAGTCCGAATGGCCGAACGGCGTGTAGTTCACCATGATGTCCTCGGGCTTCACACCCTTGGACTGGAGATAGGCTTCCAGGATCTTGTTGGTGGTCTGCGGATAGACATAGTCCGTTCCCGCCAGCACCCAGCGTTCGACGCCTTCCTCGTTCATCAGATAATCGACGGCCGGAATGGCCTGCTGGTTCGGCGCAGCGCCCGTGTAGAAGACGTTCCGCTGGCTCTCCTCCCCTTCATACTGCACAGGATAGAAGAGCAGGCTGTTCAGTTCCTCGAAAACCGGCAGCACCGATTTGCGCGAGACCGAGGTCCAGCAGCCGAACACCGCGGCAACCTTGTCGTTCTCGATCAATCCGCGGGCCTTTTCCGCGAAGAGCGGCCAATCGGACGCAGGATCCACCACGACCGCCTCGAGCTTCTTGCCGAGCACCCCTCCCTTCTTGTTCTGCTCGTCGATGAGGAACAGCATCGTGTCCTTGAGCGTGGTCTCCGAGATCGCCATCGTGCCCGACAGCGAGTGGAGTATGCCCACCTTGATCGTGTCTTCCTGCGCCAAGGCAGGCACGGAAACAAGCATGCCTGCGCCGAACACGGCGGCCGACAGCATCTTTGTGGCCGACAGGAACTTACCCCTCATTATGACACCTCCTGATGATTGTTGTTTGGGTCGCAATAGGCAAAGCAACCGTCGTGCCAGTCCGCGACGCAGCGCTAAAATCACAGGGGAATGCTTGGGAACCCAAGCGGTTACGCCACGCGCCCTCGGGAGGCGGACGCGGGATGTCTGCCCCGCCACGCCAGGCACTGAGGAATATTTACGCAACGCAACACAAGGTGGCGAATTTTTAGGCAAAAGTTGCAGGAGCCAACAAAACAGGCAGAACTGCACACCCCTCCGGCAAGTCAGGCGTTCGACAGGGCGGAGAATTTCCCGGTGTCGGCCTCACGCCCGGACGGCTCTTTGCCAGCCTCACGCTTTCAGCGCGGGCGCGGTCGCAACGACGTCGAGCGCCAGTCTGGCCATGCCGGCAAACAGAGCCTGGCGTTCCGAAAGAAGCGTCTCTTCGCCGGTCGCCATATTGTCGACGACAGTGCAGATCGACAGCGCTCTCGCGCCGAACTGGGCGGCCAGCGTATAGAGGGAGCTCGTTTCCATGTCGACGGCGAGAACGCCGTGCCGCCGCAGCGTCGCAAAACGTTCCATGCCGTCCGGATGATAAAAGACATCGCTGGAAACCGTGGGCCCCACCGTATGGGCCAGCCCCTTCGCGCGGGCGATCTCCGAGGCGAGGCTCAGCAATCCGACGTCTGCGGCGGGCGCGTAGTCGAACCGTCCGAAAATCTGCCGGTTGATGCCGCCGTCGCTGCTGGCCGATTGCGAAAGGACAATGCTGCGCACGGGAAGTCGGGCATCAAGGCCGCCACAGGTGCCTACCCGGATCAGGGTCCTGGCGCCATAGACGCTCAGGAGTTCATGGACATAGATCGAGAGCGACGGATGCCCCATGCCGGTCGTCTGCAGGCTCACCCGGATGCCCTGATAGACGCCCGTAAAACCGAGCGCGCCGCGAATGCGGTTCACGCAACGCACGTCAGACAGAAAGGTCGAGGCGATCCACTCGGCTCGATCGGGGTCGCCGGGCAACAGCACCGCCTCGGCATAGTCGCCCTTTTCGGCACTGTTGTGTGGCGTCATCGCGCACCCTCAAGGCAGCCCCCACCGTCTCGACATCCATCGAAGAGCATATTGTGGACGAATGCAACGACGTACCGAGCTTCCGTCCCGCGGGAAGAGCGCGACAGCGGATCAGTTGCCGTCGATCATGTCCTTCACCACGGTGGCGAGCTGCTTCAGGGAGAACGGCTTTGGCAGGAAGCCGAAATGTGCGTCCTGGGGCAGGTTCTTGGCGAAAGCGTCTTCGGCATAGCCCGAGACGAAGACGAACTTGATGCCCGGCTGGATCTTTCGCAATTCGCCGAGCAATGTCGGCCCGTCCATTTCGGGCATGACCACATCGGAGACCACGATGTCGACCTTGCCGTCGAGCTCCTTGAAGATCTCCAGCGCCTCCACGCCCGACGACGCCTCGTGCACCGTGTAGCCACGCGACGTGAGCGCCCGCACCCCGCCCATGCGCACCGCGTCCTCGTCTTCGACCAGCAGCACAGTGGCCGAACCGGAAAGATCCTTGGGCGCATCCGACGGCCGCGGGGTCTGCTGGGCGGGCTCGGCCGAAGGCGGACTTTTCTGTTCGGTGATCCTGAAGTCCTGGATCACCGGCACCGGCTTCTGCTCCACGACGTGCCGCGGCAGGAAGATGCGGAACACCGTGCCCTTACCCACCTCGCTATCGCAGTAGATGAAGCCGCCGGTCTGCTTGATGATGCCATAGACCATAGAAAGGCCGAGACCGGTTCCCTTGCCGACCTCCTTGGTCGTGAAGAACGGCTCGAAGATCTTCTTGAGCACCGCCGGCTCGATGCCGGTGCCGCTGTCCTCGACCTCGACCAGCACATATTCCGCAGGCGTCAGCTCGCGATAGCTGTAGGCCCGGGTGTCTTCGAGCTTCAGGTTCTTGGTACGGATCGACAGTTCGCCGCCCGTCGGCATGGCGTCACGCGCATTGACGACCAGATTGACGATGACCTGCTCGAACTGGCCGATATCGGCTTTCACCGGCCAGAGGTCGCGGCCATGGTCGACCTTCAGCCGGATCTCGTTGCCGACGAGCCGCGCCAGCAGCATGCGCAGATCCGCCAGCACGTCGGTGAGGTTGAGCACCTCCGGACGCAGCGTCTGCTTGCGCGAGAATGCCAGCAGCTGGCGCACCAGCGAGGCGGCGCGGTTGGCATTCTGCTTGATGTTCATGATATCGGGGAAGGACGGGTCCGACGGTCGGTGGTTGGCCAGAAGCAGATCGGACGCCATGATGATGGCGGTCAGCACATTGTTGAAGTCATGGGCGATGCCGCCGGCGAGCTGCCCCACGGCCTGCATCTTCTGGCTCTGCGCCATCTGGCTCTCGAGCGCCTTCTGCTCGGTCGTCTCCACCGCATAGACGATTGCCGCTTCCTCAGCCCCCTCGCCGCCGGTCCCGTCGGCCACCGCATTGACGTAGAAGCGCATGTGACGCTCCTCATTGTCGGGCAGCACGGTGTCGATCGGGGCGATGTCGGCCTGCCGCTGTCTGGCGCGTTCGATCGCCGCGGCGAACATCTCGCGGTCGCGCTCGTGGATCACCGTGTCGAGGCGCACCCGGCGGTCGACCGCGTCGCGGTCGACGACGCTCGAGAACAGCGACAGGAACGGCGCGTTGGTGCGCAGGATGCGGCCCTGTGCGTCGACGCCGGCGATCGCCATCGGCGTGGAGTTGAAGAAACGGGTGAAGCGGACCTCGGACGCACGCAGATCCGCCGAGGAATCCTCGCCCTGGGTGCGGTTGAGCACGATCGTACGCGTAGGGCCGGGCGAGCCGTCGCGTGTCGCGGTCACGCGATGCATGAAACGAACCGGAAGCGCCTCGCCGGTCGAGGTCGCGAGGTCGAGGTCGACCACGGCGTTGCGTGTAGTCCCGGGATCGGCCTTGACCGACCGGACCAGCGCCATGCCGTCGCCGGCAATGATCTCGTGCAACGTCATCGCGCCGGGCGTGAAAGAGGCGAGATCGATGCCCAGCCATTCGGCGAGCGTCGCATTGAGATAGGTGATGCGGCCCTCCTGATCGGCGGCGAAGAAGCCGGCGGGCGCGTGGTCGAGATGGTCGATCGCCTTCTGCAGGTCGAGGAAGAAGCGTTCCTGCTCGGCGCGTTCCTTCGAGACGTCGGCGAGTTGCCAGGCCATCAGCGGCTGGCGCTGGCCCGGCACGCTGAAGGTGCGCGCCCGCACCCTGTACCAGCGCGCGCCGGGTTCGGCACCCGGGCGGATCGCCTGGCGCAGTCGGAACTCGCCGTCGCCGGTCTGCCCGTCGCGCAGGCCGGAAGCGATCGAGTAGATGGTGGCCGACGCCTCGGGAACATCCGACAACAGGCCTTCGACCGTCTTGACGTCGGCAGCCGACGTGGCGCCGGTCATGTCGGCATAGGCCCGGTTGGCATAGATGATGCGACCCTTCGTGTCGGTGACGATGAGTCCCTGCGCCATGGAGTCGACAAAAGCCTTGGACAGCTCGTCCGTTGTCGAGCGCGGCGCGATCTGGACGAAGCCGATCGCAGTGGCGAAAAGGTAGCCGACGCCGATCATGGCCAGCACGCCCAGAAGGCCGAGCAGGAAAGGATCGCCAAGGCGCTCGCGGAAGATAGCGAAGACGAAAGCCGCGCCGGTAAGCACGATGATGAAAACGATCAGCCTGGTTATCGCGCCGGGGCGCATGTTCTGGTCGACGATCGGGACCGGATAGAACTCGTTTCGGGTTTCCCTGGTCATTCGTCCCTTGCCCGTGATGGCGACGGCGGCGATCTTCCCCTGATTCCAGCCGCTCTCCGCCCTTCCGCTTGGATCATATTCTCCCGGCCCGGAAAAGGCCCAGCGGGTTTTTCTCACACGATCGGGGCCGGCCGAAAGGCGCAGCGGCCGGTTGCTCGTCGCTTTCGCCCAAAACGGACTTGCAATGCCAGCCCCGCATTTCCCATACTTCCGATATCAGCGTCGGATCGACCGAACCGGGAATGCACGAACCAACTTGCGGTCGGCAGCGTGCGCGGTCTAGTGTCGCGCGCTTCAACGATCCTTGGCGGGAGGTAGAGCGATGCCGGAATGGCTGCAGAGCATTGCGGGCCCAGATTATGCTGCGGCCGTGCTGTGGACGATCGGTGCACTCATCTTGCTCGTCGTGGTGCTGGTCATCATCCGGCTGATCCGCAGCATGACTTTCGGAACTTTCGTGGCGGGCGGCCGCAACCGCAAGACGCGGCTGGCGGTCATGGACGCGACGGCGGTCGACAGTCACAGGCGACTGGTGCTGGTGCGCCGCGACGACGTCGAGCATCTGATCCTGATTGGCGGGCCGACCGATGTCGTGGTCGAGCAGAACATCAGGCTTGGCCAGACGAGACGACCGGCCCTCACCGGCGAGGCGGTGCAGCAGGATTCCGCACCGCGGCCCCAACGCCCCGGCGAACAATCCCGGCCAGCCGAGCCGCAGCGCATGCAACAGGCCCAGCAGCGCATACCGGTGCCGCCGCTTCGCGAACAGCGGCCGCAGCCTCGTCCGCCGGAGCGCGAGGCTGCCCCCCAGCAGCCTCAGCGGGCTGCGCAGCCTCAGCCTGCGCCGCAACCGGCCGTTCAGCCGCAACGCATGGCGCAGCCCATGCGAACGAACCCGTCTGCGCCACCACCCGCCGGCCGCGACGACCATCTGCCGCGCGACCTGCAGGGCTCGGCGCCTCCGCGGGCCAACCCGGCAGACGACATCGACAGGGCGCTTCTGGACGAACTCTCGTCGTCCCTGGACGACGAGCCGCAGCCTTCGGGCAAGGCTGGGCCCGTGTCGCTCGAAGACGAGATGAACAAGCTGCTCGGCGAGTTGTCGAACGGCAAACGCTGACCTCAGGAGCGATCGAGCGCCGGCCCGACATAGCGGGCGCGCGGACGGATGAGCCGCCCTGTCGAGGCCTGCTCCATGGCATGGGCGAGCCAGCCCGCCATACGCGCGGCGGCGAACATCTGGATCGGGGCATCCCTCGGAAGATCGTAGGTGCAGGCAACCGCCACCGTCGCGAAATCGATGTCCGGCCGGATGCCGGTCGCATCGACGGCTTCGCTCGACAACTCCTCCAGCAGGTCGGGCAAGGGCAATTGCGCAAGCAGCGCCGCCGCGCGCGGATCGATATCCGGATAAAGCGGATGACCGAATCCCGGCAACGCATCGCCACGCGCCAGCCTTTCGCGCACGGCCCGGCGGGGCCCCTTGAAGGCGGCCTCGTCGACAAGCGCGCGGACACGACGCGTCGCGCCGCCATGCGAGGGCCCGAGAAGCGCGGCGAAACCCGACAACGCGGCCGCGGCGAGCGGCGCGCCAGTGGACGCTGCAACGCGCGCGGCAAATGCCGACGCATTGAGCTCGTGATCGGCCATGAGCACCAGCGCCATCCTCATGGCCCTCTCGGCAGCCGGATCCCGGTTCCATCTGCGGGCAAAGCCGGCGGCGATATCGGCCCCGGCCGAAAGCTCGGCCCCGAGCGCCGCAGCGACGGAGCGGAGCAGTTTCGCCGATTCCTCCAGCAACGAAACCGCCGCCCTGCCGCGGGTGGGATCCGACCGGCAGGCGGCTGCGGCCAGCATTGACATGGCGGCCTCGATCGGCGGCAGGTCGCCGTCGAAGCCCAACGGCTGGCCGACCTCGGGCAGTTCCGCGACATCCCACAACAGCGCCGCCGCTGCCTCCAGTGTCGCCGTGCGGGCGAGCACGACCGCATCGCGCCCGCGATAGTAGAGGCGTCCGCCCGCGACCGATGAGATCGAAGTGGGCAGGATGGCGTCGCCCCATGAGATGGCGCCTTCGGCAACCTCGGCAGCTCCCCTGCCGCGCCGCCTGTGCTTCACCAGCCCTTCGACCTCGGACCGCGAATAGAGGCTGCGCCGCGGATCCGCGGGATCCGGCAAAGCGGTCAGCAGCTTGCGGCTGACATAGGCGTAAAGCGTCTGCGGCTTGACCCCGAGCAGCCGCAGCGTCTCGTCGCGATCTATCCAGGCAGACATATTGATTATCTTGATCAAGATTGACTGGCGATGATTGACATATCACATCGAGTGAAACTGCGAAGGAGAAAGTTCATGCAGGGTCTCGATGAAGTGATCGCCGCCGAAACCGTTCTCTCGGATGTCGACGGCCTGAACGGACGATTGACCATACGCGGCAGACCCGTGGAGCAACTCGCCCGAAGCGCTGGCGCGGAAGAGGCGGCGCATCTTCTGCTGGACGGTTTCTTTCCGGACCTTTCCGATGTGGAAACGCTCTCCCGCTCGATCGGCGACGCCCGTGTCGAGGTCTTCGACCGACTCGCGCCGCAACTGGCCGCCCTTGCGGCGCTGCCGCCGGTCGATGCGTTGCGCGCCGGCCTCTCGTTTGTCGCGGACGGCGATGATCTCATTACCGCGCATCGGCTTCTGGCCGCGCCTGTCGTGCTGACGCCAGCCATCATAAGGCTGCGCCGCGGTCTCGCGCCGATCGGGCCGACTGCCGACGCCGGTCAGGCGGCCGACATGTTGCGCATGCTTACCGGCGAGGAAACATCGGATGAGGCAAGGCGCGCGCTCGACGCGTATCTGGTGACGGTCTGCGATCACGGCCTCAACGCATCGACTTTCACCGCGCGTATCGTCGCCTCCACCCGTGTGGGGCTGGTCTCGGCCGCGGTCGCGGCGCTCAGCGCTTTGAAGGGTCCGCTTCATGGCGGCGCTCCGGGGCCGGTGCTCGACATGCTGGAGGCAATCGGCGAACCCGATGCCGCCGAAGCCTGGCTCGGTGAGGCGCTGGCGCGCGGAGAAAGACTGATGGGTTTCGGCCACCGCATCTACAAAGTGCGTGATCCGCGCGCCGACGCGCTCAAGGCCGCCCTACGGGCGCTCGGCCGCGCCCGCTCCGGAGCGAGCCGACTCGCGCTCGCCGAAGCCGTCGAGCAGGCGGCGCTCGATATCCTGCGCCGCGAGAAGCCGGGCCGTTCGCTGGAAACAAATGTGGAGTTCTATACGGCGGTCCTGCTCGACGCGCTGGGTTTTCCCGCCGACAGCTTCACCTGCATCTTCGCCGCCGGCCGTATGCCCGGCTGGATCGCCCATTCCCGCGAGCAGGAACTGACGGGACGCCTGATCCGCCCCCAGTCGCGCTATGTCGGCCCAGCGCCGAAACAGGCAGCCTGAAAGACGGCCTGAAAAAACCGGAGTGGGTGGCCGATGGCCGCCCCTTCACTTCCAATACGACGATCTTCACGGCGTCCGCTTGCGCCGAATCTGCCGATCAGTCGTCGCGATAGACCTTCTCGCGCCGCTCATGGCGTTCCTGGGCCTCGATGGACAAGGTCGCGATCGGCCTTGCGTCGAGCCGCTTCAGCGCAATCGGTTCCCCGGTCTCCTCGCAATAGCCGTAAGTGCCCTCGTCGATACGCTGCAGCGCGGCATCGATCTTGGCAATCAGCTTGCGTTGCCTGTCCCTGGCGCGCAGTTCAATGGCGCGATCCGTCTCGGATGACGCCCTGTCAGCCAGATCGGGATGGTTGGCATTTTCCTGCTGGAGAATTTCGAGGGTTTCCCGCGCCTCGCGGAGGATATCGTTCTTCCAGGAAACGAGCTTGGCTCTGAAGTAGGACTTTTGCCGTTCGTTCATGAACGGCTCGTCTTCTGAGGGTACGTAATCGGCATCAACGAGTTCGTTCATTTCGACTCACCCACAACCCTTTGATGGGCGCCTATATATTCGGCGACCACAGACGGCACAAGATCAAACGGCCACACCTTCGTGCAAATGTCCGCGAGCGCGGAAGACCATATCGCGGTGGCTCGTACATCGTCTGCACGGCGAGCGATACCCCTGGGGTGATCGACGTCTAGGACGTTCTGCCTATCCTCTCCCCGCCAGTTGCGCGCGCCGCGCGGCCGGACTACATCCTTCGCATTGCCTTCTGGACATTCCGTCCACCGTCCACGGCAAAATGAGAGGATCCATCCGGATGAGCCGGCTTTTCCTGCTGCGACATGCGAAGGCCGGCTGGGCGGAACCGGGAATGCGCGACTTCGACCGCCCCCTTGACGCGGCGGGACAGGGTCACGCGGAGGCCACCGGGATTGCCATGCGCAACGGCGGCTATGTGCCTGAACTGGTGATCTGCTCCACCGCGCGCCGGGCTCGCCAGACGCTGGAAGGGGTCATCAAGAGCCTGCGGACCGGGCGCATCGTCTACACTGACGGCCTCTACAACACCGACGCCGCAGGCTATGTCGACATCATCCGTGACGCGCCTGCAGTCGGCTCGATCCTCGTCGTCGGCCACAACCCGATGACGGAAGACGTGGCCCTCGCCCTTTCCGGCGACGGCGTCGAAGAGGCAAGGCACGCGATGGTTGCCGGCTTTCCGACATCGGCGCTGGCCGTCATCCGTTTTCCCGGCGCTTTTGCCCAGGCAGCGCCGGGCAGAGGCTATCTCGAGACCTTCCTGACGCCGGCCGACCTCTGAGCGCGGCCGCCGGTTCCAAAGCCGGGCCGGGTCGCCTATATCGGGGGCGTTTGCGGGGCAAGAGACGACCGATTTGGCGACATCGCTGACGACAATCACCGACGAGGCGATGATCGCACTCGATACGTTGTCCGGGCGCGCGGCCGGCCTGTTCTCGCCGTCGCTGCGGCTCGGCGTAACCGGCCTTTCCCGGGCAGGAAAGACGGTGTTCATCACCGCGTTCGTCCACAACCTCATCCATGGCGGGCGCCTGCCGCTCTTCGAGGCGCAAAAATCCGGGCGCATCGCACGCGCCTTTCTGGAGCAGCAGCCCGACGACGCCGTGCCGCGCTTCCAGTACGAGGACCATGTCGACGCGCTGGTTTCGAGCCGGGTCTGGCCGGATTCGACGCGCGCCATTTCCGAGCTTCGGCTGACCATCGAGTATGAATCCGCTTCCGGCTGGGGCCGGCTCTTCTCGCGCGGCAGACTATCGGTCGACATCGTCGACTATCCCGGAGAATGGCTGCTCGACCTGCCGCTTCTCGGCAAGGACTATGCCGAGTTCTCCGCCGACGCGTTCCATCTCGCCAGCCTCCCAGTCCGCGCCGACCTCTCGGAGGAATGGCGTGCGCTCGCGGCCGCGGCCGACCCTCGCGCCGACGCCGACGAAATGACTGCGCGCCGGCTGGCCGAGAGCTTCGCCAGCTACCTCAAGGCCTGCAAGGGCGACAGCCGGGCCTTGTCGACCCTGCCGCCCGGCCGGTTCCTGATGCCCGGCGATCTGGACGGCTCGCCGGCGCTCACCTTCGCTCCGCTGCCCGATCTCGGCGAAAAGCGGGCCAAGCCCGGCTCGCTGCATGCGATGATGGAACGCCGCTACGAGGCCTACAAGACGCATGTGGTGAAGCCGTTCTTCCGCGAGCACATCACCAGGCTCGACCGGCAGATCGTTCTGATCGACGCCATGCAGGCCCTGAATGCCGGATCGGCTGCGGTAACCGATCTCGAGCGCGCCGTCACCGAAATCCTCTCCTGCTTCCGGCCCGGGCGCGGCAGCCTCTTCACCGACCTCTTCTCGCGGCGCATCGACAGGATACTGATCGCCGCGACCAAAGCCGACCACATCCATCACGAAAGCCACGATCGCCTCCAGGCGATCGTGCGGCGTCTGGCCGACCGCGCTGTCGCACGCGCGGACCTCACCGGCGCCGAGGTCGATGTCCTGGCCATTGCGGCGGTGCGCGCCACGCGCGAAGGCACCGTCAGGCAGGGCCGCGAAACACTGCCCGTCATCATCGGGACGCCTCTGGCGGGCGAGACGATCAACGGCGAAGCCTTCGACGGCACGACGGAGACCGCGATCTTCCCCGGCGACCTTCCGGACAAGCCGGGTTCCGTGTTTGCGTCGCCCGCTTCCGGCGGGTCGCACGACTCCGGGCATCCGACGATCCGGTTCGTCCGATTCCGGCCGCCCAAGCTCGAACGCACCGCAGAGGGCGTAACGCTTTCCCTGCCGCACATCCGGCTCGACCGCGCGCTGCAGTTCCTTATCGGAGACCGACTGTCATGAAGGAGCCAAGACGACCGGCCGCCTTCCGGCTCGATCCGGAACCCCGGCCTGGCGAGACGGACGACGCGACGACCAAGCCCCATGCGGCGCCGCGCAAGCCGCGCGCAGTGAAGGATGTCGCTGTCGTGCTGCCGGCCGAAACCGACATCTTCGACGAACCCGATCTGGTGGCGAGCACGCCGCCGCCGGCCACGGCGCCGAAACGGCGCTCGCGTATCGGCGCCATTTTCCTGGGCGCGGCCGGCGTTCTGGTGACGCTGGCCATCGGACTTTGGACTGATCGCCTGATCCGCGACCTTTTCATGCGCGCGGACTGGCTGGGCTGGCTGGCGATCGGCACGGCAGCGGTCGCGGCAGCGGCTCTGCTGATCATCCTGATGCGCGAAATACTGGGACTCGCGCGTCTCGCCTCGGTGGAGAAGCTGCGCAGCCGCGCCGCCGACGCCGCCGCCCGCAACGACCCCAAGCTGGCGAAAAACGTCGTATCCGAGCTCGCGACGCTCGTCTCGGCGAAACCCGAGACCGCAGCGGGGCGGCGCGCGGTGGCAGACCTCGGGAACGAAATCATCGACGGCAGCGACCTCATCCGCATTGCCGAGGCCGAGATCCTGGCGCCGCTCGACGCACAGGCCAAGATCCTCGTGCTTGACGCCGCCAAGCGTGTTTCCCTGGTCACCGCCGTCAGCCCCCGGGCCCTTGTCGATGTGGCCTATGTCGTGTTCGAGGCCGGCCGGCTGATCCGGCGCCTTGCCGAGCTCTACGGCGGACGTCCCGGGACGCTGGGTTTCTTCCGGCTGACGCGCAGCGTGCTTGCCCATCTGGCGGTGACCGGCTCGATGGCGGTCGGCGACAGTTTCGTCCAGCAGATCGTCGGGCACGGCCTCGCCGCCAAGCTGTCGGCCAAGCTCGGCGAAGGCGTGGTCAACGGCATGATGACGGCACGCATCGGCCTGGCAGCCATGGAAACGGCACGGCCGCTGCCCTTCCTGGCTGTCGCTCGGCCCGGCCTCGGCGACTTCCTGGCCGCCCTGGCCTCGTTCTCCAAACGCAAGGAGGAAACGGGCGGGCAGAGCTGATCCGCTCGGTGCCCGGCCGACCCCGCATGCACGTTGTGGATTGAATCGGCGGCCGGAGACAGGTAGACGAAGCGTTAACCAATCATGTTCATGGTTCAGTCAGGTAATTGTTCCCCCCGTCCCGACGTAGCCAGGTGTTCCTTGATGAAACGCGCTATGCTGTCCGCCTTCCTGCCGCTCGCGACGGCTTCGGCCGTTGTCGGCCTTACCGCGGCCGCCGAGGCCAATGAGCGCGACAAGAAGTTCTTCCAGCAGGTTGAAGGCGAGTGGGTCGGTCCCGGCGAGATCGTCGCGGGCAAATACAAGGGCACCAAATTCACCTGTTCGTTCACCGGCTCCACGCCCGAGGCATCGGTCGGCATGACGCTGGACGGAAGCTGCCGGGTGGGCGTGTTCACCCAGAAGATGTCGGCGACGGTGGAGCGCAAGGGCAGCGGCTATCGCGGAACCTTCATGGACGGCGCCGCCGGCAAGGGGCTGGACGTCGTCTCCGGCAATGTCGACGGCCGCCGGGTGGTGCTCGGCCTCAACCGTGCCGCGCTGAAGGGCGCCATGATCGCCAGGCTCTCCGACGACGATGCCATGACGGTGACCGTCTCGGTTCGTGTCGAGAAGCAGATGGTGCCCGTCATCGGCATGAATCTGAAGCGCGTCGACGGCGCGGCGGTTGGCTCCGTCGCCCAGAAATAGCCGTCCCGGGCGGCTGGCCGCGGACGGTTAGGACTTTGCCGTGCCCTTGCCGGGCCGGATGATACGAAGCACGTTACGGATCACTTCCTGATGGATGTTGGCCTGCTTCTCGATGTTGAAGTGACCGATGTTCGGCGACTCTGAATAGTCCTTGTTGTCGAGGGCCCCGTGGAAACCGGCGGCTCCGACGAGCTTCTCGCCCCAGCCATGGGTGGCAAAATAATAGTTGGCCACCTTCTCCACATTGCCGGGCACCGGCTCTGGTGCGGTCGCCGCAAAGGTGACCAGGTACTGGACCTCGATGTTCCGCGCGCGCAGCCGTTCCGCGACCAGTATGGCCGCGTTGGCGCCCAGCGAATGGCCGATAAGGACGACAGGCTTGCGGCCATGACGCTTCTGGTTCGCGATGATGGTCGACGCCGCCGATTCCCAGGCGCCATGGCCGATAACCTTCACGTCGATGCCATGCTCGACGAGCTTGGCACCAAGCTCGTCGAGGCCACGCGAGAATATGTCGGCGAAGCCGCGCAGCAGATAGATATCGCCCGCATAGGCCTGCTTCGTCGCGGCGCCCGCATACGCAGCGGCCGGTCTGTTGACCTGTGCCGGCCTGCCTTCGGCATCGGCGCCGGCAGGGACGGCCGTTGCGGCCAGCACGGCCAATACCAGCCTCACGGAAACCCGAAAGGGTATCGGCGTCACGATCGATCAAGCCCCGCCCAAGAATCTGGGGCGCTTACTGCATAAACATTGCCGCGAAGTCGAGCAGCCCGCCTGCAACCCACGCGATCGTGATCAGAAGACCCGTGGTATCACGCGTCCGGTCCGTGCCGCGTACTCGTCATAATCCGCGCCGAACGTTCGTCGCATAAGCTCCTCCTCGCGGCCGACGCGATGGAAATAGAGCAGTCCGACTCCCACGAGACCGGCAAACCCGGCAGCAAAGTTCGGAATAAGGAAAGCCTGCGCGATCGCCCAAAGCCAGAACGACGAATACATGGGGTGGCGGACATATCTGTAGAGCCCGTCGGTGACAAGCTGGTGCCTTTCGCGGATTTCGAGCGTCACCGACCAATTCTTGCCGAGCTGGCGATGGCTGACATGGAACATCACGAGGCAAAGAACCAGCAGCGCCGTGCCGATCCAGCCCATCCAGGGGCGAAAGGTATAGTCCGCGGCAGCGGGGAAGCCTGTGGCCATATAGATCACTGGAATGAGCGAAAGTCCGACGCCGGCGGCCGCCAGCACGATCCGGTCTGCCAGGGAGCGGCCGTCGCTGACCACGGCGATCCTGCGCGACCGCCGCTGATACGGCCAGCGTATGGCGAACCAGGCGATCAGGCCGGCGATCCAGACCGCGTGGGCGAAAGTCTGCGTCATATCGTGCTCTCCTCGGAGAGACCCGCGCCGACGAAGCTCTTCTCCGCACGGACCCGCAGGGGCAGCGGGCCGCAACAGATCATGAAGAAGTCGTAGAAATAGCGCTTGGTGTTGCCGAAAATGTACTGGTAGTGCACGCGGAAGAAATTGCGCTTGATGCGCTTGTAGGTCGCGTCCTCCAGCATGTCGCGCATGCGAACCTGCCGCACGAGCGGGAACGGCAGGTTCTCGCCGGCCCGGCGCGGGCTCAGTTCCATCAATGCTACCGGATCGGTCTTGTAGAAATTGATGACGTCCGTGAGGCACTGGATCTCGACCCAGTCGATCCGACCGTCGTCGACCAGCGTCTGCACCTTCCGTCGGAAGGCCCCAGCCGCCGGATGAAGTCCGATCTTGAGGGCGGTCGAGCCCAGTGTCAGCACGCACACACGAGCCTTGCGACGTGCCAGAAGCCGGTCGGCGGCGAGCGCGTAGCCAGCGACGTCCAGGATCAGAGCGCCGCCGGTGCTGTGGCCGACCAGCAGGATCTCGTCATAGTCGAATTGCACGGCCTGCGCCGCGACCAAGTCGCCACAACGCCGGAGTTGCGCATCGGCGTCCGGCCGCCGACCACGCAGATAGTCGCGCGAGAAGGACCACAGATCCATGAGATGCGTGATCGACCAGCGCCTGCCCAGCGTGGCGAGCAGGCCGAAGAAGAGGATGAGCCCGGCGGCCGCGCCGAGCGGCAACGCGCCCGGCATCCCGGTCTGTATCAGCCACCGGCCGACAAACGTACCGGCGGCCGCGAAGACGAAAAGCATGAAGAAGGGGTAGAGCATGTAGAGGCCGAAGCGCCAGCTCGCCGCGAAGAGCCGAAACAACGTGCCGCTCGCGACATAGTCGCCGAACATCACCAGATATTTCCACAGGCGCTTCGGCAGCGGCTTGGCGAAGTCTCCCAGCACGATCCTGTCGAGCACGAAAAAACTGAAGTCCGTCTCGGTCGCCCAGTTGCCAGCGCTGGTCCGGATTGCGGCGCGGCCAACTTCGCCGTCCGGAGACAGTTCTACGGGGGAGATGGAGGTCGACACGCCCCAGACCTTGTCGAAGCGCGCGATCTCCTTGCCGAGCCGGCCGAAGAAGGATTCCGCCGTCTTCGGGTCGTATCCGCCGATGAAGAAGACGGCGCGCCGGGTAATCCTGTCAGTCATGGCAATTCGGGATCATCGATTTCGCGATCGGGCGGAAAGCTCGACGGAGCGCCGCCGCTTCTACCCGGGTCGCTCACCGGCGTGCAAGCGTCGAACGGCGACCGTTGACCGGTTGCGGTCATGGAAACTCTGGCAGAGTAGTCAGGTTGCCTTTGCTCATTCCGCTGCTCATAGTCTACGACGAAGCGCCCGCGCGGCGTATCACAGATGGAGATTACCTGAGCATGGCTGCCGAAGCGACCGGAAACGATCTGGTTCATGTTGTCGCGCTGCTCGGCGCCGCGGTCGTCGTCGTGCCGATCTTCAGGCGCCTCGGCCTGGGCTCTATCCTCGGCTACCTCGCCGCCGGGCTGCTGATCGGCCCGTTCGGCCTGCGAATCTTCACGGACCCGGCGGCAATCCTCCATGTCGCGGAGCTCGGCGTGGTCATGTTCCTGTTCATCATAGGGCTCGAGATGCGACCTTCGCGGCTATGGAGCCTGCGTGCAGAGATCTTCGGCCTCGGTGCGTTCCAGGTTGGCCTGTGTGCCGCGCTGCTTACCCTGCTCGGACTCGCCGGCGGTTTTCCGGCAGCCGTGTCCTTCGTCGCCGGCGCCGGCTTCGTGCTGACCTCCACGGCGATCGTCATGCAGTCGCTCGAGGAGCGCGGCGACATGTCTTCGCCGAGCGGCCAGCGCATGGTTGCGATCCTGTTGCTGGAAGATCTGGCGATCGTGCCCCTGCTGGCCGCGGTCGCATTCCTTGCTCCAACCACCAGCGGGGAAGAAACCGGTCTTGCGGCCCGCTTCACCTCGATCGCAATCGGAGTCGGCTCGATCGTCGGCCTCGTCGTCGCCGGCCGCTACCTGCTCAATCCCCTTTTCCGGATCCTCGCCGATTCGCGCGCCCGCGAGGTGATGACGGCTGCCGCCCTGCTGGTGGTGCTGGGCTCCGCGCTCGCCCTCCAGCTCGGCGGCCTGTCGATGGCGATGGGCGCCTTCCTCGCTGGCGTGCTGCTCTCCGAGTCGACCTTCCGCCACCAGCTCGAGGCCGACATCGAGCCGTTCCGCGGTATCCTGCTCGGCCTGTTCTTCCTGGCGGTGGGCATGTCGCTCGACCTCAGCGTCGTGGCCAGCAACTGGCGGCTCGTTGCGGTCTATGTCGTGGCCTACATGGTGGTGAAGGCGCTCGGCATCTATTGTGTGGCGCGCATCCTGCGCTCGGGCCATCGCGAAGCGCTCGAACGCGCGGTGATGATGGCACAAGGCGGAGAATTCGCGTTCGTACTCTACTCCTCCGCCATGAGCGCCGGCATCATCGACGGCGAGGCGAATGCCGTGCTCACCGCCATCATCATCATTTCGATGGTGCTGACGCCGCTGGCGCTGCTCATGCTTCGACTGCTGACACCGGCCGAAAAAGTGTCGCTCGACGGCGTCGACATGGTCGAGGAACTGAACGGCTCCGTGCTCGTCATCGGCTTCGGCCGTTTCGGCCAGATCGCCAGCCAGCCGCTGCTTCTCAACGGCGTCGATGTCTCGATCATCGACAACGATGTCGAGATGATCCAGGCGGCGGCGAATTTCGGCTTCAAGGTCTATTATGGCGACGGCACGCGCCTCGACATCCTGCATGCCGCCGGCGCCGGGCGGGCGCGCGCCGTGCTCGTCTGCGTCGACAAGGGCGACATCGCCGTCCGCATCACCGAGCTGATCAAATCTGAATATCCGCTCGTGCCGCTCCTCGTCCGCGCCTACGACCGAGGCATCGCACTGCAACTCGTCGGCGCCGGAGCGGACTATCAGCTCCGCGAGACCTTTGAATCCGCCCTCGTCTTCGGCCAGCAGACGCTCGAAACGCTGGGGGTCGACACCGAAGAGGCGGCCGAGCTTATAGCCGACGTGCGCCGCCGCGACGAGGGGCGTTTCGAGGCGCAACTCACCGGTGGGCTGCAGGCGGGCCGCGGCTTCATGAAGGGCAATATGCCGGTGCCTGTGCCCACCCCGCTGACCCCGCCGCGCCAGACCGGCCGTGCGATGAACGAGGAGACCGCCGCCGTGCTGGACGAGGCGGCGAAGGCCGGCGCCTCATCCATGTGATGCCAACGGCAATTCCGTTGGCATCAGGCGCGCGCCCGAGACCTGCAGCGTGTCGAGTGAAGAAGGCTTCACGCGACAACGCTGCAGGTTATTGATTTGGCGCATATGTCTTTTCCCCGAAACCGCTACACACTTCGGGGAGACATGCTTCATGCCTTCCACCAGTCGTTTCCGGCTAGCAGCCTTTCGATGTCGGTCCGGTCGATGGTCGCGGCCCGTTCGGCGGCCGGGCTTCCGGCAATCATCAGACCTGGTGCGATCTCGGCCAGCGGCACCAGCACGAAGGCGCGCTCACCCATGCGCGGATGGGGGAGCTCCAGCCCGGGCTCATGCAGTTCGACGTCACCGAAGACCAGGAGATCGATATCGACGATGCGCGGCCCCCATCGCTCCTTGCGGACCCGCTTCAACGCCCGCTCTGCGGCCAGGCAGAGATCGAGCAGGTCGTGCGGCGTCCGGCGCGTCGCGATCTCTGCGGCGCTGTTGAGGAAGTCGGGCTGGTCGAGCTTGCCCCAGGGTGGCGTGCGGTAAAGGGAGGAGACGGTGACCACGCGGGTCAGCGGATCCTCGTCCAGCATGCGCAAGGCAGCGCCCATCGACTTCGCGGGATCGCCCAGATTGCCGCCGAGACTGAGAAAGGCGCGCTGCTCACTCGGGCCAGGCAACGGTCACCTCGACATGGTCGAGCACGCCCGGGACCGGCGCGTTCGGCTTGCGCACGGTGATCTCCGCGCGCTTGATCTGTGGGAAACGATCGACCAGGGCCTTGGCGACATCAAGCGCCAGTGCCTCGATCAGGAAGCGGCGTTCGCCGGTGACGATCTTCTCGATCACACCGAAGGCCACGCCATAATCCACGGTGCCGGCGATCAGATCCTCCTCCAGCGCGCGTCCGGGATCCACCGCCAGCACAGCGTCGACATAAAAACGCTGCCCCAGCTTTTCTTCCTCGTCATGCAGGCCATGGCGGGCAAAGAACGCGCAGTTCTTCATGCGGATCACATACATGGCTTCAGCATTCCGTCGGGTTCGAGGTGTCCTGGGCGGCAAGAATAGCATCCGCGACGGCGAGAGCGTCCACATTGGTTGCGACATCGTGGACGCGGAAAAGCGCAGCGCCCTTAAGCCGCAATATGGCGCTGGTCCCCGCCGTACCGACGTCGCGGCGCTCCGCCTCGCGGCCCGTAATGGCACCGACGAAGCGCTTGCGTGACGTTCCCGCCAGGAGAGGAAAGCCGAGCGCGTGGAGTTCCTCGAAGCGGGCCATCAGCGCGACGTTCTCCTCGGTTGTCTCCTTGCCGAAGCCGAAGCCCGGGTCGAGCACGATCCTGTCGTGGGCGACGCCGGCCGCGTCGGCGATCTCGAGCGACCTTCGCAGGAAGTGGAACTGGTCGGCGATGACATCGGGGCATCTCTCGCGGTTGCGCGACGTGTGCATGATCACCAGGCCGGCGCCGGTCTCGACAGCGACCCTGGCGATGCCGGGCTCACGCTGCAGGCCCCAGACGTCGTTCACGATATGCGCACCGGCCGCGACGGCGCGACGAGCGGTCTCTTCGCGATATGTATCGACGGAAACCAGCATGCCACTCCCGGCGAGAGCTTCGATCACGGGAAGGATACGCGCCTGTTCTTCGGCCGCCGAAACGGCCGCGGCGCCTGGCCGCGTCGATTCTCCGCCGACATCGACGATCGCCGCGCCCTCCGCCGCCATGCGTTCAGCCTGCGCCAGCGCTGCCTCGGCCGCAACGAAACGCCCCCCGTCGGAGAAGCTGTCCGGCGTCACGTTCAATATCCCCATGACCAGCGCCTTTGCGCCGATGTCGATGTGGCGTCCATGCGCCAGATGCCAACGTATCGTCTTCATGGGCCGATCCGGTTTCGGCGCCTTGTGCGGTCGGCGTATCCGAAATGCAACGGCCTTTTCATATTCGGGCGCAATATTGCGCATCCGTCCCATATTGGCGCATTTGCCGTTGCGCGTCATGGCCGGGTCGAGCAAGGTGGAGTTCGAGGTGTCCATGAAAACAGCTTTTCTCGCCGCCGGCTTCCTGGGCCTGGCCCTTTTTCCGGCGCAGGGCGCTTCCATCGCAAAGAGCTACAGCTACTTCACGATCGGCGGCAGCACGCTGGAAGAGATCGAGAACGAGCTGAGCGTACGCGGTCCACAGGTCAAGAGCACCGGCCGTCGCCATCCGGGCGCCACCCAGATGGAGTTCACCTCGCGCATCACCTATGCCACCGACCAGAAGGGCCGCTGTTCGGTGAACGACGCCAAGGTGACCGTCCGCGCCAAGATGATCTTGCCGCGCTGGAAGCAGCGCGGCAAGGCGGAGCGCGATGTACGCCTCATCTGGGACACGTTGTCGTCCGACATCAAGCGGCACGAGGAAAGCCATGTCGTCATCGCCAAGAACCATGCGCGCGACATGGAGGAGCAATTGAAGCAGATCGGGCGGCAGAAGGACTGCGCAACCGCCCAAGCGAAGGCGCAGGCCGTGACGAGCAGGGTGCTGGCCAAACACGACGCCGCCCAGGACCGCTTCGACAGGATCGAAGGCATGAATTTCGAGAACCGGATCCTGTCTCTGCTGAAGTACCGGATGGAGCAGATCCGCGCGAGCCAGAAACGGCAATAGCGCCGCGAAGGAGCTTGCCCCCGCAGGCGGGGTCCTGTGACGTTGGGTTCAGGCCACTCCCAGCTTCTTCTGCAGGCTGGTCGACGACGTCGTGTATTGGAAGACGATCCGCTCGCCGGGGCTGACGATCCGCTTCGCCGCCTGCGCCATCAGCGCCGCTTCGTGGAAGCCCGACAGGATCAGCTTCAGCTTGCCCGGATACCAGTTGATGTCGCCGATGGCGAAGATGCCGGGCACCGAGGTCTGGAACTTCTCGGTATCGACCGGGATCTGGTTCTCGTGCAGGTTCAAGCCCCAATCCGCGATCGGCCCCAGTTTCATGGTGAGGCCGAAGAACGGAAGCAGCCGCGTGCACGGGACTTCGACATCGCCGCCCGGTCCCTTGACCGTCGCGGAGCGCAGCAGCCCGTCATTGCCGGCAAGGGCCGTCACCTGCCCCACCTGGAAATCGAGCTGCTTCATCTCCTGCAGCGCGTACATCTTGTTGACGCTGTCGGGCGCAGCGCGGAATTCCGGCCGCCTGTGGACGAGCGTCACGCTCCTTGCGACCGGCTGCAGGTTGAGCGTCCAGTCCAAAGCGGAATCGCCGCCGCCGACGATGACAAGGTCGTGTCCGCGGAACTCCTCCATGCGGCGCACCGAATAGAAGACGCTCCTGCCCTCATAGGCCTCGATGCCGGGTATGGGCGGCCGCTTCGGCTGGAACGAGCCGCCGCCGGCGGCGATCACCACCACCTTCGCCTCGAACACCTCGTCCTCGTCGGTGGTGACGCGAAAGCTGCCGTCGTCGAGTTGCGCCAGCCCGGAGACCATGCGGTTGAAGGTGAACTCCGGGTGGAACGGAGCGATCTGTTCCATGAGCTTGTCGACCAGCCCCTGGGCCGAGATCGAGGGATAGCCCGGGATGTCGTAGATGGGCTTTTCCGGATAGAGCTCCGCGCACTGTCCGCCGGGCCGGTCGAGAATGTCGATGAGATGACATTTCATGTCGAACAGGCCGAGTTCGAACACGGCGAACAGGGCCACCGGTCCCGCACCGATGATCAGGATGTCGGTCTTCTTGGGCGAGCTCATGCGTCCTCCAGGAGGCTCCGGAAGCCGGCCCGGAGCGTGCAGGCCGGGTCACCCGGCGCGAGGTGCTAACCTTGCCGTTCGGGAATGCGCACGACAAGACCGTCGAGCTCGTCGCGCACCTTGATCTGACACGACAGCCGCGAATTCGGCCGAACGTCGTAGGCGAAATCGAGCATGTCCTCTTCCATCGCCTCGGGTTCGCCGACGACCTCGGACCAGGCTTCGTCGACATAGACGTGGCAGGTCGCGCAGGCACAGGCGCCGCCGCATTCGGCCTCGATCCCCGGGACGGCGTTGCGGATGGCGTTTTCCATGACCGTCGACCCGTTCTCCGCCTCGACCTCGAACTGCGTGCCGTCAAAGGCGATATAGGTAAGCTTGGTCATCAGCCGGTCCCGCATGGAAGAAACCATGCCGAGATAATGACTCCCGCACGCATGTCAACTGCGGCCAAAAAGCGGCATCGAAGCGCCATGCGCCTCGCTTGGACGTACAACGAATGCTCGCCGCTATCCAGTCGTGGATCGTCGATCCCCAGGGAAGGTCCGTCAGCGGCTGATGGAGGCGATGAAGTCGCGCGCTTCCTCGATCAAGGCGGAGAGATGTCTGACCGCACCGCTATCGTCGGGCTGCGTCTCGATCCTGCCCACACAGTCGGCGATTGCGAAGGCGCCGACGCCTCGCGCCGCGCCCTTCAAGGCATGCGCCAGGCGGAGCCGCTCCACGGGGCTCGCCGCTCCCAGTTGATCGCAAACGGAGACCGCCTGCTGGACGAAGAGATCGAGGACCTCGCGCTCGATCTCGCGATCCCCCAGCGTCTGCCGTGAAAGGTGTGCCAAATCGATCGGACGCGTACAGGCCTTGCGGGACGACTCGCCGCCCGGCCGGCCGAACGCCGCCGTTCCGTCTCCACCGAGAGTCATCGGGGCACCCCCCAATCAATGGTTGATATCATTGCTCAAACTAGGGCGTTCTTGTGGACAACGGGTTAATGTTTGTCGGTTATTGAAAGCGCCAGAAAGCGGCGAAAAAGCGCCGGTTCCTACGGGGCCGTTAACCTTATGTTTAAACTTTTAAGCATGTGGTGGTTTGCGTGTTCCCTTTACCGGCCTGTGCCACTACGATACGGCAGGACCATAGTGAGCCACATGTGCGGACCGAAAACAGCCGGAAAACGGCGGCTGCGCACAGCGAGTACAGGGTAACGGCGGCATGGCGCAGAAACCGACGACCACGAAGAACCTCGATCAGGAGGTCGCCAGGGAACTCGAGAAGGCTCTGGATCTCGATCTATCCGAGGACAGCGGCGACCTCGACATAGCCGCCTCCATGGAAGACCTCGAGGCGCAAATTTCAGCCGCCGCCGACGAACTCGCCCGCGAGAGCCGCAACGGCAAGCAGACCGTCTCCGCAGCTTCCGGGCAGACCTCCGCTCCCGCCGCGCAGCAGAGCGCGGCGAAGGCTCCCACGGCGAAGGCCGGGGCGAAGCCGGCTGAGCAATCCACGATGCCGAAGGCCGCGCCGCTTCCGCAGAGCCAGCCGACATCCGCCCAGGCGGCCCCGACACAGTCGGCGATCGCACAGCCGGCGGGCCTGGCCCCGGCCAATGACGACCGCCAGAAGGACTATCGCACGCTGCTGCACGGCATGAACCGTCGTGCCTCGCGCGCTGTCTACTGGATCGTCGCCCTGCTCACCGCCGGCTGGCTCGGCCTCGGCGCCGCGATCGGCCACAAGCTGCTCGGCCCCGAGATCTGGCAGATCCGTTCGATCGAGCAGGTCGCGGACCGCCCCTATCTCATCGTGCTGCTCGTGGCCATGCTGGTGCCGCTGATCGTGTTCTGGGCCTTCGCCCTGATGATCCGCCGCGCCCAGGAAATGCGCCTTGCCGCGCAGTCGATGACGGAAGTGGCCTTCCGCCTCGCCGAACCGGAAAGCATGGCGCAGGACCGCATCATGACGGTCGGCCAGGCCGTGCGCCGTGAGGTCGCCGCCATGGGCGAAGGCATTGAGCGCACCATTGCGCGCGCCGTCGAGCTGGAGACGCTCGTCCACACCGAGGTCAACGAGCTCGAACGCGCCTATTCCCAGAACGAGGTTCGCATCCGCTCGCTCGTCGACGGGCTCGGCTCCGAGCGCGACGCCGTCGTAAGCCACGCCGAGCGCGTCCGTTCGTCGATCAGCGGCGCGCACGAGACGCTGCGCGAGGAGATCAGCTCCGCGAGCGAAACCATTCGCGACAGCATCCTTTCCGCTTCGACCAAACTGTCGATGACGATCACCAATTCCGGCGACACGCTGATCGACCGGATCAACGAAAGCGGCGCGTCGCTCTATGAATCGATCGACACGCGCATGGACACGATCGCGAACCGCATCAGCACATCAGGCGAGGCATTCGCCAGCCTGCTCGATACGCGGATCGCACGCCTGACCCAGACCACCGACGACGCCACGCGCTCGCTTTCCGACATGCTCGACGAACGCACCAGCGGCATGGTGTCCCTGCTCGGCGGGGCGACCAAGTCGCTGAATTCCGAGTTCGAGGCGCGGCTGCAGGGCATCGAGCGCACGCTGGCCGAACGCGGTCAGGCGCTGATCACCGAGTTCCAGACCCGCGCCGAGGCGCTCGATACCGGAACGCAGAAGCTGAACGCAGCGCTCGAAGCGCGCGCGCGGCAGATCAACGAGACGCTCGTGGAGCGCGCTCGCGAGATTTCCGACGTCTACTCCAACAGCAAGCAGACGCTGTTCTCGATGATCGACGAAGGCAAGGCCCGCATCGGCGCCGAGATGGCCGATATCGTCATGTCGACGTCGACCATGTTGGAGGCGCGGGCCACCGACTTCACCGGCCGCCTCGAAGCGGCCCGTCAGGGAGTATCGAAGGCTTTCGACGCCGACATCCAGAAGCTGGCCGAGGCTCGCGCCGGTCTCGGCGAGGCGATCGAGGAGCAGACGCGCCGGATCGGCGAGAGCCGCGAGCGCATGGCCGCCGCCCTGCAGGCCGACCTTCAGAAATTCGCCGATGGCCGCGCCACGATCGACGCCGCTGTGGGCTTCCAGATCCAGAAGCTGTCGGAGGGGCGCAACCTCCTTACCCGGGCGCTGGAAGACGACTTGCGCAAGATCAACGAGCAGCGCTCTGCCATCGACGCATCCCTCGGCGAGCAGCTCGAACGCCTGGAACAGGGCCGCGGCAACCTCGCCCGGGTGCTGCAGGACGACTTGAACAAACTGTCGCAATCGCGTGCCCACCTTGACGAAATGGTCGCCGGTCATGTCGGCAAGCTGACCGAGGGGCGCAACATACTGGCCAGCGCCCTCGAAGCCGATCTCGAGAAGCTCGCCGAGAGCCGCTCCGGCATCGACGGTATCGTCGCCGGCCAGGTCGAGAAGCTCGCCGAGGGTCGCGACATCCTGAAACGCGCCCTCGAAGCGGACCTGAACAAGCTCGCAGACACCCGCGCCGAGATCGACGGCATCGTCACGGCCCAGGTCGGCAAGCTGGCCGAGGGCCGCAACATGCTGAAGCAGGCGCTGGAGGAGGATCTCCACAAGATCGCCGAAAGCCGCGCCGGCATCGACGGGCTGGTCACCGGCCAGGTCGAGAAGCTGGCGCAGGGGCGCGACATCCTCACCCGCGCGCTTGAAGCCGACCTCGTCAAGCTCGCCGACGCCCGCGGCGAGATCGACGGCCTCGTCACCGCCCAGGTCGCCAAGATCGCCGAGGGCCGCGACCTTCTCAAGCGCGCATTGGAGGACGATCTCGGCAAGATCGCCGAAAGCCGCGCCAGCATCGACGGAATCGTCGCCGGGCAGGTCGAGAAGCTGGCGCAGGGGCGCGACATCCTCACACGCGCCCTCGAGGCCGACCTGGCGAAGCTCGCCGACACCCGCACCGAGATCGATGGTCTGGTCGCCGCCCAGGTCGGCAAGATCGCCGAGGGCCGTGACGTGCTGAGGCAGGCGCTGGAGGAAGATCTCCGCAAGATCGCCGAGAGCCGCGCCGGCATCGACGACGTCGTCACCGGCCAGGTCGAGAAGCTGGCCGAGGGCCGGGACATCCTGCGCCGCGCACTCGAGGCCGATCTCGCCAAGCTCGCCGACACGCGCGCCGAGATCGACGGCATCGTCGCCGCGCAGGTCGGCAAGCTTGCCGAAGGCCGCGAGGTGCTCACCCGCGCGCTGCAGGATGACCTGCGGCAGATCGCCGAGAGCCGCACCAGCATCGACGACATCGTGACGGGCGAACTCGAAAGGCTGAACCAGGGTCGCGATATCCTCAAGCAGGCGCTCGAGGAGGACCTCCAGAAGATCGCCGAGAGCCGCGCCGGCATCGACGGCATCGTCGCCGGCCAGGTCGAGAAGCTTGCCGAGGGCCGCGACATCCTGCGCCGCGCGCTTGAGGTCGACCTCAACAAGCTCGCCGACGTCCGCACCGAGATCGACGGCCTCGTCGCCGCCCAGGTCGGCAGGATCGCCGAGGGACGGAACGTACTGAGCCGTGCGCTGGCAGACGATCTGCAGAAGATCGCCGACACCCGCACCGACCTCGACGACCTCGTCACCGCCCAGGTCGGCAAGATCGCTGAGGGGCGCGACGTGCTCACCCGTGCGCTGCAGGACGACCTGCGACAGATCGCCGAGAGCCGCACCAGCATCGACGACATCGTCACCGGGCAGCTCGAGCGGCTGAACGAAGGCCGCGATTTGCTCAAGCGAGCGCTGGAAGAAGATCTCCAGAAGATCGCCGAGACGCGGGCCGGCATCGACGGCATCGTCTCGGGCCAGGTCGAGAAGCTCGCGGAAGGCCGTGACATCCTGCGTCGCGCGCTCGAGGCGGACCTCAACAAGCTCGCAGGCGTCCGCGCCGAGATCGACGGTCTTGTCGCCTCCCAGGTCGGCAAGATCGCCGAAGGACGCGACGTTCTCAGCCGCGCGCTGGAGGACGATCTGCAGAAGATCGCCGAGAGTCGCGCGAACATCGACGACATCGTCGCCGGCCAGGTCGCAAAACTCGCCGAAGGCCGCGATCTCCTCACAAGGGCGCTCGAGGCGGACCTGCGCAAGCTCTCCGACAGCCGCTCCGAGATCGACGGCCTTGTCGCCGCCCAGGTCGAGAGGCTGGCGGAAGGCCGCGACATTCTCACCAGGGCCCTGGAGGACGATCTCGGCAAGATCGCCGAGAGCCGCGCTGGCATCGACGGACTTGTCACAGGCCAGGTGGAGAAGCTGGCCGAAGGCCGCGACATCCTGCGCGGCGCACTGGAAGCGGACCTGCAGAAGATCGCCGGGGCCCGCTCCGAGATCGACGAGGTCATCGCCGGCCATGTCGGGAAGCTGGCCGAGGGCCGCAGCCTTCTCGCCAGGGCGCTGGACGAAGATCTCGGCCGGCTGGCCGAGACCCGCCGCGACATGGACGCCACCCTGTCGCAGCATATCGAGACCATCGCCGACAGGCGCAGTCTGATCACCGACGCGATCGCCAGCGATGTCGAGAAGATCGAGGAGGCGTTCCGTCGCCAGACGGGCGTCATCGAGGAGCGTACCGGCACGATGGAACGTGCGCTTGCCACGGGCATAGACAATGTTCGCGGCGTCCTGGAACGCAGCGCGGTGGTGGTTGCCGGAGCACTGCGCGAGAAGGTCCTGGAAGTGACTGCGGCTCTCAACGAAGAAGCGGGCAAGGCCTTCACCGACGCCGATCGCCGGATCGCCGAGCGTGCCGCCCAGACTTCCGAGGAACTGCTCGAAAGGGCCGGCGACATCGCCCGGGCCTTCGAGGACGCGGATCGGCGCCTTGCGGCCCGCGCCACCGAGACGTCGGACAACCTGATCGCCCGGGTCGAGGAGACCGCGGGTCTGCTGTCGATGCGTGCCGAGGACATGGCCCGCGTCTTCGACGATGCCGACCAGAAGCTCGTGGCCCGCACCGCCGAATCCGCTTCGGCTCTCGCGGCCCGCGCAGGCGACATACTGCGCAACTTCGACGAGGCCGACCAGAAGCTCGGCCTGCGCATCGGCGAGTCCGCCGAGGCCCTGGCCGCCCGCGCGGCCGAGCTCGGCCGCATCTTCGACGCGGCCGACGAGCGGCTCGCGGCCCGCGTCGCCGAAAGCGCCTCGACCCTCGGCAGCCAGGCCGGCGACGTCGTCCGGCGCTTCGAGGAAGCCGACCAGAGGCTTGGAGAGCGTGCCGCGGCCACCGCCGACGCGCTCGCCGGTCGTGCCGGCGAAATCGGCCGCCTCTTCGACAATGCAGACCAGCAGATCGCCGCCCGCGTCGAGCAGACTGCGGAAGCCCTCTCCGGTCGCGCCGCCGAGATCAGCCGTGTCTTCGAGAGCGCGGACGAGCGCATCGCCGCCCGCATCAACGAGACGGCGGCATCGCTCGGCGGACGCGCCGTCGAGATCGGTCGTGTCTTCGCCGCCGCCGACGACAAGATCGCAGCGCGCGTCGAGCAGACGGCCGAGGCGCTCTCCGGCCGTGCCGCGGAATTCGGCAAGGTCTTCGAGCAGGCCGACGAGAGGCTGGCGGCACGGGTCGCGGCCTCCGCCGAGAGTCTGGTCGCTCGCGCCGACGATGTCGGCCAGGTGTTCGACAGGGCCGATCGTCAGATCGCCTCGCGTGTCGAGCAGACGGCCGCAGCACTCTCCGGTCGTGCAGCCGAGATCGGACAGGTCTTCGAGCAGGCCGACGAGCGCATCGCGGCACGCGTCAACGAGACGGCGGCTTCGCTTGCCGGCCGTGCGATCGAGATCGGCCGGGTCTTCGAGACGGCCGACCGCGAGCTCGCGGCGCGCGTCAGCGAAAGTGCCGCCACGATCGGCGCCCACGCCGCTGACGTCGCCAATGTCTTCGCCGACAACGAGCAGCGTATCGCCACTCACGCAAGGCAGGCCGCGGCGGATCTCGATGCGCGTGCCCAGTCGATCGAGGACGCTCTCGCCGGAGCCGGCGAACGGCTCGCCGCGAGCGCCGATGCCACGGCCGCCCGCGTCGGCCAGCGCATGGCGGCAGCGGAAGAGCGGCTCACCCAGGGTGCCACGCTGGTCGGGCAGAAGCTCGGCGAGCAGGTTTCGGCCGCCGAGACCCAGCTCATGGCGCGCGCCGACGTGATCGCCGAAACCTTCACCAAGGTCGGCCAGCATATCGGCCAGAGCACCAACGAGGCCGCGCGCACCATCGGCGCCAACACCCGCGAGCTCAATGCCATGCTGGCGGCACGCTCGGCCGAGATCACCAAGATCCTCGACGAGACGGCCCGCCCGCTGGTCGACCGCTTCGCCCAGAGCGGCGGCGAACTCCAGCGCAGCATGGAGGAGGTCACCGACAAGGCGACCGAGCGACTGAGGGCGGAGAATGCCACGCTGGTCAACGCGCTCGCCAACCGCACGGCCGAGACGCTGTCGGCCGTCGATGGCGCCCGCTCGGGCCTGGCCAAGGGCGTATCCGACCTCATCGACCGCCTCAGCGCGTCCAGCCGCCAGCTGAGCGAGCTGATCGAGCTGGCCTCCGAGAACCTCACCGGTATCGACGAGCGTCTCACCACCAGCACGCGCAGCTTCGCAACAACCACGGAGCGGGCGGCGCAAACCTTCGCGAGCTCGGCACGGCTGGTCGATTCCAACACGCAGCGCCTCACGGAGCTGTCGTCGAACACGCTCAAGGAAGTGGCTTCCATCGCAACGCGCTTCGACGAGCACAGCCGCCTCCTTGCGAGCGCCTCTGATCTTCTGACCTCGGCGCAGTCCAATCTTGAGCACACCCTCGAGCGTCAGACGACGCTGGAGGATCTGGCCGTGGGGCTGGTCAAGAAGTCGGAGGACCTGGAGAAGGTGATGAAGTCGTTCGAAGGCCTCGTCGGCCAGGCGCTGGACAAGGCCGAGGGGCGGACCGTGGCGTCGGCCGACAAGATCCGGGCTACCATCGCCGAAGTCGTCGAAGCCGCCACGCAGCGCTTCGCCGATGCGACCGAGGACATGCGTAGGACCGCCGGCACGATCCGCACCGAGCTCGAACAGACCCGCGCGGAACTCAAGCGCGGCGTCATCGACATGCCGGTCGAGGCCAAGGAGTCGACCACCGCGATCCGCCGCGCCGTGACCGAGCAGATCAATGCTCTCAAGGAACTGTCCGATATCGTCGCGCGCTCCGGCCGCACGACCGATGTCGGCGATCGCAGCCTCAGCCGCGCTGCGCCTGCTCCCACGGCTCCGGCGGCTCGCGCGCCCGAGCCGCCGCGGCGTGCCCAGCCGGCTCCGGCGGCGGCACCCGAGCGGCGCACGCTCGACCCGGACCGTTCCGCAGCCCGACCGCGTGAGGGCGCGCAGCAGAGCGGCTGGGTGAGCGACCTGCTGCGCGGCGCTTCCCGCGACGAAAGCGGGGCTGCCGCGGCGACGACCGTGGCCGAGACGACGCCCCGCGCCGCGCCGGCGCAGCGCTCGCCGCTCCATGTGGTGGAATCGCTGAACTCTCTGTCTGTCGACATCGCCCGCGCGATCGATCACGAAGCCTCGATTGAACTGTGGGATCGCTACCGCCGCGGCGAGCGCGACGTCTTCACCCGTCGCCTCTACACGCTGAAGGGCCAGCAGACCTTCGACGACATCCGCCGCAAGTACCAGTCGGAGGCGGAGTTCCGCGCCGCCGTGGACCGCTATTGCGACGATTTCGAGAAGCTCCTGCGTGACGTCGCCCGCAACGATCGCGACAACATCATGACGCAGACCTATCTCACCTCCGACACGGGCAAGGTCTATACCATGCTCGCGCATGCGAGCGGGCGGCTTCGGTAGCCGGCAGCGAACGGATCGCGAAGCGAACGGCGGACAGGCTCCCTGTCCGCCGTTCGCTTTTCAGCAATGAGAATTGACGATGGTCGCGGCCTGAGGATTGCGGTGCCGGCCGCAGCCCACACCAGAACTCAAGCGCCCTGCGACCAGACAGGTCGGCTCGCAAAGCACCTGAAGGTGGCAGGACTTTCTTATGCGGGATTGTTCGCCATCAGGGTGTTCCAGCCGGCTCGTGCCCAGGGCGCCGCGCGTACCTTGGAAACGCAAGGGACCCCTCTGATATCTTGACGTCGCGCACCGGATTGAAGCGACACACCGGCAGTACAAGCTGTGGACAGTCGCCCGGTCCTACATCACCGTAACCGACCAGCTGACGATCTCGGACGCCGCCTTGCCAAAGGCGCGGTCGAGCGCAGCGATATAGGCATCGTTGCCTGTGCCGGAGACGGGCGAACTTGCCTTGAAGGTCCTGGCCGCCCGGACCACGCCGTTGCGGTCGTTGAGGATCTTCACGAAGAGCTCGACGGTGGCAGTGTCGCCGCCGCCGAGACGTATCTCGAACTCGCGAATCTCGACCAGCACCTGGAAGTCGATCGCCAGCCCCTCGCCCGGCCGGCCGACGCCGGCGAACGCGCCTGACCGCTGAACCGATTCGGCGAGCCGCGCCTGCACGATCTTCGGCAGGCGGTCCGCCCACTGCGCACCCTTGAGATACTGGATGACACCAGGCCCGGATCTGATGACGATGTTCTGTCCGTCGAGCGCCTTGAGCGCCGATGGCTCGGCGATGAGCACCTGCGTGCGGCGCTTGGCATGGTGGGCTTCGGCAGACGGAGAAGTCAACTCATAGGTGTCGAGCGGTGCCGGCCCGCCTCCGGGCAGCAGCGCGCAGCCCGGCAGCAGCATCGCCAGGACGAAGACACTCGAAACGAGAGCTGTTGGCTGCTTCACCCGCCGCCCCGCCACCCCCTTCGCGGCAGGTCCCTGTTGAATTCGTTCGATAATGCGTGTTTGGGGCGTGAGCACGCCAATGTCAACGCCGGGCTCGCCCGTCATACTGGCGTACCGTCCCATCGCCGCCAGTCAGGATACGCTGCGGGTTGCGCTCCAGGTCGCTGATCGCCTGTTCGATGCGGCCGACGGCGCGGCGGCTGTCGACAACAAGCGCCTCGACGTCGCGCAATCCCTGGCCCGAGAACCGCGCCAAGCCTTCCGTTATCGTGCCGAGTCGGGCGTTGAGCGTCTCGGCAACCTTGCGGAATTCCTTCAGCGTGGCGCTCGCATCGGCCATGACGCCTTGCGCCTCGCCCGAGCCGAGCAGCGAATCGACCTTAGCCAGCACGCCGTCGACACGCACGGAAGCCTGGTTGAGGCGTTGCGCCAGTTCGCCCGCATCGGTGATGATTCGATCGATGTCGTCCGCCCGGTCGCCGAATTTGCTGGTGACCTTGGCCACGTCCTCGACCACCTTGCGGGCGTTCTGGCTGGCATTGCCGATGTCGGCCAGCGCGGTTTTCACCGTCTCACGGTCGACCTCATCGAGGATGCCGTTGACCTTGGCGATGGTCTCGTTGGCGCCCTGGGTGAATTCGTTGACCGATTTCACGGTCGTTTGAACCCCTCGCATCAGGTCGTCGAGGTCGTCGCCGGTAGACTTGAGACGCTTGGTGAAGTCGTCGACATTGGCGACGATCGACGCCACCTTGTCGCGATCGACCGATTTCAGCAGATCCTCGGCAGCCTTCAGCGTGCCGTCGAGCTTGCCCGATACACCGGACAGCTCACCCGAGAGTTTCGACACGCTGTCGAGGAAAGCGCCGACCCCGTCCGAATTGCGGGCAAGCGCCTCGGAGAACTTCTGGGCGTTGTCGATGGTCGCCGTCAGCGGGCCGCGGGCATCCCGCACGAAGCCTTCGAGGCCGGAGAGCACGTTGTCGGCACGGGTAAAGATATCCTGGGCGGTTTCCAGCAGGTTCGTCACGGCGGAGGGATTTGCGGTGATCTCGGCAATCTCCCCGCGCGCTTCTGCTTCGGCCAGCAGATTCGGCTCATCCGGACTCGCGCCCTTCAGGTCGACATTTGCCTGGCCGGTGAGGCCGGCAATGCCGATGTCGGCGCGGGTCGACCTGGTGATCGGCGTCAGCCGGTCGATCTCGGCGTCGGCGACCGCCTCCGTCGGCTTGTTGACGTCGAGATAGACCCGCTGGATGTCGCCCACCTTCACGCCGTTGAAGAGCACGGCACTGCCGCGTCCCAGGCCGGACGCCGAACCGGGGATACGAATGCGCAAGGTCGCAGTCTCACCGCGTTCACCGATGCCCTGCTGCCAATAGACGAAAGCAAAGGCGGCAAGCACGGCCAGGATCGTGAAGATGCCGACGATGACGTAGTTCGCTCTCGTTTCCATCTAGCCTCGTGCCTCGCGATCGATCTGCCGCGCGCGCTTTCCGCGGAAGTAGGATTTCACCCAGGGCTCCTCGCTGGCCAGCATGTCGTCGATCGTTCCCTCGACGAGCACCTTCTTCTTGCCGAGCACCGCGATTCGGTCGCAGACCGAGAACAGGCTGTCGAGATCGTGCGTCACCATATAGACAGTCAGCCCCATCGTGTCCCGCAGTTTCGCCACCAGCTCGTCGAAATCGGCTGCGCCGATCGGGTCCAGGCCCGACGTCGGCTCGTCCAGGAACACGATGTCGGGATCGAGCGCCAGCGCGCGGGCCAGCGCCGCTCGCTTGACCATCCCGCCTGACAATTGTGATGGAAACTTTGCGCCGGAATCGCGCGGCAGGCCGACGAGTTCGAGCTTCAGCAAGGCGAGTTCGTCCATCAGTTTCTGCGACAGGTCGAGATATTCGCGCATCGGCACCTGGACGTTCTCCAGCACGGTGAGCGACGAGAACAGCGCGCCCTGCTGGAAGAGCACGCCCAGCCGCATGTCGATACGCAGCCGCTCGGCATCGTCGGCCTTGTCGACATCGACACCGAAAAGCCGGATCGAGCCCGACCGCTTCTTCATCAGGCCGAGAACGGTGCGCAGCAGCACCGATTTTCCCGCGCCGGAGGCACCGACGAAGCCAAGGATCTCGCCGCGATAGACGTCGAGGCACAGCCTCTCAAGCACCAGATTATCGCCGAAGCCGACGGTGACGTCGCGTGCCGAGAGGATCACTTCGGGCTCTTCGGCATTCGCCGCCCCCTGGCCGTTCGAAGTCTTTGATGCCACTCGCCCGCCCCGCTCAGAGATTGACCGCCGCGTAGAACATGGCGAACAGGCCGTCGACGACGATCACCACGAAGATAGCCTTCACCACCGAGGCGGTCACCCGCCGGCCGAGTGACTCGGCGCTGCCGCCCACCTTGAGGCCTTCGACCGAGGCTATGATGCCGATGATCATGGCCATGAACGGCGCCTTGATGAGACCGGCCGATATGGTGCCGAGGTCGATGCCGACGCGCAGCCGGTCGATGAAGGCGCCAGGGGTGATCCCCGAATAGATCCACGCGATCCAGATGGCGCCTGCCAGAGCCGCGAAATTGGCGAGAACCGTCAGGCAAGGCAACGCCACGACCAGCGCAACCAGCCGTGGAAACACGAGCACGCCGATCGGATTGAGCCCGATCACCTTCAGTGCGTCGACCTCTTCGCGCATCTTCATCGACCCGATCTCGGCCGTGATCGCGCTGCCCGACCGGCCGGCAATCATGATCGCCGTCATCAGCACGCCGAGTTCGCGCAACACCAGAATGCCGACCAGGTCGACGACGAAAATCTCGGCACCGAAATAGCGGAGCTGGAAGGCGCCCTGCTGCGCAACGATCGCGCCGACGATGAAGGACATCAGGAAGACGACCGGGATCGCGCCGACGCCCATGCGATCGATCTGATTGAAGATGGCGGCCATGTTGACGGCGTGGCCGCGGCCGAGCTTCATCTGGGCGCCGTGGATGGTGGCGCCGAGAATGTTCATGGAGGCAAGGAAGTCGTCGCGGAATTCGTAGACGCCGCGGCCGATCGCCTCGGGCAGGCGCAGCAGGAACGGCGCTCCCGCCTCGCCGATCGGCTTGTCACGATTGTCGCCTGTCTCGCCAACGGCTTCGAGCAGTATGCGCGCCGACGCGCTCTGCCCCGAAAGCGTCACCTTGGCGCCCCTCGCGGAATGGGCGGTCGCCATGCGGTCGATCAGCCACGCCCCCGCTGTGTCGATCCTGCCGACATCGGAGAGGTCAAGCGTCACCGACTGCAGATTGTCCCGCTCTTCCAGCGTCCGCATCTGCTCGTCGATCTCGCTCACCCGTCGCGTGGTCCAGTTGCCTGAGAGCCGACAGATGAGAACGCCGCCCTCCTCGCTCGCAGAGATCGCGGGGCGGACCCCACGTTCCTGTTCCGCCCTGCTGCTTGCTTCCTTGTCGCCGTTGGTCAACATGGCGTCTGTCTTAGACGTTCGTTTCCAGCCTGTCACTTTGCGTGACGCAGCTAAGCAGGTTTCGGAAAGGTGTCCTACGGTTTTCCCACGAAAGACCTGCGACAAGAAGAGGCCAGGCAGGTGAAGCGTGGGCGAAGCCACTCAAGCCTGCAAATACGAGGAAGAACGATGGCACGCAGCCTCTCCGTCGAGCCCGAACGCTTTCCCATTGCCGGAAGCTTCACCATCTCACGCGGCTCGAAGACGGAAGCCGAGGTGCTAACCTGCACCATCGGCGAGGCAGGTGTAACCGGCCGGGGCGAATGCGTGCCCTACCGGCGCTACGGCGAGACCATGGAGAGCGTGCGTGAGGCGATCGAGGCCCAGCGCAGCGCCATCGAAGGCGGGATCGACCGGGTCGGGCTCCGCGAAGCGCTCGCGCCGGGAGCCGCGCGCAACGCGATCGACTGCGCGCTTTGGGACCTGGAGGCCAAGCTCTCCGGCGAGCCGGCCTGGAAGACCGTCTGCCCGACGACACCCAGGCCGCTGGTCACCGCCTACACCCTGTCTCTCGCGGAGCCCGCAGCCATGGCCGCGCAGGCCAGCGCCAATGCCGGGCGGCCATTGCTGAAGGTCAAGATCGGCGGCGACGGCGACATCGAGCGCATCCGCGCGATCGTGGAAGCAGCGCCGCGCAGCAGGATCATTCTCGACGCCAATGAAGGCTGGACCGCAAAGAACATCGAGCGCAACCTCGCGGCGTCCGCGGAACTGGGTGTCGCCCTGATCGAGCAACCCCTGCCGGCCGGCGAGGACGCGATCCTGGCATCCATCCCCCACCCGGTGCCGCTCTGCGCCGACGAGAGCGTGCATGCGGCGAAGGACCTCGCGGCGTTGCGCGGCCGCTACGAGGCGGTCAACATCAAGCTCGACAAGGCCGGCGGCCTGACCGAGGCGCTGGCGCTGCGCGACCAGGCCCGCAGGCTCGGCTTCTCGATCATGGTCGGCTGCATGGTCGGCACCTCGCTCGCCATGGCACCGGCCGTGCTGCTCGCGCAGGATGCCGACTTCGTCGATCTCGACGGCCCCTTGCTGCTCGCCCGGGACCGTGCGCCCGGCCTGGTCTATCGGGGATCCCTCGTCTCGCCGCCCGAGGCCGAACTTTGGGGATGACCTGACGCCGCCGACAGGCGCGCCAGCAGGACGAGGCCGGCGCCGCCCGCTGCCACAACGGCCATGACAAAAAAACCGCCGGCGCCGAAGCGGTCATAGAGCGGCCCTGAAAGCAGCGTGAACAGCGCCATGAAGATGCCGTTGGCGAAGTAGGCAATGCCCTGCGCAGCTCCCGTTCGTTCCTCCGGCACGGCCTCGGCAATCAGCTTCTGCACGCCGATGATGACGATGCCCGTCGAGAAGGCATGCATTGCCTGCACGACGAAAAAGCCGAGAACTCCCGCTCCCACGGGCCAGACAACGGGAAAGACCAGCCAACGCAGGATCGCGAAGAGGCCGGCAATCATCAGCAGGGCCGCGGCCGAGCGCCGGCCGAAAACCCGTGTGAAGGTGGCGAAGATGAACACCTCGGCGATCACGCCCGACGCCCAAAGCAGGCCGATCAGCGTATCGGAAAGACCAAGCGACTTCCAATAGATGGAGACGAAGCCGTAGAAGAAGGCGTGGCTTGCGACGATCAGCCCAGCTCCGCCGGCGAGCAAGAGGAATCGCCGGTCGAGAAGCGCCGAGCCGGCGCCGCGCATGCCGCTCGCCGAAAGCGGCGAAGCGAGTCGGGGCCGGCCGAGACGGGGCGCGAAGAGGCTCGCGGCAAGCCCGATGGCGAGACTGACGGCCATTAGCAGCGGCACGATCGCCGCTCCGCTCCAGCCAAGGACGACGCCGCCGGCAAGATTGGCGCAAAGGAAGGAAATCGAGCCCCACACCCGCATGCTCGTGTAGTTCGATCCGAAACGACGAACTCCCGACAGAGCGAGCGAATCGGCGAGCGGCGAGTGCGGCGTCCAGACCACCGAAAGCGCCAGCGAGATACCGAGAACGAGGACGTAGCTCGGTTCGAGGAAGTAGCCGCAGCTGAGCGTCAGCGTCGCGGCGGCGAGCACAATGAGCACATTGGCCCTGTCCTTGGCCCTGTCGGCGAAAGCGGTGATCAGTGGCGTGGTGAAGACACGCAGGAACATCGGCGCCGACAGGATCACCGCGATCTGCTCGGGACCGAAGTCCTTCAGTTCGAGCCAGAGCGGGAAGTAGGGCAGATGCAACCCTTGCGGGATGAACAGGAAGGCGAAGATGGCCGCGATCCGCAGCTCGAAATGGCGCGGCTTGACGAGTTGTTCGGGCGAAAGTGGCGGGAGCGATGACAACGAGGCGGTCCGGGAGATGGCCGGCCGAAGGGCGAGTCGCCAGCACGACATCGTCGATACCACGCCGGCTGCCGGAGCGGAACGTCTGGCCCAATCGGATCGCCGCGCTGATTTCGCCTCGGGAGGCTCGCATGGATGCCTGCGCAAGCGCCGGCGGCTGGGCTCAGGCGGCAGCCGCCTTGGCGTCGATCACGACAGGCACGAAGCGGCCGGCGGCAGGCTGTGCAGCCGTCTCCGTCCAGCGCAGAATCTCCATCGTGCCGTCGAAATGTTCGACGACGGCCGTGCAGCTCTCCACCCAGTCGCCGGTGTTGATGTAGCGGATGCCGGCGATGTCCTCCATTGCGGCGTGGTGGATATGCCCGCAGATGACGCCGTCGACCTCGGCGTTCTTCGCCTGCTCGGCGACGATGGTCTGGAAGGCGCTGATGAAATTGACAGCCCGCTTGACCGTCACCTTCGCCCAGGAAGAGAAGGACCAGTAGGGCATGCCGAACAGGCGGCGGAAACGACCGACGATGCGGTTGACGATGATGGCGAGGTCATAGGCCTTGTCGCCGAGATAGGCGAGCCAACGGACATTGTGGACGATGGTATCGAACTGGTCGCCATGGATCACGAGGTAGCGGCGCCCGTCCGCCGCGACATGAATCGCCTGGTCGGCAACCTCGATGCCTCCGAAATGCACGCCCTGGAAGTCGCGCAGGAACTCGTCGTGATTGCCGGCGATGTAGACCATCCTGGCGCCCTTGCGCGCCTTGCGCAGCAGCTTCTGCACGACATCGTTGTGCGATTGCGGCCAGTGCCAGGAACGGCGCAGGCGCCAGCCGTCCACGATGTCGCCGACCAGATAGATCGTCTCCGCCTCATGATCGCGCAGAAAGTCGAGGAGGAAATCGGCCTTGGCGATTTTCGATCCGAGATGGAGGTCGGAAATGAAGAGCGTGCGCACCTTGCGCGGGGTTTCGCCGTGCATTGGCTGATCCGAACCGTTGTTTCAGTGTGGCTATGCCCCGATTCATGCAACAGGCGTATGACGGTTGCGGTTCGGTGAGCCCGCAGGATAGGTTCCGCTTTTTGGGAAAGGACACGCCATGGATCTTGGTATCAAGGGCAAGAAGGCCATCGTCTGCGCTTCGAGCAAGGGCCTCGGCCGCGGCTGCGCGGCCGCACTCGCCGAGGCGGGCTGCGACCTCGTCGTCAACGGCCGTGACGCCGGCAGGCTCGCGGCCACGGCCGCCGACTTGCGCGGCCGCTACGGCGTTATCGTCACGGAGGTCGTCGGCGACGTCGCCCTGCCTGAGGTGCAGAAGGCCCTGCTCGCCGCCTGTCCGTCGCCGGATATCCTCGTCAACAACAATGGCGGCCCGCCGCGTCGCGATTTCCACGATCTGGACCGCCAGGCGATTCTCGACGGCGTCGTCAAGAACATGGTCACCCCCATCGAACTGATCCAGGCCGTCATCGACGGCATGGTGCAGCGCGGCTTCGGGCGCATCGTCAACATCACCTCGCTGTCGGTCTATGTGCCGATCCCGGGCCTCGACGTCTCCTCTGGCGCGCGCGCCGGCCTCACCTCGTTTCTGGCGGGTATCGCCCGCACGGTTGCGGCAAGCAATGTAACGATCAACAATCTCCTGCCCGGCAAGCTCGACACTGACCGCCTGCGCGGCGCCTTCGGTTCCGAAATGCCACAAGGGGAGCGCATCGCGCGGCTGAGCGCCGACATTCCCGCGAAACGCTTGGGAACGCCGGAGGAATTCGGCCAGATCTGCGCCTTCTTCTGCTCGGTCCATGCCGGTTATCTGACGGGGCAGAACATTCCCGTCGACGGAGGCTCCTATGTGAGCGCTTTCTGACCGCGCCGACCGGCAGGATCCGCGGCGGGAAAGCCAGCGCGCCGGCGCGAAGCCGGCGCGGGATGTGTGCTCGTGTCGCCCCCTTCGCGAAGCGCTCGCGAATCCGGCGGTGTATGGCTAATACTGACAAGGACAAGAACGGGACGGGTGGCCGCGATGAACGACGACGCCAAGAAACAGCAACGGTCGGACCTCGACGAGGCCGCGCTCTACTTCCACAAATATCCCATCCCCGGAAAGCTGGAGATCCAGGCGACGAAGCCGCTCGGCAACCAGCGCGACCTTGCGCTCGCCTATTCGCCGGGAGTCGCCGCCCCATGCCTGGAAATCCGCGACGATCCCGCACGTGCGGCCGATTATACCGGACGCGCCAATCTGGTCGCCGTGATCTCCAACGGCTCCGCCGTGCTGGGGCTGGGCAATATCGGTCCGCTGGCCTCCAAGCCCGTCATGGAAGGCAAGGCCGTGCTGTTCAAGAAGTTCGCCGGCATCGATGTGTTCGACATTGAAATCGACGCGCCCGAGATCGGCCGCATGGTCGAGACGGTGGCAGCCCTGGAACCCACCTTCGGCGGCATCAATCTGGAGGACATCAAGGCGCCCGAGTGCTTCGAGGTCGAGGAACAGCTCAAGGCCCGCATGGGCATTCCCGTCTTCCACGACGACCAGCACGGCACCGCGATCATCGTCGCGGCCGCTGTGCTGAATGCGCTCGAACTGGCCGGCAAGAAGATCGACAGCGTCAAGATCGTGACATCGGGGGCAGGTGCTGCCGCGCTTGCCTGCCTCAACCTGCTGGTCTCGCTCGGCGCAAGACACGAGAACATCTGGGTCACCGACCGCTTCGGCGTCGCCTGGAAGGGACGCGTCGAGGAGATGGACCGGTGGAAGGAGCCCTACGTCAAGGACACCGATGCCCGCACTCTGGCCGACGTCATCGGGGGCGCGGACGTCTTCCTCGGGCTTTCCGCCGCCGGCGTCCTCAAGCCCGAACTTCTGCAGCACATGGCAGAAAAGCCGTTGATCCTGGCGCTGGCCAATCCCGTTCCCGAGATCATGCCGGAGGAGGCGCGCGCGGCGCGGCCCGACGCTATGATCTGTACCGGCCGTTCGGACTTCCCGAATCAGGTCAACAACGTGCTGTGCTTCCCCTACATCTTCCGCGGCGCTCTCGACTGCGGCGCGAGCGCCATCAACGAGGAGATGAAGATGGCCGCCGTCCGCGCCATCGCCGCCCTCGCCCGTGAGGAACCGTCCGACGTCGCCGCCCGCGCCTACACGGCCGAGACGCCGACCTTCGGTCCCAATTTCCTGATCCCCTCGCCTTTCGATCCGCGTCTCATCCTCAGGATCGCCCCCGCCGTGGCGAGGGCAGCCTGCGAAAGCGGCGTGGCGACCCGGCCGATCGAGGATTGGCCGGCCTATCTCGACCGTCTCAACAGATTCGTTTTCCGCTCCGGCCTGGTCATGAAGCCCGTCTTCTCGACGGCCAAGGCGGCAAGCGCCAAGCGCGTCATTTATGCCGACGGCGAGGACGAGCGTGTGCTGCGCGCCGCGCAGGTGGTGCTCGAGGAAGGCATCGCCGAGCCGATCCTGATCGGCCGTCCGCATGTCATCGAGGTGCGACTGAAGCGCTATGGGCTCAAGATCCGGCCCGGCATCGATTTCAGCCTGATCAACCCCGAGGACGATCCGCGCTATCGCGACTATGTCGACCTTCTTATCCACCAGGCGGGCCGGCGCGGCGTCACGCTGGAAGCGGCCCGCACGCAGGTCCGCACCGACACCGGCGTGATCGCGGCGATCGCGGTGAAGCGCGGCGACGCCGATGCCATGATCTGCGGCCTGGAGGGCCGCTTCGAGCGACATCTCAGGAACGTCACGCTGATCATCGGCCCGCGGCCGGGCATCAGCGACCGCGACCTGTCCACCTTGTCCATGCTGATCTCCCAGCGCGGCGTGATCTTCCTGACCGACACCTACGTGACGGTCGACCCGACCGCCGAGGAGATCGCTGAGATGACCGTCCTGGCCGCCGAGGAGATCAGCCGTTTCGGCATAGAACCGAAGGCTGCGCTGTTGTCGCATTCGAATTTCGGGTCGCGCGACACATCGAGCGCCAAGAAGATGCGCGAGGCCTCCGAGATCCTGAAACGCATCGCGCCGGGTCTCCAGGGCGATGGCGAGATGCATGGAGACGCGGCCCTGTCCGAGACGCTGCGCCATCGCGCATATCCGCATTCGACCCTGAAAGGGGAAGCCAACCTGCTCGTCTTCCCCAATCTCGACGCCGCCAACATCACCTTGACGACCGTGAAGAGCATGATGGACGCGCTTCATGTCGGACCGATCCTGCTCGGCACCGACAAGCCGGCGCATATTCTGACGCCGTCGGTCACCTCCCGCGGCATCGTCAACATGACGGCGCTTGCGGTCGTGGAAGCGTCCCACAAGGCGCAGGCTCTGCTCAAGGCCGATTGAACGTGGCGCGGTCGCGCAAAGGCAGGATGCGCGACCTGGTGATTGTCTCGACCGGAGGGCGAATGTCGGCGGCTTGGACAGCAGCGGGGCGGATCGGCGCAGTGCTATGCGCATCGCTGCTGCTGATAGCGCCGCAGCTCGAACCCGCAGCAGCGGCAAGCCGCGTCTGTCGTCAGCTCGAAGCCGAACTGGCCGCGGCCCGCGGCGGTATCAAACAGGGCCTCCATCGAAAATACGACCGCGCCGTCGCGGCGCAAGCGGAGCAGATCGCGATCGCAAGGCGTCAGGCGCGCGCCGCCGGCTGCGGCTTTCGCATCCTCGGCACCAGCGCTGCCTGCAACGCTCTCGACGACAGGATCGGCCGGATGGAGAGCAATCTCTCCACCTTGCGGCGCAAGCGGGCGCAACTGGCCCCGGGGGCGCCTCGGCGCACCCGGCTGCGCATACTGGCGGAGCTCGACGCCAACGGTTGCCGCCGGCCCAGGCCGATGGCAAGGTCAGCCCCACCGTCCGAGGAAGGGCCCGACGAGAATACCGCGCCACCCGACGCCAATGAGGGAACAGACAGTGTCGCTGCCGGTCCCGAAGGCGAATTCCGCACGGTCTGCGTCAGGACCTGCGACGGTTATTTCTTCCCGATGTCGAACGCGTCGAGGTGGTCCGACTTCCAGCGCGACCAGAAGAATTGCGAAGCCGCCTGCCCCGGCGCTGAAATGCGGCTTTACCGGCAAGGCGCGGGTGCCGAAGGCATGATGTCGACCGTCACCGGCGAAGCCTACACGGCTCTGCCGAATGCCTTTCTCTACAAGGTCGAAGGCATGCCGCGCCCGGCAGGATGCGGCTGCGGCGCGGCGAATGATCCCTCTACTACCGCCGGTGGGCCGGCGGCGGCGGCGGAAAAGACCGGCGGCTCCATAATAACGCTCGGGACCGAGAGCCCTCCGGAAAGCGAAGAGAAAGAACCTGCCGTGCCGGTCCAATCAACGCCGGCGGCCCCGCCGCAAGCCGAGGCCCGGCCGATGGACGACCGCAAGGTCAGGGTCGTCGGGCCAACGTTCCTTCCCGCCCCAGAAGCGGCAATAGATCTGCGAGCTCCGGCCCCGAGGCAAGCCCGGTAAGCGCGAGCCGGAGCGGCATGAACAGCGCCTTGCCCTTGCGTCCGGTCGCCTCACGCACCGCGTCGGTCCAGGTCTTCCACGTCGTCCGGTCCCAGGGCTCGTCGGGCAGCAGGTCGAAAGCCTGGCGGACGAAGGTGCGATCCGCTTCCGACAGGTCGGGCTGGTGGATGAGCCCTTCCTTCACGATTCGCCACCAGACCACCCCCTCGGCCAGCGTGTCGAGATTGCCTCGTACGGTGGTCCAGAAGGGCTCGGCGTCGTCGCCGGAGATGCCGAGCGCTGCGAGCCGCTCGCGCACGGCCTCGAAAGCCATGTGGTGCAGCAGCGCCTTGTTGAGAAGCTGGAGCTCGGCGGGATCGAATTTCGCCGCCGATTTCGACGTCTTGGCCGGATCGAAGCGATCGGCGAGTTCCGCCATCGTCGGCACGGACGCGACATTCTCGGAGGTACCGACCAGCACCGCGAGCGACGCCAGCGCCATCGGTTCGATGCCCGACTCCCGCAGGCTTGCCACCGAGAGCGCGCCGCTGCGCTTCGACAGGCCCTCGCCCGTCGTGGTCGTCAGCAGGTTGTGGTGGCCGAACACGGGCGGCTTGGACCCCAGCGCCTTGGACAGCGCGATCTGGACACCCGTATTGGTCACGTGGTCGTCGCCCCGGATGACATGGGTGACACCGAAATCGATGTCGTCGACGACGGACGGCAAGGTGTAGAGGTAAGTGCCGTCCTCGCGCCGCAGCACCGGATCGGAGAGCGATGCGAGGTCCACGGTTTCCTCGCCCCGGATCAGGTCGTTCCAATGCACCTCGGTACGCCGGGTCTCGAACGGGTCGGTATCGAAATTGGGCAGCAGGAAGCGCCAGTACGGCCTGCGTCCATCGCGCTCGAAAGCTTCCTTCTCCTCCGTGGTCAGATTGAGCGCCTCGCGCCCGTAGACCGGCGGCAGGCCGCGCGTGCGCCTTATCTTGCGGCGCAGGTCGAGTTCCTCGGCCGTCTCGTAGCAGGGATAAAGCACTCCCGCCGCCTTCAGCCGCTCGATGGCGGCATCGTAGATATCGAAGCGTCGGGATTGGTATTCGATGACATCGGGGAAGATGCCCAGCCAATGCAGGTCGTAGAGGATCGCGTTGGCATATTCCTGCTTCGACCTTTCGACGTCGGTGTCGTCGAAACGCTGGATGAAGCGGCCGCGATGTTTCATCGCGAAGAGCCAGTTGAACAGAGCCGTGCGGCTGTTGCCGATATGGATGTGGCCCGTCGGCGACGGGGCGAAACGGACGGTGACTGTCATGAACGGGGCGTAGCGAATGGCTCCCCTCTTGGCAAGGTGGTGCGCCCCCGCACCAATCGACAGATAGCCGATTACCGTGGCCATGAGAAGGCGGCCGGGCCACGGGCCACCCGGCCTTGCCCGGCGGCGTCACGCCAGGCCCTTGGTCAGTTCCAGCGCCTGTCGTTCGAACAGCCGCCGATAGATGCCGTCGGGAATGCGGATCAGCGCCTGATGGTCGCCTTCCTCGACGATCCTGCCGCGATAGAACACCAGCAGCCGGTCGAGCGCCCGCACGGTGGACAGGCGGTGCGCGATGACCAGCGTGGTGCGTCCCACCATCAGGCGCTCCATCGCCTTCTGGATCAGCACCTCCGATTCCGAATCGAGACTCGATGTCGCCTCATCGAGGATCAGGATCGGCGCATCGGCCAGGAAGGCGCGGGCGATGGCCACACGCTGGCGCTCGCCGCCGGAGAGCTTCACGCCACGCTCGCCGACGAGCGTCCCGTAACCCTTCGGCAGTCTGGCGATGAAGTCGTGTGCGCTCGCCAGGCGGGCCGCCCGCTCGATATCCGCCTGGGTCGCATCCGGCCGGGCATAGGCGATGTTCTCGGCAAGCGAGCGGTGAAACAGGATCGGCTCCTGCTGGACGATGGCGATCTGCCGGCGCAGAGACGACTGTGCGACGGCGGCAATGTCCTGTCCGTCGATCAGGATGCGCCCGCCGCTGACATCGTAGAGCCGCTGGATGAGCTTCACGAAGGTCGTCTTCCCGGATCCCGAATGCCCGACCAAGCCTACCCGCTCGCCCGCCTTGATGGTGACGGAGAAATCCTCGTAGAGCGGCGCGAGATGGTTGCCGTAGTGGAAGGTGACGTTGCTGAACTCGATGTGTCCGTGGCCGATGGCGATCGGTCCGGCACCGGGCCTGTCCTCGATGCCCAGATCCTGCCCCTGGATATCGACGAGTTCCTCCATGTCGTTCACCGAACGCTGGAGGTTGCGCACATGCATGCCGACATCGCGCAGATAGCCTTGCAGCACGAAGAACGAGGTCAAGACGAAGGCGATGTCCCCGGCGCTCGCCTCTCCTCTCGACCACAGGAGCAGGGCGAAGCCTATCACGGCGATACGCAGGACGAGCAGGGTCGCGCCCTGCACCGTTCCGTTGATGGTGCCGCGCCGCCAGGTGCGCCGGGTGCGGTCGCTCCACTTGTCGACGACCGCCGCCAGGCGTTCATCCTCGCGTTGCTCGGCACCGAACGCCTTCACCACGGCGTTGCAGCTCACCGCATCGGCAAGGGCGCCGCCGAGCCGCGTGTCCCAGCGATTGGCGAGGCTCGCGGCGGGCGCCACATAGGCGAGCGACAGGGCCACGGTGAGGACGATGTAGACGAGCGAGCCGGCGGCGACGATGACGCCCATCATCGGCCAATACCAGCCGAGCAGCAGGGTCGAGCCCACCAGCATCACCAGCGACGGAAACAGGGCGATCAGCAGCGTGTCGTTGAGGAGATCCAATGCCCACATGCCCCGCGTCACCTTGCGCACGGTCGAGCCGGCGAAGGCATTGGCATGCCAGTCGGTCGAGAAGCGCTGGACGCGGTGGAACGCGTCGGCGGCAATGTCGGACATCATCTTCAGCGTCAGGTCGATGATAAGCTGGAAGGAGATGTAGCGCATGACGATCGCCCCGAGTGCGAGCGCGACGAGCATGACGAAGGCGGCGAGCGCCGCATTCCAGGCGGCCGCGTCGCTCGCCGCGCCGCCAGCCACGGCGTCGACCAGCCGGCCCGAATAGAGCGGCGTCAGCACGTCGGCCAGTGTTGACAGGAGCACGGCGAGCGCGATCACTACGAGTCGACCGGGTTGGCGGCGCCAATGCGCCGCGGTGAAACCAAAAACGTTCCGGAATGCGCCACCGCGCATGTCGATACGAAAACGAGCCATGATTTTTGCGGGTGCGGCAAAGCACCCGATCCCACTATGATGTCTGAATGAAATGCCGCGCAGAGGACCTGATCGTCACTCGAATGGCGGAAGGCGAACGAGGATGGCGCCAGGCCGAGACCTGGCGGTGACCGGGGGAGGCAAAAGCCTAGTTCATGGCGCGTCCTTGCCCGACGCGGTCGATGACCGGTCGGTACGGCGCCGAGGAACTACGCTTCGCGGCCTCGTGTAGAGATGTCAAATCCTGGCATTCGTGCCCTCCCGTAAGGGATTCGCGGGAGGCTGCTTATAGGCGAGACGATCCGCCTCGCCAAGCCGACGCGAAGAGAAAAGCGTCGTTGGACTAATGATGCGGCCAGGTTGCAACATTCGGGAGCGACCTGAGAGCGACCTGCGCCGGTTGTTGCGCCGGGAACCGGCTATGCTAGGCTCGAACCGGCGCCGACAACGAACGGGGCTGCTCATGCGCCAGGATGGCTTCGACCGATTTTACTACGAGAAGGTAGGGCTTGGCGAAGGCTGCGGCTGCGCCGAACACGTGACACGCATCCGAGATCTGGATGCGCTTGCGGCAAAAGCCAACGCCTTCGCCAGCCGGCAACAGGCACGTCCGCGCCTGCTGCCGTGGTTGGGCCGGCTGCTGTTCCGCAGCCGGAACATGCTGAAGGGACGGTCCCCGGCTGAGCACAAGGAACCCGTGGAACGGGTTCCCCCAGAGCTCTCTTGAAGTCCCGCAACGCGGGTTTTCTTGTCTTGCGGCCGACCTGGCTCAGCGCGGACCACACAACGGGAAATCCGCAGACGTCGCCGTTCCCCACCCGCAGCGTCGCGAACCGGATCTGCGCCCCCTCGCCGTTGCCGCCAGCATCACAGAACAGAGCACCGGCGGCCGCGCCAGCCATGACCGATGCAAGGCTGTTCCCGGGGGCGACGCCATTTCACGAACGAATGAAACGAGCACAGGCAGGCCCGCACGAACCCGGTTCCCGGAACGGCGACTGCAAGCTCACCCGCCGTCGCGGAACCGGTTCGTGATGGGATACCTTCGATCGCGGCCGAAGTTCTTCTTGGTGATCTTCACGCCCGGCGCCGCCTGACGTCGTTTGTATTCGGCGACATAAAGCAGGTGCTCGACACGCGATACCGTCGCCTTGTCGTGACCGCGCCTGACGATGTCCTCGACCCCCATCTCGTGCTCGACCAGGCATTCGAGGATGTCGTCGAGAACCGGATAGGGCGGAAGCGAATCCTGGTCGGTCTGGTTCGGCCGAAGCTCCGCCGACGGCGCCTTGTCGATGATGTTCCGCGGGATCACCTCGCCGGACGGCCCCAGCGCCCCGGGGGGAACGTGGGTGTTGCGCCAGCGCGCCAGTCCGTAGACCTGCATCTTGTAGAGGTCTTTGATCGGATTGAAGCCGCCGTTCATGTCGCCGTAGAGCGTGGCGTAGCCGACCGACATCTCGCTCTTGTTGCCCGTGGTCACAACCATGGAACCGAACTTGTTGGAGATCGCCATCAGGATCGTGCCGCGGGCGCGGCTCTGCAGGTTCTCCTCGGTGATGCCTTCCTTGGTTCCTTCGAAGAGCTGCGTCAGCGCATGCGCAAATCCGTCGACCGGTTCGAAGATGGGGACGATGTCGTAGCGGCAGCCGAGGGCGCGGGCGCAATCCTCGGCATCCCTGAAGGAATCGGCCGACGTATAGCGGTAGGGCATCATCACGGCGCGCACCCGCTCCTCGCCGAGCGCATCGACGGCGATGGCGGCGCAGAGTGCGGAATCAATGCCGCCGGACATGCCGAGCACGACGTTCTTGAAGCCATTCTTGTTGACGTAGTCGCGGAAGCCCAGCATGCAGGCGCGGTAGTCGGCCTCCTCCGTGTCGGGGATCTTCGACTTCGGCCCGTCGGTGCACACCCAGCCGTCCTCGCCGTTCGGGACACCGGCCGCGTCCCTTCCCCGCTTCCACGTCGTCAAGACGACGGCCGCCTCGAACTGGCTCATCTGGAAGGCAAGCGACTTGTCCGCTCCGATGGCGAAGGACGCTCCGTCGAACACGAGCTCGTCCTGGCCACCGAGTTGATTAGCGTAGAGCATGGGCAGGCCGCTCTCGATCACCTGGCGGATGACGATCTGATGGCGGATGTCGACCTTGTTCCTGTAGTAGGGCGAACCGTTTGGAACGAGCAGGATTTCCGCCCCGCTCTCGGCAAGGGTTTCGCAGACGCCGAGCTCGCCCCAGATATCCTCGCAGATCGGAATGCCGAGCCGGACTCCGCGATAATTCACCGGTCCAGGCATGTCCGGCCCTGCCTGGAAGACACGCTTCTCGTCGAACTCGCCGTAGTTCGGCAGATCGACCTTGAGACGCTCGGCAATGATCTTGCCGCCATCGGCAACGATGACGGCGTTATGAATGCCGCTCTTGCGCTTCAGCGGCGTCCCGATGATGACGCCGGGGCCACCGTCCGCTGTATCGTCCGCGAACTCCTGCGCAGCCGTCTCGCAAGCTGCGAGGAAGGCGGGCTTCAGCACCAGATCCTCCGGCGGGTATCCGGCGATGAAGAGCTCCGTGTAGAGCACGAGGTCGGCGCCCTGCCGGGCAGCGTCGGCGCGAGCCTCGCGCGCCTTGGCGAGATTGCCGGCGACGTCGCCGACGATTGGGTTCAGCTGGGCGACGGCAATGCGGAGGATGTCGGGCTTCTTGGTCATGCAACCCGTGTAGCGTGCCGACAAGCGAGCGGCAATGCCGATCGATCAGGCCTATTCGCCCATATATTGGCGAAGCGACTCGGCCGAATGGTTCTCGCCGATCGACATGGCCAGGATGCGCGACAGATGCGCGTATGGCAGCCCGGTCTCCGCCTTCCAGGCATTCATCTGCTCCTGGACGCGCGCAAGGTCACGCTTCGAGCTTGGACTTTCGGCGATGTCGAGGCCGGAATCGCGCAACGCCGCGGCCATGTCGGCGGACAGGATGAACGTATCCCACCCCACCCAGCGCAGGAAATATTGCCCGGTATTGCCGCCGAGGCGGCTGCCGTGCTTGCCGAGATAGTCCATCAGTCCGACCTGGTCGCCGGCCGGCCATGACGCCAGAAACCTGCCGAAGCCGGCATGCTCCCGCGAGACGCGCTCGACGAAGGCGGCATTCTCCTTCACGGATTTGATCTTCTGCGGATTGCGCACGATGCGGCTGTCGCCGGTAAGCTCGTGCCAGAAATCGTCGGGCTGGAACAGCAGCCGTTTGGGCTCGAAGCCGAGGAAGGCCTCTTCGAAACCCGGCCATTTCTGCTCGATCACCCGCCAGACGAATCCGGCGGCGAAAACACGCTCCGCCATGGTCGACAGGATGCGATCGTCGGACACAGCCGCAACCTTGGCATTGTCGAACTTTGGCCCGAGCAACGACGCCAAGACCTTGTCCCCGCCCTTGCGGTCCGCCGCGCGGGCGCGAATCCTGGCAAAACCGGACATGACGACGCTCCTTCCCCACCTTTCCCCGCGCCGCCCTTGTCGCGGCGCCGATCTCATTTTCCTATAAGGAATCGCGGCTGCCAAGCAGGCACGGCGAGAAGGAGGCGATGATGAAAGTAAGCGTGGCCGATCTGGCGAAGCGTTGGCTGAGCCGCACACCCGAAGCGCTCAACGAGAGCGAGCAGCGCGTGCTCCGGAGCGCCGTCGAACGAAAACCCGTGTCACGCAACGTCAATGAAAGTCTGGCCGAAGCCAGAAGCCACGGCGAGCGCGTCGCCGACTGGATCGCCCGGTTCGGCGGCTCATGGAACTTCATCCTCGGCTTCATGGCCTTCCTGATCGCGTGGACGGCAGCCAATGCCTGGCTTCTCGGGCAGGATCGGTTCGATCCCTACCCGTTCGTTTTCCTCAACCTCGTCCTGTCGATGATCGCCGCGTTTCAAGCGCCTGTCATCATGATGTCGCAGAACCGCCAGGCCGAGCGGGATCGCCTCGACGCCGCCCACGACTACGAGGTCAACCTCAAGGCCGAGATCGAAATCATGGCGCTGCATGAGAAGCTCGACGCCCTGCACCATAGCGAGTTGATTGCCATGCGCGAGGACGTCGACCGGATCGCGGTCTGCGTTGCCCGTATCGAAGCGCGGCTGGGCTCCGGACCGACCGCCGCATGACCGACACGATCCACTTGCTGGTCGAGAGATACGGGCTCATCGCCATCTTCCTCGGTTGCCTGGCGGAGGGCGAGAGCGCGGCGATCCTTGGCGGCTTCTTCGCCCATCAGCATGTCTTCGCGGCATCGAACGCTTTCGGCGCGGCCTTCCTCGGCGCCTTTATCGGCGACACGCTGTTCTTCCTCGCCGGGCGGCGTTTCTCGGATCATGCCTGGGTGGTCCGGCTGCGCGGCAAGCCAGGTTTCAGCCATGCCTATGCCCTGGTGCGTGCGCACCCGGCGCTCTATGTCCTGGGCAACCGCTTCGTCTACGGTTTCCGCTTGGTCGGCGGCGTCGCAGCCGGTCTCTCGGGCATTGCGGTGTCGAAATTCGTGCTCCTCAACGCTCTGTCGGCGCTGGTCTGGGCAGCCGCCTTCACCGGCTTGGGATATGTTTTCGGATTGGGCGCCGAGCAGATTTTCGGCGCGGCCCTTGCCAAGCACGAAAAACTGCTGGCGGGGCTCGGCATCGGCCTCGCGTCAAGCTTTGCCGGGTGGTATCTGGCGCACCGCCTCGTCAGGCGACATCGCGACTGAACGGGCTGTCTCAGAGCGGCGGCCGCACCGCCAAGATCGGTGCTGCCGCTCTATCCGTCTGTTGTCGCATCGGGTTCATCCGAAACCGAGACTACAGCGTGTTGCGTGCAAACGGATTCACGCAACGCTGTAGGTCTTTGATTTGACGTATGTCTTTCTCCCGAAAACCGGTACCCGCTTTCGGGAGACATGCTTTAGCTTTCGCATGCCCTTGTCTAGACTGACAGCCCGACGAAACGCTCGACCAGGGCGATGCCCCAGACCCCGAGCGCGATCACGATCGAGATCAGCACCGCCAGCGAGCCGCAGTCCTTGGCAAGCTGGATATCGATGTTGAACTCGCGGCTGATGGCATCGCAGGTCGCCTCTATGCCGGTGTTCAGCACTTCGACCATGATCAGCAGCAGGATCGATCCGATCAGCAGAGCGAAGCCGCGCCAGCTGTCGGCGATGAACCAGCCGAGCGGCAGCGCAAGGACCAGCAGGGCGATCTCCTGCTGGAACGCCTTCTCGGTGCGGATCAGCTTGCCGAATGCCCGCACCGAGTTCTGAAATGCCTTGATCAGCCGCTCCATGAAGACAGGATCCCTTGCCGCGCAGTCGGAAGGCGATCCGTTTACCGCAAATGCTGCCCAGTGGAACAGATGGTAATCGCCTAACGGAACAGATAGGAATCGAAGGCGAAGAAACCCATCTGCTTCGAGGCGTGCACGCGCTCCGCCTTGCCACCGTCGCCCGCCGCGCCATAAGCGAAGAAGATCGGCATCAGGTGTTCGTCGGTGGGATGGTTCTCCGCCGGGAACGGCGCCAGTTCCTTCCAATGCAGGATCGCATCCCTGTCGCCGGCGGCGAATTTCTCCGCGAACCAGCCGGTGAAGGCGTCGACCTTGCCGGCGAGCACCGGATCGGCCGCGGCGCCGTTGCGCATTATCGAGAAGAAAGCGCGCAGATTGTGCGTGATGTGTCCCGAGCCGACGAGCAATATGCCTTCGTCGCGCAAGCCAGCCAGCGCCGTGCCGAGAGCGTAGTGCCAGGCGGCATCGCGTTTCGGATCGATGGAAACCTGTACGACAGGAATGTCGGCATCGGGAAAGGCGAGAAGCAACGGCGTCCAGGTGCCGTGGTCATAGCCGCGCTTCTCATAGGTGTGCGGTGAAAGGCCTGCCTTCTCCAGCCTCTTGAACACCCGCTCGGCGAGAGCGGGATCGCCCTTGGCCGGATAGATCATCTTGTAAAGTTCCGGCGCGAAACCACCGAAATCGTAGATCATGCAGGGATTGGGATCGGTGACGACGGCGACGCCGTCGGTCTCGAAATGCGCCGAGACGATGACGATGGCCTTCGGCTTCGCCGGCAGCAACTCGGACAAGGTCCGAAGGTATTCACGTGCCGGAGAGTCGTCGGTGACGATGTTCGGGCCGCCATGGGAAATAAAGAGCGTCGGCATCGCGGTCATGGGCTTTCTCCTTGACCATGATATAGCGCCGACACGCCGTGTCCGGCAGGCAAGGTTTTCTCGACGCAGCGTTCAACAGGAGAGAACGCACCCGAGAGACACGTTCAATCTCCGGCGACTGTGATTGCAGGTGTCGAGCGCTCGAATTGCGGCAGGTTGTCGTCGATCGAATAATAGTCGCCCCTGTCGGCGACGAAGATGTGGTAGCCGGGCGTCAGGCCGGAAGGCTGGTCGAACGAGCCAGCAAGAATCGACACATGGTCCCGCTCATCGTGCTTCCAGAAAAGTGCCGATCCGCACGTCCGGCAGAAACCCCGCCTCGCATCGTTGGAAGCGGCATACCAGGTCAGGTTGTCTTCGCCGGTGATGTCGATGTCGGCGTCGGCCACATCGGTGGCCGCATAATAGAGGCCACTCTGCCTGCGGCATTGCGAGCAGTGGCAATAGACGACTTCGCGCAAGGCGCCCTTCGTCTCGTAACGCACCGCGCCGCACAGGCAGCCGCCCGAATGGGTCTTGGTCATCGTCGTCTCCTCCGGCTTGTCGCACCGGCCAGCAAACCAGAGCTTCAAGACGGATGGTCGCGAGATCGCGACCGGACGGAACTGCGATTGCGACCGCGGCTTGATGAACAGGCGCGTCCTCCATATCCCTGATGCGAGAAACGCATCTCAATCCATGAGAGCGGAAACGCTCCGCGTGGTTGCCGGACGCGGGCTCGATGAAGATTTGCCGACCAATGAAATCGGCCTGCGCCCTCTGTATTAGGGGTTTCTGAGTAGCGCTGCCGAAGCAAGCTCTTTGCAACCGACATTTACGGAAACTTCAACCAACTGTGCCAAAGATGCACACAGAGAGATCCGATACGCATGGCCGCTCATCCTGAAGTGGATGCGCGGCCCTACTGTATCGGCTCGAGAATCGGCATCGGTTTTCTGAAGGCACGATGCCTGGATCAAGAGCGACAGGGCATCCCTGCGCTTCCACAGGGCTGCGCGGTGTTCCAGTGCGGTATGCACGTCGGAGGGAGTTGGAACGGCACGATGCAACCGACGACTGTCCAGGACAACGGTCAAGCGGCGACCGACATAGCGACCACCATCGCCACCACGATGCGGCAGATGGGTGTTGTCGGCTTACCCCGGAACTACGAGATCTTCTACGAGGCGATGACCGGCTCCAATCCGGAGCTCGCACTGGAATTCGTGTCACTCGCCAAGCGCCCGTCGCAGGCGGATCTCGATCGCATCGGACGCAGATATTTCGCCCAGAGCCACGGCCAGGGCATCGTGGAGAACGCCCGTGAGGTGATCGCCCGCGAACTGGAGGAGGTCGCGAGCCTGTTGCGCAGCGAGCAGAACCAGATCCGGAAATATGGCAGCATCCTCGGCGAGACATCGAGCGGGCTGGACAATCGCAGTGCGCTGAGCCGCGAGCTCCTACAGAAGATCGTGGGCGTGATGGCGACCGCCACCAGCTCGACGATCGAGCATGGGAGGCAAGTCGCCGCGACCATCGGCGAAAAGACGAGCGAGCTCGAGAACGTCAAGTCCAAGCTCGAAGAATACAAACGCCTGGCCGATACCGATCCGCTCACCCACATCTGGAACCGGCGTGCCTTCGACAAGGAGATCGCCCGTGTCTACAACGACAAGAAGAGCATCGCCTTCAGCGCGCTGATCCTGGCCGATATCGACCGTTTCAAGGAGATCAACGATCGCTATGGCCATCCCGTCGGCGACAGGATCATACAGAAGATCGCCGGCATCTTCCGGTCGGGCATCCGCGACGACATGTTCGTGGCGCGCACCGGCGGCGAGGAGTTCGCGCTGATCGTCACCGGCAGCGGCGAGGAGACCACGGCCCAGATCGCCGACCGGATCCGTATCGCGATCGAACAGGCGACCTTTGCCAACCCCCAGACCGGCGTGAACTACGGCCGGATCACCATCTCGATGGGCGTATGCATGGCCAGCGACGCCGATGGTCCCGACGACCTCTACTCCAAGGCCGACCGCGCGCTCTATGCCTCGAAGATCGCCGGCCGCAACCGCGTGACGAAGTTCTCCGCCATTCCGGACACCCGCCCCGGAAAGAGCTGGCTGCTTTACCGGAAGGACTGAAGCCGTCGGCGGACGCCCCAAAGTGCGCCACGATCTTTCAGATTCGTTTTGCGCGCTTCAGGACTCGATTTTCTTGCGCGTGTCTTTGTCCCGAAACCGGTTCCCGCTTCCGGGAGACCTGCTTCAAGCAAAGGGCCGCGGTATTGCCGCGGCCCGTGGTGTTTGGCGACTGCCTGTTCCCTTAACTGTTGACGGCCTGCTTGTGCGGCACGCCGGCATGGCTCTTGCGGAGCAGATCGGAAACCAGGAAAGCGAGTTCGATCGCCTGGTCGGCATTGAGGCGCGGGTCGCAATGCGTGTGATAGCGATCCTGAAGCTCCTCGGCCGTGATGGCGCGGGCGCCGCCCGTACATTCGGTGACGTTCTTGCCGGTCATTTCGACATGGATGCCGCCGGGATGCGTGCCCTCTGCGCGATGGATGTCGAAGAAGGACTGCACTTCCTTGAGGATGCGCTCGAAGGGACGCGTCTTGTAGCCGGCCGCCGTGATGGTGTTGCCATGCATCGGATCGCAGGACCACACGACCTTGCGGCCTTCGCGCTTCACCGCCCGGATGAGCTTCGGCAGGTGATCTTCGACCTTGTCGTAGCCGAAACGTGCGATCAGCGTGAGGCGGCCCGGCTCGTTCTCCGGATTGAGCAGGTCGATCAGCTGCAGCAGGCCTTCGGCGGTCATCGACGGGCCGCACTTCAGACCGAGCGGGTTCTTGATGCCGCGGCAGTATTCGACATGCGCGTGATCGGGCTGGCGCGTGCGGTCGCCGATCCAGATCATGTGGCCCGACGTCGCATACCAGTCGCCCGAGGTGGAATCGACGCGGGTGAGCGCCTCCTCATAGCCGAGCAGCAACGCTTCATGGCTGGTGTAGAAATCCGTCTCGCGCAGCGCGAAATTGGTCTCGGACGTGATGCCGACCGCACGCATGAAATCCATCGTCTCGGTGATGCGGTTGGCGAGCGCCTCGTAGCGGTCGCCCTGCGGGCTGTCGGCGACGAAGCCCAGCATCCAGCGATGGACGTTCTCGAGGCTCGCATAGCCGCCCTGGGCGAAAGCGCGCAGCAGATTCAACGTGGCCGCCGACTGTCGATACGCCATTTCCTGGCGCGCCGGATCGGGCACCCGCGACTTCTCGTCGAACTCGATGCCGTTGATGATGTCGCCGCGATAGGACGGCAGCGTGACGTCACCCTTGGTCTCGGAACCCGAGGAACGCGGCTTGGCGAACTGCCCGGCGACACGGCCGACCTTCACCACCGGCTGCGAGCCGGCGAAGGTGAGCACGACAGCCATCTGCAGGAACACGCGGAAGAAGTCGCGAATATTGTCGGCACCGTGCTCGGCGAAGCTCTCGGCGCAGTCGCCGCCCTGCAGCAGGAAAGACTCGCCTTCCGCGACACTCGCCAGTTGCTTCTTCAGCTTGCGCGCCTCGCCTGCAAAAACCAGTGGCGGAAAGGTCGCCAGACGAGCCTCGGTCTCGGCCAGAGCGACCGGATCCGGATAGGCCGGCACCTGCTGGATAGGCTTTGCTCTCCAGGAATTCGGCGACCATTTCGTCATGACAGCACCCAAAGCTCTTCTTTCCGGCATCTATTGCCGGCCAGACCCGTTCTACGGGAACGCGGCTCCTTACACGAAGCCGGCCACCTATTCTAGCCCGCATTTGAGTGTGAGGCGAATGGCGCATGCGCGCCCGCAGCGGTCGACAAGAGCGCTCGAACGACAGCGAATGTCTGTACCGCAAACGATCCGTCTTACAATAACGTCAATATTTCTGAACAACTGTACAGGGAATCGCTATTGACTTTGACGCTAAGGACAGCTGCAACGATAATTGAATCGGTCGGTTGTCTCGACCTGCGGCGGTGTGACTCACCCGGCAGGGATTCCCTGCCGGAGCGAGGCGCGCTAGCGGTAGCGACATGATCGACCGGCGCGGGATCCAGCAGCGGTGGGAGGCGGACGGCTCGAAGCGCGACGAGCGCGGCCGGCGCGTGTTCGCCGCCAGCGAGGCGCGCGCTGCGGGCCGGGGTGGGCTGGCGGCGGTCTCGGAGATCACAGGGCTGGCCCGCTCGACGATCGGGCGCGGGCTGAAAGACCTCGACGCGGCGCCGCCGCGCGGTCGGGTGCGCCGGGAAGGCGGCGGCCCGCGGCCGTTGACGGCGCGCGATCCGACGCTGCTTGCCGACCTTGAGCGCCTCGTTGAGCCGGCGACCTTGGGTGATCCGGAGCGGCCTCTGTTGTGGGTGTCGAAGAGCCTGGACAAGCTGGCGCGCGCGCTTGGCGACATGGGCCATGCGATCAGCCCCAACAGCGTGCGCAAGCTGCTTGTCAAGCTCGGCTTCTCGCGCCAGCTTAACCGCAAGACGGATGAAGGCGCGCACCATCCCGACCGCGATGCCCAGTTCGCGCACATCAACGCCAAGGTGGTCGCCGCGCAGGCGGCCGGTGAGCCCGTCATCTCCGTCGATACAAAGAAGAAAGAGCTCGTCGGCGCCTTCAAGAATGGCGGCAGCGACTATCGCCCGAAGGGCGACCCGCAGCGCGTCAAGGTGCACGACTTCGTCGACAAGACGCTTGGCAAGGTCGTCCCCTACGGCGTCTACGACGTGGCCGCCAACGAGGGCTGGGTCAGCGTCGGCATCACCGCCGACACCGCCGAGTTCGCGGTCCACTCGATCCGCACGTGGCTCGAGCGCATGGGCCGCCAGCGCTATCCCTCGGCCGGCGCGCTGACGATCACCGCCGACTGCGGCGGCTCCAACGGGGCGCGCGTGCGGCTGTGGAAGGTGGAACTGCAGAAGCTCGCCGACGAGACCGGGCTTGTCGTCCACGTCCATCACTATCCGCCGGGCACGTCGAAGTGGAACAAGATCGAGCACCGACTGTTCTGCCACATCACGCAGAATTGGCGCGGCCGTCCGTTGACGGATCGCCTCGCCGTGGTCGAGTTGATCGGCGCGACCACGACCAAGACCGGGCTCAAGGTCGAGTGCGCGCTCGACGCCACCACCTATGAGAAGGGCGTGAAGGTCTCGGCTGCCGAGATGGCGACCCTCGATATCACCGGCGACCAGTTCCATCCAGAATGGAATTACACAATCAAACCGCGGCGGTCGGCCATAGCGTAGCGGTTATCGTTGCAGCTGTCCTAACGTCAATGGTAGCTTTTCCTCGCTTCCCTGCGAAAGGTGCAGCCGATGTCAGACGATGCCGCCATTTCTTCCCGGAATGCAGCCAGACCCGCAAACTCGGCCCACGCACCCGGCAGTGCCATCCGCCGCGGCGACATTTCCTTCCTCGCCGACGATGGATTTGCGCTCAAGGGCACGCTGTTCGAGGGCAGCGGTACCAGGCCGCTGGTGCTGATCTCATCGGCAACCGCCGTGCCCCGCGGTCTCTATGCCGGCTTTGCGGAAGCGGTCGTCAGGGCCGGCGCGCGAGCCGCGCTGATCTACGACTATCGCGGCACGGGAGGCTCATCGCGCCCGGCCGGCTGGAAGAAGCGTATCGGCATGAAGGACTGGGCGCTGCTCGATCTGCCGGCCGCCGCGCGGGCACTGGATGCCGTGTCGCCCGACCACCCGATGGTCGGGGTCGGCCAGTCCTATGGCGGCCAGGCCCTGGGCCTGTCGGGGATTCCAGGGCGCTTCCTGCGCTACGGCATGGTGGCCACCATGTCCGGCTACTGGCGCGGCCTGGACGACCGCCTCGCCGGGCCGCGCATGTTCCTGGTCGGCGTGCCGGCCTCGCTGCTCTTTCGCGACATGCCGCGCCGGCTGGGCGTCGGCGAGCCGATCCCCGGTTCGGTCTTCCGCGACTGGGCGCGCTGGTGCCGCATGCCGGACTATTTCTTCGACGACCCGAGCCTACCCGAGACGGCGCGCTATCGCGACGTCAGGACGCCGATCCTGGCTATCGGCCTCACCGACGACCCCTGGGGCACGAGACGCGCCGTCCGGGCGCTGATGCGGCACTACGAAAATGCGCATGTCGAGGAGCGCTGGCTGTCGCCGAGCGACGGCGGCGGACAGAAGATCGGCCATCTCGGCTTCTTCCGCTCCCGCTTCGCCGAAACGCTATGGCCGCAGTTCGCCGCCTGGCTGCTGGACGGCACACCCATGACGATAGGGACGACATCGGACGCTCAGGCATAGATCGCATCGCCCAAGGCGTCGGGGAACGAGCCCGACATTCCCGCCGTGGCTGTGTTCGCAAAGGCGGCCATGGTCAACCCGGCCGCCCGCCGACAAACCAGGAATGACCGTAGGTGCCGCCCCGAAGCCACTTCCCTGCCGATTGAAGGGCGTCGCTGCGACCGGGTCTCGCAGAAAAACCGGGAGCCCGGGCGCCGTCTCGCTCACCGACGACGTTGCCGGTGAGCAGGGACGCCCCTACCCCACGCGCTCACCGTTGCGGATGCTGTGGCTCGGTTTGTACATGGTCACCAACTCTTCCGCAGCCGTTGGGTGAAGCGCCATCGTGCGGTCGAAATCCTGCTTGCCGAGGCGCGCCTTGACGGCGATGCCGAGCAACTGGGCCATCTCCCCGGCGTCGGGGCCGAGCACATGGGCACCAAGCACGCGGTCCGTTGCGCGATCGACCACGAGCTTCATCATCATCCTTTCGTCGCGGCCGGCCAGGATATTGCGCATTGGCCTGAACGCAGCGCGGTAGATGTCGATCTCCTCGAAACGGGTACTCGCCTCGTCTTCGGAAAGCCCGACGGTGCCGATCTCCGGCTGCGAGAAAACGGCCGTGGCGATCGTGTCGTGGTCGGGCCTGGTCGGATTGTTCTTGAATGCCGTCTCGACGAAGCACATCGCCTCGTGAATGGCGACAGGGGTGAGTTGAACCCTGTTGGTGACGTCGCCAATGGCCCAGATGTTCTCGATGTTGGTCCGCGAAAAGTCGTCGACGACGATCTCTCCCATCTTGCCGGTTTCGACGCCAGCCTCTCCCAGGCCGAGATTCTCTGTGTTGGGAATGCGGCCGAGCGCCAGCATCGCCTGGTCCACGACCAGGCGCTCGCCATTGGACAGGTGCACGTCGAGGCGCCCGTCGTCGCGCCGGTCGACTGCCTCGCCGACGGTATGGCACAAAATGCGGATGTCCTTCTTCTCCATGGTCTCGTGAAGGCCACGCCTGAGATCCATGTCGAAGCGGCTGAGGATCTCCCGGCCTCGATAGACCAGCGTGGTCTCGACGCCGAGACCGTGGAAGATGTTCGCGAACTCCACGGCAATGTAACCGCCGCCGGCAATCATGATGGCCCCGGGCAGTTCCGGCAGGTCGAAGGCCTCGTTGGAGAAGATGCAGTGCTCATGGCCGGGAAGGGCGAGATGTGGATTGGGACGCCCGCCGGTGGCGATCATGATCTGATCGGCCGTCACGGTGCGGTCCTCCGCCTCGATGCGGATCGTATGCGCATCGACCAGCGTGGCGCGCGACTGGAAGACCTGCCCGCCGGATCCTTCCACGCCCTTTCTGTAGAGGCCCTCAAGCCTGGCGATCTCCTTGTCCTTGTTGGCGACCAGCGTCTGCCAGTCGAACCGCGCCTCCGGCACGGTCCAGCCATAGCCTGCCGCATCGGCGAAATGCTCCGGGAACTGCGAGGCGTAGACATAGAGCTTCTTCGGCACGCATCCGCGGATCACGCAGGTGCCGCCAAAGCGGAACTCCTCGGCGATCGCGACACGCTTGCCGAGGCCGGCGGAAATACGTGCGGCGCGCACGCCGCCCGAACCGCCGCCGATGACGAAGAGATCGTAGTCGTAGCTGCCCATCGATGCGGTCCCTCTATTCTGCGCGAACAGACAGGTAGAGGTGACGACGCCAAAAGAAAAGCCCGGCTGCGAACCGGGCTCGTTTCTGCCTGGGTTTTCGCCTGCCGCATGGGCCCAGGGGAATCGTATCCGACCTTCGGAAGGCCGATGCGCCGATAGCAGCGCTGGAGCGTCCTTTGGCGCGTGGAGGCGGACGCGATGCGCTCCAGGCCGAAGTCAGTTGGCGTTGTTCTGCGCCGGTGCGGCCTGGGCCTCAGGGGCGGGAGAAAGCGGCTGTGCCTGCGCGCCCGGAGCCTTGCTCAGGACCTCGCCGACGGACTGGGCGAGATCGCGGGCAACGCCGCGCTGCCAGATTTCCGCGGCCTGCATGACCTGGCGCATCACGATCGCGCCGTCGGCCAGGAGCTTCTTGCCGGCGCCCGAATTGTAGAACGTCGAGATCGTATTGAGATCCTCCTCCGAGAAAGTGCGAGCATAGGCCATGGCCGCCTCCTTCTCGAGATCGGCGCGGCGTCCGGCCAGCCACAGCGTCTTTTCGTCCACCGTCTGCAGGATGAGCTGCTGCCGATCCGGGTTCTTCTGGATCAGCTCCGCCTTCAGCGCGGCCGCGGCCTGCGGCAGGATCGAGTCGAACTGATCCGTGACATTGATCGAATCAACCGCGGCGCGGGCCGCCTTGAGGTGCGATTCGGAGATGTCCTGTGCGGCGGCGGGAAGAGCGCACGCCAGGACCGCGGCGGAAACAAAGGCAACGGAAAGACAGCGGGCACGATCGGCCAAGGTCATGACGAATAAAACTCCCTATTGGCGGGTGGCTTGCAGGGTCTCGATGCCGCTCTTTCCCGCGACGATCGCCGCAGTCGCCATCCCGAGAAACAATCCGTGTTCGACCACGCCGGGGATGGCGTGAAGCGCGAATGACAGGGCTCTTGTATCCGGAATGCGGCCAAAAGATGCATCGAGGATCAAATGTCCGCCGTCAGTAACAAAAGGCGCGCCATCCGTCATGCGCAATGTGAGCGAGCCGGCAAGACCGAGGCCGTTGGCGGATTTGGCGATCGCGATGGTCGTGGCCTTCAGGCCGAACTTGTTGACCTCGATCGGTAGCGGAAACGCGCCCAACGCGTCGACAAGCTTGGAGCGGTCGGCGATGACGATCATCCTGGCCGAGGCAGCCGCCACGATCTTCTCGCGCAGCAGCGCGCCGCCGCCGCCCTTGATGAGCGACAAGGCCGGGTCGATCTCGTCGGCGCCGTCAACCGTCAGGTCGAGTTCGGGCGTCTCATCGAGAGTCGACAGAGTGATGCCGAGTTCGCCGCAGAGCTTCGCGGTGCGCTCCGATGTCGGCACGCCTGATATCGTCATGCCGCCGGCGACCTTCTCGGCGAGCAGCCTGACGAACTCTTCGGCGGTCGAGCCGGTGCCGATGCCGAGCTTCATGCCGTCGCTCACATGCTCGAGCGCCGCGCGTGCGGCTTCTATCTTCAGCGCCTTCGCATCCATCGAATTGACCGCATGCCCCTGTTCCCGCTGCGGCTCCTATCACTTTTGTCCGGAAGGGCAAAGGTTTTATAGGCAGGAGCGCGCCGCGCTCTTGCGGGCGGGCGAGCAACCACGCTATCGGCGGTCCCGACAGCAAGGAAGATCGCATGACCCGGCCAATCATCGTTTTCGATCTCGACGGCACGCTCGTCGACACCGCACCCGACCTGCTCGACAGCCTCAACCACAGCCTTGTTGCAGGCGGGCTCGCCGCGGCGGAGGCCGCCGCCCTCTACGGCTTCGTCGGCCATGGCGGCAAGGTGATGATCGAGAAGGCGTTTGCCGCGCAGAACCGGCCGCTCGCGGGCGCCGAGCACGACCGTCTCTACGATCTTTTCGTCGAGCACTACAGCAACAACATGCCGGGCAAGTCGCAGCCCTACCGCGGCGCCGTCGCCGCGCTCGACCGCTTCGCCGATGCCGGCTACCTGCTCGCCGTCTGCACCAACAAGTTCGAGATGATGGCTGTGCGGCTGCTGACGGAACTGGGCATCGCGCACCGCTTCGCCTTCATCGCCGGCCAGGATACCTTCCCGTTCCGCAAGCCGGATCCGCGCCATCTCATCGAGACAATCGCGCGTGCGGACGGCGACTGCGACCATGCTCTGATGGTCGGCGATTCGCGCACCGACATCGACACGGCAAAGGCGGCCGGCATTCCTGTCGTCGCCGTCGATTTCGGCTATACCGACCGCCATGTTCGCGAATTCGAGCCGTCGACGATCATCTCCAGTTTCGACGAGCTCACGCTGCAGCTTGCCGAAAAGCTGATCGCCGCAAGCCGGGGATAGACCCTATCGGACCTGGGGAAAAATGACGGCAAGTCGTCCTTGACTTGCCCCGGCATGACCCCTTATATCGCGGCTCGCTTGGCCCCTCTGGCCATTGGCGGGCGATTAGCTCAGCGGGAGAGCACACCCTTCACACGGGTGGGGTCGCAGGTTCAATCCCTGCATCGCCCACCATCCAAGCCAGCGAGGCCAGGGCTTGGGTGGAAAGCGCCGAGCAGGCGCAGAGGAATGTTTCCTGAGCCAGGCGCTTCCGCTTTCCGGATTGCAGACCGGCTTCGACGCGATTGCCTTTCGATCCCGGCCGAGCCGCCGGTACTGTCGGACTCGGCCATGACGAACTTGGCAACATCGGCGACATCTTGGTGAATGGCCTCCCCTGGGCCAGCCCGCAGCTTTGCGCTCCGACCCCATGCGGATTCGAGCCGCACGAATTGCCTGGCCGGCAACCCCCCTAACGCCTCGAGACGCCCGCGCCCCCGGTGAAGGGACCGAGGACGCGGGACAATGCGGGGAAGCCCCGGATCACCGGGTTGGGGAAAGCGGAGATGTGAGGGCTTCCACTCTTCAGATACGATTGCTCAACCCGCGATGTTTCATACAACTTGAAAGAAAAGACCAAGATCCATCCCTCGCGGAACGTCGCATGAGGGGCGGATCGCTTTACGCCTTGCACCCTGCCGCAGGGGTGCTCATGGCCAAAAGCAGCCCTGCCCTCCTCCGAAAGACGTATCGGACGCTCCTTCGACCGTTGTAGGCCGGCCCACCATCAGCGCCCGTTTCGCTCCCTATTGGGCCGGACCGAATGCGAGGCGCCCGTGCTAGCCTTTCCAACGGGCCGAGCCGTCAGTGTCGGTCAGCATGTTGAATTCACTTGGCAGCTTGGCGCATGTCGGCCGGAGATTACGCCACCACAGTGACGGGCAACCAGAACGTCGACGCCCTGCTTTTCGGAACGCGCTGGAGCAGCACCAGCCTCACCTATACCTTTCCAATCTCGGCCTCCTACTACCCCGCCTCCTATGAGTGCGAGCCCGGCCATTTCGACACGCGAACGGCTCACTTCCTGCCCGTCACGCCACAGCTCGCGGACGCCTTTCGCGCGGCCACCCGCCAGTATGAGGCGGTTTCCCGCCTGACTTTCACCGAAGTCGGGAGCAGCGTTCAGGCCGACCTGACCGCGGCCAGGGCGGCGATCGACTTCACCGCCGACGCGCGTTTCCCGACCTGGGCGAACGAGGGCGACATCTGGTTCAACGCGACGGACTACGACCGCCCCACCCGCAGCAATTTCGCCTGGGTGACCGTCCTTCACGAGATCGGCCACACGCTCGGTCTCAAGCACGGTCATCAGAACAATCACGGCCTGACCCACCAGGCCCTGACACCGGACCGGGATTCGATGGAATTCTCCGTCATGACCTACCGTTCTCACGTCGAGGGCGGCACGGGCAGCTACACCAACGAGTCCTCCGGCTATGCGCAGACGCTGATGATGTACGACATAGCGGCCATCCAGCATCTCTACGGCGCGAACTTCACCACCCGCGCAGGCAACGATGTCTATCGTTTTTCGCCGAACACGGGCGAGATGTTCATCAACGGCGTTGGCCAGGGCGGACCTGGTTCCAACCGGATCTTCCGGACGATCTGGGACGGCAACGGCATCGACACCTATGACTTCTCGAACTATTCGGCCGGCATGCGGATCAGCCTCGCGCCCGGCGGCTGGTCGCTGTTCTCCGCATGGCAGCGCGCAGATCTCGGCGACGGCAGTTTCGCACGGGCCAATATCTACAACGCGCTTCAATTCGGCACCGACCAACGATCGCTGATCGAGAATGCCATCGGCGGCGCCGGCAGCGATACGATATCGGGCAATCAGGCCGCCAATACTCTGCAAGGCAACGCCGGCAACGATGCGCTGATCGGCCAGGGAGGCAACGACAGGCTCTACGGAGGCAACGGCAACGACGTGCTGCGCGGCGATTTCCTGCCGACCAAACTCGGCTTCGGGACGGGGTATGTGACGCTGGCGGCAGGAACAGCGAACAACAGCCTGCAGACCGCAAGAGACCTGACCGGCAATTTCACGCTGACGCCCGATCCCGACATCGCCGACGCCACCAATGTGCCGCACACAAGCGTCAACGCGACCGGCAACGGCCGCGCGGCATTCTATCGGATCGAGCTGACGGAGGGCATGACGGTCACCCTCGACATAGACCACGCCGTGGGTTTCGACAGCTACGTCCAGATGAGGAACGCCGCCGGTGTTCCGCTCAGCGGCAATGACGACAATGGCGTGAGCGATCCCGGCTCGAAACCGTATGCGGGCCGCACCCAGGACTCCCGGCTTGCCTTCACCGTTCCCGGCACCGGCACCTACTACGTCGCCGTGGGGACCTTCGACGGCGCCACCGGCGGCTTCGCCGCCTCTGTCCCGGCCGGGGCCACCTACGCGCTGAACATCTCCGTGGCAATGCTCGGCCATGTCGGCAACGACCTTCTTTTCGGCGGCGCGGGCAACGACCAGCTCCATGGCGACGCAGGCAACGACCTGTTGGTGGGCGGCGCCGGGGCAGATCGCCTCTATGGCGGCACCGGCATCGACACGGCCTCCTATTACGCCGCGGCGGGCGGCGTGACCGTCAGCCTGGCCAGCCCGGCGACGAACGCGGGCGAAGCCAAGGGTGACCTCAACTCCTCGATCGAGAATCTGTCGGGCTCGGCCTATGGCGACCGGCTTTTCGGCAATGCCGCAGCCAATGCGCTCGACGGCTCGGGCGGCAACGACCTGCTGACCGGAGGCGCCGGGGCCGACCGTCTGGTTGGCGGGGCAGGCCGCGACACCGCGAGCTATGCGACTTCGGCTTCGGGTGTCTCGGTGAGCCTGACGACGCGTCTCGGCTCGACCGGGGACGCGAAGGGCGACACGCTGGCCGGCATTGAAAACCTGATCGGCTCCGGCCACGCCGACCGGCTGGCCGGCGACGCCGGAAACAATGTCCTGCGCAGCTACCGCGGCGCCGACCACCTTTGGGGAGGAAGCGGCAACGACGTTCTTTTTGGCGGCGCCGACAACGATACGCTCAGCGGTGGCTCCGGGGCGGATCAATTCGTCTTCGACACCTTTCCGAACGCCCTGAGCAACACGGACAGGATCACCGATTTCTATGTGCCAAGCGACACGATCCGGCTGGAGAACGCGGTCTTCCCCGCGTTGAGGACGACGGGGCTTCTACCGGCGGCGCAGTTCTTCAAGAGCAATGCCGGAGTGGCGCATGACGCAGACGACCGCATCATCTACGATATCGACAGCGGCGCGCTGTTCTACGACGCCAATGGTTCGGCCGCGGGCGGCGCGATCCTGTTCGCCAGGGTCGGCACCCATCTCGCCCTCACCCATGCGGATTTCTTCGTGATCTGAGAGCGGGCGCGGAGAGCCGCGTCGCGCTCAGGTACTCGGCCGGCGCACCGCGTCGGTCTTGTCGATCGCGGTCTGGAGACGCGCGTCACGGTCATAGATGTCGGCGAAATACTCGACGTTCCCGGATGGATCAGGCCAGGCCGTGAAATAGGCGACATAGACCGGAATCTTGCGCATGACCTTCTCGGTTGAATGGCCTTGTCCCAGCTTCTGCACCACGTGATCGACCGTGGTGCCGAGCACGGCGGCGGCCATCCCGCGCGGATCCTGAAGCCTGACGCAGCCATGGCTGAACGCCCTGACGTCGCGGCGGAAGAGATCCTTCGACGGCGTGTCGTGCATGTAGATCGCGTGCTTGTTGGGGAAGAGGATCTTCAGTTCGCCCAGCGCATTCGCCTCGCTCGGCGCCTGGCGCACGTTGAACGGCACCCGTGCCCCGTAGGCGCCCCAATTGATCGACGACGACGGGATTCGGCGTCCCTTGGAATCCGTCACTTCATAACCGGCCCGGTCAAGATAACCCGGATCGCGGCGCAAGCGGGGCAGCATCTCGTTGACGATGATCGATTGCGGCACGCCCCAATAGGGATTGTAGTCCACCTGCTCGATCTCGTCGAAGAAGAAGCTGGTCTGGTTGGTCGGCTTGCCGATGACGGTGCGCGTCAGCAGCTTCGTTTCCCCGCCTTCGACATAGCTCGCCGTGAAGGCCGGCTGGTTGATGAAGACGCGCGGGCTGCCGAGATCCGAAGGCAGCCAGCGCAGCCGCTCCAGCGCGATGAGCACCTTGTCCATGCGGTCCGCCTTCGAGGTCCCGACCAGCGCCGCGACGGTGCGCGGGCCGATCACCCCGTCGGGCTTCAGCCCGACCTTCTCCTGCGCGGCCCGGATCACCGGAACCAGTTCCTCGGAATAGGTTTCGCTGCCGCCCAGCCTTGCGAGCACTTCGCCGAAGTCGGCGCCGGTTTCGTCGTCGAGTCCGCGCGCGATCACGCCGAGCAGCTTCGGCAGGTCGAGGCTGGACCCGCCGGGTTTCAGCAGCAGCTTGGGGTCGACGACCACCTCGTTCTCGGCACTGGCGCGCAAGGCTTCGAGCTCGACCCGCAATGCCTGGTATTCGGCGTTCTGCGGATGCCGGGATTCCAGATAGGTGCGCACCTCGGAGGTGCGGGACAGCGTCTTCAGCACACCGGCCGGATCGAACGGTTTGGCGGGAAAGTCGTGATATCCGGACAACCGGTTCGGATCGATGCGGCCGCCTTGCGCGTCGCGCGCATAGCGAAGCACGCGCGCAGACAGAGCCATCTCGAAACGGATCAGCTCGGCCAGCCGCGCACCCTGGTTCTCCAGGGACATGTTGGCGGGCGGGACAACGATCGAATATTCGTCCGCCGCCAGACCGAAACTGCCGGCATCGCTCAAGGTACGAACGGCCTCGACGGCACGCGCGTTCAGATCGAGCCCCGACACCCAGATGAAGTCGGGATTTTGCGCGTAGTAGGCGACCAGCGCCCCGGCGATGTCCTTCTCGGCGGCCAGGTCGAATCCCTCGAGGCCGGCGACCGCCTCACGAAACGAGGCGCCGACTAGGATCGGCTCGAGGCCGGCCGGCTGCGGTGCGGCGAGCAGCGGCGAGAAGTCGACCTTCACAAGCGGATCGACCTTGTAGTCGTAATACGAAGGACCCGAGATCTTCGGAACCGCACGCCGCGCCGTCGGCCTGGGCTTGGAGGGCGCCGGCGGCAACCCGCCCTGGCGCGGGCGCTCCCGCAGACCGCCCCCAAACAGCCTTTCGAAGAAGTTCTGGGCGCTCGCCTGTGGAACGCCGGCGACGAGCACCGCCGAAAGCGCCACGAAAGGAAGCAGGGCTGCTTTCCTGCCGAAGAGTCTCATCGATCACCCCATCCAGCCGGGAAATCCGCTGCCTTGGCCGCATTACGGAGATGATTCCGCTGTGCGGCGAGACGTGATCATACCGATACAACTTGGCATCGTTAAGATTGTGTGAATTTGGACCCTGCCAGCCGGGCGCACACAGGTTTGTGACCGCCGCGCCGACATGCGGCGCGGTCGGCCCTTGCATCCCACCGCTCAGTTCACGAGCGCGAGCTTCTGCTTTCGTTCCACGAAGCCGACCGCCTGCGTCACGACCTCGGGATCGTAGAGAATGCGGCGATGACCGAGCCCGCGCGCCCAGTAGAGCTTCACATGGTCGCCCGCCGCGGCCAATGCCTTGGCGTCGTCGGCCGGTACTTCACGATCATCGGGCGCATGGATCACCAAGGTGGGGATCGGCATCGACGCGAGTTGCGCGGCGCCGACGAAATCCTCGAGCGGCCGGCCGGCGACGCGCTCGACCTGGGCCGCGACCGCGACCTGCGAGCGCGGCCCGAGATTGAGGAAGCGTCCGAAATCCTCGAACAGCGCAGGCATCGAACTCGGCGCCGATATCAGCACCAGCCGGGACGCCGGGATCGGTTCGATGCCAGTGACCGAACCCACCGCTGAATTGAGGGCAACGGCCCCGCCGAAAGAGTGACCGACGACGCCCGCGAATGGTCCGAACCATTCGGCGGCGACGCGCACCGCATCGACGGCGATGGCCATGTTGAGCCGGCGTCCCGACGAGTGCCCGTGCCCCGGCAGGTCGAGCGCGATGACGCGATAGCCGGCGTCGCGGAACCCTTCGATCAGCGACTTCATATGTTCCGTGCGCGAACGCCACCCATGGACGACCAGCATGGTGCCCACGGGGCGACTTCCCGTCGCCGGCTTGAACTCGAACGCCATGACCATGCCGCTCCTGGCGGTGAGGCGGTGGCGCCTGGCATCGGCCATGAAGCGCACCGCCTGGTCGACGGCGCGCCGCTCGCCCGCCGAGAGCGATTTCGGGTTGGGCGTGCGGCAGAAAAGCTCGAAGGCGGCGCGCCCGGTGAGGCCTGGTGCAACGTGCTCCGCGACCCCAAATGCACTGCGGATGACCTTCACGGCGAATGATGGCATAGTGAGAATCCACAAAATGGTTCAAACATGAACATATTAGTTCAATCATGAACAATAAGCAAGACCTGCCCTGGGACAATCCGCGATTCCGCAACTGGATCGCGCTGGTGCGCGCCGAAAAGGCGGTGGTGCGCGCCCTGACGAAGGCCCTGGCCCCGCTCGACCTGAAGATCGGCCAGCTCGACGTGCTCATGAATCTCTACCGACACCCGGGCATGTCGCAGCACGACGTCGCCCGCCGTCTGCTGGTCGGCCGCTCGAACATCACCATGTTGCTGCCGCAGCTCGAAACCCAGGGCCTGCTGCGCCGCGAGAGCGACCCCAAGGACAAGCGCATCATGCGCCTCTATCTGACCGACACCGGTGAGACGCTGCTGATGAAGGCGCTGAGGATCTATTCGACGCTGATCGAACGGGTGATGGCGCAATCGAGCCCGAGCGAATGCGACACGATGGGCGAGCAGATGCGGCGCATCGAGGAGATGCTGAAGGCGGACGACTGATCCATTCGTGGATATCCGATCAGGCGGCCGCTCCAGCGGCCTGCCGCCTGCCGCGGGGCGCCCTGCCCGCGCCGGTCCGGCGCCGCGCGAAGGCGAGCACGCACACGCCCAGCCCGATGGCCAGCACCCACCAGCTCGGCCGGATCTGGAAGGCGAAGTGCAGATTGGCCTCGAGCACCCGAAGCGGCGGCACGCCCGTCGCCAGGCCATACCAGGCGAATTCCGCAGCGGCGGTGCCGACGGCGGCCAGCGCGGCGACGGCGGCGAACACCAGCGGATTGGCCATCGGGAAACCCCGCCAATGGGCGATGCGATAGAGCATCAGCAGGATGAAGATGCCCGACATCAGGGTCGCCTGGTAGACGTCGGCCTTGGTCTGCATGAAGAAATGGACAGCGCCCAGTACACCGATCGCATAGACGGCGCTGTGCAGCCGATTCCAGTTGCGGCCAAGCCGCTTGATCATTGCGTCGGTCGAAGTGAGGCCGAGAGCCACCAGTCCGAGCAGCGCGACGAAACCGATCGTCAGATAGAGCCTGAGCGCAATCTCGCCGGCAACACGCCAGAGGTCCCATTTCTGGTCGATCACATAGAGCAGCAGGTGTGCAAGAATATAGAACAGGGCCGCAAGGCCCAACATGCGCCGCACCACGATCAGCTTCGGCCAGTCGGCGATGCGCCGCAGCGGCGTGACGGCCAGCGACAGAAGCAGGAAGCGGATCGCCCAGTCGCCGGTTTCGTGAATGGCGACGGTGAGCGGTCGCGGCCCGAGCAGCCGCGCTTCCCAGGACCACCATATCATAGCGGCCGGCACCAGCGTCCCCACGAAGACGACGGCCTTCAGCGGCGAGAACCGCCCTGCGCGGTCGGTCCAGGGCATCATGGAAGAGTGCTTAGCGAGCATAATGCGATGATATACGCCCGCAACCCGGCGATGTTGCAGCCCCTCCCGATCACGTGTCGGTGAGTTGACGTGCCCTCGAACGTGATGTGTTCACCACATCGAGTTCTTTGCCCGCTCCGGCCATTCCTTGTCGTAAGTCTCTCCGTCGATGCGATGACGGCTGGTGACGGCGAGGATCTCTCCCGGCGTCGGCAGGCTCGCGGGATCGACATGGCGCTCGTGGTTCCACAGTTCGGAGCGATGGATGGCGCGGGCGCATTGAAAGTAGACGGCCTCGACCGCGATGACGGTGACGGACCGCGCCGGCTTTCCCTCAACCGTGAAGGAAGCGCAAAGTTCGGGATCGATCGAAATCTCCGCGCGGCCGTTGACACGCAACGTCGTGCCCGAACCCGGAACCAGGAACAGCAGCCCGACGCGCGGATCGCGGAGGATGTTCCTCAGCGAATCGGCCCGGTTGTTGCCGCGCCGGTCGGGCATCATCAGCGTCCTGTCGTCATGGATGCGCACGAAGCCGGCCTTGTCGCCACGCGGCGAGCAGTCGAGCCCTTCCGGTCCGCTCGTCGCCAGCGACACGAAGGGCGAAGACTCGATGAAGGCCGCGTATTCGGGGATGATATGGTCGAGCTCCTTGACCAGCGAGGTTTCGCCGGGCCGTCCGTAGAGCGCTTCCAGTTGTTCGATCGTGGTGATGGTGTTCATGGATCCTTCCAGCCGATGTCAGCCTCATTCACCCATTTCATGAAGCTTTTGCGACAAGACCAGACGATGTCGCCGATATCAGTCGCGTGAGAGGCCTTTCTCGGCGAGTTCGTCGAGATAAGCTTGCCAGCGCTGCGCCTTCTCGTGACCGAGTTGATGCAGATAGTTCCAGGTGAAGATGCCCGTGTCGTGGAAGTCGTCGAAAGTGATGCGCACGGCATAGTTGCCGACGGGCTCGATCTTCAGGATGGCGACGTTCTTCTTTCCCGGAACCGTGACGCGCTGCTCCGGCGAATGTCCCTGGACTTCCGCCGAGGGCGAAAGCACCCTGAGCATCTCGGCGGACAGCTCGAACGGAGCGTGGGCGGGGAACGTAACCTTGAGCAGCCTCCGGTCCTTCGAGACGCGAAGTTCGGTCGGGGCGGTCATGGACGTCTCCTCTGCGCTTGCGATGTCGTTCCTACGCTGCTTCACGACGTTGCGGAAGCGAGGATTTTTCGGCGGAATCCGATATATTGCGTTCGATACAGCGGAAAAGCCAGGCAATGGCTGACCCGCGGACTTGAAGCGCGGCGTGGAATTTACGACATTGCGGGTAACAAGTGCCCAAGGGGCCAGCCAGGACGGACGCGACGCATGGGCTTTCACGACACGATGATCGATCCGTTCGGCAGGGCGATCAACTATCTGCGTGTGTCGGTCACCGACCGCTGCGATTTCCGCTGCACATACTGCATGGCCGAGGACATGGCCTTCCTGCCGAAGAAGGACCTGCTGACGCTGGAAGAACTCGACCGGCTTTGCACCGTCTTCATCGAGAAGGGCGTCAGGAAGCTGCGCCTGACCGGCGGCGAGCCGCTCGTGCGCAAGAACATCATGCACCTGGTCCGCCAGCTCTCGCGGCATCTGGCCAGCGGCGCGCTCGACGAGTTGACGCTTACCACCAACGGCTCGCAGCTTTCGCGATTCGCCGCCGAGCTCGCCGATTGCGGCGTGAGGCGCATCAATGTGTCGCTCGACACGCTCGACGCGGACAAATTCCACGCGGTGACGCGTTGGGGCAACCTCGCCAAGGTGCTCGAAGGTATCGACGCGGCCCTTGCGGCCGGGCTGAAGGTCAAGCTCAACGCCGTCGCACTGAAGAGCTTCAACGATGCCGAGCTTCCCGACCTCATGCGCTGGGCGCATGGCCGCGGCATGGACCTGACGGTGATCGAGACCATGCCGATGGGCGAGATCGACGTCGACCGCACCGACCAGTACCTGCCGCTGTCGCTGCTGCGGGCCGACCTCGAGCGGCAGTTCACGCTGACCGACATCCCCTACAAGACCGGGGGTCCCGCCCGCTATGTCGAGGTCGTGGAAACCGGCGGCAGGCTCGGCTTCATCACGCCGATGACCCACAATTTCTGCGAGAGCTGCAACCGCGTGCGGCTGACTTGCACAGGCACGCTCTATATGTGCCTCGGCCAGGAGGACGCCGCGGACCTGAGGGGCCCGTTACGGTCGTCCGAAGGCAACGAGCTCGTCTCGGCGGCCATCGACGAGGCGATCGGGCGCAAGCCGAAGGGCCATGATTTCGTCATAGACAGGCGCACGCGCCGGCCGGCGGTTTCCCGTCATATGAGCGTGACCGGCGGCTAGCCGGCGAGAAGGCCCCTATGGCTGACGGCCGCGTTCCTCGCGGCGGATCTCAGCAACCGCCGACCCCTTCACCTATTGGAATCCAAGGTTCGGCACCACGGCGACTTTTCCCGATGAGGTGTTTTCTTGCGCACTGGAGCCGCCGGCCAACGGCGACGGGCAAAGCCGGCGCGCCGCTGACGGCGCCATGCTGGCCATCTACGGCAGCTCCAACGTGATGGACTGTTCACCGGAGGACCTCGCTGCATCGAGGCTCAGGCGCGACGTGGCGCGCTTCGAACTCACCTATCGCCCGGTGAATGACAACCGGGTCCTGTTTCCGGCTACGAAGGCGACATGATCTTTTACGAGCGCGATAAGATACGGAAGGACGGCGACCTGGATGTCATAGACGGTCTGCGTAGCGTCTATCCGAAGGCCGGACGCGCCATTTGCGACAAGCTCGCTGCGTCGATCGCCGCGACGCTGTCCGGACCCTGAGTTTCGGCCAGCCTGCTGCGGCCTTCCATCGCGACCACTGGCCCATGCGATAGACATTGCGGTTTCCGCCTCGGCTGCTACACGCAGTTGTAAAAACGATCTTCCGGAAACGCCCTTGCCTCTTTCCCCCAATCTCAGCGCCGCCGTCTTCATGTCGATCTCGATGGCCGGTTTCACAATGAACGATGCCATCACCAAGGCGGTGTCGCATTCGATGAACATGGGCCAGGTGATGTTGCTGCGCGGCATCTTCGCGACGTTGCTGGTCGGGCTGATCGCCTGGCACCAGGGCGCGTTGCGTGCGCCCGGCGCGGTGTTGCATCCCATGATCCTGCTGCGGGTGGCCAGCGAGGTGGGCGCGACCGTGTGCTTTCTGATCGCGCTCGCGCATCTGCCGATCGCCAACGTCTCCGCCATCCTGCAGGCCCTGCCGCTGGCGGTCACCATGGGAGCCGCCCTCGTCTTCGACGAGCCCGTGGGCTGGCGTCGCTGGCTGGCGATTTCGGCCGGTTTCCTCGGCGTCATGATTGTCGTTCGGCCCGGCGTCGACGGCTTCAACGTCTACGCCCTGATGGCGCTCGCCAGCGTCTTCTTCTGCACCGTCCGCGACCTCGCGACAAGGCGGATCCCCAACGAGATCCCGACCTTTCTCGTCTCGACAGCGACTGCCGCTTCGGTTGCGATCACGGGCGTGGTGATCGTGCAGCCGATGGGCGGATGGACGCCGCCGGATGCATGGAGCGTCGGGCTGTTGGCGGGGGCGGCGGTGCTGCTCGTCATCGGCTACCAGTTCATCATCAAGGCGATGCGGACGGGCGACATCTCCTTCATCGCGCCGTTCCGCTACACGGCGCTGCTGTGGTCGATCGGACTTGGCTTTGTCGTATTCGGCGACGTGCCGGATGCCGCGATGATCACGGGCGCCTCCATCGTCATCGGCTCCGGCCTCTATGCACTCTATCGCGAACGCTTCGTGGGCAAGCAGCGCCCGGCCGCCGAAAGCACCGGCCCGGCCATGGCGCCGGACGGAATGTAGGCGGGGACCCCGTGGCGACAGACCAGTCGCGATCCAGGAAGCAGACCATACGCAGTGGCGCGGGTGGGCTCTGATGGCGCGTCTCTATTTCGATCGCTTTTCCCCGCCACATATGACGACGCTGATCGTGGCAACAGCCACGGGCGCGTTGACCATGAACGTCTTCCTGCCCTCCCTGCCCGGCATGGCGGAGTATTTCCAGGCCGACTACAAGGTGGTGCAGCTCGCAATCTCGCTCTACCTCGCGGCCACCGCCTTTCTGCAGCTCTTCATCGGGCCCGCTTCCGACCGCTTCGGCCGCCGCCCGGTGATGCTCGCCTGCTTCGCCGTCTTCATCACGGGCACCGTCGCGGCGCTGTTCGCACCGACGATCGAGCTCTTCCTGGCCTGCCGCCTTGCCCAGGCGTTCTCGGCCGCCGGCATGGTGCTCTCGCGCGCCGTCGTGCGTGACACGGTCGGCGCGGGCGATGCGGCGAGCATGATCGGCTACGTCACAATGGGCATGGCGCTGGTTCCGATGGTGGCGCCGATGCTGGGTGGGTTCCTGGACGAGATCTATGGCTGGAAGGCGAGCTTCGTTCTGACGCTCGCCTTCGGCATCGCGGCCATGACCATCATCTATTTCGACCTCGGCGAGACCGTGGCCAGCCGCACGGCAAGCATTACCGCACAGTTCCGCGCCTTCCCCATGCTCCTGCGCTCGCGCCTGTTCTGGGGTTACACGGCGACGGCAACGCTGGCGTCCGGCGCCTTTTTCGCCTTCGTCGGCGGAGGCCCCTATGTCGCAACCGAAATCCTCGGCCTGTCGCCGTCCGGCTACGGCATCTATTTCGGCATCATCTCGTGCGGATACATCGTCGGCAATTTCCTGTCCGGCCGCCTGTCGCGCCGGCTCGGCATCAATCGCATGATGCTTATCGGAAATGTCGTGGCCACCGCGGGCGCCGCGCTGGCGCTCGTCCTCTTCGCGGCTGGGCTCGAGCATGCTCTCTCTCTGTTCGGGCCCGCAATTTTCCTGGGGCTCGGCAACGGTCTCACCTTGCCGAACGCAAATGCCGGCATCGTCAGCGCGCGTCCGGACCTGGCCGGCTCCGCCTCGGGCCTCGGCGGCGCGATCCAGATCGGCGGCGGCGCCCTTTTGTCGGTGCTGGCCGGCATGCTGCTGTCGCCGAGCAGCGGTCCCTACCCGTTGCTCGCGATCATGCTTGTTTCCGCCTTTGCCGCCGCGTTCGCGACGCTCTATGTCATGCGTGTCGGAGTTGGCGACACATGAGCACCGAAAGGATCGCGGGCATACTCCTGGCCGGCGGGAAGTCTTCCCGCATGGGCGGCGGCGACAAGAGCCTGCGGCTGCTCGGCCGCCGGTCGATGCTCGCCCGCGCTGCCTCCCGCCTCGCGCCGCAGGTCGCGGCACTGGCGCTCAACGCGAATGGCGACCCGGCCCGTTTCGCCGGCTTTGACCTGCCCGTCATCGCCGACACGCTGCCCGGGCATCCCGGTCCGCTGGCCGGAATCCTCGCCGGAATGGAATGGGCCGCGGCCACGCCGAACCGCACCCATCTGGTCAGTGTCGCCTGCGACACGCCCTTCTTCCCCGCCGACCTCGTTAGCCGGCTCGTCGAAGCCGCGGACGGCAGGCCCGAACGTATTGCGGTCGCGGCATCGGGCGGCCGGCGCCATCCGGTCTTCGGTCTATGGCCGCTGGCGCTGCGCCCTGCCCTTCGCTATTTCATGGAGGAAGGCGCGACCTACAGGGTTTCGGACTTCGTCGAGCGGCAGGATTTCGCGCTCGCCGACTTCCCGATGCTGACGCTCGTGCAGGGAATGGTCGACCCGTTCTTCAACGTGAACACCGAGAGCGACCTGATGATAGCCGAACGCATCGGCGCGGGGCTTCCGATATGACGCTGCGCATCTTCGGCATCGCCGGCTGGAAAAATTCCGGCAAGACCACGCTGACAGAGAGACTTGTGGGCGAACTCACGCGGCGCGGCCGCAAGGTGTCGACGGTCAAGCACGCCCACCACGCCTTCGACATCGACAAGGAAGGCACCGACAGCTACCGCCACCGCCAGGCCGGCGCCGCGGAAGTCGCCATCGTGTCCGGCAACCGCTGGGCCCTGATGCACGAGCTTCGCGACGAAACGGAGCCGACGCTCGACGCCATCCTCGCCAGGCTTGCACCCTGCGATATCGTGCTGGTCGAGGGTTACAAGCACGAGGCTCACCCCAAGATCGAGACACGGCGCCTGCAGGCAAAAGACACAAGGCCGCTGGCACCGGACGATCGCAGCATATTGGCGGTCGCAACCGACCATGCTGTCGAGGGCGCTGCGGTGCCGGTTTTCCACATCGACGACATTGTCGCAATCGCCGATTTCATCGAGTTGCAGACCGGCCTGACCTGATCCGCTCGCTCTGGTGAGCGCACGGGGCCGGCGCCGGTGACGCAAATCGCGTCCAGGCACGACGGTTTTTGCGGTTGCTTTTTCTTGAAGAACAATGGGAATATCGCCGCGATGGGCGGCCGGAATGCCGGGGCCCAGCCGGGAAACTGTGGGATTTCCCGGCTATCAAGAACAGAGAGGAACAACATGCGTATCTCCAAGCGTTTCGCTCTTGCAGTCTCGGCTGCCGCGTTCGCGCTGTCGGTCGGTGCCGCGGGCGCTCAGGAAAAGGTGCTCAAGATCGGCACGGAAGGCGCCTACCCGCCCTTCAACAACCTGACCGCGGACGGCAAGCTGGAAGGCTTCGACATCGACATCGCCAACGCGCTTTGCGAGGAGATGAAGGTCAAGTGCGAGTTCGTAACGCAGGATTGGGACGGCATCATTCCGGCGCTTCAGGCGGGCAAGTTCGATGCCATTATCGCCTCGATGTCGATCACCGACGAACGCAAGGAGAAGGTCGACTTCACCAACAAATACTACAATACGCCGCCGGCGATCGCGGCGCCGAAGGACACCACCATCAAGGGCGTGACCAAGGAGGACCTCGCGGGGAAAACGATCGGCGTGCAAGGCGGCACCACCCATTTCAACTACTCGGAAAAGACTTACACCGACAGCACCATCAAGCCCTATCCGACCGCCCAGGAATACCAGCTCGACCTCGCCAACGGCCGTATCGACGCAGTCAACGACGACGTAACCGTCATAGAGCAGTGGCTGAGTTCGCCCGAAGGCGAGTGCTGCAGGCTGGTCGGCACGGTCACCCCGGTGGATGAAATCCACGGCGAAGGCGCCGGGATCGCCGTGCGCAAGGGCGAAACCGATCTCGTCAAGCAGTTCAACGCAGCGATCGATGCCATTCGCGCCAATGGCAAGTACAAGGCGATCAACGACAAGTACTTCGTCTACGACGCTTATGGCAGCTAACCGGTACGCTCTGTCCGGTTGATATCGTGAGCGGGGCGGCGGGATATCCCGCCGTTTCCGCAACTGACGCCCGCGACCGAAGCGCGGAGAACAGGGCCATATGGACGGCGCGCTGACACTGCTCAGCTTTGGGCCGGAAGGCTGGGGCGACGATATCGCCTGGGGCGTTCTGGTGACGGTCTCGCTCGCGCTGGCCACCTTGCCGCCCGGCCTGCTTGTCGGTTTCCTCGCGGCGCTCGCCAAGCAGTCGCGTGAGCCTTCGCTCCGGCTGGCGGGCAACATCTACACGACGATTTTCCGCGGCCTGCCCGACCTGCTGACCCTGTTCCTGGTGTTTTACGGCGCGCAGATCGGCATCCAGACCGTGATGCGTCTGTTCAATCCGGCCGCCGTCATCGAGATCAACAGCTTCGTCGCCGGCATGATCGCTCTCGGCGTGGTGTTCTCCTCCTACGCCAGCGAGACCTTCCTCTCGGCCTTCCGCGCCATTCCGCGCGGCCAGTATGAAGGCGGCTACGCGATCGGCCTCACCAATACCCAGACCATGCGGCTGGTCATCCTTCCGCAATTGATCCGCATCGCGCTGCCGGGCCTCGGCAATCTCTGGATGATATTGCTGAAGGACACGGCGCTCGTCTCCGTCATCGGTCTTTCCGACATCCTGCGTCAGACAGGCATAGCGGCCCGCGTCACCAAGGAGGCTTTCCTCTTCTTCGGCGTCGCGACGCTTCTCTACCTCGTCCTCGCCATTCTCTCCTCCATCGCGCTCCGGCGCATCGAAATGAAGGTCGGAAGCGAGGTCCGCCGATGAGCAGCGCGACGATGGACGAAACCACCACCGTCGACCGCCCACCGCCTCCCGCGCGCGGCTGGCCGCGCGAGCGTGTCATCGGCCATGTGCTGATGGGGCTTTGGATCGCCTTCGGGCTCGGCTTGGCCTTCTATCTGTTCATGGCCTGGAACCCCGACCTGTTCCATCGTTATGCCGGCAACTACATGTCGGGTCTCGGCGTGACCCTGTCGCTGGTGTCGATCTCGGTCGTGCTGGGCGCCGCGCTTTCGGTGCCGATCGCCTATGCCCGCATGTCGAAGAACCGTCTGCTCTCCGCGCTCGCCTACGCCTATGTCTATTTCTTCCGCGGTACACCGCTGCTCGCCCAGACCTTTCTGGTCTATTACGGGCTCGGCTCGTTCCGGCCGCAACTCGAAGCGGTGGGATTGTGGGCCTTCTTCCGCGAGGCCTGGTATTGCGCGATCTTCGCTTTCACGCTCAACACCGCCGCCTATCAGGCCGAGATCCTGCGCGGCGCTGTCCAAAGCGTCCCGAGAGGGCAGTGGGAAGGGGCGGCCGCTCTCGGCCTGCACCGGTTCCAGATCCTGCGCAAGATCATCCTGCCGCAGGCGCTGATCGTGGCGTTGCGGCCCTATGGCAACGAGATCATCCTGATGATCAAGGGCTCGGCGATCGTGGCGATCATTACCGTCTACGATCTGATGGGGGAGACACGGCGCGCCTATGCCCGCAGCTTCGACTTCCAGACCTATCTGTGGGCAGCAGTACTGTATCTCGTCATCGTCGAGGCCCTGCGCAATGCGATCGAATGGGCCGAACAAAGGCTGACGCGCCACCTGCACTATCTTCACGGCTGATTGGGCAATGCGTTGTCTGGTGCCCGCAATTTGCTTGCTTCAATGTTGCAACCATGGCTTGTCGAGGAAGCACATGCGCCATCCCTTTCGTGCGAGCGGCGCCGGAATATCCCCGAGGCGGGCGCGGGGTATCCTGGAATGGGTCGACCGGTTCGACGATCGCCGGCCGCCGCAGCCTGGCGGCAACACTCCACCGGCAGGAGGCGAGGCAATCCGTATCCCATGCAGGCAGAACGAGCGATGGCCGCACGGCTCAAACGAAACAGCGTTCGGCATTCCAGGCGCGGTCCGGTACGATCGATGGTATGCTCGACAATCACGTGCCGATCGCGCCACCTTCATCGTCGGAGCGCGTGACATCGATGAGATCGTCCCGCGCCTGGTGAGGCAAACGATGCCACGCTCGCGGCATCACGTTGAGGGAGTAGTTCTAGCATGACGGGTTTGGCACGGAAGACCCGGACTGCCGGTCGAGCAATCAGCATGAACCGTGCGAATTGGGAGCAAGCAGGAGCAAGCACATGAAAAGAACAATCGGACTCGGTGTCGCGGCAGCGCTGTTTGGAATGTTTTCCGTCAGCACCGCGTCGGCGCAGCAGCAATTCGTCACGATCGGCACGGGCGGCGTCACCGGCGTTTATTATGCTGCTGGCGGCGCGATCTGCCGGCTGCTGAACAAGGACCGCAAGACCCATGGCCTCCGCTGCTCAGTCGAATCGACCGGCGGTTCGGCATTCAATGTCAACACGATCAAAGAAGGCGAACTCGACTTCGGCATGGCCCAGTCGGATGTGCAGTACAACGCCTTCAAGGGCGAGGAATCCTTCAAGGAGGGCGGCGCCCATGCCGATTTGCGTGCCGTCTTCTCGGTTCACCCCGAGCCGTTCACGGTGCTCGCCCACCCCAATGCCGGCGTAACCAAGTTCGAGGACTTCAAGGGCAAGCGTTTCAACGTCGGCAATCCCGGTTCCGGCACACGCGCCTCGATGGAGCGTCTGCTCGGCGCCATGAACTGGACGCTGGCGGATTTCTCTCTGGCCTCGGAGCTGAAAGCCGACGAGCACGGCCCGGCACTTTGCGACGGCAAGATCGACGGTTTCTTCTATGGTGTCGGCCACCCGTCGGCGAACATACAGGATCCGACCACAACCTGCGGCGCGAAACTCATCCCGCTAACCGGCGAGGCCGTCGACAAGCTCGTGGCCGACAATCCCTACTATGCGCGGGCGACCATTCCGGGCGGCCTCTATAACGCCAATCCGGACGATACCCAGACTTTCGGCGTGCTCGCCACCCTGGTCACGTCGGCCAATGTCCCCGAGGAGAGCGTTTACCAACTCGTCAAGGCGGTCTTCGACAACTTCGACGAGTTCAAGTCGCTACACCCGGCGTTCGCCAATCTCGACCCGGCAAAGATGGTCAAGGACGGCCTGTCGGCGCCGCTGCATCCGGGCGCCGAACGCTACTACAAGGAGAAAGGCTGGCTTCAGTAAGCCGGCGCCACTACCCGCCGGCGGGTTCGAAAGGAAGCCGCCGGCGAAAATCGCAAGAGCAACGGGAGGGTGTCGTGAGCAAAGTCAAGGAAGCACCGTCCGATATCGATGTCGAACAGTTCGTCGCCGAGGCGGATACCGGAGGGCGGCACGCCGCCGGTGTGACCGGGCAGATCCTGCTGTGGGTCGCGGTCGCCTGGTCGCTGTTCCAACTCTGGTATGCCTCGCCGCTCCCCTTCGTTTTCGGCTTTGGCGTCCTGAACGACACCGAGGCTCGTGCGATCCACCTCGGCTTCGCGCTATTCCTCACTTTTGTTGCTTATCCGGCACTGAAGTCGTCCTCCCGCGACAAGGTGCCGGTCCTGGACTGGATCCTCGCGCTCGCCGGCGCTTTTGCCGGCGCTTACCTGTTCCTCTTCTACGATCAACTGGCGAACCGGCCCGGCCAGCCGACGATGCTTGATCTCGTCACCGGCACAGTTGGCATTCTGCTGCTGCTGGAGGCGACGCGCCGCTCGCTTGGCCTGCCGATGGTCGTCGTCGCCTGCGTGTTCATCTTCTACACCTTCGCCGGCCGCTATATGCCGGAAGTCATCCAGCATCGCGGCGCATCGCTGGTGAAGTTCCTCAATCATCAATGGCTGACCACCGAGGGTGTGTTTGGTATCGCGCTTGGCGTTTCGACCAGCTTCGTTTTCCTGTTCGTGCTGTTTGGCACGCTTCTGGAAAAGGCAGGAGCCGGCAACTGGATGATGCAGATCTCCATTGCCCTGCTCGGTCATATGCGAGGCGGCCCGGCAAAGGTTGCCGTCGTATCCTCCGCACTCAACGGCGTGGTCTCCGGCTCCTCGGTTTCCAATGTAGTCTCGGGCGGCATCTTCACCATCCCGCTGATGAAGCGCACCGGCCTGACAGGTGTCAAAGCGGGCGCGATAGAGGCGTCTGCCTCGATCAACGGCCAGATCATGCCACCGGTCATGGGTGCAGCGGCCTTCCTGATGGTCGAGTATGTCGGCATACCGTATTCCGCAATCGTGATGCACGCGCTGCTGCCGGCGGTACTCTCCTATATCGCGCTGCTCTACATCGTGCATCTGGAAGCGATCAAAATCGACTCGAAGCCGATCGCCTCGCAGCCGTTCCCGGCCCGCGAGAGGATGCTGCGCTGGGGCCTTGGACTCTCAGGCACCATACTCACGTTGTGCATCCTCTATTACGGCATCCTCGCCGTCCAGGCGGCATTCGGTTCCGCGGCACCAGCTTTGCTGGCGATTGCGGGCGCTGTGCTCTATGCCGCGTCGATCTGGTTCTCGTCGCGCTATCCGGACCTCGCGATCGATGATCCCGACACGCCGATCCTGCATCTTCCGCGCGCCTGGGAGGTTACGCGAACCGGGTTGGATTTCCTCATTCCCATCGTCGTGCTGCTGTGGTGCCTGATGGTCGAGCAGTTGTCACCCGGTCTGTCCGCCTTCTGGGCGACGGTATCGATCCTCGGCATCGTCGCCACTCGCCGACCGCTGATGGCGATATTCCGCAACGAGAATCTCGGCACGGCGTCCCGCGCTGCTGCTGCCGATCTCATCGACGGTCTGTCGCTTGGCGCACGCAACATGATCGGCATTGGTGTCGCAACAGCCACCGCGGGCATCGTGGTTGGAACCATTACGCTCACTGGACTTGGCCTGATGATGACCGAACTGGTCGAGTTCATCTCGGGCGGCAACGTCATCCTGATGCTGGTCCTGGTAGCTGCGATCAGTCTCATCCTCGGCATGGGTATTCCGACCACTGCCAACTACATCCTCGTTGCCACATTGATGGCACCGGTGGTGGTCGATCTCGGCGCCCAGTCCGGTCTCGCCATCCCTTTGATCGCGGTCCACCTCTTCGTCTTCTATTTCGGCATCATGGCCGACATCACGCCGCCGGTCGGGCTCGCCGCCTTCGCGGCGGCAGCAATCTCCAAGGAAGACCCGATTGCCACGGCTTTCCAGGGCGCGTTCTACTCGCTCAGAACCGCAATCCTGCCGTTCGTCTTCATCTTCAATCCGACCATGCTTCTGATCGGCGTCGAAGGCTGGTGGCATCTCATATGGGCGTCGACGATCTCGCTTGCAGCAATCCTGCTTTTCTCCGCCGCGACGATGAACTGGTTCGTGACCAGGAGCCGCCTGTGGGAAAGCGCGGTGCTGCTTCTCATCACCTTCACGCTGTTCCGGCCCGACTGGTGGGTCAATCAGTTCGCGCCACCTTATGAGGAAAGACCTGCAAGCGAGTTTCTGACAATGGTTGGCGAGGCACCCGAAGGATCGCGGCTGAACTTTGTCGTCGAAGGTATCGACTTGATGGGAGAGGACGTGCGCAAGACGGTGAATATTCCGCTTCGCACGCCCGGCGAGCCGCTCGAGCGGCTTCGCTCGATAGGCCTGACGATCCTCCCGTCCGGTGAGACGCTCACAATCACAAATGTCGCCTTCGGCTCATATGCCAAGCGCATTGGCCTCGACGTCGGCTACAATGTCACGGCCGTCCTGAGGAGAGCAGAACAGCCTTCGACACTCATTCCGATCGGATTGGCGCTCTTGGCCACGGCGGCGATTGCCGGCCTGCAATATGCACGGGTCAGATCGAAGCCCGAAAAGATGGAAACTCCCACCGCCTGACTCTCTCCGGCAATTGAGTGATCAATTCCTGAGGAAGCAGTCGGGTCAGAAGCGGCCACCCTTTCCCGATCGGCCTCAGACGATCGGGACTGTCCAGGTCATTTCGCCAACCAGTTCGGCAGCCATAGCGTGATCTCGGGCCACAGAACGACCATTGCCAGAGCGGCAAGCTGCAGCAGCACGAAGGGGATGATGCCGCGATAGATGGTCGAGATCGATACTCCGTCCGGCGCAATGCCGCGCAGGTAAAAGAGCGCGTAACCGAAGGGCGGTGTCAGGAACGACGTCTGCAGGTTGACGGACAGTGCGATGGCGAACCAGATCATCGTGTGCTCCGGTGTCAGGCCGAAATTGAGCTTGGCAACAATTGGCGCGACGATGGGCACGACGACCAGGGTGATTTCCACCCATTCGAGGAAAAAGCCCAGAACGAACACGACAAGCATGATGGTGAGCAGGACCGCATGGGGATTGTCGCCGTGCAGGGCAAGGGCATCGACAATCATCTGATCGCCGCCGAGCTTGCGGAAGATGACGCTGAAGATGGTGGCGCCGATCATCACGAAGATGATCATAGCCGTCGTCTTGGTGGTGTCGCGCAGGGCTTCGGCGAGGAAGGACAAGCTGAGATTGCCCGAGATCAGCGCCAGGAGCGTCGCTCCGGCCGCGCCGATCGCCGCCGATTCCGTCGGCGTTGCGATGCCCGTGACGATCGTTCCGAGCACGGCCGCGATCAATGCCACGGGCGCCAGAAGATCACGCGTCAGCGCCAGCGCGACGCGCAGCAAGGGCTCGCCAACATTCTCCGCTTTCGCCACCGGCATGCGATGCGGCTGGAAGACCGCGATGACGATCAGATATGTGAGATAGAGCCCGCCCAGCAGCAATCCCGGACCGACAGCTCCCATGAACAGGTCGCCCACCGAGACCCGCATCTGATCGCCGAGCACGATAAGCATCACGCTCGGGGGAATGAGAATGCCGAGCGTGCCGCTCGAAGCGATAAGCCCCGTCGATATCCGGGCGTCGTAGCCGTTCTTCAGCATGGTGGGCAGCGCCATCATGCCCATCAGCACCACTGAGGCTCCGATGATGCCGGTGGATGCGGCCATCACGACGCCGATGATGGCCACGGCGAAGGCATAGCCGCCCGGCAATCCGCGAAATACCGAGGCAAGCGAACGCAGGAGCCGCTGCGCGACACCGGACCGTTCCAGCATCAGCCCCATGAAGACGAAGAGCGGTATGGCGATCAGCAGCCAGTTGGTCAGGATGCCCGAGTAGATGCGCGAAACGCCGAGGGACAGGAACAGCATCGGCACTTCGGCCAGCAGGGCGAAGATCAGGCCGATGCCGGCCAGGACGAAGGCGACAGGGTAGCCGGTGAAGATGCCGGCCATCAGACCGACCAGCATCACGATGGGCCAGAAATAGGCGTCGGTCATCGGGTGGCGCCATCGCTTGTCGTGGAGAAACCGGCGAGTTCGAGTGCCGTCGCGATCACGCGCAGGAGGGCATAAAGTCCGAGCAAGGCGAATGCCGCCGGGATTGCGGCCTTGATCGCCCACCGATCGATCAAGCCGCCATAGGTCGAGGCTTCTCCGGATATCAAAGCCTTCTCAGCGAAACCATAACCGTACCAGGCGATGATCGCGCAGAAGGGCAGGAGGAAGAAGAGATCGCCGAACAGTCGGATCGCGAGCCGCGCCCGCTCGGATAGAGCGGAGGAGAATACGTCAACCGAGACATGGCTGTTGTCACGCAGGGCGTAGACGCCACCGAAGAGCACGATCAGCGCGAAGATGTGCCATTGCAGATCCAGAAGCGAGTTGACGGTCAGTGCCTTTCCAAACAGCGGTACGGCCTCGCCCCAATCGGCAAGGACATTGATACCGAGCTGTGCGGCCAGGACCGTCAGGCAGACGCTCAAGATCAGCGGCAGGATCAGCCAGCCGACGACTTGTCCTGGCAAGGTGCAAAGGGTTTGCAGCCGATGAAGGATACGGGTCATGAGCGCACTTTCAGGGAACGATCTTTCGCGCTGGCGCCGGTAGGCCGGAGCGCGTCCGGCGCCTTATCGGCCGGGACGCGCGACGTAAACCCCTCGCTTCCTGGGGTAAGGGGCTAGTTGTGAGGGATGGCCTGCAGGCGCTCCCACTCGCCGACGCGGTCCATATAGGCAGTCAGCGATTCATGCGCTTCCTTGAAGATCGGGTCCTTCTCGCCCTCTTCCTGCAAAACGCGTTGGGCCTCGTCGCGGATCGCCATCAGGACCTCGTCGGGAAAACGGCGGACGTTGACGCCTGCTTCGCGGATGGTGGCGATCGCCTCAGCCTGGGCATTGAGCTGGTCGCCCAGATTGTAGGCTATGTTGGCCTTGCACGCCTCGACCATGATCTGCTGAGTGCCCTCGTCGAAGCTGTTCCACACATCCATGTTGATGATGATGGAGTCCCAGCTCGAGGGCTGGTGCCAGCCCGGGAAGTAGTAGTTTTTCACCACCTTCTGGAAACCGAAGCCGAGATCGAGCTGCGGGGCGGAGAATTCGGTGGCGTCGATGCGGCCGGTTTCGAGAGACACGAAGATCTCGCCGGCCGGCACGAGCTGTGTGTTGGCGCCGAGCCCGGCCAGCGTCTTGCCTCCGAGACCGGCAATTCGCATGTTGAGACCCTTGAAATCCTCGACGGAATTTATCTCCTTGCTGAACCAGCCGCCCGCCTCGGGCACCACCAGATGGCAAGGAATGACCTTCACCCCGTGCGGGTCATAGGCCTTTTGGATGATCTCCAGGCCGCCGCCTTCGAACATCCAGGCAAGAGCCACGTCGGGGCTCGGACCGAAGGGCATGGACCCGATCAGGTTGGCGACCGGGATGGTCTCGGCCCAGTAGCCGATCCAGTCGAAACCCATCGGGATGGCGCCTGAAGATACTGCGCCAAACACTTCGAAGGGCGGCACGAAATCGCCGGCGCCGTGAACTTTGATCTCCACCTTGCCGCCGGCCATCAGTTTAACGCGCTCGGCCCATTTGACGGGGCTCGGCCCGATGGACGGCACCTGCAGGCCGAAGACGCTTTGCAGATCGAAGCTCTCGGCAATGGCCGGAGCGCTTGTGGAAAGCATGGTCGCCGCAAGGGCCGCGGCGACAAGCCGATTCTTCATGAGGTCCTCCCCTGATGGCACCCGTAGCGGGCGCAAGTCATCCTCCCGGCACCGTGGTAGTGCCAGCTCCTGCAAACGGGACAGAAATCGCTCCCGCCCGGCTTGCTCATCTCGAACATTAATTATAATCAAACAGATTAGCAATAGCCTAATTCTGGAGGTGGAGGATGTTCGGGATCGCAGGATCCGTCGCCGTCGTGACCGGCGCGGGGCAAGGCAATGGCCGCGCCATCGCACTCGGCCTGGCACAGGCGGGCGTTCGCCTGGCGCTGTGCGACGCGAATGGCGAGACGGTCGAAGAATCGGCGGCGATTATTCACAGAGAGGGCGGCGAGGCGCTTGCCCTGAAGGTCGACGTGTCCGATCGGACCGCCTGCCGCAATTTCGCGACCAGGGTCCGTCAGGACTTGGGCGAGACTGCCATCCTCGTCAACAATGCGGGCATCATCCGTCGCCACGGGCTCGACGATCCGGATTTCGACGATCACTGGGAAGCGACCTTCCGGGTCAATGTCGATGGCACGAAGAACATGGTGCAGGCCTTCGTTCCGCAACTCGAAAAGACGCGGGGACGCATTATTAATCTGGCTTCCATCATGTCGCAGGTCGCCGGGCCGGGCATTCCGGCCTATGTGGCGAGCAAGGGTGCGGTGGCGCAATTCACCAAGGCGCTGGCGCATGATCTCGCGCCGCGGGGTATCCGCGTCAACGCGATCGCGCCCGGCGTCATCGACACGCCGATGACAGAGGCGACGCGCGGGAACGAGGCGGCTATCGGCCGCTTCATGGCCCACACGCCGCTCGGCCGGACCGGCCGGCCGGAAGAGCTGGTCGGCCCAGTCCTCTTCCTCGCCTCGAACATGTCGAGCTATGTGACCGGCGCCATCCTGCCGGTCGATGGCGGCTATCTCGCCGCCTGATTTCTTCTCGAGACCTTGGGATCATCCGCGATGAAAAAGCACGTTTGCGACGTTTTGGTGGTTGGCTCCGGTGCCGGCGGACTCTCGAGCGCAGTGTCGGCCGCCCACCGCAACCTCGACGTTCTGGTCGTCGAGAAGGAACCCGTATTCGGCGGCACCACGGCGCGTTCCGGCGGCTGGATGTGGATCCCCTGCAATGGCCCGGCAAAACGCGCCGGCGTCGAGGACAGCCCGGAGAAGGCCCGTGTCTACCTGCAACACGAGACCGGCGACCAATTCGATGCCGCGCGCGTCGACGCATTCCTCGAAGCCGGCCCGAAGGCGGTCGAGTTCTTCGAGGAAAGCACAGCGCTGAAATTCGATCTCGGCCCGACCTTTGCCGATTACCATCCCGACGCGCCGGGCGGCATGCCGGGCGGCCGCTCCATCGTTGCCCGCCCCTTCGACGGGCGCGAATTGAGAGATGAGATTCGTCGTCTGCGTCCGCCGCTTTCCGAAATCACTTTCCTTGGGATGATGATCGGTTCCGGCAAGGAGCTCTTGCATTTCTTCAACGTCACCCGATCGCCCGTCTCCGCCTTCTATGTCGGCAAGCTTTTCCTGAAGTTTCTGCGCGACATGGCCCTTCATGGTCGGCCGATGCGACTGATGAACGGCAATGCGCTGGTGGCCCGCCTCGCCAAGTCCTGCTTCGACAAGAATGTGCCGATCTGGACCAGCGCGGCGGTGCGTGAGCTCCTGCGCGACAAGAGCGGGCAGGTCACGGGCGCTATCGTCGATACGAAGGAAGGCGTCGTCGAAGTCTCAGCCAGGAAGGGCGTGGTGCTGGCCGCAGGCGGCTTTCCACAGGACCCCGTCCGCCGCAAGGCACTCTTTCCGCATGCGCCCGCCGGCTATGAGCATGTGTCGCCGGCCCCGCCCGGAAACACCGGCGACGGACTGCGACTGGGCGAAGCGGCCGGCGCGCATGTCGATGAAACGCTGCCGAACTCCGCGGCGTGGGTTCCCGTGTCACGTCCTCCGCGCAGCGACGGCACGCTCGGTGTCTTCCCGCATTTCGTCGACCGCTCCAAGCCCGGCGTCATAGCCGTGACCCGCTCGGGCAAGCGCTTCGTCAACGAGGCGAATTCCTACCATGATTTCTGTCAGGCCATGGTCAGGACCTGCCGCGAAGAAGGCCAGGAGATCTGCGCCTTCTTCGTCGCCGACCACAAGACAATGCGCAAATACGGGCTCGGCTACGTCAAGCCGGCCCCTGTCCCTTTCCGCCAGCATATCCGCTCCGGCTATCTGATGGAGGGCACGACACTGGTTGAGCTTGCCGGCAAGATCGGCGCTGATGCAGCCGAGCTCGAGCAAACGGTGGCGCGCTTCAACGCGCATGCGCGAAATGGGGAGGATCCCGAATTCCACAAGGGGTCGACGGCGTATAACCGGTCGCTCGGAGATCCGGAACATAAGCCGAACCCTTGTGTTGCGCCGGTGGAGGACGGGCCGTTCTATGCCGTCAGGCTCGTGGTTGGCGACCTCGGTACCTTTGCCGGCCTCAAATGCGATGAATATGCCCGCGTGCTGGATGAAGCCGGCAAGCCAATTCGGGGGCTCTATGCGGCCGGCAACGACGCGGCATCCATCATGGGCGGCAATTATCCCGGTGGCGGCATCACGCTCGGACCGGCGATCACATTCGGCTACATCGCCGCGCGCCACATGTCCGGCGCCAACTCGTGAGCGAGTCGACCATAGTCGCCGACACGGCGCTCCCGAGGGGGCGCCTCGTCAGGGGCGTTCTCATCGGGCTGTCGGCGGCACTGATGTGGGCGATCTACAACATTGGCGTGGATATCGGCCGGGCCGAAGGTTTCACCAGCGCCGATCTGGCCATGCTGCGCTATGCGGTGGCTGCGGCGATGCTGACGCCGCTTCTCATGCTCCGCAAGGGCAGAGCCCCGACCGGACTGACGCTCAGGCGCGTGATCCTGCTCAGCATTGCGATCGGCCCTCCCTTTGCCTTCATCTTCAACACTGGCTATGGTCTGGCGCCTCTGGCGCATGCGGTGGTTATCTCGCCGGGAGTGACTATGCTCGTGGCAAATTTCCTGCCGGTTCTGCTCGACGGGACGCGGCTGCCGCCGCATCGCAAGGCGGGCATCGCCGTCCTGATCCTCGGTCTCATTGCGATCGCCGCCGACCGGCCGGCATCCCCAGCGGCAGGCGCAAATGTGATTCTCGGCGATCTTTGCTTCGTCGGATCGGGCACATTGTGGGGAGCGTTTACCTATTTGCTCGGCCGTTGGCGCCTGCCGGCCGTGGAAACCACGGGAGCCGTCTCGCTGGTGACAGCGATCTCCTTCCTGCCCTTCTATCTCCTGCTGTTCGAGCCGGCCGATCTGCCCTTGCCACTGTGGGTCGAGCAAGCGTTCTATCAGGGCGTCCTGGGCGGCTGTCTGGCAATCGTTGCCTTTGCGGCCACCATTTCGCTGATAGGGTCGGGATTGGCCGCTCTTTTTCCGGCGCTGGTGCCGCCGCTTGCCGTGCTGCTTGCCATTCCCATCACCGGCCAATGGCCGAACGGTGCTCAGCTTCTCGGGGTTGCCGTCGCCACGGCTGGGCTGGTCGTGTCGCTTGACATACTGTCGCGCTATCTCAGGCGTCTTCGAGATGGCCGAGATCGCGTGACAGGCCCGCGGTGAATTCCATCAGCCGTGTCACGCAGGGGCCTTCCTCCGACAAGTCTATGAAATTGGTGGGTCCAATCACCGTTACCACGAGCTGGACCGTTCCAGTGTGGTCGAAGACGGGCGCGGCCACCGCGCTGACGCCGGGGATCGGAGCATCCCTGGTGATCGAATAGCCCTGCCTGGCGACCGTTGCCACTTCGCTTCGAAAGGTCTCCTCGCTCACATTGGGGATGGCGTAGAGAGAAGGCTCCCCTCCTTCCAGTTCTGCGCGCACGAGAGGATCCGTTATCTTTCCCGGCAGGAAGGCGGCGAAGGCCTTGCCCGTCGCCGTCATTGTCACCATGAAGGTTCCGCCTACGGCCACGTTGGAGTGGATGCGGGCCTCCGATTCCTGCAAGTAGACGATAGTCGGCCCGTGCAGACCCCAGACGCTGATCGTCACCATCAGTCTGAGTTCTTCGACGAGTTCGGGCAGGCGGCGGATGGTTTCGCGATAGGCGTTCTGATTGCGCAGGCGCGTGAGGCCAAGATGCAGCGCAAACGGGCCAAGCTGATATTGCCCGGTCTCCGTTTGCTCCACCATGTTGATGTTGCGGAAGCTGACCAGATAGGGATGGAGCTGTGCGGCCGCCATGCCGAGTGTTTCGGCGAGGTCGCGCAGCTTCAGAGGTCCACCGGCTCGCGCCAGTGCCATCAGGATCGCGCCGCCCGTCTCGATGGACTGTACACCGCGCGGTGCACGCGGTTTTGGGGACATGGTCTCGCTCGCCAAAACATATCCTCGAATCGTTTGTTGCCGCGATTGCAATTACTATCCGCAACCAGCGCACGTGTCTCGCGCAGGCGATTCTGCGCAGGCTCCATCCGGCCAGGCGACCTGCCGCTGGCGCCGAACCGCATCGTATACGCCAGACGGTTCTTTGACGGCGTGAGGCTCGGGGAAGCGAGGTTCCCCCAGCAGATACGTGCGCGGCAACACGCAAAGGAGAGCGATCTGGCTGAATCCTCCCGGTGCGATGAAGGTCGCGCCGCCCGTGGAGATTCTGCGGAGGTGGTCAACTTTTTCGTGAATGTCGGTCTGACCGTTGGCGCCCGGATGGGTTCCACAGCCATAATGTCGTTATCGTCTCGCTCGACGAACAGGGACGAACGGTAATCTTAGGTGGAGAGCCCCGGCTCGGAGGGTTGGCTCAAGACAATCCGGAAGGATCGAGGTCACCCTGATGAATGGCGAAAAAGCGCCGCATCTCCGTCACAAAAATATCGGGCTGCTCGAATGCGAGAAAGTGGCCGCCGCGGGGAGCTACTCCATACCTTCGAATGTCTCTGAAGACGCGCTCAAGCCAGCGCCGGGGCGGCGCGATTACATTGTCCGATGGCCCGAACAGGAAGCCTGACGGCACCTCGATCCATCGGCCGGCTTCAACGCGTCTGGCGGTGCCGTCCACCAGGCTGACGTAGAGCCAGTTCGGCACATTGATGCCAGCGAGCCAATACATCATCACGTTGGCGATCAGGTGATCCAGATCGAAGGGCGGAGGCTTGTCCGATCCACACTGCGTCCAGGCTTGGAAACGCTGAAGGATCCAGGCCGCGAGTCCGATTGGGGAGTCGGTAAGGCCGTAGGCGAGTGTTTGCGGCTCGTTCCCTTGAACGTCCCAATAGCCGAAGTTGCCGCGCTTGTAGGCGTCATTGCGCGCCAACCAGTCGAGTTCCTCGCTCGTCAACGTGTCCAAACCATGGTCGGGCGGCGTGGAATGGCCGCCGCCGAGACCTTGGCTGTTGTGGTGGAGTGCAACCAATCGCTCTGGGAAGTCGAGCGCAATCCAGGAGCCGATTATCGCGCCCCAGTCGCCGCCCTGAAGCACATAGCGGTCCATGCACAGCACTTCGGTCATCAGCAATGCAATGCGCCGCGCGATCTCGCGTGGCGGAACGGGGATGTCGAACCCTTCCGAAAAGCCGAAGCCTGGCAAGCTCGGCACGATTACGGTGAAGGCATCTTCCTCCCTGCCGCCAAAGCGCTCCGGATGCGCCAACTGGTCGATCACACCGAGGAATTCCAGCATCGACCCTGGCCACCCATGGAGCAGGAGCAGCGGCAGCGGGTTTTCTCCGGAACCCGGTTCGACGATAAAATGAATCAGTTTGCATTCGACCGACACCTGGTAGCCGGCATAGGCGTTGATGCGCCGCTCCCATGTGCGCCAATCGTGGCGCTCGAGCCAATGGCGCTGGACGGCCTGCATATAGCCCAGATCCGCGCCATAGGCCCATGGCCGAGCATTGGCCTGATTGGGCCAGCGTGTTGCCTCGAGCCGCCGCCTCAGGTCGCCGAGAACGGATTCGGGTACCGCGACCTTGAACCGGGGAAGGTGCAAAAGGTCCAAGGCCTCGTGCTCACCAATGGGTCAGACCGCCATCGACGGCGACGGTCTGTCCGGTGATGAACTCCGCCGCCTGTGTCGACAGGAACATGACGAGACCGACGAGATCCATCGGCACTTCTTCACGCGGAATGCACTGGCTGGCAATCAGCCGCGCTTTGCCTTCTTCGGTGACAGTCTCGCGTGGGATCTCCGTGAAGGTGCCGCCCGGTTGCACCGCATTGACCGTAATGCCGTCAGCCCCAAGTTCCCGGGCCATCGCATTCGTCATGCCGATCAGCGCCGACTTGGAGGTCACGTAGTGCAGGTAGTTCTTGATGCCAAGGGGCACCGAGCCCGACGTGATGTTGATGATGCGCCCCCATTTCGCGGTGCGCATTGCCGGCAGCACCGCGCGGGAAGCAAGGAAGCAACCGGTGATGTTGACCTTCAGCACCGTATCCCACTCCTCCAGTGGAATCTGGTCGAAAGGCCGCATCTTCAGCCCGGAAAAGATGCCAGCATTGTTGACGAGGACGTCTATGCGACCAAACGCCCTGAGAACGGCCTCGACCATGATCTCGACCGACTTTACGTCGGAGATATCCGTAGCGATGGCGAGCGCCTTGCCGCCCTGCCCCTCGATTTCCGCTTGCACGGCCTTCGCCTTCGTCTCGTTGAGTTCCGCTATGATAGGAACGGCGCCCGCTGCGGCGAATTGGAGCGCATATTCGCGTCCGATACCCTGGCCGGCACCGGTTATGATGACCACGCGTCCGGTCACGTCGAAGTTGCGGCCGCGTGCGATCGCCTGCAGACCGGTCGAGATTGCATGCTGGTTCACATGATCCTCCATTACGTGTCAGGTGTAGATTTCTGGATCGGAGTCCATTGGCACAAGCGCCCCTGTTCCGAACCAAGAAGAACGTCCTCGAAAACGGCCCTCACCGGTAGGCCGACAGCGGGTTCCACGCCCTCGCCGTCAACCAGGTTGCCGATCAGCAGCGGTCCTTCCACGGTCTCGACGCTGACGACGGTGTACGGGACGGGGATGTCGGGGAAGTAAGCCCGGTGGAACGTCGTCCACGTCACCACCCGTCCGCGGCCCGAGAGCAGCCGCCACTCGGTCTCCTCCGCAAGACATTGCGGGCAAGCTGGCCCCGGAGGATAGCGCAGACAACCGCAGCGGCTGCAGGCCTGCACGCGCAGTTCATCATTCGCTGCAAACTGCCAATATGGCCGGTCATACTGCCCGATCCGAGGCTGCGGCCGTTTCACGCTCATCGCGATGCCTCCGCGCGATAGATGATGGACGCGGTCTTGCCGGCCACGTCGGAGACGTACTGCGCGTGCCTGGCACCTTCGACTTGACGTCGACCTGCCGCGCCTCGCAACTGGCGCACGGCCTCCGCCTGATGGTTCCAGCCCTGCATGTAGCTTTCACAAAGCATGCCGCCCGAAGTATTGGTGGGCAGGCCGCCGCCCGGTCCGATGCCGGTTTCAGCGATGAAGCGGGCCGCTTCCCCGATTGGACAAAAACCGAAACCTTCCAGTGCGACCGGGACATGGATACTGAAGCTGTCGTAGACCTGCAGCACGTCGATGTCGCGAGGACCGATGCCAGCCATGCGATAGACCTGCGCAGCGGTCTGCGCATGGCCGCTGTGATAGAAGTCAAGCAAGCGGGGGCGCAGGCTGGCGGCGTCGCGGTGAAGGTCGCTGGCGCCGATGCCAACAACGGAAACGAGCGGCACGGCCAGTCGTTTCGCCCGTTCCCTGCTGGTGACAATCAGCGCCACTCCACCGTCGTTGACGAGGCAATAGTCCGGGCGCCGCAGCGGCTCGCAGATGATCTTGCCGGAAAGATAGTCGCCGATGCCGAGAGGTTCGGTCAGGATGGCGTTGTCGTTGAGCCGAGCAAAATCGCGCTCTGCTATTGCTATGGTGCCGAGATCGGCCGGACGAAACCCGGTCTCGGCCATGTAGCGGTTCGCCATCATGGCGTAGAGCGCGCCCTGCGAGGTCAACCCCCACGGGGCATAATAGACATAGGCCTGGAAACGCTCGCCTCCCATGGCGTTGGGTCCGCCATATTGTGTCGACGCCGAGCGCTGATTGTTGCCGTAGACGAGGGCAACACATTCGGCGAGGCCGACGTTGATGGCGAGTGTCGCCTGGATGATGGCGTTCACCGCATCGGCCTGCGCCGTGAAGCGGGTGTCCAGCCCCAGGACTTCACCCGTACGCTCCATGGCAAGCGTTGGCCCGACCACCAAGCCGTCGATGTCATCCTTGCTTAGACCGCTGTCGACCAGCGCCCGCGCAAAGGCGCGTGCGGCCAGCGCATAGGAATCGGGCGAGTCCGAAGCCGGCTTGAAGTGATAATCTGCGCGATAATCCGTTTCGCCTATACCGACGAGACAGGCTTCTCCCGACAAACGATCGAGGCGTGTGTAATCGGGCATGGCGGTCAGGCCCTCAGCGTCAAGGGTGTCTTTGACGCAGGCAGACCGAGTTCGTGCGCCAGTTCGACGTGGACAAAACCAAGCCGAGGCATGGCTGAGCGCACTTCCGCGGGCGTCGACAACAGCTTGAGCGGCGATCCGAGCACCAGCCATTCGTCGTTGTCCGCCGTCGGCACGGTCTTGAGCAGGCCGCGTGCGGCCGTCTGCGGATTTTCCATCACATCCTTTACGGAAAGGATGGGCGCGGCTGCGCGCCCCAGGCCGCGGGCCTTCTCGACGAGTTCGGCGGCCGACAGCGTCGAGGCGGACGGCACAAGCGACACGTCGCCTTCGATCGCGACAAGCCGGTCGGATGCTGCCACTATCACCGGCGGCGCGCCGGCTTGCCCATTCCAGCACGCCTGCGTCGCCCAGGCTGAACAGTCCTGCATGGCGATGTCGAGGTGGACAGCCTTGCCGCCCGTTTCTCGGGCGAAGAGCGCGGCCAGCGTACCAGCCAGGCCGAACTGGCCGCCGAGCTGATCCGAGATAGAGATGCCAGCCTTCATTGGCACGCCGTCGACTTGTGTCGCCGCCATGGCGCCCGACATGCCCTGAATAACCGTATCCAACGCAGGCCTGCCAGGGTAGACGCTGTCATAGCCGAAGCCATTGACGGAACAATAAACGATGGAGGGGTATCGCTGCTGCACCTCTTGCGCGCCGAAGCCCAGCTTGTGAAGCGAACCAGGCTTGAGGTTCTCCATCACCACATCGGCGGTTCCGAGCAAGGTCCAGAGTGTTTCGCGATCGCTGGGCTGCTTCAGGTCCAGCACGATGCCGCGCTTGTCGCTGTTGCTCAAGGCGTAGACATAGGCCTCGCCATCGGCGCGCAGCGGCGCGTTGATACGGTTGGTGTCGCCCGTTGGCGGCTCGACCTTGATGACGTCGGCTCCCAGCGCCCCAAGCTGACGGCAGGCCAGGGGTGCCACCGTATTCATGCCGATTTCGATGATGCGCACTCCTTCGAGCGGGCGGCCGGAAAGGCGAACGTCCCCCGTGACGCGCTTGACAGCTCCGGTATCCGTGCCGGCGCGCTCAAGGCACCACGAACGGTCGGCATCGGGCATCGGAACCGGCTTGGCGACCGGCACGTCCGCTCCAGTCGCGCGGATCGGATTGCCGGGGATCCGCAGCTTGAGCCCCGTCAGGGGGTCCGACGCTTCGAGCACCATCCCGCGATGAACGAGATTGGGCTCCTTAGCGATGGCTTCCAGCGGCAGGATCGGGCCGCAGGGGATGCCTTGTTCCGAGACAAGCTCGATGCAGCGTGCGGCCGTCAGTCCTGCGACCCAGGCACCGACATGCGCGTCAAGCAGATCCACATTATCAACCCGCGCCGACGGGGTTCGGAACGCAGGCGCATCGACGAGCGCGGGCCGGTCCATCACCGTGCAAAGCTTGCGCCACTGCACATTCGTGGGTCCGCAGATGAGAACCCAACCGTCCAGTGCCCTGAACGCGTTCCAGGTTGCGAGAGCGGGGTGGCGGTTCCCGGCGCGTGTCGCGTGGCGGTCGACAAGCACGAGGGGAATGAAGGTCAGCAGTGCGTTCACGCCAACGTCGTAGAGCGCCATGTCGATCCGCTGGCCGATCCCGGTCCGCAGTCGCACCAGCGTTGCAGCCATAATCGCGGCAAGTCCGTAGACGGCCGTCTCCATGTCGATGAACGGCGCTCCGGTGAAGGTCGGCAGCCCGTCGGGACGGCCGGTGGTGTCCGCAATGGCCGCCATGGCCTGCACCAGCGCCTCCGAATGCGCGGTGCCAGCGAGCGGCCCGCTGTGGCCATAGGCCGTCAGGTCGCAGAGAATCTGGCGCTCCGGACGTGCTCGGCTCCAGATTTCAGAATCAAGCGCGTTCGCGTCGGACGAGAGCAGAACCACATCCGCCGCATCGACCAGCCTAAACAAAACCACGCGGTCTCCCGCGTCCCGGCTGTCCACGAACAGACTGCGCTTGCCGGCCGCCGCCAGTGCCCGCTCCGGCCGCGGCCCCGCCTTATCTTCGACCAGCACCACCTCGGCGCCAAGATCGGCCATCAGGGAGCCGCATGCGGTCGCGGCAAGACGCGTTCCGATCTCGACAACGACAAGGCCTTCGAGCAAGCGCGAGCCTGCGGTTCGACTGGACATCCTCATTCTCCAAAGCGTCTGGGAACGGGCGGCTAGTGGCCGCGGTACTTCTTGCTGTGGAAGTCGGGCTGGCGCTTTTCGCGTAGCGCCGCGCCGCCTTCCTTGGCCTCCTCCGTGCCGAAGTAGAGGGCCAGAGCCGAGAAGGCCAAGTGACCGATGCCGCGAATGTTCTCGCTGTCGGCGTTGAATGAGCGCTTGGCGATGGCAATGGCCGTTGGGCTCTTCTCGTTGATTTCGTCGCACCAACGCTCCACCTCGGCGTCGAGGTCGGCATCCGGCACCACGGCGTTGATCAGCCCCATCTCGAAGGCTTCGCGGGCCGAATAGCGCCTGCACAGGTACCAAAACTCTCGGGCGCGCTTCTCACCGATGGTGCGGGCGAGATAGGCGGTGCCAAATCCAGCGTCCACCGACCCCACCTTGGGACCGACCTGCCCGAAACTGGCGCTCTCGCTGGCGATTGCGAGATCGCACAGCGTGACGAGAACGTTGCCGGAGCCAACGGCATAGCCGCGCACCTTCGCGATAACCGGCTTCGGCACATCGCGGATTATCGTCTGCAACTCCTCGACCCCATTACCGAGAATGCCGATGCCGCTGTCGACGCGGTCGGCCTTCTTTTCCTGCTTGTCGCCGCCGATGGCGAAAGCACGATCGCCTGCACCTGTCAGCACGATGGCGTTGATGTCGCGGTCCCATCCGGCGCGGCGGATCGCGTCGGTTACCTCGTAGTAGGTGTTGCGCGTGAAGGCGTTCAATCGATGCGGCCGGTTGAAAGTGATGGTCGCGGTCCGGTTCTTCACGTCGTACAGGATGTCCGAATATTCACCGCAGTCCATGCGTCCCTCCCAGCCTGAGCGCCTTTGCTTGATCCATAATGTCCGGACATATAGCATGAGTCCTTCAGACGCAAGCGGCTTTTTCGGAATGGGTGGAAGAATTGATGCTTGCCCGCCAACCACAATGTTCGTACATATCGTCGATCAGCGGAGGAACAGATGAAGCGCTATAGGCTGGACGGTTCGGGCAGCATCGAGGGACTAACGTTGGAAGAGGCGGAACGCCCTTGCCCCGGCCGGCATGATGTATTGGTCAGGATGCGGGCGGCATCGCTCAACTATCTCGATCTCAAGATCCTGCACGGACACTTCCCGGCGAAGACCGCCGGGCTGGTGCCGCTCTCCGATGGTGCCGGCGAAGTGGTGGAACTCGGAGAAGACGTCACCCGCCTTGCAGTGGGCGATCGCGTCGCCAGCACATTCCTGCCCCACTGGATCGCGGGTCCGCTGCCGGCGGACGCTCGAAAGGTCCAGCCTGGAGCTACCATCGACGGGATGCTTTCCGAATACGTCGTCTTCCCGGAGGAAGCCTTGGTCAAGGCTCCGGCAGGGCTCACCTATGAAGAAGTATCCACCTTGCCTTGCGCTGCTCTGACCGCCTGGCAGCTCTTCACCGGCGCGCGCCCTCTCCTTCCGGGAGAGACGGTCCTGGTCCAAGGCAGCGGCGGCGTATCGTTATTCGCCCTACAGTTCGCCAAGCTCGCCGGGGCGCGGGTGGTGGCCACAACCTCGAGCGCCGATAAGGCCGCCCGATTGAAGGCGCTCGGCGCCGACATCGTCATCAACTACCGCGATATGCCGACATGGGGACAGGCTGTCCGGGTGGAAACCGGCGGGATCGGAGCCGACCACATTGTCGAGATCGGCGAGGCGGACACCCTGGAACAGTCGATCACCGCAGCAGCGGTCAATGCCCAGATCAATCTCGTCGGCAGGCCGGTTGGCGCGCCGCCCATCGACCCTGCAACCTTGATGCGTGCCATCGCTACCTACCGCAGGATCAGCGTCGGCAGCCGCACAGAATTCGAGGCGATGAACCGAGCAATCGAAGTGCATGGCCTTAGCCCGGTGATCGACCGCGTCTTTGACTTCGGTCAGGCACCCGACGCGTTCGCCACCTTCGGCAAGCGTGGTCATTTCGGCAAGATCGTCATTCGCATTTGACCGGGCGCATCTGACCGGGCGACTGCTCCATGGCAGGCCAAAAAAAACGAGACTAAATGTCCGAATATTTTGATACAGCATCATCTCGGAGGAAACGATGGTGTGGAAGGGCAGGACTGGTACGCGACGGGATTTTCTCGGGGCCGGTGCGATATACGCCGCCGGTTTGACGGCGACCATGAACCGCGCTGGGGTGGCGCTGGCCGGCGACCAAGCAACAGCAGGAACGAACGGAGAAAAAATGTCAGAAGCCAGCGAGGTCACGTTGCAGATCACGTCGCATTCCGATCTCCAACCCTGGACACGTTTCAGGCTCGGCGATGCGTCCGTCACCGTCGTCAGCGACGGGCGCATCGCCATTGGCGATCCGAAAAAGTGGTTCCTCGGACTGAAGGACGGCGACCTGGAAAAATCGCTTCGTGACAACTTCCTGTCGGAGACAGATACGTCGCTGGCGCAAAACATCATGATCGTCGACATCGGCGGGCGACGGGTGATGTTCGACACCGGCACCGGCGGATCGCCCCTGATCGGCCCGACCGCCGGCCATCTGCGCGCCAATTTGGACAGCGCCGCGATCGACCCGGCGAGCGTCACCGACATCATCTTGACCCACGGCCATCCGGATCACCTTCTGGGATTGGTGAATGCCGCCGGCAAACCGGTTTTCGAGAAGGCGCAGGTCTACATTTCCGAAATCGACCATGAGATAATCGTCGGCGAGCCAAACCCAAATGACCCATTTGCACCGGAGTTGAAGCGCCAGATAACGGCCGTCGCCGACCGCATCGTCATGATCGGCAATGGCGAAGAAGTCATACCCGGCATTCGCGCGATCGCTGCCCCCGGGCACACCCTGGGACACATGATCTTTGCTATCGAATCTGCCGGCAGGACATTGCTGAACACGGCCGACCTTGGCCATCACCAGGCGGTTTTCACACGTCACCCCGAAGTCAACTTCGTGGCGGACGCGGATCCGGCGATGATGGTCGCGACACGCAAACGCCTGTACGACATCATCGCCACCGACCGGCTCGGCTTTCTCAGCTATCACTTTCCTTTCCCGGGCATCGGCCACCTTGCCAGGGCTGGCAGCAGCTACATCTACATTCCCGCCAGCCTCGACACCGTCTGACCCGCTGCATACCACCGCCGGTGGTGCCGTCATCTCCCTGCCTCGGGCGCTTGTTCTCTTCACCGAACCTTTGTATGTACATTTGGTCAAAAGGGGGAAAGGCATGGCGGCAACCACCACGGCCAAACGCAGGCCGATTCATCGCGAGATCGCAGACGAGCTTCGGCAGCGGATCGCCGCCGACGTCTACCATGGCGCTGAGCTGCCGCGCGAACTGTCGCTTATGGAAGAGTTCGGCGTCAGCCGCCACACGATCCGTACGGCTCTGCAGCATCTCGTCAACGACGGCATCATCGAGCGCCGCGCCGGCTCCGGCACCAAAGTCACGGAACGCGCCAAGGGCGGCATCTGGGCAGCAGGCAGCCTGAGCAACCTGATCGGCGAGTTCACGCCCGACCAATATCTGACGCTGAGTATCCGCGAGGAGGCGATTGAGAATTTTCCGCAGGCAGCTGCGCTCTTCGGGCTTGAGCCGGGCTCCCGCATCTTTCATGTGCTGCGCATCCTGATGCTCAACGACCTACCTTACGCATTCGTGAATATTTTCGCGCTGAACGAGGCCGCCAGGCGAGTCCCTGAATCAGAACTCGGTGTCAAACCATTGGTCAACCTGATCGAACAGTACGCGAAGGTGCGGCCGGCGCGCGTGCGCCAGATCGCCTCCGCCAGTTCGGCAGACGACCAGGCAGCGCGGCAACTCGGCGTCAAGGCCGGTTCGGCGGTGCTCCATCTCCAGCGCACCTACTTTGACAGCGACGGCCGGCCGTTTCTGCATGTCGACCTTCTTTGCCGGCCCGATCGCTATCAGCATGTGATGGATTTTGTGCACGAAACTCCGGGCAAACCGGCCTGACCGTCACCTTGCGATACCGGCGACCTGCTTGCGCGCAGCTTCCATCAGGGCGTCACGATCATCGGGGTGAGCGATCGAGATCATCGCCTTGACGCGTTGTTCGATCGACTTGCCCCGCAGTTCGGCGATGCCGAATTCGGTGGCAATGATATCCGCATCCGACCGCGGCACCGTCACCACCGCCGACTCGATGCGGGCAACGATGCGGCTTGTGCCCTTGGCCGTGCGGGCCGGCAAACCCATGATGGAACGTCCGCCTTCGGCGGCCAGCGCCCCCCGAACAAAGTCGAGCTGGCCGCCAATGGTGCCGAGATAGTGACGCCCGGCCACCTCCGATCCGACCTGACCGGTAAGATCGACTTCAACAGCGGAATTGACCGAAACGAAGCCCTTCAGACCCGCCAGCACCGAATGATCGTGTGTCCGGTCTACGGGCTCGACCAGCAGATCGGGGTTGCCGTCGGCAAAGTCACTAAGCCTTCGTGTCCCTGCCAGCGCATTTGTGACGGTGCGGCCGCGATCAAGGATCTTGGTCGAGTTGTCGAGCACGCCGCTTTCGATCAGCGGAACGATCGCATCGCCCACCACACCACTGTGCAGACCCAGCCTGCGGCGGTCGCCGAGAGCGGCAAGCAAGGCGTTGGGGACCGTGCCGATGCCGACCTGTAGGATTGCCCCATCGGCGATGAAACGGGCAATGTTCGCAGCGACCGCGCTGTCAGTTTCGTCGGGCGTTGAAGAGGGCAGTTCGACCAGAGGCTCTTGATCTCGAACGACAATGTCGTAGTCGGAAAGATCCGGACGGCGCGTCGAGGCGGTTCTGGGTGCCCAGTCGTTGATCGCTGCGATACGCATACGCGCCCGCGCAAGCGCGTGCTGGGCGTAGCTGTTCGCCGCGCCGTAGCTGTGCAAACCGTCATGGTCAGGCCGGCTGACCTGCATCAACACCACATCGACGCGGATCGCGCCGGAATCCAGCAGCGCCGGCAACTGCGACAGATGGCAGGGAATGACGTGCAACTTTTCTGCCCGGCAAAGCGCACGATTCGAGCCGACGGCGCCCATGCCATAGACGGTCACGAAATCGGTATGCACTGGAAGGACGGTGGCCGAATAACTCCCGCCCAGGAAGACGTTGAAGGGCCCGATCTCGTGGCGCTGCGCCATGAGCCTGCGTATCAACGACGTCGGTTCGGCAATTCCTTGCGACCACATGACGGTGTCGCCCGGTCGCACGAGCTGGGTGAAATCGATATCGGCGACGTCGATTTCGCAACGAGCATCGAGAAGACCTGCCAATCCACCCATCACGCGACCCTCGCATGGCGTGGGGCATGCCCGGCGAGGGCGTCGCCGATGTTGGCGAAGATGGCGGTCATTTCGTCCAGGACGCCCCTGCGGGAACCGCCGGCCATGTGCGGCGTGAGGACGACGTTCGCCAAGGACGGCAAGCGTGGCCACGCGCGGCCGGCCCGGCAAGCCAGCAAACGGAGGAAAGATCGTGGACACAATCGACAGGCGCGGCGCCCAGCAGCAGGAGATCGAAAGCTTTGAGTTGATCGTGGCCGGCAAGTCACGCGGCGCGGCTGGCGGGCAGGTGTTCGAGCGCGTGAACCCCGCCGATGGCTCGGTGGCCGGCATCTTTTCCAATGCCACGGCCGAGGACGCCCAGACCGCTATTGCTGCGGCCCGCAAAGCCTTCGACGCGGGCGGCTGGCCACAGGCGCCGGCACGCGCGCGTTACGAGGTCCTGAGCCGGACGGCCACACTCATCGAGAAGAATGCCAATGCCTTGGCCATGCGCATGGTGCTGGAGTCGGGCAAGCCGCTACGCACCGCCCTCGGCGAGGTCCAGGGCGCAATCAAGACCTTCCAGTATTATGCCGGCCAGGTGCTGGCGCTCGAAGGATCGGCAATCAGCGACCGGGTGCCAGATGCGTTCGGCCTGATCTTGCACGAACCGGTCGGCGTCGCCGGCTTTATCACCCCCTGGAATTTCCCCCTTCTCAACCCCGCCTGCAAGATCGCTCCGGCGCTCGCTGCCGGCTGCACCGTGGTCATCAAACCCTCGCATCTGTGCCCCGGCCCTGCCGTGCTCCTGGTCCGCTACCTGCACGAGGCCGGCCTGCCCGACGGCGCCTGCAACATCGTGACATCAGACATCGAGCGTGGCGGCGTGGTCGGGCAAGCGTTGGCCGCCTCGCCGTTGGTGGACAAGATCGCCTTCACCGGCTCTACCACCACCGGCCGCGCCGTGATGCGCACCGCATCCGATACCAACAAGAAGGTTGCGCTCGAGCTTGGCGGCAAGTCGGCCAACATCGTATTCGACGACGCGCCGTTCGACCTGGCTGCGCAGACCGCCATCAGCGCTTTCTGCTACAATAGTGGACAGCAGTGCTCCGCCGGCACGCGTCTGCTTGTCCAACGCGCCATTCACGAAAAGTTTGTCGAGGCGATCGTAGCCGAGGCGGGCAAGCAGGTCGTCGGCAATCCGAGCGACATGGCAACCACCATGGGCCCGCTGGTCAACAACGAGCAATACCGCCGCGTTCTGTCCTATATCGACATCGGCTCCCAACATGGCCGCCTCGTCGCCGGTGGGAAGCCGAGCGACGTCGCCACCGCGGGCGGCTTCTATGTCGAGCCGACCATTTTCGACGACGTCTCGAACGACGCCCGAATCGCCCAGGAAGAGATTTTCGGACCGGTTCTTTCCGTGATCCCGTTCGACACGGAACAGGACGCCATCCGCCTCGCCAATGAGAGCCGCTATGGTCTTGCCGGTGGAGTGTGGAGCAAGTCGATCGATACCGCCATCCGGGTAGTGAAGGCGGTGCGCACCGGCAAGATGTTCGTCAACAGCTACAACTCGGCCGGCATCGATGACATGCCACATGGCGGCTATAAGGACAGCGGGGTTGGCCGTGAATTCGGCCGCGAAGGGCTGCGAGAATTCCAGCAGCTGAAGACCGTGCAAATCAAGCTCTGCGCGTAGGAGCACGCCAGGATAGGGTCAACGACCGGAACGCCACCGGGTGGAGAATGCGGCTTTCACGTCAGGAATGGGAGGACTGCCGGCATGGTGCCGATCGTCGAATTCGACAGGGTTTCAAAGATCTTTTTCAAGGGCAACGCCCAGATACACGCCCTTCAGAACGTTTCGCTTCAGGTCCGGCCGGGTGAATTGCTGGCCGTCGTGGGCCCAAGCGGATGCGGCAAGTCAACGCTACTGAACTTGACGGCTGGGCTAATGCAGCCGGGCACGGGCGAAGTGCGTTACGATGGCAACGCCGTTAACACGGTCAACACCCAGGTCGCATACGTCACGCAGAAGGATAATCTGCTGCCGTGGCGCACAGTCGAATCCAATGTCGGCCTGCCGCTGGAGGTTGGGCGATACCGCGATATGTCAGCCGCGCAGAAGCGCGAGCGGATCACGCGCTACATCACGATGGTCGGGCTGTCAGGCTTCGAGAACCATTTCCCGGCCGAACTTTCCGGTGGCATGCGCAAGCGCGCGCAGCTTGCCCGCTCGCTGGTTTACGAGCCGGACACGCTGCTGATGGACGAACCTTTCGGCGCGCTCGACGCGCAACTCAAGCTGACGCTGCAGGCCGAGTTGCTCAAGACTTGGGAAGGCTCCGGCAAGACACTGATTTTCGTGACGCACGACATCACCGAAGCGATCTCGCTTGCTGACAGGGTCATCGTCATGTCCTCGCGGCCGGGAACGATCCGCAGCATCGCGGATATCAAGCTCCCGCGTCCCCGCGACGTGTTCCACGTGCGCTTCTCACCGGAATTCGGGGAGTACTTCGAGACGCTGTGGGCGGCCCTCAAGGAAGACATGAAGAACGGAACGGAGTTGCACTGATGTCCAGCACCATGGAAAGTGCCATGACCCGACCAATCGTGGAAAAAGCCTCAGACGACGTGTTCGCGGTCGACCCCAGCATCAAGGCGCGCAGGCGCGAGAACATGCTCGTGACGGCGCTGCGGGCCGGCTTGTTCGTGGTTGTCCTGGGTGCCTGGGAGTTTGCCAGCGGGACGATCATCAACTCGTTCTGGGTGAGCAGTCCGACCCAGATCTTTCTCGCTTTCATCGAGATGATGAAAAGCGGTGCCCTGCTCCGCGCGGTTTTCGCTACCACCCTCGTGGCTGCGGCCGGCTTCGCGCTCGGTATCCTCATTGGCATCGGGCTGGGCGTTCTGTTCGGCATCAACCGTGTCGTTGCCCGCGTGCTCGATCCGTATCTGACAGGGCTCTATTCCCTGCCGCGAGTCGCGCTGGTCCCTCTCTTCATCCTCTGGTTCGGCCTCGGCTTCGAAATGAAAGTGATCTTCACGGCGCTGCTTGTGTTCTTCCCGATCTTCATGAACACACTTGCCGGTATCCGAGACGTGGACGACGATCTGATCGACGTTATCCGGGTCATGGGCGCCTCGCGCCGGGACACGATCCTCAAGGTGCTGGTGCCGTCGGCCCTGGCCTGGGTCTTCGCCGGCCTGCGCATATCGGTCCCTTTCGCGCTGATCGGAGCGGTGGTGGCCGAAATGTTCTCGTCCAGCCAAGGTCTCGGCTATCTGATTTCGAACACGGCCAATCAGTTCGACACGGCAGGCCTTTTCGCTGCGCTGGCGGTCACGACCCTGCTCGGCTTGGCCCTCGACTGGCTGGTGGCGCTGGTTGAACGGCGTGTTCTGCGCTGGCAGCACAAACGTCATTAAAATGTTCGAACATTATATGCGACAGAGAACCAGCGAAACGTCAAGAACGAGAGTATTCTCGGGTGGAGCATGGTTGACAAAGTCATAAATGTTCGTACATTTATGACTGCGAATAGAACAAGCTTCCAAGGGAGGAACAGCATGACTGAGACGTTTCAACTTTCGCGCCGACACATGTTGCAGCTTGGCGCCGCCGCTGGCGTGATGGCCGGTTCATCGACGCTCGGCGTGACCCGGCTGCTCGCAGCCGGATCGGAGAAGGTGAAGATCATTCACGCTTCGCCTGCCACGCTGCTCGTCTGGTCCATCTCTTATCTCGCGGAGGACCTGGGCTACTACAAGGAGGAAGGCCTCGCAGTTGAACGCCTCGGCCTGGGCGGCGGCCCCGCCGCGATGACGGCGCTGCTCGCCGGCGAAGGCACGATGAATGTATCGGCGCCGGGCGAGTGCCTCGCGGCAAATGCGCGCGGCCAACGGATCAAGATCATCCAGGCTTACACCCGCAGCGATCCCTATACGATTTCGGTGACCAAGGCCTTTGCGGACGCCAATGGTGTCACGGCGGCAAGCCCGCGCGAGCAGCGCGAGAAGGCGCTGACCGCTATGAAAGGCAAGCGCATCGGCATCACCGCGCCGGGAAGCAACACCGATCTGGTCGTTCGCATGGCGCTTCAGCAGGTAGGGCTCGATCCCACGAGTGATCTGACGATCGTTCCTGCCGGTTCGATCGTGAATATCATGTCGGCTTTGTCCCAGGGTGGGCTGGATGGCGGCGCGTTGCTGGCGCCTTTTACGGAGCAGGCCGGCGTCGAATTCGAAGCTGTCCCGCTTCTGGCAATCGCAGCGGGCGAGATCCCGCAGGCCGGGCGCCTGCAGGGCCAGGTGCTTGAGGCGCGGCCGGAGGATCTGGAAGCCAAGCGTGACTTGTTCGCCGCCTTCATACGCGCAGACCTGCGTGCCCTAAAATTTCTCCAGGAAGATCCGGACGGGGCAAGGGCCAAGCTGCGCCAGACCCGGTTCCCCAAGATCGCCGATGCCATCTGGCCGGACGTCTGGGCCAGCGCTCTGCCCATATTCGCCTCCCCTTACGTGGCCAGGGACTCTATCCAAGCATGGCTTGAGACCGGGACGATCGGTGGCAATCCGGACCCCAACACATTCCCTTATGACGAAATCATCGACATGAGCCTCGTCGACGAGGGGCTTCAGAAACTCGGTTGGTCGCCGAAGAGCTGACGAGACCTGCACCGTCGCGCCAATCCAGGCGCGGCGGGTTCCTTGTTTGCTACCCGCGAGCGCTGCACCGGAGGTTGCCATGACAGACGTGTCCGTCACGTCTCTCCTTGATCGGGACGCCATTCGCGGCCTGATGGACCGTTATTGCCTCGCCCTGTTCGCGGCCGATGCCAGGCTGCTGCATGCGCTCTACTGGCCGGGCGCGCACGAGGAGCATGGCGACTACAGGGGCACCGCCGAAGGTTTCGTCGAGCAGTTGGCGCCCATCTTGCGGCAGCGCATCAGCACCGTGGCCTGCCTGGCCTATCGCACCATCGACTTCGTTTCTTCGACCGAAGCAGAAGCCCACGGCTTCGGCCACATTACCGTCGTGTCGGGTCCGAGCGAAGCCCGCACGAGCGCACTGCTCGCAACCCGCTACGACGACTTGGTCGAAAAGCGTGACGGCGAGTGGCGTATCCGCCAGCGCACGGCGAGCTTGATCTTCAAGCGCGAACTTTAGGACTTGCCAGCATCGTTGTTGGGCGTGCTCCGCAGACGAGCTAGGTGCAACGGGCTTACAGAAGCTTCCGCAGTTCCGTCTTAAGCACCTTGCCGTAATTGTTCTTGGGCAGGCTTCCAAGCCAGACGTAGCGTTTTGGTCTCTTGAACCGCGCGAGCCCGGACAGGCAATGCTCATCCAGCGCTTCATCGTTTGGCTCGCAATCTGGCTTGGCCACAACGAAGGCCACGACTAACTCGCCCCACTCGGCATCCTCCTGCCCGACGACCGCGACTTCCGATACCGACGGATGCGTCAGCAGGATTTCCTCGACCTCTCTTGGATAGACGTTGGAGCCGCCCGAAATAATCACGTCCTTTGATCGGTCGGTAAGGGTCAGATAGCCCTCCGCATCCAATCGGCCGATATCGCCGGTGTGCAGCCATCCGTTACGGACAGTCGAAGCCGATGCTTCCGGGTTGTTCCAATAGCCGGCCATGACCGTTGGCCCACTGACGACAATCTCTCCGTCTTGGCCGGGCGCGAGGGTGCGTCCCGTGCTGTCAACCACACGGACGTCGACCGGACTGTGGGCGCGCCCGACAGAGGCCAGACGCGCTCGTTCCCGCGGATCCTCGGACAGTTTGTGATCGGCCCGGGGCAACGCCGTGATCGTCATCGGCGATTCGCCCTGGCCATAGATCTGCACGAACTTGTCGCCGAAGACCGCGATCGCGCGCTCGATGTCCGCCTGATACATGGGGCCGCCGCCATAGACGACGGTCTTCAAGCCTTCGCCCTGGCTCTTGCTTGCTTCGGCCGCATCGACCAGGCGGCGAACCATTGTCGGCGCCGCGAACATCGAGGCGGTTCCAACATGCTTCGCAATCGACAGGATCTCGTCTGCATCGAACCCGCCGCTCAAGGGCACGCAGTGTCTGGCCGCCTTGCGGACATGGATGAAATTATAGAGCCCGGCACCGTGCGAGAGCGGCGCGGCATAGAGCGCAGTGTCACCTTCATCGACGGCATCGACGTCGGCGCAATAGGCAAGCGACATCGCGACCAGGTTTTCATGGGTCAGCATCGCCCCCTTAGGGCGCCCTGTCGTGCCGGAGGTGTAGAACAGCCAGGCCAGATCCGACGATCGCCGTTCTTGAGGGCAGCTCAAATCGCCCGATGCCAAGGGCGATGAGAATTCTTGGTCTTCGATCGACAAAATCTGTGCACCCGCCCGGATTTCGGCCCGCAGGACCTCGGCATGATCTTCGTCGACAAAAACGATTCTTGCACCGGAATCGGCAACGATCCAGGCCGCTTCCCGGGCATGAAGCTTCGCGTTGATCGGAACGACAATGCCGCCGATCCACCACGCAGCATAGAGGCATTCCAGATATTCCGTGCGGTTCGTCATGAACAAGGCGACCCGGTCACCCGCACCAAGCCCATGCTGCTGCGACAATGTCCGAGCAATGTGCGCTGCACGCCGGGCAAATTGATCGTAGGTCGCGACGACCTCTGCGCCACGCATCAGCGCCGCCTTTATGGGATGACGCTTGGCGCTTGAAAACAGCCAGTTCGCTATGTTCATTACGAGAATCCCTATTGAAATCTAAATGTTCGTACATTGTGAATAAGCAGGGATCAATAGAAGACTGAGTACGATACGAGGCCGATTCGCCGGCTACGCTTCGGCTTCCCGATCCAGCGGTCCGATTCAGCGCTCTGTTCAAGCCTCTCATGTCACCCGCTTTGGAGCGCCGCGCATCATTTGAACGTACAAAGAGCGCTCCATCGCTCGAGCCAACCTGTTGTCTGCCTTCCAAGCGCAATGTCCGACCTTCCAGTTGATGCGGTCGCGGCCCCGGAAGGCTTGCTTAACCATTCCGTCGCCTGAGATCCGCGCGTTTACACGGGCTTCAGGCTTTCTCCCCTAACGCTGCGGCATCGCCTGCTCGCCCGGAAAGCCCGTATGCCCGTCGCTCTCGATCTCGACACGCTGCTGGTCAGCTCGATGCTCGTTACCACGGCATGCGGAATGCTGTTCCTGTTCGAGGCCTTTCATCGCCGCGATGCGATCCCGTCCCGCTGGTGGGGCGTGGGTTTCCTGTGCACCACCGCCGCGCCGGTCTTCTACATCGCCTCGTCCGGAGTGCCGGAACTCCTGTGGCTGGTGGTGGCTGTCGGCAACGGCATCGTCATAACGGGCATTTCCATGATCTGGGTGGGCGCCCAGGCCTTCAACGGCCGCAGGCCGACCGTGGGGCTGGCCCTGCTCGGCCCCTTGCTGGTGACGGCGGCCGCCCTTTTCGACAGGAGCGAGCCAGAGGCCTGGCGCGGCGGCATCGTATTCCTTGTCATGTTCGCCGCCTATTGCTTTGCGACCGGCGTCGAATTCTGGAACCAGACGGGTTTCCGTTATCGCAACGCCGCCGTGCTTTCCGGCGCCAGCACCTTTCTCGGCTTCTTCTATGCGGGCCGCGCGATCGCGCTCTGGATCTGCGGACCCGAGGATCCCTTCTTCCGCAGCTTTTTCGGTCCGGAGATCGCGACCCTGGTCGTGATGTTCATGATCCTGATCTCCAGCTTCAGCCTGATCGCCATCGGCAAGGAGCAGTTCGAGATCGCCCTGCAGCGGGCGGCTACGCGCGACGCCCTCACCGATACGCTCAACCGGCACGAATTCATGCGTAAGGCCGAACTGGAGCTTCGTCGACTGGAAGGCACGGGCACCCCGGCGAGCCTGCTGCTTGTCGACCTCGATGTCTTCAAGAAGATCAACGACACGCATGGACATCCCGCGGGCGATCGCGTGCTGGTGCATTTTGCCGAGACGGCCAGGGCGGCGCTGGGACCCAAGGACCTTCTCTGCCGCTACGGCGGCGAGGAGTTCGTCATCCTCCTCCCCGGACAGACGGCGCGGCAGGCCCGCGTCGTCGCCGAGACCATCCGGACACGTTTCGCCGAAGCCGCCCTGGTCACCGACAAGGGTACGGTCCGGCCGACCGCGAGCGCCGGGCTCTCTTCCGCCGAACCCGGCGAATACGATCTGGAAAGGCTGATCGCTCAAGCAGACGATGCGCTCTATCGCGCCAAGGCTGCCGGCCGCAACAGGGTGGGCGCCCCGGCCAAGGCGGCCTGATCCAGGCTCCGTCGGGCTACTTTTCGCGGCTTGACGAATTCCGCCTATCGCATAGACCTGTCGCGGTGTCGTTGCGAGCGTCGCGCGTCCATCGGATGCGCAACGTCGCTTTCACTTTCAATCGACGCATCGTCCTTCCGAAATCGAAGCAGGGTTTTCGGAGCGATGCGGCAGGGAGATGCTATGGCTTCGGTTGCATTCATCGGTCTCGGCGTCATGGGTTATCCGATGGCGGGCCACCTGAAGAACAAGGGCAGCCACGACGTGACGGTCTACAACCGCACGACCGCGCGCGCCCGCAAATGGGCCGACGAATTCGGCGGCGACTCTGCGGCAACGCCGCGCGAGGCGGCAGTGGGCAAGGATTTCGTCTTCGCCTGCGTCGGCAATGACGACGACCTGCGCGAAGTGACGGTCGGTCCCGACGGGGCCTTCCACGGCATGAGGGAAGGCTCGGTCTTCATCGACAACACGACCGCTTCGGCGGAAGTCGCCCGCGAACTCGCGGAGAAAGCCGCGGCTGGCGGCTTCGGCTTCCTCGACGCCCCGGTTTCCGGCGGCCAGGCAGGAGCGGAAAATGGCGCGCTCACCGTGATGGTCGGCGGCGCGGGGCGGGATTTCGACAAGGCCAGGCCCGTTATCGAGGCTTACGCACGCATGGTGGGACTTATGGGGCCGGCCGGCGCCGGGCAGCTTACCAAGATGATCAACCAGATCTGCATTGCCGGGCTGGTCCAGGGCCTGGCGGAAGGCATCCATTTCGGCAAGAAGGCCGGTCTCGACATCGAGAAGGTGATCGAGGTGATCTCCAAAGGCGCCGCCGGCTCCTGGCAGATGGAGAACCGCCACAAGACCATGAACGCAGGCAAGTATGATTTCGGATTCGCGGTCGACTGGATGCGCAAGGATCTAGGCATCTGTCTTGACGAGGCCGACCGCAACGGCGCGAAACTGCCAGTGACGGCGCTGGTCGATCAGTTCTACAAGGACATCCAGGAAATGGGCGGCAAGCGCTGGGATACGTCCGCACTGCTCGCCCGCCTGGAGAAATAGAGTTGTCCATCCCCTCGCCCGACTGGACGGCCGACGACATCGTCGCGCATCTGAAGGCGCTCGGCTCGGATGAGAACCGCGCCGGCATGGCACGGTTCGGCATCACCACGGATAAGGCGTTCGGCGTCGGGCATACGGTTCTCAATCCGCTGGCCAGGAAGGTGAAGACGGACCACCTCCGCGCGCAGTCACTCTGGGCAACCGGCTATCGCGAGGCGCGCATCCTCGCCGGCCTGACCGGCGACCCCAAGAAGATGACGATCGACGAGTGCCGGCGCTGGGCGGCCGATTTCGATTCCTGGGACGTCGTCGACGGTGTGTCGGCTCTGTTCGTTGAGACACCGTTCTGGCGAGAGTTGATCGATGAGTTCGCCGAGGACGATCGGGAGTTCGTGCGGCGCGCCGCCTTCGCCATGCTGGCGTGGAGCGCGGTTCACCTGAAGAAGGAGCCCGACACAACGTTCGTCGCCCTTCTGCCGCTGGTCGAACGACATTCGGGCGATGCCAGGAACTTCGTGAAGAAAGCCGTGAACTGGGCGCTCCGGCAGATCGGCAAGCGCTCGATGACCCTCTACCGCCCTGCGCTCGCCTTGTCGGAAAAGCTCGCGGAATCCGACGACAAAACGGCGCGCTGGATCGGCAAGGACGCCGTCAGGGAACTGACCGATCCGAAGACGCTGGACCGCCTTGCGAAGAAAGGCCGGTGACCGGGCGGTCGTTGATTTGGCGCATTTTTGTCCCGAAGGCGGTTCCCGCTTTCGGGAGAAATGCTTTGGCCACGGCACGTAGTCGGGCTCAAGCCGCGCTTGCGCCGCTCTCCTTGTCGAGAATGATATAGTCCAGCGGCATCTCGGTCGTGTATTTGATCTGCTCCATCGCGAAGGAAGAAGACACGTCCCGGATTTCGATCTTGGCGATGAGACGCTTGTAGAACGCGTCATAGGCGGCGATGTCGGGCACCACCACGCGCAGCAGATAGTCGACGTCGCCGCTCATACGGTAGAATTCGACGACTTCGGGGAAGTCCTGGATGACTTCGGAGAAACGGCGCAACCACTCATGGCTATGCGAATTCGTGCGGATTGCGACGAAGACGGTGACGCGGACATTGATCCTCTCGGGATCGAGAACGGCCACACGCCGCTTGATGACGCCCTCTTCCTCCAGCTTCTGGATCCGGCGCCAGCAGGGCGTCGTCGACAGCCCGACCTTCTTGGCGATGTCTGCGACGGCGAGTGTCGCGTCCTCCTGAAGCAGGCGGAGGATCTTGCGGTCGAGGCGGTCCATTTCGGGCTCCCGTTGGAATGGGTTTGCATAATGATCGCGCAGGCGGCGCATCGCAAGAAAGGAATTCTCCGGAATGGCGGATTTGAAGGGAGAGCGTTCTGCTAGCAGCCATCGAGGCGACGGCGAATTTCTGCCCGCAGAAAAGGCAGCAGATCCATTTCGAACCAGGGATTGCGCTTCAGCCAGCCCGTATTGCGCCATGAAGGGTGGGGCAGCGCCAGAACGCGCGGTGCCGACGGGGTGTCGAAGAGCACCCGCCAGTTCATGACCGTTTCGGTGAGCGATCGGGCGCGGGATGCGCCTATATGCCAGCCATGGGCATAAAGGCCGATCGCGACGACCAGATCGATCCGGGGCATCGCGGCCAATAATGGCGCGCGCCAGGCGGGAGCGCATTCCTTTCGCGGCGGCAGGTCCGCGCCGCGCGTATCCTGGCCGGGAAAGCAGAACCCCATCGGCAGGATGGCGAAGTTCGAGGGGTCGTAGAATTCCTCGCGCGAGACGTCCAGCCAGTCCCGCAACCGGTCGCCCGAGGCATCGTTGAACGGGATGCCGGTCGCGTGAACCTTGGTCCCCGGCGCCTGCCCCGCGATCAGGATGCGCGCCGCGTCGGAGGCAACCAGCACCGGCCGCGGCTCGTGCGGCAGCGGCTTGCCCCGTGGCTGGTCGCGACATATACGGCACGCCCGTACTGCCTTCGCCAGACTGGCAAGGGTGTCCTGCAAGCCTGCTTCCTCAGGCGGTCGCGCTCGGCCGCGCGCCGACCGCGCGATACCAGCGAACGACATTGGCGAGTTCGTCCGGCACCTGGATGCGGGCCGGTTTCATGAAGTCGACGGCGATCATTCCTGTGATGTCGGCGACCGAATAGTCGTCGCCGGCGACGAATTCGCGGCTCGCCAGTTCGTCATCGAGCAGGCGAAGGAACTCCAGTGCCTTCGGCTTGTTGGCCTCGCCCCATTCGGGAATCTGCGGTTTCTCCCATTCCTTCATGGCGGGATGGATGTGTCGGAAGGCCTGGGCCACGGCCATCATCAAATTGAGCTCCATTCGGCGCTGCCACATCTCGACTTTCGCCTTGCCAAGCGCACCGCGTCCGAACAGTGCCGGCTCTGGATGAAGTTCCTCGAAATAGCGGCAGATTGCGATGGATTCGGTGATGATCGTGCCGTCGTCAAGCTCCAATACGGGAAGGCGGCGCAACGGGTTGCGCGAGGCAACCGCCTCTTCCCGATGCTCCATGGCATTCATGTCGATCGGCACAAGCGGCACTTCGATGCCCTTTTCCGCCAGGAAGATGCGCACGCGGCGCGGATTGGGCGCCTTGCCGCCGTCGAAGAGCTTCATCTCGGTCCTCCGCTCTGTTCCACGTCATCGGACCCTATAGACCCCGGCAAGCTATTTGAAGACTGCCGAGACCGGAGCGCTGGTTTTTGCAGCCGCCGGGAACGTTCGGCCGCGTCGCGCGTTTCTGCGCTGCCGCCACAACCGACAAAACCGAGGGGGGCGTCCCGTGGCAGACCCAGCCAAACTGGTGTTCATGATCGATGTCGACAATACCTTGCTCGACAACGACCGCTTCTTTGCCGAACTGACGGCGCGGCTCGACCGGCTCTTCGGGGAGGCCGAGTGCCAGCGCTACTGGCGCCTCTACGAGAACAGGCGCGAGACGCTTGGCTATGCGGACTATCTCGGCGCACTGCAGGATCTCCGCCTTGAGAACAACGACGAGGCCGCTCTCCTGCAGGCATCCGAATTCATGCTCGACTATCCCTTCGCCGATCTGCTCTATCCCGACGCGCTCGCCGTGGTCGATCATCTCGGCCGGATGGGCACCACCATCGTCCTGTCCGACGGCGACATCGTGTTCCAGCCGCGCAAGATCAGGCGGTCCGGCCTGTGGGACGCCTTCGGCGGGCGCGTGCTTGTCTATGTCCACAAAGAGCGCATGCTCGACGATATCGAACGTCGTTTTCCAGCCACCCGTTATGTCATGGTGGACGACAAGGCACGGCTTCTGGCCGCCATGAAGCTTCAACTCGGCGACAGGCTCACCACGATCTTCCCGCGCCAGGGTCACTACGCCCTCGATTCCGTAGTGGCCGATGTTGCTCCCGCTCCTGATGTTGCCGTCCGGCATATCGGCGAGCTGCTCGGCTTCTCGGTTCAGGACCTCAATCTCTCCAAGGCAGGCGTATGAGCATGGCTGTCAGTCCCCTCGCCGGCAAGCCGGCACCGAAATCGCTGCTCGTCGATGTCCCCGCCCTCGTCGCCGCCTATGCCGCACTCCGTCCCGACCCCGGGATAGCAGGTCAGCGCGTCGCCTTTGGCACGTCGGGCCATCGCGGCAGTTCCTTCGAACGCAGCTTCAACGAATGGCATGTGCTGGCGATCACCCAGGCGATCTGCGACTACCGCGCGGGAAAAGGCATAACAGGTCCCCTGTTCATCGGCATAGACACCCACGCGCTGTCGTCGCCCGCATTCGAGAGCGCTCTGGAGGTGCTGGCGGCCAACGGCGTGGAGACGATGATCGCCAGGGGCGGCGAATTCACGCCGACGCCGGCCGTGTCGCATGCGATCCTGACCTATAATCGCGGCCGCGCCTCGGGCCTTGCCGACGGCATCGTGGTTACGCCGTCGCACAATCCGCCCGACAATGGCGGCTTCAAATACAATCCGTCCAATGGCGGTCCGGCCGATGTCGACATCACGAGCTGGATCCAGGACCGCGCCAATGCGTTGATCGAGGGCGGCCTCAAGGATGTCCGACGCATCCCCTTCGACCGGGCGCGCCACGCCGCCACCACCCAAGAGCACGACTATCTCGACGCCTATGTCGCCGACCTCGGAGCCGTGGTCGACTTCGATGCGATCCGGTCGTCCGGCATCCGCATGGCGGTCGACCCTCTCGGCGGCGCCGGCGTCCATTACTGGGCGCCGATCGCGGAACGTTATCGCCTGCCGCTCGACATCGTGAGCGAGGAAGTCGATCCGACCTTCGGCTTCATGACCGTCGATTGGGATGGCAAGATCCGCATGGACCCGTCGTCGTCCTATGCCATGCAGAGGCTGATCGGCCTGAAAGACCGCTATGACGTCGCCTTTGCCTGCGACACTGATCATGACCGACACGGGATCGTCGCGCGGTCGGCCGGCCTGCTGCCGCCGAACCACTATCTGTCCGTCCTCGTCGACTATCTGTTCCGGCAGCGTCCGGGTTGGAGCGCCGCCGCTGCCGTCGGCAAGACCCTGGTCAGCACGGCGCTCATCGACCGCGTCGCGACCCGGCTGGGCCGCCGGCTCCATGAAGTCCCGGTGGGCTTCAAGTGGTTCGTCGACGGCCTGTTCGACGGCACGCTGGGTTTCGGCGGCGAGGAAAGCGCCGGGGCGTCATTCCTGCGCCGGGACGGCACGGTCTGGACCACCGACAAGGACGGCATCGCGCCGGCCCTGCTGTCGGCGGAAATCACCGCACGCACCGGCCGCGACCCCGGTGCGCTCTACAGGGACATCACGGCCGAGCTCGGCGAGCCGACCGCCGATAGGGTCGAGGCGCCGGCGAGCGCCTCCGAGAAGGCGAGGCTGGCGAGGCTTTCACCGAAGCAGGTGCCCGGCACTGAGCTCGCCGGCGAGAAGATCGAGGCCGTGCTCGACCACGCGCCTGGCAATGGCGCGCCGATCGGCGGCATCAAGGTCACCGCCCCCAACGGCTGGTTTGCTGCGCGTCCCTCGGGCACCGAGGATATCTACAAGATCTACGCCGAGAGTTTCCGCGGCAAGGCGCATCTGAAGTCGATCCTGGATGAGGCCGAGGGCATCGTGAACCGCGCCCTCGCAGCGTCGTGAGACAGCTCGTCAGCGTTTCGGCCGCGCTGCGGTCAGGGGCCTCCAGGCCCGGTTGCCGTCGCGGGCAAGAAGCTCGTCGGCCGATGCCGGACCGTCGCTGCCCGAGGCATAACCTTCGACCGGCGTTCCCTTTTCCGTCCAGTCGTCGAGCACTGGCTGCACGACCCGCCAGGCCTGCTCGACCATGTCGGCGCGCATGAACAGCGTTGCGTCACCGATCATCACGTCGTAGATGAGCGTCTCGTATCCGACATTGGCCTCCTTCGGGAACCAGTCTTCATAGCGGAAGTCCATCCTCACGGCAGCGAGATCGACCGTCTGACCGGGGCGCTTGACCTCGAACTGTAACGAGATCCCCTCCTCCGGGGCGATGTTCAGAACCAGCCAGTTGGGCTGCAGTGCCTCGACGGGGGTATTCTGGAAAGCCGCGTAGGGAGCCTGCTTGAAGCGGATGGCGATCTCGGTGAGGCGCCGCGACATGTGCTTGCCTGTGCGCAGGTAAAAAGGCACGCCTGCCCATCGCCAGTTGTCGATATCGAGACGCATGGCAACAAAGGTTTCGACATTCGAATCCGCGGCGACATTGGGCTCGTTGCGGTAGTTGTTTGCCGGCTTATCAAGGACGGTCCCCGCCCGGTACTGGCCACGAACTGCCATATCTGCCCGGGCCGGCGGCATCCCCGCGAACAGCTCCGCCTTCTTGTTGCGGATCGAGCCCGCGTCGAAGCCTCCCGGCGGCTCCATCGCAACCATCGACAACAGCGTGAAGACATGGTTCGGCACCATGTCCCGCAGGGCGCCGGTGGCTTCGTAGAAGCTGCCGCGCCGCTCGACGCCGACGGTCTCCGCTGCGGTGATCTGGACGTGATCGATCCGGTCACGGTTCCAGATCGGCTCGAACAGCCCGTTGGCAAAGCGGAAGGCCATGATGCTCTGGACTGTGTCCTTGCCCAGGAAGTGGTCGATCCGGAAGATCTGCTCCTCGCGCAGCGTGCGCAGGATGCGCTTGTTGAGGTCGCGCGCCGAGTCCAGGGAATGGCCGAAGGGCTTCTCGATCACCACGCGCCGCCAGCCCTGCCGCTTGCCGTCGACGGTTGAATTCTCGTCGGTGAGTTTCGCCTTGCCGAGGCCTTCCACGACCGGGTCGAAAAGCTGGCTGGCTACGGCGAGATAGAAGACCGCATTGCCTTCGGTACCGCGCGCCGCATCCGCCTCGGCGAGCGCGTCCCGGATCCTGCCGAAAACGTCGGGTCCCGTGATGTCGCCACGGACATAGGACATGGTTCGCGCCAGCCGGTCCCAGGCGGCCGGGTCGATCTGCTCGCCATCAAACCCGGTCCCGGGGTCGCCGATGATGCTCTTCAGCATGTCGAGCAGGCTGTCGCGCCAGCTTTGCGCCGAGGCTTCGGCCCGGTCCACGCCGATCAGGGCGAAGTTCTGCGGCAGCAGATTGGTCCGCGACAGATTGTAGAGGGCCGGCACCATCAGGCGCTTGGTCAGGTCTCCGCCGGCGCCGAAGATGACCATGGCGCAGGGCGGTGCCGGCGGAGGCAATGGCGCGTGGTTGTCCATCCCATCACTCCGCTGTTTTCGGGCCGGACGGCTCCTTGCCCTCGACATGGCCGCCGAAGCCGAGGCGCATCGCCGAAAGCAGTTTCTCCCCGAACGTGTGTTGCCGCCGCGACCGGAAACGGGCGAAGAGAGCGGTTGCGAGCGCGTCGGCCGGAACCGCCTCCTCCAGCGCAGCCTCGATCGTCCACCGCCCCTCCCCGGAATCCTGGACGAAGCCGGAGAAACCGTCGAGTTGCGGATCCCTGGCCAGCGCCGCTGCGCCGAGGTCGAGCAGCCAGGACGAGACCACGCTGCCGCGCCGCCAGACCTCGGCGATATCGGCCAGGTCCAGGGAAAAGCGTTCATCGGCCGGCAGGTCGGCGGAGTCCTTGTTGCGCAATATGTCGAAGCCCTCGGCATAGGCCTGCATCAGCCCGTATTCGAGGCCGTTATGCACCATCTTGACGAAGTGGCCGGCCCCGCAGGGTCCGGCATGGATGTAGCCGCGCTCGGCGCGCGGATCGCGCATCTCGCGGCCCGGCGTCCGAGGTATCTCGCCCAGTCCCGGCGCCAGCGCCGCGAAGATCGGATCGAGGTGATCGACCGTTTGCGTCTCTCCGCCGATCATCATGCAATAGCCGCGCTCAGCGCCCCAGATTCCGCCCGAAGTGCCGCAATCCACGTAGCGGACGCCGTTGCCGGCCAAAGCCTTGGCCCGCCGGATGTCGTCCTTGTAGAAGGTGTTGCCGCCATCGATGACGATGTCGTCCGCACCCAGGAGGTCGCCCAACCGGGCGATCGTCTCTTCGGTGATGCGCCCCGCCGGCAACATCACCCATACGGCGCGCGGCCGTTCGTCCAGCGCCTTCACCAGCTCGTCGAGGGAGCCCACGGCCTGAGCGCCCTCCTTGGCCAGCGCCTCGCGCGGCCCTGCATTGGTGTCGAACACCACGCAACGATGTCCGGCCCGCATCAGGCGACGGCTGATATTGCCGCCCATGCGGCCCAATCCGACAACTCCGATCTGCATTCGCTTCTATCCCTGTCAGACGATACGCCGGCCACGTCGCATGCGTTCCTTCGGCCGGCTCCCATGGTCACTGCCGCGGCGGAACCTGAACCATTCGGCGCCGCGGCGATGGAAAAATGGGCGGGCTCTTGCCGACATCGCTCCTTGGCGGCACCCTGCCCGCAATCGATGTAGGCCAGGGCGCGACCCTGTCACTGGGCACCCCGGCCGCAGGATCGTCGCACAGGGAACACGGTCAAACAACATGAAGCTGCCGGACGATGTCGAACTCCGCGTGCTCCAGCACGAGACTTTCCGCTACTTCCTGCACGAAGCCAGCCCGGTGAACGGGCTGATCGCCGACAAGACGGAACCCGGCTGGCCGGCGAGCATAGCCGCAACCGGCTTGGCGCTCGCCGCTTATCCAATCGGCGTCGATCGCAGCTTCATGTCGCGGGACGACGCCATCGAGCGGACGCTCAAGGTGCTCCGCTTCTTCTGGACGAGCCCGCAGGGAACGGAGCCGGACGCGACCGGCTATCGCGGCTTCTTTTATCATTTCCTCGACATGCAGACCGGCCGGCGGGCGTGGGATTGCGAGGTGTCGACCATCGACACGACCTTCCTGCTGGCCGGCGCCCTCACAGCCAGGATCTTCTTCGACCGGGATACCGACGAGGAACAGGAGATCCGGGCGCTCGCCGAGGCGCTCTACAAACGCGCCGACTGGCAGTGGGCACAGAACGGCGGCGAGACGGTATCACATGGCTGGCGGCCGGAAACCGGTTTCATCCCCTACCGCTGGGAGGGCTATGACGAGGCACTGCTGCTCTACGTTATGGGACTGGGTTCACCGACCTTCCCCTTGCCGCAAAGCAGTTACGCCGCCTGGTGCTCGACCTATGAGTGGAAGGAGTGCCAGGGCATCGAGTTCCTCTATGCCGGTCCGCTCTTCACGCATCAGCTCTCGCATATCTGGATCGATTTCCGCGGCATCCAGGACGACTATATGCGCGAGAAGGACATCGACTATTTCGAAAACAGCCGGCGCGCGACCTTCGTCCAGCAGCGATATGCAATCGACAACCCGCTCGGCTTTGCGCACTACGGGTCCTGCTGCTGGGGCATCACGGCAAGCGATGGGCCGGGCCCCGTGACACTGAAGATCGACGGCATCACGCGTGAGTTCCAGGACTATGTCGGACGCGGAGTGCCCTACGGCCCGGACGACGGCACGATCGCGCCCTGGGTGGTCGTCGCCTCCGTGCCCTTCGCTCCTGAAATCGTGCTGCCTACGGTCGACCACTTCATCCACGAGGTGAAATTGAAGAGCCAGAACCCTTATGGCTTCAAGGCGTCTTTCAATCCCACCTTCCCCGACAAGTCGGGCAGCCCCTATGGCTGGATATCGCCATGGCACTACGGGCTGAACCAGGGCCCGATCGTGCTGATGATCGAGAACTATCGCACCGGCCTGCTGTGGGAGTGGATGCGGAGCTGCCCCTATCTGACAGCCGGATTGCGGCGCGCCGGCTTTCGCGGCGGATGGCTGGACGAGCAGCACGAGGACGACCGAACCGGATAAAGTGCGTCCGCCTCACAACAGGCCGAGCAAGGCCCGCAGCCAGTTGAACGCCGCGCCCAGCCTGTCGTGCTCACCCTCGATCATGCCGCCATGGGTCTCGCGCCAATCGCGCGGGCGGTCGAACTCGCCGGCCCAAAGTCCGAGCCTGCCGGCACGCGCGGCGTCCTCCTCGTCAAGATAGCCGCCATACGCTATCGCCCATCCGGCAGCGACCTGTTCCTTGTTCAGGTCCACCGCGCCGGCGCTGCATTGGCCGAGCAGGCGGCCATAGCGGTCGCGCTCCCAGCCCTCACAGGTGACGGCCCTGCCTGATATCAGCCTGGACAGCGCCTCGCGGGAACGCCGACCGCAGGGATATCCGGTGCCGTCACGCATGCAGGTCTGATTGTATTCGGGCGCATCGATCCCACGCAATCGCACCCGCTCAGTGCCCAAGGTCAGCGTGTCGCCATCATTCACCACCGCGGCACCGGCGGCCTGCCTGGTCTCCACGCGATCGAGGCGGGACGCGACGACCGCGAGCATGCCCAGGATGGCGAAGGTCAGCGCATAGTCGAGCAGCTTGCGCAGGCGACGGCGGCGCGCGCGTGCATAGGGGACGCGCCTGCGGCCGTATCGGTATCGGCTCATATGGCAAAGGGAACCTTAATCATTGCGGACTAGCCTGCCGGAGTAACCGGAATTGTACGCAAATAGAAACCCCGATGCCGTTGCTGCGAACGAACACGGCTGACAAATTCATTGTGGACCGCAGGAAAACCCATCGCAACAGCGATGTGTCGCGCGCGGTGAAGCACACTCGTGACCGTCTTTCCCAACGTTCCGGCAGCCCGGCCTTCGATCGCGAGCTGTTGAAGCTGCACGCCAGGGCGATCGTCACCGGCGCCTCGGCGATTCCGTTGCTGGTGCTGGTCATCGCCGCGGCCGGGCTGCTCGGCGGCATGGGCGGCACGATCCTGAGCTGGGCTCTGATCACCGTCGCCTGCTACACCGGCATAGCCCTCTTTGCCCGCAACATCGACAAGGCCGATACCGCACGGATCGAGCTTGCGGCCACGAAGCGCAACTTCCTCATCCTGCATTCTTTGTCGGGCCTGTGCTGGGCCTATCTCGCCTCGCTCGGCTGCGGTGAATGCCAGGTCGAGCAATTCCCGGTCATCAAGGCGGTCGTGCTTCTGCTGGCCATGGCGGCGACCGCGATCATCGCCTCGTCGCTGCGCGGCGCCCTCGTCGCCACTTTCGCAGCGCCGGTCATCGTCTACGGGGTCGTCGGCGCGCGCTACTGGATGCCCGTCGAGGCGACGATGATCGGCCTGCTTGCCATATCGCTGCCCTTCTTCGCCTATGTCGCGGGTCACCTCAACCGTTCGGCCCTGATGCTCCTGTCATTCCGGCGGGAGAAGGACGGGCTGATCGCCGAACTCGAAACGGCCAAGTCGATGTCGGACGAGGCACGGCGGCGCGCCGAGGAGGCCAATCTGGCCAAATCGCGTTTCCTCGCCTCGATGAGCCATGAGTTGCGCACGCCGCTCAACGCCATCCTCGGCTTCTCCGAGGTCATGTCGAACGAGGTCTTGGGGCAGATCCAGAACACCACATACAAGGAATATGCGCGCGACATCCACGATTCCGGCCGGCATCTGCTCGATCTGATCAATGAGATTCTCGACCTGTCGCGCATCGAGGCCGGCCGCTACCAGCTCAACGAGGAGCCGGTCAGCCTGCTCGACGTCGTGGAGGAATGCTGCCACCTGATGGAACTCAGGGCCAGGAACAAGGATCTGCGGATCGTGCAGCAGTTCGAGGCCTCCCTGCCGAGGCTCTTCGCCGACGAGCGCGCCATCCGCCAGATCGCGCTGAACCTCATCTCGAACGCCGTGAAGTTCACGCCGGCCGGCGGCGAGATCGTGGTGAAGGTCGGCTGGACGGCCGGCGGCGGCCAGTATGTATCGGTAGCGGACGACGGGCCCGGCATCCCCCCCGACGAGATCCCCGTTGTGCTTTCCGCTTTCGGCCAGGGCTCCATCGCCATCAAGAGCGCCGAACAGGGAACCGGCCTGGGCCTGCCGATTGTCCAGGGACTGCTCGCCATGCATGGCGGCGAATTCCAGCTGAACTCCAAGCTTCGCGAGGGCACTGAGGCGATCGCGATCTTCCCGAGGGGCCGGGTGATGGAAGATATGCCCGCCTTGCCGACATTGCCGCTTCGGGCAGTGGCCTCAGGCGGACGGCGGCGCTGACCGCCTGCCGATCCGCCAACTATCTGCGAAAATCAGAGCGTCGCCGCCATGCCGGAATGCACAAGCGCCGCGGCCTTGACGATACCGACCGCGAGGCCTGCCCCCGTCGCTTCCCCATGCGCCAGCTTCAAGTCCAGCACCGGATCGAGTCCGAGCCGCTCGATCACCTTGGCATGGCCCGGTTCGGTCGAGACATGAGCGACGAGGCAATGGTCGAGCGCGGCGGGGTTGACTGCGTGGAGCACGGCAGCCGCGGCGAGCGCGGCGAAGCCGTCGAGCACGATCGCCACCTTCTGCATGCGCGCAGCCAGGATGGCGCCGGCAATGGCGGCGAATTCGCGCCCGCCGACGCGGCGCAGCACCTCGAACGGGTCCTTCAGGTTCCGGCCGTGCAGTGCCAATGCGGCATCCACCGCCGCGGCCTTGCGGGCAATCATGTCGGGACCGGCACCGGAGCCAGGCCCGACCCAATCCTTGCCGGACCCGCCATAGAGCGCGGCCAGGATCGCCGCCGCCACGGTCGAGTTGCCGACGCCGAGGTCGCCGATGGCGATCAAGTCGGCGCCGCCGGCGATCGCCTCCATGCCGAAGGCCATGGTCGCCGCGCAGCCGCGCTCGTCGAGGGCCGCCTCCTGCGTGATATCGGCCGTGGGCAGGTGCAAAGCGAGGTCGAAGACCTTCAGCCCGAGGTCGTAGGCCACGCAGATCTGGTTGATCGCGGCGCCGCCGGCCGCGCACGACTCCACCATTTCGGCCGTGGCGTCCTGTTGCCGAGGCGAGATGTTGTGCCGCGCGACGCCGTGGTTGCCGGCGAAGATCGCGACCAGCGGACGCGTCACTGCGGGCGGGCGGCCGGTCCAGGCGGCGAGCCACTCCGCGATCTCCTCAATCCGGCCGAGCGAGCCGGCGGGCTTGCGCATCTGCTGGAACTGCGTTCGCACCTTGGCGGCGGCTGCCTCATCGCGGGCGGGAAGCTCTCGCATGAGGTTGCGAAAATCGTCGAAGGGAAGTCCGGTCGTCATCTCGTCCATGCCTGATCGTCGCGACGGGCATAGCGGCGTTTGCCGCGCCGCACAATCGTCCTTTTGCCCTCGCGAATGAGTGGTGCAAAAACGCCGCTGTCGGACGCAAACGCATGGGCTTGCATTGCCTTTTTCGGCGCACCATGTGGGATAGACGAAACGGAACCTCCTCCTTGTCTATCGAATCGCCCTGCATCCTCGTCTGCTCGATCGACATGAAGACCGGCTATTGTTTCGGCTGCGGCCGCACCCGCGACGAGATATCGGGCTGGATCGGCATGACGCCGGAAGCGCGGCGCGAGATCATGGCGACGCTGCCGGCCCGGCTCGACATGGTCGAAAGGCGGCCGCGGCGCGAGACGCGGCGAGCGCGGATGGCGCGTGAACGCGGGGCTGCCGAATGACCGGACGGCTTTTCTGGATCGGAATGGCGGCGATTGGCGGCGCGCTGATCCTGTTGCTCCTCAGCAGCGACACGGGCGATTCCTTTGGCAGTGGCGACGATCTCGCCCGCGTTCTCTATCTGGGCATATGGGGCACGGTGATCGCCGCGGCCATCCTCGGCTCCGGCATGCGGCTCGGCTATGTCGCGCGTAGCCTGGCCTTGTGGATGCTGGTCGCGCTGATTCTGGTCGCCGGCTACCAGTATCGTTACGAATTGCAGGATATTGCAAACCGCGTGACCGCCGGCCTCGTGCCGGGCAGCCCGCTCTCCATCGGCGACGACGGCAGCACCGTCATGCTGGAGAAAGCCCCCAACGGGCATTTCCAGGCCCGCATCGAGGTGAACGGCGTGCCCGTGCGGACGATCGTCGATACCGGCGCCACCGCCACGGTGCTCACTGCCGCCGATGCCCGCGCTGCCGGCTATGATCCGGAAGCGCTGAGCTATACGATCCGCGTCTCGACCGCCAATGGCACGGCCCGCGCGGCGCGCGTCACTGCCGACGAGATCACGCTCGGAACGATCAGCCGCAGGAACGTGCCTGTGCTGGTGGCCGATGGCGGCATGCTCGACCAGAGCCTGCTCGGCATGAACTTCATCGGCACTCTGTCGGGCTTCGACGTACGCGGCGACCGCATGATCCTGCGGGACTGACCGTCCAGATCGATTTCAGCAAGTGCGCAGCGGTCCTGCGTACAAGCAAAGGGCGCGAGCATTTCCAGGACTGGGAAAAGGGCGGAATTGATCTACGCGGCGACGCGCCTGTCGTAGATGTGGTCGACGACGCCCCAGGCCTTTGCTTCCTCGGCCGTCATGAAGTGGTCGCGGTCGAGCGTGCGCTCGACTTCCTCGATGCTGCGCCCGCAATGCCTGGCATAGATCTCGTTCAGGCGCCGCTTGGTCTTGATGACGTCCTCGGCGTGCCGTTCGATGTCGGACGCCTGGCCCTGGAAACCGCCTGACGGCTGATGCAGCATGATGCTGGAGTTCGGCAGAGCGATCCGCCGGCCGGGCGTTCCCGCCATCAGGAGGAACGACCCCATCGATCGTGCCGTTCCCATGCAGACCGTCGAAACCGGACAAGTGATGTACTGCATCGTGTCGTAGATCGCGAAGCCGCTGGTCACCACCCCGCCAGGCGAGTTGATGTAGAGCGCAATCTCCTTCGTCGGATTGTCCGATTCCAGCGAAAGAAGCTGGGCGCAGACCAACGCAGAGACATTATCGTCGATCGGCCCGTTCAGGAACACGATGCGCTCGCGCAACAGCCTGGAAAAGATGTCGAAGGCGCGCTCGCCTCTGCTCGACTGCTCGACCACCATGGGCACGAGATTGGAGATTGCGTTCATGGAGGACCTTCCTGTCAGGCGGCGCGCGGCAAACGCGGCCGCAGGTTCGTGTTCGCGGCCGACAGCGTCAGGACAGGCCTCCGGACTGCCGGCATTTCCATGCCCGAATGGGTGATGCGAAGACGCGTCCCCCCAACCGCGCGGCAAAGCTCGAAGGTGACCGTCGACGTCAGGGACTTTTCACGCGCCTCCTCGTCCCGCCAACTGTAGCTCAGCCGCCGGAAGGGCTCGGCCTCGAGCACCTCGCATTCGATCGGGGCCCCGCCTTCGTCATCCTGCCGGAACGCAAAACGGGTGCCGGGACGAGCCTCGATGTCGTTCGGCATCAGCCACGCCGCGAGAAGCTCGGGCACCGTTAGAGCGCGCCACACTTTCTCCGGCGGATGAGGCAGGTCGCATTCCGTCACCAAGGACACCTCGTCACCTGCAACCTCGTTACGTTCTTCGGTCATTGATCCATATCCTTCAGCACGTCCCTCAGTTTCTCGACACGTTCGGGCCAGAACAGGCGGTAACGCTCCATCCAGGCCAGCAGGGGCCTCATTCCGTCCGGCTCCAGCCGGTAGTAGGTGTTGCGGCCGTCCCGCCGCTCGACCACCAGCCCGGCCCGCTTCAAGGATGCCAGATGCTGCGAGACCGCCGGTTGCGATATCGCGAAACCCGCCTTCAGTTCACCCACGCTCATCTCAGCGCCAGTCAGTCGCTCGAAGACGGCGCGGCGGGTGGGATCGGCCAGAGCCTTGAAGATTTCCGTTTCCAGCATGGCCAACCTATAAGCGAACGCTTATCAGTTGGCAACCCCTGTCGATAGGATAACCCTGCCGGTCGCTGCCCCCTCCACCACCGAAAGCCAAGGGCCGAAGCCGGCTCGAACCTGCGCAAGGGACAGGCCGAAGCGCGCGTTGCCCACGCGGCCGCATGCCCAAGCCGCGCTGGGCTGCGACCCGAACGACCCCAGGGTTGGTAGCTTGTTAACGGACTTTCGAAAGCCCCACGCCGATCGTCAGGCGGCGGCTTCGGCGGTCTCCAGCGACACGGCCTCGAAAGCGCGGAACAGGACATCCGGCCCCGCCCCTGGCCGCGTTGCATCCGTGGAAAGGATCTGACGGAACCGACGGGCGCCGGGAAAGCCGTGGAACAGGCCGGTCATATGGCGCGTCACATGCGCCAGGCGTCCGCCATGCGCGATGTGGCGCGCGGCGTAGTCGGCCATGGCATCGATGACGCCGGCCAAATCCGCCCGGCCGTCGTCCCCCCAAAGCAGGGCATCGGCATTCGCCAGCACACCGGGCGTATGGTAGGCGGCGCGCCCGAGCATCACGCCGTCGACATGTTCCAGATGGCGTACGGTCTCATCCAATGACTGAATACCGCCGTTTATACCAATGAGACGATTCGGATATTCCTGCTTCAGCCGATAGACGCGGGGATAGTCGAGCGGCGGGATGTCGCGGTTCTCCTTGGGGCTCAGCCCTTCCAGCCAGGCCTTGCGCGCATGCACCCACAAGGCGTCGGCGCCGGCCGCGAAGACCGTCCGGGCCATCTCGCCCAGTGCTGTCTCCGTGTCCTGCTCATCGACGCCCAGCCGGCATTTCACCGTGACGGGAATGGCCGCCACCCCTTTCATGGCGGCCACGCAGGCGCCGACCAGGTCCGGCGTGCGCATCAGGCAGGCACCGAAGGTACCGGATTGGACACGGTCCGAGGGGCATCCGACATTCAGGTTGATCTCGTCATAGCCGAGGTCCTTGCCGATCCGCGCCGCCTCGGCCAGCTTCTTCGGATCCGACCCGCCGAGCTGCAGCGCCACGGGATGCTCCACGGCGTCGAAGCCCAGCAGGCGCTCGCGATCGCCATGGATGACGGCGTCGGCGACCACCATCTCGGTATAGAGCAGCGCGCGCCGGGTCAGTTGGCGATGGAAGAACCGGCAATGACGGTCCGTCCAATCCATCATGGGGGCGACGGCCAGGCGGAGATCGCTATAGCTGCTCATTTTTCCTTCAAACATAGGAACTTGCGTCGGATCGATGCAGTATCGTTTTCGGCCCATTCTTTCCGGATTTGGGCCTATCTTTGGCGCCAAGGTACTGCAATGCGGCACCGACGTCACTCGTGCAGTACCGCTAGGAGCCCAAATCGGCATGGGGGACGGTCATGCCATGGAAGCATAGAGATGGTCGACGGCGTGTCGGCCACAACTCCAGAAAGCGCGAGACTGAGCTTGCGAAACCCGAAAGCCATCGACCGAAAAAGGCTTCATCGGCACGCCGGAGAAGGTGGTCGAACCGAACGTCCGACCGGCGCCAACTTCCCCATCGACGGCGGATATCTTGCTCAGCAGGGCAGCTCGAATCAGGTTTGGGAGGACCGGCACCCAGGACGCTTTGGTGGAGTCATCCGAAGGCCACATCCAGAAACATCATGGCCGCCAGTCCTATGGTCAGGCCGAGCGTCGCCTGCTTCTCGTAGCCGTGCCGGTGCGTCTCGGGAATGATTTCGTGGCTGATGACGTAGATCATCGCGCCAGCCGCGAAGGTTAGCGCCCAGGGCAACGCCAGATGGGAAAGGCTGACGCCCCAGGCGCCCAGCAGTCCAGCCATCGGCTCTATCAGGCCGGTGAGGCTCGCAACGCCGAACGCGCGAATTCGCGAGTTGCCGACCGACAACAGCGCCATGGCCACGGCCAACCCCTCGGGCGCGTTCTGGAGCCCTATGCCGATCGCGAGAGTCGTACCGGCCGCCATGTCGCCGCCGCCGAAACCGACGCCCACGGCGAGCCCTTCCGGCGCATTGTGGATGGCAATCGCCAGCACGAACAGCCAGATACGCGCGAGTTCGGTGGCAACGGGACCTTGTCGTCCTTGGAAGAAGTGCTCGTGCGGTATCCATTCGTTGAGCGCGGCCATCGTACCGGCACCGACCAGGACACCGGCGACCGCCACCGCGGCCGGCAGCATATTGCCGCCGAAAACTCCGCTGGCCTGCTCTATCCCTGGAATGATGAGGGAGAAGAACGAGGCAGCCAGCATCACGCCGGCCGCGAAACCCAGCAGCGTGTCGTTCCAGCGTGTGTCGACCGGACGGCCGAAAAGTGCGGGAAGCGCTCCGACCGATGTCATGAGTCCGGCCAGCAGGCTGGCAACAGTGCCGATGACGATAAGGTTCTCCGATATCACGTGAGCAGCAGCCAGTTGCAGACGAATACTGTGGTGCCGGGTTAAGAACAGTCGTCTCTTTCGCCGTCTTCGACATTGTGCATGATCAAGATGGCCCGCACTGATGCCGGCTGGGCCCTCCACCTGAAATCTTGGCTATTGGCTCCGACGGCGCCGGTCATCCGGTTCAGTTCGCACCTTCGGTTTCGATGTGAAGGACGGTCCCGCAATGCTTGCAATGCACCGCATCGGGGTCATGTCGAATGAGCCCGCATGCGGGGCACCTATGCCGCACCTTGGCAGGGCGGAACAGTACCTGGGCCAGACGAAGGAACAACGTCACGCCTACGATCATGATCGCCACGGAGATCATGCGACCCGTCGTTCCCTCCAGCGTGATGTCGCCAAAGCCGGTCGTGGTGAGGGCGGTAACGGTGAAGTACAGCGCGTCGGCATAGTTGCCGATTTGGGCGTTTTGCCGATGCTGGGTCTCGAACACCACCCCGGTCATGACGAACAAGAAGACGCACAGATTGGCCAGAGCGACCAAGGCATCCTCGTTGCGACGGAAATAGACGAAGTCGTGCCGCAGCCTGGCCAAAATCTGGTAGGTGTGGAGCAGGCGGACCGTACGCAGGATGCGCAGGAAACCAAGGCCCTCGCCAGCGACTGGCGCGAGGAACGAGAAGATCGCCGCAAGGTCGGCGATTGAAACCGGATTGAAGAGATCGCGAAAACGGTTGCGGCTTATGAACAGCCTCGCCAGGAAGTCCGCCAGGATGACTGTCCCGAAAACCGGACCCAGTACCTCTATGACGAGCGCATTCGGCAGGAACGAGGTGGATCACGAATGTCACCGTCAGCAGATCGAAAGCCAGGAGCGCGTAGCGGAAAATATGGGCACCGTGCGTGCTGCCCTCGTAGAGGGCCACCAGGTCAGCCTTGAGATTGCCAATCTTCAAACAGCGCCCTCCACCAACGGGCTCGAGCTGCAGCCAGTGCACGTGGCGCGAGGTACAACGATATCGGCCGCACCGTGCCTGCGGCTTGACGTCAATCAAAGCACTCTTCTTGCGGACGCAACCGCAGGCTTTCTTTACAGAGCATGGCGGCAACAGGCGCGCAAGCTCCGCCGACGGCCGATCTCCGCCAAGGCGAGCCCCCCGGCGTGATCCGAGGAATCGTGGGTGGGTCCGCAGCGTTCCATCTCAGCGCGGACTGCCGGCCACGGTCGAGACGTAGTGTGCGACCGCATCGATCTCTTCCTTCGAGAGATCCTCATAAGCCGGCATCGCGCCGACACCCTCGACGACGGCTTTGCGCACGCGCTCCTGGTCCGGGCGAAGCTGGTCGAGAGGTGGCCCGATCTGCCTGTCCGAGCCGGCGTCGGCAAGCTCGTGGCAGAGCGCGCAGGCAGGTTGGGCGGTCTCCAGAAATACCTGGCGCCCGAGCGCGAGGCGCGTCTCGTCGGCGGCCGCCGCCCCGGCGGAAACCAGGAGCATGGGACTGGCGGCAAGCAGGACAGCGGCGGCAAGGCGCATAAAGGGATCTCCGGTGAGGAAGAGGCCCGTCCGCGGGCCGCCGACGGGCAGGATGGTCAGCTGACGGCGACTTCCACGCCGTGGTCGCGCCAGCCATTGTGGTTGTAGCCGGAATTGTTGGGCTCGGGCTCCTTGGGCTGGACATTGCCTTCGCTGTCGGTCGCGCGGCTGACGATGAGATGCGTGCCAGGCTGGAGGTCGGTGGAGAGAGCAAAGCTGCGCCAGGCATAGCGGCCGAGATCGGGACCTATGAACTCGGCCTTCTGCCAGTTCTTGCCGCCGTCGGTGGAAACCTCGACGGACTGGACGGGATTGATGCCGCCGAACGCGAAGCCCGTGACCTGGACCGCGCCGGCGCGCGCAACGTCGAGCGGGGCGGTGACGAAGGATTTGACCGGCATCGCCCAGACCGAGGGATGCTGAGGACCTGCCTTCTCGCCTACCGGGAGGAGCCGGTAGCGGCTTTGCTGGATGCGTGCGTCGCTCTCCTGCGCGGTCAGGGCCAGGCGCTTGAGGTATTTGACATTGTTCACGCCGGTATAGCCCGGCACGATCATGCGCAGCGGCCCGCCATGGGCAAGCGAGACGGGCTCGCCGTTCAGGTCCCAGGCCAGAAGGACCGTGTCGAGCACGTCGATCGGCACCGAACGCTCGACGACCACGTCGCGCTCCTTGAGGTCCGCCGGTATGGTCTCACCGCCTGTGCCGGTGATGAACTTCATGCCTTCGGCCGGCCCGCCAAGCGCATCGACGACCTTGCGCAGGGGCACGCCTGTCCAGATCACGTTGCCGGCCGCGCCGACCTTCCATTGCGTGCCGCTCGGGTTATGGTCGAAGAAGGCTCGGCCGTTGCCCGAGCACTGCAGGACCATGGCCACGGTGTCGAGGCCCATCGACTTGAGCTGGCCGACGGTGAGCGCGCGCGGTTCCGCCACCCCTTCGATGGATACTTCCCAGGCATCGCGGTCCGCGACGATCGAAGCATCGGGCGGGCTGACATTGTTGCGGATGTAGAGCTTGTCCTCCGGCGTGATCAGGCTGGTACCGAAGGCATCGCGGCGCGTCTCGATCGTGTTGTTGCTGTGCACGATGAGCGCGTCTGGCTTCTTGAAGCTGACATAGTCCGGCAAGGGCTTGTCCTGCGCCGAAACAGTCACTCCGGACACGGCAAGGCCGGTTGCAGCAGCCGTACCCGCAAGCAGATAGCGGCGCCTGAGATCGATTTTCTCGGTCATGCATTCCTCCCATTGGCCGCCGCTGCATGTGCTGACGGCGTCGTCCGGCAAGTGCCGGATGACAGAGGAGACGGCGACGACGGCGGCGATATTCCGTGCCCTGGCGAAAAATGTCAGGCGCGGCAGGGCTGCCGGGCCGTGCTCAGTGATGCGATGAGGTCGTCCATCGCGGGCTCGGACAGCGCCGGACCCAAGGTGCGCAGACTACCCGCGATCGTGGCAAAACGCACGGGATCCATGTCGCGCGCGACCACGATGAACATCGTTCGGCCCGACTGCCAGCGCGCGACATGGAGGGCGCCTTTCTGATGGATGTCGAGCGCATTGGTAGCGTCGTCTCGCAACCCGGCGCCGAACTCGAACAAGCTCATCCGGCAGCCGCGCTCGCCCACGAAACGGCTATGCAGGGCGAGCATTCCTTCTTCGAGCTCCACCCGCTCCTTCAGCACCAGCCGAAGGCCGGTAGCCGAGAGCAGCCGGTCGGCCGGCGCCGCGGAGGTCGGCTTCGGCCGCAGGGGCGGCAGCGCCGTTTCCAGCCACCGGTCGTGCAGGGCGACCGCCGCAGCAAGGTCGGTCATCGTTCGGGGAGTCCTCGTCCGATCGATGAACCAGTAGCCGCCCGCGAGCAAGGCGAGCGCAAGGCCGGCGGCGGCCGCAACACGCTTGAGGTCGGGTAGCCTCCGAGGCGGAAACGGCGACGGCATGTCGGGCACGAGCAACTGAACGGGGGGCGGCACGCTGTCGGCAATGGCCGCCCGCAGCGACTGCAGCCGAGCGATTGCCTGCGCGACCGACGGATCGCGCGCCGCCAGCATAGCGAGGCGTGCCGCCTCGGCTGCGTCGAGTTCGCCGTCGACATAAGCGCTCAGCTTGTCGAAGGTAACGCTCTCGCTCATCGTTCAGCACTTCTCCCGGCCGACGGGTGCATGGTCACGTTCTCTTCCGACAGGATCCGGCACAAGACCTGGCGCGCCCGGCTCACCCGGCTCATGATCGTGCCGCGCGGCACGCCCAGCATCTCGGCGGCCTCGTCATAGCTGAAGCCGCCGACGTCGACGAGGGTCAGGACGTCGCGGTGGTGCGGACCGAGCATGGCGAAAGCCTGCCGCACGGCAAGCTGGTTCACGATGACGGTCTCGAGCGATGCCGGCATGAAGGTTTCGACGGCACAATGATCTTCGAGCGGGTCAACTTCCGGCTGGCGGCTCTGCATGCGCAGGCGGTCGATCCAGCGGTTGCGCATGATGGTGAAGAGCCAGGCACGGAAGGGACGCTCGCCGTCCGGAATGGCGGGACTCGCGATGGCCCGCAGGAGGGTGTCCTGGTAGAGATCGGCGGCCGCCTCGGCATCGGCCGCAAGCGCACGCGCATAGCCGTAGAGACGGCTTGCGATCGGCCGGAGGCGGTCATCGAAGCTCTGCGCTCGCCGGGTAATCGGCTCTCCGCAACAGCAGGTACGACCTGTATGGTATGACATGTGTCCGAAGGCCAGCGACGGGCGAATATCCGCACCCGATGGGGAAGCAACATGCTGCTTCGGCTTGATCCAACCTGCGAGGCGAGATCGCACCAAGGACGCCGTCATCACCTCGGAACCAGCCAATGGTCGAGCGAAACCCGACCCGGTCCCCACGCCATTAATCCAAGTGCCATTGCCGCCCACGTGACATGGATTGGCCAGCCGTCCGGCACCGTGAACTGTATGACTATGGTCATGATCAGAAGCCCGAACGCGGCAAGGCGCGTCGCAAGGCCAAGGACCAGGAGAATTGGCAACAAAATCTCGGCCGAACCGGAAGCGAATGCCATGGCCGCAGGTGCGGGAAAGGCATAGGGACCGCCCGGCAGGTGCAGCTTGAACTCGGAGCTGAACAGGAACACTGCGGTGTCGTTCAATTGCAGGAACCCGTCCCACTTGTTGACGCCTGACCGCCAGAACGGGATCGCGAGACCGACACGCAGGAAAATCTGCGTGACCGAAGGCTGGGCAACAGCGCGAATGATGGCGTTTGCCCTCTCGACGAGATTGATGATCCGTCGTCTCCACGTGCCGACGGCGAATTGCGGCCGAGGTGCCATCGATGTCAGCCTCCCTGCCCGACTGCGCTGAACGCGCCCGCCTTCAGCATTCCGGCGATATTGGCGGAAAGGTCGAAGTCCGGGCTGTCGCCAAGGGCTGCGGCAGCGGCCGCGCCGAGCCGCTCGCCCGCAATAAGGTGCGTGAGAAAGACTGCGCCGCCCGGCGGCAGTCGCCTGACGGCGACCTCAAGGCGTGGTCTGGTCACGAGCGCATCCTCCGGTTCGGAGGCTTCTATGCGGCCGACGGGATCGCTGCTCCGGTTTGCCACGAAAATCGTAACCGCCGGAAAGCGCGAACGCGTGACCCGCGCCGCGGGATGCGGCGTTAGAACAGCATCGGCCAACCGCTCCGAAGGAACGGAAGCGAGCGCCTGGGGCGCCAGTGGCTCGGCATCGGCGGCATGATAGGCATCGAGCCATGCCCGTTCGATACGAGCGACATCGGCCAACCACGGCAGCGATTGCGCGTGTTCGTAACGTTCTATGAAATCGGGAAAATCATGGCCGTATTCGAACAGGAGCGGCGAGACCGGCGGAGTGGCGCGAACGTGGAACCGCGCCATGGCACGAAAGAAATCTTCCCCGGTAATGCGCTGCGTCGCCGGGAACGTAGCCGCCAGCGCGTCGATGAGGCTGACGGTAACATTGTTGCGATAGACGTTGTAACGCTTGATCGCTGCCTTGCCGTTCGGCCCGGCGACCGCTGCCGGTGTCGCGCGGCCGGGGTCGAGCAGTGCCGGGGCAAAGGTATCCGCATATGAAGGCCAGTGCGCGGGATCCTGGTTGCGGCGCTCAGCGGGAAGCACGGATCTTCTCCTGCGCAAAACCATGCGCGTGGCGGTCGAGGATTGTCTGCGCGGCCGCCGCTTCGGCCCTCAGTACCGGCCATTCCGGGATTTTGCTGTCCCATTCGATGAGCGTCGGCCTGGGCCCGCATCGATCAACCACAATTTCATAGAGCTTCCAGACCGCATCGGCGACCGGAGCGTCATGGCTGTCTATCAGCAGAAGGTCGCCCTCGTCGTCTGCCTGCCGGGCATGTCCTGCCAGGTGTATCTCGCCGACGTGGCCGAGCGGGAAACCGGCGAGATAAGCCAGCGCCGAGTAGCCATGATTGGTCGCCGAAACGAAGACATTGTTGACGTCGAGGAGAAGGCCGCAGCCCGTTCTGCGCACCACCTCACGGATAAAGCCTGTCTCGGTCATCGTCGACTCGGGGAAGACGACATAGGTCGACGGATTCTCCAGCAGGATCGGGCGACCGATCGCCTCCTGCACTTCGTCGATGTGATTGGCGACGCGGGCGAGTGTGGCCTCCGTGTAGGGCAGCGGCAGCAGATCGTTGAAGAATGTCGTGCCGTGAGTCGACCATGCAAGGTGCTCCGAAACAAGCGCCGGCTCGTAGCGGTCGACGAGCGCCTTGAACCGTGCGAGGTGGGCCTGGTCTATCGGCTGCGGTCCTCCGATCGACATGCAGACGCCGTGGAGCGAGACGGGATGGTCGCGACGTATCTGCGTCAGGGCATCGTGCGGCGGCCCGCCGGCCCCCATGTAGTTCTCGGCGTGAACCTCGAAGAAGCCTTCCTGTTTCCCCGCGGCGACGATCGCCGGAAGATGTTCGTGCTTGAAGCTGGTACCGGCCAGGCCGGCAAGCGGATGGGCCGGAAAGCGCAAGGTTGGCGCAGCTCCTGGCGCGCGGTCGTTGACCGGTTCGTTCATCTTTGCCTCCTCCGCTTTCCGGCACGCCAAGCAGGTTTGCATAGCCTCGCCCACGCTTCACCTGCCCAGGCTCTTCTCTTGCCGCAGGTTCTTGTCGGAAAACCGTGGGACACTTTTCCGAAACCTGCTGGTGCGGCTTACGACGGAAGGTCGCGTGTCAGCGGTTCTGTCGAGCCACTGCGGTCTCCCGGCACCTTGATGTTGGCGCAGGTTCCGCCTTGGACGAATGCCCAGGCGTTACCCTGGAAATCGACGGTCGACGTACCCTGGCAGGTCGTGCCGGGTCCTGCCGCACAGTCGTTCGCGCCGGCAAGGGAAATGCCGTAGCACTTCTCCTTGCCCGCTGCCATCGCCGCCTTTCCTTCGTCCTCGGTCAATGGTCCGGCACTCGCCAGTGACGCGAGCGCGGTTGCGACGGCGCCGGCCAGAACCGATGCGCTTACGTTCGATCTCATGGACATGACTTCATCCTCCGATTGGGGTTTCGCACGCTGATCGTGGCGCACGCGACGAATAATTCGGTCGAGGCGACCCGCCTGTTACGTCGTCGCGGCGCACGGTTTCGTGATCTCGGTCAGGTTCCGCCGAACGCCTCGACTGTAACCTTCGACCATCGGCCGTCGAACTAATGAAAAGCGGGCCTTGCGTCGGAGACGGGCGTGGTTCGGGCGCTGGTCCGGATGTCGGGCGCCTCGCAACGGGGCGCATGACCGCGTGGCCCAATCCCGTCGAAGCGGAAGACAAGCCGTCGGCGAGGCCGCCCCGTCTGTTTTCCCATGATCGCAGGGGTCGGCGCAGTGCCCGCACTGGCAATGGTCACGATGCTTCACAAAGGCGCGCCGCTCGCCCCGCGAGTGACCGTCCTGCTGGGCGCGCTGGCAGCCGCCGCTCTGGGAAACTTCGGGCTGCGCCTGTTCCATCCCCAGGATGCCAGTCTCATGGTGCTTGTCTGGCAGTTCGGAAGCGTGGTGCTCCTGTCCATGCTCGCAGGTTGGAATGGCCGCCGGATCCTCGCCTGGCGGCACCTGGGCTTCGCGTGAGCCCGCGCCCACAGCGCGCGCTGTCGTCGCCGGCAACGGCTCATCCGGGAGTTGGGGGTGCGTTTTTCCCAATCCGGATCGCTGCACGGTGGCTGCGCGGCGGCGTAACATTCCATCCGTGGAAAGCGAACTAGTCGAGAGCTCCGCGATCATGCGCGGACAGAGCGGCGAAACGAGGAGACGCGACCTTGAGGCTGATCTGCATTCTCCTTTTTCTCCTCGTCGTGGCCTTCCCGATCGGGCGAGCGGCCGGCCAGGACATCCCAGTCGGTTCCTTTTCGCGAGGTTCGCTCGCGGAGTGGAGCAGCCGCTCCTTCAAGGGCGAGACGAAGTACGAGCTGGTCGAGGATGCCGACCTGCGAAGCGTCGTCCTCGCGGCGGAAGCGAATGCGGCGGCTTCGGGTCGCTACCGCAAGATCCGCATCGATCTGACAAAGACGCCATTCCTCAACTGGTCGTGGAAAGTGACCGGCATTTTCTCAGGTATCGATGAAAGGCAGAAGTCGGGCGACGACTTCCCCGCGCGTATCTTCGTCGTCGTTGAACGCGGTCTGCTCGGAGCCCGGTCTCTCGCCCTCAACTATGTCTGGGCGAGCCAACACGGTACAGGAAGTGCGTGGCCAAGCCCTTACTCGGCACAGGTTCGCCTGATTGCGGTCGACAGCGGACAAAAAGGACTCGGCTCGTGGGTCGGATACAAGCGGGACGTTCGAGACGACCTCAGGAGATTCTTCGGCGCGGAGATCCGCGAGATCGATGCTGTTGCGATCATGACGGATGCTGATGATCACAAGGGGCACACGCGGACGTTCTATGGAGACATCTGGTTCAGTCCGGAATGATGAGCGTCTTCCGCCATTTGGCCGGGCGGCAGAGCGGTCTGACGGAGCGAGACGAACGGCTCTCCGACGGAGCAGCGGATGCGGGTAAGAGTCAGCGTTGCCATTTCGGTTTTCCTGCTGTGCTGCATTGCCGTCAGCGCGATTGCGGTGGATGCCCTGTGGCGGCGAACAGCCGACAGCAACAGTCGCCTTCTCGTTGCGACCCTCGACCACCAGATCACCGAAACAGTGCGCAACGAAGTGGCGGGACGCATCGCCAGCGCGGAAGCGGCGTTCGGCGCGGTTCGCACGATCTTCCTGCAGAACGTCATCAAGACGAGAGAGGCCGACAAGCGCGAATTCGTGTTCCTTTCCCAACTGCAGGCGCAGCCCTCGCTGTCGTGGGTCGCCTTCGGATGGCCCGATTCGACCTTCTTCGCGTCCCACAAGCTTGGCGACGGCGAACTGGAGATGATGGAGATCTACCTCAAGGACGGCGCGTGGACCCGGCGCGTCGACCGCTACAAGGTCGTGCCTGGCGACATCGAGTTCTACCAGAGGAATTTCGAGCCGACCGATTACTTCGTCACCGACCATGCCTGGTATCAACAGGCGATCAAGGCTGATGCACCTGCATGGTTCATCATCACCGAGCACCCAGTGGCAACACGTGCAGCGGCCGCCTTCGCCGGCCCCATCGACGTCTACTACAAGCGTCAGGGCGTGCTCGCCACGATAGTCGAAATCGATCGCCTCTCACGCTTCCTCGGCTCCCTTTCGGTCGCCCGCACCGGAGCCGCCTTCATCCTGTCTTCCGGGGGCGATATCGTAGCCGGCCCCGACGGGGCGGCGGACGAGGTGCACGGCGCCGATCTTGGCGGTCATCCGCTCTTCGGGATCGCGCGCGAACTGGGGCAGCGCCTCGCGAGCGGCGCGGCGGCCAGCGAGGCCATCAGGGTGCGCATTGTCGATCAGGGTGTATCCTACAACGTTACCGCAACCCCGCTCGACTTCCTCGATTGGCACGTTGCGGTCATCATTCCGGAAGCCGAGTTTCTCGCCGAGATCGACCGGACCACCGCCCGACTGGCCTTTACCCTGCTCGCGCTGGTTCTGGCGGCCGGCGGCGTGTCGGTGTTGATTGCGCAACGTCTTCTGGCCGAGCCGCTTCGCGCGGTCGCGGAGGATCTGCGCGCCGTCGAGAACTTCCAACTCGACCAGATTTCAAGACGCCGATCGTGGCTGGTCGAGTTCGACAAGCTTTCCACGGCATTGGTTCACATGGCGACGGGACTGAGCGCATTCGCGAAATACATCCCCACCGACCTTGTGCGCACGCTTGTGACGGAGGGAATGGAAGCAAGACCCGGCGGAGAAATGAGGCCTCTCACCATTCTCTTCGCCGACGTCGCAGGATTCACCGGGATGTCCGAGCGGCTCGGCAAGGACATCGTACCGGTGATCAGCGGCTACCTGGATCTCGCCTCGCAGGCGATTGAAGCCGAGGCCGGCACCATAGACAAGTTCATCGGCGATGCCGTCATGGCCTTCTGGGGCGCACCACGGAGAAGGAACGACCACGCCACGGCCGCCTGCAGGGCGGCGTTGAGGATCTCGCGGGCTTTGAGAGACACCGGCCCGAGAGACGACGCCGGCAACGCGCTCACCGTGCGCATCGGGCTCAACAGCGGGGTCGCGCTCGTCGGCAATATCGGCTCCGCCACGCATCTGAACTATACCGCCGTCGGTGACGCGGTAAACGTCGCAAGTCGGCTCGAAATCGCAAACAAGCTCTACGGGACAAGCATCATAATGGGAGAGGAGGCCCGCAAGGCCGCTGGTGCCGACATCATCGTGCGCGAACTCGATCGTATCGCCGTTTACGGCCGCGAAGGCGGAATCGCGATCTTCGAGCTCATCGCCATGGCCGGGGAGGAGCGGCCGTCATGGATCGGATCGTACGAAAGCGGCCTGCATTTCTACAGGACGAGAAGGTGGCGCGACGCAGAGAGCAAGTTCGAGGACACGGTGGCGGCGCGCGGCGACGATCCTCCGTCCCGCTGGATGATCGCGCGCTGCCGTTTGCTTCAGCGGCAAGATCCGGATGACGACTGGCAGCCGATTACCGTAATGGAATCCAAATAGGTGTCGAGTTGGCTTCGGTCGCGGTTGCAGCGGATACCGCTGCCTGTAAGGGTCGCCGTCGCCATATGCAGACACCGGGGACGATCCGGTGCCGCGATTCCAGGGTCGGTCCCCGCGCAGCGGGCGCGGCGTTCTCCGCGGCGTGAGGGTGGGCATGAGCTGACCCGGGCAAGCACGACCCGTTCGATCACAGCGACCGGTGCCCTTCGGCCAGGGCGACGGCGGATCTGGCGATGCTGCGCAGACGCTCCTCGTGACCGCCCGCGCGGGCCAGCACACGCAGAGCCATGACAGCGGACAGCATCAGTCTTGCCGTCGACCGTTCACTGCCCGAGGCTCGACGCGGTCCGGCGGCGGAAAGCCGGTTCAGAGCGCGACAGAAACCATCTTCGATTTCCCGCAGGCAGTCCTCGATCAAGGCGGCAAGCTCGGTATCCCAAGGTGCGACCTCCATCGCCGAGTTGATGAGGAGACAGCCCCGACGGTCATTGAGCGAGGCTTCCACCAGATCGTCGAAGAAGGCCCGGATTCCCCTGATCGGATCCTCGCACGCGTCGAGCTCCGCGATCCGACGCCGCGCGTAGGCGTCTATGTAGGCCTCCAGACAATCCCGGAACAAGGACCGCTTGTCCCCGAAGGCATTGTAGAGGCTGGCACCGGTGATCGACATTGCACCGGCAAGATCCCGCACGGATGTCGCCTCGTATCCCCGGCGCCAGAACTGGTCCATCGCCGCTGCCAGCGCCGCCGGCTGATCAAACTCCCGTGGTCGCCCCATTTTATTCCCTCCTGAGCCGCGCGGGGCCGCGGCGCCTCTTGCCAACGCGGTCGAGCTATGCATGTTTTATATCTATCGCTCTAAAATCACAACCTGTGCCGTCCCGCGCGGGTTCGAAAGGACGCATGCAATGACCGCCCCATTTCCTCACCTTCTTCCCCGCCAGTCCGTACCGGAGCTTCAGGTGCCGATTGTCGGAGGACGCACCTACGACATTCGCAAAGAGACGCCGGCGGCGTTCTCGCTGGTCTTGTTCTACCGTGGATTCCATTGTCCGGTCTGCAGGACCCAGCTCAAGGATCTGGACGCCAAGATCGGCGAGTTCGAGAGCCGAGGCGTGTCTGTCGTTGCAATCTCGACGGACGTCGAGGAGCGCGCCGTCATGACGAGTCTCGACTGGCAATTGCCTCACCTTCGCATCGGCTACGGCCTGTCCCTGGCGACGGCGCGCGAATGGGGCCTCTACATTTCCCGCAGTCGCGGCAAGACGTCGCTGGGAATAGAAGAGCCGGATTTGTTCTCGGAGCCGGCGCTCTATCTGGTGCGGCCGGATGGCACGCTCTACTTCGGCAGCGTCCAGACCATGCCGTTTGCGCGTCCCCATTTCTCCGACATTCTCGGAGCGATCGACTATGTCTTGAAGACCGACTATCCGGCGCGCGGCGAGGTCGAAGCAACCTTTGAGCCCGCCGAAGCGAAATAGAGCACAAAGCAGTCCGGCGCCGCAGGTGGCGTCCCGTGTAAAGGAAGTTGCTCGCATCATACATGGAGGGGGAGACGATCTCCGCGAGATCGACCGTGGCCCGGAAGAAGTCGGTTCGCGGTCATTCCCGTTTCCATTGCTGCGCGACTTCGCCTCCGACACCGGCGGTCGGCCGAGATGCCGAAACGGTTACGCAGCCGCGCCTTGGGCTTGATCGCGCGACCGCGGGGCTCGCGGAGCAAGCATGAACAACGGCCAGCGCTTGGTGTCGCAAGCTGTCGTAGGACCAGACGCTACGCAGTTCACGATTTCGTCAGGTGGATGCGACAGACTTGCCTGTCCGGAACGGGTACTCTCCTGTTCGGATGCGAGGGGCACTCTATGCGCAGGTTTCGTTGCGCAATGGACGGCGTAACGTCTCAAGGAGGAAACGATGTTCCAGATGCTCGCAATCCCGATAGCGACCATGGTCATCGTCTTGTCGGGTGGCTCCGTGACCCGCGCCCAGGACGCCGACTGGATCGTGAAGGAGAGTGCGGCCGACTTTGCTGCCACCGTACAGGTCCTGCAGGCCGAGATCGAAAAGCGCGGTGCGACCGTCGTCGCGACGGTCGATCACGCGGCGGCGGCCAGAAAGAGTGGTCTCGAGTTGCCTCCGACGACAGTGATCATATTCGGTAATCCGGCGCTGGGCACGCCGCTGATGCAAGAGCGGCAGACGGCGGGGGTCGACCTGCCCTTGCGTGTCCTGGTGTGGGCGGATGCAGGCGGCAAGGTGCAGGTCGGCTACTGACTGCCATCGCGGATCACCGATGCCCACGAGATCGAAAATGCGGACGAGGTGATGGACAAGATTGCGGCTGCCCTCAGTGCGATCACGGATGCCGCGGTCGCTCGATGAACGGGAACTTGTGCATCCAGGGCCGCGAACTTGCGTGTTATCGAGAAAGTTCGTGCCGGAACTGTCACAAGCGTGCTCTCGATGCCTACGCTCCCCGGACCTGGCACTTGCGACCGGAATAGCAGAAGCCAGATTGTCATCGGCCCGGCGAGACACGAATCTCTGGTTTCGCTTTCACCACGACAGAGCCAGCGTGCCGTCCTTTCTCAAGCGCATACGCTGGCCGAAGCGTTGGCACTCCCGGTCCAGAGTCCTGCCGAGCCAGGCAGCATCGTCATGTGATGCACGGACGAGTCGGAACTTGTGCAGCCGGAGGGGGACCAACTCCATGCCGAGCAACCGGTGATCGCGATCGTCGACATCAAGGAAATACGCGACCGTCAAATCCGGGCGAAACTCTTCGTGCCCGCCGATGCCCTCATAGTCGTTTATGAAGTCCCCGCATCCGTAAAGGATCGGCCTCTGGGCGTAGATCTCGATCGCCAGTGGATGATGCGACGAGTGCCCATGAATGACGTCGACCCTGGCGCTATCGATCAGATCGCGGGCGAAACGCCGGTGTCGCATCGACACGTCGAAGCCCCAGTTCGGTCCCCAATGGATGGAGGCAAGGACCAGATCTCCCGGCCGTCTGTATTCGTCGATGTTTCTGATCACGCTTGCGACCGCGTCTTCGCTGAAGTTCGCAAGGAAGTTCACGCCCGCCCGGTCCTCTCCGGCCGCCCAGCCGGTGGGAATACCGCTCGACGGGCAGCCGAAGGCAAAGACGAGCAGCCGCCTTCCCGAGGCTCGTTCGAGGACCGCAGGCCGTGCGGCGGCGTGCGCATCCCTGCCGGCGCCGGCCACCGCGATCCCGGCCCGCTGCAGCGCGAGCAAGGTGTCGTCGAGGCTGCCCGGTCCCCAGTCCCGGATGTGGTTGTTGGCAAGGACGCAGCAGTCGATGTCGGCGGCGGCGATGCAGCCGACATTGTCGGGATGCATTCGGTAGTTGATCCCCTTCGCTTCCGGGATTCCATCGGCCGTGATGCTGGTTTCGAGATTGATGATCCTGAAGTCCGGCTCGCGCCGCTCGATCTCGGTGAGCGCATCGCCCCAGATGTAGTCGAACGGCACCGCCCTCGGAATCTCGCCGGACAAGCGTTCCGCGAGATCGACATAGCCACGAGCCGAACGAATATGCGGTTCGTACAGCGCTGGATCGGATGGTCGCGGCATGATCTGATCGATACCGCGGCCGGTCATCACGTCCCCGCTCAGGAAGAGCTTCATTGCGTGCACCTCTTGGCGGGCTGCCTTGCCCCGTGCGGCGCGCCTGGGCGTCGTACGTCGATAGCTGCGCCGGAGCGATCCGCCGTATGCCGATCAAGACCGCGAGGAGCGACAAGGGCCGCGCCTCGCCGCTGGCCAAAGTCAGTCGCCCTATGTCGTCAACCGGGCTGGCTTCTTCCATGTCGCCTTCGTCGCCTATGCCCCGCGGAAGCCGAGGTGCGCAACTACGCCATGCTGGAACAGCCTGCCATGGCCGCGCCGACGCACCGTCATTTTCCGTCGGAACCCGATGCCTTCGATGACAACGCCCGATGAACCTGTTTGCTCCACCGCCTGATGCAATCAACATATCCACGATGACCAAATGCACTGAACAGGTTGCCCGCTTTTTCAATGATCCCTGACCTGTTCATCGTCGCAATCCTGGTGTCTTATCTCGACTCGCTCGTGCCCAGCAAAAGCTGCTCTTCCCCGGGTGATGATCACGATCTCGACAGGCAGATAACAGAATGAGCCGCTCCCTTGCAGATATGAGGAACCTCGGCTCCACCACGGCGCGCATGCTGATGGAGGTGGACATAGCCGACGAGGACTCGTTGCGTGTCGTCGGTGCCGTCGAAGCCTGGCATCGGCTCAAGTTTCGCTTCGGCAGCCACGTGACGATCATTGCGCTCTACGCCATGGAGGCTGCGCTGCAAGACTGTGACTGGCGCAAGCTCGATGCTGGTAGCAAGGCTCGCCTTCAGGGCGAGGTCGGCAGAGTTAGCTAGACCGAAGTTTGCACGCGTCAGAGGTAGGCACCCACGGCCGCGACGCGGATCAGGACCTCGCCAAGCTTGCCGATGACCCCCGCATTGGTGTCGAAGACCGTGGCCTTGCCGGAAACGCCGGGGCGAAGCAGGTCGGGATCGATCCCCTCCGGCACATTGATGAGTACCGGAAACTCCTTGGTCGCTTCCGCACCGCTGACCCGCTCAAGGTTGCCCGAGGCCAGCAGCTGGCCTTCTCCGACGCCGCGGATGACCGTTTCGACCGTGCTCTTGTGAACCGAGCCAGGTTGATCCGCAAAGACGATCATGACCGCCGCACCGGGCCGGATCGCACTAAAGCCGTTCTGCGGAAACACGCCAACCAGAGCGATCTCGTCCGCGACGATAAAAGACATTGCCGCACGGTTCGGCGTCGCCATGTGGCCGACGCCGAGCGGCAGCAGGGTGGCGTAACCATCGGCAGGCGCGCGCACTGTGGTCTGCCCGAGCTGCCATGCTGCGTCCTCTAGCTGCGCCTCGATCTGCAACACCGTCGTGTGCTTGCTGCCGATCGTGGAGTCGCGCGCAAGTTCGGCGCTGGTCAGCCTGGCGCGGGCGGCGATCAGTTGGGCGGTCAGGAGGTTTGCCTCGGCTGTGACGTCCTGCAGTCGGAACGCGCTCGCCGCGTCGGCTTTCGCCAATCGTTCCATGTCCGCACGCCGCGTCTCGGCATGGGCAAGCCGAGTTTGAAGCGCGTCCACCTCGGCTTGCGCGACGTCGGCATTCGCATCGAACTGCTTGACCGCCTGGCGCGCCGCAGCAAGCTCGGCAGTGAGCTTCTTGACCTTGGCTTCGTATGGAGCCGGATCGATCCGGAAAAGGACCGTTCCCTTGGGGACGATCACTTTCGTGCTGACCGGCACATCCGTGATTGTTCCGGTCACGTTGGGCGTGATCTCGATAACGCGCCCGAGAACTGTGACACGGCCCGTAGGGGCATAGCGGTTGAGCAGCGCGATAATGACGCCGACGATCACGACCATCGTCAGGGCAGTGATGACCCGCCATGGCCAATTCCACGGCAACAGCTTGAATTTGAAGAAGACAAGCCATACGACGAGTAGGCAGAAGCCAATAGCGATCAGCATGCGTTACACCGACTTCCTCGAAGATCTCGTCAATTCCACGAAGGCCTCTCGGGAATCCTCGATCACAGGCCTCGCTCGCGCCGCCCGAGCTTCGGCTTTTGCTATTTGTCGAACGGGAAGACCTTGCGCCAGTCCGCCTTCATGTCGACCACCAGCCAGCCGCGCTGCGCGGCCTCGGTGAGGGCCTTGTCGAGCTTTCCGAACGACGATTTGCGGTCATAGGCCCATTCGCGTTCAGCGTCGGTATGATGCACGATCAAGCCGAAACGGGGTCCCTCCCCGGCGGTCACCCAGCGCATCATTTCGTAGTCGCCGTCGGAATTTCCCGCCACGAAGATCGGCCTGGCGCCGATGAACGTGTTGATCCCGACGGGTTTGCCGGGGCCGTCGTCGATGAAGTCGAACTCGGCTTCCCGCCTCAGCACGGGCGTGTCGCCGTCCAGTTCGTATCTGGTGACGATGCTGCTGCCAACAACCTGCGCCGGCGGAATGCCGTACATCGATTCCGTCATGGGCCGCATGAATTCGATACCGCCGCCCGAGACGATGTAGGTCCGGAAGCCGTTGGCGCGCAGGTATTCCAGCAATTCCACCATCGGCTGGAAGATGATCTCGTTGTAAGGCCGATCGAAGCGCGGATGCCGGGCCGTGGCGAACCAGTCCTTGACGACGGCTGTGAATTCGTCCGTCGTCGTTCCGGCATGGCTCGCCATGATGAGTTCGACTGCGCCCTTCTCGCCTGTCGCGGCCATCCCCTCGAAGTCCCCGGCCAGGATCGACTTGAACGGTTCCTGGCCTTTCCATTCGGGATGCTGCGGCGCGAGCGCGTTTATGCGATCGAGCGCGAATGTCAGCTGGAAATAGGCTGGCTGCTCGGACCAAAGCGTGCCGTCATTGTCGAATACCGCCATCCGTTCGCCCACGGGCACGAATCGGGCGTCGCCCTCGCTCGTCACCGCGGTGACGAAATTAATGATCGCCGCCTTCGATCTGCCGTCGTTCCACGATGGCAGCGCATCCGCGCAAGCCGCACCCACGAGGGATGCGATCGCAGCGACCGAAAGGCAAAAGCCGCAGGCAACCCTGAGAGCATATCTCATCGTCGTTTTCCCTGTGTGGTTTCGCATTTGGTACGTTTTTGCCGCTACTGATCCGGTCCGGACGTATTCAGGCGAACTACACATCTCAACTCAAGTGCGGAATCGCGGTATCAATGGGTTGCGCCATACGCGATGGCGGGCGGTAGCGCCGCCAACAATTCGGAGCGCAGATGGGAGCTGCCTTGGTCGCCTTGCACGGAGTGCCGGGTCGCCGCCATAAAGACGGGGCGACCCGACAGCGGCACAGCGTTAGCCGCCGCCCGCTACGGCAGCTTCAATCTGCTTCTGCACATTCTCCAGGTTGAACGAACCAGGTACCTGGCTGGGTGGATACTCCGCCATCGTCATAAGGAACTGGCCAGCGAATTGCTGCATCGGGACGAGAACAAAGGCCCGGTCCAGGAACCAGTCATTGTAGGTGTTCGAGTTGTGCTGGGCGCGCTCATAGGGGTCGCGCCGCAGATTGAAGAGCAGTGGTATACGAAGGACCTGGAACGGTTCGCGCCAGACCTCGAACGCCTGGCCCCGGTTCTCCAGGAACACCGCCTTCCAGTCGTCGTAGCGCATCGCCACGATCTGGCCGGTGTCGTTGACGTAGACAAACTCACTGCGTGGCGACACTTGCACCTTGCCGCCGAAGTAGTCGAGCATGTTGTAGCCGTCGATATAGTTGCGGTATGCGCGACCGTTCAGTTCCACGCCTTCGCGCAGCTTTTCCTTGATGTCCTGCGCGCCAGCCGCCGCGGCGAAAGTTGGCAGCCAGTCCTCATGCGCGACGATGCCAGTGAGCGTCACGCCGGCCGGGAACTGTCCAGGCCAGCGCACAAAGGCGGGCACGCGATAGGCGCCTTCCCAGTTCGAGTTCTTCTCGCTACGGAACGGTGTGTTTGCGGCGTCCGGCCACGTGTTGTAGTGGGGCCCGTTGTCGGTCGAGTAGAAGACGATCGTGTTGTTGGCGATGCCGAGATCGTCCAGCAGCTTGAGCAACTCCCCCACATGCATGTCATGTTCGACCATGCCGTCATGATATTCATTGCCGCTCGGGCCGGAGATGCCCTCATGTTCATTCTTGACATGGGTGCGGAAGTGCATGCGCGTGCCGTTCCACCAGCAGAAGAACGGTGTGCCGGCGGCATGCTGGCGCTTGATGAAGTCGACGGCCGCGGCGAGCGTCTCCTCGTCCACGGTCTCCATGCGCTTCTTGGTGAGCGGCCCAGTGTCCTCGACCGTCTGGGTCCCGTCAGGGTTCGCTTTCGCGCGGATGACGCCGCGCGGACCGAATTTCTTGCGAAACTCCGCATCCTTGGGGTAGTCCCGATTCTCGGGTTCCTCCTCGGCGTTGAGATGATAGAGATTGCCGAAGAACTCGTCGAATCCGTGCATCGTCGGCAGGTGCTCGTCGCGGTCGCCGACATGGTTCTTGCCGAACTGCCCTGTGGCGTAGCCCTGGCCCTTCATCACGGTCGCAATGGTAACGTCCGATTTCTGCCAGCCCTGTTCTGCGCCAGGCAGCCCGACCTTGGTCATGCCCGTGCGGATGGGAACATTTCCGCCGATGAAGGCGGCGCGACCGGCGGTGCAGGATTGCTGGCCGTAGTAGTCGGTGAAGGCAAGGCCCTCTTGCGCGATGCGATCGATGTTCGGCGTCATGTAGCCCATAAGGCCGCGGTTGTTGTGGCTGATATTCGTGATGCCGATATCGTCGCCCCAGATGACCCGGATGTTCGGACTGCCAGCGCCCGCTTGCGCTCTCGCCGGCTGTACCGAAGTGGTCGACACGCCGGCGGAAAGCGCTGACGCCCAAGCAGCGACGCGCCGCTGAGCAGCAGGTCGCGGCGTCTCAGGTTCATTTCCGGACGAACTTCGCCGATCGCCGACTCTCGTTGCAGCTTGCTGGTCATGGCGTTCCTCCTCTGTCTTGAGCTTTGGGGTAGTCGTTGCCTTCGCTCGGGATAGGACGACCCGTCAGTCGTTTCTTATGAGCACGTCCATTGCCTTGCCGCGCGGCTTGTCGAGGCACGACGATCTTGTCCGTGATCACGGCAAGCGCAGTGACATCGATGACCGTCGTCTGGTTCTTTCCGAGCATGACGCCGTGCAGTAGGGCGATGGTCGCTTACGATCTCGATCGGTCTGCCGCATCACGTCGTTGCAACTGATCGCAATGAGATCGGTGCTTTCGGATTCCTGAGCGAATGAACCACCGTTCGCGAAGAGCGCGACCTCCAGTGCGATCAATGTAGGCGGGGCTGGCCTCGTCATTGAGACTGTCCTCCGATATTTAGCCCCTTCGACCTGCCAGGCAGGCGTGATAGGCATCGCTGTATGCCGCGTCGTAGGAGTTCGCGTGGCGCGCACCGCCGGCGATGCCGTCGAAGATTGCCCCAACGGCGGGATCACGACCCCAGCCCCACCTGCCGCCGAAAATCCCACCGCCGAATGCGCCAGAGAGGGCTCCGCCCAGGACGCCGCCCCTCGGTGCACAGTGTGAGGTGTATAGCCGCGCGTAATGATCGCATTCGGCTGGTGATCCCGCCACGGCCCCGGTGAGCGCGAAATTCAAGACAACCGCCGAGATCAGTACGGCCCGGGTCGCAAAAGAAGTCTTCGATTTCATCGGAGCCTCTCGCTAGAGTCAGGTACTACTCGCGTATCCGGCAGCGGCCGAAGCCGACGGTCACGGCCTCTGCCACGGCGACCGAGAGAGACATGACTAGGTCCGCCTTCGCCTCCGGGGGCTCGTGCACCAGCATCTGCCAGCTGGCGATACCATCCATGCCCTGGAGGATGAGTTGGTTGCCCAAACGGGCTGCCGTGCCGATCGTGCTCGTCGAGGGAAACCCGTCTTTCCCGGGGTAGGTGGCGACGCTGCTCGGGGCGTCGACGGTGATCTTGATCGGCAATGGCTCCCCGTCGAGATCCTTGAGGCTCTCGCATTCCGAGCCCCCCGGTTTGCAGGCGACCGACGTTTCGAGGTCGCACAGGAGCACCGGCAAATCGTTCACATCCGGCGGATCGGCCTGAGCCAGCGCATCGGAGTGCGATGCACCGACTACAGGAACAAAACATGCGGCGAGAAGATTAACCCGGGTTCGGCGCTTCATGGCGGCACCTCCACTGCTCAACATCTTTGCGTTGCTATCGTGACTAGCCAGTTAGTGCTTCGCTACTCGACTCATCGGCACCGAGAATAGTTTCGCGAGGGAGTGTAGTAGACCCTCGGCCTCGATGCCGCGGCCGCCCCGATCACACCACCCACGATCCCGCCGGCGAGAAAAGAACCGAAGCCCGCATGGGCATTGGGGGCAAAACCAACGCTCTCCACGCTGATGATCGAGCTGCCCAATGCGACGAGCAGAACGGTTCGTTTCCAGAAATCCGCGAATTTCACGTTCGATCTCCTTCTTGCGTGCGCTCGACGATGGGACGAGGACTTCGCCGCACCTGTTTTCTCTGGCGATAATTCTACACAGCCGACGCAGCTGCGCTGTCCGAAATCGGAAGGGGCGCATTCTTTCCGGTCGACATCAACCATCCGTGATTGCCGCGCTACCGTGCCGACTGTTCGGTCGATGCGCCTGCCGTCGGTGATTTGACGAATTGGGAAGCGGTGGCTCCCATTGAAATGTATATGTTGGCCAGGCCCTCGATTCCGAACGCGGCCGGCCGGATCCATTCGGCGGGCACGAAGACCAACCCGCCGCCAACAGGAACCGGCGCGCTGGGTATCAGAATGACCCGATAGGTCCTCCCCTCAATCTCCAAGGGCTCCGCGGTCGGCATCAGGGCGAGCACCACCGGACCTGTCTCGCCGCCGAGAAAGCACCATACCGGGCTCATCGACTTCAAGTTGGCGTCGTCGCTGCGGTCCAGCAGTCCTACGAACCGGTTCGTCAGGCGGTAGATACTGCCGACGAGCGGCACCCGGACGATCGTTCGATCGAGCACGATTCCGACATGCCGGTAGAGCCGTAACGTGACGAACTGTCCGAGGAGATAGAGGGCGAGCAGCACGACGAGCGTGCCGACCAGATAGGCGGAAAGTTGACCGGAGACGAGCACGAGCCCGACGGCGGACAGGATGCCCCCGATCACGCTGCCGGGACCTGTCAGTTCGAGGATCAGATTGGCCGACCAGGTGATGATCAGGACGGTGAGCACGATCGGCAGCACGACGAGCATGCCGGCGGCGACCGACCTCAGGATATGGCCGACGATGGCGCCTGTCATGGATGTTGCCGTAGCAAGAGCTTGCCCAGCGTTTCCCGCATGGCCTTGAGTTCACCGGTTTGCGCCTCAAGCGCGTTAATGAGAGCCTCCCTGAGTCTGAGGTCGGAATCGATCAAGGCACGTGCATTGCGTCGTTGCCGAACCTGCTCGCTCAGTTGGAAAGCGAGCGAATAGATGATCCCGCAAAGCGCGAAACCAGAAAAAGCCGCGCTGATGAAGCCGAAGCTGTCACCGAAATGGGCACGCTCTTGCCAGGTCTCGAACGTAATGAACGAAAAGATGAACAGTCCGATCTGAACAAGAAACGCGATCATGAACATGATGAGCAGCGGCCGCAGAAATGAGAATCTCCGCCGACCTCTGAGAAACATCTACTCCTCCTGTTCGCTCCCGCACTACTTGATATACTATCGCGTCTTCAGGAAAAAAGCTTCATGCCCACCGCCCCGCCGATCACCAAAAGCAGGCTGGCGAGTCGACCGATCCCCGCAGATTCGCCAAGAAAGAAGATTCCGTAGACGACCGTTCCGGCCGCCCCGATTCCGGTCCAGACCGAATAGGCGGTCCCGATCGGTATGATCTCTGCCGCGCCCGACAAGAGATAGAAGCTGGTGGCCAAGGAGACGACGACGATCGCCGTGAAGCCGGGCCGCGTGAATCCTTCGGTGTATTTGAGCCCTACAGCGCCGACCACTTCAAGCAGCCCGGCGAGGATCAGTTGAGCCCAGATCAACGCAGTGCCCTACCGGAATGATCCGCCGCTTCGAGGGCTAGCTTTTCAGCGGCCGCCCCGAACAGCTTGAGGCCGACGACGCCAACGACGATCGCGGCGAGGCTGAGCATCCGAGCCAGATTGGCCGGCTCGCCGAAGGCCAGTACGGCGACAGCGCCCGTCCCGCCCGCACCGATCCCCACGAATATCCCGTAGGCAGTACCGATCGGGATTTCCTTGGCCGCGCGGGCCACCAGATAGAAGCTGAGGATGATGCCGACGCCGACGGCCACCGATGGGACAAGTTGGGTGAAGCCCGCGGTGAATTTCAGGCCGATTGCCCAGCCTATCTCCACAAAGGAGGCAATTAACAGGTAGGCCCAGGCCATTACATGCAATCCCGATGGTGTTCGCCAATACTGCCGAAGCAGTGGCCGATGGAAAACATTGCATCACATTGACGTCTTCATGTTAGAAAGGGACCGACCGTTCGGCTATCCGATTTCGGAAACGATCCGACCCGCGGAAAAGCGAGGCAATGTCATGGAGGGCGAAGCACTCAGGCTACGGCTTACGGACATCGAGCAGTTCCGCCAACAACTCACGGGCTGGGACACGCTACCTGTTCAGTTGGGTGCAGGGTGCCTCCATATAGACTGGGACAGTATCGATCTCGGGGGGCAGCTGATCCTCAGCCGGCTCGCTCTTGACCGCAAGTTGACCGATGTCTCGGCCATAAACGAAGGCACCCTGGTTTTTGTCGTATGTCTCGGAGCCAAGACCTGGTGCGGCAATGAGGTCGAGCCGGGCTCGCTTGTCATTCTGGGTCCGGGTCGCGACCATCGGAATGTTCTGGAGCCCCGATGGATGTCGATAGAGATTTGCGTATCCATCGAAGAAATGGTCGGCGAAGGACTGGCAGCGGACACACTCCTCACTGGTGAGCGTAGCCTCCGTGTCTATCCGTTGCCGAGCGATTTGCTTCTGCAGTATCGCCAACTCGTCGATTTTGTCTTCCGCGCCGACGCCCGCCTCTCGCGACCGACCCCGATCGAGCTGCTGGCTATCAGGGCGACCGTGCTCGAACTCATCCTCCGCACGGGCGCGCACATTGAAGCGCCCGGATTTGAGCCACCGCGACTGCGGCGACGCAACGGCTATCGACTCGCAGCCGCTGCGATGGACTTGATCGAGCGCAACGCAGACCACCTGTTCGGGGTCGGCGATCTCGCGAGCTCGCTTCGGGTAAGCGAGCGCGCCTTGAACTACGCCTTCCGGCAGGCTCTTGGGCTGAGCACCTACCGGTACATGCTGGCTTGTCGCCTCAATGCCGCCAATCGCGAGCTGAAGGCATCGTCGGGGCGCCACATCACGGTGACGGAAGCCGCTATGAACAGCGATTTCTATCATCTGGGCCGTTTCGCCCTTCACTATCGCAACATGTTTGGAGAGTTGCCCTCGCAAACGCTCGCCAACAGAGCGCCGGGCCTTCCAATGTAATCAGGACCGCACTCTGTTCTCTCTTATGCGTATGGAATCTATCCGAAGCCCGGACTCGTTTTCGGTCCGATACGCTAGCCCTGTGGCTGGGCTGTTGCCGGGCGATCAGAAGGCTTCTGAATCCGGATAGCGCGAACCAGCCCGTCTCAATAGTCTGCGTCGCGACTCCACGGTTCTGCAGCCTGGATGCGAACTCTTGGTTAGCTCGGACATTCGTCGCGACACATCAGGCCGGCCAGCCGGCCGGCAAAGCGAGCCGGGGGCGTCGCTGAGGTTGGCCTATTCGGACGCCAACCAACTCCTCGAGCGTCTCAAGACATCGGATATCCGAGCGGTCCAGCTGAGCCCCGGTCGGTTGCGCGTCGACTGGAGCGGCATTGATCTTGAAGAGATGATCGTGAGCCGGCTCTCGGTGACTTGCAAGGCAGTTGACCTCGCGACAATAGAGGGAGGCACACTTGTCTTCGTCGTGCGCCTCGTCGTCGACCCCGAGTGCGGCAACGGTGCGGACCGGGGTCGCCTTGGGATCTTCTGTCCGGGCAGCAGCCATCGAAGGGTGCTGGAGCCCGGCTGGACGTCGCTCGAGATTTGCGCGTCAACCGACCGGATCGCGAGAGACGGTCTCCCCGTGGAGATATTCTTGAAACGAGACCGCGAACGCAGCGATATCCTGTTGGAGGGCGATTTGCTTAGCCGATATCGCAAACTCGCCGGCGTGGTTCTTCCGTCTAAGGCGACACGTATCCAGCGATCGGCAATGAGGGCGGCCGTGCTCGATCTCCTGACGCTGACGGCCGAGCACATCAAACACGCAAGCTTCGAGACGGTTCACTCGCGGCGCAAAGGTGATCGGCTTGCGACCCGCGCAATGGAATTGGTAGGGCAAGATCGTGGGTACCGGCTCGGAGTGTGTGACGTGGCGAAGTCCCTGGGAGTGAGCAGGCGGGCACTGAACTACGCCTTCCAATACGCATTGGGCGTGAGCCTCTATCGCTACATGCTGGCCTATCGCCTCTGCGCGGTCAGGCGCGCGCTGCAGGTATCATCCCGGGATATGACCACCGTCGCCGAAACAGCCCGAAAATTCGGCTTCAACCACCCAGGGAGATTCTCTGCCTACTACCAAAGTCTCTTCTGCGAACTACCGTCGGATACGCTCGCAACAGGAGATCAGCACCTCTGAACGGCCCGCACCCCATGCCTATTTCGTGATGCGGGGCCGACTGGGTCGAACTGCGACGCCAATCCTCATGGCGGGGTGGTCACTATTGGTTGCGCCGCACCTGCAACCAGATCGGATGGTGGCCTTTCGAGGGGAAGGCTTGGACCATAGTCCTCTTGTCACTGCGCCATGCCATGTGGAAGCTGGCCGCATTGCAGCAACCAAGAATGCCCGCAAAAAGGTCCGGCTCGCTGCCACGAGCCGGCAAGATGGCAAGCAACGGGCTCCTTGGGGGTCTAGGCAGTAGGGAAGCCCGCCTCAAACCAAAACACGGAGAGAGTTCACGGGTTCCATTGGCAATATCAAATAAAAGCGAGTACGGCATCGCATTGAACGGCCTGCCGACGCAGGGCCGAGGTCGAAGCGCTACTTCCGCCCAGGCCGCAGCTTTTCCAGCCATCCCGTCAGGCCGGTCGGCCAGGCGATCACGAACAGCGCCAGCAGCAGGCCGAGCCCGATATTGCGATAGTCGGAGAACTCCTTCATGCCCTCATCGGCGACCATCAGCAGAGCCGCGCCGAGCAGCGGACCCCATATCGATCCCAGCCCGCCGATCACGATCATGGCGATCAGGAAGAGAAGCAGCGAGAAGGAAAAGACGGTCGGCCCGACCACGCGGAAATGCACGGCATAGAAGCCGCCCGCGATGCCGGTGAAGAAGGCCGAGACGCCGAAAATCCAGAGCTGGTATTTGAACCGGCTGATGCCGCGCGACACGGCATAGCCGGGATTGTCGCGCAGCGCGCGGAAGGCCAGCCCGAGCGGGCCGCGGATGACGGTGATCGAGAACGCCACTGCAATCGTGAGCAGCGCCAGCGCCACGAAATAGTGCGCCATATACCACTTGGACGGGAACAAGGCCCGCAGGCCGATGTCGCCGAACTGGCCGATGCCCCTCACCCCGCCGAACAGCGGCATGCAGCCGCCCGTCGAGGTGAAGCACTCGGTGTCGTTGACGATGAGGACGTAAAGCACCTGCGCGATGGCCAGGGTCAGCAGCGCGACATAGGGCCCGCGCAGGCGCAGGCAGGCAAGGCCGATCAGCATGCTGGCCGCGACGGCGGCCAGCCCGCCGATCGGGATCGCCGCCAGCATCGGCACCTTCCAGTAGAAACCGAGCATCGCGGTCGCATAGGCGCCGACGGCGAAGAGCGCCATCTGCGCCAGCGAGAAGATGCCGCCGACGCCGAGCACCAGGTTCCACTGGACGACGACGATCGCCCATACGAAGAACAGCGTCGACTGGGTAACGATGTAGCGGCCCGGAACGAGGAATGGCACCGTGATCGCCACGGCCAGGGCGACGAAGCCGATCAGCAGGTCACGACGCAGCGGCATCATAGGCGCACCACCTGCTGGCGTCCGAACAGCCCGTAGGGCCGCCAGATCAGGACCAGGATCACGAGGAGGAGAAGCGTGGCGAAGCTCCAGCGCACGCCGAGCAGATATTGCGTGGCGGCTTCGAGCAGCCCGAGCGCAACCGCTGCGACGACCGCGCCATAGACATTGCCGAGCCCGGCAACGATGCAGATGATGAAGGCCTTCAGCATCGGGTCGCCGCCCATGACGGGCGTAAGCGTGGCGATCGAGCTGATCATGACGCCCGAGACGGCGGCGAGCGCGCCTGAGAGCGCCAGCACCTGCGCATAGACACGGCCGACGCGCACGCCCATGAGTTGGGCCGCGTCGCGGTTCATGGAGGTCGCACGGATGGCACGGCCCATGCGGGTCCGCTGCAGCATGAACGCGACCGCCGCCATCAAAGCCAGCGCCACGCCCAGGATGAAGAGGTTCTGCAGGGGGACGTGCACGTTGCCGACGACCACATGGCCGGCGACCGCCAAAGGCTGCGGGATCGGATAGGGCCCGAACGTTTTCAGCATCAGGCTCTCGATCACGGACCCGATGCCGATCGTGGCGATGAAGATATTGGTCTCGAAATTCTCGGCCCTGAGCAGCGGCAAGGCCGCGCCGAGATAGATGAGCAGGCCGGCGAGCGCGCAGACGAGCGCGGCTGCGATCAGGGCGAACGCCGGATGGAAGCCGGCATGGGTGATCGCCGCGTAGCAGATATAGCCGCCGAGCGTCAGCAGCGCGCCATGCGCCATGTTGAGCATGTTGAGCGAGCCGTAGACCAATGAGAGGCCGACGGTCGCGACCGCATACATGGCGCCGAGCGTCAGTCCGGAAGCGACGATCTGGATCAGGACATCCATCGATCAGACTAAGCCCCCAGATAGGTTTCGATGATTTCGGGACGGGCCATCAACTCCGCGCCGACGCCCGACCAGGCGAAACGGCCATTGTCGAGCAGGTGGATGCTGTCGGCCTGGTCGGCGATGCGCTGGGCGTTCTCCTCGACCAGGAGGATCGTGCGGCCTTGCTGCCTGAGATCGAAGATCACCTCGTAGATCTGGTCGATCACGATCGGCGCAAGGCCGAGCGACGGCTCGTCGAGCATCAGTATGTCGCCGCCGGCCATAAGGCCGCGTCCGATGCCGCACATGCGCCGCTCGCCGCCGGACAGGGTTCCCGCGATCTGGTTGCGACGGTCCTTCAGCCTGGGCAGGAGCGAAAAGACGAAATCGAGCCGCTCGTCGATCCCGCCCGATGCCGCCTTGCGATAGGCGCCCATCAGCAGGTTCTCGTTCACGGTCATCGCCGGGAAGAGCAGGTCTCCTTGCGGAACATGGATCAAGCCGCGCTCGACGATCTCATCGGGCCGGTGGCCATCGATCCTCGCGCCGCGATGGAGGATGGTGCCGGAAGACGGCGGCACCAGACCCGATATCGTCTTGAGCAGGGTGCTCTTGCCGTGGCCGTTCGGGCCGATGATGGCGGTCAACTCGCCATCCGCGACCACGAGATCGATCGCCTGAAGCACCGAGCGGCCTTGATAGCCGGAACTCGCCTTTTCGATCCGGAGCGCCGGTTCAGACATGATCGGCTCTTTCCATGAATGCCTTCAACCGCTCCGATGCGCCCTCGCCGAGATAGACATCGACCACGGTGCGGTCGTTCACCAACTGGGCCGGCAGTCCTTCGAAGATCTTCTCGCCGTGGTGCATGATCATCACCCGATCGGAGAGTTGCACGAGGAAACGCATGACGTGCTCGATCAGGATGATGGTCACGCCGGACGCCTTGATGGCGCGGACGGCCGCCATCACCTGGTCCACCTCCTTGGCGGTGAGGCCGCCCACCGGTTCGTCCATCAGAAGCAGCCGCGGCCTGGTGGCGATCGCCGTCGCCATCATCAGGAGCTTGCGATCGAGCACCGGCAGCCTCGAGGTGACGACGTCGGCCTTGTCGGCGATGCCGAGCATGCCGAGCGCGCCCTCGGCGGCGTCGCGCGTCTCGCGCCCGACCCTCAAGCTCGGCACCGCACGACTATCGCGCCCGAAATAGGCGCCGACCAGCACGTTCTCGCGCACCGTCATGCTGTCGAAGCCGGCATTGAGCTGAAAGGTCCTGGCGACCCCGGCATGGCAGATCCGTTCCGGCGCCAGGCGGGTGATGTCCTGCCCGTCGAGCAGGATGGTGCCTGCCGTCGCCGGGTTCAGCCCGGAGATGACCTCGAACAGCGTCGTCTTTCCGGCGCCGTTCGGCCCGCCGATGCCGAGGATCTCGCCCTCCCCGACATCGAAGCTGAGGTCGCGCACAGCCGCCAGCGCGCCGAACGACTTGCCGACGCCCTTGCATGACAGGAGCGGCATCGCCGCTGCAGCAGACGTCATGCCGGCGTCACGCCTTGATCCACGGCGGCAGCATGAATTTGGTCGTGCCGTAAGGCGCCGGAGCGATCAGCCCGGGTCCCTTGGTGTAGTCATGGATCTGCAGGAACTGGTGCGGCATGCCGAGCGAAGAATCGTTCACCTGGGTCGGATAGGTGAAGGCGGCATTTTCCAGCGGCATGAAGCGCGTCGTGCCCGTCACGCCGCGGAAGATCATGGAACTCATGCGCGCCGCCACCTTGCGGTTCTGCTCGGCATTGCCGGGCTCGCCGCTTCCGCCGGCGAGGGCAGCAGCCGTCGCCCAGACATAGGCGCCGTCATAGGGCTGCGCACCGGAATTGTGCCCGGCATTGGCTCCGAACTTCTCCTTGTAACGCTTCTCGAATGCGGTGCCGATCTCGTCCTGGAGGGCGCCGACCAGCGTCGCGTAGATGATGCCGTTGGCGGCTTCCTTTGCGATGTCGCGGAAAGCGGGGATCGACGGGCCGTACTGCATGTAGATGAGGCTCGGCGTCGGATTGGGCGCGAACTGCACACAGAACTGGCCGAGGTCGGCCGGCAGGAAGTGGGTGATACAGATGACGGCCGGCGGGTCCTGCCGGATCTTGGCGAGTGTCGGCCCCCATTCCGAGGCGGGCACGCTGACGGTCTCGAACAGGCTGATCTCCCAGCCGTAGCTGCCGGCCTGCTCCTTGACGGCGTTGGCGATGTTGGAGGCGTAGACGCCGGCGGACAGGATGACCGCCATCTTGTTGTTGTGGCGCTTCCAGTCGCCCGAGTCTTCGAGACCCTGGAGGAACTTCAGAAAGCCGGGCCCATACCAGTATTCGGCCGGGTCGCCCTGAAAGGAGCCCCAGTAGCGGTCGGGGTTGGACTTTACCAGGTCGTTGTGGCCGATCGTGGTGTCGTAGTGGACGTAGATGATGCCGTTGTCGGCGGCCACTTCCTGGATGGCCGCGCCCGAGCCGATATTGTAGCCGTTGAGGATCGCGTGGACGCCGTAGCGATCGACCAGGCGTTGGGCCGCCTGCACATTGGTCGCGTCGCCCATCTGCGCCGTGTCCTCGAAGGAAGGTTCGAGCGGCCGCCCCAATATGCCGCCAAGGGCATTGATCTCCTCGCAGGCAAGCGTGAGGCCGTTCTTGAACTCGATGCCGTCGGGCGCGGCGAAATCCGTGGTCGGTCCGCACTGGCCTACCGGGATCGGATCGCCCTCGGCGCGCGCCTCGTCGTTCATGGCGAACAGCATGGCGGGCATACCGGTGAGCGTGGCCGCGGTGGCGAGGCTGCCCTTGATCAGGAAATTGCGGCGGGAGCCCGCGATGACATTGGGCTTCTGCAGTTTCGAATCGCGCTTCATCTCTTTGTTCCCCTTGCTTTGTTTATGTTTGCAACGAGTTTCGCGGCCTCGTCGATGACCGCGATCTGATGCGGTTCCGCCGCCATTCCGCCCCAGGCTGCCATGAGCTTGTCCCAAGGGTCCTCGACCCCCGTCCGGTGCCCGGACAGCTCCTCGATCACAGCCAGGCCGCAATAGGGTACATACATTTCGGAGTAGCCGCCCTCATGGGTCATCACGAGCCGACCGCCGCACAGTTCACGCGCCGCATCGAGCAGCATCCGGGCCAGCACACGGTATCCGCTGGAGTTCATCTGCATGCGCCCCATCGGATCGACACCCGAAGCATCGAAGCCCGAGGGAACGACGATCAACTCCGGTTGGAAGCGTTCGAGCGCCGGCAGCACGACCCTCTCGAACGCAACCTGATAAGCGCCGGGGCCGGAGCCCGACGGCAAGGGCACATTGATGTTGTAACCCTTGCCTTCGCCTTCCCCGTTCTCGCTCACCGCTCCCGAATTCGCCGGGAAGAGATTGTTCTGATGGATCGAGATGGTGAGCACGCCTGGGTCGTCATAAAACACCGCCTGCGTGCCGTTGCCGTGATGGACGTCCCAGTCGACCGTCGCGATCCGTTTGATGCCGTGCATCTTCTGCGCATGCCGAATGGCGATCGCGGCATTGGAGAAAAGGCAGAAGCCCATTCCGACATCTGATGTCGCGTGGTGGCCCGGCGGGCGGATGAGCGCATAGGCGTTGTCGACTTTGCCCTCGATGACGGCATCCATCGCCACGATGGCGCCGCCGGCCGCGAGCAGCGCGATCTCGTAACTGCCTGCGCCGAGCGGCGTGAGCGAACTCGCGTCCCCATAGCCGCGTTCGCTGATCTCCCTGATCTTTTCGATATGCGCTGCCGTATGGACCCGGGCCAGTTCCTCGACGGTTGCCGGGCGTGGCTTGATCGGAACCAGATGGTCGAGGATGCCGCTGACTTCGAGCAGATTACGCAGCCGCCGCTTGGTTTCGGGGTTCTCGGCATGGGTGCCGGGCTGCACCGTCAGGCTCGGCGGGAAGACCTGTGCCCAGTTCCATGTGTTGTGCCACAGATAGAGTTCGTGGAAGACGAAACCGGTCGCCATCGCGTCCCTTCACGCAACAATGCCAATGGAGGGGAGGATTGCGCTGATAGCGGCCCTTGTCCCGCCACCTTCGGGTAACGGGTGGCTTTTTTTGCCCCACCCGCCCGGGTAATTGGTGCCAACGTCATCGACCGTTGGTACGAGCCCGGGCAGCCGGCGGTCCTGTAAAAAACTGGAAATTTACAGGACGGGCCTGTTATTCCGGCATGCCGTCGAAAGTAGGGTGACGGGGCAATGCTTGCGGCAGTTGCGCCGCCCTCGCCTGGCTGCCGACACCTCGCGAAGGATCGGAGAAAACCGCCCGCCGAGACGGCTGGCCTCGTTCTGCCGGAGGTATCCCTCGGCACGGCCGGAGTCGGTGGACGCAGTTCATCACGTTGAAAGCAGGCGTCAAAAATTCACGGTAGTGGCGCCGGTGTCAAGGGTGGTCAGCAAGGATTGATCGACGCCGTACAGTGCCATTGGCATGAGCACTCAGCCTGCGAAGGGCCGCTCGACGGAACCGTCGAGGCCGATTTCCCTCAGCTTGAGGGCCGCCTCGGTGCGGTTCGACACGCCGAGCTTGCCGAAGATGTTCTTCAGGTGCCACTTCACGGTGTCGGGCGCCATAGAGAGCGACTGCGCCAGTTGACGATTGCTGTAGGCGCGCATCAGCAGGGCGGCGACCTCCGTCTCCTTGCTGCTCAAGGCCCGCTTCGCAGGCGCCTGCCCAACGGCTGCCGGGCGGATGCGGTCGCCCGAGGCGCGGGAGAGTTCGCGCAGCAACCTGTCGACGAAGTTCGCCGTCTCCGAACTGCGCCTCCATGCCGGAATGCGCCCACGGGCGAATTCGAGCACTTGGCGCATCGGATAGCCTTCGTCGATCAGCGACCGCATCGCGTTCTGCGGCAACGCCAGGGTGACCGTGTCGACCGTTGCTGCCAGCGCAAGCAGCGTCTCCCCGGCTGAATGGGCGGCAATGGCGACGAGCGCCCTCACCTGCATCAGACCGCGGAGGCGCCCATCCTGACGCATGCGCTCGGCGACGCGGTCCAATATGGCGATGGCGTTCACGGGTTTTCCCTCCGCGATCAGTACACGAGCGGCGCCGATATGGGCATACTCCTCAAGCGGATGGATCGGAAGGCTGCTGCGTTCGCCGGAGGGTTCTATGCCGCGCGAGCGCAAGGCGAGCCTTGCCGCGCGCACGTCGCCGCGCAGAAGCAACAGCCGCACCCGCTCGTTGAGCGCGCTTGCCGTCAGCCGCCGGTACCGCTTCTCGATGCCGAGCCTTTCGGCTCGTTCCAGGAAGACGATCGCCTCATCCTGGCGACCATGCGCGGCGGCCAGTCGCGCGAGGTGCAGCTTGCAGGCCATCTCGTGAACGACGAGACCGCATTCCTCGATGATCTGGCGATGCTGGCACAGAAGTCTTTCAGCGCGCAGCAGATCGTTCCACTCATAAGCGAGCTCGACCTGGAAGATCGCCGTCATCGCTTCCGCGTAGGAGCCGGAGCCGAGACGCTCGCGCGCGAGCCGGCAGGCCCGGTCCAGGAACTCGTCCGCTGCCGCGAGATTGCCGGCGGCTATCTCCACCAGTCCGAGCAGCAGGTCGGAATAGACGATCCCGAAAACCGAATTGCTCGCACCGTGATAGTCACGGGCCTTCAGGCTGAAAAGCCGCGCCGCATCAAGCTCGCCGAGCGAATAGTGGCAGAACGCCCCGATATTGGCGAGCGTGCCGCGCGAGAAAGCCTCCTCCTCGGGATAGTCCTGGAGCCAGCCCGCCGCGAGCCGGCTCGCCGCCCGCGACCGGTCCGAAGCGCTGATCACACCTGCGGTGAGCGTGCGCAACTCCGCCTTCAGTGAACGGATGGTCGAGCGGTCGAGCGCGCCTTCGTCGGCGAGGCGACGGATCAGATCCTTGGCCTGCTTGAGCATGCGCGCGGCCTGGCGCGGACGGCTCATATGGAACTGCGCCCAGACGCGGGCGAGCAGCAATCTCGGCCGCGTTTCCACAAGACTGCCCGGCAGCTGGTTGAGCCACTCCGTGACCCGCGGGATATGGCCCTGCATGATCAGCGGCATGGCGCATTTTTCCACGAGGCCGGCAGCGAGATCGTTGTCGCCGCTGGCGAGCGCATGGCCGACGGCGTCCGAGACATGTCCGTTCTCGGCGAGCCAGTCGGCGGCACACCGGTGCAGGGCCGCGCGCCGCTCCGGCGGCCAGACCGCCAGCTTGTCGCGGAGGAACTCGCCGAAAAGATGATGGTAGCGGAACCAGTGGCCGAAGGAGTCCAGCGCGATGAGAAACAGGTTCGAGCGCTCGACCCCGGCAAGGGCCGCCCTGCCATCGATCTCCGGGCAGACGGCCTCGGCGAGACCGAGGCAAAAGCGATCGAGGATCGAGGTCCTCAGCAGGAACTCCTGGATCTCGGTCGATTGCCGCGCCAGCACGTCATGCGCCAGGAAGGTCGCGACGTCGCGCTGGCTGCCGGAGAAGTCGGCGATGAAGGCTTCCTTCGAGCCCTCATGAGCGAGCGCGAGGGATGCGAGTTGCAAGCCGGCCGGCCAGCCCTCGGTCTTGTGATGCAGCGCGACGACAGCCGAGATGTTCAGATCGAGGCCGCAGACGCCGGTCAGATAGTCTTCCGTCTCTTCGAGCGAGAACCGCAGGTCGGCGTCTCCGAGACTGAGCACATGCCCCTTCATCTTCATATTGGAGAGTTCGAGAGGCAGGTCGCCGCGCGTCGCGAGCACGATACGCAATGCGGGCGGCGCACAGGCGACGAGCGCGTTGAGGAAGGAGGCGATTTCAGTCGAGACAATCAGATGGGCGTCGTCGAGCACGAGGAAGATCGGCGTCGATGCGCGCGACAGGTGATTGATGATGCCGGTGAGTATGGAATCGACCGGCGTGACCGGGCTGGAATCGATCAGCGCCTCCGCATTCTCGATGAGCGTCGGGTCGACGCGCTGCAAGGCGGCGGCGAGGTATTTGAGGAAGCGGGCAAGATCGTTGTCAGGGGGGTCGATCGAGAGCCATGCAACGCGCGAAGCGTTGTGGCCCGCTGCCCATTGAGCCAGCAGCGTCGACTTGCCGAAACCCGCCGGGGAAGAGACGATCGCCAGCTTACCTGCCGTCGCCGCGTCGAGCATGCGCAGCAGCCGGGGGCGGTTGACCAGGACATCGCGCAGATGCGGCGGCTGCAGCTTGGTGGTGATCATGACCGGCGGACGCCCGTAAGCCGGCGCAACCGGCCTATCAAACAGTCGCGAAGGTTACGGTCCGTCGGCATGGCTCCCCAGTCGATCTTCCGCATCGGCCCGAAAATCGGAATCGATTTTCGATGCGCAACTCAATAGTGGCAGAGCACCCTTTGCGCGCGTCCGAAAGGACGCGCGGCGCTCTGGCGAGATTGGCTTCCTCGGGAACCACTATAGGTCGATCCTGGCGGCTCCGACAGCCGGTTGATCACGCCCGTCGGGCGTTGCGGCCAGCCGTGATCAGCACCACCGCCGCGACGGCCACGAAGGAGGCCATCAGGATCGCGCCGGAGAGCGCATAGATCGTCGGCGATGCGCCGGAGTTCATCTTGCCGAACATGTCGAGCGGAAGCGTGTTCTGCCGCCCGACCAGATAGTAGGCGCGACTGTATTCGTTGAGCGACAGCAGAAAACTGAAGATGAAGGCGCCGGCGAGTCCGGGCCGGATGAGCGGCAGGATGATGTCCCAGAGGCGACGGAACCAGGACGCTCCGAGGTCCGCGGCGGCCATGAGATAGGACTTGCGAACCACGCCGAGCGACGTCAGCACAACGGTGAAGGCGAAGGGCAGAGCCCACAGAAGATGCGCAGCGGCTACCGTGCCCCAGAACGGCTTCACGCCGATCCGCCCGAACACCGCCGACAGGGCAAGACCCTGAACCACGCCCGGTACGAACATCGAGAAGATGACGAACAGGAACCATTGCGACCGCAGCCGGCGCATCTCGAGATAGGCGAGCGCCGCGAGCAGCGCCACCACCACCGAGATGGCAGCCGTCAGCGTCGCGACGACGAGAGACTCCCTCAAGGCTCCGAGCAGGCGGCCGTCCTTGGCCAAGGCCACATACCATTTGACGCTGAGATCCGCCGGTCCCGGGAACGCCGGCTGGAGGTTCTGGTTGAAGGAAATCGCCAGCATGTAGAACGGCGGCAGGTAGATGATCGCCAGCGCCGCCAGCATGGCGCCGAGCGCGATCGAGCGTGGCCCCCTGCTTTCAAACCTCGTCACCATGAGAAGTCCTCGAACAGCCGGGAAAAGCCCAGAAAGCGGTTGCCGAGATAGAGCACCGCCCCCAGGAAGACGAGAACGACGCTCGATATGGCGAAGGCCAGCGGGAAATTCACCACGCGCATCACATCGTTGATCATGATCGATATCATCGAGGCGGCGGCCCCGCCGAGCATCTGGACCTCGGTCGAGGAACCCAGCGCCATCACGAAGACGAACAGGAAACCGGCGAAGGAGCCTGCCTTGGTCAGCGGCAGCAGAACGTGCCGCAGCGTGTGACCGAAGCCCGCACCGAGATCCATGCTGGCCTGCAGCAGCGACGGCTCCACCTTGCGCATCGACAGGAGCAGCGGGAAGATCACGAAGGGCAGATAGGAAGCGACGAGCCCAACCATCACGGCGAAATTCGAGAACAGCAGCCAATCCAGCGGCTGGCCGATCAAACCGCTCGCCATCAGAAACTCGTTGATGGGGCCGCGACGTCCGAGCACCAGGCGCCACGAGAGCGGATCAGATAGGAGGTGAAGAAGGGGATGGTGAACAGCGCCATCAGCACCATTGCCGCGCGCGGGCGCGCACAGAAATGGATGTAGTAGGCGGCCGGATAGCCGATCAGCAAACAGATCAAGGCGGCGAGCGCCGCCTTGATCGTGCTGCCGACAAGCACTGTCCAGCGGCCGGCGTCGAGGATCTGCCCGTAGGCGGCGAGCGAGAAGTCTGGTGTCATCCAGTAGGTCTGGGGATCCCAACTCCAGAAGCTCCACAGGATGACCAGGCCCAGCGGGACCAGGCAAAGGCCGGCGATCGCCACGACCGCCGGCAGCGCCAGCAGCGTCGCCCGCGAGATCAGCTTCGGGCTCGTCGTCACGACCGCCTCCCCGCTCAGGCGTTTCTCAGCTTCTGCCACCACTCCTCGTAAAGCTGGAAGTTGTCGGGCCGGGTGTTCTGCCAATAGACCTTGCCCGAGAACTTGGCCTTCACGTGATCGGCAACGCCCTTCACCTCCTCTGCCTTGAACTCGTCCGGATGGGCTTCGGCATAGGCAACGTTGTTGTCGGTGGGCACGACATAGCCGCGCATATTGCCGAGCACGCAGCCATAATAGCCGGCGAGCAGCCAGTCGGCGAAACGATGGGCGGCGTCGCCCAGCCCGCGTTCCACGGCGCCCTTCATCAGGATCGTGTTGTTGCCCCAGCCTTCATAGCCTTCCTTGGGTGCAGCATATTTGGCGTTGATGCCGCGCTCCTGCGCCGCCTTCACGATCGGCTCCCAGCCGGTCATCGCCCAGACCTCCTCGTCGGCGACAAGCTGGACGCCCTGTTCCCACCCGCTCCAGAAGGTCCGGAACTGGCCGTCGCGCTTGTGCTTGATCAGGAACTCCATGACCAAGCCGAGCTCGCTCTCGGTCAGGTTGCCCGGTTCCACGATCGGCGCATTCTCCGATTCCTTGAGATACATCGCCGTGAAGACGGCCGAGTTGATCCAGGCATCCTCCATGCCGACCTTGCCCTTCAGCTTCGGGTCGAAGATCACGCCGTAGCTGTCGATCTCGCCCACCCTGTCCGGCAGATAGATCATGGAATCGGCGTTCAGCACGGACGGCAGGCCATACTGTTTACCCTCGTGATAAAGGTATGGGATCTGCTTGGCGAAGTCCCATACCTTGGCGTAGTTCGGTATCCTGGAGACATCCCAGGGGGCAATGGCGCCCTGCTTGGCCAGTTCCTTCTCCGCTCCGCCCTGCAGGCCTCCGATGTCGTAGAGATCGTTGCCGTTGCCCGCGACGAGCTTGGCCACCACCGGACCGGGATCGTTGCCATTGTCCGTGAACACGGTGCTCAGCCCCGTGTCGCTGGCCAGCCTCGACCAGTTTTCACCGATGTCGAGCGTGCCGCTCGCCCAGAAGGCAAGTTCCTCATCGGCCGCTGCGGCGAGACGCGGGAAACCGGTAGTGCCGGCGAGTCCAAGCGCGGCTCCGGCCCCCATCAGTTTCAGCAGGCTGCGCCGTTCCATATTGGATTGAAGGAATGACCTGTTCTGCCTGATATGCATTGTCTTTCTCCTTTCTGTTCCACCTCGTTATCTTTTTGTCCTGCGCGATCAGCCGGTCAGAAGCAGCGGCGCGCCGGGCAGGAAGCGAACCCCGACCTCTTCGCCCGGTAGCGGGAGTTCCGCCGACATATGGGCGATCGTAACCTCCTGACCGTCCGGGAAGGCGGCATGCACGTCGTGATGAAGGCCGCGATAGCGGACCGCCGAGACCGTGAGGCGCATCGTTTCAGCGGCCTCCGAGCCCTTGGGAACGAGGGTAAGCTGATCCGGGCGGAAGACGATCACGGCGTCCGAAGCAGCCGGCGGTGACTCCTGCGCCACGACCGGCACCGGCACACCGCCAACCACCGCGCTCAGCACGGGGCCTCGCCGCTCGACGGCCTGCGGGCGCAGCATGCATTCCATGCCCATGAAACGCGCGACGAAGCTGTTTGCCGGGCGATCGAAGAACTGCGTGGGTGTCCCGACCTGCACGACCTTTCCGGCGCGCATGACCGCCATGCGGTCGGACAGCGATAGCGCCTCGTCCTGATTGTGAGTGACCAGGATGAAGGTCGCGCCCGTGCGTTCGTGCAGCCGGCCGAACTCGTCGCGCATCTGGCGGCGCAGATTCTCGTCGAGGCCGGTCAGCGGCTCATCGAGCAGCAGCACGCCGGGCTCCATCACCAGCGAACGGGCGAGAGCGACGCGCTGACGCTGGCCACCGGAGAGCTTGTTGACATCCCGATCCTCGAAGCCTGCGAGACCAACCAGCGAAAGCACCGCGGCGACACGCCTGGCAATCTCATCGCGCGGGCGCTTGATGACCTTCAACCCGTAGGCCACATTCTGTCCGACATTCATGTGCGGGAACAGTGCGAGGTCCTGGAACACAGTCTTCGAGGGGCGGCGGTTCGCCGGCATCGCGGTCATGTCGGCGCCGTCGAACAACACCTTGCCGCCATCGGGCATGTCGAAGCCGGAGATCATGCGCAGCAGCGTGCTCTTCCCCGAACCGGAAGGCCCGAGCAGGGTGAAGAACTCGCCGGCCTTGATATCGAGAGACACATCGTCCAGCGCCGCAATATCCCCGAAACGCCGCGTCAGATTCCTGATTGAGATCGCGATCGCCACAGGCCTATTCCGCTTCCCTGATGACGAGCAGGCCGGCGGGCTGCATCCGCAGCACCTGGCCGGGCAGGATGAGCGTGGTGGTCGTCGCCTCCTCGACCACAAGCGGGCCCGCCATTTCGACGTCGATCGGGAGCCGTTCCCGATCGACAAGCCGACATTCGACCCAACCCTCGGCTTCGTCGAAGAACACTTTGCGTGCACCCGTGGTGGCACCTTCGAGGCTGCGGCCCTCTCCGGGGAGCCGCGCCAGGCCGACGACATTGGCGACCAGTTCGGCATGGAGATGCACATTGGTGAGCTCGACCGGCGTGCCGGGCAGCGAGAAGGTAAAGGCAGTCTCATGCGCGGCATGAAAAGCCTCCAGGAAACGACCGGTCGCCCAACCCGGCTCGAAGTCGGCGGCAACCGAATGCTCCTGCCCCTTGTAACGAGCTTCCAGCCGGCAGGTCAGCGACAGGCGCCCGCGACCGGTCACACCGAAATGGCGCAGCGCCTCGTCGATGAGCTCATCGAATATGCCTGACACCGTCTCCATGACGGCGTCGTTCGCCTCGCCGAAATGCGTGCGCCTTATGTCGACGCTCGGATAGGCGGCCAGCATGCCCCAGGCCGAGAAGATACCGGGAAAGACCGGGATCACGGTCGACCGGACGTGCAGCTCTCGGCCGAGCTTTGAGGCAAACATCGGCCCGGCCCCGCCGCTCACCACGAAGGACAACTCGCGCGGATCATGGCCACGCTGCACGGTGACGAGCTTCAGCGCATCGATCATGCCTGCCTCGGCGATGCGTACGACCGCAAGGGCAGCGCCTTCGATGCTCGTTCCAAGCGCGCTCGCGATCGGTTCGAATGCGACCCGCGCGGCATCGAGGTCGAGCTGCATCTGGCCGTTGGCGAAATTGACGGGATCGAGAATGCCGATCACCAGCTTGGCGTCGGTCACGGTCGGCTGGCTGCCACCTCGGCCGTAGCAGGCCGGTCCGGGCTCCGAGCCTGCACTCCGGGGGCCGACATGGAGGCGGCCGCCTTCGTCCAGCCAGGCGATCGAACCGCCGCCGGCGCCGATCTCGACGATGTCGACGACGGGCACCTGAACCGGATAGCCGGGCCATATCCGGGTCTTGTCGAGATTGTATTGCGGCGCGAGCTGGGGGCGGCCGTCACGGATCAGCGAGCATTTGGCCGTGGTGCCGCCGACGTCGAGATAGAGCACATCGCCCTCACCGAGTTCCCTGCCGACGCGGACCGCGCCGGCCACGCCTCCGGAGGGACCCGACTCCACCAGCGTCAGGGGGCTCGCGGCGGCCTGGCCGAAAGTCGCCACTCCGCCGTTCGACTGCATGGCGAAATAATCGCAGACGATACCCTCCTCAGCCAGCGAGCGTTCGAGACCGCTGAAGTAGCGCCGGATGATCGGCTCGACATAGGCGTTGAGCACCGCCGTGTTGCTGCGCTCATATTCCCGCCACTGCCGCGATACCCTGTAGCTCGGCGTGATCGCCACCTCGGGCAGCATCGCTGCGAGGATTTCGGCGCAACGCTCCTCATGCGTCGGGTTGACGTAGCTGTGCAGGAACATCACCGCGACTGCCTTGATGCCTGCCTCCTTGCAGTGCCGCGCCGCCTCGCGCACATCCGCTTCGTCCAGTTCGGTCAGGATCTCGCCGGCCGCGTTCATCCGCTCGGTCACCTCGAAGCGGAAGCGCCGAGGCACATAGGGTTCGGGAGATCGCGCCTGGAGGTTGTAGAGATCCGGCCGGTTGCCGCGACCGATCTCCAGAACATCGCGGAAGCCGCGCGTCGTCAGCAGTGCCGTCTTGACGCCCTTGCGTTCGGTGATTGCGTTGATGACGGTTGTCCCGCCATGGACAAAGAAGCTTGTCGCTGCAGGCTCCAGGGCTTCTCGGCTCGCTGCCTGCCGGATGCAGTCGATGACGCCGCGCGACTGGTCGTCGGGCGTTGTCAGCGACTTGCCTATGATCACCCGCCCCTTGGCCTCGTCATAAGCCACAAGGTCGGTGAACGTCCCGCCGACATCGGTGGCGAGCCGGGTCTTCGTGGCGGTCTCCATCACACAACTGCCTCCGTTTCGATGCCGTAGACGGCGCGCGCCGCCTCCTGGCTGATCAGCCCGTCGGCGATGTCGGCCAGTACGCATTCCGTCTTGCGGTCGTCGGGATTGCCCCATCCTCCGCCGCCGCCGCTGATCACCCGAACAGTGTCGCCGCGCTTGATGTCGAGCCCGGGGTGGTGATGGATCCTGAGCACGCCGCCGTTCTCGGCCGACACGACCTCAACCCCATTGCAGCTTCCCGGACTGCCGCCGTCTGCCCCCCATGGCGGCGTGACATTGCGGCTGATGCCACAGTAGATCGACGCCTCTTCGCACAGGACCTGATACTCCCTGACAAGCCCGTAGCCTCCGCGGAACCTTCCCGCGCCGGTGCCGCCCTCGGTATTGAAGCCGTAGCGGGTGATCAGAAGCGGCAGCCTGGCCTCGAGCAGCTCGACCGAGTGGTTGTATGTGTCACCGTCGGTCAACGAGATGAGACCGCTCGCGCCGTCGCGGGACGGCGTCGCACCCCAGCCGCCATGCTGCGGCTCGATGTGGACAAAGAGTTCGTTGTTCGCGGTGCGGCCCGAGAGATAGAGCACGGCCAGGCTGGTATAGGATCCGGCGGAGAAGACCTCGGGCTTCAGCGGGGCAAGCGCCCTCCAGATGAGTTCCGAAGCATGAACCGACCCCTCGTAGTACCACCCCGTCGGCGACGGTTTGCCGGCGCTGAACACCGTGCCATCGGGCACGACGACCTCAAGTGGCCGGAACCATCCTTCGTTTGAGGGCGAATGCGGCGAGACGAGTGCCTTGAAGACGGTCTTGACCGCAGATTCCAGCGCCCCGCGCGAGCAATTGAACGGACCGGCTACGGAGGGCGAGCTACCCGTGAAATCAGCGATGACCGATGAACCGCGGATGGTCACCTTGATCCGAATCGGTACCGGCTTGTCGGAAATGCCGTCGCCATCGATCACATCCTCGGCTTCGTACTCGCCGTCCGGCAGGGCCTCGATGACCTTGCGGCTCTTGCGCTCGCTGGAAGCGATGATCTCCTCGAAGATGTCGGCGAGCGTGTCCTCGCCATATTTGCCCGCCATTGCCTGAAGGCTGCGCTCGGCGATGCGCACCGTCGCCACCTGGGCGCGCAGGTCGCCCATCGCGAGATCGGGCAGCCGTAAATTTTCCAGGATGATGCGGACGATGTCGTCGTTCAGCCGATCCCGACGGGCAAGCCGCACGCCGGGAATGCGCATTCCCTCCTCGAAAACCGATGTGGCGTTGATCGGAATGCTGCCCGGCACGGCTCCTCCGACGTCGAGCCAATGCGCCACGTTTATCGCCCAGGCGATCATGCGGCCGCCCGAATAGACAGGCTTGATGATGGCGAAGTCGTTGGGGTGGGTTCCGCCGCTGAACGGATCGTTGATCACGAAGACGTCGCCCGGCTCCATGTCGTCCCGGAAGCGATCGGCGATGGCACGGACCTGCCGTGCAAAGGTTCCGGTGAAGAGCGTGATGCCGTTCGACTGGGCGACCAGATCGCCGTTCGGAGCGCAGATGCCGCAGGCAAAATCGAGAACCTCGTAGACGATCGGGCTCATACTGCTGCGTGTCATCACCACGCCCATCTCGTCGACGGTGGCGAGCAACTTGCCCACCACGATCTCCGCCGTCACCGGATCGATCGCGGGTTTCGATGTCCGTGTCGCGTCCATGGAGCGGCCTTCCCTTCAATCCTTCACACGCCCAGCCTACACGGCAGGTGCCCAGGCGATAGCCGATCAGAAGGGTAGCTACAGGCTCGGCAGCTCCCTACCCCGACGGGTAGGCCCATGGGCAGCAGACGCCTGGACGGGACCGATGCTCAGCCGTCGATGAGGCCGAGTTCCCGCGCTGCGGCCAATGCACCGATGCGGTTGGAGCGGTCGAGCTTGCGGAAGACATTCTTGAGGTGGAACTTGATCGTGTTGTCCGAAATGGCGAGTGCGCGTGCGATTTCCTTGTTGGAAAGGCCGGTGGCGACGAGCTTCAGCACGGAGACTTCGCGTTCGGTGAAATCCTGGCTCGGCGCCCCCGCCGCAGCTTGCCGTTGAGCCGGCCCCAGCAGGGCGGCCAGCTTCTCGCGCTGGATCGGCGGCAGGGCCGGGCTTGCGCGGCGTAGTTCCAGGAAGGCTGCGACGCCGTCCCCCTCCTCGACGAAGGAGGTGTGCGTCCTTTCCACGAACGGCGTCAGCAAGACCTCATCGAGCAGCGCACCGGCTTCGCCCTCCCGGCCCACCGCGAGCAAGAACCGAATCCTCAGCATCGACAGCCTGACATGACGCAACGGCGGCATGGCACCCGTCTGGTTTGCGGCGAGTCGATCGAGATAATGAAGCGCAGCACGGTAGTCGCCTTCGGCGTGATGGATGCGCGCCCAGAGCATGGCCGGTACATTGCCGCGCAGCCGCCGCGTGAGATCGTTGCGTGTCCGGTCGGCAGCCGAGACTTCGTCCAGCCCATGTGCCCGCGCAAAAGCCCGCGCCTCGCGCGGCATGCCCGAGTGGGCGAGCAGGAAGACACGTTCGCGCTCGACGAGCCGCGCCAGGCGTCCATAATTCCGCTGCTGCGCGACCATCGCAGCATGGTCGAGTGCCCGGTGCGCGTCGGACAGGCGGTTCCCGAGCAGATGGATGCGAAGCTGGGCAAGGTAACCGGCGGCAAGGATATCGAACCAGCAGTCGCCCTCCTCCAACTGCGGCAAGAACTCCGACAGCGAACCGGCCGCTTCCGCGAACGTTCCCTCCTCGACAAGCGCCTCGGCATCGAGCACCCGCGCCATGGCCTCGAGGTCGGATCCGTCCCCGAGCAGTTGCCGGGCCGACTCGGCCATTTGCGCATAGGCGGCTCGCGCCGCATCGATCTCGATCCGGAAAAGATGCGCCTGCCCCATATGGGTATGGAGATGTGCCGCACCGAAGAAGGCACCGGCCCGGCGGAACTCGGCGACCGCAGAGGCGCCGTGCTCCAGCGCCCGTCCGAACTCGCCGAACTGAAGACAGAGGAAGCACAAGAGATTCAGCGTCAGTGCACTTTGCGTGTTGTCTCGCGCCAACAAGTCGAGGTCAGCCGCGAGTTGGTCAAACTCGGCCCGGCTCGCCTCGATGTCGGCATAGAGCGCCAGGAGTTGCCCGATCAGCCGGAACTCGCGCTGAAGGGCGGCATCCTTTTCGGGGATCGTCCTGCCGGCATTCTCGAAGGCGCGACGGCAGGCAGCAAGGTCGCCATTCTTGGCGAGCAGAACCGCATTGCCGAGCAGCGTCCGCGGGAATGCCCCATGCTCCTCCTCAGGCAGGCTCGCGAGGGCGGCGGGAAGCACGCGACGGATACCGCCCGCGCCGGAATAGACGAGCCGCCAGCCCCCTGCCCGCTCCAGCATCTCGACCGCGACGGTCGGGGCCTCCGCCGCGAGCGCGTGGGAGACCGCCGCTTCGATATTGCCCTTGCGCTCGAACCAGCGCGCGGCGGTGAGCAGAATCGCGCCGGGCTCCGCGCCTTCGGCGCAGGGCTGCGACAGCAGGAAATCCTGGAATACCGGATGGAAGCGCAACCAGCGGCGCTCATGGTCGAGGGCGACGAATGGCACGCCCGCGCATTCGAGGCGCGTCACACGCGTCGTGAAGCCGTCGGTCCCGGTGAGGTGATCGGCGAGTTCGGCATCGAACCGGTTGAGCGGGGCGAGCCGCATGAGAAAATCGAGATCGCCCGGCGACAGCTTCGCTGTCAGCCGCTCGGCCAGATAGTGCGCCACGTCTTCCTGCTTGCCGCCGAAATCGGCGAGCGGGTCGGCTCCGTCGGCATTCTGCTCGGCTATGCGGCCGGCCATCCTCACGGCCACGGCCCAGCCCTCGGTCTTGCGGAAGATCTGCGCGATGTCGATGGGCCGAGGGCCATGGGGGATCATGGAGAAGAGCTCGGCGATTTCTTCTTCCGACATCAGGAGGTCGCGCGCATTGAAGCTTCGCAACTGGCCGTCGAGCCAGAGGTCGCCCACCGGTATCGATGGTCGCATGCGCGACGACACCACCAGGCAATGTCCGGTCAGCGGGCCGACACGCAGCAATTCGCCAAGCAAGTCGTTGGCGTCCTTCGATTCGGCGAGGTGATAGTCGTCGAGCAAGAAAACCGTGCGTCTCGGCAACAGGCGCACGCGTTCGGCGAAGAGCCGCGTGAGATCACCGATCGAGGAGGCGTCAAGCGGCGAAACCGCCCCGTCTCCGGCGTCCTCACAGGCGGCGGCCGCAAGCTTCCCGATGAAGGCGCCGAGGTCGCGGTCATCCTCCTCGAGCTGTATCCAGCGCACGAGGCCCCCGCTATCCGACCGCTGCAGCGCCCACTGTGCGCACAGGCTCGTCTTCCCATAGCCTGCAGGCGCATGGACGAAGACGGCGCGGCCGGCAGCGGCCTCGTCGAAGCGTTTCCACAACGCTTGGCGAGGGACGAGACGGTCCCCCGGGTTCGGGATGCTGGTCGTCACGTCTTCAAGTGTTCCCGGCTGGATCAGCCTATGCCAATGGCGGAGCCGGCAAAGTCTGACAAAGAAGGAACGCCTTCGCAATCGTCCGAACGACCGACGTCGGAACTGGCTGGCTGTCAGCGGCTGGCGGTCGTCCTCGGAACAAAGATCGAGATCGCCCTGGGATGTACCTTGAAATGCGCGGGGGTCGACGTCACGATCTCGCCGTCGGCGTTCACCGGCATCGGCTTCCTTGTCTTGACGTCGAACTCCACGCAGCGCGCGGTCCGCACCTCGCTCCAGGCGCCATGCCTGCCGGACCGGAAGGATCGCAGCATCAGTGCCAGCTTCCACAGATTCGTCATTTCGAGGCTGTAGAGATCGAGGTGACCGTCGTCGATCTCGGCGGTCTCTTCGACGACGTTGCCGCCCCCATAGTGGCGGCCGTTGCCCACCGCGACCTGGAAGGTCCTGACGTCGATGACCATGCCCTTCTCGACGATGCGGGCCGGGAACGGCCTCGCTCTGGCCAGCACTTTCATCGCCGCCAGCGCATAGCCCAGCCTGCCGAAACGCTTCTTGAGCAACGGATCGAGGCCTTGAGCGAGCTTCGAGGAGAGCCCGATGCTCGCAACGTTGAAGAAGGCATGGCCGTTGACCGTGCCGACGTCGATCCGCCGGGTCCTGCCCCCGACAATGACATCGGCCGCATCCACCAGGCCCAGCGGTATCTCGAGCGTACGGGCAAGGTCGTTGGCGGTGCCCATCGGTATGATCCCCATGGGCAGTCCGCTCTCGATCGCCGCCAACGCCGCTGAGGACACCGAGCCGTCGCCGCCGCACACGATCACCAGATCGGCCATGTGGCGCAGACGCACGATATCGCGGGCGATCTCCGGAAGCGCCTCGAACGGCTCGACCGTCACCGCCAGCCCGCCGCCGCCAAGCCGTTCGATGACGGGATCGATCGCTTCCCGGCCGCGTCGGGCCTTGGGATTGACGAGCAGCAGCGCTCGCCTCTTGGTGGATTTGTTCATTCCAGGTTCAGCCGAAAAACAGACCCAGGGCAGACAGGTCGACATTGCACCGCAACCGGTCGGAGGCGGGCCGAAAGATTATTTGCGATGGCGACCGAAGTTTGTCGCGGAACGCGAAAAGCATGTCGCGACCAATATCCTTTGTGCAAACTCGTTCCGATCTCGCCAAAGCCGGCTTTGTCAGCCTCGTGGCCGGAGCCTCGGCAATGCCTGTATCCAGCCCCACGCCGGGAGTTCCCTCGGACACGAACACGCCGTCATGCGAGGGCGAGTCACGTCCAAGGCAAGTTTTTCCATGGCAAGACAAGAAAATCGGCGAAATGATGACGAACAGGAGCGCATTTTCAGCAAAAAGTTACGAAAAATCAAGAGTTTCGGCTTGTATATCTCCTCTCTGGAATTTATCTACGGACGAGGCCGGATTGCAGCGGGGACGATCTGCCATCATCGGCAAACCAGAGTGCGCCGCGGGTGCGCGGCCGCGTTTCGACGACAGTTCTGAACGATGCTCACAAAAAAAGGCAAATACGGTCTCAAGGCCCTCGTCCACCTTTCGCATCTTCCTGCAGGACAGCTCGCCTTCGTCAACGATATCGCTGTCGCCAATAACATACCGAAGAAGTTCCTCGACGCCATTCTGGGCGAATTGCGCAACGCCGGCTTCGTCCATAGCCGCAAGGGCAAGGACGGCGGCTACCGCCTGGCGCGGCCTGCGACGGAGATCAAGATCGGCCATGTGGTGCGTGTCCTCGACGGACCGCTGGCGCCGCTGCCATGCGCCAGCCGCACCCGATACCAGCAATGTGAAGACTGCGACGAGGCGACATGCCAGGTCCGACACATGATGTTGGAAGTGCGCCAGGCCATCGCCGAGGTGCTCGACAATCGCAGCCTCGCGACGATGCGCGACAGCGCCAACGACGACGTCGCTATGGCGTTGACGTACCAGAGCTGAGCCTCCACTCCTTGCAGGCGTGGCTCGCCGTCCCCGACATCCGCTACCAAAGCGCGGATGTCGCGAAGCATCTCGCCGGATGATCGGGCTTCTCGGGCGCCGCGCCTGATGGCATCATGCCAACAATCGACGATATCGACCGTTGGAGCGAAAACCATGCGGCCCGGACGGGCTGCGCCGGGGATTGAGGTCGCGTGGATGCGCGAGCATCCACGCCGCCCGGATGTACCAACATCCAGTGTCGTTGATATTACGCCAGCGTGTAGGCGGTCTTCACGGTCGTGTAGAATTCGGCGGCGTAGCGGCCCTGCTCCCGGGGCCCGTAGCTGGAGCCCTTTCGGCCGCCGAACGGCACGTGGAAATCGACGCCCGCCGTCGGCAGGTTGACCATCACCATGCCGGCCTGAGCATTGCGCTTGTAGTGCGTGGCAAACTTCAGGCTGGTCGTGCATATGCCTGACGACAGGCCGAATGGCGTATCGTTGGCGATATCAAGGGCTTCCTCATAGTCCTTCACCCTGATGACGCTCGCCACCGGGCCGAAGATCTCCTCGCGCGAAATGCGCATCTGGTTGCTCGCCTCGGTGAACAGGGCCGGCTGCAGATAGAAGCCGGGCGTCTCGCGGTTGAGGCGCTCGCCGCCGAAGACCAGATTGGCTCCCTCGTCGCGGCCGATCGCGACGTATTTTTCGTCCTGTTCGAGCTGGGACTGGTCGACGACGGGCCCGATATGCGTGCCCTGTTTCAGGGCATTGTCGATGACAAGGCTCCTCAGCTTCTCGGTGACGGCCGAGACGAAACGGTCGTGGATGCCTTCGGTCACGACCAGTCGGGACGACGCCGTGCAGCGCTGGCCGGTCGAGAAGAAAGCCCCATTCACCGCGCAGTCGACCGCGATGCCGAGGTCGGCGTCGTCGAGCACGACGAGCGGGTTCTTGCCGCCCATTTCAAGCTGGACCTTGCGCATGTGCTCCAGAGAAGCCGCCGCCACGCGTTTTCCCGTGCCGACCGAGCCGGTGAAGGTGATGGCATCGACGTCAGGGCTGTCCAGGATGGCCTGGCCGACGACCGAGCCTCTGCCCATGACGAGGTTCAGCACGCCCTTGGGCAAACCGGCGCGGTGGAGGATATCGACGATCGCCCAGGAACAGCCCGGCACGAGGTCGGCCGGCTTGAAGACGACGGTGTTGCCGTAGCAGAGTGCCGGCGCGATCTTCCAGGCGGGGATCGCGATCGGGAAATTCCACGGCGTGATGATGCCGACGACGCCGACCGCCTCGCGCGTTACCTCGACGCCGATACCGGGCCGGACGCTCGGGATCGCCTCGCCGGAAAGCCTCAGCGCCTCGCCGGCGAAGAAGTCGAATATCTGGGCTGCCCTGACCGTCTCGCCGATGCCCTCGGCCAGCGTCTTGCCTTCCTCGCGCGAGAGCAGCCGTCCGATCTCCTCCTTGCGTGCTGTGATCTCGTCGGCCGCCTTGCGAAGCACCGCATGGCGTTCGATCAGACCCGACCGCGACCACGCTGGAAACGCCGCCTTGGCGGCTGCGATCGCCGCTTCGGCATCGGCTTTGGTCGCGCGCGCATAATTGCCGACCACGTCGTTCGTATCGGACGGATTGATGTTGGGAACGGCGTCGCCGCCCACCCATTCGCCGGCAATCAGGTTGCGGTGCAGTTCGGTCATCGGTCTATCCACTTCGCGTCAGATGAGTTGAGCCTTGGCGAGGTCTCTCATGAGATGGCTCGCGCCATAGGTCCAATGCGGGCAGTCGGGCGAAAGCCTTACGCGGTTGACGAGGCTGCCAAGCTTTTCCGTCGAGATCGTGACGATATCGCCGACCTTGTGCGTGAAACCCTTGCCCGCCTCTCCGCGATCCTTGGAAGGAACGAACATCGTGCCGAGATAGAGCGCGATGCCGTCGGGGTATTGATGGTGAGGTCCCATCGCCGCTGCGACCAGCTCCTCCGGCGAGCGGCTGATCTCGGCCATCGAGCTCGCTCCCTCGAGCGAGAACCCGTCCTCGCCTTCGACCTTCAGGTGGACCTTGGCCCGCTTCACGTCGTCTATGGTGAAACCGGCGTCGAAAAGGCGGACGAACGGCCCTAGAGCGGCCGAGGCGTTGTTGTCCTTCGCCTTGCCGAGCAGCAGGGCCGAGCGTCCCTCGACATCGCGCAGATTGACGTCGTTGCCGAGGGCGGCGCCCACGATGCGCCCCTTGCTCGACGCGATCACGGCGATCTCGGGCTCCGGATTGTTCCAGGTCGAGATCGGATGCAGCCCGACATCCGCGCCGAAGCCGACCGAGGCCATGGGCTGACATTTGGTGAAGATCTCGGCGTCGGGGCCGATGCCGACTTCGAGATATTGCGACCAGACCCCACGCGCGATGAGCTTCTCCTTGCAGGCCATCGCCTCGGCCGAGCCGGGCTTCAGCTTGGAAAGATCGTCGCCGATCAGGCTGGCGATATCGGCGCGAATGGCGTCCGCCTTTTCGGCCGAGCCGCGCGCCTGCTCCTCGATCACGCGCTCCAGCAGGCTGACGACGAAGGTGACGCCGGAGGCCTTCACAGCCTGAAGATCGACAGGCGAAAGCAGCCAGGGCTTGGCCACGTCCCGGCCGGTCTCGAAACTGTTGGCGCAGACATCTTCCAGGCTGCCGATGGTCTTGCCCGCGGCATCCCGCACGAAGCCGGCTGGATCATCCATCTCGCAGACGTCGCGCACGGTCGGCGCCTGCCTGGACGTGATGTCCATGACCATCCCATTCCGAACGGTCACCACGAGCGGATGGGGCGCGCCGGGCGATTTGACCCGACCAAGGAAGACGCCCTCGCCGGGCAGGCCTGCTGTATCAGTCACGTTCTTTCCATCCCTCAGCGCCGCCTGAACACCGCGGCGCGTTTTTCCTTGAACGCCGCCCTTCCCTCCCGGGCGTCCTCAGTCGCAAAGCAGATCGTCTGCAGGTCACGCTCATATTCGATCGCCTTTTCCGGCGGCATCGTATGGGCGGCCTTCAGATTGAGCTTCGCGGTCTCGGCGGCGATCGGCGCGCGGCTCGCAATTGTTTGAGCGATTTCGCGCGCCCGCGCAAGCAGTTGATCGCGTGGAACCACATCGCTGACGAGCCCCCAGGCCAGCGCCTTGTCGGCCGGAACGGGATCGCCCGTCATGATCATCAGCGCCGCATTGGACATGCCGGCCGAATGCGCCAGATGCATGGCCATGCCGCCGCCGCCGATCCAGCCGAGCTTGATCTCGGGCGCGGCGAACTGCGCGTTCTCGGAGGCGATGCGGATGTCGCAGGACATGGCCGTCTCCAGCCCCCCGCCGAAGCAGTAGCCGTTCACCGCAGCGATCGACGGCTTCAGCAGAGCGCGGATGGCATCGCAATAGTCCGGCCTGTTGCGGAACTGCCATGGCGTCTCGTAGGTGTCGAGTTCGCCTATGTCGGAGCCGGCGCAGAACGCCTTCTCGCCCGCGCCGGTCAGGATCACGCAGCGGATCGTCTCGCTGTCGTTGCATTGATTCACCGCGGCCACGATCGCGTCGGCCATCTCAGGCGTGACCGCATTAAGCTTCTGCGGTCGGTTGAGGGTGATGACGGCGATCGCACCGTCGACTTCGAACAGCACATCCTGGGTCATGATGAAACTCCTACCTCTCGCCGCCGTTCGGCCGGCTGGCGCGATAAAGTGTCTGCAATTCCGCCACGACCGCGCCGGCCGGCCGCCTGATGTCGAAAGCATCCCGCAACAGAGCTGACGCCTTGGTCTGGAAGGCGATGTAGCCCGAGTGACGGGGCCTCACATAAGCGGCCTCCAGCGTATCGGCCGTGTTGCGATAGAAATCGCCCCAGCGCCGGTTGACGGCTTCGTCGGCCCAGGCCGAACGGCGGCTCGGCTGACCGTCATGCGACGGGATGAAACCGCTCTGAGCCTCGTCTCCCATTAGCCACAGAAGGTGATCGATCAGTTCCGGCGTCACCGGGCAGCGCCTGGAAATGCTGATCCCGGTGCCGCCGAGCGTCGATCCAGGCTGCCCGCCCGTCGTCATCCGCGGCGCATTCGTGAAGCGGATCGCCTTGCCCTCCACCGGCGCCGCATAGTTCACATAGCCGTAGATCAGCGGGCAGAGCTCGACGTCGTCATGCGTCGCCATATGGCCGAGAATGCCGATCGGGTTCTTGTCCTTCACCGATGTCGGGCTGCGCGCGGCCAGTTCCGCCAGAAGCTCGAAAGCCTCTCGGCCCGTACCCGGCGAGACGAGCAGATCGGGATCGTCCACCGCCGGCGGCTCGCCGAGGGCAGCCGCGAGCGACAGATAGCTCAGGATTGCGTGCGGCCCCGCCATCGACAGCGCGACCTTTCCCGTCTGCTGCGACCGCGCGACGACCTCGGCCCAGCCTTGGGGGGACGGCCCTTCCAGCAGGTCGCCCCGGGCCGCCATCACCTGGGTCGCTGCGTCGAGCGGCAGGGCCCAGTGCCGGCCGCCATAACGATAGCTGGACAGGCAGGGGCCGATCGTCGCCGCGTCCAGCTCCGCGATCCTGTCCACCCCGAACACGGTCTCCAGCGGCTGAAGGCAATCCGCCTCCACGGCTTCGCCGACATGCGGGTGATCGAGCACGACGAGATCGTAGCGCGCGCAGAGATCGGCGATCGGATGGGATTCGAAGCCCTCCAGCGGCTGCCTGTCCCAGACGATCGACAGACCGTCGCGCACCGGATCGAGCCTGGCCGCAGCCGCGGCCAAGGCATTGTATCCCCGGGGATGATCCCAGGTGAGCGCCCTGTAGGATTGCATGGTCAGTGCCTTCCGGTACTGATCGCGCCGACCTGCTCCAACCGGTCGATCGCGGCGTCGTCATATCCTGCCTCGGCCAGAACCTCGCGCGTGTGCTCGCCGGCGAGCGGGGCGCCGCGCGCGACCTTGGACGGGGTCTTCGAAAAGCGGATCGGGAAGCCGGGCGTCTTCACGCGTCCCTCGGTCGGATGGTCGTATTCGACGAAGGTGCCGTTGTGCTTCACTTGCAGGTCGTCGACGAGTTCCTTGTAACCGTAGACCGGCCCAGCCCAGAGATCGGCTTCGGCGAAGAGCGTCAGCCATTCCGCGCTGGTCTTGCCCTTCAGCCTGTCGCGCGTCTTGGCGAAAATCTCGTCGCGGCGCGCCCAGCTATCGACCTCGTCGTCCATCGCGGCGAAACTCGGCTCGCCGATCACTTCGCCGAGCTTCTTCAACGGCGGAAAGGCAACGACGATATAGCCGTCGCTCGTGGCGAAGGCGCCGTAGGGTGCGCGGATGAAGACATGCGCATGCGGCTCGTCCGAGCGCTTCTGCTCCTTGCCGCCGACGGTGAAGACGGAGAGTTCCTGCATCTGGATCGTGGCGATGGCGTCGAGCATGTTGACTTCGACCAACTGGCCTTCGCCCGTCCGTTCCCGATGGAAGAGTGCTGCCAGCGCGCCCTCGAAGGCCGTATAAGCGGTGATCGCGTCGACGAGATATTGGCCGGCCGCATTCGGTGCCTCGCCCGCACGTCCCGCCGAGAGCATCGCGCCCGACATGGCCTGCAGAAGGAGGTCCTGGCCGGGCCTGTTCACATAAGGCCCGGTCTCGCCGTAGCCGGACATCGAGACATAGACCAGGCGCGGATTGATTTTCGAGAGCGTCTCGTAATCCACGCCCAGACGCTTGGCGACGCCCGGCCGATAGTTCTGCAGGAACACATCTGCCGTCTTCACCAGGTCGAGCAGGACCTTTTTGCCTTGCTCCGCCTTGAGATCGACCGCCAGCGAGCGCTTGTTGCGGTTGAGCGAGAGGAAGGAGACGTTGACCTTGTTGCCGCGGGCGCCGCCGGCCGACACATGGCGCTGCCATTCGCCCGTCACCGGCTCGACTTTCACCACGTCGGCGCCGAGATCGCCCAAGCGCTGCGCCGCGAAAGGCCCCGCCATCGCGATCGAGCAATCGAGCACGCGGATGCCGCTCAGGATTCCCATGTCAGTTTTCCCTGTCTTTCCTGTCAGTGCATGACCCAGCCGCCGTCGACATTCAGCGTCTGGCCCGTGATGAATCCGGATTCCTCCGAAGCGAAGAACATCAGCGCATTGGCGATGTCGCGCGGATTGCCGCGTCGCTTCAGCGCCTGGTGCTCGAGCACGAAGCGCGTATAGCCCTCTGGGTCCGGGTGGATCTTTTCCGCGTCGGTCGGGAAGGCGCCGGGCGCGATTGCGTTGACCGTCACGCCGTATTGGCCGAATTCCCTCGCCCAGGCACGCGTCAGCCCGATCAGCGCTCCCTTGGACTGGACATAAGGCGCCAGCAGCGCCCAGCCGCCATAGGCAGTCACCGACGAGACGTTGACGATGCGGCCCCAGCCCTGTGCGCGCATATGGGGCAGTGCCGCCTGCACGCAAACGATGGCTGCGTCGACATTGACACGCTGGACGGCCTGGAAATCCTCGATCGTGTAGTCCTCGAAAGGTCGCGACGGATAGATCGCGGCGTTGTTGATGACGATGTCAAAGCCGCCGACCTCGCCAGACTTCGTGTCGAGCCGGCTGCGCAGATCGGTGAGATCGGAAAGATCGGCCTCGCACATCGAAAGACCCGAGAGCTTCTCGCGGCCGGCCTGCTCCAGCAGGTTCTCGATCTTGCGATGATCGTTGTCGATCGCCACTACCCTCGCGCCCGCCCGCAGGAACTGCAGCGTCGTTTCGGTGCCGAGGCCGCCGGCCGCGCCCGTATAGAGGATCGTCCGGCCGGCGACGGACATGGCAGATCTATCCTTGCGTTCCGGCATGCTCACGAACGACCTCCGATCGGCAGGTGCTTGCCCGAGGGTTCCGGAAAATCCTCGGCCGGCTGCTCGGCCAGAGCCGCTATGCGCTTGCCCCTCGCGGCGATCTCGTCCGCATCGGCAAGGACCCGGAAGGTCGTGTCGTAGGCGCGTTCCTCACCATGCTCGAGCCAGATCAGTTCGCCGCGGTCGCGCGCCGCCTTGTGGCCGAGCACGTGGTGGGTCGATGGCTCGATGCCGAGAGCGTACTGGCCGGCCTGCAGGTTCTGCCACTCGAACATGCAGGGGAACTGGTCCTTGCGGGTGACGACTTCGAAGCCGATGCCGAGCGCGTCGTTGACGACCGCGACCGGAACCTCGCCGGCTGCATCCGCGGCGAGCTCATGCTGCCAGACCTGTTCGTGGAAGTTCATCTTCGGGGCCGGAAGCGTGCGGTAGCCGACTTCCTGCTTTCGGTAGTCGGCGCCGGCATGGGCCGCCCAGACCACGTCCCTGATCGGTGCCAGGTAACGGGAGCCCTCGGCAACCACCGGATGGCCGACATTGATGTGATAGCAGTACATATGCGGCGTGCGATAGAAGCCGCGATTGATCACCCGGTCGGACAGCTTGATCTCGTTGGAGCCGACCTTGGCCTCGATGCGGCGGATCAGTTGCAAATCCTCGCCGAACACCGTGCCCTGGCTCACCACGCCCTCGCACCAGAGCGTGCAGTCGTCACCGTCCCATGTCTCGCCGTAACCGGTCAGGCGTGCCGGCAAGGTGCCGATGCGGCCGTGGATGGAATGGCTGACGGATTTGCGTGGCCCATAAACGTAGTGATCGGCCGGCTCGTCATACATGAACAATATGTGGTCGAGGCCGCAGGTCACCATCAGCCCGGAGAAGGACCGAAGCCAGGCGAGCCCGCCCTCGCCTTCATATTCGGCAAGGCCCGGATGCTTGAAACCCGCAGGCGAATTCCAGCCCACGGCCAGGCCGCGATATTCGCAGTCGGCGATATCGAGGGCACGGTCGACGAGCACCGTGAAGCGCAGGCCCGTTCCGGTGCGGAATTCCAGCATGCGGATGCCGCGCTCGACGCCGTCTCCCAGCGTCATCAGCCGCACGCCGGCGAATTGCGACAGCGATCCGGCGCTGGCGGCAAGGTCGCGGCGCGAGCGCCGCGTTCCATAGAGTTCAACCATATCAGACTTCCTGCGACTTCCCTCAGTTTGCCTTGGCGCTGGCTCTCAATGCGGAGACATCGGCGCCGGTGATGATGCTTTCCACGGTCAGCAGGTCGGTCTCGGCCACCACCAGCTCGGCGGTCACCTCGCCACGCCGCATGACGATGATGCGGTCGGCCACCTGGAAGACGTGGTGCAGATTGTGGGTGACGAAGACCGGTCGGACGCGCCGCCATGCGAGAGCAGATAGAATACCTTCTTGTCCTGCGCTTCAGCCGGCACGGCGAGCGCCGCGCCGAAGACCAGGGCAGCGGCGGCGGATAATGCCAGTCTGTACATCCCTCTTCCTCCTCATGCCTTTGAGCAGAGAGGCGGCAAGCCTCTCCCGCGCCCCCGCCGACCCCGGCGGGAGATCTGCCTGATTGCCCGGTGAAGATCGCCGGTAAGCTACATCTGGACGATCAGAGCCCGTTCGCCCTGAACTTTCCGTCCAGGAACTTCTTCGCCCTCGGCACGTCGTCTTCCGCCAGATGCTCGATGATGACAGGGATGTTCGGATGCTTCTCGGCGAGCCGCTTCAGATAGAGGTCGTAGTTCAGGGAACCGAGCCCCGGCGCCGGCAGTTCGATCTCGCCGACACCGCGGAAGGTGTGGCTCTCGAGCGCCTCGGCGTCGCCGATATCGGCATGCTTCTCGCTCTTGTCGTCGCCCGAGCGCTTCACGTCCTTGGCATGCGCTATCCTTATCTTGTCGGTCAGCGTGTCGAAGACCTGGTTCAGGATCTGGTCCATCCTGTCGATGTTGTGGGTCTCGAAATAGTTGGTCGGATCCATCAGCAGGCCGAGGCCGGGATGGTCGACCTGCGCGAACATCCGCACCGTTTCCTCGACGGAGCCGACGACATTGTTCACATAGGTTTCGAGCAGGAACACGGCCCCGTGGTCGTAGGCCGTCTGCGCAAGGTCCGCGATGACCTTCCGGCACTCCTCGAAGCCCTCCTCCGTCTTGTTCTTCGGATGATGAACCCAGTCTGACTCGGTGTTGAAGGTGCCCGTCTCCGAGATCACATAGGGCGAGCCGAATTCGCGGGCGTTGCGGATGATCTCCTTGAGATAGCCCACCCGCTTCTCACGTTCGGCCTTGTCGGGGTGGATGATGTTCGTATAGCCCGAGATGCAGCAGATCGGCAGGTTGTGGTCGCGGAAAGTGTCGCGTACCTTCCTGGCCTTGTCCTTGGTGATCTGGCCCGCGGACAGGTCGAGGTCCTTGAAGTGCAGGTCGAGTTGCACGGTGTTGAAGCCGAGCCCGCGGATCTTGCTCGCGGTCTCCTCCAGCCCATACGGGAAATATCCCGTGAAAATTCCGGCTTGCATCATGATGGAATGTCCTCCCTGCGGGTTCAGTCGATAGAGATTTCGGAAAGCTTGACGGCGCGGCGCTGGTCGATCGAGCGGTAGCCCGCTTCGATAAGCGCCATGGTCTTGACGTTGTCGGCGACGGAGAGCGCCGGCGACGTGCCCGATTTCAGGGCATATTGAAGCTGCTCCATCACGCCGATGAAGGCGTGCGGGAACCACATGGTCTCCCATTTCGGCGAGACCCATTCGCCGCCGGTGGTCCTGGCGGAGGCGTAGCTCAGCGTCGAGGCCGCACCCGTCGGCCAGCCGATGGTGCCCTTGGCCACGCCTGCGGTTCCCTCGACCCGCCAGTCGATATGCTGGTCGTCGCGATAACCTTCCCGGCGCGGCCCCGACCACACATCCTCCAGCGAAACCGCCATCACGCCGGATGGAAACCTCAAGGTCGACACGGTGATGCCGTCGTGATGGTCGAAGGCCGTGCGCGGATCCTTGCGCGCCAGCGTCGTGATTTCATCGGGGTCGCCGAACAGGAAGCGCAGCGCGTCGAGATGGTGCACGCTCATGTTCGACAATGTCAGCCGGTCGTAGCCCGCCAGGAACGACTGCCAATGCGGAATGGCATGCATGTCGATCTGGGCAAAGACGATGTCCCCGAGCGCGCCGCTGTCGATCACCTGCTTCAAGACACGCATCGACTGGTCGTAGCGCATGTTCTGGTTGACCGAGAGGATCTTGCCGGCTCGCGCAGCCTCGTCGCGCAGCTCGATCGCATCCTTCAGCGACAGCGCCAGCGGCTTCTGGGCGAGGATCGCCTTGATGTGGCTCTGCTTGAGCGCATGGCGGATGAGCGCCGGCTGCTGGTCCGGCGGAAAGGCGAGGTCGACGATCTCGATATTCTTGTCTTCGATCAGTTGTTCAGGGGTTTCGTGAACCGTCGGGATGTCCCAGCGCTGCGCGACCTTTTCGGCGTTCGCCCGGGTGCGCGAGGCGATTGCGACGACGGGGAAGCCGGCCTCCTTGTAGGCCGCGAGATGACACTCGGCCATGATCATGCCGGCGCCGATGCAGCCGATCCTGAATTCCCTGGCACGAACCGCCACATCCGGCTCGAAAGCACCCGCCATCGCGTCCTCCCTTGTCATTGCGTCATTCATCTTGCGAGGGCTCCTCCGCCCTGTGCGAAACAGTGAATCCGTCCGGGGTCGCAGAAGAGCGCGACTTCGGCTTCCGGCCTGATGTCCGGCTGGCCGCGCATCAGTGCGCGCAGCCGCGACTGCCCGGCATCCAGCGTGACCACCGTGTAGCCGCCCAGCGGCTCGACCTCGAACACCTTCGCCGGCCGGCCGGCCTTGCCCTCGCCCCAGGGCTCGACCTTCAGGTTCTCCGGCCTGATGCCGATCTCGGCAGTGCCGGCCGGAACGCTGCCGGCCGGCAGGCGGATGGCGCCGTCGGCCGCCTCCAGCCCCGCCTCGGTGTGCCTGCCGGCCAGGATGTTCATCACGGGCGAGCCCAGTAGCTTGGCGACGTAGACGCTGGCCGGGCTGTCATAGATTTCAGACGGAGCGCCGACCTGCCTGATCGCGCCGTTATCGAGGATCGCCATGCGATCTGCGACCGACATCGCCTCCTCCTGGTCATGCGTCACATAGATCAGCGTCTTGCCGAGGTCGCGCTGGATGCGCTTCAGCTCGACGCGCGTCTCCTCGCGCAGCCGGGCGTCGAGCGCCGAGATCGGATCGTCCATGAGATAGGCGGCGGGATCGCGCACCAGGGCGCGAGCGATCGCGACGCGCTGCCGTTCGCCGCCAGAGAGCTGTGCCGGCGGCTTGTGGAGTATGTGGCCGATATGGAGCTTCGCCGAAACGTCGGCGAGACGCCTGTCGATGTCGACCTGCGGCACCTTGCGCTCGACCAACGGGAAACAGACATTCTCACGTGCGGTCATATGCGGAAACAGCGCCAGGTTCTGGAACACCATGGCGACGTTACGCCCGGCCGGCGAGACCTTGTTGACCGGGCGCCCTCCGATGAGGATTTCGCCGCTGTCGGGTGTCTCCAGCCCCAAGATGAGCCGCAGGATGGTCGACTTGCCCGACAAAGGCGGTCCGAAGAAGCAGAAGAACTCGTTGTCCTCGACGGTGAAGGACGCATCGTCGACGGCGAGCGTGTCGCCATAACGTTTCGTCACGTGACGGAATGCGATCTCGGCCATCGTCTCACCCTGCCCTGATCGCGGCGCCGCTGGCCGTGTCGAAGATGCGCACCGAGTTCTCGTTCGGCGCGAGGGTCACGACATCGCCGACGGCCAGCGCGACGTCATTGTCGAAGACCGCCTTCACCGCCGTCTCGCCTTCGCCGAAATGGACGATGGTCCGTGCTCCGATGCGCTCGATGAAGGTTGCCGGCATGCGGAGTCCAGGCCCCCCGTCCGAGATCGCCACCTGCTCGGGACGGAAACCGTAGAGCACCTCCCCGCTGTTGCGGCGCAGGCCGGCGGCGAGCGCGTCGGGCAAGGGCGACGTCGCTCCAAGCTGTCCGAGATCGACGACCAGGCCGCGATCGCTTTCGGCCGGCCTCCCTTTAAGGAGGTTCATCCCGGGTGCGCCGATGAAACGCGCCACGAAGACATTCTCAGGATCGTTGTAGACCTGAAGCGGCGTCCCAACCTGCTGCAGAACGCCATGGTCCATGACCGCTATCCGGTCGGCCATGGTCATGGCTTCGAGCTGGTCGTGCGTGACATAGACCATGGTCTGCCGGAACTGCCGCTGCAGATGCTTCAATTCCGTGCGCATTACAGCGCGGAAGGCGGCGTCTACATTGGACAGCGGCTCGTCCAGGAGGAAGATCGACGGCTCCATGATGGCCGAGCGTCCGATCGCCACACGCTGCAATATGTTGACCGACAGCCGATCGGCCTTGCGGTCGAGCAGCGGCGTCAGTTGCAGGAGCTCCGCGATCGCTCCGACCCGTCGTTCGAGCTCCGGCTTCGGCGTGCCGCGCATCCTGAGGCCATAGGCGAGGTTCTGCCGCACACTCATATGCGTGAAGATCGCGTAATTCTGGAAGACGAAGCCGACGCCGCGGCGCCCCATCGGCACGCCGGCCATGTCGCGGTCGCCGAAAAGGATGCGCCCATCCGTGGGATCCTCCATGCCGGCAATCATGTTCATGGTCGTCGACTTGCCGCAGCCCGAGGGGCCGAGCAGCGCCATGAACTCGCCATCGGCTATCGTGAGGTCCATGGTCTTCAGTGCGGCAAAGTCGCCGAACTTCTTGACCAGGTTCTGCAGGTGGATCGCGCTCATGTCAGGCCTCCCGTGCCGCGGCCATGCGCTTCATCGCGAAAACCGCGGCGACGGACAGCACGATCAAAATGGCGAGCGCGATGGCCGCGACGTAGCCCCAGATCAGGTCCTGCGTGGTGATCTTGTAGATGTAGACCGAGATGGTCTCGGTGGCGACGCCGGGGCCGCCCCCTGTCATTATGTAAAGCGTGTCGAAGATCTTGAAGTTCTCGATGACCCGGATGGCCAGCGCGATGACGATGATCGTTTTCATCTTCGGCAGCACGATGCTGGTGAAGCGTTGCCAGGCATTGGCGCCGAGCAGTGTCGCGGCCTTGATCTGGTCCTCGGGCACGCCGACGAGACCGGCGAGCAGGATAAGGAACATCAGCGGTGTCCACTGCCAGATATCGGCGATCATGACCGCGACTAGCGCCAGCGTCGGGTCCGAGAGCCACGCCACCGTGACAGGCATGCCGGTCAGCGAGGACAGGATGTCGTTCAGCGGGCCGCCCGACTGGAACAGCATGAAGAACATGTATCCGGCGACCGCGGGTACCACCATCATCGGCATGAGCATGATCGAATAGAACAGGCGCTTGCCCGGAAAGTTGTCCATGAACAGCGTCGCCAGCGCCAGGCCGAGCAGGAACTCCGCAGGCACGCAGACGAGCATGACGATCGCGGTGCGCCACAGCGCGCTCCAGAAACGAGAATCTCCGGCGAGATCGGTATAGTTGGCGAAGCCGTTCCACAGCTCCCAGGCATTCCACCAACCTGTGCCGGAGAGCGGCGACCAGTCGGTCATGCTGATGTAGAACTGCATCAGCAGCGGGAACACCGAGATGAACAGCACCAGGATCTGCGCCGGCAGAATCAGCCGGAAACCCAGGCGCGCGGCTTCGACGTCTGCGGAAGGCTGTTCCATCGCTTTGTCGGGGGCATCCACGCGGCGCTCCTCCACCAGGTTTGCCGCACTCATTTCTTCAGCGCTCCGAAGGTCAGGCCACGCACGAGGTGACGCTGGATGGCGATGCCCATGACCACCGGCGGCACTGCGGCGATCAGTCCGAGCGCGGCCTTGGCGCCATAGAGCTGCCCGGTCATCGAGGATGACAGCGAAGCCATGTAGACGGGGATCGTCACCCATTCGCGTGTCGTCAGGAGCAGCGCGATCAGATAGTCCGACCAGTTGAGAATGAAGACGAAGAGCGCCGCGCTCGCCAGGGGCGCACGCATCATCGGCAGCGTGATGCGGATGAAGACGCGCAGCCGCGAGCACCCCTCCACGAGAGCCGCCTCCTCGATCTCGCGCGGCATGTCGTCGAAGAAGGTCTTCATCAGCCAGAAGGCGAAGGGCAGCGTGACGATCCCATAAATCAGCGCCAGACCCCACCAGCTATCCATGAAGTTCAGAAACGACCACATGATCATGACCGGGATCATCACCGCCATGGGCGGGAAGAGACGGAGCTGGATGAGGGCCAGCGGCAGGTTCCCGCCGGCGCCGAAACGCGACAGGCCGTAAGCCGCCGCCGTGCCCGCAGACATGGCGATAGCGGTGCCGAAAACGGCCGAGAGCAGCGAGGAGATGATCGGCTTCATCGCGGTGCGGTCGAGCGCGACGATCAGGTTGCTCGTCGATTCGCCGAAGATGAAGCGGAAATTGTCGAGTGTCGGCTGCTTCGGCCACCAGGTGAGGTCGGCACCCGCGGCCGACCATTCCGCGATCGGCTTGAAAGCCATCGAGACCATCCACAGGATGGGCACGAGCGTAACCGCCAGCGCCGCAACGATGGCGGCGTAGCGGAAGATCTCGAAGGGGACTGAACGCTTCATCTCGGCTGTTTCATAGCAATGGTGCTGGCATGGGACGAACGGCATGGATCACCCCTGCCCTTCCCACGGAGGAAGGGCAGGAACGCATCGCCGTCAGCCGACCGGATCGACCACCGTCGGCCACGCGGCCTTGTTGGCTTTGATCGCCTCGAGCAGCTTGTCCTCGCCGGTGCGCCGGGCGATCTTCTGCCATTCGGCCTCCGTGTCGGCCATCGCCTGCTCCGGCGTCTTGGCCTTGGTCAGAGCGGCGACGAGGTTCTCGTCGAGCGCGTTGTGGAAAGCGGTCGCACCCGGATAGTTGATGGTCGGCACGGTGCGGGCCACCGTCTCGCGCACCACGTCCATGTGGTAGGCGTGATAGGTCTGGCGCACCAGCGGGTCGGAGAAGTCCGACAGCCGGAACGGATCGAAATAGCCGCCGGGATTGGCCGTCATCCAGGCATAGATGCGGCTCGACCCGAGCCATTGCAGGAACAGATAGCAGGCCTCCGGGTGCTTGCTCTGCGACGAGACCGATGCCGACAGATTCAGCCACAGCACCGAGCGGCTGATCCGATTTCCGTCGACGTCGCGGCCGGGCGGCAGCATGGAGCCGATCTTGCCGGTCACCTTGGACCCGGCATTGCCGGGATTGTCGAGGAACTTCGGCAGGTTTGAGAAGGCGCAGGTCATCGCAGCGCCGCCATTGGCGAAGTTGCCGTACTGCTCCGGCCAGCCCCAGGAGATGGCATCGGGAGAATGATGCGAGAGCGAGGCGACATATTCTGATGTCGCCGCCACGCCGGCCTCCGAATTGATCAGCGGCTTGCCGGAATCGTCGAACAGGAACTGGTTGGGCAAGCCCATCGACACATAGCGCTGGTACCAGTTGGTGTAGCCCCAACCCTGGTTGCGCAGGTCGGTCGAGCCGAAGAGGCCCTTGTCCGGCCGATGGAAGAAGGCCGCGACCTCGTCGAGCTGCTTCCATGTCTTGGGCGGCGCCAACTCGTAGCCGTATTTGTCGGCGAAAGCCTTCTTCTCCGCCTCATCGCCGAACAGGTCGGTGCGGTAGACCCAGACCTGGAAGTCGCCATCGAGCGACACGCCATAGGTCGAGCCGCGATACTGGTTGAGCAGCGAGACACCCTTGGCGCCGCCCACATAGCCGCGCTCCGGGTCGTCCCATTCCGGTTTGTGCTCGGCCACGAAGTCGTCGAGATTGACGATGCCGCCGGTTTCGGCGAGGTCGCCGAGACGGTTCCACTCGACCGCATAGATGTCGTAGGCCCCACCCTTGGTGGAGATGTCCTGCATCGTCTTGGTGAATTCCTGGCCGTTCGGCACGCCGACGATCTCGAGCGGGATGCCGGTCTCCTTCTCCCAAAGCTCCTTGATGGAAGGGGCGCCGGCCGGGAAAGGCTGGGTGAGCTGACCGATCGAGCCGTCGGACAGGCCGAGCACGATCCTGGCAGGAGCATTGCCCGCGCCCTTCATCGCCTTCACTGCTTCGATGGCACGGCCTTCCGGCGTATCCGGGCCATACTGATAACGCTCCGCGCCGTCGAATCCGGTCGGGCCGCCGATCATGCCTTCGGCCAGCGCGTCGGCCGCATAGGCGCGGCCAGGACGAATGAGTCTCGGCGCAATGCCGACTGCCGCAACCAGGGCGGCAGCTTTTCCTCCCGACGCCAGCAATCGGCGCCGCGACATGCGGATCAAATCGGACATCTGAAATCCTCCCTTGGCCGCTTTCCTCCGGCAGCCCTTCAGCATGATGGATATTGACGACCAATCTGATGGCTGTCAACATCATTTCAAATCAGAATAGGTCATTCTTCATCAAAGTAAAGGAAAAGTCGTGAGAATTCAGGGCGATACGCTCCCTTCGCTGCGCGTTTTTGATGTGATTTTCAGGCAATTTGCGGTGACCGGCGGCGGTGACGGAGCGAATTCGGGGCCGCCTGGCTTGCATCGCCGCCTCACGCGGATACATCATTTCACATCAGAATCGGTGAGCCTGCCAATCGAAGCTGCCGCTTTCGTTCAGCCCGGCACGCAGCCTGAGCGAGGCGCCGCCGGGCCGGCGCCGGAGAGAAGGTGACACAACGTGCGATCCACTCTGATCGACATTGCGCGTGAGGCAGGCGTCTCCGCCGCCACGGTTGACCGGGTGCTCAACAACCGCGCGGGCGTGCGAAGCCGCACGCGCGAGATCGTGATCGAGACCGCCCAGCGTCTCGGCTACATTTCGGACGGATCGACCCCGGTCCAGCCGGCCGCGAGCGCGCCGGTGCGTCTGGATTTCGTGCTGCCGATGGGCACCAACACCTTTATCAAGATGCTGCACCAGCAATTGGAGATCCAGGGCGCGGCGCGTCCCGATCTCGATGTCCGCATCGTCACGATCGAGGGCTTCAACCCCGATACGCTGGCGCGCACCCTTCACGAGCTTCGTGGCCAGACGCGAGGTATCGGCGTGATCGCACTCGACCACCCGACAGTGCGCGAGGCGATCCGCGCCTTGTCGGCGAGCGGCGTCAAGGTGGTGACGCTGGCGTCCGACATCCTTCACGTGCCGCGTATCGCCTATGTCGGCATCGACAACCGCCAGGCAGGCCGGCTCGCCGGCTACATCCTCGGCCGCTTCCTCGGCACGTCTGCACCGAAGAAGGTCGCGCTCTTCGCGGGTTCCCTCTCCTATCGCGGCCACGAGGAACGCGAGATGGGCTTCCGTCACATCCTCGCCGAGGAGTTCCCCAACCTCCAGATCGTCGAATTGCGCGAGATGCTCGACGATCGCGAAAAGGCCTTCGCCGAGGCCTCCGCCCTGCTCGACCGGCATGGCGACCTGGCCGGCATCTACAATATCGGCGCCGGCAACCAGGGCATCGCACGCGCACTGAAGCAGCGCGGCCTGAGCGTTGTCTTCGTCGGGCATGAGGCGACGGAAGGCAACAAGGCGCTGCTGCTCGACGGCACGCTCGACGCCGTCATCGACCAGAACCCGCGCGTCGAGGCGCGCGAGGCGCTGAACATCCTTGCCCAGAGCGTGCGCGGCCTCGACTACGATTCCCACGCGCCGCGCCTTCAGATCGTCTTCAGGGAGAACATCCCGGAAAACTGACAGCGGCGGCCAGTCACGGCATGTCGAACACGTCCTTGGTGGCGAACAGGGCGGCCGACCAGTTGGTCGGCCGTTCGATCATGCGGTGGACGCGCGGCGGCTCTGCTCCGCTGTGCAGCTTCCGGATCCTCGCTCCCACCACGTCGTCGGCATGGGTTGTGCGCTGGTTGTGGCGGCGATACTCCACCCAGGTCGGCAGGTGATAGCTTTCCATCCAGGATTCCGGGTTCTCGAGGTCGCGCGACAGCGCCCAGTTGCGCGCCCCGTTGCGCCGGCGCACGCGGCTCCGTTCGGCCATGGCGTCGAGGAACGCCTTCGTGTCCTCGGTCCGGATGACGTATTCGATCATGATCAGGATCGGACCGCTGCGCGGCTTGAGGTCGAGCGCCAGGCTCGGCTCCTGCCAGCGGTTCAGCGGATCGAGATTGAGGGTCGTCTCCTCCGGCAGCGGGACCAGGAAGCCGATCGCAGAACCGGCAAGCAACAGTCCCGCGGAAACCAGCAGCGCCACCTGCGCCCCCTGGTTCTCTGCCGTGACGCCCCAGATCCAGCTGCCGAACGCCATGCCGCCGAAGGTCGCCGTCTGGTAGATGGCCAGCGCACGGCCGACGACCCAGCGCGGCGTCGAAAGCTGCACCGTGACGTTGAACAAGGACAGCGCCAGCACCCAGCAGGCGCCGCCCATCATCAGGGCAATACCCGTCAGCCAGGGGCTTGGGCTAAGGGCAGCGATCACCGCGCATGAAGCGAAGCCGAGAAAGGCGCCGCGCACGATCGCCTCGGCCTGGGAGCGCCGACGCAGGCGCGCGCTGAGCAGCGCGCCGCCGATGGCGCCGACGCCGAAGCAGCCGAGCATCAGGCCGTAGACCAGCGGTCCGCCGCGAAGCAGGTCGCGCGCCACCAGCGGGAGCAGAGCGAGAATCGAGATTGCCGCCAGGCCGAACAGGAAGCTGCGCAGCAGGACCTTCTCGATATTCGGCGACATGGCGACGTAGCGCAGCCCCGCGCCCATCGCAGCGCCCAGCGATTCGCGCGGCAGTGCCGACGCCGGGACGGCCGGCTTCCAGCGGGCCAGCACACCGATCAGGGCGAAATAGCTGAGCGTGTTGACGGCGAAGGCCGCTGCGGCCCCCGCCGCAGCCACGATCGCGCCGCCGATCGCGGGGCCGACGCTGCGGGTGAGGTTGAAGTTGACGCTGTTGAGGGCAACGGCTGCCGGGAGGTCGGCACGCGGGACGATGTCGCCGACCGAGGCCTGCCACGACGGGTTGTTGAGCGCCGTTCCGCAGCCGATCAGGAAGGTGAAAGCCAGCAACGCCCATGGCGAAAGCAGCTCGAGATGGGCGGTCACGGTTAGTACGGCAGACACGAGCAGCATGAAGAGCTGCGCGACGATCATCACCTTGCGCCGGTTGAAATTGTCGGCGATCGCGCCCGACGCCAGCGAGAACATCATGATCGGCAGTGCCGTCGACGCCTGGACCAGGGCCACCATGTCGGCCTCGGCCGTCAGCGAGGTCATCAGCCAGGCGGCGCCCACCGCCTGGATCAGACCGCCGAAATTCGAGGCCAGGCTCGCGAACCAGATCGCGCGGAAGGTCCCGTACTGAAAGGGAGCGAGCGGCGATCCCGGATCGTTGTTGTTGTTCTCGATCATCTCTTGGACGACTGCGGCGGTTGAGTCCTTCTCGAATCTTAGACCATGATCGCGCCCGGTTGCATCGTTGTGTCTGGCATCACCTGGGCCAATGGAGGAAAGATTTGCCCGATCCAGCACGGCGATACTTCCGGGTAGAGCCGTTCGCCCGCGCGCGTCGGTCTTCCTGGAGGTAGAGGCGCTAATGCAGGCGAAGGTAAGGCCGCGTCAGCCTTTCGCCCCCTGTCCCGGGCCGGGCCGTGATGCTACATGGGCGGCTGAATTCACGGGATGGATCGGGAATGACGGATCAGAAACAGCCCCTGCCCCTTATCGAGGTCTGCGTCGAAGGGATCGACGGGCTGATCGCAGCGCAGGAGGCCGGGGCGGATCGGGTCGAGCTCTGCGCCAGCCTGCTCGAAGGCGGCATCACGCCGAGCTTCGGCACCGTCAGGGAGGCTCTCGCACTGGCCTCGGTGCCTTTCCATGTGATCGTGCGGCCGCGCGGCGGGGATTTCCTCTATTCGGAAGCGGAATACCGCTCGATGCTGGCCGACGTGGAGGCGTTGCGCGACCTCGGCGTGGCCGGTGTCGTCGTCGGCTGCCTCAGGGCCGACGGCACGATCGACGAGGAGCGCATGGCCGAACTGGCGCGCCGCGCCGGGCCGCTCAACGTCACCTGCCATCGCGCCTTCGACATGACGCGCGACCCCGCCGAAGCGTTGGAAGCGCTGATCCGGTGCGGCATCGGGCGCGTGCTCACGAGCGGCCAGCGCGACACGGCCGTCGAAGGAGCAGCTCTGCTCGCCGAACTCGTCGTTCAGGCGGCCGGCCGCATCATCATCCTCGGCTGCGGAGACCTCGACCCGTCGAACATCGCCACGGTGCGCACACAGACCGGGCTGGCCGAGATGCACTTCGCAGCGCTCCGCGACGTGCCGAGCACCATGACCTATCGCAATCCTGACGTCGGCATGGGCGGTACGGATCTCGACCGGGAATACAGGAACACGCTGACCGACTCCGCACTCGTGGCGGCGACGATCGCGGCAGCCAGGGCAGCTTGACCAATGCAGACCACATCGATCCTTCCCGTCGTACCGGCCGACGAGCCGGCGATCCTGGCGCTGAACAACGAGCATGCGGCCGAACTGTCATGGCTCGAGCCGGAGCGGCTGTCCTTTCTCCTCGGCCAGGCCTTCCATGCGCGGCGCATCGGTGCGCTCGAAGCGTTCCTCATGGCCTTCGACCAGGACGCTTCCTATGACAGCCCGAACTATCTCTGGTTCCGGCAACGCTATGAGCGTTTCGTCTATGTCGACCGCATCGTCGTGGCTAACGCCGCACGCGGCCGCGGCCATGCCAGACGGCTCTATCTCGACCTCTTCGATCGAGCCGCCGCGAACGGCCACACGATCGTCACCTGCGAGGTGAACGCCGACCCGCCCAATCCGGCATCGGATGCCTTTCACGCCGCGCTCGGTTTCCGTGAGGTCGGCGACGCCACGATCCATGGCGGCGCCAAGACGGTCCGCTATTTTGTCCGCGAGATCGGATCGGTGAAGGGTGAAATGGTGAATAGTGAATGGTGAATGGGAGAAAGGGCCCTCAGCGCCTTCTTCTTCCATTCACCATTTTACCATTCACCATTCACCATTTCACCCGTTCGCTGCGGCCACTGCGCGCCTGGCCATCACGCCGATGAGATTGGCGCGATATTCGGGCGACGCATGGATATCGCCCATCAGGTTCTTCGCGGGGATCTTGATCCCGTCGAGGGCGGCTGCATCGAACTTCCTGGCCAGCGCCGCTTCGACCTCCTTCGAGCGGAAGACGCCATCGTCACCGGCGCCGGTGACGGCCGCGCGCACGCCTTCCTTGTTCTTGGCGACGAACACGCCGGTCATGGCGTAGCGTGACGCCGGGTTCGGGAACTTGGCGTAGCCGGCCTTGGCCGGCGCCGTGAAGGTCACCGCCGTCACCACTTCGTCCTCCTTGAGAGCCGTCTCGAACAGACCCTTGAAGAACTTGTCGGCAGGCAATTGTCGCTTGTTGGTGACGATGGTGGCGCCAAGCGCCAGCAAGGCGGCCGGATAGTCGGCGGCCGGATCGTTGTTGGCGATCGAGCCGCCGATCGTGCCGCGATGGCGCACATGCGGGTCGCCGATATGGCTGGCGAGATGCGTCAGCGCCGGGCACACCTTCTGCAGCTTCGGGTCGCCGGCGACCTCGGCATGGGTCGTCGTCGCGCCGATGGTCACGGTCTTGCCCGAAACCTTGACGCCCTTGAGTTCCTTGATGTGATTGAGATCGACGACGTCCGACGGCGAGGCGAGCCGTGTCTTCATCGCCGGGATGAGCGTCATGCCGCCGGACAGGAACTTGCCGTCGCCGGCCTTCACCTTCTTGACTGCGTCCGCGACCGAGGTGGCGCGGTGGTAGTTGACTGAGTACATGGGACATCTCCCTCGATGTGAATGGTGAATAGTGAATGGTGAATGGTTCCGATCACCGGAAACCGTCGTGAATGGGAACGGGCGGAAACAGCCATTCACCATTCACTATTCACCATTCACTGCCTTCAATGCTTCGTCGTCGCCTTCAGCGCCGCCCAGACTTTCTGCGGCGAGGCCGGCATGGTCAGGTCGTTGTTGCCGATGGCGTCGGTGATGGCGTTCATGACGGCGGGCGGAGAACCGATGGCACCAGCTTCGCCGCAGCCCTTGATACCGAGCGGATTGCCCGGGCAGGCCGTCTCCGTCGTCGACACCTTGAAGGACGGCAGGTCGGAGGCGCGCGGCATGGTGTAGTCCATGTAGCTCGCCGTGATCAGCTGGCCCGTCGACGGGTCGTAGTGACACCCTTCCAGCAGCGCCTGGCCGACGCCCTGGGCGATGCCGCCATGGACCTGCCCTTCGACGATCATCGGATTGATGATCTTGCCGAAATCGTCGGAGGCGACGAACTGCACGATTTCGGTTGTTCCGGTCTCGGGGTCGATCTCGACCTCGCAGATGTAGCAGCCGGCCGGGAAGGTGAAGTTGGTCGGGTCGTAGAACGCCCCCTCCTTCAGGCCGGGCTCCATTCCGGACGGCAGATTGTGCGCGGTGTAGGCGGCGAGGGCCATCTGGAACCACGGCACGTTCTTGTCGGTGCCGGCGACCTTGAGCGCTCCGTTCTCGATCACGATGTCGCCCTCGTCGGCCTCCATCAGATGGGCGGCGATCTTCTTGGCCTTGGCCTCGACCTTGTCCAGCGCCTTGACGATCGCCGACATGCCGACTGCGCCGGAGCGCGAGCCGTAGGTGCCCATGCCCATCTGCACCTTGTCGGTGTCGCCATGGACGATCGACACGCTGTCGATCGGCACGCCGAACCGGTCGGCGACGAGCTGGGCGAAGGTCGTCTCGTGACCCTGGCCGTGGCTGTGCGAGCCTGTGAGCACCTCTATGGTGCCGACGGCGTTGACGCGCACCTCGGCCGATTCCCATAAGCCGACGCCGGCGCCGAGCGAGCCGACCGCGGCCGAAGGCGCAATGCCGCAGGCCTCGATATAGCAGCTCATGCCGATGCCACGCAGCTTGCCGCGCTTGGCCGCCTCGGCCTTGCGCTTCGCGAAGCCCTGATAGTCGGCCGCCTTCATCGCCGCGTCGAGCGAGGCGCCGTAGTCGCCGGCGTCATAGGCCATGATGACGGGGGTCTGATAGGGGAACGACGTGATGAAATTCTTCCGCCTGAGTTCGGCCGGCGACATGCCGAGCTCGCGCGCGGCCGTCTCGATGACGCGTTCCAGCACATAGGTCGCCTCCGGCCGTCCTGCTCCGCGATAGGCGTCGACCGGCGCCGTGTTGGTGTAGACCGCACGCACATTGGCATGGATCGCCGGGATCACATACTGGCCCGACAGCAGGGTCGCGTAGAGATAGGTCGGCACGGCCGACGAGAACAGCGACATATAGGCGCCGAAATTGGCGATCGTGTCGACCTTCAGCGCCGTCATCTTGTTGTCCTTGTCGAAGGCGAGCTGCACCTCCGTGACATGGTCGCGGCCATGTGCATCGGTCATGAAGCTCTCGGTGCGGTCGGCCACCCACTTCACCGGCACGCCCGTCTTCTTCGAAGCCCACAGGCAGACGATCTCTTCCGGATAGATGTAGATCTTCGAGCCGAAACCACCGCCGACATCGGGCGCGATCACGCGCAGCTTGTTCTCGGGCGCGACATTGTAGAAGGCGCTCATGACGAGCCGCGCTACATGCGGGTTCTGCGACGTCGTCCAGCACGTATAGTGGTCTTCCGCCTTGTCGTAGTGTCCGAGCGCCGCGCGCGGCTCCATCGCATTCGGCACCAGCCGGTTGTTGACGATGTGCATCTTCGTCACGTGGGCGGCGCTGGCGATGGCCGCGTCGACCGCCTTGGAGTCGCCGATCTCCCAATCATAGATCAGGTTGCCGTCGGCTTCGGGATGAAGCTGAGGCGCGCCTGGTTTCAACGCCGCGACGGCGTCGGTGACGGCCTTCTTTTCCTTATAGGTGACCTCGACAGCCTCGGCCGCGTCGCGAGCCTGGCCCTTGGTCTCGGCGACAACGATCGCCACGGCGTCGCCGACATAGCGGGCCCGGTCCACCGCCAGCGGCGACCATGCGCCCATCTTCATGGGCGAGCCGTCCTTGGAATGGATCATCCAGCCGCAGATCAGATTGCCGATGCCGTCGGTCTTCAGTTCCTTGCCGGTCAGGACGCCGATGACGCCGGGCATGGCCTGCGCCTTCTTGACATCGATCTTCTTGATGTCGGCATGCGCATAGGGGCTGCGCACGAATGCCGCATGCTTCATGCCCGGCACGACCATGTCGTCGACATAGCGGCCGGCGCCGGTGATGAAGCGCTTGTCTTCTTTACGCGCCACCCGGGCGCCGATGCCTTCCATTCCCATCAGAGTTCTCCTCCAGAACAGTTTGGTGAATGGTGAAGGTGGTGAATGGTGAATGGTCGCAGCCGCGAACGCCCGCCCTACCATTCACTATTCACCATTCACCATTCACGCGGCGTCACGCCGCCTTTGCGCTCTTCTTGCCGCCCTTGGCCATCGCCTTCGACGCTGCGAGGATGGCCTTGACGATGTTGTGGTAGCCCGTGCAGCGGCAGATATTGCCCTCGAGTTCGGCCCTGACGGTCGCCTCGTCCAGTCCGTCGGGGTAGCGACGGATCATGTCGGTCGCCGCCATGATCATGCCTGGCGTACAGAAACCGCACTGCAGGCCGTGATGCTCCTTGAAGGCCGCCTGGACGGGATGCAATTCGGCGCCGTTGGCGAGGCCCTCGATTGTCACCACCGTGGAGCCCGAGGCCTGCGCGGCGAGCATGGTGCAGGATTTCACCGCCTTGCCGTCGACATGGACCACGCAGGCGCCGCACTGCGAGGTGTCGCAGCCGACATGGGTACCCGTCAGCCCGACATGCTCGCGCAGGAAATGGACCAGCAGGGTCCTGTCTTCGACTGTTCTGGTGACGTTTCGCCCATTCACGGAAATCGTAACTTCAGACATCAAATACTCCTCCTCCCGGATACCGGCAGCATGAAACCATTTCTCCCGCCCGGACCCTGAAAAACGGCTGCGGTCCGGATTGAGGCAGCCTAGCCGAAATCAGTCCGATCATGAAAGAATGCCGGGAGGGAAAATAGGCGTATATTATACTTTCGGTCGCAACCGCGGGTCGCCTTCCCGCCTCCTTCACCAGCGCAAAACCCGACGCCTGCGCGAATTCGAGGCAGGCCATTGTCAAATCAGGCGCGCCGGATGAAGATGGCCGCCGCGCGACGGGGAAAGAACGCCGCGCCATGCGTTGGGAGGAGACAGCGCTGACCATTTCGCGCACCACCTATGGCTGCGGGCTCACCGTGCTCGCCACAGGCGCGGCTGACGTCGCGGGTTTCGCCAAAGCGATCGGCGAGGCGTCGGCAACCATCGATGCCGGGTTTGCGCTTCTGTTCTTTTCCCAATCGCTGATTGGTGCGGCCGAAATCGCCGAGGCCCTACCCTTGCATGCGCCGGGCCTCGCCTTCGCCGGATGCTCCACCGCCGGCGAGATCACGCCGCAGGGCCTCGAGGAAGGCCAGGCCGTGGCGATCCTGTTCCCGCAAGCTGCCTTCACGGTCGCGGCGACCATGGTGAAGCATGTATCCTCGTCCAGCATGGACGTGATCGCCGGCGAGGTCGAACGCCTGAAGCGCCAGCTCTGCGGCCGCGATGCCGCCCGCCGCGGGCATGTCTTTGCGCTCTGCTTCATCGACGGCCTGTCCTACGCCGAGGAGGCCGTGACTTCGGCCATCCATTGGGGGCTCGACGACATCCCGCTGCTCGGTGCCTCGGCGGGCGACGACCTCAAATTCGAGACGACCAGCCTGATTGCCAATGGGGAGGTCGATTCGGACTGCGCGGTCATCACGCTGGTCGCCACCGACATCCCCTTCCAGGTCTTCAAGACCGAGAATTTCGTTCCCACTGACGACAAACTGGTCGTCACCGCATCCGATCCGGACCATCGCACCGTCCGCGAGTTCAATGCCGGGCCGGCCGCCGAGGAATATGCCGCCGCAATCGGGCTCGACGCGAAGTCGCTGACGCCCATGAGCTTCGCCTCGCATCCCGTGGTCGTGCGCGTCGGCGGCGAATATTATTGCCGCTCGATCCAGAAGGTTCATCCCGACGGCTCGCTCTCCTTCTTCTGCGCAATAGACGATGGCATCGTGCTCACCATCGCCCAGCCCAAGGGCATGGTGGAATCGACACGCGCCGCGATGAAGTCGGTCAGCGAGAATCTCGGGGGGACCGATGTCATCCTGGGTTTCGATTGCGTGCTGCGGCGGCTCGACGCCCGGAACCGCCAGGTGTTCCGCGATATTTCCGAACTCTACCGCAACAACAACGTGGTCGGCTTCGGCACCTATGGCGAGCAGTACCGCTCGATGCATCTGAACCAGACCTTCACCGGCATCGCCTTCGGGCATCGCCGGGCGGCAGAGTAGGAACCTCCCGCGGCACGATGGGCGTCTCCGACATCAACGACGTCGAAAGGCTGAAACGCATCAACGAAGCGTTGATGTCGCGCGTCGAGCGCTCGATGGACCAGCAGGGCAACGCCTTCTCGCTGTTCCAGACCGCGATCAACCTCGAGAACCGCATCAGGACGCGGACCGAGGAACTGCGCGCGACCCTGCGCCGGCTGGAGCAGTCGAATGTCGATCTCGTCGCGGCGAAGGAGAGCGCCGAGCAGGCCAACATCTCCAAGACCCGCTTCCTGGCGGCGGCGAGCCACGACGTGCTGCAGCCTCTCAATGCCGCGCACCTGTCGATCTCGGCCCTGGCCGACCTGCAGACCACCGAGGAGGGCCGCAAGCTGGTACGGCAGGTCGAGCGCTCGCTCGACACGATGGACGACCTGCTCCGGACGCTGCTCGACATTTCCAGGCTCGATGCCGGGGTGGTCAGCCCCGACATAGGCGACGTCGCGCTCGAGCCGCTGTTCGTCGCGCTGACGTCGGATTTCCAGCCTCTCGCCGACAAGAAGGGATTGCGGCTGCGCTTCCGCCCGACCAGCGCCGTCGTCCGCTCCGACCGGACCCTCCTGCGGCGAATCCTCCAGAACATCATATCCAACGCAATCCGCTACACGCGCCAGGGCGGCGTGCTGGTCGGCGTGCGGCTGCGCGGGTCGACCATACGGATCGACATCGCCGACACCGGGTGCGGCATCGCCGAGCATGAGCGCGAGGCGGTGTTCGAGGAGTTCCATCGCGGCGTGATGCCCCGCCATCGCGACCTCTCGGCCGGCGGCCTCGGGCTCGGCCTGTCGATCGTGCGGCGCATGGTTGGCGCGTTGGGCCACCGGCTTACCTTCACGTCGCAGGTCGGGCGCGGCACGGTGTTCCGGTTGGAGGTCCCGCCCGGAGCAGCGGCGATGGCGGAGACCCCGGCCACGGCGGAGCCCGACAGGCCACGCGGATACGGTCTGTTCGGTACCAAGGTTCTGCTCGTCGAGGACGACGACGCCGTCCTGGAAGCCACCAAGGCGCTGCTGCAGCGCTGGCAATGCGAGGTCCGAACCGCCACCTCGACCGATAGCGCCCTCGATGCGCTGGGCGACACGGAATGGGTGCCTGATATCATCATCGCCGATCAACATCTCGACCACGGCGATTTCGGCACGGAGACCATCAATGAGGCGCGCGCCTATCTGCAGCGAGCCGTGCCGGCGCTCGTCGTAACGGCGGACGCGTCCGAGGAACTGCAGCTCGCCACCAGGGGCCTGAGCATCGAACTGATGCGCAAGCCCGTCAAGCCTGCGCAACTGCGTGCGCTGCTGGCCCACCTGCTCGCCTGAGCAGGCTCATCCAGGCAACCTCATGACAGTTGCCGGCGCGCCTCGCCGGGACCACTTGCTTTCGCGCTACCGCATCGGCCCGAAAGTCGTAATCGACTTTCGGAAAGCACGATGCGGCCACTTTGAAGTAGCAGAGCGTCCTTTGCGCGTCCAAGTGGACGCGCGGCGCTCTGGCGGGCGTGGGCCACTCGGTCGCGCTCCAACGATCGATATCATCGGCCGTTGGTATCTTGTTCAATCCTGTTCAGGTTGCTATCTTTGCTCTCATTGAGAGCATTGGAGGCATGTCAATGGCCGGCAATTTGCATGTCCGTAACCTCGACGACGAACTGATCGCGAAACTCAAGATTCGCGCCGCCCGCCATGGCCGGTCTGCAGAAGCCGAACATCGCGAGATTCTAAGGCAGGCGCTTGCAGCTGAGGTCGACCCTACATTCGACGATCTGGCCGCTCAATTGCGCAAGCTCACAGCCTCCCGCAAACAGACCCCTTCGGAGGTGCTGCTGCGCGAAGGACGTGATGAGCGGTGATGGAAACACTCATCATCGACGCCAGCATTGCGGTCAAATGGGTTGTGGAGGAAGACGGGACGGAAGCGGCGATCGCAATGCGATCAAGATTCCGCTTTGCCGCACCTGATTTGCTTGTCGCTGAGTGTTCAAATATTCTCTGGAAGAAAATCCAGCGCGGCAATCTGACGAAAGAGGAAGCTGTCATGGCTGGCCGCCTCCTCGAACGTTCGGACGTCGAATTGCTTCCAATGCGGGGCATTTTGGAGCAGGCAACTACACTCGCCATCGAACTTGACCATCCGGCATACGATTGCGTCTATTTGGCACTCGCTCATCAGCGGCAACAGCGGTTCGTGACAGCTGATCAACGGCTGTTGCGGGTAATCGCCAGCAAAGCATCCGACAATCTGGCAGAGCTCTGCATCGCACTTGATCAAGTCCACGGCGAGAGCCGCTGAACCTATCTGCCCACGCGGATCTGATCGTTCCAACGTTCCCGATCCAGTGCAAGACGCTCGAAACCGGCGGGCCATTTGCCTGCGAATCCAGCGGCAAGTAGATGCCTGCCTTCCAAATACCGAGCTAAAGAACCAGCTATCGCTCAGAACGCGGCCGTGTCCCGGAACAGATCCGCATTGTCGAGCTTCGACACCTCGATCACGGCCTGGGTGCGGCTATAGACGTTGAGCTTGCGCAGGATCTCGGAGACATGCGCCTTCACGGTCGTCTCCCCGACCTGCAGCTCATAGGCGATCTGCTTGTTGAGCATGCCCTGCTTCAGCATCTGCAGCACACGCAGTTGCTGCGGCGTCAGTTTGGACAGCCGCCGCACCATTTCGGCGCGGTCGGACCTGTCGGCGTCGGGCGCCTGGCCATCATAGTTCTCCGGCACGTAGATGGCGCCTTCCATGACGTCACGGATCGCCTGGGCGAGTTCGTCCTTGCGCACGGATTTCGGGATGAAGCCCGCAGCCCCGTAGGACAGCGCCTCGGATATGATGCGCGGTTCCTCATGGCCCGAGACGACCACGACGGGAAGCCGCGGATGGCGGGTGCGCAACTGCAGCAGGCCTTCGAAGCCCTGCACGCCGGGCATGCTGAGATCGAGCAGCGCAAGGTCGAAGGGTATCGGGCTGCCGAGCAGATCGAGCGCCTCCTCGACGCTGCGCGCCTCGACCGTATCGACGTCGGGGTAGGCCATGCGCACGGCGCTGTGCAGCGCCTCCCGGAACAGCGGGTGGTCGTCGATAATCAGGAAACGAACCGTTTCGCCGCCCATGGCTGCAACCTCTGCACTTCGTCCCGAAGGGCCCCCGGCGCCTCTATCGGCCCCATGCGGGTCGGGCTTCCGGGCCTCATCCATGCCGCTTGTCCGGCGAGCTTAACCGACGCGGCTGGGCGCGCTAATTGGCCAATAGTACAGTTTCCGTGATTGTCGCGCCCGCCCCGCAACATATCGCATCGAGCCTGGGGGTGACCACATCTTTCCACGGTCTTGCGAGATGAACGGGCAACCGCGCCACGGCTGCACCGGTCACGTCGATGCAGCACCGCTGCAGTCTTCCTGGCCTCGCGCGCGGCGGCACGCGGCAAGACGGTCGTGACAGATGCGTCAGGGCTTCACCCAGGCGCCGTTCCTGGCCGATGATTTCACGCAAGCCTCGACGAAGGCCACGCCTTCGACGCCGTCCTGGACGGTCGGATAGATGACCTCCTTGTGAACCCTGCCGCCCTTCTTGCGCGCCGCACGGATGGCGCGGGCAGCCTCCGCATAGATGTTGGCGAAACCTTCGAGATAGCCTTCCGGATGGCCCGACGGCACACGGGTCACGCGACCGGCGGCCGGTCCGGCGCCCGCGCCGGCGCGCGTGATCAACTGCTTCGGCTGGCCGAACGGCGTGAACCATAGATAATTGGGATCGGCCTGCACCCATTCGAGGCCGCCCTTGCTGCCATAGACGCGCAGCTTCAACCCGTTCTCATGACCGACAGCCACCTGGCTCGCCCAGATCATGCCCTTGGCGCCCTTGCCGCTGCCCTTCGCCGCCGGCTTGAAGCGCAGCATCACATGGGCGTTGTCGTCGAGCTGGCGCCCCGGCACGAAGGCATCGAGATCGGCCGCAAGGCTGTCGAGCTCGAGCCCTGTCACGAACCGCAGCAGATTGTAGGCGTGGGTGCCGATGTCGCCCGTCGAGCCGCCCGCGCCCGATCGCTTGGGGTCCGTTCGCCAGGCTGCCTGTTTCTGGCCGGTCGCCTCGAGGTTCTCCGTCAGCCAATCCTGCGGATATTCCGCCTGGACGACACGGATCTCGCCGAGCTGGCCTTTCTGGACCATCTCGCGCGCCTGCCGCACCATCGGATAACCGGTGTAGTTGTGGGTGAGCACGAAGAGCTTGCCGCTCTTCTCGACAAGGGCGGCGAGCTTTTTCGCGTCGGCGAGCGTCGAGGTCAGCGGCTTGTCGCAGATGACATGGATGCCGGCCTCCAGGAAGGCCTTGGCCGCCGGCCAGTGCATGTGGTTCGGCGTGACGATCGCCACCGCCTCGATGCCGTCGGGGCGCTTCGCCTCGGCCTTCGCCATTTCCTGGAAGGAGCCATAGCTGCGGACCGGGTCGAGCCCGAGTTCGGCGGCAGACGCCCTGGCCCGCTCGGGATCAGACGACAGCGCGCCGGCGACCAGTTCGAACTCGCCGTCCATGCGCGCGGCGATGCGATGCACACCGCCGATGAAGGCGCCTTGACCTCCGCCCACCATGCCGTAGCGGATCGGTCCTTGCGCGCGTTCCGCCCTGCCCTCGATCGCCATGCCAGTTTCCTCCTCTCCGTTTGTTCTCGCCGCTTCCGCTCGCTCCGTCAGATTCCCATCATCGCCCGCAGCAGCTTCTTGTCCGTCTTGCCGCCGGCGAAGTCGTCGAAGGCCCGCTCCGTCACCCTGATGATGTGGCTCTGGATGAAGGGTGCGCCCTCGGCGGCGCCGTCTTCCGGGTGCTTCAGGCAGCATTCCCATTCCAGGACCGCCCAGGAATCGTAGTCATATTGGGCGAGCTTGGAGAAGATGCCGGTGAAATCGACCTGGCCGTCGCCGAGCGAACGGAACCGGCCTGCCCGGTTCACCCAGCCCTGATAGCCGGAATAGACGCCTTGCCGCCCATCGGGGTTGAACTCGGCATCCTTCACATGGAAGGCCTTGATGCGCTCGTGATAGATATCGATGAAGGCGAGATAGTCGAGCTGCTGCAGCAGGAAGTGCGAGGGGTCATAGTTGATGTTGGCCCTGGCGTGGCCGCCGACCGCGTCGAGGAACATCTCGAATGTCGCGCCGTCGAACACGTCCTCGCCCGGGTGAAGCTCATAACCGATGTCCACGCCAGCGTCCTCATAAGCGTCGAGGATCGGTTTCCACCGCTTGCCGAGCTCGCCGAACGCCTCCTCGATCAGCCCCGCGGGGCGCTGCGGCCACGGATAGAGGTAGGGGAAAGCCAGCGCGCCGGAGAATGAGACGGATGCCGTCAGCCCGAGATTCCGCGACGCCTTGGCGCCGAGCTTCATCTGGTCGACCGCCCATTTCTGCCGGGCCTTGGGATTGTTGTGCACCGAGGCGGGCGCGAAACCGTCATACTGGCTGTCATAGGCCGGATGGGTGGCGACGAGTTGGCCCTGGAGATGGGTCGACAACTCCGTCACCTCGACGCCGTTTTCGGCGCAGATGCCCTTGACCTCGTCGCAATAGGTTTTGGAAGAGGCCGCCTTGGCCAGATCGAACAGCCGCCCGTCCCAGGTCGGGATCTGCACGCCCTTGTAGCCGAGGTCGCCGGCCCATTTGGTGATGCTCTTCAGCGAGTTGAACGGGGCGGCGTCGCCAGCGAACTGCGCGAGAAATATGCCGGGGCCCTTCATTGTCCTGGGCATGACTGTCCTCCCTCCTTGCTCGGAAATCGCGTTGCGCAATCGATTACATTTCCCGAAGCATTCGACAACCGGTCACCGACGACTGTCCCAAGCAACGGGACGTTTCGCGCCGGCCCCTTCACCAGGTTCGCGATCCGGAGCCCGGGCGCTCGTCGACAGGCGTGTCGCAGAAATCAACCAGGCACCGGTTGCTTCGGAAGGTGGAGCCGGCGGCCCACCCGCCGCCGGCTCCTCCTCACCCCCGGCATCGCAGTCCGCCTGCCGGAGCGTCGGCGGCAACGAACCCTCTCCATTTCTGGTAATACCAAATTTGCGAAAACCGTCAAGGGGAGCAGAATTGCGCGCCTTCGGGTCGGGTCAACTCGGAAGGAAAAATTTTATAAGTGATTTCAAAGCGATAAATTGATCGCGGAGACCTCTGATGCGACTTCTTGCGGCTTCCCCGGAAATGGGCTAGAAAACGATCCGCACCCAATTGGTCTAACCAGTTTGAGGAGAAGGCTGGACTGACCTGGGGAGGAAGCCGGCACGCCCTCACTGGACGCGTTGGCGGCAGTGAATTCTGGGAAGAGGAAAGGCCATGCATCTTTCGACGCACAACTGGATGCGCGCGGAGCCGCTCGAGACGACGCTCCGGAGGATCAAGAAGTTCGGCTACGAGAGCATCGAGATCTCGGGCGAACCGACGCAATACGACACCACGGAGACCCGCCGCCTGCTCAAGGAGCACGGCATCCGCTGCTGGGGCGCGGTCACGCTGACGCTCGGTGAGCGCAACCTCGCCGCCAAGGACGAGGGCCAGCGCGCCCGTTCCGTCGACTACGTCAAGAGCGTGCTGACCATGGTCAGCGAACTGGACGGCGAGATCGTCACGCTGGTGCCGGCCACCGTGGGCAAGGTCGTGCCCGACGGCACCGAGGCCGAGGAATGGAAGTGGGTGGTGGACGCCACACGGGAATGCTTCGCCCACGCCAGGAAGGTCGGCGTGAGGATCGCGGTGGAGCCGCTCAATCGTTTTGAGACCTATCTGTTCAACCGCGCCGCGCAGGCCCTGGCGCTCGCCGATGCTATCAGCCCCGAATGCGGCGTCTGCCTCGACGCCTTCCATCTCAACATCGAGGAAGAGGACATGTATGAGGCGATCCGGCTCGCCGGGAAACGCCTCTTCGACTTCCATGTCGCCGACAACAACCGATTCGCCTGCGGACTCGGCCAACTCGATTGGGCCAGGATCGTCGGCACGCTCAAGGAGATCGGTTATGACGGCGCCCTCACCAACGAGTTCGTCGCGCCGGTCGACCGCACGCCGGCCGCCAAATACAAGAACATGGTGGAGCGCAACCCGGTCGACATCTCGCCCGAGCAGTTGAAGTTCATCCAGGACCACGGCTCCAGCGTGCTCACCGAGGAGTTCTATTCCGACCAGATGCGCATCACGGCTGAGACGATCCTGCCGCTGATCGGCAAGCAGCATCTGATGAGCAAGTAGAGACGGCCCGGATTGGTTGGGACAGGGATCCTTCTCTTCCGGGCAATCCCCGGCAAAACCGTGAAGCGCTTGGCGTCCGGAACAGCTCTGGAGGGGAAGGGCAAGGGTGAGCATGCGCATCGGCCGAGTTGAAGCCTGGTGGGTCCGGATACCCATCGAGAAGAGCCGCCAGCATCGCAGCGACTTCGGTCGGATCGCGACCTTCGACGCCGCGATCCTGCGCATCGAGACGGCGGACGGCATCGTCGGCTGGGGCGAGGGCAAGAACGCGGCCGGCAGCGCCGGCAGCTACGGCGCCCTCGTCCATATGCTGAACCACGAGATCGGGCCGCAGCTCATCGGCCGCGACCCGCGCGACATCGCCGTCATCTGGGAGATGCTCTACAACGGCGTGCGCCACGAAAGCGCGGCCTTGACGGGCCATTCCATGCCGCAACTCGCGCGGCGCGGCCTGACGACGGCAGCCATCAGCGCGGTAGACATTGCGCTATGGGACATCTTCGGCAAGTTGTTGGGCGAGCCTGTGTGGCGCCTGCTCGGCGGCAGGAAGCGGGATCGCCTGCCGGCCTATGCCTCGGGGGGCTGGGCGAGCGCCGAGACGATCGGTGCGCAGCTGCGATCCTATATCGACGAGGGCGGCTTCAAGGCGGTGAAGATGCGCGTCGGCGCCATGGACGGCGCACCCAATATCTCCGCCGCGCGCGTGCAGGCCGCGCGAGAGGCGCTGGGCCCCGATATAGAAATCATGGTCGATGCCCACGGCACCTATACGGTCGCCGAGGCCAAGCGCTTCGCGCATCTGGTGGCCGACTGCGATCTGGCCTGGTTCGAGGAGCCCGTCATCGCCGACGACAAGCCCGGCATGGCCGAGTTGCGCGCCTCGACCTCGATCCCCATCGCTACCGGCGAGAGCGAGGCCACGCGCTTCGCTTTCCGCGACCTCGCCGTGCTGAAGGCCGCCGACATCTTCCAGCCGGACCCCGCCTTTTGCGGCGGCATCAGCGAGGCTGTCAGAATCGCAACCCTGGCCAGCGCGTTCAACCTGCGCTTCGCGCCGCATCTGTGGGCGGGCGCGCCCTGCTTCCATGCGGGGCTGCATGTCTGCGCGGCGGCGGCGTCGAGCTTCGTCATCGAATATTCGCTCGGCGCCAACCCGATGATCCACGACCTGATCGAGGAAACGATTGACTTGAAGGAGGGTATGATCGCAATACCCGACCGCCCCGGCCTCGGTTTCACGATCTCCGAGAGCTTCCTGGAGGCCCATATCGTAAAGCCCTGACGATGACTGAAAAGAACCTGCTCGCCGAACTCGCGTCCCACCTGTTTTCCTGCTCGGACGAGCATACCGGCCGCACGCCTTCCGAGCGCGAGCTGGCCGAGCATTTTTCGGTCAGCCGCGGCCAGATCCGCGAGGCGCTCGCCATATTGGAGGCCATGCGCATCGTCGAGCGGCGCGCGAAATCGGGCATCTACCTGACCCGGCACCAGGCGAGCGTGGAGGCTCTGGCGCTGTTCGCCAGGGCCGGTCTGCCGCTCGATCCCGTGCAGATCTACGAGGCCGTCGAGCTGCGCAAGATCCATGAGATCAAGGCCGCCGAACTTGCCTGCAGCCGGGCGACGGAGGAGAATTATGAAAGGCTGCGCGAGATCCTTCGGGAGTCCGAGGAGAAGATCGCCGCCGGCGAATCGATCCACAAGCAAGACAAGGAATTCCACCTGGAGATCGTGCGCGCCACGAAGAACAGCGTCTTCCACCAGGTCTGCAGCCTCTATTATGTAATGGGCGAGGGTCGCCTTCCGATCTATTTCAGCGACCCGGAGCGCAGCCGCCGCTCTCATGCCGACCATCTCCAGATCTTCGATGCGCTGCTGCGCCGCGACGGCAACCTGGCCCAGGCGCTGATGAGCGCGCATCTGCAGGGTGCGGAAAGCTATTGGAAAGGCCTGATCGAAAGCCGCGAGGCCGACGAAGCCGAAGCCTCGCGGCTACAGGATGCGTAAACGGGCGAAAATACTCTCGACACATACGCTCCATCCGCGGGCGACGGCAATGCTGACCGGCGCCGGCGACCTGGTGGTTGCTTCCGCACTCGACCCGCAGACCCTGATCCGCGAAGCATCCGACGTCGACATCGTGATCGTGCGCGCGCCTCTTCCCGCGGCCCTGTTCGCTGCCGCGACCGGCTTGCGGGCAGCCATCCGGCACGGCGCGGGGCTCGACATGATCCCGGTCGAGGCAGCGACGGAGGCGGGCGTGCTGGTCGCCAATGTGCCGGGTGTGAACGCCCGCTCCGTGGCGGAGCACGTCTTTTTCGTGACGCTCGCTTTGCTCAGGCGCTTCCGCGTGATGGACACCGACCTTCGGGGCCGAGGCTGGCTTGCTGGCCGCGCCCATTCCGACCATACCAACGAGCTGGCGGGCCGCACGATGGGCATCGTCGGCCTGGGCAATGTCGGCCGCAACGTCATGCGCATCGCCCGCGACGGTTTCGGGCTGCGTGTCGTTGCCGCCAGCCGCAGTTCTTCGAGAGATCTGCCCGACGACGTCACGATCCTCGGTATCGACGAACTCGTCGCGGAAAGCGACGTCCTCGTGATCTGCTGCCCGCTGACCCCGGAGACGACCGGACTGCTCAACCGTGACCGGATCGGCCGGATGAAGCCTGATGCTCTCGTTGTCAATGTCGCGCGCGGTGCCGTCATCGAGGACGCCGCGCTGATCGCATCCCTGCGCGAAGGCCGCATCGGCGGGGCAGCACTCGATGTTTTCGTGACGCAGCCTTTGCCGGCCGACCATGCCTATTTCTCTTTCCCGAATGTGATCGTCACGCCGCACATGGCAGGCATCACCGAGGAAAGCATGATGCGCATGGGAACGGGCGCGGCCGGCGAGGCGATCCGCGTTCTATCCGGCCGGTTGCCGGTCAATCTGCGCAATCCGGACGCCTTGGAGCGCTACCGCAGGCGATTTCCCTCTCCGGCCTGAATGCTCGCGCGTCGACGCCTCGTCGCTCGCGCGAAAAAACTTCAACGCCCTTGTCGATTTCTGCGCTCCCCGCTCGACGTTCTCTCAGCACGAGGCAAAAGATGGGCGAAGCCCAGCGGAATTCGTGCCGGACATGAAGAAGCGAAGAGGAGACAGAGATGCGTGTGATGGTCATCATCAAGGCGGACAAGGATTCCGAGGCCGGCGTCATGCCGGGCGAAGACGTCCTGACGGCCATGGGCAATTTCAACGAGGAACTGGTCAAGGCCGGCATCATGCTCGCCGCCGAAGGGCTGCATCCGAGTGTGCGAGGCAAGCGCATCCACCTCGGTGCGAGCAGCCCCAAGGTGATCGACGGCCCGTTCGCGGAAACCAAGGAGCTGATCGCCGGCTTCTGGCTGTGGAAGGTCAAGTCGATGGAAGAAGCCGTGGATTGGGCCAAGCGTATTCCCAATCCGCGCCGCGCCGAAGCGACCATCGAGATCCGCCAGGTGGGCGAGGACGACGATTTCGGCGAAGCTTTCACGCCCGAATTGCGCGAGCAGGAGGCAAGGCTGCGCGCCGGGGCCGAACAGAACGCCCGCAAAGGCTGACGCCGCCGGACCAAGCAAGGAGACGAGACATGCGCTTCATGATGCTTATGATCCCCAAGGGATATGAGACCGCGGCTCCGGGCACTGTGCCCGATGACGTCGAACGCGTCGACGCCATGATGAAATACAATGAGGAACTGCATAAGGCCGGCGTCCTGCTCGCGCTCGACGGGTTGCACCCGCCGTCCATGGGCGCGCGCGTATCGTTTGCAGGCGGCACGCCCAAGGTGACGGACGGTCCCTACAGCGAGGCCAAGGAAGTGGTCGGCGGCTACTGGATCATCCAGGCGAAATCGCGCGAGGAGGCCATCGAATGGGCCAAACGCTGCCCCGGGGCCGACAACGAGGTCATCGAGGTCCGCCAGGTGCACGAGCTGTCCGACTATCCGGAGGACGTGCAAGCCGTCGCGAGCGGGCTGACGGCGATGCAGGCGCCTTCGCAGCGGTGAAGCCGGGAGGGAGGAACCGATGCGCTTCATGATTTACCGTCCGGCCGACCTTGCGAAAGCCGGAGGCCGGCGTGCCGCCCCGCGATCGGGGCGGCAAGACGGCCTTAAGTTCTCTCCCATAGGCTTCGCGCGGGCCGCAAGAGGCGGGCGGGGCGCATGGACGAGCGGCAGCGGACTTTCAAGATTGTCCTAATCGGGCTCTGCATCGCCCATTTCCTGGCCTTCTGCGCCTCAAGATACGCCGAGACGGCAGGCATCACCGGCCTGCTCTATCCCAACGGAACACCCGTCGGCGGCGACTTCATCAATCTGTGGGCGGCGGGCCGGCTCGTCCTGTCCGGCGCCTTTTCGGACATATATGACGTGGACCGGTTCATGGCCTATGAGCGCGGCTTCACCGGCGCCGCCATCGGCGTGCGTCTCTGGGCGTATCCGCCGCATTCGCTGCTCTTCGCCTGGCCGATCGGCCTTTTCGGTTTCTATGCCGCTTTGGCGCTCTGGTCGGTGGCAGGCCTGGCCGTGCTCCAAATCGGCGCCCGCCGCTTCGGATTTGACAGGCTCGAGACCGCCGCCATCCTGATGTCGCCCGCGACCGTGCTCAATCTCTATTCCGGCCAGAGCGGCAGCCTGGCGACCGGCCTCCTGCTTGTCGCGCTCTCGCCACGCAAGGGGGGCGGAGCCCTGTCGGCCGGCGCCGCGGCGCTCCTTACGATCAAGCCGCAGGCCGGCTTCCTGCTGCCTCTGCTGTGGGCCTTCCAGCGGCGATGGCTCCTCATCATGTGCACCGCGCTCGCCGCCATCGCCCTGGCGGCGAGCGCGACCGCGTTCTTCGGTCTCGACGTCTGGCGCGGCTACCTGGCCGACACGCTGCCCGCCCTCAGCCGTCTCGAGCGCGAAGGCAGCGGCCCCTTCACGACGATGATCCCCTCGCTGTTCATGGCGCTGCGCATCGTCACAGACGATGCCGACCTCGCTTCCGCCGGGCATCTGGCCTTCGCCCTGTCGGTTGCCCTGGTGCTCGTCCTAAGGCTTCGACAGACGGACGATCCCGTGAGGCAGAGCTCGCTTTTGCTTATCGCAACCGTGTTGATGACGCCTTATATCCACAACTACGATCTGGCTATTCTGGCCTGCGGTACGTTGCTGGTGGCGCGTCGCGCAGACGTGACCGCCGCCTCTCCCCTCCTGGTCCGCACCCTTGTGGTGACCGCCTGGCTCCTGCCCCAGCTCGTGGTGACATTCAACGTTCTGGGCCTGCCGGTCTCGCCGCTGCTCGTCCTGCCCCTGCTGTTCCTTGCATAGACTCCCGGACCGGACGAGCGACCGCCGCCGCCTGCCGCACGGGTTGCGCCGGCGCCGTAGAATGCTCTAATCGGCCTCATGATGGCCGACATCAATCGCACCATAGACGCGGTCTGGAGGATCGAGCAGGCGAAGCTGATCGCCGGGCTCGCCCGCATCGTGCGCGATGTGGGGCTCGCCGAGGAACTCGCGCAGGATGCGCTGGTCTCTGCGCTGGCGCAGTGGCCGCGGCAGGGCATTCCCCGCAACCCAGGCGCATGGCTCATGGCCGCCGCCAGGAACCGCGCGTTCGACCATCTTCGCCGCAAGAAGATGCTCGCGCGCAAGCACGAGCAGATCGCGCAGGAACTCGAGGACGAACAGGCAGCGACACCGGATTTCGACGCCGCGCTCGACGACCATATCGGTGACAATCTGCTCAGCCTGATCTTCACCGCCTGCCATCCGCTGCTCTCGCCAGAGGCCCGGGCAGCGCTGACCTTGCGCCTCATGGGCGGGCTGACCACCGACGAGATCGCTAGGGCGTTTCTCATCTCGGAGCCCACGGTCGCCCAGCGTATCGTGCGCGCCAAGCATACGCTTGCCGATGCCGGCGTGCCCTTCGAGGTGCCGCGTGGGGCGGAGCTCGCCGGGCGGCTGTCATCGGTGCTCGAAGTGATCTACCTCATCTTCAACGAGGGCTACGCAGCCACGGCGGGTGACGATTGGATAAGGCCACAGCTCAGTGAAGAGGCGCTTAGGCTGGGCCGCATTTTGGCCGAGCTTGCGCCTGGGGAAGCCGAGGTCCACGGCCTTGTCGCGCTCATGGAGATCCAGGCCTCGCGTTTTGCCGCGCGCACCGGCCCGGCGGGCGAGCCGGTGCTGCTGCTCGACCAGAACCGCGCGCGCTGGGACCAGTTGCTCATCCGTCGTGGTCTCGCAGCCCTCGCCCGCGCCGAGGCGCACGGCGGCGTGCGCGGCCCCTATCTGCTCCAGGCCGAGATCGCCGCGTGCCACGCGCGGGCCCGCACCGCAGCCGAGACCGACTGGCACAGGATCGCGGCCCTCTACGCGGCACTGGTGCAGATCGTGCCCTCACCCGTGGTCGAGCTCAATCGCGCCGTCGCCATCGGCATGGCCTTCGGCCCGGCAGCCGGGCTTGAAATCGCCGATACGCTGGCCGAGGAACCCTCGCTGAAATCCTACCATCTCCTGCCCAGCGTGCGCGGCGACCTGCTGTTCAAGATGGGGCGGCTGGCCGCGGCCAAGGTCGAGTTCGAACGCGCCGCTGCGATGACCCGCAACGCGCGCGAGCGCGCGCTGCTCCTGGAGCGTGGGGCCGCCTGCGGATAGGCGCGCTCCGAGGCAATTGCGGTCGAGACTGTCCCGGCATTGCTGAAACCGGTCAGCGGCATGCCTGTGTGGAAACCGCAAAAGTGGCTCCGGCAAAGGGCACGGCCGTTCGCGAATGGAGAGTCAATTGCCAAGTTGGCGCGACTCGCAGGATTGCCCGGTCACAGGCGCATGCGACTGCGATGCCTTTCCGTTGTGCTGCTTGCAATGCGGTCGGGACTTCCAGCGGACTTCCAGGAATAGTGTTGACATCGCCCATTACATCCAGCGACTCTTGCAACCGTCCAGGCAGCGCGCGAAAGCTTCACCCGTTCGCAATGGCGATGGGCAGCGATGTCGCGGCGGGAAATGTGTGGCTCAAGGGAGGAACACATGGCCGAGAGAATTCTCGTCCTGCTCGGAACGAAGAAAGGCGTCTTCATCGCCGAGAGCGACGCCGAGCGCAGATCATGGAAGCTGCGCGGACCGTTCTGCGAGCATTGGCCGATGAACCATGTGGTGGGCGACCCCGAGACCGGCACGATCTATGGCGGCGGCGGCAACGAATGGTTCGGCCCGGCTGTCTGGAAATCCGATGATTTCGGGGAGAGTTGGACCCATTCCAGCGCCGGCCTCGCATACGAAGCCGGTGTGGAGCCGGTGAAGGCGGTGTGGAGCCTGCACAGGCACAATGGCAGCCTCCTGGCCGGCGTGCAGCCGGCCGGCCTATTCCGCAGCGACGACGGCGGCGAGAACTGGCGACATCTCGAAGGCCTGCAGAAGCATCCGTCGCGGCCCGAATGGACCCCGGGCGGCGCCGGCCTGATCCTTCATTCCCTGGTGGTCGACCCCGAGGACGAAGACCGCATCTGGATCGGTATCTCGGCAGCCGGCGTGTTCCACACGCAGGACGGCGGCAAGACCTGGGAGCCGCGCAATCGCGGAACCAGGGCCGACTTCCTGCCCGAAGGCCAGAACTATCCCGAATTCGGCCAGTGCGTGCACAATCTGGTCATGGCCCCGGGTGGTTCCGGCCGCCTCTATCAGCAGAACCATTGCGGCATGTATCGCAGCGACGACGGCGGTGCATCATGGCGCAGCATCGAGAAAGGCCTGCCCTCGACCTTCGGCTTTCCCGCGGCCACCCACCCGCGCGATCCCGACACGGTCTTTCTTCTGCCGCTCAACGGGGATACGGCAGGCCGCTACGTGCCCGACGCAAAAGGCGCGGTGTGGCGCAGCCGGGACGGCGGCGAGACATGGCAGGATCTGCGCAAGGGCCTGCCCCAGAAGAACGCCTATTTCGGCGTGTTGCGGCAAGCCATGGCAACCGACCGCCTCGACCCGGCCGGGGTCTATTTCGGCACCAGTTCGGGAGCATTGTTCGTGAGCGCGGACGAAGGCGAGAGCTGGACGGCCGTGGCCGAGCATCTTCCGACGGTGCTTTCGGTGGAAACTCTTGTCCTCGACCAATGAATTGCCGCCCGGATCCGCGCCGATGAGGAGCGAACAGATACCAGACGCTGCGCCGGCGGTGGTGGCGCGCCTGCCCGGGCTGCTCGTCGATCTCTTTCCGGGCGCTCCGCGCCGGGTCGAGGTGACAGCGGAGACCGTCGGGCAAATGATCGAGGCGCTCGACGCCCGCTGGCCCGGCATGCGCGACCGGCTCTGCGATTCGCGGCCGGCGATCCGCAAGCATATCAACGTCTTCGTCGACGGAGAGCGTGCGACGCTCGAAACCAGGCTTCCCCCGGGACAGGAGGTTTTCATCCTCACGGCGATAAGCGGTGGTTAGCCCGGGATCACGATACGAAGCTTGGACATCGCCGACCGCCTGACCCAGACCATTTGATGGGCTCGGCAACGGCCCTGCCCCACCAGAGGCGAACTGTGGACGACTGCCCGTGGGTGCCCTGCGTCACCGGGACCGAACAGCCTCATCGCTGGAGATGCCGGCACGCCTTTCGCCGAAGATCGCCCTTTCCAGGGGCACGGCCAGTGAATCGGCATAAGAAACGGCGAGATGCTGGCGGTCGCGATATGTGAGCTTGCCGTCGATCACAGCCGGACAGTTGCTGTCGTCACAAAGCATTTCAGATGTATCGACATAGCGCACCCCGTTCACGCCGGCGACCGCGGCTTTCTCGGTTTCGTGGATCCCCTGGTCCAGCGCTTCTGCACGGGGCGTGTCGCAGGCCGAGGACGGCCTTCTCTGCCACAGGGCGCGTGCGACGCATTTGCCGAGGTCCGTCTTGTGGAGCGGCACGTCGCGCAACAGCACCACATCGGTGCCGGCCTGACGCAGCGTACCGAGCGAGGATTTGACGCCTTCGGCCCAGCTCTCCTGGTCGACCGGATGATAGAACTGCGTCTCGACGGCGTTCTGCGCATAATGCTGCGAGAACTGCGAGACGACGACGATCGCCGGCTTGAGCGAGACGATTTCCCGCATGGCCCGCTCGCGCCAGCGATCGCATTCGTCGAATTTCCGCTTCAGGCTTGCACTCCAAACCGGAACCCTGGCCATGGGACAGGCACCCTTGAGATAGGCGACCAGCCGCCAACCTCTATCCTTCGCGATCCTGGCGAGGGGCGTCGACCAATGGTCGGCGTGGGAATCGCCGAACAACACCATGGTTCTGTGGGATCGGGCAGCGCCCAGATCGCAGGGAAAGGGTTCGTCGGTCTCCAGCCTCGCCACGCAGGAATCATCTGCTTCGCGCGCCACCGATTTCCGCTCCGCGCTTTCACGAACGAAACGCTGCTGGTCGTCGACATTGCGGCCGGAGAGATCCGCGCTTCCATAGGCGACCGTGACCCCTATGGTCGTGATCAGGGCGGCAAAGCCGAGCGACCGGCCGCTCCCGGCGGACAGCCACGGGCTGTGGCGTATCGGATTCTCCACCAGACGATAGCTCAGGGCCGAAAGCGCCACTGTCAGCGCCAGACAGGCGAAACGGTCGACGGCCGTCAGGTCCGGTTTGAGGATCGTCGCATAGACGATCACCGGCCAGTGCCAGAGGTAGAGAGAATAGGAAAGCCGACCGACCCACTGGAAAAGCTCATTGCCCAGGAGGCCCGCTGCCCCTACCCTGCTGCGGCGCGCCGTGCCCAGAAGCACCAGCACGGTTCCGGCCACGGGCAGCAGCGCCGCGAATCCTGGAAAGGCCCCGTCCTCCGTCAGGATCAGATATGCCGTAGCTATCAGGGCGAGGCCCGTCCAGGCGAGCGCGGGCGAAAAACGAAAGCCCTCAGCCCACCGTTGTGTCACAGCCAGTGAAGCGAGACCGCCCGCGGCGAATTCCCATGCGCGCAACGGCGAGAAATAGAAGGCCCAGGGCTGGGCTACCTCGGTGAGCCAGGCGCAGAACCCGAATGAGATTGCACCCGCAATGGCCATGAGGGTCGCCGTGCCACGCGGTCCTGGCCGCAGCCAGGCAAGGAGCAGGAGAAGCGCCGGCCATGCCAGATAGAACTGCTCCTCGACCGACAACGACCAGTAGTGCAGGAAGGGATTGTCGGCGACATCGGGCGCGAAATAGTCGAACGACCATCGGATCAGCCAAAGGTTGATCACATAGGCCGAGGCGAACAGGGCGCCCTTTGAATAGAGCTGATGCTCGGACGGCGCGAGGATGAAATAGCCGACAAGCAGCGTTGCCAGGATGACCAGCAGCGAAGCGGGAAGCAGGCGACGCGCACGACGGGCATAGAAGCGCCAGAGATCGACCGTGCCCCGCTCGGCGATTTCCCGCTGAAGATGGCTGGTGATCAGATAACCTGAGATGACGAAGAAGATATCGACGCCTGCGAAGCCGCCGGAGAGCTCGGTCAGGCCGAAATGGAAAGCCACGACGCCGGTGACTGCGATCGCGCGCAGCCCCTCGATCTCGGGCCGGAACGATTGCGGGGCAGTCAGGTCTTTCAATGTTCATCGCTCCGGCTTTTGGCCAGAAGCGCTGAACCAGAAGTCTGGAACGGCGCTCCAACTTGTTGTTCATGCACCGGAATTGGCCGAAGAGCGGTTTCGGCCCGGTACTTCGCAGAGCTCCGGGGAGCGGCGGGCAGGTTTGCTGCAAACGCCGGCGCGCGCAATGCAACAAGTTTGATGCGGCGCAACATCAAGTGAGCGGCGAGCCCCCGCCCCCGCATCGACAGGCAATGCGGGGACGCCATGAAGCATCGTCGACGAAGACCTCAGCCCATGCCGATCTTGCGGAACCGATCGACCTCGACGCTCGGCTCGAAATCCTCGAGCTCGAACATCTGGCGGATCTCGATGCTGCCGTCCGCCGTGCCCGGATTGGGGAAGCGGCTGGCCCATTCGACGGCCTCGTCCCTGCAGCCCACCTTGATGATCGTATAGCCGGCGATCAGTTCCTTGGTTTCCGCGAACGGCCCGTCGATCGTCTTGCGCTTGCCGCCGGACCATTGAATGCGCCAGCCCCTGGCGCTCGGATGAAGGCCGTTGCCGTCGACGAGCACGCCGGCCTTCGCCATCTCCTCGTGATATTCCGCCATGGCGTCGAACACCTCCTGCGGCGGCATGACGCCCGCCTCGGAATCCTTGCTCGCCTTCACGATGATCATGTATCGCATTGCCGATCTCCCTTACGTTTTGGAACCGCCCCGGACAGGGGGGCTACCGGGACGTCGAGCCGGTAGGGGAAGAATCGACATTTGCCGCCCAACTTTCTGGCGAATCTCAGCCGAGGCGGCGCTACCGGCTCTGACGACCGGCGAAGCACCGGATCGACATCTCGACAAGAATCTTTTTTCGGGAACGCCAGCCGCGGCTCAGGCGCGGTGGCGCAGGCTGACCCCGGTGCCACGATCGAACAGAACCACCTTGTCCTGGTTCCAGGCAAAACGGACCGCGTCCTCTATGGCGACCTTCACATTGGCCGGCACGGTAGCCCGCAGCGTGGCGTCACCCACACGCAGCGTCACGATCTTCTCCACGCCGTGGTTCTCGACGTCGTGGACAAACCCCTCCACCGGCGCGCCGGCCTCGATAAGGATATCCTCCGGCCGGATGCCGAAGGTCAGCGGCCTGTCGTCGGCAGGCGCTGCGCTGGCCTTGCCGGCATAGGGCAGTTCGAAGGCGACGGGCGCAACCACCGCGCGCCCCCCGGTGAGCCGGCCGTCGAGCAAATTCATCGGCGGCGAGCCGACGAAGCTCGCCACGAAGGTATCGCGCGGGTTGGTATAGATTTCCTGCGGCGTCCCGGTCTGGACGAGGCGGCCATGGTTGAGCACGCCAACCTTGTCGCCCATCGACATGGCCTCGATCTGGTCATGGGTGACGAACAGGAAGGTCGCTCCGAGGTTCATCTGGAGGTTCTTCAGTTCGGTGCGCAACGCTTCGCGCAGCTTGGCATCGAGCGCCGACAGCGGCTCGTCCATGAGGAAAACCCGCGGCTTCCTGACAATCGCCCGGCCGATCGACACGCGCTGCATCTCGCCGCCCGACAGCCTGTCGGTCTTGCGGTCCAGGAGATGCTCGATGCGCAGCGTTCTTGCGGCGCGGGCGACGCGTTCGGCGATCTCGGCATCGGGCACCCGGCGGATCTTCGACTTGAGGGGGAATTCGAGATTCTGGCGAACGGTGTAGCGGGGATAGAGCGAATATTGCTGCAGCACCAGCGCAACGTCGCGTTCGGCCGCACCCCAGCCGCCGACATCGATGCCGTCGATGAAGATATTGCCTTCGGTCGGCTTCTCCAGTCCGGCTATCAGACGGAGCGTGGTCGTCTTGCCGGCGCCGGTTTCGCCCAGAAGCACGAAGAACTCGCCGTCGGCTATGTCGAGATCGAGCCTGGCCAGTGCCGTGTGCGAGCCAAACTTCTTGGTGACCTTTCGTAGTTCGATATTGGCCATGGTCAGAACGCCTTCGCGATAATTCCTGCCGTCAGTTGACCCCCCATCCGACCTCGCTTCGCGAGGCCACCTTCTCCCACAAGGGGAGAAGGCCGGCGCCTGGCCCTGCCGGCTCCGCAAGTCACCCGACATTGACTATTGGCCGAGAAGCAGGCTGCAAGCGTTCCCTTCTCCCCCTGTGGGAGAAGGTGGCCTCGCGAAGCGAGGTCGGATGAGGGGTAAGCCGTCACAACCTCACCCCAAGTGAATTGCCGCTTTCCTTGTCGAAGAAATGCGCCTGTGAGGGATCGATGCGGGCGAAGACGCGGTCGCCCGCACGGGCGACGTAGCCGCTGCGCGTGCGCGCCCGCAGCATCTGGTCGCCCACCTTGAGGTCTACGATGTCGTAGGCCCCGAGCGGTTCGATGATGTGCGCCTCGACCGGCAGAAAGCCTTCCCGCGCCTCATGGTCGACCAGCACGCCTTCCGGCCGGATGCCGAGCGACACTCCGCCTGATGCGGCCTTGCCGTTGAGCTTGCCCAGGAGCTCGCGCGGAAACGCAAACCCTTCGGGCTCGCCGGCGACGATGACGCGCGCAGAGCCACCCGACTCCGAAACGGTCGCGTCGGCAACATTCATCACGGGACTGCCGACGAACCCCGCGACGAACAGATTGGCCGGGCGCGAATAGACTTCTTCCGGCGATCCGATCTGCTGCAGCACGCCTTCATGCATGATGACGATCCGGTCGGCGAGCGCCATGGCCTCGATCTGGTCGTGGGTGACGTAGATCGTGGTCGAGCCCTGCTTCAGGTGCAGGCGTTTGATTTCGGTGCGCATCTCCTCGCGCAGCTTGGCGTCGAGGGCTCCGATCGGCTCGTCCATAAGCATCGCCTTGGGCCGGCGGACCAGCGCGCGACCGATCGCCACCCGCTGCATGTCGCCGCCCGACAGCGCCGACGGCTTCCGGTCGAGCAGGTTCGTGATGCGCAGCACCTTGGCGATCTCGCGCACTTCCTTGTCGACCTCCGTACGGTTCATGCGCGTCGCGCGCAGCGGGAAGGCGATGTTCTCGTAGACGGTCATGTGCGGATAGAGCGAGAAGGACTGGAACACCATTGCGATGTCCCGGTCCGAGCATTTGAGATGCTGCACCGCCTGGCCGTCGATGAGGATGTCGCCCTCATCGATCGTCTCAAGCCCCGCGATGGCGCGCAGCGTCGTCGTCTTGCCGCAACCCGACTGGCCGAGCAGCACAATGAACTCGTTGTCCTCGATCTTGAGGTCGAGGTTCTTGATGACCTGGACGGCGCCGAAGTATTTCTGGACGCCGCGAAGCTCGATCTGGGTCATGAGTTGCCCCCATGCCGGCGGCCCTCATGGTGGTCGGAGACGTCGAAGACGCCGTCGATGCTTTCCTTGTCGCTCTGCGGTTTGCCGAACCAGCCGGTGAACAGAAAGGTCAGAAGTCCGATCAGGATTATGGTCACTCCGTAGCGGTGGAGGAAGAGGTTCCAGGGCTGGCAGAGCGCGACGATGCCGAGCACCATCACGATCTCCGCGATACGCTGAAGCTTGGCGCTGCCGATCATTTGCGGATCGCTCCGAAGGACATGCCGCGCAGCAGGTGGTTGCGAAGCAGGAAGGTGAAGATCGCGACCGGTAGCAGGAAGAGGAACGTACCGGCGGCGATCACCGTCCAGTCCGGCAGGCCCGAGCCGACCTGGCTGGGGATGAAGGGCGGCGCGGTCTGGGCGCGGCGGTTGGTCATGATCAGCGCGAAGGCATATTCGTTCCACGCGGTGATGAAGCAGAAGACGGCGGTGGCCGCGATGCCGGTTGCGGCTTCGGGAATGACGATCTTGAAGAATGCCTCCATGCGCGTGTAGCCGTCCACGAGTGCTGCTTCCTCATACTCCTTCGGGATCTCGTCGATGAAGCCCTTCATCAACCAGACCGAGAAGGAGAGGTTGAACGCCGTATAGAGGATGATCAGGCCCCAATGCGTGTCGTTGAGGCCAACGGCGCGATACATCAGGAACATCGGGATCGCCACCACCACGGGCGGCAGCATGCGCGTCGACAATATGAAGAAGAGCAGATCCGCCTCGCCCTTCACCCGGAAGCGGGAGAAACCGTAGGCGGTGATCGTGCCCATGGACACGGCGAGAACGGTCGAGGTGATGGCGATGATTAGCGAGTTCATGAAGCGGCTCGGATAGGCCGACCACTGAACATTGCCTTTGCCGTCGCGGACGACCTTCTCGCCGCCGTCGAACACCATGCGTTCCCACCACGGCGCCGCTGCGTATTCCTCGGGCGTCGGCGGCGCGCGCAGTTGCGAGCGCTTGGTGAAGAGTTTTACGAAGGGCGACACTTCCGGCGTAAAGACGATCGTCGGCGGAATGGTTGTCGACAGGTTGCGCGGTTTGAACGACGTCGACACGATCCAGTAGATCGGCGCGAGAAAGATCAGCGTGATAACGACAACCGCGACGACGGCGACACGGTTCAGCGCCCTTTCGCCGGATGTCTTGACGGCGGCCATCTCAGCGTTCCTTCACCTTGTTGAGGTACTTCACGTAGATATTGGTGATCGCCAGGATCATGATCAGCACGATGTAGGCGAGCGCGCAGGAGCGCCCCGTCTGCCATTCCTGGAAGGCCATCTTGTAGAGCCGGATCGAGATCACCTCGGTGGTCGGCTGGCTGGTCAGGATGTAGGCGAGGTCAAAGGTCTTGAACGCCTCCATGGTGCGAAAGATGATCGCGATCATCAGGATCGGCGCGACCAGCGGCAGCGTGATGCGGAAGAAGGTGTAGAAAGTGCCGGCGCGGTCGATTGCCGCGGCCTCGTAGAGGTGCTTCGGCACGGCCGAGAGCCCTGCGAGCGACAGCAGCATCACAAAGGGCGACCACATCCATATGTCGGTGATGGCCACCGCATAGAGCGCCATGTCCGGGTTGGACAGCCACTCGAACGTGCCAAGCCTCAGCACGTGGTTGATTATGCCGAAGGACGGGTCGTAGAGCAGCTTCCAGAACAGGCCGACGACGGCCATGGAGAGCATCATCGGCAAGAGAAGCAGCGTGGTGATCAGACCCTTGAAGGGGATGTCGCGGTTGAGGAGCAGCGCCACGCCGAAGCCGACGATCACCTGGCCGACGACCGAGACGATGACGTATTTCGCAGTGATGGCGAAGTTCGACCAGATGAAGGGGTCGTTGAGCAGCTCGCGATAGTTCTGCAACCCGACGAAATTCGCGGCCGCCGGAGACGAGGCGCGGAAGTCGGTGAAGGAATAGCCGAGCGAATACATCAGCGGGAAGATGTTGAAGACGATCAGGAAGAGGATCGTCGGGATGATGAAGAGATTGCGGATCGTGATGTCGCTCAAGCCGCGGGAGGCGGCGCGCGATTTCGGATCCAGCGTTGCTATGACTGCGGTGGCCAAGGCCGGTTCCTTCCCCGTACTCTGATTCTCGACCGCTGAAAAAAGATCGGAGGGGACGGGCGCGCCCCCTCCGATCTCAGACCGCGCCTACTGCATGCGGTTGTACTTCTTGAAAGTGGCGTTCCAGTCGGCGGCGAGCGCGTCGAGCGTTTCCTTCGCCGTGCCCTGGTTGCCGGTGACGTATGGATAGACCCGCTGGTTCATCTGGATCAGCAGCTCCGCATATTCCGGCGTCGCCCAGAAGTCCTTCACCTTGAACATGGTGTCGTAGAAGGCCTTGTTGTACGGCGTCGCGTTCTGGAACTCGGCGCTCTCGAGCACCGCCTTGTTGCAGGTGTAGCCGCCGAGCTCGGCCCACTTCTTCTGCGTCTCGTCCTTGACGAACCATTCGAGGAACTTGAAGGCCTCTTCCTGGTTCTCCGAATAGCTCACGATCGAGATGCCCTGTCCGCCAAGCGCGGCAAACTGGTCGCCGTTCGGCCCGGCCGGATTGGCGAAGAAGCCGGTGTTCTTGGCGTTCGGGTTCGACGCCTCGTTCACCAGCGCCGGGAAGAACGCGAAGTAGTTCATGCTCATCGCGGCCAGGTTTTCGGTGATCGCCTGGTTGTCCTCGATGAAGAAGCTCTTGGCCCAGCCCGGAGGCGTGAAGCCGTAGAGTTCCTTGTAGAGCTCGAGCGCCTTGACGTTCTGCTCGGAGTTGATGATGCCGTCGACCTTGTAGGTCGCGTAATCGCCAAGCTCGCCACCATAGGAGAAGATGGCGTTCTCGACGCCCATCACCAGCGCATCATAGGAGTTGTCGGTGTAGATGGCGATGCCGTAGCGTTTTTCGTCCGGACGGTGGAAGAACTCGGCGATGTCACGCAATTGCTTGAAATCCTTCGGCGGAGCGAGGTCGTAGCCATATTTGGCCTTGAACGCCTCCATCTCCTTCGGATCTTCGAACCAGTCCTTGCGATAGGACCAGCCGACGGCGTCGCCCTCGGCAGGCACGGACCAGTATTTGCCGGAGGCGGCCGGATATTCGGCATAATATTTGACGGTGGCGGGCGCCATCGTCTCGGTCAGCTTGTGCTCGGCGAAGAACTGGCTGAGGTCGACATAGTGGCCGGCCTCCGAGGCGGCGCCGATCCATTGCGAGTCGCCGACGACCATATCGTAGGCACTGCCCCTGGCGTTGAATTCGGTGAAGGCCTTCGTCTGGAAGTCCGACCACGGCGTGGTCTCGACCGTGACCTTGACCCCGGTCTCCTTCTCATACTCGTTGGCGAGTTCCTGCAGGTAGTTGGCGGGATCCCATTCCGCCCAGAAGATGGTGAGTTCCTGCGCGAACGCGGACGTTCCGCAGGCAAGCGTGAACCCGATACCGGCAAGCATGCCGGTTATTGACCTGTGCATGATGACTTCCTCCCGTTTGCGCTTACCCTTCCTCGTCGTCCGCGCCCCGCGAGCAGGTCGCGGCGATTGCCTGCATGAGCAGACCTTCAACCATCCGGACGCCGGTCTCCTCCCCTGCGCTCCCCGAACGGTCCAGCCCTGAACAGGCGCCAGCGCACCCGCTTGGACTGCATTCTTTCCGTCTCAATCTGGTATTACCAATTGCTGATATCGGTCAAGCTGTTTTCTTGCCACTCCCGGTCACAACACGATCCGCGCCCTATGGACAAGCCGTTCATTTGCATAGTCTCGCATTTGCGAGATTGTGTAATCGTTTGCAGGCAAAGAACAGCTTTTGGGGTCACGCCACTCAGTCCAGAGAATTGGTCCTACCAGTTCGGACGTCATAGCCTGGCCTTATGAGCGATCTTCGGGCCAGGCCGCCTGCGCAGCGACGGCGCGGACGAGCGCCGTCGCTGCCCATTCGGTTATTGACCGCGTTTCCTCGGCGTCGACGCCCCAGATATCCTTCAGCACCACCAATGCCTCGATGCCGAACAGCAGCGACAAAGCCTTGGCGAGCCGGTCGAAAGCCGCCTCGGGCACCTGCCCGCGCAGCGGCGCGATGGCGTCGCGCAGCAGATCGATACGGTGGCCGCGCGTGAAGGGCGGCTCAGGTCCGAACGTTCCGGCCTGCCGGGCGGCCCATTGATCGAGCGAGAGCTTCAGCGCGGCCCGGAAGGTCGCCTCGAAGGCATCTATGCGCGGCATGGCGCTGCCGAACAGGTCGCGTGTCCGCTTCTCGGCGTCGAACGAATCCGAGCGCCATTCGAGTATGGGGCCGAGGGCCTCATCGACGACCGCATGGACCAGCGCGGCCTGGGTGGGAAAATAGCGATAGGCTGTTGCGCGCGACACTTGCGCGGCCTCCGCCACCTCGGTGACGGAGGGGATGGCCCCACCCTGCATCAACCGCGTCGCCGTCTCCAGCATCAACCGCCGCGTCCTGGCGCGCGGCCCACGCTCGACGGCATCGGCGAGACCCTGTTCTTGACGTGAGACATCCATGTCAATACGATACTATCGTCTCATTTCGATTGCAACATCTGCGCACCGGCATTCGAGACGCGAACGTGGACGGGCAGGAGGGCGGGGACCTCATGAAGCGCATCTATGTCGTCGGCACGGCCGACACGAAGGGCGAGGAACTGGCCTTCCTGTCGGATGCCATCGTCGCGGCGGGCGGCCATGTCATGCGCGTGGACGTCGGCACCCGGCCACCGGCAGCCGATGTCGACATCCCCGCATCGGAAGTCGCCGCCTGCCATCCGGACGGCGCCGACGCTGCGCTTGGTGCGGATGATCGCGGCGACGCCGTCGCGGCGATGACCATCGCATTCTCACGCTTCATCTCGGCGCGGGAGGATATCGCAGGCGTGATCGGCATCGGCGGCGGCGGCGGCACGTCGATCATCACCGCCGGCATGCGCGGCCTGCCGCTCGGCCTGCCGAAGGTGATGGTCTCGACGCTCGCTTCCGGCAACGTCGCGCCCTTCGTCGACGTTTCCGACATCGTCATGGTGCCTTCGGTGACCGACATGGCCGGGCTCAACCGGCTCTCCCGCGTCATCCTCCACAATGCGGCGCAGATGATTTCGGGCATGGCCCTGCGCCCTGCCCCGCGTGCCGAAGGCAAGCCGGCATTGGGCCTCACCATGTTCGGCGTGACGACGCCCTGCGTCACGGCGATCGTCGCGACGCTGCGCGAACGTTATGACTGCCTGGTCTTCCATGCCACCGGCACGGGCGGACGCGCCATGGAGAAACTTGCCGACAGCGGTCTGCTTCAGGGGATCATCGACATCACGACCACCGAAGTCTGCGACCTCTTGCTGGGCGGTGTGCTGCCGGCGACCGAGGACCGCTTCGGTGCCGTCGCCCGCCGTCGGCTTCCTTATGTCGGCTCCGTCGGCGCCCTCGACATGGTGAATTTCTGGGCGCGCTCGACCGTACCGGAACGCTACCGCGACAGGCTCTTCTACCAGCACAATCCGAACGTGACCCTCATGCGCACGACCGCTGAGGAATGCCGTGTCATCGGCGCCTGGATCGGACGGAAGCTGAACGCCTGCGACGGACCGGTGCGCTTTCTCCTCCCGGAGAAGGGCGTGTCGGCCCTCGATATCGAAGGCGGAGCCTTCTTCGATCCCGATGCGGACGCCGCCCTCTTCGCCGCGATCGAGGAAACGGTCGTCCACACCGGCGACCGCCGCGTCCTTCGCTTGCCGCTCCACATCAACGATCCCGCCTTCGCGGCCGCCGCCGCAGAGGCCTTCCGCGCCATTTCAGGAGAATGAGACCCCGATGCCGGCAATCCCACGCAAGAAGATCCTCGAGAAGTTTCGCAAGATGATCGCCGACGGCGTGCCGATCGTCGGGGGCGGCGCCGGCACCGGCCTTTCCGCCAAGGCCGAGGAGGCAGGAGGCATCGACCTTATCATCATCTACAATTCCGGCCGCTACCGTATGGCGGGTCGCGGCTCGGCGGCGGGCCTGCTCGCCTACGGCAACGCCAACGAGATCGTGAAGGAGATGGCGGTCGAAGTGCTACCGGTGGTGAAGAAGACGCCGGTCCTGGCAGGCGTCAACGGCACCGATCCTTTCATGCTGATGCCGCGCTTCCTCGCCGAATTGAAGGACATGGGCTTCTCCGGGGTCCAGAACTTCCCGACCATCGGCCTTTTCGACGGCAACATGCGGGTGAGTTTCGAGGAGACCGGCATGGGTTTCGGCCTCGAAGTCGACATGATCGCGGCAGCCCACGATCTGGACCTCTTGACCACGCCCTATGTCTTCAATCCCGACGAAGCCAGGGCGATGACCAAGGCCGGCGCGGACATCGTCGTGGCGCATATGGGCGTCACGACCGGCGGCTCGATCGGCGCCACCAGCGCCAAGTCGCTCGACGATTGCGTGAAGGAGATCGACGCGATCGCCGAGGCCGCGCGTTCGATCCGCAAGGACGTGATCATGCTGTGCCACGGCGGTCCGATCTCGATGCCCGACGACGCGCGTTACATCCTCGAGCGGTCGGAAGGCTTGCACGGTTTCTACGGCGCCTCCAGCATGGAGCGCCTGCCGGCCGAAGCCGCGATCGCCAGACAGACTGCGGATTTCAAGGCAATCGCGCTTGGCGGCGCCGACGCCAAGCCGAAAAGCAAGAAGGGATGAGACGATGAGCGACGCAGACAGGATGTTCCGCTACCCGAAGGAGGTGGACACCTTCGCCTTCGATTGGGGCCGGCTGGCGCTGACGGTCGCGCCCGAAGTCAACGGGGCCGAACGCTTTTCCGGCGGCGTGGTCGATCTCGCCGCAGGCCAGGGCCATTCGCGCCACAACCATCCCGGCGCGGAAGAGATCATCTTCGTGATCTCGGGGACCGGCGAGCAGATGGTCGAGGACGAAGCCGGGAACCCGGTGGTCAGAAAAGTCGGGCCGGGCTGCACGATCTATGTGCCAGAGAGCCGCTACCACTCCACCCTCAACACCGGCGACGGGCCGATGCAGCTATTCGTCGTCTATTCTCCGGCCGGGCCGGAACTGGCCCTGCGCGAGCTTCCCGACTTCCGGCTGGTGCCACCGGCGGGCTGAAGCAGGCTTCCACCGAATGGACGGGCGGCGCCCTACGGCGCCACGATGGGCTGCGCCTTGAGTTGCGGCTCCTCGACGGCGACACCGGCGAACAGGCTGCCCTCCTCGAACCAGCTTCGCGGCGCCGGCGCCCCCCACAGCGTCTGGCGCTGCGGGTCCTTCAGGTCCCACTTGATCGGTTCGTGGTCGGGATCGACGGTGAGATAGTCCGAACAATAGATCTCGATGCGGTGGCCGTCGGGATCGCGCACATAAAGGAAAAAGGCGTTCGAGATGCCGTGCCGGCCCGGCCCGCGCTCGATATTTGCGAGATAGCCCGTCGTCGACATCAGGTCGAGCAGGTCGATGATGTTGAGCGGCGTCGGCACCCAGAAGGCGACATGGTGGAGCCGGGGGCCGCGGCCGTTGGTGAAGGCCATGTCGTGCACGCCGCCCTTGCGGTGCATCCAGGCCGCCCACAGCTTCTTCGTTTCCTCGTCCTCGGTATATTCCGTCACCCGGAAGCCGATCTCGTTGTAGAAGGCGACGGAGGCATCGACGCTGGTCGAATAGCAGTTGAAATGGTCTATCCTGAGCGGCTTGACGCCGCGATAGAGCCTGTATTGCTGGTGGATCGTCGGCAGCCTTTCCATGGCGGCATAGAATTCCAGCGGAATGCCCTGCGGGTCCCGGGTCCGAAGCGTCCGGCCCTGCCATGGCCGTTCGACCCATTCGCCCGGCAGGCCCTTACCTTCGAAGAAGGCCTTGGCCCGATCAAGATCATCCTCGGAAAAGACCTTGAAGCCGAGCACATTGGCGACCGGATCGGCGCCGCGTTTCAGCACGATGCAGTGGTGATTGCGCTCTTCCATCGCCCGCAGGGTGACGACGTCGCCATCCTCATGCGTCACCTGCAGACCGAGCGTATCGGCATAGAACGCCTTGCTCGCCGCAAGGTCGGTGACGGCATATTCCACATGCGACAGTCGCACGATGTTGAACGGCGGATAGAGATTGCATTTCGGCAGCGGCATCGACGTCCTCCCAGTCCGATCCATGTCCCTCGGGGACACTAACGGCTCAGCGTTCCTCGCCCTTGATCCGGATCAAGCCGATCCAGCCCCGTCATCCGCCCAGCCTGGCGATGGCGTGCGGAGCCGTGGCGAAGGCGATGTTCTTGGTTTCCATATAGAAGTCGAAGGACCAGTCGCCGCCGTCCCGGCCGATACCGGAGTTCTTCACGCCGCCGAACGGTGTCGGAAGGTGGCGGACATTCTCCGAATTCACCCAGATCATGCCGGCCTCGAGCTGTTCGGTGAAGCGAAGGGCGCGGGTGACATCGGATGTCCAGAGATAGCCGGTCAGGCCATAGTCGACGTCGTTGGCCAGCGCCAGCGCCTCGGCCTCGTCCTCGAACGGAATGGCGGTGAGCACCGGTCCGAAGATCTCCTCCTGCGCGATGCGCATCGAATTCGTGGCATTGGTGAAAAGCGTCGGCTTCACGTAACAGCCGCCGCCCGGGCCTTGCGCCTTCTCGCCGCCGGTGGCGATCGTGGCGCCTTCCTGCCGGGCGAGGTCGAAATAGGACAGCACTTTCTTTTCGTGCACGGGATGGATCAGCGGGCCGATCGTGGTCTCCGGATCGAGCGGATGGCCGATCCTGATGCGCGCCGCCTTCTCCGCGACTTTCCTGGTGAAGGCCTCGTAGATGTCGGCTTCGACCAGCAGCCGCGACGAGGAGGTGCAGCGCTCGCCGTTCAGCGAATAGATCATGAAGACGGCGGCGTCGGCGGCGCGTTCGAGATCGGCATCTGCGAACACGATGACCGGGTTCTTGCCGCCGAGCTCGAAATGCACGCGTTTCAGCGTGTCGGCGCCCTGCTTCATGATCAGCGAGCCGGTGCGGCTTTCGCCGACGAAACCGATCGCCTTGATGTCAGGGTGCTCCGTCAGCGCCTTGCCCGCGTCCTCGCCGAGCCCGTTGACGAGGTTCCACACACCCTTCGGCAGACCGGCCTCTTCCGCGATCTCGGCAAGCAGGCTGGCCGTCAGCGGCGAAAATTCCGCCGGCTTGTGGACGACGGTGCATCCGGCGGCCAGCGCCGGCGCGATCTTCCAGGTCGACAGCATGAAGGGCGTGTTCCACGGGGTGATGATGCCGACCGGACCGATCGGCACGCGCGTGGTAATGTTGAGCTGGTTCGGGGCCCTGAGCGCCTTGCCGTCGCGGGCTTCCGGCGCGCGATCGGCGAAGAAACGGAAATTCTCCGCGCCGCGCAGCGCGGCCTTCGCCATGAATTTCAACGCCTGGCCGGTGTCCATGCATTCGACGAAGGCGATCTCCTCTGCCCGTGCCTCGATCGCGTTGGCGAGTCTGTGCAGCAGTCTCTTGCGAGCCTCGCCCGGCATCGCCGCCCAGGCCGGAAACGCCGCCTTGGCGGCCTTGGCCGCGCGGTCGATATCGGCCGCCTTGCCATGGGCCACACTGGCGAGCGGCTGGAGGTCGATCGGCGAGATGGTCTCGAAGGTCGTGCCGTCCGCCGCGGGCACGGCTTCGCCGCCGATGCGGTTGAGCACGCCCTCGGCGCGGAACCGCGCCAGCCAGGCCTTGGCCTTGCCGAGGTTTTCGTCGAGCGTCGACATGGTCTTCCCCCTATTTGCCGCGCAGACGCGGATGGATGGCGTTCTTTTTCCAGCTGAAATCCGGATCGATCTCGCGGATCTCGAAGGACAGCGCGAAATGCGGCGTCTCGAAGAGCGGCGCAAGGAAACTCTCGACGGCAGCGAAGACCGCATCGCCCAGCTTCTTTTTCACCTCGATCGCCCGGCCTGCGGCGAGCCGGAGCGACAGGTCGACGAAGCCGTTTTCCGGCAGCCTGTCGGCGATGGCATAGGCCTCGCAGCGCAGTGCGCGAACACGGATCGCGCCGAGCTCGAACACGTCAGCATCGATTGCCGCATCGAGGATCGCATCGCACAGACCCTTGATATCGACCTTGCCGTCGAGATTGGCCGAGTATTCGACGATGAAATGCGGCATGGGCTCCTCCCCGCGGCTTCGCGACATCGCTCGTTTTCGACGTTGCAACCATGTTCTTAACGTGTTAACTAGATCGATGTCAAGCAGCTGTGCATGACATGGAGATCGAGGGAAGCGGAGGAGAGCCATGCTGAAACTGGACAAGGACTTTCTCAAAGGCTCGATCCCGCCATTGGTGACGCCGTTCCGGAACGGCGCGGTCGACTACGACGCCTATGCCGGCCTGGTCGAGTTCCAGCGCCGCGAGGGCTCGCACGGCATCCTCGTCAACGGCACCACGTCGGAGCCGTCGTCGCTGACCGTCGAGGAGCGCAATCGCATCGTCGACGTCGCCGTGGAAGCCGCCGCCGGCAAGACCACGGTCGTGGTTGCCACCGGTTCTCAGAGCTACGCGGAGACCGAGGCTCTAACTAGGCATGCGGCCGGCAAGAAGGGCGTCGATGCGCTGCTGATCGTGACGCCTTATTATTCCCGCCCGCCGCAGCGCGGTCTCGTCGAATACTACCGGCAGCTCAACGCCCTGCACGACAAGCCGTGGATGATCTACCATATTCCGGGGCGCGCGGCGGTGGACGTGAAGGTGGAGACGGCGAAGGAGATCGACAACACCTGTCCGACCTTTGTCGGCATGAAGCATGCATCGCTCGATCTCGCCTATGTGTCGGACCTGTTCGAGGAGATCGACGAGGATCTGCGCGTCTTCGTCGGGCTGGAGGAGCTGTCGTTTCCCATGATGGCGGTCGGCGCCTGCGGGCTGATGAATGCGGTCGGCAATCTGCGTCCGAAACCGCTCGCCGAGATGTGCGAGGCGGTTTGGGCCGGCGACCTGTTCAAGGCGCGCGACCTTCACCGCAAGCTCTTCGAGATCAACAAGGCGGTGTTCTACGACATCAATCCGATACCGATGAAATATATGATGAAGCGGCTGGGCATCATGCCTGAGAACGAGCACCGGCTGCCGCTGGTGCCGGCGACACCGGAGCTCGAAAAGCGGCTCGACGGCGTACTTGCCAGGACGGGACTTGTCTGATGCGGTTGCTGACCTTTCTTGCTTATGGAATGGCCAAGGCGGGTGCGGTGAAGGACGGCGGCATCGTCGACCTTTCCCGGCATTTCGAGGGGCGAAGCGTCAGGCAGATCATCGAGGACGGGCTGCTCGACGATGTCCGCGCCATTGTCGCCACTGCCGCGCCCGACGTGCCGCTTGAAGGGCAGGCCCTCGACCTGCCGATCGCCGATCCCGGCAAGATCTTCTGCGTCGGCGTCAACTACGTGAACCGCAACGAGGAATACAAGGACGGATCGGAAGCGCCGAAATACCCATCACTCTTCATGCGCACTCCGCTTTCCTTCGTGCCGCATGGCGAGGCCATGGTCATCCCTCGCGAATCCGAGCAGCTCGACTATGAGGGCGAGATCGTGCTCGTCATCGGCAAGCCCGGTCGTCGCATTGCCCGGGCCGAAGCGATTGCTCATGTCGCCGGCCTCACCATCATGAACGAAGGATCGGTCCGCGACTGGATCCGGCACGGCAAGTTCAACGTCACCCAGGGCAAGAATTTCGACCGGTCCGGCGGGCTGGGCCCCTGGATCGAAACCGACCTGTCCGGCATCGACGTCTGCGACATGCGGATCGAGACCCGGGTGAACGGCGAGCTCCGCCAGAGCGACACGACTGCGTCCATGGCCTTCTCATTCGCGCGCATCGTCGAATATGTCTCGACCTTCACCACGCTCATGCCGGGAGACCTGATCGCCACCGGCACGCCGACGGGTGCCGGCGCCCGCTTCGACCCGCCGAAATGGCTGAGGCAGGGCGACGTCGTCGAAGTGGAGGTCGAAGGCGTCGGCACGCTGCGCAACACTGTGGCGGCCGAGGCCTGAACCGCACGAACGCCTTGCAGCGCATCGCAATACGGTGAAAGGTGCGCGCCATGGATTCTCGACAGAAGCAGACCCGCCAAGCGCTTCCTGAGGACACGCTGCTGCCGCGCGACACGCGCCGCTCGCTGCCGATCGCGTTGCTGCGCGCGCGCGAGGCAGTGATGGGCCGCTTCCGGCCGATGCTCGCCGCCCATGACGTGACCGAGCAGCAATGGCGCGTGATCCGCGTGCTCGGCGAAACCAGTCCGCTCGACGCGACCGAGGTGGCCGACCGCGCCTGCGTGCTGGCGCCGAGCCTCACCCGCATCATCAAGGCGCTGGAGGATCGCGCGCTGATCACCCGGGAGCGCGATGCCAGCGACGGCCGGCGCGCCTTGCTGGCGATCGCGCCCGCCGGGGTGGCCCTGCTGCGCGAAGTGACGCCGGAGAGCCGCGCCATCTATGCCGATCTCGAGGCCCGCTACGGCGCCAAGCAGATCGAGCGCCTGCTCGACATGCTGGACGAACTGGCCAATATCGCGCCGTAGCCCGCCTGCTCCCCCAAACCGGCAACCGAAATTCAGGACCTTCGAATGACCGAATTTGTCGTCGCTCCGCCCCCTGTTCCTTCCGTAGCGGTTTCGGGATCGGCGGAACGCTTTCCCGTGCGGCGCATCTTCTGCGTCGGCAGGAACTATGCCGCCCACGCCCGCGAGATGGGCAACGACCCCGATCGCGAGCCGCCTTTCTTCTTCGCCAAGCCTGCCGATGCCGTGGTCGACAGCGGTGTCGAGATTCCATATCCGCCGCTGACGGAAAATCTGCATCACGAGATCGAGCTTGTCGTGGCGATCGGCAGGGGCGGCTTCCGAATCTCCCGCGCGTCCGCCTTCGACCATGTCTGGGGTTATGCCGTCGGCATTGACCTCACCCGTCGCGACTTGCAGGACGAAGCCAAGGCGCTGAGGCGTCCATGGGACTGGTCGAAAGGCTTCGATCGTTCCGCGCCATGCGGCCCCCTCACCCGCGCCGCGCAGTGGCGCACGCCGGACAAGGGACGGATCTGGCTGGCGGTCGACGGCGAGACCAGGCAGGATGCCGACCTCGCCGAGCTTATCTGGCCGGTCGAAGACATCGTCGCGATCTGCAGCGAAGGCATGGAGCTTCAGCCAGGCGACCTGATCTTCACCGGCACCCCCGCCGGCGTCGGCGCGATCAAGCCCGGCCAGCGCGCGACCGGCGGTATCGACGGGCTGGAAGGGATAGACATCCGGGTCGGCAGCACACCTTCGTGAGCGTGGTCCGCCAAGTCAGCTACGAGATGGCAACCTTCCGACCCATCATTCTTGTGCGCGAAGCGGGAACCGGCAGCGGTTGGCCCGCCCCGTCCTCCAATCCGCCTGCCGGCACCTTCTTCTCGCGGCTCGGGATACGCCACGTCACGGCAGTACCCCTCATCCGACCTCGCTTCGCGAGGCCACCTTCTCCCACAAGGGCTAGCGTGCGCACACATCTATCTGTGGTTGAAGGCTGCTGGCCAAGGCAAAACCCTCGGCGATGGCGTGGAAGCGTCGGAGGCCACGGGTGAATGTAATGGGGCCCGGGGGCCGTTCGCTGGCATAGCCGGTCCATCCGCCGAGCCGGGCAATGCCCCAGGCGGCCCAGGCGAGGCTGTGTGCGGGGGTGCGGGTTCTTCTGCTTTTCGGTCCTGCCTTCGAGCCTGCGGATCAGCGCCTCGAGGACGGTGATCTCGGCCGGATCGAACAGCCGCGCCGCCTCGAAGGCGGCGCCGGCCGCATCGCGGCCATGGACGAGTTGCATGACCCTTGTGGCGGCGACCAGCGTGGTTGCAGCCAGTCGTTCGAGCGCCTCGCCGTCGGCAAGCAGGCTTTCCTCAACATCGATGGCCTGCGACTTCAGGGTTCGAAACAGCTGTTCGATGGTCCAGCGCCGGCGGTAGAGGTCGACGATGCGGGCGGCATCGGCCAGCGTGGTGACGCTGTGGGTGGTCAGCAGCCGCCAGATCACCGCCTCCTTGGGCGATGGCGGATCGATCTCGCGCACCTCCACGATGTTGAGGCTGAGCGAGCGCGGATCGCGCCGGTCGGCGCCGGTCTTGGGCTGGCGTATGCTGGCCTGGCCAAAGCGGACGGCGAGGGTGACGGTGCGTCCCGGCCGGCCGGGGCGGGCCTCCAGTTCGAAGACGAGACGGCCGGCTTCGGGCTGTTTGGCGATTTCGGCGAACAGGCGGCCGTGCTCGGCAAGCGCCCGATCCTTGGTGGCGCGGATCAGCACATGCGTGCGCGCGTCGGGCAGCCGGGCGAACACTTCGTAGATGTCGCCCTCGCGGTCGGCGATCACCGTGGCAAGCGGCGTCTCGGGCAAGGCCCGGCGCGCCGCCTGGGCGGTGGCGAGCCATTTGTGGCTTTCCTTGTCCTCGATCGGCAGCGCCTGATAGTTCGCCTGCTTGGGCTTGGTGCGCCGCCAGATCGTGGCACCGGCAAGGCCCAGCACGCTGCCGTCGGCGGCATCCACAGCCAGCGCCGGATGCACGAACAGGCCGACATCGGTGCCGTTGCCGACCCGGCCAAGGCCGCGCTTGCGCAAGGCCTTGGCCTGATAGTTGATCTCGCTGGTATCCTCGATGATCAGCACGTGACGCCCGGCCGCCGCTTCGCCGGCTCGGGCCGCCGCGGTGCGCAGGATCTCCAGCGGGCTCACGCGCGGATTGCCAAAGAAGCGCGTGAACGCGATCTTTTCGGCGCGTGTGTCGGCCAACTGACGCAGGCTCGTGCTGATCCGCGTGCATACGCGCTCCAGCACCATGTCCCCCTTTTTTGCAGGCGCAGGTCGCTGAAGTGTCCAAGACGCAACAGTGCCACAGTCGATGTCTCCCGAATCAACAACGGCAGATACAGAATCACAAACGATTCAACGGCTTCAAGCCACGATCACCACAAATCCCTCTTGACAGCACAACGAACCACTTGTGTGCACACGCTAGCCCACAAGGGGAGAAGGGAACGCAGTTGTGTTCGTCAAGTTCAGCAAAACGGGCCATGGTAACGCCCTGCAGTGGCGCCTCGGCCAACCGTCAACGTCGGTGATTTGCAGAGCCGCCGAAGCAAGGCCCCAGCCTTCTCCCCTTGTGGGAGAAGGTGGCCTCGCCCGCAGGGCGAGGTCGGATGAGGGGTATTCCGTAGCCGCAAGCGAGAAAAAACCCATCGCAAGGCCCCGGCCCGGGCGCTCACACAGCCAGCCCCGAAGGGTTACTCTCTCAGAAATGCCTCGATCATCTCCGCCGACTGCTTCGGCTTGGTGACGACGAACAGATGCCCGTCGTCGAGCAGTTCGAGGCGTGAATTCGGGATCATGCCGTGCAGCATCCTGGCATTGATGACCGGCACCAGAGGGTCGTCGGTGCCAGCCAGGATGAGCGTCGGCTGCCGCAGCAGCCACAGGAACGGCAGGCTGGTCCAGCCGCTCATGGCAAAGAGCTGCAGCATATAGCCATATTGGGTGGCGGCTTTCATGGCGGCGGCGTGCCGCGCGATCAGCGTCGGGTCCTTGCGGAAGTCGCCGCCATAGATCTCGGCGGCGATCGAGCGCATATAGCCGGGATCGGTGTAACGGCGCGGGCTCGCCATCTTCATCAGCACCTTCGGCGCGCCGGGTACCATGGTGACGCCGGGCGCGGTCGCGGCCAGGATGAGCTTCCGGCACACGCCAGGATATTGATAGGCGAATTGCTGGGCGAGCCCGCCACCCCAGGAGACACCCGACACGTCGACCTGCTCGTAGCCGAGGATCTCCACCAGTCGCTTGGCCATGCGCGCGAGTGTCGATGGCCGGTACGGCAAGGCCGGCTTGGGCGAGCCGCCGACCCCGGGCACGTCGAAGATGATGCCCGATGTATCGTCGAGGGCGTTCATGAACGGTTCGGCGAGTTCCAGATTGGCGCCGATGCCGTTGAACATCAGAAGCGGCGGGCGATCCGCCGTGCCCTGCCGGATGCCGGTGCGCAGCAATTGCCCATCGACGTCGAAGACCTTGATCTCCATCGGAGCGCTCTCGGCCCTCCTTCGCTTTGCGGATGCTCTCATCTGTCCCCTGCCCCTTTTTGTGCTAATTGTGCTGCCCCTCATCCGCCTGCCCGTCCTCCGCAGCTGCAGCGCAGTTGCTGCGGAGAACGGGCAGGCGGATGACGGGCAGCGCAAAGATTGAGTCAGCTCACGCCTCGAAGATATACGTCCCGGGCGCAGCACCGAGCGGCTTGTGCTTCTTGCTGCCTGGAGTCTTGGGCGCCCCGATCTCGTCGCCCGATCTAGCCTTCAGGAATTCGGCCCAGTCCAGCCACCAGCTCCCCTCATGCTTGGTGGCCCCCGCCGCCCAGGCATCCGCATCCTTCTCCTTGGTGACGCCCTTGACGTACCAGGCCTTCGGATTGCCGGGCGGATTGAGCAGGCTCTGCAGATGTCCGGAATTCGACAGGATGAAAGTGGTCTTGTCGCCATAGATACGAGCCGTCTGGTAGACGGCCTTCCACGGCGTGATGTGGTCGGTCGTGCCGCCGATGACATAGGTCTCGTGCTTGACCTTGCGCATGTCGATCGAGACGCCGTTGATCGACAGCTTGCCGGGGTTCATGAACGGGTTGGTGAAGATCAGGTCGAGGAAATCGCCGTGCAGCCGCGCCGGCAGGCGCGTGGTGTCGGCGTTCCAGAACAGCACGTCGAAGGCCGGCGGCTGGTTGCCGAGCAGATAGTTGTTCACCCAGTAGTTCCAGATCAGGTCGTTCGGGCGCATCCAGGCGAACATCTTGGCCATGTCCTGCCCGTCGAGGATGCCGCGCGCCTTGGACATCTGCTTGGCCGCCATGACGCTTTCGGGCGTGACCAGCGCGGCGAAGTCGTTGTCGGTGGCGGCCATCGTGTCGAGTACGCAGACCGCCAGGATGACCGCATTGACCTTCTTGAGATCCTGCGCGGCAAGCCAGGCGACATAGGTCGACAGCGTGATGCCGCCCGAGCAGGAGCCCATGATGTTGACCGTGTCGGAACCGGTGATCTCGCGCGCCGCGTCGCAGGCCTCGTCGAGTGCCGCAATATAGGTGTCCAACCCCCAGTCGCGTTGCTCCGGCGTCGGATTGCGCCAGGACACGCAATAGGGCTGCAGGCCATTCGCGAGCAGGAACTTGATCATGCTCTTGTCGGGCGAGAGATCGACCGAATAGTATTTGTTGATCTGCGGCGGCACCACCAGCAACGGCCGCTGATAGACCTTCTCCGTCGTCGCCGTATAGTGGACGAGTTCCAGCACCTCGTTGCGGAACACCACCATGCCCGGCGTGTTGGCGAGGTTCTCGCCGACCTTGAATTTGGAGACGTCCACGGACGAGGGCAGGCCGCCGTTCTTCGTCATGTCGTCGAGGAAGTTCCTGAGGCCGTTGAGCGCGCTCTTGCCGCCGCTGTCGACGAAGGCCTTCACTGCCGTCGGATTGAGAAGCGGGTTGTTGGACGGCGCCATGGTGTCGACGAAGATCGATGTCATGAGGCGGGCGCGCGCCGCATCCTTCTCAGGCAGATCCGTCTTCTCGACGAGGTCGGTGACGGCCTTGCCCCAGGCGACATAGGACTGCATCAGCGCCTTGTGGATGCCGCTCGTCTTCCAGGCGGGATCGGCGAAGCGGCGGTCCTTCGGATCCGCGGCGATGTCGGACTGCCCGCCGACGATCTTGCCGAACTCGGTTGCGAAGGACATCCATTGCTGGACGACGAGTTGCGGATGGCTGGCGAGCGCCTTCATCACCGTTCCCGCCGCCGCCACCAGATCCTGACTGCGCACGCCGATCAGCGGATTGAGCGCCAGCGTGTTCTCCGCGGAATTCTCCGCTATGTCGTCGGCGATGGTCCGTCCATCGCTCTTCGGCGCCTTGGCCATTGCAGTCCTCCCTTTCCTGCCGCCGTCCGCTCCAAGACCCGATCAGGACTTTGGCGGAGGCGCGGCGACGAGCATGGCCAGCGTCTCGGCGATCAGCGCCGGCTTTTCCTCGCCCTCGATCTCGACGACGTTGTTGGCTTTCATCAGGAACTGCCCGGGTCCCTTCTCGTCGAAGGAAACCAGCGTCGAACGCATGCGCACCCGCGCGCCGGCCTTGACAGGGGTGAGGAACCGGACCTTGTCGAGTCCGTAGTTGAAGGCGGCCGCCGTGCCCTCCGGCAGCGCGCCGATCTCGTAACTCATCGCGGCGACGAGCGAGAGGGTGAGATAGCCATGCGCGACAGGCGCTCGAAACGGGCTTTCGCGCTTCGCGCGCTCCACGTCGATGTGGATCCACTGCTTGTCGCGTGTCGTCTCGGCGAACTGGTTGATCATCTCCTGGTCGACCGTGATCCAGGAGGAGACGCCAAGTTCCTTGCCGATCATCGTCGGCATGGTCGCGAAAGTCAGTGGCGTGTCGGTCATATGCGATCCTCGTGACGGGTCAGGCGGACTTCTTCATGACCTCGTCGCGCAACTCGCGGCGAAGAATCTTGCCGACATTGGTGCGCGGAAGGTCGGTGCGGAACTCGATATGCTTCGGCTTCTTGTAGCCCGTGAGGTTCTTGGCGCAATACTCCTGCAGCACCTCCTTGGTGAGCGTCGGGTCCCGCTTCACCACGAACACCATCACGGCCTCGCCCGAATTCTTGTCGGGCACGCCAACCACGGCACATTCCTGCACGCCGGGATGGCTGGCAACCACGTCCTCGATCTCGTTCGGGTATACGTTGAAGCCCGACACCAGGATCATGTCCTTCTTGCGGTCCACGATCTTGACGTAACCACGGTCGTCCATGATGCCGACGTCGCCGGATTTGAAGAAACCGTCCGGGGTCATCACCTTGGCCGTCTCGTCGGGGCGTTGCCAGTAGCCGGCCATCACCTGAGGACCCTTGATCGAAATCTCGCCGGGCGCGCCATGCGGCACATCGTTGCCGTCGTCGTCGAGCAGGCGGATCTCCACATTGGGCAGCGGCAGTCCGATCGTGCCGGTGAAAGCGTCGTTATCGGTCGGGTTGCAGGCGATGCCCGCCGACGTCTCGGAGAGGCCATAACCTTCGACGATCGGGCAGCCCGTCACTTCCAGCCACTTCCTGGCCACGGCCTCCTGAACGGCCATGGCCCCGCCATTGGCGATCCGCAATTGCGAGAAATCGAGCCTGGCGAAATCCGGATTGCTGGCCAGCGCATTGAACAGCGTGTTGACGCCGGGGATCAGGTGGAAGCGGTACTTGGCCATTTCCTTGACCATGCCGGGGATATCGCGCGGATTGGGAATCAGAATGTTGACCCCGCCGGCGCGCATGGCCAGTAGCCCGCAGCTGATGAAGGCGAAAACGTGATAGAGCGGCAGCGCGCAGATGAAGGTGAGCTGGCCGGAGGTCGGCTTTCGCTTGATGCCCGGCTGCATCCACGCCTCGGAAGCGAGCAGGTTGGCGATGATGGTGCGGTGAAGCAGCGTGGCGCCCTTGGCGACACCGGTGGTTCCGCCGGTATACTGCAGCACGGCGACGTCGTCCGGCTGGAGATCGGGCGCGTCGAGCGGCTTGTGACGGCCCGTCGCCAGCGCCGCCTTGAGGCTGACCGACCCCGGCAGCGACCAGGCCGGCACGGCCTTCTTCACCCTGCGCACGACGAAGTTGGTGACGGTCCCCTTCGCGAAGCCCAAGAGGTCGCCGACGCTGGAGACGACGACGTGCTTGATCGAGGTGTTGCGGATGACCTGCTGAAGGGTCGCCGCGAAATTCTCCAGGATGATGATCGCCAGCGCGCCGGAATCCCTGAGCTGGTGCTCCAGCTCCCGCGGCGTGTAGAGCGGATTGACGTTGACGGCGATGAAGCCCGCCCTCAGCACAGCCGCGATGGCCACCGGGTATTGCAGCAGGTTCGGCATCATCAACGCAACGCGGTCGCCCTTCTTGAGGCCGAGCCCTTGCAGATAGGCCGCAAGATCACGTGACATCAGGTCGATATCACCATAGGTGACCGACTTGTCCATGCAGATATAGGCCTTGTCGTCCTTGAAGCGCGCGAAGCTCTCTTCGAACAGTGCAGCGACGGACGGATAGTAGTCGAAATTGACCTCGGCCGGAACACCGGCCGGGTAGTGCTTGAGCCACAAGCGCTCCATGGCTTCCCCTCCCGAGGAATGTTTTTTGCTCAATCTAGACGCGACCACAGCGGTTGAAAAGCAGCAACCGGCCATTGAACGTCCTGATCGTATTCCCCGGACGCTTACCCAGCGGAAAGCCATGCCAAGTCATCGCTCCGCTTGCCTTTGCAACGAATCCGGCAAATGATCACATGTGGAGCTCTTCGTGGCCGTTCGACTTCATCGTCGGCAATTGCGGCGCGTATTTCGCAAGACGGCGCTGACCGGGAACCGAGGAGCGGGAGGAACCCGATGAAACAGCTGACGGGCATCGACGCTTCGTTTCTCTATATGGAAACGCCCGAGATGCCGATGCATGTGGCGGGCCTCCACGTCTATGAACCGCCGGCGGAACTGCCGGGTTCGTTCTTCCATCATTTCCGGGATTTCTTCCTGTCGCGCATGCATCTGGCGCCGGTCTTCGAGAAGAAGCTGGCCCGAACCGTGCTCGAACTCGACCATCCCGGCTGGGTCGACGCCGGCGAGATGGACCTCGACTATCACATCAAGCGCGCGACGCTGCCGGCCCCGGGCAGCTTCGCCCAACTCGAGCAGATGGTCGGCGAACTGCATGCCGTGCCGCTGGACCGCAGCCGTCCTCTCTGGCAGATCACAGTGATCGATGGGCTCGGCGACGGCAACGTCGCCGTCTATTCGAAGATGCACCATGCGGCGATCGACGGCGGCGCCGGCATGGCGATCGCGGCCGCCCTGTTCGACATGTCGCCCGAGCCGCGCAAGGTGAAACCGCCCGAGCCGAAGAAGCCCACGAGAAAGCCGACGATAGAGGAACGCGCCATCCTCGGCATCAACGATGCCGTGCAGAACGTCATGCGCCAGCAACTGAAGGCGATGGAGGCGATCCCCCAGATGCTCGGCACGGTCACAGACATGCTCCTGCCGAAGAAGAGTGAAAGCGGGGGCGGGCTGCCCGGCATTCCCGACGTGCTAGCCCCGAAGACCCCGTTCAACGTGACGATCACCAGCCAGCGCTCCTTCGCGGCGCGCGAAATGTCGCTGACCGACGCCAAATTCGTGGCCAAGGCGACGGGCGCCAAGATCAACGACGTGGTGATGGCGATCTGCGCCGGCGCGCTTCGACCCTATCTTTCGGAACGGAAAGCGCTGCCGAAGCGGCCGCTCGTCGCCTTCGTGCCGATCTCGCTGCGGAAGCCGGGCGATGCCGAAGCCAGCAACCAGGTCTTCGGCATGCTATGCCCGATTGCCACGGAGATCGCCGATCCGCTGGAACGACTGCAGGCGATCCGCCGCACCGCTGGCGATTCCAAGGCGCTGGCCGGCACGGTCAAGGACGTCTCGCCCAAGGACTATACGCTGCTCGGGGCGCCGATCCTGTTGCCCGGACTTGCCCAGCTCTATGGCCGCATCGGCCTTGCCGACGTCATGCCGTCGACCACCAATCTGACCATCTCCAACGTGGCCGGGCCACCCTTTCCCCTTTATTGCGCCGGCGCCAGGATCCTTGCGCTCTATCCCGTCTCGATCCCCGTGCACGGGATAGCGCTCAACATCACGGTGCAGAGCTACCTCGACAAGCTCGATTTCGGCATCACCGCCGACAAGCGGGCGGTTCCCGACGCCGCGAAGCTCGCGGATCTGCTCGTCGCAGCGCTCGCCGAGCTGAAGTCGGCCGTCGAGACCATGCCGAGACCCCGTTCAGAACTGAGCCGACGATGACATCGCGACATCTGCCCGAACCACGAACGAAGCCCCATATGTGACGCGTGAACGGAACCCGCCGGCCGTCCATCCAGGGCGACCGCACGACCCGACAGGAGCTGGAATGACAGCGCATGCGCATCCCCTGAAACCGCCGTCGCGGCTGCTGTTCGCGCTGGAGTTGCGGACATTGCCCGAACTCGGCAGCTTTGTCGCGTCGTTGCCGCTGCTCACGGCCATGACGCCCGGCGGTGACGGTCACCCCGTGCTGGTCCTGCCCGGGCTCGTCACGAGCGACCGTTCGACGGTGCCGCTGCGCGGTTTCCTCAAGTCCAAGGGCTATGCCGCACATGGTTGGAACCTCGGCCGCAACTACGGTCCCCTGCCCGGCATCGAACGCAGGATGGTAGACCGCGTGAAGGAACTCGCCGACGTCAGTGGCGGCAAGGTGAGCATCGTCGGCTGGAGCCTCGGCGGCATCTATGCGCGGCAGCTGGCGAAGATGATGCCGGAACTGGTGCGCGGCGTGATCACGCTGGGCAGCCCGTTCAACGGCGATCCGCGCGCCACCAATGCGTGGCGGCTCTATGAGTTCACCTCCGGCCACAAGGTCGACGACCGCGAGCGTCACATGGGCGGCGCCATCTCGGAATCGCCGCCGGTACCGAGCACCGCGATCTACAGCCGCACCGACGGCATCTGCGCCTGGCAGAGTTGCCTGGAGAACGAGCTGCCGCATACCGAGAGCATCGAGGTGGAGGCGAGCCATTGCGGTCTCGGCCATCACCCGGCGGCAGTCTTTGCCATCTGCGACCGGCTGGCGCAGAAGGACGGTGAATGGAAGCCTTTCGATCGGAGCGGCTGGCGCAGCCTGTTCTTCCCGGACCCGAAACGGAGGTAACGCCGCCCTCAGGCGAGCCGTTGCCCTGACAGGTTCTGCTCGCCCAACTCGCTCGCCCTGGTCAGCCCCAGCAGCGCCAGCGTTATGTCGAACTCGCCGATGATGTTGCGGATGACCTCGCGCACGCCGGTCTCGCCCGCGATCGCGAGACCATAGACATAAGGCCGACCGACCAGCACCGCCGACGCTCCCAGCGCCAGCGCCTTGGCGACGTCGCTGCCGGAGCGCACGCCGGAATCGAGCAGCACCGGCAGGCCTTCCGCCGCTGCGGCGATATCGGGCAGCGCGTCGAGTGTCGCGATCTCGCCGTCGACCTGACGCCCGCCATGGTTCGACACCACGATACCGTCGACGCCATGCTCCCGCGCGAGCCTTGCGTCGTCGGCATGGCGCAGGCCCTTGAGCAGGATCGGCAGGCTGGTCATGTCGCGCAACCTGGCGATATCGGTCCAGTTGAGATCGGGTCGCGAATAGGTCGCGGTGAAATGCGCGACCGCCGCGCGCATCTGGCTTATCGTCAGGCCGAATTCCTTGCCCTTGCGGCGCAGGCTGAGCGCGGCCCCTATGACACCCAGGCCGCGCGGCCGGATGCCGGTGTCGGGTGGAGATGCCGGGATTTTCGAAAGGAATACCGGATCGCTGAGATACTGGCCGATCCCCAGCCCCCGCAGGAACGGCAGATAGGCCATGTCGAGATCGCGCGGCCGCCAGCCGAGCAGCGTCGTGTCGAGCGTCACCACGATCGCCTCGCAACCGGCCTTCTCGGCCCGGGCCACGATCGAGCGGACGAAATCGTCGTCGCTCGACCAATAGAGCTGGAACCAGCGCGGCGCAGCGGCCATCGCCGCCGCGGTCTTCTCCAGCGGCACCGACGCCTGGTTGGAGAAGGCATAGCCGATGCCTTCGGCGGCCGCGGCCCGCGCGACGGCGAGATCAGCCTCGGGATGTACCATCTCCAGCACGCCGACCGGCGCGAGCAGGATGGGCGCGCGGTGACGGCGGCCGAACAGGGTGACGGAGATGTCGCGGGTTGCCACGTCGCGCAGCACGCGCGGTACGAGCGCATGGCGCTCGAAGGCTGCGCGGTTCGCCCGCATCGTGACTTCGCAGCCGCCGCCGCCGATTATATAGGCGGCGGCCTGCGGGGACATGGCCTGGCGGGCGTTCGCCTCAAGCGCGTCCGGTGCGACCGGCACCGACGGACGTGCGCCACCGACGCCGGTGACATAAATCTCCATTTGCCGCAGGCGGCCGGGCGCGACCGCCGGCTTCTCATTGGCTGTCATGTCTGCCCCTCCCCAGACGATGCCGTGCCTCTCTCGAAGCAATGCCGGGGCTACTTCCGCTTCTCGTAGCTGTCGCGGATCTCTTCCATGGACTCCTGGATGCGCTTGCGCAGGATCTCGATGGATTCGGTGCCGGATTTCTTGACGATCTCGGCGACTTCGCCGGCATTCTTCACGGCGGCTTCGAAGGATTTCCGGGCGAAATCCGCCTGCTTGGCCATCATCTCCTGCGGATTGCCGGGGATACGATAGCTCTGCGCCATGTCGGTGACCTCGCGCAGTGTGTCTTGCAGCATCTCCCGCTGCTTGGCCATCAGCGAGCTGGCGCCGGATGCCGTGGCGGAAGCCGATTTCTGCAGCGCTTCGAGGTTCTTGCGGTGATGCTCAAGCACCCGCTCGATGTCCATGCTGGGAAGCTTCAGGTCCTGGCCGAGCTTCGCGAACATGTCGATGAAGGACTCCGATTCCGGTTTATTCGCCATGCCTTCCTCCTTGGCGCCGGCACTATCCGCATGCCGGTCATTCCTCAAAGATAGAAGATTGGCGGGGCCGGTCAATTCGCGACGACGAGAAGTTCCGCAGCATAGAGCAGAAGCCCGGCCAGCCCGCCGATGATCATGCCGTTGAAACGGATATATTGCAGGTCCTTGCCGATATTCATCTCGATCAGCCGGGTGAGCTGGGCCAGGTCCCATCGCTTCACCTGATCCGCGATGAAGGTCGAGACGCCGCTCTTCTGTGTCTCGATGAAGGAGGAAAGCGCCACGACGAAACCGCGGTTCATATCGGCCCTGATTTGCGGGTCGGTCGCCAGATGCCGGCCGACTTCAACGAACATGTCGGCGAGATGGTCGCGGATGCGCGACTGTTCCGATGAGGCATCCTGCTCGATGAACTGCCGCAGGCTGCCCCACATCTCCTGGGCGAGGTCGGCGAGTTCGGGCCTCGCCAGGAAGTCGCGCTTCAGCCGCTCGGCCCGCCTGGCATACTCCTTCGAATGGCGCAACCGGTCGATGAACTTCATGACGAAGCGGTCGAACTCCTCGCGCATCGGATGGTTCTTGTCCTTCCTCACCTCCTCCAGCAGCGTGCCGGCCGATGCGACGATCTTCTTCAGGAGATAGGCGTCCGCTCGGAACAGGTTGAACAGGGTCGGCAGTTCCTCGCGGATCTTGTCGCGCATGGCGGCCAGCGCCTGCTCGTCCGAAAGGAGGCGGCCGACGACCTTGGTCAGTTCGTCGAACAGCTTCTGGTGCCGGCGCTCGTCGGTGAAGGCCGAGAGCAACTCGGCCGCCAGCGGCGCGACCTTGATCTTCTCGACCTGCTCGAGCACCCGCTCTCCGACGAAACCCCGCAGGCCCGACTCCTCGATCGACGCCAGCATCTGCGGCACCAGTCGGGCAACGAAGCGCGACAGCCCTGCTGCCCGCGAACGATCGGACAACCAATCCGCCACCAGGGCGGCGAAGTCGACCTCGTTGAGTTTTTCGCGCACGGGGCCGGGCGACAGGAAGTTGGTCTCGATGAAATGGCCGAGATTGTCGGCAATGCGGTTCTGGTTTTCCGGAATGATCGCTGTGTGCGGGATCGGCAGCCCGAGCGGACGCTTGAACAGCGCAACCACCGCATACCAGTCCGCCAGGCCACCGATGGACGCTGCTTCGGCGAAGGCCGCGACGAAACCGAGCAGCGGATAACGATGCTGGAAGGACTTGGCGATCAGGAAGATCGTGACGCATAGCACCAAAGCGGCGGTGGCTATGAATTTCGTACGGCGCAGCGCCGCCAGCTTCTCGGCCTCCGGTACGAACATTGCCCCGGTGAGTTTCGGTGATGGATTGGCTTTCGGCATAAGCTGTCCAGTCCTGAAGCCTCATTGAGGGGAGATGGCGACCACCCGCCGCGTTCCCATAGCGCATGTGCGCCTCCGGCCGCCCTGTTTTCAAGCCGACCGCCTCCGGCACGGCCCTCTGCTTATCGCAATGTCGTGATTGCTTCTCTCCCTGTCGTGTCACGGCTCAGCCGAAATTCGTGCTATGGCTATGCGCATGTGGAAACCTGTCCTGATCTTGATTGTCATTCTCGCCGGATGCCAGTCGGTTGGCGGAAGCGGGGCCGATCGCGCCGACGGGGCGCAGGCGGGGTCGTATGACAGGCTCGCGGCCGCCGGACGAGGCGATCCATATCTGGCCTGGCAACGGGGGATTGGTGGCCGTTAAGGCGGCACCTACCCAGAAGCGGACGCTCACGGATCTTATCCAGCGCCTTTGTGAAGGCCAGTTCCGATTTTCGGGCTGTTGCCGACTTGATTCAGCGCGCCCCGTGCCGGACCGTCTATCGCGGCCACGGCCACGCACAAAGCCTGCCCTCTGCCCGCTCCGGAGTAGGCCAACCACTCCTTTCAATGCTGAAATAGCCGCTTTTTATCAATCGCTTGCGGGTCATATTGCGGCGCAACAAGAATTTATGTTGCAATGCACAAAATCAGCCTCTATATGATCGCCATGCCCCGGGCCGAAGTCGGACGGGGTCCACCATGGCTCCCAACTGAGGATGGAGAAACCCCGATGACCAAGACCACTGCCAAGACCACTGCCGCCCCCGCTTCCGGCTATGTCGCCTCGATCCAGGACGCGATCGACAACGTCCAGTCGAAGCTCGAAATTCCTGCCGCCGCCCGCGATTTCGTGAAGCGCACCGCCTCTTCCGCCAAGGAGCGCGCGGAAAGCGTGCATTCGGGTGCGGCCAATGCGACCGACACCGCCGAGAAGTTCGCGACATCGATCGTCGGCGGCTATGCCAATCTGACCCGTGGCCTGCTCGACATGACGCTCGCCAATGTCCAGCACACGCTGACCACCGTCGAGAAGATCGCCGCTGCCAAGTCGGTCAACGAGGCCGTCCAGCTCCAGGCCGATTTCGTCCGCGAGAACGCCCGCGCCAATTTCGAGCGCATCCGGGGCGCCGCCGAGACCGCCCGCACCACGGTGACCGAAGGTGCGCAGGCCGTGCAGGCCGAGTTCTCGAAGTTCTACGGCAAGAAGGCCGCCTGACCGGCCCGGCATCACCGGCTCCAGTACAAGCGTACCTCAATGGCGCCGCGCAAGCGGCGCCTTTCTATTTCCGGCCGCATGCCGACTTTGCCGCATCGTCGAAAAAGGGTGCCAAAGGCTTCACCGCACAACGTAAGCGATCGCCAGCAACAAAAAGGCAAGCATGGCGAAAAAGGCCCGGGCCACATGCGAATATTCCCAACGATCACGCAGCTTCCGCCAATCCTGGGCGCTTTCCTCGTCGCGCGCGCCGAATGAGAAGAAGCCGACTCCGAACCTGCTGAGATCGCTGTCCTTCAGCCAGAAATTATTCACCGGATGCGTCAGAATCCAGTACAGCGCATGCATGACGAGCATGGCGAGGAACGCGCAGAATACCAGCCAGAAGCCCGGTGATCCTGCCCACAAGATGGTGAGTATGAAGGTTGCCGCCAATCCACCCGCTTCGCCCACCCCGCCGGCGACAGTGAAGCCCGGGTAATAGATCGGCTGCACGGCCAGATATTCCTCTTTCGCCAGGCGCAGCTTGCCCGGCAATTCCATCGCATGTGCAAGCACGCTCGCCAAGGCGACGGCAACCAGCAGGAGCGTCAGGACTTGAAAGGCCTCGAACATCGTCCTTCCCACGTGGACGGCGGCAGCGGCCAAACGAGGGTGCTCGGGGATTGGTTCCAAGCTTGCTTCAGGTCGAAAATTCAATCGGCGCGATCGGTCTATGACTTGATCATCTGGCCGACGAACACACTAAGGCCTGTGATCAGTTGCGATCAATGAGGTCCGCCCGACACAGATCGGCGGCATCGATGCCGCGCCCGCGGACCTCACAGAAGCCTCCAGATTCCCAAATCACCGGAGATGTGATTCTTGAGGTGTCGGCGAATCAGGGGGCGCCGACCGGATGGCACGTCGTTATGCCTTGCGTGATGATCAATGGGAGCGCATCAGAGATTTCTTGCCTGGCCGTGAAGGTCATGTCGGCGGCACCGCCAAGGATAACCGGCTGTTCGTGGAGGCGGTCTTGTATCGCTATCGGGCCGGAATCCCGTGGCGTGACTTGCCGGAGCGGTTCGGCCACTTCCGGGTCATTCATACGCGCCATACACGCTGGAGCAAAAGCGGGGTCTGGCAGAAGGTTTTCGAACTTCTCGCCGAAGACGCCGACAATGAATACGCCATGATCGATTCGACCATCGTGCGCGCCCATCAACACAGCGCCGGCGCAAAAGGGGGGACCGGGAACGCGAAGCCATAGGGCGCAGCAAGGGTGGGCTGAGCACCAAAATCCACGCCCGTTGTGACGCCTTGGGCAATCCGACCGGCTTTCATCTGACGCCTGGCCAGAAGCATGATCTGTGCGGAGCCGATGCGCTTTTGCCTGACCTGTTCGACAAGATCACCGCCTTCATCGCCGACAAGGCATTCGATGCCAAAGAGCGTGTGCTCGATCTGCTTCAAAGCGCCGGTGTCGATATCGTCATTCCGCCGCGATCAAACCGAAAACAACCACGCCGCTACGACACAGAGCTCTACAAGGCCAGGCATCTCATCGAGAACTTCTTCGCAAAGCTCAAACAGTACCGTGCCATCGCGACCCGCTACGACAAGCGCGCAACCAACTTCCTCGGCGCCATACACCTCGCCGCGGCCGTCATTCTCCTCAACTGATCACAGGCCCTACGATGAGCCCGCCGGCTGAGCCGCGGCCTCCGCCGCAAGTTGCGTCCACAGCGGCAGATAATGCTGCTCGGCCGGAGCAAGCTCGATCACGCCGACCGTCTCGCCGGCGTCGAAGGACAGCTTCGCGTCGAAGCGACGAGCAAGTGCCTTCATCGCCTCGTTCTGCGGGTGGGTCGTGACCAAAAGCTTGGTGTAGCCGAGCGCATGCGCATGGGCGATCAGCCGTGCGAACAGGCGGCCGCCAATGCCGCGGCGCTGCAATTCACGCTCGACGCTGAAGGCGATTTCGCCCGTCGGCGGCTCCAGTCCGGGACGCTCGTGCAACTCGGCCGCGCCGAGAACCTTGTCGTCCTCGACATAGCCGATCACCGTCGTGCCGTCGTGGAAGCTGCGCGCCGCATAGCCTGTAACGAAACTGTCGTCGGTGAAGCCGTTGAATCGGTCGCGCCTGCTGACGGTGTCGAGCCGCAGCAAGTGATCCTGGAAGCGCTGAAGGTCCGAAGGCCTGAGTTGCCGGATGATCCCGTTGGGGGCAACGGCATGGTGCGCGGTCTGTTGCATCTGTCGTACTCCTCGTGGGTTCCTCCCCGAGTCTACGACTCTCGATGCCGCATATATTGTGCACCGCAACATCGATTGCAACGGTGTCGTAACGTCAGCCTTGTCAAGACGCCGAACCGATGCTGATGAGCAACATCCCGACACGACGCCTGCCGGGCGGCACGACGCTTTCGCCCGCCGCGCCGGTCCTCCGTCAGTTGCCCGCCCAGACATCGAGCACGTAGCGGCTCGTCCGGCTCATCTCGTCCGTCCAGGCGTCCGCCGCCTCGACGTCGACGTCCTTCTCCTCGGCATAGATGCGCGCCAGTGCGCGCTTCACATCCGGCTCCATGCGGCTCCCGTCGCCGCAGACATAGATATGGGCGCCGGCCTCGATCAGCCGCCACACCGTGGTCCGTTCCTTCCACAGCAGGTCCTGGACATAGGTCTTTTCGCCGGCGAGCCTCGAGAAGGCGACATGGAGGTCGGCGAGGCCCTGCGCGGCCATTGCCTCCAGTTCCCCGCGATAGAGGAAATCCTGGTCGGGGTGGCGGCAGCCGAAGAACAGCATGGCCGGCCCGAGCGTCGTGCCGGCGGCCTTCAACGCAGCCCTCTCCTGAAGGAAAGCGCGGAACGGCGCGAGCCCCGTTCCCGGCCCGATCATGATGACGGGCCTCGCCGGATCGTCCGGGAGGCGGAAGCCGGCCTTGGTTTCCTTGACGGTGGCATGGATGACGGCACCCTCGCCCTTGTCGACGAGATGGTTCGAACAGACGCCCTTGTAGATGCCGCTTCCGGACCGCGCCGGCCCCTCGACCACGCCGACGGTAATGGCGCAACGTCCTTGAGCCGCAGACGGCGACGACGAGATCGAATAATAGCGCGGCGCCATCAACGGCAGCATTTCGAGATAGAGCCCGAAGGGCAGTTCGCAGGCCGGGAACTCCTCGAGCAGGTCGAGGACGGATTTGCGTTTCACGAAGACCTCGCTCCGATAGGCTTCCGCCCCTTCGGCCGCGAGCGCCTGCAGCTTCGGTCTGGTCACCGGGCATCGCGTGTGCTCGGCCATCGTCTCGACCTGTTTGCGGGTGGCGACATGCTGCAGCTCGACATAGTCCGACAGGATGCGGCGCAGCGGCACCGGCCCGTCGGCCGGAAACGGCGCATGCCGCCCGCCCGTGGTAGCCAGGCGAATCTGCGTATCAGGGCCAAAGCCGAAACGCCGCTCGACCCGCTCGACGAGTTCCCGAGCGTTGACGGGAACCACGCAGAGATGATCGCCCGGGCGGTAGATCATCCCCTCGGGCAGCGCCACTTCGATGTGGCGCGTCGAACGGCCCGACGCCGCGCTGTCCTGCAGTTCGCGATTGGCGAGCACGGTCATCTCCCGGGCGCCCGCCTGTCCGACGGCCGGATTGACGGGAGCGCCTTGCACGATCTCCACCTGATAGAGCGGTTCGGCCTTGGTCTGTTCGGAAAAGTCGACGTCCAGTTCCAGGGCTTTGCCAAGCCGTGGCCATAAATCCTTGAACCAGGATTGGAAATGGCCGTCGAGATCCTCGCGGGCGTCGGCCTCGCCGCGCGGTATCACCCGGCGGCCGCCGAGCGCCTCCAGCCTTTCGTCGATGAAGCGCGGCGTGGCCTGGAAGGTCGAGGCCCAGTCGCGGTTGCCGCAGCCGAAAACCAGGTAGTTCACGCCGGCGACGGCCCCGGGCCCGGCTTCGTCGAGCCATTTTACGAAACGCGTCGCATTGTCGGGCGGCGCACCGTTGTAGGAGGCGCTGGCGATGATCACGGCGCCCTCTTTCGGCAAGGCCCCGACGTGGGAATCGAGATCGGCAAACGTGGTCTCGAAACCGTTGAGCTCGGCCGATTGCGCGACCGTACGGGCCAGTTCCTCCGTGGTGCCCAGATTGGAGCCGAACAGGATCGTCGCCCTGGTGCCATGGCTCGGCCGCTTTGCGCTCACGACCTGAGCCTGCTTGTCGCCCTGGTCGGCAAGTACTGCCCCCGGCACGAAGGCACTGCGTGTGCGGCCCGGCCTCGGCTTCACCTTGATGCGGAAGCCGTCCGGCTTGATCGACAGCGACTCCTTGATCTTGAGCTGGTATTTCAGATGGTCGAAGAGCTGGAAGCGCTGCAGGATCATGCCGAGCACCAGCGTCGCCTCCTGCATGGCGAACTGGCGGCCGATGCAGGCGCGCTGGCCGTTTCCCCACGGCTTGAAGGCATGCGCCGGACGCGCCGCCTCGGCCTCCCGCGAGAAATTGTCGGGGTTGAACTTCTCCGGCTCCGGGCCCCAGACGGACGGATCGCGGTGCAGCATCAGAGTGAGCAGCGTGACGAACGTGCCCTTCTTCAGACTGTAGCGGTCGCCGATGACCTCGTTCTTGTAGGGGTAGAGGCCGATGGCCGGCGCGGTCGGCCAGAGCCGCAGCGCCTCGTTCAGGATCTGCTGCACATAGGTGAGCTGGTTGACCTGATGGAACGTCGGCATCGCCGCCAGATCGCTGCCGAACACGCGGTCGACCTCCTCATAGGCCCTGGCCAGCACGTCGGGATTGTTGACCAGGAAATAGAGGGTGAAGGACAGGAGGCCGGAGGTCGTCTCGTGCCCTGCGATCAGGAAGGTGATGATCTGGTAGCGGATATTCTCGTCGGACAAGCTCTCGCCGGTCTGCTTGTCGACGCCTGCCAGCATGAAGTTGAGGAGGTCTTTCTGCGCCTGGTCGCCGCCGCCGCGCCGCCGCTCGCGGATGATGTCGTCGACGAGCTTGCTCATGAAGGAGACGTCTTCCCTGAGCTGCCTGAGCCGTCGCTTCAGCACGACCTTCTCGAAAGGCAGGCCGCGCTGGACCATGCAGGTCTCGAGCGTGCGGGTGAGCGCGTCGATGAAGGGATGGTAGTCGCGCCGGTAGAAGGAGTTGAAGCGATAATCGAAGCCGCAAACCCCGATCGTATCCAGCGCCAGCGCCGTCATGTCGTGGACGACGTCGATCTCGTCGTCGGCGTTGAGCCGCTCCCATTTCAGGCAAAGCTGGCCGGCGATATCCTGCATCAGCGGCAGGTATCCGGCCATCGCCCGCTGCGCGAAGGTCGGCAACAGGATGTTGTGCGCCTTGCTCCAGTTCGGCTCGGCCGTGTCGCTGGTGAACAGCCCGTCGCCGGCCGCGGCGCGGATGCGGCGCAGCGAGCCGCGCACGGCCTTGTCGAACCGCTTCTCGTCGCAGATCTCCTCGACCAGCGACGCGCCCGACACCACGACAAGCGGCGTGCCCATCATGTTCAGCTTGAAGATCGGACCATGCTCGCGGGTGAGCTGCATCAGGCTCTGCAGCGGCGTATCGCTGTCGACCGTCAGCATGTTGCCGACGACGGGCCTGCCGGGCGGATTGGGAATCGGATGAAGCAGGTCCTGCGCCAAGCTCTTGTTTCCCCTTATTGCCGGACGAGCCGGGTGTTTTCCCGCATTTAATCGCAGGTTGAGAGAGGAACGCAAGCAACGCGACGCACGGCTGGCAGATGCCGTATGGTCAGAACTCGAAGCGGGGCGAGGAACGGCTGAGCACGCCGAAGACCGGACTGCACGGCCAAGCGGCGTCGAGCTCGGCCGCAAGCGCCGTCATGAGTGCAGGAACATCCGCCGGAGCTTCGACATGCATGGCCTCGGCCACGATCAGGACCGACGTCGCGCCGTCACGCACGGCCGAATGACCGCTCTGGCGGTTGGTCCAGCGGCGTGCATGCGCCCTTCCGGCTTCATCCGCGAAAATGACCTCGCCCGGCTAATCTCCTGGCCCATACCTCGCCGGTCGGATGGGAACATATCGCCTTCTGCCGACTGGGGTCGGCCGAGCCGCTTAACGCCAGTTATTCGACCCTTGCCGGCTGTCGGAAGGTAGGGCCGCAAGGTCCGCATCCGGCTGGTCAGCGGGCATTGCACGAAATGGGGCGTGGGCAAGCCTTTGGAGCTCTGTCTCGGACGAGGTAGGGCTTGCCATCTCTTCCGGCATATAGCTATCCCTATTCAGCCAGCGCCGCGTACAACGTTTGCGCGGTGGCGTTGAAGATGAGTTGGCCTTCGACGCGAACCTTGAGTTCGCGCGCGCCCTTCTCGCACTCCCAGTATATTGGCCGTCATACCGAGGTCAGGGGCACAAGGGTCAAGCGGTAAGTCAGGCAATCCAGCGGGCGAGAACTTGAACCGTTTCCCCCGCGAACAAAGCCATGTTCGGCAGCCGTTGCTGTTCGCATTTCCCGTTCCTCCGTCGAGTCCTCGTGGATGTCATCAGCAGTCGGCTTGATCCGGAACCACAGTGCCTGCGTACGACAGGCCGGCTAGTCCGACTTGCCGAGAGCTTTCAGGATAAAGCGAATCTGCTCGCGCAGGCCTGCTTCGGTGTCTTCGCCGTGTTGTACGCAGTGCTCGATCAGAATCGGATGGAGGAACGGCACGAACGCGGTCTTGACCGCACGCGCCGCTTCCGCGGGATCTTCGACCTCGAACTCGCTCGCTTCGATGCCCTCGCGGATGATCGCCTCGAAGATCGTTACCATCCGCTCGATATGCGCCTTGATGATCGCCCAGTTCTCCTGCATGGCGGCAACAACCAGGTCGTGCATGCGCTTTTCCTTGACCAATATCATCTTGTTGCGGTCGTGGACGGCGGTCAGGAGCCGGTCGAGTTTCTCCGAGGCTGATACATTCGTGTGCGTGATCGCAAAGGCGATCTCAGCGACCTCGTTAACGATTCGCCAGCAGATGGCCCCGTTGATCGTGTCCCGGGAGGGAAAGAAACGGTAGACATTTGCCGTGCTCATGCCGAGTTCGGAGGCGATGTCGGCCACCGACGTCTTATGGTGGCCGACACGGCGAAAGTGCTCCTCCGCCACCTCCAGGATACGTGCGCGCACCTCGTCGGGATCAGTTCGCGTTCGGACCGGACGATTCATGAATGTCTCCAGATCTGATGAATCGGATCTGCCTGGCTCGCCCCGGGCGATCACATGCAAACGGTAAGGTCGTGCGGCTGGCCCCCCGTATGTTCACGCAAAGCCAGCGGGCGAGAACTTGACCCGTCTCCTCCGACAACAGAGCCCTATTCAGCAGCCATTGCTAATCGCAGTTCCGGTTCCTCCGTCGAAGCCTCATGGATCTCATCAGCAGTCGGCTTGATCCGGAACCACGCGGCATAGAGCGCGGGAAGGAAGAGCAGGATCAGCACGGTTCCGACCGCCGTGCCGCCGATCAGCGTATAGGCCATCGATCCCCAGAAGACGGAGTGTGTGAGGGGGATGAAGGCCAGCACGGCGGCAAGCGCGGTGAGTACCACGGGTCGTGCGCGTTGCACCGTGGCCTCGATGACGGCGTGATAGTCGTCGAGGCCGGCGGCACGGTTCTCGTTGATCTGCTCGGTCAGGATCAGCGTGTTGCGCATCAGGATACCGGCCAGTCCGATCAGCCCCAGAATGGCGTTGAAACCGAAGGGCTGGTTGAAGGCGATGAGCGTCGGCACGACGCCGATGAGGCCAAGCGGCGCCGTCAGCAAGACCATGGTCATCGTCGAGAAGGATCGCACCTGCAGCATGATGACGATCAGCGTGGCGGCGATCATGAGCGGGAAGACCTTGCCCAGAGCAGTATTGGCCTTTTCGGCCTCCTCGATCGATCCGCCCAGTTCGATGCGATAGCCGGCTGGCAGCGATGCGATCAGCGGCTGAAGGGCCGTCATGATCTCCTTGGAGACCTCCGGAGGCTGAGTCGCCTCATTGATATCCGAGCGGATCGTGATGACGGGCGTGCGATCGCGGCGCTTCAGGATCGGCTCTTCCAGACGGATTTCCGCATGGCCGATCTGGTCGAGCGGAACCTGCCGGCCGTTCCGACTCATCAGTGAGAAATCCGCCAGACGCGCCGGATCCAGCCGCTCAGCCCCGGCGCTACGCGCCACGACGGGGACATTGCGGATGTCCTCGCGGACCTGCGTGACAGGGATGCCGGTGAGCAGGAACTGGAGTTGCTGGGCCACCTCCGCCGGCGAGAGGCCGATGAGGTTCAACCGGTCCTGGTCCGGGACGAAGCGGAGCACGGGCGTGCGATTGCCCCAATCGCGGTTGGCCTGCCGTACGTCCGGGACGCTGCGCATAATGTCGAGGGCCTCCTCGGAAATCCTGTACAATTGCGCGGGATCGGGTCCCGTGACCCGAAACTCGACCGGGAACGGCGTGTAGGGGCCGAACACAAGCTGGGTGGCGCGCACATCGGCCTCGGGGGCCAACCCCCGTGACACCGCCTCCCGAAGCCGGTGCTTCAACGCCTCGCGCGCCTCCGCGTCCGGTGTCAGCACGACGATCTTGGCGAAGGCGGAATCGGGCAGTTCCGGCGCCATCGCGAAGAAGAAGCGGGGCGCGCCCTGGCCGACATAGCTCGTGACGATCTCGGCCTCGGGCTGCTCGTCGAGCCAGTGTTCGAGCTTCTCGACCGTGGCCGTCGTCGTCTCGATGCTGGTGCCTTCCGGCAGGCGAACCTCCACCAGCACTTCGGGGCGGTCGGATGTCGGGAAGAACTGCTGCTTGACGGCGCCCATACCGATGACGGAAAGCGCGAAAGCGATGCCGACGATACCGCTGGTTACGAACTTGTGGTGCACGGCGAAGGCGATGAGCCGTCTGAGGCGCCGATAGTTCGGTGTGTCGTAGATCGCGTGGTGGCCGCCTTCGACCGGTTTGATCTCGGGCAGCATCTTGACGCCGAGATAGGGCGTGAAGATCACCGCGACGACCCAGGAGACGATGAGGGCGAACCCAACGATCCAGAAGATGTTGCCGGCATACTCACCGGCCGTCGAGCGCGCGAAGCCAACCGGCAGGAAGCCGGCGATCGTCACCAGCGTTCCCGAAAGCATCGGCGCCGCGGTGTGGCTCCACGCATAGGCCGCCGCCTTGATGCGGTCCATGCCCTCTTCCATCTTCACCACCATCACCTCGATGGCGATGATGGCGTCGTCCACGAGAAGGCCGAGCGCCAGGATGAGGGCGCCGAGCGTGATGCGGTCGAAGAACCGGTCGGTTTGCAGCATGATGAGGAAGACGAACGCAAGCGTCAGGGGAACGGCGGCCGCGACGACGATGCCGACGCGCCAACCCATGCTGATCAGGGCGATCAGCAGCACCACGCCGAGCGCCATGGCGAACTTCATCATGAACTCGTCGACCGCATGCGTGATGTTGACGGCCTGATCGGTCACCTTGTCGAGCGTCATCCCGAGCGGCAGCGTCTCACCGATGGCCGCGGTCCTTTCCTCCAGCGCCTTGCCGAGCGCGAGACCGTCCCAGCCCTCCTGCATGACCGCGGCAAGCATGATGGTGGGCTCACCCTGGCGCCGGATGAGATAGGTGGGGGGATCCTCGTAGCCGCGACGGACCTCGGCGATGTCGGAGAGCTTCAGCGTCCTCCCCTGAGCGACAATCGGCGTGTCGGCGATCGCCTGGACGCTGTCATAAGCGCCGTCGACCCGGATGAAGACCTGCGGTCCCTTCGTGTCGATGGAGCCCGCCGGCGTGACGGTGTTCTGCCGCTGCAGGGCGGCAACGATATCCAGTGCCGACACGCCCAGCGTTGCCAGCCTGGCATAGGAAAACTCGACGAAGATCTGCTCGGGACGCTCGCCGAGGATGTTGATCTTCTTGACGCCGGGCACGTGCAGCAGGTCCTGGCGGATCACCTCGGCCTGCCTGGCCAGTTCGCGCATCGGCATGCCCTTGGCCTTGAGGGCGTAGAGGGCGAAGCTCACATCCGAATATTCGTCGTTGACGAAGGGGCCGTAGACGCCGGACGGCAGGTTGCGGGCTTCGTCTCCGAGCTTCTTGCGCGCCTGGTAGAACTCCTCCTCAACGGCGGATGGCGGCGTGTCGTCCCTCAGCGTAACCGTCATATATGCGTAGCCCGGCCGTGTGGTCGTCTCCACCCGGTCGTACCAGGTCAGTTCCTGAAGCCGCTTTTCCAGCGGTTCGGCGACGAGGTCCTGCATCTCGCGCGCGGTCGCGCCCGGCCACGCCGTCGTGACGGTCAGGGTCTTGATGGTGAAGTTGGGATCCTCCGCCCGCCCGAGCATGACGAAGGCGTAGGCGCCGGCGGCCACCAGCAGGAGGATGAAGAACAAGGTGACGGCGCGTTCGCGAACGGCGATCGCGGAAAGATTGAGGTTCATAAGCTGCCTCCGCTTTCAGACGCAGTCCTGACGCGAGCGCCCTCCTGCAGGAGATGAGCGCCGAGCGAAACAATCGGATCACCAGAGCTTAGTCCGGAGATCACTGCGGTTTCGCTGGTCACACGAACAAGCTTGACGGGCCGAAAGTGTACGGTCGAGGCGGCGCTGTCCAAAATCCAGACGCCAGTCTTCTTGCCATCATCGAGCACGGCTCCCAGCGGCACCTGGACTTCCGGCTGACCAGCCTGGCTTGCAAGCCGAATGGTTACCGTTGCGCCGAGTGGTGCTGCCGCGGCCTCACCGTCGAGCACATAGCGGGCCTCATAGGTACGGGTCTGGGCATCGGCGGAATCCGATAACTGCCGAAGATGCGCCGTATAGCGACGCCCATCGCCGCCATATACGCTGGCCTCGGCCACCGAGCCGATCGCCGGGCGGATCGTTTCGGGAAGCGCGACCACCGCTTCGCGGGAGCCGGTCTGGGCAAGCCGGACCACTGTCTGGCCGGCAGAGACGACCTGCCCCGGCTCGCCAAGCGTTTCGATCACCGTTCCGTCTGCGTCCGCCACCAGGACCGCGTAGGTCGCCTCATTCTCGGCGACCCGTGCCTCGGCGTCGAAAGCGGCGAGTTGCGCCTTGGCCGTATCCAACGCAGCCTTCGCCTGCTCGTAGCGCTGTCGGGGGACCCATCCATCTTTGAGCAAACTGGCGTATCGCCGTTCATCCGGTTCTGCCTGAGCGACTATTGCACGCGCTGCGGCAACTGCATTGCGCTTCGCTGTTAGCGCAAGGCGAAGGTCGGCGTCGTCGATCCGCATCAGCGGCTGACCGGCTTTGACCTGCTGACCGGCATTCACAAGCCGTTCCACGATCTTGCCGGGGACGCGAAAACCGAGATCGCTCTGCACCCTGGCGCCTATGATGCCCGTGAAGCCGCGTTCGGCCCTGGTCACCCGCGCTGGCGTTACCAGTCTGACGATCGGCGGCTGCTGCCTCGGGTCGCTCGCAGCGGAGGCTCCCTGGGTGGGAATGGCAAGTGTGACGAACGCTGCCGTCCCGGACACCGCGGCCAGGATGCTGGCTAAAACCACTAGATTCCTCTTTTTCATGCCCGTCGCCTCGCATCAAAAATAGATTGCACTCGAACTCTATACCCGATATAGAAGGTGAGCGCAATCTAAAAAAAAGGAGATCGACGATGCGCGTGAGTCGCATTCAGGCCGCGGAGAACCGTGAAACCGTAATCAATGTGGCAAGCCGCCTTTTTCGGGAGCACGGCTTTGACGGCATCGGCCTCAAGGATCTGATGAAGGGTGCCGGGCTGACCCAAGGCGCCTTTTACAAGCAGTTCGCGTCAAAGGAGGACTTGGCGGCACAAGCGTCCAGGCGGGCGATGGAGAGCGCCACCCACCGATGGTCGGTCGCCGCCGCTGCCAACCCGCAGAACCCGCTCGGTGCGGTGATCGCGTTCTACCTCAGCATGGGGCATCGCGCAGAAAGGATGGATGGCTGCCCGGTCGTGGCGCTCGGCTCGGATGCTGCCAGACAGAGCGTTGACGTGAAGGCGTCGTTCGAAGCTGGGATCAGGGAATACCTCGAGATGCTCGACAGCTGGGTCGGCGAGGCCGACGGCAAGAAGCCCGGCGGCAAAGCCATGGCCATTCTCTCGACTATGGTCGGTGCGGTCGTCCTCTCTCGGGCCGTCAACGACGAGCGGCTGTCGAAGCAGTTCCTACGAGCGGCCGCCGAGAGTGTGCTGACGGAGTCGTCTGCGAACAAGGCGCAGCGAGGACCGCGCCAATGACGATGTCGCCGGCCGAAGCGCGCACGCGCGGCAACAGAGGACACCCTTTCAGATGATTGTTTCGAAATTGCAGCGGTTGTCTTCACAGACGACTTGGCGCCGTTGGCTAGAGAAACTTCGGCAATTTGAGGAGGCCATGGACATGACCGAACTCGAATTCCTTGAAAGGCGGGTCAGGAGTCTCGAAGCGCAAGTCTCTGAGTTGCGCGCGCAGGTCAGGAAGCCGTGATGTCCATACTTTCGATCACGAACTCCTCGTCTGCCCAGCGCCGTCTGACTGGGGGCATCCTATTCCTGCTCGCCGGGCTGGCTGCGCTCGGCGCACTTGCCACCAACATTATCCTTCCTTCGTTTCCACGGATCGGCACCAGCCTTGGCGTTTCTTCCCAAGGACTCGGCCTGACGTTGAGTAGCTTCTTCGTTGCCTTCGCGTTCGGGCAGCTTCTGGTCGGCCCGCTTTCGGATCGCTTCGGCCGCAAATGGCTGGTGCTGGGCGGGCTAGCGATCTTTGTCGCCGGAAGCGTCCTTTGTGCCGCCGCCGACAACCTGACCTTCCTGATCCTTGGCCGGGTCATTCAGGCGCTCGGGGCTTGTGCCGCCTCGGTCCTGTCGCGCGCCATCGCTCGCGATCTATTCGATGGCGAAGCGCTCGCGCGGGCTCTTGCGCTGACCATGATCGCGATGGCCGCCGCGCCGGGCTTTTCGCCTCTACTCGGAAGCGCGCTCGACAGCCTGTTCGGTTGGCGGATCACCTTCCTCGTCGTCGCAGTGTTCGGCGTGGCGCTCGCGCTGCACTATTCGACGAGCGTCGGCGAAACTCACCCGGTCGACAGAAGGGCGTCCCTCGCGGCTTCGGACGTCGCATCCGCATATGGTCGCCTGGTCGTCGACCAGCGCTTTCTTCTTCCCGCTCTTTCAGTGAGCCTCGTCATTGGCGGGCTTTACACCTTCTTTGCTGCGGCGCCCGCCGTCCTGATGAGCGAACTGGGCCTTACCTCCTTCCAACTCGGACTATCCTTCGCGACGACAGTTCTGATCGTCTTTGCGGCTGGGTTTCTCGCGCCACGCCTGGCTCATCGCTGGGGTCAGCGTACCGCCGGCACGGTCGGCCTCTTCATTGCGCTTGCTGGCGGCCTCATTATGTTCGCGTTTGCCGCGGCGCCGGCCTTCATGCCCTTCACCCTGGCCATCGCGCTGTATCTTCTCGGTATGGGATTGATCAACCCGCTGGGTACCGCAATCGCGCTTCACCCCTTTGGACGGCAGGCCGGGCTGGCATCCGCGCTGCTCGGCTTCCTCCAGATGGGCTGCGCGGCCATCGGCGCGTCGTTCGCAAGCGTCCTGCCTCTTCAGCCGTCTGCTTCTCTTGCTGTCATCCTGACCACGGCCTCGGTGCTTGCCCTTCTGGTCTTTCTCCCTGTCGCGCTGCGCCAGCCTAAGGCGGAGATGGCGACGCCGGCGGCGCACCCGAACTGATTGGAGAATAGATGCGACGGATTGTTGTTACAGGCATGGGCGCAGTCACGCCCCTCGCTGCAAATGTCGAAGCGTCCTGGTCGCGTCTCCTGGCTGGCCGCTCGGGCATCCGGAGGCTTTCGGATGACGTGGTGGGAGACCTGCCGGCGAAGGTTGGCGGGGTGGTTCCCTCCTTGGAAGAAGACCGCGACGCCGGCTTCGATCCGAATACCGTCTTTGCGCCGAAGGACCAGCGCAAGGCGGACCGCTTCATCCTCTTGGGGCTCGCGGCGGCAGAAGAGGCGCTTGCGCAGGCAAAATGGGTGCCCGTCTCGGAGGCGGATCGCTTGCGCACAGCCACGATCATCGCCTCGGGCATCGGCGGCTTTCCCGCCATAACCGAGGCCGTACGCACAGTGGACACGCGCGGCGTCCGCCGTCTATCGCCGTTCACGATACCGTCCTTCCTGGTGAACCTTGCGGCGGGCCACGTCTCGATCCGCTACGGGTTGAAAGGTCCGCTCGGCGCACCTGTGACAGCATGTGCGGCCGGCATCCAGGCGATCGGCGACGCGGCTCGTCTTATCCGCGCCGATGAAGCCGACATCGCGGTGTGCGGCGGAACGGAAGCATGCATGAATATCGTCAGTCTAGGCGGTTTTGCCGCGGCACGATCTCTTTCCACGGGGTTCAATGAGGCACCTGATCAGGCCTCGCGACCCTTCGACATGTCGCGGGACGGCTTCGTCATGGGCGAAGGCGCCGGCATCCTGGTCATCGAGGAATTGGGCCACGCGCTGGCGCGCGGCGTAAAACCACTCGCTGAACTCGTCGGCTACGGCACGACAGCGGACGCCCACCACGTCACTTCCGGTCCCGAGGACGGCGACGGTGCCCGCCGGGCCATGGAGATCGCGATCGCCCAAGCCGGCATTTCGCCGCGTGAGATCCGCCACCTCAATGCGCACGCAACTTCCACGCCAGTGGGCGATCTCGGGGAAATCGCGGCGATCAAAGGGGTCTTCGGCATCGATTCCACAGTCGCAGTCAGCGCAACGAAGTCGGCGACCGGACACCTGCTCGGAGCCGCCGGCGGGCTTGGAGCCATCTTCGCAATACTGGCGCTCAGGGATCAGGTGGCGCCACCCACTCTCAATCTGAGCGCTCCCGATCCGGCAGGCGACGGGATCGACTTCGTCCCGAACCAGGCTCGGCCGATGGAGATGGAGTACGCGATCGCCAATGGCTTCGGTTTCGGAGGGGTCAATGCCAGCGCGTTGTTCCGATGCTGGACGGACGGGCTGGCCGATGCCGGCACCGGAGAACCCCGTGACTGATGCCTTGCCTCGGACCGCTCCTGTCTTCAATCCAGCCGGACCTGTGGCGGACGAACGGATACGACAGCGCCAGCGGCTCGGCCTCATGCTCGCCCGTGCCGAACGCGAGGGCGCCAGGCTGCAATACTGGGCGCGCTCGGCGGCGCTCGCGGCCGTCGGTCTCTTCTTCATTCTCTTCGCCGAGTGGAACGCGGCCCTCGCTTTCACGCTCTCAGGCCTGGTTGTCTTTTACCTGCTCGGCTTCTGCCATTACGGGCTGGTGAAGCGGCGGCTCAATCCACCGTGGCTGAGCTTCGTGGTTGGCACACTCGACATCGTGCTGCTCATTTTCCTGATCGTCGGCACAAATCCGTTTGAAGAAACCGAGATGCCGCTGGCGATGCAACTGCGCGAGGGCTCGTTCGCTTATCTCCTGATCTTCGTTTGCCTCGCCGCGCTCACGCTGTCGCCGCGCCTCGCGCTCTGGGTTGGCGTTTCCGCAGCGGCCTCGTGGAGTGCGGCGGTCGTTTGGGTGGTCGCGCAACCGGAGACGCTCGTCGGCGATGCGCGCATGATAGACATGCCGGTCGCCGAGCGGCTCCAGCTCTATTTCGATCCGAGTTTCGTCGACGTCATCGAGCAGAGCACGACCGTCGTGCTCATTCTGATCATCGCCGCGGTCGTGTCGCGCTCGCGGCGGTTGGCGGAGGACTACATCGCGGCCGAGCGGGCGCGGATCAACCTGGCGCGACATTTCTCACCCAACGTCGTCGACGAGCTGGCGTCGACCGACGAACCGTTCGGGCCGGTCCGACGCCAGGAGGTTGCAGTCCTGTTTGCCGACATTGTCGGCTTCACTGCCTATTCGGAGGACCATCCGGCCGAGGAAGTCTTTGCATTGTTGAGGGAGTTCCATCGGCGCATGGAGCAGGTAGTGTTCGATCACGGCGGCACGGTCGACAATTACATCGGCGACTGCATCATGGCGACGTTCGGCGTGCCGCAGCCGGCTGATGACGACGTCGTGAGGGCGCTGCGCTGCGCGCGGGCGATGAGCGCTTCGGTGCGGCAATGGAACGCGCGCCGCGCCGCAGTCGGTCTCGATTCCGTCGACGTGCGGATCGGCTGCCAATACGGGCCGGTCGTGCTCGGCGCCGTCGGCAGCGAGCGCAAGCTGTCGATCGCGGTCGTCGGCGACACCTGCAACGTCGCGAGCAGGCTGCAGGCGCTCTGTCGCGAACTCGACGCGGAGATCTGTTTCGGCAGCGACCTCATCGATGCGGTGCGCAGCATGGGAAACGAGGGAGACGAAAGTGCGCTTGACGGCATTGTCGGCCGCGGTGCGGTGACCGTGCGCGGTCGCGACGAGCCGGTCCATGTCTGGGTTGTTCCTCGGTCCCATCAGGGATGGCGCGGCTTACGCTCGCTTCGTGGAAAGGGTGGCGCAGCGGTTGTCCCGGGCAGTCCAGCGCTTGCGATCGCGACTCCCGTCTGATCCTTCCCGAGGCGTACATCGCCTTGATTTGTAAAGTTCCTTGCATTTCCCGGCAAGGCTGACGCTGCGCAAATCTTGATGGGGACTGGCAATGACCGCCGCCCCGAACATCCTTGAACTAAGGACAGTCCGCGTACTGACTGCTTCGAGCGTCGAGGCTTGATTGTGTAGTTCCATTCAGGATGGAACCAACGCGATGCCCTCCGAAAAGGTCGGTAGGTTTCGCCGCCCGTGGCACGGCGAACCTGTAGGCTGCCGGCGACCCGGGCGATATCGAAGACGGCAATGGGGATAGCGAAAGCAAGCGAAGCAGCGTTGCGGAGGTCGATCAGCGGATGGATGCGCGGCAGCGATCGCTCCTAGCGGAAGCGCCGCAACAACACCTCAAACGCGCATCGATATTGGGTCGGCTTCAGCCCCGTGCGGGAAAAGGCGCGCCGCCAGGCCTGCATCTCGGGGAACTCACCCTCGGAACGGGATGCGATCCGGTTCTCCGCGATGTCGTTGAACCGTTCGATCGCGGCCTCGACGGCCCCTTCCCTGGTAATACCTTCGGCTCGAAGAGCGCCCGGAACGAGTCGGGAAAATCCTCCCAGATGTCGTCGGCATGATGGAAAAGCATGATCCTACCTCGTCTGTGACGACATATCGGGCCGCGTAGCCCTCATCCGTCGCCGGGCCTGGAAGAAACCGGAAAGTCCGGTCGCAAGAACTGCGGCGAGCACGCAACCGACACCGAACATTTCCACCGGCCCCACGGGCTCGCTCAACAGGAGCGCCGCGAGAAACAGCGCCGAAACCGGCGCCAGCGCGGTGAACAGCGAGGCCTCGGCGCCGCTCACCCGAGCAGCTCCGGCATACCAGAAAAGAAAGCCGCCGACGGTCGGAACCAGCGCGTAATAGATGACCGCCCACACAGCCCCGGTGGTCATGGTGATCGCCCAGGGCACCTCCAGACAGGCGGCGACAGCCGCCGTCGCCAGTCCAATCATCGTCATGATGGATGACAGGACAAGCGGCGAGATATCGGTGCGCAGCCGCTTGTTGAGCAGGATGAAGAGGCCCTCGCATACTACCGCCGCCAGGATCAGGACGTTGCCGAACCAATCGCCGCCCTCTCCGCTTCGGACCGTGATGGCGAGCACACCGGCGGCCGCCAGTCCGATCCCCAGCAGCAGGGAGCGTCGGGGACGCTCGCCAAGCACGAGGATGGCGATGGCGGCGGACACGATGGGCAGCGTGCCGATGATGACGCCGGCATGCGCCGCGGAGGTGCAGCGGAGCCCCGAAATCAGCAAGGTGGTATAACCGACGCTTCCGGCCGCAGCCTGCAGGAAAAGAAGCCCCCAATCGCGCCGTGCGAGCTTCGGCCACCGTGACGCGGTGAGTCGCATCAGGACCAGGAAGAACGGCAGGGCGATGGCGAAACGCAATGCGGTGGCCGTGAAAGGCGGCAAACCTGACGCGATCACCTTGCTCGCGACGACGGTGCTGCCGACCAGCACCATCGCCAGCGAAAGATAGAGATAACCCTCGACCTGCTTCCGCATGAATCGCCGCCTGCTGTTGTCGGAGGCGAAACAAGAGCCCGGCGGACCGGGCGGCGTCTTGAACGGAATTGCAGGCGAGCCGTGTCAGGTCACCGCGTCGGCGTAGACCCCCGGAGAAATGCCGAAGCTGCGCACGAACAGCCGTGTCATGTGGCTCTGGTCGGCAAAGCCGCCGGCTGCGGCGGCCTCGGCGAGCGGCATGCCGCCCGCGATCAGGCGTCGGGCGAGATCGATGCGCCGCTGCATAATATATGCATGCGGCGTGCGGCCCGTAGCCCGCGCGAAACCGCGCAGGACCTGGAACCGGCTGAGACCGCTTTCCCTCGCGAGATCGGCAAGAGTGACCGGCATCGTCGGTGCATCGTCGATGAGCGCACGCGCCCGGCGGATCGCCATCGGCACCGCCCGCGCTGGCTCACTCATTTCCTCCCCGATGAGCCCCGCCAGTAAAGAAAGCAGCAACTCGTCGCAGCGGATCTGCGATGCTCCATCGTCAGGACCCGTCGCCGCTGCGAAGAGACGCAGGAAAATGTTGGCCGTCATCCGGCTCGTAATCGCGGGATGATGAAACTCCCGGGTGCCATGAGCGCCGTCGGCGATATCGTCCGCCGCGCCCTGGATCATGGCCGGCTCGAAATAGAGCATGCTCCAGGCCCGGCCATCGTCTCCGATCGGCATGCCGTCATGCACCTCGCCCGGGTTGACCGTGATCGTGTCACCGGGCCCGGCCTCGACCATGCCCCTGCCGCTGAAGGATCGCTGGGCGCCGCGATGGATGACGCCGATGCCATAGTGCTGATGCGAATGCCTGGGAAAGCTGTGGCGCGTCTCCGCGACGATGGCCTCGACCCCGCGCATCCCGCTGCGGATCATCCTGAAGCCGTTCGCCATGTCCTTCCGATCGTGCCGTCCCCTGCGTCGCGCATCGAGAATAGATAGTCCGGCATCGAAGCGGAAGGCGTCGGCCACGACACGCTATCTGTCGATAGGTCCCGGCCGCTCGAGGCAGGAACGAAGCAGATGGCGGGCGCGGCGGATCTCATCGTCGCTGACGACATGGGCACGGTCCTCATAGATCACCGTGTCGACCGTCGCCCCGAAACCCGAAAGGACTGCCGCCGTCTCCCGCACGCGCCAGGCGGGCACCCAGTCATCATTCTCGCTTCCGGTGAGCAGCACCGGCACACCGGGAATCCGCTCCGGCGAACGCCACGTCGTACCGGGCGGCCCGATCAGGCCGCCGGTGAAGAACAGCCCGGCCGCATAGGGCGCCGGGCGCAGCATCAGCGTCTGGGCGGCAAGGCAGGCGCCTTGCGAGAAACCGCACAGCACGACGCGTTCGACCGGGAAGCCCGTCGTGCCCAGCCTCTCGATCAGCGCATCGATTGCAGAGAGCGCCCTGCCGAGGTCAGGCTGGTTGTCCTCCAGCGGCTCCAGGAAACGGCGGGGATACCAGCTGCCTGCCGGCGCCTCGGGGCAGTAGTAGCGAACACCATCGATGGCCAGAGCTTCTCCAAGATTGGCCATTTCCTCAGGCGTTCGGCCGCGCCCATGGATCATCACTGCCGCGAGGCGCGCCTCGGACACGGTCGCGCCCGTTTCGAGAACAGGAACCATCGGCTGGTCTCCCGGCGACCCGCGCCGCGCGTCCGGACGGACGCACGGCCGTCGAAGGCCACCCTGGCTACTGGGCCATCGCGCCTTGCGGCACCTTGATCGTTTCGAGTTGCGCTTCGATCTCGGCGCGCCGCGGCTCGAACCAGGGCGGCAGCAGCAGCTTCTCGCCGAGATGTTCCTTCGGCTCGTCGATGGCGAAGCCGATGTCGCAGGTGGCCACTTCGCACAATATGCCGCCCGGCGAGCGGCAGTAGATCGAGTGGAAGTAGTTGCGGTCCTTGATCTCCGACACGTCGGTGTAGCCGAGCCCTTCGAGATGGAGCTTCACCTCCATCTGCTCCTTTTCCGTCGGCACGGCGAAGGCGACATGGTGGACGATGCCGGGCGCAAACTGCCAGGAGCCCTGCTTCTGGTCGGGCACATGGACCAGATCGACCGTCTTCTGGGCACCGCCCTCATTGATCCGATAGCGGTGATAATTGCCGTCGATGCCGACTTTCTCGAGCCCCAGGCCTTCGGTCAGGAACCGGTCCTGTTCCTCGATGTCGCGCACCGACATGGCCACCGAATGGAAGCCGCGCACGGCCGCGTCGGCCTTGATGTCCTTGGTCGTCCAGCCCTTCGTCTTGTCGTCCTTATCCTCGATCATCTCGAAATCGAGGCCGGCGGGATGCCGGAAATGCAGGGTCTTCTGCCCGAACCGCTCGCCTTCCCCGACGATCTCGGTGTTGTGGCGCTTGAGATGATCCTTCCAGAACGGGATCGAGCCGTGCGGGACGGAATAGCCCGTCGTGTTGATCTGGCCCGAGCCCCGGCGTCCGCTTATCCCCATGCGCGAGAATGGAAAGGTGGTCGAGACCGATCCGATCTCGGCATCGGCATTGGCGTAATAGAGATGGTAGAAGGAGACGGTGCCGTCGAACAGGATCGTCTGCTTGATCATCCGCTGACCGACGACCTGGGTGAAGAAGTCGATGTCCTCCTGCGCGCCCCAGACGCCGCTGGTGACGTGATGCAAACCGTTTACCCGTGCTGCCATGACAATCCTCCCGTGAAAAACGCGGCCGCGACGACCAGAGTGATCAGCGCTCCCGTCGCCGCCCGAAAATTCTGATACGATCGGTACATTATCGAACCATGACCGCGTCCCGCAAGCCCTTCGAGGCGAGATTCGATTGTGCAACGCAGCAGGACGAAAGTCGGATACCGAGCGCCGAAGAAAGGCAGAGCATCGACCGGAGGCAAACGAAGCTCTTTGCATTCTCCCTCCAAAACAATAGCTTATTACCGAATTTGGAATCATCGCGTCAGAACTGGCCGCCTCCAGCCCGTCCTTCCTGTCTGGAAAGTCCGTCAGATATCCGTCGGCGCGGCCTCCAATTAAGCACCGATCGATACAAAACATCTGCTTGAACGGACTCCGCCAAGGGGCTATGACAGCAGTCGAACGGATCTGGAGCCGGCACAATGGCGCGCCCGAAGGAATTCGACCGGGAAAAGGTGCTCGATCGCGCGACGCGGCTGTTCTGGGAGCGCGGCTTCGGCGGCACGTCGATCAGCGACCTCGAGGCCGCGATGGGCATCGGCCGCACGTCGATCTATGCCGCCTTCGGCGCAAAGGAAGACCTGTTCATGGCCGCAATCGACCATTACGACGCGACCTATTCCATCAAGCTGCGCAACGCCTTGAATGCCGGCCTGCCCGTCCGCCAGGCGATCGAACGCTATTTCGAGGAACTGATGATCGCCTTCGGCGACCCCGATTTGCCGCTCGGCTGCCTGGTCACCAATGTGGCGGTCGAGGGCGACCGGGGCACCACGCGCATGGGCCGTCGCATCGCGGCTTCCATCACACGCGCCGAGGACACGTTCTATCGCATGCTGCGCCAGGCGCAGGTCGAGGGAGCGATCGATTCCCGTGCCGACGTCCGCGCCATCGGCCGCTTCCTCGTCGCCTCGACCCACGGCTTGTCCGCGCTGGCCAAGGCCAATTCGGACATCAATGCGCTGCGCGACGTGGTGGCGGTCATCATGGCGTCGGTCGACACCATGTTTGCCGGCGGCGGGGCGGCGAACGCCAACAAGCCCAGGGCGGCGAACGCCTGAGCGACGCCCTGCTTATCCAGGCCAGGCTGGACAAGCCAATGGCGCCCTATGCGGCCCTCGACAGAACGAAGTCGCATTGCGCCTGCCAGAACGGCTGCGAGAACCCGTACTTCGTCATCGCTTCCCTGTCGTCGTTGCGGACGAAGTCCACGATCAGGCTCTCCTTCACGCCGAACACCGCATCGCTGGTCAGATAGGGATCCCCCGGCACGAAATAGTGGGTCGTGATCGGCGAGAACCCCTTGGCGCCGACGATGAAGTGGATATGCGCCGGCCGATAGGGGTGGCGCCCGAGGGCCGCGAGCATCTTGCCCACCGGGCCGTCGTCCGGGATCGGATAGAACTTCGGCTTCGCCGAACGGAACCAGTAGCGCCCGTCCGCATCCGTCGTGAAGATCCCCCGCAGGTTCATGTCCGGCTGTATGCCTTTCTGCTGGACGTCGTAGAAGCCCTCGTCATTGGCCTGCCAGAGGTCGAGCAGGGCGCCGGCGATCGGCCTGCCCTCCGTATCTGCAACGCGCCCCGTCACAACCATCGGCTCGCCCTTGCCGTCGAGGCAGATATTCGCGCCGTTCTCGAGATAGGGCGCCCCCTCGACATGGAACGGCCCCAGGACCGTGGTCTCGGTGGCGCCGGAAGGCTTGCGGTTGTTGATCGTCTCGACCAGCATCGAGACGCCGAGCGTGTCGGAGAGCAGGATGAACTCCTGCCGCCAGTCCGTGCACATATGGCCGGTATCGGTCAGGAACCTGATCCCGGCCATCCACTCCTCATTGGTCGGCTCCACTTCCTTGATGAAGCCGTGCAGATGCTTGATGAGCGAGGTCATCACCCTATAGAGGCGCGGATCGACCTTGTCCGGGTCCATCCGGGCGATGACGGCTTCTTCGGATCTCTCCTCGGAGAAATAGACGGTCTTTTCCGACATGGATTTTCCTTTCCGATAGTCAGGCTGCTTCCTTGACGGCTTTCCCAGTGTTTTTCGCCGCCCTTCCGAGCAGCGCTTCGAGTACCCGGGCGAGCTCGCCCTTCGGATCGGCGGCGCGTTTCTTCGAACGCCAGGCGACGTGGTGGTCGGGTCGCACGAGCAGGCAGCCGGCGTCGCTCACCTCGCGGGCGCGCGCCCAGTCTCCATAGGGATCCTCGATCTCCCGACCCGGTCCGACGACGACGACGCGGATATCGAGTTTCAGCTCCGCCCCGACCTGATTGGCCGCCTCGACCCAGCCCTCACCGCCGATTCCGGTCATGAGCGTGAACCGGCCATGACCGCACAGATCGAGCGAGGAGAGTTTCTGCGTCCCCTTCTCCAGCCAGACATGGGGCAGACGCGCACCGGGAAAGGTCGTGGGCTCGTAACAGAGCTCGGCGTCGCCCTTGAAGCCGGGATCCTTCGAACCGTCCGGCACGACGGCGACGGAAGCGTAGCGCTGGTTCATCTCGACGCCGTGACAGTCGAATTCATAGACCTTGCGGGCGATCGCTTCGCGCAGCTTCCTGCGCTGTTCCTCGCCGGCTGCGCTGTTTTTCTTGCGCGCCTCCATATTGGCCTTCATCCGTTCGGGATCCTTGGTGTCGAGCAGGCCGAGGGCCTGGAAGATCGGCCCGAATTCCTCGATCGACTTGTTGGCGCGGTCGACGATCTGCTTGCCGATCGGCGCGCGCTCCTGCTGGTAGCTGTCGAGCAGCGAGGGTGCTGCCTCGCCCTTCACCACCATCGCCATCTTCCAGGCGAGGTTGAACGCATCCTGGATCGAGGTGTTGGAGCCAAGGCCGTTGGACGGCGGATGCCGGTGGGTGGCGTCGCCCATGCAGAACACCCGGCCCTTGGAGTAGTCGAGCGCATGCATGTGGTTGACCGTCCAGGTCGAGACCGACTTGATCTCGATCGGGATCGTGTCGTCGCCGATCAGCGAATAGGCGACGCTCTTGGCGAAGGCGTCATCGACCTCTGGCGCGGGCTGGTTGATGTCGTAGCCCCAGACGATCAGCCATTCGTCCCACGGACGCACCATGCGCACGAGGCCCATGCCGATACCGCCGACATTCGAGCCCGGCTGCATCACCCAGTAGAGCACGCTCGGCCGGTGAGCGACGTAACGGGACAGGTCGCCCTTGAAGATGATGTTCATCGAGCCGGCGACGCCCATCTTGCCGTTCATCCTTAGGCCGGCATCCTTGGCCACCTGCGAATTGCCGCCGTCGGCGCCGATCAGATATTTCGAGCGGATCTCATATTCCTCGCCGGTCACGCGGTCGCGGACGAGCGAGGTCACCCCGGTCCTGTCCTGCCTGTGCGACAGATATTCGGTGGACAGCCTGGCCCGCGTCCCGCGCGCGCAGGCGGCGCCGAACACGATCGGCTCCAGGAAATTCTGCGGCAGGTCCATCATCCGCGTCGGGCTCGCCAGCTGGTGCCGTGCCGCACTCATCGGATGGGTGCCCCAGGTGCGCAGGCGGCCGAGTTCTTCGCCGGCAAGGCTGGTGCAGAACACATTGTCGCCCATCAGTTCCTGCGGCGCGCCATAGAGCTTGGCATCCTGCTCGAGATCGAGGTCCCGCAGCACTTCCAGGGCGCGCTGGTTGGTTATGTGCGCGCGCGGAGTGTCGGACAGCCAGCGATATTTCGTCACCAGCACGTTGGACACGCCATAGGTGGACAGAAGCGCGGCCATGGTCGAGCCGGCCGGGCCGGAGCCGACCACGAGGACATCGGTTTCGATCATCATTTTCCTCCTGCGATTTCGGATCGGGTGAGCATTTCGAACCGGCGGCGAACCGGAAAGAGGTGAAGGTCGTATCTGTCGGCCAGCGTTCCCCAGAGGCCCTTGGGGAAGAACATCATGACGACGATGGCGAGCGCGCCGAGCAGCATCAGGTACCAGGGCCCGAAGCCGGCAAGCTGATCCTGCAGAACGAAGAAGACGACCACGCCGACGATCGGTCCCTCGATCGAGCCGATGCCGCCGATGACGACGATGAAGATCACCATCGCGGTCCAGTCGAGCACGGAGAAGGCAGCGTCGGGCGAGATGCGCGCCGTCTGCAGGTAGATCAGCGCGCCGGTCATGCCGGTGCCGAAGGCACAGAGCATATAGACCCAGAGCTTGGTGCGCATGGCGTCGACGCCGACGCTGGAAGCGGCCGGCTCGCTGTCGCGGATAGCAGCGAGCGCCAGTCCCGCGCGCGACCGCAACACGCGGTAGATCAGGAGGACGGTGAAGACCGCCAGCACCAGGGCCAGCCAATAGGTGACGACGTCGCGCGCGGCGGCAGAGCGCAGGTCCAGCCAGTCGGCGACATGCACCACCAGGAAGGAATCATTGGTGGCGCTGCGCGGCAGCGAGGTTCCGGTCCCTCCTCCGAGCGCCTTGTACTGGGCGGCGAGCAGCCGGAAAACTTCCGCCACGACCCAGGTGCCGATCGCGAAATAGGGTCCGCGCAGGCGGAATACCACGAAGGCGGTCGGCAAGGCGACAACAGCCGAAACGAGGCCCGCGAGCAGGATGGACAGGACCGGGTCGAGGCCGGGCAGGATGACGAAGGCAAACATCAGGTAGGCGCCAAGGCCGACAAATGCCTGCTGGCCGACCGAAACGAGACCGGCGAAACCGGCGAGCAGGTTCCAGTACTGGGCAAGGCACAGCATGGTCAGCACGAAGAACAGGTCCTGGATGAGCGCGCGCCCGGCCAGGAAGGGTACGGCGAACAGGAACGCCAGGAAGGCAGCGCCGAGAATTGCGGCAATGCGCGAGGCCCTGGTCTGGGTCGCGATGCGATAGCGGCGGGACGCCGGGGCGGTGACCTGTCGAGCCTGTCCTGCGAGGGTTTCAGCCATGGTCCGCCTCAATCGCTGGCGCGCGGAAACAGGCCGCGCGGCCGGATGATCAGCACGGAGAGGAAGGCGAGATGCCCGGCCAGTATCTGCCATTCGGGGTTGATCGCGGCGCCTGCCGTCTGCGCGAGGCCGATGACGATGCCGCCGGCAAGCGTTCCCCACAGGCTGCCGAGCCCGCCGATGATGACGGCCTCGAAGGCGAAGATCAGCCGCGCCGGCCCGATGGTCGGATCGAAATTGGCGCGGATGCCGAGGAACAGACCGGCAAGGGTCGCCACCGCGAGTGCGATGCCCATGGCAACGGCAAAGAGCTTCCTGTTGTCGATGCCCATGAGCTGGGCGACCGTGGGGTCGTCTGAGACGGCGCGGAACGCCCGGCCGAGCGCGGTGCGGTAGAAGAGCTGGTTGAGCGCCACGATGACGAGAACTGCCGCGGCCAGCGTGGCAAGCGGCATGAGGCCGATGGCGATGCCGCCGCCAAGCGGCAGCGACGCGGTTTCCAGGTCGCCCGCAGAGAGCCGGCGGGAGTCGGCGGAGAACGCTTCGAGCAGGCCGTTCTGGATGATGATCGACAGGCCGAAGGTCATGAGCAGCGGCGGCAATATGTCGGCGCCGATCGCCTTGTTCAGGATGACGGTCTGGAGCACGTAGCCGAGGGCGAACATCAGCGGCAGCGCCAGGAGAGCGGCGAGCGGCAGGGGGAGTCCGAGAAAGGCCACCAGCGCCATGATCAGGAAGGCAGCGAGCACGATCAGGTCGCCATGGGCCAGGTTGACCAGGCGCATGACGCCGAAGATCAGCGACAGGCCGGCCGCGAACAGCGCATAGAGCCCGCCGAGCAGGATACCCTGGATCACGACGTCGAGAGCGGCCGTCATGGGCGCCTCGCCGGAATGCGGACGAACCGCGCGTCGGAGGTACCCCCCTCTGGCCTGCCGGCCATCTCCCCCTCAAGGGGGGAGATTGGCAGCGTCGATGCAGGTGGCATTCCTGCAGCATCGCCGATTGGCGAAAGCGCAGGCGATAGACAATCTCCCCCCTTGAGGGGGAGATGGCCGGCAGGCCAGAGGGGGGTAGAGGCGACGAGTTCCCTGTTCATGTGCCCTCTCCCTCAGTGCCCGAAATAGGCTGCATGGATCTCCTCCCGCGACAGCGCGTCCGGCGCGCCGGAGAGCGTCATGCGTCCTTCCGAGAAGCAATAGACGCGGTCGCACATCTTCATGGCCTGGACGATGTCCTGCTCGACCACGACGATTGCCGTGCCTTCCGCCTTGACGGCGGGAAGTGCGGCATAGATGTCGCGGATCACCACCGGCGCGAGGCCCAGCGAGATCTCGTCGCAGAGCAAGAGCCGCGGGTTGGACATCAGCGCCCGGCCGATCGCCACCATCTGCTGCTGGCCGCCCGACAGAGCGGTCGAGGGGCTGTTGCGCCGCTCCCCCAGGATCGGAAACAGTTCGTAGAGCGTCCTGAGGTTCCACCTGCCCGAGCCGGAACGTCCATAGGCGCCGATCAGCAAATTCTCCTCGACGCTCAGCGAGGGAAACAGCTTGCGGCCCTCCGGCACCATGGCGATGCCTCGCTTCATGATGTCCGATGCCGGCAGTCCACCGATCGCCTCTCCGTCGAAACGGATCGCCTCCCGCGGAGCGTGAAGCAGTCCCGTGACGGCCTTGAGGAAGGTCGACTTGCCCGCACCGTTGGCGCCGATGATGGCAACCGTCTCCCCTGCCCCGGCTGCGGCCGATATGCCGAACAGAGCCTGGAAATCGCCATAGAAGGCGTCGAGTTTCCCGACGGAAAGCAGCGTCATCGCACCCTCACACCGGCGAGCCCAGATAGATCTCGCGCACCTCTGGGGAGGCAAGCACGGCCTTGGGATCGCCTTCGGCGATGACCCGGCCGAAATTCAGCACGACCAGCCGTCCGACCACGGCCACCAGCGCGTGCACGATATGCTCGATCCACACGATCGTGCGGCCGCCCTTGTGGATGGCCCGGATCGTCTCGACCAGTTCCTGGCACTCGCCTTCGGTAAGCCCGCCGGCGATCTCGTCCAGGAGCAGCAGGCGCGGATTGGTGGCGAGTGCGCGGGCCATTTCGAGCCGCTTACGATCGAGCAGCGGCAGCCCGCCGCTCACGCGGTTCGCCTTCGGCGCCAGGCCGGTCAGTTCGAGAATCTCGCCGATCGTGTCGACCACCTCGGCCTCGCGCTTGTCCTGGCCGAAACACGCCGCCACCAGCAGGTTCTCCGCCACCGTCAGCTTCTCGAAGGGATGCGGCACCTGATGCGAGCGGCAGATGCCGGAGAGGCAGCGTTTCTGCGGCGGCATCCTGGTAATGTCCTGGCCGTCCAGCGCGATCGTTCCGCCGTTCGGTGCGATCGCGCCGGTGATCAGGGCGAACAGCGTCGTCTTGCCGGCGCCGTTGGGCCCGATGATGCCGAGCGCCTCGCCCTCCGCCACCGACAGCGAGACGCCGTCGGTCACGACAAGCGAACCGTAGGATTTCTGCAGGCTGTCGATCGTGAGCAGCATCGGCGACTCGGGGTTGTGGGGGCCGCCCGGCCCTGAGGGCCGGACAGCGGGTTCGGTCGGTCAGGCAATGGGCTCCATCTTGCCCGCGACGGGGATCTCGGGAGCGGTCTGGTTGTCGACGATGACGATGTCGTATTTGCCATCATCCTTGAGACGCCACTGGCCGCCGACCAGCGGGGTCTTGGAAAGGTTGGACCGCGCGAAAGGCGGGACATTCTCCTGACCGAACTTGATCGGACCTGTGATGGTCTGCAGGTCGACCGTGGAGATCGATTCGACCAATGCATCCGTATCCGTGGGATCGGCGGAGCGCTTCAGCACGTCCGCGGCGAATTCGAGCAGCGAATGGATGAAGCCGATGGGCTGCGTCCACTGCCGGCCGGTGGCCTCGGTGAAACCGGCCGCAAGATCGGCCGCGGACTGGCCGTTCAGCGAGGACTTGAACGGGTGGCTCGGCGACCACCACACTTCCGACGACAGGTTGTTGCCGGTCTTGCCGAGGGCCTCCACGGCGACCGGGAAGAGGATGCACTTGCCGACACTCACCGCCTTCGGCCTGAAGCCCTTCTGGTTGGCCTGGGTCCAGAATGTGGTGAAGTCGGGCGGCAGCACCACGCCGGTCACGATCTCGACATTGCCGCCCTGGAAGGCCGTGATCTGCGCCGAGAAATCGTCGGTCAGGTTCTGGTATCGGCCGGGATCGATCAACGTGAAGCCCTGCTCGGCCAACACCGGCGGAAAACCGACATTGGGGTCGCCCCAGGCGTTTCCGTCTCCGTCATTGGGGAAGAGCCCGCCGACCACCTTGTTGGTCTCGAGCTGGTTCCACATGTTGGTGAAGACGGCGATCACGTCCTCCAGGCCCCAGAAATAGTGGAACGTATATTTGAACGGCTGCCAGCTCGCCGGATCGCCCGGATTGCCCTGGCGCCCGATGAACCAGGGCTGCCACGGCGCCATGGTCGAAATGCACGGCACTTCCTCGATCTCGCACTGGGTCGAGACCGGATTGGTGGTCTCGGGCGTCGAGGCGACAAGCATCAGGTCGATCTCGTCATCGACGATCAGTTCCTTGGCCACTTCGGCCGCGCGGTTGGGATTGGATTGCGAATCCTTGACGATCACTTCGACGGCGTAGCTGGTGCCGTTGATGTCGAGCCCGTTCTTCACGATCTCGCGGAACTGGCCGAGGATGAACTGATCGGCCTCGGCGAAGGCGGCAAGCGGCCCCGTCTGCGGGCTGACATAACCGAGCTTGATCGTCTCGGCCGCCCTGATATGCGGCGCGAACAGCGGCGCCATCGCCACGCCTGCGCCGGCCGCGGCCGTCGTCTTGATGAATTGACGCCGGCTGAGCCGGCCTGGTCTGCTGAGCGACATGTTCTCCTCCCAAGAAAAAGCCGGAACCGGCCGGCCCCCGTCATTTCCTCACGCGGCCGGCACCGACGGCTCCTCCCCGGCCCACGCCCGCGCGATCAAGGCCCGGATCCCGTCGCGCTCCAACGGTCGCGGGTTCCAGTATGGATTGGCGAGCGCGAGATCGGTGGCCCTGTCGATGCCGCTTTCCGGCATGCCGATATCGCGGAGCGCCCGCCGTGCCCCGACCTTGCCGGCGAGGTCGAACAGGCCGCCGGGGGCATCGGCCACGCCGAGCGCGACAGCGACCGTGGCGGCGGCCTTTGGCACGGCCGGCGCATTGTAGGCGAGCGCGTGCGGCAGCACGATCGTATGCGTCTCGGCATGCGGCAGGTCGAATGTGCCGCCGATCGTGTGGCAGAGCTTGTGATGCAGTGCCATGCCCACCGCGCCCAGGCACGCGCCGGCCAAGAACGCGCCATATTGCGCGTCGGATCGAGCCGCGCGATCTCCCGGATCGAGCGCGATGCCCGGCAAGGCGCGGCCGAGCGCGGCGATGCCCTGCTCGGCCAGCATGGCGATGATCGGATTCGCCTCCTGCGCATAGAGTGCCTCGACACAGTGAGCGATGGCGTTGATCCCGGAGGTGCCGGAAAGTCCCGCCGGCAGCGTCATCGTCAGCCCGACGTCATAGATCACCACCTCCGGCAGGACCTTCATCGACTTCTGCGTTGTCTTCACGCCATCGCGGGTCTCGCCCAGGATCGGCGTCATCTCGGAGCCGGCATAGGTGGTCGGGACGGCGACCTGCGGCAGATCGGTTCGCAAGGCGATCGCCTTGGCCAGCCCGATGGTCGAGCCTCCACCAAGCGCCACGAGACAATCGACGCCGCGCTCGCGCACCACCTCGAGGGCCTGCTCGGTGACGTCGACGGGCGTGTGCATCACGGCCCCAGCATAGAGGGACGGGTCGTGCGCGGAAAGATTTGCCGCCAATGCCCGTCCGTCCGCGGCCTGATGCGGGGTGGTGATGACGAGCACGCGCCTCGCTCCGAGCCGGGTCAGCTCGTCGCCCACACGCGCCAGAGCCCCGTCGCCGAACACGACGCGGGCGGGCATTCCCGTATAGACGAAATTCTCCATCCCTGGTCGCTCCTTGTTCGCATAGCGAACGATATCATTCGAAAAGTATGAGCCGGAAAACTCCTGTGTCAAGCCGATAGGCTCGGATTGACTGACCCGAGCGATGATGACAGGATGAACTACGCGACGATACCGTTCGCTTTTCGAACAGACTGTCTACGGAGCCGCATTATGGACGCCCAGGCCAAGGCGCCGCAGCGCAACGAAGCCGACGACCGCGAGATCGTGGCCGGCCTGGTGCATGGCATCGCCGTTCTGCAGGCGCTTCAGAAGAAGCCGAGGCTGACCCAGTCCGAACTGAGCGCGGCGACCGGGCTGACACGCGCCACGGCAAGGCGCAGCCTGATCACCCTCGCCTCCCTCGGTTATGTCGATGCGACCGACGGCATCTACCGGCTCACGCCGAAGGTGCTCGAATTCGCCACCGGGTATCTCAACTCCAACGACGGCTGGATCGCCATCGCCACGCCCTATCTCGAAATCTTGCGCAACCGCGTCGAGGAAAATGTCTCGGCGGTGGTGCTCGACCGTACCGATGTCGTCTATGTCGCTTCCTTCGCGGCCGATACCGTGATGTCCATCAACGTGCGCATCGGCGGACGCAAGCCCGCCTATTGCACCGCCATGGGCCGCGTCCTGCTCGCCGGCATGCCGGAGGACTGCGCGCGCGACGTGCTCGAAAAGAGCAGCATCCAGCAGAAGACGGGAAACACCCTCGTCACGATCGACGACCTCATGGCGGAGGTCCGCAAGGTTCGCGAGCAGGGCTACGCCGTCATCAATCAGGAACTGGAGCCTGGCCTCGTCGCGGTCGCGGTGCCCGTGAAGAACCTTCGCGGCGCCACGATCGCGGCACTGAACATCTGCGGTCACACGATGCACACCTCGCTCGACAAGCTGACGTCGTTGTGCCTGCCCGAGGCATTGAAGACCGCCAGGCAGATCGCCACCCGACTGCCCTGAATCGCCTCGAGCCCTGCCGGTCGCGCACGCCGACTCACCTATCCTCGCCGATTCCCGGCCGGCACGGCCCGCGCATGGAAGCGTGCTCATCCCTGCGTTGCGAGGCATGCCGACCTCGCCTTAAACATGACAAAAAACTTCAGGTTAATTGCATTGTTGTCTGGAATTGTTCTAAGGTGTAGGCCATATTCGAGGGGATCGAGAGTCCTCGCAAAGGAACCGTCATGCGGCTGACCCGGCAGACCAACTACGCCATTCGCATCCTGATGTATTGCGCGGCCAACAGCGAGCGGCTGAGCCGCATTCCGGAGATCGCCAGCGCCTATTCGGTGTCGGAACTGTTCCTGTTCAAGATCCTGCAGCCGCTCGTCGAGAACGGCCTCGTCGAGACCGTACGCGGTCGCAACGGCGGTGTCCGGCTCGGCCGCCCGGCCGACAAGATCAACCTGTTCGACGTGGTGCGCGTAACCGAGGAAAGTTTCGCCATGGCGGAATGCTTCGAGAGCGACGCGGCCGAATGCCCGCTGGTCGACAGTTGCGCCCTCAATGCGGCGCTGCGCGAGGCGCTTGGCGCCTTCTTCGCTGTGCTGGAACGCCACACCATCGCCGACCTGGTGAAAGCCAAGTCGAATGTCCGCTCTCTGCTTGGCATCGACCTCCTGGAACCCCGCGCCCTGGCGGGGTGACGCGCCTTCCCCCGGCTTTCCAAGTCTCATGCCGCGAGGGACCGGGACGCCTCGTTCTTCTGCGACCGCCGTTTGGAGCCCCACGTGACCGGCGCCGGTGTTGCCCATCTCACCGCGCGGACCTCCGGCCCGACGACTTTGCGCGCCGCGCGGCGGCAGCCGGCTTCGCCTCCACCGGCCTGCGCTTCTGGCCGACCGGGCCTGGCGCGCCCTCCTACCCGACCCGGACCGGAACGCGTGCTCACGCCGAGCGGCCGCGCGCAGACATCGTCGACCGGAACTCATACGATTGGCGGCCCCATCGCTATTCCTCGCTTCGAAGCATCTGCCCCCTAGCACCGTCATCCGACAGATGGCATCATCCGCTTCGGTTGCATCTTCCTTGCCCTGACGGGCGGGATCTTCAAAAGCGGAGGGGGGCCTGATGCCGCTTTACACACATGATCAGAGTCCGGTCGGACAAAAGGCATGCGGCGCGTCCTGCATCCTTTGCGCGGCCAATGAACTGGGCGTCCGCAACGGTCCGATCACGGATCCGGACGCGGCGGCCATGTGGCAGCGCATCTGGAAAGGTCCTCAGGACGAATCGCTGATATCGCGCGTCGCCAGCGAGCTCGCCCGGCTGCGCCTGACGGCCGTGATCATTCAGGACAAGTCCAAGACCAGCAGCCTGCGTCAGGGGCAGCTCAGTTCCGTCTTCGAGCCGGCCTATCAGGCCTTCAAGGCCGACGTGAAGAATGTTGTCACCTGGGACAAGCGTCCCGGTCCCAATGCTTTCCTGGACAGCGATTTCGACAGCTTTGCCAGGGTGATGCTGGTTGTCTCGCTGGCCAACGGCCTGACCCATTGGGTGCTCGCCCGCCGCTACAACGGTGCGATCCAGGTGATGAATCCCGACGGCGGCACCGACACGGTCGAGCAGAATCTCGTGAACTGGATGAACGGCCCGCCGGTACCCCGGACGATCGGCAATGTCGACTATGTCTTTACCGGCATCGCGCTCTCAGTAACGCGGACCCCACGCTAAGCATGCCTCCCGAAAGCATGCAGCGGTTTGGGAAAAAAGACATGCGCCAATCAAGAACCTACGGCGTGAGGCGTGAATCCGGACGCGTCACGCTGTAGATGCTACGCGTTTGCGGCTCAACTTGCCCTAGAGCGCCGCCGATTGCGGCAGGACGAAGGGCATGTTGCCCTGCGGCAGCGCGCCCACCTTCAGCCGGCAGTCGAAGACGCGCGAGATCAGTTCGTCGCTGAGCACCTCGCTCGGCGCGCCGGCCGCTGCGAGGCGGCCCCGATGCATGACGAAGACCCGGTCGGCATACATGGCCGTGAGATTGAGGTCGTGAAGGATCGCCACGACGCCGCCTCCCCGCCGCGCGAATTCGCGTGCGATGTTCATGATGATGAGCTGGTGCTTGATGTCGAGGCTCGAGACCGGCTCGTCGAGGAACAGATAGCGCGGCCGTCCCTCCAGCACCGGCGCCCACACCTGGCACAGCACCCGGGCAAGCTGCACGCGCTGCTGCTCGCCGCCCGAGAGCTCCTGGTAGAAACGTCCGCCGAAGCCGTCGAGGTCGACGCGCGCCAAAGCGCGCTCGGGCAGCCTCTCCTGCTCGCCCGCCAGCGCGCCGGAGCGCCCGCCGAGAAGACCGAGCTTCACCACCTCGCGCACGGTGAAGGGGAATGACAGGGCCGTGGCCTGCGGAAGCACGGCGCGCATGGCGGCCGCCTCCCACGGCTTCAGCGTCGAAAGCTCGCGCCTGTTGAGGCTGATCGAGCCGCGATAGGGCAGATCGCCTGATAGCGCACGCAGGAAGGTCGTCTTGCCCGAACCGTTCGGACCGACGATCGCCGCCATTTCGCCCGGCCGCATCTCGAAATCCACGTCGGAAACGATGCGCTTCCCGCCGATGGTGACCCCGACATCCCGGGCTTCGATCATGCCAGACCCCTTACAAATCGAGGACACCGCGCTTGCGCAGCAGGATCCACAGGAAGAACGGCGCGCCCACGGCCGCCGTCACGATGCTGATCGGCAGTTCGGCGGGCGCAACGACGGTGCGGCTCACGGCATCGGCCATAAGCAGCAGGCAGGCGCCGAGCAGCGCCGAGGCCGGCAGGAGATAGCGGTTGTCCGGCCCGATGGAGAGGCGCAGCAGATGCGGCACCACGATGCCGACGAAGCTGATGCCGCCGCTGACGGCGACCGAAGCGCCGACCGCTGCGGCGACGGCGACGATCGCCACATATTTCATCCGCTGCACTGGAATGCCGAGATGGTTGGCGGTCGCCTCGCCGAGCGCCAGGGCGTTGAGGCCGCGCGCCAGGAAGGGCGTCGCGGCGAGCGCCAGGACGATCACCGGTCCGACTGCGGCCACCTTCACCCAGGTCGCGCCGGCGAGCGAGCCCAGTTGCCAGAAGGTCACGTCGCGCAGCTGGCGATCGTCGGCGATGAAGATCAAGAGCCCCATCAGGGCGCTGGCGAAAGCGGCGAGCGCGATGCCGGCGAGCAGCATGGTCGCGACCGAAGTCTGGCCGCGCCGCGTCGAGATCCTGTAGAGCAGGAGCGTTACGGCGAGCCCGCCGAGGAAAGCCGCGAGCGGCAGGGCATAGATGCCGAGCAGCGCGGTGGCCGGAGCAAGCAGGGTGGGACCGAAGACGATCACCGCGACCGCCGCCAGCGCCGAGCCCGTGGAGATGCCGACCAGCCCAGGATCGGCGAGCGGGTTGCGGAACAGGCCCTGCATCACCGTGCCGGATACGGCCAGTGCCGCGCCCACCAGCGCGCCAAGTGCCACACGCGGCATGCGGATATCCTGTATGATGATGCGGTCGCGCTCCGAGAGCGCGCCGGCATCGGCGGAAGACAGCCAGCCGCGGATCACGCCCCAGGCGGAGGCGTCCGAAGCGCCTGCCGCGAGGCTGAAGAGGACGGTGACGACGAGCGCCACGGAAAGCAGCAGGACAGCGATCCTGCCGTGAAGACTGCGGTCACCTTGCATGATGCCGGTGGCTTCGGCGCGGAGCGCCCTGGCTGCGGACATGTCGAGCATACTTACCTGAACCCATTCCCATCGGGTTGCCCCGCCCGGCCGATGCGATCCCGTGAAGGACCATAGCCCATTGGTCGCGCGAATCGCGTTGCCATCCCGTGCTTGGCTGATCCCGCCACAAGTCGCCCGGCCGCGTGATCGACAAGGCTGAAGAAGCCCTAGTCGGTCGCCTTGTCGCCGTAGAATGCCTTGGCGAGATCACGCACGGCGCCGGCCGTACGGGGGCCGAATCCCAGCAGATAGGAGGCATCCATGCGGATCAGCGCCTTGGCCTGGCCGGCAGGCGTCGGCGCGATCGCGGGATGGGAGACGACCTCGTCGACACCCCTGTCGTGCTCGCCGCCCCGCGTCATCATCAGGATCACGTCGGGTTTTGCCGTAACGACCGCCTCGTCCGAAGCCTGCTTGTAGCCTTCGAAGTCGCCCATCACGTTGACCGCCCCGGCCATCTTGATGATGCCGTCGGCGGCGGTGCCGCGGCCGGCCGCGAGGATCTTGCCGCCCTGCAGGCTGAGCACGAACAACACGCGCTTGCGTTCGGCCACGTCGGCCGTCAGCTCCTGGGCCGATTTGATGTCCTTGTCCACCAAGGAAGCCAGCTCTTTGGCCTTGCCTTCGGCCCCGATCGCCATGCCGACAATGCGTATCTTTTCCAGAATCCCGTCATGGTCGAAGCGGTCGGGCACCTTCACCATCTCCGCGCTCGCCTTCCCAAGCACGTCGACCGCCTCGCGCGGGCCGCTGCCTTCAAGCATCAGGATCGCGCTCGGATTGACCGACAGCACACCTTCAGGCGAAAGCTGGCGCATGTAGCCGACGTCGGGCAGCGCGAGCGCTGCCTCCGGATAGAGACTCGTCGAGTCGCGGGCGACGAGGCGTTTCTCCTCGCCCAGCGCATAGACGATCTCGGTGATCGAGCCGCCAATCGCAACCACCCGCGAGGGGTCGGAGAACCCACCCTCGATCTCGTTGGCATCAACCGGAACGGCGCAGAATCCTATGGCCGCGACCAACGCGGCGCCCAGAAACGCGCCGGAACTTGTCACGCTACGCATCCGGCCCTCCTCACGCTGCCGAGGACTGCGGCACGCGCGGCAGGTTCTCGGCGATGAAGCGCCAGTCACCGCGCTCCGCCTCGCCCTCGTGACGGGCGCCGAAGAACTGGATGACCATCTCGCCGGCTGCGTCATACGCCTCGATCGAGGTGACGTGACCGTCCTTGGTCGGCTTGCGGACGACCCAGGCCTGGCGGATGTGATCCATGCGCAGATGCAGGTGGAAGGTCTTGTCCATCACATTGAGCCAGGGACCCATCGGCTGCACGTTCTGCAACGGCCCCTTGTGGATCTGGATGCATCCGCGATTGCCGACGAAGCACATGATCGGGATCTGTTCCTGCACGGAGTGGCTGAACATGGCCGAAACCGCGTCGGCGTCGAGCAGCCAGGCATAGTCCTGCCCCACCATGTCGAGCGCCTGGAGGCGCGTCAGGTTGAGTGCCTTCAGCATGCCGAAGAACTGGTGGGTGTCCGTGAGACGGCTCCAGAGGTCGCGCAGTTCCTCCATGCTGGCGACCGCGCCGGCCGGCGCGGCGTCGATGGCGACTTCCATCGCCTTCACGGCCACCTTCTGCGACTGGTCCGCGATCGCCAGCCTGGACACCAGGTTCTGGTAGGCATAAAGGTTCGAACCCGGCCTGAGATGCACCTTGTGCACCGCCTCGCCCTGCGCGTCGAAGAACTGCAGGCTGCGGCGGATCTCGTCGCCGTCCCGCTTCTCGACCGCGAAGCCATGCGCCCACACCTTGGGGAAGATGCGCAGGTCGATCTGTTCGCCCAGTACCATGGCGCTGTGAGCGCCGGTCACCACCTTGTCGTAGATGCCGATCTTCTCGTGAACGGCGCTTTCGTTGCGGGTCAGAGCCATGACCTCGCCGACCGCTTCCAGGCCGATGAGCAGTTCGTTGGCGTCGGGAGAGACGCGCAGCGCGCCCTCCCCGCACCATGCCGCAACGAATTCGGCTTCCGAGATGCCAAGCTGCCTGGCAAGGTCGCGCTCGCGCATCTTCGGGTTGTCGGCGCGCGCCTGGCGGATCTCCGGCGCGTCGGGTCTCACTGCGGCATTCATTCGGTCCTACCTACTTGTTGAGGATGAGCTTGCCCTGACGGGTGATCTTCAGCCGGTACATCGCGCCGCGATGATCGATGCTGATCTCATGATCGCCATGGAACAGCGATTCGCTGGTGACCGTCCTGACGGCCATGGGGCGGATGGGGGCCGGCCGCTCGGCTTGCGGCGTACGATACTGCCCGAAACGGAAATTCGCAGGATTGTGGCTGTTCACGGTCGTGCTTCCTTCTCCAAGTCCGGTCAAACGTCCCCGCCGGTGGCTGATCCGGCATTCAATTCTTGACACTAATTATCAGGTTTAATACGGAGCGCAATACCGGACTGCTTCAGTCAACATATTGGCGGTCGGAAAGAACGAATGTCGTGCGAGCCAGCGTCAGCGAGCCAGCATGGAGAACAACGACAAGGAGTTGGACTCATGGGGCTGGTGGTTTTGGGGCATGAGATGAAGCGAAGGGCCGGCGCACGGACGGCGCTTCTACTCGCAGGCGTGGCGACGATCGCCCTGGGATCGGCGCAGGCTCACGCTCAGGAGACCAGCCAGCCGCAAGCCGACCAAGCGCAGCAGACCGCCCAGCCCCTTCCGGACGACACGGGGGCAACGGTGCTCGATACCATCACTGTCGTCAGCCGTACCGGCGAGACGGCCATCGAAACCATGGCGTCAGTCAGCCAGGTCAGCGGCGAGCAGCTCGAGCGGCGCATGGCGACGACGCCGCAGGACGTGTTTTTCGGCGTTCCCGGTATCTCCGTCCAGACGGATGCCAAGCGCGCGGCCTCCAGCGTCAACATCCGCGGCTTGCAGGATTTCGGGCGTGTGGCTGTCATCGTCGACGGCGCGCGGCAGAATTTCCAGCGCTCGGGTCACGGCACCCAGAGCCTTGTCTTCATCGATCCGGAATTGATCCAACAGGTCGACGTCATCAGAGGCCCCATCGCCAACACTTACGGCTCCGGCGCGATCGGCGGTGTGGTGTTCTTCGAGACAAAGGACGCGGAAGACTTCCTCCGCGACGGCGAGACCTACGCGGCGTCGGTCACGGGCCTCTATGATACCAACGCTTCCGGCTGGACCACCAGCGCGACCGGCGCCTACAAGTTCAACGAGGCGGCCGACGTCATCGCCAACATCGTCTGGCGCGACTATGGCGACTACGAGGACGGCGGCGGCGACAGGGTCGTGCGCACCGGCTTCGACCTGCTCAGCGGCATGATCAAGAGCACGATCCGCCCGACGGAGAACAGCGAGTTGAAGCTCGGCTGGGTCGGCGTCGGCGAGAGCTGGTCGGAAGGCATCGGCACCTCCGACCTCGACCTCAACCAGAACACCTTCACGGCCCGCTACAACATCACCGACGACGCCAGGAGCTGGCTCGACCTGCACGTCAACGTCTCCTACAACGGCGCAGATCTCGACCAGACCTATCGGAGGAGCATCACGCAGTTCGATCCGGACACCGGCCGGCCGATCGTCATCCCCGCCGGCTCGCTCACGAACTACGACCTCGGCACCTGGGGCCTCGATATCTGGAACACATCGCGCTTCGAGACCGGCGAAGTCTCGCATGAACTGACCTATGGCGGAGACTGGGTGTCCGACGACGTGGTCACCACCAGCCCGATCGGCGGCAGCGACTTCTACACCCCGTCGGGCAAGCGCACCGTCTGGGGCGCCTACATCCAGGAAAAGCTCACCTATGACTGGCTCCAGATCATCGGCGCCCTGCGCTACGACGGCTACAGCCTCGACGACGACTCCCAGGAGACCTCGGGCAACCGGCTTTCGCCGCGCCTGACCGTGGGCGTATCGCCGTTCGAGGCGTTGAGCGGACTGCAATTCTACGGCACCTATGCGGAGGGCTACCGCTCGCCCAGCATCAGCGAAACGCTGATCGGCGGCATGCATCCGAGCGGCGTCACATTCCCCTTCCTGCCCAACCCGAATCTGAAGCCCGAAACGGGCAAGACGTGGGAGTTTGGTGTCAACTACAGCCAGGACGGGTTGATCTGGAGCGACGACACGCTGCGCCTCAAGGCCGCCTACTACAACAACGACGTCGACAACTATATCGGCGGCACGACGCTCTCCGCCTTCGATCCGACCAGCGGCTGCCCGCTGCGTCCGGACCTTCTCGGCACGCCCGGCTACATCCCGATCTGCTTCCAGTACCAGAACTTCGCGGAAGCCAAGATCAACGGCTTCGAGTTCGAGGCCTTCTACGACGCCGGGCGCTATTTCGGTGGCCTGTCGGCCTCGATCATCGACGGCTACACCATCGAGCAGGGCGAGCGCGAGGATCTCCTGACGATCCCGGCTTCGCAGGTGACCGCCCAGCTCGGCATGCGCGTGCTCGAAAACGCGCTGAGCTTCGGCGGCGAGGTCCAGTACAACGCTCCGCCCAAGGGCGCGACGTTCGCCGACGACTACACGTTGGTCAACCTCTTCGCCAGCTATCAGGCGACCGAGAATCTTCGCCTCGACTTCCGCGCCGACAATCTGCTCGACGTCAAATACGCCAACCCGCTCAATGCGACGACCACATCCGTCATCTATGAGCAGGGCCTGACGCTGAAGCTCGGCGCAACCATGCGTTTCGGAGGATGATTCGATGATCGGTACAACATGGCTTCGTTTCCTGGCCATCCTTGCGACGCCTTTCGCCGCGGCGGCGCAGGCGCAGGAAGCGGCAAAGCCCGCGCTCCAGCTGGAGCTCAATGCCGTGCAGCCCTCCGACAAGGGCTGCCGGTTCACCTTTGTCGTCAACAACGGCCTCGGCGTCGATCTCACGCGTGTCGCCTACGAACTCGCGCTGTTTGACGATGCAGGTTCGGTCGACCGCCTCACCGTGCTCGCCTTCAAGGAGATGCCTGCCGGCAAGACCAAGGTCAGCCGGTTCGACATAGCGGGCGTCGATTGCGGCAAGGTCGGCCGGGTGCTCATCAACGAGGCCACCGAATGCGCCGGTTCGGGCATCGAGCCGGCCGCCTGCATGCGCGACCTGAAGACGTCGACCAGGACGTCCGTCGGCTTCGGCCTCTGATTCCAAGGGAAAGATAGATATGATCCTCACCGGGCTCCATGCGCTCGCCGCGGACCGCGGCGACGGGCTGCGGCCGGAACTGCTGGCCCTGCTCGCCGCGCGCCAAGGCGACCGCTCCGGGGGCGGCGTGGTCGTCGAACTGGCCAGCCGCCGCGGTGATGCATTCACGCAATCGGGCCCGCACCCGCGTGGCCTGCGCGATGCACCACTGCCGAAGGGCGTGGTGCGCTTTCCGGCTCGAACGAAACGTTAGATCAAGGGAAAGGAACCCGATGTATATCGCGATGAACCGCTTCAAGGTCCAGAACGGCTCCGAACAGGCATTCGAGGATGTCTGGAAGAACCGGGATTCCACGCTCTCCGAGATGAAGGGATTCCGAGAGTTCCACCTGCTGCGCGGCCCGGTCAACGAGCAGGAAGGCTATACGCTGTTTGCCTCGCATGCCGTCTGGGACAGCTACGAGGACTTCACCACCTGGACCAAGTCGGAGAACTTCCGCGCCGCGCACAAGAATGCCGGCCAGAACAAGGTCCTCTATCTCGGCCACCCGCAATTCGAGGGCTTTTCGGTGGTCGAGGGAGCGTGAGGCGGAGCGACAACCACGGGCAGAGGCGTGGGTAGGCCGACGGCGCTTCAGAGGCTTGCGTTCCGCACGATATGATGTTTGCCTCTGACTGCAATTTGATGGCACCGCGCGAGGAAGAAAGGTTGATGGATTGCCGATCATATTGAGGCAAGGTCCCTACAAGCTTTTCTTCTATTCCAACGAGGGCAGCCCGCGAGAACCTGCCCATATCCATGTGAGGGCAGGCTCGAAGGAGGCAAAGTTTTGGCTCGAGCCCGATGTGGCCCTGGCCGATAACAACGGCTTTCATGCAAAGGAACTGAAGTCTATTATCGGGATCGTTAGCGCTGCCCGGCAGCAGATCGTGGATGCATGGAATGTCTATTTCGGCAACTGACGTACGTTTCGATGAGCATACGATGTGGGTCGAGTTGAGCGACGGCCGTACCATCGGTGTACCACTCGCGTGGTTTCCACGCCTCGTTAACGCCGCCCCCAAAACGCTGCGTGAAGTCGAAATCAGTCCGCTAGGCCTCCATTGGGAGGCACTAGACGAAGACATATCAATCGCCGGTCTCCTCGCCGGACGAGGAGATCAGACGATCAAACGAAAAAGAGTGGCGTAAGCGGCAAGCCGGAACCCTTGGTCTCCAGACTGCAGTTTGCGATGAACCATGGCAGGTTCGCTCATGCCGCCGCCAGCAGGCTGGCATTGCCGCCCGCAGCGGTGGTGTCGACGCAGACGGCGCGCTCATGCGCATAGGCCGCCGGATAGATAACCTCGCTCACCAGCGGCACGATCGGCCCCTTGCGTGTCGCGAGCGCCTGGCGCAGCGGCTTCAGCGTCGCGGCATCGGCGGAACAGGCCACGGCGTCGATCGCAACTCCGCCGAGGCTGTCGGGTGGCACAACACCGTCGATCACGGCGAGAGGCAGGCCTTTTCCGGTGAGCGCCTGCAGCGCCGCGGGCGCACCCGGCGCCACGCCCAACACCGCATTGCCAGCGGCGAGCGCCTGGATCGCCTGCGCGAGCAGCGTGTCGGCGTCGGGCCCCAGGCACAGCACCTTGCCGCGCGGCAGCAGCGACAGCGTGTTGGCTTCTCCGGTCGGCCCGGGAAGATCGGCCTGGCCGTACTCCACCGCGGCCGCGGCTGCGATCGCCTCGGCCCCCTTCCCGCGCAGATGCTTGCGCAGGATCGCGATGCGGTCGGCGCGCGTGGCCCAGCCGCCGAGCGCTGCGTCGGGCATGTGCTCGGCAAGCGTCGTGGCGGCGACCGACTTGCCGGCCGCAGGCTCACCGGCCACGCCACCCGCCTGGCGGAAGCGGCGCAGATAATGCGGCCCGCCCGCCTTCGGTCCGGTGCCGGAGAGCCCCTCGCCGCCGAATGGCTGGGACCCGACCACCGCGCCGATCTGATTGCGATTCACATAGATGTTGCCCGCATGGATGCGATCCACCACGTGCTGCACCCTTCCCTCGATGCGGGTGTGCAATCCGAAAGTCAGGCCGTAACCCTTGCGGTTGACGGCGGCGACCACCTGGTCGATCTCGTCGGCGTCGAAACTCGCGACATGCAGGACGGGCCCGAAGATCTCGCGCTCCATCTCGCCGATGCCCTTCACCTTAAGCACATGCGGAGCGATGAAACGCCCCTCGCCTGGAACCTCGCCCTTGGCGATGAGCTTGCCTTGTTCCTCCATCGACCGGCAGTAATCGCCGATCGACTGCTTGGCCTCGTCGTCGATGACGGGTCCGACATCGGTGGCAATGGACCGCGGGTCGCCGATCGTCAGGGCCTCCATGGCCCCGCGCAGCATTTCCAGCATCTTCTTCTCGACATCCTTCTGGACGTACAGCACGCGCAGCGCCGAGCAGCGCTGGCCCGCGCTCTGGAAGGACGATGCCAGGATGTCGCGCACCGCCTGCTCGGGCAGCGCGGTGGAATCGACAATCATAGCATTGAGCCCGCCGGTCTCGGCGATCAGCATGGCGTCTGGGGCGGCCGTCGCCGCTAGCTGGCTCTCGATCAGCTTCGCCACTTCCGTGGAACCCGTGAAACAGACGCCCGCGATCCGCGGGTCGGCCGTCAGCGGCGCGCCGACGGACGGGCCGTCGCCGGGCAGCAACTGCAGCACGTCTTCCGGGATGCCTGCCTCGCGCAGCAACGCCACCGCGCGGGCCGCGATCAGCGGCGTCTGCTCCGCCGGCTTGGCGATGACGGCATTGCCGGTCACGAGTGCGGCGGCGATCTGGCCGGTGAAGATCGCGAGCGGGAAGTTCCAGGGCGAGATGCAGGCGATGACCCCGCGCGCCTGCGTGCCGGCCTCGGCCTTGCCGGCCTCGGCGGCGTAGTAGCGCAGGAAGTCGACAGCCTCGCGCACCTCGGCGACGCCGTCGGCGAGCGTCTTGCCCGCCTCGCGCGTCGCCAGCGCGAAGAACTCGACGGCATTGGCCTCGTAGAGGTCGGCGGCACGACGCAGGATCGCGGCACGCTCGGTGACCGGACGCGCCGCCCAGGCCGGCTGCGCTTCGGCTGCGAAGCGCACAGCAACGGCCACTTGCTCGGCGCTGGCTTCGTGGACCGTGCCCACCACTTCGCTCGGCTTTGCGGGATTGACGATCTTGCGGCTGCGGCCATAGCCGGCCGCGCGCGTCATCGGCTTGGCCGTCCAGCGGTCCCCGCCGGCAAAGGCGGCGCGTCCGGCGTCGATCTTTTCCAGCGTGAGGGGATCGGTGATGTCCCAGCCCTTGGAATTGCGCCTGCCGGCGCCGAAGATCGCCAGCGGCGCCGGGATCGACGGATTGGCGGCCGGTCCCTGCGTGGCGACCGTCTCGAAGGGATCGCGGGCAATCTCCTCGGCGTTGACCTCCTCGTCGACGATCTGGTGCACGAAGGACGAGTTGGCGCCGTTCTCCAGCAGCCGGCGCACAAGGTAGGCGAGAAGGTCCGAATGCGCGCCGACCGGGGCATAGATACGACAGCGCGTACCTTCCGCCTGGCGCACGGTCTCGTGCAGCGCCTCGCCCATGCCGTGCAGCCGCTGGAACTCGAAACAGTCGCGGTCGGGCGCCATGGCCAGCACCGCCGCCACGGTATGCGCGTTGTGCGTCGCGAACTGCGGATAGATCCGGTCGGTCAGCGACAGGAGCTTTCGAGCATTGGCGATGTAGGATACGTCGGTATTGGACTTGCGGGTGAAGACCGGATAGCCCGGCAGCCCCATCGTCTGAGCGCGCTTGATCTCGGTGTCCCAGTATGCGCCCTTCACGAGGCGCACCATGATCCTGCGGTCGAGCCGCTCGGCCAGCGCATGGAGCCAGTCGATGACGAACGCCGCGCGTGGCCCGTAGGCCTGGACGACGACGCCGAAGCCATCCCAGCCGGCAAGTTCCGGCGACGACAGCACCCGCTCGATGACGTCGAGCGACAGGTCGAGCCGGTCGGCCTCCTCGGCGTCGATATTGAGCCCCATGCGAGCATCGCGGGCAGCGATCGCGAGGGACAGGAGCCGCTCCGACATCACCGGCAGCATGGTCTCCCGCTGGGAAACTTCGTAGCGGGGATGTATCGCCGACAGCTTGACCGAGATGCCGGGGTTGCGGCGGATATCGCTGCCGCTGCCGAGGCTCTCGAGCGCGGCGATGGCGTCCGTATAGGCCTTCAGATAGCGCAGCGCGTCGGCCTCGGTGCGGGCCGCCTCGCCCAGCATGTCGTAGGAATAAAGATAACCCCTGGATGTCATGGGACGGCCGCGCTTGACCGCCTCGGCGATGGTGCGGCCGAGCACGAACTGCTCGCCCATCTCGCGCATGGCGGCGGCGACCGCCGTGCGGATGACGGGCTCGCCGAGCCGCCGCACCATGGCGCGCAGCGTGCCTTCGATGCCGCCCTCGCCTTCGTCCAGCACCTTGCCGGTAAGCATCAGAGCCCAGGTCGAGGCGTTGACGAAGATCGAGCTCGACCCACCCGAATGCGCCGACCAGTCATGCGGGGCGATCTTGTCGCGGATCAGGTCGTCCATAGTCTCGGTGTCGGGCACCCTGAGCAGCGCCTCTGCCAGGCACATCAGCGCCACACCTTCCTTGGTGGAGAGACCATAGGCCTTGAGGAAGACCTCCATGAGGCGGGGATCGGACGAAGCCCGCACCGCACGTACGAGATCGGCCGCACGCGCCGAGATCGCCGCGCGGTCGGCTTCCGACAGCGCCGCCGCCTTCACCAGCCGCGCAATCGCCTCCGCCTCGTCAGGCAGGTAGTTGCCCCTGATTTCGGCACGAATGGCGTCGAGCGCTGGCATGGCATACCCCGTCGGTTGCGAGAGTGATCTGGAATGTCCCCGGTGGCAAGCCGGAGACTGGCGGCCTCTATAGCATGGTCGCTTTTTCCGGATGGTCTGAATAAATGGAACTGAAGGACCTTTTGGTCTATCATTTTGGCATCAGCCGATAGATTAGGACTGCAGATTTGACAAACTTAGATCAATTGGACCGCATTGACCGGAACATACTGGCGGCTCTGGCAGCCGATGGCCGGCTTTCCATGGCCGAGCTCGCGGCGAAAGTCGGCCTTTCCAAGACCCCGGTGCATGCAAGAGTCAGGCGGCTGGAGGCGGAGGGTTATATCCGCGGATATTCGGCCGTCATCGACCGCGAGCGCATGGGCGAAGGTCATGTCGCCTTCGTGCAGGTCAAGCTCTCGGACACGCGATCGGCGGCTCTCGACGCCTTCAACCGGGCCGTCCGGGGCGTGACCGAGATCGAGCAGTGCCACATGATGGCGGCGAGCTTCGACTATCTCCTGAAGATCCGCACCCGCGACATCGCCGCCTATCGCAAAGTGCTCGGTGAGCGGATATCGGCCCTGCCCCATGTGGCTCAGACCTCGACCTTCGTGGCGATGGAAACCGTCAAGGACAGGTAGGCGGTCTATTGCGACAGCGTTCCCAGGAACCCGATCAGCGCCGAGACCTCGCGGTCGGAAAGCTTCAGCGGCGCAAGTTCAGAGTGGCCGGAAACGCTTTTCGGCGCCTGGACATAATGTTCGACAACCTCTTTCAGCGAGCCAAACTGGCCCGAATGCATATAGGGCGGACGGGCGGACGCGCCGCGTAGCGACGGGGTCTTGAAGGCGCGGACCTGTTCGGGGCTGTCCTTCACCATGAAGCGCAGTTCGCGGCACTCTTCCGGCCTGGCGTCGCTATAGCGGCCGAGGCAGTTGAAGGGATCGGCGAGAACCTGCCGCGCACCGGCCTCCCGCCCGGTGTCGTCCGGCAGGCCCGCCACCGGCGGCACGCCGGTATTGTGGAAATGGTCGTCCGTGAATCGCGGCCCGTTGTGGCAGGTGACGCAGTTCGCCCTGCCGATGAACAGTCTGAGCCCGTAGATCTCCTCATCCGTGAGCGCCGCATCGCCTTCCGGCTGCCGACCCGCCCTGTTCGCGTCGGCGAAGCGGTCGAAACGCGTGGGCTCGTGGACGATGTTGCGCTCGAAGGCGGCGATCGCCTTGCCGAGATTGACGAAAACCTGGTCGACATCCGCGCGCTGCCCGTCGCTCATCGCCGCCCAGGCGGCCTTTTCCGCCTCCGAGCCGAGCGGCCCGGCGCTGACCGGCACGCCGGAAAGGTCGGGCAGCGGCCCGAAGACATGCTCGTAACGATCGCGGAGCGTGTCCTTCACGACATGCGCGTAGAAGGCGCGTGTGCCGCCATGCTCGCGCGGATCCTCCATCGGCGTCAGCGCCTGGGCCCAAAGGCTGTCGCGGCGGCCGTCCCAGAACAGGAAGGGCGTGCGCGCCACGCCGGCGAGCGGCATCGAGCGGCGGTTGGTCATGGCGAGCCCCACCGACCGCGGCTTGTCGTCCTGGAACTGACGGTCGATCAGATGACAGGTCGCACAGGCCACGCTGCCGTCGCGGCTGAGCCGCTGCTCGAAGAACAGCGTCGCGCCGAATGCGGCGGCGCGCGGCTGATCGGCATAGCGATTGCTGGGGTCAGGGGGCAGCGGCGGCAGGGCGGAAAGCGACAGCGACGCGACCGTCGCCTTCTCTGCCTCGGTCAGTCCTTCGGGCTGGCATCCGGCGACCGCCGTCGCTAGCACGAGTGAGACTATTGTGAAATGCCGCTTCATTGCCCCTACGATATGAGATTGCCTACAATACAAGGTTGAACGTCACGCTGTCGTCGCCCGGTGACGCCGAGATCGCGAATTTTAGCTCCCACCAGCCGCTCATGTTGAAGCGCACGCCTTCGACCCTGTAGCGTCCATCCCCGAGATAGGCCGTGACCTCGGGAGACGTCGGCAGCCCGTGACCGTGCTGCGGCATGCCGCCGCCGACCGTGATATGCGCACCCTCGACTGGCTTGCCGTCAGGCGTGGCCAGCGTCAGCACCAGCGCCTGGAGGGGGCCCCGTTGCACCGGTTCGATCTCCGGGGCCATCGCCACCGAATAGAGGCCCATGGCGCTTGGCTTCGAACGCGAGAGATCGAGTTCGGCCGGCGGCCTGACCAGGAAATGCATCGCCGCCCAGCCGGCCAGGACGACGGCGACGAGGGCGATCGCGATCAGCACCGCTCGGCGCAATTTCATGCTAATGCTCCGTGTTCACGGTCCCGAACGGTATCGGGAAAAAGTTGACGTACCGGAACAGGGCGAATCCGGTTCGGCCATGGCCAGCCGATGTGCGGCAGTGTAGAGCGGAACGCTCAATCGGGGAGAAAAAATCCATGGCGGGACGCGGCGTGGCGTCGATCGGCGAATGCATGCTGGAGCTTTCCGGCACGCGCGGCGACGAATGGCGGATGGGTTTTGCCGGCGATACCTTCAACACGCTATGGACCCTGCGCGCGCTGACCACATCCGACATGCCGGCCGACTATGTGACCGCCTTCGGCGACGATCCCTTCTCGCGCGACCAGATCGCCTTCTTCCGCGAAAACGGCATCGGGACCGCGGCCAGTCCTGTCATCCCGGGCGCGCGGCCCGGCCTCTACGCCATCAAGCTCAAGGGCGCGGAACGGTCCTTCACCTACTGGCGCTCCGATTCGGCAGCGCGCCGCCTCGCCGACGACCCGGATTCATTGGCAAAAAGCCTGGAAAACCGGGCACTTGTCTACTTTTCCGGAATCACTTTGGCAATTCTCGAAGCGCCGGCGCGCAAGGTGCTCGTCGAAACGATCGCCACAGCACGCAAGGCCGGCAGCCTCGTCGCCTTCGACCCCAACTATCGGCCTCGCCTGTGGCAGGACGCGGCCACCGCGCGCGCGGCGATCGCCGAAGCGCTCGCGGTCACCGATATCGCACTGCCCACTTTCCCTGACGAGCAGGCGCTCTATGGCGACGCCTCGCCGGAGGCGACCGCATTGCGGCTGCAGGGCGCGGGCGTGAAGGAGGTCGTCGTCAAGAATGGCGAGGAGCCCGCCTTGGTCGCGTCCGGCCGCATGATGGAATCCGTTCCGGCCATTACCGCCGTCGCCATCGACACGACGGGCGCCGGCGACAGCTTCAACGGCGGCTATCTCGCCGCACGACTGGCCGGCTTCGAGCCCTCCGAATCTGCGCGCCATGGCCATGCGGTGGCCTGCGCCGTCGTCCAGGTTCGCGGCGCGCTCGCTCCCTTCGAGGTGCTGAAGGAAGCCTTCGAGGTTTAGAAATCACCAGTTCCGGACCTTTGCCCTCGCTGGCGTCTCACCCCTCATCCGACCTCGCCCTCACGGGCGAGGCCACCTTCTCCCACAAGGGGAGAAGGCCGGAGCCTGGCTTTGCCGGCACAGCAAATCACCAACGCAGACGATTGGCGGAAGTGTCACGGCAGTGTCCCCTTCTCCCCTTGTGGGCCCCTTGTGGGAGAAGGTGGCCGCGCGAAGCGCGGTCGGATGAGGGGTAGTCTCGAGCGAACGGTTGAAATCGTAACCCACACAGGGGAAAACCGCCGGGTCACCCCAGCCTGAAGCGATATTCCGTCGTCTGCCTATAAATTTCGCCCGGCCACAGCACCGCTTGCGGAAAATAGGAACGATTGGGCGAATCGGGCCAGATCTGCGGTTCGAGCGCGAGGCCCGCATAGGCCCCATAACTGCGCCCGCCATGCCCCTTCGCCCCGGGCGCCAGCTTGTGGCCGGAATAGAACTGGACGCCCGGCTCGGTCGTCCACACTTCCATTTCGAGGCCCGATTCCGCGCCCTGCACCCAGGCCGCCTGGTGGAGCGGACCGCGGCTCGCCGCGAGGCAGAAATTGTGGTCGTATGCCATCTGCTGGCCACCGCTCTCCAGGCGGATCGGCCGGGCATGGCGGAAATCGAACGGCGTACCCTCGACGGGCTGCACCACGCCGGTCGGGATCAACTCGTCGTCGACCGGCAGATAGGCTCCGGCCGGCAGCATCAGCCTGTGGTCGAGGATGCCGGAAGCCCCGCCGTCATCGAGATTGAAGTAGGAATGGTGCGCGAGATTGCACAGCGTCGGCTCCTCGCATGTCGCGCTGAGCTCGATCGACAGCGTGCCGGGGATCCTCAGCCGATAGGTGCAGCTCACGTCGAGCGCACCGGGGAAGCCCATGTCGCCGTCGGGCGAATGGAGTGTCAGGGTGACGAAGTCGGGGCCATGCAGCGCGACCTGCCAGACACGCTTCCCGAAGCTTTCCTTCCCGCCATGCAGCGTGTGCTTGCCGAGGAAGTTCCGGTCCGTCTGGCAGCGCCTGCCTGATATGATGAAACGGCCGTCCTTGATGCGGTTGGCGTAGCGTCCGGCGATCGCCCCCATATAGGGCGAATGGGCGGGATAGTCGTCGAACTTCTCGAAGCCAAGGACCAGCGGCGGCTCATGGCCCGCAAGCCGCAGGTCCTGCAGCACGGCGCCCCAGTTCATGACGGCGGCGGTGAGGCCGCCGCCCGACATCGTGAAACGATGGACGGCCTCGCCCTCGCCGGTCGTGCCGAAGCGTTCGCCGTCCATCTCTGTCGGGCCGCCTAGAGGCCGAGCCCGCCGATGCAGACATATTTGGTATCGAGATAGTCCTCGATGCCCTGATGTCCGCCTTCGCGGCCCAGACCGGATTCCTTCACGCCGCCGAACGGCGCCTCGACTGTAGTGATCAGGCCCTCATTGACGCCGACCATGCCGTATTTGAGGCCTTCCATGACCCGGAAGGCGCGGCCGAGATCGCCCGTATAGAAATAGCAGGCCAGACCATATTCGGTGTCGTTGGCGAGCCGCACCGCCTCCTCCTCGGTCTCGAACCTGAAGACCGGGGCGACCGGACCAAAAATCTCTTCCTTCATGAAGCGCATCTTCGGCGTGGCGTCGGCGATCACGGTCGGTTCGTAGAAGGAGCCGCCGAGCGCGTGGCGCTTGCCTCCGGCGACCACGCGGCCGCCCTTGGCCTTGGCGTCGGCGACAAACTCCTCGACCTTCTCCACCGCCTTGTCGTCGATGAGCGGCCCCTGCTGGACACCGTCGTCGAGACCGGAGCCGATCTTCAGCTTCTGCGAGGCTTCGGCGAACTTCTCGACGAATTCGTCATAGACGCCCGCCTGCACGAAGAAGCGGTTGGTGCAGACGCAGGTCTGGCCCGAATTGCGGTATTTCGCCACCATCGCGCCTTCGACGGCGCGCTTGATGTCGGCGTCGTCGAAGACCAGGAACGGCGCATTGCCGCCGAGTTCCATCGACACCTTCTTGACCGTCGAGGAAGCCTTCTGGATCAACAGCTTGCCGACCTCGGTCGAGCCGGTGAAAGTGATCTTCTTGACCAGCGGATTGGTGCACAGTTCGTCGCCGATCTCGCCCGCCGAACCGGTCACGACATTGACGACACCCTTGGGGAAGCCGGCCTCTTCGGCGAGCGCTCCCCAGGCGAGGCCCGAATAGGGCGTCTGCGAGGCGGGTTTCACCACGACCGTGCAGCCGGCGGCGAGCGCCGGGCCGATCTTGCGCGACAGCATCGACGAGGGGAAGTTCCAAGGCGTGATGGCCGCGACGACGCCGGTAGGCTCCTTCGTCACGAGGATGCGGCGGTCGGCCCAGGGCGACGGCACGACATCGCCATAGGCGCGACGCCCCTCCTCGGCGAACCACAGAACATAGGCGGCCGAAATGGCGACCTCTCCCTTGGCTTCGGTCAGCGACTTGCCCTGCTCCATGGTCAGCAGTTCGCCCAGCGTCTGCTGGTTGTCCATGATCGCGTCGTGCAGCTTGCGCAGCAGCTTGTGGCGCTCGAGCACGGAAGTTTTCTTCCAGGTCTGGAAGGCGGCGTCGGCCGCCTCGATGGCGCGCCGCGTCTCGGCCTTGCCTGATTTCGGCACGGTGCCGAGCTTGAGGCCGGTGGCCGGGTTGATCACATCGACGGTGGCGCCCGAATCGGCCTGCACCCATTCGCCATTGATCAGGTTGGCCTGCCGCATGAAGGGGCTGGTTTTCTGGAGCATGGTTCCGTCTCCCGTCGGCGCCCCGGGGGCGCCGGTCTCTGTTCCGTTGTCAAAAGCCTGGCCGACCGCTTGGTTCCATGCGGTCATTCCGCAGGGCCGAGGCTATGGAATGGTCTTACCCCAGCGCATGACGCGGGATCAATCGCAATGCGGTGGCATAACCCATTGGCACAACGAAAAGTCCCGCCTAGCCGAACATCATCTGGGCGATTGAAAGCCAGAGCGCGGTCGTCGCCACCGCGGCAGCCGTGGCGATTGTCATCTGGTTGGAGGCCAAGGCCTGGCCGGTTCCGAACTGAATGGCGATCAGATAGGAGTTGACGCCGGAAGGCAGCGCCGCCGTCGCGACCGCCACCTTGGCCGCGAGCGGCGGCAGGCCGAGCAGCCAGGCCATGAGCAGCGTGACGGCCGGCATCAGGAACAGTTTCAGGACCGATAGGACGAGCGCCGGCCGCACATTCCCCGATATGCCGAACTTCAAGAGCCCGAGCCCCATGGCGAAAAGCGCGATCGGCCCCGCTATGCCGGCGAGCGCGTCGACCAGCCTCAGCGCGAAGCCCGGCAGGGGCAGCCCGGTGAGCCGCCACGCCAGACCGGCGAGAATGCCGATGACGAGCGGATTGACGAATAGCCTGGACAGGAACGACTTGACCAGCGCCGCGGGCTTCACCGGCTTGCCCTTCTCGCTGCCGAACAGGCCGAAGAGGATGATCGAGGCCGCCATCATGACAGGCAGATGCACAGAAACGATCAGCGACAGTATCTCCACGCCCTGCTCTCCGAAGACGCCGAGCGTGAAGGGAATGCCGAGCAGCACTGTGTTGGAGAATGCCGCGGCGACCCCGCCGACGACTCCGGTCGCGCCGTCGCGGCCGAACAAACGCGTCGTCGTCAGATGCCCCGCGGCCCATGCGACTGCCGCGGCCGTGAAATAGGTCGCCCACAGCGCCCATGGCGCCGCGCCGTGGAAGTCGGCCGAAACCATGGTGCGGAACAGGAGCAGCGGAACCGCGACGCCGACCGCGAATTCCGACAGCGCGTCACCCGTCTCGGCCTTGAGATAGCCCGACCACCCGGCGAGATAGCCGAGCGCGACGAGCCCGAAGACGAAGATGACGGTTTCGGTCGATGAGGACATCGCGCCCTGATAGGCGAGCGGGGTACGAACCGCAATCTTGGCGGGCCGAAAGATCGGAGGAGGCGACTGGTGGCGATCGGCCCGCCGCATGCGATGGCCCATGCCGGCAGATCGAGCCTTCCGACTTGAGGAAGATCCTTTAAACGCCTGCTGTTACATGCGATTTCGGGCATCTACTCTAGGGACCGTTATCACGAGGCGATGTCTCTAATCACACTGGGACGGCTTACCGGCGGTTAATGTATTCAGCGGTAGGATCAATCCATGTAGTGGAGCACAGGTGACGGAGATGGGTGATCCAGCGGGCCAATCGGACTTCGGTGCCCATCGGCCCATTTCCGACCGCGGTCATCCCCCGGAGTCCACGCTCTATTCGCTCCTCGCCCGTCTGCGTCTGGCCCTGACGAGCCCCTTCAATGCCCGTACCGTTTGGCGATTGCATCGGCAGATCGAGTATCAATCCGGCTTGCTCCGACAAGCGGAAGCCGCAATCGCAGGCGCCGAGATTTTCGAGCGGGCTTCCGTCGCCGCGCGAATGGGCTTCTGGCAGTGCGAATTGCCCAGCGAACGATTGACGTGGAGCGACGGAACCTACGACCTCTTCGGCCTTCAGCGTCGCAGTGGTATCGTGCGCAGCGAGATCCTGAAAGGCTATTCCGAAGAATCGCTTGCTCGCCTGGGGCGAGTCCGTGGCAATGCCATAGAAGCGGGTTCGGGCTTCGGGCTTGATGCCGAAATCCGGATTCCCGAAGTCGGAACGCGTTGGATCAGAGTATCCGCCACCGTCGAGCGTCGAAACGGCGAACCGATCCGGCTCTTCGGTATCAAACAGGACATTACCGAAGAAAAGAAACAACTCGAACGAATAGAGTATCTCGCGGGGCACGATGTGATGACCGGGCTTGCCAATCGCGCCCAGTTCGAAGCCCGAATCGCTGAAATCTGTGAATCCGGGGGAACAGGTGGCGTGCTGATGCTCATCGACCTCGATGGCTTCAAGAAGGTCAACGATACTCTCGGGCATGCTATCGGCGACGAATGTCTGATCGAGATTGCCCGGCGACTCTCAGCGGTGTGCCAGTCCGCCGAGTTGGTTGCTCGTATTGGCGGTGATGAGTTCGCTGTGCTCTTCGGCCCAGGCGCCAGCCTGCAAAAAGTCGAAGGGATCGCCCGGCGCATTGTTCGTGTTGCCGAGGAGCCCATGAAATGCTCCGGCCGCGTTTTCCGGGTCGGTGCATCTCTTGGCTATGCTTTCGCAGAACAGGAAACGCCGACAGCTGTATTCACGAGAGCCGACCGTGCGCTCTACGCTGCAAAAGCAGCTGGCCGCCGCACTTTTTCAGGACCTCAGCGGGCGCCTGATCGATGTCTTCCGTAGGAGTCACGCGCATACGCGCGGCCCGTGGCGGTGGTGAGAAGGGCGCTCCTCAATGACAACGCCGGCGGCATGAAACCGACTGCCAGATTCTTGCGCAGTGATCCGCACACCCAAAGGGCTACAATTGCCAATTTAGCGACGCAGGATTTTTCGAGAGGCAACGAAGAGATGCGGCTTCTGTCACCCATGGAGGTCGGCGATCTATTGGCCGGGGACCTACGGGCCTTTGGCGGGCCAACGACGAGTGAACCGGTTGCTGGCCGGGTCAGGGCCGACCAGATCAGCATCGTGCTTCGCAACACACTATTCGCCATGCTCGCGAACATCGTCAACGCAGCCGTCCTTGTCATGGCGCTTTGGAACTCGCCGGACCGGACTCGAGCCATTTTCTGGGCAATCGGCATCTTCGCGGCTGCCGGTTTCATAGGCATTAGAGCATGGTCGTCGTATCAGGTCGTCAAGCCAAGGACAGTCTCTCGCCGTACAACGCAAAACCTGGTCCGAAACGCCTGCCTCCTCGGCATGTGGTGGGGAGCAGTGCCAGTTCTGTTTTTCCACGATGCAGCAAGCAACAACCAGGTCATTATCATCTGCCTCGTCGCGGGGATGATCTCGGGAGGCGCCGCGATGTTTTCGACGATTCCGATAGCGGCCATCGCCTACACACTGCCTATCTTTGCCGGCTCCGCGTTTGCGATCGCGCGGGCGGGAGATACCGTTAGCGTCGCGGTGGCAATCCTGATGGTGAGCTACGCCGCGACGCTGTTTCGAGCGGTGCTTGGTCACGCATTCGAGTTCACGCAGCGGTCCATTCTGCAGGTGGAAAGCGAACATGCCATCCGCCGAGACCTTCTGACGAGCCTGTCGAACCGCCTCGGTTTCAACGAACTGCTCGACAAAGCGCTGATGGACGCGAGGCAGTACGGCCAGAATTTCGCGCTGCTTTTCGTAGGCTTCAACAATTTCAACGACGTGACCAACCATTTTGGTCGCGCAATAGCGGATGCAATGCTGGTTCAGATTGCGGCAAGGCTGCGCAAGGAAACGCGTGAGAGCGATAGCGTGGCCAGATTGGAGGGCGATGAATTTGCGATAATCAAAGCCCGGGACGTCAGGCCAGATCAATTGATGTCGCTGGCGGGCCAGATCATCGAATCGACACGCCAGGCTTTTCTGGTCGAAGGGCGCGAGATTTACTGTAGCGCCAGCATTGGCATCGCGCTGGCGCCTTCTGACGGCCTCGACGCTGACCGGCTCCTCAGGAGCGCCGACAGCGCGCTGGGTAGGGCCAAGAAGGTTGCGGCTGGCTCTATTCAGTTCTTCAGTCCAGATGACGACGACGCGGCTGCGAGGCGCCAAGCGCTTGAACGCGATTTGCGATCTGCGCTGTCCGACGGCCAGCTCTCGATGGTGTTTCAGCCGTTTCTCGACCTCGACCGTGATCGAATCCAGGGCTTCGAAGCCCTCATGCGATGGCAACATCCAATCCACGGCGCCATCTCTCCAGCCGAGTTCATCCCCATCGCTGAGGAGACCGGACTGATCCACTCCATCGGGCAATGGGCCATCCGGACGGCTTGTGAAGGCGCAGTTCAGTGGCCTGATGACGTGCGAGTTTCCGTCAACCTGTCGGTCGTACAACTGAGAGACAAGGCATTGTTGAACTCCATTCTGGAGACACTGGCCGACGTTGGGCTGGAGCCACGACGATTTGAGGTCGAGATCACGGAATCGGTTCTCATTTCCGATTTTCAAGAAGCCCAGGCGTTTCTGGAATCCCTGAGTTCTCTATCTGTAACGGTCGCCTTGGACGACTTCGGCACCGGGTACTCATCGCTCACCTACCTTCGCAAACTGCCGCTTTCCCGCCTCAAGATCGACCGGTCCTTTGTCCAGGACCTACTGACCGATACGGACAGTGCAGCGATCGTCAGATCACTGATCGGGCTGGCGCATGAGCTGCGCATAGGTGTGACAGCCGAGGGCGTCGAGACGCCGGATCAGCTCGATTATCTGCGCCGGATCGGATGCAACGAAGCTCAAGGTTATTTGATCGGTAAGCCCATCCCCAAGGAAGACATCCCGGCGATGTTGCAAGGGCGTTCGCTCAGATGGGGTTGATGTCGGAAGCGAAAGTTACCGCCAGCGGAGTGCTGGCGGGGCGTCGCATGGGCGGAACTCCCTACTGGGACTGTCAGGAATTCTGTGCGCGAGGCCCGTTTTCGTCACCGACCGACGAACCGTTCGCCGAAGACAATGGCGAATTGGGTCTTGGCCTCGAACCACTCGCGCGGCGGTCGTTTCCATTCCTCGGCCGCGTGGTTCAGAACCAGATATAGCAGCTTCATGGCGGCGTCGTCATTGGGGAAATGGCCCCGGGTTCGGACGGCGCGCCGCAGCTTGGAGTTGAGCGCCTCGATGGCGTTTGTGGTGTAGATGATGCGGCGCACGCCCTCAGGGAAAGCAAAGAACGGAATGACCTGTTGCCAATTGCGCCGCCAGCTCTGGGCGATCGCCGGGTAGCGCTGGCCCCAGTGACCGGCCTCGAACGCCTCCAGGGCCTGCAGGCCGGCCTCGGCGTCCATGGCCCGGTAGATCGCCCTGAGCGCCGGCACGACCGCCTTGCGGTCCTTCCACGACACGAACTCCAGGGAATGGCGGATCAGGTGCACAATGCAGGTCTGCACCACGGTCTGGGGAAAGACGGCGTTGATCGCCTCGGGAAAGCCCTTCAGCCCGTCGACGACGGCGATCAGGACGTCGCCGACGCCGCGGTTCTTCAACTCGTTCATGACGCGCAGCCAGAACTTGGCGCCCTCGGTCTGTTCGATCCAGATGCCCATGACCTCCTTGGTGCCGTCGGGCAGGATGCCGAGCGCGATGTAGACCGCCTTGTTGCGCACGAAGCCCTCGTCGCGGATCTTGACCCGAATGGCATCGAAGAAGACGACGGGATAGACCGCGTCCAGCGGCCGGTTCTGCCATTCGGCGACCTCCTCCAGCACCGCGTCGGTGACCGCCGAGATCAGGTCCGGCGAGACCTCGATGCCGTAGAGCTCCTCCAGATGGCCGCGGATCTCGCGCACCGTCATGCCGCGCGCATACATCGAGATGATCTTGTCGTCGAAGTCGGGAAACCGCCGCTGGTACTTGGCGACCAGCTTCGGATCAAAGGTGCCGGCCCGGTCGCGCGGGATCGCCAGCGTCATCTGTGACGTCCCCGTCAGCCACCGTCTTCTTCGAATGCCCGTTGCGGCGATTGGCGTTGCCGTCGGCACCTTCGTCCGCCAGGTGCTCGTCGAGCTCGGCGTTCAGAATGCGCTCCGAAAGCGCCTTCTTCAGGTCGTCGAGCAGACCGTCCTTGGCAAACAAATCCCTCGGATCACGACCGGCAAGCAGCTGATCCAGCAGTTCTTTCTCGATAGCCATGTGATGATTCTCTCCTTTCCATCATCATGGCCTCACGCACAAAATTTTCGACACTCCCCTCCCTACTTGGCCGCGGACCGAAGTTGCGCCAGATGGCGCCGGAAGATCGCCAACGCGGACATCAAGTCACTTTGCTGACCGCCCCCATAGTGCCAGGTCCAGTATCTCGACCGCGCTTCTGCAGTTCAGACAACCCCAGCCAAGTCGAAAAGCGCATCAGCCATACGCGGCACACAATGCCAAGAGCCCCTCGACTTGTCTTTCTCCCCCGTTTCGCGTCCCTATAGGGCCCGTCAACGAAAGGAATCGAATGTTCCGAGTTGCTGCCGCGCTGATCCTGCTGGTTTTGGCCACCGCCGCCGAGGCTACGGAAGCCGGCTGGGCGCTCCTTCGCGACGGCGGTCATGTCGTGCTGCTGCGCCACGCCATGACGGCGGGCTCCGCCGATCCGGCCAAGGTCGATCTCGACGACTGCAGGAGCCAGCGCAACCTTTCCGAGCGCGGCAGGCAGCAGGCCCGCAAGATGGGCGCTTTGTTCGCCGCCCGCGCGGCCGGGATAGAACTTGCACTGGCGAGCCGCTATTGCCGTACGATGGAAACGGCACGGCTCGCCTTCGGCGAGCGACCCACCGAGGCCTTCGAGGCCTTGGACGTCCCGTCGTCCGACCCGACAGAGGCTGAGGCACAGAAGGCCGCGGTGATGAAGGAGATCAGCGGCTTCCGCGGCTCCGGCAACATGGTGATGGTCACCCATCTGGAGAACATCACCGCCCTGACCGGTCAGTCCGCCCGTGAGGGCGAGGCGCTGATCGTACGTCCGGACGGCGAGACCCTTCATGTGCTCGGCCGCATCGTCTTCAACTGACCCCTGCTCCGCCGCGCGTATCCGACGCCTTGCCGGCCGGACCGCGACTGTTGCAACGCAACAAGGCGACGTACCGGAAGGCTGGGGTTCAACCCGCTTCGGCGTCGCCTGGCTGTTCGCGCGTGGCAACTTCGCCCTTTTCCTGCCGGAAAAAACCGATTAGAGAGCCGAGCAAATCATGAAGACTATTCCCCCGATTGCAGAGGGACGCATCGTGCCATCCACATTCGACCGAGTTGCCAAGATCATATCCGATACGAGCGAGATCGACATCGACACGATCACGCCGGAAAGCCACACGATTGACGATCTGGGCATCGACAGCCTTGATTTTCTCGATATCGTCTTTGCCATCGACAAGGAGTTCGGCATCAAGGTGCCGCTCGAGAAATGGACGCAGAGCGTCAATGACGGCAAGGTTCCGACCGAGGAGTATTTCCTGATGAAGAACCTCTGCGCCAAGATCGACGAACTGGTGGCCGCGAAGGCTGCCTGATCGCAGGCGACAGAGCCCTTCATGAGCAGCACCCACGACGTCGTCATCACCGGCATCGGCCTCGTCTCCTCGCTGGGCGAAGGTGTCGATACGCATTGGGACAGGCTTTCTGCCGAAGGTGCCGCTCCGGTGCTCGACGCGGAGCGTTTCGCGCCCTACACGATTCATCCGCTGCCCGTCATCGACTGGAGCCTGCAGATCGCCAAGCGCGGCGACCAGCGCCAGATGGAAACCTGGCAGCGGCTGGGCACCTATACGGCCGGCCTCGCGCTCGACGATGCAGGCATCAAGGGCGACGAAGCGCTCTGCTCGACCATGGATATGATCGTCGCGGCCGCCGGCGGAGAGCGCGACGAGCAGGTGGACGCGGCGATCCTCGCGGCCTCGGAAACGCGCGACGACACCGAGGTGCTGATCAACGAGAAGCTTACCACCGAGCTCCGGCCCACGCTGTTCCTGGCGCAGCTCTCGAACCTCCTGGCGGGCAACATCTCCATCGTTCACAAGGTGACGGGGTCCTCGCGCACCTTCATGGGCGAGGAAGGCGCCGGCGTCGCGGCGATCGAGACGGCGGCCGCCCGCATCCGTTCCGGCCAATCGAGCCATGCGCTCGTCGGCGGGGCGTTCCAGACCGAGCACCCCGACATGTTGCTCGGCTACGAGTTCCGCGGTTTCCTGCATCGCGCGCCCTGGAAGCCCCTGTGGCAGCGGTCGGGAACGGAAGGCGGCGGCGTCGTCACCGGCTCGGGCGCGGCCTTCCTCGTTCTGGAATCGCGCGAACATGCCGAGCGGCGCGGACGCAAGATCTATGCGACCCTGGCGACGACGATCTCTGACAGGGTTAGGCGCCGGTCGACCGATCTTGCCGCGGCGATCGGTGCGATGCTCGACAAGGCGGGGCTGCCTGCCGGCCCTCTGCTCGCACTTTCCGGTGCGTCGGGCGCGCATGAAGCGACCGCGGCAGAGAAAGCGGCATTCGCCGCACGCCCTGATATCGCCGCACGCGGCTTCAGCAATCTCACCGGCCATCTCAAGGAAGCGCAGTTCCCGTTCGCGGTCGCCTTGGCTGCCCTGACAATCGACCGCGGTTCTGCCTATCCCGCATTCGATGCGCAGACCGAGCCGGCATTCGATGGCGTGCCCGAGGCGGCGCTTGCGACCGCGGTCGGCTTTTTCCACTTCGAGGGCATGGCGCTGCTTACAGCGCCGCGTTGACAGGAAGCGAGGTCGTCCATGGCGAACATGACGGACCATATGGGACGCAAGGTCGTCGCCGTGACCGGCATCGGCGTGGTCACGTCGCTCGGCGCCGGCAAGAAGGACAATTGGGATGCGCTGACCTCGGGCCGTTCCGGCATCCACGCCATCACCCGGTTCCCGGTCGACCATCTCAATACGCGGATCGCCGGTACCGTCGACTTCCTGCCGGCGAGCAACGGCGGCGCCAGCGCGTTGACCTATGAGCTCGCGGCCCTGACGGCGGAAGAGGCGCTCGCCGAGGCGCAGCTCGGCACATCCGATTTCGGCGGCCCCCTGTTTCTTGCTTCGCCGCCGGTCGAGCTGAGCTGGAAGGACCGTTTCAGCCTCTATCATTCCGGTAACGGTAGCACAGGCTACGACCGTCTGCTCGAGGTCGCCCGCGGCCTCAACTCGACCGAGGTCTTCGATTCGGTGCAGTTCGGTACGATCGCCGAGCGATTGTCGGACCGTTTCGGCACGCGCGGCCTGCCGATCACGCTGTCCACGGCCTGCGCCTCGGGCGCCACCGCCATCCAGCTCGGTGTCGAGGCGATCCGCCGGGGCGAATGCGACCGGGCGCTCGCGATCGGCACCGACGGCTCGGCGACAGCCGAGGCGTTGATCCGTTTCTCCTTGCTGTCGGCCCTGTCGACCAACAACGAGGTGCCGGAAAAGGCGTCCAAACCCTTCTCGCGTGACCGCGACGGATTCGTGCTGGCCGAGGGGTCGGCTGCGCTTGTCCTGGAATCGCTGGAAAGCGCGCTGGCGCGCGGCGCCACGGTTCTCGGCATCATGCGCGGCTGCGGCGAGCGCGCCGACGATTTCCACCGCACCCGGTCCAAGCCCGATGGGTCCCCGGCAATCGCGGCGGTTCGGGCAGCGCTCGCCGATGCCGGCCTCGCCGAGGACGAGATCGACTATGTCAACGCCCACGGTACTTCGACGCCAGAGAACGACAAGATGGAGCATTTGTCGCTGGCGACCGTGTTCGGCGAACGGATGCGCTCCATTCCGATCTCGTCCAACAAGTCGATGATCGGCCATACGCTGTCGGCGGCGGGCGCGATCGAGGCAGCCTTCTCCTTCATGACGATGCGCGAAGGCGTCATCCCGCCGACCATCAACTACGACAATCCCGACCCCGCGATCGAGCTCGACGTCGTGCCCAACGTCAAGCGTTCGGCCGAGGTGCGCACGGTGATCTCGAATTCCTTCGGCTTCGGCGGGCAGAACGCCTGCCTTGTCATGGCTCGCGAACCGGTCTAGAGCATCGGACCCGAAAGTGGGTACCGGTTTCGGGATAAATCCGATGCTCAAACAAACAGATGGAGCGGCAGCACCGATCCTCTCGGTGTGTCCGCCGCTCTAGGCCACCATTCCTTCGCACATAGCCGTATTATCCGACCCGGAGCTTCGCCATGCGCGCATTGCAGTTGATCGAGGACCGCAGGCTCGAAGCCGTGGACTTAGCCCCCCCGCCTCCGCCCGCACTCGGCGAGGTCACGGTGCGCATCAAGGCCGTGGCGCTCAACCATATCGACGTCTGGGGCTGGCGGGGCATGGCCTTCGCCAAGCGCAAGCTGCCGCTGGTGATCGGCGCGGAGGCCTCGGGCGAGGTCGAGACCGTCGGCCAGGGCGTGTCCGACTTGCTGCCGGGACAGCTCGTCTCGATCTATGGCGCACGCACCTGCGGCCTCTGCCGAGCCTGTCGCGAAGGTCGCGACAATCTGTGCGAACATGTTGCCGGTGTTCACGGCTTCCATCTCGACGGCTTCGCGCAGGAACTGATCAATCTGCCGGCGCGGCTCCTGGTACCCGCCCCTCCCGGGGTCGACGCGATCGGCGCTGCAGTCGCGCCGGTGACCTTCGGCACGGTCGAGCACATGCTGTTCGACAATGCCCATCTCGAACCCGGAGAAACTGTGCTTGTTCATGCCGGCGGCTCCGGCATAGGCACGGCCGCCATCCAGCTCGCCAAGCGCATGGGCTGCACGGTCATCACCACGGTCGGCTCAAACGACAAGATCGCCAAGGCCCAGGCGCTGGGCGCCGACCATGTGATCAACTATCGCGAGGACCGGTTCGAAGGCGTCGTGCGCAAGCTCACCCGCAAGAAGGGCGTCGATGTGGTGTTCGAGCATGTCGGCGCGGATACCTGGGCAGGTTCCATGCTGTCGCTGAAGCGCGGCGGACGGCTGGTGACCTGCGGCTCGACGTCTGGCGTGTCGACGTCGATCAATCTGATGCAGCTCTTCCAGCAGCAGCTCAAGCTCCTCGGCTCGTTCGGCTGCCGCATGGAGAACATGGCGAACGCCATGCAGAAGATGGCGACCGGGCTGGTGCGGCCGGTCATCGACACCGAGGTGGATTTCGATTCCATCGACGCGGCGCTGAAACGCATGGAAGGCCGCGACGTCTTCGGCAAGATCATCCTTCGCGTCGCCTGAGATAACGACTAGATGAGGCCCCTGACGATCCGCATCCTTCAGCGGTTGAGATTGCTCAATCACTGGATGGTCGCCCAGTTCGCCCGTTTCGGTCTGGCCGTATTGAAGCGGTTGCCCGCGGACAAGGCGCTCAACTTCGCCGACCGCTTCGCGCGCCGGGTCGGCCCGTGGTTCGGCCGCCATCGCGTCGCGCTCAACAATCTGCGGCAGGCCTACCCCGAAAAGAGCGAGGAAGAGATCCAGCAGATCGCCTCCGACATGTGGGGCAACATGGCGCGGCTCGCGGCCGAATATATCTTCATCGAGCAGCTTTTCGACTTCGTGCCATTCAAGGAACCGCCCGGCCGGATCGAGGTTTCGGGCATCGAGATCTTCGAGCGCATCGCGGCGGAGAACAGGCCGCATATCATCTTCACCGGCCATATCGGGAATTTCGAGTTGTTGCCTGTGGCGGCGGCCACCTTCGGCCTGAAGGTGACCGCGATGTTCCGGGCGCCCAACAACCCCTTCATCGCCGACTATGTTTCGGAGACGCGCAAGTCGGCGATGGGCGACCTGCTCGCCTCCCGCGCCGGCGCCGCGCTCGCTCTGGCCCGTATCCTGGATGCCGGCGGCAATGTCGGCGTCCTCGTCGACCAGAAATTCGCGCATGGTGTGCCCACCACCTTCTTCGGCCGCAAATGCGAGACCAGCCCGCTGGTGCCCAAGCTCGCCCGCCAGTTCGATTGCGACGTCTACCCGGCCCATTGCATGCGGCTACCCGGCAACCGCTTCCGCCTCGTGCTCGACGAAAAGCTCGATCTGCCGCGCGACGAGACGGGTCAGGTGGACGTAAGCCGGACCACGCAGCTCCTCAACGACGTGGTGGAGAGCTGGGTCCGCGAGAACCCCGGCCAGTGGATGTGGTTCCACAAGCGTTGGAACATGGCCGGCCCGAAGCGCAGGCCGGCCCCGCGATCAGCCTGAAGGAGCTCGCCCGACAGCGTGCGGCGGTTTCGGGAAAAAGACGAGCATGCAGCGCTCAGCCGCCGTAGTAGTTCATCACGGCGTGGCGAGCGCTTGCGAAGAACAGCCAACGTTCGACAAGCACCCCGGCGAGAAAGGAGATCGCGGCGGCACTGGAGAGCGCAATGGCGACGCCCCCTCCCGTCACAATCCCCAGGATAAGAAACAACGCCGGCGCGAACCCGCCGAGTGCAAGCGCGAGGCGCCGCAGCTTGGCGGCATGTTTGCGGGCGACGCGAAAACCCATCTCGCGCGTCAGGTAGTTCTCGTTGACATGCGGCCGCTCGAACAGATGCACGCGGCCGATGAAGCCCAGCCCGGTCGCGCTTTCCGGCGTCGACAACGGCGTCAGCCCATCGAGGCGCCGCCACCATAGGATCTTGGCGACCCAGGCCGCAACGAGGAGAACCAGCGCGGCCGCAAGCATCGGCACGGCCATCGATCCGCCTGCTACCGCGAAGACACCGGCCAGCATTGCCCCTCCGGCCGCGGCGAACAGCAGATAACACGCCGGCGTCAGGGGCGTGTGCCAGGCATCGACCGACTTCAGCGAGGCATAGATCATGGCCGTGCAGTAGACCGTGCCCGCCGACAGCAGCGAGCCCAGCAGGCCATGGAACCAGAAGTAGCGTCCCTCGAACACCGACGCCCAGGCCGACCATACCAGCGGCACGAAGGTCAGGATCGACATCACCCCTTCGCGTGACAGCCAGCTCGACCGCCATTGCGAGAAGGCCCGCCAGGCGCGCTGCGGATTTCCGAGATGCAGTGTCGACGACGAAAGCCCCGCGGCGATCAGCAGAAGCGCAAGGATATGGGCAATGCCCGTCGAGGTCGCGGCCGGGTCGAGCAGGCCGAGCCCGAGCACTGCCGCCAGCCCGTAGCCGAGGCCTGAAAACGTGGTGAAGACGATGATGGAGGGTGCGGGATGCATGGCTAACCGGCTGACGAGAGGAAAGAATGCCGGCTGGCGTCGCGTTCCTTCGCGCCCCCCTCTGTCCTGCCGGACATCTCCCCCACAAGGGGGGAGATCGGCTGTCTCCGGCCTCTCGCCCATCCAGGAACGTTGCAGATTGGCGAAAGCCGGGCGGCCGGCCAATCTCCCCCCTTGTGGGGGAGATGTCCGGCAGGACAGAGGGGGGCAACATAGAGCGCCGTACTGAAATGCATGATCGCCATCAAATCCGGTCCAGCATGCCGTCGAGCCATGCGAAGAAGCCCTTTGCGCCTTCCGTGTTTTCGGCGAGCGGCAGCGAGGAGGCGCTGGCGGCGAGTGGCTTGCGTGGCCGCGGCGGAAGGTACTTGTTGACCGGTCTCGTTCCCTGCTCCGGCATCAGATCCATGCCGCCGCGCTCGCTGACCATGACGGAGACGGCCGAGGCAGGGTCACCGAGATCGCCGAAATGGCGGGCATTGGCCGGACATGTACGAACGCAGGAAGGAATCCGGTCCACCTCCGCCAGCGTCTCGTTGTAGATCCGGTCGATGCAGAGCGTGCATTTTTTCATCACGCCGGCGGCGACGTCCATCTCGCGGGCGCCATAGGGGCAGGCCCAGGCGCAGAGCCCGCAGCCGATGCACTTGTCCTCGTCCACCAGCACGATGCCGTCGGCATCGCGTTTATAGGACGCGCCCGTCGGGCACACGGTCACGCAGGGCGCGTCTTCGCAATGAAGGCAGGATTTGGGGAAATGCACGATGCGGGCCTGCCCCGCTTCTCCAACGATCTCGCCGCCTTCGGGCACCACTTCGAAACTATGGACCCGATTGAGCCAGGCGCCCGAGACATCGGCGCCGTAAGGATGCTGGTCGGATAGCGCGCTGCCATAGCCACCGGTGTTCCACTCCTTGCAGGACACGACGCAGGCATGGCAGCCGACGCAGACGTCGAGGTCGATGACCAGCCCGAGCTTCCTCGGCGATCGCGCGGCCGGCAGGCTGGTCATTCGGCCCACTCCTGCCCGTAGCGCAATTCGTTCGGCCGGTTTCCGAGATCAGGCTCCGACAGTTCGGGCAGATGCGGCTCGCTTATTTCGGCCGGCTCGGCCTTCTCGATCCGCACGCGCAGGTCGTACCAGGCCGCCTGACCGGTGACCGGGTCGGAATTCGACCAGCGCTGGCCGTCGCCTTTCGGCGGCAACAGCTCATGGATGAGATGGTTCACCAGGAAGCCCTTGCGCGCTTCCGGCACGTCGCGGTCCAGAGCCCAGGCGCCCGAGCGCTTGCCGATCGCATTCCAGGTCCACATCGTGTCGCGATTGATCGCGTCGCTGCGCGCGATCTCGACCTTGATGCGCCCGTGATGCGAGATCACCCAGGCCCAGTCTCCGTCCTTCAGGCCATGCGCCTCGCAGATCGCTCCGGGCACATAGAGCACGTTGCGGGTGTGAATCTGGCGCAGCCAGGCGTTCATGGACCCCCAGGAGTGATACATCGCCGCCGGCCGCTGCGTGATCGCGTGATAGGGAAAATCCCCCTCGCCCAATGCGGCCTCCTCCAGCGGGCGGTACCATTCGGGGAGCGAATGGAAGGCGCCGAGGATACGCTGCCGGTATGCCTCCGGCGCCAAGGGCGCGCGAAGCCCTTCGGCGGACAGGCGGAATTTCTGCAGCGTCTCGGAATAGAGCTGGAAGGTTACGGGCTGCGGCTTGTCGAAGAAGCCCATGCTGACGGCGAAGTCCTGGTACGCCTGGTTGGCGTGCTTGAAGAACTGCGCCTCGAGCGGGATATGCACGGAGAAGAACGACCCATTCTCGATGTAGCGCTTCAACTGGTCCGGATTGGCCGCCCCGCGCCCCGCACGGTCGCCCTTGACGCCCCGGAACCCCGCCAGCGGACCGATGCCGGGGCGCCGCTCGTGGCGGACGATATAATCGGCATAGTCGGCATAGATCGCCTTGCCCCTGCTGTCGACGAAGCCCGGCAGTCTCAGCCGTGCGCCGAGATCGAGCAGCACCGTCTGGAAACCGCGAACGTCGCGATCGGGCTCGACGACCGGCCAGCGGATCGCATCCTGCACGGCATCGGGCTCCGAGATCGGCCGGTCGAGCAGCGAGATGCAGTCGTGCCGCTCCAGATAGGTCGTGTCGGGCAGGACGAGGTCGGCATAGGCGACCATCTCCGAGGCATAGGCGTCGGAATAGATGATCCTCGGGATGCGATATTCGTCCGTCTCAGGATCCTTGTCCTCCAGCATCCGGATCACGCCCGCCGTGTTCATCGACGAGTTCCAGGCCATGTTGGCCATGTAGAGGAACAGCACGTCCACCGGATAGGGATCGCCGGCATGGGCGTTGGCGATGACCATATGCATGAGGCCATGGGCCGAGACCGGCGCATCCCAGGAAAAGGCCTTGTCGATGCGGGTCGGCTTGCCCTCGGCGTCGACGAGCAGGTCTTCCGGCCCGCGTGGAAAGCCGAGATGCGGCCCCGACAGCGGCTTGTTCGAGCCGAAATGCTCGGCCTTGCCATGCGGCGTCGGATGGGCCTCGAGGGGCTTCGGATAAGGCGGCTCGAAACGGAACCCGCCGGGACAGTCGACGGCGCCGATCAACACCTGCAGCATGTGAAGCGCGCGTGCCGTCTGGAACCCATTCGAATGCGCCGAGATGCCGCGCATGGCGTGGAAGGAGACCGGACGGCCCACGAAGGTTTCGTGATGGACGCCGTGCACGTCGGTCCACGACTGGTCGACGGTGATCGTCTCCTCGAAGGCCACGCGCGCGATCTCGGCGGCCAGTCCGCGAATGGTCTCGGCCGCGACGCCCGTCTCGGCCGCGACGGCCTCCGGCGCATATCTGGGATCGAGATACTTCTCGGCGAGCAACTGGAACGATGGCGCCGCGAAACGGCCATCCTCGAGCTGGTAGCGTCCCGACAGGGCGGAATGCGCCCCTTTGGTGCCATGCGGGACGATCCTTTCCGTCACGGTCTCGTAGACCAGCGCCCTGCCCTCGGTGTCGCGCGCGAACAGCCCGTGCTCGGCCGTATCGGGTGCGTCGATGACCAGCCAGGGCGCGTTCGAATAGCGGACGAGATAGTCGACATCGATCCTGCGTGCCCGAAGGAGCTCATGGACGAGCGCCAGGATCAACAGCCCGTCGGTTCCAGGCCGGATTCCGATCCAGTTGTCGGCCACGGCGGAGTAGCCGGTGCGCACCGGATTGACCGAGACGAAACGCGCGCCGCGCTGCTTGAGCTTCGAGATGCCGATCTTGATCGGGTTGGAATCATGATCCTCCGCGACGCCGAACAGCACGAAGAGGCGGGTCCGGTCCCAATCGGGCGCGCCGAATTCCCAGAAGGCTCCGCCGATGGTCATGATGCCGGCTGCCGCCATATTGACCGAGCAGAAGCCGCCATGAGCGGCATAGTTGGGGGTACCGAACTGCTGCGCCCAGAAGCCCGTCAGCGACTGCGACTGGTCGCGCCCCGTGAAGAAGGCGAGCTTCTTCGGGTCGGACTGGCGCACCTCGCCCAACCAGGTCGTGGCGAGCGACAGCGCCTCTTCCCAGGAGATCTCCCTGAACGTGCCCGAGCCGCGCGGGCCGGTCCGCAGCAGCGGCGCGCGCAGCCGCGCGGGCGCGTAATGCTGCATGATGCCGGCGGAACCCTTGGCACAGAGCACGCCGCGGTTCACGGGGTGATCGCGATTGCCTTCGATGTAGCGGATCTTGCCGTCCTTGATGTGGACGTCGATGCCGCAACGGCATGCACACATGTAGCACGTGGTCTTGCGCACTTCGTCGCCTACCGGCTTGGACAGCGCCACGCGCGAGTCGGTATCCATCTGCGATGCTCCCTGCGCCCGAGTCCTACAGAGCGGACCCGCGAAAGGAAATGGCCGAAGGCGTCAATCCACGCCGCTGCACCCCAACGTGTCGACATGAGCGCCGGCGGCCGGCCGGCACCCTTGCGCGGAGATCGTCAGTTCGACACGATGATGCGTGTGTTGCCCGGCCCGAACTCCTTGACCAGCGCGTAGAAGCGCGCCGCGTTCTGCGTGTCGAGCCTGACGCAGCCATGCGAGGCGGGCGATCCGAGCCGCGACACGGCATTGGTCCCGTGGATGGCATAGCCGCCATGGTAGAACACCGAATAGGGCATCGGCGAATTGTCGTATTTGCGCGAGCGCCACATCTTGTGGAGCCGGGTCGGCCGCCAGGTGCCGCGCGGCGTGACATACCCCTTGCGAGCCGTCGAAACGCGCCAGGTATGGATGATGCGGCCATGTTTCGTGACGGTCATGGTCTGTGTCGAAACATTGATCCTGGCGACGAGACCCGCCGAGTAGGCTTCCGTCGAAATTCCAGAAAAGGCCAGAGCAGCCGCCATGAATAGTATCTTGTACATTCAAATGAACCTTTCTTCCCAAGCTTTTCGTCCATTTCGGAAGAAGCGGCAAAAATCTCTACACGGGGTAAATATTCTGTGGCGAATACGCAACAATAACGATTGAACCGCCCGGAAGTTGCGCCATTGCGTCGGGAGACTTTGCGCCACGGAGCAACCGAGGATTGCGCCATCGCGGCGACTTCCATTGACAGGGTGGAGGACAGGCATAGTCTCCGATCACGCCCCTGGAAGACAGCGAGGCTGTTCCGGTCGGCGCGGCGTGATCACCATGCGAGGCACTGCCGGAAAGGATCAAAATGCAACATGATGGAGCACTTGCCGGCCTGAGCCGGCGTCAGTTGCTGTCGCTGATCGGGCTGACGGCTGGCACCGCCGCCATGTATCAGGCGATGTCCAGCCTCGGGCTCGCGCAGGAGTCGGGCTACAAGGGACCGGTCAAGCTCGAAGGGGACCCGAAGGGTGCCTCGGTGCTGATCCTCGGTGCCGGCCTTGCGGGCATGACGGCCGCCCTTGAGTTGCGCCAGGCCGGCTACAAGGTGCAGATCCTTGAATACAACGAGCGCGCCGGCGGCCGGAACTGGACCTTGCGCGGCGGCGACACCTATACCGAACTGGGCGGTGCGACCCAGAAGTGCGAATTCGACGAAGGCCTCTACATCAATCCGGGCCCTTGGCGCATTCCGTATCACCACAACGGGCTGCTTGCCTATTGTCGGCGGCTCGGCGTGACCCTGGAGCCCTTCCAGCAACTCAACCACAACGCCTTTCTGCATTCCAGCAAGGCCTTTGGCGGCAAGCCGCAGCGCGTCCGCGAGATCAAGACGGACTTCCGGGGCCACGTATCCGAGCTTCTGGCCAAAGTGACCCAGAAGGGCGCACTCGAAGGAGACGTGACCAGGCAGGACCAGGAGATGCTGCTGGAGGCGCTGCGCTCCTGGGGTGCCCTCGACAAGGATTACGCCTACAGGGAAAGCCTGCATACGGCGGAGTTTCGCGGTTTTGCGAAAGACCCTGGCGGCGGCCTGGGCGCGGCGCCCGTGCCCGGCAAGCCGATCGCGCTTGCCGACATATTGAGCTCCGGGCTCTGGGACAGCCTGGCCAATTTCGCGCTCTACGAATTCCAGACCACCATGTTCCAGCCGGTCGGCGGCATCGACATGATCGGCAAGGCCTTTGCCAGGGAGGTCGGCGACCTCATCCAGTATGGCGCCAAGGTCACCAGGATCGCGCAGGACGACAAGGGCGTCACGGTGACCTACGAGGAGACCAGGAACCCCGGCTCGACCAAGCAGGCAAGTGCCGACTGGTGCGTGTGCACGATCCCGCTGAGCATCCTCAGCCAGATCGAGATCAACGTGTCGGCGCCGATGCAGGCGGCGATAGAGGCCGTGCCCTATGTGTCTTCGGTCAAGGTCGGCCTCCAGTTCAAGCGCCGCTTCTGGGAAGAGGACGATCTGATCTTCGGGGGCGTCAGCTACACGGACCTGCCGATCACCCAGATCTCCTATCCCAGCACCGGTTTCAACAAGGGCGGCAAGGGCGTTCTGCTCGGCTGCTACACTTGGAACGGGCCGAATTCCTACGAATTCACGTCCATGGCGCCGGAAGAGCGGGTCAAGCGCGCGGTGGAATACGGTTCCCAGATCCACCCCCAGTACAAGGACGAGTTCGAGAACGGCATCGCGGTAGCTTGGCACCGATCGCCCTTCACGCTCGGCTGCGCCGGCGACTGGACGGACGAGGCACGCAAGGAGCACTACGACAATCTCTGCCAGATCGACGGGCGCATCGTGCTCGCGGGCGAGCACGCTTCCTACATACCGGCCTGGATGGAAGGCGCGATCCTGTCGTCGCTCGACGCCATAACCCGCCTGCACCAGCGTGTCGTCTCGGGTTGACGCCGTGTCGACGCGATTTTCCGCGACTCAGACAGCGAGGGATGTCATGACCCAGCACACTTCCGCACGCATAGGCCTTGCCTTGGCGTTCGCGGCCTGCGCCGGCTCCGGCGCCTTGGCAGATTCGGCCGGCGTCACCGTCAGCCAGGGCGACAAGTTCAGCCAGCAGACCGGAGAGGCACTTTATGCCAATGTCTGCACGGCATGCCATATGGACCAGGCGCAGGGCGCGGTGGGTGCCGGCAAATATCCGGCGCTCGCCAAGAATGAGAACCTGGAGGCCGGCGGATACCCGGTCTATGTGATCCTGCATGGGTTGAAAGGCATGCCGCCCGTTGGCCAGATGATGAGCGACGAGCAGGTCGCCGCCGTGGTCAACTATGTCAGGACCCATTTCGGCAACGACTACACGGACGAGGTGTCGGCGCAGGACGTTGCCGACGCCCGGTAGAGGCGACAGGATCCGGCGTGCCGGTTTCCCCTCACTCATCGATAGAAGGAGCATGCAACATGAAGAATTCGCGGATCGCCGCCGCCACGCTGGCTGCCGGCCTTTTTGCCGCCAGCGGCGCACTGGCCGACGAGGTCGTGCGCCACAGGATCCCGAACTCCGATTTCCCGATCGCGCAGGCGGTCGAGGTCCCGGCCGGGAAGACGACCGTCTATGTCAGCGGCGCGGTGCCGACCGCAATCGACGAAAAGGCCGACAAGAACAGCGTGGCGGCCTATGGCGACACCAGAACACAGACCGAGACCGTGCTGAAGGCGATCGACAGGACACTCCAGGGGCTCGGCTTGACGATGGGCGACGTCGTCAAGATGCAGGTCTTCCTGGTCGGCGATCCCGCCAAGGGCGGCAAGATGGATTTCGCGGGTTTCATGGAGGGTTATGTCAAGTTCTTCGGAACCAAGGAACAACCGAACCTGCCCTCACGATCGGCTATGCAGGTGGCGGGGCTTGTCAATCCCGGCTTTCTGGTCGAGATAGAGGTAACGGCCGTCCGGCCCTGACGAAGCTGAAGTGCCCGTGCCCTGAATGCGCAGGCGCCAGGCTCTCACCAGCCGCAATGGAATCCGCGCAAGGCGCCGCCGGCCGCGCCTCGCCGCAAGGTTTTTGGAATGTACGACAAGCTCTTCGAAACGATTGACGGCCAGGTAGACGACCTGGTCGAGCTCACGGCCGACCTCATCCGCTTTCCGACCGTGAACCCTCCGGGCGAAGCCTACACGCCCTGCGCCGAATACATCGGAGAACGCCTGAGGAAGCAGGGCTTCGGCGTGGAGTTCGTCCGTGGAGAAGGCACGCCCGGCGACACCGATCGCTATCCGCGCACCAATGTCGTGGCCCGCTTCGACGGACGCGGACCCGGACCGACGGTGCATTTCAACTCGCATATCGACGTGGTCGAGGCCGGAGAAGGCTGGACCGTCGATCCCTTTGGCGGCGTGGTCAGGGACGGCCGGGTCTATGGCCGCGGCGCCTGCGACATGAAGGGCGGCCTCGCCGCCTCGATCATCGCGGCCGAGGCCTTCATTCGTGTCAATCCCGATTTCTCCGGTGCCATCGAAATCTCGGGAACCGTGGACGAGGAATCGGGCGGCTTCGGCGGCGTCGCCTATCTTGCCGGCAAGGGCTATTTCTCGAAGCCGCGTGTCGATCACGTCATCATCCCCGAGCCGCTCAACAAGGATCGCATCTGCCTCGGCCATCGCGGCGTGTGGTGGGCGGAGATCGAGACCAAGGGCGAGATCGCGCATGGCTCGATGCCATTCCTGGGCGACAATGCCGTGCGTCACATGGGTGCAGTGCTCGCTGCCTTCGAAGCCGAACTGTTCCCGGCCCTCGACCGCAAGCACACCCGGATGCCCGTGGTGCCTGAAGGCGCGCGGCGCTCGACCATGAACATCAACTCGATTCATGGCGGGCAGACCGAGGATTTCCGGCCGGGCCTCCCCTCGCCCAATGTGCCGGACTGGTGCCGGCTCACCATCGACCGTCGGTTCCTGCTCGAGGAGGACATCGCCGAGGTGAAGGGCGAGGTCACGTCGATCCTCGAACGTCTGAAGCGTGAGCGGCCAAAATTCGACTACAAGCTGCGCGACCTGATGGAGGTCCAGCCGACCATGACGGAGCGCGACGCGCCGGTCGTCACCGCGGTGGCGCAAGGCATCCGCGAAATCTTCGACCGCGAGCCAGACTATGTGATCTCCCCTGGCACCTACGATCAGAAACACGTCGCCCGCATCGGCCACATCTATGACTGCATCGCCTACGGGCCTGGCATCCTGGACCTGGCGCACCGTCCCGACGAATGGGTCGGCATCACCGACATGGTCGAATCGGCCAAGGTCATGGCGATCGGCCTCGACGTCCTGCTACGCGGCGGCTCGGGCCTGTCTTCCAAGGCGAACTGATCGGCGTGACCACACGGTTCGGGCGAAATGGAAAGCGATTTCGCCCGCCCGGCGGGCCGCGCGATATCAGCGATTTACTCCGACCGAAATTCCGGCTTCAATCGCGCCATTCATACTTGGGGAGTTAGGTTATGAAAGCTTGGAAGACCATTCTCGCGGCGACCGCGCTGGCGCTCGCGTCGAGCACGGCGGCCTTCGCCGCACGCACCGACCTCGTTCTCGGCATCACGCTCGAGCCGCCGCATCTCGATCCGACGGCGGGTGCTGCAGCGGCAATCGACGAGGTGCTCTACGCGAACGTCTTCGAAGGCCTGACCCGAATCGGCTCCAAGGGCGAGGTGCTGCCGGCGCTGGCGGAAGGCTGGACCATTTCGGACGACGGCAAGGTCTACACCTTCAAGCTTCGCACCGGGGTGAAGTTCCATGACGGCAGCGACTTCAACGCCGACGACGTGAAGTTCTCGCTCGACCGGGCACGGGCCGACAATTCGACAAACGCTCAAAAGGCCCTGTTCGCGGCGATCGATACGGTCGAGGTCGTCGACCCCGCAACGGTGAAGGTCACGCTCAAGCAGCCGCAAGGCTCCTTCCTCTACAATATGGGCTGGGGTGACGCGGTGATCGTCGCGCCGGAATCGGCCGAAACCAACAAGGACAAGCCTATCGGCACCGGTCCGTTCAAGTTCGACAACTGGGCCAAGGGCTCCGCGATCACCCTGGTCAGGAACACCGACTACTGGGGTGAACCGGTGGCGCTGGAGAAGGCCGAATTCAGGATCGTTCCCGATGCGGCCGCCGCCATTCCCGCTCTGCTTTCCGGCGACGTCCAGGCCTTCCCGAATGTCGGGGTGGGCGACGCGCTGCCGCAGATCCAGGCCGATCCGCGCTTCAAGGTGGTGATCGGCGCGACCGAAGGCGAGACCATCCTGTCGACCAACAACAAGAAGCCGCCCTTCGACAATCTGAAGGTCCGTCAGGCGATCGCCCATGCCCTCGACCGCAAGGCGATCATGGACGCTGCATCCTCCGGCCTGGGCACGCCGATCGGTTCGCATTTCTCCCCGGCCAATGCCGCCTATGTCGACCTCACCAGCACCTATCCTCACGACGTCGCCAAGGCCAAGGAACTGATGAAGGAGGCCGGCCTCGAGAACGGCGTCAAGGCGACCCTCAAGCTGCCGCCGGTCGCCTATGCCCGCGACGGCGGACAGGTGATCGCCTCGGAACTGCGCGAGATCGGCATTGATCTCGAGATCATTCCGGTGGAATGGGCGGACTGGCTGAGCCAAGTCTTCAAGAACAAGGACTACGACTTGACGATCGTCTCGCACACCGAGCCGAACGACATCGGTATCTATTCCCGCAAGGACTATTACTTCAACTATGACAACCCTGCCTTCGACAAGGTGATCGAAGAACTCGATCTGACCTCGGACGAGGCCAAGCGGATGGAACTCTATAAGCAGGCGCAGAAGATCCTGGCCGACGATGCGGTCAACGGCTTCCTGTTCGAACTGCCCAAGATCGGCATATGGGATGCCAAGCTGGAAGGGCTCTGGGAGAACTCGCCCATCCAGGCCAACGACCTTACCAAGGTGAAATGGGTCGACTGACGTCTCTTGGTAAGCATGCGAAACTACCTTTCTCCGGTCTGCCGGCCGTCTCCCCCGATCCGGGGGAGACGCGCGCACATATTCGCCTGTCGGATGAGGAGCTCTTTCCCAGGCGTCGGCGCCGCCCCTCATCTGCCTGCCGGCACCTTCTCCCCGCATTGCGGGGAGAAGACCGCCTGCCGCAGTGACGGCGTTCAATCTGCTATGCTGACGATTGGCGAAGCCCGTGGCGACATCGATCTTCTCCCCGCAATGCGGTTATGGGACGCACACATCGCGAAAGTACCCCTCATCCGACCTCGCCCTTTGGGGCGAGGCCACCTTCTCCCACAAGGGGAGAAGGTTGGAGCCTGGCTTGGCCGGCCCTTCAAATCGTCAACTTATGCGATTAGCTGCGACGTTGCGGGAGCCTTCCCTTCTCCCCTTGTGGGAGAAGGTGGCCGCGCGAAAGCGCGGTCGGATGAGGGGTACTTTCGCGACGTGTGCTGCCGTAGCGCAATGCGCGGAGAGGGTGTCGGCAGGCGGATGACGGGCCCAGCTCGGCGTTGCCGAGTCCGTTATCTCACTGAAGCAAAACGAATTTCAGCGCTACTTTCACGGCACGGGCAGTGCCGGCGCGGCAAGAAGAGCCTCTCGCCCTGCCCGCACGGAAGAGGTCAGGCAGGCCGAACAGCACTCTTCGGCGCCGTCGTGCCACCGACCCTTCGGCGCGAACTATGACCGCCTACATCCTCAAACGACTCGGCATCGGCGTTGCCACCCTGCTGGTTGCTTCGCTCGTCGTCTTCGCCGTTCTCGAGATCCTGCCCGGCGATCCTGCCCAGCTGATGCTGGGCATGAATGCGACGCCGGATGCGATCGAGGCCCTGCGCCAGCAGATGGGCCTCGACCAGCCGCTGGCGGTTCGCTACCTGAGCTGGCTTGGCGGCATGCTGACGCTCGATCTCGGCCGTTCCTACACTTATTCGGTGCCTGTCATCGACCTGGTCGCGGAACGGGCCGTCGTGTCCCTGCCGCTTGCGGTGATCTCGCTTTTCCTGTCGACGGCGATCGCCATTCCGGTCGGCATCTTCTCGGCCTCACGGCGAGGAAAGGCGGCGGACGCCGTCGCCATGGGAACGGCGCAGCTCGGCGTGGCGATCCCCAATTTCTGGTTCGCGCTGCTGCTGATCTACCTCTTCGCCGTGTGGCTGCGCCTGGTGCCGGCCGGCGGCTTCCCGGGCTGGAGCGCGGGCGTCTGGCCGGCCCTGAAGGCGCTCGTCCTGCCGGCGGTGGCGTTGGCCCTGCCGCAGGCCGCCATCCTCGCCCGGGTGACGCGCTCCGCCCTGCTCGAGGTGCTGAACGAGGACTATATCCGCACCGCGCGCGCCAAGGGCATGCCGCGCCGCTACGTGCTGTGGCGCCATGCGTTGCGCAACGCGATGATACCCGTGCTGACCATAATGGGCTTGCAATTCGCCTTCCTGCTCGCCGGCACGATCATCATCGAGAACGTCTTCTATCTGCCGGGCCTCGGGCGGCTGGTCTTCCAGGCGATCACCCAGCGCGACGTCATCGTCGTCGAAAGCGTGGTCATGCTCCTCGTCGCGGCAGTCATCCTGGTGAATTTCCTCGTCGATCTCTCCTACGCCGTGATCGACCCCAGGCTGAGGACCCGGCAATGACCGACCCTGCATCTGCCGTGAAGGGGGACAGTTTCCTGTCCAAGGCCCTGGCGAGCCGTTCTCTCATGATCGGTCTTTTCATCACCCTGGCCATCGCCGTGATGGCGCTGGTCTCCTTCTTCTGGGTTCCCTATGACGTGACGGTGCTTCCGGTCGCAGACCGGATGAAGCCGCCCTCGTCCGCGCATCTTCTGGGCACCGACCACTTCGGCCGCGATATCCTGTCCATGATCATGGTCGGATCGCGCAACTCGATCGCCGTGGCCCTCGTCGCGGTCGGCATCGGCATGGGGGTCGGCGTGCCGCTCGGCTGCTGGGCTGCGGCCCGCGGCGGTCTGGTCGATGAGGTGCTGATGCGGTTCAACGACCTGGTCTTCGCCTTCCCCGCCTTGCTCTCGGCAATCATGATCACCGCCATCTTCGGGCCCGGCGCCATCAACGCGATCATCGCCATCGGCATCTTCAACATCCCCGTCTTCGCCCGGGTCGCCCGTGCAGGCGCATTGGCGATCTGGCCGCGCGAGTTCATCCTGGCCGCCCGCGCCGCGGGCAAGGGCAGCGCGCTCATCACGATCGAGCACATCCTGCCCAACATCGCGACAATGCTGCTCGTCCAGGGCACCATCCAGTTCGCGCTCGGCATCCTGGCGGAAGCCGGTCTTTCCTATGTCGGCCTCGGCGCCCAGCCGCCCATGCCGAGTTGGGGACGTATGCTGTTCGACGCGCAGACGCGCATGATGGTTGCACCCTATCTCGCCATCTTTCCCGGCATGGCCATCGTCGTGACGGTGCTCGGCCTCAACCTGCTCGGCGACGGCCTCAGCGACGTTCTCGACCCCAAGCTGAGGCGCGAACGGTGAGCCTGCTCGACATACGCAACCTGACGGTCGACATCGCCGGCATTCCGGTGCTGAAGGGCATCGACCTGTCGATCGAACCCGGCGAGGTGATGGGGCTCGTCGGCGAATCCGGCTCCGGCAAGTCGATGACGGCGCTGACCGTCATGCGCCTCCTGCCTCGGTCTGCGCGCGCCGCAGGTCGCGTCGTCTTCGACGGCATCGACCTGCTCACGGCAACCGAGGACCAGATGTGCGCGCTGCGCGGCAACGAGATCGGCATGGTCTTCCAGGAGCCGATGACCGCGCTCAATCCCGTCAAGACGATCGGCGAGCAAGTCGCCGAAGGGATACGCTGGCACACGGGCGCCAGTCGCGGCGATGCCGAGGACAGGGCTCGCAGGATCCTCGACCGGGTCGGCCTGCCGGAAGCGAAGTTCCCCCTCTCCCGCTATCCGCATGAGCTTTCCGGCGGCCAGCGGCAGCGTGTCGTCATCGCGATAGCCTGCGCGCTGAAGCCGAAGCTGCTGATCGCCGACGAGCCGACCACCGCGCTCGACGTGGTCCTCCAGAAGCAGATCCTCGAACTGCTGCGCGACCTGGTCGACGAGGCCAGGATGGGGCTTCTGCTCATCTCGCACGACCTCGCCGTCGTCACCGACATGTCCGACCGCGTTACCATCATGCGCCACGGCGAGGTGATGGAGGCCGGCGAGACCGCGCCGACGCTCTCCGGACAGGCCCATCCCTATACGCGCCAACTGGCGCTTGCCTCGGTACATGTTCCGGCCCGCCCCAAGGTCCATTCCAGCAGCGGGTCCACGGGCCGGCTGCTCGAACTCAGCGACGTGACGCGCGACTATCCGGGCCGGAGGACCTCGCTGTTCAAATCAGGCGCACCGGTGCGGGCGGTGAACGGCGTGTCCTTCTCTCTGGCCGAAGGCCAGTCGACAGCTCTGGTCGGGCGCTCGGGTTGCGGAAAGTCGACGCTCGCGCGGATGATCCTCGCTCTCGACAAGCCGACGGGCGGCAGCATCCGCTTCATGGGCGCCGACCTCGCAGGCAGGACCGAGGCCGAGCTGAAGCCGGCACGGCGCAACATGCAGGTCGTCTTCCAGGACCCTTACGGTTCCTTCGACCCGCGCCACAAGGTGGAACGCCTGGTCGCGGAGCCCCTGCATCTGCTCGAGCAGAAGCCGTCACCGGCCGAGCGGCGCGAGCGGGTGGCGGCCGCACTTCACGAGGTCGGGCTCTCGCCGCGCGACATGGACAAGTACCCGCACGAATTCTCGGGCGGCCAGCGCCAGCGCATCTCGATCGCGCGCGCCATCATCACGCGCCCCAAGCTGGTGGTGGCGGACGAGCCGGTTTCGGCGCTCGACGTCTCGATCCGCGCCCAGGTCCTCGACCTCTTCGCCGACCTCAACCAGCGGCTGGGCGTCGCCTACCTGTTCATCACCCACGATCTCACCGTCGCGCGCGCCATCACCGACGACGTCATGGTTATGGACGAAGGCCAGATCGTGGAGGCGGGCAAGACCACGCAGGTGCTCGACAATCCGCAGTCGCAGGCGGCCAGGGACCTGGTCGACGCCGCGCCCGACCTGCACCGGGCCATCGCGCGGAAGCTGCAGGAACAGGGATGAGCGAATAGCCAATGGCCAAAAGCGAAAGAACCCGAACTGCCGTCCGCGCACCTTTTCCCTGTTCGCTACTCGCTATTCGCTATTTGCTCGCTGCTGGCTTCACGACATCGACCGGGCTGAGGCCCAGCATTTCGAGCGTACGGCGGAGCAGACGCACTTCGTTCTCCGCAAGCTGCTGGTCGGCCTTGGCGATGTCGGCCATGTGCTGCGCCAGGAGCCGTCGCCGATCGTCATCCAGGTCCTGGAACATCGCAACGGCCTGGGAGCCGTTCGTCTCGTATCCGAACTCGTTAAGGTAATCGATCACCGAGTCCATGCTCGCTTCCGGGATGCCGAAGGAGTCACGGCAGATCCGCCGCAGCGTCTCCATTTCGGCATCGCTGACGGAACCATCGGCGAGGATCATGCGGAAGAGGAGCAGAAGTTCGGCGGAGAGCACGGGATCGTCGGCCACCTTGCGTACGCCCGGGTCACCCTCGAAAAGCGAACGGATCCTGGCCAACATTCCCTGAGACATGTTTGTGTCGCTCCACAGACCGGAAAGCCGGAACCTATAGCATCGAACCGGGGAGCGGAACGGTTTTTCGGAAGGCTGCTATCGCGAAATCGGCCTTGCGAAAGGAGCCGGCCTGTGGTCGAAGCACAAAGGCTCACCGCTGGCCATCCGCCCCGAAATGTTCGATCTCTCGACTGAACTCGTCCTCCTGCTTGCGATTGCCGCTTTCGGCGCCGGCTTCATCGATTCCATCGCGGGCGGCGGCGGGCTGATCACGGTTCCGGCCCTCATGCTCGCCGGCTTCAGCCCGGTCGAGGCGCTCGGCACCAACAAGCTTCAGGGGTTGTTCGGGACCGGTTCCGCCACGATCGCCTACGCCTCCAAGGGGCATGTGGACCTGGGAAAGCAGCTTCCGTCGGCGTTTCTTTCGGTCGTCGGCAGCGTGGCTGGTGCGCTGCTGGCGACGGTGCTGCCCGGCGATCTCCTGCGCCTCGCGCTGCCCTTCATGCTGATCGCGATTGCTCTCTATTTCGCACTGAAGCCGAACATGAACGACATCGACCGGGCCGAGCGCCTGTCGCCCCTTCTGTTGGGCCTGCTCATCGTCCCTGCGATCGGCTTCTATGACGGGTTGTTCGGCCCCGGCGCCGGCTCCTTCTTCATGCTCGCCTTCGTGTCGCTTGCCGGCTACGGCGTGCTCAAGGCGACCGCTCACACCAAGCTGCTGAATTTCGCTTCCAACCTCGGCGGCTTCGGCGCCTTCGCTGCGGCCGGGGTGATCTCGTGGAAGATCGGGCTGATGATGGGACTGTGCCAGTTCCTCGGCGCGCGCGCCGGCGCCGGCCTGGCTATGCGGATCGGCGCCAGGCTGATCAAGCCGCTGCTCGTACTCACCTGTATCGCGCTGGCCGTGAAGCTTCTCGCCGATCCGACCCACCCGCTGCGGCTGCTGATCGGCGTTTGAGCCTGCGGCCGAAATCTGACGACTGAGTGGGATTATCCGTCCCGAGCGGCCACGGTCTCAGGCGAGGTCCGTGTGGGCAAAGTCGTCGCCCTTATAGAGCAGCGAGACATTGAGCGACTTGGCACAGGCGTAGGCAAAGCAATCGCCGAAATTGAGATCCGCGACATGACCGACGGCTTTGCCGTATGTCGCGCTGGCGTCCAATGCTCTCCTGCCGATCTCACCCGATATCGACACCTCCTCAGCCTCGAGATCCTCTACGAACGCATCGATGGCCGCTTGCGCCTGTTTCAGCAGCGTCGGCGACGGTCGCGCAATGGATCCCTTCGCCGTCGCCTTCAGGCGTGCAAGCGCCACGGTCGCCTCGAACTTCACCAGCGGGGAAACGAAGAACCGCCCGCCGGCCGCAGCCAGTCGCTTCTCGATCTCCTCGTGCCCCGGCTCGCGTCCCAGGATCGCGACGACGACCGACGCATCGATGAACATCAAGCGTCGCCCCACATCTCGTCGGTAAAGTGCTTCATGTCGAAGCTGGGATCGCCGGGTCCCATGGCATCGGCAAGCGCCTTTGAACGGTCAAGGCGCTCCCTTAGCGGGAGCGCGCTTCGTGCCCGCGCGAGCCGATCCCTCAAGGCTTGGCGAACTGCTTCGGTCTTGGTGGGTGCTTGCGTCAGCCTGCGAACTTCTTCGGCCAGTGCATCAACTTCCGCATCCCGGATAAACAGCGCCATGGATATCTCCCTTCGTATATCCATATATCACACTGAAGATATGCTGTCCATGCGCTCTGCCTGCCTCTTCCTGACGGCTCCATTCGATCCTATTCTCGCCGGAGATCAAGGCGCGAGGATCTGATGTCATCGGCATCGAGGCCATCGACGGGAAGCCAGGCCGGCAGCCCCTTCGTGCTGGAGCGGAAAATCCCGCCCGAGCTCGACGGCATGGTCGAGCGTTTGATCGGATACCAGGAGCACGGCCGGGCCATCACGGGCAACGTCGAGACGGCCACGCTGGCCGTGCCCCTGGTCATCAGTTTCGGGGAAGCCTTCGAGATCGGTCTGGGCCACGAGCCCGGTTCCGACGATCGTTATGGCAGCTTTGCGGCCGGTCTCTACGCCGGTCCCGTGGTGATCACGTCGACCGGCGGCGCGGAGTGCATCCAGATCGACTTCACGCCGCTTGGCGCCTGGCGTTTCTTCGGCCTGCCGATGAGCGAACTCGCCGACCGGATGGTGGCTCTCGACGATCTCGGCGACAAGGATATGAGGCGCCTGCGCCAACGGCTATGGGAAGAGCGTGACTGGCAGCGCCGGCTCGATCTCGCCGAGAGCTACGTCGTTGAAAGGATCCGACGCGCGCGGCAAGCCGATCCGGCTCTTCATTGGGCCTATCAGCGCATGCTCGCCCGCCGGGGTGACCTCCGCATCGCCGATGTCGCACGAGAGCTCGACTGGAGCCGCAAGCACCTGTCGCAGCGGTTCCAGGCGCAACTTGGCCTTCCGCCCAAGGTGATCGCCCGCATGATCCGCTTCCAGGCGGCGCTCGCGATGGCACGTTGCGAGGGCGAAGTCGACTGGGCCGACATTGCCGCGGCCTGCGGCTACGCCGACCAGGCGCATCTGACACGCGACTTCTCCGAATTCGCCGGCGCCAGCCCGTCCCGGTGGCGGGCCCAGGCTGCCTGAGCGCGGTTACAATTCTTCAAGACGGCAGTTCGGGTTCCTGCGACCATTCAGGCCGACGAAACCGCTGGCATGAGGAGAATAGTCATGACCGAAGCCCCGCGCATTTTCCCGACCTTCCGCTACCGCGATCCCGCACGAATGATCGACTGGCTGGTGGAAGCCTTCGGCTTCACCTTGCGTGTGCGATACGGTGAAGGCGACGACGTCCACCATGCCGAACTCGCCTTCGGGTCTTCGATGATCATGGTCGGCCACACGCGCGAGGATGAATATGGCGCGATCGTCGGCCTGCCCGGCGAGAATGGCGGCAAGTCGGTCTACATCGCCGTCAATGACGCCGACGCGCTTTATGCGCGCGCCAAGGCGGCAGGGGCGAAGATCGAACAGGAACTGAATGACAAGGACTACGGCAGCCGGGATTTCATCTGCCGCGACCCGGAAGGTAATGTCTGGTCGTTCGGCACCTACTGGCCGAAGGCTGGGGACCCAGCCTGAGCCCTACCGAGCCGCGGCGAAGAGCGCGTCGCAGTCGAGATGCCTTTCGAGATGCTCGGCAATGGCGTCGAGCGCATCCTCGACTGCGGCCCTGTAGTCGATGCCGCCATCGGCCACCCCCAGGCTGGCGAGATAGCGGCGGCGAAACGCGTCGGCGCCGAACAGCCCATGGAGATAGGTACCGAAGACCTTGCCGTCAAACGATGTCGCGCCGTCCTCGACACCGTCGATGACGGCCGCCGGGCGCAGGCAATCCGGGCCGACGGTGCGGCCGAGGTGGATTTCGTAGCCTTCGAGCGCGGTATCGAAATGGGTCGAGCGTGCGGTGACGTTGCGCACCGTCTTCTCGGGTTCCATGACGGTCTCGACATCGAGCAGGCCGAGGCCCGGTGCTTCCGTGACCTTGCCCTCAATGCCGTCGGGATCGCGCACAACGCGGCCGAGCATCTGATACCCGCCGCAGATGCCGACCACATGGCCGCCGCGGCGGCGATGCTCGGCAAGATCGCGATCCCAGCCGTTCTCGCGGAAACGGATCAGGTCGCCGATCGTCGATTTCGAGCCGGGGATGACGACGAGCCCGGCATCGTCAGGCAGCCGGCTGCCCGGCGGCACGAACACGACCTCGACCCGTGGCTCGGCCTTCAGCGGGTCGAGATCGTCGAAATTGGCGATCCTGTCGAGCATCGGCACGGCCACCTTCAACGCCCTTTGCTCGCCCGAGGCCAACCTCTCGAGCACCACCGAATCCTCCGACGGCAGCAGCGCCGCCTCCTTGAGCCAGGGCACGATGCCGAAACACGGCCATCCCGTGAACTTCCCGATCGCGGTGAGGCCGCTGTCGAACAGGGTCACGTCTCCACGGAACTTGTTGATGAGATAGCCCACGATCATCCGCCGGTCGGTCTCCGGAAGGATGAGATGCGTTCCCGCGATCGAGGCGATGACGCCGCCGCGATCGATGTCTCCGACCAGTACGACGGGACAGTCCGCGCGTGTGGCAAAACCCATATTGGCGATGTCGCGGTCGCGCAGATTGATCTCGGCCGGCGAGCCCGCGCCCTCGACGATGACGAGGTCGGCGCCCTCGCCCACCTTGCGCCAGGAGTCGAGCACCGCATCCATCAGCTTCGGCTTCAGTTGCTGATAGTCGCGGGCCCGTGCCTGGCCGAAGACCTTGCCCTGGACGACGACCTGCGCGCCGATGTCGCTTTGTGGCTTGAGCAGCACGGGGTTCATGTGGATCGAGGGCGCAACGCCGCAGGCGATCGCCTGAAGCCATTGCGCGCGACCGATCTCACCCCCGCCGCTTTCGCCGGGAATGTCGGCCACCGCCGCATTGTTCGACATGTTCTGCGGTTTGAACGGCCGCACACGCAATCCCCGCCTGCGCGCCGCACGGCAAAGTCCGGCCACCAGGACGGTCTTGCCGACATCCGACCCCGTGCCTTGCAGCATGATCGCCTTGGCCATCGCGCCCTTCTCTTTCAGTTGCTGACGACGGGCTTCTGGGCCAGGGGGCCGCCCCGCCAGAGATAGAGAGCGAGCAGCGGCTCCGCCCTCGTACGCATCGCATGATTGACGTTGGAGGGATGATGGATCACCTCGCCAGCGCCCCTCGGCAGGTAGCCGCTCGCTTCCTTGCGCCATTCGGCCCCGCCGGTGAGCGGAACATAGATCTCCTCCGCCACATGGTGATGGTCGGGATAAACCACTTCCGGGCCGAGAATCAGAAAGCCTGCTGCGACGTTCTCATTGGCGAAATGGCCCCGCGTGCCAAAAAGCTCCAGCCAGCCGTAACTATCGACGAAATGCTGGCCGAAGTCGGCAGCCGTGTAGGTCTGCTGCCAAAGCAGCGCTTGCCGGTGCTCCGCCAGGAAGCGGACAAGCCGCAGTGCTTCGGGCCGTGCGATCTCCGCGACACGATCGAGATAGCCGAGGCAGGCAAGCGTTCCGGGCTCCACGGCGCGCGCCGCCATGTCCCAGCTGATCTCGCTCACAAAGCTCGCCAGCGGCTCGGCCGGGAAGGCTCCAAGATGCTCCCGGAACAGTTGCAACAGGGTCTGGGGGATCGTCGTCGCCATCATCCGTATCTTCGCACATCGGCTCCGCAGCGGGTCGGATTGCGCTGCGGCATCATTGCTCTAGATTGCGTCATACGAAAAGCAAGACCTGCCGGGGAGGCCGCCATGGACGCAGCGATCGAAGCGACCGCCGGACAATTCGAGCTCAACGAGGATCAGCGCGCCATTCAGGAGATGGCGGAGGCCTTCGCCGCCGACCGGGTGGCCCCCAATGCGCTCGAGTGGGACCGCAAGAAGCATTTCCCCGCGGATGTGATCCGCGAGACCGGCCCGCTGGGCCTCGGGGGAATCTATATCCGCGACGATGTCGGGGGCTCCGCGCTCGGAAGGCTCGACGCAGTCCTGATATTCGAAGCACTTTCCAGGGCCTGCCCCGCCTTCGCCTCCTTCATCTCGATCCACAACATGGCAGCATGGATGATCGACAGCTTCGGCAATGACGAGCAGCGCCATCGCTTCCTTCCCAAGCTGACCTCCATGGAATGGCTGGCATCCTATTGCCTGACCGAGCCGGGATCGGGATCCGACGCCGCGGCGCTGAAGACGCGCGCGACCCGCAGCGGCGGCAACGGCAGCGACTATGTGCTGAACGGCGCCAAGCAGTTCATCTCCGGCGCCGGCGACAGCGACGTCTATGTGACCATGGTGCGCACCGGCGAGGACGGACCGAAGGGCATCTCGACCCTCGTTATCCCGAAGGACGCGCCCGGCCTTTCCTTCGGCGCGGTCGAGAACAAGATGGGCTGGCACATGCAGCCGACCCGTCAGGTCATCTTCGAGGACTGCAAGGTTCCGACCGAGAACCTGCTCACCGGCGAAGGCTCGGGCTTCCGCATCGCCATGGCCGGCCTTGACGGCGGCCGGCTCAACATCGCGGCCTGCTCGCTGGGTGGAGCGCAATCCGCGCTCGACAAGGCGCTCGCCTATGCCGGCGAACGGTCGGCCTTCGGGCAGAAGATCAACCAGTTCCAGTCGCTGCAGTTCAAGCTTGCCGACATGGAGACCGGGCTGCAGGCCGCCCGCGTGCTTCTTTACACCGCGGCCTCGAAGCTCGACCGCAAGACGCATGACGCCTCGAAATGGTCGGCCATGGCCAAGCGCTTCGTCACCGACACCGGCTTCGACGTCGCCAACGACGCCCTGCAGATCCACGGCGGCTACGGCTACCTGCACGACTACGGCATCGAGAAGCTGGTTCGCGACCTTCGCGTCCACCAGATTCTCGAAGGCACCAACGAGATCATGCGCGTCATCATCGCGCGCCATCTGATCGGCCGCTGAGGCGGCGAGGAATCCGGAGAACAGACATGACCACGATCGCTTTCATCGGCCTCGGCAATATGGGCAACCCCATGGCCGCCAATCTGGTCAAGGCCGGGCACACCGTGCAAGGCTTCGACCTCTTGCCGGAGAACCTCACCGTGGCGCGCGAGCATGGCGTGACCGTGATGGCGAACGCCGCGGCCGCCGTGAAGCACGCGGAGGTGGTGATCACCATGCTGCCGGCCGGCAAGCATGTGCTGTCGGTCTATGAGGACATCGCCGCCGGGGCCCCGGCGGGCACGCTGTTCATCGACTGTTCGACGATCGACGTGGAATCGGCCCGCAAGGCACACGCGATCGCCGCCAGGCACAAGCTGCTCTCGATCGACGCGCCGGTCTCCGGCGGAACGGGCGGAGCCGCGGCCGGCACCCTGACCTTCATGGCCGGCGGCTCCAGGGAGGCCTTCGCCAAGGCCGAGCCGGTGCTGAACCCCATGGCGGGGCGCGTCGTCCATTGCGGCGATGCCGGCGCTGGCCAGGCGGCGAAGATCTGCAACAACATGATCCTCGGGATTTCCATGATCGGCGTCGGCGAGGCCTTCGTGCTCGCCGAGAAGCTCGGCCTCTCCCATCAGGCGCTCTACGACGTGGCCTCTACCTCGTCTGGCCAGTGCTGGTCGCTGACCAGCTACTGCCCGGTGCCCGGGCCCGTGCCCAACTCCCCCGCCAACCGCGACTACAAACCCGGCTTCGCCGCCGCCCTGATGTTGAAGGATCTGAAACTCTCCCAGGAAGCCGCGCAGGCATCCGGCGCAATCACGCCGCTCGGCGCGGAAGCGACCCAGCTTTATGCCCTGTTCAACGCTGCGGGCCATGGCGGAACCGATTTCTCCGGCATCATCCGCTTCCTGCGGGGTGACGCATGGTAAGCTTGCGAAGACAGGCTTCCGAGCAAAAAAGCCACAAATTTAGAATTGCTTAAGGTCTCGATAACCGCGCGGTAACGATGTTCCTGTAGAACGGATGACGAGGCGGCGATCGCAACCGCCCCCGCTCCGGATCAGGTCTCGCGTACCGGAGCCGTATCATTGCCGAGTGAGTATGCGTCGGCCTTGCGTTGTTTGGCGAAGCCGTGCTTCCCCGATGGGGCAGCGCGGTTTTCGCGTTTTGGGGCCCACACCTCGACCTGGCGTCTGAAGGCCATCTGGCGGAACTGGCAACTCTGATTAGGTCATGTACTCATAATTTTGATGGCGTGGCGCATCGATGTTGGAGTTGCTGCTCAGCAACGAAATGACGCGACGGATCAATAGGAGGCCGCATTCGAAGGAATACCGCCCGCTATTCTCGGGAAATGCAAGCTCATCCAATCGGTTCTCAATTCGGAGGCCGCATATATCTCGTTGACACTAATCGTCCCTGGGCCCACGATTCGCCACGCGCTGTGCAGATTGCAGACGCCGGCCACTTTTGGGGCGCGACGATGTCGCTGTCCGGGACCCCTCGTAGTCTGCCGCGCGTGCTGCGACTTACGGAACAGGAGACGCACATGAGCGCTACGGGCTCCGTCCCTACATCGACTTTCATGGCGGGCGACGGCAGCGGTTACGAGCGCCAAATGGGGCGCTGGAGCCGCATACTGGCACCATTGTTCGTCGACTTCGCCGGCATCAGCGAGGGCGAACATGTCCTTGATGTTGGCTGCGGCACCGGGAGCTTGGCGTTCACACTCTCCCAGAACCCAAACGTGAGAAACATCAGCGCGATCGACTATTCGCCGATCTATGTCGAATATGCCAAGCGCCTCAACAAGGATCCTCGCGTTCAGTTTCAAGTTGGCGACGCGTGCGCGCTGCCATTCGAGGATGCCACCTTCGATCACTGCGCGTCGCTCTTGGTTCTGGCCTTCATTCCTCGAGCGGACCTCGCCGTGCGCGAGATGCGACGCGTGACTCGGCCCGGTGGAACCGTTGCTGGTTCAATGTGGGATGCTCGAGGTGGATTGATAATGTCTCGCATATTCTGGGATACCGCTGCGATGCTTGATCAACGGGCCGTCGAGCGCCGGGCAAGGGCTTACTCGCGGCCAATGACGCGACCTGGCGATCTCGCGCGCGCCTGGCGGGATGCCGGCTTCCGGGACACAAGCGACGCCATGATCACCATTCGAATGGATTTCGCCGACTTCGAAGATTTCTGGACGCCGATGGAAGGCAAAGACGGGCCGTTCGCTGAATATGTCAGCACACTATCGATTGAAGGAAGAAGCAAACTGCGAGATGCGGTCAGATTAGCGTACCTCGATGGCGAAAATGACGGTGCTCGCTCCTATGCCGCCACTGCGTGGGTCGTCAAAGGTCGGGTGCCTGAGCAATAGCCCCGGCTAGCCTCTCCCCTGACTCGGGTGCCTCTGTTCAGCTTGCGTCGCCGCCGAGAGGCGAATTTTCCAGGAACTCTCAATGGATCCCGACGTGCTCGGCAACACGGCCAAGGACACCGTGAAGTACTGCGCGGAGAGCCAGGAGATAAGCGTTGTCAACGCCACCAAGGAAGTGACAGCGCAGCAACGCTACCCACGCGGCTCGAACTGTGGGTCGACCGGCGGGCGCAGCCCGTTCGCCAACCGGTTGGTCTGGTTCGCCATGCCGACGACGGCGAGCAGTTCCATGAGCTGCGCCTCGCTCATGCCCTTGGCCCGCGCAGAGGCCGTATGCGAATAGGTGCAGTATTCGCAGCCATTGGTCGCGGACACCGCGATATAGAGCATCTCCTTGACCAGAGGATCGAGCGCGCCCGGCGCCATCACCTGCTTCAGGTCCTCCCATGTACGCCTGAGCAGGGCCGGGTCATGGGCGAGGACCTTCCAGAAATTGTTGATCCAGTCGACCTTGCGCGTCCGCATGATGTCGTCATAGACGGCTCTGACCTCGTCGCTCGCCGCCTCATATTCGATCGGCGGGACAACAGGTTTTCCGGTCATGGTCGCCTCCTCTGTCGGCGGAACATCGCGGGCAGGACGCAGATGCGCCCTGCCCTCTGATACCAGTGGCACTGGATGTTGACACATCCAGGTAAGGTGGATGCTGCACATCCACCTTACCTCAATCGCCGGCGCGGCCCTCCGGGCCGCTTTGGCTTTCGCGCCAACGGGCGTGGGCCACGCGGTCGCGCGCTCCAGCGGTCGATATCGTCGACCGCTGGCATGACAACTATTTCGAGCGGAAGAGATCCGCCTTGGCGAGATCGAGCGCCTTGCGGATGCGTTCGCAGGCGAGGTCGATCGTGTCGCGGGTCCAGATCAGCGGCGGCGACATGATCATCGTGTCGCCGGTGGCGCGCAGCATCATGCCGTTGGCGATCGCATGGTCGCGCACCACGACAGCGGCACTGCCCGACGGCTCGAAGCGTTCCTTGGTCGCCTTGTCCTTGACGATCTCGATGGCGCCCATGAGACCGATCGCACGCACCTCGCCGACGATGTCGTGGTCACCAAGATGCTCCTGCAGCGCCTTGGCGAAATAGGGACCGGTGTCGTTCTTGACGCGTTCGACCAGGCCTTCGCGCTGGATGATCTCGATGTTCTCCAACCCCACCGCGCAGGCCACGGGATGCCCCGAATAGGTGTAGCCGTGATAGAACTCGCCGCCCTTCTCGACCAGTGTGGCGGCGATACGATCGCCGACCAGGAGCGCCGACAGGGGCTGGTACCCTGAGGTCAGCGCCTTGGCCGTGGTGATGGTATCGGGCTCGAGGTCGAAGGTCTGGGCTGCGAACCACTCGCCGGTGCGTCCGTAACCGGTGATCACCTCGTCCAGCATCAAAAGCACGTCGTATTTGCGGCAGATGCGCTGGACTTCCGGCCAATAGCTCGCAGGCGGTATCTTGACGCCACCCGCCCCCATGACCGGCTCGCCGATGAAGGCCGCGACATTGTCGGCGCCCGCCTCGAGGATTGCATCCTCGACGGCCTTGGCCGCACGCAGCCCGAAATCGTGGTCGTTCTCACCCGGCAACGCGAGTTCATAGGCGTAGGGCATCATGACATGCACGACGTTCGGCACGGCGCCGCCAAGCTGCTCGTGCATGCCGCCCATGCCGCCCAGCGACGCGCCGGCGATTGTCGAGCCGTGATAGGCCATGTTGCGCGAGATGATGCGGTTCTTCTGCGGCTTGCCTTGCAGTGCCCAGAAGTGGCGCACCAGGCGCAAGGCCGTATCGTTGGCCTCGGACCCTGACGAGCCGTAGAATACCTGGTTGATGTTGTCAGGCGCGAGCTCGGCGATCTTCTTGGCGAGCAGCACCGGCGTCGGCGTCGTGCAGCGGAAGAAGGAGTTGTAGAACGGCAGCTCCTTCATCTGTCTGTAGGCCGCTTCGGCCAGCTCGTTGCGGCCGTAGCCGACATTGACGCACCACAGGCCCGCCATGCCGTCGAGGATCTCGTTGCCTTCCGAATCGTAGATGTACGGTCCATCGGCGTGGGTGATCATGCGGGATCCCGCCGCGCGCAGGTCCTTGTGGTCGGTGAAGGGATGGAGATGATGCGCGGCGTCGATCGCCTGCAACTGCTTCAGCGAATAATTCTGATAGGTCATGGATTTAGCCTCTTCTCTTGAATCGGTCCGGCAGCGTTGCCGGGATGGATCCTCAGAAAAGAGCGGGCGGCGAGTAGCCGATGCGGGCGCACAGCCGCAACAGCTCCGCATGCCGTGTGCGCGGGGACGGCGTTACGGCGGTGCCTGGCGTGCGGAGATGGGCGTCGAAGGCGCTCATGAGCGCACACTAGCCGAGACTGGTTCGATGCTTCAAGCAGTTACCGGCCCCACGCGCTCCGGCGCCCGGTCTGAAGCAGGGCGAGAACGAAACACAATGAGCCTAGAGCGAGCGGCAGCCCCTGAGTTCCTACGATGTCCATGACGGCACCAGTGACAGGCGGACCGGCGATGCCGCCCACACCCCAGAACAGCGCAAAGGCCGCATTGCCGGCGATCAGCATCGGCCCGCTGAACCTGTTCGCCAGCTCGATCAGCGCCATCGTATAGATGCCGAAAGATATGGCTCCCAACACGAAGGCGAGCGGCCATATCAGCGGGGTCGCAAACAGGAAAGGCAGCAGCAGGCAGCCGAGCGCCGACCCCGCCGCGCAGAGTGCGAGCCCCTTCGCGGGCCCGAGCCGTTCGGCGACCATGCCAAGCGGAACCTGCAAGGCGATGTTGCCGGCGACGAAGACGGCGAGCAACGTGGCGGTCGCTGCCTCCGTATTGCCGTAGCTGCGCGCATAGACCGACGTCAACGACAACAGGGATTGCTCGAAGGCAGCAGCGACGGTCACGGCGAGGAGAAGCAGCGCCGCGAGCGGAATGAAGCGAGCGAGCGAGGCGTCGCCGTCGGCGTCGTGGAACTCCGGCAGGCGCGGCAAGACCGCTCCGAGACAGAAGGTGCAGAGACCGAAGGCTGCGATGCCGACGAGGAACGGCGTCCAGCCTTGTGTTCCGGCAATCGACAGGATCAGCGGGCCGGTGGCGAAGCCGGCGGAGACGACCGCGGTGTAGGCGCCCATGATCCGGCCGCGGCTGGACGGCGGCGCCAGCATGAGCATCCAGGTCTCGCTGATCACGTAGAGCGGATTGATCGAGAAGCCGAGCAGGAAACGCAGCGGGAACCAGAGCCAGACATCCCGCGTCCAGCCGATCAGGGCCAGCAGCGTCGCGCCCAGGAAAGCACAGACGAGCGCCGTACGCGCTGCCCCGAAACGCCGCACCAGCGACGGGATGACCGGCGCCGACACGATGAAGCCGAGCGGTGTCATGGCTGCCGACAGCCCGATCAGGCTCGATGACGCGCCCTGCCGCTCAAGGATGAAGCTGAGCAAAGGATAGCTGAGGCCCTGCGCGATCGCGAACACGGAAACCGTCGCGATGACGCCGGTGAGCGCCGGCCATGGTGTCTTTTCCGCGACGCCCAAATCCTGTCTCCCTCAGACGCCGCACGCACCAGGCGAGCAGAGCCGCAGGGCATCAATGCCACGCCGCGAAGGCGCCTCCTTGGGACAGGAAGAGCAATCGATCCCTCCAGCAGGGGGTCCTGTCTCGTCGGCCAACCTGCAGCCCGCACGATGTCGCTTCCTTCGCGCTAGTAGTCGTAGCTTCCGTACCCGGGCGTCTAGCCCCGGTCCATTATGCCGGCGAAACATGCTTCGCCACGAGGAATTTCCATGACCGCCGCGCTCCACCCGGCCGAACCGGTTCTCGCCACCGACCGTGGTCGCCGCGGCGGACGTGCCGGCAAACGCGCCGTCGGCTCCGCCCCCTTCGAGCAGCCGCCGTTCCGCCAGCTCCGGATGCCCTTCCCGCCTACGAGACTGGTCTCCGACGACGAGCTCGAATCGATCCATCTGGCGTCGCTGCGCGTGCTCGAGGAGATCGGCGTCGACGTGCTTCACGATGAAGCCCGCCGCATCATGAAGCAGTATGGCGCCGACGTGCGCGAAGGCAGCGAGCGGGTCCGCTTCGACAGCGACATGATCCTGGAGCTCATCGCGCACTGCCCGCCGCAGTTCACCATGCATGCGCGCAACCCGACGCATAACGTCACATTCGGCGGCGACAATCTGATCTTTTCGATGATGGCGTCGGCTCCGAATTGTTCCGACATCGACCGTGGGCGCCGTCCCGGCAACCAGGAAGACTACAGGAACTTCCTGCGGCTTGCGCAAATGCACAACATCCTGAACTGCACCGGCGGCTATCCGGTCGAGCCGATCGACATCCATCCGTCTGTGCGCCATCTCGAGTGCATCCGCGATCTCGCGCTGCTCACGGACAAGGTCTTCCACATCTACTCGCTCGGCAAGGAGCGCAATCTCGACGGCATCGAGATCACCCGTATCGCCCGCGGCGTGTCGCGCGAACAGCTCATGGACGAGCCATCGGTCTTCACCATCATCAACACCAATTCGCCGCTCAAGCTCGACATCCCGATGATGGAAGGCATCATCCAGATGTCGTCCATGGGTCAGGTGGTGATCGTCACGCCCTTCACATTGTCCGGTGCCATGGCGCCCGTGACGGTCGCCGGCGCGCTGGTGCAGCAGAATGCCGAGGCGCTGGCCGGCATCTCGTTCACGCAGATGGTGCGCAAGGGCGCGCCGGTCGGCTATGGCGGTTTCACCTCCAACGTCGACATGAAATCCGGCGCGCCCGCCTTCGGCACGCCAGAATATATGAAGGCGCAGCTCGTCGGCGGTCAGCTGGCGCGGCGCTACAACATACCCTACCGCACTTCCAACACCTGCGCGGCCAACACGGTCGACGCGCAGGCCGCCTATGAAAGCGTGTTCTCGCTTTGGGGCGCCATCCAGGGCGGCGGCAATCTGATGATGCACGGTGCCGGATGGCTGGAAGGCGGGCTGCGCTGTTCCTACGAGAAGACGATCCTAGACATCGACCTCCTGCAGATGGTGGCGGAGTTCCTGACGCCGCTCGATCTGTCGGAGGATGCGCTGGCCGTCGAGGCCATCCGCGCCGTCGGTCCCGGCGGCCACTTCTTCGGAACGCCGCACACCCAGTCGCGCTACAAGACCGCCTTCTATTCCCCGATCCTCTCGGACTGGCGCAACTTCGAGACCTGGAGCGAGGCCGGCGCGCCCACGGCATTGGAGCGCGCCAACCGCGTCTGGAAGGAGAGGCTCGCCTCCTACGAGGAGCCTTACATCGATCCGGCCATCCGCGAGGAGATCAACGCCTTCGTGGAGAAACGTAAGGCCGAGGGCGGCGCGCCGACCGATTTTTGAGCTAGACTTTGTCCGGACCGACTTGGCATCCGCACATCGGAGATTTGGTCGTGAGCATAGACAAGGAAGAACTGCGCAAGATTGTGCGCGAAGAGCTGAAGGCCGTCTTCGCCGAGACGCGGCTCAAGCTCGACATCGGCGATATGGTCGCACAGATCGGACAGAGCCCGACCAGCCTGGCCATTCGGGAATATCTCGACGCGGAGTACCGGTTCGTGGAGACGATACGGGAACGCAGCCGCCGTGCGGCCCGGGACACCTACGACTTCATCGACAAGGAGATGCGGCACGCGCTTTGGCAAAGGGACCAGTTCCGGGTCCTAGAGGCGCGCAAGGACGAAATCTCCCCGACGGCGGACACGCTCGTCGTCGACCTCGGCGTCTTCAAGGGCGGTTCCACCCGTGCCCTCGCGAAAATTTTCCCGAAGCATACGATCCATGGGTTCGACTCTTTCGAGGGTCTACCGGAGGATTGGTCCCACTCGATGAAAGGGGCCTTCGGCTGGCTGAAGGGCCTGCCCGAAATGCCGGCGAATGTCCGTCTCTACAAAGGCTGGTTCGACGACACGCTGCCCGTTTGGGCGAAAGAGCATGAAGGCGAGATCATATCTCTTCTTCGCGTCGACTGCGACCTGTACAGCTCGACAAAGACCATATTCGAGACGCTTGGCCACATGCTACGAAAAGGTTCATGGATCTGCTTCGACGAACTTATCGGATACTATGGATGGCAGGAGCATGAGCATAAGGCATTCATGGAATTCATAGAGAAGACAGACTTCAAATATGAATATGTCGCCTTCGGCCTGACATACACCATAGCAAGGCTCCTGTAGTCGACCGGTCTACCACAGGGATGGCACTGAAATGATCCTCACAGACCTCGATCGTTGGCCGGACCACGTCAGCCGCCTCGCCGCGTCGACGGCGCTATCCCTCCCCTTGCCGGGGCGAACCATCCATGCGGCGGCTCGCTCCCACGCTCCCTTCCGAGGCCGCCCGGCACGCGGTTCCGATCAATCCCGGGTCGAGACCCCATGAACCGCCGCCTCATCAACGCACCGGACGCGCCGCAGGCACAGGGCGGCTACGCCCAGGCCGTCGAAACGATTGGGGCAACGCGCATCCTGCACATCAGCGGCCAGATCCCAGTTGCGCCGGACGGTACCGTCCCCACCGATTTCGCCAGCCAGGCCCGGCTCGCCTGGGCCAATATCGAGGCGCAGCTTCGCGCCGCCGACATGACGCTCGACAACCTGGTCAAGGTCACCACCTTCCTGGCGGACCGTCGCCACGGCGTCGAATATCGTCAGATACGCAACGAGATCCTGGCCGGCCGCAGGATCGCCCTCACGATCGTGATCGCCGGGATTTTCGACGAGGCCTGGCTGATCGAAATCGAAGCCATCGCGGCAGCCTGACTCGTCCCTCCTTTCATCGATACATTACGGAACCGGAACCAACTGTTATGAGATCCCACGCAAAAGCGGTTGTCATCGGCGGCGGCGTCGTCGGCTGCTCGGTGCTCTATCACCTGGCCAGGGCCGGCTGGAGCGACGTCATGCTGATCGAGCGCTCGGAGCTGACGTCGGGCTCGTCTTGGCACGCCGCCGGCGGCTTCCACACGCTGAACGGCGACCCCAACGTCGCCAAGCTGCAGGCCTACACGGTCCAGCTCTACAAGGAGCTTGAGGAGCTTTCCGGCCAGTCCTGCTCGCTGCACCTCACCGGCGGCATCATGATGGCCGATACGCCGGAGCGCATGGACTTCCTGCGGCTTGCCCACGCCAAGGGTCGCTATCTCGGCATGGATACCGAGTTGATTACCCCGTCGGAAGCCAAGGCGATGTTCCCGCTGATGGACGAGACGAATTTCGTCGGCGCCATGTGGGATCCCGTCGAGGGCCATCTCGATCCATCGGGCACCACCCATGCCTATGCCAGGGCAGCCCAGAAACTCGGCGCCGAGATCGTCTTGCGCAACCGGGTCGTCGAGCTGACGCAAGAGCCCGACGGCACGTGGAATGTGGTGACCGAAAAGGGCACGGTGAAAGCCGAGCATGTGGTGAACTGCGGCGGCCTGTGGGCACGCGAAGTCGGCCGCATGGTCGGCGTCGAGCTGCCTCTGCTCGCCATGGAGCACATGTATCTGCTGACCGAGCCGATGAAGGAGGTCGAGGATTTCAACAGGGCGACCGGGCGCGAGATGGTCGGCGTGCTCGACTTCAAGGGTGAGATCTATACGAGGCAGGAGCGCAACGGCATCCTGCTCGGTACCTATGAGAAGGCCTGCAAGCCCTGGTCGCCGGTCGACACTCCTTGGGACTTCGGCCATGAGCTGCTGATCCCCGACCTCGACCGCATCGCGCCCTCGCTCGAGATCGGCTTCAAGCATTTCCCGGGGATCGAGAAGGCCGGCATCAAGCAGATCATCAACGGCCCGTTCACCTTCGCGCCCGACGGCAATCCGCTGGTCGGCCCGGTGCAGGGGCTGACGAACTTCTGGTGCGCATGCGCGGTCATGGCCGGCTTCTCCCAGGGCGGCGGCGTGGGTCTCGCGCTCTCGAACTGGATGGTCAACGGCGATCCCGGCTTCGACGTCTGGGGCATGGACGTTGCGCGCTTCGGCGAGTGGGCGACCCTGCGCTACACCAATGCCAAGGTGCGCGAGAACTATTCGCGTCGCTTTTCGATCCGCTTCCCCAATGAGGAACTGCCCGCCGCACGGCCGGCGCAGTCGACGCCGCTCTATGACACGATGGTCGCGCAGAACGCGGTTATGGGCGACAGCTGGGGCCTGGAGACGCCGCTTTGGTTCGCGCCCAAGGGCACGGAAGCGAAAGACATCGTCTCCTATCACCGCTCCAACGATTTCGAGCATATCGGCAACGAGGTGCGCGCCACGCGCGAGCGGGTCGGCGTCACCGAGATCGCCAATTTCGCCAAATACGAGGTGGCCGGTCCCGGTGCGGAAGACTTCCTGAACCGGCTGATGACCAACCGCATGCCGAAGAAGGGACGCATCGTGCTGACGCCGATGCTCAACGAATTCGGCAAGCTCATCGGCGACTTCACCATTGCCAAGACCGGCAACGAGAAATTCATGATCTGGGGCTCCTCGGCCGCGCAGAAATACCATCTGCGCTGGTTCGAGAAGCACCTGCCGAACGACGGCTCGGTGCATATCCACCGCTTCGACCAGACGCTGGTCGGCCTGTCGATCGCCGGACCGAAAAGCCAGGCATTGCTGCAGAAGCTGGTCGACGAGGATGTTTCGTCGGCGGCCTTCCGCTTCATGGACTTCCGCGAGATGGCGGTGGGCGGCGCTCCCTGCATGGTCAACCGCATCACCTATACCGGCGATCTCGGCTACGAGATCTGGATGCAGCCGGCCTACCAGCGTCTCGTCTACCAGGCGATCAAGACGGCCGGCGAGGAATTCGGCATCGTCGATTTCGGAATGCGCGCGCTTCTGTCGATGCGCCTGGAGAAGAATTTCCCGACCTGGTTCCGGGAACTCCGGCCCATCTACGGCCCCTTCGAAGGCTCGATGGACCGCTTTATCAAGCTGGAGAAGAACGACTTCATCGGCCGCGAGGTGGCGGCCCGGGAGAAGGCCGACGGACCCAAGCTGCGCCGCGTGTCGCTGATCGTCGAGGCTGCGGATGCCGACGTCATGGGCGACGAGCCGATCTGGGCCAAGGTCGGCGACAAGGATTTCGGCACCGTCGAGAAGCCGCATGGCTACGGCGCGCCGCGCTTCGATGCGACCGGCAAGGAAGTGCGCGGCTCGGCTGCGGCCAGCGGAGCCTCGGCGGTTCGCGGCATCGCGGACGGCGATTGGCGCGTGGTCGGCTGGGTGACGTCCGGCGGGTATGCGCACTATGTCGGCAAGTCGCTGGCGCAGGGTTATGTGCCAGCCGCGCTCGCCGAGGACGAAAGCGAAGAACTGTTCGAGATCGAGATCCTCGGCCATCGCCGGCGGGCGCGCATCAATGCGGAACCGCTGTTCGATCCGGCCGGCGAGAAGATGCGGGGATAGAGGGAGCGGCGGCGAACGGCCATGGCAGTGCTTCATACCCCCCTCTGGCCTGCCGGCCATCTCCCCCTCAAGGGGGGAGATTGGCAGTTGCGACGCTGGAAACTTTCCTGCAGCGCTGCCTATGTGTGCAGGCAGTGGCGACAGCTAATCTCCCCCCTTGAGGGGGAGATGGCCGGCAGGCCAGAGGGGGGTACTGGCGGCAGGGCGCTTCCATGAACGACGCCCCGCGCTCGACCTTCGGCCGCCACCGCAAGATCATGCCTTTCGAGCCGGGCTCGATCGAGGCGCTTCGGCAGGCCTCGCGCGACAAGGCTGCGGGGCTCAACCAGCACGTCCTGGGCTACGGCGCCGTTGCGGAAGCCGAATGGCGCGCCGCCGGTATCGCCGCGCCCGATCTGCCAGCGATGCGCCGCTATCGGCTCGAACGCATCCGGGCTGAACTCAGGCGGCGCGACTATGCCGGCGCCCTGCTCTACGATCCGATCAACATCCGCTACGCCACCGACGCCACCAACATGCAGTCCTGGGTGGCGCATAATCCGACGCGGCATTGTTTCGTCGCCACGGACGGCCCGGTGGTGCTGTTCGACTATTTTTCGTGCGAGCATCTCTCCGATCACACAGGTGTGGTCGACGAGGTTCGCCCGGCCGTCCCATGGCTTTTTCTCTATGGCGGCGAACTTACTCATAAGCGTGTCCGACGCTGGGCAGGCGGCATCGCCGATCTCGTGAAGGAGCATGGCGGCGGTAACAGGCGCCTCGCGGTCGACCATCTCGACCCCGAGGGCGTATCCGAGCTCGCGCGCCTGGGCATCGCGATCGGCAATGGCGAGGCGGTGATGGAGAGTGCCCGGCTGATCAAATCGCCCGACGAGCTGCTCGCCATGCGCCGCGCCATCGTTGCGTGCGAAGCGGCCATGGCCGAGATGGAAGCCGCATTGCGGCCAGGCATATCGGAGAACGAGCTTTGGGCCGAGCTTCACCGCGGCAACATCGCCCGCGGCGGCGAATGGATCGAGACACGCCTGTTGTCCTCCGGCCCTCGGACCAATCCGTGGTTCCAGGAATGCTCGTCGCGGATCATCGAGGCGGGCGACCTCGTCGCCTTCGATACCGACCTGATCGGGCCCTACGGTTTCTGCGCCGATCTCTCGCGGACCTGGCTCTGCGGCGACGTCGGCCCGACGCAGGAGCAGCGTGATCTCTTCCGCATCGCAGCCGATCAGATCGCCCAGAACACGGAACTGATGAAGCCGGGCACGACGTTCCGCGACCTGGCCGAGCGTTCGCGCGTTCCGCCACCTGACTGCTTCGCGACACGCTACGGCGTGCTCTACCATGGCGTCGGCCTTGCCGATGAATATCCGACTTTGCCGCATGCGGCCGACTGGACCGACGACACGCCCGATGGCGTGCTCGAGCCGGGCATGGTGCTCTGCGTCGAAAGCTATATCGGCCGGCTCGGCGGACACGAGGGCGTGAAGCTCGAGGAGCAGGTGCTCATCACTGAAAACGGCAACGAGAAGCTGTCGGCCTACCCGCTCGACCCGCGGCTCATGTCTGACTGAGCCTTGCTCATGTCTGACTGAGCTTCGCTCATATCAAGACTGAGCTCGCTCATGTCAGCCTGAGGCTCTGCTTCAACGCAGCCACGACATCAGGCGGCGTCGACCTCGACGTGATCAGGGGCAGGCCCTTGCGCCTGCCCGTCCAGCCCACCACTTCGACGTCGGCGGCGCGCGGCTCATGGCGGAGCGCCATGTCCCAACTCCGGCAGTCGATGGCGCAGACGTCGGCGCGGCCGTCGGCGACGGCCACGATCGAGGCACGATGGGCACCAGTCGCGATGCGCTCCGAGAAGATGTCCAGGCTCTCGCCCGATGCCCCGAGATCGCGGGTGAGTGCGATGATCCCCGACATGGAATCATTGCCATTGTAGGCGAGCCGCTTTCCACGCATGAGATCGAGCGGGATGGACGGCTGGCCATCGGCCGGCGCCGGCATTCTCGGCCCGGCTCCCCGCAGCATCAGAATCGCGCTTGAATAGAGGGCACCCTGCCCGCCTTCCATATTGCCATAGCTCGGTTGGCCGAGGACAGCGACGTGGTCCTGCAGCCCGAGTTCCATCGGCCCCCAGCAGGTCTGGGTGAAGAGCAGTCGTGGATGCAGCCAGAGCGCATGGAAATCGAGTTCATCAGGCGGCAAGGTTGCGGGATCGGGCGCGAGCGGGTTCCCGTTCGCGTCGCGGATGCCGCCCGGCACGGGAGGAAGGTCGGCGTTGCGCCGAACCAGAGGTTCCGGCGCCGCGATTCCGGCCTCGCGGAACGCCGCGCGGAGCCGCGCCCACTCGGCATCCGTTTCGTGCCGGGTCTCGGGCCATTCATACATGGGAAGCGCGACGACGAACTCGTTCATGGCAGGATATCAACCGGCCCGCGGGCAGATGGCAAGAGAAGCGACCTGCCGGAGGGAGGCGCCCTCACTCCTTCGGCGGCTCGGCCGGCACCGGCGCAGTGCCGGCGCCGTGTACCGTGCGCGCCCTGATGCGCGGCTTGAAGGCCCGCCCCGTCTCGGGCGCTCGCCGCAGCATCGGGTGCACGACGGGTTCCTTGGCGCGGAAGGCATAGTCCTTCAGCAGCGCGAGATAGCTGGGGACGACATAGCCCTTGTTGCGGGCGATCCATTCCTCCCGCCTTTCGCGGAACAGCCGGGGCAGGTCGTACCAGGCCGCTGTCGGGTTCTTGTGATGGACGAAATGCAGATTGTTGTTGAGGAACAGGACGGACAGCGGCGAGCGCTCGACGATGATGGTGCGACCCTCGGGATGCTCGGACCATTGATGCTCGGCGTAGGTGCGGATCGAAATAAGCGACTGGCCGATCCACACCGGCACCAGCACATAGAGCCAGAGCGGTATGCCGAAGCCGAAGACGATGACTGGCACGACGAGCGCGAGCCCGACGCAGTGCAGCAGCCAGGCCTGGCGTACGGCGCGGTCGCCCTCGACGGCCAGCTTGAAGTCGCCGATGACGAAGCCGATGCTCGACAACCAGGGTCCGACCAGGAATCGCCCGACCATGGTATTGTTTGCCCTGAGCAGTTGCTTCATCGTCTTCGGGAGGTCGCGATGCTGCCAGAGCGCCCTGTAATAGCTCTCGGGATCGTCGAACGGGTCGGTCAGCCTTTCGTCGGCATGGTGACGCAGATGCAGGTTCTTGAAGCGTCGGAACGGCCAGACCAGACCGATCGGCAGGAAGACGAAGGCCTCGTTGACGCGCGCATCGCGGGTGGGATGCCCGTGCACGATTTCGTGCATCAGCGACGACTGCAGCGTCAACGTCAGCGTGAGCGCGATGAGGGCGATGATCGGATGGTGCGGCCAGACCAGGAAACCCGTTGCGGCCCAGGTGCCGTAGCAACCCACGACCAACAAGACTGTCGGCCATTCTATCGTCGGCGCCCGCCGTCTGCCTGCTTCGCCCATGCCCTTGGTGCGCGCTAAACTGCTGGAATCATTGGTTACTGACAGCATGGTGTCAGGAGCTTTCGTTGCGTGCAATGCGACAATGCGCATAAAATGTTTATATTGCGCTGCTTGGAATACAGATGTTGTGTGTTGTAAACACTTGGGAGGATTCCGATGCTCCTCCTTAGTCGGTATTCCGACCAATCCCGGTATTTTTTTCCTGGAGGCGAGCACACGTGGACAAGCGCGATCTTTCAAGTGTCTTCCGTGAGAGACTCAAGACCCTCATCCAGCGCGCCGGCGTCAATCAGTCCGCCTTCGCGGCCGAGGTCGGCATAGACCGGTCGGCCCTGTCCCAGCTCCTCTCAGGCACCTCGACCCGCCTGCCCCGGGCCGAGACGCTGCTCAACATAGCTTCCGAGCACAAGGTCTCGCTCGACTGGCTGCTCGGCCTCAGCCAGGACGAAGGCCTGACCGGCGAGATCAGGGAAAGCCTCGAGATCGAGGAGGCCTCCGGCGGCTTCGAGCGTACGCTCATCGCCAAGTGGCATGCGGAGGCTGCGGGCACCAAGATCCGCTATGTGCCGGCCGGCATCCCTGACCTTCTGAGAACCGATGCGCTGATCGACTATGAGGCAGGCATTTCGAACAAGAGCCGCGAGGCCCAACTCGGCGAGACGCAATACCGCATCGACTACAGCCGCCGGCCCGAGACCGACATGGAAGTATGCATGCCGCGCCACACGCTCGATATCTTCGCGCGCGGCCTCGGCGTGTGGGACCGCTTTCCAGCCGATCTCCGCGCCGAACAACTCGCCCACATGGCCCGGCTGCTGGACGATCTCTATCCGAGCTTCCGCCTCTATCTCTATGACGGGCGCATGCGCTATTCGATCCCCTATACGATCTTCGGGTCACTGCGTGCCGCCATTTATGTCGGCGACATGTATCTCGTGCTGAACGCCACGCAGCCGATCCATACGCTGACCAGGCATTTCGACAATCTGATCCGCGCTGCCGACGTCAACGCGCATGAGGCTGCGTCCTTCGCCGCTTCATTGGCCGTGACCCGCTGAACCGTCGTTTTCCCAACCCTGGACATTGACTACATATAAAGACTTCTTTATATGCTTATCTCAGTTTGAGCTAAGGCAATCTCCCGATGAACAATCCAATCGATGCGCTCCTTGCGGAAAAGGGCGTGCTTCTGGCCGACGGCGCAACCGGCACCAACCTCTTCGCCATGGGCCTGGAGGCCGGCGAGGCGCCCGAGCTCTGGAACGAGGCGGCGCCCGAGAAGATCGCCGCCCTGCACCAGGGTTTCGTAGACGCCGGAGCCGACATCATCCTCACCAACTCTTTCGGCGGCACCCGCCACCGGCTGAAGCTGCACCATGCGCAGGATCGCGTGCACGAGCTCAACAAGCGTGCGGCCGAAATCGCCCGTTCGGTGGCCGACAAGGCAGGCCGCAGGGTCATCGTGGCCGGCTCCGTCGGCCCAACCGGTGAACTGCTGGTGCCGCTCGGCGCGTTGACCTACGAAGAGGCTGTCGAGGCCTTCGCCGAGCAGATCGAAGGGCTCAAGGCCGGCGGCGCCGAGGTCGCCTGGATCGAGACCATGTCCGCGCCGGATGAAATCCGCGCTGCGGCGGAAGCCGCGATCCGCGTCGGCCTGCCCTACACCTATACCGGTTCCTTCGACACCGCCGGCCGCACCATGATGGGCCTGCTGCCCAAGGACATCCACGGCGTGGCGGAAGGCCTTTCGGCCGCCCCGATCGGCGTCGGCGCCAATTGCGGCGTGGGCGCGGCCGACATCCTGGCTTCGCTGCTCGACATGACGGCTGCCAAGCCGGAGGCGACCGTCATCGTCAAGGGCAATTGCGGCATCCCGGAATTCCGTGGATCCGAGATCCACTATTCCGGCACCCCCGAACTGATGTCGGACTATGTGCGCCTCGCGGTCGACGGCGGCGCCAGGATCATCGGCGGCTGCTGCGGCACGTCTTTCGCGCATCTGGCAGCGATGCGCCACGCGCTCGACGCCCATACCAAGGCGAGCCGCCCCACCCTCGAAACAATCGTGGAATACATCGGACCGTTGCGCAACAAGACGGCAGCAGACGGTGGCGAACCACGCCGCGAGCGTCGCCGCGCAAGGGCCTGACCCTCAGCCTTCGTGGCGCAGCTCCGTTGCGGAAGCCTGCCCCGGCGACTTGTTCTTCATCCCTAAACAATTGAGCGGCGACGGACCAGGTTCGTCGCCGCTCTGCTTTCTGGCCGCAGGAACCTCGCCGTATCAGCGATTTCCGCCTGACAGTGCCGAAGCGAGCCTCGCCAGCGACAGGAACTCCGCGCGATAGCCATAGGGGTCGGAACCGCGCGCGGCGCCGGCCAATTCAATGATGCGCTCCCAGGACATCGACGCGAGCTGATCGGCATCGCGCAACTTCTGGCCGAAGGCGGCGACCGCGACCGAGAAGCGCTGGTCGACGCCGGCCGCATCGAAGGATGCTACCGCGTCGGCATCCGTCACCGGGGTCGTGATCAGCTTGCTTACATCGCCGTCGGGCGCCTTGTATCGGATCTTCACGAAGGCATATTCGTCCGCGTTCCGGATGCCGCCCGGATTGGCGGTCGACGCCGCGCCATAGCGCAGGTCGTCCACTATCTGCGGCGCTCCCTTCGGCGTGATCTCGTAGATGGCGGTGACCGAATGGCCCGAACCGATCTCACCGGCGTCGACGCGGTCGTTGTTGAATTCCTCGCGGTTCAACGCCCGCGTTTCGTAGCCGATGAGCCGGTACTCCGAGACCTTGGCCGGATTGAACTCGACCTGGATCTTCACATCCTTGGCGATCGGGAAGAGCGTCGAGCCGGCCTCCTGCACGAGCACCTTCTCTGCTTCGGCAAGCGTATCGATATAAGCCGCCGTTCCGTTACCGTTCTGGGCGATCGCCTGCATCATCTGGTCGTTGAGGTTGCCGCGCCCGAAACCGAACACCGACAGGAAGACGCCCGACTTGCGTTTCTCCTCGATCAGCCGCTTGAGCTCCATGTCGTCGCTTTGTCCGACATTGAAGTCGCCGTCGGTCGCCAGCATGACCCGGTTGACGCCGCCCTTCACGAATGACTGCTCGGCGAGCCGGTAGGCTTCCTTGATGCCCGCTTCTCCTGCCGTCGATCCGCCGGGGCGGAGATCGTCGATCGCTGCCAGGATCCTTTCGCGCTCCGACGCTTTGGTCGGCGCCAGCACGGTCCCGGCCTCGCCCGCATAGGTGACGATCGACACCGTGTCATTGGGCTGGAGCTTGCCGACCAGGAGGCGGAAAGCCGACTGCAGCAGCGGAAGCTTGTCGGGCTCCTCCATCGAGCCCGACACGTCGATGAGGAAGACGAGATTGGCCTTCGGCCGCTCGACCGGTTTCACGTCGTAGCCCTTGATCGCCACATGCATGAGCCTGCTGTGTTCGTTCCAGGGCGTGGGCATGATGGAGACCGTCGTGTTGAACGGCGTCGAGGCGTCCTCGGGGCCGTTCCAGTCGTAGGGGAAATAGTTGATCATCTCCTCGACGCGGATGCTGTCGGGGTCCGGCAGGATTCCCTCCTTCAGCGAACGCCGCGCGAAGGAATAGGAGGCGGTGTCGACATCGATGGAGAAGGTCGAAACCGGATCCTCCGCCGCCGAATGGATCGGGTTGGACTTGAACGCCTCGAACCGGTCGCGGCCCTGCGCTTTCGGCGACGGCATATCGGGCGCGGGCGCGATCTCGCGGACGGCCATCTTTCCTACCGCCGTGCTGGGCGCGAACAAGGCTCGATTGCCGCTCTGAACCACGGGCGCCGACGCCAGAGTATCGGCCGGCGCGGCCTCCTGGTTCGCCATCTCCGCCGGACCTGCCTCGGGCTTCGACGGCGCCGGCAGTTCGGCGACCGCTTGCCTGCTCTCCGCATCGAGATCACGCTTCACCTGGGCGGGCCGGGCGAGCGCCTGTTCCCGGGGTTCCGACGTGGTCTGCTCGGCCACATCCGCCGGCACGAAGGGGCTCTCTTTCAAGATATGGAAGGCCGCATAGCCGGCGATCGGCAACGCCACGAGACCGGCGATTGCTGGTGTCGCAACCAATTTCTTCTGCATCATCTCACTCCAGAGCTTGCTTGCTCGCTCGATGAGACGAAGCTTCGCGGCCGATCCTTGGGCCGCCTCCGAACTATTCTGGTTGCCGTCATAGGCGGCAAGCGCCGCCTCAAGCGCCTGCGCGCGCGCCTTCGCCTCGGGCGTCGGCACGGAGATCGTGCGCAGCAGATCGAGTTCGTTGTCGTTGACCATGGTCACTCTTCCCCGGCATGGCGCATCAGCACCTTCAGCCGCTTCTTCGCTTCATGGACGTGCCAGGACACCGTCGTTTCCGCGCAGGCCATCACATCGGCCGCGGCCGAGTGGCTGAGGCCTTCGCCATAGACCAGCAGCACGGCATCGCGCTGCTTGTCGGAAAGCTGCCGGACCGCCGCCCAGAGCCGCTCGGCCGCGCTGTCCGGCACGGGCGCGATCGCGCCGGAGATCAATGCGTGAACACCGAAGGCTTCAGCCTTCAACGCCTCGCGCACCGTCTTGCGCCTCATGTCGCGAGCGGCGTTCAAGGTCATGGCGTAGAGCCATGTCGTGAACGCGCCCTCTCCCTTGAAGGTCCTGATCGCCTTGCCGAGCCGCACGCAGACCTCCTGCGCGATGTCCTCGGCGTCGGTGCTGTTGCCGCACCATCGCCAGGCGACGCGATGGATAAAGTCGTAGTGCCTTTCGACGAGTTCGCCGAAAGCCTGCCTGTCTCCCTCGCGCGCCAAACCGACCAGATCGGCATCGGACGCGCTGCCTTCGTCCAGCATCGTCGCCATCATTTGCCTGTTGGACGAAAGCTTGTCGTCATTCCTTGGGCGCTCGGTCAAAAAAGTCCGTTCCGTGATGTCGGCGTGGGCGCCCACCTCGCCGGCCAACCATTTGCGGCGCCGGACGCTGCGTCCTCACGAAAGCGACCGGCATGTCCGGCGTCGGCGGCTACTTCGCGGGGAGCGTCTCGGCGAAAAGTGTCGTCAATCGTTTCCAGTGCCTTTCGGCCCCCGCCGTGTCGAAGACGCCATGGTCCGGAACCGCCCAGCCATGGCGCATGCCGACGTAGTTCTCGATGATATGGTCGACCTCGGCGCGGCGCAGCGCTTCGGCGAGCTTCGCCGACTGTTCGGGCGGAAAGCTCTGGTCGACGCCGGCGACCCCGACATAAACCCGCGCCTTGATCTTCGCCGCATTGTTCGCCGGGCTGTCAGGCGCGTCGGTCGCGAGATTGCCGCCATGGAAGCTCGCCGCGGCAACGATGCGATCGGGATGGGCGGCGGCCGCATTGAGCGCACGCCCTCCACCCATGCAGTAACCGACCGCGCCCAGCCGTCCGTGCGCGCCTGCGTCGGTGAGCGCGGCGATGAAGTGAGCGGTATCGGCCTGGGTCATGGCCTGCGTCGTCCCGCCGATCAGCGCCATCAGTTCAGCCCGCTTCTTGTCGTCGCCGAACGCGGTCCTGGCATCGAAGGGGCCATAGGCCCCGAAGCGGTAGAAGAGGTCGGGCACGAGCACCAGACAACCCTCGCCCGCCAGCCGCTCCGCCATTGCGTCGAGCGCGGGGCGCGGGCCGAAGGCATCCATGTAGAGGATGACTCCGGCCCCGTTTGTCGCCTGGCCGAACAGGACGCCTTTCGCCACGCCGTCCCCGGTCCTGATTTCGATGTCCTTCCTGGTCATTGCGGGCTCCCTCGACTCTCCACTGCGGTCTTGTCGCCTGTCGACGGCAGGCGGGGCAAGCACAAGGTGCATCCTTGCGATTGTCGTCGTCTCAGCAATGGTAAATTTTCTATAAATGCCGCGATCTCGACGCAGCAACGCCACATTCGCGCGGCAGAACCCTCGACTGGCGGGGTGTGAGACAACGGTCTTGCGTGGAGAGTAAGTTGAAGAGCCCGTTCACAGGGGAAGCGGCCCGGCCCTATCACGAAGATGCGGCGCGCCGGAGCAAGCCCACCGAAAATAGCCAGCCCCCTCGGAAGCAACGCCTTATCCTGAGCGCGACCGGGATGGCGGCACTCGCCGGCCTCGGCGCCCTGGCCGCGTTGTTCACTGCGCCGTTCGCCGATCCGCCCGCTGCCGCCGGTGACATCCGCGCTGCGGCCGTGCCCGCGGCGATGGCCGCCGAGGATACAAGCCCGGAGGCCGCAGCGCCCCGGCCACCAGCAGCGGGCCCCCAGCGCGACGCGCGCATGGCGTCCAACACCACGGCATCGGGCCAGGTAGCCCGGGCCGGGCTGGCAGCGATCTCATCCGACGTCGAAGCGCTGGAGGGGAACGACCCACGCTGGGCGAAGACCTTGACCCCGGCACACGATCCGATTCCGGCCGCCTCCGGCGCACAGGTCGGCGAAGCGCTCGCCCCCACGGTTCCAGCTGCATCCGCCGTCCAGGCCGCACTGGCCATGCAGCCAGGTGGTGAAAATACGGCGACGCTCGTCTCTCCACCCGCGGCTCAACCGCTGCCGGAAGCGCCGGTCACGCCTGAAGTCCCGGACGAGACCCGGACCGCAGCGATCACTCCAGACGAGCCGGCTGCCGAGGCGCGGCCGGCACCAAGGAAAGCCCCTGCCGGCGCCGCCGCGACCGGTGCTGCGCCGTCTAGCACAGCCGTCGTCACCAGCGCGGTGAAGATGCGCGCCCGCGCAGCCAACGGCGCCACCGTGGTCGCGGTCATCCCCGACAATGCCTCCGTCGGGATCGTCGCCTGCAAGGCCTGGTGCGAGGTCGTCTACAAGGGCCGGCGCGGCTTCGTCTACAAGGGCTTCGTCGGCCAGCCAAGCGCCCAGGCGCAGCCCCAGAAATCGGCGGAGAACAAGCCGAAGATCGTGGCGCCCACCCGGACCGATCCCAACAGAGGCGGGCGCTAGAATTCTTCGGCTGCCCCTGCGAAGGCGGCCATGTGTAAGGCCTGGAGCTCCGCCGGGTAACGATGGCCCTGTCCGTGCGGGCACGCGTTGCGATCGAGGCAGCCCCCGGTCAAGCAAGCGTTGCCGGAAGGCGATCTGACGTGACGAAGACAGTCGCCATAAGCGAAACCGGCTTCGGAATGGGCATCGACCGGGCAGGACCTAAGGCAAGGTTTTCCGACACATAGATCGCAAAGATGAATCGGATTGCGAGGTGCCTCGATCGCGACCGCGACGTCGAACAGCAGCGCCCCGCGATAGGCGTGCCACAGTCCATAGTCCGGGTGCATGAGGATTCCGAGCGGTGACGGCTTCAGCCCCTCGGCGCGCATCGCCCATTGCTGGAACGGCAGATAGGGGCGGTCCGACGGAAGCACCGCCCGCGCACCGAAGAACTCTGCGACCGCGCCTATGGCCTCACGGCTCCAGCTGTCGAGCGGGTCGGCAATCTCTCGTGACCGGCTCTGCCGCCAGCGCAGGAAATGCGGCCAATGGGTTGCCCCGGCCTGGCCGACGAGCAGCACCGCGGTCGCCGGCGCGCCTGATAGCCCCTGCGGCCTGGCTTCGTCTTCGCCGAACACGAAGCCACCGCGCAGAATGAGGCCGTGGCCGGAAAGCGCCGAGGCGATTTCACCCGGCAGGCCCTCGCCGGTCCCTCCCCACTCGGACAAGGCTATCGCCCTCCCCGGTCGGAGAACGCACTCCGCCAGACTTCCTTATGGATGATCGCGGCCACTTTAGCCCGGCCTGACACGGGCTCCCTTCACGTGAAGGCGTCGGGCATGGACTCCTTTTTCCTGGCGATGAAGTCCTTCAGCCCATCGTCGATACCCTGGTCGAGCGCCGGCGCCTCGTAGCTTTCGAGCCAGCGGCGGGCGAGTTCGTTGGCGCGCTGCGGTGCCGTCTTTTCCCCCTCCGCCAGCCATTGCTCGTAGGAATTGTTGTCGGCGATGCTGGAGCGGTAGAAGGCCGTCTGGAAATTGGCCTGGGTGTGGTCGCAGCCGAGGAAATGGCTGCCCGGGCCGACCTGCCGGATGGCGTCCATCGCCTGGCCGTTTTCCGAGAGGTCCACGCCCTCGGCGAATTTCTGCTGCATGCCGAGCTGATCGATGTCCATCATGAACTTCTCGTAGCAGGATGCGAGCCCTCCCTCGAGCCAGCCGGCGGCGTGCAGCACGAAATTCGTGCCCGCGAGGATGGTGGAGTTCAGCGTGTTGGCGCTCTCATAGGCGGCCTGCGCGTCCGGAACCTTGGATGCGCAAAGCGAGCCGCCGGTGCGGAACGGCAGGCCGAGGCGCCGGGCGAGCTGCGCGGCGCCATAGGAAACCAGCGACGGCTCAGGCGTGCCGAAGGTCGGCGCACCCGATTGCATCGAGATCGAGGATGCAAAAGTGCCGAACAGAACCGGCGCACCCGGCCGTATCAACTGGGTGAAGGCCGCGCCCGCCAGCACCTCGGCCAACACTTGCGTCAGAGTGCCTGCCACGGTGACCGGGCTCATGGCGCCGGCCAGGATGAAGGGCGTGATGATCGTCGCCTGGTTGTTGCGGGCATAGACCTTAGCCGCGCCGAGCATGGTTTCGTCGAAGACCATCGGCGAGTTGGCGTTGATCAGGTTGATAATGACGGTATTTTCCTCGACGAATTTCTCGCCGAACAGGATCTTCGCCATCGCCACGGTGTCTTCCGCCCGCTCCGGCGCCGTGACCGACCCCATGAACGGCTTGTCGGAATAGCGCATATGCGAATAGACCATGTCGAGATGGCGCTTGTTCACCGGCACGTCGACCGGCTCGCACAAGGTGCCGCCCGAGTGATGGATCGACGGCGCCATGTAGGCGAGCTTTACGAAATTGCGGAAATCCTCGATCGTGGCATAGCGGCGATTGCCGTCGAGATCGCGCACGAAGGGAGGGCCGTAGACAGGCGCGAACACGGTCGCGTTGCCGCCGATCTGCACCGAACGCTCGGCGTTGCGGGCATGCTGCGTGAAGACGGACGGCGCGCTCTTCAGCAACGATCGCGGCAGGCCGCGCGGGAAATGCACACGCTCGCCCTTCACATCGGCGCCGGCCTCCTTCCAAAGGGCAAGGGCCTCGGCATCGTCACGAAACTCGATGCCGATCTCTTCGAGCACGGTGTCGGCGTTTTTCTCGATCAGGGCGAGCCCGTCCTCGTCGAGCACCTCGTAGACCTTGACCTTGCGACGGATATAGGTGAGCGACTGGCCCGGCCCGCCGCCCGAACGGGCCGCGCGCCGCGCAGCGGCGCCGCCGCGATCGCCTCTGCCGCGCCTGCCGCCCGTCGCTTCCTGATCGGCTGCCGACTTCTGTTCCATCGTCGTATTCCCTAGAAAATCATGGCTTGGCCGATGCCCGCGGCCACTGCCGGGATCGTAGTCATGCACCCTAGATGAAACGGCCCGCCAGCGCCAAGCCGTGTCGCAAAATCGACAAGAAAACCATTGGCTTCCCCGTCGGCCTTCCGGTCGCTTTCGTTTTGCAGGAAGTCGCAAATCAGCTATGGCGACGAACGGCTTGCGAATAGATATTGGGTCGAGACCTTACGTTTACTTCGTCCTTCAAAGCGGCACCGAGGAGCCCTTCATGTCCGACGACGAGATCATCCTGTCCGAGCTGTCCGACGACGAGCTCGTCCAGCAGATGCATGACGACCTCTATGACGGCCTGAAGGAAGAGATCGAGGAAGGCACGCAGATCCTGCTCGATCGCGGCTGGTTGCCCTACAAGGTGCTGACCGAGGCCCTGGTCGAAGGCATGCGCATCGTCGGCGAGGACTTTCGTGACGGCATCCTGTTCGTCCCCGAAGTGCTCCTGTCGGCCAACGCCATGAAGGCGGGCATGGCCATCCTGCGTCCGCTGCTTGCCGCCACCGGCGCACCCAAGCAGGGCAAGCTGGTGATCGGCACCGTAAAGGGCGACATCCACGACATCGGCAAGAACCTCGTCGGCATGATGATGGAAGGGGCCGGCTTCGACGTGATCGACCTCGGCATCAACAACCCGGTCGAGAACTACCTGAACGCCATCGAGGAGCACCAGCCCGACATCATCGGCATGTCGGCACTGCTGACCACGACCATGCCCTATATGAAGGTGGTGATCGACACGATGAAGGAAAAGGGCATTCGCGACGACTACATCGTGCTGGTGGGCGGCGCGCCGCTCAATGAAGAATTCGGCAGGGCCGTCGGCGCCGACGCCTATTGCCGCGACGCCGCAGTTGCGGTGGAAACAGCCAAGGACTTCGTCAATCGCAAGCACAATCTGCGCGCTTCGGCCTGACTTTGAAACCAAGCGGCGTGCGTTCCGTCAGGCGCGCGCCGCTAGGAATTGTCGAACGAGGCGCGGCGCCCCGATGCCGCACTTGGACTTGATCGCACTCTGCTACTCGACTGAATCCGCGACCGCGTCTGCAGTAGCCCTGACATCCTTACCGATACCGCGAACCGTGTTCGCGCAGGATGAAAGCGCCAATGCCGAGACGATCACGGCGATCGGGACAAGTCTGGACAGTCTCATCATCGGTTCTCCTCGCGAATATGCTCAGATTGAGAAATGCGGCAGTACGAAAGTAGTTCGATGAAGGCAAGCGGCAAAGGCATGACGCGCGGACCGGGAGACCTGCGCGTCATTGCCTGCGGCATGATTGCCCGCGAGGTTTTGGCGGTTAAGGAGAAACTCGGCCTCGACCACCTCGATCTCAAATGCCTGCCGGCCGAACTGCACTATCATCCGGATCGGATTCCGGCGGCCATGGAGACGGCGATCGCCGAAGCCAGGGCCGAGGGGTTCCAGCATGTCTTTGTTGGCTACGGCGATTGCGGTACCGGCGGGCTGCTCGATCGCGTCCTGGAAAAGCATGGCGTGGAACGGATTGCCGGCCCCCATTGCTTCGCCTTCTATCAGGGCCTCGCCGCCTTCGAGGCACAGGGCGATGCCGATATGCTGGTCTTCTATATGACCGACTTCCTGTGCCGGCAGTTCGAGGCGTTCTTCATCAAGCCGCTAGGGCTCGACCGGCATCCGGAACTCGCGAAGGACTATTTCGGCAACTACGAAAAGCTGGTCTTTCTCGCGCAGACGGACGACCCCGATCTCGACAAGGTGGCGGAAGATGCGGCAAAGATGCTGGGCCTCGCTTATGAGCGCAGGTCGACGGGCTATGGCGATCTGACCAGGGCGCTCGACCGGGCCGCCACCGCGGTGAGGTGACGAGCGAGGGGCCGACGGCCTTTTCGTCAGCCCAACGCCCGGAGGCAAAGCATGGATTTCCGAACCCGCCTGTTCGCCGCGCTGCTGGCATTCGTCCCCTTGCCCGCGGCCGCCGACGGCGTCGTCGACAAGATCATGACCGCGGCCGACAAGACCCGGCTCGCCGGTTACGAGGCGGCCCGCACCAAGGCCATCGCCGAGGCGAAGGCCGGCGGCGGCGCACAAGACGTGGCCGTTCTCGACCAGATACTGGCGAAGCCCCCAATCTCCTTCTCGGATTTCGATATGACCGGGAACTGGCAGTGCCGCACAGTCAAGGTCGGCGGGCTCGGCGCGCTGGTGATCTATGGTTGGTTCAAGTGCAAGGTGACCGACGACGGCTCCGGCTGGATGCTGGAGAAGCTGACGGGCTCGCAACGCACCAAGGGGCGCTTCTATACCGAAAGCGACACGCGTCTCATCTATCTCGGCTCCTTCTACGTGGCCGGAGACCCCGCCAAACCCTATGGGAGCGGCCGTGAGAGCGATCAGGTCGGCTATGCCGTCCGCACCGGCCCGAGCGAATGGCGCATCGAACTGCCCCTGCCGGAATATGAATCCACGCTCGATGTGCTGGAGTTCAGGCGCTGACCCGTCATCAAGGTTTAACCGGCCGCGCCCATAGTGAGGCTTGCAGGCATCGCGTGGGAAATCGGGGCTGGGGCAGCACTGCATGAGGCAGGAGATCGCCGGACATGAAGGCGACGGGATAGGCGCGCCGCGACGGCGTCGACCTCGACGCCTGTCGCAGATCTTCGAAAAGATCGCCCGTGAGGCTGAAGGTCGCGTGTCTCTGGCGAGCATCCGCGACGGCCTCGGCGACCGCAGCTTCGCGGCCCTGCTGGTGCTTTTCGCCGCCTTCAACATGATCCCGCTGCCGCCCGGCGCTTCGGCCGTGCTCGGCCTGCCCATGGTCATCGTGGCCGCGCAGATGACGCTGGGCAGCCGGCGGGCCTGGTTGCCCGGCTTCGTGATGAACCGATCGATCTCGGCCGAGCAGTTCCGCACGGTCATCGACTGGGCGGTGCCACGGCTGGTGCGGCTGGAAGATGTGATCCGCCCTCGCTACTGGCCGTTCTGGCGGCGCCGCGGCGAGCGTGTCGTCGGCTTCGTCGCGCTCATAATGGCGATCGTGGTGACGCTGCCGATCCCGTTCGGCAACTGGCTGCCGGCCTGCACCACCGCGCTGCTCGGCCTCTCTTTGGTCGAGCGCGACGGCATCCTGCTCGCGATCGGCGGCGCGGTCGGCATCGCCGCGCTCGCGGTGACCTTCTTCGTGGTCGGCGCCGCGGGCGTCGCCACCCACGCCGCGCTCGGCTGGATGTTCTAGCCCGACCATCGGCTCGCCTCGCCACCAGACTTCGGAACGCCGCAGGATTTGCCTTTTGCGATACTGTCGCGCGTCGCTTTTGAATGCACCCGCGTCGTCCGATGAGAAGCGGGCCATGGCCCGTTGCGGCAATGCTCCGACAAACAGCGAAACGAGCAGCAAATGGCCGATCTCATTGTCGTCTACTGGCGTGATATCCCCGCCCAGGTCATCGTGAAGAAGGGCCGGCAGAGCGCCAAGCGCGAACTGCCGCTGCGATTCACCGAGGCGATCGACATGTGCGCCATGCGCACCGGAGCCGGCGATACCGACGCCTATCTCGCCGAATGGCGCAAGGCCGACCCCGTGCCTGTCGGCGACGATCTCGAAGCGGAGGCGGAGAAGGCCTTTCAGGCGCTCGATGCGAAATACGACCGGGAGCGGCTGGTCGCCCTGGTCAAGGCAGGCGGCAAGGAAGATGTCTGATACCCAGCCGATGGTGACCCAGGCGACGCTCGTCAAGAAGGCGGCGCCCAAATCCGACTACAAGCCGGCTGATGTCTCGCCGCAGAGGCGCGTGCAGCGCCGCTACACGATGCGGCTCTGGTCCGTGCGGCATTCGCGATTGCTCGAATGGTTCTACGGCCACTTCGCCGACATGTTCCTGCTGCTCCATCCCTTGTGGAAGGGCATCGGTTATGCGCGCGTCGAAGGACCGGTGACGTTCGTCGAGAAGCGGGTCAAAGGCCTGATGTTCGACTGCCGCATGTGCGGCCAATGCGTGCTCTCCTCGACCGGCATGTCCTGCCCGATGAACTGCCCGAAGCAGTTGCGCAACGGCCCCTGCGGCGGTGTGCGGGCCAATGGCAATTGCGAGGTCGAGCCCGACATGCCCTGCGTCTGGGTGAAGGCCTGGGAAGGGTCGCGCAACATGGTCCATGGCGACAACATCCTCGCAGTGCAGAAGCCGGTCGACCAGTCACTGCGCGAGACCTCGGCCTGGCTGCGCGTCACCGCGCTCGCCGCCGCGGAAAAGGACAAGGCCAGGACCGCGGCATGATCGAGAAACGCCCTCCCCAGCGCGACGAGAATCCGGAAGGCATACACCTGCCGCTCGAACCCTTGCCCGGCCATTCCTCGCGCGGCCGGCTGGAACGGGTGCTGCGTCGCGGCGAGTTCGCGGTCACGACCGAGCTCAACCCGCCGGACAGCGCCGACCCGGAAGACGTCTACAACCGCGCCAGGATCTTCGACGGCTGGGTCGACGGCATCAACGCGGTCGACGCCTCGGGCGCCAACTGCCACATGTCGTCGGTAGGCATCTGCGCCCTGCTGACCCGCATGGGTTATGCGCCGATCATGCAGATCGCCTGCCGCGACAAGAACCGCATCGCCATACAGGGCGACGTGCTGGGCGCGGCAGCCATGGGCGTGGGCAACATATTGTGCCTGACCGGCGACGGCGTGCAGGCAGGCGACCAGCCCGGGGCGAAACCCGTCTTCGACCTCGACTGCATGTCGCTGCTGGAGACCGTCCGTATCATGCGCGACAACGGCAAATTCCTGTCGGGCCGCAAGTTGACCACGCCGCCCCAGCTTTTCCTCGGCGCTGCCATCAACCCCTTCGCGCCGCCTTACGATTTCCGGCCTTACCGGCTGGGCAAAAAGATCGCCGCCGGCGCACAGTTCGTACAGAGCCAGTACTGCTTCGACGTGCCGATGTTCCGCGAATACATGAAGCGCGTGCGCGACCTCGGTTATGCCGAGAAGTGCTTCATCCTGGTCGGCGTCGGCCCGCTGGCATCGGCCAGAACCGCCCGCTGGATCCGCTCCAACGTGCCGGGAATCCACATCCCCGATGCGGTGGTCGAGCGGCTCGAAGGCGCGCAGGACCAGAAGAAGGAAGGCAAGAAGCTGGCGATCGACATCATCAACGAGGTGAAGGAGATCCAGGGCGTTTCCGGCATCCATGTGATGGCCTACCGCCAGGAGGAATATGTCGCCGAGATCGTCGACGAATCGGGCGTGCTGAAAGGGCGAAGGCCCTGGAAGCGCGAACCGCGCAGCGACGACCATGTGGTCGCCCAGCGGCTCGACCACATCCTGCATGACAACGTTACCGAGTCCCAGATCGACATGGTGAAGACCGCGCATTGAGTGAGTGTCAGGCGGCGCAGCTTGCTTGATAGGGCCCAGACAAAGACATAAAGAAATCTTTATATCCCACGGAGAGGATAATGACCCGTACCATCGTCGCCTCGGCGACCAAGGAAATCATCATCGGTTTCGACCAGCCGTTCTGCGTCATCGGCGAGCGCATCAACCCGACCGGCCGCAAGAAGCTGGCGGCCGAGATGGTGGCAGGCAATTTCGACACGGTCCGCAAGGACGCGCTGGAGCAGGCAGCAGCCGGCGCCACCATGCTCGACGTCAATGCCGGCGTGACCGCCGTGGACCCCAACGCGACCGAGCCGGCGCTGCTCGTCCGGACGCTGGAGATCGTCCAGGGACTCGTCGACCTGCCGCTGTCGATCGACAGTTCGGTGACAGCCGCCATCGAGGCCGCGCTGAAGGTCGCCAAGGGCCGGCCCCTGGTGAACTCCGTCACCGGCGAGGAGGAGAAGCTCGAAGCGATCCTGCCGCTGGTCAGGAAATACAACGTGCCCGTCGTGGCGATCTCCAATGACGAGACCGGCATCTCTATGGACCCGGACGTACGTTTCGCCGTGGCCAAGAAGATCGTCGAGCGGGCCGCCGACCATGGCATCCCGGCGCATGACGTGGTGGTCGATCCGCTTGTGATGCCCATCGGCGCGCTGGGCGACGCCGGCCGCCAGGTCTTCGCGCTGCTTCGCCGCCTGCGCGAGGAACTGAAGGTCAACACCACCTGCGGCCTGTCCAACATCTCCTTCGGCCTGCCGCACCGCCATGGCATCAACGCGGCCTTCATCCCCATGGTGATCGGCGCCGGCATGACCAGCGCCATCATGAATCCCTGCCGCCCCCAGGAAATGGAAGCAGTGCGCGGCGCCAACGTCCTGGCCGGCACGGACGAGCACTGCACGACCTGGATCAAGACCTACAAGGACTACAAACCGGCCGAAGGCGGCCATGCAGCCCCTGCCCCGGTCGCGGTCAACACGCCCGGCGACGCCGCCGCCGGCAACGGCGGACGGCGCCGCGGCGGCCGCGAGGCGCGGCTGGCGAGAGGGTAGATGAAGTGGTGCGTCCTTCGAGGCTCGCTTTGCTCGCTCCTCAGGATGAGGACGGAAGGCGCACTGCGTCCGCTACTTGGAGAACTCGGCCCGTCCGAACAGTCAGGACGACGGTAGGGTTGCTCCCAACATCTAGGGTTGGCGGATCCAAAATGCCGGGCCGCAACTTCCCTCATCCTGAGGAGCGAGCGAAGCGAGCCTCGAAGGACCCACCACCTTATTTGCTGAACAGCCTAAGGGGCCTTGGCGACAAGGTGGCCACGACGAGAAAGCTCCGGCAGAGATTCGTAGGCAAGCGCGATAAGCGCTTCTTTCTTGCGTCGCGACCATCCCTTCAGCTGCTGCTCACGCGCGATCGCATCGGTGATGCGGTCGTAGGTTTCCGTGAACACGAGCTCAACGGGGCGCCGCCTCGTGGTGTAGCCGTCGATAGGCAGGTTGTTGTGTTCCCAAACGCGTGCCTCGACAGCCTGCTTGGTCGACCCGACATAGTAGGAATCGTCAGCGCAGCGGAGAATGTAGACGGTCATCTCAAACGGCATCAGGCTCCCCCCTTGGAAACTCGCCCAGCTTCCAGGAGAAATTCTGCCACGAGCACGCATCGAATGACAACGTGTCGGCGTTTCAACGATCTGGTGCGTCCTTCGAGGCTCGCTTCGCTCGCACCTCAGAATGAGGACGGTCGGCACACTGCACTCCCCCATCCTGAGATGGGATCAAGAAGCGCACACCTTCCTCATCCTGAGGTGCGAGCGAAGCGAGCCTCGAAGGACGCACTCCCGTACCCTCGGCCAAAAAAAGCGAGCCAATCTCCTCGCCTTGAGGACAAAATAAAACGCGCCGACCTTCCTCACCTTGAGGAGCGAGCGAAGCGAGCCTCGAAGGAGGCACCAAATTGAACCCTCCCCCCAACATCACCGACCCGCTCGTCCTGTTCATGCCGTCAGGCAAGCGCGGGCGGTTCCCGAGAGGCACGCCCATCCTCGACGCGGCACGTTCCCTCGGCGTCTATGTCGAGAGCGTGTGCGGCGGGCGCGCCACCTGCGGACGTTGCCAGATCGAGGTGCAGCAAGGCAATTTCGCCAAGCACAAGATCGTCTCCTCGCTCGAGCACATATCTCCCAAGGGAGCAAAGGAAGAGCGTTACGAGCGCGTCCGCGGCCTGCCGGAAGGCCGCCGCCTCTCCTGCTCGGCGACGGTCGAGGGCGATCTTGTCGTCGACGTGCCGCAGGACACGGTCATCAACGCCCAGGTCGTGCGCAAGGCGGCGACCGACCGCGTGATCGAGCGCAACGCCGCCGTCCAGCTCTGCTATGTCGAAGTGGACGAGCCGGACATGCACAAGCCGCTCGGCGATCTCGACCGGCTGAAGGCAATGCTGGAGAAGGACTGGGGCTGGAAGGACCTGCTGATCGCCCCGCACCTGATCCCGCAGGTACAGTCGATCCTGCGCAAGGGCAATTGGGGCGTCACCGCTGCCATCCATCGCGATATGGACACCTCCCGCCCCTTCATTATCGGCCTGTTCCCGGGGCTGAAGAACGAAGCTTACGGCATAGCCTGCGACATCGGATCGACCACGATCGCGATGCATCTGGTGTCGTTGCTCTCAGGGCGCATCGCGGCCTCCTCCGGCACGTCGAACCCGCAGATCCGCTTCGGCGAAGACCTGATGAGCCGCGTGTCCTATGTGATGATGAACCCGGACGGCCGCGAGGCCATGACCAAGGCGGTGCGCGAGGCGGTCAACACGCTGATCGGCAAGGTCTGCGCGGAAGGCGACGTCAATCGCGAAGACATCTTCGACTGTGTCTTCGTCGCCAATCCGATCATGCACCATCTGTTCCTCGGCATCGACCCGACCGAACTCGGCCAGGCTCCCTTCGCGCTCGCCGTCTCGGGCTCGCTGCAGTACTGGGCGCATGAGGTGGATATTGCCGTCAATCGCGGCGCGCGCCTCTACATGCTCCCGTGCATCGCCGGTCATGTCGGCGCCGACGCGGCCGGCGCGACGCTGTCGGAAGGCCCATATCGCCAGGACAAGATGATGCTGCTGGTCGACGTCGGCACCAATGCCGAAATCGTGCTCGGCAACAGCACGCGCGTGGTGGCGGCCTCCTCGCCGACCGGACCCGCCTTCGAAGGCGCGGAGATCTCCTCCGGCCAGCGCGCTGCCCCCGGCGCGATCGAGCGCGTGCGCATCGATCCCGAGACGCTGGAGCCGAAGTTCCGGGTCATCGGCGTCGACAAGTGGTCCGACGAGGAAGGCTTCGAGGCCGCTGCCGCCGCGACAGGCGTCACCGGCATCTGCGGTTCCGCCATCATCGAGGTCGTCGCCGAGATGTATCTCACCGGGATCATCTCCGAAGACGGCGTCGTCGACGGCGCGCTCGCCGAAAGAAGCCCACGCATCATCCAGAACGGCCGCACCTTCTCCTACCTGCTTCGCGACGGCGAACCGCGCATCACGGTCACGCAGAACGACGTTCGCGCCATCCAGCTTGCCAAAGCAGCGCTCTATGCCGGCGTGAAGCTCTTGATGGAAAAACAGGGCATCGATCACGTCGACATCATCCGCTTCGCCGGCGCATTCGGTTCGTTCATCGATCCGAAATATGCGATGGTTCTCGGCCTGATCCCCGACTGCGATCTTTCGGAAGTGAAGGCGGTCGGCAATGCGGCCGGCACCGGGGCGCTCATGGCGCTGCTCAACCGCAACCATCGCCGCGAGATCGAGACGGAAGTCGCGCGCATCGAGAAGATCGAGACGGCGCTCGAACCCAACTTCCAGCAACTCTTCGTCAACGCCATGGCGCTGCCGAACAAGGTCGATCCATTCCCGAAGCTCACCGAGCAGGTGAAGCTTCCGCTACGCAAGGCGGCAACCGAGACGGGCGAGCCCGGCGACGGAGCGCCGCGCCGGCGCTCGCGCGAAGAACGGGCGGCGCGGCGCAGAGGTTGACGGCACCCTGCGAGGCTTGGAGTTCCGCGATAGCGGCGCGCCAATGTTTCAGCCCGGTAACAGAAACGGCCAAGGTTGGTGCCCTGCCGCAATCGTCCGGATACACGGCCGCCCCATCATCGTGACAGAAAGCTGTTTCCTCGAACTGGCTAATTCTCGACCTCAGCGTCCGTGGGCACCATGGCGGGGGCTGCCATTGGGCAGGGCGCTCGGCGCCACCGGAGACCAATCCGGTGGCGCTGCTTGCCGGAGGGGCTAGCCATCCGCCGGGGGGCGGTTGACTTTCCCGACAGGTCAGTCAGGCTCGGCGATCCCGCCACAGCCGCAGATCCCGCGCCGATGGAACAAACTGCATGCCGAGCCTGAAAAGCCATTTCGTCGCCTTCATCCTCAAGCACAGCCGCAAGAAAGCCTTCACCAGCCCCGAAGGGCTGCATCGCTGGATAGCCCGTTCGCGCCGGACGCAGGACCATCGGCCCCCGCCGAAGATCGCGGCCCGGATCGCCACGACATGCCGCGAGGTCCAAGGGTTCCCGGTCTACGAGGTTACCCCGAAGACGTTTGGCGACATGCGGATTCTCTACCTTCACGGCGGCGCCTATGTCTTTGAAATCACGAAATTTCACTGGGCTCTGATCGCCGAGATGGCCGAGAGGCTCGGGGCGCGGATCACGGTTCCCGTCTACCCGCTGGCGCCCGAGCATGATTTTCACGCCATGTTCGGCATGGTCGGCGAAGTCTATCGCGGCATGCTCGACGAGACGCCGGAAAACGACATCGTCTTCATGGGAGATTCGGCAGGCGGCAACATGGCCGTGGTGTTGACCATGATGGCGGTTCGGGAGGGCTTGCCGGCGCCCGCCCGTCATGTGCTGATCTCGCCCGGCCTTGACATGACGCTCGCCAACCCCGCCTTGCACGCGGTCGAGCGCATCGATCCGTGGCTGGGGATACCAGGCGGGCTCGAGGCGGTCCGCCTCTACAGTGCCGGCATCGAGCGGACGGACTGGCGCATCAGTCCGCTCTACGGCGACCTGTCAGTGTTGCCCAGGACGCTGCTTTTCACCGGGACGCGCGACATCCTCAATCCGGACAGCCTTATCTTCGCCGAGCGTGCGCGCGCCGCCGGCATCGATGTGGATCTCGTTTCGGAGCCCGGCATGATCCATGTCTGGCCGCTGATCGACATGCCCGAAGCCCGCCGCGCGCGCGACCGCATGGTCACCTTCCTTGGCGATATCGGCGGGGCCGGAAAGTCGACGCCGGCCCCGGTCAGAACCGCCCCGTCTCCCTGAACACCTCGAACGCGGCACGGATGTGGTCCGCGGCGGCCTTGACCGGGGGGATGGCGTCGGGCGCGACGATCATGGCAAGGCTGTAGGTGCCGATGTCGGGCATGCCGTCCTTGGGCGTGAGTTCGACCATCTCGGAGCCGAGGAAGGATTTCGGCAGCGGCGCGACCGCGAGATCGGCCAAGATGGCGGCGCGTTGCCCGGCCGTGTGGGCGCTCATATAGGCGACCCGATAGTTGCGCCCTTCCCGCCCGAGCGCCTCCAGCGCACCGGCGCGCCAGGCGCAGCCTTCTTCCCACAGCGAAACCGGAAGCGGCTCGCGCAGATGCGCACAGCCGCCCTTCGCGCCGGCCCAGACGATCGGCTCCGTGAGCAGGATCTCCGTCCCCTCCATGCTCACCTTGAAGGAGTTGGTGAGCAGCGTGATGTCGAGCGTGCGGTCGTCCATGCGGCGGCGCAGGTTGCTGCTCTGGTCGATGACGACATCCACCGCGATCGAAGGATGCGACTGCGCAAAGCGCTTAAGCACGTGCGGCAGGACCCGCTCGCCATAATCGTCGGGAGAACCTAGCCGAACCACGCCGGTGATGTCGGGCACTATGAATTTCGACACCGCCTCGCGGTTGATGGCCAGCATGCGCCGGGCATAGCCGAGCAACATCTCGCCTTCGGTCGTCAGCGAGACCGAGCGTGCGTCGCGCGAGAAGACCGCGCGCCCAAGGATGTCCTCCAGCTTCTTGATCTGCATGGAGACAGCCGACGGCGTGCGGAACACGGCGTTGGCTGCCGAGGTAAAGCTGCCGGTTTCGGCGATGGCGACGAATGTGCGCAGCACATCCAGGTCGAGCAGCGGCAGAGGATGGTTCAGTGGCGCGGTCATCACGGACACTCTTCAATTTTATTGATTGAGACGATCATTTCATTTCGATTGATTGAACATCAATCCGGAGGGATAGTCAAGCTGCGGACGGACAGATGGCCCGCCCGCCGGACAGAGGAGAAAGGACATGTCGATCTATTCAGCATTGAGCCGCTTCGCCGAGGAGTGGCGCGTGGCCCGCGCCGAGGCGCGTACCTATCGCATCATCGGATCGCTCCCGCTCGAGGTGCAGAAGGACATCGGCTGGCCGGACAGTCCCCGCACACGCAACTATCCGTTGACGCTCGGCTCCTGGGCCGGAGACAAGTGAGGTGAACATGCGTCGAGCGGGGCGCCTGCCGGGTTGCAACCCTCCGGCAGGCGCATCTTTTCGCAGATGCGGAACGCCCGAAGCTATGCATTTGTCGCATGACGCGTTTGAGTGCGTCGCATATCAGGTCAGATTCGAAACTAATCCGTTGTCACAGCTGTGATATTTCCCGCCGGAAGCGCCTGCGCGACGCCAGCTATGTCGCTTTTCATATCAAGCGCTTCGCTTTTTGCGCGTTGTTTGCGTCGCACAATCCCTATATCCGCGCCATCAACGAGCTGCCCCACTCCACAACGCGAAGGCACCCCGTGTAAACGACTGCATGGAGCTGTGTCATGAAACTGTTTTCCCGCATTTTCGCCGCCCGCCGCCGGACCAACCTGACCACCGAGCTTGAGCGGCAGCGCCTGGGCAACACCATGCCCGGCCAGACGGCGGCGATAGCCGGCGCACGGCTCGGAGTCTTCGTCGGCTGACCACCAGCGCGCTCGACCCGGCGCGCTCGACAATGAAGCGCCGCGCGTCCACTTGGACGCGCAACGGTCGCCCCATCACTGTTGATCCGCGCATCGTGCCTCGGAAGATCGAGCATGGCTTCCGCGTCGATGCGGTGGCCCGGCACCCGGCCAGCGCGCGAACACCCGCAATGATAGACGACACCGTTCCGGCACCACCGGGACGGTGTCCTGGTTTTCGGCTTTGGGCTCCTCTCTGGTCCCAAAGCGGCATCTGTCGCAAATATTGCTCGGCGGAGCCCATGCAGAGCGTTGACAACAATGTGCTTTCCTGATGACGCTTTGCTGATCGCGACATCAGGTTCGCGTCATGAACGGTGTGTGGAGGCTCCGTGAACGCCATCAAGCATCCGATCAAGAGATCGCTGGTCTTTTTCCTCGTCCCCGATTTCACCATGGTCGCCTTCGCGACGGCGCTCGAGCCGCTGCGCATCGCAAATCGCATGCTGGGCTACGAAGCCTATCGGTGGCGTCTGGCCAGCACCGACGGGAAGTCTGTACCTGCCTCCAACGGCGTGCTCTGCGCGGTCAACACCTCGCTCGAGGAGGAACGCCGCAAGATGGCCGGGCCTGACCGTCCCTCCATGGTCATCGTCTGCAGCGGCATAAATGTCGAAACCTATCACAACAAGTCGGCCTTCGCCTGGCTGCGCGAGGAGTATAACCGCGGCGTGGCGATCGGCGGCCTGTGCACGGGCGCCCATGTGCTGGCGGCGGCGGGACTTCTGTCCAACAAGCGCTGCGCCATCCATTGGGAGAACCTTCCGGGCTTTTCCGAGGCCTTCCCGAAAGTGAACGTCTTTGCCGACCTGTTCGAGGTCGACCAGAACATCTATACCTGCGCAGGCGGTACGGCCGCCCTCGACATGATGCTGAAACTGATCGGCGACGACTTCGACGATGGACTGGTCAATCGCGTTTGCGAGCAGGTGCTGACCGATCGCGTGCGCAGCCCGACGGACCGTCAGCGGCTGCCGCTCCGGGCACGCCTCGGCGTTCAGAACGCCAAGGTGCTGAGCATCATCGAACTCATGGAGGGCAACCTCGCCGAGCCGCTATCGCTCATCGAGATCGCGGACGACGTCGGTCTCTCCCGCCGCCAGATCGAGAGGCTCTTCCGTCAGGAGATGGGTCGCTCGCCGGCGCGCTATTATCTCGAGATCCGGCTCGACCGGGCGCGTCACCTGTTGATCCAGTCGTCGTTGCCCGTCGTGGAAGTGGCGGTCGCCTGTGGCTTCGTCTCGGCGTCGCATTTCTCGAAATGCTACCGGGAACTCTATTCCCGCTCGCCCCAGCAGGAGCGCGTCGATCGCAAGCAGTTGCTTGCCGCGTGAAGTGAGGGTCGCAACGATATGCGTCTGAAACCAGAGGCGCCTCATTCATTGCAGGGGCGGCCTACCGCGAATCCCACATGCCCGAGCGATCGCGCCAGAGCTTCTCGCCGACCATGCAGTCATAGGAAGACCTCGCATCCGCAAGGATAACGGGCGGGTGCGCGGCTACCTCGCCGGCCTGACGCTGCCAGGCAGGACCTGCAAGCTCCAGCACGAGCTTGCGGCGCACCGCCTCGGGGAACTGCGACCAGCCGTTGACCGGGATCATGAAGGCGCCCGGCCCGCCGATCACGCAATCATTGTAGTAGCGGTCGAGGTCCGCGACGTCATAGGCGCTGATCAAGCCGCTGTTGGTCATCAGCGGCAGGCCGTTGATGACGATCCCCTGCGCAACCACCGTGTCTCGGACGAGGTCCACGGGAGCGCCCTGGTTGTTCGGTCCATCGCCGGAGATGTCGATGACGCGCTTGGCGCCCTGGAACGGGCTTTCGGCGAAGAGGTCGGAACCGAACTCCAGAGCACTGGAGATCGAGGTACGGCGTGCGCTGTTCGGCGGCGTCGCCGACAGCTTGGCCGCGACAGCCTCGGCATCATCGCGCGTTTCGATGATCGTCCAGGGTACCACGACACGCTGGGTGGTCGTGCCCGCCCACTCGAAATAGGTTACGGCGATCCTGCCGTTCATGCCTTGCCTGATGGCATCGAGCACGCGCTTGTCGGTGAGGGCAGCCGCATAGCCTTCGCGCTGGATCTCGAGTTCCCCCGGAGACATCGACAGCGAAACGTCGACGGCAAGAACGAGTTCGACGTCGACCGGCTCCGCCGCAATGGCCTGCTCCAATGCAAGGCCAGTGAGCGCGAGCGCTGCGCAGGTCAGTGTCCGCCATGGGCGAAGCAACGTCGACATCAGGGCAGTATAGGTGAGGGATTGCCTGAAGAAAGAAAGCCAACCCGTGAAAAGGCCGGCTTCATCTTCACTTTTCCGCGACCTGCCGGGTCGAGGGATGGAGCGGGGCCTGACCCCAATCCCGAGCCGGCAGCCCTCAGCTCCGCGGCTTCAGGTTGTCCGGATCGTAGAGCGGTTTGTAGCCGATCGCCACCACCTCCACCGGATAGGTCTCTGCGAAATACTCCACGGCGAGCTTGCGGCCTTCCTGGCAATAGGCCCAGGGCAGATAGGCGAGCGCGATGTTCTTGCCGATGGTCGGACCATAGGCGACCGACGTCGTGAAGGAGCGGCGGCCAAGTTCGTCGACAAGTGTGGCGCCCGTCTCCGGGTCCATCACCGGCATCGTGCCGACCGGATAGCGCGCGACGTCCCTGGAATCGATATTGTCCGTCATGACGAGCGTGCAAAGCATGGCGGGCTGGTGGGTCCGGGCACGGTACTCCAGATGCTTCGCCTTGCCGCGGAAATCGGCTTCCTTCACCTTCGGCCGCGCGAGATCCGCCTCGAAGAGATTGTACTCGGTCAGGAGATCGGCGTTCTGGAGGCGCAGGCTCTTCTCCATGCGACGGCTGTTGGCGTAGGTCTCGACGCCGAAGGCCATCACGCCGGTCGACCGCAGCGCGTCCCACACGGCCAGCCCGTCCTCATAGGCCATGTGCAGTTCCCAGCCCTGCTCTCCGACATAGGAGATGCGGAAGGCCGTCACGTCCTTGCCGGCGATCCGGACATGCTTGATCGCCGCAAAGGGGAAATTCTCCGGCGAGAGGCCGTCCGGATCCTCCACGACCTTCTGCAGCGTCCGGCGGGCATTCGGCCCCCAGATGCCCACCGTAACGTTCTTCTCGGTCACGTCGGTCACCGTCACGTCGAAGCCTTTGTCGGTGGCAACCCGGCGCATATAGTTGAAGTCGCGCGGACCGGCATCGGCGCCGTCGATCACGCGGCAGCGGTCGGCCATGCGGATGACCGTCAGGTCGGCGCGCACCATGCCCTCGTCGTCGAGGAAATGGTTGTAGATGCCCTTGCCGATCATGGCGTCGCCGCCGATCCTGGCCGCGCACAGCCACTCCATCAGCGCCACGTGATCCGGGCCCTCGACATCGTAGATGGCAAAATGCGACAGGTTCACGATGCCGCAATCCTCGCTCATGGCGAGATGCTCGGCATTCGAGACGCGCCAGAAATGGCGGTTGTCCCACTCGTTCTCGCGCTTCGGCACGCGGTTCCCGTATTTCTCCAAAAGATGCTCGTTGGCGGCGTAGCCATGGGCGCGCTCCCAGCCGCCCAGTTCCATGAAATAGCCGCCGAGTTCCTTCTCGCGTTCCCAGAAGGGCGAGCGGCGCACATCGCGGCCGGTCGCATAGGGCTCGCGCGGATGGACCGCCGGGTTGTAGACCTTCTGCGCCGCCTCGCCGCAGCGTCCTACTATGAAGGTCTCCTCCATCTGGTGCGGATAGAAGCGCGCATAGTCTATGCGTGCATGGTCGATCGGCGTCCGGCCGTCGGTCATCCAGTCGGCGACGAGCTTGCCCATGCCGGGGCCGTCCTTGACCCAGATGGCGACGGCGTACCAGAGCCCCCTCACCTTCTGGCTTTCGCCGATGGAGGGGCCGCCATCGGCCGTCACCTGCAGTAGCCCGTTGAAGGAGTGGCTTTCATTGTAGCCCAACTCGCCCAGGATCGGCGTGAGTTCCATGGCGCGTTCGAGCGGCGCCATGATCTGTTCCATATCGAGATCGCGCTGCGAGGGCGACAGGCGGGCCTGATCCTTTTCCAGGAGATCGCGCGGATGGCACAGGCGCGGATTGGTCTCCTCGTAGTATCCCCATTCGATCTGTCCGCCCTCGGCGGTCTTCGGGTCGCCGGTGTCGCGCATATAGGCCGAGTTGCCCTGATCGCGCAGCAGCGGCCAGCCGATCTCCTTGCCGGTGCCGGCGAATTCGTCATACGGCCCGAAGAAGGTGAGCGGATGGTCGACCGGCATGACCGGCAGGTCCTCGCCAGCCATTTCGGCGATCAGGCGTCCCCAGAGGCCGGCGCAGACCACGACATGCTCAGCCATGATGGTGCCGCGATCCGTCACCACGCCCTTGATGCGGCCGTCCTCGATGAGGAGGGATTTGGCGGGCGTGTTGGCGAAGGCCTTCAACTTGCCGGCGGCCTCGGCCTGGTCGACCAGCTTGCCGGCGACGGTCTGCGAGCGCGGTATCACCAGGCCCGCATCCGGGTCCCAAAGGCCGCCCTGTACAAGGCTCTCCTCAATAAGCGGGAACTTCTCCTTGATCTCGGCAGGTTCGATCAGCCGGGCCCGTGTACCGAATGCCTTCGCCGAACCGACCTTGCGCCGGATCTCCTCCATGCGGTCGTCGTCGCTGACGCGGGCAACTTCGAGACCGCCGACGCGCGCGTAATGGCCCATCTTCTCGTAGAAATCGATGGAGTAAAGCGTCGTCCAGCACGACAGGAAATCATGGCTCGTCGTGTAGCAGAAGTCGGAAGCATGTGCCGTCGAACCGATGTCGGTCGGTATGCCCGATTTGTCGATGCCGACGATGTCGTCCCATCCGCGCTCGATGAGGTGATGGGCGACCGATGCGCCCACGATGCCGCCCAGTCCGACGATGACGACCTTCGCCTTTTCCGGAAACCCTGCCATAAGACGCGACTCCGCGATGATGTTGCCGGCGGACTATAGGTCGGGGCGGCGGCGCGACTGCAGCCTGTTTGCGACATCGCCAAAAAACCGCGCGACCAAAATCATGTCGGCTGCCCGCCAGAGGGTCAAGCGCGGGCCGCGGCAATGTCGAAACGCGGCTTCCACATGGTGGCCAGCACCACCGCCATGGCGGCGATGGACACGAAGTAAAAGCGGTCGTCAGGCAAGGGAAAGCTGGCGAACTTGCCGAGCGTGCCGATGACGAGCGCGAAGACCAGCGCATTGGCGCGCTCGGTACCCGTCCTTCCGATGCGATTGAGCAGAGCCCAGGCCGCGATCAGCAGCGCGAAGATCGCCGGCCAGTCATTTTCCATGATCGCCACCAGCACGCCGCGTGTATAGCCGCGCATGAAGGCGCCGAACGAAAAGTCCGGATGGAAGTTCGTCATCGAGTTCTGGACCTCGACGCAGGAGAAGTAGAAATGCGCCCACCATCCCGGGTGCCCGCCGAACCTGGACATGGCCACGCAGGCCGCCAGCCCGACGACGAAGGTCACCAGGAGCGGAAGGACACGCCAGCCGAAGGCGATGGCCGTCAGAAGAAGGGCGAAGACGAGCACGATGTTGTCCGGCCGGATCAGGACGGAGACAAGGAGGACGACGCAGGCCGCTATATCGCGCTTGCTCGCGAAGAGCAGAATGGCGAGCAGCGAGACGAATGACACCAGCATGTCGGGAACGACGGCCGTTGTCATGTGGGCATAGCCGGCGAGCATCAGGACCGGCGCCAGAAGGAAGGCCCCCTGCAGGGCATCGTCGCGGCCGAGCAGCCACAGGCACAGCGCGCCGAGCGCGAGCGACGGCAATATGCTCAGCAGCATCGACGCCTTGACCAGACCGGTCAGCGGCTCGAGAGCCTCGATGAGTGCGACATAGGCGACCTTCACCCGATACATCGATAGCTGCGACTGGAAGTCGGCCGGATTCTCCCATTGATGCTTGTTGTAGGGGGTGCCGTATTGGAGGTGGTAGAGCTGGGACTGGCTCGCCCCCTCCGAGACGCGCTTCCAGGTCTCGGCATGCAACTTCGCCGGATCAGGGTGGCGGTCCTCGAGTGCGGCGGCGACATAGGCCACCATGTCCCAATTGTAGTCGGGGCGCACGAGCGCATAGGCCGAGACCAGCAGGCAGATCGCGGCGAAGAACACGACGGCCAGGCGATCCAGCAGAACCTTGCTGCCCGCGGCCCGCATCAGGAGCCTTGCGGGCATTGTTCCCAAAGCCCAGCCGATCGCCGTGCGTTCGATGGCCGTCATGGACAAGTTCCCTTCCCTGTGCCCCTGCCCGACCGGGCCGTCACTTCACCTGGCTTTTCACGAAATCCTTGACGATGGCGACGATGCCGCGCGACAGCAGGCTGTCGAGTGCGTCAGCGAAACGGTCGACATGCTCGTTCCCGCAGATCAGCGGCGGCTCAAGGCGGATGACGTTGCGGTTGTATTCGGTGAAGGCGACAAGCACGTCGTAGTCGCGCAAGAGCAACGCTCCGACGAAACCCGACAGCGACCCCTTGAGCTTGTCGTCGAGCACGCTGACGACAGGCCGCAGCACCATCGGCAGGGTCTGCGAGAAGTCGTGGAATTCCAGCCCGACCATCAGGCCCTTGCCGCGCACATCCTTGATGATCGTCGGATACCTGGCCTTGAGCGCCTTGAGCCTGTCGAGCAGATGGTCGCCGACGGATGCGGCATTGTCGATCAGGCCATCGTCATAGAGGACATTGAGCGCTTCGATGGCCGTGATCGCGGCCTCGCCGATGCCACCGAAGGTCGCGGCCGCGTGGACCATGGCGGTCTTCGGCGTGCCATAGGCCTTCATGTAGACATCGCGGCTGGCTATCATCGCCCCGACCGCGGCCTTGCCGCCGCCGAGCGACTTGGCAAGGGCCGTCACGTCGGGCACCACGCCGTAATGCTCGAAGGCATAGAAGCACCCCGTCCGGCCATAGCCGCACTGGACCTCGTCGGCCACCCAGAGGACGCCGTAGCGGTCGCAGAGCCCGCGCAGCTTGCGCCAATAGTCCGTCTCGGCCTGGATGATGCCGCCGCCGCCCTGGATGGTCTCCAGCACGATCACGCCGATGGCCGGGTCCGATCGGAAGGCGTTCTCGACCGCTTCGATGTCCCCGAAGGGGACGCGCACCGTGTTGTCGACCAGCCTGAATTCGCCGCGATAGAGTTGACCGTCGGTGATCGACAGAACGCCCTTGGTCTTGCCGTGGAAGGAATTCTCGGCATAGACGATCTTCGGCCGCTTCGGCCCGGCGGCACGCTCGGCCACCTTGATCGCCGCCTCCATCGCCTCGGACCCCGTCGAACCGAGAAACACCATGTCGAGCTCGCCCGGCGAGCAGGCGGCGAGATTGTGCGAGAGGGCCGCCGCATATTGCGACATGAAGGCGATCGCGATCTCGTGCCGCTTCTCCTCCTGGAACCTGCGGCGCGCCTCGAGAATCCTCGGGTGGTTGTGGCCGAAGGCGAGCGAACCGAATCCGCCGAAGAAGTCGAGGATCGCCCGCCCGTTCTGGTCGTAATAGTACATCCCCTCGGCGCGCTCGATCTTCACCTTATGGAAGCCCAGCAGCTTCATGAAATGGAGCTGGCCGGGATTGATGTGCGCCTTGAAGAGATCGGTGATGCGGGCAACGTCGAGGTTCTTCGCCTGTTCGACGGTGATCAGGTGGGGTTTCGGCGTGCCGTTGCTGGCAAGTTCGCCGGCGCGGTCGCCGCCATCAGCGGTTTTGGTCAAGGCGTTCATCACTCGCTCCTGTCTCACTCCGCCGCAACCCGGCTCTCCGAGGAGGCCCGGCCATCCCTGGCGGCGCGGTATTCACTGTAGGCGGCGATCAGCATGTCCTCGTCGCGATAGCGCGGCACCCAGCCGAGCTCGCGTTCGGCCTTCGATACGTCGAGCACACACATCTCGTCGGCGATCAGATACTGCTCCGGATCCATGATCGGCATGTTCAGGAAATCGAGCAGATCGAGCGTGCGCTTCACCGCCCAGGCCGGCGTCGGCAGGAGGACCGACTTCGACCCGGCATGCCTGACGAGGTCGCCGAGCAGCTTGCGGACCGGCGGCGGATTGAGCGATCCCAGATTATAGGCCTGGTTGGGCACGCCTGCCTTCCATGCGAGGCGTGCCGCCTCGGCGCAATCGAACACCGAGATGAACTGATAGGGGTTGCGACCCGAGCCGATCATCGGCACCGGCAGGTTCCAGTCGATCAGCTTGAACAGCTTCGCCAAAATGCCGAGGCGTCCGGGACCGATGATCAGCCGCGGCCGGAACAGGGAAATGCTCATGCCGCGCTCGCGCCACTGGGCCGCAAGTTCCTCGGTCTTGAGCTTGGACAGTCCGTATTCGCCGAGCGGCGCGGCAGGGTGATCCTCCGTCTGCGGCCAGGCATAAGTGTGGCCGTAGATCATGTCGGTCGTATAGTGGACGAGCTTGCCGGCGCCGGCCTTGTCCATGGCCTGGATGATGTTCTCCGTGCCGTGGAAATTGACCGGCCAGAAGAAATCGTGACGCTTGGCGCGAACCTGGATCGGCGAAAGCATCTTGGCCGAAAGGTTGTAGACCATGTCGTCGGGCCCGATGCCGACCGCCGCGACCGAGGCCGGATCGGTCACGTCGCATTGGACGAAACGCGCCGGCCGGTAGTGCGGCAGTTCGCTCCTGACGATGTCTGCGACGATCACCTCTTCGCCGTCGGCGAGAAGCAGAGGCACGAGATGGCGGCCGACGAAACCGTCGCCGCCGAAGATCACATGTTTCATTGGACGATCTCGCTTGTCTGGACCGGCTTGGAGGGATCGGCTTCAGGTGCGGCATGGCTGCGTCCGCTCTGGGCGATCAGCACCGTCCCGACGCAGATGAAGCCAATGCCGGCGATGCGGTAGGCGTTGAGGTCCTCTCTGAACACGAAATAGGCGAAGACGGCCACCGCCACATAGGCAAGGCTGAGGAAGGGATAGGCGAAGGAGAGTTCGACCTTCGACAGCACATAGAGATGCGAAGCCATCGACACGACGAAGGTGAGGAGGCCTGCGAACACCCATGGACTGAATACGATCTGCAGCAGCCGCAGTACCGGATTGGCGCCCTCGAAGGAAATCGGCCCAAGCGTGATCATGCCCTGCTTCAGCATGAGCTGCGCGGCGGCATTGGTCATGACCGTGAAGAGGATGAAGGGTATGTATTTCATGCGTCACCTGTCCTGACCAGTACTAACACCAATGTCGAAACATTTCGTGAATAGACGAAATAAAAAGCAAATTCAGTCTGTTAGTTCTTCCTTTGAAACTTCTTCCGAAACGCCCTCAGGCGGCTGCCGCCGCCCCGCCCGGAGCGGCCGGCAGCCTCAGCGCCGTGCGCGCCCAGAAGGCCGAAAGGAAGACGGGGTCTCTCAACCTCTCCAACTCCCGCCAGTTCGGAAACGAGGCCGCGAAGGTCGTCGCAGCCATGCGTGCATCCTTGTAGGGATTGACCGCCCCACCCGCGCCGACGGTAATCCGGTCGAGTTCGGAAAGCAGCGCCAAGGTCGACGCGCCGTGATTGGGAAAGTCGAGCGTGAGCGTGTAGCCCGGCCGCGGAAACGAAAGCAGCCCGGGCGAGCGCACGTCGCCGAACCGCTTGAGCACGGTCAGGAATGAGCCCCGCCCGGCCGTGCGCGCGGCTTCCAGCATCCGTGGGATCGCTTCGCGCGCCGCCTCGAACGGGATCACGCTCTGGTGCTGAAACAGGCCGCGCGGCCCGTAGAGACGGTTCCAGTTGCCGAGGCTGTCGAGCGGGAAGAAGAACGCCCGATAGCCGCTCCGCCGCGGCTCGGCCGACGCGCCCTTTCTCCAGCGATAGGCGGCATTGAAGACGGACAGGAAGGGGCGATTGAGCACATTGACCGGAACGCGGAACGGAACCGAAAGGCGCGGCGCTGACAGGGGCGCCGCGCGACCTCCTTCCGGGCAGTGATTTCCAGTCATCATGAGACCGCGCCCGGCATCACGGCCCGACGCGAGTTGGTCGACCCAGGCGACGGCATATTCATTGGCCTGGTCCGCAGCTTGAGCGAGATCGAAATACTCGCCGAGGTCGCGGAACGGCGTCACCTGCTCGGTTACGTCGAGCGAAGGCACCCGCATGAGACGGATCACGGCAGACAGGATCAGACCCGTCAGTCCCATGCCGCCAATGGTGGCGGCGAAGAGCGGGGAGTTTTCGGTTGCCGAGCAGGCATGCAAGCGCCCATCCGAACGCAACAGCCGCAGCGATTCCACATGGCTGCCGAAGCTGCCGCGGCGATGGTGGTTCTTGCCATGGATATCGTTGGCGATCGCGCCGCCGAGCGTGACGAATTGCGTGCCGGGCACCACGGCCGGAAAGAAGCCGCGCGGCGCGGCGGCGGCGATGATATCGGAAAGCAGCGCCCCGGCTTCCGCCTCCATAAGCCCGGTCTCGGGATCGAAGGACAGCATGCGGTTCATGCCGCGCATGTCGACGACGGTTCCGGAATCTGCCTGGCAACTGTCGCCGTAGCTGCGCCCGTTGCCGTAGGCGAGAAAGGAGCGGCGACGCATGTCTGCCGCCTTCAGGCCGGCGATCGCCTCCCGGGGAAGGATCGCGGCACGCGCCGGCGGGGTCGCCAGGCCGAAGCTCTGGAAGGCGCTCATGACACGTTGCTCGCGACCACGAGCATGATCGCGCCGATGCCGGCGACCAGTTGGCTTCGCCAGTCGCTGATGATGAAGACGACGGGATCGTCATGCATTTCGTCCCGCCGGGCCAGGATCCAGACTCGCATGGTCAGATAGAGCACGATCGGGGCCAGCGGCCAGATCATCCAGGGATGCGGGTAGAGCTCGCGCACAGCGGCGCTGTCGATATAGAGCGCCAGCACCAGCGCGGAGGAGAAGGCGGCCCCCATCCCCGCCTGCGCGATGATCTCCTGGTCCTCGGTGCGGTAGCCGCGGCCGGCGATCCGCTCTTTGGCGGGCAACGGCGTCGAACGCAGCTCGACGTAGCGCTTCACCAGCGCGAGCGACAGGAAGAAGAAGATCGAGAAGGCGAGCAGCCAGAACGACACTTCGGTGCCGGTCGCGGCGGCGCCCGCAAGGATGCGCGTCGTATAGAGGCCAGCCAGCGCGAGCACGTCTATCAGCAGCATGCGCTTGACCGCCAGCGAATAGGCCGTCGTGCCAACGAGATACGCGGCGAGCGCCGCCCAGAACAACGGCGGCAGGAACGCCGCGGTGAACAAGCCGACCGCCAGCAGCACGGCCATGGAAACGAGCCCGAACCGCATCGACAGAAGCCCGCTGGCGAACGGCCGGCTGCGCTTGGTCGCGTGGCGGCGATCCAACGTCAGGTCGAAGAAGTCGTTGACGATGTAGACGGCCGACGCGCAGGCGCTGAAGGAGACGAAGGCCAGCAGGCAGGCCAACAGCATGTTCAGGTTCAGATATTCGTGCGCCAGCACCATCGGCACGGCGATCAGGCTGTTCTTGAGCCATTGATGGGCGCGCAGCATTTTTGCGACGGTCCGCAAGGTCGGCTTCGGCGTCTCCAGGAGCTCGCAGCGGTGCATCGCCTGCCAGCGCGCGGCTTGGCGGTCCGGCGCGACGACGATCGCCTCGCGCGCGGCATCGAACACCTTCAGGTCGTGACGGCTGTTGCCGACATAGTCGAAACCGCCGTCGCCATAGGCTGCGGTGAGCACGGCGCGCTTTCGCCCGGCGGTGACGTTCTCCCGGCCTTCGGTGGCGATCACGGTATCGAAAAGGCCGAGATGGGCGGCGATGGCGTCGGCGAACTTACGGGGGGTTCCGGTGGCGAGCACGATGCTGCGGCCGGCATCCCGTTCGCTGCGCAGCCGGTCGAGCACCGCAGGCCGATATGGCAGCACGGTAGCGTCGATATCGACACGGGCGGCAATCTCGAGCTTCAGCCGCGCCGGCCCGCCGGTCGCGATCCACACCGGCACCATGAACAGAAAAAGCGGATTGCGCCTGATAAGCAGGAACAGGCCTTCCCACAGAAGATCGGTAGCAATCAGCGTGCCGTCGAGGTCGACGGCCAGAGGCACCGCATTCCCGTCCGATCGCACGTCCATCGCCGTCGTTCCGCCGTCTCCCGCATTGTCTGCGGGGTGACCCATAACGGACGAGCACGCTACCGACCGTTAATCCCCCGCATCCGGCAGAGCCACTCTAGCCTGTTTTCAACCTGAAGGTTAACCGGTGATTGCAGGGTATACACAAAGGCCGGGTTTGAGACCCGGCCTTTGCTTCATGCTCGCACAGAGGACGTCTACTTGATCCTGGCAGCCCCGCCGGAGATCTCGATGGTCTCCGACCCCGTCAGCGCTTCGCGGTCGCCATTGGGCATGGTGACGAAGCAGCCGTTCGGGCAGAACTCGACGGTCTGACCGGCAGGCAGTGCAAGCTCGGTCTTGTTGCCGCCTTCGGTGACGACCAGGGTACGCGGCTCCGAGTCGAGATTGACTGCGCTCGCAGCCATCCCGTGGCCGTCCATCGCAAGGAGCGCGGCGAACGCGAGACAGTATTTCTTCATTGCGATACCGGTGTTACCACCGCCTCTGTTGCACTGAGAAGGGCCTTCGGCCTTCTTTCGTGGGACCTTATAGGACTTCCATCCTGAACGGCAACTGAATGCGCCGTTCAGGCGCGGTTTCGCCGGAATTGGCGGATCGTGCCCCGCCGATCGGGAAGCCTCAATGGGGATCGGGCTTCCGGACCCTGCCCTTTCGTTTCGGGGCTGCCCTCTCGGCCTCCCTGGCGGCGGCGGCCCGGTGCTTCTCCATGAGATCCGCATCCGCCCGGTCGTCGTCGGTGGGCCAGGCCTCGGTCGCCTGCTCGGAAGCGGCAGCCCTGACGAGGAGTTCCCGGTGAGGATAAGGAATGGTGATCCTCTCGCGCTCGAACGCGTCCACAATCGCGAAGCGGATATCGTTCTGCACGCTCACACCGTTGAGGATGTCGGACAGGAAGACACGAACCTCGAAGTCGAGCGAGGATTCGCCGAAGTTCACGAAAGCCACGGCGGGTTCAGGATTCTTGAGCGCCATCGGATGGTTGCGAGCTATCTCCAGGAGGAGGCTGTGGACCTTCCTCGGATCGGAACCGTAGGCCACCCCGACCCTGACTTCGATGCGCCCGAGCTTGTTCTTGTGCGTCCAGTTGCCGACCGCGGCATTGATCAGCTCGGAGTTCGGCAGGATGACGGTCTGGCGCTGGAACGTCTCGATCTCGGTGGCGCGAACGCTGATTTTCTTGACCGTGCCCGTGACGGCGCCCGCCACGATCCAGTCACCGACCTTGAACGGACGCTCGGCCAGCAGGATCAGGCCCGACACGAAATTGGAGACGACGTTCTGGAGGCCGAAGCCGATGCCGAGGGAGAGCGCACCGGCGACCAGCGCCAGATTGGAAAGGTCGATGCCGGCGGCCGAAACGCCGATCAATGCCGCGAGCGCGACGCCGGCATAGCCGACGGCGGTGCGAATGGAGTTGCGGACGCCGGCATCGAGCTTGCCGCGTGCCATGACCGAACCGTCGAGCCAGCCCTGGAACCAGCGGGTAACGAAATAGCCCAGCACGAAGACGATGATGCCGGTGAGGATGCCGGTCAACGAAAAGGAGAAGGAGCCGATCTTGATCTCGGTCGCGAACCTGTAGATCCAGGCGGTGATGTCGCCCGGCTGGAACCCCCAGAGAAAAAGGATCAGTGGCAGGCCGATGATGAGCACGAGGATGTTGACCGCGATGCTGACGACGAGCCCGAGTTGGTCGAGCGTGGTCTCGTCGAGCTTGAAGACCTCGCCGAGACGCTGACCCATCTTCGTATTGGCGAAGGCGCCTTCGTCGGACATCGCGCGCGACGACAGGAAGCCGAGATACATGGTCGCCAGCACCGCGCCGGTGATGACGATCTGAGCCGACATGAAGCGCGCCAGCCCGATATAACCGAGCAGTGCCGCGATGATCGTGGCGCCGCCCAGAAGGAACAGGGTGAAACGCAACAGCGGATGCCAGCGCCGTGGCCGGCCATCGTCGCCGGAAGCAGGCCTCACCATCCCAATGAAGATGACCAGCAGGCCGGTAAGTACCGTCGAGATAAGACTCTCGCCGACCGTCAACGCCAGAGGCGAACTCAGCACCTGGTAGACCTGGCTGAGGAATGCGTCGACGCCGGTGAAAAGCGCGGTGGCGAAGACCAGCCAATGGAGCAGCCGCGCCGCCCCGGTGTCCACGTCGATCAGCCGCCAGTTCGGCAGCTTGGGCGATAGCACCGCATCGCCCAGGCGATGGACGAAGAACACGATCCCGATGACGCTGAAAAGCGAGGCCATGATCGTGGCGATATCGGGCCGCAACACACCGAAATACTGATAGAGCAGATAGGTCGTTGCCAGGAACACGCTCACGGCCGCGGTCGGAACCAGTGTCGACCAGAAGGCCACGGACAGGCGGCTGAGATAAGACGGCTCCTCCACCAGAGGGTCGGCATCGAAGAGATCGCCGAACAGCCGCCGCCCGCCGACCAGCAGCACCACAGCAGCCACCAAGGCGAAGAAGGTTGCGGCGAGCACCGACTGCAGCTTGAACTGCACGACGAAACGAAGCCACGACGATACGGTCCGATAGAAGGTGGCCATCTCGGAATAGGCGGCACCGACGACTTCTCCCAGCAACTCGTAGCCGACGTCATAGCGTTTGGTCAGAAGGCTCTGGAACAGCTCCCGGCGGATTTCGGCGATATTGTTGATCAGGCCGGTAACGCGGATCGACATGCTCTCCGCATTGCCCAGCAACACGTTGATCTCGGCCTTGTCCGCCACCAGTGACTTTCGCTCCGACGCGACCGCCTCCGGTTCGGGCGGCTGCCCCTCCGCCGGCGCCGGGCCGAGCTGCTCGAGCCGGGCATTGATCTCAGCGAGGCGCGGACGAAAGGCGACGCCGCTCGCCAGCAATTGGCGCGACAGCTCCTCGAGCCCGGTCCTGATCTCGACGAGATTCGCGTCGTCCTGCGAATTGGCGCCGATCTTCTTTTCGAGCGCGTCGATCCTGGCCCCGAGTTGGCCGACGACCTGCTGCTGCTCGGCGAGCAGTCCGTTTCCCGGGCCGCTGCCGTTCTGTGCGCCAGCAAGCGTGGCCCAAAGTACGGCCAGAAGCAGGATCAGGGGGACGGCGAAGCGCCGGAAGGACAGGATCGGCATGGGGTTCTGCAGGCTGTGCCCTCTGCGTGACGGTTGAATCCGCGCCCTTGATAAAGATGCCCGCAGTCAGGGGCAAGCCACGCCTCCCGGAAGACAAGGCGCAACGGCAACGCCGGCCTCGGGAGTCGGCCCTGCGAAAGGGCGTGGCGCAATCCTTGCCTTGGTCCGTCGGCCGCCCCGATAGTGTGCGCCGGAATCAGCAACGGATCACAACTGCCAATGGCGGAATATTCGGCCCTTTCGCTCTTCAGGAACGCTCTTGGCGGCAATCGCGACTGGAAACCGGCATGGCGCAAGCCGGAGCCGAAACCCGCCTATGAAGTCGTCGTCATCGGCGGCGGCGGACACGGCCTGTCCACCGCCTATTATCTCGCCAAAGAACACGGCATCACCGACGTGGCGGTCATCGAGAAGGGCTATCTCGGCTCGGGCAATGTCGGCCGCAACACGACGGCCGTGCGCTCCAACTACCTCCTGCCCGCCAACACCCGCTTCTACGAGCATTCGATGAAGCAGTGGGAGACGTTGTCCCACGAACTCAACTACAATGTGATGTTTTCGCAGCGCGGCGTGCTCAACCTCGCCCATTCGCCCGCCCAGCTCGACGACTATGCCCGCCGCGGCAACGCCATGCGCCATGACGGCATCGATGCCGAGCTGATGAGCCCCGCCCAGCTCGCGCGGGAGGTACCCGGCCTCGACCTGTCGGCCTCGGCGCGCTTCCCGGTGGTGGGAGGCCTCATGCAGCGGCGTGCCGGCACGGCCCGGCACGACGCGGTGGCATGGGGTTATGCGCGCGGCGCCGACCGGCGCGGCGTCGACATCGTCGAGAACTGCGAGGTGACCGGCTTCCTGCGCGACGGCGACCGCATCACCGGCGTGACCACCACGCGCGGCGAGATCAGGGCGAGGAAGGTTGCGGTCGCGGTCGCCGGCAGCACCGGGCATGTCATGCGGCTCGCCGGCATCGAAAGGCTGCCGATCGAGAGCCATGTGCTCCAGGCCTTCGTGTCGGAATCGCTGAAGCCCTTCCTGAACACCGTCATCACCTTCGGCATGGGCCATTTCTACATGTCGCAATCCGACAAGGGCGGCCTCGTCTATGGCGGCGACATCGACGGCTACAACTCCTACGCGCAGCGCGGCAACCTGCCGATTGTCGAGGAGGTGATGAGCGAGATGCTGGCGCTGTTCCCGAGCCTCGCCGGCGTGCGGGTGCTGCGTTCATGGGGCGGCGTCTGCGACATGTCCATGGACGGCTCGCCGATCATCACGACGGGGCCGCTGCCTGGCATGTATCTCAATTGCGGCTGGTGCTATGGCGGCTTCAAGGCAACGCCCGCCTCAGGCTTCGCCTTCGCCTGGACGATCGCGCGCGACGAACCGCACGAGATCAATGCGGCCTTCACGCTGGACCGTTTCCATCGCGGCCTCGTCATCGACGACAAGGGCCAGGGCGCGACGCCCAGATTGCATTAGACAATGAGAATGATCCTCTCCACGTCCCCCTTTCCCGCGGAGCGCAAACCATGCTGATCCGCTGCCCCTATTGCGGCTCGCGCGACGTCTCGGAATTCACTTACCAGGGCGACGGCAACCGCACCCGCCCCGATCCGGCATCGACGGATCAGGCCGCATGGAACGCCTATGTCTACGACCGGCTCAACCCGGCCGGCGAGCATCATGAGATCTGGCAGCACTCGGGCGGCTGCCGGGCCCATCTCGCCGTCACCCGCAACACGCTGACGCACAAGATTTCCAATGTCGCGATGGCGCGCGACCTGCGCGAAGCCGGAGCGAAGCCATGAGCGCACGCCGCATCGACGCGGGCCGGCGCATCGACCGCAGCCGCACCATCCGCTTCACCTTCGACGGCCATCCCTATACCGGCCACCCCGGCGACACGCTGGCGTCCGCTCTGCTCGCCAACCGGGTCTCGCTGTTCGGCCGATCGTTCAAATACCACCGGCCGCGCGGCGTGATCGCCGCCGGCGTCGACGAGCCCAACGCGCTGGTGACAGTGCTGCGCGACGACGTGCGCGAGCCGAACATCCCGGCGACAATGCTGGAGATCCATGACGGCCTCACCGTCGTCAGTCAGAACCGCTTTCCGTCGCTCGGCCTCGACATCGGCGCCGTCAACCAGGTGGCCGGCAATCTTTTTTCCGCGGGGTTCTACTACAAGACCTTCATGGGCCCGGCGATCGGCCCGCTGAGAGGCACGCGCTTCTGGATGTTCTGCGAATACTTCATCCGGCGCGCGGCAGGCCTCGGCCGGGCGGGGCTGGCGAAGGATCCATCGCGCTATGAACGCATGAATGCCTTTTGCGACGTTCTGGTCGTCGGCTCCGGGCCCGCCGGCCTCATGGCGGCGAAGGCCGCCGCCGACCAGGGCAGGCAGGTGGTGCTGACCGAACTCGATGCGCGCTTCGGCGGCTCCGCCAACTGGTCGGGCGAGACGATCGGCGGCGCCGGCGCGGCCGATTGGGCCGAGGCGACCGTGCGCGACCTTGCCGGACGCGGCAATGTCCGGCTGCTGCCCCGCACGACGGCCTGGGGCTACTACGACGACAACACGATCGCCGCGCTCGAACGCGTCACCGACCACAAGGCCGCGCCTGCCGAGGGCGAGCCGCGCCACCGCCACTGGACGATCCGCGCCGGCGCCGTGGTGCTGGCGACAGGCGCTTTCGAGCGCCCGCTGGTGTTTCCCGGCAATGACAGGCCGGGCGTGATGCTGGCCGACTCGGCCGTCCGCTACGCGGTCGAGTTCGGCGTGCTGCCCGGCGCGAGGATCGCGATCCTCACCAACAACGACAGCGCCTACCGCGCGGCCGCCGCGCTCGCACGCGCAGGGGCGACCATCGTCGCGATCGCCGACGTGAGGGCCGACATCTCGGCAGCCGCACACGAACTGGCCGCCGAGACGGGTGCGGAGATCTTGACCGGCCATGCCGTCGTCGCCACCGAGGGCAAGGCGCTGGCAGCCATCAAGGTCCAGAAATTCGATGCCGCCACGCGAGCCTTGTCGGGCGATCCGCGCAGCATCGCGGCCGACCTGCTCGCCGTCTCCGGCGGCTGGTCGCCGGCCATCCATCTCGCCAGCCAGGCCGGCGCGCGGCCGGCCTGGCATGACGGCCTGCAGGCCTTCCTGCCGCCGAAACCAACGCAGCGCTGGTTCGGCGCGGGCGGCTTCAACGGCAGCTTTTCGACGTCCCGGGCGATCGAGGAAGGCCGGGACGCCGGCCTTGCCGCTTCGGGCGCGACCATCGGCAACGGACGGCTGCCCGATGTCGGCGAGACCGAGATCGACCATCACCCCGCCCCCGTCTTCGAGATCAGGGCCAAGGGCAAGGCCTTCGTCGACCTGCAGCACGACGTGACGGCGGAGGACGTGCGGCTCGCGCATCGCGAAGGCTTCGTCTCGGTCGAACATCTCAAGCGCTACACCACGCTCGGCATGGCGACCGACCAGGGCAAGACCTCCAACGTACCCGGCCTCGCCATCATGGCCGAGGCGCTCGGCAAGCCCGTGCCCGAAGTGGGCACCACCCGCTTCCGGCCGCCCTTCGCACCGGTTTCGATCGGCGCGCTCGCGGCGGAGCGCTACGGCGACCTGAAGCCCGAGCGGCTGACGCCGATGCACGACTGGCATGTCGAAAACGGCGCGACGCTCTATCCGGCCGGCCTCTGGTTCCGTCCGCAGATCTACGGGCTGCCCGGCGAGACGGTCGAGCAGGCCTATGTGCGCGAGGCGAAGGCTGTGCGCGATCATGTCGGCATGGTCGACGTCTCGACCCTCGGCAAGATCGCGGTCAGGGGACCGGATGCGGCAACCTTTCTCGACCGGGTCTACACCAACCTCTTCTCCACGCTCGCCGTCGGCAAGGCGCGCTACGGACTGATGCTGCGAGAGGACGGCTTCGCCTTCGACGACGGCACGACGTGGCGGCTCGGCCAGAACGACTTCCTGATGACCACGACCACCGCCAACGCCGGCAAGGTCATGCAGCATCTGGAGTATTTCCTCGACGTGATCTGGCCGGAGCTGAGAGTCTCCGTCACCTCCGTCACCGACGAATGGGCCGGCACGGCGATCGCCGGCCCGAATGCGCGCAAGGTCTTGGAAGCCTGCGTCACCGGCACGGCCGTCGACAATGCCACCCTGCCCTTCATGGGCATCGTGCATGGCGAGATCGCCGGCGTGCCGGTCATGATCTGCCGCCTCTCCTTCTCCGGCGAACTCGCCTATGAGGTCTATTGCGGAGCCGGCTTCGGCACCCATGTGTGGGAAGCTCTGCTGGAAGCCGGCGCCCCGTTCGGCATCCTGCCCTATGGGCTCGAGGCGCTCGGCACGCTGCGCATCGAGAAGGGCCATGTCACGGGGGCGGAGATCGACGGCCGCACCACGGCGCGCGATCTCCATCTCGACTGGATGCTGTCGAAGAAGAAACCCTTCATCGGCTCGGCCATGATGGACCGCGAAGGCCTTGTCGCGGCCGACCGCCTGCAGCTCGTCGGTCTCGTGGCGCTGGACGATCGGGCGCTCAATGGCGGCGCGCATGTCGTCGAAGAACTCGACCGGGCGCGCCCCCATGGTTCGATCGGCCACATCACGGCTGCCTGCTATTCGCCGGCCCTGGGCAAGCATATTGCGCTGGCGCTGGTGGCGAGGGGCAAGGCGCGCCACGGCACCCGCGCCTTCGTTTCCGACCCGCTGCGCGACCGCTTCGGCCCGGTCGAGATCGTCAGCCATCATTTCTTCGATCCTGAAGGGAGCCGCGTGCATGGTTGAGCCGGTTTCGCCGCTGCTCCCCGTCTGGAAGCCCGGGCCGCACGGTCGCCTCGCCGAGAGCGCGGGCGTCGTCCTCACCGAGACGAGGCCCGGCTCGATCGCCGAGGTCACCGCCTGGCCGGGCAAGGAAGCCTCCGTGGTCGCCGCGATCCGCACGGCGACCGGGCTCGCATTGCCGGAGGGCGCGGGCGCCGGCGTGGCGGAGGAAACGAAGGCGGTCTTCACCGTCGCGCCCCGCCGCTTCCTGGTGGTCGATCAGGCCGCCGGGACCGAGGCGGCCCTCGCCAGGCTGATTGGCGACGAAGACGGCGTCGTGACCGCCCTCTCGCACGGGCGCACGGCGATCCGGATTTCAGGCGCCCGTGCCGAATGGGTGCTGGCGAAATTCTTCGCGATCGATTTCTCGCCGGCCGCCTTTCCGGTCGGTGCGGGCCGATCGACCGCGCATCACGACGTCTTCGCCCAGATTCAGCGCACGGCGCCGGAGCAGTTCGACCTCTATGTGTTCCGCTCCTTCGCCAGGAGCTTCTGGACGGCGCTCTGCCACGGCGCTGCCGAAGTCGGCTACGAGGTGCGATAGCGCCGCCCGCCGGCATCTACCGGTCCACCCTTCGCAGCTGCAGCGCAACTGCTGTGGCGCCCGTCACGGATTTGCGCGAAGCGGGCACGCGGTGAACCTGCTGTGCATGAAGAGACCTCACCGGCAGGCGATCCGCTTCTTCTGGAGCGCTAACCTCGCTCGGGGTCGACCATATCGAGGAAGCGCGTCACGACATCCTCGCCCGCCACCGGCTCGCTGCCGACCATCACCGCCACCGAGAAGGCGATCAGCGACGACACCGGATTGTGGCTGCTGGCCCCTGCCCTCAGGTTCATCACCAATGTCGGGCACAGAAACAGCGCAAGCCGGATCACCTCGCGCCAGTCGGGCGACAGCAGCCCGCGCTCGGAAAGTGTGGCAAGCAGCGGCCGCCAGAAGGTCCCGGCCTTCACCTCGAGCAAGCCCAGGCGGATGCGGCTCGGCTGCCAGTCGGTGACGATGTCGAGCACGCCGTCGGCGAATGTCGCGTCCGCGCGATAGCGCGTCGCGGCCTCGGCCGGATCGTAGAGCCAGAGCGGATGGGCGAAGATGTTGTGGAAGGTCGCCTTGATCTCGGCGAGAAGCGTCGGCACGTGGCTGCCGGCGAAGGCCGGATCGAAGAAGGCAAGCGACGGCGCGCCGCCCCCTTCCACGTACCAGACATTGGCGTTGTGGGCGTCGCCATGTGCGGTCACGCCGCCTGCATCCGCCAGGCGATCAGGCCGCAGCCGCTCTGCCGCCGCGGCGAACAGCTCGCCGATCGTCCTGCGGTAGCGCACGCCGTTGATGACGACTGCCGCCCGGCTGAAAGCCTCCCAATCGAGCTCGACGCCGGGAAACCGGAAGCTCCGCCCGACATAGAAGTCGGCGAAACGCCCGCCCGGCAGCGCGCCGCTTTTCGGGTCGATCAGCCGTTCGTAGAACAGGCGATGGATCGGCTCGGCCGCGACTTCGGCCGCGTCAACGGGATGGAGCGTCTTGCGACAGACTTCGAGCAGCGCCTCGTTGAGCTTCCGTTCGGCCGCAAGCGCCCGCGCCTCGGCCGCTTCATCGGGAGCGAGATCGAGGCGGCGCAGGACATCGGAGAAGCGCGGATCGGTGCGGCGGCGATAGATCAGGATCTGCTCGCCAGGCAGCGCCGACATATGGACGGGATTGTCGACCGGCAGTCCGGCTTTGGCCAGGATGTCGGCGCGGTAATATTCGCCGCTCATCGCCTCCTCGCCCTCTTCCTGATGGAACTTGAAGAAGAAGGCTTCATCACCCGTCCGGAAGAAGCCGTTGAGCGAATTCAGGCTGTAGCGGTCGCGATTGATCTCTATTCGTTCGGCCTCAAGGCCGAAGAGGTCGCGCAGCAATTCCGCCAGCGCGCGGGCGGCGGCATCGCGATCCTCGGCTGCCAGCCGGCGGATCTCGGCGGTCCTGCTTTGCGTGACGGTCACGTCTGTCCCTTTCCGATGCCCCGACGAAGAGCCGGCATAGAGGGAGTCGGCGGTCATGGCTACGGGCGGCGCATCCTCACACGCCGCCCGCAGTCTTGATGTCAGGCCGCGACCGCCACCCGGCGGGAGCGTATACCTGCCACGATCATCAGCCCCGCCAGCAGGAGAATGAAGCTGCTCGCGGTGAAGACGCCGATGCCGCCGCTGGTGTCGAAGATCGCGCCGCCTGCCGCAGCGCCCAGCGCAATCGCGAACTGGATCGCCGCGACGAGCAGACCGCCAGCGCTTTCCGCCTGGTCGGGCACCGTGCGGGTGAGCCAGGTCGACCATGCCACCGGCACGGCGCCGAAGGCCATGCCCCAGATCGCCACCATCACCGCGCCTGCCGCGGGCTCGCTGCCCACCGTCACCAGGCCGAGACCCAGAAGGCCCATCAGCAGCGGCATCGACAGCAGCGTCATCCGCAGGCTGCGCTCCAGCAGGGGACCGGCCAGGAGCGTGCCGAGGAAATTGGCGATGCCGAAGCCGAGCAGGATGCCCGAGACGCCGCCGATGCCGACGCCGGTCACGGTTTCCAGGAAGGGACGCACATAGGTGAAGAAAGCGAAATGCCCGGTGAAGATCAGCATGGCCGCAAGCATGCCGAGCGCGATCCCGGGTCGCGCCAGCACCTCGCCCAGCGTGCGCAGGCCCGCCTGCCCCGTCGGCGCGATCCTGGGAAGCGTCGCGAACTGCACTGCCAGCGCGACGCCGGCCAGGACAGCGGTGAGCAGGAAGACGCTTCGCCAGCCGATCACCTCGCCGAGATAGCTGCCGACCGGCGCGGCCAGGATCGTGGCGGCGGAAACGCCGCTGAACATGATCGACAGGGCCCGTGGCACCAGCGCCTCGGGCACGAGGCGCATGGTCACAGCCGCCGACATCGCCCAGAAGCCGCCGAGCGCGGCGCCGAGCAGCACACGGCCGATGAGGAGCAGCGGCAGCGATGGCGCGAGCGCGACCAGCAGGTTCGAAATGATCAGCATCGCGGAAAAGGCGAGCAGCACGACACGCCTGTCCAGATCCCCGACCGCGGCCGGGATCAGCAGGCTCGCCGCCAGCGCCACCAGCGCCGTCGCCGTGACGGCCTGACCCGCCAGTCCTTCGGTGATACCGAGATCGGCCGCCATCGGCGTCAGCAGGCTGGCCGGCAGGAACTCCGCCGTCACCAGCCCGAACACGCCGAGCGTCATCGCAATGACGGCGTCCCAGGCGGGCTTGTCCCGAGCCGGCATATCTCGGATGGACCTGTCTCGGGCCGGCTTGTCTCGGGCTGGGGCCGCCTCCGCCCGTGGTGATGGTTCGCTCATCGTCTGTCCTTTCAAGAGGAGCTGTGCTGCAATGCAGCAGAATTAGGATGGACATTCCGGACGCACCATGTCACTGCATTCGGAATGCTTGATCGAAAGTCCGAAACCGGCACGCAGCCATCCGCCCGGCAAGTTCCGCCGGATCTCGTCAGCGAGCTGTTGATGGGGATGCGCCTGGTCGGCGGCAACTATCGCCGCATCCAGCTCTCCGCCCCCTTCGGCGTCCGCTTCGGCACTGTGGAAGGACGGGCGCAGTTCCATTTCGTCGCGCGAGGGCCCGTGCTGTTGCGCCGCAAGGACGGCGGCGTCCATGTCATGGATACCGGCGATGCCGTGCTCCTGCCGCGCGGCGGCCTGCACGACCTCATCTCAGACCGCGACCTGCCCTGCCGCGACGTCTCCACCTACGAGGCGGCGCTGCTTTGCCAGAGCGTCAGCGAGATCAAGGATTGCAACGGCTGCCGCTCGACCGACGTGATCGTCTTCAGCGGCTGCATGGATTTCGATCTCGGCGGCATGCACCCGCTGGTCGCCCTGATGCCCGAGGTGATGTTCGTGGGCACGCTGATGGAGCGTTATCCCGAGATCCTGCCGATGCTGGAGGCGATGGAGCGCGAGGCGCGCGACGCCCGTGCCGGCTTTGCCGGCATATTGGCGCGGCTCGCCGACGTCGTCTCGGCCTTCATCGTGCGCGGCTGGGTGGAATGCGGTTGCGGCGACGCCACCGGATGGGTGGAAGCGCTGCGCGACCCGCGCCTCGGCCGCGTGATCGCCGCCCTCCATCGCGATCCCGGCCGCAACTGGACGCTGGCCGACCTCGCTGCCGAAATGGGCAGCTCACGTTCCGTCTTCGCCGAGCGCTTCCTGGCGGTGACGGGCATGACGCCGGTGCGCTACCTGACCGAACTGCGCATGCGGCTCGCCTCGCAATGGATCGGCCGCGACCGGATGCCGATCGAGACCGCCGCCCACCGCCTCGGCTACGGCTCCCAGGCCGCCTTCAGCCGCGCCTTCAAGCGCGTGATCGGCAGCCCGCCTGGCGTAGTGAGGGGTGGCGGGGCTTCGGCGGACGTCTGATAGCTCCGCACGGAGGAAAAGGCGAGTTGGTGCGTCCTTCGAGGCTCGCTGCGCTCGCACCTCAGGATGAGGAACGTAGTGCCAGCCTCCATCGTCCCGAGGTGCGCAGCGCCAACGCTCTTCAGCCTTGGCGCCGGCCTCCCTCGTATCTGCCGGCTCCTGTTCTTCGGCCGGGGATAACCGAGCAGCCGGCTGTCCTGTTAAAAACTGGAAATTTACAGGACGGGCCTGTTATTCAGGCATGCCGTCGAAGGCAGGGTGACGGGGCAATGCTTGCGGCGCTCGCGCCGCCGTCGCCGGCCTGCCGACATCTCGCGAAGGATCGGAGAGGACCGCCTGCCGGGAGGGCTCGCCTCGTTGTGCGGATATGTACTTCCACCAGCGCGTCGTGTGAAGAAGGATTCCATAGTACACGACAGAGTGAATGATGACCCCGTTTGGGGGTGGCGCGCTGCCCTACCTTCGTCATTCTCGGGCCCGAGCCTACGCGAAGCGTGGGCGAGGAGACCCGAGAATCCATGCCGTGAAAATCGCGGTTGACTGCTTCGGTGTAGAATATGTGCTGGGCTTGGGCGGATGGATCGGGGAGCCATCCTCTTCCTCGACCGTCTGCGACCTTCGGATCGGTCACGGAATGGATCCACGGATCGGTGCGCCCTCCGCTTCGCTGCGTGCGCTCGTCCGTGGATGACGAAGCGGATATGTTGCCGCTGATCACCCGCGACCGCTGCGTCGTGTATTGTGGAAAGATTCACGCGACACCCTGCAGGTTTTTGATTTAGTGCATGCCTCTTTTTCCCGAAACCGCTGCTCACTTTCGGGAGATATGCTCAGGCGACTCGGCCGGAGCCGGCGGACGCAATTCATCACGTTGAAAGCAGGCGTCAAAAATTCACTGTGGCGGCGCCGGTGTCAACGGTGGTCAGCAAGGATTGATCGACTGCAGGGATGTGCGCCTGCCATCCATGACATGAATTCCTGCTGATCGAGCACCCGTGCCGAGATGCCGTATCAGCGGGCCGATCCATACGCTCGCCTGCCCGCCCCTTTTTCAGCGAAGGGCGGGCAGGCCTGGCTTCAAGGCCGGATATTGTGGTTGACCCGGAAGAGATTGGCCGGGTCGTATTCGCGCTTGACCGCGACGAGCCGGTCGTAGTTGTCGCCGTAGGCGGCACGCACGCGCGCTTCGCCCTCGTCATCCATCATGAAGTTGACATAGGCCCCGCCATGCTGATTGTGCTTGTGCACCGCGGCCCAATAGTCGCTCGCCCAGCGTTTCAGCGCCGGCGCCATCATCGGGTCGGGATCGATGCCGGCGATGACCATGGACCAGCGCGCGCCCCGTGCGCCCCAGGCGGTGGCATCGGAAGCCACGTCCTGGACCGCCCCGTCGATTGGGTAGAGATGCATCAGCGACAGCTCGCTGGGGCTCTTCGCGCTGTGCTCGACATGGGTGGCGATCGCCGCATCGGAGAGTTCGTCGACATAGTCGCCCTTCCAGTGCCATTGCAGCCCCTTCGGCAGCAGCGGATCGAACAGGCCCTGCAGATCGACGAAAGGCATCTGCATCATCCCGTCCATCAGCGCCGCCGGCAGCGCGTCGCGCGCCGGCTTCATCGCCCGCATGCCCTCCTCTTCCGTGCCGTTGTAGCAACTGATCAGCGCGCAGATGCGCCTGCCCCAGATCTCGCGCGGGAACGGATCGCAGGACGGCACGGTCTTGATGCCGAAGAACATGCCCAGTTCCCGCGGCGCGCCGGGCAGGAAGTCGCGATACCAGCGCATGACCTCGGGGGCGTCGGCGATATCGTAGAAGATCGGCCCGGCATAGACGTCCTTCGCCGGATGCGCCCGGAAGAAAAAGGCCGTCACGACGCCGAAATTGCCGCCGCCGCCGCGCAGCGCCCAGAACAGGTCCGGATGCTTGTCCTTGCTTGCGGTCACGACGCTGCCGTCGGCCAGCACGACTTCGGCGGCAAGCAGGTTGTCGATGGTGAGGCCGTGCTTGCGCGTGAGATGGCCGGTGCCGCCGCCCAGCGTCAGCCCTGCCACGCCGGTGGTCGAGACGAGGCCTGCCGGCACAGCCAGCCCATGGGCGCTGGTGGCGCGATCAACGTCGCTTTGCGTGCAGCCGGCTTCGGCACGAACCGTACGGGTATGCGGGTCGACGTCGACCCGCTTCATCGGCGACGTGTCGATGACCATGCCACCGTCGCAACCGCCGAAGCCCGGACCGCTGTGGCCGCCGCCGCGAATGGCGACGAGCAGGTTCCACTGCCGGGCATGATTGACGGCTGCGACGACGTCTTCGACCTCGGCGCAAGGGACGATCCAGCGCGGCCGCTTGTCGATCGCGGCATTGTAGAGCGCGCGCGCCTCGTCATAGGCCGGATGGTTTTCGCCGATGAGGCCCGCACGGAGCCGCTCGGGGAAGTCGTGTGGGGTCATTGCCTTCTGCATCTTGATCTCTCAGGTTCGGAGCAAGTCATATCGGCGCCGCAGCGCAGACGAGCACAACGTCCCGCGCCCTGGATATTTGCTGATCGCCGGTTGAATCTGCCGCATCCATGCGGCTGTGCTTGTCTTACGCCGGTTTCTTTTCAGGTGTTTTTCTGAAGCGGCGCGGGAGTGTTTCGATTGTTTCAGGGGTGAGCAGGGGCGCAAATTGTAGCGGATCGGGTGGGAACTCCGATGCCGGGTGCGCCGGGGCAAAGGGGGCGCCCCGATCCATCGCGATCCTGGCCGGAACTGAAGCTGGCCAACCTCGCCGCCAGGATGGCAGCGCACCTTCCCCGAGCGGTTTCTGCCCGCACCCCAACCCGAGACCGGACTTCTGCGACGATTTCGATCCGGCGAGTCGCGAGATCAAGCAGGAACGTAGGTCAACCTGATCACATCCTCGCCAATCCGATCATTGGTCATAAGGCGGAGCGGCGGCCGGGGGCCGGCGAAATACGGCTTGCCGTGACCAAGCACGACGGGGTGCAGGTAGATTCGATACTCATCGATCAAGCCAAGTTCGGTGAGGCTTTGCGCCAAGTCCGGGCCAGCAACTTCGATCTCCCCGTCGCGCTCGACCTTCAGCGCGCGAATCGCGCCCTCCAGATCACCCTCAACAAGCCTGGCGTTGGGGCCGACCGACTTCAACGAGCGCGAGACGACCCATTTCGGCTGGTTGCGCCACGCCGCCGCGAAGGCGTGATGTTCTGCATCCCATTCAGCATGATCGTCATCCCAGTAGCGCATGATCTCGTAGATTTTGCGACCGTACACGCTGCCCGCCTGGCCCTGAGCCTCCTCGATGAAGTGACGGAAGAGCGTGGGGCTCGGCGCGAACGCCATATGGTCGACGTAGCCGTCCAGGGACTGGTTCATTCCGAACACGAGCTTGGCCATGCCTTTTTTCTCCTCCCAAGCGCCGCGCGACCGGGGCGCAATGCAAAATGGTCTGCGCCAGGGCGCAGTTGGATTTGATATGTACTCCCCCCACCCAGCAAGCGCCGGCGTGATGCCTCATGCGGTGCGGGGTCGCCACGGCTCGTGCTCGTGCGCGAGCCAGACCAGCTCGGGTTCCAGCGCGTGCACCCGCAGCTGGCCTTCGGTGTGCGGCTCGTCGAGCTCGCCAAACCAGACCGCCACGTCGCCGCCAACGACGACCGGGCGCCCGCCAGTCTCGACGACGACGACCTGCATGCCGGCTGTGTGGCCCGGCGCCGGGACAAGCCGGAGCCCGGGAAGCAGTTCGAGTTCGCCGTCGACCGGCACATACCGCACGCCGGGCGCATCGACCCACTCGCGGATGGTGTACTCGTCCTCGCTGCGCGCGTCGTCGAGCTCCCGACGCTGGACGTAGATCGGCTTGTCGGCGAAGAGGTGGTTGCCGCCGCAATGGTCGGCGTGCAGGTGTGTGTTGACGACGATGTCGATGCCGGCGAGGTCGAAGTCCTGCCTGCTCAGTGGATGGAGGCGGGGATCGAGGTCGGCCACCGCCGGGTGCAGCTCCGTCATGCCGGTGTCGACCAGTACGCGCGCATCGGGATGGTCAATGACGTGCACGTAGACCGGCATCCGCCCGCCCTCGACAAGCAGGTCGGCAACGAGGATTGGCGTGATGGTGATCGAGGCGGGGGCGTTCATCTTCTCATCTCCGTCAACATTTGCACGCTGCTTGCCAGGTCGCGCATGTCCTCGATGAAGTGGCGGAAGAACGTGGGACTCGGCTCAAACGCCATATGGTCGACTTAGCCGCCCACGGACTGGTTCATTTCGAACACGAGCTTGGCCAGGCCACTTCCTTTCCTCACGCGGCATATCCGCGGCTCTGATTGCGTTATGCAAGCAGTTTCAAGTTAGATCGACTGATCTTAAATTGCAATCGGTTTTTGGAGTGCGCATGAATGACCACGCCCGGGCTGCCCGATCAATCCGACTCTCGATGCCCTGGGGGAGCGCCGGAGCCTGATCGTCATCCGCGACCTGATATGAAGCCGACAAGACCGGGTTGCTGAAAGCCGAAGCGGTCCGGCCGCATCAACCCGGCCGCTTCCTGGCGGGGGTCGCGCCATCGCCGACACCGGCCGCATATCGAAATCCCCACAGCCGCTGCCCGTGGCCCGCGGGTTCCTTCCTCGGGGACTTTCGTACGCCTGCCGGCGCCCGAAACTCTTCACGTCAGCGGATTGGCAGCTTTCGGGATGTCGTTCCGCTCCGATCCCCACGTCAGCATCAACCGCAGTCCTGCTGCGGGGCCTCTGAACTCGGATATCAGGTTTCTGTATTCCGTAGCAGTGGTGTACCCTTCCTGACGAGATGTCACTGAACCCGCTTGAAACAATTCGTGCCGCGCGGGCTGCTTACGACAGGGGTGCCTGGGCAGACGCGGTCGAATTGTTCCTGAATGCGGACGCCGAGTCGGAGCTCGGGACCGACGACCTCGAGGCACTGGTCTGGGCTGCGGGGATTTCGGCGCAGGATCGGGTCATGCTCGACGGGCTGGAGCGGCTTTACGCGCAATTCTCCGCCAACGAGAACCACGAGGAAAGCGCACGCACGGCATTCTGGTGCGGATTGCGGAACATGCTGATCGGAGAGGTCGGACTGGGATCCGGCTGGCTTCAGCGCGCAGCCAAACATGCCGAACAGACCGCGCCTGATTGCGTGCAACGCGGGTATCTGCTCCTTCCTCAAGTCTACATGCACCGGGGAAAAGGCGACTACGAAGCGGCGATCGAACTTGCAGACAATGCAATCGCCATCGGAGAGAAAGGAGACGATCCCGACCTGATCGCCATGGCTGGCAGCCTCAAGGGCGGAATCCTTTTTCGGCTCGGACGCATCGACGAGGGGTATGTCCCGATAGACGAGGCAATGCTGCTCGCCAACGGCCGACGGCTTTCGCCGGTGGTATGCGGCGTGGTCTATTGCGAGATCGTTGCCTCCTGCTGCCGTGTTCTCGAGATGGTGCGCGCGCGCGAATGGACCTCGATCCTCACCGACTGGTGCCGGCGCAATCCCCAGGCCAGGGCCTTCAACGGCGTCTGCCAGGTGCACCGGGCCGAGGTGTTCCAACTCGAGGGCCACTGGGCAGAAGCCTTCGAGGAGGCGGAGCGCGCCGGTGACGGCCTGAGTGGCACGACCGAGCACACCGCGATGGCCAATGCCGCCTACCGGCGCGGGGAGATCCTGCGCCTGCGCGGCGAGTTCGACAAATCCGATGCCGAGTATCGCCTGGCCGGTGAAATCGGGGTGGACCCGCAGCCCGGACTGGCGCTGCTGCGCCTTGCACAGGGCCGGCGCGAGGAGGCGATTGCCGGGATTCGGCGCGCTTTAGAAACGGCCGGCGACATGCCCCGCAAGGTGGCACTGCTGCCCGCGGGCATCGAGATATTCATCGCCTGCGGCGACCTGGACGCCGCCGAACGGCTGTGCGGCGAAATGTCGGACATCGCGGAGCGCTTCGGCACGGAAATCCTCGCCCGCGTGGCCGATCAGGGACACGCCTCGCTGGCGCTGGCGCGCGGTCAGTTCGGCGACGCGGTCCCCCCGCTCACCCGAGCCCGGCGCTACTGGTCGGAATTCGGCGCGCCCTATCTCGTTGCGCGTCTGCGCGTCGACATCGGGCGTGCCTGCGCGGAGCTCGGCGACACCGAAAGCGCCGAAAGGGAGTTCGACGCAGCCGAGAATATTTTCGAGGAGCTCGGCGCGGCGCCCGATCTGGCGCGAATTCTCGAGTTGCGGGCCGGTTCCACGGCGGCGGGAGCCGACAATCTGACGGCGCGCGAGCGGCAGGTGCTGGCGCTGGTCGCCGACGGCGGCACGAACCGCGAGATCGCCAGGCAACTCAGGCTCAGCCCCAAGACAGTGAACCGCCATGTCGAGAACATTTTCAACAAGCTCGGGGTTTCCTCGCGCGCCGCCGCCGTTGCCAAGGGCTTGCAGACCGGCTCGATTGACGCGCGGCGGAATGGGTAGAACACCCCATTCCTGAAAGATGCGGCATGGGTCATACGAACGATGAAAGCCGCGTGTCCAGAGGACTAGGCTCGTCTCCGCAACGACCACAGGAGAAGAGCCATGGCCGACACACGCACATCCGACAGGGCCCGCACCGGCCGCCACCCCGCCGACCTGGTGGAAACGGGGAATCTGCTCAGAACCCAACCGGACACATTCCCGGCGGCATCGCTCCGGCAACCGGCCGAAGCCAGGCCCGAACGTCACGACGTCGTGGTGATCGGCGCCGGCCAGGCGGGACTGTCCGTCAGCTATCACCTCAAGCGGAGAGGCATCGACCATGTCATCCTTGAGGGTGCGCCCCGCGTCGGCGACGTCTGGCGCAACCGCTGGGACTCGCTGCGCCTCTTCACGCCGGCGAAGTTCGACTCGCTCGACGGCTATCGTTTCCCGGCGCACAAGGACACCTTTCCCACCAAGGACGAGATGGCGGATTACCTCGAAGCATATGCCGCGAAATTCGACCTGCCGGTGCGCGTGAACGAGCCGGTCAGGCGGCTGCACAAGGCGAACGGCCGCTTCCGCCTGGAAACCAAGGACCGCGTTTGTGAGGCGGACCGCGTGGTTGTCGCGGCGGCAAGCTATCAGAAGCCGCGCCTGCCGGCCTTGGCCAACGATCTGGACCCGCAGGTTTTCCAGATGCACTCGCACGAATACCGTAACCCCGCCCAGCTTCCGAACGGCCCGGTGCTGCTGGTCGGCGCCGGCAACTCGGGCGCCGAGATCGCAATGGACCTGGCCAAGACGCACAAGGTCTATTTGTCCGGACGTGACGTCGGCCACATTCCGTTCGATCCCGTCGGCTTCCTTGGACGAAAACTGCTGGTTCGCCTCGTCATTCGCGGACTGTTTCATCGCATTCTGACGATGCGGACGCCGATGGGGCGCAAGTTCCGCTCCAGGATGCACGGTCACGGCATGCCGCTGATCCGGACACGGCCGGGTCAGCTGAAGCGCGCCGGGGTGCGGCGGATCGGGAAAATCGCCCGGATCAGAGACGGCAAGGCGGTCGCCGACGACGGCGCAGAAGTCGCTTTTGCGAGCGTGATCTGGTGCACCGGCTTCGATCCCGGCTTCGACTGGATCGACCTGCCGGTCCTGGACGGGCGCGGCGACCCTCGCCACCGGTTCGGCAAATCAACCGACGTGGCTGGGCTGTATTTCGCCGGGCTTCATTTCCAATATGCAGTGTCCTCGCCGTTGGTCTCAGGCGTCGGGCGCGACGCCCGCCGTGTCGTGGGCTGGATTGACGCTGCAAGAAATGGCTGATGCCGCGCCTCCCGGAGTCCCCGCTGAAACAAGCGTGGGCGATGGCGGCCACGATCGCGCGCCAGCGCCGCAAGCGCTTCCACCCCTCGCAAGTCGCGAACAGCCGGCTCCGCCCCCGCGCATTCAAAGGTGAAAGACATGGAATCGATCGATCAGGCTCTGTTCAACTTCAGCCCAAGGGCCGGGCTGGCCGTCGCTGTCATGGTTGGTTTTCTGGTCTTTGCCGTGGCGCTGGACCTGACCTGGGACCAGTTCCGCAGGGTTCTCAAGAGCCCCAGGGCGCCCGGCGTCGGACTGGCTGCCCAGTACCTCGTCCTGCCGGCGGCCGCCTCCGGCATCGGCATGCTGATGGCGGCGACGCCAAGCATCGCGCTCGGCTTGCTGCTCGTGTCCTGCTGTCCCGCCGGGGCGCTGTCGAACTACCTGACCGGAGTGGCGCGAGGGAGCGTGGCCACCTCGGTCAGCATGACGGCGATCTCCACATTGTTCAGCATCGTCGTCACACCCCTCTTGTTCGCGTTCTGGGCCCCGATGAACCCCGAGACCCGGGCGATGATCGAACGGATCGAAATCGAGCCGGTACGGGTGGTCATGGTGCTGCTCATCATGCTGATTGTCCCGGTCGCGGCGGGCATGATCATCCGCGCCAAGAGTCCCGCGACCACCGACAATATCCGGCATTGGGTACGCCGCATCGCCGGTCTTGTATTCGCCGTCGTTGTGGCGATTCTGCTGCTGGGCAACATGAGCGTCCTCGGCAGCTTCGCCAGCATCGCGCTCCCCCCGGTTCTCGTCACCTTCACCGTTGCCGTCTTGTTGGGCTGGGGTCTCGCTCGTGCTTCGGGCCTTGTGGCCGCCGACCGTCGGGCAGTCACCCTCGAAGTCGCGTTCCAGAACGTCGCGCTCGCGATCGGCCTGGCCGTCGCGTTCTTCCCCGAGCTGGCTGGCGTCGCAATCACGTCCATTCTCTGGGGCGTCGTCCACCTCACGGTAGGCTTTGCCATCGCGGCGATGTGGATGCGCATGCCCGTCGCCGACAATCCGCAGGCGGCGGAATGATCGCCCCCCGGTGTCGAAGAGGCCCAGAATACGGACGACAGCAGCTTCCGCACGAAGCTGTGGGGCGGGAATCTAGGCAACGAGTTCAGGATCGAGGGCGAGACCGATCGAGTTCGCTGGTCCGCGCATGGCCCCGCGGTCACCGCCTCGGAAGACTGTTCATTGCGCCCGAGCAGCCTGCGTCCGGGTGACTGACGCGGGCTGATTGCCAGCGCCTGTTCGGCGCGGCAGTGCAGACGCCGCGGCTCAGCAACTGACAAACGACCGCTTTGGGGATCGTCAGGTACGCGCCGGAATGACCGCTATTGGCGCGAAGCCGACATTTCGAATCGGCGGCGCGAACTTCTGCTTCCAGGCTCACAACGAGCCCTTTTCCCAATTCGGCTTGGCTGGCCGAAATGCCGAGTCGATATCCGTCCACGTTGTCAGCCGCGACCGCCGAGATGGCCAGCCAGCCCCCGCCCCCTAAGCCCCGACCAGCACCTTCAACCGATCCAGCGCCGCAGCCAGCCCCTTCAACGATACCGACAAGGCCACGTCCTTCTGGTCGAGGCTCTTGACGGTGACCTTGAGCGTCGTGCCTGCGCGCAGCGGCGCGGCAGCCTTGGCGTCGAAGCTGAGGGGCACAAGGCAGCCGGCGGGCAGGCAGGTGGAGAAAGGCAGCGGCTTGCCGGCTGCACCATCGTCGACCTGAAGCGTTGCGCCGGCGGCGAGTTGCAGGCCGAAGGGCAGGACGAGATTGCCCGCGACGCCACCCTCCTGCCCCTTGCCCAATTCGATCGCCAGCAAGCGCTGCCCGTTCTGCTGCGACTGCTGATGGGAAACCGCGCAGACCGGCTTCGGCGTCGCCTGGCAGGAGAGCTCCCAATCCTCATAGGTTTCCTTCAGCGAGGAGGCACCGCCCGGCAGGCCGGCTTCCTGGGCTACGGCCGACGCGCAAAGCGCCATGAGGGCGGCAGCGGTCACCGCACAAATCCTTGATGAACCCGACATCGGCCATAACCCCCTTTGTCGTGGAGCGCCGCGCGTGCCTTCGACGCGATAATGACGCCCTATCCGTTTGAAACGACGCGTCGGCCCGAAAACCGATGCCGATCTTCGGGCCGACGCATCTGCAACAATTGCCCGACCGCGATGCCGCAGGCAAGCGTTCCGATCCGGCAAGGCTGTGGAGACAGGGCCGGACCGGAGAGAAGGCATCATGCCAACGGCATTCCAGGGCATCTCAAACTCCGAGGGCGCGACGTCGAGGAGCGATTTTTGTGGCGTTTGCGCCGCTCCTCATCTGCCTGCCCGTCCTCCGCAGCAGCTGCGCTGCAGCTGCGGAGGGTGGACCGGCATCTCTCCCCGTGAAGGACGGGGAGAAGACAGAAGGCCGCAGCCGCTGACCCAATCGCCGGCGCGGCCCCTCCGGGCCGCTTGGCTTTCGCGCTACCGCATCGGCCCGAAATCGTACTCGGAAAGCACGGGCGTGGATCGCGCGGTCGCGCTCCAACGGTCGATGTTGCGGCCGTTGGCATCAGAAGTGGAAACCGACCCGCGCGCTGGCGGTCTGGCTCAGATAGGAATCACCGATGTCGGCGGTATATCCGGCCTTCACGTCGAAGCGGTTGCCGCTGTAGAGCTGCAGGCCGAGGTCGATCCGGCCGAGCACCTCCGGCGCCTCCAGGAAATCGCTGAAGGTTCCGTTGTCGACGGTTTCGTTGACGAAGCGGCCGTCGATCGAGCGGTTGTTGTCGGGCAGGTAGCTGACGCCGAAGGCGGCGTAGGGCCTGAGCGTCGTCTGCGGGTCGAGGTCGACGCGGCCGCCGAACTCCACCATCATCGAAAGCGCGACATTGGTCCTGCTGCTGCTTCCGAGATCCAGCGCATAGAGGGGAGAGCCCGTTTCCTGCACCCCCGGCATATGCGAATAGACCACGTCGAGATCGCCATAGGGCCGGATGTACCAGTCGTCGAAGGTGAACTGGTAGGCGGCGCGCAGCCGCGCGCCGGCGAGCAGGATGCTGGGATCGCTCTCCAGCGGCGCGATGAATGCAGGCAGGTTGACCTGGCGGCTGACATCATACGAGCCCTGGGCCAGCGCCACCGAACCGGCGAACATCCAGGGGCCGGCCGTGTGCTTCAGCGCGATGGAGCCGTCGAAGGTCTGGCCGTCGCCGAAGGAGCCGCCATCCATCGTCGCCGAGGTGGTTCCATAGGCGAAGGAGCCGCCGAGAAACCAGTCTGGCGCAACCTCGTACTGGCCGCCGATGCGGTAGCTGGTGGTCGTGACGTCATAGCCCTGAACTTCGCCCGTCGCGTCCTGATCGCTCCAGCGGCCGGAGACGCTTAGCCAGAGGCAGGTGTCTTCCTCGAGCTGCACCTTCTGGTCGACGAAGACCGGGCAACTCATCGACGAGCCGAGAATGGTGCCCGCCGAATTGGCCAGGGCCATTGCCTGCGCATAGATATCCTTGCTCGAATATTCGTCGAGGGCGGCCGCATAGTCCTGCGCTCCATCGATGTGGGACAGGGTGGCGAAATGCCTGGCGAAGGCGGGGTCGGCGGCGTCCCACTTCCGGCCGAAGTGATCGGCGAGCGTCGCCTGGCTGGCGGTCAGGGAAACCCCGTCCGCCTTGAAGTTCGCGTGCGGCGTGATGACCAGCTGGTTGCCGGATTGCGCGGCATCCCACCGGAACAGCAGCGAATCCAATGCGTCGGCCGTGGTGTCGAGATCTCCTGATGTCGCCACGGCGAGCGAGCCGGGCAGAAGGGTCACCGCCGTCGGCACGACGAGGCCGTCGATGGAGGCGTAACCGTCGACCTTGAGGTGGCTGGCGGTGGCGTTGAGGGAATCGACGGTCACGCCGAGCCGGCCGTCGCCGGTCTGGATGAAATCGCCGGTGACACTGGTGACAAGCAGTTCGCCCGGCATCCCGACATTCACGGTGCCGCTGTTGCGAAGCGTTCCATCCATCACGGCGCCGGCGTGATAGGTGCCGCGATTGTGCATGGTCACCGAGGGTCCGGACGCCGCCTTCAGGGCGAAGGCGGCGCTCGTGGCCGCGGAGACGGCACCCGAATCGGTCGAGCCATAGATCGAACCGATGATCGTGCCGTTATTGGTAATGGTCACTGTCCCAGAATCTGTCCCGGAAGTGGCCGTGACGGCCGTGCCATCCGTTCCGTCCACGGTGGTGACAGTCCCGCTTACGGTGAGCTCATTGGAGGAGCCGCCATCGAACCAAATGCCGGCGGCGCCGGCGCCACTCCCGCCGGTTACGGTGCCATCCACCTTGACGATGATCTGCCCGTTCGTCCCGTAACCCTGGCTTTGCGCGAAAACGCCGATGCCGTTCTCACCGGTAGCCGACACCGTGCTACCCACGTCCACCCACGCTGTGACGGCACCGCCGCTGCCGCAAGTTCCGATACAGACCTTGTGATAAGCTGCGTTGGAGGAGCCGGCAAACATCGAGTCGTCGTCGATGACCAGCCCGCCGCCGCCGCCGATCGACTGCGCCAGGATGCCGACCGCGCCTGCGCCGCTCACGGCAATGTTGCCACCGCCGCCGGCATAGACGTATACGAGGTCTCCGCCGCTTCCGCTTCCTTGATGCAGGCCCAGGTTGACCCCGTCCCAGGAGGTCGTCAGCGCAGGACTATCGTTGCTCGCATCCGCCACGCGAACGAGACCGCCGCCGCCGCCGATCGACTGCGCGACAATGCCATGCGCCGCGATACCATTGGTGACGACTGTGACGTTGGTGGCGAAGACATGTACGGTTCCGCCGTCACCGCTCCCCGCCGTGCTGCCGAGTTCTGTCGTCACGGTCCCCGCGCTCGGCTGAACGGTCACGAGGCCGCCGCCGCCGCCGATCGACTGCGCCAGGATGCCGAAGGCGAAATCGCCGCCCGTCGAGATGTCGAGCGTGTTGTCGGCGTTGAAGTAATTCTCCTCGAGCGTCACGTCGCCGCCGTCGCCACCCACGGCCGAACTGCCGCCCGCGGTAAGGGACAGCATCTGGTCGGACATCAGGAACGAGGGAATGAAGAGGCTGCTGCCTGCGCCCGCGATGCCGCCGCCGCCGCCGACCGATTGCAGGACGATGCCGTCGGCCGCGTCGCCCGTGGTGGTGATATGGGTGCCGCCGGCGTTTCCGTAATTCAGCGTCACCAACTGACCGTCGCCGCCCCCGCCGCCGCTGCCGCCATCGGAACCGCCCACGGACATCAGGCCCGCCGCACTGTCGGAGCCGTCGGCGCCCATCCCGCCGCCGCCGCCGATGCTCTGCGCGACCACTGCCGCCGCCGCGTAGCCGGCGGTGCCGATGGCCGTATCGCCCTCACCCAGATTGACGGTCACCTGGCCGCCGTCACCACCGGCGCCACCGCTGCCCCCCAGGGCCACGTCGGCGTTGATGGTGATTTCGGGGATCCCGCCCGTGCCGCTTGCGGCGGCAGTGCCGCCCTTGCCACCACCGCCGCCGATCGACTGCGCAACGATGCCGTTGGCCCAGTCGCCGGCCGTCGCGATGGCCGCGGAAAGGTCGACAGAAACGGTGCCGCCGATGCCGCCAGCGCCGCCCGAGCCGCCTATCGTAAGCGAGAAAGTGGCGTCGACCGTCGGAAGGGATTGATCATCGCCGCTGAAATAGTTCTTAAGGAAGCCGGCAACCTCGCTCGTCCCCTCGCGCGCAGCAAGGCCGGGAACGATCGGATTGTCTGCCGACGCATCGGCACCGGCCGAGCCGCTGAGCCCGCCGCCGCCGCCAATCGACTGCGCCAGCACGCCGGTCGCGTCGCCGCCATGGGTCGCGATGGGGGCCGCCACGGTGACCGAAACGTTGTCGCCTGCGCCGCCGCCAGCGCCGGTGGTGCCCATCTCGATGTTCAGGCTGGGCTTGTAGTCCTGGCCGCCTGCCGTGAAGCTCTGGGCAACGCTGAGGGAGCCACCCTGGGATGAGCCGCCACCGCCGCCGACCGACAGCGCCGCAATGCCGATTGCGCCCGAGCCATAGGTCGTGATGCCGTTTCCGGCAAAGAGATAGGCATGCACCTCGTCGCCATCGCCGCCGCTCCCACCGCTCGAGCCCTGGACAACGCCGATTGACGTGCTGGTGCCGGTGCCGAAGGACTGCGTATTGCCGCTGCCATAACCGGCATCGCCGCCGCCGCCGCCGATCGATTGCGCCGTCACGCCGTTCGCATAGTCGCCATAGGTGACGATGGTGGTCGCGGCACTGCCGGCCGGATCCTGCGAGGGGGTACCATCCGACGCGATCGTGCCACCGAGCACCACCAGCACCTCACCGCCATTGCCGGCGACGCCGCCATCGCCACCCGTCGCGAAGGTTGCCGTGACGGCGAGCGACGTGGCGTTCTCGGGCGTGTAGTCATATCCAATCACGGTGGCGAGCGCAGAGGCATTGCCACCGACGCCACCGCCGCCGCCGACGCTCTGCACCAGCACGGCCGTGGAGCCCTGGCCGCTGGTGGCGATCGCGCTGCCGTCCGACAGGGCGAACTGAGCCTTCCCGCCAACGCCGCCGCCGCCGCCCGTCCCGCCGACCGCAGAGCCCGCGGCAACACCGACCTGGACATCCTCCGACACCGGAATCGCAAGCGCGACCGCCTCCGCCAGCGCCGAGCCGCCGAACCCGCCGCCGCCGCCGATGCTCTGCACCACGACGCCGTAGCTGTTGACCGGAAGCGTGTTGCAGTACGACGACGAGGTGCAGGAACCTTGTCCCGTCGCGATCAGGCTGCCGCCCGAAACGGTAGCTGCCGCCGTGTAGGCGCGGCCGCCGTCGCCGCCGCTGCCGCCGACCGAGATCGCGTACGCGACGCCCGGGCCAACCGCGCCGGACAACGCCTGGCCGCCGACGCCGCCACCGCCACCGATCGACTGCACCAAAAGGCCGGCCGACGTCGACCCGCTGGTCACGATCGTCGTTCCGTCAGCGCTGATCGTGGCATCGCCGCCGACGCCGCCGCTGCCGCCGCTGCCGCCGATGGCGACCGTCTTGAAGAGCCCGTCGCTGCTGGCGTTGCCGGCGTTGCCGCCGCCGCCGCCGATCGACTGCATGAGGACGGCCGCCGAGGCGTCGCCCTCCGTGACGATCTGCGTGCCAGTGCCGAGCGTTGCCGTGACCGTCCCACCGTCGCCGCCGGCGCCGCCGCTGCCGCCCACGCTGACCAAGATGCTCGAGGCACCGCCGCCGTCACCGCCGCCACCGCCGATGGACTGGCCCATTACCCCGGTCGCGGAGATGCCGGTCGTCAGGATGCTGCCGCCGTCCGACGTGAAGGTGACGCTGTTGCCGTCGGCAGCAAGCGGATTGGTGTCGGCGTTGCCGCCGACCGAGTCGAACAGGCCGCTGGCCTGTCCGCCGGCACCGCCGCTGCCGCCGATCGATTGCAGCAGGATGCCCTGCGCATTCGATCCACTGGTGGCGATCGAGCCGCTGTTCGTCACACTGACGGCGCCGACGCTACCACCGGCACCGCCTGTCCCGCCGCCGCTGTGAAAGATGGACCACACAGAGCCCCCTGTTCCGCCCGCGCCCGCGAGCGATTGAGCAAGGATGCCGCGGGCAGTCGCTCCGGCCGTGGTGATCGCGCCGTCGTTCTCCACAGTCACGTTGCCACCGGCACCGCCGGAGCCACCGTCGCCGCCGGTGCTGGTGTCCTCGCCGTTGGCGGTGCCGGCATTGCCGCCGGCACCGGCGACGCTCTGTGCCAGGATTCCAATCGAATCGGCACCCTGCGTGGTGATCGATGAGGCGCTGTCGAGCGTAACCGTCACGGCGCCGCCGTTGCCGCCGTTGCCGCCTCCTCCGCCCTTCGCGCTGTTACTGCCGGTGACCGAGCCTCCCTCCGCGCCTGTCCCTCCGATGGACTGAGCGACGATGCCTGGCGAAGAGGTAGCCCCGTTTGTGGCAATCGAGGCGGCCGTCAGCGCGATAGTGATGTCGCCGGCCGATCCGCCGGAACCTGCGATGCCGCCGCTGTTCGTGCCACCGGATCCGGCATGAAAGAAGCCGCCCAACCCTCCGTTGCCGCCGAGGCTGGCGACATTAATACCGGGCGAGCTGTCGCCCGCCGTCGTAACCGTGACGAGGTTCTGCCCGGTGCCGCCAAGCGTGACGGTGGCCTGCCCGTAGACCACGCCGCCATTGCCGCCATTGCCGGCGTCCTGGTCGTTTGAGAGGGCATTGTCGGAGCCGCCGTTACCGCCGTCGCCACCCAACAGGAACATCTGGATCGCTGCGGACTGATCGCCAGTGGTCGATACCGTGACCGGCTGCGACTGCGCACCGACCGTGATGGAGCCTGCGCCGAGGACATGCCCGGCATAGCCGGCGTTTTCCTCGCCATGAGTATCGCTGTATTCGCAGTCCTTGCCGTCCTGGCAGCCGCCGGCCCCGCCGGCACCGGATTGGAGCAGCTCGAAGATGCCGGGCAGCAGGTCGCCGGTGGTAACCACACTCGCATCCGTGACCGATATCTGGGCAGGCCCGCCGGCCGCCGCGCCGTTGCCGCCGCTGTAGTGCTTGCCGCCAGCTCCCGCTGCGCCGTCGCCGCCGATGACCGCCGCCAGGACGCCGGCGCTGTACGGCGCACTGGAGCTTGGCGGCGTGTCGCTCACATTGACGGTAACATCGCCGCCCTCAGTGAGCGTGACCGACGCCGAGCCGCCGCTGCCGCCGGTACCGCCGGCGCCGTCGTCGTTGCTGCCACCATTGCCGCCCTGGGAAAGCGCCTGGAGACCGTAGACGCCGTTGTTGATGCTCCCGACATCCTGCCAGGTCCAGGTGACGTCCACCGCCGCCGAGTTGACGATCGAGGCCGTGCCCGCGGACCCGCCCTGTTCGCTGGGGCCAGCGTCGCCACCGAGCGAAACCGCCTGGATGCCGGCAAAACCCTGCTGCCCGGACATCGTGGCGGTGATCGCGCCGCTGTTGGTGACCGCCGCACCGGTGGAGGCTCCAAGCGATGTGCCTCCCTGGTCCGTTGCCCGGATGGCGGCGCCGCCCCATGCCTGAACACCCGAAAGGTTCATGTCGATCGCGGCGGAGTTTGTGAGGGTGACACCGCTCTCGGAGGAGCCGCCGACATCGGCCGCCTGCAGCACGTAGATGCCGAAAATATAGTTGTCGACCCCCGTCGCAGTGCCCGGTGTAAGGCCGATCGCACCCTGATTGGAGATGGTCATTCCGTAGGTGTCGCCGTTGCTGACCTGCCCTAAGAAGACCCCATTGGCAGTAGCTGACAAGGCAGCGATGCCCCAGGCCCCGGCGGGTTCCGATGACGATATTATGTTTATGCCGCCCAAATTCGTGACGGTCATGCTCTGCTTTTGAATGACGCTGTCAAACGGTTCAACGACGCTGACCGGGGAGGTATAGGTTCCCGCTGGTATGTTGCAGCCATAGACGTTGTTCTGGACGCTGCAGTAGTTTTCCTGCGCCAGGGTCTGGCCGGGAAGCGCGAACCAGGCCGCGGTGCCGAGCAGGCCGGTGACCAGGCTCCCCAGAACCGCGGACTGCCGTCCAGCCGTCGCCGGCCGGCCGGCCTGCACGGGCCTTGCCGCTCCGGGATCGCACCTTTCGTTGGATGCCGTTCTGGAACGCGCCTCCGCTTTCCGCCGCAACGGCGATCCGGTTGTCGAGCGGCAATACGAGCTGCGCTTCATCATTTGCTCACGTCCCATTGGTCCGGCTCAGCAACGCGTGTTCCTTGTGCCGGGTAGCGGACAAGAAACTGCCGCCTCCGGTTGCAAAGGAGCATTGCGTTCGCAGCGTCAGTTGGATGAGGAAATATCCGGCAACGTAGCCAGCCAATGCTCGATGCCGGCCACCTCGCTGCGGATGAAGGTTTCGTCGCGGAAAGCCGTAGCCATGACCGCCACCCCTTGCGACCTCGACAAGAGCTGCAGCGCCAGCGCCTCCGCCCTGTCACCGGCACCAAGCGCCTGGAATTGCCCGGCGAGCCAATCGCGGAACAGCCCGAAGATATCGGAAGCACGGTCCTGTGCTGCATGATCGAGCTTGGCGAGTTCGGAACAGAGGGTGCCGACCGGGCAGCCAAAGGCCATGATCTTCGCCTGGTTGGCGATCAGCATATGGACGAAGCTCAGGATGCGCTCGCGCGGCCCGTCGCCATCGGCCTCCCAGCCGTCGAGCATGGCGCGCGTGCATTCCATGCGACGCACGATCACCGCATCCAGTATGTCATCCTTGGTCTTGAAATGATGATAGAAATTGCCGCGCGAAATGCCCACGGCGGCCGCGATGTCGGCAAAGGACGTGGCCTCGAAGCCGCCTTCGTAAAAGAGTGCGTCCGCCTTTTCGACGATCAGTTCGCGAGTGGATGGCGCCGGCATGTCAGGTCAATTGTCCCCAGCATTCCGCTTTGACGATTTGTCTTTACGCAATTCCGGACGCAAGACCGCTGCGCGCTCTTGCTGGAATTGCCCCTGGATGGCGGAACACCACTAGGACAATTGACCTAGTTTGTCAAAGCCTCGCATTGGCGCTGCCCTGCTGGCCGCATTTCCGGCTGCGCCGGAACCACGCCTGGCGCGTTTGCGCAATTCGCTTCAAGCGCCAGCTTAAGGGCCGCCGCGGGTTCGCGAGCGCTCCGCTATCGACGAGGCTCACAAAGGGCTGGGCCTGTCGCCATCCGGCCGGCACCTGCGAGGGAACATCACACGGGTAACGCTTCAATCGAACGCCATGACTTGCGCCGGCAGGCCCGCATGCGCCGCCCTGACGAAACTGTCGAGCGCGTCGATCGCCGAGGATTGCGGCAGCGTCTCGCCCTGCAATTCGGGCGGCACCTGCCAGCCCGGCGGAATGCCCTGCATATTGGGCAGCTCATGGGCGATGCCCTTGTGGCAGTCTATGCAGGTCGCCTTTCCCGTCAGCAGGTAGCGCGTATGGATCTCGGCCGCGCGCTCGGTCTGGCGCGTGAGGTCCATGGCCACCGACGAGTGGCAGTTGCGGCATTCGAGGCTGTCATTGGCCTTCAGCCGCGCCCATTCGTGCTGGGCGAGCTCCAGCCGCTTGTCCAGGAATTTGCGGCGGGTATCGATGGTGCCGAAGATCTTGCCCCAGACCTCCTTGGACGCCTGCATCTTTCGGGCGATCTTGTCGGTCCAGTCGTGGGGCACGTGGCAATCGGGGCATGAGGCGCGAACGCCGGAACGATTGGCGAAATGTATGGTGTGGGTGAGCTCCTGATAGACGTTGTCACGCATCTCGTGGCATGACGTGCAGAACGCCTCGGTGTTGGTGACCTCCAGCGCGGTGTTGAAAGCGCCCCAGAACATCACGCCGCCGACGAACCCTCCGAGCGTCAGGAAGCCGAGGCTCAGCGTCGCGGCCGGCGTGCTTATGATGCGCCAGGCCCAGAGCAACCACTTCTTCAATCGCTGCATGGGCCTACTCGCTGCCGGCGGGCTTCACGCCCAGTTCGCTCATGTCCTTGAAGCGGTTCTCGACCAGGGGCTGGACCTGCGCCTGAGGCACATGGCACTCGGTGCAGAAATACCGGCGCGGCGAGACGTCGGCGAGCATCTGGCCGTCCCGCGTCATGAAATGCGTGACGCTGATCATCGGCGCGCCCGAACTCTGCGTGAATTCGCGCTTGTGGCAGGACAGGCAGCGATTGGTGTTGACCGATAGCTGGTAACCTTCGATCGAATGCGGGATGACCGGTGGCTGTTCGGGATAGGCACGCATCTGGCGCACATCGTCGGTGACCCATTTCGGAACCGACGGCGCGGGTATCTCTTCCATCGGCGACGGCGGACCGACGAGTTCGGGCGAGGTCTTCGCCGCCATCTGGGCAAGCGCCGTGGTGCCAGCGCAAAACAGGGTGAGCAGGACAAGCGCGGGAACGGTGCGCCGCAAGGTCATGCGACCGGAACGATCTTGACTGCGCATTTCTTGAAATCCGTCTGCTTGGAGATGGGGTCAGTGGCGTCGAGCGTGACCTTGTTGATCAACTGGCTGGCGTCGAACCAGGGCACGAAGATCACGCCGCTCGGCATGCGATTGCGGCCGCGCGTCTCGATGCGCGACCGGATTTCGCCGCGCCGCGAAATGACACGCACCTCCGCCCCCTGGTTGATGCCGCGCTTGCGGGCGTCGTCGGCATTCATGAAGCAGCGCGCGCCCGGGAAGGCCCGGTAGAGCTCGGGCACGCGCAGCGTCATCGAACCCGAATGCCAATGTTCGAGCACCCGGCCGGTAACCAGCCACAGGTCGAACTCGCTGTCGGGGGATTCGGCAGGCGGTTCATAGGGCACGGCGAGGACGACCGCTTTCCCGTCCGGGCGCCCATAGAATTTGACGCCCTCCCCCGCCTTCACATAGGGATCCAACCCTTCCCGGTAACGCCAAAGCGTCTCCTTGCCGTCGACCACCGGCCATCTGAGGCCGCGCACCTCATGGTAGGTGTCGTATGGCGCGAGGTCGTGGCCATGGCCGCGCCCGAAGGCGGCATATTCCTCGAACAACCCTTTCTGGATGTAGAAGCCGAACTCCGTCGCTTCGTTGTTGGGATAGTCGGGATCGATCTCGCTGCGCGGGAACTTGTCGACAGTGCCGTTGCGATAGAGCACGTCGAAGAGCGTCTTGCCGCGATAGGCCGGATTGGCGTCGAGGATCTCCTTCGGCCACACCTCGTCCGTGGTGAAGTGTTTGGAGAACTCGGTGAGCTGCCAGAGGTCGGAACGGGCCTCGCCGGGCGCCTGCACCAGCTGGTGCCAGACATGGGTGCGGCGCTCGGCGTTGCCATAGGCGCCCTCCTTCTCGACCCACATCGCCGCCGGAAGGATGATATCGGCCGACATGCCGGTGACCGTCGGATAGGCGTCGGAGACGACGACGAAATTGTCCGGGTTGCGATAACCGGGATAAGCCTCGTTGCTGCTGTTGGGCGATGCCTGGATGTTGTTGTTGACCTGCACCCAGTAGAAGTTGAGCTTGCCGTCCTTCAGCATCCGGTCCTGCTCGACCGCATGGAACCCGGGCTTCTCGGGCAAGAGCCCGGCCGGCAGCTTCCAGATCTCCTCGGCATGCTTGCGGTGCTCCGGATTGGTCACCACCATGTCCGCGGGCAGGCGATGGGCGAAGGTTCCCACCTCCCGCGCCGTGCCGCAGGCCGACGGCTGGCCGGTCAGCGAGAACGGGCTGTTGCCGGGCTCCGAGATTTTCCCGGTCAGGAGGTGGATGTTGTAGACCATGTGGTTGGCCCAAACGCCGCGCACATGCTGGTTGAAGCCCATCGTCCAGAGCGACATGACCTTGCGCGCCGGATCGGCGTAGAGCTCGGCGAGTTCCTCCAGGAACCCCTTCTCGACACCGCTGAGCTCGGCGACCTTCTCGAGCGTATATTCCGACACAAGCGCCTTGAACGCCTCGAAGTCGATCGGCTCCATCCTAGCGGCGTTGGCCGCGCCCTTTGCGGAGGTCTCGCGCGGGTCCTCCGCTCTCAGGCCGTAGCCGATGTCGGTCTCGCCGCGCATGAACACGGTATGGTTCCTGACGAAGTCCTCGTTGACCCGGCCCGTGGCGATGATGTGGTTGGCGATGTAGTTGAGGATCGCAAGGTCGGTGCCGGGCCTGAACACGACGGGAATGTCGGCGAGGTCCATGCTGCGGTGGGTGAAGGTCGACAGCACCGCAACCTTGACATGCTCATGCCCGAGCCGGCGGTCGGCCAGCCGCGTCCACAGGATCGGATGCATCTCGGCCATGTTCGAGCCCCACAGCACGAAGGCATCGGCGTGCTCGAAATCGTCGTAGCAGCCCATTGGCTCGTCCATGCCGAAGGTGCGCATGAAGGCGTAGGCGGCCGAGGCCATGCAATGGCGCGCATTGGGATCGAGATTGTTGGAGCGGAAGCCGGCCCGCATCAGCTTGGTCGCGGCGTAACCCTCGAAGATCGTCCATTGGCCGGAGCCGAACATGCCCACGGCCGTCGGCCCCTTCTCCTTCAGCACCTTCTTGACGCGCTCGGCCATCAGGCCGAAGGCCTCGTCCCAGCTCACCGGCTCGAACTCGCCGTCCTTGTCGTAGACGCCGTCGCGCTTGCGCATCAGCGGCGTGGTCAGACGGTCCGCGCCATACATGATCTTGGAGAGGAAGTACCCTTTCACGCAGTTGAGACCGCGGTTGACCTCGGCCTGCGTGTCGCCGTGAGTGGCGACCACCTGGCCGTCCTTCACACCCACCATCACGCCGCAGCCGGTGCCGCAGAACCGGCACGGCGCCTTGGACCATTTTATCTCGAGGGCACTCACCCCGCCGGGGATCGGCTGGGCGGAAGCCGGCAGGGCAATGCCTGCCGTCGCAGCCGCGACGGCGGCCGCCTGCGCCTTCAACAATTCGCGCCGGTTCAACTCTGCCGTCATGGCCCGGAGCCCTCCAATTCCTCGATATGTTCGAAAACCATGTTGGCCGCGACCACCCCGTCGAGGGCGCCGAGAGCCGTGAGTTGCGCGCCGAGTTCTCCGGCGCTCTCGCCTTCCATGACGACCACGATGCGGTTGTTGCCCTGCGCCCGGATTTCCGGGCCGTTCATGCCGACGATCGCCTCGGCCACCTCATCGAGACGGCCGGGCATGACGGATATCACGGCGCTCGATATGTGATGATAGCGGCGGCCGTCAGCCATGGCCGGCCTCACGGGATCCTGGCGCGACCGCGATCGCCCGGACGGGGCATGTCGCGATGCAGGCGCCGCAGCCGGTACAGCTGTCCTCCGCCAGTACGGGCACGAACGGCCCGCCGACACGGGGTCGGAAAGAGATCGCCGCCTCAGGACACGCGTCGCGGCAGCTCATGCAGGACACGCCGTTGCGGGCAAGGCAGGTGTCGGAGACGGCAACGACGTGCGTGAACGCAGGCTTTGCGGCGCGGTCGAACACGGGCTCGGGACATGCCTCGGCGCAGTCGCCGCAGAACAGGCATTCACCGGCGGAGAAATCGAGCGACGGCCTGCCGTCGCGCATCAGGATGATCCCGGTCGGACACGCGCCCGCACAAGCGCCGCACCCGCTGCAGGCAGCCGTCCAGCCCTCGACCACCCCGGGCGGCGCTATGTCAGGCACCGGCTGCGCGGCGCGGCCGGTAAGGAATGACCTGCGGCTGATGCTGGCCGGATGCGCCATCGGCTCAGCTTCCCGGAGGTCCGGGCGGCCCGAAGACCAATTGCCACATCCAGACAAGGAAACCGTAGCCGCCGACGACACCGACCGCGACGACCGGCCAGATTCCGAACGCCAGGACGAGAAAAGCGATAAGTTCCCTACGGCGTGTCGAAGCGTCCGGCTTTGCAGCAACGGAACTTCCCTCGTCCTGGGTCATGATCCCCTCATGTGCCTTGGACACGCAAATCATACTCGCAATGGCGAGGTTACTCTAACCGATCGGCTTTGCAACTCTGCGACAGCATTGAACCTGTTCCTCGCCGTGTCGCTGGCGAGCATGCAGCCATGACGCGACGACCTTGCCGGACCGCTCCTGGCACCGGTTGCCCTGCACATCGCGCTGGCGGTCTGTTTACGATTCTTGTCTGGCTTCCGCGTGATCGAGCCGCGACGGCAACGCTGCTGCCGTGCCGGCCGGCTCGTCGGGGTCGGTCCTGGCGCCCGTCGACGGCTACGACCAGAATCACGGCGGTCACGCAGCGCCAAGACGCATTGGGCACCCCATATCGTGCCCCTTGCCGATGTTCTTCATCGACATCGCGAGTGCCTTCCTATTCAGCTTGTTACTCGATCTCGTATAGAATAAGGTAAAATTTTCACAATCGTCTAAATAGACTTTCAAAGAAATCTAAGTATGGCGTATATTTTCGCACAGACAGTCTTTCGACAGCGGCGTGCAAACAGGAGGAGACGGATATGCAACCCGAGAACGGTTTTGTCCGGCATGTCGGCGTGGCGTGCGGTTGCGACAGCTGCTCGACAGCGCAAGGCGGTGCCGAGAAGGATGGCGCGCTGTCCCGGCGCGGCTTTCTGGCCAGCGCGATCGGCGGCACGGCCGCGGTGCTGGCTGGCGCCACAGTCTCCACCACCCGGCCGGCCTTGGCCCAGAGCACGTTGACGCCGGACGCTGCGCTCAAGGAGCTGATGGACGGCAACCAACGCTATGTCGGCGGTCAGCTCCAGTCGCTCAATGAGGACCTGTCGATCCTGAAGGCAAAAACGGCCGAGAAGCAGGAGCCCTTTGCCGCCCTGCTGTCCTGCGCGGATTCCCGGGTGCCGGTGGAGTTCGTCTTCGACCAGAGCATCGGCCGTCTCTTTGTGGTGCGTGTGGCCGGGAACATCACCACACCGGAGATCACGGCGAGCCTGGAATATGGTGTCGCCGTTCTGGGCACCAAAGTGATCATGGTGATGGGGCACAGCAATTGCGGCGCGGTGAAAGCAACCATCGAAGGCAAGGCCGTGCCAGGCCAGATCGGCGCCCTCTACGCCCCCATCTGGCCAGCCGTGAACGCTGCAGGCCCAGACCTCGATGCCGCCATCGACGCCAATGCTCGGATCCAGGCGACACTGCTCAGCGAAGCTTCCCCGATCCTCGCCGCGGCAATCAAGGAGGGGAAGCTGAAGGTCGTGGCCGCCCGCTATGACATAGCGACTGGCAAGGTCACATTGCTATGAATCGCGACAACTGTCGGCTTGCAGGAATCTCCTCCTGCCGGCGGGTGACGACAACCGCCCCTCACCCCAGCATGCCGGGCGCGTAGCGGCTGCCGAGCGAGTAGCGGCTGCCGGCATAGATGAACTTGTTGACCGTGGCGACCGCCGCGCCCGACCAGGTGCGGCGGTGGAGAAGCAGGCAGGGTTCGCCCGCCGCGATCGCCAGATGGCCGGCGGTGGCATCGTCGGCGGCGACGGCCGAGATCACATGCTCGACCTCGGTCAGCGGCATCGCCCGGGTCAGATAGTCGTAGGTGGTGGTCGCCTGCACGAAATCCTGCCGGTGATAGTCGGGCGCAAGGTCGGCATTGACGAAGCGCTCCTCGAGCAGAACGGGGACGTCGTTCTCGCAGTGGACGACGATCGAATGGGAGATCGGGCGGCTCCCGTCGAATTCGAAAGCCGCGATCAACCCGGCCGACGGCTCGGCAATCTTCTCAAGGAGCACGACCTTCGCCGAATAACGGCTGCCGCGCGCACGGATCTCGTCGGCAATGTCGATGATCTCGATCAGCGCCGATTGCGGCTTGGGCGGCGCGACGAAGGTGCCAACGCCCTGGATGCGCAGGAGATAGCCCTCGGACGTCAGTTCGCGCAGAGCGCGGTTGACCGTCATGCGCGAGACGCCGAGCGCGGTGACCAACTCGTTTTCTGAAGGCAGCCGCTGGTCCTTCGACCATTCGCCGCTGCCGATGTTCTTCAAGACATAGTCCTTGACCTGCTCGTAGAGCGGGCTCGCCGCCTCCGGCAGGCCGTTGGCGGGTCGTCTCAGCCGGTCGTCCATGGTCATTTGGGCCCTCCGATGCGGACGATCGTCTTCAGGCCCCTGCTCTCTCCGGCGATCAGCCGCTGATAGGCTTCCGGGATGTCTTCGATGGCGATCTCGCGATCGATCAGCGGACGCAGGACCGACGCCAGCGGGCCGAGCATCGCGACGGCCTCGGGCAGTTCGTCCCGGAAGACGTGGCAGCCCAGCAAGGCGATCTCGCGCTCGACCAGCAAATTGGGGTCCAGGTCGAGCCTGCCATGCGAAATACCGACCAAGGCGAGCGAGCCGCCGCCCGCGATCAGGTCGAGCAGCGTGGTGACCACACCGACGCTTCCCGTGGCGTCGATCGCGTGAAGAAGCGCCTTGCCGGACAATGCCTTGCCGATCGGAGCGGCGTCGAGGTCCACGATCGTTGCGTCCGTCGCCTCGGCCACCCTGGCGGCACGCTCCCGGTTGCGGTCGGCGACCAGCAGGGGCCCCTCATGCAATCGAGAGAGCAGCACCGCCGTCAGGCCGCCGATCGGCCCGCAGCCGGCCACCAGCACCGGTTCGCCTTTGCTGGGAGCGAGGCGGCGCACGGCGTGCAGCGCCACCGCCAGCGGCTCGGCCATCGCGGCAATGGCCGGATCGAGGCCGGGATCGTGCCGCACCAAGAGGCGCGCCGGCAATTCGACCTCCTCGGCGAAACCGCCGTCGCAGACCTCGCCGACGAAGCCGAGCTTCGCGCAGACATTCCAGCGGCCGCGCCGGCATGCCGGGCATTCGCCGCACCAGAAGCGGGAATCGGCGACGACGGTATCGCCTATCGCGAGATCGGTGACACCGGGGGCGAGCGCCGCGACGACGCCGGCGAATTCGTGGCCGGCAACGCTGGGCGCGCGGCTGATCCATTGGCCGGTACGGAAATTGTGAATGTCGGAGCCGCAGATACCGGCTGCCGTCACACGCAGGCGCACATTGCCGCGCTCGGGTTCGCCCGGGGCCGGGATATGCTCGACGCGCAGATCGCCCGCCGCATGGAGACGCGCGGCTTTCATGGGGAGGTTTCCTGGTGACTATGGTTGAGGTGGAAGCGGAGGGTACCCCTCATCCGTCCGCGCTTCGCGCGGCCACCTTCTCCCACAAGGGGAGAAGGGAACGCCCGCAGCAAGGCCTCGGCCAATCGCCGACGGTGGTGATTTGCAGGGCCGGCGAAGCCAGGCTCCGGCCTTCTCCCCTTGTGGGAGAAGGTGGCCTCGCGAAGCGAGGTCGGATGAGGGGTAAGATGGCGCCGGTTGCCCCGATCTGGGCACCCATCCAGCAACGGCGGCGACCAACACCCGGAACGCAACGCCCAGCCCACCCGAGACACCTGCCTTGTCCTCCCACCCGACCGTCGCGCCATCGCCCCCTCACCTCCCCAGATACGCATCCCGCACCGGCGACACCGCGTGTTCGTGGGAAGAGAACCCCTCATAACGCGCCAGCGTATGGGCGTGCCGCGCAAACTCCGGATAGGCGGATGCCGTCACATAGCCGATCGAGGAGCGCTTGACGAAGTCGGTGACCGACAGCGGCCCGTAGGTCCGCGCCCAGCGGCTGGTCGGCAGCACCGCGTTCGGCCCGAGACCGAAATTGCCGATGGCGACAGGCGTGTGCGGGCCCATCAGGATCTCGGCGGCTTCGGTGATGCGGCCAAGATGGGCGAAGGGATCGGTCGAGAGGATCTCCAGATGCTCCGGCGCATAGTCGTTGACGAAGCGATAGCTCTCCTCCAGCGACGGCGTCAGCACGATGCCGCCGAACTTGCCGGTCAGGACCGCCGTCGAGAAGGCCACGCGCTGCTCGGTCATGCGCGCCCAGTGTTCGGGCAGAGCCGCGAGCGCCTCCTCGGCGACACGCCTGACGTGGGTGACCAGATAGGCGGACGAGTCCGGCCCGTGCTCGGCCTCGATCAAAAGGTCGAGCGCGGCAAGGCCGCCATGGACGCTGTCGTCGGCGAAGATGATCGCCTCGGAGGGGCCGGCCGGAAGGCCCGGATCGATCACGCCGGACAGCAGCCGCTTGGCCGCCACCACCCAAGGGCTGCCGGGGCCGACGATCTTGAGCGCCGGCTTCACCGTCTCGGTGCCATAGGCGACGGCGGCGACGGCCTGGGCGCCGCCGCATTTATAGACGGTCTCGACCCCGGCAAGACGCGCGGCGACCAGCGTCGCGGCATCGACCGTCCCGTCGGGTGCGGGCGGCGTGACGATGGCGATATCAGGAACGCCGGCCACCACGGCCGGCACCGCGGTCATCATCGTCACCGAGGGAAAGGCGCCCTTGCCGCGCGGAATGTAGAGCGCGACGGAGCGGATCGGCGTGAAGCGGTCGCCGGCGAAGGCGCCGGGCCGCATCTCCTTCAGCCACATGGCTTCCGGCTTCTGCTCCTCGTGGAAACGCCTGATATTGTCGATGCCGAAGCGGATGGCCTCGATCACTTGCGCGTCGACCGCCTTGAAGGCGGCGTCGAACTCGGCCGGCGTCGCCTTCAGGCCGCCCGCCTTCAGGTCGGCCTTGTCGAGTTCGCGGCCGAAGCGCACGAGTGCGGCGTCGCCTTCGCTGCGCACGGCCTCGATGATCGGCCCGACCTTCTCGATGAAGCCGGAAAGGTCGGTCTCGGAGCGTTTCAGAAGGGTGGCGCGTTGGCCCTCATCCAGCTTTTCGAGTTCATGGAACGATACGTCTGCCATGGGAGGCTCCTTTCCGCCCGGCCGCGGCGGACACGCGGCCGTCATTTCGATTTGAGGAAGATGTCGAGGCCGACCAGCCGGTCGAGCAGGAAGATCGCCGCCGCGGCGGAGGCGATGAAGACGACAGAGATCGCGGCGAGGTCGGGCGTGATAATCGACCGGATGGAGTTGTAGATCTGGACCGGCAGGGTGACGATGCGCGCGTCGACCAGGAGCAGGCTGACCAGGAATTCGTTGAGCGCCAGGATGAACATCAGCAGCGACCCGCTGATGACGCCGGGCATGACCGCCGGTAGCGTGACCGAGAAGAAGGTCTGCAAGGGCGGCGCGCCGCAATTGGCGGCGGCGAGCTCGAGATCGGGATCCAATGCCGAGGCGCTCGCCGTGACCGCCCAGATCATGAAGGGCAGGTTGATGACGCAGCAGGCGATGCCGACGGGCCAGAGCTGGCCGAGCACGCCGGCATTGCCGAACACCAGCATCAGGCCGATGCCCGAGCCGATCAGCGGAATGGTGAAGGGAAGCAGGAGGTAGATCTGGAACGTCTTTTCGAAGCGGACCGCATATTTGGCGAGCGCGATGCCGGCCAGCGTGCCGACGGGGATCGCGACGATGGTGCAGACGGAAGCCACGAACAGTGTGCGCAGGAAGGCGTCGCGCAGATCGGTCGCCTGCGAGATCGCCGCATACCATTTCAGCGAGAACCCCTCGGGCGGGAAGGTGATGATGTTGCCTGCGGTGAAGGACGCGCCCAGCACGACGACGGTCGGCGCGGAGAGCGTGATCAGCGCGATCGCGACGAACACCCAGAGCGTAATGGTCTTGCTCAACGGGGCGTTCATCGGCGCGCCCTCCCCATGGCCAGCGTGCCGGCGCCGAAGAGCGTGAAGACCAGCCCGACCACCAGCGAACCGAGCGCCACCAGCATCAATGTCAGCGTGGCGCCGAGCCCCTGGTCGGAGGTGCGGAAGAACTGGTCGTAGATGGCGTTGGCGATGAAGTCCTGCGAGCCGCCGCCGAGGATGGCGGGGACGGCGAAGTCGGTGAGCGACAGCGTCACCACCACGAGCCCGGCACCGACGAAGCCAGGCCGCGCGAGCGGCAGCACGACATGGATGAAGGTTTTCACCCAGTTGGCGCCGAGCGAACCGGCCGCCGCCTCCAGTTCCTCCGGGATCGCCGTCAATGCCGGGGCGAGCATCAGCACGGCGAAGGGCAGCATGTACTGGACGAGGCCGAACAGCACGGCAGGATAGTTGTAGATCAGCCGCATCGGAGGAATGCCGACAAGCCCGAGGGCTTCGTTGACCATGCCCTGGTTGCCGAGGATGATCAGCCAGCCATAGGCGCGCACCACCTGGCCGATGAAGAAGGGCAGGAAGAGCGCGATGAGCAGGAATTTGCGCAGGCCGGGCGACGGCGTTCGCACCATCAGATAGGCATAGGGAAAAGCAAAGATCAGCGTCACTACCGTGACGATCACGGCGGCCATGAGGCTGCGGCCGGCGACGGCGGTGAAGAGCGGCTCCGACAGGGCCCTGCGATAATTGGCGAGCGAATAGTCCTCGGAGAAGAGGAAGGTCGTGGTGTCGAGCGTGCGCAGGCTGGCGTCGCCGATCTGGAAGAGGCCGAGCACGAGCAGGCCGACGAGAAGCACAGCCGGCGCGAGCAAGAGGTAAGGAACGGCCCCCTTGAAGGTGCCCGGCCAGATGAAGGCCGCGAAGCTCTCAAGCGCGTCCATGACGCGCCAGGTCAGGGGATAGGCAGTTCTGGCCGCACGCATGCCGAATTCCCGAGGTGCAAGGTCGATGACGGAGGGGCCGCCGCGGGCGGCGGCCCCTTTGCGATGGATCAGCCCTGCATGATGGCCTTGAATTTGGAGAACCAGTCGCTCTCGTTTTCGACCTGGATCTTCGAGGAGATGCGGATGAGGTGCTCGAAGTCCTCGGGCTTGGTCGGATAAGAGGGGTCGCCGACGAGGTCGGCCGGCGGCGTCAGCCCGGGCACCACGCCAGGCAGGCCGAGGCCGTCGAGCCAGACCTGCTGCGCTTCCTTCGTCAGTGCGTGATTGATGTATTGCTTGGCCCAGAACAACTCGTTCTCGGGAAGGCCCTTCGGAATCCACAGCCCGTCCGTGTCGAACTTGGCGCCTTCCTCCGGCACAACCCATCTGATGTCGATGCCGTTCTTGCGCGCCTCGCGGGCATTGGTCGAGATGGTGCAGGCCGCGTCGATCTCGCCCTTCTGGAACCAGGTGGTGAAATCGGGATCCTCGCCGAGCAGCGGCTGCTGCTCCTTCATCTTCGCGATGAAGTCCCAGGCCGGCTGCATGTTGGCCGGAATGTCCTCGAGCTTGCCGCCGCCGGCGACCTGCGCGGGGAAGTGGAAGCCGATGCCGTCATTGTAGAAGGCCAGCCGTCCCTTGAATTTCGGATCGAGCAGGTCCTTCCAGGATTTCGGCGCGCCGTCCGGGAAGGCCTCGGGCCGATAGGCCAGTACATAGACATAGCCGTAGGTGTTGACGATCGGAAAGCCGTCGAGCCCGACCGGCTTGGCGAGATCCGTGACATTGGCGAGATTGGGCAGGTCGGACAGGTCCTCGGTCACCCCGCGCAGCGCCGATTTGGTGGCGTTGGTGGTGGTGTCCCAATTGATGTGGATCGGGGGCACGCGCTTCTGCGCGACGGCGGCCCAGACCTTGGGCTGGATCTCATTGTCCTCGGTGAGGTCGTGACGGATGGCGATGCCGGTCTCCTTGGTGAAGCTGTCGGAGACCCCTGCCTTGAGGCTGTCGACCCAGCTTCCGCCCCAGGCGCGCACGATCAGTTCCTTCGGCTTTTCCGGCTCGGCGGCGTAGCCGCGCGAGACGCCGAGCGCCGACAGGCCGGCGGCTCCTCCGAACGCGGCCGCTGCTTGCAGGAAGCTGCGGCGATCGAGTGACGGCATCGGGAATTTCGGGCCTTTCATCGTGATTCTCCTCTGGTTGGTCTCGGCTAGTTGTTGAAAATAAAAACATCCCGGGCGTTCCAGCCGACGAACACCCTGGCGCCGATGTCATGTTGCGTATGCCCCGCCGGGTCGTGATCGAAGACCCTCAGCACGTCGCCATCAAGCGCCGGCACGGCGATCTCGTAGACGACGCGTTCGCCTTCGAAGATCGCGTCGGTCACCTCGCCGGCGAGCACGGTGGCGAGACCCGCCAGACGGCTCTCGTCCCCTGCAATGCGGATCTGCTCGGCACGGATCGCGCCCGATGCCTCCCGCCCTTCGACCGGCGGAGCGCGCCCGTCGCCGACCACCCCTGAAATCTCGACACCGCGGCTGGTCATCGAGACCGCACCGCCGGAGACGGTGTCGACGAGGCCCGGGATAAAATTGGTGACGCCGATGAAATTGGCGACGAAGGCGTTGCTCGGCTGGCGATAGGTCACGGCCGGCTGCGCCTTCTGCTGGATTTCGCCCTGGTCCATGACGATGATCTCGTCGGAGACGACGAGCGCCTCGCGCTGATCGTGGGTGACGTTGATTGTGGTGACGCCGAGCTCGCGCTGGATACGCCGAAATTCCAGCTGCATTTCCTCGCGCAGCTTGCGGTCGAGGGCCGCGAGCGGTTCGTCGAGCAGCAGGAGATCTGGCTCGAAGACCAGGGCGCGGGCGATGGCGACGCGCTGCTGCTGGCCGCCGGAAAGTTCGTGGATGCGGCGGCCGCCATAACCGCCGAGCTTCACGAGGTCGAGATAGCGGTCCACGCGCTCCGGAATGGCACGGGCATCCTGGCGGCGCATCCTCAGCGGAAAGGCGACGTTCTCCGCCGCCGTCATATGCGGGAACAGCGCCAGCTTCTGGAACACCATGCCGATCGAGCGCTTGTGCGGCGGCACCGCGCTGACCGCCTGGCCGTTGATGAAGATCTCGCCGGCGGAGGGTTTCTGGAAGCCGGCGATCATGCGCAGCAGGGTCGTCTTGCCGGAACCGGACGGGCCGAGGATGGTCAGGAAACGGCCCCTCGGCAGGTCGAAGGAGGCGTCCTTCACCGCATGGAAACCGTTGAATTCCATGCCGACGCCGCGTGCGGACACCGCTACGTCATGTGTGGAAACCGCCCGGTCACGTGCCGCGACCACCACGTCGCGCGCCGTGCCCGTCGCGTCGGGCTCGCCAGCACGTTCCATTGAGGCGGCAACCCTGGAAGCATCCGGCATTCGTTTCCCCTCGCCGACCATCGGGCGATGCCCTCGTTTCCAAACAGATCAGATCGAGGCGAGATAGCCGCCATCGATCGGAATGCAATGGCCGGTCACATAGGACGACGCCGCGCTCGCCAGGAAGACCACCGCGCCGCCGATATCCTCCATGGCGCCGAAGCGGCGCTGCGGGATCTTGGCAAGCATGGTCTGCTGCCATTCGGGATCGCGGTAGAAGGCGTCGGTCATGCCGGTGTGGAAATAGCCGGGCGCGATCGCATTCACGCGGATGCCGTGCTGGGCCCACTCGGCGGCGAGCGCCCTCGTCATGCCCATCAGTCCCGATTTCGACGAGCCGTAGGGCGTGGCGGTGGGAATGCCGACATAGGAGGTGAGCGAGCAGAGGTTGACGATGGCGCCGCCCTGGCCGGCTTCCGTCATGCGCCGCGCGGCGGCCTGGGCGCAGAAGAATGCGCCCTTGAGGTTGGTCGAGACGACCCGATCCCACAGACCTTCGTCGACATCGAGCGAGGGACGGACCTCCTCATGTCCGGCGTTGTTGACGAGTATGTCGAGCCCGCCCAGCGCCTCGGCGCAGGCTCCGATCACGACGCCGCAGCGTGCGGTATCGGTGACGTCGAGCGCCGCGGTCACCGCCTTGCGGCCCAACGCCGTCAGGCGCGACACGGTCTCGTCGAGCGTGCACTCGTCACGGGCGGTGATCGCCACGTCGGCGCCGGCGCCGGCGAGCGCCTCGGCGATCGCTTGGCCGATGCCGCGGTTGCCGCCCGTCACCAGCGCCTTGCGGCCCGTCAGATCGAACATGGACGGCGCTGTCATGCCGGCGTCCCCCAATGGCTGCGCTTGGCCGCCGGAACGCGGCCGGCAGAGACTGGAACATGTTTGCCGGCAGTTGTCTATACATCCCTATACAATTTCGGATTCCGGAAGGACGGAGCCCCTGGACGATCAGCGGGGGGCTGGCCGACGAGGTTCCCGGTAAAACACCATGCCGGCGTGATGAAGCACGCCGTCGCGGAAATCGCCATCGGCGGTGAAGCCGGTGTCGTCGGCATATTCGATATGGTCGCCCTCCAGCCAGTAGCGCCCCCGATAGGAGCTTTTCCATTTGCCGCGTGTCTCGTCGTAGCGTCCATCGGGCAACAACTCGTGACGGACCTGGCCGTCCGCCGTCATCCAGACGCCGACATAGGAACGGTCTTTCGCGTGCAAGCCCGTTCGGCCCGTCTCCTGGATTGAACGGGAAGCGCCGCGGTCCGGATCCGGACCGACGGCGAACGCAGCCACGGTGATGAACGCCGCGACGAAAGCGATCCAAGGCATCGCCCTCGCTGCCAGGGACGGAAAACGTCCGGGCATATTACTAACCGTTCATCGTCCGCTTGGGATCGGTGCGTCCGCGCAGCACGCGTTCGATCGCGGAAAGCACGGCCCGCGCGGAACGGCGGCGTGGTGTCGGGGCGCTCGGAACGACACGCCTGACGATTTGGGTTGGATAGAGATTCATGATGTCGCTCCCATGTTGGAGCCGCCTCTGGGACCGGCTCGATTGGAACGAGGCGACAATGCCTCGCCAGGGTCCGGGAGCGGTAGACCAGACCTCCGGGATGATTGCACAAAAATCCGAAAGATGCAGATTGACCGTTGTCTGGGACGGCACCTTGCATATCTGACGGACAAGGGCGGAACCCCAGGGGTGACGCCGACATCCGGTCGGAGAAAACGATATGCAGCAGATCGCGGAACTCGCCCAGATCATCGATCAATGGACCGAAGGGGACGGCGTCACTCCGACGGCGGTCCCGCGCCTCTCGATGGCCCGCGCATCCAAGATCACCGAGCCGATGCACGGCATGCACCAGCCTGCCTTCTGCGTGATCGCGCAGGGCAGAAAGCAGGTTATGGTCGGCGATCGCGTCTATGTCTATGGACCCTCGCATCATCTTGTGGTGACGGTCGATGTGCCCGTCGTCGGCCAGGTGATCGAGGCCAGTCCCGAAGAGCCCTATCTCAGCCTCAAGCTCGAACTCGATACTTCCATCGTTGCGGAACTGATGCTCGCCATGGGCATGTCCGACGAGGCCGCACGACCGGAACATCTGGGCATGGCGCTAAATCCGAGCGCGCCGGAGCTGATCGACGCCGTGCTGCGGCTAGCACGATTGCTCGATAGTCCACGCGACATCGCGGTGCTGGCGCCGATGGCGGAACGCGAGATCCTCTACCGCCTGCTTCTTGGCGATCAGGCGGCCCTGCTGCGGCAGATCGCGACCGGTGACAGCAGCACGAGACAGGTCAGCCGCGCGATCGGCTGGATCAAGCAGAATTTCAAGAAGCCGTTCAGCATCGAGGCCGTGGCGATGGAGGCACGCATGAGCACGTCGTCGCTGCACGCGCATTTCAAGGACGTTACCGGCTTGAGCCCGCTACAGTACCAGAAGCAACTTCGGCTCCAGGAAGCAAGGCGACTGATCCTCAGCCAGTCGCTCGATGCCGCCATTGCCGGTCATTCCGTCGGATATGACAGCCCTTCCCAGTTCAGCCGGGAATACAGCCGGCTCTTCGGGGCCCCGCCGCTGAAGGATATCCAGCGGCTGAGGCAATCACCCGAACGCTACGCGGAGGGGTGAGCGTCCGCTCGCCTTCCGACAGCCGCCGGGCCTAAGGGATTCCGAAAAATAAGCGAAACGACGCCATGAGGGACCGTCTGGATCGCATGCTCTTCAGAGTTTCCCAAGTTGGCCCGGCATTCGTCGCGGCGACGCTTGGCCGGAACCGCTCAGGCGTTGGCGCCGCCGTCGATCGTGAACTCGGCTCCGGTGATGCCGCCCGCTTCCGCGCCGGACAGATAGGCGACCATGGCGGCGACGTCGCCGGCATCGCCGAAATGCGGGATCGCCATCAGTGAGCGCTGGCCATCCGCCATCGGGCCGCGGGCCGGGTTCATCTCGGTATCCGTCGGGCCGGGATGGATCACGTTGACGGTTATCCCCCGGGAGCCCAGATCCCGCGCCAGCCCTTTCGTCATGCCGATCAGCGCGGCCTTGCTCAGCGAATAGAGGCTCAAGCCGGGGCCTGGCACGCGCACGGCGAGGTTGCTGCCGATCGAGACGATGCGGCCGCCCTTTCCCATATGCCGGGCCGCCGCCCGTGCCGCGAGGAACGGCGCACGCAGATTGACGGCAACCGTTTCCTCGAAGTCCGCCCGTGTCAGTTCATCGATCGGACCGACCTGGAAGACACCGGCATTGTTGACCAGGATATCGAGCCGGCCGAGCCTCTCGACCGTCGTCGCGACTGCGGCCTCGACGGCGTCGGCGTCGAGATTGTCCGCCTTGATCGCCAGGCCGCGCCGGCCGGCGGCCTCGATGTCGCCCACCACCTGCCCGGCCCGCTCCGGCGAGCGCGCATAGGTGATCGCCACATCGGCGCCCTCGGTCGCCAACCGATGCGCAGTCGCCGCGCCAATGCCGCGGCTGCCGCCGGTCACAAGGGCCACTTTTCCGTCCAGACGAGACATGTCCATCTCCATTTATGTATCGGTCGATACATATTTGATGACAGCCTTGTCGGATGGGGTCAACAGGTTTATTTATCAGTCACTACAAAAAAAGAGAGAGCCATGGCGGAAAGAGGCAGGCCGCGAAGCTTCGACCGGGATATGGCGCTGCGGCGCGCGATGGAAGTGTTCTGGGCGAAAGGATACGACAACACGTCGCTGGCGGATCTGACGGCGGCGATGGGCATCAATGCGCCCAGCCTCTATGCGGCCTTCGGCTCAAAAGAGGAACTTTTCAACGAGGCGGTCGTGCTCTACGGCAAGACCGAAGGCACGGAGATCTGGGACGCCCTCACCGTGGCGCCGACGGCCAGGGAGGCGATATCGGGCTATCTGCACGCGACCGCCATGTCCTTCACGCAACCGGGCAAGCCGCAAGGCTGCCTGATCGTGCTCGGCGCCCTCCACATGTCAGGCAGCAATGCCGGCATCTGCGACGCGCTGAAGGGCATCCGCTCCGAGAACGTCGAGAGCTTGCGGGAAAGGCTCGACAAGGCGATCGCGGCAGGCGAACTGCCAGACGGGATCGACAGCGCCGCGGTGGCGCAGTTCTACGCGACGGTGCAGCAGGGCATGTCGATCCAGGCACGCGACGGCGCGAGCCGCGATATGCTCGATGCCGTTGCCGACGGCGCCATGGCCGCCTGGGACCGGCTCACTTCAGGAACTTGACCCACTCTTCCTGGGGCGCCCGCTCCGTGCGGAAATTGTTCTCGGGCTTGGAGGTGTCCTCATAGCCGAGCGCCATGCCGCACACCAGGATCTCCTCCTCGGCCATGCCGAGCACGGGGCGGATCTGGTTGTGATAGGGCGCGAAGGCAGCCTGCGGGCAGGTGTGCAGGCCCCTGCCCCGCGCGGCGATCATTATGTTTTCGAGGAACATGCCGAGATCGATCCAGGATCCCTGGTTCAGCCGGCGGTCGATGGTGAAGATCATGCCGACCGGCGCGTCGAAAAACAGGAAGTTCCGGTCGTGCTGCTCGCGCATCCGGTCGACCTCGCGCCGGCCGATGCCTAGGGAGGAATAAAGGCCGAAACCGACGGAGCGCCGGCGCGTCAGATAGGGCTCGAAGAACTGGTCGGGATAATATTTGTACTCATCCCAGGCTGCCTTTTCGGCCCGGATGCCCGAATTGAGGATCGCGTCGGAGATCTGGTCCTTGACCTGCCCCGTCGTCACGTAGACCCGCCACGGCTGCATGTTGGTGCCCGAGGGCGCGCGCGACGCCACATCCAGAATGTCGCGAATCATCGCTTCGTCGACAGGGTCCGGCAGGAAGGCGCGCACCGACCGCCGCGACGTGATCGCTTCATCGACGATCGCCGTCTCATCAGGGATTTCGTTCTTTCTGTCCGGTGCCAGCATGGGCGGCGACTTTCCTCGGTCCGAGCCTGACATGGCTTTCGGCGGGCGAGCATTTGCATAAGCCGCTTTCGTCCCGCAAGCAAATCTTGCGCGACTCCATGAAATTCTGCTTGAAATTTTCACGAAACTGTCACAGATGAAATTCTATTCGTGTTTTTCATGGGACATGACGTGGCAGCGGACGCCATCCGGATCGATCATGAAGAGGCCCCGCCGGGCGCGATGCTGGCGGGCGACATCCGCGCCCTGCGCAAGGCGCGCGGCCTGACGCTTTCGGAGATCGCCCTCAGGCTCGGCCGATCGGTGGGATGGGTCAGCCAGGTGGAGCGGGGCCTCTCGGTGCCTACTCTCGGCGACTTGCGCGCCTTCGCCGATCTTTTCGCTGTGCCCGTCAGCCTGTTCTTCGGCCACGAGGTCGCGAACGAGGCGGAACGCGGCGCGATCGTGCGGGCCGGACGCCGCCGCTCGCTCGGCACGAGCGAATCCGGTCTGGTGGAAGAACTGCTCTCGCCGGATCTCGGCGGCAGTTTCGAATTGCTGCGCTCGGTGTTCGCGCCGGGTGCCGAACTGACGGAACCTGCCAACCGCCCCACCGAGGAGGCCGGCTACGTCGTTTCGGGACATTTCGACATCGAGATCGCGGGGACCTGGCATCGGCTGTCGGAAGGCGACAGCTTCCGATTCAGCGGCAAACCCTTCCGCTGGCGCAACCCCGGCGCGGAGCCGGCGGTCGTCATCTGGGTCGTATCGCCGCCGGTGTACTGAGAACAGGCGGCGCCGCCCGGCGGCGACGCAACGGGAGGAGGACATCATGGCCGGTTTGCCCGCCACAGCACGCGTGGTGATCATCGGCGGCGGCGCTGTCGGCGTCTCGTCGCTCTACCATCTGGCCAAGGCGGGCTGGACCGACAGCGTGCTGCTGGAGAAGAACGAACTCACCTCGGGCTCGACCTGGCATGCCGCCGGCAATGTGCCGACCTTCTCCTCATCGTGGTCGCTCATGAACATGCAACGCTATTCGGCCGAGCTCTATCGCGGGCTGGCACAGGCGGTCGACTATCCGATGAACTATCACGTCACCGGCTCGATCCGCCTCGCCCACACGGCGGAGCGGATGCAGGAATTCGAGCGCGTCAGGGGCATGGGCCGCTACCAGGGCATGGCGATCGACGTGATCGGGGTGGATGAGATCCGATCGCGCTATCCCTTCATCGAGACGCATGATCTGAAGGGCGCGCTTTACGATCCGAGCGACGGCGACATCGACCCGGCCCAACTCACCCAGGCGCTCGCCAAGGGCGCTCGCGACATGGGCGCCCGTATCCTGCGCTTCTGTCCCGTCACGGGCGTAAAGCGCGACCGCGACGAATGGGTCGTCGCCACGCCGCAAGGCGAGATTCGCTGCGAGTATGTGGTCAATGCCGCGGGCTACCGCGCCGCCGAAGTCGGCAGGATGTTCGGCCGCGACGTACCCATGATGGTGATGAGCCATCAATACATCCTGTTCGACGAGATTGCCGAGCTCGCGGCCTGGACCCGCGAGAGCTGCCGGAAGCTGCCGCTGCTGCGCGACGTCGACACCTCATATTATCTGCGCCAGGAAAAGAACGGCATGAATCTCGGCCCCTATGAGCGCAACTGCCGCGCCCATTGGGCCGACCCCGGCGATCCGATGCCGGACGATTTCTCCTTCCAGCTCTTCCCCGACGATCTGGAGCGGCTGGAGCACTATCTCGCCGACGCCGCCGCGCGCGTCCCGATCCTCGGCACGGCCGGCCTGTCGAAGGTGATCAACGGGCCGATCCCCTACGCGCCCGACGGCAATCCCCTGATCGGCCCGATGCCCGGCGTGCCCAACGCCTTCGAAGCCTGCGTCTTCACCTTCGGCATCGCCCAGGCCGGCGGCGCCGGCAAGGTGCTGGCCGAATGGGTGACCGAGGGCCGCACGGAATGGGACATGTGGAGCTGCGATCCGCGCCGCTTCACAGGCTTCGCCTCGGCCAAGGACTATGCGGTGGCCAAGGGCATGGAGGTCTATGGCCACGAATATGCGATCCATTTCCCGCGCCACGCCTGGCCGGCCGGCCGGAACCGGAAACTGTCGCCGATCCATGACCGCATCGCCGCACTTGACGCCCAGTTCAACGCCTATAACGGCTGGGAGCGCGCCACCTGGTATGCGCATTCCGGCGACGACGTCTCGGAAGCCTCGATCCAGACCTTCGCCCGCTCCGGTCCGTGGGAGAAGCGTATCCGCGAGGAATGCCTCGCGGTGCGCGACGCCGCCGGCATCCTCGACCTCCCGGGTTTTTCACGGTTCCGGCTGCAGGGCGACGGCGCGCGCGACTGGCTCTCCACCATGATCACCGGCGTCGTGCCGAAGCCAGGCCGCATCGGCCTCGGCTATTTCGCCGACGACCAGGGACGCATTGTCACCGAAATGTCGATCATGGCGGCCGACGAGGACTTCTTCTTCCTGATCACGGCCGCGGTCGCCGAATGGCACGATTTCGAATGGCTGAAGAACCATTTGCCCGAGGGCTCCGCGATCACGCTGGAGAATGCCACCGAAGCCTTCGCCTGCCAGATCCTGTCGGGGCCGAAATCGCGCGACATACTGGCCGAGGTGAGCGAGGCCGACCTGGCTCGGCCCTGGCTGTCGCACCAGTCAGTGCAGATTTCGGGGCGCTGGTGCCAGCTCGTGCGTGTCTCCTTCGCCGGCGAGTTGGGCTGGGAAATCCACAGCAAGGTCGGTGACACCGCCGCGATATTCGACGCGGTCTGGGCGGCCGGGCAGAAACACGGGTTGAAGCCCTTCGGCATGTTCGCGCTCGACGCGCTGCGCCTGGAAAAGGGCTACCGCGCATGGAAACAGGACCTTTCGACCGACTACACGGTTCTGCAGGGCGGGCTCGACCGCTTCGTGAGGTGGGACAAACCCGCCTTCAAGGGCAAGGCGGCGCTGCTCAACGAAAGGCAGCAGGGCGTCGCAAAACGTTTCGTCACGCTGTTGGTCGAAGCCGGCGACTACGACGCGCCCTATATGTCGACGCTCTGGCACGATGGAAAAGTGGTCGGAGAGACGACATCGGGCGGCTGGGGTTACCGCATCGACCGCTCGATTGCGCTCGGCATGCTGCGCGCCGACCTGGCGACGCCGGGAACGGCAGTCGAAGTCGAGATCTTCGGCGTGCGCCATCCGGCGATCGTCCAGGAGGACAAGCCGCTGTGGGACCCGGAGAATCGGAGGCTGAGAAGCTGAGATGTTGTCGCGCGCTGGAGCACCCCTCATCCGACCGCGCTTGCGCGCGGCCACCTTCTCCCACAAGGGGAGAAGGGAACGCCGGCGGCAACGTCTCGGTCAATCACAAATACTGGCGACTTGCAGCGGCGGCTAAGCTGGGCTCCAGCCTTCTCCCCTTGTGGGAGAAGGTGGCCTCGCCCGCAAGGGCGAGGTCGGATGAGGGGTAAGCCGCCGCCCACGAACTCCACCCATCAGGAACATCAACATGCCTCGCCTCTCCTCCCGCATCACCGGCATCATTCCTTCCGGCAAGGACGGATGGGAAGTGCATTTCACTGCCATGACGCGCAGGCATGCCGGCGAGGACATCATCATGCTGTCGGTCGGCGACCATGATTTCTCGACGCCGCAAGAGACCGTCGAGGCGTGTGTGAGCGCCCTGCATGGTGGCTTCCATCACTATACGCAGCTTCCCGGAATACCCGAGCTGCGCGTGGCCATGGCCAAGGTTTCGACCCAAGCCACCGGGGTCGCGACCACGCCAGCCGAGGTCATCGCCACGCCGGGCGGTCAGGCCGCCCTCTACGCCGCGGTACAGGCCGTGCTCGATCCCGGCGACCACGCCATCGTGGTCGCGCCCTACTACGCGACCTATCCCGGCACGTTCCGTGCCGCCGGCGCGGGCTACACCGTTGTCGAGACGCGCGCCGAAGACGGCTTCCAGCCCGATGCCGCCGCGATCGAACGGGCGCTCCGGCCCGATAGCCGCGCGATCCTGATCAATACGCCCAACAACCCGACCGGCGCCGTCTATTCGAAAGCATCGCTGGAGGACATCGCAGCTCTCTGCCGCGAGCGCGACCTCTGGCTTCTGTCGGACGAGGTCTATTGGACGCTGGGCAGCGGCGAGCATGTCTCGCCGCGCGCCCTGCCCGGCATGGCCGAGCGCACACTGGTCATCAACTCCATGTCGAAGAGCCACGGCATGACCGGCTGGCGCATCGGCTGGCTGACCGCGCCGAAGGACGTGATCCGGCAACTGATCGACCTCAATCTCGTCACGACCTACGGCCTCACCGACTTCGTCTCCCACGCCGCGGCCGAGGCGCTGGAGAAGGAATACGGCGTCAGGGAGATCGCGGAGCGTTATGCCGCGCGCCGACTGATCCTGCTCGATGCGATCCTGGGCATGAACGACGTCGTGGTGCGCGGCTCCGAAGGGGGCATGTATGTCATGCTCGACATCCGCGCGATCGAACCCGACTGCGAGAAATTCGCCTTCGCCCTGCTGGACGCGGAGAAGGTCAGCGTCATGCCCGGCGCCAGCTTCGGCGAGGCGGCGGCCGGCCATATCCGCCTCAGCCTCTGCCAGCCCGACGCCATACTCGAGGAAGCCGTGACGCGTCTGCGCCGCTTCGTTTCGCAATACAGGAGCAAGGCCGCATGAGTTTGCTACCCGCCAAGGCGCGCGCCGTCGTCATCGGCGGCGGCGTTTCGGGCTGTTCGGTCGCCTATCACCTGGCGAAGCTCGGCTGGAGCGACATCGTGCTGCTCGAGCGCAAGCAACTCACGTCGGGCACGACCTGGCACGCCGCCGGGCTGATCGGCCAGTTGCGCGCCTCCCAGAACATGACGCGGCTCGCGAAATACTCCGCCGACCTCTATGTGAAGCTTGAAGCCGAGACCGGCGTCGCCACCGGCATGCGCCAGGTCGGCTCGATCACCGTGGCGCTGACGGAAGAGCGCAAGCACGAGATCTACCGGCAAGCCTCGCTGGCGCGCGCCTTCGACGTCGACGTGCGCGAGATCTCGCCGGCCGAGGTGAAGCAGATGTATCCGCATCTCAACACCTCCGACGTCGTCGGCGCCGTGCATCTGCCGCTCGACGGCCAATGCGATCCCGCCAACATCGCCATGGCGCTCGCCAGGGGCGCCCGGCAGCGAGGCGCCCGCATCGTCGAGAATGTGAAAGTGACGAAGATCCACGCCGCCAGGGGACGCGTCACCGGGGTGTCCTGGGAGAAGGAAGAGGAACGGGGGACGATCGACAGCGACATCGTCGTCAACTGTGCCGGCATGTGGGCACGCGAGCTGGCCGCCTCGAGCGGCGTGACCGTGCCGCTGCACGCTTGCGAGCATTTCTATCTGGTCACCGAGCCGATCCCCGGCCTCAGCCGGCTGCCGGTGCTGCGTGTGCCCGACGAATGCGCCTACTACAAGGAGGACGCCGGCAAGATGATGCTCGGCGCCTTCGAGCCGGTCGCCAAACCCTGGGGCATGGCCGGCATCCCGGAGGACTTCTGTTTCGACCAGTTGCCGGAGGATTTCGCGCATTTCGAGCCGATCCTGGAAAAGGGCGTCAATCGCATGCCCATGCTCGGCACGGCCGGCATCCACACATTCTTCAACGGCCCGGAGAGCTTCACGCCGGACGACCGCTATTATCTCGGCGAGGCGCCCGAACTCGGCGGCTACTGGGTCGCGGCCGGCTACAATTCGATCGGCATCGTCTCGTCGGGCGGCGCCGGCATGGCGCTGGCGCAATGGATAAACGACGGCGAAGCGCCCTTCGACCTCTGGGAGGTGGATATCCGCCGCGCCCAGCCCTTCCAGAAGAACCGCCGCTACCTGAAGGAGCGCGTCTCCGAGACGCTCGGCCTTCTCTATGCCGACCACTTCCCCTACCGCCAGGTCGTGACCTCGCGCGGCGTGCGGCGCTCGCCCCTGCATGAGCACCTCAAGGCGCGCGGCGCCGTCTTCGGCGAGGTTGCCGGCTGGGAGCGCGCCAACTGGTTCGCCCGCGACGGACAGGAGCGGGAATACCGCTATTCCTGGAAACGCCAGAACTGGTTCGACAACCAGCGAGACGAGCACCTCGCCGTCCGCAACGGCGTCGGCCTCTTCGACATGACCTCCTTCGGCAAGATCCGGGTGGAAGGCCGCGATGCGGCGGCGTTCCTGCAGAAGCTCTGCGCCAACGATGTGGATGTCGCTCCCGGGCGCATCGTCTACACCCAGATGCTCAACGCCAAAGGCGGCATCGAAAGCGACCTCACCGTCGCCCGGCTTTCGGATACCGCCTTCCTGCTGGTGGTGCCCGGGGCGACGCTCCAGCGCGACCTCGCCTGGCTGCGCCGGCATCTCGGCGACGAATTCGTCGTGGTCACCGACGTGACGGCTGCCGAAAGCGTTCTTTGCCTGATGGGGCCGCGGTCGCGCGGCTTGATTCAAAAGGTGAGCCCGAACGATTTCTCCAATGAGAACAATCCGTTCGGAACGTTTCAGGAAGTCGAGATCGGGATGGGGCTGGCCCGGGCCCACCGCGTCACCTATGTCGGCGAACTGGGCTGGGAGCTCTATGTGCCGACCGACCAGGCGGCCCATGTCTTCGAGGCGATCGAGGACGCCGGCGCCGGGACGGGGCTGAGACTCTGCGGCCTGCACACGCTGGACTCCTGCCGCATCGAAAAGGCGTTCCGCCATTTCGGACACGACATCACCGACGAGGACCATGTCCTGGAAGCCGGCCTCGGCTTTGCCGTGAAGCCATCCAAGGGCGACTTCATCGGCCGCGACGCGGTGCTGCGGAAAAAAGAGGCAGGGCTTTCCCGCCGGCTCGTCCAGTTCCGCCTCGCCGATCGCGAGCCCCTGCTCTTCCACAACGAGGCGATCGTGCGCGACGGCAGGATCGTCGGCACGATCACATCGGGCAATTACGGCCACCATCTCGGCGGCGCCATCGGGCTCGGTTATGTGCCCTGCGCCGGTGAGAGCGAGGCGGATGTGCTCGCGTCGTCCTACGAGATCGAAATCGCCGGCGAGCGCTTCGCCGCCGAAGCCGCACTCAAGCCGCTTTACGATCCGAAGGCCGAACGCGTGCGTATGTAGCCTCTATGCGAGATAATCCGCCAGGCTGGCCTTGCGGATGTCCCTGAGCAGCCGGATGAAACCGTCGGCCTGGAACTCCGCCGTCAGCCTGCCCTTCTCGGCGGTCGCGACCGAAGCATCGCCGACCACGCCATGCGGGTTGAGATCGGACGCGATCCAGGCGAAGGCGTGGGTACCGGTATGGCGCAGAAGCTCGAAGTCCTGTTCGGCGCGCGCCACACCCGAAATGAAATTCTCGGCCTTGGTCATGTCGACGAGATCGGGCCGGAAATGCAGCATCAGCGAGGTTTCGACGTCCCCGCCGTGAATGCCGTGGCGATCCTCCAGCTCGGGATACATGCCGGCCGGCCGGCCGAAGCGCTGCCAGCTCGTCTTCACCGCCATCATGGAAAAGCGCACGCGCAACTCGCGCGTGACGATGCCCATGATCTCCTCGTTACCGCCATGCGAATTGACCACGACCAGCTTGCGCAGACCGGCGCGCGCGATCGAGACGCCAAGCTCGGTCCAGGCATCGATCAACGTCGTCGCCGGCAGGGTAAGCGTGCCGGCGGCATGGAGATGCTCGTTGGACTTTCCGACCGCCTGTACCGGCAGGATGCGGACGTCGAGATCGTCGGGCAGCCGCGCAATGACCGTTTCGAGCATGCCGTTCATGATCGTGGTGTCGGTCGAAACCGGCAGATGCGGCCCGTGCTGCTCGATCGCGGCGACGGGCAGCACCGCGATCGTCGCCTCCGGATCGATCGAGGCATATTCGGTCGTCCGGAAATCGCCCCACCAGACCCGTCTTCTGTTCTCTGTCACCTCTGCCTCGCCTGATTTGCCAGCGTTATGTTGTCCATAGTTCAGACCGGCGCCTTTTGTAAGGTCGCTGGCGCGTTGCCGCCATCGCTTGCCACACTAGATAGCAGCCAAGATCGATGCGTTCCGGAGGCAAGGATGCTGACCATATGGCTCGGCGTGCTTCTTGTGATTGCCGGCCTGCTCTATCTTGCCAGGCAGAGCATCTGGCGGGGCCGGATGAGCGATCCGACGACATCCCAGGTGGAATCTCGAAGCCCCACGCTCGAGCCGGCGCGGCGCGGGGTGAGATTCCTCGGCCTGGGGACGAACTGGCCAGGCCTGGCCATGATGGTTGTGGGCGCAATCCTTCTGCTATCCCAAGCCATTCTCTGATCCGCAGAAGGTGGTTGTGCGCAGCGCCTGCCCGCTGTGGACAGCGGCCCAAAAAATGGGCACGATGCTTTTCGGGCAGCGGCATGACCCGTCCGGCCACACCACCCGCCGACGGCCCGGCCGACGGTTCCAAGAGTGCGAGCCGATGGCATGCGATTTGCTTCTTGGTTCTCCAGTGTCGGACCCGGCGAAGAGCACGGGCAACAAGAGGTGGTGTCGATGAACAGGAACTTCAGCATCTCCGTCGCGACGGCCGCGTTGGTGGCGGCGTCGGCCTTCGGCGCGGCGGCCGCCGAAAAGGTCACCTACATGACCAACTGGTTCGCGCAGGCCGAGCACGGCGGCTACTATCAGGCCGTGGCAGACGGGACCTATGCGGCCTGCGGCCTCGACGTCACCATCACGCAGGGCGGCCCCCAGGTCACCGGCCGACCGCTGCTTATGGCCGGCAAGATCGACTTCTACATGGGCGGCAACCTGCTGCAGGCCTTCGACGCCGTGCAGCAGAACATTCCGCTGAGGATCGTCGCCGCCTCGTTCCAGAAGGAGCCCCAGGTGGTGATGTCGCACCCCGGCCAGGGCCTCGACAAATGGGAGGACCTGAAGAACGCAGAACAGTTCATCATCGGCGATGAAGGATTCCAGAGCTTCTTCCAGTGGATGATCACTGACTTCGGCTTCGATGCAGCCAAGCGCATTCCTTACGTCTACAACCCGGCACCCTTCATCGCCAATCCGAAGTCGATCCAGCAAGGCTACGTCACGTCGGAGCCTTTCGCCGTCGAAAAAGAGGGCGGCTTCAAGCCGAACATTTTCCTGCTCGCGGATTACGGCTTCGGCACCTATGCCACCACCATCGAGACGATGCAGAAGACGATCGACGAGCGGCCTGACGTGGTGAAGTGCTTCGTCGATGGCTCGGCCAAGGGCTGGTACAACTACCTCTACGGCGACAACAAGGCCGCCAACGAAATGATCAAGAAGGACAATCCCGATATCACCGACGAGCAGATCGCCTTCTCGATCATGCAGATGAAAGAGTTCGGCATCGTCGATTCCGGCGATGCGGAAAAACTCGGCATCGGCGCGATGACCGACGAGCACATCAAGAGCTTCTACGACACGATGGTGAAGGCCAAGGTCGTTCCCGAAGGGCTCGACATCAAGAAGGCCTACACGCTGGAGTTCGTGAACAAGGGCGTCGGGCTGGAGCTGAAGAAGTAAGGCCGGCCAATCCGGAATGCTTCAGGAGCAGGCATCGCCAATGGCGGCGGATACCGAGAGCGGCGCGCCGCTGCTGTTGCTGCGCGCCGTCGGCAAGACCTTCTCCAATGGCGTGAAGGCCCTTGCCGATGTCGACCTTACGATCCGGGAGGGCGACTTCCTGAGCCTCGTCGGACCGTCGGGTTGCGGCAAGTCGACGGCGTTGCGCATCATCGCCGGCCTGTCGATGCCCACATCGGGCACGCTTCAATGGCACAAGATTTTGGGAGACGACCGCGTGGGCTTCGTCTTCCAGGAACCGACGCTGCTGCCCTGGGCGAGCGTGTTCGACAATGTCTGGCTGCCGCTCCGCCTGCGCGGCGTCTCGCGCCGCCAGGCCGATCATGCCGTGCGGATGATGCTGGAGCGCGTTCATCTCGCCGGCTTCGAGCACGCCGTGCCGCGCGAACTCTCCGGCGGAATGAAGATGCGCGTCTCGATCGCCCGCGCTCTGGTCACCAAGCCGCGGGTCCTCCTGATGGACGAGCCCTTCGCTGCGCTCGACGAGATCACCCGCTTCAAGCTGAACGACGACCTCCTGGAATTGTGGCAGGAGGAGCGCTTCACAGCGGTCTTCGTCACCCACAGCGTGTTCGAGAGCGTCTTTTTGTCGAACCGCATCGTTGTGATGGCGGCCCGCCCCGGACGCGTCCACAAGGAGCTTGCGGTCACGGCTCCCTATCCGCGGAGCGAAGCCTTCCGGACGTCGGCCGACTATGCGGCGCTCTGCCGCCGGGCATCCGGCATGCTGGCCGAAGCGATCGATGCGGGGACGCGGCGATGACGGCTCTGGAAGAGAATGCGCGGCCGCAGGCGCTCGACGCGGAGGAGGCGCGCCGCGTCCGCAACGCGCGGCTGGAGCGGGTCGGCCGCTGGCTGTTGCCGCTGGTCATCATGATCGTGGCGATCTGGCTGTGGGACCGCATCTGCGTCTGGAACGAGATCCCGCAATATATCCTGCCTCGCCCCGGCGTGGTGCTCCAGACACTCAGGACCGACGCCCCCCTGCTGTTCTCGTCGCTGCTCGTCACGCTGAAGATCACCTTCCTCAGCCTCGCATTGGCGGTCGTCGGCGGCGTCGGCCTGGCCGTGCTTTTCGCGCAGTCCAAATGGGTGGAGATGTCGTTCTTCCCCTTCGCGGTCGTGCTCCAGGTCACGCCCATCGTGGCGATCTTTCCGCTGATCAACATCTATGTCGACAACCAGACGGCCAAGCTGCTGCTGTGCGCCTGGATCGTCGCCTTCTTCCCGATCCTGTCGAACACGACGCTCGGCCTGAATTCGGTCGACCGCAACCTGCGCGACCTGTTCCAGCTCAACGGCGCGACGCGCTGGCAGCAACTGCGCCTGCTGCGCCTGCCCGCGGCCATGCCCTATTTCCTCGGCGGACTGAAGATCGCCGGCGGCCTGTCGCTGATCGGCGCCGTGGTGGCCGAGTTCGTCGCCGGCGCAAGCGGCCAGTCGTCGGGCCTTGCCTCGCGCATCATAGAGGCCGGCTACCGGCTGAACGCCCCGCGCCTCTTCGCCGCGCTGATCCTCATCTCGCTCACCGGCATCCTGATCTTCCTCGTGCTCAGCCTGGTCTCGCATCTTATCCTCAGGCGCTGGCACGAAAGCGCGTTGAAGCAGGAGCGGTAGGGTGGTTTGTCGAAGCCCTGCTCCGCTTTCCGACGGGTCTCACGATCGTCGCGAGAGGCCCCTGCCATGAAAGCAGCGCTGAAATCCGTTTTGCTTCAGTCGGATAAGGGATTCGGCGATGCCGGTCTGGGCCCATGCTCTGAAAGCAGGGCAGAAAGCCTTTTGATTTCAGTCGGATACGTCTTGGCCAGATACCCCTCTCTGTCCTGCCGGACATCTCCCCCACAAGGGGGGAGACTGGCTGTCATCGATGACGGCACTCGTCCTGCAACGTTGACGATTGGCGAAATCCAAGCGGCCGGCCGGTCTCCCCCCTTGTGGGGAAGATATCAGGTGGACAGAGAGGGGTGCGAAGACACGCGGCACTCATCCAGGATGGCGCCCGACGCCGGCCGGTGGGTCTCATCCGCCTGCCCGTCCTCCGCAGCAGCTGCGGAGGGTGGACCGGTACCTTCTCCCCGCAACGCGGGGAGAAGACCGATTTGCCGGCAGGCAGATGAGGGGCAGCGCCGGACGTCAAGAGTTTCGCCCCGCCAGTCAAACACTCATGAAGGGCTGGAATGACTGAAATCCAACTTCCCGCATCCGGCGCCTATGTGCTCACCGGCGCGCGTGTCCACGCCTCGCTCACGCCGGGCCTGAGGGCCGATTTCGATTCCGACGGTTTCGCCGCCGCCGACATCGGCGTGGCCGCCGGGAAGATTGCGGCCATAGCGCCCACGCGTCATCGGGCACCGGAGCCCGGCACCCTCGACCTCAACGGCCGCATCGTGCTGCCGGCTTTCGTCGACTGCCACACCCATCTCGACAAGGGCCATATCTGGGCCCGCAGCCCCAATCCGGACGGCTCCTTTCCCGGCGCCCTCTCCGCCGTCGGCACCGACCGTGCCGCACGCTGGAATGCCGACGACGTCGCCCGACGCATGGAGTTCTCGCTGCGTTGCGCCTATGCCCACGGCACAAGGGCGATCAGGACGCATCTCGACAGCAGCCCGCCCCAGGATGCGATCTCCTGGCCGGTGTTCGAGACCATGCGCGAGCGCTGGAAAGGCAGGATCGAATTGCAGGCGTCCTGCCTGTTCGGCATCGATGCCATCCGCGACGAGGCCTGGTTCGACACAATGGTCAAGCGGGTCGCGGCGGCAGGCGGGGTGCTCGGCGCGGTGACCTATATGGTCCCGGACCTCGACGAGCTTCTCGACCGCATCTTCCGCGCCGCGATCGAACATGGACTCGATCTCGACTTCCATGCCGACGAGACCGACGACGTCTCCGCCGTCTCGCTGCGCAAGATCGCCGAAGCGTCGCTGTGGAGCGGCTTTGAGGGCAAGGTCCTGGTCGGCCATTGCTGCTCGCTCGCCCGTCAGCCCGACAGGGAGGTGGCCGACACGCTCGCCAAGGTGGCCAAGGCCGGCCTCTCTGTCGTGTCGCTGCCAATGTGCAATCTCTATCTCCAGGACCGCCGCCCGGACCTGACCACGCCACGCTGGCGCGGGGTCACTCTGCTGCACGAAATGAAGGCGCACGGCATTCCCGTCGCCGTCGCCTCGGACAACACACGCGATCCCTTCTACGCCTATGGCGATCTCGACATGCTCGAAGTGTACCGCATGGCGACCCGCATCCTGCATTTCGACCATCCGGTCGGCGACTGGCCGAAAGCGGTGGCCGAGACGCCCGGCGACATCATGCGGTTACAGAGCCCCGGAACACTCGGCGCCGGTGCGGCGGCCGACTTCGTCGTCTTTCGCGGACGAAGCTGGACGGAACTGCTGTCGCGCCCCGAATCGGATCGGCTCGTCGTGCGCGGCGGCAAGGCGATCGATACGAGGCTGCCGGACTATTCGGAACTGGATGAACTGATGGCATGACGATCGATCTCGCCACACTGAAACGGGACCTCGACGGGCTGAAGATCGAGGACAACCCCAAGATCGTCCAGCAGAAAAGCCGCGACTTCTACTGGTACAGCCCGGTGCTGAAGCGCCAGCTCGACCATGTCACGGCCGATATCGTCGTGTCGCCGCGAAACGAGGCCGAGGTGGTGCGCGTCCTGGCGACCTGCCACCGGCTCGGCATCCCAGTCACCCCGCGCGGCACCGGCACGGGCAATTACGGCCAGGCGATGCCGCTGTCCGGCGGCGTCGTATTGAGCCTCGCCGAGATGAACGCAGTCACCGCGATCGCACCCGGCCGCGTCGTCTGCGGCCCCGGAGCCGTGCTCGCCGATATCGATCGCGCCACGCGCGCCCATTCGGGCCAGGAATTGCGGCTACATCCCTCGACCTACAACACAGCCTCGATCGGCGGTTTCATCGCCGGCGGCTCCGGCGGCGTCGGATCGATCAATTTCGGCGGCTTGCGCGATTTCGGCAATGTGCTGCGGCTGCGCGTCGTCACCATGGAAGCCGAACCGCGCGTGCTCGAACTCACCGGCGAAGATCTGCACAAGGTGACCCATGCCTACGGCACCAACGGCATCATCACGGAGGTGGAGATGCCGCTGACGGCTGCCTATGACTGGGTGGACGTCGTCGTGGGCTTCGACAGCTTCATGGACGCGGCCCGCTACGGCAACGCGCTGGCCTGCCAGGACGGGCTCCTGACCAAGCTGATCACGCCGATCGCGGCCCCCGTTCCATGGCTCTATTTCAAGCGGCACCAGAAATTCCTGCGCGAGGGCCAGAGCATCTGCCTGGTCATGGTCGCGCCGCATTCTCTCGACGCCTTCCTGGCCTTCACCCGCCGCGAAGGCGGCGAGATCGCCTACAACGCCGCGACCATGGAGGCGGAAGACAGGAAGGGCCTTCCGCCTGCATTCGAGCTCGCCTGGAACCATACGACGTTGCGGGCACTGCGCGTCGATCCCTCCATCACCTATCTGCAATCGCTCTACCCCTTCCCGAACCATCTGGCGCTGGTCGAGAAGATGGACGCCATGTTTCCCGGCGAGGTCTTTTCGCATCTCGAATTCGTGCGCTTCGACGGCAACATCACCTGCTTCGGCCTTCCGCTGGTGCGTTTCACGACCGAAGAACGCCTGGACGAGATCGTGCGCCTCCATGAGGAGAACGGCTGCCCGATCTTCAACCCGCACCGCTACACGCTCGAGGAAGGCGGGATGAAGCAGACCGACGACATCCAGCTCGCCTTCAAGCAGGAAGCCGATCCGCAGGGCCTGCTCAACCCCGGCAAGATGATCGCCTGGGAGGACCCTGCTTACGACTACCGGTCAAGCAAGACCTTCCTGTTCAGGGGTTTGCAGAAGGTCGGCTGAATGCGCGGGTGCCGAACTCCAGCACGATATGATCGCGCAGCTTCGCGGTGGGACGCATGAATGTCCTCGTTCTTTATGCCCATCCGGTCGAGACCAGCTTCAACGCGGCACTCCATCGGCTGATCGTCGAGCGGCTGATCGCCAGGGGCCATACAGTCGACGACTGCGACCTTTATGCCGAGGATTTCGATCCGCGCCTCACCCGCGCCGAGCGGATCGCCTATCACGACGTGCCCGGCAATATCGAGACGGTGCGGACCTATGTGGAGAGGCTGCGCTGGGCACAGGCGCTGGTGCTTTGCTTTCCCGTCTGGAACTACGGCTATCCCGCGATCCTGAAGGGCTTCCTCGACCGCGTCTTCCTGCCCGGCGTTTCCTTTGTGCTGGTCGACGGCAAGGCCAGGCCATCGCTCCACAACATACGCAAGGCCGTCGCGGTGACCACCTATGGCGGCGACAGGCTCCGGGCCTGGCTGATGGGTGACCCGCCGCGCAAGCTGATAAGGCGGCTCCTGCGCGCCACGGTGCGGCCAGGCGCGCCGGTTTCCTACCTCGCGCATTATTCGATGAACCTTTCCACCGACGAATCGCGGCGCAGATTCATGGACAAAGTCGCGGCCGAGATGGACACGTTCTGATGCGCGTCCTGGTGGTCTATTGCCATCCGGTGCCGGAGAGCTTCTGTGCTGCCATACGCGACACGGCGATCGAGGCCATCGTCCAGAAGGGATGCGAGGCGCGGGTCATCGACCTTTACGCCGAAAAATTCGATCCGGTGATGCCCGTCGACGAACGCCGCAGCTACAACGAGTGCGCTCCGAAGGACCCGGCGCTCGAGGCTCACATCGCTCATCTCGCCTGGGCGGAAGCCATACTCTTCATCTATCCGACCTGGTGGTACGGCCTGCCCGCCATGCTGAAGGGCTGGCTGGACCGCGTCTGGGCCAAGGATGTCGCCTTCGCCATGGGCGACAGCCGCCGCAGGATCACACCGCTGATGGGACATATCCGCAAGCTGGGCGTCATCACCACTTGCGGGGCGCCGCGCTGGTGGTCGTTCGTGATCGGTCAGCCGGGTCGAAAGACCTTGCTGCGCGGTATGCGCGCGCTCTGCGCCTGGCGCTGCAAGACGCTCTACACGGCGCATTACATGATGGACAGCTCGACCCCGGAAAGCCGCGCGGCCTTCCTCGCGAAGGTCCGGAGAAAGCTCGCGCGGTTCTAAGCAGACATTCCTTGGCAAGCCAACGAATGGTCTGCTTAGGCCTTTGTTTTGTCGCAGATTCTTGTCGGAAAATCGTGGGACACTTTTCCGGAATCTGCTTTAGACCGATGCGACGGCTGCCGCGAGCTCCGGCGCCAGACCGCCGCTGGGCAGCACCTCGACCTTCGCCAGGCCCAGCCATCCAGCCATGCCGCGAAGCTCTGTTGCGAGTGCCTCCGCGACATGCGCTCCCGCCTGTTCTTCGCGATGCGCCGCCGCCACCTTGAGCACGCCCGCCTGCCGGTCGGCCTTGAGATCGACGCGGGCGGCGATCGTATCGCCCAGGAGGAAAGGCAGCACGTAATAGCCATGGACCCGCTTCTCCACGGGCGTGTAGATCTCGATCCGGTAACGGAAACCGAAAAGGCGTTCGGCCCTCGACCGCTCCCACACCACAGGATCGAAAGGCGACAGAAGCGCCTGCGCCTCGATCCGCCTGGGCATGCGGGCCTCGCGATGCAGGAATGCCTGCTGGCTCCAGCCGTCGACCTTCACCGGCAGCAATTCTCCCTGCTCGACCAGTTCCGGAAGCCGCGCCTTCACGTCATCGGGCGGCAGCCGGAAATAGTCCCGCAGGTCAGTCGCCGTGGCGATGCCGAGCGCCCTGGCGGAAATGCGCAGCAACTCGCGTATGGCATCCTCGGCCGACGGAGTGGGTTGCGCCAGGACTGCGGCCGGCAACACCCGTTCCGGCACGTCATAGACGCGCTCGAAGCTGGCGCGGCGTTCGGCCGTGGTCACCCGGCCGGTCCAGAACAGCCATTCCAGCGCATGCTTGGCCTCGCTCCAGCCCCACCAGCCGCCCTGCCCCCGTTGTCCGTCGAAGTCGGAAGCCGCGACCGGCCCGCGCGCCACGATCTCCTTGTGGATGCCATCGATATAGTCGGCTCGCTCCCGTCCGTAGCGGACGAGCCCGCCATAGACCCCCTCGCCGCGCGCGGCACGCTCCATGCGCCAGCGCATCAGCGGTTGCAGTTCGATCGGCAGGAGCGAGGCCTCGTGCGCCCAATATTCGAACATCATGCGCTTGCGGCCGCGCGCATTGTCGTCGATGAGGCCGAGCGGGTATGCCCCGAGTCGCGAATAGAGCGGCATATAATGCGCCCGCACCAGCACGTTGACCGAATCCATCTGCAGCAGGCCGTTGCGGGCGAGGAAGCGCTTGAGATGTCGCCGGTCGATCGGACCTGCCGGGCGGCGTTCCCCGAATCCCTGCGCCGCCAATGCCGTGCGGCGCGCCATGGCCAGAGAGAGCTTTTCCTTCATTCCGTCCCGATCCTTCGCGCCGGTTCCCCGACTACGTCCACTACACGACAGAGGTAACGGGGCAATGGCCGTGCCAGCAAGATGCCCAGGCGTCCGTCACAGCAAGACGACGCCGCTTCTCCTGACACTGTCCTGTCAGGATCGCCGCATTTGCTCCCAAGCGTCCGAGATCATCGCGTCGGTTGACAGGCAAGATCAGCTCTTCCATAGCTTCGCCGTCAATGTTCTCAGGGCGGGGTGGAAGTCCCCACCGGCGGTAAGGGCTTCTCGCCCGAGCCCGCGAGCGCCTTCCGGGCCTCGGAAGGGTCAGCAGATCCGGTGCGATTCCGGAGCCGACGGTTACAGTCCGGATGGAAGAGAACGAGCGGGACTACGGTCGCCTGTCGGCGGCTGCGCTTCCGTATCGTGCGTCCTGATTCTGGTTCGAAACGGAAGGAAGGACCCATGAATCAGCAATCCCCCAAAGACTTCGCTGGAAGCCGCGTCGCCGTCATCCGCGCCCGATGGCATGCCGACATCGTCGATCAGTGCGTCACGGCCTTTGCCTCGGACGTCGCGACGCTGTCATCAGGACGCCTTGCGGTCGACATCTTCGACGTGCCCGGCGCCTATGAGATTCCGCTGCATGCCAGGACGCTTGCCGGGACCGGCCGTTATGCCGCGATCCTCGGCTGCGCCTTCGTCGTCAATGGCGGCATATACCGGCACGAATTCGTGGCGCAGGCGGTGCTGGACGGCATGATGTCGGTGCAGCTCGCGACAGGCGTTCCGGTGCTGTCGGCCGTTCTCACGCCGCACAACTATCACGACGGCGCGGAGCATCACCGCTTCTTCTTCGAGCATTTCACGGTGAAGGGGAAGGAAGCGGCACGGGCGTGCGTGGAGATCCTCGCGGCGCGGGAGAAAATTGCAGCTTAGCGAATAGCGAATAGCGAGTAGCGAATAGCGAATAGCGAATAGCGAATAGCGAATAGCGAATAGCGAATAGCGAATAGCGAAGCAGATCACGAATATTGCTTTGGCTGCAAGCCTTTTCTTCCCTATTCGCTACTGGCTACTCGCTATTCGCTCCTAACCCCGTTTCACATTCACCATCACCACCCCTCCCAACGTCAGCACGCCGCCGATGATGCCGAGCGGGCCTGGAACCTCGCCGAGCCAGAAGAAGCCCATGAGCGTCGCCACCGGCGGCACGCAATAGAGAAAGTTGGCGGCGCGCGCCGCCGGCAGCCGCGAAAGCATGACGGCCCAGCTCGCATAGGAGATGAGGCTCGGCACGACGCCGAGATAAAGCGCCGCGAACAAGGCGGCGGGTGCCGCTGCCGAAGCCTGCGCGATGCCGCCGGGCAGCGCCGGGGCGAGGCACAGCGCTCCGATCACCATGTTCCAGGCCGCGACCGTGACGGGCTTGTGGGTCTTGAACAACGGCTTCTGCACGATACTCGTGAAGGCCGCGCAGACGGCCCCGCCGAACACCAGCAAGGCGCCCTGGTTCAGCGTCAGGCCGTCGCCCTCGCCGAGCGCGATCAGCCCGACACCGCCGAAGGATATGAAGGTTCCGATCCAGCCCCGCGGCGGAAAGCGTTCGCCAAGCATCGGCAAAGCGAGTGCGGCCGTGATGATCGGGCTGACATTGATGATGAAGCTCGCAGCACCCGCCGAAACGGTCAGCTCGCCGAAGTTCAGGAACAGCGTGTAGAGCGCCACGAACACGACGCCGCCGAAGGCGAAACGCCAGACCTCGCCACGCCTGGGAAAAGCGGGACGTGTCAGCGCCAGGAAGATCGCAGCCGGCAACGCCGCGATGGCGAAACGCAGCGCGCCGAGCTCGGCCGGACCGAAGGAAGCGAGGCCGGCACGGATCGCCGGAAAGGCGGACGCCCAGCCGATCACCGTGATCGCGATGGCGGCAGCCGTCACCATGTCGAACGGCCTGACGGCGGTGGAAGAAACAGCGGTGCTCATGGCGCCTCCGGAAAAATCGAAATGCGCGTCCAATAAGCCGGTGTTCGAGCTGATTGACAAACGACCGATTCGAGGATCAGCTGTGAGCATGGAGCACAGCTCGCGTCCTATCCCCCCGCTCGAGACACTGCATGCATTCGATGTCGCCGCGCGCACAGGCAGCTTCTCGTCCGCCGCGGAAACGCTCAACCTGACCCATGGCGCCGTCAGCCGGCAGATCGCCAAGCTCGAAGCCTGGCTGGGTTTCAAGGTCTTCGAGCGTGGCGCCCGCGGCGTGTCGTTGACCATAGAGGGCAACCGCCTCTTCCTGCGCACCTCGGAGGCTTTCGCGCTGATCGCGGACAATACGGACCGCTGGACCGAACCGCGCGGCGCCGCCGTGGTGCGGCTGGCCACCCTGCCCTCGATCTGCGGCCTGTGGCTGATCCCGCGTCTCGCCGCGCTCGAGGCCGGCGTGTCGCCACTGCGCATCCTGCTGGAGGTGGACAAGCGCCAGAGCGACCTCGTCGACGAAGGTATCGACCTCGCTGTGCGTTGCGGCCGAGGCCGCATCCCCGGCCGGGTCTCGGTCCAGCTCTTCGAAGAGCAATGTTTTCCGATCGCCTCGCCCGCACTCGCCGCCAGGATCGGCGAAGGCGGGGCCGGGCGGCTTCTGCACCTTCCCCTGATCCACGATTCCGATGCCTCCGGCTGGCGGGCCTGGTTCGGCGCACAGGGCATGGACTATCGCCCTCGTCCGCAGGATCGGCGGTTCGAGGACTACAATCTCGTGCTCGATGCAGCCGAACATGGGCTCGGCATCGCGCTCGCCCGGCCGCCGCTCAGCGAAGCCCGGCTGCGCTCGGGCGGCATCGTCGCGGTCGACACGCGGCGGGTTCTCAATCCCGTATCCTACTGGCTCGATCGCCCGGAAGGCCGGCCGCGGCCGGCAGCCTGTGAGCTTGCCCGGCGCCTGGGCAAGGAAGCCGGCCTCGAGGCCGGCATCATCGAGACCTTCCTGAAAGCCGAGCGATAGCCGCGGCCGATCGTTCAGAACACAACGAAATCCGCATTGGTGAGGGCGAGGTTCGGCGCCAGCGTCGCGAAGTGGACGGCACCGCCGGAGCCATTGCCGTTGGCGTCGTAGAACAGTTTTCCCGTATCGGTCTCGTAGATGATCCGGTCGTCGGCGTCGTGGGCGAGCCCGGTCGTACTCTTCCAGAATTTGGCGGCGGCCAGCGTACCCAGCGTCGCCCCTAGCCCCGGCATTATCGCATTGTCGAGCCGGATCGTGTCGGCCGTGACGTTGAAATCGGTGATGCGGTCGACATTGGTTGCGGCATTGAGCGCTGTGTCGAACACGAAATTGTCGAAGCCGGCACCACCGGCCAAGGTATCGTTGCCGGCGCCCCCCTTCAGCCAGTCATGGCCGCCATAGCCGGCCAGGACGTCGTTGCCGGCAAGGCCGTTGAGACCGTTGTTGCCATTGTTGCCGTTGATGCGTTGACCGAGTTCATTGCCCGTGAGGTGGATCGCGCCGGTGCCTGCCAGCAGTGTCGTAGCAAGCGTTTCGATATGCTGGCCGGAAGCCAGGACGTAGTTGACCGCGCTGTAGACAGTGTCGGTGCCGCCGCCCGCCTCCTCGATCGTCCTGTCGCCGATATTGTCGACATAATAGACATCGTTCCCCGCCTCACCCGCCATCCGGTCGGCTCCGCCGCCGCCATGGATGACGTCGTTTCGCACCGAGCCGGTCAAATGGCTGACGTCGGCAGTGCCGAAGAGCATGATTCGGTCGGTCGCGTCGTTCCAGCTTGAAAACAGCACCGTCGAGAGATCGAGCAGATTGCCCTTCACGATCACCGCATCGCTGCCGGCGCCACCCGTCACCCGCTCGATCCCAGAGCCGCCAATCTGATCTCCCTTGAACGTGACGGACGAGTTGCCGGACGCGAACTGCAGCCGCTCCAGTCCGGAAAGCGTGACTGCGGAAAAGCCGATCGCGCCGGTGTTGAAAAGCTGGATCGTGTCGTTGACGCCCCCTGCCCCGAGGACAACCTCGCCCGACGCCGCGTCGGCCCCTGAGAAGTAGCGAAAGTAGTCGTCCCCATTGCCGCCGATCAGGGAATCGGCGCCCCCGCCGCCGGTCACGATCATATCGTTGAAGGCGGCGCTTGCATCGACCGTGTCGACCTGACTGCCGCCGACATAGACGATCGAACCGACCAGATCGGTGCCGGTCATGTTTCCGACCTGCAGGCTGTTCGAACCGCTGCCGGCATTGAGCACGAGCAGTTCGACATCGTCGAGGTCCATGGTGACGGCGGCAACATCGCGGAACAGTCGCGCGCGACCGCCATTGGCGCTGAGAGTGAAGTTCTCGGTCGCCGCGGAGCCGTTGAACTCGAGCGTATCGGTCTGCCCCTGGCCTTCGATCGTGTCGCTGCCGTCGCCGGGATTCCAGATCGCGCGATCGGATCCGGCGCCAAGGAAAATGATGTCGTTGCCCGCACGGCCCGTGACCACGTCGTTGCCGGCGCTCCCGAGCAGGACGTCTGTAGCCGCGCTGCCGATGACGGTATCGTTGCCGAGACCAGCATCGATAGTCAAGCTTGCCAGGGTAGTGCCCAATCCTGCGGCGGAAATCGTGTCGTTGCCGCCGCCGCCATTGACGACCAGCCTGTCGAAGGCATCTGCCGCGCTGACGGCAGCCGTCCACGGAAGGCCGGCGATGGCGATGCTACCGCCGACTCCTGAGATCGTGATGGAATTGCTGGTGTCGGTCCCGTTGAAGACGACGATATCGGCCACCGCGTCGCCGCTGCCGGAACCGAGCACGCCTTCCAGATTGATCACGACCTGCGTGACATCCGTTCCGGAGAGGTCGCCGACAGTGATCGAGTCGGTTCCGCCAAAGGCGTGAAACACGACCTTCTCCATGGCGTCGACATCCAGGGTGACGCTGCCCACATCGCGGCTAAGCCGGAGGTGGCCGGCATTGCTGGAAAGCGCCACTATTTCGCTGGCGTTGCTGGCAAAGAAGTCCAACGTGTCGAAACCGGCGCCGCCGTCAATTGTGTCGCTGCCGTCACCCGGGTTCCACAGAGCCGTGTCGTTGCCGTCGCCAAGCCGAATGATGTCATTGCCCTGCTGGCCGGCGACCGTATCGTTGCCGCCGCCGGAATCGATGGTGTCCGCGCCCGCGCCGGCGTTGATGATGTCATTGGCATTGCTTGGCTTGGTTCCCGCCGGAACCACAACCACGCCTGATGTGACCAGACCTGGTGTAATGGTGTCGTCGCCGGTCGTGCCGGTAAAAGTTGCCATCCTCGTCCTCCTTTTTTCGACGGCTCATGAAGAACTCACATAGAGACTTTCAAGGTCGGCACCGTCATGGAAAGACGATCTCGGCGCAGAGACTATTGTCTCTTCAACCCCCACGGCCCACGGCAAGAAAGATCACCAGCCGAAAAGGTGCCACAGAAAGTAGATTGTCTCAATGACCACAATCTCCGGCAGTGGCAGCGCCGGGTCAAACGTCGCAGTTCTGTTTCGGAAGAAATGAAAAAGCCCGCTGCCGGGAGGAGGAGGCAGCGGGCTTTGATCTCAAATGCGGCATGGGAGGAGGTATGCCGCATTCGGCGTCGGGCATCCGGGAGGAGGAGTAGATGACCGACAGGCATTTATTTAGGTAGAGCCATCCGATGTTGCAATGCACAATTTTTCATATCGCGCTTGCGTGATTGCTGGACCACCCGCACGCCCGGCCAGGACCAATTTGCCCTCGGACGATCGAACCCGGAGGGTTCGCAAGGGCGACCGCCCGTCGGCCGGTCAGGCCGCCCCATCGGAACTGCGAGCGTAGAGAACCGGCGTGAGATCAAGAAATGGTGCGCCTGGGCGGCGAAGGAAAACGAAAAAGCCCGCTGCCGGGAGGAGGAGGCAGCGGGCTCTGATTTCAAATGCGGCATGGGAGGAGGTATGCCGCATTCGGCGTCGGACATCCGGGAGGAGGAGTAGATGACCGACAGGGGTGTATTTAGCCCGGGCCATTCGATGTTGCAATGCACAATTTTTCATATCGCGCTTGCGTGATTGCTGGACCACCCGCACGCTCCCGCCAGGACCAATCTGCCCTCGGCCGATCGAACCCGGAGGGTCGCAAGGGCGACCGCCCGTCGGCCGGTCAGACCGCCCCATCGGAACTGCGAGCGAAGCGAACCGGCGTGAGATCAAGAAATGGTGAGCCTGAGCGGCGAAGGAAAACGAAAAAGCCCGCTGCCGGGAGGAGGAGGCAGCGGGCTCTGATTTCAAATGCGGCGTGGGAGGAGGTACGCCGCATTCGGCGTCGGACATCCGGGAGGAGGAGTAGATGACCGACAGGTTCAGATTTAGTTCGGGCCATCCGATATTGCAACGCACAATTTTTCATATCGCCCTTGCGAAGATGGCGGATCGGGCAAGGCGCCCCCTTCCCGCGCGGCCCTTTATGCCCACATTGGCAATGCTCGTCGTGGTGCGCTACGGACCTGCCTGTACGAATCAAGCGGCATTGGAATCGGCATGGGCAAGACACTCGCCTCCTTCGCCTTCGTGGCCGTCATGGCCGCGCTGCTCATGGCGCTCAGCCTGGCGGTGGCGCGGCATGGCTATCCGTTCGGCGCCATCGGCGTGAAGCGGCTGGACATGATCGCCGATGCCGGCACGTTCCTGCCGCTGGCGGCCGTCTACTTCCTGGCCGCGCTGCTCATGATGCTCCTGCCGATCCGGGCCGCCGGCTTCGTCTTCACCGCCGCGGAAGCGATCCACTGGACCGCCGTCGTCCTGTTCGCGACCATCGTCGGCGGCCTGGCCGCGCGCTGGGCCTTCGGACAGGGCGAAGCATTGTGGGCACTGTGGAACTGGCGCTTCCTGTTCGTCGCGGCGATCGTCGGCTGCCACCTTGCGATGGACGATTTCCGGCGCAACGTCCTGCTGCGCAGCCTGTTCGTAATCGTCTTTGCAGGGGCGACGCTTGCCTGCCTGTTCTGGTCTTTCACGATCTGACGACCGTCACAGCTCCGCGTACCGGTAAAGACGCGCGGCGAAGTTCCCAGGCTCCCCCCGATCGGCGTATCTCACAATTCTGAGCACGACCGGGAGTCCGGAATGTGATGGAATTCCCTTATTTCAGAACGTCCACCCGACCGACGTTGATGTAGAGCTCCCGGAAATCGCGGTCGATCCTGCCGGTCAGTCGAACAGGGGTCTTGGATGTCACCCTGCGGCCCCGCCAACGAAGCCGGTCGACCTTGACGCGTATCTCCCCGGTCACGTCGCGAAACAGGTAATAGCGATCGCGCAGGTGTTTGACGACGAAACCCTTCACGGTGACATCCTGCCCTCGGCGCGCCGTCAGGGCTTCTTCAACCGTAGTGATTTGCTGGGAAATGCTCGGCCCCGCGAACTGCGCGGATGCGCTGCTCGCCAGCAAAGCCGACAGGAAGAACATCACGAGAATTTTTTTCATTGCCGATGCTCCAGAGGCCGCAATCCCATACCGCCAAAAGATGAGCAGGCAGCATCTATACAACAGCGGATTGCCGGTTCAGTGTCTAGCATTCGATTCGCTATCGAGGGAAGGCGATCGTGACCACCGCGGAACTCATCTTTCTATTCCTGCAGTTCACGATACCGACGGCGATTGCGAACTATGTCGCCCACTTATGGCTCAAGAAGAGCAGCGGCGACGCTCTCCTTGCCTATGTGATCGGCGGAGCGGTGGCAGCCGTGGTATATGTAGCGATGACCATGTATTGGAGTTCCCTCAACGCAGGCGGCCAGTCATGATGCAGCTTGACTTCAGACGCCTTCTTCTAAGCAGCGTTTACGGCTGCATCATTGCCGTGGTGGCCGCCTGGGTCGGCTATATGCTCGGCGGCCAGTATTCGCTCATGGCCATCATTGGCGGTGCCGCGTATGGCCTGACAGTTGCCTTCGTCGTGGAAGGCGGCGGGCGCCCCAGAACACCAACCGCTCGCGGGTGAGCGCGGCTTCGTCATCCTCTTCGAATAGATCGGCCTATTGAGGTTGCTTCTGCTCAGGCCTTTCACCGCTTGCGTATGCAAAAGTCGCTGAGATGACGCTGCCGAATCTAAATGCCTCCGAAAGCTGCCCCAACACACTGCTGAAGTCCTCGGACCTAAGTTCCTCGGTGGATTTCGACACAAACCGCTCGACGGCAGCTGCGACTTCCTCTGCCTCTTCCCCGCAGCGCGCGAGGAGCATTCCCGGGCTCACCTGACCGGCGTGCAATACGGCCAATGCATCTTGGTTTGCACCTGCCATTGCAGCTATCGCATCAGGATTCAAATCGCCGAACGTCGTGACATTGTTGCCAGGGTTTTCCTCGAAGAGGGCTTTTGCTTTGGCATAGGTGCCGGAAGAACGACGGAAAACCTCAGCCGCCTCTTTGCCGTTGCGGTATACGTCATCGTTACTGTCCAGTTCGAAAGCCGCGAATGCCTGCATCAGCTTTGCGGCACCGCCGTAAAACTGTGCAGCGGCAGACCTAGCCTCTTCACGGTTTTCATCCTTACCATAGTGGTCCACATTACAAAAACCGCGAGCATAGGCCGCAGACTGCGATCCTTGCAGGGATAGAAGTGTACAAGCAACAACTAGTATTGGTTTCATGGATTATTCCCCTCCAGTTTCACGACTTCATCAATGTATCGCTGAAACTCGCCCCCATGCTGCCGACGTACTTGCTTCCAACGGGACGAGAAGTACCTTGAGGACATTGTTGACCTAATATCGCTGTCGAAGCTCTCCCAAGCGCGGTCCGGAATGCCACCCAACTTCCAGAGATCGAACATCGTAGCGAACTCGTTAATAACCATTGCCGCAACAACAGCCTGCTTCGCTTCGGAAGTGACTTTATCAAGCAACAACGGAGCCAAGTCGTCGTTGTCGATTACCCGCCATTGTAATTCTGTCGTGCGCCCGTGAATTTCACTTACCGTGGTAGCTTGGTAAGGGCTTGTCTGAGTTCAGAGATTGCGAACCAGATACCTGCAACAATTGCGATGGTTTGAACGATCGTACCGCCGGCCTGGATCCAGTCAAACAAGCTGCCGTGCCTTGCATTCCCTATACCACTCATCTTTTGCCCACCACGATGACCCGCCAATCGGGCCGAAAGGGAAACAAGAACCAACGTAAGCGCCTAAGGAGACAGCACCGTCCAATGGCACTGGCCAAATTCCAAGCAACTTCAACCCATTCCAGTGCCAGCACTATCGCGGCAACTACATGAACGAACCACTTCTCGAAACCTAGCCCCACTCCCGGCACCCCCTGACGCTCCTATTCTACCGAATAGAGCAGCGTGTGCCACCTCCGGTGGGTGGCGCTACCGCAACCGGCCGACAGACGCTACCGCCCCGCCGCGCTTCACGCGTTCCGATCGCGCGAACGTACGGCCGAAGACCACCCAAGTGGGCCTACGGCTCCGCAACCAAGCGTCAGATTTCCACCACTAGCCCTCGAGCAGCACCTTCGCCTCCTTCGCCGCCGCCACGAACGCGGCCCTCGCCTCCTCCACGGTCGAACTCCCCTCTGGCGCACCATAGCAGACCGGATAGGCGGCCCTCATCTTGGGGCCGACCCTCTGCCACTGCCGCATTTGCTGGAGGCATTCCTCGACCGACTTGACCTCAATTCGGCGTTTCAAGGCCACTGGCGGCCAAAACCACTTCATTCTTGGAGAATACCATGACCACCGAGCTAGACAAGGTGAAGGCGCGGAGCTGTGCCTTGACCAATGACTTCATCGACACGCTCGAACTCAGCGTCCGAGCAGGTAACGTGCTGCGGAACAACGGCATCACGACGCCCGAGCAATTCATGGCGCTCACAAAGCCCCAGGTCCTGAGCTTCACCCACGCCGGCTCCCGCACCTGGCGAGAGATCTACGAGGTTCAGTTCAGTCTCAGGCGTGAGGCGCGCCGTCAAACGCTCCCCGGCAGGGCTGTCGAACTGATCCGGGCGCTGAACGACCTGGATCTCGGCGCCAACGGGTTCTTCCTCACCTTCGACGACAAACACCGCCTACGCCTGGCCCGCTACGCCAAGCCGGAGGACCTCGATGAACATGGATAGAGCGATCTCGATCCTTGGGGTCAACCGAACCCGCGACAACGACTTGAGGCCCATGGTGAAAGCCCTGGGCCTTCATTCATGGCTGAACACCCCCGAGGACTGGGAACGGCGCCGAGCCGCCCAATACGTCCTCCGGCGCTGGAAAGCCTACTGCGCCGAACACGACCGCCGAAGGTCGACGCGACATCGAACTTGACGCGCGTGCTGCGCCACTATCTGGCGACTCGCCCCTAAATGCCCGATAGTACAATCGGAGCGCTTTTCAAAAGTCCCAACTCTATGATTCAATAGAGAAAAGTTAGGATTGATTCGGCTATGTCTCGTCGTAACTTGGCGCAACCTTCACTCGCCGATGCATTGGTGCGTGACGTGAGCAGGGGTAACAAGTTTCTGGAAGAAGTGCAGAAGTTGATCGATTGGTCGGCTTTCGAGGTGCTGTTCCGGGAAATCCATAACGATGCTCTGGGGGCGCCCGGCTACCCGCCGATAGCAATGTTCAAGATTGCGCTCTTGCAGCAATGGTACGGCCTGTCCGATCCGGCGGCGGAAGAAGCGGTGGCCGACCGGCTGTCGTTCCGCCGCTTCTGTGGGTTTCCGCTCGATCAAAAGACACCGGACCACATGTCGATCTGGCGCTTCCGCCAGAGGCTGGTCGAACTGGCGCTTCAAGATAAGCTGCTTGCCGAATTGAACCGGCAGTTGGAAGGGCGCGGTCTTCTGGTAAGGCGCGGCACGCTGGTTGACGCCACCATCATCTCGGCGGCGGTGGCCAGGCCCGACTACGAGAAGGGCCAGGTGTCGGCGCGCGATCCGGATGCAGGCTTCACGCACAAGCACGGCAAGACCTATTTCGGCTACAAGGCCCATCTCGCCGGCGACGCGGAGAGCGGGCTGATACGCCAGGCGGAGATGAGCTCGGCCGATCTGCATGACAGCCAGATGGGCGCTGTGCTCATTCAAGGTGACGAAGAGGCCTATTACGCCGACAAGGCCTATGACAGTCAGGCGCTGCGCGACGAACTGGCGGATCGAGGCATCAAGGACCGGATTGCCTACAAGGCCAAGCGGGGCAAGCAGCAGCCGAATTGGCAGAAGTGGATGAACAAGGTCGCCGCCAGCGTGCGGGCCGGCATCGAGCGGACCAACGCGACGATGAAGAACTGGTACGGCATGGCCCGGGTTCGCTATCTCGGCCTGGCGCGCAACCACTGCCATCTGCAGCTTGTCGCCTGCGCGATAAATGCCAAACGGGCGCTCGTTCTCGTCAAGGCCGGCACGGCCTGAGGGGAAGGCTGCGTCCAAAATCAGGAAATCGAGGGCAAAATCGGGAGCAAGTGAGCAGAAACTGAGCCGATAGGCTGGAGAAAGTTGCGCGGATCGGCGGCGACGGGCCGCTGATGCCCGCCACATACGGGCGAAGAACGTCTAAGGGCGGGACGCCCCAACTTTAGAAAAGCACTCAATCGGCAGATATTGGGCCGGCGAACGGAGTTCGGGGTTATGAGCATTGATGGTATACTTCAAGTTTTGAGAAAGAACGTTGAGAACGCATCCCCAGAGGAAATAAAAGCGTTCGCGAAAGAACTCCGACGGCGAACTGACCCGGGCACCGCCATATACATAGTTACACGTATTGAAAACACTCTAAAGGAAATTATTGAGTACTACATGGAAACAGCTAACCTAGAAAAGAAATATAACGGTGATAAACTTATAAATAGGCTGTTCAGATACCCAGGCCCTTTGAGTAGTTTTTCTGCAAAAATTGATTACGTATTTTCGATGGGTTGGATTGACGAAGAAACGTGGAAACATTTGCATACAATACGTGAAATACGAAATACTTTTGCTCACTCAGATGTCGAGATCAATTTTGAGAACGAAGAAATTAAGAACCTAGTCAAAAGGCTTCCCAAGCAAGAATTTTTTTCCACTCCTGACACTGTCGAGCGCTTTGTTGGAGCTGTGTGGGTCTTTGTCCGCTCGCGGTTATTCGTAAGCGAAGCCAAACTGCATAAGCATCGGCGGGATCGACAACGGGAAGAAAAAGCGCAGGAGGCGCGCGAGGTGTTGGCGCGCAACGCGGCTGCAGGAGGAACATCTTCCGCGAGCGCCGCCGTCGCGCCGCGAAAACCAGCACCCGGCGGTTAGTCGATCTCAACAACCATCAATAGCGAAGCCCCAAGAGCACTCTTGGGGCTTTTTCTCTGCCTGCAAGAGGAGCAATCGCGTGGCATTCCCCAGCTACATGAGGCCGGCCGAGCAGAAGATCGTCGAAGCCCTCATCAAGAAGGCCCTCGGCCTGCACTACGTCGTCTCCGTTTACGACGGCGAGGACTGGGACGGCGAGGACTGGCCGGTCATCAGATCGATCGACTATGAGCAGCTCACCGCCGAAGTCGCCGTCACCGACGAGTCACAGTTCATATTCCGGCGCAAGGAGGACAGCGGCAAGGTCGGCTGGCTGATGCTCGTCCACGGCAACGACGAGGATGTGATCTGTGACTACTCGGACACCCCGCTGGTGTACAGCTTGGTGGAAGGTGTGGACGCATGACGGCATACCTCTCCATCCATCCGTTCAAGGGTTGGCTCGCAGTCGTCGAACCGCTGGACGCCTTCCAGGACGCGCCGACCATCCGCATCCAGCTGGCGCACGTCAACGACACGACCGCCGACAACGAGAAGCTGATTGAAGCGCTGAAGACCGCGGAGAGCTGGCCCTGGGAGGAGGACAACAAGTTCCTCCGGGACTTGCTGGAGATCCATACCCGCGAGGAGCTCGCTGCCTTCAGGCGTGGCGGATAAGACCACTCAGGACCTGATGGGACACAAGACCGCCTCGATGACGCGCCGGTATTCCCAAAACAGCCTGAAGCCCCTAAAGCGCGCCGTGGACCAGATGCCCGCAGACACACTTTAGAACACACTGCCTGCTGATTTATTTTGGATGATTGGAAAAACATAAGTTTCCCAAGGAGTTAGTGGTGGGTGTGCACAGGATCGAACTGTGGACCCGCTGATTAAGAGTCAGCTGCTCTACCAACTGAGCTACACACCCACGGCCGTTTGCGACGGCGAATGGCGGGCATATAGCCATAGCCGTCCGGCCTGTCTAGCCACGACGTGCTGTTTTTTCACAGGGCGCCGAACAGCGCTTCACGCGAAAAGGCTGCCCTCCGCGATCCTGACCGCGTTGCCGCCGATGCGGGCCGCGGCGATGCCGCCGCCTTCGATGTCGAGCTCGAGCCGGATGCGCGAGGGGCGCCCCATCTCGATGCCCTGCTCGATCCAGTAGCGCGCCGGCCCGTCCACCGGGCGGTCGAAATGATGGATCACGCCCGCAAAGGCCGCGGCCGCGGAACCGGTCGCCGGGTCCTCGTAGCCGGGACTGCCCGGTACGAACATGCGGGCATGGAACGCACTGTCCTTCCCCACCGTCTCGCGCGTGTAGACGTAGGCGCAGGCCGGCGCGCCATTGTCGCGGGTGGGCGCGAGGTCGAGCCAGGCGCTGCCGTCGAGGACCGCACGGCCGGCCGCCGCCAGCGAGGCGACCGGCACGGTGATGTAGGGCACGCCGCCGGACCAGAGGCCGACGCGGTGATTCTCGAAGCCGATCTCCTGCGAATCGAGGCCGAGTGCCGCTCCGATCGCATCGGGCTCGGCCGACAGCGGCAACTGCTCCGGCAGGCGGGGCAGGTCGAACTCGGCAAAGGCCGGGCCGCCATCCTGTTTCACCGCGCAGCGGATCGGCCCGACCTTCTCCTCCAGCACCAGGATGCCGGTACCGCGCTCTCCCGCCTCGGCAGCCGCTTCGGCGAGTGCGATCGCCGTCCCGACGGTCGGATGGCCGGCGAAGGGCATCTCGTAGTGCGGGGTGAATATCCTGACATTGGCCCGGTGTCGCGGATTGACAGGCGGCAGGACGAAGCTTGTCTCGGAAAGGTTGAACTCTCCCGCGATGCGCTGCATAGCCGCATCGTCCAGCCCCTCGGCTTCAAACACCACGGCAAGAGGGTTTCCGGCCAGCACCTTGTCGGTGAAAACGTCGTAGACGGCGTATCTGCGCTTCGGCATCGTGATTTCTCCTTCGCCCCCATCATGCCGCAAAGAGAACATGGGCGAAATTTAATTTGAATTCGGCTGGATCAGACATGATGTGTCCCTGATAGGGATTCTATTGAGCGCTTGGGGAGGTCCACAATGGACCAGGTCGTCAATCGCCCGCGCACAGAGAGCGTCGCGGCCATGGAGGCGGCGCTCGGGCTCGACCACAAAGGGCGCGGGCGCAAGCACCGTCGCTTGTGGCGCTGGCTGGCCGCCGGCGTGCTGGTCGTTGGCGCCGCCTATGGCGGTTATCACTATTTCGGCAGGCCCTCGCCGGTGCCGGCCTTCGCAACAGTGCCTGCCGAGCGCGGCAGCCTCACCGTCGAGGTCTCGGCCACCGGCACGCTCCAGCCCCTCACCCAGGTCGACATTTCGAGCGAACTGTCGGGTGTCGTCCGCTCGGTGGCCGTCAACGAGAATCAACGGGTGAGCAAAGGCGACGTGCTCGCCGCACTCGATACGACCCGCCTCGCCGCCCAGGTCGAGCGTGGCGAGGCCTCGGTCAAGGCGGCCGAAGCCAAGGTCACCGACGCGAAAACGACGCTGCAGGAGACCGAGCAGGCCTTCGTCAGGACGAACCAGCTCACCGGACGCGGCATGGCCACCACCCAGGCCCTCGACGCGGCGACCGCGGCACGCGACCGCGCGGCGAGCGCCGTCGCCATCGCCGAGGCCAATCTCGCCATTGCCGTGGCCGAGCTGAAACTGCAGCAGGCCGACCTCGCCAAGAGCACGATCTACGCACCGATCGACGGCGTCGTCCTGACCCGCTCGGTCGATCCCGGCCAGACCGTCGCTTCGTCGCTGCAGGCGCCGGTGCTCTTCGTCATCGCCGCCGATCTCGCGAAGATGGAGCTCAAGGCTGCCATCGACGAGGCCGACATCGGCACGGTGAAACCGGGCCAGGCGGCGAGCTTCACCGTCGACGCCTTCCCCGGCCGCGTCTTCGACGCCGACATCCGCGACATCGCCTATGCCTCCGTGACCACCGAGGGCGTGGTGACCTATGACGCGCGGCTCGATGTCGACAATGAGGAGTTGCTCCTGCGTCCGGGCATGACCGCGACCGTCTCCGTGGTCACCAAACAGGCGAACGACGTCATCACCGTGCCGAGCGCCGCCTTCCGCTATCGCCCGCCCGTGACCGAGCGCCGCTCCGGCTGGAGCCTGCAAAACCTTTTCATGCCGCGCATGCCGCGCGGCATGGGCCAGCGCCAGCGCGACACCGCGCCGGCAGGGATGCGCACGCTTTACGTCCTGGAGGACGGACAGCCCAAGCCGGTGCGGGTCAAGACCGGCTCGACCGACGGCGAACTGACCGAGATCGTTTCGGGCCTCGAAGCCGGCGATCCCGTCATCACCGGCAACACGCCGGCAGCCGCTGCACGCTGATGCCGACCGCCGCGGAGCCGCTCGTCACCTTCGACAAGGTCTGGAAGACCTATGGCGACGGTGAAGCCAGGGTCCAGGCGCTTGCCGGCGTCGACCTTGCCATCGGGCGCGGCGAGTTCGTCGCCATCATGGGGCCGTCCGGATCCGGCAAGTCGACGGCCATGAACATCATCGGCTGCCTCGACACACCGACGGCGGGCCGTCATGGCTTCCTGGGCATCGACGCGGGGCGGCTGGATCGCGGCCGCCGCGCCACGCTGCGCAACCTGCACATCGGCTTCGTCTTCCAGGGCTACAATCTACTTGCGCGCACGACGGCGGTCGAGAATGTCGAGCTGCCGCTGATCTATCGCGGGGTCGGCGCCGCCGAGCGCCGGTCGCGCGCCCTGGAGGCGCTGGCCCAGGTCGGGCTTTCCGGCCGCGCCGATCACACGCCGGCGGAACTTTCCGGCGGCCAGCAGCAGCGTGTCGCGATCGCCCGCGCGATCGTGACGAAGCCCACCCTGCTCGTCGCGGACGAGCCGACCGGCAATCTCGACACGGCCCGCAGCCATGAGATCATGGACCTGCTGACGGGTCTCAACCGAGATCTCGGCCTGACTGTGGTGATGGTCACCCATGAGCCCGACATCGCCGCCTATGCCGGGCGCACCGTCGGCTTCCTGGACGGACATGTCGAATCCGATACCGCCGACAGCGAGGCGGCCTGATGCTTTACGAGACCGTCAAGCTCGCCCTCGGTTCGGTCAGGCGCAATGTGCTGCGCTCGATCCTGACGCTGCTCGGCATCGTCATCGGCGTGGCGGCGGTCATCGCCATGATCACCATCGGCAGCGGCACGACCGAGAAGGTGAAGTCGGATATCTCCAAGCTCGGCAGCAACCTGCTCGTCGTGCGCGCCGGGCGGCCGCCGCAGCCCGGCTCGCCGCCGGAGCGCGCCATCCGTGCGCTGGACGAGAAGGATGTCGCAGCGCTTGCGCATGGGTTGGAAGGGGCCCGCGCCGTTTCGGCGGCGTCGCAGAAGACGGTGCGCGTCGTCTACGGCACGGAAAGCCTTTCGGTCTCCGTCACCGGCACCGACCTCGATTATTTCGACGCGCGGGACTGGACGGTGGCCTCCGGCCGCGCCTTCACCGAATCCGAGGTCCGCGGCGGAACGGGCCTGTGCCTGCTCGGCGAAACCGTGCGCCGGCAGTTCTTCGGCGCGGGCGACCCGGAAGGCATGACGATCCGGGTCGGCAAGATGAGCTGCAAGGTCATCGGGCTTCTGGGACCGAAAGGCTTCTCCGGATTCGGCCAGGACCAGGACAATGTGGTGCTGATGCCGCTGACGGCTTTCCAGCGCCGCGTCGCCGGCAACCGCGACATCGAGACGATCTATGTCTCGGCCGACGAGGCCACGCCCACGAGCATGCTGCAGGACCGCGTGGAGGACATATTGCGGGACTCGCGGCGCATCGCGCCCGACCGGGAAGACGATTTCTCGGTGCGCGACATGACCCAGGTCGCAGACGCCATGGCGAGCGCGACCGGCGTGATGACCGGCATGCTGGGCGCCGTCGCGGCCGTCAGCCTCCTGGTCGGCGGCATCGGCATCATGAACATCATGCTCGTCTCGGTCACCGAGCGCACGCGCGAGATCGGCATCAGGCTGGCCATAGGCGCCCATGAAAGGCACATCCTCGTCCAGTTCCTGGTCGAGGCGACGGTGCTGTCGCTGTTCGGCGGTCTCATCGGCATCGCGCTCGGCCTTCTTATCGCCGGCCTCGCGAGCTGGACGCTGACGATCCCGTTCAGTCCGAGCCTTGCCGTGATCCTGCTCGCGGTCGGCTTCTCCGCCCTCATCGGCATGGTGTTCGGCTTCTTCCCGGCGCTGCGCGGCGCGCGCCTCGACCCGATCGAGGCGCTGCGTCACGAATAGTACCAGCGGTCGACAGGATCGACCGCTGGAGCGCGCGACCGCGTGGCCCACGCCCGTCAGAGCGCCGCGCGTCCACTTGCACGCGGAAAGGACGCTCCGCCACTATTAGGAGGCGCATCGTGCTTTCCGAACCGAAGGTCAGCGCAGCAAAAATCGAGTACGATTTTCGGGCCGATGCGGCAGCGCGAAAGCCAAGCGGCCCGGATGGGCCGCGCCGACGATCGAGGCCGGGTCGATGCGCAGCATCCGCCCACTGGATATGTCAGGCGGGTTTCAGGGTCCGCGCCACCAGGTGCTTGACCGTCAGCCCCTGGACGATGATCGAGAAGAGCACCACGCCATAGGTCACGGCCAGAATGGTCGGCTTGGCCTCGCTGTCGGGCAAGGACAAGGCGAGCGCGACCGAGACGCCTCCGCGCAGGCCGCCCCATGTCAGGATGGGGATCGCCCCGACCGCGAATTTCTGCCGGAACGACAGAAGCGAAATCGGCACCGTCACGGAAACCAGCCTGCCGAACAGGACGATCGGGATTGCCGCCAGGACCAGGAGGAGATGGCCGCCCTGGAGATGCAGCACCAGAACCTCGAGGCCGATCAGCAGGAAGAGCACCGAGTTGAGGATCTCGTCGATCACTTCCCAGAAGGCGAACAGATGGTCCTTCGCCTTCATGCTTATCCCACCTCCTGCGCGGCTGCCGATCAGCAGGCCAGCGACGACCACCGCGATCGGTCCCGACATGCCGTAACGCAGACAGACGGCATAGGTCGCGACACAGACGCCGAGCGAGATCAGGATCTCGACGATACGGTCGTTTATCGCAGCCATGGCGCGGCAGGCGATCCAGCCTGTGGCGAGGCCGAACAGCGCCGCGCCCGGAGCCTGCTCCGCCAGGACTTCCGACACGGTGTCGAAGCTGAGGTCCTGCGGAACCTGGTCCGGCGAACCGAGCGCGAACGCCAGCAGCGCGCTGAAGGCCACGACGGCCACGCCGTCGTTGAACAGGGATTCACCTGCGATCTTGGCTTCGATCGATTCGGGCACGTCGGCGGATTTGAGCAGGCTGAGTACGGCCACCGGGTCCGTAGGCGAGATCAGCGCTCCGAAGACCAGAGCCCAGGGCATCGAGAGTTGGAAACCGAGTGCCCGGGCGGCCAGCCAAAGGCAGACGGCGATCACGACGGTCGAGATGACGACCCCGATGCTCGCCATCAGCGCGATCGCCCACTTCTGGTTCTTCAGCGGGCGCAGGTCGACATGCAATGCTCCGGCGAAGAGCAGGAAGGCGAGCATGCCGTCCATGATGGTCGAGTAGAAGTCGATGCTGCCGATGGCATGGGTCATCCGCGCTCCGATCCCGAGATCCGGCAGGAGGCGGTGCATGCCCAGAAGGAATATCGACGAGGCTAGCCCCATCAGCAGCAGACCGATCGTATGCGGCAGCTTGAAGAAGCGCAGATTGATCCAGCCGAAAATGGCGGACAATGTGAGCAGGAGGGCTGCAATCTCGAAAATCGAAACCATGGGCGTCGTCGGGCTCGCGTGGGACGGGGACGCAACGCTGCCGCTGCGCCCAAAGCATGTATCCCGAAAGCAGCGCTTTCGGGGAAAAGACATGCGCCAAATCAAGAACCTACAGCGTGTCGCGTAAACGTGAACCCTTTTTCACGCGACATGCTGGAGGGCATGCGCCGCTGCCCAGATCAGGACACTGGCTCCTCGCCCCGCATGAGAGGGCGGCCATGCCGCGCCGTCTGGCGGCGGCCGGCCGGTGCGGCCGAAACCACGACCCCGGCGACGGCGCAAGCCTGCGAAACGGAGCATATCGTGTAGGAAACGGGCATTCCACACTCCGGCATTCTGGTGGAGGCGCGATCTTGCCGCCGCGAAAGCGGTGGCAATGTGAAGGCGTTAGCCGGAATGCGGATTGGCGAAATGCCAGGCGACCAGCGGCACCATATGGGGCGAAAGCCCGGCGGGCAGGTCCGTGGCATTGCGTATGATCACCGGTCCCTCGATCTCCGGTTCCGCTTCGGTCGCTACGAATTCACGGATCTGAGCGGCCAGGGTCTCGGCTTCATAGTCGAGGAAGTAGCGCCGGAAGATCACCGTGCCGCTTTCGAGCGAGATGAAATAATGCTGGTCCTCGCGTCGGGCGCCGTCGATCGAAAGCCCTGTTTCCTCACTGAGTTCACGCGCCATGTTGAAGTGAAGATCGACCTTGCCTTCCGGAAAATCCTTGGGCTCGAACGAACCCGCGGCGAAATAGACGCTGCCGGGGCTCGCGGTGTGAGCGCCCATGCGGATCGCCACCAGCGCATTGTCGGCGGCGACCAGCATGGCATGGGCAAAGGCGTGCTGCGCCGTGTCGATCGAGCGGCGGCGGCGCCAGTGCATGAAGGTGGCGAAGCGGATCGCATGGCATTTGCCGACCATGCGCCGTCCCGAATAGGACAGGGATGAAAGCAGGACCATCGTGCCGTCGAACAGTGCCGGATTGGCGGCGACCTCGGTCCGCCAGTTATCCTCGATGGCATCGAGGTTCTGCGCCTCGTAAGGATGCGGCTCGGCGTCGAGGCGCACATCGACGGCGTCGACGGGCAGGATCGCGTCCATGGGAATGTCGAACATGAGAAGACCCCGTTGTCAGGCGATGTCGAGGGTGACGGCGACCGGGCAATGATCCGAGGCCTTGGGACGATCCCAGCCGGCGCGTGGATAACGCTCCACTTCCTGCCCCGGAGGAAAGACGGTGCGCCAGGGCTGGCCGCCGCGGACGATGTCGGGAACCGCAGCCTCGTTCCGTCGCGCCATCGCGGGCGACAGGAGGATGTAGTCGAGCTGGCACAGATGCCGCTCCTGCGGGCCGCGTGTGTGGTAGAGCGTCCAGCGGTCGATCTCGGGGCGCCGTTCCACCACATTCTCGCAGAACCCGTCGGCCAGGAGCACATCCAGGCATGACCGGGTTTCGTTCACCACATCGAAGCGATGGCCGGAATAGGCATCGCCGCCGATCACGACACGCTGCCGATAGTCGTTCAAGTCGCCACAGATCATCCAGCGCTTGCCGGCGGCATGATCCCTGCCGAACCGGTTCTCGATTATCCTGCGCACGGCCGTCGCCTCGGCGACGCGGATCGGCATGGTGGCCTCGCGTCCCGGCACGCCGTCGCGCGGCCCTCCCATGGACTTGAAGTGCACGGCATAGATCGTCAGAGGCGCGCCGCCGACCCGCAGGTCGATCTCCAGGCAATCGCGGCGGAAGATGCGTTCATAGGCCTCGTTGCCCAGTGCCGCGAGCTCGGGCGTGTGCAGGCCGAACTCCTCGTAGGTGACGTGCGCATGGCTGGTCATGCGCACGAACTCGATCGGTTGGCCGTGGGCGGTCTCTTCGCGCATCATCACGGCGACGTCGATGCCGCGGCTGTCATTTCCGGTCGAGACATATTTGTAGCGATAGCCCTGCCCCACCATCTTGAAGAGGTAGCCATATTCGAAGGCGTTCAGGGCCTCGAGATTGTCGACCTCCTGAAGGCAGACGATGTCGGCGCGGGTTTCCGCGATGGCGAGCGCCGTCAATTGCCTGGTATCGTCGGTGTGGGCTATGGCGCGCGCCTGTTCGAGCTGCTTGTATTCGGCCTCGTTCCTGATCTCGAACAGCGACAGCGTCCTGTCCTGATTGAGCTGGTTGCGAAAGCCCGAGAAATCGAACCGGCGCATGAGGTTTTCGACATTGAAGGTGGCGAGGCGCAAGGACATGGCGGCGAAGCTTTGCCTGCAACCGGCGCCAAATGCAATGCATGTGGCCCGCGCCTGCAACCCGTCCGTTCATTGGACGTTCACTGAAGGGTTCATATCATGCCTTGATGAGGGTGCATCGTCGCCTTCCGACACACGCGTTTCAGCGCGAGGAGACGGAACATGAAACGGATCTTGTCGCGTCTTGCCCTTCTGGGCATGGTCGCGGCCGGCACGCTCGGCGCCGGCGTGTCGACATCCTGGAGTTGCGCGCCGGGCAGCACGGACTGCTCCATGACCGAGAACGGATGGCGCGGGGATTGGTCCGGCCGGCCTGATGTCGGCGGCGGACGCCCCGACCGGGGACCGGGTCCGGGCGCGGGCCGACCAGATTGGAGACCGGACCCGGGCGGCGGCAGACCCGATTGGAGACCGGATCCGCGCCCCGGCCGGCGACATGAGTGGAAGCAGGACAATCGTCCTGGCCGGCCCGACTGGCGCCCGGACCGCGGCCACGTTCCGCGCTACGACCGGCATCGCCGGCCCGGGGATGATTCCGGCCGCTGGCGCGAACGCGAGTGGCGGCGCGACGATTGGCGCTACCAGCCGAACGTCGGCGTGTATTTCGACTACTATGTCGACCGCTGGCCCGGCTACGACGACGGCTATTATCAAGACCCCCGGCCGCGCTATCGGATAAGAATGTCCCAGGCGCATATCGAATGGTGTTCCGCGCGATATAGGACCTATCGCGTCTCCGACAACAGCTTCGCGCCGACGCGGCACACGCGCCGCCAGTGCATCTCGCCCTACCGCTGATTCGTCGGTCGACGAGACCGGCCGTTGGAGCACGCGACTGCATGGGATCCGACGACGTGCAAATCCCGGCGCCGACCCCTGCCGGAGCCGCGCTCGTTTCGGTCTCGAACAAAGTCTTTACCAGTCGCGCCGCATGGTGACGGCGGCGGGTCGCTGCAGCTTGCGGTTGGCCGGGGAGAAAGGACCGATGACCGCTCCGGTGGAAAACGAAAGCAGGCGCGAACACAGGCAGCGTGTCCTCAAGGGCGCCTCGATCCTCAACGGGATCTCGTTCTCCGAAGTCAAGTGCACGGTGCGTAACCAGCACGCCAACGGAGCCGAGCTACGGGTGCCGGTCGACGCCCGGGTGCCGCAGGAGTTCCTGCTCTATGTGCCGGTCGACGGGACCGGCTACAAATGCGCGCTGCGCTGGCGCAAGGCTGACCGCGTCGGCGTCAAGTTCCTGGGCACCGAGCCCAAGCCGCACTGGCATTACGGGTAATGGTCCAGCAGCGGACGGATGCTGCGCGGGTCTGCGGCAGCTATGTGCTGCCTTTCCAAGGCAGCACATAGTAGCCGGGGCCGCAAGGAAAGTCCGCGCCGCCACGCCCGAAGGGCGGCAGGGCGGCGCGCCAGATCCTAAGCAGACTTTCGTTGGCAAGCCAACGAATCGCCTGCTTAGATTCCTGTTTTGCCGCAGTCTCTCGCCGCAAAACCGCGGAACACTTTTGCGGAACCTGCTTAGTTCTTGGCCTTGTCGACCAGCTTGTTCTTGGCGATCCACGGCATCATGCCGCGCAGCTTCTCGCCGACCTGCTCGATCTGGTGGCTGTCGTTCAGGCGGCGGATGCCCTTGAAGCGGGCGAGGCCCGAACGGTATTCCTGCATCCATTCCGAGGTGAACTTGCCCGTCTGGATGTCCTTCAGCACGCGCTTCATCTCGGCCTTGGTCTCGGCGGTGATGATGCGCGGGCCGGAGACATATTCGCCCCATTCGGCGGTGTTCGAGATCGAGTAGTTCATATTGGCGATGCCGCCCTCATAGATGAGGTCGACGATCAGTTTCACCTCGTGCAAGCACTCGAAATAGGCCATCTCGGGCGCGTAGCCGGCTTCCACCAGCGTCTCGAAGCCGGCGCGGATCAGCTCGACGAGGCCGCCGCAGAGCACGACCTGCTCGCCGAACAGGTCGGTCTCGCATTCCTCGCGGAAGTTCGTCTCGATGATGCCGGAACGGCCGCCGCCGACGCCGCAGGCGTAGGAGAGCGCGAGGTCGAGCGCATTGCCGGACGGGTCCTGGTTGACCGCGACAAGGCACGGCACGCCGCCGCCCTTCTGGTACTCGCCGCGCACGGTGTGGCCCGGGCCCTTCGGCGCGACCATCAGCACGTCGACGGTGGCCTTCGGCTCGATCAGGCCGAAATGGACGTTGAGGCCGTGGGCGAAGGCGATCGCCGCGCCGTCACGGATGTTGGGGGCAATCTCGTTCTTGTAGATGTCGGCCTGCAGCTCGTCGGGCGTGGCCATCATCATCAGGTCGGCCCATTTCGCGGCATCCGCGACCGACAGCACCTTGAGTCCGTCGGCTTCGACCTTCTTGGCGGTCGGCGAACCGGCCTTGAGACCGATTGCGATCTCCTTCACGCCGGAATCCTTGAGGTTCAGCGCATGCGCCCGGCCCTGGCTGCCATAGCCGATGATGGCGACCTTCTTGCCCTTGATGAGATTGAGATCGGCGTCGCGATCGTAATAGACACGCATCCTGATGTTCCTTCCTTGATGATCAGAGGCCGGTGTCCGCCGGCCCTTCTTTTGCTCCGCAAAGAGCGAGGAACTGCTTCGTCGCAAGGGCCGCGTCGCGACCGATCTCCGCCGCAGTCATCTTCAGCCGGTCGCCGAGAAGCAACCGGATCTGCACGTCCCGGGCGACGAGCCCGAAGAACGTGCGGAATGCCGTTTCGGTATCCTCGAAGCGGAGCAGGCCGGCTTCGCGCCCCGCTTCCAGCACGGGTTTCAGCCGCCGCCCCATGGCCAGCCTGCCGTTTTCGAGGACGATCGCACCGAGATTGGTTCGCCCGGAGCCGGCATGGCTGACGGCGAGCCTGTTGAGCGCGATCGACGTCTCGCTCGAAATGACCGACAGCCAGCCCGCCGCGAACTGTTCCAGGCTGACGGTCAGCGACGCGAGATCTATTCGCGACCGGTCGAGCGGCGGCACGCGCACCTTCGAGGCCTGCCACTGCACGGTCGCCGTCAGCAGTCCGTCGCGGTCGCCGAACCATTTGTAGAGCGTCTCCTTGGAGCAGCTGGCGCGCCTGGCGACCGCCGCCATGGTGACGCCGTCGCCTTCCTCGACCATGACGGCGAGGGTGGCGTCGAGCACGTCCTGCTGGCGCGCCGACAGTTCCATCCCTTGCCCTTCCAGAACCGTCTGCACGGCTGCCCATCCGATCTGCGACGTTGGCCAGCACGGCGCCTTGTTGCCGTACCGTACGTTACGGTTCGGTAATGACGCAATTTCGCGCCGCATGCAAGGAGTTCCGACAAAATTGCCGGTCGTCAGTCTACCGCTTTCGCGGCCGAGCTCGCCGGCATCGGTCCCACCCTTGCCGGTATCAAGGCTTCCCGGCGGCCGGCTCCGGGTCTTCGTGTTCCGCTACCGTGTGGGGATCCTGTCGCGGGCGGATCACGTTATTCGGGCTTTGCAGATCCAGACGCCTGCCCTCCCATGATAGCCGCAGCCTGCCAGTCACCTCCGACGCCTGCTCAGTCCGACGGCGAACATGCCGGAACCCATGTTGGAGCGCGGCTTGCGCAACCGTCGCCGCGATTCCGCTCATTCTGCATGATTGTGGTCCGCCGCCCTCAGCGCCTGCACGCTGACGGCAGCCACGAGGCCGGTCAGCACAATTCCGGCGAAGCCGATCACCAATGCCAGCAGCCGCGCGGAGAGATGTTGCGGCGCAAAGTCGCCATAGCCGATGGTAAGTCCGGTGACGAAGGTGAAGTAGAGAGCTTCATCGATCCGCCAATTCTCTATGCGGCCGATGATGAGCCCGCATCCGACCATGGTCAGGAGGATTCCCGAGATGATCGGCCATACCACGCGGATCTGCCTTACGAGAGCAAAGAAGAACATGCGCCGCATCTGCCTTGACCCGGGCCTGTTGCCTGCTTCTTCCGGCACACACTTTCCCTTTCTCCGGTCCAGCAACAAAACCGCCGTCGCAAGTTCGACCACTTTGCCGGCGAAGGCGGCACCGCCGCCATCTGCTGCATCTCCAAGTCGTTGATGGCGAAACTCATCCTCGAGAAGGGGGACACCATAGCGCTCGGCATGCCGATCTTCACGCTCTATATCGAACTCGCCGAGCTCGAATCGACCCGGCGACCCTGAGGAAGCTCGCCGGGTCCCGAGCGAGAAGCGTACCGACCTCATTCTCCTCACCGAAGACATCCACGACACTTGTTCCGGGCTTAGGTCGCTGATGCGGAGAGCCACACAATACCATCGGCGCCAGTCCTACCCGAAGTATCTCAGCCTTAGGGGCCGTTGAAACCTGGGGAGCTCGGGAACAATCGGGCCAATACGTCTGTCGCCTGCGGCTGTCTGGAGACGTCTAGAGCTCGCATTTGGAGTAAGTCACGAAGACCTCGGGGAAATCGGACACGAAACGCTTGAACTTGGTGGCGTCGATCGGCTGGAAGGATACCGACATGTCGCTGAACATGACCGCGTCGACGCAGCTCATATAGGCCGAGAAATATTCCTTCTCCTCCCGGATTCGCTCCACGCTGCAGGTCGCCATCGGCCCCATGATCTTGTTGCCTCTGATGATGAGCCCGGTCGTGAGCGACGATCCGCGATCCTTGAATTCGATCTTGCCGTCCACTTTCTTGAATGTATCTGCGCAACTGGTGCCGCCTGTGATCCATGCGCCCTGCAAGGCGTCCAACTGGCCCGCGACTGCCTGCTCGACGGCGCCGAAGGAAAGCATCCAGAATGCTGCCGCACGGGCGAACCGATTCATGGTCATCACCTCTGCTGTGAGTTCTTCTCCGCCTATCCTTACGTCAACCCGGCCTCAAGGCAACGTCCGGTTCCGGACAATCCTAACAGCTACGGTTAACAAAAAGCCTGAACGGTCAGGAACTCAACCGGGCAGGCTCCGCCGATTGCGATATCGATGGGTGTCCCCGGCCGTGCGGCGGTTCAGATCGCCACCTGCGTCCCGATCTCGACCACGCGGCCGGTCGGTATCTGGAAATACTCTGTCGCGTCGGCGGCCGTGCGGGCCATGCCGATGAACAGCCGGTCCTGCCAGGCCGGCATGCCCGAGTTCGGCGCGGATTTGAGCGAGCGCCGCGACAGGAAGAAGGAGGTGGTCATGATGTCGAATTTCCAGCCCTGTTTGCGGCAGATCGCCAGCGCACTGGGGATATGCGGCTGCTCCATATAGCCGAAGGTCAGCGTCACCCGCATGAACAGGTCGTTGATCGGCTCCATCTTGACCCGTTCGTTATCAGGCACTTTCGGCTGTTGCGCCGTCACGACGGAGAGGATGACGTTGTGCTCATGCAGCACCTTGTAGTGCTTCAGCGAATGCATCAGCGCGGTCGGCGCGCTGAACGGGTCGCTGGTGAGGAAGACGGCAGTTCCGGGCACCAGTTGCGGCGGTTTCTTGGTCATCTGGGCCGCGAGGAAGTCGAGGGGGATCTCGTTCTTGCGGGTCTTGTCGAACAGCATGCGGGAGCCGCGCACCCAGGTGGCCATGACGAGGCCCATGGCGCCGGCCACCGCGATCGAGACCCAGCCGCCTTCCATCACCTTCACGGCATTGGCCAGGAAGAAGCCGGTGTCGATGCTGGCGAACAGGGCGGTCAGCGCGATCGCCAAAGGCAGCTTCCATTTCCACAGGCGCACCATGACCACGAAAAGCAGGGCCGTCGTCACCAGCATCTCGCCGGTGACCGAGATGCCATAGGCGGCTGCCAGCGCGCTGGACTCGCCGAAACCGACCACGAGCAGCATGACGCCGAGCGCGAGCAGGAAGTTGACGCGCGGCATGTAGATCTGCCCCTGCTGCGTCTCGGATGTGTGCTGGATCTCGATGCGCGGCAGGATGTTCAATTGCACCGCCTGGCGTGTCAGCGAATAGGCGCCCGAAATCACCGCCTGGCTGGCGATGACGGTCGCGGCGGTGGCAAGCCCCACCATCGGCAGCAACGCCCAGCCCGGCAGCATCTCGAAGAACGGATTCTGCGGGGTCCCGCCATGCGACAGGACGAACGCACCCTGCCCGAAATAGTTGAGCAGCAGGCTCGGAAAGACGATCATGATCCAGGCGAGCACGATCGGGCGCCGGCCGAAATGGCCGAGGTCGACATAGAGCGCCTCGGCGCCGGTCACCGCCAGGAAAACCGCCCCGATCGTGACAAACGCTATCTCCGGCTGGGCAGACAGATAGGCCACGGCATAGAAGGGATTGACCGCCAGCAGGATCGACGGGTCGTCGAAGATGTGCAGAAGGCCGAAACCGCCGAGCGCAAGGAACCATACAGCCGTCACCGGGCCGAAGACGGAGGCGACGCTCGCCGTGCCGAAACGCTGGACGCCGAAAAGCACGGCCAGGATGACGAGCGTGATCGGCACGACATAGGGGTCGAAGGTCGGCGTGACGACCTTCAGGCCCTCCACCGCCGACAGAACCGAAATCGCCGGCGTGATGATGGCGTCGCCGAAGAAAAGCGCCGCGCCGCAGATGCCGATCCCCAGGATCGCCGCCGGCCGTGTGACGAAGCTGCCGCGCGCCAGCGCCATCAGCGACAGGGTGCCGCCCTCGCCCTTGTTGTCGGCGCGCAGCACGAAGACGACATATTTGATGGTGACGATCACCGTCAGCGCCCAGACGATCAATGAAAGCACGCCGAATATCTCTGCCCGCGTGGCCACATTGCCGACGGAAGACACATGAAGCGCCTCGCGGAACGCGTAGATCGGGCTGGTGCCGATGTCGCCGAACACCACCCCCAGTGCTCCGAGCATCAGGATGCTGAGGTTCTGATGCGTATGGTCGTCGACCGCCTTCGACTTCGCCGCAACCTGGCTGGTCGCTTCAGCCTGGCCGCCTGCTCCGGCTTCCGCCATGGAAAACCTACTCCACAATCAAAGGACGGCGTCCGACGGGAGCGCCGCGCGCCCTCCTGGGCGCGCATAGTCGCTCGACCACACCTGGCTTGCGCATCGTGCCTTCCGAAATCGGTCCGATTTCCGGGCCGATGCGGTAGTCCCGTTGCGCGCCAAAAGCAAGCCCGGCCGCCGCGCGGGCCTCGACCACGCCATGCGTATTCGGCAGGTCTGTGGAGAATAGTTCTCGGGAGGACCTCGGCAAGCCTGTCGTCAGCGGGCGGTGGTCCCGCCTGAGAGGCAATTGAGGCGCAACTCGCGTGGCGAGCAGCCGAAGCGCGCCCGGAAGGCGCGGCTGAAATGGGCAGCGTCGTTGAAGCCCCAGGCGAAAGCCAATTCGCTGACGCTGCGGGCGGCGAGCGAGGGATCGCAGAGGTCGCGCTTCACACTGTCCAGGCGCTGCGACCAGATCCAGTTGGTGATCGTTTCCGGCTCTCCGGCGAAGACCCGATGGACGGTGCTCGCGGACAGGCGCAGATGGGCGGCGATCTCCGCCGCCGAAAGGCGCGGGTCGCGCAGCCGTTGCCGGGCATAGGCCTTTATCTGCTCGCGGTGAAAGGCGGTGAGGCCGGACACCGGAGGCTCGCTGGCGCCCGGCAGCGAGCACAGACCCGCGATCAATATGTGTTCCACACTTTCGGCGACTGCCGCGACGGATGCCGGCTCGAGCGTTTCGATGTCGGCCGCGAGCGACCGGATCATGCTGATCATCAGGTGCCCCGCCCCGCGGCTGCCGGAGACGACCTGCGCCGTCAATGCCTCCGCGCGCTTGAGCCTGGAGCGAAGGCCGGGCCCGGGCAGGCGCAGCACATATTGCTGGAAGTCGCCCTCGAAGATCAGTTCGTAGGGCCGGGTGGAATCGTAAAGCGTGAAATCGCCGGGGCTGAGCGTCGCCGCCCGGCCGTCCTGGACCAGCGTCCCCTGCCCCGCCGTCTGGATGCTGACCAGGAAGAAGTCCTCGACCGCATGCGAGATCTTGGCCGGGGTGCGCTTCACCCGCTGCGTGGTCGAGGTGACGCGCGACAGGCCGAGCGTCGCGAGTTGCTCGACCGCGATCTCGCCGTGGAACGGCCTCCCGTCGCGTGGGCCTTCGCAATCGAGTTGGACGTAGGTATCGCAGACGGCATCGATCCAGTAGGACAGCCGCTCCACGGCCTTGAGCTCTTCGGTGGACCATACCTTGGTCATTGCGTCAGGCTAGCACTCGGCCCCGCCATGTCCATCGGAATCGGCAGGCTGCGATCCCCAGTCAAGAATGGCGCGCCGATCGGACAAGCGACCATTCGCCGGGCGCCTATAATTCCGCCATGGAGGCGATATCGCCATCACAGGAGGAGCAAGCATGTCCATCGTTCACCCCAAATTCCGTGCAGCGGCCGTCCAGGCGGCGCCTGTCTTCCTCGACCTCGATGCGACGGTCGACAAGACGGAAGCCTTGATCGCGGAAGCGGCGCGCGGCGGCGCCGAACTCGTCGCTTTCCCCGAGACGTGGATCCCCGGTTATCCCTGGTTCGTCTGGCTGGACGCCCCCGCGTGGAGCATGCAGTTCATCCAGCGCTATCATGACAATTCGCTGGTCTACGGCTCGCCGCAGGCCGAGCGCATCGCCAAGGCGGCCAGGGACAACGGCATCATGGTCGTGCTGGGGCACAGCGAGAAGCAGGGTGGCAGCCTCTATATGGGCCAGTGGATCATCGATGCCGACGGCAGGACAATCGCGATGCGCCGCAAGCTCAAGCCCACCCATGTCGAGCGCACCGTGTTCGGCGAGGGCGACGGTTCCGACCTGTCGGTCTTCGACACAAGGCTCGGCCGGGTCGGCGCGCTGTGCTGCTGGGAGCACCTCCAGCCCCTCTCGAAATACGCCATGTATGCGCAGAACGAGCAGGTTCATATCGCCGCCTGGCCGAGCTTCTCGCTCTATCGCGGCGGCGCCTATGCGCTCGGCCACGAGGTCAACAATGCGGCGAGCCGCATCTATGCGGTCGAAGGCTCCTGCTTCGTGCTCGCTCCCTGCAACACCGTGTCGAAGGAAATGGTCGAGCTGATGTGCACCGACGACACGAAACGGGCCCTGCTCCAGGCGGGCGGCGGTTTCGCCCGGATCTATGCGCCAGATGGCCAGTTGATGCACGAACCGCTGCCGGAGGACGTCGAGGGCCTCGTCTATGCCGACATCGATCTCGGCATGATCTCGCTCGCCAAGGCGGCGGCCGATCCGGCGGGCCACTATTCGCGGCCGGACGTGACGCGCCTGCTGCTCGACAAGACGCCGGGCGACCGGGTCGTGTCGAAACGGAGGGCGGCGGCGGAGGTGACGCGCGACTGGGAGGAAGCGGCTTCCGCTCCGGCCATGCGCGCGGACATCGTCGCCCTCATCGGCCAGGATGACGAGGCCGCGTGATGGAAGCGGCCATTCCCCAACATCTCAGGGTGGTGCGTTCGCACCATCCCGGCGTGGCACGAACACGCCACCCAAGGGTGCGTGACGATTATCAACCGCCCTACCCGTCTTACGTCGCGCGTCACAAGCCGGACGTGAAGCGCGTGGTCATGGCCTATTTCGGCCTCCAGTCCCGGACGATCGACGGCGACGTCGTGAGAGTGCCGCTCGCGGCCATCGCCGAAGCTTTCAGTGCCGAGGACGGTCCCGGCCATTGGGACCGCGCCTCCTATATCGATGAAGCCAACTTCCCGACCGTCGTCTCGATCGCATATTGGGACGATCCGCATCGCTTCGATCGCTGGTTCGCGCGCCACGGCGTGAACTGGGCCGGCAGCGAAAGACCGGACACCCCGCTCGGCTTCTTCACCGAAGTGCTCCGGCCATCGATCGACCGATACGAGACGCTGTTCTCGTCGACCGGCCGGCCGGAAGGCGTCGGCGCACTGGCGGATGGGCTCAGCGGCATGGTGCGGGAACATGCCTATTGGGGCGGCATGCGCGACCGCATCCCGCTGTCCCAGACCGATGACATGGCGCCTCGCGGGGCTCCGCGCGTCGACGGCTCCAAGAAGCATCGGCGGGTGACGCCGCATCGGAACATCTGCCTGATCCGCTCCGGCCAGGACTGGACCGACACGGATGACGAAGAGCGGCGCCTCTACCTGCAGGATGTCGAGCCGGTGCTGCGCGCCGGTATGGATTTCCTGCGTGACGAGGGCCTGGCATGCGGCTGCTTCGCCAACCGCTATATGCAGGTTCTGGGGTCCGACGGACGGCCAGTGGAAAAGAGCTTCGGCATGAGTTGGTGGCACAGCCTCGACGCGCTCGATCGCTGGTCGGAATCGCATCCTACCCATGTGGCCATCTTCGGCGCAGCGATGAAATATCTGTCACGGCTCGGCCCTGCGGCCAAGCTCAGGCTCTACCATGAGGTGACGGTCGCGGCGGAGGAGGAGCAGTTCTTCGAATATTTCAACTGCCACCCGAGCACGGGGATGCTGCGCTCGGCAAACTGAGAGCTGGGGCGGCTTCGCCGACACGATCGGCTCGCCGCCCCGCTTTTCCCACTACCAGCCGCAGGCCTTCAGGAACCGGCCGACCGTCCCGGCCATGCCATATTCCAGAGCGTCGGCGGTCAGGCCATGGCCGATCGAGACTTCGGCCAGATGGGGGATGCGCCTGGCGAGCGCCGGCAGGTTGGCGACCGTCAGATCGTGCCCGGCATTGACGTCCAGCCCCGCAGACCTCGCGGCTTCGGCGGTTTTTCCGAGCTTTTCCAGCTCCCTGGCGGCCTTTGCTGAATCGTCGTGGAAGCTTCCGTAGGGGCCCGTATAGAGCTCGATGCGGTCGGCGCCGGTGTCCCGCGCGGCCACAACGCCGTCCGGATCGGGGTCGGAGAACAGCGAGACCCGGAAGCCGCCCTTCTTCAGGCGCTTCACGACCGGCGTGAGGAACGCCGACAATTTCTTGAAATCCCAGCCATGGTCCGAGGTCGCCTGTGCCGGGTCGTCGGGCACCAGCGTCACCTGGTCAGGCTGGTTCTTCTCGACCAGGCGCAGGAAATCCTCGGTCGGATAGCCTTCGATGTTGAATTCGGCGGTCGGGAATTCGTCGTCGATCAGCGCGCGGATTTCGGGCAGGTCCGAATGGCGCGTGTGACGTTCGTCGGGCCGCGGATGCACGGTCAGGCCATGAGCTCCGGCCGAAAGCGCGATGCGGCCGAGCCCGGTGACGCTCGGCCATGGCAGATCGCGCCGGTTTCTCAGCATGGCGATGGCGTTGAGGTTCACGGAAAGCTTGGCGGGCATGAAATTCCCTCGTCGTCGGCGTTGCGCGGGCAAGCTATAATGGCTTCTTCGGGAACAGACAGGGAATTTCTGTGTTCCAGAGAAATTCTCTCGAGTTCCCCTTCGGAAAGGTCCGGCCATGCAGACGACGGAGCCCCTGCCCGCCATTCGCCGCATCGATACCGATCGCCCCGACCTCTGCGCGCTCGAAGTCGTCGGCCACTTCACGGCCGCCGATCTCGAAAACGCCTACGGTCTGCTCGAAGCCGCCTATGAGGAGCACGACAAGATCGATCTTCTCGTGCGGCTCTCGCAATATGAGGGGTTCGACTGGGGCGCAGCCTTCGATCAGTCGACGATCCGCGGCAAGACCAAGGCGCTGCGCCGCATCCGCAAATATGCCGTCGTCGGCGGACCAGCCTGGATACGCATCGTGCTCGGCATATTCGGGCCGCTGACGCCGGTCCAGACGCGCCATTTCGACACTGACGCCGGGGCCTGGGAGTGGATCGGCGGCCAGCCCCTGGATCGCTGATTAGCGCACCACGGTCAGCCGGTTCGCGGCGCGGGTGATCGCCGTGTAGAGCCAGCGCTGACGTGTCTCCTTGAAAGCATAGCTCTCGTCGAACAGCACCACATTGTCCCACTGCGAGCCCTGTGCCTTGTGCACGGTGAGCGCGTATCCGTAGTCGAAATCGTCGTAGCGCTTCCTGGTGCTCCACGGTATCTCGCCGTCGGGGTCTTCGAAGGCCGCCTTCAGCAGCTTGATCTTGGCGACGCCGCGGTCCGGATCGTCCTCCTCGGGAGAAACCAGCAGATTGATGCCGGGCTTCACCGTCTCGCGCGACGACGTCATCACCTTCCACAATGACCCGTTGAGCAGGCCCTTGCTGGGGTCGTTCCTCAGGCAGACCAGCTTGTCGCCCGCCTGCGGATAGTCCGCGGTGAAGCCTTTCAATTCGCGCAGGCGGTGATTGTAGCGCCGCCGCGTGCGATTGACGCCGACCAGCACCTGATCGGCGGCGAGCACCAGATCCTGATTGACCTGCTCGCGGCTGATGACCTGCGCCGTGCCGTAGTCGCCGTGCATGAATTCGCGGCCTTCGCGAACGTCGAGCGCCAGCCGGATGATCGGATTGTCGCGCGCCTGCCGGTGGATCTCGGTCAGCAGAAAATCCGGCTCGTGCTCGGTGAAGAAGCCGCCGCCCGAGATCGGCGGCAACTGGCCGGGATCGCCGAGCACAAGGATCGGGGTGCCGAAGGACTGGAGGTCGCGACCGAGCGGCTCGTCCACCATGGAGCATTCGTCGATGATGATCAGCTTGGCCTTGGCCACCGGGCTCTGCCGGTTGAGCGTGAAGGTCGGCGACATCGAGGTCTTGCCGGTCGCCTCGTCCTCGACGGCCTCCTCGCCGCGCGGCCGATAGATCAGCGAGTGGATGGTGCGGGCGTTGGTGGCGCCCTTCGATCGCAGAACCTGCGCGGCCTTGCCGGTGAAGGCCGCGAACTGCACCTGGCCGTCGACATGTTCGGCGAAATGCCGCGCGAGCGTCGTCTTGCCCGTTCCCGCATAACCGAACAGGCGGAAGATCTGGGGGCGGCCGGATTTCAGCCAGCGCGCCACCGCCTTCAGCGCGTCGTCCTGCTGAGGAGAGAATTCCATCGCACCGACAGACAGGATTCTCGCTCAAAGGGCAAGAGCCACGACACCCCTCGATGGCCAGTCACGACCCCGGCAGTTTGGGCGCCTTCGCCAGGAAATCGAACATTCCCTGCCACGAGGCGCGTGCGTTGCCCGAGGCATTGCCGCCGATCGGCCGCGGCTGCCGACCGTTGCCTAGTGGATCGACACCGCGTCGAGGCGGCTGAGCTTGTCGGGGTTGCGCATGATGAAGATGTCGGTCGCCTTGCCTTCTTCATCATAGGCGAAACTCACTGTCGCCGCGGTCGCGCCGCCCAGGCGGAGCACGATGCCGCGGCCGCCGTTGATGTCGGCGATCGTCCAGTCGTACGCGGCCCAGAAGTCATGCAGCCGCTCCGTCGCGAACGCGACCACCGCCGCCCTGCCGATCAGCGTGCCTGAGACCGTCGGCACCTTGCCGCCGCCGTCGGCGCTGAGCCGGATATCGTCGGAGAGCAGCATTGCGAGTTTTCCAGGAACACCTTCCGTGATGGCCGCCTGGAAGGCGGCAAGCAGTTCCTCCTGGCGGTCGACCGGCGTCGCATGCCGTACCTTGGCCTGGTCGATGCTGGCCTTGGCGCGCGATACGAGCTTTCGGCCAGCGGCCTCCTGGATGCCGAGCGTTTCGGCGATCTCCGGATAGGAAACGTCGAAGATCTCGTGCAGGAGATAGGCCGCGCGTTCCTTCGGCGTCAGCCGTTCCAGCATCAGCAGGAATGCGGTGGCAAGCGACCCCGCGAGGTCGAGTCTTGCATCGGCTTCGTTGTCGATCGGCGTATGGATCGGTTCCGGCAGCCAGGCGCCGACATAGTCGACGCGGCTGCGATGGGCGGAACGCAGAAGGTCGAGGCAACGCCGGGTGCAGATCGTCGTCAGCCATGACGCCGGGTTCTGGATCGCGGACCGGTCGGCCAGCCGCCATTTGACATAGCTGTCCTGCACCGCGTCCTCGGCATCGGCTCGCGAGCCGAGAATGCGATAGGCCAGTCCGAGCAGCCTTGGCCGGGCCTCCTCGAATATGCCGTCCTGGTCACAAGGGCCTGTTGCGGGCCCCGTCGCCTTGTTGTGCATCGTCTTTCGCGCCTTTCGCGTCACCCAGTCGACCAGATGACGATCGGGCCCTTCGGTCTGTGACACCGGGACCGGAGTTTTTGCAGATTCCGGACGGCGGCATCACCCATTGGCGATGATACATCGGCGGATCGGCCTCCACGGAACCGCGGAAGACGGCATTGTCAGGTCTGCGCCGACGGGCGACGGACAGGGCCGCGGCGCTTCTCCATCGCGCCCCGAATGAAATGAGGTCATGCCGTGGGTGTGGAGGCAGGAAAGAGTAACTTCAGCCGCGCAACGGCTTCGGCCGCGATGGACCGGAACTCGCCGCCCGACGGCCGCGCGCCGCGATCGCCGAGCAGTATCCTGATCTGCCTGTCGCCGACCAACAATCCGTAGAAGGACTTGAAGACGAAAGCGGCATCCGCGGCTCCGATGCCGCCGGCCGCCTGCAGCCTCGCGATCAGTTGGGCAAAGAGCGGCGCCGTGCGGCCACGTCCCTGCTCGAGCAGGAGTTGGCCGAGCTCGCCCGTCGCGTCCGCCATTGCGGCCTTGTTGATCGCCGCGGAGGCGTCACCGGTCAGGAGATCCAACAGGGCGGCGCCGGCATCGACAAGTGTTCGTTCGGGATCGCCGACGCTGGCGAGCTCGCGGCCGAGCATCTCGTTGACCGAGCGCGACTGCTCCGAGATCAGCGCTTTCAATATGCCGGCGCGGCTACCGAACAACGCATAGAGCGTCGACTTGGAGCACCGCGCCTCGGCGGCCAGCGCCGCCGTCGACAAACCAGCCACGCCGTCCCTTTTGAGGATGTCGAGCACCGCAACAAGAATTTCGCGCCGTCTGAGGTCGTCACTCTCCATGGCAAGGTCCCTCCGAAACCGCGAGCGCGGCACCCGCCAGCGATATTCGCCGACGCTTAGCGCAACGGGGGTTGCGAGACAAGGTACTACGTGGTACTCAATCAGTACCAACCGGTACTCGTTATCGTTTTCGACGCGGAGGTACGGATATTATGACGACGACACCTGCCTTGCCCGCTGGCTCCCCGGACTTCGCCATACCGTATCGCTCCAGCGTTCTGGCGGCGATTTCGCTGCTGCTGACCGGCGCGATCTTCGGCTTCTTTTATGCCTATTCGGTCTCGGTGATGTGGGGTCTCGACGCATCGGACAGTTCCTCGGCCATCGCGGCCATGCAAGGCATAAACCGCGTCGTGCGCAATGCCGCCTTCGCACCGGCCTTCTTCGGCGCTCCGCTCCTGCTGCTCCTGACGGCCGGGTCGGCATTACGCGCAGGCCGGCGCGGCGCATCCGCCGCCTTCGCGCTCGCCGCCCTCGCCTATCTCATGGGCGCGTTCCTGCCGACCTATTTCGTCAACATCCCGATGAACCAGGCGCTCGCTTCACTCGCCACGCCCGCCGAAAGCGGCGAGGCTTCCCTGGCATGGCACGCCTATTCCGATCCCTGGACATTGTGGAACCATATCAGGACCGCCGCCAGCGGCGTGGCATTGCTGGCGGCCGGTTCAGGAATCCTGCTTCTCGGCCGACGGCCATAGAGCCGCCGTCCGCTCGGGATCGTTCTCGAGCAGGATCGGCTTGCCGTGAGGTGTCGCATGGGCGGCGCGCTGCCACGCAGCGGCCAGCGACTCGACATGCTGCGGCGACGCCAGACTCTTGGCGGCGAGGAGCGCCTCCAGCGCACGCAGCCAGCAATCGTAATAGTCGCTGCCGTCGGCCGCGACGCCGGGCTTCTTCAGTTGCGACGACAATGTGTCGGCCCATTCACCCCAGGAAAAAAGCCCCTTCTCATGAAGGGCCAGCACCATGGCGAAGGCCTCGGCCTGCCAGGGCTCGGCAAAGACCGGATCATCGAGATCAGGCGAGACCCTCGCTGCGGCATCAGGCCGGCTCAAGATAGCTCTCCCAGGCGTCGATCGAGACGCTCAGCGTGGGATCGCAACCCTCGCCCCAGATCTCTCCGGCATCGAAGACCACGGTATAGACCCATTGCGGATTCTCGCCCTTGCCATGCGCATTCCCGTCGGGGAAAACGAAACCGTCCCGCACCGCCTCGACAACGCCCAGCTTGGCGCGCGCATAGCGCGGCAGCCGCGTGTGTCCTTCAGGATGGAAGTTCCGCGTACGCACACGGTCTCCGGCCTTGAAGCGGGCCGGTACGCCCACGGGCCGGTCGCACGGGCCGCCCTTGGCCAGCACGGCCGGCACGTCCGATGCCTTCAAGATACGCTTCGGGCGCGCGCCTTCAGCCAACGATCGGCCCTCGGCCAGTTCCTGCGCGGTCAAGAAGCCGTGGCGCTGCAGCAGCACCTCCAGCGCCTTGATCCAGATCTCGTAATAGCTGGACGAATAATAGTCTGCGGGACGCAGGCTTTCGCGCGCATGCCTGCTCTCGTCGATCGTCCAGGCGCCCATGGCGCCGGCCGAGAGCGTCACGCCGAGCGCGCGCTTCTCCCAGGCCGCGTGGAAGAGCGGCTCGTCCTTCTCGGGTGCGACCGGGCCGAAGCCCATCTGTCCGCCGAGGTCATGAGGTCCGTTCATACCGCCGCAGGCTCCCGTGCCAGTCCGGTGCCGATCATCGAATCGCGCGTCACCAAGTCCGCGAGTTCCGCTTCGCCGAGCCCTTCCGTGCCCGATGGCCGCAGCGGCACCACCAGGTAGCGCAGTTCAGCCGTCGAATCCCAGACCCGGATCTTCATGTCGGCGGGCAGTGTCAGCCCGAACTCGGCGAGCACCCCGCGCGGGTCGATCACCGCGCGGCTGCGATAGGGCGGCGCCTTGTACCAGACCGGCGGCAGGCCGAGCACCGACCACGGATAGCAGGAGCAGAGCGTGCAGACGACGAGGTTGTGCGTGTCGGCGGAATTGAACACCGCCTGCATATGCTCGCCCTGTCGCCCTGTGAAACCGAGCGAGGCGATCGCCGCGGTCGCGTCGCGCCTCAGCCAGTCGGCGAAATCAGGGTCGGTCCAGGCCCTGGCGACGACCTTGGCGCCGTTGCGCGGCCCGACCCTGGTTTCGTAGGTTTCCACGATGGCGTCGATCGCCGCGGGATCGATCAGGCCTTTGGCGACAAGGATCGTCTCCAGCGCCCGAACCCGGGCAGCCATGGGATCGAGTTCGTTGTCGTGGTCGTGATGATGATCGTGGGACATGCCGGCGAGATTAGGCCCTGCCCTCGAAAGCGGCAAGGCTCAGCTCAGCATGGGCCACAAGGTGACCGCGAGCAGCAGGCCCATGCCGATATTGAACCATTTCAGGCGCGCCGGATCGGCCAGGAAGCCGCGCATTGCCGAACCGAATGCGGCCCAGGTCGAAACGCTCGGCAGGTTCACGGCGGCGAAGGCGAAGGCCACGATCAGCATCGATGACAGCGGTGCCTCGGGCTGGGTGTAGACGGCCATGCCGGTCAGCGCGATCATCCAGGCCTTGGGATTGACCCATTGGAAAGCCGCCGCCTCCAGGAAGCTCATCGGCCGCGCCTTCTCGCCCTTGCCGTCGCTGAGCGAGCGCGACATGGCGATGCGCCAGGCGAGATAGAGCAGATAGGCACCGCCCGCGATCTTCAGCGCGAGATGAAGCGCGGGATAGGTCGACAGCAACGCGCCAAGGCCGAGCCCGATCGCAAGGAGCAACACAAGGAAGCCTGCGCCGATCCCCAGCATATGCGGCACAGTGCGCTGGAAACCGAAATTCACGCCGGAGGCGAGCAGCATGAAATTGTTGGGGCCCGGCGTGACCGAGGTCACGAAGGCATAGACCAACAGGGCAAGAAAAGCTTCCGACGGCATTGCAGGCGCGTTTCCCAGGGAATGTTATGTCAGCGACATTGACCTATATCGCCTGGAAGTCACGCCTATTGTTGTCCCGGTGACAATTTCGGGCGGCGGCCGGGGGGCCCCGCAAGCGGCCGCCCTGCCGCCGCCTGAAGCGCGTCGCGATCTTTCAGATCAGCTCTACGCGCTTCAGGTGCTTGTTCTTACGCATGTCCCGAAAACCGGTCCCCAGTTTCGGGAGACATGCTTTACATGCCCTGCGGGCCGCGGTTCATGGCGGCGACGCCGGTGCGGCAGATCTCCATAAGGCCGAGCGGCTTCATGATATTGATGAACTGATCGATCTTGGATCCCTTGCCGGTGATCTCGAAGATGAAATGCTCGGTGTTGGCGTCGATCACCTTGGCGCGGAAGGCTTCGGCAAGCCGCAGCGCCTCGACGCGGGCGTCGCCGGTACCGGTGACCTTGACGAGGGCAAGTTCGCGCTCCAGCGGCGTGCCGTTGCCCAGTTCATCCGCCAGCACGGTCAAGTCGACCACCCGATGCACGGGAACGATGCGCTCCAACTGGTGCTTGATCTGCTCGAGCACATGGGCCGTCCCGCTGGTCACGATGGTGATGCGCGACAAATGTTTCTCGTGTTCGGTCTCCGAGACGGTCAGGCTCTCGATATTGTAGCCACGGCCGGAGAACAGGCCGATCACCCGGGCAAGGACGCCCGGTTCGTTGTCCACCAGCACCGATAGCGTGTGCTGTTCCGGCTTCTCGGTCTCCTTGGCGATGAAATAGGCGGAGCCGGTGGGTTGAAGTTGGGCGTTCATCTGACTTTGCCTTATCTGATGCAGTTCGAACCGTGGCTACGGTTTCCTGACGGGGGTTGCGCCGGCGATCTTCCGGGAACGCCGAATGAATTCTTCGTCATAGGTAAGCATGGCATCACAGCCTTTGGCCGAATGAAGATGCAATGCATCGGCGAAATCCAGGCCCTCTTTATGCGCGACGACCACATCCGCCATCCTGCGCTTGTTCTCGAACGTGGTAGACGGCACGGAAAGCAGCCCCGCGAACAGCGCGTTGATTGCCTCCCGGGAGAGCTTCAGGCGACTTCGCAGAACCCACTCCGTCTCGAGAAGCACCGAGTCCGGAACATAGATCTCGTTGGCGATCATGCATCGTCGGGATTCCGCTGCCTGCTCGGATCCGTCGTCGACCAGTGCCCGCGCGAGAACATTCGTGTCAACGGCGAGTGGCATCAAACCGCCTTGCCGCTTCCGTCACGAGCGTCTCCTCTATCTCGCCGTCCGTCGGAAAAGGTCGGTCGATCCTGATACGCAGTTTCAGGAACTCTTCCATGGTCATCGGCGGGAAGCGCGGATCCAACGCTTCCACGGCCTTCAGCGTCACGCCCTTGCCTGATTCCACGAACTCCAACTCCGTTCCTTCGGACCAGCCATGGGCGAGCCGTATCGATTTCGGCACCACGATCTGGCCTTTACTCGACATTCGCGCCCGGGCGCTCATACTCTTTTCTCCAAGAAGTAAGACGCGGTAAGATGTAACACTCACCGCGCTTTGCTTCAACGCGTCCTCACACCAGTTCCCTGCCCTTGGCGTCGATGGCGTTAGCGACCGCTTCGTCGGTCGCCTCGTCGGGAAGGAGCATCTCGTTATGCGCCTTGCCCGACGGGATCATCGGGAAGCAGTTGGCGAGATTGGCCACGCGGCAATCGAAGATGACGGGTTTCTTCACCGAGATCATCTCGCGGATCGCATCGTCGAGTTCATCAGGCTTCTCGCAGCGAATGCCGTGACCGCCATAGGCCTCCGCCAGCTTCACGAAATCAGGCAGGGCCTCGGTATAGGAATGCGACAGGCGGTTGCCGTGCAGGAGTTGCTGCCACTGCCTGACCATGCCCATATACTGGTTGTTGAGGATGAAGATCTTTATCGGCGCCTCGTACTGCACCGCCGAGCTCATCTCCTGCATGGTCATCAGCACCGACGCGTCGCCGGCGATGTCGACGACGAGCGCATCCGGATGCGCGATCTGCACCCCGAGTGCAGCCGGCAGGCCATAGCCCATCGTGCCGAGCCCGCCCGAGGTCATCCAGCGGTTCGGCTTCTCGAAGCCGTAGTGCTGGGCAGCCCACATCTGGTGCTGGCCGACCTCGGTCGTGATATAGGTGTCCATGTCCTTGGTCAGCGCGTAGAGGCGCTGGATGGCATACTGGGGCATGATCACGTCGTCATTGGGCTTGTAGGCCAGCGAGTCGCGGGCCCGCCACCTGGCGATCTGCTCCCACCAGGGATGAAGCGCTTTCTTGTCGGCGCGTCCGGAGGCACGCCACAGCCGGACCAGATCCTCGAGCACATGGCCGACATCGCCCAGGATCGGTATGTCGACGCGCACATTCTTGTTGAGCGAGGACGGATCGATGTCGATGTGGATCTTCTTCGAGTCCGGCGAGAAGGCGTTGAGCCGGCCCGTGATGCGGTCGTCGAAGCGCGCGCCGATGCAGATCATGACGTCGCAGTCGTGCATGGCCATGTTGGCTTCATAGGTGCCGTGCATCCCCAGCATGCCGAGCCAGTTCTTGCCCGAAGCCGGATAGGCGCCGAGGCCCATCAGGGTGGAGGTGATGGGGAAGCCGGTCAGTTCGACCAGTTCACGCAGCAGATGGCTGGCCTCGGGCCCCGAATTGACGACGCCGCCGCCCGAATAGATGATCGGCTGCCTCGCTTCGGCCATCAGCGCGACCGCGGCCTTGATCTTGTCCAGGTCGCCCTGGACCTTCGGCTGGTAGCTGGTGCGAGGCGCCGTCTGCGGCGACACATAGATGCCCTTGGCGAACTGGACGTCCTTCGGGATGTCGACCACGACCGGGCCGGGCCGGCCCGTCGTCGCGACATGGAAGGCCTCGTGCAGGACGGCGGCCAGCTCGTTGACGTCCCTCACCAGCCAGTTGTGCTTCGTGCAAGGGCGGGTGATGCCCACAGTGTCGCATTCCTGGAACGCGTCGGAGCCGATCAGCGTGGTCGGCACCTGGCCTGTGATGCAGACCAGCGGGATCGAATCCATCAGCGCGTCCTGCAACGGCGTGACAGCGTTGGTGGCGCCGGGGCCCGAAGTCACCAGCATGACGCCAGCCTTGCCGGTCGAGCGGGCATATCCCTCGGCGGCGTGTCCGGCGCCCTGCTCGTGGCGGACGAGGATGTGCTGCACGTCCTCCTGCTGGAAGAGCTCGTCATAGATCGGAAGGACGGCTCCGCCCGGATAGCCGAAGATGTGCTCGACGCCGTTGTCCTTCAGCGCCTGCACCACCATTTCGGCGCCCGTCATCTCGCGCCGCTCGCTCGTTGCGTTGATCATCTTTCCGGTCCCGTCTTTCCTTCGCTATCCGCGACTTGCTGCTCGTCAGTGATGATGTTTGGGTAATAAAAAAAGGCCCCCGAGGGAGCCTGCTTTCTGCGCATGGTCGGCTGTCGCCCGGCGGCTACACCGCCTTGCCCATGCGCCTTCCTACGAGAATGAGTACCGTTTTCATGGGCGCGGAGACTACGCGGGTCCCCCGTGCGGTGTCAACGGAAGAATCACCATTGAAGCGCCTCGGGGATTGTTCCAAACAGCACCGTCAACTCCGGTACGTCCAGATGGCTACGCTGCATCTCGGCAAAAACAGTCGGATGCGGCATAGCTTTGAGCCCCTTGATCAAAGTATCGAGTTCCACTGCGCCAGCTCCGCCGTCGCGCTTGTGACGATATTCGAAAAGCCGCGCTCTATATGAACCGTAAGCCGTTCGTCGCGCTTCCAGGAGCACGTCGCGGTTGAGATCAAGGAGATCGAGCGTAAAATCCGCGCGGGCTCGATTTGTCGCGTCGAGGTTCTCCTTCGGAAGCAGGACGAACGTATCGATCAAATCCAGATCGAACAGAAGTGCGGGATTGTCGATTCGCGGATTGATGAGACCGGGTCTTCCTGAGATCGGCGGTACAACCGGTCCACCCGACCTGCGGGTGACCTCAATGAGTGAGCCGTTCGAGCCGAACACCGCATATCTGTTGTTCTTCGGCCCGTTGCATGGTCCGCAGGCATAGACATAGTTGTCCCACACGAAAACGAACTCGGGATAGAGATCCTTGGGCGCTATATGCTCAACCTCGTCCGCAACCGAGTCTTCGCAATAGACACAACGTCTCGCTCCAGAGCACATCGCTGTCAGAGCCGCTTTCACTTTCTGAAAAGTTGCGTTGGTCCTCGTGTTCCGTTGCTTGAATTTGGCCTTTGCTGCGTCCACTCTTTCAGAATAGGTCGGCTTCGCGTCGATCTCCGCCTGCCATGTTCTCAACCTTGCGCTGGCCGCGGCATCCGGCATGGTCGTCGGGAGGAGCAACATCGGCGGCTATGCCTCGTCCGCGACCTTCGCAGAGGTGGAAGGCAGCATTGCGCGAAGCTTCTCGAGCTTGGACCGCTCTTCCCGCTCGAGATCCTGATTGAGGCTTTTACGATTCAGGCGTGCAAGTTCGACCAGCATTTCCTTGGAGGTGGCGGATCGGGTGACGCCCACGCCAAAATACTGCGTACCAAACGCGTCCAGGATCGATCCGTAGATCAGCTTGTTGAGATCGTCGCCGGTAATGCGGCCGGCAACTTCGGCGGTTCCAGGTGTCGGCAGGCGCCATACCGAGCCCTTGGCGGCCGCTTGGCAGATGATTGGGCTATGAGTAGTCACGAAAAACTGGAGTTGGGGGAATCGTTCAACAAACCATTGGCCTATTCGTTTCTGCCATGCCGGATGGAGATGTGCGTCAATCTCGTCAACTGCGACGACGCCCGGCAGGTCGATCTTTCCGGCGGCCTCGTCGATGTGATCGAGAACAGTTTGGGCGCCATACTGGAGCGTCATTTGACGTAGCAGTTCGAATGTCAGGCTAAGGATCGAACGGTAGCCGTCACTCATCTGATCGACACCGATTGCATTGCCGTCTCCGTCACGGAGGAGCACCCGCTCGGAGGTGATCTCTTGGATTCTAGCACCATGCGGTAGAAAATCCGTGGAGTTCGCAAAGCTGATGACCGCGTTTTTCAGCTTTCCTTCAAACCCAGCCGGGCTCTCGAGCGAACGGACGTGAAGCTGCTGCAGCCATCGGAGGGCTTCCGTCAGAGCGACATCTTCGCCGAATGCCGACAGATGGGCAGCAGCCTTCGGGTTGGACGAAAACACCCTCTCCAAGGCTGAGTCGCCACCGGAAAATCGCCGGAATGGCCCAAATGATGCGGCGAACCACCCGCTTGCATTGGCCCAGACCGTTCTGTTGATGGTACTGGCTTTCGAAAAGATCGGCGGACTCGCCGGGCGCGTGCCAGTCTCCGATTCAAATGGTGGCACATTCTCGTCACCCGCCTCGATTGCTACTGAAGCTTTGATCGAGGCTCCGATTGCTGGTTTCGACGCCTTTATGCCAGTGAGCCGAATGTCGATGCCATCCGCCTGGAAATCAGCTTCAATACCTCCTCGCGACTGTCCGTGCTGAAGCCAGTTCGACCAATTCTGACGCAAGGCTGGCGCATCGAGGGGGCCGATTGCGGACAAGGCGATCGACCTTATGACGCTGGACTTTCCGGAGCCGTTGTCTCCGAGGATCACATGCCATCCAGTTCGCTCGCCTTGGCCGAGCTTGATTTCGAAATCGGTAATGGAGCGGATGTTGCGTATTCGCAGGCGTGAGATGTGCATTTCAATAACCTACTCGAAGCGGTAGGGCACCATCTTAGGAGAACGTACCTTCCGAAAACAGTGGTATCGGCAGATTGCCTCCCACCACGGATGCGACGGCAATCGACCCGCCTCCTGCATATGCGATCACCCTATACCTCCGATAACCTTCTGAAAAAGCTGCAAACTATCGTCGGGAATGACGTGGAGCGCGATCTCTGCCGATATTCTTGCCGGCGGGATGCAAAAGCCCAAGCGGACCCGGCCGTGGCCGCAACGATCAACGAACAGACCAGTGGAGGAAATTCGATGCTCGAAAAGGCACCCAGCGAGAAACTGTCGGACGTGCTCGCGACATTCGGCGATGCGCTCGCCGCCAATGACATCGAGACGGCGGTCGGACTGTTCCAGGAAGACTGCTACTGGCGCGACCTTGTGGCCTTCACCTGGAACATCAAGACCATGGAAGGCCGCGACCAGATTCGCGACATGCTGAAATCGCAGCTCGCCGCGACCAGGCCCGGCGGCTGGGCCATAGCCGAAGGCGAGGAGGCGACCGAAAGCAACGGCATCATCGAAGGCTGGATCAGCTTCGAGACCGACGTCGCGCGCGGCTTCGGCCATATCCGCCTCAAGGACGGCCGCATCTGGACGCTGCTCACCACCATGGCGGAGTTGAAGGGCCATGAAGAGAAAGCGGGCTTCGACCGGCCGATGGGCGCCAAGCACGGGTCGGGTAAGAACCGCAAGACCTGGAAGGAGGAGCGAGAGCAGGAGGCCGCCGAGCTAGGTTTCGCGCGGCAACCCTATTGCGTCATTGTCGGCGGCGGCCAGGGCGGCATCGCGCTCGGTGCGCGGCTCAGGCAGCTCGGCGTTCCCACAATAATCGTCGAGAAGAACGAGCGGGCGGGCGACAGCTGGCGCAAGCGCTACAAGTCGCTCTGCCTGCATGACCCCGTCTGGTACGACCATCTGCCTTACATCGATTTCCCCAAGAACTGGCCGGTGTTTTCGCCGAAGGACAAGATCGGCGACTGGCTGGAAATGTACGCCAAGGTCATGGAGCTGAACTACTGGACGTCGACCGAGGCCAGGAGCGCAACCTATGACGACGAGAAGAAGGAATGGACGGTCGTCGTGCGGCGCGACGGCAAGGACATCGTGCTGAAGCCCAGGCAGCTCGTGCTCGCCACCGGCATGTCCGGGCGGCCGAACATGCCGAAGATCAAGGGAATGGAGACCTTCAAGGGCGATCAGGACCACTCTTCCCGCCACCCGGGGCCTGATGCCTATGCCGGCAAGAAGGCTGTCGTCATCGGTTCCAACAACTCCGCCCACGACATCTGCGCGGCACTCTGGGAGGCCGGCGCCGACGTCACCATGGTTCAGCGCTCCACGACGCATATCGTGCGCTCCGATACGCTGATGGAGATCGGGCTCGGCGCGCTCTATTCAGAGCAGGCCGTGCGCAGCGGCATGACCACCGCGAAGGCCGATCTGATCTTCGCCTCGATCCCCTACCGCATCCTGCACGAATTCCAGATTCCGCTCTACCAGCAGATGAAGGAGCGCGACGCGGCCTTCTATGACGGATTGGAAAAGGCCGGCTTCATGCTGGACTGGGGCGACGACGGGTCGGGCCTGTTCATGAAATATCTGCGGCGCGGCTCCGGCTACTATATCGATGTCGGCGCCTCGCAGCTCGTCATCGACGGGCAGATCAAGCTGAAAAGTGGCTCCGACGTCGAAGAGATCAAGGAGCATTCGGTCCTGCTGAACGACGGCACGGAACTGCCGGCCGATCTCATCGTCTACGCCACCGGCTACGGCTCGATGAACGGCTGGGCAGCGGAGCTGATCTCCAAGGAGGTGGCCGACAAGGTCGGCAAATGCTGGGGCCTCGGTTCGGCCACGACCAAGGATCCCGGACCATGGGAAGGTGAACAGCGCAATATGTGGAAGCCGACCCGGCAGGAGGCGCTGTGGTTCCACGGCGGCAACCTGCACCAGTCGCGTCACTATTCGCAGTTCCTGTCCCTGCAGTTGAAGGCGCGCCAGGAGGGCATTCCGACACCGGTCTACGCCCTGCAGGAAGTTCACCACCAGGGCTGACGAAAGCCTGCCGGCGGGTGGGGAGACCACCGTCGTTTTCAGCAGATGCCCGTCACAACCGGGCATTGAAAGGGGGGCGGCCCGGCCGCCCTTCTTGCTGGCCGGAGGCCTCTCCTCGGTCTGCCCCCCGCAGGTAGTCAATACCTTGTCAATTCTCCCATGTTCACAGATAGTAACAATCGGGACAAATCGGCAATGAGAGGGGGACATGAAAATCCCGTCGCTTACACCTTTCAAGATTGCGATCCCGTTACTTTGTCTTGCTGGACTAGGTCCGGCATTTTCCTCCTGCGGCATAGAAAACGCACCGCGCGGCATCAGCCTGAGCGAGGAAAGCTGCAAATCCTGGCCCAATGCCGAAATCCCTGAGACAGGCGACTACTACGCGGCACTGCAGTTCAGCTTCGAGCTTCTGGACAATCCGCAATCCTCGGCGAACTCGAAGGGGTTCCTGCAAGCTGTCAGCAACGTGTTCACGGCAGCCGATACCGACGAGGTCATGCTCACGATCAAGCCCAAGCTCGGCGGGACCTTCACCACGGAGGTGCCGGTCTACAGCTACAAGCTCGACGGGAAGGCTCGAACGGGGTCGCTGGATGCACGCTACGACTTCGCCACGCCCTATGTCCGCTACGACCAGGATGCCCTGGGTTTCAAGATCGTGCTGCGCGGCGGCTCGAAGGTGAAGACCGACGTCGGCGGCGTGCTGACGCGCCTGACCCCGTTGCTCGGCGCCGCTGGTGCATCCCCTCTCCTGTCTGCGGCCTCGAAGGGCGCGATCGATGCCGGGGCGGCAATCGTCGACGAACTGCTGACCAGCATGTATTCGGCCTTCGACAAGGACGAGGTCGAATTCGAAATGGCGTCCGAAACCTCGGCGGGTGCCGTGGAGCGGACGATCCTCATGAGTTCGCCGGGCAATCCCGCGCAAAAGATCAGGCGTCTCGTGGTCAGGCTGAAGCTGAAACGATCGTTGCGCGGCACCCCGGCCATGCTGCCGAATGACAGCCTGTCGAAAGCGACCACGAATTTCAGTCCAGGGCAGAACCTGATCGGCTTTCCGCTGCCGTCGATCGACTCCCGGGACCGGACCATCCTTTCGGGCCTGACCTCGGAGGAAGTCGGCCTCAAGGCGGTCGCCACGGTGCAGTTGCAGGACGAGCCCGGGGACGATCTTCGCTCGGCTTGCTCCGACCTGAAAGCCTCGAGCTATTCGCGTTTCGGTCTCAACAACGTCGACAGCCTGCGCCTGCTCTACGAGTTGCTCGATCGCGGCAACCGCCGGGCTGCCCTCGTGGAAGACGCCCCGGATTGCTTCGGGCGGGAGGACTGGGCCCTGATAAAGGGGCACACCGTCTTCGAGGTGGAAGAGCGGCCTTCGCGGGCAGATAAGCCGAGCGACGATACGCTCAATTATTTCGCGACCGCCCTGCGTTCCGGCTTCGCCGCCAACCCGATCTACGCCGCCCAACTCGCCGACAGTGTGGAAATCTCAGGGACCGCCGCGGTCGAAGGCCTGGGCGGGGAATGCGATGCGGACGAGCTCGACAAGCCAACCGCGCTCGTCTGTCTCGACAAACTCAAGGTCAATCGCTGGGAACGCGACGACCTGCCCAGCGGACGGACGAGCATACTCGTCACAACAAGAGCGCAGATTACCGAGGCCATCGGACACGAGCGCGACCGGCGCATCGCCGGCGCGGATTTGACATCGGGCGCGCTGGACGCCGACCTCGCCAGGGACAGAGCCGTCGCAAGGGCCGCGACCGAACATGTCGACCACGCTATCCGAATTACGCTCTATGTCGACGACCGGAAAAAGATCAACCGCATCAAGCTCGAAAAGGAGACGAAAGAGGAAATCGGGACCAACGTGCTCTCCCGGATCGCCCTCTCCTGCTGGGCGAACGGCCCGAACGAGACCACGGCATTCTGCATGAGGAACAATATCGGCTACGAAGCACCCGGGACCATCTAACCGGACGTATCTTTGCTGCGCCGTCGCCTGGCCCGGATCTGTGCGGCCCGGTCGCCGTCCTCGGCCTGCAGATGCCTGCCCCGTTCGAGGATCTCAAGCGTGTATTCTTCGTAGGTCAGGCCAAGTTGTTCCGCCTTCGACAGCCGCATCAGCGCCACCTCCCGGCTCGGCGCCTTCCAGGCGTTATTATGCGCCTTGCGCCAGACCAGGAATTTGTAAGCATCGCCCTTGCCCCAGGGCGGCCCGGCATAATCGTCGAGCGGGGGGCCGCCATTGTGGCCGCGTTTCGGTCGTCCCCTCACGCTCCGGGGCTCCGAACCAGGGCGACCAGATAGACGGCACGCTCGGGCCCCGGCGCATGGAACACGCAATCCGAGGGCGCACCGAGCGCAAGGCAGTCGCCCGCCTCCATGGCATGGACCACATCGCCTTCCGTGAAATCCAGCCTGCCCTCGATCAGCCAGACTTGCTGCCGAATGAAGGCATAGGATGCGGCCGGAAAGCCCACTTTGGCGCCGGCAGGCAGTTCCGCCTTGACGAGTTCGAGCGGCATGTCGGTCGGCGGCGAAAGATGACGGCGAACATAGCCGGTCTCGGGGTCGACCCAGAGCGGTTGCCCGCTCATGCGGGCGAGCCCGCCCGCCCCCTGTTCGGCCCGGGCGATCAAAGCCGACAATGTCATGCCGAAAGCCGAGGCGATCCGCACGAGCAGCGTGGCCGTCGGGCTTGCCGCGCCGCGCTCGATCGCGCTCAGCATCGCCTTCGACACGCCCGATTTCTCGCCGAGTTCGGCAAGAGACCAGCCGCGCGCCGTGCGCTCCAGCCTGATGCGGCGGGCGATGCCTTCCGAAAGATCGTCTTCTATATTGGACATTCGAACATCATAGAAGATGCCATGCGCCTGCCAAGGGCGGATCGATAGAAATCGACAAATGGCCTTAACCGGCACGTGACCATCTCCCCACACCGGCCCTTAACGCCGGCGTCCTAATGTCGCTGCCTTGGGAAGGGCGGGGATGGCGATTGATGTATGTCGACCGGAATGCGGCGGGCGAAACGACGCCGCAGGAACGCCGCGACGAAGCCCAACCGGACAGCCGGGTCCTGGGGCGCGTGGTCCAATGCGACGGCGCACGCGCCACGATCGCGGCTTTCGCCGACGGCAGCGACGGCGCCGTCACCGGATTGTGGACCGTCGGCCGGCTGATCTCCATCAGTCTCGGCTCGGCACGAACCGTCGGCCTCGTCTATTCGATCGCCAAGGCCGAGAAGGTCTGGAACGTGGATCGGCAGAACGCGATCGAAGTGAGCGTCGAACTGATCGGCGAGGTACGCGACACCCCGCCGGCGAGCACGCCCGTCTTCGACCGCGGCATCACCGTCTATCCCCATATCGGCGCGATCTCTCACCGCATCCGTTCCCGGGATCTCCAGGCGATCTACGACCTCACCGGCCGCCAGGCGATCAGAATCGGGTCCCTGTCGCAGGACGACAAGATCGATGCCTGCATCGCCATCGACGATACGCTGAACAGGCACTTCGCGGTGGTCGGCACGACCGGCGTCGGCAAGTCGACCGCCGTTTCGCTGCTGCTGCGCAAGGCACTCGTCGCGCGGCCCGAATTGCGCGTCCTCATTCTCGACCCGCACAACGAATTCGCCCCCTCCCTCGCCGACCATGCGGTGCGCATCGACGCTGCCTCGCTCGATCTGCCCTTCTGGCTGTTCCGCCTCGAGGAACTGACGGAGGTTCTGTTTCGCGGACGCGAGGCCGCGGCCGAGGAAGTGGACCTGCTGCGCGACCTGATCCCGATCGCGAAGAACCACTACAGGAACCCCGGTTCCGGCATCTATATCAAGCGGGGTGTCGACGCGCTCACCGCGGACACGCCCGTGCCCTACAGGATGGCCGACCTGCTGCGACTGATCGACGAGCGCATGGGACTGCTTGAGACCAAGAACGACCGGCCGACCTATCGTTCCCTGAAGACCCGCCTCGAGGCCGCTATCAGCGATCCGCGCTATCGCTTCATGTTCAACTCGCGCCTGATCGAGGACACGATCCACGAGACTGTCGGCAAGATCTTCCGGGTGCCGCATCATGGCCGCCCGGTGACGTGCTTCGAGATGGCGGGGCTACCCTCCGAGGTGGTCAATTCCGTCTGCTCGGTGCTCGCCCGCCTCGCCTTCGACCTCGCTTTGTGGAGCGAGGGCCGGCTGCGCCTGCTCGTGCTGTGCGAGGAGGCGCACCGCTACATGCCGGCCGACCCGCGAATGGGCTTCGCACCCACCCGCCACGCCTTGTCGCGCATCGCCAAGGAAGGCCGCAAATATGGCTGCTACCTGGGCGTCGTCACCCAGCGCCCGGGGGAACTCGACCCGACGGTGCTGTCGCAATGTTCGACGGTCTTCGCCATGCGTCTCGCCAACGAGCAGGACCAGGCGATCATCCGCTCGGCGATCGCCGACTCGTCCGCATCCACCCTGTCGTTCCTGTCCTCGATGGGCCAGCGCGAGGCGATCGCCTTCGGCGAAGGGGTGGCCACGACGATGCGGCTGAAATTCGAGAAGCTCGACCCCGCCTTCATTCCCGGCTCGGCCGGCAAACATGACGAAGAGGAACCCGCCGAGGACGGGGAGATCGATCTCGCCGGGATCGTCGACCGGCTTCGCAATGTGTCGAGGGCCTCCCAACCCTTGTCGATATCGGGCGAACCCGTCAGCCCGCTGCGCCAGGCGGGGGAACCTGCGCCCGAGCCGCGCCAGCCGGGCCAGGCCGACGACCGGCCGACGGCCGCAGCGCGCGAGGATGACCCACTCGATCTTGGCTACGGCCTCAGGCCGGGAACTTTCGGCATGCGTCCGCAAAGAAGCTGAATCGGGTGATGGCCACGATCGATGCGGTCATTCACGCCACAGGGTGTCCCGACCGATGCCTTCGGCTTGACAGGGAGCGGCAGCGTCCCGCCCGGAACGGGAAGGAACGTCCGGCGACCGTCCCCTCACCACGGACTATGCGCAGATCCGGTTGCGGCCGAGGCGCTTGGCCTCATAGAGCAGCTTGTCGGCGCGGCGATAGAAACCCTCGGCCGTCTCCTCGCCGTCCCACACCGCAAGGCCCATGCTGGTCGTGATCCTCAGCCGTACATTGCCGGACAGAACCGCCATGCCGGCGATCGCCTTCCTGATGCGCTCGGCAAGCTTGGCGAGCTGATCGGTGTCCATGTTGGGCGCCACGACCGCGAACTCCTCGCCGCCGACCCTGGCGACGACGTCGTGATAACGCGTCAGGTCCTTCAGGCAGCCTGCCACGGCGCGCAGCACCTCGTCGCCCACATCATGGCCATGCGTATCGTTCACCTGCTTGAAATGGTCGAGATCGAGAACCATCAGCCCGACAGGCCGGTCGATACGACGGAACTCCGCGATGTATTCGCGCAGCGCATCGTCGAAATAGCGGCGGTTGTGCATGCCCGTCAGGCTGTCGGTCAGGGCTGCATGCTGCAGCGTTTCCGAGCGCTGGCTGAGCGTCATCGTCATTTCCCGCAGCTTGCCCTCTTCCTTCACCTGTGTGCGGATCAGCGGGTAGATGAAGAAGATGCCGAAGAACAAGGCCGTGGCGAGCAGCACGCCGGTTGCGAAAAGCAGCTTCTCCAACTGGGCTATCCCCGTGGCGGCCCGCGTATCGGACACGGTGACCGCCGTGGTCTCCAGCACGCCATAGGCCTGGAACGTCACGACGCCCGCCGCGAGGATCACGACGATGAAGACGAAGAACGCTGATTCCGCTTTGTGCAAGCGCATTTGCCGACCCCGGAAACGGGGGTCGTTATCGCACCATCGGGCTTACGTGAAGTTAACTTGAGCGATCACGAGGCGTTTCTTCGCCGAACCGCCATCACCGATTGCGGCCGGCTCGATCACCTAAGGGCGATACGCTGCCACTCCGGCCCGAGCTGATGGCGGAACCACGTCGCCTGGCGCTTGGCATATTGCCTCGTGGCGATCTTGGCGCGTTCGATCGCTTCGGCCATGCCGATCCTGCCGTCGAGCGCCGCCTCGAGTTCGCGGAAACCGATGGCCTTGGTCGCCGGCAGGGCCGGATCGAGTTTCAGGGCCGAAAGCTCGGCGACTTCGGCCAGGGCACCCGCATCGATCATCCTGTCGAAACGCTGCTCGATGCGCGCGACGAGGAAGGCGCGCTCGGGCTCGATCAGGAAGAATCGAGCGCTCGCCCGGTCGATCAGCGGCTTGCCGCGTTCGGCCTGCCAGGTGAGGATCGAACGGCCCGAGACTTGCAGCACTTCGAGCGCGCGCACCAGCCGCTGCCCGTCGCTCGGCCGGATGACCGCGGCCGCCCCGGGGTCCTCCTGGCGCAGGATGCGATGAAGCCGCTCCGCCCCCCTCTCATTCAGCTCCCAGCGCCATCGGTCACGAATGTTCTTCGGAATGTCGGGCATCTCCGACAGGCCTTCGACAAGGGCCCGGAAATAGAGGCCGGTGCCGCCGACGAAGACCGGAACCCGTCCTGCCAGCACGCCGTCCTCATTGAGCCTCATCACGTCGCGCAGCCAGGCCCCGGTCGAATAGGCGCGGCTCGGATGAATATGGCCGTAGAGCTCATGCCGCGCACGGGCCAGCTCGGCCGCACCCGGTCGCGCCGTCAGGACGTTCAGGATGGAATAGCCCTGCATGGAATCGGCGTTGACGACGATGCCGCCTTCGCGCTCGGCGAAGTCGAGCGCCATGGCGGACTTGCCGCTCGCGGTGGGCCCGGCTATCAGGATCGCGTTTTCAACAAGGCCTTCGGCCTCTTCCGCCGCGGATCGTTCCATGCCTCTCGTCGCCACCTTGATCGCCCGCCCGGAACGCCGTTCCCTGTCCCTCGCCCTTGCGAATAGGGCCACCGCTGCCGCCGGCGCAAGCGCAATCGACTGGCTGGACGAGGCTGTCGCCTGTGATCTGGCGCTCCCGCACGACGCAGTGGCGACGGATGTCGAGCGTCGCCTGCGCGACAGCCTGGCCGGCGAGCCGGTCGACATCGTCGTGCAGGATATCGCCACGCGCCGCAAGAAGATCCTGATCGCCGACATGGACTCTACCATGATCGACCAGGAATGCATCGACGAACTGGCCGACGAAATCGGCATCAAGGACCATGTGGCGGCGATCACAGCCCGCTCGATGAATGGCGAAATCGCATTCGAGCCGGCATTGCGCGAACGTGTCGCATTGCTGAAAGGGCTTGACGCGACGGTCGTCGATACGATCATCGCCAAACGCATCACGCTTGCGTCGGGCGGGCGCGCTCTGGTTGCCACCATGCGCGCAGCCGGCGGCTGGACTGCGCTGGTCTCGGGAGGCTTCGACGTCTTCACCTCGCGCATCGGCGCCATGCTCGGCTTCGACGAGAACCGGGCCAACCGGCTGATCGAAGCCGACGGAAAGCTGAGCGGCACCGTCGCGGAGCCGATCCTCGGCCGGGCAGCGAAGGCCCAGGCGTTGCAGGAGATCTCCGGCAGGCTCGGCCTGACGCCGGCCGACGCCATCGCCGTCGGCGACGGCGCTAATGATCTCGACATGATCGGCATGGCCGGCACGGGCGTCGCGCTGCATGCGAAACCCGCGGTCGCGGCGGAAGCTCGCATCCGCATCGATCACGGCGATCTCACCGCCCTGCTCTACATGCAGGGGTACCGTCGCGGCGAGTTCGCGACTTGACGCCGCTCCGCACCAAACGGCTCATCCTGCGCAACTGGGAGGAGCGCGACCGCCCGCTCTTCCATCGGATCAACTCCGACGAGCGCGTGATGGAATTCTTCCCGTTCCGCCGCGACCGGGCGCAGTCGGACGCCTTGTTCGATGGTTTGCGCGACGGCATTGCCCGACGTGGTTTCGGCTTCGCCGCCGTCGAGATCGACATGACGGGGGAGTGCATCGGCTTCGTCGGTCTCCACCCCGCCGAGTATCTGGAGCCGTTCCTGCCGAAAGACACGATCGAGATCGGCTGGCGCCTCGCGCCGGAGTTTTGGGGAAAAGGCTACGTCACCGAAGCGGCAGAGACGCATCTCGCGCACGGCTTCGAGATCTTCGGCTTCGACGAGATCGTGTCCTTTGCCGTGGCGGGCAACGGCCGCTCGACCGCCGTCATGGAACGTATCGGCATGCGCCGTGACGCGGCGGGCGACTTCGATCATCCCCGCGTCCCCGACACCCATCCGCATCTCAAGCGGCACGTGCTTTATCGGCTTGCCCGCTCCGATTGGGAGGCTAGAACAGGGCGGCCGGATAGCCTCAGATGCGGTGGATCAGTGCTCTCCCGCAAACGGCAATTCGTCCCCCTCCTCGGGCTTCGAGGACGGCACTCTTTCGAGGACGGCGGAGAAATCATCGCCTGACCCCGAACCCGCCCGCTTTCGCAGAAAGTCTGCCGCGGTCTCGACTGCTCCGACCTTCTGGGCGCCCGCCGACGCGATCCACTGATTCAGCGAAACGTTATCGGCCTTCGCGAGCCTCGCAGCCGCTTCCTTCACCGAAAGTGGAAGCTTGAGCGGATATGTTGCCTTGCTCATGGTCAAAACCTTTCCAGAAGGACCGCCGGCGTCACAACTCGCACATCGAAGCGTTCTGCCGCAGTCAAGAAATCCCAACGATTGTGCGTCACTAATGCGTAGGCACGGCCATTGATCGCTGGTTCGAGCACCATCTCGTCCTTGGGATCCGTCAATTGCGGACGCCAGAGATAGTGGACATCGACAGGCTCTGCCAACGCCGCGAAGCCCGACATCAGGCGCTCCAACTCGCCATCCGACAGCCCGTGAGCCAAGCGGTGGTTGGGACGCCTGATCACATCCTCATACTCAGGGAATAGCGCCGTGGTCACCAACGGCCGCAAACGCCGGCGTGCAACCAATGACAGCACAGCAAAAGACGCACATCCTATGGGATGTTCAAACGACGCGTCGTCGCAAGTTCGACGGCGCTCAGTCCATGCGGATCGTGACGAAGCGCAACTCGCCGGTCTTGGACGCCAGCATCAGAAGCGCGTTCTTGCGCCCCTGATCCTTCAGCGCCTTGATACGGTCCAGCACTTCCTGCGGCGAGGAAACCGATTCCTGGGCGATCTCGGTGATCACTTCGCCCGCCGATATTCCGCGTTCGGCCGCCGGCGAATCCTTGGCGACTTCGGTGATCACGACGCCGGAGACATCCGCGCCGATGTCGAAATTGGCGCGCGTATCGTCGTCGAGCTCGGCGATCGTCATGCCGAGCACCGACGCGGCCGAGACCGCCTCCGGCGTGTCCTGCTGGGGCTGTTCCCCTTCCGCGCCGGCGAGCTTCTCGCCGTCTTCGAGCCGTCCAAGCGTGACCTTGACCGTCTGCTCCACGCCCTTGCGGATGATGACGACGTCGACCGCCTTGCCGACCGGGCTGTCGGCCACGACGCGCGGCAGGTCGCGCATCTCCCGAACGTCCTTGCCGTCGAAGGTGACGATCACGTCGCCCGGCTGGATCACGCCGTTGTCGACCGGTCCGCCCTTGATGACGCCCGCGACGAGCGCGCCCTTTGGCGACTGCATGCCGAGGCTCTCGGCGATCTCGTCCGTCACCGGCTGGATACGCACGCCGAGCCAGCCGCGACGGGTCTCGCCGAACTGCCGCAACTGGTCGACGACGCCGATCGCGAGCTTCGAGGGGATCGAGAAGCCGATGCCGATCGAGCCCCCCGAAGGCGAGATGATGGCCGTGTTGATGCCGATAACCTCGCCGTCCATGTTGAACAGCGGACCGCCCGAATTGCCGCGGTTGATGGCGGCGTCGGTCTGGATGAAATCGTCATAGGGTCCGGACTGGATGTCGCGGTTGCGGGCAGACACGATGCCGACGGTCACGGTGCCGCCCAGCCCGAACGGGTTTCCGACCGCCATCACCCAGTCGCCGATCCGCATCCTGTCGGAATCGCCGAACTTGACCGCCGTCAGCTTCTTGAGCTTCGGATCGACCTTGAGCACCGCGATATCCGTCTTGGTGTCCTTGCCGACGAGCTCGGCCTTGAGCTTCGAACCGTCGGAGAAGTTGACCTCGATCTCGTCCGCGTCGGCGATGACATGGTTGTTGGTGACGACGATTCCTTGCTCGGCATCCACGACGAAGCCCGAGCCCAGCGACTGCACCTTCTGCGAGTTCGGACCCCGGCCCTGGCCCTCGCGGTCCTTGTTGAAGAAATCGTCGAAGAATTCCTGGAACGGCGAGCCGGGCGGAAGTTGCGGCGCCGGGACGGCGCCCTCGCCTTCGGAGCCCTTGACGGTCTGCGACGTCGAGATGTTGACCACCGCTTCGAGCAGCCCGGCAGCCAGGTCGGCAACCGAATCGGGTCCCTTCGCCTCGGCCACGCCCACGAAGTTTGGCGCCGCGGTGGCGCCGACGAAGAGCACGGCAGCCGCCGCGAGCATCGTCTTGCGCAGGGCAGGCAAAAGGGTGCTTGGTCTCATCAGCTGTCTCCCGGCTCTGCTGGAAAGTCCCGGCCCCGCAACCGGGCCACCGGCGCCTTGTCCTTTGAAAATAGGGCTTGTTTGCGGCCTTTGCTATCGCGGAAGGAAAAAACCTTCGTTACCCGCGAACGAGCCAGACGATCCCGACGCCCGCCGCGATCGCCACCAGGCCGCCGATCCGAAGCACATGTTCCGGTGTCGCCAGCACTTCCGTCGCGAGCCTCCGGGCGAGGCCCGGAAAGCCTCCATAGACGAGGCCCTCGACGACGAGCACCAGGCCTATGGCGGCCAGGAAGTCGGCCACAGGGCGCCTTACTGGCTGGCGCCCGCGGCCTGGCCGGAAGCGGCAGGCGCCGTGCCGGGCGCTGCCGGGGCGGCCGGCGCCGAGTTGCCGAAGAAGCGGAAGAATTCCGAATTGGGCGACAGCACCATGGTTGTGCTGTTCGGGTCGAGCGACTGGATATAGGCGTTCATCGACCGGTAGAATTCGAAGAACTCCGGATCCCGCTGGAAGGCGTCGGCGAAGATCGCGTTGCGTTGCGCCTCGCCCTCGCCGCGCAGGATCTCCGATTCCCTGCGGGCTTCGGCGACGGTCTCCACCACTTCGCGGTCGGCGCGGGCGCGGATGCGCTGCGCCGCCTCGCGGCCACGGGCACGCAGCCTTTCGGCCTCTGCGAGACGTTCGGCCTTCATGCGGTCGAATGTCTGCTGCGAAACCTCTGCTGTGAGATCGGTCCGGCGGATGCGCACGTCTTCGATCTCGAGACCGAGCGAGGTCGCATCGGGCCTCAACTGGTCGCGCACCTCGCGCATCATCGAGGCGCGCTCCTCCGAGAGCGCCGCCTCGAAGCCGCGCAGGCCGTAGACGCGCCGGAGGGCGGCGTCGAGTCGGGTCCGCAGACGCTGCTCCGCGAGCAGCACCTGGCCCGAAACCGCGGCCCGGAAGCGCCGCGGGTCCGAGATGCGGAAGGCGACGAAGGCATCGACCTCGTAGAACTTGCCGCCCGAGACCTGGACGCGGATGTCGTCTAGGTCGAAGCGCATGACGCGATCCTCGATGATCTGCACATTGTCGGCCTCGAAGAAGCCGAAAGGCGCCTTGAAATAGATGCCGGGCTCGGTCTTCACGTCGACGATCTCGCCGAACCGCAGCACGATGGCCTGCTCGCGCTCGTTGACCACGAAGATCGACGAATAGACGAGGAAGAGGATGACGGCGGCGATGACGCCGATGACGGGGAGACGGTTGGACATTACTGGTTCTCTTCAGCCGGCGCGGCGCGCTTCTGCAGTTCGGGCAGCGGCAGATAGGGTATGACGCCCTGCCCGTTCTTCTCGTCGACGATGACCTTGTTGGACCCCTTCAGCACGCGCTCCATAGTCTCCAGGAACAGCCGCTTGCGGGTCACGTCGGGCGCCTTGGCATATTCGTCGTAGACGGAGATGAAGCGCTGCGCCTCACCTTCGGCTTCCTGGACGACGCGGTTCTTGTAGGCGGCGGCCTCTTCACGGATCTGGGCCGCCTCGCCGCGAGCCTGACCGAGCCGCTGGTTGGAATACTGGTTGGATTCCTCGACGAAGCGATCCTCGTCCTGCTCTGCGCGCTGCACTTCGTCGAAGGCGTCGGCCACTTCGCGCGGCGGCGCCGCGTCTTCGATCGAGATCGCGTTGATGGTCAGTCCAGCGCCATAGGTATCGAGCGTCTGCTGGATGATGCCGAGCACCGCATCTGCGATGCCCTGGCGGTCGTCGCGGAAGATGTCCTGCGCCGGACGGCGGCCGACCGCCTCACGCATCGCGCTTTCGGCAACCTGGCGCACCATGTCGTCGGGCTGGGCGACATTGAACAGATAGGCCTTCGGATCGGAGACCTGGTAAGCGACGGAGAATTTCACGTCGACGATGTTCTGGTCGCCGGACAGCATCAGTCCGGACGAACTGCTGCCGCGCGCCTCGCCGATATTGATGAGTTTCTCGGCGGTGTTGGCCTTTTCGACGGTCTCGATCGGCCACCAATGGAAGTGAAGACCCGGTTCGGACAACTCCTGCTTGGGCTTGCCGAAGCGCAGCTCGACGGCGAGTTCATCGGGCTGGACAGTGTAGATCGACTGGAAAAGCCAGAATGCGACAAGCGCCAGGCCGATCAGGCCGATTACCGCGGGGTTCATCCCCCCGCCGCCCGGCAAGGCCCGCTTCAGCCGGTCCTGGCCGCGGCGGATGATATCCTCGAGGTCGGGCGGCGATCCGTGCGGTCCGCCGGGGCCGCGGGGTCCCTGCCCCCATGGGCCGCCATTGCCGCCGCCGCCCCAAGGACCGCCGCCACCGCCGCTCTGATTGTTCCAGGGCATGAAATTCCTTTCGGTCTCGAAATGCCGCGCGGGCCTTGCGGCCGCGCCCATTTCTTTATTCTTAGCACTCTATAGGGATGGACCGCAGCGCTTTCAACGCAGCCGCCCTGCCCGTGTGCCGTTTTGGCTTCATTTGTATGAACCTGCCGCCCTCAATGCATGGTTCGCCGGCGATCGTAAACAGCATAGCGTGTCGCATGGCTGTCCTTCTCGCCGGCCGGATGATCCTCGCTGTGGACGAGTTCCCATTCGGCGGGGTCGATGGCCGGGAAGCGGGTATCGCCGCCGACGCTCGCGAGCACATGTGTCACATAGAGCCGGTCTGCCAGCGGCAGCGCCTGCCGATAGACCTCGCCGCCTCCCAGGATGCAGATTTCATCTGCTCCGGGCATATTCCAGCCCCGCTCCCGCGCCAGCTCGAGCGCATCGTCCAGCGCCGCCACGACCTCTGCCCCGTCGGCCTGGAAGCCGGGAGCCCGCGTGAGCACGATGTTCAGACGCCCGGGCAACGGCCGGCGCGGAAAGCTCTCCCAGGTCTTGCGACCCATGACGACCGGCTTTCCCATCGTCATTTCCTTGAATCGCTTCATGTCCGACGACAGGCGCCACGGCAGCCCGTTGTCGCGTCCGATGACATGGTTCTCGGCAATCGCCACATGGATGACGATTTTCATCAGCCGCCGCTCTCCGGTTTCGATGCACCCGGCTTCGCCGGTGCCGGCGATTGCGCCTCTCGCCCGGCACCGCCTGCTTCGCCTTCACCCATGCCGACGGGCGAGAGGATCAGTATGTCGAGATCACGCTCGGGATAGAAATCTTCGGCCGTCATCTCGAAGGTGGTCGGTCCGGTCTTCCTGACGTTGCGGCCGCAGAAGCTGACCAGGTTCTTCGGATCGCCCTTGTCGACCGTCAGCTTGAAGGCGCCGATCGTGCCGTTCGCCCAGTTGCCGCCCGTCGTCAGTATGTAGGCGATCCGGTTCTCCATGAGGTGCGCATAGCCGTCCGACGATCTCCTGGCCGCCTTCAGCACGGCGTTCTCGAAGCTCTTGTCGAAGCAATATCTATGCTTGTACTCGGCATAGCTATCGCCCTCGAACCTGCCGTCGACGAGGAAGCTGAGATCGGTTGTGGCGCCCACGCTCGGCCGGTAACTGTGCTGGACCGTGACCTCGCCGTTGGCGGGAAACATCGCGCGCCACCAATAGGTCGTCTTCAACTGCCAGAAGGGCGTGCGCACGCGCTTCCAGCCCGAGCCGTCGTCATACTCGTCGATGACGATCATGCCGCGCTCCTGCCATTTGTCGGCGACCTCCTGCGGCAGGGCTGCGAGCGCCTTCAGGACGGCTTCCCCGTAGGGATAGAGCGGGACGCCGCGCGCCCGCAGTTCCTCGGAGATGTCGATGCCGAGCGCGAAGGCCTTCTGCTCCAGTTCCGGCGCTACCGCATTGCCGTCGACGGTCACCGCGAAATCGAGGAAATTGTCCTTCTCGTCGTCGGGGATCGACGTCATGCGATAGGGATTGCCCTCGATGTCAGGCATCGGAAACGCCACGATCGTTTCGATGTCCTTGTCGGAACTGTTGCGGAAGACATAGTCGACGGTGACATTGTCGAGCGAGATCGACAGGTCCTCCCGCTCCATGGCGATGACGTCGCTGCGCGACAGGATCAGGCCGCCGGTTCCGAGTTCGGCGGTAGAATCGTTGGCCAGCGCCGGCAACGGCATGGCGAGCGCGACGAGAAGCGTTAGGCGACGCAACTTTCTTCCTCCAGGCAATGGCTCTTGTCGTCGGGAGCAGGACTCTCGAGCCGCATGGGGCGGCGAAGATTCCCTTATACCGAGATCACCGCGCGGATTGTGGCGTCGGCCTCGTCGTCGTCAAGCCGGAAATCCGCAAACCCTGAACGTAAAGACACCGACCACTTCGGTGTTGATCCGAATCGTCGGCAGCCCTTTTGGGCTCGCGGTCCGGTTGCTCCTGCCCCGGCTCTCGCCGAGCGCGACGCCGGTCGTCCCCAGTCACGAAACCCACTCGGTTTTCTCTCTCTCAAGGAACTCCCGTGAGAGCGGGACTATTCCCTGCAGGAACAGTTGGGGGTGGCCCAAAACCCTGGAAGCAGGCGCTACTTGGCCGCAGCAGAGACGCAAGCAATCGGAGCATGGCGCGTAACAGTGTCGGACGCATCAGCCTGGGCCGCGTAAATCATGAGCAGCCTTGACGCAGAACAATGACACGCTGGCGCAAAACAAGCCATTGATCCATCCGTTGCATTGCACGAGGCGAGCCATGCTTCCCAACCTTCGCTATAGTGGAATTCACTTGGGCCTGCAGTCAAACCACGCAACGGATCACAAGATCGCAATCAGAGCCAGCCGCCAGGATCTCACGCCCTTCGTCTGGTTCGACCTCGGAGAAATCGTCGATTCGGGCGACACCAACCAGATACTCCTGGCGCCCAGGATCGAGCGTTGCCAGCATCTCGTGACGGGTCACTATGGCTGATAACCACACAGGCACGGCAGCCGTCGGCACGAGCAGGTTCTCCGGCCCGAACACAATCGATCGGCTGGTCGTTTCAGTCCCGATCGGCCGCGCGGACGAGAAGGCAGGCGCATTCAGGGAACGCGCCCTGCGCGAGCCGCACGACTGCTACGACGCAGCAATGATAGTCGACGGCCAAGGCCGTTATGTCGGAGCCACGGCGATGCGCGACATCGCGGCCACATCCCCGGACACCATGCTGTCGGCGCTGATTCGGCCCGCCTGGCCGACCGTCCCGCCCGCCGAGGATCAGGAGCGGGCCGCAGAGATCGCAACGCGCGCCGCCGCAGCCGTCTTGCCGGTCGTCGGCGCAGAAGCCGTGCTGCGCGGCGGCGTGCCAGCGGTGAAGCTGCTGCAGGTTCTCACGCGCGAGCACCACGAGGACCTTCACCGGCTGGCCGGCATTGTGAAGGAAAGCTCCGCGGCCGTGCACGCCCTCGAGGATCCGCCGCTCAGCCGCGTGTCGCGGCGATTGCCATGGCTTGTCGTAGGCCTGGGGCTCAGCAGCATCACCGCGTTGCTGATGACCCGCTTCGAACAATTCCTCGAGGCGGATATCGTGGTGGCGACGTTTCTGCCTTCCCTCGTCTACCTCGCCGACGCGATAGGTACCCAGACGGAAGCGATCGCGGTGCGTGGACTGGCAACGCGACGCAATAGCCTGCCGGTCCTTCTCCTGAACGAACTGGCCACCGGCCTTTTGATCGGCACGATCCTGGGTGCTTTGGCCCTGGTCGGTATCTGGCTGGTCTACAACGATGCCAGCCTGGCTCTGGGAGCCGGCATTTCCCTGGCCGCCGCGGGCACGATCGCGAGTTCAACGGGGCTGCTGCTGCCTTGGCTGTTGTCGCGCCTCGGTATTGATCCCGCTTTCGGCTCCGGTCCTGTGGGTACCGTCATCCAGGACGCCCTGTCGATCCTGATCTATCTCGCCGTGATGACGTTGCTGCGGTGAAGTGGCCGCTGGCGTAGCTGTGGCGGAATGCGACCGCCGTCACCGCTTCTTGATCTCGGCGGCTCGCCCCGCGCGCGGACGACGCGGGTGGAGAGTGGCGTGATTGGGCCATTCGTTGGCAAGGCAAAAATGACATCTCCTTGATGCCGAACTTGATCCGGCTCAAAGCGTACTTGCCTTGGATAGCCAAAATGAAAAGATGTCCAGCAACCGCGATGAGCGGATCGGCAGTCGGCCTTCGACGGCGGATAATTGCCCGACGCATATGACAGGCGCGTCACTATGCCGATGGACGACCAGTCCGCGCGCAACTGTACCAAACCGAGGGAGGCAAACGATGTGGATCAGGGATTTGTCAGCGCTCGAATGCTCCAAGATTCTCGCGTCAGAAAGGCTTGCCCATCTCGCCTGCGTGGACGGCAGGCAGCCTTACCTCGTGCCGATCTATTTCGTCTACTCGGACCACCATCTCTACTCATTCTCGATGCCGGGCCACAAGATCGATTGCATGCGCTCCAACCCTCACATCTGCCTGCAAGTCGACGAGCGCGGCCAAGGCCCGGGATGGAAAAGCGTCATAGTTCAGGGCCGCTATCAGGAGTTGGATGTCTCCCCGGAACTTGTACGGGAGCGGGAACATGCCTGGTCTCTGCTCAGCAAGCATCCATTCTGGTGGGAGCCGGGCAGCCTGAAACCGATCGGGCAGGCCGTTCCCCGCTCCGCTGACCATTACGAGCACATCTACTTCCGTGTCCTGATCGACAGCGTCACTGGCCGAGAGGCCAAGGACCCGGGAACGCAAGTGCCGTAACGGGCCGGGCCTCCAAGCAAAGCCACGATTCATATGCCCATCGTCGGGCAGCCGGACGATTGTCAAAAACGTCCGGCCGGCTCGCACGCGGCATTCTCGATCGACCCGCGCCACCTTCGTCAAGGTTCGGATTAGACCAAAAGAACGGTTGGGAATCGTCGGCACGGCGTAGTATGACGTGGCCGGGTCGGCTGGGTCCCGGAGGCACCGTTGCGCCCAAGGCAGGTTTCGGAAAAGCGTCCCACCGTTTTCCGAACCTGCGTCAGGAGAAGAGGCTGAGCAGGTGAAGCGTGGGCGAGCACGTGGGGCCGCTTTGGGTCAGGCCATGCCCGGAAGCGAAGATACCGGACTGAGAGGACACTTTCTGAAGGCCGTGATTTCATCCCGCTTCGAAGGGGCTGCGGGATATTTGCTTGCGGCCGCAATGGTGGTGCCTGTCTTTGTCGTCAGGCTCTTGCTGATTCCCGCGCTCGGAAACACCGCGGTTTTCATTCTCTTCGTCCCGGTCATTCTCGTTTCGGCGATCGCAGGTGGCATTGGTCCCGGCATCTTCGCATTGGTGCTCTCTCTCGCCGGCACCATCTACATCGTGGATGCCGCGCAGGCGATGTGGATCCAGGCTCTCGTCTTCGCGCTGGTCGGCCTGATGATCGCGTGGATAGGCGAGATGCTGCACCGGGCACGCCGCGCCGTCGGCAAGACCGAGGCTGCTTTGAAAGCGCGAGAAGCCCATCTCCGTTCGATTCTTGACACCGTCCCGGATGCAACGGTGGTGATTGACGACGGCGGCATCATCACATCCTTCAGCGCCGCGGCCGTCCGACAGTTCGGCTTTACGGAAGCGGAAGCGATCGGCCGGAATGTGAACCTGTTGATGCCGGAGCCCTACCACAGCGAGCACGACGGCTACATCCAGCGATATCTGACGACCGACGAGAAGCGCATCATTGGTGTCGACCGCGTGGTGGTCGGGCGCAGGAAGGACGGCTCGACCTTTCCGATGAAGCTGTCGGTCGGCGAAATGAGGTCGGGCGACCGGAAATTCTTCACTGGCTTCATCCGCGACCTCACCGAAAGGGAGGAAAGCGCAGCGAGGCTGCAAGAGATACAGGACGAACTGGCGCGGCTTGCCCGCCTCAACGAACTTGGCGAAATGGCATCGACCCTGGCCCACGAGCTCAACCAGCCGCTCGCGGCCATCGCCAACTATTCGCAGGGCTGCGCTCGTTTCCTGGCGCAACTCGACGGGCCTGCGGCCAACCGGATCAGGGAAGCGCTCGAGGAGACTGCGAAACAGTCGCTCCGCGCCGGCGGCATCATTCGCCACCTGCGCGAGTTCGTAACTCGCGGCGAGACGGAGAAATCAGCGGAGAATCTGCGCAAACTGATTGAAGAAGCCGGTGCACTGGCGCTTGTCGGCGCCCGCGAGCAAGGCGTGAGGTCGGTCTTCGATTTTGCGCCCGACACCGGCGAAGTCCTCGTGGATCGCATTCAGGTGCAGCAAGTCCTGATCAATCTCATGCGCAACGCCATGGAGGCCATGCGAGAAAGCGAGCGGCGTGAGCTGTCGGTGCGCACGGCCTCCGACCGTGACGGGTTTGTGGCTGTGGAGATCGCGGATACGGGGCCGGGGATCCCCGAGGACATAGCGACACGCCTGTTCCAGCCCTTCGTCACCAGCAAGGCGAGCGGTATGGGTATCGGCCTGTCGATCTCCAAGCGGATCGTGGAAGCGCATGGCGGCAGCATAACTTTGGAGCGCAACGGCAAAGGTGGGGCGACATTCCGCTTCTTATTGCCTACGGCAACGCAAGAGGCAGCAGATGCAGATCCATGAATATGTCGTCCACGTCGTCGACGACGAGGAGCCGGTCCGCAAATCGCTCGCATTCCTTTTGACAATGGCCGGCTTCACGGTTCGCGTGCACGACTCCGCTTCCAGTTTTCTTGTCGCGGCGCCGACCATCGGAAAGGCCTGTCTCGTCACCGATCTGAGAATGCCCGATATCAGCGGCGTCGAACTGCTCGCCAAGCTCAACGAGATCGGCGTCGCTATCCCGGCGATCGTCATCACCGGCCACGGCGATGTCCCGATGGCGGTCGCGGCCATGAAGGCCGGCGCGAGCGATTTCATCGAAAAGCCTTTTGAAGACGTCGTTCTGATTGAAGCCATCAAGCGAGCGGCGAGCCGCCTCGACACCGTCACCGAGATGGAGGACGTGTCGGCGATCCGCTCGCGCCTCGGCCAACTGTCGGAGCGGGAGCGCCAGGTCCTCGCCGCCGTGGTGGCCGGACTCCCGAACAAGACGATCGCCTATGATCTGAACATCAGTCCGCGAACGGTCGAAGTCCATCGCGCCAACATCATGTCCAAGATGCGTGCCGGCAGTTTGCCTGAACTGGTGCGTATGGCGATTGCCCTGGAGCTTGCAGACAAGGAAAATCCAGCAAGCCGGGGCCGTAGCGGCGGCTCGCGCGCGTAACCTGAGCGATGAGAGGGGTGAGCCAAATCACGATGAACTGGCTTTGATCTGCCGCAATGCGCCAGGTTCCCGAATATGCGACGCAGGATGGCCGAGGCGAAACGGTGCCCGGCGGAGATCCAGCGTGGCCAGATCCGAGATTGTAATCACCGCTGCTCCCGATGACGGCTTGCGCCGCTCTCTTGAATTCGCGCTCGAGAGCAGTGGCTTCCGGGTCGACGCACATTCGTATGCGACCGACGCCTTTGCATCCCGATACGCGCGGCGCGCCGCCTGCGCCGTCATCGATGATCGGGCCGTGGATTGGAAGATTGCCCCGGGGCAATTCTTGATCTTTGCCAGGCCGGTCATACTGCTTGTGAGCCTGTTCCGGGCCGCTCCCGAACTGCAGAAGGTGACACTCGTGACGAAGCCGTTCCTCGGTGGGCCGCTCATCGAGGCGGTGCGGAACGCCATCACCGCAGCGGACTGACGGCTCTACGTGGTTTCCCCTAGGGATATGACCGAATTTCGCGATCATCGGATCTGCGCAATTCTCGCCTCAGCAGCTGGAGGTGATCATGTCGGTCTTCGAATTGTCCCGGAATTCAGTCCATCCGCAGGGGGCGGCGTTTGCCCGCGACTTCGGTGTGATGAACATGCCCAGCCTTTTCCCGGCGGGCGCCGAAATCTACGCCCAGGGCGAGAAAAGCGGCAATCTCTACAAGGTCGAGTTCGGAGCAGTCCGCATATACCGCTTGCTCGCGGACGGCCGCCGGCAGATTTCGGCTTTCCACCTCCCCGGCGAAGTCTTCGGTTTCGAGGCGGATAGGACGCACCATTTCTTTGCGGATGCCGTCGGCGCCACCGGCATCAGTATCTTGCGTGCGAATGCCTCGGGCGGCGATGCCGCGAGCGAACTGCTGCCCTTGGCGCTTCTGAGCCTGGTCCGGGCCCAGGAGCATCTGCTCGTGCTGGGCCGCCAGAATGCGACGGAACGGATCGCCGCCTTCCTGACGGATATGTCCGCGCGACAAGGGGGCCTGCGACAGATCGATCTGCCCATGTCCCGCGCGGACATCGCCGACTATCTCGGCTTGACCATCGAGACGGTCTCCCGCGTGTTCTCCAAACTCAAGCAGAGAGGCATCATCAAGCTGGCGAGCTTACGCAGAATCGAGATCGCCAGGTGGCAGACCCTGCACGAAATGGCGGCTTGACAGCGTCGAGTTTTGGAGGCGGTTGCGTTGCTTCCGACCAGGGGATGATGTGGCACCCGATTTCGACGGCACCCTTCAATCATGACCTGCAGCTGGCCGTCATGGATTGGGATGGCCCCCACGCCCTCGTGTTCCCCTGCAGGCGCGTGCTGACCGGATGGGTCAAATCGGACTCCAACGAGCGGGTGGACGTATCACCCACCCATTGGCGCATCTGGGAGTACCATCCGATCCACTCCGCGTGACCTGCCCCCGTCGCGGTTGCCGTGTTTCGTCGCGGCTCGCACACTGCTGAAAACACCCCAGCGCATCGCAGAACGGCAATCGTCTTCGTCCGGCAGCGTGTCACTGTCGTCAGTTCGACAGCAGCCGGTGCATCGATCCGGCCGACAGCATGGAGCGCGTCACGCCGCCGAACGCCCATTCCAGAAGCCTGCTGTGGCCATAGCCGCCCGCAACGACGACATCCGCTCCGATCTCCCCGGCTTTCGCTATGAGAACCTCAGCGATCTTCGCCCCATCGGGCTCCAGTATCTGCGAGCTCGCCCTCACGCCGTGCCTCATCAGGAAACGGACCACATCCGCGGCGCCCTCCCGTACGGCCGGCTGATCTCCTTCGGCAATGGCGGCCACGGTGACCTCCTTGGCATGCGTCAGGAAAGGCATCGCATCAGCCACTGCGCGACGCGATTCACGTGCATCCTTCCAGGCGATGAGAATCCGTTCGCCGCGCAAGGGGCGCAGATCGTCCGCCGCGAACAGGACCGGCCGTCCCACCGACAGGATCAGCGCACCCGCGTCGATCGTCCGGTGGAAATCGCCCCCCGCCTCGGCCGCCGGAGTTCCAGTTACCACCAGGTCGGCGGCGCGGGCATGCAAGGCCAAAGTCCGCGTAGGGTCGTCCAGATCGGTGCGCCATGAGGCGCGCTCATTGTTGCCTGAAAAGGCCAGGAATTCCTCCTTGAGCACCTTCAGACGATCCTCGATCTCGCGCCTTCGCTGACGCAACAGCTCCCGCGTCACAAGACCGTTTTCATCCGGGGGTACGAGCGCGCGCGCTTCGACCGCGACGACGGCAATCAAATCCGCCTCGAATTTTCCTGCGAGTTCCCGGGCGAAGCTCAAGCGCGGTGTCGCTGGAGAATCCACGTCGAGCTGCACCATGATGGTGGTGATGGTCATTTCTCTTCTCCGTCAGGCTCGGACGACAGATCAGCATGGGTGCGGCATCTCGGCCTTGACCCGCGTCAAGCTTTCTTCGCGACCTCGTCGAGGTCCTTTTGTTGTCTTGCATCCCGCACCGCCGCGATCACCTGGTCGTCGGTGAGTTGGGGAAAGTGCTGGTAATGAAACCCAAGCGCACGGAAGTGTGCCGGCTGGCGCAGGCAAATGACCCTGTCGGCTTCGCGCGCGAGTTCGGCGATCGTGTCGGGAGGGGCCACCGGAAGCGCCACGACGATCTCGCGCGGCGATCGCCGCCGGAGCGCACGGATCGCCACTTTCATCGTGGTTCCCGTGGCGGCCCCGTCATCGACGAGAATGGCCGTCTTGCCCGAGACCGACTTTGCTTGCCGCCCGCTGCGATAGGTCAACCGGCGCCGCTCCAATTCGGGGCGCTCGCGGTTGACCAGAAGCCGAAGCTCGGAATCGTCCAGCCCGTATGCTTCGATGATCTCGCGATTGAGCACGATATCGGGTGGACTGCCGTCGACGATGGCCGCGACTGCCAGTTCGGAATTGTCGGGCGCACCCACCTTGCGCACGATGACAAGGTCGAGCGGCGCCTTCAGGGTCCGCGCCACCTCCGCCGCAACCGGCACACCGCCCCTTGGCAAGGCGAGCACGATAGGATCAGCCAAGCCCAACCTTGCCACTTCGTTCGCCAGTTCGCGCCCGGCCTCCCGTCGATCGTGGAACATCGCGTCAATCCGCCGGCCACAGCTCGCGCAGGGCTTTCTTCATCGAATTCCTGACCTGCACGATTTCGCCATGCGAGACATGCCGATCGAGCAGTCTGAAGACTGCCGTGATGGCCATGTCCGGATCGTTCAACGGATCGCCCGAGAACGCGTCCTGGATACGCGCAACGAAGTCGTCCTTGTGGCGCTGCCAGACAGGTGTCTCCGCCGGCTTCCACCCCTCGAAATAGATGCCCCTTATGAGTACGGGCAACTGGGCGGCGAGATCGGTCATTTCCTCCGGGGAGAGCCAGTCGCGCAGCGCATGAAGAACCGCGCGGAGAAGATGATATGCGTGTCGATCGTTGCAGTTCAGATCTTCGGCCAGTTCATTGACCCATTGCTGGGCCTGCTGCGATGCCTGGGTGAAGCCTGCGATTGAAGTGCCCATGGCAATTCTCCTCGGCATGGAGTTGGCTGTTCACCGGAGGGTTCATGTGGTTCCGGTTGACCTGCTCGTCGGTGCGTCGCCTGCCGACGCACCGACGAGGCGAGAGCGCTCAAGGGGCAGCCTTGACCGCGATCTTCTTTTCGGCCTTCTTCGCCTCGGCCGTCTTGGGCAGCTTCACGGTCAGCACGCCCTTTGCGAAGTTCGCCTCGATCCTGTCGGCGTCGATGCCTTCGGGCAATTGGAAGCTTCGCTGAAACGAACCGTAGCGCAGCTCGGACAGATAATAGTCCTTTTGCCTATCTTCCTTCTGCTCGCTCTTCTCGCCCTTGATCGTCAGCGTGTGGTTGGAGAGCTTGATCTCGACGTTCTTCTCGTCAAGCCCGGGAAGCTCCGCTGTGATCTCGTAGGCGTCGTCCCTCTCGACAAGGTCCATCGCCGGTGCGACCTGCCATGGCGCATGAGATATCCGGGGCCTGAAAACCCTGGAAGGAAGGCGCCAATCGAAGGGACGAAAATCGTCGAACAGGTGGTCGATTTCTCGACGGAGGCTGTCGAACGGATTCCAGTCTCCGGCTTCCGCCGGCGCGGAAGACTTCTTGACGGGCAATTTGCCAGCTTCGGCCATGATGCAACTCCTTGGCGTTGTTGAATGAAGCTTTCAGATGCCGCCGCCTCCGATCTTCCACCTTGAACCGGAGGCTGCCGGACCCGCTCGCCGGAAGTCACCGTTGATCCGGCGCTTCGCTTCGGCAAGATCGCGCCTTGAAACGGATCGTTGCACAGCCTGGCCAGATCCAACTCGATCCAGCGAGGACTTCAGAAAAGCCCTTTCGATGTCATCCGGCTTTGACGCGGATCAAACCGGGCGAATGTTCCGCTCAAAGATGCTTCCCTTCGTAGTCGGCACACGAAAGACCGAGGACGTCGAGACCGGCCAAGAGGTGATCGGACAGCAGCGGATTCCCGCAGAGATATTCGACCGTATGGTCGTTGTGGGCGTCGGCGGCCTGTTTTCGCACGATCGGCCATTCGGTTGCCCGATAGTCGTCCCGCCCGAGCCACATCAGCGTGACCAGATCGATCTGCTCGTCGACAGAGAGGTCGGATATGAGGGACGACAGTTCTTCCTGAACGGGGTCGTCATCATGATCCTGCAGCACGGCGACGTCGTGATCGTCTGTCGGATTAGACCCCGGATCCGGTTCGGTGACGGCCTCCTTCGCGTCGAACTCACGTGCTTTCATGACAATGAAGCACACCGTTTCGACCGGAATTGCCAGTTCCGGGACTCTGTTCTCCTCACTTCCGATTCCACGTTTCATTGGGATCCTTCCTTTCCATTCCTGCTCGCCTTTCCCCGCATCGGAGAAACCGACCATCACCCGTCGAAACCGGACGCTGGCTACGTCACGAAACCGGCCGACGCTCACGAGATCGGTCTTTTTTGCCGGGCGCAGCCGCCGCCGCATGGGTAGCTTCGGAACCGATCCTGCAGGCACCCGGCAGCGCCCCATGGCGGCGCATATGCGGGTCAGGCTAGCCGACTATTGTCGGCCGTCTTTGACGCGTATCAAGGTGATGTCCGGTCGTTGGCTGAATTACTATGGCGCGGTCGATTTCGAAGGGGCCGCTCCCGAGGAGCCAGCACCTATGCCATGCGACGCACCTGTCATGGGAAAGGCGATGGGCGTGCCGGCTTCCATCGCGTCCGGATCATCTTGTTGCTCGTCCCCTCAGGGGCAGCAGACATCTGCGGTTCCGGGCGATTCAGACCCAATAGCCGACGGCGGACGGATACCGATGATCGATCTGGCGGCAAAGGTGCGTTTTCTGAGCGACCCCAAAGCATACCCACACGCGACGGCGATCGTCGACGTGCGAGAAACGCACATGTCCTGGGTGTTCCTGACCGATGACCGCGTATACAAGCTCAAGAAGCCCGTCAAATATCCGTTCCTCGATTTCAGCACGCTCTGGCGCCGGCGCTTTTTCTGCGAGGAGGAATTGCGGCTGAACAGGAGGCTTGCCGGCAGCACCTATTGTTCGGTCGTCGCGCTGCGATGCGAAGGGCCGGACCGTCTCAACCTGACGGGACAAGGCAGCGTCATCGACTGGCTCGTCGAGATGAAAAGGCTGCCGCAGGCCGACCTGCTGGACGCCAGGCTGCGCCAGGGAAACGTGACGGAGGCTGATGTCCGAAGGATCGGGCAACTGCTGGGCGACTTCTATTCGGCCTGCCCCCCTGAAATCGTGGACGGCCCCCTCTACGCAAAGCATCTGATCGAGGAGCAGGCCGTCAACCGCGCCATTCTGGGACGGCCGGAACTCGGCATGGCGAACGTCGCTCTGCCTGTGCTCGACAGGGTGGATCAGGCACTCGAAAGAGCTCTTCCACGGATCGAAAGGCGCATCTCAGAAGGGCGGATCGTCGAGGGGCACGGCGATCTTCGGCCTGAACATGTCTTCATCGGCGAGCCGATACAGATCATCGATGCCCTCGAATTCAGCCGCCCGATGCGGATCGTCGATCCCTATGATGAAATCAACTATCTCGGCCTGGAATGCGCAGTGCTGGGAGCTTTCTGGGTACGGCCGATCCTCCTCCACACGCTCGAGGCGCGGCTCGGCGGTCGAACGGACGATGAGACGCTTGCCGTCTACGGCGGCTTTCGCGCTCTGCTCAGGGCGCGACTCTGCATGGCGCATCTTCTCGACGCGCACGTAGCCACCCCCGGCAAGTGGAAGCCGCTCGCCCTCGCATATGTCGAGAGGGCCAAGGGCGAACTCAACTCTCCATGCCGACCAGGTCCGCGATAGACCCGGATCCATGGAGCCGCGCTATCGCCTCGGCGACCAACGCGCCGCAGGGCACAAGCTCGATCCTGCCTTGCCGGACGGCGGCTTCGTCCGATGCCGAAGCCAGGCTGTCCGTCACGACGACCTTGTCGATGGCGCCGTCGGCAAACAACGTCTCCGAACCCTTGCCGAACAGGCCGTGGGTGGCAACGGCGTACACCGCCTTCGCGCCGCGCTCACGGCATGCCCGGGCAGCCCTGAGCATCGTACCACCTGTGCTGATCATGTCGTCGACGAGGAAAACCACCTTGCCGTCCACATCGCCCGCGAACAGATCGCCCGTGACGACGCCACGGCTCCGATGCTTTTCCATGAAGCCGAAGCCGGTTGCGCTTCCTGAGGTCGCCTCATAGCTTTCCTTCAGCAACCCAGCGCGCTTCACCCCTCCCCCGTCGGGGGAAAAAATCACGACAGGAGCATCGCCTGCGAGCTCGCGAACGGCAGTACAGAAAGGCCTGCGCGCATCGAGATGAACCGTGCGGCACCGGAATGCGTTCTGAAAAGCCGCAAGGTTGTGCACTTCGAGGGTGACCAGACAATCCGTGCGCATGGCTTCGAACAATTGTGCCAAGTAGCGCATCGTTACCGGATCTCGCGACTTCGTCTGCCTGTCCTTGCGGGCGTAGGCGAGATAGGGCGCCACCGCGGTGACCCGCGCGGCTCCATTTTCGCGACACGTGGCTATGAAGAACAGAAGTTTCAGAAGCTTGTCGTTGGCCGACGCGTCGGCTCCGCCCGCAAGGCTGTGAAGGACATAAACGTCCTGGCCACGCACGCTGACCAAGGGCCGCGCCTTGTGCTCGCCGTCCTCGAAGTCGCGCTCCTCATGCGGATCGACGCCGACGCCCAGCGCCTGTGCGACCGAGAAGCCCAGGCGGTCCGTTCCCTTCAACGCAAAGAAACGCATGTTCGCCTCCGTGTGGAAGGATGCCCACGAGCGTGGATCCCCGCGTCCGCTGACCGATCGGTCGCTATACGCCCGAGGCCCATGCCCCTGGCTACATCGTCATCTCCGGCATGACCGGCTGCGCGGGCCGCTGCTCCGGAATCTCTGTCATGGTCGCCTCGGTCAGCAGCAGCGTGCTGGCGACCGAGACCGCGTTTTCGAGCGCAATTCGAACGACCTTGGTTGGATCGATGATGCCGGCCTCGACCAGATCGACATATTGCTTGCGCCCTGCATCGAAACCGTAATTGTCCTTTCCTTCGAGCATTCTGGCGACCACCACTCCGCCGTCGACCGCCGAATTCTCCGCGATCTGGCGGACAGGCAGTTCAAGCGCGCGCTTCAGGATTTGCACGCCCGTCCGCTCGTCGCCTTCGCACATTTGCTCCTCCGCCTCCACGGGTCCGATGCAGCGCAGCAGCGCGAGCCCTCCGCCGGGCACGACGCCTTCCGCAACGGCCGCCTTGGAGGCGCTTATCGCGTCGTCGAGCGCTTCCTTCTTCGACTTCATTTCGGCTTCCGTCGGAGCGCCGACCTTGATGACGGCGACACCGCCGGACAGTTTCGCAAGCCTCTCCTGCAGCTTTTCGCGATCGTAATCGCTGGTCGTATCCTCGATCTCACGACGGATCTGCTCGATGCGGCCCTTGATCGCCTTGCTCTCCCCTCCGCCTCCGACGATGATCGTGCGGTCCTTGTCGGAAACGACCCTCTTGGCGCGGCCGAGTTGGTCGATGGCCACATTCTCCAGCTTGATGCCAAGCTCTTCGGAAATCACCTGCGCCCCTGTCAGCACCGCTATGTCCTGAAGCATGGCCTTGCGGCGGTCGCCGAAGCCCGGCGCCTTGACCGCGCAATTCTTCAGCGTGCCGCGGATGTGGTTCACGATGAGCGTGGCCAGTGCTTCGCCTTCTACGTCCTCCGCGACGACGAGCAGCGGCTGGCCGGATTTGGCGACGGCTTCCAGGAGCCTTATCAGGTCGTTGAGGGACAGGATCTTGCGGTCGACGATCAGTACCAGGGGATCTTCGAGCACCGCCTCCATCTTTTCCGCATCCGCCGCGAAATAGGGCGAGACGAAGCCGCGATCGAACTCCATGCCTTCCACGACGTCGAGAACTGTCTCCGTGGACTTCGATTCCTCGACGGTTATGACGCCCTCGCCGCCGACCTTCTCCATCGCCGCACCGACCAGTTCGCCGATCACAGTATCGTTATGCGCCGAGATCGTCGCGACCTGCTCCTTCTCTCGCCGCGTCTCGACCGGCTTGGATATCGCCTTCAATGCCTCGACAGCGCGTTTTGTCGCCCGGTCAAGGCCGCGCTTGATATCGATTGCGCTCGCGCCGGCAACGACATTGCGCACCCCATCGGCGAAGATCGCGTGAGCGAGAATTGTCGAAGTGCTGGTTCCGTCGCCGACCATCTCGCCGGTCTTTTCCGCGGCCTGCCTCAGCATGCGGGCTCCAAGGTTCTCCTCCGGATCCTTGAGGTCGAACTCCTTGGCGATGGTGACACCGTCGTTGCAGACGATCGGCGCTCCCCACTTCTTTTCGATGAGCACCGATTTCGAACGCGGACCTAGCGTCACGCGAACTGCGTCGGCAAGCTGCGTCGTGCCCCGCAGGATCTTCTCGCGAGCCTCGGAACGGAACAAGACCTGTTTGTGAGCCATGGCATGAGCCTCCTCGGTCAAGAGGCTCCTAGCGCAACCGAGCAACCGGTTTCCTTGATGCCGGTCAAATTGTCGGAGAGCGGGATCATGTCGGCGACCATGGGACGCAACGAGGCTTGGAGATTTCCCGCTGGTATTCGCTGCCTGAGGCTTCCAAATCGCTTTGACGACCTCCCGGCGCGGCTTCGACGCCGCATGGTCGAGGCGCGCCCTGCAGGCTGGAGCGACCTGCAAGGCGCCAGGCCTTCCCCCTGCGGACGAAGACCAGACAGCCAGCCACCCCGCGGAGTAGACACCGAGGGTGACGACTGTGCCCCACAAGCCGATGTCTCGGCCAGTGCCATGGACCGCAATGGCATCCAAGGCCCGCCCCAGGATGCATCCCGCGCCATAGGCTTAACGAGTATTCAGTGCGTCTTCGGCGCTCACATTGACGCAGATCAAAGCAAGAAAAGCATCATCGGACACGATTACTTTCTACGAGAACCTGTCCACGAGAGGAGTGATCGAAGATGCACGATCAGCGCTGGCAGGATCGAATAATCCTCGTCGCGGGGTTGTGGTCGATCTCATCAAGCTGGCTGCTCGGGGCAGCCGTGCCGCATGGCGCTTCGGCGAACGCGATAACGTGGAATTTTCTGCTCGGCGGAGCGGCCGCTGTCACACTGAGCCTTGCGGCGTCGGCATCGTTTCAGGTTGGGCGGAAGTGGCGAACGTCATGCTTGGCGCATGGCTCATCGCATCACCATGGGGTCCTGGAGTTCGCAGCCGCTGATGTCGCCAACTGGAGCGCAGTCCTTTCAGGGGCTATGATCGCACTTCTTGCAGCGTGGCGGGCGCTGTGGGCTCTGGAGGAAGCAGGAAACATCTGAGTGCCTCGCAGGAACGTACTGCAGGCACCGTCGGGAACCACGTCATGCCGACCAGGATACGAATGTTGTACCCCGCTTGCGTTATCATGCCGGAAGGCGTCGAGATGCTGCGTCGTGTCTGCAACTCGCTTTGCGGAGACCAAGGCATTGAAGTGGATTCCGGCGAAGCTGCCAGGATCGCCCGGCATGCGATCAAGCTCTACGCGAACGGCCTGGCCGACGAGAGCGAACTGCTTCAGGCGATGAAGAACTGGTTGCGAGGCCGCACCAACCCCCTCCTGAGGCGCCCGGGCTCCACTTCTCACGCTTCGGCCTCGGTCGGCGTATGGTCGTCGCCGTCCGATGGCAGGTGACCAGTTGGGTCCGCTCGGGGATTGCAGCAGCGTCGGCTTCCGGGTGGTGTGCCCCCCAGCCAAGGCGCACCCTCATCGGCCTGTCGAGGTCGCTCGATCACGGCCGCTTTGATGCTTGTTGGCCCGAACCTTGGGCGCGCGGCCAGCGAGCGGCCGTGGCTCGGGCGGAACAAATCGTTGACCCTGTCTTGATCAGGCTGACGCATCCACGTGAACTCAATCACCGGCGCGCCGCACCACGCCGCTTGGCGCCAAAGGGCACGAGCGACGCAGCCGCGCCTCCAACGGTCGATCTCATCGACCGCTGTTATGGTCCGATCCTCAAGATCAAAACCGACCTTCGCGGCCCCCGCCCGCAGGTTCGCCCGGAGTTTCAGGCAGCAACCGTCGCCGCGGCTCTGTCTTCCGCAGCACGCTCGGCTTCCTTGCTCACATCCTTGGCCGTTTCCGTGGCAAGCTTCGCGCCGATCGACGCGATCCTTCCAGCTTCGGCAGCATAGTCAGAGCTGGCGTTCTGCATGAAAGCAGCGACGATGTCGACCGAGTCCTCGGACTTCGCGCTTCCGGCAAGGTCAGCCAGGAGTTTCACGTCCTCCTCATAGCGGCGCTTGAGGAAAGTGAGAGCCTCGATCTGATACTGCATTGCCGCCTTGAGGCCATGAAGCTGCAGGCGCACAGCCGCCTGATAGAATCTCTGCCCGGTCGTGACGAAAGGCAGTGCCGCAACGGGAAAAGGCGACTGGTCGGATTTCGAAGGCATGGCTGTTCCTTTCTTCGACGGCGCGAAAGCGACCTCAAAACTCTAACGGCGCGGCGTTCATGTACTTTGATCTGCATCAAGACATGTCGTTTTGCCCGACAGAGAGCAGTGGCGTCTTGATCTCTGCAGCGAAGCTTCGTCGCGATCATTGACCAGCGTCAAAGCGGGGCTGGCGGCGGGAGCGCATGATGATCGCGATCCGCACCAGCAAGGAGATATGCGATGAAAGCTCTCGTCTATGGAGGCCCGGGCAAGAAGTCTCTCGAAGAGCGTCCCGTCCCTGAGATCGTCGCTCCGACCGATGCCCTCGTGAAGGTGACGAGGACCACCATCTGCGGCACCGATCTCCACATCCTGAAGGGCGATGTGCCGAGCTGCACGCCGGGTCGCATCCTGGGCCACGAAGGCGTGGGCGTCGTGGAGGAGACAGGCGCCGGCGTGACCGAGTTCAAGAAGGGCGATCGTGTGCTGATCTCCTGCATATCGTCCTGCGGCAAATGCGAGCATTGCCGCAAGGGCATGTATTCGCATTGCTCGACCGGCGGCTGGATTCTCGGCAACACGATCGATGGAACCCAGGCGGAATTCGTCCGCATCCCGCATGCCGACACCAGTCTCTACCACATCCCGGACGGCGCCGACGAAGAAGCACTGGTCATGCTGAGCGACATCCTGCCGACCGGCTTCGAGTGCGGGGTGCTCAATGGCCGGGTACAGCCTGGCAGCACGGTGGCTGTCGTCGGCTCCGGACCGATCGGTCTCGCGGCGCTTCTGACGGCACAGTTCTATTCTCCCTCCCAGATCATCATGATCGATCTCGATCAGAACCGCCTCGAAGTGGCGCGCCGTTTCGGCGCAACGGCGACGGTCAATGGCAGCGGAGACGACGCAGCGGACCAGGTGCTGGCGTTGACCGGCGGGCGCGGCGTCGATACCGCCATCGAAGCCGTCGGCATTCCGGCGACTTTCGAACTCTGCGAAGACATTGTCGCCCCGGGCGGCGTCATTGCCAATGTCGGCGTCCACGGCGTGAAGGCCGATCTCCATTTGGAGAAGCTCTGGTCGCACAATCTCGGGATCACCACGCGTCTGGTCGATACCGTCAGTACGCCGATGTTGCTGAAGACCGTACAGTCCGGGAAGATCGATCCGAAAAAGCTGATCACGCACCGGTTCGCGCTCGATCGGATCGTCGACGCCTATGAAACGTTCGGGAGCGCAGCGAGCACTCACGCCCTGAAGGTCATCATCGAGACTCCAGCCGCGAATGGCCACGCCACGCGATCAGTCGGACAGGCCACAACCGGGAAGCCGGACAGTACCGTGGCAGCCGACAAATGGAGCTGCGATCTGGTGACCCGCTCCGGGCTTGTTCTTCACGTTCGCCCGGTTCGCGCCGACGACGAAGAGGCGCTTTCGGATTTCTTCACGCATGTGACGCCCCGGGACCTGCGCTTTCGTTTCCTTGGCGGCGTGAGGGAGGTCAGCCACGAGCGTCTCGTCGCCATGACCGACGTCGATCACCGGCTGACGGAGAATTTCCTCGCATGCGTCGATGGCGGAGAGACCATCGTTGCGACCGCGATGCTGGCCTGCGAGCCTACTTTCGAGAAGGGCGAGGTCGCGATCTCGGTCCGCTCCGACTACAAGCACAAGGGTGTCGCATGGGAGTTGCTCCGCCATCTCGCCCGTTATGCGGAGGCCCGAGGCCTCAAGGCACTTGAAGCTATTGAGAGCCGCGAGAACCATGAGGCCATCGAGCTTGAGCGCGAGCAGGGATTTGTCGCTGAATATTACCCCGACGACCCGACGCTCGTCCTGATCCGGAAGGAGTTTCACAGGAACTGACCCTGCCGGGCGCTGAGCCGGAGAATGCTGCGATGCTGACACATCGGGCTACGGTCCAAAGGCGTCCGCGCGCCGGCGGAATGCCACGCAACCGGGAACTGAAGATAGGGCGGCGCACTCATCGATGCAGTTCGATTGCGTTGACCTGGGTGAGGTCCGCCCCGGTTACTGTGGGTGCGGCATGTAATCGGACCAACAGATTCCTGCAGAAGGCACCGCGCGCATGATGTTGCCGGAAACCCCGCACGCCTTGCCGGCGGCCGAGTTGCTTCGGCGGCTGCTTGTGTCCAGCGCCGATGGACTGTCGGACGACGAGATCTGCAAGCGGCGTAGGCGTTTTGGATCGAACACGATCTCCTCGCGGCGCGCCGCCAGTGTGATGCGCCTGCTGCTGCACCAGTTCACGAGTCCGGTCGTCTATCTCCTGGGTGGCGCGGCGGGGCTCGCCTTCTATTTCGGCGAATTGGAAGAAGGCGGCGCCATCGTCGTGGTACTCGCCATCAACGCCCTGATCGGCTTCGTGACCGAATTGAAGGCGGCACGGTCCATTGAGGCTTTGCGTGCGCTCGGCGCGCGCACCGCCCGCGTCCGACGGGAGGGGCGCGTTCGTCTCGTGCCGGCCGAGGACCTGGTTCCAGGCGACATCGCCATTTTGGACGCGGGCGACGCGGTGTCGGCCGACATGCGCCTGATCGAGTCCTCGCGTCTTTCGGCGGACGAGTCGACGCTGACCGGCGAGTCGGTCACCGTCGACAAACAGACGCACCCGGTCAGCGCGGACGCCCGTCTCAGCGATCGCGCGTCGATGCTGTTCAAGGGCACTTCCGTCACGCGCGGCAGCGGCATCGGCGTCGTCGTGGCGACCGGCCTCGCGACGGAACTTGGCCAGGTCACGCGGCTCGTCCTTGAAGCCGATCCGGGCAGCTCGCCGCTCGAACGCAAGCTCGCCCGCCTGTCGGCGCAGCTCGTCTGGGTGACGCTCGTCGTCGCGGCCGTGATCGGCACTATCGGTCTCGTGGGTGGTCAAGACCCTTTCCTCATGGTCGAGGCGGCTATTGCACTCGCCGTGGCAGCGATCCCCGAGGGGCTCCCGATCGTTGCGACGCTGGCGCTCGCCCGCGGGATGTGGCGCATGGCGCGGCAGAATGCGCTGATCGAGCGCTTGTCCGCAGTCGAGACGCTCGGGGCCACCACCGTGATTCTCACCGACAAGACCGGCACGCTGACCGAAAACCGGATGACTGTACGGCGGCTCTGCACTGCCTCCGGCGAGATCGAAGTGGAGACAAGGTCGCCGAAGGCCGGCGAGCATCCGCGGCTCGCAGACGACCGGCAGGCGGTCGTGTTGCTGCGCATCGCCGTCCTGTGCAGCGACGCCCATCTCGACCGCGCGGACGAAGATGGCAGTGGCGACCCGATGGAAATCGCGCTCTTGCGCGCCGGGCTGCACGCGGGCTTGAGACGGACAGCGCTGCTCCACGAGCATCGCATCACGCTCAAGCATGCCTTTGACCCCGCGACCAAGATGATGGCCACGGTGCATGAGAGCGGGGACGGCTTCCTGATCGCGGTGAAGGGAGCGCCGGAAGCAGTGCTTGCAGCCGCGACGCGGGTGATGGTCGAGCACGGCGCGGTGGCGCTCGATGACGCCATGCGAGCCGAGTGGCTCGCCCGCGCCGAGCACTTCGGCCATCATGGCCTGCGCGTGCTCGCCTGCGCAATGAGGTTGGACACGCAGGCAAACAGCGCGCCATACGAAGGGCTGGTCCTGATCGGCCTCATCGGCCTGGAGGATCCGGCGCGTGCCGACGTGCCACGCGCGATCCGGGATTGCCGCCGGGCGGGAATCCGCGTCGTGATGGTCACCGGCGACCATCCGGTGACGGCGCGGAGCATCGGTCGCGCCGTCGGACTGGGAGACAACGCTGCGAATGTCGTGGAGGGCGAGAAGATCGCGCATCTCGTCGAGGCCGGACAGCCCGCGCTGCGCGATGTCGGTATCTTCGCCCGGGTGAGCCCGGCCGAGAAGCTCGCGCTCGTCAGGGCCTATCAGGCCGCAGGCGAAATCGTCGCCATGACCGGGGACGGGGTCAACGACGCACCGGCCTTGCGGCAGGCCGACATCGGCGTGGCAATGGGCCTGCGCGGCACCGATGTGGCGCGCGAAGCAGCCGCCATGATCCTGCTCGACGACGCATTTCCCACCATTGTCAGGGCGATCCGCGAAGGCCGCCTGATCTTCGGCAATATCCGCCGTTTTGTGGTCTACCTCTTGTCCTGCAATCTCAGCGAGGTGATGGTCGTCGGCTTGGCTGTGCTGTGGGCGCTCCCGCTGCCGCTCCTGCCGCTGCAGATTCTCTATCTCAATCTCGTTACCGACGTGTTCCCGGCCTTCGCGCTGGCGATGGGCGAAGGCGAAGCCGGCATCCTGGAGCGTTCGCCGCGCGATCCGAAAGAACCCATCCTCGGGCGTCGGCAGTGGCTCACGATCATCCTGCATGGCGTCACACTGACCGTTGGCACATTCGGGGCGCTGGCCGCGGCGCGCCTGCTTGACCTCGACGCGTCGCAGTCGGTGACGGTCACCTTCCTCACCCTCGCCTTCGCACAGCTCTGGCACGCGCTGAACATGCGCCACATGCGATCGGGGCTCATCGTCAACGAAGTCACGCGCAACGGCTGGCTATGGGGCGCGCTCGCGCTCTGCGCGGGGCTGCTCGCGACGCCGCCCTATCTGCCCCCTGCCGCGCAGCTGCTGCATCTTGCCCCGCTCACCGCCGACATGTGGTCTGTCGTTCTGGCATGCAGTCTGGCGCCGCTGGTCGTGGCGCAGGCAACCATGGCTGTCATCGGCCGCCGTCATAAGAGGCAGCGATGACTGCGACTTTTCTGCCTTGGCTGAAGTTTGCCGTGTGCGTAGTCCTGATCGGCCTTGCCGGCCCGGCGCTCATACGCAACGGAGACGTCATCGCGCGGCTGACCGGCCTGTCTCGATCATGGATCGGCCTTGTGCTGATCGCGACCGCAACGTCCTTGCCCGAACTGATCACAGGGGTGAGCGCCGTCATTGCCGTGGATGCACCCAACATCGCCGTCGGCGACGCGCTCGGCAGTTGCGTCTTCAACCTCATGATGCTGGTGCTCCTCGACGTTCTGAGCCGCGAGGAGCCGATGTATCGCCGCATCGACCAGGGCCACATCCTGACGGCCGGCTTCGGGGTGATATTGATCGGCGCGGCCGGCGCCTTCCTGCTGCTCAGCCAGAATGCGCTGAGTTTCCAGTTCCTGCACGTCAGCGGCTATACCCCGTTCATCATCGTGATCTATCTCGTCGCGGTGCGCGCGGCCTTCGTCTATGAGCGCCGCACCCGGTCTCCATCGGCGCTCGCCAAGGCCGAAGGCAGCATTTCCCTGCGCACTGCGGCATTGGGCTACTTGGCTGCCGCGAGCGTGATCGTCGTCGCCGGCACCTGGCTCCCCTTCGTCGGGAGAGAAATTGCCGAGGTGATGGGCTGGAGGACGACCTTCGTCGGCACACTGCTGATTGCAGGAGCGACCTCGGTGCCGGAACTCGTTGTGACGGTGAGCGCGCTGAGGCTCGGCGCCGTCGACATGGCCATCGGTAGCCTGCTCGGCAGCAATTTGTTCGACATCCTCATCCTGGCGATCGATGATATCGCCTATGGCAAAGGTCCGTTGCTTCGCGCTGTCTCGCCCGCGCACGCCATCACCGCATTTGCCGCAACGATCATGTCCGGCATCTTCATCGTCGCCATGCTCTTCAGGCCGGAGACGCGCCTTGGTGGAACGATCGGCTGGGTCAGCCTGTCGCTGCTCATCGTCTATCTGTTCAGCTCATACGCTATCTATCTGCTGGGACACTGAGCCAAAGTATCGGTGCGGCGGCGCCGATCCATTGGCGCTGCCGTCGCCCGAGCGACCGTCAGTGATAGACGAACAGGGCGCAGGGTGGCTCCTGCAGCAATTGTGTGCTGGTCGAACCGAACAGACGCTCGCGCAGGCCGCGGTGCCCGTGAACGCCCATCACCAACGTGCCGACCTTGCGGTCGGCCGCCTCGATTCTCAGCACTTCGGCTGGATGCGCACGTGTGGCGATCGAGACAAGTTCGACGCTGCAGCCACGGCCACGCAGGTAGCGCTCCGCGCCGACGGGAATTCGCTCTGCCGCCGCCTTGTCGGCACCGATGGTAACGAGGTGCACACGATGCTGCGACCAGAGGCCGAGCAGCATGAAGAGCTGCACCGCACGCATCGCGGGCAGGCTCCCGTCGTAGGCGATCATGATGTCGCCATCGCCGCGGTCCTCGTCGCCACAGGCGATCAGCGGACGCGGCGTCATCCAGCTCAGCTTGGCGAGCATGTCAGGCAGACGCTCACGTATGCTGCCTCGAAATGCCGTATCATGGCCTGTCACCAGCAGATCGCTGCTTTCCGCGGCGATCTGAAGCGCGCCGAGCGGATCGCCATGGAAGTCCAGCCATTCGAAAGGCAGGTCGTTGGCCTTGCACTCCTTCTCGTAGACGTCGCGCAGCCGGGCACAGGTGTCCTTCGCCTGCGCTTTCAACGTCTCTTCCATCTGCATTCTGTAGGCCGTCGCGCCGATACGTCCGATCATCGGCGCCTCGATGAACGCCAGATCGATACCCGCGATCCCCGCCAGCTCCGCATGTTCCGCGCGCGCCAGGCGGAACGCATATTGCCGCGCGGCAGCCGATGCGCTCGTTTCGCCAAGTAGGACCAGGATGCGCTTCAGCACGAGACCTCTCGAATACAAAGGTGAGCAGACTTTATCAGATGCCATTATCCTCAACTAGGAGGATTGCCGCTTGATCGAAATCAAGCCGTGCCAAGGCGGGGTCACGCGAATTGAGGTCTCACGCGAGGCCGATTGGGATCGCCTGCAGTTCCTGCCGCGGCCGGCATGCGGTTCAGCCCTGCATTCGGCGCCCGCGCAGCAGCCAGGTCACCATCGCTCCCTTGCCCTTGATGTCGAGGGGACCGACCTGGTCCAGAACGAACTTGTCCTTGAGCAGTTCGTAGCTTTCTCGCGACACCTGGATCTGGCCCTGCGGCGCGGTCGTTTCCATGCGGGAGGCCACGTTCACCGCGTCACCCCACAAGTCGTAGAACATCCTGCTCGTTCCGATCACGCCAGCCACTACAGGGCCTGATGCCATTCCAATGCGGATGGCCACCGGCTGACCTTGCGAGTCGGGCAGCGTCATGGCCATGTCGCGCATCGCCATCGCGAAATCCGCCAGCACTTCGGCATGATCCGGACGCGATCGCGGAACCCCGCTTACGACCATGTAGGCGTCGCCGCTGGTCTTGACCTTCTCGAGGCCATGGGAGGCAACAAGCCGGTCGAATTCACCGAACACGCGGCCGAGACACGCGGCGAGATGCTCGGGCGAAACCTCGCTCGCTCGCGCGGTGAAACCTGCCATATCGGCAAACAGGACCGACGCCTCATCATATCTGTCGACGAGAATGGCACCGGGTGCGAGCTTCAGCCGCTCTGCGACGGACTCCGGAAGGACGCTGGTGAGCAGGGATTCGCTGCGCTCGTATTCGCGCTCGGCTGCCGCCTCGGCGCGAGCCGCGTCGCGGATCGCGTAGAGGACTATCGCAAACAGGATCGCCGAGCTGCCGACGACGTTGGCCACAAGGCTGATCGATGTATGCTCTGTCGAACGAATTCCGGGGTCGGCCGGCACAAACAATTCGAGAACAATGATGAGCACGGCCGCCAGCACCGTCAGCGCTGCGCTGATCGCCAGATGATCGAGGCCCAGGATCAGGACCATGATCGCCGCCGCGACCAGATATTGCATCGGCATCCCGGTATCGGTGCCGACCATGCTGCAGATCGTGAAGATGATTGCGTAGCCGACGACCGCAAAGGCCAACGGCCCGACGAGCGGGCCAAAGCGATGCAACAGCGGTATCAGGGCCAACAAGGCCGCCGCGATCGCATAGGCAATGCCGACCTTCCACGTTCCCGCCGATGCAACGAGAAATTCGCCCGCCGCGAAGCCGGCCATCAGGGTCGCGGCCATCCATGTTGCGATGTTGAGGACGCGAAGCCGCCGCGCGACCTTGAAGGGAAGCCGCTGGTGCCGTAGTCTATTCCCGGCAGATATCGCAGCGGGAACCGGCGCCGCCCGAGCGCTGACCAGGCCGGACGGGGAGGATCGGCAACGCCGGCGCCGCGGCCGTCTTGCGCCATCATCGATCTCGCCCTGGCTTGGGCGGGCAGAAGGCAGAATGCAGCGCTTCGACGACGGTCAGCACCTCCGGCCGGGTGATGCGATAGAAGACGGCCGTACCCTCCCGCCGCGCCTCGACCAGCCCGTCGGCGCGCAAGCGCATCAATTGCTGCGACATCGGCACCTGCTCGATGTCCAGTTCCTGACGCAGCTCGCCGACCGATTTCTCTTCCCGGCCGAGAGCACAAAGCACCAGCAGCCGCTGCGGATGCGAGAGGCTGCGCAACAGTTCGGCAGCCTTTCCTGAAGCCGGGATCATTTCTTTTACATTCATGTTCTTGAATTTATAATCTTTGAATGTTAGATGCAAGGGCGAGATGGCGGCCGACCGGCCGCTGGTTGCGCCAGATCAAAGCCGAAGAGCCGCCGGACAGGCACTCTATCCGCAATGCCAAAGGAGGAAACGCCCATGTCGCATGTCGTCGTTCTTGGTGCCGGCCTTGGCGGCACGATCATGGCCTTCGAAATGAAAGAGAAGTTGCGCCGCGAGGACCAACTGACGGTCGTCAATCTCGGGACGGTCTATTCGTTCGTCCCGTCCAACCCTTGGGTGGCCGTCGGATGGCGAGAACGCGAGAACGTCACGGTCGATCTCAGCGCGATACTCGCCGGCCGCGGCATCGGGTTCAGACCCGAAGGCGCGCGGCGCGTCCATCCGAAGGAGAACCGCATCGAGCTGAACGACGGCTCCTTCCTCGACTACGATTACCTCGTCATTGCCACCGGACCCGATCTTGCCTTCGACGAAGTCCCCGGCCTTGGGCCTGATGGCTTCACCCAGTCCATCTGTCAGATCGACCACGCCATCGCAGCGAAAGCGAGTTTCGACGCGCTGGTCCAAAAGCCCGGTCCCATCGTCGTCGGCGCGATCCAGGGCGCCTCGTGCTTCGGCCCCGCCTATGAGTTCGCCTTCATCCTCGATACGGCGCTTCGCCGCGCCAGGAAGCGCGACCAGGTGCCAATGACCTTCGTCACGCCGGAGCCCTATATCGGGCACCTGGGACTGGACGGAGTGGGCGACACCAAAGGCCTGCTCGAGAGCGCCATGCGCGAGCGGCACATCAAGTGGATCACCAACGCCAGGGTCACCAGGGTCGAAGCCGGCAAGATGTTCGCCGAGGAGGTCGGCGATGACGGCTCGCTCAAGACCAGCCACGAGTTGCCCTTCGCCTATTCCATGATGCTGCCGGCATTCCGCGGGGTTCCTGCCGTTGCCGGGATCGAGGGTCTGACCAATCCGCGCGGCTTCATCGCAATCGACAAGCATCAGCGCAATCCCGCCTTCCCGAACGTGTTCGCGATCGGCGTCTGTGTTGCCATCCCGCCGGTCGGCAAGACGCCATTGCCGGTCGGCGTGCCGAAGACCGGCCTCATGATCGAATCCATGGTGACAGCGGTGGCGGCGAACATCGGCGCACTTCTCAGGGGAGCCGAGCCGAACGCGGTCGCGACCTGGAACGCCGTTTGCCTGGCGGATTTCGGCGACGAGGGAATTGCCTTCGTCGCGCAGCCGCAGATCCCTCCCCGCAACGTCAACTGGTCGTCGCGCGGCAAGTGGGTGCACGCCGCCAAGGTCGGCTTCGAAAGGTACTTCCTCCACAAGGTCCGGCAAGGCAAGGCCGAGACCTTCTATGAAAGGCTGATGCTGGATGTGCTCGGCATCAGGAAACTCAAGGACATCCACCCGGAACCGGCCGAATAGCCGGCAAAACGTCTCGAAAGGAGTACAACAATGACAATCGATCGTGCCGTACTGATGTTTGCGGGCCTTGTCGTCCTGGTCTCGCTGGCGCTCGGATACTACGTTTCCCCGTACTGGTTCCTGCTGACAGCCTTTGCCGGGCTGAACATGATCCAGGCATCGATGACGGGCTTCTGCCCCGCAGCCCTGGTGTTCAAGAAACTCGGCTGCAAGTCCGGCGTCGCATTCGAATGACCGGCACCAACCAACACTGACCCTAAACGAAACGACCGGGCCGACGTCGGCCCGGCGCGGCCCCTCACGAGCAGCATTCATGTCGCAGTCGAGATCATTGATTTCAGCAGCAATACTGGCCGCCGCCAGCATCGGCCTTGCGCCGGCTTCGGCTGCGGAATTCGTCGTCAGGACGACGACGGTCACGGAGATGAAAGCCGTCTTCGGTCAGGTCGAGAGCAGAACGGTCGTGCCGGCGCGTGCGCGCATCGGCGGCACCATCCGGGAGATCCGGGTCAGTGAGGGCGACGAGGTCAGAGAAGGCGATGTCATCGCCGTCGTGGTCGACGACAAGATCGCGCTGGAACTGCAGGCTGCCGAAGCTCAGATCAAGGCGTTGCAATCCCAGCTTCAGAACGCGAAGACCGAAGTCTCCCGTGTCGAGAGACTGGTCTCCCAGGGCATTGCCACGCAAAGCAGCCGCGACGCGGTGCAGATGCAGATGGAGGTCGTGACGAACCAGGTTGCGGCCGCGGAGGCGACCAGGGCGGTGATCGAGCAGCGCGCCCGCGAAGGCGAAACCCTCGCGCCAGCCTCGGGCCGTGTGCTCACCGTGCCCGTCACGCCAGGGTCCGTGATCCTGGCAGGCGAGGAGATCGCGCGGATCGCGACCGGCCCCTACTACTTGCGCCTGTCGCTGCCCGAGCGCCATGCCGCGGAAATCGTCGAGGGCGATACGGTCCTCGTCAGCGAGCGCAGCGTGGCAAAGGCCGCCGATGCGCCTGCGGCGGCACGCCCGGGCAGGGTCGCGAAAGTCTATCCCGAGATCGCCAGCGGCCGCGTGATTGCCGATGTCGAGGTGGCCGGCATCGGCAGCTATTTCGTCAACGAGCGCACGCTCGTCTCGATCCCGGTCGGCAAGCGCTCCGTGCTGGCCGTGCCGCCGCAGGCGGTAAGGACGGTGCATGGCGTCGACTATGTCCGCATTGCAACGGCGGGTGGTGAGATGGATGTCGCCGTCGTGCTCGGCGAAACCTTCGCTTCCGACGGGACCATGGTGGAGATCCTGAGCGGCCTGCGTGACGGCGACAAGGTCATCCTGCCATGAAGCTCGGAATGGCCGGCGCACTGACGCGCACCTTCATCGCATCGCCGCTTACGCCGCTCTTCCTGCTCGCCGCGCTCGCCCTGGGCCTCGTGGCTCTGCTTACGCTGCCGCGCGAAGAGGAGCCCCAAATCTCGGTTCCGATGGTCGACATCCACGTCAGCGCCGATGGTCTCAAGGCCGAGGATGCGGTCAAGCTCGTCACCGAGCCGCTCGAGACGATCATCAAGAGCATCGACGGCGTCGAGCATGTCTATTCGCAGACGCAGGACGACGGCGCCGTTGTCACGGCGCGCTTCGAGGTCGGGACGAGCGCGGACGCCGCGATCCTGAGGGTCCACGACAAGGTGCGCGCCAACATGGACCGCATCCCCGTCGGCGTTCCCGAGCCGCTGATCGTCGGCCGCGGCATTGACGATGTCGCGATCGTGGTGCTGACGCTGTCGCCGGCTCCGGGCGCCGCTGCGCGGTGGACGGCCAACGACCTGACAAGGCTCGCGCGCGAGCTTCAGGTCGAGGTGTCCAAGCTGCCTGATATCGGCCTGACCTACATCGTCGGCGAGCAGCCGGAGGAGATCCGGGTCGAGCCCGATCCGGAGCGGCTTTCGCTCTATGGCATCACGCTTCAGCAACTGTCTTCGAAGATCGAGGGCGCCAACAGGTCGTTCCAGATCGGTCTGGTCCGGGAAAATGCCGAGCAGCGGACGGCCGTCGCAGGGCAGACACTGCAGACGCTGACCGAAATCGGCAACCTCCTCCTGACCGCAAGGGACGGGCGGCCCGTCTATGTGCGCGATGTGGCGAAGGTGATCCTCGCCACGGAGCCGATCGAAACCCGCGTCACGGAAGTCCGCAGGACCGGGGAGGCACTTGAACGCGTTCCCGCCGTCTCGCTGGCGATCGCCAAGCGACCCGGGACCAACGCCGTCGTCATAGCCGAGAGCATCATCCACCGCATCGAGCAGGTGCGCGGGCAGATCTTTCCCGAGGACGTCGAGATGTCGGTAACGCGCGACTACGGCGAGACCGCCAACGAGAAGGCGAACGAGCTGCTTTTCCACCTCGGCCTTGCAACCGTCTCGATCGTCGTCCTGGTCGCCTTCGCCATCGGCTGGCGCGAGGCGCTGGTCGTTGCGGTCGTCATCCCGACGACCATCCTGCTCACGCTCTTTGCCGCGCGCGTCATGGGCTACACGCTCAATCGCGTGAGCCTGTTCGCCCTGATCTTCTCGATCGGCATCCTCGTCGACGATGCAATCGTCGTAATCGAGAACATCGCCCGCCATTGGGCGATGCGTGACGGCCGTTCGCGGGCGAGCGCGGCCGTCGAAGCAGTTGCAGAGGTCGGCAATCCGACGATCGTGGCAACGCTGACGGTCGTGGCCGCCCTTCTTCCGATGCTGTTCGTCTCGGGCATGATGGGCCCGTATATGAGCCCGATCCCGGCGAATGCCTCCGCGGCGATGCTGTTTTCCTTCTTCGTCGCCGTCATTCTTACGCCGTGGCTAATGATGAAGTTCGGCCGACGGGAAGCTTCGGCGCACGGCCATGGCGATGCGCGCGGCGGCTGGCTCGGACGCGCCTACGTCGCCGTCGCCCGCCCGATCCTCAAATCGAAAGCAAGGGCCTGGGGCTTCCTGCTGATCGTCGGCGTGGCGACGATCGCTTCACTGGCGCTTTTCTACACCAAGGACGTGACGGTCAAGCTGCTGCCCTTCGACAACAAGGCAGAGCTTCAGGTCGTCGTGGATCTGCCGGAGGGATCGTCCGTCGAGGCAACCGATCGCGCCCTGCAGTCGATAGTCGACCGGCTTGCGCCGGTTCCGGAAGTCGTCTCGTTCCAGACCTACGCAGGCACGGCCTCGCCGTTCAACTTCAACGGCCTGGTCCGTCACTATTATCTGCGCAATTCGCCTGACGTCGGCGACGTGCAGGTTAACCTGTTGCCGAAAGGCGGGCGCGACCGCAACAGCCACGACATTGCACTCGATATCCGCGCGCGGTTGAAGGGCCTCGACCTTCCGGTTGGAACTGCGCTCAAGGTGGTCGAACCGCCACCCGGGCCGCCTGTCCTGGGAACGCTGCTCGCCGAGGTCTACGGGCCCGATCCGGAGACCCGCCGGGCGGTGGCGGCAGAGGTGCGCAAGACGTTCGAGAGCGTACCCTTCATCGTCGATGTCGACGACACGTTCGGTAGTCCGGCCGAGCGCGTGCGCCTGGCCATCGACCAGGACAATCTGGAATATTACCGCGTCGAGCAGTCCGATCTCTACGACACGCTCGGCGCACTCTATGGCGGCGTCAGGGTGGGCTACTCGCACCGCGGCGGCGGCCGCCAGCCGATCCCGATCCGCATCGCGCTCGGCAAAAGCGAGAAGGTCGTGGACGAGCGGACGCTTGCGACACCCGTTCCCGCCAATGCCCTGCCCGGAGGACGCGACGTGGTCGAGCTCGGCGACGTGGTCAACGTCTCGCGCGAACCGGCCTCCTTTCCCATCTTCCGGCATAACGGCCGTCCGGCCGAGATGGTAATGGCCGAGCTTGCAGGCGCGTTCGAGGCCCCGATCTACGGCATGCTTGCGGTGACCGACGCGATCGACAAAGCGGATTGGGGGGCTGTGCCGAAGCCGGCGATCGCGCTGCACGGGCAGCCCGAGGACGAGTCGCAGCCGACGCTGCTGTGGGACGGCGAATGGGAAGTCACCTGGGTGACGTTCCGCGACATGGGAGCCGCTTTCATGGTCGCCATCCTCGGCATCTATGTGCTGGTCGTGGCGCAGTTCCGCTCCTTCAGGCTGCCGCTCGTCATCCTGACACCGATCCCGCTCACATTCATCGGAATCATGCTCGGGCACTGGCTGTTCGGCGCGCCGTTCACCGCCACCTCGATGATCGGCTTCATCGCACTCGCCGGCATCATCGTGCGCAATTCGATCCTGCTCGTCGATTTCATCCGGCACGCGGCGCGCCCGGACCAGCCGCTGATCGACGTCCTGCTCGAAGCGGGAGCAATCAGGTTCAAGCCCATCCTTCTCACCGCGATTGCCGCCATGATCGGTGCAGCCGTGATCCTCACGGACCCGATCTTCCAGGGGCTGGCCATTTCACTGCTGTTCGGGCTTGCCTCCTCGACCGCGCTGACCGTGCTGGTCATCCCGGCGATCTACGTCGTCCTGCGAGGCGGGCGCCGGGACAGCGGCGAGATGAAGACGACGAAGCATGCGACACCGCCTTCATCCGGGCATGTGGCGCAATCCGAATTCGAGCCGGCCTGACGGAGACGCGCTCATCGGGTCTGAAGGCTCCCGATATAGGCGATGATGGCCTCGATTTGCGCTGGTGTGGCGATGAACTCCGGCATATCCGGATGTCCGGTCGATATGCCTTCCCCCAGTGCTTCTTCCAGCGCTCCGAGCGGATAGCGCTCGGACAAGGTGCGAAAAGCCGGAGCGGCCGCATGCCGGCTGGCATCGGCCGTGCCGACGGCATGGCATCGGGCGCAATTGGCTTCGACCAGAGCCTTGCCATAGGCGATGCTTTCCTGCTCCGCAGCCGCGGCCGAACCCGCTGCAAAGACTGTGAGCACCAATGCCTTGAAGAAACTCATCATTCTCTTTCCTTCGCTTGAGGCATCGCTGTCCAGGTGAACGAGCCGATGGAGGCCCCAAGGGTGCGGCCATCCTATCGGCCCCTCGTACCCGATCTCGGAAGCGCGTAGACAAGGGGGGATGTAGCGCGCCCTTTGCGAATGAACGCACGGCGTTCGAGGACTACCGCGCCATCAGGATCGGCATGGGCGTATCCTGAAGCATCGATCTGGTCACGCCTCCGAACACACGCTCCCGAAGACGCGAATGGCCGTAGCCACCCATGACCAGGAGTTCGGCAGAGGTGTCGACCGCGTGTCGACGCAGCACCTCTTCAACCTTCTGCCCCATGCTTGGAATACGGTCCACGACGACCTTCACTCCGTGGCGGATCAGGAATGCCGCGATGTCACCTCCCGGCTCTCCTCCGCCACGTTCCTCTGTCACGGGATCGACCATGACGACATGGACCTGCTGCGCGCCCTCGAGAATTCCGATCGCCTCATGAACGGCACGAGACGCCTCGAGGCTGGAATTCCAGGCCACGACGACCCGTTTCGGCCGAAGCGTGGGGCGGGACCCCGAGGGCGCCAGGAGCAACGGGCGCCCGGACGAAAACAAGACACCCTCGATCACCTTTGACTTGAGCAGGTCTCCGGCAAGCAGCTCCGGCCCCGCAACGACCAGATCCGCGGAGCGGGCGCTCCTTCCGATCGCCTCATCGGCAAAGGTGACTTCCGAATATTTGCTCTCCATGTCCGCCGAGGGGACATTGTCGGCGCGAAAGCTTCGCACCGCCGAGAGGCGCTCGTCGAGCCGGACCATGTCGGCCCGGCGCTCCTCGAGCCAGGCGTCGGACACCATCGCTGCGTATTCGCCAATTGGCGGCGGAGCTGCGAGACCGATGACCAGAAATGAGAGATGGGCATCGACCTGCCGGCACAGTTCGGCGGCGACGATGAGGTCGGCCTCGCCATGGTTGACGCCTGTAACACTCAGGATGACCTTGAAAGTCATGACACTTGCCTCTGACCGATTGACGGAAGCTTCCTGGACTTGTCGCAGCTGGGCCCGGCGATCTCCTTGCGCTGAATCAAAAAGGGCGCCGGCACCACCCGAAGATTCCTGCGGCCACCTCTTTCTTCGGCGCGATGCGCGCCATGCGTCATGAGTTTGATGACGATCAATTCGTACCGCCTCGGAAAAGCGCAGACTGTTCCAAGGTCGGGAAAGGACAGGTCGGTGTGGATTCGCTCTCTCAGCACGCCTGAATGCATCTGCCTGCTGGCCGCAAATCGATTTGCTCATATCGCATGTGCAAAGGACGACTTGCCGTATGTCGTTCCGCTCTACTACGCCTACGCCGATGACCACATCTATGCATTCTCCGCGCCGGGCAAGAAGATGGAAATCATGCGAGCCAATCCGCAGGTCTCGATACTGGTGGAAGAGAGAGGCCGCGGGCGTGAGTGGCAGTGCGTGATCGCTGATGGCCGCTTCGAGGAATTGCCGGATCGGATCGGCCACAAGAGGGAGCGCGACTATGCGTGGTCACTCTTGAGCCAACATGCAGACTGGTGGGAATCCGGCGCCCTGAAACCCATCCCGTCTGCTTCGGGCTTTCCCGAGATCTTCTTTCGCATCCGGGTCACCCATCTCTCGGGGCGTAGGGCGAAAGACGAGGCGACGGGTGAGTAGGAAATTCGCCGCAAGCCGATTGACCCGTCGAAGCAGGCGGCCGGAGCGTCCCCTGTTCTGGTTCGAAGTTATCGAGCGAGGAGGTTACCCATGAAGATGCGACGTGTTCTGGCTACGATTGCTGTGCTTTCTCTCGCGCAGAACCGTGTTCTGGCGCAGGAGATGAGCTATGGCGAGACGGAGTTTCTGGCCTCCTGCGCCGTGTGCCACGGCGAAGACGGCAAGGGGCACGGACCGCTCGCGCCCGAACTGGTGAGGCAGCCTGCCGATCTCACCCGCCTGAGCGATCGCAACGGCGGGGATTTTCCTTACAATCGTGTCTTTGCCGTGATTGACGGCCGATACACCGTTCCCGGTCACGGCAATCGAGAAATGCCGGTCTGGGGTCGGCAATTTCTCGAGCAGGATGTCAAGATGTACGGTCCGAGCGGTGGAGAGATCCTGACAACCGAACGAATTCATGAGCTTACCGGATACGTCCAGTCGATCCAGCGCTGATAGAGGCGAGTTTGCCCGAAGCGGCGATTTGCGGCCGGCTCGGATGGATCTGGATGACCGTATCCTTGAACGGAACACGTCGTCCACGCCGATGCCCGCCGGCTGCGTCACACCGCGATCGGCGCTCGGATAGTGGCATCGGCGATGTAGTCGTCCAGCCGGAAATCCTCGAACCGGAACGCAAAGAGGTCGGTCACTTCCGGATTGATCCACATCGTCGGCAGCGACTTGGGTTCACGTCTCAGTTGCTCCCGAGCCTGGTCGAAATGATTGTGGTAGATATGGGCATCACCCAGCGTATGGACGAAGTCTCCCGCCTTCAGCCCTGTCACCTGCGCCACCATCATCGTGAGCAGGGCATAAGAGGCGATGTTGAACGGCACGCCGAGGAAAATGTCGGCCGAGCGCTGGTACAGTTGGCAGGAGAGCCTGCCGTCGGCGACATAGAACTGAAACAGGCAATGGCACGGCGGCAGAGCCATCGCGTCGACCTCGGCGGGATTCCAGGCCGAGACGATGAGACGCCGTGAATCCGGATTCCGGCGTATCTGATTGATCAGGTTCGCCATCTGATCGATGGCGCGGCCGTCGGGTGCGGGCCATGACCGCCACTGGGCGCCGTAGACGGGTCCGAGATCGCCGTTCTCGTCGGCCCATTCGTCCCAGATGGTGACGCCGTTGTCGTTGAGATATTTGATGTTGGTGTCGCCCGCCAGGAACCATAGCAGTTCATGGATGATCGACTTCAGATGCAGCTTCTTGGTGGTCGTCACCGGGAATCCGCGCCCGATGTCGAAGCGCATCTGGTAACCGAACACCGAACGTGTACCTGTGCCGGTGCGGTCGCTTCGGTCGACTCCATCGTCGAGGACATGCCTCAGGAGGTCAAGATATTGGCGCATGGGCTTTCGATCGACTCGGGGAACTCTATCAATCTTACCGGAGGCAAGGTCCGAGGGCGAGGCCGAACCGGCGGCTGTGGCGGCGCCTTCGTTACAATCGCCTTGGCATCGGCCGCGCCTTGTCGTCATCGGTGAATCGAACCATTTCCGGGCTTTCAATTTCCGCCCGTCCTTCCTATATTCGATCTGTCAGCTTGACTGACTATGGCGATAAACGGCCGATGAAATAAGCCATTCGGACCCGGGGGCGGTACCCGGCGCCTCCACCAAAAACCGCCGATCCCTATGGAAGGGCGGCTTTTGCTGGGGGCGAAACAGGATCGACGAGGGTGTAAAGATCGGACTTTTGCCCGGCATTGTACCACCGTTATCGGGCTAATCTTATAGTTGCCAACGACAACTATGCTGAGGCACGTCTCGCTGCTTAATGCGGCGCGATAGTCTCGAATCAAGCCCTGCGGGTTAGCACCTTCAGGCGGGGTCCGGAGGCACCTGGCAACAGAAGCCTCCACTTCCCCCCTTTCCGACATCCCTTTTTTCCGACATCGCTCCGCACGCGCGAAAGCATGTCTCCCGAAAGTGTTGAGCGGTTTCGCGGAAAAGACATGCGACAAATCAAGAACCTCCGACGTGTCGCGTGAACCTTTTTTGACGCGACACGCTGGAGCCGAAGATACCGCTCGCGCGCACCTATGGCGTGTCCGTATGGCTATCCCCATTCATGCGAGGTGTCCGAGGCATGACTGCCCATTTCAATCGCTTTTTTGTGCTGACCGGCGGACCCGGTTCCGGGAAGAGCACGTCGCTCGCAGGTCTCGTCGCAGCCGGCCATTCCGGTTCGGTCGAGGCCGGGCGCGGCGTCATCCAGGACCAGGCGACCATCGACGGTCCGGCCCTCCCCTGGAACGATCCAGCCCTGTTCTCCGAACTGATGCTGTCCTGGGAAATGCGTTCCTATCACATGGCCGAGGCCGGGCCGGGCATCACATTCTTCGACCGAGGCATCCCCGACATCATCGGCTATCTCAGGCTGTGCGGCCTGCCGGTGCCGGCCCATGTCGCGCGCGCTGCGGAAACCTTCCGCTACAACCGCAAGGTCTTTGTCTTTCCGCCCTGGCCCGAGATCTTCGTCCAGGACCGCGAGCGCAAGCAGACGCTCGACGAAGCCGAACGGACTTTCCATGCCGTCGCCGGCGCCTATGCCGCTTGCGGCTACGAACTGGTCGAGGTGCCTCGCCTATCCGTCGAGGAACGGGTGCGTTTCATCATGGCTGCGGCGGAACCGGACCCATCGGCAGCGGCCGGCGATCTCATCGATGGCGAGGTCGTTCTGAAATACGACCTCTGAACCAAGGGCTGCACTGGCACCGCCACGTGAAGCCCGCTTCCGGTCTTGGGCTGGCCGACCGATCGACGTCTTGCTCCAGAAGCGCCGCGTATCCGGATGGACACGCGGCGCTTCTTGTCTGGTGCCGGACGTTTCCCCTACGCGGCGCCGGGACGCTGCGCGGTCTGCCGGATGATCACTCGGCCGGCGCGGCGGCCACGGCACGGCCGCGCCCCAGCGTCGCCTGGGTCAGGCCGAAGGCGATTGATGCGCAGGCCGCGATGCCGACAATCATCGGCAGCGACGTTCCATCGAAGAACAGTCCGACGATCGCCATCGCCACGGCGCCGGTGGCGAACTGCAGCGTGCCCATCAGGGCGGAAGCCGTGCCGGCGATCGCGCCATGCTCTTCGAGCGCCAGCACGGCGGTTGTCGGGATCACCAGGCCGAGGAAGCCGTAACCCACGAACAGCATAACGGCCATGACGTCGAGACGGTCGATGCCGGAGACGGTCAGACCGAGCAAGGTCAGCATCACGATCGTGTATCCGCAGACTGCTACACGCACCACGCGCCGCAGCCCGAAGCGATCGGCGAGCATGCCGGTCAGCTGCGACATGCCGATGAAGGCCACCGCGTTGATCGAGAAGGCGACGCTGTACTCCGACGGCGTCAGGCCGTAGCGCTCGATCAGGATGAAGGACGAGCTTGCCAGATAGACGAAGAAACTGGCGATGCCGAAGGCGCCGATGAAGGTGAGACCGAGGAAGTTGCGGTCCGTCATGAGGAAGCGGTAGCCGGCGAGCGCGCCGCCGATGCTGCTTTCGACACGGGCTTCGGCCGGGCGCGTCTCCTGGAGCGTGGTGGCGAGCATGACGATCGCGACCAGCGCGGCGCCCGTCACGAACCAGAAGACGGCGCGCCAGCCGAAGGCCTCGATGACCAGGCTGCCGCCGAGCGGCGCCAGGATCGGCGACACGCTGAACACCAGCATCAGCAGCGACATCAGCCTCGCCGCTTCGTTGCCGGTGTGCAGGTCGCGCACGATGGCGCGCGGGACGACCATGCCCGCGGCCGCCCCCAGACCCTGGACGAAACGCGCGGCGATCAGCCATTCGATGGTCGGCGCGAACGCCGAGCCGATGCCGCCCACGGCGAAGAGCACGAGGCTGAAATAGAGCGGCGCCTTGCGACCGAGCATGTCGGAGAGCGGCCCGACCAGGATCTGTGCCGCTCCCATCGACAGGAAGAAGGCGAGAAGGCTCAGTTGCACCGCGCTGGTGCTGGCGCCGAGATCCTGGCCGATGGACGGGAGGGCCGGGAGATACATGTCGATGGCAAAGGGTCCGATCGCGGACAAAAGGCCGAGCACGACCGCCAGGCGGAGGAATCTGGGTGACATGACTTGTTTCTTTCGGATCGAATAGCCAGGTGAGGCTTCGGCGGGATGTACCGCCCGCTGAAGCGACGCTCCGCGAACCCGCCCGTTCCTCCGGCCGGACGAATTGGTAGAACGTCGTCAATATTTTTAGACAGCCTTGTCCAAATCGTCAATCACAGCTATATAAATTTTCATGACAGCTGCCATCGCTCCTGACATCTCCACGCCCCGCAGCCATTCCGCGAAACGCTTGTCGATCATCGAGGCGGCCGCCCGCGTCTTCTGTCAGGAGGGCTTCAGCGGATCCAACATCGACCTCATCGCGGCCGAAGCCGGCGTGTCGCGCCAGACCGTCTACAACCATCATGGCGACAAGGAAAAACTCTTCGTCGCGGTGGTGCGCGAGATCACGGAGCGGGCCAATGCGGGCTTCTTCGAGACCTTGTCGACGTTTCCGGACCACCCCTCGGACCTGCATGCCGAACTGACGGCCTTCGCCGTTCGCATCAACAAGAACTGCCTCTGCAACGACGACGGCAAGTTCCTTCGCAAGCTGTTGCAAGGCGAAGCCGCCGGTCACCCCGAACTCTTCACGACATGGCGCGAGAACGGCCCTGCCAAGCTGCAGGCGGCACTCGCCGCGCGTTTTGCCCGCCTCGCGCTCACCGGCCATCTCGACATCGACGACCCTGATCTCGCGGCGCGCCAGTTCCTGGCGCTTGGCCATGCCGACCTGCAGATGTCTATGATGCTCGGCATCGCGCCGACCGACGAAGAACACCTCAAGGCCGCCACGAATGCCGTGACCACTTTTCTGCGCGCCTTCGGCCGCAAGCCCGCGCCGACGGGAGCCAGGCCGGCTCTCGGCTCAAGATGAGCTACGAGCAGCCTACCTGAAGATGAAGACTCGGCTGGGAAGTCTTCACGTCACGAGCATCCCCTCGTCGCGTTGCAGATCGCGACCATCGTTCCGACAATGCTCGCCAGGGCCCAGTTCGAATTGTGGCAAATAGCGTGATGGTTTCGTCAGCCTCCACCTCATCCAGTCCATCACCAGCAGCTGTATCTTGCCGTTGCTGGCCGGCGCGTCGCTGAAGATCTCGCTTTCGCCGCCATCCTCGCCGTGGACTTCTGGAACTGTCTCTAGCGTTTGGCGGGCGGCTTCATCGGCGTGCCGATCCTCATTGCCTTCATGGTCTACTGCGCACGGGAGCCTTCGGCTGGCGGCGCGGCTGTCCGCAGGCGCCGCCTTGAAGACCGACGGCAGCACCGATTTGCCTGCCCCCTGACCGGGCCGAACGCTACGCGGTTTGCGTGGAAGGCGACCAGGCGTGGATCAGCCAGGCCAACCCGTGGGAAACAAGATCGACCCCGAGCAGGAGCCCGAGCACCCAGACGCTGGTCGCCGGCCATCCTGTGACGACGATGATGCCGGCCAGAATGCCGAACATTCCTGAAACGAGCATCAGCCAGCCGCCCTCGCTCCAGTGCCTGAAGGCGACGACTATCCGCACGATGCCCGACGCCAGGAACACCAGCCCGAGGGCAAAGGTGAGGATCAAGGCACCCGATATGGGCTGTCTCACCACCATCCACCCGAAGATGACGTAGAGAACTCCTAGCACGAGCTGCCAAATGAAACCGCCCCACCCCTTCGTCCAGAACGCATGGACGATTTCGAATGCGCCGACGACGATCGCCGTGAATCCGATGAACAGCGTGCTGACCAGCGTCGCGAACGCGATGTCGCCGAGCACGACTATGCCCCCCAGGAGCAGAACGATCCCGAGCAGTACGCGGAGCCAGGTGGGCGGCTCGTGGAGAGCCGCGGACGTTCCGGAATCGTAGGTGGTCATGTCTTGCTCCTCGCGGTTGAAATCTGGATCTTGCTCCGGCCGCCAAGGCGTGGCGGTTACGTCATCGGCGGCTCCAGTTCGGCTTGCGATCGTCGCGTCGCCCATTCCACGACGCGCTCGATGACGGCGAACAAGGTCGGGATGATGAACAGACCGATCGTGGTGGCCCCAACCATGCCGCCGAAGATGGCGACGCCCACCGACCGCCCGGCGCCGGCTCCGGCGCCGGTCGCCACGGCAAGCGGCAAGATGCCGAAGATGAAGGACACCGCCGTCATCATCACGGCGCGGAAGCGCTGTTCGGCGCCGAGCCGTGCGGCCTCGGCGATCGATCGCCCCTCCTGGTGGCGTTCCTTGGCGAATTCTACGATCAGGATGGCGTTCTTCGAGGCGAGCCCGATCAGCAGCACAATGGCGATCTGGGCATAGAGGCTGCTCTGCAGTCCGAAGAGCATGAGTGCCGCCGTCGCGCCCAACAGGGCGGCGCCGAGTGACAGGATGACAGCGATGGGCAGCGTCCAGCTTTCGTATAGCGCCACCAGGAACAGATAGGCGAACAGAAAGGCCAGTCCGAAGATGATCGGCTCCTGCCCCCTGCCGCGCCGTTCCTGGAACGACAGGCCGGACCATTCGTAGCCGAAGCCGGTCGGCAGCGCCTCTGCGGCCACGCGCTCTATCGCGTCCATGGCCGCTCCCGAGCTGCCGCCCGGCGCGGCCTGCCCGTTGATCTGGGCGGCGACCGATAGGTTGTAGCGGGAGATGATGAAGGGGGCGAGAACGACGCTCGTCGACAGGACGGTCCTCAGGGGCACCATCGCGCCCGTGCGGCTGCGTACATGCAGATTGAGGATGTCCTCCGCATCGGCGCGATGCTCGGCGTCGGCTTGAAGGTTGACCTGGAAGACCCTGCCCTGCAGCGTGAAATCGTTGACGTAGCGGGAGCCGAAGCTGGCGCCGATCGTCGAATAGATGTCGGCGACGCTTACCCCAAGCGCCTCGGCGCGCGTGCGGTCGACATCGACATAGATCTGCGGCACATCGGCGCTGAAGGTCGTCGCCACGCCGCCGATCTCCGGCTGCTGGTTCACCTCCGAGACGAAGGCGCGCACCACCTGCGCGATCTCTTCGGGCCGTTGCCCCTGCAGCGCCTGCAGCCGCAGGTCGAGTCCACCCACCGCGCCGATGCCGGAAATGGCCGGCGGCGCAAAGACCGAGACATTGGCGCCCGGGATGGTGGAGAACTGCGCCCTCAGCTTTGCAAGGATGGCGTTGAGCTGCAACTCGGGAGTCGCGCGCTGGTCCCAGGGATCCAGCGCCGCTACCACCATCGCGCCGTTTGGAGTGGAGGTTCCCTGCAGGATGCTGAAACCGGCGATGGAGATGACGTTCTCGACTCCCTCCGTCTCCGACAGCGCATGCTCGACCTCGTTGACGATCGCCCGCGTGCGATCGAGCGAGGCGGCGTCGGGAAGCTGGATGTCGAGGAACAGCGCGCCTTGGTCTTCGTCGGGGAGAAAGGTAGACGGCAGGCGCGCGAACAGCAGGAAGGCGCCGAGGAAGCAGGCAGCGAGCGCAGCGAGAGGTATGTACCACACTCGCACAAGGAACGCGACCACGCGGCCGTAGCCGTCGCGCGTCGCATTGAGAGCGCGCGTGAACCAGGCGAGCGGACCGCGCCGGTACCCGCCCAGTCCTGGCTTCAGCAGGATCGCGCTAAGCGCCGGACTGAGCGTCAGTGCGACGATGGACGAGAGGACCAGCGCTGCCGAGAGCGTGACCGCGAACTGGCGATAGAGTTGGCCGTTTATACCGGGCAGGAACGCCGTCGGCGTCACGACGGCCAGCAGCACCAGCGTCGTCGAAACGATCGGACCCGTGATCTGCCCCATTGCCCTGCGCGTGGCGGTCGCCGTGTCGATCCCGGGATTGTCCTCGATCACGTGCCTGACGTTCTCTACGACGAGGATCGCGTCGTCGACCACCAATCCGATCGCCAGCACCAGCGCCAGCAGCGAGATCGTGTTGATCGAGTAGCCGAACACCAGCAGGACCGCCATCGTGCCGAGCATCGAGACCGGCATGGCCAGCGCCGAAACCAGCATGGATCGCCAGTCCTGCAGGAACAGGAAGGTGATGGCGAGCACGATGAGGAAGGCCTCGACGAGGATGCGGACGATCAGCCCGAGGCTCGCCCGCACGAAACGCGTCGCGTCGTAGACGACCTGGTATTGGAGGCCGGGCGGGAATCTGGCCGACAGGCGCTGCAGTTCTGCCTGCACCGCATTCGCGGTCTGGATGGCATTGGCCCCTGGTGCCTGGTTTATCTGCAGCATCGCAGCATCGTGTCCGCCGAAGCGCGCGCTGGAGGCATAGTTCCGCGCGCCAAGCTCGATGCGGCCGACGTTGCGCAGCCGCACGATCGCGCCAGCCTCGCCTGTGCGGATGACGATGTCGCCGAATTGCTCCGCGGTTAGGAGCCTGCCCTGAGCCACGAGCGTGAATTGCAGTTTGGTGCCTTCCTGTGCCGGCGGTGCGCCGGCCTGGCCGAGCGATGCCTGTATGTTCTGTTGCTGGATGGCGCTCGCTATGTCGTCTGCCGTGATGCCCAGTGCATCCATGCGTGTCGGATCAAGCCAGACGCGCATGGAATACTCGGACGCCCCCACCACCGACGCCTGGCCGACGCCGGCAACGCGCGAGAGGGCATCGACGATTGTCGTGGCGGTGAAGTTGGTGATCTCGAGCGCGTCGCGCTTGTCGTCGGGGGAGTAGAAGGCGATGCCGAGCACGAAATCGGGCGACCGCGATCGCACCGATACGCCTTGCTGGGTGACCGCAGCCGGCAACTGCGCGATCGCCAGTTGCGCCCTGTTCTGCACGCTGACCTGCGCAATGTCCGGATCCGTGCCCACCTCGAAGGTCACGGACAGCGAGTATTGCCCGGCGTTCGAGCTGGTCGACGACATGTACATCATATTGTCGACGCCGTTGATTGCCGTCTCCAGGGGCCCGCCGACGACGTCGGCAATCACATCCGCGCTTGCGCCGGGATAGGTGGCCGAGACCGTGACGGTCGGCGGGGTGATCTGCGGGTACTGCTGTACCGGCAGACCGAAGATGGCGATCGCGCCGGCGATCGAGATGACAATCGACACGACGATCGCCAGCCGGGTGCGGGTAATGAAGAGATCGGAGATCATGTGCCGCCGCCGACGGGCTGGCCCTCGCTGGGCTGCACCGTCATGCCGTCGGCCAAGCGCTGAATTCCCTGGACGACCACCTGCTCGCCGCCGTCGAGGCCTGTGGTGACCGCCCAGCCGTTGCCGACGCGCGCTCCCGTGGCAATGCGCTGTTGCGAAACGGTGTTGTCCTTGGTCAGCAGATAGACGAAACGCCCGTCGCGATCCTGCAGCACCGCCGTCTGCGGCACAACGGGCATGCTGGGCGCATCCTTCTCCCCGACGAACAGGGTGACGAATTGTCCCGGGATGAGGATGCGATTGGGGTTGGGGAATACGGCCCGGGCCGCGACGGTTCCCGTCTGTGGATCGACCTCGTGTTCGACGAATTCGATGCGGCCGGGCTGATCGTAGTCCGTCCCATTCGCAAGCCGCAGCGAAAGCTTGAGCACGTCCGGATCGAAAGTGGTGCCGCCGGCCTCCTCTTGCCGAACCGTCACGAGCAGACCCTCGGTCATGGCGAAGGCGACGCGGATCGGGTCGAGGCTGACGATGCGTGCCAGCGAACCGGAATCCGGTCGGACCAGGTTGCCCACGGTGAAGGTCGCGCGACCGATGCTGCCGGAGATCGGCGCTGCGATGCGGGCATATGACAGGTTGAGCTCGGCGGTGTTCAGCGTCGCCTCGGCAACCTCTACATCCGCCGCCGCGACATCGAATGCCGCCTGGGAATCGTCGAGCACTGCCTGTGAGACCGTGTTGCGGGCGAACAGATCCCGATTGCGCATCAAGGTCCGTTCGGCCGACTTCCGCGTGGCCTCGGCGCGCGCCACTTGCGCCCGTGCCGAGGCGACCAGCGCGTCGAGTTCGTTCGGCTCGATCTCGAACAGCGTGTCCCCGGCCTTGACCTCCTGCCCGTCCTGGAAGGCCACCCTCTGCAAGAAGCCGGTGACGCGCGCCCTGATGTCCACGGTCTCGATCGCCTCGACCCGGCCGGTGAACCGCGCGGGACTGTTGACCTGCTGCATTTCGACCTTCTCGACGATGACCGCCGGAGGCGGACCAGCCTGCCCCGCGCCCAGTTGCTGGGCGAGTGAGATCGAGACAATGCAAGCGGCCGCGACAGCTGCGAGGCAGGCCATCGCCAGGCGCATGCGAGAAGCTCGCCTGATCATCGCCGCACTCCGATAGAGCCATATGGCGGCGGCCTGTCGCGCAATGTCTTCATGGCCGTGCCTTGCGCATGGTGAGAGCAATGGCGACGTAGGCGCCGCCGGCGACAAGGAGCGAAATGCCGGCGATCGTGCCTGGCGTGTAGATGCTGGTGTGGGGCAGCTTCAGGGCGAGCGCTGCGCTCGCCGCCAGCGCAACGAGACCCGAGATGGCGAACCAGTGCCAGCCGTCCTGGTTGCGTACGACCACCGCGAGCGCGATCTGCAGAATGCCCTGCACCAGAAACACCAGGGCGATCAGGAGGGTGATGGCGAGCGCGCCTTTCAAAGGGTTGAAGAAGATCAGGATGCCGCCGACGACCTCGACCACGCCGGTCAGTTCCTGCCAGACGAAACCGCTCCATTCCTTGACCTGCAAGGACTTGACCATCTTGACGACTCCCGCGAGCGCAAGGACCGCGCCGAGCACCACGCTCGCCGCCAATGTCGAGATCGCGGGGAGCGCGACGGCCAGTATCCCTGCCACGATCAGAACGATGCCCAGGAAGAGGAACAGTCGCCACCGCGAATGCAGGGATTGTGCCCGACGCTCGTAGTCGACGCCTTCAATGGAACCCTCACTCACTGGCCCGACGGGAACTCGTGGCATGGGCGGCGCCTCTTCCTCGGATCGTCTTGGTCCGCGCCCCTAGTAGTCGACCGCATCGCGGATGATCGGACAGGTCATGCAGTGGCCGCCGCCGCGCCCGCGTCCGAGTTCCGCTCCGGTAATGGTAATCACTTCGATACCGGCCTTGCGCAGCAACGTGTTGGTGTAGGTGTTGCGGTCATATGCAAGCACGACGCCGGGTGAGAGGCAGACGAGGTTGGCGCCGCTGTCCCATTGCGTGCGCTCGCGCACGTAAGCATTGCCGCCGGTCTCGACCACGCGCATCTCCTTGAGGCCGAGCGCGTCGCGCACCGTTTCGACGAAGGAGCGACTGTCCTTGTGCAGTTCGATCGAGCCCGGCTTGTCACCCGGCCGGTAGGAGAACGCCTCGATGCTGTTGACGATGTCGGGATAGATCAGCACGCAGTCGCGGTCCGCGAAGGTGAATACAGTGTCGAGATGCATCGCCGCGCGCAGCTTCGGCATCGCGGCGACGATGACCCGATCCGCCGCGCCTTTCTCGAAGAGGGTCGCGGCGAGTTGGCTGATCGCCTGCCGCGACGTGCGCTCGCTCATGCCGATCAGCACATTGCCTTTGCCGATCGGCATGACGTCGCCGCCTTCGAGCGTGGCAAGGCCCCAGTCCTTTGCGGGATCGCCCCACCAGACATTGACCTTGCCGGCGAAGTCGGGATGGAACTTGTAGATGGCGGTGGCGAGGATGGTCTCCTCGTGCCGCGCCGGCCAGTAGAGCGGGTTGAGCGTAACGCCGCCATAGATCCAGCAAGTGGTGTCACGCGTATAGATCGTATTGGGCAGCGGCGGCAGAAGATATTCGGCCACCCCAGCAGCGTCCCGGATCAATTCCAGCATCTCGCCGCCGATATGTTCGGGGAATTCATGGGTCGACAGCCCGCCCAGCAGGGTCTCGGCAAGCTCGCGGTCGGACAGGCCTTCGAGATAGCTGCGGATTTCGTTGACGAGTTCAAACCCGACCTGGTTCGGTACAACCTGGTTGTCGAGGATCCACTTCTTGGCCTCGGGAACGGCGACAGTTTGGGCCAACAGGTTGTGCATCTCCACCACCTCGACGCCGCGGTCGCGCATCTTGGTCATGAAGTCGAAGTGGTCGCGCTTGGCGACATCGACCCACAGCACGTCGTCGAACAGAAGCGCGTCGCAATTGGTCGGCGTGAGCCGCTGATGTGCGCGGCCCGGCGCGCAGACCATGACCTTGCGCAGCTGGCCGACCTCGGAATGAACGCCGAATTCGGTTTCTGTGGCCATCGTCGATACCTCCTAGGTCGGGTGTGAACTCACAATTCGCCGGGCACAACGCAGATCGATCGCCTGGCGCATACGGAAAGTGCCGCGATGATGGCCATCAGATCTGCACCACGCCTGTGGCGAGCAACACGATCCCGATCACCGCAAAAGCCAGGACGAGCAAGAAGGTGACGAGCCCCGCCGTGGTGAACACCTGCGCCTTCTGTTCCCGCCTCGCGATGAAGTAGAGTACCGTCGCCGGCGCCAGCAGGATGCAGGCAAGGAAGACGAACGTGTATCCGGCGGCCCATATGAGGAACAGCGTGTAGACCGTTGAGACGACTGCGATCGCCAGCTCTCGCGTCCGGATGCCCGACGACGTGTTCGTGTATCCGTCCCGCTGCCATGCGATCTTGACCGCGTAAGCACTGGCAAGCGCGAACGGCGCGAGCGAAAGCGCGGCGGTCAGGTCGAGGGTGAAGTCGAGGGCGTTTTCCGCGAACTGCACGGCGAAAAGGATCGCGGAAACCAGGACCGACGTCCAGAAAACGGCGTGCTCGGGAACGTCCTGGTTGTTGAGCCTGGCAAAGTGGCCGGGCAAGTCGTCGTCCTTCGCCGCTGCGTACACGACATCGGCCGCCAGGAGCTGCCAGGCCAGGTAGGCGCCGAGCACCGACACGATGAGCCCGACGCGGATGAACGCCCCGCCCCATGGCCCAACCGCGGACTCGAGGACCCCGCCGACGGACGGCTGGGACAACGCCGCGATCTCCGCCTTCGGAAGGATGCCGTATGAGAGGATGGAGATGGACGCAAAAAGAGCGAGCACCCCCAGGAACCCCAGCACAGTCGCGGTGCCGACGTCCTCGCGCCGCTGGGCGTATCGCGAGTAGACGCTCGCGCCCTCGATGCCCAGGAACACGAACACCGTGATGAGCATCGTGCCCTGCACCTGCAAGAACAGCGAGTCTCCGCCGGGCAGGTCGTAGCCACCGGTGAGGTTGCCGACGAAAACCTCGCCATTGAAGAAGAAGATCACGAGCACGAGGAAGAGTGCAAGAGGAACAAGCTTCGCGACTGTTACTATGTAGTTGATCCACGCGGCTTCCTTGACGCCGCGGCGGATGAAGAAGTAGTACCCCCAGACCGCAGCCACGGAAACGAAGAAAGCCGGCCAGGTGTCGCCCGTTCCGAACACCTCCGCGAGCTGGGGAAACAGCTGCGAAATGGTGGTCATTATCAGCACCCAGTAGAAGGCGTTCCCTGCGCATGCGGAGGCCCAGAAACCGATGGCGGAGAGGAAGCCCGGATAGATGCCGAACCCGGCGCGCGCATAGACGTAGACCCCGTTGTCGAGATCGGGCTTGCGGACTGCGAGCGTTTGGAAGACGAACGCGAGTGCCAGCATGCCAGTGCCGGCGATCGCCCACGCGATGAGAGCGCCATAGACCCCGGTCTGGGTCGCGAAACGCGCCGGGAGCTGAAACACGCCGGCGCCGACCATCGAACCAACGACCATCGCGGCCAGCGCCGGAAGGCTCAGCTTGTCCTCGCCGCCTTGGGCTGTCGCAGCGGGCGAGCCGTGGGCTGTGTCAGTGGCCATCGATCGGTTCTCCCAATGTTGGATTTCCCAGGCACGAATACAGTTGGGACAAGATGCTGGGCTGGATGTCGCGATGCTTCCCGGCAGGCAACCGGAAGACCCGCTTCAGCATGGAGAAGCCGCCGCTGGCGATGCACCAGGCGATAGCGAAGCGGAACCGGCCGATCGCGAGGCCGAAACGATGGGGTAGTGCAAATTTGCCGGCGCCCGCCATGGAGCCGACAACCATCATCGAGAAACGGAGATGTTTCTGCTCGCTTTGGGTCGTCATCGCGCCGACCCAGCTTGAGTCATCATGTCATAGCTCCACGAAGTAAGGCTTCCGTGACAACAGCTTACCTCGCGACGTATGGCTTGATCTTGCCGTTTTAGTCCGCCGCACCGAGGCACCTTATGCCGATGCTCGGGAAAAGAAATTAGCACTGAATCCCGACGCTTTGCGCTGCGTCTCTATTTGGGGGTCGAGTCGCCTCTGGCGCCGGGCGCTGGACCGCCTTCCATGCCGCAACTCGACCCGCACAGGTTGTGCACCCTGTGCCGAACCTGCGCTTACAGCAAGCGCATGGGGGTCGGCATTGCGAGCTTCACGCTTGCAGCCGGCGCAACAGAACTCCCAGCCGGTCGATTGGCGCAACGCGCTCCAGATCGGAAGCGGATCCGTTCGACGGGTTCCTCTTGCCGGTCGCCCGCACGTCCCGGGGGCTGTACCCAAACTCACGCCTGAAAGCCCGGCTGAATTCTGCAGAGTCCGTGAAGCCGCGCTCCTCGGCAATATCGAGGATACGCCGAGTGTCCCCGGGATCCGCAAGCGCAGCATGGGCGTCGAGCAACCGGCGGCGCTGGATATAGTGCACGACCCCGCCATAGGGTTCGAACAGGCGATAAAGGCGCGAACGGGATATGCCCAATTCGCGCTGCACGCTGGCTACGTCGAGATCGCCAGAGACCATGTTGGCTTGCACGAAGCGACGCGCACGGTCGAGAAGCACGTTGGCGATCGTGTCGTCAGCTTCAGCAAGATGATCGGCGGACGGTGCAGTGCAGGCGAGGATCATCGCCCTCGTCGCGGTTATCAGCCTGGGCACGTCCCGAACATCCAATGACGGAAGGCAACGGGCGATTTGGACCATGTAGCCGGCCAGAAGCCGGGCCATCGCGTCGTCGCGTGCCGCGAACTCGGCCGCTTCCAGCAGGTGGGTCATGCCGCGGAAGAAATCGCGCGGGACGAGCAACTGCAGCATTTCGCTGTCGGTGATACGCCCTTCGAAAACCTTGCCGAGCGGGTGTATCTGAAGCGATCCGGGATGCCCGTCGAATGTTCGCAAAGGGGTGATCGTTCTTGAACTGCCTTTCAGCAGCAGGCTGATCACCCAATGATCGATCGGGTCACGACGTTCGCGTCGCGCCAAGCTCGCGAACCCCAAGGCATCAGTCCTGACACGCGAGAACGCCAGACTGCCGAGGTCCCAGAGCAACTGGTCCCCGGCAAAGGCGACGTCGAGACCGTCCGGTTGAACAAGATCAATCATAGGTGCGTAGCTGGCCCGCCAAGCCATGAACCGTTCCTCGGCAGGAAGGTCCAGTGTCGTGAATTCGAAGGCGGACACCGGACGCGCCTTGGGAACCGGCGGCATGGTTACCCGGTTTGCTACCCGCCTGGCCTCAGGGTCCACCTTGGCCGAGAACAGCGCCCCGGCCGAGTCAGCCTTCACTGCGGCGTTGCCGCTCGACGACAGCCCACGTAGCGACATCTGCTCCTCGCAAGACAGAGTCGCCCCCCGCATCCATCTTAGTTTCTATAAAATATAGGCAGATATATTCAAGCCCTCGCGTCGCTACAGTCAATAACAGAACGGCTTGCTACAGCTTGAAATCCGAACACTTCGCATGAGCGATTTCTTAATGATGCTGGCAGTTTCCGGCGCTGGTGCTGCCGACGCTTGCGAACGAATTGCTTATGCCGGATGCCCGGCACGAGCGAGAACTCGCCGTCAATTGTGCCATGGTTCTGTTGCTGGTCTTCGCCGTCCCGACACAATTGAAGTCGCGGAGCGCAAGATTCCGTCGGGAGTGTCGGCGCCGTCCCTGTTTGGTCGATAGGGCTGGCATGGCGAGGCGCCTCACGTTGACCCCCATGGCGGTCGTCCCCGCGCTATCGGTTCTGGTGGTGACCTGGTCTGCGTGGACGGGCGGGCCCACATTGTCGACGGTGCCGTGCCGGTTGGACTCGCTGTCCTCGTTGCGGTCGCGGCAATCTTCCGGTGGGTTGGTCAGCGGCAGCGCCCTGGATGGATTGGACGGAACCCCCTCGCATTCGCCAGGCACGCATTATCGAAAGTGAGCGAAAGGTTGGCGCGCCGCGCGCAGACAGGCGCGAATTCGCGAGGACAGGCGGCTGGGCGGCCGGCAATCGGCGGCGGGCCTGCACGGCACTGTCCCCGATACACGACCTCGAAGCCCGACGTCCGGGCCAGGCAGGCATTTGTGAAAGTCCGCCGCTGTCCGCCGCGCCGGGCACAGACCGGAGCGAACTCACGTGTGCAGACCGGCGAACGCGCAGGAACCGGACGCTGATCCACGACGACCGTACATGCCGTCGCTGCTGCGACAACGACCAGGAGAGCGAGGAACAAATATGCGCCGGTCGGCATTGCGTCACTCCTGCCCCCGGAGTTTGCTATCGGCCTCTCACGATGGCCTTGACGAAACCCGCCAGCAGGATCAGGAAAAGGCCTCCGAAAAATCCGGCCACTCCGGCTCCGATCAGCACAGCGGGCGTCAACCCGTTTGCAGGGTGGCCGATGAGGCGCCCGACGCCGGGAATGCGCGGGGAAGGCCACACAAAGAGCAGGCCGCCAATGCCGCCGATCGCACCATCGGCCACCCAGCCCCAGCTGAAGCCGCGGACCCGACGGCCCAGCGCGATTCCGGCGGCAGCGCCGCAAAGGAATTCGATGACCAGCAGAATACCGCCCGCTAGCCCCGGCATGGTCGCCAACATTGCACACGGTCTCCTGAACTCTTTGGTCCGGACTTCTTCAGTTTTGGCTTCGGTCGGATAGACGATGACAAGGACATGAACACCACCCTGTCGGGGCCCGCTGTCGACAATGTGCCAGCCTGTCGCATGCGCTTACTCTATCTTCCAACCAGTCGGATGAAATTAGCTCAGAATCCTGCTGGTGTGCTCCGTGTCTCTTTCGGGAAAATGACGAACTGCCCGCTACCCAGCCGGTAAGGTCGCAGGTGTGGTGAGGCAACCGGTCGGGGTCGATCCTGACGGCGCAATGCTTGTTTCGGCCAGCCAAGCGGATTTCGGAAAACTGTCCCACGGTTTTCCGACAAGAAGCCTGCGGCAAGGGAAGAGCCCAGCCATGTGAAGCGTGGGCGAAGCCATGCAAGCGTGCTTGGAGGCTTACCTCCGAGAAAGCTCACGCTATATCCGGTTTACGGCGGCCTTGCGCTTGATTACACCTAGGCTGTTCGATTCAGGGAAACCGGGTCACCCATGGCCGAAGACCACATCCGCTACGACATTCTCGCCCAGGAGGCTCTGCGCGGCGTCATGCGCAAGGTTCTGGCCGAAGTGGCGCGTACCGGCCTCCCCGGCAACCATCATTTCTTCATCACCTTTCTGACCGGCGCTCCCGGCGTGCGCATCTCGACGCGCCTGCGCGAACGCTACCCAGAGCAGATGACCATTGTGCTCCAGTTCCAGTACTGGGACCTGAAGGTCACCGACACGGGCTTCGAAGTCGGCCTGTCCTTCTCCGACATTCCGGAGAAGCTGGAGATTCCCTTCTCGGCGGTGCGCGGCTTCTACGATCCTTCCGTGAACTTCGAACTCGAATTCGACGTCAAGCCGGAGGCCGTTGCCGAGGCCCCAACCGAGCCGCCGGCGGCGCTGAAGAAATCCGAACCGGCCAAGGCTCCGGCGTCGACCTCGAAGAAGGGCGAGCAGCGCAGGAAAGACGACAGCAAGCAGGCCGAAAAAGAGCCGGCTGACACGGCGACCAAGGGTGCCGACGTCGTCTCGCTCGACGCTTTCCGGAAGAAGTAGCGGGCCCCGATGGCCGAGATCGTCAATCTTCGCATGGCGCGCAAGAGGAAGACGCGCGACGAGAAGGAACGGCTCGCGCAACAGAACCGTCAGCTGCATGGACGCTCGAAAGCCGAGAAGCTGCGGTCCGAAACGGAAGCCGGGAGATCGTCCGCTTTCCTCGACGGTCATCGTCTCGCGCGCAAGGACGAAGACACGCACGGGTGAGTGACGCCGCATGAACCTCGTCAAGAAGCGCTCGGTGACGATCCGCGGCCATCGCACGAGCTATTCGCTCGAACGGCCCTTCCATGAGGACCTCGTTTCCATCGCCGCCGAACGGGGCGTGACGCTGGCCGCCCTCGTCGCCGAGGTCGACGCCGCCCGCCCCCGCGACGCCAATCTGTCCTCGATGCTGCGCATCCACGTCCTGGAATGGGCGAAACGCGCGAAGTGATCTCACTCGCCGACAGCCGCCTCGCCGGTCGGAAAGCCTTTTGATTGCAGTTGGATAAGGGGTTCGGCCACGCGCGAACCGCCCCTCATCCGCCTGCCCGTCCTCCGCAGCAGCTGCGGAGGGTGGACCGCCACCTTCTCCCCGTAAACGGCTACGGCATGCACATATTCCCTGCGGGCCAAGACGTTGCTTACGGCCACCGGGTCGCCTGCTTGCCCGTGCCTTGTGGCCCTTGCACCCGGGTGACCCCTCATCCGACCTCGCTTCGCGAGGCCACCTTCTCCCACAAGGGGAGAAGGTCGGAGCCTGGCTTTGTCGGCTCTGCAAATCGTCAACGTCGACGATTGGCCGGAGCGCTCCTGCAAGCCTTGCCTTCTCCCCTTGTGGGAGAAGGTGGCCTCGCGAAGCGAGGTCGGATGAGGGGCATTTCGCGGCGTTGCCGAATCCCTTATCCGACTGAAGCAAAACAGATTTCGGCGCTACTTTCATGGCAGGGGCGGCGCATCGATCGCAGGAAGGGCCTATCATTCCGGGCCCTGCAGCGAGCGCAGGAAATCGTCGATCGAGGACGGGTTGATACGACCGGCCCCGCCGCCCTCGATAGCCGGCAGGGGTGCCCGCTCGATCTCCGGCTTTTTCGCCTCGGCCTCGTGCTGCGCCCGCTCCTGCTCGGCCATCCTTATGGCCTCCGCGGCCCTTTCCTCGAAGGCCTTCTGGCGCGCGGCTTCATCGGCGCGGGCCTTGGCTTCGGCCGCAGCCTTCGCCTCGGCGTCCGCTCTTGCCCTGGCTTCCGCTTCCGCCTTCCGGCGGGCCTCTTCCTCCGCCTTCCGGCGCGCCTCCTCCTCGGCCCGCTTGCGTGCCTCTTCCTCCGCTCGCCGCTTTTCCTCGACGAGACGGTCGCGCTCGGACTGTAGCGCGGCGTAGTAACGGACTTCCCGACGCAGCCTCTGGCGCTCGAGCAACTGGGCTTGCATGGCCTCGACGCGGGCCTGCTCGATCTCCAGCGCGCGCTGCGTCAGGAACTGTGTGAGGGGGGTCAGATCCAGGCGCCCTTGCGCTGTCTGGAGGGGCCCTTCGATCGCATAGCCGACGACCGGCTCGGATCCCGCCAGGGCCTCATCCCCCGGCGCATAGGCGATCTGCCCCGTCGCCGAAACGGTACCGGTATTGGCGTCGGCCTTGAGCTCTGCCGTGAGGGACACGCCCTGCCCGGCGAGCGTCAATGGCGGCGCCCGCAGGATACCGCTGGCCACGGTGAAGGCGATCTCACCGCCGTCCGCCTGGAAGGTGCCGTCTCCAACGATATCAGGCGCGAAGGCGGCGATGTCGGTCGCGCCGATTTCGCGGCCGACCGCGTCGGCCGCGCGGATGAGAGCCGCAAACGCATTAGGATTGACGCCCGGAACGGTCGTGCCGCCGAACGTCACGGTGCCCGAACCGGAGAGCGCCGCGACCATGGCCTCGACGGACTTGCCGCTCGCCGACAAGGTGGCTGTGACATCACCTTTGCCGGCAAGGCCACTGCCGTCGAGCAGCGCGGCGAGATCCGCGCCGGTCAGCTTCATCTGCCCCGAAAACAGGGCGGTGCCGTCATTGTTCTTCAGTTCGCCAAGGCCGCTGAGCACGCCGCCATAGGCCTTGGCGTCGAGATTGGAGATATGCAGGCCTTCCATGTCGAGCCGTGCCGTGGCCGATACATCCGCGGCCGTGCCGAACATTCCGGCCGAGACCGACCCGGCCTTGATATCGAGCTCGGCGGTGAAGGGCGTCGCCACCTTGTTGCGGAACGCCACGTCGGGCCAGGCGCCGCCGGCGCCCTGGATGGACGCCTCGCCGAGCACCGTCGCCACAGCCGGCCACAGGTCGAGCGCCTCGGCGGACACAGTGCCGGTGAGATGTGGAACGCCATCCCTGACGGCCGCGGCGACATCGCCGGAAAGCCGGCCGCCGCCTACCGTCCCGCTCAGGCCGGACATGCGCAAGGTGCCGTCGCCGAAGGACGCCTTCGCGGCCAGTTCGACGGGCAGGCCCAGCCCCATGCCGGGCAGCATCATGCCGCTCGTCATCAGCCAGGGCTCGATATCGGTGGCCTCCAGTGTGACGTCGCCCTCCCCCTTCATCTGGCCCTCGGCCATGCGCAGACTGCCGTTGAAGGCGGCAGTCATATCCGTGGCCGTGAAATCGAAAGACGTCTCCAGTCCTTTCTCCAGCGTACCCTTGGCGGTCAACGTGGCATCGCCGCCGCCGACGGCGCCGAGCGGCAATACGGGCAGGCCGTGGAGCGCCATCAGGGCTTCCGCATTGTCGTTCCTGGCCGAGAAGGAGATCGACAGCGGAGCGGCCGGGTCGATGTCGAGCGCCGTGCCGCCGGCGAGCATCCCCGAAGCGGCGAGGGAAAACGTGCTGCCGCCGGCATCTCCGTTGGCGCTGACGGCGAAGCCTGAAGTCCCGTCGCCATTGGGCGCGGCGGTTCCCACAAGGTCGATCTGCGCATCCTCCAACAGCCCAGGATAGGCGGCCGCGCGCTCGGCCAGAGCGGAGAACAGGAGATTGCCGGGATACTGGCCCGAGACGAGCTTCAAGAGCGGCGTGAGGTCTACGGCGACGATCGACGCGTCGAGCCGGCCGGAAGGATTGCTCGCGATATCCCGCAGCGTACCGGTGGCGCTTACCGTGGAACCCTCCAGCCCGCCGATCGACAGCCTGTCGATCTCGAGCTGCTCGCCGCGCAGGCGCAGTGCGGCATCCACCGTCTCTGCCGTCAATCCACCGGCGGAGACTGGGCCGGCCCTGATCGCCAGGTCGAGATTGCGCGCGGCGAGTTCGGTCAGGCCCCTGCCGCTGACGAACAGCGAGGCGAAGGCGGTCATGCCGTCTATGTCGAGCGCGTCTCCTTCGAGCTTCAGCGCCATCGACGGCTCGGCATCCTGAGGCTGCCGGCTGTCGACCTCGCCGCGAAACCTGGCCTTGCCGAGGATGAGCTCGAGGTCGTGGAAAGCCTGTCGTTCGCGGGTGAGATCGACGCTCGCCTTGAAGCCTGCCGCCGGCAGGCGGCGGATCGCCTCGTCGACGTCGCGCGACAGCCAGGCGGCGAAGCCCGAGGGCTGACCGACGGCGAGCAGCAGCGAGCCCTGGAAGCCGAAATCCTTCGGCGTGCGCAGGAGCCCGCTGGCCTCCAGCGTCGTGCGGCCCGGAAGCGCGGCCGACAGTGCCTTGATGTTCCAGCCCTCGGAAGCCGGTTCGGCCGCGATCCTCACATCGCGGACTGTCGTATCGCCCGCCACGACCGCCGGCAGCGCCAAGTCCACCGTGCCCGGAATGCCCGGCCTCGGCAGGCCCGCCAGCATGCGCTCCAATCCGGCCAGTCGCGTCGCCAGCGTGGCGCCGCTCGCCTTGCCGGGCTCGGCGACCGTTTCGTCGAAGCGGACCTGCGCGCCATGCGCCTCGATCTCGAAATGCGGCGCGGTGCCGAGATCGACCAGACCGGTTCCATCCGCCGTATAGGGATTGTCCAGCGGGCCGGTCTCGAATCGGAACTGCTCGACATCCAGCCGCTGATGGTCGACTGCGAATTTGCCGCTCAGCCGGTAAGGCGGCGGCTCGCGCCCCGATGTCTCCTGCTGTTTGAAGCTCGCGCCATCCGTGCCGCGTAATTGCGTCGTCGCGGCGTCGCCACGTGAATCGACCTTGGCATCGACCTTGAAGGCGCCGGCATAAAGAGCCGCGCCATCCTCCAGCCTGACGTCGCCGTCCATCTCCACCGCCAGCGGATAGATGGCCGGATCGGCGCGGACGCGCAGGCGCATGGCCCTGGTCTCATAGAGCTTGCCCGTGGAGATCTCAACTCTCGTCTCCATGCCGTCGAGCCGCAGCGAGCCTGCGGCCCGCCATGGGCCGGCAAGCGATCGGGCCGAGATGACGGTGTTGATGTCGGACAGCACATGGTCGCGGCCGCCGGCCGCATGCCGGAGCGTTACTTCGCCCTCGGTGACAGTCAGCTTCTCCACCGCGATCTGCCCGGGATCGAAGGGCGAGGACGGCCGCATCGCCCAGTCGACGACGCCGTCGGCGCCGATGCCGATGGTGGCCTTTGGCCGCACCAGGCGCATGTCGAAGATCAGGAACTCGCCGCGCATCAAGGGGGCGAGTTCGGCATCCATGGAGAAGGTCTCGACCGTCATGGCGGGCGTGCCGTCGGGCCCCCCGGCTACCGACACATCGGAAAAGGTCACCGACGGAAACGGCAGCAGGCGAGCCTTGGCCGCACCTTCGACCGTTACCTTGCGGCCGAGGATCGCGCTCGCCTCACGCTCGAAGCTCGACCGGTACGACGTCCAGTCGATGAGATACGGCCCCACCAGCGCCGCTGTCAGCGCCAGCACGATCAATCCACCGACGAGCACAAAAAGCCGTGCCAGCACCCTACTCTCGCAATCGCTTGCCACCTGGAACGAACATGCCGTTCGCGTTCCTACACTCTATCCGCTTCGCCATGTCCATAAAGTGGCAATTGCGCGCATTCCAGACGATCGAGGTGCTTCAGCTCGACTATCCAATCCAGGGAAATACCGGAAAACAACCGCTTCGCACTGCATCGCCCCTCACCGTCCTGCCGGGCCCGGTCCCCGCTGCTTCGCAGCGTCCCGTCTTTCGCTGGCCTTTGATCGTGCCACAGGAACGATGAATCCGCTCCGCGAACCGGCTCCTCACCTCCGTAAGCGGGGAGATAGCCAATCGGGTCTGCGGCAGAGTTCAAGCGCCACATTCGCCAATCGCCGAGGTTTTCCGATTGGCGAAATCAGAGCGGCCGGCCTCTCTCTCCCCGCGTGCGGGGAGAGATGTCCGGCAGGACAGTGAGGGGCAGCACCGCACCTCCTACGCCAGCTCTACGGTCGAAACGATTCGACACCGCCTAAGCCATCAGCGGGCGTCGCGTTTCGCCTGAGCCACCTGCGCGGCCTTGCGTTGCCGACCCCGCTCCATCGGCCGGATCAGGCTGGCGGCTTTTTCGTTGGCGGCCGCCCGCATGCCCCGATGGGCATGACGGGTGTTGAACTCCGGGCCACGCTGCAGCGCCTTGGCCTTGACGGCGAGCGCCTTGTGCGCATTGTCGACCAGCGCCATGCTCGCGGCGAGCTGGCGCCGCCGCCCGGCCTCTGCGTTGAGGCGCCGCACGGCCATGGCAAGAACGGAGAGCTTCGCTTGCGAGCCCGCATCCGACCTGGAAGCCGCCGCGCCCTTCGGCCCGCTCTTGCCGCGCATTTCGCGCCGGCGCCGATGCGCCTCCGACTGCGCCTTGTCGCGCCGTTCGCGCACCAGCTTCACCAGATCGGCAAGTTCGGCGTCCGAAAGCGCCTGGACTGCCGGCTGATGCGACTTATCGACCAGCTCTCGCTCTCCCGCATCCAGCGCGCGGGCCTCCTCCTTGCGGGACATCGCCATGTCGTTTCCTCCTCCAGCCCACCCGACCTGGCAGTCGCGCGCGACTCTCAGGCCAAAAAAAGCCTGGGTCAAGGCGGCGGCGCCCGGCCCAGGGCCGCGACGGGCCAGTGGTGAAAACGTGGCGCCTGGTGACGGTCAGACTCCTGCATTTGGCGGGAAGCTGCTCTTCGTCTCATCCATGGGAACTACCATGGAGCGCCACGCGTGGTGGCTGCCCTACCGATCGCCGAATGAAGTGTTGGGCCAAGCGGATGGTCAGCGTTCAAGTTGGATCGGCTTGAAAGCTGACCAGCGCGTTCGCAAATCGGCATGTCAGGGTCGGCTCCAATCGAAGACCGCACGCCTCAACCATTCGTCGGGAAAGAATGTTGCTCGCCGATACGAGCTCATAGATATGGCTCGCTCCGCGTTGACCGGACAAGCGAACGCTCTCGGCGCTGAAGGTTGCAAGGCTGCCCGGACAGGGCCGGGGCGCCTCGGAGAACCCTTCGTCCGAAACCAACCACTCAGCCACGATCAGCCCGTGAGGCGTGCACGAAACAACGTGCAGCCGTCCAGGCGCGACCTGATGATATCCCGGAATCCAGCCTGGGTCATCCACGCGCGATATTGACCTTCAGTGTACGACTCGCCGTGGCGATAGAGGTTCAAGAAGGTGAGATTCAGAAAGACACCCTCAGGCGGGCCCAGGCGATCGTCATCGACGACACCCGATCCCGCAATTGCGATCTCGCCTCCGGGTGTGAGGCAACGCGCCGCGTTCAAGATCGACCTGCGCGCCTGATCCGGCGAAAGGACCTGGACGACGGCCTTCAGGATCGCCAGATCGTGCCGACCGATCGATGGCGCGACAGTTATGTCCCCCTCTTCGACAACCACGTCGTCGGCACCGTATTCTGACAGGATAGCTGGCGCGACCGCTGCGACCGCCGGGAGTTCCATCAGCGTCGCCGCGATCTGCGGCCGCCGTTCGCGAAGTCCGACGAGAATGGTCCCGGGGCCCCCACCGATGTCGATCACCGAACCGATCGCCGAGAGGTCTATCTCCCGGGCCAGATGTCGGCCGAAAGTCACCCCGCCCGGTGCGAGCATGCGGCTGAAGGCCGCCGCGGACTCGGGCCCCGCCTCGGAAAAGTCGTGCAGCGCAGCCGGCCGGTTCTGTCGCAGCGACTCAGCGGTCAGCAGATCGGCTCCCCAGAGCTCGCGCAGGAGCGCATGATCGCCGCCGCGATAGGTCGGCTTGGACGCGTCGAGGAAGGCCGACGCTTCGGCTCCGTTGCGAAATTGACCATCCTTGACTTCGAGGAGACCGATGCTGGCGAGCGCGTAGAGGAGTCGCGACAGACGATCGGGCTCGACTTTGAGCGCGGCCCCAAGGCTGTCCGCAGTCACTGTGCTGCCGCCGATCCGGGTGAAGATGCCAAGGTCCACCCCGGCGCGAAGCGCCAAAGCGGAGGGCACCGCTGCGATCAGGTTGTCGATCCGATTGGAATCCACCATGTCACATCTGCCCTTCAGCGATCCAGGACCGACTTGAAGCAGTTCGGGATCGGAGTGTCGTCATGGCGCGATCCTACTGCAGTGAGATGGCCGGAGCCCTACAGATACAGCCCGGCTTGGCTGTAACAGATAGCTCCGCAGCGCATCTGTATCACATCGGATGGTATCGCGTGTGGCTGTGCGGGGAGGCGCAAAGCGGTCAACCGTGACCCTGCGCGCTTGTTTCGCGCCAGCGCATCCTTTCAAATTCTCCTCTCCGGTCCCGCGACGGGGCGGACCCTGGCTGCGCGAACCAGGCATCGGGTTTCCACCACTATGCCGGCATGGGCAGGATCTTCCCCGGGTTCATGATGCCGTCGGGATCGAGGGCCAGCTTGACGGCGCGCATGACCTCGACGGCCGCGCCATGCTCGCGCTCGAGAAAGGCCATCTTGCCCTGGCCGATCCCGTGCTCGCCGGTGCAGGTTCCATCCATGCCGATCGCACGCAGGTTGAGCCGCGCCACGAACTCCTCGGCCCGCGCGATCTCGCGCGGATCATTGACGTCCATGAGCACGAGCACGTGGAAGTTGCCGTCGCCGACATGACCGACGATCGGGGCGACCAGGCCCGTGGCGGCGATGTCGGCTTCCGTCTCGGCGATGCACTCGGCAAGCCGCGAGATCGGAACGCAGACATCGGTCGACAGGCCCTTGGCGCCCGGCCGCAATGTCTGCGACGCCCAATAGGCGTCGTGCCGCGCTTTCCACAGTTTTGCCCTCTCTTCCGCCACCGTCGTCCACAGGAACGGGCCGCCGCCATGCTCGGCGGCGATCTCGCCGAAACTCTCGGCCTGCTCCTTCACCCCGGCCTCGCTGCCGTGGAACTCCACGAACAGGCAGGGGCTCTCGGGATAGTCGAGCTTGGAATAGGTCTTCATCGCCCTCATCTGCAAGGCATTGACCAGTTCGATGCGCGCCACCGGTATGCCCATCTGGATGGTCATGATCACCGCATTGCAGGCGGCCTCGACGCTGGGAAAGGGACAGACGCCGCCGGAGATCGCCTGCGGAATGCCGTAGAGCTTCAAGGTCAGCGTGGTGATGACGCCGAGCGTGCCTTCCGAACCGACCAGAAGGCGCGTCAGATCGTAGCCGGCCGAGGATTTGCGGGCACGCCGGCCCGTGGCGATCTCGCTGCCGCCGGCCATAACAGCGGTCAGGGCCAGCACGTTTTCGCGCATCGTCCCATAGCGTACCGCATTGGTGCCCGAGGCCCGCGTGGCCGCCATGCCGCCAAGCGTAGCATTCGCGCCGGGATCGATCGGGAAGAACAGGCCGGTGTCGCGCAGATGCTGGTTCAGCGCCTCGCGTGTCACACCTGCCTCGACCGTGCAGTCGAGATCCTCGGCATTGACCGACAGGATACGGTTCAGCCCCGACAAGTCGATCGAGATGCCGCCGCCCGGTGCGTTGACATGTCCTTCGAGCGAGGTGCCGACGCCGAACGGGATCACCGGCACGCGGTGGGCGGCGCAGATGCGGACGACCTCCTGCACCTCGCCGGCCGATTGCGCGAAGGCGACCCCGTCAGGCGCCTGCGTCGGTATGTAGGTCGTCGTGTGGCCATGCTGCTCGCGCATGGCCTGCCCGGTCTGGAAGCGCTCGCCGAGCCGCTGCTTGAGGATACCGAGCACGGCCGCAATGCCCTCCTCGTTGCGCGCGACAGCCCTGAGGTCGCTGAGAGCCATGGTTTCCTCCGCGTTTGGACCAGTGGCGGTCCTTATGAAGCTGTATTGACCCGGTTACCGCATCGGCCCGGGAATCGGAATCGATTTTCGCCGGGTTCGAGGCGTAGCGCATCCGCCGGAAGATCGTACTCGATTTTCCGAAAGCGCGATGTGCAGATTTTGATGGAGCGTCCTTCGTGCGTCCGAAAGGACGCGCTGCGCTCCAGGTGTGCTAGAGCGTGTTTTGCGCTTCAGGAATCGCGCGGCACTCTGTAGCCCGCTCAAGTTCATCTGCACCATGCCGAGAGGAATTTCATGACCCAGCCCGCCCCTTTCGTTTCCCGTGTCATGGAGGTCGAGAAGGACTGGATCGACTACAACGGCCATATGAACATGGCCTATTACAATGTGCTGTTCGACCGTTGCTCGGACGAGGCCTTCGACGCGATGGGCCTCGGCGCGGACTATGCGCGGGACCGCAAGCTGACCATCTACACGGCCGAGATCCATGTCTGCTACGTTCAGGAACTGCATCTGGCCGACAGGGTGACCGTCACCTGGCAATTGCTCGACCATGACGAGAAAAGGCTGCGTGCCTACCAGGAAATCCGCCATGTCGACGGCTGGCTCGCGGCAACCTCCGAAGCCCTCTCGTTGCACATCGACATGGCGGGACCCAATGTCGCGCCCTTCCCCGCCGACGTCAGGCAGAGGGTCGAGGCGATGCGCGCGGCCCATGCCGGGCTGCCGATGCCGGAACGGGCCGGCCGCTCGATCGCGATCAAGCGCAGGACCGCCTAGGCACGTCCCCCGAAAGTGTTTAGCGGTTCCGGGCAAAAAAGAGATGCGCCAAGCCAGGACCTACGACCTTCGCGTGAATCCCTCTTCGCGCGACACTCTGCGGGTATCTGCCCTCAAGCAAAGGGTGGAGCGGCCACGCCACGCGGCTACTTGATCGTGACAGCGATCGCGGGACAAGATCGGACCATCAGTTCACTGCGGGCATCGGGGCGCCGGGGTGAGGAACCGTGACGACGACAGACATTCATGCGACCGCCGAGAAGCTGGCCGCGGATCCTCGACTGACCGACGATGACCTGCGGCACACGCTGCAGAACATCGATGGCGAGATCTCGCGTATCGTCTCCGTCAGGAAACCGATCCCCATCGACATCCTGCGCTGGCGCCGTGTCGTCAAGCACGCCCGATCGAAGCGCCTGGGAATGTGATTCGAAGGCGCCGGGCGTGATCTCATCGATCGGGGTCCTCCCCGATATCTGGCAGGCGCGGCGGGACGGGTGACGATTGCACGATGGCCGTGTTGGTCATCGCATAAGGGATGATCCGGTCGATCACCGCTTCCAGATCGCCGACGGAACGCACATGGACGCGGGCGACGAAACAGTCCTCGCCGGTCACGCGATCGCAGCTTACCACCTGCGGAATGGCCTTGATGATCTCGCTCACCCGGGCCAACTCGCCAGGGACCGGCCGGATCCTAAGCCATGCCGACAGCGGCAGGCCGAAGGCCGCCGGGTCGATCCGGATCGTGTAGCCCTCGATCGTTCCGTTGTCCTGGAGCCGCCTGATCCGCTCGGAAACGCTCGGGGCCGACATGCCCACGGCCCGCGCGATCTCGGCGACGCTCGTTCGGGCATCGTCGGCCAGGATTCGCAGGATACGCGTATCGACCCCGTCGTGACCGGAATTTTCGCTTCGAAGGCGATTTGCCATTTCTACCTCCGTATCGACGCCAACATCAGTTTGTCACCATAGCATTATCCATATAATTCGAGCAAACAGCCTGCGATATTTGGGTTCAGGAATACAACAGGAATGCCCGTTTCTCGAACAGCAGGCAGTTGGCAATCCGCTCCGCCGCGGACACTGCCTCGTGGAGGCTCCCATGCAGGCAGCAACCGGCACCGCTTCGCGCCTGGCGCAATCCGTTCCGCCGCAGCTCTGGTTCGGCATCAGCGCCGTCTTCCACTATCTGGGCCCCGCCTTCGCGGTGCTTCTCGTCCCGTCCATCGGCGTGCTGGGCGTCGCCTGGCTGCGCATCGCGACGGCAGCTGCCGCCTTCGCCCCCCTCACCCGGCCGTGGCGGACATTCGCCGTGGCCGACATTGAGACGCGACTGCTGCTCGTCGCCTTCGGCGCCTGCCTTGCCCTGATGAACTGCTCCTTCTATCTCGCCCTCGAACGCCTGCCGATGTCCCTGGTCGCGGCGATCGAATTCGTCGGCACGATCGCGCTGGCCTTGGCCGGGCTGCGCACAGGGCGCAACGTCCTTGCGCTCGTCATGGCCGTTGTCGGCACCTTCTGCCTGTTGGACCCGCAATGGGCGAGCGATCCGGCCGGCTTGTTCTGGGCATTGCTGAACGGCGTGCTGTTCGTGGGTTATGTCGTGCTCGGCCACCGCCTTGCCCACCGGGGCGCGGGCGGCGGCATTGCCGGGCTCGGGGCGGCGATGGCCATCGCCTTGCTGTTCGTCCTGCCTTTCGGCCTGCGCGAGGCGACCACCGCCCTCACCTCGCCGATCCTGCTCGGTGCGGCGATCGGCGTCGGCATCTGCTCGTCGGTCATCCCCTACATCTGCGACCAGATGGCCATGGCCCGGCTGCCGCGTGCGAGTTTTGCGCTGATGCTGGCGCTGTTGCCGCTCAGCGCCACATTGATCGGCATCATTGTCCTGCGGCAGTTTCCCGACATGCGCGACGTGCTCGGCATTGCGCTGGTGGTCTCGGGCGTTGCCCTGCACAGGCCGCCGCCCGACCCGCCCGGCTGAAGCAACGGGCCGTCGCGAGACGCGGCGCAGCCGGCATGATCAAGTCGCGAGACTCAGCTTGTTGCTCTCCGCCAGACGGTCACGACGCCGTCCGCGAGGCCGGTGACCGGATCGCTCTCGGGCAGGCCGACCCTCCCGATCTCGGCGGCGATCCGCTTGTCGTCCAGTTCTCCGGACCTTACGATGTTGCCCTGCTGTCCCGGCGGATAACCACCCGCCATCAGGAAATCGTCCGTGGCCTGGATCTTCCTGTGGCCGACCCCGGCGGGAACCACCGCCACATCGCCCCGCTCGACGTCGATCACGATCCCTGCATCGCCGCCAAAACCGATCCGCGCCCGACCGCCGACACAGCCCAGCACTTCATGGCCGTGCGTATGGAAATGCCAGAAGGGGTAGACCGTATAGACCCATGTGCCGCTCCAGCCGTTGCGGCGGTAGAGGGCGCATGCCGGCCCCCCTTCGCGCGCCGCGCCGGGCAGGCGGTCCTTCCATATCACAAGCGGCAACGCGCTGTTCGGTATGCCGTCCGCTTCGAACACACGTATCAACGATGGCGCCATCTATGCCAGCTTCTCCTTGAAGAAGGCGATCGTGCGGCTCCAGGCGAGATCGGCCGCCTCTTCATTGTAGCGCGCTTCGGATGTCTCGTTGTTGAAGGCGTGCTGGACGCCCTCATACATGAAGATCTGATACTCCTTGCCTTCGGCATCCAGTTCCTTCCGGAAGTCGGGTATGCCGGCATTGATGCGCTCGTCCAGCCCGGCATAGTGCAGGAGAAGAGGCGCGCCGATCCTGGCGATCTCGGCAGCGTCTTTCGGCTGCATGCCGTAATAGGCGACGGCAGCATCGAGATCGGGGGCTGCAACGGCCAGCGCATTGACCGTGCCCCCGCCCCAGCAGAAGCCGACCGCGCCGACCTTGCCGTTCGAGGCGGCATCGCCCTTCAGGAAAGCGACGGTGGCGACGCCGTCCGCGACGACCCGGGCCATATCGAGCTGATTGAAGAGGTCGCGCGCCTTGTCGTCGTCGGCGGGCGTGCCGCCCAGCGGCGACATGAAGTCGGGCGCGAGCACGAGGAACCCTTCCAGCGCCATGCGTCGCGCGACGTCGCGAATGTGGGGATTGAGGCCGCGATTCTCATGCACCACGATGACGGCGGGCAGCTTTCCGGCCGCATCGGCCTGCCGCACCAGATAGCCTTTCATCTCGCCGGAACTACCGGGATAGGTGACGTCTTCGCCTTTGAGACGATTGTCGTCCTCCGCCACCATGGCCGCATGCGCCGGATCTGCGGCGAGCAGCGGCGCGATTGCTGCCGCCGCCGCGGCGGAGCCGGCAAGCTTGGTCAGCGTTTCCATGAAACGGCGGCGGTCGAGCGTCACATGGGTGAATTCGTCATAGGCGTCGATCATCGCCTGGGTGATGATTGGCATGGCGTTCCCTTTCCGCACTTGAAGACCGGAAAGTTAGAGCCCTCGCCTCACCCATCCAATCAAGCCTTGGTGAAGGCCGGCGCCGACCGATGGCCCCGCCGGACCGTAGCTCGGGGAACCGCTATCGCGCAGATAGGCTGCGCCTCGGCAGGTTCTGGGGAAATGCAATCCTCGTCAAAGGTCCTGAGCGCCCCAAAATCGCAGGACGCCTCATAATGGATGGAGCGCCCTAAGCCGAGGCTGCCTCCAGGGCAGCGACCACAAAGGCGATCAACAGCAATGCAAGGACCAGCAACGAGGCGCTCTGCCCGGCCTGCTGCAACCGAAAACCATTGCCGCTCAGATGAGCCGCCAATACCAGCATGTCCATTGCACTCTCCCGTGGACGAGTTGTTTCGTGCCTTGGTCGATCCGGCAGCCAGGCAATCGACATCAGGGCGACGGAATTTTCGTCGCGCTCTCTCGTCGGGAATTTTTTCCCGGCGCTTGTCGAATCCGGGCTTCCACGCACGACCATCAGCGTCGACAATCCCGCGTAGCCATAGGAGCGCCGAAATGAAATATCTCTGCCTTGTCTATTTCGAAGCGAAGGATCTTCAGGCGCTAAGCCCGAGCGAGGATGCCACGCTCACGCGCGACTCGCTGGCCTATGACCAGGAACTCGACAAGGCCGGCCACCTCATCCTCGCCCATGCGCTCGAGCCGGTCTCCACGGCGACCACGGTGCGGGTCCGCGACGGCAGGATGTCGACGACGGACGGCCCCTTCGCCGAAACCAAGGAGATCCTGGGCGGCTTCATCCTGATCGAAGCGAAAGACCTCGACCAGGCAATCCACATCGCCGCCGGAATACCGCTGGCCAAGCTCGGCAGCATCGAGGTACGGCCAATCATGGATCTCTGAGGGCGCGATGGAGCCCCCCGCCGAACCGATGCGCGAGACCATCGAGGCCGTGTATCGCTCGGAATCACGGCGCGTGCTCGCGACCTTGATCCGTCTCCTCGGCGATTTCGATCTCGCCGAGGAGGCCCTGCATGACGCCTTCGTTGCGGCGGCAAGGCAATGGCCGCGCGACGGCCTTCCCGGCAATCCGCGCAGCTGGCTGATCTCGGCGGGCAGGTTCGGCGCGATCGACCGCCTGCGCCGGCGCAGCCGTTTCGACGCCTCGCTGACCGAACTCGCCCTGCGCCTGGAACAGGACATGGCCGCGTCTCCGGACGAGCAGGAAGACATCGAGGACGACCGGCTGAGGCTGATCTTCACCTGCTGCCACCCCGCGATCGGGCCGGACGCCCAGGTCGCGCTGACGCTGCGCGAAATCTGCGGCCTCACGACCGAAGAGATCGCCCGGGCGTTCCTCGCCACGCCCCCGGCGATCGCCCAGCGCATCGTGCGGGCGAAGACCAAGATCCGCGACGCCCGCATTCCCTATGAGGTGCCGGATCGCAACGAGCTGCCAGGCCGGCTGGAGACCGTGCTGCACGTCGTCTATCTCGTCTTCAACGAAGGCTATTCGGCGTCGTCGGGCGAAATCCTGACCCGCCATGACCTCAGCGACGAGGCGATCCGCCTCGGGCGGCTTGTCGTGGAGGTTCTGCCCGAACCGGAGGCGATCGGACTGCTCGCCCTGATGCTGCTTCACGAATCGCGGCGCGCAGCCCGCACGTCGCCGTCCGGTGAGATCGTTCTCTTCGCCGACCAGGACCGCTCGCTCTGGAACAAGGGCCAGATCGCCGAAGGCACACGGCTGGCGGAGCGGACGCTGTCCTTGGGACGTTTCGGTCCCTACTGCATCCAGGCGGCGATCGCCGCAAAGCACGCCAGCGCGATCCATGCAGATGCGACCGACTGGCACGCGATCGCAAGCCTCTACGACCTTTTGCTCAAGGCCGAACCGTCGCCGGTCGTCGAGCTCAACCGTGCCGTGGCGGTCGCCATGCGCGACGGGCCAGAGGTCGGCATCGCCCTCATCGACGCCATCCTGGCGCGCGGCGATCTCGATCGGTACCACCTGGCCCATTCCGCGAGAGCCGACCTCTTGAGGCGCCTCGGCCGCAATGATGAAGCACGAACGGCCTATGAGCGGGCCTTGTCGCTCGCGACCCAGGAACCGGAACGACGCTTCCTGCGGAAGAGGATCGAGGAAACGAGCGGCGCACAGCAAAGCTGACGGTCTCTTCCCCTGTTCGCTATCGGCTACTCGCTAATCGCTTGGTTTCACCAAAACTCCGGCACCGTGATCGCCTGGTCCTGCTTGCTGTGCAACAGCGAGGCGAACCGGCTCTGGTGATAAAGCAAGGGCTGGCCGAACTTGCCGGCGTCGATGTGGAAGAGTTGGCCGACGAAGAGCGTGTGATCGCCGCATTCGTGCTCGGCCACCACATCGGCGGCCATATGCGCCAGCGCGTCCCGCAGCATGGGCAGGCCGTGGATCCAGCCCAGATCGATGATGGCCCTCGGGCTGGGACGGCCCGAGAAATGGATGGCCACCTCGCTCTGGTGATGGGCCAGCACATTGACCACGAAGCGTCGCGTTTCGCTGATGAGCCCATGCATGCGGGCGCGCTTGGCGATGGAGACGACACAGAGCGGCGGCTCGAGCGAGCCGGACATGAAGGCGTTGGCCGTCATGCCGCGCATCTCGCCGGCGTGGATCGTCGATATGACGGCAACGCCGGTGGCGAACTGGCCCATGACCCGTCGGAATTCGAGCGGGTCGATGTGGACCGGAACCTGCTGGGGTTCGTCGCCCTCGACGCTCATCGTCACTTGGCGCCCTTGCGGACGTGATAGCTCAGTTCACCGGGATCGGTGAGATCGGGAACGCGCCAGCCGTCGAGGTCGTATTCGGCCATGCATTGCTCGGCGAAGCCCCGGAACCTGTCGGCATTGCCAGACGCCTGGGCCCCGAAGAGGCAATAGCGGCGGATCTCCTCGGTCGAGCCGCTGTAGTTGATCTCGTAGAGCTCGTGGCGGCCGCCGAATTCCGTCGACAGCGTGTCCCACAGGAGCTTCATCAGCTTCACCCGATCTTCGGCCTTGTAGCCGTTCGAGCCGCGCAGGTAGCGGTCGAGATAGGGTCGAAGCTCCGGGTTCTTGAAATCGAGCGCATGGCTGTTGAGATAGATCAGCCCGGAAGCGACCGTCTGCTCGATGATGTACTTTATCTTCGAATAGACGATCGTCGCGATGACCTGATAGGCGTTGCCGGCGTCCATGTTTGGCAGGATATAGTCGCCGATCCAGGGTCTGGGATCGCGCACCATCGCGTCCGAGAGCGACCAGAACAGATTGCGCCAGGCGATCACCTCGCCGACATTGGCCTGGACGCCGCGATAGTCCTTGGTGCCGGCCGCCTCGACCGCCTTGAGCAGCAGGCCGGAGATGAAGTCGAGCTTGACGGCCAGCCGGGTGCAGCCATGCACCACGAAGCGCGGCAGGAAGCCGGTTCTCGGGAAGAAATTGTTGGCCTTCTCGATGTCGCCGAAAACGAAGACGTTCTCCCAGGGGACCAGCACCTTGTCCATGATGAACACGGCATCGTTCTCGTCGAGCCGGCTGGACAGAGGGTAGTCGAACGGGCTGCCCATCACCGTGGATGTCATCTCGTACGAGGTCCGGCAGATGAATTTCACCCCCGGCGCATTGGTCGGCACCATGAAGACCAGCGCGTAGTCCTTATCCTGCAGCGGGATCAGCCCGTGATGGGCCACGAAGGTGTAGTTGGAAAGCACCGAGTTGGTCGCCACGACCTTCGCGCCGGAGACGATGATGCCGGCGTCGGTCTCGTTCTCCACATGCGCGCAGACATCGGCCACCTCGTTGGGCGGCCGGTCGCGGTCGACGGGCGGATGGATGATGGCGTGATTGATATATGGCACCCGCTCCTGGCAGAAGCGGTACCAGTTGCGGGCATTGTCCTGATAGGGATCGTAGAATTCGGCATTGGCGCCGAGCGTGGCGAGGAACGAGGCCTTGTAGTCGGGCGCGCGGCCGAGCCAGCCATAGGTGAGCTTCGCCCATTCGGCGATGGCGCTGCGCCCCTGCAGCAGCTCCGCTGCCGTCTTCGGCGCCTTGAAATAGGCATGGGTCATGCCGCCATTGCCGGTATCGGTCGGCAGCAGGATCTTGTCCTTCACCTTCTCGTCGCCAAGCGCGTCATAGAGCCTGGCCACCATGCGCGCCGTGTTGCGGAACGCCGGATGCGTGGTGACGTCCTTGACCCGCTCGCCATAGATATAGACTTCGCGGCCGTCACGCAGTTCTTCGAGATACTCCGCCCCGCTCATCGGCGGGAGGCCCTGGAGGCGGCCGGTCGTCTTGGGATGGGCCGCGAAGGCTTCGGCGTCGTCACGATTGCGTGGGGTATCCATTCGATCCTCCCTGCAATTCGATCGCCGGATCGATGTCCGGCCGGCAAAGAGTACGAAGTCCGCCACCGGCTGACAAGCGGTGTGCCGGGGCTGCGCCTACCGCATCGATCCGAAAATCGAGCACGATCTTCGGAAAGCACGGTGCGCAGATTCAAAGAGATAAACTGTCCCTTGCGCGTCCAGATGGACGCGCGGCGCTCTATTGCCCGGTCTGGCCGTGACTGGTCAGGATGCGCAGGATCTGGACCTCCTTCGGGAGCTCGATCAGGAACTCGGCGTCTCGCGGCAGATGATGGATTTGTGTCGGGTCGCCGCCGGTGAATCGCGCCATGGCTTCGACGCTTTCCCAGTAGGAAATCGTGATGAACTCGCTCTCATCGGCGCGATCCTCGCGGAAGTTCTGGACGCCGAGCGCCTTCTCCATCAACGGCCTGATGCCGGCCTCGTGGAGATAGGGCTCATAGGCCTCGGCGATCTCGCGCCTGGTGCGGCCTCGCCAGATGCGGGCAATAGTCGGTTTCGGGCTGTCGTCGAGCATCGTGGCCTCCTTCCGGTGCAACCGCATCGAATTTGGGCCGGTCGGCGGGGCCGTCAATGCCTATGGTACCGGCGTGGGTCAGCCTCCTGACAGAACGCTATTGCGACAGTGCGACGATGGCATCGATCTCAACCAGCCAATCGGGCAGACCAAGACACGCCACCCCGATATAGGTACTCGCACAGAGCGGCCAGTCCTCACCGAAAATCTCACGGCCGGCGCCGAAAATGTCCTCGATCCGTGCCGGCGAGTGGTCCACGACATGTATCCGCATCTGCAATATATCCGCAGGCGTCGCTCCGATCGCTTCCAATGCGCGGCGTATGTTGAAGAAACACTGGCGCGCCTGCCCTGCATGGCTGCCCTGACCGACGAGGGCGCCTTCGCCGTCGATCGCAACCTGGCCGGAGATTGCCGCGAAACGTGCTCCGGCAGGCGACACGGTGATCTGGGAGTAGAGGTCCATGACGGGCGGTGCCATGGTGGAAGGATTGAGACGCTGCATGGGGGTTCCTTTCCCTTTGAGACTTCCCTTGGGACTGCTCGCTTCAGGTCGCCGAGGCGAGATAGCCGTCGGGACGGACCAGCAGGGCCGAGTATCCCGTGAACAGCTCATCCTTGGCGGACGCGCGAAGACCACGGACATCCCGGTCGCCCAGCCAGTCGGGACGCGGTGCGACCGCCCCGTCTGCCAACGACAGGGACAGCCACTTGCCGTCGGTCAAGAAGCTGTGCAGTCCGGCCAGCTCTCCTTCCTTCGTCGTCAGGTCGATATCGGGAACGCGGCTCCCGGGACGCAGCCTACCGTCGGCCCCGCCGTATCCGGCAGCCTCATCATAGGCGACGTCGAAGCCGGAAAGCTCTCCGGCAAGGAACCTGTTCACCGCCGGTATCTTGAGCAGCGTTTCCATGGTGGCGCGCAGTGCCTGACCGGAAGGACCGAAGGCGCTCACCAGGGCTGTCTGGGAGAGGGTATTGGCGTAAAGCCGTTCGCCGACCGGGCGCCGTTCGCCCTCATAGCTGTCGAGCAGGCTTTCGGGCGCCGAACCCTTCACGACGGCCGCAAGCTTCCAGCCCAGATTCATGGCATCCTGGATGCCGACATTCATGCCCTGGCCGCCTGCGGGCATGTGAATGTGAGCAGCATCGCCGGCCAGCAGCACCCTGCCCTTGCGGTAGGTCCGTGCAAGTCGCGTCTCGTCGGTGAAGCGGGAAAGCCAGATCGCATCGGCCGCGCCAAAATCGCTTCCCAGAATCTTGCGGGTTGATGCCTGCAATTCGCCCAGAGTCAGCGGCTCGTTCTGCGCGACCGCGCTTCTGTCTGGGTCGAGAAGGACGATGCGGTGATGGATCCCGTCACCGAGCGGCGCGATCATGGCGCAGCCACGCGCATTGACCGACGAGATGACCGGTCTTGGCAAGAGCTCGCCGAGCACCACATCGCCAAGGACGAGCGTCTGCGTGGCCGGATAGCCTTCGAATGGAATGCCGGTCTCCCGCCGCACGATGCTGCGCGCGCCATCCGCGCCGACGACGTAGGATGCCGCAAGCCTGATTCTGCCTTCCTTTCCCTCGGCGGAGACGATCACGTCTGCGCCGGTATCGTCGATGCTCTCGGCAGTCCAGCCGCGCATGATATCGACGCCAAGCTCGCGTGCCCGCTCCTCGAGCATGGCCTCGGTCGTGGCTTGGGGAATGAACAGGGTGAAAGGATAACGACTCCGGAACGGCGAGAAATCGAGCCTGGTGTCGAGCACGCCGTAGTGTCCCGTCGGAATGGGCCTGCCGGAAGCGAGGAATCGCGCCTCCAGCCCTCGCAAGGCGAACACTTCCAGGGTCCGTCCGTGAATGGTCAGGGCTCGCGACTGGCGTGCAGGCTCGTCACGTCGATCGAGCAGAGCCACGTCGACGCCCGCAAGCCTCAGTTCGCACGCAAGCCAGAGTCCGACAGGCCCCGCACCCACGATGACGACATCATGTTCGTTCTTCATGTCACCCTTCCATTGTCGCGATGTTCTGGATTCTGCGGGCGAGTTCGCCGGGCTGCGTGAACATGACCATGTGGCCGGTCTCGATATCGCCACGGCGCCAGCCCTCCCGCTCTGCCTTCTCGGCCGTCGCCGCGAAGATCGGAAAGTCGGTGCATCTGATGTAGTGCCGCTCGATTGCCGTCATCCGCGCCACATCTTCACGGAACGGCGCGGAATGGGTCCGGACAGGCATGGGGCGGCTCCTGGCGTCGTGACGCCTCGCCTGCGGTCCGTCCGGCAGGCCGAGAGCGGAAGCCGGCAAAGGCATTATCTGCCAGGGCGCCATCGGGTTGAGCAGCGGTTCGATGATGGCGCGGATTTCGGGATGCAGGTCGAAGATCGAGCGTCCCGTCTCGGCAAGAAAACCGTCGACAATGACGAGAGATCGGATCCTTTCCGGGATACGACAGGCGACCGCGCTGGCGACGAGCCCGCCATAGCTGTGCCCGACGAGAACGATGTTGGAGGCATCGGCGAATTCGATCGTCTGGACGATGTCCTCTGCATGGAGTTCATGATCGATGCCCTCATGGATCAGATGCGCGCGATCGCCGAGGCCCGTAAGCGTGGGCGCCAGGATGCGCCTGCCTGCGCCGGTCAGGCTTGCGACGACCTCGTCCCAGACCCATCCGCCTCCCCAGGAACCGTGGACGAGCACGATTGTCGTGTCGGAGTTCGCTGTCATTGCTTCCTTCCCCTCCTCAAAGATCCAGCACCAGCGTCGCGCCTGAACATCCGGAAACACAGGGCGTCAGGAATTGCAGTCGTTCGGCAGGCTTCATGACCAGGTCGCGATGAACCGGCACGCCATCCAGGAATCGTATCCTGCAGTCGAGGCATACGCCGGCCTCGCAGGACGCAGGCATGTCGATGCCGGCTCGCCGCAGCGCATCCAGCATGGTCAGCCCTTCGGGAACCTCTATCTTTCGACCGCTTCTGGCGAGTTCGAGCGAATAGGCTGCGCTTGCCGTCGCGGCGGTGGGGCCGAAATGCTCGACGTGAAGCCTGTCCTCCGGCAGCAAGGTCCCGGCGATCTCCTGAACCGCATGGATCAGGGATGAAGGACCGCAGCAATAGACGTGAGCTTCCGGCGCGGCCGCGTTCAGGACGCCGGCCAGATCGATCCGGCCCGGCTCCCTTTCCCGGCTGAAATAGTGCATCAGCCTTCCGCTTTCCGCGATGGGCTGGAGCCGCTTCAGGAAAGGCGCGTTTGCCCTAGACCGCGAGGAGAAATGCAACTCGAAGTCGCCTCCAGCCCGTTCGATCTCGGGGATCATCGACAGGAAAGGCGTAATGCCGATACCTCCGGCAATCATCACATGCCTTCGGGTTGCGGCGAGCCCGAAATGATTGCGCGGCAGCGAGACCGGCAGAATGGTTCCCACCGCGACGTCGCGATGAAGGCACAAGGAGCCCCCGCGACCGCCATCCTCGCGCCGCACGGCGATCCGGTAGCGATCGGCCTCGGCGGGGTCGCCGATCAGCGAATACTGGCGCACCGTCCCGTTCGGCAGATGGACATCGATATGGGAACCCGCCGCGAAGGGCGGCAGTCTCCAGCCGTCAGGATCGGACAGCTCGATGGCGACGACATCGTCGCAGACCGCTTCCATACCGACGACCTTGGTCGTCACTCTGTGGATCAGCTTGGGCACCGCGTTCACTCCGGCATGATGGCGTCGCCCAGGCGTATGCGACCGCCTCGCAGGATGCGCGCGTGCAGGCCCGAACGATTGAGCAGGAGCGTGAAGATCTCCTGCCCCGTAATCTGCTCGATATGACGGCACGGTGTGCTCAGCCTGGTTCCTTCCAGGACCGTGCCGCCGATCCTGAACCTGTGGCCGACCAGGTGGTTGAGGGGCACATTGCGTGTGGTCACATTGCGGCGATGATCGGCGGCGCCGAGCGTCACCTGATGGTCGCGCAGGAGTGCTTCCAGCGTTTCGACCTCGAAAAGCGTCACCTGCCGCCCCTCTTCCGGACGGTCGGAATAGAAGCCTTCTCCTGTCGCGTAACGATCGCCTTCCACGCCCTTGCCCGCGATCAGCAACAGCTCCCCCGCCGCCTTCATCGGAAGGAAGGAGCGCGGCGCAAGATGAAGGGCATCCACATGCCCCGACCAGACCGTCATCGCGATTGCCCTCCTCTCGTGCCGACATCCAAGGCCGACTTCAGTCCGGCCCGTTGCCGCCGGTCACCGTCAAGACAACTTAGTTGTCCAATGGGCAACTTCGTAGCAAGACACGATCGAACACGCAAGTCCTCTGCCGGCAAATCTCGTTTGAACCTTTGCTTTCGATGCCGCGTCGACGGTCGCGGCTGAAACTGCTATCTCTGCCTGTGCCCCAAGGGACAACAGCGACAACAGAGCTATTCGAATTGAACAAGCAGGAAGCTACCCGAACCGAGGAGACCGTCGGCTACGGTTTCCAGGCGCGCGCCTTGCGCATCAGCCGGAACATCACGCTAGATCAGTTGGCGGCGCAGACCGGGTTGAGCAAGGGGCACCTCTCGCGATTCGAGCGGGGTCAGAAATCGCTCTCGGTCGCGGCCCTGATCAGGCTGGCGGCCGCCCTCGACACGTCAGTGTCGTCGCTTCTGGGCGAGACCCTGGACGAGGAGGCACTCCACGTGGTGCGGCGTCAGGACCGGAAAATGCACACGGCTCCGGCCGAAAACGGCGGCTATCTCTACGCCATGCTGAGCCGTCCCTCGGAAAATCGCGCAGTGAGCGCATTCCTGGTCGAGGTCGCCGCCGAGGCGGAACGTCCGAGTGAAGCCAATCATTCGGGAGAGGAGATCTTTTTGGTGCTCAGCGGCGAGGTGGAGATCCGCGTCGCGGATCGCACTGTAATTCTCGGCGAGGGGGACTATCTCCAATTCCCTGGCCGTCTCACCCATGTCATCAAGGGTCGGGAAGCCTTAAGCCGCGTGTTCGTCGTCGTGATCGGCGGTTGAAAGGCTGCCGCGGCAGCCTTTTTCTGATCACCCCGAGGGCCGTCGCTCCGCCCGTTCGCCCCGTGCCTGCATGCGCGTGATCACCCGGCGCATCATGTCGAGAAACTGCTCACGCTCGGCCTGTGTCAGGTCACCGAGCGCCGCCGCGTTCTGTGCGCGCGCCGCCGCTATCGCCTCGGCCTCGATCCGGCGCGCCTTCGGCGTCAGGCGAATGAGCTTCATGCGGGCATCCCCCTGATGCGGCGCGCGGGTGATCAGCCCGTCGCGCTCCATGCGCGCCAACGTGTTGGCGATCGTTGCCTGCTCGACATCCAGCCGCTCGACGAGGTCGCGCTGGCTCAGCCCGTCCTCGCGCCAGAGTTCGATCAGCAGCATGAACTGCGCGGGCGCCAGGCCGAGAGGCCTGATCCGATCCTGCAGCCCGAGTGCGAACAGCCGCGCCATGTGGTTGGCGAGATACCCCGCCGATCCGCTCTTTTCGAAAACCATGCGTCACCTTGATTTAAATAGCATACTATGCAATAGTATATAGCATGCTATTGAATGGAGCTTGCCATGAAACTGCACCATCTCCATGCCTTGGCGGGCATGCTCGCCTTCTTCCTGATCGCAACTTTCTGGCTGGGAACGGCCGCGACCGAACTCTCAGGCTCGACCGCGGCAATCGCCTGGGTCAAGTCCGCCATCCTGTCGGGCATGGTCGTCCTCATCCCGGCCCTTGTCGCGACCGGCGCCAGCGGTTTTTCGCTCGGTCGCGGCATGCGCCTTCCCGCGGTCGTCGCCAAGAAACGGCGCATGCCGTTCATAGCAGGCAATGGCCTCCTGATCCTGCTGCCGTCGGCCATCTTCCTTGCAACCAAAGCGGAAGCCGGCGCCTTCGATACGGCCTTCTATCTCGTTCAGGGGCTGGAGCTCGTCGCCGGCGCGACCAATCTCGTTCTGATCGGGTTGAACATCCGTGACGGCTTGGCGATCTCCCGCCGCCGCCACGCCTCTGCGCCTAGATCGAAAGCCGCCGTTCGGTCATCGATTTCAGGCTGAAGAAAGCCAGCGCCAGCGCTGCGATCACGTGCCACAGAACCCGCGCATCGAGCATGTTGCCGATCGCGGCGCCGAAGCCCAGCACCAGCCCCGCCCAGGCGAGGCTGGCCACGAGGCAGATCAACGCCAGCACGCGGTCGCCGCGCCGCTCGCGGCGCAACAGATTGAGCACGGCGATCAGCGCAGCAGCCAGGCTTCCCGACAGCGACCAGACGAAAATCTCGGTGCCGGGCTGATAGCCGGTTATCGTTCCGTAGCCATGGAGCACAGCCCCTATCAGCAGCAGGAGCGCAAAGATCCCGTCCAATGCCTTCGCCATTGTCGTCTCACCTTCACAACCGCATATCCTGCCGCCGCCTGGAAAGGGTGACAACGCCGTCCGGCCGTGCCAATAGAGCGCCGCGCGCGCCTTGAGCTGCATGGACGATGCGCATCGTGCTCGCGGAATCGATGCCGATTTCGAGCCGATGCGATAGCATGCATGGCGGTCGCTGTCGGATTTTCCGGACGCGTCGCCTGACGATACCAGAAGGAACCATATGCCGGAATTCGTGACCGAAACCGTCCTGAAGCGGGATCTCTTTTCGGAGACTCGCAAGGGGCACTTTGCCGGCGCTGCGCAGGAGAAGATCATCCGGCGCGTGGTGACGGCGGCCCCCTTCTGGTCGCGGCCTCTCGGCTGGGTGCTGGCGCGCCGCGAGATCGCCGCGCTGCGTGCCGTAAAGGGCGTCATCGGCACGCCGCAGATCATCTCCGTCGACAAGGACGGCCTGTTCCGCCACTGGAGCGAAGGCACGCCTTTGCATCTCGGCCGTCCGAAGGACGCTGCCTGGTATCGTGACGCGCACCGGCTGCTGCGCGCGCTGCGGCGCCAGGGCATTACCCACAACGACCTCGCCAAGCCGCAGAACTGGCTGATGACGCCGGAGGGGCTTGCGGCCGTGATCGATTTCCAGCTCGCTTCGCGGCATCGCCGGCGCGGCCCGCTCTATCGCATCATGGCCTATGAGGACTTCCGGCATCTGCTGAAGCAGAAGCGGGCCTTTGCACCGCATCTTCTTTCGCCCACGGGCGCCCGGCTTCTCGCGCGGCGCTCCCTGCCCTCGCGCATCTGGATGGCGACGGGCAAGAAGGTCTACAACCTGGTCACGCGCGGCCTCTTCCGCTGGTCGGACGGCGAAGGCACCCATGACCGCATCGAGCATGAAGGGCCGGAGATCGTGGAGGCCCTGCTTGCGCATCCGGGCGTCGGCGACGTTGCGCTCGCCACCTTCCCGCTGCCCAAGAAAGGCGTCGGCATCTATGCCTTCGCCGAGGCGAAGGAGGGCATGCCGCTTTCGGCGCTGGACGGTATCGGCCTCGATACCTCCGCGCGCCCCGACCATCTCCAGCCGGTCGCCCGCCTGCCGCGCGCGACCGACGGGGCGATCCGGCTGGACATCCTGCAGCTGATCGCCATGAACCAGATGACCGAGCTCGACTCGCTGGTTGCCGGGAATGACGAGCTAAGCGGGATCGCCCATGCAATTGCCGCCCGCCGGCTCAACTTTTCCGATCGCCGCATCGCGAAGGCCGAGCCGAAAAACTGACTGCGCCGCCGCATCGGCACGAGATCCGGCGCGATGTTCGGGAAGTGCGACGATGGACTATGCCCCGTCGGCGACCTCCAGGAACCTGATCCTGTTCCCGAAAGGGTCGATGACCTGGCATTCGAGGCCCCATTCCTGCCGTTCGAGGCCCGGCCGGTTGTAGCGGTAGTTCTTGGCGACGAGCCCCTTCTGCAATGCCTCCACGCCTTTGGTGTAGACGACCATGTTGCCGCCGGGGCTGGCGTCGCCGGCATGCTCGGAAAGATGCAGCCGGAGCGCACCGCGCGACACCTGCATATAGAGCGGCGTGTCGGGAGCGAAGCGGTGTTCCCAGTCGACCCGGCAATCGAGAAAACCTTCGTAGAAGCCGCGCGCCTTTTCCTCGTCGAAGATGCGGAAGATCGGCGCCGGCGGCTCGAACCGCACCGGTTCCGCAGGCGCGCGGAGCGCATCCGCTCCGATCTTCGCCGACAGTATGTTCCAGCTGTCCAGGCCGAACTGGCGGGCGACGATCTCCAGAGCCTCGCTATGCTGGATATCGTGCCCCCTTGCGGCAAGTGCGTCGCGCATGGCTTTCGCCATGGCTTTTGCATCACGGAATGTGCGCATGACAATGGTTCCTTCGTTGCGGCGAAGCATGCCTGTCAGTGCCCGCATTGCTGAAGCCTTCGCCGTTCGAAAGAAGCCGGACGACAGGACGTCGATGCATTCGCCATGCCCCTTGCGGGACGCGGGCTGCCGGCTGCATCGGGCCGAAGGCGAGACTACAGTGCCTGCCTGGAAACCGGAAGGGACTTCGGCAGCCCCCGCGTCGGTCCTTCGGGTCAGGGCCACGGCACCCCGTCGGGCTGCGACGGCCCTCAGCGGTCGGAAGGACGATCCCGCCTCCGGTCGAGAAACCTGCGCACCGTCTCCAGCGGGGGGATCGCTTCGGTCAGCAGCTCCGCCGACACGCCTTCGACAAGCGCCGCGAGTTCCGGCGCCAGGGCGGCGATGGCCCTGTCCCGCGCGGCAAGTCCCTCGGCGGTGAGGGATACGAGCTTCGAGCGGCCATCCCTGTCGTCAGGGCGGACCGCGACGAAGTTCTTGCGGATGAGATGGCCGAGCGTATTGGTCATCGCACCCTTGGTTAGCTGCATCGCATTGGCCAGGCGCAGCGGCGTCCACTCGCCGCCGAGCCGCGCAAGATGATTGAGCACCACGAATTGCGGCATGGTCATGCCTTCAGGCATGGCCTTTTCGAAGGCTGTGCCGGCAAGCTGCGCGATGATGCCGATCTCGGTCAGGAAACGGAAAGCCTCTTCGAGTGCTCCGCCCTTTTCGTTCATGCGCTCCTGATCCGTGTATCGAGCGGCCAGCGCGGCGCGGCCTTGACATCGGGACCATAACCGAGGCGAACGAACATTTGCAGCGTCTCGGCTTCGGCAATCCCCAGTTCGTCGCGCAATCGCAAGAAATTGGGCCGCATCTCGGAATATTCCTGGAGCGCCTGGCTGAACGGCTGCATCGCGATGCCCAGCCCCGTCGCGGCGAGATTGAGCCTGACATAATCGCGGCCGGCTGCAATCTGGTCGGCCCTGCCGTTGCCGGGTGTGGCCTGCCAGAGGAAGGCCATGGCGCTGTCGAAATTCGGCTTCAACACCGCCTCCTGCTGCTGCCAGACGCTCGACGACGGATCGAGCATCGCTTCGCGCGACAGTACGCCGGCGATGGCGAGCCCCTCGAGCAGCGGCCCCGACAAGTCGATCCCGTCCGGATTGGCTTCGATCTCGGCCCGCCCGATCCGCATGATGTCGACGCTTTCCTTCAGCGTATGCGGCGTGGCAAGTTCGACCTGCATCGCGGCCCAGGCCAGGTCCCGCAGCCTTTGCACCTTCGCCGGTTCGTGGGCATGGGCGATGCGCCCGCCGCGAGCCGCCCCGGCAATCGCCGCGAGCGCTTCGGTCGGGACCGGCCGTGACATGTCGTACTCTTCCTTGTTGGACCGCCTGGCCATGACGTGCCGGAAAAGCGGATCGCTTTCCACCGCGGCATCCTGAACGAAGGTGATTTGGGCGACCGGCCGCGCATCGAGCCGCGGCTGCGGCTCGCCTTCGGGGAAAAGCGTGATGTCGGTGCGGTGGCCGGTTTGCGCCGCCGCCATGGCCAGGAGTTCGATGAAGGCTCCAAGGCCTATGGTGATCTGCCGGTCGAACGGATCGGTAAACGGCAGCCTTCGGTCCAGTTCGCAATAGAGCGTGACCTGGCCCGGCGAGCCGAGATCCGCCAGCCACGGCTGCCGGTTGTGCGGATTGGGCGCCAAGAGAGCGTAGGACAACGCATTACGGCGCGGATCGCTTTCACCGCGCCCGGCCACTTCCCAGGGAATCCTTGCTTTCTTCGGGTCTCGCGTCGCCGCCCAGAGACCTCCCCCGGCCGCCGCGAGCACAATGCCGCCGCCAACCAGTTTCAGGATGTTTCGCCGCGTCGCCATGTCATCCTCCATATAGTTTAACGTTCAACCATATAGTTCAACGTTAAATCATATTCAAGGGCGGCGTCGCGAGCATGTGCCGCGGGGCGGTTCGTGGGCGTTCGCTACGGCGCGGACGCTGTTCGTGGCCCGCGCCATTGGCCCCGAAAGCTGGCCGTCCTGTCAGGGACAGGCTTCAGGCTGCTGGCCTTTCCCGGCCGAATCACTACATTCGGGGGCATGTCAGGCTTTCCGGACGATCTGCCCTTCTTCGACGAGGAGGCACCTCCGCCGCGCGGCGAACCTTCGCACGCGCCCGCGCCACCACGCCCGCAGGGAAGCGGCATCGCCGCCCGCGCAATGGCCGCCCGTCAAGGCGGCATGCCGGACTATCTGAAAGGCCTCAATCCGGAGCAGCGGCTGGCCGTCGAGACGACCGAAGGGCCGGTTCTCGTTTTGGCCGGCGCCGGCACGGGCAAGACGCGGGTGCTCACCACCCGCATCGCCCACATCCTCGCCACCGGCAAGGCCTTTCCCTCGCAGATCCTGGCCGTCACCTTCACCAACAAGGCCGCCCGCGAGATGAAGGAGCGGATAGGCCTGCTGGTCGGCACGGCCATCGAAGGCATGCCCTGGCTGGGCACCTTCCACTCGATCGGCGTGAAGCTCTTGCGCCGCCATGCCGAGCTTGCCGGCCTGCGCTCGGACTTCACCATCCTCGACACCGACGACCAGATCCGGCTGATGAAGCAGTTGATCCAGGCCGAGGGCCTCGATGACAAGCGCTGGCCGGCGCGCACCTTCGCCCAGATGGTCGACGGCTGGAAGAACAAGGGCTACGGACCGGCCGACATTCCCGAAGGCGACGCCAGGGCCTTCGCCAACGGCAAGGGGCGCGAGCTCTTCAAGGCCTATCAGGACCGCCTGCAGACGCTGAACGCCTGCGACTTCGGCGACCTCCTGTGCCACCCGATCCGCGTCTTCCGCCAGCACCCCGACGTGCTGAAGGAGTACCACCGAAAGTTCCGCTACATCCTGGTCGACGAGTATCAGGACACCAACACGGCGCAATATATGTGGCTCCGGCTCCTGGCGCAGCGCCCCGGAACCCAGCGCAGCCGTGCAAGCCCTGAACAAGCGGCCGGGCCAGCGCCGTCAGGCGCGGAACGGCTCGTGAGCGAAACCCACTCCGCCGCAGGCCGAGCAGCGGCCAACGGGCCGCCCGAGCTCATGCGAGGCCCCCGCGGAGGGCCAGCGCCGTCAGGCGCGGAACGGCCCGTGAGCGAAAACAAGATCAACATCTGCTGCGTCGGCGACGACGATCAGTCCATCTATGGCTGGCGCGGCGCCGAGGTCGACAACATACTGCGTTTCGAGAAGGATTTCCCGGGCGCCACCGTCATCCGGCTGGAGCGCAATTACCGCTCGACCGCCCATATCCTCGGGGCCGCTTCCCATCTCATCGCCCACAATGAAGGCCGTCTCGGCAAGACGCTCTTCACCGAGCGCGCCGACCCCGACGACGCCAGGGTGGTGGTCCACGCCGCCTGGGATTCGGAAGAAGAGGCCCGCGCCGTGGGTGAGGAGATCGAACGTCTCCAGCGCGACGAGCACCCGTTGAACGACATGGCGATCCTGGTGCGCGCCTCCTTCCAGATGCGCGAGTTCGAGGACCGTTTCGTGACGCTCGGCCTCAACTACCGCGTGATCGGCGGCCCGCGCTTCTACGAGCGGCTGGAGATCCGCGATGCGATGGCCTTCTTCCGGGTGGTCGCACAGCCGGCTGATGATCTCGCCTTCGAGCGTATCGTCAACGTGCCGAAACGTGGCCTGGGCGAAGCGACCATCCGCCAGATCCACGACACCGCCCGCATGCTCGGCGTGCCGATGCTGGAGGCCGCGGGGAAGCTTGCCGAAAGCGACGAGCTGAAGCCGAAGCCGCGCGCGGCGCTGCGCGAGGTCGCCGCGAACTTCGCCCGCTGGCGCGACCGGCTCGACACCACCCCGCATACCGAGCTCGCCGAGACGATCCTGGAGGAGTCCGGCTACACCGACATGTGGAAGAACGACCGCTCAGCGGAGGCCCCAGGCCGGCTGGAGAACCTCAAGGAGCTCATCCGCTCCATGGAGGAATATGAATCGCTGCGCTCCTTCCTGGAGCATGTGGCACTGGTCATGGACGCCGAGCAGAACGAGGAACTCGACGCCGTCTCCATCATGACGCTCCATTCGGCCAAGGGTCTCGAATTCGAGACGGTCTTCCTTCCCGGCTGGGAGGAAGGGCTCTTCCCGCATCAGCGGGCGCTCGACGAGGGCGGCCGCTCGGGGCTGGAGGAAGAACGTCGGCTGGCCTATGTCGGCGTCACCCGCGCCAAGAAGAACCTGCATATCTGGTTTGTCTCCAACCGCCGCATCCACGGGCTCTGGCAATCGACCATCCCATCGCGCTTCCTCGACGAATTGCCGGAAGCCCATGTCGAAGTGGCCGAGACCGGAAGCTCCTATGGGGGCTACGGTATCGGTTATGGAGACGGCGGGCGCCATGGCGGCGGCCGGCAGAATCCCTATGGCGCATCGCGCTTCGACAATGTCGGCGGCGGCGCCTTCTCGAACAGCTATGCGACCCCAGGCTGGCAGCGCGCCCAGCAGAACCGCACCGAGGCGACCGACCGCAACTGGGGCACGCGCTCCGGCCATCAGGTCGAGCGCATCGGCTACGGCGAGGTCGATTCCGGCTACGGCGCCGGCCGCGGCTCGGTGAAGGGCCGCACGATCGAGGGCGAACTGGTGGCGAAATCGGTCGCCGACACCCCCTCCCCGTTCAAGGTCGGCGACCGCGTCTTCCACCAGAAGTTCGGCAATGGCAACGTCGCTTCGATCGACGGCAACAAGCTCACCATCGACTTCGACAAGGCCGGCCAGAAGAAAGTGCTCGACGGGTTTGTGAAGGGGGTTTGACCAGTTTCCGACGGCGACGTACCGCGCCCGCCGATCCTCGGAACGGCGGGTGCTCGTTGAGCCGGAACCCTGCTGCGCTACGGCCGACCTACATGCTCGGTGGGACACGACCCTCCATGGTCGGCGGCGCATGTCCGCTCACACACGACGTCAGGAATGGCGATACCGAGGAGGCACCCAGGTGCCGGAGTCGATCCGATGAATCGGTTCCATCGGTGGCTATTGGCAGCTGATTTCGCGACATTGCCGCAGGACTCGGCAATCACCGGGTCAGTCCAGGCGAGTGACGTGCGAACACACGAAGCGGCTTGATTCTCAGGGACTTGGCCCGCGGGCTTTCGAATGTTAAGAAGAAGAACCTTTATGCTGGCTGACTTCTGGGCAGGCAGGCATGAGCAATGGCAAGATCACGCGCCGCGGGCTGATTCTCACCGGCCTGGCCCTGATGATGGGTGGCTGCACGGTATTGCAGCAGGCGCCATTGCTGTCCGCATACGCACCGAAACGCGGACCGGATCCTCGCTACCGCAGGCGGCGCGTGCCCTATTCGGGGAGCGAGCCGGCCGGAACGATCGTGATCGACACGTCGGAATACTACCTCTACCACGTTGAGGGGCGCGGATCGGCGACACGCTACGGAGTAGGCGTCGGCGAGCAAGGCCGTACTCTCAAGGGCACCGCATCCATCGGGCGCAAGGCGGAGTGGCCCTCCTGGACGCCAACCGCCAATATGATGAGGCGAAAGCCGCGCCTGGTGAAATATGCGGGCGGCGTACCCGGCGGTCTCAACAATCCGCTCGGCGCTCGCGCCCTCTATCTCTATCGCGGCGGCCGCGACACCATGTTCCGGCTGCACGGGACGAACGAACCTTGGACAATAGGCCACGCAGTGTCGAGCGGCTGCGTCCGCTTGACGAATGACGACATCGTTCACCTCTACGGCCGCACGCCGGTGGGCACGAGAGTGGTGATAATTTAGGGGGGCATTGTATTCGCCGCGGCGGCGGCCGGTGCGCATCAGGCGCATCGCCGCCGATATGTAGTATTGCCGAAATATTTCTGAAATTAACCACGTTTTATATATAATTTGCCTTCGGAGAGTTTCGCGCTATTGTAGAATCGCAGCTTCGATAATCTGTTTCACCATCAGGGGAAAGGATTGCGCGATGATTAGAATTCTGGTCGCTGTATTTACCTCGGTAGCCGTCGCCAGCCTTGGAGGTTGCGCCGGAATCGGCAAGGGCAAAGGGAAGGCGCCGCCGCCCGTCGCAGCGCCGGCAGAGCCCGTGATCAAGTAGGATCGATCTTCGGCCGGCACGACGGAGGGCCGTGGCTGATGCCTGACCACGATTTGTGTTCCTCGCAGTTCAGAAATCGGAGTTCAGAGATGGGGTAACGGTGGTAAGTTGTCGTCTGTTTTTGGCGGCTTTGTTCTCGCTGGCAATCGGCGCGTGCCAGATGGGCGGGGGGTCAGCCTCGGCAACGCCAGGTCTGTCCGACCGCGGCGCGAAAACATTGCTGCGGCCAGAAAGCGGGCCGCAGCATCAACTCGTGGCTGCTTCGTCCAAAGGCAAGGGCAAACGCTACTTCATCGAGTTCCGCTCTCGATATGCCCTCAGCTACGGCCATTCCTACGTGGTGTTCGGCCGAATGAGCCCTTCCGGCAAGATGATCAATCCGGAAGTCGCCGGGCTCCATCCCGCCTCGGATAGCGTGATCCCCTATATGCTGGGTCACATCATCCCCGTTCCGGCCGAAACCGGCTGGAGCGACGGCGATCTGGAAGACGAATACAGGTCGGCATACTGGCGTGTCATGTTGACCGAACGCGAATACAATACTGCGGTCGCAAAGATCCGAAAGATCCAGGGGCGGTCGCACTTCTGGCACGCGGGAGTCTACAACTGCAACGCTTTCGTTGCGAGTATCGCACGCTCCATGGGGTATAAGACACCCAGCATCTATCTCATGCCACAAGACTTCATGACGAAGCTTCGCAAGATGAATGGCGGGCCGAATGCGATTGGCACCACCGGCCCGCCAGGCTAAGCATGCCTTCCGAATGTGCAGCGGTTGCGGGAAACGGCATGCGCTAATCAGGAACCTGGAACGTCGCGCGAATTTTTCTTCGCGCGACGTTCTGCATTCGATAAAATCGACCGATTGAGCGCGCGACCGGGCGCAGCCTGTTGGCGCCAAGTCGAGCGGCCCGGAGGGGCCACGCCGGCGATTGAGGTAAGGTGGATGCCTCAGCACCCATGCCCGCTGGTACAACCTGTAGACCGTCCCATCCTCTTAAAGCACCGGTCGCCACCAGCCGCCACAATCGCTATATCAGGGGCAAGCTGGAGGCTTTGAAATGACCCCGGAATCTGCCATCCCTGCCCTCGCCTATGGCAATGTCGCCGTGATCACCGGCGCGGCGAGCGGCATCGGCTTTGCCGTGGCCCGCAAATTCGCGAGCATGGGCTTGCGTGTCGTCATAGCAGACCGGGAAAGCCCGGTTCTTCACAGCGCTTTGGCGGAATTGGTGGCAATAGCTTTGGGCGGCCCCGAGGACGTCATCGCAATACCTTGCGACGTCTCCAGGCCCGAGGATCTCGATCGCCTCGCCGACCAGGCGAATACCCAGTTCGGCGACGTCTCCTTCGTGATGAACAATGCCGGTGTCGGCAGCAATCCCGGCAAGCCCTGGGAGAACCTCGAGGACTGGAAGGCACTGGTCGAGATCAATTTCTGGGGCGTCGTCCACGGCGTGCAGGCCTTCGCGCCCGGCATGCTGTCAAGCGGCAAGCCCGGCCTCATCGTCAACACCGGCTCGAAGCAGGGAATAACCACGCCGCCGGGCAATCTCGCCTACAACGTCTCGAAATCGGCGGTGCGGACCTACACGGAAGGCCTCGCCCATGCACTGCGCAACGAGCCAGGCTCGAAGGTCGCCGCACACCTTCTGATCCCCGGCTTCACCTTCACCGGCATGACCACGGGCGCTAGACAAAAGCCGGCCGGGGCGTGGACGCCCGATCAGGTTGTGAGTTTCATGCTGACGAGCCTCGCCCGCAACGACTTCTACATATTGTGCCCCGACAACGAAACCGACCGCTCAACCGATGAGCGGCGCATGGCCTGGGCGATCGGCGACATCATCGAGAACCGTCCCGCGCTGTCACGCTGGCATCCGGATTACAGCCAGGCTTTCGCTGACTATCTGAAGAAGAAATAGCCGACGGAGCAGAAGGTCGGCTGACTATCGGCGCCTCCAAAGCACGATCACAGTGGGCCGATGCCCGGGTAAGCTAGGCACCGCCTTCATTGACAAACCGCCTGGCCGATCGAACCCCGTCGAGCTGCGCGCCTCTCCTGCCGAATCGCCTCGCCTCGAGGAAACGGGGTGGGTTTCACATCCGGTCGGATATGGCTCTAGCTCCTTGGTGCTTCCTGTGCGCCTTTGACCCCCAGCGCGATCGCAATCAACGCAGCACCTTCCATGATCAGTTCGATCGCGACGAAGAGACCAATGACCCAGCCCCATGACCGGACCCACTCCAGTTGGCCTTCTGGCGTGGCGAGTGCTTCCGCGCCCGGCGGGACAACCGTTCCATAGATCACGAAGCCGAGAACGATGGAGACCAACCCCGACAACAAGACCGCAATCCACGCGCTTCCGTGCCCACGAACCTGAAACGCCATCACGATACGAATGATGCCTGTTACGACCAGTGAAACGGCAAGGAAAAGTGTCAGCCAGAATGCGGAAGCGACCGGCGTGACGATCAGCAGGATGCCAGCCGCCACGTAGATGATTCCGATGATCACGTGCCACGCGACACTCTTCCATTCCCTGTGATGGAACCCGTCCAGCACCTGCGCAATCCCGCCAATGATCGCGAAAGCACCCAGCCAGAACATTGCCACAAGGGTCAGCTGGTAGGTCATGCCAAGCCCGATGACACCCAGCACTACCATGAGAATGCCAAGGGCCAGCAACCAGCCCCATCTTACGCCCATGTCAGCCAACCTGTTGCCTGTGGCCCCAGCCATTGGATTTGTCGCCATGACGAACCTCCTCTCTCAATTGTCGCTGGTATGAAGACTCTGCAGTCCCCCGACTTCAAGACTTCGATCAGGGATAATGATTACTGTGATGCCTTCTTTGCAATAGCCGAAATGTGTGACAGCGCACTCGCCGCATGTGCGCTGTCACTCGGAGCGACGCGGTTGATCGAATTCGTCGCCACACCTTGAACGGTGGAATGCCCCTCGTTCGCCTTGTCGGGAGACATGCGACTTCCTGCGCCGACTGGCTGCCAAAACCTGCTTGAAGGGTCTGCGCATGCCACCGGATGTTCCACGCCCGTTGGCGCGGAAACCAAGCGGCCACGATGGGCCGCGCCGGCGACCGAGGGCGGGCGGATGCGGCAGCAGCATCGAACTCATTGCATGCGTCAGCGTCCACGCTCGGTGGATGTGCGAAGCGCTTTGGTATTACGCCTTTTCCGACTGCCTGGCCTGTTTCTTCTTCCGTTCGTCATGCCGGCGAGCCGCATCTTCGCATTTCTTGCGAAACGCCTCGACTTCGCTCTCGGTCAAATGCTCGATGCCGATGAACTGATCGTGGCCCCTGCCCACCCTGATCAGTTCGTCCAGCTTGGCCTGGATGGCCGCGCCGTCGCGATTCTGGGTGTTCTGGATGAGGAACACCATCAGGAAGGTCACGATCGTCGTCCCGGTGTTGATGATCAACTGCCAGGTATCCGAGAAGTCGAACAGCGGCCCGGTGACGGCCCATATGGCGACGATGCCGCAGCACAGGACGAAGGTCGTCGGCATGCCCGCGGCATGTGCGACCCGGTTCGCTGCCTTGGTGAAGATCGCTTCCGCAGACATGGCCGACCTCGCCACCCTCGAGGATTGCCGCCGAGGACATGGTTGAAACCGTGCCGGAAACGCAGTTGCGGTCTCGCGGGTTCCGCAGGGACGCTCCTCCCGCGAAACCGTCGGTATCCGAACGTCAGCCGTCGCGGCCCTCCCAACGGTCGAGGAAATCCTCGATCGCCAGGTTCTGCATGTCGGGAATGGCTTCGAAAAGCCGTTCGGACGGCCAGTCCCACCAGGCGAGCCGATCGATCCGGGCGGCGACCTCGGGGTCGAAACGAAGCCGCAAGCGTTGCGCCGGCATGCCAGCCACGATCTCATAGGCACCGACGTCGCGCGTGACGACCGCATTCGCGCCGATGACGGCCCCGTTGGCGATTGTAACGCCGGGCAGGATCACCGCGCCATGGCCGATCCAGACGTCATGGCCGATCAAGACCTTCTTCGCCCGCCGCCTGTCCCGAAATCCCTGATCGACGCCGAGAAAGCGGAAATATTCATTGGGGCGGTAGCTCAGCTTGTGAGTGGTCAGCCGTTCCAGCGGATGCTCCAGCGCGTTGATGCGGCTGTTCGCGGCAATGGAGCAGAACTTGCCGATCGTCGTGTAGATAGCCTCGGCATGCCGCTCGAAATAGCTGTAGTCGCCGACCGACACCTCGCGCAGCACAACGCGCTCGCCGATCGCCGAATAGCGGCCGAGCCGGCAGGATTTCAGCTCGGCGGTCGGGTGGATGCGCGGTTCCGGATCGGTGAAGCGGAGATCGGCGGTCATGGCGGCGCTTTACGCCGGCCGCGACGCCGCCGCAAGCTTAGGAGACATCGGAAAATAATCGCTTCGCTTTGCGCCCCTCACTGTCCTGCCGGACGACCGGCCGGGTCCCCGCTGCTTCGCAGCGTCCCGGCGTTCGCTGGCCTTTCATCGTGCCACTGGCACGATGAATTCGCTCCGCGAACCGGGTGCTCACCCCCGCAAGCGGGGAGAGAGCCGATCGTGTCTACGTTTTTGCCAATCGCCGAGGTTTCCGATTGGCGAAATCCGAGCGCCCGGCCTCTCTCTCCCCGCTCGCGGGGAGAGATGTCCGGCAGGACAGTGAGGGGCAAGCCAGGGGCGGCAGCACCGCACCGCCTTCGCCAGATTTTTGGTCGAAGCAATTCGGTTAATTTTAGACGCCGCCTTACTTGGGCTTGCCCTTCGCCCAGACGACCTGCTGGCCGTAGAGCGGCACGGTCGACATCGACATCTTGGCCGAGCCGTCCTGCACCTGGCGGGAATGCGCCAGGTAAATCAGCGTGTCGTTGGTCTTGTCGTATATGCGGTTCACCACCTGCTTTTTCCAGATCAGGCTGATGCCCTGCTTGAACACTTCCTCGCCCTCTTCGCCGAGCGCGATGTCGTAGATGGTGATCGGTCCGGTCTGCCGGCATGAGATCGCGGTGTCGGACGGATCCTCGAACCAGTTGCCCTTCTGCAGCCGGTCGATCACGCCGCGATCGAAATAGGAGACATGGCATGTGACGCCATCGACGCCGGGGTCCTTGATCGCCTCGACGATTATGTCGTTGCCGAGCCAGTCGACGCCCACCTCGCCGACCTGCTGGGCCGCGGCAGGCCAGGCGGCGGCCGCGCAGCCGACGAGAAAGCCAAGGGCAATACGGCGCATCCATATCTCCTTCGGGATGATTCTGCCCTCTCACTTGGGGCGAGCTTCTATCCCTTGCAAGCAGGGTGGCATATTCCAGCGTCAAGTTGGCATCTTTTGCAGGCAGGCCTGCCGCGCTATCTTGTTGGCATGAAGGCACAGGCCCGCATAACCACGCTGTCGCTGACGAAGATCGGTCTCGGTCTCGCCGTGCTCGCGGCCGTTTCTGGGGTCGCATTCGCCTCCTGGCTCGACAAGGGCGCGGCGATGTTCATGGCCATGGCAGAGGCCGGGCTGGCCTGGTGCTTCTGACGACCTGACCGCCCACAGCCTGGAACCCTTTTCATGATGCGCTTTATCCTCGTCGGAATTCTCGTTGTGATGGCGGCCGTTGTCGGCCTCATGACCTTCCAGTGGTACCGGGTCCAGCACTCCGGCGAGGCCTTCGGCGCCCCCTTTACGCTGGTCGATCAGAGCGGGCAGCCGATCACCGAGGCGGCCCTCCGTGGCGGCCAGCCTTCCGCCGTCTTCTTCGGCTTTACCCATTGCCCTGAAGTGTGCCCGACTACGCTGTTCGAACTCGACGGCTGGCTGAAGAAGCTCGGCGACGACGGCAAGGACATCCGCGCTTACTTCGTTTCGGTCGACCCGGAGCGCGACACGCCCGAAATCATGAATGCTTATGTCGGCAACGTCTCCGACCGGATCGTCGGCATCACGGGATCACCCGACGAGATCGCAGCCATGACCAAGTCCTTCGGCATCTACTCCCGCAAGGTGGAGACGGAGGGCGGAGACTATACGATGGATCACACGGCGTCCGTGCTGCTGCTGGGCCGCACAGGAGATTTCTTCGGCACCATTGCCTATGGCGAAAGTGCCGACGCCGCCATCGCCAAGCTCAGGCGGCTGGCCAAGGAAGGCTGAGCCCGGAAGACGTCGGTGGCGAACAGGGAGCGCAGGATCCTGATCGTCGGAGCCGGTCCGGTCGGACTGGCGGCGGCGATCGAATTCACGCGTCGCGGCTATCGCCCCCGTATCGTCGACATGGCGCCCGGCCCGCCGCCCATCGCCGAAAGCCGCGCTTTGGCGATCAATGTCCGAAGCCTGGACCTGCTCGAGCCGGCGGGCGTCACCGCGCGCATTCTGGCGGAAGCCGTGCAGGTCAGAGAGATGCGCATGTTCGCGAATGAACGCGCGCTGCTGACGGTCGACACTACGCAGGTCAATGGCAGGTTTCAGGGCATGCACGTCCTGCCTCAAGGTCGCACCCAGCGTATCCTCCTCGAGCAGTTCTCCCAATTCGGCATGAAGCCCGAATGGAGCACGGCTTTTCAGGGCCTGTCGGGCCAGGGCGATAACCGGAAGGCGCTGCTGAAATTGTCCGACGGGGCGGGCGTGGAGGTGGGTTTCGACATGCTCGTGGGCGCGGACGGCGCCCATTCGCTGGTCCGCAAGGCAGCGGGCCTGGAGTTTCCGGGCAATGCCCTCGCCGAAACCTTCCACCTCGTCGACTATCGCTACGCGAACGAAATCGACACTTCCTTCATAGAGGCGCATTTCTATGGTCCGGGCGTCATGGGCAGGTTGCCCGTCGATAGCAGAACGCTGCGGTTCGTCTCGACGCTAGCCGACTTCCGCGATCGCATCCATCACCCGGCACGGATCGAGGAGATTCCGTGGGAGGCGGAGTTCCGCGTGTCCTTCCGCCATGTCGACCCGATGGCGCGCGCCGGTGTCTTCCTGTGCGGCGATGCCGCCCATATCCATTCGCCGATCGGCGGGCGCGGCATGAATCTCGGCTTCGAAGACGCCTGCTGGCTGGCCTGGCTGGTTTCGGAGGGGCGTGAGGCCGAATATTCCGACCTCAGGCTGCCGGCCGTTCGGCGTGTCCTTGCGGAGACCCGTCGCAACACGGGAATGGCATTGATGCGCAATCCTGTTGCGCTCGCCGCCAGGAACGTGTTGATGCCGATGCTGGGGGGCCTGCCGTGGCTGCGCCGCCAAGGCGTGCGTGGCGCGCTTGGCCTCGATACGCCATCCCCGCCCTGGCTCGCCTGATCCGGAAACCGATATTCATGCCGCAAACCCGCCTTCACATCGCCTCCAGCCGCGCCGAAGCGGATCGCATCTATGCAGCCCTGGAAGCAGCCTTCGAGGAGGACGGCTATCCCCTCGCCCTGGTCGAGATCGACGAGGCCGAGGATGTGCACGAAGTCTCGCTCTACACCGACGGCGATGCCGACGAGGTCGAGGCGCGCATGCGCACGGCCGTGGGGGATGTCGCATTTGCGCGCGAGACGCTGGCCGACATCGACTGGGTCGCGCGTTCGCTCGAGGGACTGAAGCCGGTCCGGGCTGGGCGCTTCTTCGTCCACGGCGCGCATGACCGTTCCCGACGCCGGATCGGCGACCTGGCGATCGAGATCGAGGCGGGACTCGCTTTCGGCACCGGCCATCACGGCACGACGTCTGGCTGCCTCGACATGATCACCACAGTCGTGCGGCGCGAGAGACCGCGAAACGCGCTCGATCTCGGCACGGGCAGCGCCGTGCTCGCGATCGCGCTGGCAAAGCTCTCGCACATTCCCATCCTGGCGACTGACATCGACCCGGTGGCGACAAGGGTTGCCGCCGAAAACATCAGGCTGAACGGCGTCTCCGCCCTTGTTGAAACCGCGACCGCGACCGGCTTCCACCACCCGATCTTTGCCCGCCGAGCGCCTTTCGATCTGATCGTCGCCAACATACTGGCACGGCCGCTGATGCGGCTGGCACCCGAAATGGCAGCCCATGTGGCGCCGGGCGGCTCACTGATTCTCTCCGGCATATTGGAGCGGCAGCGCGACGCCGTGCTCGCCGCCTATTGCGGACAGAAGTTCCGGCATGCGCGCACCCTGCCCCGCGAGGGCTGGGTGACGCTGCATCTCAAACGCTGACAGCCGGATCAGCTGTCGGAATCGGACCCGACGCTCCGGCCGATCTTAGTACACCAGCGAATGCGGGCGCTTGCGCAGTTCGGCGCGGCTGTAGCCGTGGGCCTTCAGCGTCTCGTCGTCCAGCATCAGAAGGGCGCCTGCGACATAGCGGTCGGCCTGTTTCTCGCGGGCGGCGATGAAGGCGGAAAAGGCACTGCGGAAGAAGCTTTTCGAGGTGGTCATGGTTCTGTTTCCCTGGCGAGTGACCCACTCCTCCACAACCAGAAGCTAGGCGTCCTTCCCCCGTCGGAGAAGGTCGGAAGTCGCATGGCACCCATTCGTTTTTGCATGTGCGAAGACGATATGCTGCAACGCAAAATCAACACTGTCCTCCCGTGACCGTAATGGCTGGACCCCATAGCGCGGCGTTGCCAGTCCGCTTCACGCCGGCTACCGTTGGCCGGGAAAGTCGCCGATAGATTGGCCTTGGGAATGCGTGGCAAAAAGATGTTCCAAAGTTTCGAGTCCGAGAGTGATCCGTCCAAGGGTGCGGAACATATTGCCCTGTTGCGGAAATGGCTGAACGAGAGGGGCCTTACCGGTTTTGTGGTGCCACGCGCCGACGAGTACCAGGGAGAATATGTTCCACCGCGCTCGGAACGGTTGCGCTGGCTGACCGGTTTTGCCGGCTCCGCCGGTGTGGTGCTGGTGCTGATGGATCGCGCCCTGATCTTCGTCGACGGGCGCTATACGCTGCAGGTCCGCGACCAGGTCGATACGGCAGTGTTCACGCCGGTGAATCTGGTTGAAACGCCGCCGGATGCCTGGGTCAGGGCCAATCTCGGCAAGGGGGCGAGGATCGGCTTCGATCCCTGGCTGCACACGATTTCCGAGGCGCACGACTGGCGCGCCGCCGCCGAAAAGAGCGGCGCGGAGATGGTGGCGGTCGAAAAGAACCCTATCGATGAACTCTGGGCCGACCAGCCGGCGGCACCGCTTCGGCCGGTCGAGATCCAGCCGATCGAATTCGCCGGCGAGCTGGCAAAAGACAAGCTGGCGCGTCTCGCCGGCGTGCTCGCCAGGGAGGGCGCGACCCACTGCGTGCTCACCGACCCGTCCTCGCTCGCCTGGGCCTTCAACATCCGCGGCAGCGACGTGCCGCACACACCCCTGGCGCTCGGTTTCGCGGTGATTGCGGCGGAAGGGCCGCATCTCCTCTTCATGGACAAGCGCAAGCTGTCGATCGAACCGGAAGCCTATCTGACCCAGCTTGCCGATCTGCGTGCCCCCGGGACCCTGGAAGCCGAGATAGCCGCGCTTGCCGCGAAGGACGCCAGGATCGCGCTCGACCCGAAGCTTGCGGCGGAGCGCCTGCGTACTCTCCTGGAGGAAAATGGCGGCAAGGTTCTGCAACTGGCCGACCCGGCTCGCCTGCCGCGCGCCACGAAGAACGAGGCGGAGATCGCCGGCACCCGCGCGGCGCACCGTCGCGACGGCGCGGCGGTGGTGAAGTTCCTGGCCTGGCTCGATGCGCAGCCGACCGGATCGGTCGACGAGATCACCGCCGTGACCAGGCTGGAGGAAGCCCGCCGGCAGACCGGCGAAGAGACGCAGCGCCCGTTGCGCGACGTCTCCTTCGACACCATCTCGGGCGCCGGCCCCAATGGCGCGATCATCCACTACCGTGTCTCGCACGCGACCAACCGCAAGCTCGGCGACGGCGAACTGTTCCTTCTGGATTCGGGCGCCCAGTATCAGGATGGCACCACCGACATCACGCGCACCGTGGCGATCGGCCGGCCGACCGACGAGATGCGCGAGCGCGCCACCATCGTGCTGAAAGGCATGATCGGCATTTCGATGCTGCGCTATCCCAAGGGCACGCGTGGCTGCGACATCGATGTCGTCGCCAGGATCGCACACTGGAAAGCAGGGGTCGACTATGCTCATGGCACGGGCCACGGCGTCGGCTCCTATCTATCGGTGCATGAGGGACCGCAGCGCATCGCCAAGGCGGGCACCGAAAAGCTGCTCGAAGGCATGATCCTGTCGAACGAGCCTGGCTATTACAAGGCAGGCGCCTACGGCATCCGCATGGAGAATCTCATCCTGGTCACGCCGGCGGAACCCATCGAAGGCGGCGACATCGCCATGTACGGCTTCGAGACCCTGACACTGGCGCCTTTCGATCGCCGGCTGATCGTGGCGGCCCTGCTCAGTTCCGAGGAACGCGCGTGGCTCGATGCCTATCATGCCCGCGTTCTGGCCGAGATCGGTCCAATGGTCGGCGGCGATGTGCTGAAATGGCTGGAAGCCGCCACCGCCCCGATCGATCAATGAGGCGCATCTATGCGTTCCGCAATCGCTTCCTGTTTGCGGTGAATGCGATCATCATCGCGAGCAACTCATACCCGACGATCGACAAGATCGACCGTTGGACCGTGGCTGCATGGCCCAAGCGCCCCCGATGCGCCGCGCCGGCAATTGAGGTCGCATCGATGCGTCGGCATGCGCCGCCTGGACGCCTCGGCATCCAGACCAGTTGCATTACTCGACATTGGCCGTGATGCCGGTGGCCGGCGAGGTGGCATCCTCTGCCTCCGGCGGGGAAAAACGGAAATACTTCTCTTCGGCAACGGCATTGAGGAGAAACAGGTTGGCCACAGCCGGCGACATCCGCATATCGGGGAAATAGGTCGTGAAGAGGCTAAGCGCCTCACTCCGATGAGAGAAGAATTCGAAGACCCGGCGCTGCACGAACTGCACGAGGTCGGGATCGGCCTTGCTGATCAGCAGGGCATAAGGTTCATACGTTACGTAGGGGTGCTCCTTTTCGATTTCCGACGTCGGGCAACCGTGCTGTTGTGTCCAGGCGGCCAGCTTGCTGAGGACTATCTCGCGGTCGCCGAAATAGGCGAACTGGTAGCCGAGCGGCGACTGTGACTTCCTGCAGAACGTCTTCATCAGCTCGGAGTGACTTTCCATGACGCAGAACCGATACTTCGGCCCAGAGCCGGGTTCCACCCCTTCCGGTGGCGTGCCGTCAGGCCCCGGGCAGTCGAGCGTCTTCTTCGCCGGGGCGTTGCAGTCCTGATCCTTTCCTCCGTCGCGCCTGACGCCGAACAGGTCGATCTGGCAAGCCCACCGCGCCACCACGGAAGCCGTCGTATCGGCGACATAGGCAAGATAGGCGTCGCTCCCTGTCTGGCGGGTCCGCCTGAGGAGATAGGTGACCCCTGAGGCAAAGACGATCGGTGAAAAGATCCCATTCGCGCGCGTGTCGGGGTCGGAGAACCGCAAGGTCACGGGATCGCAGAAGATGTCGACCTTCTGATCGTCGTCCGCGAGATTCGGATCGTAGGGTCGGTCGTCCTTCGATATGCGAAGCCGGTCGAACCGGTCCCGTGCGTCGACAGGGACAGACACGACGGTGTAGTCGCTGCCCTCGAATATCTTGTAGCAAAGCTGGGCCATATAGCCCTTGAACTGCCCGTCCCCGTTGACACCAAGACGATAGGAGAACGGCTCGGCGTCGGTGCGAAAGCCGGCCACGATCACCTTCCTGCCTTCCGGGGCCTGCGCATCCACCGGCTGCGCAAAGGCCGAAGAACCGAAAACCATCATCAGGGCGATCACGGCCAGGCCGCTGGCCGTCAGACCGGGCACGACGCTTGGCGTCGGCACCGTCTCGTCCTTGCCGCCGGACCGTGCCGGCCGCACAAAGACGCCGGCGGCGAGCAACGCGATGACAACGTAGACAATCAGGTCGGTGGCATTGTAGTGCCGGAAACAGCCCGCGGGGCTGGTCACCAGGTCGAGCAGAAACACAGTGTCTTCGGAGCAGGCGACAGGCGACCAATACGCCAGGTGCGCGGCCATCCAGGCCAGGACCAGCACTGCGCTGATCACACCGAAGAGCAGGGTCGGCACCTCCCGGTTCCTCGCATTAGCCGCCACACTGTCGGCCGCGCAGACGACGACCAGTGTAAAGAACGCCGCCGCGCCCGCCTGTGAGAGAAAATAGGCTATGGCCGGCTGCTTGCCGCCGAACAGCAATTCGCGGAAATGGGCGGGGTTCTCCGCGATCACCGCCATCCATAGAAGAGTGAGCAGGCTCAGCCCCACCAGGGCGACGAAAGCCGCGAGCACCACGACCGCCAGCACTCGTCGCATCAATTGACCCGACATGCGCGCCAGCCGGATAGGCTGCCAGTCATCCTTGGACTGAAGATAGTGTCTCCAGAAGAACACCGCGAGCAAAGGCAGCCAGAAGATTGCCGCGATCCGCAGCGTCTCCAGCCCCGCCGTGACGAGAACCGTCAGAACCGTCCGATCTACCGCCGTCAGCAGCGAGTGCAGTCCGGCCGCCGTGACCGCGGCATAGATGAGGAATACCGGAAACAGCAGCATCAGGACGCCGACATCGGGCCCAGGAGGTGCCTTTTCATCCGGAAAAGTCCGCTGCATCACCGCGCTGAAATCACGGTCCCGGATGTTCTGATAGGCTTTGTCTCTTTCAGCGTAGATCGTGAAGATCGCGGCGAACTCGTCCCTGAGCCGTTCCATTTGCTGGATCGTCGCCGTCAGCTTCGTCTCCAAACGACGCTGGTGCTTGCCAAGCGAAACGTCCTCCCGCTCCGTTTTTTCCCGCTCACGGGCGTGTCCGGCCTTGTCGTAATCGGTCTCCAGTATTTCACTGAAGTCCTGCAAGGCGACCTCAGCCTCCGCTATCACCTCCACTTCGAGGCGTTTCAGGTCCTCCCGGACGCTTCCGGCCGGCCAGGCTTTCTCATCCCGGATCAGCTTCAGAAGAAGCTCGAGTTCTTCATGGATCACCATGACGCGCCTGACCAGGTCGGTCGCTTCGATGTGTCGCTCCGCCCAGGCGGGCAGTCGCGCCGCCTCGGCCGAGACGCGTGCCGAGACCATGCTCTCCAGCTTGGCGAGCAGGCTGCGCGTATTGTCCCTGATCTTCACCGGGATGCCGACCCATTGATGCGCCTTCTGCCTCAGCCAGGTCTCGACGATCTCCAGTGGCCTGATAAGCGGCGCAAATCCCGCAAGTGCCAGCGCGAGCGTCAGAGGCCATTGTTCGCTGCGAAGCGCTGCGTTGTCCACTTCGACCTGGAGCCCCGCCATGGGTATCGATCCCACGGCCCTGAGAATCAGCCCGCCGAAGAACGTCATGGCGAAATAGGCCGCGATCAGCGTGCCCGCGTAGTAGGCATAGGCCCGTCGCATCGGACCGGGGCCACGCAATTGCGGCGGCGCCAGTTCGCGAAGCACCCGGTAGTCGAAAGACGATGGGTCAAAGGTCCGCTGCCGGAAGCGCTGCCTGGCGAAGAACGCGATGACACAGACCCCGAAAACGAAGGCCAGTATGAAACCCCATTCGAGCCGGATGCCCATGAACGGCAGGAGAGGCCGTTGCTCGGGCCTGAGCAGGTCGAAGTTCCACAGCGTCGTTGGAACCCCGTTGGGCCAGACGTTCTTGAAGGCTCCTTCCATTGCATCCTCCCGCGGCGGAGTGCAAAGGCCTCAGTCGCTCAGCATTTCTGGACCTTTGGATCACAAGGGCCGGCTGAATATGCCGGCGCAGTACCACCAACATGGGACGCCAAGGAAACGAGTATCAACGCAAGCAGCAAGGACGCACGCATGGCTCAAACCCCAGAACTACCCGTTCAACAACAATATCACAAAATTCGAATCCTTGCCAGCATCCGGCCTTTAAAGGCAGGCCCGCGGTGCTGAACTTGAATTTAGATGAAAATTTTACCTTTTGGACGGTCCGGATTCTATCGGATTTCTTTCTGAATTTCCGATAGCAGCCCCCTGGGAACCGGCTCTCGACAGCCGGCAACCCAGGCTCAGGGCAGGAAATGCCTGAGCGCGATCAGAACCGCGGCGCCGGTCAGGAACATCGGCATCATGCCGGCCCAGACCAGCGAGACGGCGCCGGCGACGACGAGCGCGATGATCTCCGCAGGGCCACCCTCCACGGCGGCGGGTGCCACCAGCGTCGTCAGCACGGCCGCGGGGACCGCGTTCAACGCCGCCTCGACGCGTGGATGGACGCGTTCGAAACGCGACAGCACCAGATGCCCGCCGGCCCGCGTGAGATAAGTGAGCACCGTGCCCGCCAGAATGATCCATACGGTGGTGCTCATAGGCTGGACTCCATGTCGCCGTCCGGTTTCGGCATGGGCTTGTCGAGAGGCGCCATGATCGCGGCAAGCATGATGCCCGCCGCCGCGCCGATCGAGACGTGCCAGGGCGACCCGACCAGCTTGTGGGCGAGGACCGAGGCGATGCCGCTCACGACCACGATCGGCAACCAGAGCGGTCGTTTGCGGAACCCCATGACGATGCCCAGGAAGTAGATCGGCAGCAGGAAGTCGATACCGAACGCATGGGCATCGGGAAGCAGCCGCCCAAAGACCGCGCCGAGGGCCGATTCCACCACCCAGAAGAAGTAGAGCGGCAGAGCCATGCCCATGTACCAGGTGAAGCCGGCGACCTCGCCTTTCTCGCCCTTGCGCTCGGCTTCTGCATATTGCGGATCCGTCAGGAAAAAGAAGCCGATCGCCTTCTGAAAGGAACTCCAATGCGCGATCCGCCGCCCAATCCCCGCCGAATAGAGCACATGCCTGAAATTGACGGCGAAGATCGAGAACACGACCAGCCATGCGGGGATATTCTGGCCGAACAGCTCGATGCCGACCATCTGGCTGGCGCCGCCGAAGATCGTCGCGCTCATCATGGTCGCCTCGACGACCGTCAGGCCGTTGTCGACGGCAAGCGCGCCATAAAGGACGGCAAAAGGCGCCGAAGCGATGACAACAGGCATTCCGAGCTTGGCGCCGTCCCAGAATTCACTCGTGCCGGACCGTGTCCGGATTGCTTCGACAGTCATCGGTTTTCCCTGAAGAGGCCGACTGATTAGGCCGCGTGGTTCTTGCTGTCACATGATTTCGCTTGAGCCAGGGATCGCGCCCTCTCGGCTCCCGCGTTGACGATTGTCCGTCATGCGTCGGACCTCGCTTCCGTTCCCTCGATTACAGATTTTGCGAGGGGCATGGCCGCAGCGAGCAGGATACCGGCCAGCGCGCCGATCGAAACATGCCATGGCGAGCCGACGATCCGGTAGGCGACGACAGAGGCGACCGCGCTCGCCAGCACCACGGGCAGCCATAGCGTCCGCTTGCGAAACCCCATGACGAGCCCGAGGAAATAGATGGGAAGCAGGAAGTCGAGGCCGAGCGCATGGCTGTCGGCGATAAGACCGCCGAAATAGGCTCCTGCTCCGGTTTCGGCGACCCAGAACAGCCACCATGGGACGCCAATGCCGAGATACCATGCAAAGCTCAGTCGCTTGTCGTTTCCAAGGCGGCGTTCGGCCTCGGCGAATTGCGGATCCGTGAGGAGGAAGAAGGCGATCGCTTTCTCTACCAGAGGCCAATCGCGGATCTGCCGGCCGAAAGCGGCGGAATAGAGCACATGCCTGAAGTTGACGGCAAATATGGAGAGCACGACCAGCCAGGGCGCGACCTTCTGGCCGAACAGGTCGATGCCCACCATCTGGCTGGCGCCGCCGTAGACGAGCGCGCTCATCAGCATGGCTTCGGCCGCAGAGAAGCCATTGTCGACGGCCAGCGCGCCGAACAGCAGCCCGAAAGGGGCCACGGCGATAATGATGGGAACGCCTGCGCGGGCGCCGGCCAGGAACTCGCTCCTGAGGGCTTCCATTCGGAGTGTCGATTTCAGCATGATGTATCCGGGAAAGACTAGGTGGACCCACCTGCCCTGTCACACGAATTCCCTTGAGGATGCTATCAGCAAAAATGATCGGCCCTGTTCAGAGGCTTGGTCCCACTCTCTCGAACCACTGGTTTTCGTCGATCACTTCGATGCCTAGTTCCGTCGCCTGCTTGAGCTTGGAACCGGCGCCCGGGCCGGCCACGACGAGGTCGGTCTTTTTCGACACCGATCCGGCGACCTTGGCGCCCAGCCGCTCCGCCATGGCCTTGGCCTCGTCGCGCGACATGCGCTCCAGCGCGCCGGTGAAGACAACCGTCTTGCCGCTGACAGGTGAAGACACATCACCGACGCGCTCCTCGTCGAGCACCGTCACCTCGGCCAGCAGCGCGTCAACTGCGTCAAGATTATGCTGCTCGCCGAAGAACTCGACGACGGCCTCGGCCACGGTCGCCCCGATACCGTTGACCCCGTTGATCTCCTGCCAGGCGACGTTGCCCTTGTCGCCTTTCTCCACCGGGATCTCGGCCGACTTGCCGGCTTCGACCAGTGCGGCGAAACTCACGAAATGACGCGCAAGCCGCTTGGCGTTGGTCTCGCCGATGTGACGGATGCCGAGCGCGTAGAGGAAACGCGAGAACTCGATGTTACGGCGCTCGTCGATTGCCGCGAACAGCTTGCGCACCGAGACGGTGCCGAAACCGTCGACATTTTCGAGCTTGGTCAGCGAATTTTCCTGCCGCGCCTTCAGGGTGAAGATGTCGGCGGGGGCGCGAACCGATAGCGCCGGATCCTCGGAACTGAAGAAGAACTCGATCTGCTTTTCGCCGAGCCCCTCGATGTCGAAGGCGTTGCGCGACACGAAATGTCTGAGCCGCTCGACGGCCTGGGCCGGGCAGATCAGGCCGCCCGTGCAGCGCCGCACCGCCTCGCCGTCTTCACGCACCGCATGGCTGTCGCAGGCCGGACAACGGTCGGGAAAGACATAGGGCCGGGATTCGGCTGGCCGCTTTTCCGGGACGATGTCGAGAATCTGCGGAATGACGTCGCCGGCCCGCTGGACGATCACGGTGTCGCCGACGCGGATATCGCGTCCCTCGCGGATCGGCAGGCCGTTATTGCCGATGCCCCTTATATAGTCCTCATTGTGCAGCGTCGCGTTGGTGACGACCACACCGCCGACGGTCACCGGTTCCAGCCGTGCCACCGGCGTCAGGGCTCCGGTGCGGCCGACCTGGATGTCTATGCCGGTGAGCACCGTCATGGCCTTCTCGGCAGCGAATTTGTGCGCCGTCGCCCAGCGCGGGCTGCGTGAGCGGAAGCCCAGCCGCTCCTGCAGGTCGAGCCGGTCGACCTTGTAGACGACGCCGTCGATGTCGTAGGGGATCTCGGCGCGCTCGGCCTCGATGGCGTGATAGCGGGCAAGGAGCTCTTCGACCGACCCGCAACGGGCCATCCTGTCGTTGATGCGGAACCCCCAGTCGCCGAAGCGCCTGACCACGTCATACTGGGTTTTGCCCAGGGGCTCGCTCGTCTCGCCCCAGGCATAGGCGAAAAAGCGCAACGGTCTCGACCTGGTGATCTCGGGATCGAGCTGGCGCAGGCTTCCGGCGGCCGAGTTGCGCGGATTGGCGAAGACGCGGCCGGTCTCGGCCATGCGCTGGTTGAGTTCCATGAAGTCGTCGCGACGCATATAGACCTCGCCCCGCACCTCGACGACATCGGGGGCGTCGGACGGCAGGCGCTCGGGAATCTCCTTGATGGTGCGGATGTTGGCGGTGACGTTTTCACCTGTCGTGCCGTCGCCGCGCGTCGCCGCCGTCACCAGCCGGCCGCGCTCGTAGCGCAGCGACATCGACAGGCCGTCGATCTTGGGCTCGGCGGTGAAGACCAGCTCGTGGTCGGGAGGATAGGCGAGAAAGCGCCGCACGCTGGCGACGAAATCGCGCACATCGTCATCGGAGAAGACGTTGTCCAGCGACAGCATCGGCCGCGCATGCACGACCTGGCTGAAGGTCGCCGCCGGTGCGGCTCCCACCTTCTGCGACGGCGAATCGTCACGCACCAGTACGGGAAAGCGCGCTTCGATTTCCGCATTGCGAATCCGCAGCGCATCATAGTCGGCGTCGGAGATCACCGGGGCGTCTTCGCGGTGGTAGTGCCGATCATGTTCGGCGATCTCGGCGGCGAGTCGGGCGAGTTCTTCGGCCGCCTCTTCGGGCGTGAGTTGATCGACGGGCTTCGGCGCGAGGCTCATAGGGCGAATCCGGAAATGGCGGTCGTCGGAACTATGATCGCCGGTCGCGACAGGATTCAAGAGGCGGCGAGATAGCTCCTGCCACTCACTCGGCGGCAGCCGTGTTCTCGCGCAGCAGGCGGTCGGCGGCGGCACGCGCTTCGTCGGTGATGGTGGCGCCGGCCAGCATGCGCGCGATCTCCTCCTGGCGGGCGCCGCGGTCCATTTCGGCCACCCCGGTCGCGACCCTGTCCGTGCCCCCGGACTTCGAGATCAGATAGTGCGTATGGGCACGGGCCGCGACCTGCGGCGCATGCGTCACCGACAGCACCTGGACGCGTTGCGACAGCCGCGCGAGCCGCTGGCCGATGGCATCCGCCACGGCGCCGCCGACGCCCGTGTCGATCTCGTCGAAGACCAGGGTCGGGGCGGAGCCGCGATCGGCGAGAGCCACCTTCAGCGCCAGAAGGAATCGCGAGAGCTCGCCGCCGGAAGCGACCTTCATCATCGGACCGGGCCGCGTGCCGGGATTTGTCCGCACCCAGAACTCGATCTGGTCGATCCCCTCCTCCGCGCGGTTCTCGGCATCGCTGGTGAATTCGACGATGAACTCCGCGCGTTCGAGCTTCAGGGCGGGAAGCTCCGCCATCACGGCGCGCGCCAGCACCGCCGCCGCGGCCTTGCGCTTCTCGGAGAGACGCGCGGCGAGTTCGTCATAGACGTCGCGCGCAGTGGCGGCCTGCTTCTCCATGACATGCAGCCGCTCTTCGCCCGCATCGAGATCGGCAAGGTCGGCGGCCATGGTGTCGCGCAACCGCGCCAGATTGTCGACCGGTACGGAGTGCTTGCGCGCAGCCGCGCGCAGCGCGAACAGCCGCTCTTCGGTCCGCTCGAGCTTGTGCGGGTCGTATTCGGTGGCGCGCAGCGCGGCGGCCACGCTCGACTGCGCCGCGTCGAGGGCGATCAGTGCGTCGTCGAGCGCCTTGAGCGCATCGTCGAGCAGCCCCGGTGCCTCACCGGCCTTGCGCTGCAGGCGTCGCATGAGGCTGGCGAGCAGCGGCGACGGCGCCGACGATCCGGACAGCACCTCGTTGGCGTCGTTGATGTCGGCAGCGATCTTTTCCGCCCGCATCATGGCGGCGCGGCTCTCGGCAAGTTCGGTCTCTTCGCCCGGCTGCGGATCGAGCTTCGACAGTTCGGCGAGCGAGGCACGCAGATAGTCGGCCTCGCGCGCCGCCGCCTCGACCCTGGCGCGGTGCTTCTTCAGCTCCTGCTCGGCCGAACGCCAGCTCCGCCAAGCTTCCGCCGTGATCGCGGCATCGCCGGCATGGCCGCCGAAGGCATCGAGCAGCTCACGGTGCGCGCCGGCGTCGACCAGAGCGCGGTCGTCGTGCTGGCCGTGGATCTCGACCAGGGCCCGGCCGACATCGCGCATCAGCGAGACGCTCGAGGCCTGGTCATTGACGAAGACGCGGGTGCGGCCGTCCGACGTCTGCACCCGGCGCAGGATGATCTCGCCGTCGTCGTCGATCGCGTTCTGGGACAGGAGACTGCGCGCTGGATGGTTGCGCGGCACGTCGAACACCGCCGTCACCTGGCCCTGGGTCGCCCCGTGGCGCACCAGCGAGGCGTCGCCGCGCGCGCCGAGCGCCAGCGACAGAGAATCGAGAAGGATGGACTTGCCGGCGCCCGTCTCGCCGGTCAGCACCGAAAGGCCGGCGGAAAAATCGATATCCAGCCGTTCGATCAGGACGATATCGCGGATCGACAGATGCGCCAGCATCGACGAAGTCGAATCAGGTCACGTGCCGAGGATCAGCGACCCGGCCTTGGATATCCACGAGCCCGCATTCTCACGCGGCTCCAGGCCGCCGCTCTGCAGGAGCTTGTAGGAATCGGCGTACCACTGGCTGTCCGGGAAGTTGTGGCCGAGCACGGCGGCGGCGGTCTGCGCCTCCGAAGTCAGGCCCATGGCGTAGTAGGCTTCGGTCAGGCGCGCCAGCGCCTCCTCGACATGGCGTGTGTTGGGATACTGCTCGACCACGTAGCGGAAGCGTTTGATCGAGGCGAGATATTCGCGGCGCTCCAGATAGTAGCGCCCGATCTGCATCTCCTTGCCGGCGAGCTGGTCGCGGGCGAAGCGGATCTTGGCCTTGGCGTCGTCGACATATTCGGATTCGGGCCAGCGGTTGACGACCTCTTCCATCGCCTCGATGGCGCGGCGCGACTCTTTCTGGTCCTGGGTGACGTCGCGAATCTGACGGAAGTAGGAAAGCCCGACGATGTACTGCGCATAGGCAGCGTCCGGGGTCGACGGATAGAGCTGGACGTAACGCTTGCCGGCGTTGATCGCCTCGTCATAATTGCCCTGCCGGTACTCGGCGAAAGCGCCCATCACCATCGATTTGCGGGCGAATTCCGAATAGGGGTGCTGACGGTCGACCGCGTCGAACTTCTTCGTGGCTTCCTTCAGACGCCCGGCTTCGAGATTGGCGAGGCCCTGGTTGTAGAGCGCGTCAGCCGGCTCGGTCCGCTCGACATAAGTGGCCAGATCGATGTCCGGTTCGCTCATGCAGCCCGCGGAGAAAAGCGGCAGCACGAGCACCGGCAGCGCACGCAGCGCCCACCGACGCGACTTGGCGGCATTGGCAAAAAACATAATCGGTTTCCGCCCCTCCGGCGTCATCGAAAATCGCTAGCGTGTGGCAGCCATTAATCATACCCACCACGGCACGGCAACGCTATCAGCCCGCAATGGCGCTATTTTGTGGCGATGGCCGCCACATTCGTCACGAGCCTCGCAAAGTCGCGCCATTGTTGCCCGAACGACACGGACCACGGGGCCCGTCACATCGCGAATCAGTGCGACGACGGCAGATGCGCCGATGCGCCGAGCCGGGAGCGCTCGCGCCCCGAACCTTCCACGATCTGGTAGGCCGAATGGTCGGCCAGCAGCCGGCGCAGCGCCGTCGCGTTCAGCTTGTGGCCGCCGCGATAGGACCGGAAGCAGCCGATGAAGCGGGAGCCGGCGAGTGCCAGATCGCCTACGGCGTCAAGCGTCTTGTGGCGCACGAACTCGTCGGGATAGCGCAAGCCTTCCATGTTGATGACGCGGTGATCGTCGCCGATGACCACGGAATTCTCGAGGGACGAGCCGAGCGCGTAGCCTGCGGCCCACAGCCGTTCGACATCCTTCATGAAGCCGAAGGTGCGCGCACGAGCGATCTCGCGGCGGAAGGTCTCGGCATCGAGGTCGATCGCCAGCGACTGGCGCCCGATCGCCGGGGTCTCGAAATCGATTTCCACCTCGAATCGCGTGCCCTCATAGGGCCGGAACTCTGCCCAGGAGCCGCCATTGTCGAGACGGACCGGCTTGAGGATGCGGATATAACGGCGCTTGGCCGAAAGCCGCTCGATCCCGGCCTGTTCCAAGGCGTCAACGAAGAGGGCCGCGCTGCCGTCGAGGATCGGCACCTCGCGCCCGTCTATGTCGATCGCGACATTGTCGATGCCGAGGCCGAGCAGCGTGGCCATAAGGTGTTCGACGGTCGCCACATGGGCGCCTGCGAGATCGCCGAGCACGGTGGCGAGATCGGTCGCTGCGACTTCCGCGATCAGCGCGCGAATGTCGACGGCACCGTTCGGACCCTGGCAGTGGAAGACGATACCGGTATCGGCGTCGGCCGGGCTGAAATGGACCGACACGGGCTTGCCGCTATGGACGCCTATGCCCGAGAGGGACACACGCGATTTGATCGTGGTCTGATGGTCGTACAAGTCGGCCCCCATTGCCCGTCCGGCAGAAACCCGGATCGTCGGGCGACGTCGGCTGTCAGGCTTTGATGTCTGCCGGCAGGACCTCTTCCCCAACCCGCCACCGGCATTTTTGCTTTCGTGCGGAAGATAGTCGCCGGCCGGAACCCCGCCAAATCACGGTTTCTTACTCCATGTTACGGCGGCAGCCACTGGCCGACAGGGGCCAAGCCGATGTTTTTTCTGTGTTTTCAACAGAACACGGGCGGGCGCCGACGCGCCCGCCCGTTAACTGTCATGGCCGTTCTGTGACCGTTCAGTTCGCTTGCCGGCGCAGGAAGGCCGGGATCTCGAGCTGATCGTCCTCCTGGGCCGCGCGCGGCTGCGGGGTGAGTCGCCCGTGCTCGTCGAGCTGGCCGCGGCGCGGCGCATAGATCTGCGCGTCCTGCGGGGCGAGACGGCGGGCCTCCGGAGCCGGCTGGCGCAGCTTCGGCTCGCGCGGCTGGGCGGGCTGCAGGCGGGCAGGCTCCTCCTCGCGGCGGGTGAGGCCGTTGGTGAGACGCTTCAGCAGCCCCATCGGACCGCGGTCCTCCGGCTCGGCCGGCCGCGGTGCCTGGGCGGCCGCGACCTCGGCCTTCACCATCGGCGGGAAGTCCTCGACGCGCGGCATGCGGGGCGCGGGCGCCGGCGCGGGAGCTTCGCGCTGCTGCATGACCGGAGCCGGCTGAGCCGGAGCGGGCTGCGGCTGCACATGCTGGACCGGGGCGGCGGGCGCCTGGAACAGCTTGCTCTGCGGACGGAAGTCGTCGGCCGGCTGCGGCGCGACGCGCGGCTGCGCCATCTCGGCAGCACTGGTTTCGGCCATGCGGATCGCCTCGGCCACCGGATCGGCGGCGCGCGGCTCCATGCGGGCCTCCTGGACGATCGGCTGCTGCGCCGGGCGCGGATCGGCGGCACGCTGCTGCTGCGTCGGCTTCGGCTGCTGACGGATCTGAATCGGCTGCGGCACGATGTCGGCCAGCGCCTTGTCGATGCCGGTGGCGACGACCGAGACGCGGATCACGCCGTCGAGTTCCTCGTCGAAGGTGGCGCCGAGGATGATGTTGGCGTCCTGGTCGACTTCCTCGCGGATGCGGGTCGCGGCCTCGTCCACCTCGAACAGGGTCAGGTCGCGGCCGCCGGTGATCGAGATCAGCAGGCCCTTGGCGCCCTTCATCGAGGTCTCGTCGAGCAGCGGATTGGCGATCGCCGCTTCGGCGGCGGCCATGGCGCGGCCCTCGCCCGAGGCTTCGCCGGTGCCCATCATCGCCTTGCCCATCTCGCGCATCACCGAACGGACGTCGGCGAAATCGAGGTTGATGAGGCCTTCCTTGACCATCAGGTCGGTGATGCAGGCGACGCCCGAATAGAGCACCTGGTCGGCCATCGCGAAGGCGTCGGCGAAGGTGGTCTTGTCGTTGGCGATGCGGAAGAGGTTCTGGTTCGGGATGACGATCAGCGTATCGACCGCCTTCATCAGTTCCTCGATGCCGGCATCGGCCGTCTTCATGCGGCGCTGGCCCTCGAAGTGGAACGGCTTGGTGACCACGCCGACGGTGAGGATGCCCTTCTCGCGCGCCGCGCGGGCCACGACCGGAGCAGCGCCCGTGCCGGTGCCGCCGCCCATGCCGGCGGTGACGAAGCACATATGGGTGTTGGACAGATGGTCCATGATCTCGTCGATGCATTCCTCGGCGGCCGCGCGGCCGACCTCGGGCTGGGAACCCGCGCCGAGACCTTCGGTGACATGCGCCCCGAGCTGGATCAGGCGCTCGGCCTTCGACATGGTGAGGGCCTGCGCATCGGTATTGGCCACCACGAACTCGACGCCACGCAGCCCCGCCGTGATCATGTTGTTCACGGCATTGCCCCCGCCCCCGCCGACACCGAATACGGTGATGCGCGGCTTGAGCTCGGTGATATCCGGCTTCTGCAGATTGATCGTCATTGTCCTCGTCCTTTGCCTTTCCCTGCCGCTGCGCCGCTGCGGCCGCCTAGTCTAGAAACTGTCCTTGAACCACTGACTCACGCGCTGGAACCGTCCCCCGGTGCCCGTCATGCGCATCCTGAAACCACCCTTGGCCTGGTTGGTCTCGAACGCAGCGACCTGCGGATAGATGAGCAGCCCCACGACCGCCGAGAATGCCGGCCCCTTAGCCGCCTCGGGCAGTCCGGCCACGCCGAGCGGCCGGCCGATACGAACGTTGCGGCCGAGGATGCGGCGCGCCGCCTCCGGCAGGCCGGCGAGTTGCGCGGCGCCGCCCGTCAGCACGACACGGCGGCCGACCGCGCTGCCGAAGCCGGATGCAGCCAGCCTGTCGCGAACGATCTCGAGCGTCTCTTCGGTGCGGGCGCGGATGATGCGCGTCATGACCGAACGCGGTATCTGCAGCGGCACATCGGCATCCTCGCCGATCGGCTGCACGGTGACGACGTCGCGGTCGTCGGCGCTGCCGGGCAGCGCCGAACCGTGCATGACCTTCAGCCGCTCGGCATCTTCGAGCCGGGTCGACAGCCCGCGCGCGAGATCCATGGTCACATGGCTGCCGCCGAGCGGGACGGAATCGGCATGCACGAACTTGCCGTCGGAGAAGACTGACATCGTGGTGGTGCCGCCGCCCATGTCGATGCAGGCAGCGCCCATTTCGAGTTCGTCGTCGATCAGCGAGGCAAGGCCGGACGCATAGGGCGTGGCGACCAGCCGCTCGACCGACAGATGCGAGCGGTTGACGCAGAGCTCGAGGTTGCGCAGCGGCGCGGCGTCGGCGGTGAGCACATGCATGTCGACGCCGAGCGTGTCGCCGATCATGCCGCTCGGATCGCGCACGCCGCGCTCGCCGTCGAGCGAGAAGCCGGTCGCGAGCGAATGGACGACGTCGCGCTCGGATTTCAGCGCCTGCCTGGCGCCGGCGCCGAGCACGCGGGCAATGTCGCCGGCATCGGCCTCATGGCCGCCGAGATTGATGGTGGCCGAGAAGGTCTCGCTCTTCATGCGGCCGGCGGTGAGATTGACGATGAGCGAATCGACCGTGAGCCCGGCCATGCGCTCCGCCGCGTCGACCGCCAGCCGGATCGCCTGCTCGGCGCGGTCGAGTTCGATGATCACGCCGGATTTCACGCCCTGCGACTTCTGGTGGCCGATGCCGATGACCTGGGCGCGATGCGTGCGCCCCTTGAGCACCTGGCTGCCGTCCTGCGGCTTGAGCCTGGCGACGACGCAGCACACCTTGCTCGACCCGACATCGAGCACGGTGACCACGCCGGAGCGGCGCGAGGCATTGTTGGCCGTACCGCCGAGCCAGCTCATATCCTCTTCTCCGACCTGGCCTTGCGCCCCTTCGTCATGGCGGCGACCGCTTCGGCCCGACGCTCGGCGGCTTCGGGCGTGAGCTGGACGACGACGCGATCGGACAAGCGCAGGTCGACCGCGGCGATGTCGCGCGACAACAGCGCGTTGTCGCGATCCATGGCCAGAAGCTCGTTGATCGCCTCGTCCTCGCCATGCTCGGGCAGCTTCACGGTGACGCCGTTCTCGAGCCTGAGATCCCAGCGCCGCTCGGCGACGCGGATATAGCCCTTCACGCGCGCCGCGAGTTCGGGATAGGCCTTCACCTTCTTGACGAATTCCTGGCCGGCCTCGGCCGCGCCCTGCCCGATCACCAGCGGCAGCGCCATGTGGCGGCCGCCGTTGAAAGGCGCGATCACCCGGCCCGACGCCTCGACGACCGCAAGCTCGCGGCCATGCTGCCAGATGGCGAAAGGCTTGCGCTCCTCGATCTGAACTTCGAGCGCATTCGGATAGACCTTGCGCACCGAGGCGACCTCGACCCAGGGCAGCGAGGCGACCCGCGCCCGCGCCGCCTCGGCGTCGAAGCCGATCAACGAAGTCCAGCCGTCGAGCTCCAGCCGCTCGAGGATGTCGATCTCGGAGGTCTCGCGATGGCCGGTCACGCGCATCTGGTCGACGGCGAAGCCGGTGCGGGCCGTGACCGACTGCACCAGCTCGGGCATGTGGCCGCCCATATAGGCGCCGTAGAGCCCCGTCGCGGCGAAGAAGGCGGCGGTCATGATTGTGGCGGAGTAGCGCGGCGGCGTGATGTCGCCCTCGGTCAGGCGCGCGAAAAGGCGGGCCGGCCGGCGCAACAGCCGCGGCAGCACGTAACCTTCCGCCGAATAGGAGAAACCGAACAGGCCGGAGCGCGTGCCGCCCGCCCGATTCCGTCCTGACCTCAACGCAGACAAGAAGCGTCCTCCACCATCCAACTCAAAAGCTCGCCAAACGAATGTCCCGCCTGCTCGGCGATTTCAGGCACCAGCGACGTGGGCGTCATTCCCGGCTGCGTGTTGACCTCCAGCCAGACGAACTCGCCATTCTCCGAATGACGGTCGTCGTAGCGGAAGTCCGACCGGGAGACGCCCCGGCAACCGATCGCTTGGTGTGCCTTGAGCGCCAGTGTCTGTATTTTTTGGTAAATATTCGGTGAAACTTTTGCGGGGCATTCGTGTTTTGATCCGCCCGCGACATATTTCGAATCGTAATCGTAGAAGGAATGCCCCACCGGAATGATCTCGGTGACGCCGAGCGCGACGTCGCCCATCACCGCGCAGGTCAGCTCGCGACCCGCCACGAACCGCTCCACCATCACGGTCGCCCCGTAGCGCCATTCCGGCGAAGAGACAATCTGCGGCGGATGCGACTGATCCTCCTTGACGATGACGACGCCGAAGCTCGACCCTTCATTGACCGGCTTCACCACGTAAGGCGGCTTCATCGGATGCTTGCCCGATATCGAGAAGCGATCGACGACAACAGATTCGGCAACCGGAATGCCGGCGGCCTTCGCAACCTTCTTGGCCTGCTCCTTGTCCATGGCAAGCGCCGAGGCGAGCACGCCGGAATGGGTGTAGGGAATGGCGAGATATTCGAGGACGCCCTGGATCGTGCCGTCCTCGCCGAACGGACCATGCAGCGCATTGAAGGCGACGTCGGGCTTGAGCTCAGACAGGATCCGACCGACATCACGATCGACATCGACACGCGTGACCCTATAGCCCTCGGCTTCGAGCGCATCGGCGCAGGCCTTGCCCGAGGAAAGCGACACAGGCCGCTCGGAGGAAAATCCCCCCATCAGCACGGCCACGTGTTTCTTGTTCATGCCCCGTCATCCCCTGCGGCACGCTTCACCACGGTTTCCATGGATTGAGTCCGAGTCCTCCGGTGACCACCCCTCGCCGGACTGGACGCGGCCGCCGCGTCGAAACGACTCAAATCAGGAAACGCTGAAGTCCAAGGAATCAGAGACTGGATTCGCTGGCAAGCCCTTATGATTCCGCGTGATTCACTTTTTGGGTTTATTTGGACAAAGAGTGACCGGAAGGTGTGGGAGAGATGGGTTGACGGGGCTTGCGGAGGGGTGAATCGGGACGTTCTTGGCGAACGCCGGCCCGAAGCCTACCCCTCATCCGACCTCGCTTCGCGGGCGAGGCCACCACCCGGGGTGGAGCCACGGGTCTCCACCCGTCCTTCGGACCCCACAAGGGGAGAAGGCTGGTGCCTCGCATTGGCCGCCCAGGAAATCGCATGGATCGACGGTTGGCGGAAGCACACCGTTCTCTGCCGCCGAGTTGGAGCGTAGACGGCGTTCGATCCGACGAATACAACTTTGACAGTCATCCAGGCGTCGCCACTCCCGCTCCATGCCGCATCAGCCCGTGTCATCGAGAAACCGCCGCTTTGCGAGAACGATGCGGCGCGCGCCGACCGATGCGGAGGAGAAGCTCTGGGCTGAATTGCGCGACCGGCGGCTCGATCGGATCAAGTTCCGCAGGCAGGTGCCTGTCGGGACCTACATCGCCGACTTCGTCTGCCTCGATGCGAAACTCATCATCGAGATCGACGGCAGCCAGCATGGGGAGCCGGACTATGACCGGGTGCGGGACGCGGAGTTGAAGTCCAGAGGCTTTCGCGTGCTTCGATTCTGGAACGATGACGTGCTGCGCGACCTCGACGCCGTGTGCGACACGATCATTGCTTATGTGCGGGACCGGAGTCTTCAGCCTTGGCGGTGAGATGTTCGGCGGGCGTCGGCGCGCGGCCGACCCCTCATCCGACCTCGCTTCGCGAGGCCACCTTCTCCCACAAGGGGAGAAGGGAACGCCCTGCAGCAGCGTCTCGGCCAATCGCAGACGTTGACGATTTGACGAGCCGGCCAAGCCAGGCTCCAGCCTTCTCCCCTTGTGGGAGAAGGTGGCCTCGCCCGCGAGGGCGAGGTCGGATGAGGGGTAACTTTGAAGTGCACCAGGCTGTCGGAGATATCCGCTTTGCGAACAACCAGTCCGTTTCGCGAAGCAAAATGGCCGGGTGGCGCGGCGGCGATTGACAAGGGCGCGCGGCTGCGGGATTCGGCGCTGTGGTGAGGAAGGATTTTCCGTTGGACGACCATCTTCTCATACTCGACGTCGGCTCCTCGGCCCTGAAGGCGGTGGTGTTCGACCGGTCCGGCGCCGTGGTGGCGGCGGGTTCGGCGGCGATCGCGACGCGTGGGGCCGGCCGCTCGGTGGAGCAGGATGTCGGCGACTGGTGGCAGGCGGCGCGGTCGGCGCTGGATGCCCTGCCGGCGCGCGAAACCATCGGCGCGGTGGCGCTCACCGGCTCGATGCAGAATCTCATCGCGCTGGCGGTGGACGGAACGCCGGCCGGTCCCGTGGTGCTCTATTCCGACCGCCGGCTCGATGCCGACGAGGTGGCGGCCCTAGGCGCCAAATTGCCGGCCGACTATGCGGCCCGCACCGGCAACAAGCTCGACCCCTCCCATACGATCCTCAAGCTCATGCGGCTCGACCGCTACCTGCCCGGAGCGGCCGGCAGCGAACGTTTCCTGTTCGGCGCCAAGGATGCGGTGATCCAGCGCATGACGGGGCGTTTCGTCGTCGACCCGACCACGGCGACCACGACGGGTCTCTTCAATATCCGCGACGGCGGCTGGGATGCGGATCTCGTGAAGGCCTCCGGCGTCGCGGCCGGGCGCCTGCCCGAGATCCTGCCGGCCAATGCGGTGGCCGGGCAGCTTGGCGACACCACCGCAGCGGAGCTCGGACTGCGCGCCGGCATCCCCGTCTATAACGGCGCGGGCGACGGGGCCGCCGCGACCTGGGGCGCCTTCGCCGACCGGCCAGCTTCGGCCTATGTCTATCTCGGCACCACCGGCTGGGTGGCGGCGACAATGGCGCTCCGAGAAGCGAACCCGCCGCGCGACATCTACACGCTGGCCGACCCCATCCACGCCGACCGCGCCATTCTGATCTCGCCCTTCCTCAATGCCGGCTCCGCGCTCGAATGGCTTTCAGGCGTGACGGCGCTGCCGGTGGAGACGCTGCTCGAGCGGGCCGAGACGGAACACTCCGCGCCGCTGTTCCTGCCCTATCTCGCCGGCGAGCGTGCGCCCTTCGACGACCAGGCGGTGCGCGGGGCCTTTCTCGGCCTCGACCGCAACCACCGGCCCGGCGCATTGTGCCGCTCGGTGCTGGAGGGCATCGCCTTTGCCGTGCGCCACAATCTGGAGATGGCGGGCCTGCCGCCCTCGCCGCTGACCGTGATCGGCGGCGGCGCGAAGAGTCCGCTCCTGCGCCAGATGCTGGCCGACAGCCTCGGCCGCGCCGTGAGCTGGCCGCCGGCGAGCCGCGAAGTGCCGGCGCTCGGCGTCTATCGTATGGTGGCGCCGGAGCTCGGCTTCGCGCCGGTGGAACAGCATCTGGAGGCCGAGACGATCACGCCCCACCACGCCGAGCGCGCCGAGCGGCGCTACCGGGCCTATCTCGACGCCGCGGAATTCGCCCGCGGCCTCTCGCAGGCGCTCTCATGACATCTGGAGGAGAAGAAATGACAAAGACAATTCTGGCCGGCCTCGTCGCTACTCTCTTGACTACAGTAGCCCATGCCGAGGACGTGGCGGTGCTGACCCCCTATATCAGCTCGGTCGCCACCAACGAGATGGTCGAGACCTTCAAGACCGATGCCGAGGCCAAGGGCTGGTCGGTGAATGTGGTCGACACGCGCGGCGACTTCCAGCAGCTCGCCAGCCGTGTCGAGGACGTCACCAATGCCGGCGTCAAGGCGATCGTGCTGGTGAGCGTCGACCCCAACCAGATCGCCGACCAGGTGGCCGCGGCGGCGGAGAAGAAGATCCCGGTCTTCGCGCTGGACGGCGCGCTGGCTCCCGGGGTGACCGCCAACATCACCACCGACAATTTCGCGCTGGGCACAATCCTTTCCGATTATCTGTTCAAGCAGCTCGGCAACAAGGGCAACATCGTGAAATTCTTCCACTCGGCGCATCCCGGCGTGCGCCAGCGGGAGCTCGCGCTCGACAAGGCGCTGGCCGCCAGCCCCGACATCAAGGTGATCGCCGAACATTATGTGCAGGTGCCCGGCCCGATCGACAATGCGCGGCTCGCCATGGAGACCTTCATCCGCCAGCATGGCGACCAGATCAACGGCGTGTGGGCGGCCTGGGACGAGCCCGCGATCGGCGCCCTGCTCGCCCAGCAGAGCGATGCCCCCGACGCCAAGATGGTGATCGCAGGCATCGACGGGAACCCGCAGGCGGTCGACCTGATCAAGCAGTGCACCAACCTCGTTGCCACGGTGCGCCAGGACTTTCCGGGCATTGCGCGGGCGGCGGTGACGGAGATCGGCAACGTGATCGACGGCAAGCCGGTGAGCAAGCAGGAGATTTTTGTCGATGCTACGGTGATCGATCGGAAGAGTCTTGGGGTGACTTGCGGGCAGTAGGTTGGAGGTGTTGAAGGTGAGCGCGACGTCCTCTCCCCCCTTGAGGGGGAGATGGGGGCAAAGCCCCCAGAGGGGGTTCGTGCGGCAGTGCTCGACCTCCAAACCAACGTCGAGCACTGCCGCAGCAACCCCCTCTGGCCGCTTTGCGGCCATCTCCCCCTCAAGGGGGGAGAGGGCGTTGTGCCATGCTCGACATCCGTGACCTCTCCAAGAGTTTCGGCGGCGTGGCCGCGCTGGACGGCGTTGCGCTGTCGGTCGCGGCGGGGCGGGTGCATGCGCTGCTCGGCGAGAACGGGGCCGGCAAGTCGACGCTGCTCAAATGCCTGTCGGGCGCGCAGAGGCCGGATCGCGGCGAGATGCGGCTCCTGGACAAGAACTTCGAGCCGGCGAGCCCGCGGGATGCGGAGGCGGCGGGCCTGCGCTTCGTGCATCAGGAGCTGAATCTCGTGCCCGGCTTCACGGCTTACGAGAATGCCTTTGTCGGACGGCGCTACCCCAAGCGGTTCGGGCTGATCGACCGCAGGGCGATGCGGGGACGCATGTGCGAAGTGCGCGACCGACTCGGCCTCGACCTGCCGCTCGACGTGCCGGTGCGGCGGCTTTCGCTCAGCCAGCGCCAGCTGGTCGAGATCCTGCGCGCGCTGATGGACGACGCCAGGCTGCTGGTGCTCGACGAGCCGACGGCTTCGCTGAGCGAGGCGGAGGCGACGACGCTGCGCGGCGTGGTGCGCAGCCTCGCCGCGGCCGGCTGCGCCGTCGTGTTCGTGTCGCACCGCATGGACGAGGTGTTCGAGCTGGCCGAGGATTTCACGGTGCTCAGGAACGGCAGGACCGTCGGCCAGGGCCGGCTCGCCGACACCGACCGCGACGGCATCGTGGCGATGATGGCGGGATCCGCCCTTTCGCATGAGCGCCCGGCGACGCCGCCTGCCGCGAGCGGGCCGGCTGTGCTGCGGCTCGAAGGCTTCGCCGCCGGGCCGGGCCGCAGACGGATCGACCTCGGCGTCTCGGCCGGCGAGATCGTCGGGCTCTACGGCATCATCGGCGCCGGCCGCTCGAGCCTGCTGACATCGATCTGGGGCGCCAGCCCGGAGGCGGTCGGCACCATCACGCTCGCCGGCAAGCGGCTGCCGCCTTCCGGCATCGCCGAACGCATCGCGGCCGGCGTCGCCTTCGCGCCGGAGGACCGGCGCAGCACCGGGCTGATCATGGCCCATTCGGTGCTGGACAATGCGGTGCTGCCCAATCTCGGCGATCATCGCGCCGTGCCCGTTTTGCCTGTGCTTTCCCCGGGCTCGATGCGTCGCGGCGCCGAGGCGATGCTTGCGGCGACAGGGGTAAAATTCGGCCGGCTGTCGGACCGCATCGCGACGCTTTCCGGCGGCAACCAGCAGAAGGTGCTGATCGGCCGCTGGCTTTCGGATGCGACGCGGTTGCTGCTGCTCGACGAGCCGACGCGCGGGGTCGACGTGCGTTCCAAGGCCGAGATCCATGCGCTCTGCCGGGGGCTCGCGGCAAGGGGCACGCCGGTTATCTTCGCCACGTCCGATATCGAGGAGCTGTTCATGCTGGCCGGCCGCATCGTGGTGCTGGCGCATGGGGCGGTGGTGCTGGATGCGCCCGCCGAAACGCTCGGCCGGCAGGACGTGCTGGCGGCGACGTTCAGCGAGGCGGGCGGGTGATGGGGGTGGCTGCAGGCATTGGGCGTTGGCGCCTGGAGTACCCCTCATCCGACCTCGCTTCGCGAGGCCACCTTCTCCCACCAGGCCGTGTGAAAACTCGGGCATTGGTTTTTTTGATGTGTCGAGGAGCATCTTGGGCTTCCCAAATCAACCTGGATCGGATTCAAATTGTTGATCCAAAGCAGTGATTTGCCGGATTTTTGGTAGTTTGAGACGAGGCCGAAATGGCGCATATGACAGGCCAGTCGCGGGAGCAAACGAGCTTGTTCCCGGAAACCTTGGACGAGGCGGTCGGTGCCGATCATCCGGTGCGGGTCATCGATGCCTTCGTCGACAGCCTCGATCTGGCGCAGCTCGGTTTCTCCAAGGTTGTTCCCGAGGCCACGGGCCGGCCACCCTACGATCCGGGCGATTTGTTGAAGCTTTATGTGTACGGCTACCAGAACCAGGTGCGGTCGAGCCGCCGGCTTGCGGCGGAAGCGCGGCGCAACATTGAAGTGATGTGGCTCACCCATCGCGCGGCGCCGGCCTTCAAGACGATTGCGGATTTCCGCAAGGATCATCCGGAAGCGATCGTTGGGGTGTGCCGGGCCTTCGTGCGCTTCTGCCGGGAGCAGGCGCTGGTCGGCGGCACGTTGCTTGCGATCGACGGGACCAAGATCGATGCGGTGGCGAGCCGCAAGCAGGTGGTGACGGCCAAGGAACTGGAGAAGGCGACGGCGGCCGTGGATCGCAAGATTGCCGCCTATCTTGCGCAGATGGACGAAGCCGACCGGGACGAGCGCGCGGCGCAGACGGATGGCGTGGACGTTGCGGCGGCGGTGGCGGCCTTGCGGGCGCGCCGCGAGCAGATCCAGCAGCAGGCCGAGGCTTTGGCCGGACGCGGGTTGAGCCAGTGGGTTCGCACCGAGCCCGAGGCCAAGCTGATGCGCACGGCTCGGCACGGCCATCAGGTGGCCTACAACGCGCAGACCGTGGTCGACGCAAAACACAAGCTGGTGGTTGCCTTCGACCTGACCAATGACGGCAACGACCAGTGCCAGCTCCACCCGATGGCGGTGGCCGGCCGCGAAGCCGTGGACGGTGACAAGGTAACGGTGGTGGCCGATGCCGGCTATTCGAACGGCGAGCACGGCCAGCGCTGCGAGGACGACGGCATCACCGCCATCGTGCCGCGGGCCGAAACCGTTAACCCGGAAGGCAAAGAGTACTTCACCCGCGACCAGTTCAGCTACGACGCCGAGAGCGACAGCTGGCGCTGCCCGGCCGGCGAAACGCTCACCCACCGGGAGACCTCGTGGACGGAACAGAAGAAGAAGTACGGGACCAAGGCCTGTGCGGACTGTGCCTTGAAGCCGAAGTGCACGCAGGCCGCCAAGCGCACCATCATCCGCCACTTCCATGAAGATGCGCGCGAGGCGATGCACCGGCGCGCCATCAGCGACCCCGAGTGGATGGCGCAGCGGCGCATGCTGGTCGAACACCCTTACGGCACCATCAAATGGATGATGGGCCATCCCCGGTTCCTGGTCCGCGGGCTGAAAAAGGCCAGGTCCGAGTTGGCGCTCAGCGTCCTGGGCTACAATCTGAAGCGGGTGGTGAACATTCTGGGTGTGCCGGCGCTGCTCCAGACCCTGCTGTCCTCGCAAGCATAGGGGGGCATGAACTCGTGCCTCAACTTCCAAACCACTCACCACGCTATGCCTCCGTCCAGTTCTCACACGGCCTGCCACAAGGGGAGAAGGGAAGGCTGCCGCAGCGTTTCTGCCAAACGTCAACGTTGGTGATTTGCAGGGCCGCCGAAGCCAGGCTCCTGCCTTCTCCCCTTGTGGGAGAAGGTGGCCTCGCCCGCCAGGGCGAGGTCGGATGAGGGGTACTCTCAGCAGCACGGTCGGATGAAGGGTTCTTCCACAATGCATACACATCCAACCACCCACCCCGGAGGAAAACCAGCTTGGCCCTGACGACACGTTTCGGAACGCTTTTCGGGCTGATTGCGATCGTGGCGCTGTTTTCGGCGCTGTCGCCGGCGGGGTTTGCGCAATATTCCAACCTCGTCAACATCACGCAGCAGATGTCGCTGCTGGCGATCGTGGCGCTGGGGGCGACCTATGTGATGGCGCTGGCGGAGTTCGATCTGTCGGTGGGCGCGGTGGTCTCCTGGGCGGGCATATTGGCGGTGACCTTGTTCGGCGCCGGCTGGGGCCTGCCGGCGACGGTTCTCGTCACGCTTGCCTCCTCCTTCCTCATCGGCGGGGTGAGCGGCTTCATGGTGGCGCGCTTCCGCATGCCGAGCTTCATCGTGACGCTGGCCGTCGGCACCATCGTCGGCGGCGCCACCTTCTGGCTGAGCAACGGCGCGACCTTGTTCTCCGGCATCCCCGTGCCTTTCCGCGATCTCGGCCGCGGCTCGCTCGCCGGCATTCCGGTGCTGACGCTGTGGGCGCTGGCGATGGCGGCGCTTACCGTCTTCGTGCTCGACCATACCGAGCTCGGCCGGCGCATCCATGCGATCGGCGGCAACCGCGAGGCGGCGCGGCTGACCGGCGTGCCCATCATCCCCAACACGGCATGGGCCTTCGCGCTCTGCACGCTGTTCGCCGGGATCGCCGGGCTGCTGCTGACGGCGCGGCTGGGCAGCGCGCATCCGACCGGTGGCACCGGTTTTCTCTTGCAGGCCTATGCGGCGGCGTTCCTGGGCATGACGGCGTTTCGTGATGGGGAGGCAAACGCGCTGGGGACGGTGCTGGGTGCTGCGATCATCGCGGTGGCGGCGAACGGGCTGACGATCCTCGGGGTGCCGAATTATCTGCAGGATATCTTCACGGGGATGATCATTATCGCGGCGGTGCTGGTGCGGAATGTGGGGCGGGGTGGGGAGTGATATTCTCGCGGTAGTCGGTTAGCTCGGCGCGCTGCACACCCCTCATCCGACCTCGCTTCGCGAGGCCACCTTCTCCCACAAGGGGAGAAGGTCGGAGCTTGGCATTGTCGCTTCTGTAAATCGCCAACGTTGACGACTGGCGGAAGCGTTCCCGCAGGGCGTTCCCTTCTCCCCTTGTGGGAGAAGGTGGCCTCGCGAAGCGAGGTCGGATGAGGGGTAACTTCTGCCCCACCCTCACCCCTGCGCCGCCACCTTCGCCTTCTTCCGCGCCGGTGCCCGGCGGCGGGGGCGGGTGGGGAGCTTCAGGGGGATGGCGGGGGTGTCGGAGAGGGCGCCGGTGACGGCGTCGAGCATGCCTTGGGCGACGAAGTCGGCGTTGATGACGCCGGCCATTTCGACCAGCGCCTTGTTGTCGGAAGTACCGGCATCGGACCAGTAGACGATGCCGACGCGCAGGCCGCGGCGGGCGCGCTTCAGGCGGCGGACGAGGAAGCGGGCGTGGTTCATGGAATCCATGTTGAGGAAGCCGATCACCATGGTGTCGACCTTCTTCAGGTCGAGGCTGCGGATGTTGCCCGGCTCGATGTCGGTGAAGCTCAGCCACGAAACGTTAGCGCCCTGCACCTCGAGCACCTGCGCCAGCATGGCGGCTGCCGCGTCGTCGAGCTCGCCGCGCCCGCCGGCGCAGCAGACCGTCATGCCGGTGCCGTCGGGCAGCTCCGCCTCCCCGGCGGACCCGTTGTCCTCGTCGTCGGCTTCCTCCTCCTCGTCGGCCTCTTCGCGGACGATGTCTTCGAGATTGGCGACCATGGTCAGCGCGCTCGCCGCCATGCGCCGCCGCTCGGCCTCGGTCATCACCCCCCTCGCCCGGTCGTGCTCGCCGAGCAGCAGCGCGGGCACCGCCACGCTGCGGTAGAAATCGACGAGATAGCCTTCCTCCAGAAAATCCTCGGCATGGTCGGTGGCCTCGTCGGGGTCGCCGGCGAGCAGGCGCTGGTAGAGGCGCGCATGGGGCTCCAGCACCGGCTCGTTGCCGAACAGCACGTCGAGGAACTCGAATTGCGGCACATGCCTGCCGAGCACCACGAGGCAGACGGTGAGCGGCGTCGACAGCACCAGCCCGAGCGGCCCCCACAGCCAGGTCCAGAAGATGGCGGCGACGATGATGGCGAGCGGCGACAGGCCGGTGCGCGAGCCGTAGACATAGGGCTCCACGACATTGTTGATGATGAGCTCCATGACGACGAAGAGTGCCGCCGTCCACAGCACCAGCGACCAGCCCGGCGCCACGGCCACCGCCAGGAAGAGCGGCAGCAGCATGGCGATGACGGGGCCGATGAAGGGCACGAAACGCAGCACGAGCGCCAGCAGCCCCCAGAGCGGCGCGTTGGGTATGCCGAGCAGCCAGAGCCCGATGGCGACGGGGATGGCATAGGCGGTGTTCACGAGGAGCTGCGCCAGGAGATATTGCCCGACCCGGCCGCCCGCATCCTCCAGCGCCTGGGTGGTTCGGTGGAGGTCGCCATAGCCGACCAGCCGGATGAAGCGGTCGCGCAGGTCCTCCCGTTCGAGCAGCATGAAGATGACGACGACGATGATGAGGCCGGTGGTGGCGAGCGGCCCGAACAGTGGGGTGAGCATGCTGAGCAGAACGTCGAGCGGCTTCTGGCGCGAGACGATCTCGACCGGCAGCGGCTCGCGCTCGGCCTCGCCGGCCGCGGCGGGCTGCTCCTCGGCCTCGATCTCCCGGCCGACACGCTCGATGACGCCGGTGAGCCTGTCGACGATGCCGCCCGAAGCGCCGGTATCCTTGAGCGTGCGGACCTTGGTGAGGATGTTGGACTGGTAGAGCGTGATGTTGTGCGCGAGCTCGGTGACCTGCACGGCCAGCACGAAGCTGAACAGCGCCACCGCCGCGAAGGCCGAAAAGACGCTGGCGATGACGGCGGCGATGCGGGGTATGCCGAACCGCCGCAGCCAGGCGACGACGGGCGCCAGCGCGAAGGTGAGCAGCAGCGCGACAGCGAGCGGCAGGAAGACCTCCCGGCCGAAATAGAGCGCGGCGATGACGGCGGCCGTGGCCGCGATGGTGGGCAGCGACATGCGCGTGGGCGGCGCGGCGAGAACATCGGCGAAAGGCGGGTCAGTGTCGCGACGATCGGCCACCTAGCTTGTCTCCGGCATTGGCGGGATTTGATCGTTCGGCTTTGTCGGGCACAAGGGGAAAAACCTCTCCATCCGCGCCTTCAACTCGCGCCGTGGGGACAAGTTCCGTGCCGCCCTTCGCCGCCGCGCGCCGCCTGCCGCCTGCGTTGGCGGGAACTGCCTCCGCCCGGGCTCACAGAGCGGAACATGCAAGCCACTCCTGCGAAGCGGAAACTACAACCATGACGCGATCAACCGCCGGGAGATCGCCGCGGGGCACGAGAACCCGTCGTCCTGTAAAGAACTGGATTTTTGCAGGACGAAGCCTGTTCCCGCCGTAACCCGGAAATACAACCTATGGGCGCAATGACCCTTTGCGACCGGGGGCGCGGCGACGGCGCCGCCTATGGCCGCCGCAGCTCCAGCGTCTCGCCATCGGCCGGGATCAGCAGCTTCGAGGCGGGAACGCCCCTCGCCTCGGCGGCGCGGCGCAGATCGTCCCTCGTGACAGTGGCATGGTCGAGCGCCTCCATATGGGCGGCGACGACGGTTCCGCCGAAACTCTCGCAGACCGCGATCGTCTCATCGGCATCCATGACGATGAGATCGCCGTTCCAGCGGGCGCCGCAGGAATGGGTGACGACGATATCGGGTTTCGTTTCGCTTGTGGTCTTTTCGACGGGCGGATAAAGCACGGTGTCGCCGGCCCAATAGACGGAGGGCTCGCCCTCGGCCTCGAGGCTGAAGCCGATGACCGGCCCCATGAGCTCGACCACAGACCCCAGGCCGTGGCTGCCCTCGCGGCGCGTCAGCGTGATGCCGTTCCATTCGGCGCGGTCGGTGAGCGGCGTGACATCGGTGAACCCCGCCTCGCGGATCCTGCCCTCGTCGCCCGGCTGGCAGAAGAGCGGCAGGTGTTTCGGCACGCGCTCTTTGGCGACCGCGTCGAAATGATCCTGGTGCAGATGCGAGACGACGACCAGCTCGACGCCATCGAGGATCTCGTCGATGCCGACCGGCAGCTCGACCATCGGGTTGGGCGAGCGGCCGGTGAAGGACGGCAGGCTGTGTTTCGGCGCGAGATAGGGATCGATCAGGATAGTGCGGCCGGCGTAATGGAGCTTCAGGGTCGCATTGCGGAAGAGCTGGAGTTTCATGAGAGGCCAAAGATTGATGTTGGGGAGATCGGAAGCGATCGTCACTGCAAAATCAAGCACCGATAACCTATCGGCGTTCCGCCTCGATCAGATCGGAAGGCACGGATTTCGAAGCATGGGATGAGACGTCAGAAAATCCTATGAAACCGCTCGGACGTCAATATGATCAAAGGGTGGGTTATGAAGAAGTGATCGGGCGCGATAGGATAGACCCGTTCCATCCCCGGAGAAACGATCGACGCTTGATGTTCGGGCCGCTTACCATTTCACACTGGTACAGCGTCAACCAAAAACTGTTCGGTCGCAGACCCTTTCGTCACGGTGTATCAAATACGAATGGGATTCGGGGTTTTCATCCACCGCACAGATTCGATCTACGATGACAGCCCTGCTGAACGATATCAGTTACCGAGCATGTACCTGCGTCGCGCTCAGGGATGTGTCGGCGACTGGATCGTCTATTACGAACCTCGGAAGGTTTCCGGAACACGCGGCTATTTCGCCATCGCGAAGGTCCAGGAAATTATCCCAGACCCTGCTCTCCCGGGCATGTATGTCGCGCTGATAGAGCCGGGCAGCTATCTCGACTTCGTAAATCCAGTTCCTTTCAGCGGCGCCGACGGAGTTATCGAACGAGGCGTATTGAATGACGATGGCGGAATATCAGGGCGCGCACAGGCTGCGGTTCGGCCCATCTCGCCGACTGACTTCGACCGGATCCTTGCGCTCGGGCTGGAGCAACCAAATTCCGTTCTGCCGAGGCTCGATTTGCCCTCACAAGGCCCCGGATTCATCGAAACGCAAGCGCCATTCGAGATCGAACAAACGCGCGACAGGGTGTCTTACCTCACGTCGCGTATCGTTCGTGATCGTGTCTTTCGACAGTTGATCCTGCAAGCTTACGATGAGCGTTGCGCAATCACGGGATTGAAGCTGATAAACGGCGGTGGACGCGCCGAGGTCGCGGCTGCTCATATTCGCCCGGTGCAAGCAGGCGGGCCGGACATCATCAGCAACGGCTTAGCCTTGTCAGGCACGGCCCATTGGATGTTCGACAGAGGCCTCATCAGCCTATCTGATGATCTCGAGATTTTGGTATCCCGGCAGGCTAACGACCTGGATGGCATTTGGAACATCATCAATCGGACAGGACGGGCGATCCCGCCTCAGCGCCAGACGGACCGGCCGCATCCGCACTTCTTACAGTGGCATCGGGAAAACTGCTTCAAGCAGTAAGTTGCGAACTTCGCGGTCGCGCTCCTGAACTCCGCTCGGCGAGCGCTCTGAACGTCGCCGCACTTCCATTTGAATCGCGAATTGGCACGTCAGGAGGCGCCTTTGAACCAAGACGGACGTTCGTCTCCCGCCTGTGTTAACCGCAACCGAATAAGGCAGGAACAGCCCTTGCGTGTCCAGACAAGATGCCAGATCGTATAGGCTATGGCGAGGGCAAACGATCCCCAACAATTTCTGACCGGGCATGCAGATCGAGACGCAGAGGCGTCTTCGGATCATTTGGATTCGCGCGGCTGGCATCGTTTCCTAACGCGGGAAATCGAGAAGACGCAGCAAGTCTTCCGCACCAAGCCCAAGCTGCTTCTCGCGCAGGTGCGCAACGAGCGGCAGACTGCCGACGACTATGCCGGACGCGAACTGCTCGAACTCGTGCAGAATGCGGCGGATGCCGCCGCTGAGGTTGGCGGCAAGGGCCGCATCCGAATCGAGATCAGCCGCGAGGGCCTGATTGTAGCCAACAGCGGTCAGCCTTTCCGCCCGAGCGGAGTCGAGTCCCTGATGACCCCGCATGCCAGCGACAAGCCTAACAGGAAGGTCAAGCTGATCGGTGCCAAGGGGCTGGGCTTTCGCGCGCTATTGAACTGGTCGCATGAACCGATCATCTCCAGCGGCGCGCTGGAGATCGGCTTCTCATTTCAACACGCGGAGTCGATCATCGCCTCGCTCGCCGACGAGAGCGCCGAACTCGCCGAGATCTATGCTTCCGAGGAAGAACCCGCAGTGCCAATCCTCGCGTACCCCGCCTTCGGGGATGCGATGGGAACGCTCGGCGGTGTCACGAACACGCTGCTGCTTGAGCGCGCGCGAGCGCTGCGGTTGCTGGGATACGATACCGTGGTCGCGGCGCCTTTCGACGATGAACGCAGCCTGGAGCGCGCAATCGAGCAGGCCGCCGAGTTCGAGCCGACCTTCCTCCTGTTCGTTGACGCCCTTGAGGAGATCGAGCTCTGCATCGCTGACCGGCCCACCACATGCTGGCGGCGCACGCCCGCAGGCGCGGACAGCTATACGCTAAGGGCCGAAACCGGCGGTGAGGCGAGCGAACAAAGCTGGATCTGCGTGCGGAAGCGCGGCGAACTGCTACTTCACGGACGCCGCAAGGCGCGTCGCTACGAATTGGCGATCGCCTTTCGCAACGGCCCCGAAAATAGCCCGGGCTTTCTCCACAGCTATTTTCCCACGAGCATCCCGGTGCCCTTTGCGGCGCTCTTCCATGCCACGCTTGAGCTCGATTCTAACCGCAAGGCCTTCAAGGAAAATTCCGAACTCAATGAGGGCGTGCTCAAGGCGCTCGCCGCATTCTATGCGGAGGCGCTCGCGAAGCTCTCCAAGGGCAGACGGATCGGTAACGCGCTCGACTTCCTGGCGCGTCAGGAACCTTTCCCCAAAGCACTCAAAGACTTCGAAGCGACGGTCTATCGCGCCGTCCGCCCGCTTGCCATCATCCCGACCATGCACGGCGGCCGCATCAAACCTAACGATGCCAAGCTCGGCCCGCTCGGATATTCGAGTTATCTCCCGACCCGGCTCTTCGGCCAACTTCCGAGATGCCGCAACGCCGATGACCACGAGGTCCTGCTGCGGCTCGAGGTCAGCGAACTCCCCTCCGAAGCTATTGTACGCAACCTGCGCAAGGCCGAGCTCTCGCTTGACGAGCGTGCGAAGGCGATCGTCGGCATCGCGCTCAATCTGGACCCCAAGCATCAGCATCGCGGGCTGCTGCTCGACCAGAACGGGAAGCCAATTCAGGACAATCACATGCCGTTCCCGCCGCCAGCAAGCGGCGAACGGCTCCCCCAGCTACCGGACTGGGCCAGGGCGCGGTTTATACTGCCCGACCTCTGGAAGCTCGTGCTGCGTAGGATGGATGGCCAGAATCCCCGAGACAAGCTACGCAAGCTTAGCGGCTTCGGGATCACCGAATACAGCAACGAAAGCGTGATTGCAGCGCTTCGCAACCAGGCCGCCAAGGCGCTTGGCCGTGGGCGCCGTGATCCCGACGTTGTACAGCGCGCGCTCCTCCACACCATTCACGCCCTGTATTCTCCTGAGAACCGACGCCCGCCCGGAATATTCAAGGTGATGTGCCAGGACGGCGTCTGGCGCGACACGGGGGAAGTTCATTTATCGGAGCCATTCGGGCAGGTAGGACGCATCAATGCCGCGCTGTACGGCTCAGCGCCGGAGCAACTGATCGGGTCCGCAGAAGACAATGGCATCGACGGCGGCGCCACCAACCTCGCAGCGTTCTTCGAATGGATCGGGGTCAACCGCTGGCCGCGCGCCATCGCCGGGCCTGTACCGCACGACCTGCGCCCGGTCATCCTTGGCGCGCTGCCCGCTTCAATAATGGTCGACGATGGCAGTTCGCGCCAGACCTTCGAGAAGCACGAGATCATATGGGGCTACAATTTTCAGGCCGACTGCTCGATGATCGTCGGCCTCCAACAGATCCTCGCGACTGCCGAGAGCGACGCGATCCTGGCCTGGCTCGCGTTCGATCCGCGCTTCGACTTGTCCGCGCCCCACTGCTTTCCGGTGACCGTGAGGGGGCGCAAGGACGGCAAGGCGAATTTCCGCCGCTATCGCGGCGCGCTACCCGATCTCGTCCGCAAGCGCATCGCAGCGGAGCCTTGGCTGGCGTGCAAAGGTGACCGCCACGAGGCGCCGTGTGACGCTATGGTGCAGCCGGGCAGCCTAACCGAGTTGTTTCACGTGCCGCGCCCGGCGGTAGTCGGCAGCGAAGAACGCTTCGGCCTGAGCCAATATGCTTGGCGCCGGGGACTCGACCATGCCAGGGTCCCGCTCGGGCTTTCCGACCTGTCCGAAGCGCAAATCTTTGCGCTGCTCAGGGGGCTGCCGGAGCGCGCGCCCACCGAAGCCACGGTGCGAACCCTCTATCAGCAGGTCCTTGCACTGGACCGGTTCGACGTAGACGCGGCACCGACGGAGCGGCACGATTTTCTGACCAATGGTAAGGTCCAGATTCACCGCGGCCATGTTCGCGACTGGGTGCGACCGGCCGAAGCGCTCTACGCTGACCAAACCGGTTTCCCGCTGGCGGCGCGCGAGTTTCTAGCGCTGATCGATCTGCCGCCCCGGCGCAACACCGGCAATGTTGCGGAACGCTTCGGCGTTGCGGCGTTGAGCCAGGAGAAGTATCAGCTGGAAATTTCCAGCCTGACCGAGGAGACCGGCGCGCCCGCAGCGATGCTGAGGGCGGATCTCGTGAGTGCGCGGCCCTTCATCCGGGCGTTGCGCCTCGCCGATACTAACGTTACCACGCGGCTCCGCCGCTTCGACCGGATGAAACTGAAGGTCGCCTCTGCAGCGGAGATCGCGGTCACTATCCGCGACTGCAGGGTCGTAGGCCGGATCGAGCCCTGGACGCATGTACTTGAGAAAGACACTCTGATCGTTGCCATCGAGAGTTATCATCAGCCCGCGCAGATCTCGGCGCTGGCACACGAAGCGATCGCCGACGGCATCGCAGAGTTGTTCGACCTGCAGAGCGGCGCCGATTTTGTGCGACTCCTTTCAGCGCATAACGACGAGCTGCGGCGAATATTGCTGCGCCGCATGCTCCCCAATCTGTCAGATGAGGAAATAGTCGCGCTGCTCGCCGACATCGGTCCGCCCGACGAGGCCTATGAGCCGGTCAAAGTTGATGCTGCGACACTGGCACGTGGCCCCACATTGGGACCCGCACCAGCGCCGGCACCTGCCGATCCCGCTGCGCCGGCCGGCGGCCAAGGCGCCCTCGGCCCCGCGGCGCCTTCGTCAAAGCCGGGCAACCCGACCGCGGTCACCGCGACGCCGCTCGGCACTGGCCCAACAAGCGCGTCGACTCCTTCCGCGCCGCCCGCGGGCGGCCGGCCAGTCCAAATACGGGTGGCCAGGGCGACTGGGCCGTTATCGACCTCGGCGCATCCCGACCCCTACCGCACCGCGGACGCTGAGGAATGGACGCGGCTATTCGAGATCGCCGAGGGCCGGTTTCCACTTCCCGTCGCCCATCTACAGGGCCGGGGCGCCTTTGGTTGCGACTGGCTGAGCTTCGCTACCGAGACGGATCGGGATGCCTTCAAAGTGGATCCTGGGCTGACAAACCTTGTTCAGCGGTTCATCGAAAGCAAGTCGGGTACGATCGAGCTCACCGGCAATGAGTGGCGGGCTGCCGAACTTCGCCGTGCGCGCTTCTTCATCTACCGGATCGCATTCTATCCCGGCACCCGCGATTCCGCTGAGCTCACGATGGTGTGCGATCCCTTTGGGCACCGGCACGCCCTTCTGGCGCGCTACGAGTTCCGCATCGATGCAGTGGAGGGACGTGAGCGCTTCCAGCTGACGCCCGAAGATCCGAAGGCGGACCAGGCAGCCTAATCCGTCAAGGACGGCGCAAAATTCGTCGTTGGCTGGAGAAAGTGCTTCGCCGTGTCGTCGAGCCCATCGAGACCGCCAGTGTCCGCGTGGCGACTTTGGTAGACTTCCGGTCGTCTGAGGCGGGCAACGGCTCCCTTCACCCATACGCCTGTTAGAACACTTGACAGCATAGTTCCTGTTTTGTTCTATTGCTTAGACGGGGGAATATCAATGGACAGCCAAAGCGGTTTTTTTTGGGTGGGCACTCGAGTGTTTTTGGGACAAGCACCGGAGCTGGACAGGCAGAAATGCGTCCTCGAATGATGACGGAAAGCTGACGGAGAGGCCTCCATGGGCCAGGGCCGCTGAACCGCCGATGGGCAACATCGATCACGGCTATTGCTCGATAGCGTCTGTCCAAATTGTCAGAATCGGGGCATTGTGAACATGCAGAACAAAATGGAAAGGCGCCTCATGCTCGCGCGACCAGAACAACCGCTTGACCCGGTCGCCGACTTCCAGAGATTCATAGGCAAGAAGCGCTTCGCGACGATCATGGCTGATCCGCCATGGCAATTCATGAACCGCACGGGCAAGGTCGCGCCAGAGCACCGCCGCCTCACTCGCTATGGTACGATGACTCTCCCGGAGATCATGTCGCTACCAGTCGCCGACGCGGCCGCCCCTACAGCGCACCTTTATTTGTGGGTGCCGAACGCCCTCCTTCCGGAGGGGCTAGAGGTGATGCGGGCGTGGGGTTTTTCTTACAAGTCCAATATTGTCTGGCATAAAATCCGCAAGGATGGCGGCTCAGATGGTCGTGGCGTCGGCTTCTACTTCCGTAACGTCACTGAACTAATCCTGTTCGGCGTGCGTGGTAAGAACGCTCGCACGCTCGCCCCAGGTAGGACACAGGTCAATTATCTCGGCACCCGGAAGCGTGAGCACTCTCGCAAGCCGGACGAACAATATCCCCTGATTGAAAGCTGTTCGTCCGGACCATATTTGGAAATGTTCGGCCGGGGCGTGCGGAAGGGTTGGTCAACGTGGGGAAACCAGGCCGACGAAAGCTACGAACCGACGTGGGACACATATTCCAACCATTCTCGCGCAGTTCGCATAGCAGCCGAATAATTAACGCTCCGTACCAGGCTCGTCCTCGTCTCCTTCTTCGATCAGCACTTGCACAACCTGCTGGCTCTCGCCGAACGTCACAACGGTGTCTGGGATGCCGATTAACACCAGCGGGCATGGATTTCCTACGCCCCGATGGACACGGTCCTCCAGCTTTCGCCAATGAGTGGTTGCTTCTCCGAACTTGTCGGAGACGAACTTATCAACCCAGGCCTCACGAAAGGTCAGCGGATTTCTCTCGCGTGAGACTCTAACCTCGATGGCTTTCTTCTGCTTGGGCGTCGGCACATAACCCCACCGCTCAAGGTCAGCTATGTCATTGATCCCGTATTCTTCGCAAAACCGATGCACAATGGCCCGCATGTTCTCATGCAACGATCGCCCTCGAGTAACAATGACGCCGATCGAGATCGCACCGTCGGCATGCAAGCGCTTGAAATTCTCCAGATCGCGGTCGTAAAATGGGTCCTTGTTGTTCCATTCGATCTCCATCGCAATCGTATAGGTCCGATCATCGCCAATGAACGATCGGACGTGGTCCATCTTGTGGCTGACCGACTCCCGGGCGACTCCATTAATGATTTTCTCGACCGTGAACGTGACCGTGTCCCAACCTTTGGCCTTCAAACCTCGACGCAAGCGTTGAGTGCCTTTTGTCTCCCCGCCGCCCGATCCAATGATTTCCTCAATCGGGATAGTGGCGCCGAGGAGCACCTCTTCCAACTCGGCAACGGCCTCGGGAAACTCACCTTCAAGGATCGACCTTGCATGGCTGTGGAATTCGACTTGGAAGCCGCGGCTGCGTAAGGAATCAAGCATAACAACAACGGTATCCGAGCATCGCACCCGGATCCATCAAACGTTCTTGAAATCTTAAGGGACAGCGGGAACAATGTCGCCGCCCGCTCGGCGGGCCCTATGACAATCGAGAGCGATGACGGGAAAAGTGGAAGAGTGGCGACCGGGGAGCTTCACCAAAAACTTTTCTTGGGGCTCCGAACGAGGCTTCGCGCAGCTCTACGAGAGCATTCGCATTGGCTTCGATCTGAAGATGGAGGACATCCCGCGCGAGGAGTTTCGCCAACGCCTCGAAGGATTGGGCCGCCCTGTCTACATTCCGATCAACTTCTTCCTTTTCAATCGTCAACGGGATGGCATCGACTACCTTATTGCAGACGAGTTGGTGTTCCAAGCTATCTCCGGCAACCACTCCCCGCGTTTCGACAAGCTGGCGCTGTTCGCGTTCAACTTCTCTTATGTGGGTGTTTTCAAAGGCGCGCAGTCTTTTCAACGTCGACCAGCGCTCTGGGCAAATGGCTACGTTAAGGAGCGATTGGCGAAACAGTTAGAATGGGATACGCGACGTGTTAGCGCTGATGATATCGAAGCATTCCTAATATCTGAACCGCGTTATGTAGCACAGACCGCACGCAAAGTCGCGACCAACCTGGCACATCTATACAAGATTGGGCGAATCAGTGATCTCAAGACCGATCGAGTGGACCGCTGGTGGGTTGATGCTCTTTTCCTCGCGCTCGATCGCTTGATTGAGGACAAGCGCATAGCCGGTGTATATGTTGCAGAGACTGAATACGCCACCTTGCTTCAGCAATCGGACTTTGCTGCGGTGTCCGGCAAGCGCAGCCTGGAAAAGGACTTGGCGACTAAACATTTGGTCAGGTTGTATACTGCCTGTGGGGGGCGGGATCGGTTCTCTGATGAAGCAGTCGAGGCGAGGACGAACGTCTTGGTGCGCGATGTCGAGAGCTGGGTAGCGCCGAATGACCCCGACCCAAAAGGCGCCATCCACCCAACCAATGTTCGAATTCTCAAGAGCATTCCCGCTGCCTGCGCGATGCTTGCCATCTATGCTGGGTTCGACGTGATTGGCAGCATGCTGATGGACGAGTTCGACGCCGACGAATTCATTCGCGATCATACACGGGCGGCCTTAGACCGTCTGAAGCGAGAGGGAATTCAACCAACGATGACCACAGAGGAAGTACTCAAGTTGACGAGGGAAGCATGACGACCTTCTTCGACACTAGTGCCCTAATCGCGCTGACCAAGGATACGGAAGAACATCACCAATGGTCTCGCGAGCAGTTCGAAGCTGGAAAGTCGCGCGGCCCAATTGTCATTAGCCCAGTTGTATTTTCAGAATATTGCGTCGGCATGGATTCGCTAGAGCATGTACGGCAATCGCTGCAATCTCTTGGCATAGAATCATTGACAGAAGACGAAGCCGCCCTCTTCCGTGCAAGTCGTGCCTACATCCACTATAAAACAAACAACAAAGGGCCAAAGTTGTCTCTCCTACCAGACTTTCTGATCGGCGCAGCGGCTGAGACCTTGGGACGACCATTGGTGTCAACAAACGAGCGCGATTTCCTAAAATACTTTGAGGGGTTGCATCTCATCCATCCCGCTCGCAGAAGCTCAAACCCAGCTTAGAGCGGCCAGCACCTTTTTCCCTCAATCAGGTCCGATAAGCATACGTCTGCCTGGCCGGTGCCCGAGAACAGCCTCGGGAGCGCGTTAGTGTGTGGAGGTTGCCTGTGACGGTCGGGGCCGAACGGGATCGTATGGCTCGGGCGTGGATAGACCGCAATTCGACACGTGGTGGCCGCCCCACCCTCACAACAACTGCCCCAGAAACTCCTGCACCTCGTGCCCCGGCTTGAACTGGCCGATGCGCTTGATCTCTCAGTGCAGGCGGATGCCTGAATTCTCCAGCACACGCGCCCGCACGGTTTCGCCGAGATATTCGAGGTCGTAGCCGGTGGCGTTGCCGGTGTTGATCATGAAGTTGCAGTGCATGGGCGACATCTGCGCGCCGCCGATCATCAGGCCGCGGCAGCCGGCCTTGTCGATCTCCTTCCAGGCCGAGCTGCCCTCGGGGTTCTTGAAGGTGGAGCCGCCGGTCTTTTCGCGGATGGGCTGCACCGTCTCGCGGTGGTGCTGCACGGCATCCATGGCCGCCTTGATGGCATCCTTGTCTTCCGGGTAGCCCTCGAAGACCGCCGAGGTGAAGATGAGCCCGGCGGGCGCGGCCGTATGGCGGTAGGCGTAGCCCATGTCGGCATTGGAGAGCGTGTGGAGATTGCCCGTGCGGTCGAGCGCGCGCACCGCGACCACGCGCTCGCGCGTCTCGACGCCGTTGGCGCCGGCATTCATGCGCAGCGCGCCGCCGACGCCGCCGGGAATGCCGTGGTAGAAATGGAAGCCGCCGATGCCGGCCTCGTGGGCGAGCGCGGCCACGCGCTTTTCGGGGGTCGCCGCCCCTTCCCTGATGCGGGTCTCGGAGATCGCCTCGGCCTCGCCACCACCAGGTTGCGCCTCGCGCCGCTGCCAAGAAGACGTCGAAGTCGCTGCGTGGCTGAGCGTCAGTCATCAAGGAACAATCTGATCGTCTCGTCGCTCAGCGGCGCATCCGGGCCGACACCCATGGTATCCGGATAGAGACCAGGATACCTCTCAAACAGAGCGAAGGCGCGCTCGCGCCGCCGCTCGGCGGCTGCACCCATCGAGAAGAACAATGCGGTGCTCAGCCTCTCGGCACGGCGCAATCGCTGGAAATGGTCGTCGTGGTCGGCGGCATAGGCTGCCGCGCCCCGATGCCAATCGCGGTCGGCAAGCAGCCGGTCGCGCAACAGGCGCACATCACGCAGCGTACGAGACAGACCGTTACCCCAGACGGGGTCGCTGGTGCCTGCCGCGTCGCCTATCAAGACGCAGCCATCGCGTGGCGGCTGATCGATCCACCGATGCGCTCCCTCGAAGCTCGCCAGAATTCCGTGCGGGGCAGCATCCTTCAACCATTGTTCAGGGATGCCGATTGCCCGAAAACGGTCGAGCGCGGCCGCGTAATCCCGCGCACCAGAAAGGCGCCTCGGCAGTGCATCCTTGTGGTGCAGAAGATACGCGCGGCAGTTCTCTGCCCTGGTGCGTATGATGATGGCGCCAAGGCCATGCTCTCCGCGAAGAAAGAAATTGAGAGCATTCGGAATCGCATTGCAGTTGGCAAGCTGGAAGCCGCCGATGAAAAGCTCCGTTTCATCCTTGCTTCTTCCGAAACCGAGCAACGAAGCCAAATGGGACCCGCGACCGTCCGCTCCGACGATAAGTCTCGCGTCCACGCGCTTCAGGCGGGCCGCGATGGCGATCTCGGCCGACGGTCGAGATCCCGGATAGACGGCACCCACCGAGGCCCCTCGCCACACTTCAGCGCCGGCGGCCATCGCTTGCGCGAGCAACAGTTCCTGCATTTCGGGATGGTAGAAGGACAGCCCACAGGTGTTGTGAGGCGTCGACGTGCGGAATTCGCGGTATGGTGCCTCCGCTCCGTTTGCCCAAAACCGTTCGCCTGCAACTTCGTTGGCGCAGCCGGCAAGCAGAATATCGTAGATGCCGAGAGAGGCGGCCTCGACGCTGCCCCAGGGCATGATGATTTCGCCGCGAATCCGATCGGTGAAGCTGCGCTCCTTTTCCACGACAAGGACATGTGCACCAGACAGCGCCATGGCGCGGGCCAGAGTCGACCCAGCAATACCGCCGCCAACAATCAGAAGATCATATTGGTTGCTTGCCACATCTGTAAGCTAGCTTCAGGCAACCTGACCGACAAGCGCTGAGATGGCAGCCAATCAGGACGTTCCAAACAGCGAGCGCTATCGCATCGGTCCGATGATCCCCAATGTCCGTTGCCCCCTCACAACAACAGCCCCAGAAACTCCTGCACCTCGTGCCCCGGCTTGAACTGGCCGATGCGCTTGATCTCCCAGTGCAGGCGGATGCCTGAATTCTCCAGCACCCGCGCCCGCACGGTTTCGCCGAGATATTCGAGGTCGTAGCCGGTGGCGTTGCCGGTGTTGATCATGAAGTTGCAGTGCATGGGCGACATCTGCGCGCCGCCGATCATCAGGCCGCGGCAGCCGGCCTTGTCGATCTCCTTCCAGGCCGAGCTGCCTTCGGGGTTCTTGAAGGTCGAGCCGCCGGTCTTTTCGCGGATGGGCTGCACCGTCTCGCGGTGGTGCTGCACGGTAACAATGAGCGATTCGCGCGACTGGAAGACATTATGACGGCTTGGCACGATCGCGTGCACCCCGGCAGCGGGGTCAAGCCTGCGAAACCGGCAGCAGGCCAGATGACGCGAACTTTGGTGACGTCAACGCGATAGCCCAACCGGGGTCCTAGTCGGTGCGGACTAACAGTACCTCTTCAGTCGACGAAATCGTTATGCAGCGACAACATCAAAATCCTCGCCGAGCTCTTCGGAAGGAATTCGATGATGGTTTACTAGCAGCGTGCGGATCATGAGAGGGGAGACGCCAAAGTGCTCGGCAGCATCGCGCTGCCCCTCCGAGGAGTAATCCCCTGCAAGGATCCCTTCTACCTCCTCAAACGGGCTCAGAAACTCGGCGGCAAATGCTCGCTGCATCTTTTGCCGATAGGTGTAAGCGCGAGTAGCGGGGAACAGTCGATTTGCACGTGGCGCAAGGAGGCGGTCGCCGAGCAACCGTGCTAATTCGAACCGCCTGCCTTCATGCCACTTCGAGCGTAGTACCAAATGGCTGGTATCTTTCTGATCGTCGACGACGAATGAAAAATCAGCCGCTCGGTCCTTGCGGGACTCGAGGGCTGATGGCGATGTGCCGGCGAGCGTAGCAAGCTGCTTGTCGGAGATCGGATTGCCATTGAGGCGCTCCTGCTCGCGCAACGCTCGCGCTGCCCGGGCGCCAATCAGCCAAGCCGGAGTATTCCCCGAGGGCGTGAGCCCTTCATGAGTACGCAGGCGCACCGCATCGCGAGCGGAGGCCTCGTAGCCACTTTCACGAGCCAGTGTTTTCAGGTCATTGAGCGTGGGGGTGTTAGAACCTGCATGGATCGCAGCGATTTCTTGGACGCCATCGGTCCCGGCCTCAACAGCATCTGCGATCAGTTGTTCGACGATTGCGGGATTGGCCTCGTCCGGATCCTCGCCAAGCAAGGCCTCGAATTTGCGGCGAGCCGCAAGCCCTGGATCATTCCTTTCCTCCGTCAGGCTTTCAAAAATGGCATGCAGATTGGTGTTCGAAACCCGCTCCGCGTCTAGACGGTGGAAGATTTGCGAGAAGAACTCATCAAGGCCGGCTTCGAACTGGCCGGATGGCAGAACGACAGCGCGATCGGAGATGTAACGGAAGGGCGTGTCGGCCCGCTCAGCGGTTGGATGAGCTACAAGCGCCGTGCGCTCACCGTCCGAGAAGATGGTTATGTTGGGCCAAATGTAGCCTTGGCCGATGGACGCCATACAATGTGTTTGCTCCCACTCCCGCGACGTGGAACGAGGCTCCCAGCGGAGCCTCCACCAGTTCCAAGCAAACCACTCGGCTAGGTGATATCCTGAAAGATAGGGACGCGTCCGAAGTCGATTGGCCAGATAATCATGCCCCTCCGTCAGCCAGAGGTCATTGACGCGGATACCAATCGCACCAAAGCAAGCCTGCTCCTCCGCAGATGCCCCCTGTAATGCTTCCCATTCGACCTCAACTCGCCAATTCACCGGCATCGCCGTTTCCACTCACTCAGTATGTACTCCCGCACGGCCCTCTCGTGCTCCAGCGGGTAGCCATGATACAAGCTCGGCGACCTCGGGTCGCTTTTTGATTCATATACAACGCCGTCAGCACCGACCGTCCAAATGTATTTCGGAAAGCCGTTCTCCAATCGGCTGACCATCTTTGCACGTATCCCTCTCTCTAGCAGATCTTTGGCTTCTTCGAGCTGAATTGGCCGTAACATATCACACAACGACTTTGTGGGGACCGGGTTCGTACGCTCGAATCCGTAATCAAGCGGATATCGTTTATGATGACCGCTTCCGACGTACTTTGCTTGAGCTGCCAAGGACTCAATGTCATCGTCGGAGAGCTTTTCCAGAACCTCCAACCGGCGCTTGGGATTATTTCCTTGCCTTGCCATCAATCACCGTCAGTCGAACACTTCGAGAATATAGTCATGCCATGGCTCAATGTCAGGTGCTCAAGCCGGGATGGACGCTTCCGGACAGGCGGTGCGCTGGACTAGAGCGTTTCCGCTTTTCTCCGCATCGCGAAAATGCTCTAGCAATTAGTTTTTACGCAATCCGGACGCAAGACCCCAGTACACTTTTGCTGGAATTGCTCCAATTCGGCGGCCCACGAAACATCTTCCTATAGAGCTCGCGCAGGTCGTGGTCGAAGGCGGCTTGCAGTGGCTCACTTAGCGTCGACACCCTTTCGTAAACGGCATAGAATCTCGGGGTGTCGGAAAATTCGCCTTTGAAATGTCCGCACAGAGCGTATGCGCAAATCCACGCCAGGGTGACATGATCGCATAGAATCCTGGACGAGTGACTGACATCAAGGAGCTCCAACTCATCGGGCGGGCGCGATCCCCAGTCGGCCAACAGATAAAGAGCTACATTGTTTGCATCGGCGAAGTGGCTGCAACTGACGTAGAGATAGGCCGTCATGCCGCGGAACGGTTCGCCATCCACTATGCGGCCTTCAAGTGATTCCATTATTCCAGCGAACGACCATTTTTGCTGCAGGCGTTTTCTTTCGGCCTCATCCATCTCGGGATTGAGACCGAAAACGCGTGTTTCATCGATCAAAGCAGGCAGGTTCCAAAATTCGCTTACGAGGAGCGGCTTATCTTTCTCTTCAACATAGCAGATGAAAAGTATATTTGCCGCAGTATCAAATAAAGTTTTCAGGATAATATCAGCGTCGAATTGGTGCTTTTCATTCACAAGAATAAACATCGCATCACTGCGCGTTGATAATTAATGGAAAAGCACATACAGAGCCGAGGAGACTTCAGGGTTGCTCTTTTCGTATCTTTCAAATAGCGAGGCAACCTCACCACGGATAACCGCGTGAGCTTCCTCGCTGGCCTCCTGCAAAAGCTGAAAAGCTGCTTCATCGGGCCCCTTCAACATTTGCGCCCCCTACAACAACTGCCCCAAGAACTCCTGCACCTCGTGCCCCGGCTTGAACTGGCCGATGCGCTTGATCTCCCAGTGCAGGCGGATGCCGGAATTCTCCAGCACCCGCGCCCGCACGGTTTCGCCCAGATATTCGAGATCGTAGCCGGTGGCGTTGCCGGTGTTGATCATGAAGTTGCAGTGCATGGGCGACATCTGCGCGCCGCCGATCATCAGGCCGCGGCAGCCGGCCTTGTCGATCTCCTTCCAGGCCGAGCTGCCTTCGGGGTTCTTGAAGGTGGAGCCGCCGGTCTTTTCGCGGATGGGCTGCACCGTCTCGCGGTGGTGCTGCACGGCATCCATGGCGGCCTTGATGGCGTCCTTGTCTTCTGGGTAGCCCTCGAAGAGGACGGAAGTGAAGATGAGCCCGGCGGGCGCGGCCGTATGGCGGTAGGCGTAGCCCATGTCGGCATTGGAGAGCGTGTGGAGATTGCCCGTGCGGTCGAGCGCGCGCACCGCGACCACGCGCTCGCGCGTCTCGACGCCGTTGGCGCCGGCATTCATGCGCAGCGCGCCGCCGATGCCGCCGGGAATGCCGTGGTAGAAATGGAAGCCGCCGATGCCGGCTTCGTGGGCGAGTGCTGCCACGCGCTTGTCGGGCGTTGCCGCCCCTGCCCTGATGCGGGTCTCGGAGATTGCCCCGGCCTCGCCGAAACCTTTCGCCGAGAGGCGGATGACAAAGCCGGGAATGCCGCCCTCGCGCACCAGGAGGTTGGAGCCGATGCCGACCGTGGTGAGCGGGATCTCTTCCGGCACGGAGCGCAGGAAGGCGGCGAGATCCTCCTCGTCGGCCGGCTGGAACAGGGCCTCGGCCAGGCCGCCGGCGCGGAACCAGGTGATCTTCTCCATCTCGGCATTGGGCGTGATGCGGCCGCGGATGCCGGAGAGCCTGTCGCCCAGCCTTGCAAGAAGGTCTTCGCCGCGCGTCATGACTCAAGTTCCCTGGGGAGCGCATAGGCCCATTGGGTGATGTTGCCGGCGCCGAGGAAGACGACGAAATCCCCTGATTTGGCGAGGTTGCGGACGATCGGAGCGATCGCCGCGGGGCCTTCGAGATAACGCGCGTCGCGATGGCCGCCGGCGCGGATGCGCGCGACCAGCGCTTCGGAGGTGACGCCCTCGATCGGATCCTCGCCCGCCGCATAGACCGGCGCGACCATGACGGTATCGGCATCATTGAAGCAGGCGGCGAAATCGGCGAAGAGATCGTTGAGGCGCGAGTAGCGGTGCGGCTGGGCAATGGCGATGACGCGGCCCCTGGCGGAATCGCGCGCCGCCTTCAGCACCGCCTTGATCTCGACGGGATGGTGGCCGTAGTCGTCGAACACTTCGACGCCGTTCCAGGAACCGGTGTGGGTGAAGCGCCGCTTGACGCCGCCGAAGGCGCTTAAGCCGCGCTTGATGGCCTCATCGGAAATGCCGAGCTCATGGGCGACCGCGATCGCCGCGGTGGCGTTGGAGACGTTGTGGCGGCCGGGCATGGGGAGCCTCAGATCACGGATCGCGGCATTCGCGCCGGTCTTGCGGTCGCGGAAGACGACGTCGAACAAGGAGGCGGCGCCGTCGAAGCGGTGGTTCTCGAAACGCACATCGGCCTGGGCGTTCTCGCCATAGGTGATGACGCGGCGGTCCTCGATGCGCGACACCAGCGCCTGGACTTCGGGATGGTCGGTACACATTACGCCGAAGCCGTAGAAGGGCACGTTCTCAACGAAATCGCGGAAGGCCTCGCGGACGCGATCGAAGGTGCCGTAATGGTCGAGATGCTCGGGGTCGATGTTGGTGACGACGGCGATATCGGCCGGCAGCTTGAGGAAGGTGCCGTCGCTCTCGTCGGCCTCCACCACCATCCATTCGCCGTCGCCCATGCGCGCATTGGTGCCATAGGCGTTGATGATGCCGCCATTGACGACGGTCGGGTCGAGGCCGCCGGCATCGAGCAGGGTCGCCACCATGGAGGTGGTGGTGGTCTTGCCGTGGGTGCCGCCGATGGCGACGGCGTTGCGGAAGCGCATCAGCTCGGCCAGCATCTCGGCGCGGCGCACGATCGGCAGCAGCTTTTCGCGCGCGGCGGCGAGCTCGGGGTTGGTCTTCCTGATGGCGGTCGACACCACCACCACCTCGGCATCGCCGAGATTCTCGGGCCTGTGGCCGACGAAACATTCGATGCCCTTGTCGCGCAGGCGCTGGACATTGGCGCTCTCGGCCTGGTCGGAGCCCTGGACCCTATAGCCCAGATTGTGCAGCACCTCGGCGATACCGCTCATGCCGATGCCGCCGATGCCGATGAAGTGGACGAGGCCGATGGTCTGCGGCATCTTCATGACCGCACCCCCTTCTTGAATTCTTCCATGGTCTGACCAGAGGCAATAGCCTCTGCGAGGTCGGCGAGCAACCGCGTTGCGTCCGGCTTGCCGGCCGAGCGGGCGGCGGCGGCCATGGCGGAGAGGCGCTCGGGCGCGGCCATCAGGCCGCCGATGAGGGCGGCGAGGCGCTCGGTGTCGAGGGTCGGCTGCTGGTGCACCTCCGCACCGCCAGCCGCAGCAAGGGTGGCGGCATTGGCGGCCTGGTCGTGGTCGAGCGCGTGAGGATAGGGCACGAGCAGCGCGGGCCGGCCGATGACGGCGATCTCGGAGACGGTCGAGGCGCCGGAGCGCGAGATCACGAGATGGGCGGCGGCGATGCGTTCGGCCATGTCGCGGAAGAAGGGGGAGATTTCGGCCCTGATGCCGAGTTCGGCATAGGCGTTGCGTACCTTGGCCTCGTCCTCGGCGCGGGCCTGCTGGGTGACGACCAGCCGGCGGCGGTCGGATTCGGGCAGTGCGGCGATTGCCGGCGGGATGGCGTCGGAGAAGAACTGGGCGCCCTGGCTGCCGCCGAAGACGAGCAGGCGGAAGGGGTCGGTTGTTGCGGGGGCGGTGTAGGGGGTTTTGGCCGCTTCGATGACGGCGGGGCGGACCGGGTTGCCGGTGACCACGGTCTTGGCGGCGTAGGGGCCGGAGGTGTCGGACAGAAAACCGCCGGCGATGGCTTTCACCCTTGATGCAAGCGCCTTGTTGGCGCGGCCCATGACGGCGTTCTGTTCATGCAGCATGGAGGGCACCCCGCGGCGCGTGGCGGCGTAGAGCGGCGGCAGGGTCGGATAGCCGCCGAAGCCGATGACGGCGGCGGGTTTTATGCGGGCGATGAGGGCGGACGCCTGGCGCACGCCGCGCCAGATCGTCCAGAAGGCCTTGATGACGGCGATGGGGTTCTTCGCGCCGATGGTGGAGGACGGGATCGGGTGGACGGCCTCGGCCGGGAAGGTGCCGGCGTAGCGGCCGGCGCGGTCGTCGGTGGCGAGATGCACCGACCAGCCGCGGGCGGAAAGCTCATGCGCCAGCGCCTCGGCCGGAAAGACATGGCCGCCGGTACCGCCGGCGGCGAGGAGGATGGTGCCCTTGGTCATCAGGGTGCCTTGGGGGTGCTGGTGGCTGGGAGGGTGGTGGGGTGGGAGCGTGGGTTACCCCTCGAGCCTCGCTTCGCGAGGTTACCCCTCATCCGACCTCGCTTCGCGAGGCCACCACCCGGGGTGGAGCCACGGGTCTCCACCCGTCCTTCGGACCCCACAAGGGGAGAAGGCCGGAGCCTGGCTTCGGCGGCTCTGCAAATCACCAGCGTTGACGATTGTCCGAGACCTTGTTGCGGGCGTCCCCTTCTCCCCTTGTGGGAGAAGGTGGCCGCGCCCACGGGTCTTGCCTTCGGCAAGCCCGAGGACAGGCTCCGCGCGGACGGATGAGGGGTAATTCCTGCGCGCTCGGCCGGAAAGACATGGCCGCCGGTGTCGCCGGCGGCGAGCGGGATGGTGCCCTTGGTCATCAGGGGGCCTTGGGGGTGCGAGTGGACGGGAGCGCAGTGGGGTGGGAACGTCGGTTACCCCTCGAGCCTCGCTTCGCGAGGTTACCCCTCATCCGACCTCGCTTCGCGAGGCCACCACCCGGGGTGGAGCCACGGGTCTCCACCCGTCCTTCGGACCCCACAAGGGGAGAAGGGGGAGCCTGCAGCAGCGCTTCCGCCAATCGTCGACGTCGGCGACTTGCATAGCCGCACATGCCAAGCTCCCCCCTTCTCCCCTTGTGGGAGAAGGTGGCCTCGCGAAGCGAGGTCGGATGAGGGGTACTTTCAGCCTCGGCCCTGCCCGTTATCCGTCCGCGCGGAGCGCAGCCACCACGGGTCCCCACCCGTCCTTCGGCCCCCACAAGGGGAGAAGGGGGAGCCAAGTTTCGGCGGCCTTGCAAATCGCAGACGTTGGTGATCTGCCGGGACGGCAATGCAAATCTCCCCCTTCTCCCCTTGTGGGAGAAGGTGGCCGCGCGAAGCGCGGTCGGATGAGGGGTAACCTGGATCAACGCCTGCAACCGCGAACACCTACTCCGCCGCCACGGCGCGGGCGGCGCGGCGGGCGAAGGCTAGCTGGGTGCGTTTTTCGGGGCGCTTGCGGGTGAGCGCGAGCACCATGCCCATGGCGATGGCGATGGCGATGAGGGAGGAGCCGCCATAGGAGATGAAGGGCAGCGTCATGCCCTTGGCCGGCATGAGCTGCAGGTTCACCCCCATGTTGATGACGGACTGGAAGCCGAAATTGACCACCAGGCCGGCGACCGCGTAGCGGGTGAAATCGTCATGTTCCTTCAGCGCGGTATTCAGTCCGCGCAGCACGACGAAGGCGAAAAGGCCCAGGATGAGGAAGCAGAGCACGATGCCGAACTCCTCGCCGGCGACGGCGAAGACGAAATCGGCGTGGCTGTCGGGGATGATGCGCTTGACGGTGCCCTCGCCCGGGCCGACGCCGAACCAGCCGCCATTGATGACCGCCTCGCGGCCCATGTCGACCTGGAAAGTGTCGCCCTCGCCGGTGATGAAGCGGTCGATGCGGCCGGCGACGTGCGGGAACATCGTATAGGCGGCGAAGCCGCCGGCCACACCCAGGCTGCCGAGCACGATGATCCAGAGCCAGGGCAGGCCGGCCATGAAGAACATGACGCCCCAGGTGCCGAGCACCAGCAGCGTCTGGCCGAAATCGGGCTGGGCGACGAGAAGGGCCAGCACCAGGCCGAGCAGGATCATGGCGAAGAGGTTGCCGGGGATGTCGGGCTGGCGCTGATGCTCGGCGAAGAGCCAGGCGCAGATGATGACGAAAGCGGGTTTCAGGAACTCCGAGGGCTGGACGGAGAGGCCGGCGATCGACACCCAGCGGCGGGCGCCCTTCACCTCGACGCCGATATAGAGCACGGCGACCATGAGGAGGAGCGATATGCCGAGCATGACGATGGCCAGCCGTCGGATCTGGCGGGCGTCGAGGAAGGAGACCGACAGCAGCGCGAAGAGTGCCGGGACCATGAAGACGATCTGGCGCGTGGCGAAATGGAAGCTGCCGAGGCCGATGCGCTCGGCCACCGCCGGGCTCGCCGCGAAGGAGAGCACGATGCCCAGCCCCATCAGCGACAGGAAGGCGGCGAGGAACCAGCGGTCGATCGTCCACCACCAGGTGGCGACCGGGCTGCGGTCGAGACGGCTAGCCTGCATGTGCCATGCTCCATGGGGTTGGGGTGGTGGATGAGGCTGCGGAAGGGTACCCCTCATCCGACCTCGCTTCGCGAGGCCACCTTCTCCCACAAGGGGAGAAGGGAGAGCCGGCAGCGGCGTTGCGGCCAATCGTTGACGTCGGGTGATTGGCAGAGCCAGGAAAGAAGGGCTGCACGGTAGCTGCGGCAAGACGGCGACGCGAGAGACTTGCGGAGGCGTACCCCTCATCCGACCTCGCCCTAGCAGGCGAGGCCACCTTCTCCCACAAGGGGAGAAGGGAAGGCCCTGCAACAGCGCTTCGGCCAGTCGCCGGCCTTGACGATTGGCAGGGCCGCCAAAGCCAGGCGCCTGCCTTCTCCCCTTGTGGGAGAAGGTGGCCGCGCGAAGCGCGGTCGGATGAGGGGTGCGCCTCCGCAATCACCGACCGTGGCGATTGGCAACGCCGGCCAAGCCAAGCTTCGGATGAGGGGGATCGGCGTTGCGGCACTAGCCGGCTCCTCCGATGGGTTTGACCCCTTCGATAGCAAACACGGCTTGCCTGAAGGCTTCGCCGCGGATCTCGAAATTCTTGAACTGGTCGAAGCTGGCGCAGGCGGGGGAGAGCAGCACCACGGCTTCGCCGCTCTCGTCGAGGGCTGCCTCGCGGGCGGCGTGGTCGACCGCGGCGGCGAGCGTGCCTGAGATCTCGTAGGGAACGGCCTCGCCCAGCGTGGCGGAGAAGGCGGGGGCGGCTTCGCCGATCAGATAGGCTTTGGCGATGCGCGGGAAGAAGGAGCGCAGGGGCTCGATGCCGCCTTCCTTGGGCAGGCCGCCGGCGATCCAGTAGATGCGCGGGAAGCTGGACAGGGCCGGTGCCGCAGCATCGGCGTTGGTGGCCTTGGAATCGTTGACGAAGAGCACGTTGCCCTTGCGGCCGACCTGCTCCATGCGGTGCTCGAGGCCCGGGAAGCTTTCGAGCCCGGACTGGATCTCGCCGAGCTCCAGCCCGGCCTTGAGGCAGGCGGCGACCGCGGCGAGCGCGTTCTGCGCATTGTGCTGGCCGCGCAGCGAGCCGATGCCTTCGAGGAAGCCGATGCGCTCGTAGCGGCCGTGCACGGCCTCCATCAGATTGGTGCCGTCGGCGAAATAGCCGTCGGTCAGCGGCAGGCGCTTGGAGATGCGAACAACCTCCTTGCCGGCGCGTTCGAGCCGGTCGGCGATCTGCGCGCAATAGATGTCGTCGACGCCGACGATTGCCGCGTCGCTGCCGGCCACCAGCCGCTCCTTGATGGAAGCGTAGTGCTGCATGGTGCCGTGGCGGTCGAGATGGTCCGGCGTGAGGTTGAGCAGGATGCCGGCGGTCGGGTTGACCGAGGGCGAAAGTTCGATCTGGTAGGAGGAGCACTCCACCACATAGAAGCGGTCCGCCTCGGGCGGATCGAGCGTCATCACGGCGCGGCCGATATTGCCGCCCATCTGGGTGTCGCGGCCGGCCGACCGCAGTATATGGGCGGCAAGTGCGGTGGTGGTGGACTTGCCGTTGGTGCCGGTGACGGCGATGAAGGGAGCGGCCGGCGCGCACGCCATGCGCTCGCGGGCGAAAAGCTCGACATCGCCGATGATCTCGACGCCGGCACCGCGCGCGAGCTCGACCGTCCAGTGCGGCTTGGGATGGGTGAGCGGCACGCCCGGCGACAGAACGAAGGAGGCGAAACGGGACCAGTCGGCGCCGCGCAGATCGGCGACGCCGATGCCGGCATCGGCGGCCCTGGCCACGCTTTCGGGATTGTCGTCCCAGGCGAGCACGTCGGCGCCGCCCTCCTTCAGCGCGAGCGCGGTGGCGATGCCCGAGCCGCCGAGCCCGAACAGCGCGACCCGTCTTCCTTTCAGGGTGGTAGCCGGGATCATCCGTCCCTCAGCGCAGCTTGAGCGTGGACAGCCCGACCAGGGCGAGGATGACGGCCACGATCCAGAAGCGGATCACGACCTGGCTCTCCGTCCAGCCGAGTTTTTCGAAATGGTGATGGATCGGCGCCATGAGGAACACGCGCTTGCCGGTCATCTTGAAGACGGCCACCTGGATGATCACCGACAGCGCCTCCATCACGAACAGGCCGCCGACGATCGCCATGACGATCTCGTGCTTGGCGGCAACCGCGACGGTGCCGATCAACCCGCCGAGCGCCAGCGAACCCGTGTCGCCCATGAATATAGCGGCCGGCGGGGCGTTGAACCATAGGAAGCCGAGGCCGGCGCCGATGACGGCGCCGAGCACCACGGCAAGCTCGCCGGTGCCGGGAACGAAGTGGATCTGCAGATATTCGGCGAAGACGGCGTTGCCCGAGAGATAGGCGATGACGCCGAAGGAGGCCGCCGCGATCATGATCGGCACGATGGCGAGGCCGTCGAGCCCGTCGGTGAGGTTGACCGCATTGCCGGCGCCGACCACCACGAAGGCGGCGAAGGGCACGAAGAACCAGCCGAGATTGATCAGGAAATCCTTGAAGAAGGGAAAGGTGAGCGAGGAGGAGAAGGGCTCCTGGCCAGCCTGCATGATGGCCCAGGCGGCGATGCCGGCGATGACGAACTCGATGCCGAGACGCGCCTTGCCGGATAGCCCCAGATGCGACTGCTTGGTGACCTTGAGATAGTCGTCGTAGAGACCGATCGCGCCGAAGCCGAGGGTGACCAGCAGCACCACCCAGACATAGACGCTGGAAAGATTGGTCCACAGGAGCGAGGAGCCGATAATGCCGGACAGGATCATCAGCCCGCCCATGGTGGGCGTGCCGGCCTTCTTGAAATGGGTCTGCGGGCCGTCGGCGCGGATCGGCTGGCCCTTGCCCTGGCGGATGCGCAGCGAATTGATGATGGCCGGGCCGAAGATGAAGACGATGAGCGCCGAGGTGATCAGCGCGCCGCCGGTACGGAAGGTGATGTAGCGGAAGACGTTGAAGGCGGAGACATGGTCCGCGAAGGCGACGAGCAGCGTCAGCATATGGTGTTTGTCCCCTCGCGCGCGGTCATGCCGGCGTCGACTGCCCGGACGCGGCCGGGAATTTGGTGATGAGCGCATCGACCAGCTTCGAGAAGCCGATGCCCTTCGACGATTTGACCATGACCGTGTCGCCGGGCTTCAGCGCCTCGATCAGCACCGGCTTCAATTCCTCGGCCCCTGCCCGGTATTCGGCCCGGTATTTCTCCGGCAGGGCTCCGGCGAGCGCCTTCATCTCGGGTCCGGCGAGGAAGACCAGGTCGGTGCTGGTTTCGCCAAGCACGTCGGCCAGCGCGGTGTGCAGCTTCGCCGAATGGGCGCCGAGTTCCAGCATGTCGCCGAGGACGGCGATGCGGCGGCCCTCGCCCTGCACCGGGGTGGCGTCGAGCAGCGCGATCGCGGCGCGCATCGAGGCCGGATTGGCGTTGTAGCTCTCGTCGATGAGGACGATGTCGCCCTCGGGGTGGTGGAGCAGATGTCGCCGGCCGCGGCCGCTCTCGGCCTTCAGGTCGGCGAGCGCGGCGGCGACCGCCGCAAGGTCGGCGCCTGCCAGATACGAAGCGCCGAGAACTGACAGGACATTCTGCACCATATGGCGGCCGGGCACGCCGACGGTTGCGGCCAGTTCCTCGGCGCCGATGCGCACTGATATGGTCGAGCTCTCCGTATGCAGCTTGCAGGCGAGCAGCCGGATATCGGCCCTGGCGTTCTCGCCGAAGCTCACGATCTTCTCGACACCCCGGGCGCGGGCGAGCTTCGCCAGCAGCTTGAAGCGGCTGTCGTCGCGGTTGAGCAGCGCGACGCCGCCCGGTTCCAGCCCTTCGAAGATCTCGGCCTTGGCCTCGGCGATCTCGTCGAGCCCGGAGAAATGGCCGAGATGGGCGGCCGCGATCAGCGTGACGACGGCGATATCGGGCCGGACGAGCTTCGCCAGGGGCCGGATCTCGCCGGGATGGTTCATGCCGATCTCGAAGACCGCGTAATCGCAATCCTGCGGCAATCTTGCCAGCGTAAGCGGGACGCCCCAGTGGTTGTTGAAGGACTTGTCCGACGCATGGACCTTGCTGACGGCCGAAAGCGCGTGGCGCAGCGCCTCCTTGGTGCTGGTCTTGCCGGCCGATCCGGTGACGGCGATGATCTTTGCCCGGGAGCGCTCGCGCGCTGCGGCACCCGTCTTTTCGAGCGCGGTGAGAACGTCGGGCACCACGATCATCGGCGCGGTCAGCCGGCCGAGCGCCGGCAGCTTTGCTTCGGCGACGACCAGCACGCCCGCGCCCGCCTTGACGGCGGCGGTGGCGTAGTCGTGGCCGTCGAGCGCCTCGCCCTTGATGGCGAAGAAAGCGTCGCCCGGCTGCAAGGTGCGCGTATCGATGGAAATGCCGCCGATGCCTGCCGGCATCTGGCCGACTGGCCGGCCGCCGGTGGCGGCGACGAAGGCTTCTCCGGTCCACAGATGGGTCACGATGCGCGCTCCCGAAGTGCTGCCCGCACCTCCTCATGATCGGAGAAGGGGAAGGTCTCGGCGCCGATCGTCTGGCCTTTCTCGTGGCCCTTGCCGGCGACGACGAGCGTGTCGCCCGCATGCAGCATGACGACCGCCTTGCGGATCGCCTCGCGGCGGTCGGCGATCTCAACGGCGCCGGGGGCGGCGGCAAGGATCGCGGCGCGGATCTCGGCGGGAACCTCCGAGCGCGGATTGTCGTCGGTGACGATCGTCACGTCGGCGAGCCGAGTGGCGATCTCGCCCATGATCGGGCGCTTGCCGCGGTCGCGGTCGCCGCCGCAGCCGAAGACGACGACGACGCGGCCGGTGGTGAAGGGCCGCACGGCGGCAAGCACATTCTCCAGCGCGTCGGGCTTGTGCGCATAGTCGACATAGACCGGGGCGCCCTCTTCACTGGTGCCGACCAGTTCCAGCCGGCCCGAGGCGCCCTTCAGCTTCTCCAATGCCGCCAGCGCCTTGCCCGTCTCCGTGCCGGTCGCGATGGCGAGGCCGGCCGCGACCAGCGCATTGGCGATCTGGAAATCGCCGGCGAGCGGCAGGTCGACCTCGTGGATGACGCCGCCGGCCTCGACCTCGGCGCGCTGGCGGAAGCGCTCATGCTCGACCCGCTTCAGCTGCAGGAAGTCGCCATGGCGGCCGACGGTGAGCACGTCGAGGCCGGCGGCGCGAGCCGAGGCGATGGTCGGCGCCGACCAGGGATCGTCGGCGAAGATAACGGCCGGCGCGCCCTTCGGCAGCAGCGCCTCGAACAGCCGCAGCTTGGCCTTGTGGTAGTGCTCGACCGTCGGATGATAGTCCATATGGTCGCGGCCGAGATTGGTGAAGGCGCCTGCGGCGAGCCTGACGCCGTCGAGGCGGTGCTGGTCGAGGCCGTGGCTGGAGGCTTCCATCGCCGCATGGGTGACGCCGGCATCGGCGAGTTCCTTGAGCAGCCTGTGGAGGCCGACCGGATCGGGCGTGGTGAGGGCGCCGTAATCGTTGCGGCCGGGCGCGATCACGCCCGTCGTACCGATGCTGGCGGCGGCGTGCCCCGCCTGCTCCCAGATCTGCCTGACGAAGGAGGCGACCGAGGTCTTGCCGCTGGTGCCGGTGACGGCGACCATGGTCTCGGGCTGCCGGCCGAAGAAGCGCGCCGCGGCGAGCGCCAGCGCCAGGCGCGGATCGTCGACTTCGATGAGCGGAACGGAGGGTTTATAGGCCAGCGCACCTTTCGCCGCGACGATCGCGGCAGCACCGCGCCTTTCGGCATCTTCGGCGAAGGCCGCGCCGTCGGCCCTGGTGCCGGGAACGGCGACGAACAGCGTGCCCTTGCCGACCTCGCGGGAATCCGACGAAACGCCAGTGATCTCTATGCCGCCGGCGGCGCCTCCGTCAGCAGGCAGTATACCGGCAAATTGGTGTAGTTCCATCGAGTTCCAGTCGTCTAACCAGGGGCAGCCCCGCCGCGCGCCTTGCGGGAATCACTCAGTACGAAACGAGCAACGGCTTACTTTCTTGGCCAAATTCAGGCTTCACGCCAAGCATCGGCGCAGAGCGGCGAATAATATTGGCAACGATCGGCGCGGCATTCATGCCTGCCGTGGCCGGCATTCCGGGCTTCTCCGGCTTCGGTTCGTCGATGACGCTGAGCACGATATATTGCGGATCGTCCATCGGGAACGCGGCGACAAAGGCGTTGAAGCGGACCGTCGACGAATAGCGGCCATTGACAACCTTTTCCGCGGTACCCGTCTTGCCCCCGACGCGATAGCCCGGCACGGTTGCCCGCTTGCCGGAGCCACCAGGAGCCGTCGCGTTCAGCAGATAGAGATACCGCATGTCCGCCGACGTCTTGTCATCCACCACCTTGGTCGCGCCGGCTATTGCCTCTTCGGCCGTCCTTGGCAGGAAAGTCGGATTCATCAGGTAGCCGCCGTTCATCAGTGCGGCCGCACCGACGGCGGTCTGCATAGGCGTGGTCGAGAAACCATGTCCGAACGCCGCCGTGATCGAATGCACCTTCTTCCAGACCTTCGGCTCCGTCGGCTTCGCAACCTCCGGCAGTTCGGTCTTCATGCGGTCAAGCAAACCCATGCGGTGCAGGAATTCCCGATGCCCCTCGATGCCGACGACGTCGGCCTCGCGCGCCGATCCGATGTTGGAGGAATAGATGAACACCTCGGGCACGGTGAGCACCCTGCCCTTGCCGTGGAAGTCGCGGATCGTCTGGCGGCCGATGGTGATGGGCCGCGTCGCGTCGAAGCGGCTTTCGAGCGTGACCTTGCCGGAATCGAGCGCCATGGCGGTGGTGAAGCTCTTGATGGTCGAGCCCATCTCGTAGAGGCCGGCCGACATGCGGTTCAGGCGATCCTTCTCATGGGCGTTGTAGGGGTTGTTGGGGTCGTAGTCCGGCACCGAGGCCATGGCCACGACTTCACCGGTCTTGACGTTAAGGACCACCGCACCGGCCGCGATCGAATGGTATTTCTCCATGGCGCGGCTGACCTCGTCATGGACGATATGCTGCACGCGGATGTCGACCGACAGCTTCACCGGCTGCAGGTCCGACGCAACCGCGAGGCCGGAAGCCTGGAGGTCGGCCAGGCCCTGGTCGTCGATATATTTCTCCAGCCCGGAAATGCCCTGGTTGTCGATATTGGTGAGGCCGAGGATGTGCGAGGCGGTCGCCCCGCCCGGATAGAAGCGGCGCTTCTCTGTGCGGAAGCCGATGCCGGGAATGCCGAGCTGCATGATATCGTTCTGCTGCTTCGGCGTGAGCTGGCGCTTCAGCCAGACGAAGCCGGTGCCGCTCTTCAGCTTGTGATAGGTCTGCTCGACCTCGATGTCGGGCAGCACGGTCGACAGTTTCTCGATCACCTCGTCGGCATCGACGATGCGGCGCGGCTCGGCGAAGAGCGAGGCTGTCTTGATGTCGGTGGCCAGCACCTCGCCGTTGCGGTCGACGATGTCGGGCCGCGAGGCGGTGACGCGCGAGCCAGGGCCGCCGCCGCTCTCGGGATCCTGCAGACCGAGATAGACCAGCCTGCCGCCGATGGCGCCGTAGAGCGAGAAGAACACGGCCATGGTCATCAGCACGCGGTTGCGCGTGCGCCCGCCGGTCGCCTTGCGGGCGCCTTCGACCACGATCGAGGCGGACTTGTCCTCGCTAACCGCAGACCCCCGTTTCCACGGCATCAGTTTCATTGGACGATGCCTCCGGTGACGGTGCGGTCCTGGCCGCTGTCGGCCATGCCGCCGAGACGCTGGCTGGACAGGTCCTCGATCTCCACCGGCTTGGCCGGCAGGTCTTCCAGCCCGACGATCTGATGCGCTTCGACCGGCTGCAAGGCGAGTTCGCCCTGGTAGAGCTCGGACAGCCGCTGCAGGCGAGCGGGCTGGGTGAGCAGGCTCCAGTCGGCCTTGAGCAGGTCGATCGTGTCCTCCTCGTAGCGGATCTGCCGCTCGAGGCGCTTCACCTCCGAGAGCCAGCTCTCGGCCTGGTGCTTGGTGTTGTAGGTGAAGGCCGCGGCCGAGACCATGACGGCGATGAGCACGATGTCGCTGGTGCGGAACATTTCACCTTTCCCCTGGCATGCGGATCTCGGGCAGATTGGGCAGGCCGAAATCGGAAAGATCGGCGGCGCGGGCCGGTGCGGCGCTGCGAACGGCCGAGCGCAGCCGCGCCGAGCGGGCGCGCGGATTGGCGGCCACTTCCGCCTCGGAGGGAACGACCGGCTTGCGGGCTTTCTCGAAGGTCGGCACCACGGCTTGCGTCTCCGGCAGGTAACGCGAGCCGGCGGGGCTGCTCGAACGATCGGCGAGGAAGCGCTTGACGATGCGGTCTTCCAGCGAATGGAAGGTGACGACGGCGAGCCGCCCGCCGGGCTTCAGCGCGCGCTCGGCCGCGAGCAGCGCCCGCGCCAGCTCGCCGAGCTCGTCATTGACGAAGATGCGCAGCGCCTGGAAGACGCGGGTCGCGGGATGGATCTTGTCCTTGGGATTGCGGCCGATGAAGGTCTCGATCGCGTCGGCGAGCTCCAGCGTGCGGGCGAAGGGCTTCGTCTCGCGCCTTTTCTCGATCATGCGGGCGATGCGCCCGGCATGCCGTTCCTCGCCGAGGAAACCGAAGATGCGGGCGAGGTCTCCCGCCTTGAAGCGGTTGACCACGTCGGCAGCGCTCGGGCCCGATTGGGCCATGCGCATGTCGAGCGGGCCATCGGCGCGAAAGGAAAAGCCGCGCTCGGCCTGGTCGAGCTGCATGGAGGAGACGCCGATGTCGAGCACGACGCCGTCGACGGCCTCGACGTGCTGGTCGAGCTCCGAGAACGGCGCCTCGACGAGCCGCAGCTTACCGCCGGCCTCGGCCTCCAGAGCGCGGCCGGCATCGATGGCATCGGGGTCGCGGTCGATCGCGACGACGCCGGCGCCGCGGGCGATGAGCGCCCTGGTGTAGCCGCCGGCGCCGAAAGTGCCGTCGACGATGACGGCGCCGTCGAGCGGTTCGAGCGCGGCGACCACTTCGTCGAGCAGGACCGGAATGTGGCGAGCCGGTCCGCCGGCGGCATCGGGATCCGAGCCGTGACCCGCCATCATTCCGCCGCCCCCGCCTGACGCGACCGGGCTGCGGCCGACTGGCGCAACGACAGCAGCCTGGCGCGCACCTCCTTCGAATGCGCCCTCAGCCGCTCCGGCTCCCAGATCTGGAAGAAATGGCCGCGGCCGACGAAGGCCACCTCCGTCGTGATGCCGGTGTGGTCGCGCAGGAATTCGCTCACGCCGATCCGGCCGTCCTGGTCGAGTTTCAGGAAGGTCCCGTCCCCATGGCAGAAGAAGGACATGTCGTCGGCCGTCTGCAGGAAGGGATCCTCCAGCGCGATGCGCGCCTCGTAGCGGTCGAGCAGGTCGAGGCCGCCGACATCGAGCGCCGGCACCTCCAGCGCGCGCAATGCATAGAGCTCCTGGTAGCCGCGCTTCTGCAGCACGGAACGGAAATGCGCCGGCACGGAGACCCGCCCCTTGGCGTCGATCCTGTTCACAGCATTGGACAGAAATCGGTCCATCACCCGATGCAGCCGCTCTCGCCGCCGCGCCCCTCGTCACATGTCCGGCCGCGCCGCCCCGGCGCGGTCCCTTCAGCCAGCAAAATCCTCCGTGCCGGGGATAAGCAGCCATATGCCGGACAGCCGCCGCGGCTGCCGGTCTGGCGAACGCTTCACCCCTTACCGAAACGAAGTCTTGAATGGGTTCATGGGATATCATGGGGTGATATGGGCGTCAACGGGAACAAGCTACACGGACTGGCCGGAGGCAGCTATTGCGGGCCGCTTCCCGGGTAATCGGCATTTATCGGCCATTAAGCCTAACAGATGGTTTATGAGGGCTTTTTTCGGCTACGGCTGGCGGGTGGCGCTCCGCCATGATCAGGCGGGGAGCGTGCTTGCCGAAATCGATTTCGGATTTCGGGCCGATGCGCTAGACCGGCCCCGACATCCCCCTGCCCATCGAAAGCCCTGCCCATGTCCGATACCAACCAGTCCCGCGCGGCCAGCCTCGCCCATCTGAGGGGCGAGACCCTGGCCAAGGGCGAGCCCGTGGCGCTGCCGCTGACCATGGCCTCGATGTTCCATCTGCCCGGCGACCCCGCAGGGTTCAGCCAGTACGGCCGCTTCAACAACCCGACCTGGGATGCGGTGGAGAAGATGCTCGGCCATCTCGAAGGCGCGACCGCGCTCGGCTTTCCCTCAGGGATGGCCGCGACTTCGGCGGTGTTCTTCGCACTTCTGAAGAGCGGCGACAGGATCCTGCTGCCGAGCGACGGCTATTACACGACACGCATGCTGGCCGAGCGTTTCCTGAAGCCGCTCGGCATCGGCACCGACACGCGGCCGACCTCGTCCTTCCTCGAGGGCAGCTTCGCCGGCTACCGGCTGGTCTTCGTCGAGACGCCGGCCAATCCGAGCCTCGACATCTGCGACATGGCGGCGGTCGCCGCGGCCGCCCATGCCGAAGGTGCGATCGTGGTGGCCGACAACACGACGATGACGCCCTACGGCCAGCGGCCGCTCGACCTCGGCGCCGACATCGTCGTGGCGGCGGACACCAAGGCGCCGAATGGACATTCCGACGCGCTGTTCGGCCACGTCGCCAGCCGCGACGACAAGATCGTGGCGGCGGTGGCGGACTGGCGCAAGCTGGCGGGCGGCATTCCCGGCCCGTTCGAGGCCTGGCTGGTCCATCGCGGCCTCGAAACGCTGGAGCTGCGTTTCGACAGAATGTGCGGCTCGGCCGAGATTTTGGCGCGCCGTCTGGCCGGCCACAAGGTGGTGCGGTCGGTGCGTTTTCCCGGGCTGGAGACGGACCCGTCGCACAATCTGGCGCGGGCCCAGATGGAGCGCTTCGGGTTCCTGATCGGCCTGACGCTGGGAACGGAGGCGAAGGCCGAGGCCTTCATCGATGGCTGCGCGCTGATCCAGCCGGCAACCTCCTTCGGCGGCGTGCATACGTCGGCCGAGCGCCGCGCGCGCTGGGGCGACGCCGTCGCGCCGGGATTCGTCAGGCTTTCGGTGGGATGCGAGCCGGTCGAGGAACTGTGGAAAGCAATCGAGGCGTCGCTCGACGGGCTGGGCTGAGGCTCGATCGGCTCAGGTCAGGGCATCCTCGCCCGACAGGTCAAAGTCTTCGGCGGCAATGTCGCGCCGGCCGTGCATAACTCGCAGAATGACGACCGCGTCATCGGCAACGCGGTAGAAGGTGAGATACTCCCCCTCAACCAGGCAACGCACCCCGGAGGCGAGATCATCGCGAGCGACCCCGGAGTAAGGCTGCGTAGCCATCAGGCGCCATCGCGCATCGAAGCGATCGAGAAGCCGGTCGGCCGCGTTTTCGTTATACAGTGCGACGTAGCCCCAGATCTCGATGAGGTCTTCTTCCGCCTGCGCGGTCCGGGTGACGATGCGGGTCATACGGCGCGCTTCGCCTTCCCCGCGCGCCGGCGCGCCTCGGCCTTGATCGTCTCCATGGAACCGTAGCGCCCCGGCCCGCTGTCGATCCCTTCCTGGATGAGCGCCCGCAACTCCTCCAGCGTATAGCCGAACAGGTCGCGCCGTTCCTTCCAGTCACGCAAGGCCTCGCGGATGACCTCGCTGGCCGAGGCATATTCGCCGGCGGCCACGGCCGCATCGACCGCCGTGGCGAGTTCGGGCGAAAGGGTGATGCTGCGCTTGTCGACGTTGGCGGTCATGGCGATCTCCTTTGCGGCAAATGGTACGATTTATTCGCACCAGACGCAACGGCCAGGAGCGTGCGTAGCTGCAGCCTCCCCAGGATCAAGTGCTGCGCGAACAGACGCACCCAACTTGCTGAACAGAAGAAAAAAGTGCCAGCCGGCCTGTAAGCCGGGTTCTGTATGGCCCCGGCGCCTCGCGGCACCGGAACGTGGCGGCCATTCATCTTGTGCGCATGTCGCCATGCGCCTCACGCAACCCACCCGGATGGCAGGCAGGAAACCGCCCCGAGGGTCGCCCCTCGCGCCATCCCTATTCGGTCTTGCTCCCGGTGGGGTTTGCCGTGCCGCTCCTGTTGCCAGTCGCGCGGTGGGCTCTTACCCCACCCTTTCACCCTTGCCCCGCCGATGCTCCGGCTCGGTCGTCGCTGGCAAGACAGCGCTGAGCCGGAAGATGGGCGGGGCGGTTTGCTTTCTGTGGCACTTTCCCTGGGGTCGCCCCCGCCGGATGTTATCCGGCACCGTGTTTCCATGGAGCCCGGACTTTCCTCACCTGATACCTTTCGGCGATTGCAGGTGCGGCCGCCCGGCCAGCTGGCGCCCCGTATAAAGGGGTTCGCCGGGAAAAATGCAAATGAAAAGCCGGGAGGACGCCGCGAAATTCCCGCTTCGCGGATATTCCGGCTCGACCCTGCGCGATCAGCTTCCGCCGAGTTGGCGCTTCACTTTCGAGCAATAGGCGGCCGATACCGGGTTCATCCGCTTGGCGGCGTGGCCGGCATTGTATTTCAGAATGGTCTGGCAGGTCGCGCCGCCGCCGAGTTCATGCGCCATCCCCAGATATTTCATGCCGTATTTGATGTTGGTCTCGGGATTGAACAGATCCTTGACCGAACCGCTATAGCCCATCATGCGCGCCGTCGCCGGCTTGATCTGCATCAGCCCGACCTCGCCAGCGCTGCCGCGGGCGTCGACGCGGTAGTTGCTTTCGACGGTGATCACCGCATGGGCAAGCGACACCGGCACCCCGTAGGAGGAAGCATAGCGGCTGATGATGGCGTGAAACGGCCCATCGGCGGCGGCCGGCTTGCCGGCGTCCTTTTTTGAGCTTGCGGCAAGGGCGGCCGCGATCTTCTGCCTGTCCTGATTGTCTGCCGGAGCGTTCAGGCCGGCATCCTTTTTCGGCCGCGCGGCGGAAGCGGTCACGCTCGCCCGCCTGGTCTCCTTGCGGGCGGGCGCGGCGGCCGCGACCTTCTTTGTCGGCTTGCGGGCGCTTTCCTGCTTGCTGGCCTGCTTGCGGGCCGTCGCCTTCGGGTCCGGCTTGACCCGTCCCGCGATCGAGCCCGTTTTCATCTTGTCGACCTCCTCGTCGAGGCCTGCAACCGGCGCGACGGGATAGGTGTGGAACTCCCGACCGATACTGACTGTTATGGTCTTCTTCGAGCTGTCCTTCGGCTTCGGCTTGGCGGCTTCCGGCCGGGCAAGGGTCGGCGCCTCCTGCGCATCGGCAGCAAAGGTCATCATGCCGGCAGCGAAGGCTGCCGCGGCAACAGTCAGGTTTCTCATAAAAGTTTCGGTCTCTGTCTGGCTCCGCCGATCGTCCGGCGGATGGTTGATCTTGAGGCCCGCCCGTCAGGACCGGCCTTTCTTTTCCCCCGGACGACACACAAATTCGATCCGGCACAGACTGCCTGTCGCAATCGAAATAGGGTCAACAATGGCAGGAAAAGTCACTTTGGGTGACAGGTTGTAACCTTGGTCGGATTCGCGCCTTTCCAAGGGAGAACCTCGACAAAAAGCTTACGTTAGGTAATCCGAATAGGGGATAGCGGGCCTCGGCAATAGCCACCGATCGTTAGATCTATGACATCGGCCCAATGATCTAAATCAATCCTGGGAAACGCGATGCGTAGCTTTGGGTGCGCGGCCTTCTACTGTCGGATAGATCGACATTGTCGTCGGAAGGCATGGTTGGCTTCGAAGCAGCCGGCTCCATGACGCGTCCAAAGGACGCACGGCGCCCTATGTCAGCGATCCCGGCAGGGAGGCGAGCAGCCTGTGCAAGGTCTCGACCGTCGAGCGATCGGCTACGCCGTCGATCCGCGCGGGACGAAAATGACGCTGGAACGCCTCCACCACCGTCTTCGTCAACGTATCGAACTCGCCCGAAATCCCGATGCCATAGCCGTAGAGCGCCAGCATGGACTGCAGCGCCTCGACCGGCTCGCCATGATCGCCTGACGTCAGGAACCGGCCGCCGCCGATCGGCGCGGGCTCGACCAGATGGCCGACACCGGCTGCGAACAGGGTCGGCCAGGGGAACTTCTCGCCGGGATCGATCTTGCGGCCGGGTGACACGTCGGAATGGGCAAGCACCCGTTCAGGCCTGATGTCGTGGCGATCGATGATGCCGCGGCAAAGGTCGATGACGCTGGCGATCTGGCAGTCGGGGAAATCGGGATACCCGAAGGCATGGCCCGGATTGACGATCTCGATGCCGATCGAACTGGAATTGATGTCGGCGCGGCCACGCCACGACCCCTTGCCCGCATGCCACGCACGGTCGCTCTCGCGCACCATCTGCACGATGTGACCGTCCTCCTCGACGAGGTAATGGGCGGAGACGTCGCTGACAGGATCGCACAGCCAGGCGACGGCGGAATCGCCTGTCTGCATGCCGGTATAGTGGAGAAGGATGATGTCGGGCCGGACGCAGTCGCGACGCGGGCCGAAATTCGGCGATACCCTGACTTCGGCTCGATCGTGGTCCGGAAGGAATCCGGTCATACGTGCCTCAGCCCCTTCTCGATCAGTTCGTAGGCGGCGTTGATGGCGGCGATGCGCGTCGTGGCGATGGCGACGAATTCCTGCGGCAGGCCGCGGGCGATCAGCCGGTCGGGATGGTTCTCCGCGACCAGCTTGCGGTAGCGCTTGCGCACCTCGTCGAAAGGCTGCCCGCGCTCGACCCCCAGCACCACATAGGGATCGGCGTCGCCGAGTTCGACATGGCGGGCGAGGATGGCCTGGTATCGCGCTTCGTCGATCTGGAAGATCTGCGCGATGCGATGCAGGAAGCGCCCTTCCCGCTCGTGCAGCACCCCGTCGGCCTTGGCGATGAAGAACAGTCCGTCGAGGATGTCGGTCAGCATGCCGCAGTTCGGCCGGCCGGAGCCGCAAAGGCCGGCAATGCGCTCGGCATAGGACTCGAAGCCGGCGACATCCTGCTTGGCCAGGTCGAAGAGGCGGGCCACATTGCGGGCCTCCTCTGCCGGCATGGTGAATATCTTGCGGAACGCGCGCACTTCGTCCTGGGTGACGATGCCGTCGGCCTTGGCCATCTTGGCCGACAGCGCGATCATGGCCACCGAAAAGGCCACCTTGCGGCGCAGTTCGGGGTCGCCGACGAAAATGGTGCGCAAGGCGTCGACCACATCCGCCGCGCCCGACCGGGTCGAGGACGAAATGCGTGTCACGAACTCGCCGAGGCGGAACCAGATCGACATGGCGGCTTCATAAGGCCTTAAGCCGGAAATGGCGAGGCGGTTCATCGCCGCGGCGAAGGGTTTTCCGGCTTTGTCCCGCGGCATCCGCCGATCCGTGCCGGCGAACGGTCAGGACGGCGAGCCGAGACCGGGCCGCCCGGCGGTCGGCCGGGCGCAATTTCCCGGCCGAAGCCCCCGAGAAATGCCGGGGGCCGCTCCGGCGGCGCAGCCGGCTACTGGACGCCGAGCGCCTGCCTGGCGGCTGCCTCGGCCTGATCGCCGATCTGCTTGATCAAGTCCTCGCTCTGGCCGGCGGCCTTGGCGGCGGCTTCGGCATTGGCGCGGGACGCAGCGATCGCCTGCTGTTTCTGCTCGTCCGTCATCGTGGCCGCCTGCTCCTGCAGCGCCTTCTGCGCGTCCTGCAAGACCTGGTCGGCACCCGGCGCCGGCTTGGTCGCCTGGTCGGTCGTCGTGGTCGTCGACGGCGCCGATTCGGCCGGAGCCGTCGCAGCGGGCTGCTCGCTCTTGACCGGAGCGCTTTCGCTCTTCTGCTCGCTCTCGCCGCAGGCGGCCAGCGCCAGCATGGACAAGCCAGCCAGCGGGATAAGAAGCAACTTTTTCATGGGTCCCTCGTCTTGCCTCCAAAAACCCCCGCCGTTCGCCGCTACATAGGCCAATTACGGCAAAGTTGCGTCGGCAAGGCGACATACCCCATGGTTGTCGAAGCAGGAAGAGGAGCGGCCGGCATCTCTACCGACCGCCCCGCCAGCGGAAACGTCTTGGGATTTAGATCGGCAGGCGCGCCGACGAAATCGGCGCGGCCGCCTTGTTTGTCGGGCCGATGCCCGGGTCAGTTCGCCGGGGCAGGCTCGGCCGGCGCCGGATTCTCCGCAGGTGCGGGCTCCGTCGGGGCAGCGGCGGGAGGTGTGGCCTGCTCTTCGGCCGGCGGCGTGGTGCTCTGGGTGGTGGTGGTGTCGGTATTGTCGCTGCATGCCGCCACCGCAAGCAGGCCGGCCGCGCAAATCGAACCGAGGACAAGTTTTCTCATGCTTCTCTCCTTTGGGAACGACACCCGGTCGACCGGGCGGTTCGGGTGTGAAATGCATGTCCCCGCTTTTCGGTTGCGTCACTTACGCTAACCGGAATTAACATTCTGTCATAAGGGTTTGGCTCCCCGCCAGACTTATCCTATAGGCTTGAGCCGGCATGTCTCTCGGGAAGGAGGACCGACGGTGAAATCCGAGAAATGGGACTTCTGGATCGACCGTGGCGGGACCTTCACCGATGTCATCGGGCGAGATCCCGAGGGCCGGCTCCATCCGCGAAAGCTGCTGTCGGAGAATCCCGAAGCCTATCGCGATGCCGCGATCCAGGGCATTCGCGATCTGCTCGGCCTGGCACCCGGCGAGCCGGTCCCGCCGCAGCGCGTCGGCGACGTCAAGATGGGCACCACAGTCGCCACCAATGCGCTTTTGGAACGCAAGGGCGACCGGGTGCTGCTGCTCGTCAGCAGAGGTTTCCGCGATGCCCTGCGCATCGCCTATCAGGCCCGACCCGACATCTTCGCCAAGGAGATCGTGCTGCCCGAGCAACTCTACGAGCGTGTGGTCGAGGTCGACGAGCGGGTGCGCGCCGACGGCTGCGTGGAGCGGCTGCTCGACATCGCGGCATTGCAGCCGGCACTGGAGGCGGCGAAGACCGGCGGCATCGAAGCCGTCGCCATTGTCTTCATGCATTCCTGGAAATATCCCGAACATGAACAGGCCGTGGCGAAGGCCTGCCGCAAGCTGGGCTTCGCCCAGGTCTCGGTCAGCCACGAGGTCTCGCCCCTCGTCAAGCTGGTCGGCCGCGGCGACACCACCGTCGTGGACGCCTACCTGTCCCCGATCCTGTCGCGCTATGTGCGCGAGGTGGCGGGGGAGTTGGGAGTTGTCCCACCCCCTGAAGGGGAGATCGCTGCGAGGCAGCTGGAGGGCGAAGGCGGAGACGGCGTCGGGCGCAAGAGCATGTCGAGCACTGCCGGGCTGACCCCACACGGCGGCTTCGCCGCCACCCTCCCCTCGAGGGGGAGGGAGGCGCCTCGCCTGATGTTCATGATGTCTTCAGGCGGCCTGACCGCGGCCGACATGTTCCAGGGCAAGGACGCGCTTCTGTCCGGGCCGGCCGGGGGCGTGGTCGGCATGGTCGAGACCGCAAGGCTCGCCGGCTTCGGCAAGGTGATCGGCTTCGACATGGGCGGCACCTCGACCGACGTCGCCCATTACGACGGCGACTATGAGCGCGCCTTCGACACCGAGGTCGCGGGCGTGCGCGTGAGGGCGCCGATGATGCGCATCCACACCGTGGCGGCCGGCGGCGGCTCGATACTGCATTTCGAGGCCGGCCGCTTCCGCGTCGGCCCGGATTCTGCCGGCGCCAATCCCGGTCCTGCCTGCTACCGGCGCGGCGGCCCGCTCGCCGTCACGGACGCCAATGTCATGCTGGGCAAGCTGCAGCCGGATTTTTTCCCCTCGATCTTCGGCCCCGCGCAGGACCAGCCGCTCGACGACGCCGTGGTGCGCCAGACATTCGAGGAGCTTGCCCACGAGATCGGCGACGGCCGCAGTCCTGAAGCCGTCGCGGAAGGGTTCGTGACGATCGCGGTCGAGAACATGGCCAATGCCGTCAAGAAGATCTCCGTGCTGCGCGGCTACGACGTGACCGAATACCTGCTCAACTGCTTCGGCGGCGCCGGCGGCCAGCATGCCTGTCTCGTCGCCGACGCGCTCGGCATGGAGGCCGTGCTCATCCATCCCTTCTCCGGCCTGCTTTCGGCTTACGGCATCGGGCTCGCCGCCGTCTTCGCCTCGCGCCAGCAGGCCCTGCTGAAGCCGCTCGACGAAAGCTCGCTCGAGGCCATCGACGAGCTCGTCGGGACGTTGCGGCAGGGGGTCTTCGACGAGCTGGCAAGCCAGGGCATCGATGCTGCCGATATCGCCTGGCGGCCGGTGCTGCACATCCGCTACGACGGGACGGACACCGCACTGCCGGTCGATTTCAAGGACGCCACGATCGCCGATGCCCGCCTCGCCTTCGAGGCCGCCCACCGCGCCCAGTTCGGCTTCGTCTACGACGGCAAGCCGATGGTGGTCGAGGCGATCGGCGTCGAGGGGGTGGACCGGCGCGAGACCGGACGCGACGAGCGCGACTTGCCGACGAGCGAAGAGCGGCCCGAGCCGGCCGAAACCCGGAAGCTGTTCTGCGACGGCGGCTGGCACGAGGCCGGCATCTTCCACCGCGCCGCCTTGAGACCCGGACAGAAGCTCGCCGGACCGGGGCTGGTGATCGAGGCGCATCAGACGATCGTCGTCGAGCCGGGCTGGCAGGCAGAGATCACCGCCAAGGACCATGTGCTGATGCGGCGGATCGAAGCCAGGCGCAACCGGGCGGCCCTCGGCACCGACGCCGACCCCGTGATGCTGGAGGTTTTCAACAACCTCTTCATGTCGATCGCCGAGCAGATGGGCGTGACGCTGCAGAACACGGCCTATTCGGTCAACATCAAGGAGCGCCTGGATTTCTCCTGCGCCGTGTTCGACCGCAACGGCGCTCTTGTCGCCAATGCCCCGCATATGCCGGTGCATCTGGGCTCGATGGACCGTTCCGTCGAGACGATCATCCGATTGAACGCGGGCGGCATCAGCCCCGGCGACGTCTTTGCCCTCAATGCGCCCTACAATGGCGGAACTCATCTGCCCGACATCACGGTGGTGACGCCGGTCTTCGACGATGCCGGCACGAATGTGCTGTTCTACACGGCCTCGCGCGGACATCATGCCGATATCGGCGGCACCGCACCGGGCTCGATGACGCCGCTCGCGACCACGGTCGACGAGGAAGGCGTGCTGTTCGACAATTTCCGGCTGGTCGAGCGCGGTCGCTTCCGCGAAGCCGAACTCGAAGCACTGCTCACCGATCATCGCTATCCCGCCCGCAATCCCCGCCAGAACGTCGCCGACCTCAAGGCGCAGATCGCAGCCAACGAGAAAGGCGCGGCCGAGTTGAGGAAGATGGTGGCGCATTTCGGCCTCGACACGGTCGAGGCCTATATGGGCCATGTCCAGGACAATGCGGCCGAAAGCGTCCGGCGCGTTCTCGAACGCCTGCCCGACAGGTCCCGCTACGAATATCCGACCGATACCGGCCAGGTGATCAAGGTCGAGATCACGGTCGACCGGGACAGGCGCGAGGCGACGGTCGACTTCACGGGCACCTCGCAGGTCGAGAAGAACAACTTCAATGCGCCCGAACCGGTCGCCCGCGCAGCCGTGCTTTATGCCTTCCGGGTCATGGTCGAGGGCCAGATACCCATGAATGCCGGCTGCCTGCGGCCTATCCGGATCGTGATCCCCGAAGGCTGCATGCTGAAGCCGGCCTATCCGGCCGCGGTGGTGGCGGGCAATGTCGAGACCTCGCAGCACGTGACCAATGCGCTGTTCGGCGCGATGGGGGCGCTGGCCAATGCGCAGGGCACGATGAACAACCTGACCTTCGGCAACGACAGATACCAGTATTACGAGACCATCTGCTCCGGCTCGCCCGCCGGCCGCATGAATGACGGGCGCGGCTTCGCCGGCACATCCGGTGTCCACACCCACATGACCAATTCACGGCTGACCGATCCGGAAATCCTGGAACTGCGTTTCCCCGTGCTGCTCGAGGATTTCCATATCCGCGCCGGCTCCGGCGGCAAGGGTCGGTGGGACGCGGGCGACGGCACCCACCGCACGATCCGCTTCCTGGAAAGGATGGAATGCGCGATCCTGTCGTCGCACCGTTCGCACCCGCCGCGCGGGCTGGACGGCGGCGGCGACGGCGAAACAGGCTCGACCGAGGTGCGCCGCAAGGACGGTTCGGTCGAAAGGCTGAGGGCCTGCGACCAGACCGTGCTGGAGGCGGGCGAGACCGTCATCGTGACGACACCGACGGCCGGAGGTTTCGGCAAGAAGTAGCCCGCCACTTCAGTCCCTGGGTGGGCACCGAGTTTACGCCGCCGTTCGCCACCTCGAACTGGGCGATGGTTTCCTGAAGCTGGCGGTCGAGAACGACGCGATCCGTCACCACGACCGCAGTGTCGAAAATCGGTTGGTCGGACGGATCGTGCAGAGTCACCAACCGATGCGCCGTCGCGGGCATGGGCAAGCATCTTCAGAACGGCGTCGATCTGATGGAACGCGGGAAGATCAGCGCTTCCTTGCCGTTCGTGCTGTCGAGGTGGAGAAATCGACCGATGATATCGAGAAGGATATCGCGGGAGAAATCGCCAGTCCTCATGGTGCGCCCCAGGCGCGGTGCTCTCGTTATTCAGCGGCTTCCCTGATCGCCGTCACGATCCATTCATTCAGGCTCTTGCCCGCCGCCGCCGCCGCAATGACTGCCGCGGCATGATCGTCAGGATCGAGGCGGACATTGAACCTTCCGGAGAATTTCCGGCGCGGTTCGATTCCCTTTTCCCGGCACATTTCGAGATAGACGGTCAATGACTTACTGCCTTCCTCGATCAGAGCGTGGACGCTTTCAGCATAAAAGTCGGCACCGCCATTCAGGCCGACAAACTCGCCGCGCAGCATCTGAATCTCGGGGTCAAAGGCGATAACCGCCTTTTCGCCATTGATTTCGATTACGTTGTTCATGGCCTTACTCCGTGTTCGTCCAGCCACTTCCGAATGCTGGCGACCGCGCCTTTATCCGTATCCGGCGAAGGATGGGGGCGGTGGAAGACGCGCACTTCGCCAAACAGGAAGACACCTATGCGCGATCCCTCCCGCTCGCTGACTTCTGCTCCGAGGGCGACAAACAGCGCCTCGATATCGGTCCAGCGAATAGCTCCGCTGACGGGCCGAGCGAAGATGGATTCGAGCGTGGCCCTGTGACGCTTTTTCATCGAATTCCAGTATCATCATATAGTACCATTTCCAAGGGCGAATTCTAGCCTCGACGCGGAGCCACCGAGGAGTTTGGTCCCAACAATTCATCGAACAGGTCGCCAAACTATTGCTCGAACACCTCGGCTTCCGTGACCGGAACGGGATGGGGCCAGTCATCGGTGACGGTCCATGTGGAGAGGTCGTGCTTGGGCGAGCGGCCAATCGGGACATGGTATCCCAACAGTTCTTCAAGTTGCTCCGATGCGGTCGGCGGCCTGATGCGGCGGGAGCGAGGCGCTGCGCCCGCTCCGTCGTCGTCAGCGCGATCAGACGTCATCGAAGTCGAACTCGGTCTTCGGACGCCATCCGACAGGGTGGGCTACCCATGGGTTGATGTCGGGTTCTTTCCATCCCGTGCCGTTGGTGCTGATTTTGAGCTGGGCCGGGAACGTGCCCTCCGCGATCTTGCGGTAGATGGTGAAGCGGGAGAGCGTGGCAGGTCGAGCGCCGCAGGCGCACGCGGCATCTGATCGAACTCGGCGGCCTCGTCGTCAAGGCAGAGGTCGTGGACCTAACCGGCGACGACCGCGCGATCATCTACGGTGCCCTGCTCTGGATGGCCGACAAGCTCCGAAGAACACCACTATCGGTCGCGGCCCGGTGGCCGACAGGGCCTGTCACGCGCCTGTCATGGCCCCGCGATACCCGCTTGCGCCAACGCAACAGGGGAATCGCTTCCAATGACCGACCTCTCCGGGGATATCGGCCTAGAGCAAGGGCGACTGCGCAAGAACCGCCGGCTCGGCAAGGCGATCTACCAGAATCGGGCCCTGTCCAAGGATGGCCTGTCGGAACGCCTCTTCGCCTTGCTGTTCTCCGGCCTCGTCTACCCCCAGATCTGGGAAGACCCCGACGTCGACATGGAAGCGATGCAACTGGCGGAAGGCCACCGTATCGTCACCATCGCGTCGGGCGGCTGCAACGTGCTCGCCTATCTTACCCGGTCGCCGGCGCAGATCGACGCGGTGGACCTGAACACGGCCCATGTGGCGCTGAACCGGATGAAGCTGACGGCGGTACGCCACCTGCCCGCCCATGCCGACCTCTTTCGCTTCTTCGGCGAGGCGGGACACCCGGCCAACACGGCCGCCTATGACCGTTTCGTCGCGCCGCATCTCGATGCGCGTTCGCGGGCCTATTGGGAGCGCCGCAACTGGCTCGGCAAGCGGCGCATCACCGTGTTCCGCAAGAATTTCTACCGGACCGGCCTGCTCGGCCTGTTCATCGCCCTCGGCCACAGGGTGGCGAAGCTGCATGGCGTCGATCCCGCGGCCATCATGGAGGCGCGGTCGCTGCACGACCAGCGGCGCTTCTTCGAAGAGGAACTGAAGCCGATCTTCCGCAAGCCGCTGCTGCGTCGCGCGACATCGCTGAAGGCATCGCTGTTCGGCCTCGGCATTCCGCCGGCACAATACGATTCCCTCATCACATCGGGCGACGGCACCATGGCCAGCGTGCTTTCGGCCCGCCTGGAAAAGCTCGCCTGCCATTTTCCGCTGCGCGAGAACTACTTCGCCTGGCAGGCTTTCGCGCGCCGTTACCCGAAGCCGGGAGAAGCCGCCCTGCCCGCCTATCTCGAGCAGGGCAACCACGCCGTCATCAAGCGCAACGCCGACCGTGTCGCCATTCACAATGTAAACTTCACCGAACTCCTGAGCCGCAAGCCTGCCGGTTCCGTCAACCGCTACGTGCTGCTCGACGCCCAGGACTGGATGAACGATGCGCAGCTCAACGCACTGTGGACCGAGATCACCCGCACCGCCGCCCCCGGCGCGCGCGTCATCTTCCGGACCGCCGCGGAGCCGTCGCTGCTGCCCGGGCGGGTCTCGGAAAGCATCCTCGGCCGTTGGCGCTACGAGGAAGAGCAGTCACGGGAACTGGCAGCGCGCGACCGCTCGGCCATCTATGGCGGCTTCCATCTCTATGTGCTGAAAGACCAATGACCGCTGCCGGAAGCCACGCCGCGCTCATGGACGGCGTCTATCGCCGCCAGCGCCATATCTACGACGCCACCCGCAAATACTACCTTCTGGGTCGTGACAGCATGATCGCCGGGCTAAGGGCGCCCGACGGCGGCACCGTACTGGAACTCGGCTGCGGCACTGGTCGCAACCTCGTTCTCGCCGCACGCCGTTACCCCAAAGCGCGCTTCTTCGGGCTGGACATCTCCACAGCCATGCTCGAAACGGCAGCCCGCGCCGTCGCGCAGGACGGCGCCGGCCCGCGTGTGAAGCTCGCCCAGGGCGACGCCACCGCCTTCAATGCTCAGGCCCTGTTCGGTGAAGCCGGCTTCGACCGCGTCTTCGTCTCCTATTCGCTGTCCATGATCCCCGGCTGGGAAAAAACGATCGCCGCAGCGCTGGGCGTGCTGAAGCCCGGCGGATCGCTCCATATCGTCGATTTCGGCCGGCAGGAGCGCCTGCCTTCCTGGTTCAAGCGCCTGCTGCGCGCCTGGCTCGCCAAATTCCACGTCACACCGCGTGACGCGATGGCCGAAGTCCTGGAATCGGAAACTCGGAAAGCGCACGCAAGCCTTTCATTTCGCTCGCTATACCGGGGCTACGCAGTCCATGCCGTCGTGACGCGACCGACCTGAATCTCGCGGCATTGCGGTCCTTGCGCCATGGCGCCGCCTATTGGACGGCCTTCACCAAGGCCGCGACAAGCGCCTGCGCCTTGTATCCGAGCTTCGAAGGCGTCAGCCCGAGCCGCACCACGACCAGCTTCCGCGACGGAATGACGGCGACCGACTGACCGTCATGGCCGAGGAACCAGTAGGCATCGGGCGGAAGGTCGAAGCCCTTGTCGGGGTTCTCGCCGGCAGGGGTGCCGGCATCCGATCCGTGAAGCCAGACCTGGCCACGCCCATATTCGCCCTTCGAGGCTGGCACAGCCTCGCGCATCCAGGAGACGAAGCCCGGCGGAAGGATCTCCGTGCCGTTCCAGACGCCGTCCTGCAGCATGAACTGGCCGAAACGCGCCCAATCGCGCGCGGTAGCATAAAGATACGACGAGCCGACGAAGGTGCCGCGCGCATCAGTCTCCAGCACGGCGCTGGACATGCCGATCGGATCGAACAGCGCCTGCTTCGGCCAGGCCAGCGCCTTGTCCGGCTCGCCCAGCGCGTTCTGCCAGATCCTGGAGAGCATCACCGTGGTGCCGCTCGAATAGCTCCAGACCTTGCCGATATCGCCGTCGAGCGGTTTGGCGGAAGCGAAACCGGCCATGTCGGGCTCCAAATAGAGCATCCGGGTGACGTCGGCGACGTCGCCATAGTCCTCGTTGAAGGCAAGCCCGCTCGACATCGCCATCAGGTCGGCGAGGCTGATCGCGGCGCGGCCATCCGCCTTCCAGTCCGGAAAGAGGTCCTTCTGTTCGACGGAGATCATCCCGGCTTTGACCAGCGTGCCGACGACCGCGGCCGTCACCGATTTGGTCATCGACCAGCCGAGCAGCGGCGTCTTCGTTGAAAAACCCTCGCCGTAACGCTCGCCGACGATGCGTCCGTTATGGACCACGACCACGGCGCGCATGCCGGCACCGGTCAGGTCCGGATCGTCAAGCACCGTGGCGATGTCAGGGTCCTGTGACGGCTCGACGGCATCGCCCTCCGGCCAGATGCCCGCGCTCTCCGGCAGGGCGTCGCCGAGCGAAGGCGGAACCGGCACGGCGGCGAGGTCGCCATCCGGCACGTCGGTGCAGCCAAAACCGTCGCGTGCCACCGCCACGGCCCTGCCGAAGACGCCGAACAGGCCGGCGGTCACCGTCCTGGCATCGGCATCCACCGAGACGCGCATGAACCTGAGGATGGGATGGCCGGGCGCCTGCACGTCGAGCGCCAGGACCTGCCCCGCATCGCGGCCGACGATGAAGACGTTGGAACAGACGATCTTGGCCGAGTATCCGGACGCGACGCGGATCAGGGCGGGCGGCGCGAAATAGAGCCAACCGGCCAGGACGGCCAGGACGACGACCACGAGCACGACCAGCCATTTGACGATTTTCAACGCGATCCGCACCTTCCCCTCCTCGTGCTTCGCATTTCGGCCATGGATTTGCCGCGATTTGTCGGGCAAGGTTTATCACCTTTCGAGGGTGATCAACCGAAAATCAACCTTGATGGTTGATGAAGGGGGACTGCCGGTTCGCAGCGTGGGGCTGCGGGCCGTTCCAGTTCAGAACTGACCCGAGCTCGGCCGGCGCCATCGCCGGTGGAATGCGAGTGCCGCGCGTCCCGCATGACGACCGAGTCCGGCCCTACAGCATGTCGCGCGAAAAAGGCTTCACGCGACATGATGTAGTTCCTGATTTTGCGCATGTCTTATCCCGAAGCCGCCGCACACTTTCGGGAGACATGCATTAAGGAGCAGCGATGCGTCGTCTCGCCGTCTTGATCTCGAGTGCGCTGGCCTTGATGGCGCCGCTCGCCGCCTGCACCGCGATCGACTACGATCTGGCGCCCTCGGCCAGCGTCAAGACGACCACCGAAAGCCTATCGCGAACGTCGTCGGCCGGCATGGTCGCGGTGCGCGCCCCGCGCTTCGACGACAACGATCCGCACGACTGGAATGGCCGCACGCCCTGGCACTACGAGGTGCATGGCACCGACGTCTCCAAATACCAGCGATCCGTCGACTGGGGGCTGGCCCGGAAGAGCGGCGTCTCCTTCGCCTTCATCAAGGCGACCGAGGGCGGCGACCGTCTCGACGACAAGTTCGCCGACCACTGGAACGGCGCCAGGCTCGCGGGCGTCCCTCGTGCCGCATATCATTTCTTCTATTTCTGCCGGCCCGCCGCGGAGCAAGCCGCCTGGTTCATCCGCAATGTGCCGCGCGACCGCTCCGCGATGCCGCCTGTCCTCGACATGGAGTGGAATCCCGACTCGCCGACCTGCAAGCTGCGTCCCGATGCGGCGACGGTGCGCCGCGAGATGCGGGTGTTCCTCACTGCGGTGGAGAAGCACTACGGCAAGAAGCCGATCATCTATACCTCGATCGACTTCTTCGACGACAACGGCCTCGCCGCGTTCCGCGACTACCCTTACTGGCTCCGTTCCGTCGCGGGCCATCCCACCGAACGATACGGAAGCCATCCCTTCTCGTTCTGGCAATATACCGGAACAGGCGTCATCCCCGGCATCAAGGGCAATGCCGACATCAATGTCTTCAACGGCAATGTCGCCGCCTGGAGGAAATGGCTGAAGGCCCACGCGTCGTGAGGGGCACGTCGCCGATCAGCTTTTCGTGATCGGCATTCGGCGCCTTACGGCGTTACGGCTTTTTGCAACGTCAGGGGATTGTGCTACGGCCCGCCCCAATTTGGATGTTTTGCCTGCTTTTGGCCATGTCATTGCGGCAGGAGCGGCGCAGTCAAATCGGAGAGAGCAGATGGTCCTGCCGAGAACGTTGTTTGCGGCCCTTGCCGCCTTTTGTGTGTCTGCGCCTGCGTTGGCGCAGGAATGCGGTGGCGATTTCGAAGCCTGGAAATCGGCGGTGGCCGAGCAGGCGCGCCAGGCCGGCGTCGGCGAACTCGGCCTTTCGGCCCTCGCCAATGCCAGGATCGATCCCGAAGTGCTGAAGCGCGACCGCGCCCAGGGTGTCTTCTCGCAGACTTTCGCCGAATTCTCCGGGCGCATGATCAACAGCTACCGGCTGAAGAACGGCGCCGCCAATCTGAAGAAATATGCCGACATATTCGCCCGGGCCGAGCAGGAATACGGCGTGCCCGGCGCAGTGACGACCGCCTTCTGGGCGCTGGAGACGGATTTCGGCGCGGTGCAGGGCGATTTCGGCACGCTGAACGCGCTGGTCACGCTGGCCCACGACTGCCGCCGCCCGCAGCTCTTCCAGCCGCAGGTGGTGCCGCTCCTCACCCTGATCGATCGCGGCATCCTCCCTGCCGACACCAAGGGGGCCTGGGCCGGCGAGATCGGCCAGACGCAGATCCTGCCTTCCGACTATCTGGCGCGCGGCGTCGATGGTGACGGGGACGGCAAGGTGGATTTGCGCGGCAGCGCGCCCGACGTGATCATGACGACCGCCAACAAGCTCCTGCATCGCGGGTGGAAGCGCGGCGAGCCGTGGCTCCAGGAGGTCCGCGTGCCCGACGAGATGCCCTGGGAAGAAACCGGCCGCACCAACAAGCTGCCGCTGTCGCAATGGGCGGGCTGGGGCGTCACCAATCCCGACGGAAGCGCGCTCGAGGACAAGGGCCTCAAGGCCGGCCTCGTCCTGCCCATGGGTCGCAAGGGCCCCGCCTTCCTCACCTACGACAACTACGACATCTATCTCGAGTGGAACCAGTCCTTCACCTACACCCTGACCGCGGCTCACCTCGCCTCGCGGCTCGCCGGCGCCCCGGCCTTCGACCGCCGCAATCCCGAGGAGGGCCTGCCGCCCGAGGCCATGAAGGTGCTGCAGCGCAAACTCGAGGACAAGGGCTACGATGTCGGCAAGGTCGACGGCATCCTGGGCATCAACACCCGCGAGGCCGTAAGGCAGGAACAGATGCGCCTCGGCTTCCCGGTCGACGGCTGGCCGACGCCGGCGCTGTTGGCGAATATTTGAGCGAGTAGCGAGTAGCGAGTAGCGAGTAGCGAGTAGCGAGTAGCGAGTAGCGAGTAGGATACGCGGAGCGTTTTGCGCCGCAACTCTTTTTCCTTTTCCCCTATTCGCTATTGGCTACTCGCTATTCGCTCATCCTCTCATTCCGCCGCCATCGTCTCCAAACTGGCAAACCCCTGCGGCGCCTCGCCCTCCTCGAACGGCGTGGTGACCTCGACGAAAGTGTCGGGGTAGAAGCCGTTGAAACGCGTCCTGAGCGACAGCGAATAGGCTCCGATGTGGCCGATCTCGATCCAGTCTCCGGTGTCGACCGTCTCCGGCAGCCAGAACGGCCGTGACAAGATGTCGACGGAATCGCAGGTGGCACCGCAGACCTTGAACGGGACGATGGACTTCTCGTTCCCGTTGCGGGAGCGGATGGCCGGGTCGGGGATGAAGCGCGCCGGAAGCGTCAGCTTGCCGGTCCAACTGTCGGACAGCGACGCCCAGATGCCGTCATTGATGTAGAGCCGGCGCCCCTTCCTCAGCAGCACTCGCACGATGAGCGAGAAGGCCCGCGCCACGATCACACGGCCGGGCTCGGCGACCAGCGGGATGTCATCGAACTGGTATTCCCTGAGGTCGCCGCGCAGCCGCGACATGATCTGGCCGAGCGAAGGCATATCCGGCTTGCGGCTGTTGGGATCACGGCCGTATTCGGCGGGAAAGCCGCCGCCGACGTCGAGGCCGGCCAGCGGAAAGCCGACACGGTTGCGAACCCAGTCGGCCGAGGCCAGCGCGCGCTCATAGGTATCAGGGTCCTCGATCTGGCTGCCGACATGGAAGCACAGTCCGACCTTGTAGCCGGTCTTCTCCAGCCTCTGGGCGAGCTCGACCGCATAGGCCGGCCCTGCCCCGAATTTCTTGGAAAGCTCGTAGGCCGCCGACCCCTTGGTCTGGATGCGGACGAACACGGTCAGCGCCCCGGGATCGATATCGAGCGCACGCACGACCCTCGTGAGCTTGGTGATCTCGTCCTCGTGGTCGATCGAAATGACACGAATTCCGTATTTCTCGAGCGCCAGACGGATGTCGGACTGCGCCTTGACCGGATGCATGTAGAGCATCTCCGCATCGGACGAGACCGCGCGCACGGCCGCGAACTCGCCCGGCGACGCGACGTCGAAAGCGGTCACGCCGGCCTCGACCAGCGCCTTCAGGACGATCTGCTCGCCATTGGTCTTCACGGCATAGGCGGTCTTCCCCGGGAACATGTCCATGAAGTTGCGTGCATCGGCCTTCAGCACCTCGGGCCGGAAGCAGTAGACCGGATCGTCCGGGCGCAGGGCGAGCGCGGCATTCCGCGCATTCTCGAATTGCTGCATCGGCACTCCTCGCATGGCCGCTGATAAATAGAGCAACCCGGTCGCCAAGGAAACGAATTCCCGTAGGGCAGCCCTTTGCCGGTTTTGCATGTGTTGAAGCAAGGCATTGTGACAGATGGCGGAAATCGGGTGGCCGCTTGCTGGCACGCATCATAGGGCTGGTGTTCAATGCCCTATCGGGAGAGCGTCGATGTCCGCAGTCCAGACCAGCCGGCCGGTTTCCAGGACGATGTCGTCCAGGGACTGGACGATGCTGCTGCTCCTCGGCGCGATCTGGGGCGGCTCCTTCTTCTTCGCCCGCATCGCGGTCGCCGAGATCAACCCGCTGACGCTGGTGCTGTTCAGGGTGGCGATCGCGGCCGCCGCGCTCCACGTCTATCTCGCCGCGCGCGGTATCTCCTTCCGATCGGCCCTTCCGCTTGCCGGTGGCTTCGTGCTGCTCGCCACGCTCAACAATGTGATCCCCTTCTCGCTGATCTTCGCCGGCCAGACGGAGCTCGGAGCCGGGCTCGCCTCGGTGCTCAACGCGACTACACCCTTCTGGACCGCGCTCATCGCCCATATGCTCACGGTCGACGAAAAGCTCACCTGGAACAAGATCGCCGGCATCATGCTCGGTATCGCGGGCACGGCCGTGATGATCGGTCCGGGCCTTCTTGCAGGCCTCGGCGGGCCGGTCTGGGCGAAATTCGCGCTGGTCGGCGCCTCGCTCTCCTATGCGCTTGCGTTGATGGTCGCCAGGCGGTTCAAGGGCGTGCCGCCTGCGGTCGTCGCCACCGCCCAGCTGACGGCCTCGACCGCCATCATGATCCCGGTCGTTTTGCTCGTGAACGGGCCCCACGGCCTGTTCGCGGCCAGCGCCCATGTCTGGGCCGCGGTCTTCGCGCTCGCCCTGCTTTCCACGGCTTTCGCCTATATCCTCTATTTCAACCTGGTCGCTTCGGCCGGCGCGACCAATGCATCGCTGGTCACGCTGATCGTTCCGGCCAGTGCCATCCTGCTCGGCGCCGTGTTCCTCGGCGAGCGTCTCGAAGCCTTCGAACTGGCCGGCATCGCTCTGATCGGCCTCGGCCTCGTGACCATCGATGGGAGGCTACTGCCGAAGCGGTAGGCCTATCTCCGGACGGCGGATCGGCCCGACGGAGCCTCGTGGAAAAATTTTCCCCAAATGCCCTGAAATCACCATTTTCGCGAGCGATAACAACGATTAATAGCCGCAGCGAGGTCGGAATTTCCACATTCCTGCCGCATTGCAGCACATTTTTCGCTTGCCTGTTGCACAAAGTCCCCTAGATTCCGCCTCGTACTTCTGTTGAGGAGGCTATGGCATGGGACTGACACGGCCAATCAATGCACTGATGATTTGTGCTGCGTTCGCTTTTATCGGGGCCCTGATAATGGGCGTATTACCGTAAAGCCTGACAACCTCTCGCAGGAAACCCAATCAAAGGGCCGGACGAAAGTCCGGCCCTTTCACTTACCAATGAGCCTCAGTCGCCGGCGCGGCCCATCCGGGCCGCTTGGCTTTCGCGCCAACGGGCGCGGCGCGCAGTCGCGCGCTCCAATGGTCGATCTTATCGACCATTGGTACTCAAGTCAGGCGGCGGCCGGCGCGGCCCGCTTCACGGCCAGATCCCCGCGGATACCGATCATGTGGCAGATCGCGAAGGCGAGATCGGCACGGTTCATCGTGTAGAAATGGAAATCGGTGACGCCGCGTTCGACCAGGTCGAGCACCTGCTCGGCGGCGACGGCAGCGGCGACAAGGGCATGTGTCTGCGGGTCCTTGTCCAGCCCATCGAAGCGCTCGGCCAGCCAATCCGGAACATGCGCGCCGCAGCGTGAGGAGAAGTTGGCGACCTGGCCGAAATTGTGCACCGGCAGGATGCCGGGCACGATCGGGATGTAGATGCCGGCGCGGCGCGCCCGCTCGACGTAACGCTCATAAAGATCATTGTCGAAGAAGAACTGGGTGATGGCACGCGTCGCGCCATTGTCCACCTTGCGCTTCAGCATCTCGATGTCGGTGGCGAAGTCGGGGCTTTCCGGATGCTTCTCCGGATAGGCCGAGACCGAAATGTCGAAATCATCGACTCGCTTCAGCGCAGCGACCAGTTCCGCGCCATTGGCATAACCGCCCGGATAGGGCCGGTAGGCCGCACCCACGCCTTCGGACGGGTCGCCGCGCAGGGCGACGAAACGCTTCACCCCCATCGCCGCGAACTCGCCGATGACTCCGTCGACCGCATCCTGGTCGGCATCGACACAGGTCAGATGCGCGGCCGGCAGCAGGCCGGTTTCGTTGAGGATGCGCCGGACCGTCCGGATCGTACGCTCGCGCGTCGAGCCGCCTGCGCCATAGGTCACCGACACGAAATGCGGGTTCAGCGGCGCCAGCCTGGTCACGGTATCCCAGAGCCGGGCCTCCATCTCGTCGCTCTTCGGCGGGAAGAACTCGAACGACACCCGGATCTTGCCGCCGATATCAGGACGGCGGGAGAAACGGAACTGGTTCATCAGGCGGTTTCCTTTTCCGGCTGGGTTTTGGCGGCGGGATCGGCGATCAGCATGCGGCGGTCGCGACCGAGCCACAGCTTGACGGTCAGCTTGGCGTCGGTGCCGTCATGCGGCACGAAGTCCTGGGTCTCCTCGAGCTCGAGCCCGGCTTCGGCGAACCATTCCGCGATCTGCCTGTCGGAGAAGCCCAGCCGCTGATGGGCGTGCTCGTCGCGCAGGAATTCCAGCGCATGCGGCGCGAAATCGACGATGACGAGACGGCCGGCGGGCCTGAGCAGCTTCGCCGCCTCGCGGATGGCCTGTTGGGGGTCGTCCAGATAATGCAGCACCTGATGCATGGTGACGAGGTCATAGGCGTCACGCTCCACCGGGGGCGCGTAGATGTCGCCATGGCGCACCTGGGCATTGGCGACGCCGCCCTTGTCGAGATTGGCGCGGGCGACGGCCAGCATCTCGCGCGACAGGTCGATGCCGACGCCGCGCCGGTAGAGCGGCGCGAACAGCTCCAGCAGGCGCCCAGTGCCGGTGCCGAGATCGAGCATCGCCTGGAAGGGCTGCTTGCCGACGAGCTTCTTCAGCGCCGCCTCCACCGCGCCATCGGGCGCATGGAGCGAGCGTATCTCGTCCCAGCTCGCCGCATTGGCGCTGAAATATTCCGCGGCGCGCTCCTGGCGCCGGCGCTTCACCGCCGACAGGCGCTCCAGATCGCGCGCGACCTGCGGGTCGCCGTTATCGACGCGCGACACGACGCCGTTTACGAAGTCACGTGCCAGTTCCGTATCGGAGAGGCGGAAGAACGCCCACGAGCCCTCCTGGTAGCGGCCGATCAGGCCGGCTTCGAGCAGGAGCTTCAGGTGGCGCGACACACGCGGCTGCGACTGGCTGAGGATGTCGGTGAGGTCCGACACGGTGAGGTCGCCGCGCGACAGGAGCACGAGAATCCGCAGGCGGCTGGATTCGGCCGCCGCCTTCAATATATCAACCATGGTGTCGAGCGCGACTTGCTGGACTGGGGCCATGCTAAGCTCCAAGAAAGATATAAACATATCTTTATGTGCAATCCGGGCGTTTGGCAATATGAAGATGTCGCTGGCGGACAAGAAAATGGCGCTACCTTATCACGAGCAGACCTTCGGCCCCCGCGAGGGCGAGGTGCCGCTGGCCGAGGATCCGGCGGCGATGGCGGGGGACGGCCATGTCGTCTTCATCGGGAAGATCCGCTCGCCCTGGCGGACGCGGGAGGAATGTCCCAAGAACATGGCCGCGGCGCGCAGCACCGGACAGGCGGCCAGGGTCGAGATCGACGCCCCCTTCCGGCCCGGGCTGGAAGGTCTCGACCGGGCCAGCCATGTGGTCATCCTCTCCTGGCTGCACCACGGCCCGCGAAACCTGATCGTGCAGAAGCCGCGCCACGCCGCTGCGGCCAGCGGCGTCTTCGCGCTGCGCTCGCCGGCGCGACCGAACCCGGTCGGCCTGCACATCGCCCGCCTGCTGTCGATCGACGTGGCCACCGGCGTTATCGAGATCGACGCGATCGACGTGCTCGACGCAACGCCGGTGATCGACCTGAAGCCCTATCTGCCCTCGATCGACGCTTTTCCCGGGGCGACTCGCGCCGAGGCGACACGGAGAAGCGCCGGCGAATGACCGCTCCGACCAACCGCCGCCGCGCCATCGACAAGGCGCTGACAGCGCTGCTTCCGATGGCGCCCTATGCCGATACCGAGAAGATCCGCGGCGAGGCGGGCGCCAAGCACATGAAGACGCTGCCGGCGTCGATCGCGGTCTGGCTGGCGACCGTCGCCCATATCCGCCACGCCCATACCGACTACGAGAAGCTGCTGGCCGAAGGCTACGATCGCGATTCCGCGCGTTTTTTCGTCGTCGACCAGATCAACGACTGGCTGACCCGATGGCGCGCGACACGGCTGCTCGATCCCGACGACGAGGATATCTGAGGGTCCTTCGAGGCCCGCTTGCTCGAACCTCAGGATGAGGGAGGTCGGCGCTACCAACCGGACTCAGGCTCGTTCGAGGGAAGACGATGCTTGTCGCGAGGCTCGCTTCGGCCGCACTCTTGGGGATAGGAAGGTTGGGCACTGCGTCCCTATTGCGAAAGTAGCGCCGAAAGCCGTTTTGCTTCAGTCGGGTAAGGGATTCGGCGACGCCGCGAAAGGCCCCTCATCCGGCTGCCGCCGGACGCCATTCTGGATGAAAGTACCGCGTGTCTTCGTACCCCTCTCTGTCCTGCCGGACATCTCCCCCACAAGGCTACGACATTCACACATCGTGGGGGGCGAGTTGCGGTGTCGGCGAAAGTCTGACTCCCTGTTGCTGTGATTCGGCTGATGGAGAGGCAGATGGACCTTGGTTTTGGGGAGTTCGGAGACGCTCGCCTGAAAGATGCGGGGTTTTTTGCATGAGCGGCTGGTGTCGGCGGGTGGCTGGGGGAGCAGCGTGCGCGCGCTGGGCGGCGGCCGCTCCGGCGAGATGCGGATCACGCGCTTTCTGCACAACCCGAAGGTGACGGTCGGCGCGATGCTGGAGACGGCCTCGGCCCGCACGTGCTTGCAAGTTGGTGGCCGTCATGTGCTGGCGATCCAGGACACGACGTCTGTTCGGGTGGACGAAAAAGGCATCGGCCTGTCCGTGCACCCGCTGATTGCCGCAGATGCGACCAGCGGCTTTGTGTTGGGCCTTGTCGATGCGTTCTTTCTGGATCGCCGCGGTGGTGTGAAGGCGACGCGCACCAAACGGGACTTCGCGGACAAGGACAGCCGGCGCTGGCTCGACGGCGCCGAAAGCGCGCGCCGGCTGTGGGACGCCGGCGCGACCTGCGTGACGGTCGTCGAGGACCGCGAGGGGGACATTTACGAGTGCTTCGCCTTCAAGCCGGACCATGTCGAGAAGCTGGTACGGGCCGCGCAGGACCGGCTTCTGGCCGACGAGACCCATCTGTTTGCCGCCGCAGAGAGCTGGCCCGAAGCCGGGCAGATGACGGTCGCGTTGCCGGCCATTCCGGGCCGCAAGGCCCGCACGGCCACTCTCGGCGTGCGCTTCGGCCGTGTCGAGATCGCAAGGCCCAGGAACCGCAAAGCCCAGGCGGGAACCCGGGTGCTGCCGAAGACCGTCACGCTCAGCATGGTCGATGCCCGCGAAATCGATCCGCCGCACGGCCAGGAGCCGGCGCATTGGCGGCTGCTCACAACACATCAGGTCACCGATCTGGCCGATGCACGGCGCATCATCGGCTTTTATCGTCTGCGCTGGACCATCGAGCAGCTGTTTCGGACCACCAAGACAAAGGGCTTTGACATCGAGGCGCTTCGCCAGCAGGAGGGCGGGCCGCTGGAAAAGCTCGTAACAGCAACCCTCATCGCCGCCGTCACGGTGATGCAACTCGTTGCCGAGCGCGACGGCAAGCTCGAGCGGCCGCTCAGCGACGCCTTCGATCCCGACGACCAACCGGTGCTCGAACGCGTCAGCCACAGCCTTGAGGGAAAGACCCAGAAGCAGAAAAACCCCCATCCCAAAGGCACATTGGCCTTCGCTGCCTGGGTCTTCGCACGGCTCGGTGGATGGACCGGATATTACGGAAAGCCCGGCCCCATCGTCATGCTCAGAGGCCTCACCAAATTCCACGCAATCAAGCATGGCTGGACCCTCCGAGATGTGTGAATCTCGTAGCCCACAAGGGGGGGGGAGACCGGCCGGCCGCTTGGATTTCGCCAATCGTCAACGTCGCAAGACGAGTGCCATCATCGATGACAGCCAGTCTCCCCCTTGTGGGGGAGATGTCCGGCAGGACAGAGAGGGGTATCTGGCCAAGCCGTATCCGACTGAAATCAAAAAGCTTTCCGCCCTACTTTCATGGCAGGGGCGTTTCACAGAGGTCGACGAAATCCGTTCGCTGCGATCAGACGCACACTTTCAATCCCGATGGCGCTCGCGCTGGGCGGTGTCTCATCTCGAGGCGCTGATGCAGCGAGCCTCGAAGGGCTACCCCCGATAGGTCCACTGCTCCGGAATACGCACCGACATTTCCTCGCCGTCGGCGATGCGGCCGGGCTTCTCGACCCAGGCGACGAGGCCGCGCAGGCGTTTCGCCACTTTCGGGAAAAGCAGCGCGCCGGCTTCGATGTCGGCCATGCCGGCGTGCTCGGCGACCGAACGTCCGGCGACGCGGCACGGCCCGTTCTGCGCATCGACCTTCAGCGTCACGCCGCCCTTGAAGAACATCATCGTGCCCGAAGGCAGCATCGACAGGCGGGGGATCCCATCGACGACGAGATTGGCGCCGATCCATTCGGGACGAATGCCGGCGATACCCATGCGTTCGGCGACAAGCGCCAGTTCGTCGGCGGCCACGATCGAGAGCTGCCTTTCGTTGCGCATCTCCGTGCCGCGCGGATACCAGGGTTCGCGCCCGCCCGAGCGCCTGGTATGGCCGGCATGGAAATCGCCCTCGATGCCTTCGAAGCCGAGGTCAAGCTGATCGACCGCGCGCGTCTCGAAATGATCTTCGGGCGCGATGAAGACGCCGGCGACCCTGGCGGAGAGCTTGCGGGCCGGCAGTATTTCCGGGTCGTCCTGGCGGATGGGCAGATCGAGCATGATGGTTCCTTTCAACTCGCCGCAAGATGGCGAGGAACGGCGAGCCGGTCCATCCAAAACGCCTGAACCACCCATGCGCACCGCTGATGGATAAGAGCGCCTTCGCCTGCGTCACATCATCCTGAGCAGCGCGCTGCCGATCGAATAGCCCGCGCCAAAGGCGCAGAGCAGCCCGTAGTCGCCCGGCTTCATATCCCTGTGGTTTTCCTCGAGCGCAATCACCGCCCCGGCCGCGGCGGTGTTGCCCAGGCGCTCCAGCACCATTGGCGCGCGGTCGTGGCCGACCTCGTGGCCGAAAGCCAGCTTGAGGATCATGGCGTTCATGCGGGCATTGGCCTGATGCAGCCAGAAGCGGCGCACGTCGTGCGGCGTGAGGCCATGATCGGCCAGGAAGCCCACGATAAAGCGGTGGCCAGCCACGGTGACTTCCTTGAACACCTTGTTGCCGACCTGCTTGATCATATTGCCTTCCATCTGGACGGCGGACGTGTCGTCCTGGCCATCGCGCAGCAGAAAGCCGAAATTGGTGCGGATGTTGTTGGAGAACTGCGTCCAGCCGCGCGTGTCGAGCACCTCGAAGCGCCCGGGCCTGGTCTCGTCGTCGCCGATCGGCTCCAGGATGACGGCAGTCGAAGCGTCGCCGAAGATGAAATGGGTCTGGCGGTCGCGGAAGTTGAGATGGCCGGTGATGATCTCGGGCGTCACCACCATCACCCGCTTCTGCGCGCCGGTGCGCACCAGGTTGTAGGCGACATGCAGGCCGGCCGCCGCGGACGAGCAGCCGAGCCCCATGTCGAAAGCGGCTCCGGGAATGCCGAGCGCGTTCTGGATCTCGATTGATATCGCCGGATAGGGCCGCTGATGGTGCGAGGCCGCGCAGATCACCATGTCGATGTCGCCGGGTTCCAGCCCGGCATCATCGAGCGCGCGGCGCGCCGAGGCGACGCCGAACTCCGCCATGACCGAGAGCTGGTCGTCGTCCCGCGACGGGATGCGCGGCGCCATCCGGTCGGGATCGAGAATGCCGTCGGCCACCAGGACGTGGCGTTTCTTCACGCCGGACGCATACTCGATGAAGGCCGTGTCGGACTTTTGCAGCAAAGGCTCGCCCGCGGCCTCTCGCCCGGGATTCTCCTTGTCCACCCAGGCGTTGAAGCTCTCAACCAATTGCTCGTTGGTGATCGAGGCCTCGGGAATGACCACGCCGATGCCGCTGATGATGACACGCTTCATACATCCGTCCAGTCCGCGCATCGCTGACGGCGAAGCGCAACATCATGCCCTGTCGGGCTTTTTGCACTGCAGCGGGTTTATGCCAATTTTTCGCCGCTGCAAAGACGCCCCAAGTCAAGGCGCGAGGTCACCATGCGCAGATTCTTGTGCCAGTCCCGGGATTGTTCCAGCAGGCGCCGTCGTCGCGGCTGCGCACATATTTGCCCGGCAATGCGACGCTGCCGCCGCCGAAATCCGCATAGCCGAAGGCGAATCCGGGCTGATCCATCTCGAGCGTATAGGTGGGATGGCCCGGCGCACGGATGCGGAAGCTTCCGACGCGATCCAGGCTGCGGAAATCGCAATTGAAATAGCCGTCGTCGGTGGTGAAGCAGCGGGCGGGCTTGGCCGACGCCGCCGAGGCTCCCATCAGAATCACCGCCACAGCCATCGCCGCTGCCCGGCACGCCCCGGTCCAAGGATACATATGCCAGCCCTTCCCCTCGCCCGCACCGGGCGTTCCTGTCTACGCTTTCGTCGCGACGATGAACAGGCGGGGGAAGCGCAGGAGCACTTTTCCGTCCGCCGCCGGCGGATAGGCTTCCGCGATGCGGGCCTGATAGGCGGCGAGAAAGGTTGCCTGCTCGTCTGGATCGAGCGGGTCGAGGAACGGCTTCAGGCCCGTCGACTTCACCCATTCGACGATGGCCGCGGCGTCGGCCAGCGGATGGTTGTAGATCGTGTGCCAGATATCGAGCCGCCCCGACAATCCTGAAAGAAGGTCGTAGTAGCGGCCGACCGGCGGCAGCGGATCGCGTGCCGCGCCTGCCATCTTGGCGGCGAAGGGCATCGAAGCGGCCGTCTCGCGCATCAGCCGATGCGTGGGTTCGGTCAGATTGTCCGGCATCTGCACCGCCAGCGCGCCACCAGGCGCCAGGAAATCCGTCAACCGGGCGAGCAGCGCCGGATGCTCCGGCAGCCACTGGAACACCGCATTGGCGAAGATGACGTCGAGCGGCCCGGCCGGCCGCCATGAGGCCGCATCCGCCAGTTCGAACGACACGCCGGGCAGCCGCTGGCGCGCCTTCCCGATCATGTCGGGCGAGGTGTCGATCCCCGACAGTTCGGCATAGGGCCAGCGCGCGGCGAGGAGTTCGGTCGAATTGCCGGGGCCGCAGCCTATGTCGACGACGCGGACCGGATTCTCGAGCGGCACCTGCGCGAGCAGGTCCCGCGCCGGGCGCGTGCGCTCGTCCTCGAACTTCAGGTAGAGCGCGGCCGACCAGTCGGGTCGATTCGGGGCCGGGTCCGTCATCTCACTACCTTCCCGGCCCTCGGCGACATCAGCGCGTCAGTCTCTTGTACGTCATCCGGTGCGGGTTGACGCTTTCGGGCCCGAGGCGCCGGATCTTGTCCTGCTCGTAGTCCTCGAAATTGCCCTCGAACCACTCGACATGGCTGTCGCCCTCGAAGGCGAGGATGTGGGTCGCCAGGCGATCGAGGAACATGCGGTCGTGCGAGATGATGACCGCGCAGCCGGCGAAATTCTCCAGCGCATCCTCCAGCGCGCTCAGCGTCTCGGTGTCGAGATCGTTGGTCGGCTCGTCGAGCAGGAGGACGTTGCCGCCCGTGCGCAGCATCTTGGCGAGGTGCACGCGGTTGCGCTGGCCGCCCGAGAGGTTGCCGACCTTCTGCTGCTGGTCGCCGCCGCGGAAGTTGAAGGACGAGCAATAGGCGCGGGTGTTGGCGTCGTGCTTGCCGAGCTTGACGACTTCCGCGCCGCCCGAGATTTCCTCCCAGACGGTCTTGTTGGGGTCGAGCGCGTCGCGGCTCTGGTCGACATAACCGAGCTTCACGGTCTCGCCTACCCGGATGGAGCCGTTCTCCGGCTTCTCCTGCCCGGTGATCATCTTGAACAGCGTCGTCTTGCCGGCGCCGTTCGGGCCGATCACGCCGACGATGCCGCCGGGCGGCAGCTTGAAGCTCAGATCCTCGATCAGCAGGCGGTCGCCGAAGCCCTTGGTGAGGCCCTCGACCTCGATGACGACATTGCCCAGCCGCTCGCCATGCGGGATGACGATCTGGGTATCCGTCGGCCGGCGACGATCGGCCGCCTCCAGCAGATCCTCGAACGCCTTGATGCGGGCCTTGGACTTGGACTGGCGCGCCTTGGGGCTGGACGCGATCCACTCGCGCTCGCGGGAAATCGCCTTCTGGCGCGCATCGTCCTCGCGGCCTTCCTGGCGCAGGCGCTTGGCCTTGGCGTCGAGATAGGCGGTGTAATTGCCCTCATAGGGAATGCCGCGGCCGCGGTCGAGCTCCAGGATCCAGCCGGTGACGTTGTCGAGGAAGTAGCGGTCGTGGGTGATGATCAGCACGGCGCCGGGATACTGGCGCAGGTGCTTTTCCAGCCAGGCCGTCGTCTCGGCGTCGAGATGGTTGGTGGGCTCGTCGAGGAGCAGGAGGTTCGGCTCCTCGAGCAGCAGCCGGCAAAGCGCAACGCGCCGCCGCTCGCCGCCCGAGAGGTTGGCGACGCCGGCATCCCTGGGCGGGCAGCCGAGCGCTTCCATCGCCATCTCGACCTGCTGCTCGAGATCCCAAAGGTTCAGCCGGTCCATGTCGTCCTGGAGATGGGCCGCCTCTTCCGCCGTCTCGTCGGAATAGTTCATCATCAGCTCGTTGTAGCGCTCGATGATGGCCGTCTTCCTTGCCACGCCCTGCATGACGTTGCCGAACACGTCGAGCGTCTGATCGAGGATCGGCTCCTGGGGCAGATAGCCAACGGTCGCCCCTTCGGCGAGCCAGGCTTCGCCCGTGAATTCCCTGTCGAGCCCGGCCATGATCTTGAGCACGGTCGACTTGCCGGCGCCGTTCGGGCCGAGGATGCCGATCTTGGCGTCGGGATAAAAGGAAAGATGGACATTCTCCAGCACCTTCTTGGTGCCATAGGCCTTGCTGAGGCCCGACATGTGATAAATGAACTGGCGTGCCACGCGCGCTTTTCCTGTCGGTTGCTGTCGGAAGTTGGCCGCTATGTAGGCGATGCGGCCGCGAACGGCAATCCGGATTGTTGAACGGGGCCGGCAGCATCGGTTGCCCTCAATGTTCGCAAGCTCACTCCACCACCTCGTCCAGCAGCCATTGCCCGATCGGCCAGGTCGCGGAAAAATGCTTCAAAGCAAGCTCCGTAAACCCCGCCGTCGTCGCTTCTGCGGCGGGCAATTCCAGTCCGGCGTGCAGGCCCTCATGGAGAAAGAACCGCGCCCGTTCATGCGTGGCGTCGTAACCGCGCGGCACGCTCTTCCTGCTCGCCTCGCCGATGTCGTAAGGCCCGGCCGCCGTGACTTTCCCGATCGCCGCCACGAGCGCTCGCCCTGACGACTCGGCAAGCACCGCCTGGCGGAAGCGCTCCAGCATCGCCCCCTCGAACATATGCATGCCGCTGCCGAGAAAGACCGTTTGCGGCGTCAGCCTGAGATAGAAGCCTGGACAATCCCAGCCCTTCTTCCCGCCATGCCAGAACCAGATGTCGAGGTGGTTCTTGTAGGGCCGCTTGTCCCTGGAAAAACGTATGTCGCGGTTGATGCGCGAAAGCGAGCCGTTGACCCTGGCTTCATACTGCACGCCCGGCGAGATCGCCCTCAGCCTCGGCCCCACCGCCTCGACGAAGTCGCGCCCTGCCGCGACATAGGAGGCTTCATAGAGATCGCGGTTCGTCTCGAACCATTGCTTGTCGTTGTTGCGGTCGATGCCGGCAAGAAATCTCAGCGTCTCCGCCGGAAATGCTGAAAAACGGTCGCCGCCCATGAGCGTGTTTCCTTCTTTGGCGCTTGCCGATCCTATCAGCATAGGTCGACAACGGGCGACCCCGACCCGATCGCCGAGGCCGGGTGCAGGCGAAACCGACGATTAACCCTTTCACGTCAAACCTGATGGATCGGAAACATGTCGGGGGACACGGGGCTTGACGAACAGTCTCCTGCTGATTGCGGAAGCGATCCTCTATTTCAGCCTGATGGTCATGCTGTTCCGCCTCAGGGGCCGGATCGGCATCGGCGTCTTCATGTGCGCGCTCGGCGTGATGCACTTCCTGGAGACCTATCTGGCCAGCGTATTCTACGTCGCGCTGCCCTTCGGCATGCTGTCACCGGGGTCGACGGTGATGTTCTCCGGCAAGCTGGCGATGCTGCTCCTGCTCTACATCAAGGAAGACGCGACCACGGTACGCCAGCCGATCTACGGCCTGCTGCTGGGCAATGCGCTGATGATCGGGCTGGTGCTGCTGCTGCGCCTGCACGAACTGGCGCCGCTGCCGGACGGGCGGGTTCCCGACATAGGCTTCGTCGACCAGATGGGCTGGCTGATGGTCTGGGGCACGACGCTGCTCTTCGTCGACGCCATTTTGATGATCCTGCTCTACGAGAGGCTCGGCCGCAAGCTGCGCGGATCGCCCCTGGCGCGCGTCGCGATCGCGCTCTGCTGCGTGCTGACCTTCGACCAGCTCGGTTTCTTCACCGCGCTGCATTTCGTGACGGGCGCTCCGCTCGAGGTCCTGGTCGGCGGATGGATCGCCAAGATGGCCGCCAGCCTGATCTTCAGCGTCATGCTTTTCGCCTATCTCAGATGGTTCGAGAAAGACGAAGCGTCGGCGCCGCGCGGCCTCGCCGACATTTTCCAGGCGCTCACCTATCGCGAACGCTACGAGGCGCTGGTCGAGCATGTCGGCCGCGACGGCCTGACCGGGCTCCTGCATCGCGGCCGGTTCGAGAGCGACGGCGAGCAGGCGGTGGCCGCCAGCCTGCGGACCGGCAGGCCCCTGAGCCTGGTGCTCATCGACGTCGACCACTTCAAGTCGATCAACGACCGGTTCGGCCATGCCGAGGGCGACCGGGTGCTGCGGTCGATGGCCATGCTGCTGGTCGGGCTGGCAGACGCAGGCGACCGGGTCTTCCGGATCGGCGGCGAGGAATTCGCCATATTGTGCCGCGGCCCGCACAGTCTCGCGCGGCTGCTTGGCGAGAACATCCGACAGGCGATGAAGGATCTTCCCACCGCCGACGGTGTCCTGCTTTCCGTCAGCGGCGGCGTCGCCACGGTCGACGGTTCGACGCGTAGCCTGTCCGATCTCTTCGAACTCGCAGACCGGCGGCTCTATGCGGCGAAATCAGGCGGCCGCGACCGCATGGTCGGCGATGGAGCCCTTCATGTCGTCGAGCGGATGGGTTCGCGACCGGCGAAGACAGGACGCTAAAGCGCGTCGCGATCTTATGCATGTCCTTGTCCCGAAACCGGTTCCTGCTTTCGGGAGACATGCTTTGAGCGCATCTTGACGCCGACGGCCGGACGCGGAACAGTCCGTCCGGGGCGGAACAGGCCGCCCGCGGGGGGAGACATTCATGGGCTTCAGCGGAAAGCGCCTGCTCGCGTCGCCGACCGGCGCGTCGCTCAACCTATACGCCCGCTACGCCGAGGAACCACCGCGCGCGGCGATCCAGGTCAACCACGGGCTTGCCGAGCATGCGGCGCGCTATGCGCGCTTCGCGGACAGGATGGCTGGACGCGGCTATCACGTCTATGCGCATGACCATCGCGGGCACGGAGAAACGGGAGCGGGCGACGCGCCGCTCGGCCGTTTCGCCGGGGCCGGCGGGGTCGCCAAGGTGATCGCCGACGTCGGCGCCGTGCACGACCTGATCGCATCCGAGCATCCCGGCCTTCCCGTCATCGTCTTCGGCCATTCCATGGGCGGCCTGATCGCGCTCAATTTCGTGCTTCGCCATACGGCCCGCGCCCATGCCGCCGCCATCTGGAACGCCAATTTCTCTGCCGGAGCGCTCGGCCGCCTGGCACAGGCGCTGCTCGCCTGGGAAACCCTCCGTCTCGGCTCGGACGTGCCGTCCCGCCTGTTGCCGAAACTCACCTTCCAGGACTGGGCCGGGAAGGTCCCGGGCCGGCGGACGGAATTCGACTGGCTGTCGCGCGATCCGGCCGAGGTCGACGCCTATGTCGCCGACCCGCTCTGCGGCTGGGACGCATCGGTCTCGATGTGGCGCGACGTCTTCGGGCTGGTCTTCCACTGCGCCGACGACCGCAGCTTCTCCGGCGTCGCGAAGGGCTTTCCGTTCAACCTGGTGGGCGGCGAGAATGACCCGGCCACGAATGGCGGCAAGGCCGTCGAACAGCTCGCCCGGCGTTTGCAGCGGATGGGTTTTTCGAATCTGAGAACAAAGGTTTATCCGGAAACCCGGCACGAATCCCTGAACGAGGTGAACCGGGACATGATCACCGATGCCTTTGCCGATTGGGCGGACGAGGTGACGAAGCGCTGAGGGGGGATATTGATTGGGCCTCAGTCGCCGGCGCGGCCCTTCCGGGCCGCCTGGCTTTCGCGCCAACGGGCGTGGGCCACGCAGTCGCGCGCTCCAGCGGTCGATTTCGTCGACCGCTGGTACCAGAAGCCGAGGATCCGCAGGCCTGGTCTACGCCATTTGCGGTGACAGCCAGCCGCGCTTTCTGCTAGTCACGGCGAGTTTTTGAGAAGCTCGGGCGAGATCATGGCTGAACCCCCCTTGAAAGGCATCCGCGTCATCGAACTGGCCCGTATCCTGGCCGGTCCCTGGGCGGGACAGCTTCTGGCCGATCTCGGTTGCGACGTCATCAAGGTGGAGAACCCGGAAGGTGGCGACGACACCCGCAAATGGGGACCGCCCTTCGTCAGGAGCCACGACGGAGAGAACCTTTCCGCCGCCTATTATCATTCCTGCAACCGCGGCAAGCGCTCGATCGCCATCGACTTCTCGACCCCGGAAGGCGCCGAGACGGTGCGCAGGCTGGTGGCGACAGCCGACGTGCTCATCGAGAACTTCAAGGTGGGCGGGCTCAGGAAATACGGGCTCGACTATGCCAGCCTGAAGGCCGTCAACCCCCGCCTCGTCTATTGCTCCGTCACCGGCTTCGGCCAGGACGGGCCCTATGCGCCCCGCGCCGGCTATGACTTCATCATCCAGGGCATGGCCGGCATGATGTCGATCACGGGCGAGCCGGGCCGCGAGCCGCAGAAGGCCGGCGTCGCGATCTCGGACATCTTCACCGGCCTCTATTCCGTCATCGCCATCCAGGCCGCGCTGCGCCACGCCGAGCACACCGGCCAGGGCCAGCATATCGACATGGCGCTGCTCGACACGCAGATGTCCGTGCTCGGCAACCAGAACCTCAACTATCTGGTGTCCGGCGTGTCGCCGGGGCAGATGGGCAACGCCCATATGAACATCGCGCCCTATGAGGTGCTGCCGGTAAAGGACGGCCACATCATCCTGGCGGTCGGCAATGACGGGCAGTTCCAACGCTTCTGCCAGATCGCCGGCCTGACCGGCCTGCCCGACGACCCCGACTTCGCGACCAACCCGGCCCGCGTCAGCAACCGCGCGCGGCTTCGCGAGCGCATCATCGCCAGCCTGCAAGAGCTCGAACGCGCCCCGTTGCTCGCCGAACTCGAAAAGGCCGGCGTTCCCGCAAGCCCGATCAACACGATCGGCCAGGCTTTCGCCGACCCGCAGGCGATCGCGCGCGGCATGCGCCTCGACCTCGACGACGGCCACGGCAACAAGCTGCCTTCGGTGCGCGCGCCGATGGTGATGTCCGAGACCCCCCTGGTTTACGAGCGGCCCTCGCCGCGGCTTGGCGAGCACACGGCCGAAATCCTTGCCGAACTGGAGAAAACCGGATCATGAAGACCGGCGGACAGCTCATCGTCGAAGCGCTCGAGGCCAACGGCGTCGACCGCATCTATTGCGTGCCGGGCGAAAGCTATCTCGCCGTGCTCGACGCTTTGCACGACTCGAGGATCAAGACCATCGTCTGCCGCCAGGAAGGGGGTGCGGCGATGATGGCCGACTGCCACGGCAAGCTGACAGGCCGGCCCGGAATCTGCTTCGTCACGCGCGGCCCCGGCGCCACCAACGCCTCGGCCGGCATCCATATCGCGATGCAGGATTCCACCCCGCTGATCATGTTCATCGGCCAGGTGGCGAGCCACGCCAGGGAGCGCGAGGCTTTCCAGGAGGTCAACTACCGTGCCTTTTTCGGCGACATCGCCAAATGGGCGACCGAAATCGACGACGCGGCCCGCATTCCCGAGATGGTGACCCGCGCCTTCGCGGTTGCGACATCGGGGCGGCCCGGCCCGGTCGTCATCTCGCTGCCCGAGGACATGCTGACCGCACTCGCCGATGCGCCCGACGCGCTGCCTTTCACGCCGGTCGAGACATCGCCGGGCGAGGCGGAGATGGCCAGGCTGGAAGAACTGCTCGCCAAGGCCAAGCGGCCCATCGCCATCCTCGGCGGCAGCCGCTGGAGCGCCGCCTCCGCCGCAGCCTTCCGCGAGGCCGCCGAGCGCTGGGCGCTGCCCGTCGGCTGCTCCTTCCGGCGCCAGATGCTGTTCGACCATCTCCATCCGAATTATGCCGGCGACATCGGCATCGGCCCCAATCCGAAGCTTGCCAATTACGTCAAGCAGGCCGATCTCGTGCTGCTGGTCGGCGGCCGTTTCGGCGAGATGCCGTCGTCCGACTACAGCCTGCTGAAGAGCCCCTACCCCGACCAGACGCTGGTGCATGTCCACGCCGATTCCGACGAACTCGGCCGCGTCTATCGTCCCGATCTGGCGATCAACGCCTCGCCGGAAGCGTTCGCCCATGCCTTCGCGCGGACGCGGCCCGGCAGCCGGCCGGCCTGGTCGGACGAGACCGCCCGGCTCCATGCCGCCTATATCGAATGGTCGACGCCGCCAGAGACCGGCCCGGGCCCCGTGCAGATGGGGCCGATCATGAGCTATCTGGAGACCGTGCTTCCCGATGACGCCATCATCGCCAACGGCGCCGGCAACTACGCGACCTGGATCCACCGCTTCCATCGCTTCCGGCGCTTCGGCACGCAGGCCGCCCCGACCTCCGGCTCGATGGGCTACGGCACGCCGGGAGCGGTCGCGGCCAAGGACCTCTTCCCCGACCGCCAGGTGATCGCCTTCGCCGGCGACGGCTGCTTCCTGATGAACGGCCAGGAATTCGCGACGGCCGTGCAATACGACCTCGCAATCGTCGTGATCGTCGTCAACAACGGCATCTACGGCACGATCCGGATGCATCAGGAGCGCGAATATCCGGGCCGGGTGGTCGCCACCGACCTCAAGAACCCCGATTTCGCCGCCCTTGCCCGCGCCTATGGCGGACATGGCGAGACGGTGGAGAAAACGGCAGATTTCGCGCCGGCCTTCGAACGGGCGCGGGCCAGCGGCAGGCCGGCGATCGTCGAGATCAGGCTCGATCCGGAGGCGATCACCCCGACGCGCACGCTCACCGACATCAGGGAGAAGCGCTGACGTAACCGTTATCCTCAGGGCCTAGCGAGATGAGCACCGGCGGTAGCCTCGCCGGAACTTCGGTGTTATGGAGGCCGCGATCGTCAGGAACCACCCTATGAACGCAGCGACTACGCCTGCCATCTCCATCGTCATCCCCTGCAAGAACGAAGCCGCCAACCTGTCCTTTCTCCTGGACGAGGTGGATGCGGCCCTTGCCGGGCGCGACTTCGAGGTGGTCGTGGTGGACGACGGCTCGACCGACGGCACCGGCGAAGCCCTGAAGAAGCGCATCGAGGCGGGTGCGGCGCATCTCAGGCACATCCGCCACGATCGCTCGGCCGGCCAGAGCGCGGCCGTTCGGTCGGGCGTCTTCGCCGCGCGCGGCGCGATCGTCGTGACCATGGACGGCGACGGGCAGAACGACCCCGTCTACCTGCCGAAGCTCGCCGACGCATTGAAGGTCGCGGGTCCATCCGCCGGCATTGCAGCCGGTCAGCGGCTGAAGCGCACCGACACCAAGCTGAAGCAGTTCTCCTCGCGCTTCGCCAACAATCTGCGCGAGGCGATCCTGCGCGACGGCACCCGCGATTCCGGTTGCGGGCTGAAGGCGGTGCATACCGACCTCTTCCGCCAGTTGCCCTATTTCGACGGCTGGCACCGCTATCTGCCGGCGCTTGTCCTGCGCGAGGGATACGGCGTCGTTCACATCGACGTGGTGGACCGCCAGCGCCGTCACGGCAAATCCAACTACGGCATCCTCGATCGGGGTCTGCGCGGCGCGCTCGACCTGTTCGGCGTCTGGTGGCTGCGCCGTCGCCGCAAGGTCGTGCCGACCGCAACGGAGATCCGGCCATGATGGATACGGCCACCCACCTTCTGACCTGGCTGCACACCGTCTTCATCGAGCAGTTCGACGCCTGGGTGCTGCTCGGTTTCCTGGCGCAGGGCATGTTCACCATGCGCTTCGTGGTGCAGTGGATCGCCTCGGAGCGCGCCAAGCGTTCGGTCGTGCCGATCGCCTTCTGGTTCTTCTCGCTGGGCGGCGGCTTCCTGCTGTTCATCTACGCGGTCAGCCGCCAGGATCCGGTGTTCATCGCCGGGCAAGGGCTCGGCCTGTTCGTCTATATCCGCAATCTCTGGCTGATCGCCAACGAGCATCGCTCGGCGATGACGAAGACGGACTGACCCTTGGCGGCGGGCGCGATCGACCACGGGGCAGCCTCCGGCAAGGGCCGGCTTTCGGCCCTGCTTTACCTGCTGCTCGCGGTATTCTGCCTGTTCGCCTTCGTGCCCGGTATCGCGGCGCTGCCGCCGACCGACCGCGACGAATCGCGCTTCATCCAGTCGTCGAAACAGATGGTCGAAAGCGGCGACTTCGTCGACATCCGCCTGCAGGACGAGCCGCGCTACAAGAAACCGGCCGGTATCTACTGGCTGCAATCGGCCGCCGTGCTCGCCAGCGGCCGGGGCGCGGATGCGCCGGTCTGGGTCTACCGCATCGTGTCGGTCGCCGGCGCGACGCTTTCCGTCCTGGCGCTGGCCTGGCTCGGCGCGCGCATGTTCGGCAATTCGGCCGGACTGATCGCGGGCTTCGGGCTCGCCGGCCTGCTGATGCTCGCCTTCGAGGCGCGCATCGCCAAGACCGACGCGACCCTTCTGGCGGCGGTGCTTTTCGCCCAAGGCGCGCTCGCCCATCTCTATCTCTGCCATAAGGAGGGCCGCACATCGGGCGTGGCCGCCTGGGTGTTCTGGATCGCGCAAGGCGCCGGCATCCTGATCAAGGGGCCGATCGCTCCGGCGATCAGCGCGCTGACGGTCGCGGCGGTCGTCATCCTAGACAAGGACCGTGCCTGGTTGAAAACGCTGAGGGCGGGCCCGGGCGTGCTGATCGCCCTGCTGGTCGCCGCTCCCTGGCTCGGCCTCATCACCTGGAAGAGCGGCGCCGCCTTCTGGCAGGAGGCAATCGGCCGCGACTTCCTGGGCAAGATCGGCTCGGGCCAGGAATCGCACGGCGCCCCGCCCGGCTATTATTTCCTGCTGTTCTCGCTCACCTTCTGGCCCTTCGCCGTTCCGGCGGTCAATGGCGGCCTCAATGCGCTCAACCGCTTCCGCACCGATCCGCGCCTGCTCTTCTGCCTCGCCTGGTACCTGCCCTATTGGATCGTGGTCGAGGTCATGCCCACCAAGCTGCCGCACTATATGCTGCCTGCCTACCCGGCGCTGCTCCTGCTGATGGCCTGGGCGCTGACCGACGGCAGCGCGACGCCGGCTACCCTGCGCCGGTGGCAGCTCTGGCTCTACCGCGCCACGGTCTTCGGCGCGGTGCTCGTCACCGTGCTGCTGGCGGCGGTGGCCGTCGCGGCCGTGCCTTACGTGGTTGGCACGATCTCCTGGTGGGGAATCCTTGCCGCACTTCTCATCCTCGTCACCGGCTGGCTCGCCTCCGGCATCCGACCGGCTCTTCCGCCGCTGCAGCGCACGGTTCTGGCGGCTGCCGGTGCAGCCGTCTCCATGGGCCTGCTCGCCGGCCTCGTCGCGCCGGCGCTGAAGCCGATCTGGCTGAGCCCCGAGATCGCCACGCAATTCAAGGCGGTGAAGCCCTGTCCAGACTCGCGCCTGATCTCGGCCGGCTATCACGAGCCGAGCCTCGTCTTCCTGGCAGGCACCCGCACGATGCTCACCGACGGCGCCACCGCAGCGGCCGAGCTCGGCAAGGACGCCTGCGCCGTTGCGCTCATCGCCGACGACCAGCTCGAAGCTTTCGACGGCGCGCTCACGGAAGGCATATCGAGCATCGAGGAGCTTGGCCGCGTGGAGGGAGTGAACTATTCCAAGGGCCACGAACGCATCCTGACCTTCTTCGGCAAGGCCCGCTAGAGCCAGTCAAAAGCCGCGATACGAGATGCCAATGAAAGTCCTGCTCACCGGCGCCGCCGGCTTCATCGGTTACCACACCGCCCGCCGGCTTCTCGAACGCGGCGACAGCGTGGTCGGCCTCGACAATGTCAACGACTATTATGCAATCGGCCTGAAGCAGGCGCGGCTGGCCGCGCTCGAACCATTTTCGGGCTTCCGTTTCGCGCGGGCCGACATCGCCGATCCCGCCGCCCTGGCAGCCCACGCCGAGGGCAACTTCGACGCGATCATCCACCTCGCGGCGCAGGCTGGCGTCCGGTATTCCGTCGAGAACCCTTACGCTTATGTCCACTCCAACGTGACCGGCCAGGTGGCGATCTTCGAGCTGGCGGCCAAGCTCGGCGGTCTGCCCGTCGTCTATGCCAGCTCGTCCTCGGTCTACGGCGCGAATGAGAAGGTGCCGTTCTCGGAGAGCGACCGCACCGACCATCCTGTATCGGTCTATGCCGCGACCAAGCGCGCCGGCGAGTTGCTCGCCCATGCCTACCGGGAAACGCGAGGGATTGCCGCCACGGGCCTGCGCTTCTTCACGGTCTATGGGCGTTACGGACGGCCCGACATGGCGCCCTGGCTGTTCACCGAGGCGATCCTCAAGGGCGAGACGATCTCGGTCTTCAACAATGGCGAGATGGAACGCGACTTCACCCATGTCTCCGACATCGCCGCCGGCGTCGTCGCGGCCGCCGACCGGATCGCGGCGAACCCCGCCGGCACCGCGCTGGTCTACAATCTCGGCAACAACAACCCGGTGAAGCTGATGGAATTCATCGCCGCGATCGAGCGCGCCGCGGGCCGCAAGGCCAGGATGGAGATGAAGCCGAAACCGGCCGGCGACGTGCTGCGCACCTATGCCGACATCGCGCTCGCCGAACGCGATCTCGGCTTCCGGCCTGTCACGAGGCTGGACGAAGGCATCACCGATTTCGTCGAGTGGTTCCGGGGGTATAACGGCTGAGGGTGCCGGATGTTGGAGGATTGCGGCTGGCCCCTCCCATGAAAGTAGCGTTGAGATCCGTTTGTTTCAGTCAGATAAGATAACGGCCACGCCGGGCTGAGCCCCTGCCATGAAAATAGGGCCGAAATCCTTTTGATTGCAGTCGGATTTGGCTTAGCCAGATACCCCTCTCTGTCCACCTGATATCTCCCCCACAAGGGGGGAGACTGGCCGGCCGCTTGGATTTCGCCAATCGTCGACGTTGCAGGGCGAGTGCCGTCATCGATGACAGCCAGTCTCCCCCCTTGTGGGGGAGATATCAGGTGGACAGAGAGGGGTGCGAAGACACGCGGCACTTTCATCCAGGATGGCGGCCGACGCCGGCCGGTAGTCTCATCCGGCTGCCGCCACCTTCTCCCAAAGGTTGCGACCCCGGCCTTAGCCGCTCCGCTCAGCGCTTGCCTTTGTCGGCGACGAACTCGATCGACGGAAGGAGCGCGGCAGCCGTGCGGAGCGCCGCGCCTGTTGCCACCACCATCTGCGGCAGAAGCATCCATTCCAGCGTCCAGGCCGCACCCGACCGCTCGTTCTCATGGACCAGCGACTGGTGCATGCCCGAGACCAGTGTGGCGTTGAACCGCGCCAGCGCGACCAGCACCTCGGCGCCGACGGGATTGACCTTGTGCGGCATCGCCGACGAGCCGCCGCCCGAGGCGAGCCTGATCTGGCCGACCTCGCTTTGCGCCATCAGCGCAATGTCCTGCCCCATCTTGCCGAGGCTGCCGGAGAGAAGCGACAGGAAGGAAGCGAGTTCGGCAAATCCGTCGCGCTCGGAATGACGCGCCCTCGACAGGGCACGAAGGCCGAGCCACACGGCCACCTCCTCGGCCACCTCCGCTCCCTTGTCTCCGAGTTTTTCCAGCGTTCCGGCGGCGCCACCAAAATGCAGTACGCCGACCTGGTCGCGTATCGCGACGAGCCGGCTGCGATGGCGGACCAGCGGATCGCGCCAGCTCTCGATCATGCGCGATGCGGCCACCGGGATCGCGGCCTGCATGCGGGTATGAGCCATGACAGGCACCTTGCCCTGCCTGTCATCCAGCCCGGCCAAGGCCTCGATCAGCCCGTCGATCCTGTCGGCAAGAATGTCGAGAGCGGGCAGCAGCCGCAGCACGAGACCGGTATCGATCGCATCCTGGCTGGTGGCGCCGAAATGCACATGTGCCCCGTGGGGCTGCCCGACCGCCTGTCGCAATTGTCGAACCAGTTCGGGTACGACGACGCCGTCGCGCGCTGTCTCTTCCGCCAGCCTGGGGAGATCAGGCTCGAAGGCGACCAGCGCATCGGCGATCGCCCTGCCCGCGGCAACCGGAATGACACCCTCGGCTGCCTCGCCCTCCGCCAGCGCCGTCTCGAAACGCACCAGCGCCGCGATCTCCGCCTCGATAGAAAACTGCCTGGCGACCTCATCGTCACCGAGAAGGCCGGACAGGAAGGGATGCTCGAACGGAGTAATCGCCATCAGAATCCGTCAGATATCGAAAAAGACCGTTTCCTTGTCGCCCTGGAGATGGATGTCGAAGACATAGGCGTCGTCCTTCAGCGGCGCGATCAGGGTCGGCACGCGCACCTTGTGCTCGATGCGCTGCAGCACCGGATCCTCGGCATTGGCCTTCTCCTCGTCGCCGAAATACATGCGGGTATGGAGGCCGAGATTGATGCCGCGCGCCACGATCCAGAAGGTGACATGCGGGGCCATAGGCCGGCCGTCGCGGAAGGGCACCCGGCCGGGCTTGATCGTCTTGAACACGAACTCGCCGGTATCCATGTCGGAGGCGCAACGCCCCCAACCGGTGAAGTTCGGATCCGCCGTGCCGCGCATCTCGGATGGGCTGTTGTAGAGCCCGTCGGCATCGGCCTGCCAGATCTCGATCAGCGAATCCTTCAGCGGCGTGCCGGAGCCGTCGATGACACGCGACCGGATGGTGATCCGCTCGCCCTTGGTCTTGTCGTTGACGAGGCTGGCGCCGAGATCGGCGTCGTAGACGCCGCCAATGCCGCAGAAATTCGGGGTGAGCCCGATATGGACATAGGGTCCGGCCGTCTGGGATGCCGTCTCCTTGAGGCGGTTGAGCGATTGCACCATCAGTTCCCCTCCAGGCGGTTCTCGAACAGCGTCGAACGGCGGCCGCGCAGCACGATATCGAACTTGTAGGCCCGCGCATCCATGGGAATGGTGGCTTCCATGTCGAGCGGCGCGATCAGCGCCTCGATCGCCTCGCGGCTCGGTATGGTGCGCACGATCGGGCACTTCCAGATCAGCGGGTCGCCCTCGAAATACATCTGCGTGATCAGCCGCTGCGCGAAACCGTGGCCGAAGATCGAGAAATGGATATGGGCCGGGCGCCAGTCGTTGACGCCGTTCGGCCAAGGATAGGGACCGGGCTTGATGGTGCGGAACGTATATGAGCCGTCCTCGCCGGTGACGGTGCGGCCGCAGCCGCCGAAATTGGGGTCGAGCGGCGCGAAATACTGGTCTTTCTTGTGGCGGTAGCGCCCGCCGGCATTGGCCTGCCAGAATTCGAGCAGCGCGCCCGGCACGCCCTTGCCGCGCTCGTCCAGAACCCGGCCGTAGACGATGATGCGTTCGCCGATGGCGCTTTCGCCCGGCCTGGCGAAATTGTGGATCAGATCGTCGTCCAGTTCGCCCAGCATATTGTGGCCGAAGACCGGGCCGGTGATCTCGCTGATCGTGTTGTCGAGCGAGAGCAGCGCCTTTTGCGGAGAGCGCAGGACGGAGGTCTTGTACCATGGCGTATAGGCCGGCGGATGCCAGTCGCGGTCGCGCTGGAAGAAGGAACCCGTTTCGGGCCGCTGGTTGGACATGATTTCCCTCCCGTCAGCTACTCTACGTCGATCTCAACGACCGCCGGCACTCTCGTCCGCCACCTCGGCGAGCGCCTGCCTGGCAACCTTTATCGCATGATTGGCCGCCGGCACACCGGCATAGATTGCCACATGAAGCAGCGCCTCGCGAATATCATCCGGCGTCGCGCCGGTATTGGCGGTCGCCCGCACATGCATCGCCACCTCGTCATGGTGGCCGAGTGCCGCCAGAAGCGCGATCGTCACCATCGAGCGCTCGCGTTTGGTCCAGTTGGGCCGAGACCAGACATGGCCCCATGCGGCCTCGGTGATCAGATCCTGGAAAGGCTCGTCGAACGCGGTCTTCGCGGCCTGCGCCCTGTCGACGTGGGCCGCACCCAGAACCGCCCGGCGGGTCTCCATCCCCTCGCGGTAGCGTTCCGATTTTCCTGCCTCGTCCATCCGTCTTCTCCTCGTCGTGCAGCCGAGTGAAACACGCTGCATCAGTTAAGAAAAATACTGTTTTTCGCGATATTCATAATCATTGTGGTATGATTTTCCGTCATGCAAATCAAAATTCGTCATATCTCGACCTTCCTCGAAGTGGCGCGCACCGTCAGCGTCGGCAAGGCGGCGGCAGTGCTCAACGTGTCGCAGCCGGCGGTCACCCGCACGATCCGGGAGCTGGAAGAGGCGCTCGGCTCCGCGCTGGTCGAGCCCGACGGCCGCGGCATAAAACTGACCGCGGCCGGCGAGGAGTTCCGTCGGCACGCCGGCCTCGGCATGGCGGCCCTGCGCCAGGGCGTCGATACGCTGAGACGGGGCGCGGCCAGCCTTTCCCCGCCCTTGCGGGTCGGCGCCTTGCCGACGGTGTCGGCCCGCATCATGCCGAAGGCGGCCCGCAGGTTCCTCGAACAGTCGCCGGACGGGCGGCTGAAGATCGTCACCGGCGAGAACGCCGTACTGCTCCAGCAACTGGCCGGCGGCGAGCTCGACCTCGTCGTCGGCCGGCTGGCCGCGCCGGAAAGCATGATCGGCCTCACCTTCGAGCATCTCTACTCCGAGCAGGTGCTGTTCGTCGTGCGGCCCGGTCATCCATTGCTGGCACGCGACCCGTTCGACCTCGCGGAGCTTTCGCGTTTCACCGTGCTGATGCCGACGGCGGCTTCCGTCATCCGACCGTTCGTCGACCGCTTCCTGATAGCCCACGGCCTGCCCGAGGCAGGCGCGCGGATCGAAAGCGTCTCGGATTCCTTCGGCCGCGCCTTCGTGCGCGAGAGCGACGCGGTGTGGATCATCTCCGAAGGGGTGGTTGCCAACGATGTCGCGGCCGGACATCTCGCCGTGCTGCCCATCGACACCTCGGAGACGCGTGGCGCCGTCGGCCTCACGATGCGCGCCGATGCCGAGCGCCCCCTGCCGCTGGCGATGCTGATCAAGGCGATCCGGGCGGCCTGTCCTCCCACAGGACCGGCGGGCGTTCAGTAGGGCAGGCCCACATAATTCTCCGCGAGCGCCGTCGATGCGGCGCGCGAATGGAAGAGGTAGTCGAGCTCGGCCTCCTGGATCTTCTGGCCGAAGGCGCCGGTCTCGGGGAATTTGTGCAGCGTGCTCGTCATCCACCAGGAAAAGCGCTCCGCCTTCCAGACGCGCGCCAGCGCCTTCTGCGAATAGGCGTCGATGCCGGCGGACGAACGATCTGCATAGAACTCGCGCAGGCCGTCGAAGAGGTATCGCACGTCGCTGGCCGCAAGGTTGAGACCCTTGGCGCCGGTCGGCGGCACGATATGGCCGGCATCACCCACCAGGAACAGGCGCCCGAAGCGCAGCGGCTCGGCGACGAAGGAGCGCAGCGGCGCGATCGACTTCTCGATCGACGGGCCCGTCGTCATCTGCTCGGCTGTCGCGGCCGGCAGCCGCGACCTGATCTCGTCCCAGAAACGGGTGTCGGACCAATCATCCACCTTGTCGTCGAGCGAGCATTGCACATAGTAGCGGCTGCGCGTGTGTGAGCGCATGGAGCAGAGCGCGAAGCCGCGCGGGTGGTTGGCATAGATCAGCTCTTCGCCGACCGGCGGCACCTCGGCGATGATGCCCAGCCAGCCGAACGGATAGGCACGCTCGTAGAGTTTGATTGCCGTCTCCGGCACCGATTTGCGCGAAATCCCGTGATAGCCGTCGCAGCCGGCGATGAAGTCGCAGTCGATGCGGAACGTCGCCCCGTCCTTCTTGTAGGTCACATAGGGCCGTTCGCCGTCGAAACCGTGCGGGGCGACATCGGCCGCTTCATAGACCGTGGCGCCGCCGGTGGCCGCGCGCTTGTCCATCAGGTCGTGCGTTACCTCGGTCTGGCCGTAGATCATGACGCGCTTGCCGCCGGTCAGCCCGAACAGATCGACCCGGTGGCGGCGGCCGTCGAAGGCCATGTCGAAACCATCATGCGGCAGGCCCTCGCGACGCATTCGCTCGCCGGCGCCGGCCTCGTCGAGCATGGCAGTCGTGCCTTCCTCGAGCACGCCGGCGCGGATGCGCGCCAGAACATGCTCCTGCGACGAACGCTCCAGGATAATGTTGTCGATGCCGTCATTGGTAAGCAGTTGGCCGAGCAGCAGCCCTGACGGACCGGAGCCTATGATGACGACCTGAGTGCGCATTTTATCCTCCCGGCGAGCAGTCTTGTGCGCCAAGCGGCGCTTCATCCGGCCTCAGGATGCGCCTGCATCGCCGTGCCGCCAATAGACATTCCCGGCACTCTCTTGCACAATCCGATCATCGAACCGGACCAGGCCGTTGAGAAGCAGCATCCCGACATTCCGCCTCTACGGCGAATCCCGCAACGAAACCGCCGGTCTGTGGCTGCACTGCGAGACGATTCCGGAGCGGAGCCGGCTGCATGGCTGGGAGATCCGTCCTCACCGCCATGAGACCTTCTTCCAGGTTTTGCACATTTCGAGCGGCTCGGGCGAAGCCTTGGTCAATGGCCGCTACCGGCCGTTCGAGCATTCCACGGCGATCTTCGTCCCACCCGGGGAGGTGCACGGCTTCCGTTTCTCGAGGGACATCGAGGGTTTTGTCCTCACCGCGCTGAGCGACCGCCTGACGGCACCGATGCGCTCCAGCACCGCGATCACGGCTTTCGCGGACAAGGCTCGCCTCATCCGGCTCGCCTCCGATACGGCACCAGCCCGCGACGTCGTCGACACCATCGCGCGAATCCACGCCGAGCTCGACGGCCATGGGGCCGGCCGCATGGTGCTGCTCGAGGCACTGGTCGCCGGGCTGATCGTGGCGCTCATGCGGGCCGACGGGCCGGCACTGGCACGCGAACATCCCAACGAACGCGACGCCAGCCGGATCGCCGCGCTCTATGATCTCGTCGCCGCGCATTTCCGCGAGCGTCGCCCGGTGAGCTTCTATGCCGCGGAGCTCGGCCTGTCGGACGCTCATCTCAACCGCATCTGCCGGGCCGGAACCGGCGGTAGCGTGCAGGCGCTCGTCAATGCACGCCTTGTCGAGGCCGCGACCCGCGACCTGATCTTCACGCCGACACCGGTGCAGGGCATCGCCTACAGCCTCGGCTTCTCGGATCCGGCCTATTTCAACCGCTTCTTCCGCAAGCAGACCGGCAGGACGCCTGGAGCGCTCCGTGCGTCGGAACGCCCTGCCCTGGCTGCTACATAGCTTTCTCGACCTGTCCGCGGATTTCGCCGCCCTGGTGCGCGGCAGTATGGATGTTGAGGTAGTATCTTCCGGCCAGCAGATCGGCCGCCTGCGCATCGGTCAGCGTCGCCTCGCCCTTGATCGGGCTGGCGAGATCGCCCTGCAGCGGGACGGCGACATCGGCATTCGCGCCCTTGTCGGCCGGTCCATGGAAATGCGCGGCCGCCGCCGGGCCGCTCAGGCCCGAATAATCGACCGTCCAGTCGAGCTTCTTCGTCTCCGTGTCGAACGTCAGTTCGGCCATGCCCTTGCCGTCGGTCTCAACGGGAGGCGACTCCTGGGCGCCGTCGAGCATCGCGGCGAGCTTGACGCTTTCCGCCAGGAGCGGCGACGAAACGAGCAGCAGGGCCGAGACGGCCATGCCGGCCACCACGGGCATGCGAGAGAAGGGATGCATGAGATCCTCCACGATTGCGCCGGAAACCTCCGGCCGGGCGCGGCAAGACGCCGCTACCATGCAACGAACGGCTGAGCATCCGAAATGTTTCCTGTATCCGCTCCAACGCGAAAGGGGCGGTCGCCCGCCCCTTCCCTTGCGCTTCGGTTTCGGATCGCGTCCGACGCGTTGCGGCTACTTCAGCGCCTTGTCGGTGACCTCGTACGTGAAGGCGCCTTCCGGCTCCTTGCTGATGACAGGATCCGAGCCGCCCTTCAGCAGGGTGGCGACGGTGCGCTTGTAGTCGGCGTCGTCGAGCGCGCCGTTCGACCCGGCGGTCAGCTTGGCGATCTCACCCATCATGCGCTTCTGGTGCTCTTCCGTCTGGGCGCCGGTCGCGTCGTTGTCGAGCACGATCATGGCCGCTTCGTCCGGGTTCTGCTCCGCATATTTCCAGCCCTTCATCGAGGCGCGGACGAAGCGCACCATCTTGTCGACGAAGGCAGGGTCCTTGAGCTTGTCCTCCAGAACATAGATGCCGTCTTCGAGGGTCGCGACGCCCTGGTCCTCATACTTGAAGGTGATGAGGTCCTCCGGCTTGATGCCGGCATCGATGACCTGCCAGTACTCGTTATAGGTCATGGTCGAGATGCAGTCGGCCTGCTTCTGCAGCAGCGGGTCGACGTTGAAGCCCTGCTTCAGCACGGTCACGCCGTCGGGACCGCCGTCGGTCTTGATGCCGAGCGTGCTCATCCATGACAGGAACGGATATTCGTTGCCGAAGAACCAGACGCCGAGCGTCTTGCCCTTGAAGTCCTCGGGCTTGGTGATGCCGGTGTCCTTGCGGCAGGTGAGCATCATGCCCGAGGACTTGAACGGCTGGGCGATGTTGACGAGCGGCACGCCCTTTTCGCGAGTGGCGAGTGCCGAGGGCATCCAGTCGATGATGACATCGGCGCCACCGCCGGCCAGCACCTGGGGCGGAGCGATGTCGGGGCCGCCCGGCTTGATGTCGACGTCGAGATTCTCCTCCTCGTAGAAGCCCTTTTCCTGGGCGACATAGTAGCCGGCGAACTGGGCCTGTGTGACCCATTTCAGCTGCAGCGTGACCTTGTCGGCCGCAAGCGCCTGGATCGCCGCGAGCGACATCGCGCCGGCCAGCAGTGAGACGATCATTTTCTTCATTCTTCCCGTTCCCTCTGAAGTTCGCCTATCCACCACGGACAGACGGATGCCAGAACGTCGCCGCCCGTTCGATCAGGGCGACCACGCCATAGAAGACAGAACCCGCAAGTGCTGCAACCGCGATTTCCGCCCACACCATGTCGATATTCATCCTGCCCACTTCCGTCGAGATGCGGAAGCCCATGCCGACGATCGGGGTGCCGAAGAACTCGGCGACGATGGCGCCGATAAGGGCGAGCGTCGAATTGATCTTCAGGGCGTTGAAGATGAAGGGGGCTGCGGCCGGCAGCCGCAGTTTGAACAGGGTCTGCCAGTAGCCGGCGGCGTAGGTGCGCATGAGATCGCGCTCCATGGCGCTTGCCGCGGCAAGCCCCTGCACCGTGTTGACCAGCATGGGGAAGAAGGTCATCACCACGACGACGGCCGCCTTGGACGGCCAGTCGAAGCCGAACCACATGACGAGGATCGGCGCGATGCCGATGACGGGCAGCGCCGACACGAAATTGCCGAGCGGCAGCAGGCCGCGCTGCAGGAAGGGCGAGCGGTCGATCAGGATCGCCACGATGAAACCGGAGCCGCAGCCCAGCACATAGCCGATCAGCACCGCCTTGAGGAATGTCTGGCGGAAATCGGCGGCCAGCACCGGAAGCGAGGTGAGGATGCGTTGCCAGATCATCGAGGGCGGCGGCAGGAGCACCGAAGGGATGTTGAAACCCCGCACGATGCCCTCCCACAGCACCAGGATGGTGACGCCGAAGAGAAGCGGCACGGCAAGCCGCGTCGCCCGCGCGACGAGGCGGTTTTGCGGCTCGAGCCGGACCAGCCATTCATTGACCGCCCAGGCGGCGATCCAGAAAGCCAGCGCGCCGAAGACGATTTCGGTTCTCATGCCATGCCCATGCGCTTGAGGACCAGCCGGTGCAGCAGGCCGACGATCGACACCAACACCGCCGCGATCGCCGCGGCGGCGAAAAGCGCGGCCCAGATCTGCACCGTCTGCCCATAGTAGGAGCCGGCGAGCAGCCGCGCACCGAGCCCCGCGACCGCACCGGTCGGCAGTTCGCCGACAATGGCGCCAACGAGGCTGATCGCCACCGCGACCTTCATCGAGGTGAAGAGGTATGGCATGGAACTCGGCCAGCGCAGTTTCCAGAAGGTCTGGCTGCGGCTGGCACTATAGGTGTGCATCAGGTCGAGTTGGATCGGCTCGGGGCTGCGCAGCCCCTTCACCATTCCGACGACGACGGGGAAGAAGGACAGATAGGTCGAGATCAGCGCCTTGGGCACAAGGCCCGAAAGGCCGATGGCGTTCAGCACCACGATGATCATCGGCGCGATCGCAAGGATCGGAATGGTCTGGCTGGCGATGATCCAGGGCATCACCGACCGGTCCATCGCCCGGTTATGCACGATGAAGACCGCAAGCACGATGCCGAGCAGGGTGCCCATGGCGAAACCGAGCAAGGTGGAGGAGAGCGTCACCCAGCCGTGATAGACGAGGCTGCGCTTGGAAGTCGGCGCGGTCTGAACAGTGGTCTTCCAAAGCTCCTCGACCACCTGCAGCGGCGACGGCAGCACCGGCCGATCCTGGTGCAGCGTGTCGCGCACCAGCCCGGCCATGGTCCATTGCGTGCCGTCTTTCTGGTAGACGTCGAGCTGCCAGGGCGCGTTGAGATAGACGGCGAAGCCGTACCAGAGCACCACCAGCGCCGCGACGACGATGAGCACGGGGCCGGTGTGGCCGGCAAGAATGCGCGACGCCAGCGATGGGGTGCGGGCATCGGCAGATGCTGAGACGTCTGAGATCGTCACCATCCCCCTCACCCGACCTCCGCGGAGCCTGTCCTCGGGCTTGCCGGAGGCAAGACCCGTGGGCTCCGGCCACCCTCTCCCCGCTGGGGAGAGGAAGGAGTTTCGTTCTGCTGCGTCTCCGGATTGGCGCGTGCAGCTTTTGTGTGCTGTCGAGGGCGACCGGCTTGGGCCTCCTCTCCCCTCGGGGAGAGGGTGGCCGGAGCCCACGGGTCTTGCCTCCGGCAAGCCCGAGGACAGGCTCCGCGGAGGTCGGGTGAGGGGGACCGCGCAAGCCGATCCTCCAATGCGGCAAGTATTGTATCCAGCACCGCTCTCTGTTCGCGAAGGACCTCGTGATTCCAGAATCGCAGAACGGAATAGCCGTGAGCGTTCAGGAATCGTGTCCGGATATCGTCGCGAGCCGACTCGGAATGCTGTCCGCCGTCGAGTTCGATCACCAACAGCCTCTCGCGGCACACGAAATCGACGAAATACCGTCCGATCGGGATCTGCCGCGAAAACTTGTATCCGTTCAGTCTTCGACTTCGCAACTCGCCCCAGAGCCGATATTCCGGCTCGGTATCGTCCTGGCGCAATTGTCGGGCGCGTACGGTTGCACCATCTCGCCTCTTGGTAACATGGTCGGCCACGGGCATCATTCCTCGTACGAATGCCCCGCTCTCAGCCCGTCGCGCACGCGGGCTGCGATCGCCAGGAATTCCGGCGTCTCGCGGATGTCGAGCGGGCGTTCGGGCGGCAGCGTCGATTCGATGACGTCGGTGACCCGGCCCGGCCGCGGGGACATCACCACGATGCGCGTCGACAGATAGACCGCTTCGGGGATGGAGTGGGTCACGAAGCAGATCGTCTTGTTCGTGCGGGCCCAGAGCGCCAGCAGGTGCTCGTTCAGATGGTCGCGCACGATCTCGTCGAGCGCGCCGAAGGGTTCGTCCATCAGAAGCAGGTCGGCGTCGAATGCCAGCGCCCGCGCGATCGAGGCGCGCTGCTGCATGCCGCCGGAAAGCTGCCAGGGATATTTGTTCTCGAAGCCGGCCAGATTGACCATTTCCAGCGTGCTCTTGATGCGGGCCTTCTGCTCCACCCGGGGGATGCCCATGATCTCGAGCGGCAGGGCGACGTTGCGCTCGATGGTGCGCCATGGATAAAGCGCGGCCGCCTGGAACACATAACCATAGGCCCGCCTCTCGCGCGCCTGTTCGGGCGACATGCCGTTCACCGAGATCGTGCCCGATGTCGGCTTCTCCAGATCCGCGATCACCCGCAGGAAGGTGGTCTTGCCGCAGCCCGACGGGCCGATGAAGGAAACGAATTCGCCCTTGCGGATCGTCAGATCGACGTCCGCCAGGGCCTGGACCGGCCCGTCGCTGGTCCTGAACGTCAGGCCGAGCCCGCGGGCGGCGACCACATCCGGGCCGTTGCCGGTGGCTGTCCCGGACTGGGGCTTCGTCCTGCCCGCCATTGCGGTATCGCTATTGGGCATGTCGGTGCTTCCGGTTATTGTGCGGTCCTTGCGGAACCGGGATCAGGGATGAACTGATATGTCCTCCACCGCCAAGCCGAGCTGCAGCGTCGTTCGCGCGCGCCACAGCTATGACGGCAAGCAGGGGCTCAGCTACTTCGAAGGCATCGCGACCGAGACGGTCGGCTCCACCGGCCTTTGCATGCATGTCGTGACGATTCCTCCCGGCGCCCGGGCCAAGGCGCATCTGCACGAAGCCCATGAATCGGCAGTCTACGTGCTCTCCGGCGAAGCCCGCACCTGGTATGGCGAGCGGCTGGAGCAGTTTGCGGACATGAAGGCCGGCGACATGATGTATATTCCAGCCGGCGTGCCGCATCTGCCTGCGAACCTTTCCGACGCGCCCTGCACGGCCGTCATCGCTCGCACCGACCCGCGTGAGCAGGAAAGCGTGGTGCTGCTGCCCGAACTCGACGCCTTGGCGCGGTAGACGAACCATTCGGAACCGATCGTTCAGGAGCATGGCTTCACCTCGCCCCACAGACCGCCGTTGCCGTCGGAGATGGTCAATGCCGACGGATCATCCGCGCTGGGACCGACACTGAGCATGCGCACAACCTTACCCTCGTGCCCTTCCTCGTCGCAGAGGCCTGTCAGCACGCGCGATCCGTCCTTCGCCGGAAGCGACTGCACGAACTCGCAGGAACTGGCATAGGCGTCGATGCCGTCGGGCCGCAACAGCAGGAAGTCGTCGGTGTCGACCTGCTCGCCGCGCCCGACCTTGCAGCCGTTCTCGTTGCCATAGGGCATCTTTGCGATGTCCAGCCCCTGTGCCACCGACGCGGCGACAATCCCTGCGTTGAGGCACGCCGCCGCGATCGCCGCGAAAGCTGCCGCCCGCATTCAAACCCCCGTTGCGGGAATGCCTGTCCGTTCGACCTTGCGCGGCGCCACGAGTTCCTTCCAGGTCGACAGCGCCCGGTTCACCGCGCCATGCGGCTCACGCGCGACGAATTCGCCATGACCGGGTCTGGTCTTCACAGCGGCCTCCTCGATCGCGAGTTCGCCGCGCGAGAACACGAAGCGCGGCAGGCCGGTCACCTCGAAGCCCTCGAAGACATTGTAGTCGATGACAGATTGCTGCTTCCCGGCCGAGATCGTCTTCTTGCGCTTCGGGTCCCAGACGATGAGATCGGCGTCGGCGCCTTCGACGATCGCTCCCTTCCTCGGATACATGTTGAGGATCTTTGCGATGTTGGTCGACGTCACCGCGACGAACTCGTTCATGGTCAGGCGGCCGGTATTGACGCCCCTTGTCCACAGCACCGGCAGCCGGTCCTCCAGCCCGCCCGTGCCGTTGGGGATCTTGGTGAAGTCACCGACGCCGAAGCGCTTCTGCTCGGTGGTGAAGGCGCAATGATCGGTGGCGACGACCTGGAGCGACCCGGCCTGCAGGCCGGCCCACAGCGAATCCTGATGCAGCCTGTTGCGGAAGGGCGGGCTCATCACGCGCCGCGCCGCATGGTCCCAGTCCTTGTTGAAATATTCGGTCTCGTCGAGGGTAAGGTGCTGGACCAGCGGCTCGCCAAAGACGCGCATGCCCTTCTGGCGGGCCCGGCGGATCGCCTCATGCGACTGCTCGCAGGAGACATGCACGACATAAAGCGGCGCGCCCGCCATGTCGGCGATCATGATGGCGCGGTTGGTCGCCTCGCCCTCCACCTCCGGCGGACGCGAATAGGCATGCGCCTCGGGCCCGTTATTGCCTTCGGCCAGCAGCTTCTGCTGGAGCTGGGCGACGACGTCGCCGTTCTCGGCGTGGACGAGCGGCAGGGCGCCGAGGGCCGCGCAGCGCTGGAACGACGAATACATCTCGTCGTCATTGACCATCAGCGCGCCCTTGTAGGCCATGAAATGCTTGAACGAGGTGATGCCCTTGTCGACGACGTCGGCCATCTCGTTGAACACCTGCTCGCCCCACCAGGTGATCGCCATGTGGAAGGAGTAGTCGCAGGACGCCTTCGACGTCTTGTTGTCCCACATGGTCAGCGCCTCGAGCAGCGACTGGCCGGGCGACGGCAGGCAGAAGTCGACGACCATGGTCGTGCCGCCCGACAGCGCTGCGCGGGTGCCGCTTTCGAAATCGTCGGCCGAATAGGTGCCCATGAAGGGCATTTCGAGATGGGTGTGGGGGTCGATGCCCCCCGGCATCACATAGCAGCCGGTAGCGTCGAACTCGTGGTCGGCATGCAGGTCGTGGCCGATGCCGACGATCTTGCCGTGCTGGATGAGCACGTCGGCCTTCCACGTCCGGTCGGCGGTGACGATGGTGCCGTTCCTGATGACTTTGGTCATTTATTCGTTCCCTTGTTTCGTCGCGATTTTGGCTTCGCGTTGGATTGGTTCGGTGGCTTCGGATCACTCCACGATTTCGGCTGTCTCCACCACGGCATGGAACAGGACGTCGGCGCCGGCGGCCGCCCATTCCTTGGAAATCTCCTCGGCCTCGTTGTGCGACAAGCCGTCGACGCAAGGGCACATGATCATCGACGTCGGCGCGACGCGGTTGACCCAGCAGGCGTCGTGGCCCGCGCCGGCGATGATGTCGCGATGCGAATAGCCGAGCCTAACGGCCGCGTCGCGGACCGCCTTCACGCAATCCTTGTCGAAGGTGACGGGGTCGAAATGGCCGACCTGTTCGATCTCGTATTCGATGTCGAGCGCCTCGCAGATCGTGTCGACGCCTTCGCGGATGCGGGCATCCATCGCGTCGAGCACTTCCTTCTCCGGCGCCCGGATGTCGATGGTGAAGACCGTCTTTCCCGCGATGATGTTGCGCGAGTTGGGATAGACCTCCATATGGCCGATCGCGCCGACTGCATCGGGCTGGTAGTCCATCGCCACCTCGTGCACGAGTTCGGTGACGCGGGCCATTCCGAGGCCGGCATTGCGCCGTTTCGGCATCGGCGTCGAGCCGGTATGGCTCTCCTTGCCGGTCAGCGTGACCTGCAGCCATTTGAGTCCCTGGCCATGGGTGACGACGCCGATGTCGATGCCCTCGTCCTCGAGGATCGGGCCCTGCTCGATATGCAGTTCGAAATAGGCCTTCATCTTGCGGGCGCCAACCGGCTCGTCGCCCTTCCAGCCGATACGCACGAGCTCGTCGCCAAAGCGCTTGCCCTTGGCGTCCTTACGGTCATATGCCCAGTCGAGTTCGTGGATGCCGGCGAAGACGCCTGAGGCCAGCATAGGCGGCGCGAAGCGGGTGCCTTCCTCGTTCGTCCAGTTGGTGACCACGATCGGGTGCTTTGTCCGGATGCCGAGATCGTTGAGCGAGCGGACGACCTCCAGTCCACCCAGCACACCCAGCACGCCGTCATATTTGCCGCCGGTCGGCTGCGTATCGAGATGGCTTCCGACGTAGACCGGCAAGGCCTCCGGATCGGTACCTTCCCGGCGCGCGAACATGGTGCCCATCTGGTCGACGCCCATCTCGAGGCCCGCCGCCTCGCACCATTTCCTGAAGAGGCTGCGGCCCTCGCCGTCCTCGTCGGTCAATGTCTGGCGATTGTTGCCGCCGGCAACGCCGGGGCCGATCTTCGCCATTTCCATCAGCGAATCCCACAAACGGTCTGAATTGATTCGCAGATTCTTGCCGGGGGCGGTCATGTGCAGTCCTCTCATTCAATGTCCATGCGGGATGCCGGCGGTTCCCGACGCCGTCATCCCGTTCGAGCCGAAGCCCTGTCGCATCCCGCCGAGGATCGCGCGATCCAAGCTCGATGCGTCGTTTCAAAATCCTAGGCGTCTCTACGCCCGAGGGGACGCATGACGCCCTATTCGATCAGTCTCAGCACCTCGCGCACATGGTCGATCAGTTCGTTGATCTGGCCCTTGGTGATGATCAGCGGCGGCGACAGCGCGATGATGTCGCCGGTGGTGCGGATCAGCGCGCCGCGCTCGAAGGCCTTCACGAAGGCGGAGAAGGCACGCTTGGTCGGCTGGCCGGCGATCGGCTGCAGCTCGATCGCGCCGATCAGGCCGATGTTCCTGATGTCGATGACATGCGGCTCGCCCTTCAGCGAATGCAGCGCCTCTTCCCAATAGGGCGCGAGTTCCGCGCCGCGTGTGAGCAGCCCTTCTTCCTTGTAGGTGTCGAGCGTGCCGAGCGCCGCCGCGCAGGCGATCGGATTGCCCGAATAGGTGTAGCCGTGGAAGAACTCGATCAGATGTTCCGGCCCGTTCATGAAGGCGTCGTGGATCTCCTTCTTCACGAACACCGCGCCCATCGGGATGACGCCGTTGGAGACGCCCTTGGCGGTGGTGATGATGTCGGGGGTGACGCCGAAATAGTCGGCCGCGAACGGCGTGCCGAGACGGCCGAAGCCGGTGATGACTTCGTCGAAGATCAAGAGGATGCCGTGCTTGTCGCAGATCTCCCGCAGCCGCTTGAGATAGCCCTTCGGCGGGATGAGCACACCGGTCGAACCGGCCACCGGCTCGACGATGACGGCCGCGACGGTCGAGGCGTCGTGCAACGCGATGATACGCTCCAGATCGTTGGCGAGTTCGACGCCGTGCTCAGGCTCGCCACGGGTGTAGGCGTTCTTCTCGGGCAGGTGGGTGTGGGGCAGATGGTCGACGCCGGTGAGCAGCGTGCCGAACATCTTGCGGTTGCTGACGATGCCGCCGACGGAAATGCCGCCGAAATTGACGCCGTGATAACCGCGCTCGCGGCCGATCAGGCGGAAACGCGAGCCGTCGCCCTTCGCGCGATGATAGGCGATCGCCATCTTGAGCGCGGTGTCGACCGATTCGGAGCCGGAATTGGTGAAGAAGACGTGGTCCATGCCGGCGGGCGCGACGTCGACAAGGCGATTCGCCAGCTCGAATACGATCGGATGGCCCATCTGGAAGGCCGGCGCGTAATCGAGTTCACCGGCCTGGTTGCGGATCGCCTCGGTGATCCTGGGCCGGCAATGGCCGGCATTGACGCACCAAAGACCGGCCGTGCCGTCGAGGATCTGGCGGCCGTCGCTGGCCGTGTAGTGCATGTCCTTGGCACCGACCAGCATGCGTGGCGCCTGCTTGAATTGCCTGTTTGCCGTGAAGGGCATCCAGAATGCACTGAGATCGTTCGGCGTGACTGTCAGCCGGTTGGACATGACCAAGCTTTCCTTTCGGTTCTCTCGTTTCGGTGCGGCCAACGCTTGGTCTTCGGCGCAGTTTCTGCTACGCAATTTTTGACCGGTTGGACAAAGGTTAACACCGCTGCATGGGCGGTCAAGGGAATAGTACCGGAAATGCCGGATAGAAGGCGCGCTCCACAGTCGGCGAGAAACTGGTCCAGTCCATTGGGCCACAGAACCCCGGCTAGACACGGCGCCCAGAGGGAGAGGTGACGATGGATGCCCCCACGCAGCGGCGCCGGACCCGTATCCAGCAGGAGAAGCGGGAACTGATCCTGGAGGCAGCGCTCGAGGTGTTTTCCGCGCATGGCTTTCGTGGCGCGACGATCGATCAGATCGCCGACGCGGCCGGCATGTCGAAGCCCAACCTGCTCTACTATTTCCGCAACAAGGAAGACATCCACGAGACGCTGCTCGAGCGCCTGCTCGAGACGTGGCTGGCGCCGCTGCGCGAGCTCGACGATATCGGCGACCCGATGACGGAGCTCAGGAGCTACATCCGCCGCAAGCTGGAGATGGCCCGCGACTTTCCGCGCGAAAGCCGGCTGTTCGCCAACGAGATCATCCAGGGCGCCCCGCGCATCGGGCCGATGCTGGAAGGCGAGTTGCGCACGCTCGTCGACGAGAAGGCCGAGGTGATCAAGGGGTGGATGCGGGCCGGCAAGATCGCACGCACCGATCCCTGGCATCTCATCTTCTCGATCTGGGCAACGACCCAGCATTATGCCGATTTCGACACCCAGGTGCGCGCCGTGCTCGGCCCCGACCGCGGCGGCGACGGCCGCTTCGAGGACGCCGCACGATTTCTGGAGCAGCTTTTCGTCGAGGGCCTCAAGCCGAAGGCGAACTGACCGCCGCGCCGGTGGTCCCTTTTCGGCGCGCTTCTAAGCAGACATTCCTTGGCAAGCCAACGAATGGTCTGCTTAGGCCTTTGTTTTGTCGCAGATTCTTGTCGGAAAACCGTGGGACACTTTTCCGGAATCTGCTTAGGCCGTGAATTCCCCAGGTGAAGCCGGCCGTCGGCATTCCAATCAACGAGGCGATGGATCGCGGACCTCGCTCCACGGTCGTATTGACATTGTAGATACGTCTGATCATATTGCAGCGCATGTCAAAAGTTCGCGCATCAACCTCGCAAAGGCATGGAACTGCGACCATTGCGGTTGCGGAGCGGACATCGGCTGCCGACACGAAAGGCAGCATCAACCTTCGGATCGAGGCTGCCACCCGCCAACTCATCGACGATGCGGCGGCGGTGCTGGGCAAGACGCGCACCGAATTCATGATCGAAAGCGCCCGGCGGCAGGCTATCGACGTGCTGCTCGACCAGCGACTGTTCATGTTGGACTCTGATCGCTACGACGCTTTCATGCACGCCCTCGACAATCCCCCGGCACCGGGACCGAAACTACAGTCGCTGCTGCGCCGGGTGCCGGCATGGCAGAAATAGCGTCGGAACGCCTCGAAGCTCGTCTTTCGCCTCCCGTTCCTCTTACCGACGGCCACGATCTTTCGAGTTTCGATTGCGGCGAACCGGCACTGAACGAGTGGCTGCGTCTCCGGGCCTCGAAGAATGAAAGCCGGTTCTCGCGCACCTATGTCGTTTGCGAAAGCAATCGGGTTGTCGCCTGTTTCTGCATGTCGGCCGCGGCCGTGGAGCGCGCGGCGGCACCAGGCAAGGTGAGGCACAACGCGCCGGATACGATGCCTGTCTCGGTGATCGGGCGATTGGCTGTGGGCCGCAGCCATGCGGGCAAGGGCCTCGGCGCGGACCTGCTTTCCGACGCGCTGCGCCGGATCGCGCTGGCGTCGCAGATCATTGGTATCAGAGCGGTTCTGGTCCATGCCAAGGACGATGCGGCGAAGCGCTTCTATCTACGCTGCGCGGAGTTCATCGAATATCCCGAAGACAGTCGCACACTGTTCCTGCCTATCGAAACGGTGGTTGCGGCCTTCGGCCAGGCTCAGGACTCATTGATTGGAGCCGGAAGATGACCGTTGCGGCGATGCAGATCGCCGATCTTCAATCTGATTTGCAGCCCCTTGGAAATCCCTCCGATTCAAGACAAGATCATCCCGTTCCAGCTTTGGGGAGACTCCGATGGAAGGCCACGAGCCGTTCTTACGCGAGGCGATCGCGCTCTCGAAATCCGCAATGGAACGCGGTGACGAACCGTTTGGCTCGGTGCTGGTGAAGGACGGCGAAGTGATCCTGCGCGCCGAAAACAGCGTCTTCACCGGCCACGATATGACGAACCACGCCGAGATGAACCTGATCAAACTGGCAGCGCAGCACTACGACCCTGCTTTTCTCGCTGACTGCACGCTCTACACAAGCACGGAGCCGTGCGCGATGTGCTCCGGGGCGATTTACTGGTCGGGCATCGGGCGTATGGTGTTTGCGTGCTCCGAAGCGCGGCTTGGCGAGATCGCCGGGATCGGGTTGAACGTGCCGAGCCGGGCGGTGTTGCAAACCGGCGCGCGCATCGTCACTGTGGTTGGCCCGAACCTCGAAGACGAAGCGGCCGAAGTACATCAGGAATTCTGGCCGAAGCATCTGGGCAAGGCTTAGGACAGCTGCAACGATAACCGCTACGCTATGGCCGACCGCCGCGGTTTGATTGTGTAATTCCATTCTGGATGGAACTGGTCGCCGGTGATATCGAGGGTCGCCATCTCGGCAGCCGAGACCTTCACGCCCTTCTCATAGGTGGTGGCGTCGAGCGCGCACTCGACCTTGAGCCCGGTCTTGGTCGTGGTCGCGCCGATCAACTCGACCACGGCGAGGCGATCCGTCAACGGACGGCCGCGCCAATTCTGGGTGATGTGGCAGAACAGTCGGTGCTCGATCTTGTTCCACTTCGACGTGCCCGGCGGATAGTGATGGACGTGGACGACAAGCCCGGTCTCGTCGGCGAGCTTCTGCAGTTCCACCTTCCACAGCCGCACGCGCGCCCCGTTGGAGCCGCCGCAGTCGGCGGTGATCGTCAGCGCGCCGGCCGAGGGATAGCGCTGGCGGCCCATGCGCTCGAGCCACGTGCGGATCGAGTGGACCGCGAACTCGGCGGTGTCGGCGGTGATGCCGACGCTGACCCAGCCCTCGTTGGCGGCCACGTCGTAGACGCCGTAGGGGACGACCTTGCCAAGCGTCTTGTCGACGAAGTCGTGCACCTTGACGCGCTGCGGGTCGCCCTTCGGGCGATAGTCGCTGCCGCCATTCTTGAAGGCGCCGACGAGCTCTTTCTTCTTTGTATCGACGGAGATGACGGGCTCACCGGCCGCCTGCGCGGCGACCACCTTGGCGTTGATGTGCGCGAACTGGGCATCGCGGTCGGGATGGTGCGCGCCTTCATCCGTCTTGCGGTTAAGCTGGCGCGAGAAGCCGAGCTTGACAAGCAGCTTGCGCACGCTGTTGGGGCTGATCGCATGGCCCATGTCGCCAAGCGCGCGCGCCAGCTTGTCCAGGCTCTTCGACACCCACAACAGAGGCCGCTCCGGATCACCCAAGGTCGCCGGCTCAACGAGGCGCTCAAGGTCGGCAAGCAGCGTCGGATCGCGCGCCGTCAACGGCCGCGGGCCGCCGCCTTCCCGGCGCACCCGACCGCGCGGCGGCGCCGCGTCGAGGTCTTTCAGCCCGCGCCCGATCGTCGAGCGGGCCAGCCCTGTGATCTCCGAGACCGCCGCCAGCCCACCCCGGCCCGCAGCGCGCGCCTCGCTGGCGGCGAACACGCGCCGGCCGCGCTCGTCGCGCTTCGAGCCGTCCGCCTCCCACCGCTGCTGGATCCCGCGCCGGTCGATCATGTCGCTACCGCTAGCGCGCCTCGCTCCGGCAGGGAATCCCTGCCGGGTGAGTCACACCGCTGCAGGTCGAGACAACCGACCGATTCAATTATCGTTGCAGCTGTCCTTAGCCCGGAGTCGAGAGACGCCATGGGTGAAGCCGAGCGATTGGCATAGAGGCGTGGAGATTGTCTCCATGCCCCTATTTCACGTCAACACGCTCGGCCCCAGGCTGGCACCTTGCTTCCCTACTCGGCCGCCACCTTCGCCATCGGGTTGTTGGGGTGCGTGGTCCAGTTGGCGTAGACCGACGAGACCTGCTGGCCCGTGCGCTTGTCGAGCGCGCCGGCAGCGAGCGGCTCCATGGTGATGCAGCCTTCCACCGGGCAGACATTGACGCAGAGATTGCAGCCGACGCACTCTTCCTCGATCACCTCGAAATGGCGCTGGCCATTGACGAGGCTGGTGATCGCCTGGTGGGACGTGTCCTCGCAGGCGATGTGGCAGCGGCCGCATTTGATGCAGGCGTCCTGGTCGATGCGCGCCTTGGCGACATAGTTGAGGTTGAGATACTGCCAGTCGGATACGTTGGGCGTTGCGCGGCCGACGACGTCGTCGAGCGAGGCATGGCCCTTGGCGTCCATCCAGTTCTTCAGCCCCTCGATCATCTCCTCGACGATCTTGAAGCCGTAGGTCATGGCCGCGGTGCAGACCTGCACATTGCCGGCGCCGAGCGCCAGGAACTCGGCCGCGTCGCGCCATGTGGTGACGCCGCCGATGCCCGAGATCGGCAGGCCGCGGGTTTCGGGATCGCGCGCGATCTCGGCGACCATGTTGAGCGCGATCGGCTTCACGGCCGGTCCGCAATAGCCGCCATGGCTGCCCTTGCCGTCGATCGACGGCTCCGGCGAGAAGGTGTCGAGATCGACCGCGGTGATGGAGTTGATCGTGTTGATCAGCGACACCGCGTCGGTGCCGCCGGCCTTTGCGGCCCGTGCCGGACGCCGGATATCGGTGATGTTCGGCGTCAGCTTGGTGATGACGGGCATGCGGGTGTTGGCCTTGCACCAGCGCACCACCATCTCGATATATTCCGGCACCTGGCCGACCGCCGAGCCCATGCCGCGCTCCGACATGCCGTGCGGACAGCCGAAATTGAGCTCGATTCCGTCGGCTTCGGTCTCTTCTACGACCGGCAGGATCGCCTTCCAGCTTTCCTCCACGCAGGGCACCATGAGCGAGACGACGAGCGCGCGGTCCGGCCAGTCCTTCTTGACCTGCTTGATCTCGCGCAGATTGGTCTGCAACTCGCGGTCGGTGATGAGCTCTATGTTGTTGAGGCCGAGCAGGCGGCGGTCGGCGCCCCAGATCGCGCCGTAGCGCGGACCGTTGACGTTGACGACAGGCGGCCCCTCCTCGCCAAGTGTCTTCCAGACCACGCCGCCCCAGCCCGCCTTGAAGGCGCGCACGACGTTGTAGGCCTTGTCGGTGGGCGGCGCAGACGCCAGCCAGAAGGGGTTCGGAGACTTGATGCCGACGAAGTTGTTGCGGATATCAGCCATGATCATGCCCTCCCGTTCGCGGTGAGCGCGCGGTGGATGGATTCGGCCGCGTCGCGTCCCTGCGCGACCGCCGAGACGGTCAGGTCGTCGCCGCCGACGATGCAGTCGCCGCCGGCCCAGACCTTGGCCAGCGAGGTGCGCCCCTCCTCGTCGACCTTGATGCGGCCGCCTTCGAGCCCGATGCTGGCGCCGCTGCCGTTCAGCGCCGCCGGCTCGAAGCTCTGGCCGATCGCCTTGAACACCTGATCGGCCAGCAGCGTGACCGTCTCGCCGGTGCCGCCGAGCTTGCCGTCCTTCAGGGCAGTATATTCGAGCTCGATTGCCGCGACCTTGCCGCCTTCCGAAACCACCCGCTTCGGCTGCAGCCAGTGCCGGATGGCGACGCCATTGGCAGCCGCCAGATCCTGCTCGAACTCCGAGGCGTTCATATGCTCCTTGCCGCGCCGGTAGCAGATCGTCACCTCCTCGGCGCCGAGCAGCTTGGACTGCACGGCCGCATCAATCGCGGTCATGCCGCCGCCGATCACCACCACGCGGCGGCCGACCGGCAGGCTGCCGAGATCTACGGCTTGGCGCAGCTCGGCGATGAACTCGACGGCATTCTCGACGCCTTCGGCATCCTCGCCCTCTGCGCGCAGCGCGTTGACCCCTGCGAGGCCGATCCCAAGGAACACCGCGTCGAAAGCGGCCGTCAGCTCGGAAAGGTGGATGTCGCGGCCGAGCGCCCTGCCATGCTCGATCTCGATGCCGCCGATCGCCGTGACATAGTCGACCTCGGCCTGCGCAAAGTCGTCGGTGCTCTTGTAGGCGGCGATGCCGTATTCGTTGAGGCCGCCGGATTTTGGCCGCGACTCGAAGATGGTGACCTCGTGCCCGTAGCGCGCCAGGCGGTGCGCGGCGGCGAGGCCCGCCGGCCCGGCGCCGACAATTGCGACCTTGCGTCCGGTCGCCGCGGCCCGTTCGTAGAACTGCTTGTGCTGCCGCATCGCCGTATCGGTGGCGTAGCGCTGCAGGCGGCCGATCTGCACCGGCTTGCCCTCCGCCGTCTCGCGAACGCAGACTTCCTCGCACAAGGTCTCGGTCGGGCAGACGCGGGCGCACATGCCGCCGAGAATGTTCTGGTCGAAGATGGTCTTGGCCGAGCCGATCGGGTTGCCGGTCGCGATCTGCCGGATGAACATCGGGATATCGATCGATGTCGGGCAGGCCTGCATGCAGGGCGCATCGTAGCAGAAATAGCAGCGATCCGCCTCGACCAGCGCCTCGTGAGCGTCGAGCGGCGGGTGCAGGTCGGAGAAGTTGTCGGCGTACTGGGCCGGCGCCAGCCGTCCCGCCGCGATGCCGTGTTTGAAGAGTCCTTCCGCCATTATCGGTATTCCCCATTTATCGGTTTTGACGTGAGGTTAGCACGTTCTGTTTTTTTATCAATCGGTCAAATTTCTTCGGAGCGAGATAAGTGACGGAAAATACTTGATTATTCAGATCATGTTTTGCCCGCGAGGTGGCATCGGAAGGTGGAGACCTATCGGGGATCCTGCGACGGCATGGCCGATTTCCGGCGCGATTTCAGCGGATTATCGGCAAACTCCGAATCGTCTCGACAGCATTTGACAGCAGCTCGTGGAAGCGATTGGCGGCGCCTCGCCGGGCAGTTCGCCCCACTGGCACTGCCCCGTACGACGAGGCCGACGCCGGCGAATCCTGACACGGACTGGTTGGAAACACATGGCGCACGATCGGGAAGACCCAGCCGCTGCCGGATGGGTCTTTTGCCTGACGCGGAATTCAGTTCATCGCCGCAAGGGAAATGTCGATATCAGGCGTGACGAAGCGGTCACCCCGCGACAAGAATGCGCACAGCGACATTGCCAGGCAGTCTATCGCGGCGCGAGCCTCTCAAGGTCACTGAGCCGCTTGAGCGCGGCCTGCTGCTGCAGCCAGCCGTAATTTATGCCGCCTGCGTTCAGAGAGCTTCCCGTCTGGAACGGATACTGATCGAAGTCCTGGAAGAACTCCTTGATCTTGCCTTGTATGGGCACCAGCAGCCATATGTTCCGAGCCAGGAAGTCGAGGGCGCCGCCGCCCTCTTCGAGACCACGCTCGTAGGGGTCCATCCGCAGGTTGGTGATCAATGCCCAGCTCGGCACCTCGCGCGTCGCCGTCGCGATATTGCCATGGCTCGCGGTCGCAAAGCTCAGCTTCCAATCGTTCCAGCGTATCGCGTTCAGATTGCCGCCCTGATCGAAATAGTAGACCGCATCGCGCGGAGGCTGCTCGGCCTCTCCCTTCAGGAGCCCGGTGAGATCGAAGCCGTCGAGATGCACCTTGAAGTTCTTTGTCCCCGCCTGGAAACCCTGCTTCATCTGCTCCTTGATGTCGGGAATGCCGGCTGCCGCCGCGAGCGTCGGCATCCAGTCCATGAGTGTCACGGGTTCGTTGATCTGCGTGCCCGGTTTCACCACGCCCGGCCAGCGCACCATCATGGGAACACGCATGCCGCCTTCCCATGTCGTTCCCTTTTCGCTGCGGAACGGGGTCATTGCACCGTCGGGCCAGAGCGCGATCTCGGCCCCGTTGTCCGTCGTGTAGATCACGATCGTATCGTCGGCGATGCCGAGATCATCGAGTTTCTTCAGGAGTTGCCCCACATGCCCATCGTGTTCGGCCATGCCGTCGGCGTGGATGCCCATGCCCGTCTTGCCCATTGAATCCGGCTTCAGATGGGTGAACACGTGCATGCGGGTTGAATTGAACCAGACGAAAAAGGGCTTCTCGGCCTGGTGCTGGCGATCGATGAAATCCACGGCAGCGGCCAGGAACTCCTCGTCGACCGTCTCCATGCGTTTCGTGTTGAGCGGTCCAGTATCCTCGATCTGGCCGTCCGCACTGGATTTGATGACACCGCGCGGGCCATATCTCTCGCGGAACTTTGGATCCTTGGGGTAGAAATAGCCTTCCGGCTCCTCCTCCGCGTTGAGGTGATAAAGGTTTCCGAAGAACTCGTCGAAGCCGTGATTGGTCGGCAGGTGTTCGTCGCGATCGCCCAGGTGGTTCTTGCCGAATTGTCCGGTTGCGTATCCCATGGTCTTCAGGACGTCGGCGATGGTGGGCATCCAGTCCTGAATGCCGTGCGGATCGCCGGGCATACCGATCGTGAGCAGTCCGGTACGGAAAGGCTCCTGTCCCAGGATGAAGGAAGCCCGCCCGGCAGTGCAGCTTTGCTGTCCGTAGGAATCGGTGAAGATCGCACCTTCGGCAGCGATGCGATCGATATTGGGCGTGCGGTAGCCCATCAAACCCATGGTGTACGCGCTGATCTGCGGAATGCCTATGTCGTCGCCGAAGATCACCAGGATGTTGGGCATCTTGCCGCTGGGGGCGGCAGCCTGCTGCTGGGCACGCGCCCTGTCGACCGCCGTGGTCGACGCCACAAGCGAGGCCGCCGCGAGCGCGGTGCCCCCGAGCAACATGCTCCGGCGGTTCAGTTCGAGCTGAGCCGTCTCCTGCTCGCCGGCGGGAATTTCGGGATGACTAAGCTGGTTCATCGCTTGCTCCTTCAGGTGCGCATGTTTGCTGGTCATCGTGTCCGCACGTCGAAGAACTCGCGCGGCAATTGAGGAAGTCTGCGCGTCGATTGTCATGATTTGGGACGGCCCTATCAAGTTGGCCCAAGGGTCAACATGAAGCGAATGACGAAGCCCCGTCCGAACCTGGACGAGCAGCAGCGTGCTTCAGCCGCAGCGGGCTCTTCTTGCAATAGCCGGCGCCCGCCTCAGCCCCAGTTCTTTCAGCCGTTCGGCGGCAAAGCGGACCATCTCTCGCCATAGAATGGCTCGATGGGACACGATCGGCCGTCACGGCTCCCCTGCCCCGATCTCATCCCTGCGGCGCGCGACATAGGCTTCGAGCGCCTCGCGGATGGCGGGGTCCATCGGCGGCTGCCGGTATTCTTCGAGCGCCTTCTTCCAGAGGCCGGTGGCGCGAGCCGTGGCATCGAGCGCGCCCGCCTCGGTCCAGGCTTCGTGGTTCTGCCAGTTGGAAAGCAGCGGGCGGTAGAAGGCGTCGGCGTAACGGGATAGCGTATGCGCGTCGCCGAAGAAGTGCCCGCCCGGCGGCACGCGGGCGAGCGCATCGAGCGCCAGTTCGTTTTCGTCGACCGCGATCGGTTGGAGAAATTCCATCATGTGCTGGATCATCTCCACGTCGATGACGAGCTTCTCGAAGGAGGCCGTCAGCCCGCCCTCCTGCCAGCCGGCGGCGTGATAGACGATATTGCCGTGGCCGAGGACGGCTCCCCACAACGCCATCATCGTCTCGTAAGCGCCCTGTGCGTCGGCTGCGTTGGAAGCCGAGCCCGGCGTCGTGCGATAGGGCAGCCGGTAGCGGCGCGCGAGCTGGCCGGATGCGACGTTGGCCTTGGCGTTCTCCGGCGTGCCGAAAGCCGGCGCGCCGGAGCGCATGTCGACATTGGACGTGAAGGCGCCGTAGATGACAGGAGCGCCGCGGCGGACAAGCTGGGTGAGCACGATGCCGAACAACGCCTCGGCATTCTGCTGGGTGAGCGCGCCGGCGAGCGTCACCGGGCTCATCGCCCCCATCAGCGTGAAGGGCGTCACGCAGACCGGCTGGCCGGCCTCGCTCATCGCCATCAAGCCGTCGAGCATCGCCTCGTCGAAGCGGCGCGGCGAATTGACCGAGATGATGGTGGCCACCGCCGGATCATCGCGCAAAGCCTCCGGTTCGAGCCCGCGGGCGATCGCCGCCATATGGATGCCGTCGCGGGCCCTGCCCGCGCCGATCGCCGAGACGTGGAACGCCTTGTCGGTGAGCGTCAGGTTGGAAAGATAGGTGTCGAGATGGCGCGTATTGGCCGGCAGTTCGACCGGCGCGCAGACCTGGTTGCCGAGCATGGTGATGCAGTTGAAATGCTGGGCGAGCCGGACGAGGTCGTCATAGTCGCGCTTGTTGCCGGAGCGGCGGCCGCGCTCGCGGTCGTGCACATTGGGCGGACCGGCGACCAGCGTGAAATTGACGACGTCGCCGCCGACATGGACGGCATGCGCCGGATTGCGCGGGGTGAGCGTGAAGCTTTGCGGCGCCGACGCCAGCGCCTCGGCGGCAAGACCCCGATCGAGCCGCACCACCCGGGACGACCGGTCGACATCGGCCCCTGCCTTGGCCAGGAGGTCGAGCGCCGATGCGTTCATCACCTCGATGCCGAGATCCTCCAGCATATGAAGCGATGCGTGATGGATGGCCTCGACCTGGTCGTCGGAGAGGAGCTCCATCGGCGGGTAGGGATTGCGCACAATCCGCGGCGGCAGCTGCGGGATCGTTTCCCCCGCCCTCCTTTGCATACGCTCGGCACTGCGTCTGCTGCGGTCCATGCCGGCATCGAAGCACCGCAGTCGTCCGTGCGTTGTCGGAATTTCGTCACCACAAGCGCTTTATTTCAGCTCAAACGCCAGACGGACATGGAATGATCCCGATCGCCAGCCCGATGCATGACGCGCAAGGGTACCGACTTGCCGCCGCCAAGGGTTTTCGAGCAGCCCTGCCGGCATGGTCGCTGCGCCAATGCAGGCTTCTTCGCCATCGGAGAATCCGTACAGCCCCCAATCCTCGGGAAGCAGGACTCCGCTGTGGGACAAGTCGGGCCTTCCCTTGACAACGTCCCCACCACCGCACCAACCTGACAAAGTTGAAGTTGGGAGTTTCCGAGTGGCGCGCAAGCTGAAATCGCCGATGCCTGGGAGGCTGCCCCGAAAAAAACTGACGCTTCCGACCTCCTGGCCAGCAGCCGGAGATGGCGAGACCGCAAGTCCAGCCACCGTCGCCGCGCCATCGTCGGCCGAGGCCAGGGGCTCGTCATGACAATCAGACGTATGCGCGGCGGGCTGCGGGGTAACCTGCCACCGCGGTTCTCCGACCGGAAGGATGCCGCCTGATGGAACACGAAGCAGCGATCAACCCCGCGGCGCCCCACCACCTGCCGTTCTTCATCGCGGCACCCGGGCAGGCCGACGTGCTTTTCGTGGCGACGGGCATCGCGGTGCTGCTCGCCGTGGTCGGTATCGGCATCTTCTACTTCAAGCTCCATGCGCTTCCCGAGCAGATGGCGCATCGCGGCCAGAAGGTGCAGTTCGAGATCGTCGCGGTGCTGGCGCTCATCGCGCTCTTCACCCACAACCATGCGTTCTGGATCGCCGCGCTGCTGCTCGCCCTCGTCCCGCTGCCTGATTTCTCGACCCCGCTGAACTCGATGGCCAGGTCACTGGGGCGGATGGCCGGACGCAACCAGCCGGACGCGCCGGCGCAAGACGACGAACCCGCCGTTCCGCCGGCCTCGGCAGCCGAGCCACTGCCGCGCGAGCAGAAGAGGGCCTGAGCCATGCTGGAACTGTTCCTCTGTTCGATACTGACGATCCTGCCGGACTTCCTCTACCGCCGTTTCGTGCAGGGCAAGCGGATCGGCCGCGAGATCACCTTGTTCTCCGTCTGGTATGAGCTGCGCTGGGGGATCACCCTGTGCCTGATCCTGACCGTCAGCCTGATCACCACGATCTTCTATTTCCACCCTTCCACCAAGGCCGCCACCTCCGTGTTCCGCACCGTCACCATCCTGCCGGAGACCAATGGCCGCGTGGCGGAGACCTTCGTCGAGATCAATCAGAAGGTGGCAAAGGACCAGCCCCTCTTCCGACTGGACAGCACCGCGCAGGCGGCGGCCGTCGAGACCGCCAAGCGCCGGATCGCCGAGATCGACGCCACCATGGTCGTCGCCCGGTCGCAGCTCAAGGAAGCGGACGGCCGGATCGCCCAGGCGCGCGGGGTTCTGCGGCAGGCGCAGGACGAGTACGATACCCGCGCCGACCTGTTCCGGCGCAATCCCAACGCCATCCCCGAGCGCGAAGTCGAGCAGGCGCTGGTCAGGGTCGACACCCAGCAGGGCGTGGTGGACGCGGCAATGGCTTCCCGCGAGGCCATCGTGTCGCAGATCGACTTCCAGCTCCCCGCCCAGAAGGCCAGCGCCGAGGCCGCGCTGCACCAGGCGCGGGTCGACCTCGAAAAGACCCTCGTCGTCGCCGGCACCGACGGCATTGTCCAGCAGTTCGCGCTCAGGCCGGGCGATGTCGTCAACCCGATGCTCCGGCCCGCCGGCATCCTGGTGCCCGAGCGCAAGGTCACCGGCCTCATCGCCGGTTTCGGGCAGATCGAGGCGCAGGTGATAAGGCCCGGGATGGTCGGCGAGGTCGCCTGCATCGCCAAGCCCTGGACCATTGTCCCGATGGTGGTGACGGAGGTTCAGCACGTCATCGCCAGCGGCCAGATCCGTCCGACCGACCAGCTCGTCGACGTCGGGCAAATGGCGCGCCCCGGAACGATCACCGTCATCATGCAGCCGCTCTTTGCGGGCCAGCTCGACGATCTGCCCCAGGGCAGCAGCTGCATCGCCAACGCCTATACCAGCAACCACGACGCGCTGCAGGACCCCGACATCGGCGCCTTCCGCGCCTTCGTGCTCCACGCGATCGACGCCACCGGCGTGGTGCATGCGATGATCCTGCGGATGCAGGCGCTGCTTCTGCCGATCCAGACTCTGGTCCTGGGCGGGCACTGATCGCAGCAACAGGGGCATCCTGTCGGAACGGACGCGCATCGGCTGGCAAAGAAGCGATTGCGCTGCACGCTCATTCGCCGGGACGGGCTCGCGTCGAAATCACCATCCGCGCGAATGCGCCCGTGCAGGGCGCACGCACAAAAGGCCCACCCCTTTCAGGATGGGCCTGTTGCCTGAGGCGGAACTCAATACATGGCCGCGTTGCCACTCTCGCCGACAGGGATGAACAGAGCGTTACCGCACGGGGCCGAATTGGAAGGAAACGGCAATTTTCGCCAACGTCCAGGCGAGACGGGGCAGTTGATGGAGGGCGAGGCCCGGCTGGACACCCAGGCCGCCCGGATGTCACCTGCCGCCCCTTCCGCTTCCACCGTCCTTCCACCCCTCCCACCGCGGCGGGAGGCGTGGGGCCGAATCGTTAACGGATGTCTAAAGACTCCCTTTAAGTTTTTCGCCTAGACCTCGCCCAATGCGTGGGGCGAGTTTTAGTAAAATTGTACCGGTCATATCACTGCTTGCGCTGTCGGCCTGCGCAACGCCGCCGCGCCACATCAACGACATCTGCGCCGTTTTCGACCAGCGCGACGGCTGGTTCGACAACTGGCAGCGGGCGGCCAAGCGCGCCGAACGCAAATATGGCATCCCCACCCATGTGCTGATGGCGACGGTGCGCAAGGAATCGGGCTTCAAGGCCAACGCCCGGCCGCCACGCACGAAGCTCTTCGGCTTTATTCCCTGGAAACGCCAGTCGAGCGCCTACGGCTACTCGCAGGCCCTGAACGGCACCTGGGCGCAGTACAAGCGCGAGACAGGCAGTTTCGCCGCGCGCCGCAACGACTTTGGCGACGCCGTGGATTTCGTCGGCTGGTACCATTCCAAGACCGTCGACGCCTACGGCGTATCGCGCAACGACACCTATCGGCTCTATCTCGCCTACTATTCCGGATGGGGCGCCTACAAGCGCGGCAAATGGGACGCCGGCGTGCAGCGCTACGCACGCGACACCGAAAAAATGGCGCAGCGCTACGCCACACAACTGCGCCGCTGCGGCTCCTGAAGAAGTTTGGCCGGAACGGAACCGGCGGAGCGAAGCTGGAGGTCAGCCGCGTGGGCGGCCTTACGGCTGCTGCCTGATCACTTGCCTGCTTCGGTGCCTGGCGACGCGAGGCTCTCCCCCGTCGCAGGTCCGACCAGCGCCTCGACGTGACGGGCGTAGTTTTGCCTGGTGTTCTGATCGACGATTGCCGCCGGAGCGGCGACAACCAGGCCCGCGGCGGTTCCGACCGTATGTGCAGCCCCCGCGGTCGCAGACACGATCGTGTCCCCGAGCCCCAGCCGATTGTCGGTCAATGTCTGGCCGGTCGAGAGGCGGGTACCGATCAGTTGGACGATCTCGGGCGACTCCGCGAACTTGCTGTGATGCAGATCGTCGCCCGCCTTGATTTTTGTGAGGTCCAGGACCGTAATGTCGTTCGCTGCGAGTTCTTCCCTGTACGGCGGCTGTTCCGGATCGACAGCTCCCAACCTGGAGACATTGCCCCAGACGCGCCGGGAAACGGCCAATGCGCGATCGTCACGCGACACAAAGAGCGTGAAATGAGGTCGCCGCTCGCCCATGTCGGCAATCTGTGAACGAAAGACGTCGACGTCCACGTCAGGCGCCGCCAGCATGACATTCTTGAATTTGGCCGGCAGCCCGTCGTTGCGGATGGCCATCTGGCGCAAGGATTCGAGCGCAAGCCAGTTGCCCATGGAATGGGCGAGGATCGAGACCTCTTTTACCTCCGAATCGCGTGCCAGATACTGGAACAGCTGCTCGACCGCATTGCGGGTGTAGTTCGTGCTTTCGCGGTCATAGCCGTAGGCGAGCAGGCTGCCGCGCGATGGCCATGTCGCGAGCACGGGGACGGTGCGCGCATTCGAATCGTGAACGATCTGAGCGAAGCGAAAGACGGCATCCTCGAACTGGTTGTTGAATCCATGGATGAAGACGAGAACGCTGCGATCCGGGCTCTTGTGCACGGCGGCGTTCAGCCACTTCTCGGCCGTCTCCCGATTGATCTGCTCGGCTTTGACCGCCGCAAAATCCGTCGCCGGGTTCGGCGGAAGCCGGCGCGGCCAGGCGACCTCACCGACCTTGCGAACGCTGCTGGGAGGAATCGATACGGTGATCTCGGCAAAGGCCGGTTCGAGCGCACGCTCGCCGCTGAACATTTCGCCGGGGTTTTCGGAACGATCGCGCATGGTCGTGACAAGCATCTCGACCTGGCTGGCCGACGGCGAAGCCGCCACGGGTTGCAGCACGCCTGTCGGGCGGCTGGCGCACGCCGCCAGCAGGGCAGTGGACAAGGCTGCAATCGCCAGCGCGCCGAACACGCCTCGCCGAAAATGACCCATTGTCGGGCGGACGGCTGAATTGCACTCCATATGGACACACGCCCTTTCCCGAAATACGCGCACGTCCCCCTGTACACGGAACGGTCGTAGGAACGCCAATGCCCCGATTCTGAATTTCGCGATACCGACCTCGGAGCGAATTTCAGAACAAAAGGGGCATCGGCAAACTATCGATTCCAAGTGTCAGTTTGATTTCGAAGTTCGCCTCCGAGCTCGATATCAAATCATGCGAACTTCGAAATCACGACACTAGAAGTTGATCGTCAGTCCTGCGATCGGGCCCTGCTCCACCGCGTCGAACAGGAAGTCGTCGCTGCTGTAGTTCACGCCCAGCGCACGGTAGCCGAGGGTCGCGGAGAACCGTTCGTTGATGTTGTAGCCCAAGACCGCCGCGACATCCCAGTCGAGGTTCGCCCCACCGGCGCCGACCAGCCCCCAGCCCGTGGCATAGAATTTGGGGGTGAAGGCGTATTTGCCTCTGATACCGACGAGGCCGTCGACCCAGGTCGCCCCGTCGCTGCGCATCACCCCGTCGAGGAAGGCGCCGCTGAAGGAGATATCGGTGTCGACCGACCAGACCCGCATGCCGGCGACGACGTCCAGCCGGCCCGCCGGACCTTCCAATACGGAATAGCCCGCGCCGGCCAGCCCCGCGAAAGTCGAGGCCTCCACATTGACGCTGGTCGCCAGGATGCCGCGCGGCGTCGCACGGCCGGAGGAAAGCTGCGTGTAGATCAGATCGCCGAACAGGCTGAATCGCCCCTTGCGTGCCTCACCCATCAGCATCGCGGCAAAATCAAGATTGTCGAGGATGTCGCTGAAGCTCGCGTTCATGTCGACGACAGGCAGACCGAACTGGGAGGTCTCGCCGGAGAGACCCGCCGCCCAGAAATAGGGCGTGACCGAAAATGTCCATCCGCTCTCGGCAGCGGGCGGCGTTTCGGGGGTCAAATCAGCGCCAGCCGCCGGGATCGCCCAGAGAAAACCACAGACAAGGAAGGCCTTTTTCAGACTCTTCATAACAATTCCTTCTCAAGAAAATCATGAATCACGTCATCATTAGATCTAATACATAACTATCGCAATTTCATCACAAACTCCGTCAATCCCTGCCAACAGCATGATGGTCATATTCGTTGAGCGCAATCCTGACTTCGCGTCCGAGCGTGATAAGCGCGACCGATAGCAGAAGAAGGGAAAGCGTGAACAGCCCGAAACGAAACTCGCGACCACACCAAGTAGGAAGAACGGGGCGATCGCGTATGAGATCACCTGAGAAATCTGGTCGGGGGACGGAGCACTGAACCGGTCATTCAGCACGGCGGGTGACTACTTCCGTTGCAAAAGGGCCTAGAGCATTTCCGCTTTTCTCCGAATCGCGGAAATGCTCTATCTTCTTGTTTCTACGCAATTCCGGACGCAAGACTGCTTCACACTTTTGCTGGAATTGCTCTAGCTTTTTCCGCCTTGCGCACCGCACTATCCCCTGAACCTGGGCCTCAGTAGCAGGGCGGATACGGGTAGAAGCCGCACGCGGGCCGCACGTAGGGATGATAGTACGGGTGATAGTAGTAGGGAGCCGCCACCGCAGCGGCGCCGGCAGCCGCACCGGCGTACCAGGCTCCGCGATATGCCGCCCGTCGTGCCGCTCCGGCGAAGGAAAGCGGTGTGAAGGGCATGCCGATGATGTCGATGAACGTCGAGGCAGGACCATCGCCGCCGTCAAGGCTCCCCTCCAGAACGTCGACGTCGAAAGTCAGCGTCTCGCCCTCCAGTTTCGGTGTCTTGAGCGTGACGACGGCGTCCAGGACGGAACTGCCGTCCTTGCTGAGAACCGACACGGTCGCGTTCGGAGGGTCCTTGGCAAAGCTGTCGCTGCCGACAGCCCACTCCTCGAGGAGATGGGCCGTAAGCACATGGCCCGCGGCGCGCACCGGACGGTCGGCGAACATGATGGAATTCGGCGACACGCCCGACAGAACGAGCTTGCCGCCGGCAAGACTCGCTCCCTTGGAGTTGAGCACGATCAGGGCCGGCTCGATCTTGGGTTTCGCGGCGCCGATCGATTTCGTCGCAGGGGCAGAAATAGCGTCCTGCGCGAGTGCGGTGCCGCCCGATAACGCGATTCCGGCAACCGCCGTCACCGCGAGCATCATGGTTCTGATTGCCATGGGTCTGTTCTCCTTCAATTGAATGGGCGGCACTTCTTCACTCCTCTGACGAGAGCGCCACGCGTCGATCAGGCGCGTGGCACCCTCTGATCTCGGCATCAGCAAGGTGCCGCAAAAGCAAGCCTATGCCGGGATCAGTCGGCTACCTCCACCGGCGGGATCGTCCAGGTTCCGTCGATGATCGATGGATCGTTCTCGTTCGGCCAGTACAATCTCATCATGAGGAAGAACTTGCCCGCCGGCGCGGGCAGCCAGTTCGCTTCCTTGTCGGCGCCCGGAGACACGTTCTGCAGATAGAGATCCAGCGATCCGTCGGCGTTGTATTTCAGATCCTGACGAGGGCTGATCGAGTAGCGGTTGATGGGGTTCGCAACGAAGAAGAAGTTTTCGTCATACATGGTGATGGACCAGAAGCCCGAGACCGGCGGCGTCTGGCCTTTCGGGAAATGGATGACGTAGTTCCTCCGGCCGTCATAGGAGCGGCGATGGGCATCCTTCTCCGACGTCGGATAGACCGCATCCTGAGGGCGGTTGGCGCCGAGCCCGATGGCAGTTATCAGAGCCCGCATGAGATAGTCGGTTCCGTACAGCCCTGTCTTCGTCGTGAAGGCCCAGCCGTTGATATCCTTCACCTGGCTGTTGATCTTGAACTGCAGCATGATCCGGTCGAAGCCGATCGTCGGCACACGTTTGTGGAAGTCGGCCCTCAGCTTGCTGGCGTCGAAATCCTGGCCCGCGACAAGCCCGATCCGCGCGAAGCGCTCCAGCGCGGGTGCGTCCGCGTCGGACGGCGGATTTGCCTTCATCAGTTCGGCAAGGAGCGTGAAATATTCGACCGCGTCCATCCGATTGACCTGGTCGCGCACGGCGGTCTTCATGTCGATCGACGGATCGACCTTGCCGGGCGGAGGCGTGTAGTCCTTGCCGTAGGCACTGAGCGGCACCAGCTTGAACTCGTCCTGAAGGGCATGCACCGCCGCGTAATCTTCGGGCGTACCCGTGCAGTAGATGCGGCCCAGCAACCAGACAATGTTGGTCGGAGATTCGTATCGGGTCACGCCTTCAGGGAGCGTTCCGGTCCAGCCGGGGCCCGTGATGGCATAGGTCTGGGCGCCGGTTCCCGTCGTGCGCTTGCCCGGCACCTGGAAGACATTCGTCCATCCATCGAGCATCGGCAGAAGGAAATACCGCCCTTTCATATCAGGCACGCTGAGCACATAGGGCTCCTTGCCGACATCGAAAAAGGCGGTCGTGTAGAGCGTGTCGGCATTCGGCGCCGTCACGTCCCTGAACGAAGCGTCGGGATATTGGCGCAACTTGATGATATGCCCCATCGGGGCGCGGGTACCGACAGCCTCGGCGACATTCGTCATGACGCGGCGGGTCATCTCCATCGTCACCAGCGGATAGCCATAGATATATGCGTCGGTGGCTATCCAGAATTCTTCCAGGTCCTCGCCGATATGCAGGGCTCCATCGCCCAAGTCCGCACGCGCAAGGGAAATCGACGACGCGCTGGCAAGCAAGCTCAGGCCAGCAAAAGTCAGAGTTCGACGGGTAATGTTCATCTTTGATCTCCGGGAGGGAAACACCGGTTGCACCCTGCTGTGCCGGGGACCACCTGAGGAGGTATCTTACCGTACGTTACATGAAATAAGCGTGCCCAGGATAGCCCCGGCATGACCCGCAAAAGCCCGCCCCCAGGGCGATCATCCGCCTGCAAGGGCAGCAGGTTTCGGCCAAGCTGCCGGTCGCAGCCAAGGCTTGCAGCAGGCAGCCGGAGCAGGAGCCGCATCACGGACCTGGAACCTCCCCGAGGTCCAGGAACCGGCAAGACCGAGAGGTGATCGGCATCATCGAGGGGGAATGATATGTGATCGGGTGACCGCCTGCTGCTCCTGCAGAGCAGCATCGACCTCGCGCGCCAACCGCTCCACCAGGTCCTGCCACTCGGCCTTCCTCGCAGCACGGATCGGCAACGGCAGTTGGTCGGCCCTGGAAAGCGCGGCTTCCGCTTCCGCCAGTTCCTCGCACATGTCCCGGAAATTCTGATCCGCCACGATCATCCGGCGGATGGTCAGCTCAAGTTCAGGAAACCGGCGAAGTGCCGCCGACAAGGCTGCCCGACTGCTTTCCGGTACAATCTTCATCTCGCGATCCGTTGATTGACCATTAAAATCGCGGACACTTGCAGGGGCCAGCAACGATATGTAATTTACATGGACGATCATGTAACTTATGAAGAAATGCGGATTCGATCCGCGAGCATGGCAGACGGGGGAAGTCTTGTGATCCGCGCGGAAACTACCCCCGGAGGAGAAAGCGATGTATCGGTCGAGAACTGTCGCGAGCAACTCGAACGTATCCTGAACAGCGCAGAGTTTGACGCGACCGATCGCGAGCGTCGGTTTCTCACCTATGTCGTCGATGAAACCCTGGCGGGACGCAGCAGCCGCATCAAGGCCTATTCGATTGCAGTCGAAGTGTTTGGCCGCGACGCTTCCTTCGACCCGCAGGCGGACCCGATCGTCCGTGTCGAAGCCGGCCACCTCCGCAGGGCGATCGAACGATATTATCTGACCGCGGGGCAGGCTGATCCCATACTCATCACCATTCCGAAGGGCGGCTACGTCCCGAATTTCTCGCTGCGTTCGATTCCCGATCCCGTCGCCGAAGAGCCCGCCGCGACGCCCGCTCGCGCACAGATGGAGCGGCGGTGGCGAAGCCATCCGTCGATTGCACTGGCCGCAGCGATATTCGTCGCGGCCGCGATCGTGCTGGCCTGGTTGGGCTATTCGTCCCGGCCCGGTCCAAGCAAGCCGGAAGTCCCGCGGTTGCTTGTAGAGTGGTTCGACGATCTGACGGGGACGGATGAATCCGCCGCCCTTGCCCGCGGGCTCACGCAAGAGGTCATCAGCCACCTCTCCAAGTTCAAGGACATCGTCGTTGTCCAGTCGCCGGCCTCGGCGACGCTGCCGCAGGTACGATATGTGCTTGCGGGAAGCGTGGACCTGTCTGCCGATAGGTTCCGTTTTCGGGTCCGCATGCTCAACAGAGCGGACGGCTCCGTGCTTTGGGCGCAAAGCTACGACGGAGCGACAACGGTACCCGGTCTTCTGAAAGCCCAGGCCGACGTCGCCCAGAACGTGGCAACGAGCCTGGCGCAGTCCTATGGCGTCATCTTTCAGGCGGACGCCCGGCTCGTCGTCCCCAACCCTCCTGACAATTGGGCCGCATATTCCTGCACGCTTTCCTACTATGCCTACCGGGCCAACTTCGATCCGGCGGCTCGTTCATCGGTGCGCTCCTGTCTCGAGAAGGCAGTCGAGCGCTTTCCCAACTACGCGACGGGCTGGGCGCTTCTATCGCAGACATACATCGACGATGTCCGGTTCCGTTATCCGTTCGATCCCGCCTGGTCGCCGGCGTCACTGGATCGGGCGCTTGCCGCCGCCCGGCGGGCCGTGGAGCTGGAACCGCTCAGTATCCGGGGTCTGCAGGCGCAGATGTTCGCACTCTATTTCAGAAGGGAGTTCGATGCGGCGCGCCGCATAGGCAGCCGCGCTATGGCGATCAACCCGAACGACACCGAACTCATGGGCGAGTACGGTTATCGGCTGGCATTGTCTGGAAACTGGAACGAAGGGTGCGCACTGGTCGCAGAGGCGCGTGAGCGCAATCCAGGGCCTCTTTCGTATTATGAGGTTGGACTGGCCCTTTGCTCGTATTTCAGCGGCGACCACCAGCAGGCCGCAGTGTGGATCAGGAAAGCAGACGTTTCAGGCAACGCACTCTATCACGCGATTGCAGCTGCGATATTTGCGGAAGGAGGTCTTAAGGCCGACGCCGAACGCGAACGGGCCTGGCTCGTTGAGCATGAGCCCGATCTGGTGAGGAATCTCGCCGAAGAGACTTCGTTACGGTTTGCCCGGTCTGAAGATGTCGAGATGTTTCTCGGATCTCTGAAGAAGGCAGGGCTGGAATTCCCCGGCGTAGTCTCCGCAATCGCACATTGATACAGCGCCGATTGGCTCTGTGGGATACAGTTATTTACCTTCACAACAGAGGGGACGACGGGTCATCTGAACCACAACCAGCAATCGGAGAGAGAGATGACGACCAGACGACACCTCCTGCTGGCGGCCATGGCCGCCACCGCGGCGGCAACGGTCAGGCCGAGCCAGGCCGAGGCGGCCGATGACATGGCCGACTTCCTGTTCGTCCAGACGGCGGACGCAATGACATTCGACAAGGCGTCGAGCAAGCTGACGCTGAAGGATGTGGGCGCGACGACGCTGTTCTTCTCCGATCGCCCTGACCGCATTGCCGGAAACATGGATACGGCGGCGTTCATCCCGTTCTGGAGCACGGGCAAGGACAGCTTCCTTTCCGACCCGCCGAATGCCGACCTGTCGATCCTCGAAGGCAGCGAACTCACACAGGTCGTCGTCGTACTCGAGAACCCGGAGTTGAGCGGCAACGATCTGACCTACACGGTAAAGGTTGTCGGCGGCGAGATGCCCGAGACGGGCTCCGAGGTATCCGTCTTCATCGACATCATCGGCATGCCACGGACACCGCTGTCTTATGCCGGCGTGGCACGGCGCGGCTACCGCCGGGCGTTCCTGTACTAGGAGAAAACGAAGGAGCCTCAATCCGTGCGAGTGCCAAGCCTCCTCATTCCCGCCCTGCTTGTTTGCACCACCGCTTCGGCGCAAGACGATGCTCAGGACCTTGCCAAGAAACTGTCCAACCCGGTCGCCTCGCTGATCAGTGTACCGTTCCAGTTCAACTACGACAGTGGCTACGGGCCGAACGACGGCGACAAAGCCTACGTCAATGTGCAGCCTGTCGTCCCGATCACGCTCAATGACGAGTGGAACCTTATTTCCCGGACCATCCTGCCGATCGCCTGGCAGAATGACATAGCAGGACCGTCCGGCGACCAATTCGGGCTCGGCGACACCACCCAGAGCCTGTTCTTGTCGCCTGCCAAACCGACCGAGTACGGAATCATCTGGGGTGCCGGTCCGGTCATCCTGTTGCCTACCGCAACCGACGATCTGCTCGGAGGTGGAAAATGGGGCGCGGGGCCGACGGCGGTCGTCCTTACCCAGCGTGGGCCATGGACCGTTGGCGCGCTCGCAAACCACATCTGGTCATTCGCCGGCGACGACGATCGCAGCGCTATCAACTCCACCTTCCTGCAGCCCTTCGTCGCATACACGACCAAGGACGCCTGGACTTTCACGCTCAACACCGAGAGCACCTACGACTGGGAAATGGACCAGTGGTCTATTCCGATCAACTTCCAGGTGGCGAAGCTTATCAAGATCGAGAAGCAGCCAGTCAGCCTGTTCGCCGGCCTTCGCTACTGGGCCGAGAGCCCCGAAAGCGGGCCTGACGGCATCGGTGTGCGGGCAGGCGTCACGCTGCTGTTCCCGAAGAGATGAGGCGAGAGGAACAGGCCATGAAGCCAATCCACTGCCTTCTCGCCACGTTGATGACGATGCTAGCCAGAGTTATCCGTCACCCGCCGCCGAGTCCGATGCCGATGGTTCGACCACGGTCTGGTTCGCGCCTGAGCAGCCATGGGGCGTCCCGCGCGGCAACTGGATCCAGACCGACCCGAAGTAGGGCTGGTTCACGATCCTGCAACTCTACAGCCCGCTCGAGCCCTTCTTCGCCAAGGAATGGCGGCCGAGCGAGATTGAACTGGTCAGGCGGTAACAAGATCCGCCAGCTTGGACTTGCGATCGATGAGAACACCAAAGGAGGTACCAACCATGCATAGGTTGCGCGGAAAAACTGCGTTGCTTGCTTCCGTTGCCACCCTGCTTGTTCTGGGCTCCGCCCACGCCCAGGAAAGGCAGGCATATTTTGGCGAGACCCATGTCCATACGAGCTGGTCGTTCGACGCCTATATCTTCGGCAATACGCTCACCGGTCCGGCGGACGCTTTAGCCTACGCCAAGGGGCAGCCGATCAAGCATCCGCTCGGCTACGACATCAAGATCGAGACGCCGCTGGACTGGATGGGTGTGACCGACCATTCCGAATATGTCGGTACGGTGCGCCTCGCCAACGAGCCGGGCTCCGCAATCGCCAAGCTGCCGATCGCCCAGAAGCTCATCGTCCGCAAGCCCGAGGACGTCCAGCGCATCTATCTCTGGCTCGGCTCGACCATCACCGAGAACAAACCGATCAAGGAATTGATCTCTCCAGAGGTGGCCGGAACCGTCTGGAAGGAGAACGTCGCCATAGCGGACAAGGCCAACGAGCCGGGCAAGTTCACGGCGTTCTGTTCGTACGAATGGACCTCGACGCCGAACAACCGGAACATGCACCGGAATATCTTCTTCCGCGACTGCGCCAAGGTCCCGGAATTGCCCTACAGCTCCATCGATTCCGACAAACCATCGGATCTGTGGGCCTGGATGGACCAGCAACGCGAAGCCGGCAACGAGCTGCTTGCCATCTCGCACAATGCCAATCTGTCGGACGGACACATGTTCCCGACCGATATCGACGAGAAGGGGCGTCCGATCGACGCGGCTTGGGCGGCGTCGCGCGACCGCAACGAACGACTGACGGAAGTCAAGCAGATCAAGGGTGCCTCCGAAACGCACCCGACGCTTTCACCGAACGACGAATTCGCCAATTTCGAGATCCTCACCTACCTGCTTGGCGATCCGGCCGGGCGGTTCCCGCATGTCGCGGGCAGCTATGTCAGGCAGGCGCTGAAGGACGGCCTGTCGATGGCCGAGGCGCGTGGCTACAACCCCTACAAGATGGGCTTCGTCGGCGGTTCCGACTCTCACAACACAGGCGTTCCGTATCGGCAGACGAACTTCTTCGGCGGCCACGGCAAGGCCGACGGCGATGTGAAGCAACGGATGTCGGGCTTTGTTTTCGCCGGGCTCGACGTTCGGCTCGAAAACCCGGCTGGCCTGACCGGAGTGTGGGCCGAAGAGAATACCCGCGAGTCGCTGTTCGACGCGATGCAGCGCAAGGAAACCTTCGCCACCAGCGGTCCACACATCAAGTTGCGCTTCTTCGGCGGCCCGGACTGGGCCAACGTTGCCAACGAAGCGGATTGGGTCAAGACGGCCTATGCCGGAGGCGTGCCGATGGGCAGCGACCTTCCGCCGCTGCCCGGCGGTCGGGCTCCGTCCTTCATCGTCTGGGCTGTCAAGGACCCGACCTCGGGCAATCTCGACCGCATCCAGATCGTGAAGGGCTGGACGAAGCACGGCCAGAGCTTCGAAAAGGTCTTCGATGTCGCCTGGGCGGGCAATCGCACGCCCGACCCCTTCAGCGGGCAGGTCCCGCCGATCGGATCGACCGTCAACCTGGTCAACGCGACCTATACCAACACGATCGGGGCGGTTGAACTCAAAGGCGTCTGGACCGATCCCGAGTTCGATCCGAGCCTGGACGCATTCTACTATGTCAGGGCCCTCGAAATCCCGACCCCGCGCTGGACGACCATCCAGGCCGCGGAGTTGGGCATCGCGCCGCCCGACAATGTGGCGGCGACGATCCAGGAGCGGGCATGGAGTTCGCCGATCTGGTACGCGCCGACCAGGGAAATACGCGAGGCGGCAGCCAAGGGCATCACTGTGGCCGACCTCAAGCAGCAGGGTGCCACCGCTCTCGATGATGCGGCCTTGAAAGACCTTATCGTCGGCAAGACCACCTGGGTAAAAAACACCCCGACAGGCGAGGTCTTCAGCATCTCCTGGACCACGTCGGGCCAACGGCTCATCAACAATGTGGGCGGATCGCTGCCTCTGCCGAGCGAAGTCGGCGACGTGATGCATGGTGGCCTGCTGGGCAGCGGGACCGCTTACGAGATCAAGGACGGCGCCATCGTGACCACCCTCGACAACACGCCGTACGAGGTGACGGTCTACAAGCACGGCGACAAATACGTTGCCGCTCGCAGCAACGAGTTCGGCTTTGCCAACTACGAGGTGGTGGCGATGCCGCAGGTTCTCGACCCGCTGGATCAGCAGAAGTCGCCGTTCTGAGGCACCACGAAAGCCGGCCGCCGGAAGAAACTATCCGGCGGCCGGGCTGGTTCCTGATGGAGGGAGACCAATGTCGGCGAGATTGCCGTTCTGGGCAGCGTGGTCGCGGCTGATGGTTGGCATTGCGTTGCTGCTTGCTCTTGGCAGCCAGGCCCATGCCTGTCGCGTGTGCCTATCGGGCATCACGATCACGCTGGGACAGAGGCTGGACTCGGCCGCGGACGCCGTGCTCGCCGTTCCGCTGGCCAATGAAGGGCAGTTCCGTGTCGTCGAGGTGATCAAGGGACATGCGACAACGGACGAGACGATAGCGCAGCCCGGCCTGTCGGCTACGAAGGCCGAGCCGACGATGTCCCTGGACGGACCGGTGCTTCGCCAGGAGCCCTCATCGGTATCCAGCGGGAAACCGTTGCTGCTCGTCCGGGACAAACTGTCTGAAGAATGGGCCAGCATCGGTGCGATCGACGCTGACCATGCTGATTGGCTCCGACAGTTTGTCGCCACCAACCGCGGTGGGAAGAGCCGCCCGACGAAAAACTGGCAGCAAATTGCATCCATGGGGTCGTATCTCACGGATGCCGAATGGGATGAGCGCCTCGCCGTCGTCGCGCCCCATCTCGAAGATACCGATCCGCTGGCGGCCGAGATCGCATATGGCGAACTCTCGAGGGCCCCCTATGCTGCCATCCGGACGCTCGAGCCTCGGCTCGACGCCACGAAAATAGCAACGTGGATCGTGGATCCCCGACTGGCTTCCAGGCTTCCGGCATACACGCTGCTGATCGGCATTGCCGGTGGCCCCGATGACGCCAACGCACTCGAGCAGCGCATCGCCACGGCTCGGAGTGCGCGGGATGCTACGAACCTCGCTGCCATGTTGGCGGCGGATCTCGAATTGCGCGGGCCGAGCCGGATCGAATGGCTCGAGCAGACATATTTTGCCGACCGCGCGCGAACACTGCCGGAGATCGAGGCCGCCCTGCTGGCGCTCAGCGTCCATGGGCAAGCGGACGCTTCCGTGCCGCGGGGAAGGGTCGTGGAGGCTTATCGCCAGTTCATTCGGGTGCGAAGACCAATGGCAGGCTTTGTGGCCATGGAACTGGCCGACTGGGAGGCATGGGAGGCTACCGCCGACTATGTCGATATTATCCGCTCCAAGGCGGTGAAAGACCCGGCAGGAGAGTTCGCTATCCTCCACTATCTCCGTCAAAGCCCGGCAACGACGGCGGAAGCCGCGTCGCTGCCGTCCACCAGTCAACCGGAATAGGTGCACGCATGAGGCTGCTTCCGATCACGCCGAAAATCGGCCCGGAACGTGCTGGGGAAGCTGTCGCCGTGTCCAGCAGGTGGCAACGGCTTCTGCATGAACCGCTCGTCCACTTTCTCGTGGTGGGCGCCGTCCTGTTCGGTGCCTATCAATTCACCAACGGCGAGCCGGACACAGCAGCCGATCCGCAGAAAATCGTGCTGACCGAGGACGATATCCGCCAGCTCGCCGTGAGCTGGCTGGCGCAGGGGCGGCCAGCCCCCACAATGGACCAACTGCGCAGTCTCGTTGATCAGAAGGTTACCGAGGAGATCCTGTTCCGCGAGGCGGTGGCCATGGGTCTCGACCGGGACGATCAGATCATCAAGAGACGGCTTGCGCAGAAGATGGACTTCGTGGCGGCGGACCTCGCAGCGATCGACGAGCCGACCAAAGCCGAACTCGCGGACTGGTTCTCGAAGAACTCGGAGCGCTTTGCGCTGCCTCCGCATCTGAATTTCCGGCACATCTATTTCTCGCCGGACAAGCACGGCGGCGGTGCGCGTGAAGCGGCAGCGGCGGCACTCGATGTCGTCGCCGGCAAACTTCCGGATTCGCCCGAGGTCGCTTCGAATGGCGACCCGTTCATGTTCAGGACCTACTATGGGGACAGCACCCCTGAGCAGGTCGCGAAGGAGTTCGGCCCCGCCTTTGCCGAGGCGCTCTTCCAGCTCGAGGCGAAAACATGGCAGGGGCCGGTCCAATCCGGCTATGGCTGGCATCTGGTGTGGATCGAATCCGTGGAGCCCGGTCGCGTGCCGGCTTTCGAAGAGGTCGAAGTGAACGTCAAGTCCGCCTGGCTCGATGACCGCTATCGCGAGGTCAAGCAGACGGCGCTCGAAGAGATGCGCTCACGCTACGAAGTGATCGTTCCGCGCATCGAGGATACGGATCTCACGAACCCGGCAGGGCCGAAGGCCGCCAGCGCCTCGGAAGAAGCGCTTTCGCAATGACGACGCAACGGGTGGCCGCGCGCCTGAACTGGCGTTTCCTGATTGCCGTCCTTCTCTGGTCCATCGGCCTCCTCACGACGGTGGCCGCACATGAGATACGTCCGGCCTACCTGCAAATCGACCAGACGGGGGCCCAGCACTATAATGTGCTTTGGCGCACACCTCTGCTTTCAGGCGCGCGCCTGCCGGTCGCCCTGCAGTTTCCCGGCGATGTGCGTAATTTCAGGGAACCCGCCGAACGGCAGTTTCCGGACTCTCTTGTCGAGCGCCGTATTATCGAGACCTCTGACGGCCTGGCCGGCAAGCGTATCGAATTCAGGGGCCTGCAGGCGACGATCACCGACGTTATCGTTCGCGTCAAGATGCTCGACGGTTCGGTGACCACCACGCTCGTGCATCCCTCGCAGCCCTGGATCGACATCGAGATCGCAGCCGGGCCCCTTCAGGTCGCAAAGACTTTCGTGATGCAGGGCATCGACCACATCCTGTTCGGTTTCGACCATTTGCTGTTCGTGCTTGCACTGCTCCTGATCGCTCGCGACCTGCGCGCCCTGTTCTTCACGGTGACGGCCTTCACGCTGGCGCACTCGATCACCCTGTCGCTGGCCACTCTGGGATTCGTCAACGTTCCGATGCCGCCGGTCGAGGCGGCGATCGCGCTCAGCATTCTGTTGCTTGCCGGCGAGATCCTTCGCATCCGGAATGGTCGCCCCAGCCTCACCGCGAAGCGTCCATGGGTGGTCGCCTTCGCTTTCGGGCTGCTCCATGGCCTCGGCTTTGCCGGTGCGCTCTCTCAACTGTCGCTGCCGCCCGGAGACATCCCGCTGGCGCTCCTGTTCTTCAACATCGGTGTCGAGATCGGCCAGTTGCTGTTCATTGCTGTGATCCTGGCGATCGTGGCGTCAGCCAGGGTTCTCAGGTTCCCACCCCTGCTCGGCCGATCCGCATTCGCAATCACGACCTACGCGATCGGAACTGTCGCATCGTTCTGGTTCATCGAGCGCGTGACGGGGTTCCTGGCCTGACTGACCAACATTTGCCGCCCGGAGCTTTGCTGCAACGACTTTCAATGGGATTCCGGGTGCCTGCCCCGTTTTCGGCGGCAGAAACCCGGATCGCAAAAGGGAGGAATTCGAGTTGAAAATCGGTATCAACCGGGCATTGGCCCCCCTTTGCGGCTTGGCGGCGCTCATGATGACAGGCCCCGTATTGGCCCACACGGAGACGGGACATGCGAGCGGATTCCTCAGCGGTTTTTTCCATCCGCTCTTCGGGCCCGATCATGTCGTCGCCATGGTCGCGGTCGGGCTTTGGGGAGCTTTTCTTCGAGCGCCGGCACTCTGGCTCCTGCCGATCGTCTTCCCCCTGGTGATGGCCTTGGGCGGCGCACTCGGGATAGCGCAGATCGAAGTGCCTGCCGTGGAAACCGGGATCGCACTCTCCGCGGTGATACTCGGGCTATGTGTGGCCTTTGCGTTCAAGCCGCCGCTTTGGGTGGCGGCGATCATCGTCGGTGCGTTCGCGATATTCCACGGGCACGCGCATGGGGCCGAGATGCCCGATGCTGCGGATGCAATGTCCTACGCGCTCGGCTTCGTGATCGCCACCGGCTTGCTTCACCTGTGCGGCATTGCTTTCGGTGCGCTGGCGCGGTGGCCTTCGGGGACCGTTCTCGTGCGAAGCGCAGGCGGACTGATCGCCGTGGCGGGCGGCGCGTTTCTGAGCGGCGGCGTGTGATGAAGCGAAGCGCTGCCGCTTGGCTTTGCGCAATCGCGATCCTATCTGCAACGACACCGGTGCGCGCCCATGCGCCTTTGGACGGGGTCGGTGATTTCTACGCCGGCCTGCTTCACCCGATCATCGTGCCGGCGGAACTGCTCGTGATCGCGGCGATCGGCCTGTTGCTCGGCTTCTGCGGCTTCAAGCATTGCCACTACGGCATACCGGCGCTGTGCGGCGGGCTCATTCTGGGCCTCGCCACGGGTTTCACCGACGTAGCCGGGGGAGCAGGTAGCGGCCTTCTTGTTGGCATAGCGCTTGTTGCGGCGGCAACGGTGACGGCAGGTATCGGCTTGCCGGTGGCTGTGGCAGCGGTGCTCGCGCTTGTCGGCGGATTCGCAGTCGGATTGGACGCGCAGCCGGAGACGCAATCGTTTCCCATGGCGTTCCTCACCGGCACCGCGACGGTTTTGAGCGGAACGGTCGTGGGGCTGGTCGTAGCTGCCGTCGTTCTCAGCCGGGATAAGTTCTGGCAGGAGGTGGCAGTGCGCGTGGCAGGATCCTGGCTCACGGCCAGCGGCATGCTGTACTTCTCCTGGCGGTTGGTGGGGCCATCCGGGTGAAATGCTTCCGCCAGCCGAAGCCAGCAACCCATAGCCTGCCATTTGCGCCTCATGGGGTTTCCGATCGAGGCGCCGTTCAGCGGATGGACCGGCCTGGAATGCCAGCCGCTTCACAGGGCAGCCTGGATGTCGAGACATCCGGTGCTTCTCAATCGCGATCGATACTACAGACAGTTCAGGCGGATCACCGATCCGCAATGCTTGGTATAAGATGATCTGATGTGGCGTCATAAGGTCGGGAGGAGGCCCCGTGGCGAGATACTATACACGCGCGACAAGCCTGAGCGGCTTCAGGGAAGTCGCCGCCGAGCGCGGCGCCGACTTGACCGCCGCCATGCGTGCAGTCGGCCTCGACCCTGGCCTTCTGAGCCGCCCGGACGAGCAGGTCGACATCGCCGCATTCTGCGAACTCGCCGAGCGCTGCGCAGACGACTGGGAACTGCCCGACCTCTGGCTGCGGCTCGCACCTTATCAGCATCTGGAGATCCTCGGCCCGGTGGCGCTCCTGACGCGCATGGAAAGCGACCTGCGCGGCGCGCTGACAGCGATCATCGACAACCTTGTCATACACTCGAACAGCCTCGTCTGCGCGCTCGAGGAGGAAGAAGACATCGCTGCGATGGTGCTCGATCTGCATCCGGCCACCGGTCCGGCCAGGCAGTATTTGCTGGGCTCGCTGGCAGTGACCAAGAACGTGGTCGAGCAGGCGGCCGGGACGCGGGTCGACTTTCTGGAAGCAAGCTTCCGCGAGGACGAAAGAGGCTCCCGGAGCGCTGCCGAGAGCTGGTTCGGCTGCCCGGTTCGCTTCGAGGCCGAGCGCAATGCGCTTTACTTCGACCGGACTGTGCTCGACCGGCGCCTCGAACGGAGCGACACCGCCTATCACGCAATCATACGACGCTATCTGGCCACTGCCCGCCACGAGGTCTCCGGCCAGCCCGGCGACGCGGTGCGCGCCGAGATCGCGCGGCAGATGGAACTGGGGACCTGCACGCTCGAAAACGTCGCCCGCCGCCTCCGCCTCGAGCCCCGCAGCCTGCAGCGGCGGCTGAAGGCCGAGCGCCTCGTCTTCCGCGACCTCGTCGACGAATGGCGCCGAGCCCGGGCGCTGTCGCTCGTCACCCGTACCAGGCTCCCCCTCTCGCAGGTCTCGGAAGCTGTGGGCTACGCCGACCAGAGCGTGTTCACGCGCGCCTTCCAGCGCTGGTACGGCGACTCGCCCCTCGTCTATCGACATCACGACAACGACCGGCCGGCCGTTTGACCCGGCACCGTGGTCGCACACGACCATGGCGGCCACGCGACGTGTCAGGCGAGCTCGTAGCCTTCGAGGCCGGCCGCCCGGTGGCGCCGGTCGAAGTCGGTGTGGCTGCCCGGCCAGGTGAGACGGTTGCGACCGCTGGCGTCGAGATACCAGGACGCGCAGCCGCCCCGGTTCCAGACCATGCCCTCGACGCGGGCATCGAGTTCGGCGGTAAGCTCGTTATAGGCGTCGAGCCTCGGCTCGATCGCGTCGATGCCCCGGCCCCAGGCCTCGGTCAGCACACGGGTGAAGTGCTCGACCGAGCTCTCGATCATCAGCAGTGCGGAAATCCAGCCCGATCCGGTGCGCGGTCCGTGGACCAGGAAGAAGTTCGGGAAGCCTGGGACGGTGCCCCCGAAATAGGCGCCGATCGAGCCGTCGATCGCGGTCCACGCGTCCCGCAGCGACCTGCCGTCGCGGCCTCGCACCGGCAGTGCCATCAACGCCTCGTTGACGTGGAAACCGGTGCCGAAGACGATGACGTCGGCCGGGATCTCGGTGCCGTCGCGCAGCACCACGCGGTCGGCGCGGACCTCTGCAACGCCCGCGGTCTCAACCGCGACGTTCGAGCGGGCCAGCGCCGGGTACCAGTCATCCGAGATGAGGACGCGCTTGCAGCCGATCTCGTAGTCGGGCACCAGCTTGGCGCGGAGTACCGGGTCCTTGATCGACCTATCGATATTGCCGAGTGCTTGCTTCGTCGCCGCCTTCCGCAGATGCCCGGCGCCGGTGAATATCCCCTTTTTCAGCTCCACATCGAGATAATAATGTACGGTCCGGCGCAGCGCCCGAAGGCCGGGCAGGTTGCGGTAGGCCCAGCGCAGCCAGTCGGGGATCGTCCGGTCGTGACGTGGAACCACGTAAGGCGCCGACCGCTGGATGACCGCTACCTTCCCCGCGACCTTGGCGATCTCGGGAACGAACTGGATGGCGCTCGCGCCGGTGCCGATGACGACCACGCGCTTGCCCGGGAGATCCACGTCGTGACGCCATTCGGCGGAATGGAACGCTGTGCCGGCAAAGCCGTCGAGGCCGGGAATTTCAGGCAGCTTGACCTGATGCAAAGGCCCGGTGGCCGAGGCAAGCGCCCGCGCGACGAAGAGGTCGCCTTCCGCGGTGCGCACCTTCCAGCGACGGGACCCGGCGTCCCAGTCGGCCGATGTCATGGTCTTGCCGAAAAGGGTCCGCTCGTAGAGCCCCTCCTCGCGTGCGATCCGCTGCGCATAGGCGAAGATCTCGGCGCCGGGCGAGTAGGTACGCGACCAGTCGCAGCTAGGATTGCGGCGGAACGAATAAAGGTGCGAAGGGATATCACAGGCAACGCCGGGGTAGGTGTTCTCGCGCCAGCAGCCGCCGAAGTCGTCGCCCTTTTCGATGACAAGGACATCATCGATACCGCGGCGCCTGGCCTCGATCGCGGCAAGCATGCCGGCGAAGCCGGCGCCGACGACGAGCAGGTCGACCTCCCGGGTTGGGGCAGCTGTGCCGCGAAGGGCTTCGGCAAAGGTCTCGTGCTTCATCTGTCGCGGCTCCTGTACCTGACCGGGGCAGCCATCGCCTCCCCCTGGATCGGCATGCCACTTCCAGCGCCCCGCTTCCTTGCAGCGCATGCATATTTTTTGATTTCAGGCGACAACAGGCGGATCGGTCGAGGAAATCGATGAGGAGTTTCGATCCGGGTGCTGTGCTGCCGCGTGCGCACGACCGACCGGACATGGAAGTTCGGCCATGCCCTCGACTTGCCCGTTCGTGGCGTCATCAGCCTGGAGCGCTGCGCACGAGACACCGGGAAGACGGCGCAAGGCCACACCGCACCGCTGCGCCGTTGCGGCTTCTGAGCATGTCCGGCCGGGAGTGTCGACCGGCAAGGATCGGGCAGCGATTTGTCGCTGCTTATTCTCCCTTCGGTGTAGCTTGCGTTCCGCGATGCGTGGCGCCGCGGCCGCCACTTCCGCTGCCGGCCTGCGCCGCGTGAAGCCTGCCGTAGCGGCTGCCCTTTTGCTCGAGCAACTCGGCGTGGCTGCCGCGCTCGACGATCCGGCCCTCGTCGACAACGAAAATACGGTCGGCATTGGCGATCGTCGCCAGCCTGTGCGCGATCACCAGGGTGGTCCGCCCTTGCGCCAGTTCGGAAAGCGCCTGCTGGATCGCTCGTTCGGTCTCGGTGTCGAGTGCCGACGTGGCCTCGTCGAGGATCAGGATCGGCGGGTTCTTCAGGAAGATTCGCGCTATGGCCAGTCGCTGCTTCTGGCCGCCCGAGAGCTTCACGCCGCGTTCGCCTATCGGGGTATCGAGGCCCGCAGGCAGGCCGGCAATCACGCCCTCGAGCCTCGCGCGACGCGCTGCGTCGACGATTTCCGCATCCGTCGCATCCAGGCGGCCATAGGCGATGTTATCGCGGATCGTTCCCGCGAACAGGAAAACGTCCTGCTGCACGATGCCGATGTTCGAGCGCAGAGATTTGAGCGCCATATCCCTGATATCGATGCCGTCGATCATGATCGCACCGCCGGCAATTTCATAGAAACGCGGCAGCAGCGAGCAGATCGTCGTCTTGCCTGCTCCGGAAGGACCGACAAAAGCGACCGTCTCGCCTGCGTGGATCGAAAGGTCCAGGCAGTCGAAAACCGGCCTGTCTGGTCGGTAGCCGAAGCGCACGTCGCGGTACTCGATCTCGCCACGCAGTCGTCCCACGTCGACTGCGCCCTTCCGGTCGGCGATGTCGGGCTGCGTGTCGAGGAAACGCGTGTAGCGCTGGAAGCCTGCAATGCCCTTCGGATAGGTTTCGATGACGGAGTTGATCTTTTCAAGCGGCCGGAAGAACAGGCCGACGAGCAAAAGGAAGCCGACGAAGCCGCCCGCCGAAAGCTCGCCGCGTACGACGAACCAGGCTCCCGCCAGCATGACGACCACCTGCACGAAACGCATCGAGAGGTAGGACAGCGACATGGAAAGCGCCATCACCCTGTAGGCGTCGAGCTTGGTCTTGAACTATCCCGCATTGCTTTCGGCAAACAGCCGCCGCTCATGATCCTCGTTGGCGAAGGCCTGCACGACGCGGATGCCGCCGACATTCTCCTCGATGCGGGCGTTGAAATCCGCCACCCTTCCATAGATCGCGTGCCAGGTTGCGGTCATCTGCGTTCCGTAGCGCGTCGTGACATAGGCCGTCGGCGGCACGACGAGCGCTGTGATCAGAGCGAGCGGCACATGAACCCACAGCATCAGCGCGAAGGCTCCGATCAGTGTCATCACCGCGATGAACAGGTCTTCCGGCCCGTGATGGGCTACCTCGCCAATCTCCTCCAGATCCTTTGTGAGTCCCGCCACCAGATGGCCGGTTTTCCTGTTGTCGAAGAAACCGAAGGAAAGCTTCTGGAGATGATCGAAGGCCTTCCTGCGCATCTCGGTCTCGATCTTGATGCCGAGCATGTGGCCCCAATAGGTGACGATCACCTGCAGGCCCGCATTGAGCAGGTAGATGACGAGAAGTCCCGTTGCGGCGAGCGCGATGATACCCAGCTGGCCGGTCGGCAGGAGTTTGTCGATGAACATCGTGACCGCGACGGGAAAGGCCAGCTCAAGCAGCCCTGCCGCCACGGCGCTGGAGAAATCCAGCACGAAGAGGGCGCGATGCGGACGGTAATAGGAAGCGAAGCGCTTCAGAAGCTCACCCATGTCGACGCGCACCCATCCTCGCCTGAACGACCTGTTTGCAGCCGTCGTTTAGACGCAAAAACTCGCGTTGCAAGCACAATGGCTTGGAATCGTTCCAACTTGTGATTGCTGCCGCCATCCAGCGGCGTAAAACATGTACGGCAAACTCGACTTAAATCAATGGCGCCGGACGCAGACGCCTCCACGCTCATTCGTCGGGGCGGCCTTCCGGGCGGCGCCCAATATTGACTGGAAGCGCTTCGACCAAGATCTGGCGAGATGCGGTGCTGCCGCCTCTTGGTTGCCCCTCACTGTCGGACATCTCTCCCCGCTACAGGCCGTGTGAAAACTCGGGCATTGGTTTTTTTGATGTGTCGAGGAGCATCTTGGGCTTCCCAAATCAACCTGGATCGGATTCAAATTGTTGATCCAAAGCAGTGATTTGCCGGATTTTTGGTAGTTTGAGACGAGGCCGAAATGGCGCATATGACAGGCCAGTCGCGGGAGCAAACGAGCTTGTTCCCGGAAACCTTGGACGAGGCGGTCGGTGCCGATCATCCGGTGCGGGTCATCGATGCCTTCGTCGACAGCCTCGATCTGGCGCAGCTCGGTTTCTCCAAGGTTGTTCCCGAGGCCACGGGCCGGCCACCCTACGATCCGGGCGATTTGTTGAAGCTTTATGTGTACGGCTACCAGAACCAGGTGCGGTCGAGCCGCCGGCTTGCGGCGGAAGCGCGGCGCAACATTGAAGTGATGTGGCTCACCCATCGCGCGGCGCCGGCCTTCAAGACGATTGCGGATTTCCGCAAGGATCATCCGGAAGCGATCGTTGGGGTGTGCCGGGCCTTCGTGCGCTTCTGCCGGGAGCAGGCGCTGGTCGGCGGCACGTTGCTTGCGATCGACGGGACCAAGATCGATGCGGTGGCGAGCCGCAAGCAGGTGGTGACGGCCAAGGAACTGGAGAAGGCGACGGCGGCCGTGGATCGCAAGATTGCCGCCTATCTTGCGCAGATGGACGAAGCCGACCGGGACGAGCGCGCGGCGCAGACGGATGGCGTGGACGTTGCGGCGGCGGTGGCGGCCTTGCGGGCGCGCCGCGAGCAGATCCAGCAGCAGGCCGAGGCTTTGGCCGGACGCGGGTTGAGCCAGTGGGTTCGCACCGAGCCCGAGGCCAAGCTGATGCGCACGGCTCGGCACGGCCATCAGGTGGCCTACAACGCGCAGACCGTGGTCGACGCAAAACACAAGCTGGTGGTTGCCTTCGACCTGACCAATGACGGCAACGACCAGTGCCAGCTCCACCCGATGGCGGTGGCCGGCCGCGAAGCCGTGGACGGTGACAAGGTAACGGTGGTGGCCGATGCCGGCTATTCGAACGGCGAGCACGGCCAGCGCTGCGAGGACGACGGCATCACCGCCATCGTGCCGCGGGCCGAAACCGTTAACCCGGAAGGCAAAGAGTACTTCACCCGCGACCAGTTCAGCTACGACGCCGAGAGCGACAGCTGGCGCTGCCCGGCCGGCGAAACGCTCACCCACCGGGAGACCTCGTGGACGGAACAGAAGAAGAAGTACGGGACCAAGGCCTGTGCGGACTGTGCCTTGAAGCCGAAGTGCACGCAGGCCGCCAAGCGCACCATCATCCGCCACTTCCATGAAGATGCGCGCGAGGCGATGCACCGGCGCGCCATCAGCGACCCCGAGTGGATGGCGCAGCGGCGCATGCTGGTCGAACACCCTTACGGCACCATCAAATGGATGATGGGCCATCCCCGGTTCCTGGTCCGCGGGCTGAAAAAGGCCAGGTCCGAGTTGGCGCTCAGCGTCCTGGGCTACAATCTGAAGCGGGTGGTGAACATTCTGGGTGTGCCGGCGCTGCTCCAGACCCTGCTGTCCTCGCAAGCATAGGGGGGCATGAACTCGTGCCTCAACTTCCAAACCACTCACCACGCTATGCCTCCGTCCAGTTCTCACACGGCCTGGCTAGCGGGGAGAGAGAGGCTGGCCGCTCGGATTTCGCCAATCGGAAAACTCGGCGATTGGCGAAGGCGTAGACCCATCGGCTCTCTCCCTGCTTGCGGGGTGAGCAGCCGGTTCGCGGAGCGAATTCGTCGTGCCTGTGGCACGATGAAAGGCCAGCGAACGCCGGGACGCTGCGAAGCAGCGGGGACCCGGCCGGGCGTCCGGCAGGACAGTGAGGAGTAATCCAATGCGAAGCGGCTTTTTCCGAAGTTTCCTTAGGGCCGAAGGCCTCCTAACGCGGCTTCTTGCCGAACACCTTCACATATTCGGCCTCGCCGCCCTTGGCGAGCGCCTTGGCCTGGCGCACCCAATCGTCGCGCTCGATGCGGCCGTGGAAATTGAGATGGGCATCGACCCAGGCGCGCTCGACTTTCTTCCAGGCGGCGATCTGGGCATAGGTGTAGATGCCGAGCCCGTTGAGCGTCTGCTCGATCTTCGGGCCGACGCCGGCGATGAGCTTGAGATCGTCCGGGCGCGCCGGCCTGCTTATCCCAGCCGGCCGACCTTTCTCGTCGGCACCGTTCGGCTTCCGCGCCTTTGCCTGATCGCGTCGGGCGGGTGCGGCGCGAGACCCGGCTTTCGTCGGAGCCGGCTGCAGCTCGGCGAAGGCTGCCGGCCTCCCCTCGAAGGCGGAGGGGACATCGGCGTCGTCGGCCTGCCGGCCCTCGCCCACTTGCAGGGGCATCTGGGGCGCGACCTGCGACGGCGCATGCTCGGACACGCCGCCGCTGTCGTCCACCGCCTCCCGCATTTCGTCGCGCCACACACGCGCGGATGCCTTACGTTCCTCGATCGCCTCCTCGTCCGCATCGGCTTCGGCGCTGGCGGTCTTGCCATGCGGGCGTTGCGGCGGTTCGCCGACGAAGCCCGGGCCTGAGCCAGGCCGGGAATCCTTTGGCTCTATGTCATGCGCCTCGGCATCGGCCGGCTTGTCGAAGCTGATCACCGGCTCCATGCCCGCGAGAATCTCGTCGGACAGCCAGCACAGGCTGCGATGGCCCGCGCCGAGGTCACGCAGCGGCGGAACCTCGGTCTCGCAGAGATTATCCGGCACGAGGTGCTTGTAGCGGCAGCGGGTCTGGAACGGGCAACCGGTCGGCGGGTTCATCGCCGAGGGAATGTCGCCCTCCAGTACGATGTGTTTCTTGACCACGCTCGTATCGGCGATCGGGATCGCCGATAGCAGCGCCTCGGTGTAGGGATGATAGGGCGGCGAGAAGACCTGGTCCGTGGTGCCCTGCTCCACGATGTGGCCGAGATACATGACGACGACGCGATCGGCGATGTAGCGCACGACCGACAGGTCGTGGCTGATGAACAGCATCGTCGTCTTGTTCTGGCGCTGGATGTCCATCAGCAGTTCGGTGACCGCAGCCTGGACGGACACGTCGAGCGCCGAGACCGGCTCGTCGGCGACCACGACCTTGGCCTGGCCGGCGAAGGCGCGGGCCACGCCGATGCGCTGCTTCTGCCCGCCCGACAACTGGCGCGGCATGCGTTCGGCGAAGGCGCGCGGAAGCTTGACGAGGTCGAGCAGTTCGAACATGCGCTGCTTGCGCTCGGCCACCGTCCGGCCGATCTTGAACTTCTCCAGCGTACGAATGATCTGCGAACCCACCGAGTGGCTGGGATTGAGCGTGTCGAAAGGATTCTGGAACACCATCTGGATCGACGAGATGGTCTGGACGTCGCGCATCTCGATCCCGGTCGACTCGATGTTCTTGTTGCCGAGCGAAACGCTGCCGGAGCTCGCCGTCTCCAGGCCGAGTAGCACCTTGGCCAGGGTCGACTTCCCGCATCCGGATTCGCCGACGATCGCCACGGTCTCGGATTCGCGCGCCTCGAAGCTGATCGCCTCGTTCGCCTTGACCACACGGCCTTCGCCGCCGCCGAAGATCTCGTTGGCCGCGACCCGGTAGTATTTCTTGAGGTCGTCGATCCTGAGCACCGGTGCGCCGGGCTTGACCGGTTCGCTCTTCTTCTGGGCGCCCTCCGGCAGCACGCTCCAGTCGATTTCGTTGAAACGCACGCAGCGGCTGAAATGGTCGGTGTGGCCCTCGACCGGTATCATGGGGATTTCGGCCGCATTGCAGACGCCCTCGACGAAATGCTGGCAGCGCGGGCCGAAATTGCATCCCTTCGGCCGCTCATGCGGCAGCGGCAGCTGGCCGGGAATGGCGATCAGCGGGCGCGAATTCTTGTCGGCGCCGGGTAGCGGGATCGAGCGGAACAGGCCCTGCGTATAGGGGTGGCGCATGCGGTCGAAAACATCCTCGACCGAGCCGGTCTCCACCGCCTCGCCGGAATACATGACGGTGATGCGGTTGCAGGTCTCCAGGATCAGGCCGAGATTGTGCGACACGAAGATCATCGACGTGCCGAACTTCTCGCCGAGCCCCTTCACCAGTTCGACGATGCCGGCTTCCACCGTCACGTCGAGCGCCGTCGTCGGCTCGTCGAGCAGCAGCAGGGACGGTTTCGACAACAACGCCATGGCGATGACGATACGCTGCTGCTGGCCGCCGGAGAGCTGATGCGGATAGGAGCGCATCATGCGCTCGGGGTCTGGCAGCTTCACCGCGCGCACCATTTCCAGCGCCCGGTTGTAGGCCTCCTCCTTGGAGGTCTTGTCGTGCAGGATCGGCACTTCCATGAGCTGCCGGCCGATCTTCATCGCCGGGTTGAGGCTGGCCATGGGCTCCTGGTAGATCATGGCGATCTCATTGCCGCGGACGGAGCGCAGCTCCTCGTCGGTCATGTCGCCCATGTCCTTGCCCTTGAACCTGATGCGGCCGCCGACGATCTTCCCGACATTCGACAGGTCGCGCATGATGCCGAGCGACACTGTCGACTTGCCGCAGCCGGATTCGCCGACGATGCCCATCGCTTCGCCCGGCATCACCGAGCAGGAGAAATCCATCACCGCCGGGATTTCGCCGCGCCGCGTGAAGAAGGAGATGGAGAGATTCTCGATCTCGAGGATGGGCCCCTGGATGTTCGTGGCTTTGACGGCTTCGTTCATCTGGTCGCCCTCCCCATTGGGAAAGAAGTACCCCCCTCTGGCCTGCCGGCCATCTCCCCCTCAAGGGGGGAGATTGCGCTCTCGCGGACGATTTCGCCAATCACCGGCATTGCGGAGTGATCAGCCTCGTCGAAGCTGCCAATCTCCCCCCTTGAGGGGGAGATGGCCGGCAGGCCAGAGGGGGGTAAACTGTAGAGCACCATCGCCTCCTCAATCCTTCAGCGATTGCTCGCGCAGCGCGTCGGCGAGCAGGTTGAGCCCCAGCACGAAGGACATCAGCGCAAAGGTCGGCGGCAGCGCGGGATGGATGACCGAGCGCAGCAGGCGGCTCGCATCCTTGATCGCGGTGCCCCAATCGGGGCTTTCGGGCGCCAGGCCAAGGCCGAAATAGCCCAACGTGCCGAGCAGGATCGTGGTGTAGCCGATCCTGAGGCAGGCGTCGACGATCAGCGGGCCGCGGGCATTGGGCAGGATTTCCCAGAGCATGATGTACCAGGGGGACTCGCCGCGGGTCTGGCCGGCCGCGACATAGTCGCGGGTCTTGATGTCCATGGTGAGCCCGCGCACGATGCGGAACACACCGGGGCTGGAGGCAAAGACCACCGCCACGAAGATGTTCAGCTCGTTTGGATCGATCGAGATGATCCCGAGCGGGTCGGCGTCGAAGACGAGGCCGAGATAGACCCATCCGCCGATGAGCACGGTCAGCGCCAGCTGAAGCGCCAGAAGCTGCGGCCGGCTCTTGAAGCGGGTGTAGAAGAACACCGTGAAGAAGATGATCGGGAACAGGAAGAAGAAGGCCGCCAGGCCGCGCGGTATCGACCAGCCGATGCCCAGGGTCCGGCCGAGCCAGGTATCGAAGCTGAGCTCGCGGATCTCCGGCGTCACCAGAAGGTAGAACAGGAGGATGACGGGGAAGGCCAGCACCAGATTGGCCAGGAACGACAGGATCGTGTCGGTCCTGCCGCCGTAGTAGCCCGCGGGCAGGCCGAGCACGATGCCCACCATCAGCGCGAAGGCGGTCGCGGCCGGCGCGATGACCAGGACGATGCGGCTGCCGAAGACCATGCGGCTGAACACGTCGCGCGCCAGCTTGTCGCCGCCGAACAGATAGACCTGCCCGGAACCGGGCTCGATCGCCCCCGGCAGCGCGTCCTTCATGATCGGCACCTGGGACAGCGGGTCGAACGGCGCGATCCGCGCGGAGAACGCCGCGGTAAACAGCCAGAACAGGCAGATGACGACGCCCGCTATGCCCACGCCGCTGTCGAAGAGCTGGCCGTAGAGTCCGAGCCGCTTCTTGAAGCGGATGCTCGCGCCGAGCACGATCGCCAGGGACAGCCAGACCGGCCAGAAGCGAAAGAGAACGCCAAGGACGATTTCGAAGGCACCGACATATTCGACTTGCATCATGCGCTCCCGGCCTGTCAGCGCACTCTGATGCGCGGGTTGAGATAGGCGTAGCCTATGTCGGAGATGAGCTGGGTGAACAGCACGACGAAGACCGACACCAGCGCGCAGCCGAGCAGGAGGTCGATGTCGTTGTTGCCCGCCGCTTCGACGAGCGTGAAGCCGAAGCCCTGATAGCGGAACATCGTTTCGACGATGACGACGCCTGTCAGCAGCCAGGGAAATTGCAGCATGATGACGGTGAAGGGCGCGATCAGCGCGTTGCGCAGCGCATGCTTGACGACCACCCCGCCGAAGGACAGCCCCTTCAGCCGGGCGGTGCGGATATATTGCTGCGTCATCACCTCCACCATGGAGGCGCGCGTCATGCGCGCGATGTAGCCGATGCCATAGATGGCCATGGTCATGACCGGCAAGGTGAAGTTGAAGAAGGTGACCCCTTGCGACGCCGAGGCGGCCGAGCCGTTGAGCCAGCCCAGCCAGGATGCGAAGATGACCGTGAAGATGATGCCGGACACATATTCCGGTGTTGCCGTCGTGGTGATCGAGGCGACGGAAAGCGTACGGTCGGTGCGCGACCCCTCACGCATTCCCGCCAGGATACCGACCAGCAGCGCAATGGGCACCATCGTGACCATCACCCAGAACATCAATATGCCGGTCGCGCCGAGTGCCGGGAACAGCTTCGCGGCGACCGTCGTCTTGAACTTGGTCGAGCAACCGAAATCGCCCTGCAGCACGCCGGAAAAGGTGGGAACCGAAGGTTCGGCGCAGAAGCGGAAGCGCGGCACCGCCTCGCCGGTCGCCGGGTCGATGTTGGGCAGCTTCGGCGTCACGCCTATCCACTGGCCGTAGCGCACGAAGAAGTTCTGGCGGTAGCCGTTGCGCTGCAGCCAGCGCTCCAGATCCTCCGATGTCGCACGCATCTCGGTCTGGCTGATGGCGAGCTTCTTCAGGTTCGGCTCGAGATTGATCAGGAAGAACACGACGAAAGTCAGGCACAGCATGGTCAGTGCCATGGTCCCGAGGCGGCGCAAGATGAAAGCGAGCATCAATCCCCTGCCGTTCTGAAGGTTGGGGCCGAAGCCGGGACGCCTTTGAGGTCATTGAATCGATTCAACGACCGGCCGGAACGCCCCAGCGATTCAGGAAACGAGGGAGGGACCCGAGGCCCCTCCCCGCGATGCGACGGCCTAGGAGTCGAGCCAGACCTTTCCGTAGTCGTGCTCGAAGGTCGGATGCATGCCGTGGTTCTTCACCGCCGCCATGTGATGATTATAGAGCTTGCGCCAGTAGGGCTGGATGATGATGCCCGAGTCCTGCAGGACCTGCTCGATCTCCTGCATCATGGCCTTGCGCTTGGTCGCGTCGGCCACGGCGAGCGCGGCGTTCAGCTTGGCATCCCAATCCGGATTGGACCAGGCGGTCTCGTTCCAGGCTTCGCCGGTGCGGTAGCCCAGCGCGAGGACCTGCACGCCGAGCGGGCGCATGTTCCAGTTGGTCATCGAATAGGGATATTTCGTCCAGTCGTTCCAGAAGGTCGAGCCTGGCAGGACGGTGCGCTTGACCTTGATCCCGGCATCACGCAGCTGGGCGGCGATCGCATCGCCGGTGTTCTTGTGCCAGTCCTCGTCGACCGTGATCAGCTCGTGCTCGAACTCGGCCTGGCCGGCTTCCGCCATCATCGCCTTGGCCTTGGCCGCATCGCGGGCGATCTTGGGCAGCTCGAAATATTCAGGATGGATCGGAGCGACATGGTGGTTCTCGGCAGGCACGCCGGCATTGCCGTAGCCGAGCTGGAGAACGACGGCGTTGTCGACCGCGAGCTGCAGCGCGTTGCGCACCTTCTGGTCGTCATAGGGCTTGTTGGTGACGTTGGTGCGCGCAACGATGGTAGCCGCCGTCACTGCCTCCGACTTCACCAGGTCGAGTCCATCGAGAATGGACACATAGTCGGCCGAGGTTTCGAAGTTCGAGTGAATTTCGCCCGCCTCGAAGGCGCTGACCATCGCTGCGGGGTCCGTGCCGTAGTCGATGAACTCGATGCCGTCCAGATAGACGTCGCCGTTCCACCATTTGCCGTCCTCGCGGCGCTTGTAGACGACCTTCTGGCCGACGTCGTAGGAGACGAGCTCGAACGGGCCCGTGCCGATCGGGCATGCGGCGAAGTCGCCGCCCTTCTCGTCGAACGACCTGTGCACGACGAGGCCGGGATAGTCGCAAAGATTCGGGATCATCGAGATGTCGGACTTGGTGAGCTTGAGCTTCACCGTCATGTCGTCGACCTTCTCGACGGCGCCCTCGCGCATCTTGCCGGTGGCATCGTCGACCAGCGTGCCCATGCGCGCGGTCATGGAATTGCCTTCGGCCGACTTGTCGCACCAGCGCGTGAAGTTGAACATCACGTCGTCGGCATTGAAGGGGTCGCCATTGTTCCAGGTCGCGCCCTTGCGGACATGGAGCACATATTCGGTCGCGTCGTCATTGACCTCCCAGCTCTCGAGCAGGTAGGGCTCGAACGTGTATTCCCTTGTGTATTTCACCAGCGGCTCGATCGCCTGGCGCTCGGCATTGGCGATCTCCGACCAGTCGGCCTTGCGCGGGTCCTTGGGGTCCTTGATCCACATGGCGACCTTGAGGATGCCGCCCTTCTTGGGCGTTTCCTGTGCCGCTGCCGGCGTCGGCCCGTCAAGCCCAAGCAGCCCGTAGGCGAAGGCCGTCGATGCGCCGAAAGCACTGGCGATCGCCAGGAATTCGCGCCGGTCGACGCCGCCCTTCTTCGCCTCTTCCGCGAGTTCCAGGACGTGGTCCGGAACGCGGTCCCCATTGCTTTTGTAGAAGGTCATGACTTGCTCCCATTTATTGGCGTTCTGCCTGATACCATCCCGCATCACAGCCATGATGTCAAAAACGGCCGAGTGGAGAGATCCCATCCGCAAATCTGCACCTTCGGGAACGATACGGTTCGCGCGAATACGACAAAGTTGACGCAAAAATTGCATTGCGCCGCAGATTCGCCAAAATCTCGGGGAGGCGGCGAGAGTGACACGACAAGACGTCAGCGCACAGCGCCAGGCTGTCCGGCCCGTAAGGCCAGCGTCGCTGAAGTGCCATTCCTGCAAGCGGTCATGCGGCTCCGGTGACGCCCGGCAAATCGCTGAAATTCAATATTCCCGTTCGAAAAAGATGCCGCCCTTTGCTGCGCCGGTCTCCGAAGCTTCGCCCCGCAGCCTGATCCCACGGCCGACGTCGAGGTCGATCGCGGCCTTGCCCGAGCCCGCCTTGTCGCCCTTCTCGAGCGTCAGATAAGTCCGGTCGTTCAGATATTTGCCTGCCGAAACGGCAGTATTGCCCTGGGCGTCGGTCTTCAGGTCGAGATCGTCGACGCCGAGCCGGCCACGCAGGTTCTCGAGCAGCGACGTCGGTCCTCCGACACCGGCGAGTTGCGCCGCGGCATCCGCGAGCTGGGCGATCTGCAGCGGCGACAGATGCGACATCGAACGTCCGAAGATCAGCCGCGCCAGCACCTCGTCCTGCGGCAAGGCGGGCACCGAAGAGAAGGCGAACTTCGGGTCGGTCGCCGGCCCGGTGACGGTGACCGTGACGGTGGCGTCGCCGGTGTCCGAATCGGCCGCCATGTCGAGTGTGGGTATCAGCGAACCGGCGAAGCCGAGATTGCCGCGGGTGAAGTTCAAACGCCTGGCCAGAATGGACAGACGGCCGCGCCGCATCTCGAACTGGCCCACCGCCTGCGGTGCATCGGAGAAGCCGGTGAGCCTTAGCGAACCGCCGAGCTCGGCGTCCACTCCACGTCCCTGGACGAAGATCTGTTGCGGCGCGTTGATCGTGAGATCGAGGGCGATCCGACCGGTGCCCCCGGTTCCGCTCGCCTGCGCCGGCTGGATGGCCCGCTGCTGCTGGATGACGGCCTTGGGCGCATTCCTGTGCTGGACGTCGAGCGTCGACAGCGAGGCCGGCAGCCTCTGGGGAACGGTGATGACCGTACGGCCGAGATCGATCGTGCCCGAAACGACCGGCGTGCCCACGAGCGAGCCTTTGAGGGCGAGGTCGCCATTGACCGTCGTGGTCACGATCCTGCCGTCGGTGTAGCGGGCGTCGACGATCCTCAGAGAGAGATCGGCGGGAAAGCCCCTGGCCGGGTCGATGCCGACGGTGCCGCGGGCGGACAAGGTTCCGCCGGTGGAGATGTTGCCGGTGAGGCTGCGCAGCGTGGCGACCCCGCTGCCCAGCGAGACGTCGGCAGCCAGATTGTTGACGGCGATGCCCGATGCCGAATCGACGAAACGTCCGCCCGAGGCCCGTACCGTGCCGCTGATGGCAGGCGACGTCGCCGGCCCGCGTATCTGCAAGTCGACGTCGGCATTGCCGGAGAGCGACATGCCCAACGGGGCCAGCCGCCTGGAAAGGATGGCAAAGGGCACGCGCCCGGAGAAATCGAGGCTGAGCGAGGGCGTGCCCGCCGTTCCCACCGTACCGCCGCCCTTGATGGCGAGGCCCGACGCCTCGCCGATATCGGCTTCGAATTTCAGCGCCGAACCGGCGAAGGTGCCGGTCGATGTGACGGAGAGCGGGCCGAGGCCCGCGGCGCTGGTCTGCGCGGTGCCGGCATTCACCCAACGCAACGAATAGCCGACCTCCGGCCTGGATGTCTGGCCGGAGACCCGCGCGGTTCCGGAAATGGTGCCGATGGCGTTGAGCCCGGGCGAGAAGGTGTTGGCCGCCGCCGCCGGCAGCCCCGCAAGCTGAACGTCGAGCGCCAGCGCCTGTCCCACCGTGCCTGAGACGATGACGTTGCCGCCGGCAACCGCCAGCGCAAGCCTGTCGAGCGTCGTCTCGCCGCTCTTGATCACAACGGTAGCGGCCTTGGCGAGGCCTATCTTCATGGCGTTGACCGTCGCCTCGCCCGAGACAAGCTCGATCACCGTCTCGCCGTTCTGGATCTTGAAGCGGCCGGCCGCCTTCGCCGGCATCGCATTAACGGTTGCGCCACCCGAAAACCCGGTCCAGACGCCATCGCGGGTAAGCGTGACGTCGGCATTGCCGACAGTCGTGCCGCCGGAGACGATCGTGCCGGCACGCACCCTGCCCGATACCGCCGGCGCAGCGAGATAGTCGGTCACGGTCGCCTCGACCGAGACGGCCTTTGCGGAGAGATCGCCGCGCGACAGCGCCGCGGTCGTCAGGTCGACGACGATCCCGGGAACACCGTCGGCCCTGAGGAAGCGGATCCTGCCTTTGATGTCCCCCTTGGCCTCCTCGAACGCCAAGGCGGCGAGCGGCCCGACATCGGGGATGAGGACGTCGACGGCGCCTTCCGGCACGAAGGCGTCGTCAAGCACGAGGTCGCCGGTGATGCGGTTCTGGCCGAGCACGAGCGACAAGCCGCCGACCTCGCGGCGCCCCTCGGTCGTCTTCAACACGGCCGAGCCGTTGAGCGGCTGGCCGGCGACATTGCCTTTCAACGACACATTCGCCGACGGATTGGCGAAATCGGCAGCACCCGACGCCGTCAGTTCCAGCCCGGTGATCTCGCGACCCGCCGCCTGGATCCTGTCGCTGGTGACGGTGAGCGACAGGTCTGGCGCGTTGGGCCTGCCCCTGGCGTTGACGGAGAAGGCGATGTCGCCCGCTGTGCCCTCGGCGACCTGGCCGACATTGGAGAAGACGCCCCTCAGCGCGGCCTCGATATTGTCCGCCGCGAGAATAGCATTGCCGTCGACCGCGAGATCGCCCGAGACCAGCTTGACGGGATCGGCCGTCAGCATGCCGGCAGCGTCACGTTTGACGGTGGCCGTCAGCGTGACGCGCTCGCCGAGCGCCGGGGCAGCGGCGGCCGGCAATGTCGACGCGGCGGCATCTGCCTCGATGTTGAGGGCGAGCGCGAAATCCGGGCGCGAAACAGTGCCGGCGGCCCTTGCCGTCAGGGCCTGTCCGGTCAGCGAGGCCGAGCCGATCGTGATCGCCGTTTCGGAAAGCTGGGCTTCGGCTGCAAGCTTCAGCTGTCCGGCGACCAACGGCGCCAATGCCGCGCCGGCAGGAGTGACGCTGCCGATGGTGACATCGGCGGCGAGCGGTCCGCTCGTGGTCGTCACGTCGAATCCGTCGGAATGCAGTGTCGCCTCGATGTCACGCAGCTCGTTGCCCTGTACCGCGACGCGATCGAGCGATGCTTCGACGTCGAGCATCGGCTGTTTGCCCGGACCGAAGATGCGCACATTGGCAGCGCTGAGAGATACCGACGCCGCCTCTTCGCCCGTTCCAAAAGCAAGCGGGACAGAGCCGGCAACAGCCTCGGCCTGGATGGCGAGGTCGTTGGCGCCCTCCGGATTGAGCGAACCTGCCGTAGTGATGCGGATGGCCGGAGACTGGATCGTCGCGTGCTCGATGTTCACCGATCCGGCCGCAGCCAGCAATGCCGCGATATCGAAATCCGTCCTGCCGGCCAGCAGCGGTCGCGCGACTTCAGGCACAAAGCGTTCGAACTGGCCGTCGCCTTTGACGGTGATCCGCCGGCCGCCATCGGCCAGCACATGATGGGCCGAGAGGCCAGTGACCGGGACGCCGTCGATGGCCACCGTTCCTTCACCCTGCCAGTCGGCAGCAGGCCCGGAGCCCGAGACGGTGATGTCGAAGACGGGCGATCCGGCGAGCATCAGCGCTTTCGCGATCGTGCCGCCTTCCGGTGCCGTCGCGCGCAAGGTGAGATCGAGCCGGTCGCCGCTGAGGCCGGCCGTGGCGGCGACATCATGCGCGGCAACCGATCCGGACACGACGGACCCTGCACGCAGCCGGCCCGAGATCGCGGGCTCGGCGAGATAGTCGGAAACGGTCGCGCCTAAGGCGACGCCCTCGGCGACAAGATCGGCGCGCGACAGCGACGGCGACGCCGTTTCAAGCACGATCTCGGGGACCCCGTTGTTGCGGGCGAAGCGGATCTTGCCCTGGATCTCGCCCTTGGCCTCCTCGCCGGCGAGGGCAGCGAGCGTTCCGACATCAGGCACAGTGAGATCGAGCGTGCCCTCCGGCAGGAAATCGTCGCCGAGCAGCAGATTGCCGGACAGGCGGGCGTCGCCGAGCGCCAACGTCAGCCCGTCCACCGACCGACGTCCATCCGTCGTCCTGATCGTGGCTGTTGCGTTGAGCGTCTGGCCGGCGAAGTCGCCCTTCAGAGCGACATCCGCCGTCGGATTGGCGAGGTCGACCTTGCCCGACGCCGTGACATCCAGCCCGGTGATCTCGCGCCCGGCGGCCGCGATCTTGTCGCTGGTGAGGCCGAGCGCGACATCGGGAGCATTGCGGTCGCCCTTGGCCGTCATCGAGAACTCGACCGCACCGGTAGCACGGTCGGCCAACGGGGCAATGTCGGCAAGGCTGCCCTTCAACGCTGCATCGACGGTGTTGCCTGCAAGGCTCGCATTACCGCCCATGGCGAAGCCGCCGGAGTTCAATTGCAGTGCCTCCACCGACAAATCGCCGGCCGCATCGCGCTTGACCGTCGCGGACAAGGCGACCCTCTCGCCCAGAGCCGGCCGCGCGGGCGGAGGCAGTGCCGAAGCGGCGACATCAGCGGCCAGAGCGATGGAGAGTGCAAAATCGGGGCGGCTGATCTCGCCCGAGAACCTGGAAGCGACGACATCGTTGGCCAGGGTGCCGGCAATGGCGCCGATGGCCGTCTCGCTCAGCTCAGCCGTCAGATCGGCCTTGAGTTGCCCCGCGAGCAGCGGCGCCAGTGTGGGGATGTCGCTGACGGCCGATCCAGCGGAGAGATCAACCGCCACAGGGCCGCTGCGACGGGCAACGTCGAAGCCATCGGAGTGGATCACAGCCTCGATGTTGCGAAGTTCCATACCTTGCGCGGCAAGCCGCTCGAGAGATGCGGTGACGTCGACATTCGGCTTGTCGCCGGGGCCGAGCACCCGCACGCTCGCGTTTGAGAGGGCCACCGAAGCTGCGCCGAAATCGAGCGCGACCGGCCCTGCGACGGTGAGCGCAAAATCGCTCGCGCCCCGAGGGTCGATCGTACCCTTGGCGCTCGCGCGTACGGCTGCCGATTGAAGATCGGCCCGCTCGACTTCGATGCGGCCCGTCGTTCCGAGGAGCCCGGAGATGTCGAAGTCGGCCTTGCCGGAGAGCAGCGGCCGCAACGACTGCGGCAGGAAGCGCTCGAACTGGCCGTCGCCCTTGACTGCGATCCGGTTGCCGCCTTCGACCGCCTGTCGCGAGCCGGAAAGGGTGGTCACCACGGCACCGTCGACCGAAAAGGTCCCGCTGCCCGACCAGTCGTCGATCGGGCCGCTACCCGACACGAGGATCTGCACCGGCGGGGCGCCGGGCAGTTGCAGGAGATTGGCGATGATCCCGCCCGCCGGTTCGGAGCCGCGGACGGCGACGCCGAGACGCTGCTCCGACGGGACGAAGTGGATCGAGGCGTCGAGGTCGCCGCCGACCCCGTCGATGCGTTTGACCCGCAGTTCGGCCCCGATGTTCAACGGATCGGCGAGCGCCTGCAGCGAGCCTTCCGCCGAGAGCTGTGCGACCGCGCCGGCGATCTCTTCCCCAAGTGCGATGTCGGGGAGATCGATATTGTCGATGGCCACCGAAACCGGGAGGCCGCCTCCACCGCCGCCACCGCCTTTGTTCTGCGAGCGCGGCAGACGCGCCACTTCGAGCCGCTGGGCGAAAATGCGTTCCGCGTTGAAGGTCCAGGAAATGAGCGCCAGCGGCGACCAGTCGATCTCGGCTCCGCGTATGACGAGCCATGGGCCCTCGGCATCCTCAATCACGACATGCTCGACCCTGAGATCGCCGCTCCAAATGCCGCCGATACCGCCGATCCGGACCTTCATGTCGTCGGTGGAGGCCATCGTCGAGACGAGCGCGGCGAGATTCTCGCGGCCCTTGTCGGTAAGCGTGAAGGCCGCGACGGCGCCCGCGGCCAAGGCCAGCACGGCCAGAAGCACGTAGGAAAGGATGCGGAGCACTCGTCTGAGGACAATCATGTCAGAACGCCTGGCCGATGCCGGCATAGATGCCGAAGTCCGGATCGCCCGGATCGGGATTGAGCGGCACTGCCGCGTCGATACGCAGCGGTCCGAAAGGCGTTAGATAGCGCAATCCCAGGCCTGCACCAAACTTGACGTCCGAGAAGCTGGGAAACTCGTTCTCCGATACGGTGCCGGCGTCGATGAACGGGACGATGCCGATTGTCTCGGTGACGCCGATGCGCATCTCGAGCGAAGCCTCTGCGAGGGAGCGACCACCGATCGGGTCGCCGGCGGCGTCCTTCGGACCGACGCCCTGATAGGCATAGCCCCTGACCGAGCCGCCGCCGCCGGCGTAGAAGCGGCGGTCTGCCGGAATGTCGGCAAGATCGGTGCCGACGATCGACCCCAGAGCGGCGCGCGCGGCCAAGACGAAGCGCTCGGCATTGTCGATCGCGCGGTAGGCGGAACCCTCGGCCTTCATCTTCACGAAGGTGTTGCTGTTCAAGATGTCGTAGGTCGGCTCGACATAGGCGAGCGCCCTGAAGCCGCGCCTGGCGTCGAGCGGGTTGTCTCGGTTGTCGAACACATATTGCAGCGGCGTGCTGACCAGAAGATAGGTCTTGCCTTCGGGGTTCAGCGGATCCTTCACATCTTCCCACTCCACCGCCAGCTCTGCCGACAGCGACTGCCTCTTCGACAACTCATATTGAACGCCGGTACTGGCCCGGGTCGAGAACCGGTCATACGCGTCGGGATTTTCGTAGACAGTCCTCACATTGGCGAAGAACTTCGAGTCCGGACCGATCACGCCCGGCTTCTCGAACAGGATCGCGGCATTGTAGTTCAGCTGCTTCAAGCCGCTATTGTCGCCGTAGCCCCCGCCGGCGCCGATGCGGCCGATCGAACCTTCGATGCGCAGCTTCTCCGCGTGACCGAAGAGGTTGCGATGGGCCCAGTAGCCTTCGAGGCCAAGACCGTCGGTCGTGGAGTAGGAAGCGCCGCCGCCGAAGACGCGCCGCTTGCGTTCGCTGACCTGGAGGTGGAGCGGAAGCGAGCCGTCGGAAGCGAGCGCGTCGGCCTCGGTCAGATTGACGCTGGAGAAGACGCCGAGATTGAGAAGGCGCTCGCGCGCCTCGTCCATCTCGTCGGGCGAGTAGGTCCTGCCGGGTTCGAGCCCGACCATATAGGCCGTGAAGGCGGGATCCATGTATTCGGTGCCATCGACCGTGGTCTCGCCATAGGTCGCGATCGGACCGGCCGCGACGGAAAGCGTAACGTCGAGGGTCTGCGTCCTGTGGTCCGCGACGATCTCGCGCCCGGTTACCCGGGCCAGCGGCCGCCCCTCCTCGCGAAGCGCCCTGACGATGTCGGCTTCCGCCTTGAGGATCACGCCTGAACCGGCTGGACCGCCGGCGATAAGGCCGAATCGCGCCGGCGCAAGATCGGCCGCGTCGCCCTTCAAGGCAACGTCGCCGAGCGTGAAGACAGCGCCTGGGTCGACGACGATCGTGACCGGGACCGGTTCCCCGGTGAACACGGCGTCGGGCGCGATGTCGTCGAGCGGCTGGCCGGCGATCGAAATTCTCACGACTCCGTCGTAGCGCGCCTGCCGGTAGAGCGCCGCGATCAGCAACTCGCGTTCCGATCGTGCCCGTGACAACAGGCCGAGCGAGCCCGAAACCGGACGCTCCTGCCCGGCCACCAGTTCGGAGGCCTTCTCGAGCGTTTCCTGCAATTCCTTGTCGCCATCCGAGACCGTGAGCGTCACGGTATAGCGCAGCGGATCGGCGATATCGGCATCCTCTTCTTCGGAGGAGCCCCACAGCTTGAATCCGAAGAGTTCGAACGCGCCGGCCGGATGAGCCGCGATCGGCAGTGCGGCGCAGGCAAACAATGCCGTAGCCACGGCGCGCGCCAGGACGCGGCCGCTCCGACAGCCCCCCCGCAAACGCTGCTTACTCGACTCCATCATTCACAGGCTAGACGCGAAAACCTAAAATTGTTTTGACCTTATGAAGCACTCGTAAAGCAGCCACAATCGAATCGTCAGAAATAGCAAGTCGGGTGCAGGACACTCCTCCTTGCACTGATGAAAGATTGCGTGAACCCTTGTATTCTGGGGACAGCGTCATCGTCCAGTCACACGCGGCGGGGAACCGGTTGGAGCGGCGGGACCGGTTCGTGTTGACCGCCCGGGATAGGAGAGTGCCCCCGGCCGAAGCACAGCGCCCACGGGTTGTCGCGCGCGGGCGTCTCGCGCGTTGACAAGCAGCGGGCAAGGTTGCTGATGTGCCGCTGGGACGATCGATGGAGGTCATATCGCAATGCGTAAGGTCCACAGGTTCTCGGCACTGATCTTCCTGATCCTCGCCTTCGTCGCCCCCGCCTTCGCGGCAAGCGATGGCCGCTCGATCGTCACCACCGACGGCAGCGACTATTTCGGCTTCGACCTCAGGACCGAGCAGAACGTCACGCTCGACGGCTGCAAGGCCATCTGTCTCGCCGATTCGGCCTGCCGGGCCTTTACCTACAATACCAGAGCCCAGTGGTGCTTCCTCAAATCCGACTACAACCAGCTGAAACCGTTCAACGGCGCGGTTGCCGGCAAGGTGGTGAGCCTCGCGTCCGATCCCGATATCGGCGCGCCGGCCGAGCCCGCTTTCCTGCCCTCCTGGCTCATCGACGAAAGCAGGCAGTTCCGCCAATCGCTGGCCGGCGAGGCGACAGGGACCGAAGGGCTGGCCGGGCTGACCGCCGCCGCACGGCAGAGCATTCAGTCAGGCGATCCGCGCGGCGCCGTGGCACAGTTCAAGGCGGCGCTTGCGATCGCCACGGACGATCCGGCCTTGTGGAACGAGCTGGCGAGGGCCGCCCTCGCCATCAGCCCGAGCAGCTATGCCGAGCGGGTGGAGCTTCAGCGTGTCGCCACATCCGCCGCCTATAACGGCTATCTTGTCTCCCGCACGGCCTCCGCCCGCGCGGACACGCTCGCCGCGCTCGCGGCCGGCCTCGACCGGCGCGAGCTCTTCCGCCCGGCGCTGCAGGCCTATGAGGCGAGCCTTTCCCTGGCGAATTCGCCGGCGGTCCGGGCCGCCTACGAGGATCTCAAGGCGACCAAGGGCTTCCGCGTGGTCGACCACTCCATCGATACCGACAGCGCCTCGCCGCGGGTCTGCGCCCAGTTCTCGGAGGATCTGGTGAAGGTCGGCACGGATTATTCGACCTTCGTGACGGTCGACGGCGCCGCGCCCAAGGGCATCGAGGCCAAGGAACGCCAGATCTGCGTGGAGGGCCTGGCCCACGGCCAGCACTACCGCGTCGCTTTCCGCACCGGCCTGCCGGCAGCGATCGGCGCGGTCCTGGAAGCGCCCGTCCTGCTCGACGTCTATGTCCAGGATCGGCCGCCTTCGGCCCGCTTCACCGGCGACAGCTTCGTGCTGCCCGCAACCGCCCGCCGCGGTATCCCCATCGTCACGGTCAATCTGGACGTGGCCGACGTCAAGCTTTACCGCATCGGCGACCGTTCGCTGGCGCAGCTTCTATCCGGCTACCAGTTCCTGCGCCAGCTCGACAGCTACGACCTGACGAACATCGCCGAGCAACTGGGAGCGCCCGTGTGGAAGGGCAAGCTCGACATCGCCAACGAGCTCAACAAGGAAGTCGTCACCTCCTTCCCGGTCGATGAGGCGCTGCCCCAGCGCAAGCCCGGCGTCTATGTGCTGACCGCCGCGCCGGTCGACGACCGTCGCGACGAGTGGGAATCGCGCGCTACGCAGTGGTTCGTCGTCTCCGACATCGGCCTGTCGACCTATACGGGCGAGGACGGGCTCCATGTCTTCGCCCGCTCGCTGGGCACCGCCAGGCCCCTTGCCGGCGTCGATCTGACCCTGCTCGCCAAGAACAACGAGGTGCTGGGCACCGGCAGGACCGATGCGGAAGGCCGCGTCACCTTCACGCCGGGCCTCGTGCGCGGGGAAGGCGGCATGGTGCCGGCCGTGCTGATGGCCGACAATGGCGGTACCGACTTTGTCTTCCTCGACATGACGCGGGCCGGCTTCGACCTGTCCGACCGCGGTGTCGAAGGGCGGCCCGCGCCGGGCGCGCTCGACGTCTATGCCTGGACCGAACGCGGCATCTATCGCGCCGGCGAGACCGTCCATGTGGCGGCACTCGCCCGTGACGACGCCGCCAAGGCGGTCGAGAACCTGCCGCTCACCTTCAACTTCACCCGCCCCGACGGCGTCGAGGACCGGCGCATCGTCAGCGACGGCGCCGCCGTCGGCGGCCATGCCGTCGATCTCGCCCTTTCCGGGAACGCGATGCGCGGCACCTGGCAGGCGAGTATCCACACCGATCCCAAGCAGCCGGCCGTGGCGCAGATGATGTTCCTGGTCGAGGACTTCGTGCCGGACCGCATCGAATTCGACATGACTGCCGACCGCGACGAGATCGCCGCCGGCGAGACCGCCAATGTGACGGTGGACGGACGGTTCCTCTACGGCGCCCCCGCCGCCGGCCTGCCGCTCGAAGGCGAGGTCACGCTGTCCACGGAGCGCGAGTGGCCGCGCTACAAGGGCTATGTCTTCGGCCTTGCTGACGAGCAGGAAGGCGAGGCGACCCGTATTCCGCTCTCCGACCTACCCGACGTCGGCGACGACGGCAAGGCGGAGTTCCCGATCGTCCTCGACCAGTTGCCGTCGACCACCCGGCTCTTGAACGCCGAGGTGACGGTGCGCATGCGCGAGAGCGGCGGCCGCGCGGTCGAACGCAAGCTCGATCTCCGCGTCAGGCCACAGGGCGACAAGATCGGTATCCAGCCGCAATTCGAGGGCGAGGTGCCGATGGGCGGCACCGCCGGCTTCAAGGTCATCGCCGTCGACAATGCCGGCAACCGCAAGGCCGAAACGGGCCTGGCTTGGTCGCTGCTCAAGGTCGAGCGGAACTATCAATGGTACCGCAGCAACAACTCCTGGAACTACGAGCCGGTGACCTTCACCAAGGCCATTGCCTCCGGCACGATCGATGCATCGGCCACTGCCGAAGCCGAGATCAGGATGCCGGTGGACTGGGGCCGCTACCGGCTCGAAGTCGAGAGCTCCGATCCGAGCGGTCCCGCAAGCAGCTATGAATTCGATGCGGGCTGGTATGTCGCCGCGAGTTCGACCGAAACGCCCGATGGGCTGGAGATCGCCCTCGACAAGCCGGTCTATGCCGCTGGCGACGTCGCCAAGCTGCAGGTCTCGCCGCGCTTCGCCGGCGAGCTGCTGGTGACCGTGGGCTCCGAGAAGCTGCTCGCCACCGTATCGGCCAGCATTCCGGAAGGCGGCGCGACCATCGACATCCCCGTCGGCGACGGCTGGGGCGCCGGCGCCTATGTGACGGCCACGCTCTATCGACCGGGTGAAGCGATCGAGACCCGTATGCCGGCCCGCGCCATCGGCGTGAAATGGCTGAAGGTCGATCCCGGCGCGCGCAAGCTCGGTGTCGCGGTGGCCACTGTCGAGAAGACCGAACCGCGCAGGCCCCTGGAGATACCGGTCACGGTGACCGGCGCGGCACCCGGCAGTGATGCCTATGTGACGGTCGCGGCCGTCGACGTCGGCATCCTCAACCTCACCAATTACAAGACGCCGGATCCGGAAGCCTGGTTCTTCGGCCAGCGCATGCTCGGCATCGAGATCCGCGACCTCTACGGGCGTCTGATCGACGGCTCGCTGGGCGCGGCCGGTCGGCTCCGCACCGGCGGCGACGGCGCCCAGATGGCGACCGAGGGCAGCCCGCCCACGCAGAAGCTGGTCGCCTTCTTCTCCGGCCCGGTGAAGCTCGACGCGGAGGGCACGGCCACGATCGCCTTCGACATTCCGCAGTTCAACGGCACCGTGCGGGTGATGACCGTCGCCTGGACAAGGGACGCCGTCGGCCATGCCACGTCAGACGTCGTGGTGCGCGACCCGATCGTGATCACAGCCGGCCTGCCCCGCTTCATGGCGCCCGGCGACGAGGCCCAGCTCACGCTCGACATCGCCAATACCGATGCTCCCGCCGGCGACTACACCGTGACTGTCGAAGGCAACGACCGGCTGGATGTCGCGCTCGGCGGCGACATCGGCACGCTCGCTCTCGAACCCGGCAAGCGTCAGACGCTGACGATACCACTGACGGCCCAACAGGTCGGCGAGGCCGGGGTTACGATCCGGCTGGCCAATGCCGCGGGCCGGACCGTGGAACAGGCGCTGTCGCTGCCGGTCCGTCCGGCCGCGATGCCGGTGACCACGCGCTCGCTGATCGGGATCGCGCGCAACGGCGGCAAGCTGACCATCGACCGCGAAGTGCTGGCGGCCAGCCTGCTCGACGGGGCGACGGTGAGCGTCGGCGTATCGCCGGCGGCGGCCTTCGACGTTGCCTCCATGCTGATGACGCTCGATCGTTACCCCTATGGCTGCGCCGAGCAGACCACGAGCCGCGCGTTGCCGCTGCTTTATGTGAACGAGCTTTCGGCCGGATTCGGCATGACCGAGGACCCGGATCTGAGGAGCCGGATCCAGGACGCGATCTACCGGGTCCTCAACTACCAGTCCAGCTCCGGCAGCTTCGGCCTCTGGGGCCCGGGCTCGGGCGACCTGTGGCTCGATGCCTATGTGACGGATTTCCTGACCAGGGCGCGGGAAAAGGGCTACGACGTGCCTGATCAGGCGATGCTGCAGGCCGTGAGCAACCTGCAGAATTCGCTTGGCTACGACCTCGATCTGGAAGGCCGCGGCAGCGAGATCGGCTATTCGCTCTATGTGCTCGCCCGCAATAAGAAAGCTTCGGTCGGCGATCTGCGTTACTATGCCGATACCAGGATCGAGGCCTTCTCGAGCCCGATGGCCGTAGCGCATCTGGCGGCGAGCCTCGCGCTCTACGGCGACGCGCAACGCGCCGAGCGCGCCTTCCAGGCGGCGCTGACGCTGGCGAAAAACACGGCCGAATACGACTATTACCGGTCCGACTACGGCTCGAAGCTGCGCGACGGCGCCGCCATGCTGGCGCTCGCTGCCGAGAGCAGCCCGATGCCATCGTCGATCGCGGAAATGGTCGAGTATGTCTCGGCCGAGCGCGGCAAGGCGCGTTGGACGAGCACCCAGGACAACGCCTGGATGCTGCTCGCCGCACGGGCGCTCGTCGCCGGCAATGACGCGATCCGGCTGGAAGTGAACGGGGCGCCGCATTCGGGCAGCTATTCGACGCGGGTGACGGGCGAGGAACTCGTCGCCCAGCCGATCAGCATCGCCAATCCCGGCAAGACGCCGATGGAGGCTGTACTCACCACCATGGCCGTGCCGCTTCAGCCGCTGCCTGCTGGCGGCGACGGCTTCACAATCGAGCGCACCTACTACACGCTCGACGGCGCCGAGGCCAATGTCATGGAGGCGAAGCAGAACGAGCGCTACGTCGTGGTGCTGAAGATCGCGCAGCTCAACAACTGGGCCTCGCGGGTGCTGATCAACGACCTGCTGCCGGCCGGCTTCGAGATCGACAATCCCGGCCTGGTGTCGAGCGCGCAACTCGACAATTTCGGCTGGCTGCCGCAGACCGAGGCCGCCCATCTGGAGTTCCGCGACGACCGCTTCATCGCGGCCTTCAACCGGGGCCAGGGCGACAATTCCGAGGTCACGGTCGCCTATGTCGTGCGTGCGGTGACGCCGGGCGTCTTCGCCCATCCGGCGGCGACGGTGGAAGATATGTATCGTCCCGAATTCGCGGCCCGCACGGCAACCGGCATGATGGAGGTGAAGGCGCAGTAGGATGTTTGGCTTGATGCGGCGGGGCGTACCCCTCATCCGACCGCGCTTCGCGCGGCCACCTTCTCCCACAAGGGGAGAAGGCAGGAGCCTGACCTTGCCGGCTCTGCAAGCTACCAGCTAGGATGCTTCGAAGAGATGCAGCGGGACGTACCCCTCATCCGACCTCGCTTCGCGCGGCCACCTTCTCCCACAAGGGGAGAAGGCGGGAACCTGGCGTTGCCGGCTCTGCAAGCCACCAGCGTTGACGATTGGCCGAGACCTTACTGCAGGCGTCCCCTTCTCCCCTTGTGGGAGAAGGTGGCCTCGCGAAGCGAGGTCGGATGAGCAACCATGATTCAGGCGCTGGCATTTTGAGGGTTCCACGGCGTTCCTCTGGCGAGGACAGCGTTGGCCATGTGGACCAGCTTTCTGGCGCAAGCGACGATCGCCTGTTTGTAGGTCTTGCCCGCGTCGACCAGACGTTTCCTGAAGGCCACGAGGATCGGGTTCCAGTGGTTGGCGGCCGAGAAGGCCGCCATGTAGACGGCCTTGCGCAGCCGCCGGCGTCCACCCGCGATGCGGCGCTGTCCGGCATGGGTTCCACTGTCGTGGTCGAAGGGGGCCACGCCGACGAGCGCCGCCGCCTCGGCTCGGCTCAAGCGGCCGAGTTCGGGCATGCGCACGACGAAGACCAGGGCGGTGATCTCGCCCAGGCCGGGGATGCTCAGCAGCAGGGCGAACCGCTTGGCCAGATCGGCATGGGCCTTCACCTTTGCAATGAGCTTGGCGAGCTCCTTGGACTTGCGCTTGCTCAACCGCCGGATCTCGGCCTCGAGGTAGCGCCGATGCGCCGGATCGCTGAAGCGGTCACGCCGGGTCTCGTGCCGGGCAATGTCGTCGGTGAGGGCGTCGATCAGCGTCATGTGCTCCTGAAAGGCCGCCAGCCGCGGATCGGCCGCCGCGCCGCCGCTGCCCAGCGCCGCCGTGGCGGCGAGGATCAGATCGGCATCGATCGCATCATTCTTGGCACGGCGACCGCGAAAGATGCGATAGCCGTGGACCTGACGCGGATCGAAGACCTTGACCGCGAAGCCCACCGCTTCGAGCGCCGCTCTGACGGCGGCTTCGTAGTTGCCGCTCGCCTCCATGCCGACCCGTTCGACCCCGGCCGCCGTCAGCCGCGCCGCCAGCCGGCGGTGGCCGGCGGCGTCGTTGGTCTCCACAAAACGCTGCCCGTCGAAAACGGCAACGTCGAGCGTGGCCTTGGAGACATCCACACCGGCGCATTTCATGCTAGTATCGTTCATCTTCGTCGACCCAACCTTGCGTTAATGCGAACCAGGGTGTTCAAGCAACCATCCGGGTCCGATGAAGAAAGTCGACTGCGATCACGCTCATCCTCAGCCAGCAACGGCTCAGGGGTTTCCGATCCGACAATCGACCGGCTCTGCAGGGGTGGCCACCCCTGCAGAGCCAACTCCTCATCCATAGCAGGATTTCCTCATACAAGGGGTGTCGGGCGCCCACCGGCCTTGCGACGGCTCGCCATCGCCGCCGCATCGGTCGCCGTCCTGGCGACCTCGGTGGCGGGCGGTCTCGCATGGCTCGACCAGGCTTTCCCGCCGCCGATCCCCGCCCGGCTCACCGTCTCGCCCGAGGTCGTCGACCACGACGGCGCGCTGCTGAGAGCCTTCGCCACGCCAGACGGACGCTGGCGGCTCGCCGTCGATCTCGATCATGTCGACAAGCAGTTCGTCGACATGCTTGTCGCCTATGAGGACAAGCGCTTCTGGACGCATTCCGGCGTCGACCCGCTGGCGCTCTTGCGTGCCGCCGGCCAGTTCGCCGGCAGCGGCCGCATCGTCTCGGGGGGCTCCACCTTGTCGATGCAGCTCGCCCGGCTGATGGAGCCGCGCGAAAGCCGGTCCTTCGGCGCAAAGTTCAAACAGATCTTCCGCGCCGCCCAGATCGAGCGGCGGCTGTCCAAGCGCGAGATCCTCGAGCGATACCTGACGCTCGCGCCCTATGGCGGCAACCTCGAAGGCATCCGCGCGGCCTCGCTCGCCTATTTCGGCAAGGAGCCACGCCGGCTGACCGTCTCGGAAGCCGCGGTACTGGTGGCGCTGCCGCAACTGCCCGAGCGACGCCGGCCCGACCGCAACCCGCAAGGCGCCCACAAGGCGCGCGAGCGCGTGCTCGCCCGCATGGTGAGCGCCGGCCTCATCGGCGAGGCCGAGGCGGGCCGGGCCAGCGCCGAGGAACTGACGGCGATCCGCCGCCCCCTTCCCGCGCTCGCGGCCCACGCCGCCGAGACGGCACTGCGCAACGCGCCGTCGCAGACCCGCCACGAACTCACCATCCGCAAGCGCGTACAACAAGGCCTCGAGATGGTGGCGCGCCAGGCTGCCGCCAAGCTGGGGCCGCGACTTTCGGTAGCCATGGTGCTGGCCGATGCGCGCACCGGCGAGATCCTCGCCGAAGTCGGCTCCGCCGACTTCTTCGATGCCCGCCGCTCAGGCTGGATCGACATGACGCGGTCCGTGCGCTCGCCGGGCTCGACGCTGAAACCTTTCATCTACGGCCTGGCGATCGAGGAAGGCCTGGTCGCCCAGGAGACGCTGATCGAGGATCGGCCCGCCAACTTCGCGGGCTACCGGCCGAAGAACTTCGACATGAGCTACCAGGGCGACGTCAGCGTCCGCCAGGCCCTTCAGCTTTCGCTCAACGTGCCTGCCGTCCGTCTGCTCGACGCAGTCGGTCCGGCTCGGCTCACCGCCCGTTTCCGGCAGGCGGGCGTCACGCCGCAACTGCCGCCCGGCGAAGCGCCCGGCCTGGCCATCGCGCTCGGCGGCGTCGGCGTCTCGCTCCGCGAACTGGTCCAGCTCTATACCGGCCTCGCCAATGCAGGACGGGCTCGGGCCCTGCGCGACGGAAGCGAGCGGCCCGGCACGCCGCCTGCCGCAGGCGGCACCGTGCTCAGCGACGCCGCGACCTGGCAGGTCGCCGATATGCTGGCTGGCGTAAAGCCGCCGGAAGGCTCGGCGCCGCGCGGCCTCGCCTACAAGACCGGCACCAGTTACGGCTACCGCGACGCCTGGTCGATCGGTTTCGACGGCCGCTACGTGCTGGGCGTCTGGGTCGGCAGGCCGGATGCCGGCGCCGTGCCCGGCCTGTCGGGCTACGTCTCAGCCGCTCCAATCCTGTTCGAGGCCTTCGCCAGGTCGGGCCTTGCCGCCGTGCCCCTGCCGCGCGCGCCGGCCGGCACCTTCAAGCCAAGGCGCCACGAATTGCCGGTGACGATGGAACGTTTCGCTGCCACGGAAGACGGGTTGATTGCCGCGAAGCCGACCGAGCCGGCGCCGCAGATCGTCTTTCCCCCGGACGGCGCGCGCGTCGATCTCGGCGCCTCAGGCGCCGAGACCTCGCCGCTGGTCCTGAAACTTCAGGGCGGGCGCGCGCCCTTCCGCTGGCTCGCCAACGGCAAGCCGCTGGCCGAGGTCGTGCGCCGCCGCACCGCGACCTGGGTGCCCGACGGCGCCGGGACCTCGGTGCTGACTGTTATCGACGCAGCCGGCAGGGCAGCCAGCGTGAAGGTCTTCGTCGAATAGTGCCGTTCCCGTATCCCGGATGCTGCGCATGGTGACTTGACGTCGTCCCAATCATGTATCATTAAAAGTTACATGAGAACCGACGGCAGGCTTTCCGCAGTCCTTCATGCCTTGCTCCATATGGCCGACCATGGCGGACCCATGACGTCGGCCGAACTCGCGCGCTGCATGAACACCAACCCGGTCGTGGTGCGGCGCACGATGGCCGGGCTACGCGAGGCTGGCCTGGTAGCGTCCGAGAAAGGTCATGGCGGCGGCTGGGTGATCGCCTGCGATCTCTCCGCGGTGACCTTGAAGGACATCTATGACGCCCTGGGCGCGCCGACGATCCTGGCGATGGGGGTTGAGCTCGAACACCGCACCTGCCTCGTCGAGCAGGCGGTCAACCACTCGCTGAACGACGCCTTCCGTGAAGCGGAAGCATTTCTCATCGGTCGGCTCGCCGATGTGACGCTGGCCAGGCTCGCCGAAGAGTTCCGGGCGCGCGCAGCCCGGTTCCGGAACCAACACAAAGAGGCACATGATGTATGAAGCCATCATCGTCGGCGGCAGCTATGCCGGCATGTCCGCAGCACTGCAGCTCGCCCGTGCGCGCCGCAGGATCCTGGTGGTCGACCAGGGGAGCCGGCGCAACCGCTTCGCCCGGACCTCGCACGGCTTCCTCGGACAGGACGGGCGGGCGCCCGAAGCGATCGCGGCCGACGCCCGCGCGCAATTGACGGCCTATCCGACCGTCGAATGGATCGACGCACGCGCCGAGCTCGGCGCGCGGACCGAGAATGGCTTCTCGGTCACCTTGGAGAATGGAGACACCCACGATGCAAGACGGCTGGTGCTCGCCACCGGGGTCGTCGACAGCCTGCCCGACATTCCCGGGCTTGCGGAACGCTGGGGCCAAAGCGTGTTCCATTGTCCCTATTGCCATGGCTATGAGCTCGGCAACGGCCGCATCGGCGTGCTGGCTGTGTCCTCATTGTCGATGCATCACGCCTTTATGCTGCCGGACTGGGGAAGCACGACCTTGTTCCTGAACGGCGCATTTGTCCCTGACGCAGATCAGCGCGCTCAACTGGATCGCCGCGGGGTTGCGGTCGAGGAATGCGCGGTGGAGAAGATCACCGGCGAAGCCGACGTCGTCCTGACGGACGGCCGCGTCGTCAAGCTCGACGGGCTGTTCACGATGCCGCGCACGAGCATGGCCAGTCCGCTCGCCGAGCAGCTCGGCTGCGCCTTCGAAGAGGGGCCGATGGGACCTTTCCTGCGGACCGACACCGTCAAGGAAACCACGGTGCCTGGCGTGTTCGCCTGCGGCGATGCGGCGCGCGCCGCAGGGTCGGTCGCGCTGGCCGTCGGCGACGGCGCGATGGCGGGAGCCGCCACCCATCAGTCGCTCATGTTCCGCGCCTCCTGAGGGGAACGCTTCAAGGCGTGATAAGCGTCAGCGACGGAAAACAGGTGCGGTAGCGACCGATGTCGCGGGTCAGCAGCGGCAACTCGCTGACCGCGGCGTGGGCACCGATGAAGAGGTCCGGCAGTACCCCGATGCGTGATCCGCCCGATTTGCGATACTGGGTGAATGCCTTCCCGGCGAGGAACAGCGCCGGCCGCGGCATCGGCGCGATCGCAAGGCCGGCCGCCTCGACAAATTCGTCGACGTCCTCGATCCGGCTGTAGCGAACGGAAATCTCCGCATAGATGACATCGTTGATCAGCAACGGTCCACGCAGCGAGGCGGCCTCGAGTTGCGCGATCGACCACTCCGCCCGGTGTGGATCGTCGGTGACAAGGTCGAGCAGAACGTTGGCATCGACGAGCGTCACGTCTCACCGCGCGTCAGTGCCATGATCGCGTCGGTATCGAGCCCCTTGCCGGCATGACCACGCAGTCTGGCAAAGCGACTCGCCGGGCGTTCCTCATCCGCACGAACCAACACCACGCTGCCGTCGGCGGCGCGGCGGAAATCCACCTTGCTGCCCGGTGCGATCCCCAACAGGTCGCGCACCGGCTTGGGAATGGTCACCTGACCTTTTGCGGTCACGGTCGCGGTCATCGTACCCTCGGTAAGGACTGTTCACAGCAAGGTATTACCTGCGACCAATGGATGCAAGCAGGCGAGTGCCCTGCCCGACGTTTGGACCGCTGGAAGCTCTATGATGGGCAGGAGTATGTCGATGAAGCGCGTCGGTTCTGGGATCTTTCTTCCGGGACAAGCTCTGTGGCGCGCAGCCTGCGAAGGCCGTAGCGGCGGAACAAGGGCGTTCGCCGCCGAGCGAAGCGGCAATCAGCGCCCGTCTGCTCGAGGGGGCGTCGGCTAGCGGTCAATTCCGACGCTTGATACCAGAACCGTAAGGCTTGCTCAGAGTGGAGAGCCGAAGTTCCCGTTCGCGATTTCAACGGGCAGGATGCGCCATCTGCGGACGTTCGTCAGGATCCGGACCAATGGTCGCTATGCATATTAGCTGTCCCTGGCTCCACCCACAACCGCCTGCACCAGCGCCATGAGCATGTCTCTCGGACAATCCGATGCGAACCATCCGGCCCCAGACAGCATGCATTGGACCCCGCACAGAAGCTGTGGCCCATTGCCGCCGCCGGCAAACAATCAGCTGGCCAGGCCAGCCTTCCGCAGGCCGTCCACAATGCGCTCGAAATCGGCAGGGTTCTTGTAAGGGAGAACTTTGCGCCTGTGCTCCAGGGAATAATCGGGATTGATCCGGAACACTTCCTCCCACTCACCGCGCGCCTCCGCGAAGCGGCCCAAGTGACCATAGCTCGCCGCCAGTAGCACCCGCGAGACGTCGGTGGCTGGATTGCGGACGAGCCGCCGCTTCAGTATGACGACGGCCTCCTCGTACCTGCCCAGCTGAAACATCGCCTGCGCGTAGAAATGCAGGATCATGTCCGGGTAATAGGGATTCAGGGCCATTGCCCGCTCGAAACAGGCGAGCGCCTCGGCCGACCTGCCAGCATAGTGCAGCGCGTTGCCTAGATTCTCGTATCCCTCGACAAGATTGGGAGCAAGCGCGATCACGCGTTCGGCCTCGCGGATGGCCACGTCATGCTGTCGCAAGTGCACGTTGACCACACCGAGCGCCCAATGGGCATAGGGATATTGATCGTCGAGCGCCACCGCCCGCGTCGCAGCCTCAATCGCCAGTTCAAGCGATCTCGACGGCGATTGGCTCCACTGGCTGACGTAGGCCAGTCCATGTGTGACGGCGAGGAACGCGTAGGCCGGAGCGAATTTCGGGTCGAGCTCGATGGCGCGTTGCAACAGCTCCCGGCCTTGGGCGTTGTGCTCTCTCGTCAACCGCCACATGTGTTCACGGCCCCGCAGGAAGCAGTCATACGCTTCCAGGTTTTCGGTCTGCTCCGCAGCCAGCCGCTGCTGGTCGCCCTCTCTCAGGTTGAGCGCGAGCGCGCCGACAATCTGCTGCGTCACGTCGTCCTGTACGGCAAAGATGTCGGTCAGGTCGCGATCGAAACGCTCCGCCCACAGATGGCCGCCCGATGTCGCGTCGATCAGCTGTGCGGTGATCCTCACCCTGCTGCCCGATTTACGGACACTTCCCTCCAGCACGTAGCGCACGCCGAGGTCGCGGCCCACTTCTTGGACGTTCACGTTCCGGCCCTTGAAGGTGAACGACGAGTTGCGGGCGATGACGAACAGCTGCGACAGCTTCGACAGAGCCGTGATGATGTCTTCGGAGATGCCATCGGCGAAGTATTCTTGCTCGGCATCGCCGCTCATGTTGGCGAAGGGCAGCACGGCAATCGAGAGCGCCGGCGGTGATGGAGCCAGCACGCGACCAGGGGCGGCATCGGCGGTCACTGTTGAGTTTGCCTGTGCGGCGACGCCGACCTGGAGCGAATAAATCCGAATCGGCTCGGCGATGTTCTTGAGCCGTGTGTTGCCGAGATCGGTGACGGAGAGATCGAGCCTCGCCTTGACTTGGCGGTAGGCATCTTCCGACAAGCAAATGGACCCAGGCGCCGCAACGCCCTCCAGACGCGAAGCGATGTTGACACCATCGCCCATCAGGTCGCCGTCGCTTTCTTCGACTACATCCCCAAGATGGATGCCGATCCGGAACTCGATGCGACGGTCCTGCGACACTCCAGCATTGCGCTCGACCATGCCGTTCTGAACCTCGATAGCGCAGCGGACGGCGTCCACCACGCTGCGGAATTCGACCAATGCCCCATCGCCTGTGCGCTTGACTACGCGCCCATGATGCACGGCGATGGTGGGATCGATCAGGTCGCTGCGCAATGCCCGCAGCCGCGCCAAGGTACGATCTTCATCAACACCGGCTAGTCGGCTGAATCCGACCACGTCTGCGGCAAGGACTGCGGCTAACTTGCGATTCTCGCCCATCGGGCGTCCCTCCTCATATCCAAGATAGCAGGAAGAAAGAGGGCAAGGGGAACTTTCGATTCTACTCAAGGCGCCTTTTGGATGGAATAGCCGCTGACCATCGTCGGCCGGCAAGGAAGCCATGCAGCATGCCTGGCAAGGACTGCCCCATCGCGCGTTTCGGACGTCCGCTGCCGTCACACCGCACGTCCGCTCGGGTCAGTACTTCCCCTTCCATTTCTTGAGCGGAACGGCAGAGAAGGGTCGGAACAGATCTTCCGCACCGGGTGCCAAGCGTCAGATCTTCACCACCAGGTCGACCCAAGAGCCGTGGCCAGCACCAGATAGCGGCCGATCTTGGCCACTGCGACCAGTAGCAGGAAGCTCCAGAGCGGCTCCCGCAACACGCCGGCGGCGACCGTCAGCGGATCGCCGATGATCGGGAGCCAGCTCAGGAGCAGCGTCCATCGGCCATAGCGCTGGTACCACGATGACGCCCGGTCGAGGCTCGCCGCCCGGACCGGGAACCAGGGCCGGTCGCGGAAGCGATCGATGCCGCGCCCGAGCAGCCAATTGATGACGGATCCCAGCACATTCCCGATGCTCGCGACGGTGATCAGCAAGACGGGCGAATAGGCTTCAGCGAGAAGCAACGCCGCCAGCGCCGCTTCGGACTGGGCTGGAAGGATCGTCGCCGCCAGCAATGCGGCCAGGAACAGCCCGCCATAGGCGGCAAGCTCACCCATGGCACTAACGCCCTCTGCGGCTTTTCATGCTGCGATGCTCGATCCCGAGGTCAGTGCTCGCTCTCGCAGAGATCGTGATTGGCCAGCGCCCGGATCACATAACAATCCCTGACGGAACCCGAATGGCAGTGCGAGGAGATCCTCTCCAGTTCCTGCTCCAGGCGCTTCAGCTTCGCGATGCGGTCGCGCACCGCCTGGAGTTGCTCGGCCGCGATGCGGTCGGCCTGCTCGCAGGGGCGTTCGGGATGGGCGCTGAGCTCGAGCAGTTCACGAATGGACTCGATGGTGAGGCCAAGATCGCGCGCATGCTTTATGAAGGAGAGCCGGTCCCGCTCGGCCGTGCCGTAGCGCCGCTGGTTGCCCTCCGAGCGTTCGGCCTGCGCCATCAGCCCCATCTGTTCGTAATAGCGGATGGTCGGAACCTTGACCCCTGTTTTGCGCGACAGATCGCCGATGGTGAACATTCCGATGCTCCGCCCAAATCTCCAGTGACTATAGCTATATTTAGGCGCCGGCGCCGTCAGCCGCAACCGGGATTTGACGCGGCCTCGATCATGTATCGGCCGCCCTGCCCGGCTTGAACCTCATGCCGCTGGAGGTGTTAGCCACAGGCGACGAGTCGATGATGGAAGAGATGGAAATCCTTGATCCTGAAACACTGATGCTGGTGACCGGCTCGGCTCCGGCCAAGATCGCCACCGCACGCATTATCCGATGCGAGACGGCATATCGGTGGAACTGCTCTTCGATCGCCAAGGTCGTCTTTCCGGCATGATCGACCTGCATGAGAGTCGCGAGGTGATTCTGCAGAAGATCCAGCGTGTTATTGCCGCACCGGCAGCAACAAAAACTTAACTATGGTGACCGAGGATCGCCACGATGCTATGTGGTTCGAATGCTCCCGCGTGGAGCAGCTCGGTCTATGCCCGAATCGATCAAGGTTCTGACGTGTTTCGAAAATCCCTCCAACTCGCAACTCTCCTCGCTCTCGGCTTGACGGCTGCAGGTTGCGTGTCGTCGGTGCTCGATGTCGACACGAAGGCGCTGCAGCCGATCCCGGCCAAGCTGACGGCGACCATGAACGCCAAGTCGATGTCGCCGTCGAGCCCGATAGTCGTGCGCATCTTCAAGCAGGAGAGCGAGCTCGAAATCTGGAAACGCGACCGCACCGGCCGCTTCGCGCTGCTCAAGACCTATCCGATGTGCCGCTGGTCGGGGAAGCTCGGACCCAAGACCCGCAACGGCGACCGACAGGCGCCCGAAGGCTTCTATCATGTCTCGGTGCAGAATCTCAATCCGAGGTCGCAATACTACCTGTCGTTCAATCTGGGCTATCCGAACAAGCTGGAAGCAGCGCTCGGTTACAGCGGCGAGGCGCTGATGGTCCATGGCGCCTGTTCCTCGTCCGGCTGCTACGCACTCACCGATGACGGCGTCGCCGAGATCTATGCCGTGGTTCGCGAGGCCTTGAGAGGTGGGCAGACCACCTTCCAGGTGCAGGCCTATCCGTTCCGGATGACACCGGAGAACATGGCCCGGAACCGGAATGACCCCAACTATGCCTTCTGGACCAACATCAAACAGGGCTACGACACCTTCGAGGTAACGCGCCGGCAGCCGAAGGTCTCCTATTGCGGGCGGCAGTATGTCTTCGACGCCGAGTTCGAAGGCGGCGAGCCGACGGACCCGCTTGCGGCCTGCCCGCCGAACACCAAGCCCCAGGACCCGGCAGTCGCGGCACGCAGCAACGCGGACAGGCACGCCGTCGATACGCTGCTCGCGAGCGGCACCGTGCTTCGCGCCCATGCCTATTCGGACGGCGGCATGCATCCGTCGTTCCGCAAGCTGCTCGAGCGCAACGGTCCGAAAAGCCTGGCCAAGAGGACGTCCAGGACTTCCGTGCCGATCAGCCGTCCGGACGCCGCGCTGGCCGATCCGCACAGCACCGACGACTGACCGTCGCCGCGGCGCGGGACATCGGCGGATGCACCCCTCGCCTCGCTCCCGACCAGTGGTCGCGCAACCGGTCGGCGCGTTGCGATGAAGCTGATTGGCGTGGTGGAGAGAGCCGGCCAGGCCGCCCCGCCGCCGGCTTTCATCCGGCGCGCACGGTGGGGCGTCAAATAGAGGGGTCAGAGCGGCCGGACGTTTTCCATGAGCCGCGCCCCGTGGATTACGGCGACAACGCGGATCAGATCAGGCCGCACCGTATAGCTCGCGGTCATATTCGGGAACACGCCGCCTTTGCGTCGCTCCCCTCATCCACCATTTCTGCCCTCGCGTCAGGTGTGACGATGTAAACGCTGCAGCCCGAAAGAACGGACGCCGCCCTCAAAATCCTGTCTGTCTAACCGTGACCGCGCCAGGCGAGAAGCCGCATGGCGTTGGCGGTGACCAGCACGGTCGCACCCGTGTCGGCCAGGATCGCGGGCCACAGCCCCGTGATGCCGATGACCGTCGTGACCAGGAACACCGCCTTCAGTCCGAGCGCCATCGTGATGTTCTGCCAGATGTTCGACATCGTCGCGCGCGACAAGGCCACCATGCCGGCGACGTCGGCGACGCGGCCGTGGAGCACGGCGGCGTCGGCGGTCTCCAGCGCGACATCCGTCCCGCCGCCCATGGCGATACCGACATCGGCTGCCGCCAGGGCCGGTGCGTCATTGATGCCGTCCCCGACTTTGGCGATGATCGCACCGGTCGCACGCAACTCTCCAACGATGCGCTGCTTGTCCTGCGGCATGAGCTCGGCCTTCGGCTCCAGGCCCAGCCCCTCGGCGATCGCAGCCGCGGTGCGTCGGTTGTCACCGGTGAGCATGACCGCGCCGACGCCCAATGCGGCGAGCGCTTGGATGCCGGCCTTCGCATCCTCGCGCGGTTCGTCGCGCATGGCGATCAGGCCGGCGACGGCGCCGCCGGCGAGGAGCACGGATACGGTCTTGCCCTGATCGTTCAGCTCCGTGATCGTCGCGCGCAGGCTGTCGGCCAGGGCGATACGCTTTTCGGCGGCTTGCGGCGAGCCGAGGAAAAGGCTGACGGCGCCCGACTTCCCTTCCACACCCTCTCCTCCGATGGCACGCACATCGGCCGCCGCCGTCACCGGGATGCCGCGCTGCCTGGCTTCGGCCAGGATGGCGACAGCCAGCGGATGCGAGGAGCCGATTTCGAGATCGGCGGCGAGCTTCAGGGTTTCGACCTGTGAACGCCCGGCCCCGACGATGTCGGTGACCTTCGGTCGTCCGGCAGTCAATGTGCCAGTCTTGTCGAAGGCGACCTTGGTGACCTTGCCCAGGGTTTCGAGCACCGCGCCGCCCTTCATCAGCATGCCGCGCCGCGCCCCGGCCGAAAGGCTCGCCGCGATGGCCGCCGGGGTCGAGATGACCAGGGCGCAAGGGCAGCCGATCAGCAGGATCGCCAGGCCCTTGTAGATCCATTCGTTCCAGTCGCCCGACAAGGCGAGCGGCGGCACGATGGCGACGAGCAGCGCGACGAGCATCACTCCGGGCGTATAATATTTCGAGAAGCTGTCGATGAAGCGTTCCGTCGGCGCCTTCGATTCCTGTGCCTGCTCGACGAGCTGAATGATGCGGGCGATCGTGTTGTCTTGAGCTGCCGCCGTCACCCGCACCCGGATCGCGGCATCCTGGTTGATCGTGCCGGCATAGACCTGATCTTCCGGTCGCTTCTTGTTCGGCACCGACTCGCCGGTGACAGGCGCCTCGTCGATCGAGGTCTCGCCCGACAGGATGATCCCGTCGGCCGGCACCCGGTCGCCCGGTCGCACCAGGATGGTCGCGCCCACGGCGAGACCGTCCGCCGGCACTTCCGTGACCTTGCCGCCGTTCTCGACGAAGGCCGTCTTGGGCACCAGCGTGGCGAGCGCCTTGATGCTGGCGCGGGCCCGGCCGGCGGCCACGCCTTCCAGGAGTTCGCCGACCAGGAACAGGAACACGACGGCGGCGGCTTCCTCGCCGGCATTGATGACGACGGCGCCGACCGCCGCGACCGTCATCAGCGTCTCGATCGTGAAGGGCATGCCGTTCAACGCGGCGACGACGGCGCGCCGGGCAATCGGGATGAGCCCTACCGCCATGGCCGCGATATAGGCCCAGGGCTCCGTCGCCGGATAGAGTTTGGCGAGGAGATAGGCCGCGCCGAGCGCGATGCCGCAGGCGATCGTCAGCCTGGCTTTCGACGAAGTCCACCATGCCCCTTCCCTACTGCCGTGATCGTGGCCGTAGGGGCCGGCCGTCGCGGCAGCTTCGGCCGCGATGGCCGGCCCATGACCGTCGCCGGGGTGGTGTGCATCTCCATCGCCATGGTCTTGTGCATGCCCGCAGCACTGGTCGTGATCATGATGTGCGGCTTGCTGCGCCGGGCGCACCGGCGACGAGTCGGGCCTTATGCCATAGCCAAGGCTGGCGACGCGGCGCCTGATCTCCTCGAGGTCGGCGCCGCCATCATGTTCGACCACCATCGTGCCGGCTGTGACGGATACGGAAACCTCGCTGACGCCGGATGTCCGGCGCGTTGCCTTGTCGATCTTGGCGGCGCAGCTCGCGCAATCCATTCCGTCTACGCGGAATCGGGTCCTTTGGGCGGCATCGGCCATGACGGAAAGCTCTCCTGGCAGGTCAGATTTCCGCAGCCTAATTCCTCTAGCAACTAGAGCTACAAGAGGGAAAATCGCGATCGGGAAAAAGACGTCAGGCCGCCTCGGGAAACAGCTTCCATTTGCGCGGCCGGAAGGCGATGCGGCTCTTCTGAGCGACCGGATGGTCGACCGGCAGCTCGATCTCGACCTTCCGGCGCTCGCCGCCCACCTCCAGTTCGACCCGCCGGGTCGCCGCGAAACGGTGGCTGGTGGCCACAGTACCCGCGATGCAGCCGCTGCATCCCTCGACGAGTTCGATATCGTGCGGGCGGAAACAGAGCAGAGCCTCACCGTCGGGGAAACCGGTTGCCGCAAGTCCGATCGGACGATCGGCAATCCACGCTTCCCCGCTCTCCAACCGCACGGGCAGCGCGCTCGAATCGCCGATAAAGCCGTATACGAAGGGTGAGTTGGGCGTATCGTAGACGTCGTCCGCCGTTCCGACCTGCTCGATCGCCCCCTGGCTCATGACGACCACGCGGTCGGCGAGTTCCAGCGCCTCCTCCTGATCATGGGTGACGAAGACGGTCGTATGGCCGGTGCGGTCGTGCAAATCGCGCAGCCAGCGGCGGAGGTCGCGTCGCACCTGTGCGTCGAGCGCGCCGAAGGGCTCGTCGAGCAGCAGCACACGTGGTTCGATGGCCAGCGCCCGCGCCAGAGCCACACGCTGGCGCTGGCCGCCCGAAAGCTGGGCCGGGTAGCGCCTTTCCAACCCGGAAAGCTGCACGAGGTCGAGCAATTCGAGGGCGCGGCGGCGGATCGCCGCGTCTGTGGGGCGACCCTGCTTGCGCACCTTCAGGCCGAAGCCGATGTTTTCGGCCACCGTCATGTGGCGGAACAGGGCGTAGTGCTGGAAGACGAACCCGACATTGCGCTCCTGCACCGTCTTTCGTGAGGCATCCTCGTCGCCGAAAAAGACAGCCCCGCCTGTCGGACGCTCGAGGCCGGCAATCAGCCGCAGCAATGTCGTCTTTCCGGAGCCCGAAGGCCCGAGAAGCGCGATCAGTTCGCCCGAACGGATGTCGAGCGAGACATCGTGAAGCGCCGGGAAGCGATCGAACTCCTTGCGCACATTGACGACGCGAACTTCCATGTGGCGATTACCCTTGATCAGTGGCCGCGTCTTCCGGCGATGGCGTCGCCGTAGCGCATTTCAGCAGCGTCTTCAGCACCAGCGTGACCAACGCCAGCCCGGCGAGCAACGATGCGACGGCGAAGGCGCCGGCGGCATTGTATTCGTTGTAGAGGATCTCGACATGCAGCGGCATGGTGTTGGTGAGCCCGCGTATGTGGCCTGAAACGACCGACACCGCCCCGAACTCACCCATGGCGCGCGCGTTGCACAGGAGCACGCCGTAGAGCAGGCCCCATTTGATGTTGGGCAGCGTCACGTGGCGGAAGGTCTGCCAGCCGCTGGCGCCCAGCGACAGCGCTGCCTCCTCGTCGCCCGTTCCCTGCTCCTGCATCAGCGGGATCAACTCGCGCGCAACGAAGGGAAAGGTGACGAAAACCGTGGCGAGCACGATGCCGGGCACGGCGAACAGGATCTCGATGCCATGCGTCTTGAGCCAGGGCCCGAGCGTGCTGCCCGCACCGAAGAGCAGCACGTAGACCAGACCGGAAATGACCGGTGAGACCGAGAACGGCAGGTCGATCAGGGTGATGAGGAAGGCTTTGCCCTTGAACTCGAACTTGGCGATCGCCCAGGCTGCGGCCACGCCGAAGACGAGGTTGAGCGGCACCGAGATCGCCGCGACCAGCAGGGTGAGCCGGATGGCGGAACGTGTGTCGCTGTCGGACAGCGCCTCCAGGAAGGTGCCCGCACCTTTGCTGAAGGCTTCGACGAACACGACGATCAGCGGCAGCACAAGGAAGACGCCGAGGAAGAGGAAAGCGGCGAGCATCAGCGCCAGGCGCGCCCGCAGGCTCTCGGTGACGGGCGACGCGGTCTCCGCCGCTTCCGGTTCGTAGTAGCCGCGAAGGTCAGCCATAACGCCTGCGGCTCCACGCTTGAAGGAGATTGATCACCAGAAGCATGGTGAAGGCGATCACCAGCATGATCGCCGCGACCGCCGTCGCGCCGGCATAGTCGTATTCCTCCAGCCTGATAACGATCAGCAGCGGCGCGATCTCCGACACGTAGGGCAGGTTTCCGGCAATGAAGATGACGGAGCCGTATTCGCCCACAGCGCGCGCGAAGGCGAGTGCGAAGCCGGTGATGACGGCCGGGGCGAGTCCGGGCGCCAGCACGCGCCTGATCGTCTGGAACCGGCCGGCGCCGAGCGTGGCGGCCGCCTCCTCGACCTCCTTGTCGATCTCCTCCATGACCGGCTGCACCGTGCGCACCACGAAGGGCAGCCCGATGAAGATCAGCGCGACCACGATGCCGAGCGGCGTGTAGGCCACCTTTACGCCGAGCGGCGCCAGCAGCGACCCGATCCAGCCATTGGGTGCGTAGAGCGTGGTGAGCGCGATGCCGGCCACCGCGGTCGGCAGGGCGAAGGGCAGGTCGACCATCGCGTCGACGATGCGCCGGCCGGGAAAACGGTAGCGCACCAGGACCCAGGCCACGATCGTGCCGAAAACGACATTGACGGCCGCCGCGATCAGCGACGCGCCGAAGCTGATCCGGAGCGCCTTCAGCGTGCGCTCGTCGGTGGCGATGGCCAGGAAGTCGGCAGGCCCGAGCGAGGCGGAGCGCCAGGCGAGTCCCGAGAGCGGGATGAGGATGACGAGCGTGAGGTAGACGAGCGCGAAACCGAGCGCCAGTCCGAAACCCGGAATGACGCTCGGCGTCCTGAACCGCCATCTCGCGGCCGAAGCGGGAACCGTAGTCATTGGCACCTAGCCTACCTGGCCGGCTTGTAGATCTGGTCGAAGATCCCGCCCTCACCGAAATGATAGGGCTGCCACTTCTTCCATCCGCCGAAGATCGGGTCGTCGATCGACACCAGCTTGATCTCGGGCAGCTTCTGCAGTTCCTCGGCCGGAACAAGCTCGGGCCTGGACGGGCGGTAGTGGTGCCTTGCGGCGAGCCGCTGGCCTTGCTCCGAATAGAGATATTCGAGATAGGCCTGCGCCACCTTACGGGTACCCTTGGCATCGACATTGCCGTCGACCAGCGCCACCGGCGGTTCGGCCAGAATCGAGGTGGGCGGGATGACGACGTCGAAATTGTCAGCGCCGAACTCGTCGAGCGCGAGATAGGCCTCGTTCTCCCAGGCCAGCAGCACGTCACCCAGGCCGCGCTGGGCGAAGGTCACGGTCGAGCCGCGCGCCCCGGTGTCGAGCACGGGCACATGCGTAAAGAGTGTCCCGATATAGTCCTTGATCCTGGCCTCGTCGCCGCCGAACTGCGTGTTTGCCCAGGCCCAGGCCGCCAGGTAGTTCCAGCGGGCTCCGCCGGAGGTCTTGGGGTTGGGCGTGATGACCTGAACGCCGTCCTTTACCAGGTCGCCCCAATCCCTGATGTCTTTGGGATTGCCCTTGCGGACGAGAAAGATGATGGTCGATGTGTAGGGCGAGGAATTGTTCGGCAGCCTCCCGCGCCAGTCGGAAGCTATCTTCTGCGAGTTTTCGGCAATGGCGTTGATGTCGCTTTCGAGCGCCAGCGTCACGACATCGGCATCGAGCCCGTCGATCACCGCCCGCGCCTGCTTGCCGGAGCCGCCGTGGGAGGTCCGGATGGTGACCGTCTCGCCCGTCTCGGCCTTCCATTTCTCGGCGAAGGCAGCGTTGAATTCCTTGTAGAGCTCACGTGTCGGATCATAGGACACGTTCAGCAGCGTAGCATCGGCGAGGGCCGAGCCGAGTACGCCCATTTGGACCGCGCCGGCAAGTAGGCCCGCAAGGATCGGTCGGGAACGAAGCTGGATCATGTGTGCCTCCGCTGACTATTCCCCATACTCTATCGATTTTATAGAAATACGGAGCTGCGACCGTTCCATTGTTGGATGGCGGGACGCAAAATCCTTTCGCCTTGGATCAGCGTACGGGATTCCCGTTCTGCCCTGGCATGGCCGCCTGGATGCGCTGGCACAATGCCGCTGCGCTCCGGTCTACGCCTGGCCTAGCCGCAATCGGGCCGTGCCGGGATGGACGAGGGCCATGCCGCGCGACCACAATGCGGCGTCGCGGTTCCGCTCCCCGGCGCGGATGCGGCAAGGATTTCCAGCTTCCGGGCGAAGCCGGCAATGGCGTGCTTGGCCCAGCCCGTCTCGGGCGCATAGTGATTGACAGGACGGCATTTGGCGCCGGCCCGCCATGTGGCGGGGCGAATTGAAGGAGATGACGCCATGTGGGAAAAAGGACTTTCGCGGCGCCGGCTTTTCCGAGGAACGGCGGTGCTGCTCGCTTCGACCGCCTTGCCCCGCATCGCCTTCGCGCAGCAGCCGAAGATCGGCGGACGGCTGGTCGTCGCGGCCGATTCGGAGCCGCGCAACCTCAACCCCGCGGTCGTCGCCTCGAACGGTGTCTTCTTCATATCGAGCAAGATCGTCGAGCCGTTGGCGGAAGCTTCCTTCGACGGCACGGATGGGCTGGAAGGCCGGCTCGCCACCGGCTGGGAACAATCGGCCGACGGCCTGTCGGTGACCTTCCGGCTGCGCGAAGGCGTAAAATGGCATGACGGCGAGCCGTTCACCTCGGCCGACGTCGCCTTCTCGGCGCTGCAACTGTGGAAACCCCTGCAGAATCTCGGCCGCGTCGTCTTCAAGGATCTCGAGGCCGTCGACACGCCCGATGCGCAGACCGCGGTCTTCCGCTTTTCCAGGCCGACGCCGTTCCAGCTCATCAGGAATGCGCTCCCGGCGCTGACCAGCGTCGTGCCGAAGCATCTTTATGAAGGCACGGATATCGCGGCGAACCCCGCCAACACCGCGCCGGTCGGCACCGGCCCGTACAAGTTCGCCGAGCACAAGACCGGCGAATATTACCGGCTGGAGCGCAACCCCGACTATTGGAACGCCGGCGAACCCCGTCTCGACGAGATCGTCTATCGTGTCCTGCCGGACCGGGCGGCGGCGGCCGGAGCGCTCGAGGCCGAGGAAATCCACCTCGCCGCCTTCTCGGCCGTTCCGCTCGCCGATCTCGCCCGCATCTCCACGGTGCCCGGCATCGAGGTAATCACCAGGGGCTACGAGGCCCTCACCTATCAGCTCGTCGTCGAGATCAACCACCGGCGCAAGGAACTCGCCGACCTCAAGGTGCGGCAGGCGATCGCCCACGCCATCGACAGGGACTTCGTGGTGAAGGCGATCTTCCTCGGTTACGCCAGTGCATCCACCGGGCCGGTGCCGCGCAACGACAAGCAGTTCTATACTCCCGATGTACCAACCTATCCCTTCGATCCGGCCAAGGCCGACGCCCTGCTGGACGAGGCCGGCTACAAGCGAGGGGCCGATGGCAAGCGCTTCGGCCTGAAGCTGCTGCCGGCGCCCTACTTCAACGAAACCAGGCAGTTCGGCGACTATCTTCGCCAAGCACTGGCGGTGATCGGCATCGACGCGCAACTCGTCAACAACGACGCGGCCGCGCATCAGAAGGCTGTCTATACCGACCACGCTTTCGACCTCGCCGTGGCTCCGCCGGTCTTCCGCGGCGATCCGGCGATCTCGACGACGATCCTGGTGCAAAGCGGCATTCCCGACGGCGTGCCCTTCTCCAACCAGGGCGGCTACGCCAATACCGAGCTCGACCGCATCATTGCCGAAGCGGCGCAGACATTGGACCCCGAGGCGCGCATCGCACTCTATCGGGATTTCCAGCGCAAGGTGGCCGAAGACCTGCCGCTCATCAACGTAGCGGAATGGGGGTTCGTCACGGTGGCGCGGGATTCGGTTCGCAACATCTCCAACAATCCGCGTTGGGCCGTATCGAACTGGGCGGACACCTGGCTCGAAACGTGACATTGTCGCGTTGCGAAGCAGCCGGGCTTCGGAACAATGACAGTGAAACACGCACGCCACAGCATCCGCCTCGATCGTGCCAGTAGTCCCGCTCTCGATGGGGCAGATGGCCGATTAGCTGGACGGTCTCCAGCAACGTCATGAACCGTGCCTTCATCCTCATCCGGCGGCGTCTGGTCGCCGCCGTGCCGGTACTGCTGATCGTCGTGGTCGGCGCCTTCCTCCTGCTCGAGGCGTCGCCGGGCGACGCAGTCGACGCCTATGTGGTCTCGATCGGCGGCGATGCCGGCCTCGTCCAGGAGTTGCGCCGGCAATGGGGGCTCGATCAATCCGCCACGGCACGCTTCACGACCTATCTCCAGGCGCTCGCCCAGGGCGATCTCGGCTGGTCGGTCACCTTCGCGCGGCCCATCCGGGATGTGATCGTGGAGAGGTTGCCGACCACCTTCCTGCTGATGGGCAGCGCCACGGCGCTTTCCTTCGGCCTCGGCTCGCTGCTCGGCATCGTCGCCGGCGCCCGGCCGGGCTCGGTCCGCGACCGTGCCTTGTCGATCGGCTCGTTGGCGCTCTACGCGGTGCCGGGTTTCTGGCTGGGCCTGGTGCTGATCGTCGTGTTCTCCGTGCAGCTTCGCTGGCTGCCGCTCGGCGGCATCGAGACCATCGCCTCGGGCAAGACCGGCCTCGACCGTGCCCTGGACATCGCGCGCCACCTGCTGCTGCCGGTCGCGGCCCTCGGCTTCATCTACCTCGCGCTCTATCTGCGTATGATGCGGGCCGGAATGGCCGAAGTCTGGCGCATGGATTTCGTGCTCGCCGCCAGGGCGCGAGGCATCCCGCGCCGGCGCATCGTGCTGCGTCACGTCGCGCGCAACGCCCTCCTGCCTGTCGTCACCATGCTCGGGCTGCAGTCGGCCAGCATGCTCGGCGGCAGCGTCGTCATCGAAAGCGTCTTCTCGGTGCCCGGCCTCGGCCGTCTCGCGCAGGAAGCGGTCGCATCCCGCGATACGCCGCTGCTGCTCGGCATCATCCTGGTCAGCGCCGTGCTGGTGATCGTGGTCAATCTCGCCGTCGACATCGCCTATGCCCTGCTCGACCCGCGCGTCGGCTCGAACGGAGGATCAACGTGAAGGTGCTGCGGATGCTCGGCAGCCCCGAAGGGATCGCGGGCCTGCTGATCCTGGTCGTCCTGGCCGGCACCGCGCTGGCCGCGCCCTATTTCTTCCCACGCGATCCGCTGTCGATCGCCGGCCCGGCATTGCTGCAGCCTTTCCAGGACCCCGCCCATTTTCTCGGCACCGACAGGCTGGGCAGGGATGTGCTCGCCGGATTGATGCACGGCGCGCGCACCTCGCTCGCCGTCAGCCTCGCCGCCGCGGCCGCCGCACTTGCGATCGGCGCGATCGTCGGCACGCTGGCGGGCTTCTCCGGCGGGCTGGTCGACGAGGCGCTGATGCGGCTCACCGACGCCTTCCAGACGGTCCCTGGCTTTTTGCTGGCGCTCGCCTTCGTCAGCGTCTCCGGCCCCTCGCTCGGCGTCGTTGCGACGGCCATCGCGCTCAGTGCCTGGACCGGGCCGGCGCGCATCGCGCGGGCGGAGGTCCTGTCCATCCGCGAGCGCGATTTCGTCGCGGCGAGCCGGGTCGTCGGCATGCATCCCCTCGAGATCGCTTTTCGCGAGGTGCTGCCCAACGCCCTGCCGCCGGTGCTGGCGCTTTCCTCGGTCATCGTGGCGGGCGCCATCCTCACCGAAGCCGCCCTCTCCTTCCTCGGGCTTGGCGACCCGAACCGGGTGACCTGGGGCGCCATGATCGCGGAAGGCCGCACCGTGCTGCGCTCCGCGCCCTATCTGTCGATCATCCCCGGCATTGCCCTCGTGCTGGCCGTGCTCGGCGTCTATCTGTTCGGGGAAGGCGTGGTCGAGGCCTCCGCGGCAAAGCGGAGACATGCCTGATGTCGTTGCTGGCGGTCGCCAATCTCACCGTGTCCTACCGGCGCGCCGACAGGGCCGCCGCCGCGCTTGGCGGTGTCGGCCTCGACGTCGCCGCGGGCGAGCGGCTCGCCGTCATCGGCGAAAGCGGCTCGGGCAAGAGCACGCTCGCACTGGCTGTCGCCGGCCTGCTGCCGCAGCAGGCGCAGGTCTCCGGCCGCATCCTCTGGCCAGCCTTGGACACTCCGCCCGTGGCAGGCAAGGATTTCGGCTTCGTCTTCCAGGATCCGTCGGCCAGTCTCGACCCGGTGCTCACCGTCGGCGAGCAGGTGGCGGAGGTCGTGCATACCCATCTGGGCCTCGGCTGGAGAGCTTCCCTTCAGCGTGCCGCCGAACTGATCGACCAGGTGAAGCTGCCGGATCCTGCGGCGCTGCTGAGAACCTTTCCGCATCAGCTCTCCGGCGGGCAGAAGCAGCGGGTGGCGATCGCCGCGGCGATCGCGGCGAAGCCGAAACTTCTCATCGCGGACGAGGCGACCAGCGCCCTCGACACGATCGTGCAGGCTGAGATCGTCACACTGATCCGCGACATCGTCGCGGCGGAGGAAATGTCGCTGCTCTTCATCACCCATGACATCGCGCTCGCCTCCGGCCTCGCGGATCGCATCATGGTGCTGCGCGGCGGCCGCGTGGTGGAGGCAGGCGCCACGCGCGACATCCTGTCGGCACCTGGCGATCCCTATACGGGGGCGCTGATCGGAGCTTATGGCGAGACGCCATGGCGACAACGGACGGGGGCAGACGCGTGACCGAACCGCTGCTCGCGATCTCCGGCCTGAGCAAGTCGTTCCTGCGGGGCGGACGGCGCTTCGACGCGGTCGCCGGCGTCGATCTCATCGTCAACCGCGGCGAGACGCTGGCGCTCGTCGGGCCGTCCGGCAGCGGCAAGTCGACGCTCGCCCGGATGGTGCTGCGGCTGATAGAGCCCGATCGCGGCACGATCCGTTTCGAGGGGACCGATCTCCTGGCTCTCGGCGGGCGAAGCCTGCGCGCGGCGCGGGCCAGGCTGCAGATGGTGTTCCAGGATCCGCAGGCCGCGTTCAATCCGCGCGCCACGGTCGGCCGTGTGCTGGCTGACCCGCTACGCATCCACCGTATCGCCGGCAGGGCCGAGCGCGCTTATGCGATCGCGGCGCTGCTCGACCGCGTCGGACTCCCCTCGGATTTCGCCCGGCGCCCGATCCACGAAATGTCCGGCGGCCAGCGCCAGCGCGTGGCGATCGCCCGGGCGCTCGCCACAAAGCCTGCGCTCATCGTCCTCGACGAGGCTGTCTCCGCCCTCGACGTCGCCACGCGCCGGCAGATCCTGGCCTTGCTCATCGACATCCAGGAACGCGATCGCACTGCCTATCTGTTCGTGACGCACGATCTCGCTGCGGTGCGCATTATCGCCCACCGGATCGCAGTGATGGATGCCGGCGCCAAGGTCGAAACCGGCCCGGCGCGCCAGGTGGTGACGGCACCGCGCTCGCCGACGGCGCAAGCGCTGGTCGCCGCGGCGCCGCGTCTCGTCGTGCCGATGAAAGAGGAACCCGTGCCATGAAGGACGACCGCGCCGAGACTTTGTCGCGTGAACTCGACGCCGCGTTCCGCAATCGCGCCGACCTCTACCGGCTGTTCTATGACGAGCTCGCGGCGACGCTCGGCCCGGACGACGCCGAGGCGCTGATGATCCGCGTCATCGAAAGACGCGGCCGCGAGGTCGCCGAAGCGGCGTTCCGCGGCTTCGGGCCGAACGATGCCCGCGCGATCGGCGAAGCCTTCCTCGCAGCCAGCCCGGACGGCGGACGCATGTATCCGACCGACGTCGAACGCGACGGAAGACACATCGCCTTCCGTGTCAGGAGATGCCCACTGAAGGATGCCTGGGTCGAGGCCGGGATCGATGGCGAGCGGCTCGCGACGCTGTGCCGGATCGCCGGCGCTTTCGACCGCGGCCTCTTCGAGGCGACGGGCGTGCGCTTCGAGAACGTCACCTGGACACCGGGCCACGGCCCCGGCTGCTGCCACATCCGCCTGGGCGACAGGGAGGGCTGACGCCCTGCCCGGTCAGCCCAGGATGCCGACGTCGCGCAGCCCCTGCGTAAGATGCTCGAACTGGTCGGGATCCTTGTACGGAAGGATCTGCCGCAGCCGCTCGATGGAGAAGCCCGGATTGACCTCGTGCGTTTCCTTCCAGTAACGTCGTGCCTCTTCCGCCTGGCCGGTAAGGCCATAGAGGCAGGCAAGATAGAAGCGTGTCATGTCCGAGTGCGGCGCCAGCGACAAGCGGCGCTTGAAGGCGATCTCGGCCTCGTCGTAGCGGCCGAGCGCCAACAGGGCCCGGCCAAGGAAATGCAGGGACAGATCGAACTGCGGGTCGAGCCGATGCGCCCGCCGGTAGAGGGCGGCGGCCTCCTCATGGCGCCCCTGGAAATCCCTGACATTGCCGAGCGACGTATAGGCGTCCGCCAGGTTCGGGCCGAGTGCGACGCCGCGCTCGGCGGCCTTTTCCGCCTCCTCCCAGTTCCTGGCCCAGGTATGGGCGATGGCGAGGGCAATATGGGCCTGCGGCTCGCTCTCGTCCGTCTCGATCGCCTTGAGGGCAAGCTCGCGCGCCTTCACCAGATGTTCTTCGGTCGCATTGTTCCACTGGTTGACATATTCGGCGAAATATATGACCGACAGCCGCCCGTAGGCGAGAGCCACGCCGGGATCCATCGCGATCACGCGCTCCAGGATGGACTTCGCCTCGGCCGCAGCCTCCGGCCGAAGCTGCAAGGCTACCTGGCGGGAGCGCACGAGCAGGTCGTAGACCTCAGGGGCGATCTTGCCCAGGCTTCCGCGCCGGGCCTCCTCGCCGGCAGTCAGCTTCACCTCCAGCGCCGTGACGATGGTGCGCGTCACCTCGTCCTGCACGGCAAAGATGTCCTCAAGGTCGCGATCGTAACGTTCGGCCCACAGGTGGCCGCCCGTGGTGCCGTCGATCATCTGCGCGTTGATGCGGATCCGGTTGGCCGCCCGGCGCACGCTGCCTTCAAGCACGTAGCGAACCCCGAGTTCCTGACTCACCTTGCGAATGTCACGCACCAAACCCTTGTAGGCAAACGAGGAATTTCGCGCGATGACGAACAGCCCCGAGACCTTGGACAGATCGGTGATGATGTCTTCGGTGATCCCGTCGGCGAAGTAACCCTGGTCGGGATCTCCCGACATGTTGTCGAAGGGAAGGACGGCGATCGACGGCCTGCTGCTCGGCACGGGCTGCGGCGCCGCGCCGGCGATCGCCGCGTCGGCGCCCTCCATGTCGGGTGACCATGTCCAGACGCGGAGCGCCCTCTCGATGTTCTTGAGCTCGCGGATTCCGCCGTCGATGAAACTTACCTTGATGCGGCCATGCACATGCTCGTGAACCCCGTCCGAAATGGCGATGCCGCCAGGATCCGCGACGCCCTCGATGCGCGACGCGACATTGACGCCGTCGCCATAAAGGTCGTCGCCTTCCACGACCACGTCGCCCAGATGGATGCCGACGCGTATCACCATGCGCCGTTCGCCGGGTCCCGCATCATTGGCGGCTGACATCGCTTTCTGCAATTCCACCCCGCACTCGACCGCGCCGACCGTGCTGCCGAACTCTGCCAGTATGGCGTCGCCGATGGTCTTGAAGATGCGGCCGCCATAGCGCACGACGAGCGGCTCGACGACCTCGGCCCACCGGCGTTTCAGTTCCGCCAAGGTGCCCGCCTCGTCCCGCTCGATGAGCCGGCTGTAACCGACGACGTCGGCCGCGAGGATGGCGACGAGGCGGCGTTGAATGCGATCGGTGTTCATATGCCTATTGTCCGGCTAAGCCACCGACACACTTAGTGATGCATCGGCTTCAAGTCCAATCAAGGCTGGGTGTGACGAGCCCCTCGAGGCAAAAAAAGAGCGCTTGACAAACTTTTGCCGCAACCAATTGCCTTTCAAGCGGTTTTAGCCGATGGCTGCGCCGAGCCCGTCACGGCGATCGCTGTATCACGGAAAATTGCTTCATGAACGTTCAGACCGCCCCTGATCGCCTGCAGCCAAGCCTCGAACCGCTGCCGGCGCAGGCCGACGATCCCATCCGTGCGACGTTCATGCCCGAGGAACAGCTTCGAAGACTCGGCGAGGCCCTGGCGCGTGGCGAACTCGCCAGGGTCGCAGGCCCCGAAGCCTTCGATTTCCCGACGCGTGTGCGGGACAATTCCGGGAAGATCCTCGAAGTCTACCGGGCCATGAACGACGCCCAGGCCCGCGGCGAAACCGTGACGCCAGCTGCCCAGTGGCTGCTCGACAATTTCTACGTGGTCGAGGAAACGGTCTTTCAGATCAAGCGCGATGTTCCGCGCCGCTTCTACCGTCAGCTTCCGACCGTCACCCTGCCCAACGGGGTCACCGCGCCGCGGGCGCTGGCGATTGCCTGGCTCTACGTCGCCCATTGCGACAGCGCCGTCTCCGCACAGAGTTTCGAGGCCATCGTCCAGGGCTTCCAGTCGGTCGAGCCGCTGCGCATCGGCGAACTGTGGGCCCTTCCCTCGCTGCTGCGTTTCGTGCTGATCGAGAACCTGCGCCGCCTGGCGCTGCGTGTCGGCCGCTCGCGCGAGATGCGGCGCATCGCCAACGAACTCGCCGACCGCGTCCTGAGCGCAGGCCCCGACGAGGATCGCACCGACATATTGCCGGGCTTCGCCCAGCATGCACGCGACACGACCTTTGCGACCCAGCTTCTCTATCGGCTGCGCGACGGCTCGCAGAATGCCGGCAACGCTCTCGCCTGGCTGGAGAACGAGCTCGAGCGGTCGGGTTCCGACGCCGAGGAAATCATCCTCGGCGAGCACCAGACGCTGTCCAGCGGCAATGTAACGACCGGCAACATCATCCGCGGGCTGCGGCTGATCAACGACATCGACTGGACCGTCTGGTTCGAAGGCATCAGCCGGGTCGACACGCTGCTGCGCGAGGGCACCGACTTCGCCAGCCTCGACTTCCCGTCACGCGACCAGTACCGCACCGCCATCGAGGAGATGGCGCGGCGCTCCGGTCTCAGCGAATATGAAGTCGCCACACGGGCCATCCAGTTGGCACGGCAGTCTGCGCCGACGGCAGAGGACATCGCCTCGCCGGCCGCCGATGTCGGTTTCTTCCTGGTCGGCCCGCGGCGGCTGGAGCTGGAGCAGGTGCTCGGCTACCGCCCGACTTTCGGCAAGAAGCTGCTGCGCTCGTTCCGCAGGACCGGATGGACCGGCATCGTCGGGCCTGTCCTGGTCATGACGCTGCTGCTTCTGACCTGGGCGGGTCTTGCGCTCGCCAGCGCCGGCATCCCGTCCTGGGCCGTGGGCATCCTGCTGGTCCTCTTCGCCGTGCCGGCGAGCGAAGGCGCCCTTGCCTTCTTCAACACGATCGTCCTGCAGTTCCTGAAGCCGACCAGCCTGATCGGCTACGAATTCAAGGAAGGCGTTCCGTCGAGCGCACGCACGCTGGTGGTGGTGCCGTCGCTGATCTCCTCGCGCGACGATGTCGAGGAGAGCCTGCGCAACATGGAAGTGCACTACCTCGCCAACATGAAGGGCGACCTGCATTTCGCGCTCCTCTCCGACTGGCCCGACAGCCAGGAGGAGCAGAGCCAGGCCGACATGGATCTGCTCGACTACGCCCATGACTGCGTGGCCGAGCTCAACCAGCGCTATCCCGAGAACGGACCACGCTTCCACCTCCTGCACCGCCGCCGCCTCTACAACGAAGGCGAGAAGTGCTGGATGGGCTGGGAGCGCAAGCGCGGCAAGCTGCACGAACTCGACCTCCTGCTGCGCGGCGACAGCGACACGACCTTCATGCCCTCCGACACGCCGCTGCCCGAGGGCATCGTCTATGTCATGACCATGGACGCCGACACGCGCATGACGCGCGACGCGGTGGCGCGCCTGGTCGGCAAGCTCTGCCACCCGCTCAACCGGCCGGTCATCGATCCCGCCTCCGGCCGCGTCGTCTCGGGCTACGCCATCCTGCAGCCGCGCGTGACGCCGTCGCTGACAACCGGCGACGAGGCCTCCTTCTTCCAGCGCATATTCTCGGCCAATCGCGGCATGGACCCTTATGTCTTCGCCGTGTCCGACCTCTATCAGGACGTGTTCGGCGAAGGCACCTTCACCGGCAAGGGCCTCTACCAGGTGGACGCCATGGAAAGCGCGCTCCAGGGCAGGATCCCCGAAAACGCGGTGCTGAGCCACGACCTGCTCGAAGGCTCCTTCGCCCGCGCCGCCCTCGTCACCGACGTCGAGCTGGTCGAGGACTATCCGACCCGCTACGCGGTCGACGCGTCGCGCCAACATCGCTGGGCGCGCGGCGACTGGCAGCTCCTGCCCTTCATCGTCGACCCGGCATCGGGCGTGCCGGGCCTGTCGCGCTGGAAGATGGTCGACAATCTGCGTCGATCGCTGACGCCGATCTTCTGGACACTGGCCTCGATCGCCGGATGGACCTTCCTGCCCTTTACGCTCGCGGCGCAGTGGCAGGCTCTGCTCATCGTCAGCCTGTTCATGGCGCCGAGCTTCGAGATCGTGAACTCGCTCATCCCCGACGGGCGCGAGACCACGCCGAAGGCGCATCTGAGCTCGTTCCTCTACGAATTCGCCCATGGCTCGGCCCAGGTGGCGCTGCGCATCGTGCTGATGGCGCATTCGGCCTGGATGATGGGCGACGCGATCGTGCGCACGCTCTACCGGCTGTTCGTGACCCGGCAGAACCTGCTGGAATGGCGAACCGCCTCGCAGGCCCAGAAAAACGGGGCCAACACGCTCGGCAACTATTACCGCCTCATGAGCGGCAGTCCGCTGATCGCGCTGATCGGCCTGGCCGTGCCTGTCATCGCCGATTCCACCGGCGCCTTCGTCGCCTTCATCTTCGCCGTGTTCTGGGCCGGCGCGCCGGCCTTCGCCTGGTTCATCAGCCGTTCGGCCGAGACCGAGGACCGCCTGCATGTCTCGCGCAGCGACCGCGACGTGCTGCGCGGGATCGCCCGCCGCACCTGGCTGTATTTCGAGACATTCGTCACCGAGGAGCAGCATTGGCTGCCGCCGGACAACTACCAGGAGACGCCCTACCCCGTCGTCGCGGCGCGCACCTCGCCGACCAATATCGGCGTCTACCTGCTTTCCATCATCTCGGCGCGCGACTTCGGCTGGATCAGCCTTGCCAACACCATCGAGCGCCTCGACCAGACCCTTTCGGTGCTGGAGAGGATGGACCGGGACCGCGGCCATCTCTACAACTGGTACGATACGAAGACCCTGCATCCGCTCTACCCCCGCTACATATCGGCTGTCGACAGCGGCAACCTCGCCGGCCATCTGGTCGCGGTCGCGGCCGCCTGCAACGAATGGGCGATGGCGCCAGCCGCCTATCTGCAGGGCGATTTCGACGGCATGCTCGACACCGTCGCCATCCTGGAAGAGACGCTCGATGCGCTGCCCGACGACCGGCGCCAGATCCGTCCGCTGAGGCAGAGGCTGCGAGACCGCATTTCCGGCATGAAGCGGGCGGTCGGCATCATCCGCAACGAGCCCGAGACCGCGGCCATCCGCACCATCAACCTTGCAGTGCTGTCGGGCGACATCCGCAAGCTGGCCTCGGCCATCCATGGCGAAACCCGCTCCAAGGTTTCCGAGCAGCTCGCCTTGTGGGCGAGCAAGCTCGAAATGACCTGCGAGTTCCATGTCAGCGACGCCCATACCGACGAGAAGGGCGTCGAGACGCTGCGCCTCAGGCTGCGCGACATCTACGACCGCGCGCGGCTCTTCGCCTTCCAGATGGACTTCTCCTTCCTGCTCAGGAAGGAACGCAAGCTGCTGTCGATCGGCTACCGCGTCGACGAGCGCCAGCTCGACGAGAGCTGCTACGACCTTCTCGCCTCCGAGGCCCGGTTGACCAGCCTGTTCGCCATCGCCAAGGGCGACATCTCGACCGAGCACTGGTTCCGTCTCGGCCGGCCGGTCGCCGAGATCGGCTTCCGCGGTGCGCTGATCTCCTGGTCCGGCTCGATGTTCGAATATCTGATGCCGCCGCTGGTGATGAAGGAGCCGCATGGCGGCATCCTCAACCAGACCAACAACCTGATCATCCGCAAGCAGATCAGCTACGGCCGCTCGAAAGGCATTCCCTGGGGCATCTCGGAAGCGGCCTATAATGCGCGCGACCGCGAGATGACCTATCAATACACCAATTTCGGCGTTCCCGGCCTGGGCCTGAAGCGCGGCCTGGCGCGAAACACCGTCATCGCCCCCTATGCGACGCTGCTCGCTTCGCAGTACATGCCCAGCCAGGCAGTCGATAATCTGGAGCGTCTGCGGGCGATCGGCGCGCTCGGCGCCTATGGCTTCCACGACGCGGTCGACTTCACCCCGACCCGCGTGCCGGAGGGCCAGAACCACGCCGTCGTCTACAATTACATGGCCCACCACCAGGGCATGTCGATCGTGGCGGTGGCCAATGTGGTGTTCGAAGGGCGCATGCGCGACCGCTTCCACAGCGACCCTGTCATCGAGGCGGCGGAACTTTTGCTGCAGGAGAAGGCGCCGCGCGACATCCCCGTCACCTTCATCGGCACGGAAGCGGCGCAGCAGGCCGCGGCCGAAGTGAAGGAGGAATATCCGGACACCCGCATCATCCTCAATCCCGCCCATGCGCTGCGCGCCACCAACCTCCTGTCGAACGGCCACTATTCGCTGATGGTGACGGCGACGGGCTCCGGCTATAGCCGCTTCAACGATCTGGCCGTGACGCGGTGGCAGGCCGATCCGGTCGAGGACCAGGCCGGCTGCTACCTGTTCCTCACCGATGTCGACACCGGCACGTGTTGGTCGGCGACGGCGGACCCCAGGCGTGCTCCCGAGGAGGTCGCGCAGACGCTGTTCACCGACGACAAGGCGAACTTCATCAAGGCGGTGGGCAAGCTGCGCACGGAAGTGGAGTGCATCGTCATCTCTGAAGGCAACGGCGAAGGCCGCCGTATCAGCATCATCAATGACGACACGGCCGACCGCCACCTCGACGTGACCTCCTACGGCGAGATCGTGATCGGGTCGGAAGCCTCCGACAATGCGCATCCCGCCTTCTCCAAGATGTTCGTCGAGACCGAGATCGGCCGGCAGAACACGACCATCTACGCCACGCGGCGCAAATACGGAGCCGGCGACCCTGATATCGCGCTCGCCCACTTCGTCTCCGGCAGCGCCATACTGTCGCGCGAGACCGAGGCGGAGACGGACCGCCGCGCCTTCATCGGTCGGGGCCGGACCATAGCCGACGCGGCCGCCTTCGACCGCGACGCCAAGCTCGCCGGCAACGAGGGCTTCGTGCTCGACCCCATAATGGCTCTGCGCTGCCGGGTCCGCGTTCCGGCCGGCAAGAAGGTCTCGCTGACCTTCTGGACGGTGGTCGCGCCGAACCGCGCCGAAATCGACGAGGTGATCGGGCGGCTCGACCATCCCGAGAGTTTCCAGCGGCAGGCGATGCTCGCCTGGACCCGCTCTCAGGTGCAGACGCGCCATATCGGATTGAGCCTCGCCGACGCCGCCAATGTCCAGAAGCTGGCGCGCTACCTGATCTATCCGAGCCCGTCCATGCGCATGCCCGCGGAGGCGATTGCCTCGGGCCTCGGACGCCAGTCGGCGCTGTGGCCGATGGCGATATCGGGCGACTATCCGATCTTCGTCCTGAGGATCGGCGATGTCGCCGATCTCGAGATCATCGCCGCGACGCTGCGCATGCAGGAATATATGCGCGCCCGCGGCGTGCTCGCCGACCTCGTGATCGTCAACGAACAGGCGGCGTCCTACGTGCAGGACCTGCAGCAGGCGATCGAGTCGCTGTGCGAGAACAGCCGCCTGCGCGGCAAGGAACTCGGCCCGCGCCAGCACATCTTCGCCGTGCGCCGCGATCTCATGGACGAGAACTCGTACCGCACCTTGCTCGGCGTCGCCCGCATCGTGCTGCATACACGCAACGGCACGGTCTTCGACCAGATCGAGCGCGCCGAAACGGCAGAGATCCAGGCCCGCCCGCCGGTGCATCTTGCCGCGCCGACAGCCGCCGCGGACGAGGTCGCCGAACCGGCGCCGAGCCGGCCTGTCCGGAACGCCGACGGCAACGGACTTACGCACTGGAACGGCTTTGGGGGCTTCGACGAGAACGGCCGCGACTATGTCGTGCGGCTCGCCGGTGACAGCGTCACGCCGCATCCCTGGATCAACATCATCTCGAACGCGAATTTCGGCTTCCACAGTTCGGCCGAAGGCGCGTCCTTCACCTGGAGCCGCAACAGCCGCGATTTCCAGCTCACTCCGTGGACGAACGACCCGGTCGTCAACCGCCCGGGAGAGGCGGTCTATATCTTCGACCTGGACGACAGCAGCGTCTTCTCGCCGATGGCAGCGGTCGTCCGCGATGCTTCGGCGCTCTACGAGGCACGGCACGGCCAGGGCTTCAGCACCTTCAGCACCAGGCACGGGACGCTGGCGGCCGAGTTGACCCAGGTCGTCGACGCGAACGACCCGGTGAAGGTTTCGCGGCTGACCATCCGCAACCAGGGGTCGGCGCCGGCGCGGCTGCGCGTCTACGCCTATGCGGAATGGGTGCTCGGCACCAACCGCGCCAAATGCGCACCGACGATCATCCCGGCGCTCGACGAGGCAACGGGCGCGCTTCTGGCGCGCAACGCCTACAGCCTCGATTTCGGCGAGAGGACGGCCTTCCTGGCAAGCGACGCACCGGCGCAGTCCTTCACCACGGACCGGCTCGAATTCGTCGGCGTCCACGGAACCGTCCAGGCTCCCGAGACGGTGATTTCAGGAAGCGCCCTCGCCGGCACGGTGGAGCCCGGCCGCGACCCCTGCGCGGCACTTGCCCGCGACATCGAGATTCCGGCGGGCGGCGAGGCGCACCTGCTGTGGCTGCTCGGCGACGCGGCTTCCGCCGCGGAGGCGTCGAGCCTGGTCGCGCGGCACCGCGCGATCCCCTTCGAACACCGCCTGGCCGAGAACGCCAAAGCCTGGGACGGCTTTCTCGGGACGTTGCAGGTCGAGACGCCCGACGAGGCTCTCAACGCCATGGTGAACTACTGGCTGCCCTACCAGGCCTTCGCCTGCCGCATCCGGGCGCGTTCCGCCTTCTACCAGGCAAGCGGCGCCTTCGGCTTCCGCGACCAGTTGCAGGATACGCTCGCGCTGCTGCTCCACGATCCGTCGCTGGCGCGCACGCAGCTGCTGAACGCCGCCGGACGGCAGTTCCCCGAGGGCGACGTCCAGCACTGGTGGCTGCCGAGGACGGGGGCTGGCGTCCGTACGACGATATCGGACGACGTGGTGTGGCTCGCCTATGGCGTGCACCGCTACATCAAGGTGACGGGTGACGAGGCGATCCTGGAAGAGGAGCTCGACTTCATCAAGGGAGAGCCGCTCAAGGAAGGCGAGCACGACGCCTTCTTCACGCCGGAAGTTTTGAAGACCAAGGCCAGCCTCTACGAGCACTGCGCCCGTGGCCTCGACCTTGCGGTCGTCCGCACCGGGGCGAACGGCCTGCCGCTGATCCTCGGCGGCGACTGGAACGACGGCATGAACCGGGTCGGCGCCGGCGGGCGCGGCGAGAGCGTCTGGCTGGGATGGTTCCTGCTGAAGGCGCTGGCCGACTTCGCGCCGATCGCACGCGGACGGAAGGACGAGCTTCGCGCGGCACGCTGGCAAAAGCACGAGAAGGCCCTGAAGAAGGCACTGGAGGCCGCAGCCTGGGATGGCCAGTGGTACCGCCGCGCCACTTATGACGACGGCAGCTGGCTCGGCTCGTCGTCGTCGGACGAATGCCGGATCGACTCCATCGCCCAGTCGTGGAGCGTGCTGTCCGGTCACGGCGATCCGGCGCGATCACGCACCGCTCTGGAAGCCGCCAGCAAGATGCTGATCGATCCCGAACTCAAGATCGCCAAGCTGTTCACTCCGCCCTTCGCGCACACGCAGAGGGATCCCGGCTACATCAAGAGCTATCCGCCCGGCGTCCGCGAGAATGGCGGCCAGTACACCCATGCCGCGACCTGGCTTGTCCTGGCGCTCGCCCAAAGCGGCCATTCCGACGACGCCTACCGTCTGTTCCAGATGCTCAATCCCGTCAACCACGCGCTCGACGAGGTCGAGGCCGAGCGCTACCGGGTCGAGCCCTATGTGGTCGCGGCCGATATCTATGCCGGCGACGGCAAGGCCGGACGCGGCGGCTGGACCTGGTACACCGGCTCGGCCGGATGGCTCTACCGAGCCGCCGTCGAGGGCATCCTCGGCATCCGCAGGGAAGGCGACCGGCTGCATGTCGAGCCCTCCCTCCCCTCCGGCTGGGACGGTTTTTCGGCGACGCTGAAGCTCGGTGCTTCGATCTGTCGCATCCAGGTGTCACGAGAGGCCGGCAAGAGCTCTCCGGCCGTCTCGATCGATGGAAAACGGGTCAAGGAGATCGTGGTCGACGGTCGGAAGGGCGAGAAACATATACTTGTGACAGTACCCGCATAGGTAGCGCAACTTGTGACTGCCGTAATCTTGGGCGCTGGTCACGCTTTCGCCTTATCATCGTCATTTTTGTTTAATTTCAAAACGTTATCCGATCACGGCAGATTAATGCGCGAATCCAACTTTTGTCCTGCGATCGGGAACGGAACCGGGTAACCGGCATTGTGCTGCCTGACGCAACTGCGTATGCGTTGTAATTGGTGCGATGCACAAAAAGATCTGACGGGGTAGCGGCGTGTCGTTGCTGGAAATCTACTGGAGAGCGTTGCGTTATCTTACAGCCGAAAGGCGCAAGGTAGGGTTGATCTGCGCAGCGAATGTCAGCCTGGCGATCATCGCCATCGCCGAGCCGGTCCTGTTCGGGCGGATCATCGATGCGATCACCGAAAAGAGCGACGTGGTCCAGACCATGGCGCTATGGGCGGGCCTCGGCGTCTTCAGCATCATCGCCTATGTCCTTGTGGCGCGCGGCGCAGACAGGCTCGCGCATCTGACAAGGGCTCGTGTGCTCTCCCAGTCCTTCGAGAAAGTCATCACGATGCCGCTTTCCTGGCATCACCAGCGCGGCACCTCCAATGCGCTTCACACGCTGCTGCGCGCCGTCGACGCGCTGTTCAGCCTGTGGCTCGAATTCATGCGCCTCCACCTCTCGACCGCGGTCGCCCTGCTGCTGCTCATTCCGACCGCGCTGACGCTCGACCTGCGCATGTCGATGGTGCTTCTGGTGCTCGGCTGCTTCTACGTCGCCATCGACCAGTTGGTGATGCGCAAGACCAAGGTCGGCCAGGCCTCTGTCGAGAGGCACTATCACCGCGTTTTCGCCCATGTCAGCGACTCCGTCAGCAACGTATCCGTGCTGCAGAGCTACAATCGCATCACGGAAGAGACCAAGGCCCTGGAGCAATATACAAGCGACCTGCTCAAGGCCCAGTTCCCCGTGCTGGACTGGTGGGCGCTGGCGAGCGCGCTGCATCGCCTGGCCTCGACCATCTCGATGATGGTGGTGCTGCTGATCGGAGCCTATCTGGTGACGCGCGGCGAGATGCGCATCGGCGACGTCGTGGCCTTCACCGGCTTCGCCACGCTGATGATCGGCCGGCTCGATCAGGTGACAGCTTTCGTCAACCAGGTCTTCGAAGCCGGAGCGAAGCTCGAGGACTTCTATCGGCTCGAGGACGCGGTAGCCGATCGGAAGGAGCCCGATGGCCTGCGCGAAATCGAACGCCTCACCGGCCATGTCCGTTTCGAGGACGTGAATTTCTCCTTCCCCAATTCGACGGTCGGCGTCAGGGACATATCCTTCGACGTACCGGCCGGCCAGACGGTGGCGATCGTGGGCCCGACCGGTGCCGGCAAGACCACGCTGATCAACCTGCTGCAGCGGGTCTACGATCCCAACAGCGGCCGCATCCTGGTCGATGGCATGGACACCCGCACCATCACCCGCCGATCGCTGCGCCACTCGGTGGCGACCGTGTTCCAGGACGCCGGCCTGTTCAACCGCTCGATCGAGGAGAACATCCGCATCGGCCGCACCGATGCCTCCTATGACGATGTGCACGCCGCCGCCAGGGCCGCAGCCGCCCAGGACTTCATCCTGGCCAAGAGCGAAGGCTACGACACCCAGGTCGGCGAGCGCGGCGGACAGCTCTCGGGCGGCGAGCGCCAGCGCATCGCGATCGCGCGCGCCATCCTGAAGGATGCGCCGATCCTCGTGCTCGACGAGGCGACCAGCGCGCTCGACGTTGAAACCGAGGCCCGCGTGAAGGAAGCGATCGATCGGCTGCGGGCAAACCGCACGACCTTCATCATAGCGCACCGCCTCTCGACCGTCCGCGACGCCGACCTCATCATCTTCATGGACAATGGCCACATCGTCGAGAAGGGCGGTTTCGCCGAACTTTCGGCGAGCAACGGACGCTTCGCCGGGCTGCTCCGCGCCGGCGGCCTGCTCACCGATGACGAGGTCCGCCGCGTCGCCCATATCGCGATCAAGGAAGTGGCCTAGGAGGGGCCCCGGGGGCGGCTCGCCGCTGGGCCGCCTCTCAATCCGCCTCCAAAATCACGTAATTGTTTCAGTCATTTACCGGAAATCACCGGATAACGGTATATTTAGCCGTACAAATTGTCGCAACCAGAAATTTTCGTCAAAAAAAGCGCCCCCCTTCATATCCTTTTTCGCGTGTCGCGCGTTAATAGTGACACGCGCATGACAGCCTGATGACGGCTGCATGACAGTTGGTCGGCGTATCAGAGGTATCGAATTGGCCAGGCCCATCGTGAAAATCCGCGCCTTGAAGGGCGCACCCTGGCAGGAATCGATCACCGACAGTTGGCTGTTGCGCGTCGCGGCCTCGGCACTGCTTTCCGTCACCGTTGCCGCGGCGCTCGTCTTCGCGGTCGAGTTCATGGCGCGTGGCTCGCTTCAGTCGACATTGACCTTCTTCGGCGACGCGAGTCGTCCAGGTTGGACGACGGTCCTGCTCTTCCTGCTGGTGATGCTCGGGCTCGATGCCCTGCTCGGGCGACGCTACCAGTCGCTGCTGGTGATGGGGCCGGCGCTATTGCTGCTCGCCTGGATCGGCCAGCAGAAGATCCACTATCTCGGCGATCCGCTCTATCCGACCGACTTCCTCTATTATCGCCAGATCATCGAGTTGATGCCGCTCCTGGTGCGAGAGCGGCCGCTGACCGGCCTCGCCATGGCCGCGGGCTCCCTGATGGCCCTCGGCATGTTCGTCTTCGCCTGGCGCTTCTGGTGCGCCCGTTTCCCGGTGCTACCGCTCAACAGCCGGCTGATGCGGGTCGCTCTGGCGGCGCCGACGCTGGCGTTCTTCGCGTCGATCATGGACTACGCAACCTTCTCATGGACGCGGGACCGGCTGCAGATCATCCCCGTCATGTGGGATCAGCGCGAGAACTACTCGGTCAACGGCTTCACGCTCGCCTTCGCTCTCAACGTGCCGATGGCCCATGTCCCCGCCCCGGCCGGCTATTCGCCGCAGGCGATCGACCGCATCGGCGCGGCGCCGCGCGGACCGGCCATGCTGCCGAAGGAAAAGCCCGACGTCATCATCGTGATGAGCGAGTCCTTCTGGGATCCGAAGCGCCTGCCCGGCGTGAAGATCTGGCCCGACCCGATCCCCACCACGCGCGCCATGCTGTCGGGCCATGTCTTCTCGCCCGAATTCGGCGGCATGACCGCCAATGTCGAGTTCGAGGCGCTGACCGGGTTCTCGAACGCCTTCCTGCCCTATGGCAGTATCCCGTATCAGCAATATGTGCGCGCGCCGGTGCCGTCGCTGGCCACCTTCTTCCGCGGCCAGGGTTATCAGACCACGGCGATCCATCCCTATACATCATGGTTCTGGAACCGCGGCGCGGTCTATGACGCCTTCGGCTTCGACCGGTTCCTGTCCGAGGACAACATGCTGCCGCTCGCCAAACGCGGGCCGCTCGCCTCGGACGCCGCACTCACCGAGGAGATCATCCGCCGGGCCGACGCCACCGACCGGCCGTTCTTCTTCTTCGCGGTCAGCCTGCAGAGCCACGGTCCCTACGAGCCGCACCGCTATGCCGATGTGAGCCACAGCGTCGTGGCGCCCGGCCTCAGCCGCAAGACCAGCGAATCCATCCTCACCTTTGCCGAGGGCGCTTCCGACGCCGACAAGGGGCTGGCCCGGCTGATCCAGTGGGCCGAGTTGCGCGAGCGGCCGACCGTGATCGCGCTGTTCGGCGACCATCTGCCGCCGCTCGGCCCTGCCTATGTCGAGACCGGCTTCATGAAGGATCTCGTGGCACCGCGCAAAGGTCCGGCGAAGGACATGGCGCGGACGCACGAGACCCCGCTGGTGATCTGGTCGAACCGGACCGGCAAGGTGAAGAAGCTCGGCACGATCAGCCCGGCCTTCGTTCCCATGCAGGTGCTGAAAGCCGCCGGCATCCAGCACCCCTACTACACCGACTTCCTGGGCGAGTTGCACGAGCGCTACCGCGTGATCGACCGCAACATGCTGCTGAAGCCGGACGGCAAGGCGGTTCCGGACTGGGCCCGCGCCAGGCAGATCGATCCTCTCGTCAGCGACTACCGGCTGCTGCAGTACGACATGATGTTCGGCACGCAGCGAGGCGCGAAGCGTTTCTTCCCGGAGGCGCGCGGCAACCTCGTCGCCGGTGGCGGCGGCTATTTCTGAGCAAAGCTCTTCAGGGCAGCTCACCGCCGCGCTCGCACAGGGCCTGAAAGGCATCGTCATAGGCGGCGTGAATGCGGTCGGCCGGATAACGGACGATGCCGAGCCTCTCGTAGAAGGCCTGCGCCGACACGTTGTCGACATCGACGGCGAGCCGCAGATAGGTCCCGCCCTGTTCTCGCGTCAGCGAGGCGAGCCGGCGGATGAGCCTTTCGCCGATATTGCGCCCGCGAAAGCGCGGCTCCACGAACAAGTCCTGGACATAGACGCCCGATGTGCCGCGCCAGGTCGAAAAGCTCGGGAAATACAGGCACATCCCCGCGAATTCCCCGCCGATCTCCGCGATCAGCCCGGAAAAGGCCTTATGTGGTCCGAGACCGTGGCGCCGCAAATCCTCCGGCGCGCTGCCGATGCGGTCGGCCGCTCCGCCGGCCATCTTGACGATCGCCGCGTGAACGGCTTCGGCATCGTCGGGCACGGCGGGACGGATGATGATGGGGTCGGGACCTGGCAAGCTGTTCGCCGCCATGCGGATACCTTTCGCCATGCGCGCGGAACGCCCACGCACACAACGATAAGCATCGCCCGGCACCCATGCGCAAGCTCCGCCGCCGGGCGTCCGGCATCCTAGGTCGATGGGTCGACCGCGACGATCGTCACCGCGACCATATAGCTTGCCGGTCTCGCGGAAACCACGGCCGCGTCGCCCGGTTCCAGCATCACGACGTCGCCGCGATCGAGCGAGGTCTTCTCGCCGGCGAAGGTGACCTGGAGTCCCTTGCCGTCGACAATGAGAAGCGTCACTTCGTCGGCCGCCGGAAGCGACAGCTTTCGGCCGACCTTGACGAACTCCACGGCGCTCTCGAACGCGCCGCGTCGCGTCATCACATTGAGGTCGGTGACCGGGCCTGCGATCAGGGTCGCCTCCGTCGGCACGTCGGCCGGAAAGGCCAACGGCTCGTCGCCGCGGGTCATGCCGGACGGCAGTCTCCCCTCGACCTGCAGGACGATGCCGTTCCCCTCCAAGATCGAGAGCGACCGGTCGACGCCGTGAAAGGTCGAGAACGGACCGTTCTGCTCGACGCGGGCGGTGCTCACCCGCCACAGGAAATCGTCGAGCCCGGCATCCGGCGGAAACACCGCGATCTCCGTCGTTACCCCGCCGCCGTTCTTCCACGGCATCGTCTTGTGGTCGGCGACGCGCAGGATACGCATCGGTCAGGTCCTCCGTCTCGTGAAAGATCCGATCCTTGGGCCCCACCCTTCCGGACGAGGGGCCGAAGCCGCATCGGTGCTCTTCCGTCGGGCCTGCGGCGTGCCGCGTGAACAAGGATCCACGCGACACTGCAGGTCTTGATTGAGCGCATGTCCTCTTTCCCGAGACCGCTGCACAGTGTCGGGAGGGACGGTTCAGCCGAGGATGCCGGGCAGGTTCAGCCCGTGCTCGCGCGCGCAGTCGATGGCAATGTCGTAGCCGGCATCGGCATGACGCATCACGCCGGTGGCGGGGTCGTTCCAGAGCACCCGTTCCAGTCGCCGCGCGGCTTCGGCCGTGCCGTCGCAGACGACGACCATGCCCGAATGCTGCGAGTAGCCCATGCCGACGCCGCCGCCGTGATGCAGCGAAACCCAGGTCGCGCCCGACGCGGTGTTGAGCAGGGCGTTGAGCAGCGGCCAGTCGGACACCGCGTCCGAGCCGTCCTTCATGGCCTCGGTCTCGCGATTGGGCGAGGCGACGGAGCCGGAGTCCAGATGGTCGCGGCCGATCACGACCGGCGCCTTCAGTTCGCCCCTGGCCACCATCTCGTTGAAGGCGAGGCCGAGCCGGTGGCGATCGCCGAGGCCGACCCAGCAGATGCGCGCTGGCAGGCCCTGGAACTTGATGCGCTTCTGCGCCATGTCCAGCCAGTTGTGAAGGTGACGGTTGCCCGGCGTCAGCTCCTTGACCTTGGCGTCGGTGCGGAAGATGTCCTCGGGGTCGCCGGATAGAGCCGCCCAGCGGAACGGACCGATGCCGCGGCAGAACAGCGGACGGATATAGGCCGGCACGAAACCTGGGAAGTCGAATGCGTCGTCGACGCCTTCGTCCTTCGCCATCTGGCGGATATTGTTGCCGTAGTCGACGGTCGGCACGCCCATGCGATGGAAGTCGAGCATGGCCTTCACATGGGTCGCCATGGACGAACGAGCCGCCTTCTCGACGGCCTTGGGGTCACGCTCGCGCTTCTCCTCCCATTCCGCCACTGTCCAGCCTTTGGGCAGATAGCCGTTGACGGGGTCATGCGCGGAGGTCTGGTCGGTGACGGCATCAGGGCGGACGCCGCGCCGCACCAGTTCCGGGAAGATGTCGGCCGCATTGCCGAGCAGCGCGACGGACACGGCCTTCTTCTCCCTGACCGAGCGGTCGATGATGGCGAGCGCCTCGTCGAGATCCTTGGCCTCGACATCGACATAGCCGGTCTTCAGGCGCATCTCGATGCGGCTCGGCTGGCATTCGACGGCAAGGCAGGACGCGCCGGCCATGGTCGCGGCGAGCGGCTGTGCGCCGCCCATGCCGCCGAGGCCGGCGGTCAGGATCCAGCGGCCGGACAGGTCGCCGCCATAGTGCTGGCGGCCGAGTTCCACGAAGGTCTCGTAGGTGCCCTGAACGATGCCCTGCGAGCCGATATAGATCCACGAGCCGGCCGTCATCTGGCCGTACATCATGAGGCCCTTCTTATCGAGGGCGTTGAAGTGGTCCCAGGTCGCCCAATGCGGCACGAGATTGGAATTCGCGAGCAGCACCCGCGGCGCGTCGGCATGGGTGCGGAAGACGCCGACCGGCTTGCCGGACTGCACCAGCAGTGTCTCGTCGTTTTCGAGCGTCTTGAGCGCACCGACGATGCGATCGAAGCTCTCCCAGTCGCGGGCAGCGCGGCCGATGCCGCCATAGACCACCAGTTCGCCCGGCTTTTCGGCGACGCCCGGATCGAGATTGTTCATCAGCATGCGCAGCGGCGCTTCCGTCAGCCAGCTCTTGGCCGAAAGCTCGGTGCCGTGCGGGGCACGGATCACGCGGGCGTTGTCGATGCGGGTATGTCGGGTCATCAGGATTTCCTTCCGGCAGAGGCTGTCGCCCAGCGCAGCGCGGTTTCGAGGATGTCGGTAAGCCAGCGGCGGATCGGCGCCGCAAAATCAGGATCGTAGGGCACCGGCCAGGTCTGCGGTGTTCCCTTGCCTTCCGGCTCGCGCAGATAGCCGCGATTGGCCAGTTCCATCTGCAGCGCATGGACGCCGTCGGCCGGTCGGCCGTGATGTCGCGTGATCCAGCCGCCCTTGAAGCGCCCGTCGACCACAAAGCTCTCGCCGCTCGCGGCGAGGATGTCGACCACGCGGTCCCGCAGTTCGGGATCGGTGCTCGCGCCGCTATTGGTGCCGAGATTGAAGACAGGCAGCCTGCCCTCGAACAGCCGCGGCAGTACGGAGCGGATGGAATGGCAGTCGTACAGAACCACCGATGGATGGCTCTTGCGCAACCGTGCAAGTTCGTCGCGCAGTGCGGCGTGATAGGGATCGAAATAGCGCTCGCGCCGTTCGGCGATCTCCTCGGCGCGGGGTTCCTCGTCCGGCCTGTAGAGCGGATCGCCGTCGAAGGTGTCGGTCGGGCAAAGCGTCGTGGTGGCCTGGCCGGGATAAAGCGAGACGCCGGATGGGTCGCGGTTGACGTCGATCACGGTGCGCGAAATCGCGGTGTGGACAACGGTCGCGCCGAGTCCGGCGGCGAAGTCGTAGAGACGGTCGATCCACCAGTCGGCATCGCGGCGCCCGAGCCATGGCGAGACGAGCCGGTCTTCGAGACCGGCGAGATCGGTCCCGGTGTGCGGAATGCTGACGAGAAGCGGCGCCTCGCCTCGGGTAACCGTGAGCCAGGAGGGGGTGGTCATTGGGGGGCTCCCTGGCTCGCCTGAGACGAGGACGTTAAGACGATTGACGCTCGGCCCCGCCCCTCATCCGCCTGCCGGCACCTTCTCCCCGCAAGCGGGGAGAAGGCCGATGTCTTCAATGATTTCGCCAATCGTTGAGGCCGCAGAACGAGCGCTGTCATCGCGGCAGGCGGTCTTCTCCCCGCTTGCGGGGAGAAGGTGGCGGCAGCCGGATGAGGGGCAATGCCGCGCGTGCCGGATGTGGCGATCGCCATCACGCCACGCTCCCAGAGATCGTCGGCAGCTCGACGCCGCCGGACGCTTCAACGACCGCGCCGTTTCGCACCAGCGCGATCGCCTTTTCCATGTCGGGATGGAAATGGCGGTCGTCGTCGAGATGCGGGACCTGCGCGCGCAGCAGGGTGCGCACGGCTTCCAGCGGCGCGCTCGACGCCAGCGGCTTGTGGAAGTCGCAGCCCTGCGCGGCCGCCAGAAGCTCGATGCCGAGTACGGCCGCGGCATTCTCGGCCATGCCGATGAGCCGGCGCGCTCCGTGGGCAGCCATGGAGACATGGTCTTCCTGATTGGCCGAGGTCGGAATGGAATCGACGCTCGCCGGATAGGCTTTCTGCTTGTTCTCCGACACCAGCGCGGCGGCCGTCACCTGCGGGATCATGAAACCCGAATTCAGGCCCGGTTTGGGCGTGAGGAAGGCCGGCATGCCCGACAGCGCGGGGTCGACCAGCATGGCGATGCGGCGTTCCGCCAGCGACCCGATCTCGCAGACGGCCAGCGCGATCATGTCGGCGGCGAAGGCCACCGGCTCGGCATGAAAATTCCCGCCCGACAGCGCGGTGTCGTCCTCGGCGAAGATCAGCGGATTGTCGGTGACGCCGTTCGCCTCGGTCTGAAGCATCTCGGCTGCCTTGCGCAACACGTCGAGGGCTGCTCCCATCACCTGCGGCTGGCAGCGCAGGCAGTATGGGTCCTGCACGCGCTCATCCCCGACCCGATGCGATTCGCGGATCGCGCTGCCGGCCATCAGCTTGCGCAGGGCATCGGCGGTCTCGATCTGGCCGCGATGCCTGCGCAGGAGATGGATGCGCGGGTCGAACGGCGCATCCGACCCTCGCGCCGCGTCGGTGGACAAGGCGCCTGTGACCAGCGCCGATTTGAAGAGCAGCTCGGCCTCGAACAGGCCGGCCAGCGCATAGGCCGTGGAGAACTGCGTGCCGTTGAGCAGCGCCAGCCCTTCCTTGGCATGCAGCGTCACCGGTTCGAGCCCGGCCGCGACGAAGGCGACCTTGGCCGGCACGATGCCGTGCGGCGTGTGGCAGTCGCCGACGCCGATCATCGCCGCCGTCATATGAGAAAGCGGCGCCAGATCGCCCGACGCGCCGACCGAGCCCTGGGCGGGCACCACGGGCACGACATTGGCCGCCAGCATCGCTTCCAGCAGATCGACGGTCTCCTGGCGCACGCCGGAGGCGCCCTGGGCGAGGCTCCCGAGCTTCAGCGCCATCATCAGCCGCGTCACGGCGATCGGCATCGCCTCGCCGACGCCAGCGGCGTGGGACAGCACGATGTTCTTCTGCAGCGCTTCGAGATCGTGGGCGGGGATGCGCACGCTGGCGAGCTTGCCGAAGCCGGTGTTGATGCCGTAGACGGGCTCGCCCTTCGCCACGATGCGCGCGACGGCCGCGGCACTTGCGGCGATCTTCGGCCGGCAGGCCGGGTCGAGCTTCAGCGTCGCACCGCGATAGATCTCCCGCCAGTCGGCAAGCGTGGCGTTTCCGGGATTCAGCACAAGTTCGGTCACAAGCCTCTCCAGATGCGAGCGTGAAGCGGGTTGAAGCCCATGCGGTAGACGAGCTCGGCCGGGCGTTCGACGTCCCAGACGGCAAGATCGGCCCATTTTCCGGGTTCGAGCGTCCCGGTCTCCGCGGACAGGCCAAGCGCGCGGGCGGCCTCGCGCGTGGTGCCCGCCAGGCATTCCTCGACCGTCATGCCGAACAGCGTCGCGGCCATGTTCATGGTGAGCAGCAGCGAGGTGAGCGGCGACGTGCCCGGGTTGCAGTCGGTCGCGACCGCCATCTTCACGCCATGCCGGCGGAAGAGATGGATCGCGGGCTTCTTCGTCTCACGGATGAAATAGTAGGCGCCGGGCAGGATGACCGCCACGGTCCCTGCCCTCGCCATGGCCTGGGCGCCTTCCTCGTCGGTGTATTCGAGGTGGTCGGCCGACAGCGCGCCGAAACGAGCCGCCAGCGCTGCGCCGCCGAGGTTCGAAAGCTGGTCGGCGTGGAGCTTGACCGGCAGGCCGAGCGCCACGGCAGCTTCGAAGACGCGCGCGATCTGTTCCGGCGAGAAGGCGATCCCTTCGCAGAAACCGTCGACGGCGTCGGCAAGGCCGAGCGAGGCGATCTTCGGCAGCATCTCCCCGGCCACCTTGGCGATGTAGGCGTCGCGGCCGCCGCCGGCTTCCGGCGGCAGGGCATGGGCGCCGAGGAAGGTGGTGCGCACGCCGACCGGCCGCACCTCGCCCAGGCGACGCGCGGCCTTCAGCGATTTCATCTCGCTGTCGAGTTCGAGGCCGTAGCCGGACTTGATCTCGATCGTGGTGACGCCCTCCGCGATCAGCGCGTCGAGCCGTGGCAGGGTTTGATCGACGAGATCGTCCTCGCTCGCTGCACGCAGCGCCCTGACGGACGAGACGATGCCGCCGCCGGCCTTGGCCACCTCTTCATAGGTGGCACCGGCCAGCCGCATCTCAAATTCGTTGGCGCGATTGCCGGCATGGACCAGATGTGTGTGGCAGTCGATCAGGCCGGGCGTGATCCAGCGGCCGCCGCAATCGACGACATCGGCGCCGGCGGCGAAGCCGGAAGGAACGTCGGCTTCGGGCCCCGCATGGACGATGCGGCCGTCGACGGCTGCCACCGCGCCTTTCTCGACAAGGCCAAGCCCCTCCCGGCCTTCGGCGAGCGTCGCGAGCCTTGCGTTGCGCCAGAGCCGCGCTTTCCCCTGTCGTGCTGGTTGCCGGTCGGCCATCTTGCCTCCATTCGATGGTTCTTCATTATGTATATACATATTGGAGATAAAGGCAAGCCCGATAAGGGCATCGCGGACGCCGATTGCATGGGCGCCACGCCCCGCCCCATCGGCAAAGGGAACTCTTCATTTCGGGCCCACCCTCTGATGCTGCCCTCGGAGAATATCGGCGCCCGGGCGGAGGCGATCGATTATCCCGTCGGCATGTGCCGGATGGGGACCACCGACAAGGCCGTCGTCGATCCCAGGCCGAGGGTCCGCGGCGGGGAAGGTCTGCGGGTGGTGACGCCCTCGATCATGCCGAACCTGATTGGCGGCAACACCGATGCCCCAACCATCCTGATCGCCGAAAAGGCCGCGGACATGATCCGCGCCGCGGCCTGAAGTTCTCACTCGGCAGCCTGGCCGACGCGTTCGATCCTGGCACTGGCCGCGAGCGCCTTCGTTGCGTCAACGGTTTCCTGGGCGACGTACCAGTAGCGGTCCTTGAGCTCGATGTTGAAGAGCACGCCTTGCGGAAAGCTGCATTCGGCCATCAGTTGCTGCCACGGAATGTCGCCCCAGCCGACCGGCAAGTGCAGGTCGCCGTGGCCATAAGCCAGCCGCTCGCCCTCGGTGAACATCCAGATATCGTCCTGGCGACCGAAGCTGTCGTGGATGTGAAGGTGCTGCGCGAAAGGCGCGAGGGCCATGACCTCCTCGACGAAATCGCCGCGGCGGCCGTCGAAGTCGAGCTTGAGATAGGCATGACTGAAGTCGAGCGTCGCCTTGACGTTCGGATGGCCGATGCCCTGGAGTTCCGCAGCGAGGCGTGACGGCGACGAGGCATACACCTTGCCCTCGAAGCCTGCGAACAGGGTCTCCACGCAGAGCGTCAGCCCGTGCTGGCGGGCCACCTCGCCCGCCCTGGCGAGCCATTCGCGCTGGCGGCCATAGGCAGCTTCGATGCCGTCGCCCTGCTGGGTGCGGATGAGGCCCGAATGGACAACATAGTTGCCTGCCCCGACTTCGGCCGCGACCTCGAGCGAGGCTTCGAGCACCTCCATGTGGCGAGGCAGGCGCCAGGCCTCGTCCATGAAGTTGATCGCGAGCGGGCCATGGACGGAATAGACCACGTCGCGGCCGGCGCAGGCGCGCTTCAGCGCCTCAAGTTGCGGCTTGCGGATGCGCCCGCCGATGACGATGTCCATGTCGTATGTCGGTAGTTCGATGGCCTCCACGCCGAGCGCTTCGATCATGTCGAGCTCGGCGGCGAAATCGGAAAGGTCGTTCGCGCGTTTATGTGCGGAGATGCCGGTGCCGGTTGGGCCATTGGCGAGCATGGTGTCCGTCCTTTGAGGAAGAAAAGAGACGCGGGCGCGTGAATCGAGCCTGCGGCGACGAACCTTGCCGCCCGAGCATGTCAGCCATCTGACGGGACGGTGACGTTTGGCTGAAGGCAGCGGTGAATATCGCGGTGGCGTCGGCGAACCGACGCCGCCTGCGTTTTCCGACACATGCCGCTCGACATGCGCCGGCAAATGTCATTGAATCGTCATGAAAGCTCACGCCGGAATGAAGATTCGCTTCATGATCAGGACTTTGCTTACTTCGCGCTGGCGGCTCGCCTTGCTGGCCGGCCTGTGGACAATACCCGCAGTCGCCGCCGACCTCACTCCGGGCGAGATCCGCGACGAACTGGTCGGCCGGTCGATCACCTGGTGGGAGGACGGTGGCTGGTTCACCGGGCAGCTCATGTTCCTGCCCGATGGAAGGGCCGAAATCACGGTCGACCGGCCGAGCGTGGCAGGCGACAGCGGGCGCTGGACCATCAAGGGCGGCGAAATCTGCACCGAGTGGGGCGACATCCGGTCCGGCATCGAGAAATGCTATTCGGTCCGGCGTAACGCGACCGGGCAGTTCGTCACGAGCGGCGGCAACGTCTTCCAGATCCGCGAAACCGGCGTCTAGTCTCTCGCTGCCGACCCTGGGCGGCTCCAGGGCGACCAATTTCCTGAACGCCGGAAGCGTCGCGCCGGCTGAGCGGTCACTCTGGGCACGCTGCCTCGATCGCTCCTCCCACACATGGAGAGTGCGATGGCGCTTTCGTTCGCGAACAGCTTTGGATTGTCGTCATTCTGTCACCGGACCACAACGTGACTGTCACCCGATCTCTCTAGGGGAGGCCCCTAGCGGGCGTCGTGCTCGCGCCATCTTCCTCTAGGAGAGACGAATGAAACGATTGATCCTGCTCGCGACGGCGGCCACCGCCATCGCCACGGGCGCCGGCGCGGCCGAGCGCACCAAGTTCGAATTCTGGTACGGCCTGACGGGCGACCTCGGCGAGGTGATTGCCAAGCAGTGCCAGCTCTTCAACGAGAGCCAGGACAAGTATGAGGCGGTCTGCACCGGCCAGGGCGGCTACGACAAGGCCGAGCAGAACACGATCGCCGCCTACCGCGCCAAGCAGCATCCGACCATCGTGCAGATCTACGATGCCGGCACGGTGAACTTCATGCTCTCCGGCGCGATCTACCCCGCCAACAAGTTCGCCCAGGATCACGGCATCGACGTCGACTGGAAGGGCTATTTCCCCGGGATCGCCAACTATTACGCGACCTCCTCGGGTGACATGTGGTCGTTCCCCTATAATTCCTCGACCGCCGTGTTCTACTGGAACAAGGACGCCTGGTCGAAGATCGGCAAGACCGAAGCGCCGAAGACCTGGGCCGAGTTCGGCGAGGACCTGAAGGCGCTGAAGGCGGCCGGCGTCGAATGCGGCTTTGCGCTCGACTTCGACACCTGGATGAACCTCGAGCAGTTCTCCGCCATCAACAACATTCCGATTGCGAGCCTCGACAACGGCTATGGCGGCCTGGGCGCCGAACTGGTCTTCAACAAGACCGCCTTCGTCGACCACATGAAGGATTTCAAGGCCTGGCTCGACGCCGGCTATGCCAAGATCCAGACCAGCCAGGTCGGCAAGAACCTCATCCAGTCCTTCTCTGACGGCTCCTGCGCCTCGACGACCTCGTCGATCGCCAACCACGGCACGGTCAAGAACACCCAGGTCGCCGACCTGAAGTGGGACGTCGCCGCCCTGCCCGCGATCGATGCTGCCAAGCGTACCAACTCGATCGTCGGCGGCGCCTCGCTGTGGATCATGGAAGGCAAGTCCAAGGAAGAATACGAAGCCGCCGCGGCCTTCATGAAATACATCACCGCGCCCGACACCGGCGAAAAGTACATCGCCGAGAACACCGGCTACATCCCGGTGACCACCAAGGGCTTCGAGCTGCTCAAGTCCGAAGGCTTCTACAACGATCCGAAGCGTGCCGGCCGCGAGGTCGCCATCGCCTCGCTGACGGCTTCCGAGGTCGGTCCGCTGTCGCGCGGCATCCGGCTCGGCAATTTCACCTCGATCCGCTCCGAGATCCGCGCCGAACTCGAGGCCGCCTTCACCGGCCAGAAGGACGTGCAGGCGGCACTCGACGCCGCCGTCGAACGCGGCAACCAGATCCTGCGCCGCTACGAGCAGACCTACAAGGGCGCCGCGCTGCCCTGATCGTCGCCTCCTCTCTCCGGACGCCGCCTGCCTGGCGGCGTCCGCTTCATATTTGTCCGGGGCCTCGGCGTTTGTCCGAAGCCTGGCTCCGTAGCGAGTTGCAAGGAGACACCGCTTGGAAAAGCGCGCAACCTTCTCAAATCTGTGGCTGGCCGCGGCTTTCATCGCGCCGCAGATGGTCCTGATCTTCATCTTCTTCTATTGGCCGTCCGGCGAGGCGCTGTATTGGGCACTGACGCTGGAGCCGCCATTCGGCGGCTCGAACGAATGGGTCGGCCTGCTCAATTTCCAGACGGTGTTCGCGGACCCGAAATACTGGGGCTCAGTGCGCGTGTCGCTCGCCTTCGCCTTCTTCGCGACGACGCTGTCGCTGGCCATCGCGGCCATGCTGGCGCTGTTCGTCGATCGCAGGCTGCCGGGACACCAGGTCTACAAATTCACGTTCTTCCTGCCCTACGCGCTCGCCGCACCCGCCGTAGGCCTGGCCTTCCGCTTCATCTTCTCGCCCGACGCGGGCTTCGTCTCCGCCATCAACCGCATCTTCCCGGGCCTCTGGAACCCCGCACTCGACGGCTACGATGCGCTCGCCCTGATCGTGATGGCGCAGGCCTGGACGATGGTCGGCTACAACTTCATCTTCTTCCTCGCCGCGCTGCAGTCGATCCCGCGCACGGTGACCGAGGCAGGCGCCATGGACGGCGCCGGCGTGACGCGCCGCATGTGGGACATCCAGCTGCCGCTGATCGCGCCGACACTGTTCTTCCTGATCGTCATCAACATCACCGACAGTTTCGTGAACTCCTTCGGCATCGTCGACATCACCACCGGCGGCGGCCCCGCCCGGGCGACCGATCTGATGGTCTACAAGATCTATTCCGACGGCTTCCAGGGCAAGGACTATTCGCTGGCTGCAGCGCAATCCATCGTGCTGATGGGCCTGATCATCCTCCTGACCTTCATCCAGTTCCGTTACGTCGAGCGGCGCGTTCACTACAGCTGAGGGCAGAGCGAGATGATCGAACGTACCCCCATCCTCGACTTCCTCACCCACGCGCTGCTGGTGTTCAGCCTTGCCGCGCTGCTCATCCCCATCTGGATCGTCTTCGTCGCCGCCACACACGACTTCCACACCGTAAACCAGGTGCCGATGCCGCTGCTGCCCGGCTCGCATTTCCTGGAGAACATCGCGGCCGCCTGGGAGAAGGGCAATTTCGGACGGGTGATGCTGAACTCGCTGATCGTCGCCGGCGGCGTCACCATCGGCAAGATCGTCATCGCGGCGCTGTCGGCCTTCTCGATCGTCTATTTCAGCTACCGGCTGCGCATGGTGATGTTCTGGCTGATCTTCATCACGCTGATGCTGCCGCTGGAAGTGCGCATCGTGCCGACCTATGCGGTGGCTGCCGACGCTTTGCGCCCGTTCCAGTCAATGCTCGACTTTGTCGGGATCGGCATCGACCTGCCGCAGTGGAACCTGCTCAACTCCTATTCCGGGCTGATCCTGCCGCTGATCGCAACCGCGACGGGCACCTTCCTCTACCGCCAGTTCTTCCTGACCGTTCCGGACGAGCTGACCGAAGCGGCCAAGATGGACGGCGCCGGCGCGGTGCGCTTCTTCCTCGAAGTGCTGATGCCGCTGTCGAAGACCAACATGGCCGCGCTCGCGACCATCATGTTCGTGTGGTCGTGGAACCAGTATCTGTGGCCGCTGCTCGTCGTCACCGACCAGCAGAATTTCGCTACCGCGACGATGCAGTTGCAGAAGGTCGTTCCCGGCCCGCTGTTCGGCGAGCCGCCGGTCTGGAACGTGGCCATGGCGGCCAACTTGATCGTGCTGACCCCGCCGGTGCTCGTCACCATCCTGCTGCAGCGCTGGTTCGTGCGCGGCCTGATCCAGACCGACAAGTAACGGAGCTATCCAATGGCCGATATCGCCCTTCGCGACGTCCGCAAGACCTACGGCAAGACCGAGGTCGTCCACGGCGTCAATCTCGACATCGCCCATGGCGAACTGGTCGTCATTCTCGGCCCCTCAGGCTGCGGCAAGTCGACCCTGCTGCGAATGGTGGCCGGCCTGGAAGGCATCACCGCCGGCGAGATCGCCATCGGCGGCAAGGTGGTGAACCGGATGGAGCCGCGCGAGCGCGGATGCGCCATGGTGTTCCAGAACTATGCGCTCTATCCGCATATGACCGTGGCCGAAAACATCGGCTATGCGATGAAGATCGCCGGCATGCCGAAGGCGGAACGCAAGGAGAAGGTCGGCAAGGTGGCCGCCTCGCTCGGTCTCTCAGAATTCCTCGACCGCAAGCCGGGGCAGCTATCGGGCGGGCAGCGCCAGCGTGTCGCCATGGGCCGCGCCATGATCCGCGAGCCGAAGGTGTTCCTCTATGACGAGCCGCTGTCCAACCTCGACGCGCGGCTGAGGGTGGCGATGCGCGTCGAGATCCGCAAGCTGCACCAGCGGCTCGGAACGACGACGCTGTTCGTGACCCACGACCAGGTCGAGGCGATGACGCTCGCCGACCGGATCGTGGTCATGAACAAGGGCGTGGTCGAGCAGGTCGGCAGCCCGACCGATGTCTATCAACGGCCGGAAACGACCTATGTCGCGGGTTTCATCGGCACGCCCGGCTTGAACCTGCTGCCCGCCGTTGCCGATGTCGACGCCGGCATCGTCACGTTGCGGGACGGCCAGCGCCTCGCCTATGATCGCGGCCGCTGGCCCGATATCGGCCATGGGCCGGTGACGATCGGCTTCCGTGCCGAAGCGGTCAGCCTCGCGCCGAACGGCCTCTCCGGACGCTTCGACTTCGCCGAGGAATTGGGGGCGGCGCAGCTCATCCACGGCACCTTCGCCGGCGAGACCGTCGTTGCCCATCTCTCCGGCAGCAATCACTTCTCGCCGGGCGACCCGCTGTCGTTCCGGGTCGCCCCCTCCGACGTCCAGTTGTTCGACGCCGAGACCGGCCATCGCCTCGCCGGCGAAGTCAGACCGGCGGCCGAGACCAGGAAGGCGACTCCGATCCTGGTGAAGGCGTGACCGGCTGCGCAAAAACGGTCGGCCCGCGACGGTGGCGGGACCGGCCGTCTGCACGCCCGACTTGAGCATGTAGAAGGAATGCGCCCGGCCTGGGCGGGTGTCGTAAGCGGGGGCTTGGGCCGCACGGTGGCCGGGCGCTTGCCGCGGGTGGGACCTCGGCCATGTGAAGATAGCATAGCGCCCGATTTCCGATATCGCCCGAACGGGCAGAGATCGATTTAGCCGATACCGGCTATCTGGAACGCCGCGCAAGCCTCGGAAACGCAAAACCACTTGGACGGAACGAAGAGCTCGGCACCATGCCGTCTTCTTGCGCCCCAGCGTCCTACATCATCCGCGGCGGCGCGAAAAAGCAAACCCAGCGCCATTCAAGAGTAGAGGCGTTTTCGTTGAACAGCGCGCTTTCGCAAATATGGAAGCGAAAATCCGGCGAACTCTGCACGCGAGCGGCAGGCACTCTCCAATACCGCGGCAGATAGACATAGCTGCCGTCAGCCAGCTCACGGACGTCGCCGTCTTCTATTGCGCGGCAATCCATGTCGCCGCAGCAGCCTATCCGCGTCACCGGATCGACCTTGCCGGTGTACCAGTCATGTGCGGCAGCCGGACAGATCGGGAGGGCCAAAAGTATCGCCAACAGTCGGACATGCATCTTGCCCTCCCATTTGTCTGATAATTACAGATATCAGATGCGCGACTGCAGAAAACAGACAGCAAAAGGAAGCCGGTCAGACTGTCCATTGTTGTTAGCCCCACCACAAGCCGGGAGCGCGCTTCGTGCCGATCTTGACGCTTGGTGAGAAGGGGATGAGTTTCTACGGCCAGGCAGCGAACGAGGCAGATTCCGGCGCCGGCGCGCTTGCGAACGCGCTCTTGCGGAAGGCGCCCGGGGTCTGGCCGGTCAGCCGACGAAAGAACCTGTTGAAGTAGGCGGGGTCACGGAAGCCGAGGCTGTAGCCGACCTGCTCGACGGACATGTCGGTCTGTTCCAGGCGGGTGCGGGCCTCTTCGATGAGGCGCGCATGGATGATGGCGAGCGGCGTTTGGCCCGCGAGGCGCATGCAGGCTTCGTGCAGATGGCTGCGTGTGACGTTGAGGCTGCGCGCATAGTCCTCGACCCCGAGCCCTTCGCGGAAATGCAGTTCGACAAGCTGGCGGAAGCGCTGGATCGTCGTCGCGCCACCTCCATGGGCGACCGCTGCTCCACGGCTTCGCCAAAGATGCAAAAGGATCACGCCGAGATGGAAGCCGGTGATGGCGTTCGCCCCAGGCTGCTGGACACGCACCTCGCGGACGATGCCTGCAAAACTCGTCCACAACTCGTCGATGACAGGCAACACGTCCTCGGCCGTGGCGATGACGAGCTGGTCCATCATGGCGCGCATGTCGGCGGCGAGCACGCTGTCGCCCACCGTGCGCCAGACGAATTCCTCGGCTGCTGAAAAGGTGAAACCGCTCGATCCGGCGTCCATCCTCACCACGCCGTTCGTTGGAAGCGGGATCCAGACGACGGCCGGTCCCATGAGTTCCATCGACTCTCCATCCTCGGGGACCAGGCTGGCGACGCCGTCGGCCACGAAAAAGCACAGGCAGTCGCTTCTGCCGGCATGGGCAATCGACCAGCTGCGATGCGAAAATCCCGGATCGACGCGTGCCGCGCTGACCAAGGCGCCCTGCCTTGCGGGTTGCCGCCGCGCTCGGCCGGCTTCTGCGTTCGCTCCTCTCGCCTCCAAGCCGCTATTCCTCCGCTTTTGGCGACAGAAGTACAAGAGGTTTCCAGAAAAGTACATTGTTAAGGAGCCGATATGCGACTTTACTCAGCTCAAGGCGGGCCGAGACCGCCGCAGGGAGGAGATCAGGAAATGACCGCCGAGGCAGCGCCACGGGCGCTCCGGCTTTTCCCCGGAGCTCATCGCGGTGTCGGAGAGAAACCGGCCGCCTTCGTTCCAGAATACGGCCAGCATGCCCCCGCTCCGTTCCGCGCCGCGATCCAGGCGGCGAATGCGGCGGCGGCCGCCTTTCCCGCCTGGTCGGCACTCGGTCCCGGCGAGCGCCGCATGCGCCTGCTGAAGGCCGCCGACGCGCTGGAAGCGCGTCGCGAACTCTTCGGCGCCGCCATGGCAGACGAGATCGGCGCGACCAAAGGCTGGACCGAATTCAACATCGCGCTTGGTGTCGAGATGCTGCGCGAAGCCGCGGCGACGACATCAGACGTCACCGGTTCCCTGCTTCCCTCCGATCGGCCAGGCATGCTGGCGATGGCGATCCGCCAGCCGGTCGGCGTCGTGCTCGGCATCGCGCCCTGGAACGTGCCTGTCGTGCTCGGGGTTCGCGCGCTCGCCATGCCGCTGGCCTGCGGCAACACCGTCGTGCTCAAGGCGTCCGAGATCTGCCCCAGGACCCACCGGCTGCTCGGCGAGGTGCTCGGCGAGGCCGGGCTCGGCGACGGCATCGTCTCGGTCGTCACCAACGAGGTGGAGGACGCCTCGGCGGTCGTGGAGACCTTGATCGCGCATCCCGCGGTCCGGCGGGTGAATTTCACGGGCTCGACGCGGGTCGGCCGGATGGTGGCCGAACTCAGCGCCCGGCATCTGAAGCCGGCCCTGCTCGAACTCGGCGGCAAGGCGCCCCTGCTCGTGCTCGACGACGCCGATCTCGACGAGGCGGTGAAGGCCGCCTGCTACGGCGCCTTCTTGAACCAGGGCCAGATCTGCATGTCGACCGAGCGCGTGATCGTCGACGAGGCGGTCGCCGACGTCTTCGTCGACAAGCTCGTTCGCAGGGCCTCGCGCCTGCTGGCCGGTCACCCGCCGGACAGCGACGCCCCGCTCGGCCCGCTCGTCGGCCACGACGCCGTCGGCCGCATCGGCGGGCTGGTCAGGGATGCCGTCGCCAAGGGCGGCCGGATCGTCGCCGGCGGGCGTGTCGACGGAACGCTGATGGATGCGACCGTCATCGATCACGTGACATCGGCGATGCGCATCTATGACGAGGAGTGTTTCGGGCCGGTCCTGCCGGTCATCCGGGTGCACGGCGACGAGGAAGCCATCCGCGTCGCCAACGACACCGAATATGCGCTGTCCTCTGCGGTCTTCACCCGCGACCTGCAGCGTGGGCTCGCCGTGGCACAGCGCGTCGAGGCGGGCATCTGCCACATCAACGGAGCGACCGTCCATGACGAGCCGCATATGCCTTTCGGCGGCATGAAGGCTTCCGGCTACGGCCGTTTCGGCGGTCGCTTCGCGATCGAGGAATTCACCGAACTGCGCTGGATCACGGCATCCACGAAGCCGGTCGACTACTCGATCTAGAAAGCATGGCCGGCCTCGGGCCGGCTCGAAGGGGAACGGGGGAGTGCCTTGGCGCTCCGTAACAAGGGAGAAGACCATGACGAAAGACAGGAACGGCACGGCGGGGAGGATGACCCGGCGCGATTTCATCGGGGCGACGGCGGCCACGGGTCTGGCCCTGACCGTCGGGCAACGCGCGTTCGCCCAGTCGGGCGACAGCTTGAAGGTCGGCTTCATCAGCCCGCGCACCGGAGCGCTGGCCGGCTTCGGCGAAACCGACGGCTATGTGCTGGACCATGTGCGCAAGGCGATCGAGGCCGGCATTGATCTGGGCGGCAAGAAGTTCAGCGTCGAGATCCTCGACCAGGATACGCAGTCCGATCCGTCACGCGCCAGCCAGCTCGCCAAGAGCCTGATCAACGACAGCCAGGTCGACCTGATGCTGGCCGTCTCGACGCCCGAAACCATCAATCCGGTCGCGGATGCCTGCGAAGCGGCCGGCGTGCCGTGCCTTTCGACCGTCATGCCCTGGGAAGCCTGGTATTTCGGCCGGGGCGCCAAGCCGGGCCAGCCGTCGCCGTTCAAATGGACCTATCATTTCGGCTTCGGCGTGAACGAGTTCTTCAAGGCCTATGCGTCGCAATGGAAGCTGATCGAGACCAACAAGAAGGTCGGCGTGATGTATCCCAACGACGCGGACGGCAACGCGATCCGCGCCAATCTCGCGCCGCTGCTGGCCAAGGAAGGTTTCACCATCGTCGATCCGGGTGCCTATGAGACCGGCACCACCGACTTCTCCTCGCAGATAGCGCTGTTCAAGCAGGAAGGCGTCGAGATCTTCAACAGCTTCCCCATCCCGCCAGACTTCGCCGCCTTCTGGCGCCAGGCGGCCCAGCAGGGCCTGACGCGCCAGATCAAGATCGCCCAGATCGCCAAGACCGGCCTCTTCCCGTCGGGCGTCGAGGCGCTCGGCGACCTCGGCTTCAACCTCGCCAGCGCCGCCTATTGGCACAAGGCCTTCCCGTACAAGTCGAGCCTCACCGGCATCACCGGAACCGAGCTCGCCGACGGCTACGAAGCGGCAAGCGGCAAGCAGTGGACGCAGCAGCTCGGCGCGACGCTTTCGCTGTTCGATGCCGGCTTCGAGGCGCTGAAAACCGCTACCGACGCCAAGAGCAAGGAAGCCGTGGCCAAGGCGATCTCGACCTTGAAGACCGTCACCATCGCCGGCGCGGTCGATTTCACCGCGGGGCCTGTGCCCAACGTTTCGCCCGGACCGATCATCGGCACGCAGTGGGTCAAGGCGCCGGAAGGCTCCAAATTCCCGCTCGACTACGTGATCACCGAGAATGCCACCGACACCAATGTCCCGGTGTCGGCGAAGCTGATCCCCTACAACGGTTGATCGGGGACAGGATCGCGTCGTGGCGATGACATCAGTGCTTTCCGCCACGGGGATCCACAAGCGCTTCGGCGCGCTTGTGGTCCTCGACGGCGTCGACTTCAGCGTCGATGCCGACAAGGCCGTCGGCATCGTCGGTCCCAATGGCGCCGGCAAGACCACGCTGCTCAGCATACTTTCCGGCGCCCAGGCGCCCAATGCCGGGACGATCAGCTTCCGCGGCACTGATGTGACGGCAATGAGCGCGCCGCAACGCTGCCGCCTTGGGCTGGTGCGCACCCATCAGGTTCCCCAACCCTTCAGCGGCATGACCACTTTCGAGAACGTCTATGTCGCGGCCTCCCATGGCGGCGCCGTCTCGCGCGACGAAGCCTATGAGCGCTCGATCGACTCGCTGCGCCTGTGCGGCATGCTCAAGCTCTCCAACCGGCCGGCCGAGACGCTCGGCCTGCTCGACCGCAAGCGGCTCGAACTTGCCCGGGCGCTCGCGACCAATCCGACACTGCTGCTGCTCGACGAGATCGGCGGCGGCCTGACCGACGCCGAGGCCAACGAACTGGTCGGAACCATCCTCGAATTGAAGCGTCGCGGCATCGGCATCGTCTGGATCGAACACATCGTCCATATCCTGGTTCAGGTCGCCCAGAGGCTGATCTGCATGGATGCCGGGAAGATCATCGCGGACGGCGATCCCGATGCGGTCATGTCCAACCCTGATGTGGTCAAGGCCTATCTCGGCGGAGGTGTCCAATGAGCCTCCTGTCCGTCACCGATCTCGACGTCCGCCACGGCCTGCTGCCAGCGGTGCGCGGCATCACCCTCGAGGTCGCCAAGGGAGAGACGCTCGCCCTTATCGGCGCCAATGGCTCAGGCAAGACGACGCTGCTGCGCGCCATAGCAGGCGCACACATACCCGCAGCCGGCAGCATCAGCTTTGCCGGACAGGACGTGACAAGCCTGCCGTCACACCGGCGCGTCGGGCTCGGCATCGCGCTCGTGCCGGAGGGCCGGCGCCTGTTCGCCCAGATGACCGTCGAGGAGAATCTCCTGCTCGGCCGCACCGCCGGTCGCCCCGGCGACTGGACGGTCGATGCCGTGATGGAAGCCTTTCCGAACCTCAAGCCCCGCCGTCATGCAAGGACGGGCACGCTTTCGGGTGGAGAACAGCAGGCGACCGCGATCGGGCGCGCTTTGATGAGCAACCCCGACATGCTGCTTCTCGACGAGGTGTCGCTCGGCCTGTCGCCGCTGGTGGTCGATCGCGTCTATGCCTCGCTGCAGGGGCTGCTTTCGTCCGGAACCACGATCGTGCTCGTCGAGCAGGACCTCGACCGCGCCATGCGCGTATCCGACCGTGTCGTCTGCATGCTGGAGGGGTGTGTCGTTCTGGAAAGCCCGGCCAGGGACGTGACGCGCGAGCAGGTCACGCAAGCCTATTTCGGCCTCCACAAACTGAAAAAGACGGGCACCGCCCCATGATCCTCAACCAGATCGTCCAGGGCGTGCTGCTCGGCGGCTACTACGCGCTGATCGCCTGCGGCCTGTCCTTCATGTTCAGCGTCATGCGCATCATCAATCTGGCGCATGGCAGCCTCGCGGTGCTGGCCGCCTACGCCTTGTTCGTGCTCGCCGAACGCTTCGGGCTCTCGCCCTTTGCCGGGCTCCTGGTCGTCCTGCCCGGCATGGCTGTCATCGGCTTCCTGCTGCAGCGCCTCGTGCTCGAACGCAGCAGCAGGGCCGGCCAGCTCGTGCCGATCCTCGCGACCTTCGGGCTCGCCATCGTGCTCGACAATCTGATGTTCGAGCAGTTCGGCGCCGACACGCGTTCGCTTGCGCCCTATATCGGCTCGCTTTCCTACGATTCCTGGGCGCTCACAAGCACGATCTATGTCGGCAAGCTCGCGGTCCTGACCTTTGCCGCGGCGGTCGCGGTGCTCGGCGCGCTGCAGCTTTTCCTGAGCTACACCCCGCTCGGCCGTGCGATCCGGGCGACATCGGAGGATCCCGACACGTCGGGCCTTGTCGGCATCGACGCGCGCAGGGTGAACGCCATCGCGGCGGCCATCGCCATGATGACGGTCGGCCTTGCGGGTGCTGCCCTCGGCATGCGGGCGACCTTCGACCCCTATGCCGGCGCGCCGCAGCTTCTCTTCGCCTTCGAAGCGGCCGTCATCGGCGGCGCGGGCTCGGTCTGGGGAACGCTTGCCGGCGGGATCATCCTCGGCCTCGCCCAGTCGCTCGGAGCGCAGATCGATCCGAAAGGCTTCCTGATCGCGGGCCATGCCGTTTTCCTGGCCGTACTCTTCGCCCGGCTCTTCATTCCCGGCCTCGGCTTCGGGTTCCGCATCCGCTCTCTCTTCAGGCGCGCGTCATGAACGGCATAACCATCGAGCGCTGGACGCTCTCCTCGAAGATCGCCGTGGGCGGCGTGCTGGCCCTGCTCGTGCTGCTTGCCTTCGCGCCTGAGTTCCTCCGTCCCGGCCTCGTCGACCGGCTCACCACGCTGTTCATCTACGTCATCCTGGCTGCGATGTGGAACGCGCTCGCCGGTTATGGCGGCCTCGTCTCCGTTGGTCAGCAGGTGTTCTTCGGGCTCGGCGCGTATCTCTCGATCCGGCTCGCCGATGGCGGCTTCAGCGTCTATCCCTCGCTCGTCGCGGCCGCGCTGCTGGTCGGCCTGTTCGCGCTTCCGCTCTCCTTCCTCATGCTGCGGCTGAAGGGCGGCGAATTCGCCATCGGCATGTGGGTGGTCTCGGCGCTCACCCATCTCTGCGTCAATCTCGACCCGCTGATCCAGGGCGAGACCGGGACGTCGCTGATTGCCCTCAACACCTTCGATGCTTCCGCGCGACGGGCCTACACCTACTGGATGGCGCTCGGCGCCATGACCGCTCTTCTCGGCCTGCTGTTCCTCTTGCTCAGGAGCAGACTCGGCGCGGCGATCCAGGCGATCCGCGACAATGAGGGCGCGGCGGCCTCCGTCGGCGTGCGCGTGCTTTCCACCAAGCGGGTCATCTTCATCCTGGCAGCGGCCGGTGCCGGCATGGCGGGCGCCCTCTGGCTCGCCACGGCGCTGACCTTCCAGCCGAAGACCTATTTCAGCGTCCAGTGGACGGCCTACATGATCTTCATGGTGCTGGTCGGCGGCATCGGCCGGTTCGAGGGAGCCATCCTCGGCGCCATCCTCTTTTTCCTGATCGAGACATGGTTCGGCGGCGCGGGCGTCTGGTACCTCGTCGGTCTCGGAGCCGTGGCACTGCTGTTCTCGCTGCTCCTGCCACGCGGCATCTGGGGTTGGGTCGAGGACCGCTTCGGCCTGCGACTGCTGCCGGTCGGCTATCAGGTGCGGTTCTCCGCAGACGACCCTCCCGGGCATGCGGCAGCCGGCCTCGTCGCCGGCCCGGGCGTGGCGACACGAGGCTGACAATCCAACCGGCGCTTACCGCCGATCCCAAGGAGACAAGGACAATGTTGTTTGGAAAGACTTTGCTCATCACGGGCGTTTCGTCCGGCATCGGCGCACGCACCGCCGAGCTCGCCGGACAACTGGGTGCCGACGTGATCGGCGTCGATGTCCGCGAGCCCTCCCTCGCCTCCATGGCCTTCATCAAAGGCGACCTCTCGTCGAAATCAGGTGTGGACGAGATCGTCGCGCAACTGCCGAAACGGTTCGACGCGCTGTGCAATGTCGCCGGCCTGTCCGGAGCAACCGGAGCGGTCGGCACGCTGTCCGTCAATTTCTACGGCCTGCGGGCGCTGTCCGAAGCCGTCGCGCCGAGGCTGCGTGAGGGCGGCGCGATCGTCAACGTCGCCTCGATCGCGGGTTACGGCTGGCGCGCCAACCAGAACCGTGCGCTGTCGATGATCAATGTCGAGGGCTTCCCCGATGTCGCCGAGGTCGTCGCGGGCCACGCGATCCAGGACAGCGAGTCCTACCCGGTCTCCAAGGAGCTTCTGCTTCTATGGACCTTCCGCGCCGCGCATCTCGAGCGCTTCAAGAGCCGCGACATCAGGGTCAATGCGGTGAGCCCGGGACCCGTCGAAACCCCGATCCTGAAGCAGTTCCGGGCCGTGCTCGGCGACAGCCGCGTCGATAGCGACATCAGCGCCGTCGGCCGGGCGGGAACGCCGGCAGACATCGCGCCGGTGATCCTGTTCCTCTGCTCCGACGGCGCGCGCTGGATCAACGGCGCCAACATCGCCGCCGACGGTGGACTGGAGGCCGCCGTCAACGCGCAGGTCCTCGGTTTCTGAAGTTACCCAAATCCGGCAGTCACAAGGAAACAGTCATGGATATCCAACTTCTGATCGACGGCGCCGAACAGGGCGCATCCGGCGGCGCCACTTACGAGCGCAACGACCCCTTCACCGGCAAGGTGGCGACCCGCTGCCGCGACGGCCGAGGACGCCGTGGCCGCCGTCGAAGCCGCCGCGGCCGCTTTCCCGGCATGGTCGAAGACGGGCCCGGGCGAGCGCCGGGCGCTGCTCTTGAAAGCTGCCGACGTCATGGCGTCGAAGGTCGCCGAATTCACGAAGCTGATGCTCGAAGAGACGGGCGCCACCGCGCCCTGGGCCGGCTTCAACGTCATGCTCGCCTCCAACATGCTGCGCGAAGCGGCCTCCATGACCACGCAGATCTCCGGCGAGGTCATCCCCTCCGACAAGCCCGGCACGCTGGCCATGGCGATCCGGCAGCCCGCCGGCGTCTGCCTCGGCATCGCGCCGTGGAACGCGCCGGTCATTCTCGGCACGCGCGCGGTCGCCATGCCGATCGCCTGCGGCAACACCGTGGTGCTCAAGGCGTCGGAGCTGTGCCCCGGCACGCATCGGCTGATCGGCCAGGTCCTGGTCGAGGCCGGCCTGCCCAAGGGCGTGATCAATGTGGTGACCAACGATCCGGCCGATGCGCCCGAGATCGTCGAGACCCTCATTGCGCATCCCGCCGTGAAGCGCGTCAACTTCACCGGCTCCACCGGGGTGGGCAGGATCATCGGCGAGCTTGCCGGCCGGCATCTCAAGCCGGCCTTGCTGGAGCTCGGCGGCAAGGCTCCGCTGGTGGTGCTCGACGACGCCGATATCGACGGGGCGGTCAACGCCGCGGTGTTCGGCGCCTTCATGCACCAGGGCCAGATCTGCATGTCGACTGAACGCCTGATTGTCGACGAGAAGATCGCCGACCACTTCGTCGAGAAGCTGGCGGCGCGAGCCGCCAGCCTGCCCGCGGGCGACCCGCGCGGCCATGTCGTGCTGGGTTCCCTGATCAGCGAGAAGTCGGCGAAGAAGATGGAAGAGCTGATAACCGATGCCGTCTCGAAGGGCGCGACGCTGGCGGCGGGCGGCAGGCGCACCGGCAGCGTGGTGGAGGCGACGGTACTCGACCGCGTGACATCTGATATGCGCGTCTATTCCGAGGAGTCCTTCGGGCCGGTGAAGCCGGTGATCCGGGTGAAGGGCGAGGACGAAGCGATCCGGGTCGCCAACGACACCGAATACGGCCTCTCCGCCGCGGTCTTCAGCAAGGACGTCCAGAGGGCGCTGGCCGTCGCCGCCAGGATCGAATCCGGCATCTGCCACATCAACGGCCCAACCGTGCACGACGAGGCGCAGATGCCCTTCGGTGGCATCAAGGGTTCGGGCTATGGCCGCTTCGGCGGCAAGGCGGCGATCGCCGAATTCACCGATCTCCGCTGGGTGACGATCGAGGATTCGGGCCAGCACTATCCGTTCTGAGCCGCCGCTTCTCGCCTTGACCCCATCAAAACGGGGCAAACCGACCCACCCCTTTTTTATTCTCGGCGCGAGATGGTCGTATCGACAGACCATCTCAGCTCTCGCGACAGAGCCTCATCGCACGACAGCCGGAGCCGTGAACGTATAGCCAACGCCATAGACCACCTTTATCGGCACGTGCATGTTGGTCTGCTCGCCGATCTTCCGGCGAAGGCGACTGACGACGGCGTCCAGATGCCGGTTGTCGAAATGGGCTCTGGGACGGGCAATCGTCTCTACCAACTCTTCGCGTTCACAAATGCCACCGCCATGTTTGCACAGCGCGGTCACGAGCGCGAACTCGGTCGCAGTCAATTTGAGCGAGCGCTGGTTCGGCGCGGTGAGCGTCCAATTTCGGCTATCCAGAACCCACCTGTCTCCGGCGCCATCCGCCATTTCTGCTTGATCACCTGTTCGCCGCAACAAGCTACGGATCGCCGCTTCGATCTCCCTCAAGGTACTGTGCTTGACGAGATAGATGTCAGCGCCGCTTTCGAAGCCCCGGATGCGGTCGTCACTGTCGCCGAGAGCTGTAAGCATGACGATGCCGCAGCGATGGGCCTCGCGGATTTCACTGGCCAACTCGAATCCATTGCCGTCCGGCAATCCGACATCAAGGATGATGACATCGGGCAGTTCATCATTTGCCAATGCACGGCGCAGGGCCTCTGCCGTCGCAACTCCTTCGGCGGTGAAGCCGCAGAGGCCCAGGAAATCGACCAGGTCCTTGCGCAGCCGCTGTTCGTCCTCGACGATCAAAACGCGCGTCAAGTCATAGTCTCCTCTAACAGTGCATGCTCCGGCGCAGGCCTCAGCAAGGGCACGCGCGCCACGGCGGTCGTTCCACCACCTTCGTTGGAGAGCAAGCCCAATGTACCGCCATGATAGGCCAGCAGCTTACGGGAAGAGTACAGGCCAAGCCCGGTTCCACTCCCGGCCTTGGTGTTGGAGGCACGGAAGAAGCGGCGTCCAATCTTGTGCAATTCGGCTTTCGGAATGCCGATACCGCGGTCTCGTACCTGGATAACGATGAAGCCGCCGGCGGACCGGGCATCAATGTGAACGGGCTGATCCTCGGGCGAGTATTTGAGGGCGTTGTCGACGAGGTTGATGACGACGGTTGCCAGCATATCGGGATCGGCAAAAAGCGAGGTCGCCTCACCCTCCGTCCTGAAATGCAGGCGCTCACCTCGCCCGGTGATCTCGAAGTGCAACTGCACGTCCGCAATGACAGGTGCGATCTGCATCGATTCCGGTCGAAAGACATTGTCGCGGTCGTTTGTCATGAAGCGTTCGATCAGGGAGAACAGCCGGTCGAGTGCCTCACCAATGCCGGTGAGCCGTTCCTTCGTCGCGTCTCGCGATCTGTCGCCGACAAGGCTGATCATGTCGACGGCGTTGCGGATTACCGCCAGAGGGGTTCGGAACTCGTGACTGACAATGCGCATGAAGTCGGCCTGCTCTTCGCGAAGGGCACGTTCGGCCTCGAGGCTGGCATTCAATTGGTTTTCCAGCCTCCGACGTTCCAGCACTTCCCGCGACAAAGCTTCGTTGTTCTCGCGCAGGGCCGCAGAAAGTCGTGAACTGACCATGAAGAGAAGGCAGGCGAACAACGCGATCAGAAACAGAATGCCCTGCAACAGATACCAGGCGTTGCGATTGTTGAGGATCGCGATGTCCTGAGGGGCGGCCGGAAACCAGAACTCGATCGCGCTATGAACTATGCTGGCTGCCATGTACTCGCCCAATACCGCGATTGTGATCCATCGCAAGAGCCGGGGCTGTGTCCGGTCGCGCAGCAAGGTCACCGACATGACTGACATCATGATCACCGTGAAGAGGGTCGATGTATGGATGCGGACGGCGAGATTGCTCGGATCGACGGCAACCGCCAGGCTCCAGGCCAGGATATGAAAGATCAGCAATGAAACACCGATCCAGGTGTAACGCGGTTGCCCGAGGAAGCGCGCCAATCCTTCGGCAAGCAGGACCAGACCGAGCTTGATGACCGTATTGTGGAGCACGATGGACCATGCCGCAGGCTGCTCGCCCCTCAAGATCATCAGGAGCAGCCCTATGGCGATGGCCGCAAAGCCCGCTGCGAGAAACTTGAGCTCGTAAAGATGACGCCAAGCCAACCAGACAAAAATCCAGACTACCGCCTGCAAACTTGCGGTTGCCAGATCGACGACCAGGACTGTCTTGAGGTCGAGCATCGCTGAGCATTTGCACAGCGCTCCCGTTGGCGCAAGCCGCATAACCGCACAGCATTGTTGTCAGCAAAAAAGCGAAACCTAAGTAAAATAAAAGCAACGTCAGAATCTGTCAGAATTGTTGAGAATTGTTCTTTCGAAGATTTGGGCGCCCTTGATTCGAAAATCCGCGGGGCGGCCCGTGTCGAGCGGCGACATGCAAGGTTCTGTCAGAATTGAATAGTTTTGTTCGGTAGAATCCCAGGTGCCTTTTGCCTATCGTTCGCACCCATCGTGACCTTGCATTCGTTGGTTGCAGGAGGGCCGAGTCGAGGCTTTCGCGCGCGAATTGCGGCGAAGCTGGACTCGCTTTCTTCGATTTGGGGGGCTCATCGCATGAAGCATTCCGCGCGCACCGGGAAGGCCGCCGCCTCGCCCCTGGTCGATAGTCGTTCTCCGCTCGCGGACATGCGTTGTCTTCAGGAGCCTCCCAAGGCTGGAGCGGATGGCGACAACACAAGCACATCCACGGGCGGCGGCCGACCAACCTGTCTCCCCAACCCGAACCCATCGCATGTGCTGATCGTGTTGGCCCTGGGCCTGGGCGGCGCGGCCGTAGCTGGTCATGCGCATGCGGGCTGCGTCGCAGATCCAAACCAGACAATTGGCCAGGTCGACTATGGATATACATGGTCCGCCTGTTGGGGCGACAGTGGTGTCGATCACAACGATGAGAAGAACGGTGACCCCGGAGCGAACATAACGATCAACACCCAAGCCTCGTACACGGCCGGCGCAAGCCTCCCTTACACCATGCCGTGGGACTCCGTCGGCGGCGTCATCATGACATACACAATGGGCGGCGCCGGCGTCGACGAGGGAAGCGCTGGCGCCGGGGGTTCCGTGACGATCACCAGTCACGGCCCCATAACCCTGACCACCTCGACGGATCCAGGTTCGATCGGCAGCTTGATTTCGGCAACGAGTTTCGGCGGCTCGGGGGATTCGGACAACGACAACTACAAATCCAACGGCGGGGCTGGCGCGCCGGGCGGCGCGATAACGATCACCAACTACGGGGCACTGACCGTAGAGTCGCTCAACTCAAATACAGCCAGAGGCATGGCCGGCATCTCTGCCGTGAGCAGGGGCGGCAGCGGCGGCGCACAGAACAGCGGCGCGGCGGGCGACCAGGTGGGCGGCGCCGGCGGCAACGGCGGCACCATCAGAATCGTCAACACCGGACAGGTGAATCTCGGCAGCGGGACCAACCCGCTGAGCGGACTGGACTATGTCTGGGGCCTCGCCGCCGAATCCACCGGCCAGCAGGGTGGCCACGACAACGGCGCGGGCGGCGGCGGCAGCTCGATCGATATCACGAACGGTTCGTCCGGCAATGCATCCACCGGCGCGATCGGTGTATACGCGAACGACGCCGGCAGCGCGCGCGGCATCTATGCGCTGAGCCAGGGCAGCGACGGCACCGCTTCTAATGACCCGTCCGACAATGGCGGCGCCGGCGCAGACGGCGACCAGATCAATATCAGCACATATTCCGATATTACCGTGGTTGCCACCGGCGCCGGTGCGAACGGACTGTCCGGCGGCATCGTTGCAGTCAGTCAGGGCGGTAATGGCGGCGCCGGCACGGGGTCAACGACCGGAGGCCGCGGTGGGAACGGCTCTGCCTTCACCTCGACCCTGACCCTCCAGTCAGGCGCCACGGTTTCGACCCAGGGCGACTATGTCGTCGGCATAGCTGCGCTGGCTCAAGGCGGGCGTGGTGGCGACGGCGCAAACGGCGAGAAGAATAGCTCGGGCGGTAAAGGCGGTGCCGTCGGCGAGATTCAGATGAACGTCTACGGTGCCATCGAGACCGACGGCAGCCAGGCCTACGGCGTGCTGGGCGGGAGTGTCGGCGGCCTGGGCGGCAATGGCGGCGACGACACGGCCGTTGTCGGCACAAGCGGCGGCGGCGGCTACGGTGGTGATGCCGGCTCCGTCGGCGCGTATATGACTGGTGGCTCCAGGATAACGACAGTCGGGGATATTTCGGCTGCGGTCACCTTGCATTCGATCGGCGGCGGCGGCGGCACGGGCGGCAACTTCACCGACGTGCTTGGCGGTGGCGCCGGCAATGGCGGCAATGGCGGCAGTGGCAACACGGCTACCATCAACAATGCTGGCGGAACGATCGACACCTCGGGTGACCATTCCTACGGCATCCTGGTGCAGTCGATCGGCGGCAGCGGCGGCACCGGCGGTATCGCCGCCGGCTTGACGCTCGAACTTGGCGGCGATGGCGGCGACGGCGGTTCTGCCGGGACGGCCAGTGTCCAGAATACGGGCGCGATCACCACATCAGGCTATTCGGCGCATGGCATCATCGCGCAGTCGATCAGCGGCGGCGGCGGCGCTGCCGGCATGGCGGGCGGCATTCTGTCGATCGGCGGCACCGGCGGCACCGCCGGCTACGCCGGTAATGCCGAGGTCCGGAACTCGGGCGCCATCAGTACCGGCGGCGACGCGGCGATCGGCGTCATGGCCCAATCGATCGGTGGCGGCGGCGGTTCGGGCGCCGGCGCGGCGGGCATAGCGACCGTCGGAGGCTCGGGCGGCGCCGGCGGCTACGGCACACATGCCAGCGTCTGGCTCACCGGCGGCTCGATCACCACGCAGGGCGAGATGGCGCATGCGATCATGGCGCAATCGATCGGCGGCGGCGGCGGCAATGGCGGCAATGTGATCGACATGTCGGTCGGGGTTCCGGCGCTGGGCGTCGGCGGCAGTGCCACAATCGGCGGTAGCGGCGGGTGGGTCTGCGTCAGCAATGAAAGTTCCAGCAACGATTGCTCCGCAGGCTCTGACGCGCCGCAGGCCGTGACCATTGCGACCGCGGGCTCTGGTGCGGTCGGCATACTCGCGCAGTCGGTCGGCGGCGGCGGCGGCAATGGCGGCAACGCTACGGGCGGCGATGCCGGGCTCGGCAGCTTCCAGGTTGGCGGCGGCGGTGGCGGCGGCGGCTACGCAAATACCGTGAATGTCGGCTTCCAGGACCTTACCCTCACGACCCAGGGCTCGCACGCAGCGGGTATCGTGGCGCAGTCGGTCGGCGGCGGCGGCGGCACCGGCGGGTCCGCCAGTTCCTACTCCGCCGGTATCGGCTTCACGGCGTCGGTGGCGGTGGGCGGCACCGGTGGTTCCGGCGGCGCCGGCGGCTCCGTTCTCGTGAACCTGTCGGACAGCATCATCAGCACCGGCCAGGACGGCGGCGACGTGACCGACGCGATCGGCGTGCTGGCGCAATCGATCAGCGGCGGTGGGGGCAGTGGCGGCTCCTCGGTTGCCGACGCGCTGACCGTGGCGGTACCGACCGGCGAAGACGTCTCCCTTGCGATGAGCGTCTCCACGGCGGTTGGCGGTAGCGGTGGATCATCCCATGCCGCCGGCGCGGTGTCGCTGACCCTGGACGGCAGCACCGCGGTCTCCACGAAAGGCGCTTCGTCGCATGGGCTCGTGGCGCAATCGATCGGCGGCGGCGGCGGCAATGGCGGCAGCGCGTCGTCGATGGCAGCGACCGCCGGCATAGAAGACACGGTCAGCGCCGACATCGGCGTCTCGGTCGGCGGTTCGGGCGGCGGCGGCGGCAATGGCGGTACCGTCACGGTCGCGCTCAACGACAGCGCCTCGGTGACGACGGCCGACGACTATGCCAATGCGATCGTGGCGCAGTCGATCGGCGGCGGCGGCGGCAATGGCGGTGTTGGCAGCGTCAACAGCAAGCAGATCGGCGGCGGCTTCAACCTGGCGGCAACGGTCGGGGTTGGCGGCTCGGGCAGCGGCGGCGCCAGCGGCGGGACCGCGAATGTCAGCCTCGACGACGGCACCAGCCTGCAGACCAGCGGGACCGGCGCGCGCGGCCTGCTCGTCCAGTCCATCGGCGGCGGCGGCGGCACGTCGCAGGGCGTCAGCGTCGGGCTGTCGGCCAGCGACAGCCTGCCCGGCGGCGGCGAGGAAGCCGAAGAGGAACCCGGCGAGGAGGGCAGCGGCGAGTTCTCTGCGTCCGTCGGCGTTTCCGTCGGCCGCAGCGGCGGCAGTGGCGGTTCGGCCGGCGCGGTCAACGTCACCACGGCAGGCAGGATCGTCACCTCCGGGGCGGATGCGGACGGGGTGCTTGCGCAGTCGGTCGGCGGTGGCGGTGGGCTGGGCGGCTCGGTGGGGCAGGCCACTTCCGAAGATTCCGAGCCGCTCGACGACGATGGTGACAGCGATTGCTCCAGCGACGACGGCGATGGTGAATCCGGCTACTGCTTCAACGTCAGTGTCGGCGCTACCATCGATGACGGCGGCACCGGCGGCACCGCCGCCAATGGCAATACGGTCACGCTGACCCATGCCGGCCACATCAGCACCACAGGCGACTGGGCCGACGGCATCGTCGCCCAATCGATCGGTGGCGGCGGTGGTGCCGGCGGCACCTCCACCGCGTCCGGCAGCCAGGCGACGGCGAACATCACCGTGGGCGTCGGCGGCCGCGGCGGTGCGGGCGGCAATGGCGGCAATGTCGATGTCACCTTCGACGACGATGGCGACGGCAACGCGATCAACACCATGGGCTACAGTGCCTATGGCCTCCTGATGCAGTCGATCGGCGGCGGGGGCGGCCAGGGTGGCGACGGCTCCGACCAGGCAGCCGGCAAGATCACCGTCGGCGGCGGCATGGGCGGCAGCGGCGGTGCGGGCGGCAATGGCGGCACTGTGACCACCAACGGGTGGATCAACCTGTCGACATCAGGCGACGATGCGCACGGCATCGTCGCCCAGTCGATCGGCGGCGGCGGAGGCGTCGGCGGTGCGGGAAGCAGCGCAGCCGCCGAGGACGACGACAGCCACGCGATCGACCTCGTGGTCGGCGGCAGCGGTGGCGTCGGCGGCAGCGGCGGCGCGGTCGACCTCCGCATCGGCACCGATCTCAACACCTATGGCGCGCGGGCATTCGGCCTCGTCGCCCAGTCGATCGGCGGCGGCGGCGGCATCGGCGGCGCCGGCGAGGCCGACAGCATCGGCTCGATCGTGGTGGGCGGCTCGGGCGGCGGCGCAATAAACGGCGGCGCCGTCACGGTCGATCTGACCTACCAAAGCACGATCCATACGCGTGGCATCGCTGCCCATGGCATCGTGGCCCAATCGATCGGCGGCGGCGGCGGCATTGGCGGCACCGCCTCGGGCGCGCCGCTCTCCTTCCAGGGCAACAGCCCCGGCAGCTACGGCGACGGCGGCGACGTCTCCGTCACGGTAGACGGCAACGTCACCACGGACGGCGACTATGCCTTTGGAGTCCTGGCCCAGTCGATCGGCGGCGGGGGCGGTTTCGGCGGCAACGCGACAAGTGCATTCATCGGCTCCAACGGCAACCTCTCGTCGAACGGCAAGAGCGGCGATGTGACGGTCACCCTCGATGCCGGATGGAGTATACAAGCGACCGGCGAAGGCTCGATCGGCATATTCGCGCAGAGCGACGCAGGGACGAACAACAACGGCGCAGTCAACGTCACTGTCAGTGGTTCCGTCACCGGCGGCTCGGGCGACAATGGCGCCGGTGTCTGGGTTTCGGGCAGGCAGGATAACGTGCTGACCGTCGATGCCGGAGGCAGCGTCTCGGCCGCTTCGAGGATAGCCGTTCAATATGCCGCCGGCAGATCGTCGCCCGCCGGCAGCACCTTGACCGTGCACAACTCCGGCACGATCAGCGGCAGCGTGAAAGGGGCGAACACCGCCAGGAAAGCCGTGTCCGACATGTCCGCCGATGGCAATATGCCGCTGGCGGCCCGCTTTGGCCACGATATGGCCGTCTCCGTCGTCAACGGGACAGGCGGCCTGCTGACGGACGCGGAGATCTACGAGGCTGACGTGGTCAATCATGGCCGGCTGGCGGTCGGGGATTCGGGCGGCGTCGATGCCACCAGGATCACTGGCGACCTCACGCAGGGCTCGGGCGGCGTGCTGGCGATCAACGCCGACTTCGCCGGCTCCCGCATCGATCGCCTGGCCATCGACGGGGACGCCACACTCGCCGGCAAGTTCGCGGTGAGCGCCGAGAGCGTACTGCCCGGCATCAGTCTGCCTTTCCTCACCGCCGGAGGCACCCTGGATCATTCGCTGAGCGACCAGTCGTCCATCTTCGACTATGCCGTCACCCAGGCCGGAAACAGCCTGTCGCTCTCGGCCGAGACGGCCCACTTTGCTGAACCCGGTTTCGCGCTGAGCGAAGACCAGGACAACGTTGCCGGCCACCTGCAGGAGATCTGGGACGCTGGAGGCGGCTCCTTCGGCACGCTGTTCGGGACGCTCGGCTCTCTGGCCGACAACGATGCCGACAGCTACGGAGCCGCCCTGTCCGACATGTCGCCCGGCGTCTCCGGCGCGGCTGCGGCCGGCAGCGTCGTCATGACACAGCAGCACCTCGATCTGCTGCTGAGCTGTCCTATGTTTGCGGCCGGCACCTCGTTCCTGATCGAGACGGAGTGTGCATGGAGCCAGGCCGGCGCCCAGACGCTCGACCAGAAGGCCTCGGGCGGCGTATCGGGCTTCGACACCACGACCTACTCGATGCAGGCGGGTGCCCAGTTCGAGGTGTCGCCGAACTGGTTCGTCGGTCTCGCCGGCGGCTATGATCGCAGTTCCATTCGCGGCGACGATGGCCGGGTGAACGCCGACGGCGACATCCTCTATGCCGGCGTCTCGGTGAAGCGCCAGACCGGCCCATGGCTGCTGTCGGGTGCCGTCGCCGGCAGCTACGGTTGGTACGACAACACGCGCACGATCCGGATTCCGGGCTTCGCCGGCCAGGCCGAGGGCGATCCGAATATCTACAATGTCAGCGCCCGGATGCGCGCAGCCTATACCTTTGCACAGGACCGGTACTATATGCGGCCGCTGGTGGATCTCGACCTGATCTACACGCATGCCGACGGCTATCGCGAAACGGGTACCGGCGCGCTCGATCTCCTGGTCGACGGTTCCGGGCAGTGGAGCTTCCATGCGACCCCGGCGGTCGAGGTCGGCGCGCGCCTGGAGGTGAGCGAGACGACCGTCATGCGGGCCTTTGCTGCCGCCGGCGTAAGCTTCGGCAGCGCCGACAGCTGGGACACGACCGCACGGCTGGCAGCTGCGCCGGCCGGGGTCGGCCTGTTCGACAGCGAAGTGCCTCTTGCCAATGTCGTGGGCCGCCTGACCGCCGGTGTCGACCTCGCGAACGACAACGGTTTCGGTTTGCGCCTGAACTATCAGGGGTCGTTCTCCGACACCTATACCAGCCATGGCGGCTCGCTGCGCCTGAGTTACAAGTTCTAGCAGGGATCTCGAGCCGACGCCTGTCTCGGCGTCTTGTCACCGATCAACACAGCAAGACCCCGGCTGATTTCGATCGCCTCATGAAAGCGTGATATGAAGACCTGCAGTCTGTTTTTGCCGTTGAGCCTGCTTCTTTCTTGCCCGTCGATAGCCGCAGACCTCTACGTACCGATGACACCCGAGGCCAAGCCGATCGAGGCGAACGGCTGGACGTTCACGGTCGCGCCATACTTCTGGATGGCCGGGCTGTCCGGCGACCTGGCGCAATTCGGCGCTCCGACCGTCAGCATCGATCGTAGCTTCAGCGACATCCTCGATGACCTGGACTTCGGCGCAATGGCAATCGGCGAAGCCCGCTACGGGAGGTTCAGCCTCATCGGCGATGTCATGTACACCAGGATCTCCTCCGGCAGAGGCACTCCTCGAGGTGTCGCGGCGCACAGCGCGGACATATCGTCGGAGACCTTCACGGGATTGTTCGGCGCCGGCTACTCCGTCGTCGACCGTGCCGACATGCGCCTCGATATCGTCGGGGGCATCAGGGTCTGGTCGGTCGATACCGAAATCAGCCTCGATGGCGGCGTTCTGGACGGAGCTTCCTTCAGCGATGGAGCGACCTGGGTAGACGGTATGGCCGGAATACGTGGCCACTATTCGATCGACCCGAAGGTCTACCTGGCAGGCTGGGGCCTCATAGGGGGCGGAGCGGCCGATGTCGACTGGGACGTTGCCGGAGTCCTTGGTTATCGCCTCAACGACAGCCTTTCCGCACTGCTGGGCTACCGTGCCCTCGGAGTCGACTACAGCAACGACCGCGGCTTTGTCTTCGACGTCGTGCAGCAAGGACCGATCATCGGGCTTTCGATGCATTTCTAGGAATTCATATTCCGCTGCACCTCTCGTTTGTCGGCCGCGGTCGCCAAACACGATTTCCCGATGCAACGCCTCTTACCGCTCCGTGCTCCGCCCGAAATCGCAAGGGATGTGAGCCTCCGCCGACAGTGCCAAACGAGGAACACACTATGAAGACAGCCAGAAAGCTATGGATCAGCCTATCGTCCGCCACGATGATGATGGTGGGCGCACCGGCAATCGCGCAGCAGCAGGAGCCGCCCAACATCGTCGTCATCATGGGCGACGACATCGGCATATGGAATATCGGCGCCTACCACCGGGGAATGATGGCGGGCAAGACGCCAAACATCGATCGGCTTGCCTCGGAAGGCATGCTGTTCACCGATTACTACGCCGAAGCGAGTTGCACGGCGGGTCGCGCGGCCTTCATCACCGGGGAACTGCCGGTCCGCACGGGCATGACGACCGTCGGCCAGGCCGGGGCGCCTGTCGGCCTTCCGGCAGAGGCTGTTACGATCGCCGCTGCGCTCAAGGACATGGGCTACACAACCGGACAGTTTGGAAAAAACCACCTTGGCGACAAGAACGAGTTCCTTCCGACCGTGCACGGCTTCGACGAATTCTATGGCTATCTCTACCACCTCGATGCGATGGAAGATCCCTGCCAGCCCACCTATCCGCAGGAAATGAGATCGCAAGTCGGCCCACGCAACATGGTTCACGCCTGGGCGGCCGATGTCGACGACCCGGCTGTCGATCCACGCTGGGGCAAGGTCGGCAAGCAAAAAATCGAAGATGCCGGCGAGTTGTGCCCCGAACGCATGGAAACCGTCGACGACGAGATCCTCGACAACGCGCTCAAGTTCATCGACAAGGCCGAGGCTGACGACAAGCCGTTCTTCGTCTGGCTGAACCCGACCCGCATGCATATCGTGACACATCTGTCACCCAAATACGAAGCCACGCGCAATTCGCAAAACGGCTGGTCGATCCAGGAAGCCGGGATGGCGCAACTCGACGACATGGTCGGCTCCGTGATGGAGAAGTTGAATGCCATCGGCGAGGCCGACAATACGATCGTCGTCTTCACGACCGACAACGGCACCGAACTCTTCACATGGCCGGACGGCGGGATGACACCATTCGCACAGAACAAGGGGACGGTCATGGAAGGCGGCTTCCGCGTGCCGGCGATCGTTCGCTGGCCGGGCAAGGTGCCGGCAGGCAAGGTCGAGAACGGCATCATCTCCGGCCTCGACTGGTTCCCGACATTGCTGGGGGCTGCAGGAAACGCGAACGTCGTCGAAGAACTCAAGCAGGGCAAGCAGATCGGAGGCACGACTTACAAGGTCCATCTCGACGGCTACAACCAGCTGGACATGATCACCGGCAAGGGACCGTCAAACCGGCGAGAAGTCTGGTATTTCGCCGAGAGCCAACTGGGTGCGGTGCGTATCGGCGACTACAAGTATCGATTCATCGACCAGCCCCAGGGCTGGTTGGGCGGCAGAACCACGGTTTCCGCGCCATACCTGACCAATCTTCGCCTCGATCCGTTCGAACGTGCCGGATGGCCCGACAGCGGGACCAAGGAAGGCTCCCTGCAATATTTCGACTGGTTCAAGTACGAATTCTGGCGCTTTGTCTTTGTCCAGGAGGAGGTGGTCAGGCTGGCCAAGTCCGCCATCGAGTTTCCGCCGATGCAGAAAGGTGCGAGCTTCAACCTCGAATCGATAAAGGCAAAAATCGCCGAGGCTCAGGCGGCCATGGCCAAGTAGCAGGCAAAAGACTTCATTGCGGGCGGCCACGGCCGCCCGCTCCACGCGCATAGTGTGAATTGTCAAATTGCGGCATAGCGCTCGACCGCCCGGTGCAGCATGAACACCATCAACACCTTCATTGCCAGGACGATCCGGTGGTTTCTCATCGTCTTCGGCCTGGTTACATCAGCGACATTGCCATTCGCGGTCGACATCCACTTGCTGACGCCGATGCTCGGCGGGCTGGTCGATTATACGCCCTCCAGCGTACCTGCCTTGCGGCATTGGGGGATCATGATCTTCGGGATCGGTGTGCTGATGGTTGTCGCCGGCTTGCGCCCGTGGCTGCGGTTCGAGACCATGTTGTTCAGCACGGTAGAGAAGGCCTTTATGGTCTATCTCTTCCTCGCCAATCAAGACCAGCCTTGGGCAGCCGGTTATTTCTTCGCGTTCATCGTCGACGCAGTCATCGTCGCGTATGGCGTTCTTTACTTCGTCAGCGGTCAAGGCCGGCCGAGCACCTGGGTAATGGCGGACAACGCCGCAGTTCCGGGAGCAAGTCGCCCGGTCGTCAGGTGAGGCGCGGCTACAGAGTGTCGCGTGAATCCATCCACGGTACACGACGGGAGCGGTCGCGGGTGATCAGCGGCAACATATCCGCTTCGTCATCCACGGACGAGCGCACGCAGAGAAGCGGAGGGCGCACCGATCCGTGGATCCATGCCGTGACCGACCCGAAGGCCGCAGACGGTCGAGGAAGAGGATGGCACCCCGATCCACTCGCCCAGGCCCGCTCTGCACCGAAGCAGTCGTCCGCGATTTCACGGCACGGATTCTCGGGTCACCTGCGGCTCGCTGCGCTCGCCTCCGGGCCCGAGAATGACGAAGATCGGGCGGCGCTGTTGCTGGGCAACGTATGACTGACATAAGCCTTGCTTCCGTGGACGACTGCCGGCTTGTCACATCACCAGCACCAGCGAGCCGGTCGTACGCCGTTGCTCGAGGTCCCGATGCGCGTCCGCCGCCCGGGCGAGGTCGTATCGGGTCGGAGGCTCGACATGGACGACACCCTGCCGAAGTGCCGCGAAGAACCGGTTCACATGCGGGCCGAGCTTTTCGGGCGTGTCGGTGTAGTGCCCGTAATTGGGGCGCGACACGGTGATCGATTTCGACGAGAAACGGCCGAGGTCCCAGTCGCCGACGGGGCCCGACGCCTGGCCGAAACTCACAAGATGGCCGCATATGGCGAGCGCGGCGATCGAGCCGGAGAAGGTGTCGGCACCCACGGCGTCAAAGACGATATCGGCCCCTCGCCCGCCCGATATGCGCATCACGGCATCGGCGAAGTCCTCGCGCCCGCGAACGATGCTGTGGTGGGCCCCCAGCCGTTCGGCGATGCGGGCCTTGTCGTCGCTCGACACGGCCGCGATGACAGTCGCACCGAGATGCCTTGCCCATTGCACGAGAAGCTGGCCGACGCCGCCCGCCGCCGCATGGACGAGCACGATGTCGCCCGGCCGCACCTGGCAGACATCGTGCAGGAGGAAGCTTGCCGTCACCCCCTTCAGCAGCCCGGCGGCCGCGACATCGTCGGATATGTCGGGAGACAGATGCACCAGGAGATCGGGCACCATGTTGCGGCGCTCGCAATAGGCGCCGACGGGCGGGCAGGCGTAGGCCACCCGGTCGCCGACGGCATAGCCTTCGACGGCGGCGCCAACGGCTTCGATGACGCCTGCGGCCTCCATGCCAGGGGTGCCCGGTGGCCGGATCAGGTCGAAATAACCGGTGCGGCAATAGACGTCGATGAAGTTGACGCCGATCCTGCTGTGGCGGATGCGGACCTCGTTCTCCGCAGGTGCGGGAAGACCGATCTCCCGCATCTCCAGCACGTCGGGTCCGCCGTAGCGGTCCATGACGATCGCCCTGGTTCGTTCCGATCCCATCTGCGGCCGCGCCAACGGCACCGTCGGCGCGGGCCTCGTTTCAATGGGGCGCGGCGCGGCAGCGGGAAGCTCGGCGCTTCGCGGCCCACCGCCGAACAGCCGCCGGATCGCCGCGAAACCGGCCTGGTAGATATCTTCGGTCACCAGCTTCACCAGTTCGGCTCGGCGCTGCGCCGGCGGCTCGAATTCCGATTGCCACTCCCAGAAGGTCCGGTCTCCGTCCGTCACGGGCTTCAGTCGGATCGAGGCGACATAGCCCATCAAGGGCAGCGGCGCTTCGAGCAGGCAATAGGTCAGCGAGCGTTTCTCGTCCGAGAGCGAAAGCAGTTGCTCGCGCAGTTCGCCGCCGTCGGCCAGCCGGAAATGCCGGACGGCGCCGACGGCATCGACCGGGTCGCCGTTTTCTATCGCGCTCGCCGCAATCGCGGGATGCCAGCGCTCATGGCCGTTGAAATCGCGCAGGACGCGCCAGACTTCATCGACCGGCGCATCGATGACGGTACTCTGCCGGACCTTTACCATCGAACAAGCACCATCGATCGGGATCAGCGACCGAAACGCTGCTTGAGCGCGTTGAAACCCGACTGGAACACGCCTGCGCCGATCTGGCGGACCAGCGCATCCTCCCGCTCGGGCGCGCATTCGAATTCGGCCTGCCACTCGGCGAAGGTCACATTGCCGTCCGTGACCGGCGTCAGCGACAAAGTCGCGACGTAGTCCGTCACGCCCATCGGACTTTCCAGGATCGCATAGGTGCAGGACAGGTCGTAGTCGGAAAGCGCCAGCAGCCGCTCCCTGATGCGTCCGCCGTCCTTCAGCGCGAAATTGCGGATGCAGCCGACCTGGTCGGCCTTCGCATTCTGCTCGATGCGGCTCTCCGTCACGAAGGGCGTCCAATCGGGCAGGCCATTGAAATCGCGCACAACCTTCCACACCTCGGCCGCCGGCGCGCCGATGATGGTCGAGACATAGACTTTCGGCATCTTCCGGTCAGGCCCCGTCAGTGATCGTGATCGTCGTCGTCACGGTCGTCCCTGCCATTCGAGCTTTTTCCGCCCTTCTTGTCTCGGGACAGGCTGGCGATATCCTTGGCGTCGCGCAGCACGTCGGTCATCCTGCCGAGCGACCCGCCTTCGATGCCGATCTCCTTCATGAGGTTGTCGATCATCGGCGCCTGCACACGATAACGAAGCGCGGAATCGATCACCTCGTCGGTGACGTTGCGGCTGCCGCCGACGCCATTGCCCATGCCGTCGACATGGAGGATCTTGATGCCGTCGATCTTCTCCATCGGCTTCACGCTTTCGCGCACGATGCCTTCCAGGCGGTCGAGCAGCTTGCCGCGCAGGCGTCCGGCGCGTGCGTCGTCCGACAAAAGGTTCTCCGCCTCGTTGAGCTGGCGCTGGCCGGCGGCATCGACCTCGTAACGCTGCGCGGCCGCAAGAGCGCGGATCTTCTCGGCATCGGCGGAAGCCGTCGCGGCGATCTTCTGGGCCTCCGCCAGGCTCTTGGCCGCCTTCATCTCGGCCTCGGCAGCCGCCGTCACGCGCAGCGCCTCGCGTTCGGCCTCGCGCTGCGCGGCGATCAGCTCGGTCAGCTTGCGGCGCTCCGCGATCTCGCGCTCGCGCGCGGTGAAGGCCTGCTCCTCGGCCTGGATCGCCTTGGCGCGGACGGCCTCCGCAGCGGCAAGAGCGGCCGAGCGTTCCTGCGTCTTCTTGGCGATGTCGATCGCCTTCTGGATTTCCGCGATCTCGACCTTCTGGTCGCGGTCGACGGCGAGCTGGCGCAGGTCGCGCTCCTTGATGAGTTTGGCCTCCTCGATGCCGCGCTCCGTGGTGATCCTCGCCCGCTCGACCTCCTCCGCGGCAGCGATCTCGGCCTCCTCGAAGGCCTGGCGCTTGGCGATCTGGAGAGCTTCGAGATGACGCTCGCGGGACAGCCGCACCTCATCGAGAGCGCGTTCCTGGGCGATGCGCTCGGCCTCGGTCTGTTGCTGCGCGACGATTTCGGCACGCCGCTTTTCGGCTTCGGCCCGCGTGACGTCGAGCGCCTTTTCGGCCAGCGCGACCTGCCGCTCCAGTTCCACCAGCTCGAGCGCCTTGCGCCGCTGGATCTCCAACTCGCTCTGCGCCCGCTCGCGTTCGATGCGGGCCTTCTCCAGTTCCAGTTCGAGCGCGATCTGCTCGCGCTCGGTCTTCTCGCGCGTCTTCAGCTCCGCCTCGTCGAGCGCACGCCGGCGCGCGATCTCTCGGCGCTGCGTCTCCTCCTCGGTCTTGATGCGCTCCTCGGTGATGGCGCGCTCCTGCGCGAGCCGTGACTTCTCCACCGCCTCGCGGGCGACGAGCTGCGCCTGCTCCGCCTCCTGATCCCGCACGGCACGCTCGCGGGCCAATTCGGCACGCTGCGCGGCGCGCCGCGTCTCGACCTCGCGCTCCTGCTCCAGTCGCGCATATTCGCTCTCGCGGTCGATCTCCAGCACCTTGCGGTGGGTATCGAGGTTCTGGTTGCGGATGTCGACCAGGGTGCGTTGCTCGATCTCGTTGCGCATCCTGCGGCGGCTTTCGATCGACTCCGTCAGCTGGGTAAGGCCTTCCGCGTCGAACGCATTGGACGGGTCGAAGAATTCGAGGCTTGTCTGGTCGAGATCGACGATCGCCACGCTTTCGAGCTCGAGCCCGTTTGCGGCGAGCGACTGCGACCCGATCTCGCGCACCTTGGAGGCGTAGTCGCCGCGCAGCTCGTGCATTTCCTCGAGCGTCATCTGGGCGGCCACGGTGCGCATGGCGGCAGCGAACTTGCCTTCGAGCAGCTCGCGCAGCCCGCCCTCCTGGAGTGTGCGGCGGCCGAGCGTCTGCGCCGCGGCGGCCACCAGCGCACGGTCGGCGCCGACCCGCACGAAGAACTCGGCAACAAGATCGACGCGCATGCGGTTCCTGGTGATCAGCGCGGTCTGGTCCTCGCGCCGCACCTCGATGCGCATCACGTTCATGTTGACCGGCGTGATCTCGTGCAGGACCGGAATGACGAAGGCGCCGCCGTTGACGACCACCTTCTCGCCGAGGAAGCCGGTGCGGACGAAGGCCGTCTCCTTGGTCGAGCGGCGATAGAGCCATCGCAGGACATAGACGGCGATCACCACGACGACGGCTGCGATGATGAGCCACAACAAGAATGTACCGAAAGCCTGCGCGGCCATTTTCATTCCTCCCCAACGGTCGCTATGCGGCGACCGGTCTCATTTCCAAAGGTCCATTCGCGAGTCGCGGATCGAGCGACGGACACGGACGTCGTGCCCTTAGCGAAGTACCCCTCATCCGACCTCGCTTCGCGAGGCCACCTTCTCCCACAAGGGGAGAAGGCCGGAGCCCAGTTTGGGCGCCGCCGCAAATCGCCAACGTTCGCAATTGGCCGAAACCTTGCTGCAGGCGTTCCCTTCTCCCCTTGTGGGAGAAGGTGGCCGCGCGAAGCGCGGTCGGATTAGGGGTACTTCGGCGGCTACGATCCAGGTGCGACCAGGGCCCGGTCCTGTAAAATACTGGATTTTTACAGGACGAGGCCAGTTTCCGGATATCGCGCCTTTCGGCGTGATCGGATCGGCGCGGCCGTGGCAAAGCCTGCCCAGCGGGACGCGGGGCGCAAGACCTCAACAGTGAAACGATGCGTCGGAAAATCGCCGATGCCGGCGGCCACGTCAATCGGGGACGCCGGGGGGACATCAAGAATTGATCGGGCACGACAGATGTGCCGGCATCCATGCCGCGACCGCCCGTCCAATCACCAAGGCGTCCCATCACGCCCGCCTCTGCAGCTTCGGCGCGATCGCCCGGAAGGCTTCGACCACCGCCTCGACGAAAGGCGCATCGTTGATGTTCGCGCCGACGCGTTCCACACGGCGTTGCGGCGTTCCCCGCACCGTCTTCTCGATGGCCTCGAACAGCGCGTTGTCCGCCTCCGGGTCGTGGAAGGCCTTGCCGGTTGCGTCGAGCATCGAAACGCCGCGCTCGGGCAGGAGAAAGCGCACCGGGCCGTTCATCTGGTTGAGCCGCCCGCCGATCCATTCCCCGAAAGCTCGGTTCTCGTCGCGCGTGGTGCGCATCAGCGTGACGTTCGGATTGTGGATCACGAATTTCCTGTTGCGGAATTTCTCCGGTACCGTGTCGCGCGGGCCGAAATTGACCATGTCGAGCGCGCCGACAGAACCGACATAGGGCAGCCCGGTGCGGATCGGCGCGCCGAAGCGGTCCTGATCGGCCGGGAAGACGCCGCCGACGATCATGTCGGCGACCTCGGTCGTGGTCAGGTCGAGGAAGCCGGAGAGCAGGCGGGAATCGCCGAGGCTTTCCATCGAGCGGCCGCCGATTCCGGTGGCGTGGAATACCAGGCAGTCATAGTCCGCCTCGAGCCGCCCGGTTACGGCCTGGACCGCCGGGGTGGTGACGCCGAACATGGTGATCCCGAGGGCCGGACGGGCGAGCTTGCGCCTTGCCTCCCAGGCCTCGGCGCTCGGCAACTGGGCGACCATGCCGGCCATGGCGTGGGCGGCGTTGCCGAGCACCTGCTCGGTGATCGAGTTCAGCCCCTGCACGTCGGCGACCGAATGGAACATCATGATGTCGGCGGGGCCGACATATTTCGCGACGTCTCCGGCCGCGACCGTCGAGACCATGATCTTGGGGATGCCGACCGGCAGCGCGCGCATGCCTGCCGTCGCCAGCGTCGTGCCGCCCGAGCCGCCGGCGGAAATGATGCCGCCGATGCGCGGCTCGCGCTCGATCCAGCGGGCGAAGGCTTCCGCCATGGCCGCGACCGAGCGCCCGCGATCACCCGACATGACTTCCGACGGCCCGCGCGGATGCATGCCGGCGACCTGGACTGCGGGCACATCGGCGCTCACGGGCCGGCCCGAGGTGGAAAGATCGACGGTGCGTACCGGAATCCCGAGCGCCCTCAGCCGGTCGGCGACGAAGCGCAGTTCCCTGGCCTTGGTGTCGAAGGTGCCGGCGACGATCACCGTGCGCCCGATGCGCTCTGCGAAGGGCATGGCGAAGATCTTCTTCGCATCGTCGGCCGGCGCCGATTTCTCGACGGCGGCCTGGCGCATCTCGGTGACAGGCACATTCCATCGGTTGGGCAGTTCCGTGACGGGCCGATAGACGCTGCTCGCCGTCGGCGTCTCAGCAGCCTCGGACGGGCGTCGATCGATGCGATAGACCTCGGCGAGCTGCTCCCTGGCCTGCGCGGCCACGTCAGGCGTCACCGCCTCTTCATCCGAGTGCCGGCCGACGCCGAGGAGCCGCTGCTGCAGGCTACGGTCGGCGGCGAGCGCGCGCGCCTCCATGATCCGGTTGATCCGGCCATTGACCATGATCGCCACATGGTCCGAAACTGATGTCGCCACCCCGATATTCTGCTCGATGACAAGGATCGCCATCTCGCCTTCCTCGGCGAGCGTGACGAGCATCTTCTCGACCTGGTCGACGATGACGGGCGCCAGCCCTTCGGTCGGCTCGTCCATGACCAGGAGCTTCGGATCGCTGAGCAGCGCCCGCGAGATGGCAAGCATCTGCTGCTCTCCGCCGGAGAGCTGGGAGCCGCCGTTGTCGCGGCGCTCGGCGAGCCTCGGGAATGTCTGGTAGACGCGCTCGACGGTCCACGCAGCGTCGCGTCTGACCCCGGCCGCCAGCCGCAGATGCTCGTCGACGGTGAGGCTCGGCCAGACGCGCCGCCCCTGCGGCACGTAGCCGACCCCGAGGCGATGGATCTCATGCGGCTCGAGCGTCGAGATCTCACGGCCGTTGACTCGGATCGAGCCCGACCGGGCGCGCTTCAGGCCAGTGATCGTGTTGCAGAGCGTCGTCTTGCCCATGCCATTGCGGCCGACCACAGAGAGCACGCCGCTTTCCAGCGTCAGCGACACGCCCTGTATGGCGTGGCTCTCGCCGTAATAGACATGCAGGTCGTCGATCCTGAGGACGGCCTTTCCGGAGCGCTCAGCCATGCCTGCCTCCGAGATAGATCTGCTGCACCTCGGCGTCGGCCTCGATCTCAGCCGGCGTGCCTTCCTTGAAGAGCCGCCCGTTGTGCATCATCGAGACATATTCGGAGACCCGCAGCGCGACATCAAGGTCATGCTCGATGATGATGTATCCGATATGCCTGGGCAACGCGTTCAGAATGGCGACGAGGTCGCGCCGCTCGGTCGGCGAGAGACCGGCGGCCGGCTCGTCGAAGAGGATGAAGCGCGGCGCGCCGGCGAGCGCCAGAGCGATCTCGAGCTGGCGCTGCTGGCCGTGGCTGAGCGTAGCGACCGGCGTATCGCGGTCGCCGTCGAGATGGACTGCGCCCAGGATCGATTCCGCCTGGACCATGTTGACGTCGGCCGCGTTCGGCCGCAGCAGCGAGAAACGCCGCCGCGACACGCCGCGGCAGGCGAGGAAGACACTGTCCAGGACGCTCAGCCCGTTGAAGAGCTGCGAGATCTGGTAGGTCCGGCGCAACCCGCGCCGGATGCGCTCATGTGGCGGGAGGTCGGTGATGTCCTCGCCGAAGAAGCGGATGCGCCCCGCCGTCGGCAGGAAGTCGCCCGTGATGGCGTTGAACAGCGTCGTCTTGCCGGCGCCGTTCGAACCGAGGACCGCGCGCCGCTCGCCGGCCGCGATCCTCATGTCGATGCCGGAGAGCGCCACCAGGGCGCCGAAATGCCGCGCGACGCCGTCGAGCTCCAGCGCATGGGCGCCGGTGCCTTGCAGGCGGGATGCGACGGCATTGTCGGTCACGGTGCCACCCTCCAGGCGACGCTTCTTACGGGCAGGACGGGTTATCGCGCCCGACGACGCCGAGCTTCAGGAACTCGTCCTCGGCGATGCCGAGCGTCTGGTTGACCTGCGGCACCACCTTGACCAGCTTGTTGTAGAGGTTGCCGTCGGAGCCCTCCGACACTTCGGTCAGATAGATGTCGGCGATCGCCTGCCGGTTCTTATCGAGCGACACCTTGCCGGTCGGCGTGTCGAAGGAGAGCTTGGACAGCGCCTCCCTAAGCTTGGCTCCATCGTCGGACAGATCGGCCTTGACCTCCTCCAGGCCGAGCAGCGTCGCCTTCATGTTGACATAGTAGCCATGGGCGAAGAGCGACGGCGACGGGAAGGCGTCGGCCTGCTTCTTGTAGGCCTCGACGAAGGCCTTCCATTCCGGCGTGTCGTTGGTGTCGGCGATCGGGCCGGCCGACGGCGTGCCGACGACCACCTCGCGGATCTTGCCCTTCGAGGTGAGCACCGTCTGGTCGACGGTGATCGAGCCGCCGATCAAGGGCGCGGTGCCGCCGGCCTGCTGGTACTGGGTCAGGAAATTGACGCCGTCGGCGCCGCCGAGCGCCACATAGATCGCGTCGACGTCGTCGGGTATCGCGGCAATGACGGAGGAATAGTCCTTGTTGCCGATCGGCACCCAGGATTTCGACGGCACCGTGCCGCCGGCCTTGCAGAACTCGGCCATGAAGCCGAACACCTGCGTATAGGGGAAGGAATAGTCTTCGGCGACCGTCGCCACCTTCTTGTAGCCCTTCTCGTTGAAGGCATAGGTGCCGAGGCCCGCCATCCATTGCGCGCCGTCGGTCGAGAAGCGGAAGAAGTTCGGCGCCGGATCGCGCAACGTCGTGTCCTGGGCGGCCGAGGTGCCGTTAATGAAGGCCACGCCCGGCTGGGTCTTGGCATAGTCCTTGACGGCGATGCCTTCGTCTCCGGAGAGCGGTCCGACGAGCACCTTCACGCCGTCCTGCTCGACCAGCTTGCGCGCGGCGCGCACCGCGCTGTCGGGCGAGGCATCCGACGAGCCCTTGACCACTTCGATCTTCTTGCCGGCGACGGTGCCGCCAACCTCGTCGATCGCGGTCATGGCGCCGCGCATGCTGTCCTCGCCCAGCACGGTGAAGGGGCCCTCGAATGTCGCCAGCACACCAATCTTGATGGTGTCGTCCTGCGCGAGCGCCTGCGACGGCGCGGTGAGCCCGCTCGCCAGCGCCAATGCCAGCAATGTACGCCTGTGGATCCTCATTGATACCTCCCTTGTTTTCCTGGCCTTGTTTCCTGGATCGGTTGTTTCAGCCGCCCTCTCCTCACGGGTTCGGGCGCAAGGACTCCTGGGCCAGATGTGGTCTGATCCTCCCCCACAGTCCCAGCAGGCCATCCGGCGAGACGAAGACGATCGCCAGGAAGACGAGGCCGATGAGCGTGTTGAAACGCTCGGCCCCGACGATGTCGATGGCGAAGGTCTGCATCAGGACGACGACGAGCGCCCCCAGGAACGGCCCGACCGGATGGCGCATCCCGCCGATGACGGCGATGATCAGGACATTGATGGCGGCGGCGACATTGATGGTGCCCGGCGAGATGCGTCCGTTGAACCAGACGAGCAGCACGCCGGCGAGGCCGGCGATGATGCCGGCATAGAAATAGGCGACGACCTTGTGCGCGGTGACGTTGAAACCGATGGCGCGCATGCGGCGGGGATTGTCGCGCAGCGCCTGCAGCGTCAGGCCGAAGGTGGACCGCGAGCCGTAGAGCACCGCCGCATAGGTAAGCGCCGAGACGCCGAGGCACAGATAGTAGAAGGGCAGCGGGTTGCGCCAATAGACGCCCCAGAACTCCGGCGCGCGGATGCCGGCGTAGCCGGGAAAGCCGTTGAACAGGGAATAGTTCTGGTTGGTGAAATAGAAGAAGGCGGTGGCGATCGCCAGCGTGATCATGATCGTATAGATGCCTTCGGTCCGGTTCGAGATCACCCCGATCAGCGCCGAGGCGATACCCGCCAGCAGCGTCGCGAAGGGAACGACGATCCAGAACGGCCAGCCGAAGCCGTGCACGCCCGAGTTGTTGAGGCCAAGGATGGCGACCGCATAGCCGGCGACCCCGGCCACCGAGATCTGCGCCAGACTGACCATGCCGCCATAGCCGGCGAGCATCACCAGCGACAGCGCGATCATGCCCAGGATCAGCGAATAGGCCCCGATCTGCGTCAGGAAGAAGTCGGATGCCACCGCCGGATAGAGCGCCAGAAGCGCGAGGAGCACGACATTGCCCGCGCCGATGCGGTCGACGAAGGTGACGGTCGCACGCGGGCTGTCGCTGGTCACCAGAACGCTCATCGCGCTTTCCCCATGATGCCTTGCGGACGCAGCGCCAGCACCACCACCATGATGACGAAGGTGAGCACGATGCCGTAGGTCGGGAAATAGACAAGACCGATCTGCTCGGCGAGGCCGATCAGCAGGGCGCCGATGGCGGCGCCGGTGATCGAGCCCATGCCTCCCACGATCACCACGACCAGCGAGGCGAGAAGATAGCGCACGTCCTCGCCGGGCGCGACCGAAAGCGCCGAGCCGCCGACTACGCCGGCAAAGCCCGCGAGCCCCGCTCCTATCGCGAAGACGATGGCGAAGACGGCATGCACGTTGACGCCCGAGGCGGACAGCATGGCCCGATCGTCTACGCCGGCGCGGATCATCATGCCGACCCGCGTCCGGTTGAGCATGAGCCAGAGGCCGACCCCGATGACGATGGCGACCCCGAGCACGACCAGCCTGTAGAACGGGTAGCGCATGAACACCGCCTCGCCGCTCGATTTCACCGCCGTCACGATCGGCATGGTGACGGCGCCGTCGAGCCAAGGCGGCGTGACGATCTGGTAGGTCGTGCCGGTCCACACCGCCAGCATCAGGTCGGCCGCGACGATCGAGATGCCGATCGTCACCAGCGTCTGGCGAAGATCATCGCCCTCAAGCCTGCGGAATACGAGGATCTGCATGACGAGGCCGATCAGCGCCAGCACGACGAAGCCCGCGGCGACGCCGAGCAGCCAATAACCGGTGCGCGTCGCGACCTCGTAGCCGATATAGGCGCCCAGCAGATAGAGCGAGCCGTGGGCGAGGTTCACATTGCGCATCAGGCCGAACACCAGGGTGAAGCCGCTCGCCACCAGGAAATAGAGGCCGGCGAGCGTGATGCCGTTGAACACGGCGCTGACGAAGGCCTTCTTCGAGATCAGCACGGCGTTCAGCCAGTCGGGCCAGGCTGCGAAGAACAGCCATGCCACCAGCGCGGCCACGACCAGCCAGAACAGGCCCCAGGCCTGCCGTCTCGTCATGCCGCCGCCTGACAGGTCGGCTGTCGCGCCTGGCCGATCCAGAAGGCTCATGCGGTCAGCCTGCGGCGCTGCTCGTTCATGCGCGGCGCCTTGTGGAACTTGCCGTCCTTCATGATGGCCAGGATGCGGTTTTTGTCTTGCAGGATACGCACGTCGGCGATCGGATCGCCGTCGACGAGCAGCAGGTCGGCCAGATAGCCTTCCTTGACCAGGCCGAGCTCGTCGGCCATGCCCATGATCTGGCCGCCATTTTTGGTCGCCGCCTGGATCGCCTCCATCGGCGAGAAACCGAGCATCTCGACGAAGGTCTGGATATCCTTGGCGTTGGTGCCCTGCGGCGTCCAGGCGAAGCCGTAGTCTCCGCCGATGCAGATGCGGATGCCGCGGCGGTGCATCTTCTTCATCGTATCGATGCACATTTCGAGCTCGCGCTCATATTCGAGAGCCACCGCCGAACCGGGCTTGATGCCCCACGGCTCCGCATAGCGCGCCGTGTTGATGAGCCAAGCGATGCCGGGTGCCACGAAATGCCTGTCCTTCGCGGCTTCGAGCATGTCGAGCGCCTCCTCGTCAGCGAAGGAAGCATGGTAGATGTTCTGGATGCCGTGGCGGATGCACTGCTTGACCGAACCCGACGAACGGGCATGGGCCGACAGCACCTTGTTGCGGCAGCGCGCCTCCTGGGCGGCCATCGCGACCTCCTCCTCCGACATCGGCGTCTCTTCCGCGCCCATGCCGGTGAGCGCCTCGCCCGACAGATTGAGCTTGATGGAATCGACGCCGTATTTGATGAGCTGGCGCACGGTGCGCCGGATCTCCTCGGGTCCCGACACGACGAGCCCGAGGTTCAACCCCTCATGCGGGATATGCGAGGGCGCGGCGTCGCCGAGGCCGCCAACCGTCGTGATCTCCGGCCCGGCCGCCAGATAGCGGGGCCCGGGAAACCGGCCCTGGTTGATGAACTTCTTGGCAACGACGTCGAGTCGCGGCTTGGCGGCGGCGGCCCCTCGGCCCGCGGTGAAGCCCGCATCCAGCACCAGCTTGGCCATCTCCATGGTCACCAGCATGTGCTCCTCGAGCTCCATCATCTGGATCGGGTCGATGCCAGGCGCATTGTTCCAGGAGAGATGGAGATGGGCGTCGATCATGCCGGGCATCAGCGTGGCGCCCATGCCGTCGATGACGGTCGCCCCGCCCGACGTCGACCCGGTCGAGCCGCCGAAGCGCGACGAGCCGCGTGTGATCTGCTTGATCCGGTTGCCCTGGACCAGCACCTCGCCCGTATAGGGATAGTCGCCGGTCGCGTCGAGCACGCGCACATTCGTGAAGAGTATGTTGCCGCCGCCGTTGCCGTTCCAGCCGCCGCCCCAGATATCGTCCGCCATCTCTACCTCCCGTAGTGGCTAGGGCGTTCTCCCGCCGCCCCGACCGGGATCGACCTCCATCGATCGCGGCCTAATCCTATCCTCGCCGATCGACCTCTCTGAGGAACTCCGCCAGCTTTCGATTGCTTGCCTGCGGGTTCTCTATCGTCGCCCAGTGGCCGCAGCGGTCGATCGAGGAGAATACGGCTCCCTTGATCCTGTCGGCAAGCGCCTGGGCGACGCTTGCCGGATTGACCATGTCGGCGTCGCCGGTGACCAGCATCGCCGGCGCCGCGATGCGGCTGATATCGACGGCCTCGGCCTTTGACAGCGCCTCGCAATGGCGCGCATAGGCCTCCGGATCCTGGCGGGTGATCGATTCCCGCACGAAGGCGACCGCCGCCGGGGCCGTCTCGCGTGTATGGGCCGAAAGCGCGCCGGCCACGATCTGGTCGGCTATGTCGGCGATGCCGCCGGAACGGGCGAGCCTTGCCCTGTTGAGCAGGGCCTCGCGCGTCGGAGCCGCCGGCTCGGCGAGGGCCCCGAAGAGTGACAGCGACGCCACCAGCCCCGGTTCACCCACGGCGATGCGCTGGCACACCATCGTTCCCATGGAATGACCGATGAAATGGGCGCGGGCAACGCCGAGCCCATGCATCGCGCGGATCACGGCATCGCTGAGCGTCTCCAGCGTCACGGCATCGAGCGGCCGCGGCGATCGGCCTGCTCCCGGAAGGTCGAGGCGCACCACGCGATAGCCGCCGAGCACGGCAAGCTGAGGCTGGAACATGTTCATCGTGCCGCCCAGGCCGTGGATCATCACCACGGGAAAGCCTTCCCCGCTGACTTCGGCGACGACCTGGCCGACCGTGACGGCGGTCATTGCGCACGCTCCACGAAACGGTTCTCCAGCGCACCGATGCCGTCGATCTCGACCCGCACCACGTCGCCGGCCTTCAGATATTTGGGCGGATCGAAACCGATGCCAACGCCGACCGGCGTACCGGTCGCGATGATGTCACCCGGCTTCAGCGTAATGCCCTGCGAGAGCGTCGCGATGATGGTCGGAATGTCGAAAATGAGCAACGATATCCTGGAATCCTGCCTGAGGTCGTCATTGACGAAGCAGCGGATCGCGGCGCTCTCCAGGTCGAATTCGTCCCTGGTCACCGCCCATGGGCCCATCGGACAGAACGTGTCCTGCGATTTGCCGATCAGCCACTGGCTGTAGCGGCCCTGGAGATCACGCGCGGTCACGTCGTTGACGATGGTATAGCCCCAGACATGCTCGAAGGCATTTTCCGGGGCGATGCCCCGCCCCTCCTTGCCGATGATGACGGCGAGCTCGGCCTCGTAGTCGATCGCCGTGGAAACCGATGCGTCCATCAGCACGGCCGCACCGGTCGGCACCACGGTTTCGGGTACTTTCGAGAAGATGATCGGGTGCTTCGGCACGGCGCCCGCGCCGGCGCTGGAATCGAAACCGCTGCGCGCGAATTCATGCGCGTGCTCATGGTAGTTCTTGCCCACGCAGAAGATGTTGCGCCGGGGTCGCGGCACCGGAGCCTCGAGTTCGACGCGGTCCAGCGGCACGGGCGACAGGGTGGGCGGCAGGCCCGCACCGTTGCGATCGATCAAGGCAAGCACGCCGGAAGCGGCGCTCTCCACCGGGAGATCGAAAGGCGCGACGGTCCGACTTTCCAGATCGACGAGGCCGACGCGGCGCTCGCCCGCAATCGAAAAGGTCGCCACCCTCATTCACGCTCTCCCTGAACCAATTTTGAACCAATTTCGGCTTCTTTTGAAGCAAGCTAGCGGCGATTGGTTTATCTCGCAAGCGGTTTCTTTGCTGGTCCGACCAATTTTCCGAGGCCGTTTCGTTGCAGGGCACCGAGTTTACAGGACTCCCGTCCTCGATATGGAGATGGACCAAACTCGGCCGGGCGGCTATAGATGGCTCAATATCGGATCAGATAAAGGTGCAGAGCGTGCCCAGGCTCGTCGCCAACGACATCGCCGCCGCCCTCAAGAGGCGCATCGCCGCCGGCGAGTGGGAAAATGGCCGGATGCCCCCCGAACGCGATCTCGCCGGTGAGTTCGGCGTGGCGCGAAACACGGTCCGACGCGCCGTCGGCATGCTGGAAGAGGACGGCACCGTGGTGCGCCATGTCGGCCGCGGCACCTTTCTGGCGGCCGCCAATAGCGACAGCCTCGCAGCGGCCGTGATGCGGATGGAAGGGACGAGCCCGGCCGACATGATGGAGATCCGCCAGCTCCTCGAGCCCGCCGCGGCCTCCTTTGCCGCCACCAATGCCAGCGCCGGCGAGCTCAATGCCGTGCGCGAAGCGCATCGCGCCGCGATCGAGGCGGACGACATGCCGATCTTCGAGCAGTGGGATGCGGAGTTTCACCACAGGATCTTCGCCTGTTCCCGCAACGAGTTCCTGAAGGAGATCCACAATGTCATGCGCATCCTGCGCAACCAGTCGCCCTGGTTCGAGATGAAGAAGCGTTCCTATTCCGAGGAGCGTCGACAGACCTATTGCCGCGAGCACCAGGCCGTCCTGGACGCCCTCTTCGGCCGCGATCCCGAAGGCGCGCGCCAGGCCATGCTGGCGCATCTGCAGACCGTGGCGAAAAACCTGCTCGGTCGGTAGGCCCCTGAGCATGCAAGGAAAGCGGCCATACGTAGCAATATCCAAGAGCGAAGAACGGCGTGCTGCTGAAGATCAGCCACATCCCATAAGCTCGCAGAAGGGTGCCAAGCTCAGTTGCATTCGCCGATCTGAACGGGCAGAACGGCCTTGTCACAAGGACCACCGCAACAGCCAATTGTGACACGGTCCCGACCGTCGCATGGTCAGTTTGCAGGATTCGCAGCGGATGGAGATTTTCCGTTCGACCCGCTCTTTGAGCGAGTTCGAGGCGACGTCGACAAACAGCCGTTGTCGGGACGCACGCTGGATGTTCATTTCATTCGGGAAGACCCGCCTTCCGCAAGCCTTCGCGCAGATGTTCGGCATCCAACGGGTCTTTGTAGTGCGGCATCTCCGCCTGCACGCTGAAATCCGGTTTGCGGCGGAGCACTTCGTCAGCCTGTGCGCGAGCTTCCTCGAGACGGCCAAGCTGGGCCAGGCACGCGGCTTCGCGCGCCATCTGCCAAACGGTCTTATCGCGGCCGAGTTTCCGATACGCCGCCAAGGCTTCGTCATAGCGCCTCACAAAGTACAGACAAAGGGCAAGGGTGGCCCAAGCAAAGTTCACATACGGATCGAGCCTGATGGCCCGGCGGGCCAGTTCGATGCCTTCTTCGGCGCGGCCGGAGATGCCGAGAACGCCGCCCAAATGGACAATGCCGGTGGCGTCGTTGGGGTTGAGCTCCACACCGCGCTCGAGATGCGAAATCGCCAAGTCGTACTCGTCACGAAATCGGTAGACCTGCCCGAGGAATGTGTGACATCGGCTGTCGCGTGGATCCATGCGGACCGCGGCCGTGGCAATGTCCAATGCACGTTGCTTGATGGCATCGGATGCGCTGCCATAGTGGTTCTCGACCAACAGCGACAGGGCCAGGTAGGCATGAGCCAGCGCATATCTCGGATCGAGGGCCACGGCCTGCTCGAATAATTCGCGAGCACAACGGTTGTCGTCCGCGCCGAAGCTACGCAAATGTCGGATGCCACGCAGCAGGCAGTCATATGCCAGCAAGCTGTCGGTCCGCTTGTTCGAGGCCATCCTGATTTCGGCGTCCTCCAGCCGGCCCGTCACTGTGGCGACGATGGTCTGTGTGAGTTCGTCCTGAACGTCGAAGAGCTCCTCGATCCCGCGGTCGAAACGCTCGCTCCACAGATGATTGCCTGGAACGGCGTCGATCAGTTGGGCTGTGATGCGAATCCGGCTCCCCATCTTGCGGACACTGCCCTCGACGACGTAACGCACGCCGAGGTCGCGCGCGATCCGGCGAACGTCGATGGCTTTGTCGCGATATTGAAACGACGAGTTCCGGGCAATGACGAACAACGAACGGAAGCGCGACAATTCAGTAATGATGTCTTCGGTGATGCCATCCGAGAAATACTGCTGTTCCGGCTCGCCGCTCATGTTGGTGAACGGCAGGACGGCAATCGAAGGTTTGTCGGGGAGCGACAAGGACAGTCCAGCAGTTGCCGCCCCCGCCCCATCGGCGATCCTGAACACACGTATTGGATTGGCGATGTTTTTCAACGAGTGCTCGCCCATGTCTTCGAAAGCAAGGGCGAGCCGCCCATAGGTTTCATCGCGCACCTTGGCCGAGACGCAGATCCCTCCCGGCTCCGCCAGCGCCTCCAACCGTGCGGCGATGTTTACACCGTCGCCATAAACGTCGGCTCCTTCGTCGATGATGTCTCCAAGATTGATGCCGATGCGGAGAAAGATGCGTCGATCCTCGCTCAAAAGCCTGTTGGCCTCGGCCATTTTCTCCTGCAATTCCAGTGCCGCCATAACCGCGTTCACCGCGCTGGCGAACTCCATCAGCACTCCGTCGCCCATGATCTTGACAATGCGGCCCTCATGCACTCGCACCACCGGCACCAGGATGGTTTTCCGCCGATCCTTCAGCGCCGCCAATGTTCCCGCCTCGTCGCTCTCCATGAGGCGCGAGTAGCCGACGACGTCGGCGACGGCTATTGCGGCGAGGCGGCGTTTGGCGCGTTCATCGGCCATTTGGACGATGCCTTAGGAGCCTGGTTCTTGCGATGGTATTTGTGCCATGCAGCGATGTCCACAGGGCGGCTATCGGCAGCATCCCGAGCATTGCCCAGGGCCGACATAGGTCTGCCCGGGGGGCACGGCCTCCCGCTGGGCACCCTTCGGCAAAGGTCGGTCGCGGGTCCGATCTTTCCCGTTTGGAGGTGAGACGCGATCGCCGACTCTCCTCTCCGATCGACCCATCCGGCGGTTGCCAAGCGCAGCCGGGGCGAGCGCCATCCTGAAAGGCCGATTGCCGTTGTGGCCCCGCGGCGTACCTGACCGCCCAGCCATGAGCCTCGGAAGCCTACCTATCTGTCCAGTCGCGGGGCAGGTCTTACCGAGCCCCGCGATTGCTGGGCCATGCCGGAGCATCGCCGGCATAGCGATATGGCCCGGAGTGCCGCAGCGAGGCCCGCCTGTGGATCTCGGCGAAATAGGGCTCGAACGGTTGGTTCAGCTCCTCGATCCGGGCGTGCTGCGCGAGATACGCGGGCACCCTCTCCCGGATCTCGGCGAGGATCGCGGCCTCGTCGACCTTGGTCAGCCTGCCGTCGCGCATGACGATCTCGCCGTTCACCATCACCAGTTCGATCGACGAACCGTTCTCACAATAGACGAGGTGCTTGGCGATGTCGTTCAGCGGCGTGAAGGGATAGGCGCCCAGATCGAGAATGACGAGATCCGCGGCCTTGTCAGGTTCGAGCGAGCCGGTCACCTCCTCCAGCAAGGCGCTGCGCGCGCCGCCGAGCGTCGCAGCCTGCAGGATCTCCGACGCCGACAGCCATTGCTCGTAGTTCGGTCCGGCCGCGCTGTGGAGAAGTGCCGCGACCCGCATGACATCGAAGATGCGGGCGGTGTCGTTGGACGACACGCCGTCGGTTCCGAGCGCCAGCGTCACGCCGGCATCCATCAGCCGCCGAACCGGGGCGACACCGGCGCCGAGCTTCTGGTTGGCGATGGCGTTGTGGGCAACCGAGCAGCCGGCGGCGCCCATCAGCGCCATGTCCTCGTCATCCACCCAGACGGAATGGGCGATCGTCGTATTGCGCCCCAGCACACCGAGGTCGGCCAGATAGCGGACAAGGCTCTTGTCGTAGAGCTCCGGCCCGGTCACCGCCTGGGTGATGGTCTCCAGCACATGGGTATGGAACGGCAGGTTCCTGTCGTTCGCCAGTTCGTAGCAGGCGGTCAGCAGATCGGGCGTGCAGCGTTGCGGCGCCGATGGCGCGATCATGAATTTCAGCCGTCCCGCCCGGCCATCGAAAGCCCCGATGGCCGCGAGGCAATAGTCGATGTAGGCCGAAGCGGTAATCGGAGGGCCGAAGGCAAGCCTGGCCTGCAGCTCGGCCGGCATCACCTCGCGGGCATAGGGCAAGGCATCGAGCGTGTGGATGTTCATGACGCCACTCGACACATTGGCGCGGATGCCGGCGTCCTCGTAAGCCCGGAACACGGTTCCGAGGCGATCGAGTTCGTGGGCTGGCGGATCGAAGAAGCAGTCCGACAGCATGGTGACGCCGTTGCGCAGCGATTCCATCGCCAGCAGCAGGGAGCGCAGATAAAGCAGCCGAGGCTCGATCACCGGTCCCATCAGCAGCGGGTAGGCATAGAGCAGCCAGACTTCCAGCGGCATCTTCTCGTAGCGCCCGCGGAAGAAGGTCTCGCTCGAATGGGTGTGGGCGTTGACGAGCCCGGGCATGACAAGCTTGCCCGCACCCTCGATGACCGTCGCATCGGGGGCGGCGGCAAGCCCTCGCCCGATCGCCTTGATGAGCGTGCCTTCGACCAGGACGTCGCCCTCGAAGGGCACGGTGCCGTTCGCGGCGTCCATTGTGAGGATCGTTGCGTTGCGGATCAGGATCTGGGTCATGGCAGGCGTCCAAGGCATTCGAGAAGCAGACTGTAATAGGCCTCGTCGTCGCCGTCGCGTATGTAGAAGGCATTCCTCGGCCGATCGGTGATGCCCCACCAGTCGGCGACGGTCATGCCTGATGTCAGCGGGCTCGACGTCTCGACCATGACGCTGACCTGCCGGCCATGGAAAAGCTCGGGACGGAGCATGAAGGCGGGAACACAGGGGCCATGGAGCGGCGCGCCGTCCCAGCCATATTTCCTGAGATCGAAGGCTTCGGAGAACTCCAGCATCTCGGCCGTGGCGATGCCGCAGCGGTTGCCGAGCGCACGCATCGCGGCGAGCCGCGCGGGCGTCGAACGCATCCGGTGCGTGACGTCGAGCGGCAGAAGGGTGATCGGCACGCCCGACCGCAGCACCACATCGGCGGCTTCAGGGTCGACATAGACATTGAACTCTGCCGTCGGGGTGATGTTGCCGACCTCGAAATAGGCGCCCGCCATGGCGAAGATGGCGGCGATCCTCTCCGCAATGTCCGGCGCCTGGACCAGCGCCATGGCCAGGTTCGTCAGCGGCGACAGCGAGCAGATGGTGATCTCGCCGGGTTCGGCGGCGCGCAGTGTCTCGATGATGAAATCGACGCCGTGCCTCTCCGACGCCTCGATCGCCGGCTCGGGCAGGTCCGGCCCGTCGAGACCGGTCGGGCCATGCACGTGCTCGGCCATCACAAGATCGCGCCGCATCGGGCGCGGGCAGCCGGCAAAGACGGGGATGTCGGACCGACCGGCGAGCTCGAGCAGCTTGAGGCAGTTCCTGGTCGTGTGGGCAAGGTCGATGTTGCCGGCCGTCGCCACCAAGCCCAGCACCTCGAAAGCCTCGGGCGCGCCGAGCATCATCAGGATGGCGGCGGCCTGGTCCTGCCCGGGATCGGTCAGCACGATCAGCTTGCGTCTTTCCGACATGGTCAATAGTCCCTCAGTTCCGCATTGACCGCGGCCGCTTTGGCTCCGCCCCGCAGCTTGCCCGAGACCCAGACGCCGAAGACCGTCGCGAGATAGGGCAGAGCGAGCAGGAGATCGTGGGGAACACGATCGCCGAAGACGAGTTGCGCCCGGATGCCGATCGCCCCGACAACAGCGAAGAACAGCGCCGCAAGAGCGGCTCCGAACGGATGAGCGCCTCCGAAGATCACCGCTGCAAAGGCCATGAAGCCGCGCCCGGCCGTCATGTTCTGGGCGAAGATCTGCAGGCTGCCCGCCGCAAGCTCGGCGCCGCCGATGGCGCAGAGCACGCCGCCGATGGCGAGCGCGGCGAGACGCATGCGCGCGGGATCGACGCCGACGCCGCGCGCGGCGAACGGATGCTCACCCGCAGCCGCGAGCTGCAGACCGAAACGCGTGCGCCGCAGGAGCACCCACATGCCCAAGACCACGAAGGGCATGAGCAGCACGAAGATCGAGAGCACCCCGTAAGGCCCGAAGGCCGGGCCGAGGCGCGGCAGGCCGAACGGCGCGTTCACCGCGGCCTGGCTGCCGAAGATGGACTGGACGGCAAGCGCCGTGCCGCCGATGCCGAGGCCGGTGAGGCCGAGGCCCGCGATGATCGGGTTCGCCCGCAGCTTCTCGACGACGAACCAGAGCAGGATCGATCCGAGCACGCAGAGTATGATCGCGATCAGCAGAGCGAGCGGAACCGAGCCGGTCAGCATGATGCCGACGATCGTTGCGCAGGCGCCTGTGATCATCAGCCCCTCGAGGCCGAGATGCCAGACCCCTGCCCTCTGCGCGATCACGCCCGCCATGGTGACATAGATCAGCGGCGTGCCGGAACGCAGGATGGCGACGATGACCTCGTTCATGCCGACCGTCTCCCCAGGCCGAGAAGCCGGTCGACGAGACGCGACCTGGCGGTGATGAAAAGCGCGATGGAGGCGTTGATGATGTCGATCGCCGCGGCCGGCAGCCCGGCCATGATCGGCAGATAGAGCGCGGCCGAGGCCAGTCCGCCGAAGAAGAAGGCGACGAAAGCGGTGCCGATGACCGAGAAGTTGGCGACCAGCGCGATGAGGATGGCGGTGAAGCCGTGCGCCGGCAGGAAGCCGCCGGCCAGCCGGCCATTGGGGCCCATCAGCTCGATCGTGCCGGCCAGGCCCGCCAGCGCCCCGCTGATCAGGAAGCTCGACAGGCCGAGGCTCCACAATCTCGCGCCTTGCCACTGCACCATGGTCGCGTTGCGCCCGGCAAGGCTCGTCAGAACGCCGAAGGCGGTACGGTTGACGAGCAGCCAGGCGCCAATGCCCACGACCAGCGCGATGCCGATGATGGTGGGAGAAAGCCCGAGCGAGGTGCTGATGCGGTAGGCCGCGTCGAGCGGTCGGCTCGAGGCCTGCTGGCCCGATCCCGACGGATCCTTGAGCGGCCCAGCAGTCACATACACCAACAGCAGACCCGCCAGGAAGTTGCCCATCAGCGTGGTGATCACCTCGTCGGTGCCGGAGCGCAGGCGCAGAAGTCCCGGCCAAAGCGCCCACAACGCGCCCCCAGCCATGCCAGCGACAAAGCAGGCCGGAATGACGATCACGGCCGGGGCCCCGTTCAGCCATTCGGCGGCAAAGGCAGCGAAGATCGCGCCGACATAGAACTGGCCCTGCGCGCCGATGTTGAAGTAGCCGGCGCGGAACGAGATGGCCACGCCGACCGCGGTGATGAACAGCGGAAGCGCCCAGCGCAGGCTTTGCCCGACGGCTCCGGAGCGCAGGAACGCGCCCTCCGCGATCGACTGGAACATCAGCGGTGCCGAATAGCCGGCGAAAGTGAAGATGACGCCGCAAAGGGCGAGCGCCACGACGATGAAGAACAGTGCGCGCAGCACCATACCGAGCTTGTCGTTCATCGCCCCACTCCCGTCATGGCGGCGCCGACCGCGCCGATCGAATAGGGCGGCGCGAAGGAACCGGCGACACGCCCCGAGAGCATGACGACCACCCGGTCGCAAATGTCGAAAAGCTCATCGAGGTCGGACGAGATGAGCAGCACGCCGCAACCGCGCGCGCTGGCTTCGCGTAGCGACTGCCAGACAAAGGCCGTCGCGCCGATGTCGAGGCCGCGGGTCGGCTGCGCCGCAATGATCAGCACGGCATCGTCGTCCATCTCGCGCGCAAGGATGACCTTCTGCGCGTTGCCGCCGGAGAGCGAGCCGGCCCTCTGCGCGACATTGGCGTAGCGCACGCTCCAGGACTTGAGGGCGGCATCGCAACGCTTGCGCAGCTTAGCCGGGCTGATGGCCGCAAGCAGTGGCGACAACATCAGTTCCCGCGCCGACCAGTTCTCCCACAGCGAGCTCGACAGGCTGAGCCCCTCGGTGTTGCGCTCGAAGGGGATGACACGCAGACCGGCCGCACGGCGCGCCGAAAGCGACGCCGCGGTGACATCCATCCCGCCGATCGCCAGACTTCCGGACGCCAGTTCGGCAAGGCTCGCTATGGCGCGCACCAACGTCCGCTGGCCATTGCCTTCGACGCCCGCGACACCGACGATCTCCCCCGGACGGATGGACAGTGCGATGTCCTGAAGTGCGGGTCCCTCGCTGTCCGGATGGGTCGAGACGCCGGAGAGTTCCAGCACCGGAGTGCCGGTGGCCTTGGCATGGGCGGCATGCACAGTTACCGGCTTGGCGCCGGTCATGGCTTCGCGGTCGGCCGGAGCCAGGGATCTGGCTGCCGCATTGCCGATGATCATCTCGGCGAGGCCGGACGGCTCCACTCCCGCGCATGGAATCGGCCCTTCCACAAGCCGGCCCGCACGGAGCACGGTGACGGTATCGGCCACCGCGAGGACCTCGCGTATCTTGTGGAGGATCAGGATGACGGTCACGCCGCGTGCCTTGAGGCGTCGGACCCGTTCGAACAAGGTTTCGATGCCTGATGGCGAAAGCACGGCGGTCGGCTCGTCGAGGATCAGGACGCGCGCATCCGTCACCAGGGCCCGGGCGATCTCGACACCCTGCTGGGTTTCGACAGGCAGGTCGCGGATCCGCCGCCGCGGTTCGACCTTCACGTCGACGCTGTCGAGATGCTCCTTCCAGCGCCGCTCCAACGCCGCGCGGCCGAACAGGCCATGATGGCCGGACGAACCGAACTCCATCGCCTCGGCCACGGTGAAGGAAGGCGGCAGCGCGAAACTCTGATGCACGAGCTCGACGCCGGCCTGCCTCGCCTCCTTGACGCTGCCCGTGCGAACGGCGCGGCCGTCGATCGTCACCGCGCCGGTGTCCGGGGTGACGAGGCCGGCCGCGACGCGGGCGAAGGTGGTCTTGCCCGCGCCATTCTGGCCGACGACGGCATGGATCATGCCACGGGCGAAACCGACCGTGACGCCGGAGAGCGCCGTGACCTCGCCATAGGTCACGGTCACGTCGCGGCATTCGAGGGCATGGGCCTCGTTCATGGACGGCGCGCCCCGGTTTCGCTCACAGAGTGGTGTTGAACGGCACCTCGAGCGAGCCGTCGAGGATGCCGGCCCTGGCTTTCTCGATGGCCGGCCAGATCTCCTTGGCCTTCGCCACCAGCTCCGCCGGGCCCTGCTCCTGGTAGAGCGGCGACAGCACGAAATCGATCACCCCGGTACCGAGCCCGGTCTTGATGTGGCTACCGCCCTTCCAGTCCGGACCGAGCGCCTTGCTCACCTCGTTATAGAGCGACACGCCGAAATCGAGGCTGACGATGCCGATCACCGATTTGGGTCCGAGCGGATATTGCGCGGCGTCGAGCGCGCTGACCATGCGGCCTTCCTTCTCGTTGGCTGCGTTTATGATGCCGCCGTCGGTCGCCGCGGAATCGGTCTGGATATAGTCGATGCCGTCGTTGAACATCTGCGTGGCGATCTCCTGGCCCTTGGCGGGGTCCTGGAAAGAGCCGGCGAATGCGGCCGTTACAGTCGCATCCGGACGGACCGACTGGGCGCCGGCCTTCACAGCGTTGAAGTCGGCATTGATCGGTGGGATCGAGATGCCGCCGATGAAGCCGATCTTGCCCGATTTGCTCATATGGGCGGCGAACATGCCCGACAGGTAGCAGCCGAGATAGTAGTCGTAGCTGACGGTGACGACATTCGGGATGGCCGGCTCGATCGGATCGCCGAACAGCTGGATCCATTTGGTGTCGGGATAGGACGGGGCCAGCGCTTTGAATGCCTCGCCGACCTCGTTGAAGGTCGACACGATGACGGCCGCGCCGTTGTCGGCCAGCGTGCGGAAGATGGTCTCGTAGGTCGCGGGGTCCTGCGCGTAGACGGCCCGGTATTCGAAGCCCTGCTCCTCGGAAAGCTGCTTCAACTTGCCGATCATGGAATCGACCGGGCCGTTGTCGCCAGCTGCCTGGGTATGGACCAGCGCGACAAGGCCCCCTGCCGCGAAGGACTTGAAGGAGAGCGAGCTCACAGCAAGCCCGAGCGCTGCCGCGCCGGCAGCCGACTTCAGGAAGCCGCGGCGGTCCATCGAAATCTGGTTCCTGCCGTGATGATGGTCTGTCGTCATGTCTTTGTTCCCTTGGTTCTCGCCGGTCCCATTTCCGGCCGTTTCATCGCTCGATCGCGCGGCCGGAGCGCCGCCGATCGTCCTCCGATTCCCTGTCGTGCTCAGGCGCCCGGAGAAAAAGACGCCGGATTCATGATCATCACGTCCTGGCTCTCGATCGCGCCGAGCGCCCAGACCTCGCCGATGAATTTCTGCCAGTCGGGATCGGCATACATGGCCGACCGTCGCGCCTCGCGATCGGCGAGGCTGTCATAGCCCCACATCAGCACGGTGGTGTGCAGCCGGCCGATCTCGGAGACGTAGAGTCCGAGGAAGCGGTTCAGATGCCGCTTCTGGATGGGTAGGCCCTCGGCCTCGTATTTCGCCATCCAGGCCGGCACCATGCCGGGGCGGAACGTATAGGTGCGGTGCTCGACGATCATTAGAGCCTCTCAGGCGGTTTCGAGGATGAAGTCGGCGGCACGCTCGCCGATCATGATGGCAGGCGCATTGGTGTTGCCGCTGGAGATGATCGGCATGATGGAGGCGTCGGCGACCCTGAGGCCTTCGACCCCGCGTACCTTGAGCCGTGTGTCGACGACGGCCATCGGGTCGTTGCCCATCTTGCAGGTGCCGACCGGATGGAAGGTGGTCATGGCGGTGGCCCGCAACCACTCGACGAGCTCCGCGTCGCTCATACGTTCCGGCCCGGGCGCCAGTTCCTTGCCGCGATAGGGATCGAAGGCTTTCTGCCCGATGACCTCGCGCGTCATGCGGATGCCCGCGATCATGGTGCGGCGGTCGAATTCGGTCTCCAGATAATTGGCCTGGATCTTCGGCGCCTGGGACGGGTCGGCCGAGCGCAAGGTGATCTCGCCCCGGCTTTCCGGATTGACCGGACCGACGCGCAGCGTGAAGCCGTGATTGGCCTCCACCGCCACCTTCTTGCGGAACGGATTGGGGAAATGAAGATTGGCCGTCTTCTCCAGCGCCGGCATGAAATGCACCTGGATATCAGGCGCCACCAGATCGGCCCGGGACTTCAAGAAGGCGCCGGCCTCATAAGGAAACGTGGTTGCGACGCCGCGCCCGAACAGCGTCCCCTCGATGATCGACCAGATCAGCCGGTCGGCCCTCAGATCGCTGTAGAGCGTGACCGGCTTGGTGCATTCGTAGACCATCACGCAGTCGACATGGTCCTGGAGATTCTTGCCGACGCCGGGCAGGTCGGCGACCGTGGAGATGCCATGGCCGGCGAGCTCGTCGGCCGGACCGATGCCCGAGAGCATCAAGAGTTGCGGCGAGTTCACCGTTCCGGCGCACACCACGACTTCCCGGGTCGCCCGCACGGATCGCACCGCGCCACCCTGCTGGAACTCGACGCCGACGGCACGCCCGTTCTCGATCAGGATGCGACGCGTGAGCGCTCTTGTCTCGACAGTCAGGTTCGGGCGGGAGAGCACCGGACGCAGGAAGGCGTAGGACGTCGACCAGCGCTTGCCCTTCCTGATCGTGAAATCGAACTTGCCGAAGCCTTCCTGATCCTCGCCGTTGAAGTCGTCGTTCAGCCGATAACCGGCCTCACTGCCGGCCTGCGCAAAGACGTCGTGCAGCGGGTTGGTGCTGCGGGCGCGGCACACGGTCAGCTCGCCCTCGGAGCCGTGATAGCCGTCCTTGCGCTGGATGTGCCCTTCGGATCGACGGAAGGCCGGCAGCACCTCGTCATAGGACCAGCCGGGCAGGCCGAGCTGAGCCCATCGGTCGTAGTCGTGGCGGTTACCGCGCACATAGATCATGCCGTTGATGGTCGACGATCCGCCGAGCGCCTTGCCGCGCGGCCAGTAGAGCGAGCGACCGTTGAGATGCGGCTCGGGCTCGGTGTGATAATGCCAGTTGTAGATCCCTGACTGGAACAGCTTGCCCATCAGCATGGGCAGGCGGAAGAGCGGATTGTTGTCCTTGCCGCCCGCTTCCAGCAGCAGAACCTTGTTCGCCGGATCGGCCGACAGCCGGTTGGCGAGCACGCAGCCCGCCGAGCCGGCGCCGACGACGATGAAGTCGTAGGTTTCCGACGTCATTGCTTCACCACGCGACGGGCTCGGCGCCCATCGCCTCCAGATGCCGGTTCGAGACGAGGAACGGGTTTTCCAGCGACAGCACGGCATCAGCGCGCGCGGGATGCTCGCGCAGCACGGCGGCCATCGGCGCCGTGGACTCGGCAACGCCGGCGAGCCTCAGGTTGTCGATCGCCGCGTCGCCGAAGCCGATGAAGACGATTGCGCGTCCACTGGCAGCCAGATGGGTCAGCACCCTCTGGATCAGCGGCCGCCATAGCGGCAGATGTCCGCGCGCCTGGTGCGGGTCGACCTCGACCCTGAAGCGCGACAGGGTGAGCGAAGAGTTGAGCAGCAGCACACCCTGCGAGACCCAGCGGTCGGCAAGTTCATCAGGCGCTTCCAGCCCGATCTTCCCGTTCTCGATATCCGCCAGCGTCGTCGGCCAGTCATCGAAGGAACGGGCATAGGCCGGATTGCCTGATCGGGCCGCGCAGATCTGCTGGGTGAAGGCCCGCACGCTCTTCGAGAACATCTTGTCGAGCTCCCGCCAGGCCGCGACATTGCCGACCTCGAAGGCGCGGCCGGTCGAGAAATCCGGCGCCGGATAAGGGTCCTGGCCGAGGATCACGCAGCGCACCGCCTGCGGCTCTATGCCATCGAAGGCCCGCAGCATGTGCGCACCCTTGGGGGCGCCGGGAAATGTCCTGTCGCGGCGGACCGGGAAGATCGGCTCCCATGGCTCGATCTCGAGCGCCGGATCGATCGCGTCGAAGCCGAGAGCGACGTCGGCCAGCATCGGCCGCCAGGCAGGCGGGACATCCGCCTGCCATCCCGACAGCGTCTCCCGCATCGCATCGACCAGCTTGACCGGCATTGCTCTCCTCCCGCGCTCCTCCAACGCCCTTAGGTTAGGCAAAACCTGACCAAAGTGTCAACTTCCTGAAATCACTTTCTTGACCAAAACGTCAAGTTTTTCTATAGCCGGTTCGTGCCTCGTGGAACGGGGCCTGGAGTAGGGTCTTGATTTGACGCATGTCCTTTTCCCGAAACCGCTACGCACTTTCGGGAGACATGCTTTATGGATGCGACCGTGGCGCCCGGGGACATCATGCGCGCCATGATCCGGACGATGGTCGGGGGAGCGGAAACGGAAATGGCAGCGGTCGCGGACGCCGGGACGAAAGGCAGGAAGAACCCGGAGGAGCGCATCAGGGCGCGCAACGAGGCGAAGATCCTGAAGGCGGCGGTCGAGCTGTTCTCCCGCAAGGGCTTCGACGGCACGCGCATCGCCGAGATCGCCGAGGCTTCGGAGCTGCCCAAGGCCAATGTCTACTACTATTTCTCCACCAAGGAGGAGATCTACACCAGGCTGATCGAGAGCGTTCTCGAAGGCTGGGACAAGGCGCTGGAGCACATCCGGTCCGACAGCGAGCCGCGCGAGGCGCTCACCGCCTATGTGACGGCAAAGCTCGATTATTCACGCCAGCACGCGGCCGAATCCCGCTTCTTCGCCAATGAGATGATGCGCGGCGGCACGTTCCTGACCCGCAAGCAGAAGCAGCACATGCAGGAGATCACGCGCGACCGCGCGGCGGTCGTGGAGGGCTGGATCCGCAGCGGCAAGATGGCGCCGATCGATCCGCGCCATTTCTTCATCCTTCTGTGGTCGGCGACCCAGTTCTACGGCGACTTCGAGGCGATCGCCGCTCCCGTGCTCGACAAGTCGCGCCTGACCAAGGCCGATTTCGCCGAGGCGGCTGACACCATCACCAGGACGATCCTGGCCGGTTGCCTGGCGTGACGCGGGCGAGCGCTTCGTTTCTCGGACGCAGCGCTTGGGTGCGGCGCGGGTTTACCCCTCATCCGACCGCGCTTCGCGCGGCCACCTTCTCCCACAAGGGGAGAAGGTTGGAGCCTGGCTTGGCCGGCTCTGCAAGCTGTCAACGTTCGCGATTGGCCGAGACGCTGCTGAGGTGTTCCCTTCTCCCCTTGTGGGAGAAGGTGGCCGCGCCCGCCAGGGCGCGGTCGGATGAGGGGTTCTGCCGCAACAGGGCATCCACACACGCGGCCACATCGTCCTGCCAGCGTGGCGGCTTGATGCCGAAGACCGCACTCAGCCGCGTGGTGTCCAGCCGGGAATTGGCCGGCCTCGCCGCCGCCGTCTTGTAGTCGGCGGTGGTGATCCGCCGGACACGGGCCGAGGGGCCGCCGCGTTTTGCCGATTGCGCGAATATCTCCTCGGCAAAACCTGCCCAATCCGTCGCGCCGTCGGCCACGAGATGGAAGACGCCGCGCCAGCTCGCGCCGGCCGGATCGGCAAGGACGTGTCTGACGACGGCGGCAACGGCGCGCGCAAGGAAGGCAGCGCTGGTCGGCGTGCCGTGCTGGTCGCCGACGACACCGATCTCGTCGCGCTCCCGCGCCAGCCGCAGCATGGTCTTCAGGAAGTTCCGCCCATCGGGACTGTAGACCCAGGCCGTGCGCAGGATGACATGGGCTGGATTCGCGTCGGCCACCGCCTGCTCACCGGCCAGTTTCGAACGCCCATAGACACTGACCGGGCCGGTTTCGTCGGTCTCACGATAGGGGTCGGGCTTGTCGCCGGGAAAAACATAGTCGGTCGAGAAGTGGATGACAGGGCAGCCCTGCTCCGCCGCGGCGGTTGCAACATTCGCCGCGCCGTCACGATTGACAGCGAAAGCGGTGGCGACATCCGTCTCGGCCTTGTCGACCTCGGTATAAGCAGCCGTGTTGACGACGATTACGGGCCGGACGGCGGCGAAGGCCCGCGCCACGGAAGCGCGGTCGGCGATGTCGAGTTCGGGCCGTCCGAGGGTCACGATCTCGAGGTCGGGCGCTTCGAGGCAAGCGAGCGCAAGCGCCATCTGCCCCGCCTTGCCGGTGACCAGCACCTTCGCCCGCGCCGTCACGCCGCCTCGCCGACAAAGACGAAGCCGTTATCGACGTCCCTCAGACGCGGCGCGCTACGGTCCTTGTCGGAGATCTGGAGGTCGGACACGGGCAACGGCCAGTCGATGCCGATATCGGGATCGTCGAAGCGGATGGAGCGGTCGTGCTCCGGCGAATAATAGTCGGTCACCTTGTAGATGACCTCGGTGTCGGGCTCGAGCGTCATGAAGCCGTGGGCGAAGCCTTTCGGCACGAAGATCTGGTTCCAGTCCCTCGATGATACCGTCAGCCCCACCCAGCGGCCGAAGCTCGGCGAGCCTTGCCTTATGTCGACGGCAACATCGAAGATCGCGCCGCGCACGACGCGGACGAGCTTTGCCTGGGCGCGCGGCGGCAGTTGGAAATGCAAGCCGCGGACTGTCCCCGGCGCTACCGAGAGCGAGTGGTTGTCCTGCACGAAGGCTTCCGTCACCGCCTGCTCGAACGACCGCACGCTAAACGTCTCCGAGAAGAAGCCGCGATGGTCGCCGAATTTGCGCGGTACGATCTCGAGGACTCCGTCGAGCCCCAATGGGCGTATCTCCATCGGTCCGTCTCCCGCTCCTCTGGCCCGAAACGGCCGATCGTTCCGAGCGAGGCCGTTCAGGGGAACCATGATATCGAAATTCCGCGACGGCGAGGAATAGGCCGGACTACATCCAAAAGGATAGGACATGCCGGTATGAGGTGTCGCCCTTGGAACGAAGCCGCCAACGGCAGCCTTCTCACGGCCGCGACCGGTCAGTCCGATGCGTGCAGATCGGAACCGTGGCGTTCCGCTCTCTTCCTGAAGGCACTCAGCCCCATCGAGCCGAGCTTGCGCAGGACCACGGCCGCGCCCTGCAACAACTTTTTGAAAGCCGCCTTCGTCGGCTTGGGCTGGTCGAGATAGTAGCTCGAATAGCGGTCGAGGAAGCGTTCGGAACTTCCGAAGGAGCCGTATTTCGAGAGCTTCCGGTAATCGGCCTTGTTGAGGATCAGGCCAAGCGTCTTGGCGCCGATCTGCGGCTCGGCCTGCAGCGTCGTGCGCACCAGCGCGCGCGGCGTGGCGCCCCATTCGGCCACCACGATGAAGCCGTCCGCCAGCGGCTCGAACGCCTTGGCATCGACCACCGGACCAAGCGGCGGCAGGTCCACGACAATATAGTCGAAGATCCTCTGGGCGCTCTGTATGAAGGCCTTCATGCCTTTCGAGGCCAACAGTTCGCTCGTGTGGGCGAACTGGCTGTGGACCACCGCCGGCATCATTGCCAGCTTGGTGTCGGGGTCGATCTTCAGGAGTGACTGCCAAGTGTATCGGCCGAGGATGGCGTCCACCAGCCCGTATTGCGGCAGGCTCGGCAGCCCGCGGCTCAAGCTCGGATTGCGCAGATCCCCGTCGACCAGCAGGGTCCTTGATCCATTGGCCGCGAGCAGGCCCGCGAAATTCGCCGCCACCGTCGACTTGCCCTCGCCGGGCAGCACCGACACCACGGCGATGACCTTGCAGCCCGCGCCCTGGAGGACGACGTCGCCGGCGATCTTGGCGCTGCGCAGCGTCTCGGCGAAGGCCGAAGCCGGCGAATCGATCACCGCGCGGCGTCGCCCGGTAAAGATCCTGCCCTGGCCGTCGTCTTCGACCGTCTCGTCGTCGTCCTGTTCTTCTGCCTCCTTGCCGCGCCGCCCGCCGCCGAGGACAGGCAGATAACCGAGGAACTTGATGCCGAGTTCGCTCCGGACGTCGTCGCCCAGGCGGAAGAAGCGCTCCCTGAACTCGTTGAGCGCGCCGAACACGCCACCCATCATGATCCCCAGGACCATGGACAGGGCCAGCACGATCGATGTTCGCGGGCTCGACGGCGACCGCGGGAAGCCGGGCTCCGAGATCACCCGCACCTTGGTGATCGGGAAGGATTGCTGCTGCGCAGCCTCCTGATAGCGCGCCAGGAAGTTCTGGTAGAGCGTGCTGAGCGCCGCCGCCTTCTGCTCGAGCTCCCGCAACTGCACCATCGACTGGCTTGCCGAACTGGTCTTGCCGGTGAGCTGATCGACATTTTCGCGCAACGACATCTCTCGCGAACGGGCAACCTCATAGTCGTTGCGAAAGCTGGAGGCGAGCTGCTCCAGTTCCCGGAACATCTGCCGGGAGATGTCCTGCTGCTCCCTTCGCAGCGCCACGGCCTGCTGGTGGTCCGCGCCGAAATTCGCGGTGATCTCGCGCTCGCGCTTCGTCACCTGGAGGTAGCGTGTCTTCAGCTTGCCGATGACCGAATCGCCGGGCTGGTCGGAGGAGATCGCCGCGTTCTCGACCGCCTCCTCGGGCCCGCTTTCGGTGATGGCCTGGTATTGCTGGTATTTCGCCAGAGCGCGAGCGGTGTCGGCCTGGGCGATGATAAGCTGCCCGTTGAGGTCGGAGAGCTGCTGTTCCGAGATCAACTCGCCGCGCGTCGCGGTGAGACCGTTCTCCGCCCTGAAGCGCTCGGCGGCCAAAGCCGCCGCCTTGGAGTTGGTCTCGAGTTCGTCGAGCCTGCCCTTCAGCCACAGCGTGGTACGTTCCGTTGCATCGAAGTTCGCGTCGAGCTGGTCGGAAAGATAGGCATCGGCATAGGCCTGCGTGATACGCCGCGCCAGTTCGGGATCGTTGGACCGGTAGGAAAGATTGATGACGTAACTGCGGCCGGCGCGCTCGACCCAGAGATTGCGCTGCAGCAGTTGCGCGGCGTAGTCGCGCTTGCCGTCGGTTGCAGGCTGGCTGGGTTGTCCGCCTTCCCCGACCGGATCGCTCGGGCGGAACACGGCCAGCAACGAGCGGATCGTACCGACGATCCGTCCGGCGAGCGAGGGCGGCGGCGACATGAACTGCTCGTTTGCCGTCAGCCTCTCCTTGTCGACGACGACCAGAGCCAGCCGGGTCGACTTCAGGATTTCGATCTGGCTGAGGATCGCGGCATCCGTTTGCATGTTGATCGGCGTCGCCGACACCTCGTCGACGATCTTGTTCAGACCCTCGTCGAGCAGGATGCGTGCCGAGGCCGTGTACATCGGCGGCGTGGTCTGCAGATAGATGATGCCCAGCATGACGCCGATGCCCGCGCAGATCGCGACCACCCTGGCTTGACGGATGGCGACAGCCAGCAGCCTTTCCAGATCGATGAACTTGTCATCGTCCCGAGCCGGCGCCGCCGCAAGGCTCTCATTCAACAGATAATCGACTTTGTTCATGCACTCGCCAGTCGCCCTCGCCCCGTCCCGGAGCGGCGGAAGCGCGCCCGCGCTGCCGCTCTACCTGTCTGCCTGAGCACCCGTCCGTTCCGAACCGGCCCGGCGTCCGGTGCTCTGGAGCGCCGTGCATCCACCGGATGCGGCCGGCACCCCCTTCCACTTGATCCGCCCTTCAGCCATTCGAACAGCTGATGTGGGAGATAATGTGTTCGCAGCCGCGGAAGGCCTTCGCAACTGCGAACGAACTCCCCTTCAGGCCGCGTCGACCTTGACGTCGTGATAGGACACAAGCTCGCGGATCGGATCGAGCACGCTGTCGCGGATGTCGGCGCGGGCGAGCGCGAAGGCGACATTTGCCTGGATGAAGCCTTCCTTGGAGCCACAGTCGAACATCCTGCCATCGAAGGGCTGGGCATGGAACGGCTGGCTCTCGGCGAGGCGCACCATGGCATCGGTGAGCTGGATCTCGTTGCCGGCCCCACGTTCCTGTTTGCCAAGCAGATCGAAGATCTCCGGCTGGAGGATGTAGCGGCCGTTGATATAGTAGTTCGACGGAGCGCTGGAGGGCGCCGGCTTCTCCACCATGGCATTGATCTTGAAGCCGGTGCCGGCCGCCGGCCCTTTGCCGACGATGCCGTATTTGTTCGTCTCCAGCGGGTCGCATTGCTCGACCGCGATCACGTTTCCGCCGACGCTGTCATAGAGGTCCATGGCGCCGGCCAGGCAGCCGCGCTTGCCGTAGGAGACCATATCGGGAAGCAGCAGCGCGAAGGGCTCGTCGCCGACAATGTCGCGGGCGCACCACACGGCATGGCCGAGGCCGTGCGGCGCCTGCTGGCGCGTGAAGCTGGTCGCGCCGGGCGCGGGCAACAGCCGGTCGAGCGCCGCGCGCTGCTCGTGCTTGCCCGACATGGCCAGCGTTTCGAGCAATTCGGGCTGCGCGTCGAAATAGTCCTCGATAATCGCCTTGTTGCGCCCGGTCACGAAAACGATGTGCTCGATGCCGGCCTCGCGCGCCTCATCCACGGCATATTGCACGACCGGCCGGTCGACGATGGTCAACATCTCTTTCGGCATGGCCTTGGTCGCCGGCAGGAACCGCGTACCCAGGCCTGCCACCGGAATGACCGCTTTTCTGACTTTGCGCATCGAGAAGATCCTTATGCTGATACTGATACTTCGGGATGATCGCCCGCCCCTTCGAAGAGGCGGGAAGACGTGTGCTAGAATGCCCGCTCGGTCAGCCGGTGGAGACCGAGCCGCTTGGCGATGGGCATGCGAAGATGGCCGACCGCCACCGGGTTGCGGAAAGCGGCGCCGAGCGCCTTGAGCGGCGAGCGCTCCTTGATATGCCGTACAAGCGACAGGAATGCGGCAGCGTCGCGCAGGTTCCGCTCGCGCCGCCTGAAAGCCGCGAGGCCGGCCCCTTCCAGGCGGTGCGCGCGGGCGAAGACGGCATCGGCCGCGATCATGGCCTCGACGTGGTGCAGTTCCAGAACCCGCGAGATGGAGCCCTCGGTGACATGATAGATGTAGCCCGGCTTGGGCTCGATCACGCATCTGCCGCTGGCAAGTGCCGCCGCGAGCAGCAGGTAGTCCTCTCCGATGCGCAGCGTCTCGTCGTAGCGCAGTCCGTTCTCCTCCAGGAAACGGCGCTCGAAGGCCGGCTTCACGTAGCCGTAGTTGAAGGTCGACTTGAACACCATGTTGCCGTCGATGAAGGCGGCGAGCGACAGTTCGGGTGTCCGCGACAGGGCTGCCGGAGCGAACATCGTACGGCGGCGCTCGCCGGCCCGGGCGATTTCGAGATTGTCGACCGCGATCGAGGCGCCCGTCTTTTCGGCGCGTCCGATCATGCGAGCCATCCGGTCCGGAAGGACGGCATCGTCGGCGTCGAGGATCGCGACCCAGCGCCCCTTCGCCGCCTCCAGTCCGGCGTTGCGCGCGCCGCCGGGCCCTCGGTTTTCCGCCAGCGGCAGCAGGCGCACGCGCTCGTCCCCGATGCCCTTCACGACGTCGCGGGTGAAGTCGGTCGAACAGTCGTCGACCACAACCACTTCGACGCTCACGCCTTCCTGTGCGAGCGCGCTGCGGATGGCACGATCGATCGTGAGATTGGCATTGAAGGCCGCTATGACGAAGCTGACGTCAGGTTCCAATTCCCGCTCCTTGCTCGGGGGCAGTTCCGCCATATTGTTGAAGCTCCCGGACACCGGCGAGACCGCCCACGACGCCGACATGCATGATCCCGCGCAGCGCGTAGCGGTTGCGGCGAGCCGCCGAGAAGGCCGACAAGGCGGCGGCCAGGAAGCAGTAGCCTGCCTTGGCGCCGGCGAGCGCCATGTTCCTGGCGGCGGCCGCGGGGCCCTGTCCGGCGAGGAGATGGCCATGGGTCTGGCCGGCCCTGAAACGGCGCCGGGCCAGCCACGAGAGCCGCGCCCGACCGGGCGGCACGATCTCGCGGACCCAGGCTTCCGGCGCGTAGGCGATCCTGCCGCCGGCCGAATGCAGCCGGGTGAAATACTCGGTGTCCTCGCCGCCGGAGCGCCCACGCGCCAGGCTGAAACGGCGACCGGCGACGCGCGGCGACGAGCGCCGCAGCAGGACGTTGCATGTATAGCCGGTGCGGATCTCGCCGCGCACCCAGACCGGCAGCGTCGAATGGAAGTCCCCTTCGCGCATCCAGCGCGGTGCGCCGGCGAGGTAGCGCGCCTCGACCGGCCCCAGCACGGCGTCCGCGCCGCTCGTCGCCGCCATGGCGACCAGTTCGGCCAGCCATTGAGGCGACGCTGTCTCATCGTCGTCGATGAAGGCCAGCATGTCGCCGGCTCCGGCGTCGAGACAGGCATTGCGGGCGATCGAGATGTTGGCTTCAGGGCAATGCACATAATGCACCGGGAACGGCATCTCCGGTTCCAGCCTGGCGACCAGTTCGCGTGCGCTCGGCGTGACGTCGTTGTCGGCGACGATGATCCGCACCCGCCAGTCCGGCCGGACCTCGAGCGCAGCAAGCGAGCGCAAAGCATCGGCAAGCTCCGGCCTGCGGAACGTGCAGACGCCGATGTCGATCCGCAGCTCCGCAGGTTTGTTGCGGGACGCCGTCATCGACCCGCCCGCTCCGGCTTGCGGGAGGAAAGCAGTTGCTGCCAGAAACCGAGCGACCACGCCAGATGCATGACCATCGCCGAGAAGCCGGCCAGCATTCCATCGGGATTGCGTTGTGCGATCGCCATCAGCGCTCCATAGCCAAGACAGATCAGCGCCCAGAGCGACGCGGGCACGATCGCCGACCAATGCAGAAAGGCCAGCGAGGTTCCCGCCACGACCGGAAAAACCATCAGCGGCAACATCTGCCTGACCTTCGGGACCATCCCGTGCTTGAGCATGTTGCGCGCCCTGCCCCGGCCATAACCGACATATTGCCGGAACAGCCCCGACACCGAAGCGCGCGGGTAATAGGTCATGATTGTCTTGCCGGTCAGCCAGATCCGGAACCCGGCCTGCCGCAGCCGATAGTCGAGTTCGGCATCCTCATTGTGGGTGAAGGTCTCGTCATAGCCGCCGACCGAACGGAAGGCGGCGACCCGCATGAGGGCATGATGCCCGTGATCGGTCCATGCGCCATCGGATGCGCCGTGCCGGTGCGGCGACCCGCCATTGCCGAGCCTCGAATTCTGCGCGGCCGCGACCGCCCTCTGGAAGAAGCCGAAACCCTTCGTCGCCATGGCGACCACCACCGAATCGGCGCCGGTGCGGACAGCCTCCTCGACCAGACGGTCGCAATAGTCGTCGGGATAGGCGCCATGCGCATCGATGCGGATGAGATAGTCGCAACCCTCGCCATGCCGTTCGACGGCGAGGTTCACCGCCGCGCTCTGGATGCGTTTCGGATTGGCGAGCAGAACGACGCGGGCGTCCTGCGCCGCCTTTTCCTCGACGATGCGCTGCGTGCCGTCCGTGCTTCCGCCATCCGCCACGACGATCTTCGCGCCGATCCTTTCGGTAGCAGGAGTGAACTGACCGAGCAGTCCGCCGATATGCGCCGCCTCGTTGAGGCACGGCACCACGATCAGGATTTCAGGCGTGTCCTCTTCCGCTGTCCCCATCTCGTTTCCGTCTTTCATCAAGCCGCCGCCTCGATTGCGGCGCCATCGGTGCGAAGGGCTGCCAGCGCGCGCAGCTTTCCTACAAGCATGCGGCAATCGTCGATACCGCAGATCCAGGTCGCCGGATCAATTGATGTGACACGCTGTTTCAGGGTGGCGTAGCCCACCTCGTCCATCGACCCGAGCATGGCCCGGAGCGCATCGGTCGTCGCCTCAGAGAGGAGCAGGCCGCACCCACGCGCCTCGAGGAACTTGCCGGTTTCGGTCCCGCGCATGGCGATCGGCACGCCGCCGTGACGGCAGCCTTCATAGAGGCGGTTGGGCAGCAGCCACTTCGAATTCTGCCCCTCCTCGAAGAAGTCGATCGCCCAGACGAAATGCACGTCGCCATAGATGGCCGGCAGGTCGTCGGGGTTCCGATAAGGGCCGAGGAAAGAGAAATAAGGCTCGCTCGCGACATAGCCGTCGAAATCGGCGAATTCGCCATAAGCGGGCCGGCCGCGCAGTATCACCTCCACTTCACCGCCCATGGAGCGCGAGAAGGCCGACAGCAGTTCGAGAGACCGCCGGCAGCGCAGCGCGCCGAACCAGCCGATCCTCCAGGGCGGGCCCGCGCGGCGCGGCGCGGGGGGCGTTTCGGTCCCGGCCGGGCCGGCGAGTTCCAGCACCTTGTTTTCCACGAGTTCGATCGGAACCCCTGGATCGAGGACCCGGCTCAAATGTTCCTCGACGAAGGCCGGAGAACTGGTCACCAGCATGGCGACATCACGGCTGAAAAACCGCTCCGCACCGCGCATTGCTACACCGACCGCATCGGACCGCAGCAAGAGACGATGGATATCGAGGCACTCGTAGACGACAGGCACAGCCCCACCGAAGATGGAGACCGCCCGCCTGGCGAGCGCCAGCATTTCGAGGTTCCGCGCAACGATGACGTCAGGCCGTCCGACGGCGCCGAGGGCAGAACCTATTGCCGTGGCGGCCCGGACGACCGCGCCCAGCCGCTGGCCGAACCTGCCGTCGCGGGTAACTCCCAGTTCGATCGGCACCAGCCCTTCGATTGACGTCACCGGCTTCCCGCGGCGAAAGCCCGCCAGCGTGACGTCCGCCCCGCCGGCCTGCAACATCTTCACCCTGCGGTTCACCGCCGGATCGGAAAGGTCGTGGACAAGGTAGAGGACACGCAGCATCGACAGACCGCAGCTATCGCGACGCAGCCACCGGGGTCACCGGTGACGCCGCTCTATCTCTCTGTTCAAGCATCGGTTTCCCTGGATTCGGTAACTGATGCCTCAGCCTTCCCCTCCCGGAAGCTAGTTCACGCTCTATTGCGTCGCAACAACTCTGTTGCGGTGCAGCATAGCCTCTCGATCAAGTTTTGCAACGCGACGAAAGACAAAAGCGAGCGCTGGCTATTCCAGCTTGCAGGCCACCGATCCCGGGAACTGGCAGGGCTCGCCGAGACCGGTGAAGGCGACGCGGTCGATCTCCATGGTCAAGGGCTCGCCGGGGTCGCTGAAGGGACCGAGCCATTCGGTGAAGGTGTCGCTGCCCCACAGGCTGAGGAAGATCTTGGACGGGTGGCTGGGCACCTTCGCCGGATCGTCGAGGGTGTGGACAAGCTCGCCATCGATATACCAGCGGATCCTGTCCTTCTCCCAGACGAAGGCATAATCGTGGAACTCCTTGTCGGCGCCTCCCGGCACGGGAACGAGTTTCTCGTTGTTGCCCTTGGCCGCGACATAGCTGTTGAGCTGCACCTTTGAAGGGTCCCTGGTCAGAACCTCGAAGTCGATCTCGTCATGCGGCTGCTTGTCGACCGGCCCGATGAAGCTGAAGAAGGCGGCGTTGAGCCCCGAACCCGCCGGGGTCCGGAACCGGGCCTCGTAGATTCCGTATCCGAAGCGCTGTTTCGTCTGCACCTCGCCGCAGACATAGTCGCGATCCTTGAAAGTGTGCTTGGTGAAGCCGAGCGACAGGACACCGTCGGCCACCTTCACCTGGTTCTTCGACCAAGTGCAATTCTGGTGCTTCCCGTTGGCCCAGCCGTCCGAGACATACCAGCGGGCGGAGCCGAGCCTGTCGAAATTGTCGACGAAGGACTGTGGCGCGTCCTGGGCGAAGGCGGACCCCGTCATGCACCACAACAGTGCCTGGCCGGCGAGCGCGCCCGATAGCCAGCAAGATTTGAGGCACGGCGAGGAGAACGACAATGGCATCGGCTTCGCTCCGATCTGGCTGCGTCCTCCCAACACAGCGGGTTGGCGCCCCGCAGGCCCGGTTCGGGCGATCCGCGGCGGCTTAAGGCAATCCGTCATTCGGCCTTTGCAGGCCCTCCGGCATCGATGCCGTTGGCGTCGACGAACTGCTGGACGAACTGGCGGCATTCCTCCATGAACAGCATCTGCCTGTTCAGGAACGCGATCCGACGCTCGCAGGCGCGAAGCGTCTCGGTGAGCGTTGCGATCCGCTCCGAATCACCCGAGGGGGAGGCTTCATTATCCATAGCCTCGACCAGGAAAGCGGCGTCGGCCGCCACCGTTCCGTACCGTTTCTCGAAGCCGGACTTCTCGCGATCCATTTCGCCCGACACTTCGGCGATCACATCCCGGATACGCTGGAATCGTGCCGCGTCGGTCTGCTGGTCGCGCTCGGCACTTCTGGTCTTGAACCCGAAGACGGATCTCATCGCGAGGCCCTCGCTGCGTGTCCTGCCGCCCCGCAGCCCCTGAGGACCGCTCCCAACCCCGGTCGGGGCCTGCTGCGACAATGGCCCCTCACTTTGTCGGCAATGAGGGCAGCATGGATCGCGCCATGCTTTCTGGCAAGACACCCATGTGAACCCGGTCCCGGGCAGGCTGCGGTCATGCGGGCTCGCCCTCCAGCAGATAGCGAACCGTCCTGACTGGAGACTGCGGCTCGCGCAGGCCGTCGAGCTTGTCGCGGGCGATGCCCGAAGCGATCGCCGGCAGGTCGCCGGGATGGCGCAAGCCATAGGCGGCCGCACCCCGAAGCCCGCGACCGGCCTTCACATCGAGGAAGCGGCGCAGTCGATATTTGTCTCGCACGTGACGTTCGTGGCTGCGCAACTGTCTCGTCGCATCCGCCGCCAGCCCCGGCAGCGCGAGAAGCGACAGGTCGGCATCGGCGAGCCGCTTCAGATCTTCGGTCCGATGACGGCCGCTGAGCGAATCGGCCCGCACCGTGGCGCCGTAGCCGCAGGTGTCGACGAGCTTGAACCGCGCGCCGGCGGCGAGCGCCCGCACGTAGAACTCATAGTCCTCGCCGAGCCGCAGCCGCTCGTCATAGCGGAGGCCGGCCGCATCCAGGAATTCACGCCGAATCACCGGCTTCAGGAAACCTAGTTCGCCGCGTTGCCGGCCGCGTTTGGAGATATTGCCGGCCACGAATTCGGCGAGACCGAGGAATCTGGGGTTCGGACGGAAAGCCGGAACCTGCGGCTCGCCTGCCCCATCGGCGACGAAAGCAATATTGTCGGCCACGAAATCCCAGTCCCGGGCGGCCAGCAGCCGGCCGAAACGGCCGCCGATGAAGAAATCGTCAGCGTCGAGCATGCTGAGGAAGGGCGACCTCGACCGCGCGAAGGCCGCGTTCCTGGCGCCAGCAGGCCCGCGGTTCTGATCGAATCGGATGACCGACAGCCTGCCGCTGCCGTCGTCGGCCTGCGATACGACCTCGGATGTGCCGTCGGTCGAGGCATCGTCGACCACGACAACCTCGCCCACCTCGGGCTCCCGCAGCGCCGACGCGATCGCCGCGGCGATGGTGCCCGCGGCGTTCCGGGCGGCGATGACGACGCATATTGGACGCTCGGTCATGTCAAAGCTCCGCGGGCAATTTGCTGCAGCTGCGAAGGAAAAGATGCATCACGAAGCGCCGGCCGTAAAGTCGTGGTCCAGACATGCCGCTTAAATCAGTCATTCGGCCCAGCGAATTCAAGGCGGGAGCGATTCACGAAATATGTTGTAATGTTTCTCTCGAATAACGTGATGAAATATTTTGTGACTTACCTCGAAAGGCGCATACAGGAGCACCGAAAGGGCGGCAGCGCCTGCATCCGGCGCATCGCCCATGCTTTGTGCATACCGATATTTCGGAACTGCTTCATCAATCGCCGATAGCGCAGTCTTGCACGCTCGGCGACACCACGCTAGGGTCTGTTGCAATGCAGCAAAAGGGAAGCACATCAATGACCGCGCGGCAGAGCAGGCCTGTTGGCGTGGCGCCGCCGCGGGACATGACTCCCCAGGCGGGCGCTGGTTCCCGTATAGTAGTACCCTGCAACCAGCCTCCTTTCCGGTGACGATACCGGGTAAGGCTACGCCCGACGCTTTCTGAAGGAATAGCTGCTCCATGAATATCACGGTCTTCGGTATCGGCTATGTCGGCCTGGTCCAGGCGGCAGTGCTGGCGGATGTCGGGCATGACGTCGTCTGCGTCGATGTCGACGCGGAAAAGGTCGAGCGCCTCAAGCAGGGCATCATCCCCATCTACGAGCCGGGCCTCGAAAGCCTGGTCAGCGAGAACTACGCCGCCGGGCGGCTGACCTTCACCGTCGATGCGGCAGCAGCCGTGGCACGCAGCGACATACAGCTGATCGCCGTCGGCACGCCGCCGAACGAAGACGGCTCGGCCGACCTGAAATATGTGCTGGCCGTCGCCGAGACCATCGCCCAGCATATGGACCGGTCGCAGATCGTCGTCAGCAAGTCGACCGTCCCCGTCGGAACCTGCGACAAGATCAAGGCGAAGATCGGCGACGTGCTGGCCAGCCGCGGTCGCCAGGGCCTCGCCTATCATGTCGTCTCCAATCCCGAATTCCTGAAGGAAGGCTCGGCGGTCGCCGACTGCATGCGGCCGGACCGCATCATCGTCGGCACGGAGAGCGCGGAGGCCGAGGAGGTCATGCGCGAGCTCTATGCTCCGTTCAACCGCAACCATGAGAAGATCATCGTCATGGATGTCCGCAGCGCGGAGCTGACCAAATATGCCGCCAACTGCATCCTGGCGACCAAGATCAGCTTCATGAACGAGATGGCCAACCTGGCCGAGCAGCTCGGCGCCGACATCGAAGAGATTCGCCGTGGCATCGGCAGCGATCCCCGGATCGGCTACCACTTCATCTATCCCGGCCTCGGCTATGGCGGCTCCTGCTTCCCCAAGGACGTCCGCGCGCTGATCAGGACCGCGGAGGACATCGGCTTCGACGCCAAGGTGCTGAAGGCGGTCGAGCTGCGCAACGAGGACCAGAAGTCGGCGCTGTTCGAAAAGGTGATCCGCTTTTTCGGGAAGAACCTCAAAGGCAAGACCTTCGCCCTGTGGGGCCTCGCCTTCAAGCCGAATACCGACGACATGCGCGAGGCGCCGTCGCGGGTCCTGATGGAGGCCCTTTGGGCGGCGGGCGCGCGCGTCCAGGCCTACGACCCCGAAGCCATGCAGGAATGCCAGCGGATCTACGGCCAGCGCGACGACCTGCTTCTGTGCGGCACAAAGGAAGCCGCGCTGCGGGGCGCCGACGCGCTGTTAATCGCCACCGAGTGGAAGAATTTCCGCGCGCCCTCTTTCGAACTCGTCCGTCAGTCTCTGTCGACACCCGTCATCTTCGACGGCCGCAATCTCTATGACCCCGATGTCGTTGCCCGAAACGGCCTTCGCTACGAGAGCATCGGGCGTGCCGCCTCGGAACGGGCCGCTCTCAAGGCGACCCGCGGGGCTAAAGCAGGCTAGGCAGGGTTCGGAAAAGTGTCCCACGGTTTTCCGACAAGAACCTGCGGCAAAAGAAGAAGCTAAGCGGGTGAAGCGTGGGCGAAGCCACGCCAGCCTGCTTGGCGCCCTGTCGGACTGCGGGGCGGCGGGCCACTGAAACGCGAAGGCATCGGGCCGATGCCGCGCACGACAAGATGGAACCGCGGCTCCGAACCTCCCAATCGGACGGCCGCAGCCCACAGGAGACCGGCATGAAGATACTGTTCGCGGGTGGGAACGGGTACTATCCGGAATTTCACGGCGGCGTGCAGTCAAGCACGCATCATCTCGTGACGCAGTTGCGCAATGACGGCCACGACGCGAGCGTGCTCGCCGCCTTGTTCGGCGACGGCGTCTTCGGCATCAAGGCGCGGCTGAAGATGAAGATCTTCCGCGAGCGCGCCGTCATCGACAATTTCCCGGGCTACCCGGTCGTCCGCGCCTGGTTTCCATGGGAGGCGGTTCCCTTCGCGGTCTCGCGGTTAAGGCCCGACGTGGCGGTCGTGCAGTGCCACAAGTCGGTGCCGCTCGGCAAAGCGCTGCAGGATGCCGGAGTGCCTGTCGTGATCTATCTTCGGAATGTCGAATTCCACGAACTCGGCGGCGACCTCTCCGAACTCGGCCCCGCCCATTACATCGCCAATTCGCAATTCACCGCCCGGAGCTACAAGAACCGTTTCGGCATCGATTCCACCGTCATCCCGCCGACGATCGACCCGGGCCTCTACGCAACGCCCACGACGGGCGAAGTCGTAACCTTCATCAACCCTTACAACGAGAAGGGCTTCGAACTGGCGGTGCAGATCGCCGAGCGGTGCCCCGAGATCCCGTTCCTGTTCCAGGAGAGCTGGAAGCTCGCCAAGGAGCATCGCGCCGAGATCGAGGCCAGGATCGCGCCGTTCGGCAACGTCGCGCTCGAGGACCGGACAAGCGACATGAAGACGGTCTATGGCCGGACCAGGATCCTGCTGGCGCCGAGCAAATGGGAAGAAGCCTGGGGACGCGTCGCCTCCGAGGCGCACTGCAGCGGCATCCCGGTGCTGGGCTCGACCCGTGGCGGGCTGCCCGAGGCTGTCGGCGCCGGCGGCGTCACGCTGGACTATGATGCGCCCGTGGACGACTGGGTGCGGGAGCTGAAGCGCATGTGGACCGACGACGCCTACTATGCCCGCCTCTCCGCCGATGCCCTCCAGTTCTCCAAGCGGCCTGAACTGCATCCGAGCCGCCAGTTCACGGCGTTCCTCGACGTGCTGGAAAGAGCGGCCGACCGTTCGAAGGCGCTCGCGGCCTGATCTCCATGCGTGTCGGTTTTGTCGTCGGCAAGTTTCCGTCACTGTCGGAAACCTTCGTCATCAGCCAGATGGCCGGTCTCATGCGGCGCGGCTTCCAGGTCGAGGTTGTCTGCAACGGTGTTGCCGGCGACGCTCATGTCGACCGCAGCCAGGAACCACTGGCCACGCTGATGGCGAATACGCGGGACTGGTGGGGGCCGGCGGCCCGGCTGCGGCCGGCCATGCCGCGCCTGCCCGCGCAACTCCGCGACAAGGTCTCGACCGCCCTGGACGCGACCTTTGCAAGGCACCTCAATGGCTGCGACGTGGTCGTCGCCCATTTCGGCCACAATGGCGCGCGTGTGGCGCGGCTGAAGAAACGGGGCGTGCTGAAGCCACCCCTCGTCACCGTCTTCCATGGCTACGACGTCGGTGTGCCGATCCGCGAAGCAGGCTTGTCGCGCTATTCCGACCTGTTCAGCCACGGCGCGCTCTGCCTTACGGTGAACGACTTCTTCCGCCGCGTGCTGATCGAGGCGGGGGCCCCCGACGCCGGCGTTGCCGTGCACCATATGGGCATCGACATCACCGAGATTCCCTATCGCTGGAGATCGTGGCAGGGAATGCCCCTGGAGTTGATAACGGTGTGCCGGTTGGCCGAGAAGAAAGGCGTCGAGTTCGCGCTGCGCGCCCTCGCCCGGCTGGCCAAGGATCCGGCCATCCACTGGCGCTACACAATCATCGGCGACGGCCCGCTGCGCGCGGAACTGGAGCGTCTCGCTGCGGAGCTGGGCATTTCAGCACGCGTCTCCTTCCTGGGCAGCCTTCCTCATGGCGACGTGAAGCAGTGGCTGCGGCGTTCCCACGGCTTCGTCCTGCCCAGCGTCACCGCCGGCAACGGCGACATAGAGGGGATACCGGTGGCCCTGATGGAAGCGATGGCCGCAGGCCTCACCGTGGTGAGCACCCGGCATTCGGGAATTCCAGAGCTCGTCGAAGACGGGAAGACCGGTTTCCTCGCGCCCGAACGCGATGTCGAAACACTCGCGGAGAGGCTTGGATGGGTCGCGAGCAATCCGGAGGCTTGCGAGCGGATCGCCGCGGCGGCCAGGACAAAGGTCGAAGCCGACTTCAACGCTGAGACGCTGGATGAGGAATTCGCCGGCATCCTCACGCGGCTCGCCGGAGCGAGGCTTGCCGCATGAATGCCGCACCCGGCCAGTTCGGGCGGATCGCGCTGCGCGGCGGGCTGCTGACCGGCGGGGCGCAGGGTATCAAGATCGCCGTCCAGTTCCTGTCCGTCGTCGTTCTCGCGCGCCTGCTCGCGCCGGAAGATTTCGGCCTGGTCGCATCGGTCGGGCCGGTCGTGGCCTTTGTCGGCCTGTTCCAGAATCTCGGCCTGCAGCAGGCCGTCATCCAGCGCAGCGAGATCAGCCAGCGGCAGCTCAACCACGTGTTCTGGGTGAGCGCGCTTGTCGGCCTGTGCTGCAGCCTGGCAGTTGCCGCCCTGGCCCCGGCCGTCGCGGTCTTCTATGGCGATGCGCGCATGACCGGTATCACGCTTGCCGCGGCTGCCCCCCTGCTGCTCGGCAGCCTCGCTGCCCTGCCGCTCGCCCTGATGAACCGGCGGCTGAAATTCGGTCAACTTGCGCTCAACGACGTGGTTACCGCCGTTGCGGGCCTGGCCGCGACCGTCGCGGCCGCCCTGGCGGGGCTGGGCTACTGGTCCCTTGTGATCGGACCGGCGGTATCGGCGCTGGTGGCTCTGGCCGCCGCGTGGCGCGTGGCGCGATGGCGGCCGGGCAAACCCTCCTTCAGGATCGACCGGGAGATTCTTTCCTTCGGCGCCAATCTGACCGGCTTCAATCTGGTCAACTTCTTCGCCCGCAATCTCGACACCATCCTGATCGGAAAATTCTCGGGCGCGACCGAACTCGGCTACTACGACCGCGCCTACAAGCTGATGCTGTTTCCACTTCAGAACATCAGCCAGCCGCTGACACGCCTGATGATACCGCTGATGAGCCGCATCCAGGACGACAAGCAGCGCTTTCGCAGCATCTATATGGATACCAACTGGCTGCTAGCGGCCGTCACTGCGCCGGGCATCGCCGCGCTGACCATGACCTCTTCTCAGGTCGTCAGCCTGCTCTTTGGCGAACGCTGGCTCGCCGTCGCCCCGATCTTCGCCTGGCTCGGCATCGCCAGCCTTACACAGCCGATCTCGAACACGACGGGCTGGATCTTCATTTGCCAGGGCAAGACCGGCACGATGTTTCGTTGGGGCGTATATTCTTCGGCCGTGGCCGTCGCCGCCTTCATCGTGGGCATGCGCTGGGGAGCGGTCGGCGTCGCCGCCGCCTATGCGATCAGCGGTTATATCCTGCGCATTCCAGTGCTCGCGGTGCTGTTGCATCGCGTCGGGCCGGTTACAGCCGGCGACTTCCTGATCGTGCAGGCGCTCTTCATCGCCGCCGCGCTGGTTTCCTGGGGCATTTTCAGCTCGCTGCCCGCCCAGATGACATCGGGTTCGGACATGGTCGCCGTCGCAGTGGCGATCGTGCTCAACTACGCCGTGACGCTCCTGCTGATGCTTCTGCTGCCGCAGGCACGCAAGGCGCTTGCAAACGCGTTCGGAAGAATCGCGGGGGGCGTCAGGTGAACCGTCGACGACCCACCCACCCGGGACTACGGATAACGCGACCGCAGAAAGTCGGTGAGATGCCGAATTCGTCCGAAAAAGCTTTCGGTCTCGGGCAGTCGCGCAGGCTCACCGCCGCGGATTTCCGTGTCTTCCCGTTCCGGCTTGCGGCCTTCGCGTGCCACGAGGAACAGCACAACCAGAAAATAGCCGAGTTGCAGCAGGACGGCACAGATAAGAGTCTGGACAAGCGTCCTTCCGATCGACCCCGTGGCAACATAGGTCGATATCGCAAAGACCACCAGCACGGAAAACATTCCAATCAGGAAACGTGGCAAAGACATTCATGGCCGCCCCATCGGCCAAAGCTCGCAATGAGCCCCAAACCTAGACAACAATTCACTCCCCATTACGTCAGCAGTCTCGCCTCGGGGTGCGTTTCTACTGGCGCAACTCCCGGCGTCCGCAGCTTCCGAGAAGCATAACAGACGAGACTTGAGGATATATTAAGTGGTGTATCGAGGCAAGGCGCGAGCCGGGTCGCACGGCGGGGCGAGGCTGCCTGCGACGGTTGAAAGCGCTCATGGGCACACGTTGGATCAGAACGCGCATAAGACCTTGCATGGAACATTTTTGTGACGGCCACGATCAAATATCCCGCCCGTGGCGAAAGACAATTTGATTCCACACTTGAGGAGAATTGGTCCATGCTGCATCACCTCCAAGTTTGCAAACTTCACAAGAACAACCTGCTATAAAATGCGTCATTTCAGACAATGATTGTGCACGGGCTGGCGAAATGCCAGTCATTTCTGAAGCAAACGATGTTCAACCTGCAAAAAAGACTCTATGTTGCAATGCACAATTTTTCTGGTACCGTGACCGCAATCTTTGATTTGCCTTTTGGAGCAGCGTCATGAGAAATGCCGCGAAGTGGGCGAGTTCGGACACGTTGCGATCCGCTGCCGAAACGCCGCCGATCGGCGGACTGGTGAAGCGTGGTTTCGACATACTGGCGGCGACCACGGGACTGTTTCTGCTCAGCCCGCTGTTCGTGCTGCTGGCCCTGCTCGTGAAACTGTCCGATGGAGGCTCCATCTTCTACGGCCATCGCCGAATCGGGCGTGGCGGTCGCGTCTTTCGCTGCCTGAAGTTCCGTACGATGGTCCCGAACGGCGACGAGGTGCTCGCCGCACATTTTGCCAGCAATCCCGAGAGCCGCGAGGAATGGCGGGCCACCCGCAAGCTCAAGAACGATCCGCGCGTGACGCGGGTCGGCCAGGTACTGCGCAAACTCAGCCTCGACGAACTGCCGCAGATCATCAATATCCTGCAGGGCGACATGAGCATCGTCGGTCCGCGTCCGGTCGTGAAGGACGAGCTCGACATCTACGGCTCCTGCGCAGTCTTCTATCTGAAGTCGCGACCCGGCCTGACCGGCCTGTGGCAGATCAGCGGCCGTAACGACGTATCCTATGACAGCCGTGTCGCGCTCGACCGCCACTATGTCGAGAACTGGTCGTTTTCCGCCGATCTCCTGATCATCATGAAGACGATCCCCGCGGTCTGCTCGTCGCGGGGAAGCTATTGAGCCGTGGACCGCGCGTCGCGGCTCGCATGAGATCGGCGCGCTGAAGGCCGCCTGATCCGCGAACAGCAAAGGGCAGTCCGAGAATGACCAATCCTTTCCCCTGCAGGCGCGGGAGCCTGAAACAGTCCGACGCCGCCGCACAGGCCATCCGCGCCGTTCTGTCCCGCCTCCTGTGTGTGCTCCTGGTTCTGGGCGGTGTCGCGTCGGCGGCCCGTGCCGACGACTACCGCCTCGGCCCGATGGATCGGCTGCGGATCAAGGTCGTCGAGTGGCAGACGGCGGAAGGGAACTTCAGGGACTGGTCCGCCGTCAGCGGCGACTACACCGTGGGCCCTTCCGGCGCATTGTCCCTGCCCTTCATCGGCGAGGCCGAGGCCAGCGGCAAGACGACGGCCGAGATCGCGGCCATGATCGGCGAGAAGCTGCAGCAGAAATTCGGACTGCTCGACCGGCCGGAAGCCTCCGTGGAACTGGCGGAGTATCGCCCCTTCTTCATATCGGGCGACGTGGAGGCCCCCGGCAAATATCCCTATGCGCCTGACCTCACCGTGCTGAAGGCGGTCAGCATTGCCGGCGGCATCCGTCGCGGATCCGAAAACGGACAACGCGCCGAGCGCGATTTCATCAACGCCCAAGGCAATCATGCGGTGCTCATCGATCAGCGCAACCGGTTGATCGCCAAACGTGCCCGGCTTCAGGCCGAGGCCACCGACCAGGTCGACATCAAGCTGCCCAGCGAGTTGAAGGAGCGCCCCGAACTCGCCCGGCTGCTGACGGACGAAAGCAACGTCATGGCGACACGCGCCCAGACCCTGAAGCTCCAGCTCTCCGCACTGGGCGACCTCAAGAATCTGCTGACCAGCGAGATCGAGGCGCTCTCCAAGAAGACGGTTTCGCAGACGCGGCAGCTGGAACTGGCCAAGAGCGAACTGGCCGATGTCGGCGGCCTCGCCGACAAGGGGCTCGTCGTGAACACGCGCGTCTCCGGACTGGAGCGCTCGGTCGCCGAGATCGAGAGCAGGTTGCTCGACATCGGAACCTCGTCGCTGCGCGCGAAGCAGGACATCAACAAGGCGACCCAGGACGAGATCACCCTGCGCAACGACCGCACCGCCGAGATCGCTGCCGAACTTCAATCCGTGGATGCCGACCTGGAGGCCGCGAATCTCAAGATCGCCATGTACTCCAACCTGATGGCCGAGGCCCTATCGATCGCACCCGATGCCAGCGCAGGAGCCGAAGCGCCTCCGCCGCAATTCGTCATCCTGCGCTCCTCCGACGGCGAGGCCAAGGAGATCGACGCGGACGAGACGACACCCGTCCTGCCCGGCGACGTCGTCAAGGTGAAGATACTGCCGCCGCCCAGCCAGTAGGGCGCCGCAGGCGCCCCGCCCGGTCCGGCAGGCGGACAAACGAACAGGCCATCAGGAAGCGATCGTTGAAGATATCGAAGGCGATGCTCATCGACCCTGCGTCTAACCACTGGTTCGGCGCGGTGGCCGTATCGGTTTCCGTCGTCGTCTTCGCCTATTCCTTCCGTTACGGCCAGGTCAGCATCCTGCTCTATTATGCGATGTGGCTGCCGCTCATCCTGATCGATTACCGGACGGTGCTCGGGAATTACCTGAAATTCTCCTGGATCGTCGCTTTCGGCCTTTTCGCCTGCCTCAGCGTGTTCTGGTCCGACGCACCCGGCGCGACTGCGCGGGCCAGCGTGCAATATGCTTCACACATAGTCTGCGCGCTGATCGCGGCGCGCCTCATCGCCTCCCGCACCCTGCTCGTCGGCCTGATCTCGGGGACCTCGGTGGTCCTGCTGCTGTCCTTCGCCTTCGGCAATTTCGTTTATGACCCGCTCGACGGCAGCTACAGCTTTTCGGGCCTGTTCACATCGAAGAACCAGCTCGGCTTCTTCGCTTCGCTCGGCGTCTATGCCGCCTTCGCCTACGCCTTCATGTTTTCCACGGACCGAATTGCGAAGGCCGCGGCACTGCTGGCGGCGCTGTTCTGCCTTTACGGCCTGTTCGCCTCGCAATCGGCCACGGCCCTCATCGCCCTTTCGGTGACGCTGCTTGCCGTGATCGGGCTCGGCGCGACGCTGCTGCTGTCGCCCGGAACCCGCAAAGCCTTCTTCGCCTTCGGGCTCGTCCTGGCAGCCGTGCTTGCCGTCGCAGCCTTCGGCCTCGGCGCCGTCGACCTGGTTCTGGCCCTGTTCGGCAAGGACTCGACGCTGACCGGCCGCACCTATCTCTGGGCGGAAGGCTGGAGGGCCGCGCAGGACTCGCCCGTCGTCGGCCTCGGCTATCAGGCCTATTGGGTGCAGGGTTTCTCCGAGGCGGAGCGCCTGTGGCATGAATTCTACATCACCGCGCGCAGCGGCTTCCATTTCCACAACACCTATATCGAGGCGCTTGTCGAGCTCGGTTATGTCGGCTGCGTGCTGATCGGCTTCATCATACTGAGGACCTTGTCGGGGCTGCTCCGACATGTCGTGACGGACCGTTCCGGCGCGGAGGCGCTGATGCTGGCCGGCCTGGCGATCCTGCTCGTCATCCGTTCCTTCTTCGAGATCGACGTCATGCATCCCTACGCCATAGGTTCCTTCCTTCTCTACTATTCGGCAGGTCGACTCGCCGGCTGGCGGCGGGTGCCGGCCCGCCAGCCCCGCCCGGTCCCTGCCAGCATCGCATGGCGGCACCCGGCGTGACGGGAGCGGCCGACATGACTGGACCAATGCCCCGGCTCTACGGCATCCAGTATCTTCGCGCCGTCGCCGCGCTTGCCGTGGTCGTCTATCACGCGACCGACCGGACCGGTTCACGCTTCACCGTGGGCGCCGCCGGTGTCGACATCTTCTTCGTGATCAGCGGCTTCGTGATGTGGACCCTTGCCGAGACGAGGCCGACCACGCCGCTGCGCTTCTATCGCGACCGCACCCTGCGCATCGCTCCGCTCTACTGGCTGGTGACGATGGTGATGGTCGCCGGCGCCCTGGCCGGGCTGTTCCCACGCGTCAGGCTCACCCTGGACCACGTGCTGGCGTCGCTTCTCTTCATCCCGCACCGCTCGCCGAGCAACGGCGAATTGTGGCCGCTGCTCGTCCAGGGCTGGACGCTCAATCTCGAAATGTTCTTCTATCTCATCTTCGGCCTTGTCCTTCTCCTGCCGCGGAGCCGGCGCTTCACTGCTCTCGCAGGCGCCCTCCTCATCCTGGTCGCGGCGGGCCTTGTCCTAGTGCCGAGCGATCCGGTGCTGTTCACCTACACCCGGCCGATCATGCTGGAATTCCTGTGCGGCGCAGCCCTTGGCCGGCTGTGGCTCACGCGCAGGCTGCCGGGCCGTTTCTTCGGCGGCGCAGCCGTGCTTGCCGCATCGGCCGGTTTCGCCTGGCTCGCTGTCTATCCCGGCATGATCCATGAATTCCTGTTCGGCCTGTTCGCCGTGCTTCTGGTGACGGGCGTGCTGACGCTGGAAAAAGGCGGTGCGGTCCGCCGTTTCCCCCTGCTCAACTATCTCGGGGACAGTTCCTATTCGATCTATCTCTGGCACGCCCTGGCGGTTTCGGTGGTCTTCAAGCTGGCCGCCATGCTGGCGTTCAGCCAGTTCGCGACGGCGGCAGCCGCCACGCTTGCAGGCACGTTGCTCGGCGTCCTCTCCTATGAGATTCTTGAAAAGCCGCTGATGGCGCTGACGAAAGGGAGACGCCCCGCCTCCAGCGCCGCACGCCCGGCAAGTGCGGAAGCGGCCTCCTAGAGCATTTTCGCTTTTCTCCGAATCGCGGAAATGCTCTATCTCTTTGTTTTCACGCAATTCCGGACGCAAGACCGCTGCGCACTTTTGCTGGAATTGCTCTAACCGTCAGGTCGAGATCACATGTCCCTTGCCGCGCCATATGCGCACGGCGGTGAGGCGCCCGGTATGGAAGGCCCCGGTGTCGATGTTCAGCTTCCGGCCTCGCGGCACGGCCGCCGCGACCGGCGTATGGCCATGGATCACCCACTGCTTCAGTCCGTGCGGATAGTCGAGGAAGTCCGACCTGATCTGGATCAGGTCGACATCCTTCTGCTCGTCGAGATCGATGCCCGGCCTTATGCCCGCATGGACGAAGATGAAGCGCTCTGTCTCGACCATGACAGGCAGGTCGCGCAGGAAACGCAGGTGCTGCGCCGGTATCAGCTTGCGGATCTCGGCGTCGACCTTCCCGGAGGATCGATAGGTCTGGCCGAGATAGTCGAGGTTGACGCCATATGAGGCGAGTGTCGCATCCGCCCCGAGCGACAACCAATCGGCCCGCGGGAGGCGGCCCTCGCAATAGTCGAGCAAGGCCACTTCGTGATTGCCGGTCAGGCAGATCCGCTCGAAGCCGGGCGGCGGAGGGGCGATCAGATGTTCCAGCACGCCCGACGACGCAGGGCCTCGGTCGACATAATCGCCGAGCATGACGATCACCTTGTGCCCGGAATGGAAGGCGGCATCCGCCTCGATCATAGCTTCAAGCGCCAACAGCTCGTCGTAACAGCCGTGGACGTCGCCCACGGCATAGACCAGCGTGCCTTCGAGGCTCAGCCTGAGCCGACGGCGCGCGGCGCTCGTTCGCCAGGCCCATGGTTTCAGAATGCTCATTTCAAGGCGCAATCATGCGCGCCGATCCGGCCGACTGGCCTCCGTGAGGTTCCGCCGGGGGCCGGCACGCGTTCCGAAGCATTCATTTCGCCAAATTGTTACAAGGGCGACGTTCTGGCAAGTCCGGACTGCCTTACGCCATAGCCAAGCCTGCATAAGGCTCGTCATGGCGCTGCCGATGATACCGCCCAGACCAACTGGCGGAAAGAAATGCGATGATCATATCCATCGAAATTACCCCTTCACCCAATCCTCAAACCGCAGCCCCTGCACACGTGAGAATTCGCGGGTGTTGTTCGTCACCAGCACACAATCAGCGGCCAGCGCATGACCCGCGATCATCGTATCATTGCCGCCTATGGGTGTTCCCTTGGCCGCCAAATCCTGCTTGATGCCTGTGGCGCGTTCCGCGGACGCCGCATCCCATGGCAGGATGGTGGAGAGACGGGTGACGAAAGCATCCACCAGCCGCGCATGACGAGGCGAGGCATTGCGGCCGACCGTGCCCAGCAGCATTTCGTAATAAGTGATGACCGAGATGACGATCTGGTGCTGGCTTTCCGCCGCGTTCTGCAAACGTGCAAGAACGGAGGCTGGACGTTCGCGCATGATGAATGAGCAAATATTGGTGTCGAGCATATAGATGGCCGGCATCAATGCTTCCCGTCATCATCAAGAGAGAACCGTCCCTCTTCGATCAACTCGGGCCGTTCGTCGAGGAAATCCGCATCGCTAAGCGGTTCTTTCATGAGCGATAGCCAGTCCGGCCGGACGGGACGCAGCAGGATCGTGTCGCCCTGCCGCTCAATGGTCAATTCGGTCACCCCCTGGAACTCAAAATCTTTGGGCAGACGGATCGCTTGGTTGCGGTTGTTGCGAAAGATGGACACGGTGCGGGTCATGGGGCGCCTCCATAGTGAGGTAAATATGGTAACATATGCCTTGCATATGTCAATTCCCGACCCTGCGCCGAAACCCGCTCAAGCGCCTCCGCGTCCCCCACGAACACTTCATTTCTGCCGGAGGCGAGACGCACAAAGTTCTAAATGCGTCCAGGAACCCCAAGAGGATCGCCCTGTCACTCAAGCGCTCGGCCGAGGAAAGCAAGAAAAGGAAGTCGGAGCCCTACCGGTCCGCGATGTCGATGCTGACCTTCTACATCAACCGGGCGGGCAAAAATCTTCCGGCGAAGCGTAAGAAGGTGCTGGAGCGGGCGAAGGGCGAGTTGCGTCATGCTTTCGGGCGTGACACGGAGTGAAGCGTCGGAGAGGCGGCTTTCGCGCCGCCGCCTCTTGCCTCAGATCCGAAATCGCCTCGCTTCAGCGGACGCCGGCCCGCAGAGGTTCTTGCGAGGCAGCCGCCACGGCCTCACCGCCGAGTTCGCGCTTGATGGCCGGGATGATCCGATCACCCCACAGCTCGATCTGACGCAGCATCGTCGCCTGATCGAAGTCGCCGAGTTGCGTCTGCAGCGCGATGTGGTTCGGCTTCAGGATACTGATCTCCTCGAGCAGCCGATCGATGACCTGGTTGACGCTGCCCACCGGAATGTTGGCGCGGATGGTCTCCAGGGAGAGGTCGTTCGGGCTCGGCTGCTCCGCCATCAGATAGCCGTCCGAGCTCTGCTGCCTGCGCTGGTGCAGGCTCTCCGACAGCCGGCGCTGGAACCGGGCGTTCTCGATATAGCTCGTGATGTCGGCATCGTTGTCGCTGGCGAAAGCGCAGCGGAGGAAGCCGATCTTGGTATCGGCAACGTCGCGCTTTTCCTGCGCCGCGGCCTGCTCGATCGTCCCGCGCAGCGACCTGATATCGTCGAGCCCGCCGAGCAGGGCCGTGACGAAGAGATTGTGGCCTTCCCGTATCGCGCGGCCCATGCTTCTCGTGCTGCCGGCCGCGAGCCAGATCGGCGGGATCGGACTCTGCACCGGACGCACGCTGATCGCCGTGGGAGGAACCCGTAGATACTGGCCCTCGAAGCTGAAGATGCGCTCACGCAGCCCCTTCTGCAGCACCTCCAGATATTCGTTGAAGACGGCTGGCGCTTCGTCGACATTGACGCCGAAGCGTTCGAATTCGAACTGCTGGTATCCCGACCCCACGCCGAGTTCGAGGCGGCCGTTGGACACGGTGTCGGCGAAGCCGACCTCGCCGAGCAGGCGATTGGGATGATAGAGCGGGAGTACACAGACCGCCGTTCCGAGCCTGATGGTGCTGGTCAGTCCCGCGCAATGCGCGACCATCATCAGCGGCGAAGGAACGAGGCTGTAATTGTTGAAATGATGCTCAGCATACCAGGCCGTATCGAAGCCGGCGGCTTCGGCCGCGATGGTCTGCTGGACCGAATTGGCGATGACGGTCCGGGACGACTGATGATAGCCCCGCTGCTGCGCGAGGATGAACACACCGAATTCCATTGGTCTTTTCCTGTCCGGGTTTCTGATGGGGCGATGCGGTCGTCAGGCCTCGCGCTCGACATGGGAACGGATCGACCGTGCCTCTTCGTCGATCCAGCCATATTTGCCGGCAGCCTCGACCATCTTCGCATAGCCGGCGAGCCAGGCGGCCCCGGCAGGCGCGCCGGGAAGAGCCGGCACGACGTCGATGCCGACCAGCGCGTTGTCGTCGTCGACGAATGTCACACCCTCGATGACCGGCCGCATCGAGGAAAAGGAGCCGCGCAGGAGCACCTTGAATTTGCGGAAATCCTCCGCTTCGGCGAGAGCAAGCCCGCCCTGGGAAGAGTACTGCACGATCATGCCGCGGCCTCCCGTGAGGTCACGTCGTCCTCGTCGTCTTCGCTGGCGTTGCCGGCATTGCCGAACGACGTCCAGCCGCCGTCGACATAGAGGATCGAGCCGTTGATGTAGGAAGCGTCCGCCGAGGCGAGGAAGAACGCCGCGTCGGCGATGTCCTCCGGCCTGCCGAGATCGCCCATGGGAATGCGGCGGCGTACCGCTTTGAGGTCGACGCGGCCCGAGGTCTCCAGCGATGCGACGCCAGGGGTGCGGATGTAGCCCGGCGCGACGGTCGCGAACCGGAAGCCCTTCGGCCCAAGTTCGGCCGCCATGCAACGCGTAAGGATGTCGATGCCCGCCTTGGAGGCGCCGTAGGCGTGGCGCGGCGCGAAAGGCAGGAAGGTGTTGATCGAACCGAGATTGATCACTACGCTACCCGCCGGCATCAGTTTGAGCGCCTCTCGGGCGCAGAGGAATGCGCCGGTCAGGTTGATGTCCAGCACCTGCTCGATGTGCTCCGGCTTCTGCTCGAACGCCGGCGTGAATGTGTCGGCGACGGCAGCGTTGTTGACGAGGAGGTCGACCTTGCCGAAGCGGTGCGCGATCTCTGCGAACAGCCCGACCACGCTCGCCTCGTCGGCCACGTCGACCGCCAGGCCGAGATGCGGGGCTCCGAGCTTTCCGGCCAGGGCCTGCGCGCCAGCCGCGTTCCGGTCAGCTATGACGACCGTGTCGCCCGCTGCGGCGAAGCGCGCGACAACGGCCGCACCGATGCCGTCCGCACCGCCGGTGACGACCACCATGCGCGGCGCGGTCGACGGCTCGGGCCGGGCGAACTCTTCCGCCGGCGCGCCGTCGACGGGCGGGTGCGCGTCGCCGGGCTGGTTGAAGGAGACCCAGCCGCCGTCGACGGCGAGCACCGAGCCGGTGACATAGTGGGCCTGGGGCGAGGCAAGGAAGCGCGCCGCGCGCGCAATCTCGTCCGGGCGGCACATGCGGCCCATTGGCACGCGGCGGCGGACCGCCGGGATGTCGGCCCTGCCGGTGCGTTCCAGCTCGGCCACCATCGGCGTGCGGACATAGCCCGGGGCGACGGCGCAAACGCGGATGCCGCGCGGCGCCCACTCGCAGGCGAGCGATTTGGTGAAGGAGATCAGCCCCGCCTTCGACGCGGAGTACGCGTTGCGGCGCGGATTGCCAAGCACGCCGGCGAGCGAGGCGATATTGACGATGGCGCCACCCGGCCGCATGCGCCGCGCCGCCTCGCGGGCCATCACGAACGGCCCGATCAGGTTGACCGAGAGCGTCTTGCGGAACAGTTCCGCCGAAGTCTCGACAGTCGGCGTCATGGTCGGGCCGAGCGCAGCGTTGTTGACGAGCACGTCCACGCGGTCGAACGCAGCGTCGACCTTCGCGAACAGGGCGAGCACGTCGCCTTCGCGCGACACATCGCATTCGACGCCGAGGTGGCCGCCGCCGAGCAACTTCGCCAGCTCGACGACCCCTGTGCCCGGCAGGTCGACCATCACTACCGTGTCGCCGTCCGCGGCGAGGATTTCCACGAGCGCGCGCCCGATACCACCGGCGGCGCCGGTCACGACGACAATGCGTGTTGCGTTGCCCATTTCAGATCCTCCCATCGGAAGCGTTTATCCGGCCGACTCGAGCCGACGGAAGGAGCCGTCGCGGTAAAGGAGCACGTCCATGTCGAGCGACGTCACGCCGACGACGCGGCCGAGATAGATGTGGTGGGTGCCGGACGACAATTGGCTTTCGACCCGGCAGTCGAAGCTCGCGACGGTTCCCTCAAGCACCGGCGCGCCGGTCTCCAGGCTGCCCCATGTACCTTCGACGAAGCGATCCTCCGGCGCCAACTTCGACGTGGAGAAGAGGCGCGCGATCCCGTGCTGCCCGTCCGTCAGGAAGTTGATCGCAAAGGCGCCGCTCTCCTGGATCAGCGGCTCGGCCGAAGCGCTCCGGTTGATGCAGACGAGCATGGTCGGCGGCGACGCGGCCACCGAGCAGACGGCGGTGGCTGTCAGGCCGTTGCGCAGCTTGCCCGATCGGGCGGTGACGATCGCGACCGACGCCGCGACCTGCCGCATGGCGATCTTGAACTCGGCCTCGCCGACGGCTTCGCTTCGGGCTGGGAAGGCGATCATCTCGACCATCAGTCGGTTGCGGTGGCGTTCGCCTTGGCCGAAAGCAGCGCATAGACCGGATCGTCCGGACGAGCGCAGCCGATAGGCTGACGGAGGCCGAAGCGGTCGACTTCCGTCTTGTCCGGGGGCGTCTGCTCCTCGACCCAGTCGTAGACCACGGTGCGGTCGGCGACGCGCCACTCGTCTCCGCGCTTCTCGAACCGATCGCAGTAGCGGCCGCAGAGCAGCACCTGGCGGATCACCCCTTCGCGGTCGGGCGCCCGCTGCAGCGCGGTGAAATAGGTCTCGACCGCGGCCTGCGCCGGGCCCTGGAATTCGATCAGGATGTTGGAGACCTGGTGGATGTTGCGCGGACCGGTCTTGAACACGCCGAGCGCCATCTGGATGAAGCCCTCGGCGGAGCCGACATAGGCGCCGTGGCGGTCGTGCGCATCCGGCCAGTACGAGCTGCGCAGCGCCTCCTCGTCGGCGCGGTCGATGCCGCGGCAATAGCGGTAGAGGCAGTCGCGGATCGCCTCACGGTCGAGCAGTTCCTGCAGTTTCGCGCTTTCCATCTCAATGGCCCTCCACCACGGCACCGCGCGGCACGATCAGCGCGTCGAGCGCCACCACGCCCTTGCCCTTTTCCAGCACACGCACGGGATTGAGGTCGATGCTGTCGATCCGGTCCGCGTTGGCCGCGGCGAAGCGCGACAGCGCCGAAAGCATCTCGGCGAGCGCATCGACGTCGGCCGGCGGCGCGCCGCGCACGCCTTCCAGCATCGCGTAGCCGCGGATCTCGCGGATCATACGATGCGCCTCGACCGTGTCGAACGGCGCGACACGGAAGGTCACGTCCTTCAGCACCTCGACGAAGACGCCCCCCAGGCCGAACATGACAACGGGGCCGAAGACCGGGTCGCTCACGACGCCCGCGATCGTCTCGACGCCGCCGGCTACCATCGGCGCGACCATCACGCCGTCGATGCGCGCATCCGGCCGCTTCTCGGCGGCGCGGGCAAGGATGGCGGCGAAGCCGCCCTCCGCCTCGTCCGCGTCCTTCACGCCGACGATGACCCCGCCGATCTCGGTCTTGTGAGCGATGTCGGCCGAAACGACCTTGAGCACCTGCGGGTAGCCGACCGCATCGGCCGCGGCGCGGATGTCTCCGCCTGGCGGCACAAGCCGGTCCGAAGGGAAGGTGATGCCCGCCTCGGAGAGGATCTTCTTGGCGGCGAGTTCGCTCAACGCATCCGTCCCGAGATCGACGGGCGCCGGAAGGGGCGCCGTTGCGGCGGCCTTTCCGGCACGCTCGAAGCTCTCGCTAAAGTGCACCATCGCTCCGAGCGTCCTGATCAGCGCGAAACCGTCCTGCGCGACGATGAAGCCCTTGTCCTCATAGGTGCGCACGATCTCGTCCGGAGCTGTCATCGTCAGCGTCATGATCGTGTCGCGCGACGCCGTAGCCGCCGTCTCCAGCGCCTGCCGCAGCTTGCCGGAAAAGGTCGGGCTGGCCGGACCGCTGCCGAAGATGCCGGCGAAAAAGCCGTAGTCGCCTTTTTCCAGCATCGCCGAGATGAAGCTGGTCATCAGCGGCAGGTCGGTGACGGCCTGCGCCGTGGCGTCGACCGGATTGCGCGGCGAGGCATAGGGAAGCATCGCCTTCAGCTCTTCCTGCGCCTTCTCAGGCATCGGCTTGACGTCCAGGCCGGCGACCTCCGCGTCGTCGGCCATCTGGATGCCGAAGCCGCCGGACATGGTGAAGATGCCGAGCGAGTTGCTCTTGGGATAGACGCCGCGCGCGCAGGCCGCGACGATGTCCAGCTGCTCTGCCGTCGTCGAGGCGCGCCAGACACCGTACTGGCGAAACACGGCGTCGAAGATCGCGTCGGAACCGGCAAGTGCGGCGGTGTGCGAGCTCACCGCATGCGCGCCGACTTCGGAGCGCCCGACCTTCATGAAGACGATCGCCTTGCGGCGCTGGCGCGCCACCTCCAGCGCCTCGATGAAGGTGTCGCGGTCCTTGATGCCCTCGGCATAGGCCATGACGACGTTGATGTCGGGCTGCTCGACCGTCCAGCGCAGCGCCTCCCCCACGTCGATGTCGCACTCGTTGCCTGTGGTGATCAGGTGGCTCATGCCGAGACCGCGCAGGCGCGCGAGATACATGAGATGCGAACCATAGGCCCCGCTCTGCGAGACGATGCCGATCGGGCCGGGCTTCACGAGCCCCGTGTCGAGCATCGCCGAGAAGGTGCCGTAGAAGCCGATGGAGGAGTTGAACACGCCAAGGCAGTTCGGTCCCAGCAACCGCATTCCCGAGGCGCGGGCAACCGACACCATCTCGTCCTGTAGCGCCCGGCCTTCGTCGCCGGTCTCGGCGAACCCGGCGGTGAAGACGATCGCTGCCTTCGTGCCACGCTCGGCGCATTCGCGCACCGCCTGCACCGTGCCGGCCGCCGGAACAGCCAGGATCGCGACATCGGGCGTTTCGGGGAGCGCGCCGATGGAAGAATATGCCTTCAGCCCCTGCACCGTGTCGCGCCGGGGATTCACCGGATAGACAGCGCCGGCGAAGCCGCCCTCGCGCAGGTAGCGCAGGGGCCGCCCACCGATGCGGGTGACGTCGTCGGATGCGCCGACGAGCGCCACCGAGGACGGCGAAAGCAGCGCGGATAGAGATTCGGTGCGTGTGAGCATTCAGGCGGCTTCCGTCTTGTTGTTCTCGAGCGCGGATTGTCCGAAGCGCGCTTCCGCAATGCCGCGGGCGGCGAGGCCGTCGATCGCGAAGAGCTTGCCGCCGTCGGGATGTTTGGAGACGGCGCGGCCGGATCCGGAGTCCTTGATCGAGGTGACGAACAGCGTCGCCATGTCATCGCCACCGAAGGCGACCGAGGACGGCAGGTCGACGGGCGCATCGATCATCCGGTCCAACCGTCCATCGGGCGTGATGCGGGCGATCTTGCCGACCTGAACCAGGGTGGCCCATATGCAGCCGTCACTGTCGACGGTGGCGCCGTCCGGACCGGAATTCCACTGCGCCGTGTCGACGAGGATCGTCGGTTCACCGACGCCGTCGGCGCCATAGGGATAGGCGCGTATGGTGCGATCCAGGCTGTCGGCGAAATACATGGTCGCGCCGTCGGGGCTGAAGCAGAGCGCGTTGGAGATGCGGATGCCGTCGGCGAGACTGTCGCGGCGACCGGCGGCGTCGATGCGCCAGAGGATGCCGCGCGGATCGGCATGGATGCCCATCGAGCCGCACAGGAAACGCCCGTCGCGATCGGTCTTGCCGTCGTTGAAGCGCACCAGCGGATCGGCCGGCTCCGGCTTCAGGAGCGGCGCAAGCGAAGAATTGCCGAGATCCAGCGAAAAGATGCCATCGACCAGGCCGACGACGACGCAGTCTCCCAGGCCGAGCGCGACAGACCCGACCATAGACGGCGTCGACCATTCGCGGAACGACCCGGTTGCAGGTTCCCAGCGACGGACGAGGCGCGAGAAACCGTCGACCCAGTAAAGCCAGTTGTTGTCGGCGTCCCAGACCGGGCTCTCGCCCAGGAAGTCCGGCCGTTCGGATATACAGCGCACATCTAGGGTCATTTCGGTTCGCTCTCGTCCCCGCGGTGGCGGGGGGCTACAGCGTGCTGCGTGAAGAAGAACTCACGCAACACGCTGCAGGTCTTTGATTTGACGCATGTCTTTGTCCCGAAACCGGTACCCACTTTCGGGAGACATGCGTTAGTGCCCCCGCCCGAGCCCTGGGAGGCTTTTACTGCGTCTTCAGTAGCGGGCAGGTGCTCTCGCTCGCCGGCCGCCACACGTCCTCGGCGGGAATCGTCGCCGTGACGGTGTAGTAGTCGTAGGGCTGCTTGACATCCGCCGGCGCCTTCACGGTCACCGCAAACATCGGACGCATCACCTGGCCGTCGGCGCGGATCTTGACGTCCTTCATCTGGAAGTCGTTGATCGGCATCTCGTGCATCTTGGCGACAACCTTCTCGCCGTCGTCGGTGCCTGCTTCCTTGACCGACTTCAGGTAGTGCGTGATCGCGCTGTAGGTGCCCGACATGGTCTCGTTCGGAACACGGTCGCGGAAGCGCTTCTTGAACTTGTCGGCAAAGGCGCGCGTCTCGTCGCTCACGTCCCAGTAGCCCGGGGTGACCAGCGACATGCCCTTGACGGCTTCGAGGCCGATGCCGTGGACCTGGTTGATCTGCAGGCCAAGCGCGACAACCTGCTGGCCGCCGGCCTGGATGCCGAACTCCTGCGCCTGCTTCACGGCGTTGGCGAAGTCGGCGCCCGAATTCGCCAGAACGATCACCTTCGCGCCGCTCGCCTGTGCCTGGAGCAGGTACGACGAGAAATCGTTCGTGTTCAACGGGTGCAGAACCGAACCCAGCACCTTGCCGCCGCCCTCTTCGATGAACTTCGTCGCGTCGGCCTGCCACTGCTTGCCGAAGGTGTAGTCGACGGTGATGAAGTAGAAGGAGTCGTTGCCGGCTGCCAGCATCGACTTGATCACGCCCTTGGCGAGCGAATAGGTGTCGAGTACCCACTGCGTGCCCATCGGGGAGCAGGCGTCGTTGGTGAGGCTGGAGGACGCGGTGCCGGCGAGCATATAGGGCTTCTTCTTGTCTGCCATAATCTTCTGGATGGCGATGGCGATGGACGAGGCGGAGCCGCCGACGATCGCATCGACGCCTTCCTCGTCCACCCATTTCTGCGCGATCGCCACGCCGATGTCGGGCTTGTTCTGGTCGTCGGCAATGACCAGTTCGATCTTCTTGCCATCAACCTCGCCGCCGAAGTCCTCGATGGCCATCCTGGCGGCCTCGACAGCGCCCGGGCCGCCATTGTCCGCATAGGGTCCGGACTGGTCGTTCATCACGCCGATCTTGATGATGTCGCCCGAGACCTGGGCGAACGCGGCCGACGTCGACAGGATCGTCGCGCCCGCCAGGATTGCGCTGACCACAGCGCTTCGCTTCGAAATGCTCATTTCATCTCCTCCGTTGCTCGCGGGATTTTCTCGATTGTCCGCGAGGCTGTTGCACTACCCTGCGACCGTCGCCGGCCCGTTCACGAGAAAGCGAAAGTCATTGCGCCATCGACGAGCATCATGTCGCCGCTGACCCAGCTGGATTCGTCGCTGGCGAGGAACACCGCCGCGTTGGCGATATCAGCCGGCTCGCCGAGGCGTCCGAGCGGCACCTTCTGGCGCCGGCGTTCCCATCCAGCCTCGTCGACGACGAGATTCGCTCCGTCCGTGCGTGTGGAGCCTGGAGCGATCGCATTGACGCGGATGTTCATCGGGCCGAACTCCGCGGCACCCGAGCGCGTCGCGGCCTGCACGGCCGCCTTGACGGCGCTGTACATGATGCCGTGCCGCATCGCGATGAGCGCCGCCGGCGAGGCGATGTTGACGATCGCTCCGCCGCCCGCCTCCTGCATCTGCGGCACGACCGCCTGGTAGCCCCAGATCACGCCCTTGAATCCGACGTCGATCATGCGACCGATCGTGGTCTCGTCCTGCTCCAGCAGCGGGCCGTAGCGGTTCCACATCGCGTTGTTGACCAGGATGGTCGTCTGGCCGAAAGCCTCCTTCAGCTTCGCGGCCGCAGCGAACAGGTCGTCCCGCTTCGCGACGTTGCCGACGATCGGGATCGCCTTGCCGCCCGCGGCATTGATCGCATCCGCCGCCTCGCCGGAGACCTCCGGCTTGAGGTCGAGCACACCGACGGCCGCGCCCTCTCGGGCGAACGCCTCGCTGATTGCCCGGCCGATGCCCCGGCCGCCGCCGGTCACCAGCGCCACACGCCCTTCGAGCCTGCGCAGTCCCGTCACCTGTTCCACTCCTGTCGCGTACGCATTCATCCTGCCTTCGCCGCCTTGGCGAATGTCTCGCGCGATGCCATCGGGATGGCGCCACCCCGCGTCGGGTCGGCATAGGTCCCGCCGGCCGACGCGTAGTTCTTGCCTGACCGACGCTCGAGCACGATGCCGATCGATTCCACGTTCGGGACCTCGTCGAGCGCGAGTTCGGCTGTGCGCGGCTTGCGCGCGAGAGCCCTTTCGATGAAAGGCGCGAGTTCCTCGGCCTTGCGGGCGACGCGTTCGTCCTCGCGCTCCTTCAACTCGGGCATCACCTCGCGGGCGAACAGCTCGATCGCCTCGCAGATATGCTCGTGCCGGTTCATGCCGGACTGCTGGATGAAGATCATCTGGTCGATGCCGACATCGGCGTAGGCCCTCAGGTGCTCGCGCACGCTCTTCGGCGTGCCGATCGAACCCGAACCCGGCGTCTCCTTCATGTCGTCCTTGATCGTCTGGAAGCGCTTCCAGAGGTTGGTGACGCCCGGCTTGTGCTCGCCATAGACCGCGTAATGCGCGATCGAGTAACCGAAGAAGCGGAAGCCATCGAGGCCGCGCCGGATCGCCTCGTCGCGATTCTCGTGCACCATCATGCCGTTGAGGGTTGCGAAGTTGGCGTTGACCGAATGGCCGATCGGCACGCACTCGTCCGACTTGATGATGGCATAGTATTCGTCGCGCCACTGCCTGGCCTGCGAGGCTTCGACGAAGCCGAAGACCAGTGCGCCGACCCCATGCCGTGCCGCGCGCAGGATGCTCTCGCGGCGCGAGCATGCCATCCAGATCGGCGGGTGCGGCTTTTGCAATGGCTTCGGCACGACGTTTCGCACGGGCATAGAGAAGAACTGGCCCTCGAAGCCGGGGTAAGGGCGCATCGCCATCATGTTGGCGGTCTGCTCGACACCCTCCCGCCACATCGCGGTCTTCTGCGCCGGCTCGATGCCGAAGCCCTGCATTTCCATCAGCGAGCCGGATTCGCCGGTGCCCCATTCGACGCGACCATTCGAGATCAGGTCCAGCGTCGCAAGGCGTTCGGCAACACGCGCCGGATGGTTGTAGCGTGGCGAGGACAGGCAGATGCCGTGGCCGATGCGCACGTTCTTCGTGCGCTGCGACACCGCGCCGAGGAAGACTTCGGGCGCCGAAGAATGGGAATACTCCTCGAGGAAATGGTGCTCGACTTCCCAGATGTGGTCGAAGCCGAGACGGTCGGCGAGTTCGATCTGGTCGAGCGCGTCGTTGAAGAGCTTCTGCTCGCTGCCTTCAGTCCAAGGCTGAGGCAACTGATGTTCGTAGAAAAGGCCGAGCTTCATCTTTCCTCCTTCCCGCCGGCTTTCGCCGGGTCACCTCAGGTGCTGTTCGGGAACAAGCCCGCGGCAATTCCTCCCTGCCGGACTTGACGGTGAGTACCTTGTCATGCGCTATCGGCGCGTGCCACAAACATTTGTACGTGTGGCGCAGTTTCACATCCCTGAAGTTCGCCAGGCGGAGCCAGGAGCCGGGAATGCAGTCCGCACAGGTCAAGTCCGCGTCTCGCGCGATCGAGATTCTCGAGTATTTCACAGGGGTTAGGCAACCACGCTCGATGTCGGAAATCGCTCTCGCGCTGGGCTATCCGCAATCGAGCGCCACGGTCCTGCTCAAGACGCTGGTCACGCTGGGCTACCTCAACTTCGACCGCCGCGAGCGGGTTTACTTCCCGACACCGAAGGTGACGTCGCTCGGAGACTGGGTGCCGCGCGCGTTGTTCGGGTCGGGTCGCGTCCTGGACGCCATGCGCGACGTTCACGCCGCAACAGGCGAAGGCGTCGGCATCAGCACCAAGAACGACGTCTACCTGCAATATGTGCAGAACATGCAGTCGGTCCATGCGCTGCGCTTCGTGATCCCGGAGGGCACGCTGCGGCCGCTGACCCAGTCCGGCATCGGCTGGACGCTGATGTCGACGCTTCCCGACGACAAGATCGACAATATCGTGCGGCGCGCCAACATCGCCTCAGAGAAGTCGATGCGGGTGACGGTTCCATCGATCCTGGAGAGGGTGCGGGAGATCAGGCAGAAGGGCTACTGCTATTCGCAGGACGTTCCGTTCGTCGGCGGCGCCACGCTCTCGATGCTGCTGCCGGTGAAGATCCAGAACCAGGCGGCGGTGCTGTTCCTCGGCGGGGCGAAGGAGCGTTTCCTGGAGCACCACGACCGTTACCTCGCGGTGCTCCAGCGCGCGGTCAAGTCGGTCAAGCCGGCCGATCCGTTCGAAGAGCCGATCGACATCGAATTCTGACGGCGCGTCTTAGCCGCGGGCTTCGACCGCCTTTGTCTCTCCGGTCACCGGCCGCTCTGGCGCCGCCGGGCGACGGGCGAGATAACGCCGCAGCGCCGACAGTTCCCCGACGATACCGCGCCGGAAGAAAACGATGACCGCCAGCAGGATCGCGCCCTGTGAGATCAACGCCCATTCGCCGAACCCGGCGAGATAGTCGTTCAGAAGAATGATGCCGGCCGCGCCGAACACCGGGCCCACGAGCGTGCCGAGGCCTCCGAGCAGCGTCATCAGGATGACCTCGCCCGAGACCGGCCATGAGGCGTCGGTCAGCGTCGCGAACTGGTAGACCGTGGCCTTCATGCCGCCTGCGATACCCGCCATCGACGCGGAGATGATGAAGGAAACCAGCTTGACCTTCTCCGGGTCGAAGCCGAGCGACTCGACCCGGGGCTGGTTGTCGCGAACGGCCTTCAGCACTTCGCCGTAGGGGGAATGCACCACGCGGTAGTAGACGAAGACGCACAGCGCCGTAATCGCCAGCACCACGTAGTAGAAGGTCAGGTTCGAGCCGATGTCGATCACGCCGAACAGATCGTTGCGCGGGATTGCCTGCATGCCGTCCTCGCCGCCGGTGAACGGCGCCTGCAGCAAGATGAAATAGATGAACTGCGAGAAGGCGAGCGTGATCATCGCGAACTGGATACCCTGCCGCTTCATCGTCAGGTAACCGATCACCGTCCCCAGGAGGCCGGCCGCCAACCCTCCGGCCAGGATCGCGAACTCGGTCGACAGGGCCGTCGTCTTCAGGACGTAGCCGGTGACATAGGCCGCGCCGCCGAAGAACATCGCATGGCCGAAGCAGAGCAGGCCGGTATAGCCGAGCAGCAGGTTGAACGAGCACGCGAAGACGATGAAGCACATGATCGTCATCAGCGTCACCGAGTAAAAGTAGAAAGGCGCCGCGATCGCCAGGGCGGCGACGATCGCCAGGAGGAGCAAGCGCTGCATCAGACCGACTCCTTGCTGGCGAAGATACCCGAGGGGCGCAGGTAGAGCGCGACAATCATGAACAGGAAGATCACGACGCTGGCAGCCTCCGGATAGAAGACCTTGGTCAGGCCTTCGACCACGCCGAGCATGTATCCGGTGACGGCCGCGCCGATGATCGAGCCCATGCCGCCGATGACGACGACTGCGAAGACGACGATCATCAGGCTGGATCCCATCGAGGGAGAGACCTGATAGATCGGCGCGGCAAGCACGCCGGACAACCCCGCCAGGCCGACGCCGAAACCGTAGGTCAGCGTCATCATCTTGGGCACGTTGATGCCGAAGGTCTCGACGATCTGCGGCTTCTCGTTGGCGGCGCGCAGGTAGGCGCCGAGCTTGGTGTGCTCGATGAGGAGCCAGGTTCCGACGCAGGTCACGATCGAGAAGACGACCACCCAGAGCCGGTAATACGGCAGGAACATGAAGCCGAGATTGATGCCGCCCGGGATCGGGTTCTCGTAGGGCAGCCCGGTCGAGCCGTACCGATAGCGGACCAGGCCCTCCACGATCAGCGCGACGGCATAGGTGGCGAGGAGGCCGTAGAGGTGGTCGAGGTTCTGCAGCGGGCGCAGCAGCAGTCGCTCCATGACCATGCCGGTGACAGCCACGGCCACGGGCGCGATGATCAGCGCAGGCCAGTAGCCGAGGCCGAGATAGGTGAGCAGGAGCCAGGCGACGAAGGCGCCGAGCATGTACTGCGCACCGTGGGTGAAGTTCACGACGTTCATCAGGCCGAAGATGATGGCAAGACCCATCGACAGCATCGCGTAGAACGAGCCGTTGATCAGGCCGAGCAGGATCTGGCCGAACAGGAGCTGAGTGCTGATACCTTCGAACATCGTCGTCAGACTCCGAGGTAGGTTTTGACGCGGCCCATCTCGGCGGCGAGTTCGTCATTGGTGAGGATGTCGACCACCTTGCCGTTCTCCACGACGACATGCCGGTCCGCGACCTGGCGCGCAAAGCGGAGGTTCTGCTCGACCAGCATGATGGTGAACCCCTGCGCCTTCAGGCGTTGGATAGTCTCGCCGATCTCCTTTACCACCACCGGCGCGAGGCCTTCGCTCGGCTCGTCCAGCAGCAGGAGCCGCGAGCCGGTGCGCAGGATGCGGGCAATGGCGAGCATCTGCTGCTCGCCGCCCGAAAGCTTCGTCCCCTGGCTGCCCGCCCGCGCCTTGAGGTTGGGGAAGGTCGCGTAGAGCTGCTCGTCGGTCATGCCGCCCGCGCGCAGCACCGGCGGCAGGAACAGGTTCTCGCGCACCGAAAGCGAGGAGAAGATCGCGCGCTCCTCGGGACAGTAGCCGATGCCCAGCCGCGCAATCTCGAAGGTACGCTTGCCGACCAATTCCTGTCCTGAGAAGTTGATCGAGCCGGTGCGCTTGCGCACGATCCCCATGATCGACCGCAGCGTCGTCGTCTTGCCGGCGCCGTTGCGCCCGATAAGCGTCAGCAGTTCGCCCTCGCGCACGTCGAAGGTCATGCCGTGAAGCACCTTCGATTCGGCATACCAGGCGTTGAGGTCCTCGACCTTCAGCATCGCGTTGACCGAGACGGGCGCGGCCTTGGGCATTGCCAAGCTATTCATCGACGCCTCCCATATAGGCGGTCACGACGGCAGGATTGTTCGAGACCTCGGCATAGTTGCCCTCGGCCAGAATTTGGCCGTGCTGCAGAACGGTAATCCTGTCGCAGAGCGTCGACACGACCGACAGGTTGTGCTCGACGAGCAGCACGGTGCGGCCGACGGCGGCACTGCGGATCAGGTCGGTGATCGGCTCGACATCCTCGTGGCCCATGCCGGCGGTCGGCTCGTCGAGCAGCATCACGCGCGGTTCCAGCGCCAGCGTCGTCGCGATTTCCAGTGCGCGCTTCTTGCCGTAGGAGAGTTCGGCCGCGAGCGTGTCACGGCTGGCGCCGAGGCCAACCTGCTCCAGCAGGTCCTCGGCGCGGCGGTTGAGCGGCGCCACCGCCCGCAGCGACCGCCAGAAGTGGAAGGCCGTGCCGTAGGACGACTGCAGCGCGACGCGAACGTTCTCGAGTGCCGTGAGGTTCGGGAAGGTCGCCGAGATCTGGAACGAGCGCACAAGCCCGCGCCGCGCCACCTCGGAGGTGCGCAGCGCGGAGATGTCATGCCCATCGAAGAGGATGCGTCCCCCCGTTGGGACCAGCGTCTTGGTGAGCAGGTTGAAGCAGGTGGTCTTGCCGGCACCGTTCGGGCCGATCAGCGCGTGGATCGCCCCGCGTCGAACCGAGAGGTTGACGTCTTTCACGGCCGCGAAGCCGCCGAAGACCTTCGTCAGGCCACGGGCCTCGAGGACGTAGTCGGCCTTGGCAACGGCTTCGTCCCGCGGCAGGGCCGCTGCGGAAACGGTCATCTTTCCTCCCTTCCGTCTTGTGCCGCAGCGTGCGGCCGACGGTTGTCGTTCTGTTCAGCCCGGCAGTCCAAGCACGGCCTTGGAAAGGATGTTCCTCTGGATCTCGTTCGAGCCGCCGAAGATCGCCGGCGCGCGCGAATCGAGGAACAGGTTCATCGCATCGACCTGGTCGTTGCCCGCCTCGATGTCGTCGAAGTAGCGGGCGTCCTCGCCGGCAAGCGCGATCGTCTCCTCGGTGATGCGCTGGTAGAGCTCGGTGGTGAAGATCTTCAGGATCGAGACGTCCGCGCCCAGTTCTCCGCCCTCGCGCAGCACCTTGGCGAAACGCTCAAAGGCCGAGCCGAGGTCGTAGAGGTCGAGCCGGTGCCTGGCGTAGCGCGACAGGAAGGCCGGGTCGTTGAACGCGCCGCGCGCACCGGCCAGCTTCTCGAGGCGCTCGATCGCGATCTCCGGGCGCGTCGGCGCGCCGAGGAAGATGCGTTCGTGGCCGAGCACGGACTTCGCGACGTTCCAGCCCTGGTCCACCTCGCCGACGACGTTCTCGACAGGGACGCGGACATTGTCGAAGAAGACCTCGCAGAAGTCGGTCTCGCCGCGCAGGTTGGCGATCGGGCGCACCTTCACGCCTGGCGTGGTCATGTCGATAAGGAGCACGGTGATGCCCTTCTGGCGCACCTTCTCGTCGCGGCTGGTGCGCACCAGCGCGAAGATCCAGTTGGCGCAGTGCGCCAGCGTCGTCCATATCTTCTGGCCGTTGACGACGAAATGATCGCCGTCGCGCACCGCCGCGGTGCGCAGGCTGGCGAGGTCCGATCCCGAGTTCGGCTCGGAATAGCCCTGGCACCAGATGTGCTCGCCGGACAGGATCTTCGGCAGGTAGTGCGCCTTCTGTTCCTCCGTGCCGAAGGCGAGCAGCAGCGGGCCGATCAGGCCGAGGCCGTGGTCGGGGATGCGCGGGCAGCCCAGCCGCCCCCACTCCTCGACATAGATCATGTGCTTGGCCGGGTTCAGGCCCATGCCGCCGTGTTCCACCGGCCAGACCGGCGACAACCACCCCTCCTCGGCGAGCGCATGGTACCATACGGCAACCTCGTCGAAGAGCGGGCGCTGCTTGCGCATGAAGCGCAGTTCCGCCGGCAGACGACGCTCGACCAGGTCGCGGAAGGCGGCGCGGAAGTCCTCGTCGGACAGCGCGTTCCAGTCCCTTGCCATCACAGCACGTCCTTGAACACGGCCGGTCGCTTCTCCATGAAGGCGCGCATCGCCTCCTTGGAATCCTCGTGGCGGGTCATCTCGACAGTCAGGTTCTGTTCGAAGCGGTAGCCATCGCGCAGCGGCATATGCTCGACCGTATTGATGGCGCGCTTGGCGAGGCTCAGCGCCTTCGGGCTCTTGGAGGCGATGGTGCGGGCCATCGTCATCGCTTCCTCCATCAACCGCTCAGGCGGCACGCAGGCCTCGATGATGCCGCGGCGGTAGAGTTCGGCGGCCGGAACTCGATAGCCGGTGAGGATCATACGCCTCGCCAGCGTCTTCGGGAAGAACGACATGGCGTGGCGGGCGCCGCCCATCAGGCCGATGTCGATCTCGGGCAAGCCGAACACCGCGGTCTCGGAAGCCAGCACGATATCCGCCGCGATCACCGGGCCGAGGCCCGCGCCGAGGGCGGCACCATTGACGGCGGTTATGACCGCCTTGTTGCACTCCATGATGCAGTTCGACACTTCGCGCGTGCGGCGCAGATGCCGATAGGTCTCGCCCTTGATGTCGCCGATGGCCTGGCGGTTCTTGATGTCGGCACCGGCCGAAAACACCTTGCCGCGGCCGGTGACGAGGATGCAGCGCACTTCCGGCGTGTCGTTCAACTCATCGAAGGCCTGGATCAGTTCCTCGGCGAATTCCTTCGAGTAGGCGTTGACCGGCGGGTTGTCGAGCGTAACGACGGCGACCTTGTCGGTGATCTCGACCTTGATGAGATTGTTTTTCACGAAATCCTCCCCGCGACCGCTCAGGCCGCGCGTTCCAGTTCGACGAATTCGAGGCGCAGCGCTTCCGGCTGGCCGAGCGTGGCGCTGAGCGCGATGGCCCTCTTGAGGTAGAGACCGATGTCGTGCTCGTCGGTGAAGCCCATCGCGCCGTGCAGGTGCACCGCGCGCCGGCAGATCGAGGTCGCCGCGTCGCCTCCGCGCGCCTTGGCGGCGAGCACCGCGAGCCGGGCTTCCTTGTCGTCGCCCTCGGACTGGCGCGTCACCGCATTGACGACGGAGGCGCAGGCGAACTCGGCGTCGCTCCACATGTCGACGAGGCGATGCTGGACAGCCTGGAAGCTCGCGATCGGCTTGCCGAACTGCACACGGTCCCTGGTGTAGGCGATGGTCATCTCGACAGCCTTGCTGGCGATGCCGGCGAGTTCGGCCGCAAGCGCGACGCGGGCATGGAGTACGGCGTTCTCGACAAGCGCGTCGAGGCTGCCGGCGCGGGCGAGCACGCGCTCGGCAGGAACGAAAACCCGGCCGAAGCGCAGCGCGCCGATGGTCGCGCCATCCACGCCCGCCTTCTGGTCGAGCGAGACGCCGGGCGCGGATGCCGGCACCGACACCAGCACCGCACCGTCGGCGAGCGGCGCCACGACCAGGAAGTCGGTCGCGGACGCGGCCGCATCAACGAACTGCAGTCCTCCGTCGAGGGAAATGCCCGAGGCGTCTTCGGACGCTGTCAGCGGCCGTCCGGACGAATGCTGCGAAGGCTGGCGCCAGGCCGGCGAGATGCGCAGCGATCCGTCCGCAAGGCCGGCGGCAAGCCGGTCACGCTCTGCGGAGGAAGGCGCCTCGCGCAGCAGCACGGAGGCGAAGACCGAGCCGGCGGCGATGGGTTCGCAGATCAGCGCGCGGCCGAGCGCCTCGCTCAGCACCGCCTGCTCGGCGAAGCCAAGACCGGCACCGCCGAGATCTTCGGGAAGCAGAAGACCAGTCCAGCCGGCTTCAGCCATTGCGGCCCACAGCGCGGGGTCGGTATCGCCCTGGCGTGCGCGCTTGGCGCGAAGAGATGCTGGCCCCGCATAGCGGGCGGACAACGTCTCGACGCTGTCCCGCAACATTGCGAGCGTACCATCCGGATCGTCGAAAAATGCGCGCGGCATCATTCCTCCCTAATGCGACCGGTCGTTGCCAAAGGATTATGCGAAGCGGCCCGGTGAAGCAATCACGCCAGAAGCGTGTAGAACACTTTCATGAATGTGAAGTCTGGTTGACCGGCAAGATGTGATCGCGGAACTGCTCCCGAAGTTTCGTCTTCTGCAGCTTGCCGGTCGCGGTGTGCGGCAGTTCCGGGACGAAGGCCACATCGTCCGGCAACCACCATTTGGCGACCCGCTCGGAAAGAAAGCCGAGAATTTCCTCCCGACTGGGCGCGGTGCCGGGTTTCGGCACGATGATCAAGAACGGACGCTCCTGCCATTTCGGATGCGGCAGGCCGATGACGGCAGCTTCCTGCACGTCGGAATGCGCCACGGCGGCGTTTTCGAGGTCGATAGACGAGATCCATTCGCCGCCCGACTTGATGACGTCCTTCGACCGGTCGGTCAGCACGACGTAACCGTCCGCATCGATCTTGGCGACGTCGCCGGTCGGGAACCAGCCGTCCTCGTCCAGCATGTTGCCGCCGACACCCTTGAAATAGCCTGATGTGACCCAGGGCCCCCGCACGTAGAGGTCTCCGGCGACCGTGCCGTCCTGCGGCAGCGGGTTCCGGTTCTCGTCGACGATCTTCAACTCGACACCGTAGACGACGCGTCCCTGCCGCACCTGGACGTCGACCTGTTCCTTCTCCGGCAGGTCGCGATGCCTGGGCAGGAGGTTGCCGACAGTCGCCACGGGACTGGTCTCGCTCATGCCCCAGGCGTGGATGACGAAGGCACCGAGGCCGCGGAAACGTTCAATGATCGCACGCGGCGCCGCGGACCCGCCGACGACGACACGCTCCAGCCGCAGCGCCGAGGTATCGATGCCAGGCGTCGAATCGATGTGCTGGAAGAAGCCGAGCCAGACCGTCGGCACGCCGAGCGAGAAGGTGCACCGCTCCTCGGCGGCAAGATCGAACAGGCTCTTGCCGTCGAGCTTCGGGCCGGGCAGCACCAGCTTCGCTCCGCACATCGCCGCCGCATAGGGGATTCCCCAGGCATTGACGTGGAACAGCGGCACGACCAGGAGTACGCTGTCGGCACTCGAGAGCCGGAAGCCGTCCGCCGTGCACACCATGAAGGAATGCAGCAGCGTGGACCGATGGGAGTAGAGCACGCCCTTCGGATTGCCCGTTGTCCCTGACGTATAGCAGAGCGCCGACGCCGTCCGCTCGTCGAGGACGGGCCACTCGACCGTGTCCGGTTCCGGGGCGAGCAGGTCCTCATATGCAAGGACGCCGTCTACGTCGGGCGGCAAGTGACCGGCATCGGTGAGCGCGACGTAGCGCTCTACGGTTCGGAACTTCGACTGGAGCCCAACGACCAGGCCGGAGAACGTGATGTCGAAGAAGAGCACGCGGTTCTCGGCATGGTTGACGATGTAGTCGACCTGCTCCGGGAAAAGACGCGGATTGACCGTGTTCAGGATCGCGCCGATGCCGGAGACGGCGAAATACAGCTCGACATGGCGGTGCGTGTTCCAGGCGAGCGAGGCCACGCGGTCGCCCGGCTTGACGCCCATGCTCTTCAGTGCGTTGGCCAGCTTCGCGATACGCTTCGACAGGTCGCGCCAGTTGGTGCGCACCGTCGGCCCCTCGCAGGTGCGGCTAACGATCTCGACGTCGGAATGGTAGCGCGCCGCGTGGTCGATCAGCGTCGAGATCAGCAGCGGGCGGTCCTGCATCAGGCCTAGCATTGGGTGCTCCTCATCACTCCATCACCGGCGCTCCCCCGGCGGGGCGGCAAAATCGAAGCCGATGCGCGCCACGTCAATTCACAACGCGAATGCGAAGGGAAGTTTCACCTATGTGAAAGTCCATTTGACGGCCCGGCCGCCTGATCCTTCAGCGGAACGAAAAACTCCAAGTCGACCTGTCGACGTTCAGCGGCCGGACTCGCCCACGCGCGTCCGTCTGCGAGGGTGAACGCGCGGTCAGGCAGCCGCGCACTGCGCCGCGCGGTCGAAGACGAAGTTGGACGCCTTGTCCTGGGCGGCCGCCGCGCACAGTTCGCGATACTTCTGGAAACCGCCGATGAACATCGTCAAGCCCTGCGGCTTGCCCTTGACGTTGGCGCCCACCCACCAGGTGTTGGCCTTGCGGATCAGCGACTTCTCCGCCATCGACAGCACCAGCGCCATCCAGCCTTCCTCGGCCGAGACGGTCGGCTCTACCGTACGGATGCCGTTCGCCTCCATGAACGAGACCATTTCGGCGATCCAGTCGACGTCGTGCTCGGCGATTGTGACGAGGTTGGCGAGTGCGGCCGGTCCGTTGGGGCCGCTCGGCGCGAAGAGGTTCGGAAAGCCCTCCGCCATGAAGCCGAGATAGGAGCGCGGGCCGTTCTTCCATTTGTCCTTCAATGTGCGGCCGCCACGGCCGACCACGTCGAAAGCGAGCAGCGCGCCGGTCAGCGCGTCGTAGCCGGTCGCGAAGATCAGCATGTCGAGTTCGGTCTCGCCGCTCTCGGTGCGGACGCCCTTCTCTGTGATCCCGATGATCGGGTCCTTCGAGACGTCGACCAGATGCACGTTCGGCAGATTGTAGGTCTCGTAATACTCGGTATCGAGGCAGGGCCTGCGGGCGAAGATCGGATAGCCTCGCGGCTTGAGAGCCTCCGCGGTCTTCGGATCCTCGACAATCTGGCCGATCTTCTCGCGCACGAAGTCGGCGACCTGGTCATTGGCCTCCTGGTTGCTGAGCAGGTCGGCGAAGGAGCCGAGGAAGGTGTGGCCGCCATTGATCCAGGCCTGCTCCATCACCTCGCGACGCTGGGATGGCGGCAGGCTGAAGAAGGGGCGCGAGGTCGCCGGCCGCGTGCCGCCGGTGGGATTGTTGCGCATGGCCTCGCGCATCGCGCGGTAGTGCCGCTTCATCTCGGCGATGTAGTCGGGCTCGAGCACGTGATTGCGCATCGGCAGCGTGAAGCTCGGCGTGCGCTGGAAGACGAACAGTTCGCCTGCCTGCCTGCCCAGGGTCTGGATGATCTGGATGCCGGTCGAACCGGTGCCGATGACGCCGACGCGCTTGCCGGCGAAATCGACGGGTTCGTGCGGCCATTTCTGCGCGCGGAGCAGTGTGCCCTCGAACCGCTCGATTCCGGGAATTTCGGGATCCTTGGGCACCGAAAGCGGACCAGTCGCCATGATGCAATAGGGCGCTTCCAGCGTTTCGCCGGTGTCGATGGTGGCACGCCAGACCTTGGCCTCCTCGTCCCAGGCGGCGCGCGTCACGCGCGTGTTGAACCTGTAGTGGCGTCGCAGGTCGAGCCGGTCCGCCACGAAATTGGCATAGGCGAGGATTTCGGGCTGTGCCGCGAACTGCTCGCTCCACGTCCATTCCTGCTCGATCTCCGGCGAGAAGCCGTAGCTGTAGTCGACGCTCATCAGGTCGCAGCGGGCGCCCGGATAGCGGTTCCAGTACCAGACCCCGCCGACGTCCCCGCCGGCCTCGATCGCGGCGACGTTCTTGCCCATCTCGCGGAACTTGTAGGTGGCGTACATCCCGGCGAAGCCGGCGCCGACGACGATGACGTCGACCCGGCACGCCCCGCTGCTCTTCGTAGCCCGATTGCCCTGAGTCATGCGAAACTCCTCCAGACCGCAACTGCCGCGATCCGGACCCTGGGTGCGTGCGCTCGGGCCCGACACCTGTCGGGCAGCAATGCGCTCTGCCGGCCGGCCACGCCGGGCGGCTGCCAACGCGCAATCGCGGAGCTGATCGTCCCAGGAACCGGTCTTGCGACCGCCTCTGCCAGGACCATCGAGCAGGTCGACCAGCGAGTCAATCGCATCGCGGATGCGAAGAGAAACTTCACAAATGTGAAACACACGGTGCCCGGTCGGACGCATGAATTTGGGGTCGCGCCCAAAGAACTTTCACATGGGTGAAGTTGGCAAGTCACCGTCGACTTGGTTTGCCGGGCGGGCGGTTTCGTGGTCACTCCGGGATAGCAACAACGGCAGGGAGGAAACGACGGAGATGAGCGCACTCTTCAGCCCCGGCAGGATCGGCAGCCTCGAGCTCGAAAACCGCATCGTCGTCTCGCCCATGTGCCAATACAGCGCCGTCGACGGCGTGGCGCAGCCATGGCATCTCATCCATGTCGGCGGCCTGATGATGTCGGGCGCCGGCCTCGTGATCGTCGAGGCGACGGCAGTGGAGGATATCGGCCGCGGCACGCATGGCTGCCTCGGGCTCTACCGCGACGATCAGGAAACCGCGCTCGCGAAGTTGCTCGACGAGGCAAGGAAGCTGTCCGGCGCCAGGATCGGCATTCAGCTCACCCATTGCGGCAGGAAGGCATCGACGCGCACTATCCCGGAACGCTGGAAGGGCGAGCCCCTGCCTGTGGAAGAGGGCGCCTGGACACCTGTTGCACCATCTCCCCTCGCCTTCGACGGGCATTGGCCGGTGCCGGAAGAGCTCGACGAGACGGGCATCGAACGCATCATCGGCGCCTTCGCAGCCTCCGCCCGGCGCGCCGCACAAGCGGGTTTCGATCTCGTCGAGATCCATGGCGCCCATGGCTATCTCATCCACAATTTCCTTTCGCCTCTGTCGAACAGGCGGTCTGACCGGTGGGGTGGCACGCGCGAGAACCGTATGCGCTTCGCTATCGGGATCGCTCGTGCCGTCCGGTCCGTCCTGCCGCCGGCTATTGCGCTCGGCTTCCGCATCAACAGCACGGACTGGCACCCCGACGGCTCCTCGCTCGAGGACGCGGTCGCGCTCGCGCAGGCGCTCGAAGACGTCGGTGTCGACTACGCGGTCATGTCTGCCGGAAACATCGCGCCTGGCATCTCGATCCCGCCGGCCGCACCCGGCCATCAGGTGTCCTTCGCAACCGAGATCAAGAAACGGACAGGACTGTCCGCCATGGCCGTCGGCATGATTGCCCAACCGCGGCAGGCGGAAGCCATCGTGGCGAATGGCGAAGCCGACTTCGTGGCCCTCGCCCGCCCCATGCTCGACAATCCGCGCTGGGGCCTGCACGCGGCCGCGGCGCTCGGCGCGGACATCCGCTACCCGCCGCAATATATCCGCGCCCGCCCCAACAACTGGCTGGGCTTCGGTTTCGTCCACCCGGAAGCGAGGCCGCCCGAGACATCCCTTCAGCTCGACCGTCCCCGAAGCGTGTCCTGGGATCGGCCCGCAGGCCGCACATAGCCCAGGGATAGCTGCTCGAAGCTGAAGGCCGCATATGGCCCAGGGCCTGTTGAGGTTCAGCGGAGGACGGCCTGCAGATGGCATCTTTCCGCGCTTCCGATGCCCGGTATCGACAGGTCGAGGGGGCGCGCGGGATGCACCCCGGGATCTCACGCGGCGCGCCGGAGAAATCCGTTGTCAAATCAGCAGGATCGGGCCGCAGGCGCACCATGCTCCTCAACATGAGAGGGGTCATGGCAAGAGGCCGACAACAAGCGTGGCAACCAGCAACAGGGCAAGCACGATGTTGGTGCGACGCGACGTGACCGGGTCGTAGAACAGCGCGGCCAGCGACACACCGATCGCCAGCCAGAAGACATGAATGAAGACAATCATTGCCGAGAGCACGACGATCTTGGCGGCCGCGTCCACGATCGGCGCCTGAGCGGCGAGACTCGCACCGGCAAAGACGGCCGCGATCGCCAGATAGGCCTTCGGGTTGGCAACGCCGAGCAGGAAGCCTCCGGCGAAGGACGGCGCAGGCGCATCGCGCTCCTGCCTTGCCAGCGGCGGCGCGGTCGCGATGCGAAATGCCAGATAGAGGATATAGGCGACAGACGCCGCGACCAGCAGCGGCAACAGGCGGGGCATCGACAGAAGCAGCGCCACGAAGCCTGCGGCAACGGCGAGAAGCACGGCGATCGTCCCGGCCACGAGCCCGGACATATAGGGAACCGACCGCCGGAACCCGTATGCGGCGCCGACGGCGGTCACGCTCACCGTCGAAGGTCCCGGGCTGCCCATCACCGCAAGCGCCGCCATGACCAGCGCCAGCAAGGACCGCCACAGTTCCGCGTCCCGGGCAAGCTCCGTCGCCATCGCCTTCTCCTCCCCAGGACCCTAGCGTGTGCACACAAGTGGTTCGTTGTGCTGTCAAGAGGGATTTGTGGTGATCGTGGCTTGAAGCCGTTGAATCGTTTGTGATTCTGTATCTGCCGTTGTTGATTCGGGAGACATCGACTGTGGCACTGTTGCGTCTTGGACACTTCAGCGACCTGCGCCTGCAAAAAAGGGGGACATGGTGCTGGAGCGCGTATGCACGCGGATCAGCACGAGCCTGCGTCAGTTGGCCGACACACGCGCCGAAAAGATCGCGTTCACGCGCTTCTTTGGCAATCCGCGCGTGAGCCCGCTGGAGATCCTGCGCACCGCGGCGGCCCGAGCCGGCGAAGCGGCGGCCGGGCGTCACGTGCTGATCATCGAGGATACCAGCGAGATCAACTATCAGGCCAAGGCCTTGCGCAAGCGCGGCCTTGGCCGGGTCGGCAACGGCACCGATGTCGGCCTGTTCGTGCATCCGGCGCTGGCTGTGGATGCCGCCGACGGCAGCGTGCTGGGCCTTGCCGGTGCCACGATCTGGCGGCGCACCAAGCCCAAGCAGGCGAACTATCAGGCGCTGCCGATCGAGGACAAGGAAAGCCACAAATGGCTCGCCACCGCCCAGGCGGCGCGCCGGGCCTTGCCCGAGACGCCGCTTGCCACGGTGATCGCCGACCGCGAGGGCGACATCTACGAAGTGTTCGCCCGGCTGCCCGACGCGCGCACGCATGTGCTGATCCGCGCCACCAAGGATCGGGCGCTTGCCGAGCACGGCCGCCTGTTCGCCGAAATCGCCAAACAGCCCGAAGCCGGCCGTCTCGTCTTCGAACTGGAGGCCCGCCCCGGCCGGCCGGGACGCACCGTCACCCTCGCCGTCCGCTTTGGCCAGGCCAGCATACGCCAGCCCAAGACCGGCGCCGACCGGCGCGATCCGCGCTCGCTCAGCCTCAACATCGTGGAGGTGCGCGAGATCGATCCGCCATCGCCCAAGGAGGCGGTGATCTGGCGGCTGCTGACCACCCACAGCGTCACCACGCTGGCCGATGCCGCCCGCATCGTCGACCTCTACCGCCGGCGCTGGACCATCGAACAGCTGTTTCGAACCCTGAAGTCGCAGGCCATCGATGTTGAGGAAAGCCTGCTTGCCGACGGCGAGGCGCTCGAACGACTGGCTGCAACCACGCTGGTCGCCGCCACAAGGGTCATGCAACTCGTCCATGGCCGCGATGCGGCCGGCGCCGCCTTCGAGGCGGCGCGGCTGTTCGATCCGGCCGAGATCACCGTCCTCGAGGCGCTGATCCGCAGGCTCGAAGGCAGGACCGAAAAGCAGAAGAACCCGCACCCCCGACACAGCCTCGCCTGGGCCGCCTGGGGCATTGCCCGGCTCGGCGGATGGACCGGCTATGCCAGCGAACGGCCCCCGGGCCCCATTACATTCACCCGTGGCCTCCGACGCTTCCACGCCATCGCCGAGGGTTTTGCCTTGGCCAGCAGCCTTCAACCACAGATAGATGTGTGCGCACGCTAGCCCCAGGACCAGGGGTGAACGGTCACGGCTCATCAGGACAAAACTAGCGGAGGCGTATCCGGCGGTCTTGGACGATCGTGCAGTGGTTCGGCTGGCCCGTTGGCCGTGTAGAAGGCGATGCCGTGGGACCAACTCGTGGGAGACGCGTCGGGCAGCCGGACCGGCCTGCATCCTACATTGCCTTCCCTAAATTTAAACCAGTTGCATTACAGGATCAGTTAAGCTATGCCCTTATCTGCTTGCAAATTGCAACTGGATTCTTAGGAGGATGCGCATGGCCAGGTTGATCGTCTGGAATCTCGTGACCGTGGACGGCTATTTCGAAGGCGCCAAAAAGTGGGATCTCGACTTCCACAACCTCGCCTGGGGACCCGAACTGGAAAAACTGAGCGAAGAATTCGGCGACAATGCCGCGGCGCTCGTCTTCGGTCGGGTGACCTATGAGGGCATGGCCAACTACTGGAGATCGGCCGAGCCGGGCAAGGTCGCGACCTATATGAACGCGCTGCCGAAACTGGTCGCCTCGCGCACGCTGACATCGGTCGACTGGAACAACAGCCGGGTGACCGCCGACATCGTGCCGGAACTGAAGCGCCTGAAGGCCGAGCTGACGAAGGAGCTTTATGTCTTCGGCAGCGCCGACCTTACGCATTCCCTGCTGGAAGCCGGTTTGGTCGACGAGTTGATGATTTGCGTCGTGCCTGTGCTTCTGGGCGAGGGTACGCTGCTGTTCAAGCCAGGTCGGAAGACGGGGCTCGATCTCACCGAGACTCGTCGTCTGGGAAACGGCGCCATCATAAACAGCTACGCGGTGAAGCAGGCAGACTGAACTGCCGGATCGTCCACATGGCGCACGGAGCCGAAGGCCCCGTGCATCGGTAAGTGTGACAGCTCCGGGTCGGACACTGCCGTTTGCTGCCGGATTCCGAGCGTCAGGTCTTTATGCGCTCACCCTTATGATAAGCTTGCCGAAATTGCGCCCCTCGAGCAGCCCGATCAGCGCCTCCGGAGCATTCTCGAGCCCGTCGACGATGTCCTCGCGGTAGCGGACCTTGCCGGCGGCGATCCACCCGGCCATGTCGCGATAGAAGGCCGGGCGCTGGTCGACGAATTCCCTCTGGATGAAACCGCGGATCGTCAGGCTGCGGCTCAGCACTTCACGCATGACGACCGGCAGGCGATCCGGCCGGCTGTCGTCGATGGCGTTGTATTGGGCGATAAGGCCGCAGACCGGTATTCGGGCAAAGTCGTTGAGCAGCGGGAAAACGGCGTCCCAGACCTGGCCACCGACATTCTCGAAATAGACGTCGATCCCATCAGGGCAGGCAGCCTTCAGTCTTTCCGGAAAATCCGGGGCGCGATGGTCCACGACCGCGTCGAAACCGAGTTCTTCCCGGACGAAGCGGCATTTGTCCTCGCCTCCGGCGATGCCGACCGCCCGCGCGCCCTTGATCCGGGCGATCTGGCCGACCGCCGAGCCCACGGCGCCGCTGGCGGCCGCGACCACGACGGTTTCGCCCGGCTGCGGCCGGCCGATCGTCAAGAGGCCGGCATAGGCCGTGAAGCCCGGCATGCCCATCACGCCGAGCGCGGTGGTCAGCGGTGCCGCGCCCGGATCGAGCCTGCGAAGACCCGTTCCATCCGACAGGGCCAAGCTCTGCCAACCGGAATGGGACAGGACGATTTCGCCTTCCGCGAAGTCCGGATTGCGCGACCGCACGACACGCGCAACCGTTCCGCCCTCCATCACGGCGTCGATCTCGACCGGCTTGGCATAGGACCTGCCGGCATTCATGCGCCCGCGCATATAGGGATCGAGCGACAGATACAGTATCTGCAGCAGGAGCTCGCCCTCGCCCGGCTCGGGAACCGCGGTCGTTTCCAGGCGGAAGTCGCCGGGCTTCGGTCGGCCGGTCGGCCGCGCCGCCAGGACGATGCGCCTGTTCGTTTGTGCAGACATAAGAACCTCCATTCGATCAAGTGCCCGGTCATGCGGAAAACCGGTTCCGAGGACGCGGAACTCCGAGATTGTCGCTCAGTATCGATTCTTCGCGTTCGCGACGGAAGATACCCCGTCGCTGAAGCGCGGAAACCTCCTTGTCGACGGAAATCGTCGCGGCCGGCGGGAACAATCGGGAGCATCACGGAAGCCGCCCGCCCCGCAGAAAACCGGCTGCGCCTCCCATCTGCCGGCAATGGTCCGCCCAGGGCCCGCTTGCCAAATCGCCGCCGTGCGCCGGATAGTCGCCCCGCGCTTTCCCATCCGCCTGACCGGAGCTTTTCATGACACAAACCTTCGACGCACTGTTCGAGAATGCTCGCTTCGCGGACGGCACTTCAGGCGCGATCGCCGTAGATGCGGGCCGGATTGCCGCGATCGGTGAGGCTGCAAGAGGCGCGACCGTTCGAACCGTCGTCGATCTCGGCGATACACTGGTCGTCCCCGGATTCGTCGAAGGACACATCCATCTCGACACCAGCTTCTACGGCGACGCATGGAAGCCGCACAAACCCTGCACGGCCGGTTTCGACGTCCATGAACGCGTCGAATTCCAGCGGCAGAACATGGCGACGGCGGCGCCGATGGATGAGCGCGCCCGCAGCCAGCTCGAGCTCTGCATCTCCCACGGCACGACGCATATGCGCAGCCACGTCATGGTCGACGGAACCGTCGGCCTCAAGCCGCTCGAAACGATCCTGGCCGTGCGCGAACAATATCGGGACGTGATCGACATCCAGCTCGTTGCCTTCCCCCAGAACGGCATCCTCGCCTGCCCCGGCACGGCCGAACTGCTCGACGCCGCTTTCGATCTCGGCTGCGACGTCATCGGCGGGCTCGACCCGGCATCCTTCGACCGCGACGTCAAAGGCCATCTCGATATTGTGTTCGGGATTGCCGAGAAGCGCGGCGTTCCGATAGACCTCCATCTGCATGACGGCCACCTGCTCGGCATCTTCCAGATCGAGGAGATCGCCGCGCGCACGCGCGCGCTCGGCATGGAAGGCAAGGTCGTCGTCAGCCATGCCTATGCCCTGGGCGACGTCAGCGCCGACATACTGGCCAGAACCGCCGACAAACTCGCCGCGGCCGGTGTCGCAATCATGACCAATGCGCCGGGCGACCACCCCTTCCCGCCGGTGCTGGCGTTGCGCAAGGCCGGCGTCACCGTCTTCGGCGGCAGCGACAATATCCGGGATTCCTGGTGGCCCTATGGCGATGGCGACATGCTGGGCCGGGCCATGATGATCGGCTATCGCTCCGGTTTCTACACCGACCAGGAACTGGCGGCCGCCTTCGACGCCGTGACGGAAGCCGGCGCACGCGCGCTCGGTCTGGAAAGCTATGGATTGCGTGTCGGGGCTCCGGCCGATTTCGTCGCGCTCGAGGCCGCCCATGTGCCGGAAGCCGTGGTCGCGGTTCCCGGTGGCCGCCGAGCCTTCAAGGCGGGCAGAGCCGTGACTACGGATGGCAAGCTGCTTCAGCGAACCACGCGCACAGCATGACGCCCATCACGACCGCGAACCAATAGACCCCGGACGCTACACGCCGAGATACCGGTCCTGGAGCTCCGGCGTCAGCGCCTGCGGCGTTCCCTCGAAGACGGTCGTGCCTTTCTCCAGAACGAAGCAGCGATCCGCCACGGGCAACAGTTCGGCGAGCGTCTTGTCGACGACGAGGATCGACTGGCCGGCAGCCTTGAGGGTGCGGATCGCCGCCCAGATGTCCTTGCGGATGACGGGTGCCAGCCCCTCGGTGGCCTCGTCGAGGATGATGAGCCGCGGATTGGTCATCAAGGCACGACCCACTGCCAGCATCTGCTGCTCGCCGCCCGACAGCGTGCTGGCGAACTGGTCGCGCCGTTCACCGAGCCTCGGAAAGAGTTCCGTGACCCGGGCCTCGGTCCAGACGCCCTTGCGCGCGGCGGCGACCAGGTTCTCGTGCACGGTGAGATTCGGGAAACAGCGGCGGCCCTCCGGCACCAGGCCGATGCCGAGGCGGGCGATGCGGTGCGGCCGCATGCCGGCGATCTCGGATCCGCCGAAGGCGATCCGGCCTCCGCGCGGCCGGATGAGACCCAGCACGGAGCGGATCGTCGTCGTCTTGCCCATGCCGTTGCGGCCCATCAGGGCAACCACCTCGCCCTCGGCCACGGCGAGCGAGACCCCGAACAGCGCCTGCGAGGCGCCATAGAAGCTCTCAAGCCGGTCCACTTCGAGCAGGCTCACGCTTCTTCTCCCAGATAGGCCCGACGCACCTCGGCATCGCGGCGGATCTCGTCGACCGTCCCGGTCGCGATGACCCGTCCATAGACCAGCACCGAGATGCGGTCGGCCAGCGCAAAGACGGCGTCCATATCGTGCTCTACGAGCAGGATCGGCGCTTCGGCGCGCAGTCGGTCGAGAAAACCGGTGAGACGCTTCGATCCTTCAGGTCCCATGCCGGCCATCGGCTCGTCGAGCAGGAAGGCTTTTGGCCCCAGGGCAAGCGCGATGGCAATCTCAAGCTGGCGCTTTTCGCCGTGGGACAGTTCCGCGGACGGCAGCGACGCGCGGTCGGCAAGGCCCACACGTTCGAGCATGGCCATGGCCGGCTCGGTCAGCGAACGGTCCCGCATCACCGGCCGGAGAAAGCGGAAGGTTTTGCCCTGGCGTGCCTGCACCGCCAGCATCACGTTGCGCAGAGCGGAGAATTCGGGCGCCAAGGACGAGATCTGGAAGCTTCGCCCGAGCCCGAGCCGCGCCCGCTCGGCCACGTCGAGCGGGCCGATGTCGCGGCCGAGGAAGGAGATGGTGCCGCCATCGGGCCGGATCGTGCCGGAGATCTGGTGGATAAGCGTCGACTTGCCGGCGCCGTTCGGGCCGATCAGCGCATGGATCTCGCCCGGCCGCAGCTCGAGGCTGACGCCATCCGTCGCCTTGAGAGCGCCGAAGGTCTTGGTGAGGTCGCGGATGGCAAGGATCGGCTCAGCCATAGCGCGCTTTCCCCGCGAGCAGGCCGACGATACCACCGCGCGCGAAGAGTACCACGGCGAGCAGGATCAGCCCGAGGAAGAACTGCCAGCGCTCGGTCATGCCGCCCAGCACGAATTCGAAAAGCACGAACAGCATCGCACCGGCAACCGGGCCGAAGAGTCGCGCCGTGCCGCCGAGGATGATCAGCACGATCAACTCGCCCGACATCTGCCAAGACAACATGGACGGACTGACGAAGCGGTTGAGATTGGCGAAGAGCACGCCCGCCACGCCGGTAATCGCAGCGGACATGACATAGGCGACGAGCCTTGTGTGGAACGGCTCGATGCCGACCGCTGCGAGCCGCGCCTCGTTCTGCCGTGCCGCCTGCAAAGCGGTGCCGAAGCGAGAGCCGCCGACAAGCGCGAACAGCACGAGGGTGACCGCCAGAACGGCGAAAGAAAGCAGGAAGAAGGTCAAGGGATCGGCCGTGTTCAGGCCGGGAAAGGCGCTGCGCAACGGCAGCGACAGGCCGTCCTCTCCACCATAGGCCGGCCAGGAGATGGCGAAATAGTAGATCATCTGCGCGAATGCGAGCGTGATCATGATGAAGTAGACGCCCGATGTACGCAGGCTGATCACACCGGTCGCCAGCGCCACGAGCGCGCAAACCACGATCGCGACCAGCCAGGCTACCCAGATCTGGTCGCTGGCTGGAATGCCAAGAAACAGAGGCTCGGCATTGAGAGCGTGCATGCCCAGTATGCCGGCGGCGTAGCCACCGATGCCGAAGAAGGCGGCATGGCCGAAGGACACCAGCCCGCCGAGACCGAGGGCGAGATTGAGGCCGACGGCTGCGAGGGCGAGGATCGCCATGCGGGTCGCGAGCGTGATGTAGAACGGCTCGCCCAGCGCCTGCGCGGCGAATGGCAGGGCCAGCAGCAGGCCGGCAAGCGACCAGTTGACGATCGTTTCGCGGCGCATCGCAGTCATGCCGTCACCGCAAACAGGCCTTTCGGCCGGACCGCCAGGATCAACGCCATCACGACATAGATCAGCATCGAGGCGAGCGCGGCCCCGACCGTCGCTCCGTCCGACGGCCCGAGGAACAGGCTGAAGAGCTTCGGCAGGAGGAAGCGTCCCAGCGTGTCGATCAGCCCGACAAGGAGCGCCCCGACCAGCGCACCCTTGATCGAGCCGATGCCGCCGATAACGATCACCACGAAGGCGAGGATAAGCACCGGCTCGCCCATGCCGACCTGCACGGATTGCAGCGCGCCGACCAGAGCGCCAGCCAGGCCCGCCAGTGCCGCGCCCAGCGCGAAGACGATGGTGTAGAGGGTGCGGATGTCGACGCCAAGCGCGGCTATAATCTCGCGGTCGGATTCGCCGGCTCGGATGCGCATGCCGAGCCGCGTGCGCGCGATCAGCCAATAGAGCCCGACGGCGACGGCGATGCCGACGCCGATGATGGCGAGCCGGTACAGCGGATAGCTGAAGCCGCCCGGAAGCTCGACGGCACCCGAGAGCTGGGGCGGTATGTCGAGATAGAGTGGAAACGAGCCGAACAGCCAGCGCGTGCCTTCCGAGAAGATCAGGATCAACGCGAAGGTGGCCAGCACCTGGTCGAGATGATCCCGCTCATAGAGGCGGCGCACGACGAGAATCTCGACCAGCGCGCCGGCGGCGGCCGCCGCGGCGAGGCTCGCCGCCAGCCCGATCCAGAACGAGCCGGTCGCGGCAGCGACCGCCGCGCAGGCGAAGGCGCCGATCATGTAGAGCGAGCCATGGGCAAGATTGATCAGGCCCATGACGCCGAAGATGAGCGTCAGCCCGGCGGCCATCAGGAACAGCATGACGCCGAACTGCAGGCCGTTGAGCAACTGCTCCAGGAGAAGTGCGATCGACAAAATGGTTCCCGGTCTTAGAACTGACGTGCAGCTTGGCTGCTTTGGCGGCGGAGCGGACTCGGCGGCGGCGACCCCCCTCCCGACTACGGTGAGAGGGTGAGGCGATATCTCAGCGTTCCGCCGCCCCACCTGCCTGCCCGTCCTCCGCAGCAGTTGCGCAGCAGCTGCGGAGGGTGGACCGGCATCTTCTCCCGCAAGCGGGGAGAAGAGAGGCTGCCGCAATTACATCTTGCAGTCCTTGGCGTAGGCGTCCTGATGGTCTTCGAAGGCCGTGCCGACGATCTTGTTGGTAATGACGTCGCCGTCCTTGATCACCTCGCGGACATAGACGTCCTGGATCGGATGGTTGTTGTTGCCGAACTTGAAGTCGCCGCGGGTCGATTCGAAGCCGGCCTCCTTGAGCGCGGCACGGAACGCTTCGGCGTCCTTGACGCTCGCCTTGGAGGCGGCGGCGACGATGAGGTTCGCCGTGTCGAAGCCCTGGCTGGCGTAGAGCGAGGGGATGCGCCCGTACTTGGCCTTGAAGGTCTCCACGAACTTCTTGTTCGTCTCGTTGTCGAGGTCGGGCGACCATTGCGCGGTGTTCCTGACGCCGACGGCCGCATCTCCGATCGCGCCGAGCACATCCTGGTCGAAGGAGAAGCCCGGCCCGGTGACAGGGATCTTCACGCCCGACTGGGCATATTGCTTCATGAACGCGATGCCCATGCCCCCGGGCAGGAAGATGTAGACGGAATCGGCGCCGGAATCACGGATCTGCGCGATCTCGGCCGCGTAATCGGTCTGACCAAGCTTGGTGTAGAGCTCGCCGGCGAGATCGCCCTTGTAGAAGCGCTTGTAGCCGGTCAGGGCATCGGTGCCGGCCGGATAGTTGGGGGCCAGGATGAAGGACTTCTTGTAACCGGCCTGGTTCGCATAGGCGCCCATCGCCTCGTGCAGATTGTCGTTCTGCCACGCGACGTTGAAATAGTTCTCGTTGCATTTGGCGCCGGCCAGTGCCGACGGCCCGGCATTCGGCGACAGGTAGAACTTGCCCTGCGCAACCGCATTCGGCACCACGGCCATGGCGAGGTTCGACCAGATGATGCCGGTGAGGATGTCGACCTTGTCGCTTTGGATCATCTTGTCGGCGATCTGGACGGCCATTTCCGGCTTCTGGGCGTCGTCCTCGGTGACGACCTCGATCTCCTTGTTGCCCGACTGTTCGAGCGCCAGCATGAAGCCGTCGCGCACGTCGATGCCCAGGCCCGAACCGCCGCCCGACAGCGTCGTGATCATGCCGATCTTGATCGGTTCGGCGAATGCCGCTCCCGACACGCCGATCGACAGGGCCATCAGGCTCGCCGTAAGAATTCTCTTCATCGTCTCGCTCCTCCCGTTGTTTTCTAGAGTTCGGTACGCACTTTCCAGAGTTCTGGGAAAAGTACAACCTCCAGCATCCGGCGGAGATAGGATACTCCCCCGGTTCCGCCCGTTCCCTTCTTGAGGCCGATGATCCGTTCGACCGTGGTGACGTGATTGAAGCGCCAGCGGCGGAAATAGTCCTCGAAATCGACCAGCTTCTCGGCCAGCTCGTAGAGCATCCAGTGCCGCTCCGGCTCGGCATAGACCGCCTTCCATGCGGTGAGCACGGCCTCGTTCTCCTGCCGCGTCCCGCGCCAGTCGGTGCGGGCGGCGTCGGGGCCGATGTCGAAACCCTGCCGCGCGAGCAGGCGCAGCGCCTCGTCATAGAGGCTCGGCCGCGCCAGGATCGCCTCCAGCTTCGCCGACGCCTCGGCGCGATCGGCATGCGGCTTCAGCATCGCCAGATTGCGGTTGCCGGCAAGGAACTCGATCGCCCGGTATTGCCAGGATTGGAAACCCGAGGACTGGCCGAGCGCGCCGCGGAACTTGGTGTATTCGCTGGGTGTCATCGTGCGCAGCACATCCCAGGCGCTGTTCAACTGTTCGAAGATCCGCGCCACGCGCGTGAGCATCTTGAAGGCCGGCTCCAGCCGGTCCTCGCGGATGGCGGCGCAGGCGGAGCTTGCCTCGTGGATGGCAAGTTTCATCCACAGTTCCGAGGTCTGGTGCTGGATGATGAACAGGAGCTCATCGGGCGAATCCGACAATGCCGATTGTGCCGCGAGAAGCTGGTCGAGATGCAGATAGTCGCTGTAGGACATGGGCGCTGCCACGGCGGTGCGGATTCCGTCTTCGCGTTCGTCGCGCGTCTCGGCCATGCTCAATGTTCCTCACGCAGGCGGAAACGCTGGATCTTGCCGGTCTGCGTCTTGGGCAACGCGTCGAGGAAGACGACCGAGCGCGGATATTTGTAAGGGGCAATCGTCGCCTTCACGTGATCCTGCAGGCGCTGGACCGTCGCGGCATCGGCGGTGACGCCCTCGACCAGCACGACATGGGCTTCCACGATCTGGCCGCGCTGCTCGTCCGCCTTGCCGATGACGGCGCATTCGCGCACGTCGGCATGGGCGAGCAGCGCCGCTTCAACCTCGGGGCCGGCAATGTTGTAGCCGGCCGAGATGATCATGTCGTCGGAGCGGGCGGCGAAATGGAAGTAGCCGTCGGCATCCTGGACAAAGGAGTCCCCCGTCAGGTTCCAGCCGTCGCGGACATATTTCTCCTGGCGCTTATCGGCGAGATAGCGGCAGCCGGTCGGCCCTCGCACGGCAAGCCGCCCCACCTCGCCTCGCGGCACTTCGTTCATATCGGCGTCGACGATCCTGGCCTCGTAGCCGGTGACCGGCTTGCCCGTGGTCGCGGCGCGGGAGTCGCCCAAGCGGTTGGTGATGAAGATGTGCAGCATCTCGGTGGCGCCGATGCCGTCGAGGATCGGCTTGCCAGTCTTGCGGCACCAGTCCTCATAGACCGGCGCAGGCAAGGTCTCGCCGGCCGAGACGGCCAGGCGCAGCGAGGAGAGATCGGCGCCGTTTTCCATCGCTGCGAGCATGGCGCGATAGGCGGTGGGCGCGGTGAAGCAGATCGTCGCCTTGTAGGTCTCGATGATCTCGATCATGTTCGGCGGGGTGGCGCTTTCGAGAAGCGTCGCGGCCGCTCCGAAGCGCAGCGGGAAGATCGCCAGGCCGCCGAGGCCGAAGGTAAAGGCGAGAGGCGGCGATCCGACGAACACGTCTTCGGGCGTCACGCCGAGCACTTCCCGCGCATAGCCGTCGGCGACGATCAGCAGGTCGCGATGGAAATGCATCGTCGCCTTCGGCTCGCCTGTCGTGCCCGAGGTGAAGCCGAGCAGCGCGACGTCGTCGCGGCCGGTATTGACGGCGTCGAACTTCACCGACTTGTTGAGCGCGATGCGGTCGAGCTCGGCGTCGTGATTGGCCGTGCCGTCGAAGCCGACCACCTGCTTGAGGAAGCGGCTCTCCTTGGCGCAGGCGACCAGCTCGTCCTTGATGCGGGTGTCGCAGAGCGCCAGCGAGACCTGCGCCTTGTCGACGATCTGGCCGAGTTCCCGGGCGCGCAGCATGGGCATTGTGTTGACCACCACCGCGCCCGCCTTGGTGGCGGCCAGCCAGCAGGCGACCATGGCGGGATTGTTGGCGGAGCGGATCAGCACGCGATTTCCAGGCTTTACGCCATAATCCTCGACGAGAGCATGCGCCAGCCGGTTCGTCCAGTCCGCCAGTTCCTTGTAGGTGCGGCGGCGGCCGTTGCCGATCAGCGCCGTATTGTCGCCGAACCCTTTCGCGACCATGGCGTCGGTCAACTCGACCGCGGCATTGAGATGGTCGGGATAGTCGAAACCGTCGAGCAGGAAGTCCGGCCACTGCTCCGGCGGCGGCAGGTTGTCGCGCGCGAATGTGTCGATATGCGCTGTCGGTCCAAGCATGGTCGTGGCCTTACATCGGTCGCAGGCTGCCCGGCACGCACTGTACGCGGGCCGGCTGCCTGATCGGGTTGCGGCGAAGGGAGGTCGGCAAGCAGGGCGACAGCGGCCGCGCGCCGCAGCCGGCGCCCGCCGGCACAAGCGACGTGGCCGTGGAGACAGGTCGAACGAAACATGCGGCCATCGTCACGGCGAGACCTCCCTTCTCGACTGAGCCTACGAATGGATCGCATCTGCCGAAAACTATTTCAAGCATAAAGTTTCTGTGCGAGATTGACATTCATGTCGGCGCGCGCCAGTTGCAGCCGGATAGAGGCACTATGTCTTTCTTCCCGAAACCGGTGCCCACTTTCGGGAAACATGCTTTGGGGAGGGATTGCCGATGATCTGTCGCCGGATCGAGGACTGGGACGACGCCTATACGAACGGCGCCCATATCGCCGGCGGCGAGCGCTGGCCGGCCGCCTGGGTCGAGCCCGCACGCGCCTTCCGGGAAGAACTCGCTTCGGCTGGCCGCGCCAGGCTGGACCTCGCCTATGGCACCGGCGAGCGCAATCGTTTCGACCTCTTCCTGCCGGAGACCGAAACGAAAGGCCTGGTCGTCTTCGTCCATGGCGGTTACTGGCTACGGCTCGACAAGAGCTTCTGGTCGCATCTGGCGGCAGGTCCGCTGGCAAACGGCTACGCGGTCGCCATGCCGTCCTACACGCTCTGCCCAGATATTCGCATCTCGGGCATCGTGGCCGAGGTCGCCGCCGCGATCGGCGCGGCCGCCGCCTTGATCGACGGTCCGCTGATGCTGACCGGACACTCCGCCGGCGGCCATCTGGTCAGCCGCATGATCAGTGCGACCTCGCCGATAGCCGCGCCGGTGCAAGCGCGCATCCGGCATGTCGTTTCCATATCGGGCGTTCACGATCTGCGCCCGATCATGCGCACCGCGATGAACGGGGATCTGCGCATCGACGAGGCCGAAGCGCTGACCGAAAGCCCGGCGCTGCTGCGGCCGATGGACAATGCCCGCATCACCTGCTGGGTGGGCGGCGGCGAGCGCGCCGAGTTCATCCGCCAGAACGCGCTGCTCGCCAATGTCTGGACCGGGCTTGGTGCATCGACCGCCGCGGTGATCGAGCCTGACCGCCATCACTTCAGCATCATCGACGGCCTCGCCGACGCCGCGCATCCGCTAACGCACTGCCTGCTGGGGGATTGAGGAAGGCGCCAAGGTTTCCCTCCCCCTTGAGGGGAGGGTGGCCGCGAAGCGGTCGGGTGGGGTTCTCTCCTTTAAGCGCGAGGAGAGTTTTTTACGTCGCGCACGGCCGCAGCCACCCCCTCTGGCTGCATCGCAGCCATCTCCCTCTGAAGGGGGGAGAAAGCGCTGCGAAGCGGACATCACCCGAGGATCGCGTCGGGCCCTGCCCCGCAGACGATCGCGCAGACCCGTTCGCCCGGCTTGACCGCCACTCGCCCTTCGCGCAAGGCGGCGATCGCCGCCGCGCCGCTGAGATCGGCGGCAAGCCCCATCTCGAACCAGAGCCAGGCTGCGGCCTTCCTCATCTCCTCGTCGTCGACCAGCACGATCCCGTCGACGCGGTCGCGCACGATCTCGAAGATCGCATCGTCGGACTTGGCGCAGGCCATGGTCGCCACCGAGGTGGTGATCTTGTCGAGACCGATATTCTCACCGGCTTCGATCGCGCGCAGCAGCACCGGGCAGCCTTCCGCCTCGATGCCGATCACCCTTGTCGAGGGCTTCAGCGCCTTGACCGCCGTGGCGACGCCGCTCGCCAGCCCGCCGCCGCCCATGGCGATCAGGATGACGTCGACATCGGGCATCTGGTCGAGGATCTCCATTCCGACCGTCCCCTGCCCCGCCACGACTTGAGGGTCGGCGAAAGGATGGAAGTAGGCGGCACCAGTCCTCTCGGCGAAGTCGAGCGCGGCGACATTGGATTCGTGCCAGGCCGAACCGACGATCCTGACATCGGCTCCCCAGGCCTTGAGCTTCTCGATCTTGGCCGGCGTGGCGTTGGTGGGCAGGAAGATCGTCGCCGGCACGCCGGCCATCCATCCGGCGCGCGCCGTGGCGAGACCGTGATTGCCGCCCGAGGCGGTGACGATGCCCTTGGCGAGATCGGCCTTCGCGAGCGACAGAAGCCGGTTGGTCGCACCACGCGCCTTGAACGAGCCGGTCACCTGCAGCAGTTCGAGTTTCAAGGCGACGCTGGCGTCACCGAGCGGCGACATCAACGCCGTCGCGTCCATCATGGGCGTCCGCCTCACATGGCCATTGATGCGCTCCGCCGCCGCCCTGACGTCCTCGATGCCGATCACGCGATATCTCCTTCATAAGGCGCGGCCACCGTCACGCAGCAATTGCCGCTTACGACCCGGCCGGGCTGGCGGCGACCATAGACGATTCCATCGCAGGCGTATTCCAACACTTCGGGGGCGCGCGCCGGATCGCCGAGATTGTGGATGCGCCCGGCCGGCTCGCCCGCCCGGACGTTGGTCCCGAGCGGGTGGAAGGGTTCGAAGACGCCATCGCAGCCGGCGAGCACATAACCGTCCCGTCCCGGGATCTTGAGGATTCCTTGCGAGCCGGGCGCCTGCCCGCCGGCATGGACCGGAGGCGCCAGCACCCCGAAATGGCCGAGCACGTTGCGCACGCCGCGCCTGCATATCCCAAGCGCGTCGATCGAAACGGTGCCCGCCCCCGCCATTTCGGTGCCGACCGTGGTGAGCCCCGCGCGCACGGCCGTGGCAGTGGAGGTGCGCGGCTCTCCCAGATTGTCGATCACCACCGTCAGCGGAGCGCCGAAAGCGAGCACCGCTGCGATGTTGCGCCTGCGATGCTCCGGATCGGGCGCCGGCTCGACAATGGCGCTCGGCAGGATGTTGAGCGACGAGCCCCCCGAATGCAGATCGACGAATGCGTCGCCGAGCGGAAAGATGACGTCGCTGACATAGGCCGATATCTGTTGGGTGATGGTGCCGCCAGGATCTCCCGGGAAGGTCCGGTTGAGATTGAGCCCGTCCACGGGCGAGGTCCGCCGCCCGGCGAGCACCGCGGGAATATTGACCGCCGGCAGGACGATGATGCGCCCGCTGACCTTCCCGGGATCGAGCTCGCGGATCATCTCGCCAAGCGTGATCGGCCCTTCATATTCGTCGCCGTGGTTTCCGCCCTGCAGGATGACGGTCGGCCCGCTGCCGTTTGCGATCACCGCAAGAGGGATGCGAGTCGCGCCCCAGGCATCCTCATGCGGCGAATGCGGGATGTCGATGAAGCCGACCTGCTTGCCGGGCCGGTCGAAATCTATTGATGTATGGGCGGTGGATTTGCGAGCCATGGTCTCGGTCATCGGAAAGAGGAAAAAGGTCGGCAGCGGCCCCCGGCGCGCTTGGCGACGTCGGCGAGCGTCGGGCGTCGCTCCTTCGTCCTTTGCGTCATCGAAACACTGCTTTTCGCGTGAGAATACGCCCTTCAATAGCTGATGCGGCCCCTTTGTCGTCAAGCCTGCCTGGGGCGGAGCGGTGGAGGAACTTGGCCGACGGCGCAGGATTGCGATCTGCCGGGGATTTCACGTTCCGCGCCAGGATCGGCATAAATATGCGTTGGAATATTCTTTGGCCTGCAATTCGAGAGCGGCTGACGATCGGCAAGGTCGACGCTCACCCCTCATCCGACCGCGCTTCGCGCGGCCACCTTCTCCCACAAGGGGAGAAGGGAGCGCTGCCGCGGCGCTTGCGCCAATCGCCAGCGTCGATGATTTACGGGGGACGCCGAAGCCAGGCACCTGCCTTCTCCCTTGTGGGAGAAGGTGGCCGCGCGAAGCGCGGTCGGATGAGGGGTCTGCGCGACGCATGCAGGAGAATGACCGAACGCTCTCGACCCACTGTCCCCGCGCATCCCGCCTTTACTCCACTGCGGAACAGTTATATGCTTTTGCAAATTTCGAGACACCTGCGCCAGCACGGTCGCAAGCGGCGGGAGGAGAAGCATGGCCGAACGTTCTTTTGCCAGGGAGGTCGAGGACCTCAAGCTGGGCGAAGGCGAGATCTTTCGCGGCGAGGGCATCCTGGCCATCACCAAGGCGCTGCTTCAATCCGGCGTCTCCTATGTCGGGGGCTATCAGGGATCGCCGATCTCTCATCTGATGGATGTTCTGGCCGACGCCAAGGACGTGCTCGACGATCTCGGCGTGCATTTCGAGAGCTCGGCCTCGGAGGCGGCCGCCGCGGCCATGCTTGCCGCCTCGATCAACTATCCGCTGCGTGGCGCGGTGACCTGGAAATCCACGGCTGGAACCAATGTCGCCTGCGACGCGCTGACCAATCTCGCCTCCAGCGGCGTCAAGGGCGGTGCGCTCATCATTCTCGGCGAGGATTTCGGCGAGGGCTCGTCGATCCCGCAGGAGCGCAGCCACGCTTTCGCCATGAAGTCGCAGATCTGGCTGCTCGACCCCCGCCCCAACCTGGAATCCATCGTCAAGGCCGTCGAGGACGGTTTCGAGTTGTCCGAGGTCTCGAACACGCCCGTGATGCTCGAAGTGCGCATCCGCGCCTGCCACGTCCACGGCCAGTTCGTCGCCAAGGCGAACAGGCGACCGGATTTCACCATCGCCGAGGCGCTGGAGAATCCGGTGCGCGACGTCAATCGCATCGTGCTGCCGCCCGCCTCCTTCGGCCACGACAAGGAGAAGATAGAAAAACGCCGGCCGGCGGCGATCGATTTCATCAAGCAGCGCAAGCTCAACGAGCATTTCGGACCGCAGGACGGCGATGTCGGCATCATCCTCCAGGGCGGCATGTACAACACCGTGATCCGCGCGCTGCAGTTCCTGGGCCTGGCGGACGCCTATGGTGTCTCGGCCGTGCCGCTCTATGTGCTGAACGTCACCTATCCGCTGATCGACGACGAAGTGGCGGCCTTTTCGGCCGGCAAGAAAGCCGTGCTGATGGTCGAGGAAGGTCACCCCGACTATCTCGAGCAGGCGGTCAACACCATCCTGCGCCGCCGCCACGTCCACGCTGCCGTCTCCGGCAAGGACGTGCTGCCGATGGGCGGCGACTACACGGCCGCGGTTCTGATGAAAGGCATCGAATCCTTCCTGGTGACGCACCAGGCCGGCTTGCTCGGTAACCGCCCACCCCTGCCCTCGGCCGATCCAGTGCTCGCCGACCCCAAGGTCAAGGCGCTCGGCGACGTGGTGCCGGCGCGGCCGGCCGGCTTCTGCACCGGCTGCCCGGAGCGGCCGATCTTCGCAGCGATGAAGCTCGTCGAAAAGGAACTCGGCCAGCACCACATCTCCGCCGATATCGGCTGCCATCTCTTTTCGATCCTGCCGCCCTTCAACATCGGCGGCTCGACGATGGGCTACGGCCTGGGCCCTGCCTCGGCTTCCGCCTTCAACGTCAAGGCGGGCAAGAAGCCCATCTCGATCATGGGAGACGGCGGCTTCTGGCACAACGGCCTGTCGAGTTCGGTCGGCAATGCCGTCTACAACAAGCATGACGGCGTCATCATGGTCGTCGACAATTTCTACTCCTCGGCGACGGGCGGCCAGGACATCCTGTCCTCGCGCGCCGACAATCCCGAGCGCTCGACCAACAACCCCATCTCCAGGGCGGTAAAAGGCGTCGGCGCCAAATGGGTGCGTGAGATCGACCGCACCTATGACGTCGCCAAGATGCGCGACACGCTCAAGGAAGCGCTCACTTCCAAGGAGGAAGGCCCCAAGGTCATCATCGCCTCGTCCGAATGCATGCTGAACAAGCAGCGGCGCGTGAAGCCGCAATTCTCCAAATCGGTCAAGGACGGCAAGCGCATGGTGCGCGAACGCTTCGGCGTCGACGAGGACGTATGTACCGGCGATCACGCCTGCATCCGGCTTTCGGGCTGCCCGTCGCTTTCGGTCAAACACACCACCGACCCGTTGAAGGACGACCCTGTCGCGGCCATCGACAACACCTGCGTCGGCTGCGGCAATTGCGGCGAGGTCTCGGAGGCGGCAGTCCTTTGCCCCTCCTTCTACCGCGCCGACATCGTCTACAACCCGACCGGCTGGGATCGCTTCCTGGCCCGGATGCGAGGCGCCCTGATCGGCTTCCTGCAACGCCGGCGCGATCGCCGCCGCACCGTTTTCGCGTGAGTTCGGCCGTGAACCAGATTGCAGAGATCAAGAAGGCGCTCAACGCCGACAAGCCGATCGCGGTCGCGATCCTCGCCATGGGCGGCCAGGGCGGCGGCGTGCTCGCCGACTGGATCGTGGCGCTCGCCGAGAACGAAGGCTGGGTGGCGCAGTCGACATCGGTACCGGGCGTCGCCCAGCGAACCGGAGCCACGATCTACTATGTCGAGATGATGCGGCCGCGTGACGGCCACTTGCCCGTGCTGTCGCTGATGCCGACCCCGGGCGATGTCGACATCGTACTGGCGGCCGAATTCATGGAAGCCGGACGCTCCATGATGCGCGGGCTGGTCACGCCCGACCGCACGACGCTGATCGCCTCGACCCACCGCTCCTACGCGGTGGGCGAGAAGGAGAAGCCGGGCGACGGCACCGGCGATCCCGAAACCGTAGTCGAGGCCTCAGGCGTTGCGGCCCGCCGCAGCATCGTCTTCGATATGCAGCAGCTTGCCGAAGAGAATGGCAGCGTGATCTCATCGGCGATGTTCGGCGCCCTGTGCGGCGCCGGCGTCCTGCCTTTCGGGCGCGCTGCATTCGAAACCGCGATCAAGGCCGGCGGCAAGGGCGTCGAGGCGAGCCTTCGCACCTTCGACGCGGCTCTGAAGCGCGCCCAGAGCGGCAAGTCCGATCCGGTGCAGCGCACTCCACGCAAGGACCTGCCGGAGCCGCCGCGATCGGTGGGCGACGTCGGGCTCGATGCGCTGCTCGCACGGATCCATGCCTTTCCCGAGCCGCTGCGTCCGATGCTTTATGCAGGCCTGAAGCGGGTGGTCGATTTCCAGGATCCCGCCTATGGGAGCGAATATCTCGACCGGATGGAACGGCTGCTCCGGCTCGACCGTGCTGCCGGTGGCGAGAGCCGCGGCCTCGCCTTCACGCTCGCCGCGGCGAAATATGTCGCCGGCGCGATGGCCTATGACGACGTCATTCGCGTCGCCGACCTGAAGACCAGGGCGTCACGCTTCGAGCGCGTGCGCCGGGAGATCGCGGCTACGGACCAGCAGCTCGTCTATACGACGGAATATATGCACCCGCGCATGGAAGAGGTCGTCGGCACGCTGCCGGTCGGGCTGGCCCGCTTCATCGAAAGCCGGCCGCGTCTCTTCGCGGCACTCGACCGCCGGATCAATAAGGGAAGGCGCGTGCGCACCGGCACCATCGGCTGGTTCGCGATGCTCTACACGCTCGCCGGGATGCGGCGGTTCCGCCGCCGGCTGATGCGCCATGCCCGCGAGATGGAACACATGGATGCCTGGCTCGGCACAGCCGAAGCCGTGCTTCCGGTGAACTACGATCTCGCCGTCGAGGTCGTCGGCTGCCGCAGGCTGGTGAAAGGCTATTCGGACACCCACGCCCGCGGCCAGTCGAAATTCGACCGCGTCATGGGCATGGTGCCGGCGCTGCGCGAAAGGAGCGACGGCGCCGAGTGGTTGAAGCGCCTGCGCCAAGCGGCGCTGCTCGACGAGGAAGGCAAGGCCCTGGACGGCGCGATCAAGACGGTGGAGACGCTTTAGGCCGGACGGTTGGGGCACCTGTTCATCCCCGGGGCTAGCGTGCGTCCATCGCAGAGGTACCCCTCATCCGACCTCGCCCTGCGGGCGAGGCCACCTTCTCCCACCAGGCCGTGTGAAAACTCGGGCATTGGTTTTTTTGATGTGTCGAGGAGCATCTTGGGCTTCCCAAATCAACCTGGATCGGATTCAAATTGTTGATCCAAAGCAGTGATTTGCCGGATTTTTGGTAGTTTGAGACGAGGCCGAAATGGCGCATATGACAGGCCAGTCGCGGGAGCAAACGAGCTTGTTCCCGGAAACCTTGGACGAGGCGGTCGGTGCCGATCATCCGGTGCGGGTCATCGATGCCTTCGTCGACAGCCTCGATCTGGCGCAGCTCGGTTTCTCCAAGGTTGTTCCCGAGGCCACGGGCCGGCCACCCTACGATCCGGGCGATTTGTTGAAGCTTTATGTGTACGGCTACCAGAACCAGGTGCGGTCGAGCCGCCGGCTTGCGGCGGAAGCGCGGCGCAACATTGAAGTGATGTGGCTCACCCATCGCGCGGCGCCGGCCTTCAAGACGATTGCGGATTTCCGCAAGGATCATCCGGAAGCGATCGTTGGGGTGTGCCGGGCCTTCGTGCGCTTCTGCCGGGAGCAGGCGCTGGTCGGCGGCACGTTGCTTGCGATCGACGGGACCAAGATCGATGCGGTGGCGAGCCGCAAGCAGGTGGTGACGGCCAAGGAACTGGAGAAGGCGACGGCGGCCGTGGATCGCAAGATTGCCGCCTATCTTGCGCAGATGGACGAAGCCGACCGGGACGAGCGCGCGGCGCAGACGGATGGCGTGGACGTTGCGGCGGCGGTGGCGGCCTTGCGGGCGCGCCGCGAGCAGATCCAGCAGCAGGCCGAGGCTTTGGCCGGACGCGGGTTGAGCCAGTGGGTTCGCACCGAGCCCGAGGCCAAGCTGATGCGCACGGCTCGGCACGGCCATCAGGTGGCCTACAACGCGCAGACCGTGGTCGACGCAAAACACAAGCTGGTGGTTGCCTTCGACCTGACCAATGACGGCAACGACCAGTGCCAGCTCCACCCGATGGCGGTGGCCGGCCGCGAAGCCGTGGACGGTGACAAGGTAACGGTGGTGGCCGATGCCGGCTATTCGAACGGCGAGCACGGCCAGCGCTGCGAGGACGACGGCATCACCGCCATCGTGCCGCGGGCCGAAACCGTTAACCCGGAAGGCAAAGAGTACTTCACCCGCGACCAGTTCAGCTACGACGCCGAGAGCGACAGCTGGCGCTGCCCGGCCGGCGAAACGCTCACCCACCGGGAGACCTCGTGGACGGAACAGAAGAAGAAGTACGGGACCAAGGCCTGTGCGGACTGTGCCTTGAAGCCGAAGTGCACGCAGGCCGCCAAGCGCACCATCATCCGCCACTTCCATGAAGATGCGCGCGAGGCGATGCACCGGCGCGCCATCAGCGACCCCGAGTGGATGGCGCAGCGGCGCATGCTGGTCGAACACCCTTACGGCACCATCAAATGGATGATGGGCCATCCCCGGTTCCTGGTCCGCGGGCTGAAAAAGGCCAGGTCCGAGTTGGCGCTCAGCGTCCTGGGCTACAATCTGAAGCGGGTGGTGAACATTCTGGGTGTGCCGGCGCTGCTCCAGACCCTGCTGTCCTCGCAAGCATAGGGGGGCATGAACTCGTGCCTCAACTTCCAAACCACTCACCACGCTATGCCTCCGTCCAGTTCTCACACGGCCTGCCACAAGGGGAGAAGGGAAAAGCCTGCAGCGACGTCTCGGCCAAATCGTTGACGTCAGCGATTTGCACAGCACGCGAAACTGGGCTCCAGCCTTCTCCCCTTGTGAGGGCTTTGCACAGAGATTCTGTTCACGAGACGTCTCAGAATCAGACGCGAACAAACCGGAATCGAAGACGGAACATTGTTCTTCTGTGCAAAGCCCTCCTTGTGGGAGAAGGTGGCCGCGCGAAGCGCGGTCGGATGAGGGGTACTTTTGCGCGGATGAGAGAAAGGCCACTCCCAACCTTACAAATCATGCTTGCGCACATTCTGCAGCATGCGATGAAGCGTCGCCACGAAGCGCGTGTAGTCCTCTTCGTCGATACCGTCGAAGAGCTGTTCGAAGCGGTCATAGATCGATGGCCAGATCCTTGCCAGCGCTGCCCTGCCCTCCTCGGTGATCGAGACGTCGCGGATGCGCATGTCGTCGGAGCGCGGCTGGCGGCGCACCCAGCCCTGCTCCTCCATCGCATCCAGCGTGCGGCTGGTCGTCGACTGCTCGGTGACGGCATAGACCGACAATTCGTTGATGGTGAGGGTCGGCATGACCGACAGCACCGCCAGCACGCGCATATTCGTCGTGGTCATCTCGAAGGATTTCAGATCATCCGAGACATTGGCGTTCCACCGTGCCGTGACCCTGTTCAGGAGGTAGGGCGCGAACTGGTTGAGCCCGATCTCGCCGAGGCTCGGCAAACCGTCTCCGGCAGCCACCGCCCAACGCGACGCCTTTTTCGACTGCGTGTCATCGGCGCTCAAGCCAGCCTCCAGAGAATCTTGCCGTCCGACATCACGTGCCGGAGACTTCGCCACAGAGGTAGCAGATGCTTCCATGCTCCTGCAAGCTTTCCAGGACGAGCCCGCAGCGCGCGGTGCTAGCAACGAAAGCGAGAAAAGAATCAATCCGAATGCAGCAGTATCGGTCGTCACCGTACTGCGATCGGCCAAAATCGAGGGCACCGGCTGGACACGATCTATGCATTCAGGAATATGTATCCGAGATCAGGCAGGAGCTGACAATGCATGACGCGATCGTCATAGGCGCGGGGCACAATGGTCTTGCCGCCGCCATCCATCTTGCCGCGCGCGGCTGGAAGGTGGCCGTGGTCGAACAGGCGGCCGAGCCGGGCGGCGCCGTCAAGACCCGCGAAGTGACCCTACCGGGCTTCCGCCACGATCTGTGCGCCATGAACCTGTCGATGTTTGCCGGGTCCGCCTTCTTTGCCGCCTGGAAGGACGAGTTGATCGCCCACGGCCTCGAACTCGTGCCGGCACCCGACGCCTTCTGCTCGGCATTTCCGGACGGAAGCTGGCTGGGCGTCAGCGCCTCGCTCGACGAGACAGCCTCGCGGATCTCGGCGATCTCACCTCGGGATGCCGATGCGTGGCGTCGCATGGTCGCCGATTTCGGAGCGCAGGCGCCCCATCTCTTCGGCTTACTCGGCGCCGAGATGCCGTCGCCGCAGACCGCGCGAACGGTCTGGAAGGCATGGCGCGCCATGGGCACGAGCGGCCTCCTCGACATCGGCCGCATGCTTCTTTCCACGCCGCGCGACTTCCTCGACGCCCATTTCGAAAGCGACAGGCTTAAGGCGATGATGGCGGCATGGGGGCTCCACCTCGATTTTGCGCCCGACACGGCCGGCGGCGCGCTTTTTCCCTATCTGGAATCGATGGCGAGCCAAGCCTTCGGCATGGTTATCGGCAAGGGCGGAGCCGACACCATCATCCGCTCCATGACCGCCCTGCTCCGCGCCAAAGGCGGCGAACTGTTGCTTGGCACGGCGGTCGACCGGATCGAGACCGATGGCGGCCGCGCCACGGGCGTGAGACTATCGGACGGCAAGGTGCTCCGCGCCAACAAGGCCGTTATCGCCAATGCGCATCCGAAGCTGGTATTCGGCAAGCTCCTGCCAAGCGACCCGAAACGCGCTGCCTTCGACGCCCGCATTGCGAGCTTCCGCGCTGGCCCCGGCACCATGATGATCCATCTGGCGCTCGACCGCCTGCCGGACTGGAAGGCCGGTCCCGACCTTCACCGCTTTGCCTATGTGCATCTGGCGCCCGACATGGGCCTGATGGCGAGAACCTATGCCGAGGCGGCCGGGGGCCTGTTGCCGCGCGAACCGGTGCTGGTCGTCGGCCAGCCCACCGCCGTCGATCCTAGCCGCGCGCCCGAGGGCAAGCATGTGTTGTGGGTGCAGGTGCGCGTGCTTCCAGCCGACATCACCGGAGACGCCGCGGGGACCATCACGGCCCGCACCTGGGACGAAGCCAAGGACGCTTATGCCGAGCGGGTTCTGGACCTGCTCGAGACCTATGCGCCCGGCATCCGCTCGCACATCCTCGGGCGCTCCGTGTTCTCGCCGCTCGACCTCGAGCGCGAGAACCCGAACCTCATCGGCGGAGACAATCTTTCGGGCAGCCACCGCCTCGACCAGAATTTCCTGTTCCGCCCCGTCGCCGGCTGGTCGCGTTACCGCACCCCGGTGGAGAAGCTCTATCTCTGCGGCGCCTCGACCTGGCCCGGCGCCGGGACGGGCGCGGGATCCGGCTTCATGCTCGGGCGCCGGCTCGGCGGGAAGTAGGGACGAGCAAAGGTGGCGACGTTCATCGTTTGCGCCAAGACACCCCTCATCCGACCTCGCGGAGCCTGTCCTCGGGCTTGCCGGAGGCAAGACCCGTGGGCGAGGCCACCTTCTCCCACAGGGGGGCCCACAGAGGGAGACGGGAACGCTTGCGGCAAGGTCTCGGCCTATCGCAACCGTCGACGATTTGCAGAGCCGGTCAAACCGGGCTCCTGCCTTCTCCCCTTGTGGGAGAAGGTGGCCTCGCGAAGCGAGGTCGGATGAGGGGCTCTCTCGGCAATACGCTGAGGGGTTCTCTCGGCAATATGCCGATGAGTTGTCGGCGATGGCGCACCGCGCAAGCCCGAGAAGAGGACGAGGCAGACCTACTTCAACGCCGATCCCAGCAGGAAACCCGAGCCGCCGCCGAGCCCGGGGCCGGGATGGGTCGAGGCGCCGATGTGATAGAGGCCGGGCACGTGGGTGCCGTGATTGACCGAACCCTTGAACGGCCGCCAGATGAAGAACTGGTCGAGGCCGCAATAGCCGCCATAGGGATCGCCGCCGACCAGATTGACATTGAGCGCTTCGAGATCGGCCGGCGAATAGCTGCGCCGCGCGAGCACCGTCTCGCGGAAACCTTCGATGTGATCTGTCAGGATCGCCTCGATGCGGTCGGCGAAGGCCTCGCGGGTCGCCGCGTCCCAGCGACCGTCCTCGGGCGTCGCGATGGTGCCGCCGGCATCGCCTTTCAGGTGACGCGGCGCTTCCGGCAGTTGCAGCCACAGGATCGCCTTGCCGTCGGGCGCGCGGCTCGGATCGAGCGCCGTCGGCTGGCCGACGCAGATCGTCGGCACCGCCGGTAGCACGGAACGTTCGGCCTCGTTGGCCGCGCGCGATACGCCGTCGAGGCCGGGTGTCAGATGGATCAGCGCAACCTTGTCGAGACCTGATGTCTTCCACCGTGGCGGCTGCGACAGGGCATAGTGGATCTGCATGTCGCCCTTGCCGTAGCGATAGGCGGCGACGCCGTCACTCACTTCGGACGGCATCGGTTTGCCGGCAAGCAGCCGGCCATAGAGCTGGTTCGGCGTCACCGAGCAGATGACACCCTTGCCGGCGCTCAAGGTCGTTCCGTCAGCGAGACGCACGCCGTCGGCCCTGCCGGCGCCGTCGAGTGTGACCGCCTCGACATCGGCCTCGGTCCTGACGCTGCCGCCCTGGTCTTCGATCAGCCTGACGAAGGCGCCGGCGAGGTTGCGGACACCGCCCTTGACGATCGGGCAGCCCGCCGCCTCCACGGCGAAGGCAATCACCTTGGCCATTTGGGCGGAATAGGCGCTCTCGGGGCCGAGACCGGTATGCAGGACCCACGGCGCCCAGAGCGCCTGGGTCACCTCGGACCGATAGGTTGTTTCCAGATGCGCCCGCGCCGTCTCGAGCGCCTCACCGAAGAACGAGGCAAGTGCACGCGGACCGCGTCGCCACGTCTCCTTGAGCACGGTCTTGAACATGCCGCCCGACCACAAGGAACCGCCGAGCAAGGAAAAGATGAAAGGCGCATTGGCGCCCATCCCATCCATGACCTTGGCGAAGCGGGCGCCCTCGCCTGCCGCGAGCCCGTCCAGCATGGCAAGGTTGCGCGCCCTGTCGGTCGAGAAGACCGCCGCCCGGCCGTCCGGCATGAGGACGGCCGTCGGCGTATCCGTGCCTGCGATCTCGAGGCCGCGGGCATGCAGATCCTTGCCGAGTGCGGCATAGGCCGGAGACAGGAGGAAGAGCACGACCGTCGTCGCCATGACGTCGTGGACGAAGCCCGGCTGGGTGATCTCCTCGGTGCGCAGGCAGCCGCCGACGCGGTCGCTGCGCTCCACCACCAGCACCTTGCGTCCCTTTCGGCCGAGCATGGCCGCCGCGACCAGCGCGTTGATGCCGCTGCCCACGACGATATAGTCGGCGTCGCTCATGGCCGTGTCTCCGCTTTGTCGGGGAAGGCCGGCGGCATCAGATCAGACGCCGCCGGAAACGGCGCTCTCAGGCCGGAACCAGCGCCAGCGCGCGGACCGGGGAACCGGTGCCGTTGACGAACTTCAGCGGCGCCGCGATGAGGATCGCGCCCTTGGGCGGCAGCTTGTCGAGATTGACCAGCGAGGCGAGGCCGTAGCGATTGGCCTTGTGCATCAGATTGTGCGCCGGGAACGGCGGGTTCATGCCCCCGGCCGAGCCGGCGTCGGTGCCGACCGTCTCGGTGCCCCAGCCGATCGCGCCCTGGGCAATGATGTATTCGATGGCTTCGGCGGTCGGCCCGGGCGAGTGCGGACCGTTCTCGTCGGCATTGAGGAAGGTCTCGGTCGAGCCGTTGCGCTTGTACCAGTCGGAACGCAGGAGCACCCAGCTTCCCGGCTCGATACGGCCGTGCCTGGCCTCCCAGGCCTTCACATGGTCGGGCGTCAGCAGGAAGTCGTGATTGGCGGCCGTCTCCTGGGAGATATCGATGACGTTGACGGGCGCGACGAAGTTCTTGACCGGGATCGTGTCGGTCGTGCCGTCGGCATAGTCCTTGCCGGTGATCCAGTGGACGGGCGCATCGAAATGCGTGCCGCTATGCTCGCCAAGTTCGAGCCAGTTCCACGACCAGAACGGGCCGTCCTGGTCGTAATGCGAGATGCTGTGGACCTTCACCGGCGGGGTGTTCTTGCCGATCTGGGGCGGCAGATAGATCAGCGGCGTTTCGGGACCGAGCGGGGCCGACAGGTCGACGACGGTGATCTGCCCGGAGAGCAGCGCTGAAGCGATGTTCGAAAGCGCGGATGTTGCAGTCATGGTTCTTCCCCTGTTGAAACGATGGGCCGAGTCGCCTCGGCCTCAGGAAACCGGGTTTGCGGGTAATGGGCGCGAGCACGGCCAAAAGCCGCGGTCCGGCGGCTGCGGACTCGACGACGTCTTCGGATGGATCAGGCTTGCCGGCTGCACGTCGCGCTCTTGTTCCTCGGTCCCGAGCATCGATCTGCAATGTTTAGTTTAGACCTAAAATATTATCAAGCATGAAACGACGTACCCGTCCGAAAACCGTATTCTGCGGCATCGCGCCTGCGAAGGCGAGAATAATCTTCGATTGCATATAATCGGTTCGGGCCCGGAGAGCGGCTTTTCTCCGGCATCCCAGGGTGCCTCTCCGGCATCCCAGAGTGCCTCTCCGGCACCCCGGGGGTCCCTCCGGCATCGCGGCTACCGAATGCACACATCGCGAAAGTACCCCTCATCCGACCGCGCGGAGCCTGTCCTCGGGCTTGCCGAAGGCAAGACCCGTGGGCGCGGCCACCTTCTCCCACAAGGGGAGAAGGGAAGGCTGCGGCAACGTCTTCGCCAATCGCAAACGCCGGCGATTTGCAGAGACGGCCAAGCCAGGCTCCAACCTTCTCCCCTTGTGGGAGAAGGTGGCCTCGCCCGAAAGGGCGAGGTCGGATGAGGGGTGCTTCCACGATGCGTGCATCCCATAGCGGCCTCCCGGGGTGCCGGGGAACGGAAAGTCGCTACCGTCCCGGACAAACACACCGGGCCAGCCCGGCCTCAGGCTGCGAGCGGCCGGTAGCCGCCACGCCAGTAGGTGAGCGCGCCGCCGGAATCCCTCGTCCCCACAGCGGCAACGGAGCCGATCACGATCGAATGCGAGCCGCGGTCGATCATCTCGTCGAGCCGGCAGTCGAACACTGCGACGGCATCCTCGAGCAGCGAAGCGCCCGTCGCCAGCGTGATCCAGTCTGCGCCCTCGTAGCGGTCGGCACCCTTGATGCCGCCGAAGCCCGAGAAGCGCTCCGCCACCTGCTGGTGCTGCGGGCCGAGCGAACTCACGCCGAAATGCCCGAAGCGCTCGATCAGTGGCCAGGTGGACGACGAACGGTTGACGCAGGCGATCACCTTGGGTGGATCCGCCGAAAGCGACACCATCGAGATGACGACCAGGCCGGAGCGGTCCCTTCCGGCGCCGGCGGTGATGACGCTGACATTGCCGACGATGAGGCGCATGGCGGCGCGGAACGCCGCCGCGCCCTCGCTGGTCGACAGGTCGCGCAGCATGAGGCGCTGCTCATGCGGGATGAGGCGCTCCGACATGATCACCTCCCCTTGCGTCAGGCGGCCGCTTCGGCCGGGCGATGCGCAGGACGGATCCCCCGGGCTTCCAGGATCGGCAGGACGTTGTCGCGGAAATAAGGGAACTCCTCGGCATAGTCGACGAAGGACAGCGTCGTTCCGCGGAAGCCCGCCTCATGCAGGGAGATGATGCCTTCGGCGACCTGCTCCGGGGTGCCGGTCAGCGGGAAGCCGCCATGGCCTGCCGCCATGCGGTCGCGGATCAGCGCAAGCAGGTCATGCGGGAAGGAACGTGCATGGGCGAACTGCAGCCGCACCAGATTGTCGACCGCCTCCCAATCCGCATGGGTCTTGCCGGAATGTTCGAGATAGTCGCGCGCCTCCTTCTCGGTCGGACGGCACACGACATGCGAAAAGGTGAGAACCTCGACCGCCCTGCCCGCTTCCTTGCCCTGCTGCTTGAGTGCGGAAATCTCGTCCTTCGAACGCGCCAGGTCGATGGCCGGCGTGAACAGGAAGTCCGCGTTGCGCACGGCGAACTTCCGCCCCTGGTCGGACCCGGCAGCATTGAGGATGGGCAGCAGCGTGGACGGGCGCGGATCCCCGAGCACGTTCTTCAGCTTGAAATAGGTTCCGTCCCAGTCGAAGGCCTCCTCCCTGCTCCATAGCGCCCTGACGATGTCGAACCATTCCTGGGCGTAGCCGTAGCGGCTCTCATGATCGTCGGGCAGCGTGAGGCCGAGTGCTTCGTATTCCGGCTTGTTCCAGCCGGCCACGATGTTGAGGCCTACGCGGCCGTCGCTGATCTGGTCGATCGTCGCAAGCTGCTTGGCGACCACGACGGGGTGGTTGGCGGCCGTGTGGACCGTCGCGAACACGCAGATGTTGCGTGTCTTGGCCAGCAGGCCGGCCGCCCAGGTCATGGTTTCCAGGACGCCGCCGTGGAAATTGGTCTCGCCGCCGTAACCGATCCAGCGCGCGATCGGCAGCATGAAATCGATACCCGCATCGTCGAGCAACCGCGCCAGTTTGAGATTGTTGGGCCAGGAATTGTCCCAGCGCTCCGGCACCTTGGTCACGGTCATGCCGCCCGAGCAGTTGGATGCGAAGGTCCCGAGCAGGAACGTGTCGCGGTCGAACATGCGGTTGCGGGATGCGGTCATCGTGGTCTCCTCCCTTACGATGGAATTTATGATAGAAAGTCTATTTAAAAATCCATGTGGACGCAAGGGGGAGATGTGGCTCTATATGCCGGAGCATGAATCCCGGAACCGGCCGGAGGAGACCGATATGGCCAGACGCAACCAGCAGGAGGCAGCGCCCGGCAGTCTCGATCGCACCTGGCACCTGGCGCGCACCCCTCTGGAGATCGACGTTGCCGAACTCGAATATGCGTTGATGCGCTCCTTCGAGGCCTTCGGCCGCTGGCAGGCCGAATGCCTTGCCTCCGTCGTCGACTTCGCGGCGAGCGGCCCGGAGAACGCACTGCTCCACATCATCCGCATGAATGATCGGCCCAAGAGCATCCGGGACCTCGCCTACATGGCCAATCGCGAGGATATCCCGAATATCCAGTACAGCCTCCGCAAGCTCATAAAGGGCGGCATGGTCGAGCGCAGCGGCAGCGGTCGTTCGGGCGTGACCTACGAGGTGACCGATCTGGGACGCGACGTCACCGATCGCTATGCCGACGTGCGCGCCGCGCTGCTGATCGACGCTGTCCGGCATGTGCCGGAACTCGCCCAGCGCCTGGAGGACGCCGCACGCACGCTGGAGCTGATGACCGGCATCTATGCCCAGGCGGCGCGCAACGCCGCGACGCATCGCCGCCTGCCCGGCCTGTCCAGCGCGGTGACATCAGCCAAAAGGGTGAAACCGTAATCCGACGCATGAGGTAGTCGCGTCGACTTTCGAACGAGGGCACCCCCGACCGACCTTCGGCACGATCGTCGTCGACGCAACGAAAAAAGCATTCGTCTGCATATAAATGCCGCTTGGCAAAGCCGAGCAAAACATTTTAACATTGAAGAATCGCAAGATCGGCGGGCAGCCGGCGGTTCTGTCGGCGCTTGGCCGACGGCAGGGGAACCATGGAGATAAATATGACGACGCTCAACAGGCGCGAGGCTCTGGCCCTCGGTGCGGGGACATTTCTGGCGGGCATTCTGGCCGGACGGGGCGTGGCTTCGGCCGCGGTCGGCGATACGCTCACCATAGCCTTCAACGTGAACCTTCCCTCCTTCGATCCGACGGTCGGCCCCTCGGCGGTCAATCCGACGATCCAGGCGATCTACCAGTCGGTCTTCGACCAGTTCATCGGCCAGGCGCCCGACCTTTCGTTCAAGCCGGGCCTGCTCGCCGAATGGGGCTGGAACGAGGACAAGACCAAGGTCTGGATGACGGTGCGCGAAGGCGTCACCTGGCACGACGGCTCACCCTTCACCGCGGAAGACGTGGTCTGGTCGCTGGATCGCGCGGCCAAGCAGGAGACCGGCAATCCGATCCAGTTCATCTGGTCGACCGCAGGCAACTACCAGATCGAGGGCAACAAGATCACCGGCGACGTGATCCGTTTCGAGCCGACCTATTTCAAATGGATGGCTTTCCTCACCGGCTATGTGCTGCCGAAGGCCTATTACGAGAAGGTCGGCGCGGAGGGCTTCGAGAAGAAACCGATCGGCACCGGCCCCTACATGTTCGACGCCTACGAGGGCAACGCGTTCCTGCGCCTCAAGGCGAATCCAAACTATTTCGGAGGCAAGCCGCCCTTCGAGACGGTCGTCTTCAAGTTCATCCCCGATGCGACCAGCCGCGTCGCCGAGATCGAGAGCGGCTCGTCCGACATCACGCTCGACATCCCCTATGAGGAATTCGATCGATTGAAATCGGCATCCGGCCTCGCCGGCGTCGCCACCCCGATCACCGACATCGGCATGATATTCATCAACAATGTCGATGTGATGCTGGACAAGAATGTGCGGCTCGCCGCCCATCACGCCATCGACAAGAAGGCGATCGTCGACCGTCTGCTGCGCGGCTACGGCGTGCCGATCGATACGCTGGAGGCGCCCGAATATGCCGCCTACGACGCTTCCATCGTGGTGGGCTACGATCCGGAAAAGGCCAAGGAGCTTCTGGAGGCGAGCGGCTATTCGACCGACGAGCCGGTGAAGTTCGCCATCCAGACGACGCGCGGCCTGAAGCCCAAGGACTACGAGATGATCCAGGCGGTCGTCGGGATGTGGCGCAAGGTCGGCATCGAGGCCGAGATCGAGGTCTACGAGATCGCCAAGCATTACGAGTTGCGCGCCGCCGACCAGCTCGCTCCCGCGGCCTTCTACAACTGGGGCAATTCGATCGGCGACCCGACCACGTCGACCGGCTTCGCCATGTTCGGCCCGTCTCCGCATTCGGTGTGGAACACGGACGATCTCGACGGCATGATCGGGCCGCTCTGGGGTGAGAAGGACGAGGAGAAACGTATCGCGGGCTGGAAGGCGGTGTCGAAATACATCGCCGAGAACGGCTATGTGATTCCGCTGCTGCAATATGTGCAGCCGATCGTCTACAAATCCGACCTGAAGGTCACACCGAGCGTGGCAGGCTCGATGCAGCCGGTGCTCGTCGGCAGGGCGTAACCCCTGCCGCAAGGTAGTGGCCGACACGAAGGTCAGAATTTTCGATGGCCATTGCCAGATTGTCTAGACGGGTTGCCATGGCGGCCGTGACGCTGTTCGGCGTCGGGCTGATCGTCTTCGTGCTGCTGCGCGTGGTGCCGGGCGACCCGATCGCCATGATGATCGCGCCGGGCGCCAGTCCGGCCGAAATCGCTGCGATGCGTGCCCGCTACGGCCTCGACGAAAGCATCGGCATGCAGTTCGTGCTGTGGCTGAAGGGCATATTGTCGGGCGACTTCGGCACCTCGATCTCGTTGCGTCGCGACGTGCTCGGCCTCCTCGCCGAGCGGCTGCCGGCGACGCTCGAACTGGCGACGGCTGCGTTGCTGGTCGCAGTCCTTCTGGGCGGCAGCGTCGCCGTCATCGGCACACGGTTTCGGCGGAGCGCCGGCGAAACCGTGGTCGACACCGTCAACGGCCTGTTCCTGGCGGTTCCGGATTTCGTCTGGGCGCTCGCACTCGTCCTCGTCTTCGGTGTCTTCTACCCGCTCTTCCCGCTTTCTGGCCGGGTCGATCCGCAGTCGGCCTCGGACTTCGCCACCCGTTTCTATCTCCTCGAAAGCATCGTTACCTTGCGTTTCGAAAAGGCGCTCGAAGTGGCGTCACATATGGTGATGCCCACACTGGCACTCGCTTTGCCGCTCGCTGCCGTCATCACGCGCGTGCTCAAGGACGCATTGTCCGAAGCGATGGTCCAGGACTATGTCGCCCTCGCCCGTTTGAAGGGCATGTCCGAGTTGCGGCTGATCCTGCAGGAGGCGATGCGCAACGCCGTCGGCCCGACGCTCGCGCTGACCGGCGTGCAGTTCACCTTCCTGATCGGCGGAACCGTGATCGTCGAGCGCATCTTCTCCTATCCCGGTGTCGGCAACATGGCCATCGATGCCGTCATCAACCGCGACCTGCCGCTGATCCAGGGTTTGGTGCTGGTGTTCGGACTGATGTTCATCCTCATCAACATCCTGGTCGACCTCGCCGTGGTCGCGCTCAATCCGCGGCTGCGCCATGGCTGAGATCACCCTGACAGCGCCGCGCCGGTGGCGGATGCGAAACCTCCTCTTGGAGCCGAAGGTGCTGCTCGGCGGCGGCTTCATACTGCTTCTCATCGTTCTGGCGCTCTTCGCGCCCTGGATTGCGCCGAAGGATCCGCTCGAGCAGGATCTGATGCTGGGCACGCTGCCGCCCGCCGGCTTCGCCGGAGCCGAGCCGGGCTATTATCTCGGGACCGACGATCTCGGCCGGGACGTACTCTCCCGCGTGATCTACGGCAGCCGCATCGCGCTGATAGTTGCCTTCGTCGCGGCAAGCCTCGCCGCCATTCTCGGAACGGCGCTCGGCCTCGCCGCCGGCTGGTACGGCGGCTGGGTGGACATGATCGTGTCGCGGCTCGTCGACATATGGATGGCGTTCCCGCCGGTGCTGCTGTCGATCCTGCTCGTCGCCATATTGGGGTCGGGCGTCCATTCCGTGATCGCCGCGATCGTCATCATCGACTGGACGCGCTTCTGCCGCGTCGTGCGCGCCGAGACGATGGCGCAGGCGAGCATGGATTATGTGACGGCCGCGCGCACGATTGGATTTCCCCGGTTGACCATATTGCTGCGCGAGATCCTGCCCAATGTCGCGCCCGTCCTGATGGCGCTGGTCAGCCTGGAAATGGGCATCGCCGTGATCGTGGAGGCGATCCTGTCCTTTGTCGGCCTCTCGGTCTCGTCAGACACACCGACCTGGGGCGGAATGATCGCGCAGGGCGGGCAGATCGTGCATCACGGATGGTGGGTGCTCGCCTTCCCCCTATTCATGCTCTTCGCGACTGTGCTGGCCTTCAACCAGTTCGGCGATGGCCTGCGCCGCGCCCTCGACCCGGTGATGCAGCGATGAGCGTTCTGTCCATCCGCGGTCTCTCGGCCGTCAGCGACCGTGACGGTGGCGCGCCAATCCTGCGCGGGGTCTCGCTGGACCTCGCGGCCGGAGAGGTGCTCGGCCTCGTCGGCGAAAGCGGCGCCGGAAAGTCGACCATCGCCAAGGCGGTGCTCGGCATGCTGCCGCGCGCGGTGCGCATCACGGGAGGCTCCGCCCTTTTCACGGGCCGGGACCTTCTTCGCCTCTCGCCGAACGCTCTTCGCCTGATCACCGGCTCGGAGATAACGCTCATCCCGCAGGATCCGATGACGGCGCTCAATCCGGGTCGGCGCGTCGAGAGCCAACTCACGGACGGGCTGCGGCTGAAGCGCGGCATGTCGGCCGCGGCGGCGCGCGAGCGTGGGCTGGCTCTCCTGGACGAGGTCCGCATCCGGGAACCTGAGCGCGTCATGCGCAGTTTTCCGCACGAGCTGTCGGGCGGCATGCGCCAGCGCGTGCTGATCGCCGCCGCCTTCGCCATGGACCCGAAGCTCGTCGTCGCCGACGAGCCGACGACCGCGCTCGACGTGACCGTGCAGAAGCAGATCCTGCGTCTGATCCGCGCCATGCAGGCCAAGCACGGCACCAGCGTCATCTTCGTTACCCACGACCTCGGCGTGGTCGCGCAGATATGCGACCGCGTCACCCTGCTCTATGGCGGCATGGTCGTGGAGGCGGGCGCGACGGCCGAGATCATGGCGCGCCCGCAGCACCCCTATATGCAGGCGCTGCTCGCCGCCGGACCGCGTTACGACCGGCCCGACCGTGCGCTCGCACCGGTGCCGGAAAGCGTCTTTGCAGGCCTGCGTGCGGAACTGGCAGCGTTCGATCGCAGGGGGCCCCGCCATGTCTGACAAGCTTCTTGCCGCCTCCGGCATCGAGGTTGCTTACGGGACGGCCCGCAACATCAAGGTCCTGCATGGTGTCGACCTGACAATCGCCAAGGGCGAGACGGTTGGCATCGTCGGCGAGTCCGGATCAGGCAAGACGACGCTCGGCCGTGCCCTTTTGCGCCTGGTCGACGTGACGGCGGGCAGGATCGTGTTCGACGGCGGGGACATCACGCATATCAGCGAGGCAGCCATGCGCCCGCTGCGGCGGCGCATGCAGATGATCTTCCAGGATCCGATGTCGTCGCTCAACCCCCGCCACACGATCCGGCGCATCCTGACGGGCCCTCTGTTCCTCCATGGCCTAGCCACGGACAGGCGCGATGCCGAAAAGAAGGCGGCGCAGGTGGTCGAGCGTGTCGGCCTGCCGTTCGCCAGCCTGGACAGGAACCCGCATGAATTGTCGGGCGGCCAGCGTCAACGCGTCGGCATCGCCCGTGCCGTGGTGATGCGGCCCGATTTCGTGCTGGCTGACGAGGTGGTCTCGGGGCTCGACGTCTCGACGCAGGCGCAAGTTCTTGCGCTGATCGGCGAACTCAGTCGCGAAATGGGCCTCGCCGTCGCCTTCATCAGCCACGACCTGTCGGTCATCCGCGCCGTCTGCGATCGCGTCATGGTGCTGGAAGGCGGCAAGGTCGCCGAAGAAGGGCCCTGCGCCAGCGTCTTCGAAGCACCGCGCTCGGACTATACGAAGGCATTGCTCGACGCGATCCCGCTGCCGGAACCCATGCCGGGCTGGTTGGAGCGGTAGGCGAGGCGCTACCTCTTCTCCCCCCTTGAGGGGGAGATGGCCGCGAAGCGGCCAGAGGGGGTCCGTGCGGCAGCGCGAGACTGCGTCGAGTCCAGCGGAGAGAACCCCACCCGACGGCTTCGCCGCCACCCTCCCCTCAAGGGGGAGGGAAAGTAGCCCCTCAATCCGGCACGACAGCCGTGGCCTGGATTTCGACCAGCGCTTCGTCCTCGACCAGCCCGGAGACCTCCACGACGGCCATGGCCGGGAAGTGGCGTCCGATCGTGGCCTTGTAGGCGGCGCCGATCTCCTTGAGCGAGGCGGAGTATTTCTTCCGGTCGAGCACGTACCAGGTCATCGTCGTGATGTGTTCGGGGCCCGCGCCGGCTTCGCGCAGGATGGCCACGATGTTCTCCAGCGTCTGGCGCACCTGGCCCGGCAGGTCTTGCGCCTCGAACTTGCCTTGTCCGGTCCAGCCGATCTGGCCGCCGACGAAGACGGTACGGCCGCGCGCCTCCATGCCGTTGGAATAGCCGACGGGCCTTGCCCAGTCGGCCGGCTGGAGCACACGGTGCGGCGTGCCGCCGGAGACATGTTCGGAGAGCTTTGTGACAGTCATGATCGTCCCGTTCAGTTCGAGAAGGCGGCGATGCCGGTGATGGCGCGGCCGAGGATCAAAGCGTGGATGTCGTGGGTTCCCTCATAGGTGTTGACCACTTCAAGGTTCACCAGATGGCGGGCGACGGGGAATTCGTCGGAAATGCCGTTGCCGCCCAGCATGTCGCGCGCGGTGCGGGCGATATCGAGCGCCTTGCCGCAGGAGTTCCGCTTGAGGATCGAGGTCAGCTCGACCGGCGGCGCGCCTTCGTCCTTCAGGCGGCCAAGCCGCAGGCAGCCTTGCAGGCCGAGCGCGATCTCGGTCGCCATGTCGGCGAGCTTTTTCTGGATCAGCTGGTTGGCAGCGAGCGGACGGCCGAACTGCTTGCGGTCGATGACATATTGCCGGGCCGTCTCGTAGCAGGATTCCGCTGCGCCGAGCGCGCCCCAGGCGATGCCGAAACGCGCCGAGTTGAGGCAGGTGAAGGGCCCCTTCAGCCCGGTCACGCCGGGAAGCATGTTCTCCCCGGGCACGAAGACGTCGTCCATGACGATCTGGCCGGTGATCGAGGCCCGCAGGCCCACCTTGCCGTGGATCGCCGGTGCCGACAGGCCTTTCCAGCCCTTTTCCAGGATGAAGCCGCGGATCAGCCCATCCTCCGTCTTGGCCCAGACCACGAAAACGTCGGCGATCGGCGCATTGGAGATCCAGGTCTTGGACCCGTTGAGCAGATAACCGCCGTCGGCCTTGCGGGCGCGGGTCGCCATCGAGCCGGGATCGGAGCCGTGGTCCGGCTCGGTCAGGCCGAAGCAGCCGATCTTGGTTCCGGCGATCAGGCCGGGCAGGTATTTGCGCTTCTGCTCCTCGCTGCCGAAGGTGTAGATCGGCACGATGACCAGCGACGACTGCACGCTCATCATCGAGCGATAGCCGCTGTCGATGCGTTCGATCTCGCGGGCGATCAGCCCATAGGAGACATAGTTCAGCCCGGCGCCGCCGTAATCTTCCGAAACCGTCGGCCCGAGCAGGCCGAGTTCGCCCATCTCCGCGAAGATCGAAGAATCCGTCTTCTCGTGGCGGAAGGCCTCCTGCACGCGCGGCGCCAGCCTGTCCTGGGCGTAGGCACGGGCCGTCTGGCGCACCATACGCTCTTCGTCGCTGAGCTGGGCGTCGAGCCCGAACGGATCGGCCCAGTCGAAGGCGCTTTTGTTGGAAGCATGCATGTTCATGGTCGTTCCTTATCCTAACGAGCGTGGATGCCAACGCATCCACGCGACCTCAATCGCCGGCGCGACCCCTCCGGGCCGCTTGGCTACTTCGGGACGCTTTTCAGCAATTCGCGGCCGATGATCAGCTTCTGGACCTCTGTCGCGCCTTCATAGATCCGCAGCGCGCGGATCTCGCGATAGAGGCGCTCGGTGATCTCGCCGACGCGCACGCCGCGGCCGCCGAAGAGCTGGAGCGCCTGGTCGATCACCCATTGCGCATTCTCGGTCGCCGTCATCTTGGCCATTGCGGCCTCCCGCGTGATCGGCAGCTTCTGCACGTCGCGCCGCCAGGCGGTACGGCAGGTGAGCAGCGCGGCCGCATCGATCGCCGTCGCCATGTCGCCGAGCGTGCTCTGGGCTGTCGGCAGGTCGGCGAGCGTGGCGCCGAACATGGCGCGGCTGCGTGCATGGGCGAGCGCCTCATCGAGCGCGCGACGCGCGAAACCGATCGCCGCCGCCGCCACCGACGGGCGGAAAATGTCGAGCGTGCGCATTGCGATCTTGAAGCCCTCGCCCGGCGCGCCGAGCATCTGGGCCGCGGGGATGCGGCAGTTCTCGAAGCGAATGCGGGCAAGCGGATGCGGCGCGATGGTCTCGATGCGCTCGACGATCGAGAATCCCGGCGTGTCGGCGAAGACGACGAAGGCCGAAATGCCGCGCGTGCCCGGCGCCTCGCCGGTGCGGGCAAACACCGTATAGACGTCGGCGATGCCGCCATTGGAGATCCAGATCTTCTCGCCGTCGAGGACGAAGCTGTCGCCCTCTCGCCGCCCCGTCATGCTCATGGCGGCGACGTCGGACCCCGCATTTGGCTCCGACAGCGCGAAGGCCGAGATCAGTTCGCCCCGGGCGATGGCGGGCAGAATGCGCTGCCTGATCTCGTCGGACCCGGAAAGGCTGATGGCGCCGGTGCCGAGCCCCTGCATGGCGAAAGCGAAGTCGGCGAGGCCATCTGCATAGGCAAGCGTTTCGCGCACAAGGCAAAGCGAGCGGCTGTCGATCTCGTCCGAGATCCCGCCGAACGCCTTGGGGACGCAGTTGCGCAGGATGCCCGCCGCGCCGAGTGCGGCGACCAGTTTCTTGCAGGCCGCATCGGCGTTGCCATGGTCGATCACGCCAAGTCCGCCCCCGGCGATGAAGCGGTCGAGCTCGGTCGCGAGCGAACGATGCGCCGCGTCGAAGAAGGGCCATTCGAGATGGTCCCGAGTCGGGCTGCCGGCCTCGGCCGGATGGTGGGCATCCATAGCTCAGTTCCCCTGGAAATCTGGCTTCGACTTGGCAGCGAACCCCTCGAAGGCACGGCGGAAATCACCCGTCGCCATGCAGATCGCCTGGGCCTGGGCTTCCGATTCGATCAGTTCCTCGATGCCCATCGACCATTCCTGGTCGAGCATCTTCTTGGTCATGGAATGCGCGAACCACGGTCCGTCCGCGATCATCCGGGCGAAACGGCGCGCCTCGTCGGGCAGCGCGGCGCCGTCATGCAGCGCATTGTAGAAGCCCCAGGCATGGCCTTCAGTGGCCGTCATCACCCGTCCGGTGAACAGCAGCTCGGCCGCCCTGCCCTGGCCGATGATGCGCGGAAGGATGCCGCAGGCCCCCATGTCGGCGCCGGCAAGCCCGACGCGGGTGAACAGGAAGGCCGTCTTGGTATCGGGCGTGGCGAGGCGGTGGTCGGCGGCCATGGCCAGGATCGCGCCGGCGCCGGCGCAGATGCCGTCCACCGCCGCGATGACCGGCTGCGGGCAGGCGCGGATCTGCCGCACCAGGTCGCCGGTCATACGGGTGAAGGCGAGCAGGTCGGGCATCGCCATGTTGGTCAACGGCTCGATGATTTCGAACACGTCGCCGCCGGAGCAGAAATTGCCACCGGCGCCGGCGAGCACGACGGCTCGCACGTCGCTGGCCCTGGCCAGCGACCGGAACAGATCTCCGAGTTCCTCGTAACTCTCGAAGGTCAGCGGGTTCTTCTTTTCCGGACGGTTGAGGGTGATCGTCGCGACGCGTCCGTCCTCGTCCGTCTCGAACAGGAAATGCCTGGCCTTGTGGCCCTTGAAGGGACGCTTCTTGTCCTGCATCGCATTGGTCATCCGGTGTCACCCCGTGTTCTGTGGCCGGGCGCCATTGTCTGGGCGTCCGGCGATGGCCCTGGTGGGCGCGGTTGCGTTAGTGGCCATCCGGTCCATACGCCTGGGCCGGAGAGCGCCTCAGTCGTTCGCCGAAGGCGGCAGGAACTCCACCTCGTGCTGTGCCGAGATCTTCACGACTTCTTCCGGGTCGCCGAGGTTGTGGAGCTTCTCGAAAAGCTGATCAAGCATGCGCGTGGGCGAGACCCAGAACAGCGCCCGCGTCGGCTTGTCCGACTTGTTGAAATAACCGTGCGGGATGCCGCGCGGCATGCGCACGAGATCGCCTGCCTGCGCCTTGACCCACTGGCCGTCGAGCTTGAGGTCCAGTTCTCCTTCCTGAACCAGGATGAACTCGTCCTGGGTGGGATGGATGTGCACAGGCACGAACTGCCCGGGCGCGCTGTTGGTCTCGAAGGCGAAGGTCGCCTCGCACAGCGCCTTCGGGAAATAGACCTGCCCCAGGATGTTCCAGCTCTTGCCGCTCAGGCCCGTGCCGCTGCGTGTTATGCCCTTTTCCAATGCAATCGTCATGCTTTCATTCCTCCCTGTCGAAGTTGCAGTTGCCCCTCACCCTTGCCCTCTGCCCATGAAGGACGGAGAGAGGGGACCGCCACCGTTGCCGCTTCGTCCTTCTCCCCGTCCTTCGCGGGGAGAGGTGCCGGTCCACCCTCCGCAGCTGCAGCGCAGCTGCTGCGGAGGACGGGCAGGCGGATGAGGGGCGTTCCTAAGCCTGCAAGCCTAGCCTCCCATGACCTCGCCTCCGGCGACCGGAATGGCCTGGCCGGTGATCGCCGTCGACCCCTCCGCGACCAGCCACATGACCGTGCTCGCGACCTCATCAGGCGTCACCAGCCGGCCCTGTGGATTGGCACGCGCCAAGCTGGCCCGCGCCTCGTCGCGGCTGCGGCCGGTCTTGTCGGTGATCGTATCGACGGCGCCGTCGAGTAAAGGCGTATCGGTGAAGCCGGGGCAGACCGCATTGACGGTCACGTCGGTCCGCGCGAGTTCCAGCGCCAGCGCCCGGGTCAGCCCGATTACGCCGTGCTTCGAGGCGCAATAGGCGGACACATATGCGTAACCAGTGAGGCCTGCCGTGCTCGCGACATTGACGATGCGGCCGCTCCCCGTCCGGCGGATCGAAGGCAGCAGCGCCTGGGTCACCAGGAACATGCCGGTCAGATTGATGCCGATGACGCGGTTCCAAAGGTCGAGACCGGTCTTCTCGAAGGGCGCGGACGGCGCCTCGCCGGCGCAATTGACGAGCACACCGACGTCACCGCCCCATGCCAGCGACTTCGACACACCCGCTTCGACGGCTTTCGGATCGGTGACGTCGAACCCGCCGATGACGAGGCTGTCGCCGCCGGCCGCGGCGATCTCGCCTGCGACCGCCTCGAGCGGCCCGGCCCTACGGCCGGCGAGCGTCACGCGCATGCCGTCGGAGGCGAGCGCCAGCGCGATCGCCCGTCCGATGCCGCTGCCGGCTCCGGTTACGAAGGCATGTCTCATCGCGCCGCCTTGGCCGCTTCGGCTGCCCTGATCAGGTTGTTTTCATACTGCGCCCGCGCCGAACGGTATTGCTTGGGCCAGGACTGGCCGGCAAAGCCGATCTTGGCGGCCTCATGCATGACGAAGGACGGGTCGGCCAGGTGCGGACGCGCCACCGCGCAAAGATCCGCCCGGCCCGCCGCGATGATCGAGTTGGCGTGGTCGGCCTCGGAGATCGCGCCGACGGCGATGGTCGGCACCTGGATCTCGTTGCGGATCTTGTCGGAGAACGGGGTCTGGAACAAGCGGCCGTAGACCGGCTTCTCCTCCTTCACCACCTGGCCCGACGAGCAGTCGATCAGGTCGGCGCCGGCTTCCTTGAACATCCTGGCGAAGATCGCAGCGTCCTCCGGCGTGTTGCCGCCCTCGAACCAGTCGTTGGTCGAAAGGCGCACCGAGATCGGCTTTTCCGCCGGCCAGACGGCACGGACGGCGTGGAACACTTCCAGCGGGAAGCGCGCCCGCGCCTCATGGTCGCCGCCATATTCGTCGTCGCGCAGATTGGTGAGCGGCGACAGGAAACTCGACAGCAGGTAGCCATGCGCGGCGTGGAGCTCGAGGATGTCGAAACCGATCTCGGCCGCCCGCTTTGCAGCGGCGACGAAGTCGGCAACCACGCGGTCCATGTCTTCCCGCGTCATCGCCTTCGGCACGTCCGAATGCTGAAGGTAGGGGATGGCCGAAGCCGAGAGCAGAGGCCAGCCTCCCTCGGTGACGGGCTGGTCGATGCCTTCCCAGGCGACCTTGGTCGCGCCCTTGCGCCCGGCATGCCCGATCTGGATGCCGATCTTGGCAGGCGTCTCCTGGTGAACGAAGTGGACGACGCGTTTCCAGGCCTCGGCCTGCTCGTCGTTCCAGAGGCCAAGGCAGCCCGGCGTGATGCGCGCGTCGGGCGACACGCAGGTCATCTCGGGGAAGATCAGCGCCGCGCCACCCATGGCGCGCGCGCCGAGATGGACGAGATGGAAATCGTTCGGCATGCCGTCGACGGCCGAATACATCGCCATCGGCGAGACCATGATGCGATTGTGCAGCGTCAGCTCGCGCACCTTGAACGGCGTGAACATCGGCGGTGGAACAGCGCCGTTGGGAGCCGGGTCGAGACCAGCCCGCTCCGCGAACCAGCGCTCGTAGCTTTCCAGCCAATCCTTGTCGCGCAGGCGCAGGTTCTCGTGGCTGATACGCTGCGAGCGGGTCAGCATGGAATACATGAACTGCTCCGGCTCGAGCGTGTCGGCATAGCGGGTGCCGACGACCTCGAACCACTCCATGGCGTTGCGTGCCGCATTCTGGATGCGGGCGACGTCGACGCGACGAACCTCTTCGTAAGCCGCGAGCACATCAGGAATGTTCTTCGCCTCGTGGCCTGCGATATCGAACTGCCTGGTGAGCTCGATGGCGTCGTCGATCGCAAGCTTGGTGCCGGAGCCGATGGCGAAATGGGCGGTATGGGCGCTGTCCCCCATCAGCACGACGTGGCTGCGGCCGTTGAAATGGCTCCATTTCTCGCAGATCAGCCGGCCGAAATTCAGCCAGGCCGAACCGCGCAGATGGCGCGCATTGGTCATCAGCTTGTGGCCGTCGAGCGTTTCGGCGAACAGCTTCTCGCAGAACGCGATCGACTGGTCCTGATCCATCTCGTCGAGCCCATGCGCCTTGAAGACGTCCTCCGTCGTTTCGACGATGAAGGTCGAGGTTTCGGCGTCGAAGCGGTAGATATGGGCCTGGAACCAGCCGTGCTCCGTCTTGCGGAAGTCGAATGTGAAGGCTTCGAAGGCCTTGTGGGTGCCAAGCCAGACGTAACGGTTCGGCCGCACCACCATATCGGGATTGAAGGCGTCGGCATACTTGGCGCGAATCCGGGAATTCACGCCGTCGGCCGCGATGATCAGGTCCGCATCGGCGAATTCCTCGTCGCTTTGGACTTCGTATTCGAACACCAGCTCGACGCCGAGCTCGATGCAGCGTTCCTGCAGGATGTTCAGCATCTTCTTGCGGCCGATGCCGACGAAACCGTGGCCGGTGGTGCGGATCTTGCGGCCCTTGAACACCAGTTCGATATCGTCCCAGTGGTTGAATGCGTCCTCGATCGCAGCCGCCGTCTTCGGGTCCCACTGGCGCATCGACTGCATCGTGGCATCCGAGAAGACGACACCCCAGCCGAACGTGTCGAACGGCCGGTTGCGCTCGACCACGCGCACATGATGCTCGGGATGCCGGCTCTTCATCAGAAGCGCGAAATAAAGCCCCGCCGGGCCGCCTCCGATACAGACAATCCGCATGACCGCTCTCCCGTTTTGGCCGATGTCGACGCCGATGCCGGACCTACGGCATCGAGCTTGCCCTAAGGGTGGACTCGATCCGGAGAAATTTCAAGCTTAAAGTTTTTTTTGCCTCTCGAATCCTTTGACATTCATGGTGGAGCCGGCTTCTCACGGGCACGGATTCGGGTAACTTCGCTCGACGCCCGGCAGCTTGCCGCCGGGCCGAGGAGGAGGCGTGTGACATGACGGAGAGCCGAGAGGTCCTATACGAAAAGCGCGGCCGCGCAGGCTGGATCACCATCGATCGGGCGGCCAAACGCAATTCGATCAATGCCGCGGTCATGTCGGGCATCACTTCCGGCATCGAGCAATCATCGGCCGATCCCGACGTCAGGGCGATCGTGCTCACCGGCGCCGGCGACAAGGCATTTTGCGCTGGCGCCGATCTTTCCGGGGGGGCAGAGGCTTTCGGGCGCAGCTTCGCCGAGCCGAGCCAGCCTTTCGCCAATCTGCTGCGCGCGGCCCATGCCTGCCGCCTGCCCATCATCGCGCGTGTGAACGGGGCCTGCATGGCGGGCGGCATGGGCCTGCTTGCTATGTGCGACATGGCGGTCGCCGCCGATCATGCCATCTTCGGTCTGCCCGAGGTCAAGATCGGCGTCTTTCCCATGCAGGTCCTGTCCGTGCTGCAACAGCTCATCGCGCGGCGAGATCTGATGGAGCTCTGCATCACCGGCGAGCCTGTCGATGCAGCAACTGCGTTGGCCATGCGTCTCGTCAACCATGTCGTGCCGGCGCAGGAACTCGATGCCAAGACGGATTGGCTGCTCGCCAGGATCTTCGACAAGTCGCCGACGGCAATCCGGCGCGGCAAATATGCGATGGCTGCGATCGCCGACATGAGCTTCGAGCAGGCGTTGAGCTTCACCGAGACGCAGATCGGCGTCACGGCGCTGACCGAGGACGCGGCCGAGGGCGTCGCTGCCTTCACCGAAAAACGCAGTCCGGTCTGGACGGGGAGATGACCATGGCCGGGAAGCTGGTCCGCATCGGCGGCGCGTCGGGTTTCTGGGGCGACAGCAGCCTCGGCGCGCTGCAACTCGCCCGCAGCGGCAAGGTCGACTATCTGGTGTTCGACTATCTCGCCGAGGTCACCATGTCGCTTCTGGTGCGGGCGCGAGAGAAGGACCCTGCACAGGGATATGCGACTGATTTCGTCGGCGTGGTGAAGATGCTGCTCGCCGACATCACGTCGCGCGGCGTCCGTATCGTCGCTAATGCCGGCGGCGTGAACCCCCGCGCCTGCGCAGCCGCGTTGCACGAGATCGCGGTGGCAGCCGGCTCCAAGCTCGAGATCGCCATTGTCGAGGGCGACGACGTCTCGGGCCTCGCCGATACGCTGCGGAGCGAAGGCATGACCGAGATGTTCTCCGGCGCGGCCTTTCCCGAAAGGATCCTCAGCGCCAACGCCTATCTCGGCGCCACGCCGATCGCGGCCGCCCTCGGCCGTGGCGCCGATATCGTCGTCACCGGACGCGTCGCCGACAGCGCGCTGGCGCTCGGCATGCTGATGCACGAGTTCGGCTGGCGCGCCGACGATTGGGACAGGCTGGCGTCTGGGAGCCTCGTCGGCCACATCCTCGAATGCGGCGCGCAGGCGACGGGCGGGCTGCATACCGACTGGGAGGCCGTGCCGGACTGGGCCAATATCGGTTATCCGATCGCCGAATGTGCCGTTGACGGCAGCTTCGTCATCGCCAAGCCGGACGGCACAGGGGGGCTCATAACGCCTGGCGTCATCGCCGAGCAGATGCTCTACGAGGTGGGCGACCCGACGCGTTATGTGCTGCCCGACGTGACCGCGGATTTCTCTGAGGTACGGATCGAAGAGGCGGGTCCGAACCGCGTCCGTGTCGCGGGAGCCTTGGGACGGCCCGCGCCCGCCGCCTACAAGGTCTCGGCCACCCATGTCGACGGATGGCGGGCCTACGGCACCCTGTCCGTCATCGGAATCGACGCCGACCGCAAGGCACGGCGGACGGCGGAAGCGATCCTGGAGCGAACACGCGCCATCTTCCGGCATCGCAACCTTGCCGACTATCGCCGGACCGATATCGAGATCCTGGGGGCGGAGGCGGTCTACGGCCCGCATTCACGCGCAGCCGGCGCCCGCGAGGTCGTCATGAAGCTCGGTGTCGAGCATGATGATCCCGCCGCACTCGGCATCTTCGCCCGGGAGATCGCGCCGGCGGCGACGAGCTTCGCGCCGGGAACCACAGGCTTCGCGGGCGGACGCCCGAAGCCGACGCCGATCGTCAGGCTGTTTTCCTTCCTGCTTGATAAGGACAGGCTGCCGCCGCCTGTCGTGGCGATCGGAACGGAGCATTTCGAGGTCCCGGTCGCTATCGCCATGAGCGGGGCGAAGACCGCCGAGCGCCCAGTTCCGGCCGTCGAGCCCCATGATGGCGAAACGGTTTTGGTTCCCCTGATCCGGCTCGCCTTCGCGCGTTCCGGCGACAAGGGCGACAGCGCCAATATCGGCGTGATCCCGCGCGACCCGGCCTTCACGGCCGTGCTGCGGCGAGAGCTGACGGCCGAGCGTGTGCGGGACTATTTCGCCCATCTCGTCGAAGGCCCTGTCCATCGCTACGAGGTGCCCGGGGTCGGCGGCTTCAATTTCCTGCTCGAGCGGGCGCTGGCCGGAGGCGGCATGGCAAGCCTGCGCAACGACCCGCTCGGCAAGGGTTTCGCCCAGATGCTGCTCGACATGCCGGTCGCTGTTCCAGCGGATTTGGCGCGGGGGATCGCTAATCAGCCGGCCGACAGGCCCTGAGGGACCCCTCATCCGACCTCGTCCTGGCGGACGAGGCCACCTTCTCCCACAAGGGACCCCTCATCCGACCTCGTCCTGGCGGACGAGGCCACCTTCTCCCACAAGGGGAGAAGGCTGGAGCCTAGCTCAACCGGCTCTGCAAATCGCCAACGTACACGATTGGCCGAGACGCTGTTGCAGGGCCTTGCCTTCTCCCCTTGTGGGAGAAGGTGGCCTCGCCCGAAAGGGCGAGGTCGGATGAGGGGTACGGCAGCGCCAAAACACCTGTGGGAGAAGCCGGCCGTAGCCGGAAACAAGGGCACTCTCCCCGTCCTTCGCGGGGAGAATATGCCCTACGCCGCCAGCTGCTGCAGGTAGCGGTCGGCCTCCTCCGGCACGGCAAACCACGGGAACAGATCGGGCGGATTGTCGAAGCCGTTGGCGATCCGCCTGGCGAGCATCGGAAAGGCCTGCGCCGAGCCCATGATGTTGAGCACATGGGGCGGTGGCGGCTGCAGCAGTGCGTTGGTCCAGCCGACAACATATTGGGCATAGCTCCAATAGCGGTCGAAGGTCGCCTGCATGAAGGCTTCGTCGAATGGCCGGTCGCCATGGGCGACGATCGCATCCATGTAGATGCGTGCGGCCTTGGATGCGTTGTTGGAGCCCTGCCCCGTGATCGGATCGTTGAGGCAGACGGCATCCGCCAGACCCAGCACGACCTTGCCCGAAGGCAGCCGTCCGATCGGCTTGCGCACGGTCGGCGGGAAGGCGCCGGCCAGGATGCCGTTGGCGTCTGTCAGCTCGACCTTGCGGCAGCGCTCAGCCTCCCAGGGCAGGAAGCTGTCGAGGATCCATTTCGAGCGCGCCAGATGCTCCTGCGGCGTGGTGACATCCTTCCAGCAGTCCATCGGGCCGCCGGGAATGCCTTCCAGCACCATGATGTCGCAAGGGCCGCTGTTGGTCAGCGCCGGGAAGACGAAATATTCGCCCACGCCGGGGATCAGGTTGAAGTTGACGGCCGAATGGTCAGGCCGCGGCGTCATGCCATGGACATAGGTCAAAGCGAGCGCACGCTGCGGCTTGTCGAAGGGAGACTTCTCGGCGTCGCGCTCGAACATCCTGGCGATGTCACCCTTGCCGGCAGCGACGACGGTGAGATCGGACGATGCGGCATAGGTCTCCAGGTCGGCGATCGTCGCCTCCTTGATCTCCAGCGTGCCGCCGCGCCGTTCGAGTTCCTTCATCCAGACCGGATATTTGGTGCGCTGGTCGACACTCTGCGCCGGCCGCTCCAACAATCCGTTCCAGTCGATGGCCTTGTGGCCAGGCTTATCTGGCGCCGGAACCACGAAGTTGATGGAGTCGACCGTCGGGCATTCCTCGCCCCAGAAGTCGAGCCCGACATCGCGCTCGTTCTGCAAGGCGGCATCGAACATGCACTGGCTCGACATGACCTTGCCGGTGCGGATGTCCTCGGCCGTGCGGTTCTGCACGACCTTGACCTCGTAGCCTTTCTGCAGAAGCCCGCAGGCGAGCTGAAGGCCGGCCTGGCCTCCGCCCAGAATCGTGATCTTGCGACTGCTCATCGTCATTCCCCTTGTTGATTGTCTCACCAGTGGCCTCAATCGCCGGCGCGGCCCATCCGGCCCGCTTGGCTTTTCGCGCCAACGGGGCGCGGCGCGCGGTCGCGCGCTCCAACCGTCACAGACCGTTGGAAATCCTTCCTGGCCATGCCGCACAAAGGCGATGGCCGATTATTCCATCAGCAGCGGGATCGCCGGATCGATCCGCTCCGGGCCCATCGCGGTGTAGCCGCCGTCCACCCTGATGTCGGTGCCGGTGATGAAGCTCGCGGCATCGGAAAGCAGGAAGGCGACCGCCTCGGCTACCTCGGACGGGTCGCCCGTGCGGCGCAGCAGGTGGAAGGGTGCGGCGACCCCGTCGGTCTTTTCCCTGTTGTCGTTGCTGAGTTGCTTCATGATGTTGCTCCAGGTCCAGCCGGGAGACACGGCATTGACCCGGATGCCGTCCAGCGCCAGATCGAGCGCCTGGTTGCGGGTCAACTGCAGGATCGCCGCCTTCGACACCGGATAGGCCCAGCGTCCCACCTGGGCGACGCGCGCCGAGATCGAGCCGAAATTGACGATGGCACCCTTGTTCTTCGCCAGATGCGGCCGGGCGGCCTGTATCAGCACGACCGAGCCGACGACATTGACGTCGAACGCCTTCAGCCAGTCCGCCCGCGAAGTCTCGGCACCATTGTCCAGATAGGTTGCGGCAACATTGACGAGGAAGTCGAGCCGCCCGTGACGTTCCACGGTGGCGGCGACCAGGGCATGGATATCGTCGTCGCTCGTGATGTCGGTCCGGATGAAGCTCGCCTTGGGGCCGATGCCGATTGCCACCCTCGCGCCGTCGGCCTCGTTGATGTCCGCGATCACGACATTGACGCCATACCCCGCGAGCACCGCCGCGCAGCTCTCGCCGATGAGCGTGGCGCCGCCCGAGATGATCGCGGTCTTTCCGTCCAGGCCCTTCATTTTTGAATCCTCCTTGATCGATGATATCGGCGGGCACCCCGCGCCACTCAGGCGGCAGAAAGCGACCGCGGAACCGAAGAAAAACCGCCGTCGAGATAGACGAGTGAATGGCCGTCGCCCGGTACGGTCTCGACCACCCGCCCGATCAGGATGATGTGAGTGGTATGATCGACGACCTGGTCGAGCCGGCATTCGAAGGAAACGAGCGCGCCCCCGACGATCGGCGCTCCGGTCGACCCGGCTCTCCAGTCGCCGACGGAGAACCGGTCTCCGGCGGCGAGGCTGGTCTGGCCGGCGAAGGTGCGCGCGATCGGCTCCTGGGCATGGGAAAGCACGTTGACGGCAAACACCCCGGAATCGGGAACGAACTGTGCGACCCAGGTCTTGCGGTTGACGCAGGCGACCAGGGAGGGCGGCTCGGCCGACAGCGAGCAGACCGCCGTCGCCGTCAGCCCACGGCGCTCGCCGTCATTGCCCAGCGTGGTGATCACGCTCACCGCGCCGGCCACTTTGCGCATACCAGCAAGAAAGAGGTCGGATGTCATTCACTCCTCCATCGGTTCCCTGGCGGACACGTTGCCTGGCAATCGCTGCGAGGCTCGCGTTTCTTTTAGACTTCAATTACATTGAGAGTGAGGTGGACGGCCGTCGCCCGCAATCCAGATCGCGCGGCCACTATCCATATCGCGCAGTCTGAAGACCGAATGCGACCGTTGGGAGAAGGTTGCCTGCATGGACGCCGCTCAATCGATCCTGCCGCTCGAACGCCAGACGCTTGTCGACACTTACTCGCCCGAGGAGGCGAGGCAGGAGATCGGGCGCATCTTCTGCCCGCATTTCCTGTCGCCTCACGACAGGCATGCCGCTGGCTTCCACGCCGTGCATCGCTCGTCGCGTCAGCGGGGGTATTCGCTCAACCTGGTGAGTTATGGCTGCGAGGTCGAGATCGACCCCGGCGAGCTTTCCAGCTTCTTCCTGCTCCAGATCCCGCTGTCGGGCTCGGCAACGGTCCGCTGCGGCAACGACACGGCGATCGCCAGCACCGGCCAATTCGCCTCATTGCTGTCGCCGACGCTGCCGACCAGGATGAACTGGTCGGACGGCTGCCAGAAGCTCATCGTTCTAGTCGAACGCGAGGCGATGCAGCGCCAGTGCGAGCAGATCGCCGGCCATCCGGTCGGCAAGGTCGAATTCGCCACAGGGATTGACATGACCAGCCCGGCCGGGCGGCTGCTGCTCGGCCATGTCAGGCTGATGATCGAGGCTGCCGAAACCGACACAGGCGTGCTCGGCGACTATCTTTCACGGCTCGGCGAAAGCCTGGGCGCACTGCTTCTGACCTCGTTTTCACATTCGCAGCGCGGCGCCCTCGACACGATCGCTCCGCCCGCGGGCTCGGCCGCGGTGGCGCGCGCCGAGGAATGGATCAAGGACAATATCGACCGCTCCTTCGCCGTGGCCGACATCGCCGCGGCATCGGGCGTCAGCCTGCGCTCGCTTCAGGAGGGCGTCCGGCGCGAGAGAGGCACCACGCTCACCCATATGATCGAGACCATTCGCCTGGAGCGCTTCCGCGCCGCCCTTCTCGACCCGGCCAACCACGGCTCGGTGACCGAGATCGCATGCATGGCCGGCATCGGCCATCTCGGCCGGGCCGCCGCCGCCTATCGCCTGCGCTACGGCGAGACGCCATCACAGACGCTGCGCCGGACACGGTAACCCGTCTGATCTACCCGCTCCGGCCCAGCTCGGTTCGGATGGAGCGCTTCAGCTTGGCGAGTTCCTTCATCAGCGCGGCGCTGTCGCGCGAGGAGAGCCCCGCGAACAGATTGCCGATCCAGTCGCCGTGCCGCGTCGCCATCTTGCGGAACTCGTCATGGCCGAAGGGCGTCAGCGAGATAACCTGCACCCGCCGGTCGGTGGGCGACGTCGTGCGCAGGATGTGGCCGCTCTGGACCAGCCGATCGACCAGCGAGGTGATGTTGCCTGCCGACACCATCATGCGCTTGGAGACCTCGCCCAGCACCATGCCTTCCGGCGCCTTCTCGAGCTGGGCGAGCAGGTCGAAGCGCGGCAAGGTGAAGTCGAACTCCTCGCGCAGGCGGCGGCGCACCTCGGTCTCGACCAGTGTCGCGCAGGTCAGCAGCCGCAGCCACAGGCGCAATTCGTCGCCATGATCGCCCGGCGCCTCCAGCACCTTGGTTTCGCCGTCGAGCCACTGGTCGGCGCCGTCGTCGTCAATGCTCAAGCCCAGTCTCCTCGCATTCCGGCTACTCTACCCGAAGCCTCGTGCCGAAGCGGCAATCGAGATCATCGGCCCTCACAGCCGTGAAAAACCTTCAAGCTTGAAGTAGCTGGTTCCGCCGGAACATCAAGAGAAATCCCGAGGATACGCGCTCCCGACCGGAGCTTATCGACCTACATATTTGCGCCAGTTGTGCTCCTCGCGAAATCCGAGCATTTCCTTCACCTTGCGGTTCGAGAGCAGCGTCTCGAACTCGCCGAGTTCGCGCTTGACAGGCACGTCGGGATAGAAGCGCTCAAGCAGTTCCCGGGTCGGCAAGTCGGACGAACAATCGTCATTCGCGGCGTTGAATATCTGGAAGCCGAGCCCGTCCTTCTCGATCGCTCGATGCGTAATCTGGCCGAGGTCGCGCGCATCGATGTAGCTCCAGGCGATGCGCTTGCGGAAACCCGGATCGGCGAACCACTTCGGAAACAGGCCATATTCATGGGGCTCGATGACGTTGCCGATGCGCAGCGCATAGATGTCGAAGCCGGTGCGCAGCGCGAAGGCGCGCGCCGTCTGCTCGTTGACGACCTTGGAGAGCGCGTAGCTGTCCATAGGGTCGACGTCGTATTCCTCGTCGAGCGGAAAATAGCGGGGATCGCGGGGCTCGTTGGCAAAGACCAAGCCATATGTCGTCTCGCTCGACGCGATCACGATCTTGGGGATGCCGAGCTTCACCGCAACCTCGATGACATTGTAGGTGCCGAGCGCGTTGATGCGGAACAGCTCGTTATCAGGTGTGATCATGATGCGCGGAACGGCGGCGAAATGCACCACGGCATCCACCTTCTGCGGCCGCAGCGACGGATCGAATTCGTGCAGCCCCATATAGCTCGACAAGGCGTTGAACACCTGCCCGCTGTCGGTAATGTCGGTGATCAGGGTGCGAACCTTGGGATTGTCCAAGGGCTTGACGTCCAGATTGAGGACCTGGTGGCCCCGATCAACCAGATACCGAACGACATGACGGCCCGCCTTGCCGCTGCCGCCGGTGAACATGATTTTCCTGCTCATCTCGTCCTCCTGCTCGCTGCCCTTTCGTCGACGGGATACGCCCGCCTCCGAACTGATGCCTTTTGGATGTTACACATTATCGCCCCGGATCGCCGCGACGACGGCGTCGGTCACCATGCGCGTCGTCGCATGGCCGCCGAGGTCGGGCGTGTGGAGGGACGGATCGGCGGTGACCCGCTCGACGGCGCGCATCAGCCGGGCGGCGGCGGCCCTCTCGCCGAGATGGTCGAGCATCAGGGCAGCGCTCCAGAAGGTCGCGACCGGATTGGCGATACCCTTGCCGACGATGTCCATGGCCGAACCATGGATCGGCTCGAACATCGAGGGAAAGCGGCGTTCGGGATCGAGATTGGCCGTCGGCGCGATGCCGAGCGACCCGGCGAGCGCGGCGGCCAGATCGGACAGGATGTCGGCATGCAGATTGGTGGCCACGATCGTGTCCAGCGTGGCCGGACGGAGCGTCATGCGCGCCGTCATCGCATCGACCAGCATCTTGTCCCAGGCGACATCCGGAAACTCGGCCGCAACCTCGGCGGCAATCTCGTCCCACATCACCATGCCGTGGCGCTGGGCATTCGACTTGGTGGCGACTGTCAGCCGCTTGCGCGGCCGCGACCGGGCGAGACCGAAAGCGAAGCGCATGATGCGCGTGACGCCGGCGCGCGTGAAGATGGCCACTTCCGTGGCGACCTCTTCCGGCAGGCCGCGGTGAGAGCGGCCGCCCTGCCCGGCATACTCGCCCTCCGAATTCTCGCGGACGATCACCCAGTCGAGATCGTCCGAGCTGACGCCGCGCAGCGGGCCGACGATGCCGGGCAGCAGGCGCACCGGCCGCACATTGGCGTATTGGTCGAAGGACTGGCAGATCGCCAGCCGGAGCCCCCACAGGCTGACGTGATCCGGCACGTCGGGCGCGCCGACCGCGCCGAACAGGATGGCATCATGGCCCCGGATCCGGTCGAGACCATCCTTCGGCATCATCTCGCCATGACGACGATAATAGTCGCTGCCCCAGTCGAAATGATCGAAGGACAGCCGGAAACCGCCGTCGCGACCGGCCACCGCCTCGAGGACCTCGATGCCCGCCGTCACCACCTCCGTTCCGATCCCGTCGCCCGGAATGGCCGCGATCCGAAACTCCTCCATTTTCACTCCCAGTTACAAGGCGCCGTCGAACGGACGATTATCGACAGATATCGAGAATATTCCGAGCGGGATTCGTCAACCCTTCCAGTTGAGCCTGGAATGCGGCTGCGATGTCCTCGGGCCGGGCTGGCGGTGCCGCGGCAAAGGAGCGCTTTCTTGCAATTTTGCGTTGGGCGCTCGATGTCTATGGAAACTGGCCGCAACCGATTCTTGGCTCGGGGCGTCCCACCGGAGATTGGAAATGCGGAAACTGGCACTCTTGTCGTTGATCGTCGCCCTCGCCGGTTGCCAGGCGACGAGCGAGGCCAATATCGATCCGCAGTTGCAACCGGCCTTCAGGAGTGAGGTCGAAGCGCCCGGTGCCAATCCGTATCTGAAGTGGCAGCGTGGCTTCTGACGGCGTCGGACCAGACGGGACAGCTTCGGGCGGTGTCGCCGCCACGCGCAAAAATAAGCTCTGGAGTTCCGGGGCTCCGGCTCGACCGCACGATTTTGAGTCGTGCCCTCACGGCTGGTTGCGCAGCTTGCCTTCCATGAGGTCCAGCACGGCATTCGCCGCATCGAGCACGTTTGTGCCCGGCCCGAAGACGGCCGCGACGCCGTGGTCGGACAGGAAGTCGTAGTCGCGCCGCGGCACGACCCCACCGCAGACCACGATGATGTCTTCGGCTCCCTTGCCTTTCAGCGACTCGACGAGCTGCGGCAGCAGGGTCTTGTGGCCGGCGGCCAAAGAGGAGACGCCGATCACATGCACCTTGGCCGACATGGCCATCTCGGCCGCCTCGTCCGGCGTCTGGAACAGAGGCCCGGCCAACACCTCGAAGCCTATGTCGCCGAAGGCCGAGGCCACCACCTTGGCGCCGCGATCGTGACCGTCCTGACCGAGCTTGGCGACCATGATGCGCGGCGTTTCGCCGATCACCGCCGATATCCGCTCCAGGCGCGTCAGCAGCGTCTTGTATTCCGGTTCGTCGGCATAGGCCTCGCCATAGATGTCGCCGACGACCTCAGGCACGGTGGCATGGTCGCCGAAGGCGCGGCGCAGCGCGTCCGAGATCTCGCCGACGGACGCCCGCGCCCGTGACGCCTCGACGGCCGCCTCCAGGATGTTGCCCTGCCCGCTGCGCGCGACCGCCTCCAGCGACGCCAAGGCGGCTTCGACCCACTTCGGATCGCGCTGCCGACGTATCTTTTCCAGGCGCGCGACCTGCGCCTGGCGCACGGCGCTGTTGTCGATCTCCAGCGTGTCGATCGGGTCCTCCTGCTCGAGCCGGTATTTATTGACGCCGACGATCACTTCGTCGCCCTTGTCGATCGCGGCCTGCTTGCGCGTCGCCGCCTCCTCGATGAGCCGCTTGGGCAGGCCGGCCTCCACAGCCTTGGCCATGCCGCCCTGCTGTTCAACCTCCTCGATCAGCGCCCAGGCCTTGTCGGCCAGTTCCGCCGTGAGGCTCTCGACATAGTAGGAGCCGGCCAGCGGATCGACCACCTTGGTCACGCCGGTCTCGTGCTGGAGGATGAGCTGGGTGTTGCGCGCGATGCGCGCGGAGAATTCCGTCGGCAGCGCGATCGCCTCGTCGAAGGAGTTCGTATGCAGCGACTGCGTTCCCCCAAGCGCGGCCGACATCGCCTCGAAGGCCGTGCGCACGATGTTGTTGTAGGGATCCTGCTCCTGGAGCGACACGCCCGACGTCTGGCAATGCGTGCGCAACATCAGCGAGGACGGCTTCTTCGGGTCGAACTCCTTCATGATGCGCGTCCACAGGAGCCGCGCCGCGCGCAGCTTGGCGGCCTCCATGAAGAAGTTCATGCCGATCGCGAAGAAGAAGGAGAGCCGGCCTGCGAAGGCGTCGACGTCGAGGCCTTTGTTGAGCGCGGCCCGCACATATTCGCGGCCGTCGGCGAGCGTGAAGGCCAGTTCCTGGACCAGCGTCGCGCCGGCTTCCTGCATATGGTAGCCGGAGATGGAGATCGAGTTGAACTTCGGCATCTCGCGCGCCGTGTATTCGATGATGTCGGCGATGATCCGCATCGAGGGTTCGGGCGGATAGATATAGGTGTTGCGGACCATGAACTCCTTGAGGATGTCGTTTTGGATCGTCCCCGCAAGCTGCGTGCGCGAAACGCCCTGCTCTTCGCCCGCCACGATGAAATTGGCCAGGATCGGGATCACCGCGCCGTTCATGGTCATCGAGACCGAGACCTTGTCGAGCGGGATGCCGTCGAACAGGATCTTCATGTCCTCCACGGAATCGATCGCCACGCCTGCCTTGCCGACGTCGCCGACCACGCGCGGGTGGTCGCTGTCATAGCCCCGATGCGTGGCGAGGTCGAAGGCCACCGACACGCCCTGCTGGCCCGCGGCGAGCGCCTTGCGATAGAAGGCGTTCGACGCTTCCGCCGTCGAGAACCCGGCATATTGCCGGATCGTCCACGGCCGGCCGGCATACATGGTCGCCCGCGGCCCGCGGATGAAGGGATCGAAGCCCGGCAGCGCGCCGAGATGGTCAATGGCGGCGATGTCCTCGGCCGTGTAGAGCGGCTTGACGTCGATGCCCTCGGGCGTCTTCCAGACCAGCGTGTCGGCCGAGGCGTTGATCTCGCGCTCCGCCAGGCCGCGCCATGCTTCGACGCTCTTGCGTGCCGTCGTCATCGTCGCCTCACTCGAATTCCATGATCAATTCGTCCACCGCGAGGCTGGCGCCCGCCTTGGCCGCGATGAGCCGCACCGTCGCGCGGCGTTCGGCGCGCAGCACGTTCTCCATCTTCATGGCCTCGACCGTCGCCAGCACCTGCCCGGCCTCGACCGTGTCGCCGGCGCTGACTGCAATGGAGGTGACGACCCCGGGCATCGGGCAGAGCAACGAGCGCGACAGATCCGGCGGCAGCTTCTTCGGCATCAGCCGCGCCAGCGCCGCGACACGGTGACCGCGTACATGGGCGACCAAGTCGACGCCGCGGCAGCGCAGCCGCCAGCCGCTGCCCGACGGCGCGACCTTGACGCCGACGATGGCGCCGTCGAGCTCGAAGGCGGCATGGCTGCGCCCGGGCAACCAGTCGGACGCGACTGATATCGCCTGGCCGTCTTCCGCTTCGACGATGGTCCGTCCGGCCTCCTCGCGCACCGAGACGGCGATCGAGCGATCGGCCAGCGTGATCACCCGCTCGCTGCCGATCTGGCGGCGATGATTGTCCATCGCGCCCGATATCTGCACGTCACGCCTCTGGACGACCCGGTCGATGAAGGCCGCGATGGCGGCCAGTTTTTCGGCCTGCTCGGCCGACGGCTCGACACCGGAGAAGCCGTCAGGGAATTCCTCCGCGATATAGGCCGTCGTTAGACGGCCCGAGCGGAAGCGTTCCTGTTCCATGACGGCGGAGAGGAACGGCAGGTTATGGCCGATGCCTTCCACCTCGAAATCGTCGAGCGCGGCACCCATCGCCTCGATTGCCGTCGCCCGGTCGGGCGCCCAGGTGCACAGCTTGGCGATCATCGGATCGTAATACATCGAGATCTCGCCGCCCTCGAATACGCCCGTGTCGTTGCGCACGATCGTTCCGTCGTCGCATTTGCCCTCGACCGGCGGGCGGTAGCGCGTCAGCCGGCCGATCGACGGCAGGAAGTTGCGATAGGGGTCCTCGGCATAGAGCCGGCTCTCGATCGCCCAGCCATTCAGCTTCACGTCGTCCTGGCTGTGGCGCAGGCGCTCGCCGGCCGCCACGCGGATCATTTCCTCCACGAGATCGAAGCCGGTGATCAGTTCCGTCACCGGGTGTTCGACCTGCAGGCGGGTGTTCATCTCGAGGAAGTAGAAATTGCGGTCGCCGTCGACGATGAACTCGACCGTGCCGGCCGAGAAGTAGCCGACCGCCTTGCCCAGCGCGACAGCCTGCTCACCCATCGCTTTTCGGGTCGCCGCATCCAGGAAAGGCGACGGCGCCTCCTCGATTACCTTCTGGTTGCGCCGCTGGATCGAGCACTCGCGCTCGCCGAGATAGATCAGATTGCCGTGCTGGTCGCCCAGCAGCTGGATCTCGATGTGGCGCGGCTGGGTGACGAATTTCTCGATGAAGATCCGGTCGTCGCCGAAGGAGGATTTCGCTTCGTTCCTCGACGACTGAAATCCATCGCGCGCCTCCGCGTCGTTCCAGGCGATGCGCATGCCCTTGCCGCCGCCGCCGGCCGAAGCCTTGATCATGACGGGATAGCCTATCGAACGGGCGATCCTGACCGCTTCGTCGGCATCCTCGATCAACCCCATATGGCCGGGAACGGTGGAAACGCCGGCAGATGCGGCGATCTTCTTCGAGGTGATCTTGTCGCCCATCGCCTCGATCGCCACCGGCGGCGGGCCGATGAAGGTCACGCCCTCGACCTTGAGGGCTTCGGCGAAGTTGGGGTTCTCCGACAGGAAGCCGTAACCAGGGTGCACCGCGTCGGCGCCTGTCCGGCGGACCGCATCGATGATCTTCTGGATGACGATATAGGACTGGCTCGACGGCGCGGGCCCGATATGCACGGCCTCGTCGGCCATTTTCACATGCAGCGCTTCGCGGTCGGCGTCGGAATAGACGGCGACCGTCTCGATGCCGAGTTTCCGCGCCGTCTTGATGACGCGGCAGGCGATCTCGCCGCGATTGGCGATCAGGATCTTCTTGAACATCAGGCGGCGCTCCCGCGCATGATCTCCATGAGTGGAACCAGGTTCCTGGACAAGGTCATGCGCCCTTTCATAGCGGTATGGTGTCGTGCTTCTTCCAGCGGGTCTCGACGGACTTGCCGCGTAACGCCGCGAAGGCCCGGGCGATGCGCTTGCGTGAGGAATGCGGCATGATGACCTCGTCGATGAAGCCGCGCTCGGCCGCCACGAACGGATTGGCAAAGCGTTCCTCATAGTCCTTGGTCCGCTCCGCGATCCTGGCGGGGTCGTCCAATTCCGAGCGGTAGAGGATCTCGGTCGCACCCTTGGCGCCCATCACCGCGATCTCGGCCGTCGGCCAGGCATAGTTGACGTCGGCGCCGATATGCTTCGAGGCCATCACGTCATAGGCGCCGCCATAGGCCTTGCGGGTGATCAGCGTGACCATCGGCACGGTCGCCTCGCTATAGGCGAAGAGCAGCTTGGCGCCGTGCTTGATGACGCCGCCATACTCCTGCGCGGTCCCAGGCAGGAAACCCGGCACGTCCACAAGCGTGAGCAGCGGGATCGAGAAGGCGTCGCAGAAGCGCACGAAACGCGCCGCCTTGCGCGAGGAATCGATGTCGAGACAGCCGGCCAGCACCATCGGCTGGTTGGCGACGACGCCCACCGTCTGGCCCTCGATGCGCATGAAGCCGACGATGATGTTGCGGGCGAAGGCCTCCTGGATCTCGAAGAAATCGCCTTCATCCGCGATCGCCAGGATCAGTTCCTTCATGTCGTAGGGCTTGTTGGCGCTGTCGGGGATCAGCGTGTCGAGCCGCATCTCGATGCGGCCGGGGTCGTCGTGGAAGGGCCGTGTCGGCGGCTCGTCGCGATTGCTGAGCGGCAGGAAGTCGAACAGCCTGCGGATGGCTTCGAGCGCCTCGATGTCGTTGTCGAACGCGCCGTCGGCGACGGAGGACTTCGCGGTGTGCGTGCGCGCGCCGCCGAGTTCTTCCGCGGTCACGATCTCGTTGGTGACGGTCTTTACCACGTCGGGGCCGGTCACGAACATGTAGGAGCTGTCGCGGACCATGAAGATGAAGTCGGTCATGGCGGGCGAATAGACCGCGCCGCCGGCGCAGGGACCCATGATCACCGATATCTGCGGGATGACGCCGGAGGCGTCGACATTGCGCTTGAAGACGTCGGCATAGCCGGCGAGCGAGGCGACGCCTTCCTGGATGCGGGCGCCGCCGGAATCGTTCAGCCCGATGACCGGCGCGCCGTTGCGCACGGCCATATCCATGATCTTGCAGATCTTCTGGGCATGCGTCTCCGACAGCGAGCCGCCCAGCACCGTGAAGTCCTGCGAGAAGACATAGACCAGGCGGCCATTGATCGTGCCCCAGCCGGTGACCACACCGTCGCCGGCGATCTTCTGGCCGGCCATGCCGAAATCGGTCGCGCGATGGGTGACATACATGTCGAACTCTTCGAACGAACCCTCGTCGAGCAGGACATCCAGCCGCTCGCGGGCGGTCAGCTTGCCTTTGGCGTGCTGGGCGTCGACGCGTTTCTGCCCGCCGCCGAGGCGCGCCTCGGCGCGACGGGCTTCAAGCTGTTCGAGGACGGCGCGCATCAGTTGGCGCCTCGCGCCGAAAGCCACTTCCAGGCGGCGGGGAAGGTGATGGCGGCAAGCAGCGCCTTGCAGATGTCGCCGAACACGAAGGGATAGAGGCCGAAGGCGAGCACGGGCTTGTCGAAGCCGATAACGGTGCCCAGCCACAACAGGCCCGGCACATAGATCACGGCGCCGGCGAGCAGCGCAGCGGCCATGGCGCTGAGCGGGTTCCGGTCCCAACCGCGCATGGCGAGCCACCCGCCGAGCAGCGCCGCCGGCAGATAGCCGACGAGATAGCCGCCCGTCGGCCCCATCATATAGGCGATGCCGATGCCTTTCTCGGGCGTTCCGGCGAAGACGGGAAGGCCCGCCGCACCCTCGACGAGATAGAGAAGCACCGCCGCGGCGGCCCGCCACGGCCCAAGCGCGAGGCCGAGCCCGATGACGACGAAGGTCTGCATGGTGAGCGGCACGGGATAGAAGGGCACGGAAATCCGCGCAGACAAAGCAAGCAGCAGCGAGCTGACCACGACGGTCGCCGCATTCAGCGCGAAGCCGGACTCCCGGCGCGCGAGCGCATGAAACAGGGTCATAGATCTCTCCTCTCGGCCGCAATCGGCCAAAACCCACCTGCTGCATGGCGCGCGAAACGAATTCACGCGCCACGCAGCAGGTCTTTGATTTGACGCATGTCCTCGTCCCGAAACCGGTACCCACTTTCGGGAGACATGCTTTAGTCCCGGAGGGGCTGCGAAGAAAACATTTGAAAAGGCGCAAAAGCGTAGTGTAGAAATTTGAATGTTGCGAATTGCAAAGTTGCGAACATGGCGACGGGTAAACTCTATATCGGCAGGCGGGTGCGCGAACTGCGCGAGGCGGGCAAGGCGACGCAGGCGGCCTTCGCCGAGCGCCTCGGCATCTCGACCAGCTATCTCAACCAGATCGAGAACAACCAGCGGCCGGTCTCGGCCGCCGTGCTTCTGTCGCTGGCGGAGAAATTCCAGATCGACATCGCCTCGCTTTCGGCTAGCGACGGGGACCGTTTGCTCTCGGCGCTCAGCGAGGCGCTCGCCGATCCGCTCTTTGCGCCCTATTCGCCGACCCTCCACGAGTTGAAGCTCGTCACCCAGAACGCGCCGGGCTTCGCCCACGCACTGATCTCCTGCCACCAGGCCTATCGGCTGAACAGCGAGCAGCTTGCCAGCTTCGACGACCAGATGATCCGCACCAACAGCTTCTCGGAGCCGACGCCCTATGAGGAGGTGCGGGACTTCTTCCATTTCGTCGACAACTACGTGCATGAGCTGGACGTTTCCGCCGAGCGGCTCGCCGCCCGTCTCGACCTGCCCGAGCGCGATCCCGCCACCGCCTTGGCGGACCATCTGGAGACGCGGCACCGCGTCCGCCTGCTGAAGGCGGGATCGAACGAGGAGATATTGCGGCGTTACGATCCGGCGGCGCGGGCGCTGTTCCTCAGCCCCTATGCGCCCACCGCCACCCGCAGCTTCCAGATGGCCTTCCAGATCGCCGCGCTGGAACTCGAGGCCGAAATCGACACGATCGCCCGGCGCGCCGAGTTCCGGACGCCGGAAGCGGTCGAGATCTGCCGGATCGGCCTGCAGAACTATTTCGCCGGCGCTCTCACCTTGCCCTATCAGCCGTTCCTGGCTGCCGCCAAGGAATTGCGCCACGACCTGGAACTGCTTGCCGCGCGTTTCGGTGCGAGCCTCGAGCAGGTCGCGCACCGGCTCTCCACCCTGCAGCGTTCAGGCATGAAAGGCGTGCCGGTATTCTTCGCCCGCATCGACCGGGCCGGCAACATCACCAAGCGCCACAGCGCGGCCCGGCTGCAATTCGCGCGCTACGGCGCGGCGTGCCCGCTCTGGAACGCGCATCAGGCCTTCGAGATGCCCGGCCGCATCATCCGCCAGCTCGCCGAGACGCCGGACGGGGTCCGTTATCTCAGCGTCGCGACGGAAATCGCCAAATCGAGCGGCGGCTTCAATGCGGTCCAGCGCCGCTACGCCATCGCGCTCGGCTGCGAGATCTCCTATGCCGGAGACTTCGTCTATGCCGACGGCCTCGACCTGACCGCCCGCTCCGCTTTCGACCCGATCGGCATATCGTGCCGGATCTGCGAGCGGACCGATTGCGCCCAGCGCGCCGTGCCGCCGCTCAAGCGCCGCCTTGCCGTCGATCACAACAGGCGCGGCATGCTACCCTATGCGCTGATGTAGACGGCCGACTTCACGCAAAAGCCCCCGGAAGGCTCGCGCCTCCTGGGGGCTTTTGGCGTCGAAAGCGTTCCGCCCCGCAAGCCGGCAACGCTTCCTCCGCGCCTCACGTCATTTCAGCTCGCCTCATTTCAGCTCGAACGTGACGCTGACCTGCACCTTGTAGGAATTCTCGCCCGCCTGGACCGGCGCCGCACCGGCGTCCTCGGCGCGCATCGCCTTGGCCATGTAGGGCATGGGCGGCGACGCGAAGGACATTTCGGAGATCTCGAGGATCTTGCCGAGCGAGACGCCGGCGGCCTCGGTCAGGGTGCGCGCCTTGGCGATGGCGTCGGCGACCGCCTTCTTGCGGGCCTCGGTGATGACGGCCGCGGGATCGTCGTTGGTGAAGGTGATGCCCCCGCCCTGGTTCACCCCGAGCGACACCGACTTGTCGAGCACCTCGCCGGTCTTGGCGATATCGCGCACCCGCACCGACAGCGTATTGGAGACCTGATAGGCGGCGAGCTTCGCCTCCTGCGTGCCGTCCGGCTTGTTGGTGTAGTCATAGCGCGGCATGATCTGGACGCCTGCCGTCTGCAGGTCGCGCTCCTCGATGCCGGCCGCCTTCATCGCGGCGATCACCGCGGCCATAGCGTCGTTGTTGGCGTCGAGCGCCTCGCGCGCCGTGGCCGCCTCGCGCATGACGGTAAGCGACAGGATCGCCATGTCGGGCGCCACCGCAGCCTCGCCTTCGCCGATCACCACCACGCGCGGCGGCATGGGCGCTTCCGCTGCTCCCGCGATGGTCGGCAAGGCCATCGCTGCTGCGAGAGCGAGAGCGGGCAATTTCATCGTCATTGTGGTCTCCATGTAACAAGCCCTGTCGGCAACCTCGGATAGTAGCCGATTATGTACCGATTGCGGCAACGTCTTGTGCGGACGGAAAAAAGCAACTAAGGCAAGCCGCGTGGGGCCTGTAGCTCAATGGTTAGAGCCGGCGGCTCATAACCGCTTGGTTGGGGGTTCGAGTCCCTCCGGGCCCACCATTTTCCTGCATAATCAAAGACTTACACACTGGCTAGCAAAGATGGTTGGCCAACCGGTTAGCCAGCCGTAAAAGCCGCTTAGCTGAACGTCGACAGCGGTCCGACATCCAGAACCGCCAGAAGCCGGAAATAAGCCTCCGCACATTGGCGCGCCGCCTCGTCCTTTGTGTCGACCGTTCCTGATGCCGGACTGTAGGATCGCCCGACCGTCCGACCGATCAGCGGATTCGCATGGTCACCGACGGCCGAATGCCGAAGCCGAAGCGCGTCGACGGCTGCGTGGTGTGGGATCGCGTCAAGCTCGATTCCACCTTCGGCGACTTGCCTGGCGACGACCAGGAGAACATCGTCGACCTCCTCTTGCAGGGGCGGCACCGAAAGTCATAGCTTCAGCTATGATCTTGAATGAAACTCCCATCGAGAGCAATCATCGCGGACTGATCTCAAAGGGAAGCTTGGGCGAATTGTTCGTTCAGGCAACACTTTCCTGTTGTTTTCTCATCGACGATGTCATTCGAACTACCGGCCAGACCTCGTCTACGCCGTCGCAGATGGTGAGCGATCTCGGAGCGCGGATCATCAACATGGCCGGCGGTGGCGGCCGTGCGATCTCCTGCGGATATTGGTCCCTCGCCACACATGCACTTCGGGATTTGGTCGAAACTGGTCAGCTCCTTGAGCTATTCGAGGCGATGCCTAGCAAGGCGACAGAATGGAGCCAGACCGATCCGATGAAGCGCCACGGCGCCTTTGGCTTTAGCAAGGTAAAAGGCGATCTTGAGAAGCATAGAGGTAAAAGCGAGTTCTGGCAGGAGAGATTTAGCATCTATTCGAATCTTGGTTCGCATCCAAGTCGAGAGAGCTTGACTTTTAACTTAACGCCCCGCGGCAAAATGGTGGGGCCGACCTTCAATGAAGGGCGGTTCAAGTTGTGGCTGCGTGCGCTCGCAGGAGATACGATGGTGACAACGCGACAGTTCGTCAGGGCGTTTGACGCGACGTCAGGTCAAGCGCCCCTGAGCGTCCAACGACGCTTCCTGCACGCTACAGTAGAGGGCTTTCACAACCTCACCGAGCCCATTACCGAGTCCGACCTTTCGCTGTATTGGGTCCCGTGAGAGTTCCATGGACATCAACGACTTTCCCGGTGTCCCAGGGGCTGCAATCGCAGAGGGCGTCTGGCCGTGAATCCTTTTGAAGATCCTCGTGAAATGCGAGGCGTCAAACGTTTGAGTCCGTCCTCCGGGCCCACCAAATTTTTGGAACTACTACGAAGAATCACTGCGGACCCACGCCTTGTGGCCACCCCAATAAGGGCAGCCCACGGAACTGCACCTGTCGATTCGGCCAGCTGGAACCGATCAACTGACGACGCACAGCTTGGCGCGGCGCTTCATGGCGTCCCGCATCTGCTCGGGTACGTTCGCGGTGCGGCGGCGTCGGCTAACATCTGCTTCCTGTCAGCCTCGCGGACATACTCGTCGGTGACCAACTGTAAGGTGTTGTCCGTTGCGCCCATGATGGCGCGGGCCTGGAAGCCGATCGCGGCCAAGTAGATACCGAAGGGGCTGCGCAACCAGTGCCCTAAAATCCGCGCTGCCAAGCCAGATAGGGATTGCCGCCGCCCTTCTGGGTGAGCATGTCCGACCCGGGAGGGTAATATCCTACGCCGGTTATCGGAGCGTTTGCTCCCAGGCAGCCGGAAAGAACTAGCAAGGATAATATCATTAACCAGCGGTACATTTATTCTTCCATGACATGCTGCTGCAGCAACGTGGCTGCCGTCCGTGAGCTTGTCTCAATTGACCGAACCACGCAGCCTCCGTGTAGGAGTGAACAATGCGCGAGAGGCCGTCAAGGGCTACCGCTCCATCGGCGGTAAATCGCGCTTCGCTCACTGCCGCTTATGCCGAGATCGTCGCAGCACCCAGACGGCGACGTCACCGGCCTCGCGATACGAGGCGCAACTCGGTTCTCCGATCTCGGGCATGGCGTCGATCGGCATGATGGAGTGGCCGCGTAGCTTGGCGAGGCGCTCTGCCGTCGGGATGAACCAGGATGCTGCGGTGCCGGCGTGAGGCTCAACAACGATCTGTTCTGCAACAATTGATTCTGTCGATAGCGCCTTGCCGCCACGGCGCGCGCCCCCATCCTTGTCGATAAACGCCAAGTGTGATTTCTTCTCTCGGGCGCATGAACCTCGCGCCCTCTGGGGGGATAAATGAACAACCCGAAAGTAACCGCGGCGATCAGCGGAGCCGTAGCGCTCTATCTCGCGTTTTCGATCTTTGGCGCAAGCGAGGCGCCCAGTTCGACCTTGAGCACCATGAACTGGGTATTTCTTGTTCTGGCTCTCATCGCGTGCGTCGGTTCCATCTACAAAATAACGAAGGGCGGCTAGTCCGACGAGCTTGGCGTCTATTCTGATGGAGAGTGGAATGGCTGCGCGTTCTGCTTTTGCTGCCCTTGTTGCGCTTGTGGTTTTCGGGGCGACCTATCACGCGATGGCAGACGAGAAAATCCTTCGGGCAATGTCATCATTGATTTCGGCGGCTCCACCATCACAATCATTGCCCGGCAATATGGTCAACGGCAGCCTGGTAGTTGAGAACCGGTCGGATGCATCATCGTTCGTGGGAGTGTTTGCTCCCGGACCCGGGCTGTGCATCGTTCGTCTGCACAGCATAAGGCAGTCACAAAACGACTGGGCGGAATCCGGCACCATTGCGTTTGATTTCACAAAGATCAAACAGGTGCGCTGGCTGTCCGACACGGACGACCTTGCATCCGCGCCATCGCGGTCAACGGATGCCCCCGAAGTGCGAACCGTCGCCATCGATGCAGAAACGCCGTGGCTCTGCCGCGATATCGTCTATCTTGCGACGGCCAAGCCGGCGTTCGCATCGACCTGTTACAAAACCTGGACGGTTGCTGTACCGACGCCTGCAGACAGGGCCGCAGCGGCCAACGCGATCGAACTCGTCGAGAAATCCTGTGTCGCCACAAAGCAATAGCGAGGCGGCTGCGCGGCTTCTTGCCGAGATTGGCCTTCCCCCCAATACGGTGCCGCGGCGGCACGGTGAAGACCCATGCCGCCGCGGAGCCCCCTTGCCCGACATCAGACATGGTGGGAAACCGGCCAGGCCGACTCGCGTTCCGATGTCATGACGCCGTCACGCGATCTCAGCCGATGATCGGGCAGCTCGGCGAACGGCCGAACGTTACCCGGATGCGTTCGCCGCGCGAGCGGCCGCGCACGGTGATCGAACGGCGGTTCACGTCCTCGATCCGGGCGCGGCGCACGCCCATGCGCTCTGCCTTCCACAGCGCGCGGTCGGGTGAGCAGCGATGGGCCCGCCAGTCGCGGCGTTCGCGCCATTCATGGCGTTCACGCCAGCGGTCGTCGCGCCAGTCGCGATAGCCGTCGCGCACCTCGACGCCCACACCGCCGCCACCGAAATTGAGATAGAGCCCGTCGGCCTGGGCGGGAGCGGCGGCAATGGCTCCGAGGCCGATGGCGATACCGAGCGCGGCGATCTTGAGTTTGCTGAGCATTCTTCTCTCCTGTTGGCGGATCGTTCGGGTCTTCCGCCGAAGCGATGGCCGCAAGATGGCATTGCCTGGCTGAACGGTTCGGGAACCGGCCGTTCATCTGGCGTTCATTCAGTCGAGCGGCGGCCGGATCGGTCGCAGCAGGATTTATTGAGGAAACGGGATCGTCAGGCCCTGGAAAGCTGCGCCTTCCAGGCGGCGAGATCGCGATATTCGGTGATGCGGGACATCAGCCCGTCGTCGATCTCGAAAAAGACGCCGGCAAGCAGCGAATAGGATTGGCCGTTCGCGTCGGGAAAACCTTGCCGCGTCGAGACATAGCTGCCGCGCAAGGTGAATTCGGCCGCGGCGCGTCCTCCGCCCGGCGCAATCATCACGACCAGATCCGACGCCTGTTCGCGAAAGTGCCGGGCCCTCATGCCGAGATACCAGCGGAACTTGTCCTTGCCGATCTCCCGCCCCTGTTCTTCGGCATCGTGGGTCAGATCGTCGGCAACACAGGCGAGCATGCCGTCGTGATCGCCTGCGTTGAAGGCGCGGAAGTAGCGTTCGATCAATGCCCTGGCGGAAGTCTCGCTCATCCCGGTTCTCCTGTCGCAGCGCCGACGGCGGCTATGGCTCGAATTCCAGCATGTGGTCGAAATAGTCTTCCGGCTCGGCCAGATCGCTCTCGCAGGCCGTGACGCGGCCGCGGACCGAAATGCCGGCCTGGTGCACCGTCTCCGGACTTCCCGAAACCAGCCTGTGCCACCAGTAGAGATCCCTGCCTTCCGCCACCAGCCGATAGGCGCAGGTGCTCGGCAGCCAGCTGATCGTGCGCACATTCTGAGGCGTCAGCCCGACGCAGTCGGCGACCTTCTTCAGACGGTTGGCGTAGTCGGTGCAGCGGCAGGCGCCCGAATCGAACAGCCGGCAGGCCACCGTCGTCCAATAGATCTCGCCGGTATCCTCGTCCTCGAGTTTCGAGAGACAGCATTTGCCGCAGCCGTCGCAGAGCGATTCCCATTCCGTCGGGGTCATCTGCTCCAGTGTCTTGGTTTTCCAGAACGGCGCTTCCATGACAAGGGTTTGGCGCTTGCCATCCCTGGGGTCAAGCCCTTTGCGCCCCTTACGGCGAGACTAGGCTTTCCGCCGCAATAGAGCCGGGAATTTGCCCAGCAAAGGCCGTATTGCGGCCGGCCAGGAACCAATTTGCCGTGTTGATGGTTCCCCCGGCGAAGGGGCCAGGAGAAAGCCGATGAAACGACAAACCCGGATTCTGGCAAGCACGGCGATCAGTCTTCTGATGGCCGGCGAAGCCTTTAGCGCGAGCCTGGCGAGCGCCCGTCAGGTTTCCACCACCTCCGGAGATGTGATCCTGGCGCAAGCCGAGAATCCGTCCGAGCAGCGTCAGCGCAGAAAACAGCAAGCTGAAGAAGCGCCCGAGGGCCGGGCGCCCGCCGAGGCCGGTGCGTCGGAAGAACAGCGGCCGCGCAAGAAGCAGCAGGCCGAGGAAGCCCCCGCACGCAGGGCCCCGGCCCAGGCCGAGGCGGCCGAGGAACAGCGGCCGCGCAAGAAGCAGCAAGCCGAGGAAGCTCCCGCACGCAGGGCACCGGCACAAGCCGAGGCGCCCGACGAACAGCGGCCGCGCAAGAAGCAGCAGGCCGAGGAAGCTCCCGCACGCAGGGCACCGGCACAAGCCGAGGCGCCCGAGGAACAGCGGCCGCGCAAGAAGCAGCAAGCCGAGGAGGCGCCCGCACGCAGGGCCCCGGCACAGGCCGAAGCACCCGAGGAACAGCGGCCGCGCAAGAAGCAGCAAGCCGAGGAAGCCCCCGCACGCAGGGCACCGGCACAGGCCGAGGCGCCCGAGGAACAGCGGCCGCGCAAGAAGCAGCGTGCCGCAGAAGCACCAGCACGCAGGGCGCCGGCACAGGCCGAGGCGCCCGACGAACAGCGGCCGCGTCGGAAAGAGCAGGCTGAGGAGACCCCCGCACGCAGGGCGCCGGCCGAGGCCGAAGTGCCCGAAGAGCAGCGTCCGCGTCGGAAGGAGCAGGCCAAGGAAGCGCCCGAGCAACGCGCGCCAACCGAGGCGGAAGGCCAGCCGGAGGAGGTCCGGCCGGGCCGGCCGCAGCGTGCCGTGAGGGAACAGGCGCCGGAAGAGGCGCCTGCCGGCGAGCCGCCCGTCAGCGTCGGCGCGGAACGGCCGCAGGGCGAGGCCCCCGTGCTCGACAGCCGGAAGCGCCCAGAACGTCCGCCTGAGGACGGCGAACGTGCGCGCGAGCAGCCCCCGGAAGGCCCGGCCGAAGCGGCTCGCCCAGGCGAACCCGAGCAACCGCAGCAGCGTGAGCGTCAGGTCCGACGGGCGCGCCCGGAACGGCAGTTCGAGCCGCCGACCGACGACGACGCAGCTCAGGCCGACATCCGCAGACCTGCCGAATTCGCGCCCGTCACCGAAGAGGAAGGCCAGCGCATCCGTCGGCGGCCGGAAGATCCGGTCCGGGAGCGGCCACGCGACGCGCGTGTGGTGCGCGAGATGGGCGACCGCGTGCTTCTCGAAGTCGACGACCAGATCTTCGTCGAGAGCAATGACCGGCCCCGGATCGCGCGCGACGCCCGCGAAGTCTATTACGAGGAACTGCCGAGAGGCAGGACCCGCGAGGTGATCGTGCGCCCCGACGGCACGCGCATCGTGACGATCCGCGACCGCTACGGCGACGTCATACGCCGATCGAGGATCGCTCAGGACGATCGCGAATATGTGCTCGTTTATGTGGAGGACGAATATTACGACCGCGTCGGCGAATGGCGCGATCCCGGTCTCGACTTGCCGCCGCTGGAACTCACGATCCCCGTGGAGGAATACATCCTCGACGCCGAATATGTGGAGGACCCCGAAGTCTACTACACTTTCCTCGAACAACCGCCGGTGGAGCGCGTGGAGCGCTATTATTCGATCGATGAGGTGAAACGTTCGGCGCGCATCCGCGACAAGGTCAGGCGCATCGATCTCGACACGATCACCTTCGACTTCGGCTCGGCCTCGATCCCCGAGAGCGAGATCACGCGGCTTGAAGGCGTGGCACAGGCGATGGAACGGCTGTTGCAGGAGAACCCTGCAGAAACCTTCCTGATCGAGGGGCACACCGACGCTGTCGGCTCGAACCTCGCCAATCTCGCTTTGTCGGACCGCCGGGCCGAAGCCGTCGCCGAGGCGCTCACCAACGTCTTTGCGATCCCGCCGGAGAATCTGGCGCCCCAGGGTTATGGCGAACAGTATCTGAAGGTGGACACGCAGGCACCGGAGCGTGAGAACCGCCGCGTCGCCATCCGCCGGATCACGCCGCTGGTGGCACCTGTCGCCAGCGCGCAATAAATGCCGTTTCGCCACGGAAGCGCCGCAGAGCGCTGCTAGGAGGCAGCTTCCCTGCCCCGTCCCCCGGCCCGGGGGATGGGCACTGGCCCGGCCGGTGTAGCCGCCGGCCGGGCTGCCTTTTTCCTTGCGTCGACTAGCCTTCCGCTGACATAGGGTGCGCGTCGCTCACCCGGAACCGATGCATGAAACGTCTCGAACTCCTGATCGAATCCATCATCCTCGCCTCGCGCTGGCTGCTGGTGGCCTTCTATCTCGGCCTGGGCCTCGCCTTGGCGGTCTATGCCGTCACCTTCGGCAAGAAGCTCTTCGAATTCACCACGTCGGCCTTCACGCTGGCCGATGCCGACACCATCCTGAAGATGCTCGGGCTGATCGACGCCGCGCTGGTGGCCAGCCTCGTCGTGATGGTGATCATCTCCGGCTACGAGAATTTCGTCAGCCGCTTCGATGAACACGAGGGGGAAGTCCACTGGCTCGGAACGATCGATGTCGGCTCGCTCAAGATCAAGGTCGCCTCGACGATCGTCGCCATCTCCTCGATCCACCTGCTCCAGGTCTTCCTCAACCACGCAAGCTTCACGACGACGCAGCTCATGTGGCTGACCATCATGCATCTGGCTTTTGTCGTGTCGGCACTGATGCTGGCCTATATCGACAGGCTGACCGGGCTTGCGAAGAGCGCCAAGAAGGGCTCGGCGGGACCAGACCTGTAGGGTGTCAAACGCGCCGCGGGAAACGATCCATTCACTCTTCCGTTCCCGCCTTTACGCGTCGGCGCTGCCTGAGACGGACACGCCGAATCCAGTCCGATGGGCCGCCCCTCGGGGCGAACCAAGTCGTTCTGCCTCGGGCTGACATTCGGGGCCGCCGGGCGCGCCCGGGACTTGCTCGACGGGCGAGCCGGCGCCGGCCCGCTACAGCGTGCTGCGTGAAAACGGAGGCTTCTGTGAGGTCCGCTCCCAGACCAGCGCGACCGTTGCGCCCGCGGACCTCACAGAAGCCTCCGGATTCACACAAACACGCTGCAGGTTTTTGATTTGACGCGTGTCTTTGTCCCGAAACCGGTACCCACTTTCGGGAGACATGCTTTAGCCGAATGCCTTCGCGACCTTCGTCGGCACCTTCTCGAACACCTCGTCGGGCACGAAGAAGTCGGCGCCGAGCGGGCCCTTCGCGTCGGGTGCATAGACGGAGAAGTCGGTTACACCGGCCTCGCGCAGCACCAGTTCGTCGATGAAGAAATTGCCCGTGCACTCCCGCGACGGCCTGGTGAGAACGGCATGGGCCGCATCGGCCATGATCTCGGGCAAACGGCTCATGGCCGCAAGGCCGGCGCCGCCGAGAAGGTTGCGCACGGCGGCCGTGTCGATAGCCGTCAGCGGCCACAACGAGTTGACGGCGATGCCGTCCTTGGCGAATTCCGCGCTCATGCCCAGCGTGCACATGGACATGCCGAACTTGGCCATCGTGTAGGCGACGTGGTTCTTGAACCATTTCGCTTCCATGTCGAGCGGCGGCGCCAGATTCAGGATGTGAGGGTTCTTCGCTAACTTCAGGTGCGGAATACACATTTTCGACACGAGGAATGTTCCGCGCGTGTTGATCTGATGCATGAGGTCGTAACGCTTCATGTCGGTTTCGAGCGTGCCGGTGAGCTGGATCGCGCTGGCATTGTTGATGCAGATGTCGATGCCGCCGAAGGTCTCGACGGTCTTGCTCACGGCCTCCGCCACCTGGCTCTCGTCGCGTATGTCGCAGATCACCGGGAGCGCCTTGCCGCCCGCCTTCTCGATCTCTTCCGCAGCGGTGTAGATCGTTCCGGGCAGCTTCGGATGCGGCTCCGCCGTCTTGGCCGCGATCGTCACATTGGCGCCGTCACGCGCGGCCCGCAACGCGATGGCGAGGCCGATGCCGCGCGAACCGCCTGAAATGAACAGCGTCTTGCCTTCGAGCGACATGGCAGCCTCCTCCTTCTCTTCCTGAACCGGCATCGATCCTCGCGCGACCGGCGGCCATGCGCAAGGGCGGTGCAAGATCATATGCCCGGGAACTTCGTTACACTCGCCGCGGAATTTGCGAGCTTGCCAGCCGCCACGCAAGACGCTCATCTGTCCGCATGGCGAACCCTTTGCAGATGCCGGAGGAACCATGTCCGAGCTCGACCTGCCCCTGGTGATCGGTGCACCCGCGCCGCGCTCGCTCGACCTCGTCTTCGGCGACGCGGCGCGTGAAAGGCTCCACCGGAACTACGCGGTCGTCGAGGCCGATCCGGCTGAAATCGGCGCTCTCGACCCACAGCACCTTGCCGCCTCGCGCTACATCATCGGGCAACCGCCCTTGTCCGCAGAAACGCTTGCCCGCATGACGTCGCTGCGCGCCATCTTCAACGTCGAGACAAACCTCCTCGACAACATGCCTTATGAAGTTCTCTTCCAGCGCGGCATCCATGTGCTGACGACAGGCGCGGTGTTCGCCGAACCGGTCGCCGAGCTCGGCCTCGCTCTCGCCCTCAGCCTGGCACGTGGCGTCGTCGATGCCGATATCGCCTTCAGGAAGGGCGAGGAACTCTGGGGCGGCGACGGCAACCGCAGGGCCCGGCTGCTCTCGGGTTCCGATATCGGCATCATCGGCTTCGGCGACCTCGGCAAGGCGCTGAACCGCCTGTTGTCGGGCTTCCGTGCCAATGTCAGGGTGTTCGATCCATGGCTGCCGCCGTCGCTGCTTGCCGAGCACGGCGTACGGCCGGCGTCGCTCGACGAGGTCCTGTCGCAAAGCGATTTCATCTTCGTGGTCGCATCGGTGACCAGCGACAACGAGGGCTTCCTCGGCGCCGAGGCCTTTGCGCGCATGCGCCGGGGCGCCGCCTTCATCCTGCTGAGCCGGGCCGGCGTGGTGGATTTCCCGGCGCTGCTGGCCGCCGTCGAGCACGGTCATATCCAGGCCGCGAGCGATGTCTTCCCCGAAGAGCCGCTTCCGCTCGACCACCCCGTGCGGGCAATGCCCGGCTTCCTGCGCTCCGCCCATCGCGCGGGCGCGCTCGACGTCGCGTTCAAGCGCATGGGCGACATGGTGCTGGAGGATATGGAACTGATGGACCGCGGCCTTCCGCCGATGCGCTGCAAGCGGGCCGAGCGCGAGACAGTGTCGCGCATGCGTTCCAGACCGGTCGACCGGAACTGACACGCGCCTGCCGCCAAGGGGAACGCAGGCCGTTGACCGAAGCCGGTGCCGTTGCTGATATGTGTCCTGTAATTGGAGACAGTCATGCGGATCGCCGTCATCGCCGACATCCACGGCAACATTCTCGCCCTCGAGGCGGTGCTCCACGATCTCGCCAGGCGTGGCGGTGCCGACCTCGTTGTCAATCTTGGCGACTGCGTCTCCGGTCCGCTCTGGCCTCGGGAAACAGCGGAAAGGCTGGAAAAGCTGGCCTTCCCGACCGTGCGTGGCAACCATGACCGTCGCGTCGCGTCCGATCCGCTTGCCGAGATGGGACCGTGGGACCGGTTTGCCCATGACCAGCTGACGCCGATGCAGCGCGCTGCACTTCTTGCCTTGCCGACGACCCTCGTCGTTGCGCCTGGTGTTCTGGCCTTCCATGCCCGGCCCGATCACGACGAGCGCTATCTCACCGAAGCGATCGAAGACGGACGGCTCGTGCGTGCGCCGCTCGCCGTGATCGGCAAGCGGCTGAAGCGCCTGGAGCCGGCACACCGCATTCTGCTGTGCGGCCACAGCCACCGGACGGAACTGCTGAAGCTGCCCGACGGTCCCGTCCTTTTCAATCCGGGCAGCGTCGGCTGTCCGGCCTATGACGACCCGGACGAGCCCGCCCATGTTTCCGAACAGGGCTCGCCGCATGCCCGCTACGGGCTCGTCGAAATAGAGGACGCCGACGACCGTTTCGAGGCGATCGCCGTTGCCTACGACCATGAAGCCGCCGCCCGCCGCGCGGAAGAAAGTGGGAGGCCGGAATGGGCGCACGGTCTCAGGACCGGATTCATGCCGGCGAAGGTGTAGCCGCGTCCTGCTACCCGCGCTGCTCGGTCCCCTGCCCCTTGGAGAAGTTTCCGACGGCCTGCCTCATGGCGCGCCAGACACCTTCGTCATCGAGTTTCTGCAGCGGATAGTATGTCATGCTGAAGAAACTGATCGCCCCGACCTTGCGCCACCAGGCCGGTGCGCGCTCGACGTCGAGGCTCACGCGATGATGAAGCTCGCCCCGGCCGAAGCTGCCGTCTGCGAGATCCGCCCGTGCATAGAAGGTGTGAAGCGGCGTGCCGTCGTCGGCCACCAGCACGGCGGCGGCGCCGAAGCGGCGGTCGCCCAGCTTCTCCCGCGCGGTGAAATCGAACTGGATGGTCCCCTGCCCGTCCTCATCGACGCGCATGAAGGCCGAGCCCTCCCCGTCTTTTCCGTAACGCCATCGGAAGGTGAACCTCTCCGGCCCTTGAACCGACTGCACGACATTGTTGTAGGGCGGAGGCAGCGACCGGAAGGCGACGAGATCGCCCGTGGCTTTCTCGATCTCCACGACCATGTGACGGGGATTGTCCCGGTCGGGATAGAGAAGCCAGGCCGCAGCCGGCCCTGCCGCGAGCATATCGGCGGCGAACATAAGGGCACAGAACAGCGCGCTGCGCATGGGCAACCCATCCTTCGCCGGCAATCATCCCAGACAAGGAGCCTTGCTTCAAGCAACCGCGCGGCGATCACTCCGCCGGCGCGACGGCAACCGGCGAAGGACGGCTGACCCAGAGCATTACCAGCGCTGCCAGCGGGAAGGCGGCGGCCACGAGGCCCAGATCGGAGGGCGTCGCATATTCCAGGATGCGCCCGCCGACGACGGTGCCGAGCGCAATGCCGAAATAGAGCGCCGAGGCGTTGAGCGAGAGCGTCAGATGCGCGAGATCCGGCGCATAGCCGACGATGCGGCTCGCCTGGGCCGGCGGAAATGCCCAGCCGACAATTCCCCAGGGCACCATGAGGGCGATCAGAAGCGGCCCCGACACATCGTGCGGGAAGAGTTTGAGGACCAGCGCGAGCACGATGCAGATCGCCGTCGACATCAGCAGGGACAGCACCACCATGCGCGTCGCCCCGATGCGGTCGGCCACATAGCCGCTGGCCATGTTGCCGATGACCGCGCCGACGCCGAAGGCCAGCAACATGGCCGGCATCGCCAGACCGGGAAGGCCGGCACCGTCGATGGCGAGCGGCGCGAGATAGGAAATGATGGTGAAGCCGCCCGTCAGGTAAAGCAACGTGACGAGCAGCGACGGCAGGATGCCCGGGCGGCCGATGGCGGTCAGCCTTTCCCTGAGCGTGAGGCTGGTGCCCCGCACCCCGTGCGGCAGACGCATCCACAGGATCGCCGCGCAGGCGAAGCCCAGCAAGGCAATCGAAAGGAACGCACCTCGCCAGCCCCACAACGCGGCGATCAGCGAACCGGCCGGAGCCCCGAGCGCCACGGCGAAGGTCGTGCCGCCGACGACCACGGCGATGGCCCGCGCGCGATGGTCCGGCCCGGCCAGCGCGACCGCCGTCGCCTGGGCGGTCGCAGCGAAGAGCCCGGCCGCCATTCCCATCAGGATCTGCGCGGCGAGCAGCGTCTCGAATGACGAGCTCAGCGCGGCGCCCGCATTGCCCGCGACGAAGAACAGCATCGTCACGGCCAGAACGCGCCGCCTGTCGATGGCTCCCGCGAGCGCCGACAGGACCGGCGCGCCGACAGCGTAGGACAGCGAGAAGGCGGTGATGAGATAGCCGGCATGGGGAACGGAAATATGGGCGTCCCTGGCGATCGCCGGCAGCAGGCTCGAAAAGACGAAGCCCACCGTGCTCATCGCGAACGACCCGACCGCCAGCCAGACGAGGCGTCTGTCCATGGCACGCTCCTTAGTTCAATAATCATTGAACAATTGAACTTAATCGCTCCCCATGTCAATATGCCGTCTTCCGCCTCCCGACAGCCTCCTGTCAGCAGGAGCCGCTGTCGGAGGGGGCGCAGGTCTGTTGAGAGTACGAGCCATGTCGCTGCAGCATCCGACCATCGATCAGATCAGCCTGCCCAATGTGCTCGCCGTGCTTGGCGATGCGACGCGGCTTGCCGTCGTCCGCTATCTCGCGCGCAACGAAGGCGTGCCGATGAATTGCGGCCAATTCCTCGACTTCGGCTCCAAGACCAACCTCAGCTACCATCTCGCCAAGCTTCGCGAGGCCGGCATCACCCGCACCGAGATCGTCGGCACCAGCCGCCTCATCACCTTGCGGCGGGCCGAACTCGATCAGCGTTTTCCCGGACTGCTCGACAGCGTGATCGCGGCGGCTGACGACATCCCGATGCCTGCCCCCGAAATGGGCTAGCCAGCGGCCGTTCCGGGCGTGGCCGGCGCATAGCGTTCCAGCGTGCCAGTGAAGATCGCGGTCAGGGCGGCGACGGCTTCCTCGCGCGTGATACGGCCGGCAGCGGCATCCTGGGAGAGCGTCTCCCCGGCCCCGAGCAACCCGGCCAGGATCGCGTCGCCGTTGCTGTCGGGCAGGTCGACATAGGGCGACAGCGCGCTCCGATACTCGGCCATATGGCCCTCCCGCAGCGCCTGGCGATACTCGGCCATCTCCTCGGTGGCCGCAAGCGCGGCGAAGGCTGCACCCACCTCCGGCCCCATGGACAGCGCGCAGTCGAGATAGGCAGCGCTCAGGATGGCGACCACGTCGCGAAGCGAATTGCCTCCGGCAGCAAGTGCGGCGCGCTGCGCCTGCGTCTGCTCCTCATCATAGACGCCGCAGAGCGCCATCAGCAGGCCCGCCCTTGTGCCGAAATGCTCATAGGCGATCGGCTTGCTGACGCCTGCCCGTTCGGCGAGACGGCCAAGCGTCAGGGAAGCCGTCCCCTCCTCGCGCATGATCGAACGCGCGGTCTCCAGCAACTGCTCGCGACGATCGGCCTTCGCCAGCTTTTTCATCCTCGGTCCGCTCATCTGGAACGGTCTCTCATTTTTTTGAAGCGGCCGCTTGAACGCGGTTATCGCCAACACATATTACCAGTCGTAACTTACATATGGTAACTTACTCAGGTTAGCCGCTCTCAATATAGGAGAAAGCCGTGACAATTGAAGCCCGCGATCTCCATCCACGGAGCCGCGACATGTCCCGGCGATCCGGCCGGCGCTGAGACTTTTTCAACCCCAACATCACCTTCGACAGGAGTCCTGAAATGACGACCAACACACATAAGCCGGTGCTGATCATCGGCGGCTCGGGCATCGTCGGATCGACGGCCGCGAGGACACTGCGCCAGCTCTATCCCGAGTTGCCCATCACCATCGGCGGGCGCGATGTCGCCAAGGCGGAAGCAGTGGCGAAAGAGATCGGCAACGCCCGCGGCGTTGCCATCGATCTCGGCCGCGCCGACCTCGGGCTGCCGGCCGGCGAGTCCTTTGGCGCGGTCGTCCCCTTCCTGAAGGACGAGACCCTGAATTCCCTGAGATATGCGCAGGCGACGGGAGCCGGCTATCTCAGCATCTCTTCGGGCGTCTTCGAACTCGGGCCTGAGACCGCCTTCTATATCCACAAGCCCACGGCCGTGCCTGTCGTGATGGCCAGCAGCTGGCTCGCCGGCGTCGCGACCTTCCCGACGCTACGTTTCGCCAGGGAGTTCAGCCGCATCGACAGGATCGAGATCACCGCCGTGCTCGACGAGCAAGACATGGGCGGCCCGGCTGCTGCTGCCGATTTCGAGCGCCTGACCAGGACGGCGCCTCGGGCGCTCATCGTGAAGGACGGCAAGTTCGTCTGGGCGGCCGACGAGGACGCCTCGCGCACCGTCGTCACCGTCGACGGCGTGGAGACCAGGGCGATCGGCTATTCGCCTTTCGACGTGCTGAGCCTCGCGGCGGTGACCGATGCGAAGTCGATCCGCTTCGACCTGATCTATGGCGAGTCCGCCAACCGACGCCGGGGCGAGCATTTCTCGACGGAGACGATCATCGAGATCACAGGCGAGAACAAGGATGGAAGAACGGGATTGAGCCGCTACGAACTCTCCCATCCGCGCGGCCAGGCGCCGGTCACGGCCGTGGGCGTCACGCTCGGCATCGAGCGGCTGCTCGGACTCGACGGCAAGGCTCCGGCCGCTCCCGGCCTCTATCTTCCAGAGGTGCTGATCGACCCCGATCATGCGGTCAGGCGCTTCCAGGAGTTCGGCCTGCTCATTGCCGGGAAGTAGCATTCTCCAACAGACGGCGGGCTCTGCATCGCGGCGGCCCGCCACCTCTTTCGGCGCCTGCCTTCATCGCGATGTCGCAGCGCGGGAAAATCGTCCGACCGGGGGTTACATCGACCTTCGGCTTCCCCTATAAGGCGCGCCTAGCCAGAAGACAGAATTCCTCTTGCGCACCGGCCGGGCAAGCCCGTCCCGGCTTTTCGCGCGAGGCCCGAACGGACGAGCCCAGACATGCCGAAACGCACCGATATCAAGTCGATCCTGATCATCGGGGCCGGCCCCATCGTGATCGGCCAGGCCTGCGAATTCGACTATTCCGGCACGCAGGCCTGCAAGGCGTTGAAGGCCGAAGGCTACCGCGTCATCCTGGTCAACTCCAACCCGGCCACGATCATGACCGATCCCGAGCTGGCCGACGCCACCTATATCGAGCCGATCACCCCCGAAGTCGTGGCCAAGATCATCGCCAAGGAACGGCCCGACGCGCTGCTGCCGACCATGGGCGGCCAGACCGCGCTCAACACGGCGCTGTCGCTCAGGCGCATGGGCGTGCTCGACCGCTACAATGTAGAGATGATCGGCGCCGACGCCCATGCCATCGACAAGGCGGAGGACCGGGCGCTGTTCCGCGAGGCGATGCACAAGATCGGCCTGGAGACGCCGCGCTCCATGCTCGCCAACGCCACCGACGTGAAGGACGCCGACCGCAAGAAGCACGAGGCCGAGCGCGCCGCGCTGAAGGCGGAGAAGCCGGAAAATCTCGACGCCGCGCTCGACGCGCTGGAGACCCAGTGGAATCTCGGCGAAGGCGACCGCAAGCAGCGCTACATGTCGCATGCCATGGCCGTGGCCGCCCTGGCGCTCGACCATGTCGGACTGCCGGCGATCATCCGCCCCTCCTTCACGCTGGGCGGCACCGGCGGCGGCATCGCCTTCAACCGCTCCGAGTTCTTCGAGATCGTCGAGCGCGGGCTCGACGCCTCGCCGACGACCGAGGTGCTGATCGAGGAGAGCGTGCTCGGCTGGAAGGAATATGAGATGGAGGTCGTACGCGACAAGGCGGACAACTGCATCATCATCTGCTCGATCGAGAACATCGACCCGATGGGCGTGCATACGGGCGATTCCATCACCGTCGCCCCTGCCCTCACCTTGACGGACAAGGAATACCAGATCATGCGCAACGCCTCGATCGCGGTGTTGCGCGAGATCGGGGTGGAGACCGGCGGCTCGAACGTGCAGTTCGCGGTCAACCCCGACAACGGCCGCCTCGTCGTCATCGAGATGAATCCGCGCGTCTCGCGCTCCTCCGCGCTCGCCTCCAAGGCGACGGGCTTCCCCATCGCCAAGATCGCGGCCAAGCTCGCGGTCGGCTACACGCTCGACGAACTCGAGAACGACATCACCGGCGGCGCCACCCCGGCCTCCTTCGAGCCGTCGATCGACTATGTCGTCACCAAGATCCCGCGTTTCGCCTTCGAGAAGTTCCCCGGTGCGGAGCCGGTGCTGTCCACCGCCATGAAGTCGGTCGGCGAGGTCATGGCGATCGGCCGCACATTCCAGGAATCGCTGCAGAAGGCCCTGCGCGGCCTGGAGACCGGCCTCACCGGCCTCGACGAGATCGAGATTCCCGGCCTCGGCCATGGCGAGGACAAGAACGCGATCCGCGCAGCCCTCGGCACGCCGACGCCGGACCGGCTGCGCATGGTGGCGCAGGCGATCCGCATGGGCACCTCGCTCGAAGAGGTGCATCAGATGTGCCGGATCGACCCCTGGTTCCTCGAGCAGATCGGCGGCATCATCGCCATGGAGGCCCGCATCCGCGAGCACGGCCTGCCCGAGGATGCGGCCAATCTGAGGATGCTGAAGGCGATGGGCTTCTCCGACGCCCGCCTGGCCTCGCTCACCGGCAAGGATGCCGAGGACGTCGCGAAGCTGCGCGCCGGGCTCGACGTCCATCCCGTCTACAAGCGCATCGACACCTGCGCGGCCGAGTTCGCCTCGCCGACCGCCTATATGTACTCGACCTACGAGGTGCCTTTCGCGGGCCGGCTGGCCGACGAGGCCAAGGTCTCGGACCGCAAGAAGGTCGTCATTCTCGGCGGCGGCCCGAACCGGATCGGCCAGGGCATCGAGTTCGACTATTGCTGCTGCCATGCCGCCTTCGCGCTGCGCGAGGCGGACTATGAAGCCATCATGGTCAATTGCAATCCGGAGACCGTCTCCACCGACTACGACACCTCCGACAGGCTCTATTTCGAGCCCCTCACGGCGGAGGACGTGCTGGAGATCCTGCGGGCGGAGCAGGCGGCCGGCACGCTGCACGGCGTCATCGTTCAGTTCGGCGGCCAGACGCCGCTGAAGCTTGCCGACGCGCTGGAGAAGGCCGGTATCCCGATCCTCGGCACCTCGCCCGACGCGATCGACCTCGCCGAGGACCGCGACCGGTTCCAGAAGCTGCTGCAGAAGCTTTCGCTCACCCAGCCGAAGAACGGCATCGCCTATTCCGTCGAGCAGGCGCGGCTGGTGGCCGCCGAGCTGGGCTTCCCGCTGGTGGTGCGCCCCTCCTATGTGCTGGGCGGCCGCGCCATGCAGATCATCCACGACGAAAGCATGCTGCAGTCCTACCTGCTCGACACCGTGCCGGGCCTCGTGCCGGAGGACATCAAGCAGAAGTACCCGAACGACAAGACCGGCCAGATCAACACGCTGCTCGGCAAGAACCCGCTTCTGTTCGACACCTATCTGTCGGGCGCCATCGAGGTCGACGTCGACTGCCTGTGCGACGGGAAGGACACCTATGTCTCCGGCATCATGGAGCATATCGAGGAGGCCGGCATCCATTCCGGCGACAGCGCCTGCTCGCTGCCGGTCTATTCGCTCGACGACCGCCTCGTCGACGAACTGGAGCGGCAGACGGCCGCGCTCGCCCGCGCGCTCCATGTCGGCGGCCTCATGAACGTGCAATACGCCATCAAGGACGGAACGATCTTCGTGCTCGAGGTCAATCCGCGCGCCAGCCGCACCGTGCCCTTCGTGGCCAAGACCATCGGCCGCCCGATCGCCAAGATCGCGGCCCGCATCATGGCCGGCGAGAGCCTCGACGAAGCCTTCGCCCATTACGGCGACAAGCCGGACCCGCGCGCGCCCGGCCATATCGCCGTCAAGGAAGCCGTGTTCCCCTTCGCCCGCTTCCCCGGCGTCGACATCCTGCTCGGCCCGGAGATGAAGTCGACCGGCGAGGTGATGGGCCTCGACCGCGATTTCGCGCTGGCCTTCGCCAAGAGCCAGCTCGGCGCCGGCGTCGACCTGCCGCGTTCCGGCACGCTGTTCGTCTCGGTTCGCGACGCCGACAAGGCGGGCGTGCTGCCGTCGGTCAAGCGGCTGGCCGGTCTCGGCTTCAGGATCCTCGCGACATCAGGCACGGCGCGTTTCCTCAAGGAGAACGGCGTCGAAGCGGAGAAGATCAACAAGGTGCTGGAGGGCCGCCCGCATATCGAGGACGCGATCCGCAACCGCCAGGTCCAGATCGTCTTCAACACGACGGATGGGCAGAAGGCAGTGTCGGATTCCAAATCGCTCCGCCGCGCGACCCTGATGCAGAAGGTGCCCTATTACACGACGATGGCAGGTGCTGCCGCCGTGGCCGAGGCGATCGCCGCGCTCAAGGCGGGCAGCCTCGAGGTCAGGCCGCTGCAAGAATATTTGTAGGAGACAGAACGGCGCCAAGCACGGCGCCGCCACGGCTGGTTACGAACAGCGCTTAAGTTACCGCCATGCACTCGATCTCCAGATCGAACTCCATCGGCCATGATGCCACCGGGACGAAGGTCCGTGCCGGCGGGTTTTCCGGGAAGTGCTTCGCATAGACGCGGTTGATGGCTCCATAGAAGCCGGCATTGGCGGCATAGATGCGAACCATGAGCACATTGTCGGGCGAGGTGCCGGCCGCGGCCAGGCAGTGCTTCAGTGCGATCAGCGATGCTTCTGTCTGGGCTTCGATGTCGCCCCGGACCAGCTTGCCGGTGGTGATGTCGAGCGGCGGAATTCCCGACACGAACACCAGCCCCGCCCCTTTCGTCACCAGCGACAGCGGCACCCCCATGGCACGGACGGCAGCCGAGAGCACCGGCACCTCGACGATTTCCTTTTTCATGGTGTTTGCCTCCCTTGCCGCTATTCGGCCGCCGGCACAGGGCAGCTCATGTCGCCCTCCTCGCAGGCGAGATAGGCTCTCAGCTGTTCGATGCGATCGTTGGTCAGCGTCGTCTTGCAGTTGGCGAAGACAAGGGGAAAGATGCTGCCTTGCGCCGCGCCCGATGTCTGGAAGGTGCATTCCGCGTCTCGGAATAGGATCCAGGCGCGCTGGGTCTCGACGAGCAGCCTCTTTGTGTCGGCGTCCTTGCCGAGCCGTCTCTGGATATCCCTGAAATCCGCATTGAGTTCGCGGTCCGCGGCTTCGAACACCTTCGCCGCGCACCGGTTGAGCTCCATCTGGCTGGAACTGTCGTTGCATTCCTGCGCCAGCGCCGTTCCCGACAGGAACGGAGCGGCCACCACTATCGAGGCGAGGGAAAGCCGCATCGTCTTCTCCCGTTTCGCGACTGGAGTCGCTCGGGGAACGAGCATAATGTTTCAGGTTGTGGAGCGGCAAGCCGGTAGCGAACAGTAAGCCCCGGACTGGAGACCATGAGCGAAGACGTCACATCAGGCCATGACGAGGAGATCGACCTGCGATGCCCGCAAGTGGTCGCGGACAACGCCGCCAGAGGGCTGGAACTGCGTGCACGGTTCAGGCGCGGTGGGACCGGAATCGGCGTGGCGCGGGCCGAGGAACTGAAGCGCCGCGCGAAGCTCTCGCCATCGACGATCCGGCGGATGGTCAGCTTCTTCGCCCGTCACGAGGTCGACAAGCGCGCGAAGAACTTCGGCAATGAGGACAATCCCTCGGCCGGCTATGTCGCCTGGCTGATGTGGGGCGGAGACGAAGGCCGCGCATGGGCGGTGGAATTGAAGAAAAGGATCGGCAACGCGCCTGATGTCTGACCGGTCGATGCTCGCTGGAACTGATCGGTCGCAGGCTCAGATCCTGCGCCGGCGGCGGTCGGTGCCGAGGCCGGTTTCGTCGAGCAGTCCCTTCCGTTTGGCGTCGTAATAGTAGCCGCGGGCATAATAGCGCACCGCGAGGTCGTGGTTGCCGTCTGCCACGAGGAACGCGCCGCGCAGATATTTGACCGCATATTTGAGATTGGTTTCGGCATCGAGCAGGCCGCGCGCCGTGCCCTGATAGCCCATGCCGCGGGCCGTGGCGTGCTTGATCTGCATCAGCCCCCAATGGCCGTTGTTGTGGGCTCCGGGGAAGAAATTGCTTTCGCGCTTCACGACGCGGCGGACGAGTTCCACCGGCACCTCGTAGAGCGCGGCATATTGCAGGATCAGTTGGTCGACCTCGCCGCGTCCTGGACCGGGCCCGTCTTCCGTCACAGTCTCCACCAACGAGGCGGTGACGACGGGCGCTGGGGCCGAGGCAGCCGCCGCTGCAGCAGGCGCCGCCGCCACAGCCGGAGCGGGGGCAATCGGGCTAGCCGCAGCGAGTGCGCTGGCCGAGGGTGTGGAGCCCGCATAGGATGCCGTCGCCACGGCCGGTTCGGCCAACGCCGACGTCTCGCCGGTCGCCGCCGCCAGTGCCGTAAGGGCGCTTCCGTCGGACAGAGACGGGATCACCTCGACCGTCTCGGGCAAAGCCAGATTGAAGGTCGAAGCGGTGTCGATGTTGCTCGACGTGGTGCAGCCCGAGACCAGCGCCGGCCCCAGCAGGAGCCCCGCCAAAAGCAGTCCCGGCATCTTTCGCTGCATCGATTGCAAGAGGCGTCTATCCCCGGTTGAGCCCGTCCGTTGAAGCATGTCTCCCGAAAGTGGGAACCGGTTTCGGGACAAAGACATGCGCAAGAACAAACAGCTAAAGCGCGTAAAGCGAATTTGAAAGATCGCGACGCGCTTTAGCTGTGCTTTAACCGACGCTGCCCGTTTCGGCAATCGGGCCCGACGCTCTTTCGCGACCGCAGGATGTTACCGCATCCGACCCCGGATTGGATCGCTGCTTCAGACGACGATCCGACCGCTCACCTGATATGGCTCATCTCATAGCATTTCAGTATCTGGCAGGCCCTGGTGTCGCTGGTCGGAACAAAGGCCGCCTTGGGGACTTCGGTCCCTTCGCAATAGCCGCCATGGTAGACATAGCGGTCATAAAGCGGCGGTCCGCCGGCGCGTCCGTAGCGCAATATGGCCGCGCCATCCTGCCGCAACACCGCCCGGACTTCCGCGCAGCTCATGGTCAGCGTGTTGTAGCGCGAGATCGCCCACGCATCGAACGACAATGTCGACAATGCCAGTGCCAGAACGATCGTCCCCCGCATCTCCACCTCCATCTCTCTGCCCGGCCATAGCCTGCCTCACATGACAGAACGCGTCGCATTTCCGCTTTCGTCCCCGCACGATCGACTTCGCCGTTCAACTCCGCGTGAGCGCTCGTTGGCCGGGAATGCACGCCGGACGTGCTGATGTCTACGGTTCACCGCCGCCATGGATAAAAGTCGTCATAGTCGATGTCCTTGCAAGAGAGCACCGGGCAGGAACGACTGTCACTGGCGGGAACCCAGGCTGCGGCCGCATATTCGTTGAAATCGCAATAGCCGTCATGGGCGACGTAGCGGTCATAGAGCGGCAGGCTGGGGTTGCGCGCGGAACGGTAGCGCAGGATCACCGCACCTTCGCTGCGCACGACAGCCTGGATGCGCGCGCAGGTCATGCTCTGCGAGTTGTAACGCGAGATGGCGTGCGCCGGCACGGAAGCCATGCAGAGCGCGAGCGCCAATGAAACGGTTGCCTTCATCTTACTCTCCGACGGCGACGGACCGGGAAACTAGCACAAACGGCTGCGCCGAGCGATCGTCATGGTTGCGCCAGGGCCACCATCCGCGCGTCGACCCTCTCTCGAACCGGGCCCGCTTCAGGCCCGACATGCGGATGGACGACTTCGCCGTAGAACGAACCGATGCTCCGGAATCTTCCCGTCGGTACGATTTCGATCGACCTCGCGGACAATCTCATCCCCGTCGAAAACAATCCGAAACAATCTTTGTCCGGCAACGGGGGCTTGCCGTGAGCGACAGACGCCACTATATGGGACGTGTTGATATTTCGGCCGATCGATATAGGACCGCGATCTCCTCGCGTTTGCTGACGTCAATCTCCAAAATCTCGATACACCCGGTCAGGCATTTTGCCGGACCACTACCACGTAGCAAACGACAGGAAGACAAAGATGGCAACCGGAACGGTCAAGTGGTTCAACAGCACCAAGGGTTTCGGCTTCATTCAGCCAGACAATGGCGGCCCGGACGTTTTCGTCCATATCTCGGCCGTGCAGCGCGCCGGCATGACTGACCTCGCCGAAGGCCAGAAGATCAATTTCGAGATCGAGCAGGACCGCCGCACCGGCAAGTCCGCTGCTGGATCTCTCAGCAAGGCAGGCTGATCCTCGCGGCGCGCTTTCGGCGAGGGCCGGAAGCGCGCGGCAAGTCACGGATGTACTGGCGGCCGCGCGTCGAGCGCGCCGGAACAGACGAGAGACCAGGGCCAAGACAGCGGATTGCTGCGGCCGGGTCACTCCGGTTCCGGGATCAGGCTACCGAGCGGAAGGCGGGCATTGTCCCGCCTTTTTTGATTCCCGAGGTCTTGATCGTCGGGGCGTTTCATCGAGCACGCGACGAAACTCCGCGCCAGGCTTGTGTCTCCCAAGAGCGATGCGCCCTGGAACCGATATGCGATCGAAGCGTGCCGGCGCAGCTGCTTCTCCAGTTCCCCGAACCGATATCGCCTTCCACCCGATGGTTCCGGATGATCAGGGCAGCCAGTCGATCGTCACATGGCCGGGGTCCGCCCGCACCCGATCGAGCCAGGCGCCGACCGAAGGATAGGCCGACAGATCGAAGCCGCCCTTCCCCGCCTCATGCGTATAGGCATAAAGCGCGATATCGGCGACGCTCATCGCATCGCCCGCGAAGAAGCTGTTTTCGGCGAGGTGTTTTTCCATCACGCCAAGGGCCCGGTTGCCGCGTTCCAGCGTCAGCGCCAGGCGTTCGGGCGTCGCGTCCCGGGCACGCTCGGGAAACGTTATCAGCGCCTTGCGAACTGCGATATAGGGCTCGTGGCTGTACTGTTCGAAGAACAGCCACTGATAGGCGAGCCCCCGGTCATAAGGGTCCTGCGGCAGCAGGCGGCTTCCCTCGGCGAGATAGAGCAGGATCGCGTTGGATTCGGCCAGCAGCCTCCCGTCTTCGAGTTCGAGCAGCGGCACCATGCCGTTGGGGTTCTTGGCGAGATAGTCGGCGGTCCTGGTACTGCCGTCGCGCGAACTCACCGCCACGTGCCGGAAGGGCTGGCCGAGTTTGGCCATCAGCAAACGCGGCTTGTAGCAGTTGCCGCTCTCCACCATGCCGTAGATCGTCTTCATGGCCGTCCCTCCGGTTGCCGAGGCACTATCGCCTTCGGCGGCGCGGCGATCCAACGATTAGTTTTTCGAGATCTATCAACGCCGCTTATGCTTGTTGTTCTTGCCGAACAGCGGGACCACCTTGCCCGATGTCCTCAGCAGCTTCTCGATCAGGAGCGGCGTCTCGTCGAAGGTCGAGCCGGCGAGCGCCGGCGTCGAAAGCAGCGGTCCCTGCAAGAGATCCGCGCCGCCATCCAGCGCAATGCGCAACTGCGCCGGCGTCTCGATGCCGCTGACGAGCACCTGCGAACCCAGTTGCCGGAAAGTCGCGGCGATCGGCCCGAAGAGGCGCACCGTGCCTTCGTCCTCGCACAGGCGATGGAACCACGCCTCGTCGATCGTCACGATATCGGGTTTCACGAGGCCGATGCGCTCGAGTGTGGCATGGCCCGAGCCGAAATCTCCGACGGCAATACGCAGGCCGGCCCGCCGCAGGCCCGTGGCGAGATCAAGCAGCGCCTCCCGGTCGAGCCAGACGGCGTCGTTGATCTCGCAGATGAGGCGGGCCGGATCGAGATCGATCTCTTCGAGCCGGCCGGGAAGCAGAGCCATCGGTCCCGGCCACCGGTCGACGTCGCCGTCGGGGATCGGATCGGAGGTGAACAGGAGGTCCATCTCCGGCAGGCCGATATTGCGATGGTTGCGCAGCGAAAGCGTGCGCCCCAGGCGGTCGACGAAGGATCGGTCGGCCCTTGAGACGTCGGCCATGAAGGACGGCCATTCGGCACGCTCCCCTTCGAGGAAGGCGATCTGCGTTCCCTCGACGGCCACCGGGCGAAGATGGGCGGCGTCCCGTCTGAAGATAGGCTGGTAGGCGCATTTCAGGCGGTAGTCGCCCATCACGCCGAACTCGATGCCGATCTCGTCCGTGACAATGGCATCGTTGACGCTGACGGGGCGGGAGGCCTGGGCGTTCATGGCCTGGCCCTCCTCCGCTCGACCGTCCGGATGACACGTGCATCGCCGGCGGTCTTCTTCTGTCGGGTATGGGCAGGCCCGTTGCTGTACGACACTACTTTCAACTCCGGGCAAGGTCAGGCTACCCGGACAGAAATACAGAGGTCATTTTGACCCGCCGTTAAGTAGATACTTCAAATGCGATACAACTGCTTTTTATGCGAGCGGCCCTGAGATCGGCTGCCGAAGCACGCGACCGCATAGTCCCGTTCCGGCGATCGGGCCGCACGGATGGATGCCTGTAGCATCAGAGAAAAATGGGCACCGCTTTCGAATCCGGTGCTCGACAGACCGCTAAAGTGCAGTACTACCAATTCCGTCGATGCTGCCGCTCTGTCTATGAAGGGGAAACTGGGTTCGTCATTACCCGTTCCTTCGGAGCGTCTACCGACTTGGGCAGCCCATTTGACGACAGGCCACCCGACACACGCTGTCAATTCATGGCAACTCAGATGAAATACCGTTCGGCGCACAGGGGGAATTTCGCCGTCGGCTGGCATATTGGCAGCCGTCCACGGGCGATGCGCCTGCAACGGAAGAGGGGTGCGGACCCTTTGCTTCCCGGCCCTCAAATCACCTGGAAATCGGCATTGGTGAGTGTCAGGTTCGGCGCAAGCGTCGCGAAATTGATCGCGCCTCCCGAAGCACTGCCGTTGCTGTCGTAGAACAGTTTGCCGGTGTCGGTCTCGAAGATGATGCGGTCATTGGCATCCATCGCGAGCCCGGTCGTATTCTTCACGAAAGCGCTTGCGGCGAGCGTGCCGGCGGCCAACCCCTTGAAGACGGCGTTCTCCAGCACGATCGTGTCCCGCGGCACCGAGAAGTCGGTGATGCGGTCGACATTGGCGGCCGAGAGCGCGGTATCGAAGCGGAAGCTGTCATTGCCGGTCCCGCCGGTCAGCACGTCCCTGCCGAGGCCGCCATTGAGCGTGTTGTTGCCCGCATTGCCGACGATGGTGTTGGCAAGGCCGTTGCCGGTGCCGTTGATGTTGGCGGTTCCCAGCAAGGTCAGCTTCTCGATCGTGGCATAGTTGGCGAGGCTGCGCGAAATGGTCGAGGTGATGGCGTCGAGCGTGCCGCCAATGTCGACGACGACATCGGCACCGTTGGCGAGCACGTAGGTGTCGTTGCCGTCTCCACCATCCAGCCTGTCGTTGCCGGAGCCACCATCGAGCACGTCGTCGCCGGAGCCGCCATTGAGCGTGTCATTGCCGCCATGCCCGAACAGCACATCCGTGCCGCCGTTGCCCGACACTATATTGGCGCCGTTGTTGCCGCTGATCGTCTGGTCGAATTCGTTCCCGGTGAGCCGGATCGCCGCAACAGCCGTCAATAGGGAAGTGGCGAGCCTCTCGATGCTCTGACCGGCAGCGAGCGCGTAGCTGGCAGACGCCAGCACCGTGTCGGCACCTTGGCCCGCGGTCTCGAACACTTTGTCTGCGGCATGGTCGACACGGAAGACATCGCTGCCGACCCCACCATGCATCTGATCGATCCCTGTGCCCCCGATCAGCGTATCGTCGCCGGCATAGCCGTAGAGCACATCGTTGCCGCCATTGCCGTTGAGAATGTTGCGGCCGTTGTTGCCGACGATTTTCTGGCCTAGCTCGTTGCCGGCAAGGTTGATCGCGCCGGTGGCGCCCAAATTGGTTGTGGCGATGGTCTCGACATGCTGCCCCGCCGCCAGCGTATGGCTGACCGAGCAGTAGGCCGTGTCGTTGCCCTGTCCCGCGGCTTCGAACACCTTGTCTGCGGCGTTGTCGACATAGATCCGGTCGTCACCCAAGCCGCCGGACATCTGGTCGGCGCCATAGCCGCCGACGATCAGATCGGCTCCATCTCCGCCGTAGAGCAGGTCGTAGCCGATCTCTCCGCTGATGATGTCGTTGCCGTTGTCGCCGTGGATGATGTCGTTTCCATCTCCACCTGTGATTCTATCGTTCCCATCTCCAGCATGGAACGCGGTTCGTGAAACCCACCGCACCAACGAATAGCTTGAATAATCGGGCAGTCGAACTACGTCGTTCCCATTCCCACTATCGTATACGTTTTCTCCAGCATCGGCCGCCTTCTTTTGCATTTCGGACGGATTGTCCAAATTTACGATATTGTCGAAGTATGAGAAAATTCTGGGTTTTAACATCACTCGATAATTGCCGTCGGGATCTGAATTATCCTCCAAGGGAATGTCATTTTGTCTTATTGTAACGCTAAGGCCCGCATCGAGGGTCATTCGATGATAGACGTCTCGACCCATCCTGAAAAGAAAGCTCCCGTATTGTAGAGACGAATTGTGAGATGAATCTGGATAGCCAATACCAGCAACGAACGCACCGAAGACGCCTATGTAGATGACATCATTGGTGACATAACCATAATTTGCCAAATTTATAGTGTAAGATGATCCTTTTGGATTGATCGGTATCATTTAAATCCCCCACAAACACTCATTCAATAAGGATTCCGATGCACAACTCAATCGCGCAAGAGGTTATTGAGCTACCGAAAAATTGACTTTCAATAGCACACAATACGAATTCACATTCTTGCTAGCGACGCTTGAGGATCGCAGTAGAGCTGGCGTTGTTACCTTGCCATTTGTAGGAGACAGTCCCGTCGTCGCGTGGGCGCAGCGTAACACGCGCACCCTCGGCGTGCTGAATCATCACTTTGGTTGAAGTCACCGACGATGATTTGATGTTTGCCGCGGAGCCGTTGGATGTCCAGCTTACCACTTTGCCGTTTGAAATCTTGATCACGGTCGTCCGACCATTGGCGGCCTTGCCACTCCAGGTTCCGTCCCACGAAAAGCCTGTGGCGAAAGCTTGTGATGCAAAGGAAGCGGACGCAAGAACCACCATGCAGGCGGCCAACATATCGCGGCGATTGGGCATTCTGGTACTCCCCCGGAGCTGAGTTCGAACAGGAGGCGCCATCGGGCCACCTCCAACTCGACGAATAGTTCCGCGCGCGAGAACGTCTTCACCAATTTGGGTGACCGGGAGCGAATTGGACGCCGCTTGATCGCCATTCAGGATGGGAGGCGAGCACGAATGAGTCCGACGGCTTCTGCGCCAGGCCTCAAGACCTCGCCTTCATCCGATGGATCAACCCAATCGGAGGAATTGTCGCAATGGCTGCGACGAAGTCGGTTTGCCGGTTCATCCCCGACTTTGCCAATATCGCCTTCACGTGGCTGCGGACAGTCTCGGGGCTCAATGACAAGTGAAGCGCGGTGCCGGCGACGTCGCTGCCGGCCGCGAGCGAGCGGGCCACCCGCGCCTCCGCCGGGGAAAGGTCGAAAAGACCTTGGATCGTTTCGGCAGACGGCACCTGCTTTCGGTCGACCGGTGTGATGATCAGGAAAGAGGCTGCTCGCACGAAGATATCGCGTGCATCCCCTTTGACGGGCACGAGATGCACCACAGCCGCGGGTGCGCCCTCCCTTTGCGGGAGGGGAAATGAACGGCTGGCAGTTGCCGTTGAAATCGGAGAAAGGCGCAATTGCGCGAGCGCATTGGTCAGGAATGCGTTGGCCGGCGCGTATGCAAAGCGCAAATGATCGAAGGCCGCCACGGAAACCTGTGGTGCAAGCCCCTCGAGAAGCGCATTGCTTGCAATCACCTTGCCGTCGTTCGTCAGCACGGCAGATGGCAGGCCGGTCATCTGTAGGGCTTCTACGGCTGCGTTGATGCGCTCGAACTCCAGCCGGCTCGACAACAGTGCGGCTCGGGCGAGGTGAGGACGCAGCAGGTCGAGGAATTCGATTCCTTGCCGACTGACGGGCCCGCTGTCGCGTTTCTTTTCGACGGAGAAGACAAGATTGTCGCCACTCGGAACGTGAATGGCGGTTGCTGCCCCGAAGCCGTAGCCGCATGGCTGCATGAGGTCCGTATAGATGGGAAACCGGTTGTATTCCTCCTCGGTGAACTGGTCGGCCTCGTTCAGGAAGCCATGATGCTGCGCGGACAGCAGCCGCTCGGCGCGTGGGTTCCGGCTGGTCCAATCCTCGGCGAGGATGCGCTCGATCATGTCCATTATGCCCTGGGACGCCCGCCACCGCGTCGAAGCCGCGCGCGAATTGAACAAGACGGTGCCTTCGGCGCCGATCGACCGCGCCATGTCATGCAGCACCGAGTCCCAGATATTCGGCAGGAAGGCGGCTTCGTAAATGCTGTCGATCAAAGCGGCAGGAGATGCAAAAGACATGATTGGCAAAAATCCGGCGTGAATAGCGCAACAAATTCAATGCCAAAAAGGCATAGGAAGCAAGCCACGCAAATCAATGCCCGCTGTCCCCCGGTCCGGGCGTTTTCGCAGCAGCGCGCATCATGCATTCATGGGGGTCGAACGGACTGCAAACGGCGGCGTGATGAAGCCATCGCGCGAATTCATGGATCCGCCCTTGCGGTTTGCCGGCCTATCGGACAATAGAGCGCGGTTGCGTCCTCCTGGATGCACAAAGGACGCTCTCACGTCGACGCATCGCGCTTTCCGAGCATCGAATTGATCTCGGGCCGATGCGGTAGATGCCCGCCGATCAGCGGCTATGCCTATTGGAGACAGACTGCCATGGCCTTCCTTGCCGATGCCCTTTCCCGCGTTAAGCCTTCCGCGACGATCGCGGTCACCCAGAAGGCGCGCGAGATGAAAGCGAAAGGCCGCGACGTCATCAGCCTTGGCGCCGGCGAGCCCGATTTCGATACGCCCGACAATGTGAAGGAAGCCGCGATCGCCGCCATCAAGCGGGGCGAGACCAAGTATCCGCCGGTTTCCGGCATCGTGCCGTTGCGCGAGGCCATCGCGCAGAAGTTCAAGCGCGAGAACAATCTCGACTACCGGCCGGAGCAGACCATCGTCGGCACCGGCGGCAAGCAGATCCTGTTCAACGCCTTCATGGCGACCCTCAACCCCGGCGACGAGGTGGTCGTGCCGACCCCCTACTGGGTGAGCTATCCCGAGATGGTGGCGCTGTGCGGCGGCACCGCCGTTTTCGCCGAGACGACGATCGACAACGGCTTCAAGCTGAAGCCCGAAGCGCTCGAGAAGGCGATCACCCCGCGCACCAAATGGCTTGTGATGAACTCGCCCTCGAACCCATCGGGCGCGGCCTACACCGCCGAAGAGCTGAAGGCGATCGCCGACGTGCTGTTGAAGCATCCGCATGTCTGGATCCTGACCGACGACATGTATGAGCACCTCATTTATGGCGACTTCGTATTCAAGACGATCGCCGAGGTCGAACCGGCGCTCTACGAGCGCACGCTCACCATGAACGGCGTGTCCAAGGCCTATGCCATGACCGGCTGGCGCATCGGCTATGCCGCCGGACCGGTCGCGCTGATCAAGGCGATGGACATGATCCAGGGCCAGCAGACGTCGGGCGCCTGCACCATCGCGCAGTGGGCTTCGGTGGAAGCGCTCAACGGCCCCCAGGACTTCGTCAGGAAAAACAAGGCGATCTTCCAGGGTCGCCGCGACCTCGTCGTGTCGATGCTCAACCAGGCGCGCGGCATTTCCTGCCCCTCGCCCGAAGGCGCCTTCTACGTCTACCCGTCCTGCGCCGGCCTGATCGGCAAGAAGACGCCTGCTGGCAAAGTCATCGCCAATGACGAGACTTTCGTCGGCGAGTTGCTCGAAGCCGAAGGCGTGGCGGTCGTCCATGGCTCGGCCTTCGGCCTTGGGCCTAACTTCCGCATCTCCTACGCGACCTCGGAAGCCCTGCTCGAAGAGGCCTGCAACCGCATCCAGCGTTTCACGGCTTCGCTGTCGTAAGGTTCATCAACGCCGGCGTTTCCCTCCTGCCTGACGATTTGGGAAACGCCGGCAGCGTCACGGCATTTTCTTCTTCCTCGCCTATTCGTTCGGTCTCGAGCATCGGAAACGCAACCAGGGGATACAAGATGAAGACGCTCTTTGCGGCAGTAGCCGCTACCTTTCTCGGAGTTCAGGGCACCGGCGCGATGGCCCAAGACAATCGCATCGATCTCGTCCGGCCCGATGCACCGGAGCTTGCCGCCTTCGGCCCGGAAGACATCGGCGTGCGAACGATTGAAATCGTCAATCCAGGCCAGGTAGATATTCTCAAGGTGGAGGCCGGAAAACCCCTGCCCCGCTACGATCGCAAGCTGACCCTAGAAGTCTGGTATCCGGCCGACGTTCCCGACGGCACCGCGGCGAGCGACTATACGGATGTCCTCCTGCGTGACGGCAAGACGAAGGTGACTTTGCACGGGAGGGCGCTTCGCGACGCCGAGCCGAAAAAGGGCAGCGCCTATCCGCTGGTCATCATGTCCCACGGCTATCCCGGCAACCGCTTCCTGCTTTCCCATCTCGGCGAGAATCTGGCTAGCAAAGGCTACGTGGTGGCCTCCATCGACCATGCCGAATCCACCTATGACGACCAGCAGAAATTCGGATCGACGCTGGTCAACCGGCCGCTCGACCAGAAATCCGTGCTGGAGGAGATGGCGCGGCTGTCGACGGAAGGCGGGCATTTCCTTTCAGGCCTTGTCGATACGTCGAAGACCGCGGTCATCGGCTATTCCATGGGAGGCTACGGCGCCGTGATCACGGCAGGCGGTGGCGTCACCAAGGCCGCCACCGATTTCACATGGGGCGCGCCGGAAGATACGCTTGAAATTCATCTTGCCGGCTCGGAGAGCCACGAACAGCTGATCGATCCTCGCATCAAGGCCGTTGTTGCCTTCGCGCCCTGGGGGATGGAGCGCGGCTTCTGGGACGAGGCCGGGCTCGCCGGCGTGCGCAAGCCGATCTTCTTCGTTGCTGGAAGCGTCGACGACGTGTCGGGCTACGAGAACGGCGTGAAGACGATCTTCGAGCAGAGCGTCAATGCCGACCGCTATCTGCTGACCTTCGAGAACGCCAACCACAATGCCGCAGCACCGATTCCGGCTCCGGCCGAATCCTGGAGCAAGGTCGACACGCTCGATTTCGTCCCGTTCGACCATTACGCAGATCCGGTCTGGGATACGGCGCGGATGAACAACATCGCACAGCATTTCGTGACCGCCTTCCTCGGCAAGGAGCTGAAAGGCGATGCCGGCATGTCGCCTTACCTCTCGCTCGTGGAGAACGCCGACGACGGTGTCTGGGCGGCCAACGAGGATGGTTCCTTCAAACCGGAACACACCTACTGGAAAGGCTTCCAGAAGCGCACGGCCAAGGGCCTGAGCCTGATGCACGAGGATGCTGCCGCCAAGTGACGGTCGCCGCCGGCCTCGCCGGCAGCGATCCTCGTCATGAGAGCATGTCGAAGCTTGCTGTGGCGGCCTGACGGCAGATCAGTTTCATGGCCGTCGAATTGCGGCCTTGCCCTTGGCCGAAAGGCATGTGACGATGACCATGACAGCGGCATGACAGCCCAGTCGCGCGACGGCCGGAGGAGGCCGGCCGCCGCCTCAACGACAACGTCACGAGGAGGAGGCAGCTCACCATGGGAAATCGCGCCGGAGGACGACTGTCGGGACCGAAATGCATCGCCATTGTCGGTCCCTTCGCCAGCGGAAAGACCTCTCTTCTTGAAGCCATCCTGGCGCGCACGGGAGCGATCCCGCGCCAGGCGGCCGTTTCGTCCGGCACCACCGTCGGCGACTATTCTCCCGAGGCCCGGGCCCACGTCATGAGCGTCGAGGCGACGGTCGCCACGACGGAATTCATGGGCGACAGCCTCACCTTCATCGATTGCCCGGGCTCGATCGAATTCTCCTTCGAGGCCGAACCCGTGCTGGCCGCCTGCGACCTGGCCGTGGTCGTGGCCGAGGCCGACGAGAAGAAGATCCCCGCCCTGCAGCTCATCCTGCGCAAGCTCGACGAACTCGGCGTGCCGCGGCTCCTCTTCCTCAACAAGGTCGACAGGACCGAGGCCGGCGTGCGCGACACGCTGAAGCTCTTGCAGCCGGCGAGCACGACGCGGCTGCTGCTGCGGCAGATCCCGTTGCGCAAGGACGGCATCATAATCGGTTCGATCGATCTCGCGCTGGAGCGTGCCTACATCTACCGCGAATATGCCGAGAGCGAGGTGACCGACATACCGAGCGACGAGAAGGCGCGCGAGATCGAAGCACGCTTCTCGATGCTGGAGACGCTGGCCGACCATGACGACCAGTTGATGGAGAACCTGCTCGAAGAGATCGAACCGCCCCGTGACCAGGTCTTCGACGACCTCTCGGCCGACCTGCGCGACGGCTCGGTGACGCCTGTGCTGATCGGCACGGCCGAGAAAGGCAACGGTGTCCTGCGTCTGCTCAAAGCCATCCGGCACGATGCGCCCGATATCGAGGCGACCCGGCAGCGATTGGGGGCGCCCGCCGACAGCACGGTCATCCAGGTCATGAAGACCATCCACACTCCCCATGGCGGCAAGCTCTCGGTTTCGCGTATCCTTTCCGGCTCGGTCGCCGACGGCGCCGAGCTCTGGCTGTCGGACGGCCGGACGGCCAAGGTGTCCGGCATCTACAGGATGTTCGGCAAGGATCAGACCAAACTGGCCTCTGCCAAGGCCGGCGACACCGTCGCCCTCGGCAAGCTCGACGACGTCAAGACGGGCCAGACGCTGAGTACGACCAAGGGCGGGATTCCGGCGCTGATCGAGATCGAACCGCCGCAGCCCGTCTTTGCCTTCGCGCTGCGGCCGAAGGAGCGCAAGGACGAGGTCAAGCTATCGGCGGCCATGCAGCGCCTCGGCGAGGAGGACCCGTCGCTTCGCCTTCACCACGAACAGGATTCGTCGGAGACGATCCTTTCCGGCCATGGCGAGATGCATCTGCGCGTCATCGTGGAGCGGCTGGAGGGCAAGAACCAGATCCCGGTCGAGGGCCATCCGCCTGCGGTGCCCTATCGGGAGACCATCCGCAAATCGATCACCCAGCGCGGCCGCCACAAGAAGCAGTCCGGCGGACACGGCCAGTTCGGCGACGTGGTGCTCGACATCAAGCCGCTGCCGCGCGGCGCCGGCTTCGAGTTCACCGACACGATCACCGGCGGCGTCGTGCCCAAGCAGTACATTCCATCCGTCGAGGCCGGCGTGCGCGACTATCTGAAGTCGGGTCCGCTCGGCTTTCCGGTGGTCGATGTCGCAGTGAACCTGGCGGACGGCTCCTATCACACAGTCGATTCGTCCGATATGGCGTTCCAGATGGCGGCCAAGCTCGCCATGAAGGAGGGCATGGCCGCCTGCTCGCCGGTCCTGCTCGAGCCTATCATGAAGGTAGAGATATTCACCCCCTCGGATGCCACAGCCAGGATCACCGCGCTCGTGCCGCAACGGCGCGGCCAGATACTGGGCTACGACGCGCGACCGGGCTGGCCGGGTTGGGACGTTGTGGAGGCGACCATGCCGCAATCCCAGATCGGCAACCTCATCATCGAGCTGCGATCGGCGACGGCGGGTGTGGCTACCTATGTCGCCCGTTTCGACCATATGGCCGAACTGACGGGTCGCTTGGCTGACGAGGTGATGAACTCGGGCGGAAAGGCGGCCTGAAAAAAGCTTTCCGGACCGGGAAACAAAGGAGCTGCCGCACGCGTATGTGAAGAGAGGCGAGCTTGCCCTCGCCTCTGCACGGGACCAGTGTGTGGTCCGGATATGCGAGGCTTGCAGATGGTTTTTGTTCATCGCCGCCCGTCCTGGGCGCTTCCGGAAAGACTGGCGACACCGGAGGACGCGTTCCTCAATCGCCGAGTTCTGCTCAAGGCAATGGGTTTCGGGCTGATGGCCGCGGGCGCGCTCGGTGGCGGGCTCGGCGAAAGCCTGGCCGAAGCGGCCGACCCGACGGCGGATCTCTACCCGGCAAAGAAGAACGAAGCCTACAAGCTCGACCGCAGCGTGACGCCCGAGGAGATCAACGCCAACTACAACAATTTCTACGAATTCGGCACCTACAAGGAGATCGCCCAGGAGGCCCAGTCGCTGGTGATCCGTCCCTGGGAGATCGAGATCGGCGGGTTGGTCGATGCGCCGATGACCATCGCTTTCGACGATCTCGTCCGAAAGTTCCCCTTGGAGACACGGCTCTACCGTCACCGCTGCGTGGAGGCCTGGTCGATGACGATCCCGTGGGCCGGCTTTGCGCTCAACAAGCTGGTCGCTGCCGTGAAGCCTCAGTCCGGTGCAAAATACGTCCGCTTCGAGACCTTCCTCGATCCGTCCATGGCAAGCGGCCAGAACAGCTTCCTCTATCCCTGGCCCTATGTCGAGGGCGTGACCATCGAGGAGGCTGCAAACGACCTGGCCTTCATCGTGACCGGCGCCTACGACAAGCCGCTGCTCAAGCAGTTCGGTGCGCCGATCCGGCTGGCACTGCCGTGGAAATACGGTTTCAAGTCGATCAAGTCGATCCGCAAGATCGACTTCGTCGCCGAACGGCCCGTCGGTCTCTGGGAGGCGATCCAGCCCAGCGAATATGGATTCTGGGCCAATGTGAACCCCGAGGTTCCGCACCCCCGCTGGAGCCAGGCGAACGAGCGTGTCTTGCACACGGGGGAGGTCGTGCCGACACAGATCTTCAACGGCTACGGCGCCGAGGTCGCCAACCTCTACAAGGGCATGGATCCGGCGACGCTCTATATGTGACGGGCGCTGCGCCGGCTTCCGAAGTTCACGAAGGCATCCGTCAGAACTGTCGGAGCGACCCTCGCCTGTCCCCTTTGCTCATCCCCCGTCCCCCTTGCTCATCCAATGAGCGCATGCCCTTCAGATCGAGAAAAGCGGCGCCCGGGGGGAGGTCCGGACGCCGCTTCTGCGGACCGTTCCGCGGGAGGCGGTACGGCAGGTCCGCCGCGACGGGCCGGCGCCTGAGATCGCCGGCGAAACTGAACGGACGCGGCGCTTGCCTGAGCCCGGAACGTCCCGTGATGCCCCCATCACTTGATGTCCCCACCGCGTCCTGTTCGCATTGATATGACGCTGCCAACGGATTCGTCAGGTTACCGGAGGTTACATGTGACCGTTACGCGGGCTGGAAACGTCGGGTTTTCCACCGGCGAGCGACAATTCCGACCCGATATCCGGCGGCATGGGGCCTTCTCGTACAGCCGAATGCTGCGCGATATTCCGGGTCCGCACTGTTGCTGACGACACCGATGTAACCTGCGTTACGTCCCTGGAGAACGTGCCGAGCAAGTCCGCGGAGAAGGACCTGAAAATGCTCCCGCTGCGAATAGCATCGAGGACGACGCCTGATGCGGGCTGTTTGTCGCTGCACGCGGAAACAAAAAAAAGCCGGATCACGAAGACCCGGCCAGTTTGTTGGAAGTGCCTGTTAAAGCAAAACCTCCAGAGGGGAACACTCACCGGGCGCCAATGGGAGGAGAAACGCGCCCAGGAGATGGCGCTTATATGGGCGCGACCTGCCCGGAAAACAAGCATGGAAAATGCAGGGCTGCCATGCAGGTTCCGGCCTTCGACCTCGAGCGAAGCCACGATCTCGGGATCGCGTCATCGGTCAAAGCCCCGCAGGGCACCCGGCTCGATCGAAGCGACGGTGGGAGGTCAGGCGGGAACCGAACAAGAAAAAAGCCGGATCGAAACGATCCGGCTAAGTGATGGAAGTGCCTGTTGAGGCGAAACCTCCAGAGGGGAACACTCACCGGGGCGCCAATGGGAGGAGAAACGCGCCCAGGAGATGATTGATATATGGGCGCAGCCCGCGCGAAAAACAAGCACAAGTCCGGAAAGATCTTTGTACCAACGTCGCAGCCCTGCTTCGCGCGCCGGCGGACGCACGACATAGCGCCGGGCGCCGGGCAAGGCCAGACGGATCGCAGATTGCTGGAGACAAAAAAGCCGGATCGAAATGATCCGGCTAAGTTTGATTGGAAGCGCCTGTTAAGGCAAAACCTCCAGAGGGGAACACTCGTGGGCGCTAATGGGAGGAGGAACGCGCCCAGGAGATGATTGTTATATGTGCTGCAATTGCTCAAGAAACAAGCATGGAGTTTGCAAAGCACCCATGCAAAAAGGCCAAGCCTGTGGCCCAACCCAAGGTCGAAGTCAATAAGACCAGTTGCGCGCCTTGGCGATCACGAAATCCCGAAAGACATGCAGCTTGGCCTGGTTCTTCATCGCGTCCGGATAGCAGAAATAGGTGTCGAAGGACGGCACCTCGGTTTCGGGCAGGAGTTGCACGAGACCGGCATCCTTGTCGACGACGTAGTCCGGCAGCATGGCGATGCCGGCGCCACGCTTCACCGCGCGCTTGATCGACAGGATGTCGTTGATCTGCAAAGTCGCGACACGCTTGCCGCCCTCGAAATCGCCGACCGTCTCCAGCCAGTTCAACTCGCTGAGATGGGTCGGCACCGGCACGCCGAAGGTGACGATACGGTGGTTCTTGAGATCGGCGATCGAATTCGGCTTGCCGTGCTTGTTGATGTAGGACGGCGACGCATAGAGATGAAAATGCACGGTGAACAGCCGGCGCTGAATCAGGTCCGGCTGTTGCGGCTGCCGCAGACGTATGGCGCAATCGGCCTGTCGCATGGTGAGGTCCAGTTCCTCATTGGCGAGGATGAGCTGGATCTGCATATCCGGATAATGGTCGAGGAATTCGTGCAGTCGCTCCGTCAGCCAGCCTGCGCCGAGGCCGACAGTGGTGGTGACACGCAGGATGCCGGATGGCCGGTCCTTGGCCTCGGTCAAGCGGCTCTTGATGTTCTCGAGCTTCATCAGCACATCGTGCGCCGTGCGGAACAGCATCTCCCCCTGTTCCGTCAGCACCAGGCCCCGGGCATGGCGATGGAACAGCGGCACGCCGACATCCTGCTCGAGCGCGCTCACCTGCCGCGAGATCGCGGATTGCGAGAGCTTCAGGGTTTCGGCCGCATGCGTGAAGGAGCCAGCCTCCGCCGCTGCGTGAAACACGCGTAGCTTGTCCCAGTCCAACGCCATGTGTTCCCCTTGTCTTTGCAGGCGTTTGATCTGCTATTCCGCGGCTTCCCGATGGAGTTCCATCTCGGCCAGATACTTTTCGGCTTCGAGCGCCGCCATGCAGCCCAGGCCCGCTGCCGTAACGGCCTGGCGATAGACGTCGTCGGTCACGTCGCCCGCGGCGAAGACGCCGGGCACATCGGTCCTGGTGGAATCGGGCGCGGTCCACAGATAGCCGTTCGGCTTCTGCTTCAGCTTGCCCGCGAACAGTTCGACCGCCGGCGCATGACCGATCGCCACGAAGACGCCGTCGATCGCCATTTCCGATCCGGCTCCCGTCTTGGCGTTGCGCAGTTTGATGCCGGTGACGGATGGCGGCAGTGGCAGCTTGCCCGGCTTGCCGGTGATCTCGTCGACCACGGTGTCCCACAGGACGGTGATGTTCTCCTTCTTGAAGAGCCGCTCCTGCAGGATGCGCTCGGCACGGAATTCCCCGCGCCGGTGGACGACCGTCACATGGCGCGCGAGGTTGGAGAGGTAGAGCGCCTCCTCGACGGCCGAATTGCCGCCGCCGACGACGACGACATCCTTGCCGCGATAGAAGAACCCGTCGCAGGTCGCGCAGGCCGACACGCCGAAGCCCATATAGGTCTGCTCGCTCGGAAGGCCGAGCCATTTCGCCTGCGCGCCCGTCGCTATGATCAGGGCATCACAGGTGTAGACGGTGCCGGAATCCGACGTCAGCCGGAACGGCCTGACGTCGAGATCGACCTCGGTGATCAGGTCGTTGACGATCTCGGTCCCGACATGCTGCGCCTGCTTGAGCATCTGCTCCATCAGCCACGGGCCCTGGATCGGATCGGCGAAACCCGGATAGTTCTCGACGTCGGTCGTGATCATCAGCTGGCCGCCCTGCTGCAGGCCGGCGACGAGGACCGGCTTCAGCATCGCTCGCGCCGCGTAGATGGCAGCCGTGTAGCCGGCGGGACCGGAACCGATGATCAGGACGGGCGCATGTTTGACGCTCATAGCGGTGCCTTCAAAAGAGGCGGGCGCAACACATCGCGCGCCCGCCGCAAACACAGACTTTCGCCGCCAATTTAGGTGTTGGCCCCTACCTGTTGCAAGGCGGCGGATTGTTCCTCCCCCGAAAGCTTGGGGTTCAAGCCCCTCTCCCGAGCCCCGCCGGACGCAGGCTACGCCGAAAAGCTGTGAAGTCGTAGGGCGAAAGCTGGTGCTTTCGGCGCATTCCGGTATTTATATTTCGTCAAAGCGACATATTGTTGCGCGATTCGTTCCGGAGCGACCTGTCGACATGCCCTTGAAGGCCGATCTCGACGCCATCGACTGGAAGATTCTGCGGGAACTCCAGAACGAGGGCCGGGTCACCAATGTCGAATTGTCGCGGCGCGTCGGCATTTCGGCTCCGCCCTGCCTCAGGCGCGTGAAGCGCCTCGAGGATGCTGGTGTGATCCAGGGCTATCGCGCGCAGCTCAACGGCCCGGCGCTCGGCTTCGATGTCGTCGCATTCTGCCAGGTCGGGCTGCAGCACCAGTCGGAAGCCGATCTCAAGGCCTTCGCCGACCGCACCCGCAACTGGCCGATCGTGCGCCGGGCCTGGATGGTCTCGGGCGATTCGGACTTTCTCCTGCATTGCGTCGCCACCGATCTCGTGACGTTCCAGACCTTCGTCATCGAGGAACTGACCTCGGCGCCCAATGTCGACACGGTGCGCACCGCGCTCACCATCCGCCAGGTCAAGGATGAGGGGCCGGTGGCGATCGGCTAGCTGCGCACCGAAAGCCGCGAGACCCTTTCGACGAGCGCCGCCCAATCGGGATCGCTCAGCAGCGCACGGCAGGCGAAGCCCGGCATGCCCGAACAAGTCCCGCCGATCAGCCAACCTTCGCCGAGCCCCGCCCTACGCCCGGCCTCCATGTCCGAGGGCTTGTCGCCGACCACGACGGACCCGCTGAGGTCGAGGTCCAGTAGTTCGGCGGCCCTGAACAGCATGCCGGGATTGGGTTTGCGCATCGGATGATCGGCAACGTTGAGCGGCCGCTTGCCACGTTCGTGATAGGCGCAGGCCAGGACCATGGCGATGAAGCAGCCTTGTTCGGCCAGCAGGTCGAGCAGCCGGGCGTTGACGGCGGCGAAATCGTTCCAGTCGAGCAGCCCGCGTGCGATACCCGACTGGTTGGAGACGACGACCACGGGGATATGCGCCGTATTTGCGGCGCGAATCACGGGAACGATCGGCGACAGGAGCACGATCTCGGCGGGATCGCGCGGATAGCCCGTATCGACATTGATCGTGCCGTCGCGATCGAGGAACAGCGCCGGCCGGCCGGCCGTCTCGGCGGGGACCGCCAGCGGCTGGACCCACAAGCCTCCATCCTCGAGATGGAGTTCGGCGTCAGCCATCGGCGAGCCGAGCTTCCACCGCCTCGCACAGATGATGGTAGAGACAGAGATGACCCTGCTGGATGACAGGCGTGAAGGTCGACGGCACGTTGAGCAGGATGTCGGAGAGGGCAGCCAGCTTGCCGCCCGTGGAACCGGTGAGCGAGACGACCGTCATGCCCATCGCCCTCGCCTGCTCCGCCGCAAGCAGCACATTCGTGGAATTGCCGCTGGTCGAGATGGCGATCAGCACACCGCCCGCGACGCCGTGGGCCTCGACCTGGCGCGAATAGACGGTGTCGAAGCCGTAGTCGTTGCCCCAGGCCGTCATCACGCCGACATTGGAGGGGAGCGCCAGCACATTGTAGGCCTTGCGCTCCTTGAGGAAGCGGCCGACCAATTCGCCGGCGATATGGATCGCATCGGCAGCCGAGCCGCCATTGCCGCAGACGAGCAGCGGCTTGCCCGCGCCGAGCCCGGCCACGATCGCCTCGACTGCGCGTTCCATCGCCGCCGACAACTCGCGGTCGTCGACCATGGCGACGATCGCCTCGGCAGAGCGCTTCAGATATTCGTTCAGGGAAGCCATTGATATCCTTACCTGGCGTTGGCGCCGGAGCCGTTGATCCGCTCGATCATGCCGGTGGTGCTCTTGCCGTCGACCAGCCTGGCGAGCACGACGCGCCCGCCCGCCGCCTGCACGATATCGGCGCCGACCACGGTGTCGATCGTGTAGTCCGCCCCTTTCACCAGCACATCAGGCATGAGCCTTTCGATCAGCCGGAGCGGCGTGTCCTCATCGAAGACCACGACGAGATCGACGGCGGCGAGCGCCGAGAGCACGAAAGCACGGTCCTGGGCGTTGTTCACCGGCCGCGCCTCGCCCTTCAGCCGGCGCACGGAATCATCGCTGTTGAGCCCGAGGATCAGCCGGTCGGCATTGGCGCGCGACTGGCGGATCAGGGAGACATGGCCTGCATGCAATATGTCGAAGCATCCATTGGTGAAGGCGATGCTGAGGCCCTCCCGCCGCCATGCGGCGACGATCTGCTCGGCCGTTTCGAGATCGACGACGGAGCGCTCCGTATGCGCGGTCGCATCGCTGCGGAACAGTGCCGCAACCAGTTCCTCCGCCGAGACACGGGCCGTGCCGCGCTTGCCGACGACGACGCCCGCGGCGGCGTTGGCCACCGTCGCGGCGGCGTGCCTGTCGAGGCCGGCCGCGAGCGACAGGGCAAAGGAGGCGATCACCGTGTCTCCGGCGCCCGACACGTCGAACACCTCGCGGGCCTGGGTCGGGATGTGGCGGGCATTGTCGGCGCTCACCACGCTCATGCCCTTCTCGCTGCGCGTCGCCAGCACGAAATCGAAGCCATGCGCGCCGATAAGGTGCCTTGCGGCATCGACCACCTCGTCGTCGTTGGCAACGGCACGGCCGACAGCCTCGCCGAGTTCCTTGCGGTTCGGCGATACTGCGGTCGCCCCCGCATAGCGCGAGAAGTCGCGGCCCTTGGGATCGACGATAACCCGCTTGCCCGAGGCGCCGCACAGTCCGATCAGTTCGGCGGCAACACCGTCGAGCAGCATGCCCTTGCCGTAGTCGGAAAGCAGGACGATGTCGCAGAGCGGCAGATATTTGCGGAAACGCTCCACGAGCATGCGGCGTTCCTCCGGCGACAGCGGCCGGATTTCCTCTTCATCGAAACGAAGGACCTGCTGATTGAGCGCACTGAAGCGCGACTTGCAGGAGGTCATGCGCGCCGCATCCACGACGATCGCAGACGTGTCGACGCCCTGGTTCTCCAGCGTCGCGACGACGGCGCGGCCGGCCGCATCGTTGCCGATAGCGGCGATCGGCAGTGCGGTGCCGCCGAGCGATACGATGTTCGAGACGACATTGCCCGCCCCGCCCAGCGTCGAGGTTTCGCCACGCCCATGCAGGACCGGAATAGGCGCCTCCGGCGAGATGCGCTCGATGACGCCGTTGATGAAACGGTCGAGGATGAAATCGCCGACGACCAGGACCCTGACTTCACGGAACCTGTCGATGGCCGACAAGAGGCTGGCCGGGCTCTGCGCCGCGACCGGCTGTTCCTGTTCCACGGTCTTTGCCGAAGGATCGCTCATGCGCAGCCGATATACCGCAAAATCGGCCGACGCAACCGGGGCCAGTTGCAGCACGGCCCTTTGTCGACAGCGCCCCTCGGCTCGCCTATAAGCTCGCACCAACCAACGGGCGGCAGGAGAAGGCCATGATCGTGGTCACCGGCGGAGCGGGCATGATCGGCTCCAACATCGTGGCGGCGCTGAACGCGGCCGGCCGCACCGACATCGTCGCCGTCGACGATCTGACCGACGGCACGAAGTTCCGCAACCTCGCCGACCTCGCAATCTCGGACTATCTCGACAAGGATGAATTCCTGGCCCTGGTCGAGCGCGACGCGTTCGACAAGATCGACGTCGTCTTCCACCAGGGCGCCTGCTCCGCCACGACGGAATGGAACGGCAAGTTCATGATGGAGGTGAACTACGCCTACTCCAAGAAGCTCCTGCATTTCTGCCTCGGCCGGCGCGTGCCCTTCCTTTATGCCTCGTCGGCGGCCGTCTATGGCGGCAGCGCGGAATTCCGCGAGGAGCCGGAATTCGAGCGACCGCTCAATGTCTACGGCTATTCGAAGAAGCTGTTCGACGACTATGTCAGGGCCAGGGTCTTCCCGACCGAGCACTCGCCCGTGGTCGGCCTGCGCTATTTCAACGTCTACGGCCCGCGCGAGGCCCACAAGGGCGCGATGGCTTCGGTCGCGTTCCATCTTTTCAATCAGGTCGAGCGCGGCGAGGATCCGAAGCTCTTCGGCGCCTATGACGGCTACGGCCCGGGTGAGCAGAGCCGCGACTTCATCCATGTCGGCGACGTGGCCGACGTCAATCTGTGGCTCTGGCGGCGCGGCATCAGCGGCATCTTCAACTGCGGCACCGGCAGGGCCCAGCCCTTCCGCACCATCGCCGAGACCGTGATCGCATCGCTCGGGCGGGGGGAAATCGAATATGTCGACTTCCCCGACCATCTGAAGGGCCGTTACCAGAGCTTCACCCAGGCCGACATGTCCCGGCTGCGCGCGGCCGGCTACAACGGGACCTTCCGCGACCTCGAGACCGGCACCAGAGAATATGTCGAATGGCTGAAGGCCCATCCATCCTCGTGATCGGCCCGCGCTGGGTCGGCGACATGGTCATGGCCCAGACGCTGTTCATCGCGCTGAAAGAGCTTCATCCCGACGCCGCGATCGATGTCATGGCGCCGGCCTGGGCCGCCCCCCTGGTCGGGCGCATGCCCGAAGTGCGCGCCCGCATCGACGCGCCCTTTTCCCGCAACAAGCTCGAGCTTGGCCTGCGCTGGCGGACGGGACGCGCACTGAAGAACCGCTACGACCAGGCCTTCGTCATGCAGGGCAGCTGGAAGTCGGCGCTGGTGCCGTTCTTCGCCGGCATTCCCCGCCGCACGGGCCATAGACGCGAGATGCGCTACGGCTTGGTCAATGACATCGTGCCGCTGCCCGAGCACCTGAAGCGCAAGACGGCGCAGGCCTTCTTCGGCCTGGCAGGCGGCGGCAGCTTCCAGCCGCCACGGTTGAGCGTGGACGCGGCGAACCAGCAGGCGCAGCTTGCCCGCCACGGTCTCACCAAGGGCAGCTTTGCCGCGCTGATGCCGGGCGCCGAGTTCGGCCCGGCAAAACGCTGGCCGTCGGAGCAATATGCCGACTTCGCCCGCCGCCTCCTGGCGGAGGGCCTTCAGGTCGCCTTGTTCGGTTCGGCCAACGACCGGCCGGTGACGTCGGAGATCGCCGCCCTTGCGCCGGGCGCCGTCGACCTCGCCGGCAGCACACGCCTGGAGGATGCGATCGACCTCCTCGCGTCGGCACGCCTAGCCTTGTCGAACGATAGCGGCCTCATGCATGTCGCCGCCGCCGTCGGCACGCCTGTCGTCGCCGTCTACGGCTCGACCTCGCCGAAGAACACGCCGCCGCTCAGCGAACGGCGCGAGCTCGTCTGGCTGGGGCTCGACTGCTCGCCTTGCCACAAGCGGATCTGCCCGCTCGGCCATCTCGATTGCCTGAACAAGCTCGATGTCGACCGTGTGTTCGCCGCCGCGCAACGGCTGATGCAGGCATCGCCATGAGGGTGCTGATCGTCAAGACCTCGTCGATGGGCGACGTGATCCATACGTTCCCTTCGGTGACCGACGCGCTGCGGCACCGGCCCGACATCACCTTCGACTGGTGCGTGGAGGAGCCCTTCGCCGGCCTGGCGGCGCTGCATCCAGGCATCGAACGCATCCACAAGGTGGCGGTGCGTTCCTGGCGCAAGGCGCCGCTCTCCGCAGCCACCCGGGCGGCAGTGGGCAAGGTGCGGAAAGACATGCGCGCGCGCCGCTATGGCCTCGTCATCGACGCGCAGGGGCTGCTGAAGAGCGTCTTCCTGGCAAAACTCGCCGGCGCGCCGATCGCCGGCTTCGACCGCAACAGCGCACGGGAGGGCCTGTCGGCGCTGTTCTATCGCGACCACTATGCGGTTGCCCGCGGCCTTCACGCGATCAGCCGCACGCGACTGCTGTTCGGCGCGGCCCTCGGCTACCAGCCCGACCTCTCCAGTATCGAGAACGGCATCGTGGCGCCGGTGGCGCAGACCCCGCCTTACGGTGCCCGCACGGCATTCCTGCTGCACGGCACTAGCTGGGAAAGCAAGAAATGGCCCTTGCCCGCATGGACCGAGACCGCCAAGGCACTCGTCGCACGCGGCTTCACGCCCGTCACGACTTGGTCGAACCCCGCCGAGCAGGCGGTCGCCGAAGGGATCGCCGATGCGGTTCCCGAAACCGTCGTCATCCCGCGCTCGCCGCTGACCGCGATCGCGGCCGAGATCGGCAGGGCCAGCCTGGTGATCGGCGCGGATACGGGGCTGATGCATCTCGCCAGCGCCTTCGGCGTGCCGACAATAGCCATATTCCTTGCGACCGAACCCGGCCTCACCGGCCCCGTCGGACCGTGTTCGGTCGCGCTGGCGGCAGAGACGCCTGGCGGCGGCGTCTCAGTCGGGCGCGTTCTGGCTGTCGCGGACCAATTGCTCGAACCACGGGTCTGATCGCGGTACCGGCACGGCCCTGCGCGAGATACGCCCCGACTGGTCGTCGCCATGACAAGGATGTCGCGCCGCCAGCCTGGCCGCGCTTGAAAATGAAATGACGACAAGGCCCGAATGCGCGATCATTACGCGATTTCCAGCAACCGGAGATACCAATGCCAGACGCTACCCTTGTTGGCGCTCCCGCCCTGGACCGCTACGGCGCCGTCACCCATGACGTGATCAACCAGCCCTTCGAACTGGCGGACTACAATCTCTTCAGCGCCGACGTGCCGCTGAAGGAGGCTGTCATACGGGAAGGCGCCGGATGGGCCGCGAACGATCTCGCTGATTTCGGCGCGCGGATTGGATCGGCGGAGTATCTGGAACTCGGCGCGCTCGCGAACAGGCATCTGCCCGAGTTCGATACCCATGACCGCTACGGCAGGCGTGTCGACCTCGTTCGATTCCATCCGGCCTATCATCGTCTCATGACGACTTCGATCGAGGAAGGCCTGCATTCCTCGCCATGGGAGGAACCTCGGCCGGGTGCCCATGTCGCACGCGCTGCCCGCTTCTTTATGCACAGCCAGGTCGAAGCCGGCCACGGCTGCCCCGTCACCATGACCTTCGCGGCGGTGCCCTGCCTGAGACGGCAGCCGGAACTCGCCCGGGACTGGCTCCCGAAGATGCTCGCCCGCATCTACGATCCCCGCAATGTTCCCGTCGAACAGAAGCAGGGCGTCACCATCGGCATGGCCATGACCGAGAAACAAGGTGGATCGGACGTTCGTGCCAACACCACGCGCGCCATTCCCGTCGGCGCCGGCGGGCCGGGCCAGGCTTACGAGCTCGTCGGCCACAAGTTCTTCGTTTCGGCTCCGATGTGCGATGCATTTCTCGTGCTCGCACAGACCGAAGGGGGCCTTTCGTGCTTCCTGGTACCGCGCTGGCGGCCTGATGGGACAAAGAACCCGCTGCAGGTGCTGAGGCTCAAGAAGAAAATGGGAAACGCCTCGAATGCCTCGAGCGAAACCGAATTGCGAGGCGCTCTGGGATGGATGGTTGGCGAAGAAGGCCGAGGCGTCGCCACCATCATCGAGATGGTTGCCATGACGCGCTTCGACTGCATGGTCGGTTCGTCGGCGGGCATGCGCATGGCGACGAGCCAGGCGATCGACCATTGCAGTCAGCGACATGCCTTCGGAAAGCGCCTGATCGACCAGCCGATGATGCGCAACGTTCTAGCCGACCTTGCTCTCGAAACGGAGGCCGCCATCGCACTCACCATGCGCATCGCGCGTGCCCTGGACGAGCCGTCGGACGCGCATGAGACCCAGTTGACCCGCCTTGGCACCGCCATTGGAAAATACTGGATCTGCAAGCGGAACCCCGCCCTGGCCTATGAGGCGATGGAGTGCATCGGCGGTTCGGGCGTCATGGAAGACAGTCCCATGCCGAGGCTCTTCCGCGAGTCACCGGTCAACGCTATCTGGGAAGGCTCGGGCAACGTGCAGTGCCTCGATGTTCTTCGCGCGATGCGCCGCACGCCCGAGACGGTCGACGCCTATTTCGCGGAAGTCGACCTCGCAAGGGGCGGCAGCAAGATACTGGACCGTCACATCGGCTCGCTGAGGACGGACCTGCGCGTCACCGACGACTTCGAGGAGCGAGGGCGCGATCTGGTGGATCGCCTGGCGACCGGCCTGCAGGCAAGCCTGCTGCTTCGGCACGCGCCGACGACAGTCGCGGAGGCCTTCTGCGCTTCCCGACTCGACAGCCATGGAGCGCACCAATATGGCGCGCTGCCGAAGGGGACCGACTTCGAGGCCATCATCGAACGGTCCAGGCCGAGGTAGTTACCGGCGCTATATTGACCCGGCTGACCCCGCGTGAAGCCGCCAGGCCGGCCCGGATTCCGTGGTCGCGGTTGATGTCCGGGAGGCGAAGCCTGTCCCCTGACGGTTTCTGACGCAGACATCGAACAGGCCCTGGCTCGATCATGAAGCGTCGCGTGTCAATTTGGACGCGCGCGGCGCTTCATTCTACGCAAACGGGTGTGGAAGGTGAGGCACCGGGGCGGCCCGAATGCGGTGCATGCACCCAACCTCGATCCCCGGCGCGCCCCGTCCGGGCAGCCTGGCTTTCGCACCGAAAGGCGAGGGCCACGCGCGCCAGCGGTCGATCTATCGGCCGCCGGTATCAGAAGAAATTGACCTGGACGATCTCGTAGCCGCGAGCGCCGCCAGGCGCATTCACCTCGATGGCGTCGCCGACTTCCTTGCCGATGAGCGCGCGGGCGATCGGCGAGGAAATGGAGATCCGTCCCGACTTCACGTCGGCTTCCTGGTCGCCCACGATCTGGTAGGTTTTCTCTTCCTCGGTGTCCTCGTCGACGAGCACCACGGTCGCGCCGAACTTCACCTTTTCGCCGGAGAGCTTGGACACGTCGATGACCTCGGCGCGCGCGATCAGGTCCTCGAGTTCGGCGACGCGGCCTTCGTTGAGGCTCTGGGCCTCCTTGGCGGCATGATACTCGGCATTCTCCGAGAGATCGCCATGCGAGCGCGCTTCCGAAATAGCTTCGATGATGCGCGGGCGTTCCTCCTGCTGACGCCAACGGAGCTCTTCCTTCAGCGTCTGGAAGCCGTTTGCGGTCATCGGGACCTTGTTCATTTCCAACCTCTTCTCCGGTTCGCCTTGCGGCCGAAACCCGGCCGCAAGGCAAAAAAGAAAACGGTCCGGCAGCCTCGGGCTAACGGAACCGTTTCACCTCATTCGCATATAATATAGCAATCGCCGAGACTTTTTCACGCTAAAAATCCGGTTACCGTTCCTCATCCCACAATCGCCGATTCTTCATCGCAGGGCCTTGCGGAGCGCGCGGGCATTGCGACAGTCGCAAGATTTTCTTCGGCCAGCCCCCGGATGGCAGCTATCGCACGGTCAGCGTCGAACAGATCGGGTACCGCGACCTTCGTCCCGTCGGCAAGCATGAAGACGAGCGTCCCGCGCCTCCTTGGCCGTATCGCCGGCCGCTGCGTGACGCGCATGCCCTTGATGAGCGCATAGGGAATGTCGACACCACGCGACGACGGGAAGCCGCGTTCGATCCGCACGGCGTCCCTGAGCAGCATCACCCTGGTGGTCAGGGCCCGCAGCAGGGCATGAACAGCGAGCGCCGGCACCATCGTCAGCATGGCCAGGCAGAGCCATGCCGGAACGGTTCCCCATTTCCCGGAGAACCCGAGCAGGACAAGCAGCGCGCAGGAACCGATCGCGATCACCAGCGTCGGCAGGAAGACCGCCAGGCGCGATGCACGGAAATCCTGCTTCTCTCCCTTTTCGGGATTGTCGTTGTCACCACGCATATCAGACGATTCATTCACCCGCTTGTGATCCAGCACGGACGCCTTTTACCGCCTGTGCTTGGTGCGGACCTTGCGCGATACGATCACATACCTATGTCGGGATCATGCCGAAGATTCGTGCCCGCTTTGCCCTCGCCCTCGTTTCATGGACAGCACTCGGCGCCGCCGGCGCCATGGCCGATGAGCGCGCGATCGTCACGGACAGGGTGGCGGTGACGGCGTCGATCGTCGCCGACGGGCTGGAGCACCCCTGGGGTCTCGATTTCCTCCCCGACGGAAGCGCGATCGTCACCGAGCGGCCCGGACGCATGCGGCTTTGGACGGGAGGAGCACTTTCTGATCCGGTCGAGGGTGTACCCAAGGTCGCCGCCAGCGGTCAGGGAGGCCTTCTCGACGTGGCCGTGGCTCCCGACTTCGCCTCCTCCGAAACGATCTTCTTCAGTTTCTCTGAGCCGGGAAAAGGCGGCGCCGGCACCGCCGTGGCACGCGCGCGGCTTGCAATGGACGGCGGCACGGCACGGCTGGAGGACGTCAGGACCATCTTCTCGATGGCCCGCAAGACCGGCAAGACGCAGCATTTTGGATCGCGGCTGGTATTCGGACCCGATGGGACGTTGTTCATCACCACCGGCGACCGCGGACAAGGCGATCGGGCCCAGGATCCACGCGACAGCGCCGGTGCGGTGATAAGGATAAACACCGACGGATCCGTGCCGCCAGGCAATACGTCTCCCGAGGGCGCCGACTGGCTGCCGGAACTCTGGTCGAAAGGCCATCGCAACATCCAGGGTGCGGTCTTCGATCCGGTCTGGGACGGCCTCGTCACGGTCGAGCACGGCGCCAAGGGCGGCGATGAAGTCAATCGGCCGGAAGCGGGCAAGAACTACGGCTGGCCGGTGATCTCCTATGGCGTCAACTATTCCGGCACGAAGATCGGCATCGGCACCGAGGCCCCCGGCTACGAACAGCCGCTCTATTATTGGGATCCGTCCATCGCGCCGTCGGGGCTCGCTTCCTATCAAGGCGATATGTTCCCGGAATGGAAGGGCGACCTCCTCGTCGGATCGCTGAAGTTCGAACTCCTGGCTCGGCTTGACCGCAACGAAGCGGGCGAGATCGTCGGCGAGGAGCGTATGCTGAAAGAAGAGTTCGGCCGCATCCGGGACGTGGCCATTGCGCCCGATGGCGCGGTCTGGTTGCTGACCGACGAAGACGATGGTGCGGTCGTGCGGTTGTCGCGGGGACGATAGGCGGTGGTGCAACGCCCGGAGGCGTTCGGGTTACCGGTCGTGATTCATGGTCGTCCTTCCGCCGGCACCCCGCGCCGGCCGGCGGAGAGGACGCCCACGCCCCGGGGTCTGGCCCTGCCTCAGCCCCGCTTCCCGAACGCCGCGATCCTGTCGGCGAGTTCGGTATATTCCCTGCAGCCCTTGCCGCAGCGTTTCTCGATCTCCGTCAGTTGCCCAAGAGCGGCCTTGACGTTGCCGAGCTGGAGATGGGCCTCGCCCAGATACTCCCGCGCCAGCGTGTAGTCCGGATTGACGCGCAGCGCTTCCTCGTAATAGCCGAGGCCGACCAGCACGCGCCCCTGCATGCGGTGCGAATAGCCGAGATAGTTGAGGATCCGCGGGTCCGACTTCTCGGAGGCGAGGCTGAGCACGGCGATCGCCTCGCCGTAGCGCCCGGCCAGCGCGAATTCTCGTCCGGCGTCGTAGATGCTGTCGTCGTCGAGCTGCCCCTGCCTGGGGATGACGCATCTCTGCCTGCGAGTGTTCCAGACCTGGCCCTTCCTGCATTTCATGATGGTCGGCGAGTCGCCGCCGTTGCCGCCGCCGGAGCCTCCACCGGAACCTCCGCCGGAGCCTCCACCGGAGCCACCTCCGCCGCCTCCATCGGAGCCACCTCCGCCTCCCCCGCCGCCCGCAGCATGGACCGGGACCCCGAGCAAAGGCAGTACGAGCAGCGCCGAGGCGAGGCGCTTGGCGAGTTTTCCGTGCATGGATCCCTCCTGGAAAGAGAGGTGCATGGAGACCCCAACGCTTGCCTGAAATCGATTATTCCCGCCCGCCGACACGACCGGATCACATTTGAAGACGATCGGCCGGCCATGACCAGCGGCGGCCTATCCTCGAAAGATCAGCGCAGCGCCGCCGGCAATGAGGACGAAACCCAGTACATGGTTCCAGGTGATCGCCTCCCTCAGATAGAAAATTGAAAAGAGGACGAAGACGGCCAGCGTGATGACCTCCTGCATCGTCTTCAGTTCCGCAGCCGAATAGACTTGGTGCCCGATGCGATTGGCGGGTACGGCGAGCCAGTATTCGAAAAACGCTATGGCCCAGCTCAATATGACGGCCGCGTAGAGCGGCGCCATCTTGAACTTCAGATGGCCGTACCAGGCGAATGTCATGAAGACGTTCGAGGCAACAAGCAGAACAATCGGCAGGATCTTCGGCGAAAGCAGGGACGACATGGGAGGTTGTTCCAAGGGAGAGACGGCGCATTTGAGTCTATGCCGGCCTCCTGTCAATCGGTGTCCAAGCGAACATGCTGCTCCGGCGCCCGAAATGCGCTATGTTGCCGAGCGCGGACAAGGAGTTGGCCTGTGCATCGGCAATCCGAAAGGGAATGGGAGCTCGCCATCGGCCCTGATACCGTACGGCTGTTCATCCTGAAGGCCAAAGCCATCAGCGCCGCCCTGAACGACGACTACACCGACGGCAGCGAGCATGAGGTCGAGCTCGACGGCGACGCGCGCGAAAGCCACAACCACGATGGGCTCGCCGAAGAGGAGGAGGAGAACCTCACCGAAGAGGAGTTGCGGGAGCTGATCGACGATCTCAACATCGACGAGGCGGCCGAATTGGTGGCGCTCGCCTGGGTCGGGCGCGGAGATTTCGACGCGGCGGAATGGGTCGAGGCCGTGGCCGAGGCCCGACAGCGCGGCAACAAACGTACCTCCTCCTATCTGCTGGGGATGCCGATGCTCGCCGACTATCTGGAGGAAGGTCTGGAGGCGATCGGCGCCTGACGGTCCGACTCTCCAACCGGAGCCGGTAATTTCGCGTAATTCAAAGTGATGGCGCCGGTCGTTGATGTGGTTCGGCAGGACGCCATGTTGCCGATATGGCAACATTCCGAACGAAGGGCCTGAGTGCCGTCACGGCCCTTCTCGCCTTCTCCATCGAGGCCGGCGCTGTGACGCCAACGCTTCCACCGACCGCCCCCCGGCCGACGGCCTCGCCACGCCAGCCTGCCGAGATCACCAGGCCGCCGCGACCGGAACCAAGGCCTGACACGGGACCGAGGGAGGAGACGGCCTCCGAAGCGTCCAAGGCGCCTTCGCCGGAACCCCGTCCCGATCCCGGCACGTCTTCAGCGCGGGAGACGGGCGACACACCTCGCAGCAAAACTCCACCGGTCGCGACCGAGGAATTGGCCTGCCGTTCCCGGCTGCGCGCACGGGGCGTCGAGTTCACGGAACACGCCCCCGTCTCCGATCCAACTGGCTGCTCCGTTCCGCATCCCCTGACCGTGCGCTCCCTCGGCCCGGGCGTCGAGCTCAGCCCGGCAGCCGTCCTGAACTGTGCAACGGCCGAAGCGGCCGCGAAGCTCACTGCCGAAGTGATCGCGCCGGCCGCGAAATCTATCCTCGGGTCCGAACTCGTCGCGATCGGCAACAGTTCCGCCTATGTCTGCCGGCCACGCAACGGCACCACCAAGCTTTCCGAGCACGCATTCGGCAACGCGCTCGACATCGGCAGCTTCTCTCTCGCCGACGGCCGGTCGATCGCGGTCACGGCGACCAGCGCTCCCAAGGACGCGGATTTCCTGGCACGGGTGCGCATGACAGCCTGCGGCCCCTTCAAGACGGTGCTCGGCCCCGGCACAGACGCCGACCATGCACAGCACTTCCATCTCGACCTTGCACATCGCCGAAGCGGCGCGACGTATTGCCGGTAAGAATGAAAGAGATTTAGAACCACCGCCCGAAATATTTATCAAGAATAGGATAAGCCGTTTTCCTGAATTGATTGGAACGGCATCCGCCTGATCACTTGCCGAAAAATTTGGCAACTGAAAGCTTGGGAGTTGGATATGGCCGTTCCAACGATCACCGTCGAACGCGCGGATAGTCCGGAAAACGGAAGGCTTCGTTTCGCTGTCGCGTTGTCGGAATCATCGGTCGACGAGATCAGGATCGACTACAAAACCATTCCCGGCACCGCCAGCCCAACCGGCTCCGACTACTATGCGCGGTCGGGGACGCTCGTCATCGCGGCTGGAGAGAACGTCGGCTATATCGAAATCCAGACATACCATGACACCGCCGATGAAGTCGATGAATCGATCTGGCTCGATCTGTTCAACCCCACCAACGCGACCTTCGCCGGCGGCGAACCGACGGTGCGGGCTCTTGGCACCATGCTTGACGACGACGGGTCCGGGTCGAATCTTTCGCTTTTCGTATCGAGCCCCACCCTCGTCGAAGGCAATAACGGCCAGAAGGTCGCGGTGTTCGAAGTGCATCTTTCGCGGCCGAATGCGGGTGATCTCACCTTCGCCTACCGGACTGCCGACGGTTCCGCCAAGGCTGGAAGCGACTACATCGCCAAGGCCGGCTCCGTCACCTTCCTCGCCGGCGAAACGGTCAAGACGGTCGAAGTCCTGGTCAATGGCGACACGCTCGACGAACGAAGCGAGTTCTTCTCCCTCGTCGTGACACCAGACACCAATATCAAGAACGGAACCCTGGGCTCCACCGGTACCGGGACGATTCTGGACAACGATACCGGCACCGGCGCTTTGCCGGTCCTGTCGATCGAACCCGGCGAAATCACCGAAAATGGCGCCCTGCGTTACAAGGTGACATTGTCGTCACCTTCCGTCGATGAAGTCACTGTCGAATACAAGACGGTGACAGGAACCGCCAACGCGACCGGCTCGGACTATTATGCCCGTTCCGCCACCCTCACGATCGCGGCCGGCGAGACCGTCGGCTACATCGAAATCCAGACCTATCACGACACGGCCGACGAAGTCGACGAATCGATCTGGCTCGACCTGTTCAACCCGGCGAATGCCGTCCTCGCCGGCGGGGAGCCGAGCCTGCGCGCGCTCGGAACCGTGCTTGACGACGACGGCACCGGTTCGAATCTCGGACTTTTCGTGTCGAGCCCGACGCTCGTTGAAGGCAACAGCGGCCAGAAGACGGCGGTCTTCGAGGTCCATCTGACCAGGCCGCACAGTGCCAACATGACGCTGGCCTACAGGACCGCCGATGGATCGGCGCTGGCCGGAAGCGACTATGTCGCCAAGACCGGCACCGTAACCTTCCTCGCCGGCCAAACGGTCGCAACCGTCGAAGTCCTGGTCAATGGCGACACGCTCGACGAACGAAGTGAGTGCTTCTCCCTCGTCGTCACACCAGACTCCAACATCAAGAACGGCACGCTCGGGTCTTCCGGCGTCGGCACGATTCTCGACAACGACACCGGCACCGGTTCCGTACCGGTTCTTTCGGTCGAGCCGGCCGAAATCACCGAAAACGGCGTCATGCGGTACAAGGTGACCCTATCAGCCGCTTCGACCCGCGAGATCTCCGTCGCCTACAAGACCGTTGCGGGAACCGGCCTGGCAACCGGTTCTGACTATTACGCTCGCAGTGGGACCCTGAAGATCGCAGCCGGCGAAACGGTCGGCTATGTGGAGATTCAAACCTATCATGACACCGTCGACGAAGTCGACGAATCGATGTGGCTCGAACTGTCCAATCCGACGAATGCCGTGCTCGCCGGCGGCGAGCCGACCCTGCGCACGCTCGGCACCATCCTCGATAATGACGGCACCGGCTCGAACCTCGCAATGTTCGTATCGAGTTCGACCATGGCGGAGGGCCAGAGCGGCCAGAAATACGCCGTCTTCGAGGTGCATCTGTCGCAGCCCCACACGGCCAACCTGACGCTCGCCTATACCACCTTGGACGGAACGGCCAAGGCCGGTTCAGACTACGTCGGCAAGAGCGGAACCATCACCTTCCTCGCTGGTCAGACCGTCGCTGCAATCCAGGTCGCGGTGAATGGCGATCGGGTGCTCGAAGGCACAGAAACCTTCTCGCTGCGCGTCACGCCCAACAGCGTCATCAAGAACGGGACCTTGGGTAGTGTCGGCACCGTCACCATCCTCAACGACGATACGATCCATGAAGTGATCTATGGCGGCCTAGGCAACGATACCCTGCGTGGCGGAACGGGCAACGACTATGTCTACGGCCTCGCAGGAAATGACAGGCTCTACGGTGACGATGGTAACGACGTTCTCATCGGCGGCCTCGGTGCCGACACGCTCATCGGCGCCGCGGGCAACGACACCTTTGTCCTGGAGAATGGAAGCGACGTCGTCAGCGATACATCCGGCATCGACACCATCACCTCCACCATCAGCCGCAACCTGGCAAGCTATGGGACGATCGAAAGGTTGACGCTGGTCGGTTCCTCCGCGATTTCCGGACTCGGCAACGCGCTGTCCAACGTGATTGCCGGCAGCACGGCCAACAACCTCCTTTACGGCTATGCGGGCAACGACGTCCTGAATGGCGGCAGCGGCGCGGACCGGATGTATGGCGGCCTCGGCAATGACCGCTTTTCTGTCGACAACGCTGGAGACAGGGTGTTCGAGGCCGCGAACCAGGGCACGGACGCTGTCTACACCTCGGTGAGCTACGCGCTCACGACCGGGCAGCATGTGGAAGCCCTTGCGACCACCTCCGCAGCAGGCGCTACCGCGCTAAACCTTACTGGCAACGAAATCGCCCAGACCATCACCGGCAATGCCGGAAAGAACGTGATCAACGGTATGGGGGGTAATGACACGCTCACCGGCGGGCTTGGCAGCGACTATTTCGACTTCCGAACCACCCTCAATGCGGCCGCCAATGTCGATCGCGTCACGGATTTCAATGTTGCGGCCGATACGATTCGACTCGAGAACGCGGCAATGCCGGGGCTCGGGGCGATAGTAGGAACGCTCGCAGCCGGCAAGTTCTGGAAAAGCACGACCGGCCTGGCCCATGACGCGGACGACCGGATCATCTACGAGACCGACACCGGTAAGCTCTTCTACGACGCCAACGGCTCCGCCGCGGGCGGGGCCACACACTTCGCCACTCTGGCGCCCAACCTCGCGCTGACCTACGCGGATTTCCAGGTGATCTGACCGGAGCGACAGCAACTGGACCATCGCCGGATTTCGGCCATAGCCGTAAACATCGCCGCTGAGCTTTCCTTTACCCTTCGCCGCTATCGTCCCGGGCGAAAGGGACGGATCGATGTCATCCTTCTTCGGCGACAGCCTCGCCGACGTCATCTACTTTCGTCGCTCCGGCCTCCGGGGGCGACACGCGGTGTTTGGAACAGCCCTGCTGGCGGCGGCCATGATGTCGGCCTGCAGCACCGACAATGTGCTTTCGCTGCGCCCGGAAGTCGATGTCGGCACCACCACCGCGTCCTTTGCGGCCGGCGCGGCGCACGACCTGGCTCCCGCCGCACTCCCTGACGCGCCGGCGCCGGCAGTCCCATCCGACGGGCTGGCCACGGCGACCCTGCCCGCCGAACCGGCACCCACCGAGATGGCGGCGGTCGCGCCGGCGGTACCGGCCCTGCCCGAAGCCCCGACCGAACCGATGGTCGCCGCCTACCCCCGCGTCGACAATCCGATCGAGGCGCTGCCGGAAATGTCGCCGGCCAAGCCAGAAATCATGCCGGCCGACGAGGTTTCATGCCGCAAGGAACTGGAGCGGCTGGGCGTGCAATATGTGGATCTTGCGCCGATCAATGATGGTGGGGCGTGCCGGATCGAGCACCCTGTGAAGGTCTCGGCGATCGGCAGGATCCAGATGAAGCCCGCCGCCACCCTGCGCTGCGAGATGGCCGCCACCTTCGCCGCCTGGACGCGGAGGGAGTTGGCCCCCACGGCGCGCACCCGCTACTTCTCGGGCGTGAAGACCATCCACCAGGGGTCGAGCTACTCCTGCCGCAGGATCAGGGGCACGGGCGTGGCCTCCGAGCATTCGAAGGGCAACGCGCTCGATATCATGCGCATCGAGCTCAACAACGGCCGCGACATCGATGTGCGCAAACCCGGCTGGTTCGCTTTCCGCCAGCGGGGCTTCCTCAATTCGGTGCGGGCGGACGGGTGCGAATATTTCAACACGGTGCTCGGCCCGGGCTATGACTGGGACCACCGCAACCACTTCCATTTCGACATCAAGGCCCGTCGCAACGGCCGCGTCGCCTGCCGCTGATGCTTTGGCCATCGCATCCGCTGGTGCTTGAGGGCCGGAGACCGAGGCAAAACAGGCGCAATGGCGGCGGCGACCCCTGTTTCGCCGACGGCATCGCCAAGCTCGCCGTGTTGAGAGAGTAGCTTTCCCCTGCGGCACGATGGTCGCCTGGATCAGTCTTTTTGCTCTTCATCAGGCGGCGGACGCAATGCTATTGGGTCTGCCATGATTTATTTCGAAATCGGGACCGTCATCGTTCTCATCTTCCTGAACGGCCTGCTGGCGATGTCCGAGCTCGCCATCGTCTCCTCGAGGCCAGCCCGGCTGAAGGCCATGATCGAGCGGGACGTCGGTGGCGCCGCACGCGCGCTCGCGCTGGGCGAAAATCCGGGACGGTTCCTCTCGACCGTGCAGATCGGCATCACGCTGGTCGGCGTCCTCTCCGGCGCCTTCTCCGGCGCCACGCTCGGCGAACGCCTGTCTGCCCTGCTCATCCAGAACGGCATGGGCGTCGCTGCAGCCAGCGCGCTGGGCGTCGGCATCGTGGTGGCTGTGATAACCTACGGCTCGCTGATCATCGGCGAACTCGTCCCCAAGCAGCTCGCCCTGCGCAATCCCGAAGCCATCGCCGTGCGCGTGGCGCCGGCCATGACCCTGCTTGCGAGAGTGGCCGCGCCGATCGTCTGGCTGCTCGACATTTCCGGCCGCGCCGTGCTGTGGCTGATCGGCCAGCGCAAGGAAAGCGCCGACAAGGTCACGGACGAGGAAATCAAGATGCTGGTGGCGGAAGCCGAGCATCACGGCACGATCGAATCGGACGAGCGCCGCATGATCGCGGGCGTCATGCGGCTCGGCGATCGTGCGGTGCGCGCTGTCATGACGCCGCGCACCGAGGTCGACTGGCTCAATGTCGAGGCCGACGAGGCGACGACCCGCAAGCTCCTGATCGAAACCCAGCATTCGCGCCTCCCGGTGGGCGAGGGGTCGGTGGACGCCATGATCGGTGTCGTCCAGTCGCGCGAGCTCCTGGCCGCCGCGCTGTCGGGCCAGCCGTTCGAGCCGCGCAAATATGTGCGGTCCGCGCCGATCGTCCATGATCAGGCCGACGCGCTCGACGTCCTTGCCACGCTGAAGGAATCCGATGTCCCGGTAGCCTTGGTCCACGACGAATACGGACATTTCGAGGGTATCGTCACACCGGCCGACATTCTGGAAGCAATCACCGGCGTATTCCGGGCCGATCTCGACGAGGACGACACCGTCATGGTGCAGCGCGAAGACGGCTCCTGGCTGCTCGCCGGCTATATGCAGGCCGACGAGATGGCCGACCAGCTCGGCATCGACCTGCCTCACAACCGGGACTACGAGACCGTCGCCGGCTATGTGCTGTCGCACATGCATCATCTGCCGGCGACGGGTGAGTCGGTGGATGCACAGGGCTGGCGCTTCGAGGTGGTGGATCTCGACGGGCGACGCATCGACAAGGTGCTCGCATCGCGCCTCCCCGGCTCGCGCCGCGAAGCCCGCGGCTGACCCCGATGCTCCAAACCGTGTCTCTCGAAAGTCCGCTACGGTTTCGGGAATGAGGCATGCGCTAGATCAAGCACCTCCAGCGTGTCGCGTGAATCCTTGCTCGCCCGACACGCTGCAGGGTGGCCTGACGCCACCCCTGGACTTCCCGGCTGCTCAGGCGGCCTTGGCATCGGCCGTCGCGGCGTCCGCATCGCGTGCGGCTTTCAAAGCGTGGGCGAACCAGGAAACCTGGTCCAGCATATCGCCGGCAGCGGCACTGAGATGGCCGAATTCGGTGATGTTCTGGCCGCCCTTGATCGCGGCATAGTCGGCCCACACGATGTGGACGGCCGTCCGCACCGGGACCATCTGCAATTCGATGACGTTGAGGCGAAGCTGCTCGATCGCGCGGGCGCCGCCGACACCGCCATACCCGACGAAGCCCACCGCCTTCTTGTTCCACTCGGTATAGGCGTAGTCGAGTGCATTCTTCAGCGCCGCCGTCGGGCCGCGGCTATATTCGCCGGTGACGAATATGAAACCGTCGAATTCGGCGACCTTCTCCTGCCACTTTTGGGCGACTTCATTGGTGGACGGCACATAGAGCGAGGACGCGACCTCGTCGAAGAACGGCAGCGGATAGTCGCGCAAGTCGACCAGCTCAACCTCGATATCGGTGCGCTTGCCCGCAAGTTCGGCAATCCACGCGGCCGGCGTATCGGCGAAACGGGCCTCGCGCGTCGATCCGAGGATCACGGCGATTCTGGGTTTGGACATTGTTCTCTCCTTTCGAACCCTGGTATAGAATGGATACCGACGCTATCTAGGTGACTACGATAGGAACCCGCAAGGAGGCACCTTTTTGATACCAAGGCACCCGCACCGCTCCGAGGACTGCCGCGCGGTCAGCGAGATTCTTCAGCGTGTCGGCGACAAATGGACTGTCCTGGTCGTCGGCAAGCTGGGTGACGGCCCGATGCGTTTCAACGAACTGAGACAGGCGGTCGGCGGGATTTCGCAGAAGATGCTGACGACGACCTTGCGCGGACTGGAGCGCGACGGTTTCGTCACCCGAACCGTCTTTCCGACCATTCCGCCGCGTGTCGACTATGAACTCACCGATCTCGGCCGAGAGTTGCTCGTTCCGGTGAACGCTCTCGGCGAATGGGCGCGGCAGAATACCGCGCGCGTCAACGAAGCCCGCCGGCGTTTCGATGAAGTCCACACGCCGCAGCCTTCGCACGCGGCATAGGGGACAGGCTTTCGTGGATCAGGCTTCGGGTACGGGCGTCGGCTTGCCGCTGGCGTCGAGTCGAACCATGATGAAGTCGGCGTCGGTGACCTTCTCCATCAGGTCGGACAGGTAACGCTGGGCCCAGGCTTCGACCTTGAGCACCATCGACGTCCGGCCGACCCGTTCAATATGCGTGTAGATGCAAAGCGTGTCGCCGATCTTCATCGGCTTGGCGAAGGACATCTCCTTGACCGCGGCCGTGACCACCCTGCCTTTCGCCCGCTCGGCGGCGCGGATGCCGCAGGCGAGGTCCATCTGCGCCATCACCCAGCCGCCGAAGATGTCTCCGGCCGCATTCGCGTCGGCCGGCATGGCGAGCGTGCGCAGCGTCAATTCCCCCACCGGTTTGTCCAGCTCTGCTTCCATCTTCGCCCCTCTCGACGTCGTTACCTGTCCGTAGGACGGGCGCCGTGGCCCGTCAACGGCGCATCGATCTCGCGGTTGCATGGACATAACCCGTTGCAGGCCGTCTGCTCCACGACCGGCAGTCGCTTTTTTCACAAGCCATGCCGTAAGCCCGGACGCCGGGACGGCACGGGCAAGACTAGGCTCGCCCGATTCATCCGGCCGAGCAGTGTCCTGTCCATGCAGACTTACGATTTCATCATCGTCGGCTCCGGCTCCGCCGGCTCGGTCGTCGCCGAACGTCTTTCCGCAAGCGGACGTTTCTCGGTCCTCGTCCTGGAAGCGGGCGGCTCGGACCGCCGTTTCTTCGTCCAGATGCCGCTCGGCTACGGGAAGACCTTCTTCGACCCCGCCGTCAACTGGAACTACAAGGCCGAGCCGGACCCCGGCCTCGCCGGCAATGCCGACCACTGGCCGCGCGGCAAGCTTCTCGGCGGCTCGAGTTCGATCAATGCAATGGTCTGGGTCCGGGGCCAGCGCGAGGATTTCGACGGCTGGCGCGATGGCGGCAATCCCGGCTGGGGCTTTGACGACCTGCTGCCGATCTTCAAGGCGATCGAGGACAACGCGGCCGGCGAAGATGCCTGGCGCGGGCGCGGCGGTCCGGTCCATGTCACCGACAACAGCGATCGCGTCCATCCGCTCTGCCTTCGTTTCCTCAAGGCCGGCGAGGAACTGGGACTGCCCTTCAATCCGGATTTCAACGGAGCCACGCAGGACGGCGTCGGCGTCTACCAGATCACCACGAAGGACGGCCGCCGCATGTCGGCGGCGCGGGCCTTCCTGCGTCCGGCCATGAAACGCCCGAATGTGCGTGTCGAGACCAACGCGCTGGCGACCCGGATCCTCTTCGAGGGCAAACGCGCGGCCGGCATCGAATACCTCAAGGACGGCCGCACGCACACCGTCCGCGCCGGCCGGGAGGTAGTCTTGTGCGCCGGCTCGATCAACTCGCCGCAGCTTCTGCAGCTTTCCGGCGTCGGGCCGGCGGCTCTGCTGCGCGATCTCGGCATCGAGATCGTCCATGCCAATGAGCATGTCGGCGCCAATTTGCAGGACCATGTCGGCATCAACTACACCTACAAGGCAACGATGCCGACGCTCAACCAGATCCTGCGTCCCTGGTGGGGTAAGCTCTTGGTGGGCGTTCGCTATATCCTTCTGCGCGGGGGCCCGCTCTCGATGAGCATGAACCAGGGTGGCGGCTTTTTCCGCACCGATCCCTCGCGCAAGCGCGCCAACATGCAGCTCTATTTCCAGGCCTTCTCGACCGTCATCCCGAAAAGCGGCGAACGGCCGATCCTGTCGCCGGACCCCTGGCCGGGCTTCTCGATCGGCCTGTCCAATTGCCGGCCGACCAGCAGCGGCTCGATCATGATCCGCTCCAGCGATCCCCGCGCCTATCCGAAGATCGTCGCCAACGCCTTCTCGACTGAGGACGACGTCGCCGAAATGCTCGATGCCGTGAAGTTCCTGCGCCGCATGGCGGCTACCAAAGCCATGTCCGAAGTCATCGCCGAGGAGGTCCTGCCGGGACCGGCATGCAAGACGGATGACGAGCTGATCCTGGATTTCCGCAAGCGCAGCGGCACGGTCTACCACCCCGTCTCGACCTGCCGCATGGGGCCCGACCCGTCGCTCGCCGTCGTCGATCCGAAGCTCGAGGCGCATGGGCTCACCGGCCTGCGCATCGTCGATGCGTCTGTCTTTCCCGGCAACATCACCGGCAACACCAATGCCGCTTCGATCATGACCGGCTGGAAGGGGGCAGACCTCATCCTCGCCGATCACGCCTGAGCAGGATTCGGAAAAGTGTGCCACAGTTTTCCGAAAAAAAATCCTGCGGCAAGAGAAGTAGCCAAGCAGGTGAAGCGTGGCTGAAGCCACGCAAACCTGCTTGGTCCCGATACGTTTCGCGGAGGAACCATCCATGAAGATCACAGACATCAAGACCTTCGTCGTCGGCAATCCGCCGCCGGGCATCGGGGGACGCTATTTCATCTTCGTCAAGCTCACGACCGATGGCGGCGTGGTCGGTTATGGCGAGGCCTACAATGCTACCTTCGGCCCCGATGTGACGGCCAGGATGATCGAGGACTGCGCCGCCCGCTACCTTGTCGGCCGCGACCCGCATGACATCGAGACCTTCTTCCGGCGGGCCTATTCGTCGGGCTTCACGCAACGCCCCGACGTCTCCATGATGGGCTGCGTCTCGGCGCTGGAAATGGCTTGCTGGGACATTGTCGGCAAGGAAGCCGGCAAGCCCGTCTACAAGCTGCTCGGAGGTCAGGTCCACGAGACGCTGCGCTCCTACACCTATCTTTATCCCCACGCGGGCAGCGTCTTCACCAACGAGGTCGAGAACCCGGACAAGAACGTCTACAACGACCCCGACCTCGCCGCCGAATGTGCCGCACTTTATGTCGAGCAGGGCTTCAACGCCGTGAAGCTCGATCCAGCCGGCCCTTACACCGCCTTCGACGGCCATCAGCCCCGGCTGATCGACATCGACCTGTCGGCGCGCATGGTCAAGGCGATCCGCGAGGCCGTCGGCACCAAGGCAGACATACTGTTCGGCACGCATGGCCAGTTCACCGCATCGGGCGCGCTCCGCATGGCCCGCGCCATCGAGCCCTACGACCCGCTCTGGTTCGAGGAGCCGGTGCCGCCTGATATGCCGGAGGTAATGGCGGACGTGGCGCGCGGCACCTCGATCCCCATCGCGACGGGCGAGCGCCTCACCGGCAAATGGGAGTTCGCGCGCGTCATCGAGAACCGGGCCGCAACGATCCTCCAGCCCGACCTCGGACGTTCCGGCGGCATCCTCGAGACCAAGAAGATCGCCGCCATGGCCGAGGCCTACCACATCCAGGTGGCGCCGCACTGCTATTGCGGGCCGATCGTCGGCGCCGCGAACATCCAGCTCGCCGTCACGCTGCCGAACTTCCTGATCCTGGAATCGCTCAAGCAATGGGACGGATTCCACGAGAAACTGCTCAAGAAGAAGATCGAGTGGCAGGACGGCAACGTCATTCCCTCGAAGGAACCGGGCTTGGGCGTAGAGCTCGACGAAGCGGTGTGCGAGGCGCATCCCTGGAGCGGCAAGCCGCTGCATCTGGAAATGGCACCCGATCCGCTGTTTCCCTGAGGCGTCGCGATACACGCACGCTTTGGAATTCTCAAGGAATCCCAAAGCTTTATCGCGACATCCGGATTCTTTTCGGCAATCGGCTGAATCAGCGTCGCAAGGCGTTGATTCGGCGCCTCAGGCGGCTCGCTCAAACTGCCGTTCGATGCTGCCGCAACAAGTCCGTCACCCCGCCACCGCTCCTCCATCATTCCGGCCCAATCCCGCCCCGATCCGGGCCGACAAAACGGGCGAAGAAAACGAGGGGCATGTCATGATGAAATCCGCTGTTGTCGCGATGGCCATCATCGGCTGCGACTGCGACGCCAAGCTCTGCGAACTCATTCACGATCATCAGCCGGAATGGACGACGATGGAGGAATGCGAAACTGCGCTGAAGAGCCGTGCGGTACGTGGTGCCTTCGACTACCCGACCGTCATGGCGATATGCTCGAAGCTCGATCGCCCCGAACAAGCCGAGACGCAGGCAGCCGGCGCACCGGCAGCGGCAGATGCGGCGGAACCGGCCACCGTGACGTCGCACGACGGCATCCTGGCGCGCGCCTCCGACGGTTATCGCGTTGTGAAGGACGGGCTTGGCCGTGCGGCGGGCGGCACCCTCGAGCTGGCACGCGATACGACCGGCTGGGTGGTCGCCAGGATACCAACGGTCTTCTGACCGTATCCGCGGCCCGAACGGTTTGCTCAGGTCGAAGAGACCGGCCCATCCGAGCCGGTCTCTTCATTACTTTCGGAATCAGGAGGCCTTGTCGATCGCGGTGACGGCGCCCGTCGTGTCGTCGACGGTCAATCTGACCTTGGCGCCGGCGGCGAGGGAATCGAGCGAGGTCCCTTCCGGCGCGACGAAGCTCTTGCCGTCCTGGAGCGTGACGGTGCGCGTGGCCGGATCCACCGACTGCACCACGCCTTCGACGGTCGCCGCATAGGCCATGCCGATGAAGGCGAGCGAAGCGACGGTCGTTGCAAGGATTTTCTTCATCTCGAATACTCCCGTTCTGTTTGCCGTCCGCACGGTCCTGCTGATCCGTGAGGACACGACGGAGATAGGCCGCGCCAGCGCCTGCCACAAATCACATACGATGAACTTTTATAATAAAAACAATTACTTATTTTCGACATATTCTCCTCTACGGGAGCGGATCGAGGCGGAAGCAAGGCCAGCTTCGTCGAACGTGGGCATGTGTCGGCTCGGCGTCCCGCAGCACGGCCATGCCGGCGCCGAATTTCGGATGGCCGGCGATCACGAAAACGCACGCCGAAAGTTGCGGCGGACAAGAATTGTAAACGTGCGCGACAAGCGTAGGTTGACGCCATCCGCCCGCGCCAGCGCTTTGTCGCTATGATCCATCGACCGATTCGAGGAGCGGGACTCGAAAACGGGAGGAGAGGGAAGACATCCATGAGAGTTTCGGCTTCCGTGGCCGCGCGTCTGGGCGCGCTCCTGTTCGCGGCATGCGCGTTGTTGTCGTGCACCGTGGCCGTCCAGGAACCGATGCCGCCGCCGAGACCCGGTCCGCAACCCGGCTTCTGCACCAGGGAATATGCCCCTGTCTGCGGCGAGCGCCGCGGCGACCGCCAGACCTTCGCCAATGCCTGCCTGGCCGGACGGGCCGGATATCGTATCGTCAGCGGCGGCGAGTGCCGCGCCAATGGCGGACCGCGTCCCGGCATCTGCACACGCGAATACGCTCCCGTCTGCGCACGGCGCGGCGACCGTATCAGGACTTTCGCCAATGAATGCGAGGCGGCTGCAGCCGGCTACCGCGTGATCGCGAGCGGCGAATGCCGCGCTCCAGGCGGCGGCGCCATCGGTGGGGGCAACGGCGGCAACCGGGTCTGCACCGCCGAATATGTCCCGGTCTGCGCGCGGCGCGGCAGCAACGTCAGGACCTTCGGCAATCAATGCGAGGCGGACTCGGCCGGCTACCGCGTAGTCGCCCAAGGCCCCTGCTGAAACGGATGCGGCCGGCCGCGGAGCGGCCGGCCGGGCAGGAGTTCGGAAACGCTTCTACAGGACGAAGTCGCCGGCGAGCAGCGTATGCCTGCCCGACAGGACGATCTGGAATTCCGGAGTGGAGTCCGTGTCCGTATTCGCAGAGATGATCGTGTCGTTGCCGTACCAGCCATATTTGAGCTGGCCGGAATTGGTGAAGTTGCCGGTGCCGATCCACTGGAAGGCCTGGTTGCCGGCAACATTCGCCCGCGCGTCGATCAGCGAAAGATCGATGAAATCGTACCTGTAGTCGAAGTCGGTGATGCGGTCGCGATAGGCGTTCGGCGCGCTGTCGGTGACCGACTGGAAAACGAAGGCGTCCGCTCCGGCGCCGCCGGTCAGCACGTCGTAGCCGGCGCCGCCATAGAGATCGTCATTGCCGGTGCCGCCGTTCATTCGGTCGTTGCCGAGGCCGCCATGCAATATGTCGTTGCCGCCGGCACCGTACAGCGTATCGTTGTAGCGGGAGCCGAACATCATGTCGGAATAGTAGGTACCGGACTGGCTGCGGGCGCCTGAACTCGAATAGACGAAGTCGCTGGAGATCAACTGGCCGGCGGTAACGTCGGCGACAGTCAGATAGTGGTCGTAGCCGTTGTAGAAGGCGTTGAAATAGGCGTCACCATACTTGTCGGTCTTCAGGAAAGCCCTGAGCTGGCTGAAGTCGCTGATGCCCCAGGCCGAGACGTCGATCTTGTCATAGCCGAACTGGAAGTCGGCAATGAAATCGTCGCTGAGCCCAGTGGTACGCGCGCTCATGATGAACCAGTCGGCGCCCGTGCCTCCATAGAGATTGTTGACGCCGTTGCCGCCGAGGATGTCGTCATTGCCGGCCCCGCCATAGATCAGGTCGTTGCCGCCATAGCCATAGATGAGGTCGTCGCCGCCATAGCCGTAGATCGTATCGTTATACGCCGTTCCGTAGAGCGTCTCGGAATAGTTGGTGCCGCGAATGACGGGCATGAATATTCTCCTTTGTTTCCGGCGGCTTCCGGGTCCTGCCGATACCGGCGGAACTCTCGTCCCCGGGGTCGTCCCTGATGGCGCGGAACATGCGGCAGAACGGCTGAACGGGCGATGAATGGAAACGCAGGGTTGCGTTCAGGAAACTTGCTTTCGATTTGACGGCATTGCGTTCGGAGAGGATCATGGCGTTCCGAAGGCCGTCACATCGGCACCAGGACGAGGCGACGCCTTATCGGAGAAAAGACGATGAGAACCGTCGAGCAGACCGACTTTCCAGGCTCGAGCGTCGTCCGCCCGATCCGCTACGCGCCCGATGACGACGAACTCGAAGTGCGGTTGGTCAACGGCACCGCTTATCTCTATTTCGAGGTACCGTGGATCGTCGTCGACGCCTTCCGCGAGGCTCCCTCGCCCGGCCGCTTCTTCAACCAGGAGATCGTCAATCGCTACCGCTACAATCGGTTGCGCTGAACTTCCACTCACCGCCGCGGCAGCAATCAGTCGCAGCCGACTTTGAGACCTTAGGGGCGACGGCTTGTCGGTCTTGCAGCAACGTGCCGCAAGGTTGGATTAATGCCCCGGCCGTCCCGATTTGCGCGACCGGCGCTGGCGCTGGCGTTCGTCGGCCGGATCCTCGTAGGAGCCGATGCCGGCACGCTCGCGCCGGACCGGACGCGCATCGTCCGCGGCCTTCGGCCTGGCGCCTTCGGCGGGCTTTTCCGTGCGCCGCACGGTCATCTCGTCGAGCGTGTTCTTGCGGAACAGGGAGCCCTCGCCGGGAATGCCGAAATCCGAGCCATGCGCTTCCTGGTGCGACTGCTTCTTGAACAGCGAGCGCGGGACGGCATTGGCTGGAACGGCCGCGTCGCCGCCCATCTCGTCGAGATCCGGCTTGCGGAACAGGCCGCCCTTGCCCGCCGGCTTCGCCATGTCGGTTCCCGGCCCCATATCGTCCAGCGACGGCTTGGCGAAGAGCGACTTGCGCCCGCCTTCCCCATCGTCGACCGTGCGGTGACGGGCGATCCCCTTGTTGTGCCTGCCCTTCTCGCGGCCGGAAACCGGGCTGATGCTCTCCGCCTCGCGCGCCAGCGGATCGTCGGAGACGGCGAGCTCGGCTTCCCGCAGGCGCTTGATCTCGTCGCGCACGCGGGCCGCCTCCTCGAAATCGAGATTGGCCGCGGCGTCGCGCATGCGCTTGTCGAGATATTCCAGATGCGCCCTGAGGTTGTTGCCCATGAGTGCGCCCTGGTTCTCGGCGAAGCCGGAGATGTCGGCGCGGACGTGGTCCTTCTCGTAGACCGAATCGAGAATGTCGGCGATACGCGACTTCACGCTTTCCGGCGTGATGCCGTTCTCCTCGTTCCAGACCATCTGCTTCTCGCGGCGGCGCTGTGTCTCGGCCATCGCGCGCTCCATCGAGCCCGTGACCTGATCGGCATAGAGCACGACGCGTCCGTCGACGTTGCGCGCCGCGCGGCCGATCGTCTGGATCAGCGAGGTTTCGGAGCGCAGGAAGCCTTCCTTGTCCGCGTCGAGGATGGCGACGAGACCGCATTCGGGGATGTCGAGGCCCTCGCGCAGCAGGTTGATGCCGACCAGCACGTCGAAGGCGCCAAGGCGCAGATCGCGTATGATCTCGATACGCTCCAGCGTCTCGACGTCGGAATGCATGTAGCGCACGCGCACGCCCTGCTCGTGCAGATATTCCGTCAGGTCCTCGGCCATGCGCTTGGTGAGCACAGTCACCAGCGAGCGATAGCCGGCGCGCGCCGTGTCCCGGATCTCGCCGAGCACGTCGTCGACCTGGCTCTTGGCCGGGCGCACCTCCACCGGCGGATCGATGAGGCCGGTCGGGCGGATGACCTGCTCGGCGAAGACGCCGCCGGCCTCATCCATTTCCCAGCCGCCCGGCGTCGCCGATACGGCGACGGTCAGCGGACGCATCGCATCCCATTCCTCGAAGCGCAGCGGCCGGTTGTCCATGCAGGACGGCAGCCTGAAGCCGTATTCGGCAAGCGTCGCCTTGCGCCGGAAGTCGCCGCGATACATGCCGCCGATCTGCGGCACGGTGACGTGGCTCTCGTCGATGAAGATCAGCGCGTTGTCCGGGATGTACTCGAACAAGGTCGGAGGCGGCTCGCCGGGCTGGCGGCCGGTGAGATAGCGCGAATAGTTCTCGATGCCGGCGCAGGATCCGGTCGCCTCCAGCATCTCCAGGTCAAAGCGGGTACGCTGCTCCAGCCGCTGCGCCTCGAGCAGCCGTCCGGCCCTCGTCAGTTCGTCGAGGCGGAACTTCAGTTCCTCGCGGATCGACTTGATCGCCTGGTTGAGCGTAGGCCGCGGCGTCACATAGTGCGAATTCGCATAGATCTTCACGCTCTTCAGAGCGCCCGTCTTCTGGCCGGTCAGCGGATCGAATTCCGTGATCGCCTCGATCTCGTCGCCGAACATGCTGATGCGCCAGGCGCGGTCTTCCAGGTGAGCCGGAAAGATCTCGATCGTGTCGCCGCGCACGCGGAACGAGCCGCGCACGAAATTGACCTCCTGGCGCTTGTACTGCTGGGCGACGAGATCGGCCAGGAGCTGGCGCTGGTCGAGCCGGTCGCCGACCTGCATCTGGAAGGTCATGGCGGTGTAGGTCTCGACCGAGCCGATACCGTAGATGCAGGACACCGAGGCGACGATGATCACGTCGTCGCGCTCGAGCAGCGAGCGCGTCGCCGAATGGCGCATGCGGTCGATCTGCTCGTTGATGGAGGATTCCTTCTCGATATAGGTGTCGGTGCGCGGAACGTAGGCCTCCGGCTGGTAATAGTCGTAGTAGGAGACGAAATACTCGACCGCATTGTCGGGAAAGAACTGCTTGAACTCGCCATAGAGCTGGGCGGCGAGCGTCTTGTTGGGCGCCAGGATCAGTGCGGGACGCTGCGTCTCCTCGATCACCTTGGCCATGGTGAAGGTCTTGCCGGAGCCGGTGACGCCGAGCAGCACCTGGGTACGGTCGGCCCGGCCGACGCCTTCGACGAGGTCGGCAATGGCCGTGGGCTGGTCGCCCGCCGGGGCGAATTCCGACTTCATCTCGATGCGGATGCCGCCTTCGGACTTCTCCGGCCGCTCGGGCCGGTGCGGCGTCCAGATCTTGCCGTTCTTGTGGAGCGGATTGCCGCTTTCGATCAGCCTGGAGAGCGCTGCGACAGTGGCGGTGACGCCGGAATTGGAGAGATGTTCGGCGTCTTCGAGCGAAATGTCGAGACCGGCGACCGGGTTGAGGCCGGCAGCCGCGCGTTCCTTGGCGCTCGCTGCACCGCCCATCGACGTGCCGCGGGCCGTCTTGGTCGGCGCCGCCGACCGCTCGGGAACCTTCTTGGCCGGCTTGGCGCTCTTGGCAGGCCGCGCGGCCTCGGCCTCGCGCGCGATCTGTTCGGCCCATTCGGACACCGATCCGGACAGGGGCGCACCGGAAAAGTCGGACTGCGGCGCCTCGGAGAATCCTCCCTCCTCCAGCGGCTCGGAGGCATCGAGGAAGTCGGTCAGCGGGCTGCGCCGCTTGCGGCCGCCGAAGCGGTCCTCATTCGCCGGAGGCGACTTTCTGTCGGGAGATTTGGCCATGTCAGGAATATGGGTGGAGTCCCGCAAAATGGAAAGTCCAATCACCATCGGGCCGCCCCGCGTCGCGGCGATGCTGACAATGCGCTGTCAGGAGGAGGCGGCAGCGCCTTGGAAGACACGATGCGCAAATTGATCGGCGCAAGGCATCCCTGCGAACGAGCGTGCAGCATTGCAGCATCCGAGCCTGGGCCTGACAGCCCGCCGGGCCGACAAGATGCGACTGACGGCATCGCGGTCCATGAGGCGAGGACCCACCACCCACGCCGAACGCTCCTCGGGGCGCGCTGCGAAAGCCGGAGCGACGCTGCGAAGCTTCTGGCGCGCCCTTCCGCAAACGATTAGAAGAGCGCGGTGTCGAGCAACTTTCCTCTCTCCTATCGTCTCTCCTGGCTGCCCCGTTTTCTGGTTCCGTCTCTCGGCGGCGACCGCAACGGGTTTTTGCCGGCGATGGGGGGATCGTCGCGGACACCACCGCCGGACGTGCGTCTCGTCTTCGTCGGTGACATCTCGGCCGTGGCGAGCGGCAAGTCGCCCGAAATCGACGAAAGCCTGCGCAAGACCATCTCCGCAGCCGATCTCGTGATCGGCAATTGCGAAAGCCCGATCGTGGCTCGCCCCCTCGCCCGGCTTGGCACCGCAGTCGGCACGCGCCACGCCATGACCCGGAGCTTTCTCGAACAGACGCTGGCCGCCGCGGCCATCGACCCGCACAGGCTGGTGCTGTCGCTCGCCAACAACCACGCGCTCGACCAGGGCGTCCCCGGCTTCGAGCAGACGCTGGAGACGCTCGACCGGCTTTGCGTCCGCACGATCGGAGCCGCACGGGATGGCTTCGTGCGGACCGTGCGGGCCGGTCCGGCGCGGATCGGCCTTGCCGCCTTCACCCAATGGCGCAACGAGACGGCCGATGCCTTTTCGGGCCGGGTGACGACCGCGGCGGATTTCAACCACGGCGGCTGGGCCGCGTTGCGCGAGGCCGAGGCCGACTTCGTCTGCGCCGTACCCCATTGGGACCGCGAGTTCCGGCATTTCCCGGAAGCCGCGACGCGAGAGACGGCGCGGCGGTTGGCGGCAAGCGGCGCCAGTCTCGTCGTCGGCGGCCATGCGCATGTGGTCCAGCCGGCGGAACGGATCGGCGAAACGCTGGTCGCATATTCCCTCGGCGATTTCCTCGGCACGGCATGGTGGTGGTGCCGTTGGCCGTTGCGGATCAGCGCGCTGCTGTCGGTCGGCATCAGCCTGGACAAGGCGGAGGCCGGCTCCCGGCGTGCCGGGATCGTGTCATGCGGCATGGTCCCCTTCCTCCGGTCACCGCGGGGTGGCCGCGAGGTGCTCGCACCGATCGACATGGCGCGCCGAAGTCTAGGGCGCCGTGCGGCCGACCGCTGGCGGACAATATTCGCACGACAGCAAGATTTACGCGCGGCGGCAAGTGACTGAATTCACGGACAGTCTTGCAACTATCACGCATCCGTGCAATAGAAGTGTCCCTCGGGCATTTGCTGACCCGGAGACTGGACGCTTTGGACGACCCTTTCCCCGATACTGTGAATATCTGACGGCCCCTCTTTGGCGGGGGGTTAAATCATGCGCAAAACGCCTGACCGCCAAGATCCACCGGTTCTCCCGTCTTCCAATATCGGGAAGGACCAAGCAACAATGGGTGAAGGAGTTCTCCCCCCAATGGCTCAGACCGGCACCGTGAAGTTCTTCAACGCAACCAAGGGTTATGGCTTCATCACGCCTGATGGCGGCGCGAAGGATGTATTCGTGCACATCTCGGCGATCGAAGCCTCCGGCCTGCGCACCCTGATCGACGGCCAGAAGGTCACCTTCGACGTCGAGCCGGACCGCATGGGCAAGGGCCCCAAGGCGGTCAATCTGCGCGCCGCCTGATTCGTCTGCAAGACTGCCATTCTTCGAAAGGCACGGCGATCCGCCGTGCCTTTTGCTTTTGAGGTGCATTACAGATAGTATCAGCCAACTTAGGGAATGCTCACCATACATAAGCCGGCGAATTGTCGATGCCCGATGGAGCTGTCGTGGCGTCAATGAGCCAAACTGAAAGTTTCACTTGCTCACGCCGGAAAAATGAAGGACAAAATTCTTGTTCGGGCATTTGCCGGCCCGGAGACCGGAATAGACTGCACTGGGTTCTGGCAACGCCGGAAGCCCAGGTGATCGCGGAACAAGAGGATCTTGGGAAGGTCCCGGCGCGAGAAACTGTTTCTGCTCCTCCAGTGAACGGCCGAGCCTGCGCGGGGATATTTCCCGCCAGACATGTCGATGATGGGACCAAAGGGAGTTTCCCATGCCGCAGACCGGCACTGTCAAGTTCTTCAACCATGCCAAAGGCTTCGGCTTCATCACGCCGGACGACGGAGCGAAGGACGTATTCGTACATATCTCGGCGGTGCAGGCCTCCGGCCTTCCCGGCCTCGAAGACGGGCAGAAAGTGACTTTCGATACCGAGCCGGACAAGCGCGGCAAGGGTCCGAAGGCGGTCAATCTCAGGATCGGCTGAGCCGGTCCACGACCATCGACGGCGGGGCTCCGGCCCCGGAAACAGGCATGGCAGGCGCGGTGTCGCAGCAATGCTGTCTGCGGAGCTTTTTCCTATCGATGCCGGCACGGAGCATCTGTGGATGTGCCGTCTCGTGGATGTGCCGTCTCCAGGAAAGCGGGCGCCTGATCGACGCCGCTTTGGTGTTCCTGGTCCAAGGTAGCCCTGCGGCCGACAACCATCGAACATCGGGGGATCTACTGCGTCGGAAATCGTACTCGATTTTCAGAAGGCACGATGCGCAGGTTGAAAGCGCCAGAGCGACCTTTGCGCATCCGAGCGGACGCCCGGCGCTCTGGTGCCAATGGGCTTTCGGTCCGACAGGCGTGGTTGGCAGTCGCTTCGGCGGTCGATCTCATCGACCGCCGGCACGGAGCACCCGAGTGCTTGCGTCCGATAACTTCATCCTTTCTCAAAATGCCACTTTCGGCAGGCACACAGCCGTCCGCCACGCCGTTCAGCCTCCGTTCATGCAAGGGGGCCTAGACGGGCAATCGACCGCCGACCTTCCCCGGGATCCGCGGCGTGAAGGAGACAGATGTGAACCGCTTCCTGAAAACTTCGATCCTCTCGGCGGCCATCGCCGCGACCACGCTGACCGCCCTGCCTGCCGCCCATAGCGGCGAGCGTTATTACCGCGAAGGCCATGTCGTTCGTCGCAACTCCGACGGCGATCTGCTTGCAGCAGGCGTACTCGGCCTGGCGGCCGGTGCTATCGTCGCGGGTGCTCTGGCGGATTCGGGCCCAAGGGGACCGGTCTACCGGGAGCGGATTTATAACGATCCTTATGTGGACGACGACTATTTCCCGCCGCGGCCAGGCGCCGAATATGAATATGCGCCGGAGGGCGCCGGCTATGGGACGGGGCGATATGCCTATGGTGGGCTCGAGCCGTGGAGCCCCGGCTGGTTCCGCTATTGCGAGGATCGCTATCGTTCCTTCAATCCGAGCACCGGCACCTTCGTCGGCTATGACGGCAGGCGGCATTTCTGCGAAGCCCGATAGGCGGTCTGAATGAAGGTTGAGCGCCGCATGGCGGCGCTCGCCGACCCTGGCGGCAGCCAATATTCGGGGCCGCATGGCATCGAACCCGAAGGCGGGTACCGGTTTCGGAATAAATCCGGCGCTGCGACGACGGCTAGGCAAAGTTCGGGCTAGGGCAGCACCGTCGGTGCGTCCGCCGTTTGGAAGCGCTCTATGTAAGGAACGGATTGCTCAACCGCTCTTCGCCGAAGCGGCCGCCCGGCCCATGGCCGCACAGGAAGCCGATATCGTCGCCGAGCGGCAGCAGCTTCTCCTTGATCGACCGGATCAGCGCGGCATGATCCCCGCCGGGCAGGTCGGTCCGACCGATCGAACCGCGGAACAGCACGTCGCCGACATGGGCGAACTTTGCAGCACGGTTGAAATAGACGACATGGCCCGGCGCATGACCGGGGCAATGCAGCACTTCAAAGTTGTGCTCGCCGAAGCCGACCGTCTCGCCCTCGGCGAGGAAGCGGTCGGGCACGCAATTGCGCACAGTGTCGGTGATGCCGAAGCGCAGCGCCTGGTTTTCGAGATTGGCGAGCAGCGGACGATCGGCCTCATGCGGGCCGAGTATCTCCACCCCGAGCTTGTCCTTGAGCTCCATGGCGCCGCCTGCGTGATCGATATGGCCGTGGGTGATCCAGATCGCGGCGATCGAGAGCTTGTTGTCTTCGATCGCCTTCACGATCTCGGCGACGTCGCCACCGGGATCGACGACCACGCCGGACCTGTCGTCCGTATCGAACAGGATCGTGCAATTCTGCTGGAAAGGGGTCACCGGAATGATCCCGGCGTTGAGCTGGCCCATCGCGCTGCCTCATCTTCTCGGTCGCGGCTCACCGTGCCGCGCGTTGCTTCGGACACGCAAAGGGCGCCCATCGCTTCATGCTCGGCGCATCGTGCTTTTCCGAGGTCGAATTCCAAGTCCTCGGATCGTGCGCCAGGGCACACATAGTGGGGGCAGCCCCATCCGTCTACCCGTCCGGCGAGGTCGAGGGCCGGTACTCCGATCAAAGATCGATTGACGAACGGCAAATAACATATAACCTTTCAGTTATGGAATACTCGAGTTGTCTACATGATGCCGACTGACCGACTCAACGCGACATTCGCTGCGCTCGCCGATCCCACAAGGCGCGCGATCCTGGCACGGCTGGTCCTCGGCGAAGCGACCGTGATGGAACTTGCCGAGCCTTTCGCCATGAGTCAGCCCGCGATCTCGAAACACCTGAAGGTCCTGGAGAGTGCGGGGTTGGTCTCGCGCGGACGGGACGCGCAACGCCGGCCATGCCGCCTTGAGACGGCCCCGCTCGCAGAAGCGAACGGCTGGCTCGAGAACTACCGCGCCATCTGGGAGGGCAATTTCCATCGGCTCGACACCCTGCTCGACGTGCTGCAGGGCGATGCGGCAAGCAAGGGCGGTAGAGGCGTGGAATGAACAAACGGCCATTTGCCCGTCACGACGCCGTCCAACCGTGAGATCATCTGAAACAGATCTTCAACGCGCCCTGCACTTCCGCCCCCCGTCATGGCTGAACAGGGCTGGCTCGAGCACCGACCTGTGAGCGTTGAGGGAAAACGCGCGACGGCGCTCTGCATGCTGGAAGAAAGTATGGACGCTGGCTACCGTCGTCTCGACGAGTTTCACGACGCAGCCAGCGGGGCGGAAGCAACGTCGAGCCTGATGGGGAAACGGGCGACCGGGAGGCCGCCCGCCACCCGGGAATGGCTGTCAGGCCTTGTTCATTGACTTCATCACGGCGCCGACGATCGCCGTCAGGATTGCGCCGCCGCCGGCCCCGCCGATGGCGTTCGTGAGAAGGCCGCCGAGCGCCCCGCCGGCCGCGCCGCCGGCAGCCGGATCGCCGGTCGTCGCGCCGCCGAGCAGGCTTCCGAGGATCGTGCCGCCGGCGACGCCGCCGACCGCACCGCTGATGATTTTCGGCAGCTGACTCATTGCCGCCTGCTGGATTGCCGCGCCTACAGCCTGGCCACCGATGATACCCGTGATGATCTGCACGATGATAGCAATAAGGGCACTACTGTCCATGTGACTTCCCTCCAGAGCAAACCGGGACTCGGTGAGCCCGGCATGCACAGTGAGACGCCGAATTAGACGAAAGTCAAATATGAGATCGCCGAAGTAAAACCGACCGCGACCGCCTCGCCTTGATGCGAGGCTTCCACAACGTCACCTGAAGCCGTTGACTGCTCCGACGGCCAGGATGCGGCCCGCCCCTGGCGGCGAGCCGCCCGAGACCGCTACTCGGCTGCGATCGCGTGCTTGGGCTGCACTTCGGCGGTATAGTCGTTCATCAGCGTCTTGGTGATTTCGCCCACCTCGAACCGGTACGGTCCGATCTCGGAAACGGGGGTCACCTCGGCCGCCGTGCCGGTGAGGAAGCATTGCTCGAAGCCTTCGAGTTCCTCCGGCTGGATCGCCCGCTCGACGACCGCGAAGCCGCGACGACGCGCCAGATCGATCACGGTCCTGCGGGTGATGCCGTCGAGGAAGCACTCCGGATCCGGCGTGTGGAGCTTGCCGTCCTTGACAAAGAAGATATTGGCGCCCGTCGCCTCGGCCACTCGGCCGCGCCAGTCGAACATCATGGCGTCGGCGTACCCTTTCGCCTCGGCGGCGTGCTTGGAAAGGGTACAGATCATGTAGAGGCCGGCGGCCTTCGCGCGCGACGGCGCCGTACGCGGATCGGGACGGCGGTATTCGGCGATGTCGAGGCGGATGCCCTTCAGCTTCTGCGCAGGGTCGAAATAGCTCGGCCACTGCCAGATCGCGATCGCGCAGTTGATCTTGTTGTTCTGGGCCGAAACGCCCATCTGCTCGCTGCCGCGCCAGGCGATCGGGCGCACATAGGCGTCCTTGAAGCCTTGCTTCTTAAGCAGTTCGCGGCAGGCCTCGTCGATCTCGGCCACGCTGTAGGGGATGGTGAAGCCCAGGATGCGCCCCGACTCGTGCAGGCGCTCGCTGTGCTCGGTCAGTTTGAAGATCTCGCCGCCATAGGCGCGCTCGCCCTCGAAGACGGCGCTGGCGTAGTGCAGCCCGTGCGTCAGCACGTGGATCTTGGCGTCGGCCCATTTGACGAACTGTCCGTTCATCCAGATGAAGCCGTCGAGTTGGTCGAAAGAAACGGATGCCATGACTTGCCTCCCGCGGGCCTGTGCCCGGACGTCGAGTGGTTTTCTGTCCGCGGCATTGCTGTGAATGTCTGCGGGTGAGCGTAGGCGGAACGCCGGGGAAAGGCAAATTCACGGAAATTCCTGAAGGAACCGATTTTCCTTGCCTTTTCGTTCAAAATCCGCCGAAAAGCTTGAATAAAATTACCATCCAACCCAAATTATGTCAACATCACTGACATAATTCCGGCAGGATCACGGAATCATTCCGGGTGCGGGAAACACATGGCCGAACGTATCGCCGCAAACGCCAAGCCGATCAGGACGGCGCTGACGCTGGAAGACGGCATCGACTTCACTGTCATCGAGCTGTTCTTCTTCGCCTATCGCGACTTCACGTCCGACCCGGACGTGATCCTGACCGACTACGGCTTCGGCCGCGCCCACCATCGGGTGCTGCATTTCGTCAACAGGCGTCCGGGACTGACGGTGGCTGAACTGCTCGAGGTGCTGCAGATCACCAAGCAGAGCCTCGCCAGGGTGCTGAAGCAGCTCATCGATACCGGCCACGTCATACAGGTGCAGGGCCCCCGCGACCGGCGCCAGCGCGAGCTCTATCCGACGGCCAAAGGTCGCACTTTGGCGCTCGCGCTCGCGCGGCCACAGTCACGCCGCATCCATCAGGCACTGGAGGGCGCAAACGCGGCCGACCGGGAAGCCGTCGAACGGTTCCTGAAGGCCATGGTGAACCCGGAACTCAGGGCGCAGATCGACAATCGGCCCGTCAAGTAGGATAGTTCAAGAGAGGGGAAAGACTATGGAGGCGATCCAGATGACCGACCCATCTTCCGTGCCGGACGACGACGCCCCGCATCTTCTGGTGGTCGACGACGACACGCGTATCCGCAATCTGCTGAAGCAGTATCTGACCGAGAACGGCTTCAGGGTAACGGTCGCGGGGACCGCCGTCGAGGCGCGGCGGCGGCTTGCCGGACTGGATTTCGACCTTGTCGTGCTCGATGTGATGATGCCTGGCGAAAGCGGCGTCGACCTGACGAGGTCGCTGCGCGGCGAGCGCGACGTGCCGATCCTGATGCTGACTGCGCTGTCCGAAACCGAAAGCCGCATCACCGGGCTCGAAGCAGGTGCCGACGACTATCTGCCCAAGCCGTTCGATCCGCGCGAACTGATCCTGAGGATCAGCAACATCCTGCGCCGCGGCGGGCCACAGGTCGTTCCGAAGGTAGAGCAGATCGTGTTTGGCCCCTACACGTTCCAGATCGCCAAACGCGAATTGAAGCGCGGCGGCGAAGCTTTGAGGCTGACGGACCGCGAACAGGAGATCCTGGCGATCTTCGCCGGCAGGGCCGGCGAGACCATCCCGCGCCACGAATTGGTGGCCGGCGAATCGGAGGTCGGCGAACGCACCATCGACGTCCAGATCAACCGGCTTCGCCGCAAGATCGAACGCGACCCCTCCAATCCTGTCTGGCTGCAGACTGTGCGCGGCATAGGGTATAGGTTGAGCGTCGAATGACGCAGGCCTTCGCGACCGCTCCGGGAAGCGATCGGCGATCGGAAAGGACGAATGGCGACTTCGCAGATGACCCCGGCGGACAAGGGCCCGGCGCAGGCGGAACGCGTGACTGCGGCCCAGCGCCCGGTCGCCACATCGGGCGGTTCGTCCTGGAGCAGAAGGTCCGGTTTCCTGCCGAACAACTGGCGCCGGTTCTGGCGGCTGGTGTCGCGCTACATGCCCAAGCGGCTTTATGCGCGCTCGCTGATCATCGTCATCGCGCCGATGATCCTGTTGCAGTCGGTCATCGCCTTCATGTTCATGGAGCGTCACTGGCAGACGGTGACGCAGCGCCTGTCGCAGGCGGTGACCCGCGACATCGCCGCGATCATCGACATGATCGAGACCTATCCGCCCGGAGACAACTACGCCAGCGTCATCCGCATCGCCCAGGACCGGCTGTCGCTCAAGATCGACCTCTTGCCGCCGTCTCCCCTGCCCGCGCCCGGACCGAAGCCGTTCTTCTCCATTCTTGACCAGATCCTGAGCGAGGAGATCACCAAGCAGATAAACCGGCCGTTCTGGCTCGACACGGTCGGTAACTCCAACATCGTCGAGATCCGCATACAGCTCGACGACAAGGTGCTGCGGGTCTTCGCGCGGCGCAGCCAGGCCTATGCCTCGAACACACATATCTTCCTTCTGTGGATGGTAGGCACGTCGCTCGTCCTGCTGACCATCGCCATCCCTTTCCTGCGCAACCAGATCAAGCCGATCCTGCAGCTCACGGAAGCCGCCGAGAGCTTCGGCAAGGGACGCCCGACACCAAGCGACTTCAAGCCGCGCGGCGCCGAGGAAGTGCGCAGGGCCGGCATTGCCTTCCTGCAGATGCGCGAGCGCATCGAACGCCAGATCGAGCAACGCACGGCCATGCTCACCGGGGTCAGCCACGACCTTCGAACCATCCTCACCCGCTTCAAGCTGCAGCTCGCACTCGCCGGCAAGAAGCTCGACACCACGGCGCTCAACCAGGACATCGACGACATGCAGTCGATGCTGGAAGGCTATCTCGCCTTTGCGCGCGGCGAGGCCGCCGAGGACACCGGCCGCTTCGATCTCCAGACCTATTTCGACAAGCTTTCCGAGGAGGCGCGCCTCCGGAAACGCGGTCTCGCCACATCGATTGCGGGCAGACCCGAGGTGCAGGTGCGGCCCAATGCGTTTTCGCGCCTGCTCGGCAACGTGATCGGCAACGCTTTCCGCTACGCCCGCAATGTCAGGGTGAATGCGCTGCACACGCGCGGGGCACTGACGGTGACCGTCGACGACGACGGCCCCGGCATTCCGTTCGATCGCCGCGAGGACGTCTTCAAGCCGTTCCTTCGCCTCGACGCTGCGCGCCAGGACGCCGGAGGCACGGGGCTCGGCCTGGCGATTGCTCGCGACATTGCCCGCAGTCATGGCGGCGACATCACGCTCGACGACAGCCCGATGGGCGGCTTGCGGGCGGTGATCAAGGTTCCAGCCTAGCTGCTCCTGTCGACGCGGTCGCCGCGCCGAGCAACCATGCGCGGAACGCGCCCATAGCTGGTGTGGGATTGCGCGATTTGAGCCGCGTCAGCCAGTACCGGCCCATCGATATCGACGTATCGAAAGGCCGCTGTAGCGTGCCGTCGGCGAGTTGGCGCGAGAACATCATCGGCGGTGCGAGCGCCACACCCTCCCCCTGCAGCGCCGCCTCGACCATGGTCAGCGAGGAATCGAACACCGGTCCCCTGATGGTCGGGGCCGCCACGCCGGCCTCCTCGAACCAGGACGGCCATTCGTCCGCCCGGTAGGAACGCAGCAGCGTGTGGCGGACGAGATCGGCGGGGTCGCGCAGCGTCTCGGCGATTTCGGGAACGCACAGGGCCGACAGCGGCGCCGCGAACAGCGCCTCGGCCTCGGTGTCATGCCAGGCACCGTTGCCGAAGCGGACAGCGTAGTCCAGCCCTTCGGCGGCGAGATCGACCCGGTTGTTGTTGGTGGAAAGCCTGACATCCACGAAGGGGTGCCGCTCGCGGAAATCGCGCAGCCGCGGCAGCAGCCAGCCGACCGCGAAGGTGCCCACCGCGCCGACTTCGAGCACTTCCCTCACATGGCCGCCATGGAACTTCTCCATCATGTTCGCGATACGGTCGAAGGAATCGCGCAGCGTCGGCAGCAGGGCCAGCCCTTCGTCGGTGATCAGCAGTCCACGCGGGAGACGCCGGAACAGCGTGACGCCGAGACGCTGCTCGAGCGACTTCACCTGATGGCTGACCGCAGCCTGGGTGACGCAAAGCTCGATGGCAGCGCGCGTGAAGCTCAGATGCCGGGCTGAGGCCTCGAAAGCACGCAAGGCGGTGAGCGGGAGATGCGGACGGACCATGGTTTCCCCAAGAGAAGGCCAAATTCGTTTCATGCCTGACCGCAAATATCATCGTTTGTCCGTATCAGCCATGCCACGTAGTCAGGGGACAGCGGAAATCACGGAGAATAAAATGCGCGACAACGAACGGTTCATGCCCGGTTCGGGCCTGCTCGCAGCCGGCCTGCTGCTGGCGCTCGGCATGGGCGCCGCGCCTGCCGCTGGCCTGCTGCTCGAATGCACGCTCATCATCGATGCCTCGAGCGGCGAGGCATTGTCGCGCAAGGGAACATGCGACCAGGGCTTTGCGCCGGCATCGACGTTCAAGGTCCCGCTCGCTTTGATGGGTTTCGATTCCGGCGTCCTGAAGGATCCGAAGACGCCGAGCTGGGACTATCGGCCCGAATTCAACGCGAACAAGCGCCAGCAAAAAACTGTGAACCCGACGATCTGGCTCGAAGACTCGATCGTCTGGTATTCGCAGCAGATCACGCAGCAGATCGGCGACGAACGTTTCGCCGACTATGTGGCCAAATTCAACTATGGCAACATGGACGTATCGGGTGATCCCGGCAAGAACAACGGCCTCACTCACTCGTGGCTTATGTCGTCCCTGAAGATCAGCCCCGTCGAACAGGTCCGCTTCATACGCGCCATGCTCGACCGGCAATTGGCTCTATCGGCCAAGGCCTATGACATGACGGAGACGATCATGCCGCGTTTCGCGATAGGCGGCGGCTGGATCGTACACGGCAAGACCGGTAGCGGCCGGTTACGCGAAAAGAACGACGTGGACGGCAAAGTCCGACCGGTGGGCTGGTTCGTCGGCTGGGCCAAAAAAGATGGCCGGCGCGTTGCCTTCGCGCGGTTGGAGATCGGCAACGGCAAGGCGGACAAGCGACCCGGCTTCCAGGCGCGGGAAGCGCTCTTCGAGGCGCTGTCGAAACTGGACCTCGATTGAGCCGGCGCTATATCAAACGGAGGATTGCAAGCCCCCCGCCCGTTTCATCGCAGCGTCATGAAACTCTGCTCAAAGGCGCGCGAAACGACGGACGGCCGGCGATTCCAGGGGAAGGCGCCGGGAAATAGGGAAGACGCCCCTTGCGCATCCTGATGGTAACCGATGCCTGGCGGCCGCAGATCAACGGCGTCGTCCATACGCTGGAACGGCTGTCCGAGGTCCTGACAGGTTTCGGGGTCGAGACCCGTTTCCTGACGCCACAGGGCTTCCGCACCTTGCCCCTGCCGACCTATCCCGACATCCGGCTCGCGCTGACGACGCCCGGCCACGTCGCCAGGCTGATCAGGGCTGAGCAGGCCGACCATGTCCACATCGTGACGGAAGGGCCGCTCGGCATCATGGCACGACGCTATTGCCTCGCCGAGGGCCGTCCCTTCACCACCAGCTACCACACGCGTTTCCCTGAATATCTGAGCGCGCGCCTTCCTGTTCCCGAGGACTGGGCCTATCGCTGGCTGCGCGACTTCCACAACTCCGGGCAAGGCACTCTGGTGGCCACGCAGTCGCTCGCCGACGATCTGGCCCGGCGCGGCTTCACCAAGCTGCGGCCTTGGACGCGCGGGGTCGACACCACTTTGTTCCGGCCCGACCGGCGCAAGGCGCTTGACTTCCCCGGGCCGATCTTCCTCTGCGTCGGGCGCATCGCCGTCGAGAAGAACCTGCCGGCCTTTCTCGATCTCGACCTGCCGGGCAGCAAGGTGCTGGTCGGCGAAGGCCCCGAGCTTGCCAAGTTGCAGGCAAGATATCCGCAGGCGCACTTTCTCGGCCGCAAGCCCATCGACGAAATGGCCGACATTTATGCTTCGGCCGACGTCTTCGTCTTCCCGAGCCGCACCGACACATTCGGCAATGTTATCATCGAAGCGCTCGCCAGCGGCACGCCGGTCGCCGCCTATCCGGTCACCGGGCCGATCGACATCGTCGGCGACGGCAAGGGCGGGGCGGTATCGGAGGATCTGCGCCAAGCAGCGCTCGCCGCGCTGCATATCGATCGCGCCGAAGCCCGCGCCAAGGCGCAACGCTACAGTTGGACGGCCTGCGCCGAGATGTTTCTCGACACTGTCAGGGAAGCATTGAACGGACGTGTCCGCGTGGCCGCATGACGAAAGGCTCCATCATCTGAACAAGCGCGCCCCCAACGCGCGCCGTTCAGAACAGCCTGCCGCCGTCAGGCACCTTGCGCTCTATAGCGCCCAGCACCACGTCGCCGTCGCTGTCGGGAAAGCCGAGGGTGAGCACCTCGGACATGAATTTGCCGATCTGGCGCGGCGGAAAGTTGACGACGGCGAAGACCTGCCGCCCGACCAGCGTCTCTGGCGCGTAGTATTTGGTTATCTGCGCCGACGATTTCTTGATGCCGATCTCGGGTCCGAAGTCGATCTTCAGCTTGAACGCAGGCTTGCGGGCTTCGGGAAAAGGCTCGGCCTCCACGATCGTGCCGGCACGAATGTCGACGCGATCAAAATCGGCGAAGGTGATCTCGGGCCTTCTCGGCCCGCCGCCCGAACCCATCCGCAGTTCCTCAGGCGTTGCCGTAGGTTTCAAACAGCACGCCGGCCAAGGCATCGCGGGCCGACACGCCAGACCAGACGACGAACTGGAATGCCTGGAAATAGCATTCGCAGGCTTCCAGCGCGCTGGAAAGCAGAACCTCGACCTGCTGGCTGGTCGGCTCGACCCCGCCGGCAAGCAGCAGCGACTGGCGGAACATGATCGCGCCTTCCTGCTCCCAGAGGTCGAAATGGCCGAACAGCATCTGTTCGTTGATCAGCGACAGAAGCCGCAGGATTTCGAGCGTGCGGGCCTCAGGCACCTTGATGTCGAAGGCGCAGGCGAGATGAAGCGCCTCGAAATCCTCCATCCAGGAGAAGGAGACATGGTAGTCGGTCCAGCTTCCGGCAACCGAGATCGAGATCTCGTCGTCTCCTGTGCGCTCGAACGACCAGTCATTGGTGTTGGCGACCTGCTCGATCACGTCGACGGGATGTGCTTCGCGTACGACGTCGAGTTCAACGAGTTCCATTCAAATATCCTGTCGTTTCTGGGAGCGCCACCGCACGCTCCGCTGGAGGGCACACGACAACTATCGAGCACACGAGCGGAAGAAGGGACGGTACGCTACTATTCCCCAGCCGGACCTCCCGCCGTCCGGCGCATGACCTGTTTCGAATCATGCAACAAATTCAGTCTATTGATGGAGAGTCGCGGCGCCAGCCCCTTTTTGCGCGAGAGGCCCTTGGGGGTGTGGATAGCCCCGCAAGGCGGATTCAGGCGGACGCCTTAAGCGATTCAGCGCAAAGCGTTTTTCGATTCAGCAGGCGATGTGGAAAAGTCCGAATTATTTTTTGGCGCGCGGCCGGGAAGCGGTCGTCGAAGCCGGTTTCGGGGCAGCGCCGCCGGCGAGCGCCGCGATCTGCGCCTCCAGCGCTTCGATGCGCGCGGCAAGCTTCTGGTTTTCGGCACGGGCCTTGGCGGCCATGTCGCGGGCAGCCTCGAACTCCTCGCGCTGGACGAGTTCCATCGAATTCAGAAACCGTTCGGCCTGGGACCGAAACGCGGTTTCCATCTCCCGGCGCACGCCTTGTGCGGCGCCGGCCGCATCCGTCACCAGCTTGGCGAATTCATCGAGAATGCGGTTCGGTCCGTTCGACATGGCTGATACCTCACGTGCTGGATTGGAGGTAATGGGCAAGGGCGACGAATGCAAGGCGTGAGCACGGCCCTGGGTAACTCTCCACCGGCTTGGCGGACGAAAAGACGCGCATGGATGGCTTACCGAAGTCCACCGCCAATAATAGTTATTAAGGATCAAACCATAAGGAGCCTGTCATGCTGATCAGCGCCGATCTCGGAGAACAGATCGAGGCATTCGTCTCGAAGATGGTCAGCAGCGGCCGCTACAACTCCAAGAGCGAGGTGCTGCGGGAAGGGGTACGCCTCATCCAGGAACGGGAGACCCGGCTCGCCGCGCTGAATGCGGCGCTCGAGCGCGGTCTCGCGGATGCCGAGGCCGGACGCGTGACGCCGGCAGAGGAGGTGTTCGACCGTCTGGAGGCCAAGTATCGCGCCATGGCACGAAACAGGGCGTGAGATGAGGGTTTTCCTCGCCCGGGCCGCCGAGGTCGAATTATAGGAGATCGGAGATCACATTGCTCTGCCGAATGCCGATCGGGCCATGAGCTTCGTTCAGGAACTTCGCGACAAATGCCTGGGCCTGGCCGAAATGCCGCTTGGCTTTCCGCGCCTCGCACAATGGCCAGCCCTCGATCCGAGGCGCCTTCACGGTATCCGTCCGCGAACAAACGTACCGCCTGTCAAGGCTCGTAGGCGCGATTCGACGCGGTTGGCGGTAAAGTATGTTCTTCTAGCTGCCTCTGCCCCGGCATTCGAAACGTGCCCGTCAATGACGGTAGCGGCGCAAGGCCAGGCAGCATCTGATCCGTTGGCCGTGGGTGCTAGCGCCACACCCTCGCTAGGCGGAAAGGTTGATTTGTGCTAGTATTGAATACTAGCGATCAAAGCATCGGGAGGATGCTATGAAAGAGCAGTTCTACATTGGTCTCTTCAGAGTCATTGGCGCCTTGATGATTGTCTTCTGGTTTGGTGTGCCCGCGTCGGCGGAAGAGAAGACTACTCCGATTGCGCCACAATATGATCCAACGCAATACGGCCAAATCGTGCGTATGCTGCCATTGCAGATCCAGATCCCGATCATTGAGATGACGCCCATTAAGGGGGGCGCCGTCGCACTGGCAGTCACTTGTTCGGCGCAATGCACCTCTGGGCAAAAAGTGCTGCAGTGCAGCGCCTCGGGGGCTTCTGCCAACTGCATGAGCACGGGGACGATGGCCACCTGCGCCGACGGGACCAACACGACGACATGCGATTGCAACGCGGGTTCGTGCACGACTCGCTGATGCTGCGGCTGGTCGTGGTGAAAAACACAGCAAGCTGCGCGCCTTGACGTGGATACTCACCGAACTGCCGATCGATCTGCCCATCCGAAGCGGCATGCCGGTGACCAAAGACTTCATGAAGTTGCAGCCGGAGAAAAGTTCACGGCACGCCGAGAGCGTACCATTCGGGCGAAAATCACCCCCTCGATGGTACGCCGAGAGCGTATACATCTAATCTACCAGATACCTGTGCCGCAGACGCCGCCTTCGCAGCAGTGGCCACAGTGACCACCGCGCTTCTTGAAACAGGCCGCCCGTGCCCAGCCCATCCACAAGGCAAGGCGCGCGGCGGGCGGGATGAAAGGCACGGCTATAACGGACCGGGTGCGGATCCTGCCTCAAGACCGGCGTGCAGGGAAAATTCGGGGGCCTCCTCGCAGCCGCCCTGACGCGCTTTTGAGCCTTGCGGGCCAACCCAGTGGTGCTCATCCGGGAATAGGCGCGGTACTGTCGCTCAGCGTCCGCTAGACCTTGGGATAGCACCTCAAGGCTTTCGCTTCGGTGCTCCCGAGCAGCACGGTAATTTCCCGTTTGCCTATGATCTCCAGTCATTTCCCAGGGAACCTTGCGCCGGTCATAGGCGTCGTGTGCACGGCAACTATCTGATCTTCTATCGCGCGAGCGGCGAGAACGTCGAGATTCTCCATGTCCTCCATGGCGCGATGGACTACGAACGCATTCTGTTCCCGGAAGATTGAACGCCGCGGGGCCCGCTGGCCGCCCTTGCGCCACCCCGCCGCCTTGACCCTGCCGGAACCCTGCCGCATGGTCCGCGCCGACTCCGACCGGGAGACGTCATGAGCGAATATCTGAGCCCGCCGCTTGCGGCCCTGCCCTTCCCGAACATCGATCCCGTCATCGTCCAGATCGGCCCCTTCGCCGTCCACTGGTACGGTGTCGCCTATATTGTCGGCATCCTGTTCGCATGGTGGTACGGCAAGCGTCTGGTGACCAATCCGAGATTGTGGGCGAACGGCACGCTCCCGATGAAGCCGACGGATCTCGACGACTTCGTCGTCTGGGCCGCGATCGGCGTCGTGCTCGGCGGCCGTATTGGCTATGTGCTGTTCTACGACTTCGCCCGCTACCTCGCAAATCCGCTCGACATCTTCGCGGTATGGCAGGGCGGCATGTCTTTCCATGGCGGCTTCACCGGCTGCACGCTGGCCATGATCCTGTTCGCCCGCTCGCGCGGGATCAGCGTCTGGACCATGTTCGACGTGATCGCCGCGGGCGTTCCTGTCGGCCTGGGGCTGGTCCGGATCACCAACTTCATCAATTCCGAGCTCTGGGGCAGGATCACGGATGTGCCCTGGGCCGTCGAGTTTCCCAATGGCGGGCCGTTCGCCCGCCACCCCAGCCAACTTTACGAAGCGGGGCTCGAAGGCCTGGCGCTGTTCGTGGTGCTGCGCATTCTCACTCACGGCCTGCTCAAGCTGAAGCAGCCCGGCTTCGTCGCCGGCGCCTTCGTCACCGGCTACGGCCTGTCGCGCATTTTCGTCGAGTTCTTCCGCGAGCCCGATGCCCAGATCGGCTACCTGCTCGGCGGATGGCTGACCATGGGCATGGTTCTGTCAGTGCCCATGGTGCTGATCGGGCTGTGGGCGATCGCACGGGCAAAACGTGCCGCTTCCCAGACCCGACCGGCATGACGCAACGATCGCTCAGGCGGCGCATTCTCGACCTCATCGAGGCACAGGGACCGCTTTCGGTCGCCGACTACATGACGCTCTGCCTCTACGACCGGAAAGAGGGGTACTATATGAGCCGCGAGCCGTTCGGCCGCGGCGGCGACTTCACGACCGCGCCGGAAGTGAGCCAGATGTTCGGCGAACTGGTCGGCGCCTGGATCGTATCGGCATGGCAGGCAGTGGACCGCCCCTCGCCCGCCATGATCGTCGAGATCGGCCCGGGTCGCGGAACCCTCATGAAGGATATGGAGCGGACGCTGCGCCGGATCGCGCCGCAACTGCACGAGGCCGCCCGGTTCGAGCTGATCGAGGTCAGCCCGCGCCTCGCCCGCATCCAGGCCGAGACGCTCGCGACTTCTTCGGGGCCGTTCGACTGGCACGATGACATCGATGCCCTGCCCAGCCTGCCGCTCTTCATCGTCGGCAACGAGCTCTTCGACGCCGTGCCGATCCGCCAGTATGTGCGCACCGAAAGCGGGTGGCGCGAACGCTGCGTCGGCGCCGACGGCAACGGAAATCTTGCGTTCCTGGCAGGGGCTGGCTCGCTCGACGCGTCGCTGCTTCCGGCAGCAGCGGCCGAAGCGGCGCCGGGGACGATCGTGGAAGTCGCTCCGTCACGGTCGGCACTGATGCAAAAGATCGCCGAACGCATCGCCGGCGACGGTGGTGCCGGTCTCTTCTTCGACTACGGGTATCTGGAGCCGGCCACGGGCGATTCCTTTCAGGCTCTCCGGCGACATGCCTTCACGGATCCGCTCGCCGAACCGGGCAAGGCCGATCTGACCGCCCATGTCGACTTCGCCGCCCTCGCCGATGCGGTGCGCGCGGCCGGCCTCGTCGCGGGGCTCGCAACCCAGGGAGGCTTCCTGCTTCGCATGGGACTGCTCGAACGCGCCGGCCGTCTCGGCGCCGATGCCGACGAAGCGGGACGCGAGCGGATTTCCGGCGAGGTCGAGCGGCTCGCCGGACCGGACCAGATGGGCTCGCTGTTCAAGGTGATGGCAGTCGCGCGACAGGAATTGCCGCTTCCGCCTTTTTCATCGCCGGATTGACACCGTCCCCGCGCCTGGCCCACTGTCCGCCCGCGAAGACGAGGGCGCGAGAGGGATGGCTTGACGAAATCGCTCCCGATGTGAACAAGGCGGCATATGCTGGATGTTTCGAAACCGGACCCGGTCCGATCACCCTTGCTCGATCAGGCGGCCGCCCGCGGCATCCGCCACGGCTATTTCACGCGCACAGGCGGGGTTTCCGAGGGCATCTATCGCGGCCTCAACACCGGAACCGGATCGGATGACGATCCGGGCAAGGTAGTCGAGAATCGCCGGCGCGTGGCGACCTGGATGGGTGTGGCGCCCGACTGCCTGCTCAGCGTCCATCAGGTCCATTCCCCTGATGTGATCGTCGTGCACGGGAAGTTTACCGGCGACCGACCCAAGGCAGACGCGCTCGTGACCAACCGGCCGGGGCTGGCGGTCTGCGCCTCGGCCGCCGATTGCGGGCCGGTGCTTTTCGCCGACGCCGACGCCCGCGTCGTCGGCGCGGCCCATGCCGGCTGGAAAGGCGCCTTGACCGGCGTGCTCGAGAACACGATTTCCGCGATGGAGCAGCTCGGCGCCAGGCGCGACCGGATCGTCGCCGTGCTTGGCCCGTCGATCAGCCAAGAAAACTACGAGGTCGGGCCGGAATTCGTCGCCCGCTTCGTCGAGGCCGATGCAGCAAACCGGCGATATTTCAGGCCGTCCGGACGCGACGATCACGCACTGTTCGACCTCAACACCTATAGCGTCGATCGCCTCGCGCGCGCGGGCGTGCTAGCGGCAATGCTCGGCCGCTGCACCTATGCCGAAGAGGACCTCTTCTATTCCTACCGGCGGGCCACACACCGCAAGGAAGCCGACTACGGGCGGCTGATTTCAGCGATAGTTCTGGAGGCCTGACGATGGCGTTGCATTTCGAACGAAGCGAGTATGACGCGCGACGCGATCGGCTGCTGATCGAGATGGCGGCCAAGAAGCTCGACGCGATCCTGCTATTCGCCCAGGAGAGCATGTACTGGCTGACCGGCTACGACACTTTCGGCTACTGCTTCTTCCAATGCCTGGTCGTCAAGCTCGACGGCTCGATGACGCTTCTGACCCGATCGGCCGATCTGCGCCAGGCGCGACATACCTCGATCCTCGACAACATCCTCGTCTGGACCGACCGCGACAACGTCAACCCGGCGATCGACCTGCGCAACCTGCTGAATGATCTCGGCCTGCTCGGCGCGCGCATCGGGGTCGAATACGATACGCATGGATTGACCGCCTATAACGGCCGGCGCGTCGACGAGCAGTTGCAGACCTTCGGCCAGATCGCCGATGCGTCCGGTATCGTCGGCCGGCTCCGGCTGTTCAAGAGTCCGGCCGAGATCCGCAAGGCCGAACGGGCCGCAGCACTTTCGGACGAGGCGCTCGACGCGGCACTGCCGCTGATCGTCCAGGGCGGCGACGAAGGCGCCATACTGGCCGCGATGCAGGGCGCCGTGCTGGCCGGCGGCGGCGACTATCCGGCCAACGAGTTCATCGTCGGATCCGGCCCCGACGCCCTTCTGGTCCGCTACAAATCCGGACGGCGCAAGCTCAGCAAGAACGATCAGCTCACGCTCGAATGGTCGGGGGTCTTTCACCGCTACCACGCGCCGATGATGCGCACGGTACTGACGGGCAAGGCCTCCAAGCGCCATCAGGAGCTGTTCGACGCGGCCAGGGACGCGCTGGTCATGGTCGAGAAGACCATGGTGCCGGGCAAGACGTTCGGCGACGTCTTCGACGCGCATGCCAGGGTCATGGAGGCGCATGAGCTGACCAGGCATCGCCTCAACGCCTGCGGCTATTCCGTCGGCGCGCGCTTCTCGCCGTCCTGGATGGATATGCCCATGTTCTATCAGGGCAATCCCGAGCCGATCGCCCCTGATATGACCTTGTTCGCCCATATGATCATCATGGATTCGGAGACCGAGACGGCCATGACGCTCGGCCGTACCTATCTCACCACCGAATCGGCGCCCAAGCCGCTGTCGCGCCATGATCTCGACTTGATCGTGCAGTGAAACCATAATGACCGAAAAAGGTGCGGCAGATAGTGGAGTTATGCGGGGAATGAGCCGGGTGCTCGCCACTTCCGTGACCGTGCTTTCAGCACTCATGCTCGCGGCCTGCACGACCTCGGATGTGCTCGAACCGTCGGCGATGGTCGGCAATCCGCCGACCGCCGCCTCCACCGCTCCGTCACCTGTCGCGCCGGGCGGTGAAACGGTCGCCGCAATCGACAGCTCGGCCAGGATCCAGTTCGCACCGATCGTCGGCTCGACGGTCGAAGCGGTCACACCCCTCACCGAGCGGCTGGCGACCAGGGCAAAGGAGCGCGGAATCGGGCTCGCGCGTTCCGATGAGCCGGGCGCCTCCTATGTGCTCAAGGGCTACCTGTCGGCCATCACCGAGGGCAAGGAGACGACCGTCATCTATGTCTGGGACGTGCTCGACACTTCGGGCAATCGCCTGCACCGCATCCAGGGCCAGCAGAAGGTGGCCGGCAGTGGCGAAGGCTGGGCCGCCGTGCCTGATACGACCATGCAGACGATCGCCGACGTCACCGTGGACCAGCTCGCGCTGTGGCTTGGAGGCCGCACCGGCTAGGCGAATCTTTGGATTTTGACGACGATTCATCGTCTCTCCGCTTGCAATGGCGGCGAAGAAAGCTAAAAGCCCCCACATCTAAGGGCGCCCCCATCGCCAGGGAAACTTCATGAAACTCTTCGCGGGCAATTCCAACCGGGTTCTGGCCGAAGCGGTTGCCCGGTATCTCAATATTCCGTTGGGGAAGGCGAGTGTACGCCGCTTCGCCGATCAGGAGATCTTCGTCGAGATCCAGGAGAATGTGCGCGGAGAGGATGTCTTCATCCTGCAGTCGACATCCTTCCCGACCAATGACCACCTGATGGAACTCCTGATCATGATCGACGCCTTCATGCGCTCTTCGGCGCGGCGCATCACGGCGGTGATCCCCTATTTCGGCTATGCGCGGCAGGACCGTCGCGCATCGGGCCGCACGCCGATCTCCGCCAAGCTCGTCGCCAACATGATCACCCGTGCCGGCGCCAATCGCGTGCTGACGCTGGACCTGCATGCCGGCCAGATCCAGGGCTTCTTCGACATACCGACCGACAATCTGTTCTCCGTTCCGGTCATGGCGCGCGACGTGAAGGCCAAGTACCGGCAACTGTCCAACGTGATGGTGGTCTCGCCCGACGTCGGCGGCGTGGTACGTGCGCGCGCGCTCGCCAAGCGCGTCGACGCACAGCTCGCAATCGTCGACAAGCGCCGCGAGCGGCCGGGCGAGTCCGAGGTCATGAACGTCATCGGCGACGTCAAGGGCAAGGACTGCCTGCTTCTGGACGACATCGTCGACTCCGGCGGCACGCTGTGCAACGCAGCGGACGCTCTTCTGGAGAAGGGTGCCCGCAGCGTAACCGCCTACATCACCCACGGCGTGCTTTCCGGCGGCGCGGCCGCGCGCATCACCGGCTCGAAGCTTCAGGAACTGGTCATCACCGATTCCATCCAGCCGACCCAGGCGGTGGTGGACGCCCACAACATCCGCGTCATCTCGATCGCCGACCTCATCGGCGAAGCCATATCGCGCACGGCGACCGAAGAATCGGTGTCGAGCCTCTTCGACTGATACCGACAGCCGACAAGATCGATCGTTGGAGCGCGGAGGGGGAGAATCCGCGCGCCGCGACGCCTCGTTCTGCAAAGATATGTGCATCCCCAGAGTGCCGTCGGTATGACGCGTACATGCCCGGCTCCTGTTTTGCGGCCGGTGATAACCGAGCCCGGACAGCTGGCGGTCCTGTAAAAAACTGGGAAATAACAGGACGGGCCTGTTATTTCGGCAGGTCGTCGAAGACGGCGTGACGGGGTAATGTTGCGGCGGCGCCTCGTCTGCCTGGCGACATCTCGCGAAGCACCGGAGAAGACCGCCTAACGAGGTGGCTCGCCTCGTTCTGGCACGGCCGGAGCCGGCGGACGCAGTTCATCACGTTGAAAGCAGGCGTCAAAAATTCACCGTGGTGGCGCTGGTGTCAACGGTGGTCATCAAGGATTGATCGGCGTTGCCTGCCGACGGGGCGCCGAGTTTGCCGATCTGACTATCGCGCCTCGCTGCGCCATCCGGGGCCCCTTGGCTTTCCCGCCGATGGGCGTGGGCCGCACGGTCGCAGGCCCCTTGGAAATCGCCCGGAGATGCCGACATCGATATCCACAAGGCCTGCAACAATCCTGGCTCTCAGCCGGCGGCCAGCATCCAGATCATTCCGCCGGCGGCCGCCGCCGCCAGAACGCTGATCATGTTGGCGTGGAAGCGGATCAGTGCGATGCCGGCAGCGAGCGCGATGCCGGCGCTTGCCGCGTCGAACGCCGCCGGATCGGGCATGGGAAAACTGAATGGCCCGGCCGAGATCGTGCCGACGCTGCCGAACAGGACGTGCAGCGCGAACCACAGCGCCAGGTTGGCGATGACGCCGACCACCGCGGCGGTGACGGCGGCGAGCGCGCCGGCAAGCCAGCGGACGTTGCGGACCGTCTCGACATAGGGCGCGCCGACGAAGATCCAGAGGAAACAGGGCACGAAAGTGAACCACAAGGTCACCGCCGCGCCGGCCAGCCCGCCGACAAGCGGCTCGAAACCGGAAAGACGCGCCCCGCCAAGGAAGCCGACGAAGACCAGCACGAGGATAAGCGGGCCAGGGGTGGTCTCCGCGAGACCGAGCCCGGTAAGCATCTCGTCGGGCTGGAGCCAGTGATAGACGTCGACCGCCTGCTGCGCCACGTAAGCGAGGACGGCATAGGCGCCTCCGAATGTGACCGTGGCCATCTTGGTGAAGAACAGCGCTTCGGCGGCAAACACACCTCCTGGTCCCTGCAGGATCCAGAGCGCGGCAAGCGGTATCAGCCAGAGCCCCAGCCAGACGGCCGAGGTCGCTATCAGGCGGCGCGTGCCCGGCCGGGTCCATTCGGGCGCTTCGGCGATCAACCGGCGGCTCTCCTCCGCGTCATCGCTCACCTGCGCCCCGGTGGCCGATGGCAGGAGGGCACCGCACAAGGCGGCCGCGAAGATGATCAACGGAAACGGCAGCTTCAGGAAGGCGATAGCGACGAAGGCGGTGAAGGCGAGCGCCAGCATCGACCTGTTCCGCAAAGCCCGCTTCGAAACCCGGATCAGGGCCTCCAGCACGACGGCCAGCACCGCGGCCTTCAGCCCGAACAGGAAACCCTGCACGATCGAGACATGTCCGACCAGGAGATACCCGGCCGACATCGCGGTGATGACCAGGGCGCCCGGCAGCACGAAGAGCAGCCCCGCGGCCAGGCCGCCGCGCACGCCGTGCAGCAGCCAGCCCGAATAGGTGGCGAGTTGCATGGCCTCGGGGCCCGGCAGCAGCATGCAATAGTTGAGCGCATGCAGGAAGCGCGCTTCGTCGAGCCACCGTTTCTCGTCGACGAGGACGCGGTGCATGAGCGCGATCTGACCGGCGGGCCCACCGAAAGACAAGACGCCGATCCGGGCGAAGACCCGCACCACCTCGCCGAACGGGACCTGGGGCTGCGAAAGAACGGGAGCGTTCATGCCGCTTGCGCTCCCACCGGCCAGTTGTGGCGCTCCTCGACGGCATATCGACACCAGCCGTAAAGCGCGTCGTAGAGCAGCATGCCCTTTTCCAGTTGGGCGTGGTCGTTCTGCTCGATCGCGGATAGACCGAGCGACAGGGCAAGCAGACCGGCCGCCTGCGGCTCGAGGTCGAGACGCGCCGTATCCGCCCCGCGCACGATGCGCGCGAGATGCAGAAGCGAGGAATCGTCGAGACCGAACTCGGTGAGGAGCGTGTCGAAACTGCATGTCTCGCCGCGATGCGAGTAGTCGACCCCCTCCACGTCGAACGGAATGGCGCCCAGTTCGTCCGCCACGTCACGAACCCACTCGGGGGCCACGAAAAGAAAGGTGGCGAACGGATCGACGAAGCGTCGGATCAGCCACGGACAGGCGATACGATCGATCTTGGGTCTCTCACGGGTAACCCACACGCTGCCCGTCGGCCGAGACACGTCCACACCAGTGGCGCTCCTTCGCACCATCGGGCCGCCCGCCGCCGCAAAGGCTTCGATGCCGCCGTCGAGCACGGCTACCGCGGCGCCTGCCTGGTCGAGCCGGGCGGCGGCAAGAGCGCTGACATTGTGGCCGTGAGTACAGTAGACGACGAGCGACCTGTCCTGCGGCATCTGCCGGAACCAGTCATGCGACGCCATGTGGTCTCGCCAGACAGCTCCGGCGATGCGCTTCGGCGCCGCCTGGAAAGCGTCGGAACGACGCACGTCCACGACAACGGGGCAAGCTTCGGTCCCGATCAAGTCAATGAGTTGTTGGGGTGAAATCCTCTGCGGCATGGCAGCCTCCGCACAATAGCGAAGGCGGAACTTGGGCCACAGCCTGACGGGGAGTCCACCTATGCCCCCGATGCGATGACCTTACTGCAAAGGGGACATCCCATCAACTGGAACCTTGGGGCCGGATTTTGCTCTCGCCCTCGAGCTTCGCCATCTCGAAGCCGCACACGAGCGCCGGGCGCCTTGACGGGCTCAAAGGGGGCGCGTCGTGAACGCTTCGCGGATCGCGTCGGCCATACCGTCGACGGCCGCGCTTCTGGAAGCCCGGTTCCGGTGGAGCACGACATTGGAGGAATCGATGGCGCCGAAACCGTCCGCTGCCGTCAGTTCGCGGCAGCCGGGCGGGATGTTGCTGCGTGAGATCGGAGCGACGGCGAAACCCGCGGTGACGGCGAGCTTCAATCCGCCATTTGTCTCACTCTTGTAGGCGACGCGATAGGCAATGCCGCGCTCCTTCAGCGACTTGACGGCAAAGTCGCGGCACCAGCCGGAGTTGTTGTAGAGCGCCACCGGCAAAGGCCTTTCCTCATGAAGCTGATGCAACTCCGAGGTGACCCAGACAGTGGGATCAGTCATCAACACCTCCCCGTCCGAGAAGTCCTGCCACTCGAAGACCACGGCCAGATCGAGTTCGCCGTCCGCGACCGCGGCCATCTGAACCGACGAGGGCGCGTAGCGCACCGTGATCTCCACCTGGGGATGGCGCTTGGCAAAAGCGCCGAGCGCACGCGCCAGGATGGAGTTTCCGTATTCCTCCGGGATGCCGATGCGGACCGGACCGTCGAGCGGCGGCGCGTTGAGGGATGCCGCGGTCTCGTCCAGCAACGCCACGACGCGGCGCGCATAGGTCAGCAGATGATCGCCCTTGCGGGTCAGCGACACGCCCCGCGACCCGCGGTCGAAAAGCGGGTCGCCGACAGTCGCCTCCAGCCGCTTCATCTGCATGGAGATCGCCGATTGCGTGCGCCCGAGATGGTCGGCCGCGCGCGTGAAATTGCCGGCGTCGGCGATGGCCACGAATGTTCTGAGCAGATCGCTGTCGAACTGGGTCATGAGCGCACCGACCGACATGAAGAATTCTGATGGCAGACATCATTCCAATTCGTTTGAAAAATGTCAAAGGCGGCGCGATACAGCGCATGAACATCAGGGAATCACGGCAATGATGCGGGCTATCGACTGGGGCAGACGCAAGCGGAACCGGGAGCGGGACGACCGCTTGCTCAAGGACATGGGCCTAAGTCCGGAACAAGTCCTCGGGCCGGGCCGCGTTTTCTGGTCGGAATGGGAACGGCAGCGCGAGCCCTGGCTGCTTTGACGGATCGCGGAGACCTGGAAGTCTTCGCCAAGCCTCCTCACTCCCCCGCCGCAAGGTCTCGCGGCGGGATCTTTTTTGGCTGAAGCCGCGGAAAGCGCTGGTAGCGCCGAACTTGCGCTCCCCACCCTCTTCCGCTATAGAGCCGCCACCCGCGTAGACACCCTTGGAGGCAACGCGGCGGAAAGCCGCCTCATCCGGCGGCTTTCGACGTTTACGGTCGAGGCTCTCGCCTGCCGCAAACGCTCCAGACAACGCGAAAGGAAATGCCATGAGCGAAACCTACGAGCTCAAGGCCGAAGCGCGCGAACGGGTCGGTAAGGGGTCCGCTCGGGAAGTTCGCCGCAACGGTAAAGTGCCTGCAGTCATCTATGGCGACAAGCAGCCTCCCCTGGCGATCGCCCTCAGCTACAAGGACATCTTCTACAAGATCCACGGCGGCGGCTTCATGACCACCGTCACGACGATCGACGTCGACGGCAAGAAGATTCAGGTCCTGCCGAAGGACTATCAGCTGGATCCGGTCCGCGACTTCCCGATGCATGTCGACTTCCTGCGCGTCGGCAAGAACACGGCAGTCAATGTCGAGGTGCCCGTCCACTTCGTCAACGAGGACAAGTCGCCCGGCCTCAAGCGCGGCGGCGTGCTGAACGTCGTGCGCCACGAAGTCGAGTTCCATTGCCCGGCCAATGCGATCCCGGAATTCATCACCATCGATCTCACCGGCGCTGATATCGGCGATTCGATCCACATCTCGGCGGTCAAGCTGCCGGCCGGCGTGAAGCCGGTGATCACGGATCGCGACTTCACCATCGCCACCATTGCCGGCTCGGCTGCGATGAAGCCGGAAGCCGAGGCGGCGGAAGAGGCTCCGGAAGCCGAAGGCGCCCAGGAATAGCTTCGCCCCGGAGGGCCGGTACCGTGCTTCTCTTTGCTGGTCTCGGCAATCCCGGCGCGAAATACGTCAACAACCGGCACAATGTCGGTTTCATGGCGGCGGACGCTATCGCCCGCCGCCATGGTTTCTCTGCCTGGTCGAAGAAGTTCCAGGGCGAGGTCGCCGAAGGCAAGCTCGGCGGCGAGAAGGTCATCCTGCTGAAACCCCAGACCTTCATGAATCTTTCCGGCCAGTCGGTCGGCGAGGCGATGCGCTTCTACAAGCTGGAGCCAGCAGCCCTCACCGTGCTCTACGACGAGCTCGACCTCGTCGCCGGCAAGATCAGGATCAAGACGGGCGGCGGTGCCGGGGGCCACAACGGCATCCGCTCGATCGACGCCCACGTCGGCAAGGACTATCGCCGGGTGCGCATCGGCATCGGTCATCCCGGCGTCAAGGAGATGGTGCATGGCCATGTGCTGGGGGATTTCGCCAAGTCCGACAGGCAATGGCTGGAGCCTCTGCTCGACGCATTGGCCGACAACGCAGTGCTGCTGGCCGAGGGTGACGACAACGGCTTCATGAACAAGGCGAGCCTTGCCGTCCAGGGTGCGGGCAGCAACGGCCCGGCCAAGCCTGCTCCCAAGGCGCAGAGCCATATCCGGCAGGCGCGGCCGCAGCAGCCCACCGCCAAAGTGCCTGAAACGGGCCCGATGGCCGCGATGCTGAAGAAGCTTCTGGGCAAGGATTGAAGGACTTCCGTCATTCTGCGGGCGCGCGGCGCGCCAACAGGGGTTGACGGCGATCGTGGCTATCGCCCATAGCCCGTGCAAGATTTCGACCTCCCCATAGGACTGGACAAAATGGGTTTCAAATGCGGCATCGTCGGCCTGCCCAATGTCGGCAAGTCGACGCTCTTCAATGCGCTGACCAGGACGGCTGCGGCACAGGCGGCCAACTATCCCTTCTGCACGATCGAGCCGAACACCGGCGAGGTGGCGGTTCCCGACCCGCGCCTCGACAAGATAGCCGGCGCGGCCAAGTCGAAGGAGATCATCCCCACCCGCATCTCCTTCGTCGACATCGCCGGCCTTGTGCGCGGCGCCTCGAAGGGCGAAGGGCTGGGCAACCAGTTCCTCGCCAACATCCGCGAGGTCGACGCGATCGTGCACGTGCTGCGCTGCTTCGAGGATGACGACATCACCCATGTCGAAGGCCGCATAGATCCGGTCGCGGATGCCGAGACCGTCGAAACCGAGCTGATGCTGTCGGATCTGGAAAGCCTGGAACGACGCATCGTGCAGATCAGGAAGCGCGCGACAGGCAAGGACAAGGAAGCGACGACCATCCTGCCGGTCATGGAAAAGGCGCTGGAACTGCTGCAGGCCGGCAAGCCGGTGCGTCTCATGCTGGCTGATATCGCCGCGGAGGATCTGAAGATCCTGCAGGGCCTCAACCTGCTGACTTCCAAACCCGTGCTCTATGTCTGCAACGTCGCCGAGGCGGAAGCGGCCAGCGGCAACGCGCGCGCCAAAGCCGTCGAGGCGATGGCGGCGGCGCAGGGCGCCCGTACCGTCGTGATTTCGGCCGCGATCGAAGCCGAGGTCGCGCAGCTTCCAGATGACGAGGAGCACGAGTTCCTGGCCGCGCTTGGCCTCGAGGAGCCCGGCCTCGACCGGCTGATCCGGGCAGGATACGAACTGCTCGACCTCATCACCTATTTCACCGCCGGCCCGAAGGAGACCCGCGCCTGGACCATCTCCAGGGGCACCAAGGCGCCGCAGGCGGCGGGCGTGATCCACACCGATTTCGAGCGCGGCTTCATCCGCGCCCAGACGATCGCCTACAACGATTTCGTGACGCTCGGCGGCGAAGTGGCCGCCAAGGAGGCCGGCAAGGCCCGCGACGAAGGCAAGGAATATGTCGTCCAGGACGGCGACGTGATGTTGTTCAAGTTCAACACCTGATTTCGGCCTACCGAGAAACAGGCGGCAGCCCATACAGGCAGGATGACGCGAAACGACCGCGAGCAGCTACTCGGAAAGGGATCTCCCTAAATTCAGGGTGACCGCCTGGCCGCCAATCGAAGCCATGAGCGCCTATGGCTCCCGCTACGTGAAAAGGCCGGGACTAGTCCCGGCCTTTCTACTTCCCGCCGCTGGTACATCCGCAGTCGGCGGGGAGCGAATGAGGGGAGTATGGAGCATCTGGCCGCGAACGCAAGCCCACCTTTTGCGTTAGGGCTCTGCACAGCTACCCCTTGATCCTTGCGATCGGGAGCCGACCCAGGGCCGACGAGAATTCGTTGCCGGCCGCATGGCTTCTGCCTTGGCCCACTGCCGATCGAAGATGACTGGCGTCTTACTCCGAGCCCGCCAGCCAGGCCTTCACCCGGTCGGGGTGATCTGCGATGTACTTGTCGACGGCCTTTTCATAGGAGGTCTCCTGCGCGTCGAACATCGCGGCTTCGAGCTCGTCGAGAGGCAGTTTCATGCGCGAGAGAAAGGCGGCAGCTTCAGGATTGTCTTCCTTGAAGCCCTTGCGCGCGAGAACGTCCACATGCTCTGCCGCGCCCAGCGCGCCTTTCGGGTCCTCGATGTAGCGAAGCTTGTACTTCCCGAACATCCAGTGCGGGCTCCAGGCAGTTGCGACGAACCATTTTTCCGAACGCATGTCCCGGTCGACCGTCGTCAGCATCCCGGCTTCGCTGGAGATCTGAAGCTTGTAGTCGAGGCCGTAATCCTTGATGGCCGCTTCCGAGAGGCGGGTAAGGCCGGCGCCGGGATCGATGCCCTGAACCGTCGCGCCGAGCTTTTCCTTGACGTCGTCCTTCTTCAGATCCTCGATAGAGTTGACGGCGTCCTGCGGAATGTAGGCCGGCACGACCCAACCGAGCTTCGCTCCCTCATAGACCGAACCCAGCGTCTCGACCTTGTCCTCCACGCGCTTGAAGTAGTCGGCATGGGTCTGCGGCAGCCAGGCCATCATCATCGCGTCGAGATCGCCACGGCTGATACCCTGATAGAGCGGAGCGACGTCGGTCTGCACCAGTTCCACCTTGGCGCCGAGGTTGTCCTCGATCAGCTTGGCGGCGAGCTTGGTGACGAACTCCGCGTCGGACCAGGCGGCCCATCCCAGCTTGGTCGTCTTGGCGTTGTCCTGGGCAAATGCCGCCGTCGCGAAACCGGCGGCGATCGCCGCGGCCAATCCCAGCCGTGTCAGTCTTCTGAACATATTGTCTCCTTCTTGTGGATAGGGAGTTCAAGCGGAGGGTGCCCCGCCGCTTGCCGCATCGGAACGTTCGAGCGAAGCCGTGCCCGAATGTCCGCCTGCCTTGCGCAGCGCAAGGAAGCCTGGGAAACGCGCCCTGCCCTTGCCGAGGCTCTGGGTGATCCGGTCGAGGACCACGGCGAGCACGACGACCGCCAGCCCGCCCTCGAAGCCGGTCCCGACATCGAGGCGCTGGATGCCGGTGAGGACGGTGTTGCCGAGCCCGCCTGCACCGATCATCGACGCGATGACGACCATCGACAGCGACAGCATGATGGTCTGGTTGATGCCGGCCATGATCGAGGGCATGGCGTTGGGCAGTTGCACCTTGAAGAGCAGCTGTCGCGAGGTGCAGCCGAACGCCAGGCCCGCCTCGACGAACTCGGAGTGGACCTGGCGGATGCCCAGATTGGTCAGTCTGACCACCGGCGGCATGGCGAAGATCACCGTCGCGATCGTGCCGGGCACCGCCCCCAATCCGAAGAACATCGCAGCCGGGATGAGATAGACGAAAGCCGGCATGGTCTGCATCAGGTCAAGCACGGGCCGCACTGCGGAGGCAACCGGCGCGCTGCGCGCCATCGCTATCCCGGTCGGAATGCCGATCACCACCGCAATCGCCGTCGCCGCAAGCACCAGTGACAGCGTCTCCATCGTCGCGGTCCACAGTCCCATATGGCGGATGAGCCAGAACGAAAGGAGCGTGAACAGCGCGAACTTCCAGCCGACGCGCCAGAGGGCGAGCAGAGTCAGAACGGCTATGCCCGCAACGGGAGGAACCGAAACCAAGAGATTCTGTATGCCGCCCGTAACGAAGCCGATCGCCGTCGCGATCGCATCGAGCGCCGGCATGTAATTGTCGAGGATATAGTCGACGGCGATATCGGCTCCGTGGCCGATGCTGAGATCGAAATCCATGATTTCTTCCGTTCGGTGCCGGCTCAACTCGCGCGGTCGAGCGTTTCCAGGAGCGACGACTTGCTGATGGAGCCGAGATATCGATTGTCGTCGTCGATGACCGGAAGAGGCCATCGGCTTTCTGCGACGCGGCCCAGCACGTTCGACAGGGGTTCGCCGGCGGGAATGGGGACCACGTCCGGAAGAAAGGCGTCCCGACAGGGCTCGGCTGCTTTGGGCTGGCCGTTCCTGACGAGCGTCTCCTGGCTGACCATGCCGCGATATTTGCGGTCGCGGCCGACGACGACGGCGACTTCGCGATCGGATTGCCGCAATTGCTCGAGGGCGGTTGCAATCGAGACGCTCTGCCTGTCCACGATCGTCAGCTGGGTCTTGTGGGCGATGTCGCCCGCCTTGAACACCTGGGAGACGTCCACATTGCGGAAGAACGAGCGTATGTAGTCGTTGGCCGGGTTGGTCACGATCTCGTCAGGCGTGCCGACCTGCACCACCTTGCCGTCCTGCATGATGCAGATGCGGTCGCCGATGCGCATTGCCTCGTCGAGATCATGACTGACAAAGATGATCGTGCGGCTGTGCTCGGCCTGCAGACGCATCAGTTCGTCCTGCATTTCGGTTCGGATCAGCGGGTCGAGCGCGGAAAAGGCTTCGTCCATGAGCAGGATCGTCGGCTCGCTCGCCAGCGCCCTGGCGAGCCCGACGCGCTGCTTCATTCCGCCCGACAGTTGCTCGGGTCTGCTTTGCGCATAGGAGCGCAGGCCGACCGCTTCGAGAGCAGCGAGCGCCTTTGCCATGCGCTCCGCTTCGCCCACGCCCGCCACCTCGAGCCCGAAGGCGGCATTGTTGAGCACATTGCGGTTCGGCAGAAGAGCGAAGGACTGAAAGACCATGCTCATGTCGCGCCGGCGCAATTCGATCAGTTCGCGCTTCGACATCCTGGTGATGTCGCGCCCGTCTACCTCGATCACGCCGGCGGTAGGCTCGATCAGTCGATTGAGGAGGCGCAGCAGCGTCGATTTGCCCGATCCCGACAGCCCCATGATCACGAAGATCTCGCCGTCCATGATATCGAAGCTGGCGTCGTCGACGCCGACCACGCAGCCGGTGGTTCGATGGATTTCCGGCTTTGCTTTGCCCGCCCTTGCCATGTCCAGCGCGACGCCGGGATGCGGGCCGAAGATCTTGAAGACGTGCCGTATGCTGAGTTTGACCCTTGAGAGGTCGGTATGGTGATTTTGTGTATCCAATAGCATTCCAAAGTCCACCGGTCGGTAGGACACGTCTCCTTCTCGAGATTTGGCCGCCTGCAGGATCCTGGCCGCCGGATGGGCGGCCGCGAGGAGGCGAATACAGCGTCGGGCTGCGCGTGGATTGCCGAAACGACGATTCGGCAAGAGGGTGTGCGTATAGTCGACGCATGAACGGATGTCCACCCGCCTGCAACTCTGGAGTGCCGCCGCCCGGCCTCGAAGGGTCCGAGCAACCCCTGCCGGACCGGCTTCGGAACGGGCGCAGGTGTGGTTTCGCCGGCCCGGTGCAGACGGCAAGCCGTCGATGTTTCCGACGCGTTTTCAATCTGAACCGGCACCGGCCATGAGCGGAAGGCGAGGTTGTCGAGTGCGGGCGAGGCCGGAAATCAAGTCTCACGGGTTGCCCTGCCAGATATGGCTGATTAAGATGCCGGCAGGGCGACCTGAGGCTTACAATACCAATCCCGTCACGAGGCATTTTCGTCAAAGAGTATTATGTATTCATGAGCCTATGTCAGACATGTAGAAATTTAGACGGGATACGATAAGCCAGATGGCAAGATCAGTTTGCGCCAATCTTTCCGGCAGGTTCGATCCGGCCCCTCGCATTCGGGCCGTTGCCGTCCCGCTGAATGCTTCAAGGCAAGGCCGGCATGATGGCCTCCCACCGATCGGCCATCACATGCGGCGTACCTGCCGGCGGCGCGTGCCATGCGCAATGTCAAGCGCACCAATCCGAACGATCAATTTTTAGTTGCAAGGAGAACCGACCATGATGGCCCGCAAAGACGACGCCGATTTCGCCCAGGATGACACCCTCGGCGGACGCATCTCGCTCGCCCGTGAGGCAGCGCGGCTGACCATGGCCCAGGCCGCAAGGCGCCTCGGCGTCCAGACCGCAAGCTGGAAGGCGTGGGAATGCGACCGGGCAGACCCGCGGTCAAACCGCCTTGCCATGATGGCGGGGCTTCTCGGCGTCAGTCCCTCCTGGTTGCTGACGGGGGTAGGCTCCGGCCCGGTGGAGCGGTCGTCCGACGAGGTGACGGACCTGCTTCGAGAACTCCGCGCCGCCTCCGCGGAGGCCGTATCGTCTCAACAGCGCGTCGAGATACTGCTGGCCAAGCTGGAGCACCATGGCCGCAGGCTGGCGGCCGGCACGATGTCTGCGGCCTGACCAGCGTCTCCGATCGCTGGCCGTTCGCCGTCGCAGCTTCCTCGATCGCCTGGGCCGGCCCCGTGTCGTCGCCGAATTCGGCGAGCCTCGGGCAATGGTCGGTTGATCCCCCGCCCCGCCGGGCTTGACGACTTCGGAAGGTCGCCTGGCTCCGGATCAGGAATGACCACCTCTTCATCCAAGTGAGAGGGCACAATCGTGAGGCTGCTACGTTCGCCGAATGGCAGCAGCGCACAAAAAAAGCCGGCTCGGCGCCGGCTTCTTGGCAGGGCCTGCGGACTGCAGGCGACTAAGACTGCTTGTTCAGCGTTGTCTTGTGGAACAGCCTGTAGAACGGGCACACCCCGAACAGGCCCGTCAACAGCGGGACGACACCGATCAACCCGAACCAGCGCAACGGCGCTTCGGGTGCGAGGAAGATCATGGCCAACAGAACAGCGCCCGCGGCTGCCCGCATAGCCCGGTCGCTCAGTCCAACATTTTGCTCAAACATGCGTATTCTCCGGCAAAGGCATTTAATCGGCTACGATTCGCCCCCCATCGATCGTCGCCACGCGCAAATGGGGTGGAGCCCTTCCAAACACAAGTGTCCGCGCGACCACCGCACGCATTTGTGAAAGATCCCTGACATTTGCTGACGCAAAGGGGGCCCGAAACCGCAGGCTTGACGCCTCCGGCGGCCGGGTCTAAGCGGCAGCTTCCAGGCCGCCGGAACTTCTTTGCCGGACACAATCCTGAAACAGGCGTCGCCTATGACGCGCCTCTTGTCGAAGGCAAGGGAGACCGCTCAATGATCAAGGCATTCGTCATAGATCAGGATCGCCTGCGGCTGGTCGACGGCCTTTCCTCGGGCGGCAGCCCCGTGGTCTGGGTCGATCTCGTGAGCCCCACCAAGGAAGAAGAAGCTGACATCGAAGCCTGGATCGGCGTCGAGATCCCGACCCGCGAAGAGATGGAGGAGATCGAGATATCCAGCCGTCTCTACGTCGAGGACGGCGTTTACTTCATGACCGCGACCCTGCCCGCCTCCACCGAAGGCGACGAGCCCATCATCTCGCCCGTCACCTTCGTGCTGGCAGGCAACCGGCTGGTGACCATCCGCTATCATGAGCCCCGTGCCTTCCAGACCTTCCCGGTGCGGGCCGAAAAGGCCTCGATCGGCTGCACCAATGCCGAGACCATCCTGATCGGGCTCCTGGAGGCGATCGTGGATCGGCTGGCCGACGTGCTCGAGCGCGCCTCGCGCGACGTCGAAGCGTTGTCGAAGGATATCTTCAATCCGACCGAGACCAAGGCCTCGAAGCGCGATCGCAGCTTCCAGCTCCTGCTGAAACAACTCGGGCGCAAGGAATCGCTCACCTCCAACATGCGCGACAGCCTGACCACGCTGCAACGCCTGTCGAGCTTCATGGCCCACGCCACCGGCCAGAGCAAGAGCAGCAAGGATGTCCGCGCCCGCGTCAAGACGTTGTCGCGCGACGTCGCCTCGCTCGCCGACCACTCCTCCTTCCTGTCGCAGAAGATCACCTTTCTGCTCGATGCCACGCTCGGGATGATCAATATCGAGCAGAACGCCATCATCAAGATCGTGTCCGTGGCCGCCGTCGTCTTCCTGCCGCCGACCCTGGTCGCCTCGATCTACGGCATGAACTTTGACGCCATGCCCGAGCTGAAATGGAACATCGGCTATCCGCTGGCCCTCGGCCTGATGGTGGTCTCGGCCGTGCTGCCCTTCTGGTATTTCCGCCGGCGCGGCTGGCTGTAGCATGCTCGCTCTCGGCCGACAAAGCGGCCTTGCATCGGCGGCGCGGGCTGTACATGGTATTCGTACAAGTTTGAACAGGATCTGACATGACCGCGAAGAAATGGGCCTTGGAGGACTTCGAGGAGGGCGGCACGATAGAGCTCGGCGCGAAGACGGTCACAGCGGAGGAGATCATCGAATTCGCCAGAGAGTTCGATGCGCAGCCGATGCATCTCGATGAAGAAGCGGGCAAGGCCAGCATCCTCGGTGGGCTTGCCGCCTCCGGGTGGCACACATGCTGCATGTTCATGCGCATGATGTGCGACGGCTTCCTGCTCGACTCGACGTCGCAAGGCTCGCCGGGACTGGATTATGTGCGCTGGAAGAAGCCGGTCCTGGCCGGAGACACGCTGACCGGCCGCAGCACGGTCATTGCCAAGCGAGGCTCGAAGTCGAAACCCGGCCTCGGCTTTGTGACCGTGCAGAGCGCGCTCATCAACCAGCGCGGCGATGTGGTCATGGAATTGCAGAACACCGGAATGTTCCTGGCACGGGAGACGGTCCGATGAGCGCGCTCGACGAGTTCTTCGGCATCGGCGTCACCACGACGCTCGGCTCCCACACATTCCAGGCCGAGGAGATCAAGGCCTTCGCCCGCAAATATGATCCGCAACCCTTCCACGTCGACGAGGAAGCCGCCAGGAGAAGCGTGTTCGGTGCGCTCTGCGCGTCGGGCTGGCACACGGCCGCAACCTGGATGAAGTATAATCTGAAGCTGCGCCAGGATACCGTGCCGGTCGCCTGGACCGGTCCGGGGCCGCGGCCGGAATTCGGCCCATCGCCCGGCTTCCGCGAGCTGAAATGGCTGAAGCCGGTCTTTGCCGGCGAGACGATCACCTTCACCCGCACCGGTATCGACCACCGGCCGATCGCTTCACGCCCCGGCTGGCGCATGCTCACCATTTTGTGCGAAGCTTTCGATACGCGCGGCGACAAGGTGATCGAGTTCACGAGCGCGATACTTGTGAAGACGGGCTGACCTTACGAGATACGATGCGCCTGCCTGATATCGGCAGGCGGCGAAGCAAAAAAATCGAGGCCGGTGTCCGATTGCGGCCCGCATCCCCGTCATTGGGCCGAGCGACGACGACGCGCTCGTTACCGAAAGGACAGGACGATGCATTACACGCTTCTCTTCTATCAGAGTGCCGACGAATTTGCCGCGCGGGCGGACCCCAAGAAACGCGAGGCATTCTGGGCGAGCTTCGTGCCTTATATGAAGGCGCTGCAGGACGCCGGGATCGTTGTCGCCGGCGCCGGCCTGCAGCCACCTGCCACCGCGACCAGCCTGCGCCCCAGGGAAGGCGCCCACCGTGTCCAGGACGGCCCGTTCGCCGACACCAAGGAACAGCTCGGCGGCTTCTTCATCATCGACGTGCCCGACATCGACACGGCGCTGAAATGGGCCGCGCGCTATCCGGCCGGACCGGAGGGCGGCGTCGAAGTCCGCCCCAATCTCCCGCAGACGGACCACGATCGGATGGCGGAGATAGCGGCCGGCTAAGGGCCGCCTCGTGGTCGATGAAGCCCTGGCAAGGGTCGAGCGGGCGGCACGTGAATCCTATGGCCGCCTGCTCGCCTTCCTCGCCGCACGTTCGCGCGACATCGCCGCGGCCGAGGACGCTCTGTCCGACGCCTTCGGCGCGGCCCTGTCGACCTGGCCGCGCTCCGGCGTGCCCGACAAACCCGAGGCCTGGCTGCTGGTGGCGGCACGGCGACGGCTGATCGACGCTGCGCGCCGCCGTCAAGTCCACCGGCAGTCAGTGCCGGCATTGATCGCCGCGGCGGAAGAAGCGAGCGAACGCAGCGCCGGGCCGGATGGTCTGGGCGACGAGCGGCTGAAGCTGCTCTTCATCTCGGCGCATCCCGAGATCGATGCGGCATTGCGCACGCCCCTGATGCTGCAGACGATCCTGCGGCTCGACGCCACGCGGATCGCCTCCGCCTTCTGCGTGAGCCCGGCGGCGATGGCGCGCCGTCTGAGCCGGGCCAAGAACCGGATCCGCGGCGCGGGCATCCCCTTCGAGGTTCCGGCCCCGGACGAGCTCGCGCCGCGCCTCGACGCCGTGCTGGAGGCGATCTACGCGGCCTATGGCAGCGGCTGGGACGACGTCGCGGGCGACGATCCGCGCCGCAGCGGCCTGCCCGAGGAGGCGCTGCATCTCGGACGGCTGGTCGTCAGCCTGTTGCCGGACGAGCCGGAAGCACGCGGCCTGCTCGCGCTGATGCTCCATTGCGAGGCCCGGCGCGCCGCGCGGCGCGGGACCGACGGAGCCTTCGTGCCGCTCTCCGAACAGGATTGCAGTCTGTGGTCCCCTGCGCTCTGCGAGGAAGCCGAGCACGAACTCGCTTACGCTGCCGAGGCCGGGCGCATCGGTCGCTTCCAGCTCGAAGCGGCGATCCAGTCGGCGCATGCCCGGCGTGCCGTTACCGGCAGCACCGACTGGGAAGCCGTGGCGCTGCTCTATGAGGGACTGGTGCTGCTCGCGCCGACCCTCGGCGCGCAGGTCGGCCGCGCCGCGGCCATCGCCGAGGCGCGTGGCGCTCCGGCTGGCCTCGCCTTGCTCGAACAGATCGATATCCAGGCGACCAGGAGCTACCAGCCCTATTGGGCGCTGGCTGCGCATCTTCACGCCCGGCTTGGCCACACCACGATGGCCGGCGAGGCCTATCAACGTGCGATCGGCCTTTGCGACGACGCAGCCATGCGCGCCTTCCTGCGGAGGCGCGCCGAGACGGTCATGAAGTGATCAATGCCCTTCGAACGCGACAAGGGTGCGGACGGGAACGCCGAGCGCCTCGAGCCTGGCACGGCCGCCGAGATCGGGCAGGTCGATGACGAAACAGGCGCTGACGATCTCCGCACCCATATGCCGCAGCAGCTTCGCCGCCCCTTCGGCCGTGCCGCCGGTCGCGATCAGGTCGTCGACCAGGATCACCCGTTCGCCCGGCTTCACTGCATCCTTGTGCATCTCCATCTCGTCCAGCCCGTATTCCAGGCTGTAGGCGACGCGCACGGTCTCGTGCGGCAGCTTGCCCTTCTTGCGGATCGGGATGAAGCCGGCCGAAAGCTGGTGCGCGATCGCGCCTCCGAGGATGAAGCCGCGCGCCTCGATGCCTGCGATCTTGTCGATCTTGGAGCCCGCCCATGGATGAACGAGTTCGTCCACTGCACGGCGGAAAGCACGCGCATCGCCGAGCAGCGTGGTTATGTCGCGGAACAGGATTCCCGGCTTCGGATAGTCCGGGATCGTGCGGATCGACGTGAGCAGCGTGTCTTCGAGGGAAGATTTCATGTCAGGACGGTCCCGTTGCCGCACATACATGCCGGTTTCGCAGTCGAATGAAAAGGGCGCCGCCGGCGCCCTTTGGAAAGTCGCTGCGATCCAACTCAATGCGGTGTGGTAGCCCACACCTTGCGCTTGGTCAGGTAAACCAGCACGCCGAACAGGGCAAGGAAGATGATGACGCGGAAGCCGGTCTTCTTGCGCTCCTCGAGATGCGGCTCGGCGGCCCACATCAGGAAGGCCGAGACGTCGCGCGCATACTGGTCGACCGTCTCGGGCGTACCGTCCTCGTAGGTCACCTGGCCGTCCGAGAGCGGCTTGGCCATGGCCAGCGACTTGCCGGCGATGAAATACGGGTTGTAGTGCGTGCCCTCGGCAATTTCCATGCCGGCCGGCGGCTGCTCGTCATAGCCGGTCAGCAGCGCATGGATATAGTCGGGACCGTTTTCGGCATACTGCGTGAAGATGTCGAAGACGAAGGTCGGGAAGCCGCGTTCGACACCGCGCGCCTTGGCGATCAGGGAGAAGTCGGGCGGGGCGGCGCCGTTGTTGGCGACCGCCGCAGCGACCGGATTCGGGAATGGCGACGGGAAGTGATCCGACGGGATAGCCGGGCGTTCGAACATCTCGCCGTCGGCATTCGGCCCGTCCTGCACGGTGTACTCGGCCGCGAAGGCGCTAACCTGGGCGGGCGAGTAGCCGAGCCCCTCCAGCGTGCGGAAGGCGACGAGATCCATCGAATGACAGGCGGAGCAGACTTCCTTGTAAATCTTCAGCCCGCGCTGCAACTGGCCCCTGTCATAGGTGCCGAACGGACCCGCGAAGGACCAGCTCTGCTCCACCGGCTTGTGGATCGGGAAGTGCGTCGGCTCGGCCGCGCTGTGGCCGGCCTCCTCTTCGGCCGCCCAGACACCAGCAGCGCCCGCAAGCACAACGCCCAGCACCGCCAATCCGCTGAGAATCTTCTTCATGAAAACTATCCTCTCAAAGATTCTCGGCAGATCAGCCTTTGGTTTCCGGCGAGGCGGCCACGCCGCTCGGAAGCGCCGTTGCGCCGTTCCCCTTCTTGGCAAGCACCGCTTCGGTGATCGAGTTGGGCAGCCTGCGCGGGGTTTCGATCAGGCCGAGGACCGGCATGATCACCAGGAAGAAGGCGAAATAGTAGAGGGTCGAAGCCTGGGCCATGATCACATAGGCGCCTTCCGCCGGACGCGAGCCGAGCCAGCCGAGGAAGATGGCGTTGGCGGCGAACAGCCAGAAGAACAGCTTGTACCAGGGGCGGTAGACCGCAGAGCGGACCTTCGATGTGTCGAGCCAGGGCACGACGAACAGCACCGCGATGGAGCCGAACATGGCCAGCACGCCGCCCAGCTTGGAATCGATCGGGCCGATGTTGAAGGTGATGGCGCGCAGGATCGCGTAGAACGGCAGGTAGTACCATTCGGGGACGATATGGGCCGGCGTCTTCAGCGGGTCGGCAACGATGTAGTTGTCGGGGTGGCCGAGATAGTTCGGCATATAGAAGACGAAGTAGGCGAACACGGCGAGGAACACGACCATCGCAAAGGCGTCCTTGGCGGTGGCATGCGGCGTGAACGGAACCGTGTCGGTCTTTGCCTTGACCTCGATGCCGGTCGGGTTGGTCTGACCGGTGACGTGCAGCGCCCAGACGTGCAGGACGACGACGCCGGCGATCATGAAGGGCAGCAGATAGTGCAGCGCAAAGAAGCGGTTGAGCGTCGGATTATCGACCGCGAAGCCGCCAAGCAGCAGTTGCTGGATCCAGTCGCCGACCAGCGGGATCGCGGTGAAGAACCCGGTGATGACGGTTGCACCCCAGAAGCTCATCTGGCCCCAGGGAAGCACATAGCCCATGAAGCCGGTCGCCATCATCAGCAGGTAGATGATGCAGCCCAGGATCCACAGCAGCTCGCGCGGCGCCTTGTAGGAACCGTAATAGAGCCCGCGGAAGATGTGGATGTAGACGGCAATGAAGAAGAAGGACGCGCCGTTGGAATGCAGGTAGCGCAGAAGCCAGCCCGAATTCACGTCGCGCATGATCTTCTCGACCGACTGGAAGGCGAGGCCCGTGTTTGCGGCATAGTGCATGGCCAGCACGACACCGGTGAGGATCTGCGCCACCAGCATGATCGAAAGGATGCCGCCGAAGGTATAGGCGTAATTCAGGTTACGCGGCACCGGGTAGGCGACGAAGGAATCATACATCAGCCGCGGCAGCGGCATGCGTTCGTCGACCCAGCGGCCGATGCCGCTTGTCGGCTTGTAGGTCGAGTGTCCACCAGCCATGGAAATTCCCCCTTAGCCGATCCGGATCTTGGTGTCGGAAATGAATTGGAAAACGGGCACGGCCAAGTTCTCGGGCGCAGGGCCTTTGCGGATACGCCCCGCCGTGTCGTAGTGGGAGCCGTGGCACGGGCAGAACCAGCCGCCGAAATCGCCGGACTGGCCGAGAGGCACGCAACCGAGATGCGTGCAGACGCCGACCATGACGATCCAGTTCTCCCTGCCCTCGCCTGCCGACCGATCGATGTCGGTCGCCTCGGCGCCCGCCGGGATGTTGGCGTTGCGTGCCACCGGATCCTTCAGCTCGGCCATCGGCACGGCCTTGGCCGCCTCGATCTCTTCCGGCGTGCGGTTGCGGATGAACACCGGCCTGCCGCGCCATTTGGCGGTCAGCGACATGCCCGGCTGAAGCGCGGAGACGTCCACCTCGACAGAGGCGAGCGCGAGCGTCGAAGCGTCGGGGCGCATCTGGTCGATGAACGGCCATGCGACGGCGCCAGCGCCGACCGCACCGGCCATGCCGGTCGCAATATAGAGAAAATCGCGGCGGTTTGGCTCCGTCGTATCGTGTGCGCTCACGGGACTCTGATCCTTTTCCCTTATCTGCGCCGGCGGCTGAACCGATCCCCGCTCTTCCTGGCGCGCACCCGAAATCGCATGGCGACGGGCTAGCGACAGACCTCCGGCATTTGCGGCTGGTTTATGCGTGAAGAATGCGCTTGTCCAGACGGCAGTAGGCCTCAGGGCAGATTGTCGCGGCCCTGTGGATCAAGCCCGGAATCGGCCCGTCCCGGGGGAGCGGGAGGCGGCCGGCGACCACTGCGCGGCCCGTCGCTGCGACGGCCAGGACGGCCCGCCCGAGCCCTATTTCGCCCCGAGCCTCGCCAGCACTGCCCTGGGTATGTCGTATTCGCGAATCACGGCGTCGTGGCGCCGAAGGCCGCAGAGCTCGCGCTGGATGAAATAGGCGTGCACCGCTTCGGCGGCATCGCGCAGCAGCCCCGGACGAGCCTGGTCGTCGGCCGCGAGGACGCGCAGCCTCGCGAGCGTCTCCTCGACACGCCGGCCGGCCCGCCCGAGCGCCGAGGCCATCTCGCCGGCGATTTCGTGATGGAGGACGTCGAGCCCGCTCTGGAGGCCTGCCGAACCCGAATGGGCGCCTGGCGGTCGCAGCGACATCGCCCCTACTCCGCGGCCAGGCTCTCGGCCAGGAAGCCGCCGGACTGACGCTTCCAGAGCTGGGCATAGAGCCCGCCCTTGGCCAGCAGTTCCTCGTGGATGCCCTCCTCGACGATGCGGCCTTCGTCGATCACGACCACCCGGTCGAGCGCAGCGATGGTCGACAGCCGATGAGCGATCGCGATCACGGTCTTGCCTTCCATCAGCCGGTAGAGATTGTCCTGGATGGCTGCCTCCACCTCCGAATCCAGGGCGGATGTCGCTTCGTCGAGAATGAGGATCGGCGCGTCCTTCAGCATCATGCGTGCGATCGCGATGCGCTGGCGCTGGCCGCCCGAGAGCTTCACGCCGCGTTCGCCGACCTGGGCGTCATAGCCCTTGCGGCCCTTGGGATCCTGAACGTCGACGATGAAGTCGTGCGCGGCGGCACGCCGGGCAGCTTCGACGATGTCGCCTTCCCGGGCGCCGGCCTTGCCGTAGCCGATATTGTCGCGGATCGAACGGTGCATCAGCATCGCATCCTGGCTGACAACGCCGAACTGGGCGCGCAGCGACGCCTGGGTGACGGAACGCACATCATGCCCGTCGATCAGGATGCGGCCCTTCTCGACGTCGAACAGGCGCAGCGCGAGATTGACGATGGTGGTCTTGCCGGCGCCGGAAGGGCCGACCAATGCGACGCGCTCGCCCGGCCTGACATGGAGGTTGAGGTTCTCGATGATCCCGCCGCCCTTTTCGTAGTTGAACGAGACGTTCTCGAAGCGGATGTCGCCCTTGGCTCTCGGGAGCGCGACGGCGTCCGCCGCGTCGCGAATGGCGGGGCGGACGGATATCGTGCCCGTCGCGTCCTGGATCGTGCCGTAGTTGCGGATCAGGCCGTTGACGTTGAACATCATCCAGCCGGACATCTGGTTGAGCCGGAAGACCAATGCGAGCGCGGCCGCGATCGCCCCGGTCGAGATGTTGCCCTGCGTCCAGCTCCAGACAGCGATGGCGCCGATCGAACTCACCATGGTGCCGTTGAGCGCCGCCACGGCGGAGCGCACCGTGGTGACGGCGCGGGTGAGCCGGAAGACGGCGGCGATGAAGCTCTCCATCGCATCGCGGATGTAGGCGTGCTCACGCCTCCCGCTGTCGAACAGCTTCACGGCAACGATGTTGGTGAAGGCGTCCACCAAGCGCCCGTTGAAGACGGAGCGCTGGTCGGCCGTCTCGCGCCCGGCGCGCCGCATGGTCGGCAACAGGAACCGCACGATCGCCACATAGCCGAGGAACCACAGGCCGACGACCAGCCCCATCAGCGGATCGAGCGAGACGAGGATGGTGATGGCCAGGACCACGAAGGTCAGGAACGACCACATGGTCTGCAGCACGTTGACGATGAAATCGCCGACGGCCTCGCCGCCCTGCATGATCTTGGTGGCGATGCGGCCGGCAAAGTCGTTCTGGTAGAAGGCGTAAGGCTGCTCGATGACGCGGCGGAACGACTGCCAGCGCACCATCGAATAGAAGCCCGGCACGATCACCTGCTGTTCGACCAGCGCGGAGGCGACCAGGACAAGGGTGCGCACGACCAGGACGAGCAGGAGCAGGCCCAGGAGTTGGGGCCAGTGATCTGCGAAGAGGCGCTCCGGGCTGGAGGAATCCATAAGATCGATCAGCCATCCGACCGACCAGTACATGGCGGCATCGACCGCGCCGGCCAGGCCGCCGACGATCAGCAGCAGGACGAAGGGTCCCCTCGCCTGATTGGCGAAATAGAGGATGAATCGCCAGGCCGTGGCGGGCAGCACGTCGCGATCGGTGTCCTGAAAGGGATCGATCGCCCCTTCGAAGCGCCGCCAAAGGCTGTCCGGAAAATTGGGTTCGGTCATTCGCCTTGCCGTCTCACCGATGCGGTAGTCGGGCCGGCCGCATCCGGCCCGACGACAAATATAGGGACGGTCGCGGCGAAAGCCCGTTCATTCCGCTGCCTGTCCCTCCATGGCCGCGGCGACGTCGCCGCCGCGCATGGCGGCGGCCCCGGCATGCGGCTCATCCTGGATGAGGAAGCCGCCGGACTGGCGCTGCCAGAGCTGTGCATAGAGCCCGCCTTTGGCGACGAGCGCATCATGCGTCCCCTCCTCGACGATCCGGCCATTGTCCATGACCACCAGACGGTCCATCGCCGCGATGGTCGACAGCCGATGCGCGATCGCGATCACCGTCTTGCCCTCCATGAGCCGATAGAGGTTCTCCTGGATTGCGGCCTCGACCTCGGAGTCGAGCGCCGACGTCGCCTCGTCGAGGATGAGGATCGGTGCATCCTTCAGCATCACGCGGGCGATCGCGATGCGCTGGCGCTGGCCGCCGGACAGCTTCACGCCGCGCTCGCCGACATGGGCCTCGAAGCCCTTGCGGCCCTTCGCATCGACGAGCCCGCCGATGAAGCCGATCGCCTCGGCCCGCCGCGCCGCCTCGACCATCATCGTCTCCGTGGCGTCGGGGCGTCCGTAGAGGATGTTGTCACGCACCGAGCGGTGGAGCAGCGAGGTGTCCTGCGTGACCATGCCGATCTCGGCGCGCAACGAATCCTGGGTGACGCCGGCGATCTCCTGGCCGTCGATCAGGATGCGCCCGCCTTCGAGGTCGTAGAAGCGCAGCAACAGGTTGACGAGCGTCGACTTGCCGGCGCCCGAGCGGCCGACCAGGCCGACCTTCTCGCCCGGCCGCACGGTCAGCGACAGTTCCTCGATGACGCCCTTGCCCTTGCCGTAGTGGAAGCGGATGCGGTCGAACTCGATCTGCCCCTTCTTCACTTTGATCTCGCGGGCGCCGGGCTTGTCCTCGACGAGGCGCGGCAGCGAGATCGAGCCGATCCCGTCCTGAACCGTGCCGATATTCTCGAACAGTCCCGATATCTCCCACATGATCCATTGCGACATGCCCCAGAGCCGGAGCACCAGGCCGATGACCACCGCGACCGCGCCGATCGTGACGGCCTCATTGAGCCATAGCCAGATCGACAGGCCCGCGACCGAGGTCAGGAGCAGCGAGTTCAGCAGATAGAGCGTGCCGTAGAGCCCGGTGACCAGCCGCATGGTACGGTAGACCGTATCCATGAAGATGCCCATGCCCTCCCTGGCATAGGAGGCCTCGCGGCGCGCATGGGAGAACAGCTTCACGGTCTGGATGTTGGTGTAGCTGTCGACCACCCGGCCCGTCATCACGGACCTGGCGTCGGCCTGTTCTTCGGAGACCTTGCCCAGCTTCGGGATGAAGTGGCGCATGAGCAGCACATAACCCGCCAGCCAGACGGCGAGAGGCATCGCCAGCCGCCAGTCTGACGAGCCGACGATGAGCAGCATGCCGAGGAAATAGACCACCACATAGTTCAGGACGTCGATCAGCTTGATGACGCATTCGCGCACGGCGAGCGCGGTCTGCATCAGCTTGGTGGCGATGCGCCCCGCGAACTCGTCCTGATAGAAGCTCATCGACTGCCTGAGCAGGTAGCGGTGCACCTGCCAGCGGATGCGCATGGGATAGTTGCCCATGAGCGTCTGCTGGTTGACCATCGAATTGACGAACACCGTGGTGGGCAGCAGCACGAGCACGACAAAGGCCATGCCGGCCAGCTTCCAGCCTTCGGTCTGCAAAAAGGTCTCGCGGTTCTGTACCGACAGCCAGTCGACGATGGAGCCGAGGAAGCCGAACATCCAGACCTCGGCAAAGGCCACCACCGCCGTCAGCGTCGCCGATATGGCGATGAACGGCCACGCGCCCCTGGTATAGTGCAGGCAGAAGGCCACCAGCGTCCTGGGCGGCTCGACCGGTTCCTCGGACGGGAACGGGTCCAGCCTCTTCTCAAACCAGCGAAACATTTTCTCGCTCTTCCAACTTTCGAAACGTCATTTATGTCCCGAGCGGAGACCGATCATAGGACTTCTTACCGGCGCCGGTCTCTGCGCCTTGCCGCCAGTCCCCGCTTTCGCCTGCGCCAAAGGGTCGAACGCATGAGGGTTCGCAAGCCTCAGATGTGGTGCCTGAGGCTTCGCGCCAAGGGCGGCCCTGAACGCTGCTGACAGGCCGGCGGCGGGCTTGGAAGCCCCGGTGGATTCGCGCGGCGCGACGGCCTGGACTTCAGCGGAAGAAACGGGTTCAGACGGGGCGACCGGGCCCTTCGGGAGATTGGCATGCATCGCGTGATTCCTTCGAGAACGGAAAAGAACTTCCGGCGGGAATCGGTGTGATGCTGACTGTCAGGAAGTGTGTCGAACCGAAACCGCCGTCAGGCAAGGCGCCCGTTGAAAAGGGCAGCCACTGCACTACGCATCCGGAAGATTTCCATCGCTGCCTCCATCGGTTCGAGTTGACACTGGCGGCTGTGTAAGGCCTGTGATCAGTTGCGATCAATGAGGTCCGCCCGACACAGATCGGCGGCATCGATGCCGCGCCCGCGGACCTCACAGAAGCCTCCAGATTCCCAAATCACCGGAGATGTGATTCTTGAGGTGTCGGCGAATCAGGGGGCGCCGACCGGATGGCACGTCGTTATGCCTTGCGTGATGATCAATGGGAGCGCATCAGAGATTTCTTGCCTGGCCGTGAAGGTCATGTCGGCGGCACCGCCAAGGATAACCGGCTGTTCGTGGAGGCGGTCTTGTATCGCTATCGGGCCGGAATCCCGTGGCGTGACTTGCCGGAGCGGTTCGGCCACTTCCGGGTCATTCATACGCGCCATACACGCTGGAGCAAAAGCGGGGTCTGGCAGAAGGTTTTCGAACTTCTCGCCGAAGACGCCGACAATGAATACGCCATGATCGATTCGACCATCGTGCGCGCCCATCAACACAGCGCCGGCGCAAAAGGGGGGACCGGGAACGCGAAGCCATAGGGCGCAGCAAGGGTGGGCTGAGCACCAAAATCCACGCCCGTTGTGACGCCTTGGGCAATCCGACCGGCTTTCATCTGACGCCTGGCCAGAAGCATGATCTGTGCGGAGCCGATGCGCTTTTGCCTGACCTGTTCGACAAGATCACCGCCTTCATCGCCGACAAGGCATTCGATGCCAAAGAGCGTGTGCTCGATCTGCTTCAAAGCGCCGGTGTCGATATCGTCATTCCGCCGCGATCAAACCGAAAACAACCACGCCGCTACGACACAGAGCTCTACAAGGCCAGGCATCTCATCGAGAACTTCTTCGCAAAGCTCAAACAGTACCGTGCCATCGCGACCCGCTACGACAAGCGCGCAACCAACTTCCTCGGCGCCATACACCTCGCCGCGGCCGTCATTCTCCTCAACTGATCACAGGCCCTAGACGATTTCGCCTGAAATGGCCATGCCCTCGGCGCGGTTTTCCCAACCTGGCGGCGACCCTGTTGCCATTCCGCAACCCATAAGGACATCGCGCCCGTGACCGGCGGTTTTCGCATCGCTCTCTATCAGCCCGACATCGCCGGCAACACCGGCACGATCCTGAGGATGGGCGCCTGCCTCGGCATCGCAGTCGACATCATCGAGCCTGCCGGCTTCGCCCTTTCCGACCGCGCCCTCAAACGCGCCGGAATGGACTATCTCGAAATGGCGACGCTTGTCAGGCATCTCGACTTTGCGCGCTTCGAGCAGTGGCGGCGCGCGGAAGGCCGCCGGCTGGTGCTTTTCTCGACGAAAGCCGACTTGCCCTACACCGAATTCGAGTTTGCCGACGGCGACATCCTGCTGTTCGGCCGCGAATCCGCCGGCGTGCCAGACCATGTCCATGACAGCGCCGATGCGCGACTGCTCATTCCGATGCGCGGCGGAGGCCGCAGCCTCAATCTCGCCGTCGCGGCTGCCATGGCCGCGGGCGAGGCGATGCGCCGAATCGGCTGACGCTGTTCCCGGCCGGCGTTGCCAACTGGTGAAGAGATGGAAGCGCAGCACAATGCCGTTCCCGAGCCGCGTGCGCCCCGCAAGTCCTGCCCAACCACGCATGAAGAACTCCTTCGCTTGCCTTCGAAGGAAGCCTTGCTAAAACCTCATGTTAAGTTGAGGTCAAGCGGAATCTGCCATGGCACGGGAATTGACGGTTGGCGAGGTCGCAGCGCGCAGCGGCGTCACCGTTTCGGCGCTCCATTTCTATGAGACGAGGGGGCTGATCGCGAGCAACCGCACGGCAGGCAATCAGCGGCGCTACGCGCGCGACGTACTGCGCCGCGTAGCCATCATCAAGGTCGCACAGGAGGTCGGCATCCCGCTCGCCGATATTGCCGCCGCCTTCGCATCGCTGCCGGAGGGCCGGACGCCGACACGCGGCGATTGGGGTCGGCTTTCCAGGCAATGGCGCGACGATCTCGATCGCCGCATCGCCCGGCTTCAGGGGTTGCGCGACGGGCTGACCGACTGCATCGGCTGCGGCTGCATGTCGATCGACCGCTGCCCGCTTCGCAATCCTCACGACCGGCTGGCGGCCGAGGGGCCGGGAGCGCGGCGGCTGGTTCGGTAAGGGTGGCTGTCGCCGCCTCAATCCGCTGCCGGCAGCCTCCGCATCGTGAACTCGATGACGTCGCCCGGTCGCTCGGACCAGCTTTCGATCTCGGTCCAGTAGGCCTGTTTCGGCCAGCGGTCGAACCATTCGCGCGCCTTGTCCCGCGCGGCCGAACGCGGCAACACGAAGGTCTCGCGCAGGAAACCGTCACGCGGCAGCCGCGTCTTTTCCGCGCGGGAGCGGTCAAGACGCTTCTTCAGCCCGTCTAGCGATGGTCTCCTGGGGGCGCCCAACAAAGAACTCCTTGACCCGATCCTTCAAGAGGATAGGGATCGCGGCCGGAAAAGACGAGTCTTTTGGCGCGCCGCCGCGTTCCGACGCGTGCCGACGCCAGCATCTGCAAGGAAAGATATGGAACGGCCCGAAATTCCGGCAGGGCTGCCGGCCGACATCGAAGACAAGAAGATACGGGCCAGGGCCTGGTTCGAAGAGTTGCGCGATCGCATCTGTTCCACATTCGAGACGCTGGAAGACGAGGTGGCGGGCCCCCTCGCCTCATGGTCGCCGGGGCGTTTCGAAAGAACCCCCTGGCAGCGCGAGGAAGGCAAGGGCGGCGGCGGCATCATGTCGATGATGCACGGCCGTGTCTTCGAGAAGGTCGGCGTCCACACCTCCACCGTCCATGGCGAGTTCTCCCCGGAGTTCCGCAAGCAGATGCCGGGCGCAGAGGAGGATCCGCGCTTCTGGGCGAGCGGCATCTCGCTCATCGCGCATCCATGGAACCCCAATGTGCCCGCCGTACACATGAACACGCGCATGGTGGCGACCTCGCGCTGGTGGTTCGGCGGCGGGGCCGACCTGACGCCCGTTCTCGACCGGCGGCGCGTCCAGACGGACCAGGATACGATCGACTTCCACCGGTCGATGCAGTTCGCATGCCAGAAGAACCCGGCCGTCGCCGACTACGAGAAGTTCAAGGCATGGTGCGACGAATATTTCTTCCTGCCGCATCGCAACGAGCCGCGCGGTATCGGCGGCATCTTCTTCGACTGGCAGCATTCGCCGCAGGACAAGGGCGGCTGGGACGCCGACCTTCGCTTCGCGCAGGATGTCGGCCGCTCATTTCTCGTGGTTTATCAGCACCTCGTGCGCAAGAACTTCAACCAGAACTGGACCGACGCCGAGCGCGAGGAGCAACTGGTGCGGCGCGGCCGCTATGTCGAGTTCAACCTGCTCTATGATCGCGGCACGATCTTCGGGCTGAAGACCGGCGGCAATGTCAATTCGATCCTGTCGAGCCTGCCGCCGGAAGTGCGCTGGCCGTAAGCCGAGAGTAAAGCGAGCCTCAGGATGGCTGGCGGCGGGCTCTCGCCGCCGGTAAGCTGCCCTGGCGCTCATCGCCAACGGCGCCGGATGCCGGACACGCGACATGGTCGTGGTCCGGCATGCGGTGCACGCAATTCATTGGGAAAAGAACACGTGACGAGTTTCACCGGAACGGTCCCGGCACTGGCCGGAGCATTGGAAGCGCGTGGCTTCACCACGCTGACTTCGGTCCAGGCGGCGGTGCTCGCACCCGAAACCGAGGGCGCGGACCTGCTCGTCTCGGCCCAGACGGGATCAGGCAAGACCGTTGCCTTCGGCATGGCGATCGCGCCGACCCTGCTCGGCGGCGCCGGGCGTTTCGAGGACGCCGGCGCGCCCCTCGCGCTGATCATCGCGCCGACGCGCGAGTTGGCGATCCAGGTCCGCCGCGAGCTCGAATGGCTCTACAGCGACACCGGCGCCCGCCTCGGTTCCTGCGTCGGCGGCATGGACATGCGCCAGGAAAGGCGCGCGCTCGAGCAAGGCGCCCATATCGTCGTCGGCACGCCCGGCCGCCTGCGCGACCACATCACGCGCGGCTCGCTCGACATATCGGAAATTCGCGCCGTGGTCCTCGACGAGGCCGACGAGATGCTGGATCTGGGCTTCCGGGAGGACCTCGAATTCATCCTGGCCGCGGCCCCGGCCGAGCGCCGCACGCTGCTGTTCTCGGCCACCGTTCCCAAGCCGATCGCCGCACTTGCAAAGCAATTCCAGCGCGATGCGCTGCGCGTCACGGTCTCCAGCGACGGCGGCCAGCACGACGACATCGAGTACCGCACGATGCCTGTCGCGCCCACCGAGCGAGAGAACGCCGTCGTCAACACGCTGCTGTTCTTCGACGCGCAGAATACGATCGTTTTCTGCTCGACCCGCGAAGCGGTCCGGCATCTGTCCAGCCGCCTCGCCAATCGCGGCTTCTCGGTCGTTTCGCTGTCGGGCGAATTGAGTCAGGCCGAACGCAGCAATGCCCTGCAGGCGATGCGGGACGGCCGGGCGCGCATCTGCGTTGCGACCGACGTCGCCGCGCGCGGCATCGACCTGCCCAATCTCGACCTCGTCGTCCATGCCGACCTGCCGACGAGCCCCGAGACCCTTCTACACCGGAGCGGACGCACCGGCCGTGCGGGCCGGAAGGGCATCTGCGTGCTGATCGTCCCGTTCCATCGGCGCGGCAGCGCCGCCCGCCTGCTGAAACTCGCGAAGCTCGAGGCAACGACCGAGCGGGCGCCGACGGCGGCCGAGATCGACGCGCGGATCCGTGAACGCATCCTCGCCGATCCGGCCCTCGATGCCGCGCCGGGCGAGGAAGAGGCGGATATGGTTCGGGAGCTTCTGGCCGCCTACGGCCCGGAGCGGATCGCCTCCGCCTGGCTGCGCCAGCAACTCGCATCGCGCCCCGCGGCGGAAGAACTGTCCGAAGGCCCGCCGCCCACCTTCGATCCTTCCAGGGGCGAGCGGCCCGACAAGCGCTTCACCGACGGCGTATGGTTCTCCGTCTCGGTCGGGCGCAAGCACCGCGCGGAGCCGCGCTGGCTCCTCCCACTGATCTGCAAGGCCGGACGCGTGACCAAGCGCGAGATCGGCTCGATCCGTATCCTCGATACGGAATCGCGTTTCGAGATCATCGCCGACAAGGCCGACGATTTCGCCAAGGCGGTCAAGCAGCATGGCACCGGCGAGAAGGGCGTCGTCATCCAGCGGGCCGAGGGCGGTGGCCCTGACGAGGCAGGCGGAATGCCTGGCAGGAAACCGCACCGCAAGGGAGCCTATCGTGCGAAATCCGGCATGCCGTCCGAAGGCCGCCGGGAGAAGCCTTGGGACAAGAAGGCGAAGCCGAAGAAGCGGCCTGCGAAATCCTGATTCTGTCGGAGGAGTGAAGAATATCGCTCCGCGCCTCGCGCCGGCCAGGGAAACCGAACCGGCAGAAGCAACCAAAATCCGAAACAGGTGTTATAATGATCCCGTAGCATCGGCATGTGCTGCGGGGAGGATCGCTTGCGGCACATCGAGTACCGGTTCGATCGAGTGAGAAGAGGAGACACGCCATGAAGGAATTTCAATGCGGCTCGCTGGTGCCCGGCTGCGACTGGCACACCCGTCATGAGGAAGAGGCCGAGATCATGCGCCGTGTCGTCGAGCACCTTCGCGAGACCCATGGCGAGACCGTGATCCGGGAGACGATGATCGAGGCTATTCGCTCGCGCATAGAAAAGGTCCGCGACGCGGCCTGAATACACCGACGTATCCGGCGCGGTGGTCGCCGGAGCGGCCGCACCGATGGTGTCGTCGCTCGTGTTGTCGCGTGGAATCCGCCTTGCCGGTGCCCGGGTTCAAGCGCAACAGCGAAACGGCTGATCACAGAAGCTCGGCTGCGCGGGCGAGCAGCGCCGCGCGGTCGGACGTGAAGCCCGCTTCGATCCACTCCCGTTCCAGTTCGAGGAGCATGGTGCCAAGAGCCGGTCCCGATTGCACGCCGAGCGCCAGCAGATCGCTGCCCTTCAGCGGGAATTTCGGCTTCTCCCATTTGCCCGCGAAGCCGAGCAGGCGAGAGTAGCCGCCCGCCTCGACCAGCGCCTTGTCGTCCTGCAGGGCTCGCCAGCGCGCGGCAGCGAAATCCAGGCGCAGCCTGTCGAGGAAACCTTGCTTGTCGCCGCGATAGAGCATCCTGGCGAGCACGCTCTCGCTCGACGACGGCTCCACCCCGGGCGCCGACGCCCAGGCGACGAGCCGCTCGGTTTCCGCCCTGGATAGTTTCAGCCGCGCCGCAAGACCGGCCGCACGGCCGGCATCCGGCGGCAGCAGCGCCTCCAGCCGCAGCAGGGCATCGGGCGCCCAGCCGAGATCGGCGCCCGTCTTGACCAGGCCATGAATGGCGTCGATGCCCCATTTCTCCCCTTCCGGCAGCACCTTGCCGAGCACGCCGGACTGGCGCATCCACAACAGCGCGCGCGACGGATCCGGTGCGCCGAGCAGCTTCTTCATCTCCATCCAGACGCGCTCGGCCGAAAGCTGGTCGAGGCCGTCCTTCAGCCGTGCGCAGGCTTTCAGCCCGCCGGCGTCGGGCCGCCCGATCCCGTACCAGGCGAAGAAGCGAAAGAAGCGCAGGATGCGCAGATAGTCCTCGCGAATGCGGGTTTCGGCGTCGCCGATGAAGCGAAGCGTGCGGCTTTCTATGTCGGCGACGCCCCCGACGAGGTCGATCACCCTGCCCTCGGCATCGGCGAACAGCGCATTGATGGTGAAGTCGCGCCGCTCGGCATCCTTCTTCCAATCGCGCCCGAAGGTCACCTTGGCGCGGCGCCCGTCGGTTTCGATATCGGCCCGCAACGTCGTTACCTCGAAGGGCCGCCCGCCCGCGACGACGGTGATCGTGCCGTGCTCCGCCCCGGTGGGCACGGCCTTGAAGCCCGCGGCCTCGGCGCGCCGGGTCGTCTCGCCGGGTGTCGTCGTGGTTGCGATATCGATGTCGCTTACGGCCTCGCCGAGCAAAGTGTTGCGCACCGCGCCGCCCGCGACCCGTGCCTCCTCGCCACCTTGGCAGAGCACGCCGAGAAGCCGTTGCAGGTGCCCATCGGCCAGCCAGTCGGCCCTGTCCGCGATCGAGACTGCGGCGCTCATGCGTAGAGCCTTTCATAGAGCGTGCGGATGATCCCGGCCGTCACGCCCCATATGTTCCGCCCGTCATAGGGCATGGTGTAGAAGAAGCGTTCCTTGTTCTGCCAGATGCGGCTGTCGCGCGTGTGATTGGCCGGGTCCATCAGGAAGGACAGGGGAACTTCGAAGGCGTCGTCCACCTCGTCCGCGTTGATGTGGAGCCGGAAGCCCGGGCGGACCACGGAAAGCACCGGAGCGATGCGATAGCCGCTGCCCGAAACATAGTCCGGCATCCTGCCGATGATGTCGATGAAATGCCTGTCGAGGCCGATCTCCTCCTCGGTCTCACGCAGCGCCGCGTCTTCGGGCGAGGGATCGGTCGCGTCGATGCGCCCGCCTGGAAAGGCGATCTGGCCGGAATGGCTCCTGAGCTTCTCGGCTCGCTTGGTCAGCAACACGGTGGCCCGGTCGCCGTGGTCGACGACCGGAATGAGGACCGCGGCATCACGCAGCGTGTCGCGCACGAACAGCGGCGCCGAGCCGGGGTTCCAGCGATGGTCGCCGTAGTCGGCGCCGGCATGCGGGCCTCGCTCCTGCGCGGCACGCATGCGGAAATCCTGGGTCGAAAAGGGCCTGGCGATTGCGTCCATGATCAGGCGCTCAGCTCTCGCAGCTTCTCCGCCGGCATGATCGGATAGATCCTGCCCCTGGAGCGCACCGCGAACATCAGCCGGCCGTCCACGGCGATCTCCTCCCCATGGCCGACGAGTTCGTACATGACCGGCCGGGCGACCAGCGCCTCGAGCCGGCCGCGTACCAGCACATAAGGCTTCAGCCCGCCGGTCGCGTCCTCGTCCACGAAGCGCAGCGGATGGTCGGGACCTGCCTCGACCACGTCGCCGACATTGGTCCGGAAGGTGATGACCTGATCGTCGCCGGCACCCGAGACGTTCATCTCGACGGCGACGAAGGGCGCATCGACCACCCGGATGCCGACCCTCTCGACAGGGGTGACAAGATAGGTCCTGCCGTCGGCATCCTTCCTCAGCACGGTCGAGAAGAGCTGGACCAGCGGCATGCGACCGATCGGCGTACCGAGATAGAACCAGGTTCCGTCTGCCCGGATTTCCATGTCGAGATCGCCGCAGAAGTCGGGATTCCAGCGTTCGACGGGAGGCAGTCCCTTGCCGGCGCGCGCCGCACGCGAAATCAGTGCCTCGAGGCCCTTGGTGTCGCCTGCGCCGGTCAAGCTCTCGTTACAAACGTTCGGTTCTGCTGTCATGGTCACGAAATAGTCACTGTTGTTGCGCTTGTCAGCCTTGATGAGAGATTTAAGTTCATCCGCTAGACGCCGCCAAGGTGCGAGTCGACGGACCGTTCCGCCATCTGGGGCCGGTGTTCTGGTGGAGCAGAGGGACCGACCCGCATGAGCGTCTTGATCAAGGAAACAGCGATCGCCGAACAGGACATGATCGCCGAGGCCGAGCGTGCTTTGGCCGACATCTCCAAGGTTCGCGACGGTGTCGGCCGTGTGATCTTCGGGCAGGAAAGCGTGATCGAGCGCGCGCTTGTCGCGTTGCTCGCCGGCGGACATGCGTTGCTGATGGGTGTGCCCGGCCTGGCCAAGACAAAACTGGTCGAGACGCTCGGCGTGGTGCTCGGGCTCGATTCCCGCCGCATCCAGTTCACGCCGGACCTGATGCCGTCGGACATTCTCGGCTCCGAGGTGCTCGAGCAGGACGAGAACGGCAGGCGCTCCTTCCGCTTCATCCCCGGCCCCATCTTCGCGCAGCTGCTGATGGCCGACGAGATCAACCGCGCAAGCCCGCGCACCCAGTCGGCGCTGCTGCAATCGATGCAGGAATACCATGTGACGGTAGCCGGCGCCCGCCACGACCTGCCCTCTCCCTTCCATGTGCTCGCCACGCAGAACCCGCTGGAACAGGAAGGCACCTATCCGCTGCCCGAGGCGCAACTCGATCGTTTCCTGATGCAGATCGACATCCTCTATCCCGACATCGAGGCGGAGCGCCGCATCCTGCTGGAGACCACGGGCGTCGAGGACGCCACTCCGCAGAACGTACTCGACCCGGCCAGGCTCAAGGCGGTCCAGCTCCTGATCCGGCGCATGCCTGTGCCGGAAAGCGTGGTCGAGGCGATCCTGGCCCTGGTGCGCTCGGCGCGTCCGGGACAAGGCAATGCCGACACGGACAAGCATGTCGCCTGGGGTCCCGGGCCGCGCGCCAGTCAGGCGCTGACGCTCTGCGCCCGCGCCCGAGCGCTCTATGAGGGGCGTCTGGCGCCATCGGTTGACGACGTGCGCGCACTCGCCGAGCCGGTGCTTCAGCACCGCATGGCCCTGACCTTCGCGGCACGAGCCGAGGGCATGAATGTGCGCGACGTGATCGCCCGGCTGGTCAAGGCGCAAGGCTGAGCATGGCGCGGGTCGGCGAAGCAACCGCCCCCGTCGCGACGCGGGACGCGCTTGCCCGTGGTCGTACGCGTGCATCGCTGGTGCCCGATCTCCTTGTCGAGGCGCGCCGCATCGTCAACACCGTCATCGCCGGATGGCACGGTCGTCGCAAGCGCGGCATCGGCGAGAATTTCTGGCAGTTCCGTCCCTATGTCGAAGGCGAGGCGATCGCCCGCATCGACTGGCGCCGCTCGGCCCGGGACGACCATACCTATGTGCGCGACCGTGAATGGGAGGCGGCCCATACGGTCTGGCTGTGGGCCGACCCGTCGCCTTCGATGCTCTACAAATCGGCGGGCGCCGGGGTTTCCAAGGAATCGCGCGCCCTGGTGCTGATCCTCGCCATGGCCGAGCTGCTGTCGCGCAGCGGCGAGCGCATCGCATGGCCGGGCCTCAGCGATCCCTTCACCGCCCGCAACGGCGCCGAGCGGCTGGCGGCACTTCTCTCCCAGACGGCAGTGCTTCCCGCCCGTCCCGATCTCGGCACGATCCGCCGCTTCAGCGACATCGTGATCGCCAGCGATTTCCTCGACCCTGTCGAGGAGACCATGGTCTGGCTCGACGTGCTGGCGCGCCATGGCGTGCGCGCCCATCTGGTCGAGATCGCCGATCCGGCGGAAGAAACCTTCCCCTATGCCGGCCGCACCGAATTCACCGACCCTGAGACCGGTGAGAAACTGACCGCCGGCCGCGCCGAAAGATTCGGCGAGGAGTACCGCCTGCTTTATGCCGCGCGCCGGGAGGAGCTCGCCGGCTGGTGCAGGCGGCTCGGCTGGAGCTACACCGTCAACCACACCGACCGGCTGGCCTCCGACGCACTGGTGCGGCTCCATATGGCGATGACCGCCGACGGAGGTTACGCCACCGGAGTTCGCGCATGAGCTGGCTGCCGCTCTCCTTCGGCGCGCCGATGGTCCTTTGGGGCCTGCTCGCGCTGCCGGTGATCTGGTGGCTGCTGCGGCTGACGCCGCCCAGGCCGCAGGCGGAGATCTTTCCGCCGCTAAAGATCCTGGCACGCGTGCTCAAAAAGGAGGAGACACCCCACCAGAGCCCATGGTGGCTGACGCTTCTGCGCCTCCTGATGGCCGCGCTTGTCGTGCTGGCGCTTGCCGACCCGGTCTTCAACCCGCGCGAAAAGCTCCCCGCGAGCGGCCCCGCGCTGGCTCTCGTCATCGACAATGGCTGGGCGGCCGCCCCCGACTGGGACAAGCGGGTCGCAACCGCCGACCGCCTGATCGCCGATGCCGGCGGCAATGGCGACCCGGTGATTCTGGCCTTCACCGCCGAACGTCCCAATGCCGATATCGGTCCCTTCGACGCGCAAGCCGCGCGCGATCGTCTCCGCGCGGCAGCGCCTCGGCCCGTTCCCGTGGACCGCCCGGCCGTCTATGCGCGCGTCGCGGCCGTCCTGCGGGAACTGCCGGGTGCCAGCGTCGCGGTACTTTCCGACGGCCTGTCGGCGCCTGGCGACGAGCAGGCATTCCAGGGGCTTCTCGGCCACGACCCGGCGAGCCTGCTCTGGGGCGCGCCGGACAGGCTCGGAATGGTCGGCCTCACCGCCGCCGCCAACGAGGTCGACGGCTTCACGCTGACCGCCATCCGCGCGTCCGGCGACGCGGGACCACGGCAGGTGACATCGGGCGCCTTCGACGACAAGGGACGGCGCATCGCGGACGCGGCAATCATCTTCCGTCCGGGCGAGACGACAGCCACCGGCCGGATGACCGTTCCGTTCGAACTGCGCAACGATTTCGCGGCCGTCGCCATAGACGGCGAGCCACAGGCAGGCGCCGTGCGCGTGCTCGACGACAGCTCCAAGCGACGGCGCGTCGGACTTTTGTCGCAGGCCGAAGCGGACCAGGCACAGCCGCTTCTGTCGCCGCTCTATTACATCCGTCGCGCGCTGCAGCCTTTCGCCGACCTGATCGAGCCCACGAGCGCGGACCTCGCCGATGCGATCCCGCAATTGCTGGAGCAGAAGCCGGCCATGATCGTGATGGCCGATGTCGGCACGATCCCCGCAGCCGCGCGCGTACAACTGGTCGACTGGGTGAAGGGCGGCGGCACGCTGGTCCGCTTCGCCGGATCGCGGCTCGCCGCGGCGGAGAATGACGAGGAACTGCTGCCGGTGCGACTGCGCCTCGGCGAACGCTCGCTCGGAGGCGCCTTGTCCTGGACCACGCCCCAGCCTGTCGCCGAATTTCCGCCGACCGGCCCTTTTGCCGACCTCTCTGCGCCGAGCGAGGTAACGGTGAGCCGCCAGATCCTGGCGGAGCCCACTCCCGACATTGTCGAGCGCACCTGGGCCAGTCTCGCCGACGGCACGCCGCTGGTTACCGGCGACCGTCGCGAGAAAGGCACCATCGTGCTCTTTCACGTGACCCCGGAAGCGACCTGGTCGAACCTGCCGATATCGGGCAGCTTCGTCGACATGCTGCGCCGCGTGGTGCAGCTTTCGCGCAACCAGGGGTCCGTCACGGCGGCGAGCGGGGAAGCTGCCGTGTCTCTGCCACCCTTCAGGATGATAGCCGCGGACGGCAGGCTGGTGCCGCCGACATCGGACGCCAAGCCGCTGCTTGCCGGTCCGGCTCCAGCCAGGGTGACGATCGAGAACCCCCCCGGCCTCTATGGCAGCGAAGAGGGCGTCGTCGCGCACAATCTGCTCGGCCCGGGCGCCGCCTTCGTGCCGATCGTTCGTCCCCAGGTCCCCGCGCCGGTGACGGAGCTGCGTTATGCCTTCGACGAATCGCGGGACATGAAGGGTCCGCTGATGGCGGCGGCACTTCTCCTGATGGTCCTCGATACGCTTGCCGTGCTCTGGATGGGAGGCATCCTCACCCGCCGTCCGAAACGGGCCGCCCGGACGGGCGCCTCGGCCGCGGCAACGCTGCTTGCGGCCTGTCTGGCGCTCGGCGGCGTCGACCATGCCCACGCCGACGACAGCAAGCCGAACGACATCGCGTCCATCGACGCTGTGTCGGTTACGCGGCTCGCCTATGTGCTCACCGGGGATCCCTCGGTCGACTCGACAAGCCGCGCCGGCCTTGCCGGTCTCACCCGCTTCCTGATCGAGAAGACGGCGCTGGAGCCGGGCGACCCGGCGGGCGTCGACATCTCCCGGGATGAGCTCGCCTTCTATCCGCTCCTCTATTGGCCGATCGACCCAGACGCCGCCATGCCCTCGGAAGCGACGATCGCGCGCATAGACGCCTACATGCAGCAGGGCGGCACCGTGCTGTTCGACACCCGCGACCAGTTCGCCTCGGGCCTCGACGGATCGGCGAGCCCCGCGACGCAGCGGCTGCGCGACATATTGGGCAATCTCAACGTCCCGCCGCTCGAGCCTGTCCCGCAGGATCACGTGCTGACGAAGTCGTTCTTCATCCTGCCCGAGTTCCCAGGCCGCTTCAACGGCAGCCCGCTTTGGGTGGAGGCTTCGTTCAACGCCAGCAACACCGAGAACCGGCCGGTGCGAACCGGCGACGGCGTGTCGCCGATAATGATCACTGCCAATGATTTCGCGGGCGCCTGGGCCATCGACGAGAACGGCGATCCGCTGCTGCCGACGGTGCCGGCCGACCCCATGCAGCGCATCTATGCGCTACGGGCAGGGGTCAACATCATGATGTACATGCTGACGGGCAACTACAAATCCGATCAGGTGCACGTTCCCGTGCTTCTCGAAAGGTTGGGGCAGTAGCATGAACTGGTCTCTCGCCGCCGAGCCGCTGCTGCCGCTGCCATGGCTCCTCGCCGTTCTGGCGCCCATCGCGCTGCTCGGACTGGTCGGCCTTTGGTATCGGCAGCGTGGCGCGCTGCTCCGACTTGCCGCGCTGGCCGCGCTCGCCGCGGCGCTCGTCAATCCCGTGCTGCTCGACGAGGAGCGCGAACCGCTCAAAAGCGTGGTGGCGCTGGTCGTCGACCGCAGCCAGAGCCAGGACATCGGCCAGCGCAACGCGCAGGCGGACGCCGCCGTGGCCGGGCTGCAGGAGCGGCTCGCCCGTTTCAAGCAGTTCGAGGTGCGCGTGGTCGAGGCCGGCAAGGCCGCCGCGGCCGAGGAGCGCACCGAGACTCGGCTCTTCGCCACGCTGGAGAGCGCGCTCCGTGACGTGCCGCCCTCACGTATAGGCGGCGCGGTGATGATCACCGACGGCCAGGTGCACGACGTGCCGGAGCCGGGCACGGGCGTGAACGCGCCGATCCATGCGCTGGTCACCGGGCAAGAGGGAGAATGGGACCGGCGGATCCGCCTGGAGAAGGCGCCGCGCTTCGGCATCGTCGGCAAGCCGCTCGAACTGACCTATCGCGTGATCGACAGCAGGGGCGAGCCCGGCACGGCTGAAGTGCGCGTCTCGATCAATGGCGAGCCGGTGTCGGTCGAGCACGCGGCGGTAGGCCGCGAAATGCCGCTCACCATCACCGTTCCGGGAGCCGGCCGCAACATCGTGGAATTGTCGATCGACGGCGCACCGGGCGAACTGACCGACGTCAACAACCGGGCGATCGCCCTGGTCGACGGCATACGCGAGAATCTGCGCGTGCTGCTGGTCTCCGGCGAGCCGCATGCCGGCGAACGAACCTGGCGCAACCTGCTCAAATCGGACGCGTCGGTCGATCTCGTCCATTTCACCATCCTGCGGCCGCCGGAGAAACAGGACGGCACGCCGATCAACGAGCTGTCTCTGATCGCCTTCCCGACCCGCGAACTGTTCGTCGAGAAGATCAACGACTTCGACCTGATCATCTTCGACCGCTACCAGCACCGCGACGTGCTGCCGATCCTCTATTACGACTACATCGCCGAATATGTCGAAAAGGGCGGCGCCCTCTTGATCGCCGCCGGTCCCGAATATGCCGGCGAGCAGTCGATCGCCCGCACGCCTCTGATCGCGGCCCTTCCGGGGTTGCCGACTGGCGACGTCGTCGAACAGGGTTTTTATCCCCGGCTGACCGACCTTGGAAAACGTCATCCCGTGACCCGGGGCCTCGAAGGTTCGGCGAGCGAGCCGCCGCTTTGGAGCCGATGGTTCCGCTTGATCGGCATCGATCAGCCGCAGGGCGAGACCGTCATGAAAGGTCCGGACGACAGGCCGCTGCTCATCCTGAACCGCAGGGGCGAAGGCCGCGTCGGCATGTTCCTGTCCGATCAGGGCTGGCTGTGGGCACGGGGTTTCGAAGGCGGCGGTCCCCATGTTCAGCTCTACAGGCGGATCGCCCATTGGCTGATGAAGGAGCCGGAGCTGGAGGAAGAGCGGCTGACCGCCAACGGTCGCGGCATGACGCTCGACATCAGCCGGCAGAGCATGAGCGACGATCCGGGCCAGGCGCGGGTGATAACGCCGTCGGGCAAGACGCTGGATGTGCCGCTGGCCGCCTCGACGCCAGGCCTCTTCACCGGCAGCGCCGAGACCGACGAGATCGGCCTCTACCAGATCGGCAATGGCGATCTCTCGACACTGGCGCATGTCGGACCGGTGAATGCCCCTGAATTCGCCGACATGGTGTCCACCGAAGACGTGCTGCGTCCCTTCGCCGAAGCCGTCGGCGCCGGCGTGCGGCGGCTCAATACCGGTTCAGGCACCAGCCTGCCCAACATCGTGCCCGTCAGGGGTGGAGAAGCGGCCGGCCGCGACTGGATCGGGTTCCGGACAACCGATGACAGCATCCTGAAGTCGGTCAGCCGGGTACCCCTCTTCGCCGGCTTCTTCGGTCTCGGCCTCCTGCTGCTCGCACTCGGCGCCATGTGGTATCGCGAGGGGCGGTAAAGCGCTGTACCCGCCCCAAGCGTCCTTTGAGCAGGATCGGGGCTCTACGCCACTACTTTCATCTGGTCTTCGTGGTCGACCATGCCGGTCAGCGCGGCGACCGCGCCGGGCTGGATCTCGACCGCGAGCAGCCTGCCCAGATCCACCGGCCGCGGCATGGAAATCTGCCCCCGGGGTATGCGCTTGAAGCCGAGCGGACCGTAATAAGGCTCGTCGCCGACGAGCATGACGGCGGGAGCGCCCCACGCTTCGGCCGCCTCCAGCGCAATCTTCACCAGACGGCGGCCGATGCCGATGTTCTTGTAGGCCGGTTTCACCGCGAGCGGTCCCAGCATCAGCGCCCTGCCCTCTCCGGCCGCCACGCGCGTCATACGCACCGAGGCGATCACGGCCCCGTCATGCACGGCGACGAAAGAGAGTGCGCGCTCATGCGGGCCGCGTTCGCGGATCTTGTGGGCCGCGCGCACAAAACGTCCGGGCCCGAAGGCTTCCTCGTTGATGGCTTCGATTTCGAGGTCATGAGCCGGGGCTTCCGGCAGATACGTCACGTCGTCGGCAGTCATGGTCTTCTCGTCCGGTCGATCACGAATTGGATTGCCGCAAGGCGCGGCTATATGGTCAGCGGCTTAAGCGCTGGCGCCAATTCGTCGTCGTTCGATCCGGATCATGAAGAGAGGTGACATGGTGAGCCCCGCTAGCATCATTTTTTGACAACGTCCATGGGGTTACGCGAAACAAAATGCATCCGGGCATTTGACGCTCCGTCCACAGACAGGCATTGGCCTGTCGCGACGCGCTCCCTAAATCAGGCGGGAAGACGGAGAAGGACGAGACGATGGGACTGCTGGTCGACGGGAAATGGCATGACGTCTGGTACTCGACGAAGGAGACCGGCGGGAAATTCGAGCGCTCGCAATCGCAGTTCCGCAACTGGGTGACCCGTGACGGCACACCGGGACCGAGCGGCAGAGGCGGCTTCACGGCGGAGCCCGGTCGATATCATCTCTATGTCTCGCTCGCCTGCCCCTGGGCCCATCGCACGCTGATCCTGCGTAGATTGAAGAAGCTGGAGGAGATCATCTCCGTCTCAGTCGTCCATCACTTCCTCGGCAAGGATGGCTGGACCTTCCTTGCCGAGGACGGCGGAACAGGAGACCATCTCTACAGCCTGCCGTTCCTGCGCGACATCTATACCAGGGCCGACCCGCATTATTCGGGGCGGGTCACCGTGCCCGTGCTGTGGGACAAGAAACTGGGGACGATCGTCTCCAACGAATCGGCCGAGATCATCCGCATGCTGAACTCGGCGTTCGACGCCTGGGGCGACGCCGCAGTCGATTTTTATCCCGAAGCCCTGCGCGGCGAAATCGATGCCCTGAACGAGATGATCTATCCAGCCGTCAACAACGGCGTCTACCGGGCAGGCTTCGCGACCACCCAGGAAGCTTACGAAGAAGCCCATGACGAGTTGTTCGCCGCGCTCGACATGCTGGAGGAGCGCTTGTCGCGCCGGCGCTACCTGACCGGCGAACGGATCACCGAGGCCGACTGGCGCCTGTTCACCACCCTGGCGCGCTTCGACCCGGTCTATGTCGGCCACTTCAAATGCAATCTGCGCCGCATCGCCGACTATCCGAACCTGTCGAATTATCTGCGCGACCTCTACCAGGTGCCGGGCGTCGCCGGGACGGTAGACATCGAGCAGATCAAGAAGCACTATTACGGCAGCCACGAAACGATCAATCCGACCCGGATCATCCCCAAGGGCCCCGCAATCGACTATTCGGCGCCGCATGATCGAGCCCGGTTCAGAAAGGCTGCCTAAGCAGACATTCCTTGGCAAGCCAACGAATGGTTTGCTTAGGCCTTTGTTTTGTCGCAGATTCTTGTCGGAAAACCGTGGCACACTTTTCCGGAATCTGCTTAGTCGCAGCCGGCTCACCAGTACTTCGACACCTCTGCGCCTTCGAACACTTCCCGGATCCGGCGCAGCGTCGCAGGGGTGGTGGTATCAGGGAGGGCGTCGAGGGGAAAGAAGCGGGCCTCGGCGATCTCGGCATCGGGCAAACGTGGGCTTGTCTGCCGGAAGGCCGAGACCAGATAGAAGGCGACGTGATCACGCCGGCTGGAGCGGGCATTGAAATGGAGCGAACGGATCAGCGGCGGTCCCAGCAGTTCTATATTTCCCTCCTCCGAAAGCTCACGTACCAGCGCCTCCTCCGCCGTCTCGCCGACCTCGACGCCGCCGCCCGGCAATTGCCAGCCGGGCACATAGGTGTGACGGATCAGGAAGACCGAATTGGAGGCGGCGTCGTGGACGAGTCCGCGCGTCCCGAGAGTCATCGGCCGCCTCAACACAAAATAGAGATGGAAAAGCCTTGCCCTCAGGCCGGGCCAGCCGGTCTGGCGGAAGCGCGCCTCGTCGTCGTCCCCGCTCATGCGCCAGGCAGCCGGTTCAACTCCGACCGGTCCTGCTCTAAAGAGGAGCGATGTTCAGGCTTGCGCATCTTTCCGACGTCCATCTGGGGCCGCTACCCGATGTAGAATATCACCAGCTGGTCTCCAAGAGAGCGCTGGGCTATGTCAACTGGCACCGCAACCGCCGCCGCTTCCTCCACGACAGCGTGATCGATTCGATCGTGGCCGACATGAAGGCGGCCGAGCCCGACCACATCGCCGTCACCGGCGACCTCGTCAACCTGGCGCTCGACATCGAGATCGACATGGCGCGGCAGTGGCTGACCACACTCGGAGATCCGGAGCACGTCTCCGTGGTTCCCGGCAACCACGACGCCTATGTGCCTGGTGCGCTTGACAAGGTTTGCCGAGCCTGGGGACCCTGGATGACCGGCGACGGCGAGGCCATTCCGGCCGATCGGCGGGCTTTTCCCTATATGCGGGTGCGTGGCGACGTGGCATTGATCGGCGTCAGTTCGGCGCGCGCGACGGCACCGTTCATGGCCAACGGATTCTTCGGCGAGGGTCAGGCGCACAGGCTGGCCAAGCTGCTCGACCATGCGGCCGGACGCGGCCTGTTCCGCGTCGTCATGATCCATCACCCCCCGCTCAGGGGCGCGGTCTCCCAGTACAAGCGCCTTTTCGGCATCCGCCGGTTCCAGAACGTCATCCGCCGACACGGTGCCGAACTGGTGCTGCACGGCCATTCCCACCTGCCCTCAACCGGAGCGATCGTCGGGCCGGGCGAGCGTGAGGTACCGGTCATCGGCGTGGCCGCGGCGGGCCAGGCTCCAGGCGGCATCCATCCGGCCGCGCAGTTCAATATTCTCGAAATATCGGGCAAACCGGAGAGATGGTCGGTCAGGCTTGTCCGGCGCGGCTTGACCGGGATGGCCCTGCCCCCCTCGGAACTGTCGGCGGTCGATCTCTATCCCGCCCCGCATGAGGCGACCGAATCGGTCGGTCTCACCGAAAACTGAGCTTCGCTCAAAAGTCTGGCCAGAACGCCGCGAGCCTGTCCCTGAACAGAAGGGCGGCAACGACCAGACCGGCCAGGATGCCCGCGAGCACTGCGAGGAGACCCGAGCCGAAGCCCACGCGTTTCGAGCTCCCGGGCGCAGCTTCCGGCGCGACGCCGGTTTCGTCGGAAGCCGCGACGAGTACCGGCTCGACGCCGCCTTCCATCATGCGCTGGCGTTCGACCAGACGCTCCGCGATATAATGCGTGACCTTGTCCGCGACGGGCTTCATGTCGGTCGATTCGGCGAGCACGACCCGGCCGAGCCGCGTATCCCTCACGAAGCGATAGGTGCGGCGGTCACGCCCCATGGCGACATGGCTGACCGCGTCGATCCACAGCCGCGGCTGCAAGCCCGAGGAGATCACGAAATCGAAGGTCTCGACGTCGGCCGGCACGTCGGCGAAGACCGGATGCAGTTCCGCGGCGAGCAGTTCGAGCCGCGTGCGCTGAGCCTCCCGCATTTCGACGACGACGTCTTCGCGATCGGCGGCTGCGTTCTTCACCTCGCGGATGGCGTCGGAGAGCCTCCGCCCTTTGTCGGCGACTGTCGCCTTTTCGCCTGCTTCACTCATTCGCCCCAACCTCGCGGCTGATCTGGTGAAGGGTTAACATAGTGTTTCTCGCACCGGACGGAAAGCTCCGCTGGAGCCCTGCGCGTCCATTCGCCCTCTGCCACTTCGAAGCTGCGCATCGTGCTTTCCGATGCGACAGCCCGCAGCGCCGACGTGAGGGCGATCCGCCGCGGCCGGATCTCGACGTTCAGCGAAGCTGACGACGGATCAGCTCGGTGACGAGATCGGGAGCCTCCTCGATCAGCATATGCCCGGCGCCGGGAAGCCGGTGCAGGGCAAAAAGCGGCGGCAGGTCATTGGTCTGGTGGAACGGCAGTACGGGATCGAGCGCGCCCCAGGCGACCGCCACAGGCATGGTCAGGCCGGCAAGCGCGTCGCGCGGTATCGCCCCTTGCCTTCCGCGCCCGGCGATGATGCCGGCGATCTCGATCAGCTTCTCGATCTGCCCGGGGATAGCCCGCATCGCTGCGGCGGCATGCACCGAGGCCTCGGACGTGCTGCCCTCGAAGCCGCACATGGCGTCGAGGGCGTCCCGCAGCTCGGCCTCGCTGCGCGCAGAGGCGAGATGGAACAGCAGGCGCCGGTTGATCTCCGGACCGAAGCCGCCGGGCGCGAAGAGGCAGAGCGATGCGACCCGCGCCGGCTCCGCCAGGGCAACCAGGGTAGAGATCGCGCCGCCCATGGAATGTCCCGCCAGATGAGCACGCTCTATGCCCCGCCGCGACAGGTCTTCCAGCACGGCGCGCACCGCGGCCTTGACGGGCCCGGCGCCAGGCCAGCCGAGCGATGCGGCGTGTCCGGGCAGGTCGTAGGCGATCACACGCGCCTGGGCCGCCAGCCTGTCCTGCACCTCGGCCCATACCCGATGCGTGCCGGCGAAGCCGTGAAGCAGAACGACCGTCTCGGCGCCCGTGCCAGCTTCCCGCGCGAAAAGCTGATCCATGTGCATCTCCCCCGCCAAACCACGCATGTCATTGTCCCGAAAGTGTGGCGACTTCGGAAAGGGGCATGCGCCATGGACTATCTCTGGCCGGTTCAGTTCGCGCTGTCCAGACCCGCCGAGCGTAGCGCCTCGATCAGCTTTTCCGTCATATTCGCCGGATAGTTCGCCTTCTCGAACGCCGCACGCGGGTTCTTCGCGAAATCGGGATAGTTCTCGGCGAGTTCCTGGCGCATCGCTGCGACCTGCGCCACCTGGCCCGATTGCTGCGCGACGATGATACGTGCGGCCAGATAGTGCGATTTCCTGGTCGACAGGAGCACCTCGGTGGCACGCGCTGCCCGTTCCATATCGCCCAGCATGAACTCGCCGAGGAACAGCGCATAGTCCCACCAGCTCGGATGCGAGCTCGACGCTTCCACCGCCCGCTTCATGATCGGGCCACCGGTCGCGTAGTCGCCGGAGAAGATCAGCGCGTAGCCATAGGCCGCAGCCATGCTCAGATCGTAGGTGTTGAGTTCATAGGCCTTGCGCATCCAACGGATCGATTCGGCCGCATTGCCGCTGCGGCCGTTGAGGTAACCATAGGCGCGGTGCGCATAGGGGCTGGTCGGGCCAGCGAGCACGCCGCGATAGGCGAGGTCCATGCCCCTTTCGAGCGTTGCCTCGGGCGGATAGCCGTATCCGTCAGTGATCGTTTCCAGTTCGAGCGCCGCCATCTCAGAATAGATCAGGGGCGATTTGACGCCCTCGTCGAGCAGCCGTTTGAAGCAATCGAACGCGCCGCGGTGGCGAGCCGGCGTCTGGTCGAGATAGTAGTCGTCGTTGAGCAAAAGGCACTCGGTGAGGCCGGACTGCAGTCTCTTCTGCTCGATGAAGCCGTAGATGACGCCCGACACGGGCACGGCCGCGCTCATCATGTCGGCAATCTGATCGTCGAGCTCCTCGCGACCGCTGGTGGAGGGCGAGAACTGGCGGGACATCAGGACGGTGCCGCTGGCTGCATGCTGAAGCTCCACGACGACCGATCCGCCTGACGGCAGCGAGACCAGGCTGAAGATGAAATCCATGGATTCATCCGCCCTGCCGCCGGCGGCGCCATGGTCCCGCGCGATCAAGTCGATCGTATCGAAGCCTGACAACGCCGATCGGAGCGTCAGGGCCAGCTTGATCGCCTCCGGGTCCGAGGTGTTTGCCGAAATATGCGCGGATGGCAGGGTCTCCGGCGGATAGGCGGCCGTTATGCTGGCCGTCGACAAAGGGCTTTCGGGCGTAGCAGACCCAGTTTCCACGGGAACATGCAACGGCAGTGCCATGCGCACAACCACGAAGCCAAGCATGGCAATGACGGCGCCCATCGCCATCCAGAACAAACGGACCTGTTTGGCCAGTTGCGGCGAAAGCGCCGGAACCGGGAATGTCGGCTGATCGTGGACGGGTTCGAGCGGCGGCACAGCCGACGCCGCCTCCGGCTCGGCGGCCACCGGACCCGGGGCGGGCGACGCATCCGCCGGCCCGGTCTCGTTCGACAGCGGCCCCGCCTGAGCAGCTATGTAGCGATAGGCCGGGACATAGCTGCCGCGCGGGATGATCACACGCAACGGATCGCCCGCACCCTCCGACGCGTAGTACTGTTCGAGGAGGTCGCGCAGGCGGCCGGCCTGCACGCGCACGACCGCATCGGTCGACGGATCGAACTCCGCATCCTTGCCGAACACGTCGACGGCGATGGTGAAACCCTTGAGGCGTTCGGCCTCGCCGGCCTGCTCGCGATCGATCAGGTAACGCAGAAGGTCTCTGGCGCGTTCGGAACGTCCGAAGGTCTCGCTGCGAAGCACTCGCTCCAGCGTCTCGCGCACTGCGGGGGCGGCAGGCGTATCATATCGCAAGCGTCGGAACCTCGATATCCGCGCGGAAATAGGAGACGATCATAGCTTGACTACCAGATGGGATACAACCAAGACCGCCCGCTAAATCAGCGGGCGGCCCGGAAAACGTGTAGGAAGCTGGGGGAAAGGCGGCGCGTCGGCCCGAATATCAGGATCGATTTTCGGAAAGCACGATGCGCAAGCTATCATTGGCAGGGCTTCCTTCGCACGTCTGAAAGGACGCGCGGCGCACTGGAGCATTTCCGCTTTTCTTCGAATCGCCGAAATGCTCCAACTCTTTGCCGCTACGCAATTCCGGGCGCTAAACCGCTGCGCACTCTTGCTGGAATTGCCCTAGCGAAGGACGCGGTTGGCGGCCGAAACAACGGCCTCGAGCGAGGCCGCGACGATGTTGGTGTTGATACCCGCACCGAACAGCCGCCCGCCGGGATGCTCTACCTCCATATAGCAGATCGCCGCCGCATTCGAACCGCGCTGGATCGAGTGTTCGGAATAGTCGAACACCGACAGGGGAATCCCGATGTGGCGCGACAGCGCGTCGACGAAACCGTCGACCGGTCCCGTTCCCGATCCGGTCACGACCGTCTCGACGCCATTGTCGATGATCTTCGCCTCGATGATCCGCAGTCCCCTGCGCTCCGTATCCGGGAAGGTCTGGTGGTCTACGAACTTCAGCCGCGCGTCGGGCTGCTCGACATATTGCTCGACGAATCGTTCATGGATGCGCTTGGCCGGCACTTCCTTGCCCTCAGCGTCGGTGATCTGCTGGATGTCCTGGCTGAACTCGACCTGCAGGTTGCGCGGCAGGTTGAGACCGTAGTCGGCCTGCAGCACATAGGCGATGCCGCCCTTCCCCGACTGCGAGTTGATACGGATGATCGCCTCGTAGCTGCGGCCGACATCCTGCGGGTCGATCGGCAGATAGGGCACTTCCCATACCGACGTGTTGGCCTTCTTCAGAGCCTTCATGCCCTTGTTGATGGCGTCCTGGTGCGAACCGGAAAAGGCCGTATAGACCAGTTCGCCGACATAGGGGTGGCGCTCCGGAATCCGCAACTGGTTCGAATATTCGTAGACGTCCTTCATCCGGTTGATGTCGGAACAGTCGAGATCGGGGTCCACGCCCTGCGTGTACATGTTGAGCGCCAGTGTCACGATGTCGACATTGCCGGTACGCTCGCCATTGCCGAACAGGGTGCCCTCGACGCGGTCGGCGCCGGCCATCAGGCCCAGTTCGGTCGTCGCGATGCCCGTGCCGCGGTCGTTGTGCGGATGCAGCGAGATGATCAGGTTCTCGCGATTGTCGAGATGGCGGATCATCCATTCGATGCGGTCGGCATAGATGTTGGGCGTCGACATCTCGACAGTCGACGGCAGGTTGACGATGAGCTTGTTGTCCGGGGTGGGCTTCACGATCTCGGTGACCGCGTTGCAGATCTCCAGCGCCACTTCGAGCTCGGTGCCGGTGAAGCTCTCCGGCGAATATTGGAAGCGGTAGCCGCCGCCGGCCCTGGCCGCCATGTCGGTGATCATCTTGGCCGCGTCGGTGGCGATCGCCTTGATACCGGCCACGTCCTTCTCGAACACGACCCGGCGCTGCAACTCGCTGGTCGAATTGTAGAAATGCACGATGGGGGTCTTGGCGCCCTCGAGCGCCTCGAAGGTGCGGGTGATCAGTTCGGGACGACATTGCACCAGCACCTGCAGGTCGACGTCGTCGGGCACGTTGCCCTGTTCGATGCACCAGCGGGCGAAGTCGAAGTCGGTCTGGGAAGCCGAAGGGAAGCCGACCTCGATCTCCTTGAAGCCCATGTCGAGCAACAGGGCGAACATGCGCGCCTTGCGCTCGTGCCCCATCGGATCGATCAATGCCTGGTTGCCGTCGCGCAGATCGACGGAGCACCAGATCGGCGCCTTCCCGATGACCTTGTCGGGCCAAGTGCGGTCGGTGAGACCGACCTTGGGATAGGGCTGGTACTTGATTGCCGCCTGCGTCATGCGGCCCGCGGCGCGGATTTCGCTTCGTTCGTTCATCGTCTCGTCTCCGGGCGGCTCGCCTGACACTCGGCCTTCGGCTGGAGCGTCGCCTCTATCAGGATTCGTGCTTTGTGTCGTGGATGCAAGGAGCACAGACCGGCATCGATCGCCGGGTGCTCCTCGTCAACGAGCCCGGCGATCGCCGATAAGGCCGAGAAGAAGAAGCGTAGCGGAAAGGGCGCGCAGGGTCTCGCCCGCGAAGGCGGACGAACGGGAAGCCGAATTGGTCGGGCGCGTCTTCATGGGCGGCTTCTTACAGGAGCACGCCCAATGAGGCAAGGGTCCAGCCTCGCGGATCTTCGCGCCGCTCGGCTTGCGCGACGTGGTCGCAACGACCGGTTCGAGCTTCGGCACCTCGAAATGCAGAGGCAATCGGGGTCCGGAGCAAGCGCCTCAAGGGGGCGCGCCGCAACAGGTCGATGCTCTGCAGCGAGGATGCGGGCACGGCACTCATGGAGCCGCACCTGTCCTTTCTCGTCAGGAAACCTCAGCCGACATCCTCGGTGAGGTATTGCGCGGCGAACTCGGCGCTGGGCGGGATAGGCTTGATCACGTCGATCAGCACGCCGTTGGGGTCGGCCGTGATGAAGTGGCGCTGGCCGAAAGGCTCGTCGCGCAGCGAAAGCAGGATGCGCAGGCCGGCCGCCTTGGCCCGCTCATAGACGGCGTCGGGATCGCGCACCTCGAAATTGATCAGCAGGCCCGAGGCCCGGCCACGACCGGCTTCCGGAATGGTCTCATGATCGCCCTGCACGATGCCGAGATTGACCTTCTTGTCCTCCGTCGAGCGCAGATGCACATACCAGTCGCTATCGAACAGGGCCTCGAAACTGAAATGCTCCTTGTAGAATGCCGCCGTGCCCGCAACGTCGCCTGTCATCAGCACGGGATAGTAGCTCGTCGTCTTCATGGCTTCCCTTCCTCCGTCGATCAACATACAGTCTGTATGTTTCTCTATCTAACATACAGGCTGCATGTATGCAAACGAAAACGACGAGACGAAGCAATCGCGAGCGCACCGAGACGACCCGCGCAGAACTGATCGCAGCGGCGCGCCGCCTGTTCATCGAAAAGGGCTATGCCGAGACGGCGACTCCCGACATCGTTGCGGAAGCGGGTCTGACGCGCGGCGCCCTCTATCACCATTTTCCCGACAAGAAGGCGCTGTTCCAGGCCGTCGTGGAGCGCGAGGCAGAAGCCGTCGAAAAGGAGATCGAGGACGCCTCGCCGGAGACGCTCGGCTCGCGCGATGCCTTGGTGAAGGGCGGCGAGGCCTTCCTTGCCGCAATGGCGCAACCCGGCCGCACGCGCCTGCTGCTGCTCGACGGACCGGCCGTGCTTGGCCGCACGGAGATGGATGCGATCGACGACCGCCATGCCACGCGCTCGCTCAAGGCGGGTCTCGTCTTCGCCGTCCGCTCGGGCGACCTGTCGAAGCAGCTGCCGATCGACGCTCTGACCCGTCTTCTTTCGTCGGCCTTCGACCGCGCCGCGCTCGCCATCGACGCCGGCGCGGAACCGGCAGGTTACAAGGCCGGCCTCGCCGCCCTGATCGACGGAGTGCTCGCGCTGGAGTGACGGCGCCGCTGCACGCCCCTTATGTTTCCGGGGCAAAGTTGTTGACCACCGGAGCTTTCGCACCAAGATTGCAGCAGAGTGCATGAAACGCTTGCCGGAGGATGCATCGATGAGAACCGCATTCAAGCTGCTGTTCTATCTGATCGTCACCATCGCGATCATCATCGCCGGCGGCGCCTTCCTGCTGCCGTCGCAGGCGGTGGTCACGCGGTCGATCGAGATCGCCGCTCCGCCTGAAAAGGTCTTCGCGATCGTCTCCGACCTCAGGCGTTTGCCGGAATTCTCGCCCTGGCACGAACTCGATCCGAACACGAAATACAGCTACGAGGGCCCGGCGAGCGGCATTGGCCAGAAGATGAGCTGGACATCGGACAACAGGAATGTCGGCAGCGGCAGCCAGACGATCACCGAATACGAGCCGCCCCGGCATGTCGCTTCCGAGCTCGACTTCGGCCAGATGGGCAAGGCGCAGGCCTGGTGGGATCTCGCCCCCTCGACGACCGGAACCAGCGTGACCTGGGGCTTCCGGGGCAATCTCGACGGCATCGCCCAACGCTGGTTCGGGCTGATGTTCGATCGCTGGATCGGGGCCGACTATGACAAGGGCCTGGCCAAGCTGAAAACCGTCGCGGAGCAGCCCTGAGGCTCAACGCTCCCGAACCGGCTGGCGCAGCACCGTCTTGAGCTTGTCGGGTGCCGTCTTGCGCGGGTCGCCGAGATAGATCTCATGGTGACGGCCGCGCTCGGCCAATCCGTTGGCGGGCAGGAACTCTTCATGCAGCCGCTTGAGCACCGGCCCTTCGGCGTCGTAGGGGCCGACATGCATGATCTGGACAGACTTGCCTCCCTCCAGTTGCTCGACCCGCAAGCGTCCGAGCGCAGGCAGCGCCTTCTTCTTCGCGGCCGCTTCCATGGCCCGTTCCACCGTCGCACGATCGAGGAAATCCGGGATCATGATCATCATGGTCCATGACCACTTCTCCTTCTGCCGCGTGACGAAGCTGGTCATGTCCTCGGCCCACCACAGGCCCTCGAGCGGCGGCACGACATAGTCGCGCGACTGCACGGCCTTGCTCATGAACTTCAGCGTGTAGGAGGCCGCATAAAGCGTCTCGACGGCCTCCGCATAGGCCGGGGCGGTGTTCGGATCGCCGCTGCCGTCGATCATGAAATAGGTGAGCGGCGGCACGTCGACGATCTCGAAGCGGTCGGCCGGCGGGTTATAGAGCGTCTTGAGGTGCTTGCGGAAATCGATCTTTTCCATCGTCCCCTCCAGGGTGTTTCGTGCGCGGTCGAGCCAGGCCCGCTCCGCCGCGATCATCGTCAGGCTGTAGTCGAATATCGCCTCGACGAAGGCGGGCAGCGGGGCCTGCGCCGCGCAGCGTTCCTCGACGAGGGACGCCGCATCGTCGAGGGCTGCGGCGCGGGCGGCGAGCGCGGCCCCGCCGCCCTCGGAGCCAAGCACGGGCCAATTGGCGAGGCCGAGAAGCAGCGCCGGATAGAGGCGCTCCGGCTCGGCGATCGCCCGCCTGGTCCGTTCGCCATGGAGGGCATGACCGGCCTGCGTCAGACGGAACGTCTTCGGCTCGCGCGGGCTGGCTGTCTTGCCGCCCGTGCGTTCGGCGAGGCCACGCTTTTCGAGTTTCTTCAGCAGGAAGTAGATCGAGGAGAATCCGATCTCGGTCCAGTCGCGCATGCCACGTTCTTCAATGGTGCGCTCGATCTCGTAACCATGGCGCGGCGCCTCGGCGAGAAGGCTCAGGATCGCGAACTCGGCATTGGTCAACGTATCGCTCATATTCTAGTGATAGAATAAACAGCTGCGCTTGTGAAGTCACCAAATCCGGCTCTGGCCGGGCCTTGCCGAATTGCCATTGCCTCCGCCATGATCGCTGATCCGCTGGGAGAAGACTCGATGTGGAGATCGATGGCGGCCGTCGCCGGCCTGTTGCTGCTTGCCCTGCCCGCCCATCCGCGCGAGCAGTCGGATGCTCCCGATATGGAAGTTCTCGGCTTCTCGCCCGACGGGCGATATTTCGCATGGGAGCAATATGGCTATGACATCGCCAGCGATGCCCTCGGTTCGGTGATCTTCGTCGTGGACCGCGAGACCAATCGGCAGGCGGAAGGTTTCCCGTTCGGCGTTCTGCCGGAAGAGCGCGACGGACAATATCCTGCCGAGGTGGGCGGATTCGATGTCGAACCGGACGATTTGGCCGCCCCCGACGGCCTGCCCGACATCGACAGGCTGCGGCGCCTCGTGCGGCAGCAGGCGGCATCGAGACTGGCCGCGCTGGAGATCGGCACTCCGGGCCGAAGACTGGCGGGTGTGCCTTTGACCCAGCGCTCGCCGCTCGACAAGAAGGACACCCCGCTGGTCTTCGTATTGCAATCGACATTGCCGAGCGCAATTCCCGACCAGCAGCTTTCTTTCACCCTTGAAGCGAAGCCCGACGCCGAGCCCGCAGACTGCGCCAACACGCCACCGCCGATGCGGGAAAAGGCGATAGAATTCGACGTCATCGCGACCCAGGCCTATCCGGAGGTGAAGGATGTCGGCCGCGCTGCGACGTCCTACGCCTTGCCGATGCAGGCTGAAACCTGCCACGCCGGCCTATGGATTTCCGACGTCATCGATCCACCGGGGGAAGCGGCCGGCAAGGTGGCGGTGCTCTTCCTTGCCGCGACCTGGTCGTCGGCGATCGACGCGGCCTCATGGCACGGATTGTTCATACCCCTGCCCGCCGCGACACTGCGATAACGGCCTACTGGCCGAACAGGCGCTCGCCCTGCTCGTCGATCATCTGCTGCCCCTTGCGGATCGAGACATCGACCGCGTCGTCCAGCGCGGCGAAACGGTCGGCTCGGATGAAGCGGTGCTCCTTGAGCACACCGCCGACCTCCTTGGAGATCACGCCGCAGGTTTGGAACTGGCCGCCCTCCTTGAAAGGCGTCGCCTTGATGAGGAACCCTTTGTGCTCGACCTCCTTGGCCGGAGCATCGGCGGAGGGAGTGGGCTCGTCTTCGGACGAACCCAGGCCAAACAGGCGTTTCAGGAAGGACATGGCGACCTCCAGCCGTGACGCTTCCCGGCCGTCATGGCCGGGAAAGATGCCTTCGTAACGGTCCTTCGGCGCTCCCGCAAGACTGCCGGAGTTTGCCCCGCCTGGTGTCGTCTGATCTCAGGCGAGCTTCGGATTCACGACACCCGGGCGGCCCGGACCGTCAGCGACGAAACAGAGCCTCGAGCGCGTCGGCGGCCTGCTCAAGAATCTCGAGCGCCTCGGTTCGCTTTTCAGGACCTGCGTCCAGCGCTTCCGCCAGCGCGGCCCGCAGCCGGCGCCGGACATGGCGCAGGCGTCGCAGGCCTTCCGGCATCTCGCGCTCGCGCGGATCGGGCCGATGCCCGTCGTCCTGCCAGTCGAACCACTCGCGGGCGCGCGCCATCTTGCGGCCGAAACGTTCGATCTCGTCGAGGACACGGTCGACCGTCGCCCGGCTTTCCGCCAGATGGTCGCGTCCTTCATCGGTGATCGAAAAGACCTTCTTGTTGCCTTCCGAGGCAGAGGTCGCGAAACCGGCCTCCTCAAGGAAGGTCAGGGTCGGATAGACGACGCCCGGGCTCGGGCTGTAGGCACCGCTGGATCGTTCCTCCAGGGCCTTGATGATGTCGTAGCCGTGGCGCGGCGCCTCGTCGAGCAGAGCAAGCGTGATCAGCCTGAGATCGCCGTCGCCGAGCATGCGTCCGGTGCGGAACATGTCGCCGCGACCGCCGCGGCCGCCGCCTCGGAACCCGTGACCGAACGGCCCGAAGCCGCGGCCGCCGCGCCCCGCCATGAACCAGAAGGCGCGATTGCCACCATGGGAATGTCTGTGCATATGAACCTCACGTTGTTTCTTACGATATATCTTAAATGGACCAATGTCAGACCGATTTCAAGATATATCTTACGATAGATCTGGCTCGACGGAGCTGCGACGCGTGGCGATCGAAACTCGCCCTGGGGTCAGGGCACCTCTCCCTGCGGATACCGCAGGAGCACAATTCCCGAGCCGAGCCGCCTGCAATCCTCGAGCGCGAGCATCGACTGGACGCCGTCGGGAAACAGCCGCTTTCCGCGCCCGAGAACCGTCGGGTAGATCATGAGGCTGTAGGCGTCGACGAGACCCTGCCGCGCCAGCGCATGAACGAGCGCCGCGCTCCCATAAATGAGAACATCGCCTCCCGGCATCTCCTTGAGTTCCTTTACCTTCGCGACGACGTCGCCCGACAGCACCGTGGTATTGGCCCATTCGGCCTTGTGGAGTGAGTTCGAAACGACGAATTTCGGCATGGTATTGATGCGATCGGCAAAGCCGGTCTCGTCCTTGACCGCCGGCCAGACGGCGGCAAAACTGTCATTGGTCGTACGACCGAGAAGCAGCGCTTCGCTTCCGAACAGTTCGTCGTGCTTGAAGCGGTCGCCTTCCGGGCCCCGCTCGAAGGGGCCGGTCCAGTCGCCGAGGCCCGATGCCTCCATACCGACCGGATCCTGGATCACCCCGTCCAGCGACATGTATTGCGTGACGACGATTTTTCTCGGCACTGCCGTTTCCTCCACATGGCTCGTTGGCCGCGGTGCCCGCGTGGCATTCCACAGCTTTCGATGTCACGACGAAACAAGGTTGCCGGAATCGACACGCGGCAAGCGCCGGGCGTCGATGGTCGATCATGCGAGATGCAGCACCACTTCCCGCCGGTGCGGCGCGCTGCGGTGTTCGAACAGGTAGATGCCTTGCCAGGTTCCCAGTGCCAGGCCTCCATCCATGACCGGAATGGAAAGAGAAACCGCGGTCAACGCCGCCTTGATATGGGCCGGCATGTCGTCAGGCCCCTCGAACCGATGGACGAGATAGTCCATGGAAGGGTCGTCTGCTGGAGGCACCAGCCGCCGGAAGAACTGGTCGAGGTCGCTCCGCACATCGGGATCCGCATTCTCCTGGATCAACAGCGAGCATGAGGTGTGGCGCACCAAGAGGGTCAGCAGCCCCGCGCTCATGCCGGCTTCATCGACAAACCTGGTCGCCTTGTCCGTGAACTCATAGAGCCCGGGACCGGAAGTCTGGATGGTGACGATTGCCTGACGCATGACGAGCGGCCGTCCTTGTCGGGTTGAAATTGCGCTCCGTCGGCTGGCGACGGTACCGCGAGCCGTTTCGATCCGGCATCGTGTCGACGAATTCGAAGGCGTAGTTCCAGGGAGAAGGCGGCAGGTGGCCTGCCGCCTTCCGCGATCGCTCAGCCAAGCGAGTTGATGATCTCGCGATAGGCGGCCTCCGGAAACGCCTTCAACGTTCGGGTACGCACGTTTCCGGCCGTAGTAAGCGCCAGGACGAAACGCGCCATGACGGCATCGTCCGGTGCCTCGAGGACGGCCACCATGTCGCAATCGCCCATCGTCAGATAGAACTCCTTGAACGAACCGCCCATTTCCGAAAGCTGCTTCTTTGCCGCATCGAGCCGCTTCGGCGATTCGCGCACATTCTTCACGCCCTGCTCGGTCCAGTTGACAAGCATGATGTACGTCGTCACGTCACACCTCCCTCCGGCGCCGTGACGCGGGAGCGCCGCATGCGGGCGCCAGATCTGAATGCGGGCAACATCACCCACGCCGGGATCATGAACCCATGACGGCGGCGCGGCAAGGAACCGGAAGTTTCACCGGTAGGGGTTCATCGGGAGTTCTGACCGGATCGCGCGTACGCGAGGCAGCAGCATCACGCTTTTTCGCAGGGCCGGCGTCAGCCGCGCCAGCCGAGGAAACGGTGTTCGACCAGGCCGATGAGCCAATTCATGACAAGTCCCATCATTGAGAGGATCGCCACGCCCGCGAACAGCCGTTCGAGATCGTAGAGGGCTCCCGCTTCGAGGATGTAGGAGCCCACTCCGAATTCGGCGCCGAGCATCTCGGCAGCCACCAGAAGGATGATGGCGATCGAGATCGACACACGCAGGCCCGAGAGGATCGCGGGAAAGGCGCCGGGCAGCACGATCTTGCGCACGATCGACCACCAGGAGAGCCCGAAGCTCTGCCCCATCCGGATCAGGCTTCTGTCGACATTGTCGACCGCACCATAGGTTGCCACCACGGTGGGGGTAAACGTGCCGAAGGCGATCAGCGCATATTTGGACGCCTCGTCGATGCCGAACCAGATGACGAAAAGCGGCAGCAGGGCGATCTTCGGGATCGGGAACAAGGCGGCGACGAGCGGCACGAGGCCGGCGCGGGCAAGACTGAAGAGGCCGATCATCACGCCGAGCGACACGCCGGCGGCGACGCCAATGAGGGCACCAACGAAAAGGCGTTGCAGCGAGGGCAGCAGATGCTTCCACAGAAGGCCGGTCTGGTAGAGCTGAACCAGGGTTTCCAGCACCGCGGAAGGGCGCGGCAGCGTCAGGCTGGATATGAAGCCGGAACGGGTCCCGATCTCGGCCAGGCCGATCAGGACGATGAAGACGGCAAGGCCGATACCGCGGACATGTTGCGGGGCAAAGCCGCGCCCACGGAACTCTACAGGACGAACCACGGCATCAGACATCGATCAGTTCCTGGTCGGCCGCGGCCGCTTCCTCGCGCATCAGTTCCCAAAGCTGCTTCTGCTTGGCTTCGAGCTTGGGATCGCCGAGCGCCCGCCGATCCAGTGGAAGGTCGATATCGACGATGTCGCGGATTCGCCCCGGGCGCCGAGACAGGACGACGATACGATGGCCAAGACGCACCGCTTCGGCGAGGTTGTGCGTGACATAGACGGCCGTGAAGGGTTGGCGGGTCCACAATGCAGCAAGATCGTCCATCAGGAGTTCGCGCGTCTGGCTGTCGAGTGCAGAGAGAGGCTCGTCCATCAGCATCACGGCAGGACGCACCGACAAGGCGCGAGCGATGGCAACGCGCTGTTTCATGCCGCCCGAGAGCTGTTTGGGCAATGCCGTGCGAAAGTCGGAAAGGCGGGTCCGCGCCAGCACGTCCGTCACGATACGGTCCATCTCGGCGTGGCCGAGGCGATGGTCTTCGAGGACGAGCCGGATGTTGCCTTCCACGGTGCGCCAGGGGAGCAGCGCGAAATGCTGGAACACATAGGTGAGCGGGTTGAGCGAATCCTTGTCGGGCTCGCCGACCTGGAGGACGGCCCCGGTGGTCGGGACTTCCAGACCGCCCAGGAAGCGCAGCAAGGTCGACTTGCCGCAGCCGGACGGTCCCACGAGGCAGACGATCTGGCCTTGCGGAATCTCAAGCGAGACGTCGCGCAATACTTCGACCGCTCCATAGGCGTGGCTGACTTTGTCGATCAGCAGATCCATGGGATCCTCCCGCGGAGGTCCGATGGCGGACCTCCGTCAAATCGAGACCTGTCGGTCGGGACGGCTCAGATCGTCTTCACGTAAGACGTGTCGAAGAGCATTTCGGACGTGATGTTGTCCTTGACCATGCCTTCCGACTTGAACCATTCGAGCTGTTCGGTCACCGACTTCAGCGAAAGGGCCAATCCCTTGTTGATGCGCATCGACCCATCGACAAGGTTGGCCCGGGCCTTCTCGAACGGCAGGTCGGACTGGACGTATTTGTGGCAGATCCGGGCGATGTCATCGACCTCGGCCGCGTCAGCCTTCTTGTCGACGAAGGCCAGATTGTAGTCGTCGACTGCCTTGGAGTAAGCGCGGATGAAAGCTTCCGTCTTTTCACGCTCATTGGCGGCGTTGTTCGTCGAGGTGAAGACGGTGGTGACCTGGTAGTCGGGCGCATAGTCGGAGACGAGGCCGATCTGCTTGGCTGAACCTTCGCCGATCATCTTCCTGGCGACGCTCGCCTGGATCGCCCAGGCGTCGATCTGGCCCGACGACAACGCGCCGACGATGGCGCCCACCTTCTGCATCGGCTTGAGCGTGATGTCCGAAAGCGGAATGTTGTTAGCCTCCGCGATCTTGTGCGCCATGAAATGAAAGGACGAACCGGCGGTGGTGATGCCGAAGGTCTTGCCCGCGAGTTCCTTCGGACTGGTGAGCCCGGCTTCGTAGGCTTTGTTGGAGGCGAGGATGATCGCGCCGACGAGCCCCTTCTCCTCGGTGAGCGCGCCGCCGATCACCTTGACGGCGCCCTTTTCGGCGAGACTGATCAGACCGCCGCTCATTGCGGTGACGCCATAGTCGGCATCGCCGGAGGCGATCGCCACCGCCATCGGCTGCGCCGCCTCGAAGAACTTCAATTCGACGTCCAGCCCCTCGTCCTTGTAGTAGCCGCGCTCATAGGCGATGAAGCTCGGAGCATGGCTCGCCAGGCGCATGACGCCGAGATTGACCTTGGAGGCGGCGTGAGCCGGCAACCCGAAACCGAACATGGTGCCGGCCGCGCCGAGACCGATGAGCGCCTGCCGGCGGTTCAATGAAAGCTTCTGCATTTCTCAGGGTTTCCTTCCCAGGTTTTGCCTCTTGGAGGGCTGCTTCAGATCTTGTTGCCATCTGCAGTGCGGACGAACAACCGGTTCATCGGCCGGTCATGCCTTCAAAGCATGGAGATCGCAACCGCTTTCGGCCTCGGCGAGCCTGCTGCGCAGGGTCTCGATCAGTTTCCTGACATTGCCGGAACGCGGCCGTTTGCGATTCCGCAGGACCGAAATCTCGAACATTGAGCACCTTGGAGGCGCTGGTGATGGAGCGCGCGAGCACGACGGCGTGGAAGACCTCGATCTGACGCAGGCTGAGCGCAGGTCCGCCACCTTGTCCCGCCGTCTGCGCGCGCGTCGTCGCCATGATCAGTCGCGCCCGAGGAACACGTCGAGTTCGGCGAGAACTTCGTCGGCCGCACGCTCGGGAAGAAGGTGGCCTCCCGCAAGCCCGCGCCCGGAGACGTCGACCGCCCAATCCCTCCAGATGTCGAGTGGCACGCGTCCCGGTCCGAACGTCCTGCCCTCATGCCAGAGCACCAGCACCGGGCAGCGGATTCTGCGCCCCTGTTCCCGGTCTTCGATGTCGTGACGCTCGTCGATGCCGGCCGCGGCGCGATAGTCCTCGCACATGGCATGCCGGACGTCCGGATCGAGGAAGCAGCGCCGATATTCCGCCAGTGCCAACGGGTCGAGATGCTCGAGGCCTTCGGCCATCCTGGACAGCGTCAGGTCGAGGAAATAGGTCGGATCGGCCGACAGGAGACGCTCCGGCAGATCGAAAGGTTGCGCGAGCATGAACCAGTGAAAGGCACCCATGCCGAAATTCTTGGTCGCTCCCGACCACATGTCGAGCGTCGGCACCACTGCGAGCGAGGTGAGCGAGGTCACCGCCTCCGGACGATCGAGCGTCATGCGATAGGCGACGCGCGCGCCGCGGTCATGGCCGACGACGGCGTAGTGCTCATGCCCCAGCCCGACCATGAGTTCGTGCAACTGAGCGCCCATCCAGCGCTTGCTGCCGGCATTGGCGGGATCGCCGACGACCCGGCTATCGCCGTAGCCGGGGAGATCTACCGCCACGACCGTATGGTCTCGCGCGAGCGGGCCGGCGAGGCGGTGCCAGGCCGCCTTCGTCTCGGGATAGCCATGCAGCAGAAGGACCGGTCTGCCGGAACCGCCGGCGACCGCCGAAAGCCGCGCCTGCGACGTTTGAATGGTTTCTTGTCTGAAACCGGGGAACAGTCTTGCCGTGGCGTTCATCGAGGTCCGTCCCTGGGGCGGCACTTCAGGCCAACGGCGAAAAATCGGTCGGCTTCAGGATCGATGACTTCAGCTCGAGCAAGGCATCGAGCTCCTTGTTCCGGACGCTGAACTCGGCCCAGCGCGGGTCGGCCACCATGCGGGCACGCCGCGCCGCGCGGTCGTCCAGGCTCTCATATGCCCATATGTGCACGACCTGGCTGGTTGTCCCGAATTCCGTGGTGAAGAACCCGACGAGATTGCCGAGGTGCTCCTGCTGGACAGCGAGCGCGTGGCTTTTGTAGAGCGCAAGCCAATCCGCCAATCTGGTCGGCTTCAGCGCGTAGGTTCTCATTTCGTAGATCATCGAGGCTCTTCCTGTTGCAGTCGTTTCATGCGGTCAACGGCATGGAGCGCCGCAATGTAACCGAAGGTGAGCGCCGGCCCCAAGGTGATGCCCGGCCCTGGATAGGTTCCGTTAATGATGGAATTCATGTCGTTGCCTGCGGCATATAGGCCCGGTATCGGACTTCCGCCCGCATCGAGCACGCGCGCCTGCGCATCCGTGCGGATGCCTCGCGCTGACCCGAGATCTCCGGTGACCAGCCTGACGGCGTAGAAGGGCGGCTTCGCCAGCGGCGCCAGGCAGGGATTGGGCCGATGGTCGGGATCGCCCATCGAGCGGTTGTAGGAGCTGGTTCCCTTGCCGAAATCTGGATCCGCGCCATCAATGGCATTGGCGTTGTAGCGTTCGATCGTGCCACGCAAGGCGCCCTCTTCGGCACCGATCTTCGAAGCCAGCTCGCCGATGCTGCCCGCCTTGATGAGGTATCCCTGCCTCACGAGGGCGGCATTGGTGGCCGGTGCCGGGCGCGCGAGCCCCAGGCCATAGGCCGCGAGCGCGGCGGAATCGCAGATCAGGTGACAAGGCGAATTCACCTCGGGAGCGGCCAGCATGGCGAGCACGAAGCGATGGTATGAATCGGCCTCGTTGACGAACCGGCGACCGAGCCGGTTGATCGCGATCAGGCCTGGCTTGGCGCGATCGGTCACCAGATGCGGGAACTTCTCCTGCTGACCGCCAGGGCGCGTCAGCACCGAAACGGGTGCCCAATAGAAATTGGAGGCGAGTTCCTCGCCCATTGCAGCTCCGACCGACCCGGCCAGTTCGATACCGTCGCCGATATTGCCGGCCGGAGACATCGACCGGTGCAATACGTCGGTTCCGGAGCGCCACCGGCCGGCTTCTGCCGACGCGCCGAAGCCGCCCGTCGCAAAGACCACGCCTGCCCGCGCACGAACCCGCCGTTCTCCGCTTTCCGCTTCGACGACGATGCCGCAAACCCTGTTGCCATCCTCGATCAGGGCTTTGGTCTTGACGCCGAGCCGCAGGTCGATGCCCAGGTCGAAGGCGGATCGCGCCAGGCGGGCGATCAGCGCATTGCCCACGACGAGGCGCGTCCCGCGATTGTGGCGGATCCTGTCCTTCGCGTAGCGGGCCAACAGCTTCAGGCAATGGCAAAGCGACGTCCATGATCGGCGCGCGTTGAGGAAATGCTGGACGTCGCCCCGGTTCACCATCATGCCGCCGAAGAGCAGCATTCCTTTCGGCGGCTTGCGGAGCTCGCCGAAGTGCCTGCCGAGCCGGCTCCCGTCATATTCGAGCACTTCGAGCGCGCGCCCGCCATCCGAGGCCCCGGCAACCTCCATGTGGTAGTCGGGAGAAAACGGCCGGACCTTGAATCTGAGCTCAGACTTCTCTTCCAGGAAAGCGAGCGCTTCCCCGCCTCTCGCAAGGAAGGTTTCGACCAGCGGCCGGTCGATGGCGCTGCCGATCATATGGGTCAGATAGGTCGAAGCAGCCTCCAGCGAGGCGTCAAGCTTCGCCTCGGATGCCTGCCGGTTGCCAGGTATCCAGACAGTGCCGCCCGAGATCGCGGAGGCGCCGCCGAAGCTGTCCTCCTTTTCAACCACCAGCACCGAAAGGCCATGATGCGCCGCTGTGACGGCCGCAGCGAGGCCAGCGGCGCCGCTGCCGAGCACGATCAGGTCGACCGATGCCGGTATGTCGTCGTCCCTCTCCACGTCTCTTCCTCCCCGCGCCATCAGATGACGGCGCCCTGCCCTTCCAGCGTCTTGCGCAACAGGCCGATATCGGTCGCCGCATCCTCCGTTGCCAGCGCTGCGGAAACGCCGGCGGCATGGCCCGTGGCGAAGGCCGTGCCCATGACCCGGATCGAGCCATACGCTTTCGGGTCGCTGCCGATGACGCGCCCGGCAAGCCGCAGGTTGGAAATACCAGCCGCTTCGACAGCGCCTGCCCGCACATCGAAGAAGCCTTCGCCTCCGATGTCGACGAACCGGGCTCGCCCCGGCGCCTCATGCACTTCCATAGGCCAGGCGGCACGGCCTATGCCATCGGCATGCCGCCGGCCCTGGAGGGCGTCCTGTTCGGTCACGTCGGCGCGCGAGGCCGGCCTGCGCGTCTCGCGGATACCGATCTGCGGACCGGTGGATACGAGATAGGCCTGTTCGAATCCGGGGTGACGGCGCAGCACCTCGAGGTTCCGCCAGGCCAGTTCGCGCGCCTTGAACTCAACCTCCGTCAGGCTGTCGCCGGTGATCCCGTCAGTCTCAAGATCTATCGCCATCCACCACATGTCGCGGCTGAGCGGCAGCCGCGAGACGACGCCGCCATCGTCGCGGAGGATCGGCATCGCCGCGGTCTTGTTGTGCTCGCGGATAAGTTCCGCCATGACCGCGCGATCGAGCGTGACACCCTCCGGAACGCCGCCGATCCTTATCGGGAAGGATGCAGCCTGGAGATGCGCCTGCGGTCCGCCCGGCTGGCTCAACGGCGCGCCGGAAAGCGCCGCAAGCGTCGCCTCGCCGCTGGCATCGACGAACGCAGCCGCTTCGACCGTGGTCGTACCGGAATGATCGACGAGGGCCACGGAACGGATGCGGCCGTCTTCGACCCGCGCCCCGACGACGCGGCTATGGAGTCGCACATCGACGGCGTTCTTGCGCGCCAACCGGTCGAAGGCGAGCTTGGTGGCCTCGGGATCGAGCATGATGATCCAGTAGCCGCTCTTCGAGATGACCGGCGCGATGTCGATGCCCAGCGCCCTGAGTTCCAGGAGCAGGTCCTGGCCAACGCCGCGTACCACCTGCCTGGCCGTTTCCCCACGCGCAAGGAAACCGCAATAGGCGAAAACCTGGGCGTTGGTCGCCGCGCCGCCCATGAAGCCGTAGCGCTCCACGAGCAGCGTCCTGGCACCGGTCCGGGCCGCTCCGACCGCCGCGGCAAGCCCCCCGGCCCCGGCACCGACCACCACCACGTCATATGTCTGCATGGTCCTTGTCATGCCCTGTCGCGCATCCTGCCTGGCTCCATCACGCCCATGGCGGCGGCGAGCAGCGTCATTTGAGCCGTTGCCATCTGCGTGCCCGTCTGGATCGCCAGTCCTCTTGCACGGGCCGCTTCAAGGAACGGGGTGACCTCCGGCGACGTAACCACATCGGCCACCAGCGCCGAGCCGTGCAACTGTGCCAAAACCTCGTCGCCGAGCGGCAGCGGGTCGGCCGGCTTCATGCCGAGCGGCGTGGCGTTGACCACAAGGTCGAACCCGCCAGCCTCGATACCGGTATTCACATCGGTCGCGGGGAAGCGGTCTCGCAGCAGAACGGCAAGGCGCCATGCCCTCGCCGCATCGATGTCGTGGATCCTGACGATCGCCGCACCGGCTTCGCAAAGCGCATGCGCGATTGCGCCGCCAGCCCCGCCGGCGCCCACGACCAGTGTGCGTTTGCCCGTGGGATCGAAGCCGCTTGCCCGGGCGGCGGCGAGAAACCCGATCCCGTCGACCATATCGCCTTTCAGCGTACCGTCCCGTTCCCGCCGGACAACATTGGCCGCGCCGAGCAGGGCCGCCCGCTCGCTGATCCTGTCGAGGCCCGCCGCCACCGACTGCTTGTGCGGAATTGTCACCACAAAGCCTTCAAGGTTTTTCCAGCGTCTGGCGAGCGACAGGAAGTCCGCGACCGCCTGCGGCGCGATGTCCATGGCGATCATCGCCACGTCGTCATCCGAATGGGCGAAAGCGGCGTTGAAATTCTCCGGCGATTTCACCTGAGCCACCGGTGAACCAATGATGACGACGATGCGTGTGCTGCCACTGATCATTTCCGCATTTCCTTTACGGCCGCGCGGCCGCCTTCATGCCGGTGCGAAAATGACGATCAGCTCTCCCGCAAGCCAATAGAATATGCGAGGAAGGTCATAATCCGAAGTTATAGAGATTGCGATATTGCAGAGCGGAATTGATGGCGAAGCCAAAACTCAAGGAGAGGCAGATCGAAGTGTTCAGAGCGGTGATGGGAACCGGCTCATTGACGTCGGCTTCGCAGCAACTCGGGGTTTCCCAACCCAGCCTCAGCATGACGATCAGGCGCTTCGAAGATGAGATCGGGACAAGGCTCTTCGAGCGCATCGGCGGCCGCCTCGTGCCGACCGAGGAAGCCAAGCTCATCCTCGTGGAAGTCGAACGCGTCTACGGCCAGTTCGACCGTTTGTCGGAGGCGATCCACGCCATCGCCTCCGGCGACGCTTCGGTCTTTCGTTTCGGCACCACGCCGAGCATCGGCATGCGCCTTGTTCCCAAGGCCTTGAAACGCCTGAAGGAGCGCCACGGCGCCCGTACCTATTATTGCGATTTTCTGGCCCAGAAGGACATCAAGGACTATCTGCTCTTCGGCCAGGGTTCTTGCGTCACGACGATCGCGGAAGCCAACGATCCGACGCTGGAGACGACGGTCATTGCGACGGGCGGGCTCGTCTGCCTGATGCCGGGCAACCATCCGCTGGCGCATCACGCATCCGTCTCGCCAAGGATGCTCCGGGACGAGACATTGATTTCCTTTGCGCCGGAAACGACGCACGGCCGCTACATCGATGCCACCTATGCGCGGGCAGGCGTCGGCCGCAAGACCGACATTTTCGTACACTTCGTCGAAGCCGCGATCTCGTTCGTCTCGGAGAACATAGGGGTCTCGGTCATCGATAAGTTCTCGGCGATCGATTGCGAGCGGATGGGTCTCGTCGCAGTGCCCGTGGAGGACAGCGTCGACATCCCGGCCTATGTGCACTGGTACCGGTTCCGGCCGCGGCCGAAAGCGACCGACGAACTCATCGCCGCGCTCGTCGAAGTCGCCGGCAAATGACGGACGCGGCGCCTATTTCACCATGAATCTCGAACTGAAGGGCAGACTGGCCGCGCCGACCGCCTTCGGCGATATCTCGATGCCGCCCGCCAGCGCATGGATATCAGGCAGGGCCCGGCCGAGATCGTCGCATATGCCCTGGCAAACCGCCACCGGCGCATAGGACGACAACACGACCGTTCCGACGTCGACGAATTGCGAAAGGGCCTCGATCGACTGGACGAGCTTTTCCCGGCAGTTCCGGCGCCAGCTTTCGAAGGTCTCGCCGTAGTCGGGCCATTGCGAATTGCGTTCCCATAAGGCGTCGGTCGGCTGCCGGCGCGCGGCGAGCATCTCCTCCAGGCTCAATATGCCGACGTCGAAGCTGACCTTCGAATTGCCGTGATAGATCTGGTGGTTGAGGATCAGCCGACTGTGGAGGCGCGCGCCGAGATAGAAGAACAGATAGTCGCTGAGAGGCTTGGCGACGCCGAACATGCTTTCGCCGCCGGCTGCCGCGGTGATGTCGTTCTGGACGAAGACCGGCAATCCTGCCTGCTTCTCGATACGCGCCTGCAAGGCGGCGGGATCGAGCAACGTTCCGTTCCGCAGGCCTGCCCAGCTTTCGATGCCTTCGGGAATGGCCAGGCCGATCCCGGCGATGCGGCCATGCAGCGACGCGGGAAGATCCGCGACCGCCCGGCCGACAAGGTCGAGCAGATGCGCCTGGTCGTCATTGCCGATCATCTCGAGCGGCAGATGCCTGTGGAAGCGCACCTTGCCCACGAAATCGATCAGGACCACATCGACCTTGCGATAGCTGAAGCTGATCCCCACGGCATAGGCGCCCTCGGGATTGAGCGAGAGCGGGATCGTCGGCGGTCCGACGCGGCCGCGCTGCGCCTCGCCTTTCGCGACGAGCCCCTCCTGTTCGAGCGAGCGCACGATCACGGAAACCGTCTGGGCTGAAAGACCGGTCTTCTCGCCGATCTCCATCCTCGACGTGCCTTCGTTCTGCAGGAGCAGCGACAGCACCAGACGCTCATTGTAGCTGCGCACGCTGAGCGCGTTGAGGCCGCTCGCACGGTCGGCGATGCGTAAGGGATTCGGCGGGGCGAACCTCATGTCAGGCAAGGGCGCACCTCGCAAGTGGGGGAACCGGCTCGGCCGGTGCCGGCATCGGGAGCCCGTCCATTTCAGCCCTTCTCATGGGTCCAGCCGATCGCCTCGACTTCCTGAGCGAGTGCCATACCGAGCGCCCGATGCGCGTCGGCGTCCAGATGGAAGCCGTCGGCCGGGCTGCAGGTCACGACCGAGCCCGCGTCGAAGAAATGCACCTCCAGCGAGTCGGCGATGATCTCGAACTCCAGCGCCAGCCGGCGCGATTTCACCTGCCCGCCCGAGAAGACGGATTCCCACTCCTTGAGATCGTCGAGCATGGGCGGCGGCGAGACGATCATGATCTCGGGCACGGTGCCGCCGGGGCCCGGCGTGAGTTCCTTGATGTCGTGCACCAGGCAGCCGATCCCCATCGCCACCTCCGAGGGAGGCTGGTTGAATCTGACCTTGAGATCATTGGTGCCGAGCATGAGGATGACGAGATCGAGGCTCGCATGGCTCTGCAAGCAGGGCCGAAGATAGGTCCGCCCGTTCTTGTGGGCGCCTTCGATCGGGTCGTCGCGAACGGTCGTCCGGCCGCTCAGCCCCTCCTCGATCACATGCCAGCCCGCCCCCAGTTCGGAACGCAGGACGCCGGGCCAGCGCACATCCGGGCCGTAACGGTCCAACGGCCCTTTCCCGGGCACTTGGCCGTGAGTGTTCGAATCCCCGAAGCAGAGAACCGATCGCATGAGTCTTCCAGTCTCGGATGGCGTTCAGCGTGACGGAACACAGGCTCGCGACGCGGCCTGAACCTTGTTGTCAGCCCCATCCACGAGGGCAAGGCAATAAATAGTCATTCAACATGACTAACTATTGACAGGCCGGTCAAGCCATGTTTTTTGAACGCTGGAGGATATGGAGGGTCCAGGCCGTCCGACAGCGCGACCATGATCGCTGCTGCACCGAGGTCGGTCGGAGAGGAATCTACAGCGTCATTGCCAAGCGCCTGCCTAGGTCGCCGTCATCGACGGAACGGCCCGGACATTTGCGTGGCAACAACGAACTGGTGGCCGCATGCCGCTCGGAAAGAGCGTGTGCGGAAGGCCGTCTCGCGTCCCCCACTCGCCGGACGCGACCGGCACGGCAGGCGATCGGCCCGACATCGATGCCGATGGGAACAAGGGCAAACCGGTAGGAGGAAATCTCGAATGCTCGATATGCTGAGGAAGCTTGGTGTCGGAACGATCCTGGCGACGGCCCTATTCGCCGGCCCCGCCCTCGCCCAGGACGTCAATCTGATGGACGGCGTGCTGCCCCGACCGGGCGACGACCGCGTCGTCGAGGCCGGCGCCTTCAAGAAGGACGGCCCCTGGACGATCGGCATGAGCCATTTCGGCGTCAACGCCAACACCTGGACGGTGCAGATGGCGCATGAGGCGGAGGCCGCCGCCAAGCTCGACAACCGCATCAGCAAGTTCATCCTGCTCGACGCCAATGTCAGCCAGGCGAAGCAGGTCGCCGACATCGAGGATCTTATCGCCCAGAAGGTCGATGCGATCATCGTCACGCCGCTGACGCCGACCTCGGCCGACGCCGGGATCGAGAAGGCGGTCGCGGCGGGCATCCCCGTGATCGTCCATACCGGCCTGACCGAGACCGACAAATACACGGTGGACATCCAGGGCGGCGGCGAGCATTTCGGCAAGGTCATGGGCGACTGGCTCGTCAAGGAGCTCGGCGGCAAGGGCAATATCTGGGTGCTGCGCGGGCTTCCCGCCCATCCCGAGGACATCAACCGCTACAAGGGCCTGCTGCGGGCGCTCGAGGGCACCGAGGTCAAGATCATCGCCGAGGACGTCGGCGCCTGGCAGTATGACAACGGCAAGAAGGTCTGCGAAACCTTCTACCTGAACAATCCCGAGGTCGACGGCATCTGGTCTTCCGGCGCCGACATGACACGCGCCTGCGTCGACGTCTTCAAGCAGTTCGGCACCAAGATCCCGCCGATATCGGGCGAAGGCAACAACGGCTATTTCGGCATGTGGATCGCCGACGGCTTCCCGTCTGTCTCGCCCGAATACGGCCCAGAACAGGGAGCGGCCGGCGTCCGTGCCGCCGTCGCCCTGCTCGACGGCAAGTCGCTGAACAAGCGTTACGTATACGAGCCGGCGGGCTGGGATGTGGAGAAGGCCAAGAAGTTCTATCGGCCCGACCTCTCCGCCAATGTCTGGTTCCCGACCAGCCTCGGCGAGGAAGACCTGCAGAAATACTACGGCAACGAATAGCCGGGCGCAGCCGGCCGGGGCGAATTGTTCCGGCCGGCGACGCGGTCGCGATGTGTTCCGATGAACCAGGCGTTCCAAACCAGAAGCGGTGGCCCATTGGTCAGTCTGATCCAAATGTCCGGGGTGTCGAAAGCCTTCGGCAGCAGCGTCGCTCTCGACGACGTGTCCCTCGAGCTGTTCCCCGGCTCGGTGCACGCGCTGATGGGAGAGAACGGCGCCGGCAAGTCGACCTTGATGAAGATCCTGGCCGGCGTGGTCCAGCCGGACCGGGGCACGGTGCACCTCAATGGGCGTGAACTGAGGATCACAGGACCGCGCGAAGCTCTGGATGCCGGCATCTCCACAGTGTTCCAGGAACTGTCGCTCCTCCCGAACCTGACCATCGCCGAGAACATGTTCCTCGGCAGGGAGCCGACGACGGCCTTCGGTACCGTCGACGGCAGGCTCATGGAAAGGCGCGCCGGAAGCACGCTGAAAGAGCTTGGACTTGAACTCGATCCAGCGACGCTCGTCTCGGAGTTGACGATCGCCGAACGCCAGTTCGTCGAGATCGCGCGCGGCATCTTCGCAAATACGGCCGTCGTCATCCTCGACGAGCCGACCGCGGCGTTGAACTCCGCCGACGTCGAAACCCTCAACCGCCACATCCGCCGGCTCAAGGAGCAGGGCAAGGCGATCGTCTACATCTCGCACCGCATGGACGAGATCTTCGACATCTGCGACACGGTCACTGTCCTGAAGGATGGCCGCAAGGTCGCGACCCGGCCGATCCGCGAGGTGACGCCGCAATCGCTGGTCGCCCTGATGGTCGGCCGGGAGATCAAGGATCTGTTCCCCAGACGCGGGGCGCCGGGCGGCCAGCCCATCCTCACGCTCGAGGATCTCCGCCTCGCCCCGGATGCCGCTCCGATCGCTCTGACCCTCAGCAGGGGCGAGATCGTCGCGCTCGCAGGTCTCGAAGGGCAAGGGCAGCGTGAGATCCTCCGCTCCCTGATCGGCCGGCACCAGCCTCATGGGGGAACCCTCACGGTCAAGGGCGACCGTATCGACCTGCCGATGTCGCCATCCGGCGGGGTGAGGCAGATGCAGGCGATGGGCATGGGGTTCGTGCCCGAGGACCGCAAGGATGAAGGCCTCTTCCTCGGCCTGCCGCTGGCCCACAACATATCGATCGGCCTGCATACGGCCCAGCCGGACCTGTCGCTCGCCCGGCGTTATCAGAAGATCGTCGCGGGCACGCTCTCGCGCCTGGGCGTCAAGGCAGCCGGCCCCGGCGCGCCCGCCGGCTCGCTATCGGGCGGCAACCAGCAGAAGGTGCTGCTCGGCAGATATCTCGCATCCGGTGCCGACATCCTGCTCATCGAGGAGCCGACGCGCGGCGTCGACATCGGCGCCAAAGCAGAGATCTACAGGCTGCTTCGCAACTTCGCCGATGACGGCGGCGCGATCCTGATTCTGTCGCGCGAAACGATCGAACTCATCGGCCTGTGCGACAGGATCCTCGTCGTCCATGGAAGGACGATCGTCGGCGACATGCCTGCCGGCGAGGCCACTGAACACAACATCCTCGACGCGGCGCTGATCGCATGACTTCGACACACCAAGATATCCGACCCGGGCGGACCGAGATGACGACGAACCTGCGCGCATTGCTGACCGGCCGGAATTCTCGGCAAGGCCTGTGGTTCATACCGTTGCTCATCGGTTGCCTCGGAAGCGCATGGCTCGCTGTCCGCACGGACGAGTTCCTCAACGCCCAGAACCTGCTCAACCTCGTTGCCCAGGCGACGCCGCTGATGATCGTCAGTCTCGGACAGATGATCGTGGTGCTGGTGCGCGGGCTCGACCTCTCCGTCGGCGCGGTGATCAGCCTGACAACCGCAATCCTGGCGCTCGACGCGCCCGCCTATGTGCTGCTGCCGGCGGTGTTCCTGGCCACCGGGCTGATCGGCTTCGTCAACGGCTTTGCCGTGGCGCGGCTCAATGTCCATCCGATTATCGCGACGCTGTCCATGATGATGATCGTCCAGGGTGTGACGATGTTGGTCCGCCCGGTGGCGGGCGGTACGATCCCTCCCCTCGTCATCCATCTCGTGACGGGGGAATTCCTGGGCGTCTATATGCCTGTCATCTGGTCCCTGGTCATCATCCTCGTCGGCTGGAAGCTGATCCACGGGTCGCGCTACGGGCTCCACCTCTTCGCGATCGGCGGAGCGGAGGACGTGGCGCGCTCCTTCGGCATCGCCGACAAACGCAGCATTCTTCTCGCCTATGTGGCGTGTTCCACATTCGGGGCTCTCGCCGGCCTGTTCCTGGCCGGCCGTATCGCCTCGGGCGATCCCAACATCGGCATGCCTTTCGCGCTCGATTCCGTCACGGCGGTGGCACTCGGCGGCACCCAACTCGCCGGCGGTGTCGGCAGCCTGCACGGCACCGTGATCGGCGCCTTTCTGATGGCGCTGCTCGCCAACGGCATGAATGTCGAAAACGTCTCGGCCTTCGTCCAGACCGCCGTGAAGGGCACCATCCTGCTGCTGGTCGTGGCGCTGCAGCCGCGCAAATTCATGGGGCTCTGAGGATGAGTGCGACAACCACCGGTCTTGTGCAGCGGCTGACCCGGGTTCCGCCCGCCTATTTCGTCTTCGCGCTTTTGGTGCTGGTGCTGTGGGCGGCTCGGCCGCAACTGTTCAACCTCAATGTGATGGGCGTATTCGTCCGCCAGGTCGCTCCACTGGGCATTGTGGTTCTCGGCCAGCTTCTGGTCATGAATGTCCGCTCGATCGATCTTTCGGCCGGCGGCATCATCCTGCTGGTGAACTACTACATATCGTCGGGGATGTTCGGGAGTGCAGGCGCGCTGTGGCTGGTCGTGATCTCTCTGGCGACCGGGCTCGCCTTCGGCCTGTTCAACGGCCTGATGGTCGGCAAGCGCCGGGCCTCGGCCGTGATCGTGACGCTCGCCGTCAACATGATCCTGATCGGCATGGTCCAGTATCTCGCTAACGGCAAGCCGCCCGGCAACGTGCCCAGGATCTTCAACGACATCTACAACACCAGGCTGCTTGCGATACCGACTCCCATCGTCTTCTGGGCCGTGCTTTCGGCGCTGACGGCGTTCCTGTTGTCGCGCTTTGTCTTCGGTCGCTTCGTCGCGTCGATCGGTGAGAACCCCACCGCGGCCCATTTCTCCGGGGTGCCGGTCGAGCGCACGGTGATCCTGGCCCACGCTTTGTCCGGCCTGATGGCGGCGCTCGCGGGCCTTGTCCAAACGGCGTCGATAGCGGTGGGCAGCGTGCGCTTCGGCACGGATCTCGCGGTCAACGCCGTCGCCGCGACGATCCTCGGCGGTGTGATCTTCGGACGCGGGGACGGTGGAGTCTGGGGGCCGTTCTTCGGCGTCCTCTCCTTCGCACTGCTCTTCGTCGTGATGACCACCTTCGGCGTCCAGGAGCCCGGCAAGCTCGTCGCGCAAGGGCTCATCATCCTGCTCGCCGCGATCTTCTACGGGCTGCGTCGGCAGAGCGCCTGACGAACAGGCCCAATTCCCAACTTCGAGGAGGACAATCATGACGGACAAGAAACGCATCATGTGCTTCGGCGATTCCCTGACCTGGGGCTGGATTCCAATCGCCGAGGGAGCGCCGACCTTGCGTTATCCGTTCGAGCAGCGCTGGACCGGCGTGATGGCGGCGGAACTCGGCAGCGGCTTCGAGATCATCGAGGAGGGGCTCAGTGCCCGCACCACCAGCCTCGACGATCCCGTCGACTCCAGGCTCAACGGGAGCGCCTACCTGCCCTCGGCCCTCGCCAGCCACCTGCCGCTCGATCTCGTGATTGTCATGCTCGGAACGAACGACACCAAGTCTTTCTTCCGCCGCACGCCCTATGAGATCGCCAACGGCATGTCGAAGCTGCTCGGTCAGATTGCTACCAGCGGCGGTGGGGTGGGAACGCCCTACCCCGCGCCGCGGGCCTTGGTGATCGCGCCGCCGCCGCTTACGCCGATGCCGCATCTCTGGTTCCATGGCATGTTCGAAGGCGGGCATGAAAAGACAAAGGAACTCGCGAAGCATTATCAGGCGCTCGCCTCTTTCTCTGGCGCGAGCTTCCTGAATGCGGGTGACTTCATCACCACCGACGGTGTCGATGGGATCCATTTCACGCCACGGAACAACGCCGATCTCGGACGCGCCGTTGCGAACAAGGTGAAGGCCATCTTCGCCGAGTGGCCGGCAAGCAGCGCCGCCTGAGGCGTTCGACCACCTTCGACGCCTCGTGCGATCGGAAGAGTGGCCCCGATTTTCAGACCGAAAGCGGGACGTGACAGAACGACGGCGTTTCGCACCACGTCCCGCGAGACGCAAATGCGGGGCCAAGCGGCATCTTGGCCCCGCATTTCATTTTGCAGGAATTTCTTCGGTGCGACCGGGAACGCTCGCACCGGCAGCAGACGTCAGCTGTCGAGGAAGCTGCGCAGCTTGCGCGACCGGCTCGGATGCTTGAGCTTGCGCAGTGCCTTCGCCTCGATCTGGCGGATACGCTCACGGGTGACCGAGAACTGCTGGCCGACCTCTTCGAGCGTATGGTCGGTGTTCATGCCGATGCCGAAACGCATGCGCAGCACACGTTCCTCGCGCGGCGTGAGCGAGGCGAGCACGCGCGTGGTCGTCTCGCGCAGATTCGCCTGGATCGCCGCGTCGATCGGCAGGATCGCCATCTTGTCCTCGATGAAGTCGCCCAGATGCGAATCCTCCTCGTCGCCGACCGGGGTCTCGAGCGAGATCGGCTCCTTCGCGATCTTGAGAACCTTGCGCACCTTCTCGAGCGGCATGGCCAGCTTTTCAGCGAGCTCTTCCGGGGTCGGCTCGCGGCCGATCTCATGCAGCATCTGCCGCGAGGTGCGGACGATCTTGTTGATCGTCTCGATCATGTGCACCGGGATGCGGATGGTGCGCGCCTGGTCGGCGATCGAACGGGTGATCGCCTGCCGGATCCACCAGGTGGCGTAGGTCGAGAATTTGTAGCCGCGACGGTACTCGAATTTGTCGACCGCCTTCATCAGGCCGATATTGCCTTCCTGGATCAGGTCGAGGAACTGCAGGCCGCGATTGGTGTATTTCTTGGCGATTGAGATGACGAGGCGCAGATTGGCCTCCACCATTTCCTTCTTTGCGATCGCAGCCTCGCGTTCGCCCTTCTGCACCTGGTTCACGATCTTGCGGAACTCGGCGATCGAGATCGCAGTCTCCGTCGCCAGATTCTGGATCTCGGAGCGCAGATCGCGGATCATGTCCTTCTCGTTGCGGGTGAATTCCTTCCATCCGCGCGAAGACAGATTCGCGATGCTCTTCGTCCAGTTCGGGTCGAGCTCGGAGCCCTGGTACTCCCTCAGGAACTCATCGCGGCGTACGCCGTAGCTCTCGGCCAGGCGCAGCAGCCTGCCCTCGTTCTGAACCAGACGCTTGTTGATATCGTAGAGCTGCTCGACGAGGGCCTCGATGCGCGCCTGGTTGAGCGACAGCGACTTGACCGCGGTGATGAGCTCGTCCTTGAGCTCCTTCAGGCGCCGGTCCTGGCTGGGCGACAGCGTGCCGGCAGCCGCGAGGCGGTTCTCGACCTGCTGGTCCTGCAGCTTGCGCAGCTTCTTGTAGGTGTCGGCGATGAGGTCGAGGGTCGCCATGACCTGTGGGCGGAGTTCCGCCTCCATGGCCGCCAGAGACAGGCTGGCCTCGTCCTCGTCTTCCTCCTCGTCCTCGACCCGGTTCTCGCCGCCGACATTGGTGATGTCGTCGTCCTCGCGCGACCGGCGGCCGGGGCGTTCCTCGGCCTTCGGCTTCTCGGCCTCTTCGGTGCGCTCGACCACGGGCGCCTGCTTGGCCTCGGGGCCGGCATAGGTCGCTTCGAGATCGATGATCTCGCGCAGCAGGATCTTCGCCTCGTTGAGTTCGTCGCGCCAGATGATGATCGCCTGGAAGGTCAGCGGGCTTTCGCAAAGGCCCGCGATCATCGTCTCGCGCCCGGCCTCGATGCGCTTGGCGATGGCGATCTCGCCCTCGCGCGACAGGAGCTCCACCGAGCCCATCTCGCGCAGATACATGCGCACGGGGTCGTCGGTGCGATCCGTCGGCTCCTTCTTGGTAACGGTGGCGACCGCGGTTCCGGTCTGCTCGGCCAGTTCGTTGGCCTCCTCGTCGGAATCGCCCTCCGAGGCTTCCGCCTCTTCGCCGGCCTCGTCGTCCTCGACGACGTTGATGCCCATGTCGGAGAGCATGGCCATCGTGTCCTCGATCTGCTCGGAGGTCACTTCCTCCGAGGGCAGCACCGAGTTCAACTCGTCCATGGTCACATAGCCGCGCTTCTTGGCGGCCTTGATCATCTTCTTGACAGCATCGTCGGAGAGGTCGAGCAGAGGGCCGTCGGTAGCGCCCTCGCGTTCGGTTTCAACCTCTTCCTTTTCTTTTGTCGCCATGCTTTATCGTCTCCAAGCGGCCGGGAGCTGCGAGAACGGTATGGGTGTTCTCGGCCCGGGCAAATCAGATGCGTCTGGTGGTGCGTCGCGCCTTCGAAGCGCTTAGCCGACCTTGCGTTAAATCCCGATTAACCCTGCTATCTGGGGCGGATATGCGATCCGTCCAGATCGTAAAGCGTCCGTCCCGTTGATCTTCGGTGCGGGGCCACCCGCGTTAACTTTTCGAATCGTCCTGATTCCGTCATTCTGGCAGAAGGTCAAGCGCCTCTGGCATGATTCGCCCCAAAAAAGCGAATCAATTGAGTCAGGTACGGCCACCACGCCCCGACGAGATGCCGAAGCCCTCGATGAGCGCCTCGGTTGCCTGCACATCGCGAAACTGTGCCTGGATCTCGACAAGGTGACGGTAGTTTTCGTCCGTGGGGTCTGTCGCCAGCGCCACCTCGGCCGCCTTCAGCTCCCTATGTAGGGAGCGTGCGCTGCGGTGCAAGTGCAGCGCCTGGAAGAAGGCCTCGCGCGCGTCCTCGATCGCGGCGTCCTCAAGCGCCGGCCATTGGCGCGTCTTGCGCACCAGTTCGACCGATCGCTGCCAGCAGTCGGCGAGGCCCGCCCGTTCGAGCGCCTCGATCATCGCCGTTCGGTCGTGGGCGACGTCGTGCGCAACCGCGTCGATGACGGCCGAATGCAGCCGTCGCAGATCCGGATGGGCGAGGTCGAGCGTCTCGACCGCTTCAAATGAAAGGTCGATCAGTCCGGGGTGGTTGACGATCGACACGACGAGCACGGTCTCGCGCAGCGGCAGCACCTCGCCCGCCTTCTTGACGAGCGCCGACCGCGCCAGACTGTCGGACACGGTGAGCCGGCCGGACGATGTGCCGCGGTCCCATTGGCCACGCCGTCCGCCCTGTCCCCGGTCCTTCTCCCCGAACCGGCCGGGACGGCCGCCCCGCGAGCTGCCGAAGAAAGAGTGAACCCGATCGCGCATTTCCTGGCTGTAGTGGAAGCGCACGCTTTCGTCGCGGATCCTGGAGGTCAGTTCGCGCAACGTCTTTTCGAGCTCGGCCCGACGTTCGGGCGTCTCGAATACGCCGCCTGCGGTCTCGCGCTGCCAGAGCAGATCGGCCAAAGGCCGTGCCTCGGCCAGCACCGCGCGGAAAGGCTCGGGGCCGCCATTCCTGACGAGATCGTCGGGATCCTGGCCTTCCGGCAGAAGTGCGAAACGGACGCTGCGGCCGGGCTCGATCGCCGGCAAGGCAAGGTCGGCCGCCCGCCATGCCGCCTTCAGCCCCGCTTTGTCGCCGTCGAAGCACAGCACCGGTTCGCTTGCCATGCGCCAGAGGAGATCGAGCTGGTTCTCGGTAAGCGCGGTGCCGAGCGGGGCCACGACGTTCTCGAAGCCCGCCTGCGCCAGCGCGATGACGTCCATATAGCCTTCGACGGCGATCACCGTGCCGTCTTTCTGCATGGCCTTCCTGGCCCGCGCGAAATTGTAGAGCACATTGCCCTTGTGGAAGAGTTCCGTCTCGGGCGAGTTCAGATATTTGGCGGAGACCTCAGGCGACATCGCCCGGCCGCCGAAGGCGATGATCCGGCCGCGTGAATCCGGAATGGGGAACATGATCCGGTCGCGGAAGCGATCATAGGAGACCGGCACGTCCGGGCCGAAATAGGTAAGGCCGCAGGCCTCCATCTGCGCCTTTTCGACCCCCTTTCCCGCCAGGAACTCCTTCAGCGCATTGCGGCTGTCGAGCGCATAGCCCAGGCGGAACCCCTGCTGGGTCGCCGGCGTCAGCCCGCGATCGCGCAGATAGGCGCGGGCCTTGGCGCCGGCCGCCGACTGGAGTTGATCCTGGAAGAAGGAGGTCGCGAGCTCCATCACATCGTGAAGCGAGGCGCGCTCCTTGTCCCGCCGCTCCGCGTCCGGATCGCGTTCGGGCATCGGGACGCCGGCCATTTCGGCGATCCGCTCGACTGCCTCGGGAAAGCTCAGGCCGTCGAGTTCGGTCAGGAAGCGGAAATGGTCACCCGAAACCCCGCAGCCGAAACAATGGTAGCGGCCCTTGCGATCCTCGCAGTGGAAGCTCGGCGTCTTCTCGCCGTGAAAGGGACAGCACGCCCAATAGTCGCCACGCGGCGCATTGGTCTTCTTCCGGTCCCAGGCGACACGCTGTCCGACCACCGAGGAAATCGGCACGCGGTCGCGAATCTCGTCGAGGAAAGAAGGAGGAAAGCGCATGATGTCAGGCTCGTTTCAACCTGATATAGGCGTAGCTCGGACCGCAGACGACTCCTAACTCGGAGCTTGCCCAGTATTCACAGCCCAGTATTCACAGCCCGGCATATTCACAGGCTGGCCTCATGTGCCGAGCCGCTCGATCACGCCCGCGACCTGTTCGGCAGTCGTTGACACGCCGTCCAGACGCAGCACCGGGGCGGATTGCGCGGCCAGCCAGCGATTGTGCATGGCGAGGCTTCGGCCTTCGAAATGTGGTTCGTCATAGCGATCCGCCCATTCGAGGAAAGCGCGCGAATTCTCGTGCATGACGCCGCCGGGCTCGATCGCTGCGCCGTAGCGGTCGGCTTCCCGGGCCCGGAGCCGCGACATCCTCACATCGGCCGGGGTGTAGAGGAAGACGATAAGGTCGAAGCGCGGCATCAGCGGATCGCCCCAGCCGACTAGGGAGCCGGAGAGCACCCATTTGTCGCCCAGGAGCCGGTCGCCGAGCAGCGCGAGGCGTTCGGCGACCGGCCGCTTGTCGGTGAAGGGCGGTACGGTCGGCATCCAGTAGAAGTCGTCGACGTCGAACTGCGGCGCGCCGAGCCGCGCAGCGAGAGCCGCTCCGAGCGTCGTGACTCCCGATCCGGATGCTCCGGTGATGTGGATATGAGCCGTCATTTCAATCCCATGTCCCCGCTGCCGGCAGCCCATGATCGCAAGGCATCCTGCATCCATTTCCGACATCCGCCGTCGCCGGGCAACCGCCGAAGATCGCAGATTTTCATTATTCGGCTAATATAAACCAGGCTGAAGACTAACCGAGATTCGTGACAAGGAGGGCATTCGCGGCTTTCCGATGGCTTTTTCGATCCGAGATTGCTTCCCATGAGTGGATCGGTCGTCCTGCTGCATCTTGCCGGTGCCGTCGCCCTGCTTCTGTGGGCGACGCGCATGGTGCGCACCGGGGTCGAACGCGCTTATGGCGGTACGCTGCGCCGCAGGCTGCGCGCCACAATGAGCAATCCGCTGATGGCAGTTGCCACGGGTGCCGCACTCTCCATCGCCCTGCAGAGCTCGACGGCCGTAACGCTGCTCGTCGGCTCCTTCGCGGGGTCGGGCATCGTCAGCGGCATGTCCGGCCAGCTCGCGGTGCGCGGCGCCGAGATCGGCTCTTCGCTGGTGGTCAAGCTGCTCTCCTTCGACCTGAGCCTTCTGGTGCCGGTCTGCCTCGCGGCCGGCACGGCCATGTTCATGGCCACCGGGCGGCGCGCCTGGCGCCAGGCAGGCCGCATCCTCGTCGGCGTCGGCCTGCTCATCCTGTCGCTGGAGATGATCGGTGACGCGTCCGAGCCGCTGCGCGAAAGCCGGCTCCTTCCCGTCGTGATCGACTATCTGGCGGGAGATCCGGTCACCGCCTACATCCTCGCGGCGGTCATGACCTGGCTCTTCCATTCGAGCATCGCCGCGGTGCTGCTGTTCATGACGCTCGCCGCGCGCGGCTTCATCCCGCCGGAACTCGGCATCGTGCTGGTGCTGGGCGTCAATCTCGGCAGTTCCGTCATCGCCCCCCTGCTCACACGCACCGCGCCGCCGGCAGTGCGTGTCGTTCCGGTCGGAAATCTCCTGATGCGCGGCGCCGGCTCGCTCGCGGCGCTCGTCCTGTTCCTTGCTTTCCGCCCGCCGGCCACATGGCTCGGCCCCGACGTACCCGATCAGATCGTACACGCCCATATCCTCTTCAATTGCCTTATCTTGCTGATCGGCATGCCGCTTGCCGGCCTGGTCTATCGCGCTTCCGAACGCATCGTCGCCCTCGGCGCACCGGCCGCGCCTGCGCCGGACCTCGGGGCGACCGAGATCAGCGCGCTGGACGAGGCCGCGCTCGAGGTCCCGAGCCAGGCGCTCGCCAACGCGACCCGCGAGGTGATCCGCGTCTGCGAGACCATCGAGATCATGCTCACGCATATCATGGAACTATACGAGAAGGCCGATCAGGAGACGATCAAGGCCCTCGCCGCTCTGGACGACCGCGTCGACAGGAAACACGCCCAGATCAAGCTCTATCTCGCCAGGGTGACGGCCCGCTCGCTTTCCGAGGACGAAGCGCTGCGCTGCCAGGAACTGCTCGGCGCCTGCGTCAAGCTCGAACAGGTCGGCGACATCATCGTGCGCAACATGCTCGTGCATGTGAAGAAAAAGCGTGACCGCAGGCTGGAGTTCACCGACGAGGGCTGGAGCGAACTCACGGCCTTCCATGCCTCGGTGCTTACCAATGCCCGCCTCGCCTTCAACCTCCTGGTCTCCCGCGACATGGAGACGGCGCGCCTTCTGGTGGAGGAGAAGGACCGCATGCGCGACCGCGAAAAGGCGGCGAGCCAGAGCCATTTCGCGCGACTGAGCGAGGGCACGGCCAGGAGCATCGAGACGAGCACGATCCATCTCGACACGATCCGTGACCTGAAGGAGATCAACTCGCTGCTCGCCTCGATGGCCTATCCCGTGCTGGAGGAGCACGGCCTGCTCAGCGGATCACGCCTCAAGGCGGACTGAATATCCATCTGGTCGAGCCGGGCACCTGGCCTGGCGGGATCAACTCGCTTGCCAAGGATAGGATGCTTCTGGAAACATCGGCACGACTTCCGGCTCGGCAGTTGCCTTCCTGAAACTTGCTCTGCCGTCATCCATTGCGCCGACTTCGATCGGAACACCGGCGGAATTCACTGCGAGAAGACCGACCAGATCGACCGGTGCCTCCACGACGTAGCCTTCCGCCTGATCCAGCGCCGTCGCCAGACGGCCGCGCAAGAACGATGCATTCCAGTCTGCCGGGATGCCCTTCACCGCAACGTAGTGTTCATCGGAGATCGACAGTCCCCTGCGACGCATTTCGTCGATGAGCCTCTGCGGAGAGAAATGAGGCGGCTTGCCTGCAGCGGCCAATACCAGCGGACCGATCGGGCACATCATCTCGGCAATGGCGACGATGTCGACAAAATCCCGTGCCTTGGTTCTGGTCGACGCCGCTACGATTTTGTTCACGGCGAGATCCGCTTGGTGGAGCCGCGCGCCCCACTCGTCGTCGCGGACAAGCGGGAAGAACCGCGTACGGGTCTCGCTCATCCATTGGATCAGTGTGGCTTCACGATCGCGCGACACTCTTGCTTCCACACAGCCGTAGATCTGAACGTCGACCGATACGCGGAAGCCCGCCTGCTGCAGAAGTGCGATGTCTGCATCCGCAACGAAGCCGATCTCTTCGTCCGTATCATGAAAGATGTCGATGTCGTCGGATTGGCGCGGCCAGTCCCGGTTGAGCACCACGCCGCCGGCTACGTAGCTCGATTCGGACCGATTCGATGCGATGCATCTCATCACGTCCTTCTGGATTGCCGTCAGTGCCATCGCTACTCCTCCAGGGCGTCGAGTATGCGGCGCCCCATGGCGAAAGCCCTGGCATCCCCACGCTCCATGAGTGCGCTGGCGATAACGGGCCCCCGCCGCTCTATGCCCGCCACCCGGTCGAGATCGATATTGTCCAGCAGCCGCACACCATAAAGCGCGATCGCCTTGGCGCACATCTGCTCGAGGCGCTCCTTGCGTTCACGATGTTCGGCGCGCATTCGCGCGGCCTGTGCCACGATTTCCGCACGCTTCGAGGACGGAACGAGCACCTCTACGCGCTGAAGGTCGGAACCTCCTCCGGTCTCTCTGTACTTTCTCACACGATCGCGCGCCGCCATGGATGACCACCTCGGAATATCCATCAGCTAGGCGTATCCCGGTTACGCGTCAAGAGATCAGGGGGCTTTCGATCTTCCGGACGTTGATCAAACCTGGCGCCATGATCCGCACTGCTCAATAGCGCCCGCGGATAAGCAGTGCCCGGGCGACGGCGGCGCGCCTTCCGGGATCGAATCCGGCCCACCCCCGAGCCCAGAAATCAGCTGCCTCGGGCGTGTCCAGATTCCACTGCCTTATGTCGACTGCCCGGTCGCCCATATCCACTGCCATGCGCAGGCCGCCCAGCGCCCGGTAGTGATCGACGAAATCGAACGCATCGAACCCGCCGCCCATCGCACCGCTTGCTGTATCGGTGTCGCGCGCGCGGGCGTTGCGCGACCAGCCTCGCGCCTGTCTCAGTTCCTGCGCACGGGCGATGATGACCCGCAGTCGCGCCAGCTCGATCGGAACCGGCGCATGTGTCCGGTTGAGTGCGAGGATCTGGTTGTTCACATCCTTCAGTATGCGCCACAGCGAATAGCTGTCGAATGTTGCGCTACGCGCGATCTCCCCGGAAATCTTCTCGATATCTCTCGGCATTCTGGCGTGCCTCGGTTCAAGCTATTGGCCGCCCGCTTGGGGCACATATTACCAGCGCGCCCACCCTGCGGCGGTTAATGAAACCCTTAAGATTTTAGGGAGCTGGCTACCTCTTTGGGGGTAGATGGAAGGGGCTGTCCTCGTCAGTGGTGCGGAGCCGCTTGGCGACATAGACATGGCCGGCCGGCAGGTCCGGGCTGCGCAGAACGCCGTAGCCGATCGCACCATAGAAGCGGATCGCGTCGCCGTTGCGGGGGTTCACCTGAAGATGCAGTCCGGGCGAGCCGGCCGCCGCGAGGCGGCCCTCGAGAAAGGCCATGGCCCGGCGACCGATCCCCTTGCCCCGCGCCGGCGGCAGAAGATCGATATGACCGTGTGAGGGGTAGGCTGCGAGCGACCCGGGCACGGTGAGGTCGGGATGATGGACGAGGCGCCGCGCCCGGTCGCTGCCACGCCAGCTTGCTGCATCGGGCCCGGGGTCGGCCGTTCGTCGTCGCAGTTCGGGATACCATTCATTGGCAAGGCGCGTGTTGAAGGCCGCGGTGTCGGCCGCCCCGAAGAGATAGCCCGAGACGCCGCCCGGACCGTCGATCACGAAGGCGAGGTCGGGCTCGAGGACCTGGTAGGGCACGGCATAGATCAGCCCCAGAAGTTCGGGATCGTCCTCGATCGCGGAGGCGTCCTTGCCTGCATCGCCGGTCTCCAGACAGATCCTGGCAAGCGCCGGATGGTCTTCGAGGGTAGCCCGCCGCAGGAAAAAACCGTCGACCAGGTCGAGCGTCATGGCGGAAGCAGCCGGAAATCCTTGCCCTCGGGCAAAAGCTGGCCGCCGTCGACGACGATGGTCGTGCCGGTGACGTAGCTCGCATCGTCGGAGGCAAGGAAGAGGAAGGCATTGGCGACGTCGCGAGGCGTGCCGAGACGGCCGAGCGGGATGGCGTCTTCCATGCTCTTCATGAAGGCCGGTCCCCGACGGAGCTCGATCGCCTCGGTCAGGATGTTGCCGGGCTCGACGCCATTGACCGTGATGCCGTAGCCCGCGAATTCGAGCGCGGCGGAGCGGATGAATCCGTTTATCCCCGCCTTGGTCGCCGAGTAGTGGCCATGGCCGGGACTGGAGACATGCGGGCCGGTGATCGACGAGGTGAAGAGCATGCGGCCGGAACGTTGCGCCTTCATGGGCCCGAGCGCGGCGCGCGCGGCATTGAAGCTGCCGCGCAGATTGACCGCCATGACGCGGTCCCAGTCGTCCGGGCTGGTGTTTTCGATCAGCTGCCAGGGATAGATGCCGGCATTCTGGACAATGACGTCGAGGCGGCCGTGACGCTCGATCGCCAGGGCCACGGCAGCCTCGGCGTCGGTCATCGCCGAGATGTCGGTGCGGCGAAAGGTAGCCCCCAGCTCGTCAGCCGTCCCCTGCCCCGCTTCGGCCTCGACGTCGCCAAGCACCAGCAGCGCCCCCTCCTCGGCGAAGCGCTGCGCAATTCCCTTGCCGATGCCGCGCGCGGCGCCGATGATCAATGCGACCTTGCCGCGAAGACGGTCCATTACGCCAGCCTCTGTCTTATGCCCTGCTTGAGCGTGTCGAGCAAAACGGCGGCCAGCACGAGCAAGCCGTGGATGACCTGGGTGAAATTGGCCGGAAGCCCCATCAGGTTGATCGCCGTGTTGATGGACGAGAGCAGCAGCACGCCCGCATAGACGCCGGGCAAGGCACCGACCCCACCCTTCAGGCTGACGCCGCCGATCACGACCGCCGCGAAAGCGTTGAACAGCAGGCCGACGCCGAGATTGGCGGTGGCCCCCGAAGTACGGATCGCCAGCAGCCAGCCGGCGAGACCGGCGATCCCGCCGGCCAGGATGAAGGCCAGGATCAGGTTGCGCTTGACGCGGATACCGGCCCGGAACGTCGCCGTCTCGTTGCCGCCGATCATGATGAGATGGCGGCCGAACGGTGTCTTGGCCATGACCAGCGAGGAGACGACGAAGCACAGGATGGCGATCCATGCGGTGAGCGGCAGGCCCGCAAGCCTCTGGATGCCGAACCAGCGGATCGCCGGCACGAGATCCTGCGCCGATCGGCCGCCCGACACGGCGAGCACGAGGCCGCGCACCCAGATGTAAGACGCCAGCGTGATGATGAAGGCGTTCATCCTCATGCCGACGATGAGATATCCGTTGAGCGAGCCGACGAGGCCGCCCACGACAACCGCGATCAGCAGCGAGACCGGGGCCGTCAGCCATTCCGGATGGAGCCGGACGCCCATGCCGATGCCGGCCGAGCAGAACAATATGCCCACCGTCATGGCCGCCAGCGCCGCGACGGACTCCACCGACAGGTCCATATTGCCGGTGACGATGACCAGGGCAAGCCCGATCGACATGACGCCGAGCACGCTCGACGCCTCGATGATGTTGGTGAAGATGCCGATCTGGAAAAAGTTCGGAACGAAGGCGGAGAAGGCCGCCAGCACGAACAGCAGCATGAACCAGACGAGGTTGTCGAGCACGAATTCCAGGATACGGCGGTTGCGTGACGTCATCGGCTGATCCCGAAGGAGAAAGGTGCTCCGGAGCACCGCAGGCCCCAGAGCATGCGAGACCCGGGCTACTCGACCGGCTTCACCATGTCGGTCGGCGGCTTCAGATTGCCCCAGAATGCGGGATTGTCGACGTTCTCCTTGGAGATCGCGGCGCCCGGGATCTTGATGTTCGGCCCCCAGGCCTCCTCGGTCACCACGCTCTTCAGCCCGAGCACGTCATATTCGCCGGGCTTGATCTCCTGCTTGTTGACCACCTTGTCCATGAACATGGCGACCGCCGCGGCCTGGGCGTAGAGCGGTTGCTCGACTTCGACGTTGAGCCAGCCCTTGCGGATCAGGTCGAGGCCGACGGGGGCGCCGTTCGAGCTCATCATCAGGATATCGCCCGGCTTCTTGCCGGCAGATTCCAGCGCAGCGACGGCGGCGACCGAGAGATGGGCCGCGTGGCTGAAGATCATGTCGATATCCGGGTTGGCGACGAGCTGGTCCGCGACGATCGTGCCGGCATTGCTGGCTTCCCATTGCATCGCCGGCACGGAGATGATGGCGACATCGGGATGGGCCTTCATCTTCTCCTCGAAACCCTTCTGGATGTCGAGCGTGTAGGGATCGCCGGGATCGCCCAGAACCTGCAGGATCTTGCCCTTCACGGCGCCGTTCCTGGCCGTCAGCAGCTTCTGCGTCTCCTCGGCCGCGACATGGCCGATCTCGATCGTGCCCGCGACCGAAGTGAAGTCGGAGGGCGTGGAGGTGATCTGGCGGTCGAACTCGACGACCGGAATGCCGGCCGCGCGGGCTGCCTCGATGGACGGCTTGAGCGCATTGAAATCGACCGCTGCCAGGATGATCGCCGCCGGCTTGAGGGTGATGACGTCGTTCATCTGGGTCTGCTGGGCGTCGGTCTTGTTGTCGGCATTGAGCGTCTTCATCTCGTAGCCGACCTGCTTCAGGAACATCTCCAGGGCGCTCACCGAGCCGGTCTGGAATTCGTCGAGCAGCGTCGGCACCAGATAGTAGACGGTGCCCTTGGTCTGGGCGAAGGCCGGCGCGAGCATCGCAAGGCCGAGTGCCACGATGCCGAACGCGGCCAGAAACAGTCGCTTCATATCGTTCCTCCCTGTTTTTGCCGGATGCTCCTTTCGCCCCTCAGCCTCCCGGTCCGGCACCGGCAGGCGTTTCCCCGGTGATCATGTCGATCACCGCGTCGGGACTGGTATTGCTGCGCGCGACATCGCCCGCCACGATGCCTTGCCGGATCACCACGATCCGGTCCGCGACCTGGAAGGCCTGCTGCATGATGTGGGTGATGATGATGACGCCGATGCCCTGGCTGGCGACCTGGCGGATCATTTCGAGGCCGCGCCGCGTCTGTTCGACGCCCAGCGCCGCGAAGGGCTCGTCGAGCAGCACGAGCTTGCCGCCCCAATGCACAAAGCGGTTGAGCTCGATCGCCTGCCGCTGGCCGCCCGAGAGATGCTCCACTTTGGTGCGCAGCGACGGGATGCGCGTGCCGGCATTGGCCAGCGCCGCCGCGACAACGGCTTCCATCGCGCGCTCGTCGAGCATGGGGACGCCGAGCACGTTGCGGGTGATCTCCCGGCCCATGAAGAAATTGGCGACCACATCGACATTGGTGCAGAGCGACAGGTCCTGATAGACGGTCTCAATGCCCGCCGCCTTGGCCTCAGCCGGAGTGCGCGCCAAAAACTCCCTGCCCTCGAACAGCATGCGCCCCGACGTCGGCTCCAGCCCGCCTGCGATGATCTTGACCAGCGTCGACTTGCCCGCGCCATTGTCGCCGAGCAGCGCCACCACCTCGCCTTTGGCTATGCTGAAGCTGATGCCCTTGAGGGCCTCGATCGCACCGTAGTTCTTGGTGATATTCTCCAGGGTCAGCAAGGGTTCGCTCATGCCGCCGCTCCCTTTTCGCGCGGCGCGGCATGCCTGGGCTCGGCGACCGTCTCGAACATCTGGCCGAAACGCGGCGACAGCACGCCCGTCACGGCAAGGGCGGCGGCGCCGCGCAGCACCGAGTTCGGCCCACTGGATGCCACGACGATGCGCGGGGTCGTGCGGTCCTTCCGCGCCGAAACCGTGTTGGGCAGATCCTGCACCGTGGCCGCCAGCTTTTCCAGGAGGTCGAGCGGCGCCAGGCCGCCCAGCACCACGACCTGCGGATCGAACAGATTTTCGATGGTGGCGACGGCATTGCGGAAGATCGGCCGAACCTGCGGCAGCCACTCGGCCTCGCCGCCTTGCCGGCGACCGAGCGCCTCCAGCGACAGATAGCGTTCCAGGCAGCCGCGATTGCCGCACGGGCAAGGTTCGCCGTCAGGCACGGCGGGGATGTGGCCGATCTCTCCGGCATTGCCCCAGGCGCCCCGCAGCACAGTTCCGTCATGGACCATGGCGCCTCCCAGCCCCACCCCGAAATAGAGGTAGTAGTAGTCCGAGAAGCGGGTACCCAGACCATAGAGCTGCTCGCCCAAGGCGGAAGCCGCCATGTCGGTCTCGATAAAGGCCGGCAGCCCGGTCTCGTCGGCAAGCCGCTCGCGCAGCGCGACATCCTGCCAGCCGGCCATTGTGGTCGGTCCGACGAAACTCATGGATTCGACGCCGAAGGGACCGGGCAAGGCCATGCCTACGCCGAGGATGCGGCCGCCCGGTCGCAGGCCCGTCAACTCCGCCACCAGCCTGCCGATGAGTTCGAAAGCATGATCCGGCGTCGCGTTCGGCGCGTCGCGATGCCTGCTTTCGATCACCTCCCCGCTGAGATTGACCAGTGCCGCGTCCAGGCCCAACGGTGTCAGATGGATGCCGACGGCATAACCGCCTTCCGGATTGATGCGGAGTCGAGCCGGCGGGAGGCCGCGGCCGTTCGGCTCGTCGCGCAGCGACAGGATGTAGCCCTGCTCTTCGAGTTCGCGCACGATGGTCGACACGGTCTGCACGGTAAGTCCGACTTGCCGCGCGATGTCGGCCCGCTTGATCGGCGCATGGAGGCGGATGGATTCGAGCACGATGCGCCGGTTGAACGGTCGCGCGAACTCCTGGTTGGTCCCCCGCAGCGTCATGTCAACGCCCTCCAAGAGAGGAGAGCTTCGCACCGGCCAACTATTCAGTCAAATGGAATTCAAAAAGGCGGACGACATCGCGGCGGGGCCGGCAGAGGACCGACGATGCAGCCGCCGATATCGGGCAGGTCTTCCGCCCATTGGTCCGGTCAGCAATCAAGAACGATATCGCTGCCGGGAATTGCCCGGCATAGCAGGACCTGGCCGCGGGCCAGAAACGGCTCCTCGCCGGCGGGATAGCTCGCGCCTCCACTGACGATGCGCTGCGTACAAGACTGGCATTCCCCGCTGCGGCAGGAATACTGGACGTCGATGCCGTTCGCGATTGCGAGATCCAGCAATGATCCGCTCTCCGGCTTCCAGGTCGCTTGCTTGCCCGAGCGGGCGAAAGTCACAGTGCGGGGTCCGCGGTTGGCAAGCGCCCCCGACAAACCGAAACCAGGACCCCCGCCTTTCTGCTCGAACGCCTCCATCCGGATGCTGTCCGGCGCCGCTCCCAGGCCGATCAGTCCTTGGCTCAGGGACGCCATGAACCCGTCGGGGCCGCAGATGTAGAAGTCGGCACTGCCGATCGGGACATGCGCGGCCAGGGCTTCGGCGTCCAGGCGGCCCTCATGGTGGCAACTGTCGCCGACCTCTGGCCGGGAATAGGCCGTCAACAGCCTGATACCCGGATTGGCGTCTGCTATGCGGAGCGCCTCCTCTTCGAACAGGTGGTGTCTGGCATTGCGCGCTGCGTGAATGAACCAGACGTCGCGCCCGGCGGCCTCGCGAGCTAGGTACTCGGCCATCGGCAGAAGCGGCGTGATCCCCACACCCGCGCTGATGAGCGCCACGGGACGAAACGGCGCGCTGTCAAAGACGAACCTTCCGGCCGGAGGGCCGAGAAGGACTTCGTCTCCAATCGCGACCTTGTCATGAAGCAGGGCGGAAATCCCCTGGTCACCGACGCGTCGCACCGAAATGCGCAGCGACTGTTCGTCCGGAACGGCAGAGATCGAATAGCAGCGACGCCGCGGCATCGGCTGATCGTCATGCGGCAGCGATACCGTTACATACTGTCCAGGTGCCGCATCTCCGACGGGTGCCCCATCGCGGGGCTTCAGCACGAAGGACATCACATCCGGGCTTTCCCGCCGGCGAGCCACGCAGGTGAAGGCGCGTCGACCGCTCCAGGCCACGGGTCTGGAGTCCGTCCATATTCGCGACCGCGCAAAGGCCGCCGAGCAATGGAAGTAGATCTCCTCGGGCTGGACGCTCAGTCGGCGTTGTCCGTCCGGCTTCGATGCGACCTCGCGATAGGCGCCGTTAAGGCGGATGTTGTCGGACCGGCCAGGCTCGGCCGCCAGAATGGCGAATTCGGCCGAATGGGGCGTGGCGGACGTGGCCGAACCCTCGTGCTGGAGGTCGAGCAGGAGGGACTGCGAGTTGGTGCCGGGATCGAGCCGAAGCGGCGATCCGCCCACCAGGTCGACGAGAATCTCGCCCGTATCGCTTGCATGCGCGAAGACGATGAACCGGGCCTCATCGATGAAACCCATGAAGCCCGGGCCGGGCGTGTTGTAGACCTTGTTCTGCACCAGCGGGCTCGGCGTGCCGTAGAAGTCTCGCAGGCCCGCCTTGGCAAGACGGCTTTCGGAGGCGGCGTCATAAAGAACCGGCTTGCGCCCGCCCTCAGCCTGCCATCGGCCGTCCCTGGCGTAGATATCGAGCACGTCCAGCGGAGGCCTTCTGTCGGCCGGATCGATCCAGAAGCCGCTCCTGGTGAAGGCTTCGCTTCGCACGAATTCCATCCGGGTCGGCGTCAGGACCATGACGCTCAGAGGACGGTTCTCGTCGGCGGGAAAGGCGCCGATGTCTTCCTCGCTCCGCGACACGGTCGCGTGCGCGGCAATCCGCAGATACTCCTCGGAACGCCGGTTGAGAAGGACCAGCGCGACATCGGGATTGCTCAGCACATTGCCGATCGTGTCCAGCCGGCGGTTGCCGACATAGTCTGGGAGCAGCAGGCTGCCATCCGCGCGCAATCGGAGCACCGAGGGCTGGCCGCCGCGCGGGGAGACGTCCATCGCGCCCTCTGCATTGCGTGAAGCAATGAAGAGCAGCGTGGATTTGCCGATGAAGGAGCGTGTGCGGTCGTCCATGCTCGCGTCCTAGACGGCGGCGCCGGCGAGCGCGCGGCGTTCGAAGAAGTCGCGGCCCGGAACCGCGTCCAGCAGTCGTCGCGTATAGTCCGCACGAGGCGTGTCGAAGAGTTCGGCAGCCGGGGCCTGCTCGACGATGCGGCCGTTCTGCATCACCACGATGCGGTCGGCGATCTCGCGCGCCACCCGCAGGTCGTGGGTGATGAAGAGCATGCTGAGCCCCATCTCGGATTTCAGGTCCGACAAAAGCTTCAGCACCTGCGCCTGGACGGAGACGTCGAGCGCGGAAACCGCCTCGTCGGCGATGAGGCAGACGGGGTCGAGCGCGAGTGCGCGGGCAATGCAGATCCGCTGCCTCTGGCCGCCGGAGAATTCGTGCGGGAAGCGGTTCAGCGCGTGGGCGCCAAGGCCTACCTTTTCAAGCCAGCGTGTTGCGGTCGACATTGCCTCCGCGCGTGATGCACCGAACGCCATCGGCCCGCGGACAATGCTCTCCCCGATCTTCAATCGCGGATCGAGCGAGGCGTAGGGATCCTGGAAGACGATCTGCACCCTGCGCCGGAACTGGCGCAGCGCTTCGCCTTTCATCGCGCGAACCGGCGCGCCATCGAAGCTGATCGCGCCGCCGTCGGGTTCAATCAGGCGCAGGACCATCCGTGCGAGTGTCGACTTGCCCGACCCGCTCTCGCCCACCACCGCCAGCGTGTCGCCGCGCTTCAGGACGAGGTCGACGCCATCAGCCGCAACGACGCGGCGCGGCTTGGCGAAGAGATTCTGGCGTGTGGTAAAGACCTTCTGCAACGCCTTGATTTCCAGGAGTGGCGTACGCTGGTCCTGGGCCAGGCGGATGGCGCCCCGGCCGGGCACAGCGTCGAGCAGGTCGCGGGTGTAGTCGGTCTGCGGTGTCTCGAGCACCGTGGCAGCCGCGCCCTGTTCCACGACCTTGCCGTGACGCAGCACGACGACGCGGTCGGCTATGTCGGCGACGACGCCGATGTCATGGGTGATGAAGAGCACCCCCATGTCACGCTTCTCCTGGAGGCTGAGGATCAGGTCGAGGATCTGGCGCTGCGTGGTGACGTCGAGGGCCGTCGTCGGCTCGTCCGCGATCAGGAGTTCCGGATCGTTGGCGAGCGCCATGGCGATCATCACGCGCTGGCGCTGTCCGCCCGAAAGCTGGAACGGATAGGCCGAGACGATCGACGCCGGGTCGGGCAGGCCGACCTGGCCGAACAGTTCGACGACGCGGGCGTCCACGTCGCCCTCGGCCGCCCGGCCATGGATGCGGATCGCCTCGCCGACCTGTCGCCCGACTTTTGCCAGCGGGTTCAACGCGGTCAGCGGCTCCTGGAAGATCATCGCGATCCGGCTGCCGCGCAGGGCGCGCATATCGCGCGGCGGGAGAGAAAGCAGATCACGGCCGCCGAACCGGATCTCGCCCTGGAGCGCCTTGACCTTGGAGGGAAGGAGGCCGAGGACCGCGTGAGCCGTCATCGACTTGCCCGAGCCGCTTTCGCCCACGAGGCAGACGATCTCGTTGCGATCGACCGTCAGGCTGATCCCGTCGACGGCATGGCTGCGGTCGGCGCCCTGTGGCAGGCCGAGAACGAGGTTCTCGATGGCAAGCAAAGGCGCGGTCATGCTCGGGATATCCTCGGGTTGAGCGTATCGTTCAGGGCCTCGCCGACCAGGTTGATCGCAACCACGGTGAGCAGGATCGCGATGCCCGGAAAGACGCTCATCCACCACGCCTGGCGGATCACCGTGCGCCCGGCGCCGACCATGTAGCCCCAGCTCATGAAGTTGGGATCGCCGAGCCCCATGAAGGAGAGTGCCGCCTCGATCAGGATCGCCGCGGCCACCGTGAGCGAGCCCGCCACGATGATGGGCGAAACCGCGTTGGGCAGGACGTGGCGCAGGACGATCGAAATGGTGGACTGCCCCTGGCAGCGCGCCGCCTGGACGAATTCGCGCTGGGACACGGTCTTGACCTGGGCGCGCGTCAGGCGCGACAAAGGCGGCCAGCTCACCAGTCCGATCGCCAGGATGATCGTGCCGATCGATGGCGTCAGTATGGCGACGAAGAGGATCGCGAGCACGAAGCTCGGGATGGTCTGGAAGATCTCGGTGAAGCGCACGATCGCGCTGTCGAGCACGCCGCCCGCATAGCCGGCGATGCAGCCGAGAAACACGCCGATGCCGAGCGCGGTCAGCGTGGAGGCAAGGCCGATCAGGATCGAAACGCGGGCGCCGTGCGCGATTCCCGCCGCGATGTCGCGCCCGAGCGTGTCGCTGCCCAGAAGCATGCCGTTCTCGCCGGGCCGGCTGAATGGAGCGCCGCTCATCTCCCAGGGCGAGGCCGGATAGAGCAGCGGCGCCAGAACCGCGAGAAGGCAGACCAGGGTCAGGAGCAGTATCCCGACCAATCCGGCCGGGCGGCGCAGAAACGTGCGCATGAAATCTTGCATTGCAAGCCTCCTATCGGCCTTTGATGCGCGGATCGATGAGCCGATGCAGAAGGTCGCTCAAAAGATTGGTTGCGATGACCAGGACCGACATGATGAGGAAGAGGCCCAGAAGAACGGGATAGTCCCGCGCCGTGACGGCATCGTAGGTGAGCCGCCCCAGGCCCGGCCAGGAGAAGACCGTTTCGACGACCACGGCGCCGCCGATCAGCGCCCCTGCCTGCATGCCGGCAAAGGTCACCACCGGCACGGCCGCGTTGCGCAGCATGTGGCGCGACAGGATCTGCGGCTCGCTCAGACCCTTGGCGCGCGCAGTGCGCACATGGTCCTCGTGCGAGACCTCGATCAGCGAAGACCGCATGAGGCGCGTGTAGACGGCCATATAGATGGCGGCCAGCGTGACCACCGGGAGGATCAGGTGGCGCGCGACGTCGAGCGCATATTCCAGCGGGCCGAAGCTCGAGGAGCGGATGCTCGTATAGCCGAAGGCCGGCAGCCATTCGAGCTGGATCGAGAAGACCAGCACCAGCATCAGACCGAGCCAGAACACCGGCGTCGCATAGAGCAGGAGCGACAGAAGCGAGATGGCGAGGTCCGACCACTTGCCCTGCCGCTGGCCTGCAAAAGCGCCGAACAGCACGCCGCCGATCAGGGAGAAGAAGAAGGCGGAAAGCGTCAGCAGAAGCGTCGGTCCGAGCCGCTCGAGGATGAGCTGGCTCACATCGGCGCGCTGGCGATAGGAATAGCCGAGATCGAACTGCAGGACCTTGCCGACATAAGTCCCGAGTTGCACCAGGAATGGCTGGTCCAGGCCATACTGGGCGCGGATATCGGCGATGAACTGCGCATCCGCGGCACCCGACTGGCCGGCGATGACGAGCGCCGGGTCACCCGGCGTCGAATGGATGAGAACGAAGTTGATCGTGGCGATGACGAGGATCGTGAAGACGATCCCGATGATCTTTGCCAACAAACGGGAAATGATCGACATCAGGCTTGTTTCGACGGTTCCAAACTAGCGCGCATTCGGTTGCGAAAATCCCAGCAGCTGGTCGAGGACGCCGAGGAACAGCCCGGCCCCGACCGGGATCAGTTCGTCCGGAAAATCGTAGTCGGGGTTGTGGACCATCGGCCGATCCAGGCCGGCACCGATGAAGAGGAGCGCCGACTTCGAACAGGATCCGAAAAGGCCGAAATCCTCCGCGCCCCGGATCGGCACATAGTCCGTCGCACGGGAGAGGTTCATGCGGGCTGCGGCACTCTCGAAGACCGCGGCCGCCTCGGGATCGTTCACGCAGGCCCGGAAGAAGTTATGCGTCGAGTGCGTGAGGGTGAGATGCTCTTCGGCGGCGACCGCGCGCACCATCTCCAGCACTTCCTCGACCAGCGCCGGCATCCCGTCGCTCTCGGGCCTGCGAAGGGTCATGCGGATTTCGGCCGAGCCCGGGGTAATGCCGAAGACAGGCTTTCCCATCTGGACGCTCGTCAGCGTCACCCGGCGGAAGCCGGGCGCGACGGCATCGCCCGCCTCGAAGGTCTTCAAGGTGGTGATGATGCGGGCAACGGCTCCAGCCGGCGAAATGCCGGATTCGGGCATGGAGGCATGGGCGGTCTTGCCGACGAGTTCGATGCGCAGACCCATCGATGCGCAGGTGATCTGGCCTGCGGCGACCGCAACATGGGCGAGCGGCAGGCCGGGCATGTTATGGATCGCGAAGGAGTGGTCCGGCGTGAGTTCGGTGAATTTCGGATCGGCGAGGACGGCCTCGGCGCCGTGGGCCGTCTCTTCAGCCGGCTGGAAGAGCAGGACCGCCCTCCCCCGCGCGGGCCTGTGCCGGGCAAGATGCCGGGCGACGGCGGCCATCATCGTCATATGCCCGTCATGGCCGCACATATGCGCCTTCCCATCGTTGCGCGAGCGATAGGGAAGGTTCGAGATCTCGTGGATCTGGAGCGCGTCCAGCTCGCAGCGCAGCAGGACTGTCGGCCCCGCCTCGACACCCTCGTAGACCAGGGCGACACCGTGACCGCCGAGCTGCGTGACGACCTTGTCGGGCTTGGTGTCGGCCAGGAAGGAGACCACCTCGCGGGCGGTCTCGATCTCTTCGCCCGAGATTTCCGGACACTGATGCAATTTATGTCGCCACGCCTGCAGAACGGCAATTTCCGCATTGTCGAAATACGAGGTCATGTCGGCTTTAGGCCTCCCTTGCCGCGGCGCTGGCCGCGCCGGATAGATGAAGTGCGGGCCCGAGCCCGCTGCGAGGCGATGCGCCGGCACCCGTCCGGGCGCCGGCGCGTCTCCAGGGCGATCATGATGCGAAGTGGGTCGTGCCGAAGTTGGCGTTGACCCCCGTCGACGAGGTCACGAGATCCTTGAGCCGGTTGTCGTAGATCGTCGGATACTTCTGCTCGCACAGCCAGAGGACCGGCATTTCCTCGACGAGGAGCTGCTGGACTTCCGTGTAGTAGGCCTGCCGTTTTTCCTCGTCGAGTTCCACGGCCGCCGCTTCGAAGAGTTCGTCCACCTTCGGGTTGGAATAGCCCGCAGTGTTGGAGAACATGACGCCCTTTCGGATGTTGGAGGAGACGTAGGTGCGCGCCACGCCGAGCGCCGGATCGCCGTTCTGGTAGAGCTGGTTGCCGCTGATGTCGAAATCGCCGTTGCTCACGCTGGCGACCCATCCGGCGAGATCGTTGCTCTGCAGCTCGACATTGATCCCCGCCGCGCCGAAGGCCTGGCGGACATATTCCGCGATCCGCGTCCAGACCTCGCCCGCCGGCACCATCGTGAACTTCAGCGTGGCGCGCACGCCCCCGGCGCCGGGCTTCAGACCCATCTCATCGAGCAGCGCGACCGCCTTCTCGACGGAATGCTCATAGGTCTTCACGTCGGAATTGTAGTAGCGCATCGAAGACGAGATCGGCCCGGTGGCCGCATTGGCAAGGCCGAACAGGATGCGGTCGCGCACGAATTCGCGGTCGATCAGATGCATCAGCGCCTGGCGGAAGCGCTTGTCGTCCATCGGCGGACGGCGGCAGTTCAGCTCGATCCACACCATGGGCGAGAAGTATTCGTAGCCGTCGGTCGTCATCTCGAGATGCGACAGAGCGGACAAGCGCTCGACGTCGAAGGGCTCGATATCCTGCCACTGCGCGAGCTGCGTCTCGCCCTGCTCGAGCGAAACAGCGCGCGAGGCCGCATCCGGGATGATGCGATAGTAGATCTCCTTCAGCTTCGGCTGGTCCGGCCGGTAGTAATCGTCGACCGCAGTGAGGTGGATGTGCGAACCCCGTACCCATTCCTTGAGACGGAACGGCCCGGTGCCGATAGGCGGCTGTTCCGCGCCCTCCTTGCGATAGTCCTTCCCTTCCAGCAGATGGCGCGGCACCATCGGTGCCGAGGCCGTCTCGAAGGCCATGATGAAGGCCGGGAAAGGCTTCTTCAGCTTGAAGACGACCGTGAACTCGTCAGGCGCCTCGATGCTCTCGCAACGGTCGAAAACGGCCCGTGCGCGGGGATGCGTTTCCGGCAGGAGCGACTTGCAGGAGAAGATGACGTCCGCTGACGTGAACGGCTGGCCGTCGTGCCATTTCGCGTTCTGAACCAGCTTGAACGTGTAGGTCAGGCCGTCCTCGGAAATGTCCCAGGAATCTGCGAGCAACGGCTGCGGCGTGAGATCCTTGGCATAGGAAAGCAGCCCCTCGTAGAGCTTGCCGCCCACGACGCCCGTCGGGGTCTGCTGGTTCAGCCCCAGGTTCAGGATCGGCGGCTCGGGCTGGATGATCGCCGTCAGCGACCCGCCCGTCTCCTGGCCGAAGGCCTGCCCCGCGAAAGTGGACGAGCCCAAAGCGGCCGCCAGCATCAGGTTGAATTCCCGCCGATTCATTTCATCTCTCTCCTTCTTCAATCAAACGCTGCCGGGATGCGGGCGCCTGCCGCCCCCCGGTGCGCTGCGGTCCCCGACCGCCTATTTCTTCGTGACCAATGAGCAGGTGGACTTTTCAAGTGGCTGGAACGCGTCCGCGGCATCGATTTTCGAGACCAGTTTGTAGTAGTCCCAGGGCGCGTTCGACTCTTCGGGCTTCTTGACTTCGAACAGGTACATGTCGTGCACCATCCTGCCGTCTTCCCGGATGATGCCCTTGTAGAAGACGTCCTCGATGGGCAACTCCCGCATCTTGGCCATCACGGCCCCGGTTTCATCGGTGCCGGCAGCCTCGACCGCCTTGAGATAGTGCAGCACCGAGGAGTAGGTGCCGGTCTGAAGCATGTTCGGCATGGCCCCCACCTTGTCGAGAAACCGCTTCGACCATTCGCGAGTTTCGTCGTTCATGTCCCAGTAGGACGCCTCGGTAATGGTGAGCCCCTGTGCTTCGGCAAGGCCGAGACCATGAACGTCATTGATGAAACCGGCCAAAGTGGCGAGCTTCTGCCCGGCTTGCGTGAGGCCGAACTGTGCTGCCTGCTTGATCGAGTTGATCGTGTCGGAACCGGCATTCGCAAGGGCCACCACCTTGGCGCCCGAAGACTGGGCGTTGAGCAAGGCGGATGCAAAATCGGTCGTGCCGACGGGAAGCCGGGTGTTGCCCAGCACCTTGCCGCCCTGCACCGTCACGACATCGCCGGTGTCCTTCTCCAGGCTATGGCCGAAGGCGTAGTCGGCCGTGACGAAGTACCAACTGTCAAATCCTTCGGCGACCAGCGCCTGGCCGGTGCCGTGAGCGATGGCGTAGGTGTCGTAGGCCCAATGAACGACATAGGGACCGCACGCATCGTTGGTTATGCGCATCGATCCAGGCGAACTCAGCGTGACGATCTTGTCTTTCTGCTTGGCGACTTCGAGCACCGCCAGCGCCGGGGACGAAGAGGCCACGTCGAGAATGGCATCCAGCTTGTCCTCGTCGAACCACTTGCGTGCGACGGCGGCTGCAATGTCGGGCTTGTTCTGGTGGTCGGCGGACCACACCTCGACGGACTTGCCGAGGACTTTCCCGCCGAACTCTTCGACAGCCATCTGAGCTGCGGTGACCGCGCCTTTTCCCGTGATATCCGCATAGACACCGGACATATCCTCGATGAGCCCTATGCGCACGACATCGTCGCTGATCCTGGCCTCCTGAGCCAGTGCGATTGCGGGTAGCAAGGCTGCCGCAGTCAGGGTTGAAAAGCAGATACTCGCTGTCCGTCCAGAAATGTTCATTGACGTCCTCCCTCTTTGATTATCCGGCACCACCAGACCAGCACGAACGCGTCTCTCCGATGCGGTATTTCCAACACCTTAGGGAAGGCGTGACGTGGCGTTCAATGTCTCGGAATCACACCCGCCGGGACCCAAAGTGTCTGTCGTCGACAAATCATCTCGCAACGACGAACGGGCGCGATCGATCGCCAGTGGCGAACTCCTCAACGGCCCGGCCGGGCGCAAGGAGCTTGCCGATCAGATCCCGACGAAACAGCAAGTCACATAAGACGAACATCACACCGAGGTCACCGGAGGCTCGGTACCGGCCAGATGGCTCCAGCGTCACAACCAGCGCACCACCGACGACAGACCCTAGTGGACTGCGGCATACATGATCGTTTCCTCGCTGGCCGTTCGGCGGTCCATCTCCTCCACGATCTTGCCTTGCCGGGCGACGAGGATCCTGTCCGACAAGGACAGCACTTCCGGCAGGTACGAGGAAATCACGACGACCGCGATGCCGTCGTCGGCAAGCTGGTTTATGAAGGCGTGGATCTCCGCGATGGCACCGACGTCGACGCCGCGCGTCGGCTCATCGAAGATCACCAGCCGCGGCATCTGCACCAGCGCCTTGGCGATCACCACCTTCTGCTGGTTGCCGCCGGACAGTTCGATCACCTTGGCATTCGGGTCGATGGCGCGGATGTTGAGCTGCTTGCGCCACTCGTCCGCCAACCGCCACGCATCGTTCAGGGACACGATCTGAAAGCCGCCATAAGCCTCGCCGGCGATCTTCCCGACATAGATGTTCTCGGCAATACTCATCGTTTCGAAGAAGCCCTCGGCCTTGCGCTCCTCGGTCACGTAGACGATGCCGTCGCGAACCGCCGGAGCCGGAACGCGGTAGCGCACCGGCTTGTTGGCGAGCTTGATCTCGCCTCCGTGGAAGAAGTCGCGCTTGAGCACTCCTGCCACTACTTTCATCGTCTCGGTCCGTCCCGAGCCGACCAGCCCGAATATGCCGGTGACCTGTCCGTCATAAATGGAGAAGGAGGTGTTGCGCACGATGCTTCCCATCGAGAGGTTCTCGACGGAAAGCACCTTGCGCCCGCGCGCCCGCGGCGGCCTGGACCGTGCGGTGCTGCCATAGATTTCGTCGGTGAGGTTTCGTCCGACCATAGCCTGGACGATCTTCTGGCGATCGAAGGCGGCAGCCTTGTCCGAGGCCACCAGCCGTCCGTCGCGAAGGATCGTGATCCGGTCAGCGATCTGGAGCGCCTCCTCGAGCGCGTGCGAGATGAAAATGATCGACACTCCCTCCGCTTTCAGCTTGCGGATCAGCTTGAAGAAGTAGCTCTTTTCCTCGGGCGTCAACGTTGCGGTCGGTTCGTCGAAGATGATGACCCGCGCCCGATGGTGCACCGCGCGTGCGATCTCGACCATCTGCTTTTGCGCCGCGCCGAGCGAGCCGACCACCGCAGCCGGGTCGACATGGAAATTGAGCGATTGCAGGAATTGCTGGGCTGAGATGTAGATGCCGCGAAGGCGGTTCAGCGGCTTCTCGTTGCCGAGATAGATGTTCTGGGCGACCGTCATCGACGGCACCAGGCTGTTCTCCTGGTAGACCATCGCAATGCCCTTTCCCAAGGCTTCGGCGGGCGTCGCCAGCTTCTCCTCCCTGCCGTTGACGAGAAGCGTCCCTGCGGTCAGGGCATAGACGCCGGCAATGACCTTGGTGAGCGTGGATTTTCCTGCGCCATTCTCGCCGAGAAGGGCGTGGATTTCCCCCTGTTCAAGGACGAAGTCGACCTGTGAGAAGGCCGGGATGCCCCGAAATTCCTTCGTTGCGCTACGCAATTCGACGATCGGCGTCATGCGGCGTGCTCCGTCGGCACCATAAGGTCCAGGGGCTCGGCAAGCGCGACGTGGTCGATCAGGACGACCTCGCCCTTGCCTTTCGATGTCACGACCAGCTCTCCATCGACCTCGGCCAGAGAGGTGATGCCGTGGCGTGTTCCGTCAGCCCGACTATGCGCACTCCAGACCGGCTGAAGGTCGGCGTCGAGCCTGACGACCAGACCGTAGGATCGGGTCGGCGCCCACGGCTTGTGGATTCCGAGCCGAATGACGCCGCCGGCTTGCAGCGGCTCCTTGAAGCTGTGACCGCTCGAAAGCGTGGGGGCGATCCAGAATGCAGGATCGATCTCCGCGATCATCCGCCGGCGGAACCTGTCCTCCCGGAGTACGAACTCCTGCAATTGCGAGCGCGCGGCAAGGAAAGAGAGCCAATATCCTCCCGCCGCCGACCGGCAGATGCGGCCGGGATACGCAGGCAGCCCGGCCAGCACTTCGCGGGGGGCGGATGGAGCATCTGTCTCGACAATCAGTAGCCGGTGCCGCCAGGCCTCTGTCACGAGAATATCGCTGGTGTCATGGCGCACGGAAAGTCCGGCGGGGAAACTCAGGCCTCCCGCCAGTTCGACCGCCTTGCCGGCGGAAAGATCGATGCGAACCACGGAGCCGGAGCGTCCATGATGAATCAGGTCATGGCTCCATTGAGCGGCGGGAAACGTCGCCGAGCCATTGCTTACCAGCAACAGGTCTTCCGCGAGGAATATCGCCGCGGTCGGGCATATCAGCGGCATGCCTGCGACACGGTCCACCTGCGTGCCGTCGTACCGGCCGCCCGCGATCTTCACGCCGACGCCGTCGAGGCCGATGGCCAGTGCGCCGACGTGAGACACCCCGAGACAGCTGATCGGCGCGTCATGCTCGCTATGAACGCGGCGGTCGCCATCGCCGCGGAGTTCCAGAACACGGGATCCGGACGAGATCAGCAGCTTCTCGCCGACGACGACCGCGTTGTCCGCCTGCTCGACCACCGCCAGGGCGGCCGCTCTTTCGAGATAGTCATTCGGCTTCAACGCGCCATCCATGACAGGCACGGTGATGGAGAACTCGCCACGGCCGCCAATGAAGCGGTCAAATGTCTTCCTGATCCCGGCCGTGAGGCTCATTTCCCTTCTCCCCAATAGAAGCTCTGCGAAGTCCAGGTCGGATCCGCATTGGGAAGCCTCAATCGTCCGATGCGGTCGTTGTACAAGCCGCCTAAATAGAGATAGCCCTTGTGTTCGCGCATCGAGGTGACCATTGGGTGGTTCTCCCCGCCGAGGTCCCAAAGGGATTCGAGTACGTCGCCCCCGCCGGTGAACTTCACCACGCAGCCCGTGTTGATGTTCGGGAAAAGCCATTCGTCCCGGGCGACGCGCTTGGCCATGCGCTTGCGCAGGCTCGGCATGCGCAGAGCGAGATCGAGCGTGGGCGAGCGCATGCCCACCAGCGCGACCCAGAAGTTGCCGTCCGACGCGCGATTGATGTTGTCGGGATAGCCCGGCAGATCGGCGATCAGAACTTCGCAGGTGCCCTTGCGCGGGCCGTCGAACCAGTAGCGGTTGATCCGGCAGCCCCAAGTCTCGGCGAAGAGCAGAGACTGGCCGTCCCCGGCCATGCAGACGCCGTTGGGAAACTGCAGATTGCGCAGGACGGTGCGAGTCGAACGATCGCGCGGATCGTAGCAGATCAGACGGCCGTTGCCGCGGCTTTCGAGCGCGTCATAGGCCCAGTCGTGCATGTCGTAGCGGATTGTCGCTTCCGAAAAGAAGATGCGTCCATCAGGCGCGATGTCGAGATCGTCGGCGAGCTTCAGGCGCGAATCGTCGATGATCGAAAACAAGGTGCGGTTGGTCTCATCGGTCAGCTTGCGGACCTCCCGCTCCGGCGTCACTTGATAGAGGCCCATGCCGCCGACGCAGACGTTGAGATTGTCGTTTGCATCGAATGCCATGCCCAGCGGATGACCGCCGATATGGGCAAAAATCTCCCATTTCCCATAGTCGGGTGCCAGGAAGCGCACGATGTCGCCGTGGCGGTTCGGGCAATAGAGATTATCGCGGCGATCGAAGATGACGTCCTCCGGGCCTTCGACCTCGCCCTTGCCGATGAGGCTGACGCCCTTGAGGCGGTCGTTGAGGGCGTAAGGGCTGCCGCTTCCCGCATCGGTCGCCGGCGGTGGCGGCAGGCGGAAATAGGCGGGGGAGACATAGACCTTGTTCAGGATCTTGTGACGGTTCTTCAGCCAGCGCACGTCGATCGCCACCACGAGCAAAAGCACAAGGCCGAGGATGGTGGAACTGACGCCGCCGCTGATTCCGATGCGAACCATGCCGTCGGTCAGGATAAGGACGACGACCGCGCCGAGCAGCGACTTGGCGACCGATCCCCTGCCGCCTCCAAGGCTGTTGCCGCCGAGCACGGCAGCAGTCAGCGCCGCGATTTCAAGGCCGACGCCGGTATCGGAGCCGGCGCTGCCCAGGCGCGCGGCGAAGAAGATGCCGGCAATCGCGGCCAGCGTGCTCGACCAGACATAGGTCAGGAAGACGGTGCGCTTGACCTTGAGGCCGGCATTGAAGGCCGACCGCCTGCTGCCGCCAACTGCCGATATATGCCAGCCGGCGCGCGCCCGCGTCAGGACCAAATGCCACGCGGCGACGATCGCCAGGGCCACGGCGAAGGAGAATGGCACGCCGAGAACGGTGCCTTCGCCGATGAAATACCAAAGTTCGGAATCCGGGAAGCCCGCCGATATCTGCACCGCGTAGCGAAGCAGGATGATGTCGACGATCGAGCGGATGATGATCAGGGTCACCAGCGTCGTCAGGAAGGCGCGGATGCGCAGGTAGCCGATGAGGAAGCCGTTCACCGCCCCGCAGAGCGCGCCGACGCCGAGCGTCGCCACGACGCTCGCCCATACCGGCCAGCCGATCAGGTTCATGCAGATAAGCACGGTGATGTTGGCAAGCGCAAAGACGCTGCCGAGCGACAGGTCGAGCCCGCCGGCCAGGAGCACGATGCCCATCGCCACGACGATCAGGGCGAACTCGGCCAGTTGGCGGGACGTCTCGGTCAGGCTGGACATGGTGAAGAAGCCCAGGTCCTGCCAGAGGAAGGCGCCGATCACCACCATAGTGGCGAGGACGGGAACGATGTTGTCGCTCCAACGCTTGGTGAGAACCTCGCCGAGGAGCTTCTCCGGAAAATACCGGAAATAGAGACGCTCGATCGCTTCCATCGCTCATCCTGCCTGTGAATGCCGGGCGGCCGCCGCGGGGGACGGCGGACCTTGGGGGGTGGCTTCGGCTATTTCTTCAGCAGGTCGAGATCCCAGCAGCTGTCGTTGGCCAGCGTCTCCTTCGAGATGATCTTGTTGGGCGTATAGAGTGCGAACTTCGCCTCGCCGGGTTCGGCCGACGACTGCAGCAGGATCTTGATCGTGTTGTTGAGGTCGCGCCCCTGTCCCGGCACGTCGTAGGAGATGACCTCGTCGAAGGTGCCGTTCTCCACGCCCTGGCAGGCGGTCTTGTTGCCGCCGCCTGATGTGATGAGATAGATGTCCTTGCCGGACTCGGCAATCGCCGCGCCGGTCCCTGCGTCCATCACGTCCCAGAAGCCGATGATGCCGCAAAGATCCGGGTTCTGCTGGATCACCGTCTGCGCGATGCCGCGAGCCTTGGACTGGTCCCAATCGCCGGTCTGGCTCGACACGATCTCGATCTGGTCGCCGTCCTTCAGCGTCTCCGAAATGGCATTGAGCTGGTAGACGCTGGCGGCGGCCGTCGCCGGCCCCTGGATCAGAGCGATCTTGCCGCTCTTGCCGGCGCTCTTGCCGCATTTCTCGATCATGCGGTTTGCAGCGTACTGGCCGATTCCGTACCAGTCGGCGCCAACGAAGGCATCGGTCTGATAGCTTGACTTCATGTTGACCTGGACGACCTTGATGCCGGCTTCCTCGGCACGCCTGAGCGTGCGGGCGTAAGAAGCCACGTCGAAGTTCTGCACCACGAGGATATCAGGCTTTTCGGTGATCGCCTGCGTGATCGCACGCGTGCCGGTGTCGGTGCTCCAGTTTGCATCGCGGATGTCGAGCTTGTAGCCGAGGCGATCAGCCTCCTTGCGCATGACGGCGGCCCAACCTTCCGGCAGGTCGAAGCTCATCGACATCGGCACAAAGACGACCGTCCTGCCCTTCAACGCGTCGAGCGTGGGCTGCCGGACCTCGTCCACGAGGCCCTCCTGTGCGAACGCCGGCGAAGCGGCGACCAGTCCGGCGAATGCGGTCGCAAGCACGGTCTTCAGTATGGTCATTTCGGTTCCTCCCATTGATGACGACGGCGCGGGTCAGATGTCGCCCTGTTGGGACGTCTGTTCGTCGCGCGGGTTGAGCAGGGCATCGATGACAAGAGCGCCAAGCAGGACGGTGCTCTTGATCAGGTTCTGGACGGTGTAGGAGATGTCCATGATGGTCATGCCGTTGAGCAGCAATCCGATCAGCGCCGTCCCCACCAGCACGTTGCGGACCCCGCCGCGCCCTCCCGACAGGCCGATTCCGCCCAGGATGACGACGAGCAGCACGTCGTAGATCATCGTGGAGTTGACGACGCGCATGTTCATGCTCGCGACCGATGCCGCGGTCACGGCGCCAGCGAGGAAGGCCATGAGGCCGGACAGCACATACTGCACGATGATCATCGGTCGCACGGGAATGCCCGAGATGCGCGCCGTCGCGATGTTGTCGCCGACCGCATAGATGAAGCGGCCGAGGCCCGTCTTGCGCAGGCAGAGGTGGACGACCAGCGCGGCGGCGGCGAAAAGCCAGATCGGCAGCGGCACGCCGAGGGCACTTCCGCGGCCAAGGAAGATGAACCAGTCGAGGCCGTCGGGGACGTTGTTGACATCGAGATCGGCGATCACGCCGCGGCCGAGGCCGTAGACGATCGCCGAGACTGCAAGCGTCGCGAAGATCGCCGGGATTTCGACATAGGCGATCAGGAAGCCCATGGTCAGCGCGACGGCGAGGACGAAGAGCAGACCGACGCCGAGCGCCGTGACGAACGGGTATCCCTTGTTGGCAAGCACGATCGAAAGCGTCAGCGAGACGGCCATTACCGCGATCAGCGACAGGTCCACGCCGCGGCCGATGACGACGATCGCCATGCCCAGGCTGAGCATGCCGAGCACCGCCACGTTGCGGACCAAAGTCACGATGTTTCCCGGGGAGAGGAAATTGTCGAGCGTCAGCGAGAAGACGACGAACAGGGTCAGCGCCGCCAGCGCGACGATCGTCTCCTGGGTCAGGCCCGGCCGGTGGACAGCGCCCGCCGACGACGGCGGGCCGACAACGGTGGACTGTGGCGCTCTCATCCCTGTTTCCCGCTCGATCCGGCGGCGCGTTCCGCGAAGGCTCTCAGTCCCCGGCGCGCGTCCTCGCTGGTGAATGTGCGCTGGCCGAGCCTTGCCTCCTCGGCGAAGGCTTGCTCCAGAGGCAGGTCCTGGAGCGTCAGCACGGCTTCCTTGATGGTCTGGATCGCCGTAGGGCTGAGCGTCGCGATCTGCGCGGCCGTCTCCTGGGCGAGCGGCTCGACCTTGTCCGGGTCCACCACCTGGTTGACCACCCCCTTGGCGGCCATCTCGGCAGCGCTGAAGCGACGGCCAGAAAGCAGGATCTCCATGGCGTGGGCGTAGCCGATCTGGCGAACCAGCCTGACCAGCGTGCCGCCCGCGGGCACGAATCCGTGCGAGGGCTCAGGCAGTTGGAATTCAGCCTCGGTCGAGGCGATGCGGATATCGGTCGCCAGCATGATCTCGAAGCCGCCCCCGATGCACAGGCCGCGGACGGCGCAGACGATCGGCTTGTAGAACTTCATCCCCTTCAGATGGGCGGGATCCCAGGCACTGATATCGAAGCGGTCGCTGGCCAGCGCGGGAATGGACTCCGTCAGGTCCGCGCCGACGCAGAACGCTCGCTCCCCGGCGCCCGCCAGCACGACGGCGCGAATGCCTTCATCGTCGCGCGCCTCGGCGAATGCCCTGCCGAGATCCTCATACATGGCGAGGGAGAGGGAGTTGAGCTTTGCCGGCCGCGCGATGCGGATCGTCGCGACGTGCCCCGAGCGGTGCAGTTCGATCGCCATGTCAGATCACTCCGTCCTCGGCGAGCTTGCCCACCTCTTCAGGCGTCAGCCCGACCAGGCGCGAATAGACGAAAGTGTTGTGCTCCCCGGGGCCGGGCGCCTTGGCGCAGGCATTGCCGGGAGTTCCCGAAAGCTTGATCGGCAGGCCGAACATGCGCACAAGCTTGCCGGCGACAGGGACCTTCACGATCATGTCGCGCGCCGTGATGTGAGGATCCTCCACCACCTCGGCGATCGTCTTGATCGCGCTGAGCGGGATGCGGTCGCCCGCCAGTTCCTCCAACTCGGCCTTGCTGTACTTGCTGAACCAGCCTTCCAGCAGCGGCTTGACCCGCCGCTCGGCGACCTCCCGGTCGAAACGCTTCTCCATCGTGTCGATTTCGGGATCGTCGGCGAATTCGGGAGCGCCGAAGAGTTCGCAGGTGATCCGCCAGAACTTGTCGGTATAGCCCCCGAAGAAGACGTAGCCGTCCTTGCAGGGGAACTGCCCGTAGGGGCGTACGAATGGATGGTCGTTGCCGAGCGGCGAGGCCACGTCGCCCTCGGTCGTGTAGCGCACGACCGCATTCTCGGTCAGCGTCAGCACGGAATCCTGCTGCGAAACGTCGACGACCTGGCCTTCGCCGCCACGCTCGGCCTCGCGCAGGGCCGCCAGCGTGCCGATCGCGGCGTAGAGCGAGGCAGCGAGGTCGCCGATGATGGTGCCGACGCGCACCGGAGGACGGTCGGCATAACCGTTCATCGACCACAGGCCGCCCGCCGCCTGGCCGGTGTTGTCGAAGGCCGGACGTGAGGCGTTCGGACCCGTGCGGCCGAAGCCGCTGATCGCCGTGTAGATCAGGCGCGGGTTCTCTTTCTTGAGCACCTCGTAGCCGAGACCCAGGCGGTCCATGGTCCCCGGCCTGAAATTCTCGACCAGCACGTCGGCCCTGCGCACGAGCTTGCGCAGCAGCGCCTTGCCTTCCGCCGACTTCATGTTGAGGGTGATGCCGAGCTTGTTCCGGTTGTACTGCGCGAAGAACGCGCTGAACTCCCTGTCGTCGGCCGACACGAATGGCGGAAAGGTGCGCGCGTAGTCGGGATCGTCGGGATGCTCGACCTTGATGACGGTTGCACCAAGGTCGGCCAGCAGCATGGAGCAGAATGGGCCAGCCACGACCCGCGTTATGTCGAGCACGGTGACGCCCTTCAGGGGACCGGATCCGGTGACCCCGGCTCCGGCGGCTGCAAATTCTTCCGACATTTCTTCCTCCCTGGGGCTGGATTGTTTGCGATGGCGGTGGCGCCAGCAATGTCGCCTTGCCACACCGACTGATCGCATTCGCGTGGATTCGTCACATAGCCGGCTTGAAACCGCGGCTCGCTACCACGGCCTGCGATACTTTCGAGCCGGTGGGCCGGCCGAGTTCGGCGGCGATGAAGAGGCCCGCTTCGATCGCGAGTTCCAGGTCCACGCCGGTCCTCACGCCAATGCCGTCGAGCATGAAGACGAGGTCCTCGGTCGAGACGTTCCCGGATGCGCCGGGCGCGTAGGGGCAGCCGCCCAGCCCAGCAGCGGCGCTATCCACCACGCACACACCTTCCTCGATGCAGGCAAGGATGTTGGCCAGCGCCTGGCCGCGCGTGTCATGGAAATGGACGGCCAAGGTATTGACGCCGATCTCCCGCGACACTGCGCGGACGACATCGCGCGCCTGCCGCGGCGTGCCGATGCCGATGGTGTCGCCCAGCGAGATTTCGTAGCAGCCGAGTTCCGCAAGCCTCTTCGAGACCGAGACGACCGCTCCCGTTTCGACATTGCCTTCATAGGGGCAGCCGAGGACGCAGGACACATAGCCGCGGACCGCGACAGCGTTCGCCCTGGCGACCTCCAGCACGGGGCGAAAGCGCTCGATGCTCTCCGCGATCGAACAGTTGATGTTCTTCCGGGAAAACGTTTCCGACGCGGAAGCGAAGATGGCGATCTCGTCGACCCCCGCGCCCAGGGCGGCTTCCATGCCCTGCAGATTGGGAACCAGGACGGGATAGCGGATGGCCCCGTCGCGCGGCAGGGCGGCGAGAACCTGCGCGGTGTCGGCCATTTGCGGAATGCGCTTCGCCGAGACGAAGCTGCCCGCCTCGATCGTCTTGATCCCGGCCGCGGCCAGGCGCTTGATGAAATCGACCTTCACGACCGCAGACACGGCAACGCTCTCGTTCTGCAGGCCGTCGCGCGGTCCGACCTCCACGATGCGAACGATGTCAGGCATGTCTCGACTCCGATTGGTTCGAGTGCACATTAGGTCGCGCGCATGCTCAAGCTTAATATGCTTCTCGCACATAGATTGACGCAGTTTATGTTGACTATGGACATTCCTATTGGACCGGAGGGTGCTATAGCTCCGCAACGGAGCTCGCGCATCATCGAAGAATGACGGGCCACGAGTGGAGGAGCGAATGTCCAGCCTCGTCGCTGCGGTGCCGGTCGGCCCGCCCTCGCAGGAGAGCTTCGAACCGGCATATTGTTACCAGCGCCTGCTGCAGCTTCTCGACGATAACGCGCCGTTGTCGAGCTTCGAGCAGCTCGCGGCCGAAGCACGTGCGGCCGGCGACCTGCCGGAAACGATGAAAGTGGCTTTTGCCACCGCGATGCGACTGCGCGACAACGCCGACCACAAGCACAAGCGCGAAGTCGAGCTTTCCGCGCTCTACGAGACCGCGCGGGACCTTTCTGCCCTGCGCGACACGGATCAGGTCCTCCAGGCGATCGTCCAGCGCGCCAAGCAGCTCGTCGGCAGCGACATCGCCTATCTGTCGGCGGCCGACGAAGAGCGCGGCGATTTCTATGTGCGGGCCACCGAGGGCGTCGTCTCCCAGGATTTCGCGAGGATCCGCGTGCCCCGGAACATCGGGGTGTGCGGCAGCGTCGCCAGGACGCGGCGCCCCTTCTATTCGAGCAACTATTCGGCGGACCGCAACTTCGACCACGACGTCAGCATCGACCGGGCCACCAGCGGCGAGGGAATCGTCTCGATCCTCGGCATTCCGCTCGAGCTCGAGGCGCAGGTCATCGGCGTACTCTTCGTCGGCGATCGCTACGTCCGCTCCTATACGCCGCAAGAGATGGCCGTCCTCTCCTCGCTCGGTACCTTCGCGGCGCTGGCGATCGAGAATGCGCGCCTCCTGGAGGAGGCGCAAAGGGCGTTGCGCATGGCGAAGGAAGCCAACGCCGCGCTGAAGGCCAAGGCCGACGATATCGAGGAAGCCGCGATCGCACATGAGCAGCTGACCGAACTGATCGCGCGCGGCGGCACGCTGGAAGACATCGCAAAACGTGTCTCCAACCTGCTGAAAGGCAAGGCAGGCGTGATCGACGAGACCCGGGAACTGCTCGCAGGGACCATTCCGGATCACCTCGCCGACGAGCAGGTCGCGAGGGCGGTGCGCGAAAGCGACCGGCTCGGCCGCTCGGTGCAGTTGGCCGGGCCAGCCGACGACGGCATGACCGTGGTCGCGGCTGCGATGGGCGGCTCGGCCCGCCTTGGCGCGCTCGTCTTCACGCGCAGTCGTCCCCTGTCGGCATCAGAAACGCGCACGCTCGAACGCAGCGCCATCGTCACCGGCATCGTGCTCCTCTCGCTGGAGAGAATCGCGCAGACGGCTTCGCGCGACGTCGCGGAGATCGTCTCCGCGCTGCTTCGCGGCATCGCCGATCCGTTCGCGCCCGAGGCTGCCCGACGGCTGCCTCCGGGCATCTCCCTGACCTGGCCTGTCACCACGATCCTCGTCGAACTCAACAAGGTCACGGCCGCACAGGCTTCGTCTGCATTGCGCTCGGCCCTGGCCGGCCGCGATTCGATATCCGCGGAATTCAATGGCGACCTTGCCGTCATCACCAACGCTTCCAATCCCGAGCAGTTGGCCAAGCGGATGTCCGAGCGGCTGGAGGAGGCCTTCGGGCAGAAGCTCAGCATCGTGATATCGAGCCCGATCGCCGCAATCGACAAGTTCCCGGCCGAGTACGAGGCTCTGCGCCGAAGCCTGGCCCTCCTGCACGGCCTCAAACAACAGGGACGGGTCGCGTTCGAAAAGAGCTTGTCGATCTATGCGCTCCTGTTTCAGAACAAGGGCGACGACGCGATCGACCTGTTCCTGCGCTCCTCGATCGGTTCCCTCGTAGAACATGACGAAAAGCGCAAGAGCCAGCTCGCCGTCACGCTGCTTGCCTATCTGGATGCCGGGCGAAGCGTGCAGAAAGCCGCCGAGATGTTGGGTATTCACGTCAACACGATGCGTCAGCGCCTCGACACGATCTCCCAGATCAACCCGGACTGGGCCGATCCTTCCAGAACGTTGGAAGTCCATATTGCCCTGCGCCTTCATACCTTGGAGCGGCTACCTAGTTTCGCGCGTTGCCTGTGACGAAGTCACAAGGAAGCATGGCCCAAATGTGAGCCCTGCACATTGTTCTCGGAGCGCAGACCCACTTAGGTCTTCATGAAATGCACCGTGGGAGACTCGTTTCATGTCCGTCAACAGCCGCATTCCGGGGTTCTACAAGCTCTCGCCGCCGGAGCGCTTCAAGGCAATCGTCGAGCGCACCGGCTTGCCCGAAGGCGAACTCGCGAGCCTCGTTACAGCGGACGGGAAAATGCTTGATATCGCCGACCGTATGATCGAGAACGTCGTCGGGACCTTGTCGGTACCACTCGGCGTCGCGGCCAATTTCACCGTCAACGGGCGCGATTACCTGATCCCTATGGCAACGGAAGAACCATCCGTCGTTGCGGCGGCAAGCAATATGGCGTCAGTCGCTCGGATCCATGGAGGGTTCCGCACGTCAAGCGATCAGCCGATCATGATTTCGCAGATTCAGGTGGTCGGCGCGAAGGATCCCCACGCCGCCCGTCTCAGGCTCTACGAGCGGCGGCAGGATCTGATCGATCTCGCCAACGAGCAGGATCCGCTGTTGGTGAAGCTCGGGGGCGGTGCGAAGGACATCGAGGTGCGCATCGTCGAAGCCGCCGGCAAGACCTATGTGGTTTTGCACCTGATCGTCGATGTTCGCGACGCCATGGGGGCAAACGCGGTGAACACCATGGCGGAGGCGCTGGCTCCACTCGTGTCCGAGATCGCCAGCGCTCGTGTCCGATTGCGCATCCTCTCCAACAAGGCAGATTTGCGGCTCGCCCGGGTCCGGGCGACTTACGACTGCCAGGCCCTTGGCGGTCCGGACGTCGTCGACGGCATCATCGATGCCTATGCATTTGCCGCCGCCGACCCCTACCGCGCCGCGACCCACAACAAGGGGATCATGAACGGCATAACCGCAGTCGTTCTCGCGACCGGCAACGATACCCGCGCCGTGGAAGCAGGCGCACATTCGCACGCTGCTGCGGGCGGTCGCTACACCTCCCTCTCGCACTACGAGAAGGATCACGCCGGCAATCTCGTCGGCACGTTGGAACTGCCAATGGCGGTAGGACTCGTCGGGGGTGCCACCAAGACGCATCCGGTTGCCCAGGCCGCCGTCAGGCTCCTTGGCGTCAAGGGCGCCCAGGAGCTTGCCGAGATCATCGTTGCCGTCGGGCTTGCTCAGAACACTGGAGCGCTTCGCGCCCTGGCCGCCGAAGGAATACAGAAGGGCCACATGTCGCTTCACGCCCGCAATATCGCCGTCGCAGCCGGGGCTGAAGGTTCCGAAATCGACACTATAGTGTCGCGTCTCAGGGTCGAAGGACATGTCAGGCTCGACAAGGCACAAGCGATACTTGGAGAGCTAAGACAATCCGGCCGTTGATCTACCGAGATCCCTGACACGCGTGCTGGTTACCGGGACGAAGACCGTAAGCCAGGTCGCCGCGCGACTGTTTCTGTCGCGACATTCCGGACCTCCTGTCGTATCGCGGGAGGATGAAGTTGCGCCAATCGCACGCAGACTCGGGGGACTGATCGCGCCGCCCACTGGCGTGGCCAGTGGGTTCCTGTGCGCCGGCGTCAGTCGCCCGGATCCGGGATCTTCATCGGATGGCCGCAGGCCTTGCAATAGACCGCGTCCGGGTCATGGCGCTGCAGTGCGCATTGGGGACAGGGAAAGAACACCTTCTCCGGTCGGAATATTGACTGCGCCAGCCTGACAAACAGGGAAATCCCGACGATCATCGTTACGATTGCCGTGAGCTTTCCGGCAATGCCAGGTAGAACGATGTCGCCGAAGCCTGTGGTTGTGACGGTCGCCACCGTGAAGTAGAGCGCGTCGACATACTCCGCTACCCCGGCGCCGGTGCGGAAAAAGAATGTGTAGACAAAGCCTGTGGCGATGAACAGGAACGTCAGCAGATTGACCATCGCATGAATCGGCGCGCGCCAATTGGCGATCCCCCATGATTCCAGCGGCTGCCACAAGAAGCCGCTGCGCGACAGCGACCAGAGCCTGAGAATGCGCAGAAAGCCCAAGTTTGCGAACGTCGTCGGCAAGAGAAGTGTCGTGAGGATGAATATATCGACCCATACGGTGGGCTGTCGCAGGCGCCTGGGAATGTCGCTTGAGGCGAAGATCCTGGCCGAAATGTCCAAAGCCAGCAGCGCAGCGACGGAATAGTCGATCCAGAGGAAGGCTGAGAGTTTCTGCAGGACAGGCGTCGCTATGAAGAACGCAATGATTGCCAGATCGACGAGCACCACCGCCGCCTGGAAAGCACGCGCCCCGGGGCTGTGCCCAAAGTAGAGGATCCTCATTCGGTCGCGAAACGCAGACGGCTTGCTGGGTTCGATATGTTCCTGTCGCGTCACGATGTCACCATCCTCGCCGCATGCCGGTCCGCCTCAACCGCATCGACGCTAGCGCCGATTTCAACCGGCCTATCTTACAGCCATGTTCCAGAGACAGGGTTTCTTTGTGCTGGCCGCTCACAAGCGGCAGTCTCGCCGATGGACGCTCCCTCCAATGTCAAACTGCTGCTGCCTGCCCGGCAAGGCCCGGGGTCCCGCTGATGCCAGACAAGCAAGGACGCCGGCTTGGCGCCGCGAGTCGGACTTGTCAGGCGGTTTGCTATGCCCCTCCCGAATGAGGAATATGGGCATAGCTACGATCGCCCGAGGACGTTTACTGGAGCAGGCCTTTCACGACGCCGCTGGCCCTGGAGAAATCCATCTGCCCGGCATATTTCTCCTTGAGCGCGTTCATGCAGCGGCCCATGTCGCGCAGACCTTCCGCGCCGACTTCGGCGATGACCTGCTGGCACGCCTGCTTCACCTCGGCATCCCCGAGTTGCTTGGGCATGAAGTCGCGGATGATCGCGATCTCGCCCCGCTCCTCGGCCGCGAGTTCGGCCCTGCCACCGTCCTCGAAGGCCTTGGCAGACTCCTCCCTCTGCTTCACCATCTTGGACAGGATCTGCATGATCTCTTCGTCCGTGACGGGGTCCTTCCCGGCGCCGCGATGGAGGATGTCGCGGTCCTGGATGGCCGCCCGGATCAGGCGTAGCGTCGATATCCGCCGCTTGTCCTGCGTCTTCAATGCGTCTTTGAGCGCCGCGTCGATGGTCTCGCGCATGGCATTTCTCCTTTGGCAGGTGCAGACAATAACGTTCGGACGGGCATGACGCAAACCTTGGAACGACGCATAAATTCCTGTTTTCAATAGGAAAAATAATTCGTCGCGCCGGCCTGCCCGGTCATTGACCGGATACGCCCGTTCGCCTATTGTCCGCGCCTTGCATGGACTGATCGAGTTGTGCACGGGGGTTTGCGGGAATCGCCGAGCCCCGTGCGTTTCGCTGCGCGATATGGCCCCGAACCGGCCCATTTTCAAGCCGCAGCCTTTATGACGGAGTATGACGATGGCCGCGATGACCGCCCCCTGGGCTCCTGAGGTGCCGACCGCGCTTCTGGTGCTTGCCGATGGAACGGTCGTCGAAGGGCGAGGCCTGGGCGCAACCGGCAGCGCGGTCGCCGAGGTCTGTTTCAACACAGCCCTCACCGGATACCAGGAGATCCTCACCGACCCATCCTATGCCGGGCAGATCGTCACCTTCACATTCCCGCATATCGGCAATATCGGGACGAATGACGAGGATATAGAGGATCTGAGCCCGGCGGCTCGTGCGGGCGCGGTCGGCGCGATATTCAAGGCCGACGTGACCAGCCCCTCGAACTACCGCGCCGCCGGTGACCTCGACCAATGGCTGAAGCGCCGCGGCATCGTCGCGATCAGCGGCATCGATACGCGCGCCCTCACCGCGCTGATCCGCGAAAAGGGCGCTCCGAACGCCGTCATCGCCCATGCGCCGGACGGCAAGTTCGATATCGAGGGCCTGAAGGAGCAGGCGAAAGCGTGGTCCGGCCTGGTCGGCCTCGATCTCGCCAGGGAGGTCACATCAGGCCAATCGTCGGTCTGGACCGAGAGTCCCTGGGTCTGGGATGAAGGTTACGGCACCCAGCAGGAGCCGTCGACGCATGTCGTCGCGGTGGACTACGGGGTGAAGCGCAACATCCTGCGCCTGCTCGCCGGCCTCGGCGCCAAGGTCACGATCGTCCCGGCCAACACCGGCGCCGACGAGATCCTCGCGATGAAGCCCGATGGCGTCTTCCTGTCGAACGGCCCCGGCGATCCGGCCGCCACCGGCGAATATGCCGTGCCGGTGATCCAGGACCTTCTCAAGACCGACATCCCCGTCTTCGGCATCTGTCTCGGCCACCAGATGCTGGCGCTGGCTGTGGGCGGCAAGACCGAGAAGATGCATCAGGGCCATCACGGCGCCAACCATCCGGTCAAGGACCACACGACCGGCAAGGTCGAGATCGTGTCGATGAACCATGGTTTCGCGGTCGATTCCAAATCGCTGCCCGAGAACGTGGAGGAAACCCACGTGTCGCTGTTCGACGGATCGAATTGCGGCATCGCACTGAAGGGGCGGCCCGTCTTTTCGGTCCAGCACCATCCGGAGGCCTCGCCCGGCCCGCAGGATTCGCACTATCTCTTCCGCCGCTTCATGAATCTCATCCGCGAACGCAAAGGCGAGCCCGCTCTCGCGGAGCGCTGAACAAGGCACCCATTCTCAAAGAAGAAGGGCCAGCTTCCGAGGAGGAGGCCGGCCCTTATGCTTTTCTTGAGCTATGCGCTGACGGTCAGATGTCGTTGTTGAACGTGTCGCAATCCGAGAGCTTGCCGCTCTTCAGGCCGCGAGCGAACCAGGTCTGACGCTGCTGCGACGTACCGTGGTTGAAGCTCTCCGGCACGACGTAGCCCTGCATTCTCTTCTGCAGCGTGTCGTCCCCGATCTGCTTCGCGGCGTTCAGCGCCTCTTCGATATCACCCTGTTCGAGAAGGCCCTTCTGCGCAGTATAGTGTCCCCAGACGCCGGCGAAGCAGTCGGCCTGGAGTTCGACCCGCATCGACATCTGGTTGGCCTCGACCTCGCTCATGCGCTGCCGCATCTGGTTGAACTTCGGCAGGACGCCGATGAGGTTCTGGACATGATGGCCGACCTCATGCGCGATCACATAGGCCTCCGCGAAATCGCCCGATGCGCCGAACTGACGGGAGAGTTGGTCGAAGAAAGAGGTGTCGAGATAGACCTTGCGATCGCCGGGGCAATAGAACGGACCCGATGCCGCCGACGCGTAGCCGCACGCCGACGCGATCGAGCCGGAGAAAAGCACCAGCTTGGGCTCCTCATACGTCGCGCCTTCGGCCTTGAAGATACCATTCCAGACGTCCTCGGTCTCGGCCAGCACCGTCGAAACGAACTGCGTCATCTCGTCGGAAGCCGGCTGGCCGCTGTCCTGCGCGATCTGGCCTCCGCCGCCGGGAACGCCGCCATCTTCAGTCAGAATCTGACGAGGGTCGATGCCGCATTGATACAAAACGAAAATCACCACGGCGAAGACGATGATCGCCGACAGCCCGCCGCCGCCAGCTCGCCCACCGACCGGAATCCGGAACTGGCCCGGACCGCCGCGACCCCGGCCGAACCCGCCCGGCCTGCCGCCGCCCCGGCCGCGGGCATCTTCGATATTGTCACTCTGACGGCGACCTCTCCAGAGCATTGCGAGCCTCTCCCGATGCCAATCCGCCCGACCATCCCATGCACCGACCTGAAAGTCGAAATCGATTTTCAGAAAAGCACGATGCGCCGATCAAAGATCTGGGGCGCGAGTGATACTGACAATTATCTGAACGGCTGACCCAAGTCACAAGGTTTTTGCCGGAAGGCGTAGCACCCCGATCGATCCCGCCGGACGTTCCAACAAGATGGCTGCGGCACTCAAAGCCATGCGTTGCGCGCCGGGCATCCTCCGCCCGGCCCCCGGAATTCGGCTGTCAGCCCTTCTGCTTCGGTCTGCCATCTTTGGGGTCGGCACTGCGCGCACGCTCCTCGACGCGCTTTGGCCCTTTTGCAAGCGGGCTACCCTTGGCCGTCTCGATCTTGCGTTCCTCGGCAGCCACACTCTTCTTCAGGCCGCGAGCCGATTCGCGGCCCTTGTCGCCTTGTCCGATAACCATCTTGTCTCTCCCAGAGCCCGCGGGTGGCGCGGGCTTTGGTCAACGCATCGGAAAGCCTGGCGTTCCGGGACCAGGTGACTTCAGCGATACGCGTGGGCATCCTTCATGTTCGGCAGGAAGATCGTGAGCAGGCCGATCAGCGGCAGGAACGAGCAGATCTTGTAGACGAACTCGATGCCCCTGACGTCGGCCACGATGCCGAGCAGGGCCGCGCCCAGCCCGCCCATGCCGAAGGCGAAGCCGAAGAAGATGCCCGCCACCATGCCCACCCGGCCCGGCACCAGTTCTTGGGCGAAGACGACGATCGCAGGGAAGGCGGAGGCCAGGATCAGACCGATGATCGCCGACAACATGCCCGTCCAGAACAGGTCGACGTAAGGCAGCGCCAGGGTGAAGGGCAGCACGCCCAGGATCGAGAACCAGATCACGGTCTTGGCGCCGAAGCGATCACCGATCGGCCCGCCGAGGATGGTACCGACGGCGGCCGCACCCAGCAGGATGAACAGCAAGATCTGCGACTGCTGGACCGTAACGCCGAATTTCTCGATGACATAGAAGGTATAATAGCTGGACAGGCTCGCCATGTAGACATTCTTTGAAAAAGTCAGCAGCGCGAGAACGGCCAGCGCGACGACGACCTTCGGCTTCGCGAAGGGCAAGGCCTTGCTGACCGCCGGCCGCGAGGCCGAGGCGACACGATAGCGGGCGTACCAGCCGCTCACCTGCCACAGGACGACCATGCCCAGCAGCGCCACCAGCGAGAACCAGGACACGCTCGCCTGGCCGCGCGGCACCACGATGAAGGCTGCGAGCAACGGTCCGATCGCCGTGCCCACATTGCCGCCCACCTGGAACAGCGACTGCGCCAGACCATAGCGGCCGCCCGACGCCAATCTGGCGACACGCGAGGATTCCGGGTGGAACACGGCCGAGCCCAGGCCGACGAGCCCCGCACCCGCGAGCAGCAGCAGATAATTGCCGGCGAAGGCGAGCAGCACCAGCCCGACCAGCGTCGACCCCATGCCGACCGGCAGCGAATAGGGCATCGGCCGCTTGTCGGTATAGATGCCGATGACGGGCTGCAGCAGCGATGCCGTGCCCTGGAAGGTTAGCGTGAGAACGCCGATCTGCCAGAAGTCCAGCCCGTAGCCGTCCTTGAGCATGGGATAGAGCGCGGCCAGCAGCGACTGCATCAGATCGTTGAGGAAATGGCAGAAGCTTACCGCCAGGATGATGGCGTAGACCGTGTTGTCCTTGTGGACGCGGATCGATGCGGCGGTGGTGTCGGTCAAGGCGGTCTCCGGGAAGCTCGGCCACGATTGGGCCGGCGCCTCCTATACGCCGCTTGATGTCGACCTGCCTTCGTGGTTTGGTCCAACAGCTTCGCGAGTGGGCCAAACTCCCATGCAAAAGACCGATTTCAGGAACGTATCGGATCCGGAACTGGGTCTGCTCCATGCCCAACGGCTCGCCTGGCTGGAGAAGGTCGAGGGCGCCGTCGTGGCTCTCCCTGGCGAGTATCCTGATGGATATCGCGTGCCGGAGCACCGCCACAGCCGTGCCCAGCTTCTGCATGCGCGCACCGGCGTGGTGAAGATCACCACCGCGGAGGGCCGCTGGATGGTGCCGCCCGACCACGCGATGTGGATCCCGTCAGGCATCGACCATTCGGTGGAGATGCTGGGGGCGGTGGACATGCACTCGGTCTATGTGATCCCCGGCGCCATCGCCGGTCTGCCGGACCGGCTGCGTGTCGTCGGCCTGACCGACCTCGCCGCGAGCCTGATCCTCGAGGCTATGGCATTGCCGCAGGAGGCGCGCCAGTCAGGCCGTGCCGCCCTGGTCATGGGCCTGCTGCTCCATGAGATCCCCAATCTGCCGCAGCGCCCCCTCGGTCTCCCCTTCCCTGCCGAACCGCGGCTCGCCGCGCTCTGCCGCCGCTTCATCGAGCACCCCTCGCCGCATGCCACGATCGACGGGTGGGCTGCTTCCATCGGCGTGAGCCGGCGCAGCTTCACCCGCCTGTTCCTGCGCGAGACCGGTTTGAGCCTCTCGACCTGGCGGCAGCAGGCCTGCCTATTTGCCGCACTGCCCCGACTCGCCGAGGGCGAGCCCGTGACCAGCGTGGCGATCGACCTCGGCTATGACAGCGTGCCCGCCTTCACGACCATGTTCCGAAGGATGCTCGGCAAGGCGCCGCGCGACTATTTCAAAAGCGCCAGGCAGTAGGCGATCGACTTCACCCGCCGATCCGCCGCGCCACCAGCCTCGATATGGGCGGCCCGAAGATCAGCACGAACAGGAAGCGCGCCATCTGCAGCGCCATGATGAAGGAAATGTTCACGGTGTCGGACGCCGCCGCGATGATGGCGACCGAATCCATACCGCCCGGGCTGGTCGCCAGATAGGCGGTCAGCGGGTCGATATCGAGCAGCAGCACGAGCAGCCACGCCAACCCGCCGCAAAAGACCATAAGCGCCAGGATCGACAGTACGATCTGCGGCAGGGCACGGGTCGCGTGGCGCAATATGGCGCGATTGAAATTGAGCCCGATCGACCAGCCGACCAGCGCGTAGCTGATCGCCAGCAGCCATTCCGGCAGTTGCATTGTGATGCCGGCCCCGAGGTGCACCGTCGCACCAAGCATCATGGTACCCAGGAAATAAGGAGAAGGAAGCCTGAGCAGATAGCCGAGACTGCCGCCCGCCACTGCCACCAGGATCGTCGCGGCGAATGCCGGACCGTCGATATCAGGAAACCAGATAAGAGCCGGCGCGTCGACATCTGACGTGTCGACGAACATGCGCGCGATCAGGGCGGCCGCCACCGAGACGAAGATCACCCTCAGATACTGCATGAAGGCGACGAGGCGCGCGTCGGCGCCGAAAGCATCCGCCATAAGCACCATGGCGGTGGCGGCACCCGGCGCCGATCCCCAGACGGCGGTCGTGCCCGGCAGGACCTTCCAGCGGCTGATCAGGTAGCCGAGGAAGCTCGACGCGCAGACGGTCGCGATCACCGCAAGGAGGAAGAGGGGCCAGTCGTCGAGGAAGGCCGACAGGATCTCCGGCTCGATCGAAGCGGCGACGAGGCAGCCCACGATCGCCTGGGCGGCGCCGAAGGCGGGCTGCGGCACGCGCATCCGAGCCCCGTTGGTACCGCAGACGATGGCCGCCATCATGGGACCGACCAGCAAGGCTGCCGGCAGGCGCGCCCCTTCGAGCAGGCCGGCGAACAGTACGGACAAGGCGATCAGCAACGCCCACTGCAACGAAGGCCGCAGCCGTGCGAGCGGTTCGGGGACTGGCGGCTGGGTGGGAGAATGCATCGGGCGTTCCTGCGGAGCCTTCCCGGTTTAGTCGCTCCACGCCGCATTTTGAACCCCGCCAGCATCGTCAAGGCGTGGGCCACGCCTACGGCATCAACTGGCCGCCATTCACCTCGATGATCTGTCCCGTGATGTAGCCGCTCAATGCGGCGGAGGAGAGGAACAGATAGGCGCCGACGCAATCTTCGGCGGAGCCGGCCCTGCCCTGCGGGATCGTGGCGACCATCGCCCTCATCTGCTCGTCGGAGGAATAGCGTTCGTGGAACGGCGTGGCGATCACGCCGGGCGCGACCGCATTGACGCGGATGCCATGGCCGACCAACTCCTTGGCAAGCCCGCGGGTGACGTTCGAGACGAAGGCCTTGGCCGAGCCGTAGAGCCCTGCCCCTCCTCCCGCGCCGTTGCGGGCCGCGATCGAGGACGTATTGATGATGAAGCCGCCGTTCCGCTTCAGCCACGGCAAGGCGACACGGCAGGCGGTGATCACCGACCGAGCATTGAGGTTCATCACCGCATCATACTGGGTATCGGTCATGTCCGCGTACGCCACGCGACCCAGCATGCCGCCGGCATTGTTGACGAGCCCGTCGAGCCGGCCGAAATGCACCGCGCACTCCTCGACCACGCGCTCGACGTCAGCCGAGACCGAAAAGTCGCCTTGGGTGAGAAACACCTCGCCGCCGTCACTGCGGATCGCCCCGGCCAGTTCCTCGGCCGGGGCCTTGCTCGCATTGTAGTGCAGGCCAACGCGGCAGCCCTGACGGGCATAGGCGCGCACAAGGGCCGCGCCGATCCCGGTCGAGGCTCCCGTGACGAGAACGGCCTTTCCCGCGAGATCGGGGATCGCAAGCATTCCTTCCGGCATCTGTCTCTCCCGTGGCCTGACATCGGAAATTACTTCGTAGCGCATCTCTCGCCCGTGCAGAAATGTCCGAGCCCGGCAGGCGACCAGACCGGGAGCGTCATTTTCGGCCGCCTCCCCTTCGGCCCGTGGCCGACCGCGATATTCCGCTTGAAAAAGCCGGGCTTCTGAACGATGATGCAAATCGTTTGCATTTGCAGTAGAAGCCCGGGAAGGAAGCTATGACCGATACGACGGCATGGTTGCAGGGTCAGTTGAGCCGTCGCGCCGTCCTGGCCGGCGGGGTTGTCGCGGCGGGCGGCGCGACATTGGGGGCCGCAAGCGGCCAGGCCGACCATTCGCAGCACGCGACCGACGCAGGCACTCCCGCCCCGAACGCCCATTCCGGCGCCCATGGCGCCATGGTCACCGTCGGGGAGGTCGACAGTGCGGGCAACGGCTTTGATCCGACTGATATGCTCACCGACTGGGATACCGGCACGGTCTCGACACTGCCCGATGGCCGCAGGCTGCGAAGCTGGGAGATCACGGCGGAGGACAAGGAGATCGAGATCGCGCCCGGCGTGATGTTTCCCGCCTGGACCTATAACGGCCGCGTTCCGGGTCCCGCCTTCCGCGCGACCGAAGGTGACCGGCTGCGCTTCACCTTCAGGAACTACGGCTCGCACCCGCATTCCATGCATTTCCATGGCATCCACGCCGCGCGCATGGACGGCGTCCCCGGTGCCGGGCTGATCGGCCCCGGGGAAGAGTTCGTATACGAATTCGATGCTCGCCCCTTCGGCTGTCATCTCTATCACTGCCACGCGCTGCCGCTGAAGCGGCACCTGCACAAGGGCATGTACGGCGCCTTTGTGGTCGACCCCGATCCGGCCCTTCACCCCGAACACGCCGATATCGCCCGCTCGCGCCTGCTGGGCAGCCCGGAGAACCGCGAGTGGCAGGAGCTGGTGATGGTGATGAATGCCTTCGACACGAATTTCGACGGCGAGAACGAATTCTATGCGGCAAACACCATCGCGCACTGCTTCATGAAAGCGCCGATCAGGATTGCGCGAAGCAGGCCGGTCCGCATCTATCTCGTCAACGTCGTCGAGTTCGACCCGATAAACTCCTTTCATCTCCACGGAAACTTCTTCGACTATTTCGATCAGGGCACGACATTGACGCCGACGCTGAGGACGGTCGACCTGATAACGCAATGCCAGGCGCAGCGCGGCATCCTCGAATTCACCTACCGCGATCACGAACCGGGCCTCTATATGTTCCACCCGCACCAGTCGGAGTTCACCGAGCTCGGCTGGGTCGGCATGTTCGACGTGACGGAGGACATGGCATGAGCGGGGCTTCGCAGGCCGGCGACCAGTCGGGTGCAGTGCGGCCCGCCCGCGGGGCGCTCTTATGGGCGGTTCTGCCGCTCGCCGTGCTTGCTTCAGCGATCGTCTGGCTGGTGACGGCCAATCCGCTGGCAATCTCGCGCGACGGTTTGCCGCCCGTCGAGAAACTGACCTTCGAGCGCGTCGTGCTCGACGCCGGCGGCCTTCGCCTTCTGGTCCGCGCCGGCGGCTCGGAGCCGATGACCATCGCCCAGGTCCAGGTCGACGACGCCTATTGGCAGTTCGAACAGGAACCGCCGGGACCGATCGCGCGCGGCACTACCGCCTGGGTCAAATTGCCGTTCCCCTGGGTGCAGGGCGACGCCCATGTCGTCAAGGTCGTGACGAACACCGGGACGACCTTCGAACACGAGATTCCTGTAGCGGTGGCCACGCCGACCGCTGACGGCACAAGCCTTGTCTCGCAAGCACTGCTCGGCGCCTTCGTCGGCATCCTGCCGGTCGCGATCGGCCTGATGTTCTATCCGGCTTTGCGCGGGGTCGGTCGCGACGGGATGAATTTTCTTCTCGCATTGACCGTCGGTCTGCTCGCCTTTCTGTTCGTCGATGCCTTTGAGGATGCGCTGGAGCTTGCCGGCGAGGCAGCGGCGATCTTCCAGGGCCCGACCATGGTCGTGCTCGCCGCGACCGGCAGTTTCCTCCTGCTCATGGCGATCGGCCGCAGGCACGGCGCGCCCACGGGGATGGCGCTCGCCACCTACATCGCCATCGGTATCGGGCTCCACAATTTCGGCGAAGGGCTGGCGATCGGCGCTGCCTTCGCCGCGGGCATGGCCGGCCTCGGGACGTTCCTGGTACTTGGCTTCACCCTGCACAACATCACCGAGGGCATAGGCATCGCCGTACCGCTCCTGAAGAAGCGCCCACCCCTTACGGCCTTCGCTGCCCTGACTATGATCGCCGGCGGTCCGGCGGTCCTCGGCGTGTGGATGGGCAGCCTTGCCTTTGCGCCGCAATGGTCCGCCCTTGCGCTGGCCATCGGTACCGGCGCGATCCTCCAGGTCATCGTCGAAGTGACGGCGCTGCTGCGCCGCGGCAGCGACACGGCGGGCATCCTGGTCTCGCCCGCCGTGCTGGCCGGCCTCACGGCCGGCGTCGGCTTCATGTATCTCACGGCGATGCTGGTGAAGATCTGAGGCCCGTCGGTTAGGCCGCCTTCTCCCTGGCCTTTCGGGGCAGGTGCGCGACCACGTTTTCGATCATCCGCATGCCGGCATTCTGGCCGAGCGTCATGATCGATTCGGGATGGAACTGCACCGCCGCGACCGGATCCTTGCGATGCTCGAAGGCCATGATGACGCCGTCTTCCGTCTCCGCCGTCACCAGAAATTCGTCAGGCAGCCGCACGGGATCGGCGAAGATCGAGTGATAGCGCCCGACCGTCACCTCCTTCGGCAGGCCCGAGAAGATCACGCCCGGCTTGGACACGCGGATCCGCGACGGCTTGCCGTGCATGGGGATATGGAGCTGCCTGAGCTCGCCGCCATAGGCCTCTGCCAGCGCCTGCAGGCCGAGGCAGACGCCAAAGATCGGCAGCTCGCGGTCGCGCGCCTTCTTGATCGTGGCGGCGCAATCGAAATCCTTGGGCGTGCCCGGCCCAGGCGAAAGCACCACGAGGTCGGGCCGCAGCCTGTCGAACAGTTCCTCGGCAACCGGCGTGCGCACGGTCGACACCGTCGCGCCCGTCTGCCGGAAATAGTTCGCCAACGTGTGCACGAAGGAATCCTCGTGATCGACGAGCAGGATGTTGACCCCTTCGCCGACGCGGGCCGTCGAGCGTTCGGCGCCGGCAGAATTGCCGGCGCGGGCATCGCGGATGGCGGAAAGCATGGCTGATGCCTTCAATTCGGTCTCTGCCTCTTCTTCCTGCGGATCGGAATCAAAGAGCAGCGTCGCGCCGGCGCGGACCTCCGCGATGCCGTCCTTGATGCGTATGGTCCTGAGCGTCAATCCGGTGTTGAGGTCGCCGTTGAAATGGACCATGCCGATGGCCCCTCCATACCAGGCGCGGGGGCTCTTCTCGTTCTGCTCTATGAAGCGCATGGCCCACAGTTTGGGCGCCCCGGTCACGGTGACGGCCCAGGCATGCGACAGGAAAGCGTCGAACGCGTCCATGCCTTCGCGCAGCCGGCCCTCTATGTGGTCGACCGTGTGGATGAGGCGCGAATACATCTCGATCTGGCGTCGGCCGATGACGCGCACCGTGCCCGGCTCGCAGACCCTCGACTTGTCGTTGCGGTCGACATCCGAGCACATCGTCAGCTCGGACTCGTCCTTCTTGGAGTTCAGGAGCTTGAGGATCTGCTCCGAATCCGAGATCGCATCGTCGCCGCGCTTGATCGTGCCGGAGATCGGACAGGTCTCGACACGGCGCCCATTGACCCGCACGAACATCTCAGGCGACGCGCCGATAAGATATTCGCCTTCGCCGAGATTGATGAAGAAGGAATAGGGCGACGGGTTGATCGCCTTCAGGCGGCGCGAGATCTCCGAGGGCGGCGTCTCGCAGCGCTCGTAGAACATCTGCCCCGGCACCACTTCGAACAGGTCGCCGCGGCGGAAACTCTCCTTCGCCCGCTCGACCAGCTTCGCATATTCGCCGGGCTCATGGTCGCCGCGCGGCGGGATGCGGTCCGACGCCCGGAACGGCTCCTCGCTGCGTTCGCGCGGCAGGCCCTCGGTCGAGAAGCCCTGCCCGGCATAGTCGTACCGGTCGGTCCAGGCCTTGGCTGAGTAGTGGTCGACGACCAGGATCTCGTCGGGGAGGAACAGGACCAGGTCGCGCTGGCTTTCCTTGCGCTCGAGCACGCGCTCGACCGGATCGAACTGGAATGCGAGATCGTAGCCGAAGGCGCCGTAGAGGCCGAGATTGTTGTCGTTCTCTGTGTGGAAAAGCCCGGTGACAGCTCGCAGCACGGTGAAGACCGAGGGCACGCGGCTGCGCTCCTCCTCGGTGAAGACCCGCCCCGGCTCGGCGAGCTCGAGCCGCAGCAGGCGCGCCGAACTCTCCTCGATGGTCACCTCGGCGAGCGGCTTCAGCGCAGCGACGATCGGCGCCAGCAGGGCCTCGCCGCGCGCGTTGAGCGCCTCGAGCCGCATCGACCGGCCTTTGGCGGATATGGCGAGCGGCGGATCGATGATGGCCGTGTCCCAACGCGTATAGCGGCCCGGAAACTCATAGTTGGAGGAGAAGACCGCCCCGCGCCGGCTGTTCAGCCCGTCGAGATAAGCCTCGATCGCGCCGTGGTAAGGGACCTCGTGACGCTGCCTCGTGATCTCTATGCCTCCCGACGTCACGAAACGTTCGGCGCCGTCTTCCAGGATTTCGACCGTCATTCCCGTCTCCCTGTCTCGCCGCGGGCGGTCCGGAGGCATCGTGCAAAACAAAAAGGCCGCCCGGACTTCTCCTGCGGCCATCTGCAACTTTCGCGCACGCGCGTTCGAGGGGCCGCTGTCAGCTGGCCCGCCACCACTTGTTGATGTTCGAAAGCGCGATCATGGCTGGAATGCATAGCGACGAATGAGCGGCCACGCAACTGGATTCGCAGCACCAGCCCCGAGGGGCGACAATACCGGAACTCGCCTGGCATGACCGGCGGGTTGCCCTTGGATGCCCCGCCTGGCCGCAGCCTCCGTTCCTGCGCAGGCAGGTCGCAGGCCGGTCTTCAGGCTCCGACCAAATTCCCATAGTGCCGCCTGATGGCACTGCGCGCCCGGGCAACGGCATGAGCCTGCCGTTTTGCCGCCAGGCTCGCCTATTGGAGCGGCTTCAGTTCCCCGGCGATGGTCGGCAGCAGCTCCGCGACATTCGGATGGATATGGACCGCCCGCCGCAAGGTCTCATAGGGCGCCTTGGCGTACATCAGGTCGAGCACGCAATGCACCGCTTCGTCGCCCCCCGGTCCGAGCACGGTACAGCCGAGGATCTCCTGGCTGTCCGCATCGACGACGATCCGCATGAAGCCCTGCGTCTCGCCCTTCTCCACGGCCCGTCCGACGCGGGTCATGGGCCTCTCCCCGACCAGCACCCGCCGGCCTGATTTGCGTGCCTCGGCCACCGTCATCCCGGCCCGGCCAAGCGGCGGGTCGACATAAAGCGCATAGGCCGTGATGCGGTCGCTCACCTTGCGCGCATCGCCGTCGAGCAGGTTGGCGGACACGATCTCGAAATCATTGTAGGAGGTGTGGGTGAAGGCGCCCTTGCCGTTGCAGTCGCCCATTGCCCAGATGCCCGGCACATTGGTCCGCAACTGGTCGTCGACCAGGACAAATCCCCTGCCGTCGGTCTTCACGCCCGCCTTGTCGAGGCCGAGGTCGTCCGTGTTGGGCTGCCGGCCGAGTGCCAGCAACACATGCGACCCCACAACCGGCGCCACGCCCTGCCGGAACGAGACGGCCGTCCCGTCGTCCCTTCTTTCGAAGCCTATCCCATCAGCACCGACATGGACGGCGATCCCCTCCTTCACCAATATGCCCTTGATTGCCTCGGAGACATCTTCATCCTCCCGGGTAACCAGCCGCGCTCCTTTCTCGATCACTGTCACGGCGCTGCCGAAACGGCGGAACATCTGCGCGAACTCCAGCGCGACATAGCTGCCGCCGACCACGACCAGATGGCGCGGCAGGACGTCCAGATCCATCATCGATGAGTTGGTGAGATAGTCGATCCCGCCCACACCCGGCAGGTCCGGTACCGACGCACGTCCGCCGACATTGAGGAAGATCTTGTCGGCCGACAGCAATTCGTCGCCGACGCGGACCTCGCGGCCGCTCTCGAACCGGGCATGACCCCGGTAAAGGGTACAGTTCGTCATGCCCGCGATCCAGCCTTCGAGACCCGTGCGCGCGTCGTTCGACACCTTGTCCTTGCGTGCCTTGACGGCCTTCATGTCGATGCCGACGCCGCCCGCCAGCACGACCCCGTAATCCGAGGCGCGTCGAGCGAGATGAGCGGCATAAGCGCTCGCCACCATCGCCTTGGTCGGCATGCAGCCCGTGTTGACGCAGGTGCCCCCGACCAGCTTGCGCTCGATCAGCGCGACGCGCATGCCGGCATCGTTCAGCCGGCCAGCGAGCGAAGGGCCAGCCTGACCGGCACCGATGATGATGGCGTCATAAGCTGCGGCTTTCATATCACTGCCCTGACGATGAGGAGCGCCGCGGCGATCGCCACCACGTCCTCGATGAGCGCGGCCGGCAGGTCCTTGCCGAAGGCGGCGGCGAGCCGGCGCCTGACCTCCGCGCCGCCATAGGTGCCGATCACTGCACCAACGATGCCGGCGATGAGCGCGCCGATCGTCAAGCCCGCAGCGGCCCCGATCACGGCACCGCTCAGCGCGCCGGCGGCGATACGGGCACCGAATTGTTGCGGCACCTTGCGGCTCGGCGTCGACGGCAATTGGTCGGTGATCAGTTCGGCGATGGCCGCGACCGAAAGTATGGCCACCGCGATCCAATGGCCCATGAACGCGGCCCAGGTGCCGGCCACCGGCAGCCATCCGAGATAGGCGCCCCAACTCACCGCGGCGGGTGCGGTCATGGCCCGGAGACCGGCGACAATACCTATGAGAAGTGCAATCAGATAAAGCGACATGTCCGTCCCCTCGGGCACCGCGATGCGCGGGCCACCGGAAAGGATCGTCCTTCATCGCGGGCGGCAGTGCAAGGGCAACTCACGCTTGTCACAGGCCCTTCATGCCCCGCAGCTACCCAGCCGGGCGCAATCGCCAACCGGATGGAATCATGGCTTACGAGACGAACGACGCCTTCGCCGAGAACTTCACCGAGATCGGCAAGGACGCGCCGCCGCGCTATCTCGGCATCCGCTTCGACGCGACCGGCACGTTCCTGCCGACGCCGGGCAACACGGTCGTGAGCCACGTGGTTCCGGGCTCGCGCACCGAAGCGGCGCTGGCCCGCGTCCGCCAGGGCCTGATGGACCTGCCCTATGGCGACCGTTTCGCCTATACGCCCGTCTCCAGCCACCACATGACCGTCTTCCAGGGCATCATCGAGGGCCGGCGCAAGCCGGACTACTGGCCCGAGGGCGTCGCGCTGGACGCAGCCGTGGAGCAGACGACATCCCTGTTCCTCGACCGCCTGTCGAGCTTTCGGCGAGGGGACCCGTTCCACATGAAGGTCGTCTCGGTCACCCCGCTCGGCCTCGTCCTGGAGGGCGCAACCGAGCGCGACGAAGTGACGGTGCGCGCGCTCCGCGACGATCTGGTCGGGCCATTCGGCTATCGCCATCCTGACCACGACAGCTACACCTTCCACATCACCATGGCCTATCCCAAGGCCTGGCTGCCGGCCGGCGCCGAAGCGGCCTATCTGCCGGCGCTCGCCGCGCTCAAGGACAGCCTTGCCCAGGAGATCGACATGGTGGAGCTCGGCGCTCCCGCCTTCTGCGAGTTCACCGACATGACCGAGTTCCGTCCGCTGAAATTCCTTTCCTGAGCTTGGGGCCAAGTGCAACGGCGGCCTCTCTTTCCACGGAAGAGGCCAAGATGCCCAGAGATTGGAATTTTCTTCCGGGCTTCTGGATTTCACGAGATAAAGTTTTTCATCCGGACAGCATTGCGGTCGCGGCCCGCCTTGTTCACATCGGGCGCGGGACTAGATTCCGGGCAGTCGGGCCGCTCGGCCCGAATCCCGCGAAGAGATTCTGCGAAAGACGGAAAAGATACGATGAACTGGTTCAAATCGCTGCTGGCCGCCGCCGCCATCCAGGCGCTCGCCATCCTGCCCGGCCACGCCGGCTCAAACCTCGACGAGATCAAGTCGGCCGGCGTGCTGCGGATCGGCACCGAAGGTACCTATGCGCCCTTCACCTACCACGACCAGAGCGGGGCACTGGTCGGCTTCGACGTCGAGATCGGCCGCGAGGTCGCCAAGCGGCTGGGGGTCAAGGCCGAATTCCTGGAGGGCAAATGGGACGGCCTGATCGCCGGCCTCGACGCCAACCGCTACGACACGGTCATCAACCAGGTCGGCATCACCGAGGCGCGCAAGCAGAAGTACGACTTCTCCGAACCCTATATCGCATCGAAGGCCGTGCTGATCGTGCGCGGCGACAATGACGCGATCAAGGATTTCGCCGATCTGAAGGGCAAGAAGTCGGCCCAGTCGCTGTCCAGCAACTTCGGCAAGATCGCCGAGGCCTCGGGCGCCGAGCTCGTCGGCACCGATGGCTTCGACCAGTCGATACAGCTTGTGCTCAACGGCCGCGCCGACGCCACGATCAACGACAGCCTGTCCTTTTACGACTTCAAGAAGCAGAAGCCTGACGCCGATGTGAAGATCGCCGCCCAGCAGGAGAATGCCGACTATTCCGGCATCATCATCCGTAAGGGCGAGCCCGAGTTGCTGGCCGCGATCAACGAAGCGCTCAAGGCCATCAAGGACGACGGCACCTACCAGAAGATCGCCGACAAATATTTCGGCCAGGACGTCTCGAAGTAAGAAACCTCCGCATTCTCAAACCGAAGTTGCGCGCCGTTTTCATTCCTGCCGGGGTTCCGGCAGGAATGAAGCGGTGCAAACTGCTGTTCCGACAAGCGACGCGGCGTTGCGGTGAGCCGGCCACCGGCTTAGCGTCGCCAACCAGACGAATTCGACCGACCGGAGGGGGTGTCCGTGCCGCACTGGCTGCAACTGATGCTGGATTCGCTCGGCCCGCTGTTGTGGGCAGGGTTGCGTTTCACCGTGCCGCTGACCCTGCTTTCCTTCGCGTTCGGGCTGACCGTCGGGCTGGCGGTGGCGCTCATCCGCCTCTTCGGCCCCGCGCCGCTTGCGGCCGCCATGCGCTTTTATGTGTGGATCATCCGCGGCACTCCGCTGCTCGTCCAGCTCTTCCTGATCTTCTACGGCCTTCCCAGCGCCGGCATCGTGCTCGACGCCTTCCCGGCGGCGTTGATCGGCTTCACCCTGAACATCGGAGCCTATTCGTCCGAGATCATCCGGGCGGCGATCTCATCCGTCGTCAGGGGGCAATGGGAAGCCTCCTATTCGATCGGCATGTCCTGGAGCCAGACGATGTGGCGGACAATCCTGCCGCAGGCGGCGCGCGTGGCGGTGCCGCCCCTCTCCAACACCTTCATCTCGCTGGTCAAGGACACCTCGCTTGCCGCTGCCATCACCGTGCCGGAGCTGTTCCAGGCCGCCCAGCGCATCGTCGCCACCACCTATGAGCCGCTGATCCTCTATGTCGAGGCGGCACTGATCTACCTCGCCTTGAGCTCGGTGCTGTCTGCTCTGCAGTCGCGGCTCGAAGAACGGCTCGGGCGCTATGGCGGCTTCATGGAGGCGCGCGCATGATCGGCCTCACCCGCCTCGAGAAGCGCTTCGGCGATCATGTCGTCCTCAACGACATCACGCTGGAGATGGCCGAAGGCAGCGTGACCGCGCTGATCGGCCCCTCCGGCGGCGGCAAGAGCACCTTGCTGCGCTGCATCAACCTGCTTGAGATTCCGACCACTGGCCAGGTGCGGATCGGCGACGACGCCCTCGATTTCCACCCGGGGCAACGGGTCGGCTGGGCGTCCATCCAGCGGCTTCGCCGCCAGACCGGCATGGTGTTCCAGAGCTTCCAGCTCTTCCCGCACCGTACCGCCCTCGGCAACGTCATGGAAAGCCTCGTCACAGTGCTGCGCTGGCCGCAGGAGCGGGCGCGCCAGCGGGCCATGGAACTGCTCGACAAGGTCGGACTGGCGCACAAGGCCGACGCCTGGCCGGCAACCCTTTCCGGCGGCCAGCAACAGCGCGTCGCCATTGCCCGGGCGCTGGCGCCCTCCCCACGCGTCCTGCTCTGCGACGAGCCGACCTCGGCGCTCGATCCGGAGCTCTCGGGAGAAGTCGTGGACGTTCTCGCCCGGCTGGCGCAGGAGGGCACCACAATGGTGATGGCCACCCACGACTTGAGGCTCGCCTCGCGCATCGCCCAGGAAGTCGTCTTTCTCGACGCCGGCACCGTGGTTGAAAAAGCCCCCGCCACCAGGATCTTCTCGACGCCGGAGCGGGAGCGCACCCGCCGTTTTATCGCCTCGCTGACGCACCGCGAAACGGAAAGCGGAAACGGCGCCTTGTAGATGAGGGCGAACACGGCGTGCTTGACATGTAGCCTCGTGTGAACCACCTTCAGGGCATGACGACGTTCCACAAGAACCACGCTCTTTTCCGGGTCTGCCCCATCGCGGGACTGTAACCCCCGGTTCGGCGCCGCGCGCCCGAACCGCGGGCGAAACCATCTTACGACCTGAACGTTTTCCGGGCTGACGCCCAAGATCGTTCGCAGCGCGCCTCCATCACAGCAGAATCAAACGCCCATGGCGCCGATCGACGGCCCGGGGCAAGCACAGGACTATTCACACATGACTGCCAAATCCCGGCGCAAGCCGGCAATCACCATTTCGCGAACCGAGCACGAGCGCCTTCTGGCGCTGGCGACCGCGCTGGCAGAACGCAATGCCGAACTCTCCGAGATCATGTTCACCGAGCTCGACAGGGCACGGGTCGTCGCCGACGGCAGCGTGGGCAACGCCGTGGTGCGCATCGGCTCGCAGGTGACCTACCAGCCCGACGCCGACACGCCGCGCACCGTCACTCTCGTCTATCCAGGCGACGCCGACATCGACCAGGGCAAGATCTCGGTCGTGACGCCGGTCGGCATAGCCCTGATCGGCCTCTCCACGGGCCAGTCCATCAGCTGGACGGCGCGAGACGGCCGCAAGCACGAGCTCATTGTTATCGAGGTTCGCCAGCCGACCGAGGCGGCACTGCCGTGAACCGTCTCCTTCTCCATGCGGGAAGCCTGATCACGGGATAGTCGCCCCTGCGGACCACGCCGAAACACTCGGCGCCGCAGGGGGCAACCTGATCAGGACAATCTTGCGACCGGCAGCCGCTGCGATGGGCTGCCGCTGGAGATCGACATGTTGGAACGCTGCCTTCTCACCACGAAGGATTTCACCATCCTTGAAGTCATGCTCGACCGGCGCTTGCGCTCGGACGCGGCGCTGGTGCCGCTGATCCGCAGGAAGCTCGACAATGCCGTTGTCGTGTTCCGCGACGACATTCCCGCCGACGTCGTCACGCTCAACAGCCGCGTGAGGTACCGCATCGGCGCGCGGGAACCGGAGACCAGGATCGTCAGCCATGACGAACTGCGCGGGCTGGTCGGCTTCACCCTGCCGATCACCCATCCGCGCGGGCTCGCCTTGCTCGGCCTCGGCATTGGCGGGTCGATCACGATCCCCACGGCCGGCGGCGGAACGGAAACGCTCCATGTCGAAAAGGTGCTGTTCCAGCCGGAAGGGGCGGGACGGGCGCTCGACAGCTCGCGGCGGGCAGGACGCAAGCTGCGGCTGGTCTATGACGCGGATGCGCTACCGAGCGCCATGGTGACGGCGGATCCAGGGGATGGCCCCTGCCCCGACGATCCGGGACCGGCCGCGGCCTGACCATGCGCGACCGTGCGGTTCGGACGCCGCGAGGGGGAATCGGCATGGGCGCTCGTCATGACCGCGCCCTGCCACCCCACTCCGCCATGGGGATGGCCGCCGAACATCGCGCAGGAACGATGCCGGCACTACAAGCCTTTCAAATCCTTGATGAGCGCGAACAGATGCAACGGATCAGTGGGCGATTCCACGAAATCGAACCGCTGATAGAAGGAGCGCGCCTGTTCGTTCTTGGCATGAACCGCGATAGCCCTGATGCCGACGATGTCCGCGGCTTGCAACGTGCGTAGAACGGCGTCGCGCAGCAGACCCGCGCCGATACCCCTGCCCTGCCAACCGACGCTGACGCCAAGGCGGGCCAAAAGCATCACGGGCACCGGATGGCGCGCAAGGCCCATGGTCAGACGATCCGGCGCGTCACCGTAGCCGACCTCGCCAACGACCAGGGTATGAAAGCCTATAACGGCGTCATCGGCCAACCCCACATAGGTTTGCGAAGCGTTGGCCTGCTGATTGGGCAGCGCGAAACGGACAAGGAACCGGTTCAGCAGTTCCTCGCCGCAATCAAACGCATCGACGGCATGGCGACGATGGAGTTTTTCAATGCGGAACTCCGTCACGAAGGGCTGTCGCCGGAGAAGATGCTCGGCTCGTTCAGCAGATTGCGCAGGTGCGGCATGTCGCGCGGCGGCGCATCGAGGGCTGCGATGAAAGTTTCCCACTGTTCGGGGTTGAGCAAGAACACACGGCGGTCGGCCAGCGCCTCCTCGGCACGGCCGAGAGCGCTTTTGAGCACGAAGTCAGTCAGTGAACGGCGCTCGGCCTGCGCGGCGGCGGCCAGCACACGTTTCGCCTCGGGGGTCAGGCGGATATCGAGTTTTTCGGTGCGGGTCGTGCGTGGAGCCATAACTATTCCCTCTTGGCTTCAGCCTACCACATCGCGCCAGACATTGTCATGACAGTTCTTTGCAGCCGGGCGCCGTAGGCCGGAAGCTCCATGAACCGAGGTTGCGGCCATACTGCGAAGGGAATCTGCTGCACATCTGAGAACGCTGACGGGCACCTTATCCTGCTGCACCCATCGGAGACATCATGCCCAACGACAAAGCGCGGCGCATCGCAAGACACGCAGCGCTTCGCAGGCTTTCGAAATCGAAGGGTCAGAACAGCCCTTCGATGAAGCCCTGCTCGTTGAGGAAGATCTTCTCCGACGACGGCGCCTTGGGCAAGCCGGGCATGGTCATGATCTCACCGCAGATCGCCACGATGAACCCGGCACCCGCAGACAGCCGGACTTCGCGCACCGGCACGACGTGGCCTGTCGGCGCGCCGCGCAGGTTGGGATCGGTCGAGAAGGAATACTGCGTCTTGGCCATGCAGACCGGCAGCTTGCCGTAGCCCTGCTGCTCCCAGGCATGAAGCTGATCGCGCACGCTCTTGTCGGCGATCGCTTCCGATCCGCGATAGATGCGCTTGACGATGGTATCGATCTTGTCGAACAGTTTCATGTCGTCCGGGTAGAGCGGGGCGAACTGCGAGGCTCCGCCTTCTGCCAGAGCGACGACCTTGCGCGACAGCGCCTCGATGCCTTCGGATCCCCTGGCCCAGTGCTGGCACAGGATCGCCTCCTCGCCGGAAGCCGCGACGAAATCCTTGATGGCCTGGAGCTCGGCGTCGGTGTCGGAGATGAAGTGGTTGATCGCCACCACCGCCGGCACTCCGAACTGCTTCACATTCTCGATATGACGGCCGAGATTGGCGCAGCCCTTCCGGACCGCCTCGACATTCTCCTTGCCGAGTTCCTCCTTCTTCACGCCGCCATGCATCTTCATGGCCCTGACGGTGGCCACGATCACCGCGGCCGCCGGCTTCAGGCCGGCCTTGCGGCACTTGATGTCGAAGAATTTCTCGGCGCCCAGATCGGCGCCGAAACCGGCCTCCGTCACCACATAATCGGCGAGCTTCAGCGCCGTCGTGGTGGCGACCACCGAATTGCAGCCATGGGCGATGTTGGCAAAGGGGCCGCCATGCACGAAGGCCGGATTGTTCTCCAGCGTCTGGACCAGATTGGGCTGCATGGCGTCCTTCAGCAGCACCGCCATCGCGCCGTCCGCCTTGAGGTCGCGGGCATAGACGGGCGATTTGTCGCGCCGGTAGGCCACGATGATGTCGCCCAGCCGCCTCTGCAGGTCCTTGAGGTCGGTCGACAGGCACAGGATCGCCATCACCTCGGACGCCACGGTGATGTCGAAACCGGCCTCGCGCGGATAGCCGTTGGCGACGCCGCCCAGCGAACTGATGATCTCGCGCAGCGCCCGGTCGTTCATGTCCATCACCCGGCGCCAGGTGACGCGGCGCGTGTCGATGCCGAGCTCGTTGCCCCAATAGATGTGGTTATCGATGAGCGCCGACAGAAGATTGTGCGCCGTTGTGATGGCATGGAAGTCGCCGGTGAAATGGAGGTTCATATCCTCCATCGGCACGACCTGGGCATAGCCGCCGCCAGCGGCACCGCCCTTGACGCCGAAGTTCGGGCCGAGCGAGGCCTCGCGGATGCAGACGACCGCCTTCTTGCCGATACGGTTCAGCCCGTCGCCGAGGCCGACGGTTGTCGTCGTCTTGCCCTCGCCGGCCGGCGTCGGGTTGATCGCCGTCACCAGGATCAGCTTGCCCGATCTGTTTTCCTGCACCGAGCGGATGAATTCGGCCGACACCTTCGCCTTGTCGTGGCCGTAAGGCAGAAGATGCTCGGACGGGATACCGAGCTTTGCGCCGACCTCCATGATCGGCTTCTTCTTTGCGGCGCGCGCGATCTCGATGTCGGATTTTACGTCGGCCATGCGGCTCCCCCGAAATTCGGTTGTGGCGTGAAGCGGCGGATCGTCCGCCTGGGTTCCGGCGCGCATAGAAGCGCGAGAGGCCTCCGCCCCGCCGTCTCAAAACAGCCGCCCGATGCGCGAAAAGCGACAGCGGCCGTCATATTCCTCGCCGGCACCAACGGACAGTTGCGCGTGGAGCGGCGCCGCCTTCAGGCTGAAGCCGGACGCGGTTCGGCTACGGTCCCAGCCGCCTTTACCTGTCGAGCACCGAGCGGATCTCGACGATCTGCGAACGCGCCCTGAGAAGGTTGAATCCCATCGTGGCCAGATGCGAGGGAAAGATGAAGCTCGATTCGTTGCCGTTGGAGATGATCCAGGGCTGCATGTTGAGCGCATCGCGCATCTGCGTCTGCATCGTATCCCACAGCGCGGTCAGATTGCGCTCGCGAATGATCCCGGAAAAATCAAACCGGGTGGCCTGGAGAATGCCGTAATAGGCATAGAGTTGGCCATAAGCGAACCAGAAGCGGTCATCGGCGCGGGGGTCGAACCAGCCGGCATCGGATGCGTCTATCTGTCCACGCAGAATGTCGGTGGTAGAGCCCATGTCGCCGGCGATGCGGTCGAGGAACTGCAGCAGATTGTCGGCGCGAGCGTCGAATGTCGCCTGGCATTTTTCGAGGCTGACGTTGAAGGCGTTCAGTCGTCCGATGGCTTCGCGATAGACGCTGGGCGTCGGACGAGTCGGACCGCGCAGGCCGATATACCAGGCGGTCTCGTCCCAGGCCAGCGCGGTGCGCGCATCCTGAAGGTTCTGATCGATCCGCGACGTGCCGCGTGTGCGGCCGAGTGTATCGACGAGCTCTGTCGTCGTGCGCCGCATGACCTGGTTGATCCCCAACTGGAACGCCGCCTTGTTGTCGAAGAAAGGAGTGTTGCGCCAGGGAACTCCGAAAAAGCCGAGCTTCGAAACCAGCATGGACGAGATCCAGGCGTTCTGGTTGACGTTGAAGTCGACCAGGAAAGCCGAGACGGCTGCGATCTCGGAGCGCTTGCAGCTCTGCGGCGCGGCCTGCGCCGTGGCGCCACCGGTATCGTTCGAAGCAGTGCCCTGGCCGCCGGCCGCGGCCGAGATCGGATCGCCGGCCAGCACATTGGCTGCCTGGGGCGCGACGGCGTCCTGCGAAGTCCTGGTCGGATAGTCCGGATCGAAATCGTTCCAGAACTGCGTGACGTAGAAGAAATAGCCGTAGAGGCCGATGATCCACAGAACGATCAGGCCAACGATGCCCCTGAGGATCCAGCCTCGCTGCATGTACCAGCGGCCCAGCCACATGAAAGGCCAAAGGATGATGCCGATCACGAAGCCGATGCCACGGCCGATCCAGTGGAAGATCCGGGTGACGAAATTCACGATCGGGTCCAGCACGGCAGCTCCCCTCAAGACTCGGCACCACAGCGGCGCCCGAAGTTCATGCAATATTTCCTCGTGGCGTGGAAGCCGCGTTCAATCCTTGTCGGCCAGGCCGTAGAGGCGCCTGCGGAACGCCTCCTTGTCCTTGAGATAGGTTGACTTGAGGATATCGACGGCGTCCGCGCGCCAGACGTCGTTGGCGGTCTCATAGTCCGTGTAGAAGCCCTGCTTGTTGAAGACGTAACGCGAAACGAAATCCGAAGGCACGAAATCGGAGATCAGGCGGTTGGTCAGCCAGGCATCGGCATGGTCGGGCTTGGCGCGCACCACGAGGAAACGATGCTGAGGCAACACCTCCTCGACCCTCATATGTCCGAGCTGGGCGATCTCGCGCTTGGCGAGATTGAGGAATGGGAAATTGCCGTCGCGGTTGATCAGGTCGGCATGGCTATGGATCCAGGCCTGCAACCATACCTTGTCGGCCTTGCCGATGTCGCGATTGGGCTCGCTGCGATGGATCAGGTCGCGGATCACCATCTCGGCCCGATGCTCAAGATAGCCCGAGGTCTCGATCCACGAGGCGCGCGGCAGCTCGATCCGGCCGGTCGAGGCGAGGAAGCGGAACACCCGGTCCGCATCGCGGATCGACAGATAGCTCACCTGCCACGGCCGCGAACGGCGGAAGCCGGGCGCCGAGGGGTCGCCGATGACAGTCGTGATATCCGGGTCGATGAACACGTAGAGCCCACCGAAATGACTGGTCCAGAAGGCGTTGTGGCGGAAGATCACCTGGTCCGGCACCAGCGCGTTCTCGCGGATGTCGCCACATATCTTCGCCAGCTCGACCATGCGTTCCAACATGGCGTCGTCCCGCCACGCATCGGGCTCCTGCTTCAGCCGGTCGACCAGCGCGCCGAGTTCGGCGGCCTTGCCGACCACATCCTCGGCCGACAGCACTTTGAACTCCACCTGGTTGATCGACAGAAGATCCTCGACAATCTCCACCCGCTGAACGGAATCCTCGATCTCGCCGTAGATGACATCCTTGATCGTCAGCGCGTCAATCGTCCGGCTGTTGCGGGAGAAGAATTCATAGACGAGCTGCGAGGTATTGGAAAAAGCCGTGTGCACGACAGGCAGATCGATCTGCGCCGGTGTGAGGATGATGAAGCGCCGGTTGATCTCGCCGGGGTCGAGGTAGTTGAAGTCGCCAAGTTCCTCGGCCACCTGTGGGGAGAACCCGGTGCGGTCGATGTCGAAGGCCTCCAGCCTGGTCGGCTTCAGCCCGAAGGCCTTGAGCGCCTTGTTGTAGCGCTCGATCAGATGCGGCTCCTCGATGCGCAGCAGCCGCCCGTAGATCAGCTCGTTGTCGCGCAGGAGGTCCATCAGTTGAACCCTGCCTCGCTCGCGGGACGCCTGTCCTTCTCCCCGTTTACGGGGAGAAGGGAGCTATCATCACGCATTCCACAGCCCCTTCGCCTTGAGTTCCTCGATCTCCTTGACCGCGCGCTCCCGAAGCCTCGCGTCGCGGACCAGCTTCGACACTGCCGCGTCGTCGGACCGGTCGGAATAGCGGAACTCCGAATCGGCGTACCGGTTGATCTCCTGCATCACCATGTCCATCGAGAAGGGCCCGCGCAGTTCCTCGACCATGGCTTTCTTCTCGTCATAGGGCTTGTGCATGAATGTTTCGGGCCTCTCGAACCAGTCGTCGGGAAGCTCGATGTCCATGGCCCGCATCTTGATCGCATCGGTGACGTTCTTGATGGCGCGGCCGGTGAAGCGCGGCTCGGCCTGCTTGATCATGTGGAGATAGGCGCCGACATCGGCCAGCGTCCTCGGCTCGCCCTTCTCTTTCATGAAGCGGTCATGGACCTTCATGAGCCCATCCTCCTGCGGCCTGGCGTGACCTTCATAGGCCTCGGCCACCGCTCTCTGGATCTGCTGGGCTGCATAGAGGTCGTGCTCGCCCAGCGGAATCTTGTGGTTCTTGCCGGCGAGCAGCACGAAGATGTCGATGTAGTCGTCCTCTGTCTGCGGTCCGTCGACCAGCCAGCGCGCGCCGGCCCGCTGGCGTAACGCGTCGTCGACATTCTCCGGGTAGTTGGAGAACATGCCGAAGGAGCAGTTGCCGCGGATCACGGTCATGGCACCCGAGAAGGCCGACATCAGCACGCCGGTGATTTCATGCTGGCCGGCGGATGCGCGATCGTCGGAACGCTTGGCCGCCACCTGATCGACGTCGTCGACCGTGCCGAAGCCGATCGCGCGCGGATTGAGCACATTGTCGATGAACTGCCGGCAGTTCTGCCCCGACTTGCCCTGATAGGACGATATCTGCTCGACGCCGAAATTCTCGTAGAAGAAGGGATAGGAGGCGACCTGGCAATAGTCGTTGACCAGCCCTGCGATCATCTGGATGAGCGTCGTCTTGCCCGTACCCGGCGCGCCGTCGCCGATGAAGGTGAACAGGAAGCCGCCAAGCTCTACGAACGGATTCATCTGACGGTCGAAGTCGTAGGCCATCAGCATCTTTGCAAGCTTGATCGACTGGTATTTGGCGATGTGGTTGCCGACGACCTCTTGCGGTTTCTTGAAGGTCATCGTCAGGGGCTTCGATTTCCTGCCCGGCGCGACGTCGAAGCCGTCGAGCGTGAAATCGTCGGCATCGATGCGGATATGCGTGTCCTCGAACGCGCCCAGCCCGTCGAACCGGCCCTTGCGCGTCAGCAGCCCGTCGATGGCGATACGGGCCAGAGTGCGCGTGCGCATCAGCAGGTCGGCGTCGTCCCTGGCGCCCGCCAGCACCCGGTCGAGCCCTGCGACCATCGATTTCACCGCATCCTGGGGCGTGTCGAACAGGAAATCCGGCTCGGCGATGTCGTTTGGCGGTTCGCCGTCGCTGTCGATCAACTGCAGGAGGTAGGCCGCAAGGCTGAAGGCCGCGACATAGCCGGAGGCCGAAAGCAACTTCTTGAAATGCGTCGCCTCCTCGCCCTCCAGCGGCGCCCGCGCGTTCCGCGCCTGCAGGCTTTCGAGGTCGCTGGAACGGACGAACACCTCCGCCACGGCGAGCGCGATCTGGATGCCCCGGCGGACCCGATAGAGCAATGTGTGCTGCGGGATCGACAGGAGCTGGTCGTCGGGCCGGATCGCTGCGACCGTCTTCGTCAGCTCGACCTCGCGCGTCTTGCGCACCGACCCTGTCGACACGGTCGAGACGAAGCGGCGCCCCGTGCCGGCGAGCGGCGTCGCGGACTGGCCGGAAGCATCCTCCAGCACGACCATGCGCGTGATGAGGCTCTGGGCCGTGGCGCGATGCTTTTCGATGTCGGCTTCGGGAATGGTCGTCAGGCCGGTGTCCATGCGTTCTCCCCAATCGCCTCACACATCCGAGATCACCTGTCCCTTCGACAGGATATGCACCTTGTATCCGGCAAAGACCTTCTCGGCCTCGCCGGCGGCATAGAGCGCCTGATAGGCCTCATGCGGCACCAGCGCATGCTTCTCGTAGGACGAGACGCCCTGTCGCGCCGCCTCGAGGTCGTCGGTGTTGATGTAGAATTCCTGGCTCGACTGCTCGCGGGAGAACAGCCCTCTGCGCCCCGGCTTCTCGGCCTTGGAATAGACCTCCTGGATGGTCCAGGTCAGCAGCCAGGCGTTCTCAGCCTTGCGCACCTTGGACAGCACGTCCGCCACGGTGGAATTATGCTCCGTGATGCCGGCCGTATAGAACGGGCCCAGCACGACCCGGCGCAACTGCTTGGGATGCAGCGTCTCGAAATCCTTGTCGAGATTGACCGCTATGGTGGCGGGCGAAAGCGTGTAGGCCGAGTTCTTCTCGGTGAAGTCGTCGAAACGGTGGGCGAGATCAGGATTGAGCAAGCCGTCGACCGGCAGCAGGATCCTGACCGTCTTGTTGAACTTGCCTTCACGATCTACCAGTTGCGCCACCATCTCCTCGGAGGAATCCTCCACCGTCGCCATATAGATCAGCGGCAGATTGGCTGTGCCGTCGAACGTCGCCCAATGCACCAGATAGAAGGGCCGCTGGTTCTTGGGATTGACCGAAACCTTCGCGGTCTGGGCGAGCGTGAATGGGCCGAAGGCCTCGCCCTCCTTGACCGCCTCCAGATAGAGCCGCTCGGCCATGGACTTCTGGAGGGCCGACGGGAACGCCTTGTGGCGCAGGATGAAGTCGGCCATCTCGGCCCGGATCTCGTCGGGACGCGGGATCCCGGCCAGGCGCTCTGCCGCCGTCCGCCGGTCGTTCTCCAGCTCGAGCACGTTCTGAAAGACGGGAAAGCCGCTCTCGGCGCGCGAGATCCTGAAGCTTTCCATGAAACCGAGACGGTTGCGCCAGCAGGAGAACGAGCTCTCCAGCCGTCCTATGTATTCGGCGACGATCCGGGCGACGATGCCATGCTGGTAGAGCGGCGAGCGATCGTCGCGCATGAAGATATCGAGGCCGCTCAGCGCCGCCGCAATGGCATCGAAATAGCGCGTCGCCGCATCCGTTTCCGCGCTCATCGGCCGGACCTCGTACCGGTGCAGTCGGCGGGTAGGACGACGTGCCCAAGGTCGGATGAGAGGTACATCACACCTACCGTACCGCAATCATTCCTGAAATTTCGTCTCAGCTCTGCACATAGTCCGAAGCGTTGTGCTTGCGCAGCACTTCGTCGAAGCGCCGGGCAAAGGCCTCGTCGGCCAGCTTCTTGCGGCGCTGGATATCCCCGCTTGCGACCATGTTCTTCTCGTGCATCTCGAGCAGGTCGCCGATATGCTTCTGGGCGGCCGCACCGATACCCGCCATCGTCTCCTCGGCGGTGGTGTCGACCTTGCTGCCCAGCGTATTGATCTTGTGCGCGACATCCTGCTGGGCGGCGGTCTTAAGGCTGTCCTCGAGCGCCTTGTAGAGAACGATGCGCTGCTCGGTGTCGATGGTGAGCTTGTTGATCAGCGTATTCTGCGCCGCGATCTGATTGTTCAGCGAATCGACGAAGGTCTGGAACATCGACGTATAGCGTTCGAGCGTCTGGCTTTCGGCGAGCAGTTCCTGCTCTTTCGCCTGGCGTTCATTGTATTCCGTGGCGAGCTTGGACCGGTCGGCCTCCATCTGGGTCCGCTCGGTCTGGCTGGTCGACGCGGCTATCTTGTTCTCGATATCGAGCAGCATCGGGTTCAGCTCCTCGATGCGCTTTTGTGTGCCGGTAAGGTTCTCGATCGTTGCCTTGCGGCGCTCGATGACCTGCGCGAGGCTCGCTTCGGAGGTCTTGTAGCGGTCGTCGAGGATCTGCTTCTGCGCCTTCAGGATGCCGACGATGGTGTCGGACTTCGACAGCAACTCCTGCAGATTGCCGGCCAGCGACATGTTGCGCACGCGCTCCGTGCGCATGCGCTGCTTGCTCTGGTCCGAGAACATGCCGACAAAGGTCTCCCAGCCGGTGAAGCTCTTCATGCTCTCGAACTCGGCGCCAAAGACGTTGGTGGCGTCTTCCAGCCCGATGATCAGGTCGGCGATGTTGGCTTCCATCACCTTCTGCTGCTTGATGACGTCCTCGATACGGGCGTTCTCGATGTCGAAATCGGCCGAGCCGATCGTCTTGTCCGTCTTGGCGAACTGGTCGAGAAGGGTGCCGGACTGCTCGATCTTGGAGCGCATGTCCTGGACGACTTTCTTGGTCTTTTCGATCTCGGCATCAAATTTCTGCAAAGTCGCCATGGTGCCCTCCGGTTTCACCGCCACATCGGTTCGCGAATATATGTGGGGGATAAAGCGAATTAAAGACGAAACAACGACGTCATCGGCGGACGCGGAACTGTCCGATGGGCATGGAAAGCAGCCGTCGGCGGTCGGGCAAAGCCTCCACCCTTAACGATTCCTTTCATGTTTTCTTGAGGCTCATGGGCTAGCGACAGTGTGGGAGGATCGTGCTGCGCAAGGTGCCATGAAACTCGATTTCCCGACCCTTTATCTGGTCATCCTGCTCAACTCCCTGACACTGACCGTGATCTGGGGCGCCATCGTCTATGACTATCGGAACTTTCCGGCCGCCCGGCACTGGCTCGTCTCGTGCGTTCTCAGCACGCTCGGCGGCGGCTTGCTGGCCCTCCAGGGCGACGGCTTCAACTTTGCACTCGCCGCTTCGGGCAACGCACTCGTCATCTTCAGCTTCGGCCTCGTCTGGGTCGGGGTGAGACGCTTCTACGGCAAGGACGGCGGTCTGCTCACCAGTGCCGCGGTGGCGTTGGCGAGCGTCGTGGTGCTCGCCCTCGTCCGCGACAGCTCCGAGGCGCGCAATGTCGTCTATGCGACCGCCCAGATCACGCTTGTATCATTTGCCATGTTCCACCTCGCCTTCCGCGAGAAGCAGAGCCTCGGCACGATGGTGGCCGCACTGGCCATGCTCGCCGGGATCGTCGGCCAGGGCGCGGAGGCAGTGATGAACCTGATGCGCATCGCCGGATCCCTTTCCGACGAGGGATACTACAGCGTTGCCGCCATCTGCCTGCTCACCATCATATTCAGCGGCGTCGTCTGGAACTTCGGCTTCGTGCTGCTGGCCATCGACCGGCTGCGCAGCGATCTCGCTCTGCTCGCGGTCGTCGACGAGCTGACGGGCGTGCCGAACCGCCGCCGCTTCATGGAGAACGCGGCCATCGAGGAGAAGCGCGCGCGCCGCACCGGCCGGCCCTTTTCGATCCTCCTGCTCGACCTCGACAACTTCAAGTCCATCAATGACAGCTACGGCCATGCCGCGGGCGACGCCAGCCTGAAGCATTTTGTCGATCTGGCCGCGAAGAACCTCCCCGAAGTGGCCACCCTGGCGCGGCTCGGCGGCGACGAGTTCGGTGTGCTCCTGCCGGAAACCGGCGCGGGCGGCGCCGGCGCGCTTGCCAACGACCTCGTCCGCACCTTCAGGGCCGAAGGCTTCCACTGGAAGGGACAGCCGGTTCCCTTGACCGCCAGCATCGGCGTCGCCGAATGGTCCGGCGCGGAGAAGTCCGGCGTCGCAAGCGTCATCGAAAATGCCGATACCGCGCTCTATGAGACCAAGAAACGCGGCCGCAACGGCTATTCGGTGTTTCGCTCCGGCCAGCCGGGCGCGAAGTCGCCGGCCATATTGAGCGTGCTTCCGAAGTCATGAAACATCGGCCCGAACTTCTTGCAAAGCACGATCGCGACGCGCCTGGGGGCTATTGGCGGGCGAAGCCGATGAAGTCCTCCGGGGCGACCCGGCCCATCTCCTCCTCCCAGTGTCGGCGGCAGAGCGAAACATAGGCCTCCTTGCCGATCGACACCTGGGCGCCCTGCTTGGCGACCTTGCCGTCCGCGCCCAGCCGGACCACCATCGTCGCCTTGCGGCCGCAGCGGCAGATCGTACGCACCTCGCGCAGTTCGTCGGCGAGCGCCAGCAAGGCGTGTGAGCCGGAGAACAGCTTGCCTTGGAAATCGGTCCTGAGCCCATAACACATCACGGGGATCCCGAGCCGGTCGGCGACCCGGGCGAGCTGCCACACCTGCTCTTCCTCCAAAAACTGCGCTTCGTCGACGAAGACGCAGTGCACGGTCTCATGCTTCTGGCGCTCGGCGATCCGGGAAAACAGGTCGTCGCCGTCGCGAAACATCTCGGCCTCGGCCTCCAGGCCGATTCGCGAGGAGATGTAGCCCACCGTGTCGTCCTTCCGGTAATGGCCGGCCACGAACAGCATGGTCGTCATGCCCCGCTCCCGGTAGTTGTAGGAAGCCTGGAGGAGCATGGTCGTCTTGCCGGCGTCCATGGTGGCGTAGTGGAAATAGAGCTTGGCCATCCCCCCTTTAAGCGGATTGCCGTGACCGCCGGGAGAGGCGCCGCGGCGGCTTCCACACCAAATCTGGCTGACCCAAGGTCAAAAAGCGGCATTCTTGTCGCATCCTGCAAAGCACGCGGCGCGCTATGCGGCTTGAAACAATGACAAAATGGTGTTTGGCTCGTTGGACAAGGCGCAAGGAAATACTAGACGCCGGTCGCCGATGAACAATGGGAGATTATCGATGTCGCACATGAAAACCATCGCCGCGGGGCTCGGCCTGACGGCGCTCCTTGCGGCGGGACCAGCTTTCGCCGGAGATCCGGAAAGCTGCAGGACGGTGCGGCTCTCCGACGTGGGCTGGACCGACATCCAGGCTACGACGGGCGTGGCCTCGGTGCTCCTGACCGCGCTCGGCTACGAGCCGGAGGTCATCCAGCTCTCGGTTCCCGTCACCTACGCCTCGCTGAAGAACAACGATCTCGACGTCTTCCTCGGCAACTGGATGCCGTCGATGACCAACGACATCAAGGACTATGCCGCGGAGGGTTCGGTCGAGACCGTCGCCAAGAATCTCGACGGCGCGGGCTACGGGCTCGTCGTCCCCAACTATGTCGCCGAGGGCGGCGTCAAGACGCTCACGGACCTCGGCAAGTTCAAGGACAAGTTCGACGGCAAGATCTACGGCATCGAAGCAGGCAATGACGGCAACCGCATCATCCTCGACATGATCTCCAAGCCGGAGAACAACCTTACCGGCTTCGAGCTGGTGGAATCTTCCGAGGCCGGCATGCTGACCCAGGCCGAGCAATCGATGAAGGACAATGAGTGGATCGCCTTCCTCGGCTGGACCCCCCATCCGGTGATGGGCGAGATGAAGATCACCTATCTTGACGGCATGGGCGATTCCGGCTTCGGCGCCGCTACCGTCCACACCAATGTGCGCAAGGGCTATCTCACCGAATGCCCGAATGTCGGCAAGTTCATCGCCAACCTGAAGTTCGACCTGTCCATGGAGAACACCATGATGGACGCCATCCTCAAGGGCGGCGATGCCAACACGGTCGCCAGCGACTGGCTCAAGGCCCATCCGGATGCCGCCGCCCCCTGGCTCGAGGGTGTGACCACCTTCGACGGCGGCGATGCGGCGGCTGCTGTGAAGGCCGCGCTGGAGGGCTGATCCCGGCAGGCTCGCGCATAGCGTGACGACCAAGGGGCGGCCGGGTCGAACAGGCTGCCCCTTGTTTTTTGACATTCCGGAGAAGACCGCCCGCCGGCACGGCGCATATGCGAGGGGAACATGGATCCGATTTCGAAACTGCTGGTGGCCTACAAGATTCCAATCGGGGCCTGGGGCAAGGCGTTCTTCACCTTCCTGACAGACAACTTCAACGCCCTGTTCCGGGGCTTCTCCGGGAGCCTCAACTTCATTCTGGACGGGCTCGTCGATACTCTCCTCCTGCTGCCGCCCGTCCTGATCGTGGCGCTGATCACTCTCCTGGCCTGGTATCTTCAGCGATCGAGGGCGCTCGCCGCCGGCGTCGCGATCGGTCTACTCTTCATCGTCAATCAGGGGCTCTGGAAGCAGACCGTCGAGACGCTGGTTCTGGTGGTCGCCGCGTCGGCCGCCTCGATGCTGATCGGCGTGCCGCTCGGCATCTGGGCCGCGCACAAGCCCAGGGTCTACCGGGTCATGCTCCCGGTGCTCGATCTGATGCAGACCCTGCCGACCTTTGTCTACCTGATCCCGGTCCTCACCTTGTTCGGCCTCGGAAACGCACCCGGCCTCATCGTCACCATCATCTTCGTCATCCCGTCAGCGGTGCGGCTGACCCATCTCGGCATAACCTCTGTGCCCAAGACGATCATCGAGGCCGGTGAATCCTTCGGCGCCACCAGGCGCCAGTTGCTTTGGAAGGTCGAACTGCCGGCCGCACTTCCCACCATCATGGCCGGCCTCACCCAGTGTATCATGCTGTCGCTGTCGATGGTGGTCTTCGCCGCGCTCATCGGCGCCGGCGGCCTCGGCACCGAAATCAACCGGGCGCTGGGTTCGCGCAGGATCGATCTCGGTCTCGAGGCGGGTCTTGCCATCGTGGTGCTCGCCATCGTGCTCGACCGGATGACCCGCATCGGCGTGGGAGGCAAGAAATGAACGTCGCCGTCGATTTCAAGAATGTCGACATCGTTTTCGGCCCGGATGCCGCCGATGCGCTGGCCATGGTCGACAAGGGCGCGACACGCGCGGAGATCCTCGAGAGGACAGGCAATGTGCTGGGCTGCGCCGGCGCAAGCCTGACGATACGGGAAGGCGAGATCTCCGTCCTGATGGGACTGTCGGGTTCAGGCAAGTCGACGCTGCTGCGCGCCGTCAACAGGCTCAACGTCGTCAGCCGCGGCCAGGTCCTGGTCAGGGACGGCGACGCCATGGTCGACGTCGTGTCCTGCGACGAGGCCACGCTGCGGCGGCTTCGCCAGCATCAGGTCGCCATGGTGTTTCAGCAGTTCGCCCTCCTGCCGTGGCGCACGGTCGAGGAGAATGTCGGCTTCGGGCTGGAACTCGCCGGCGTTCCCGAGGCCGAACGCAAGGAGCGTGTTCACCGGCAGCTCAAGCTGGTCGGCCTCGACCAGTGGGCGCGCAAATACGCTCATGAGCTCTCGGGCGGCATGCAGCAGCGCGTCGGTCTTGCCCGCGCCTTCGCCACCGAAGCACCGATCCTCCTGATGGACGAGCCCTTCTCGGCTCTCGACCCTCTGATCCGGACGAAGCTGCAGGACGAGCTTCTGCAGCTTCAGGCGTCGCTCAGGAAGACCATCATTTTCGTCTCCCACGACCTGGAGGAAGCCCTCAAGATCGGCAGCCATATCACCATCATGGAGGGCGGCAGGATCGTTCAGACCGGCGCGCCGGAGGACATCGTGCTGCGCCCGGCCAACGATTACGTCCGCGACTTCATCGCCAACGTCAATCCGCTCTCCGTGCTGACCGCCTGGAACGTGATGCGCGACCGCCGCGACCTGGAGACTGCCGGCGAAGGCTGGGTCTGGCTGGACCGGCGCAAGACGACGCGCTTCCGCCTCGACGCCGACGGGCTGGTCGAGGCGGCCGAGCGCAACGGCAGGCCGGTGATCTGGGGCTCCTGCGACGAGATCGAGCAGCTCTCCGAGGATGCGCCCCATGTGTTCTGGGCGAAGCCCGGCACCTCCCTGAAGATCGTCATGCTGGCAATGCACCGATCGCAGACCGCGCCGGTCGCTCTGTTCGACGAACAGTCGCGCTTCGTCGGCGCCATCGGCATCAGGGATGTGCTGTCGGCGGTGTTGCGGCGGTAGAGCCCATGCACCCCATGGGTGCGCAAACGCCCTATCGCAGATAAGCGACCTCCTTCCAGTGGCCGCGCCCCGGCCCCTCGAAACATTCGGCAACTATATACTTGAGAACGGAGGGCATATCCCCGATAGTGTGGCCATAGGAAGTTAGCCATGGCCCAAGCGCCCATCCAGAACCGAGCCTTTTATTGCGAGGACGCCGCCCGCGAAGCCTTAGAAGCGGTGCGCTGGCCTGAGGGGGCCTTTTGCCCTCACTGTGGCAACCTGGATCAGGAGAAGATAGCAAAAGGCCAGGGCACGGCTCATCGCCCCGGCCTCTACTATTGTGCGGCTTGCAACGGCCAGTTTACCGTGACGGTCGGAACTGTCATGGAGCGCAGCAAAATTCCCCTGTCGAAGTGGCTGTTCGCGATGCACCTCATGGGCGTGTCGATGAAGGGCATGAGCGCATTGCAGCTTAGCCGCATGCTCGGCGTCACCTATAAGACCGCATGGTTTCTGTGCCATCGCATCCGCGAAGCTATGACGCCCGACCAGCGCGGCCCCATCGGCAGCGCGAACAAGTAGTCGAAAGCGACGAAAAGTATATCGGCGGCAAGGAGAAGAACCGCGCGTATGCGAAGAAAGATCCTACGAAACACGCCGTGGTCGCTCTCGTTGATCGCGACGACAACAGCTACTCGTTTCACGCCGCCAATGCTAAGGCTGACACTCTTCGCGAGACCATCAACAAAGTCGCCGACGCCAAGTCTCATTTGGTGACGGACGAACTGCTTTCCTACGCCCCTATCGGAAAGGAATTTGCGGGTCATACCACCGTCAATCACTCGGCCGATGAGTATGTAAGGCTTGGCGGATTGCTCACGTCTACACGGACCAACGCCGGTTCAGCCTTATGAAGCGCGCTGTGTTAGGCACTCTCCACTCGATCAGCGAAGCGCATCTTTCGCGCTATCTGGCCGAATGGGATTTCAAGTTCAACACCCGCCAAATGAAGGACGGGGAGCGTGCGACGCTGATTGCCAAGGGCATTGAGGGTAAGCCTCTCATGTACCGACCGGCTGACGAAAATTACGAAAAGAAATCAGTTTGTTAAGCGCCTTGCGGCTTGGAGCAAGACGCGCGGCCTTTAGGGCTGCGCTTCGCCTTCGCTGGTCGTCCGACTTTCATTTCGTCATGGCGTTTCGGCGGTAGCGCCAACACTTGTTGCAGGACCTTCACCGTCGCGTGGTCCAGTTTAGGTTTCTTCGTTGCCATTGCACGGGCTCGCGATCTGTTGTGCCCACACACCTTTAGAGAAGAGGGGCCAGACGGCCATCCCGCCTGAAGTCTTCAGCGTCCTCGGCCACCACATAGACGAAAGGCCCACCTTGGCGATACGGGCCGTTTGGTTTGACCTCCCCCGGCGCAAATGGAGTGGTCAACTCGCGGCCACCTTCACCCTCAATGATAAAATTCCAGTGCTTCCCCCAAATAGCGTCTGATTCTTGCACGCTATCGGGATACTGGCTTTTCAGCCACATTGCATATCGGATCAGCGCCGAACCTTTAGGCTGCAACTGGGCAATGAGGAGAAGATCGCCAGGGTTGGCCCTCTTAATGAGCCGGTCCGAAGCGTGTTTTTGATGGTCAATCACGCCCCTCATGTGTTCCGCTGTCGTCTTTAGAATTATGATTGTAGGAGTGGGCTGCATCATGCTGCTTCCGTTGTCTTTTCGACCTGCTGAATCGGCCCGACCAGATCAGGAACGTTGACGCGCGGCGAGAAAAACATCACTTCCTTGCCAACGCGCGTCTCACGGGCGGAATATCCCACATTGTAAACCACGCTACGGAATTTTGCGTATAGCGCCTTGATTGGATCCACGTTGTCGTAGGAAACGATCCAGTGACGCTCGTTCATGTTCGCAGCAATGAAGCTCGCCAAGTCAGCGTGGTCGTCAGGCTTGTAGTAGTCGTAGTACAGATTGCGGCCTTGATCATAGTAAGGCGGATCAAGATAAATCAGCGTATTTTCCGGCCACTTGCGCAGGCCGAACCTCAGCAATGCCAGAGCATCGCTTTGCGTGAGCTTTATCCGGCTACGCATCTTCGCAATTGACTCGATGCGAAATATCAGCTCGTCCGCGTTATAACGGGCATCAAGCTTCCATGGACCGGTTTGATCCCTCCCGCCGATCACGCCTGCATTCAAAATGCCGGAGCGGTTGGTTCGGTTAAGGAAGAAGGTCGCAAAGCCAAGCTGCACGTAACTATGATTGCGAGGGTTGGCGAAAATCTTCTTCTGCCGATCCCATGAGGCCACGGACAACCGCGTGTCTTTGATCATCCGGCAAAGTTCTTCGCTATCGTTCAAAACGGCTTTCCAGAACGAATAGACGGGCTGGCTGAGGTCGTTAATGTGAATCCTGCTGACGTATTCCTGAAATAGGAGTTCGAGCGCGATAGCCGCGCCGCCGGCATACGGTTCCACATATTCCCCGTCGAACAGGTTATTCGCTCGAATTAGCTCTTTGACGTATGCGGCGAGTTTCCCTTTCCCTCCGGGATAGCGAAGCGGCGTAAAGTGCATCAGGCGCCGCGGCTCCGCCTCTCCCGCGGTCACGGCCAAATCTTCTCAAAAAGCGGCTGAGCGTGCTCCCACGCGGCCTTCAACTCAGGAGTTGAAGGCGTCGCGAAACGGTCGTGGATATAGCGGTGGAACAGGTCAATGTTCATTGGGCTGGTAGGAACGTTCAGGCTGCGAATGATTGTTGCGAAATGCGCTTGCGGTACGCCCTTTGATACCAGATCAGCCACCACCTCGGCCAGCTTTTTGTCGAGGCTTTTGAACTTGGTTTGGCCGTTTGGTGCCTTGAAGCTGACGGACCCGCCGTTGCTTTCCAGAAAGTGGTCAACTGACAATTCGAGAAAAACGCGGAGCAGAACGGCAATTGCGTTCTGAGCGTCGTCGAGTTTCAGAGTTCGCAGTTCCTTGTAGATTTCGGCTATCCGATTGTCAGCGACATGGATCGGACAGCCTTTTGGCACAACCTCTCGCCGGTCGCTCGGGTCCGGCTTCCGCCTTGCCGGTTTTGCGCTGGTCTTCGTGAATTCCGATTTTTGAATTCCTTCGAGGGCCCGCTCAGCAATTTTCTTTGTGAGGTCGGGGCTGTCTGCCTTTGCGAAACCCCGCACATAGTTAACCATCTGTTCCGTTTTGTTGAAGCTGCGCGAGTTGACTTTCTTGTCAGCGATGTCGCGCACCATCTTCTTGAGCGGCTTAATGATTTCATTCGCAGGAAGCGTTGTGCTCAGTTGGCCGTCCTTAACCGTCAATCCGAGCATCGCCCTGATTTCCTCGGATTCCACAAGGCGCCGCAGTGTCGTCAACGAGAATTTGGAACGGATTGCCTCGGCTTCACCCTCGCTGAATCCGCCGTGTTCGATTGCCAAGTCCAAGGCCTGGATTGCCGGCTCCCTCTTCCGGAAGCGAGCCGCGACGATCGGCTTCCATCCGACAATGCCCCGACCGTCATCCTCCCCATTGTGGCGCAGTTCAATCCAGTATCTTCCCTCTTCGCGGGAACCAACTTCGTAACCCGCGATCGGCTCGACCTTGCTCTTGTGAAAAATGCCCGCCAAACGCTCCATGGAGCGCTGCACACCTTCCGGCATCTCAAGGCCGGTCATTGCAGCCGGGTTCACCAACAGCTTGAGCGCAGCTACGCGACGGTTGCCCTCCAATGCGATATAGCGCTTTGGCTTCGCGCTCACCTCGAGGACCATCAACCTTTCGATGGGGCTGAGACCATGCTCAACGATGCTCTCTGCCAAGCGGACCAGTTTCATCTTCTGGTCCCTCACGACTTTCTGAAAAGCTTCTTGCTGTCCCGCCGCATGAGTAATACGCGGGTTGTCATTGTCGAGCACGAGATGCTCGACCTTCAAGTCGATTTCCGGCATGGCCCCTCTCCCAAAAAAAGAAATGATACGCCGCTCACAAGTTGTCAGTAAAGGGCATGGGACAACCGCCCCTTATCGATCACGTCCGTTGTCAAGTGTATAGTTGCCAATATTCGATGAGCGCAGCCGAGTTGATGAAGCCAGGATGCCGCTCGTTCGGACCGAACTGATAGCGAAGGATGCACATCTCCGAGCAGATGACGTTGTTGGGCGGCAGCCTCCATCGCCGTCATGCGAGCCCGGCCATCGTCCACACCCGTGCCGGACCGGCGCAGCGGATCACATTGCGTTGAAATCCCCTCGACATGCCTCCGACCGGGTTCCAAGATCGACCGAGGCATAGGCTTCCGGGCGGCGGACCGCGCCGGGGCCGACGCGACAGGGAATGCGAGCGGCCGAGCGCGCTCGCTCAACCACCGTCGGAGGGTAGGATGCCCGACACCTTCGTCAAACCGCGCACCAGACCTCGACTGAAGACCGAACGGCCGAAGCTGCACAAGGTCATCCTCGTCAACGACGACTTCACGCCGCGAGAATTCGTGGTGCGGGTGCTCAAGGCCGAATTCCGCATGACCGCGGACCAGGCTTACAAGGTGATGATCACCGCGCACCGGCGTGGCGTCTGCGTGGTTGCCGTCTACGCCAAGGACATCGCCGAGACCAAGGCGACGCGCGCCACGGACGCCGGCCGCGCCGCCGGCTTCCCTCTGCTGTTCACAACCGAGCCCGAAGAGTAGGGCAGCGCTGTTTTCCGGTGCTTGCACCGCCCTCGCCGCGCGCCTACGATAGTGCGAATTTGTTCTAGTTCATAACATTTGGAGGACTACACCATGAACCCATCCGGCATCGTGGCGATCGTGACCGGCGGCGGCTCCGGCCTCGGCGAGGCCACCGCGCGGGCGCTCGCGGCCAAGGGCGCCAGGCTCGCACTGTTCGACGTCGGCATGGACCGGGCCGAAAAAGTCGCCGGCGAGATCGGCGGCATCGCGGTCAAGTGCGACGTGTCCAGCGCCGAGGGCGGCGAGGCTGCCTTCGCCGAAGCCGCCGAAAGGCTCGGACCGGCGCGTATCCTGGTCAACTGCGCCGGCATCGCCATCGCCATGAAGACGGTAGGCAAGGACGGGCCGCACCCGCTCGACCTCTATCGCAAGGTGCTCGAGGTCAATCTGCTCGGCACCTTCAACATGATCCGGCTGTTTGCCGCCCGCGCCCAGAACCTCGACCCCCTCGATGGCGGCGAGCGCGGCGTCATCGTCAACACGGCTTCCGTGGCGGCCTTCGACGGCCAGATCGGCCAGGTCGCCTATTCCTCCTCGAAGGGGGGCGTGGTCGGCATGACGCTGCCCGTCGCGCGCGACCTCGCCCGCTCGGGCATCCGCGTCTGCACCATCGCGCCGGGCATCTTCCGCACGCCGATGATGGACGGCCTGCCGAAGGAGGCCCAGGATTCTCTCGGCCACCAGGTTCCCTTCCCGCCACGCCTCGGCGAGCCCAGCGAATATGCCGCGCTTGCCTGCCACATCGTCGAGAACCAGATGCTCAACGGCGAAACGATCCGCCTCGACGGCGCGATCCGCATGGCCCCGAAGTAAGGCTCGACGCCATGACGGAAGGAGGAAAGACGGGCCCGCTCGCCGGGCTGACCGTCATCGAGATGGCCGGCATCGGCCCGGTGCCGCTGGCCGGGCTGATCTTGTCGGAACTCGGCGCCGAAGTCATCCGCGTCGAGCGGCTGAATGCCGGCATCCCTTTCCTCCCCACCCCGCCCGAATTCGATCTCGACCGGCACGGACGCGGCGTGCTCGAGATCGATCTCAAGCGGCCCGAGGCGATCGAACTGCTGCTCAGGCTCATCGGAAAAGCCGACATCCTGGTCGAGGGCTATCGTCCAGGCGTGATGGAACGCCTCGGGCTCGGGCCGGACATCACATTCGCTCGCAATCCCGGTCTCATCTATGGCCGCATGACCGGCTTCGGCCAGGACGGGCCGCTCGCCGCCCGCGCCGGCCACGACCTGACCTATCTCGCCTATTCGGGCGTGCTGCATGCCATCGGCCCGCGCGACGGCAAGCCGGTGCCGCCGCTCAATCTTGCGGCGGACTATGGCGGCGGCACCATGTTCCTGCTGCTCGGGGTACTCGCGGCTTTGTTCGAGCGTCAGAAGTCGGGCAAGGGCCAGGTGGTCGACGCGGCCATGGTCGAAGGCGCCTCGATGCTCGCCGCACCGTTCTTCGCCTTCCTCGCCGCGGGCTTCTGGAAGGACAGGCGCGGCGTCAACCTGCTCGATACGGGCGCCCCGTTCTACGACACCTATCAGACCGAGGATGGAAGGCACGTCGCCGTGGCCTGCCTCGAGCCGCAATTCTTCGCCGAGTTCGCACGGCTCCTGCCGCTCGAGGAGCGGTTCGCCGCCGCGCAATATGACAGGCGGCTGTGGGACGACATGCGAGCAGCGATCGCTGCCCGCATCGGCGAGCGCACTCGTGACGAGTGGGCCACTCTTTTCGAAGGAACCGATGCCTGCGTGGCGCCGGTGCTGTCGCTCGAAGAGGCCCCGAACCATCCCCACAACCGTGCGCGCGGCACCCATCGGCAGGCCGGAACGCTCGTCCGGCCTGCGCCTGCCCCGCGTTTCTCGCGCACGCCTGCCCAGCTCTCGGAGCCCGGCGGCGGGCGGGCCGATCCGGCGGAGTTGCTCGCGCGCTTCGGCATCGACAAGTCCGACACCGAGGCTCTTGTCATGTCGGGTGTCGTCGGGAATAAGCTGACCGCACCAATCAGGTAATTTGGGGTCGGGCATGGCGGAAGCGAAGAAGGATGTGATCCGGGAAACCGACGCTGAAGCGATCCGTCTCGCCAGGACGCTGATCCGCCGCGCCCGCTACGGCGCGCTCGCCGTGCTCGATCCGGCCGACGGCGCTCCGCTCGCGAGCCGCGTGGCGGTCGCCACCGACCTGGACGGCACGCCGATCATCCTCGTCTCGGCGCTCTCCGCCCACACCGCGGCACTGGCCGCTGATTCCCGATGCTCGCTTCTCGTCGGCGAACCGGGCAAGGGCGATCCGCTGGCGCATCCGCGCATCACCCTTTCCTGCACGGCCGTGCGCCTGGAACGCGGAACGCCGGACCAGGCGCGTGTCGAGCGGCGCTATCTCAACCGCCAGCCCAAGGCGAAGCTTTACGCCGGCTTCCCTGATTTTTCCTATTTCAGGCTCGAACCGCGGAAGGCCAGCCTCAATGGCGGCTTCGGCAAGGCCTATCTGCTGGACCGTTCCGATCTTGTCGTCGAAGGCGCCGCGACCGAAGAGCTGGCGGAGCGGGAACAGGGCGCCGTCGACCATATGAATGCCGACCATCTCGATGCGATCGCGGTTTATGCCAGGCAATTCGCCAAGGCCTCCGGCGACGGCTGGATCATCACCGGCCTCGACGCCGAGGGCATCGATATCGCCAGCGGCGACGAAACCCAGCGCGTCTTTTTTCCCGAGCCGCTCGCCTCGGCGGCGGACCTGCGCAAAGTGCTCGTCGAACTCGCCCGCAGCGGACGCGAACAGGAGCAGCGCTGAAGCATGGCTGTCGAAAGTGGGAACCGGTTTCGGGACAAAGAAATGCGCCAAATCTAGAACCTACAGCGTGCCTCCCGGACCCGAGAGCGGGTTCCGGTTTCCGGACAAATCCGACGCTGCAACAAATGGATCGAGCTGCGTGGAACCATCTGGACGTGCAATGGACGCCCTATCGCTTTGAATTTGCTATTGGCCCGACACGCGATGGTTGAATCTGCCTTTAAGGTCCTGGAAAGTTATACTAGTTAGAAATGTAGCCTGATTCACCGTCACGAACGAATCGGAGCCTACCGACTGGCGCTATCGCCCCCAATAGCGGCCGGCGGCGCTGGAGTGAGCGGGGGTAACATGGTTTCGAAGAAGCTTGTCGATAATATCGAGGCCGCTGCGGCGCTCCTCGACCTCCTCGGCAACGACAAGCGCCTGACTATCGTCAGTTACCTCGTCGAGGGCGAAATGTCGGTCGGTGCGATCGCGGAGAAAGTGGAACTCAGCCAATCGGCGCTTTCCCAGCATCTCGCCAAGCTGCGCAAGCTGGATCTGGTGCAGACACGGCGCGACCGCCAGATGATCTATTATTCCTGCCGTTCGGAGGCCGTCCGCAGCTTGCTCGCCACGCTCGACGAGATCTTCGGGACAGGCAAGCCCGTTGAACGGCCGCTGTTGCGCAAGAGCGGAACCTGAACCGGCTTGCCTTCACGCCGCAACCACGGCAAGCGAAGGGCATGACCGGAAGCAACGAAAGACAGGTTGGAATAGCTGGCTCCGATGCCGTCCGGATCGACGATCCGGACGATCCGCGTGTCGCACCCTACAGGAACATCCGCGAACGTGATCTCGTGGGTCGCGAAGGCCGCTTCGTCGCCGAGGGCAAAGTCGTCCTCGACGTGCTTTTCCGTGCGCAGCGTTTTACGGTCGAATCCGTTTTGGTGCTCGAGAACCGGCTGGAGGGACTGCGCCGCGTCTTGAGCTCGGCGCCGGCTGATCTGCCTGTTTATGTCGCCTCCAGGGCGGTGATGGACGCGATCGCAGGCTTCCATATCCACCGCGGCATCCTGGGGATCGGCCGGCGCCGGGACACGCAGTCCGCCGACAACTTGCTCGCCGGTCTGCCGACCCGGGCGCTCGTCGTGATGCTCGTCGGCATCGCCAACCATGACAATGTCGGCGCGATCTTCCGCAACGCCGCCGCCTTCGGCGCGGATGCCGTGCTCCTCGACGCCACGAGCTGCGACCCACTCTACCGCAAGGCAATCAGGGTGTCGGTCGGCGCGGCGCTGAAAGTCCCCTTCGCGGCCGGGCCGGATGCCGAAAGCATACTTGCGCTTCTGGCACGCCACGCCTTCGTGCCGGTCGCCCTGTCGCCGCGCGGCAGAGACGACATCCGCACCCTCGCCCGGCCCGAACGTATCGCGCTGGTCCTCGGCACCGAAGGGGAAGGCCTGCCCGAAGCCTTGATGGCCAGGATGCGGACCGCCCGGATCGCCATGGCGCCTGGTTTCGACAGCCTCAACGTGGCTGCCGCTTCGGCGATCGCGCTGCACGAACTGTGGGAAGGACAGTAGCTGTCCGGGAATTGGCACAGGCGGGTCGCGTGGATCCAACGACATCCATCCACGCCCACCGGATGTGTCGACACCCAGTGCCTTCCGTCAGTTCGGTGAAACGGCCTTCTGCAGCGCCGCAACCCGCTCGGCGAGGCTGGTGATCTTGTCGTGCTGATCCGGCCTCGGCTCGTCTTGCCGGGCGGCCAACGCGACACGGATCGGCGAGTCCGGCCCTTCCTGGGCAGCCGTCATATTGACCATCTCGGCGGCGAGTTCGTGGATGTCCTCACGCAGTTGCGCGTTTTCGCGAAGCTCCTCTTCCGGCTCTTCGCCCCGCCCCTGCGCGGCGAGATCGGTCCGGAGCCTGCGGTTGCTGCGGGTCAGCGCCATCAGCCGCGCTTCGAGACGGTCGCGGTCCTCCTTGAGCTTCTCGACCATCGTCCGGGCATCCTCGCCGCCGACGCTGGAGAGGGCCGACTGCCGCGCTTCGCCTGAAGGATTGACACCATCCTCCGCCGCATCGCCCTTGCGCCGCCGCGCCAGTTCTCTTTCGCGACGGTCGAGTCGCTCCTCATGATCGGCAAGGCTCGTCATCAATCGCTCCACCTTCTTCTCGAGGTCGCCGACTTTCTTCGTCTCGACCTTCAGCGCCTCACGTGCCTTCCTGCCTTCGGCCGCAGCCTCCAGCATGCGCCGCTCGTGGTCTTTGGTCTGCTTGCGCATGGCCGACATATCGAGGTTCAGCCTGTCGACGTCGCTCTCGCGCGCGACCAGCTCGATCTGACGGTTGCTGGAGACGAGCATCGCCTCGTCATACATGCGGCCGAGCTTCTCGAACTCGAGCGCGCGCTGCTCGAGCAGTCGCTCGGCCTCGGCCAGGCGGTCCGCCAACTCCCGGATCCTGTCCTCGCGACGTTCCAGCTCTGCGCCGAGCTCGGCGTTCCTGGCCTCGCTCTGCGCCATCGCCTTCTGCGTATCGGCGGTGCCGGCATCGAGCCGCCGCATCTCTGCGCGGCCGCGCTCGATCTCGATCATCTGCGCAGTGGCCTTGTCGCCGAGCGACTTGAGGTTCATCTCGAGCCGGCGCGTCGACATCGCGAACTCGGCCCGCAGGCGGTCCCTGTCCGCCTGTATCTCCGCGGCGGAGAGCGGGACAGTTGCCTCGATGCGGCGTTTCGTCAGCATCTCGGCCCGCCGCCAGAACGCCGGCGCGATCATCAGCGCAATGAATCCCGCGCACAGGAAGCCGAGAACGAAGAAGAGTATCGACTGGATCACACGCGACTATCCGTTGCAGCGGCAGGCATTCCTATGTGCCATATCGCCGTGACGCGAATCCAGTACCGACTTGGGATGTCTCCCGCTCGGTCCGGATCGTTTCGGTGCGCAGGCTTGCCCGCGCGCCGCCCGGCTCTCGGGCTCAGAACGGGTTCCAGGTCGGGCGCTCCGTCAGCTTCAGATAGCCGACATTGACGCCGAGCCGCGCGCCCACGCCTGTGCGCACCGGCACGAGCAGCACATTGCCGTTGCGCATGACCTCGAACCCCAGGCCCGCGACCACATAGGCCGAGCCCGCCACGCCCGGGTAGCGGTTGTACAGGCTGGAGACATCATCGAGGTTGTAGACGAGGATCATCGTGCGCGAGCCCGTGCCGCCGAAATCCCAGCCGAGAGAGGGCCCCTGCCAGAATACCTTATGGTCGCCCGCATTCTTGGTGTAGAGCGTTCCTTCGCCGTAGGTGAGGCCGCCGACGAAGGCGCCCGATCCTTCCTCGCCGAGCACGTAGCCGTTAGGCAGGCCGTAGGAGGCGAAGATTTTCTCGATCACCGTGCCGAGCCCGCCGGAGGTGGCGCCGAAAAAGCGGTGACCCGAATCGACGATTTCCTGCGCCGTGTATTCCTGGGCGCGCGACGCGCCGGCCGACATCACCATGAAGGCGAGGGAAAACAACGACGCTGCGATCAGCCGGACAAGGCTCCGGTCTTCTAGTCTGCAAAACATGCTTCCTGTCTCCGTACGGGAGCACATCTGCCGACGCCCGGCCCCTTCCGCTCTTGCTGGCGGTTCGGTGCCTCTTACGGGCAAGCTATGCCGTAATCCTTTTTCAACCATTAAGCTTTCACATGAAGATGGCGGATCGATGGTCGTCAGCACGCGCCGCCCCCGCGTTTGTGGCCTCTTGCGAGGCTCGGGATGGGTTTTCTTGCTGACGGAACAGCCACTGTGTAAACGAATCCCGACCAGAACGAGCGTGATTCGCACCTGCCGTGAGACGTTCCTCCAGGGCAGGCAAAGACGATCCGGAGACCCCTGAATGGCCGACCTTTTCACGCTTTCGGCAGCCGATCTCGCCGCGCTTCTGTGCAGCCGGGTGTGCCATGACATCATCTCTCCGGTCGGCGCCATCAACAACGGCCTCGAGCTGCTCGACGAGGGCGGCGCCGACGAGGATGCGATGAACCTCATCCGCACCAGCGCCCGCAATGCCTCTGCCCGCCTGCAATTCGCCCGTATCGCTTTCGGCGCGGCCGGCTCGGCCGGCATGCTGATCGACACCGGCGACGCCGAAGCCGTGACCGCCGCCTTCATCCGCAACGAGAAGCCGGAACTCGTCTGGAACGGCCAGCGCGCGCTGCTGCCGAAGAACAAGGTCAAGCTGCTGCTCAACCTGGTGCTGATCGCCATCGGGGCCATTCCGCGCGGCGGCAAGATCACCGTGACGCTCGACGACGTCGAGACCGAGCCGAAGTTCACGCTGTCCGCCGCCGGCCCGATGGTCCGTGTTCCACCGAAATTCCTGGAGCTGCATTCCGGCCACAAGCCGGACGAGCCTATCGATGCCCATGCCGTTCAGCCCTATTACACGCTGCTGCTTGCCCGCGATGCCGGCATGACCATCTCGATCCGGGCGACACCCGAGGAGATCGTGCTGTCCGCGGCCTGAAGCATGTCTCCGGACGGTGCTGGTGTGGACGGCTCCCCGGCTGCATCGGATGAGGTCAATGAGACCTCGAGCAAGTTTGCAGCGGTCTTTGGAAAAAGTCATGCGCCAGGTCAGGGACTTGCAGCCTCTAGCGTGAACACGCGACGCGCTGTGGACGGCCCGCGCGCGGCGCCAAAATCCCTGTCGCTACAAGTTTAGCCAACGCGTTTCCCGGTTTTTTAGATCGCTCCCCTAAGGTTCGCGGCGAGATCCGGGAATGGATTGGTCAGGTCAGGGGGCCGGTCATGAAACGCTGCATGTTCGTCGACGATTCGAGCGTGATCAGGAAGGTCGCCAAGCGCATCCTGAACGGGCCCGACATGCTGGTGATCGAAGCGGACAACGGCCAGGACGCGCTCGACATGTGCGCGGCCGACATGCCCGACATCATCGTGGTGGACGGCGCCCTGCCCGACATGAGCGCGGAAGACTTCATCCGCCGCGTCCGCGCCCTGCCCGGCCATGTCAGGCCGCAGATCGCGGTCAGCCTTGTCGAGGTCGACATCGGTGCCATCATGCGTGCCAAGCGCGCCGGTGCGCAGGGCTATCTGCTGAAGCCGTTCAACCGGCCGCAATTGCTGGAGCGCTTCCGCCAGTTCGATCTGGCTGCCTGACCAGAGGAGACAACGCGAGCGTTGATCCGCTTGTCGGCGCTCGTGCCGTCTTCTCCGGAAGCCGAGTTTGCAGACGCAAGACCCCGCTTGAAGCCCGGTCTCGTCGTCTGCGGCAATGGATTGGTCGTCAGGCGCTGGCGCGGATGTCTTCCGGCTCGCGCAGCACATAGCCGCGGCCCCACACCGTCTCGATATAGTTCTGGCCGCCCGACGAAGCGTCCAGCTTCTTCCTGAGCTTGCAGATGAAGACGTCGATGATCTTCAGCTCCGGCTCGTCCATGCCGCCATAGAGGTGGTTGAGGAACATTTCCTTGGTGAGCGTGGTGCCCTTGCGCAGCGACAGCAGCTCCAGCATCTGATATTCCTTGCCGGTGAGGTGCACGCGCTGTCCGCCGACCTCGACCGTCTTGGCATCGAGATTCACGATCAGGTCGCCGGTGGCGATGACCGACTGGGCATGCCCCTTGGAGCGGCGAACGATGGCGTGGATGCGCGCGACCAGTTCGTCCTTGTGGAATGGCTTGGTCATGTAGTCGTCGGCGCCGAAGCCGAGGCCGCGCACCTTGTCCTCGATGCCCGCCATGCCCGACAGGATCAGGATCGGGGTCTTGACCTTCGAGAGGCGAAGGGTCCGCAAGACTTCGTAGCCCGACATGTCGGGGAGATTCAGGTCGAGCAGGATGATGTCGTAGTCATAGAGCTTCCCGAGGTCGACGCCCTCTTCGCCCAGGTCCGTCGTATAGACGTTGAAGCTTTCCGACTTCAGCATCAGCTCGATGCTCTGTGCGGTTGCACTGTCGTCTTCAATCAGCAGAACGCGCATTTTATCCCCTTTCCTGCTGCCGCACCGGATGCGGGCATTCCGGCGCCGGAGCAGTGATTGCCTGAATCGGAGGCTGCCACCGAATGGTTAACAAAATCTGATTCCGCTTGGCAAGCGATATCGGATCTTTTCAGCTTTTCGGCACACCCTCTTGAATCTAAACATTTATCGCACAGAAATTCCACTCACGCGACACATTAACAAACTCTTCTAAGCGACTCCACGGACTCGCTAGTTCGGGTCGAAGTTTGCGTGCTCCGTGAAGCTGGAATTTTTACCGTGCCTTAAGTCCTGACGCGTATGATTAACAATGCCCGTAAACGAATGGTTACCGACGGCCGAAATCTTTAGGGAATTGTTTCCTTTGAGGCCGGGGGATGGGCGGCGGAGCGGACCTTTCCGGGACGGGGCGGGTTGGGCCAGCTCCATGTAATGCGTATTCGGGAGTAGCGAGTGATGAAGCCACGTGAGAACCTCGTCAGGCTGAAGCAGTTTCAGGCCAACGAGAAACGCCGACAGCTGGCGCAACTGGACATGATGATCGCCGAATTCGACCGGATGGCGAACGAACTGGAGATGCAGATCGGCGCCGAGGAGAAGAAAGCCGGCATCACCGATATCAATCATTTTGCCTATCCGACCTTCGCGAAGGCGGCCCGCCTGCGCCGCGACAATCTCAAGAACTCCCAGCACGACCTTATGGAACAGAGGAAGACGGCCGAGACGCTGCTCGCCGAGGCCGAAGCCGAGCTTTCCAAGGCCGAGATGCTGGAATCGCGCGACGCGCGCATGCGAGACGCCGAAGGCGAAGGCCGCAGCGCCATGATCGGCTGATCCCGGGGCCCTCCTCCCGGCGCTTCCTTCCCGGGGGGCGCTTTCCCGCGGGGCGCTTGCGTCCCCCGGCGGCCATCGCGGTCGAATGGGGCTTCCCCGCAATCATGGCCTTCGCCAAGATGGGCGATGCGCCGTCTTCTGCCTCTCCTGATCTTCGCCGCGACCGTCAGTTTCACGCTCGGCGTCGTCTTGCCGCTGATTCGCGTGGAGCGGCTCTTCCTCTTCACCGACGAGCCGTCGCTCGCCGCGATGGTCTACGGGCTGTGGGCAGGCGGCGACGTGCTGCTGGCGGCGATCGTCGGCCTGTTCTCCGTCGCATTTCCGGCCCTGAAGCTGGGCCTCCTGCATGTCGCCGCCTATGACGGGGCCGCGGGACATCGTCTGGTGCCGGGCTGGTTCAGGGCGCTGGCGCGCTGGTCGATGCTGGACGTCGTTCTGGTCGCCCTGGTGATCTTCGCCGCCAAGACGAGCGGCCTGGCGACGGCATCCACCCAGCCAGGGCTCTGGTTCTTCGCCGCGTCGGTGATTCTCACGGCTGCGGCCTCGGCCCTGGCGAAGGCTGAAGACTAAAGCATGTCTCCCGAAAGTGAGCCGCGGTTTCGCGGATAAAGACATGCGCAAAATCATCAAGCTGCTTCGATGCGGCGCTTTCCGGGAGATCCATCCCGATACTGGCGTGACCGGGCGGCTCGCATTCGAGACGCGGTTGCATCACGGAAGGATCCCCGGGGAGTACCTGCCGGTTGTGCTCCGGGACAGCAGCGCGAGGAGCGGCTTCCCATCCTGAACGGGCCCGTCTGGTTGATGCAACATACGGGCGAAACGAAACGAGGGCGCAAGTGCTGCGCCCTCGTTTCGTTTGATGCGTGGCAAGAAACGTCAGTGGCGGTATTGCTGGATCCTGGTGGTACGCAGGCCGGCCAGACCGTATTCGTCGATCGACGCCTGCCAGGAGAGGAATTCCTCGGTGGTCAGCTTGTAGCGCTGACAGGCCTCGTCGAGGCTGAGCAGACCGCCGCGCACCGCGGCAACGACTTCCGCCTTGCGCCGGATCACCCAGCGCCTGGTGTTGGAGGGCGGCAAGTCGGCAATTGTGAGCGGGCTGCCGTCGGGCCCGATCACATATTTGACACGCGGTCTAACCAGATCGGTCATCGTACTCTCTACGCTACTCAAAGACCTAATCGAACCGAGATTAGCCGGACAGCTTTAAAAAAGACCTAAACAACTCATACACGCTCTGGTGGCCGGGTTTACCTTTTGTTTGCCATGACCTTGTTTGCCATGACCGGGCGCCCGGCAAGGACGGGCTGCAGGCCCGGCAACGGCGGTGACGAATGCCAAAGGTCGATAACACCGACGTTTGGAGCGCGCGACTGCGCCGCCCGCGCCCGCCAGAGCGCCGGGCGTCCACCAGGACGCGCAAAGGACGATCTGCCACTTGTCGAGTGCCGCATCGTGCTTTCCGAAAATCGAGCACGATTTTCGGGCCGATGCGGTAGCGCGAACGACAAGCGGCCCGAATGGGCCGCGCCGGCGACTGAGGTAAGTTGGATGCGTGAGCATCCACCGGGCCTGGATGTGCCAACATGCGGGCTCATTGAAGGAGCCCGGCCGCGGTGGTGTTGGCACTTTGCTTGACCTATATTGGCATCATTGGCATGAAGCGCCGTTATCGAGCATCGGAAACCGACCCATGAACAGCCTGGATCTGCCGGCACGTCCCGAAGACACCCGCGTCGTCGTGGCCATGTCAGGCGGCGTCGATTCCTCCGTGGTGGCCGGCATCCTCAAGCGCGAGGGCTATTCGGTCGTCGGTGTGACGCTGCAGCTTTATGATCACGGCGCGGCCACCCACCGCACCGGCTCGTGCTGCGCCGGCCAGGACATCGCCGATGCCAGGCGCGTCGCCGAAACGCTCGGCATTCCCCATTACGTGCTCGACTATGAGGAGCGTTTCCGCAAGGCGGTGATCGACCCGTTCGCCGAGAGCTATGTCTCCGGCGAGACTCCCATTCCCTGCGTCTCCTGCAACCAGACCGTCAAGTTCGCCGATCTCTTGGAGACCGCGCGCGACCTCGGCGCCGACGCGCTGGCGACGGGCCACTACATCCGCTCGCGCTCCAACGGCGCGCATCGCGCGCTCTACCGGCCGGTCGACAGCGACCGCGACCAGAGCTACTTCCTGTTCGCCACGACCCAGGAGCAGATCGACTATCTGCGCTTTCCGCTCGGCGGCATGTCGAAGCCCGACGTGCGCCGGATCGCCGAGGAGATGGGCCTGACCGTCGCGGCCAAGGCCGACAGCCAGGACATATGCTTCGTGCCGCAGGGCAGATATACCGACATCATCGCCAAGCTGAAGCCGGAAGCCGCCTCGCCCGGCGAGATCGTCCATATCGACGGCCGCGTGCTCGGCCGGCATGACGGCATCCTTCGCTATACGATCGGCCAGCGCCGCGGCATCGGCATCGCGTCGGGCGAGCCGCTCTACGTCGTCCATCTCGATGCCGAGAGGGCGCGTGTCATCGTCGGCCCGCGCGAGGCGCTGGAGACCCACAAGATCTACCTGCGCGGCGTCAACTGGCTGGGCGACGCCGCCCTGTCCGACTTGTCCGAGGAAGGGCTCGAGCTTTATGCCAAGGTGCGCTCGACCCGGCCGCCACGGCCGGCCGTGCTCCATCACCATGCCGGCAAGATCTGGGTCGAACTCGCCCAGGGCGAATCCGGTATAGCGCCAGGCCAGGCCTGCGTGCTCTATTCCGATGACGGCAACGACGCTCGCGTCTTCGGCGGCGGCTTCATCGAGCGGTCGGAGCGCGGCGCCGAGGCCGAAGCCATGCTGACACGGCTGGCGGCGATGCCCGCACAGGTGCCGGCGGAATGAGCGAATAGCGAATAGTGAGTAGCGAATAGGGAAAGAAGAGGAGCTGTCGAGGCGGATACGCCTCGTCGGTCGTTCCCTATTCGCTACTCACTATTCGCTATTCGCTCAATTTCTCAATCATGAACTATCGTCCCGGCGGTCAGGATCTGCAGCACACGGATCGCTTCCTCGCCATCGGTGCGTGGCTCGGCGCGCGTCTCGATGCATTCCATGAAATGCTGAAGTTCGCGGGTCAGCGGCATGCCCTGCTCGACCGGCACATAGGACGGCTCGTTCTGGGTGAAGGCCCATTGTCCGCTATCCTGCCAGACCTCGTGCCGATAGACGGCGAGCTTGCGCTCCCAGGGTTCGACGTCGTCGAACACCGCCATCGCCTTGGTGCCGACGACAGTCAGGCGGCGCTCGCGATAGGGATTGAGCCGCGACGCGAAGAGGTGGCCGCGCATCCCGTTGGGAAAGCGCATATGCAGATGGGCGAAATCGCTGAGATGGTCGAGGAGTGCCGCCCCCTCGCCCCTGATCTCGACAGGCGCGGTTCCGGTGATGGCCAGGATCATCGACAGGTCATGCGGCGCAAGGTCCCACAGCGCGTCGTTCTCGGTGTGGAACTTGCCGAGCCCGAGCCGGTGGGAATGAACGTAGCGCACCTCGCCGAGTTCGCCTTGGTCGATGAGTTCCTTGAGCTTCTCGAAGGCCGGATGGAAGCGCAGCACGTGGCCGACCATGAACACGCGATGGTTTGTCCTGGCGGCGGCGACGGAGCGTTCGGCATCGGCGACGGTGAGGGCGATCGGCTTCTCCACCAGCACGTCCTTGCCGTGCTCGACCGCGGCGATCGCGAATTCGGCATGGAACTGCGGCGGCAGCGCGAGCACGATGGCGTCGACATCGTCGCGACGGATCAGTTCGTCGGGCGCGATGGCCAGGCATTCCTGCTCGCTGGCGAAGCCTTCCGCGCGCGCGCCATTGGCGTCCGAAACCGCGTAGAGGGCGCCCAGCGACTTCAAGGTGCGGATGTGGTTGCTGCCCCAGTATCCGCAACCAAGGACAGCGATGCGCGCTTTCATGAAGCCAGATCTCGAAAATTCGTGGCGGAGACATAACGGCGGGGGCGCGCGAACTCAACCCCGGGAACCATCGCCAAGCCGCGACAATTGCGGCCTTGCGTCGGCAAAGGGCTTTGCCGGGCAATTGCCGCGGCGAGCGTTAAGTTCCGCGCTTGACAGTATCGGCCTGCCAACCTTATATCCGCGCGTCCTTGGCGACCAACCCGGCCGATGCGCTTCGCCGACGATCGGGAAAGGCCAACCGGGGCGGAGTAGCTCAGTAGGTTAGAGCAGAGGAATCATAATCCTTGTGTCGGGGGTTCGAATCCCTCCTCCGCTACCACTCCAATTTGCCAAACAATTCTCCGGCGAACTCTTAGTCTCCTGAAAAGCCCAGTGTTTGCGCGGTTTTCAGCAGAAACCTGTTTTCTGAATCCAGCGCCAAGCTCGCCAATGCGGCCTCAAGAGAGCGAATATTCTCCAAACCTGTGTGCTACGCGATTTAGCACACAGGTTCCGGCATCCAACGATTTCAATAGGTTATGTTAGCCTGGCGCTGCATGGAGTTTGCGATTGCTGGGCCTGAGCGAAGAGTTCTGAAATTCGAACAAACCATCTTCCAGGCACCAGACTCTCGCGCTCCTCAAGGTCAAAGCCGCACCGAAAGCCGCAGTCGTCAGAGCAATCTGTAAGGGGCCGACGAACCCGCTGCGCGGACGGCTCGCGTGGCTGAGGTAGAGGTCAAGAACCGGTCGTTGCGCCTGCATTGAGCGTGATTTGGCTGAGGCAGAGCACGGGCTTCTTCAACAAGGCCGCGTCTGATCACACCTCCCACCTGGCTCGATCTGATGTGATAATTCCAGGGGGACAATCGGCTCAATGTGCTTGCTCTTCGCGAACTGCTGCCTGAGACTTCGCTGTGCGAGGGGTTTGCAAACATGCAATTCATCAAGAACGGGCCGGATGTTCCTGAGCCTTTGCTGCAGGCTCATGAAGACGGGCGCGTCGTATTTTTCTGTGGTGCCGGCATTTCCTATCCGGCCGGACTCCCGGGATTTCGCGGCCTCGTCGAGAAAATCTACGACGAACTGGGCGAAATTCCCAATGCCATCGAGCGCACCGCCTTGGAAGGGAGCCAGTATGATACGACCATTGGCCTTCTCGAAAACAGGATTGTCGATGGTCGTTCCGCTGTTCGTCGAGCCCTGGCGCAGGTTCTCACGCCCGACCTGACTTTGCCCGGCGCGACCAAGACTCACGAAGCGCTTCTCACGTTAGCAAAGAATCGAGTTGGTCAATCGCGCCTCATCACCACCAACTTCGACTCGCTGTTCGCCGTAGCCATGAGCCGACTCGGCGTCACGCTGGGCGATTTCGCAGCGCCGCTTCTGCCCGTGCCGAAAAAGAAATGGGACGGCGTTGTTTATCTGCATGGACGCTTACCGAACTCCCCGAACCAGACGGACCTCGACCGCTTGGTAATATCGAGCGGCGATTTTGGCCTTGCCTATCTGACAGAGCGTTGGGCCGCACGTTTTGTCAGCGAGCTCTTTCGAAACCACACCGTCTGCTTCGTCGGATACAGCATCAATGATCCGGTGATGCGCTACATGATGGACGCGCTCGCCGCTGACCGGTTGCTCGGCGAGGCACCTATCTCAGTCTTCGCTTTCGGCAATCACGCCCGCGGCAAGGAGTCGGAGGCGGAGGCAGAGTGGGCAGCCAAAAACGTCACGCCCATTCTCTACAGGAACCACAATCATCATGCGCTGTTGCACCAGACCCTTCATGCGTGGGCCGAGACGTATCGTGATGGAGTCCGCGGAAAGGAGGCCATCGTTTCGCGCTATGCCGGGCTCAGGCCTATGGGCAGTACTCGCCAGGACAATTTCGTTGGACGGATGCTTTGGGCCTTGTGCGACGAAAGCGGCCTGCCAGCGAAGGTGCTTGCGGACTATGATCCGCTCCCATCGATCGAGTGGCTTCCGGCCCTTGCCGAAGATCGCTTCGGGTGCCGCGACCTTGTCCGCTTCGGCATTCGACCCGACGATGCGGAAGACAAGAAGCTCACCTACAGCCTGATTGCACGTCCAGCACCCTACACAAGTTCTTCGTGGATGCGGCTTGTCCATCGTACTGATCGCGCATTCCCGCAGTGGGACAAGGTCATGCCCCATATCGCGCGCTGGGTGGTACGCCATCTCGACAATCCGGAACTTCTGCTTTGGGTCGTGAGCCAAGGCAGCGGAGTGGACGATCATTTCCGGTTCTTCCTCGAGAAGGAACTTGAGGAGAGACCTCCGTCACCCGGGATGGAAGCTTTGTGGCGAATGGTTCTCTCGGGTCGCGTTTCCGGCCAATCTTATCATCTCGATCTCTATTCTTGGGCCAAGCGCCTCAAACACTCCGGCCTGACCACTTTACTGCGGATGCAGCTTCGCGAAATCCTCTCGCCGCGTATTCGGATACGGCCGCCATACCGAATGACCGAGAAGGAGGATGAGGACGCAGGCGCGGCTTTGGCGAGCCGGCGCCCTGATCAATTGGTCGAGTGGGAACTCGTCCTTGCGGCAGACCATGTTCACTCCGCTCTGCGGCAGGTTAGCAAGAATGTCGAATGGCAGGCAGCACTTCCCGCGCTACTCAGCAGTGCGACGGAACTCCTTCTCGACGCAATGGACATCATGCGAGAATTGCATGCTGCAGATGATGTATCGGATCGCTCTTACTGGCAGCAGCCATCTATCGGCGAACATCCTCAGAATCCAAGATACCGCGATTGGACAACGCTCATCGAGCTCTCACGCGACTCCTGGCTGGCAGCCGCGCAATCCTTGCCGCTGAACGCAGTTAGAGAAGTTCACCGTTGGCTTGAACTTCCCTATCCGGCGTTCAAGCGCCTGGCATTTTTTGCGATGGCCGAAAGAAGCGATCTCTTCCCGGCCGCGGAGGCAATCGACCAGCTGCTCTTGAACGATGCTTGGTGGCTCTGGTCAATTGAGACACATAGGGAGGCTATACGCCTGCTCGTAGCGCTGGCATCCGGCCTATCACCGGTGGAATCCGAGAGATTGCAGAGCGCCATCATGCTCGGCCCGCCGGCGCGCATGTTTGCCGAAGACCGTGAACCGGAGACTTTGCGCCGCGTCATGGACCGCAAGATATGGATACGTCTTACGGCGATTCGGGGGGCAGGCGGGAGGCTTGTCCCGGAAGCTACCATTCTCCTGCAATCTTTGGCGCAAACCTATCCGAAATGGACGCCTGCCGACGAGCGGGACGAGTTTCCCGTCTGGAGGGGGAGCGACGGACCTTGGCGGACGTACTCGGCGACGCCCTCGACTGTAAAAGAGATAGTCGCGTGGTTGCAAGAGAACCGCAACGCGGACGACTTCGATCGAGACGATGACTGGCGGGAACGCTGTCGCAAGGACTTCAGGAGGACGGGGGCGGCGCTGCTACACCTCGCAAGGCGCGGTGAATGGCTGACCGCTCGGTGGAGGCAGGCACTCCAGGCATGGTCAGAAGCCGAACTCGTCTCGCGCTCGTGGCGCGTGGTGGCGATGCCTCTCGCGGACGCTCCCGACGCTGTGATCCAGGAATTGGACCACGCGATAGCCTGGTGGCTGAAAGCGGTTGCAAAGCTCGTTGGAGAGCAGCGCGATCAGTTCTTCATACTGGTTCGGCGCATCTTGGACACACGCCTCGAGGAGGTGGCCGAGGACGATAGTGACGCCATCACAGTCGCCATCAATCATCCAGTTGGCATGGCAACCGAAGCCGTGCTCGACTTCTGGTATTCGGGCGGCCTTGAGGACAATCAAGGACTGCGCGATGAGTTCGCGGATGTCTTCACTCGCATCTGCGACCTATCCGTCGCCGGCTTTCGGCATGGGCGTATCTTGCTAAGTACAAATACGATTACGCTGTTTCGCGTGGATCGGACGTGGACGGCGCGTTTCCTTCTGCCTCAATTCGACTGGCAGAGCTCTACGCAAACCGCCATTCTTGCATGGACAGGATACCTGTGGTCACCGCGGCTTTTCCGGCCGTTACTTGAGGCCCTGAAGGACCAGTTTCTGGAAACAGCCCACCATTACAACGATCTTGGACAGACTGCGGAGCAATATGCAGCACTTCTTACGGTAGTCGCTCTCGACGAAGGAGATATCCTTACCAAGGCACAACTCAGGGCGGCCACCGCTGTACTGCCTGAAGAAGGTTTGATTCGGGCGGCGCAGATCCTTATCGATGGGTTGCAGGGCGCTGCCGAGCGTCGCCTAGAATATTGGCAGAACAGGGCCAAACCATATATTGGGGGCATCTGGCCCAAGTCCCACGACATCAGGACACCGCAGGTCGCAGAGAAGCTCGCCCAGCTTGTCGTAGCCTCGGGAGGCGCGTTTCCCGACGCATTGGCGACGCTGCGCGGCTGGCTCTTGCCGGCGCAGTATTCCGATTACACAGTAAGCCTGCTTTTCGAAGCGGGGCACTGCGAGACGTTTCCGCAAGAGGCGCTCACATTTCTTGATCTCGTTGTTTCTGGCGAGCAAATATGGGTCGCCAGCGAATTGCGGAAGTGCCTGATCTCAATTCGAACGGCTTGGCCACAAGCGGTCCAGGATCAACGTTTTGCGCGCTTGGAAACCATTATCCGGCAGACAGGCCAGGGACTGGAATAGCGGCGCTCAACGCTGTTTCCTCGGTGAGTTCCCAGTCCGCTTAGCACGAATGTCCGCTTCCATAGGTGAAGGCAACGTCGTCTCCATTGCCGACATTGCGGCGCATTGCAGTCATTCGCAGCGGATGCGGTGGAGGTCACCGATGCAGACCTAGGCTCAAATCCAGGCTCGACGCTGTCGAAGCCAATCACATTCGATCTGTCGGACCAGTGGCTGCAACTGCATCGTTGGGGGCTGCCGCCCGTCGAGAACAGCTTCCACCAGGTCTGGCGCGAGAAGCGTCAGCCGCAGCACGTGCGAGACGTAAGAGGTGTTCAGCTTCTCTGCCTCCGCCAGCTCAGAGACGGTCGCGAACTGCCCTTTCTCCAGCAGGTCCTTCCAGTGGAATGCCTGGACGACGGCCCGCAGAAGCGTGTTGTCGACGCGCGGGCGTGTAGGCGCCCAGGTCTGCTGACCGTCAGGCGAGACCACGATCTTCCTTCCGCCTCGCTTTTTGATCGCAAGTGGAACTCGGACAGCGAGCGACTCGGAGGAGTTGCTTTCGGTGCTCGGCATCAAGCTGCCCTCGACAGTTCTGACCTCTGTCGCAGCTCAGAAATCACGCTGCCGATGCCATTGGTGCGAAGCCGGATCGAGACCCCATCGATATCGACGTCGACACGCTCGACCAGCAACTGGACGATGCGCGCCTGCTCGGCCGGGAAGAGTTCGTCCCAAAGTGGATCGAGCTGAACCAGCGCCTCCCGCACGTCGCTCTCAGTAGTCTCGCGGTCCTCCTCTCGCGCGGCCATCCATGTCTTTACGATCATCTCGGGAGAGCGAAGCAGGACCCGAAGCTGGTCGATGACCGCGGCTTCTATTTCGGCGGCTGGGACGCGTTTAATTGGGCAGGTGTCTGGGCCAAGCTTCAGTACGCTGGTGGTGACGTAGTAGCGATAGAGCCGGCCGTGGTTCCGGGTGTGCGTAGGTGTCATTGCCATTCCGTTCGGCGCGAAGATCAGGCCCTTCAGCAGGGCCGGCGTCTGCCTGCGGCTCTGCCCTGCCCTTTTCCTTGGGCTCTCCACAAGGATCGAATGGACCTTGTCCCAGAGCTCGCGCGAAATGATCGGCTCATGCTCGCCAGGGTAGCTGATGCCCTTGTGGACTGCCTCGCCGATATAGACCCGATTGTTGAGCAGCTTGTAGAGCATGCCCTTGTCTATCGGCTTGCCCGAGCGGCCGGTGACGCCCTCGGCATTGAGCTGCCTCGCCAGCATCGTGGCCGACCCGACAGTGAGGAACCGATCGAAGATCATGCGAACGGTCGCGGCCTCGTTCGCCTCGATGACCAGCTTGCGGTTCTCGACCCGGTAGCCCAAGGGCACTGTGCCACCCATCCACATGCCTTTCTTCCGGGAGGCCAGGAACTTGTCCCTGATGCGCTCGCCGATCACCTCGCGCTCGAACTGCGCGAAGGAGAGCAGGATGTTGAGGGTCAGCCGGCCCATCGAGGTCGTGGTGTTGAAGCTCTGGGTCACCGAGACGAAGGTGACCTGGTTGGCCTCGAACACTTCGACCAGCTTCGAGAAGTCGGCCAGCGAGCGGGAAAGCCGGTCGATCTTGTAGACGACCACGACATCGATCAGGCCGGTTTCGACGTCGCGCATCAATCGCCGTAGAGCCGGTCGATCCAGCGTGCCGCCCGAGATCCCACCGTCATCATAGCGGTCCGGCACCAGCACCCAGCCTTCCGATCGCTGGCTGGCCACGTAAGCCTCGCAGGCCTCGCGCTGGGCGTCGAGGGAGTTAAACTCCATGTCGAGGCCCTCTTCGGAGGATTTGCGCGTGTAGACGGCGCAACGGAGCTTTCGGACAATCGGTTTCGAGGCGGCCTTGTTCACCGGCCCCTCCCCTGCGTGCGCAGGCCAAAGAACAGCCAGCCGTTCCAGCGTGTGCCGGTGATCGCCCGGGCGATGGCCGACAGCGACTTGTACGGCCTCCCCTCATATTCGAAGCCGTCGACCAACACCGTGACCGTGTGTTCGGCGCCCTGCCATTCCCGCAGCAGCCGCGTGCCGGCGACCGGCATGCTCTTGACTCGGCGGCGCGATCCGCGCGGCTCCAGCTCCTTCGCCAGCTCGGCAAGCCGCCTCAGCGTCTCGGGCTTCAGCCCGCCATAGGCGAGTTCCTGCACGCGGTATGCCAACCGGCTCTCCAGGAATTTTCGATTGTAGGGCGGCGGCTCGGAGGCATAGAGGTCCCGCCACATGCCTTTCAGCGCCTTGATGTCCATGGTCTTGATCTCGGCCAGGCGGGCGAGCACTGCGTCGGTCATTTCAAGCATTCTCCGTCGTTGCGAATTCGACGGCATGACCGCTCTGGTAGCCGGTGAAGTCCACCGAACTATTCTCCCGCACCGCAGATAGTCTGCTTGACTGTTTGGCGCGAAGTCGCATGAGGCCGGCCGTCAGGATGGCGGCGACTTCGTCGAGCCGTTCGGCGGCCCTCATGCGGTCAGGAGCAAGTGGATTCATGCACGAATCGTCTCCGTTCTTCGAACTGAGACAACCACGGTCAACCGATAAATGACATAAATCTCAGATATTTAGCGTATGCCGTCGCAAACAAAATGAGCGAAGCGAAAGCGCGCGAAGTACCTCGAAGCCTGCCTTCCGCATCCGAGAAGCGTCGCATTTTTCCTACAGTCTTGGGTGCTGCTTAACCCTGCGAGCAGCGCGGAAACTCAGAGCATTCTATTGCACCCTGTATTCGGGTTTACTGCTGTCCACGAACTTATCGGGCAGAAGAATGGGGCATATCAGACTTGGCAGGCCACCCGCCACAAGACAGTGGCGAGAAGTAGTCGATTTTCTGACAGCAGGCGAAGTAGACATAGCGGATCTGGCAGATGCGGTAGCCCGTGCGTCCGACAAATCCCTGAAACAAGCAATCAAGGATCCGGCATTCGTCGAGGCGCTTTGGCTGCTGGTAAAGATCCCTCAGGCCGCTAAATCCGGCGACTTCGCCGCGGCCTTGGCGACCATCGGCATTGCAGTACCCGCCAGCCCGTCGATTACCGATCTCGTGGCCGGATTCGATGCAGCCGTCGAGGCTGTTCAACGCCGCAGTCCCAACACGACGGATCTGAGCGCGATGGCAAGAAGTGCCGGGATCGCCGCCCTCCACAGTCTCGCCTTCGAGCGGGTGCCCTCATTGTGGGAGCCCAGCCGAGAAGATGAGCGAACGACCATTGCCACGTTTGCGTCTCCCGAGCGCTTCGGGGAACTCGCGCAGCGCTTTTTCTCGAATCTGGTAGAGCGTCATCTTCACTATTACCTTGACCGCGAACTGCCGCGTCACATCGGGCCGGGCAGGGACATCCGCTCCGTCAACGATCTCATCACGTTGGAAGGTGTCGTCAGGCGTCATTGCGTCGAGACGACGTTCATCATGCGCGCATTTGCCAAGGACTGGCTTGGAAAGAACGCCTTCCATCTCGGCAAGGACCTTTCGCGCAAGGACGCCGTCGGCTTCGCGTATGTGGCCTTCGAAAAGGTGAGGAAGGAGCTTGCCATCCGGAGCGGGAACCATGCGTAGGTACGACTTCCCGTGTGGGGGATCGAACTCGTTCGCGAGTTCGGAAGCGGATCGCCAAATCCAGCTCGCCGTTCAGGGCGAGGACAAGAACGTAAACCTGCGGATCGAAGACATCAGCAGGTCGATGGTCAGCAATATCGCGGACCTCCTGCTCGACCTCCTGGAAGTTGCAGCCTACGTCTATTGCGCCGATCAACAAGCGTCCCGGGGCTCCGAAAAACTGACCGATGTCGGCAGCGGCTGGCGGCGCCTGATGCGGTTCACGATACCCGTGCGGGACCCCGATCTCTGGTCGAGCCATCCGGTTGCCGACGCGCTCCAGGAGACCTTGGGCTTTCTTTCGGATGACACCTACGAATTCGATTTCGTCAAAGCGTCCCGGCCTCTTGCTGAGAAGCATACCTACTTCCCGAACCTCTTTGACGACTCACACTCCTCAGACGAGGTGGCGCTGTTCTCAGGCGGTCTCGATTCATTTGCCGGCGCCGTCGAGGACCTGGCGGTCCTCGGCAAGCGAATGGTGTTGGTCGGACACCACTCCGCCTCCAAGGTTTTTGCGAACCAGAAGGAATTGATAAGCGGGCTCAGGGCACTCGGGCTGACCAGCCAAATCGTCTACGTTCCGGTGAACGTCACGAACGCTGGGGTTAAAGCGATCGAAAATACCCAACGGACGCGGTCGTTCCTCTTTGCCTGCTTGGGATTTGTACTGGCCAGGATGTTCGAGAAGGACGAGTTCACATTTTATGAGAATGGCGTGGTCAGCCTCAATCTCCCGATCGCTGGGGACGTGCTCGGCGCACGCGCGACCAGGACCACTCACCCGAAGGTCATTCGTGGCTTCGAGGCCATCTTCTCGTCGTTGACGGATCGGCAGATCGAGATCAGGACACCGCTCCAGTGGCTCACAAAGACCGAAGTTGTCCAGAAGATCGTCAGCTGCGGTTTTGGCCCTCTGATCGCCGGGACCAACAGCTGCACGAGGCCTCGCACCTGGACGACGGCAAAACGCCATTGCGGCGTCTGCTCGCAATGCATCGATCGCCGCTTCGCCATATTGGCGGCGGACGCCGGCCATCTCGACCCCGCGGATCAATATGCGGTTGACCTCTTGACGGGTGATCGCAGTCTCGATGCCGACGTCAGGATGGCGGTGGCTTACGTGAAGTTTTTTCAGGTATTCGCGTCATCGACAAAGAGCAGTTTCATTTCAGACAACCCGGAGATCACGTCGGCGCTGCGGTTTTTTCCGGACCTGTCGCCGGAGCAGGCAAGCAACAGGATTCATGATCTCTATCGGCGGCATGCCGACGATGTCGTACGCGTCATCCGGGATGGCTTGGCATCGAACGCCGAACGGCTGGCCCGCAACGAATTGCCGGCCGGGTCGCTGCTGTCCTTGTGTCTCGGTCGCCAGCAGATCATTGCTGCTCCGACCTCCGACTATGACACGCAGCTCGCCGGTTTCATGGACAAACTCAGCCGCCCGGTCTGCCAGATCGCCGTCGATCCGGAATCCAGCAGAGTCTGGTTTGGAGGCCAGTTCTTTGTCGAAGGCGCCAACTTCAACCTGATCAATGCCCTGCTGCCCAATCACCGAACCGCGAAAGCGAGCCTGGTTGACGTGCCGTTCATCGAACCGTGGCGACTAGCTGAGATGCTGGACATTGACGAAGGTCTCCTGCGCCAACAGGTATCTCGTATACGAAGGCTGGTGTCCGAGAGGTTGGCCATTGAACAAGGCGTTGTGCTCGGCGACGACGATTTCATCGAGAACCGGCGCAGCGAAGGGTATCGGTTGTCCCCCTCGATTCGAGAGGTCGCGAGAGCGGATTTGCTTCCCGCCTAACTGCCTGTGTCACAGGGCAGACCGGACCATGTCACAATCGGCTCCCCGAAGCCCTGAAAAACCGGCACTGCGGATTGATTGGCGTCACAACATAACCGGCGCCTGAGCATACAACCGGCGGCTATCCCATTGGAGAATAAGCGCATTCCCTCAAACCCGATCGGGCTGGAGAGAAAAAGCGACAATCTTCGATTGGAGATCCCGGATGACCGTCAAGCATTTGAACCAAGTGGAGCTGTCTCGCCGATGGCGCCTCAGCCCGCGGACGCTTGAAAGATGGCGGTGGCTCAGCCAAGGGCCGCAGTTTTTGAAAGTCGGCGGAAGGGTGCTCTATCGCCTTGAGGACATCGAGGCGTTCGAGGCCATCGGCCTTCATCAGACCGGCAAGGAGCGCCGCTAATGAACCGCGGCGCATCTTTGCCGAGGCCTTCCGCCCCATGGCCGCCAGTCCCTGAGGACGATTTCTGTACATGGCTGCAGAAGGCCCTGCCCCATGAGGCAATCGAGTATCATCGTGGCTTTCTCATTCTCGACCGCCATGCGGACACCTCGGAACTCCATCGCGCTGAACGCCTGGAGCTGACCGTCGTTGCCACTCGCGCACTTGCCGCGGCCGAGCAGGGTCTGGTCCATCTTGTGCAGCGCCGGCTGGCGCCCTGCCAGTTTTCCTACCTGGCCATCAAGCGCTCGTCCCAACTTGGCGCGCCGGCGCCGGACCAGATGGTGAAGCCGCGCCGGACCGGAAACGTTACGGCGACTGACCTTCAGGTTCGTCTGCTGCACTCCCGCTACGTGCTGTCCGTCCCACTCGCGATGTCTGTCGCGGAGCTTGCCTTCGCCAATGGGAGCCCAGCATGATCGCGCTTTATCGTGCCAGCACGTTAAAGCGCGATCGTCCCTCAAAAGCCAGGATCGAAGTGCTCGACGAGCAGATCCTGGCCGTCCTCGAGGAAGACCATCCCCAGAGCGTTCGCCACGTCTTCTACCGCATGACCGATCCACAGCTGGAAGAGCCAGTTGAAAAGTCGGACCGGGGCTACCGGCACGTCCAGGACCGCATGGAGAAGCTGCGGCGGGCCGGAAAGCTTCCTTTCGGCTGGGTAACCGATGCCACCCGGCGAGGACACCATACGCCGACCTATGTCGACGAGGCGCATTTCCTCCGGGCGATGAAGGGGCTGTATCGCGCGGACCTCTGGCAGCTCTCCGACTACTATTGCGAGGTCTGGACAGAGTCCCGGTCCATCGCCGGTGTGGTCGAGGCCGATTGCCGCGAGTTGGCGGTGAGCCTCTATCCGGCCGGCGGCTTCTCCAGCATCACGCTCGCCTACGAGTCCGCCGAGGCAATCAATCATTGGAGTGACGGAAAGCCGGCGGTGATCTTCTACATCGGCGACTACGATCCCGCGGGCGTGCTGATCGACGTGGCACTGGAGCGGGAACTCCGGCAGCACCTGTCACCCACGATCGACCTCACGTTCCGGCGGATCGCCATTACGGAACAACAGATCGAAGAGCTCGACCTACCGACCAAACCGCGCAAGGAAACCGATCGTCGGTCGTTGCACATTGTCGGCACGGTCGAGGCCGAGGCCATGCCGGCCGGCATCCTGCGCGAGCTTCTGAGGACCGAGATCGAGAACCTGCTGCCGCCGGATGCTCTCATGGTGGCTCGGGTCGAAGAGCAATCGGCCAAGGACTATTTCGACCGTCTCGCCGAAATCACCCGGGGCGAGCCATGAACGCGCGCTCGGTGGCGAAGGCGCTGGGTGGCGACGTCGTCGGCCCGGCGAGAGTTCTGGCTCCCGGTCCTGGCCATTCTCGCGCGGACCGCTCGATGGCGGTGCTGCTTGATCCCAACGCTCGCGACGGTTTCGTCGTCAGCAGTTTTGCCGGAGATGATTGGCGCCTGTGCCGAGATCATGTCCGCGAGATGCTCGGGCTGGACCAACGCGACCGCTATGGCTCGACGCACGCCATACCCCGGTCGACCCGGCTCGAACCCGTCGACGACAGGTCGGTTCAAGGCCACACCCCGATCGCGCTGCGGTTGTGGCACCAGACGTTGCCGATCGGCAGGTCCCCCGCGGAACGATACCTGCGCAGTCGCGGACTCGATCTTCGGCGCATTCCGTTCGATGAGCAAAGCCTGCGCTTTCACCCGAATTGTCCCTTCCGTCTCGCCGACGGCTCGGTGGTGCGATTGCCTGCCCTTGTCGCAGCGATGGTCGACGTCCAGAGCGGCGCGTTCCGCGGCGTCCATCGAACCGCCCTGGCGCCCGGCGGCAACGGCAAGGCCGATATACCGGGCCTCGGCAAACCGAAAAAGATGCTCGGGCCGGCCTCGGGTGCCTGCGTTAAGCTCTCGCCGGACGAGGATGTGACGACTGGCCTGCATATCGCCGAGGGCATCGAAACGGCGCTGGCCTGCCTTGCCATGGGTTTCGCTCCGGTCTGGGCCGCATTGTCGTCCGGCGGCATCGCCGAGTTCCCGGTGCTCGGTGGGGTCGAGGCCCTCACCATTTTCGCCGACCACGATGTCAACGGCGCCGGGTTGAACGCGGCTCGGCGGTGTGCCGCCCGTTGGACCGATACGCGTCGTGAGGTGACCATTGCGTCTCCTCCCGAACCCGGTCGCGATTGGGCCGACAGGTAGGAGCGATCGGTGACCGAACATCGCTCCCCCGAAGATAGGCTGGAAGACCGAAATGCGATCCTTGAGCACTACGGACCCGGCGACACCGTACCGACGGATGGGAAACCGGTGCTGCCGCTTCCCACGGTCTGTGCGGCTGACCTGGCCGTCCTGCCCACCCCGCAGCGCTCCTTCCTGGACGACGCCGGCCTCTTGCCCGAACGAAATGTCACGATGCTCTCCGGCGACGGCGGCAGCGGCAAAAGCCTGCTTGCCATGCAATTGGCCGTGGCCGTCGCGGCAGGCACCTACTGGCTCGGCACGGCGGTCAAGCGAGGCGGCGTGCTCTATGTCTCGGCAGAGGACGATCTCGACGAAACGCACATTCGCCTGAAAGAAATCTGCTCGGCCGAGCATATGGACCTTGCCCAGCTAACCAACCTGGAGCTTTGCGATCTCGCCGGCCAGGAAGCCGTCCTGGCGTCCGAATCCGGCACCGCGGGCGAGATCAAACTGACACCGCTTTTCGGGCGCCTCCGCCTTCGAATGGCGCGATCAAAGCCGCGGCTCCTGGTGCTCGACAACCTCGCCGACATTTTTTCCGGCAACGAGAATTCCCGTCCTTTGGCCCGGCAATTTATCGGCGCCCTTCGCGGGCTGGCCATCGAGTTCGACTGCACGGTGCTGCTGCTGTCGCACCCCTCGCTATCCGGCTTGACGAGCGGCTCCGGGACCAGCGGCAGCACCGCCTGGAACAACTCGGTCCGGTCCCGACTGTATCTTGTTCGGGATCGTGAGCAGGACGGAGGCGAATCGGACGCGAACCGCAGGACGCTGTCCACCATGAAGGCGAACTATGGGCCGACCGGTGGCACGATACCACTGCGTTGGGAGGCTGGCCGCTTTGTCCGGACTGACGCCGACGATGCGGGATTCCTGGACACGCTGTCCGGGACGCAAAAGGCCGAACGGGTATTCCTTGAACTGCTGAGATGGCACGTCGAGAAGAACAAGCCCGCCTCACCACTGAAGAGCCCAACCTACGCGCCGGCCATCTTTGCCAGGCACCCGAAAAGCGAGGGCATCCAGAGCCGTGCGTTCGAAGTCGCCATGAACAGGTTACTCGATCAGGACCGCGTTCGCATCGTCGAGGAAGGTCCGCTGTCCCGGATTCGTCGACGGCTCGAACTCGTCGATCATGACTCGGTTGAACCATGAGGCGAAGGGATTTCGCCGGCCTTCCAACCGCCTCTTCCAACTGCCTTCCAACCGCCCTTCCAACCGCCTTCCCATACCGGATTCCAACTGCTTCCAACTGAATGAAAACCCAATGAAATCAATGTTCCAACCGCCTTCCAACTGCTGGCCTCGCATACCCATATCTAAAGATATGGCCGCCCTTGACAGGCGGCCTATCTTGATATCGCCTTGGGCCGGCCCTCCGGGGACTGGAATGACGTCCACCCGGCGCTTCCTTGGCAGCGGGGCCGAACGGTGATGCCGATGATGGTGTTCATTCTCGCGGTAGGATTCATCCTGGCTGTGGTGCTGTTCGCATGAGCGCCGTGCATCGCCACAGATCATTTGCGGCATGACGCGAAGTCCTGCGAACAGCGGCGAAAAACAGCGAAAATATGCATAGATTTCAATTGCTTGCGCCAAATGATATTGTTCCCGCATGGAATTGTCTTTGGCGGGAAAAATGCGGCAGGACTTCGATGCTGATGGCGAGGTTTCATTCCAGGCACCGAACGCTGCTGCACCTGTCGGCGCGCGCAATGACGTCCCGCTGGGTTCTCTTCCTCTCGCGGTGGAATATCGTCCTGCCACGTCTCTGATCCCATACGCCAGAAACGCCCGCACCCACTCAGATGCCCAGGTTGCACAGATCGCGGCATCGATCCGCGAGTTCGGGTGGACGAACCCAATTTTGGTGGACGGCGAGAACGGGATCATAGCCGGCCATGGCAGACTGCTGGCGGCCCACAAGCTCGGGATGGGCGAAGTGCCGGTGATCGAGCTTGCCGGGCTGTCCGAGGCGCAGAAGCGCGCCTACGTCATTGCCGACAACAAGATGGCGCTGAACGCCGGCTGGGACACGGAGCTGCTCGGCCTCGAACTGGGTGAACTGGAGGCGCTCGGCTTCGACCTTGCCCTCACCGGCTTCGGCGACGACGAGATCGCCGCTCTGAAGAGCCTCGGCAATCCGGGACTCACCGATCCGGACGATGTTCCCGAGGTCCCGGAACAACCGGTCAGTGTCCTGGGCGACCTCTGGCTGCTCGGACAGCACCGGCTCATCTGCGGCGACAGCACCAGCGCTGATGACGTTGCTCGGGTCCTGAACGGTGTGAAGCCGCATCTATGCGTGTCGGATCCTCGATATGGCGTCAACTACGATCCGAGCTGGCGGGAGCGGTTCAGCAACACCGGCGACCTCGCGAAGGGGAAGGTGCTGAACGACGACCGCGCCGACTGGCGGGAAGCGTGGGTACTATTTCCTGGCGATGTGGCATACGTCTGGCACGGCGCCCTCCACGCCACCACCGTCGCCGCCGGTCTCGAAGCCTGCGGCTTTGCCGTCCGCTCTCAAATCATCTGGGACAAGACCCGGCTCGTGATCGGCCGCGGGGACTATCATTGGCAGCATGAGCCGGCTCTATATTGTGTCAGAAAGGGCAGGAAAGGCCACTGGTCGGGCGACCGCAAACAGACCACCGTCTGGGCCATTCCGCACACGAAGTCGGCCACCGGCCACGGCACGCAAAAGCCGGTCGAATGCATGAAGCGGCCGATCGAGAACAACTCCTCGCCCGGCCAGGCCGTCTACGAGCCGTTCAGCGGATCCGGCACGACGATCATCGCTGCCGAGATGACGGGACGGTCCTGCCACGCCATCGAACTGAACCCGGCCTATGTCGATGTCGCGGTGAAGCGCTGGCAGGAGTTCACCGGCGAGTCCGCAGTGCTGGACGGCACTGGCCAATCGTTCGCAGAGGTCACAGCAACTCGCCTTGGGGTGGCAGAATGAACCGGACCGAGCTTGCCGCCATCTGGCCGCCCACTGCCTCGGCTGCGAAGGTCGCCGGCCACAAGCCGATGAGCCCGATGCAGGCGATCCGGCGCAAGTGCCTCGACTGCTCGGCTGGCCAGACGATCGAGGTCAGGCTGTGTGAAGCAGTTGCCTGTCCGCTCTGGCCGTTCCGCGCCGGAAGGCATCCCTACACAAAAACTCGCCTCCTGGAGGCCGATTCAGCGGCTCGCGCTCAAAACGGCACTCAGGCAGCAGAAATGCCCGCGCCACCCGAAATCGGCCTCCAGCACGCGAGTCTTTCGGAAAGCCTGGCCTACGTGCGGCCTCACGGCACCGTACAGGCCGACTGACATGGGTAGGCGCGCACATACCCCCGATCCCGTCCAGCGCCGCCAGGTCGAGGCGCTCGCCGGATACGGCGTTCCCGAAACAGAGATCGCTGCAATGGTTGGCATCGATGCCAAGACGCTTCGCAAGCACTACCGCCACGAACTCGACCACGGCCACACCAAGGCGAACGCCAAGGTGGCCGAGAACCTTTACCGCAAGGCCACCGGCGATGGCCGGGAGTCGGTCACCGCGGCGATCTTCTGGCTGAAGGCGCGAGCCCGCTGGAAGGAGGTTCTGGTCAACGAACATGGCGGTATTCCCGGTCAGCCGATCGAGCAGGTCACCACGATCAAGCGTATCATTGTCAGGCCGGAGGACCAGGCCAACGCCGCACCTGCTGCCGCCCTGCCTTCCTCCAGATACCCGCAGATGATAGAGGGCCATAAGGAATGACGACCGACTGCGATGGTCCTGCCGGCCGCATGCCACAACCTGCCCAGGTCGAGGCCATGGCGGGCTATGGGCTATCTCCAGCCGACATCGCTCACGTGCTGGACGTCGATCTGGAGGTTCTCAAGTCTTGCTGCGCCCACGAGCTTAGCGCAGGGCAGATCAAGGCCAATGCGCGGGTGGCGGAAAGCCTCTATCGCAAGGCCCTGGGTGACGGACGCGAGGCGGTGACTGCTGCAATCTTCTGGCTGAAGACCCGCGCCCGCTGGAAAGAGACTTCGGTTCACGAGCACGCCCAGCATCCCGACAGTCCAGTGACGGTCACGATCGTCAGCGGTGTTCCAAGGAACGAACAGAGCCAAGCAACCAACGTCACTTATGACGGGCCATGAACAAAGCAATGGGTCCCGGGGGGGGGGCGGTCTGATCCCTACAGCTTTTCATATGCGGACCGGTGCCGTCGGTTTCTTTGCACAACCGCGAAATTGGCAGGGGGGTGTCGGACTGCCCGGCAAGCCTGGAATGGCGGAATACCGGGCTCCGGGAGGACCGCTGTCCGAAAACAAGACGCGAAGTAGTCGACAAACTCCGGCAGTGCGGCGGCGGATGGAAAGGAACGAGCGATGCGCGGACGCAAGCCAATCCCAACGGCATTAAAATTGGTGACCGGCAATCCGAGCAAGCGGCCTCTCAACACGCGCGAGCCGAAGCCAGTCACCGCCATCCCCACCTGCCCCGCGCATCTGATGCCGGCGGCCAAGACCGAATGGAAACGGCTGGCCCGCTACCTCCATGACCTCGGTGTGATCAGCGAACTCGACCGCGCGGCGCTCGCTGCCTATTGCCAGGCTTACGGCCGCTGGGTGGAGGCCGAAAAGAAGCTGAAGGAAACTCCTCCCCTGCTTCGGACGCCCGCCGGTTATGTTCAGCAATCTCCCTGGCTGGCGATCTCGAACAAGAACGTCGAACTGATGCACAAGTTCATGAGCGAGCTCGGGCTCTCGCCGGTATCACGCAGTCGGGTCGAGACCACGCGCAGCATGGGTCCGAAGCCATGGGAGTTCACCGGCCAGGAAGACGACGAGTTCTTTTCGTGAAACTCCGCGCTACCCAGGAGCATCTGTCGGTTGTTTGAGGCGACGCTTCGTATCGGCTGTCGCCAACTGACCCACGAGGTCGAAACTCTCATTCCGCAGGGTGCGGCCAGATCTCCAGCCTTTGGTCCGGTGTTCCTGTCGAGCGCAAATGCGACCCTCTCGCGCAGCAACTCGGCCATGTCACCATTTAGACGATGTGGACGAATTGACTCAGGTATAAATTTGAGGGTTCCGCCAAGGAATCCACCTCGCCGCGCTCTCGTCGTCGGTGCAGAACGCCGGCAATCAGAAAGGACTGACTCGCAATAAGTCGGTTGATTGGACCAGAACTGTGTCCAGTAACTCTTGTCGTTCCCCGTCGGTCATCTACTTTGCGAGGCGGGCTTGGAGGGCTGTCTTGTCGATTTTCTTCTCCAAGCCTGTGATCAATGTATATGCGTCTGCGTTTACCGACTGTATCAGAGGGATCGACTTGTCACGGTAGACGACGTTGGCTTCGTCCTTCTTGCCTGCTACGAGTAGATCATGCACTTCCATTGCCACTGCGGATAATTTCTCAATGCTAGCGTGGATATCTAAGAATCGTTTCAATTCGTCTTCGGTCGCGCCTTTGTTTCGCTGCGCCGCCGTCAATGCGTTGGCCATGTCTGGCTTTATTCGCCCGATGAACTTGACGATGTTTTGGTTCTCGTTCGGCCGTATTCCACCTGTGGCGGCTTCTCCCTCGTATCGCGTCCAGCCGCCGTAGGCTGCGAGCAGCGCGATAGTCTCCAGATTCACGATTCCTTCGCCGGCGCTTTCCAGTTTGTATGTCTGGCTGATCAGCTTCTGCATCTGGGCGATGCTTTGGATCGTCTCGGCGGGCGTGGGGTTCTGAGCGCTAGCTGGGAATGCGAGCGTGAGCAGTAGCGGTAAGAAAGCGAATTGAGAGAATATGCGCATTGCATCCCCTCCAAGCGGGTAGGCAGGAATCGAACCTGCATCCTACGGTCCCCGGAGCTTGCCACTAACCTACTACTCTTTGCAGCACGGGTCGACTCCGTTTGCTGCAACTAGGCGATGTGGGCGAATTGACTCAGGTATAAATTTGAGGAATCCGGTCTGATTCATGGAATGCCGACTGATTCTGGAGGTCGGCAATGTCCACGAAGATAACGGATACGGATTGGGCTGTGGCGCTGGAGGTTTTTCGCGCTGCGCTGCGGGCATCCGTGAGCATCAACGCCACGCCCTCGTTGGTCTCGTCGGCCAACTGAACATCCGTGACCACGAATTCGTGTGTCTCCCTGTTCTGCTCGGAACCCATTCGTCGCTCTCCTCTGCTGAAGAACGATATAGCGCGCTAGCGCTGGCGAACCATGGTGATGGCCGCATGCCGATGACGGCTGTTATCCTTTTGACGAAAGAGCTGGCCCGATGGATGGAGGAACACGGCTCGCATCCCGACAGTCCACATTCGACCGGGGCTGCCGTTCCCGCGATCCCTTGCGCACCTTCGCTGACCACGGGCACTCCCCGCTATAGCGACGCCGAACTCTCGTCGCTAACTGTTCTTAGCAGCGTCTTCGATCAGATCGGCCACAAGATTGGTAAAGTGCTCGTTCGACGAGTTTGCTATGCCTCCCGCGTCTTTAGCCACCATCCCTGGTGCAGAAACCGACACCCCTCCATCGACCTGCACGGCAACCGTGAAGGTCCTCGGCGGTCGCGAACTTCCTGCCCAATAGATTTGAAATTGAACAGATGGGACGGCGCCCTGGATGCGGAGCGGGGCGGTGTCGATGTCGATTGTTACCTCGCCCGCTACGTCAGCTTTGGCTGACTCAAGAGATGCGACAACAACATTGTTCAGCCACGTCCGGGCCAGCACGTTAAAGTCCGCTGGGGCGGCATCTCCGTCAGCTACTGCCTCACTGGCTTCCTGCTTCTGCTCACGGCGCGCTTGCTTTCCGCGCTCAAGGGCATCTTTGAACTTAGACATCTCGGTTGCCTCCCGATTGGCGCAGGCCGCGACCGCATGGACCACGGCCCGTCCGAAAAGTAATGCGCGCAGCCGCCATGCGTTGCGTAGGTGGGTCCAGAACGAAAGCGGGAGATCAATCGACCGACGTGGAGAAGGGGTGCAATCTCAAGCTTCGATCCTGTAGACGTGTCCGCGGCCCTCGACCTTGTCCGACGTCACCTTGAGGCCAAGCTTCTTCTTCAGCGCGCCGGCAATCGCGCCTCGCACTGTGTGACAGCCAAACCAGCGACCTTCACGCGCGAGTAGGCCGCCGCCCCCTCGCCGCCGACGGCTTCTTGAAGGATGGGAAGGCTGCACCACCCGGCCGGGTGATGTTCCGGTGCCAACGATCTCGCGAAGTTTGCTGAGTTGCTTAACGCTCAGACGAACTTGCGGCCCGTATGTTTCGAGTCGTTGCTGCATGTCCGTCAAGAAGCGGGCCTGCCACGCATTCAACCGGCCGCTTGCCAAGGCGGAACGTATCCTGCTCCTTAATTCACTGATTTCCTCGATGGAAAGGACCATCGGATTGTTGCCACCGCCCATGTCGCCCCCTGGCGAAAACAACGAGACGATAGCATAGAGCACGAACGAATTCACAACCTATGCTCGATAGTCCGCGCGACCATCTTGGCAGGCTCCTCAGGGCGCCTGCTGACCTGCTATCCGAGCTTGGTCAAGTATTCTCTGCCCTTTCGGTTGCCCGGGCAAACGCGACCAGCTCGCAAGGAGGCGTTCAGATCAATGGATCTGAATTTGCTTATCAGGGCCTGCGGACGCGTGCTGGATTTCCACGCGATTGCGGCCGCCACGTTTCGCCGCGTAGAGCAACTGATCGGCGTGGCGATAGAGTTCGCTGAAGGAAGCATTCCGATCAAAAGTGACGCCGCCGACGCTCACGGAGAGCTTGCAGGATTTTCCGTTGAGGTTCAGTTCAGTGGCCGAAACCTCGACCCTGATACGCTCTGCGACCCTGCCTACGCGCTCGGGACTGACACCGGGCAAAAAGACGCTGAACTCTTCTCCGCCAATGCGGCCGACGAGGTCGAGGTCGCGCAGTGTGCCCTTGATCGTGTGTGCGATGACCTTGAGCGCTTCATCGCCGCACTCATGACCGAACACATCATTGATGTCTTTGAAGTGATCGACGTCGATAATCAGAAGCGCGCCGTGGTGTCCAGCCTTCTGGTCGGCGATGCGGTCAAGGTAGCGGTCCACCATGGCGGTGAAGGCCCGCCGGTTCAGGCATGAGGTGAGGGAATCGGTAGAGGCGACGACCATCAGCTCGCGATGCGCAATGGCAAGCTCACGCTGCTTACTGAGGAGATAGAAAAAGAAGGGAGGGGCAAGAATGAGGGGGATGATCAGATTGTTGAGCGGCTTTTCACCCCATCTCCATATGCCTGTCTCAAAGGAATAGCTGTCGATTGCAAATGCCACGGCGATGCAACAGAGCGTTCCGAGAAAGCTCAGCAGCACCACTCGTCCCCAGCCGAAGGCAGAAAAGTCCATTTCTTGCTTTCAAATGCCGGCAATCTTGCACGCAGCCGCTTAAAAATGCGCAACGGGCGTTGGTCGCCAGCCCCAAAGAGCAAACCCTCGCCTGGGGCATTCACAAAGGAAGCGCCCGCCACCTGTTCAAGTGCCGGGCGCTTGAAGGCCCCTTGCGCATCAGGCCCGCTGCGTCAACTACGCTATCCGGGAACCTCTCGCGCTGACAGAACTCCGCTCGGAATGATCCCCAACAAAACCGCCTGCAGAGGAAATCTGTCGTGGTCGTGTGTCATTGCGGTCACAGTTTATGGCCGCCGCGCAGTCCTTCTCTGCTTACGTGACAGCTGGCGATAGACGGCTCGATAGCTGCTCGGAGCACGCAGCATCTCGATCAGGCTCGCCTGCTTCGTCCCGACCCGGGTCTTCGTCGCGTTGGGTTTGCGGCGGGCAACGCAGGCCTTCTTCCCTCGGCTGGCCTTGGCCTTCGTTGGCTTCGCCGGGGCCGCCTGTGGGGCGTCTGTGGCCGGCCCCCGGCCCCTCCCCGGCTTGATGTGGAGAACCTCGAACGCTCGCAGCGTCAGTACCGGCGTGAGGCGCTGATCGTCCTCGGCGCGATCCACTCGTCCATGACGCCATGTTGCACCGGATGGGAGCATCTGTTGAAGGGGGCTCGCGAAGGCGTACGCTCGCGGTCGTTTGCAGCAACCCGCGCTCTACTCCCGGGGAGGTGGTCTTTTCTGCGGGCGCAGTAACCTGGCGACCGAAAGCGACCGCAGGCTCCTCGAGCGGCGTCGAATGTTGCGGCGCAGTGACCGCAGCATCAAACGTTTGTCGAAGCCAGTCGGGAGCGTCGATGCCGGTCACCAGATGGAGCGCCCCGGCCCCGGCAATAAGCCCTGCCAACTGCAGCCAAACGGGCACCCTCCGTCGCCGGCGATAGTGGCCTTGATAGCCTCTTCGCCGTGCAGACTTCCTACCGGAGTAAGCTGCTTTCCCCACCGCAATGCCCAACCTTCCCCAGAACAGCAAAGCACAAATCAAGGTTGCCGTCGAATCCGGAAGATGACTGTCAAAACAGAAATGTAATGACTTCACGCGCAGCCGGAACGCGCAGGACTATCGGCTGAGAAGAATGCGCCGGCCAGGGTCCACCCGGCCAGCGCAAAGCGATAATGCTGCGAAAATCAGTCTTGGATCCTGTACACGCGTCCGCGGCCATCGACCTTCTCCGACGTCACCGTCAGGCCGAACTTCTTCGTCAACGCCCCGGCAATGGCACCGCGCACCGTGTGCGACAGCCATCCGGTGGCGCTCATGACCTCCTCGATCGTGGCACCTTCCGGAGCACGCAGCATGTCGATCAGGACCGCTTGCTTTGTGCCGCTCCGGGTCTTCGGCGCCTGCGGCTCCGGGCGGGCGGCGGAGGCCTTCTTCGGTCGGTTGGCCTTGGCTTTGCCCGGCCTTGCAGTTGCCGGCTGAGGGGCGCCCGTGGCCTCGTCGGGCTCCTCTTCCGGCTCGATGCCCAGCGCTTCGAAGGCGCGCAGCGTCGGCACCAGCGTCAGGCGCTGATCGTCCTCGGCAACGCGCCAGACCGGGTCGCCGAGCTCGGCCTGGACCTCTTCGACCAGCCCCTTGGTGATGAGGCTCACGATCACCTTCTCGGCGGCACCGCCCTTCAGGTTGGCAGGCAAGGGCAGCACACGGCGATCGGCGCGCCGGCAGACGGTGTTGAGGATGACGAGTTGCGTATCGGAGAGTTTCATCGGGATGCTCCCGCTAGAAATGCGGCGGGACCATCCCGTCGCTCCTAGTGCCTGAAGGCCCGACGGCGGCGGGGTCGATGCGGGAGCGAGGTTGTTTAAGCGGCTAGCCTGCCAAGCTCATCACCAATTCGACATCGCGGCGCTCGGCATGCTTCTTCCAGCCCAGCCGGTCGGCGACAATCAGCCGGCGGCATGCGGCAATCACCATCTCGTCGCTGTTATCCTTGGCGGCTTCGAGCACGTCCCAGACGATCTGCATCCTGGGCGTGGTGGCGAGCAGGTGGCTGTTCATGCGAACCTAGTCCTCACTGGTTGGTGACACCACTCATGCTCGGACCGCGAACAACATCAACGGCAGAGTGGATCATTTCATTGCTTTCTTCTTTCTTCGAAAGCTGCGCCCGATACGCCTACAGCGAGAACCTGACGTTTGACAGCCTGGGGCCGCTTTCGGCGAAACTAAGTCCTCGTTCAGAGGAACGGTGCCAGTGGCGAGCCCTATCTGAAAGCGAAGAATTGACCCTGAGGCGACGCTCGCGTCTCGACCGGCGAATGGCCATAGTAGAGCCGCAAGCGGACGATTGTATACGTGGCGTCAGGCCGGCAAGCCCGCCAGGCGCAACCCCGCTCGGAGGTGCTCCTCGTCAGACGCTTGCTCAAGAACAGAGAACCAGACGACCCAGTCGACATAGGCCGACGCGCTTGCTCGCGGATCGCCCTGCCAATGCGAGCCGATCTCACGCACCAGTTCCTCACCCCGTCGCGCCGCCTGATCCAAATGGCCGGCGTGTGCGTTCGCTGCCACGCGCCAACCCAGGTCTCGCAGGTACCGGGCGGGATCGTCCCACATTCGGGTCTCGAGCAGAGCAGCTGCATCGTCGTAGTCGCCCCGTTGAAACAGCAGGTGAGCGCGAGATGAGTTGTACCAAGGCGGATAGCGCGGATTGAGCCGACGGGCGATCTCGACAGCTGCCAAACCCCGTTCAGGCTTGCCTCTCATGCGCTGCAGCGAGGCATACAGGATCTGGACGACGGCATCGTTGGGGTTCATCGACCGCGCGAGATCGAAGTGCCGCTCCGCCCGGTCAAAATCACGCCGCCCATATGCATACATCAGGCCACACGTGGATTGAACACGCGGATCGTTCGGGTCGAGCGCAAGCGCCTTCTCCCCAAAATCCAGGGCCAGAAGCATCTCTTCGTCCGGCTGGGACCTAACCCCGGCGATAACGCGCCAGGATCGGTCGACATGGATGAACGCGAGCCCGGAATAGGCGCGCGCGAAGGTGGGATCGATGGCGAGGACCTGCTGATAGAGCGCTTCGAGCTGCACGCCCACTTCGGGGGTGAACGAGGTCCCACCCAAACGAAGGGCTCTCAAGAAAACGTCGTATGCTCTTAGATCCTGCGGCGGACGCCTGCGGGCTGCCATCTCACGCTCGTCGATGACGCGCTGCGCGACCCTGGCAACGATGCTCTGCGCGATCTCTTCCTGGACGGCAAAGACATCCGCCAGTGCGCGGTCATAGCGTTCTGCCCAAATGTGGGTGCCGGTCGACGCGTCCACGAGTTGAGCGTTGATGCGCACCCGGTCTCCGGCACGACGAACGTTGCCTTCAATCACGTGACTTGCCCCGAGGGCGCGTCCGATCTCGCGCACGTCAATACTCTTCCCGCGGAAGGCAAACGAGGAGTTCCGGGCAATGACCAGGAGTTCACGGAAGCGGGAAAGCTCGGTGATGATGTCTTCCGTTATACCGTCGCTGAAATAGACCTGATCCGGGTCGTCGCTGAGGTTCTGGAAGGGCAGGACGGCGACTGCGGGTTTATCTGCCTGGACCGGCTGCGGCGGCAGCTGGTCGTTGGCGCCTTCGGGTGCCAGCTGGAAAGCACGGACCGGCCGCACGATATTTTTCAGGCGCTGTTCGCCCGCATCGGTGAATGGAAGATCGAGCTTGCCCGACAGCTGCTCGTGGGCAGCGCCCGAGATCAAGACGGCGCCGGGAGGGCACAATTGCTCGAGGCGAGCGGCGATGTTCACGCCGTCGCCCAGGAGGTCCTCGCCTTCCACCACAACGTCGCCGAGATGTACGCCGATGCGGAGCACGATACGGCGATCAGGCGGGGTGTCGGCCTGTGTCGTGGCTAGCTGCGACTGGATCGCCGCTGCGCAGGCGACTGCGGTCACAATCGAGCCGAACTCCGCGATGACCCCGTCGCCCATCAGCTTCACGATGCGTCCGCGGTTCTCGGCGAGGAGCGGCTCCAGGATCTTCTGCCGAATGACTTTTAGGTCGCCGAGCGTTCCGGCCTCATCAGCTTCTATCAAACGCGAGTAGCCGACGACATCAGCCGCCAAGATCGCGGCGAGCCGACGTTCCGCGATGGATGCCATTTCCTCCTCGGCGATGGGCATTGTTGACGGTATTCCGTCACTGGAGGTTACGAACTCCTGCCTTCCTCTGCAATTCCGCTTTGGCGAGCGCCGTTAGGCGACAAAATACGAAGCACCTAACCATACGCTCCGCATATTACCGGTTATGCTGAGCTCAGCATAACCTGTAGACGCGTCCGCAGTCCTCGACCTTTTCCGAGGTCACCTCAAAACCGAGATTCTTCTTCAGCGCACCCGCGATTGCGGCGTGTGGGATAGTCATTCGGTGGCGCTCAATGTTGAGCCCGATACCAACGGCCAACTCTGAGCCGCTGCTTCACGAACACGCGGAACACCTCCGGCGACTTTAACTTCGAACCGCGGTGCCGGATCCTGTTGCAGTACAGACAGGCTGCTACGATGTTGTTCTGATCATCACCGCCCCCTTCCGACTTGGGGATAAGGTGCTCCGCCGTACATTGCAGCTGAGGCTCCTTGTTAGGGATTCGTCCGTCCGACCACATCAGGCGTTCACAGTAGAAACACTTCCAGTCCTGGGCGGCCGCGCGAGAAATACGGATCATTCGGATTCTGTTCGACATTGCATATCCTTTCTTCACCAACGTGAAGCGGATGTGCAGCGACCGAAACACGGCGCCCCTCAATTGGAAGGGAGATCCCTCGCACGAGACAGCGTCCAATGGAACGCCACTCCGCAGTATGTGAGCGGTAGATGTCGCAACAAGATGCGACATCCATACAGTTGCCTAGACCGGCTTCCGAGCGACTAGAAACATCGCTCCCGCTCGCTGAAGCTAACCAAAATTGTTGCAACCTTCAATCGCCGAGAGTCGAGGACTTGTCGGCTTGACAAAAATGCGCCGGCCAGGAAATCGGCCGGCGCTCAACGTTGGCCCCAATTCAGTCTATTATCCTGTAGATGCGTCCGCGATCCTCGACCTTTTCCGACGTCACGTTGAGGCCAAGCTTCTTCTTCAGCGCACCGGCAATGGCGCCCCGCACCGTGTGAGACAACCATCCGGTGGCGCTCATAACCTCCTCGACGGTGGCGCCGTTTGGAGCCCGCAGCATGTCGATCAGGACCGCTTGCTTTGTGCCGCTCCGGGTCTTCGGCGCCTGCGGCTCCGGGCGGGCGACGGAGGCCCTCTTAGGTCGGTTGGCCTTGGCCTTGCCCGGCCTTGCAGTAGCCGGCTGAGGTGCGCTCGTGGCCGCGTCGGGCTCGATGCCGAGCGCTTCGAAGGCGCGCAGCGTCGGCACCAGCGTCAGGCGCTGATCGTCCTCGGCAACGCGCCAGACCGGGTCGCTGAGTTCGGCCTGAATCTCTGCCACCAGGCCCTTCGTAACGAGGCTGGTGATCACCTTTTCGGCAGCGCCGCCCTTCAGCTTGGTGGGCAGAGGCAGGACACGGCGGTCGGCGCGCCGGCAGGCGGCATTGAGGATGACAAGCTGCGTATCAGAGAGTTTCATCGGGGTGCTCCCGCTAGAATGGCGGCGGGACCATCCCGCCGCTGCTAGCGCCTGAAGCCCCGGCTGCGGCGGGGTCGATGCGGGGCGAGGTTGTTTATGCGGCTAGCCTGCTATGCTCATCACGAGTTCGATGTCGCCGCGCTTGGCATGCTTCTTCCAGCCCAGCCGGTCGGCGACGATCAGCCGGCGGCAGGCGGCGATCACCATCTCGTCGGCGTTGTCCTTGGCGGCTTCGAGCACGTCCCAGACGATCTGCATCCTGGGCGTGGTCGCGAACAGATGGCTGTTCATGGAGCGTGATCCTCTTTCTTCCGTGACCCTACTCATGCTCCGATCGGCAGGAACATCAACGGCCAGGTGGATCATTTGATTGCTTTGTCGCATCGGGCTTTGAGCTTCGCGCTCCGTTAGCTGCACCATGGTCGCGGCGTTGGTGGACAGCTGGTCGTGCCGCACCGAAATGAAACGGCCAATCCCTCGGAAATGAGGATCTGGCCGACATCGCGACCGTCGATCCGCAAGATCGCGCAGCTGCGCCCATAGTTACAAGCCTCGGTTCCCTCCGTGCCCGGATCACAGGAACACGGCATGCGCCGGAGTTCCAGGCTGCCGTTCGCAACGAGCTCCTTGAGCCGCGCCTTTGCGCGCAAGCCCAATGTCCGTTCCTCTTCGCATCGCGGCTCGATGCTTTCCGGGGTGTTGAAGCCGACGAGGCGCGTACCTTTGCGGTCTCCTGCCATTCGGATCGTGTCTCCGTCGGTCACACTGAACTGGTCCCGGGTGATTGATACAGTGGAATAGGAGGGCGCCGCCGCCGAGAAAAAGCTGCTCACTGTCTGCCATGGTGTCTCCCGCAAGTATGAGGCAATAGACACAGCCACAAGAATTGCGGCGAGCAGCGAGACGTCACGCATGAGTCGCCGGGCAAACCAGCGACCTTCACGCGCGAGAACGCCGCCCCTTCGCCGCCGGCGGCTTCTTGAAGGACGAACAGGCTGCACCACCCGGCCGGGTGATGTTCCGGTGCCAACGATCTCGCGAAGTTTGCTGAGTTGCTTAACGCTCAGACGAACTTGCGGCCCGTATGTTTCGAGTCGTTGCTGCATGTCCGTCAAGAAGCGGGCCTGCCACGCATTCAACCGGCCGCTTGCCAAGGCGGAACGTATCCTGCTCCTTAATTCACTGATTTCCTCGATGGAAAGGACCATCGGATTGTTGCCACCGCCCATGTCGCCCCCTGGCGAAAACAACGAGACGATAGCATAGAGCACGAACGAATTCACAACCTATGCTCGATAGTCCGCGCGACCATCTTGGCAGGCTCCTCAGGGCGCCTGCTGACCTGCTATCCGAGCTTGGTCAAGTATTCTCTGCCCTTTCGGTTGCCCGGGCAAACGCGACCAGCTCGCAAGGAGGCGTTCAGATCAATGGATCTGAATTTGCTTATCAGGGCCTGCGGACGCGTGCTGGATTTCCACGCGATTGCGGCCGCCACGTTTCGCCGCGTAGAGCAACTGATCGGCGTGGCGATAGAGTTCGCTGAAGGAAGCATTCCGATCAAAAGTGACGCCGCCGACGCTCACGGAGAGCTTGCAGGATTTTCCGTTGAGGTTCAGTTCAGTGGCCGAAACCTCGACCCTGATACGCTCTGCGACCCTGCCTACGCGCTCGGGACTGACACCGGGCAAAAAGACGCTGAACTCTTCTCCGCCAATGCGGCCGACGAGGTCGAGGTCGCGCAATGTGCCCTTGATCGTGTGTGCGATGACCTTGAGCGCTTCATCACCGCACTCATGACCGAACACATCATTGATGTCTTTGAAGTGATCGACGTCGATAATCAGAAGCGCGCCGTGGTGGTCAGCCTTCTGGTCGGCGATGCGGTCAAGGTAGCGGTCCACCATGGCGGTGAAGGCCCGCCGGTTCAGGCATGAGGTGAGGGAATCGGTAGAGGCGACGATCATCAGCTCGCGATGCGCAATGGCAAGCTCGCGTTGCTTACTGAGGAGATAGAAAAAGAAGGGAGGGGCAAGAATGAGGGGGATGATCAGATTGTTGAGCGGCTTTTCACCCCATCTCCATGTGCCTGTCTCAAAGGAATAGCTGTCGATTGCAAATGCCACGGCGATGCAACAGAGCGTTCCGAGAAAGCTCAGCAGCACCACTCGTCCCCAGCCGAAGGCAGAAAAGTCCATTTCTTGCTTTCGAATGCCGGCAATCTTGCACACAGCCGCTCAAAAATACGCAACGGACTTTGGTCGCCAGCCCACGCCTAGAGAAGCAAACCCTCGCCTGGGGCGTTCACAAAGGAAGCGCCCGCCACCTCTTCAAGTGCCGGGCGCTTGAAGGCCCCTTGCGCACCAAGCCCGCTGCGTCAACTACGCTATCCGGGAACCTCTCGCGCTGACAGAACTCTGCTCGGCATGATCCCCAACAAAACCGCCTGCAGAGGAAATCTGTCGTGGTCGTGTGTCATTGCGGTCACAGTTTGATGGCCGCCGCACAGTCCTTCTCTGCTTGCGTGACCAGCCGGCGATAGACGGCTCGCTCCGGCCTTCCTCCGGCCCGATGCAGAGAGCCTCGAAGACCCGCGGCATCAGCGTCAGTGTCAGCGCTGATCGTCCTCGGCAGTGCGCCAGACCGGGTCGCCGAGCTCGGCCTGGACCTCCTCGACTAGACCTTTGGTGATCAGGCGCGCTTGGGCATTGTGCGAATGGCGCTCAGGGACGCGCTTCTAGAACGATATTGAACGGCGTCTCGGCGGCGCGACGGAAACGGGTAAAGCCACCGCTTGTCACCACCTGGCGCAATTTCGCCTCTCCGGCTTGCGCGCCAAGCCCGAGGCCGACTTCCTGAGAAAGAGACGCGGGCGTGCAGACGAAGGTAGAAGCGGCATAATAGACTCTTCCCACGGGATTGAGGTTGGCCGACAGATGATCATGCGCGAAGGGCTCGACGATCATCCACGTGCCATCTGGCTTCAGCGATACGTGGACGTGCGCTGCTGCCCCCTCCGGGTCTCCCATGTCGTGAAGACAGTCGAAGAAGGCCACAAGATCGTAGGTTCCTGGATAGGCCTTGGCCGACGCGACCTCGAACCGCGTGTTGCCAGAAACCCCGGCTTCTTCGGCCGCCTTACGCGCGCGCTCGATCGAAGGACCGTGATAGTCGAAGCCAACGAAGCGGGAACGCGGAAATGCGCGCGCCATGAGTATGGTTGACGCGCCGTGGCCGCATCCGACATCCGCTACTTCAGCGCCCAGTTCGAGCTTTTCGATCACACCGTCAAGGGAAGGTAACCAGGATTCGATCAAGTTGGCATTGTAACCCGGACGGAAGAACCGCTCCGTGCCGCGAAATAGGCAGGCGCTGTGTTCATGCCAAGCGACGCCTTTGCCGGAGCGAAACGCCTGACTTACCTTCTCCTCATCGAGCCACAAGGCGGATAGAACCTCGAATGCGCCCGCCATAAAGGCTGGGCTATCTTCATCCGCGAATACCAATTCCTGCTCTGGGCTAAGATAGAAGCGGTCGGTCATTTCCTCGTATTCTATGTAACCGGCCGCAGCCTGCCCAGAGAGCCATTCTCGGACTAGGCGTTCCTGAGTGCCGGTTCGCGCCGCAAGCTCGGCGGCGGTCATCTTGCCGCCCTCGCGCATAGCTGTGTACAGGCCTAGCCTATCCCCCAGCACCACCCCGGCGCCTGTCGCGATCGCTCCCAGATCACCCACCATCTTTCCCAGAAACGCGTCCAGCTTCTCCTGATTAGGCTGTGGCATGTGGATCTCCTGAATCCTCGGGACAGCGCGGCCTTCGACCGGACCTTGGTGCAGGGAGCACATCCGCCGGTTGACCTAGCGAATGCCACGCTGGCCCCTGTCTATAAGAAAATGCTAACATATTTGTGGCCGACGAACACTAGCCGGTCTGGTCCAAGGCGTTCGGTCTTCGTAGGCTCGACGGATGGTCGCGACTGAGCCTGCATTCTGAATCTCGCAGTTCAGGTCGAAGCGGCTGCGACAAGCCGAAAGCGCATGACTGCCTCTGGCGCTCCTTACTCTTCCGGAAAACAGTGTAGAGCCGGGTAGAATTCCAGCTTGGCTTTCTCGGTGCGGGTACCAAGTCACTGGCTGACCCCACGTTGCGGTGCAACAAGGATTTCCGCCTAAACTAATGAAACAACTTGGCTATTCGGGCGGAGTGAGCAAACTGCAAACGGTGGTTTGCAGTTTGAACACCCCCAGGATCAGCGCCATGAATTCGGCAGTCGCCTACTATCGCGTTTCCACTCAGCGACAGGGTCGATCAGGTCTCGGCCTGGAAGCGCAACGGACGGCTATCGCACGCTTCGCCGAGGCCGAAGGCTTAACGATCGCCCACGAGTTCACTGAAGTGGAAACCGGCAAGGGCGCCGATGCACTCGACCGGCGACCACAGCTTGCAGCAGCGCTGGCGACGGCCCGCCAAGCGAAATGCCCCGTCGTTGTCGCCAAGCTCGACCGGCTCTCTCGCGACGTAGCGTTCATATCCGGCCTGATGGTCCAGCGCGTTGCCTTTATCGTGGCCGAGCTTGGTTCCGATGCGGATCCGTTCATGCTGCACCTATACGCCGCTTTGGCCGAGAAGGAGCGGCGGCTGATATCGGAACGGACCAGAGCCGCCCTCGCCTCCCGCAAGCAAAGCGGGACCCGGCTCGGAAATCCGCGCAACACTGCCGACGCCGCCGCAAAGGGCCGAGAGGTTTCGATCCGGGAAGCACAGCGTTTCGCCGAGACCGTGCTTCCGATCGTGCACGCCATCCAACACTCTGGCGTGACAAGTCTCAGGGGCATTGCGACAGCGCTGAACAACCGTGGCGTCCGAACTGCGCGGGGCGGGCGATGGCAGGTATCGAACGTTCGGAACCTGATATCTAGGATCGGCGATCAGCTCTGACGAGCTTTTATAGCCGGGAACTAACTCTCTCGTTACGTGCCCCCCGGTTCACAAGCCATTACTTGAAAAGCAGCAGCAACAACAGGAATGCGATTCCCGACGCGGCAAACCGCAGCGAGGACAGAAGGTTGATCACTCGTTCGTCCTTGACCTTCAACGGGCCGTGATGAGCGCGGGTGGGTCGGCAGGGATAGGTTCTTCGGGGTTCACACGATGTGTCCGGCGGTTTCGTCTTGTGAAACCTCCTCGGCTCGGGCGCCGTATCTCGGGTCAATGCATCAGAGACGAGGAGGCTTCAAGTGCCAAGCTATAGCGATAACCCGGGCGAGATTTCGGTCGTGCCCCGATTCTCGGAACCCGATTTCTCGGTGACGACGTCCCCCCGGGCGTAGACAGATTGGGAGGCGATGATGCTGTGCGCATGCAATGCCGCCACGGGTGGCGGTGAGTTTAGGACGATCACGATGCCCCTGAGCGAAGAACTGAGCGCGATAGCCAAATTTTTCCCGACGTTCTCCAGGTCGAGGAAGGAGATGGCGGGCATCGCGGAGTCGGATCTGATGATCCATCGCTTCGTCGGTTCGTCGAACGGAGTTCCGCTCGACTCGGCGCGGCTCTATTCGGTCGCCATGGACGACTGCCCGGATCAGGGAGCCAAGCGTCGCTTCATCGGCGATGTCGGCGGAGAACGGTTCGACTACACGATTGAGGGGACCGGCTCGGGCGATATGCTTCGGCTCTCCGTCGAGTTCCACGAGCCGAGGGTGCCGGGCCTGGATGTGCTGACCCTCGACTACGACGTGCGCCGGCGCTGGCTGGTCGCGACCGAGCCGAACCTGCTCGATCTGCCCGACGAGAAGTTCCATCCGCTGACCCCGGCTGAGACGATGGTCTTCCTCGCGAGCGACGATCCCGAAAGCTACGATCTCAAGTGCCTGCTCAGCATTGTCCTCAGCGTGGGCGGCATCTGCGCCCTCTTCTTCCTTGCCGGCGGTCCGAACCCGGTGACGATCGCGGCCTTCATCCTCTGCGCCGGGCCCGCTTTCACGGCTGCGTTCGTGGGATGCAAGAAGAAGCCGGCGGCCTGACCAAGCTAGTCCCGGCTACAGTGCCTTTCGCCGAGGGGCATCTATCGGCGCCCTGCTTGTCGGTTGACGCCAATTCTGTTCTCCTGCCTCATTCCACAGGAGGAGAGGTTATTGGAATGGCTCGAAAGAAAGCGCCCTGTCCGGTCTGCAAGCAGCCTGCACAGCAGTCGGCCGTACGCAACGGTGACTACGGCGAAGTGACGTGCTCCGATTGCGGCCAGTTTCGCTTGTCTCGAACACTGCAGCAGCTGTTTGCGCAGCATCCGATGGCGGTGCGACGGCAGTCACTGGCTCGCGCGCGGCTCCGTGCTCCGTACGGTTCAGTGCCGCTTGTCACCACCTACGATCTGCCGTAGTCCCGGACCTCCTGCAACTGATTGCATGGCATCAACCGGGCGGCGATCTCGAGCAGAGCGCCATGCCAGCATTGTCCGCGTTTGCTGTGAAGTTGGTCCCGACGGCCCCGGGCTACGGCCGGTTTTCCGTGAAGACCACAGTCCCATCATCGCGCACTTGAAACACCGAGATTCCGAGGCTTCGAAGGGCCGCCCATATTCGACCGACGTGGATGTCAAACCACCTCGATGACGGGATCGCGATGGCAAACCTGTCACCCGGGATACCGTCCTGGAACCTCCATCCGGCGGTCATCAGGAATGCGGCTCCAGTCCTGACCCAGGCCGTGTTGGTGGAGTCTACGCCGTTGTGAGATCCGCCTTTTGCTTCAATAAGCCAGCGCTCACCTGACGAGGATCTGAGCGCAGTTATGTCGAATCCCCGTCGCCCCGCGGGGATTGCCTTGACGTCCGAATAGCCGTTGACCTTCAACCACACCTCGACCGCGTCGACTACCGCTTGTTCCTTGAGTGGCATTTCGGTCCCTTCCGTTCCTGACAAAGATACTGGCAGAGACGAAGGGTATCTGTCACCCGGTTGTGGCGTTGGGTCTCGTCGATCGCTTGGAGCCTTGGGAATACCGCAAGCAGCGGCGGCAGCCGGGGCTTTAGTCATCCCGCCAGACTGGGACACGCTTGATCTTGATCGCTGCCAACCGCCGGATGCGAAGCCCGACCGCCTCGCTGCCCGTCGGTATGAACGCTTTCACCTCGAGAATGCCGTGATCCGTGCCACCCTCGCACTTCATCCGCAGAATCAGCGAATCGACGTCGACATCGCCGAATATCTGGATCAGATCATCCGGGCGGTAGTGGTTGACGCGCTTGCAGTATGCGCACCTGACCCGCACGAGCTGCATATGCTCGTTCAATCTCGACAGGGGGAATTCCCCTTTCTTCGGCCAATAGGGTTCCGGCACGCTGAGCCTCCGCCAGTTTCAGATATCGCGCCGCTCCATCGGAGATATTCGCCTCCCTACCCTCCTGACAAGCCCCGGATTGACTCTTTGTTCTCTTTTTGTTCACATGATAGCCGCACGGGTTTTCCGAGGAGAATGTCATGCAACAGGCTGTCACCATCACGATACCCAGAGCCACACCTGCCGAAATCCAGCGGGGCGTCCAAGCAGCAATGGCCGAGTTTGAACGGGCCGGCATCCAGCCGCTCGCCGCGGCGATCGGGCTCTCCAAGCGCGAGGCATGGGACCTGAGCGGATTTAACGATGAGTTCGAAATCACGAAGTCTGAACTCGCCGCTGCGAAGGTATGGGATCGCGCCGACCACGCAGCGCGCGATGCCGCGTGCTCAGCGTGGCCGGACGATCGAACGAAGCCCAGTCACGCCGATCTGGCGCTAGTCACCGACCCTGAGACCCAGTTGGCCGATCGCGACACCGCGTTGTCGATGATCCGCGCACGCATCAACGCTGTCGACGGCACCCCCGGTCAACTCGATACCCGCGTCTTTGTCCTCGCCGCCAGGCTCGCCGGAAACGTTGAGGACAGGTTGAGAGCGCGGGACTTGGTCGATGCAGTGGCTATGGCCTATACCGATCTGCGATGTGCCGGGCGCGTGTCGGGGATGTCGATCGAAATCGCCCGCAAGCGAGCGTTGGGCGCTGTCGATGAGCTGGAGCGGGCTGGGACGCTGACTACACATTGACCAAGAGGAGGGATCGCCCGTGTGCAATCTGTACAATCTGACGACGACGCAGCGGGCGATCCTCGAATGGACCAAGGCAATGCGGGACCTCACCGGCTTCAACGAACCGAGCCGCGACGTCTATCCCAACTTCCTGGCGCCCGTCGTCCGCGTCGGCGAGGATGGCCAGCGCGAGATCGTGCCGCTGCAGTGGGGCATGCCGACGCCACACGATAGGGTCAGAGGCAAAGCCGATTACGGCACCACCAACATCCGCAATCCGCAGTATGCGCACTGGCGGCCATATCTCGAAGTTGCCAATCGCTGCATTGTGCCGGTGACGAGTTTCGCGGAGCCGTCGCCCACACCCGGCGACAAGGACCCCGAAACCGGCGTCCAGCGGAACTATTGGTTCGCGCTCAATCCGGATCGGCCACTGTTCTTCTTCGCCGGGCTATGGACCAAATGGCGCGGCGTTCGCAAGGTTCGGGACGGAGAGCAGGATTTCGAGCTCTTCGGCTTCTTCACCACCAACCCGAATGGCGTTGTGAAACCGATCCACGAAAAGGCAATGCCGGTGATCCTCACCACGCAAGAGGAGATCGACACCTGGTTGCGCGCGCCGTGGAGCGAGGCCAAGGCCCTGCAGCGTCCCCTCCCTGACGATCAACTTGTGATCGTCGACAAGCCGGCGACGCAGATCAAATATCCCGCAGCTACGGCGCAGGGCTCGCTGCTGTAGATGTCGGACGATCCGCTGTCGCCTCGACCGGCCAAGATAGGTTTGATGCACGCCCTGCGCCAGAGCAGGGTAAGGAAGATGGCAGATCGGTTGGGAGGACGGCATGTCGACAAGCGAAGCTGAACACGAGCTTGCAGAACTGCTCCAGCAGCGTGAGCGGCAGACGAAGGCTCTTGCCAACAACCTAAAGGACTGGAGTCCGTCAGATGGGCAGGCTGCGCGGAACCACTATATTGCGCACAACACCGTTGCCGAGGAATTGGGCGTATTCGAAAGCGAGCGAGGCGCCTTCGCGAACCCGCCCTTCAACGAAGAACGGAAGAAGGGCTTGCTTGTTCGCGGTCGATCGGACGCCCTCGAAGCGAAACTGAACTCGGCCCAGACGCTCGACGCTACTCTGCGCGTGGAGACACTCCTGACGAAATTACTGTGGCTGTCAGCAGCGACTTTAGGTGTGACCATCATCATCGCTGTGAAACTACTGTTCCTCTAAGCCTCGGCGGCAACGCAGACGCACCCGGCTCACGGTCGCCCGCGCCTATACGTCGGACTCGACGCCGCCTGCGGCCGGAATTCGATTCCGCCAATGGCAAGCTCAGATCAGGCGACAGGGTCATCACCCGATGGGAGGTAACCAGGCGGTGGGAAGACGGCACCGTCACGCTGACGCACCCCTACGCCAAGGCGGCGTGGACCCTATGCGACGGGGGACGGAATGAACGTGCCGGGGGTTTAACGTGCAACGGCCTGAGACCGCTGTTTCGGCCGATTTTTTTTATGCAAACCGCGTTTCGCTGTGGGGTTGGTCCCGACGGCCCTGGAAATATCAGTTAGCCCATCAGATCGGCGCTTGTATCAATCCTGCGCCGCGGTCGATCTCGCGCGTGTCTGGGGCGAAACCTTCCGTTTTGGCTGATTCCAATATCGCCTTCGACACCGAACTGCTCGTAACAACCGTCTTCGGATTGCGATCCCTCAAAGCTTGCCACCAGAGCGCTGCGACACCAGCAACGTAGGCACAGGCTGGGCTAGTTCCGGATATTTTTTGCAGGCCCCCACCTAACTGGGCTGCAGTGCAATCAACGCCAGGTGCGCACAAGGTAGGGTGCGAGTTTGAAAACACTGCCACTTGATTGCCAACATCCGTCGGCGCTATCGCTCCGACCGACATAACTCCCCTTGCCACCGATACCGGCGATGTCATCGCCGCACGCCACCTCTCTGTACTTTCGTTTCCTGACGGCGCAACGATGAGCGCGCCTTTCCCAATTGTCGAGATCGAGACGCTGAGTCGCTCGTAAACGCGCAATAGTTGAATAGTACTTCTAAGAGCAATAGAGGTTGCGACTGTCGGATCATGTCCCGAATCTATTAGTCTGCGAGCATAGCTTGGATAGTCAAATCCTATCGAAACACAAATAATATCTACCCGACCGTTATCATATGACGATACCCACTGGAGTGCCCTTACCAAGTCCTCTTGCTTTCCTGCTCCTCGGTCATCAAGGACCTTGGCGACTAGCATTTCCCTAACGCCACGCGCTACTCCATAACGTTCATTTCTAATGTCGCGTCCAGCGATCAAACTAGCTACAAAGGTTCCATGGCCCTGATTGTCGCCGTTGCCAGAGCCGGTAAAATCTTTTTGGATGAGCTTCATTCCTCGAAAAGCCGGATGAGTGGCTTCTATTCCGGTGTCGAGCACTGCGACAACAGTTCCTTGCCCGTCAAACGGCGTTTCACTCGTCCGAAGCGCGCGCAATCCCCAGTTCGTTGCCAGTGACCTGCGCCTGCTTTTGGGAGGGGCAATATTATTCTGAATGATCTCCACGGGACTGTCTTGAGCACCAGTGCTCTCTGTCTCGATGCCACTCTCACTATAGAGCGCCCGGAGACTGACGATCTCCGTGCTTAACTCTCGATAGGCTTTTCGTTCTAACTCCGCTTCACGAAGCCGGTTTTCCTGTTCTTTTGCACGCAAGTGCATCTCTTCGTCGGCCTTGATACTGGCCTCGATAAAGGCGCGATCTGCAGTCGGGACATCCTCTCCGTCTGTTTCAAGAAAGCTCTTTGCTCGCTCCAATGGCCTGCCGGTCAGGAGCGCAGTGCTTGCCTTGCCTTGGTCCTCCCAATCCTTCCGATCGTTCTCGTTAAGCGCTATCCAAGCATAAAAGGCACGGCGGGACACAATCCAGTCTCGCAGCTTCTGCCAACCTGTGAAGAGGGCTTCGTGGGCGACTTCGGCCGTGGCCTTGCCATCGCGTTCTCCGGTGACCACGGTTCGCAGCTCGGAGCCCGCGAGTTCAGCGACGAACGAACGCTCAGGTTCGGTCAATTCCTCAAGAAGAGCTGTGCGGCGTGTAGCTTCGCCCTGCAGGGGGACGTAGGCCAAACGGACGCAAAAGAGTCGCCTTAGCAGGGGCTCCTCAGATGCACGCGCTTTTACAAATCCGTCGGCCCGCTCGCCCAATTTCAGGGTCACATCGACGCCCTCCTTGAGCGGTCTTGACCACTGAAGGGTGGGTTTGCCGCGTGCCTGCATCTCCTTCCACAGGATATCGAGGGTGTCGGACAGTAGCGGCAGCCCGCCAGGTTGCGCGCGCGTCGCCTCGATAAGTGCCTCGTCAAGGCCAGGCTCGAAAGCAACATCGAGCGCTTTGGCCGGCCGCCGGACCACCTCGGAGAGCCCCTCAGGTGAAAGCGGAGCAATGTCGATCTGCTGCTTTGCGGCATGCAACGGGGCATCCGCCTGCAGCCGGCCGAGAAAGTCCGAGCGGGCGCTCATTATGACGACAATACGAGGATGGCGGGCAGCGATTGCCACGAGCTCCGAGAAGCGGCGTGCCTCCTTTTGCGCTTGCGTCTCTTTGGTGGTGTTATCCTGGCCAGGCTCCCGGCCGCCTCTTGTATAAAGCTCCTCGCCCTGGTCGATATAGAGAAGATAGCGTGATGGTTGGTCGCCCTTTTCTTTTGAAAGAAAGGCATCGAGGGCTTCGACCAGACCGTCGAGGCTGTCGCCTTTGAGGAGCAGCTCTCGCCAGCTGTTGGTCTCTTCTCTGAACTTCGCCTCTTTCGGGTCATGCCATTGACGAAGAAAGGCTCCGGCAAGGCTGCGCAAAGGCTCCGGCCCTGGCGTTAAGATCAGGCGCGGCCAGGTGCGGCTTTGAGACAACTGTGCAGGCCAAGGCTTGCCGCCGCGCAAGCTCTGCCGGTCGAGAGCAGCGAAGATGCCAGCAAAAACCAGCGAGCTCTTACCGACTCCTGAGGCGCCCAAGGCAAGGAAGAGCTTAGATGGGTTTTCCGCCAAGGTCGCAATGAAGCGCGCGATGTCATCGTCGCGGCCGAACAGGAAGTTGGCATCCTGCTCGCGCACCACCTGAAGGCCCCGGTAGGGATTGAGGCTTTGCCAAAGCGGTGGCTCGGAGCGAACGGGACTAGCAGGTTCCAGTTTGCTGGCGTCGATCTCAATTCCAAGGGCGTTTGCGATTTCAGCGAGATAGCGGTTCTTGGGACGCGCTTCATAGGCCTTCGAGGCAAGCTCAATGATCCAACCTTCAGCCTGCGCTCCCTCTATCAGCTTGAATACGGCGTCTGGAAGCGGATCATTTCCTCCCGCATAGAAATTGAGATGCCTGTCGAGTTCCTCGCGCAAGAACAAACTCAACGCGTCGCTTTGGACAAAAGCGGATTGCAATCCAGTTCGAAAAACCTTGATCTGCGATCCGTCAAGATCCAACATCAGCTAGCTCCAATGAACTAACACGAGAAATGACCCCGCCAGTCGTAATAACGCTAGTTTGCTCCGTTCTCCGGCTGCTGCTCGCATGCCGCTTTCGCTATCACACTGTCCCTGCCCTGCCGTTTTATCCGGGCCATGGTTACTAGGGAGCTCGAGAAATGTCCAACGCATCCGTTGAGGAAAGGACTAGACGGCTTTTCTCGCAAATCGTCCGGGCAACCCGGGGCGGACGCGAAGCGCTCGAAGCCACCAGCAGTTTTGAGGCCGCGGCAAGAAACTACGATGCCGATCAACTTATCGAACGGCTGAAACGTCTTCCTGATCGCTTGCCAGCGTTGGATATGGCTGATCCTCAATCCACGAAGGACGCCGCCGAAGCAGTGTCGCGCTTTGTCAAAGGCGGAATCGAGAAGGTGCGCCGCGGAGATCTCGGCTCAGTCTCTGAGGCAGAGTTGGCCTCGTTAGAGGCTGTGGTTTGCGCTGACGGATCAAGACCCACGCTCCTGTTGCGCGACGGCCAGGTGCCCCTCGATCACCCCATGATCGGCGATTGGCATGACGTGATCGGGCCTTTGCAGGAGCAAATCGTCACCGCCGCCTCAGCCGTGTGTCGGGTTCAGCCGGCAGGTGGTTCGTCAGAGGTCTATTTCGGGACCGGCTTTCTCGTAGATCGGGATGAGGCTCTTGTTCTGACAAACCAACATGTGCTCGGAGCTGTCCTTGCGCGGTCTTCCACCAAGTGGGAGCGGGTTGGCCCGGACTACCGCATTTATGAAGGCGTTTTTGCAGAATTTGGCGGCGAAGCCGATCGTCCTGAGTCAAAACTCTTTAAAGTGGTTCAGGCGCGTCCCACGCCTGCCGAGGGACTAGACGTTTCGCTGCTAAAACTCGAAGCAGTTCCAACGTCACCTGATCTGCCTCCGGCGTTAACGCTCGACATGAGCTCTGAGAAGGCGGATGGCTCGCTTATCTCGCTTTGCGCGATAGGCTTCCCTGGCCCACCTGGTGCTACGTTCGGGCTCCATAGCGGGGTTGATTTCGGCTGGGTGCACAATCAGTTGTTTGGGGGTCGCTACGGGTTGAAGCGTCTTGCACCAGGCAAGGTGCATCGTCCGATCAGTACGGTGAGTAACGAACTCAAGAAGTGGGTCTTCGGCCACGACCTCACGACGCTTCGTGGCAGCTCAGGATCGCCCATGATTGCCTGGCTCGATGGCGGCCGCGCATTCGGCATCCATTTCTCGGGTGTCACAGCTGAAAGCAACTTCGCACATTCTGCCTTTGCGGCCCGGGACGTTCTGCAGGCATTCTTAGAGCCTGGGATCCAATGACTTAAGCCCAATTGCCGAGCTCCCGGCGACTGGCCAGCTTATATGGAATGCCAGTCGCGGTATCAAACGTCCTCCTTCGTGGGCTCGCTGCCTACGAGCTATTCGGGACTACCGACACTCCCACGATAGTCAAAGCCGCCTTGGCGGATTAGGCGAACAATATTGGAGATCGGGACGCCCTCATTGGACTTGCCCGCCTCTTCAAGCTCAGTAGCATCCTTTTGGCCACTTTGATGCAGGCCGATAAGCTCCATGGCGGCGTTGAAAACCGGCGCTCCGGACGAGCCTTTCAGGGTATTCACATTGTAGCTGAACCTGTTGCCGCCATGGTTGATGCCGACCTGATCTCCAATTGCGAGCTTCAAGACGGCCCCTTGCGGGTGCTGCCAAACAAACAATTGCTGTCCATTCTGACCTAGGGGCTGCCGCTCATTCATGCTGAACCAGCCACGAAGTGGAACGCTCTCGTCGCTAGATCCGCCAAGCCTTTCCGACCCGATACGAGACTCAAGACGCAAAAGACAGAAGTCTAGTTCATCGGGCGCCGGATCTGGAGCGCTTATCTCATCCTCGCGATCACCGGGAGGACTACTTGCAACGAGCCACGCCTCCCTTTTGAGGCGGCATTCCAATCCTTTGTTGATCGGAGATCCATCCCTCCTTGCAGCGTAGTCAAAACGGCAGACTACATCCTCTGCCCGTACCTCTCCTTGGATCGCCTGGCTCACTACATGATGATTGGTTAGCACAAGGTCTGGACCCACCAGGAAGCCTGTTCCATTCTTTGCCACACCTTCCACTTTGCAAATTCGTGCGGGATACTCCACCGCAAGCTTCCAAAGCTGCGCCGAGTCGATGAACGGCCTTTTCGGATTGATAAGGTCTTGCAATTCCTGAATTGCAGGAGGCCGCCTTTTACCATCCTGTGGGAGCGGCCGTTCATTTGTCACCTCGCTGCCAAAAAGCGCTGTGCCGAGCTCCATCGCAATCTGCTCAATTTCCGGATGATTCCTGCGGGTGCGATATGCAGCGAGGACAAGCGGTTTGACCCAGCCCTCGGCCTCGGCTCCCTCGATGACACTGAAGATGGCATCCGGAAGAGGCACGTTCCCGGCGTAGTCGGTAAGCCGCTTGTCGAGCTGCTCCCTCAAGAACATAGCGAAACGCGCCGGCTGAGGATAACCCTTCTGCAGGCCTCGGCGGAGCGTTTCGATTTGCTCGCCTGTGAGGTCGGTCATGTCGAGGACTTTCCTTGCTCCGGCCTGTCAACGCGCATTGAAGTGACCGTCCGTGCAGGTGTTAGATCCGGTTTGGCTGCGCCAGCTCGGCCATCCACAGCAGGTCCTCGCGCCCTCGTACCAGACACGACGCTGACGCCTATCGGGTATCGAGTTTCGGCGCATGCGCACATGCTTGAATGCTCTGTTGGCTCCCGGTGGGAAGGTCGCCTCCCGCGGTCGCGATGGCAGGATGGGAACGCCGCCGTGCGACAGCGAGGTTAGCGGGAGCTGTATGCACGGCGGCCGGAGAGCCAAACTAGTGTATCTCATGTTCGCTTAGCAAACTAGCGCTATTGCGACTGGCGGGGTACATGTCCCTTGTTAGTTCATTGGAGCTAGCTGACATTGGATCTCCACGGGTCACAGATCAAGGTTTTTCGGACTGGATTGCAATCCGCTTTTGTCGGAAGCGACGCGTTGGATTTATTCCTGCGCGAGGAACTCGACAAACACCTCAATTTCTATGCGGGAGGAGATGACCCGTTTCCAATCGCGGCATTCAAGCTGATCGAGGGTGCGCAGGCCGAAGGCTGGCTCAGTGAGCTCGTATCGAAAGCCTATGAAGCGCGCCCCAAGAACCGGAAAATCGCTGACATCGCGAAGGCCATCGGAATTGAGATCGACATCAGCGCACTTGAGCCCGCTGGTCCTGTTCGTCGTGAGCCGCCACTTTGGCAAATCCTCAATCCCTACCGGGGCCTTCAGGTGGTGCGCGAGCAGGATGCCAACTTCCTGTTCGGCCGCGATGATGACATCGCGCGCTTTATTGCGACGTTGGCGGAAAACCCATCTAAGCTGTTCCTTGCCTTCGGCGCCTCAGGAGTTGGTAAGAGCTCGCTCATTTTTGGTGGCATCTTTGCTGCTCTCGACCGGCAGAGCTTGCGCGGCGGCAGGCCTTGGCCTGCGCAGTTGTCTCAAAGCCGCACCTGGCCGCGCCTGAGCTTAGCGCCAGGGCCGGAGCCGTTGCGCAGCCTTGCCGGAGCCTTTCTTAGCCAGTGGCTTGACCCGAAAGAGGCGAAGTTCAGAGAAGAGACCAACAGCTGGCGAGAGCTGCTCCTCAAAGGCGACAGCCTCGATGGTCTGGTCGAAGCCCTCGATGCCTTTCTTTTACAAAAGAGGGGTGACCGGCCACCACGCTACCTTCTGTATATCGATCAGGGCGAGGAACTCTATACAAGAGGTGGCCGGGAGCCTGGCCACGATAACACAGCCAAAGAGACCCAAGCGCAAAAGGAGGCGCGCCGTTTCTCGGAGATCCTGGCAGACGCTGCCCGCCATCCCCGGCTCGTCGCCATTATGAGCGCTCGCTCGGACTTTCTCGGCCGGTTGCAGGCGGACGCCCCCTTGCATGCCATAAAGCAGCAGATCGACATTGCGCCGCTTTCGCCGGAGGGGCTCTCCGAGGTGGTCCGGCGGCCGGCCAAGGCGCTCGATGTTGCTTTCGAGCCTGGCCTTGACGAGGCGCTTATCGAGGCGACGCGCGCGCAACCCGGCGGCCTGCCGCTACTGTCCGACACCCTCGGTATCCTTTGGAAGGAGATGCAAGCGCGCGGCAAACCAATCCTTGTGTGGTCAAGGCCACTAAAGAAGGGCGTCGATGTGGCCTTGAAATTGGGCGAGCGCGCTGACGGTTTTGTGAAGGCGCGTGCATCTGAGGAGGCCCTGCTGAGGCGGCTCTTCTGCGTCCGGTTGGCCTACGTTCCCCTGCAGGGCGAAGCTACCCGCCGCACGGCTCTTCTTGATGAACTGACAGAACCTGAGCGTGCGTTCGTCGCCGAACTTGCGGGCCCTGAGCAGCGAATCGTGGTCACCGGAGAACGCGACGGCAGGGCCACGGCCGAAGTCGCGCACGAAGCCCTCTTCACAGGTTGGCGGAAGCTACGAGACTGGATTGTGTCCCGCCGTGCCTTCTATGCCTGGATAACGCTTAACGAGAACGATCGGAAGGATTGGGAGCACCAAGGCAAGGTAAGCTCCGCCCTCCTGACCGGCAGGCCTTTGGAACGAGCAAGGAGTTTTCTTGAAATAGACGGGGAGGACATCCCGACCTCAGATCGTGCCTTCATCGAGGCCAGCATCAAGGCTGACGAAGAGGCGCGGCGCGTCGCAGCAGAAGAGCAGCGGAAAAAGGTCGACGCGCTGAAGGCGCTGGCCGAGGAGCAAAAGCGGCGGGCCGAGGCAGAGAGCCAGCGTGCAGCCGAGCAGCAGAGAGTGGCAGAGATACAGAAAAAACTAGCGATAGAGGCGAGTTGGCGTGCTGATGCGCAGCGGAAACAGGCCGATGAGGCTCGTCATCGGGCACGCGTCACACGACGGGAGCTGGTCGCAGTGAGCATTGCGGCTTTCCTTGCCGTCTTGGGGGCGGTCTATGGATACTGGCAGGCTAATCTGGCGGAGGACGCTCGAGTGGATGCCGTGGCCGCAGCAGAGGAAGCGAACCGCCAGCGGGGGGAGGCCGACCGACAGAAAGCAGAAGCAGAAGCAAAGGCCACGAAAGCGAAGCTGAACGAAACGATCAGCCTCGCCGCCCTGTCGCATGTTGCCGAATCGGAAGGATCGCCTGTGGCGGCGATTAAGTTGGCCCTTGCCGCGTGGCCGCGCCGCGGTGACGAGGGGCGGCCAGCTCTCCTGCGCACGATCAATAGCCTAGATCTGGCGTTTCAGGATTTCGGCCAAAGTTTGCTTCTCCGTGGCCACAAGGGGTCAGTTGGATCCGGTATGTTCTCAGCAGACGGCAGTCGCATCCTCACCGCCTCATCTGATCATACGGCGCGGGTCTGGGATGCCGCTACCGGCGAGCAGTTAATGCTGCTCAAGGGCCATGAGGACAGGGTCTCGTCTGCTGCCTTCTCCCCGGACGGCACGCGCGTCGTCACCGCATCCAATGACAGGACCGCGCGAGTCTGGGATGCTATCACTGGTGACCAAGTGGCGCTGCTCAAGGGCCATGAGGACAGGGTCTTGTCCGCTGCTTTCTCCCCGGACGGGAGGCGCGTCGTCACCGCAGCCGATGACAAAACCCCTCGGGTCTGGGATGCCGCAACCGGTGCACAGCTCGCGGTGATGAAAGGGCATGAGGGTTACGTCCGTTCGGCAGCGTTCTCCTCGGACGGCAGCCGCATCGTCACCGCAGCCGATGACAAAACCGCGCGGGTCTGGGATGCTGTCACTGGTGAACAACTGGCTCTGCTCAAGGGTCATGCGGATACGGTCTGGTCCGCAGCCTTCTCCCCCGACGGGAGGCGCATCGTCACCGCAGCCGATGACAAAACCGCGCGGGTCTGGGATGCTGTTACTGGTGACCAGGTTGCGCTGCTCAAGGGCCATGAGAGCAGCGTCTCGTCCGCTGCCTTCTCCCCGAACGGCACGCGCGTCGTCACCGGATCGTGGGACGACACCGCACGGGTCTGGAATGCTGCCACCGGCGCCCAGCTCGCGTTAATGAAGGGGCATAAAAAAGCCCTCCGTTCGGCAGCGTTCTCGCCGGACGGCAAGCGCATCATCACCGCGTCGTGGGACAACACCGGACGCGTCTGGGATAGTGCCACCGGCACCCAGCTCGCGCTAATGAAGGGGCATCAGAATATCGTACGTTCGGCCGCGTTCTCGCCGGACGGCAAGCGCATCATCACCGTGTCCGGCGACGAAACGGCAAGAGTTTGGGATGCTGCCACCGGCACCCAGCTGACCGTGCACGATAGCGGGGGCTGGTCCGCTGCCTTTTCGCCGGACGGCGCACGCATCGTCACTACTGCGTCAACAGATAACGGCGCGTGGGTGTTGGAGACCGCCACTGGCGTCCAGCTCGCGGCGTTGAAAGGTCACGACGACTGGATCTCGTCTGCTGCCTTCTCCCCGGACGGCAGGCGCATCGTCACAGCCTCCGATGACAAAACCGCGCGGGTCTGGGATGCTGTCACTGGTGACCAGGTGGCGCTGCTCAAGGGCCATGAGGACAGGGTCTCGTCTGCTGCCTTCTCCCCGGACGGCACGCGCGTCGTCACCGCATCCAATGACAGGACCGCGCGAGTCTGGGATGCTATCACTGGTGACCAAGTGGCGCTGCTCAAGGGCCATGAGGATACGGTTGCGTCTGCAGCCTTCTCCCTGGACGGCAGCCGCATCGTCACAGCCTCCGACGACAAAACCGCGCGGGTCTGGGAAGCTGTTACTGGTGACCAGGTCGCGCTGCTCAAGGGCCATGAGAGCAGCGTCTCGTCCGCTGCCTTTTCGCCTGCAGGAACGCGCATCATCACTGCTTCCAACGACGAGACCGCACGCGTCTGGGATGCCACCACCGGCGCCCAGCTCGTGCTGCTGGAGGGGTTTGAGTACAACGTCACCTCAGCCGCCTTTTCCCCCAACGAAACGTGGATCGTTATGCCCGCGTTCGCTAACTCCACGGCCGTGGTCTGGGACGTCGGCACCGGCGACCAGCTCACGATGCTGATCGGACACACAGACATAATTAAATCGGCCGTCTTCTCGCCAGACGGGACACGCATCGCAACCTCATCCTACGACCACACCGCGCGCATCTGGGATACCGCCACCGGCGCCCAGCTCGCGGCGTTGAGTGGACACATGGGTCCCGTCAACATCGCCGTCTTCTCGCCGGACGGCACGCGCGTCCTCACCGCATCGTCTGACAGTACCGCGCGGGTGTGGGACACCGCCCTCCCGACAGGCGACGCGTTTCAGGTCGCGTGCGCATGGCTCGGCAACGACACCGGTCTCTCCGACGTCCAAAGACGCTATGGCCTCGACAAGCTACCGCCAATCTGCGGCGATCGTCCGCCGATGCCAGTCGATCAGGCGAACTTGCAGTAGACTCACTGTGGCGCAAGAACGTCGAGGTAGGGCACGACAATTGCTCGGCGCCTCCCGCACAGATCCCGGCGAGCCGCGAACGCGGCGAAATCAAACGCGGAGCCTCGAGCGGCCAGAGGCAAAGGTCTATTAGCCACTCCGTTCAAGTCGGAAAAATGGAGAATGTTGGATTCCAGGTCCCTGCCCTCTACCATCCATTTTCGCTAACCGTTCTCCCGCGCCGCTTACAACGGTTTAAAAGCCCGGGAAACGTGGGGTTTTCGCCACAGACCTGTTTACCTCCCATCCGCCGGATACCCCCAATTTTCGTTCTCTTGTGGCCCGAAATTCTCCGGACCTGTTGACTGTTTGTCGCTTAGACGAACGTGTGGCCCGTATGTTTCGAGTCGTTGGTGCATATCCGTCAAGAAGCGGGCCTGCCACGTATTCAACCGGCCGCTTGTCAGGGCTTATCCTGCTCTTTGATTCACTGATTTCCTCGATGGAAAAGATCATCGGATTGTTACCACCGTCATGTCGCCCCCTGGCGAAAACAACGCGACGATAGAATAGAGCAGGAATGAATTCACAACATGGGTTCGGTAATCCGCGCAACCATCCTGGCAGGCTGCTCAGCGCGCCTGCTGACCTGCTATCGGTGCTCGGTCAAGTATTCTCTGCCCTTTCGGTTGCCCGGGGCAGACAATACCAGCTCGCAAGGAGACGTTCAGATCAATGAATCTGAATTTGCTTATCAGAGCCTGCAGACGCGTGCTGGATTTCCACGCGATTGCGGCCGCCGCGTTTCGCCGCGTAGAGCAACTGATCGGCGTGGCGATAGAGTTCGCTGAAGGAAGCATTCCGATCAAAAGTGACGCCGCCGACGCTCACGGAGAGCTTGCAGGATTTTCCGTTGAGGTTCAGTTCAGTGGCTGAAACCTCGACCCTGATACGCTCTGCGATCCTGCCTACGCGCTCGGGACTGACGCCGGGCAAAAAGACGCTGAACTCTTCTCCGCCAATTCGGCCGACGAAGTCGGGGTCGCGCAATGTGCCCTTGATCGTGCGTGCGATGGCCTTGAGCGCTTCATCACCGCAATCGTGACCGAACACGTCATTGATGTTTTTGAAGTGATCGACGTCGATAATCAGAAGCGCGCCGTGGTGGTCAGCCTTCTGGTCGGCGATACGGTCAAGGTAGCGGTCCACCATGGCGGTGAAGGCCCGCCGGTTCAGGCAAGAGGTGAGGGAATCGGTGGAGGCGACGATCATCAGCTCGCGATGCGCAATGGCAAGCTCACGTTGCTTACTGAGGAGGTAGAAAAAGAAAGGAGGGGCAAGAATAAGGGGGATGATCAGGTTGTTGAGGGGCTTTTCGCCCCATCTCCATGTGCCTGTCTCAAAGGAATAGCTGTCGATTGCAAACGCCACGGCGATGCAGCAGAGCGTTCCGAGAAAGCTCAGCAGCACCACTCGTCCCCAGCCGAAGGCAGAAAAGTCCATTCCTTGCTCCAGCGCAGGCCTGAAGGAACAAACCCTCGCTTGGGCGTCGCAAAGGATACGCCCGCCACTATTCTCAAGTGCCGGGCGCCTAAGCCCTGTCAGGCCCGCTGCATCAATTAAGCTATCCGGAAACCTCTTGCGCTGACAGAACTCCGCAGGGAATGATCCCCAACAAACCGCCTGCGGAGGGAATCTCTCGTCGTGTGTGTCATTGCGGCCACAGTTTAAGCGCGCCGCACAGTCCTTCTCTGCTTGCGTAGCCCCGTGCTTGCCTGTCGAGCCGGCGATAGACCGCTCGATAGCCTCTTCGCCATGCAGACTTCCTAACCAGTGTAGACTGGTTTCCCCACCGCAATACCCATCCTTCCCAGAAAACAGCAAAGCACAAATGACGGTCACGGTCGAATTAGAGACAATCGAACCTGTAGAGATCTTTTGCAGCGCAACAAAAGCCGAGATCCTGCTTGGTGATCTTCACCACGCAAGAGATCGACACCTGGTTACGCGCGCCGTGGTCCGAGGCCAAGGCCCTGCAGCGGCCTCTCCCCGACGATCAGCTCGTGATCATCGACAAGCCGGCCACACAGATCAAATACCCGGCCGCCGCGGCGCAAGGTTCGTTGTTGTAGCAGGTTGATCGTCAAGAGCATGACCATCCGCTGCAGCGTGCGGACATAGCTCCCTGGGCGACCGGCATAGCAACGATCGATCTGTCAGGTAGGCCAGATTTGATTTTCTCGAACCTCTTTTCGGGAATAGCTTCCACTACGGTGCGTTAGTGTGAGGGCAGGGGCTCGAGGAGGTTACCATGGCAATCGCTACTGAAGAATTGCTCCACCTGCTGAACCGACGCCGCTTCCTGGCAGGCAGTACCGCGCTGGCAGCGGTGCCTCTGATGTCTTGGAAAGCTCTGGCACAGTCGGCCGCGCCTTTCGTTTTCAAGCAGGGAGACGCGGAGATTACCGTGGTCAGCGATGGAGAGTTGGCATTGCCACTCAACGTCATGGCTGTCGATGCCTCACCCGAACAGCTTGCCGAAATTGCCAAGCACATGGGCTGGCCGGCAGATACCGCCAAGCCGCACGCGAACGTCCCAGTAATAAAAATTGCGAACGACGTGATTGTCGTGGACAACGGCTCCGGCAACAAGTTTCAGCCGACCGCCGGGAAGCTTGCCGAGAACCTTTCGGCAGCTGGGATCGATCCTGCATCGGTGACAAAGGTCGTCTTTAGCCATGCCCATCCGGACCATATCTGGGGGACATCAAAAGTGGATGGGACGCTGCTCTTTCCGAACGCGGCCTATTATGTCGGGGAGACGGAGTGGAATTTCTGGACCGATCCGGGGCTACTTGCAAAAATGCCAGCAGAGATGGGCGATTTCGTCAAGGGCGCGCAGCGCGACCTCGCAGCGGTGAAGGACAAGGTGACGATGGTCAAGGGAGGACAGGAAGTGGCTCCCGGGCTCACCGTCCTCGATACGCCCGGCCATACGCCCGGCCATATCTCTCTGGAGCTAGCCGGAGGCGAGGGTCTGATCATGCCCGTCGATGCGATGGTCAATCCGATCGTTTCGTTCGAGCACCCCGAATGGAAGTTCGGGTTTGACGCCGATCACGATCAGGCAGTGAAGAATCGCAAAGCGCTGGCCGATCGTGCTGCAGCAGACAAGCTGAAGATGCTTGGATTCCACTGGCCTTATCCAGGCGTTGGCTTCGCCGAAAAGAATGGGACGGCGCATCGTTTTGTCGCGGCGAACTGAGCCTGCCGGGTTCCTGGTTCCGGCAGCCGTTCGCGCTTGGCGTGCATCGCTCGCGCGATAGCGCAAGTTTTTTGCTCGGGCGCCTCTATCGCCAGATCTTGGTATTGACGCAGAAAAGCCCGCGCCTGGTGCAAGTCAGACGCGGGCCGTTGCGGCGGGCCATTGGGCGGGAGGCTTGTTGCCGCCGCGCAGATGGGGAGGGAATAATCCCGCATGTCAGCCCATCATGGCTTCCTTTTCAGAGGCCATCAGATGCAGGAGATCGCTCAGGCCATCGCCGAGCAGATTGACATGATCGCGCATCATCTGGGCTGCGGTCTCTCCGTCACTGGCAAGGATCGCCTCGATAATGTTGCCATGCTCGGTGATCGAAGCCTTCATGCGGCCGGGCTGATGCGTGACGTAGCGGCGGTAGGGAGCCGTAAGCGCACGTACGGTTCCCATCTGTTCTTTGAGAATCCGGTTGTGAGAAGCTTCCAGAACCAGCGCGTGAAAACGGAGATTCTCGATATAGAAGCCTTCCGCATCATTGGCCTCAACGAGCGCCGAGCACCGTTCATGGCATTCGACGAGTTGCTCGCGCTGGTTGGGACGTATGCGCCGGGCCGCCTGACGGGCAGCCATACTCTCCATTTCGGCAATCACGAAGAACGCGTCTAGCAGATCGGGAACCGAGAGCTGGGCCACACGTGCGCCCTGCCGGCCACGCTGGCTGACAAGGCCATGGGCCGCCAACCATTGCAGCGCCTCGCGCACCGGCGTACGCGACACGCCGAAATGCTCGGCAAGGGAACGTTCATCCAGACGGGCGCCTGGTGAGCGCTCTCCGCGAACGATCTGATCTTCGAGGCGGCGAGCAATTTCGCTCGCCTGGGAAGTCATATCGGTCACCGTTCACTCCACCCTGTCGGATACAGCAAGAGCAACAAATCGCTACTCTCCTGCGTCGGCGCTTACCCGTTTCGGGCGCAACGCCACGAAAACTGGATACAGCACCGCCGCTAGCGAGAGCAAGAGCATAGCCAAAGCGATGGGGCGCCCCACGAATACCATCCAGCTGCCGTCGCTCACAATCAGAGAGCGGCGCAGGTTTTCCTCCAGAATGGGTCCAAGGATCAGGCCGAATGCCAGCGGAGCCACCGGGATCTCCAGCTTGTACATGACGAAACCGATTACTGAGAAGGCGATCATCACGCCCACATCCGCCACGTTGTTGCGGATGGTGAAGGAGCCGATCACACACAGAAGAATGATCGCCGCCACGAGAATGTGGCGCGGCGCCTGCATCAGCCGGACGAACTGCTGCATGAGCAGCAAGCCCATCGCCGCTGTCAGGAGTATGGCCAGGAACAGCCCCACATAGACGGAAGCGACGAAGTCCGCGTGTTCTACAAAAAGCTGCGGCCCTGGCCTCAGACCATGGATCAAAAGCGCGCCCATCAGCACCGCCGTCATGGTGTCGCCGGGAATGCCAAGGGTCATCATCGGAACGAGCGCACCACCGACGGCGGCGTTGTTGGATGCCTCCGGCGCTACGATCCCGTCGGGAATGCCTTTCCCAAAATCCTTGCCTCGCGGGGAAAGGCGCTGTTCCTGCGCATAGGAAACCGCGACCGCGATGGCAGACCCTGCAGCCGGTATGGCGCCAACGGCGATTCCGATGCCCGAGCCGCGCAGAACCGCCTTCCAGAGACGGCGCATTTCCTTCCATGGCGGCACGACACGGCCAATACGACGCGCCACCGTTGCTCCGCTTTGCGAGGCGACATTCAGGTTTCGCATGATCTCGGCGATGCCGAAGAGACCGATGGTCACCGGCACGAGGTTGATGCCGTTTTGCAGCCAGCTGGTGCCGAAATCGAAGCGCGGGATATCCGTGAGGCTGTCGAAACCGACCATTCCGCAGATCAGCCCGATGCAGCCGCTGAGGATGCCCAGGAAAGTGGCGCCGGGAGTGGAATAGGCAAGCAAGGTCAGGCCAAAGACCGTGGCCATGGCGAATTCCGGGCTGCGAAACTGCATCGCGGCTCCCGCGACGATCGGAGCAATCAGGATCAGGGCGACGAGGCCGATCACGCCGCCGAGGGTGGAAGCGCCAAGCGCATAGAAGAGTGCCTCGCCCGCCCTGCCCGAGCGCGCCATGGGATATCCGTCAAGTTGCGTGACAATCGCTCCAGGCGTGCCTGGAATGTTGATCAGGATCGCGGAAATGGAACCGCCGAACACGCTTGCCGAAAACACGGCGATCAAGAAGATGATCGCCCCCAACGGGGTGAGCGAAAAGGAGATGGGCAGCAGGATCGCCAGCGCCATGGTTGAAGAGATACCTGGCAGGCAGCCGAACACGATGCCCAGCGCGGTGCCCGCGGCGCCGAGAAACAGCATGTGGGGATCGGAGAAGATATTAGCGAATTGGCTTGCGAATTCAAAGAACACGGCCACGAGCCCCCTTCCATTTCCGGTTTTGGCGCTGCTGTCTCAGCGTAGCGGCACGCCAATCCAATAGATGAAGAGCGCATATGTTAGCGAGGTGCATACGAGAACGCCGACAACGATCGACAAAAGTGCCGATCCGGGCGCGGCTCGGAGCTGGTTGCGGCTGAGCGCAGCCATCAGAAGTCCGGAATAGAGCATTGTGGCCGGAACGAAGCCGATCGCCCAGACGAGCGGCAGGTAGGCCGCAAGCGAAAGGCACAAAAGCGCCGGTGCGACCGAGCCACGCAGGATCGCTCCCCAATCGATGGGAAGTGGTCCTCCCGATTTGACGCGCTCAACGAGGCCCATACCGGCCAGAACGAGCGCCCCCAGGGTCAGCATGGAAAGAACGATCGACGGGAGAAGCCCCGGCCCCGGATCGAGGCCGAAATCCTCTCCAAGCTGGGCGTTCCCGAGATGACCATACCACCCGAAGCCGGCCCACAGGCCGAAGAAGATCCCGCCCCCCAGATGCAGGCGCGTCTTGCGCGAGCCTGCGTTTTCCGTCGAGTCGATCATGACTGTCTCCCTGTGGGGCCAGCGCCTGGCATAGCCTATTTCTCGCGGACCTTCACAAGACCGGCTTCTACCAGGATCGGATAGAGTTCGGCGTCGGATTTCTTCACGAACTCGGTCGTCTCCGCCGCGTCCATAGGCGTGATGACAAATCCCATCTTCTTGGCGGCGTCCTGAAATTCCGGATCGTTGGTCGTGTCGGCCAGCATCTTTTCCAATGCCGCCTTGTGTTCCTCGGGAATGCCCTTCGGAACGTAAAGCGCACGCCAGTCGCCGGCGACGAGGTCGACGCCGAGCTCCTGGAAGGTAGGCACATCCGGCGCCATGAAATGGCGTTCGGTGCTCATCACGCCAAGGATCTTCACCTCGCCGGATTTGTGCTGGTCGATCAGTTGGTGCACCGGAAGCGTGGCGGAATTGACCTCACCCGACAGGATCGCGGCCACGGTCGGCGCGTAACCCTGATAGGGAACCTTGGAGAGCTTCACGCCCGTCTCGGCTTCGAGAAGGGCGGCGGCGATGTGCGAAACGCCGCCAGGGGCGTCATTGCCATTCTTGACGCTGCCGGACGCTTCCTTGAGCTTGGCAATGAACTCATCCACCGAGTTCACGCCGAGATCGGAGCGCACCTCGAGCGCTGCGGGATCTGGACCGAAGAATGCCAGGTAATCGATGTCGTCGATGGCGTTCGCGTTCTGGTTCACATACTGGCTGGAGATGATGCTCGCCCCCAATATGCCGATCGTATAGCCGTCCGGCTTGGCGTCGGCCACATGACGCACCCCGGTCGCGCCGCCCGCGCCATCCACATTGATGACAGCGATCGGAACATTCACGTGCTTCTTGGCATATTCGGCGACCAGGCGACCGGCTCGATCCATGCCGCCACCGGCCGGCCAGTTGACCACCAGCGTGATCGGCCCGGAGGGGAAATCTTGTGCTGCTGCCGGAGCCGAGAAGGCCGCTGCGCCGAGTGCGAGGCCAAGGCCGAGCGCACCGAGGATAGATGGAATTCGCATGTCGTTCTCCATTTGAAAAGCCGGCTTTGCCGAACTTGATGTTTTGCCGATGTCCGGGAGAGACACCGGTCCCCTTTTTGATTTTGCGGCATCATGATTATCGATTTTGGCGTACCAAGCAATAAACTCTTGAAAAAAAATCGCACCAATGAAATCTTTTGGCATGCCAAATCGCGAATTTGGGATACCAAATGGCGCGGAGGCACAGAAGAACGAACGCACAGAGGGCGCGAGGAGACCGGCAGGCATGCGTGATTTCGAGCTTAGAAACAGCCACTTCGACCGGCTGGTCAACAACGGCGACCTTCGATGGATGGGCCAGAACACCAATCATCATCCCGCGCACAAATCGGTAATCCAGGCGATGATCGACGCGCTGCGAGGCGAAGAGTTCCACGCTTACGCGCCGCCTCTCGGTCTTGAAGAACTGCGCAATCTCATCCTTGAGGACATTGGTCTTAACGGGATGTCGACGCTCGTCACCGACGGCGCCGTGCAGGGTCTGTATCATGTCTGCCGTATGCTTTGCGGTCCGGGAGACGAGTTCCTTACTACCGATCCGACCTGGGCGTGGCCGATGAAGTTCGCCAAGGCCGCCGGCGCTTCGGTCGTGCAGGTTCCGATTTACGGTCCCGAATTCAACTATCGGCTGGCTCCCGAAAGGCTTGCCGCCGCCATCACGGAGCGAACGAAAGTCATCTACCTCGTCGACCCGAACAACCCGCTCGGCTGCGCGGCGACCGAAGAGGAAATCCGCGTCATCGCGGACATCGCGCGCAAGGCCGGCTGCTGGCTGATCCAGGACTGCACCTATCGCGATTTCGCGCACAGCCACACGCTGGCCGCGCAGTTCTATGCCGAACGCACGATCACGGTCTGGAGCTTCTCAAAGTGGCTGGGATTTGCAGGCCTGCGCGTGGGGGCGCTTGTCGCCTCCCCCGACACGATCGAGATGCTGGCCGATGGGCCCCCCAACAATCTTGGTTCAAGCATCATCGCACAGCGCGGCGCAATTGCCGGCCTGAAGGTGAAGAAGGAGTGGTTTCCCGAGGTCCTCGCGGAACTGCGCAAGAACCAGGAGATGGTCCGTCAGGCGGCCGAGGCGATACCCGGCCTCTCGGTTCCGGTCTACCCCTCCAGCGGCAATTTCCTGGTCATCGAATGCAAGGAAGCCGGCGTACGGCCGGAAGCGATCTGCGCGGTGATGGACCGCCACAACATCATGATCCGGCATGGCCGCTATCACACCCAGGCTTTTGGCGACCAGTTCATCAAGGTCAGCGTTTCGGTTCCGACCGGGTGGGTGGAAGAATTCTGCGCTCTGCTGCCGAAGGCCGTGGAAGAAGCCCGCGGAATGAACGAAGACGTCAAGCTGTTTTGAGCACCTTTACCTGAAAGAACAAGAAGGAGGAATTTTCCATGGATCTTCGTATGGCCGGCAAGACGGCACTCGTCACTGGCGCTTCGCAGGGCATTGGCGAGGGGCTTGCCTACACTCTGGCCGCAGAGGGCGTGAACCTGCACCTGACGGCGCGCAGCGCCGATCGTCTCGAGCAACTCGCTCGCGAGATCACCCGCAAGCACGATGTCGCAGTCCATGTGCACCCCATGGATATCACCGAGAAAGGCGCATGCGAACGCCTGGTGGATGCAGCGGGCGACATCGACATCCTCGTCAACAATGCCGGCGTCATCCCGAGCGGCACCATGTATGACGTGGATGAGGATGCCTGGCGCGCGGGCTGGGAGCTGAAGGTTTTCGGCTACATCAACCTGTGCCGGCTCGTCTATGCGCGGCTCAAGGCCCGGGGCGGCGGCGTGATCATCAACAATATCGGCAATGGCGGCGAGGTTTTCGACCCGCGCTACATCGCCGGCGTAACGGGAAACGCCTCCCTCATGGCCTTCACCAAAGCTCTCGGCGGCGCCAGCCTCGACGACAACATCCGCGTGATCGGCGTTAATCCAGGACCTGTGGACACGGGACGCATCTACAACATGCTGAAGAAGCGGGCCAGGAGCATGTATGGCGATGAAAGCCGCTACATGGAGCTTGCCGCAACCTATCCGCTCGGCCGTCCCGCTCATGTCGACGAGGTGGTCGACACGATCGTGTTCCTGGCCTCCGACCGCTCCGGCTACACGACCGGCACCATCGTTACCGTGGATGGCGGCATCGCCTCCCGTCGCTCGATCATCTGAGGCCCGCCATGGCATTCATCACCACCACCGATGGAGTGAATCTGCATGTGGAAGAGGCCGGCGAAGGCGCGCCGATCATTTTCGTGCACGAGTTCGGCGGAGACCAGCGCAGCTGGGAGCCGCAGGTGCGCCACTTCAGCCGCCGGCACCGCTGCATCACCTTCAACGCGCGCGGGTACAGCCCTTCCGAGGTGCCCGCCGACGTCGGGAAATATTCCCAGAAGCGCGCCGTCGACGACATTCGCGATGTCCTCGACGCTCTCGAAATAGCCAGGGCGCATGTGGTTGGCCTGTCGATGGGCGGTTTCGCGACGCTTCACTTCGGCCTCGCCTATCCGGAACGCGTGCTTTCGCTCGTGGTAGCGGGTGCGGGCTACGGAGCGGAGAAGGAGTTCGAGGAGTATTTCCGCGACGTTTCCATGGAAGTTGCTCGGCAGTTCGAGGAGCAGGGTTCGGAAGCGTTTTCCCATGTCTATGGCATGGCTGCATCGCGGATCGCCTATCTCCTGAAGGACCCTCGCGGCTGGCAGGAATTCCGAAAGCAGCTTGGCGAGCACGACGCCGTGGGCTCGGCCAACACCATGCGCGGGGTGCAGGCCCGCCGCCCCTCGATCTACGATCTGGAGGAGGAGCTGAAAGCCATGGTTGCGCCAACGCTGGTTCTTGTGGGCGACGAGGACGACCACTGCCTTCAGCCGGGCATCTTCATGAAGAAAACCATCCAGGCCTGCGGTCTCGCGATCCTGCCCAAGAGCGGTCATACGCTCAATCTGGAAGAGCCCGCGCTTTTCAACCAGTTCGTCGCAGAATTCCTGGCGCAGGTGGAACAGAAACGGTGGCTGCCGCGCGACCCGCGCGCCAACCCCGCACAGATCATGCGCACGAGTTGATCTGTCGTGGCTGCGGTATCGGACTTCATCGACGGTGAGCGGCTGTGGCGGCGCCTCATGCAGCTTGCCCGATTCGGCGAGACGACGGAGGGCGGCGTCGACCGCCCGGCCCTCTCCGACACGGAAATAGAAGCGAGGGCGCAGCTTGTCGCATGGGGCCGGAATATCGGACTCGTTCCCTACACCGACAGTCTGGCCAACCTCTTTCTGCGCCTTGAGGCAGAGGACCCTGACCTGCCGCCACTCCTGATCGGTTCGCACATCGACAGCCAGCCGACCGGCGGGCGCTTCGACGGGGTCTACGGGGTTCTCGCCGCGCTCGAGGTCGCCGAAGCCATCAGATCCTCCGGCATCGTCGCGAAACGCGCCATCGAGGTCGTCGCCTGGACGAATGAGGAAGGCTCCCGTTTCGCACCGGGCATGATGGGTTCGGCCGGCTACGCGGGTCTGCGAAGCGTGGAGGCGATCCATGGACTCAAGGATGCGAACGGAATCACGGCCGGCGACGCCGTCGGGCGTGTTCTCGCCAGTGACAAGGATGTGCCGCGACGGCCGTTGGAGCGTCCGGCGCTAGGCTATCTCGAAGCGCATATCGAGCAGGGCCCGATCCTTGAAAGTCTCGGCATTCCGGTCGGAATTGTGACCGGCATCCAGGGCAAGCGAACCTTCCGGGTGGCGATAGAAGGCGAGGAGAATCATGCGGGAACGTCGCCAAGGTCGGCGCGCAAGGACGCTCTCGTTGCCGCGATCGCGATTGTCGACGCGTTGCAGAAAGCCATCTGGGACAAGGAAGACATCGTCCGCTTTACCGTCGGTCACTTCACCGTTTCGCCCAACGCACCCTCCGTCGTGCCTGCCAGGGTGGAGTTTTCCATCGACCTGCGTCACCCGGACCCGGACATTCTTGCTCGCCTCGGCGACCTGGTCGAACCCCTCGCAAAAGACCATGCCGGCGCGTGCGATGTCAGGGTCACGCAGTTGCTCCACGATGCGCCGCTGGCCTTTTCCGGGAAGATGCAGGACCTGCTGGCTCAGTCGGCATCCAGCGCAGATGTTCCCGCGATGAGAATTGCATCGGGCGCCGGCCACGACGCCCGCCATCTCCAGGCGATCTGTCCGACAGGAATGCTTTTCATTCCCTGCTGGAAAGGAGTGAGTCATCACCCTTCAGAACGGATAGAGCCCACCGACGCCCTTGCCGGCGCCAGGGTCCTCGCGCAAGCGGTCGAGCAGCTTGTGAGATGAGCGGCGATCCGCCAAGCCGTTCTCGACCACGCGCACGATCCATCCACCGACCACCTCGATCAGTTGCATTTCATCTGGTCTGTGGTGGGCATTGAGGTTTGGAGCGCTCATCACTTTCAACCCTCCTGTTGGGGCGAAAGCATCTGTAGGCTCTTCCAGCTGTCGGCACCCTTGTCGATGTGCCGACAATAGGTGATTGGGCCGCCTGTTTCGCACCTATGTCAAATCAAGAGCCTGCGACGACGCCGACAAGTTTGCGAAAAAACAGTTGGATCTGTTTAGGCAAATCGGGCGCAGCTTCCGGGGGCGCACCCGCCCCAGCGCGTAGCACCCCCCTTTGCCAAAGGGAGAACCCCGGCTCCGGCCGGGGTTTTCGTTTCAGGCGCCTGCCAACATCAGGAGCGCTTTTCAAAAGTCCCAACTCTATGATTCAATAGAGAAAAGTTAGGATTGATTCGGCTATGTCTCGTCGTAACTTGGCGCAACCTTCACTCGCCGATGCATTGGTGCGTGACGTGAGCAGGGGTAACAAGTTTCTGGAAGAAGTGCAGAAGTTGATCGATTGGTCGGCTTTCGAGGTGCTGTTCCGGGAAATCCATAACGATGCTCTGGGGGCGCCCGGCTACCCGCCGATAGCAATGTTCAAGATTGCGCTCTTGCAGCAATGGTACGGCCTGTCCGATCCGGCGGCGGAAGAAGCGGTGGCCGACCGGCTGTCGTTCCGCCGCTTCTGTGGGTTTCCGCTCGATCAAAAGACACCGGACCACATGTCGATCTGGCGCTTCCGCCAGAGGCTGGTCGAACTGGCGCTTCAAGATAAGCTGCTTGCCGAATTGAACCGGCAGTTGGAAGGGCGCGGTCTTCTGGTAAGGCGCGGCACGCTGGTTGACGCCACCATCATCTCGGCGGCGGTGGCCAGGCCCGACTACGAGAAGGGCCAGGTGTCGGCGCGCGATCCGGATGCAGGCTTCACGCACAAGCACGGCAAGACCTATTTCGGCTACAAGGCCCATCTCGCCGGCGACGCGGAGAGCGGGCTGATACGCCAGGCGGAGATGAGCTCGGCCGATCTGCATGACAGCCAGATGGGCGCTGTGCTCATTCAAGGTGACGAAGAGGCCTATTACGCCGACAAGGCCTATGACAGTCAGGCGCTGCGCGACGAACTGGCGGATCGAGGCATCAAGGACCGGATTGCCTACAAGGCCAAGCGGGGCAAGCAGCAGCCGAATTGGCAGAAGTGGATGAACAAGGTCGCCGCCAGCGTGCGGGCCGGCATCGAGCGGACCAACGCGACGATGAAGAACTGGTACGGCATGGCCCGGGTTCGCTATCTCGGCCTGGCGCGCAACCACTGCCATCTGCAGCTTGTCGCCTGCGCGATAAATGCCAAACGGGCGCTCGTTCTCGTCAAGGCCGGCACGGCCTGAGGGGAAGGCTGCGTCCAAAATCAGGAAATCGAGGGCAAAATCGGGAGCAAGTGAGCAGAAACTGAGCCGATAGGCTGGAGAAAGTTGCGCGGATCGGCGGCGACGGGCCGCTGATGCCCGCCACATACGGGCGAAGAACGTCTAAGGGCGGGACGCCCCAACTTTAGAAAAGCACTCATCAGGGTTTCAGGTTGGCCTTGTACGTCTCCAACACCCGATCCGTCGAAGACAATTGACGATAGAATTCGTCAAGCATACCGTCGATCGCGTTCATCTTTTCGCTGGCAGACGAGAACACCTCTTGCGAAGCTCCACGAACCTTGGGGTCATCGACGCTCTCCAAGATCAGGTCGATACCGTCATAGAGATAGCGGGCGCCCGCAAGCGCGTCCTTGATGTCGATTACCTTTTTTCGAAACGGATCGAGAACTTCACCTAGATCGAGCATTGTCGCGGTCCTGATTTTGCGGATCCAAGACTATCGTGCGCGACGCCATCTGGCCAGGAATTAGGTGCCAGCCCGTGCCTGGTGCCGAGATAGCTTCCGTTCTACGTTTCAGAACTCAGAAAGCCCGCCGGCTGGCGCCAGCGGGGCAGCCATCGGTCGAGAGTGTCCGGAAACTCCGGACGATTATGCCGGGGGCGGTCGCTGCTTCCGGACGATGAACTCGAAGATCCAGTCGGACAGCCACATGGAGCACGTCCCGACGACGAACGCCGCGGCGAAAGCGGCGGAATCGTCCGAAGCGACCGGGGGCCATCCATAGTACCGGACCAAGAGCACGACTGGCTTCGTCAGGCACATCGCCCCGAGCAGCCCGCAGAGCGGCGACAGGACGAGTTCGAGGAACTCGAGCGTCCGGCGTTACAGAGCCCCCGGAAGGGCGCCCAAGCCCCCGGCAAGCAGGATCGGCGGGCCTATTGTGCATTGCAAAAAAATCGGTACCTTTGGTTTCTGCTGTGGGCGGCAGGGCACAGGTAACAACCCGACACAAGCAAGGAAGAATGCATGTCCGAGCAGTTGATGCCCGCTGCCAATCGATCCCAGCGGACAGTTAGAGTTCTTCGGCGGATCGCGGCGAGAATTCCGACCTATGTATCCGATATTCGCGAGAACCCGGCGTGGCTGCCGATGTTCCTGCTCGCGCGCACGATGCCCTTTCGAAGGGCGCATTGGATGACGGCGAGGCGCGTCCCGGCCGGTTCGGGTGCCGGGTCGTCGCTCTTCGGCGATGCCGTAACCGCATCGGATGCGGCGGCCGCCTTGCGCACCGACGGGTTTTGCCGGGGCTTGAACTTGCCTCCTGCCGTTCATGAGGAGATTGCCGGCTTCGCCAGATCTACGCCCTGTTTCGCCAATTTCGACCGGCAGCTGGAGTTCCTGGCCCCGGAACACCAGGTCGCCGAGAAGCAGTTCGGCCGCTCCATTCTCAGCGGCCATTTCTTTGGAAGATCGATGGGGTGCGCGGCTGTTCGAGCTGTTCAGCAAGACCCGCTGCTGCTCGGAATCGCCCAGCGATATCTCGGCGGTCAGGCGACTCTCGCGACAACCAGGATCTGGTGGACATTCCCGACCAAGAACGTCACCGTGGCCGATCTCCATCTCACGTCCCTGAATCTCCACTTCGACCTCGATGATTGGCGCATGCTGAAGTTCTTCTTCTACATTTCGGATGTCGGAGAGGAGGACGGCGCCCATGTCTATGTGTTTGGAAGCCACCGCAAGCGCGCCCTGAAGCACCAGTACACGCTTCTGGTCGGGCACCCGGTCGACGAGGTGCTCCGCATTTATGGCGCAGAGAACCGGGTCACGATGACTGGTAAGGCAGGAACCGGTTTCGTGGAAGACCCGTTCGGATTCCACATGGGCTCGGTGCCCAGGAAAAACCCGCGGCTGATGATGGAAATCGCCTATGGCGTCTCGCGTCCATCGGCCAGGCGCTTTCACGGCGAGCCGGTCCTCAGGAAGACCGGCACCGCGCCTAACTCGCAAACTTCGGGCTAAAGGTCATTTCGATCCGCTTTTACCGTTTTGTCGCCATTGCCGGCTATCGTTCCGCCGATCCGCGGATACGGGCTGGGCGATGCGGGAGCAGTGGGAAGCATTCTGGATGCGTGTCGGTGACTGGGCGCATGAGGCGCTCTGGCCGTTCCGCGCCCTTGCCGACCAATCCGGTTACGCTCCGAGCGACATCCAGATCTGGTGCCTGATCTGCGTCGTTTTCCTTGGCGCACTGGTCGTTCCGGAGACCTATGGCGACCTCGTCCTAATGCGGCGACGCGCCTACACAACGCGCAAGGTCGTGAGGCTCGACACTTCGGGCGACGGTCCTGATACGCCCGTAATTGAGTTCACCGATCGGGCCGGCAAGCGGCAGCGGTTCCATTCGGGCCTTGCAGTGAACAGTACGACCGCGACGGTCGGCGCCGAGGTTGCGGTCATCTACGACCCAGTCAACCCGAATCGAGCCCGCGAGGCCAGGCGGACGCTGACGAAGGCGCTCGGCACGATCGTCTGGTACGGCACCATCGCCTTCCTGATCGCTTTCGTCATTTGGGGCGAATGACCCTGCTCCGGCTCAGCCATTGGCACACTCTCGCCACGGTGACCACCGCTGAGAACGCAGCACTGGCCGAGAAAGGCGGTTCATCTCCGAGCGGACCAGGGCCGCCCTCGCATCGCACAAGCAGGGTGGGACGAGGCTCGGCAACCCCGCGCAACACATCCTAGCCGCCGCGAAGGGGCGCGAGGTCTCTATTCGCGAAGCAGAGCGCTTTGCTGAATCCGTCCTGCCGATCGTGCAGACAATCCAGCGCTATGGCGTAGCCAGCCTCAGAGGGATTGCAGCTGCTTTGAACAACCGCGGCGTCAGAACTGGACGAGGCGGACGCTGGGCAGGTGTCGAGCGTTCGGAACCTGCTTGCGCGGTTACTGCTGATAGTGACACACCACGACCGATTTCAAGCGCTTCATCGGCCATCGCGTGATCGCCAATTTCCCGAGCCCGAGCCCGAGCCCGGGCGTAATGCGGACTGTCGGACGAACGGTTGTCTGGTACTGTTGGGAGCATAGCGGCAATGCCGAGGCCCGAATGGACATACGCCCTGCCCGAACTGGCGCCAGTTGAGCGCGCCCAGTAGGGATTGCCGGGCAGCGCCAGCGCCAGGCACGTCTCAACAAAAATCGCCACACCACGGCAGCTTCGCCGGATCGCCGAGCGCGTGTCCGTCGCTCTTGAGCCAGTCGCGCAGCTTCTTGTTGTAGATCTTTTCGTGCTGGCCGATCTTGGCGCGCGCAATCGCGATCCACGGCGGGACGACCTCGCCGGCCGGCACGCCCAGTTCCGGCGCAGCATCGCCCGAAAACCCCGAGCGCCGAAAGCGTGATCCGGCCCGACAGTGCCGGGCCATTTGACCGCATGGCCCCGATCCGCCTGGAACTGCCGCACCGCGGCGGTCGTGCGGCGGGCCAGGAATTCCGTCCGCCCCGCTCGGCCCGAGATCATAGCCGCGCGCAAGCAGCGCGCGCTGGACATCCAGCGTCGTTGTCATGTGGTTGTTCCTTTGAGTTGCGAAGATGCCGAGCCAGAACGCGACCGCGACTATCAGCGGTTGCAACAACTCCAGGTTCGATGAAAGATGCCGGTGACCAGGAGGGATTCTGAGAGAGGAGATGAAATGGAGGTCAGCCCCTTGTTAGCCGTCTGCCCGGTTTGCAAAGGCGCCGGGAAGATACGGCCGACCAAAGACAGAACAACCACCTGTCAAACGTGCGACGGAGTAGGCAAGGTCGACTTCCGCACTGCAGATGAAGACCTCCAGATGAAGATCGCGACACAGTACGCATCGTAGCGGTGGTTCCAACTGCGCGGGATCAGCGCGCTGCACGTCCGCAACAGTCGTCATGGGGTTCATTTTTGCCCGATCGCAGCGGAGATAGAGGCTCTTAAACGTGGTTCGCGGTCAACCGCAGGAACGTTTTCGACGGCCTGGTCCGTGCCCGTCTCACGATAGTGGACATCGTCGGTCACCCGCACGATCTCGGAGGCTGCTCCTGTCGCCGCACTGATCGTGCTTTGCGTGCCCCAGCGCAGCTCTTCTCCACCAGCGTGCGGAAGTTCATCATGTCGTCGGTCATCGATCGTTCCTTCGAATCCGGTTGGACTCAGCAACCCGACCCTACCGGGAAACATCGATGATCGCCCGCGAAGCCGCTCGCTCGCTACAGCGCTATTGAGGGGCGCGCGAGCGAGCGGCTTCGCCTACGACGAGCTACACCACTTGGTGGGACACGATCGTCAAAAGAGCTCTCGCGCGAGGAACTGTTCGCGCTGGTTTGGGGGAAGCCGACGCAGGAGGTGGCCAAGGAACTTGGCGTTTTCGGATGTCGCAATCGCCAAGCTATGTGCCCGTCTTCAGATTTCCAAGCCGCCGCGAGGCTACCGGGCCAGGTTTCAATCCGGGCAGACGCCGAAAGGTCCGCCACTTGCGGCGTTCCGGGAAGAGGATCTCGCTATTGCGTCGTACGCTCGCGCTTGAGGAAGCGCGAAATCTCCCAGTGAGTTTCGCGTGCGTGAGTGGTCGATCCTTCTTTCTTTCTTGCTTGCATACGATACGCTACTATACGGATTGCCGTTGCGATGCTTCGGTGCCGCGTGATCTTGGAACGGAGGAACCGACATGGGAATTGAACCTGGGATCATGGCGGGTGCGGAGCCGTACTCTGCGAAGGGTGGCCGGCACGGTGCGTTGGTGATCCACGGATTTACAGGTTGCCCGCAGTCTATGCGGCCGCTGGGTAAGGCCTTCGCGGATGCCGGGTTCACGGTGGAGGTCCCCCGGTTGCCGGGCCACGGCACGACGCCTGAGGATATGAACAGGACCGGGTGGGGTGCATGGACCGCCGCCGCCGACGCGGCCTATCGTGACCTGGCGGCGCGAGCCGACTCTGTGGTCGTCGCCGGACTATCGATGGGCGGATCGCTGACTCTCTGGCTCGCCCAGCAGCACCCGGAGATCAAGGGCATCGTCCTCATCAATCCGGCGGTCAAGGCAGACGACTTCGGCCCCTTCGCCGAGGGCGCGAAAGCGACGCTAGCCGCGGGCGAGCGGTTTCTGCCTGCGATCGCAGGCGATATAGCTGACCCCAGCTCGAAGGAACTCGGTTACGACAAGACACCCGCGCAATGCCTTCTGTCGCTCCTCGATGGCGTGAAAGCAAACGAAGCCGGACTTTCGCGCATCAAGTCACCGGCCCTCATCTTGCATAGCCAGCAGGACCACGTCATCCCGCCGGGTTCGGTCGAACTGCTGAGGGCAAGGCTGGGCGGCACCGTCGAATACGCGACGCTCGACAAGAGTTTCCATGTCGCGACCCTGGACTACGACGCGCCTGAGATTCACCGACGCGCGGTGGCGTTCGGCAAACTGGTATCTGGGTAGGTACGACGAGGGCTCATCGGGAAACGCTGCGGCTCGCAGCGCTCCCCATCGTTGGAACTGAGCTAGCCCGGAGACTGCCACCTTGCAACACCCGCCGCTCGGTCTGGCGACGATCCGCTCGGTAGTGGCGAACCTGAGCCTGCCACAGTTCGCCAGCCGGGCTCGCCGCCAGGGGCGTGCCGACGCAGGTTCCCCGCCACTTGGCTCAGCACATGTCTCCGCAGAACCTTCTTCACGCGGAGCGTTGCAGGACTGTTCTCCTGGCGATTGCTGACGGTCAAAGCGCCTTTTGGAGCTCGGGCAGGATGGTGAAGAGGTCGCCGACGATGCCGTAGTCGGCCACCTGGAAGATCGGCGCTTCCTCGTCCTTGTTGATGGCGACGATGACCTTGCTGTCCTTCATGCCGGCCAGATGCTGGATCGCGCCGGAAATGCCGACCGCGATGTAGAGTTCCGGCGCCACCACCTTGCCGGTCTGGCCGACCTGCCAATCGTTCGGCGCATAGCCGGCGTCGACCGCGGCGCGGGAAGCGCCGACCGCGGCGCCCAGCTTGTCGGCGACCGGCAGGATGACCTCCTGGAACTTCTCCGACGAGCCCAGCGCGCGGCCGCCCGAGATGATGATCCGGGCCGAGGTCAGCTCCGGACGATCGCTCTCCGACAGCCTGTTCTCGACGAAGCTCGACAGGCCGGGATCGGTCGCCGCATTGGCCGTCTCGACCGCGGCCGAGCCGCCGTCGGGCGCGGCCTGGAACGAGGCCGTGCGCACGGTGATCACCCGCTTGGGCTCCGTCGTCTGCACCGTCTGGATGGCGTTGCCGGCATAGATCGGACGCTTGAAGGTGTCGGATGAAACAACCTCGATGATCTCCGACACCTGGGCGACGTCGAGCAGCGCGGCGATGCGCGGGGCGACGTTCTTGCCCGACGAGGTCGCCGGCGCCATGATCGTGTCGTAGGCGCCGGCCAGCGAAACCACCAGCGCGGCCAGCGGCTCGGCCAGCCGCTGCTCGAGCTCGGCCGCCTCGGCCAGAAGCACCTTCGACACGCCCGTCAGCCTGGCGGCGGCATCGGCGGCTGCCTTGGCGCCCTTGCCGGCCACCAGCACATGCACGTCCGCGCCGATCCTGGTCGCGGCCGTCAGCGCCTTGGCGGTCTGGTCCGACAGGGTGGCGTTGTCGTGTTCGGCAATCAGAAGAATAGCCATTTCCGTTTCCTTCTCTGGCGCGCCTTAGCGCCTGCTGCCTTGGGTGCGTCCTTCGAGGCTCGCCCGCCAAGGGAATTGTCCAATCGTCCAGCTCCTGCCGGGCTCGCTCCTCAGGATGAGGACCCTCGGTGCCTTGCCGGCATTCCCGGCTAACCCTCGGCGCCCTCGCTCCTCACAATGAGGACCCTCGGTGCCTTGCCGGCATTCCCGGCTGGCCCTCGGCGCCCTTGCTCCTCAGGATGAGGACCCTCGGTGCCTTGCCGGCATTCTCGGCTGGCCCTCGGCGCCTTTGCTCCTCAGGATGAGGACCCTCGGTGCCTTGCCGGCATTCCCGGCTGGCCCTCGGCGCCCTTGCTCCTCAGGATGAGGACCCTCGGTGCCTTGCCGGCATTCCCGGCTGGCCCTCGGCGCCCTTGCTCCTCAGGATGAGGACCCTCGGTGCCTTGCCGGCATTCCCGGCTGGCCCTCGGCGCCCTTGCTCCTCAGGATGAGGACCCTCGGTGCCTTGCCGGCATTCCCGGCTGGCCCTCGGCGCTCACGGTCCTCATCCTGAGGTGCGAGCCCGCAGCCCGTTGCAGGAAAGGTGCGTCCTTCGCAGGGCGAGCCTCGAAGGACGCACCGAGCCCTCAGAGCACGCCGGCTTCGTTCTTGAGCTTGTCGACCAGCTCGGCCACCGTCTTGACCTTGACGCCCGCCTTGCGGCCACCCGGCTCCTCGGTCTTCAACACCTTCAGCCTGGGCTTCACGTCGGCGCCGAAATCGGCCGGGCTCTTCTCGTCGAGCGGCTTCTTCTTGGCCTTCATGATGTTGGGCAAAGAGGCATAACGCGGCTGGTTCAGCCTGAGGTCCGTCGTCACGATCGCCGGCAGCTTCAGGTCGACCGTCTGCAGGCCGCCGTCGACCTCGCGCGTCACCGTTGCATGATCGCCCGCTATCTCGACCTTGGAGGCGAAGGTGCCCTGCGCCCAGCCCAGAAGGGCCGCCAGCATCTGGCCGGTCTGGTTGGCGTCGTCGTCGATCGCCTGCTTGCCGAGGATCACCAGTTCAGGCGTCTCGGCCTCGACCACGCCCTTCAGCACCTTGGCCACGCCCAGCGGCTCGACCGCCTCGTCGACCTTGACCAGGATCGCCCGGTCGGCGCCCATCGCCAGCGCCGTCCTGAGCGTCTCCTGCGCCTGCGCCGGGCCGATCGACACCACCACGATCTCCTCGACCTTGCCGGCCTCCTTCAGCCGGATCGCCTCCTCGACCGCGATCTCGTCGAACGGGTTCATCGACATCTTCACATTGGCCAGCTCGACGCCCGAGCCGTCCGACTTCACCCGGATCTTCACGTTGTAGTCGACCACCCGCTTCACGGGCACCAGAACTTTCATGACCATATCTCCCGTTTTCACTCCGGCGCACCGCCGACACGAAGGTGCGAGGACATCACGCCCGAGCCGGCAGCGTCACCTTGGCGTTCCGCTTACGCGCTTCCTCCGCCTCGAACCGCAAGGCCTCGCCGAAGGGCATCGCATATCCCCGGTCGATGAGGGACTTGATGCGCGCGACATGCTCCGCCGGCCACTGGGCAATCGCCATGGCCACGGCGCGCGCCTCGCCCGGCAGTTCGTCATCGGACACCACACGCGATACGAAGCCGAGTTGCGCCGCCTCATCCGCCGTTACCTTGCGCGCGCTGAGCGAGATCTCCTTGGCCCTGTAGGGGCCGATGACGCGCGGCAAGCGCTGCGAAAGGCCCCAGCCGGGCAAGAGGCCGATCTTCGCATGCGTGTCCTGGAACCAGGCGGAGCGGGCGGCCAACACGATGTCGCACGACAAGGCGATCTCGAATCCCCCGGTCACGGCAAGCCCGTTGACCGCGGCAATAATCGGTGTCTTCAACGCGGTGACAGTCGCGCCGATGTCTCGGTCCCCGATATTGTCGGTCACATTGTTTCCCGACTGGCCGAGTTCCTTCACGTCGAGCCCCGCACAGAACGCCCGTCCGCGTCCAGTCAAGACGATGGCGCGGATGTCGGGGCGCGCATCCATTTCCAGCAGGCTGTCCACCAGCGTCGCGCGCAAGGCACGATTGAGCGCGTTCAGGGCGGCCGGCCGATCGAGCGCAAGCGTGGCGACGCCGTCGGCCAGTTCGATGAGCAAGGGCGCTTCGTCCACGATCTCCTCCATTCCCCTTCAGAAATAGCGCGCAAACTTCTCCGCCGAGGCGATGAAGCGGGGCCCTTGCGTGGCATCGGCATAATATACGTCGCGCCCCAACCGGTGCTGATAATCGTACAGCACTGCGAGTTTCCATGCCGCCATCGCGGCGTACCAGCCGAGCCTTGTGACGTCGCGGCCGGTGATCGTGCAATAACGTTCCACGATCTCCTCCCGCGGCGGGAAGCTCGTGGCGAGCATCGCTGCGGACAACTCCTGTGTCGGGTTCATCTGTTCGCCGCGCACCGGATAGCAGCAGACGGTATAGCCGAGATCGAGCAAGGGGTCGCCGATCGTGGCGAGTTCCCAGTCGAGGATCGCTAGGAGCCGCGGCGGGCCGGATGGCGACCAGATCACATTGCCGAGTCGGAAGTCGTTGTGCACGATGGCGTCGCCCGCTTCCGGAGGCACGGACGACTTGAGATGCGCGGCCATATCAGCCAGCCATGCGGGAGCGGAGCCCTCACGCATGTTCATCAGCCCTTCCAGCCGGTTCAGATGGCGCGCGTTGAAGTCGGCCGGTCGGCCGAAATCCTCCAACCCGCAGGCGCGCCAGTCGACCGCATGCAGGCGCGCCAGCCCTTCGATAAGGCCGAAGGCGATGGCACTTCCGTCGCGCTCGCCATCGAACGCCGCCGGCAGCCGGTCGGTTATGACATGGCCCGGCACATGCTCCATGACATAGAACGGCACATCGAGCACGTCGCCGACCTGCGCGACAGCAAGCACGCGCGGCGCCGGAACGTCCTGCCCCTGGAGCGCCTTCAGCACACGCGCCTCGCGCAACACGTCGTTGGCGCCCTTCGGCACGGGTGGAGGCGGGGGCCGGCGCAGCACCGCGTTGCCGCCGCGCACCCGAATGAGATAGGTGAGATTGGAATGGCCGTCCCCGATGCGACGCGGCTGCGGCGGCCCGTCCAGCAGATCACTGGCTGCAAGGAAGGCTTCGAGAGCGGCAAGCGTCGCCTGATCCCAATTCCAGCTCATGGCGCCTGCTTGTTCAACTCGATCATCGCGTCGAGATAGTATTGCGGCCACTGGCATTCGAACTGACCCGCCGCCGGCCTTCCGTCGATCGTCGCACGGCAGGCGGCCTCCATGATCATCGTCGCGTAACGACCGCCGGTCGGCAGTTTCACCAGCCCGAAACGCTCCATCTGCATTTCGCAGATGCCACCCCTTATGTCTGTCATCGTGACGTCGATGCTGCGCTGGGTCATGTCGTCATCGAATACGGCTTTCTGATTGACGGAAGCGATCGGCAGCAGTTCGCCGTCGCGCACGATATAGCCGCCCACGCCCCACTCGCCCTTGGCCATCCAGATCCAGGCATTGACGATCCGGGACGCGTCGGGCGTGTAGGCGACGAGCCATTTCCAGTGCTGGGGCACCTGCCAGTGACGCACGCCCCAGGAATGATCACGGTGACCGATGCGGTCGAGTTCGATGCGCCTGCCGTCCCACTCGATGAAACCCTTCACCCAGCCGGACTGCTCCAGGCGGTTGTCGGCGAACCACGACGGCAAACCGTCCGGATTGGAACGATAGCTGAATGGGGCATGGAAGCCTTCGAAACCGTAGTCCAGCCTCACCTTCTCGCTTTCGAAAGAGATGTGCGCGGTCTTCTGGTCGGCCGGCTGTCGGACGCGAAGGCCGGCAAGTTGGAAATCATCGAAATCCATCGTTTCGGGCACGTCGCCCTGCACCAGTTCCAGGACATACGGTCTCCTGTCCTTGCCCCACAGGATGAGGTTGAAGCCGGCCTTGCCTGTGCCGGTGAGATAGAGATAGCACTGAAATCCCAGCTCATGATCCGGCATGATGACCTGCCAGAAGAGCGAGTCACGCGCCTTGCCGCCCTCGTCGGGCCGGTGGCGGAGATCATCACTTGGCCTGTAGCCCGGATCTGTGAGTTCGGGGGCGCTTTTGATCCACTCGATCATGCCGGAGCCTCCTGTGCACGGGTGGCAACCTATCTGCCTTCCAGGTCGGCAAAGGTCAAGATATATTCGTATGCGTACAGTGATCTAGCGAATTAATTTCTGGACAGATCGCGGCCATCACGATTTCATGCCGACCACATTGCGGGAAGGAACGGTCATGAACGAACGGTATATCGGCGAACTCTTGGCGAATGAAATCTCCGACGATCCCCCGCCGGGCTTCGAACCCTTGCCGACCGGGACGGGATTCAATGTCTACTTTGGTCCGATCTACGGGAAGTTGGTGGATGGGAAACTGCGGCTCGGCATGCGCATCGGCCGTCGTCATATCAACCCGCACGACACCTGCCACGGCGGCGTCCTCGCCTCGTTTGCCGACATGCAGGTCTATGTCAGTCAGCAGCAGGAACCCTCTTTGCGGTATGTGCTGATGCCGACGATCAACATGTCCATCGACTATATCTCCCCCGCCATATTGGGCGATTGGCTGGAGAGCAGTTCCACCCTGCTTCGGGCAACGAAGATGACGCTTTTCCAGCAGACGGTGGCGACAGCAGGCGACAGGCTTGTCTTCCGTTCAAGCAGCATTTACCGCATCAGCGGTCATAAGGCACCGAGCGGCAGCACCCTGGGGGATTTGTTCCCCAACGCATGAAGGACGTACGGGAGGCCAGCCCCGCGGCGTGATGGACAGGCGCGGCCGCGTGGTGCATGGATTCTCCAGCCGAAGCCGACCGGAGTCACCGATGCAGCCCAAGCCCGCCCTCCGCGCCGCCGCGCGGCGTTTGCCGCGAGACCAGCGCGTCGCCGTCATACTTCAGACCGCGCGCTCGGTGCTGCGCGATCGGGGCTTCGAACAATTCCTCACGTCGGAAGTGGCGGAACGCTGCGGCACCTCCGAGGCGACCATCTACAAATATTTCCCGACCAAACGCGACCTGCTCATCAAGCTGACGGAGGACTGGTTCGAGGAGTTCCTGACCGAGGACTATCCCGCGCGGACCAGCGGCCCACTTCGGGATCGGCTCTACCACGCGATCTGGTGGGCGCTGTCCTTCATTCGCCGCGAGCCTGCCTTGTCGCGCTTTGTGCTGATGGAGCTGCGGGCGGATCCCGCCTACAGGACCATGCGCATCTACCTACAGAACCGGGAGGTCGTCGCACGGGTGATGAGCGTCGTCGAGGACGGCCGTGCCAAGGGGCTCGTGCGGACGGACATCCCTCTCCGGCTCATGCGAGACATGGTCTTCGGCGCGATCGAGCACCAGACCTGGGCCTACCTGCGACGCGAGGGCGATTTCTCGGTCGACGACTCGGCGGACTGGATCACCGACGTCATCCTCGGCGGCATCATGGCCCCGCAGCCCGAAGGCGAACACCTTTCCGAAGCGGTCGCCATGCTCGAGAAGGTCACAGCTTCGCTAAAGAAGCAGGTCGGCGCAAAACGCTGATCAGCCCGGCAGCGGTGGAATCACGCCCGCAGCGGCGAGCTGCTCGATTCGCTTCCCTGAGATTCCCCAGGCCGAGAGAACCGATGGCGTGGTCGCGCGCGCATCCGGCGGCGCGTTTCTGATCGAGGCGGGCGTGCGACTGAATCTCGGCGCAGGCGCCGGCTCCGTCACGCCTTCGCGATCGACGAATGTCGCGCGGGCATTGGCGGCCGGGTGCTTGGGCGCCTCGTCCATGTCGAGGACAGGAGAGACGCAAGCATCCGACCCCTCAAACACAGCTTCCCATTCCGAACGCGTCCTCTTGGCGAATTCCGCCGCGATGATGTTGTGCAATTCATCCCAGCGCGACTGATCGTACTGCCCGGGCAGTGAGGCGTCTTCCAGCCCCAGCCTCCGGATGAACTCGCGATAGAAGCGCTTCTCCACCGCGCCGACTGCCATCCAGCGGTTATCCTTCGTTTCGTAGGTCGTATACCACGGCGATCCGCCGTCGACCGAATTGGTGCCACGTTCGAGGTTCCAGAAACTCGCCTGCCGGTAGCCGAGATGCATCGTCATCAGGTTCGCCGCGCCGTCGATCATGGCGGCGTCGACCACCTGCCCCTTGCCCGACTGGCGCGCTTCGATGAGAGCCGCCAGAAGCCCCATGGCGAGATAGAGCGAGCCGCCGGCGAAATCGCCCACCAGATTGAGCGGAACCGCCGGCTTCTGGCCCTTCGGCCCGATCGCCGCGAGCGCGCCCGCCATTGCGATGTAGTTGATGTCGTGACCGGCCGTCTGCGCGAGTGGCCCCTCTTGCCCCCAGCCCGTCATGCGGCCGTAGACGAGCTTCGGATTGGTCGCCAGGCAGGTCTCCGGCCCCAATCCCAGACGCTCCATCACGCCGGGCCGGAAGCCCTCGACGAGGACGTCGGCCGTGGCGATCATGTCCATGACCGCCGCCACGCCTTCGGGCGCTTTCAGGTCCACCGCCACCGCCTGCTTGGAACGGTTGAGGAGATCGTAGCGCCGCGCGATGTCGAAGCCGAGATCGTCGGCGGCGAGACGCTGCACGCTGACGACCTCCGCCCCGAGATCGGCGAACAGCATGCCGCAGAACGGCCCCGGTCCGATGTTCGACATCTCGACCACCCGCACACCCTTCAAGGGGCCCATGGAATTCTCCTGTTGAGTTTGACTAACCACCTGGATTCCTGTCTTCCACACGCGGCGGCGAATTTGGACTTAGCCACGCATCTGGCCATTGATGCCGCCATATGTCAATTGTATATCTAGCGTACTATCTCTCTTGACTCCTACATTAAGTGATTTAAACTCACTTCGTACTAGAGCGAGCCAGACGACAAATTCCGGAGCCAGCCTTGGACAGACGAACGATCATCGACCGCTTTGCGGAAGCCGCCCGGGACCCGCTCGGCTACGCGAGAGCATGGAAGGAGAGAACCGGACGGAAAGTGATCGGGTCTTTTCCCATGAACTTTCCCGGGGAACTCGCCCATGCCGCCGACACGCTGCCGATGATCCTGCAGGAGAGCGAGGACCAGATCACCGTCGGCCACGGTCTGCTGTTCCCGTTCTATTGCGGCTACACCCGCTCCATGGTGGACCAGGCCGTGCGCGGTGATTTCGACGTGCTCGACGCCATCATGTTCGGCGATCACTGCGTGCAACTGCTCGGCGCAGCCGATGCGATCCGCATGCAGCTCACCAACACGCGGGTCATCTTCTTCCAGCTCATCTCGTCGATGTGCGATCCCTGGACGCAGGGCCGCTCGGAAGAGAGCTTCGCGAAGCTCAAGGCCGAGTTGGAGGACTTTGTCGGCAGGCCCGTCACCACCGAAGCGCTCCACGGCTCGATCCGCCTCTTCAATAGGAACCGCAGCCTGATCCGGCGGCTCTACGAAATGCGCAAGTCAGGCGCGGCGCCGATGGGATCGGTCGAGATGCAGCATGTGGTCAAGTCCTCGATGATCATGGACAAGGGCGAGCACACGGCCCTGCTGGAGGAGCTTCTGCACCAATACGAAACCGCGCCGGCCGTCGCCACCCGCAATGTCCGCCTCCATCTGTCGGGTCATTTCTGCCAGGCGCCGAAGCCGGAAGTGCTGGAGATGATCGAGGAATGCGGCGTGACGGTCGTCGGCGACGATCTCTATCACGGCTTCCGCTACATCTCGACGGACGTTCCCGAAGAAGGCGACCCGATCAAGGGTCTGGCGCGGTGGTACATGGACCGCAACACCGGCGTACCCTGCCCGACCCGCGTCCAGAACAATGTCGACTGGGACGCCTATCTCATCAACGCCATGCGCGACGAGCGGGCCCAGGGCATGATCGTCCTGATGGCCAAGTTCTGCGAACCGCACATGTATTACTACCCCGAGGTCAAGGAGGCCTTCGAGAAGGCCGGCATGCCGCATCTGCTCATCGAGACGGAGCATGAAAGCATGGCGCTGGAGAGCCTGAAGACCCGGGTCGAAACTTTCGTCGAAGTCGTCAAGCACCGTCAAGCCGCCTGAGGAGCCCGCCAGATGAACATCGCTGTCAGACCTTTCGAAGAGAAGAAGGCCAACAAGCTGCAGTCGACTCGGATCGCCGGCAAGCTCGTCAACGATTATTGGGAGATGGTCTGGCGTGCCAAGGAAGAGGGCAAGCTGGTCTGCTGGTACGAAGGCTCGGCCATCAACCCCTTCCTCGAGGCGGCCGACATCTGCTGGGTTCATGGCGAGGCCTACTCCGCCATGCTGGCCGCCCGTCACCAGGAAGGAACGGCACAGCGCGTCGCGGAGGAGCGCGGCTACATGCGCGAGCTCTGTTCCTATGCCCGCACGCATCTGGGGTGCGCGGTGTCGAACCAGCGCCTGCGCGGCGACAATGCCGGCGCCACGCCCGACGAGGACGATCTCACCTGGAAGCTGCCGGCACCCGACATGATCATCTCGGCCTATGCCTATTGCTCGACGGGCCAGCAATGGGACGAGATGACCAGCCGCGTCTTCGGCAAGAAGATCCCGATCTTCAACGTCTCACTGCCGTGGATCTGGGGCTCCAAGCCGGACGCGGGCTATCTGCGCGGCCAGGAATGGGAAGAGACGTCGGACTATGTCGAGCGCCAGCTCCACGACATGGTGAAGTTCATCGAGGAGCGCACCGGAAAGCCTTATCCTTGGGACAGGCTCCACGAACTGATGGCCGACATCAAGCGCGCATCCGAACTGCGCCTTGAAGCGATGGACCTGTGCACGGCGCAGCCCGCACCTGCGAGCTTCTTCGACTGGGTCGTCTCCATCGCCCCGATCAACAACCTGCCCGTGCCGGGCGTGAAGCATTATTTCGAGACGGTCCTCGAAGAGGTCAAGCAGCGCGTGCGCGACGGCGAGGGCGCGGTGCCGGACGAGAAGTACCGCCTGTTCTTCGACGGCATCATGAACTGGAACAAGGTCGGCTGGCTCGCCAACAAGTTCGCCCGCTGGGACGCCGCGGTCGTGGCGGGGCGCTATACTCATATGGCCTTCTGGCAGGAGCCCGGCCTCATCGATCCGGGCAAGCCGGTGCGGGGCATGGCGCAGAACTACCTGATCTGCCCCAACAACCACGCCGCGCCCATTCTTATCGACCTGATCATGGGGCTCTGCCGGAAGTTCAAGGTCGACGGCATGGTCATCCACGCCTCGCGCACCTGCCGCGCCTTCACCAACCCGCAGTTCATGATCGCGGACGCGGCCCACAGGCAGCTCGGCATCCCGAGCTCGATGTTCGAGGGCGATGTGACCGACGAGAGCTTCTACAAGGACGAACTATTGAACAGCCGCGTCGAAGCGATGCTGGAGGCGATCGAGTCCCGCCGCATGGTCGCAGCGTGAGCGGCGAACGGACAGCAAGAGGAGCGGACGAATGAAACAGCATGTGATGGGCGTCGACTTCGGCTCCACCACGGCCAAGACGGTCATCCTCGACCTGAAGGGCAACATCGTCGCCCACGCAGTCGCCCATATGGGCGCGGTCTCGGGCAACGGCGTCAAGCAATCGATGAAGGACGCGCTCGAGCGCGTCGGGCTGACGCAGGCCGACATGGGACGTACGGTATCGACCGGCTACGGCCGGCGCATGCTCGACGAGGCGGACAAGAACTATACCGAGATCACCTGCCATGCCCGCGGCGCGGTCGCCATGGTGCCGGATGCGCGGCTGGTCATCGACATCGGCGGGCAGGACAGCAAGGTCATCTCCGTGGACTCAAACGGCCTGGTGGCCCAGTTCGCCATGAACGATCGCTGCGCGGCCGGCACGGGCAAGTTCCTCGAAGTGCTGGCTCGCGCCATGGAGATCGAGCTGGAAGAGATGGGCGGTGTCGCCCTTCAGGCCAAGGAGAAGCTCAAGATCTCCTCCATGTGCGCCACCTTCGCCGAGACCGAAGTGATCTCCCTGCTCGCCGAAGGCCATCCCAAATCCGACGTTCTCGGCGCCGTCCACAAGGCGATCGCGACCCGCACGCTCGGCCTCGTCGGCCGCGTCGGAAAGAAGGGACCGGTGGTGATGACGGGCGGCGTGGCGAAGAACCCGGCGGCCGTGCACTACATCGAGGCCGAGATGCAGCTCCCCCTGATCCTCCCGGACAATCCGCAGATTGCCGGCGCCCTGGGCGCGGCCCTCATCGGGCTCGACGACTACAAGGTCGAAAACAGGCACCTCCTGATCTCCGAACAGGAAGACATGGCACACGAGGATAAGATGGCGGGCGACAAGGCCTGCGTTCCGGGTTGCCGGGGCGTGCCCGAATTCGCCATCGACCCTCGCGAGAAACATCCCGTCAAGCCGGGCGCCACGGCAGACGCGGCCCGCGCCCATTGAACCGGTCCGTGGCCGCGCTGCTTTCAGCCTAGAAGGCGACGCTGACACCGACCTCGCGTCCACCGGCCATTTCCTCTGGCGAGCGAAAGCAAGCCCGGCCGGTGGGCGCCCTTCGCCGTTATGGCCTCCCCTGCAGCAAGACGCGGCCCCGTCAGCACGCTCACGGCAGCCACGTCCTCCTCAACGATGTCCACCCGGGCCGCGCTGACTCGTTTCGCACGGCGCCGGCCCGCCTGAACTGGGCAAGGTGCAGGTGGGCTTTATGCCGCCTGGCGTATCGGCACAGAAGTGAGTATCGCTTACCTCGTTGCATGCCATGGTTCGAAAAGTCCGGCGACAATCCTCTTGCACTGCAGATTGCAAACTCTCTCCAAGGGTCACCCTTCTGATGACCTTTCATCACCACGCAACCAAATGACGATCGAAAAAACTTGTGCGAAGGCACATCGTACGATAGCATATCAAATTATTCGGCGCACCGATCGGCATGGAGGATGCCGGGCACTTTGGTCGTCGTTCGCGTCACGCGTTCCGCGAGAAAACGCGCCTGGGAGGAAGCCAATGCAACGCATCAGCCATTATCTTTTCCGTTCCACCGCCGCGGTCGCCGCCACGCTCGCCCTTGGCGTCGGCGCGACATTCGCCGACCCGCTCAAGCTGGTCATCTGCCATATCGATGATCGCTCCGGGTCCGCCGCGGATACCGGTATCGAAAGCCTGAACGGCCTCAAAATGGTACTGGATCCACTGAACGAGGCGGGCGGCATCGAGGGGCAGAAGATCGAGCTGATCACCTATGACACCAAGACCGATCCGCAACTCGCGGCGAATTTCGGCACGCGCTGCGCCGAGGACGACGCCGGTCTGCTGGTCATAGGCGGCAGCCCGTCCGCCGTCGCCAACTCGCTCGTCACCGTCGCGAACCAGAACAAGGTCCCGCTCTACATCCTGGCGGCAGCGGCTCCTGAGGTGACGGACAACGCCAACTATCAGTACCGCTTCGGTCCAAAGGTGACGCAGGACTCGATCGCGGTGGCGGAAGCACTGGCCGCCAACGGCGTAAAGAAGGTGGCGATCATCAACAACTCCGTGCCGTTCGGCATCTCCGGCGCCGCGTCGGCCACCGCCGAACTCGGCAAGAAGGGCATAGCGATCACCACGCAGCAGACTTACGACGTCGCGGCGACCGACGTATCGCCTCAGGTCATCAACATCATGCAGACTGATCCCGAGGCCATTCTCGTCTATCCCTATCCCGCCGACGGCGCACGGGTCGTCCGTACGATCCGCCAGATGGGCCTGGAGCAGCCTGTCATCATGCCTCGGGTAGGCATCATGAAGGCGTTCCGCGAGCTCGCCGCGGAGACAGGCAACGACGTCCTGGTCCCTTCCTCCGTCGATACGACCCGGCCGGAAGTGGCGGAATTCTTCAAGGATTACTCCGCGAAATACGGTCCGCTCGCCGTGTCCCCTTCGCCGGCGCAAGGCTACGACGCCGGTACCCTGGCCGTAGCCGTGCTCAAGGACGAGAAGGTGCAGGAAGCCGTCAAGTCCGGCGACATCCAGGCAGCACGTGACGCGATCCGCGACGCCACGACCCGACACGGCGATTTCACCGGCCTGCAAGGCACGTCGAAGGGCGGCTACCAGTTCTCCAAGAGCCACCACGGGCCGACGGACGACGGTTTCTTCGTCTTCGTGAAGGTGGCTGAGAACGGTCAGGCGATCGAGGCCGTGGACACGGCCGCCGCGCTAAAGAAGTAGCCGGTTCAAGACTGCGCGGGGCTCTCGCCCAAGCCCCGCCGAGCCTGCCTCGAAAGCGGACCTTCAGCCATGCTCATGAAACTCACATACCTGCTGCTCGCAGGGCTCACCAATGGCAGCGTCTACGGACTGATCGGCCTGTCGCTGTCGGTCATCTACGGCTCTTCGCGCGTCATCAACTTTGCCCAGGGCGAATTCGTGATGCTGGGCGCGATGAGCGCCGTGCTCTTCATGGTGAGCTTCTCGCTGCCATGGCCGATCGCCGCGGCGGCGATGCTCGCCGTCGTGGTGATTGCAGCGCTGGGCCTCGACTACGGCATCTATCGTCCCCTGGTGCGTCGCAAAGCAGCCCCCTTGACGATCATGATCGGGACCCTCGCCGGCGCCATCGTCGTATACGGCCTGGCCTTTCTCCTCTGGGGCCCCGACCAGCGCTACGTGCCCCCGATCCTGTCGCTCGACCCGGTGCGGCTCGGCTTCCTCATCACCAACCTGCAGCAGATCTCGCTGATCCTCGTCTTCCTCGTCTTTCTCCTGCTGACCTGGTTCATCCTATACCGCACGCGCTTCGGACTGTCGGTCCGCGCGACGGGCGTCGATCCGCGTGTCGCCCTCCTTATGGGCATCCGTTCCGAGCGTATCGTCCAGTTCTCCTTCATCTTCTCCGCCTCCATCTCCGGCATCGCCGGCATGCTGGTCGGTCCTCTGCTCGGCGGGCATGTCGGCATGGGTCTGCTCCTGACCGTGAAAGGCTTCATGGCGGCGATTCTCGGTGGACTGGGCTCTCCTTTCGCGGCAGCCGCCGGCGGCATCGCCATCGGCATGATGGAGGCCCTGATGGCCGGCTACGGCACTTCGCTCTACGCCGAACCGGCGATCTTCGTCCTGATCCTTCTCATGCTGATCGTCCGTCCCTACGGACTGCTCGGCGACTATGAAGCGGAGCGTCGCTGACATGATCGGAAGAAGCATTCCGGAGGCGCCGAGGGCGCCCACTATCATTCCGGTCCTGTGCATCCTGGCGCTGGGCATCGCCTTGCCCTTCGTGCTCACGAGCGGCTTTCACCTGCGCCTGGCAATGCTGGTCTGGATCTATGCGATCCTGTGCATGGGCTTCAACCTGCTCTACGGCTTCTCCGGCCAGATCTCGCTCGGCCAGCCCGCCTTCTATGCCATCGGCGCCTATGCCTTCGCCATGCTGCAGGTGAAGCTGGGCTGGTCGCCGGTGCCGTCCTTTTTCGGGTCGCTGGTTTTTGTCGCGATTCTTTCGTTGCTCATCGGACTGCCGCTGCTTCGCTTGCGCACGCACTATCTCGCGATGGCGACGCTGGCTTTCATGCTCATCCAGAACGGCGTCGCCAATCGGTGGATAGAATTCACCGGAGGCCAGAGCGGGGTAGCCGTCCCGCCACTGCAATGGGACGGTGAGCAGATCGGCCGCACCGGCATCTATTTCGTCGTGCTTGGCATGGCGGCAGCGGTCCTTTTCCTGCACGACTTCCTGGTCCGTTCGCATCTCGGCCGCGCCATGCAGGCCATTCGCGACGACGAGACCGCGGCACAGGCCTTGGGCGTCCGCGTGACGCGCTACAAGCTCGCCATCCTGGTGCTATCAGGAGTGACGGCCGCCATTTCCGGCGTCTGTTTCGGCATAACGTCGCTGCGGGTGGACCCCAGCCTCTCCGAATTCCACGTGCTGGTGTCCATGCTGACCATCGTCGTGGTCGGCGGGTTGGGAACACGTTTCGGGCCCATCCTCGGGTCGATCATCGTCGTGATCCTCCCCCAGGTCCTCACCCGGTTCGGCGAGCTGGAAACGGTGGTCTATGGCCTGTTCATTCTTCTGTTCCTGCTTTTCCTGCCCCACGGGCTTTCCGGCATCCTCGAGCGCCGCGACTGGTTCCGGGCCCGCAAACCCGATGTGGTCCTTCAGAAGCGCCCGCAGGAAGTGAACGGAGGCGCGTCATGACTCAAAGCGAAACGATCCTCCGGGTGGACCGCCTGACGCGGCGCTTTGGCGGCCTTTTCGCCGTCAACGACGTCTCCTTCGGCATAGCCGCCGGCGAGGTGAAGGGCCTGATCGGGCCAAACGGCGCCGGCAAGTCGACGACGTTCGACCTGATCACCGGTGTGCGCCCTCCCACCTCGGGCGACATATGGTTCCGCGGCGAGTGCGTGACCGGGTACCCCGCCCATACGCGTTCTCCGATGGGAATGGCGCGCACGTTCCAGATCGTCCGGTTGTTTCGCGGGCTCTCGGTTCTGGAAAACGTGCAGCTCGGACTGCACCCGAAGTTCCCCGACGGCATTCTGCGCTCGTTGATCCGGCTGCCGTCGCTCCATGTGCAGGAGCGACACAGCCGCAAGCGGGCGATGGAACTCCTGGCTTTTGTGGGTCTGGCCGACCGTGCTGGTCACCGCATCGATCAACTCACCCTCGGCCAGTTGCGCCTAGTCGACATCGCGCGGGCGTTGGCCGCCGACCCTGCCCTGCTGATGCTGGACGAGCCGGCGGCCGGCCTCAACGACGCCGAGACACGCAATCTGGGTGACATGCTGGCCCTGCTGCGAAAAAGGGGGCTCACAATGCTTCTGGTCGAACACGACATCGACTTCATCATGAAGGCCTGTGACACCATCGTCGTCATGGACCAGGGAACCAAGATCGCGGACGGCACGCCCGGAGAAGTGAGCAAGAACCGGGACGTGATCGCGGCCTATTTTGGACGGAGGGCAGCCGATGCTGCGGCTTGAAGAGATCGTCGCTGGCTACAGCAAATCCATCGCTCTCGATGGGGTCTCGATCGAAATCCCGCAAGGCAGGATCGTTTCCGTGGTCGGCGCCAACGGCGCCGGCAAATCGACGATCGTCAACACGATATCCCGGCTCGTCACGACCTATTCCGGCAAGATCCGGTTTGAAGGGCACGACATCACCAGCCGGAGGCCCGCCGATGTCGTGGATCTCGGCATCGTACAGGTTCCCGAAGGGCGCCAGCTCTTCGCGCCGCTCACGGTCGAGGAGAACCTTCGACTCGGTTTTCATCGCCTGGCCGGCAGGGCGGAATCGGGCCGCAGGTATCAGGAACGATTGGACTATGTGCTGGATCTGTTTCCGATCATGAAGCAGCGCATCGGCCAGCGAGCCGGCACGATGTCCGGCGGCGAGCAGCAGATGGTCGCCATCTCGCGTGCCCTCATGGCCGAACCGAAGCTGCTGATGCTCGACGAGCCCTCGCTCGGCCTGGCGCCGATGATCGTCGACCAGATCTTCTATATCCTGGCGAAGCTGCGGAGCGACGGCCTGACGATTCTCCTGGTCGAGCAGCATGCCGACGAGGCGCTCCAGCTCGCCGATTATGGGTATGTGATGGCCGTCGGCCGCGTCCGCGCCGAAGGCCCGGGCAACGAATTGCGCGACAATCCCGCCTTGCATCAAAGCTATCTCGGACGAATGGCGGCGGCGTGATGGCGGTGGTCCAACCCTACACCCCGCATTCCGACGACTGGTTCGAAACGCAGGAAGCCGGCGTCGTCCATTACACGCCGTCGAGGACGATTACCGATGCGGACGTGCTCCTGTTCGGAGGAATGACCGGCGATCTGTGCGAGCTGCACACCAACGAGGCCTATGCACGCACCACCGAATTCGGCGGTCGCATCGCCCATGGCATGCTGAACCTTTCGCTGGCGCATGGCCTCGTGACCCGCGCCGGTCATCTCGTGGGTACGGGGATCGCCCTGCTCGGCTGGAACAACATTTCCTTCCACGGTCCGGTCAGGATCGGCGAAACCGTCCAGGCGCGCTGGACGACGATCGAGAAGCGGCAGAGCCGCAGCCGACCCGACGCAGGCATCGTCATCGACAGGGTCGAGTTGCTGAACCAGGATGGCCGGACGGTCGTCTCGGGCGACGTCGCGACACTGGTGCGCAAGCGACCGGCCTAAAGCACGCCGTAGTTGGCGTGTCATCTTTCCCATTGCGCAGTTCAGCTCGAGATTCTGTGGGCGAGCGCCATTCACGCTCGCGTCGTCGAGTCGGCCCGTCGCGCCGCGACGGCGCCGACGGGCTTGACGGTCCCAGGATCAGGCGACTTTCGAATCCCTGTCCGGGCGTCGCCAGGTGACGGGCTGGAGCTTGCCCTCGGCGCACCAGTCGCGCAGGACGTTCTTCTGGATCTTGCCCGTGGCCGTCATCGGATATTCGTTGACGAATATCCAGTGCTCCGGGGTCTTCTGTGGGGAAAGGTTCTTCCGGCAGTAGGACCAGAGCACGTCGGGACTTGGCGGAGCCTCGGGATTCTTGGGCAGGATCACCGCGGCGACGGTTTCGCCCCAGGTGTCGTCCGCCACGCCGATCACCGCCACCTGTGCCACGTCGGCATGTTCGAAGAGGATGCTCTCGATCTCGGACGGGTAGAGGTTCATTCCGCCGCGGATGATCATCTCCTTCAACCGCCCGGTGATGCGGAAATAGCCATTCTCGTCCATTGTCCCGAGGTCGCCCGTCCGCAGCCAGCCGTCTTCCGTCAGCGCCGCCCGGCTGGCTTCCGGCTGTCCGTAGTACCCCGTCATCGTGTTGAAGCCGCGGACCCAGTACTCGCCGACCGTATTCACGGGCGCGGTCTGCATCGTCACCACATCGACGACCTTGACCTCGACATGCGGGATGGGCCGCCCGATCGTCTGCGACTGCAGTTCGTCGCTGTCGGTCGTGAAGGTTTCCAGGAAAGGCCCGTTCGATTCCGTCTGGCCGTACATGATGGCGAACTCGACGTTCAACTCCGCCTTTGCCCGCTTCACCAGCGCTTCGGGAACCGCCGCCGCGCCGGACAGGATCGAGTTGAACGAAGTGAGATCCCGCGTCTTCGCGTCCGGATGATTGAGGAGCGCCAGGATCATCGTCGGCACGATCAGGGAGCAGTTGACCTTCTCCGCCTCGATCAGTTCCAGGAAGAGCCCCGGGTCGAAGCTTCGCATCAGGACGAAGGTGCCCTGACGCGAGAACACGCCGATCTCGGAGACCACCGCGCCGCCGATATGGAACATCGGCATGGAGTTCAGCCAGACGCCGCCGATCGGAAAGGCCGCCCGCTCCACGATGAAATGCGCGGCATTGATGACGCCTCGGTGATGGAGGCAGGCCCCCTTGGGGAACCCGGTCGTGCCTGACGTATACTGGATCTGCATGACCTGACCGGGGTCCTGCTCGGGCAGCGGCGTGGCTGGATCCCCTGCGGCCTGCAACGCCGCCAGATCCGCGACATTGACGGCGGTGTGCAGATGGTCGAGCTGTGCCTGCATTTCCTGCACGACCGCGGCGAGATTCTTGCCTCGCGACTCGTCGGCGTAGACCACGCCGGCGGCTTTCGCATTGCCCAGGATGAAGGCGACCTCACGCGCCGTGTATGCCGGATTGATCGGCACGATGATGAGGCCGGCAAAGCTCATGCCGTGCTGGAAGATCACCCATTCGGGTGTTTCGGGAGCAAGCAGGCCGACACGGTCGCCCGGCTTGAAATGCTTCAGGAGCCCTCTCGCGCAGGCCAATACCTCGTCGACGAGTTGACGATAGCTCCAACGGCGACGCTGGGATGGATCGGCCGCGCCCTCGATGAGGGCGAGGCGATCCGGAACCACCTCGGCGTTCCTCAGCATGAGATCGCCGAGCGTGCTTTCGATGAGAGGTCCCGTTTCGTATTTCGGGAAGTAGCTCTCGGTGAATTTGGGATGCGCGTTCATCTGTTCCTCCTTCAGATGGCTTGGGCTCCTCCGGCCCTGGCCCGTGCGTGTTCCCGAACGGCCGCTACCGCTGTTTCAGCACCTCCGGCTGCACGGCGCGGTGAAAGCCGTTGTATTCGGGGATGTTCGTGGGTTCGTACTTCTGCGTCCATGTCTGACGCAGGTTGGGTGCGCCGCCGTCGACGCGGATACAGGTACCGGTGATATAGGCGGCGGCGGGCGAGAGCAGATAGACGATCGCCGCCGAGATCTCGGACTCGGTTCCGTAGCGCGGCAGCGGGACCTTCGCCGCATATTCGCGGAGCCGCGGGCCGATCTCAGGTGGATAGGTGTCGAAGCCGCTCGAAGCGATCCCGCCCGGCGCCACTGTGTTCACCCGCACGCCGGAATGAGCCCATTCGCAGGCGGCGGTCTCACTCAGCGTCAGCATGCCGCCGCGCGAGGCACCCGAATGGCCCATCTCCGGCCAGCCGTTCCAGATGTCGGCGATGATGTTGACGATGGAGCCCCCATGCGCTTCCATCCATCGCAGATAGATCTCGCGCATGAAGATGAAGCCGCCAGTGAGATTGTTGCGAACGACCGCCTCGAAGCCCTTGGTCGAGATCGTCTTCAACTCGGTGCGGTACTGACCGCCCGCATTGTTCACCAGCCCGTGGATCGCCCCGAACTTCTCCAGCGTGCCGTCGATGACCGAGATCACCTGGGCCTCGTCGCGGATATCGCAGGTCATGGCTGTGACCTTGCCGCCGTCCTCGGCGATCTCGCGGGTGACGGTCTCGAGCTTTTCGGGATTGCGCCCGACGATCACGACATTGGCGCCGAGATAGGCGAGCTCATGCGCCGTGCACCGGCCGATGCCCGAGCCGCCGCCGGTGACGATGATGGTCTTGCCTGCGAACAGCCCTGAAGCGAAAACAGAATCGTACCCCATGGTCCGTCTCCTCACGCCGCCGAGATGCCGCCGTTCAGGCTGATCGCCTGGCCGGTGAGTTTCGCCGCCGCCGGGCTGGCGAGGAAGGTGATCAATTCGGCCATGTCCTCGGCATTGACCACGCCGAGCTGAGCCATCCCGATCGCCTTGGAGAAGAGCTTGGCGGAGAACTCGGCTCCCATGACCGTGTCGTGGGTGAGCGTTCCCTCGATGATGGACGGGGTCACGCAATTGATCCTGATGTTGGAACGCTTGGCCTCCATGGCGAGGGCCCGGCTGAACATCATGATCGCCGCCATCAGTCCGCCTATGATCGTTTCGCCCGGCGTCGTGACCTTTCCGGCGTCGGAAGCGATGTTGATGATAGCGCCGTTCTCCCGCGCGCGCATGCCGTCCATCACCGCGCGGGCAAGCAGGAAATGGGGCATCACCTGCGAGAGCACCATGCCCTGGATGTCGTTGATATCGATCTTGTGGAAGAGGGTCGGATAGGGATAGGCGCTGACGGTCGAATTGACGAGCACGTCCACGCCACCCATCAGTTCCTCGGCCCTGCGCCCGACTTCGACCGCCTGCTCGGTCACGCAACTGTCGGCCGCGACGAAGTGCACCTTGCAGGCAGGATAGAGTTCCTGCACGGCCATCCTCGCGGTCTCGCCGCGCTCGGCATTTCTTCCATTGATGGTCACGTGCGGCGCGCCGAGCGCCGCAAAGCGCTTGGCTGTGGCGAGGCCGACGCCGGCGGTTCCACCGGCGATCAGGACACGGGCTTCGTTCATGGCGAACGGCACCCGTCGTGGAGCGACGGACATCAGGCGATACCTCCCATTGGAACTCGCCCAATTCTAGTAATCATCATTATGGTACGCAAGCATATTAAGTGTCGGAACCTGGAATTCATGAGTTCTCAGGCCGCCCTGCGCTTCGCCTCCATCGCCTCGACCATCGCTTCGAGGCGGACGTTGAGGAGTTCGTCCTTGTAGAAGCTCTCGTCGGCGACATCGCCTTCGAAGAACATGGCCTGGCGGCCGTATTTCTTCGCCGAATTCGCGATCAGGAACTGGGCATTGGTCATCCCGCGGCAGGTGCGCGAGGCATGGCAGACCACGCCGTCGAGTTCATATTTGTCGCAGAGCTTCTCTATCTCGCCGATCATGATCGGCGCGCCATGGTTGTTCGGGCAGACGAGGTAGTTCTGCGCCATTCCGAGCACGGGGTCACCGAGGTCGATGAGCTGCGGCTCTTGCCAGAACGACATGTGGGTGTAGCGCCCGGCCACCACGCAGGCGTTGACCTGGGCGAACTTGTCGGCCAGCCAACCCACCTTGTTCCAGTTCATCATGCCGTCGAAGAACAGACGGTAGCGTTCGTTCCTCACAGCCCCCTCGCCGGCAGCGAGGCGCTCGACGATCTCGTCCTTTACGCCCTGGAAGTAGTCGACGATGTTCTGGTCGCCGGGCAGGAAGCTCATCGGCGCGATCGAGACGATCCAATCGAAGAAGCTCGCCGGCGCCGGGTGCGCGGTGCACAGCGCCATGCCTTCAAGGCGCAACTCCGCCGCCTTCCTGATATAGCTCATCGTCTCGGAGAGCCGGTCGAAATTGAACTTGCGGCCGGTATTGGCCTCCAGGAACCTGGTGAGTTCGATCAACTGGTCGGCGACGTAGCGCGAACGCTGCTCCCACTCCTCGCCCCGAAGGTAACCGGCGTCCTGCCGCCCGCCCCACAGAAGAGGGATCTGGATGGTGAACATAGGCACCTTCTTGCCGAACACGCGGTATGTGATGTCGTCCCATTGCTGGCCGGAGGAGCAATAGGGATAGGCGTTCACGATCATGTCGGGCGGCGGAAGCTTCAGCATCGCCTGGATGCGCGGATCGTCGAGGCTCGCGCCCCCCTCGCCCGACTTGGCCTTGTCCAACTCGATCAGCATCTGGCCGATATGGGTGCGTGCATAGGAGCACAGTTCCCGATCGTAGCCGCGCTGCTCACCGCGTGCCTGGGCACCGATCTCCTGATGCCTGGCAGCCAGCATCGCCGACCATGCCTCGCCGTGGACCCAGACCAGATCATGAGCGTGGAAGAACGGGGGGATATAGGTGCCGTTGTACCAGACGACCTTCTTGCCCTCCTCCCTGGCGGCGAACACACCGCTCCAATAGTCGTTGACCAGCTTGCTGCCGAAACGCGTGCTCTTCAGCTTGTTGGCCTTTTCTCCATTGCCGAAGGCAGGTTTGGAATTCGGTATCGTAACGACGTTTTCCATGATGGTCCTCCTAAAGCAGTTCCAGCAAAAGTGCGCAGCGGTTTTGCGTCCGGAATTGCGTAAAAACAAAGAGTTAGGCGGCCTTGCTTGCGGCGCGACGCTTGGCGATTTCAACGAAGGTCTCGACCCTTGTCTTCAGGGCTTCCAGCGGCATCTCTTCGTGCTCCGTCTCGATGAGCAGATGCGGGATCCCGCGCGCCTCGAAGGCTTCCTTGATCTCGGGGTAGAAATACATGTGCGGCTCGCAGAACTTGACCATGAGGATGACAAGTCCCTGCGCGCCGGAGCGTTCGACGTCGCCGAGAAGGTAGTCCTCCCAGTCCATGCCCTTGATGACGCGGGTCGGACAGGGCAGACGCCGGTTCTTCTCGATGTACCAGCGCGCCATCCCGTCCAGCGGCGGGACGGTTTCGTCCATGTCGGCATGGATGAAGCGCCAGCCGACGAAGAGATCGTCATTGACGACGCGCGCTCCGCTCTCTTCGATCATATCCATGATCTCAGGCTTGGGCGCGTGGCACATGTGTCCGGAAAGATAGACCGGAACATCGGCACTCCCCGCTCCAACACGCGGAGCACCCGCCAGAAGCTGATCCATGAGGTCGACATGCTCCTCACGGTCCATCGTCATCGACGACTTCACCACCGCCTGCATGTCGCGCCCGGAGATCGCGATCTCGCCGTCGCGCCGCATCCGGTAGAGCGAGCGCATCTGCGTGCGATTGCGATTGAAGAGCCTGATCGACGATCGCACGGCATCGGCCGTCACTTCCCGGCCCGTCAGCGTCTCCAGTTCCTTCCACAGCTGAGCAAAGGTGCCGAGGGTCTCGCGATACGCCCAGTTCGCGTCCAAGGTCGTGCACAACTGGTTGAAGAGGATCGGCAGATCCGGCTTTTCCGCCCGGATCACGTCGGCGGTGCCGAGCAGTTGGACGCAGTGGTCGCCGAACATGATGGCATCGAGGCCGTCGAAGCGCCCGCGCATCGTCTGGTCGATGATCGAGCGATTGAAGCCGCAGTAGAAATTGAAGACGTTCGACTGGCCGACGGTGATCGGCTCCGCGTCATCCTGCAGCACGACGGGAAGACAGCCGGCCGCATGCGCCAGTTCTCCAGGGAAATGCATCGGGAGCAGCCCGACGACCTGACGGCCGACTTTGGCTTTCCACTCCGCAGCGTACTCCATCGGAGCTTCGACCACTTGCCTCATTCGGTCGATGGCTTGCTTCACGACGCTTCTCCACGTTTCGTCCGCTAGCTTACTAAGCTACAATTACCACATGACGACTGGCCTGAAAATGGCTATTTTCCTCAATTTTCAACTAACAATTTGGCGCTCAATAAAATCGATGGTGAGTTTAGCTTACTGATGATCCCCAATCAGGTCCGCGCATAAGGCAAGAGTGCCCCTGCACATATCGCATCGACCAGTTTGAATTTCTGGAGCTTGCCCGTTTCAGTCCGCGGCAGGTTCTCCATCACGAACCACAGCCTCGGCGCCTTGTAGTGTGCGAGTTCGCTCCGGCACCGGGCAAAGAGTTCGCCGATATCGGGAATGTCCGACGCGTCCTTCGGCTGGAGCACGGCGCCGACCTGCTCTCCCCACTGCGGATCCGGCACGCCGACCACCGCGACATCCGCAAGCCGCTTCTCCTCCAGAAGGACAAGCTCGATCTCGCGCGGATAGATGTTCTCCCCTCCGCGGATGATCATGTCCTTGATACGGCCCGTGATCTTCAGAAAGCCGCGCTCGTCCATCGATCCCAGATCCCCAGAACGCAGCCAGCCGTCCGGAAGGATGGCGCGCGCCGTCTCGTCCGGCATATCGAAATAGCCGATCATGTTCTGGTAGCCGCGCGTCTGGATTTCGCCCTGCTCGCCGAGCGGGACCGTTGCGCCGCTCGCGGGATCGGCGATGCGCACCTCCATATGCGGCAGGGGCCGGCCGATCGTAGCGGCGAGGTCCTCCTCACAGTCGTCGGGACAGGTTCCCGTGACGCTGCCCTGCATTTCGGTCTGGCCGTAGATGTTCGATATCGTCGCTCCCAGCTGCTCCCTGGTCGAGCGGATGAGTCGAGCTTCCACGACCGATGCGCCGGAGGTCAGGTTGCGCAGCGTCGAAAGGTCGTAGCTCGAGCGCGCGGGATGCACGAGAAGCTGCTCGATCATGGTGGAAACGAGCAGGGAGAAGGTCCCGCCATGGCGCTCCACCTGCGCCATGTAGTTCTCCGCATCCCATTCCGGCATCAGGACATGCGTCGCGTTCAGCATCACGGAGCCGATGCCGGCATGGCCGAGCGATCCGATATGGAACATCGGCATCGGGTTGACGAACACTCCGCCTTCCTTGAGGCCACCGCGCCGCTGAGTGAAGTTGGTCATGTTGGCCACGCCGACATGGTTGAAGATCACGCCCTTCTGCGCGCCCGTCGTGCCTGAAGTGAACATGATGACGGACGGATCATCAGGCGAAACCGGCGGCAGACTGGCCGACGGGGAGCCCTCGTCGAGGAAGGCCTCGACATCCGACACAGGGATGACCTCACGCAGGCCTGGCAGGTTCGGCGCGGCCTCGGCGATCGCCGCAGCCATGTCGAAGCCACGGTATGCGCCGGCATGGACCACCCCCGCCGCGCGGGACTTCGACAGCACATACTCCATCTCCCGGCGCTTGTAAGCCGGGTTCACCGTTACCAGCGTGATGCCCGCGAAGGCGCAGCCATAGAGCGTAGGTATCCAATCCGGGACGTTGGGCGCCCAGAAGCCCACGCGCTCGCCGGGACGGAAGCGAGCCAGCAATGCGCGCGCAGTACGCAGCGAGACGTCGAGCAGCTGTTCATATGTCCAGCTACGGCCCACATCCCGGTTTCCCTCGACCAAAGCCAGCCTTTCCGGCACTTTTTCTGCCGCGTCTCTCAACGCGTCGCCGAGAGTGACGTGGCGCAACGGCTGATCGTCGGTTGCCGGCCAGTAGGACGTTTCGAGCGTACCCGTCCGACTGGAACTGGATCTAGCCAACGCCATCATGACCTCCCTCGATGGTACGCGTCCACACCATACGCTACATGAGTCAAACTCACCTCGGCAAGCCCGTTGTCATTCAAAACTCAATTCGTTAGCATTCAATACGCTTGCGCACATTATGTCGAGGGGGAGGCGAGGATGGATTTCGCACTGACGGAGGAACAGGCGCTGCTGCGGCACTCGCTCGCCGATTTTGCCCGTGTGGAACTTGCTCCGCACTACACCCGGTGGGACCGCGCGCGTGAGTTTCCGGCCGCGCTCTGGCCGCGCCTCGGCGACATGGGCGTGTTCGGGCTTCGCGTGCCGGAAGACCTCGGCGGCACCGGCCTCTCCTATCTCGAGGCAGGACTGGCCATAGAGCAGATCGCGAGGGGAGACTTCAATGTCTGCTACGGCATCCTCAATTCCTGCTTTGCCGGCGACATATTGAGCCGCTTCGCCAAGCCGGAACTCTGCCAGACCTGGCTGCGGCCGATGGCGTCGGGCGAAAAGGTGATCAGCGTGCTGCTCACCGAACCGCATTGCGGGTCCGATGCGGCATCCATCCGAACGAGGGCCGAGCGCGACGGCGACGACTACGTCGTCAATGGCGAGAAGTCGGCTGTCACACTCCTGATGGCGGCCTCGGCCGGCATACTCTTCGCCAAAACCGCGCCGGAGAAGAAGGCCGCCGGCGTCTCGGCCTTCCTCCTGCCTCTCGACACACCCGGCCTTTCAAGGACACCTTACGAGGACATGGGCGCGAGGGGCATCGTGCGCGGCTCGCTTTTCCTGGACAATGTCAGGATCCCCGCCGCCAACATGATCGGGCCGGAGAATGCCGGCTTCACCCAGGTGATGCAGACATTCGACTATACACGCGCGCTGATCGGGCTGATGTGTCTCGGCGCGGCCGAGCAGACTCTGGAGGAAACGGTCGCTTATGTGAAGGATCGGCGGGCTTTCGGCCAGCCTATCTCCAGGAACCAGGGGGTGTCGTTCCCGCTCGCGGAAGCACGGTCCAGGCTCGAGATGCTGCGCTGGCTCTGCTACCGCACGCTGTGGCTCCGCGACCAGGGTCTGCCGCATACCGCCGAAGCCGCGATGTGCAAGGCCGAGGGCCCCACCCTCTGCGCCGACGTCATCCGCGACTGCCTCGTGCTGCATGGCCACTACGGCTACACGCAGGACTTTTCCGTCGAACAGCGTTACCGCGACGTGCTCGGCCAGATCATCGCCGACGGCACGCCGCAGATCATGAAGCTCATCGTCGCGCGCCATATGCTCGGGAGGGATTTCGCATGAACATCTACGATCTGAAGGGCAAACGCGCCCTGGTGACCGGCGGGGGCTCCGGCATCGGCTACGCCTCGGCGCAGCTTTTTCTCCACTCGGGCGCGTCGGTGGAACTGTGGGGTCGCGACATGGCCAAGCTCCAGCGCGCCCGCGATGAGCTCGAACCCCTGGGCGAAGTCCATATCGCGTCGGTCGACGTTTCGAAGGGCGACGCCGTCGACGCGGCAGCAAAGGCGCTCCTGGCCCGCTGGGGCGGTCTCGATATCCTGTTCAACTGCGCCGGCCATTCCACCCGCGTCGCGCCCCTCGCGGAGCTGACATATGAGGACTGGCGGTTGGCGACCGCCATCAACCTCGACAGCGTCTTCCACACCTGCCGCGCCTTCGTGCCAGGCATGGTCGCGCAGGGCTGGGGCCGCATCATCAACACGACGAGCCAGGCCGGGAAGGACGGCAATCCGTTCATGGCCTGCTATGTCGCCGCGAAGGCTGGCGTGATCGGACTCACCAAGTCGCTAGGCAAGGAACTGGCCAAGACAGGGGTTCTGGTCAATGCGATCTGCCCGACCGTCTTCGACACGCCATTGGTCGCCGATACGGTCGAACGCGCGCCGGACGCCATGGCCGCTTCGCTGGCGAAGATCCCCATGGAGCGCATGGGACGGCCCGAGGAGGCGGCCGAGCTCGTCGCGTGGCTCTCCTCGGACGCCTGCAGCTTCAACACCGGCGTGACATTCGACCTTTCGGGCGGCCGAGCCGTGTATTGATCGCGGCGCTCCACTGCGATACCCCCGACGCGGCAGGAGGCAATATGGATCAGCTGGCTCTCGACGGCACATTGAACTTTCGCGCGGTCGCCGCATATCCGGCCCGCGGCGGCAGGCTCAAGACCGCGTCGCTCTATCGCAGCGGGGAGTTTCATGGCATCGGCGCGAGCGGAATTGCGGGCATGCGCAGCCTCGCCGTCACCACGGTCTTCGACCTGCGCAGCGACACCGAGAAGAAACGCCGTCCCTCTCCGCTGCTTTCGCTTTCCGATTTCAGCGTGGCGACCACACCGCACGATGTCCGCCACGGCGACCTGCGTGCCGTTCTGGCAGACGCAGAGTCGACCCCCGAGGCCTGTGCTTCCGTCATGAAGGCGATCTATGTGGACCTGCCGGACAGGTTTGCGGCGATCTATGCGCACTATTTCCGCACCGTGCTCGAGTGCCCACAGCCCGTCGCGCTCCATTGTGCGGCCGGCAAGGACCGCACCGGCGTGGGTGTGGCGCTGCTGCTCGATCTGCTCGGCGTTTCTCGTACAGACATCATGGAGGACTATCTCAAGACGAACGCGGTGCGCGACCTCTTGCGCGAACGTTTCAGCAATCACAACAGCGCACTCGGATATGTGACGCATGCCGACCGTCTGATCGAGCCGGTCATCGCCGCCGATCCGGACTATCTCGCCGCCATGTTCGCGACGATCGAGCGGGATTTCGACGATACTGAATCCTATGTCCAGGCTCGGCTCGGATTGAGCGCGGACGAGATCGACCGCCTTCGCTTTCGACTGGTCGCCTGAGCGACGATCAGGCTCCTTCCGCGAAGTCGGTAGAGGTCGACAGATCACGCCAGGCTTTCGCGCTTTCCAGAAGCGAAGTGCCCTTGTCGGCCATGACCTGAACTGCGTCGCTCCCTGCAGCGAGACGAACTGGCGGCTCCTCGGCATTGGCGAGTTTGACCATGGCGCGCCCGAAGGCGGCCGGATCGCCTGCCTGCCGCCGATTGACCGAGTCGCGCCGCCTGGTCGACCGTTCCGTCGTTTCCCGGTAGTCGTCGATCGACAGGTCGGCGAGGCGCATCGAGCTTCGATCGAGGAAGTCGGTACGGAAATAGCCCGGATGGACCGAGGTCGCGCGGATGCCGAACCGCGCAAGTTCGAGGCTGAGCGCTTCCGACCATCCGGCCACCGCGAATTTCGACGCGCAATAGACGGAACCACCGTCGACACCGACGAGACCCACCATGGACGAGATGGTGATGATGTGACCCGATCGCTGCCGGCGCATGGGCGGAAGCACCGCGCGCGTGACCCGGAAGACGCCGAAGACATTCGTCTCGAACTGACGTTCGATGGCTTCGGCCGATGTTTCTTCGAACGCACCGAGCTGGCCATAACCGGCATTGTTGACCAGCACGTCGATGCGGCCGAAACGGGCGGCAGCAGATTCTACCGCTCTCTCGACATCAGCCTGATCGGTCACGTCGAGGGCGAGCGACAGCAGGCGGTCGTCGTGACCGACAAGCGCTTCGCGCAGCCTGGGCAGATCACGGCCCGTCGCCACGACCTGGTCGCCAGCCGCCAGTGCCGCCCGCGCCGTCTCCAGTCCAAGGCCGCGTGTCGCACCGGTGACGAACCATGTCTTCATGCGCGCCCCATAAGCCTGTTTCAGACGATCTCGGCCACGCCCTGGTCGAGCACGGTGCGCTCGCCAACCTTGGCCTCGAACAGGATCTGGCTGCCTTCCTTCCAGCAGGAGAAGTCCAGCCGGTCGCCAGGCATCACCACGCCTGCGAAGCGCAGGCTGAGTGATCTCATGAGCGCGGGGTTTCCCCCGCAGAACGCACGGAGCACGACGGCGCAGACCGTGCCATAGGATGCCAGGCCGTGCAGGATCGGCCGGTCATAGCCGGCCTTGCGCGCGACGTCATAGTCGCCATGGAGCGGGTTGTAGTCGCCAGAGAGCCTGTAGACCAGCGCGGCCCTCTGCGAGGTCGCGACGGCTTCAACATGGTCCGGCGCGCGTGCTGGCATTTCCGGCCGCGTCGCCTTGGGGAGCGGCTCGCCGCCAAATCCGCCATTGCCGCGCAACGCCACCGTCTGGTCGATCGTACAGTAGAGGGTGCCGTCGGCCGCGTCCGTGATCTGGCGCCGCAGGATGCACACGGCTCCCTTTTCGGCGCCGCGATCATAGAGCCCGGTGATCGCCGCACGGCCTACGACATCCGCCTTGGCCGGCAGCGCCTTGTGGAACTGGGCCGCATGCGCCATATGCAGGACCTTGACCCAGTCGACCTCGAGCGCCGGGGTCTTCGGCCACATGCCCGGCGTCGCGAGCGTCACAGCGAAGGCGGGCAGCACGCGCAGCCGATCCTCGAGCAGGAAGTCGAGATCCTGGCTCTCGCCAGGCGCGATGGGCAGGCCGACGCCCAGGGCGTAGAGGATCGCGTCGCGCGCATCGTAGCTTTGCCGCTGCTCGCCGAAATCCCAGTTGCGCAGACGTTCCGGATCGAAGGCCATCAGACGGGGTCCCAGGTGAACACGTCGCCGGAGCGGTGAAGCAGATAGAAGTCGTTCTCGAACTGCGGAAAGACGCGCTCGACGATGGCTTCCGGTGTCCAGCCGTCGCTGGTATGCGCGGTGCGGACCGGACGCGGCTGGGAGAACAGATAGATCTCGTTGTTGCGCGAGCCGAAGACCTGACCGGTCACCCCGCTCGCCCCGTCTGCGCAAAGCGCGACGCACAGTGCGGCGACCTTCTCCGGAATCAGCTTCTTCAGGCCCTCGACACGCTTCTGCTGTTCCGGCGTGTCGGTCGGGATCGACGAAACCATGCGCGTCCAGGCAAAGGGGGCCACCGCGTTGGAACGTACGTTGAAGCGCTGCATGTCCAGCGCGATCGACTTAGAGAGTGCAACGATACCGAGCTTGGCGGCCGAATAGTTCGCCTGCCCGAAATTGCCGATCAGGCCCGAGGTCGACGCCATGTGGACATAGGCGCCACTCGCCTGCGTCTTGAAGTGCGGTGCGGCGGCGCGCGAAACATTAAAGCTGCCCTTCAGATGCACGGCGACGACTGCGTCGAAGTCCTCCTCCGTCATCTTGTGGAAGAGCACGTCGCGCAGGTTGCCGGCATTGTTGACCACGGCATCGATGCGGCCGAAATTGTCGAGCGCGGCCTGCACCATCGCATGCGCATCGTCCCACGATGCGACCGATCCGAAATTCGCGATGGCGCGCCCGCCGAGCGCCTCGATCTCGTGAACGACCTCCAGCGCCGGCTGCGTATCGCCCTCACTTTGCCCCGTCAGCGACACGCCGAGGTCGTTGACTACGACGGCGGCACCCGCGCGCGCCATCTCCACCGCGACGGCCCTGCCGACGCCGCGCGCCGAGCCGGTAACGATCACGACTTTTCCATCCATCAGGCCCATGAACGCGTACTCCTGGATTGATCACTCAAGACTCCCTCGAACGGGAGCCGTCAGTAGCTCTTCGGAAGATCGAGGACCTTCTCGGCGATGAAACTCTGGATGAGCTGCTCGGTCACCGGCGCGATGCGCGTCACTGTCACTTCGCGCAGCAGGCGCTCGACATGGTATTCCTTGGCGTAACCGAATCCGCCATGGGTGAGCACGGCTTGCATGCAGGCGTCGAAGCCGGCGCGCGCGCCGAGGAACTTGCCCGCGTTCGCCTCCGCGCCGCAGGGCTTGTGAGAATCATAGAGCTCGGCGGCCCTCATCAGCATCAGCCAGGCGGATTCGAGATACATCCAGCGTTCGGCGAGCGGATGCTGGATGCCCTGGTTCTGACCGATCGGGCGGCCGAACACGACGCGCTCCTTGGCATACTTCGCCGCACGGGAGAGTGCATCCCGGCCGATGGCCACCGCTTCCGTGCCTACGAGGATCCGCTCCGGGTTCAGCGAGTGGAGGATGTAGGAGAAGCCCTTGCCCTCCTCGCCAATGCGGTGCTCGTCGGGGATGAAAAGGTCCTCGATGAAGATCGCATTGGAATCGACCGCCTTGCGGCCCATCTTCGGGATTCGCTGCACCTCGATATGTTTGCGGTCGAGATCGGTGTAGAAAATCGTGATGCCGTCGGTCGGGCGCCTGCAATCTTCGTAGCGCGTGGTGCGAGTGAGCAGCATGATCTTCGACGCGACCTGCGCGGTCGAAGTCCAGACCTTCTGGCCGCGAACCCTGTAGCCGCCCGGCACTTTTTCAGCGAAGGTCTTGATGCGAGTCGTGTCCAGGCCGGCATCGGGCTCGGTGACGCCGAACGCGACCTTGTCCTGACCCGCGACCAACCGCGGAATCCATTCCGACTTCTGCTCGTGATTGCCGAATACAACGATCGGGTGCGGACCGAACAGATTGATGTGTACGGATGAGGCCGCCGCCATGCCGCCGCCATTGTTGGCGACCTCATGCATCATAACCGCGGCTTCCGTCACACCTAGCCCCGAGCCGCCATATTCCTCGGGCATGGTGATGCCGAGCCAGCCGGCGTCCGCCATGGCACGATGGAACTCGTCCGGAAACTTTCCGTCCTCATCGCGCTCCAGCCAGTATTCGGCATCGAATTTTCGAACGACACCGCGAACGCCGTCACGAATGGAGTTGAGCGTGTCTTCGCGTTCTTCTGCGCTGCCAGCCACGGAATCCTCCCTCTTTAGCCCACCGAGGCCAGCGTGCGCCGGGCCTGCTTCAGGTGGGGTATGTCATACATCTTGCCGTCCAGACCGATCGTGCCGAGGCCCGGATTTTCGTCGAATGCTGTCACAATCCGCCGCGCCAGGGCCAGGTCGGCTTCGCTTGGCGCAAATGCGCGCCGGATGCCGGCCACCTGTTCGGGATGGATTGCAAGGCGACCGGTGAAGCCATCGCGCCGCGACACCTGGCATGACGCTTCCAGTCCGTCGGGGTCGCGGAAGTCGGCGTAGAGCGTGTCGAGCGCCTGTACGCCCGCATTCGCTGCGGCGAACAGACAGAGCGACCGCGCGAGTTGATAGGGCTGGGTCCAGCTGCCGTCGGCTTCCTTGTTGGCGGTGGCGCCAATGACGGCGCCAAGATCTTCCGCGCCCCAGGTCAGCGCCACCAGTCGGGGATGCGCTGGCGCATAGGAGCCGAGGTTGAACATTGCCGCGGCCGTCTCGGTCGCGACGACGATGATCTTGACGTGTCCGTTCGGCATGCCAGCCGTAGCCTCGAGCGGATTGATCATGGCCGCAACGGTTTCGACATCCTGTCCGCCGTTCGACTTCGGCAACACGATGCCGTCTAGACCAGGGCGCACCACGGCTTTCAGATCGTCGGCGGTTATTCCGGTGTCGAGCGGGTTGACTCGTACCCAGAAGGTCCAGTCGCGCTTGCCGTTCGCCGCGTCGATCCAACTCGACAGGGTCTGCCGGGCCGCTGCCTTGTTCGGCGGGGCTACCGAGTCCTCCAGGTCGAGGATCAGCCCGTCGGCGCTGACGCCCTTGGCTTTCTCGAACTTCTTCTCCGAGTCGGCCGGCACGAAGAGGAGCGAGGTCAGTCTCATGCCGGCGCTTTCATCATCAGCGCCAGGCGGCGGCATTCGCAGACCACCTCATTGCGCTGGTTGATGCCGCGGTGGATGAAGGTGACGATGCCCTGGGTCGGACGCGACTTTGACTCGCGCTTGGCCACAACCGTGGTCTCGGCGCGGATCGTGTCTCCCGCGAAAACCGGCTTCGGGTATTTCACTTCCTCGAAACCGAGATTGCCAACGGTGGTGCCGAGCGTCGTGTCGGCGATAGTCAACCCGACGACCAGGCCCAGCGTGAAGACCGAGTTCATCAGCGGCTTGCCGAATTCGGTTTGCGACGAATAGTGGTGATCGAGATGGATCGCCGCCGGGTTCATCGAGAGCGTTGTGAAGATAACGTTGTCCGTCTCCGTCACTGTGCGCCGAGTATCGTGGACGATCGTCTCACCATCGACGAACTGCTCAAACCAGCGTCCGGCCATGTCAGTTCCTCCTCACAAGCGGCCGAAGATCGACACGGATGACACCGAATTTGATGGCTGGCCCCCGAGATTGTGGGTGAGTCCGAAGTCGACCCTTCGTAGCTGGCGCTGCCCCGCGCGGCCGAGCAGTTGCGTATGCACCTCATAGGCCATGCGCAGGCCCGATGCGCCGACCGGATGACCGAAGCATTTCAGGCCGCCGTCGATCTGAACAGGCAGCGCTCCGTCACGGTCGTAGCGGCCATCGAGGACATCGTATGTCGCGCGGCCTTCCGCCGAGAGCCCAAGGTCTTCCATGGTGACAAGCTCGGTGATCGAGAAGCAGTCATGCACCTCGGCCATGCTGATGTCGGCCCTGGGCTCCCTGATGCCGGCTTCCTTGTAGGCGCGGCCGGCCGCCACCTGCGTGTTGCGCACCGACGCGCCGTCCCAATCGCCGTACTGGCTTTCCCACCCGTTGGAGGCACAGATCTGCAACGCCTTGACCGCGACGAGGTCGTCGCGCGCCTTGCCCAAGCTTTTTGCTACATCCGGCGTCGTGACGATGGCGCAGGCCGCCCCGTCCGACACACCGCAACAGTCGAACAGCCCGAGAGGGTCGGCGATCAGCGGCGCGTTGATGATGGTCTCCATGTCGACCGACTTGCGCAGATGTGCCTTGGGTGAGTTCGCGCCGTTCTGGTGGCTCTTCCAGCTGACATGCGCCATGCCACGCTTCAGATCCTGCGCCGAAATGCCGTGCTTGGCACGGTAGGCGCCGGCGAGTTGGGCGAACGTGCCCGGCGCCGAGCCGTAGGGCATCCAGAGGTCATTGACGGAGCCCTTGGTGCGGATCGGCAGACCACCGAAGCCGGTGTCCTTCAGCTTTTCCACGCCGAGCGCCATGGCGATGTCGACCGCGCCCGAGGCCACCGCATAGACCGCGCCGCGCAGTGCCTCCGTCCCGGTCGCGCACATGTTCTCGACGCGCGTTACCGGGATATTCTGGAGGCGCAGCGCGGTGGCGAGCGGAAGTGCGGAATTGCCGACGTTGAAGTCGTCGAGCGCCGAACCGAGCCAGGCCGCCTCGATCTGCCCCTTCTCGATGCCGGCATCCGCCAGGGCTTCGGCGAAGGCTTCGACCATGAGCATATCGGACGACATATCCCAGCGCTCGCCGAACTCGGTGCAACCCATGCCGAGGATGACGACCTTGTCCTTGATGCCGCTCGCCATCTTTTCAGCCCTCCTTCTGGGGTTCAGGCGGGAGTTCGGGGCGCTCGGCCGGCGCTGCCTTCCAGAAATAGGTGCGGAAATGTCTCTGCCGGTCGATCGCCTTGACGCGAAACCGCATCCGCACGCGGTCACCGACTTCGGGGCTGCGGCCTTCGATATCGCAGTGCTCCATCGCGACACGCGCGCCGTTGTCGAACTGAACAAGGCCGAAATAGAACGGCGGGTCGGGCGTGAAATTGAGCCGATCGGCTGTGATGGACACGATCCTTGCCGGCACGTCCGCCAGCGGAACGTCCTCATACTCTTCAGGACCCTGCGCGTCGGGACGGACCGGGATCGGAGTCTTGGGGAACTGGACGTTGCCTTTCCGGTCCCGTCCGCCAACGAAGCCGTGCATGTCCCTTCCATGTCGAAGCAATGTCGACGCCGCGACCTTCTGGTTGACCTCCGCACGGGGACCCCAGTCCAGGGGCAACATGCCGGTCAAGCTCAGGAACCGCGAATAGGAGGCGAGCACCACGCCCCGGCTCAAGGCCCTGGCGGCTTGCCCATTGGCGGTGCCCGTTGCCTCGAGAACCAGCACGTCCGCGCCATTGCCGAAGCCAGCTACCAGCAGCTTCGAGCCCGGTTCGGCCCTGTCGAGAGCCAGCGCAAGACCGAAGAGCGGCATCGCCGCGCCGAGATCACCGGCCTGCGCCGCGATCTCCGAACAGACATTCGCTGCGTTCAATCCGCAGGACTTCGCCACCGCCTTGTAGGTGCCGTCGACGCTCTCCGGCATGACCGCCAGAGCGACGTCGGCCGGCGCTACTCCCGCATCGGCGAGCGCCGCCCTCACCGCCGGAACGTAGATTTCCCTGACGGCCTCATCGCGCACGAACCGGTCTTCCGCCGCATAGGGAAGCCCATGCTCGGCATCCGTGAATATGTCGAGGAGATCGGCATTGATGGTCGCTGCACCGAGCAACTCGGCCAGGCCGTCGCCCGGTCCCACAAGCGCCGCGCCGGCCCCGTCACCCCAGTTCAGGTGCTGGCTGGTGCCGGGCCTCACGGTGCGCTTTTCTCCGGCAACGACGAGTTCGGTCGAACTGCCGCGCAGGGCTTTCAAAAGTGCCGTCACGGCTGCACGCCGCGAGTTCGCGACATCCTGTGCCGACACGCTCGGATCAAGTCGAAGCCCCTCGACCACAAGCCCGGCCATCGAACGATCACTGAACGGGGAAGAGGTCGACGCAAAGACCACGCCCTCGAGTGGATCGGCAGCTCCAAGGCCGCGCGCGGCCTCGACCGCCATCGTGAGGGCGTCCTCGTCCCAGCCGGCGACGGAGCGGCGCCCGCGTCCGGAACCACCGAGCCCCGACCAGCGAAGCTCGCCACGGGCCACCTTGCGGTCGAAACGCAGAAGCGGAAGATATCCCGATACCGATTTGAGGCTGGCCTGCGCCATGACTGTCTCCACCAACGTCTTGCAGAAATAGCTTGCCAGCGTATGGTACGCAAGCATATTATTCGCTCATCAGACATCCATCGAGCGCGCCGCGTTCGATTCCGCATGGCTAAGGGAGTTCACATGTCCGATCTGGAGGAAAAAATCGCGATTGTTACCGGCGGAGGCCAGGGGATCGGCAAAGCCATCACTCTGCGCCTGGCTGCCGAGGGCTGCAAAGTGGCGGTCTTCGACCTCAATCCTGCAGCCGCCGAGGCTACGGCTGAAGAGGCGCGCGCCAAGGATGGCGAAGTCAGGATCTACGGCGTCGACATTTCCGATCAGGAAGCGGTCAACAAGGCCGTGGCGCAGGTAGAGACCGAACTCGGTCCGGTCTGGCTGCTCGTCAACAATGCCGGCTGGGACAAGCCGGCGCCCTTCCTGCAAACCGACAAGCCGCTCTGGGACAAGATCATATCGATCAATCTGAGCGGCCCGCTCTACATGCACAAGGCGGTGCTGCCCGGCATGGTCGAGCGCGGCGGCGGCCGCGTGGTCAATATCGCCTCGGACGCCGCCCGTGTCGGCACTTCGACCGAGGCGGTCTATTCGGCCTGCAAGGGCGGCATAATCGCGTTTACCAAGTCGGTGGCGCGCGAGCTCGCCCGCAACAATGTGCTGCTCAATTGCGTCTGCCCCGGTCCGACCAACACGCCCATGATGCAGTCGGTCCTGGGCACCGGTGAACAGGCCGAGAAGTGGAAGGATGCAATGGTGCGCGGCATTCCGCTCAAGCGTATGGGCGAACCCGAAGACTATGCCGGCATCGTCGCTTTCCTTGGCACCTCGGACGCCAGCTACATCACCGGCCAGGCCATTTCGGTCTCAGGCGGCATGAATATGGTGTGACGCGCACTGCACCTCACACCGCAGGGCAGCGGGCTGGCGGACGACCCGCTTCCACTTGCCACAGACCAGCTTGGGGCGGCGCGCCCGCCAGAACAGGATTATCATATGGCACACGAATTCTCCGACATCATCTATGAAGTGAAGGGCCGCGCGGCCTGGCTTACGATCAACCGGCCGAAAGTCTACAATGCCTTCCGCGGCCAGACGCTGGAGGATCTGATCAAGGCTCTTCACCTTGCGGCCAATGACAAGGGCGTGTCGTCCATCGTGCTCACGGGCGCTGGCGACAAGGCATTCTGCACCGGCGGCGACCAGTCCGCTCATGAAGGCAATTATGACGGCCGCGGCGTCGTCGGGCTGCCGATCGACGAGCTCCAGGGCCTGATCCGGGACGTGCCGAAACCCGTGATCGCACGCATCAACGGCTTCGCCATCGGCGGCGGTCATGTGCTCGTCACGCTCTGCGACCTGGCGATCGCGGCCGACACGGCGAAGATGGGCCAGGTCGGTCCGAAGGTCGGTTCGTTCGACGCGGGCTGGGGCACGGCCCTCCTCGCCCGCGTGGTCGGCGAAAAGAAGGCGCGCGAAATCTGGTTCCTGAACGAGACATACACCGCGCAGCAGGCGCTGGAGATGGGCCTGATCAACAAGGTCGTGCCGCTCGCGGAGCTCGACGACGCCGTGACCAAGTGGACGGATACGCTGGCTGAGCGTTCGCCGACCGCGCTGGCCTTCCTGAAGCGCTCGTTCAATGCGGACAGTGATGCTATCCGCGGCACCAGTAATCTCGCGCTTCATGCCGTAAAACTCTACTACGCGACGGATGAATCGAAGGAAGGCGTCAACGCCTTCAACGAGAAGCGCAAGCCCGACTTCCACAAGTACGTCGACTGATGCCGCCGAAGATCTCGCCGTCGGAGCTGGGGCGCTTCCTGCCGGACGGCGCGCTCTGCTGGATTTCGGCCTGCTCGGCGGAATCCGGCATCTTCCGGGAGGGGCTTGCCGGCCTCTCCCGTCCCGATCTCACCTTCACCAGCATCTTCGTCGCGGGACTGAACCGCCCCTCCTACCTGCTCGACACCGGGGCGCGGGTTGCGACATTCTTCATGCTGCCGGAGTTCGCTGACTGCGATCGCGTCGAGTTCCTGCCGCTGTCCTACCGGGGCATCCGCCAGTGGCTGGCGGCACATCCGCCGCAGGCTGCCCTCGTCATGTGTGCGCCGCCCGACGCGACCGGCCGATGCAGCTTCGGCCCCGTAACGGATTTCATCGCGGACCTATGGCAGCACATCCCGCATCTCATCGGTCATATCAATCCTCTGATGCCGACGACCCGCGGCACTTCAGGCATTCCCGTCGAGCGTTTCGCTGCATTGATCGAGGCGGAACAGGCGCTTCCGGAATCCGATCCGGGCGTCGACGACGTTTCCGCGCGGATCGCTGCCCATGTCGCGACGCTCGTTCCCGACGGCACGACGATCCAGGCCGGTCTCGGACGCGTGCCCGAGGCCGTGCTGCGCGGATTGACGGCCAAGCGCGACCTCGCGATCCATTCGGGCCTGATCGGGGATTCCACGCTGCATCTGTTGCGCGCCGGGGCGTTGCGCAAGGACAGCCCGATCACTGCCGGCGTGGCCATCGGCACGCGCCAGCTCTATGATGCAATTTCGGGACCAGAGTTCAGCTTCCGCCCTCCCTCGTTCACGCATGACGTGGCAAGTCTCGCGCGTATCGACCGTCTCGTGACGATCAACTCCGCGATCGAGGTCGACCTTGACGGCCAGGCTCATGCCGAAGCCACGCCATCCGGATATCTGTCCGGCCCAGGCGGCGCTTCCGACTTCGCCGCCGGCGCACGGGGGATGAACGGCCTCCGGATCGTCGTCCTGCCGGCGACGGCGTCGAAAGGTGCGGTGTCCCGCATCGTCCCTCTCCAGCTGGCGACCGGACCGGTCTCGCTCGGCCGGTTCGACATCGACATCGTCGTGACCGAACACGGCATCGCCGACCTGCGCTGCCGGTCACATACGGCCCGCCGGGACGCGCTGCTATCCGTTGCGGCTCCCGACCATCGAGCGGCCCTTCGAGAACACTGCCAATAATACGTCAGCACGCAAACTGTACGGTTGCTTACGGCATTGGAGGCTGCTAAAAGTACGGTAGCATACAAACGAAAGCACCCTCGATGATCGAACGCACCCTCTTCCGCGAGGAACACGAGATGTTCCGCCACAGCGTCCGCAAGTTCGTCGACAAGGAGATCGTTCCCTATCACGCGCAGTGGGAGAAGGACGGCATCGTTCCGCGCGAGCTGTGGAGAAAGGCCGGCGCGCAGGGCATGCTCTGCTGCACCGTGCCCGAGGAATACGGTGGCCTCGGCCTCGATTACCTCTTCGACGTCGTCGTCTTCGAGGAGCTCTGGCGGGCCGGCGCCTCGGGCCCAGGCTTCCTCATCCACACCGATCTCGTGGCCACCTATATCCTGTCCTTCGGCACCGAAGAGCAGAAGAGGAAATTCCTGCCCAAGATGGTGTCGGGCGAGTGGATCGGCTCGCTCGGCATGACCGAGCCGCATGCCGGTTCCGACCTCAAGGCCATCCGGACCAAGGCCGTACGCGACGGCAACGAATTCCTGATCAACGGCCAGAAGGTCTTCATCTCCAACGGCCAGCTCTGCGACGTGCTGGTGCTGGCGACGAAGACCGACAGCGAGGCCGGCGCCAAGGGCGTGACGCTGTTCCTGGTCGAGGGCAACCGCCCGGGCTTCCGGCGCGGCAAGAACCTCGACAAGCTCGGCATGCTCGCCCAGGACACGTCCGAGCTCTTCTTCGACAATATGCGCCTGCCGCCCGAGAACATGCTGGGCGAGGAAGGTAAGGGCTTCGCCCTGATGATGACCAAGCTCGCGCAGGAGCGGCTGGCCCAGGCGATCCGCTCCGCAACCGTGGCCGAGACCATCATCGAGTGGACGGTCGACTACACAATGAACCGTCATGCCTTCGGCAAGCCACTCTTCGACCAGCAGAACACTCAGTTCAAGCTGGCCGAGTTGAAGGCCCAGGCGACCGCCATGCGTGTCTTCACCGACAAATGCATCGAGCTGTTCATGCAGGGCCGGCTCGACCCGGTCGACGCGGCCATGGCCAAGATGATGACCACCGAACTCCATTGCAAGGCCGCGGACGAGTGCCTGCAGCTGTTCGGCGGCTGGGGTTACATGTGGGAAATGCCCATCGCCCGCGCCTATGCCGACGCCCGCATCACCAAGATCGCCGGCGGCTCCATCGAGATCATGAAGCTCATCATCGCACGCCAGATGGCCGACGAGGCACACAACAGAGCATAACCGCCTCCTCCCAGGCGCCTCGGCAGCGCCGAAACGGCGCTGCCTCTTTTTTTCCGAGAGGCCACACATTGACTGGAAGTGAAGAGACGTCGGCGGCACCGCACAGACGCAAGCCGACATCGAAGGAGACGGCTCGCGCGATCATGTTCATGCTTGCGGGGTTTTTCTTCTACAGCACGTCCGACATGTTGTCGAAGTCGCTGTCTCAGTCTGTGAGCCCCTTGCAGATCGCCTGGCTCAGACAACTGGGCTTGTTGAGCGGCGTGATCGTCCTGCTTGCCTGGAAAGGCCCGTACATCCTGCGCAGCCGCTATCCCTTCCTCCAATTCTGTCGAGGGCTGACGGTCGTCGTGGCCGCCACGACGTTCCTTTTCGCAATCGCCTATGTGCCCCTGGCGGACGCGACCGCAGTGAGCTTCGTCGCTCCGTTCATCGTTACCGTTCTTGCCGGGCTGCTCCTCGGCGAAACCATCGGACTGAAGCGCTGGATCGCCGTGATACTCGGCTTCGCCGGTACGATGATCATCATACGTCCTGGCTTCAATGCCTTCCACCCGGCCATCTTTCTCGTGATCTTGTCCGGTGCCGCTTTCGGGATCCGGCAGATAATCTCGAGGCGCGTCAGCGGCGCGGATCCCCTGGTCACAACGGTGGCCTACACGGCCTTGACCGCCGCCATCCTGCTCAGCCTGCCTCTTCCCTTCATCTGGACGAACCCGGCGGACCTGTCGCAGCTTCTGATGATGATCGGCATCTCCGTCATCGCCGGCAGCGGCGAACTGTCCATCATGCGCGCACTGGATCTCGGCGAGGCCGTGGTGCTCTCGCCGCTTCAGTACACGCTGATAGTCTGGAGCACGCTCTGGGGCTTTCTGATATTCGCCCATCTGCCTGATATGTGGACCTTGATCGGCACGGCGATCATCGTCGGATCAGGCATTTACTCCCTCTTTCACGAGACTCGCGCAACGCGCAAAATGACGGGCGCGCGGGCCTGGTTCAGAGCCGGCTAATCAGGTTCTTGTCGCAAACCGTAGGAGACTCTTCCGAAGCCTGCCTAGAATCCCACATTGTCGGCGCCCTTGAGGCCGAGCATCTCGCGTGCTTCCTGCGGCGTCGCGGGCTCGAGCGACAATTCCTTCAGGATGCGAATGATCTTGGCGACCTGGTCCGCATTGGATTTCGCCAGCTCACCCTTGCCGATATAGATGGAATCCTCAAGCCCGACGCGCACATGTCCCCCCTTGATGGCGTTCACTGTCGCGAGCGGCATCTGGTGGCGTCCTGCCCCAAGGCAAGAGAAGAAGTAGTCCTCGCCGAACAGCCGGTCGGCGGTTTCCCGCATATGCATCAGATGTTCGATCTCGGGCGCGATTCCGCCGAGAATGCCGAAAACGCCCTGGATGAAGAACGGCGCCTTGACCATCCCCCGGTCGGCGAAATGCGCCAGGTTGTACAGGTGGCCGATATCGTAGCACTCGAACTCGAAGCGGGTGCCGTTGGCGGAAAGCTCGGTGATGCCGCGTTCGATCTGTGCGAAGGTGTTGGAGAGAATGAAGTCCTTGGTGCGCTCCAGATAGGGTCGCTCCCATTCCTCCCTGAAGTCCTTGATCTTTGCGGCGGCACCGGAAATGTTGAAGTTCAGGCTGCCCATGTTCATGGACGCGACCTCCGGCTTGGCCCACATGGCCGCAGCGAGGCGCTGGTCCAGCGTCATCCCGAGCCCACCGCCCGTCGTGATGTTCACGACCGCATCGCAGTTCTGCTTGATGCGTGGAAGGAACAGCTTGAAATGCTCCGGTTCCTGGCTCGGCGAGCCGTCCTTCGGGTTGCGGGCATGAAGGTGGAGGATCGCGGCGCCGGCCTCCGCGGCGGCGATCGCTTCGCTGGCGATCTGGTCCGCGGTGACCGGTAAGTGGGGCGACATGGTCGGCGTGTGGATCGAGCCCGTCACTGCACAGCTAACGATGACCTTTCTCGACTTGCGCAAGGAATCCTCCTATCTGCCATAAAAAATAATATACCGTACGATATGGCAACGTATCGTCTTTGTAAAGCATCGTGCCGAAGAAGGGCGCGGCGCGGCATCGACATATCCATAGCCATAAAATATGCCTGCACACATTCAATCACTAGATGATATGATAGCTAACAAGGTCGATTCCGTATCAATCGACCGTTCGCTGCTGCTGGAGACGTCAATGAACGATACCCGCTCCTGGGACCTCAGACTTGGCTACCTCATCCACGACGTGTCCCGACTGCGGCGCGTCACATACGATCGTGAACTGGCACCGTTGGACATTACTCGCTCCCAGTGGTGGGTTCTGGCCTTCGTCTCGCGAAATGACGGCCTGCCTCAGACACAGCTCGCCAATGAACTGGACGTCGGAAAAGTGGCTTTGGGCTCCCTGATCGACAGGCTGCAGGCGGCAGGCTTCGTCGAGCGTCGTGCGGACGAGAAGGACCGTCGTGTGAAGCGGGTCTTTCTCACCGACAAGGCGCGGCAGCTGATCGACCAGATCGGTCCGATCAACGACAGTTTCAACGCCCGTATTCTCAAGGGCATCCCTCGCGAAGATCTCGAACTGACCTCCCGAACCCTCTTCGCCATGAAGACGAATCTCCTGTCCATGGCGGTAGAACGTCCAGGCGGCGAGATCGACCTCGATGACGAGGACGAACTGGAGGGCACAGGGCGGCGGTCCCGAATGTCGGCCTTGTAAAAACGATACTCTAGCTTATGATACTCTTCCGAATTAGATAGCGTTGGCGTTCGCCACCGCCCGAGGAGAGTTCATGCTACCGGCCCGAAGCATCTACGACGAGGATCACGAGAGCCTTCGCGGCAGCCTTCGCCGCTTTGTCGCCGAAGAGATCGCCCCCAACTTCCAGAAGTGGGAGGCGGACGGCATCGTGGATCGATCGCTTTGGGGTCGGCTGGGCACGAGCGGGTTTCTCTGCCCGACCGTGCCCGAGGAATTCGGCGGCATCGGCTCGGACTTCCGCATGCACACCGTGGTGGCGGAGGAACTCGCCTACTCCGGCTTCATGGGCCCTGCCGCCGACGTATCGGTTCACTCCGATGTCTGCCTCGGCTATCTGCTCCATCAGGCGGACGACGCGCAGAAGGCGCGCTGGCTGCCCGGAATGGTGGACGGTTCCCTGGTCTGCGCCATTGCGATGACCGAACCTGGAACCGGCTCCGATCTGCAGGGGGTCCGCACCCGCGCCATACGCGACGGCGATCATTGGGTGATCAACGGCGCCAAGACGTTCATCTCCAACGGACAGCACGCCGACATCGTCATCGTTGTGACCCGCACGGGTGACGGCCGCGGCTCGGGGAACATGACGCTGATCGTGGTCGAGGCCACGCGGGAGGGCTTCCGGCGGGGACGCAACCTCGACAAGCTCGGTCAGATCAGCGCCGACACGTCCGAGCTTTTCTTCGATGGCGTACGCGTCCCGGTCGCCAACACGCTGGGCGGCGAAGGGCGTGCGATGGGCATGCTGATGAGCGAATTGCCGCAGGAAAGGCTGATCATCGCCGTGACCTCGGTCGCCGCCGCGCAGAAGGCATACGACATCACCCGCGACTATGTGCGCGAGCGCAAGGTCTTCGGTCAGTCGGTCGCCGACTTCCAGAACACACGCTACCGACTGGCCGAGCTCAAGACCGAATTGTCGGTCGGCTGGGCCTTCGTCGATCAATGCATCGCCAAGCATCTCAAGGGCGAACTCAGCACCTACGAGGCGTCGATGGCGAAGCTCTGGTGTTCCGAAATGCAAGGCCGCGTCGTCGATGCCGGCGTCCAGATGCACGGCGGCTACGGGTTCATGCGCGAATACGAGATCTGTCGCCTGTATGCCGACGCGCGCGTTCAGCGCATCTACGGCGGAACATCGGAGATCATGAAGGAACTCATCTCGAGGAATCTCTGAGATGATCGAAGACCGTGCCGGCCCGATCGCTGAACTCGTCGGGCGCGACCTCCCCGACAATCCGCCGGAAGGCTTCCTGCCGGTCCTGCCCCGGACCGGGTTCCATATGATGATGGGCCAATTCTACGGCCGGATGGAGAACGGAGCGCTGGTGCTGGGATTCCGCTGCTCGCCCAGGCACATGAACAATCATGGCACCTGCCATGGCGGAATGCTGGCAAGCTTCGCCGACTTCTCGGCCTATTCGCTGCGCCTTGCGGCGGAGCTGCGGGTAACGTCCATACCGACGGCGTCACTGTCGATGGAATATCTGCGACCCGTCCGACAGGGCGATTGGGTGGAATCGCGCGTGCAATTGACCAAGCGCGGCAGGAACCTGATCTTCTGCAAGGTGACTGGCACGGTCGAGATGACGCCCGTATTCACTGCAAGCGGGATCTTCGTCGCCGGCCCGCACGACCCCGGCGGTCTCGAGGCGCTTTCCGTCGTCCTCGGAGGTTCCTGATGCGGGTCGGGCTCCGGGAATGGGCGGATAGGGAGCCCGACCGGCCTGCCTTGATCGCCGATGGCGGCAGGACGCTGTGCTTCTCGCATCTCGAGCAGCGGGCGAACGTCTTTGCGCGGGCGATCGCCGCCGCCGGCCTCGTGCGCGGCGATCACATGGCGGCGATGGTCGGCAATTCGCCCGACATGGTCGCGCTCGGCTGGGGAGCCTATCGCTCCGGGGTCTACCTTACCCCCTTGCCCACCACGCTGACGGCCTCCGAGACGCGCTACATCATCGACGATTGCGAAGCCGTCCTCGTGGTCACGCATGCGGATTTCGCGCATTTGGCCGGGGAACTGCCGTCGCTCTGTCCGACCGTGACATTCCGCTCGCTCGGCGAAGGGATCGCGACCATCCGGGATTGGGAGCCGGAGCTCCGTCACCACCCCGCCGTGCCGCGTCCGGACGAAAGCCCCGGCAGCCTGATGATGTATTCGTCGGGAACAACCGGAGCACCGAAGGGCATCATGCGCCCCATGCCCGGCCTCGGCCAGGCCGGCCTGCTACCGCCTTTCGCACGAGACCTGGTCGAAATCTTCGGGCTGGACTCCACGACGAGATATCTTTCGACCGCCCCGCTCTATCATGCCGCCGCGCTCCGTTTCGTGCTGGCCGTGACGGCCGCTGGAGGCACGACGGTGCTGATGCGAAAATTCGAGGCCCGGCGGGCCCTCGAACTGATCGATCTGCACGGGCTGACCCTGTCGCAATGGGTGCCGACGATGTTCAGGCGGCTACTCGATCTGCCGGCAGAGACGCGCGCGGCCTTTCAGGGACGAAGCCACCGGCGCGCCATCCACGGTGCGGCACCGTGCAGCCCGGCCCTGAAGCAGGCGATGATCGACTGGTGGGGCCCGATCCTGCAGGAATACTATTCCGGGACGGAAGGCGTGGGATTGACGCTCATCGACAGCGACGAGTGGCTGCGACGGCCGGGATCGGTCGGCAGGCCGCGGAAGGGCATCGTGCACATTCTCGGCGAGAATGACGAAGAGCTGGGACCGGAGGAGACCGGACGCGTCTTCTTCTCGGGATTGCCGCGCTTCGAATACCACCGCGCGCCTGCCAAGACGGCGACACGCACATCACGGCAGGGCTGGCAGAGCTTCGGCGACGTCGGCCATGTCGACGACGGAGGCTATCTCTATCTCTCGGACCGTCTCGACGACATGATCATTTCAGGTGGCGTGAACGTCTATCCGCAGGAAATCGAGGCAGCCATCGAGGAGGCGGAGTTCGTTGCCGAATGCGGTGTGATCGGCGTTCCCGATCCCGAATTCGAGGAACGCCCGGTCGCCTTCGTGGTCCCGTGCGCCGGCGAAGCGGATGTGATGCCGCGGCTCCGGCAGCACATCCGCGAGAGGCTCGGCCGCATCAAGCAGCCACGCGAGATTTACCTGGTGGACGCGCTCCCCGTCAGTCAGACGGGCAAGCTGCTGCGCAGGAAACTTCGTGACCTGCTCCCCTGAAGCAGGCATGGATGCTGACGCATCCACCTTACCTCAAACGCCGGCGCGGCCCATCCGGGCCACTTGGCTTTCGCGCTACCGCATCGGCCCGAAAATCGTACGCGATTTTCGGAAAGCACGATGCGGCACCTATTAGTGGCAGAGCGTCCTTGCGCGTCCAAGTGGACACGCGCCGCTCTGACGGGCGCGGCGCGCGGTCGCGCGCTCCAACAAGCGATTTCATCGACCGTTGGCATCAGGCTGCCGCGAGCTCGTCGCAGCGCGCCTCGCCAAAGCGGGCGAGGAAGGTGAAGGGCCCGCCGAGATAGCGCGGAAAGCCGGCGGCCTGCTGACAATGGAAGTCGATCATGTTCCTGTCTTCCGCAGAGAACTGATCCGCGCGGCTCGCGGCCGCCTTTGCGCCCGCGGCCAGGATCGCCAGCGCGCCCCGCTCAAGGTCGCCTTGCGGCTGCTCGAACCATTGCGGCTGCCTCGCGGCAATGGTGCTGGCGGCAGCGACATCCCCCGGCGCGGCGCCACCGACGCCGGCGAATTTCAACGCATCCGCGCCGAGGATGCCCAAAGCCGTCGCCTTGTTCTCCATCGCCGATTTCACCTCGGCGGCGAGCGCATCCAGCCCTTCCGGAAGGGCTTCCTTGCGACGGCGCTTGTCGTATTCAACCCGACCGAGGAACATGACCGCAATCATGTTCCGGGGTTCGATGCGCTGCACGAGATCCTTGAAGACATCGACCTCGGCGGCTATGCCTTCATCCATGGTCCCTGCCAGTCCGCGATCGAGGCAATCGAGGATGGCGAGTTCGGCAGGGTAGTGACCTCCGGTCTCCCGCAGCAGCTTCTCTCGGACCGGGCGGGTCACCGCCACCACCTCATCCGCGCCGAAGCCCTTCCAGTTCGCCCTGTCCCACGGCTGCCGTGGCTCGGGGTTCGAACGCACCCAGGCCTCGGCGGCTGCGATTTCCTGACCGGGCGGAACCGCGGCGTTCGCCGCCCCCATCGCGACGGCCTCCCGCGCGCCAAAGCGTGCGCCGTCGAGCAGCACGCCAAGGGACTTCTCGACACCAGTGAACCGGGGCAGCCGCTGGGTGCCGCCACCGCCGGGCAGAAGGCCGACCAGCGATTCCGGCAATCCGATCTGTGTCTCCTTCGTGTCGGTGAGCACTCGATGGTGGCAGGCGAGCATCAGCTCGCAGCCCCCACCCAATGCGAGGCCGTGCACGGCGACCGCGACAGGCTTGCCGGCCGTCTCCAGCTTGCGGAAGGCGCGCCCGATCGGCGAGAAGTGCGCGACGGTCCTGGCGTCGCGCTGGTCTTTGGGCGAAGCCATGATCATGTCGTAGGCCTGCGACAGCTCGCTCAGGTCCGCGCCGGCACAGAAGGCATTGCTCTTGCCGGACGAGACGACCACGCCGCGGATGTCGGAGCGCCGGAGCCAGTCCGCGAAAGCTTCGATCTCATGGATGGCCTTGTTCGAGAAGACGTTCATCGAACGATCGGGCATGTCGAAGACGAGATGGAGGATGCCGTCTTCGGTGCGGCTGGTCCCGAAATTGGTCATCTCTGGCAGGCCGGTCATGCGCCCTCCTCCTCTGTTGCAGAACCTCAATCTCGTAAACTTGCGTACTATACGTTAGACATGCAATCAAGTCTGCGCTAAGGTCCGTTCGTAACCCGAGGGAGGAAATATGAGCCCGTTCCGCAGCGATGTGCTGAAAGGCAAGCGCATTCTCGTCACCGGCGGAGGCACCGGCCTCGGCAAGGAGATGTCGGTAGGCTTCGCCGCTCATGGCGCGCATGTGGCGATCTGCGGCCGTCGCGAACAGGTTCTGGAAGACGCTTGCAAGGAGATCGAGCGGCGCAGCGGCGGCACGGCGGAATACCGGATCGTCAACATCCGCGACGCCGAAGCCGTGGACGCGATGGTCGCCGATCTATGGACAGGCGGTCCTCTTACGGGGCTCGTCAACAATGCCGGGGCGAATTTCATCGCGCCCACCGAGTCGATCTCCCACCGGGCCTATGACGCAGTGCGCGCGACCGTAATGGACGGCAGCTTCTACGCCACCCATTCCTGCGGCAAGCGTTGGATCGCCGATGGCATCGGCGGCACGGTCATCTCGAACCTCGTCACCTGGGTCTGGTCCGGATCGGCCTATGTCGTGCCTTGCGCAATGGCGAAGACCGCGATCCACGCGATGACCATGTCGCTGGCGGTGGAGTGGGGCCCCAAGGGCATCCGGCTGAATGCCGTCGCTCCCGGCCCCTTCCCGACGGAAAACGCTTGGGAGAAGCTCAACCCGATCCCCGGCTCCTCGGTCGGAGCGACCCAGCCCGACAAGGTTCCCCTGCGGCGCTACGGCGACATGGACGAGTTGCGCAACATCCTGATCTTCCTGATGCTCGACGAGTGCTCCTACGTGAACGGCGCCACGATCCCGATCGACGGCGGTCATCGCCTGACGGCGCCTTCGACTTTCGCGGAACTCTCCACGATGGGAGCGCAGGACTGGGCCGCCGCGCGCGAAGCGCTCAAAAAGTCGCAGGAAAAAGAACGTCAGGGCCGATGAGCACGGTCAGCGTTGCGGAACAAGGAGGGATAGTCACCCTGTCCCTCAACCGTCCGGAGAAGCTGAACGCGCTCTGCGACGACATGATCGACGCGTTCTTCGCGACGCTCGACGGCATCGCGCGATCCTCGGCGCGGGTCGTCGTGATCACCGGGTCGGGCCGCGGGTTCTGCTCCGGTTTCGACCTCTCGCTCGCCTCCGGCGGTGACGAGGAGGACGAGGGTTTCTGGGCCCGCCGGCAGGAGCGCTTCGGCGCTCTCGTCACACGGCTCCGTGCCATCCCGCAACCGACGATCGCCGCGGTAAACGGGGCGGCGACCGGCGCGGGTCTCGGCCTCGCTCTCGCCTGCGACACGCGGATCGGATCGGCCGCGGCGCGCTTCAGTTCGGCCTTCATCCGGGTGGGCATGTCGAGCTGCGATGTCGGGGTGAGTTGGCTGCTTCCTCGCGCCATCGGCACGACACGTGCCTTCGAGATGATGCTGACAGGCCGGATGGTCGAGGCGGACGAAGCCGAGCGCATCGGTCTGATTGCCCGCCGGGTCGATCCGGACGAACTTCTGGACCAGGCAGGAACGCTGGCGCGATCCATCGCGGAAAACGGCCGCATGGGAACCTGGATGACCAAGCGCGGCATGTGGGCGAACCTGGAAATCGGTAGCCTGCAGGCAGCCATCGAGCTGGAAAATCGCACCCAGACCTTCATGCTCGGAACCGGAGGGCTTGCCCGCCGCGCCGCTGAGCGCGGCTTCGTCAAGCCGAAGAGCTGATACGTCGCGACGAACCGTGGCCGTTCGGCTTCAGCCGATAGATGCCGCTCACCCGCGCGCAGAGTTCGCCGTCGGCGTGGAGTTTCGATTCGAAGAACAATGGCCCTCCTGTCTGCCGAACCAGTTGCGGCTGCGATTGCACCCACGAGCCGCGCGGGGCGGATGCCACGAAATCCATGCTCAGATCGATGGTGGGGGAACCGACGGCGAGGTTCAGAGCTCGCCTCAACGGACCGCCCTGGATGTCGGCGAACAACGCCAGCACGCCGCCATGGCAGACACCCATCTTGTTCAGCTTGCGTGGCGTGACCCGGAAACCGATCTGCCGCCGGCCCTCCGCCAGCAGTCGCTCGTAGAACGGGGCCGCAAAGGCTTCGACTTCGGGCCGTTCGCCGAGCATGAAGAAACCCTGGGGTGGATCGTCGTCTTCGTGAGATCGCGCCACATCGCCTTCCCTTTCCATCATAGCCACGCTTGTAATTAATTCGCTACAATATAGTATGTTAATGAACTTATCGACTGAAACCGCAGAAGGAGATCTGGAATGAACGAATTGTCGATGGAGAGCCTCGTCTGCCGCATCGAGGACGGCCTTGCCCGGGTGAACCTCATCCAGGCGGAACGCGGCAATCCATTCGACGGCGGCTTCTGCCGCGACATGTGCGACCTTTCGGTGGAGCTTTCGTGCCGCGACGACGTCCGAGCAGTCTTGCTGACCGCCGAGGGTCGGTTCTTCTCAGTCGGCGGCGATATCCGCGCCTTCACCAAGGACCTTTCGCAACTGCCCCGAATTGTGAAGTCGTGGACGGCCGACGTGCATATGGCGATCGTCCGCTTCCAGCGCATGAACGCCCCTGTCGTCTGCGCGCTGCATGGCGACGTTGCCGGCGGTGCCGTGTCGCTCGCCGCCATGTCCGACATCCTGATCGCTGCGCAAGGCGTGAAGCTCAACGCGGCCTTCTCGATGATCGGCTTCTGCGCGGATTCCGGCTCCACCGTATCACTGACGAACCGCATGGGATTTGCCCGGGCCAAGCGCTTCCTGCTTTTGTCGGAAGTGCTGGAGGCGAGTGAGGCTATGGCGGCCGGGCTCGTCGATATCGTCGTGCCCGCCGCCGATCTATCCGAAACCGCCGAGGCGATGGCGAAGCAGCTCGCCGCCGGGCCGACGCTGGCCTATGGCGCCATCAAGCGCACCTTCCTGTCGGCTCGCACGGAACCTCTCGAAGCCCAACTCGAACATGAAGCCCAGGCGCTGGCTCATCTCGCTTCCACGCACGACGCCCGCGAAGGGCTGAGCGCCTTCGCGGAACGCCGCAAGCCCCGGTTCGAGGGCAGGTGATCATGGCCAGCAGTTGTGCTGAAGGGGTTGTCGCATAGAGGCTTGGCTTCTCGACCGTCACGAAATACCCTTGGCTCTGCAATCCGCCTGCAATCAGTCGGCTGACAGCTTTGGTCTCGCCGCGCCGTGCGCCCCGGAAGAATCCTCTATCTTATTGAAATTAAACGAATTTCAATACCCATGACGACAGGCGCAAACTTCGGGTCGGCTGTCGATCCACGACACCCTCGCGCCGACTACAGATGGGTTCGCAATTTCTTCTGCAGTTCCCCCACCAAGCCCTGGCGGAACAGGAGCACGAAGAGCATGAACACGATGCCCTGGATCAGCAGCACCCAGGGTCCGTACGGGGCAAGGAAATGCTCCAGCGACAGGATGATGTAGCTGCCGACGACCGGACCGAAGATCGTGCCGATGCCGCCGACCAGATTGATCAGCACAACCTCGGTCGAGACCACCGTCGAGACGTCGGTGAGCGTGGCGATGCCGAAGATGACCGTCTTCAGCGAGGCTGCAAAACCCGCCATCGCCGCCGAAATCGTGAACGATGCAAGCTTGAATCGATCGATATCGTAGCCGAGCGATTTCGCGCGCTCCGGATTGTTGCGAATGGCGCGCAGCACCTGCCCGAACGGCGAATGGACGATCCTGTTGTAGAAGGCGAGCATGGCGAGCACGATCACCGCCATCAGCCAGTAGAGCGACATGTTGGACGACAGGTCGACGAGCCCGAGCAGTGTACCTCGCGGAACGGACTGGATGCCGTTCTCGCCGCCCGTGAACGGCGCCTGCATGGCGACGAAATAGACCATCTGCGCGAGTGCCAGCGTGATCATAGCGAAATAGAGGCCTGTGCGCCGGATCGCCACCCAACCGAAGAAGAGGCCCAGGAACGCGGCAAAGATGGTCCCCGTCAGCACCGACAACTCGAAGGGCAGGCCCCATTGGGTCGCCGCGTAGCCGCAAAGATAGGCGCCCATGCCGAAGAAGGCGGCATGACCGAAGCTCATGAGGCCGGTGTAGCCCAGGAGCAGGTTGTAGGCGCAGGCGAAGATGATGAAGCAGTACACCTTCATCAGGAAGATCGGATAGAGGAACAGCGGCGAGATCGCCACGAACGCCGCGAACAGCAGGAAGAAGATCGCGCGGGAGCGGGTAAAGCCTAGAAGTTGTCCGGACTGCGCGCCGCTCTCGCCGGCGGCGCCGCTGATCGGGGTGGAGTGTACGATGCTCATGCTGTTTTCCCGAAGAGGCCGCGCGGACGCAGCACGAGGATGATCACCATTGCGACGAAGATCACGGTCGAGGAGGCCTGCGGGAGCACAGCCTTGGTGAGACCTTCGAGGAGGCCGAGGGCGAGGCCCGTGACGATCGATCCGAAGATGGAGCCCATGCCGCCGATGACGACGACCGCGAAGACGACAATGACGATGCTCGTTCCCATGGACGGATCGACCGAGAGGATCGGCGCGGCCATCACGCCGCCGACCGCCGCCAGCGCGACGCCGGCCGAGTAGGTCAGCGTCAGCATCACCGGCACGTTGATGCCGAAGGCCTGGACGAGGGTCGGATTGTCCGTCGCCGCCCGCAGCTTCGCCCCGAGCGGCGTGCGCTCGATGAGGAACCATGTCGCAAGGCACAGGACGATGCCCGCGACCACCACCCAGGCGCGATAGGTCGGCAGCAGCATGTAGCCAAGGCTGACTGCGCCGCGCAGGCTCGGCGGCACGGAATACGGCAGCCCCTGCGGCCCGAACGTGATCCGGATGAAGCCTTCCGCGAACAGCGCCAGGCCGAGGGTGAGCAGTAGCCCGTAGAGATGGTTGAGACGGTAGAGATGGCGGATGAGAACCACCTCGACCAATAGTCCGAGCATGCCTACCGCCAGCGGCGCGATGACGATCGCACCCCAGTAGCCGATGCCGAGCCACTGGCCGAGCGCGTAGGCGATGAATGCGCCGAGCATGAAGAACACGCCATGCGCGAAGTTGATGACGCCCAGCAGGCCGAAGATGATCGCAAGGCCGAGCGACAGGATCGCGTAGAAGACCCCGTTCACCAGGCCCAGCGTCATCTGGGTGAGGATCAGGTTTATGTCCATGTCAGACCTCGTCTTCCTCTAAGCAGGTTTGCGTGGCTTCGCCCACGCTTCACCTGCTTAGCCTCTTCTCTTGCCGCAGGTTTTGACGGAAAACCGTGGGACACTTTTCCGAACCCTGCTTAGACCGCTAGAAGCTTGTCGACGCGGCTGATGTTGGCCGCGAACTCGGCGCCTTCGAGACGGTCTACGATCACGCCGTTCTCGATGAGGTAATGGATGTCGGCGAGACCCTCGACGAAGTGCGCATTCTGCTCGACGAGGATGATGGTGTAGCCAAGTGCCTTGATTTCGCGGATCGTGCGCGCGATCTGCTGGACGATCACCGGAGCCAGTCCCTCGGTCGGCTCGTCGAGCAGCAATAGGCGCGCGCCGGTTCGCAGAATGCGCGCGATCGCCAGCATCTGCTGCTCCCCGCCGGAGAGTTGCGTGCCGCGGCTGGATGCTCTTTCCTTGATGTTGGGGAAGAGAGCATAGATGCGATCGATATCCATTCCGCCCTTGGCGACGATTGGCGGAAGGAACAGGTTTTCCGACACGGTGAGCGACGGGAAGATGCCGCGGTCTTCCGGGCAGATGGCGATTCCCTTTCGCGCGATCTGGTCCGGCCGCAACGCCAGGAGATTGACGCCGCCGTAGTTGATGGCGCCCTCCGTCCTGCCCATCATGCCCATGATCGTGCGCATCGTGGTCGTCTTGCCGGCGCCGTTGCGGCCCAGCAGCGAAACGACCTTGCCCGCCGGAACGTCCATGTCGACGCCGTGCAGCACGTGGCTTTCGCCATACCACGCATTGAGGCCGCGGATCTCAAGCATGACCGGCTCCGAGATAGGCCTCGACGACCTTTTCGTCGCGAGACACGTCGCTGTAGATGCCGGAGGCTATCACGCGGCCACGTGCCAGCACGGTGACATGATTGCAGAGCCCCTCGACAACCGAGAGATTGTGCTCGACCATGATCACGGTCCGTCCCTTCGCCACCTTGCGGATCAGTTCCACGACACGGCCGATATCCTCACGGCCCATGCCTGATGTCGGCTCGTCGAGCAGCAGGATCTGCGGGTCGAGCGCCAGCGTCGTGGCGATCTCCAGCGCGCGCTTGCGACCGTAGGGAAGATCGCCCGCGCGCATCTGCGCCCAGTCCGCGAGCCCGAGTTGGTCGAGCAGGTCCAGCGCTGGGCCATGGAGTTGCACAAGGCTGCGCTCCGAACGCCAGAAGTCGAAATTGGTCCCGCGCTTCTGCTGGAGCGCGAACCGCACATTGGCCAGTGCGGTGAAGTCCGGGAAGATGGACGAGATCTGATAGGAACGGACTATGCCGCGACGGGCGATCTCGTCCATCGGAAGACCTGATATGCGAGAGCCGCGCAGGCTGATCTCGCCCGACGTGAGCGGCAGGCTTCCGGTCAATAGATTGAAGCAGGTCGTCTTGCCCGCGCCATTCGGGCCGATGAGGGCGTGAATTTCGCCCTCGGCTATGTCGAGGTCAACACCGTCCACCGCCCTGAAGGCGCCGAAACTCTTCGTGATGCCTCGAACCCTGAGTACCGCGTCCGTCAACCGTTCCTCCTCGGTTTTCGCAACCCGCGCCGTCCCGGCTCGCAAGGACGGCAAGGTATTCCGGGGAAGGACCGCCTCCCCCGGAAGCCCGGTTTTAACCCTTGACCAGCGGGCACTTGCTGTCCGACAGGGGCGGAGCAATCTTGTCGGCGTCGATCTTGCCCGTGATCTTCATGAAGTCCCAGTCGCCGGTGCTCTCCTGCGGGGTCTTGGTGATGTAGGAATACATCGGGCGCATGGTGCGGCCGTCCTCGCGGATCGTGGCGGTGTCGCCATTGATCATCTGGATCGGCATCTCGCGCATCTTCTTGACGACCTCGGTGGCGTCCTTCTTGCCGAGTTCCTTCATCGCCTTCAGGTAATGGGTGATGAACTCGTAGTGCATCGCGTTGGTGAAGGTCGGCGGACGGCTGTAGCGCTCCTGGTAGCGCTTGGAGAATTCGCGCGTCTTGTCGTTCTGGTCCCAGTAGAACTGGATCGCGCTCTCAACATTCTGAAAGCTGTCGAGCCCGGCCGCCTTGATGTCGGTGTCGCCGAGAAAGTATGGCGCCAGCGGAATGTCCAGCCCGAACTCCTGCACCTGCTTGGCGATGGCCACCTGCCAGGCGCCGAACGTCGCCAGCCCGATCGTCTCGGCGCCTTTCGACTTTGCCTCGAGCAGGAATGCGGAGAAGTCGGTCGTCTGCGGCGAGTGCTTGGAGGCGCCGAGGAACTCGCCACCCGCTTCCTTGATCGCATCCTCGCCCTTGGCCTGGACATCCTGGCCGAACGCATAGTCGACCGTGATGTAGTACCACTTCTTGCGGCCGGCCTCGATAAGAGGAATCGTGATGGCGCGTGACAGCCCGTAGCTGTCCATCAGCATCTGGACCTGGTTGGGTCCGCACTTCTCGTTGGTGAGCGCGGTGCTGGACGCGCCGTGGACATAGGCTATGTTCTTGTCGCGCACGAGGTCGGATACGGCAAGCGCAACCGCCGACTGGTCGACGCTGAACAGCAGGTCCACCTTGTCTTTGTCGACCCACTCGCGGGCGATGCCGAGCCCGACATCGGGCTTCGACAGATGATCGGCCACGTTCAGCACGATCTTCTCGCCGTTCACCTCGCCGCCGAAATCGTCGATCGCCATCTCGATCGCGCGCTGGCTGGACTCGCCGGTCAGCACGGATGTCGGGCCCGACATGTCGGACAGATAAAGAATGTTCACGTCGGCAACGGCCGGCAGGGCCGTCGCGGTGACTGCCACGCCCGACAGGATTGCTGCCTTGAGTTTTCTGAACGCCATAGTGCTTCCTCCCTCACTAAGGATATTTCTTCAGCTTCGCCCGACCCGGCCCGCCAAAGGCGCGGCCAGACACGATTCAAGTGCCAACACCGTCTGGAAGCTCATCATACAGTAGCGTATCTTTTTTAAATACGCCAACAAAAAATGCGCTAGCTTATTGTTTGTTCAGCGCTGAACAACCCGTCTTCAGTAGGGGACGGCGGCGCGCCCGATTTTTTGCCGCGCGATGATCTGTTTCATCACTCCGGCGGTGCCGTCGCCGATCTGCAGGCCCATGACGTCGCGCATGCGCTGCTGGTGCGGAAGGTCGAAGGAATAGCCGTAGTGGCCGGTGGCGAGCAGGCAGTTGTGGATCACCTCCATCGCGTGCTTGGGACCCATCCATTTGCACATCGCCGCCTCCGACGTGTGCGGCATTCCAGCCTCGCGCAGTTGCAGCGTATGATAGGCCAGCTGTCGGATCGCCTCGATGACGGACTCGCCCTCGGCAAGCGGAAAGCTCACCCCCTGGAACTGCCCGATCGGCCGGCCGAAGGCCTGACGGTCCTTCACGTAAGCCCATGCCTCATCGAGCGAGGCTTTCGCGGCGCCTGCGCATTCGAGCGCGATGAGCGCGCGCGAATAGTCGAAGCCGTGCATGACCTGCGTGAAGCCGGTCCCTTCCGGCCCGAGCCTGTATTCTTCCGGGAGCACGACGTCCTCGAAGAACAGGGATCCCCGACCGACGACCCGGTGGCCGATGTCGTTGAACTTGAGCCGGGCAATGCCGGGCGTGCCCTCGGGGATGAAGAAGGCCGACACGCCTTTCGCACCGTCTTCCGGACGGCCCGTGCGAGCGAACACCAGGAAGATGTCGGCGCAATCGGCAAAGGTGATCGACGTCTTCTCGCCCGTGAGCACATAGTCGCCGCCGCGCCTGCGCGCCCTCAGTTCGATGCGCGCCGCGTCGGATCCGCCGCGCGGCTCGGTGAGGCAGATCGCCATCAGCTTCTCGCCGGCAATCATCTTCGGCACCCACTCCCGCGCGATCGCCTTTGGCGCGTACTGCAGCAGGACGGCGGCGTTGAGCGAGACATTGACAGGCAGCGCCGACATGTTGAAATCACCATAGGCAAGCGCCTCCGCCACGAGGCCGGTGGTGATGGAGGTCTGACCCAGCCCTCCCAGTTCCTCCGGCAGATCGGTTCCGATGAAGCCGAGCGAACCCATCTCGCGAGCGAGGTCGCGGTCGAACGGCTGGTTCTCGCGCTTCTGGTAGCCGGGAAGCAGGACCTCCCTGGCAAACCGGTCCGCGGCCTCCCTGAGCGCAGTCTGGTCGTCGTTGAAGATCATGCTTTCCTCGTCAGTTCGATTCCCCAGTCGGCGAGCACGGCGCTCGTGTCGGCGCCGGGCTCGGGCGCGGCATTGCGCAGGCTGCCGGGCGTTGTAGAGAGGCGCGGCGCCGGCGCCGGATAGTTGAGCCCGCCGAATTCGGCGAAGGTGCCCCGCGCCTGCATCTGTGGGTGGCTCCAGGCCTCGTCGATCGACAGCACCGGCGCGAAGCAGGCGTCCCTGCCCTTCATGCGCTCTTGCCATTCGGCGCGGGTGCGCATCGCGAAGACTTGTGCGAACCGCTGCCGCAGGAAAGGCCAGTTTGAGCGGTCGTCACGGTCGGGCAATTGCGCGGGATCGATCTCGAGAGCCTCGAGAAGATTCGCATAGAACTGTGGCTCCATGGCACCGACGGAAACGAACCTGCCGTCCTTGGTCGCATAGGTGCCGAAATAGTGCGCGCCTCCATCAACGATGTTGTCTTGCCGGCGGCCCGACCAGCTGCCCCGCTGGCGAAAGGCGTGGAAGGCGGACATGAGTTGGGAAACGCCGTCCAGCATGGCGCAGTCCACCACCTGGCCCTGGCCGGTCTCCCGTGCATGGAGCAGCGCCATGAGGATGCCTGCGACAAGGAACATTCCCCCGCCGCCGAGATCCGCCACCAGATTCAGGGGCGGTGGAGGCGGCAGCTCGGCAGCGCCGATGGAATGGAGCGCGCCGGTCAGGGCCAGATAGTTGATGTCATGGCCCGCTTCCTGAGCGTAAGGGCCGTCCTGACCCCAGCCGGTCATACGCGCGAAGACCAGACGCGGGTTGATTTCCAGACATGGCTCGGGCCCGAGCCCCAACCGCTCGACGACACCGGGCCGATAGCCCTCGACGAGAACATCCGCCCTGGAGATCATCGCCTTCGCCATCGCCATGCCTTCCGAAGACTTCAGGTCGAGCGCGACGGAGCGCTTGTTGCGCATATAGAAGTCGTACTTTCGCGGAATGTCGGGTTCCCACCCAGATGCCGGCGACCGGTCGATCAGCACGACGTCCGCGCCGAAATCCGCCAGGATGGCACATGCGAAAGGCGCCGGCCCCTGTCCCGCCAGTTCGACGACTCTGACCCCGGTGAGCGGTCCGTGCACGGTTGACCTCAATTTGTTCGCTATAATACTGTAATCATGCTAACTGTAATTGAAACGACGCGCAAGCCGCGCGGCCGCTTATCGGGAGGCAATGCGCCGCCACGACGCCCGAAAGCGACGTGTGAGGCCAAAGCCGACATGCGGCCGGCTGGTTCGGCGATGGAGGAGGACAGATGCAGATCACCCAGTTCGTACGCCAGGCGACGACGCTCAATCCCCAAGGAACCGCAACGGTCTATGGCGAACGTCGCCGAAGCTGGACGGAGTTCGCTGAACGTACCGCCAGGCTGGCAGCCGCACTGAAGAAGCTCGGCCTGGCGGCGGGCGATTTCGTGGCCGTCCTGTCCATGAATTCCGACCGGTATGTCGAACTCTTCTACGCCATTCCTCATGCCGGCGGCTGCTTCGCGCCGATGAACGTCCGCTGGTCGAAAGCCGAAAATGCCTATGCCCTGAAGGACTGCGGCGCGAAGGTTCTCTTCGTCGGGACGGACTTCGTCGGGCAGGCGCGTGAACTCGCAAGGGAACTTCCGCTCGAGGCGCTGATCTATATGGGCGAGGGTGGTACGCCCGAGGACATGCTGTCCTACGAAGACCTCATCGCGGCCAGCGAGCCCGCGGAAGACGCCGGGCGCACGGGAGAGGACCTCTACGCCGTGTTCTACACCGGCGGCACCACCGGCGACCCGAAGGGGGTCGCGTTCACGCACCAGGCTCTCACCCAGGCGACCGTCGCCTATCTCGCCATGCTGCCTGATATCGAGGATCTCAGCTTCGCCTATGTCGGCGGCTTCTTCCATTTCTCCGCCGCGAACGCCGCCCTCTACATCACGCTGTGCGCCGGCACGCACGTCGTCCTGCCCAAGTTCGAGCCGGTCGCGATGATGCAGGCCATTAGCGAACACGGTGTCACGAATGCCGTCATGGTGCCGACCATGATCACGATGATGCTCAACCACCCGGACTTCGACCGCTACGACCTTTCGAGCCTGCGCACGCTCGTCTATGGCGGCTCGCCGATGCCGCGTGAATTGATGGCTGAGGCTGCGCGCAAGCTGCCTGGCTGGCGCTTCTACCAGATCTACGGGATGACCGAGACCGGCGGTTTCGCGACCATGCTTCGCTGGCGCGACCACGTCTTCGACGGGCCGAGGGCTCATCGCATCGCCGCCTGCGGCCAACCGGCGCCCGGTGTCGAAATTCGCATCGTCGACCCGGATGGCCACGATCTGCCGCGCGGCGAACTCGGCGAGATCGCGATGCGATCCGACTATTTGATGCGGGAGTATCTGGGCAAGCCCGAACAAACGGCCGCCGCGCTACGCGACGGCTGGATGTTCTCGGGAGACGCCGGTTACATGGACAAGGATGGTTACCTATATGTAGCCGACCGCGTGAAGGACATGATCGTGACCGGCGGAGAGAACGTCTTTTCCATCGAGGTGGAGCGAGCGCTCTACAGCCACCCGTCCGTCATGCAGGCGTCGGTGGTTGGCGTGCCGTCGGAGGAATGGGGCGAAGCGGTGCACGGCATCGTCGTCCTCAAGCCCGGCCAGACCGCGACCGATGTCGAGCTGATCGCCCATTGCCGCAAACATATCGGCGGCTACAAATGCCCCAAAGGGATCACCTTCCGCGACGAACCGCTGCCGGTCGGTCCGGCGGGCAAGGTGCAGAAAAACGTCCTTCGCGCTCCGTTCTGGGAAGGCCGCACGAAGAAGATCTGAAGCATCTCTCCTCAAAAACATGCAGCGGTTTCGGGAAAAGGGACATGCGCTGGATCGACGTACCGCAAGCCGCGGAACTGGCGCCAGCGCGTCACGCCTCGCCTTTGCCCGAAAAGTCCCGCCGGACGATCCCATGACGCTGGAGCTTATCGTAGAAGGTCTTGCGCGGAATACCCAGGGCGGCGATCGTTTCCTGGACATCCCCGCCATGGGCCGAAAGCGTGTCGCGGATGATCTCCGCCTCCAGCCGCTCCAGACGTTCGGGAAGCGTGCCGGAATCGCTCGTACCGTGCGTGCCCGCCGCCGGCGCGGCGGCTTTCGGCACCAGGCCCAGGACGGCACGCTCGGCGAAATGGTAGAGCTCGCGCACGTTGCCGGGCCAATCGTGCTCGCCGAGGTGCCGCAGAATTTCGTCCGAAAGCGCGGGCGCTTCGCGTTGGAAGCGCCGCGCGGCGCGCTCGGCGAAATAGCTGAAGAGAAGCGGAACATCCTCCCGACGCTCGCGCAGAGGCGGTATGGAAAGCGAGACGACGTTCAGGCGATAGTAGAGATCCTCCCGGAACGTCTTTCGCTGTCCGGGATCGGCGAGATCGACCTTGGCCGCCGCGACGATGCGGATGTCGACCGGCCGCACCTCGTTCGTGCCGAGCGGCGTCACTTCCCGCATTTCGAGCACGCGCAACATCTGGATCTGCGTGGAAGGCGGCATGCTTTCCAGTTCATCGAGGAACAGCGTGCCACCGCTCGAATGCTCGATGCGGCCGATGCGCTTCTTCTGGGCGCCCGTGAAGGCGCCCGGCTCGTGACCGAAGAGTTCGCTTTCGATTACCTGTTCCGGCAGCGCGCCACAGTTGAGCGCGACGAAATTGCCCTTGGAGCGGCGGCTCCACCCGTGCAGAAGTCGCGCCACGACCTCCTTGCCGCTGCCCGTCTCGCCGGTCACCAGCACGTCGACATCGGTATCGGCGATCTGGCGCAGCATCTGGCGCAGACGGTCCATGACAGGCGTCTGGCCGATCAGCGGAAAGTCTTCCTCCGCCTGCCGCGCCGCTTCCTTCAGGCGGCGGTTTTCCATCACCAGGCCGCGCTTTTCGGCGGCGCGTCGCACGCACTGGATCAGCCGCTCGGCGGGAAAGGGTTTGGCGATGAAGTCGTAGACGCCGTCCTGGATCGCCTTGACGGCGGTGGGGATGTCTCCGTGACCGGTCACGAGGACCACCGGAATCTCCGCATCGACGTCGCGGATGCGCTCGAAAAGCTGGAGCCCGTCAATGCCCGGCATACGGATATCGGAGACCACGACGCCGGCGAAGTTCATATCGACGAGGCTGAGCCCCTCGGCGGCCGAACCGAGCGCGGTAACGTCGAAGCCGGCCAGTTCCAGCGTCTGTGCCGTGGCACGCAGGAGTTGCCTGTCGTCGTCAATCAGAAGGACGGGCGAGGTCATGCTTGGGCCTTTCGCAGATGGACCCTGAAGCGGGCGCCGCGCATATCCGTTTCGACCTCCAGCCGCCCGCCATAGTCGGCGACGATGTCCTTGGCGATGACGAGGCCGAGCCCAAGGCCCTTTTCCTTGGAGGTGTTGAAGGGTTCGAAGAGCGAGGCCAGGATGGCGGGGGAAATGCCTGGGCCGTTGTCGGCCACCGTGGCGACGACCTCCGCATCCACGACCGCGACCGAGACGTCGACCCGGCCGTCGGCCTTGTCCTCGACGGCCTCCAGCGCATTCTGGAAGAGGTTGATGAAGACCTGTTCGAGCCGCAGCCGATTGCCCATGACGTCAAGGCCCCCGGGCATGGGAGCGATGGCCAGGCGGTCGAGCCGGCCGGTGAAGCGGCTGCGCAGCAGCATGACCGCGCCGTCGACGATTTCCCGCAGTTCGACCGCCTCCTCGCCGGAGCGGCCCTTGCGGGCGAGCGCCTTGAGATCCTCCGTGATCTTGGCGATCCGTTCGGTCAGATCCGCGATGAGGCCGAGATTCTCGAGCACGGGCTCCGGCCTGCTGCGCGCCAGAAAGACCTTCGAATTGTCGGCATAGGCGCGGATGGTGGCGAGCGGCTGGTTGATTTCATGCGCGACGCCGGCCGCGATCTGGCCGAGGATCGCCAGGCGGTTGGCTTGCACGAGATCCTGCTGCACGGCCTGGAGCCTGGTTTCGGTTTCGCGATGATCGACGATTTCGGCCTGCAGGCGGTCGCGGGCGAGGCTCAAGTCTCGTGTCCGCGCGTCCACACGGCGTTCGAGCTCTTCGCGGGCGGCCTGATCGCGGGCGGCGTCGGCGAGCGCCGTCTGGCGGCGGCGCAGCCAGATCGCGGCGGCGAGCGTGATCGCTCCGATCGCGAGCAGAGCCGCCAGCCTTGCTTCGCGCATGCCGGCGGCGATCGCGCCGGCGACCGGCACGAGATATTCAAACTGCCAGGGCGTCGAGGCGACGGGCGCGGCGACACGCAGATAGGATTCTGCCCCGCCGCCCGGCAGTATCGCGCGGATGAGGTCGGTTGCGCCGGCCCGCTCGAAGGGCAACTGCGCCAGCGGGGCTTCGCCGAACTGGAGGCTTTCCCGGATGGCGGTGAGGCTTTCCGACGGCAGCGGCTCGGTGGTCATGAAACGCCAGGAAGGGATGCTGGTGATTAGCACCACGTGATCGGCATCGACGACATAGGACGGGCGCTGCGTCTCCTGCCAGTCCTGTTCCAGCCGGTCGAACTCCATCTTGGCGACGACCACGCCGAGGGGTGACGTAGCCGGGCCGATCCTGTGAGAGATGTAGAGGCCGGGCCGTTTGCTGACCGAGCCCATGGCAAACTGCTCGGCGGTTCCCGCCTTCATCGCATCGGAAAAATAGGCGCGGAACAAATAGTTGCTGCCGACGAAGCTCGTCGGCTCCCGCCAGTTGCTGGCCGCGATCGCCATCCCCTTGCTGTCGATGACGTAGATCACCGCTGCGCTCGTGCCGGCCACCAGCTCTTCGAGCTTGCGGTCGAGCAACGCACGTCCGGCAGGGTCGGCACCGGTCAGGGCGTTCTCCACATCCGGGTCGCGGGCAAGAAGGAATGGCAGGGCGCGCGGGCGCTCCAGGACGGCCCGCAGCAGGGCAACTTTCAGGTTCGCCTCGGTCCGGCCCTGCTCTCGCAGCGTCGAGAGCGCTGCCGACCGGCCGTATATCCCGGCTCCATAAAGCGCTGCGATCGACATGAGCAGCAGGGCGATGGCGAACACGAGCCACTGGCGCCGCGCCGCGCGGGAGAGGTCGGTCGAGATGCCGGTCGTCGTGGCGCTGATCATCGGCGATTTTGAGCATGAAACCGCACGCAACGCCATCCACGATGTGCGGAAATTCGCACAGCTGTATCGCCGCGCTTCATGCAACCAGCGAGATATATCAAATTATCCAATGGCTTATCGAAATGAGCGCTGGTTGGCACGCGGCTTGCTCACGTCCTTTTCGATTGCAGCAAGCCACCCCGGGAAGAGCCGGTTTCCGGTCGGGGTGCGAAAGGAGGAAGCCGTGCACATCTCGCCTGCCGTCACGCAAACGCGTGCCCCCCTGCCGTTCTATCGTCACCTCTATGTCCAGGTGATCGTGGCCATCGTCGCCGGCATGCTCGTCGGCCATTATTATCCCGATTTCGGCGCCGGCCTCAAACCGCTCGGCGACGCGTTCATCAAGCTCGTCAAGATGATCATCGCCCCGGTGATCTTCCTGACGGTCGCGACCGGCATCGCCGGAATGTCCGATCTCAAGAAGGTCGGGCGCGTGGCCGGCAAGGCCATGCTCTATTTCCTGACCTTCTCCACGCTCGCGCTCGCCGTCGGCCTGGTGGTCGCCAACGTCATCCAGCCGGGCGCGGGCATGCATATCGATCCCGCCTCGCTCGATGCCGACGCCGTCGCGACCTATGCGACCAAGGCGCATGAATCGACCATCACCGGCTTCCTGATGAATATCATCCCGCAGACCATGGTCGGCGCGTTCGCCGAAGGCGACATCTTGCAGGTCCTGTTCCTTTCGGTCCTTTTCGGCATCGCGCTCGGCATGGTCGGCGAGCAGGCAAAACCGGTCGTCGATTTCCTGCAGGCGCTGACGACCCCGATCTTCCGGCTGGTCGCCATACTGATGAAGGCCGCGCCCATCGGCGCATTCGGCGCCATGGCCTTCACCATCGGCAAATATGGCATCGGCTCGGTGGCCAACCTCGCCTTCCTGATCGCCACCTTCTACATCACCGCATTCCTGTTCGTCTTCGTGGTTCTGGGCGCGGTCGCCAGATACAACGGCTTCTCGATCCTGGCGCTCATCCGCTACATCAAAGAGGAGTTGCTCCTCGTGCTCGGCACCTCGTCGTCCGAGGCGGCACTGCCGGCGCTGATGCAAAAGATGGAACGGGCCGGCTGCAAGCGCTCGGTCGTCGGCCTCGTCATTCCGACGGGCTATTCGTTCAATCTCGACGGCACCAACATCTATATGACCCTCGCCGCGCTCTTCATCGCGCAGGCGGTCGACATTCCGCTGTCTCTGGGCGACCAGCTGCTGCTCCTGCTCGTCGCGATGCTGAGCTCCAAGGGAGCCGCCGGCATCACCGGCGCCGGCTTCATCACGCTGGCCGCGACGCTCTCGGTGGTTCCCTCCGTGCCTGTCGCCGGCATGGCTCTCATCCTCGGCATCGACCGCTTCATGTCGGAATGCCGGGCGCTCACGAACTTCATCGGCAATGCCGTCGCGACGATCGTCGTCGCCCGGTGGGAAAACGAACTCGACCTGGCGAAGCTGAACGACGCGCTCGGGGGCGGCGGGCAAACGCCGGTGGAAACACCCGCCTTGCAGCCGGCAGAGTAGACAGACCCGTTCGGTTGCGTCCCAGACGGATCAACCCCGCCCGCGGGGTTGATCTTGCAGCTTTTCGTGAACCGCGCGGAAACCGGGAAGCCACAGGCGCTAGAGCAATTCCAGCAATGCGCGCAGCGGTTTTGCGTCCGGAATTGCGTGAAAAACAAAGAGTTAGCATTTCTCCGATTCGAAGGATTCGAAGAAAGGCGGAAAAGCTCTATCGGCCCTCGTCGAACACGAAGCGCGCCACCTCGCCTTTCGGGCACAGTTCGACGATCGTGCCGTGGCCGTCGCCCTTGGTGATCCAGCCCCGATGCAGCGGCAGGTTCTCCGTAGGCTTCTGGTGATGGGCCTTGATGCCTGCCGCCTTCAGCCGCGCGATCTCGGCTTCCAGGTCCTCGACCTCGAGCGCGACCACGACGTCCCCGTTCTTCATCTCGCTCTTGCCGGTCGCCTCGACGAGTTCGATGGGCAGGCCGCCTTGTTTGTGGAAGAACGCGAGCCGGAGCCCGAGTTCGGGTACCTCCTTGATGATGGGAGCCCCCTGCCCGATGAGCGCCTCGTAGAATGGAAGCGCCTTGTCGAGGCTCTCGACGAAGATGCCGATGTGGTCGAGCTTTCCAGTCACCGCATTTCTCCTCCTCAAAAACAGATAGCTAGTTTACTTTCATCTTGCGTACTTTACAATGCGCGCGACACATGAAACGCAAAGGGAGGAGCGCATGGGTCGTCTCGATGGACGCCGCGCGATCATCACCGGTGGCGGCAGCGGCATCGGCCGCGCCGGCGCCGCGCGGCTCGCGCAGGAGGGCGCCCGCGTCATGGTGGTCGGCCGGCGGGAGGCCCCTCTGAAGGAAACGGTTGCGCTCGTGACCGAGGCGGGCGGGACGTGCATCCATCATGTCGCCGACGCAGGCGACGAGGCCGGCATCGCGGCCGCGATCGACCGGTGCGCGGCAGAACTCGGCGGGCTCGAGATCTTCTTTGCCAATGCCGGCAACACCGACTCGGTAAAGCCCTTCCTGGAGCAGACGGCCGAGCAATGGGAAGGCATGTTCCGCGACAATGTCGTCACCGCCTTCATCGCCTGCAAGCTTGCAGGTAGATACATGGCCGAGCATGGCGGCGGGTCGATCATCCTCAACTCGTCCACCGGCTCGCTGCGCGCGCGCGGCGGCACCGAGGCCTACGGGGCGGCCAAAGCCGGCGTGAACCATCTCACCATGACGGCGGCATGCGCCTTCGCGGGCAGGAAAGTGCGCGTCAATGCGATCCTGCCCGGCCTCACCGAGACCGGCCTGACGAAGCCGATGTTCGATTGGGCGCGCAAGTCGGGAAAGGAGGACCGCCTCGGCATGCTGACGCCCATGCAGCGGCCGGGCCATGTCGACGACATGGCTGCGGTGGTCGCGTTCCTGGCCTCGGACGACGCGGCCTATGTCGACGGCCAGTTGATCCCGGTCGACGGCGGTATCTCGGCCACCCACCCCGCCGGAAAGTTCGTCTACTGATGATGCGCTTCCACCATATGGGCGTCTTCGTCTCGGATATCGACGAGGCGCTTCGCCTGTGGATCGACGTCCTCGGCTTCACCCTAACCCATCGCGGGTTCATTCCCGACGGCCGCAGGGGCCAGTCCGGCACACGCATGCCGGCGGAAACGCTGGATGACATCTTCGGCGTCGAGGGCGCCCGTTCCGAGATGGCGCTGCTCACCTCGTCCGACGGGGCCATGATCGAGCTTCAGTGTCCGCTCGTGCCGAAAATCGAGAGAACGCCGCCGCAGAACCTCCGATACCGTCATACCGGCATCCACGAACTCGGCTTCCAGGTGGAGGATATCGACGGCTGGTTCGAAAGGATCCGCGCGGCCGGCTACGAGACGCAGACCAACTATGTCTGGCCATGGGCCATCAACGGCAAGTCCTTCCTGTTCTACGATCAGGACGGCAATCTCATCCAGTTTTGTGAGCAGAAAGGAACGTCCTCATGGCGACCCTGAACCGTCGCTGGATCTACGCGCGCATGCTCGAAGGGCAGCTTTCAGCATCGAATTTCGAGCGTCGCGATGAGCCTGCTCCCCAGCTCCGTCAGGGTCAGGCACTGGTTCGCGTGCGGCTCGTGTCGATCGATCCGGCAAACCGGCTCTACTTCGCCATGCAGGCCTATCGCCCGCAGCTTGCCCCTGATGACGTCATGGCCGGCTTCGGTATCGGCGAGGTGGTCGAGAGCACGGACCCGCGGTTCCGGCCGGGCGATCTCTGGCATGGCGATTTCGGCTGGCAGGACTATGCCGTCATCAACTCCTACGATCGCCACGAATATTGGCATCGATGCAGCGAAGGGTATAAGGAATCGGATCTCATCGGCGTTCTCGGCATCACCGGCATGACTGCGTGGTTCGGCGTGGAGGAGGTCTTGCGACCGCAAGCGGGTGAGACGGCGGTCGTGGCCGGCGCCACGGGCGCCTGCGGCTCCCTCATCGCCCAATTGCTGAAGCTCAAGGGCTGCCGGGTGATCGGCATCGGCGGCGGTCCGGAGAAGTGCCGTTGGCTGCTTGACGAACTGGGCCTCGACGCAGCGGTGGACTACCGCGCGCCTGATATGGCCGCGGCACTTCATGCGGCATGCCCGTCAAGGGTCCAGCTCTATTCCGATGCGGTCGGCGGCGATGTCAGCCGCGCGGTCCTGCCGCTGATGGGCCGCGGCGGGCGCTGGTATCACTTCGGCAACCTCTCCGCCTATGGTGATGCGCGTCCGGGCGCTCCGGCGGAAAGGCACGATTCCTTCATGTCGGACGAGCTGCGCGCACATTGCCGCCAGGAGGGGCTGAAGCCGCGATTCCTGTTGGTGTTCGATCACTATTGCCGCCGGCTCGAGGCCGAGGCCCAGCTCGCACGGCTCCTCCAGGACGGACGGCTGGTCGCTCCTTCCACGGAGATCGCCGGGTTCGAAGGCCTGCCCGGCGCGCTCATCGGCGCTGGCGGCCCCGGGAAGATCGGCAAGCTCAACGTCCGCATATCGAGCGATCACGCCGCATCGGCATAGCGCGCAATGTCGCCGACGCTTGACGCAGATCAATCTAATGTGGTTTAGTATCGTAATCTAGATTACTATACCTCGCGATCCGAAGTGGAAACGGATCGGAGGCGAGCCCAGGGAGGAGAAGGCCGTGGCCGAACAATTCGACCTCGCAGCCCATGCCAGGAAGATGCGCGAGCAAGGCTGGTGGCAGGACAAGACGCTCGATGACCTTCTGGAGCGCGCGATCGCGGCAGCGCCTGACAAGAAGGCCATCGTCAGCTATCGCGTGGACAAAGGCTTCGATCGTCCCTTCAAGACGCTGACCTATCGGGAACTCGGCGACGCCGTCGCCAAAGCCGCCGGCGCCTTCAGGGCGATGGGGATCGGCAAGGGCGATGTCGTGGCGATGATGCTGCCCAACTGGTGGGAGTTCGTGGTGACGGCCTATGCCCTGGCGCGCATCGGCGCCGTGGGCAACCCGCTGATGCACATCTTCAGGGAACGAGAATTGCGCTTCATGCTCGGATTTGCCGACACGAAGGCGATCATCATTCCCAAGGTCTTCCGCGGCCACGATTTCGAGGTCATGCTCGACGGGTTGAAGCCGGACCTGCCGAAGCTGCAATACATCATCGTCGTCGACGGTGACGACAAGCGTTCCTTCGACAAGCTCGTCATGAACTCCGGCGCTTCGCCGGTCTCTGCCGCAGAAGGCACGCCGTCGGCGACCGACGCGATGGCGGTGCTGATGTACACCTCCGGTACCACGGGCGAGCCGAAGGGCGTGATGCACTCTTTCAACACGCTGATCGCCTGCGCGAAGGCGCTCGGAACGCGCCTCGCCCTCGATGCGGACGACGTGCATTTCGGCTCGACGCCGTTCGGCCACATGACCGGCTATGCGGCCGTGATGGTCCAGGCGCTCTATTACGGCAGCACAGTCGTTTTCCCGGATGTCTGGGAGCCAAAGGCAGGCGTCGCGATAATGGCACGCGAAGGCGTGACCCACATGGCCGCGGCAACGCCGTTCCTGGCCGACATCTGCCGTCTCATCGAAGAGGGTGCCGACAAGCCCCGGCTCACGACCTTCCTGTGTGCCGGCGCGCCGATCCCTCCCGTGTTCATCGAGAACGCAAAAAGGCAGATGGGTCTCGACGTCTCCTCGTGCTGGGGCATGACCGAGAGCCTTGGCGGATCGCTCACGGAGCCGGATCGCGCGGCGGTCAAGTCTGTGTCGAGCGACGGCCGCCCGGTGGACGGCGTCGAGGTGCTCATCGCCGACGAGAAGCTCAACCCGATGCCGGCGGGCAAGACCGGCCGGCTCTATTTCCGCGGAGCACAGCAGTTCATCGGCTACTACAAGAAGCCGGGTCTCGACGGTCGCGGCCCGGAAGGCTGGTTCGACACGGGCGACCTCGCCTATATGGACGAGGAAGGCTACATTCGGATCGATGGCCGCACCAAGGACATCATCATCCGTGGCGGCGAGAATGTGCCGGTCGTGGAGATCGAGGCGATCCTCTATCGCCATCCGCGTGTCGCGGATGCCGCCGTGGTCGGCTACCCCGACAGCCGCATGGGAGAGCGGGGCTGTGCATTCCTTGTCCTCAAGGACAGCAGCGGGTTCTCCATGGACGAATTGCGCGAGTGGATGGGCCAGAGCGGCGCAGCCAAGCAGTATTGGCCGGAAGCCGTCGAGATCGTCGACGCCATGCCGCGCACGGCATCCGGGAAGATCCAGAAGTTCGTCCTGCGCGAGAAGGCCGCCAGGCACTCAGACGCCTGACGGCCCACGCCACATCACCGACCTTTCAGGGGTTCGATCCATGGATTTCGACCTGCCGCAGAATATCGTCGCCAAGCTTGCGGAGCTTGACGCCTTCATCGAAGCCGAGATCAAGCCTTTGGAGGCGGAGAACATGAAGTTCTTCGACCATCGGCGCGAATGGGCGCGGACGAACTGGGAGGAGGATGGGCGCCCCTCGGATGAATGGCGCGCGCTGATCTCGGAGATGGAACGACGCGCCGACAGAGCGGGCCATCTGAGGCTCTGCCTGCCTGAAAGCTGCGGTGGCCAGGCCGCCGGCAACCTCATGAACGCGGCGATCCGCGAGCATCTGGCGGCCAAGGGCCTCGGGCTTCACAACGATCTGCAGGACGAATCCTCTGTCGTCGGCAACTTCCCGATCGTGCCGGCGATCGCACGCTACGGCAGCGAGGAACAGAAGGTCTATGTCGAGGGCATCATCACAGGCAAGCGGCACCTCAGCTTCGCGCTGACCGAACCCAACCATGGCTCCGACGCCACCTGGCTGGAGACACGCGCGGTCCGCGACGGCGATCACTGGGTGATCAACGGCCGCAAGCGCTGGAATTCCCAGGTCGGACGCGCCGAGGCCAACCTCGTCTTCGCGCGCACCAGCGGCGCCGATGGCGAGTCCAAGGGCATCACGGCCTTCATCGTGCCCACCAACACGCCTGGCCATCGGATTGTGATGAACCACTGGACCTTCAACATGCCGACCGACCATTCGGAGGTCGAGCTGAAGGATGTCCGGGTGCCCCACTCCGCCATTCTCCACAAGGAGGGCGAAGGGCTGAAGATCGCAATGATGTTCATCCACGAAAACCGCATCCGCCAGGCCGCGGCAAGTGCCGGCGCGGCGCGCTACTGCATCACGCAGGCGGTCAAATACGCCAGGCAGCGTGTGCTGTTCGGCGAACCGCTGTCCACTCGACAGGCGATCCAGTTCCCGCTCACCGAACTCTATGCCGAGTGCGAGATCGTACGGAACTACATATTCCGCACGGCCTGGAAGATGGACCGTCAGGACCCGGCCGGGATTTCGCACGAGGTTTCGATCTGCAACTACAAGGCCAATGATCTGGTCTGTCGCGCGGCCGACTTCGCCATCCAGGTGCATGGCGGGCTCGGCTATTCGCGCCACATGCCTTTCGAGCACATCTACCGCCACCACCGACGCTACAAGATCACTGAAGGCTCCGAGGAAGTGCAGAAGCGCCGCATCGCCCATTCGCTGTTCGGATTCGGCAGGCAGGACCAGTGAACGCTCGTCCGGCCGCCGATCTCGGACCCGACTTCGATCCCGAGGCCCTCAGAGAGTTCCTGGCGGATCATCTCGGCCGGAGCATCGCCTCGCTCGAGATCCGCGCGACCGAAGGCGGCATGTCGAACCCGACCTATTTCGTCGACGCCGACGGGTGGCGCGCCGTGTTGCGCAAGCAGCCGAGGATGCAACTCGCGAAGTCGGCCCATGCGATCGATCGCGAGTTCCGGGTGTTAAAGGCCCTGGCCGCGTCCGACGTCGCGGTGCCCGAGGCTTACCACTACCACGCGGACCCGGACCTGCTCGGCACGCCGTTCTACCTGATGGAGTGGCTGGAGGGCCGTGTCTACACCGCCTACGCCATGCCCGGCCTGTCGGCGCCGGATCGGTCGCGGGCCTATGCCTCGATGTGCGAAACCATGGCGAAGATCCATCGGCTGGATTTCTCCGCCTTGGGCCTTGCGGACTACGGCCGGCCGGGCAACTATTTCGAACGCCAGATCAGCCGCTGGTCGCAGCTCTGGTCGCAATACCGCAAGAGCGACGACGACAATCCCGACCTCGACCGGATGATCGCCTGGCTGCAGAAGCGCGTTCCTGCGAGCGAACTCATCGCGCTGTGCCACGGTGACTTCCGGATCGGCAACATGATGTTCCATCCGACCGAGCCGAGGGTTGTCGGGGTCCTCGACTGGGAGTTGTCGACGCTCGGCCATCCGCTGGTGGATGTGGCCTTCAACACCCAGGCCTGGAACATGGCTCCCGACGAGAATGGCGGGATCATGGGCGAGGATGCGATCGCACTGGGGATCCCTTCCGAGGAAGATTATCTCGAGCGCTATTACGCGCATGCGGGCAGCACGGAGCGGCTGACCGATTTCCATCGCGTCTTTGCCATGTTCCGCGGCGCGGTCGGGAGCGCCGGCGTTGCCGTGCGCGGCGAACTGGGCAACAGCACCCTGCCGGATTCGGCGCGCGTCGGACGGTTCCTGGCGCATGCCTACGCCGGGCGGGGCATGAGAATCGCGGAGCGCGGCGGGCTCTGATGGCGGAGGGATCGACCATGACGCTGGACCAAGCCATAGCCGGACGCCGTTCGGTCCGGGGCTTCCTGACGCGGGAGGTTCCAGCCGCGACGATCCGCGAGGTGTTCGAGCTCGCGCAGACGGCTCCGTCGAATTGCAACATCCAGCCCTGGATCTCCCACGTCGTCTCGGGCGACAGCCTGAGCGCACTCGGCCGGAAGATGGTGGAGGCCGCCAACGCCGGCGTGGCGCCGGACCCCGACTTCACCGCCGATCGCAAATTTGCGGGCGCTTACCGCGAACGGCAGGTCGATGCCGCCGTGCAGCTCTACGGTGCCATGGGGATCGAACGACACGACCGGCCGCGCCGCGACTGGGCCTATCGTCGCAATCTCGAATTCTTCGGCGCGCCGCATGCCGTGTTCGTCTTCATGTTCGGCGAATTCGAGGAGCGCGAGGCCGTCGATCTCGGCATCTACGCGCAAACGCTGATGCTGGCCTTCACATCGCGTGGCATAGCGAGTTGCGCGCAAGGCGCGCTCAGCCTCTACCCGTCGATCATCCGCGACCATCTCGGTCTCGATGCATCCAACAGGATCCTCTACGGCATCTCCTTCGGCTACGAGGACGTCTTGGCGCCGGCCAACGCGGCTCGCGTCGGCCGCGTGTCGCTCGCGGATTCCGTCATTTTTCATCGATGAGCTTACCCATGATCCATCCCCTCGAAGGCAAGGTCGCGGTCGTCACCGGCGCTGCACGCGGCCTCGGACACGCCTATGCGCTCCGGCTGGCGGAACTGGGAGCCGACGTGACCGTCGCCGACCTGAACCTCGATGGCGCGCGCGACTGGAATGAACGCCTGTCGGCCGATGGCGTGCCGGCGGAAATCGAAGCGATGGGCCGGCGCTCGATCGGCGTCCAGGCAGATCTTTCGAAGCCGCAGGATGTCGAGCGCGTCTTCGCCGAGACGATGCGCGCGTTCGGGCGCGTGGACATCCTTGTCAACAATGCCGGCGGCGCAATCGCGCGTGACAGCGGCCCGCTGGCCACGCAGACGAGCCAGGCGGACTACGACCTGCTGATGGACGCCAATCTGCGCTCTGCTCTGCTGTGCTGCCAGGCAGCGGCGCCGATCATGAAGGAGCAAGGGGCGGGCGTCATCGTGAACGTGACGTCCCAGACCGGCGTCTCCATCCTGCCGGGCGGCCTGCTGGCGGTCTACGGCGCGGCCAAGGCGGCCGTGGCGATATTGACCCGAAATCTCGCATCGGAGCTCGGCCCTCACGGGATAAGGGTCAACGCCATCGCGCCCGGCATCATCATGACGGCGCGGGTGGCCGCCCAGGCTGCGGCGCGTGGCATCGGCACCGACACCCAGGCGCAGGGCCTGCCGTTGCGGCGGCTCGGCACAGTGGACGACTGCGCCGGCGTGCTGGAGTTCCTCGTCACCGACCTTTCGCAATATGTCACGGGACAGGTGATCTGCGCCGATGGCGGCGCGGTCCTGACGCCGAACTGATGGGCGCGCTCTCCGGAAAGGTCGCCATCGTCACCGGTGCCGCGCGCGGGCTGGGGCGGGCCTATGCGCTGAGGCTGGCGAAGCTCGGCGCCAACGTCGTGATCTCCGACCTCAACCTGGGGGCCGCCGCGCGGATCGGCGAAAAGCTGACCGCCGAAAGCGTCATGGCCGAAGCAGAGGCGTTCGGAGTGAAGGCGCTCGATTTCGAAGGCGACATGCGCGACCCCTCGGCGGTTCGCGGCCTTGTCGACCGCACGCTGGAGGTTTTCGGGCGGATCGACATCCTCGTGAACAATGCTGGCGTGGCGGTGGCGCGCGGAAGCGGCACGCTGGCGACCGAGACGACATCAGAGGCGTTCGACTATCTGATCGGCGTCAATCTGAAATCGACCCAGCTCTGCTGTGCCGCGGTCGCGCCGACGATGAAGGCGCAGCGCGGCGGCGTCATCGTCAACATCTCCTCGCAGACCGGCATCTCGCTGCTCGAGGGTGGCAACCTCGCGGTCTACGGCGCTGCCAAGGCGGGGGTGGCCTATCTCACGCGTACCCTCGCCGCCGAACTCGGCCCCCACGGCATCCGGGTCAACGCGATCGCGCCGGGGATCGTGGAGACCGAGCGATTGAAGCGCCTCGACCCGGCGATGGGCGTGGGAACGCCGCAGCAGATCGAGGCGATCGCGCTGAAGCGCTTCGGCCGCACGGAAGACCTCGCCAATGTACTGGAGTTCCTGACGACCGATCTTTCCGGCTACGTCACCGGCCAGGTGATCTCCGTCTGCGGCGGCGCGGTGCTGCACCCGAACTGATGACTGTCCGGCAGGCCGGTCGGCTCGACCGGATGATCTTCGCCTCCCCAAGGAACCATGCGAGATCGGTCGCCGATACGACCCACCGGGGCCGCTCGGCCGTCGTACCATGCGCCGACGTCACTCCACACGATCAGGCCGCAAGGCGGGCGGACCGGGACAACCGCGCATGCAGGAACTCGCGGCCGAATATGTTCGCGAGCTCGCTATGGCCCACGCGGCCATCCTCGGTCTGCCAGCGCATGAGGCACTGGAAAGCGATGTGCGAAGGGTTGAAGTTGTCGTATGGATGACCGGCGATCGCCGCACCTGAGAAGCGGTGCACCTTGCCGCGCACGTCAGTCGCGCTGACCCAGCAGGCCATGGGCAGCATGTCGGTGGTGCTGCCGCCGATTTCAGCGCTGATTAGACCGAACGTCTCGCCGTTGTCCACGACGAAGCCGAAGCGCAACTGCTCATAGACCGTTTCGCCGTCGACGAGGTCCAGCGGCACGGCCATATGCAACCCGTAGTCCGGACCGAAGCAGGCGCTGAGATAGGCCACCGCGCGGCGGCTCACCTCGGTACGGCGGCTCCAGCTGTGGTCCATGCAGTCGTAGCAGTCCACGTCGTAACGCTTGCCGCGAAGGATGAGCTCGCCGGTCGTGCGCCCAAGCGTGTTGAAATGTCCGGAAGGATGGGTCGCGCCGGCGGAACGATTGCCCCACTGGTCGCCCAGGCGGGAGTCGTAGGCGTGGCCTTCCGGCTTTTCGAGAAGCGGGTTCTCAGCGGGGTCCTCGCAGTCGAACGGACGGTGTATCCCTCGGAAGGTCAGGTCGAGAGAGCACTCGTCACCACCCTTGTAGGCATAGCGGAAGCGGTATTCGTGCGGCGCATCGGTGACGTCGACACGCAGCCCGTTCTCCAGTTCGTAGCCCGTGAAAACCTTCGGCGCCGGAAGATGCATCTGCGCATCCGAAAAATCGATCTCATATGCCTGGCGGCAGATCCCCTGCCCTATCGCGATCGACGATAACGCAACACCCAGGTTCGGCCGGGAAGCGACATAGAGATTGCCCAGAACGCGGGCCTCCGGAACGGAGAAGATCAGCGGCGTGGTTTCCGTCCACCGCCATTCCGTGGGGTCGTTTGGGTGGTAGGCAGAATCCTTAGCACTGATCATTTCATCACCTTTCTTGGACAAGTTCGGTCCCGCCGTCGGGGCCGGGCTTACAGGGCGTGGACGAGGAAGAGCGCCACTTGCGGGAAGAAGAACAGGATCGCGACGCGGGCCAGATCGGATGTGAGAAACGGCACCAGCCCACGGAAAGTGTCCGCGAGCGGCACGTTCCGCGCGATCCTGTTGACGACGAAGGCGTTCAGCCCGACCGGCGGTGTGATGAGGCCGATCTCGACCACCATCAGCGCCATCACGCCGAACCAGATCGATTTGTCCTGGGGCGCCATGCCCCACAGGTCGAACTGCATGATCATCGGATAGAAGATCGGAACCGTCAGCACGATCATGGACATGGACTCCATGACGCAGCCGAGCGCGATGTAGATCAGCATGATCACCGCCACGACCAGCAGGGGAGCGAAACCGCTCTGCGTGATCCACTGGGTTATGCCGTTGGTCATATTGGTGAAGGCCAGGGCCGAATTCAGCATGTCGGCGCCGATGAGGATGAGAAAGATCATCGCGGTCGATTGAGCGGTGCCGAGAAGACTGAGGAGAAAGCCCTTGCGGTTCAGTCCATGCGCCAGCGCAAGCAGAAAGGTCGCGACGGCACCCACCGCAGAGGCTTCCGTCGGGCTGGACCAGCCACCATAGATGCTGACCACCACCGCCGCGAAGATCAGGACGACGGGGATCACCGCGATCGTGGCGCGCAGCCTTTCCCGCCAGTTCGCGCAGGGACCGGCGGGACCGGCTTTCGGGTCCCGCAGGACGTGATATCGGACTGCGAGCAGATAGCCCAGAAAGGCGATTGCAGCCGGGCCAATGGCCGCGACGAACAGCTTGCCGATCGACTCGCCGGTGAGGATCGCGAACACCACGAGCGGCACGGATGGCGGGATGAGGATGCCGAGAGTGCCGCCTGCGGCAATCGAGCCTGTAGAGAGCCGGCCGGAATAGCCGAACTTGCTCATTTGTGGATATGCCACCTGTGCCATGGTCGCGGCGGTGGCGATGGAACTGCCGCAAATGGCGCCGAACCCGGCGCATGCCCCCACGGTCGCTAGCGCCAGGCCGCCGCGGAAGTGGCCGAGGAACGCATTCACGAAGCGGAACAGCAAATTGGACAACCCGCCATAGGTGGCGAACTGGCCCATCAGCAGGAACAGCGGCACCACGATGAGATCGAAGCTGGCCAGACGGCTGTAGGCGACGGATTTCATCCAGTTCAGAAGCGGCGCGGTACCCACGGCATAAGCAAAGCCGCTGGCGCCACCGATGAACATTGCCACCGCGATCGGCACTCGCAGAAGGATGAGGACGAAGGTCCCGGCGATGATGAGAAGTCCAAGTTCGACGCCGGTCATGGCGCGTGACCCGAAATGTTGTCGCGTTCTTCGATTGCCCTCGGCTTGAGCGCGAGGTAGGAGCCGACCACCGCCGTGAGCAGGAGGCCGGGAACCATCAGCGCCTGCGGCAGCCATACCGGCACGGCCAGCAAGGGCGTGAAGGAGCCGCGAAGGTAGGTTTGCTCCGCGAGCAGGCCTGTCCTCCAGGCCAGGAGCAGCGCCACCGCGCCGAGCAACATCGACCCGATCCTGTCGAGGCTCACATTGAGCCGGTGAGGCAAGCCTGAAGTCAGCAGGTCGACGATCACGTTGCCGCCGGTGATGTGGCACCACGGGAAAAGCATGGACATGGAGACCGCGGCGAGGATCTGCACGAGTTCATGATCGCCCGTCACCTGCCAGCCGAACAGCTTCCTTGCGACGATGGTGACACACAGCATGCAGGCAAGGGCCGCGATGATGAGGACCCCGACGATGGCCAGGATCATCGCCGCCCAGGCCAAACCGCGGCCCACCCGGTCGCCAAAGTCCGGCATGCCGAGGCCCGTGGCGGTCGCATCGCCGGCTCGATGTTCTGGGGAAGTCATTTGCGCCTCTCGCAAGTCGGTAGGCCGGGATTGCCGGCGCGAAAGCCGTTCAATTCGCGTATTTCGCGATCGCCTGGCGCGCTTGCTCGAGCAGCTTGCCGCCATCGAGGCCCTTCTTGTTCGCGTCCGCCACCCACTCATCGGTGATCGGTTCCGCCGCCTTGCGCCAGCGCTCATATTCGGAATCCGAGAGAACGTGGATGTCGGCGCCCTCCTCCGCGAAGGCCTTCTTGTCCGCCACGGCGGTGCTCTCGAAGGCGTCGCCGAACTGCACCGACGGTTCCACTCCACGATTGTCGTCGATCACCTTCTTCAGGTCATCCGACAGCCGGTCATAGGTCGCCTGGCTCATCGCCACGATCTGCACCGAGGTATACATGCGCTGTTGCTTGTCGCCGAAATCGGTGAAGTGCTTCATTGTTTCGTTCAGCTTGAGCAGGCCAACCGCGCTCCAAGGAAGGTAGGCGCCGTCGATGACTCCACGATTGAGCGAATCGACGATCTCTCCGGCCGGCATCTGGATGGGCAGCGCGCCCAGCGCTTCAAGGACCTTCGCACCGTAGCGGCCGGCCGAGCGCAGCTTCACGCCCTGAAGGTCGTCCACGGTCCGGATCGGCTTGCTGGTGGTCTGGATGATCGGAAAATCCGACGGCGCGATCGCGATGAGACGCAGGCCTTCGAATTCCGGCCCGGGATTATCTCCCAGGACATCCCACATCGCCCGTGATGCGTTATGCACGTCGTTCAGCATGAAGGGCAGTTCGAAAACCTCGGCGGCAAGGTAGGAGCCGGGACTATAGCCCGGGTTCCCGTAGACGATGTCGACGATGCCGTCCCTCGCCTGGTTGAAGAGCTCGGCAGGCGATCCTCCGAGTTGCATCGACGGATAGATCTGGCAGACCATGCGACCGGCCGACTGCTCCTTGATCTTCTCGCACCAGGGCTCGAAGAATTTGATCTGCTGGTACGAGGTGGCGTGGATGAACGAATGGAAGCGCAGGGTGATTTCCTGCGCCTGGGACGCTCCGGCTGCTCCCAGGCTGAGCAGTGCGGATATGACGAGACGGCGAAGGGCTTTCAATTGACGATCCTCCCAAATCGACTTAATGGCACATAAAAGAGCCATTTATACGAAGCTTTGTCAACAATAAATACACATGCGTATCGTATGGTCGCTTTCCAATCTGACGGTTTGAGGTTTCCACGGCAGGAGCGGTGGTGAAAATCCGACCGATTGCGCATAGGTTTCGGCCTAAGCCGCTCAGAACGACACAGGCAATTTTCGGAACGGGACGATGACGAACAGGAAATCCGGGCGTCCAACCCAGCAGAAGTCGGCCGAGTTGACCGAACTGATACTCGACGCCGCCGAACGGTCCTTCGTGGAACGCGGCTTTCAGGGCACTACGATACATGATCTCGCCCAGGGTTGCGGAGTAACGCGACGGAGCATCGTCGCCCGTTTCAAGACCAAGGACGACCTGCTCGTGGCGGTGGCAATACGCGACATGGAAACGTATTCGCCTCAGCTTCGTGCCCTCCAGGTGCGGCAAGAGCGTTGCTGGGAGGATCTGGAAGCATTGATCCGCAAGCTTTGGGAGCGTGGTTCCAACAAGAAGAACGCCGCGCTCCTGCGCGCCTATCTCGGAGAGACGGTGCGATTGCCGCATCTCGCGGAAGCGATACGCGTCTTCTACTATGAAATTTCCGCGACCATCGAGGAAAAGATCGCGGAGATGCAGCTTTACGGCATGTTCCGGGGCTACAAGGCCTCCACCGTGGCCGCCTGTGCCATTTCGCTGGTCATCTCCAACCCCCGCATCCGTACCATGCTGTTGGATCCCGCATTCGAGGAACCGGTGACGGTGGAGCGCTATTTCACCGATATCTGGACTCTGATTCGCGCAATGGCATGATGATAGGCTATTTCAGACGATCTTCCAGCCGCACCCCGACAGGTGGCGCGGGGTCGAACCCTACGGGCTGGTACCAGATTCGCTCCATTTCCAGCTTCTCCTCGCTGGCTGACAGCACCGCGCGGTCGACAGCCGCTGAATGCTGCCCTGAAGTTTGATGCGCCTCCTGTACGATCCGCGACACGGCATGGGCGAGTTCCATCGCGGTCGCCCGCGTCCTATCCGTACGCGCATCCGGATCTCCAAGGAGCGCCTCCGCCGCATCGAGATGGAGGCGCAGTTCCGCGATCGTGACCATGTCCGGAGGCAGGCCGATGGACAGCAGTTGCCTTGCAAGCGAGACATAGTGCTTGAGGTCATAGCGCTCGCGCGCATGGATGAAGTCCAACCGCTGGCGCACAAAATCGACATAGCTAGCGGCGAGCCGCAACTGCTCCCTGGCGAGATGATCGGCGGGATCGATTGCGCCCGCGATCGTGTCGGTCAATGCCTTGACGACCGATTTCAGCCCGACATCCGTCTGATCCATCAGAGCTTTTCCTTAAGCAGCCGGACAAGTTCGAGTCCCGTGATGGACTCCATGCCCTTCACGCGCGTCAACATCACGTCCTGGTGCGATTTGCCGAGGCGCGCCACACGCGTCGCCGTTGCCGTCACAGAGGCGATGATCTGGAAGCAGTTTAGGATGCGGTAATATTCCAGCCGCGCCGGGTCGACGCTCAGACCCGAGGCCTCGGTGTAACGGTCGTAGAACTCGTCGTGTGGAACGAGGCCGCAGATGTAGTAGGTCCTGCCGTCCTCACCATAGTGGCCGAAGCTGGGGTGCGTCGTCCAGGCGAGATCGCGATGCCGGTCGCCCAAGTGCCCACGTTCCCAATCGAGCCAGGCGCTGATACGGCCCGTCTGTTCATTGAAGAGGAAGTTGCCGCTGCGATAGTCCCCATGGACGACACTGACGACGTCGAGCTTCGGCATGTTCGTCTTGAGCCATGCAGCGGCCACGTCCATCAGGGGAAGGTCCTCGCAGCGATCTTCCTCCCATATGCGTAATGCCCGATTGAGTTGCCATTCCGCACTTTGGGTCGTGCCCACCGAAGGAGCCGTCATGCTTTCGAAGCGGTGCGCGTCGAGGTCGAACGTGTGAATTCGCGCCAATTGCTCCATGAACTGCGGGGCCAGTTTGGCACGCAGTTCGGGGCCGAAGACCGTGCCCATCCCGCTGACTTGCCCGCTGCTCGTGGCGGTCGGCTTGGTGACCCCCTCCGCGAACTCGTAGACGAGCGCCGGTTCGGGGAACCAGTCCCCTTCGCGATCCAGCCAGAAAGGCCGAGGGACCGGCACGCTACCGTCGAAGGCCTTGAGAAGTTCGTATTCGCGCAGCCGGCTCGTGGTGTTGGATCCCTCGTTCGGATCCATGCGCACCACCATGCGTTCGGATCGCCGGCCGATATCAGGGTCGGCCCATTCGAGATCGAAGCCAAGCTGAATCTTGGAAACGCCGCCCGTGAACCAGCGCAGATTGCCGAGCGTGTAGGATGTGATGCCGAGCGCCTCGAGCATGCGCTCGATGCAAGCCTGTAACTCGTCCATCGACAAGCGCGCATATTCGGGACCTGCTCGACGCCGCATTTTGCGGACGAATAGTTGATCGACCTCCGGCTCCGTCGGATAGCGTGTCCGCATCTCCTGAATGAACGCGGGTGTGGGCCGATCGCCCAGCGTGAATCGTTCCAGCGCCTTATCCATCTCCCTCCCTCGCCTTTGGGCTCACCCGGTGCGGAGGCATCACCGCCTTCCTGCACCAGCGCGCCCGTTACGGGCCGGGACCAGATAGAGCACGGTTAATAGCACATGAAAAGGCCATTTATTGCAAACGCCGTTGGAAAGTATGCACGACAGCGGTTCGAGCGGGCTAGGCCCATGCCTGCACCGTGCCTGCACATCGGGCATGACAGCTTGCACGGTACAGACGCCAATAGCGCAGCTACGTTGCTCGGCCGCTCCTCCGGAGCCCGCCTATGGCCGCTTCGACGCCAACGGCGAGCATCGCGGGAGACGCCCAACCACATCGCCTTCCTTGGCAATGATGAAATGGGCGAAACCAATGGCGACGCCTGGACCGAACCCAACCAGATGGCTTGATCACGGGCCAAATCTGCTTCGATAAGAACCGGCCAGACCGACGTCGTCGCGCGCAAGTGGACTTCGTCAATTGCGTAGAAGCAAAGAGTTGGAGCTTTCCGCGATTTCGAAGAAAGGCGGAGGATTCTGGTGGGTTATGACGTACACATCGTTTTCGTCATCACCTGCATACCGGGGCTATCGGGTCCCAGCTGTGACATAGCGGACCTTCTCTCCGGTCTTGATTGCGGCGAGTTCCGACCTTCGCACGAGCCGGTTCACATGAGCGAGCGTTTCCGTGAAGGCGAAACTCATCTGGTGAGCGTCGAGCGTGCGAGTGAAGAGGATGGGTACCAGATCCGCCACCGAATGCGGCGATTTGGTACATGCCTCGCGGATCAGCTGACAGCGTCCTTCGTGATGCGCCTCGAGTTCGAGGCAACGTTCATGTAGCCCATAAAAGGGACGGCCGTGCCCCGATAGAACCAGGACATCGTCCGGCAGTTCCTGGCGCATGAAGCGTAGCGTTCTAAGAAAATGTCCGAGTGGATCACCGTTGGGCTCGCCGGCGAAGACGCTGACGTTCGGCGAGATCTTCTCGATGATCTGATCCGCTGCAAACAGCAACTTGTCCTGTTCGCAGTAAAGAAGGATCTGCTCGGGGGCATGTCCATCCGCGGTGACTACCCTGAATTCACGACGTCCGATCATGATCTTGTCGGCCAGGACAAGCCTGAGAAAGGTTGGAGGCAGCTCTGCGACGAGCATCAGATACTCGCTACCGTGAATGGCGACCAGTCCGGCGCCCTCCTCACTCATGCCATGGCTGACATAGAAATCGAAATAGTGGCGAAGCCCGGTCTCGTGCGGTGCAAGGGAGATAACCCTGCTGGTCATGTAGGCGGTCTGGCTGGTCAGCAGTTCGGCGCCGAACTTTTCGCAAAGCCATCCAGCAAGTCCGATATGGTCCGGATGATGATGGGTGACGATGACGCGCGAGACGGAGATGTGCGACAGGGGCCCCTCGAGAAGCGTCAGCCAAGCCGCTTTCGCCACACCCGTGTTGATGCCGGTGTCGATCAGCGTCCAGCTTTCGCCATCCTGCACCAGATAGATGTTCACGTGATCAAGGCGGTATGGCAAGGGAATTCGCGCCCAGAGAACCCCCGGAACAACCGAGGTAACTTGTCCTGCCGCCGGCGGAGATTGGAAGGGAAACTGAAGCATGATCTCTACGGGATGCTGGGTTGCAGAAAGGCCCGAGTGTGTCCGCAGCCTATGACTGCCCGGAACCTTCATCGAGCAGCGATTCGAGCCTGCGCGGTTGGTGATACGCCGTTTGGAGCGGGGTAAGCAACAGGCAACCGGCGGAACTGGTCGCAGCTTCAAGCATGCGCACGGGCGCACCATCGAGCCTCATCTGGCATCGAAATGCTCCACACCATGCGCAAACGACGGCTGCGGCGTGCCCCCTTGCGGTGCATGCAAATGAGGACGCAGTTGGTGACGGCAATGTCTAGGTCGTGGAAAGGGTAGTGCAAATCCGGCAGGCCGGCATAGGCTCTTGAAGACGGTGCGTACAGGTCGGCTGGCGCCTTTGTGTTGAGCGCCTCGTGCGGCCGCTTGGTGTTGAATTCCGTGACGAAGAGGTCGAACGTGGCCTGTTGCCGCGGAATGTTGGCGCGGGCTGGCGGGGTCGTCTCTGCTTTCAAAGTGCGGTGCATTCGCTCGTGGTGGCCGTTCTGTTGAGGATTGTCGGGCCGGATGCGCTCGATGGCAATACCCAGTCTGAGCCAGAAGACGGAGCGCCTGGCTCTGGCGCGCTGGTTGACGGCACGGAGAAGACGCCCGTTCCTGGGGCATGGTCGCGATCCTCGGCCCCAATCATAGACTGATCAGCACTACGCCTTCGGGGCAGCAGGCATGTGCGGCGGCGAGCATCGGCCGCACGACGTCGTCATACCAGGGCGGGTCGAGAAGGACACGAGAAGGACTGCGTGAGCGCTCGCGCGTGACAGACCGCCGCGCATTCGCGCTCGCAGCGCAACAGGGTGGGTCGCAGGGACGACGGCCAGCGACTGACTCGGGCTCGCAGCTCACGGTACGCCAACGACGTGCCCGCCTTCCGTGCTCCAGGCGCCCTGGTCCCGGTGGGCTCTACCCTTTGTCACGAGCCGAGCCGCCGTCGACCACACGCCCGGCCAATAGCATACCGTTTGCCAACAGGCTCGGCCTTGGGCCGACCAAGTCAGAAGGCGACCTCCAGTTTGAGCATACCGCCATAGACCTGGGTGTTGTCCGACAGTCGTGCAAAGGCACCGGCGTGGAAACTTGCGTTGCGCGCCGTGAGAAGCTCCAGCTTTCCGGCAATGTCGAAGAAAGTCGTATCGAGGTCCGTGGTGGCGCGGAAGCCGGGCACGCCCTCGGGCGTGTCGACGAAACGCGCCGTGAGGCTGGCGCCTGGATCGCCCAGATATTGGGTCAATCCTACCAGCAGGCTCGGGCGAACGCGCATGCCCTCGCCGACCGCATACTCGGCGCCGACCTCCACCGCTGGCTGCACGCTCCAGTAGGTCTCGGAGTCGGTGTCCACGTCCAGGCGAACCCCGCTGTTTCCCTTCTCCACGAAGCTAGATGAGAAGAAGTGATCATATCCGACGTCCACCCGTGGCATCATGTAGAAATCGTCACGGGCGAACATGTACGCCCCCCGCAGCCGGCCCGATGCCGACCACTGGTCCTGATCGCCGGTAACCTCTACGCCGGGGAAGGGATTGCGCGTGATGTCGTAGCTGCCGTAGCCGAAGCTCTGGGCGGCGGAGAGTTCGAATGCCCCGAACCGCCGCTTGAGCGAAACGCCACCGAACACAAGATCGCCATTGCTGGAGGCCGCGGCGGCCGAGGAATCGATGTCTGTCCGCTCATAGGCAAGCGCGCCGCCGACGTTCCAGACCTCGTCAATCGCAAGCTGACCGCCAGCTGATAGCGACCAGCTCGAGCCCGAGAATCCGAGACTGTCCGACGTCGTGTCGCGATCGAAGCGGTGACCGTCCAGTCGAGCGTAGAGACACTGGCCATCGTCGAAGAATCGAACGGCTTTGTCGCGCTGCGTGGTGGTGCTGGAGCAACTCAGGAGGCTGTCGCCGAAGGATTGCGCAGAAGCGACTGCGCTGAGCTGGTTATCGAGTGCGAGCTCGGCGCTCATCGCATTGACAACCGCGGCGTAGGAGGCGGTATCCTCCAGGTCCAACAGGGCTTCGGCCAGCGTGGTGTCGAGCACCGCTTCGCCGTAGGAGGCCTGGATATAGTCAACGAGGCGATCCTGGTTGTCGTTGAGAGCCTCTTTCACAGTCGCATTGGCAAAGTCGATGTCGTAGGCAAGGTTGAGCACGCCGGCCGACGGCTGATCGAGGCTGTATTGCGCGACCACAGACCGGGTGAGCAGCAAATCTTCCGCACGTGTCAGCCCGTCCCCGGCCGTGACGATGGTCCAGGACCGGGGTCCGATCAGCGGCGTGCTGACGTCCGTGAGCGAGACCTCGATCGTTCCGCCGAGGTTGACGGCGCCGGTCGCGTCGATCCGGTCGACGCGGCCGTCGCTCGTGTCGATGTCGAGCGCCAGAACGCCCGTCCCGGTCTGGCGGTAGTCGCCGGTGATCTGCGTCCCGCCCACCGACCTATCGCCGGCGACGGTTAGCAAGCCGCGGTTCACAAAGCGCCGTACGTCGAGGACGCCGTCGGTGACCACCTCGCCATCGGGTCCGCTGAACAGCGTGATCGTGCTGTCGCCGCCGAACTGCACAGACGCGGTGCCTGGAGCCGCCGCCGTCACCGTCGCGTCGATCACCTGCCCGACGATGGTGCCGTTGTTGGTGATGCCGAGCGAGCCGTCGCCCGAATACGAGATGGCGATCCCTCCGGCCCCCGCGACGTTCGTGATCGTCCCCTCGTTGTCGATCGTGTTCGCCACCCCGTCGGCGATGACGACGCCGACGCCGACCGTCGAGCCAGTGGTGGACCCGCCCTGCACCGTGGCTCCCTCGCCGACCGTCACCGCGACCACCCCGCGCCCGTCGCCGACGCTCTGCGCGAAGATGCCGTAGGCGCCCGCGCCCTCGGTGGTGACGTCGGCGTTCGCCGTCACGCTCACCATCGTGTTGGTCGTCGTGCTGGTGCCCGACCCACCCGCGCTCTGCGCGACGATGCCATGGGCCGCCGCGCCCGACGTTGAGACGCCGTCTGCGCCTTCGTCGACCGTCACGGTTACAACACCAGCAGTTCCGTCACCGCCGGAGCTTCCGATGAGCGCGCCGCTCGCCGTCGAGCCCGCATAGCCCGCGGCACCGCCCCCGCCGCCGACCGACTGGGCGAGCACACCGAAACCGCTCTCGCCCTCCGTCGTGACTGAGCCGATGATGGTGACGGTCACGGCACCGCCGTCGCCGAACGTGTTGTTGTCCTGCGACATGTCGAGCCCGGACCCGAATCTGGCACCGGATGCGCTGAACGTGCCCGCATAGCCGCCTCCACCGCCGATGGATTGAGCGAGGATGCCGTGCGAGCCGCCGTCGCCGACCGTCGAGACCGTGCCATAGGCGTTGACCGTGACGGTCTCGCCGTTTCCGCTTGAGTTGCCGCCGCCGCCGACCGAGACGGTACCTGGGACGCCCGCCCCCCCAATGGCGAAGCCGCCTCCAGCGCCGATGGACTGTGCGATCACGCCGATCGAGTTCAGCCCGTCCGTGGTCACGGTGGCGGCGTTATCAATATTCGCGGTGGTCTTTCCGCCATCGCCGGTGGCGCGTGCCTGACCGCCGACGGCGATGCTTGCGGTCGTGTTATTCGCCGGCGCGCTGACCGTGATCACGCCCCCTCCGCCGCCGATCGACTGGGCGATGACACCGGTCGCGTAGTCGCCGCTCGTCTGTACGTCGGCCTCCGTCTCGACATAGGCCAAGAGCCCGCCGCCCCCGGAGCCGATGGAGCCAACGTTCAGGCCAAGTGTGACCTCGCCGCTGTTTAGGTCGAGCGAGGAGAGGTCGAGCCCGGTCACACCCCCGCCACCGCCGATGGATTGCGCCGTAAGGCCAGCCGAACGATCGCCAAACGTACGGATCGCCGCGGCGTTGGTGATCTCCGAATTGTTGGCGGATCCGCCAGAGCCACCGCTGCCACCCGTAGCCGATGTAAAGTTGCCGAGGCCCAAGACCGAGCCCGCCAACGCGTACGCAGCGCCGCCGCCCCCGCCGCCGATCGACTGCGCGACGACGGCCCCGGAATCGTCGCCCTCTGTCGTGATCGACCCGTTCGTGAAGACCGTGACCGGCCCGCCGGCCCCGCCTGCGCCGCCCGAGCCGCCGACTGCAAACGAGAACGCGGGAACTTCTTCGCTGCCGAGCGTGCCGACGGCCGCATAGTTAGCCTGGCCGCCACCGCCACCGACAGATTGCGCGAGGATGGCCTGCGAACTGTCGCCGATCGTCGTGATGTCGGACGGCCCGATGTCCGCTCTGTTGATGTTGACCGCCCCGCCATTGCCACCTTTGCCACCTGACCCGCCGACCGCGCTGGCGACGATCACGCCGCCCGATGTCGCGGCTCGCGCCCGACCGCCGCCGCCGCCGATGGACTGCGCCAGGATCGCGCCGGACTCGACGAGATTGGTGGTGATGTCGCCGGTGTTGGTCACTGTGACGGTGTTTCCCGAGCCGCCGCCGGCCGCCGCGCCGCCAACGCTGTACCAGCCGCTCGCCGATCCGCCATTGCCGCCGCCGCCGCCGATGGATTGGGCCAGGATGCCGAAAGAACAGCCTTCCTGGCACACCGCGTCGCTGGGCGCGTCGCCCGAGGGGCCGATGCCGGTCTGGATCGTGGCCGCGTTCGCCACCGTCACGGTGTTGCCGCTGCCGCCGCTGCCGGCGTTGCCGCCAAACGCCACGATCGAGCCCGACGTTCCGCCCGATCCGCCGGTTCCTCCGATCGACTGCGCGACGATGCCGGACGCATCGTTGCCGCTCGTCGTGATGGTGCCTCCTGCCCCGTTGTTGACGATGACGGTGCCACCGTTGCCGCCATAGCTGCCTTCGTTGCCTCCCGCATAGAACGCGCCGATCCCGTCGCCGCCGTTGCCGCCGCCACCGCCGATCGACTGTGCAACGATCCCGCTCGACTGGTTACCTATCGTGGTGATCGACACCCCGCCGACGGTCGCGTTGTTCACCGTCACGGCCCCGCCTGCGCCGGCGCTGCCGCCGCTCGCCGCGAACTCCACCGCGCTGAACACGATCGTTCCGGCAGCTCCGGCACGCCCGCCGATCGACTGCGCGACGATGCCGCCGGAATCATCGCCGGACGTCATGATCGATCCCTTGGTGATGGTGACCGCGACTTCGCCGGCGAGACCGGAGTTGCCGCCCGGCGCACCGCCCGCGAACCAGCCGCCGTCTCCGCCATTCCCGCCAGTGCCGCCGATCGACGTCGCGACAATCGCGTCCGAATCGGATCCCACGGTGGTAGCGCTGATCGCAGCGTTGATTGAGACGGAGCTACCTATACCGCCGTCACCGCCATTGCCGCCGTCGCCGAAGCTCTCGCCCGTGCCGCCGTTTCCGCCTTGGCCCCCCTGGCTGAACACGACGATCGCCGACGCGTCGCTTGCACCCGAGGTGGTGACTGTGAGAAAGCCATCGCTGTCGATCCGGACTGCTCCGGCCGCAGCACCGCCCGCGCCGCTCCCTCCGTCTGCGTAAAGTGACTCCCCGCCATTTCCGCCATTGCCGCCGACGCTCGCCATCGTAATTCCGGCGCCGCCCGGGCTCGTCACGGTCGACGTGCCGGCAAGCGACAGCGTCACCGTTCCCGCGGCGTCAGCCACGCCGCCATCACCACCTTTCGACGGGAGAAAAGCGCTCGTCATCGCCGCGCCGTTGCCGCCACGGCCGGATGCCGACAGCATCGAGATCGCCGGCCCGGCCTCGGCCTGGGAGCCGACCACCTTGCCCGACAGTGTGAGCGTGGCCGGGCCGCCCGCAGCCGACGTGCCGCCGGTGATCGTCCCGCTCGTGTTCGTTGCGCGATCGGCGCCGGCAAAGCCTGTCGTCTCGACGAGGACCACCGACGTCGCGGCAGTTCCCGAGACCTGGAAGTTACCCGTGGTCAGGGTGAGGCTCACCGGCTGGTCGTTCTTGTTCTGTGCGACGTAGAAGATGCTGTTGACGATGTTCGCCGTCAGATCCTCGACCGTGATCTGCTGCGCGGTGTCCGGCGGGAACGAGTCGGATGCGTTGGCGCGCACCTGCGTGAGGCTGCCGGTGCAGGTGTAGGCGTTGTTGCCGTTCGAAACGCACGCGGCCTGCGCCGCACCATGGCCCCCAAGGCTTGCGGGCAGCAGCAGAAGGGAAAAAAGCCCGATGCGACGATGCTCGGCCCAGAGGCGGGGTCCCGTCGCGACGTGATTGACATGACCTATCGGTGCAGCTGATCGCTCGCAAGACATCGCAACCCCCTGGGATTGTCGTGACGCTCCAAGGCTCTAGATAATGTGACGTGTCGCCACAGTATGGACCGCGCTCCGGAGATTACGAAGCTATTCTGCATGGCGAGTAGTTCGAGCGATCGAGATGCGATCTGGACCGTTGCAGTTTTGTCACGGTTGACTGTGTTTTCAGCGGATGTTTAGGCCTCAAACAACAATCTCATGACTTGGGGGGCGCGCTGCGATGTCGGTCTAGGCGCGTCGCAGATGCTCAGGCGAGGTGTATGGCACCACGTGTAAGACCACGTCAGCGTGTGGCGGGAATACGCGCCGACCGCAAGAGCCGGCTTGCTGCCGACACCGATCCGCACGTGGCATCCGTCTCGGAAGCTGTGAGCGCTACTTCGGTGGCTGTTTGCTGTCAGGCCCCGACGAGAGCTGACCGAGCCGCTTGTTGGCTGCGGAGAAGCCATCAAGCGAGCTCGACAGGCTGAAGGGCTCGCCGCTTCCCGCCACCGTGAAGCCCGTCTTCAATGTAGCGCCGCGGCGGAACGCGGCAATCTCGTCGTCGCTCATCGTCCGGCGCACCACGCATCCGGCCGGAAGGTGAAGAAGGGGATCGCATCTGGCTCGTCCTCATCCACCTGATGGTCACTGTTCCAATGTTTCCTATGACCAACGCGCTGGCGCCACCGCCGTCCCCGCCATTGCCGCCATCATCAAAATCCGAGTTTTCGGCGTTCCCGCCACTCGCCCCTTGGCTCAACAAATAGAGGCCCTGCTGCGCGCCGGTGATCTCTGTCACCGATGGCGACACCTCGTTGAACTGGACATTGACGCCGCCACCGCCGCCGCCTGACGATCCATTGCCACAGCAGTCGGTGCCGCTATGCGACTGCCCGCCCGCACCCGGGGCGAGGACTGAGATCACCGCGTTGCCGAACTCGCTCTGTTCGGTTGAGTTCGCCAATGTGCCTGTCACGAAGAATTCCAGGTTCCGCGCACCTTCGCTGTCGTTGGTGGCGGCGCTCCCGAACAGGATCGATGCTGCTGGCGAGCCGGTGTCGGAGTAAGAAACAGTCGTTTCACCAGAATCGAACCTGAGAACCCGGTCGCCAGCCTTGTCGGCGGCCGTGGTCCAGTTGAACTTCGTGTCGAAGCTGCTTGGGCCGCTCAGGTTCTGAACGGTGATACCGGTAGCGCCAGTATTCAAACCGGAATTCTGGGCGTCATCCGCAAGGGTAAAGCCTTCGCTCTGATTGCCGGAGCACGAAAAAGAGGTGCCCGACGCAACACAATTGTCGGGCTCAGCGGTGCCTGTCGTTGCACCCGCAATCAAGAAGGTGCCGCCACCCAGAACGACAGCACCTGCAAAGGTCAACGCGCGTACGCAACCGAACTCAGGTATCTTTCGCGATCGAATGAGCGAGAAGGTATCGGGGGGGGGCCCTTCTGATCATTGACGCAGATACAAAAGTAACACGAAGAGCGCAGGCAATACATCGAGAGCAACGTCGAGAAATACGCCCACGCCCTATAACTGCGTCGCATGTTGCAAAGATCGCACAGATTTAACCCCGCAATGAGCACGGCTGGTAACCTGCGACAACGCGATTCTTGAACTGCTGCTTCACCAAGGCTTCGGGTTGGGCTACGCTCCTGATCAGGCTATCAGGATGTCGCTATGCCGATTGCCGGACCGCCGCTGGATGCGCCCCTCGATCTCGCCGAGATACTAAAGCAAGGTCTCGCCACGAAACCGGATTCGGAGGCGCTCGTATCACGCCGGCGGCGTTGGACGTGGCGAATGCTCGAATCCGCCTCGACGCGTCTCGCCGGCAACTATCTCGATCTCGGTCTCTCGCCGGGCGACCGGATCGCGTCTCTGATGCCGAACCGCACGGAGTTGATGGTTCATTACTTCGCATGCATGAAATGCGGGCTTGTCGCGGTGCCGCTGAACTACCGTTACATGGCGCCGGAAATCGACCATGCACTTGCGGTGAGCGGGGCGAAAATCCTGCTTGCCCATGACGAACGCCGGGAGGATCTGGCTGGAAGCAAACTTGCGGGCAAACTTCCGCTCGGCCAGATCAGCTATGGCGAGAATGGCGGACGGGGTGACCCAAGCTTCAAGTCGCTGACGGAAGGCGAGCCAACCCGCGGATTCGCTCCGCCGAAGATGGAGGACCCCGCGATCATCTTCTTTACCTCAGGCAGCACCGGCAAGCCGAAGGGTGTGGGCCACAGCTTCGCGACGTTGGGCTGGATCGTTGCCAGTGCAGCCAAGAGCTGGGAAATGGCTCCCGACGACATCATGATGCCCGGCGGGTCGGCATCCCACGTCGGCGGCCATCATTTGTCGATGATGACGTTCGCTACCGGTGGCAAGGTCGTCATGCCGCGTACCTTCGACGGCGACGAGATCCTGCCACTGTTGCGCGAGGAACGGCCGACCAAGCTGTGGATGCTGCCGTCAGCGCTTTATGCGCTGACCCGCGATCATGGCGCTGGCCGCGCGGATTTTTCCTCGGTCAAGGCGTGCTATTCGGGCGGCGACAAGGTTTCCGAGGCTCTCGAGAAGGAGTTCACCGCGCTCGCCGGCATCGCGATCGACGAGGACTACGGTATGACCGAGATCGGCATTCCGACCGTCAACCCGCCGGCTGCGGCGAAGATCGGGTCCGTCGGACTTCTTGGCCCGGGCTATCAGGCCTCGCTCCGGGATGACGACGGGCGTGAGGTTGCCACCGGCGTTGACGGGCGTCTCTGGATCAAATTTCCCGGCAACATGGTGGGCTACTGGAACGATCCGAAAGCGACGGCGGAAACGATTGTCGACGGCTGGCTGGACACTGGTGACGTGATGAGCGCAGACGAGGACGGCTATCTTTGGTTCCACGGCCGCAAGAAGCAGATCATCGTCCATGACGGCTCGAACATCTGCCCGCAGGAGGTGGAAGCCGCGCTGCTCGAACACGACGCCGTGGCCAGCGCCGGCGTGGTCGGCGTGCAGAGCGCCATGCACGGCGAGAACGTGCGGGCCTATGTCACGCTGGAGCCGGGTGCTGCGCCGCTCACGATGCAGGCCCTGATCCAATTCACTCGCGCCCGGGTCGGCTACAAAGCGCCCGAGGAAGTCATCGTCCTCGACAGGATGCCGCTGAATGCGACAGGTAAAATCGATCGCGTCACCCTCAAGCGCCTGGCGGAGAAAGGGCTCGAAGCCGCATCGGCTCAAAGCTGAGGACACCCATGTTGCATGCGGGGAGCGGGCGAAAGACAAGCCTCCCGGTGGGCAAAGGCTAGTTGTGACAATGGAAGGGAGACACCGTGATGACTCGAACCGGCCTGCTCCTGATGAGCAATGGAACGAGAAGCGCGGTATCTGCCCGGCAAAGTTCCTGACACGGGCCGATCGAGATCCACAACCACATGTTCATGGAAGGCAACTTCTCGCCTAAAGACTTATACTTACATTGAATGGCCGATCTGACCAAGATAGTTTGCTTGAGCTGAACTGGTCCATATGTGGAGGCTCGGATGACCGACCACACGCCATTTGAAGCGATTCCCAAACCGCCAGGCCACCCGGTGATCGGCAATCTGCTGGACATCAGAGGCGACGCGCCGCTGCTCAACATGATTGAGCTCGCGAAAGTCTACGGTCCGATCTTTCGCCTCGAACTCGGCGGACGCTCGGTCATCATCCTGTCGGGCTTCGAACTGGTTGACGAGGTCTGCGACAACGAGCGGTTCGACAAATTTCTCGGACCGGGCCTACTGCAGGCGCGTACCATAGCCGGCGACGGCCTGTTCACGGCGTGGACGCATGAACCCAACTGGAAGAAGGCCCACAACATCCTTACGCCCTCGTTCGGAGCGATGGCGGTCCGCAGCTATCTGCCCGAGATGGGCGACATCGCCATGCAGTTGGTCGACAAATGGTCCCGCCTCAACCCCGCCGAGGACGTGGACGTCGCCGCCGACATGACGAGGCTGACACTCGACACGATCGGATTATGTGCGTTCAGCTACCGCTTCAATTCCTTCTATGGCGAGGAGCCACCGCCGTTCGTCCAGGCAATGCTCGAGGCGCTGGCCTTTGCAACGGCCAATATCAGCAGACTGCCGATCCAGCGCAAGCTTCACTTCCGCGCTATGCGCAGGCTCCAGGAGAACGTGTCGACGATGAACGGACTCGTTGACCGGCTCATCGCCGAACGTCAGGCCGATCCAAATCGGGACAGGTATGCCGACCTCCTCCATGCGATGCTGGTCGGCGTTGATCGTCAGTCTGGCGAGACCCTCAACCTCGTCAACATCCGTTACCAGATCCTGACGTTTCTGATCGCCGGCCACGAGACGACAAGCGGCCTACTCACCTTTGCTCTCTACTACCTCCTTCACAATCCCGAGGTCCTGGCGAAAGCGTATGCGGAGGTGGACGAGGTGATGGGAGGCGATCTTTCATCGCCCCCGAGCCAGGATCAGGCGCGGCAGATGCGCTATGTCGGCCAAATCCTCAGCGAGACCCTGCGCATCTGGCCGACGGCGCCTGCCTTCACTCGCCATGCGTTCGAGAAGACCACGATCGGGGGCAAGTACGAGGTGTCGCCGGAAGACTCGCTGTTGGTCCTGATCCCAATGCTCCATCGGGACAAGGCGATCTGGGGACCGGACCCGGAGTCGTTCGACCCCTCCCGCTTTGACCCGGAAGCGGTCGCAAACCGGCCGGCCAATGCCTACAAGCCTTTTGGCACTGGCTTTCGCGCCTGCATCGGTCGCTACTTTGCCCTGCAAGAGGCGGTGCTCGCGCTCGCCATGATCCTTCAGCGCTTCGAACTCGTCGACCACATGGGCTATGAACTGCGCCTTCGGCAGACCCTGACCATCAAGCCGGTCGGCTTCCGCATCAAGGTACGACCTCGCGACGCTCGGCCCGCCGTGCCGGTGCGGGCGGCGGCCGCGGCACCGCCAGAGACCGAAACAGAGGCGGCAGCTCCCGCGAAAATGCGCGCTCGCGCGCCCCTTCTGGTGCTATTCGGATCCAACACCGGCACTTGCGAAACGATCGCTCATCGAATCGCCGAGGACTCGACGGCGCGCGGATATTCCTCCAGGGTCGAGGAACTTGATGCCCGAGCGGAAAGCCTGCCGGGTGATGGTGCCGTCGTGATCGTCACGGCCTCCTACAACGGCACACCGACCGACAACGCGGCAAAGTTCGTCGCGTGGCTCGAAGGGGGCTCGATTGCGCCGGGCGCCCTTTCCGGTGTGCGGTACACCGTTTTCGGCTGCGGCGACAAGGATTGGGCGGACACGTTCCAGCGGATTCCGCGGCTGATCGACGCAAAGCTTGAGCAACTGGGCGCCGAGCGCATCTACCCGCGCGGCGAAGGCGACCAGAGCGACGACATCGATACCCAGTTCAGGGACTGGTACGGCGGACTATTCGATTCTCTCGCCGCAGCCCTCCATGTTGCGACCGTCGATACCGCCGAACTCGTCAAAGGTCATCGGTACGAAGTGGAGCTGCTCACGGCGACAGCAGAGCCGGATACGTTGGTAAGCGAGTTCGGAGCCCGTCCCCTGGCCGTCATCGAGAACCGCGAACTCCAGACGAAAGACGGCCCCAAGCCATCCGATCGCTCGACACGGCACGTGGTGTTCAGCCTGCCCGAGGGACTGACCTATCGGGAAGGGGATCATCTGGGCGTGTTGCCGCGCAACTCCGCCGAACAGGTCGAGCGCGTGCTGAAGCGCTTTGCTTTTCCCGAGGATTCGCAAATCCGTATCCGAATGAACGGCGGCGGCAAGGCCTTTCTACCGGTCGACCGGCCGGTACCGATAAGGTTACTGTTGTCCGGTTACTTGGCGATCCAGGATCCCGCCCGACGGTCGGACATCGAGGTGCTGGTCAACTACGCCGAGTCGCCGTCCGAGAAGGCGGAACTTGCTGCGCTGAGCGGGGAAGACCCCGAAAGCCTCGCCAGGTATCGCGAGGAAGTATTGGCGAGGAATCGGTCCATGATCGACCTCCTTGAGGATTTCCCGTCATGCCGGCTCCCCTTCAACCTCTTCATCGAGCTCGTCCCGTTGCTCAGGCCGCGCTACTTCTCGATATCTTCGTCTCCACTGGTCTCGCCTTCGGCGGCAAGCATCACCGTGGGCGTGGTCAAGGGGGCCGCGCGCTCGGGGCACGGCACCTATTGTGGCGTCGCTTCCGGCTACCTTGCGGGGCTCGCCAACGGAACCGAGGTTGAATGCTTTATCCGCCCACCGAGCATTCCCTTCTTCCCGCCGGACGATGCCATGCGGCCGATGATCATGATCGGTGCCGGCACCGGCATTGCCCCGTTCCGTGGCTTCCTCGAGACCCGGGCGGCAAAGAAGTCCATCGGTGAGAGCGTCGGCCCGGCGGTGCTGTTCCACGGCTGCCGGAACCGCGACCAGGACCATATCTACGCCGGCGAGTTCGAGGCAATGGCGCGCGCCGGGGTTGTCGAGCTCCAAATGGCCTACTCCCGGCCCGACGACGGTATGAAATGCTACGTGCAGGACCGCCTCGCCCAATGCAGCGACCGACTCTGGGACCTGATCGATCAGGGGGCGAACGTCTATGTATGCGGGGACGCCGGAACGATGGCCCCGGCCGTCGAGCGGGCATTCATCGAGATTTGCGGCGCAAAGCGCGGAATCAACGCCGATGCGGCTGGCAAATGGCTCGCGGCAATGAAGTCAGAAAAGCGCTATCTGGTCGATATCTGGCCGCGGTGACATTTTGTCTACATAACTTCCTTCGTGGCGATGGCTCAATGCTGCGTGAGCAGCTGCTTCATCTGCATTACCTCGGCGCCCGCCGCCACTTTTGTTTGGCTGACGGCGAGAAATGTGTCAACCTCGCGGCCGGTCGGGACTTGCGCGCCAAGCTTGACCGTACCGCGGCAGAGGCCGCGCACCACGTGATAGTGGGGATGCGCGATGACCGGCATCAGGAGTGAGAGAGACAGCCTGGGCGAAGTCGACGTTCCTGCCGACAAGCTCTGGGGTGCCCAGACCCAGCGCTCGCTGGAGCATTTCAGCATCGGCAGGGACCTCATTCCACGGGAGATGATCGCCGCCTACGCCACGCTGAAGAAAGGTGCGGCCAATGCCAATCACGCCGGCGGGCGGCTGGGCGCGCGCGAGCATGGGCTTATCGTACAGGTTTGCGACGAGATTCTTGCCGGCCAGCATGCAGACATGTTCCCGCTGCACGTCTGGATGACGGGCAGCGGCACGCAGTTCAATATGAATGTGAACGAGGTCATCTCCAACCGCTGCTGCCAGATCGCGGGCACGCCGCTCGGCAGCAAGACGCCTGTGCACCCCAACGATCATGTCAACATGGCGCAGTCGTCCAACGATTCCTTTCCGTCGGCGATGTATGTCGCGACCGCAGTGAACGCCAAAGAGCGGCTGCTCCCGGCGTTAAAGGCCTTGCACGACGCCATCTCGGCGAAAGCCGAAGGCTGGCAGGACGTCATCAAGATCGGCCGGACACACATGCAGGACGCGACACCGCTGACCCTGGGACAGGAATGGTCGGGTTATGCCGGCATGCTTGCAGACGGTCTGGAGCGGCTGGAGAGTGCTTTGCAGGGGGTCTACCGCTTGGCGCTCGGCGGAACCGCAGTGGGCACCGGCATCAACTCGGCGCCCGGTTTCGCCGAGGCCGCAGCGGCAGAGATTGCCGCTCTGACCGGGTTGCCGTTCGTGAGCGCGCCCAACAAATTTGCCGTACAGGGTGCTCACGACGCGCTTGTGCAGTTCTCGGGAACGCTGCGCACACTGGCGGGCTCGCTGTACAAGATCGGCAACGACATCCGTCTGATGTCCTGCGGCCCGCGGGCTGGCTTCTCCGAACTCGTCATACCGGAGAACGAGCCGGGTTCGTCAATCATGCCGGGCAAGGTCAATCCAACCCAGGCCGAGGCGCTTACCATGGTGGCGGTGCAGGTGATGGCCAATGACGTGGCAGTCGGCTTTGGCGGCGCCAGCGGCTATCTGGAGATGAATGTCTACAAGCCGCTTATCATCTTCAACATTACCAATTCGATCACGCTTCTGACGGACAGCTGCACCAACTTCCGCAAGTTCTTGGTTGAGGGCACCGAGCCGAACCGAAAGCGGATCGCCGAGTTCGTCGAGCGCTCGTTGATGCTCGTGACCGCGCTGGCGCCGGTGATCGGCTACGACAAGGCATCTCAGGTAGCGCACCATGCGATGGACAATGACCTCACGTTGAAAGCGGCCGCCCTGGAACTCGGCCTGGTCAGTGAGGCGGATTTCGACCGGATCGTCGACCCGGCCAAGATGGTGAAGCCCTACGTTGCGTCCGCCTGACGTGGGTTTCGCCCATCGGTCAGATTCCGACCCAAGAAGGAGACCGTCCCAATGGCAACCGGCATGCGCGGTATGGAACTGCTTCAGAACGCGTCGCTCAACAAGTCCACGGCCTTCACCGAAGCCGAGCGGCAGGCGCTGGGCCTTGTCGGGCTGGTACCTGACGTCACCGAAACCGAAGACATCCAGCTCAAGCGCGTGTTGATGCAACTCGGCCACAAGAACACCGACCTGGAGCGCTACATCCACCTCGTCAATCTGCTCGACCACGACGAAACGCTATTCTACCGGACCATCATGTCTGACCCGGCCCGGTTCCTGCCGATCATCTACGACCCGACCATCGGCGAGGCCTGCCTGAAATTCGGCCACATATATCGCCAAGCGCGTGGCATGTATCTCTCGATCGAGCGGCGCGGCAAGGTCAAAGACGTTCTGCGGAACTGGCCGCAGAAGGACGTTCGGTTCATCTGCGTCACGGACGGAGGCCGCATCCTCGGTTTGGGCGACCTCGGCGCCAATGGCATGGGTATTCCGATCGGCAAGCTGCAACTCTACACAGCCGCGGCTGGCGTGCCGCCCCAGTACCTCCTGCCGATGTATCTCGACGCCGGTACGAACAACCAGCAATACCTTTCCGATCCACTCTATCTCGGCCTGCGCAAAGCGCGCCCCGCGACCGAAGACCTCTATTCCTTCGTGGACGAATTCGTCCAGGCCGTGCAGGATGTGTTCCCCAAATGCTGTATCCATTTCGAGGACTGGACCGGCGTCGATGCGGTGCATCTGCTGCAGCGCTATCGCGACAAATTTTGTGTCTACAATGACGATGTGCAGGGAACGGCCGGCATAACGCTGGCGGGTATGATCAACGCTGCGAAGCTCAAGGGCAGCAAGCTTGGCGACGAGAAGTACCTGTTCCTTGGCGCAGGGTCCGCCGGAATTGGCCTTGCCAACTTGCTCTGCTCGGCATTGGCGCAGGAAGGGATGTCGCTTCAGGACGCGCAGTCGCGCGTGCACATGTTCGACGTCAAGGGATTGCTCGAATCGACCCGCACCGACCTCGTGGACTTCCAGCGGCCATATGCGCATCCGCATGCCCCGACGGCCGATTTCCTTGAGGCTATCCGGAGTATCAAGCCGACAACGATCATCGGCGTCAGCACCGTCGGCGGTGCCTTTACCCAGGCGGTGGTAGAGACGCTATCGACGATCAACGAGCGGCCGGTGATACTGGCTCTTTCAAACCCCACCGAACATGCCGAATGTACCGCCGAGCAGGCCTATGCCTGGTCAGGAGGCAAAGCGATCTACGCCGCGGGCGTGCAGTTTCCGCCGGTCCACCTCGCCGGAACCACCTTCCTGCCGGGACAGGCCAACAACTTCTACATTTTCCCCGCGGTCGGGATGGCGATCTTCGCCACCCAGGCCAGCCGAGTCTCAGACGAGATGTTCATCGAGGCCGCGCGCGCGGTCGCCGACCAGGTGCCTGCGGAACTTCTGAACCAGGGGCTGCTTTACCCGCTGCAGTCGAACATCCTGGAGACCGAGATACAGACCGCGGCGCGGGTGGCAAAGCTCGTATTCGATTCAGGCCTTGCCCGTGTCGGCCGTCCGGACGACATGGTCGCGTTCATCCGCGCCCATGTCTACAAGCCGGAATATCCGTCGCTCATCTGAATTTCGGCGCCGAGAGGTGGAACTCGGTTTTTCGGGAGGAGGCTCGCTGGCTGGGTCATAGCATGAGCTGACGCCTGCATCATTCGAAGGGTCTGCAAGGCCACCAAGTGTCAGACGGGCGCCCATCCTTGCCATGGCGGCTTTTCTGCGACCGCATCGCGTCAGCAACCGCACAAGGACTGCCAATGCCCAAGCACTCGTTGGAAACGCGCAAATCGACTGAGCGCATGGTAGATTACGACAGGCATTCCTCCGCTCAGCAGAGCATCATCTCGAGCCACGATGCCCGAATTCGCGAGTTGGCACGGCAGGTTGGTCGTGGCGGCCGCGAAATGCGGGTGATGGACTATGGGTGCGGGCCCGGAACGAGCGCGATCATCGCGGTGCGGCCTGCATTGGAGGTGTTTCGTGCCCGCTTTCACGACGCTCCGCTGGTGGTCTGCCACGCGGATCAGCCTGGAAATGACTGGAACGCATTGTTTGGGCTTGTCTATGGTCCGACGGGCTACCACGCCGGCATCGACAACGTGCGAACCGAGGCGTCGATCGGATCGTTTTACGAGCGAATGGCCGACGACAGTTCTGTCGATCTGGCAACCTGCTTTGCAGCAAGCCACTGGCTCAGCCGTGCCGTCAGGCTGCAGTCTCCGGGCACGGTCTGGTTTGCCGACCTTCAGGGTGACGCAAGACAGGAAATGGCTGAGCTTGCCCGGCGCGACTGGATGAATTTCCTTCGCCTGAGGGCAAGGGAACTGAAGCCGGGCGGATTCCTGTTCGTCTCCACTCTCGGCTCGATCCCCGACGGCGCCGAACGCAACGGCGCGGCGGCATCCGGTCGGGGCATTTATCGGGCGCTTCAGGTTGTCGCCGAGAGCATGGCACGTGATGGTCTGATCGATGCGGACGTCCTTGACGGCTTTGTCTTTTCGCTCTGGTTTTCGACGGCAGAGGAAGCGCGCTCGCCGATCGAGGGCGACGACGATTTGCTCCTCTCCTTTGAAATCGTGACGATCGAGGTCACCCCGGCACCGCACAATCCGACAGACTTCTTCGCCGGACTGATCTCTGATCCCGAGAAATATGCGAACGCCTACACGGGATACATTCGTGCCTTCGCCGACTCGACGTTGCGTACCCAATTGCTTGCTCCCTCCGCCAGGGGTCCCCAAAGCGAAGATCGACTGGCCGACGAGTTCTACAGGCGACTGCACGATTTGTACGAGACCCGCCTCTCGGAGTTCGCGTTCGAGCTGTGGCATTTGACGGTTATCCTGCGAAAAACGTAGGATCATCCGGCACTGTCGGTGCGCACGAAGGGCGCATCCTCCGATTCCAATTCCATTCGAGGTTTTTGTTGGGAATGCGGTTCTGCCGCGAGGGGTCGTACCCTGACACCCCGGTGCCAACTCGATACTCCTTCCGGTAACTCCGCAAGCAGACCCGTTCCACCGTCCGCGTCGTCGCCAGGCGGAGGGATTCATCCCCTTCAATTCACGCGTCAAATGGCGTGACGGGCAGTATGGGAGTGTCCTGACCGGTGATGCTGTGCCCTGCCGCAAGCAGTATGTCTTCGCGAAAGCGGCTAGCGACGACCTGAACGCCGCTGGGTATCTTTTCGGGATCGCGCACCGCAACGGCAAGGGCCGGTAAGCCCAGAACCGGCAGGGAGACCTGCGTCAACTGCGCTTCGGAAGTGAGGTTGCCGTTGTGCAGGCCTTGCAGGTCGAAGTCCTGGGGAAGCGGCGGGCGGGACGACACCGGCATCAGCACCGCGGGCCAGGTTTCGAGGAACTGCAGCCATTTCCGCAAGGCCGCCGCGCGCAGGCGGAACGCCGATGAAACGTCGGCGAGCGAGGGACCATCCTTCAGCTTCGAGACCACGCGCTCGATCGTATTGATGGCGCCCGGATCGCCCTCACGATAGACCGCGGACCGCACCGCGCGGATGTCGTCGCCGCCAAACATGAGGATGAGCTGGAGGGAGACCATTTCGCGCAGCGGCGGCAAAGCGTCGACTTCGTCCACCTGCCAGCCGTCGTCGACCAATCGTGCCGAAGCCGCTCGCAGCGCCGCTTCGACCTCGGGCTCAGTCTCGAGGCCGTCCGGCCGGACACAGAGTGCCGCCCTTCGGGGAAAGTCCGGGCCGCCGAGCGGCGCCGGCACCCACCAGGGATCGCGCGCGTCGGGCGCACTCATGGCGGCGAGCGCAAGGCGCAGGTCGCTCATGCACCGGGCTATCGGACCTTGAACCGACATCAACTGCGCGCCGATGGAAGGTTCCGTCGGTGCCGTGCCGTTGAAGGCCGCGATGCGGCCCGGCGTCGGCCGCAGGCCGTGCACGCCGCAGGCATAGGCGGGATAGCGCAGCGAGCCGCCGATATCGTTGCCATGCGCGATCGGCCCGATCCCCGCCGCCACGGCCGCTGCGGCGCCGCCGGAGGACCCGCCAGGCGTGACCGACGCGTCGCGAGGGTTGAGCGTCCTGCCGTGCAACTGGTTGTCGGTAAACCAGCGCATCGAGAAGGCGGGCGTGTTCGTGCGCCCCAGGATGGTCGCGCCCGCGACGCGGAGATTGTCCACCACCGGGCTGTTGCCATCGGCGACCAGATCCCTGTTGGCGCGAAGTCCGTTCGTGGTCGCGTGGCCCTTCTGATCGATGTTGACCTTGATCGTCACCGGCACCCCTGCCAGGGGCCCGGGATCGCCGCCCGCCGCGATGCGGGCATCCGTCGCGTCGGCGGCAGCCAGAACTTCGCCGGGGCGGCAGGCGACGACCGCATTGATGGCGGGGTTCACGGCGTCCAGCCTGGCCAGCGCCGCCGAAGCCACCTCCCGCGCGGACACCTGTCTTCCACGCACCAGCGCAGCGATTTCTGTGGCTGTCAGGGTCCAGAGGGGGTTCACTCGTTCAGTCTTTCCCGTCACCGTTTGCTGCTCCCGTCGCACGATGCCTCATGACGCGGAAGCGACGAAATGGCAGGCCGTCCGGTGCGCCCGGCGGTCCTCTGCCGCGACTGGTCGGAGTTCCGGCACGCGTTCGGAGCAGACCTGCTGCGCCATCGGACAGCGGGTGCGGAACCGGCAACCGGAGGGCGGATCGATCGGACTCGGGACGTCGCCCTGCAAGACGATGCGCGCCTTCTTCGCTGCTCTGACATCCGGGTCGGGAATCGCCGACAGCAGCGCCTGCGTATAGGGATGGCGGGGCGCATGCAGGACGCTGGCGGTCTCGCCGATCTCAACGATCCGACCCAGATACATGACGGCGATGCGGTCGCTGACATAGCCGACGGCGGCCAGGTTGTGGGCAACGAAGACATAAGTCAGACCGAGTTCGCGCTGCAGATCGCCCATGAGGTTGAGTATCTGGGACTGCACTGAGACGTCCAGCGCCGAGATCGGCTCGTCCGCGACCACGAGCCGCGGCCGCAGCACCAGCGCACGCGCAATGCCGATGCGTTGCCGCTGCCCGCCGGAGAATTCATGTGGAAACCGCTCCATCGCATCGGGCCGCAGCCCCACCTTCTCGAGCGTTTCGCGGATCAGCGCGTCGCGCTCCGCCCGCCCCATGCCGCCCCGCGCCACAAGACCCTCTCCGATGATGTTGCGCACGCGCATACGCGGATCGAGGGAGTCGTTGGGGTCCTGGAAAATATACTGCATCTGCCTGCGCACGGATTTGCGCTCGCGGCCGCTCAATCCGGCGACGTCCTCGCCGGCAAAGATCACCCTGCCCCGGTCGGCCCGGTGCAACCCGACGATCAACTGCGCCGCGGTCGACTTGCCGCAACCGGATTCGCCGACGAGGCCGAGCGTCTCTCCCTCGTGGACGTCGAGGTCCAAGCCATCCACAGCCTGGACGACCTTGCCGCGGCCGATCAGAAAATGCTTGGTCACGCCGCGCAGCGTCAACAACGGCTCAAGCATCCGCGCCTCCAATCCGCGCTGGGGCGGCAGCCTGCCGTGCTTCGGCCAGCCAACAGGCTGCCCGCTGCGCACCGACGACGAAATGCGGCGGCGCCTCGGTCACGCAGCGATCGAGGGCGTGCTGGCAGCGGTTTGCGAAGCGGCAGCCCCTCGGCCAGGCCTTCGGACTCGGCACGATGCCAGGGATCGAGTTCAACCGCTCGTCTCGGCGCATTCCCAGCCGCGGAATGCAGTCCATCAGGCCTCGCGTATAGGGATGCCGCGGTTCGGTCATGACGGCGGCGACCGGTCCTTCCTCGACCACCTGACCGCCATACATGACCACGACGTCGTCGCAGATCTCCGCGACGACGCCGAAGTCGTGGGTAATGAACATGACCGCCATCCCCAGTTCCTCACGCAGCCTCAGGATCAGATCGAGAATCTGCGCCTGGATCGTCACGTCGAGCGCGGTGGTCGGCTCGTCCGCGATCAGCAGTGCGGGATCGCAGGCCAGCGCCATGGCGATCATGATCCGTTGACGCATGCCGCCGGAAAGCTGGTGCGGATAGTCGTCGACGCGCCGTTCCGGCGAGGGAATGCCGACGAGCCGCATCAGTTCGATCGCGCGGTCGCGGACCTCGCGCCGACCAACCCTCCGGTGCAGGCGGATATTCTCGGCGATCTGGGCACCGGCGGTCAACACCGGGTTCAGCGAGGTCATCGGTTCCTGAAAGATCATCGCGATCTCGTTGCCCCGCAGTTCGCGCAAGCTGCGCTCGTCCTCGGTGGCCAGGTCGCGCCCGCGGAACAGGATGCGGCTTCCGGGTTCGATCCGCCCGGGATGCTGGATCAGTCCCATGATCGAAGCTCCGGTCACGCTCTTGCCGGATCCGGATTCGCCAACCACGCCCAATATCCGGCCGGCGCCGATGGACAGGCTGACGCCGTCCACGGCACGCGTCGCCGAGCCGGACGAGTGGAAATAGGTGCGCAGATTCTCGACCCGCAGGAGTTCCGGCGCCGCGACCATCACGCGGCTTCCAGATGTTCGGGCGGGTGCATGTCCCGCCAGGGAAAGGCGAGCTCGAACTGGCGCGCCGCCCTCAGGACGAGCGCCTCCTCGTTGGGACGCCCGATGATCTGCAGGCCGACCGGAAGCCCGCCGACGAAACCGCAGGGCACGCTGGCGGCGCAGTAGCCCGCGAAATTGATAGGCAATGTGTAGGACACCAGTGCCGGGATGCGCTGGGTCATGTTGTCCGTCTCGATCACCGGGGCGGTGATGCCGATAGTCGGGGCCAGAAGCAGGTCATAGTCGCCGAACGCCGCTTCCAGACTGCGGATGAACCTGGCGCGGCGCAGGATCGCGCGCGAGTATTCGGTCCCGGATACGCCCGCGGCCCATTCGAAACGGGTCTGCGCATAGGGCGTAAGCTGCGCGAACCTCAACGGGTCGCGCTCCAGTTCCTCGCCAAGATTGGCGCGCCGGTCGACGAAGTCCAGTATGCGCCAGGCCTCGTCCACTCCGTCGGTGTCGAGCCGCAGCGGTTCGGGGGCCAGTCGCGCGCCGAAGGTTCCGATCATTTCCGCCGACGCGCGCACCACGCTCAGGACCTCCGGAGCCGAGAACCCTTCGGCAACTGTATTGTCCCACCAGGCGACCCGGACGCCTTTTATGCCCGCATCGAGCGCGGCCAGATAGTCGGGCGGCGCATCGGTGCGGCAGAAAGGATCCTGGGGCATCGGGCCGGCCAGAACCTGAAGCAGCGTCGCCGCGTCTCTTACGTCGCGCGCCATCGGGCCGATCGAAGAGAAGAACATCGTCGACCCGAACCCGCCATGCCGGGGCACGCGGCCGAAGCTCGGCAGCATGCCGAAGATGCCGCACTGCGCCGAGGGAAGCCGTATCGAGCCACCGGCGTCGCTGCCGAGCGCGAGCGGGCCGAAACCCATCGCCAGCGCCGCCGCTGCGCCGCCGCTTGACCCGCCTGCGGTGCGCCGATGTTCCCAGGGATTACGGCATTCGCCGGAAATCAGCCCGACGGTGCGCCAGTACATGCCGAATTCCGGCGTGTTGGTCTTGCCGAGGATCACTCCGCCGGCTGCCCGGATGCGCGCGACATAGACGCTGTCTTCTTCGGGAATGTGGTCTTCGAACACCTTGGAGCCGCCGGTCGTGCGAAGCCCCTTGGTAAAGAACTGATCCTTGATCGTTACCGGCACGCCTGCCAGGGGGCCGGGTGTCCTCCCCTCGGCGATCGCCCGATCCACCGCCCGCGCCTCGGCGATCGCGACGTCGCCGGCCAGTGTCAGGAAGGCGTTGATACGCCTGTCGAGACGGCTGATCCGCTCGAGCAATCGCGCGGTGATCTCTTCGGCGCTCGTCTTCCGGCTGACCACCAGCTCGCGCAGGCGCCAGGCGGGCAGCCAATGGATATCTTCGGCATCTGTCATTTTCAGCTACCCGTCTTCGGATCGAATTTGTCGCGGAGCCCATCGCCCAGCAGAAGGAATGCCAGCACGACCAGAACGATCGCGGACCCTGGCGCCAGGACCAGCCATGGCGCCCGGGTCATGACGGAAGTCGATTCAGCGATCATCCCGCCCCAGGTCGGTGTTGGCGGCTGGATGCCCATGCCCAGAAACGACAGCGCCGATTCGGTCAGCAGCGCCGCGGTGATGACCGAAGTCGACTCGATGATCAGCGGCGTCGAGATGTTGGGCAGTACATGGGTCAGCAGGTTGCGCGTAGAAGACACGCCAAGAACTTCCGCCGCCAGCACGAACTGCCGCCGGCGCAACAGCAGCGTGGCCGAACGGGCGACGCGCGCGAATTGCGGCACGAACAGGATCGACATCGTCAATATCAGATTTGACGTGCTGGTTCCCAGCATGGCGACCAGCGCCACGGCCAGCAGGAGCGGCGGAAACGCCTGAAGAACGTCGAGAACCCGCATCAACGCCGTGTCGACCGAGCCAACGTTGTACCCGGCCACCATGCCCCACGCCGCCCCTGCGACCAGCGACAGGGCCATTGCACAGAAGGCTACGGTCAGCGAGGTCCGGGTGGCGTCCAGCGTCCGGGCCAGCACATCCCGCCCGAGCAGGTCGGTCCCGAGAAGGTTCGCGGCGCTCGGCGGCTGCAACGACATCGCGACCATGTCGGTCGGCCCGAAGGGCAAGACGAGCGGCCCGGCAAGCGCTGACACCAGCACGGCGACGAGCATGAGGCTGCCGATCCTGACGAGCGCGTTCTGTCGGCGAAAGGCACCGATCATGGCACCAGCGGACAATTCCGGCCGTCGCGCCATCCGGGATTGCTCAGACATCGATCAGATCCTCGGATCCAGAAAATGGTAGGTCAGATCCACGACCAGGTTGATCAGGACCACCATTGCGCCGACGGCGAGGACAGTTCCTTGCACCAGCGTGTAATCCCGGGTGCTGATCGCGCTCAGCATGAGCTGCCCCATTCCGGGCAGGCCAAAGACCTGCTCGACGACGACAACTCCGGAGATCAACTGCGCTGCGATCAGACCCGAAGCCGTGACTACCGGCAGAAGCGCCGTTCGCAGACCGTGGCGCAGCAGGATGCGCATCGGCCCTGCTCCCTTGGCGCGCGCGGTCTGGATGTACTGCTCCCGCATGACCTCCAGCATGGCGCCGCGCGTGTAGCGCATGATGGTCGAGGCCGAGGACAGCGCCAGCACGCAGGCTGGCAGGAACAGCGTCGCGACCGCACCGACCGCGTCCCTGCCGAAGTCGATGGTGTTGAAAAGCCGCACGGCCGGCGCGAAGAGCGAAAAGAACAGCACGGCCGTCACGCTCGCGAAGAAGGTCGGCACCGCCATCCCGGCCAACGAAGCTATGCGCAGGAGAAAGTCGGAGATCCGGCCGCGCCTGCTGGCGGCGAGAACCCCCGCCGGTATGCCGATCAGGACCGAAATGCCCAGCGCCATCACCGTGAGCACCAGGGTGACCGGCAGATGCGACAGGATTTCCTTCGAGACCGGAACCTTGCTGATCAGCGAAAGTCCGAGATCGCCCTGCGCGACGCCGAGGATCCACAACAGGTATTGCGTCACAAGCGGCCTGTCGAGGTTCAGACTGCGCCGGATGTTTTGGGCTTCCTCCGAATCCGATGCGATCTCAGCGCCGGCGATGACCGTCACGACATCGCCGGGAACGAGGTGGATCAGCAGAAAACTCACCACCGACATGCCGAACAGAACCGGCACAACCAGCATCAGCCGTCGTAGCAGGACCGACGATCCCATGTCCGCGATCGCCCGATCAGCTTGCCAGCCAGGATTGCCGCAGCATCACGAGGGCCGCGGTCGGCATCGTCGAGTAGCCCTTCAGCTCCGAACGCCACAGCTCGAAATTGATCGGGCAGGCAGCCGGGAAAATCGCATAGGCCTGATCGGCGATGCGCGTCTGGATGTCGCGGTAGATGCCGACGCGCGCAGCCGGGTCGACGGTCTGGCTGCCCTTGAGGAAAAGCGCGTCAAGTTCGGGATCCGGTGTCTTGCCGGGATTGATCGAGGAAGTGGAAGCGAGGCGGATATTCATGTTGGTTTCCGGATCGGCTGCCGGAATCAATCCCACCACGACCAGCGGCGCCAGGGTGCCCTGTAAGGTCTTGACCAGGCTGCCCCATTCCATCTGCTCGATATCGAAACGGATTCCAGCCCGGGCAACCTGTTGCTGCACGACCTGCGCGACTGCCACATCGCTGAATGTCGCGGGCGACACTGCAAGTTTTGTCTCGAAACCGTCAGGATAGCCAGCCTCGGCCAGGAGGGCCTTGGCCTGCTCCAGATCCTCGGTCTGGTAGGGCAGACCAGGAACCTCCTCACTCGGAAAGCCGTATGGCGCCTGTGCGGGCGGGATGGCGGCCGTCGGCGCGGCCCGGCCCCGCCACACCACATCCGCGATCTGCTGCCGGTTCATGGCCAGGCTGAACGCACGCCGCACCCGGACATCGTCGAAAGGTGGGGTGCGCTGGTCGATCTGCAACAGTACGACGCGCATGTTCGCCGGGCTCTCCGGGGTCTCGAAGCCGGGCTGGCCGGCAATCTGTTGCACCACCTCGGGGGTGGTGACCGACGTCAATTGGCAGGTATTGCTGCGCAGCGCGGCAATACGGCTTCCCTCGTCGGGGATGATCCGGAGCTCCAGCCCGTCGAGATAGGGCAGGCCCTCTTCGTAGTAGTCGTCGTTGCGGGTCAGAACGAGATTGGAATTGGCCTGGAAGCTCACGAACTTGAACGGTCCGGTCCCGGCGCTGCCGGCGACCACCTCATTGGTGGGCTTGATGTCAACTTCCGACACGATCGCCGAGTATTTGACCGTCGCCAGAAGGTTCAGGAACGGCGCGAAGGGTTTGGACATTCGAAAAATGACGGTCCGGTCATCCGGCGTCTCGATCGCACTGATCGGTGAATAGAGCGAACGCCATGGCGAGGCGGTATCCGGATTGGCAATGCGGTCGAAAGTAAATTTCACGTCCGAGCTGCGCAGCGTCTCGCCATTGTGGAACTTGACGCCTTCGCGCAGGATGAACTTGTAGGTCAGATCGTCGACGATCTCATAGCTTTGCGCCAGATCGGGCTCGACCTTGGTCCCCGTCCGATCCCAGCGAAGCAGGCAGCCGAAGATATGCTCCGTCACGGCGGTTGTGGCGAAGGCGGCCGATTTGTGCGGATCGAAGCTGGGCGGATTCGTCGTCAGGCCAACCACGAGGACACCACCCCGACGAGGCGCATCCTGCGCCAGCGCCGAACCTGTCAGTCCAACCGCAGCCAGTCCGAGCGCCGAGGTTCCGGTCCAAAGGAAGGATCTTCTGCTGATCGCCATTTTTTTCCCCTGTTGATGGCAAGTCTTCTTGCTCTTCCGGCGGTTCCAAACGCCCGCCGGGTGACGGCACCTCCCGCCGCCGGTCGCGCCTCGGCTTTCCAAGCCATAACGATTCTGCGCTATTTTGTTTTGACGCTCAGCTAGAGGCGTTGCAAAAATCGGGCTGGATCTACGATACGCAGGGGCATTATGAAGAGATGCTCCAAATCGGAACAATGCCAGTCTTGGGCAAGATTCATAACTCGGGTGTAATGGTGTGAACCTCAGCCAACTTCGGGTCTTTCTGGTCGTTGCGGAGCATCTGAACCTGTCACACGCAGCCGAGACCCTCGGCCTCACGCAGCCCGCACTGTCTAGGCTGATGGCGCGGCTGCAGAACGATCTCGATGTCCAGCTCTACGTGCGAAAAGGGCGCGGCATAGCGCTGACGGAGGCCGGGAATGTGCTGCGCCGGCGCTCCGAGGACGTCGTCGAGCGGCTGGACGAAACCATCGCCCTGGTGTCCGACATGCGGGCGGGCGTCACCGGGCACGTGGCGCTGGGTGTCGGTCCGGCCTTTTTGAGCATCACTGCCGATGCGATCGGCGCGTTGGAGGTTTCGCAGCCGCGCATCCGTTACACGATCCGCGAAGGCACGACCCAGGAATTGTTTGAGTGGGTCAAGATCCGAGAGATCGACTTTGCCCTGCTCGGCTGGATTCAGCCGGAGGCCGATGAGGCCGGCTTCGACGCGGCCCTGAACTGGAAGCGCTTGCTGGTCGACGACCTCGTGATCGTCACGCGGGAAGATCATCCGCTGCAAAAAGCCACGCCAAAGGCGCTTAGCGATCTTGCCGCCTATCGCTGGGTCTTTCCCCGCACCAGCACCAAGTTGAGTCGGGAACTGCACCGCCGGTTCCGGAATGCCGGCCTGCCACCGCCCTCAGCCAGCGTCCTTACCAGTTCGCTGTTTGCTACCCTGGCAATTCTGCGCCGCACCGATCACATGGCGCTGATGACGAGAAGTTCGCTGTCCGACCAGGACATGCCGGGCATATGCGCGCTCGATCAACCGTGGATGGAACTCAGGCGCGAAGCATTTCTGGTCACGCTGAGAGGAATGCAGCTCCCGGCCCCGGTCGCTGCGCTGATCGAGAAGATCCGGCGCTTGCTTTGACTTCGCCGACCGCCCCGCCCGAGGTCGGCTTCGCCTACATCTGTATGGTCATGCCGCCGTCGACGGTCAGGACATGACCATTGACGAACGATGAAGCTTGGCTGGCAAGAAAAACCGCAGCGCCGGCTATTTCGTGCGGCTGGCCCCAGCGGCCCAGCGGCACGCGGCGCTTGAGATACTCGTTCACGTCCGGGTCTTCGCTCATCGCCCTGTTGGTCTCCGTCGCGAAGAACCCCGGTGCGATCGCATTGCTGGTGATGCCGAAGGGTCCGTACTCGACGGCGAGGGCGCGCATCAAACCGGTGAGCCCTTGCTTTGCCGCGGAGTAGACCGTGTTTCCCGGGCGGGCGACCGCGCCGGCGATCGATGTAACTGTGATGATGCGGCCAAAGCCTCGCGATTTCATGCTCTCTGCAAGATCCCTCGTCAGCAGCGCCGAAGCCGTCAAGTCGACCTCGATCAGACGTCGGACATCATCGTCGCTCATCTCCGACAGCGATCTGCGATCGCGCAGGCCCACATTGTTCACGAGGATGTCCGGCGTGTCCGACCCGAAGGCCTTGACGGCGCTGCGGCGCTCGGCGTCGTCGGCGATGTCGAACGCGCTTGTCGAAACGTCCAGGCCTTCGGAGCCGAGTTGGTCGATCAGGTGCGCCAGACGCGACGGCGATCGTCCGTTCAGCCAGACGCGCGCTCCGGCCTGGGCAAGGGCACGTGCGATTTCCAGTCCCAGCCCCGCGCCGGAGCCGGTCACCAGCGCGGTTCTGTTCTTCAGCGAAAACGAGTCCATAATGGTCATTGGCTGGCGCTCCTTCCGGGATGGCCCAGGGCCGGAGCGGCTCCTGGCAACACGCGGCGCGTCCGCGGCTGCGGGCGGATGCAGGCGAAGGCTGCCACGTGCCCCCTCAGATACAGCGGCCGCCGTCGACCTCCAAGCAGACCCCGGTGACCATGCTGGCCTCGTCCGAGCACAGGTAACAGGCCGCATTGCCCATGTCCGCGGGTGTCGAGAACCGGCCCAGCGGAATGGTCGACAGGAACTTCGCACGCACTTCCGGAGTATCCTCGCCCATGAACATCTTCAGAAGCGGTGTCTCTCCGGCCACCGGATTGATCGCATTGACCCGCACCCCTTCCGGGGCAAGCTCGATCGCCATACCGCGGGTCGCGTTGGTCATCCATCCCTTGGAGGCGTTGTACCAGCTCAGCCTGGGCCGCGGGCTGACCGCCGCGGTGGAGGCAACGTTCAGGATTGCGCCCGCCCGACGCCGCTTCATGTGCGGGACGATCTCTTGCGCGGTCAGGAAGACGGACTTGCAGTTGACCGCGAGAACCCTGTCGAAATCTTCCTCGCTGATCTCGTCCATTGGCGCGGGGAGATGCGTCGTACCGGCATTGTTGACCAGGATGTCGATCTGTCCGAATGCGGCAAGTGCGGCGTCCGCCATCGCCTTGACGTCGCCGCGGGCCGTCACGTTGGTCCTCGTCGCCTGCACGCTCTCGCCGAGTTCGACGGCCAGGGCATTCGCCAGTTCGATGTTCAGATCGGCGATCAGTACCTTGGCGCCTTCGCTCGCAAACTTGCGAACTATCCCGGCCCCGAATCCGGATGCTCCGCCGGTCACGATGGCTGATTTTCCGTCGAGTCTCATGTGATGTCCTATCCGTGATATGCTGCTACGGTTTTCAAGGTCGAGAAGCCGAAAAGTGCCTCGAAGCCCTTTTCGCGTCCGTGGCCGGAGAGCCGAACGCCGCCGAACGGAAGTTCGACGCCGCCGCCGGCCCCGTAATTGTTGAGGAAGACCTGACCCGCTCGCAGCTTCCGCGCCAGCCGCATCTGGCGAGCGCCGTCACGCGACCAAACGGAGGCGACCAGGCCGAACTCCGTCCCGTTCGCGATTGCGACGGCCTCCTCCTCGTCCGAGAACGGTATGACCACTTGAACCGGCCCGAAGATTTCCCTCTGTGCCAGGACGTGATCAGGCCGCACGCCCGCGAACAACGTCGGCGCGACATAGGAGCCGCCGGCAGGCGCACCGGCCACAACGGTGCCGCGCGCGGCCACGTCGAGGTCCGACCCCATGGCCAGAAAGTCCTCGACGATGGTCTTTTGCCGCGACGAGACAAGTGGGCCCAGGTCCAGATCGGCCATCGCCGGCCCTGCTTTCATCGCGTCGTAGCGAATGCTCATGGCGGCAACCAGTTCGTCGTACCGGCTTCGATGCACCAGGATGCGCGAGGCTGCGGAGCAGGTCTGCCCCGCATTCTGAATGCCCGAGTTCACAAGGAACGGAAGAGCGGCATCCAGGTCCGCGTCGTCAAAGACCAACTGGGGCGACTTGCCTCCAAGTTCCAGCGTGACCGGCACGACGTTGGTCGCGGCCGCCTGCTGGATCAGTTTTCCAACGCCGACCGAACCGGTGAACGAAATATGGTGTATCCTGGGATGCCGCGAGAGAGCGGCGCCCGCCTCGGCGCCCAGTCCGGGAACCACGTTGAGCGCTCCATCTGGCAGCCCGGCCCGGCGGGCGATCTCCGCAAAGGCGAGCGCGGTGAGGCAGGCCTCCTCCGCCGGTTTCAGGACGGCGGCATTCCCCATGGCAAGCGCTGCGCCCACGGAACGTCCGATGATCTGCATCGGATAGTTCCAGGGGATAATGTGGCCGGTGACACCGTGCGGTTCGCGCAAGGCATAGACAGTATATCCGTCAAGATAGGGGATCGTCGTGCCGTGCACCTTGTCGGCCGAGCCTGCATAGAATTCCATGTAGCGTGCGAGAGCCACCGCATCCGCGCGTGCCTGCTTGAGAGGTTTGCCCACGTCGAGCGCTTCAAGCTTCGCCAGTTCGTCAGCCTGTTCGAGCACCAGCTCTCCGATTTTTGCGAGAATGCGGCCACGCTCGAAACTGGCGAGCTTTCCCCAAGTGCCGGCACGTGCCGCTTCGGCGGCGTCGACGGCCCGTTCGATGTCCTCCGCGCCGCCGGCGGCGATTGCGCAGATCTCAGTTCCATCGGAAGGGTTGTAGAGGCCGATCTGGTTCCCGGACGCGGGGGGCACCCATCGGTTCGATATGAAGCAATGTCCGGGTTCCGGCAGCAAGGGGTGAAACGTCATACGCAGGTTCCTTGGGTTGGGGTTTCAGGCGGCCGGACGCTGAGCAGGCCGCATCAGCCGTTCCGTTCTGCCGGGCGGCGATGGCGACCGCGCGATCACAAAAACGCCAGTTGGTCTTCCGCCGCCGCGAGGATGGCGTCGCCCATTCCTTCGGTGGTAACGGGGATCCCGAAATTGGCCGGTAGCAGATCGGCGGTCCGGACACCTTGCGCGAGCGTGGACTTGATCGCGGCTTCGATCAGCTCCGCTCCCTTCGCCATATCAAGGGAATAGCGAAGCGCCATTGCAACGCTGAGGATGCACGCAATCGGATTTGCGAGGTTCTTGCCCACGATATCCGGCGCCGATCCATGCACCGGTTCATACAATCCGAACCAGCGACCCGAAGAAGACTTGTCGCCGATCGAGGCGGAGGGCAGCATTCCAAGCGAACCCGTGAGCATCGCTGCCTCGTCGCTAAGGATGTCGCCGAACAGGTTGTCGGTAACGATGACATCGAATTGCCGAGGGTTGCGGACCAATTGCATGGCACCGTTGTCGGCGTACATATGAGTCAGGTCGACGTCGGCGAACTCAGCGTCATGAAGGTCCTGGAGTTCTTCCCGCCAGAGCATTCCGGCTTCCATCACGTTCGCTTTGTCCATCGAGCAAAGGCGCTTGTCTCGACTGCGCGCGAGTTCGAAGGCGAAGCGGGCGACCCGTTCTATCTCTTCGCTCGTATAGCGTTGGGTGTTGATGCCGATCTTGCGCCCCGTCTCGCTCGGGAACACGCCGCGCGGTTCGCCGAAATAGAGGCCGCTCGTAAGCTCGCGCACGATGACCAGATCAAGCCCTTCCACCACTTCAGGCTTGAGGGTGGACCGTGTCGCAAGCGCGTCGAAGCAGGTGATCGGCCGCAGATTCGCGTAGAGATCGAATTCCTTGCGGAGCCGCAGCAGGCCCTGCTCGGGCCGAAGCCGGAACGGCGCGCTTTCGTATTTCGGGCCACCGACTGCCCCGACCAGAAGCGCGTCGCAGGAGCGCGCCAGGTCGACCGTCTCTTCGGTCACCGGCACCGCGTGTCTGTCATAGGCGCATCCTCCGAGCAGGGCCGGCACGGTCTCGATACCGGCGTCGAGGCGCGCATTGAGCCAATCGATAATCCGTACGGCCTGTCCCATGACTTCCGGGCCGATGCCGTCCCCCGCCAGAACCAGCACTCTGCGTCGGCGTTCTCCCATGCTCACGGTTTTCGTACTCCCGTCATCTTTCAAAATTTCCAACGGTCGATCGCCGCCGTCCGTGCGTCAGGTCCGGCTCACGGTTCGCGGCGCATCTCTCGCCGGCGTGCGACGGTCCTCATCAGGGGCCAGGACACGACGAGGAAGGTGACGGCGAAGATCAGCGAAGCGATGGGACGTTCAAAGAACCGGACTGGATTCATCTGGGTCAGGATCAGTCCCTGCCGAAGGCTCGTCTCCAACGAGGGTCCAAGGATGAAGCCGATGACGATCGGAGCCAGCGGAACGTTGGCCAGGCGCAACAGGAACCCGACCATGCCTGCGACAACGGCAATCCAGACGTCCAGGATGCTGGCGCGGACAACAAATGATCCCGCCAAAGCGAGCGCGACGACGAAACCCATGATCAATGCGTGCGGGATACGGAGAATTCGCGTGAACAATCGTGTGGTCAGAGCGCCTGCGAGGAACATCATGACATTGGCAGCGAGCAGGGCAACGAAGATGAAGGCTATGAGATCGGGATTGTGTGCGAAAAGCTGTACGCCGGGGGTCACACCATGGATGATCAAAGCCCCCATCATCACAGCGGTCGCCGCATCGCCCGGGATTCCCAGCGCCAGGGTCGGGACCAGCGCGCCGCCCGTCACCGCATTGTTTGCAACCTCCGACGATACCAGCCCTTCCGGTTCGCCTGTGCCGAACCTGTCTCGGACGGGCGATGCGGCGCGCGCCCTGGAATAGGACAAAAGACTGGCGGCAGTGGCTCCGATTCCGGGAAGAACTCCCAGAAATGTGCCGATCAGCGAACTGCGCAGGAGCGTCCTTTTCAGCCGCCACCACGCAGTGAAGGGAGCAATCTTGAAGCCGGCGTGGTCAATGGCATCCGCAACGACCATTTTCTTGCCTGCGGACATGAAGACCTCGGAAAGCGCGAACAATCCGATCAGGATCGGTACGGCGTGGAGGCCGGCAGAGAGGGCGAAGTTTCCAAAAGTGAATCGCTCCACTCCGCTCATGCTGTCGATGCCGACGGTGGACAGAACCAGTCCGACTACTCCCGCCAGAAGCCCCTTGAGCGTGCTTCCGCTCGAGACCCATGCGATGGTCGTCAGAGAGAAAATGATCAGCGCCAGCGTCTCGATCGAGCCGAAGCGGATGGCAAGGGATGCAAGCTGGGGCGCCGCGAAGATCAGAACCAGCCCGGAGAACAGGCCTCCGATGGTCGAGGCCATGGTCACCCAGCCGAGCGCCTCATCCGCATGCCCTTTCTGTGCCATGGGATAGCCGTCGAAGGTGGTGGCGGCTGACTGCGGCGTGCCCGGGACATTGATCAACACCGCCGGAATTGCGCCTCCGAAGATCGACGACACATAGATCGCGAGCAACATTCCGATGGCCTGCGGGGCGCTGAGCGCAAAGGTGAAGGGGAGAACCATCGCAAGCGCGGTCACCGTGCCCAGGCCCGGAAGCGCGCCGACAACGATCCCAACGAATGTCGCGATCACCATGACGATCAGGGTCAGAGGGTCGCCGAGATGCGACAGCGCTCCAAGGAACGTTTCAAGGTCCATCGGGCTGTCTCACCAAAAGTCGGGAACCCGCGGGAGCGGCAGCGCGGCGACGCGTGTCAGAACGAGATGGAGCGCTCCGCTTCCCAGCACCGCCCCCAAGGCGTTCAGCAGATGGCGCCGGAACCCGAGCAACCAGCAGGTCAGGAAAACCGCGACCGGGGCGACGAGCATGAAGCCCAACGGTTGCAGCAGCAAGGTCGCGGCAGTCAGAAGAACCGCGATGGCCACGATAGTCGCCCAGTCCCGGCCCGCCGTCGGCACAAATGGACCGCGAAGACCCGCGACGAGGATCGCCAGTGAAAGCACGATCCAAATCGTCAGGAAGACCTGGGGCACCAGAAAAGGCGGAATGTCCCCCGCAAGCGCGAAGGAGCCCTCGGCCTGCTGAAAGCAGGAAACCAGAAGTACGCAGCCGATGAGGCCGAAGGCCAAGCCAAGTATCACGTCGCTGTTGATCCACCTGTTCATCGGTACGATCTCCGAGCCGGGCAATGCGATCACTTGACCAGGCCGATCTCGGCCAGCAGCGACGCGTTGCGCTTGTATTGGTCGCTGAAGAACTTCGCGAAGTCTTCGCGGCCGAGATAGCTGATCTGGTAGTTGAGCGTCTCCATGCCTTTGACGAAATCCGCATCCCTCAGCGCCGCCGCGCAGGCCGTCGACAGCTTCTCGACGATGGCATCGGGTGTCCCCGCCGGAACGAAAGCACCGAACCAGACGCTCAGCTGAATGTCGTGGCCGAGTTCCCGTAGCGTGGGAACGTCGGGCAGAGCCGCCAGCCTCTCCGCACTGGCGACTGCGAGAGCCTTGGTCCCATAGATGTTCGCGGCGGTGTAGATATCGCCCTGTACGACCGCTTCGCCGCCGAGAATCGCTTTGGCGGAAGCAGCGCCGCCATCGGTGGGGAGATAGACGAACCCGACGCCATAGGCCTTCGCCGCGGCCGCCTGGACGATATGGGGAAGTGAACCGACCGCCTGCCCGGTGGCGACCATGCCGCCGGCCTTTGCATCCTTCATCAGATCATCCAGCGAGTTATACTTGCTGTCGGGTGCGACGAGAATGGCCGTAGCCGTGTCTGAAATCTTGCAGATGGGTATGAAGCTGTCCTTGCCGTAGGGCAATGGCCGCAGATGTGGCTGGATCGTCACCGTCGCCACCGGGCTGTAGGCCACAGTGTAGCCGTCGGGTGCTGCCGCCGCAGCCTGCGCGGTGCCGATGGTGCCGCCTGCTCCCGGGACGTTGAGCGGCACGATGGTTGCCCCGTCGAGCGCCTTGCTCATCGCCGTCTGGAACAGCCGCCCGGAAACATCGGCGTGACTCCCGGGCGGGAATGCGATGACGAGTTCGATCGGTCTTTCCGGCCAGTCGGCAAACGCCGCCGTTGCGGCCATGGCTGCGAAGACAGCGGAAATGGCATACATACTCAGTCTGTAGATAGACATCTGTTCCTCCCTTGGAATCCGGCCCTCCCAAGCCGGCGCGTCAAACCTTGACAGTCCCCGGTCAGGGCGTTCCGCTGCCTTTCTCTGGACCCCGTTCAGAAGTGGTCCGGGAGCCGCGGTTTGCAGTATTTGGCTTCCACCCCCTCGGTTCTCATGCTTTGGGCATAGAGCTCCAACATCCGCTGGACGACCTGTGGATTGTCGGCGGCTACGTTGTTCTGTTGTTTCGGGTCGGTGCGCAGATCATAGAGTTCGACCGGTTCCCGCGGCGTTGCAAACAGAAGCGACCACTCCGGCGTGGTGATTGTGACCGGCTGCCAGTCCACGACGGTCCTCATCAGGTCGTCGACTGCAAGGACGCCCTCCCCCGGATTCGCGAAGGGCAGCGCGGTCAGGATGTGATCGCGGCCCACGAAAGGCTCTCCCATCGCCGCCGGCAACAGCGACCGACCGTTGACGCCCTCGCCCGGCTTCAGGCCGACCATGTCGAGCAGGGTCGGCGCGATATCCAGCGCGCAGGCAAGTTCGCTCGTGCGGCCCGGCTTTGCGCCCGGTACATGGATGATGAGCGGCACCTTGGCGATCTCTTCGTAGAGTGGAGAGCGCATCCATGTCGCCTCGCCTGGAGCGCGCCGAACCAGCTTGCCCATCTGTTCGTGCTCGCCCAGCAGGAAGCCGTGGTCGGACACAAAGATGACGGCGGTCGAATTCTCGATCCCGAGATAGACCAATTGTTCGAGGAGGTGGCCGATCCAGCGGTCGACGAGTTCCAGCTCACCCGCGTAGCAGGCACGCGCGACTTGCACGTCGCGATCGGTCAGTCCGTGCTTGCTGATGTTGCCGTAGGGCGGATGGACACGCTCGCCGCTGTAGTCTGGCAGGTAACGCTTGATATAATACGCGGGCGGATCCCATGGCTCGTGCGGATCCCAAGTGTCGACCAGCGCGAAGAACTTGTCCTGGTAGATTTCTTCGAGCGACTTTGCTGCCTGGATCATCGTCAGCGGCGCCGGGCAGTCCCTTTCGCCTGACCTGTGGTCGGGCCTCACCTTTCCGGTGATAGGCCATTGCGGCATCTTTCCTTTTGACTGTCCCTTGTCCTCGCCCGGTGCCGAATAGGCGTTGTACTGCGGTGTCCCCAGCAGTTGCGACTTCATGTCGTAGAAATAGTTGAACCCGCGATCATAGTTGTAGCCATTGACCTGATAGAAAGGCGTGTCGACCACTCCAAGGGTCGTGTAGCCCGCGGAAGTCATTTGCGACACGATCGAGATGTCGGACTTCGGCAGAGGACCCCAGCCATTTCCCGCATAGGCAGCCTTGCCGGTGAGGTAGTCGTATCTCGCCGGCACAGTCGGAAAACTCGAGGCATAGTAGCGATCGAACACCATCGATCGTGCGGCAAGACGGTCAAGATTCGGGGTGTGGACGTGACCGCCGTTGTAACCCAGCATGTCCCCCCTCACCGTATCCGAAACGATCATCAAAATCTTGTCGATTGCCAAGTTCGTATCCTCCCATGAATGCACCGGTTGAGTAATATATTACACATCACATATGACGCGTCAACAGTTGCGCTGACAATCGATTGCCGGCAAGATAGAGGCGGCTTCGGAGCACGAGGACCACTCGCGGACCATTGAGGACGCTTTGAGATTGACCGATACCCAAGACGAATTGCCTCAACTGATGTCGCACCAGAGCTTCCGCGAGCAGGCACGCGAAGTTATCAGGGGCATGATCGTTAGCGGAAAGATGGCGCCTGACGCCCTCTATTCAGCTCCGAAGATCGCGAGCGACCTCAACGTCTCGGCTACGCCCGTTCGCGAGGCGCTGCTGGACCTGGTTCAGGAAGGGCTGCTGCGGCCGGTGCGCAACCGCGGCTTCCAGGTCGTGATCATGACTGCCAAGGAACACGACGACGTGTTCAAGATTCGGCTCCTTCTGGAAGTGCCGAGCATCCGCGAAATCGCGAAAAGCTCACCGACCGCCAATCAGATGAAAGGACTCTACGACCTCGCGAACGCTGCCCGGCAGTTCGCACGGGAGGGGGATCTCATCGCCTACCTCAACGCGGATCGGCGGTTCCACATTTCCCTGATCGAACTGCTGGGCAACAAGCCCCTTACCGAGTTGGTGGCGTCGCTGCGAGACCGGGTCCGCCTTCTCGGCCTCGCGAATTCGGGCGCCAGATCGCATATTGTCCAGTCGGCGACCGAACATTTCGAACTGCTGGACCGGATCGCGGCGAGCGACACGGAGAGTGCCGCTGCCATCATAGAGCGGCATCTCAGGCGTTCCCGCGACGTGTGGGGAGCCGGAAGCGGTCCCGCCTAGCGAAACTGTCTCGGGCTATCACTGCTTCGGCCGATTCTGATCGGAACCCCGTCTGGAATTCCCGCGACGCTTCAAACCCGGGAAACGCAGAATGGCGGAATAGCGGCGGGCAAACTGGTTCTTGCTGGAACAGGCGCCATAATCAAGTACAGTCCCTGGGCTATCGCAGACGGAGGAGGAAGAGCAAATGTCCGTCGATGCGGCACCGAGCAAAGTGAACGCCGAATATGCAATCGAGTACCTCCAGGAGCACCCGCAAGCCGGGCTTTGCTGCGAGGATCGGCGCTGGTGGATTACACCGAATGCGAACGAGACCGATCAGCAGATCCTGCTTCTTGATGTGGCTGAAGCTGAGCGGCTCAAGGACGATCCTCGCCTTCGACTTGTGTCCGGAATCGCTCATACAGGCCGGTCGCTCTGGGTCGTTCGGAGAATGACATAACCATCTGCCATTCCGCTCGGGTGGCGGCAGGACTTTACCGCAAGCCCATTGGCGACGGACGCGAGGTCGTCGCGGCAGCGATTCGGCCGAAAACCCGCTCTCGCTGGAAGAAGGCCCTGGCCGGGAGCACGCCGCCCATCCTCACTCGACGCCTTCCGCGAGCCCGGTTCTTTCTCGGCAGGCGACAATTCGCAGGGCGCGGCCATAGCCTGCGCTACGGTCCCGTGATCCTGTCCAGCGCAAATGCGACCCTCTCGCGCAGCAACTCGGCCATGTCACCATTTAGATGCAGCCGTACCCGGCCGCCGCGGGCATCCGTGAGCATGAGCATTACGCCTCTGTCGGTTTCGTTGTCGGCTAACTGGACATCCGTGACCACGAATTCGTGTGTGTGCCTGTTCAGATCTGAACCCATTTTCGCTCTCCTCTGCTGAAGAACGATGTAGCGCGCTAAGTTTGATGGGCCATGAGCGTTCTCAGGCTCAGCCAGGGCGGACAAACGAAGAGTGAACCGCGCCGGGATTGCCGGAGGTTTGGCGGGTGAAGTTGGTCACGCCGGCATTGCTGGACGGGCCTGGCGTGTGCAGCCACAGCGCCGAGTTCGACGAGCCGTTTTGCATCGGGCAGGGAATCATTTCTTTCATCGGATGGTTTTCACAGCCGCCGATCTCCGGACGTGAACGGCGATCCCAGTTGGGAAGCTCCGGTCGCGCATGCCGCGATACCGGCGTCAAGGAGACCTTTCAGTTCCGGCAGTATGGTGAAGAGGTCGCCGACGAGACCGCAGTCGGCGACCTGGAAGTTCGGCGCTTCCTCGTCCTTGTTGATGGCGACGACGACCTTGGAATCCTTCATTCTCCGCCGAGGCGAGCGCGCGCCCGCTCAGGGCAAACGGCTGTGGCTCCCCGCAGTTGCGGGAGGAGCTAGATGACGGCCTCCTCCAGGAAGGGCTCGTTGCGAAGTATCCGCTCGTAGCTGAAGGGCGACAGATCGAGCGTCCGGAAGGCGCCGTGGATGATCAACTCCGACACGGCGCGTCCGACCGCGGGCGACTGCTGCAGCCCGTGCCCCGAAAAGCCGTTGGCGAACATGAAGTTCGTCACGGCCGGGTGGAAGCCCACGATGCCGTTGTGGTCCAGCATGTTGTACTCATAGTGGCCGGTCCAACTCGTCTGGACCTTGAGGGCATCGAATGCGGGGATGCGATGCCAGAGCGCCGGCCAGATGCGCTCGTCGAATTCCTCGTGATGCATCTCGAAATCGTCGTAGTCGGCCGGGCCGTCGTCGAGGGGCGTGTTTCCTGTGAGAAACAGCTCTCCCTCCGGCCGCACGAAAGTGCCCGACAGATCGATCACGTTCGGCATCCTGCCCGGGATCGGCGTGGCGCTCGAAAAGACGAAGCTGTAGCGCTTGTACGGCGCGACCGGTATCGAAAGCCCCGCCATTGCGGCAACCTGTTGGGCGCGGGGACCGGCCGCGTCGATCAGCGTCCCGCAGGCGACGGTCTCGCCGGTCGCAAGCCGCGCGGCGACGACCCGTCCGCCGGATACCTGAAGCCCGGTGACTGCGTTGTCGACATATTCGACCCCGCAAGCGCGGGCGGCGCGGCGGAAGCCGTTGAGCATACCCATCGAATCAAACCAGCCCTCTTCGCGCGCACCCCAGGAACCGCCGCCGAGGTCCTCGACGTTGAGCCATGGGAAACGATCCTTCAATGGACCGGGTTCGAGGAACACCGTGTGGGCGCCCAGGCTGCGCTGCAGCTCGACGCGGGCCCTGGCCGCTTCCACGCCTTCGGGCGAGCAGCAGTAGAGGTAGCCATGTTCCCTGAAACCGAGATCGGGCGCGGGTTCGTTCTCGAAGAACGGCGCCATCCGCTCCGGAAAGCTCCTGATCATCTCGATGCCGAACTGGCTGATCTTCACGTTGATCGGATTGGAATATTGCTGCCGGATGGCGCTGGTGGACAGCGCCGTCGACGAGAATTCATAGCTGCTGTCGCGCTCGACCACGAGGATCGACATGCGCGTGCCCAGCTCCTGGCTGAGCCAGTAGGCGGTCGAGGATCCGATCACCGCGCCGCCAACGATGACGACGTCATAGGATGCATGGGCAGGCGCCTTGTAGGGAGGAATGGCCATGGCAGCTGCTCCCCGGTCAGTGGTTGAAGGAGGCGATCAAGGCGTCGGAGCCGCGCGCGAGCAGCCCCAGATCCGAGCCAACGGCGACCATGGTGAATCCGCCGGCCAGGTAGCGGTCGGCATCGGCCTTGACAGGCGCCAGGATGCCGCTGGCCTTGCCGGCGGCTGCGGCAGCCTCGCGCACCTTCGCGATCGCCTGCTGGACATGCGGAGCGCCCGGATTACCCATCGCTCCCATGTTGGTCGACAGATCGCCGGGACCGACGAACAGGACGTCGACGCCGTCGACCGCGGCGATCTCCGCCGCGTTGGCCACGCCCGTCTCGCACTCGATCTGCACGGCCAGCAGCCGTTCGTTGCGGGCATTGGCGTGATAGCCGGCAATGCGGCCGAAGGCGTTGGCGCGATGCCCGACGGAAAAACCGCGGAAGCCGCCTGGCGCATAGGTCATCGCCGCCACGATCGCGCGGGCCTGCTCGGCCGTGCGCACATTGGGGATCATCAGGCTGCGGGCGCCGATATCCATCGCCTGCTTGATCAGGTTCGGATCGTCCGAGGGCAGGCGCACGACGCCTTCGCAGGAAAAGCCGCCGAGAACCTGGAGCTGGACCATGATGCTGCGCAGGTCGTTGGGGCTGTGCTCGCCGTCGATCAGCAGCCAGCCCGCGCCCGAACCGGCGACGATCTCGGTGGTCAGGGTGGACGCCAGCGAACACCACAGGCCGATATGCGGCCGGCCGGCCGCCACCGCCGCCTTGAGGGAGTTGGGGCGCTCTTGCATTCGTCGTCTCCAGCAGAAACAAGGATTGAAATTTGTATGATGTCCTATATCATACGACCAATCGTGACTGCAACAGGCGTCACAGGGTTGCGCCGCAAAGGGAGTTGAAATGAAGATCGGCTTCATCGGGCTGGGCGTGATGGGCGCGCCTATGGCGCGGCATCTGGCCGCTGCCGGGCATGAGATGGCGACCGTACTCAATCGCTCGCCGCTCCCAGAGGGCCTCGAGGCGAAAGTGGTCCAGTCGCCCGCCGACGTGGCGCGTCTTTCCGAAGTGATCATCACCATGTTGCCGGATACGCCTGATGTCGAGCGCGTCTTGTTCGGCAACCGTGGCGTGGCGGAGGGTATCTCGGCAGGATCGCTGGTCATCGATATGAGCTCGATCAGCCCGATTGCGACGGCAGCTTTTGCCGCGAGGCTGCGCGAGGCGGGCGCGGGCTACCTCGATGCCCCGGTTTCGGGCGGCGAGGTAGGGGCCAAGGCAGCAAGCCTGACCATCATGGTCGGCGGACCGAACGAGGAATTCGAACGGGCGCTGCCGATCTTCGAGAGGCTCGGGAAGAACATCACGCTCATAGGCGAAAAGAACGGCGCCGGGCAGACCTGCAAGATCGCCAACCAGATCATCGTCGCGCTCAACATCGAGGCGGTCGCCGAAGCCCTCGTCTTCGCGAGCAAAGCCGGCTGCGATCCCGCAAAGGTTCGCACGGCGCTCATGGGCGGCTTCGCCTCCTCGCGCGTGCTGGAAGTCCATGGCGAGCGCATGGTCGCGCGCACCTTTGCGCCGGGTTTCCGTGTCCGCCTGCACTAGAAGGACCTGGGTCTCGCCCTCGAAAGCGCTCGCGCGCTCGGCGTCTCACTGCCCAACACGGCAACGACGCAAGAATTGATGAACGCCTGCTCGGCGCAGGAGGGCGGAGCGGATGCCGACCATTCCTCGCTGGTACGGGCGCTGGAAATCCTGAGTAGCCACGAACTGTCGAACAGAAGGACATGATAAACATGCGCGGAACCGGCAAAGCCGATGTCTTCGTAATGCTCGCCCATCCGGTCGGCCACGCAAAAAGCCCCGGCATCTTCAACGAAATCTTCGAGCAGAAGGGACTGGACAGCCTGATGGTTCCCTTGAGCTGTCGCCCGGAGGATTTCGAGGCCTTCTGGGCCGGCATCACCGCGGCCGAGAACATCCGCGGCGTTATCATATCGGTGCCGTACAAGACCGCGGTCTACCACAAATGCGCCGCCGCTCATGACAGGGCCGCGCGCGTACAGAGCGCCAACTCGGTGCGCCGCCAGGCAGACGGGACCTGGTACGCCGACAATTTCGACGGTGTCGGCTTCATCGACGGCCTGAAGGCAGGCGGGCACCAGGTCTCCGGTCGGCGCATACTGCAGGTTGGCGGCGGCGGCGCAGGCGCTTCGCTCGCCTACTGCCTTGCGGAGGAAGGCGCCGTGGAGATTCGCCTTGCGGACGTCGACCGCGGCAGAGCCGAGAACCTGGCCGCCCTGGTCGCCGAGAAGTTTCCGGACTGTCGGATTCAGGTCGGCGACGCCGACCCTTCGGGGATGGACATGGCGGTGAACGCGACACCATCGGGACTGAAGGCGAACGATCCGTTGCCGATGGACGTCAGCAAGCTGACGCCGGAGATGACCGTCGTGGACATCATCATGGAGCCGGCCGAGACGGCTCTGCTTCGCAAGGCAAAGGAGATCGGGTGCCGAATCCAGCCGGGGCGGCCGATGATGGATTTTCAGGTCGAGGCCATGTCCGAATTCTTCGACATAGAGCGCAGGAGCCGTAACAATGGTTGAAACGCGCACGGCAGTCGTCGTCGGCGGGACTTCGGGAATCGGACAGGCGATTGCGATGCGCTTTGCCGAGGACGGTTATCGCGTAGCCGTCGCGGGGCGCGATGCGACACGCGGCAAAGCCGTGGCCGCTGCCTGCGAAACCGCCGGTGCACCGGCGGCCCGGTTCTTCCGGACGGACGTCGGCGACCCAGCCTCTGTCGAGGCGCTCGGAAAGGCGGTCGAGGATGAATTCGGCGTGCCGCACGTCATCATCAACTGCGCAGGCCTCCTGCAGAGCGGCAAGCGCGTCCTCGATCAGGACCTGGAGGAGGACGAGAAGATGTGGCGCGTGAACTATCGCGGAACGCTCGTCGGCTGCCAGGTGTTCGGCAGGATGATGTCGGCCGCAGGGCGTGGCGCCATCCTCAATGTCGGCTCGCTGGCCTCCTTCGCGCCCCTGTCGCTTCCGGCATATACGCCCGGCAAGCATGCGGTCATGGCATTGACCCAGATCCTTGCCGCCGAGCTCGGACCGCATGGCGTGCGGGTCAACGCGGTCGCGCCCGGCTACACGCTTTCCGACGGCTTGAAGGACAAGATCGCCAGGGGCGAGCGCAATCCGGAGGCCATCAAGGCTACCACGGCGCTGCGTTGCTTCGTCGAACCGCGAGACGTCGCGGAAGCCGCGCTGTTCCTGTGCTCGGAACGCGCCGGTTCGATCACCGGCGTCACGCTGCCGGTCGATGCAGGCTGGCTCGTGCAGGCGCCCTATGCGCATTACCTGCAGGGCAACCCGATCCGCCCTGCTCCCGTCGCCTGATCCGAAAGAAGCACGATGCCCGATATCAGACGTTTCGATTTCGACACCCGCATCCACCATGGCGTCATCCACAACGGCACGGTCTATCTGACGGGTCAGGTCGCGAAGCCCGGTCAATCCGCAGCCGACCAGATGCGCGAGGTGCTGGACAAGATCGACACCCTTCTCGCCAGGGCAGGCACGGACAAGACCCGCATCCTGCACGCGCAGATGTGGCTGGACGACGTCCGCGATTTCGACGAAGTCAACAAGGTCTGGGATGCCTGGATGCCGATGGAACACGCGCCCGCGCGCTCCTCCGGAGAAGGACGCATGGCCAGGCCCGGGATGCTGGTGGAACTGATCGTGACGGCTGCGATCTGAAGGACCCGCAGCAAGGTGTCCCGGCTCCGGCAGGTTCGGAAGGAGAACGATGACGAAGCGATTGCCCCTGTCCACCGTCGTGGCCGAGAGCTTGTCGGCCAAGATACGTTCCCGCCAACTCGCGCCTGGCGCGCAACTGCCGACGGAAGCCGAGCTCTGCGCCGAATACGACGTAAGTCGCACCGTCATTCGTGAGGCGGTGGCTCGCCTGCGATCCGATGGGATGGTGGTGCCGCACCAGGGGCGGGGCATGTTCGTCAGCGAGATGCCGACCCCGCGCAACTTCTCGATACCGGACGAGGCATTGAAGACCCTGCCTGAAACCATCGCTCTTCTCGAACTGAGGTTGAGCGTCGAGGTCGAGGCCGCCGGGCTTTGCGCCGAGCGAAGGACCGAAGCCGAAGCCGAAGCCATCCGCGCGCTTATGGAACAGGTCGATGCGCAACACGCGGATCCGTTCGCCGTGCAGATCCACTACGACTACGATTTCCATCTGGCCATCGCCAAGGCGGCTCGCAACGAGTTCATTCACGGCTTCCTGAGCTATCTCAAGCCGATGATCGTCCCGCGCTATCAACTCGGCTACGTGGTCGCCCCCGGGCGCAAGGACACCTACTACGCGCGCATCCACAACGAACACAAGGCGATCGTCGACGCCATCGAAAAGCGGGACAGCAGCGGCGCACGCCGCGCCATGCGCAAGCACCTCCACAACAGTCTGGAGCGCGTGCGCGGTCTGGCGCAAGCATCCGGCGTCGAAACGACAGACGCAGAACAGAAGGCGGCCGCAGAGGCGCTTTTTGCGGAGCTGAAACCGAGGGTCACGGCGAAGCGGTAGCACCAGAACGATTCCGGCAGGCGCCGGCGAGCATCCTGGCGGGGCATGCGAAAGCAGCGTTTTGTCGCGAAGCGCGCGCGTTCGCGCCCGCGCTTGGATGTCAAGTGGTAGGTTCCTTGCGCTTTCCGGGTTCTTTTTGCTGCCGACAGCCACTCGAAGCCTGCACTGCCGCCTTCGAGTCGGGCACCAAAAGGAAAGCTGATCTTTCCTTTTTCCGGCTTTTTCTTGGTTTCCATAAGGCAACCGAAGCCACACACTCTATCCAAAGCAAATTGGAAGATCCGACGTGACGACAGCCTTCATCACAGGCGCAACCAGCGGCATCGGGCGGGCCATCGCGGCGGCACTGAGCGACGCCGGCTATGACGTCTTTGCTGCAGGTCGAACCGAGGCGGCTCTCAAGGAACTCCAGGCCGAGCGCCCGGGCATAGTGCCGATCGCAATCGACATCACCGACCGAGAAGGTCTGGAGTCCATCCTCGCGGATCTGCAGATCGATGTGCTGGTCAACAATGCCGGCACGATGCCTCCGCTCGGCAATTTCGCCGACATGAAGATTGCCGACATCGATACGGCACTCGAGGTCAATCTCAGCGCGGCGATCCTGCTGACGCGCCTCGTTGTCCCGCAGATGCGGGAGCGTCAGTCCGGGCACATCATCTTCACCGGCTCTTCGGCGGCTCATGCCGCCTTCCCGAATGTGGCTGTCTATTCCGCCACCAAGGCGGGCATCGCCGGTTTTGCCGCGGCGCTGCGCGCCGACCTTTCCCAATATGGCATCCGCGTGACCGAGATTGTCCCCGGCCGGGTGGAAACGCAGCTTTACAAGGACATCCTCGACGCCAAGGCGCGGGCGGCGATGTACGCCGACAACGTCGCCGTGCAGCCGGAAGATGTCGCCAGGATGGTCGTGACGCTGCTTGGCCTTCCCGCCTGGGCCGACGTCACCCGTTTCGACATCATGCCGACCCGCCCGGTTCCGCCGAGCGGAAGCAAATAGGGAGCAAGATATGAAAGATCTTTCCGTGCTCATCGTTGGGGGTGGTTCCGGACTTGGCGCGCTGCTCGCGCGAATGGCCGTCGACGCCGGCGCGGCCAAGATCGGCATCATCGACATAAATTCCGACGCGGCGGAGACGGCGCTGGAACCGGCGCGAAAGAAGGGTCTTCCGACGGCATCGGCCAGATGCGATATCCAGGTCGGTCCGGAATGCCATGCCACCTTCGACGCGATTGTTTCGAAGCTCGGCCGCGTCGACACGCTGATCAATTGCGCCGCGATCTATCCGCGCCGTCCCATCCTCGAGATCACCGACGCCGAGTGGGACGCCTCCAACGGCATCAACATAAAGGGCACCTATCACATGATGGTTGCCGCAGTCCGGCACATGCAGCAGCAGGACCCAAAGGACCACGTGCGCGGGCGCATCGTGAACCTCACCTCGGTCGACGCCTTCAAGGCGCATCCGCAGAACCCTCACTACGCGGCGACGAAAGCTGCGGTCGTCAGCCTCACAAGGTCCTTTGCGCAGCACGTCGCCAAGGACGGCATCCTGGTCAACTCCGTCGCTCCCGCCGGCATGGCGACAGAGCGCGCGAAGGCTCTCGGCTTTCTCGATGAACTGGCGAAGGCAAGCCCGCTCGGCCGCGGCGCGCAGCCGACCGAGATCGCCGAGTGGGTGCTTATGACCGGCGGCCCGAAGAACACGTACATGACAGGCGAACAGGTCATCGTTTCGGGCGGGTACATCTACGCCTGATGCGAATGGTCGGCGGCCCGGTCAGCGAGCCGTCGGCAGCAGTCCAGGAATTCACGGAGTTCGAAACAGGAAGGAGCGGAACTGACGATGACCGGCAAGCTGCGCCTTCCGCCGTTGAATGCCCTGCGGGTCTTTCACGCCGTCGCACAGCACAAGAGTTTCCGCCAGGCCGCCGACGAGCTGCTTGTTACCCCTCAAGCGGTCGGACAACAGATCAAGCTTCTCGAAGACACGCTTCAGGTGACGCTGTTCGAGCGCAAGGGCAGGTCGATCGAACCGACGGAGTCGGCGATCCTGCTGTCGCACTATGTCAGGGCTGGCTTCGGCGAGTTTGCCGAGGGCGTCCGCAGGGTCACCAAATCCGTCTACCGGGACCGCCTGAATCTGAATGCGAGTCCGTATTTCGCAACGCACTATCTGTTGCCGCGCCTCTCTTTGTTCCGGGAAATCCTGCCGGGGGCCGACCTTCGCCTGACCACCATGGTCGATCTCCCCGACTTCGGCCGCGACGACATCGATATGAGTGTGCAGTGGGGGTATGGCAAATGGGGCGACTATGAGGCGACCCGGCTCGTGCCGGATCCCAAGATCGTCTGCTGCACGCCTTCGATCGGCGAGAAGATCAAGTCGGCCCAGGATCTGACGCGGTTCACGCTGCTGGACACGGTCAAGTCGCAGCGGCTGTGGCCCGACATACTCCGGCACCTCTGCGTGGAGAAGACGGACAGCGACCGCAGCATCGGCTTTGACGATGCCGCCACGATGCGGCGCGCGACGCTGCAAGGGATCGGTGTCGGCCTCGTCTCCGTGATCGACGCCGAGGAGGATCTGCGCTCGGGCGCGCTGGTTGCGCCGATCGGCCGCGACGCCCTCATCGGCATGAAGCCGGACGAGATCCCGGGATTCTATCTCGTGGTGCCCAAGGGCTATCTGCGCGTCAAGGCGGTCGCGGCTCTGCATCGGTGGCTGACCCAACAGGATTGGGCGAGCGACCTCGAGGCCGCTCCCCTGCCTAAGCCGACATCTCTTTCCGACTGAGGACGGCTTTGCGAACCGGGCCCGGAAGGCCCCAACAACAAGAAGAACCAAACAACCTCAACAGTGGAGAAACAACATGAAAGCGATGAAATGGGGGGTTGCTGTTCTGGCCCTTGGCCTCGCCAATATTACGGCGCCCGCCCAGGCTGCGGGTGGCAAGACGTTGGAGGCCGTCAAAGCGCGCGGCGTGCTCAACTGCACCGGACATGACGGCTCGTATCTCGGTTTCGCCGAGGTGGACGACAAGGGGAACTGGAAGGGCATCGACATCGATCTGTGCCGCGCAGTTGCGACCGCCGTTCTTGGCGATCCGTCGAAACTGAAGATCATCCCCATCAGCTGGGCGCAGCGCTGGCCTGAACTGCAGTCCGGCAACGTCGACATCGTCATCAAGGCCTCGGGCGGAACGCTCAGCCGCGACACCGAACTCGGCCTTCAGTTTTCCATGTCGTACTACCTTGGTACGACCAAGGTGATGGCGCACAAGGAACTGAACGTCGCCTCGCTCAAGGACGCGGACGGCGGCTCCGTCTGCATCCCGGCCGGCACGACGATCGAGCAGCAGGTCGCCGGCTATGCAGCCAGGATCGGCGTCAAGCTGGAGCCCGTCGTCATCGAAAAGACGGAAGAGCTCGAGCAGGCCTACTTTTCGAAACGCTGCGACCTTTACGCTCAGTGGGGCCCGGTCGTCGCGATCGCGCGTGCGGCCAAGGGACAGGTCGACGATCACGTGATCCTGCCCGACGTGCTCGACGTCGAGCCGGAAGTGTTCATCATGCGCCAAGGTGACGACAACTGGGTCGACATCGCGAACTGGACGCTGTCGGCGCTGCTCTTTGCTGAGCAGTCGGGCATCAACTCCAACAACATCGACGAGATGAAGGCCAAGCCCGCGTCGCCTCAGATCAGCAAGTTTCTCGGCGTGACGCCGGGCGTCGGCAAGAGCCTCGGCCTGTCTGATGACTGGGCCTACAACGTGATCAAGAACGTCGGCAACTACGGGGAGGTCTTCGACCGCAACCTGGGCGCGGGTTCCCCCTACAAGATGGACCGCGAACTGACCGATCTGTGGAGCAACGGCGGCGTTCTTTACCCGCTCGTGTTCGACTGATCCGGCAAACGCCTCGCCCGGCATCGGCCGGGCGAGGCCCCCAATCCACGAAATGTCGAAGGTCGGTCGATGGAACGCCTGCTTCGCAACCAGAAAGTGCGCAATGCGCTGCTTCAGATCGTCTTTGTCGGCGTTCTCGCCTTCATCGTGATCGGCGGCGGCCTCGTCGCACGGCAGAACCTCATCGATCAGGGCATCGTTTCAGGCTTCGATTTCCTCTTCAAATCGACCGGCTGGGACGTCAACTTCTCTCTGCTGCCGATCACGGCAGCGGACCCGTATTGGTGGTTCTTCGTCAACGGGGTCATCAATACGCTGTTTCTCGGGAGCTTCGGTCTCGTTCTGGCAACGCTGATCGGAGCCCTCGTCGGACTGGCGAGAACGTCATCGAACGAGCTGGCGCAACTTCTCGGCCGCAGCTACGTCGATTTCTTCCGTAACATTCCGCTCATTCTCCAGGTGATTTTCTGGTACGCGGTCTTCACCCGGCTGCCGCCGCCGCGCGGCGCCCTCGAAGCCTGGGGATTCCTCATTTCGAACCGGGGGCTGTACGCGCCCTTTCCAAATGTCAGCGCGCCTGCCCTGCTTGCAATGGCGCTTGCCGTCATCGCCGCCATCGCGCTTCCAATCTGGCTCGGCAGAACGGAACGTCTCGATGGCTCGCGCGAGAAGCGGTTGCCAATCCAGCTCGGCGGCATCGCGATCGTTCTTGTTTGCGCTTTCGCGGCTCTGTGGGTCGGCCGGCTTCCCGACACGCCGTTGCTGGACATGCCCCGTCTGCAGGGGCTCAACCTGCGGGGCGGGCTCCGCGTTCCGCCGGAGTTCATGGCTCTCGTGGTGGGAATGGCCATCTATGGCGGCGCCTATATCGGAGAGATCGTGCGCGGCGGCTTCAAGGCGGTCGGACGCGGCCAGATCGAAGCAGCCCAGTCGCTCGGCCTGTCTCCCTGGAGGATTTTCTCGCTGGTGCGGCTGCCGCTCGCGCTGCGCGCCATGCTGCCCATCCTGGCCAACCAGTACGTCTGGCTGATCAAGGCGACCACGATGGGCATCGTCGTCGGCTTCACCGACTTCTTCATGATCACGGCCCTGACGATTAATCATTCAGGCCAGACGCTGGAAGCGATCTTCATCCTGATGGCCGGCTTCCTGACGATCAACCTCAGCCTCGCCGCCATCTTCAACCGGATCAACAAGGCAATCGCCCTGAAGGGCAATCAACTGAGGGGATGAAGGGATGACCGTTCTCGCTCCGATCGTTCTCGCCCCGACGGCGCCTGGCATGCTTGAAGGCCTGCAAAGACGTTTCTTTGCGACACCCGTTCAGGGTCTGATCTCGCTCGTTTGTCTTGCGGTACTTGCCCTCGTCGGGTGGAAACTCCTCGATTGGGCAGTCTTCTCGGCGGTCTTCAGCGCAGGCGGCGCCGAAGCCTGCCAGGCGGCGTCCGGGGCCTGCTGGTCGGTGATCGCCGCGAGATGGCGCATCATCTTTTTCGGTCTTTATCCCTATGAGGAACAGTTGCGCTCCGGGCTTGCCTGCGTGGCGGTCGTGGCGATGACGGTGCTGAGCTGCATTCCAGCCTTCTGGACCGGCCGTCGGATCGCCATGATCTGGGGAGCGGGGACGGCCCTCTTCTACGTGCTGATGAAAGGCGGCGTCCTCGGCCTGTCCTATGTCGGAGAGGAGATGTGGGGCGGGCTTGCGCTCACGCTTTTCATCTTCGTGATGACATGCCTCATCGGCTTCCCGCTGGCGATATGCCTCGCTCTGCTGAGACGCTCACAACTCCCCTGGATCTCGAGAACCACGGGCCTGATCATCGACTCCGTCCGCTCCCTCCCCCTGATCTCCATCCTGTTCACTTTCGCGATCGTCGTGCCCTTCATGCTGCCGCAGTGGCTCCAGGGCGACAAGCTGTATCGCGTGATCGTCGGCTCGGCACTGTTCTTCGCCGCCTATCAGGCGGAGATCGTGCGAGGCGGCATGCAGGGGGTGCCGAAAGGTCAGGAAGAGGCTGCGATGGCGCTCGGCCTCAATTACTGGCAGCGCATCGGCCGCATCCTGCTGCCGCAGGCGATGCGCAATGCACTGCCTGCGACGATCAACCAGTTCGTGATCGCATTCAAGGAAACGTCGCTGGTGATCATCGTCGGATTCTTCGAAATCCTGGCATCGGGCAATGCCGCCTTCGGCACCGGCGAATGGCGCTTCGCCTATGTCGAAGTCTATGTCTTCATAGCCCTGATCTACTTCACCTTCGTATTCAGCCTCTCGCGCTACGGCGCGTTCCTCGAGCGCCGTATGTCGGTGGGCGAACGATAGGAGCAAGTCATGATCCACTCGGGTTCCGCCGCCGCAGCCGTCCAGATCGAGAGCATGAACAAGTACTACGGTACCTTCCATGCGTTGCGCGATGTCAATCTCACGGTGGCACGCGGAGAGAAAATCGTCGTTTGCGGACCATCGGGCTCCGGCAAGTCCACGATGATCCGGTGCATCAATCGACTTGAGCAGCACAATGCCGGCAGGATCGTCGTGCTCGGTACGGAACTGAATGACGACGTCGCCAATATCGACGAGATCCGGCGGGAAGTCGGAATGGTGTTCCAGCACTTCAACCTGTTTCCGCACATGACGGTGCTGGAGAACTGCCTGCTCGCGCCGATGCTGGTGCGCAAGCTGCCCCGTGCGGAAGCCGAGGCGATCGCGCTGCGCTATCTTGAGAAGGTCCGCATTCCCGAACAGGCGGCGAAATACCCCGGCCAGCTTTCCGGCGGCCAGCAACAGCGCGTCGCCATTGCGCGCTCCTTGTGCATGCAGCCGCAGATCATGCTGTTCGACGAACCGACTTCCGCGCTCGACCCGGAAATGATCTCCGAGGTGCTCGATGTCATGGTCACTCTGGCGTCCGAAGGCATGACGATGATCTGCGTGACCCATGAGATGGGGTTCGCCCGACGTGTCGCCGATCGCGTGATCTTCATGGACCAGGGTGAAATCGTCGAACAAGCGCCTCCGGAACAGTTCTTCACCGCCGCCCGCAGCGAGCGGACCAAGCAGTTCCTGTCGCAGGTTCTGGGTGACTGATCGGCAGGTCCAATGCAGCAAGAAAAGAACGCCGCGGGTTCGCGCACGACAGACCTGGTTTCCATGTCCGACCTCACCGTCACGTTGTCCGGAATTCTCGGGACGAAAGGCTGGCTTTCGGGTCTCGACACCCGACCATATGCGCGCGATTGGCTGGATCGGTTTGGTGTCGAGCCTCTTGGCGTGGCGAGACCCACCGGCACCGCCGAGGTCGTCGAGGTCGTCAAGGCATGCGGCAAGGCGGGCGTTGCGGTTGTCCCGCAGGGCGGCAATACCGGCCTTTGCGGCGCCGCCGTTGCCGGGCTGCCGAATGCCGTCATCCTGTCTCTGTCGCGGATGACTGCGATCGGACAGCCCGACCCCGACACCGGCTCTATCCCGGTCGAAGCCGGCGTGGTGCTGGCCACGCTTCACGAGGCGCTGGAGCCCCATGGTCTCATCTTTCCGATGCATCTCGGCGCCGAGGGTAGCGCACGCATCGGCGGCCTCATCGGAACGAACGCAGGCGGCAGCCATGCCCTTCGCTATGGAATGATGCATGATCTCGTGCTCGGCCTCGAAGTGGTCCTGCCCGACGGGACCGTCTGGAACGGCCTGCGGGCCGTTCAGAAGGACAATGCCGGATATCAGTTGCGCAGGCTGTTCTGCGGCGCCGAAGGCACGCTGGGGGTCGTGACGCGCGCAATCCTCAAGCTCCATCCCGCGCCCAGGCAGCGAGCGACGGCGCTCATGGTCGCGCCGGACTTTGCGGCGGCGGTAGCCTTCGGCACGTTCCTGCGCCGCGAGGCCGGCGAGTTTCTGTCCGGGCTGGAGTTCTTCTGCGACCTCGGCGTCGGGCTTGCCCTCAAACACCTGCCGGACCTCGCCTTACCGCTCGAGAAGCGCGGGGCGGTCTATATGCTCGTGGAGCTGACTTGCGGTTCGCCGCGTGTTCCGCTGGACGAGATCCTTGGGTTCTCGCTCGAACAAGGCATGGAGCAGGGTCTTGTCACCGACGGCGCACTCGCCATGTCGGATGCGCACCGCGCTCACTTCTGGCGGCTGCGCGAAGAGCAGCCCGAGGGACAGCGGCTGGAGGGCGAGCAGCTCAAGCACGACATCTCGGTGCCGCCAGGCAAGCTCGCTCAGTTCATAGCCGCCGCAGGAGCCATCTGCGCCGGCATGCTGCCGGGCGTGCGCATCAACCCGTTTGGCCACCTCGGCGACGGCAATATTCACTACAACCTCACCCCTCCCGAGGGGGTTGCCGGCTTCGGCGGAAAGGCCGGCGAAATCGGCCAGGCCCTGGCGGCGCTTGCGACCGAGATGGGCGGAAGCTTTGCCGCCGAGCATGGCCTCGGCCGCGCCAAGATTGCGTTGGCCGACCGACATAGAAGCCGTGTCGAACGGGATCTCATGGCGCGTCTGAAGGCGGCGCTGGACCCATCGGCGGTAATGAATCCCGGCGTACTCGTGGACAGCCGTCCGCAAAGAACATCTTTCGAATAGACGGTATTTCTTGATTTCGTCCCGACCGGTCCGCGTGCAGGCTTGGACCTGGAGAAACGCAACATGCGTGCCCTGTACCGGCATGTTCTTGAGGAAGTATCGATGATGCGAAACGGCGGACGCCTGCTTGTCGAATGCCTGATCGCATTGGGAGCGACGAAGAGTTTCGGCGTGCCCGGCGAAAGCTACCTCGCCGTGCTGGACGCGTTGCACGACACCCGCGGCACGCTGGACTTCGTGCTGTGCCGCAACGAAGGCGGCGCGGCGTTCATGGCCTCGGCCTATGGCAAGCTGACCGGCTCGCCGGGCATCTGTTTCGTCACGCGCGGCCCCGGGGCGACCAATGCCGGCATCGGCGTGCACACGGCCATGCAGGACAGCGCACCGATGATCCTGTTCGTCGGCCAGGTCGGTACCGACATGAAGGGCCGCGAAGCCTTCCAGGAAGTCGACTACCGCGCCGTCTTCGGGGCGCTGGCCAAGTGGGCGGTGGAGATCGACGACGTCGAGCGCATTCCCGAGATCCTGGCGCGCGCATGGACCACCGCCCTGACGGGCAGGCCCGGCCCCGTCGTCGTCGCGCTCCCCGAGGACATGTTGACCACCGTGGCCGGCGCCGCTCCGCTGGGCGGTCCAGCCTCGATCTTCGAGCCGGCGCCGGCTGCCGATGCGATCGAGGCCGCCCGGAAGATCCTGGTCGAAGCGGAGAGGCCGGTTGTCTTGATGGGCGGCGCCAACTGGACCGCCGGCGGCCGCGCGGCACTCGAGGCGTTCGCCGAACAGTCCGACATCCCCGTGGTCGCCGCCTTCAGATATCAGGACCAGTTCGACAACGGCTCGCCGGTCTTCGTCGGCGAGGCCGGCGTCGGCATGGCGCCCCACGTCAAGGAACTGATCCGCGACGCTGACGTGATCCTGGCGGTCAACATCCGCTTCGGCGAGATGACCACCGACGGCTACACGCTGCTGTCCGTGCCCGTGCCGCACCAGAAACTGATCCATGTGCACGGCTCCGACCGCGAGATCGGCAAGGTCTATGTGCCGTCGCTCGGCATCCATGCCGGCCCAAACGCGTTCGCCGCGACGCTGTCGCCGGTCAAGGGCCCCTGGGCGTCCTGGCGGGCGAAGGCGCGGCAGGCCTATGAGGCCACTTTCGATGCGCCGGTCCAGCCAGGGCCGGTGGACATGGTCGCGGTCAGCGCATGGCTGCGCGACAACCTGCCCGACGACGTCATCCTGACAAACGGCGCCGGCAATTTTACCGTCTGGCCGAACAAGTTCTTCAGGTTCGGCCCGAATGCGCGGCTGCTCGCGCCCCAGTCGGGGGCCATGGGATATGGCCTGCCTGCCGCGATCGCTGCCAAGGTGGCGTTCCCGGAGCGCACCGTCGTCTGCTTTGCCGGCGACGGCGATTTCCAGATGAACTGCCAGGAACTGGGCACTGCGATGCAAGCCGGCGCGCGGCCCGTCGTGCTCATCCTGAACAACGGCATCTATGGCACGATCCGCGCGCACCAGGAGCGCAACTATCCAGCGCGCGTGTCGGGAACCATGCTCGAGAACCCCGACTTCGTGAGCCTGGCGAAGTCATACGGCTTTCATGCGGAACGCGTCGCGTCCACGGCCGATTTCGCAGCCGCCTTCGGAAGCGCGCTTGCCAGTCCGACCGGTGCGATCCTCGAACTCATGATCTCGCCGGAGGCTCTGACGCCGCGCCAGACTCTCTCCCAGATGCGCGAAACTGCGCTCGCATCCCAGAAAGCCAAGTCATGACTTCCAGGAACGACGACATCCGCCTCGGCGCTGACATCGGCGGAACCTTCACGGACATCGCGCTGGACCTGCGGGGAAAGATATTCTCGACCAAGGTCCTGACGAACTATTCGGCGCCCGAGCAGGCGATCCTCGACGGCATCGAGATCGTCGCGCGCAACGCCGGGATTGTGCCCGCCGACATCGGGATCATCATTCACGGCACGACGCTGGCGACGAACGCGCTGATCGAGCGCCGCGGGGCCAGGACGGCCCTGATCACGACCGAAGGCTTTCGCGACGTCATCGAGATGCGGACGGAAAACCGCTTCGAGCAGTATGACCTGAACCTCAAGCTTCCGACGCCGCTGATACCGCGCGAACATCGCTTCACGGTGAAGGGCCGCATCGGCGCCGAGGGCCAGGAACTGCAGCCGCTGGACGAAGCTGCCTTGGAGAATGTCGCCGACGAAATCGCGGCAGGCGGCTTCGGAGCCGTCGCGATCGGCTTCATCCACGCCTATGCCAATCCCGCGCACGAACGCCGCGCGAGGGAGATTCTCGCCGCAAAGCTGAGTGTCCCGATCTCGATCAGCGCAGAAGTCTCGCCCCAGATGCGCGAGTTCGAGCGGTTCAACACCGTTTGCGCCAACGCCTATGTGCGGCCGCAGATGGCCGACTACCTGGCCCGCCTGCAGATACGGCTGAAGGAGATGGGCGCCGAATGCCCGGTCTTCATGATCCATTCCGGCGGCGGCCTGATCTCGGTGGAGACGGCTTCCGAATTTCCCGTGCGGCTCGTCGAATCCGGCCCGGCGGGCGGAGCCATCTTCGCTGCCGACATCGCCCGGCGCTTCGGTCTGGACAAGGTCGTCTCCTACGACATGGGCGGCACGACGGCCAAGATCTGCCTGATCGAGGATTTCGCGCCGCGCACGGCCCGGACCTTCGAGGTGGCCCGCACCTATCGCTTCTGCAAGGGATCGGGCATGCCGATCTCCATTCCGGTCATCGAGATGATCGAGATCGGTGCCGGCGGCGGCTCGATCGCCTGGGTCGATGCGATGGGCCGCATCCAGACCGGACCGGAGAGCGCCGGCTCGGAACCGGGGCCGGCCTGCTACGGTCGCGGCGGCAGGCATCCGGCGATCACCGATGCCGATCTGGTGCTGGGAAAGCTCGACCCGGACAATTTCGCCGGCGGAGCGATCAGGCTCGACGCCGGCGCCTCCGAACGGGCAATCATGCGCGACGTCGGCGAACGGCTGTCGCTCGGCGCCGTGTCCACCGCCTTCGGCATCTGCGAGGTCGTCGACGAGAACATGGCCAATGCCGCGCGCGTCCATGCCGTGGAGAACGGCAAGAACATCTCGGACAACATCATGATCTCCTTCGGTGGCGCAGCACCGCTCCACACGGCACGGCTTTGCGAGAAGCTCGGCATCGACCGGTGCATTGTGCCGCGGGGTGCTGGCGTCGGCTCCGCGATCGGCTTCCTGAAAGCGCCTTTCGGCTACGAGGCGCTTGCCTCCCGGCTCACTCGCCTCTCGCAGTTCCGCGGCGGCGAGGTCAACGCTCTCCTCGCCGACCTCAAGGCTTCGGCGGAAAGCTTCGTGCGGGCCGGGACCAGCGGCAAGATCGTCTGCGAGATCACCGCCTTCATGCGCTATGCCGGTCAGGGTTGGGAAATCCCGGTGCCGCTTCCCGACGAACCGTTCGGCGAGGATGCGGTCTGCAAGCTCGAGAAACTGTTCCGGACGAACTACCAGCGCTTCTTCGGCCGCGCCATCGACGGGCTCGACGGGCTGGAGATCGAGATCGTCACCTGGTCGGTCAAGGCGACCGACGAGCGTCCTGCCGTCGAAAGACATCAACTGACGACCGAGGGTCGCACCGTCCATCCGGCCGTCAGCCGCGCCGTGTTCGACCCCGCGATTGGCTCCACGCAAACCTACGGGATCGTCGAGCGCGATACGTTGGCGGCCGGCGACCGCATCGTCGGCCCGGCGGTCATCGTCGAACGAGAGACGTCCACCGTCGCAACCACGTCCTTCGACGCCATCATCCAGAGCGACGGCTCCATTCTTCTCATCCGCAAAGGCAGCCAGGCATGAGCGACCCAGGCATTAACAGCATTGGCGAAATCCGCATGCAGGTCATGTGGAACCGGCTGATCTCGGTCGTCGAGGAGCAGGCGCTGACCCTGCTGCGTACGGCCTTCTCCACATCGGTGCGCGAGTCGGGCGATCTGTCCGCCGGCGTGTTCGACCCGCGCGGCCAGATGCTGGCGCAGGCCGTCACCGGCACGCCCGGCCACGTGAACACCATGGCCGAAGCCGTCCTTCACTTCATGAACGAAATCCCGCGCGAGGAGATGTTCGAGGGCGACACCTACGTCACCAACGATCCCTGGAAGGGCACGGGCCACCTGCACGACATCACCATGGTGTCGCCCTCCTTCCTCGACGGGGAACTGGTGGCTTTCTTCGCCTGCACCGCACATGTGGTCGATGTGGGCGGGCGCGGCTTCGGCGCCGACGCGAAGTCGGTCTACGAGGAAGGTATCCAGATCCCGATCATGAAGTTCGCGGAGAAGGGCAAGGTCAATATGGACCTCGTCCGGATCCTGCGCGCCAACGTTCGCGAACCGAACCAGGTCGTCGGCGACTTTTATTCGCTGGCCGCCTGCAACGAGGTGGGCCATCGCCGGCTGGTCGGCATGATGAAGGAGATTGGTCTCGCCTCGCTCGACCATCTCGGCGAGTTCATCTTCTCGCGTACCCGCGACGCCATGCTCGAGCGTATCGGGGCACTGCCCAAGGGAAGCTGGTCGAACGAGTTCACCACCGACGGCTACGACGAACCGGTCAAGCTGGCTGCGACGGTCTCGGTCCGCGACGACCATGTCGAGGTCGACTTCGCCGGCACCGATCCGATGAGCCGCTGGGGCATCAACTGCCCCATCATCTACAGCAAGGCCTATGCCTGCTACGCCTTGAAATGCGTGGTGGCGCCTGACATCCCCAACAACGCGGCCTCGCTCGCCTTCTTCACCGTCTCCTCGCCCGTCAACATCCTCAATGCGGTGCGGCCAGCACCCGTGGCGCTCAGGCACATCTTCGGCCATATGGTTCCGGACCTCGTGCTCGGCGCGATGGCCAAGGCCCTGCCCGGCAGGATCCTGGCCGAAGGCGCCGGAGCCTTGTGGAACATCCACATCTCGGCGCGGCCGGTCGCAGGTGCCGAAGGGCACCGGGCGGAAGTGCTGATGTTCAACTCCGGCGGCATGGGCGCGCGGCCCGGCCTCGACGGCCTGTCGGCGACCGCCTTCCCGTCCGGTGTGCACACCATGCCGATCGAGGCCACGGAGCACACCGGTCCGATCGTCGTCTGGCGCAAGGAACTGCGCCCCGGTTCCGCCGGCGATGGCGAGTTCCGCGGCGGGCTCGGGCAGGTCATCGAAATCGCGCCGATGGAAGGCCACGAGTTCGACTTCTCGGCGATGTTCGACCGCATCAATCACCCGCCGAAGGGACGCAACGGCGGCAAGGACGGCGTTGCCGGCGCAGTCAAGCTGGATGACGGCACGAAGTTGCGCCCCAAGGGCTGGCAGCATGTGCCGGCAGGGCGCCGCCTGGTACTGGAACTGCCGGGTGGCGGCGGCTATGGCGATCCCGCCAGGCGCAGCGCGGAGGCGCGCGCCGAGGATCGATTCAAGGGATACGTCACGGAGGATAACCGATGAGTTACATTTCGTCGCGCCTGTCGGTGGTCAAGCCATCGGCATCGATGGCGGCCTCGCAGGCCGCGAAGGCGCTCCGCGCCAAGGGCATCGACGTGATCGACCTCGGCCTTGGCGAGCCCGATTTCCCGACGCCTCGCCACATCATCGAAGCCGCCTTCGCGGCCGCGCGGGCCGGCGACACCCTCTACACGGCCGCCCCCGGCACCCCGGCCGTGCGCCGGGCCGTGGCGGACAAGTTCCGGCGCGAGAACGGGCTGGATTACGTCGCCGACGACATCGTTGTGGCGAACGGCGCCAAGCAGATCATCTTCAACGCGCTGATGGCGACGCTGGAGAACGGCGACGAGGCGATCCTGGCAGCTCCCTATTTCGTGTCCTACCCGGAGATGGTAAAGCTGCTGGGCGGAACGCCTGTGATCGTGGAATGTCCGGAAACGTCCGGATTCAGGCTGACCCCGGACGTGCTTGAGCAGGCAATCACCTCACGCACCAAATGGCTGTTCCTGAACATGCCGGGCAATCCCTCTGGCGCGGTCTATTCCGAGGCCGACCTGAAGGCGCTGGGCGCCGTGCTGGCGAAGCATCCGCAGGTTCTTGTCCTTTCCGACGAAATCTACGAGCACATCCTTTTCGACGGCCGGGAATTCGTCTCTTTCGGCAAGGCTTGCCCCGAGATCAAGGACCGCACGCTGATCGTCAACGGCGTCTCGAAGTCGTACGCGATGACGGGCTGGCGCGTCGGCTATGCCGCCGGCCCGGCGCCCCTGGTCAAGGCGATGTCGACCATCCAGAGCCAGTCCGTCACGTCCGTGTGCTCGATCGCGCAAGCCGCCACGATCGCAGCCCTGAACGGCCCGCAGGACGAGGTAGGACGCTTCCGCAAGGCTTTCGAAGCCCGCCGGAACCTCGTCGTCGACGGCATCCGCCAGATCAACGGCCTGACGCTTTTGCCGCCGGAGGGCGCCTTCTACGCCTATATCGGCTGTGCCGGCCTGGTCGGCCGCAAGACGCCCAGGGGTGCCGTGCTCGAGGACGATGCGGCCGTCGCCGCCTACCTCCTGAACGAGGGGCGTGTGGCCTCCGTGCCGGGTGTCGCCTACGGATTGTCCCCCTATTTCCGCATTTCCACCGCCACCAGCGAGGAGGTGCTGTCCGAAGCGATCACACGAATCAAGGCCGCCGTGGCGGAAGTGGAGTAGACCATGCCTCACTATGAACGCATCCTGGTCACCGGCGCGGCGGGCCGTCTCGGCTCGGAACTGCGCAAAGGGCTGGTGCCGCTGGCCTCCAGGATCCGCGTTGCGGGACGCGAGCCCTTCAATGACCTCGCCCCGCACGAGGAGGAGGCGGTTTTCGACCTGGCCGACATGGAGGCCACCGTCGCCGCCGCCAAGGACTGCGACGCCATCGTGCACTTCGGCGGCGCGCCCCTCGAGAGCCCGTGGCAGACGATTCTGGATTCCAGTATCCGCGGCTCCTATCACATCTATGAAGGCGCGCGGAAACACGGCGTCAAGCGGGTGATCTACGCCTCGTCCGTGCACGCCGTCGGCTATCACGAGGTCGAGGCGCATATCGGCGTCGATGCGCCGGTGCGTCCCGACAGCCTCTACGGCGTCTCGAAGAACTTCGTCGAGAGCCTCAGCCGCCTCTACTGGGACAAGTTCGGCATCGAGACGGTGTGCCTGCGCATCTTCTCTTCCTTCCCGGAACCAGCCGATCGGCGAATGCTGTGGTCGTATCTGTCCTTTGCCGATTGCGTGCGCCTGGTCGAGGCATCGCTGACCGCGCCACGCGTGGGCCATACGATCTCGTTCGGGATTTCCGACAACAAGGTGAAGACGGTTGACAACAGCGGCGCGAACCATCTCGGGTTCATCCCGCAGGACAGCGCGGAGCCATTTCGCGCCGCCGTCGAGGCCAAGACGCCGGCGCCTGACCCGAAGCGGCCTTCCGTCAGGTATCTGGGTGGCTGGTTCTGCGAACTAGGGCATCCCGACGACGAGCAGAAGAAGTGACGCCGGACAGCCAAGATTTGGCGCGCTCATATCGATAGGGCCCTTCGCGTGCCGGGGCAAGGCACCCACGTCAATCGAGGGTGGCCGCCAGCGCGGACGAAAGGCCCCGGATTCGCGCGTTCACAAGGCGACATCAGATTTCGGGTTCCCCAGCGACGGCGGCCTGCGCTGGCTGGAAGAGGTCCAGAATCGACTGCAGCATGATCGGGACCAGGGCGAAGACCGGAGCGCTCTTGAACAGCATATCCGGGATGTGGAACACGGGCGTATTCAGGCGCAGGAACGGGACAGCGTTGGCGAACTGGACGATGATGTAGACGGCGAGCGCGACGGTTCCGATGCTCACCAGCATCGCAGCCAGGCGCCTGAGTCGGTCATTCATGAGGTCGATCGCGGCGGTGATGACGATGTGCCGGCGCCGGCGGTGGAGTACGACCGCCATCAGAAAGACAAGCCAGACCAGGGACAGATTGGCGATCTCGCCGGAGCCGAGAATGGCCTTCCCGAAGAAATAGCGTAACACGACTTCCGAAAAGATTCCGACAACGAGGACGACGAGCAGCAGCTGGGAGAGCCGGAAGTAGGTTCGGCTCACCCTGTCGAGAATGGAATCGAGTGCACGTAGCATGGGCGGCCTATTTCATCGCCTCGATCCTATCGTAGAGTCCTTGGCTCCAAAGGCCGTCCGCCTCCTGCTGATGTGCGGCCTTCTCGAGCTTTGCCGCAAACGGGGCCGTTTCCACCTCAATGATTTCGCCGCCGTCAGCCTTGATCTGTTCGCGCACACTGTTGCGCGCTTCAGCGGCCAACTCGGCCGAATAGTCGGCTGCGATGGCAGCCGCTTCGTCGATGGCCTTCCGCTCGGCATCGGAAAGCGATTGATGTCGCGTCTTGTTGATTGTCAGGGCGATCGAAGCGAAGACATGATTGGTGAGCGTGACGTGCGGCGCCGCCAGGTGGAATTTCTGGCTCACCACCGAATCCAGCGGTGCCTCCATCGCGTCGACCACACCAGTCTTGAGGGCCTGGAAGGAGTCGCTCCACGGCACTTGCGTGGGATTGGCGCCTAGCGTTTTCCAGGTCTCGATGTAGGACGGGATCGGCGGCACGCGGAACTTGAGGCCGGCAAGATCTTCCGGCGCTTTGACCGGTTTGGTCGACACCACGACGCGGGGAAGCTTGCGCCAGTTGGCGGCTACCAGCTCGATGCCCTGATCGCGGAGTTTGCCCGCCATCTCCTCGTGCAGCGGCGAGTCCAGGAAAGCCAGGAAATGGTCTTCGTCACGGAACGCGAAACCCCAGGAGACCACGTTGTAGTCTGGCGCGAAGTTGGCGTAGTTGCTGATGTCCTCGACGACCAGGTCAATGATGCCGGCCTGCATCTGCTGGATCGCTTCCTTGCCCTTGCCGAGTTGACCCGACGGAAAAACCTGGATGTCCAGCGAGCCATCCGATTTCCTTTTCGCTTCCTCGGCAAAGCGGCTTGCGGCCAGGCAGGTCGGATTATCGGGTGCCGACGGGCATGCCAGCCTCAAGGTCGCTGCCGAGGCCGGCAGTACAACAGGGCCCGTGACTGCAATGACCGCAGTGATGGCGAGTGCCAGTCTGTTATGGTTTTGCATGGTTTCCTCCAGTTTAATTGTGTCCCAACAGGACCTCGGCGGGCCACAAGACGAGAGAGGGTATGAATGTGATCAGCAGCAGGACCGCCAGGATCGGGATGAGGAACGGCACAATCGCCCTTGCCGCGTCGATAAAGCGGATCTCGGCGATTTCCGTCACGATGTAGAGGCACCACCCGAGTGGCGGCGTAATAAGCCCAACGGTCAGGTTGAGGACCACGACGACGCCGAGATGCACCGGGTCGACGCCCATCAGATGCGCCATGCCGATCAGCGTCGGAGTAAAGATCACCAGGATCGACGTCAGGCTCATGATCGTGCCTAAAACAAGCAGCACAATGTTGACCGAGGCCAGGAAGGCTATCTGCCCATAGCCGCTTGCCTGAAAGTAAGCGGCAAGCGCTTGCGGAATGCGCTCGGTCGTCACCAGCCAGCCGAACAGGGCAGACATCGACAGGATGAACATGATCTGGGTCGTCGTGATCAAGCTCTCTTCAAGCATGGCGCCGAAGGTCGACCACCTCATCTCGCCGTAGAGCGTGGCGACGAAAATCGCGTAGACGACGGCGACCACACCGGCTTCGGTCGGCGTCACGATGCCGAGGACGAGCCCTGCGAGAATAACGATGGGAGTCGCCAGAGGTGGGAAGTTCTTCAGGAAGCTCACGGCAATCTGCCGGACGGAGGCGCGCTGTGCAGGCGGGACGCCCTCCTTCTTCGCGACGATATAGACATAGACCATCATGAAGAGGCCAAGCATCATGCCTGGAATGATACCGCCCAGGAAAAGCGCCGGGATAGAGACGTCGGTCATGGTGCCGTAGAGGACCATCAGGATCGACGGAGGGATGATGGGACCGATGCAGCTCGAGGCTGCCGTCACCGCGGCACTGAAGGGACGGCTGTAGCCGGCATTCACCATTGCCTTGATCTCGATGCGGCCGAGGCCGGCTGTATCGGCGACAGCCGACCCCGAGATGCCGGCGAAGAACAGGCTGGAAACGATGTTCACGTGCGCGAGACCGCCGCGAATGTGACCGACCAATAGGTTGGCGAAGCCGAAGATCCGGGAAGTCACGCCGCCCACATTCATGATTTCGCCAGCGAGCACGAAGAACGGGATGGCAAGCAGCGAGATGCCGCCAAGGCTGTCGACCATCGAGAATATGAAGACGGTCGGCATGATGTCTGAAAGCATAATGTAGACCATCGAAGCAATCCCCATGGCGATCGCAACCGGTGCGCCGGCCAGCATGAAGATTGCAAAGGTGAGAAACAGGGCCGTCAGCGCCATTTTCACGTTCCCAAATATGCGCCTTGCCTGTGCAGCGTTTCCTGCAGCTCGCCGACATCGATGGCCCTAATGACGCCCTGCGTGCGGGTGCTTGCCATCGCCGCGGCGGTACCAGCGGCTTCCCCCACGGCCATTGCCGTCGGCATCACGCGCAGAGCGGCAAAAGCGTCGTGATCGGCCGAGATTCCGCGACCAGCGGCCGCCACATTTGCAAGATTTGCCGGCAGCAAGGCGCGAAACGGAATCCGGTAGTGATGATCTGGACCGAACTCCTCGAAGGTAAGGTCCGGACTGCCGGCGTGATGGATGTCGATCGGATAGGCACCGCAGGCGACCACATCGGGAAAGTCACGCGCCTGACGCAGGTCATCGGCCGTAATGACGTAGTCTCCTTCGACGCGCCTCGTGTCGCGGATGCCGAGTTGAGGGGCCATGGAGCTCAATCGCGCATTTGCGCAGCCAGGCAGATTTGCTTTGAGGAACGATGCGATCCGCATCACCTGGCTGCGCCCTTCAATCTCACCGTTGCTGAGTGAGAACGGATCGTCGGGCTCGACATTCACGCGCGAGATATTGAACCAAGCCTCGTTGGTGCCGGGCGCGCGACTGTAATGCAGCGCGGCGCGCGGCAGCGCGCCGCCGTCGAGACCCCGCTTCACGATCAACTTTCGTTCTTTTTCGGATACGGCATCCAGCTTCTCAAAATCGATCGGCGCCATGGCGAACATCATCGTCGCGGGCTGCAAAGCTTCGCCTTCGCCGAGTTCAAGGAACGCGGCGCCGGAGGACTTGAGCAGTGCCATATCGCCTGATGCATCGACAAACGCCGTGGCGCGGATACTGAGGATCTTGCCTGCCGACCAGACAACGATGCTCTGCACAGCCCCGTCCGCAGTTTCGCATCCTGTCAAAACGCTTTTGAACAGGACATCGACGCCGGCTTCGGTGACGATTTCGTCCAAGGTGATCTTAAGCAGTTCGGGATCGAACTGGACCCGGTTCATGCTGTGTCCGGTCGACATGGTGAAATCCTCGATCCGACCGCAGCCACCAATCGATTGCAGTCTGTCGACGATCTCTTCAGCAAGACCAGCAATGACCTTTCGGCCGGAACGAGTGGACCATCCAACGAACTGGCCAACAACGCCCGCTGTCGCGGCGCCGCCGAAGAACGCGTTCTGCTCGATGATCAGCACCTTCGACCCGGCTCGTGCTGCTGCGATCGCGGCAACGCATCCCGCCATGCCGCCGCCCACGACCGCCACATCGTAGCCAGAAGCGCGATCGCCATGCGCGCGCTCGGTCATCGCCGCGAACGGACTGTGCAAGCTGATGCTCAACGAATTCTCCTCCACGTCCCGAACAGACTGGCCAGCCGGCGCGAAGTCAATTAACATTTACGCAGATGGGATTAGCCTAATGTTAAACTATGATCAGTCTGCGCCAAATTGAGGTAGTCAGGGCCGTGCTGCTCGCTCGAAGCATATCGGGCGCAGCTTCGATGCTGAACGTTTCGGCGGCGGCGGTGAGCCGCATGTTGAAGCATACCGAGTCGCAGATCGGATTCGATCTGTTCAATCGCACTTCGACGGGCTTCATACCGACACCGGAGGCCGGGAGCCTTCTTGGCGATCTGGAACAGGTTCACTTGCTCCTGAAGCGCATCGAGGAAAGACTACGCACCTCGGAGACGGAGGATCCCTCGATCCGGATCGGAGCCTCGCCCGGTCTCGGTCTGTCGCTGGTGCCAAAAGTCTTGGCACGCATCAGGGAAACCGACGCCAGCGCCGAATTCGACCTCGACGTGCTCCACATCGACGAAATCGTGCCGCATCTCGAGCTGGGCACCTGTGACTTCGCGCTGACGATCTACGATATGGATGATCCGCGTGTGGAATGCCGGAAATTGGCGGAAGCGCCTTTGATCTGTCTCGTTCCTGCGAGCCATCCTCTCGCCAGCCGAGGCACGATAACTCTCAAGGAACTTGCCGCCCATGACCTGGTCGGCTTCGATCAGCGCTCTTTCCAGCAAAAGATGATCGACCGGCTCTTCGGGGAGAAGTCGCTCAGGCCGCGCTATCGCTCCCGGGCGCGGCTGATGGTAACGGCTTGTGCGCTGGTCAGGGAAGGTCTAGGCGCGACGCTGCTCGACGCTTTCACAGTGCTTGGCGCGCCGCCAGAGGGAACGCGCGTGCTGGAACTTCAGGAAGAAGTGCTGTTTCCTCTAAACCTCGTCAGCAGCCCGAAACGCCCCCTTTCGCAGCGGTCGCTCGCCTTCCTGCGAGTGCTGCACGGTTTGGTAGGGAACGAGACCACACTTTCGGGAGCTTGGGGAGAACCTCACAAATCGTGACAAGGACCGCTGCAGCAGCGTGAACCACTGACCACAAGAGAGGCTCTTTGACGGTTGCTGGAGCTGCATATGAAGCTCCAGATCAAGACGACAGGCGACGCCTCTCTGGTCGTGAACGGTGTGCCGGCGGCCCGGTCCGATCACGCGCAGACGCTGGCAGACTTTGCGCCGGCAATGCAATCGGCGCGGGGTCAGAATGGATACCGTGCGCCAACAGATGAAGTCCGTCCTGGCCAAGACGAACTGCCGCAGCCAGAAGGATCTGTTCCGATTGGCAGAAAGGTTCTTGTTCCTGCGGCTGCGGTAGCCGGCCTTGTCCGGTTCAGGTCACCTGGGGGTTCAGATCACCTGGAAGTTCAAATCACTTGGAAGTTCAAATCACCTGGAAATCCGCATGCGTTAGGCCAAGGTTCGGCGCGAGCGTGGCGAAGTGGACGGAGCCTCCCGCAGCACTCCCGTTGCTGTCGTAGAACAACCTGCCGGTGTCGGTCTCATAGATGATGCGGTCATCCGCGTCATGCGCGAGCCCGCTGGTGCTTTTCCAGAACTTGCCTGCAGCAAGCGTGCCGGTTCCGGAGCCCAGCCCCGGCATCACCGCATTGTCCAGACGGATCGTGTCGGCGGCAATGTTGAAGTCGGTGATCCGGTCGACATTGGGCGCAGCGGTGAGCGCGGTGTTGAAGACGAAATAGTCGTTGCCCGCCCCACCGGTCAGCGTGTCGTTGCCCGTGCCGCCGACCAGGGTGTCGTTGCCGCCATAGCCGTAGAGCTGATCGTTGCCGGCATTGCCGTAGAGGCTGTTGTTGCCGTTGTTGCCGATGACACGCTGCGAACGCTCGTTGCCGGCGAGATCGATCGTGCCGGTGCCGGCAAGAGAGGTCGTCGCGAGCGTCTCCACATGCTGGCCGGCGGCCAGGGTATAGCTCACCCAGGCGTAGACGGCGTCGTTGCCCTGTCCGGATGCCTCGAACACCCTGTCGCTCGCGCTGTCGACATAAAAGCGGTCGTCGCCGAGGCCGCCGGACATCTGGTCGACGCCAGCCCCGCCGTTCAGCAAATCGTTGCCGCCATAGCCGTAGAGCTGGTCGTTGCCGGCATTGCCGTAGAGGCTGTTGTTGCCGTTGTTGCCGATGACACGCTGCGAACGCTCGTTGCCGGCGAGATTGATCGTGCCGGTGCCGGCAAGAGAGGCCGTCGCGAGCGTCTCCACATGCTGGCCGGCGGCCAGGGTATAGTTCACCCAGGCGTAGACGGCGTCGTTGCCCTGTCCGGATGCCTCGAACACCCTGTCGCTCGCGCTGTCGACATAAAAGCGGTCGTCGCCGAGGCCGCCGGACATCTGGTCGATGCCAGCCCCGCCGTTCAGCAAATCGTTGCCGCCATAGCCGTAGAGCTGGTCGTTGCCGGCATTGCCGTAGAGGCTGTTGTTGCCGTTGTTGCCGATGACACGCTGCGAACGCTCGTTGCCGGCGAGATTGATCGTGCCGGTGCCGGCAAGAGAGGCCGTCGCGAGCGTCTCCACATGCTGGCCGGCGGCCAGGGTATAGTTCACCCAGGCGTAGACGGCGTCGTTGCCCTGTCCGGATGCCTCGAACACCCTGTCGCTCGCGCTGTCGACATAAAAGCGGTCGTCGCCGAGGCCGCCGGACATCTGGTCGATGCCAGCCCCGCCGTTCAGCAAATCGTTGCCGCCATAGCCGTAGAGCTGGTCGTTGCCGGCATTGCCGTAGAGGCTGTTGTTGCCGTTGTTGCCGATGACACGCTGCGAACGCTCGTTGCCGGCGAGATTGATCGTGCCGGTGCCGGCAAGAGAGGCCGTCGCGAGCGTCTCCACATGCTGGCCGGCGGCCAGGGTATAGTTCACCCAGGCGTAGACGGCGTCGTTGCCCTGTCCGGATGCCTCGAACACCCTGTCGCTCGCGCTGTCGACATAAAAGCGGTCGTCGCCGAGGCCGCCGGACATCTGGTCGATGCCAGCCCCGCCGTTCAGCAAATCGTTGCCGCCGGATCCATCGAGCACATTTGCGGCACCATCGCCCGCCAGCGTGTCATCAAAGGCGGAGCCGACGACCTGTTCGATGGCAATGAGCGTGTCTCCAGCCGCATCCCCGCCAACCCCGGATCCGGTCGTCAGGTTGACGGTCACGGCGGAATTCGAGCCGGCATAATCCGCAATGTCAGCACCTGCGCCGCCATCCAGCACATCCGCACCTGATCCCCCCACCAGCACATCGTCGCCGAGGCCGCCGTGGAGCACGTCGTCGCCATGACGGCCGCTGAGGAAATCGGCTCCCCCTTCGCCCTGCAGGAGATTGTCTATGCCGTCACCCCGGATCGCATCGTCGAACCCGGTGCCCCTGATCTGCTCGATGTTCCTCACACGGTCATAGTCGCCGAAACCGTCCTTGATGCGGGCATAGCCTTCGGCGTCGATGTCCTCGAGATCCGCGTCGATTCCCTCTTCCCCGCCCGTGTTGATATCACGCCTGTAATCGAGCATGTCGACGTCGGCGCCGCCGTCGAGCACGTCGGCGCCGGCCAGGGCACGGAACCTCTGCGTGCCAAGCCCGCCGGTCATCACATCGACCTGGTTCGTGCCGCGCACCGCTTCGATATTGGTGAAGTGGTCGACGTCGCCATACGGGTCCACGATCGACCCGTCGGTGGTATTGGCAGTGCCGTCGTCGAAGGTCACCGTGATGCCGCCGGTCCCGCCATGCCATTGCGAGTGATGGTAGGTCACCTCGTCCCAGCCGTCGCCGCCATCGATGGTGTCAGCACCGCCATGGGGGTCGAAGAGCTCGTCCTGGTCGGAACCTGTGATCGAATCTGCGAAGTTCGTGCCAAAGACCCGCTCGATCTCGATCAGCGTATCGGTGTCGCCGAAGGGATCGGTCGCCACCCCGGTCGCGAGATTGACCACGACGCCCTGAGTGCCCCCTTCGGCAGCATCCTGCATATAGTCGACGGCATCGTAGACGCCATTCTCGTCATCGCTGGTGCCCGAGCCTCCGTCTATGATATCGTCGCCCGCGCCGCCGGCGATGACATCCTCGTCCTCCATGCCGTAGATCGCGTCATTGCCGGCATGGCCGAACAGGGCATCGGCATTGGCCGTTCCGGTCAGCGGGTTGTCGTCGGCTTCGGTGCCGTGCAGGCCTTCAATGCCCGCAAGCAGGCCGAACGCGATCGAACCGTTGCTGAATTCGACGAGTTCGATCTCCGAGACGACATCCTGATCGTCGCCATTGCCGCCATGGTCCGTGACCGTGTAGGTCCCGTCACCATTGGACGTGATCGAATAGTCGGTGCTGCTGCCCTGCAGCACCAGCACATCCATGCCTTCACCGCCGGCGATGAAGTCGAACCCGCCACCGCCTGCAAGAATGTCGTCGCCTGCGCCGCCTCGGAGAAGATCGTCACCATCCCGACCATCGAGGAGATCGTTTCCGCCCTCGCCGCGAAAATCATTCGCCCCGGCATCGCCGCGAATCGCGTCGCCGAATTCCGAGCCGCGGATCTGCTCGACGTTCCTGACGCGGTCCTCCGCTCCGAACCCGTCCAGGATACGGCCGAAGCCCTCGCCGTCGACGTCCTCCAGATCGGCGTCGATACCGTTGAGGCCGCCGTAATTCGCGTCGCGCCGATAGTCCACCGTATCGTAGTCGCTGCCGCCGTCGATTACATCGGCGCCGTCCAACCCGCGGAACCTCTGGTCTCCCAGCCCGCCTGTCATGGTGTCTGCGTATCGCGTGCCGCGAATTGCCTCGATATTTGCGAAGGTGTCGGTATCGCCAAACGGGTCGACAACCGTACCGCCGCCAATTCCGGACATGTCGTTGTTGAAGGTCACGACGATGCCGACGGCGTTGCCGCCATATTGATCGGCAAGGTGATAGTTCAGTTCGTCGAACCCTCCGGCACCATCAATGACGTCGGCGCCGCCATTTACGAAGTAACTCTCGTCGTTGTCGGATCCGATGATCGTGTCGGCGAGGTTCGTGTCGACCACGCCTTCGAATTCGGTGATCGTATCGGTGTCGCCATAGCTGTCGGTCGCGGTTCCGGCGGCCAGATCGACGACAACCCCCTGCGAGCCGCCGTCCTGCATGTAGTCGAGAATGTCGTACAGATCATTGTCGTCGTCATCGGTGCCGGAGCCTCCGTCGAGCGTGTCGTTGCCCTCACCGCCGGAGATGACATCCTCGCCTTGGAGGCCAAGGATCACGTCATCTGCCGAAGTGCCGACCAAGACGTCGTCACCGGGAGTGCCTTGAATATTGTTCGCCATCTTGATTTCTTCCCCGCCAGGATCGCTTGACTGCGGCCTGTGTAGGAAGTGTGCCGGGGCCCGGCATCCCCCATATGGGGAACGCGCGGTCGAGAAATCCAGGATTGCAAGGCCGCCCGAATGCCGATCGCCCCCGAATGCCGATCGCCCCCGAATGCCGATCGCCATGTCGGCATGGCACGCGGGCAACACCGCCGGATCGCCGATGGCCTCTATCCGCCGGATCCGGAAATGGCCGCGCAGCTCTTTTCGACCGGCCCGTGTCTCTCCGGGATGCTGCAGTCTTTGTGCACAGGCCCTGCCGGGATTCTGCCGGACAGCCGTGCCGGGCAGTAGGCGGAGATGCCGCCGCAAACGACCGTCAACAGCGCCGGCTCGACATGGTCGCGAAATGGCACCAGAAGGCCCGCGCGGTCGGCTCTGCGGGCCAGGCCGGAACCCGACGCCTGCATGCCATCGGCGGCCAGTTCGTCATCTTCACCGCTTTGTTTCGCAGGGCGGCGCGGCCTCAAGCGTACATCGGGGCTGCCCCCTCACCGCTCGACCTTGCGGGCGGCGATTGGGGGGCGCGATCCAGTGGTCCGAGGCGGCCCGATCATGATCGGTCCGCTGTTTCTTCCTCCGGTTCTATGAGGTCGATCAAGGAGGCCACCCGGGTTCCCGGCAGCGGCCGCCCCTCGCTCATCAATGCCTCGTCGCCGAATGCCCAGGCCCATGCCTCTCTCAGTTCCTCCACCGAAGCCCCCGTCGAGATAATCTCTGTAATCGTTGCCTCGTCCACAGGGCCAAGAACCGAGACGACATCCTTGCGTGTCATGGTCATCGTTTTCCTCCGTCCACTTTTCCGGCGCCTGGCTGGGCATCGCCGATCTGTACTGCCTGCAGCGTAGCGCCTGTGTCCCGTTTGAAACGAAGTCGGAACCCTTGACGTTCCGGACATGTCGCCACCAACTCATTCTCGTCGGCCGCCGGAACGGGACCGGGCGGGGTCTGCGGCCGTTGCGACCTCCTGGAGAGTTGGCGGCCCGCCGGCTATGGTGATGGAGGCTGCCTTCCACTCCACACGCCAGACTCATTGGTTGGGGGATACATGAAAACCGGACCGCGTGTCGTCATAGTGGGTGGTGGCATTCTGGGTGCCTCTGCGGCCTGGCACCTGGCGCGAGCGGGCGCCGAGGTGACGGTGCTGGAAAAGCGACCGGAGGCTGCCGCGGGTGTCACGCGCTGGTCTTATGGTTGGGTCGGCACGAGCAGTGGGTTGCCATCCAGTGATCCCGCCTGTTTCTCCCTGGAAATGGAGGCTGTGCGCGAATTTGCGCGGCTGGCAGACGAACTGGGTCCCTTGCCGATCGCGGCCCGGGGCGCTGTCGTTTGGCGCGACATCGACGAGGAAACGGCAGAACTGGTTGCGGAGCAGCAAGCCGCGGGCGTGCGCATGGAATTGCTGGACCGCGCGCAGATCGCCGAACTCGAGCCTCGCCTGGCCGCGCCCCCGGCGCTCGCCGCCTGGGCGCCTGACGATTTTGCAGTGGAGCCGGCCGACTTGACCCGCCAGCTTCTCGCGGGAGCCCGGGCCGCCGGAGCGCTGCTTCGATGCTCGGTCGCAGTCGAAGCCGTCGAGATGCGCGGAGGGCGCGTCGCCGGCGTCCATGCCGAGGGCGAGATTGTTGCCGCCGATACGGTGGTCCTAGCCAATGCAGGCGCAGCCCTTCCGCTCGTGGCGTCACTTGGGATCACGCTGCCGATCAGCGAAGCTCCGGCGGTGCTGATGCGCTTCGCGTCCGATGCGGGGCTGGCGCGCCATCTCCTCTACGATGGAGAACTGGAGCTTCGCCCGGGCCTCTCGGGCGGCCTGGTCTCGGCCGCCGATTATCCTGAAGAGGGAGAGGCGGGACTTCTCCCGCTTGCGAAGCGAACGGCCGCGAAGATCGCCAGCCTGTTTGCGCCGTGTCCGGAACCGCGCCTGCTTTCCGTCACCGGCGCGTTTCGCCCCATGACCGGCGACGGCTTGCCCCTCCGGAAGTTTCTTCCTGAGGTCGAGGGGCTCTACGTGCTGGTCGCCCACCCCGGGGTGATCCTGGCGCCGCGCCTCGGCAGGCTCGCGGCGCACGACATCGTTTGAGCCGAGCCGCTGGAGATGACGGATCGACCCGATTCTGTCATCTTCGATCATCGAGCCAATGACAAAGTACTGGAGGTCTTGGGACGTTCGCCGAACTATTGTGAATTTCAGGCGAGTGGTTTGGTTCGGCAGCGGTGCGGTGCCGCAATGAAGGCGGCATCCGGGATGTCAGCCAGCGGGGTTCGTGGCGATGCGGGAGACAGGCGTGATGTGGGCGAACATGCTGCGGGCGTTCCAGGTCGGGAAGGCTCTTGCCAGCGACAGGTCGCCGTGGAGCTGGATACGGTCCTCGCGGATGGCCTGGGCCCAACTAAGCTGGCCGGCGTGCCATTTGACGAAGGCTTCGGCTTCCGCCGTGATGTAGAGGTCCTCGTCGAAGCCAGGATATGTCTTGCAGATCTCGGTGTCTCCAAGCTCGATGAGTAGCCAATAGCGCTCACGGCGCGGGCGGCCGGTGAAGTCGAAGCGGATGACGACGCGTCGCTCCGGGAGCCGGTCCCGGCGGAGCGCGTTGCACATCGACCACAGGGCCACAAAGGGGTCGAGGTGCTGGGGGGCGATCTCCAGCCAACGAGCACCCCACTCGCCGAGCGACTGGCAGACCGTGAAGAGGTCGTGGCCCGCCGACGTGAGTTCGTAGTGGTGCCCGCGCCCGTCGGGCTTGGGCGCCGACTCGACGACGCCGATCCATTCGAGCTGCTTAAGTCGCTGGGAGAGCAGCGTACGGGACAGTCCGGGCGCGCCCTCCAGGATCTCACTGAAGCTTCCGCAGCCGAGATACAGGTTTCGGATGATCAGCGGTGTCCAGCGCTCGGCGAAAATCTCGGCGCCGCGGGCGATGGGGCAGTACTGGCCGTACGTCCTCATGACGCCAGTGTCCCACACTCGCCGTCGGCTTTGAAGTCCAGATTCTTGACTATACGGCGGCGGGCCTCCGTGGTCCGATGTGGCCGTCGAAAAAGGAGGACACGGTGATGACTCCGATAATCGTGGAAGTCGGCCACGGGACCAAGGGGCCGACCGTCGTGGAGATCGACGGGTTCCGAGGCCGGCTGATCAGTGCCGGCCACGCCGATTACGACAGCGCCCGTGCAGTCTGGAACGGTGCCATCGACCGGCGCCCGCGCCTGATCGCCCGATGCATCGGGGCTGCCGACGTGGTCGCGGCGGTGCGTTTTGCCCGCGACAACGATCTGGAGATCGCCATACGGGGCGGAGGCCACAACGTGGCGGGCACCGCCATTTGCGACGACGGGATCGTCATTGACCTCTCACCGATGCGGGGCGTGCGGGTCGACCCCGCCGACCGTAGCGCCTGGGTGCAGGGTGGTGCGCTTTGGAGCGACGTCGACCGCGAGACGCAGGCGCACGGTCTGGCCACCACCGGCGGAATCGTGAGCCACACCGGTGTCGCCGGTCTCACCCTCGGCGGTGGCGTCGGCTGGCTGATGCGCAAGCACGGCCTTACAGTCGACAACCTGCTCGCCGTCGAGGTCGTAACGGCCGACGGCGATCTGCTGCGAGCGTCCGAGGACGAGCACCCCGATCTGTTCTGGGCGTTGCGAGGCGGCGGCGGCAACTTCGGCGTGGTCACCTCTTTCGAGTTCCGCCTCCACTCCGTCGGTCCCACCGTTCTGGCGGGGCCTATCCTCTGGGACGCGACCGACGCCGGGGAGATCCTGCGCTTCTATCGCGACTTCATCCGCGACGCTCCCGACGAACTCGGCACGGTCGTGAGGTTCGGCGCCGCGCCGCCGCTGCCGGTCATCCCCGAGAATCTGCACTGGCGCCCTGTGGTGATGGTGGGCAGCTGCTACGCCGGACCGATCGAGGATGGCGAGCAGGCGCTCCGCCCGCTCCGTGCGTCCCGCACTCCCCTCCTCGACCTGGTCGGGCCCACGCCTTACGCGGAATTCCAAAGCGCGATCGACTCGACTGTCGTGCACGGTTGGAACTACTACTGGAAGTCCACCCACCTCCCCGAACTCCGCGACGACCTCATCGACGAGATCGCCGGGCATGCATTCTCCTGTTCGTCGCCGCGGTCGTACGTGGCGATGTTCCATCTGAAGGGAGCGGTGAGCCGGGTGGCCGAGGGCAAGACGGCGTTCGGGAACCGCCAGGCGTCGCACGCAATCACCCTCGACGCAGTGTGGCGGCCAGGCGAGGACTTCGGCTACCGGGACATTGCCTGGACGAGGGGATTCTTCGCAGCCCTCGGACGCTTCCGGGAAGGCGTCTACGTCAACTTCCTCGGCGGCGACGAAGACCCGGACCGGGTCCGCGAGGCGTATGGCGACTCCGTCTACGACCGGCTGGCGGACGTGAAGGCCACCTACGACCCTGACAACATCTTCCACCACAACCAGAACATCCGTCCGGTCTGAGTGACGGTGTGGTCGGTTCCCATGGCGCAGGCGATGTTTGATAGATGCGGGGTGGTGTTGGATGGGGGCGACGCTGTCGGAGGCGTCCGAGCGGGTGCACAACAGGGTGCCAGGGCTGCGCTTTCCGCCCGGACCGGCGCTTGAACAACGCCCTGAGCGCGACAAGGAGTGACGCCGGCCGCCGGAAAAGGCAGGCAATTGTCGCTTCTGAAGCGGTCCGGCAGCGCAAAAACGTCCTTCAGGGGAGCCTCGGGTGCGCGGCGGAGCTTCCGGGCAGATTGGCGTTGGCTTCTGGAAGGCAAGACTGAACTCCTGGGCGCTTGGCACCGGGCGCGGCGTCTTCGATACGGCACAAGCGGCTTTGCCGAACAGAGATTGCCGGGGCGATTGCGGCCGTAAGACCCTCGACGATCAAGTCGTGCCTCGGCTGAACACGATGATCCGTCAGAACGTTGCCGAATCGGATGGCCACAGCATGAGCGGCGCCCTGACCACATCGGCGAGCGGACGCAGCCCATGCCAGGCACGATTGGCGTAGACCAGCGTCTCGTCCTCTTCCGGCTCGCGGTCGCCGGCGGAAACCGACAGAAATTCGGCGGTGACGACCAATGCGCCCGGCGCGGCGAGCCGCCCGCGAAGCGCGGCGCGGAACCGCAAATCCATCTGCGGATAGCAGGGCTCCCCCGTCGCGAGGCGCGTCCACGACACCTCGGGACCGAAGCGGTCGGTGCCGCTCGTGGCGCAGAGCCTGGCAAGCTGCATGTTCCCTCGCCGGACAAAATGCACGACGACCGTCTCGCACCGCGCCAGGGCCTTCGCGCTGGACGACGCTTCGGACAGCGAGAACGCGACCGTCGGTGGCTCGACGCCGACGGAGATCAGCGAACTGATGGTGAGCGCGACCGGGCCGTCGCCCGGATCGCCGGTGATGATCGCAGCGCCCGCCGGGTGGTGGCGGAAAGCGGCGAGGAATGCCTTGGCTGTCGCCGCGGCGGAATCCATTGCATCGCTTTCCCGGGCCGCCGAGGCGGCCCGTTCCTGCCGGTTCGGGCGCATTGTCACTTCTTCTCGATAAGATCGTAGAACTGCCAAGTGCGGTCGCTCCATAGGCCGCCGATGTCGCGGCCGGCTGCGCTTACGATATTGGGATTGATCGTGAAGTGGTTGGCTGCCGTCAGCATCTCCCGATAGATCCGCTGCATGATGCCTCTTCTCAGCGAAGCGCCGCCGGCCGCGCGATAGACGAAATGACAGGCGTCGACGCCGGCTTCGTGCACCTCGGACTTGGCCAGGTGAATGAGGCTGATCTGCCGTGTCGAAGCGCGGTTGCCGCTTTCGATCGAGGCCTCGACATCGCGCCAGACCTCGAACAGGAAGGCGCGGGCCGCGCGCACCCGCACCTCGGCGCGGCCGAAGTCGAACCAGAACTTGTCGCTTTCGCCGAGCAGGCCGGAACGCCCGGTCTTGCCGCGCGCGAATTTGGCGATCTCATCCAGGATGCGGCGCGATGCGCCGATCGCCCAGCCGGAGTGACCGATGGCCGCGAGACCGACGACGCCGAGACTGAAGAACTCCTTCAGGCGCTCCGGCTGCGCCGTCAGGATAGGGAACACCATGTCGTCGGGGATGAACACATCTTTTGCGCCATAGTCGATGCTGCCCGTCGCGTGGAGGCCCAGCACATCCCAGTTGCCCAGGAGCTCGTGCTTTTCGACCGGGGCGTGGGCGCACAGCACGATCACATCGCCGTTCTCATCCTTGGCCGGCTGTCCGGTGCCGTCGTCGAGAAGGGCCGCGGAGTGGGTGAACGTGGCGTGATGGATGCCGCTCGCATAGGACCATTTGCCGTTGAGCAGGTAACCGCCGTCGACCTTCTTCAGCATGCCGGTGGGCGTGCCCTGTCCGGAGAAGCGGTTCTCCGTGCCCGGCGCATAGAGGTCGGCGATCGCGCTGTCGGGCAGGAACGCCGCCGACATCGCACCGATGCAGGCGTGCACCATCGACACCCAGCCGGCGCCGCCGCTGTGATAGGTGATGGCTTCGATCAGCTCCAGCCCTTGTGTCGGAGAGAGCTGTGCCCCGCCGATCTTCTCTTCGGCGAAGATGTGCGACATGCGCAGCGGCTTCAACGCGGCGAAGGTGGCCTCGTTCAGCCGGCCGAGCCTGTCGTTCTCCTCCGCATTCTCTTCGAGGATCGGACCGATCTTGCGCACATGTTCCAGCAGGGACGCGAAATCGGTCTTCGTTCCCCAGTAGCCCTGTCCCGGTCGCATCGTCATGTTCATGGCATTCTCCTCCTTGGGATATCTGTTCCTTGGGTATCTGGCCGCGCGGCGCCCGCCGCCTCCGGTCGGTAACGATCGATTGCCGGCGACTAGCCCACCAGGAAGTCGCCGATCGCGGTCACCGTCCGGGGATCTTCCTGCATGGCAAAATGCCCGACGCCGGGAATGACCAGCGCACGGGCGTTCGGAATCTTTTCCACCCAGATCGGCGTCTGCGACGCCGGCAGCAGGCGGTCCCTGTCGCCCCAGACGACCAGCGTCTCGTTGGGGATCCGGCTCAGCCAGCGGCCGAGATTGGGATGACCCATGCCGTGGACCGTCAGGATCCGCTCGAGGGCCTTGCCCTCCTTGTCGCGGGCGGCGACGAATTCCTCGAGCGGCGGGCAGTGCGATCCGCCGGGAAAGTAGCGCAGCGCCACATCCACATTGTGGGCGAGGTATCCGGGGAGCGCCTCGGGGCCAACGGCGGCGAGGTCCGTGGCGGGATGGTCCGGATGGTTCAGCCCCGCCGGCGCGTTGAGCACCAGCCGCCCGAAGCGCTCGCCCGTAACGGCTGCCATTTCGGCGGCCATCCAGCCACCCATCGAGTGGCCGACCAGATGCGGGCGGTCGAGGCCGAGTGCTGCGACCAGGCGCAGATTGTGGACGATCATGTCCTGCATGCCCGCGATGTGCGGCGCCGCGGCGCTCTCGCCGAACCCCGGATGGAACGGCAGATAGACGCGGAAGCGGTCGGCCAGGCCGCGCGCCCACTCATGCCCTTCGAGGGTGGCTGCGCCATGCAGCGCCAGCACGGCCGGCCCACTGCCGATCGCTTTCACCGCCGTGCGCACGCCATCGATGTCGAAGACCAGCGTTTCGAAATCCATCATGTCCTCCCATATCAGCCGATCAGCCGGCGTCGGCCGCGATCAGAACCTTGCATTGGGTCGTGCGGCGCCTGAGCGCCTCGAAGGTCTCCGGAACCTCTCCGAAGCCGATCCGTCCGGTGATGAGCGCCTGCGGCCGGAACTTTCCGGGGCCGAGCGCTTCGAGAGCCATCTCGAATTCGGACATCCCGAAGAAGGCGGCGAAGACGACCCGGATTTCTTTCGAAAGCGCCGCGAAGGGATCCCATTCGTCGCCGCCGACGCACAGGCCCACCCCGACGACGGTCCCATGCACCCGCACGAGCCGGCACGCGAAGTCGATCAGCCCCCGCTTGCCCACGCATTCGAAGACGATATCGGGCAGCACCCCCGTCTGATCCTGGAATTCGGCCGCGAGACCGGGGCCGGAAAGGGCGAATCCCGTGGCGCCTATCGCCAACGCCCTCCCCTCCTGGTGACGGTTGATGTCGGCGACGACGACGTGCCGGGCGCCAAGCCGCCGCGCCCAGAACGCGACGAGCAGCCCGATCGGCCCGGCGCCGAGGACGAGCACGGTATCCCCCGGCTCGAGCCCCGAGCGCATGACCGCGTGGAGGCCGACTGCGACCGGCTCGGCCAGCGCACCTTCCACCAGCGGCAGGTCGTCTGGAAGCGCGCGACACTGGCGCGCGGCAACGGTTGCGAATTCGGCGTAACCACCGCCGATCAGCCGCATGTCGGGGCACCAGGCTGGCTCGCCGCGGCGGCAACTGTCACATCGGCCGCAGCCGCGCATAGGTGCGACAGCCACGCGGTCGCCGGGCTGCAGGCCATTGACCTCGTTGCCGCAGCGCACGACCTCGCCGGCGAACTCGTGACCGAGCACGAAACCTTCGCCGACCCCGAAGGTCGTGGGATCTTCGGTCATGTGCAGGTCCGATCCGCAGATGCCGCATGCCGCGATCCGGATCAGCACCTCGTCCTCGGCCGGTTCGGGGATGCCGAGGTCGCCTATGCGCAGCGGCCGGCCTGCGCCTTCGAAGACAGCTGCCTTCATCGCCGATCCTCCATGAGCGTGCGTCGCGTCGGGAACCACGGGGCGTCGACCAGCCTGCAGATCAGGCCCCAGACCCCGCCCCGCGCGAACAGCGCCATGAACAAGGTGAGAAGGCCGAGCACGACGAGATAGGTGGCCCCGTATTCGCCGAACCATCTGTCGGCGAAGAAATAGATGAGCGCGCCGATCAGCACCCCTTCCAGGGATCCCAGTCCGCCGACCATCACGATGAAGATCGAAATGTTCGCCCAGTTCGGGTCGTAGGCCGAGGGCGGCGTTATGCGCAGTTGCGCCATGAAGTAGATGGCGCCGGCAAGCCCGGTGCCGGCAGCCGCGCCGATCCAGATGAGAAAGCGCAGTCGCCCGACATTGACGCCCTGGCTTGCCGCCGCGACGGGATTGTCGCGGATGGCGGTCAGCGCCAGGCCGTAGCGCGAGCGCAGCAGCAGATAGCTGCCGCCGAAGGTGACGAGCAGCATCAGCGCCGTCAGCAAGGACACGCCGATCGCACGCTCGTCGGCGGAGTAGCTGGTCATCACGCGCAGGCTCATCCCGGCGCCGGCATTGACGTAGGTGAAGACGGAGGTGGCGAGCCGCATCACCTCGGCGATCACCCATGTGCCGATCGCGAAGTAGGGTCCGTCGAGCCGGTGCAGCAGGCCATAGGTGGGGATCGCCAACACCACCGGGGCGATCAGGCACAGAAGCACCGCCGCGAATGGATTGATCCCTAAGAGCTGGGCGAGCACGAACATCAAGTAAGCGGCGACGCCGACGAAGGCCTGCTGCCCGACGGAGACCAGCCCGGCATAGCCGGCGAGCAGGTTCCACATCTGCGCCACCGCGATGTAGCAGCAGAGCTCGACCACGCTCCGGATCAGGCCCTGGCTCGCCCACCAGGGCATCGATACGATGGTGATCAGGACGCCGACGCCGATCAGCATCGCGATCATGCCCGAAGTCGTCTGCCGCTGGACGCCGACCGACGGCATCTCCGCCGCGTCGACAGGGGCGGCCACAAGCGCCTCTTTCACCACGAGCGCCTCTTTCACGGTCTCATTCCTTCCCCAGCAGGCCTTGCGGTCGCAAGGCGAGAACAATCAGGAAAACGAGATGCCCGGCGAGAATGCCGAAGCCCGGATCGATGCGGAATCCGACGGACTGGCTGACGCCGAGCACCATCGCCCCGATGAAAGCCCCCCAGATCGAGCCCATGCCGCCGATGATCACGGCTTCGAAGGCATAGATCAGCTGGAACGGCCCGTCGGCGGGAGCGACGGTCGCCCGCATCGACTGGAACACCGCGGCGAAGCCGAGGATCGCGACCGCCACCGCTGTCGCTCCGGCATAGACCCTCTTTGGGTTCACGCCGGTCATGGCCGCAGCATCGACGTCGGCAGCGGCCGCGCGCAGCGAGCGGCCGAATTTGCTGTATCGCAGAGCGGCATCGAGACCGCCCGTCAAGACCGTCGCCGTGACGAGGACGATGACCGGCAGCACGCCGACGAACAGCGGGCCGATCTGGACGGAGGCCTGCGCGATGTCGCTCGCTCCTCCAAGCGAGCGGGTATCGGCCGACCAGACCTGCAGCATGGCGTTCTGCAGCGCCACCGACAGGCCGAACGTGGCGATCAGCGATGGCAAGGGATCGGAGCCGACCACCCGGTTCAGGACGACACGCTGCAGGAGCAGGCCAAGGACAGCGCCAAGCGCCACGAGTATCACCAGCACCGTCCATGGCCCGAGCGAGAACGTTACCGCAAGGCTGATCCCGATCAGGGCCAGCAGGATCATCAGGTCGCCATGGGTGATGTTGACGATCCGCATCACCCCGAACATCAGCGCCATGCCGAGTGCGTACTGGGCGTAGAGACCGCCGAGCAATATGCCCTGCACGAGCCCGTCAAGCCACTGCATGGGACGCTCCGAAATAGGCTTCGCCGATCGCCTCCCGGCGGATCTCCTTGGAGCGGCCCGTCAGGGTGATACGGCCCTCGAGCATGCAGTAGAGCCTGTCCGAGGCGGACTGGGCGAGCCCGACATCCTGCTCGACCAGCACGATGGCGGTTCCGTTCCGCGAGATCGACGGGATGGACTGGTAGATCTCGCGCACGACCTTGGGCGCGAGCCCGAGGCTGATCTCGTCGCACAGGAGCAGGCGGGGCTGGTTGAGCAGCGCCCGGCCGATCGCCACCATCTGCTGTTGTCCGCCCGACAGCGACTGCACCAGCGTGGACCGCTTCTCCCCCAGGATCGGGAACAGGCCGAACACCCGCTCCAGTGTCCAGCCTCCCTCGCGCAGGCTGGAGGCGGCATGGTCGATGGCCACCCGCAGATTGTCCTCCACCGACATGCCGGTGAACAGGCGGCGGCCTTCGGGCACGATGGCGACACCATCCGCCACCATTCGATGCGGCTGTGCCCCGCCGACGTGGCGCCCGTCGAGGCGCACCATCTCGGGCGCGACCCGCAGCAGCCCGATGATCGACCTGAGCAGCGTCGACTTGCCGGCGCCGTTGGCTCCGATCAGCGCCACGACCTCGCCCGCGGCGATCTCGAAATCCACTCCATGGAGCGCCTGGAAGTCCCCGTAGCGGGCGACAAGGCCATGCGTGGAGAGCAATGCCGCACTCATGCCTCGATACCCATGTACACGCGCCTGACCTCGGCACTGTTGACGACGTCCTGCGGCTTGCCCTCGGCGATCTTCTCGCCGAAGTTCAGCACCATCATCCGGTCGGCAACGGCAAGCACGGCATGCAGGACGTGCTCGATCCAGACGATGGTCACACCGCGGTCGCGGATGCGCCGGATCAGGCCGACCAGCGCCTTGCCCTCCTCGTCGGTCAGGCCGCCGGCGATCTCGTCCAGAAGCAGGAGCTTGGGATTGGAGGCCAGCGCGCGCGCCAGCTCCAGCCGCTTGCGGTCGAGCAGCGTCAGCGAGCCTGCCGAGCGGTTGGCCTTGTCGCGCAGTTCGCAGTCGCGCAGGATTTGCGAACACGACGCGTAGCTCGCGGTTTCGGACCGCTCGCCGCCAAAAGAGGCGGCGACGAGCAGGTTCTCGAATGTCGTCAGCCCGACATAGGGACGCGGGATCTGGTAGGTGCGGCCGATTCCCATCTGGCAGCGACGGTAGGGCGGCTGACGGCCAAGCGGATGACCGGCAAAGACGAGCTCGCCCCGGTCGACCCTGTGATCGCCGCTGATCAGATTGAACAGCGTCGTCTTCCCCGCCCCGTTCGGACCGAGTATGCCCAGAACTTCGCCTGCGCGGACCTCGAAGCTGACGTCGTGGAGCACGCGCACCGCTCCGAACGACTTGCTCAGCTCCCGCGCTTCGAGCAATGCGCTGCCGACCATCCTCCTTCCCCGGCCTTATGCCGACCAGGGCATGAGTTTCATCTTCTGTTCGGGCTCGAAGAGCTTGTTGACGCTGTTGTCCACGATCTTCAGATCGTAGGGCCAATTCTCTCCCGTCACCCACTGCCCTCCGAAGATTGGCGTCGTGGAGACGTTGGCGTGCGGACCTTTGGCGAAATTGACGTTGCCGATCAGCGTGTCGAGATTGGTGGCCACGATCGCCTCGAGATTGGCTGCGCGGTCGAGCGGGTTGGCTGACCGCTTCAGCACGTCGAGCGCCACTTCCCAGATGGCGTGGCTGTAGCCCAGCGGCTGCGTCCACTGCTTCTTGGTCTCGCTTTCCCACAGATCGGCAATATCTCGGCTGGCCTGGCCGGTCAGGGTCGACTTGAACGGGAAGGCCGGCGTCCACCAGACTTCCGACGACATGCCGTCGCCGAGCGGCCCCAGCGCCTGGATGCCGGACGGGAAGAGCAGCGCGGCCGCGACCGTCATGGCCTTCGGCTTGTAGCCTTGCTGGGCGCACTGGTTGACGAAGGTCTTGAAGTCGGCCGGATAGGTAATGCCGCCCACGATGTCGCAGCCCGCCTCCTTGAAAGCGTTGATCTGGGCCGTGTAGTCGTTGGTGCGCGGCTGGAAGAAACCGGGCACCACGATCTCGAAGCCGGCCTTCTGCGTGGGCGCCGGCAGGCCGTAGTCATTGTTGCCCCAGGTCTCGCCATCGGCGTTCTGCGGGAACAGCATACCCACCTTGCGGTTCGTCTCGATGGTGTCCCACAGGCCGACGAAGGTGTTCAGCGCCTCGTCCAGACCCCAGAAGAAGTGGTAGGTCCACTTGAACGGCTTGTCCTTGCCGCCGCGCGGGAAGATGATCGCCTGCCACGGCGCCCCGGTGGAGATGCACGGGCATTCGTAGAGTTCCGCCTGGTCCGCCGCCGGGCTCACCGTGTCGGTCGTCGATGCCGGCAGAAGCAGGTGCACCTCTTCGTTCAGGATGAGGTCCCCTGACACTTGCGCCGCCTTGTTGGGATCGGACTGGCCGTCACGAACCAGGATCTCGACATCGTAGCGCCCCGTCGAGGTTTCGAGCCCGTCCTTCAGCAACTCTTTGATCTTGCCGACTGCCCAGCCGTCGGTTTCGCCAAACAGTGCGAGCGGGCCGGTGGACGGGGTGACGAAACCCACCTTGATCGTGCCCGCGGTCTGGGCGCGCGCCACCATCGGCCTGCCGAGCGTCGAGGCGGCAAGACCCGCACCCAATCCCTTCAGAACCGTCCGGCGCGACGGCCGTGCGGAATGATCCTTCAGTTTCAACATGATTTCCTCCCTTGATTATTGTCTTCTCGTCCCCGGGGCGCCGAACCTCCCTGGCGCCTCGATGCCGCTATCTGAATCGGAGCATCGACCCCCCATCGATCACGATCTGGCTGCCGGTCATGTAGGATGAGCAGGGCGATGCGAGGTAAAGCGCGAGGCCCTTGATATCCTCGGTGTCGCCGATCCGGCCGATCAGGGATTGCCCCTCGAAGGCCCGACGGTCGGCTGGGATCTTCAGACGCCCGCCCGCGATGTTGGTCATGAAGGGCCCGGGCGAGATGCAGTTTATCAGGATGCCGTAGGCGCCGAGCTCCATCGCCATCTGGCGGACGAAGTGGTCCACGCCTGCCTTGGCCGGCATGTAGGGCGTGCCGACGATCGCCTCGTTGATCTGTGCGGCGATCGACGAGGTGACGATGATGCGGCCGCCACCGCTGTACTTCATGTGGCGCGCCGCATGCTTGACGGTCGTGTAGACGGAGGTGAGGTTGACCTCGATCACCTGATCCCAGTGGTGGTCGTCGAGCGCGTCGATGGCGCCCTCCGGAAGCCGCTGCCCCTCGGTCGACAGGAACCCGGGCCCGGCGTCGATGCCGGCATTGGCAAAGACCACGTCGATGCGTCCATGCCGGTCCGCCACCGTGTCGAATGCCGCCGCCATCCGGCCGCGGTCGGCCACGTCCAGGGCTTGGCCCCAGACATCGCCGCCGCGGGCCACCATCCCGGTGACGACCGCTTCGAGACCTTTTGCGTCTATGTCGAAGATGCAGACGCGCGCGCCGTTATCCGCCATCACCTCGGCGTAGGCACGTCCGATGCCGCTCGCGCCACCGGTCACGATGACCGACTTGCCTCGTACATCGAACATCTCATGCAACGTCGGCATGCTTCCTCCCATGTTGCGGCAGCCGCAGCGCTCACACCGTCGGACCGGCAAGCCCGTCGTCGAATGAGCGTCGCTTCCTCCCGGCGGCACCATGTGCGGATTAGGGGATCAAGTCCGACATCTCTGTCAAATCAGCAACGCGATGGAAGCTGCAGGACTTGTCATATCTGCCAAATCGTCTTTATAATTCAGTATGATATCGCCAGATCATGAAGTTACTGTGCGCACAGCGTACAAGCCTTCTTCATGAAATGCTGACAGCGGCTTGACGATTTGATGAAAAGCCTGAACTGTTCCGATCGTCGCGGATGGAAGTCGGAGAGGGACACGGCATGAAGGCACCGCTTGAGCCGTCGAAGCTGCTCGATCGCGGCAAGCCGACGGTTCGCGAGCTGCTCTCCAGCCTGGTCTTCAATCCCGTCGACGGCACGATACGCCTCAACGGCGACCGCATCGTCATGCAACGCGCCGCCGTCGGCGTGGAACTCCGCCGCGAGTTGACCCGTCTGCTGGGCCCGCAGGAGGCGCGCGTGTTCCTGATGCGGCTGGGCTTCCTTTCAGGGCAGGCCGACGCGCGCTTCGTGCGGACGAACTGGCCGAATGTCGACATCGGGGATGCCTTCACGGCGGGCACGCGCCTGCACACGTTCAGCGGCGTGGTCAGGGTCGAGACCGTCTACAACGACTTCGACTTCCGGAAGAAGCGCTTCTCGGCGGAGTTCCTCTGGCATGACAGCGTCGAGGCTGCCGAATTCCGGCGTCGGCACCGGACGACGGAGCCGGCCTGCTGGACCCAACTCGGCTATGCCTGCGGCTATGCCAGCGAATTCTTCGACACTCTCATCATCTACAAGGAGGTGGAGTGCGCCGCCCAGGGGCACCGCCACTGCAAGGTCGTCGGCAAGCCGGCCGACGTCTGGGGGCCGGGCGACCCGGAAGTGATCCTCTTTCGCGAACGCATCATGGCGCCACAAGAAGGCAGCCTCTCCGAGCCGCTGCGGAGGGTCGCCGCCCGCACCGCCGAGAGCGCCCTTTCCGAACTCGACCGACTGGTCCTCGCGCCGGTGCGGGCCGAACTCGACAGGCTGGCGCCGATGGCGCTTCCCGTCATGATCACCGGCTCGCCCGGCACCGGCCGGAGCCGCGCGGCGCGCTATCTTCACCGCGCCTCCGGCGGATCCGGAACCGAGCCGCGTCATGTGTTCGGCAATCGGGTCGACCTCGACCTCTGCGCCGAGATTGCGCGGCGCGGCAAGGGAGGACGCCGGGGGCCCGGCAGCGAAACGGTATTGATCGATGCCGCGGAGCAGATCCCGTCAGACGTCCAGCCCCATCTCGCCCGCGCTATCGAGGATGGGATGGTGGTCGGCGGGCCGCGCATTGTGGCGCTTGTCGGCTATGATCCGTCCTCCGGCCCATTGGGGCCGCCGCCCTTGTCCTCCGAACTGTGGTACGCGCTGTCGGCGCTCGCCGTGCGCATGCCCACGCTCGGCGAGCGCGAAGGCCAGCGCCTTGCCATTGCTCGGACATTGCTTCCGGTGCTGGCAGCCAGGATGGGCATCGAGCCGCCGCGCCTCGACGGTCCGGCGGGCAAAGCAATCGAGCGGGCGACTTGGCCGGGGAACCTTCGGCAAATGCGGACGGTGCTCAGCGCCGTGCTCGCCGCGCACCGCGACGGCCAAGCCGTTTCACGCGCCGAAATCGAGGCGCAGTTGCTCCGCTTTCCGTTCACTGCCATGGCGGCTGGCGACGATCCGCAATCCAGGCTGCGACCGCTGGTCGACCAACTGCTGGCCGAGGGAGATTTCTCCCTGTCGGAGCTGGAGCGGTCGGCCTACAAGGCGGCGGTCGACCGGGCGCGCGGAAACCTGTCCGCCGCGGCGCGCCTCCTCGGCCTCACGCGAGCCCAACTCGCCTATCGCCTCGGCGCCGGCGGCGGCCCGGCCGCCGTCTGACGGATCAAGAAGCTGATGGCGACAGCGTTGGCACGCGCGCAATGCTCCGGATGGTTTTCCTGACAGACCTTGAACGTCGCCTGCGATCCCAACACTGCGGAAGGCCCGTATCAAGGACTGACGTGGTTGCGCGAATTGCAGTCATGCGTCATGGCCGCATCTTCCGCGACCGGCGCACCTGCAATCTCGAATGGACTTTCACCGACGAAGGACAAGCTGGACATTGGGGTAACGTCGCCAAAAGCATGACGCCAGCCTATCGATCCCCTAGCCGCGAGGTCGATCCCGCTGATCACAACAAGCCGACTGCCCCGGCACCACGGCGGCAACGGACAGTTTCCTACTCAGCCCTTTGGCCAGAGGCTACTCTTTCTTAAGGCGGAAGGTCTCGTGGCATTCGGCGCAAGTATGCCCGATCGTGCCAAGCTGCTGCTTCAGCGCCTCGAGATCCGGGGCCGGGGCCGCGACTGCCGCAGCGGTAACGACCTTGAACTTGTCCACCATCGCCTGGAACCCGGCCATGTCTTCCCAGATTTTCGGGGAGGCAAATGTATCGCCCTTGTCGCTGCCGGCGGGGAACGACGCGGCGACGTCGATCTTCTGGACATTGTCGTTGAGCGCTGTCAAAGCAGCCAAGACTGCCGCGGCGTCGAATGGCGCCTCGCCTTCGACCATCTTCACAAGTACGCCGACGTGCTTTCCATTCTCTTTCATGACCGCCCGGCGATCCGCGATCGGGTCGGCCAATGCAGCTGTTCCGGCGAGCGCGAGGGCTGAGATGGCGAGTACGAGCTTTCTCATGAAGTTCCTCCAGGTTGATGAGTCTAAGGAAAGATGGGGTCCAGGACGCTAACGGCGGCATTGGAGTAGAAATTCCCGCCGTTTGCGTTCACGCTCTTGTGAGTTTCCGCTGCGGTCAGGATCGCGAAAGTTACCGGACCCGAAGCGGCCATGCGCATAGCGGCCCACATCTGTTGAGACCGTGAGCGGCATTCGCCTTCGGTCGCTCCGCTCCCTATCAGGAGATCACATCATCAATCCCGCGCCAACGGCGCCGACGTCAAGGCTGCCTCCCGGGCGGCAGAGCGGTGGTATCGACGCAGCCCGCCCAGTTGCGTCACCGTCTCCTGCTCGCCTATTCCGAGATTGTTGAGCTTCTGCGCCATCGGTCCGGCTTGTCGTAACGCAGACGAGGCTGCGGCTTCGGCCTCTTCTCTGCGCTGTCCACGCGGTTCGTCGGGCATCCTCCCAGTTCGCGAGAACCCCATCGCAAATTTCAACGACGTCAGCGGCGACGTTAACAGCCTGTCTCCCCACGCCTTCCCAATTGGTTTGCGCATCCGGTCGCCGCTGGTGACGCCAAGAGCTCGGCCCCGTCAAACGCAGAGGCTGTCCGCGCTAATTCGGCACGAAATCATACTTTAGTATGGACTCGGTGCGCTCAATCACGCATGTTTAAGTTCTCGGCGGTCGAAGTGACGCACTGCCGATGCTGGGGGGAGTTCAGCCCACAAATTGGGGAGGTTGTCGCATGTCTTGCGATAGTCACCGGCATTATCTTGTGCCCAGCGACATGGCGATGATCGAACGTGTTCTCGCTCATCCCGACCTCCGACAATCATCAGACAACATCGCGCTTAGGTGCGGTGCAGCCAAGTTCCTGATCGGCAAGTTTCAGGAGGGGATGACCGAGGAAGGTGCTCTGACCGTGGCGCTTGATCGGTATCTGCGGATATTGCGGGCTTGGCGGTCAAGACCGTATCGGATTGACGGCTCCTCACATGCGCAGGACTGGCACCGTGGCCGGCGTTACGCCTCCATGGTTACAAGGCCGGCAGGGGACCGACAAAAGAGTGCCTCTGACATGGTTGTCTCCGATCTGCTCGGCGCTGCGAATGAGCTCGGGAGGCTGACCGATTTTCAGCGGGCAAAGCTGTTGCAACGTGCGGCCGCTTGCATCGACGACTGCCGCAAGCAGTTCAGTTCTCCCGATGTCCGAACCATTGATCTGGATGGATGCGACATTGCTTTCGACCTTGCGGCTATGGCCAGCGCAATCGATTTGTTTGATGCCAAAGAGATATCCAAGAGGATGCGCCAAGCAGCAGCGACCATCGGCATGCTACAGGAGCGGCGAGATCAAACGCACCCAGAGCAGGGAGAGGTTAGGGTGGCCGCTAGGCTGACGCTCGGGCGTATCTGGCGCGTCTTTAAAGATTGGGCACTGTGGGTCGAGCAAGTGAAACGGCGGCCCACAGCGGCGCTTTGATAAAGGTGAAATCGGAGGAGGTTCTAGGCATCGCACTGTCGCCGCAGCATTAAGCACGGTCTCGGTCTCGCGTCCCTTACTGCTGCCTGAGTTCGCGTTTTTCGGAGGAGAAGATGGCTAATCCGCGTGAAGCAACGCTCGAAGAGCTCTTAATCGACCCGGTTATTTTGAAAGTCATGGCGAGCGACGGCGTCCGTGCCGACGATATCCGGCAGTTGACAAGGCTGGTTAATTTCCGAATGCTTCTCCGCCGCGACGCCAGCCGTGCCGTCAGGGCAGTTGGAACACCATCCGACTCGTTCCAGAGGCTATCGGCGTGAAGCTAGACCACATGTTCGCCTGAGGTAGGGCGACCCGTCTCACAGTATGCAGGTTATCGAGGGTTGCGCTGGATATCCCGGCGCCGAGCCTCATGCATAGGAGACGGGCCATGGACGAGCATATCACCTACGTCGGTTTGGATGTTCACAAGGAGACGATTTCGGTCGCTCTGGCAGTTGGAGGCAGGCGCGGAGAGGTTCGCGAACACGGGCAGATATCGAATACGCCTGCGGCATTGACGCGCCTTTTGAGCAGGCTCTCCCAGCCGGGAGCGGTGCTGCGGTTCTGCTACGAGGCCGGACCGTGCGGCTACGGCATTCAGCGGCAACTGACCGCGGCGGGGCACGATTGTGAGGTGGTCGCGCGGTCGCTGATCCCTCGCAAGCCGGGAGATCGGATCAAGACGGACCGTCGGGACGCCATCAATCTGGCGAAGCTGCATCGGGCCGGCGAACTGACGCCCGTATGGATTCCCGACCTTACCCATGAGGCAATGCGCGATCTGGTTCGCGCACGCCTGGCCGCGGTTCGTAGCTTGCGGCAGGCCCGCCAGCAGCTCTCCGGATTTCTGTTGCGTCACGGATTCCACTACAATCGTGCCGCCTGGACGCAGATGCACCGCCGCTGGGTGGCTGGGCTGCGATTCGAGTAGCCCGCCCACCACATCGTCCTGGAAGACTGTATGTCAACGATCGAAGCCGCAACGGCCCGTCGTGATCGGCTGACGGCACAGATCGAGACCATGCTCGTGGACTGGGTGTTGGCGCCGGTGGTCCACGCCCTGCAAGCGCTTCGCGGAATGGCCCTTGTGACGGCCGCGACCGTGATCGCGGAACTCGGCGACATACAGTCTTTGCGCTGATGTGAAAATGTCCTGTCCATTGTGGCCAAGCTCGATCGGCTCTCACGCGACGTAGCTTTCATTGCCGGGCTGATGGTTCAGCGCGTTCCCTTCATCGTGGCCGAACTCGGGGCAGATGCTGATCCGTTATGCTTCACTTGTACGCGGCGCTGGCCGAGAAGGAGCGGCGACGGGAGTGTCGAAAATTTTGTGCGTGAGGCCATGATGATGGAAAGGAGAGAATCATCACATGGCTATCGAGAAAGAACTGCTGGATCAGCTGCTTGCCGGTCGTGATCCGAGGGATTTGTTTGCCAAGGACGGTCTGCTCGACGACCTGAAGAAGGCGCTTTCGGAGCGCATTCTGAACGCCGAGCTCGACGAGCACCTGGCGGACGAAGGTGCCGACGGCAACGCCAATCGCCGCAACGGGCATTCGAAGAAGACGGTGCTGACGGGGACGTCACAGATGACGCTGGCGATCCCGCGCGACCGGGCCGGCACCTTTGATCCGAAGCTGGTCGCCAAGTACCAGCGGCGGTTTCCCGACTTCGACGACAAGATCATCTCGATGTATGCGCGCGGCATGACGGTGCGCGAGATCCGCGGCCATCTGGAGGAGCTCTACGGCATCGAGGTCTCGCCGGACCTGATCTCGGCGGTCACCGACGCGGTGCTGGAGGAGGTCGCCGAATGGCAGAACCGGCCGCTGGACGCGGTCTATCCCGTCGTCTTCTTCGATGCCATTCGGGTCAAGATCCGCGACGAGGGCTTCGTGCGCAACAAGGCGGTCTACATCGCGCTCGGCATCCTGCCCGACGGCACCAAGGAGGTCATGGGCATCTGGATCGAACAGACCGAGGGCGCCAAGTTCTGGCTGCGCGTCATGAACGAGTTGAAGAACCGCGGCGTCGGCGACGTCCTGATCGCCGTCGTCGACGGGCTGAAGGGCTTTCCCGAGGCGATCAACGCCGTCTTTCCCCAGACCGTGGTGCAGACCTGCATTGTGCACCTGATCCGCCATTCCCTGGAGTTCGTGTCGTGGAAGGACCGCAAGGCGGTCGTGCCGGCGCTCAGGGCGATCTACCGGGCCATGGACGCCGAGGCCGGCCTGCAGGCCCTGGAGGCGTTCGAGGCCGGTCACTGGGGCCAGCGCTACCCGGCGATCGCCCAGAGCTGGCGGCGCAATTGGCAACAGGTCATTCCGTTCTTTGCTTTCCCTGAGGGCGTGCGCCGCATCATCTACACCACAAACGCCATCGAGGCGCTCAACTCCAAGCTGCGGCGCGCCGTCCGAACCCGGGGCCATTTCCCCAATGACGACGCCGCCATGAAGCTGCTATATCTGGTTCTGAACCACGCGGCCGAGGAATGGAAACGACCGCCGCGCGAGTGGTTCGAGGCCAAGACCCAATTCGCCATTGTCTTCGGCGAACGGTTCGTCGGTCGGTGACGAAAACGGGCCTCGCGCACAGAATTCCTGACAGTCCCGCGGCGACTGATTTCCGAGCACAACCAATATCTCAACCGTCGCAGTCTCGCGATCGAGCGGCGTGCTCCACCAGTCACTCATAGCCAGTCATCTCGAGATAGCCGCGCCCGGCATGGCTGCCCTCAAATCGGATCGGGCCTTCCCAATAGGGAAAGCGTGTGTTCATCCAGGCTTGCGGGTTTAACGCCCGCGTGGTCACAGCCACCCCTTTTTCCGACAATTCCACCCGCCAGCGAATCGGCACGCTCCGGCCCGCGACTGCCGCCGTTTCGAGCGGCGTCACCTTGAGTGCGCCGGGGGCCTGCGGCTCCGGCGTGCCGTCGGCGCTGATCCATGTGGCCGACGTAAATCCCGCGCCTTCATCGCGCAGCCGAAAGCCCATCATCTTTTCGCCGCTGTCGAAATGGAGCGAGAACCAGTCCCACCCGGTCTGCTCCTCGGCCAGCGGTTGCGAGGACCATTCGTGATCCAGCCACGCCTTCCCGGTCACGGCAATCGCGCCCTCTGGAAGCGTTAGCGTGCCGGTCACGTGGTAGAACGGTTGCGAGTAGTAAAAGCTCGCCTGCCCCTTGCCGGATTTCACCGAATAGCCCTGCACCCCGTGCGGCACCAGCTGGCCTTTGGCGTCCAGCGCCAGTTCGTAGGAGAACGCCTGCCCCGCCGCGCGCAGATCGAGCGCCGACAGCGCATCGGCTTCTGGCGCGGCCCGACCTGCCATCTGCCAGTTGTCGATCCAGGCCGCAAAAGGTGCAGCCGTAACCCCCGCCTGGCCGATGCCGCCCCGGGCCAGCCGTTCGGCCGCGAATTGCTGCGTTCGCGTCGTCACCCCGGCATGGCCCATCCAAAGCTGCGGACTGGACCAGCCGGCCCTTTCCTCCGGAGCCAAGGCGGATCGGAACAGGGTCCATTGCAGGCCATAGTCCGTTCCATCCGCGGCTTGCAGGTTTGCAGTCAGATACCACCACTCGATCCGATAACCGGGGTGCGCGCCGTGGTCCGCAGGGAAGTTCAATGCTGTCCCCGGCTGGGGCACTGAAAACCCTTCAGCCTCTGTGCCAAGCCCGGCAAACCCCTGTCCGGAAGCAGGTGCGGCCAAGCACAGGCAGATCAGCAATGCCCTAACGCTCATTTGCAAACACCTTCAGCAAATCCGCTGGGGATATACGCGCCAGTCGCCATGCAGGCACGGCCGCCGCGAGTCCGGCCGCCAGCAGCGCGAGCGCCCCCAGCCTCACCCAGTCACCAGGAAAAAGGTGCATCGGCAGACGCCAGCCAAAAGCCTCGACATTCACCTCAGCCAGCAGAACAAAGGCCAGCCCGATACCTACAGGCAGAGCGGCCAGCATGGTCAAGGCTGCCAACAGCAAGCCGCGCCAAAGCTCCAGCCATGCGAGCTGGCGGTGGGTCAGACCCATCGCCCAGACCGGTGCCAGTTGCGGACGGCGCATCCCCGACAGGGTCATGAGGCCCGCAAACATCGCCAGCCCCGCGACTCCCAGCGTCAGCACGCTCAGCGCGGCTGTCACGTTGAATGTGCGTTCGAACACCTTGAGCGAAAAGGCCTTGATCCCGGCCTGATCAATCACGTTCTGCCTAGGCAGTCCGAACTCAATCCGCAAAGCCGCGGCCAGTGCTTCGGCCTTGCCGGGGGCAACCCGAATGGCATAGCGCAGGCGGGAAACATCAGGGTAGTGCTGGGCCAGTGTGTCGATCCCGATGATCACCTGGCCCATCGGGTTGCCATAGTCGGAATAGACGCCAACAATGCTGGCCCGCCAGCCACCGGGCAGCGTGATCTGGTCCCTCAGACCCAACCCTTTGCGCCGCGACAGTTGTTCGTTGATCAGTGCGCCCTCGCCTGTGGCGATCCGGTCCCAGACCTGTGGAACGGCAGACAGCAGCGGCCAGTTGTCGCGATAGGTGGCATGATCGGCCACGCCGTATATTTCCGCGGGCTGGCCTGCGACGCGGCCCTCAATGCTCGAGATCGGCAGGACCGCGTCACTCCGCGGGGCCAGCCAATCGTGTATCGCCGTGGCCTCTGCTTCGGTGCGGGCAGCCACGTAAAGCTCAGAGGCGAGACGCTGATCGAGCCAGCCCATGAAGGTCAGCCGGAAACTCGACACCATGGTGCCCACGCCCACATTGGCCGCCAGCGCAAGCAGCAGCGCCATTAGCGCCAATGACAGGCCGGGAAGCTGCTGGCGGATATCGGCCCAAAACCATTCGGCCAGCGGTCCGCGCGCAAGACGGCCGCCAAGGTGAAGAAGTCCCGTGAGCACGAGCGGCAGCGCCAGCGCAGCCCCCAATAGCATCGCCCCCAGAAGCGCAAAACCCGCCACGAGGCCGGAACAAAAAAGCGCGATCCCGCCCGCCGTCAACAGAAGTACCATCGCCGCCACACCCTGCCAGAGCAGCGCCCGCTCCGAGGCGCGGGCCCAGGCACGGGGCTGGGCGGGCGCAAGCAGCGGCAAGTGCCATACCCGCCAGAGGCCTTGTGCGGCCGCCGCCAGCGTGCCGATCACGGCGATGGCCAGCCCCGCCGCCCACACTGCGGGCCGGATCGCCAGCGTTCCCGGCACGTCGGCCCCGTAAAGTCCGCGCAGGGTGGCGGCTACATCGGGCAAAAGGGCCGAGGCGACCAGATAGCCAAGCGCCACCCCCATCAGCCCAGCGACGAGGGCGAAGATCAGCAACTCGGTGATCAGCAAAAGGGTCAGTACGCGGACTGGCAAGCCCAGCGCGCGCAACGTGCGAAAAACCGAGCGGCGCTGTTCAAAAGCCAGACCGATGGCGGAATGCACGATGAAGAGCCCCACGGCAAAGGCAAGAAAACCGAAAGCCGTCAGGTTCAGATGAAAACTGTCGGTCAGCCGGGCAAGATCCCCGGTCTCACTCGGCTCGCGCAGGGTCAGGCCAGGGGCTACCAACTTGAGAGGGGCACGACCCATCGGCTGGTCCGGCCAGAGCAGAAGACGAGAGATCTCGTCCTTTGCCCCAAGCAGGGCTTGCGCCTGCCCGATATCGGTGATGACTGTACCGGGAGGCAACTCCTCGGCGACGCGCACAGGCGGCGTCGCTTGCCCAGCCAGTTGGGCCGCGGTTTCCGGAGCTGCATAGAGCGCACCGGGCGCCGTGATGAACGGCAACAGCCCGCCGCCCGCCGCCATATCCACCTGCTGCGCCTGCGGTGGCAAAGTCAGCGGGTCGATTCCAAAGATACGCAACCGCACGCCGCCAAACCGCATGTCCCCATCGATCACCGGCGAAACCAGCCAGCCTGCGCGCCGCAGTGTGACAAACACCTGCTGATCCATGCGGGCACCATCCTCACGCATCAGTTGCGCGAGCCGGTCCTGCCCGAGGATCGCCGCCGCGCGGTCATAACTCGCCCTCGCCTCACCATTGATCGCCTGAACCGCCGACCACAGCGCCGTTGCCAGCGACAGGCCCAAGAGCAGCATCGCCAGTTGCACAGGCCGCCTGCGCCAATGCGACAAGAGCGCTGACATCCCGGTCCCCACCATCACGCCAGCCGTCCCGCGTGCAGGTGAGCGCAGGCGTCCAGCCGCGTTGCCAGACGGTTGGAATGGGTAACCATCAACAGCGCGGCACCCGTTTCAGCCACCAGCGACAGCATCAGGTCGAGCACGGAGTCCCCTGTTGCCTCGTCGAGATTGCCCGTGGGCTCATCGGCCAGAACCAGCCGCGGCCGGGCGGCCAAGGTCCGCCCGATCGCCACCCGCTGTTGTTGCCCGGCCGACAGTTGTTCAGGGTAGCGCGTCAGGACCTCGGCCAGGCCCAGCCGTTCAGCAAGGACCTTCAGCCACGCCGGATCAAATTGGCCGGCAAGTCGAGCCTGAAAGGCAAGGTTGGCCGCCACATCAAGCGAGGGGATCAGGTTGAACTGCTGGAACACAAGTCCGACTGTCCTCCGCCGCAATGCGGCAAGGGCCGTATCGCTCAGCCCCACGATATTCTTACCGCCAAGGTGGATTTCTCCCGCATCAGGGCTGTCGAGCCCTGCAACGAGATGCAGGAGCGTGCTCTTGCCACTGCCAGACTCGCCGGTAAGCGCAAGGCTCTTGCCCGCTTCCAGCGAAAGATCGATCCCGTGCAGCACCTGCAACGGCCCCTCGACCGTGGGGTAGGACTTGTCGACCTGGTGCAGCCTCAGCAGCATGTTAACTCCCGAAGGTCCGCGTGCATCTAGCACGGCATGCCGGTGAAATCGTGCCGAACAACGACCCCGCTGATAAAGTCTCCTTACTTCTCTCCGCGGTCGCTTCTATGTGAGTAAGGGGTTCGCTATAGCGCGACAATCAAAATGGCGATGCGCCCTGGCGTAGGCGACGCATTTGTCGAGGAGCCAAGCGTTCAGCTGTTCATACAGCGCAGCTGCGGCGTGAAGAAGCGCTCGCGCACCAACCCAACCTGGTTCTCGACCTGGCCCTTCTCCCAGCCGGACGCCAGCGTGCAGGCCACGGCTGCACTGGAGTGGCAGGTCAAAAAATCAAAAAGGGTGCAGTGCACAAAAAATATTGCAAGTGCGTTACGTCGGTCTCATAGATGAACGAGGCGACCTGGGGGTGTCCATTGGAGAGGATGGAAACTATGTCAAAGTCCGCCGAAAAAAACCCCGAAACCATTGAAAGCACCGCCTTACCGACCTTCGACCCGTCTATGGCGACCGATCAGTTCCGTGCTGTTGCCGAAAAGGGCGTCGAGCAGTCGAACGAAGCTCTTGCCAAATTCAAGGCGGGCTCTGAAGACACCCAGAAGGCGCTCAAGTCGACCTTCGAAGCCGCCAAGTCGGTCGGCAACGAGCTGTCGCTGAAAACGATCGCCGCTCTGCGCGCCAATGCCGAAGCCGACTTCTCGCATCTCGAAGCTCTGGTCATCGCGAAGTCACTGTCCGAGGTTGTTGAGTTGCAGACCACCTTCCTGCGCAAGCGCTTCGAAATGGGTGTCGAGCAGGCCAAGGAATTCCAAGCGCTCACGACCAAGGCGGCGACGGACGTTTCCAAGCCCGTCAAGGACGCCTTCGAGAAGGCGTTGAAGGATCTCAAGGCCGCCTAATCCCAGGTAAGGATACGCACTTTGCGTGCGTGCCCCTTCCTGACGAATAACCTCGCGCGCTTGCGCGCGCGGGGGGGGGGACCTGCATTAGGACGATCGCCGGATTAGCGCGCCGTTCTGCCGTTGGAGCGGATCGGTATGGAAGCCTGCCCGTTGACGGCCTGGCTTCCCGGCGGCTTGCACACCGCAGGTCTGGCGGCGATCTGCATCGAGACGCGGCGGTCGCATGCGGCGATGAAGACGATGTTCATCCGGTCTCCGGCGATGTCCTGGATGGGTCCGAGTTCGCCTTTAACAAGATCGAAATCGCACCAAGAGAGCGGATAACTCCCAACCTGCGCAAATCTGCACGCGACGACATCCGAGCTCGGCAATCAAAGCCGGTTTCCAAAGGTTGCGTAACGGTGCGAAGTTCTGCGAGAGAATGTTGGATTCCAGTCCCCTGCCCTCTACAAGTATCAACTAAGTTATTGAAATAACTTGTAAATCATGAGTGCATGGTAACGCTCTCGGACACTATTCCTCAATAACTTCAACGCTGCACGACTGACCTGTCCTGCTACCAGCAGGAAGTTGGGACAGAAGGCTCAGTTGCGACACGAGCAAACATTCGGGCTGCAGTCCGAATGCGGACCACGGCGAACGGCGACGGGTTGTCGCTGAGTATGCGATTGCGATATGCATCACTGGTCCGCAGAGGAGCGTCCCAGCTCCTGGTGAAGCCGCTCTGAAGCCACGCCAACGACCGCCCGGCGACGCGCGCCGGCTGGCCAGAGCGGATAGCCGCCGGGGCAACGTCCGGCCTGCGGATCAATGTTTTGTACGTTTCCATTTTGTCTGCAAATCAAAGCCTTACGCTCACATCGTGACTGGTCGACCTTCGGTGCCGACTCACAGGCAGCAGGCGTTCGCTCGCAGGGCGGTGCAGGACAGAGCGCCAGGACAAAGCAGCCAGGGCTCTGGAACCGCTGCTTTGCCTCCCACAACGACGATCCCAGAGTTCCAGCGTCGCCTCGATCGAAACGCTCGTCATCCATGATCTCTGATGGGTGACCGACCAGTTCAGCAACCAGGAAGGGACGCACCTCCAGCTAAGACGCATCGGTGGAGAACTTATGTATCGTAGTCGACTTCAGCGTTTCGCCCGGTTTCAGCACCGTCGTCGGAAAGGACGACTTGTTCGGCGAATCCGGGAAGTGCTGCGTCTCGAGGCAGAAGCCATCGGTCTGGCGGTATTGCTGACCGGTCGGGCCGACGAGCGTCGAATCGAGGAAGTTGCCGCCGTAGAACTGGACGCCGGGCTCGGTGGTCGAGATCTCCATGATCCGGCCCGAGCGCGGCTCGTAGACACGCGCGGCGAGCGAAAGCCCACTACCCGACCGGTTCAGCACGTAGTTGTGATCGTATCCACGGCCATAGACCATCTGTGGGTCGTTCGAGCGGATGCGTGTGCCGATCGGCATCCCTTGGCGGAAGTCGAACGGCGTGCCGGTCACGGAGGCGAGTTCCCCGGTCGGGATCAAGGTCGCATCGACCGGCGTGTAGTTATCGGCATTGATCGTGAGGATGTGATCGCCGGTCCCGCCCCTGCCGTCGCCGGCGAGATTGAAGTAGGAGTGACTCGTGAGATTGACTACGGTCGGTTTGTCCGTCGTCGCCTCGTAGTCGATGCGCAGTTCGTTGTCGTTGGTGAGGGTATAGACGACCTGGACCATGAGCGTGCCGGGATAGCCTTCCTCGCCATCCTTGCTCGTGTAGCTGAGCCGCGCTGCGGCCCCGCCCACGTTGGTCAGCGGCTCGACCGCCCAAACGGCCTTGTCGAAACCTTTGCTGCCGCCATGCAGGCTGTTCGGCCCGTTATTGGCGGCGAGCTGGTACTGAGTGCCGTCGAGCGTGAACTTCGCGCCGCCGATGCGATTGCCGTAGCGCCCGATCAAGGCGCCGAAATAGGGGTTCTTCGATTCGTAGTCGGCGAGTTCCTTGAAGCCGAGCACGATGTTGTCGAGCTTGCTCCAGCGGTCGGGCACGTTGATTGCCGTGATGATGCCGCCATAGGCGATGAACTTGACGGACGCACCCTTGTCGTTGGTAAGCGTGTAGAGATCGACGGCTTTGCCGTCCTGCGTTTTTCCGAATGGGGTCTTGTCCACAGAGCCGGCTCCGGCGTCCGTTCCCGCCAGCAGCACACCAATGCCGAGCACGGCCGCGCCGAGCGCTGACCTGTGCCACACACGCGATATGTTGCGATCGACACGCGTCATGGTTTCCTCCCTTGAGAGGCCCCCGCGCCGACTGCTTCTGAGGAGTTGCCTGAAAGACCAAGTTTAAGCTTATCGGACTGTTGGCGTAAGCGTCTGCAAGTAGCGTGCCGAAGGTCCTGCAAATTCGTCGACGCATTGCACGCCTCGCTCTCGGCGGTCGCGCGCGACTGAGGCGTGGTTTGATTCCGACGGACGTCAGAGCTCCATCAGGGCCGGCCCGGCGAAGGCGCCCCGGCGTTCGAACGACGCGGTCTCGAAATTGAGGCCCAGTTCACCGGCGTGGCGCCAGGAATTTTCGAGCTCGGCCCTGGTCGGTCGGCGGGCGATCTCGGCATACTTGCCGCGATATTTGGTGCTTGCTGGATCGCAGAAGTTGTCAGGATGGAACTGCGCCATGACGTTCACCGGCGCGGCCGGGATGTGGTCGGCGATCCATTCCAGAACGGGATATGTGCAGCACTCCACGTGATTGGGCATCACCAGGTGGCGAATGGTGAAATTCTCACCCCACCCGGCGATGAGCGAGATGTTGCGGGTGACCGTTTCCCAGTACCGGGGCGTCCTGGCAAGCGCTATCGCGCACCGGCCGGGTCCGAACTTGAAGTCCGGCAGCCACACGTCGGTGAGCACGCGCAGGATCTTCATGGCCTCGGCCGCGATGAAGAAATTGCTGTTCCACAGTATCGGCGTGTTGAACTTGCCATCATACGTGGCGGCCTCGGAGACTTCGTCGAACCAGAAGAAACCGTCCGCCTTGGTCCGCCGCGCCCGCCGGATTTCGGCACTCGTCGGCTGGAAGTCGCGGCCCAGAAGCGCGATGGCGTCGACGATTGAATGCAGGTGGATGATCACCTCGCCGCCGACCCAATTGATATTGTGGCAGCCCTCGCGGCGCAGCGTCCACGCCATGGTTGCGAGCGTGCGCGGGTCGGTTTCCTCGCCATTGTCTTTGTCGGTCGAGATGTCGCCGTTCTGGCAAAAGACGCAGCGCATATTGCAGGAAGTGAAAAAGATCGTGCCGGAGCCGTCCGTGCCGCGATAGAAGAGCTCTTCACCGGTGTGATGGAAATGCGAACTGACGCGGGAGCCCGCGGCAAGCTTGCAGGCGCCGAACTTGGTGCCCGCCAGGCGATCGACGCGGCAGTTCCAGGGACAGAAGTTGCAGTGCGTTAGCATGCGGTGGGCCAGTTCCCCGCAAAGCTCAAGCAAGCTCGGCCCGTCCGCCTCGGGCGGCAGCGGTGCACCTTCCCGGATCGTCTGCCAGCGCTCGAGGAAGATCGAGGTCAGACGCTCGAGTTCGGTCCACAGCGCGTCTTCGCCGCAGGTCGGAGGGTCCATTTCAGCGGCGACGGTCGCGGCGATGCGGAACTTGGCCGGACGCCGGTTCTCCGCCACGGCCAGATACCAGGACAGCGCATCGTGGAGGGCGGGATCATTCCAGATGCCAAGCTGAGCCAATCCGCTCACAGCTCACAGAGCCTCCGTCCAGTTGCGCGCCCTGTTCAGGTCCCCAGACCAATCCCTTCCCCGGGCCGGTGACAGTCAATATTTTACCGCGTTTGATATTTGCTCGCATAGTGCTTGGCGAGGAGCTTGCGGTTCTGCTCGGCCAGACGCTTGTTGCCGGTCGACTTCAGCCTCTCCTGACCCTTCGGCGGCTTCGGCCGATCGAAACCCGGGCGTCCGTTCCTCGGCTTTTTCATCACATTTCAAAGCTGTGGCGGCTCCGCCCCGATTCAAGAGATGACCTCGACTGAAGCGCCCACGGGCCCAGAAAATTACTTGGCTCGGTGTCGCCCGGTCGGCAGCCGGGACCCCGGGGTCGGCTTCATCGCGGGGGAATAAGGAGCGGGCCAGATTCGTTGCACCCAGCGGGGACATTGTTCTTCGCAGACGTGGTCACTGGGGAATCCCTACACGGCGCGTGTCTCAAGGAAGGTACCAAATGTTCAAGGTTAGCGCGGTAGCGATGCTGCTTCCATTGGTTGGAGCGCTGAACATGATGGTGGCGACCAATCTCGCGCAGGCGGCCGGCATGAAACGCACCATCACCATGGTCGCGGTCGAGGCCAAGGGCGGGACGACAACCGACAAGGAGCCGTTCCCGACTGCCACTTTGCCGGAAGGCAAGGGCTACGAGCTCGAAGCGCCCAACGCCGAAGGCCGCTGGGAGGTGTCGACCTACCGCTGGGATCCCAACCAGATCATCGTGAACCAGGGCGATGAGGTCACGCTTGAGATCCTTAGTGTCAATGGGGCGGAGCATCCGAGCGCGATCGACGGCTACGATATCAGCTTCACCGTCAAGCGCGGCCAACTCACCACTGTGGCCTTCACCGCCGACAAGGCGGGCGTGTTTGAGCTTCGGTGCGGGACGCATTAGCCCTCGATGGTGGGCGAGTTGATCGTGCTGGCAGGTAGCTGACGGACCCAAGGCGGTCCGGTTTTTCGTTGGGCCAGCCTTCACGGCAGTCACTTTTAGGCTGCTCCGGTCCTGGAGGCCCCTGTTCGCCGGCGCTTCCATCACCATTGAACGATGCCATGACGGGTCTATCATGCGGCCATGCCGCCAATCGCCAAGGTCACGACCGCTGCCCGTCCGCCATTGCAGCCGCGGGACGCGTCGATTGTGCCGGGCCGCCACTGGCACGCGCTGGCTGACGGGCGCATTCAGTGCGATCTCTGCCCACGGTTTTGCAAGCTGCACGAGGGGCAGCGAGGGCTCTGCTTCGTCCGCGCCCGCCAGCACGACCGGATGATGCTGACGACCTACGGCCGCTCGAGTGGCTTCTGCGTCGATCCGGTTGAGAAGAAGCCGCTGAACCATTTCCTGCCGGGCACTGCCGTCCTCTCCTTCGGCACGGCCGGCTGCAATCTCGCCTGCCGCTTCTGTCAGAACTGGGACATCAGCAAGTCCCGCGAAATCGACACGCTGGCCGACGCTGCTTCGCCGGTGGAGATCGCCCAGGCAGCAGCGGATCTAAGGTGCCGCAGCGTTGCCTTCACCTACAACGACCCCGTCATTTTCCACGAATACGCCATCGACGTGGCCGATGCCTGCCGGGAACGGGAGATCAAAAGCGTCGCAGTCACGGCCGGCTATGTCTGCCCGAAACCGCGCGCCGAATTCTACCGCCATATGGATGCTGCGAATGTCGATCTCAAGGCGTTCACCGAGCGCTTCTACCAGCGCATCAGCAGCGGCCATCTCCAGCCGGTGCTCGATACGCTTATCTATCTCAAGCGCGAGACCTCCGTCTGGTTCGAAATCACGACGCTGCTCATTCCGGGCGAGAATGATTCCGAGGGGGAGATCGAGGCGCTCACACAATGGATCATGGAAGAGCTCGGCCCCGATGTGCCGCTGCACTTCACGGCCTTCCATCCCGACTGGAAGATGATGGACAAGCCGCCCACTGCGCCCGCAACGCTGACGCGGGCCCGGCAGATCGGCATCCGAAACGGCTTGCGTTACGTCTACACCGGCAATGTGCATGATGCCGTCGGCGGCAGCACCTGGTGCAATCAGTGCGGCGCATGCCTGATCGGTCGCGATTGGTATCGACTGCTGGCCTGGACTCTCGACGCCGAGGGCCACTGCCGCCGTTGCGGTACGCCTTGCCCGGGCGTGTTCGAGCCGCGGCCGGGCGACTGGGGCGCCCATCGCCGGCCGGTGCGTCTGTCCGCCTGAATGACGCGCCGCTGTCGAGTACTGGAGTCGGAGTGCTTTTCGAAGACCTTATCGGGGGCCGAACGCAGAGGTGACTTCGGCGATCCAGTCCCGGCCGGCAAAGAATCGCCAGACCCATGTTGTGATCTGCGCCGATGATGACCCCACACGCAGCTATGTGCTTCCTTGCAAGTCATGCACTTGACGCGAGCTCGGGGCAGCCTTCAGTGCCGAGTCGCACTCTACCGCGCTGCTCAGCGCTTCGCTCGCTTGGCACTATTGCGGCTGATATCCTTCAATGCACGTCAATAGTTCATCTTCCAGCAAAGCCTTGCGCTCCCTGAGCTGCTCGACCTGCACCTCGTAGGCTTCAAGGAGGTCGACAACCTTGCAGTACTCGTCACAAAGCGCATTGAACCGTGCATCACCCGCCACCAACTGGCGCACGGTCTGCCTGGTCGGTCAAATTGGCCTGAGCGACGAATTTCTCCGTGGGTTTGACATAGTCCTCTTCCTGCCAGTGGACCGCGATCTCGGCCTCGGACACGTCTGCTGTTTTGTCCTGCGACATAGGCTGCCTCCCGGGTCATTCCTGTTCGTGGCTTGAGGATACCGTGGCTCCCAAGCGAGGCTCTAAGGATACCACCTACAGGCCAGCGGCCCAAATCTGCGCTGGCTGCCAGCGCAGGGCTTCGAACAGGCATTCTTCGAACGGAGGGAGAAGGCGCCTGCCAGGCTGCGGTCGATCGAGCGCGCGGAAACCTGTCCGCCGCAGCGCGCCTCCTCGGCCTCACGCGAGCCCAACTCGCCTATAGCCTCGGCGCCGGCGGCGGCCCGGCCGCCGTCTAACGGACCATGAAGCCGATGACGACAGCGTTGGCGACGTCGATGAAAAGGCCGAAACCAGCGGCAGGATGATGAAAGCTGTCGGTGCCGGTCCATGGAGCTTGGTGACGGCCGTCATGTTGGCAATAGCCGTCGGCGTCGCACCGAGGCTGATGCCGCTGAAGCCGGCTGATAGAACGGCAGCCTGATAGTCGCGGCCCATTGCCGGGAAGACAACGAAAATTATGTAGAGGACCGAGGCCGCTGCTCTTAACCGCAGCAGCGCACGCCCTCCTAAACTCCCCCTCCAATTCTCGCTCCGGCAGCGGCCAGGATGAGCTTCATAAGAAACTGGGGCGGTTTGCGTAGATCGCAGACTGGGTGTGACGTTGAATGATTTCAGCAGGTAACTACGCTGGAGGAGATCCGATACCGACCTTGACAGCCGTGCCCGGCTTCATCCCGATGGATCGTTCGACTTCCTTGGGGGGAAGATATGGAACTGACTGCCGAACTCGTCGCTCTGGTCGAGCGGATGGAGCCGGACCCAGGCCCTGAACCAGGAACCACCGAACACACCAATGCGGATTTTGCGCAAATGGCCGAAGCCGTTTTGGCGCAGCACGATCCAGAGCATCTGTGGGTCTTTGCATATGGATCGCTGATCTGGAACCCGGAGTTCCAAGTTGTTGAGCAACGACGTGCCGTCGCGGCCGGTTGGCACCGTTCCTTCTGCCTCAAATTGACAAGATGGCGCGGCACGCGGGAACTACCCGCTCTTATGTTGGCGCTCGATCGCGGAGGCACCTGCATCGGGATCGCGTTCCGTCTTCCCCCCGGTGATAAGCATGGTCAGATCGTCCGATTGCTTCAACGCGAGATCGACGCGAACCCACCGACTAACGTTCCTAGATGGATAGAGGTTTCCACGAAAGAGGGACGCCTGAAGGTCCTTGCCTTCGTGGCATTGCGCGATGGCATCGCCTACGCCGGAAAGCGGCCTCTGCCGAAGTCGCGAGTGTGCTCTCGCGTGCAGCGGGGCACTGGGGGTCGGCAGCGCAGTACGCCTTCAATACGATCAGCAAGCTGGAAGAGCACGGCATCCGTGATCGCAACCTCTGGCGAATTCAAGGACTGATCGCATCGGAGATCCGTATGATTCAGCGTCAGTGACTACGCGTTGCGAAGCGTGGACCGTCCGCTTTTCCAGCAGGGGCATCACTGGACAAACTCTCCGTGGAGTTGGCCAAACCCGAGCACGCCAAGAGGCAGCGAAGTCACCGACTTCGCGACCTCTTCGCTGCGCCCAAATCGGTGGATCAGCCGAGCATAGGGAGCAGCTGATCGATCGACTTCTTGGCGTCGCCATAGAACATGCGCGTGTTCTCCTTGAAGAACAGCGGGTTCTCGATGCCGGAATAGCCCGTGCCCTGGCCGCGCTTGGAGACGAAGACGTTCTTGGCTTTCCAGACTTCCAGCACCGGCATGCCGGCGATCGGGCTCGCGGGATCCTCCTGCGCGGCCGGATTCACGATATCGTTGGAGCCGATGACGATGACGACATCCGTGCCGGGGAAGTCCTCGTTGATCTCGTCCATCTCCAGCACGATGTCGTAGGGCACCTTGGCTTCGGCGAGCAGCACATTCATGTGGCCGGGAAGGCGGCCGGCGACCGGATGGATGGCGAAGCGCACCTCCTTGCCCGCGGTGCGCAGCTTGCGGGTCAGCTCGCTGACGGACTGCTGGGCCTGCGACACCGCCATGCCGTAGCCCGGCACGATGATGACGCTGTCGGCGTCGTTGAGGGCCGCGGCCACGCCATCGGCATCGATGGCGACCTGCTCGCCGTCGATCTGCATCGTCGACTGCTGCGGGCCCCCGAAGCCGCCCAGGATGACCGAGACGAAGCTGCGGTTCATCGCCTTGCACATGATGTAGCTGAGGATGGCGCCGGACGAGCCGACCAGCGCCCCGGTGACGATCAGGAGGTCGTTGCCCAATGTGAAGCCGATAGCGGCGGCCGCCCAGCCGGAATAGCTGTTGAGCATCGATACCACCACCGGCATGTCGGCCCCGCCGATGCCCATGATCAGGTGCCAGCCGATGAAGCCGGCGAACAGCGCGATCAGGATCAGCGTCCAGATGCCGGCGCCGATGCAGTAGGCGACGCCCAGCGCAAGGCAGATCAGCGCGGCACCGGCATTGAGGGCGTGGCCGCCGGGATACTTCTTCGCCTTGCCGTCGATCTTGCCGGCCAGCTTGCCGAAGGCGACGATCGAGCCCGTGAACGTGACTGCGCCGATGAAGATGCCGAGGAACACCTCGACCTTCAGCACGGCGATCTCGGCAGTCGTCTTGTGCGCCAGGACCGCGGAGAAACCTGTGAAGGTCTCGGCCGCGCCGGAGGCGCGCACCGCGATTACGTCCATCAGCGCGATTTCGGCGTTGATCCCGATGAAGACCGCGGCGAGGCCGACAAAGGAATGCAGCGCCGCGACCAGTTGCGGCATCTCCGTCATCTGGACGCGGTTGGCGACGTACCAGCCGGCAAGCGCGCCGAAGGCGATCATGACGGCCGTCAGGTACCAGTTTCCCGAACCGGCGCCGAACAAGGTGGCAAGCATGGCGAGCGCCATGCCGACGATGCCGTACCAGACGGCGCGTTTGGCGCTTTCCTGTCCCGACAGGCCGCCGAGCGACAGGATGAAGAGAATGGCAGCGACAACATAGATCGCCGTCGTTATTCCGTATTCCATGTCGATCCCCTACGACTTCTGGAACATGGCGAGCATTCGCCGGGTGACGAGGAAGCCGCCGACGATGTTGATCGTCGCGATCAGCACCGAGATGGCGGAAAGAGTGACGACCCACCACGAGCCGAGCCCGATCTGCAGCAGCGCGCCCAGGATGATGATACCTGAGATCGCGTTGGTGACGGCCATCAAGGGCGTATGGAGCGAATGGCTGACGTTCCAGATCACCTGGAAGCCGACGAAGCAGGCGAGCACGAAAACGATGAAATGGCTGAGGAAGCTTGGAGGCGCGTAGAGGCCGACGATCAGCATCAGCACGGCGCCGATGCCGAGCAGCGTGAACTGCGAGCGGGTTTGCGCCCGGAAAGCGACGAGTTCCTTGGCCCGGCGCTCCTCGGCTGTCGGTTCCTTCGGCTTCTCCTTCGGTTTCTGCACCGCTATGGCCTTGATCTTCGGCGGCGGCGGCGGAAAGGTGACGGCGCCGTCATGCGCAATGGTCGCGCCGCGGATCACGTCATCCTCCATATTGTGGTTGATGACGCCGTCCTTGCCGGGCGTGAGATCGGCGATGAAATGCCGGATGTTGTTGGCATAGAGTTCGGAGGCCTGCGCGCCCATGCGGCTCGGGAAATCGGTGTAGCCGACGATGGTGACGCCGTTCTCGGTGACGATCTTCTGGTCCGGAACGGTCAGGTCGCAATTGCCGCCGCGCTCGGCCGCAAGGTCGACGACCACGGAGCCGGTCTTCATCGCGGCCACCATGTCGGCGGTCCACAGTTTCGGCGCATCGCGGCCGGGGATCAGGGCCGTGGTGATGACCACGTCGACCTCCGGTGCCTGGGAACGGAACAGCTCGAGCTGCTTGGCGCGGAATTCGGGAGACGACGGCGCGGCATAGCCGCCCGTGGAAGCGCCATCCTGCTGGTCGGAGAAGTCGAGGAACAGGAATTCGCCGCCCATCGATTCGATCTGTTCGGCCACTTCGGGCCTTACGTCGAAGGCGCGCACGATGGCGCCGAGGCCGCGCGCCGCGCCGATGGCGGCAAGGCCGGCGACACCCGCCCCGATGACCAGCACCTTGGCCGGCGCCACCTTGCCGGCCGCCGTGACCTGGCCGGTGAAGAAACGGCCGAAATTGTTGGCCGCCTCGATCACCGCCCGATAGCCGGCGATGTTGGCCATCGACGACAGAGCGTCCATCTTCTGGGCTCTGCTGATGCGCGGCACCATGTCCATGGCGACGGCGGTGATGCCCTTGCTGTTGGCGCGCTTCAGCAAGCCTTCGTTCTGGCCGGGGTAGAAGAAGGAGACCAGGGTCTGCCCCGTCCTCATGCGGTCGAGTTCGGCCTCGGCCGGCTGGCGTACCTTGACCACGACGTCCACCGCCTCGGCGAGATCCCCAGCGGATTTGACGACGGCAACGCCCGCCTTCTCATAGTCGGCATCGGCAAAACCGGAGGCCGCACCCGCACCGGACTCGACGAAGACCTGATGGCCGAGTTTCGTCAGATGCGCCGCCGAGGACGGGGTCACCGCAACCCGCGTCTCTCCCGGAGATGTTTCCTTCAGCGCACCTATCTTCATCAGACGAATCCCTCCTTCGCGCCCTCACCAGCGCGCCCCCTCATGACAGCAATTCGGCCTCCCGTCACTCCCCCGGCGCCAGACGTCCGTATCGGGCCGAGCGGGTGGTTTCCATTCCAGCGCCAGCCGCCACTCTCTGGTCACCGGCAAGGCATCAAAGCGCCTCTTGGAGCCTGGGCAGGATGGCGAAGAGGTTGCCGACGATGCCATGGCCGGCGACCTGGAAGGTCGGCGCCTGTGGCAGATGCCGAACATTTGCGGTCCTCTTGCGGGCGCAGCCGTCGGAGGCTTGCTTGCAATCACCTGCGTTGAAATCCGACAATGCGCATCCTTTAACCAAGCCGGCCTCATAGACCAGTGCGGCCGATTGGATTACTATGCTTCTCGGAAATGGCTGAGAATTTTTGCGACAGTTACTCAACAACTGTCACTTCTACCAGGCAAAACCAATCTGCCATCGAAAACTGTTCGCTCGATCTTTGTAGATGCACTCGCGTTTTCAGGAGAAGGTCATGCGTGCAATCAGGACATATATAGGCTTCAAGCTGGGAGTGGCATTGGGTCTGGCGCTTTCCATCTCGCCGCTGAGCGCGCAGGAGGAGGCATGCGGCGTCGTTCACAAGCGCACACGCGATCCTCTTGATGCCCAGCGATTTTTTCTGCTTGCCGAGCACGGGGGAGAGGCCTTTCTGGACAAGCAGACGTGCCTCGTGTTCAGCACCAAGGTCTTTGAAGAGCCCGTGACCATCGGCGACGCCATGGAACGCTGTGCGACCCTTGGCCAAGGCGGCCCGTACGGCTCGATGGGCTGGCAGCTTCCATCCATGGCTGAGCTTACGAGCCTCGAGGGGGAATCGTGGAAGCATCACGAGGGCGAGTTCGGGCAGTATAAACTCCCGCCGATGAGCCGGAGCGAGACAGACTTCTGGACGACCACACGATGGCCTGGTGACGGAAACCTGTACGCCACGGTCACCTTCAGCGCGCCGACAACTCTCGTCCGACCACAGGATGAGACGAAGAAAGCCGGCGTGTGGTGCGTGCGTGCGTCTCGCGCCACGGGTTTGCAGTAGGTCGAGCCGATGCCAGTTGGCGAAGCAACGAGCCTTGCTTCCAAGCGAATGCATCTCAGACCATAGGCGTTTGTCATGAGACCGTTTCCTGATCCCAAGACCGATCCGCTGCTGCGCGACCCGGCGTTACAGAACGCTTTCGACAATGCGATGGCCGCTTCCGGCAATCCGCCGGGAACGGCGCCCATCATCATCGTCGACATGAACCCATCCGGCTCCCGCGGGTTTGCAGGGCAACGCGAAACCGAGATGCATTATTCCGCAAGCCTCTTGAAGGTAGCGGCCATGTATGCCGCCTTCGAACTTCGCAAGGCGGCCAACGAACTGCTTGCCGACCTGCAGCCTTCGGCGGCCGACGTTTTCCAGGCTCTGCGCAGCAACTTCGACCCGGTGATCCGCGACCAGCGGGTGCCGCAGTTGGCCGCGTTGGCCGACAGCTTCCTTGTGCCGCGCTATGAACAGGTGTTCGAGTTCGACCCGGCAACCGGCACAGTCAATTTTTCCTTGGGCTTCTTTACCAATCTGTCCAATGCGATCGTCGAAGGCAACAACGTGTCGGCCGGCCAATGTATCCATGGTCTCGGCTTCGGCTATCTCACCAAGGCGGTGACGGAAGCAGGTTTTTTCGACCCTTCCGCCCAGAACGGCATCTGGCTTTGCGGAGACTTCGGCAACGGCTTTCCTCCGCAACGAATTGCCTGTCTCAACGATACCCCGGTGGCTCAGGCAACTTCCGTGCGAGAGATGGCGAGGCTGTATGCACTCCTGTTCGACCGTAGCCTGGTGGATGGCGTAAGCGACGAGGCAATGCTCAACCTGCTCTTTCAGGCGCTTCTGCCGCCACGTCTTCACCTGTTGCTCAACAGGACCGTCGACGTCCAGTTCGTGACGCTGCATTCGAAGATCGGCCTGGGACCACTGAACAACGGCACGCAGGTAGCTTCCGAGGGAGCCATAATTCGCGAAAACTCCACGGAACGCTTTTTCGTGGTGGTTTTCCAGAATCTGCGTTTCGTGAACGACGCCTCCATTGTGCCCATGTCCCGTATCGTCGACGAAACACTGGCTTCCTTCCTGTTTGCCTGAGTTGCATGTTGGACGGGTGGCGGACGCGACAGCTGCCGTGGTTCTACTGTGGATTGAACAGGCTGACCAAGATTACCACGCGGCGATTGAGCCGGCGTTCCGCATCGCTCGGTGGATCATGCCGCAGCATGCCAGTCGCCGCAAAGACCATTCCCCAGGTCACCTGGGGTGAGGTCTCCCACCATTCGCCGGCATCGAAGCCCGCTTCAGCCGCCCGGCTGCTTACGGTCGACTTGATCCAGCTCCAGGCTGAATCCGCTCGATCCCTTGCCGCGGTGATCTCGCTTTCGCGCCGCTGGTCGCAACTGAAATTCGGGTTGTCCTGCCGATCTGAATGCCCAACCACAATGATTGATATGAACTGATTGGCGACAGGTTGGGTGACCTGCCCCGCGATGATGTCGACCACGGTGAGCAGCATGTTCATGTCCGGCTGCGGCGTGTTGCTGACAAGGGCAGCGAAATCGGTCTGACCCGAGCCGTAGCCGTCGAAGGTAAGAGCCTGGAGTCGCATCGGTTTTCTCCTTTTCGCCACTGGATGATCGATCGGATCGGATGAAGCGGCATGGCGGCTTCTCCGGCGCGGTGGACGGCGTCATTCACCCGGCCATGGTTCGGTCGGGCGAACCGTGTCGAAGGCGAGACCGCTGGATACCTCCCCGGCGCCGGGCGCCTTCTCCCTGCGAACCCAGATGTGAGACGATCCGTCGAACCAGCGGGCCAACACGGGGCGCCGCGTCAGGCTCACCCCGTCACGAGGCACCTCCTCTTCATGGACCCATTGCCTGGGCCTGATCAACCGGCCTTCCGGACGCGAGTCCAGGCCGGGACCGGTCAGCGTGGCGAGGCGGAATCGGATGGCCCCCGGCCGGACGGCCTCCGGCACCAGGGGGAACCAGTAGTCCGGGACCACCGTCTGCACCCGGTACTGGGGTAGTTCGCCGATGGGAACGGCCTCGGGAACCCTGCTTGCCCACCGGTCCCGGCGCTCCACCATGTCACCTCGTCCATCGGTGTAGCGATGCTGCACCGCCCATGCCAGGTTCGCCAGTTCGTCGCGGCCCAGCACAACGTTTTCGAGCGGCGCACCCGTCTGGCCGCGTTCGGTCGGCAGCATCAGCAGCCCTGACGCGGCGCGGTGATCCGGATCCTGACTGTGAAGCGTGAACAGAGACCAGGACGGATCCTCCCGGCCGGCCCGTTCGACCCTGTGCAGGCGACCGAATACATCTCGCACCAGCACCTGCCTGAGCACTGTCAGTGATCCTGCCGGTACCTCCAGCGGCGCCAGGAACCAGTCGTTGCCGTACACGGTGGCGAATGAGATCAGCAGCAATCGACCGGTATCGAGCGTGGACAGTTCCGTCGCGCCGAGATCGACCCTGGCATCCTCCATCTCCCAGAACCGGTCCGCCGGAAGTCCTCCATAGCGCACCAGCGACGGCAGGCTTTCATGGACGAATGTGCCGAGCGGCCCTGGGGGCGCCGCCTCGATGTCGGGGTCCGGGTGGACGTCCACACTGTACCAGTCCAGCCCGTCGCCAAGGTACTCCTGCGCGAGCAGCACCGTACCACCAGTCGAAACCTCGGCCGCATGCTCGAAGCGATGCTCGTCGAAACAGTCCGGGCCATTCTCACCCAGTTGCTTTTCCCACCACTCCCGCCAGGCGCGGATCACCTCGTCGAGCCTGGGATCAGGTCCGGTCGGAAAGGTACCGGCGTCGATGGCCGCCGCCACGGATTTTGCATCCGGCAGTCGTCCGTCAAGCAGGCCAATGAGACTGGCGTCAGCCTGTTCCGCCGGGAGACGGTGGGGCACGAGCGCGGCAGTGGCGACGGCGAGCAGCCCTTGGTCGTCGAGCATCCGGAGCAGTTGAGCACCACCCTCGGCGCGCAGGCGCTCGTCGACAATCACGGGCTCATCCTCGATCTGGGCATCCAGGGGACCGCGACGAATGTCGTAGCGCACCCAGTCCGGCGCCCCGGCGGGGCGCCAGGCGTCGATCGGCGCGCTCTCGCCGGCCATGCGGATCACCGCCGGCGAACCGCAGTCCTGGGCCGTGAACTCCCCGAACTGCCACTGGCGCGTGAGCAGCCACAAAGGGTCGTGCACCCGGGCGGCCAGACCGGCTTCCACATCGTCCGTGCGGTGTCCGGGCTCCAGCCTGAACGGTCCTTCCGGGTCGGTGTTGGGCCGGCGGGTCTCTATTCTGGAAAGGGCCTGCCCGGTCGCACCGTTGGGAGAGATCCGGATGGCGGGAACAAGGTCGCCCAGAAGAGGCAGGTCCGCGAGGTCGATGGCGCGCAACTTGGCCAATTCGAGGGTTTCGCGAAGCACCTGGACCAGGCCGTCCGAGGTCCAGCCGCGGTCGAGGTCGGGCGGCACGGCGATGAGCACGGTGTGCGGCGCCTTCGCGTCCGGTCGGTCGTAGTGGAACGCCACGCCCGTCAGTTCGGTCTCCGGGATGAGGTTGCGTGTAAGCGGCCCGGGAGGACCGGGCAGATCAAGTCCCGGCAGCAACTCCGTCCACTCGTCGAACAGCAGGCCGGTGAAGGCCGCGCCTGCCGTTTCGACGGGCGCGTGCCATACAAGATGTGCCGTGGCCTGCGGGCGTGGTCCGGCGCGGAAGGGGCCACCGATCCAGGGATCGGCCTCGCCCGACGGGTCCTGCGCCGCTCGCAGCCGCTCCACCCGTCCAGCCCGGGTCCCGGCGACGAGCAAAGTCTCGTACAGCGTGCGGGTCACCGGCCGCACCTTTGCGTTTTGCCGCAACCAGTCCTCGATCATCGCTCCCGGCATGTCCCGAGCTCCCGGCGACGGCCCGGCAATTTGGGGTAGCAGCGGGATATCCGCGCCGAGCACCTCGGCCAGCGCCGCCCGGGCGCTCGACAACCAGCCTTCCGCTCCCTCGGGCCCAGGCGGATTCGTGGCCAGCGCAAGCAGTTTCGCCGCGTCGGGATGGTTGGCGACCAGCGGGGCGGCCGCGAAACCGGCCAGCCGCGCCTGCAGGTTCGCCACGTCCGCGGGCTTTCTCGTGCGCCCAGGCAAATGTTCCGCCAGTAGGGGTTGGGCCATGGCCAGCAGCGACCGTATCCGGACCGCGCGGCCCCTCAGGCCGCTCCAGCCGGGACCGTCAAGCGTCACCGCCGCGCCCGGCGCGGCACCGAAAGCTTGCCGGACTGCGCCGTGCAACCGGGCGTGATCGGCGCCCGCCGCGTCCAGCATCGCGCTCAGCGCACCAAGCCCAAGCCGGTCAGCGGTGATCTCGAAGGGCTGGCCAGGTTCCGGATCCCCTGGGTCGCGCCGGACGCCGCTCAGGATCCAGCCCGCGGCCGGGCCGAGCAGGTGTCCAACCCACGCCTCCACCTCCGGATGGAGCGCGGCGACGGGGTCGGCGGTCGGCCATCCGGTCGGCCCGAATGGCTCTGCGGGCAGGAGAACTGCCACCCGGTGTGTCAGCGCACGGGCCCGGTGCGGCGTACGCACCACCTGGAACGTATCAGGCACGTCCTCGCCGCGGCCCAAAGTGTCGGCTGCCAGCCCTGCGCGAATCGGATTGCCGCCGACGAGCTGGTGGACGCTCTCGGCCAGCACGAGGTCGCCCACGGCATCGAGGGAGTCTGCGAGATCGCGCAGCAACTCGGCAGTTCCCGGCCGGTCGGCGGCCGGCACCAGCGGCGCTCCGTCTATGGCGCTCGACTGGTCGAGCACGCCTGCGCCGGCCCGCACGAGAGCCATCCCGTCGACGACATTGCGCGCGGCGATGCTTTCCGCGCTGCGCGCCCACAGGTCCGCGTCGGCGCCGGCCCCCTCCGGCTCCGGCACGATAGGCAGGGGGAACTGGCGACGGAACCGTTCGACGAGGTGGTCGAGTCCGGCATCGTGGAGGGACCGCTCGAACCGGTAGCCCAGCAACGAACCCAGATTCTGCCCCCGACGTACCGCGCCCAGCAGCCAGCGGGCGATCCGGGTACGCCGCGAATGCAGGTTGACGGCATAGGCCTCGTTGCCGGGGTTGCCGATGAAGCCCGAGCGCAGCACGGCCGCGGTCGCCGCATGCTGCAGCGATGGTGCATGGATATAGCCGTCCTTCTGGGAGACGGTGGCCGTGTCCGCCCCGTCCTCGACTTCGACCTCGACCGTTTCCCTGGGCAGCGGCGGCGCCAGGTTCTCCACCCAGCCGTAGCAGCCGAAGCGGACTCCATCGACACCGGATCCACGCAACTGGGCCAGTCGCCACGAGGCCAGGGAGGTGACCCAGGCGTCCAGCCGGTGCGAATATGCGTCGATGACCTCCAGCAGCAATTCGGGCAGCCGGGTCACCGGGGTGGCAGCAAGGGTCCGCAACGCCTGCTCCAGCCTGGGCAGGGCACGCGCGGAGCGGGCGGCAGCCGCAATGCGTTCGGCGCGGTCCCGTTCGGACAGACCTTCCAGGACGTCGGCCACCAACTGGTCCACCTCACCGGTGACGGCCAGTGCCTGGCGAAGCGGGTCGTCCTCGCCGTCGTCGCCGTCCATGAACGCCCAGTTGGGCAGAAACAGCAGCGCATCGAGCAGACCGCTCGCGTCCGGCGGCGGTTCCGGAAGCACCTCGCCGTCTTCGGGTGTTTCGGGCGGCTCCTCGCCATTGTCCGGCGGCTCGTCGCCGACACCAGGCAGGTCGAAGAATGTGCTCGGCCGGGGTGGGGTGTCCCGGCCCGAGGACAGTTCCACCGGCCAGGACCGGTCGTAGTCGGCCGCGTCCAGCTCTCCGGCCAGGAACATGCGCACGGCTTGCAGATAGTCGGCTGTGTTCAGCGCCCGGGTGGGGAAGCTGACCGGATCGGGAGTGATCCGGGAGACGAACGCGGGGGCGCCGGTCTCGTCGTCGAGCCCCCAGCCGAGATCCGTCCACCCGTCGGAGCGGGTGGTCCACCGCAGCTTCCCGTCCGGCGACAAGCCCGGCAGGCCCAGATTGGCCGGCACCTGGTCGCGCGGCGTTTTGGGCACGGCGAGCCCCGGCCCGTCCAGCCGGCGCATGGCCAATCCGGTCGCCACGGGCAACCGTTGCAACACGTCGACGACCACCTGGTCGACCGGCTCCCCGGGCCGCACCCTCGGGATGGTGCCATCGTTGCGCAGCACCGCGCGCCAGCGCTCCCGCAGCCGCAGCAGCCACGGCGCCAGGAGCGCGTCCACGTCCTGGCTCCGTTCGGCCCGCCAATCGCTCAGCGCCGTGGTCGGCAATATTCCGTAGGGCTGACGGCCGACCCGCACCGTCGGCAGTGGCCCGCGCGCACGCACATGCTCGGCAAGGTGGTCCCGAACCGCACGCCACGGCCGGGCCGGATCAGTGGACCTGATCTGCCTGGTCCCCAAGTCCAGATGCGAGACCGCCGCCTCGGCGACCCCCTTCCCCAGAGTCGGCCAGGTGAGCAGCGACAACGCTTCCACGGCCGACTCTTCCATGTCGTCGGCGCCGGAGCAACCGCGCAGGAAACTGGCGTCGGGCAGTCCGAGAGCAGCAGCCAGCGCGTCCGCCACCGGCCGCTCGCCAGCCGGCGGATCGGGTTCTGGTCCGGGATACGCAGGGGCCGACGACCAACCCGAGCGCGCGCGGGGGGTGTTGTTGGTCGCAGTGCCAGCCGGAAGCAGGGCGAGTCCAGCGCCGAACATATGGCCGAGGAGCAGGTCGCGGAACTCTACGGCGCCGTCCGCAGCCGAGCTGTCGCGCACCCCCACCACCAGCAACTCGTCCAGGCGGTCATTTTCGTTGAGGGTCAGCTCGACGGCCATGCCGGCGCTGAGCGCCGAGAACCAGTCGGTCTCCCAGCCCTCCTCATCGGAGCGCAGCAAGCCGACGGGCAGCGGGTCCGGCACCGATCTACCCAGCTTGTCCACGACGACCTCACTGCCGAGCAAGCCTATGAACCGCCATTTTTTCGGCATCGCGAGGGTGCGGAGGCGGCGTTCCCGCTGGTCGTCCGAGCGCACGGTCGGAGGCGGGCCATCGGGGCGGCAGGCGCGGACCGCCCATGCGGCGCGCGAAGGTCGCAGCCGCTTGAGCAGCTCCTGCCAGGCTTCCGGGCCCGGGTCCCGCCAGTACGCGCCGCCGGCGGCGGCTTCGTCGGGCGTGAGATCCGGGTTGAAATCAGACATCAGGATATCGTCCGGATACACCCGGACCCGCAGCTTGTTCGGTTCCCACCAAATGGTCTCCACCCGCACCGGCAAAAGCGCGATCGGATCCGTGTTGCGGTCGGCGAACAGTGCGGGGCCCGCATTCATGGCCTGGGCCAACTCGTCTTCGGAGATGCGAGCAAGGCCATTGCTTTGATCGGCCGACTGTTGGAGTCCCGCATGGGTTGTGGCTGCGGCGGTGAGCAGTTCCTGCGTGGCGCCGGGGTCACCGGCCTGCATGGCGTCCTGGAGCCGCCGCACCACTGCCAACTGCTCGTCCGCTCGCGCCTGGTCGGCATCTGCCTCTGTGCGTGCCCGGTCCAACTGCGCACGTGCGGCGAACGTCTCGTTCATTCGTGCTCCTGTCTTCGGCGAGCGGTCAGTCGCCGAGCATGGCCGCGGCCCGGAAGGCCATCTGGAACGGTTGCTGGAAGGCAATCCTGGCCATATCGGCGGCGTCCCGCCCCCATGCGGGCGGGTCGTCCGGCGACGGCCTGCTTGGCGTTCTCGTCGGCCGCCTGGCGACCCGTATGAATCCGGAGGCGTCGACACCGACGTCTTCCCAGGTGAGGTCGGCCCAGGTCTCCAACGTCGGGGCCGGCTCACCTGAATCGAAGCCGAACTGGGTCCCTCGCATCGGTTCGCGGAACACGAAGAACCAGTCCTCGTCGAGGGCCTGCTGCCTGTCGACGCCGTCGAGGAGGTACAGCACCGTCGATTCGTCCAGCGCAATCGCGGTGGTCGCCCCTCCGAAGGTGGCCGGCAGTTTGCCGCCCTCGCCCCGGACCGCGAGCAGTGCGGTACCGGGAAACCTGCGCAGCAACTCACCGCGAACCAGCAACGCAAGACTGCTCTCTCCACCGGCGCGGAGCTGGTCGCCCAATGGAGCATCCAAAGGCCAGCGGGCGATCTCGTCGACATCCGCCCCGGCGCTGGGCCAGAACCGGGCGAACGACGTGCCGCGCTGGTCGGTAGGGAACTCGCGCCATAGCAGCTCCCGGTTGAATTCGTGATTGAGCCCGACCAGCAGGGCGGCGACAAATTCTGGATTGGTCTCCAGCAAGGTCACGGTGTCCATCGGCAGCGCTCCTATGCCAGGGACTGCCCATTCGGGCCAGCGGGCCAACAGTTCCGTGGCGATCGGGACGCTGAACGTAGGGTGAGCCATGATCGGTCGCAGCGGGCGGGCTTCCGTTTCAGAGCGGCCTGCCATGGCTTCTATGGGGATGCGGTCGACCATGCGCCGCCACTGCAGAGGGAACGGCGTGATCAGGGCACGCACCTCGCCCGGCAGGCCGGCATCGGGCGCTTCCTCGCTCACCACCCCCATTTCGAGCAGCCCCTGCGTGATCACCGGAACGGCGCTGACATTCCCGGTGCCGTTCGGGCCGCGCGCGGCGCGGCGCGCCAACGCCCCACCCCGGCGTGTCAGCCGGGCAAAGGAGGAACTCGCAGCTCCCGTCGGCACCGGGGAAGCAGCCAGCAAGGTCGCGAGCGTGGCGGAGGTGTCGAGCCGCCCCGCGGACAACCGCATGCGTGTGCTCGCCGGAGCCATGGCGACGACCAGGTCGGCCGCATTCAGCGGATCGAGGTGCTTGCGTTGGGCCTGCTCCGCCGTCGCGGCGGCCAATTCCGCAACGGCAAGCAGCCGGTTCGCCTGCCGGATCTCGCCGACCTGCTCCCAGGCCCGGGCCATCAGGAATTCCTGTTCCAACTGGACGTAGCGGGCGCCGAGCGCGGCGGCCACGCGCCGCCGCACCTCGAGGTTCAGCGTGGTCATCCAGCTTTCCGGTTCCTCCGGTCGCTCCCGGTCGAGAGGCACTGTCTGCTGACCGGTGTGGTCGCTGCCATAGAGCGGCGGGGCGACCGCAATGGTGTCCGGGTCCGCTTCCGGATCCCCGATCTCGGCGCGGCGCCTGGCCGGGTCGTCGAGGCGTATCCTGGCCGAGGCTTTGAAGCTCTCCTGCGCAGCCGTGTCCGACCACACCTCGGCCGCCGTTGCCCCCGGCACCCGCAAGGCGCCGTCAAGGGTCACTGTGGCTGGCCGGCTTTCCTGCTCGACCAGCCCCGGTCGGCTGACGTCGACGGTTCGGGTGCCGAGCCCGGCTTCCGCTGCAGGCCGAAAATCCAGTCGTCGCGCCAGTTCCTCGAAGGTGCCCTCCTTCCCCGTGCGGAAACGCCACCAGTGGTAGACGGGGAGCTCGACTGCACCGCCACCGCCGGCTCTCCAGGCATCCGCAGTGGGCGATCCAACCGGAGCGGTGTTGAGGCCAGCCGCCCGACCGGCCTCGGTGGCGGGGACGACGGCGGCGATCCATCCCCGGTCCGGCTTCAGCTTGCGCGGGCATAGCAGCCGCGCGATGACCTCGGCCGAGTGTTGGCGCGCACCCAGCGCAACAAGGCTCCTTGCGTCGTCGATCCGCGTGACCCTGTCGTCCAGTCGTGCCTCCACATGCGCCCATGCCCACCGATCGGCCAGCGGGGGAAGCGCGGCGACCGGCGCGGTTAGAACCGGCAACGGGTTGCCTTCGCGCGGCGGCTCGGCCTCGTCTTCGGCGAGCACGACCAGCACGATCCATGGCTGCGGGGACGGGGTCTGGGCCGGTCCGGGGGATAGCAGCCACGGCAGGTCGGCATGCGCGAACTCGATGCTGGCCAGGATGTTCTCCGCCGCAGGGGCCGCGCCTGGTGGCGGCTCCTCGCGCAGGACCATCGCCCGGTCGAAGCCTATCACATCTCCCGGGCCGACCAGCGACAGCCTTGGCCCAACGGCGGTCACCGGCTCGCGCCGGCCGTCCATTTCCCGCATGAACGTCACCGACGTGTCCAGCGAACGCCCCCTCGCTTTAGCCGACGCCCCCACCTGCGCCGAGGAGAAGAACCATCGTGTCGTCATGTGGCCAGTTCCCAGCTCTCCACGACTTGTACCGTCACATTCGGGTCCAGCCGTTCGCGCAGCGCCAACCAGGCATTGGCGGTGGCATTGACCAGGGACACGTTTTCGAGCATCGGCCTCAGGTCGTTCGTGGCCGCCACGCCCAACGTCGACGGTCGCACCCGCACGGCGGCCTCCGGGCTGCGCCAGCGCTCCAGCCGCTCCGCCGCGCTGACCGCGTACACGGCCTCGCCATGGAAGCGCCCCGCCCAGCCGGAGAATTCCCGGGTCGCGAGGGGTGGCTCGTAGGCGGTCTCGTAACCGTCGTCGACCCGGTGCCCGTCGCCGACGAGAACGCCGTCCGTGCCTACCCGCACCCCGCCGGCGTGGTCGACGAAGGCCGGCCCGGTGAGCTGCTGGTCCTCGGTAAGGTCGAAATACTCGCCCGGCACAAACCGTTCGGCCAGCGAGGTGAAGGCTTCCGGAGATTGCGCTGTGCCGAGGGTGACATTCACGATCGTCCAGATCTGCACCGGTACCTGGCGACGTTCGAACCGTGAGATCGGGACGCCCAGAGGTACCACTGCCTGGCTGACGCGCAGGGTGGCATCAGGGTGCACGATCTCGCCATTGCCGAGCTTTTTGATGGCCACCGCGGTGAAGGTGAGTCCGGTGCGCTCCATCTGCGGCCGCTCAGCCACCCAGGCCCGCGCCTCGCGCATGACCTTCAGGAGCGGCTCGCCCGGATCACGCCCACCCCTTTGGCTTACCGCAGGCGGCGAGCCCCAGCGGATGTCGAAGTCCAGTTCGACATCCCAGAACAACACCGAGATGCTGCCCGTGCCGAAAACGTGCCAAGGGGCCGGGCCCTCGAGGGTGAAGTCCAGACCGACGCTGGCAAGCCGTCGGCCGAACGCGCGGACCGCCACCCCCGCGCGCACGCGCACCGAGAACGCGAACACCGGATCGAACACGAACAAAGCGTCCAGTCCGAGCCAACCCTGCACGCCGCAGTCGGCGATGGTCGCGTCCAATTGAACCTGGCCGCCAAACATGACGGCATTCGAGGTGACCGCGAGATACGCCTCCATACGCAGGCCGAACACGATGCTCGGGGCCAGATCGACCTGCAGGCTGCGCAGTGCCGGCACACCGGCAGGCCGCGTATAACGGGGATGGAAACCGCCGGCCGACAGGACGAACACGGGTTCGCGACCGCCGCGCACCAGCAGGTACATCTCGCCGCGCACCGCAAGCCCGACGATCCACGACCCGGACAGCGACACGAGCAACTCGACCACAGGGACGCTCGGGTCGATCCGGCCGAATACGCTGGCTTGCAGCCGGATCAGCGGTACCACGGGATCCGGCAAGCAGACGAGCAGGCGCCCGACCAGCACCGCGCGCACAGGGGCGGGCAGCTCCAGGATCAGCGCACCGGAAAGCGATACGATGCGCGCCCCCCAGGTGATACGCACCATCGGCCCGACGAGCATTCGGCCGCGGGTGACCGGGAAGGCGGCCCCCAGCGACCCTATGATCTCGCGGGCGCGTTCGACGGCATTGTCGGGAAACAGTACCCGGTCGGCATTGCCGTCGCTGATCAGCCTCTGCAGCTCGCCGACTTCGACGCTGCGATCGACGCCGATGAGCCCTCCCACTGCGTCCAGCGCGAACCCCAGCCCCAGTTGGAGACCGGGGGCCGGGAACGTCGCGGAGAGCAATACCAGGAAACTGGTCGGATCGCCCGCGACAGGCGGCCGGAACAGGGCGATGGCCTGCATTCGCATCACGCCCAGATCGAGGGAGATCAGTCCGGCGTAACCTTCGTCCTCCGTCCGGCGAACCACGCCGCCGCCGGACACGGGCGGCAGCCTGAGCTCTGTGCCGACGCCCTCCGGAAACACCTCCCCCAGCCCCTTCGGGTCGATGCCCAGCGGCTTCTCGGACGAGAGGACCACCGGGAGTTTGATGCCGGCTCCATCCAACGACACATGCAGCGGCAGCCCGGGCAGGTCGGCGGCGGCCGATAGGGAGAAGGCAAACCGCGGCTCGCCGTCCTCGGAGGTCAACTCCAGCGCCGCGCCCCGGGTGCGGATTCCAGGCACGTTCAGCCGCAGGGGCAGCGGGATGCCAAGCGTGCCCGTGCCGGTGAACCGCACCCCCGCGGCCCGGTCCGCGCGGATCGTGATGCTGACGGGAGCGCCCGCCATGGGGCTCGCGCCGCCGGCGCCGAGCAGCGTGGCCAGGGCCTTGGGCAGGACGGCGACGGTGAGCTCGCGCAACTCCACATCGACGTGCGGCGGCTGGCCAGGGGTCGCGGTGACGGTCAGGGCGATGCCGTTGACGCTCATCCCAGGCCCCTCGTTCATCCCGGCGGACAGCCTGCCGGCGCGTTCGACACGGACGGACGCGGTGCCGCTCGGAACGATCGGGTCCAGGCCGGGACCGAAGGCGGCATCCCAGCCTTGGGGAGCGGCAATCGCGATCTGTGCGGTCCATGGTCCGGTAGTCCTCGGCGGCATAGACAGGCTGGCCCCCGGAGTGACCACCACGTCGAACGTCGGATCACCCGGCGTCATGCCGAGCACGGCACGCCCAGCCGCCGGGTCGGCTGGGTCGGTCAGGACCAGCGCAAGTCCGAGCGGCGCTCCAGGCGCCCGCCGCCAGCCGTGAAGCCGCACGGGTGAGCCGGCGTCGAGGTCGCCGGCCATCTCGCGGAGAAGTTCCACCAGGGAGTTGCCTGCGGGCAGCCGGTCATGCACGGACAGCAGCCGACCCGCCAATATGGTGTCTGCCGCCGACGGATCGTCATCGAGCTGCGGCAGTTGCTGCACGGCCTCGTCCAGCGCCCTTCTTGCCAGTGTGCGCAGCCGGTCACTGACCAATTGCAGCAGCTCGTGGGGATCCATGCCTCACCTCACGACGCCGAACTCGCCGTTGTCGATCACGAGCGCGCGGCCTCGACAACCCAATCCCAGCCAGCGGCCGTCCGGGCTGAACGCCATTGCGAGAACCTCGTCGGTGCTGACGGCATAGTGCTCCTTGCCGTCCAGGTTGAAGAGGCGCACCACATTGTCGATGGAGGCGCTCGCCGCCACCTTGCCGTTCAGGCCGAACGCCACATGCGTGACGGCACCGAAACCCGGGTCAGGAAGTCCGGGGGCCAATTTGGGCGCCCGCCCCCGCTCCACCCCGGATTGCGCTTCCAGGATCCGGGCGAACCCGTCCGCTCCGCCGACCACGGTCCACCGACCCTTGGGATCGAACGCTATGCAGCTCGGGGCCGTGACCTCCTCGTCGACCTCGTCCTCGGTCGGCCAAAGTTGCACCCCGCCTTCTGCCTCGAACATGCGGACCGTGTCATCGGCGGCACAGCACAGCACCATGGCCCCGTCCCGACTGAACGCGACGGCCAACACGGCATTATCAGGGTCGAGGCGCCCGATCTCGTCACCGGTGGACAGTTCGAGCACGCGCGCAGACCCGGCGATCCGGTGGTCGCCGCCGTGACGTTCGTCGATCGCCAGCGCTATGCGGGTACCATCGCTGCTCACGTCAATGTCGGCGATCAGCGGCCGCTCGACCAAAATGCGGTGCAAAGACGCCCCGGTCGCACTGTCGAATTGTGCGACTATGGTATCGGTGGCGGCGACCAGTGTGCTGCCGTCCGGGGTGAAGCATACGAAATTCACAGAGGTGCCCGGCTCGACCGGTCCCCTCCAGATCACCGCTCCCGTCGAACTGGAGCAGACGTGGACGTGCTCGAAGTCCGCTATAGCGAACGTCGCCGAATCCGGGCTGAACGCTATACTGGACACGAACCCCGCGCTGGGGACGTCCAGCGGTGCTCCGCTGCCGATTGCGCGCACCCGCAACACCGAGTCGCTGCCACCGCTGGCAAACCGGGTGCCGTCCGGGTTGAAAGCAATCGCCTCCACGGAACCGTCGTGGTCAACGGTGAGCACGAAGTCTCCAGGCTGGCTCATTCTCACCCTTTCCTTGCTCAGGCCGAGCCCCAGGGTCTGCCCACCGAAGGACCATCTCCTGGATGGCGGGGTATCTCAGCCGACGATAAAGGTGTTGGATTCGTGATCGGCCTGACCGGACCCCGGATTCACGAAAGTGAGAACTGTGTGTTCGCCTTCCGTCAGCCTTCCCAGGGAAACGAATCCCGTTTCGGAATTTCCCGGATCAAGGAAAGAGGACTGCCAGCTCGTCAGGAACGCGTCGTCGACTTCCACTCCGACGTCCGCATTGCCTCCCGCGTCTCCTACATTCACGACCTGAAAGCTTATTCGGATCCCGGATTCATGATGGGGTACGACGTGACCGTTCGGATTGTCGTCCGGATCCGGCATGACCCCGATGCCGCCACCTGTAAATTCGAACATTGCAGACATTGGCGAGGTTTCCTTGTCGAACTGACTGGACCTATCCCCGTGTCACCTGAATAAAACCCCAACTCTACTTTATACACTAAAATCAGTTTGGCAATTGCTCTTGTATCGCAAGCTTCTCGGCGAGAACGCTATTTGGCTAAATTATCCATTCCATTCTTCCACCGATTGGCTCGCCGTGACGCGGCCTGCGGTGCCAGACGGGGAAGTGACGATTTTGCGCGCCCATCTCGGGGCCCTTGCCGCCAGCCCTGCAGACACATGAGCGCGCCTGGAAGGCATTGCTCACCGCCGGCTAGGTCGGTTCTGCCCGACGTGCTAAACAGGCGGCTCGGTTCCACGTTCTTCGTCATCGAGGAGGTCGAATTTTAGAATTTGGGGGCTGGGCGCTTGACCGCCCGTGCCGCAATCAGCCCGCGTCCAGCGAAACAACGCCGGGCCGCGATCGAAACCACACCCACGAAAGGAGACGCCATGACCACGTCGACCCGATCGACATTGCTCGACCTTTTCGGCATCGAGCTTCCGGTGATCCAGGCGCCGATGGCCGGCGCCACGACGCCTGAGATGGTCATCGCCGTCAGCGAGGCCGGTGGGTTGGGCTCGCTGCCGACCGCGATGTATGACGAGAAGGCGCTGCGCGCAGCGCTGGACCGGGTTCGGGCCGGCACGCGCCGCCCGATCAATCTCAACTTCTTCTGCCATGCCAATCCGGTGGACGATCCGGCGCGCCAGTCCGCCTGGCTCGCGCGCCTGGCCGGTTATTATGCCGAGGCCGGCCTCGATCCGGACATGCCGAAGTCGGGGGGCGGGCGAACGCCGTTCGACGCCGCGGCCTGCTCGGTCGTGGAAGCCTACCGGCCGGAGGTCGTAAGCTTCCATTTCGGACTGCCGCAGGTCGACCTGCTCGATCGGGTGAAGCGCACTGGAGCCAGGGTCATCGCCGCCGCGACCACCGTTGCCGAGGCGCGCTGGCTTGCCGGGCACGGTGTCGACGCCGTCATCGCCATGGGCGCCGAGGCCGGTGGACATCGCGGAAGCTTCCTGACCGATCGGATGTCCGAGCAGGTCGGGACCTTCGCGCTGGTCCCGCAGATCGTCGACGCCGTCACCGTCCCGGTGATCGCGGCCGGCGGCATCGCCGACCGGCGCGGCGTGGCGGCGGCCTTCGCGCTGGGCGCCGCCGCCGTCCAGGTCGGCACGGCCTATCTCTTCACACCGGAGGCCGGCATCTCGGCGGTGCATAGCAAAGCACTGGGCACGCCGGACAGGCCCACTGCTTTGACCAACCTGTTCACCGGCCGGCCGGCGCGAAGCATCGTCAATCGCCTGATGGTGGAAGTCGGGCCGCTGTCGGATATCGCGCCGGCTTTTCCGACAGCCGGTGGCCCGCTCGCGCCTGTTCGTGGCGCTGCGGAAGCCGCGGGCCTCGACGACTTCAGCCCTCTCTGGGCCGGGCAATCCTTTCCGCTCGCGAAGCCGATGCCGGCAGCAGCGCTGACACGCCTTCTCGCCGGCGCAGGCGCCGAATAGCCCGCATACGTTCGGGCGGCTGCGTCGAGACCAATCGGCGGAACAAGCTTGGGGAAACAACGTTAGGAACGCACCGGCCGCGTGTCGTCCATACGCAGGATACCCCGTCGAACGCGGTCGGCGCGTTCCCGCGCCTCATCTTTCCCTCCGGTGGGGCGCGGGCGCTTTTCCGATTGCTCGTCGAACAGCTGGAGATGCGAGAATGCCCGTAGATTTTTCTATCTCAGACGACGAACCGTTGGATGCGCAGGATGCAGGAGACACACCCCGCTTGCCACGATCGGCAAGAACTCTGGCCGGGTACGACGATAGGTGGCGGGCCACAAAGGCCGCAGCGCTCACGATCGTGGAGGCCGAAACCCGAGCGCGGATGAAAAAGACCGCGAGGCTCCGAACCTTGCGGCTGAATGGCATCCCGACCAGCGAGCGGAGGAGTGGCGGCCCACCGGTATAGCAACATGATGAGAGCGGAGGGGAAATCCCCAAAGAGGCATACCGCAAGGCCTTGACGCGACCACTTCGCGTTTCGGAGATCGCGGTCGGAACGTCATCCGTGCCGCAATGCGCTGCGCACGGCTGTTCGTGGGTCATCCTTGCCCGGCGGATGGCTCGGCATCCCTGGACGAGAGGCGTCGCCGGCGGATGGCGTCCGCGATGAACAGCCGCGACAGCGCATGGTATAGTGGTTCGTGTGAAATCAACCGTGCCGTGCCGTAGCCGAGCATCGAAGCGCACATCAGGGGGATCACGTTGTCGTGGTTGCCCGACATTTCCAGGATGATGACGAAGGCGGTCATGGGAGCCTGCACAACCCCCGCGAAGTAGCCGGCCATGCCCAGCAAGGCGGCGAGCCCGATGTTGGAACCGAGCAGCGAGCCGATCGCCGATCCCAGGCCGGCGCCTACTGCAAGAGAAGGCGCGAAGATGCCGCCCGGAATCCCGGAGATCATCGACAACAGGCTGGCGCCGAACTTCGCCAGGAAGAAATACCAGGGCAATTGCGTGCCTTCGACGGCGCTTCGCGCCTGCTCGTAGCCCGTGCCGAAAGTCAGCCCGCCTGAAACCAGGCCGATCGCCGCGACCGCCGAACCGCAGACGGCGGCGATGACGACGGTACGCTGGAGCGGCGCCAGGGCGTTCCAACGCCGGATCCGGCGGGTAGCCCTGAGCGCGATCGACGAAAAGGCGGATCCCAGCAAGCCGCCGACGATGCCGCATGCCAGCACGAGCGCCCCGTCAGTGCCGATAGAAACGGTGTCGCGCGTCATCCCGAAGTAGGTGTAGTTGCCGAGCAGCCCGAGTGAAGCAAGGCCGGCCAGGATTACCGCCGTGAGCACCAGCCCGTTCGTCCGCGCCTGATAGGTACGGCCCATCTCCTCGATGGCAAATACGATTCCCGCCAGGGGAGTATTGAAGGCGGCGGCTATCCCGGCGGCCGAACCGGCAAGGATGAGGCCACGCTCCTGCGACATTCCTCCCCAGCGTGCAGCCGTGAGCATGACCGATGCCCCCACCTGCACGGTTGGCCCTTCGCGTCCTATCGAAGCACCGCAGAACAGGCCCGTCACCGTCAGCAGGATCTTGCCCAGGGCGAGTCGCAACGAGAGAATAGGCCTTCGATCCTCATCGTTGCGCAAATGTCGCGCGGCGATCGCCTGAGGGATACCGCTGCCTTGCGATCCCGGAAACACCGTCGCGGCCAGCCATGCGCACAATGCGAAACCGGCGGGAGTAACGGCGAGCGGAAGGTAATGGCGCCATCCGTCCTGCGAGATGAAAAGTTCCCCGAAGAGATGCTGCGCCCCGTCGGCCAGCACCGCGAAGAGAACGCTGACAAGGCCGATCGCGACTGCACCGCTCCAGAATACCAGCCTGGGCAGCCAGACGCGGGGCGACCCCCACACCACGCGCGAGCGGCGAAGCACTTTCCTGCCGGATCTGAGCCGCGACGAAGCTCTCATCCCACCCTGCACTCGAAATGCGAGTGCCGAAGGAGTTGACCGTCGCGCATTGTTCCCCAAACCTCTCGCCGGCAGTCCGACACGATTCCGGCATGCGCCCGGGCCGCGGCGGCCAAGCGCGGAATTGGGCGGGGGCCGTCCGGAAGGGCAGCATGCATGAATTTGCGTTCCGCAGCGCCCCTCTCGATGGGCCGTGTCGTCTCGATACTGAGCCACTTCCAGGAGCGCGAGGGTTCCGGTGGCCCGCTGTGGATGGCGCTGACGTTGATCGCCGTCGTTCCTGCCAAGTCACCCTTTCCCACTGTCTGTTCTGCTGCCCTTAGAGCATATGCGGGACCATTAGGCGACCGGGGAAGGGTAAGACCATCCCAACCGCCTCCTGGCCGGCATGCAGATAAAGCCGCCGTTGACGATTGTGCATCTGCCGGCGCTCAGCTTGGGCCGCGCATATGGGATCATCAACCAGTCGGCAATCCGGCCTGCCGTGATATCCTGATCCTGAACCTGTGAGGGCCTGGCTCTGGAGCATGTGCGATGGCGACTGAAACTGCAGACGATATGCCGCGTCCAACCCTGTTCGGATGGATAGGGCGCATGCGCGAGCAGCGCGAGCAGCGCGAGCATACCAACCGCTTCGTGTTGCAGGCGCTTGAAGAAGACAAGCGCGAAGGCCAGCGCATCGCCACCGTGGCGCGCACCGTCGCTCTCATGGTGGTCGCGCTGCTGCTGCCATTTCTCAATCCGACGATCGAGGTGCTGTATTACGAAGCCTTCGTGCTCGGTTTCATCGCCATCGGGTGGGCGCAGCTCAGGGTCGCGAAAGTCGGTCGCTCCGGTGCCGAGCTGGCGCTCATTTTCCTTGAGCTTGCGATGCTCACCTTCATCGGTGTGGTGCCGAGCCCGTTCATAGAAGAAGGGGTCCCGACCGCCTTCAGCTACCGTTTCAACGTGTTCATCTATTTCTTTCTGATCCTCGCCATCAGCACGCTCGCCTATTCGTGGCGCACGATCTTTTCGATGGGAACCTGGGTAGCCGCGTTGTGGCTGGCTGCGGTCGTCGGCGTAGCTGTCTTCGGGCGGGAGAACCCCTCACTTCACGAAGCAGCCGTCAGCGCCTTTTCGGCCTATCCCGACATGGTCGAGGCGCTTGACCCGAACAACCCGCAGATCTCGCAGCGCATCCAGGAACTGGTGGTCTTCATGCTTGTGGCCGGCATACTGGCCTTGAGGGGCTGGAGGTCGAATGAGCTGCTGATGAAGCAAGCCTATATCGCCGCCGAACGCGCCAATCTGTCCCGCTATTTTTCCCCCAACATGGTCGATGTCCTTGCCTCGGACGATCATGACGTGGGCGCCGTCCGCACGCAGGACGTCGCCGTGCTTTTCATCGACATCGTAGGCTTCACGGAGCTGTCCGAACGCAGCACGCCCCACCAGGTGATGGATCTGTTGCGGCGCTACCTTTCATTGGTCGAGGGTGTGATCTTCGAATATGGCGGCACGCTCGACAAATATCTCGGCGACGGCGTCATGGCGACCTTCGGCACGCCGGAGCCCAGCCCGACGGACGCGGCCAATGCCCTGAAGGCAGCCAGAGAGATCATCCATCGCATGGACGGCTTCAACCGCGACGGCGCAGCCCGCGGCGACCCCGAGATCCGGGTCTCGATCGGATTGCACTACGGACCCGTGATCCTTGGAGATGTGGGCCCCTCGCGGCGGCTGGAATTCGCCGTGCTTGGCGACACCGTCAACGTAGCGAGCCGGCTGGAATCAGCGAGCCGGGACCTCGACTGCCGCATCGTGGCGAGCAGCGACATTGTCGAGAACGCCCGCCACGGCGGTCCCCAGGACGGTCAACCTCTGCTGGCGGGGTTCAAGCTCGCGCCATCGGTTTCGCTACGCGGCCGCAGGGCGCCGGTCGATGTCTGGACTTTCTGATCCGGTAGGTCCCGTTGCCGGTCGGCCCTTCAAATCGGATTCTCCCGGAAGAGTTCAGCGACGAGGGCCGAGTCGAGATAGGCCCGGACCTCGACGATCGTCCCGCCGTCGAAACGAACAACCCAGCAATAATGGTTGTCGAAGCGCATGCCGTTTCGAGCGGTAGCGCCCGACACCAGTTCGACTACGGCCACGTCGCCGGAGACGAAGGCATGGGTCACGCGCAGTTCGGCGCCGTCGGGCAGCACCTTGGCCAGCTTGCTGAACGTACCGGCCTTGAAGGCGGCCTTCGATTTGTAGTGCCCTGCAAGCGGGTGAGTGCCCATCACCGTCCAGTCGACGTCATCGGCGACATGGTCGAAGAAAGCATCTCCGTCGCCATGTTCGAGACCGGTGAAAATCCTTCTGACCGTCTGTTCATCGAGGCTCATACGCATGCCTCCGCTCAATTCGGGACCATCTTGCCTGTGGCGGCGATGACTTTGCAACATGTGGCGGAGGCGCTGCGTGAAAGATCGCCGTGCCGGCCGAGACGACTTCGGGTTGTCGGGATCCATGCTGCGTCTTCGCCGACGACGGCTCACCATGTATTATGAGGCACCGAGGACGGAACGCCATGTCTCGCTGCGGCGATGTCTACGAAAACAGGGTGACGGGAGAATATGCGGTCGTCCTGCGCGGCAGCGAGGATCGCGGCGACGGACCCGGCATTGCTCACTTGACGGCCAGGCCCGGTGCGGCGGTCGTCGGCGAGCATTTTCATCCGCACATGGTCGAGCGCTTCACGGTGCTCCGAGGCCAGCTCAACGCACGCATCGGCGGCCGCGCACTCGTCCTGGAGCCCGGACAATCGGCCACTGTGGAACCGGGCGTGCCCCATGACTGGTGGAATGCCAGCACCGTGGACGAGGCGCATGTGCTTGTGGAGGTGGACAAGGCGCCGGGCGCGGAAAACATCGACCCCAATCGCTTCGAGATGCTGATCGGGATGCTCTTCGGCCTGGCCAACGATGGCAAGGTGGACCGCAAGGGTCGACCCAACCCGCTGCAGGGATCGCTCATCGCCCGGGAGTTTGCCGATGTCGTCGTCTTCACCCATCCGCCGCCGCCGGTCCAGCGCGTGCTCTTTGCAATCCTGGCGCCGATCGCGACCCTGGCCGGATACAAGGCGATTTACCCCGATTATTGCAAGCCGCACGCCCACCGCACGCCCGATCCGGAGGTCCTCAGGGCGGCGGGCCTTCAGTGATAGCCTCGGATTTAGCGTTGGGCGCGATCCAGGCGGATAAACCAAAGATCCGAGAGCTGCGGATCGTTCACGCGAGTGAACCATCCCCTTGAGGCAAGTGCGCCTTGAAGCTTCGTGATCCGTTCTCAGTTGGCAAACATATCGGGCAGCGGGTGAACTGGCTTCGAACGCAGCAAATCGCAGATGCGCTTAGTCTGAGAATTCTTCGGTATCCCTGCCACCCACTTCTCAAACTCAAGAAGGCTGACAAGGTATATGCAAGTAGGTTACTGATTTAGAATGAAAAAACATAGCCGACCCGTCTCTCACTGGAAGCGAGTGGCAGGGGTGCCGGTCTGCCCTTGCTGCGCATTCTTCGCGTCATCGGCGGTGCCGGCGGAGTTCGTCGCTGTCGCTCAGAACAGATCCTGCGAGTCGGGATCGATCTCGTCGAGCACATCAGGCGTATCGTTCTTGCTGTTGCCGACCTTCCTGTCGATCGGCCACATTTTCATCAGTCCGCTGGGGAACGGTTTCAGCATATCGGCAGGATCGATCTCGCCGCCCAGCCACCGCTCATAATCCGCGCGCGCCAGGATCACCGGCATGCGGTCGTGGATCTTCGCCATCATCTCGTTTGGCGGGCAGGTCAGGATGCAGAAGCTGCGGACCGGCTCATGCGTTTCCGGATCGCGCCATGCCTGCCAGATCGCAGCCAGGCAGAAAGGGGAATCGTCTGCCATCGCGATCGCATAGGGCTGCTTGTCCTTGCTCTTCCCCGTCCCGAACTTGTCGTGCCACTCGAAATAGCCTGTCACCGGCATCAGCGCACGGCGGGACCGGTATGCGTTCCTGAAGATGCCGTTCGTGGCGACGCTCTCCGACCGCGCATTGATATGCTTGAAACCTTCGTTCCTAGCCTTCGCGAAATGCGGGATGAGGCCCCATCGGGCCATCATGAATGACGGGCCGAACACCGGTTCCGCTGCATCGCGCACGACGTCGCGGACGATGAGCGGATAGTCGAGCCCCGGCGCTCCATTGTATCTCGGAAACTGGTTGGCGGCGCGGTCGACTTCGGGGTCGCCGCGAGCGAAGGCGAACGCCCGCAGCATCTCGTCCAGACTCGTCTTGATATGCACCCGTCCGCACATCGACCCACCCGGCTTTCGCCAGAGCTTACGCGCGCCTTGACCCTTACGCCAGATGCTCCCGCCGTGCAGGGACTTGTCGGTCCCCAGGCCGACGTCGCTCGTGGGCGCAAGGCGTCGGATTCGATCTGGTCGAACGCCGTGATGACCGATTTCCCGGCATCGAGGACCAGCACCGCCGGCTCCGGACTGGGCGCTTCACCCGATGTCCTTTTCTCTTGCCGGGGTGACCCTTTCCGCGACCTCCGGCGGCAACTCCGAAAGGAGATGCGAGAGTTTGTCGGGATTTCGGGTGAAGTAGATCGCCGTGACGCGATCGCCCTCAACTTCCACCGAAAGCGTCTGCAGCGTTCCGTCGCTTTCGACGGAGATCTGTCCGGGATGGTCGTTGATCGTCGCGGCCTTGGTCCAGATGGGCCGGGTCAGCACGCTCTTGGATGCAATGCCGATGAAGAAGGCGGACACGCGCGACGCCCCGGCCAGGACATTGAGCGCGGCCAGCTTCTTGCCTCCACCATCCGAGTGAAGGCGAACATCTTCCGCGAGGATGGTTTGGAGCCCGGCGCGATCACCGTCCCGGGCGGCGCGGAAAAACGCATGGGCGATACGCTCGCCCTCGGCCTGGGCGTAGGTAAACCGGGGTCGGGCATCGGCGATATGCGCGCGCGCCCGCTTGGCAAGCTGGCGGCATGTCGCCTCGGGTCTTCCGATGCTCGCCGAAAGCTCTTCGAAACTCATGTCGAAGACGTCGTGAAGAATGAAGGCAGCGCGTTCGAGCGGAGAGAGCCGCTCCAAAGCGAGCATCAACGCCGTCGACACGTCGCGATCTATGTGCTCCGGAGGCTGCACGCTTGTGTCCGACCGCTCCAGAAGCGGCTCCGGCAGCCATTGCCCGACATAGTCTTCGCGCTGGCGACGCACCTTCCTCAACCTGTCGAGGCACAGACGCGTCACGATACTGGACAGAAAGGCGCGCGGGCTCTCGACCTCTCTCCGATCGGCGTCATGCCAGCGCAGATAGGCGTCCTGGAGGATATCCTCGGCGTCGGAGACCGATCCCAGCATCCGGTAGGCGATCCCGAACATGGCGCTTCGATATTTCTCGAACTCCGCCAGAGGCAGCCCGTTCATCTCCACCCACTCCAAAATCCTGGCATAGCCGCGGAGAACCCGCGGACGAAGCCTGGCTATGCTCTCCGTTCTCAATATCGCACCCGGGTTGCTCCGGGTGCGATGCTGCGATCGGTACTACCGGTTGCTCGTATCCGTCGATACCGGATGGAGGCTTCGGAACCCGACGGCGATCCTGTTCCAGACGTTGATCGTGCCGATCAGCAGCGTCAGGTCGACGATCTCCTTCGGCCCGAACTCGGCCCGCAGCGCTTCGAAGACGTCATCCGGCGCGCCGGTCTCGGGCAGCAGCGTCAGCGACTCCGTCCAGGCAAGGGCAGCCCGTTCCTTCGCGCTGTAGAGCGGAGATTCCCGCCATGCCGGGAGCAGATGCATGCGGTCCTCGCTGATCCCGGCCGCCCGGCCTTCTCTTGTATGCATATGGATGCAGTAGGCGCATCCGTTGATCTGCGAGGCACGGATCTTCACCAGCCAGTAGAGCTGCTCGTCGATCCCTCTTTTGCGCACAAACCCATCCAGCGACAGCATGGCCTTCATGGCGTCTGGCGCTTCGTCGTACGGGTTCAATCTCGGGCCCATGTCCTGCTCCTGTGTTGTGGGTCAGAACATAAGACGTTCCCCGGCGGTTTCGCGTGACATGGAATCACTCGATGGACGCGCATTTTTTGCGCGACCGGCATGAAGGCCGCGGCATGGCCTTCGAAACGCGAACCGACGCGTGGCAGGCCGACCCCGTCGAAGGACCGGTTCAATCCATGCGGACAGTCCACAATCATTGTGATCTATTCCGTCGCGGCGAAGCACTCATGCCAGCGCCCGGCGAAGATCGTCCGACGCCGGTGGCGTGACGGCCAGGTCGAGTTCCGCCTCGAGATGCTCCAGATGATGGATCATCAGGGCCATGGCCTTCTCCCGGTCGCGTCGGGTGATCGCCTCGACCAGGCTTTCGTGCCCGTCCGGACCGCAGTTTCGGCAATCCGTCTTGCGATAGATGGCAGTGATCAGCGAGCTGCGCGTGACGAGGTCGCGCATCGCTCCCGTCAGGAAGGCCGACTGCGTGATCTCGGCCAGAAGCAGGTGGAAACCGCCGGATTGCCTGATGATCTCAGTGGTTGCGGCATGGTCGATCGCTTCGCGTTCCATCCCGACATGGCGGCGCAGGCGCTCGATATCGGCCCCTGAGGCGCGCTCCACCACGCGCTCGACCACCCTTTGTTCCACCATCCGGCGCACGCCGAACACGTCTTGCGCCTCCTGCGTGGAGGGCCGGGCCACGAACGCACCGCGATTGGGGATGATCCTCACGAGGCCGTCGCGCTGAAGCGCCGACAGCACCTGCCGAATCCTGGCCCGGCTCACATTGAATATGCCGGAGAGCTGCCCCTCCTTGAGCTGCACGCCGGGACATAATCGCCGTTCGGCGATCGCCAGCCAGATCTTCTCCTCGATCTGCCGGGTCGATATGTTTCGGCCCGCAAATTCAGGGCTGGGCATCTGTGTGCGGGAGGCGGCGACGGCCCTCATTCCGCCCCGGATCCAGGGCTTCGCGCGAAGGCCACGGTCTTGATGCGCCCCATCAGGCGTTCTCCGGCAAGGCCATGCCCGCCCGGCTTCCGATGCTTGTCGCCCGGCCGCCCAGTCCCTTCCTCCGGGGATAGTCGTAGGCATTGACCTTCGACGTCGCGTAACCCGCACCGACGAGGGCTTCGGCGATCTTCAGCGCGGCTGTGACGCCGTCGATGACGGGCACGCCAGTCGAGGTGGCCAGCCGCTCGCACAGGCTCGACATTCCCGCGCATCCCAGGATGATGGCCTCGGCCCTGTCGGCGGTCTTCGAAAGCTCGATCGTATCGATCAGGAGGCGTTCCGCCGTCTCCGGATCCTCCTCCAGCCCCAGCACCGGCAGATCGATGGCGCGCACGGCGCGGCAATGATGCCCCGCGCCATAGGCCTGCACGATATCCTCGATGATCGGGACGGAGCGCGGCAGGGTGGTGACGACACAGAAACGGCGGCTGATGGTCATCGCCACCTGCACCGCCGCCTGGCAGATACCGATGACGGGCCCCTTGGCCACCTCCCGGGCCGCATGCAGCCCGGGGTCGTCGAAGCAGGCGATGACATAGGCGTCGACGCCCTCGCCTTCCCCTTTGCGGATTTCCGCAAGCATGCCGGAGACGGCCATCGCCTCGTCGGCGCTGCCCTCGATGCTGACCGGCGTCCCAGCCGGATTGACCGCCGTCACCAGCGTGCCCGGCTGAGCGACGCGCAGGGCGCTTTCAAGCGCCTGAGCGGTCATCGAGGCCGTCGAATTGGGATTGATGAGACGAATATGCACGACGAAAGGTCCTCATTCCATGCGTTCCGACGCCTCGATGACATCCGCGATCGCGGGCGCCTTGAGCACGAACTGGCGGTCGGAGGTGATGTAGTTGTCGGCGTGAAGGCGAGCGATCGGCTGGTAGGTGTCCGGATTGACGTAGCGCCCTGCCTCGTCGAGGCACTCGCGGCGCACATGCATGTGCACGACCTCGCCGAGCACCAGAACGCGGCGCGGATATTCGATCAGCCGCTCCACCCGGCACTCGAAGGAGCAGGGCGATGAGGCGACATAGTCCGCGTCGATCTGGCTGCACCGGGCGGTCGGCAACCTGGCCATTTCAAGTTCGTCCACATCGCTTTCGAAGGCGAGGCCGCAGATAAGCATCTGCTGGGACAGCGCCATGTCGACCATGTTCACGACGAACTCGCCGCTGCGGCGGATGTTGATGACGGTGTCCTTGTCCTCGCCAGAGAGCCGCGGCTGGATGCCCAGCACGACGATCGGCGGCTCATGCGAGAACACGTTGAAGAAGCTCATCGGCGCGGCATTGCCGCGTCCGTTGGCGGACCGGGTCGTGACCAGCGCGATCGGCCGCGGGCCGACGAAATTGGTCAGCAGCCGATAGCGGCTCTCCGGCTCCAGCACGGTGAAATCGAACTCCATTGCATGCCTCGTCTGAGTTCCCATCTATTGCCTACAAAACTGGCTTCTATTGTCCACAAAATGGGCTGGCGTCGAGCTGCCCGTGGTTGACTTTTGTCGGCTGGTGGCGATTGTCCGTCATGGCGCAGGGACAGAGGCATGGCCGAACAAGCAGGCATCTCGACGCAGCAGATCGTCGAAAAAGTATGGCTCTCCATCGCCGAGCGCAGGCTGCGGCCCGGCGTTCAGTTGAAGGAAGGCCAGATGTCCGAGATTTTCGACGTCAGCCGCGCCCGCATCCGCCAGGCGCTCGCCGCGCTGGAGCGCGAGGGGCTGGTGACCATCATCCCCAATCGCGGCGCGTTCGTCTGCAAGCCCTCGGTCGACGAGGCGCGGGACGTCTTCTTCGTACGCCGCTCCGTGGAACGCTGCGTGGTGGAGAGGATCGGCCAGATGCTCTCCAGGGCCGATGTCGCCAGGCTGCGCAGCCATGTCGCCAGCGAACGGGTCGCCAACGCGAACGATGTCACGACCGACATCATCAAGCTCTCCGGCGGTTTCCACCTGCTTCTGGCGGAACTTTCCGGCTCGGATTTCCTGTTCGGCATGATGCGTGACCTGATCTCGCGCACCTCGCTGATCACGGCGATCTATCGCAACACGGCGCGCTTCAACTGCGGACCCGACGAGCATGACGAGATCGTCGAAGCGATCGCGGCCGGCGATGTCGAAAGGGCTTCGCGGCTGATGGAGCATCATCTGGACCATGTCGAATCCGAACTCGACCTGCGCGAGGTTCGCGACATGTCGCACGATCTGAGGGCGGCCCTGGCATAGGCGGCTCGCCGCATCGTCACGCCTCCTCGACCAAGTGGCAGGCGACACGCGTGCCGCTGCCGAGCGTGCGCATCTCGGGCAGCTCCGCCGAGCAGCGGGCGGTCGCGACGGGACATCTCGGGTGGAACGGACAGCCCGAAGGCGGCTTGAGCGGACTCGGCACCTCGCCGGCGGCAACCGTGCGGTCGCGATGCGGCTTCTGGATGTTCGGGATCGTCTGCAGCAGCAACTGTGTGTATGGATGGCGCGGCCGTGCGAAGAGTTCCTCGGTCTCGCCCTCCTCGACGATACGGCCGAGATACATGACCGCGATGCGGTCGGACATGTGGCGCACCACGCTCATGTCGTGGCTGATGAACAGGAACGTCAGGCCGAATTCGTCCTGCAGCCGGCGCATCAGGTTGAGCACCTGGGCCTGCACCGAGACGTCGAGCGCCGACGTCGGCTCGTCGCAGACAAGGAACTTCGGCTCGCCCGCCAGCGCCCTCGCGATGGAGATGCGCTGCCTCTGGCCGCCGGAGAATTCGTGCGGGAACTTGTCGCCGTCCGAGACGGACAGGCCCACGGTCCGCAGCAGTTCGTCGACCCGCTCCTTGATCTCCGCGGCGGATCTGCGCAGCTTCATCTCGCGCAGCGGCTCGGCGATGATGTTCTTGACCCGCCAGCGCGGATTGAGCGAGGCATAGGGATCCTGGAAGATCATCTGCGCAGACAGCGGCTCTCCGTCCTGCCCCGGCGCGAAACGCATCTCGCCGCTGTTCGCTCTGTAGAGACCGGTGACGAGGCGCGCGACCGTCGACTTGCCGCAGCCGCTTTCCCCGACGAGGCTGAGACACCCGCCCATCGGAACGGTGAAACTTATGTCGTTGACGGCCCTCAGATACTGTCGGGGCTTGCGCTCCACCAGGCGGTTCAGCCAGGGAGCGGAGACGTCGAATGTCTTGACCAGGTTCTCGACGCGCAGAGCCGGCGCCGATGCCGATGCGGCAGTCATGCGGTTCCTCCCATGTTCAGCCAGCAGGCGCTGGCGCCCGTCCCGACCGGCATGAGTTCCGGCCGCTCGCGGAAGCACCGGGACCCCGCCGACCCGCAGCGCGGATTGAAGGCGCAACCCGGCGGGATCGCGTCCAGTCGCGGCATCGACCCGTCGATCTGGTTGAGACGCTCGACCCGCGCGCCGAGCGCGGGGATGGAGGCCATCAGGCCGCGCGTATAGGGGTGCGTCGGAGCGCGCAGCACCTGGTCGACCGGGCCGATCTCCACCAGCCGCCCGGCATACATGACCGCCACCTTGTCGGCCGTCTCGGCGATCACGCCCATGTCATGCGTCACCAGCATCACCGCCGTGCGCTTCTCCTTGCACAGCCGGCGCAGCAGTGCCGTGATCTGCGCCTGGATCGAAACGTCGAGCGCCGTGGTCGGCTCGTCGGCGATGACGAGCTTCGGCGAGGTCGCGAGAGCCAGCGCGATGACGACGCGCTGGCGCATGCCGCCTGAGAACTGGTGGGGATACTGGTCGACGCGCTCTTCCGGCGACGGGATGCCGACATCCTTGAGCAGGGCGACGGCGCGCTGCCTGGCCTCTGCCTTGCCGGAGCCGAGATGCTGGCGGATCGTCTCGGTCAATTGCGCCCCCACCGTGAACAGCGGGTTCAGCGAGGTCAGCGGGTCCTGGAAGATCGCGCCGATCTCGCGTCCGCGTATCTTCTGCATCGCGCGATCGTCGAGATTGTCGATGCGACGGCCAGCAAGCCATATCTCGCCCTCGGCAATGCGGCCCGGGTGTTCGAGCAGCCCCTGGATCGCCAGCCCGGTCATCGACTTGCCGGCGCCCGACTCGCCCACCACGCCGAGTATCTCGCCCGCACGGATCGACAGGCTGACATTGGACAATGCCGTGGCGACGCCGCGGCGGCCGGGAAACTCGACCTTGAGGTTGCGGACATCAAGTACGGGTTTTTCGCTGGCGTCAGCCATGGGGATCACCCTCGATTGGGTAGCTGGGAGGAAAGATCTCCGACACCGGCGGATGGCCCCAGCTGCGCTCGGGATATTTGGCGACCAGGCGATCGAACTGCGCCTGCGCACGGCGACGCGCCACCTTCATGTCGATGCCGGCGACCTCGCCGTGCCGCATGGAAAGCCGCCCGTCGACGAACACGGCCTGCGTCACCTTGCCGGACCCGCCGGTGACCAGGGTCGTGATCGGGTCGATCGACGGGGTCATGACCGCGTCGTCGAGACCGAACACGGCGATGTCGGCGCGCGCCCCGGGCGCCAGGCGCCCGAGATCGTCGCGGCCCAGCGCGCGCGCCCCTCCGAGCGTGGCGGCATCGAACAGATCGGCGCAACGCACCCGGTCAGATGCGCGGTCGTCGATGCGGCAGGTGATCAGCCCGATCAGCAGGTTCATCAGCATGTCGGCGGGCGCCGTGTCGGTTCCCATGGCGATGTTCACGCCGCGCTGCCGGCACTTCGAAAACGAGTTCAGCGTGCTGCCGCCACGCGCCGAGACCAGCGGGCAATGCACGATCGACACCCCATGCTCCGCATAGAGGTCGAGATCCTCCTCGGTGGCGTTGGTGGCATGAGGCGCGATCAGACGGTCGCTGAGCAGCCCCGAGCGGGCGAGCCAGGCCGGAGCGGTCGAGCCGTGCAGCCTGGCGACGGTGTCGACCTCCATCGAGCCCTGCGCCATATGCAGGCGGATCCTGCAGCCGAGGTCCCGCGCGGCTGCGTCCGTGCGGCGCAGCAGCTCGGCGGTGCAGGTCTCGACACGGTCCGGAACAAGCAGCCCGCGCACGAGATCGCCGAAGCGGCCGGTCTGGCGGCCGATGAAGTCGATCGCATCCTTCAGGCCGGCGAAGCCGCGCTCCTCGTCGAAGACGGGCGACATCTGCCCGGGACCATCGAGCACCATGCCGCCGGAGCGGTAGGCGGGGCTGAGATAGACCCTGAGGCCAAGATCGCCGGCGGCTGAAGCCGCTGCATCGAACTCGGCGACGGTCTCGCCCCATTCGCGATAGAAGAGCGAGGCGATCGGCGCCGCCGTCGTGATGCCGTTGAGCAGAAGCTGGCCGAAGGCGAAGCGCTTCTGGAAGACGAGCTCGTCCGGCGAATACATCTCATAGGGGCCGGCCTCGACATAGGAGCGCGGCCACACCCGCCCCTTGGCCCAGCCCGGATGGTGGTCGATGCCGAGGATCGTCGTGTCGAGATCGGACAAGGCGTCGAGATCGATGAAGCCCGGGCTGATCAGCGCATTGCCGAAATCGATGCGCCTTGCGACTTCGCCCGGAAAGCGATGTCCGACGAACAGCACCGCGCCGCCTTCGATCACGACCTCGCCGTTCCTCAGCAGGCGGTGCCCACCCTCCCCGTGCCCGAGCACCCAGGCCGCCGTCAGCAGCGTGCGGCCATCCGGCCGCTTTCCGAGCGCCAGCGTTTCGAGCATGTCCTCGCTCATGGCATGTCCACCATGGGCCGGCCTTCGCGCGCCGTGACACGCCCGCCCTTGACCACCAGCGGTCGCGGCGCGACGTCGACCACGGCATGCGCGAGCGTCTCGCCGGTCAGGAGGGTGAGGTCGGCACGGCAGCCCACGGCGAGACCGTAGCCGTCGAGGCGCATGACGTCGGCGCCGCCCTGCGAGACGATCGCCAGCACATGCTCGAGTTCGCGATCCTGCCTCAGCCCGTTCTTCATGCCGATGACCTTTGCCCGGTCGAGCATGTCGGGCTGGCCCCAGGGTCCCCAGGTGTCGCGAATGCCGTCGCAGCCGGCCCCCACCCGCACGCCGGCCTCCTTCAGCCGCATGATCGATGGAACCGTCGCCGACGGCGCGCCGGTGGTGACGATGGCGATGTCGAGCTCGGCGAGTTGCGCGATCAGCTGGCCGACACGCAGATAGTCGTTCATCCCGAGCGCGAAGGCATGGCTGATCGCGACCTTGCCCTGCATGCCGTTGGCCCGGACCCGTTCGAAGATCAGTTCCATGGTGAAGGCGCCGAGCTCGCCCGCCTCGTGCAGATGGATGTCGATGGGGCACTGGTGTTTCGCCGCCAGGCCGAAAAGCACATCGAGCTGGCCCTTGGGATCGCGGTCGATGCCGCAGGGGTCAATGCCGCCGAGCACCTCGCATCCCTGGCTGAGCGCCGCGTCGAGCAGTTCCACGGTGCCGGGCATCACCATGACGCCCGATTGCGGAAAGGCGACGATCTCGATGTCGATGACGCCCCTGAGCTTCTCGCGCGTTTCCATGACGCCGTCGACGATGGCAAGCCCGTGCGTGGTGTCGATGTCGACATGGCTGCGGATATGGGTGGCCCCGTGCGCGGCCAGGCCGATCGCATGGCGCATCGACTGCCGGTGCGGGTCGATGCCGATGGCGCTGCGCTGCTCGCGTTCGAAGTCGATCCGTTCGCGCAGCACGGCACGCCGGTTGTTCACATGCCAGGGCATGCCCCAGGTCGTCTTGTCGAGATGGGTATGCGCATCGATCAGCCCCGGGATCGCGATCGCGCCGCCTCCGTCCTCCACCGGCATGCCGGGCTCCGGTTCGTAGCGCCCGATCGCGGCGATCATGCCGTCGCGGATGAGCAGGTCGCATTCGGCTCCGGCGAAGGGCCGGACATTGCGAAGCAACAGGTCGTTCATCGGTCGCTACCTCAGTTTCGGATTGAGCACGTCGCGCAGCCAGTCACCCAGGAGGTTGACCGCCACGACGAGCAGGCAGAGCTGCATCACCGGAAACACCACGATCCACCAGGAGCCGGAGAACAGGAACTGATTTCCGATGCGGATCAGCGTGCCGAGCGACGGCTGGCCGGGCGGCATGCCGATGCCGAGGAACGACAAGGTCGCCTCGGTCAGGATCGCCATGCCGAAATTCAGTGTGGCTGCCACGAGCACCGGCGTCAGCGTGTTCGGCAGGATATGGCGCGCCATGATGCGGCGGGCGGGAACCTTGAGCAGCCGCGCGGCCTGGACATATTCCTTGCCGCGCTCGACGATGCATTGCGCGCGCACGGTGCGCGCATATTGCACCCAGGCCGACAGGGCGATGGCAAGCACGAGCACGGCCGACGCCCCCACCTCGCGCAGATCGGCCGGAAGCATCTGGCGCACGACCGTGGAAACCAGGATGGCTATCAGGATCGTCGGTATGGACAAGGTGATGTCGCCGACGCGCATGAGGACGTTGTCGACGATGCCGCCGAAGAAGCCCGAGACCAGACCGGCGCTCATGCCGATCAACAGGGACAGCGCCACCGAAGCCACGCCGATCACGATCGAGATGCGCGTGCCGTAGAGGATGGCCGACAGCATGTCCCGTCCCTGGGTGTCGGTGCCGAGCAGGTAAGGCCATTCGCCGTCCTCCTGCCAGATCGGCGGCAGCTCGGCCTTCCACATGTCGAGCTGGGCGGGGTCATAGGGGTTCTGCACGGCGATCAGCGGGGCGAACAGCGCCGTCAGCACCAGGATGGCGAGGATCAGCGCGGCGGCCATCGCCGTCTTGCTGTTCGTGAACGACCACCAGATGTCGCTGTCGCGAACCCGCCGGATGATGGCCGGCCGCGCGGCTGCCTCGGATTTGGAGATGTCTGTCGTCATCGATCCGATCCTCCCCGTCAGTGCGCACTGCGCAGACGCGGATCGATCACCGCATAGGTGATGTCGACCAGCGTGTTGAGCGTGACGAAGATGAAGGAAATGATGCAGAGATAAGCCGCCATCACAGGTATGTCGATGAAGGTCACCGCCTGGATGAAGAGCATTCCCATCCCGGGCCATTGGAAGACGGTCTCGGTGATCAGCGCAAAGGCGATCAGCGAGCCGATATTCATGGCCGTCATGGTGACGACGGGCATCAGGCAGTTCCTGAGTGCGTGACGGAAATGGATACGCCAGCGCGGAATGCCGCGGGCGCGCGCGAATTTCACATAGTCCGAACGCAGCACTTCCAGCATCTCGGCGCGCACCAGACGCATGATCAGCGTGATCTGGTAGAGGGACAGGGCGATCGCCGGCAGGATCAGCGCGGCGCGTCCGGATGGCGTGAGAAGGCCGGTCGACCACCAGCCGATCGTGACGACGTCGCCGCGACCGAAGGCTGGCAGCCAGCCGGCGATCACCGAGAACACGAGGATGAGCAGTATGCCGACGACGAAGCTCGGCAGCGAGACGCCGACGATCGAGACGAACTGCAAGGCCTCGGAATACCATTTGCCGCGTCTGATGGCGGTGAGCACGCCGAGCGGAATACCCACGACGAGCGAGATCAGCGTCGCCATCAGCACGAGTTCCAGCGTCGCCGGAAAGCGGTCGGCGATCAGCGTCAGCACGTCCTGCCCGTTCCGGTAGGAGATGCCGAAATCGCCTTGCGCGGCATTCACCACGAAACGGGCGAACTGCGTGACGATGCCGTCATTGAGGCCGAGCCTCTCCCGCAGTTCGTCGCGATCGGCCTGCGTCATCTGCTCGTTGGCCATGAGCTCGACCGGATCGCCGGTGAGGCGGAAGATCAGGAAAGCCAGCATCGCGACCGCCAGCATGACCATGATCGCATTGGTGATGCGGCTGATGATGAAGACCAGCATCTGGATCCTCGCGAGTTGGGCGGGAGCCGCAGCGCCCGGCGTTGCGGCTCCCGCCTGAGGACTACTGCTTGAAATGCGTGAGCCAGTGCCGCGGCTTGTTGTCGGCGAGTTGGGCGATGCCGTCGATCTTGTCGCTCATCACCCAGGCCATGGGCTGCTGGTGCAACGGCAGCATCACGATCTCCCGCTTCGCCATTTCCAGCGCTTTGGTCTGCATGGCCAGGCGCTTGGCGCGATCGAGTTCGGTCGAGGCCTTGATGACGAGATCATCGATCTCGGGATAGCTCCAGCCGCCCCAGTTGAAGACGCCGGCCTTGTCGGTCTTCGTCCTGATCATCTGCAGCAGGATGGAATAGCTGTCGAGCATCGGCTCGTTCGCCCAGCCGATCAGATAGACGTCGGCGAGGCCGCCCGTACGCTTGGGTGCCTGGACGGCCGTGGGTGCGATGTCGAGCTGGGGCTTGAAACCGGCACGGCTCAGCATGTTGACGAGCCCCTGGCATAGCTCCTCTTCATTCACATAGGCGTCGGTCGTGCACACCAGGGTGAAAGGCAGGTCGCTGGCGCCGGCTTCCGCAAGCAGCTTCTTCGACAGGTCCGGATCATAAGGGACCACGGCATCGAGCGCCTCGACATAGCCCGGGATATCGGGGGCGATGATGGCGCCGGCCGTCCTGGACTTGCCGCGCATGATGCGCTTCTGGATGAGCTTCGGGTCGAGCGCATGCGCGAAGGCCTGGCGCACGCGCAGGTCGTTGAACTTGTTGTCGGCGCCGTTCGCCAGCTCGGGCTTGCGGTTGAAGCCGAGCATCACGGTGCGCAGGTCGGTGCGCTCCATGATCTTCAGTCCGGGCTGCGCGGCGAGCCGCGGAAGATCCTGGGCGGGCGCGTTCTCGGTGAAGTCGATCTCGCCGGACAGAAGGGCCGCGACACGCGTCGCTGCCGAGGTGATGGGCGTGAACTCGATGCGGTCGACATTGCCTTGCGGCTTGTCCCACCAGTTCGTGTTCCTGTTCAGCACCGTCTTGCTGTCCGGCACGCGGCTTTCCAGCACGAACGGTCCCGTGCCGTTGGCGTTGTAGGTCGCATAACCCTCGATCTGGGCACCGACGTCGGTCGGCTTGAGCGAGTTGTTGTCCGCGAGCCAGGTGGCATCGAACACATGGATGTTGGTGAGGTCGTTCAGAAGCAGCGGATAGGGACCGACCAGTTCGATGTCGATGGTGAAGTCGTCGATCTTCTTGGCGGATTTGTAGGCCGGCAGATTGCCGCGCAGCGGCGACACGGGATCGCTCACCCGTGTGAGCGAGGCCAGCACGTCGTCGGCGGTGAAATCCGCGCCGTTGTGGAATTTCACGCCCTTGCGCAGATGGAACCGCCACACCGTGTCCGAAACCATCTCCCACGACGTCGCCAGCGCGGGTTCGATCTCCAGCTTGGCGTCGTAGCGGACGAGCCCTTCGTAGACATGGTTCAGGAAAGCCAGGGTGTAACTGTCGCCGTAGGAATATGGATCGACCGAGTAGATGTCGCGCGATGCTCCCCATTTGAGCGTTTCGGCGTTGGCAACGGTGGTCAGGCTTGCCGCCACGACGGCGGCAAGGGTCAGCTTTTTGAGCATTCGAATGTTCTCCCGATAGAGGTTCCTAAGTCCCCTTGGCGGGGATCTTGCTGTTGGGCGGCCGCGGCCGCCGCCGGGTCACTCGCCGAGGCGCGTCAGCCAGTGGCTTGTTGTCGGCGCGGATCAGGACCTGCTCGACCTGTCGGTCATCGCCATCGGCTTTCCTGATCGTCGGCAACGGCTGGTCTTCGAATACGATCGGCCAAAGCACGACCTTTGTCAACCAGATTGTAGACAATTTTTGTCGATGAAATTTAGCATGAATTGCAGACAAGACGTCATCAACCTCAGGCTGCCGTGGAGGATGGCGGTTCCGGTCGGCTCCGGGATGGGAAGAACAATTGTCTCACGCCGCCTCCTTCCAGGCGCGGGCGGACAATGGTTGCGCGCGCGAAGGCGGTCTGTCCCAGCAGGAACAGCCGTTGCGATCCCATGGAAATCGTTATCGTTTTCAATTGGACGGCGGCAGCCGCAAAGAACCGACGCGGTTCACGAACAGACCGGCGTAGCGCAGGTCATGCCCGGCTGACCTTGCTCATGCCTGGCTGACCTTGCTCATGCCGGGCTGACTTGCTCATGCCTGGCTGACTTTGTTCATGCCGGGCTGACTTGCTCATGCCCCGGGGCTGACCTGGTTGGTTGGTCCGGAGCCTCTTTCTCCGGGACGCAGCGTCAGCACCGACACGCCGGAAGCCGTCACGGCAACGGTGTGCTCGAACTGTGCGGAAAGCGACCCGTCTCTCGTCACGACAGTCCAACCGTCGGCCTCGGTTTTCACACTCCGCCGGCCCCGATTGAGCATCGGTTCGATCGTGAACACCATGCCCTCGCGGAGGGCGAGGCCGGATCCCGGCTTTCCGAAGTGCAGGACCTGCGGTTCCTCATGCATCACCCGGCCGATGCCGTGACCGCAATATTCACGCACCACGGAATAGCCGTTTCGCTTGGCATGTCGTTCGATCGCCCAGCCGATGTCTCCGAGACGCGCGCCCGGGCGAACCGCCCGGATGCCCATCCACATGGCTTCGTAGGCGGTCTGGACCAGCCTCTTGGCGGCCGGATTTACCTCGCCGACGAGATAGGTCTTGCTGGAATCTGCGATATAGCCGTTCTTCTCGAGCGTGATGTCGAAATTGACGATGTCGCCGTCCCGAAGCACGTTCGATTGCGATGGAACGCCGTGGCAGACCACATCGTTCACCGAAGAATTCAACACAAAACCATAGCCATATTGGCCCTTGCTGGCGGGACGCGCCTGGAGATCGTGAACGATGAAACGCTCGACCATTTCATTGATCTGAAGTGTTGACATGCCAACGAGCGGGGTTCGGTCCAGCAGCCCGAATACGGACGCCAGCAACCGGCCGGATTCGGCCAGCAACGCCAGTTCCTGGGGCTGCTTCGTCATGCTTCGCTCAAGGCAAGCGATTGAGCCGAAACGCCTGCGGAACCAAGCTCGCGCGCCATGATCTCGGTGAAGCTGAGCGTCGGATTGGTCTCGCACAGCATGCCGACCTTGATCCAGAAGGCAGCCTGCGCATTGATCGAACGACACGATACCTTGCTCGCTCTGCGCAGTTGATCGTGCAAATCATCGTCTATGTTCACGATGCCCATGAGGATCTCCATATATTATTCGTATATGAAACGTATACATATCGAATACTGGAAAGCCAAGGGCAGCGTCGGAAGCACCTCAGTTCGAGGGTGCATTCATGCCCGCGCTAGCTCGCGGATCGCCGTGGCGTCGCACAGCCCGAGGCCCAACGCGCGCGTCGCGGTCGTGACGGCCTCGACGAGCGCGGCATTGGAAGGAGCGAGACGACCGTCGGGCAAGAGCAGGTTGTTTTCAAAGCCGACCCGCACATGCCCTCCGAGCAGCGCGGCGGCGGTTACGCAGGCCGCCTCGTGCCGCCCGAACGCGCATACGCTCCAATTGGCGAAGCGGGGCATGTCGGGAGCGAGGAACGGCAGCAGGTCGGCCGGCTGCGAGGTCTGCGAAACAGTGTATCGGCCGAGTACATAGAGAACCGGAATGTCCTGCCACGGCACCAAGCCGCGCCGGATCATGCCGGCGAGCCGGACGGCTTCCGAGGGGTCGTAGAGGATGATCTGCGGCAGCACATGCTCCCGCTTCATCCAGGAGAGCGTGTCGGCAAACGCCGGTTCGGCGGCGTCATCAGGCACGATCTCCCGCAGTGCCAGCGAAGCCGCCTCCGGCCTGACCTCTTTCAGCACCGCGACCTGCTCGGCCGGCGCATAGATGCCGAGCGCTTCGGTCGTGATCTGGATCACCATGCGCGCGCCCGTCGCCGCGCGGATGGCGGCGATGGCCTCGCGATAGGCGTCGGCATCGAGCAGATGCCGGCCATCGGGTCGGCGCACATGCACATGGATCATGCCGGCGCCGGCCTCCAGGCACTCGGTCGCCGTCCGCGCCAGTTCGGCCGGGCTGAGCGGGATCGCCGGATGGTCCGCCTTGGTCCAACGCCCGCCATTCGGCGCCACCGCGATCGCCACTCGTCGCTGTTCGTCCTGGTCCGCCACGGCGCGCTCCATCTCATGATCCAATCCAATCATATGATGCAATATTGAAACATATGTTGCAATCCTTCCGATGCCGTTGTATTGGGATGGAATGAAGTCCGGCCCGCTCACCGAAACGATTATTCGCGACTTCGACGACATGTCGGGGCAGTTGCAGGCCGCAGCGCGCTATGTGCTCGACCATCCGCGCGAGGTGGCGCTGCTGTCGATGCGGGAGCAGGCGCGCCAGGCCGACGTCCAGCCGGCCACGATGACGCGCCTCGCCAAGCATCTGGGTTTCGCCGGCTATGAGGACATCCGCCAGCTTCATGCCGATGCCATGCGCCACGAGGGCACGGGCTTCGCCGGCCGCGTCGGGGCACAGGCGAAGAGCCAGAAGCTCAAGGGCGACCATGCGCTCGCCGCCGACATGGTGAGCGGCATCGGAACGCAGATCGCAGCCCTTTCCCAGCCCGCCGGGCTCGACAATCTCGTGGAGGCTGCCCGCCGCATCGCCGGCGCGCGCAGGGTCTACTGCCTCGGCCTGCGCTCCAGCCATCCGACCGCCTGGCACCTGCACTACATCCTGTCGCTGGCCGGCAAGCAATCGGCCATGCTCGACGCCGTGGGCGGTATCGGCGTGGACGCCCTGGGCAGCGCGACGTCTGAAGACGTGATGGTAGCGGTCAGCGTTCTTCCCTATACGCGGCAGACGCTGGAGATCACCGAATACGCCAGGTCCTGCGGCGTATCCGTCGTCGCGATCACCGACAGTCTCGTCGCCCCGCTTGCCCAACTCGCGACCGTGTCGGTGGTCGTGCCGACCGAGAGCCCCTCCTTCCTGCACACCATGTCGCCGGCCTTCGTCGTGGCCGAAATCCTCGGCGCCCTCGTCGCCGGCCATGAGGCAGACGCCGCGGGCAAAGCGCTTGCCCGCATGGACAGGCAATCGGCCGCATTGAACACCCACTTCCAGGCAAGAACGAAGCGTCCATGACCCGCCTCCTCCACCGCGCCATTCACGCTGTCCCGCCGGTCGCCGTCGGCGGCAAGGGCATCGAACTCTACGATACCGACGGCAAGGCCTATATCGACGCATCAGGGGGAGCGGCCGTTTCATGCCTGGGGCACGGCCACCCCGCGGTGCTCGCAGCCCTGCATGAGCAGCTGGACAGGCTGGCCTATGCGCATACGGGCTTCTTCACTTCCGAAGCGGCCGAGCAACTGGCCGAACTTCTGGTCGAGGACGCGCCGGCAGGACTGAGTCATGTCTACCTCGTCTCCGGCGGCTCCGAGGCGGTCGAGGCGGCGCTGAAGATGGCGCGGCAATATTTCGTCGAGAAGGGCGAACCGCAGCGCCGGCACATCATCGCCCGCCGCCAGAGTTATCACGGCAACACGCTGGGGGCGCTGGCGGCCGGCGGCAACGAGTGGCGGCGGGCGCAGTTCAAGCCGTTGCTCATCGAGACGCACCACATCGACCCCTGCTACGCCTACCGCCTGCAAGAGACCGGCGAGAGCGACGAGGCCTATGCGAGCCGTGCGGCCGCGCAGCTCGAGCAGAAGATCCTCGAGCTCGGCGCCGATCAGGTCATCGCCTTCGTGGCGGAAACGGTCGTCGGTGCGACGGCGGGCGCCGTCCCTCCCGTCGCCGACTATTTCAGGCAGATCCGCGCCATCTGCGACCGCTACGGCATCCTGCTCATCCTGGACGAGGTGATGTGCGGCATGGGCCGCACCGGCACGCTGCATGCCTGCGAGCAGGACGGCGTCGCACCCGACCTGATGACCATCGCCAAGGGCCTAGGCGGCGGCTATCAGCCGCTCGGCGCGGTGCTGCTGTCCCGGCAGATCTTCCAGGCCTTTGCCGACGGCTCCGGTTTCTTCCAGCACGGCCACACCTATATGGGCCATCCGATGGCCGCCGCGGCCGGGCTCGCGGTGCAGCAGGTGATCCGGCGCGACAAGCTGCTCGCCAATGTCGTCGCCATGGGCGGCGAGCTCGAACAGCAGTTGAACGAGCGGCTCGGCAATCATCACCATGTCGGCGACATCCGCGGGCGCGGCCTCTTTCGCGGTGTCGAGATCGTCGCCGATCGCATGAGCAAGCGGCCGTTCGATCCCGGCCTCAAGCTGCATGCCCGCATCAAGAAGGAAGCCATGGCGCGGGGCCTGATGGTCTATCCGATGGGCGGCACCATCGACGGGCGCCTCGGCGACCACGTGCTTCTTGCGCCGCCCTTCATCGTGGAGCGCAACGACATCGCCCGCATCGTCGAACGCCTCGGCGATGCGATCGACGCCGCGCTCGCGTCAATCCCGGCCTCCTGAACGGCCGTCCATCATCAAGTCACCAGAAAAGGGGAACAGACAATGAAACTCCACACTCTTCTCTTCGCAGTCTTCGCGAGCGCCCTCGCCTTCACGCAGCCCTCGCGCGCCGAGGATCTCGTGGTGGCGACCGACACCGCCTTTGTGCCGTTCGAGTTCAAGGAAGGCGACAAATATGTCGGCTTCGACATCGACATGTGGGACGCGATCGCCAAGGAAATCGGCGTCACCTACACGCTGCAGCCGATGGACTTCAACGGCATCATCCCGGCCCTGCAGACCAAGCAGGTCGACGTCGCGCTTGCCGGCATCACCATCAAGGACGAGCGCAAGAAGGTCATCGACTTCTCCGACGGCTATTACGACAGCGGCTTCCTGCTGATGGTGCCCGCCGACAGCGCGATCGCCGGTGCCGACGACCTGAAGGGCAAGGTGCTGGCGGTCAAGACCGGCACCTCGGCCACCGACTATGCCAAGGAGAATTTCAAGGAAACCGAACTGCGCCAGTTCCCGAATGTCGACAATGCCTATCTGGAGCTGCAGACCGGTCGCGTCGACGCCGCCATGCACGACACGCCGAACGTGCTCTACTACGTCGCGACGGCCGGCGGCGGCAAGGTCAAGGCCGTGGGCGAGCAGATGATGGCGCATCAATACGGCATCGGCTTTCCCAAGGGCAGCGACCTGGTCGCCAAGGTCAATGCCGCGCTGGGCAACATGAAGAAGGACGGCCGCTACGACGCGATCTACAAGAAGTGGTTCGGGACCGAACCGAAGAGCTGAGTACCCTCCCTATGCGCGCCGGCTCGCCGGCGCGCCTCACTCCTTGAACGGGTCCTGCCATGGAATTCGACTGGTCCGTCATCGCCGAAGCGATGCCCGCCCTCATCGGCGGCGCGCGCCTCACCGTGCTCATCACGCTGGCCGGCCTGGCCGGAGGCCTCGTTGTCGGCTTCGTCGCCGGCCTGATGCGCGCCTACGGCAATACCTTGCTCAACGCGATCGCCTTCACCTATGTCGAACTGATCCGCGGCACGCCGATCGTCGTCCAGGTCATGTTCATCTATTTCGCGCTGCCGGTGCTGGCCGACATCCGCGTCAATCCGATGACGGCCGCCATCACCGCCATCGTCGTCAATGCCGGCGCCTATATCGCCGAGATCGTGCGCGGCTCGTTCCTGTCGGTCCAGAAGGGCCTCAAGGAAGCGGGCCTCGCGCTCGGCCTGCCGATGTGGAAGGTGCTCGTCTACATCGTCGGCCCGGTGGCCTTCCGCCGCATGATCCCGGCGCTCGGCAACCAGTTCATCGTCAGCCTCAAGGACACGTCGCTGTTCATCGTCATCGGCGTGGGCGAGCTCACCCGGCAGGGGCAGGAGATCATGGCCGCCAATTTCCGCGCCGTCGAGATCTGGACGGCCGTCGCCATCCTCTATCTGCTGATGACCGGCTCGCTGACCCTCATCCTGCGCATGACGGAAAAGAGGATGCGGATCCTATGAGCATCGTCGAGTTTCGAAAGGTCACCAAGACCTTCGGCAAGGTCGTGGTTCTGAACGAGGTCGACCTGGCGATCGATCCCGGCGAGGTCGTCGTGCTGATCGGCCCCTCGGGTTCGGGCAAGTCCACTCTCCTGCGCTGCATCAACGCGCTCGAGGAGATCAATGGCGGCGACCTCATCGTCGACGACATCAGCGTCAGGTCCGGACGCTCCAAGGTCCGGCTGATCCGCCAGGAAGCCGGCATGGTGTTCCAGCAGTTCAACCTGTTTCCGCAGATGACCGCCTTGCAGAATGTCGCCTTCGGCCCGCGTCGCGTGCGCGGCGCAAGCCGGTCGGAAGCGCTCGAGCAGGCACAGGCGCTGCTCGCCAAGGTCGGCCTCGCCGATCGCGGCCATCACTACCCTTCCGAGCTTTCGGGCGGGCAGCAGCAGCGTGTGGCGATCGCCCGCGCGCTCGCCGTCAAGCCGAAGCTGATGCTGTTCGACGAACCGACCTCCGCACTCGATCCGGAGCTACGCCATGAGGTGCTGCGTGTGATGCAGTCGCTCGCCGAAGAGGGCATGACGATGATCGTCGTCACCCATGAGATGGCCTTCGCCCGCCAGGTCGGCACGCGGCTCATCTTCATGGAAGGCGGCAAGATCTCGGTGGACGGCAATCCGGCCGCGCTTCTGGCCGATCCCGAAAATCCACGCCTGCGGGAATTCCTTCAGCATGTCCACTGACGATAGCGGCCGGCTCCACTTCCTGGAGGCGAGCGGAACGCCTTACGACGTCGGCTTCCAACTCGGCCGTTTCGGCGCCGAAATCGCCCATCGCCACCTCGTGGCCAGGCACGCCTGGGCTTCCGTCATGGCCTTCCGCGACGATCGGCGCGTCGCTGTCATGCGCCGGATGGTCGAAGAGCGCTTCCCCGCCCACTGGCAGGAACTGCAGGGATTGGCGCATGGCCTCGGCCTGCCGCTCGACGAGGTGTTCCTGTGGAACTGCCGCGGCGACGTCTGGGCGATGGCATCAGACGGCTGCACGACCGTGCAACTCCCGGGGGACGAGCCCGTGATCGCGCACAATGAAGACGGCGATCCCGGGCTTCGCGGCCATTGCGCGCTCGCTAATGTGCGGCCCCGCGACGGCAAGGCGTTCACGGCTTTCGTCTATCCGGCATCGATCCCGGGACACACTTTCGCCGTGACCGAAGCCGGCCTCGTCCAGACGGTCAACAACATACGCTCGCGCGACACCGGCACCGGCCTGCCGCGCATGCTGCTCGGGCGTGCCCTGCTGGATTGCGCGACGCTGGACGAAGCGGTGAAACTGCTCGAAACGTCAAAGCGTGCCGGTGCCTTCCATATGACGCTGGCGCAGCGCGGCGACCCCCACCTTCTCAGCATCGAATTCACCCATTCGGGCTGCACGGCGATCACCGTCGATGAGCCGCGGCTCCATGCGAACCATCTTGTCCATCCCGGTCGCTCGGAAGAGCCGCAGGTCGTCACCGGCTCGTCCCGATCCAGGCAACAGCGCGGCGACGCCATCATGGCCGGTTCTCGTAGTGAAATGCGCTTCGATCCTCTTTCCGCGCTATGGGACAAGGGCGACCCTGTCCTGCCGATCCTTCGCGAGCAGCCGGACGATCCCGACCACGAGAACACGCTCGCCACGGCCGTTTTCCATGTCGGGGCGAATTCGCTTCGGTGGCGGGTCTATGACCGGGTTGGCACCGACCCGCGCTTCGCCTTCGACAACGCGCTGACCCCGTCTTAGGCGGCGTCTTGGTCTCCCCGTCCGGCGGCCCGGACCACCGGTCGGCGTCTTGACTGTTTGCGCGGCTTGGCCGATTGCGCATGTCCGCCGAGCAACGAAGGCCATCGACATGAACCGCGCCGACTATATCTTCAGCCTGTTCACCGGCGCCAGCCAGCGTGACAACTTCCAGCGGTTGGACACCCTCTTCCCTGTGGCCGTCATGAGCGCGTCGCCCGCGCCCTTCCATTTCCCCGAAGCGGCGTCCATCACGCTCCCATCCACCTTTGTCCATGAGGGAACGCTCAGGAGTGTCGAAGCCTTTCTCGCCGAAACCGAGACGATGGCGCTGCTGGTCCTCCGTGACGGGGCCGTGGTCCACGAGCACTATGCTCCCTGGGGCGGCCGCGACGTCAGATGGGTTTCCATGTCGGTCGCCAAGAGCTTCGTCTCGCTGGCCCTCGGCGTCGCCGTAGACGAGGGTTTCGTGGCGTCGATCGAGCAGCCGGTCACCGACTACCTGCCCACTCTCGCCGGTTCGGCCTATGACGGCGTGCGCATCAAGGACATTTTGCAGATGTCATCAGGGGCACGCTGGAACGAGGATTACAGCGACCCCTCTTCCGACATCAACCGCTTCGCCCATATCGCGGCTCATGGCGGATCGTTCAACGCTTTCGCCGCTACGCTCGAACGCCAGCGCGAGCCCGGCACCTGCAACCTCTACAACAGCACCGACACGCAGGTTCTGGGGATGTTGCTGGTCGCCGCGACCGGGCGCTCTCTGGCCGACTATGTCGAGGAGAAGATCTGGCATCCTCTGGGCATGGAGGCGGCGGGCTACTGGCTGGTCGATTCCGAGGGCATGGAGATGGCCTATGCCGGGCTGAACGCCACGGCCCGCGACTATGCGAAAATCGGTGAACTCTACCGCAACAGGGGTCGGTGGCACGGGCGGCAGATCGTTTCGGAAGGCTGGATAGAGGGCTCGATCACGCCGGACGCAGCGCACCTCATGCCCGGCGCCAGCGACCTGTCCGACTCGCTGTTCGGCTACGGCTATCAATGGTGGGTCATGGGCGGCGACGAGGGCGACTACGCCGCGATCGGCGTCTACAACCAGTTCGTCTATGTCAGCCCGCGCAGGCGGACGGTCGTCGTCAAGCTCTCGGCGAGCCCTGGCTATGGCACGACCAATGACGAGACCTCCTACCGCGAATATGAGACGATCGACCTCCTGAGGGCGATTGCATCGAGCACCTGACGTCGGCGTCCTGGCGCGTTTGGCCGAGGTCATTTCGTAACCGATATTACGTACCCATGGATCGAATCCCCGCTTTGTAGGTTGGTATGTGGCCAAGGGGGCCGGACAGGAGATCGATATGAAGAAATCTGCCATGGTGATTGCGGCGCTGGTCGCGCTTGCCGGATGCACCTCGACCCAACAGGGTGCCGTCGTCGGCGGCGTCGGTGGTGCGGCGATCGGGTCGGCGGTGGCCGCTCCGGGCAGCCGCACCGAAGGTGCGCTGATCGGAGCTGCCGTGGGTACCGTCGCCGGCGCCCTCATCGGCCGCGCCGCCGACCCCGGCCGCTGCTATTATCGTGACCAGTACGGACGCCGTTACGTCGCGAACTGCCCGAGCGGATACTGACGCCCGAGCGGCCGAGCGACGCCGGTCGTCTCGCCCTACGCCGGTCGCCCGGGTCGCGCTCGCGACTTGCGCGGCCCGTCAGTCGACGAGGTCAGTCAGGAACCTGATGCAGATGAAGATCAGGAACAGGCCGAAGGCGATTTCGAGCTGGCGCCGGGAGAGCCTGTGGGCGAGACCCGCGCCGATCGGGGCCGTCAAGGTGCTGGTCGGAATGAAGGCGATGAGGCCGAGCAGCGAGACATATCCCGCCGCCAGCGGGAATTGCAGGGCAGCGACGTCGGGATACTCGGCCGCCCGCGGCCAGCCCGCATAGACATATCCGATGGCTCCGGGGATGGAGATCAGGATGCCCAGCCCCGAGGAGGTCGCTACCGCCTGGTGGATGGGGCGGCCGTAGAAGGTCATGAACAGGCTGGAGAGTTGCCCGCCGCCGATGCCCATCAGGGCCGAAAGCAGCCCGATCAGCCAGCCATAGACGATCATGATGCCGCGCCTGGGCAGTTCCGTGCCCAATCGCCAACTGTCCCTGCCGAACAGCAGCCGCAGCGCCGAGACACCGGCGACCGCCACGAACACCGCCTTGAACAGATCCGCCGGCGCGTAGCGCGCGACCACGCTGCCCGCGAGGACGCCGATCACGACCGGCGCCGCCCAGACCTTGAGGATCGACACGTCGACCGCGCCCTTGGCCCGATGGGCAAGGAAGGAACGGATCGAGGTCGGTACGATGATCGCGAGTGAAGTACCGACGCAGAGCGGCATCCTCACCTCTTCCGGCACGCCGACATAGTTGAACAGCTCGTAGAGCACGGGAACGGCGAGTGCCCCGCCCCCGACACCGAAGACGCCGGCAAGCAGCCCCGTCATCGCGCCGGCCGCCAACAGCGCCACGGCCAGCCAAACGAGGTCGAAGAGGGGAATGCCGAGCATGTGCGCTGCCGTGGGATGGAAGGGAGCGAATAGCGAATAGCGAGTAGCGAATAGGGGAACAAGGGTCTGGCGCTGACAGCGCTAACCCTTTTATCCCTATTCGCTATTGGCTACTCGCTATTCGCTCACCCGATGTCGAACGACACCCCCTGCGCCAGCGGCAGCGCCTTGGAGTAGTTCACCGTGTTGGTGGCCCTTCGCATATAGGCCTTCCAGGCGTCGGAGCCCGATTCGCGGCCGCCGCCGGTCTCCTTCTCGCCGCCGAACGCCCCGCCGATCTCGGCCCCTGATGTGCCGATGTTGACATTGGCGATGCCGCAGTCCGAGCCGTCGGCGGCCAGGAAACGCTCCGCCTCCTGCAGGTCGAGCGTGAAGATCGACGACGACAGCCCCGCCCCCACGGCATTGTGCTCGGAAAGTGCGGCGTCGAAGTCGCCGTAGCGCATCACATAGAGGATCGGTGCGAAGGTCTCCTCGGTCACCGGCGCCACCTGGCGCGGCATCTCGACCAGCGCCGGCTTCACGTAATAGGCCGCCTGATGGCCGGTCTCCACCCGCGCCCCGCCGGTGATGCGGCCGCCCTCGGCCTGCGCCGCCGTCAGCGCCTTCTGCATGGCCTCATAGGCCGCCTTGTCGATCAGCGGCCCGACCAGCGCGTTGGTCTCCAGCGGGCTGCCGACCGAAACGCTCTCATAGGCCCGCCGCAGCCGCGGCAGCAGCGCCTCATAGACGCTGTCATGCACGAACAGCCGCCGCAGCGTCGTGCAGCGCTGGCCGGCCGTGCCCATCGCGCCGAAGGCGATCGCCCTCAGCGCCATGTCGAGATCGGCCGACGGGCACACGATGCCGGCATTGTTGCCGCCCAGCTCCAGGATGGCGCGGGCGAAGCGCCTGGCCAGCCGCGGCCCGACCTCGCGGCCCATGCGGGTCGAGCCGGTGGCCGACACCAGCGGCACCCTGGCATGGTCGACCAGCACCTCGCCGATCGCCCGGTCGCCGATCAGCACCTGGCTCAGCCCCTCCGGCACGCCGCCGAACCGCGCCGCCGCCCTGGCGAAGATCGCCTGGCAGGCAAGCGCCGTGAGCGGCGTCTTCTCCGACGGCTTCCACACCACCGCATTGCCGCAGACCAGGGCGAGCGCCGCATTCCACGACCACACCGCGACCGGGAAGTTGAAGGCCGAGATGACGCCGACCACGCCGAGCGGATGCCAGGTCTCCATCATGCGGTGGCCGGGGCGCTCGGTGGCGATGGTCAGGCCATAGAGCTGGCGCGACAGGCCGACGGCGAAGTCGCAGATGTCGATCATCTCCTGGACCTCGCCGAGGCCTTCCGACGGGATCTTGCCGGCCTCGATCGAAACCAGGCGGCCAAGATCGGCCTTCGCCGCGCGCAGCTCCTCGCCGAACAGGCGCACCAGTTCGCCGCGCCGGGGCGCCGGCACCAGGCGCCAGGCCCGGAAAGCGGCGTCCGCCTTGTCGATCATGGCGGCGGCCTCCGCCGGTGTCGTCGCCGGCAGCGACGCCACCTGCTCGCCCGTCACCGGGCTGAAGGACGCCATCGTCCCGCCCGTAAGGCTCTTTTCATCCACGCCCAGCTTGACCAGCAATATGGCCGTTTCGTCCTTGATGCTCATGTCGGTTCCTTTTCCTGTCGGCCTGCACGGCCCCGTGACACATGGGATTTGCGTGGGCAGCCGGTCAGGCCGCTGCCGCTCCTTCCCTCAATGCTGCGAGGCAGCGCTCGGCTGACGCCTTTTCCATGTCGGCATAAAGCTGGAACTCGTTCGCCACCGGTGCGCCCAGCGCCTGCTCGAACAGCCGCTGGTTCGGGCTCGCGACGAAGTCCTGCGCCGCATGGTCGCCGAGATTGGACTGGAAGATGCCGGCCGCGCTGACCGGCAGGAAGTCCTCATAAACGATCGGATCGAAGCGCACGACACCGGCCTCGATCAGGTCTTCCATGTCCATGCCGGTCGCCTTGGCGGCAGCGAAAGCGGAGGCTTCGACCGTATAGAGGAAATAGCCGAGGCCGGCCTTGCGGATCTCGTTCCAATCGTCGGGAAAGGCCTCGAAGCTCGCCGCCAGCGTGGCGCGATAGGCATCGGCGTTCGATCCGTCGGCCGCAGGGCGGACCGTCGCCCGCGCTTGCCTCAGCAGCCGGTCGTAGAGGGCACGCCCCTTGGGCGTCAGCGCGATGCCGCGCTGCTCGATCTCGCCGAAGCGCGCGGTATGCGAGCCGGCCTGCGGATCACCGGCCGCATCGCGGAACGACACGCGCTCCTCGATCGCCTTGAACGAAGTCTGCCGCAAGAGCACCGGACAGGCGCGGGTCGGCGGCCCTTCGACTATGGCCTTCGGCACAATGCCTTCGCCGGGCATCCGCTCCTGCACGGCATCGATATCGAGGGTGCGCGGCGTCAGATGATTGATATGCGGCCCACGGAACGAGACGACATCGGCGATCAGGCGGTGCGCGGCGTGCAGCCGCTCATAAAGCGCGCGGTCGACCAGCGCCTGGTCGTGCCAGCGGAATGTGTCGAGCACTTCCGAGACGAACAGGCCGGCATCCTCGCGCGACAGGCCCCCGTCGCGCTCCGCCTTCTCCACCAGCGATACCGCCGCGTCGGAGAAGATGCGGCGCGCCGCCAGGATGCGCCGCGCCTCTTCCCGCAATTCGGCATCGTCGATCAGATCGAGCCGCAGCAGCGAGGTGAACACCCGGAACGGGTTGATCTTCAGCGCCGCCTCGTCGATCGGCCGGAAGGCGGTGGAATGGACGGGCACGCCGGCCTCGCTGAGATCGTAGTAGCCGACCGGAAGCATGCCCATCACCGCGAATACCCGCCGCATCATGGCAAGCTCCTGCGCGGTTCCCAGGCGGATCGCGCCGTGGCGCTCCTCGGAAATCCGCTCGATCGTCTCGGTCGCCTCGAGGCTGGCGCGCAGGGCCTGGTCCCGCGACAGCGCTTCGGCGTTGACCTTCGTGACCAGCGAGATCAGCGTGCCGTAGGCAGGCACCTCCGCGCGATACATCGCCGACATGGCGGCGGAAAACGCCGCCCGTATCTCGTCGCGTGAAACGCACCGGTTCGCTGGCATCGCAACTCCTGATTTGACAAGATCGGGCATGACTTCATGACGTGGTGGCGTCATAACGGGTTGACGCCTGGATGAATTTCGCTAATCGCAGCTAAGTTGATGCGAGATTGGAATGACCACCGCGCGAACCCTCATCCCTGACCTGGGCAAGCTGCAGGCCTTCGAAAGCGCTGCCCGCCATGGCAGCATCACCCAGGCCGGCAAGGAATTGCATCTCACCCAGAGCGCCGTCAGCCGCCAGATCCGCGAATTGGAGGCACAGCTCGGCCTGCTGCTGTTCGAGCGGGTGCGCCAACGTGTGGTGCTGTCGCGGGCGGGCGAAAAATTCCTGCCCGATGCGCGCCGGCTGCTGGCGCAGAGCGAGGCGGCCATGCTGCGCGCCATGGCGACCTCGCAGACCTCACAGCTCAGCCTCGCCACTTTGCCGACCTTCGGCAGCCGCTGGCTGGTTCCGCGGCTGCCGGGTTTTCTCGCGCGCCACCCCGGCGTGACGCTCAGCCTGGCCTCGCGCTCCGCCCCCTTCGACCTCGAAGAGCAGGGTTTCGACGCCGCCATCCATTACGGACAGCCGATCTGGGCGAATGCCGACTGCCGTTATGTCTGCCAGGAAGTGATCGTGCCCGTTGCGAGCCCCGATTTCCTGGCCGGAGGCGCGCTTCACGAGCCGGCAAGCCTGGCGGCCGGGCCGCTGCTTCATCTGTCCACCCGCCCCAAGGCCTGGGCGAGTTGGTTCGAGGCATCAGGCGTCGATACCGCTTCGGCCTATCAGGGCCATCGCTTCGACCAGTTCACCATGCTGATCGAAGCGACCGTGGCGGGCATGGGCCTCGCCCTCCTGCCCCGCTATCTGGTTGAAAAGGAGTTGAGGGACAAGAGCCTCGCGGTCGCCATGGACCGGCCGCTCGAAACGGAGAACGCCTATTATTTCGTCGTGCCGCTGCGCATGAAGGCCGATCCCCTGACCAATCTGATGTTCGAATGGATGATCGAGCAGATCGGCCCGCCCAGGCAGGGCTGAGGTCGCCCTCGCCCGTTCCTACTCCGGCCCGGCCGACTGGATCGTGATGACCTTGGCTTCGAACCTGTTGCAGGCATCGTCCTTGCAGATGCCGTTGATCCAGACCTGCCCGTTGCCGAACATGATGCCCTGGCTGTTGACCATCAGGTCCGCATATTTCTGGTCGGTCACCGCCTTGCTGATCTCGGGCGTCATGATCGCGTCGTAGTGGGCAATGAAGTCCTTGGGGGACTTGATGGCCATCTTCTTGCCCTTCACCTCGACACTGATCGGATAGCGCACGAGTGCGGCGACGGCGGCCGCGTCGTGCGCCGTCACGCCTTTCTGCAGGGCGGAGATCGCAGCCTGGTAGACAGTATGGTCGCCGAGCAGGTCGTCGATCGACTTGTTGGTGTCGTCGGCCGCCGCCGACTGAAACGTGACGGCACCGACGGCCGCCGCGATGAGCATGATCCGCAAGCTGCTGATGGTCATGGCCTTTCCTCGTTTGCCCGACAGGCGTGGAGCCCGGCAGCCGACCGGGCGGATCCTTATCGCAGATAAAACCGTAGATTGCGACCAGCGACGGACCATGTTCCGCAGCAGATTTTTCCTGTGAGGACCGAGCAGCCGCGAACAGAGCCACAATTTATTTTATGGCTCCCTACAATTCTGGTCGTTTGCGAACCGGGAAAAGCACCTCTATTCAACAGCCTGCTCAAGCAACCCGCCAGCTCCATGCCTCCGCAACCCTGGGACGACAATGAAAAAATCTATGCTCTTCGCCGGTGCCATCTCCCTCACGCTTCTTGTCGGGATCCGGCTGGCCAGCCTCGCGGCCGCCGAAGAATTCCCGGCGGAATGGACAGAACCGACCAGGCCGTTCCGCATCGTCGGCGACATCTATTATGTCGGCACCAAGGGCCTCGCCGCCTATCTCATCCGGTCGGGCGGCGAAGCCGTCCTGATCGACGGCACCATGCCGGAAAATGCCGCGCTGGTCGAAGCCAATGTGGAAGCCCTCGGCATGCCGCTCGGCGACGTCGACATCCTGCTCCTCAGCCATGCCCATATCGACCATGCCGGAGCCCTGGCCGAACTGAAGCGACACAGCGGTGCGGCGCTCTATGCCAGCGAAGGCGACCGCTGGGCGCTCGAAAACGGCAAGCACGACGGCGACAGTGCCTATTCCTTTCTCACCTTCCCGCCGGTGACCGTCGACCATGCGCTGAAGGACGGCGAGGTCGTCACCGTCGGCAGCCTCGAACTCACCGCCACGCTGACGCCGGGCCACACCAAGGGCTGCACCACCTGGTCCGTTCCCGTGATCGAGAACGGCGAGACCCTGCGGGTCGTCTTCCCCTGCAGCCTGAGCGTCGCCGGCAATGTGCTTGCCGGCAACATGACCTATCCGACGATCGCCGCCGACTATCGCCGCAGCTTCGGGACCGTCGGTGCGATGGAGGCCGACGTTGTCCTACCCTCCCACCCCGGCCTCGGCGGCGTTCTGCAGCGCGCCGCGCGGCGCGACGCCGGTGACCCCAGGGCCTTCGTCGACCGGGCGCTGCTGAAGCGCATCGTGGACGACGCCAGGGCGGCCTTCGAAAAGGAACTGTCCAAGGCGAAGCGGTAGGAGATCGGACCGCATTCCTCCGCCCCTTTGTCGAGGGCAGCGCTCGATCGACGACAGCAGTGACGATCGTCACACCCGCAAAGCGCAGCCGCTTGAACACACCCGCCACGTTTTCCTGATCGCGGCTGATGCGGTCCAGAGCCTCCGACAGCACCATGTCGAAGCGGCCTGCCTGCGCGTCGGCCAGCAGCGACTAGATGCCGGATCGGATGAGCGACGCACCAGAAATAGCGCGGTCTGAATAGGTCTCCACCACCGTCCAGCCCTCGCGCGCCGCGCGCTCCCGGCACTGGCGCAACTGGTCCTCGATCGAGGCCTCACGCTGGTTGTCGGAGGAATAGCGGGCGTAGAGGGCGACACGGGTCATAAGCTCAATCCTCTTCTCTTTGTCCTTTGCTGCCTCGCCGTTCTTCACCTCCGCTCGAACTCTCTGCATCTACAGCGACAGGGCGGATTGAACATCGGTCAGCGCGAAATCGTTGCCAACGTAGAGAAGAGGAGCCGAATGTCGTTTTGCGAGGGCATAGGCGAAGCAATCGCCGAAGTTCAGCCCGCCTCGCGTGCCGAATCCCTTGCCGTAGTCCAGACGCGCCCTCATGGCGGCCCGGGCAAGGTTCTCGTCTATGGGCCCTATCGATATCTGGAAGTCGGACAGAAACGCGTCGAGATCGGCAATTGCCTCGTGCCGATCTCCATCCTTGATCCTGCCCGCCATGACAGTGCCGGCCTCGACATAGTTCACCGCCGATATGAGACGCGAAGCATCCGTCCGGAGAGCGGCCATGCAGTCCGGCGCTTCCGTCTCCTCGAACAGGATCGCAATGATCGCGGACGAGTCGACGATCATCATCGGGAGACGCCAAGCTCTTCGGGCGTGTCGCCGACAGCTTCATCCCATTCCTGCTTGGTGACCGGGCGACGATCATAGCGGCCGGCGCGCTCGCGGACGAAAGCCTTCATGCGTGCGACGTAGTCGCCCTGAGCCTCCCGCTCGGCGCGCAGCCGCTCCAGCCGCTCACGCATCGCCTGGGTAATGGCGTCCGTCATGGTCTCGCCGGTCAAGCGGGACAATTCCCGCGCCAGCCGATCCGCTTCCTCCGTCTTGATGCTCAAGGCCATGACAACCACCTTTATAGATACGAAATCTAGATAGCATTTGCACATCGATCCTTCAACGGAAAAGACCGAAATCCTCGCTGCTATTGATCGTCACCTTCGCCGGAACGATGATCACTTGCACTGGACCGGTTCTTGGGCGGTGCATTGTCATTGGCCGCGTGCATGGCTTTCTCGAAATCGCTTTGGATAGGGGCGCGAAGGACGCGTTGATGCTTGCGCAGGCCGAGACAATCGCGCTGCTGCAGAACAAAGTTGAGATGCCGACTGCAGGTGCAGCGCGTCAGCACCGCACTGGTTTCAAATCTCGTTGCGCCGCAATGACATCTTCCCCTCAGAATCACATTCGCTCCTGTCTGCCGGATGGCATCGTACCGACCCGCTCCGGCAGCCCTCTGGAGAACGCGATCGCGCCGCAAACCTTGAACTTACGCATCATGCCTCGCCGGGAATCGCGCATGATCTTCGGGCCGATGCGATAGTGCCTGCGGCGCATGGCCTCCTTCATCCTGCACTCCCTTCGAATGAGGCCGATGCAACGGACAGCCAAGTCGCGCGTTATCGGGCGCCCGCCTACGGTTTCAGGATTCCTTGCCGACTCCTGGCTTTCACAACTGGAGATCAAGATGAACGCACACCATTTCGCTCAGCCGGTTTCGATCTTCGTCGGCGTCGGCTTTCCGCGCGACATCGAGACGGTATCGGAAGCCTTCCAGGTGCTGATCGAATGGCATGGCCCCCGCAGCGTGTCCCATGCCATGGCGCTCGACGCCTGCCGGGCCGCGGCCTGCGGAGAGATAGACGCGTCGTCGGCACGCCTCGCCTTCGAGGAGTTCGCGCGCGTGCGCGGCATACTGGCGCCGGAAGCGCTGAATGAAAGCGTGCAACGCGCCGCAGAGGAGTGGATGGCCGCATAGCAGGCAGGCCCTCCGGCTGCTTGATATGGATCAAAGCGGGCCTGGGGCACCGCCTCCATGATCGAACCCACGATCAAAGGAGGCAACCATGCCGAGCGATTCCTTGTGGGTTATCGTCGCCGTGCTGGCGGTGTTCGGGTTCTTCACGGCAGCGGTCGTCTGGGCCGACGCGACCTGGCGTCCGCGCCGCATTCTCCCCGACGAGCACCTGACCTCCGGCCAGAGGCGATAGGCGCCAGAGGCGACGAAGCCCCGAACCCCTAAGGCCATGCCCGTTCGGGCAAATCCACGAAAGACAAGGCAACAGCGCAGATTGCAGGCAGTGGCCGCAGGCAGTCTCAATCCTCCGACGGGCGCAGGACAAGCTGCGTCTGCGTCACGATCGCGGCGAGCGTTCCGTCGCCGCGGGTGATGCTGGTCTGCCAGACCAGGGTCTTGCGCCCTTTGTGGAGGCAGATGGAGGTGGCGCGGGCCGTGTCGCCGATCGGCACCGCGCGGAAGAAGTTGGTCTTGCTCTCGACCGTCGTCGTGCCCTCGCCGGGCGCGAGATTGAGGAAGGCTCCCGTTCCGCCGATATTGTCGGCGACACCCATCAGCGCCCCGCCATGCAACACGCCGTTGCGGTTTCCGAGCCCAGGTGTCGCCTCGAACTCGGCGATCACCTCGTCGGGCGTCGCACTGACGATGCGGAGCCCAAGCAATTGCGAGAAAGGCGGTTGATCCCGGGCGATCTCGTCGAGGCGGCTGCGATCTGCGTCGGCCATGTCTACTCCTGCTCCAAGGCATGTCTCCCGAAAGCGTGCAGCGGTTTCGGGTCAAAGACATTGGTCAAGCCCAAAACCTGCAGCACGTCACGTGAATCCTTCTTCATGCGACGCGTTGTAGCCGCTGTGATTCCCGCCCGGCGCACCCAACTTGCCTGAGCGAACCGATCTCGTCGAGCCGCATGCAGCGAACCCGGCGGTCCGGCCGTCGCTCGACAGGGCACCGCCAGCGACATCACCCGGGGGCAAGGCCCGAGCCCGGGAGAGTGGGACAAGTCCTGCGGACCGAACGGCCCAATCAGGAACATCGCCGATGGCCTGCGGCTATTCCGCGAGCGACATCGACAGGATGCGTTCCGGCAACTGGGTGCGCGTCACGGAGGACGTCCGAGGTGAATGACCGTTCAACAGGGACGGCGCGGCACGCAGGGCAGGCATGGCCGCTTCGCGCCGCGTCTCGCCGTGTGCGGTCCGCTTGCCCAGTCCCGCAAGCCATTCGAGATAATAGGCCAAAGCGAACTGGATGCCGATCCCCGACGCGATCAGCAGCGTGTCGAGGGCCAGACTTGCCGGAGCGAGTTGCTTCACGACCTGCGCAACCATCGCGACCATGGTGCCGGCAATGAACACCGGCAGCGACCGCTTGCCGAGGATCGCGAGCGGATGGTCGATCCGGGTGCGCAACAGGTTCGGAGCCGCTGTCGCCAGGAGATAGGCGACCGCCAGAATGTGCAGGAGCCGCGGCAACGACAGGAACGTCTTGTCGAATCCCGTCAGGACCGCCGGCAGCCCGAGCCAGGCGTCGCGCCCCCACAGCGGGCTGTGCACCCAGGCCAACGAAATCACCACATAGGCGGCAGCCAGCCAGACCAGCCTGCGGTCGGCGGAGATACGGCCGCCTTGCGCCACATGCATCCGGCCCACGATCCCGATCATGAAGAGGAACTGCCAGGAAAGCGGGTTGAGGAACCAGAATCCAGCCTCCGGATAGTTCGGAGGCGCGATTTGCCATATCCCCGCCACCAGCCACAGCCCGCCCGACAGGCCGAGCGCAAGCGCGGGGCTTGCGCGCGCCGCGAGCAGGAAGACGGGGGACATCACGATCAGGGCCGCGTAGAGCGACAGGATGTTGTTGTAGCCGATCTGGTGACCGAGCGTGACGATGCCGACCAGCGCCCGCGCGGTGTCGCTTATCACCGGACCGATATTGATCTCGACCAGCAGCTCGGGGCGACCGGCATGCACCGCCGCGACGGCGAAGATGGCCAATGCCGTCATCGTGGTGAGGATGTGCGAGGCGTAGAGTACGCCGGCACGGCGCCACATGCGCAGTGTCGTGACGAGCCGGCTGCCGGGCTTGAACTTCCCGCCATAGGCCAGCACGATCGAGATGCCCGAGATCAGCACAAAGGCCTCGGCCGCATCCGAAAAACCGAAATTCCGGTAGGTCACATGTTCGAAGACGGTCCCCGGCACGTGATTGACGAAGATGGTCAGGAGGGCGAGGGCTCGAAGGACATCGATCCGCGTGTCGCGTTCCGTTCGGTTTTTTTCAGTCATCAGTCTTTGAGCCTCATCGGTCGGCAGCACGGCGCGACACGCGCCGCTTCGGTTGCGCATGGAAAACGCATCTCGGTGGCGAAAAGGGGCTTGAAATGCGCCCCGTCCGATCAATTTTGGAGGGCGTTGAAAACATTGCGTTTTGAAGCCGGCGAAGGAACGGAAGCAATGCCGGATCTCGGGGCTGGGCGATGAGCGGTATCTCTCCTGCTGCAGGCGGCGAAGACCCGGGCAGCGCGCTTTCCTTTCATTGCCGCATCCATCGACCGGCAGGCCCGGCCGGACTGACGCTCGTGCTGCTGCATGGTTCCGGTGCCGACGAAACGAGCCTGGTACCCCTGGCCAGGGAGATCGCGCCGGACGCCCTGCTGCTCGCCGTTCGCGGCCGCGTCGTGCAGGACGGCGGTCCGCGCTGGTTCGCGCGCGTCACGCCGACGCGATTCGTCCAGGAGAGCATCCGCGCCGAGGCGGCCGCCTTCGCCGGTTTCGCCAGGAGTGCGGCGGGAGCCTTGCGGTTCGACCTCTCCCGAGCCGTCTTCCTCGGCTATTCGAACGGCGCCAATCTCGTGACCAGCGTGATGCTGCTCAACCCTGACGTGATCACCCGTGCCGTGCTCCTGCGCGCGATGCCGGTGTTGGACCACGTGCCCGGCACCGACCTGTCGGCGGCGCGCATCCTGGCCATATCGGGCACTGCCGACGTCACCTACGCGCCTTTCGCATCCACTCTGGTGGAACTGCTGCGCCGGCACGGCGCCGAGGTGGAGGACCGCGTCGTACCGGCCGGCCACGAATTCGGCGCCGACGATGCGGCCCTTGCCCGCGACTGGCTGATGAAGCTCCAACGGCGGCACTGAACGGTTCGGCCGCGTCCCTCCGGTCTGGCGGCTGTCTCGTCATCGACGTCGGCACGATGGCCCGTAAGAAGACCGCTCTCACTTTGGAAGGAATGACTGTCACGTTTGCACGTGTCCGATTTACCATATCCAAACAACAGCATATCAGACAGACCAGGTTTTCCGGTCCGTGCTCCGAAGCAGAGAAGCAGACGCTTGCCTGTCATTTCTGATGGGCTAGTTTGTCCGCGTCGGCTGACCGCATTGTGTAGCCGCCCAGGACACGGAAGAGGCCGCAGACATGACCAGACTGGTTATCTTGACGATATCAGCCGCACTCGCGGCAAGCTCCGCTCTGGCGGACCCCGCCGTCACGACCGCGAATGTGAACCTCCGTGAAGGCCCCGGCACGAACTACAGAAGCCTCGGCACCATTCCCGACGAGACGCAGGTCGAACTCGGCGACTGCGACAGCGGAGGCGCCTGGTGCGTCGTCTCCTGGGAGGGAAACCAGGGCTTCGTCGCCGGCAGGTATCTGGTCGCGCAGCAGGCCGACACCACGAACCCGGGTTGGCCTCGAACCTACGCCACCGACAAGGGCGCAGAGATCGTGCTCTATCAGCCGCAGGTCACTGATTGGCCGAACTTCGCCGAGGTAAACGCCCTGGTTGCTGCCGAATACAAGCAGGACAAGGACGCCAGGCCGGTCTTCGGCGTCATCGGGCTGACCGGGCGCACCGTCGCGGACAAGGAATCCGGCGACGTCGTGATCAGTGACATCAAGACGACCGAACTCAACTTCTCCGCACTCGACCGCGGCCAGCTCGGCGATCTCGCGCTCGAGGTCGGCAAGGTCTTGCCGACCGGGGCCATCACCGTGTCCGAGAACCGGCTGGCCGCCAGCCTGGCCGATTACAAGCGTCTGGACGATGTCTCGGACCTGAAATCCGACCCGCCGCCCATCTTCGTCAGCAAGGTACCGGCGATCCTGCTGCAGACCGACGGCAAGGAGGTCGTCGCTCCGGTGAAAGGTGTCGAGGGCCTGTCCTTCGTCGTCAACACCAACTGGGACCTGTTCAAGGTCGATGCCGACGGCAGCTACTATCTGCGCGACGACAAGGCGTGGCTGACGTCGAAGAGCCTGGCCGGCGACTGGCAGGCAGCCACGACCTTGCCGGAACTGCTGTCCAGACTGCCCGACGACGACAACTGGAAGGACGCCAGGGCTGCCATGCCGCCCGCGGCGCCTGAGGAAGGCAAGACGCCAAAGGTCATCTACGCGGACAAGCCGTCGGAACTCATCACCTTCGACGGCGAGCCGGCACTGCAGCCGGTGCCGGGCACCGGGCTGGAATGGGCGTCGAACAGCCATAGCGACGTGTTCTTCCGCAAAGCGGACGCCAAATGGTACATCCTGCTCTCCGGCCGCTGGTTCTCCTCCGCCTCGCTCGACGGTCCCTGGGTCTTCGCCACCCCTGACCTGCCGCAGGATTTCCAGAACATTCCGCAGGATGCATCCTATTACACGGTGCGGTCCTCCGTCCCGGGAACGTCCGAGAGCGCCGAGGCCAGGCTGAAGGCGAGCATCCCCGAAATGGCGCGCGTCTCCACCGACGGCTCCGTGAAGGTCGATGTCGCCTATAGCGGCGATCCCAAATTCGAGCCGATCGCGGGCACGTCGCTGCAGTACGCGGTCAACACCAATGAGGAGGTGATCCAGGTCGGCAGCAAATATTACGTGCTGAAGGACGGCGTCTGGTTCGTCGGCGACAGTCCGACCGGGCCATTCGCCGTCGCGACCTCCGTTCCGGACGAGATCTACAAGATCCCGCCGTCCTCGCCGGTCTACAACGCCACCTATGTCCGCATCTACGACACCGGCGACGATGCCGTCTGGTTCGGCTACACTGCCGGCTATCTCGGCGCCTATCTCGCCTGGGACGCCTTGGTGTATGGCACCGGGTGGGTCTATCACGACTACTGGGACTATGGCTGGGCGGGCGGCTACTGGCCTTATTATCCCCGCCCGGTGACCTACGGTGTGGGCGCCTTCTACAATCCGGCACGCGGCACCTTCGGCCGTTACGGCTATGCCTACGGCCCCTATCGCGGCATTGCGGGCGGCGCGGCCTACAATCCGCGCACGGGCACTTACATCCGGGGCGGCGCAGTCGCCGGTCCGGCCGGCGAACGCGGCTTTATCAGCGCCTACAATCCGCGCACCGGTAACGCCGCCTTCGCACGCGGCGGCCAGAGCGTCTATGGCTCCTGGGGCTCGGCAGGCGTCAAGCACGGCTCGGAATGGGCGCGTGCCGGCGGCGGCACGACGGCGGCCGGCGGCGCCGGAGCGCACTGGAACACTTCGGCCGGCAACCAGGGTTTCGTCGCGCGCGGCCGGGGTGGCGACGTCTATGCCGGCCGCGACGGCAATGTCTACCGCAATCAGAACGGCCAATGGGAGAAACACGGCGACGGCGGCTGGTCGCCGGTGCAGAAGCCGTCGACGGCCGACCTGAAGCAGTCCGGCGAGAATTTCGCAGCCAGGCACCCCGACGCCGCCGACAGGATCAACCGGAACGGTGGCGGTCAGGCTGCACAACAGGCCTCGGGGCGAGCCCGGCAGGCAGCTCCCGATCATCTCGGGCTCGACCGCGCAGGCCGCCAGGTCGGTAACCAGCGCGCCATGGAGTTCCGCAGCGCCAACCGGCCGCCGATGGTCCGCGCTCCGGAGTTCCGGGGTGGCGGCGACTTCGGTGGCGGCGGTTTCGGTGGTGGAGGCTTCCATGGTGGCGGGGGTTTCCGCGGCGGAGGCGGCTTCGGCGGCGGTGGTTTTCACCGGCGCTGACCTCCAGCGCGGGAACATGGGACCCGCGCTGGCTTCCGCTCGGGTCCTGCGGACTACCGGCTCTGATCCGGAGGGCGGAGCGGCCGCCCTCGCCTTGTCACCGTTGACCGGTCGCCGGTTCCGTTCCCGCCTCGAACCGGCGTGCAAGCTGCTCGAGGCTGAGCCGCGCGCCGGCATCGTTGTCTTCGGGCCGCAGGCCCGGTGGACGGTTCTCGAACAACAGCATAACTTCTGTCCCGCCCCTCACCGGCTGAAAGGTCGCGGTCATCGTCATGACGCCGGCGAAGCCCGGATCGTCGCTGACGAAGCGGACGGCCTCGACGATACGGCGCGGCGGCGAGAGCTACACGAAACGCACCTCGACCATGTCCTCCCTGTCCCTTGTCTTGCCGCGACGGTCATGCTCGTCGGTCGGATAGAACAGCGACATCCGATAGCCGCCGCCGATCCGCGCATCGAATTGATGGATCCTGCCCGTCATCTCCGCAGGCGGCAGCCAGGCCGCCAGCGCTTCGGGGTCGACAAAGGCTTCATAAAGCGCCTCGGGGTTCGCCCGGATCACCCGTGCAGCACGTGACGTTGCTCCAGCCATCCGACGCCTCCCTTTCGCGCGGTCGCTGCCGAGGAAACCGGCGACGGCGAATGGGCCATGCGCTTCCACCGGCACCCGATCGGCGTCATCGACATGCGACATCGAAAACTGCGCCGTCGCAGCGCCTTGCAACCCGGACCAGCCGGCGCTGCGACGCACACGAACGGGGGGAGAACTGTAACCCATGTATCCGGTTCATTCTGTCACCCCCCATCCGCTGGACACCGGCAGGCAGATGGGCGCGGCGCAAACGATCGAAATCCAGGGCTGGCCGTCTCAGGACTTCTCCGCCATCAACGCCTTGCGCGTCTTTTCCATCTCCTTGAGCGCCTCGTCGTCGACTGGCGGAAACTTGGGATCGAGCCGTTCCAGCCGATCCACGATGGTGGCTGCGATCACCAGCCGCGTGAACCACTTGTTGTCGGCCGGCACCACATGCCAGGGCGCCGTCTTTGTTGCGGTGTGGCGGATCATGTCCTCATAGGCCGCCATATAGGCATCCCAATGGCCGCGCTCGACGATGTCCCCGGCGGAGAACTTCCAGCGCTTGTCCGGCTCGTCGATCCGTTCGAGGAAACGCCGCTTCTGCTCCTCCTTCGATACATGCAGGAAGAATTTGAGGATGACCGTGCCGTTGCGCGCCAGATGTTCCTCGAAGGCGGCGATGCTCGCGAAACGCTCCTCCCAGACCTGGTCGGTGACCAGTTCCGGCGGCAGGTTCTGCCCGGCGAGGATTTCCGGATGCACCCGAACCACCAGCACTTCCTCATAGTAGGATCGGTTGAAGATGCCGATGCGCCCACGTTCAGGCAGCTTGATCGCCGCACGCCACAGGAAATCGTGGCGCAGTTCGGTCGCGCTCGGCGCCTTGAACGAGGTCACGTCGCAACCCTGCGGGTTGATGCCCGACATGACATGCTCGATGGCACTGTCCTTGCCGGCCGCGTCGATCGCCTGCAGGACGATCAGCACCGACCAACGGCCCTCCGCATAGAGCCTCTCTTGCAGGTCGCGAAGCCGCTTGACGCCCTGGGCGAGCAATTGCTTGGCGTCGTCCTTCTCTATGTCGAGCCCCAGCGTATCGGCCGGGTCGATGTCGGCGAGCCGGAACTTCTTGCCTTTCCTGACTCGGAAGACCTTGACGATCTCGGCCGGAACCATGCCGGCGAGCTCCTTCGGTTCGTCGGCCATTCGTCGTCTCCCGTCATTTCGCCGCAGGATGGATCGTCAGGCGGTCGTTCTTCCTGTCCATAATCGTCCATCCTCCCGCCTCGCCCCAGTCCGACCTGAACGGGAGAGTCCGACCTGAACGGGAGGCGGTCGATCGTAGCGCCATTCGCATTCGGCGTCCATGAAGCACGCGCCCGTGGCCCATGCCACCCGAGCCGACCTTTTCGGATGTCCTTGCGCGTCGTCCGCCGACGATCCATCTTCGCACCAGGGGGATGATCTGAGATGCGATTCCTGTTTGCCGTATTGCTGACGAGTGTCGGCGCCGCGCCGGCACACGCCGGCTGCGCCAACTATGTCGACGGTTCGCTGAGCCGTCCGGCGCCGCGGGCGAAGATCTGCTTCAAGGGTGTCTGCGAAGTGACCACCCTCGACTTCGGCTGCGGCAACGCTACCAGCCTGTCCGCCGGATTTGCGAATGGCTGGCGCATTTCGGAGGATCCGAAGAACGGCCTCGTGATCGAGCGCAAGGGGCGAAGAGTGCCGGTCTCCGACCACGACAAGGTCCAATGCGTGGAAATCGACCCCGGCGGCTGCGACGGTTCGGCTGTATAGGCGACGGCGTCTTTGCCTGCGACGTCTCTGCCAAGCCGTGCGCGTTTCCTGCACCGTCGGGTCCCGGCCGTCATTTCACGGCAACGGATCCTCGCACGCCGTAGCGCCCCGTGCTCAGGCCCGAGGATGCCTATTGCGCGGGAGGCTGCAGCCGATCATCCAGTTCATCGCCCATCGGCGCGTAGCAGCGCCGCCTCCACTTCGTCATCCTCGGGCGCGGAGGCGAGCGAAGCGAAGCCGGAGGCTGACCCGAGGATCCATGCCGTGACATGACGGCAGCCGCGACGCTTCCATGAGGGGTCCCTTCGCCCACCCATCATAGGTCGCCGCACGCTATCCGCGCTTGTCCGCCGCATAAGCCTTCAGGAACACATCGACGCCGGCAGTCACGATCCGCGTGATCTCGGCCTCGGTCGGCGTCTTGGTCCGGTAGCCGAACAGGCATTGGCGGAATATGCGCGCCATGCACAGGTCGACAAACTGATAGGCGGCAAGGTCGATGTCGGGAATGTCGAGCTTGCCCGCCTCCACCGCCCGCGTGAGATAGGCGACCAGGCGTTCATGACCCTTCTTGGGGCCGCGCTCGTAGAAGCGCACGCCGAGTTCCGGCATGCGCTCGCAGATGCTGATCACGGTGCGCTGCGCCCTCAGCACCATGGGCGAGGTGATCTTGCGCGCCAGCGCGATGCCGTAGCGGACGAGGGTCTCCCGCACGTCGCCGTCCCCGCTCTCCAGCGCTTCGTAGAGATTGCCGAAAATCGACTGCCGCTCCTCGTCGATGAGGGCCTCGAACAGTTCTTCCTTGTTGGCGAAATAGACATAGATCGTGCCTTTCGACACGCCCGCCTCACGCGTGATGTCGTTCATGGACGCCGCGTCGAAGCCGAGATTGATGAAGACGCGCCGTGCGCCTTCCAGTATCTGTCGGCGTTTGTCCGGATCCTGGCCCGCCGCCCTGCGTCCGCGACGGTTTTCTGCCGGCACCTCGCCCTCCGCGGGTGGAACCGCCATCGTGTCGGTGCTCATCGTTTCCTCGAACTTTTTTCGAACCGCTCGGTTCGATTGGCCTTGATATGCCCGCTTTCTTGCGCTACGTCAAGTTCGAACCGAACGGTTCGGTTCAACTGGCTTCTGCCGCATCGCGGCCGTCGGGCCAGCATCTTTCAAGGAATCAGCGTCCTTCAGGGAACAGATGTCATGTCCGCTCGCGCCGCGTCCGAACCCTTGCCGACGATCCACTCCGTGACGACGCTGAAGGCCGAGCAGGAACGCCCCCATCCCGTGCCGGTTCCTGCCCGCGCCCCGGAAGCGCCTGCACGCAAGCGCCGCTCGGCCAAGTCGCTCCTGCTGCCGATCCTCGGCATCGCCGTTCTCGCCGCCGCCGGCTGGTACGGCCATGAATACTGGACCGAGGGCCGTTTCATGATCTCGACCGACGACGCCTATGTGCAGGCCGACATGGCCTTCGTCGCGCCGAAGATCACCGGCTATGTCGCGCGCCTCGACGCCGAGGAGAACCAGCACGTCAAAACAGGCGATCCGCTGGTGACCATCGACGACGGCGACTACCGCATCGCGCTGGCTCAGGCGGAAGCGCAGATCGACGTCCAGAACAAGACGCTGGAGCGTATCACCGCCCAGATCCGGGCCGGGCGCGCCGCCCTCGGCCAGGCGGAGGCCCAGAAGACGGCAGCTGCGGCCGCGGCGACCAACGCCGCCCGCACGGCCGACCGCACTGCGCAGCTTGTCAAGACCAATGTATCGACCCAGGCCCAGCTCGACGACGCCAGGACCGCGCTCGACCAGGCCAATGCCGCGCTCGCCGGCGCCGACGCCCAGGTCGAAAGCGCCAAGGCCAATATCGGCGTGCTCGAGGCGCAGTATCAGGAGGCGGAGTCGGTCCTCCCCAATCTGAGGCTCGCGCGCGACAAGGCCGCGCGCGATCTCTCCTTCACCGTGCTTCGGGCGCCCTATGACGGCGTCGTCGGCAACCGTTCGGTCGAGCAGGGCGATCTCGTCTCGCCCGGCCAGAAGCTCGCCGCCATCGTGCCGCTGAACAAGCTCTACATCGTCGCCAACTTCAAGGAGACGCAGCTCGCGCAGCTTGTGCCGGGGGAGAAGGTCCACTTCCGGGTCGATGCCATCGACGATGCCGCCTTCGAAGGCACCGTCTCCTCCCTGTCGCCAGCCTCGGGTGCGGTCTTCTCCCTGCTGCCGCCCAACAACGCCACCGGCAACTTCACCAAGATCGTGCAGCGCCTCCCGGTCCGTATCGACGTTTCCGAGGCGGCACTGAATTCCGGCAAGCTGCGCGCCGGCCTGTCGGTCATTGTCGATGTCGACAGCCGCACGGCCCCGCCTTCGACCACGGCGAGCCTGCACTAAGGCACGAGGAATGCTGTCATGGCCAGCACAACCGCCACGGTAAGCCTGCCGGCAGCCGCGCCGCAGCGCGACGCCATGCCGAGCACGCGCCGCATCGTCGCCTTCCTGGCGATGGTGTTCGGCATGTTCATGGCCATCCTCGACATCCAGATCGTCTCGGCATCGCTGGCCGAGATCCAGGCCGGCCTCGGCGCCAGCGCCGACGAGATCTCCTGGGTGCAGACCTCCTATCTGATCGCCGAAGTGGTCATGATCCCGCTGTCGGGTTTCCTGTCGCGGCTCCTCTCCACCCGTGTCCTGTTCGCTGTGTCGGCTGCCGGCTTCACTCTGGCGAGCGCGCTCTGCGCCACCGCCACCAGCCTCGAGCAGATGATCGTCTATCGCGCGTTGCAGGGCTTCATCGGCGGCGGCATGATCCCCAGCGTCTTCGCCGCCGCCTTCACCATCTTCCCGCCGTCGCGCCGCGCCGTCGTCTCGCCGATGATCGGTCTGGTAGCAACGCTCGCCCCCACCATCGGCCCGACGGTCGGCGGCTATATCAGCCATGCCATGTCCTGGCACTGGCTGTTCCTCGTCAACGTGGTCCCCGGTGTCTTCGTCACCATCGCCGCCTGGACGCTGATCGACTTCGACAAGCCCGAGCGCGGCCTGCTGGCGAAGTTCGACTGGTGGGGGCTCGCCGGCATGGCCGCCTTCCTCGGCTCGCTCGAATTTGTGCTGGAGGAAGGGCCGCGCAACGACTGGCTGCAGGACGAGAGCGTCTTCATCTTCAGCATCGTCCTCGTCGTCGGCGCCATCGTCTTCTTTGCCCGCGTCTTCACCCGGGAGGAACCGATCGTCGACCTGCGCGCCTTCAAGGACGTCAACTTCGCGCTGGGCTCGTTGTTCTCCTTCGTGCTGGGCATCGGCCTCTACGGGCTGACCTATCTTTATCCGATCTTCCTCGGCCGCATTCGCGGCTACGATTCCCTGATGATCGGCGAGGCGCTGTTCGTCAGCGGCCTCGCCATGTTCCTGACCGCGCCACTGGCCGGCTTCCTGTCGACCCGCCTCGACCTGCGCGCCATCATGATGGTGGGCTTCCTCGGCTTCGCCGCCGGCACCTGGCGCATGACCTATCTCACCGCGGACTGGGATTTCCACGAGTTGCTGGTCCCGCAGATCCTGCGCGGCATGTCGCTGATGCTATGCATGGTGCCGATCAACAATCTGGCGCTGGGTACCTTGCCGCCCGACCGGCTGAAGAACGCCTCCGGCCTATTCAATCTCACGCGCAATGTCGGCGGCGCGGTCGGGTTGGCCGTCATCAACACCGTGCTCATCCACCGCAGCGACTTCCATTTCTCGCGGCTGGCCGAGCATGTGCGCTGGGGCAACCCGCAGGCCGAAGAGATGCTCGCCGACATGGCGCGCAACTTCAACGCCCGCGGGCTCGACGGCGAGGCCGTGGCATTGGCTCGGCTCGACGCCATGGTCAACCACCAGGCGGCGGTGATGTCCTTCATCGATGTCTTCTATCTGCTGACGGTGCTGTTCGCCTCGCTCGCCATCTTCGCCGTGCTGATGCGCAAACCTCCCGCCTCGGCCGGCGGTGGCGGCGGCGGTCACTGAACCGCCGCCGCAGCCAATCCAGGGCCGAGGAGGTCGGCCTCCGCGGCACATGACGACGCCGCGACATTTCATACCGGGCCGAGGCGACGGAAAAGTCTCTGCCGGACCGATCGCCGGTCCCGTTCACCATACCGCAACGGGCTGAATTGCGGCTAGTCGGTCGTTTCAACCAAATTGAAAGGTTTTGCTGGTTCGCTTTGATCGCGATGATTCGCGATGGAGGCTCTCATGACTGCCAAGGAGATTGCGGTAAAGCGATATGTGGTGCGGTTGAGTGGCGCAGAACGCGAGCAGCTGGAAGGGCTGGTCCGGAAGGGTAAGACCCCGGCGCGACAGGTTTTGAAGGCGCGCATCCTGTTGAAGGCCGATGTCTCGGAAGGGGGCCCGGGGTGGAGCGATAGCCGCATCATCGCGGTCTTGGAGACCAGCCCATCGATGGTCTACCGGGTGCGCAAGCAACTGGTGGAAGAGGGGTTCGACGCGGTGTTGCGCCGCAAGCCGCGGGAAACGCCGGCGGTGCCGCCCATTTTCGACGGCGAGAAGGAAGCCAAATTGATTGCGCTGGCCTGCTCGGAACCGCCCAAGGGCTATGCGCGCTGGACGCTCAGGCTTCTGGAGGACAAGGTGGTGGAACTCGGCATCGTCGAGCGCGCCAGCGATTCAACGATCTGGCGGACGCTAAAAAAAACGCACTGAAGCCCCATCGCCGGGAGTGCTGGGTCATCCCACCGAAAGCCAGCAGCGCCTTCGTCGCGGCGATGGAGGATGTGCTGGCGGTCTACACGCGGCCGCATGATCCCGACCGCCCGCTTATCTGTTTGGACGAGACGTCAAAGCAACTGATCGCCGAAACAAGAGTGCCGATCCCGATGAAGGCGGGGCGCCCGGCCCGTTTCGATTACGAGTATGAGCGCAACGGCACCGCCAATCTGTTCATGTTGTTTGCCCCGCTCGAGGGCTGGCGCCATGTCAAGGTCACCGACCGGCATACCGCAATCGACTATGCCCATGTGCTGAAGGAGCTCGCCGATTGCCACTTCGCCAACGCCGCAACCATCACGCTCGTCCAGGATAATCTCAACATCCACAGCAAGGCGTCCCTCTACGAGGCCTTTCCGGCTGCCGAAGCCAGGCGCCTCGTCGAACGCTTCGAGTGGCATTATACGCCCAAGCACGGCAGTTGGCTCAATCTGGCCGAATCCGAACTCGGCGTCTTATCCTGCCAATGCCTCGACCGCCGCATCCCCGACAAAGACATCCTCATCGAGGAAGTCGCTGCCTGGGAGACCGACCGCAATACTCATCACGCCAAGGCAAGCTGGCACTTCACGACCGCCAACGCGCGCATCAAACTGAAGCATCTCTACCCTTCAATCTGATCGAAACAAGCGACTAGGGGCCTTGTGTGCTTATGTATCGCCAAAGCATAGACAAGACATACCAGACATAGCATTTGGGGCTGGCAGCCAAGGGGCTGTTCATCTTGTCGATCCTGGGTACGGATAGTTTCGCGTTCGCCGAGCCTATGCGAAGCGGCACCGGGAGGATTCTGCTTTCTTTCCTGCTGGTTGTGGCCGTTGCGGGCACTGCCGGGATCGCGTCGTCGCAGACGCCGGCAGCCCCCGTCGTCAGCGACATGGCCGACGACGTCGTCAAGGTCAGGATGGCGCCTGGCGCAACCCTGCGCGGCATCTCCGAGAAATACCTCAAGGATCCCGACCTCTGGCCCGTCATCCTGCGGCTGAACGGCATCGAAAGCATCACCGACGTCACGGAAGGGCGTGAGCTGCTGCTGCCCGGGAGCGAGGTGCGACTTTCCACGACGGCGCTCGACACCTCGCTGGCCGAGATCCAGAGGGCCAACGAGGCCGGCGCCCAGCTCTTCGCCCCGATCCTGATCAGGAACGCCATCGACTTCCGCGACCAGGCCGTGGTCCAGCATCGCAACGGCGCCTACCAGCAGAGCATCTCCTTGTCCTCCCGATCGATCGGCCGCGCCGATGCGGCGCGTGCGAGAAGCGAGGAAAGACGCGACATCGAGGCGGAGGCCCGCCTCAGCGATCGGCAGGGCTGGGTCGAGGGCCAGAAGGTCAGCGAGAACGGCTGGACCGAGCGCGAGCTCGACGCCGTGCTCAACGAACAGGAGAAGCTCAGGACGCTGTCGGCCTCGACGGCACAGGTCGTGTTCCGCGACGCCAGCCGGTTCCGGCTCAATCCCAATTCGCAGGCCGTGATCCAGCGCATGCGCGACGATCCGCTGAAGCGTCGCAAGGAAGCGCAGATCAGCCTTGTGGAAGGTGACTTCTATGCTCTGCTCGCACCGGAAAGCGACCGCAGTCGCCTCGAAGTGAACCTTGCCAATGTCGACGCGAAGATCGACTCCGGCAGCTTCTGGGTCAGCCAGGACCGGGACAGCGCAAAATTCTCCAACTATGACGCCAAGCCCGTCGCCATCGTCTCGGGCGACGACACGCTGGTGCTCGGACGCAACGAGGGCGCGGTCGTGCGTGCCGGCGAAGCGCCGAAGGAGAAGGTGGCTGTCATCGGCCGCCTCGCTTTGTCCGAGCCCGCCGACAACGCGATCGTCTTCGGCACCCATGTCCGGCTCGGCTGGCAGGCTGTCGGCGACGGCCACGGCTACTGGGTCGAGATCGCCTTTGATCCGCTGTTCGACCGGATGGCCGAGAGCCTGTGGAACGTACCGCAGAACCGGACCGACGACGTCGGCCTCGCGCCGGGCATCTACTATTGGCGCGTTGCCGCCCTCGACGCCCTCGGCCTGCCCGGACAGATGAGCGTCGCACGCAGATTCGAGCTCATCGACGACAGCGCGCCGCCCTATCTGCAGATCCGCACGCCTCAGCCGGATGCCATCCTGCGCGAGGCGGCGGTGACGGTTTCGGGCGAGACGGAAGCCGGCGCCGCCGTCTTCGTCGATGGCGAAGTCGCCGATGTCGACGGCAGCGGCCGCTTCTTCATGACCATATCAGGCAAGGACGGATCGAACGACCTCACCGTCGTCGCCCGTGATGCCGCCGGCAACGAAACGACGCGCCGGCTGGCCTTCACCTATGTGGCGGACCGGCGGCGCGACATCGTCTACGATGCTCACCTTCCGCGCGACGCGACGGGCCGCTTCCTGACCGCAACCCGTGAGTTCGGGCTTTCCGGAACCGTGACGGAGCAGGCAAAAGTATCCGTCCTCGGCGGTAACGGCGCCTTGCGCTCGGAAGCCTATGCCGACGCATCAGGCCGCTTCACGCTGAACGTACCGCTCGAGGCGACGGAGGAAACGCTCGCGGTCGTCGTCACGACGGTTTCCGGCTATGCCTATCGGGAAACGATCGAGACCCTGGTCTCCGACCGGCCGCCGCGTTTTCGTTTGTCCGAACCGCCGCCGGCGATCACGTCGACCCCGCGGCTCGACCTCGCCATCGCGGCTGATCCCGGAACCATCCTCAGGGTCAATGGCATGGCACCCAAGGCCAGCGACGACGCGGTGCGCTTCCACATCGATCTCGAACAGGGCGCCAACCTCATCGAGATCGTCGGTACCAACGCCGTCGGCCTCGTCAGCATCGAAAAATACACGGTCGTCTTCGACACGGTGAAACCCGAGATGACGGCCAGTGAAATCACGGCAAAAGACCTCGGAGACACCGAGATGCTGTCGATCCGCGTCGCGGCGCGGGATGATACCGGCCTCGCCTTGACCTCGCGGTTCAGGGTGCGCCTGGGCGACGCCGAGCGGTCGGGCATCCTCCGCTACAGCAAGGCCGACAAATCCTACAGGGGCATGATCGAGGTCCCGCGCCGGGCGGACGGTTCGGCTCCCGACGTGGTGGTCGAACTCGCCGACGTCGCCGGAAACATCAACGAGGTGACGCTCAGCCGATGAAGAGACGCTACGCATCGCGCACCGGTGTCGGCCCGGCCCTTGTCGCAGCCGCCATGCTCCACTGCGGCGTCGCCGCCGGCGAAGAAGCCCCCTCCGACGTCGGCCTTGTGACGTTCGGTCCGATGGCGCGGGTGAACGAGGGCGATCATGATTTTCGCCAGGTCGTCCGTATCGCGCTGCCTGAGGCTGCCGGCACGGTCCATGTGCGGGTCTACGACCCCGATGCCGCCGGCACCTATGACGAGCCCAAGGCCGGCTTCGACACCACCACCCGCTTCAGCCTGTTCGGCGACGGCGCGACGGCGCGGCTGTCGCGCGACGCGGCCGGCGTGGTGCAGGAGAGCATCGACGGCACGCCGCTCGCCACCGCCGAGTTCGGCGCCGACCCGGCCCTCGACGGGCGCTGGACGACGCTGTTCTCGGTCGATGCCGCGAAGGGAAGCCGAACCGCCGCCGGGGCGCGCGAGTTCCTGCTCCTTGTCGAGGGCCTGACCGGCAATGACGGCAATGTCTTCGACGTCACGGTGAGCCGGACGGAAGATGCCAACCAGCCGCCGGAGGGGCTGAAGCTCTCGTCCTTCCTGCCGACCTTCCAGGTGCCGCGCGGCAACCGCCAGGCCGAGCTCGGCTTCGACGTGCCCGCCGACGCCGAAGGCCTCACCATCGAGAACTTCGATGCCGCCGCCGGTTCGGTTGCTTTCGCCGGCCGCTTCCGGTCCGATCCGCTCACCGCTTCCGCTAAGAGCCAGTGGGGGCACGACGACATCGCCCTCGACAGGGACGACACCGGCCGGAGAGCATCGGTGACGGCCACCGGCGGCAGCGAGACCCCCAACGACATCACCGTCTTCGTCGGCGCGCGCAAATCGGGCGCGGATGCGGTCGAGCAGCCTTTGGCGATCGACCTGCCGATCCGTGCCATCGCGCCCAACCGGCGCCCGGCGACGGCGCTCGCCATGACCCAGTTCGCCTGCGGCCGGATGCGCTTCGATGCCTCGGCCTCGCGCGATCCCGACGGCGGCACGCTCACCCATCGCTGGCGGTTCGATGCGGGTGACGAGATCACCGGCGCAGCGATCGAGCAGGACTTCGCCGAGACCGGCATGCATGCCGGCCGCCTCGAGAGCTTCGACGCCTCCGGCGTCATCGGCGACGGCAGCGCGCGCGATTTCACTTTCCTGGTCAAGCCGCCGCCGACGGCGAGCTTCGAGGCGCCTGGCCTGGTCGCCGAAGGTGCCGCCCTGGTGCTCGACGGCACCGGCTCGAAGGCCCCCGCCCTGCCCGAGGGCATTGCGATCGTCCGTTACCGCTGGACGATGGGCGACGGCACCGAGCTCGTGCAGAGCCCGGGCGATCCGGACTTCGGCCGGCCGAACCACCGCTATGCCGGCCACGGCGCCTATAAGGTCACCCTGACCGTCACCGACGGCACCGACAATCCCTGCAACAGCGCCACGACCACCCGCACCGTCACCGTCAACGCTCCGCCCGTCGCCAACGCAGGCGGCAACAGGCGCATGGTCACAGGTGAGATCGCCACTTTCGATGCGGCCGCCTCCTCCGACCCTGACGGAACGATCGTCTCCTATCTCTGGGACTTCGGCGACGGCGGCCGGGCGGCGGGCCCGGCGGTCCGCCATGCCTTTCATCGGGCCGGCGACTATCAGGTCAGGCTGTCCGTCCTCGACGACTCGCCCTTCGAGACCGGAAAGGGATTCGATACGGTGACCGTCACGGTGCCCGACCCGGTCAACCGGCAGCCGACAGCCGATGCGGGACCGGATCGCACGGCCTATGTCGGCGAGGCGGTCCGCTTCGATGCCAGCCGGTCGGTCGATCCGGACGGCGAGATCCAGTTCTATGCCTGGGATTTCGGCGACGGCTCCGGCTCGGACTCCATGGTCGTCGAACATAGTTTCTGGCAGCCGGGGACCTATCCGGTCAGTCTCGCCGTCACGGACAATGGCCAGGGCGGCAACACCAGGTCGGTGGCCTCGACCGTCGTGACGGTGCTTCCCGCGCAGAACCGGCCGCCGGTGGCCGACTTTCCGCGAGAGTTCACGGCCACGACGTTCAGGCCTCTTGCCCTCGACGCATCGACCGCCGACGACCGCGACGGTTCCGTCATCGCCTTCGAATGGGATTTCGGCGACGGTTCGAAAGGCTCCGGACCCAAGGTCAGCCACCAGTACGGGAAGCCAGGCGTATATGACGCCCGGTTGACGCTTCGCGACAACGGACTGCCCGAGCCGGCGGCCGTCGGCTTCGACTTCAAGGTCCATGTCGCCGACAAGGTCAATCTGGCGCCCGTCGCAAATGCCGGCAAGGACGTGACCGTGAAGGTCGGGGAAGAAGTCACCCTCGACGGCTCGGCATCCAGCGACCCTGACGGCTCGATCCTCTCCTATCGATGGGACCTCGGCGACGGTAATAGCTCATCCGGCATCCGAAACCGGCATATCTATCAGTTTCCCGGCACCTATCCCGTGAAGCTGACCATCGGCGATGACGGGCCGGATGTCGCTCTCGTCGCCGGCGACGAGTTCGTGGTCACCGTGCTCCCCTCCGCCAACGCCGCCCCGGTCGCGGCCCTGAGCGGACCGACAGCAGTGAGGACAGGCGAGGTCGTGCTTTTCGACGGCCAGGCTTCCGCCGATCCCGATGGCAACATCCTCCAGTACCGCTGGGATTTCGGGGATGGCGGGGTGTCGAACGACGCCAGCCCACGTCACACCTTCCATGCCGCAGGGACATATGACGTAAGGTTGAGGGTCACCGATGACGGCGTGACGCCGATGAGCGCCGAACGCATGATGAAAGTCACAGTGACCGATGACGGCGGGGATGCACAATGAGGCGTCACCGTCGAAATCTCTGGGTCAGGACCGGTCGCCTTCTTGGGCTGGCCGGGCCCGGCATGGCCTCTGTCGTCGTGCCGGCCTTTATCGGCGCCAATCTGGATGCGATCCGCGCCACCCTGCCTGGCATAGGCGCGTTCGCGGAGGTCGTTGCTCCTTCCCCTTCCGATGTCGGCCTTGTGACGTTCGGTCCGATGGCGCGGGTGAACGAGGGCGATCATGATTTTCGCCAGGTCGTCCGTATCGCGCTGCCTGAGGCTGCCGGCACGGTCCATGTGCGGGTCTACGACCCCGATGCCGCCGGCACCTATGACGAGCCCAAGGCCGGCTTCGACACCACCACCCGCTTCAGCCTGTTCGGCGACGGCGCGACGGCGCATCTGTCGCGCGACGCGGCCGGGGTGGTGCAGGAGAGCATCGACGGCAAGCCGCTCGCCACCGCCGAGTTCGGCGCCGATCCGGCCCTCGACGGGCGCTGGACGACGCTGTTCTCGGTCGATGCCGCGAAGGGAAGCCGAACCGCCGCCGGGGCGCGCGAGTTCCTGCTCCTTGTCGAGGGCCTGACCGGCAATGACGGCAATGTCTTCGACGTCGCGGTGAGCCGGACGGAAGATGCCAACCAGCCGCCGGAGGGACTGAAGCTCTCGTCCTTCCTGCCGACCTTCCAGATGCCGCGCGGCAACCGCCAGGCCGAGCTCGGCTTCGACGTGCCCGCCGACGCCGAAAGCCTCGCCATCGAGAACTTCGATGCCGCCGCCGGTTCGGTTGCTTTCGCCGGCCGCTTCCGGTCCCACCCGCTCGCCGCTTCCGCCAAGAGCCAGTGGCGGCACGACGACGTCGCCCTCGACGGGGACGACACCGGCCAGAGAGCATCGGTGACGGCCACCGGCGGCAGCGAGACCCCCAACGACATCACCGTCTTCGTCGGCGCGCGCAAGTCGGGCGCGGATGCGGTCGAGCAGCCTTTGGCGATCGACCTGCCGATCCGTGCCATCGCGCCCAACCGGCGCCCGGTGACGGAACTCGCCGTCACCCAGCTCGCCTGCGGCCGGATGCGCTTCGACGCCTCGGCCTCGCGCGATCCCGACGGTGGCCCGCTCACCCATCGCTGGCGGTTCGATGCGAGTGACGAGATCAGCGGCGCAACGATCGAGCAGGACTTCGCCGAGACCGGCATGCATGCCGGCCGCCTCGAGAGTTTCGACGCCTCCGGCGTAATCGGCGACGGCAGCGCGCGCGATTTCACTTTCCTGGTCAAGCCGCCGCCGACGGCGAGCTTCGAAGCGCCTGACCTGGTCGCCGAGGGGGCCGCCCTGGTGCTCGACGGCACCGGCTCGAAGGCCCCGACCCTGCCCGAGGGCACGGCAATCGTCCGTTACCACTGGACGATGGGCGACGGCACCGAGCTCGTGCAGGCCCCGGGCGATCCCGACTTCGGCCGGCCGAACCACCGCTATGCCGGCCATGGCGCCTATACGGTCACCCTCACCGTCACCGACGGCACCGACAATCCCTGCAACAGCGCCACGGTCACACGCACCGTCACCGTCAACGCTCCGCCCGTCGCCAATGCAGGCGGAAGCAGGAGCCTGGCTCTCGACGACACGCTGGACCTCGACGCCGGTCAGCCGACGGACCCCGATGGCGACAGCATCCGCTATCTCTGGGACTTCGGCGACGGAACGACGGCGGAAGGAGCAAAGGCATCGCACCGTTTCGAGCGGCCAGGAACCTTCGCAGTCACGCTCACCGCCGACGACGGCAAGGGCGCCGAAAACAGTGTCGCGACCGACCATGCCACCATCATCGTGAACGCCGCACCGGTCGGCGACGCCGTCGCCACGCCCGACAAGCTGGTCGTCGGCGCGCCGGGACTGTTCGATGCCGCGCGCGCCATCGACCCGGACGGCAGGATAACCCGGTTTCAATGGTCGTTCGGCGACGGCACGCGAAGCGACAGGGCGACTGTCCGCCATTCCTTCGCAATGCCCGGAACCTACGACGTGATCCTGACGCTGACCGACGATTCCGGTCTCGCCAATGGAACAAGCGTGATTGCCCGCAAGGTCGTCGCCGTCGAGGCCGGCAACGAAACGCCGCTCGCCGATGCCGGCGGAGACCGCAAGGCCGTCGTCGGCGATGTGCTCGTGTTCGACGGTTCCGCCTCGCGCGATCCGGACGGGTCCATCCTCTCCTACCGCTGGGATTTCGGCGACGGCGCGAGCGCGGCCGGCATCGGTGCCACGCATGTCTACCGTGCTGCGGGAACCTACCGTGTCACCCTCGCGGTCGCCGACGATTCCGGCAAACCCAATGCCGAGGCCAGCACCTCCTTCGACATTGCCGTCACCAACAAGGACAACAGCCCGCCCGAAGTCCGCGTCGGAGGCGACCGGTCCGCCTTTGTCGACGAGATCGTCGATTTCGATGCGACCGGCACGGTCGACAGCGACGGCAGCATCGTCTCCGTCCACTGGGATTTCGGTGATGGCGCACGCGCCTCCGGCTTCCGCGCGCGCCACGCCTATCGCGCGCCCGGCCGCTACAAGGTGCATGTCCTGGTCGGCGACGATTCCGGCCGGCGCGGCGCCACCAACGAGGCCACCTTCACCGTCAATGTCACCGATCGTTACAACAAGGCCCCCGACAGCGACATCCCCGCGGAGATCGCGATGGAGGCCGGCGTGCCGCGTGTCTTCGACGCCACGGCCGCTGTCGATCCCGATGGGCGGATCACCAGCTACAATTGGGATTTCGGAGACGGCACGCAGACCGGCGAGCCGCTGATCGAGCACAGCTATGCGGCTCCCGGGACATATTTCGGCAAGCTGACGCTGGTCGACGATTCCGGCCTCGAGAACGGGATCACGACGAAACGCTTCGTCGCATTCGTCGAGGAACGGCACAACATCAAGCCCGTAGCAGCCGCTGGCGCCGACGTCTCGGCGATCGTCGGGCAGCGCATCGATTTCGACGGCGGCGCATCCGCCGACAGCGACGGCAGCCTGATCGCCTATCACTGGGATTTCGGCACCGGCAAGACCGCTGATGGAGAGCGGCGGTCGATCGCCTATTTCGCACCGGGCCGCTACGAGGTGAAGCTGACGGTCACGGATAATTCCGGCCAGGACAATGCCACGGCGAGCGACACGCTGGTCGTGACCGTCGCCGACCGCCCGAACACGGCGCCGGTCGCGGCGGTCGAAGCGGACCGGCCGGCCGCGATCGACGAGCCGGTGGCGTTCTCGGGCGCCGCGTCGCGTGATCCTGACGGCAACATCCTGACCCATGCCTGGGATTTCGGCGACGGCTCCACGGCCGAGGGGCGCGAGGTCGTCCACAGCTATGCGAGGTCGGGAGCCTACACCGCGCGTCTCACGGTAACGGACGATTCCGGTCTGGCCAACAGCCAGGCGACGGCCGAACGCAGGATCAAGGTCAATGAGCCGCCTGTCGCGCGTGCGGGAGAAGATCAATATGTCACCGCCTCGGTCGTCGAGTTCGATGCCTCCGCTTCGTCCGACGAGGACGGGTCGATTGCCCGCTTCGAATGGGATTTCGGCGACGGCGAAACCGGAACGGGCGCCCGCATCGCCCACACCTACAGCAGCCCGGGCGCCTATGAAGCGCGCCTCACGGTCTCCGACGATTCCGGCACCATAAGAAACGCGGCGCAGGATACCGTCGCCATCCGCATCAACGCCATGCCGGTGGCCGATGCCGGCTTCGACCGTGTCGTCACGCCAGGCGAAAGCGTCACCCTCGACGGCCGCAGGTCGACCGATCCCGACGGCCGCATCGCGCGCTATCACTGGGACTTCCGCGACGGCGCGACGGCCGAGGGCGACGTCGTCACGCATGCCTTCGCCAAGCCGGGCCGCTACACGGTCGAACTGACGGTCGCCGACGACAGCGGCCATCCGGAGGCGACGGATTTCTCGCAGATCGTCGTGACGGTGAACCAGCCGCCGGTCGCGGATGCCGGCCCCGACCTGAGCGTCGCGCCGGGCCAGAAATTCATGCTCTCAGGCAGCGGATCCCGCGACGCGGATGGCGCGATCAGTGACTGGCGCTGGGATGTCAGGGGCACCGACAAGGTCCTGCAAGGGGCCCGGCCCGAAATGCGGTTCGAGCAGCCGGGCATCCACACCGTCACGCTCACGGTGACCGACGACAGCAGCGCCTCGAACCGCACGGCCCAGGACGACGTCACCGTCGCCGTCAACCACGCGCCGGCAGCCGAGGCCGGGCATGACATATTCAGCGAGACGCTTCGGGTCGTGCTCGACGGCAGCGCCTCGACCGACGCCGACAATGACGGCCTCGCCTATCGCTGGGATTTCGGCGACGGAGGTTCGGGCGCGGGTGCCGTCGTCGAGCATACCTATGAGACAGGCGGCATCTATCCCGTTAGGCTGACTGTCGACGACGGCAGGGGTCTTGCCAACTCGCGCGATATCGACGCGATCACCGTGCGGATCAACCGTCCGCCCGTGGCGCAGGCCGGCGACGACAAGCAGGCCTGCATCGGCGATGTCGTCGTCTTCGACGGAAGCGCTTCGACCGATCCGGACAACGGCCTGTTGCGTTATGGCTGGGACTTCGCCGATGGCGAGACGGCTGACATCGTCAATCCCACCAAGGTCTTCGCCGCACCCGGCAGCTACCGCGTGCGGCTCAAGGTGACCGACGAGTCCGGGCTCGCCAACGACAGCGGCGCCGACGAAGCGCTGGTGTCGATCCTGCCCGCGCCGGTGGCGCGCGCGGGCGACGACATGAAGGTCTGCGCCAACACCATTGTCCGCTTCGACGGAACCAGGTCCACCGACATCGACGGCGTGGTGAACCGCTACAGCTGGGATTTCGGCGACGGCCAGGCCGGCGGCGGAGATCAGCCGGAGCATATGTACAGCGACCCCGGGACCTATCGTGTGACGCTGCAGATCGAGGGCGACAATCTGGGACTGTGCTCGCCGGTGTCGACCGATGACCTGATCATCGATGTGATCGACGCGCCCAAACCCGCCATCTCGGCGCCGAAGGCCGCCGCGACGAACCAGGAGGTGACTTTCGACGGCACCGGCTCCTCCATCGGAAGCCGGATCGCTCTCCGTTACGAATGGGACTTCGGCGACGGCTCCACGGGGACTGGCGCGATAGCCCGCCACGCCTATGCGCAACCCGGAACCTATCGCGCCCTGCTGCGGGCCGTGGCGCCGGCCGAGGCCGGCGGCTGCGCCAGCGCGCAGGCCGTTCACGTCATAACGGTGAACGCCGCGCCGAACGCCGATCCCGGCCCCGGCCGTTCGGTGGAGGTCGGCCAGTCGCTGCTTCTGTCGGGAGCCCGATCGAGCGATCCGGACGGCGGCATCGCCGACTATCGCTGGGATTTCGGCGACGGAGGAAGCGCCGCCGGCATCGAGGTCCGCCACATCTGGCGCACGGCCGGCCGCTACCGGGTCATGCTCGTCGTCAGCGACGGAACCGGCCTGCCCAACGGCACCGACGAGAAGTCCGTGGAGATAGAGGTCACCGACAAGCCCAAGGTGGAGATTAGTGCCGCATCGGTGGCCTGCGTCGGCCAGGAGGTCCGGTTCGGCCTCTCCGCTCTGTCGGCCGGCGGCGAAACAGGCCCGCTCGCCTGGAATTTCGGCGACGGCGCCACAGGCAGCGGAGAGAGCATCGGCCACGCCTATGCCCGACCCGGTACCTTCACGGTCGGGGTCAGCGGTCCGATGAACCGCGCCGGAAATGTGCTCAGCACGCCGATCGCGCGCACGATCAGGGTCAACCAGCCGCCGGTCGCCATCATCGATGCCGAACGCAAGGCCTGTCCGGGCACCGTGGTCAGCTTCGACGGATCGGGTTCCTTCGACCCCGACGGAACCCTGACCGGCCTGGCCTGGGATTTCGGCGACGGATCCACCGCCGCCGGCGCCAAGGTCTCGCACAGCTTCTCTCAACCCGGAACCTATCCGGTCCGCCTGACGGTGACGGACGACTCAGGCGCGGCCTGCGCGACCGGTGTCGCCATGCTCGATCTTTTCGTCGATGCCCCGCCGGTCGCCGATGCCGGGCCTGATGCCGAGGTGCAGATCGGCGGCGCCAGGGACAGCTACGTGCTCGACGCAAGCCGTTCGCGCGACGCCGACGGCGATGCGCTCAGCCATCACTGGGTTCTGTCCAACGGCGTGGAACTCGACGGGGAGAAGGTCCGCCTCGAGTTCGCGGAACCCGGCATGGTTACGGCGAAGCTGACCACGACCGATCCGCATGGGCTCGCCTGCAGCGCCGCCACCGCCGGCGTGCGCATCGACGTTCGCCTGCGGGAACAGTCCGTCCGGCTGGCGGACTGAGCCTATGCCGCGCTTCCGCCTGAACCTGCGCAGCAAGATGATGCTGTTCGCGGCCGTCATCGCCATGCTGCCACTGCTGGTCGCCGGCCAATCGCTCATCCGCGTCGCTCGCGACGAACTGAAGAGTGCGGCCAATGAACAGCTTGCAGCGACTGCCGGTCGGCTGACCCGCGAGTTCAACACCTTCTTCGAATATTCCCTGCTGACGCCGCTCGACCTGATCCGCAACGCCATCGGCGGCGACAAGCTCGGCTCGGCGGAGAAGATCGCCATCCTCAGGCAGGGCATCGCCGACCTGCCCGACGTGGTCGCGCTGCAGGTGGATGTCGAGAACCTTCCTCGCCCGATCGTCGTGGCGCAGGAAGCCTATTTCGAGAAGCTCCAGTCCGCGTTTCCCACGCCGATGGAGGTGCTCAGGGTGGATCCTGCGACGCTGGATCCGTTGAAGGCCTCGGCGCGCAGCATCGTCGCCATTACCCGTGTCGAGGAAACCGACGATTGGCTGGCAACGGCCAGCCTGCCGATCGAGGAAGGCATCGGCGGGCGAAAGGCGACGCTTTTCGCCCGCATCAATCTCGCCCGCCTGGGTGACCTGATCGCCAATGATCCCTTCGCCAGGACGGGCACGATCCGCGTGATCGACGCGCAGCGCCGCATCGTCTTCTCCACGCAGCCCGGCCCCTACGACCACGAGAGCGTCATAGCCAAGGCGCTTCAATTGCTCGATGCGGGGATCGCAACCATAACGGTCGAGCCATTCGTCCTCGCCGACGGCTCGACATCGCTGGCCGCGATCGCCCTGCCCCGGGCCTTTCCCTGGGGCATCCTCGTGGAGAAGTCCGAGGCCGACGCCTATCGTCCGATCACCGACATGGTCCGCGACCTCCTGAAATGGCTCGGCATCGGCCTCGCCGCGGCGCTGCTCGGCGCGGCACTGTTCGCGCTGGGCATCTCGCGGCCCATCCTCAGGATCACCCAGACGGCGCTGCGTGTCGCCGGGGGAGACCTCGAAGCGCGCGTCGGCGGCGTCCGGACGCGCGACGAGATCGGCGATCTCGCCAAGCGCTTCAACGACATGATCGTGCAGTTGAACGAACGGTTCGAGCTGCAGAAATTCGTCTCGCGCGAGACCATGAAAGCCATCCAGGGCAGCGACCGTCACACCGTGTCGCTGGGCGGCGAACGCCGGCGCGTCGCCGTGCTCTTTGCGGACATACGCGGCTACACCGCCTATGCGGAGAACCGCGATCCGGTCGAGGTGGTCACGGTGCTCAACGACTATTTCCAGCAGTTGGCGGACCTGGTGGCCGCGCATCACGGCGACATCGACAAATTCGTCGGCGACCAGATCATGGCGGTCTTCTACGGCTCGCATATGACCAAACACGCGGCCGAATGCGCCATCGCCATCATGGACGGCATGGAAAGGGCGGCGAGCCGGACCGGCGCCGATCTCGCGATCGGCATCGGCGTCCATGTCGGCGAGGTCGTCGCCGGCGCCATGGGCAGCCGGCAACGAAAGGACTTCACCGTGCTCGGCGACCGCGTCAATCTCGCCGCGCGGCTCTGCGCCAATGCCGCACGGGGCCAGACCCTCATCACGCGCGACGTGCTGGAGGACCTGCCGCCCAAGCTCGCGGCCCAGGCGACAGCGCTCGATCCGATCGCGGTGAAGGGCAAGTCCAGGCCCGTCGAGGTGTTCGCTTTGTACAAGACCGCGCCGGCACCGGTCGGAGCGCCCGCCGTCGGGCGCCATCCTGGATGAAAGCGTGGATTTGATCACGGCAACGGATTTCGGCGCTCTTCTGGCGACGTCGGGCTGGGCCCCCGCCACAAAGTAGCGCCGAAAGCCCTTTTGATTCAGTTGGATAAGGGATTCGCCAACGCCGCGAAAAGTCCCTCATCCGCCTGCTGGCACCTTCTCCCCGCAACGCGGCTAGGGCATATGCACATCTCTCGAGCCCCACCGTTACCTGGTCTCGTCCTTTGTCCGTTTTGGTCGACCGCCGCGCTCCCTGGAGCACCCCTCATCCGACCCAGCCTGTATTTCGGCGTCACCCTTGAGCCCAGCACGAACGTAGGGGCCGAAATACAGTCTGGGCCACCTTCTCCCACAAGGGGAGAAGGGAGAGCTTGGCTTCGACCGTTCCGCAAATCGCCGATGTTGAAGGTTGGCGGCAACGCCTCTGCAATCCTGCCTTCTCCCCTTGTGGGAGAAGGTGGCCCAGACAGTATTTCGGCTCCGGCAGTGATGACGGGTTCGACAGTCGAGCCGAAATACTGGCTGGGTCGGATGAGGGGTGCTCCAGGGAGCGCGGTGGTCGACGAGGCGTTGCAGCAGGCCGTGTCCCCTGCAGAAGAGATGTGTATATGCCCTAGCGCAACGCGGGGAGAAGACCGATGTCGCCGCCCCTTTCGCCAATCGCCGGCGTTGCAGATCGAGCACCATCATCGCGGCAGGCGATCTTCTCCTCGCGATGCGGGGAGAAGGTGGCGGCAGCCGGATGAGGGGCTTTTCGCGGCGTCGCCGAAACCCTATCCGACTGAAATCAAAAGGCTTTCCGCTCTGCCGCAATCACAGGGGCGGCACGCTGCAGGCCATGCTACAGCGTCCCGCCCGCCAGCACCCTTTCCACCTCGTCGAGGCTCGGCATCGACGGCGCAGTGCCCGGCCTGGTGACGGAGATGCTCGCCACTGCGCAGGCGAACCGCACCGCTTCCACCTCCGGCAGTCCCCTGGACAGGCCTACGGCGAAGCCGCCGTTGAAGGCGTCGCCGGCACCGGTCGTTTCGACCACCGGCCCGACGGCGAAGGCGGCCACGTGTTGCGAAGCACTGCGGCTGTGGAAGAGCGCGCCCTTCTCGCCGAGCGTCACGATCACCGCTCCGACGCCCTTGTCGAGCAGCTTGTCGGCAGCCCGGCGCGCATCCTCGACGGTCGCGATGGCGATGCCGGTCAGCGCCTCGGCCTCGGTCTCGTTCGGGGTGACGTAGTCGCAGAGCGGGAAGATCGCCTCCGGCAGCGCCGCCGCCGGGGCCGGATTGAGGATCGTGGTCACGCCTGCCGAACGGGCAAGCGCCAGCGCCCGCATCGCGGCTTCGATCGGCTGCTCGAGCTGCGTCACGAACACCCCGGCCGAGCGGATCAGCGCCTCGTTGGCGTCGATGTCGGCCGGCGAGATCAGCATCGCCGCGCCCGGGGAGACGATGATGGCGTTGTCGCCCGTCGTCTCCTCGACGAAGATATAGGCCGCCCCCGTATAGCTCTCAGGCGTCTCGATCACGGCGGGCTTGACGCCGGCCTCCCTCCAGGTCGCCAGCGCCATGTCGGCGAACGGGTCGCGGCCGAGCCGCGTGATCATGGAGACGTCGGCCCCTAGCCGGCCGGCAGCGACCGCCTGGTTGGAGCCCTTCCCGCCCGGCCCGAGCTTGAAGGAGGTGCCGAGCAGGGTCTCCCCCATGCGCGGCTGACGCGGCGCGCGATAGGCCGTATCGGCGACGAACACGCCGAGGATGACGATCGGCTTTGCCATGGTCTCAGCCCGCGTCCGGGGGGATGACGCCCTTGCGGAAGGCGAAGCAGCCGTAGAAGCGCCGCTCCCCGCTCTGGATCACGCAATAGGCCTGCTTGGCGCGCTCGTAGAAGGCGTAGCGCTCGATACCGACCATCGGCCAGGATCGCCCCTCCGCCTCGTCGATCACGGCCTGCACTTCCTGCTGCACGGGAGGGACCTCGGAGGCATTGCCGACGATCTCCATACGGCCGGCCGCGTCGTCGACGAAGCTGTCGAGCGGATAGAGCGACAGCACCGCGGCGGCGGCCTCGGCCGCAGTGCAGTTGTCGATGCGCAGCAGCCGGCCGAGCCGCGTCTGGCGCGCGATGGAATCGGCCGGGAAGTTGGTGTCGCAGATGATCAGGTCGTCGCCATGCCCCATCGCCCGCAAGGCGTAGAGCACGTCGGCATTGAGCAACGGGTTTATTCCCTTCAGCATTCTCTTCTCCCCGGCGCGCCTCGGACGGGCCGCCTTCAGATTCTCTGCGCGGTTCCGGCGTCGAACAGATGGACCTGGTTCGGCCGCGGCCGCAGTCTTATCGTGTCGCCCGGCTTGAAGTCGTGCCGTTCGCGGAACAGCGCCACCATGTCGCTCTCGCCGAAGCGCAGGAACACCATCGTCTCTGAACCGGTCGGCTCGACCACGGAAATGCGCGCCGGGAAGCCGTCGTCGGCGAGATCGAGATGTTCCGGCCTGATCCCGAAGATCACCGGCTGCCCCTCGCCGGCCTGGTGCCTGCCGGCGACGGCGAGCCGGGCGCCGTTCACGTCGATCGTCTGCGCCGCGCCGCCGGCCACGGTGCCCTTCAGCATGTTCATGGCCGGTGAGCCGAGGAATCCCGCCACGAAAGTGTTGACAGGACGGTCGAACAGTTCGAGCGGCGCCCCCATCTGCTCGACATTGCCGTCCTGCAGCACGACGATCTTGTCGGCCATGGTCATGGCCTCGACCTGATCGTGGGTCACATAGACCGTCGTCGTCTTCAGCCGCTGGTGCAGTTCCTTGATTTCGGTGCGCATCTGGACGCGAAGCTTGGCGTCGAGATTGGACAGCGGCTCGTCGAACAGGAAGACCTCCGGATCGCGCACGATCGCCCGGCCCATGGCCACGCGCTGCCGCTGGCCGCCCGACAACTGCCGCGGATAGCGGTCGAGAAACGGCACGAGCCCGAGTATCTCCGCTGCCTGCCGCACGCGCCGCGTGACCTCGGCCGGGTCGGTCTTGCGCAGCCGGAGCGCGAAGGCCATGTTGTCCTTCACCTTCATGTGCGGATAGAGCGCGTAGTTCTGGAACACCATGGCGATGTCGCGCTCCGACGGCGCGAGATTGTTCACCACCCGGTCGCCGATCGAGATCGTGCCCGATGTGATGCTCTCCAGCCCGGCGATCATGCGCAGCAAGGTCGACTTGCCGCAGCCGGACGGGCCGACCAGAACCACGAATTCTCCATCCGCAATGTCGAGATCGACGCCGTGGATGACCTCAACGTCGCCGTAAGCCTTGCGCACCTGGCGCACAGAAACCCTTGCCATAGCTCCTCCCGCCGCAACGCTCCCCCGGAGCGGCGCGCCACGAAGAACAGACGAGCCGGGCCGCCATGTCAACATGGCTCGTGACGGCCGCGCCGCTTTTCGTGCCGCCCGGCCGGCGGGCCGCGTCTTCGTTTCGAATGCTACGCAATTGCTTTCGTCCGTCCTGCGTTGACTCGAAAAAGGCTTGCCCCTCATATTGGCATCGCGTTGCCGGGCCGGAGGAGAAGGCGGCGTGCGACCTCCCGGCCGCAAGGGCGGGGACCGTCACGTGTGGCCCGGGCGAGGTGCCGCGGAACATGCCGCCGCGGCATCTGCGGGTTGGCATCCGGTCAGGGAGGAAACAGCGATGAAAGTTGAAGTTTACGAGCGGCTTATGGCCATGCAGGCCAGCCGCAGGAATGTTCTCAAGGCGGCCGCCGGGGTGTCGGCCATGGCGCTCGGCGCTTCGGCCGGTCTCGGCATGCTTGCGCCGCAGGCGCGGGCACAGGGCAATCTGCGCTCGGAGATCCTGAAGATCCCCGGCGTGGGCATGGGCTCCCCGACCGACGCCGACTGGCAGAAAGTCGGCGAGATGTGTCTGGAGGGCACCAGGTCGACCGTGCAGCAGGGCGAGTTCGCCGGAGTCGAGCTCACCTTCATGGGTCTCAACAACCAGAACCTGCACAATTTCCTGTTCCGCGGCTTCCTGAAGCCCTGGGAGGCCTATACGGGCGCCAGGATCAACTGGATCGACCTCGCCCAGGCCGACTACAATGCCCGCCTGCAGCAATCGATCGCCACCGGCACGGTGGACTTCGACATCATCGAGATGGGCGCCCCCTTCGAGGGCGACGTCTGCGGCAAGGGCCTCGCCTCGGAGATGCCCGACTGGGTCAAGAAGCTGATCGACATGGACGACTATGTCGGCTACCTGAAAGCGCCGGTCGGCACCTGGGACGGCAAGACCTACCGCATCTCGATCGACGGCGACTGCCACACCTTCAGCTACCGCAAGGACTATTTCGACAATGCCGATCTCGCCGCGGCCTGGAAGGCCGAGGGCAACCAGGGCGAATGGGTCGCGCCCGTCACCTGGCAGCAGGTCCAGGCGGTCACCAAGTTCCTGAAGGGCAAGAAGGACCCGCTTACCGGCGGCGAGGCCTATGGCTATCTCGACCCGCTCAAGGGCTGGGGCGGCTTCGGCTTCTATTTCCTCGAAAGCCGGGCGACCGCCTATGCCAAGCATCCGGACGACAAGGCCTGGCTGTTCGATCCCGACACGATGAAGCCGCGCGTCAACAACGAGGCCTTCGTGCGCGCCATCCAGGACGTGCTCGACGTCATTGCCGCCCAGCCCGCCGACCAGATCAATGCCGATCCCGGCACCACCGCCTTCCAGCAGTTCCTGGCCGGCACCGGCTCCTCGCTCAGCTGGTGGGGCGACGTCGGCTCCATGGCCCGCACCTCCGACACCTCGGTGGTCGGCGAAGTCTCCGCCTTCTCGATCCTGCCCGGCTCCGACGACGTGTGGAACGACGGCAAGGGCGCCTGGGAAAAGCTCGCCTCCGGCCCGAACTATGCGCCCAACATGGCCTATATCGGCTGGGGCATCTATGTGATGGCCCGCGTGGACGGCGACGAAAAGAAGAAGAAGGCGGCCTGGTCGGCAGCCGCCCATCTCGGCGGCAAGGACCTGTCGCTGTGGACGTCGGCCTATCCCTCCGGTTTCCAGCCCTATCGCAACTCCCACTTCAACTATGACGAATGGGAAGCGGCGGGCTACGACCGCGCCTATATCGAGGATTATCTCGGCTCTAACCTCGATTCCTACAACCATCCGAACGCCGCGATCGAGCCGCGCATTCCCGGCATCTTCCAGTATTATTCGGTCGCCGAGGACGAACTCGCCAAGACCTATGCCGGCCAGTACAAGTCGGCGCAGGAAGGCGCGGACGCCATCGCCGCGGCCTGGGAGAAGCTCACCGACCAGATCGGCCGGGAGAACCAGATCAAGCTCTACAAGGCTTCGCTGGGCCTGTAGGAGCCACCGCCCCTCGCCTTCTTCCCCGAAGGGGAAAAGGCAGCGGGCGGAGAATCGGCGAATACCGGTCCCGCAACGAGCGGGGCCGCGTTGAAACTGGAGCATCGGGCCCGAAAGCGGGACGTTTCGGGATATCCGGTGCTTGGACGCATGGTTAGAGCGGCGGCACCGATCCTTTCGGTGCCGCCACCCGGTTTTGGTGTCACAATGCAGAATGCGTCGGCAGTCGTCGCCGATCCCCCTCATGTCGTCGCGGCCGAGCCGGTCCCGGAAAGCCGGCGCCGCCTTGGAGCCCTTGTTCTCGCTGCTGGCTGGCTGGTGCTGGTCGCGACCTTCGCGATCCAGATCCTCCATTCGGCGGGGTTGATCACGGCGGGCTTCGCGAACTGGCGCCCTGCGGTCTATGCCTATGTCTTCTGGGCCGTGGCTTTCGGCGCCTCGCTCGTGCTGCGGCGCGGCTCCGACGGCGCCAAGGCGCTCTTCGTGCTGCCGGCCGTGCTGTTCATCGCGGCCATGGTCGTCTTCCCGCTTGTGTTCGGGCTCAACATCGCCTTCACCGACTGGAACCTCTCATCCTTCGAGGGCCGCAAATTCAACGGGCTCGACAATTTCAGGCAGATGCTTGCCGATCCGTTCTACTGGAACGCGCTCCGCAACATGGTCTGGTACACGCTCTCGGTGCTGGTCGAATATGCCATCGCCTTCGGCCTGGCCCTGCTGCTCAATGCGCAGATCCGCGGCCGGAAATTCTTCCGCGTCGTCTTCCTCCTGCCCCTCATGTTGTCGCCCGTGGCGGTAAGCTGGATGGTCGGCAAGTCGATGATGGAAATCCGCTTCGGCCCCGTCGCCAATCTCGCCCGCTGGCTGGGCTGGGAGACGCCGGCCTTCTTCAGTGATCCCTGGCTCGCCAAGCTGTCGATCATGGCGATGGATGCCTGGACCTTCATTCCCCTGATGATGATCATGCTGCTCGCAGGGCTGCAGGCCTTGCCGCGCGAGGTCATGGAGGCCGCCAGGGTCGACGGCGCCAATGGCTGGCAGACCTTCTGGAAGGTCGTCTTCCCGCTCACTTTGCCGGTATCGATCACCGCGATCATGATCCGCATCATCTTCAAGCTGAAGATCGCCGACATCATCATCAACGTCACCTCGGGCGGGCCGGGCGGGGCGACGGATTCGGTGACGAGCTTCATCTATCGCGAATATCGCGATCGCTCCAATGTCGGCTACGGCACGCTGCTGGCTATGGTCTATCTGGTGCTGATCGTGGTGGCGCTGACCCTGATGCTCAACATGGCGGGCCGCTGGTTGCGCGGCTACGGGCAGGAGGAGAGCTGAGATGGCCGCGATCGACGTCTCCGCCGCCGCCGTGGACACCGGCGTGAAGCCGGCCGCCCGGCTGCGCCACGCCGCTTCCCGCATCGCCGTCTACGGCATCCTGATCGTCTGGGCCTTGATCTGCCTGTTCCCGATCTTCTGGACGGTCACCACGTCCTTCAAGATCGCGCCCGACGTCATGCAGGGACACCTGATCCCCTTCGTCGACTTCCAGCCGCAATGGAAGGGCTGGCAGTCGCTCGGCCTCTCGCCCGATACGATCACCGGCACGTCGACGGTGCGCGACGAGTTCCTGAAACGCTTCTGGAACAGCGTCGTGGCGTCGGTCGCGGCCTCGTCGCTGGCTCTGGTGATCGGCTCGCTCGCCGCCTATGGCCTCAGCCGCTTCTCCTACCGTTTCCTGTGGATGACGAACAAGGACATCTCCTTCTTCTTCCTGTCGCAGATGATCCTGCCGCCGGTGGTGCTCGCTTTGCCCTTCCTCGTTCTCTACAAGGAGATCGCGCTGCTCGACACCCGCATCGGGCTCATCCTGCTCTACACGCTGATGGTGCTGCCGATCGTGATCTGGATCATGCGCGACCAGTTCAAGGCGATCCCCGTCGAGCTCGAGGAGGCGGCCCTCGTCGACGGCCTGTCCGTCTGGGGCGCCTTCCTGCGCATCGTCGTGCCGATCGCGCTCCCCGGCATGGTCGCCTCCTTCATCCTGGCGCTCATCCTGTGCTGGAACGAGTATTTCTTCGCCGCGCTGCTCACCTCGACCGACGCCAAGACGCTTCCCGTCATGGTCGCCAGCCAGACCGGCAGCCAGGGCATCAACTGGTGGGCGATGGCCGCACTCTCGACCGCCGCGATCGCCCCGCTGGTCGTGGTCGGCATCGTGCTCGAACGCTACATCATCGCCGGCATGGCGGCGGGCGCGGTGAAATAGGTGAGCGTCTGTGAGCTCGGTCGCGCCCTGCCATGAAAGTAGCGCCGAAATCCGTTTTGTCTCAATTGGATAAGCGATGCGGCGACGGCGCGAAATGCCCCTCATCCGCCTGCCCGTCCTCCGCAGCAGCTGCGCTGCAGCTGCGGAGGGTGGACCGGCACCTTCTCCCCGCATCGCGGCTAGGGCATATACACATCTCCCGAGCCCAACCGTTGCCTGGTCTCGTCCTTTGTCCGTTTTGGTCGACCGCCGCGCTCCCCGGAGCACCCCTCATCCGACCCAGCCTGTATTTCGGCGTCACCCTTGAGCCCAGCACGAACGTAGGGGCCGAAATACAGTCTGGGCCACCTTCTCCCACAAGGGGAGAAGGGAGAGCTTGGCTTCGACGGTTCCGCAAATCGCCGACGTTGAAGGTTGGCGGCAACGCCTCTGCAATCCTGCCTTCTCCCCTTGTGGGAGAAGGTGGCCCAGACAGTATTTCGGATCCGGCAGTGATGACGGGTTCGACAGTCGAGCCGAAATACTGGCTGGGTCGGATGAGGGGTGCTCCAGGGAGCGCGGTGGTCGACGAGGCGTTGCAGCAGGCCGTGTCCCTTGCAGAAGAGATGTGTATATGCCCTAGCGCATCGCGGGGAGAAGACCGATGTCGCCACCGGCTTCGTCAATCGTCAGCGCTGCAGATCGAGCGTCGCCATCGCGGCAGGCGGTCTTCTCCCCGTTTTACGGGGGGAAGGTGGCGGCAGCCGGATGAGACCCACCGGCCGGCGTCGGGCGCCTTCCTGGATGAAAGTGCCGCGTGTCTTCGCACCCCTCTCTGTCCTGCCGGACATCTCCCCCACAAGGGGGGAGACCGGCCGGCCGCTTGGATTTCGCCAATCGTCGACGTTGCAGGACGAGTGCCGTCATCGATGACAGCCAGTCTCCCCCCTTGTGGGGGAGATGTCCGGCAGGACAGAGGGGTATCTGGCTCAACCTTATCCGACTGAAATCAAAAGGCTTTCCGCCCTACTTTCATGGCAGGGGCGACTCGACGCCGAAAGGCCGGAGCGACCGTAGGGGCAACCAAAATCACGATTCGAGCGGCAGGACCATCTGCAGGTCGCGAGCCTTCAGCCCGACGCGTTGTCCGACAGTTCGGCCATCAAATCCTTCGTCCGCTCATAGAGCCGGCGGAAGATGCGATACTGGCGCTCATAGATTGCGGCCGTCCGCTTGTTGGGCGACAGCTTGCCCTCCACCGGGTTCCAGGTCTCGATGTCGCCGCGCCTGGCGTCACCCACCGCCACGGCCGCCAGGAAGGCGTCGCCATAGGAGGCGCCGATCGTGCGCCGGCGCAGGATCTGGGCGAGGCCGGAAATGTCGGAGGTCGCCTGCACCCAGGCAATGTTCTTGGTGCCGCCGCCGACGGCGTAGATCCTGCCGGGCGGCGCCCCGATCTCCCGATAGGTGTCGACGATATGGGTGGTGCCGCAGGCAATGCCTTCGAGCAGCGCCCGGTAGACGTCGCTGCGCGTATGGGTGAGGTCGAGCCCGAACACCATGCCCTTGGCCCGGGGATCGTGGATCGGCGTGCGCTCGCCGGAGAAATAGGGAAGCACGACAAGGCCTTTGGCACCCGGCGGCGAGGCGAGCGCTTCCTCCGCCAAGGTCAGGAAGACCATGTTCGGCTGCAATTCCCTGGCGAACTGGTCGCGAAACCAGTGGGTCAGCGTGCCGCTGGTCGATAGCCCGGCCATCGAGGCGTGCTCGCCCTCGAACAGCCAGGGCGCGTACCAGAGACGCGGTTCGCGGATACGTTCCTCGCTGAGCATGATGGTGAAGACGGTCGATCCGTACATCACCATCATGTCGCCCGGCTCGGCGACGCCGACGCTCAGCGCCTCGGCGGCCGCGTCGATCGTTCCGGTGATGACCGGCGTGCCCGCCGCCAGCCCCGTCTCCTCCGCGGCGGCTGCCGTCACCGTGCCCGCGATGTCGGTGGTCCACAACAGGTCCGGAAGCTGGTCTGGCCGGGCGATGTCGTCGGCGAGGTCGAAGGTCCAGTCGCGTGTGCCGACATCGTAGAGCGGGCTGGAACTGGCCGCCGAATAGTGGTCGATGACGTACCGGCCGGTCAGCCGGAAATTGATGTAGCTTGTCGAGTTGAGGAACTTCGCCGCCCGGGCGTGGATCTCCGGCCGGTTGTTCTTCAGCCAGAGGATCTTCGGCCCCACCGACTGCGAGGTCAGCGCATTGCCGCAGCGGTCGAGGATCCGCTCCGCGCCGATGCGCGCGTCGAGCGCCGCGATCTCCTTCGCCGCCCGCGTGTCGACACCGTAGAGCACGGCGTTGGACAGCGGCTCGCCGGCGGCGTCGACCGGCAGCATGCAGGGTCCGATCGCGCTGCAGCCGATCGCGCGGATCGATCGCGGGTCGACCCGGCTCGCGGCCAGGAGCTTGCGCGTCACGAAGACGAAATCGCCCCACCAGTCTTCCCGTGGCCGGTGCTCGGCCCAGCCGGGCTGCGGCACCAGCATCTTGTGGCTGTGGGCGGAGCTGGCCACGATGTTGCCAGCCTCGTCGACGAGCACGCCCTTCGTCTCGAAGGTTCCGATATCGACGCCGAGATAGTGCCTCATCCGATGTGGTCGTCCCTGTCGAGGCTGAAGGTAGCGTCGATGGCGCCGATGCCGGCCGCGAGCAGCCTGGTCAGCCCCTCGAGATCGGCGAGATCGCACAGCTCCAGCGAGGAATGGGTGTAGCGCATCGGGAAGCCGAGATCGATCGAGGCGACCCCGCCGCCGACGAGTTGCACATAGGCCGAATCGGTGAGTGCGCCCGTATGGGCCGAACGCTGGAGCGGCAGGCCGAGCCCGCCGGCGGCGCCTTCGAACAGCGTCACGAGAGCCGGATGCGGGATGGTTCCGTTGAGCGTGCCGCGGCCATGGAAGGAATAGAGGCTCATCGCCGGGCCGCCGCCCAGCCGCACCTCGCCGCGATAGCCCATGTCGGGCGTGTCGGTGGCGAGGATAAGGTCGAGCTGGATCGCGATCTCGGGCATGAGCACCTGGGCGGCGGTCAACGCGCCGCGCAGGTTGAACTCCTCCTGCACGGAAAAGACGATATGCACCCTCGGCCCCGCCTTGGCTTCGGCGATCGCGTGGGTGGCCTCCACCAGCACGGCGCAGCCCGCCCGGTCGTCTGCCGCGGTTCCGGCGATGCGGTCGCCGCCGAGTTCGATCACGGTCGGCCGGTAGACGACGGGCGTGCCGATGTCGATACCGGCGGCCCTCGCCTCCGCAGCGCTGCCGAAGCCGGCATCGACATAGAGGTCCATATAGGGGACGACCTTGTATTTCTCCTCCGGCGTTGTGGCATGGTGGCTCTTGCTGGCGATGATGCCGGGCCTGTCCCTGCCCTCGCCAACGCATAAAAGCACCGCCTGCGAGGCGAGCGCGCGCTCCGGCACGCCGCCCAGCCGTTCCAGCCGGATGAAGCCGTCGGGCTCGATCTTGCGCACGACGAAGCCGAGCTGATCCATATGGGTGAAGAGCATGACCGAGGGCAGGGCCGGGTCGCCGTCGATCGTGGCGATCAGATTGCCCAGCATGTCGGTGCGGGTGGCAAGGCCGAGCTCTTCCAGCCGCTCCTTCAGATAGCGCCGTACCCTGCCCTCATGGCCGCTGAGGCCCGGAATCATCATCAGCTCGCACAGCAGCTTGCGCAGGCGGTCCTTCATCATTTCCTTCCAGATGCGATCGAAGCAGCGGCCGCCGGGGCGCCGAAATCAATCGGGGGGCCAGACTCCTTCGGGACGCCAAAATCCTTCGGGACGCCAGAATCCTTCCGGACGACAGTCGCTTGGCGACCGCCCGACGCATGCACGAATTTTTCCGACATCGCCTCCCCTCGGAATATTCCTCCGCCGCGACGCGAATGCTAGCAACGGCGTGCCGTCGAGTCCATTGTCGGAGGCTGGCGCGGAGCGGGAGGGACCCATGAGGACACGGCATTTCGATCGTATCGGCAATGGGGGCATCGACTTCACCGAACTCGGCTTCGGCGGCGCCCCCCTCGGCAATCTCTACCGGGCTATCTCCGAGGAGGACGCAGCCCGGATCCTCGAAACTGCCTGGGAGACCGGCTGCCGCTATTTCGACACCGCGCCGCTCTACGGGCTCGGCCTCTCCGAGACGCGCCTCAACCGGTTCCTGCGCGGCAGGCGCCGCGACGACTATGTTCTGTCGAGCAAGGTCGGGCGGCTGTTGAAGGTCTGTCCGCCGGACGAGCGCACCGGCCTCTGCAAATTCTTCGACACGCCGTCGCGCCGCGAGGTCTACGACTACAGCTATGACGGCGTCATGCGGTCCTTCGAGGCCTCGCTCGAGCGCCTCGGCGTCGACCGTATCGACATCCTCTATGCGCATGATCTCGACATCTTCAACCACGGCTCGCAGGAGGCGCTGCAGGCCAGGCTCGATGCATTCATGGCGTCGGGCTATTACGCGCTGCTGTCGCTGCGCGACCAGGGCGTGATCAAGGCCTTCGGCGCCGGCATCAACGAATGGCAGCCTTGCCAGTGGCTGGCCGAGCGCGGCGACTTCGACCTCTTCCTGCTGGCCGGGCGCTACACGCTTCTGGAGCAGGAATCGCTCGCCTCCTTCCTGCCGCTCTGCGAGCGGCGCGGTATCGGCATCGTGCTCGGCGGCCCCTACAATTCCGGCATTCTGGCGACCGGCCCGAAACTCGGCGCCCATTACAACTATTCCGAGGCGCCGCAGGAGATCCTGGACAAGGCCGCGCGCATCGAGGCCGTCTGCCGGCGCCACGGCGTCCGCCTCATCGAGGCCGCGCTGCATTTCCCGCTGCTCCACGCCACCGTCGTCTCCGTCATCCCGGGCGGCCAGGGCATCGCCGAGGCCAGGGGCAACCGCACCATCTACGACGCCGCGATCCCGCCAGTGTTATGGGACGATCTCAAGGCCGAGGGCCTCCTGCGCGCGGATGCGCCGGTGGGGTGAATGGTGAATGGTGAATGGTGAATGGTGAATTGGAGTGCACCCCTTGATTGAGACACGCTAATCAAGTGACAGGGCCTCTGAGGAGGTGCCATGCCACAACAACCGAAGCGAGTCTTTTCCGTTGCCTTCAAGGAAGCAGCCCTGCGCCGGCTGGACGCGGGTGAGTCGCTCGCCGCCGTTGCGCGTGAGCTGCAGATCGTGCGCAAGCTGCTGTATGACTGGCGGGCTGCCTATCGGGCGCACGGCGCTGCCGGGCTGGAGAACCGCAGGCCCGGACGCAAGCCCGGCCGGCTCAAGGTTCGCGATGCCATGGCGGTGAAGCCGCCGCCGGAACTGCCCGGCGATCTGGCGCAAGCCCACGCCCGGATCGCCGAGCTCGAGCGCAAGATCGGGCGCGGGACTGTCAGGAATTCTGTGCGCGAGGCCCGTTTTCGTCACCGACCGACGAACCGTTCGCCGAAGACAATGGCGAATTGGGTCTTGGCCTCGAACCACTCGCGCGGCGGTCGTTTCCATTCCTCGGCCGCGTGGTTCAGAACCAGATATAGCAGCTTCATGGCGGCGTCGTCATTGGGGAAATGGCCCCGGGTTCGGACGGCGCGCCGCAGCTTGGAGTTGAGCGCCTCGATGGCGTTTGTGGTGTAGATGATGCGGCGCACGCCCTCAGGGAAAGCAAAGAACGGAATGACCTGTTGCCAATTGCGCCGCCAGCTCTGGGCGATCGCCGGGTAGCGCTGGCCCCAGTGACCGGCCTCGAACGCCTCCAGGGCCTGCAGGCCGGCCTCGGCGTCCATGGCCCGGTAGATCGCCCTGAGCGCCGGCACGACCGCCTTGCGGTCCTTCCACGACACGAACTCCAGGGAATGGCGGATCAGGTGCACAATGCAGGTCTGCACCACGGTCTGGGGAAAGACGGCGTTGATCGCCTCGGGAAAGCCCTTCAGCCCGTCGACGACGGCGATCAGGACGTCGCCGACGCCGCGGTTCTTCAACTCGTTCATGACGCGCAGCCAGAACTTGGCGCCCTCGGTCTGTTCGATCCAGATGCCCATGACCTCCTTGGTGCCGTCGGGCAGGATGCCGAGCGCGATGTAGACCGCCTTGTTGCGCACGAAGCCCTCGTCGCGGATCTTGACCCGAATGGCATCGAAGAAGACGACGGGATAGACCGCGTCCAGCGGCCGGTTCTGCCATTCGGCGACCTCCTCCAGCACCGCGTCGGTGACCGCCGAGATCAGGTCCGGCGAGACCTCGATGCCGTAGAGCTCCTCCAGATGGCCGCGGATCTCGCGCACCGTCATGCCGCGCGCATACATCGAGATGATCTTGTCGTCGAAGTCGGGAAACCGCCGCTGGTACTTGGCGACCAGCTTCGGATCAAAGGTGCCGGCCCGGTCGCGCGGGATCGCCAGCGTCATCTGTGACGTCCCCGTCAGCCACCGTCTTCTTCGAATGCCCGTTGCGGCGATTGGCGTTGCCGTCGGCACCTTCGTCCGCCAGGTGCTCGTCGAGCTCGGCGTTCAGAATGCGCTCCGAAAGCGCCTTCTTCAGGTCGTCGAGCAGACCGTCCTTGGCAAACAAATCCCTCGGATCACGACCGGCAAGCAGCTGATCCAGCAGTTCTTTCTCGATAGCCATGTGATGATTCTCTCCTTTCCATCATCATGGCCTCACGCACAAAATTTTCGACACTCCCTCGGGCGCCAGCAGATGGAGCTCGATTTTTTTCGCAGAGCCTTGCATCTGGTGAGCGGGACGGCGGCGCAGGCCGCCACCGCCCCCACATCTACGCGGCCATCGAGGAAATGACCGCACAGATGCAAGGCAGCCTCGATGTCCGGCGGCTGTGTGCCCTCGCCGGTGTCTCACGGGCAGGCTTCTACCGGTATCGGCAAGAGCAGGCACCGGCTCGCGCCGACGCGGAACTGCGCGACATGATCCAGAAACTCAGCCTCAAACACCGCCACTACGGCTATCGGCGCATCGCAGCCCAATTGCACCGCGACGGCGTGCCGGTGAATGCCAAACGTGTGTTGCGGCTCATGCGCGAGGACAATCTCCTGTGCATGCGCACCAGGCCCTACGTGCCGCGCACCACCGACAGCCGGCATGGCTACCGCATCCTGCCCAATCTGGTGCGCGGGCTCGTGCCCTCCGGCATCGATCAGATCTGGGTCGCCGACATCACTTATGTCCGCCTGGTCGAGGCCTTCGTCTATCTCGCCGTCATCCTCGATGCCTTCTCGCGCAGGGTGATCGGCTGGGCTCTCGACGATCACCTCGAAGCCCGCCTGGCGCTGCATGCCCTCGACATGGCCATCGCCGCACGCAAACCGCAGGCCGGGAGCCTCATCCATCACTCCGACCGGGGCGTCCAGTATGCCTGCAGCGATTATGCCAACCGCCTCGACAGCCAGGGCATCCGCATCAGCATGAGCGGCGTCGCCAACCCGTACGACAATGCCAAGGCCGAGAGCTTCATGAAGACACTCAAGGCCGAGGAGGTCAACGGCAAAAGCTACACCACACTCGACCACGCCCGCCGCGACATAGCCATCTTCCTGGAAACCACATACAATCGCGAACGGCTACATTCGGCCATCGGATATCAGCCACCAGTTGAATTCGAAGCCGGCTTGAACCAACCCCAAACCCCATAACCGATCAACCAATGCACCCCTGTCACTTGATTTCCATGTCTCACTTGAGGGGTGCACTCCAGAATGGTGAATGGTGAATGGTGAATGGTGAATGGTGAATGGTGAATGGTGAATGGTGAATGGTGAATGGTGAATGGTGAATGGTGAATGGTGAATGGTGAATGGTGAATGGTGAAGAATATTCTTTGATTCGCAACATCCGCAACTGGCAATAACTACCTTCTCATCCCCCAAATCTACCATTCACCATTCACCATTCACTACTTCACCACTTCACGCCGTCTTCGCCACCACCAGGTCGAGTTCATCGATCATGGCGTCGCGCATCAGGAATTTCTGCGGCTTGCCCGTCACCGTCATCGGAAGTTCCGCCTTGAAGCGGATGTAGCGCGGCACCTTGTAGTGGGCGATCTGGTCGCGGCAAAAAGCGCGGATCTCGTCCTCCGTCGCCTCCTGTCCTGCCTGCAGCACGATCCAGGCGCAGATCTCCTCGCCATATTTGGCGTCGGGCACGCCGAACACCTGCACCTCGCGCACTTTCGGATGGCGGTAGAGGAACTCCTCCACCTCGCGCGGATAGACGTTCTCGCCGCCCCGGATGACCAGATCCTTCACCCGACCGACGATGTTGCAGTAGCCCTCGGCGTCGATGGTCGCCAGGTCGCCGGTGTGCATCCAGCCCTCGGCGTCGATCGCCTCGGCGGTGCGCTCGGGGTCGCCCCAATAACCCTTCATCACCGAATAGCCGCGGGTGCAGAGTTCGCCGCGCTCGCCGACGCCGAGCGTACGGCCGTCGTCGCCGATGATCTTGACCTCGACATGCGGATGAACCCGGCCGACCGTCGACACCCGCCGCTCCAGCGGATCGTCGACCGCGCTCTGGAACGACACCGGGCTGGTCTCCGTCATGCCGTAGGCGATGGTCACCTGGCTCATGTGCATCTTGCCGACGACGCGCTTCATCACCTCGATCGGGCATGGCGCGCCGGCCATGATGCCGGTGCGCAGCGACGAGAGGTCGAAGCGGGCGAATTCGGGGTGGTCGAGCATCGCCACGAACATGGTCGGCACGCCGTAGAGGCCGGTGCATTTCTCGCTCTCCACCGCGCGCAGCGTGGCAACCGGGTCGAACCCCTCGCCCGGGAACACCATGGTGGCACCCTTCGAGACGCAGCCGAGCGAGCCCATCACCATGCCGAAGCAGTGATAGAAGGGCACCGGAATGCACAGCCGGTCGTCGGCAGTGAAGTTCATCGCCGAGGTGACGAAATTGCCGTTGTTGACGATGTTGGAATGGCTGAGCGTCGCCCCCTTGGGCGCCCCGGTGGTGCCGCTGGTGAACTGGACATTGACCGCCTCGTCAGGGGCGAGCGTCGCGGTGGCGGCATCGAGCGCGGCGCGCGGCACGGCGGCGCCACGTTCCATGACCTCGCCGAAACTGAGTATGCCCGGGCTCGCCTCCTCCCCCATGAGGATGACCGAGCGAAGCGTCGGCAGCTTGCGCGCCTCGAGCGCGCCGGGGGCGCAGTGGTCGAGTTCCGGCGCGAGCGAGCGCAGCATGCCGACATAGTCCGACGTCTTGAAGCGCGAGGCCGCCACCAGCGCCGCGCAGCCGACCTTGTTCAGCGCATAGTCGAGCTCGAAGACCCGGTAGGCCGGATTGATGTTGACCAGCACGACGCCGATGCGCGCCGTCGCATATTGGGTGACCAGCCATTCCCAGCGGTTGGGCGACCAGATGCCGACCCGGTCGCCCTTGCCGAGACCAAGGCTCAGGAGGCCGCCCGCGAACGCATCCACTTCGGCGGCGAGCTGATCCCAGGAGAGGCGCCTGCGCTGCTCGGGAAAGACGGCGGCGTCGCGCGGCCCATAGGCCGCGACCGCGCGCTCAAGCAGTTGCGGTATGGTGAGCGAAAGCAGCGGTTCCGACCGTTCTCCCGCGACATGCGCCAGCCCGTCGACGGGCGCCCGGCCAGCCTGGCCGCTCGTGCCGGCATCAGTCATTCAGAACCTCCCATGCTTCTCGGCTCCGACTCTATCCGTCCCCGACGGAAGGAGCCAGCCCGTCGACGACGGCTCGCCCGTTGTGGACCAGAGGAGAATCGCGCTCCGTCTTTCCGGCCGATGGGTAGCGCGAAGGACGCGCCTGCTGGAGAGAGACTTTCGTCCATGTGAGACCCGGCGGGGCTTCCTGGCTGGAAGATCATCGCGAGTCCCGCTCAACAGCCGCAGCCCGCGTCGTGAACGAGGTGCCGACATTTCCTGCCCAGCCTGATCATGCTCGTCCCCGGGTTCCGGATTATCGGAAGGCCAAGGTCAGCCCATCATCCGCAAGCCGAAAATCCATGACGCCGGATCAATTTCGGATGGCATGTCTGGTGCGGCGTCTCACTCCGGTTGCTGCTGCTTCGGCAACTCGTCGGGACGGATCACCGGGGTTTCGCCCAGATCGGGCGGCGGCTTGGCGATCTCGCTGTCGCCGGTCCGCGGCGGCTTGAGAACGCCGCGGCAGTGGTCCAGGAACTCCGACAGCGACTGCTTGCCGGCGCCGCGGTTCACATCGGCTTCGGGGTTTTGGCCATTGAGAGCGGCGCGACACCGTTCCTCTGGTGAGGGCGAGGCCTGGCTATCCGCCTGACCATGGGCAGGCGCCCCAAGACAAAGCACGGCAAGCAGGCAGGCGGGCACGCGCAGGACCGCCCTTCTCTCCGCGGCGCGCATCTTCCTCAGGTCACCGGCCCGCAAGCGGAACGGCAGGGCGTCAGATGCTCGGCCCGGCGTTGCGGCGTGTCGCGCGAAGAAAACTTCACGCGGCGCGCTGCAGTTCCTGATCCGTCGCACGTCTTCTTCCCGGGACCGCCGCACGCTTTCGGAAGACATGCTTCACGCCCTGTCGCGAAGGGCCGTCGCGCCTTCCTGTTCTGCGCAATGGGCGCAGCAGTAGATGATATCGTCCTGCTCGACCCCGTGTCCGACGACACGGACCCCGCAATGCGGGCATGTCGGGGCAAGCTTCTGGATGGCACATTCGAAGCTGTCGAATGTGTACGTCTCTCCGGCCGAGATCACCTGGAAGGACTTGTCGTAGTTGTTTCCGCACTGGTCGCAGCGAGCCATCACGAGCACCTCCTGTCCGGTTCGAACCCATCGCGGCCTCAAAAGTTCCGAATTTGCGCTTGGTGCCCCTCGCCCGAACCTGCGCGAGTGCGCTGCGCCGCCGCCGCGCACCATGACGGTCTCGGGTGCGTGCCGGTCTCTCCCCTCACGGGAACGTCGATCGAAACACGTTCTACTTCAACGAGACGCGCGACGGCGGGTAACTACAAAGACCGCTTCAGCAATCGATGCAGCGCCCGCCAGGGGCCGAGCCGGCTCGACGAGACGGAGAGGTGGCGGGCGGCCGCGATCGTTTCGGCCTGGGTCGGAGCGTTCCAGTTGCGGAAAATCCCCTTCCCGCTCCAGGTGAAACTGGAGGGAGGCTGGGGCTGCGCAAGCCAGTCGTTCCTGTATGCCCACAGGCAATGGTCGATCGTCGTGTAGCCATGGAACATCAGGGCCGAAATCTCCTCGGACGTGAAGCGGTCGAGATCGGTCCGGATCGATGCGACGAACGGTATCAACGGTTCGGGAAGGCGAGGCAGGTCGTTGCGCCAGCCGAAGTCGGCATCCGGCGTCAGTTCGACATAGGCGTAGCCGGTCACGTAGGGCGCATATTTCTCCAGCTTCTTCAGCAGCTGGTGGCGAAGATATGCGATGGCTTGCGCGCCACCGCGTGGTTCCCCGTCGTCGACGCCCGGCGTCCAGCTCTTGAATTTCTTCAGGAATTCCTCGTCATAGGGTCCGTTGTGCTCAGGGTCGATCCGTTTTCGCATGAATGAGGCGAGTTCCTCGGCGAACTCCCTGGGATGCGTGAACATCCTCTCCGGATCGACGCAGATTCCGGCGAGATCCTGCTTCGATTGCCATACGGCGTCCACCACCGCCGGAGCGAGTTCAGGCATGCCGATCAGCTTCGAGAAATCCGTCAGCATGCAAAAGAGCTCGTATTTGTTGGCCAGCCTCATATAGCCAAGGTCGCGCGACCGCTCGTAAGTGATGTCGAAGGATCGCGATACGACGCCTTTTCCCGGCGGGAACATCTGCCACGTCGACGGCTTCGGAATCGACGCCAGCGCGCCGCATCCGTCGCTGACGATGACGCTGCTGCAAGCCTTCTCGAGCAGCAGATGCGTGCCTTGATTGTCGAACACACCGCCATCGACCGACCAGCAAGGCCGCACGGAATCGATCGACCGCCATATTCGATTGCGCAAAGAAGGCTCCACATTCTTGATCGGGTCGCCATAGGGGATCGGCGAGAATACGAACGGGATCGCCGAGGAGGAGGCGACTGCCTTGCTGAATGGCGTATCGTCCGGCATCGGCAAGGATATCTGCCGACGGGTCAGCCCAGGCATGAACGGGTCGAGGCCGTCGATGGCCTCGTTGATCGCGGCCACCCTGGACTGCAGTCCCCCGGCCGGGCCCTCTGCCGCCCGTCCTCTGAGGCCTTCCGCTTTGAACATTCCCGCGCTTGCATCGTGAGCGCAGAGTTCGAGTTCGAGCCCCTGGTTCCGGGAGAAGAAGACGTGGGCGCCGGTGTTGAGCAGGGTGGCGTTGATGTAAAGGTCCGGAAACTTCCGTCGCGGATTTCCGAAGACGATGTCGTCGATGGCCCCCAGAAGGCCGCTGGCGAAGGGAGAACCCTGCTGTTCTCGATGAGGAGCGAGCGAGCGCAACACCTCATAGCCGAAGAGGCGCTCATATTCCCTTTCCAGCAGCATCGGCGCCAGGCGGTGCCAGACGACATAGGCACAGCCGAGCGCTGCCGACGCGAGCAGGAACGCTGTGCCGGGACCTATCGGGGCGAATGCCCAGGCATAGGCGCAGACCGCCGCTCCGAGAAGCAGTGCGGGCAGGACGAAGCCTTTGCGGAAGATTCGCTCGCGGACACCGGAACGCATGAACTCTACGAGCGAGTCCTCGAACTTCTGCCATTCCCCGGCATCGGCCAGGGTATCTCCCTTCAATGCCTGCCAGTAGACCCAGTACGCGCCGGTGATCGATCCGCCGGAGACGGTCGACATCATGTCCACCTGAGCCAGGAGACCGACTTCTCGCAGCCGCCTCAGGACGCCAAGGTGGAAGGCGGCGGCTCTGAAACCCCCGCCCGAGAGCGCCAGACCGAAAGGGTGTGTCAGCTTCATGCCTGGTCCCTCGACCGGCCCTTCGGGCGCCGCGCACCGGCGCGAGGTGGGCGCTTCCGAGCGAAGCGGCAAGATCGGCCGGTCGCCGAACTCCGCCACCGCAATCTCCGCGAGGCGATGGCGCAAGGGCGAGGCGGCGGAGCCGCAAGGATGCAATGTGGGCAGGATCCGAGACTGGACGGCCAAACGGCTGACGCTCTGGTCGGCGAAACTCGCTCTCCTGCGGCGCATATTCATCTTCAGGAGGAGTATGCGCCGATTTACTTGAGAGCGCCAGTAAATCGTAGGACACTGATCCTCGACTGTCTTTGCCGTTAAGTCACCAACTTCCCTGTTGTGCAGGATCCAGTTGGCAGCCCGCCACGCTCGCGTAACTGGCCCGGATATCGGGGCGGCAGGGCCGGCATGGCATCGGGCTGCCGTTGGCCGGCAACCTTTCGATTGCTCGCGATCAACCAGTTGCCGAGAATCGCCGACGAACCGACGCGCCGGTTGTACATCAAAGTTAATAGACAGCGCAGTCGCCACCCGCCCACAATTGCCCGCCTGCGACAATTCGAAGGATGAGTACGATGTCCGGCATTATCCGACCGTCCGATTTCGAGATTCTCGAGCGGATACTCGCGCGGGTCTGTGATCAGGAGGCGAGCGACGAGCAGCTTGAACAAATGGCGGAAAAGCTGGTCGCGCTCTGGAACACCGGAACAAGGGACGAAGAAGCCCTCGAGCAAGTCCTGAAGGCCTGGTTCCACAACATGGCGAACTGAAAGGTTCGGCCGGAAGACGCTGCACGAAAAGCCTGCCTGTCCGACTTCAGGACGGACCGCTTCGCCACCGATGCCCACATCTTGCGATAGGCGACATCGGGCGGGGTCGCGTCTTTCGTTTTTTCTCTGCCTTGGCCAGTGCAAGCTGGCCTATGCGGGCGACCGCGACCTGAAAGCGCTGGTATGTAGGCATCGCACGCTGTTGGGCCGGTTCGGGAACCACGACAAACCGATAATGCGGCAGCGCCGATCCCATCGCTGCGTCCGCCGCTCGGAGGTGGAACCATGAAAATGCGAGCGCTCGATCACATCGTGCTCTGCGTCAACGACGTTGCCGCCACCCGCCATTTTTACGAGCGTGTGCTCAATATGGAAGCGCGGGAAGAACGACCGGGGAAGTGGTCGCTGCATTTCGGCACGAACAAGATCAGCCTTCAGGATGCGGTCCTGTCGCCGGGCATCGCCCGCCGCACCGTCCCCGGCAGCGGAAATTTCTGCCTTCTGACCGATACATCACTGGACGCGGTCGTCCTGCACCTTGAGCGCCACGGCGTGGAGATTGTCGACGGACCCGGCGAGCGGGCCGGGGCGACGGGGAAGATCCTGTCGGTCTACTTCAATGATCCGGACGGCAATCTGGTCGAAGTGAGCAACCAGCTCGAGCCGTAAGCAATCCAATCCTCTCCGGTGGACGTCGTCCTCGATCGTCACTTCACGCGACATAGCGGCGAGACGCGCGACGGCGCCACACAGGCCGCCCAGTCGAGATGTTGCGCGCACAGCACGCCGCCGGCATCGGCAAGACTACAGCGTGTCGCGTGAAAAGGATTGACGCGACACGCTGAAGGCTCTTGATTTAACGCATGTCCTCTTCCTTTCGGGAGACATGCTCTAGGGCACGAGTTCCCAGAGTTTTACCTTGCCGTCATTGCCGCCGGTGAGCGCGAATTTCCCGTTGGGCAGAAAGGCGACGCAGGTGACGAATCCGGCGCCATGATTGAGTGTCTGGATCTCCTTGCCGGTGTTCACCTCCCACAGCTTCGCTGAGAAGTCCTCGCTTCCCGACAGCGCCCGGCTGCCGTCGGGCGAGAAGGCGACGCTCGTCACGTTGCGCGAATGCCCCGGTGTATCGAACCTGCGGATCGACTCGCCGGTCCCGGCGTTCAGGGTCTCCAGCTTGCCGTGTATGTCTCCTGCCAGAAGCACGCCGCCATCGGGGCCCATCGCAACGGCGTTGAAGGACCCGTTCGGGTCCGTCTTCAGCGAAGGCCTGTCGTTGAGAAGGTCGTAGACGATGATGTTCGGTCGGCCGGGCTCGTGGACCGACGCCACGAAGCGCCCGCCCGGCGCCAGCGATGGAGAGAAAAGCTGGCCGCTCTGCAGATTGTCGTGATTCCCCTTCGGCACGAGCGCCGTGTCGAAGCGCGAATAGAGCCGGCCGTGAGCGCAAAGGATGAAGGTTCCGTCGCGGGGAAAGGCGACGCCGATGCCGCCGGAAGGAGCCTGCGTTTCGACCGCACCGATCCGTTGCTGCGCCTCGATATCCCACAGGACGACGCTGTGGCGGTGGGTCGCCGCAGCAAGGAAGAACCCCTCGGGAGACAGCGCTACGCCTCGGACTTCGTCCTGGTCGTCGACCGTGGGAAACGTATGCAAAAGCCCGCCGGACTGCACGTTCCAGAACCTTATCCCGTCGGCCGCCCTCCGCGTTGCAGACGCGAATCGCTGACCGTTGCTTGAAACCGAGATCGAGCTCACCGGCTCCGATCCTGCTCTATACTCCTGGACCAACCGCTCCATTTCAGGCTCCTCAATTGACCGGATCGTCAAAGTCCCGCACGAGCCACGAGCGAAAAACGCACCCACCAATCGTGGTCCGGCGCTTCTGGTTACTAGGAATTATCAGTAAAGCTCGCCGGTATCCCACATCATCGGCGACAAGTTCTAAACCATAGCATTTTCTACACAAGAATCAATCAGGAAAATTTTTCGCTTAACTCGTAAAACCTTCTCATGACAGACATTATGACTTAGAGACCGATCCTCGCCGACGCTGCCTGGCCGGAGCCGCTCGCATGCACGACGCGCTTGCCGACAACCCGCATGTCGGGCATTTCGACAGCCGGAAACGCGGCTATATGCGTTGCACGTCACGCGGGACGTCTGGAGCAGGGATCCGCGCGTCATTGAACATACCGACCGCCCAGGCGGGTGGTTACAACGGACAGGAGCTTCGTGGTGGAAAACGGGCAGGCAGGAGCAAAAGCAGGCATGACGGGCCGTTCGCAAACGGAAGACCTCGCGCGCCTGTTCGCACCCTACGAGAGCCTCGCCGCAACGCTGCTCGGCCGCTGGGACGGAAGCATCGCGGAGGGCGACGGCTCGCACGACCGGTCGCACCTGATGCGCGTCTGGCAGCTCGTCCGCCGCATCGCCCGGGGCGAGCCGGCAGCCGACATGGAAGTGCTCGTTGTCGCGACGCTGTTCCACGACTGCGTTGCCGTCGAGAAGAACTCCCCGCAGCGCGCCATGGCCTCGCGCCTCTCGGCCGACGTGGCGCGTCGCCTGCTCGACGGCATCGGCTGGCAGCCGGCGCGCATCGAGGCGGTCGCCCATGCGATCGAGGCGCACAGCTTCTCCGCCGGCATCGCGCCGCGCAGCACGGAGGCCGCGATACTGCGCGACGCGGACCGGCTCGACGCGTTGGGCGCACTCGGCATCGCACGGGTCTTCTACATCGCCGGCCGGCTCGGCACGCAGCTCTACGATCCCGACGATCCCATGGCCGAACGCCGGCCTCTTGACGACCGGCGCTTCGCGCTCGACCATTTCGAGACCAAGCTCTTCCTGCTTTCCGCCGGCCTCGTCACGCCCACGGGCCAGGAGATCGGCCGGCAGCGGACCGCGCTGATGAGGGCCTTCGTCGAGGAATTCGGCGAGGAGATCGCCATGCCGGAAGATCTCGCATTGGCCGATTGAAAGCCACCGCCCGAGCAATTCCCGCAAGAGCGCTCGGCGGTCTCGGGTCAGGACAAAAGAGCCAGAGCAAATGCTCCGCAACCGGCGCGATCACTTCTTGCAGACCCACCCCGATTTCCATTGACTTGAGCTGCATCGGAGGTTTTTCTGACGCCCAGTTTCACCGTCGCAGAACTGCGGCTGCGGTCACGATGCATGATCGCCAATCGAAACAATTGGCGCGCGATTTGTCTGCGTCCTGCCTGAAGAACCCCTCATCCGACCTCGCCCTCGCGGGCGAGGCCACCTTCTCCCACAAGGGGAGAAGGCTGGAGCCAAGCGTGGCCGGCTCTGCAAATTAGGAACGTCGACGGTTGGCCGAGACCTTGCTGCTGGCGTTCCCTTCTCCCCTTGTGGGGTCCGAAGGACGGGTGGAGACCCGTGGCTCCACCCCGGGTGGTGGCCGCGCCCACGGGTCTTGCCTCCGGCAAGCCTGAGGACAGGCTCCGCGCGGTCGGATGAGGGGTCGGCCGCGCAACCTCGACGCCTTGGCAAAAATACTATTGAAAGTTGTATTTCACAGCCATGCCCCCAACAGGCCCCATCCTGTAAACTTCCAGTACTTTACAGGACGACGGCATGATCACGCGTGCCGCCTGTTCCGCAGCCGTATCAACCAGCAGCTGCAACACATCGCACAGAAAAGCGCCGCACCCGTCACCCCTCGGCCGCACCCAGATAAAGCCGGTGCAGTTCGTCGGGTGCCTTGCGCAACGCGGCGCAGGCGCCGGAATAGACCATGCGGCCGCGCCGCATGACATAGGCGCGGTCGCCGACCGCGAGCGCGAGTGCGGCGAACTGCTCGACCAGCAGCACCGCCAGCCCGTCGTCGGCGAGCTTGCGCACCGCCGCCATCAGCCTGCTGACGATGACGGGCGCCAGGCCCGCCGACATCTCGTCGATCAGAAGCACCTTCGGCCGCGTGAGCAAGGCGCGCGCGATCACCAGCATCTGCTGCTCGCCGCCGGAGAGCAGCCCGGCTCGTACCGCCCGCCGCTGCACCAGCTCCGGGAACAGCGCATAGGCTTCGTCGAGCCTGGCGTCGGCGCGCAGGCCGACGGCCAGGTTTTCCTCGGTGGTCAGTTGGCGGAAGACGGTGCGTCCCTGTTCGACATGAGCGAGCCCGGCGCGCGAGCGCACGCCGGGCCGCGTCTTCTGGATTTCCTGGCCGTCGAGCGTGATCGTCCCGCCATTGGCCGGGATGATGCCCGACAGGCCTTCGAGCAGCGTGGTCTTGCCGGCCCCGTTGGCGCCGAGCAGCACGCTGATGCCGCCGCTCTCGGCGACGAGATCGACCTCGGCGACGACGGGCAGGTCCGCGCGGCTCACCGAAAGCGAGGAGACGACGAGCTCGCTCATGCGGCAACCTCCTCCTCGATGCCGAGATAGGCCTTTTTCACAGTGCCCTGCTCCAGCACCTTGGCCGGCGGACCGGAGGCGATGACCCGGCCGAAGTCGAGCACGGTCACTTCCGAGCAGGCCGAGCGGACGAGGTCCATGTCATGCTCGACCAGGAGCACGGCCGTGCCGAACAGGCGGGGGATCTCGGCGATGCGTTTTCCGAGACGCAGCGTCTCCTCATGCGACTGCCCGGCGGCCGGCTCGTCGAGCAGCGCCACGGCCGGGCGCGAGGCGACGACGCCTGCGACATCGAGCAGGCGCCGCGTGCCGGCATCGACCGACGCGACCGCGACATCGGGATGCGGGCAGTCGAGCCAGTCGAGCACCGCTTTCATCTCGGCATCGGAAAGACCCTTCGCGGCAAGGTTCAGATAGCCGCCGACGGTGAGTTCCGGCGCGATGCGGTTGGTCTGCCAGCTCCGCCGCACGCCGGCGCGGGCGCGCTGATGGGCCGGCACGCCCTCGAGCGCCCTGCCCTCGAGGCGCACGCTGCCGTCATAGGAGGCAAGAAAACCGGTCACCGCATCGATGAAGGTCGATTTGCCGGCGCCGTTCGGGCCGATCAGTCCGGCGACCGTGCCGGCTGGCACCGTCAGGTCGACCGCGTCGAGCGCGACCACGCTGCCATAACGCACGGTGAGGCCTTCGATCACCAGCGCCGGGCCGGCCGGCCGCGCCACGGATACCGGCAGATCCGATGCCGGTCCGCGCGCCGGCCTGACCGGCCTTGCGGGGAAGAGCCTGCGGAACAGGCGCCGGAAGGTCTCGCTCATGGTCTCGCCGGTGGACAGCGCCTGGGTAGCGCCGATGGCGAAGAGCACATTGCCCAGGTCCTGGGGAAGGTCGAGCCGGCGCAGGAGTTCGGGGAACATCGTCACCAGAACGCCGCCGATGACGGCGCCTTCGGCGAAATGCGCGCCGGCCATGACGGCCACGGCGAACAGCACCAGCGACTGCATCATGCTGAAATTGTCCGAGACGAGCGTGCCGAGATAGCCGGCCAGCAGCCCGCCGGAAATCCCGGCGATGAAGGCACTGATGGCGAAGGCGGAAAGCTTGGCCGCGGCGATGCTCACCCCATGCGCGGCGGCCGCACGCTCCGAATGGCGCACGGCGAGCCATGAGGCGCCGAGCCGCGAACGGGTGAGGAACTCGAGCGCGACGGCGATCGCGACATGGAAGAAAAGCGCGAAGACGAAATAGCCCTCGTCGCTGTCGAACCATTCCGGCCGGGGAACCGACAGGAACGCCGTCTGGCCGGGAAAGGTCACCGTGGCGAGGAATGTGTCGAAGGCCGTGGCGAAGGAGAGCGTGACGATGGCAAGGTTGATGCCGCGCAGCCTGAGCGCCGGCAGGCCGATGGCGACGCCGAGCGGCACCGCCGCCAGTCCGCCGGCCAGGATCCACATCGGCAGGCCGCCCGGCGCCTCGGCGACATTGAGATAGCCGACCGTCCAGGCGCCGACGCCGGCGAAGGACATCTGGCAGAGCGCGATCATGCCCGTTCGGCCGGCGACGAGGCCGAGGCTCTGCAGCGCCACCGCCGTGATCAGCACCGACGTGAGAAGAAAGACCCAATAGGAGGACAGGAGCCCGACCACCACCAGCGCCGCAACGATCGCCGCGGCGATGACGATCAAGGAACTGCGGATGCTAGCGCGCTTCATCCCAACGGGCCTCCCGCTGCGACCACAGGAGAACGGCCAGGATGACCAGGAAAGGCACTGCACTGCGATATTGGCTGAGCCCTTCGAAGGTGCTGGTCATGCCTTCGATCACGCCGATCAGGATGCCGCCCGCCAGCGCCAGCCAGAAGCTGCGGAAGAGGCCGATCAGGGCGGCGGCGAGCGCCGGCACGACCAGCAGGCTGAGCGCCAGGAAATTCGGCGAGCGCTGCGGCGCGATGATCATCAGCGCGAAGGTGGTGAACGTGCCGGTCACCGCCCAGACCAGGATCGACAGGAATTTCACCCGCACGCCGATCAGTTCGGCCGCCATCGGCCGCTCCGACAGCGCGCGCAGATGCAGCCCCGTGCGGGTGTGGTTGAGGAAGCGGTCGGCGAGCAGCGTGAAGGCCACGGCGAGCCCGATGGTCAGCACCGAAGCGATCGTGACCTCGACGCCGGCGAGCCGGAAGGCCGAACCCGGAAAGAGCTCCGGAAAGGGCCGCGGATGCTGTCCGCCGATGAGGCGCAGCCCGATCGCGATCATGCCGACCAGCAGCGCCACCGTCACCGCCGCCTTGGTGGAGGCGTTGGCCTCGGCGAACCAGGTGGTCATGATGAAGCCGACGGCCATGCCGACCAGCGTGCCGACGACAAGACCGGCGAGCACCGCCGGCCACAGCGGAAAGCCCGCTTCGGTGAGCACGACGAGCACGAAGGCACCCGAAGCGCCGATCGCCGCGCCGGTGAAGTTGACGACGGCGACCAGCCGGTAGGTGAAGATGGCGCAGACGCCGAGCAGCGCATAGGCGCCCCCCGCCGTCAGTCCCGCCACCGCTGAAGTCAAGAGGTTCATTGATGCTCCTGTCGCTGATTGCTTTGGAGAGGGTGGTCGCCCGCACCGCTTGTGGAAGTACCCCTCATCCGACCGCGCTTCGCGCGGCCACCTTCTCCCACAAGGGGAGAAGGGAATGCGCTGCAGCAACGCTTCAGCCAAGCGTCGACCTTGGTGATTTGCAGAGCCGTTGCAACCAGGCTCCGGCCTTCTCCCCTTGTGGGAGAAGGTGGCCGCGCGAAGCGCGGTCGGATGAGGGGTACTTCCACGCTGCATGCACGTCTTCGTGGACACCCCCCGTCTTACTGCACTGCCGGCAGCGCCACCCAGTCCGGCGTCTCCACCTTCCAGGTGCCGCCGTCGAGCTTCATCACCTTGGTCGCCTGCATCGGAGAATGGGCTTTCGCCTCGCCGAAAACGTAAGGACTGCCGGCGAGCGGATTGCTGATCGGCTTCATTTCGAGCAGGGCCTTGTTCACGCTTTCGCGGGTCACCTCGCCATCGATGCCCTTCAGCACGTCGAGGAACACCTGCGCGGCGAGATAACCGCCCTGGGAGAAGGCGGTCAGCGGCCGGCCGGCCTTCTCCATGTCGGCGATCCATTGCGCATTGGCTGCCGAGCCTTTCTCGGTGAAGGGTTCCCATTCGGTGCCGACATAGATGGGCTGCTTGCTGTCGGCGAGCGCCTTGGCCACCTGCTCGGTATAGCCCGGCGCCAGGAACAGCCAGTTGATGCCCTCTATCTTCTGCGCATCGACCGTCTTGATGAGCTGCACGACCTGCGGCTCGACCTGGTTGGTCAGCACGGCGTCGCAGCCCTCGTCGCGGGCCTTGATCACATAGGGCGTCAGGTCACCCTGGAACGGCAGGGTCAGGTCGAGGAGATGGATCTTCTGGCCGGTGATCTTCTCCCAGTTCTCGATGCCCTTCTTGTAGGCCTCGTGGGTGCCGCCGATGATGATGAAGAAGGCGCAGAGCTTCTGGCTCTTGAGGATGTTGGTGGCGAAATAGGACACCGCGGTGGAGAGCGTATAGGGCCCGACATTCACCGGCGCCACATTTGGCGTAGAGAAACAGGCGGCGTCGACGCCGAGGCCCTGCACGGAGAGCACGTCCTTGCGGCTGTAGGTCTGGGCGTTGACGGCGCAGTCGAGCAGGCTTGCCGAGCCGACCAGCGCCACCACCTCCTTGTTGTCGATCAGGTCGCGCGCGGCCTGGGCCGCGACCGCCGGATCGGCCTTGTCGTCGGCGATGGTGTAGTCGATCTTGCAGCCATTGACGCCGCCGGCGGCGTTGACCGCGTCGAAGGCGGCCTGCGTCGCCTTTGGGACCTCGCTGAAGTCGGCGGGGCCGGTGACGGTCGACACGGCGCCGACCTTGATCGTCCCGTCCGCGCAACTCGGTCCGGCCGCCAGCGCCGCGCCCGATTGGAAGGCAAGTCCGAGGCCGCCCAGGGCCGCGGCAAGAAGCAGATTCTGATAGTTCATCGTCATTCTCCCCTTCATTGTCGTTCAAGCCTGTTCGAGCGCGGACGCCGGGCTCCCGATCCGGCCGGCGTCGATGGCAGCGAATTTTGCCAGCGTCCGCTCGATCACCTCGCGCGGTATGTCGCGCACGATGAAGACCAGCCGCGTGCGCCGGTCGGCCGACGGCCAGGCATCGAGCCGCACCGGCGGATGGAAGACGTGCTGCACGCCGTGCAGCACCAGCGGGCGCTCCGGATCCTCGGCCACATGGACGAGGCCCTTCATCCGCAGCAGGTCCTCGCCTCTCAGCGCGGCGACATAGTCGAGCCATCGCGCGAAGGCCGCCCATTCGACCGGCTCGTCGATGACGAAGCTGCAGGAAGAGATGCCGTGGTGGCGCGCGTGGTCGTGATGGGTGCAGCCCGGCCCGCAACCGTGATGGTCATGCCCGTCGTGATCGGCGGCCCGGGCGCCGGCCGCGTCCAGCCAGGACAGAACCCTGGCATCGCCGGCATCGAAGGCGACGATGTCGAGCACATCGGCGGCGGCGACATCACCGTGGCTGACGATCAGCCGCTCGGCCGTGGGCGCGAGCGCCGCGAGTTTTTGTTCCAGCCGCGCCAGCACGTCGCCGGCAACGAGATCGGTCTTGGTGACGAGCAGCCGGTCGGCGACCGCGACTTGCTTGGCGGCTTCGGGATGCCGCTCCAGGGTCGCCGATCCGTTCACCGCGTCGACGGTGGCCACGACGCCGCCGATCCTGTAGCGGCTCGCAAGCTCCGGCTCGGCCATCAGGGTATGCAGGATGGGCGCGGGATCGGCGAGGCCCGTCGTTTCGACCAGGACCCTGGTGAAGCGTGGCAGCGCGCCGTCGCGGCCGCGCCGGTCGAGCTCAGCAAGCGTGGCCACGAGGTCACCTCGGACGGTGCAGCAGACGCAGCCATTGTCGAGCAGCGCGAACTGCTCCTCGCTGGCTTCGATCAAGAGATGGTCGAGGCCGACCTCGCCGAATTCGTTGACGATGACCACCGCGCCGTCGAGCTCCGGCAGGCGCAGCAGCCGGTTGAGGACCGTGGTCTTGCCGCTGCCGAGGAAGCCGGTGAGGATGGTGACGGGGATGGCGCCCATGACCTCAGTTCCGCTCGTAGACCACGCGGCCTTCGAAGAAGGTGGTCAGCACCTTGACGTCGGCGATCTCGTCGGCCGGGATTTCCAGAACGTTGCGGTCAAGCACGATCAGGTCGGCCGACTTGCCGATCTCGATCGAGCCGACCGTGTCGCCGAGCCCGACCGCGCGCGCCGAATTGATGGTGAAGATCTCGAGTGCGGTGGCGACGTCGATCGCCTGTTCCGGCCAGAGCGCGACGCCGGGAAACTCGCCGCCGGGGTTCCTGCGCGTCACCAGGCCCTCGATGCCGTTCCAGGGGTCGGGATTGGGCATCACCGGCCAGTCGGAGCCGCCCGCGAGCAGCGCGCCGGAGGCGATCAACTCACGGTTCGGCCAGAAACGCTGCGCCCTCTCCTCGCCCATCGTCTGCTTGTGACCTTCGAGGAAGCTCGTCGGATACCAGAGAAAAGGCGAGAGATCGGCCGCGACGCCGAGATCGGCGAAGCGCGGTATGTCGGCGGGCACGATGTAGCTGGCATGTGCGATGTGATGGATAAGTTTGGTCGGGCCGTTGAAGGAGCGCACGACATCGATGGCGTCGAGCGCCTGGGAGACGGCCGCGTCGCCGGCGCAGTGGATCTTCACGGCAAGCCCGAGCTTCTCGCATTTTCCGACCCAGCGAATGAGATCGGGCACGGTGACAATGGTCGAGCCGCGGAAACAACAACCGAGCACCGGGTCGGGCGTATAGGGTTCGTGGAAGGCCGCCGTGCGGGCGCCCGGCACGCCGTCGAGGAAGATCTTCACGAAATCAGGCCGGGCGTGGGCGCCGCGATACTGGTCGCTGAGCGCGATCAGTTCGTCGCCGGCGATGCCGAACATGAAGGACGGCTCGACCGCCGGCATGGCCGAGACCGACCAGGCGGTGAGTTCGCCGCGATCGTCGAGGCCCTTGAGCGCCGCCAGGATCGGCTGCATCGCGGCGGCGTCGAGGAAGGCCGTCACGCCGTAGGAATTGAGGGTGGAGATCGATCTTGCCATGGCGGCGCGGTCCATCTCGGCCGTGTAGTGGCCCGATGTCGCGATTGTGCATTCGATGATGCCTGCGGCCGCCTCGATCATCATGCCGGTCGGCGCGCCGCTCGCCGCGTCGCGACCGATCGAACCCTTTTCGGGATCGGGTGTCGCGGCCGTCACGCCGGCCAGCCGCAGCCCTTCGGAATTGACCCAGCGGTTGTGATAGGTGTCGTCGCGCAGCATGACGGGATGCCCGCCGCTCGCCGCATCGAGCGCGGCAAGCGCCTCGGCCGTGTTGAGCTTCGGCAGTAGGTCGCTGCCCCATTGGCCGCCGATGATCCAGCTGCCCTCAGGCGCCGCGGCCGCCCTTTCGCGAACCTTGTCGATCAGCGTCTCGAAACGGGAGGTCGAAGGAAAACGCAGTTCGAACAGCTCGGCCTGCCCGCCCATCATGAGATGGGCATGGACGTCGACGATCCCCGGCATGACCATCCTGCCGCCGAGATCGATCGTCCTGGTTTCACGCCCGGTCAATTGCTCGACCGTCGAGGCATCGCCGACCGCAACGATGCGGCCGCCCTTGACCGCGACGGCCGACGCCCAGCTGCGGTCGCGGTCCATGCGGTAGAAGCGGCCGTTGGTCAGAACGAGATCGGCGATCGGCATGCCGGAGATCCTCCCTTCATGGGCGGGATTCCAATGGCCTATCGTGCGGCCTCGTGGTCCTCGCCCCGGCCGGAAATGCCCGGCCTATGTTCCCGTCATCGGTTCATTATTTGAACCCGTGTTTTAACTATAGACTGACAACGACCGGCGATCCTGTCAAGTTAATTCACACGCGAAGTAATTTTGTGAACGCGGCGACCTTAATCCTCGAAGTCGCCGAAGACGTCCTGGAGCCGGGTCAGCCGGTCGACCCTGGCGTTGACGTTGTCGCCGAGCTCGACGACGACGTTGCTGATCATCAGGTCGAGCAGCGCCACCATCGTCGCGGCACCGTCCCAAAGGGGGCCGCGCGCGCCAGGCATGATGATCGGGATGTCGGAGACCTCATGCGCCCAGACGCAGGCATCGTCGGAGACGAGGATCACCTTGACGCCCGCGGCGCGCGCCTGTTCGGCAAGCGGCTTGGCCTTGCTCGCGAAACGCCGGACGTCGCACAGGAACAGGCAGCGATCCTTGCCGCTGCCGTCGAGCAGCTCGACATAGGTGCCGTTGAGCCCGTCGACGAACTGCACCTTCGGCCGGGCATAGGAAAGCTGGCTGGCGAAATACTGGGCAACGCCGCGGACATTCTGATAGGCGGCGACAAACACCTCCTCGGCATTGACCAGCACGTCGACTGCCTGCTGCCACTGGCGCGAGACGGTGATCTCGTACATATGCCCGAGATCGTCGATCTGCTGCTGGATCAACTCCGCCAGCAGCCTGCCGTCGCGGACATCCTGCCGCAGCCGGTCGAACTTGCCTTTCACCTGCCAGGCGGTGCGGCTGGCGCCGTGGCGCATCTCGCGCTTCAGCTCCTCGAGCCCGTCATAGCCGAGCCTGCGCAGATAGCGCCCCACCGTCATCTGGCTGACGCCGACGTTTTGGGCGATGGACTTTGCTGTCTCGAACGGAAGCTCGGCCAGGTTCCGCTCGATATAGTTGGCGATCAATATGTCCGACTTGGTCTGGCGCAGGTCGGGAGACCGCAATTTGGACGCTATGCTTCTGGCCCGCATCTCGACCGCTCCCTTGGGCTTCGCGCCGCACATTAAGCCGCGGCCACCGCCTTCCATAACCCGGCGATGGCCGCAAGGCATCATTGCGCGGTCTTGACCGAGGTCCAGGCGCGATCGACCTTGCGGATGTCCTGGCCGAGATCGACGAAGATCTGCAGCCGCTCCATCAACTCGTCGGGCGGATTGATCTCCCTGGAATTCTTGATGTTGTCGGGCGTGAGCGCGCGTGCCGGGGCGTTCGGCGTGCCGTTAGTCTGCTGGGCGATGTTCAGCGCGGCCACCTCCGGACGCGTGTAGAACTGCATGAACTTGATCGCGTTCTCCTTGTTGGGCGCCGTCTTCAGGACGCAGATGTCCTCCTGGTACATTGTGGCGCCCTCTTCGGGGATCACATAGCCGAGCTTCTCGGGCGCGCGGAAAACATCGATCATGGCGCCGACGAAGAAGTGGCCGGCGGCGACGTCGCCCGCTTCGACCATCGGCCGGCTTTCATAGGTGAAGGCGGCGACATAGGGCTTCATCGCTATGATCGTATCGGCCGCCTGCTTCAGGTCCTCCGGGTCTGTCGAGTTGACCGACTTGCCGTTGAGGATGAGCCCGACGCCCAGCACCTCGCGCATGTCGTCGAGCAGATTGAACTTCAGGTTCTTCGCCTTGACGGTCTCGACCAGGTCGCGCCAGCCGGTGATGTCCTTGCCGAGGATGTCCCTGTTGTAGACGATGCCGACCGACCCCCAGGCATAGGGCAGGCAGTATTCGCCCTTCGGATCGGACTGCGCGCGAAGGAAGGAAGGTTCGATGTTCTTGAAGCCCTCATACTGGTTGATGTCGGTCTTCTCCAGGAGGTCGAGCTTGGCCATGATGTCATGCATATGGACCGACGGAAACACGATGTCGTAGCCCGTCGCGCCGGCCTGAACTTTCGCCAGCATCTCCTCGTTCGAGGCGTAGGTGTCGAGCTTGACCTTGGTGCCGGTCTCGGCCTCGAACTTCTTCAGGACCTCCGGATTGATGTATTCGCCCCAATTGTAGATGTTGAGCTCGCCGTCGGCCCTGGCGGTCCCCGCGGCGGCGGCCATTGCGAGAAGTGCTGCTCCCGCGAGCGAGCACCACCGGCGGGCGGCCCGGTCCGGCAGTTTCTGCGGTTTCGTGGTCCAGTCGGATTTCATCCTGTCGTCTCCCTCTGAGGTCTTTCGGTGCCCGGTCGGCCGTTCCCTGGCCGTCGCCGCGGTCTCCCAGCGGCATGAAGCCGGGCATTGACATGAACCCTGGCATGATACCAAAGTAACTTCATTCCACAATGGGTATCAGGATAACAATCCGGACATGGGACGCGAGGAGGGTGGCGGATGCGGCAGAGCATCGTTCGGCTGGAACGGGTGACCAAAGAATTCCCCTTGCCTGAGGGTGGGACGATCGCCGCGCTGAAAGCCATCGACCTCGACGTGGCCCGCAACGAGTTCCTGACTCTGCTCGGCCCTTCCGGCTGCGGCAAGACGACCTTGCTCCATGCCATCTCCGGCTTCGTCGAACTCGACGGCGGGAAGGTCAGCATCGACGGGGAGGACGTCACCCAGAGGCCCCCGCACCGGCGGCCCGTGAACACCGTGTTCCAGAACTACGCGCTGTTTCCGCATATGAGCGTCGGCGACAATGTCGGCTACGCGCTCGACATCGCAGGCACAGCCAGGGACGAGCGCAATCGCCGGGTCGGGGAGGCACTGGAGCGCGTCGGGCTCGCCGGCCTGCAGGGCCGGCAGCCGCGCCAGCTATCGGGCGGGCAGCAGCAGAGGGTCGCGCTGGCGCGCGCCAGTCCGAAGCTGCTTCTGCTCGACGAGCCGCTTTCGGCGCTCGACCGCAATTTGCGCCAGGCCATGCAGATCGAGCTCAAGACCTTGCAGGCCGAACTCGGCATTTCCTTCATCTTCGTCACCCACGATCAGGAAGAGGCGCTGACGATGTCGAACCGGGTGGCCGTCCTCGACAAGGGATCGATCCAGCAGATCGACACGCCTCGTGAGGTCTACAACCACCCCGGCAACAGCTTCGTGGCGCGCTTCGTCGGCGCCAGCAACCTCTTTCCCGGCACGGTTCGGCGGCGGGACGCGGAAGTCGTCGAACTGGCCTCTTCGGAAGGCGACCTCATCCGCGCAGCGACAAAGTCGGGCGGTGGACCGGCGGAAGGCAAAACCGTTACTGCCCTGATCCGCCCCGAGCAGTTTTCGATCAGCGACGCGGCGAACGGCAGGCGTTCCGCGCAACTCGACATCGATGTCGAACAGGTGGTTTTCACCGGCTCGAATTTCGAGATCCACGGCAGAACCAGGCCCGGCAAGAAGGTGCTCGCGATCATCGCCGCCGCTCATCAGGAGGAGATCGCCAGGATCGAAGCGAGCCGCTCCGCACGCCTCGCCTACGACCCCGCCGCGGTCCATCTGATCGACGCGGCGGAGACAGCGTCATGAAGGCTTCCAGCCAGCGCCGGCGGCGCTTCGCTCATCTTGGCCTGCTGCTCGGGCCGGCATCGATCTTCCTTCTCGTCTTCTTCATCTGCCCGCTGGCGATCATGATCGTCTACAGCCTCCTCGCGCCCGGCCTCTATGGCGGCGTCGAATGGGAATTCTATCCGCACAACTACGGGCGCATCCTCGGCTTCGCCGACCCGGAATTCGAGGTGTTCGATCCGGTCTATCTCGCCATCTTCCTGCGTTCCGTGCGCATTGCACTGATCACAGTGCTTGCTGCCTTGCTGGTCTGTTATCCCGCCGCCTTCCAGGTGAGCAGGCTGCCGGCGCGCTGGAAGAATTTCGCTCTGTTCCTGATCACCCTGCCCTTTTTCGCCAGCCTGATCGTGCGCCTCTTCATCTGGGTCCTGATCCTGAAGAAGACCGGCTTCGCCAATATGGTGCTGCAGCAACTGGGGCTGATCTCGGAGCCGCTGGAGCTCATCTACACCGACGGCGCCATCGTTCTCGGCATGGTCTATGTCTTCATTCCCTTCATGTTCCTGCCGGTCTATGCCAGCGTCGAGAAGCTCGACTGGTCGCTCGTGCGCGCCTCGCAGGACCTCGGCGCCAACGCCTTCCAGACCTTCCGTCGGGTGATCCTGCCGCTGACCCTGCCCGGCATCGTCGGAGGCTCCACCATCGTCTTCATTCCGGCTCCGGGGAACTTCGTTGTCCCGGCGGTACTCGGCGGCGCCAAGGTCATCATGCTCGGCAACCTGATCGAGCAGCAGTTCCTGGCCGCCCGCAACTGGCCTTTCGGCGCGGCGCTCGCCATGCTGGTGATGGCCACGGTCCTCGTCATCCTGTTCCTTTATGTGCGCTATGAAGCGCGGCGCGGCGACGACGCGCCGGTGATCCGGTGAGGCTGCCATGAGAGTGTTGCGCCATCTCGGCAATGCCGGCCTGACAGCCTACACGCTGCTCTTCTTCGCCTTCATCTACCTGCCGATCGCACTGATCGTCATCTATTCCTTCAATGCCGATCCGGTGAACATGATGCGCTGGTCGGGCTTCACCTTCGACTGGTACCGGCAGATCTTCGGCCTGCGCAACACCGTGTCGGAGAACGCGCTCTATATCGAATCGACGGAGCAGCTTCTCAACGCGGTCAAGAACAGCCTGATCGTCGCCACCTTCACCACGACGATCGCGACGGCGCTGGGGACCGCGACGGCGCTGGCGCTCTACCGCTTCAATTTCCTGGGGAAACGGTTCTACCGCGTGCTCTTGTTCGCCCCGATGCTGATGCCCGACATCGTGCTCGGCATCGCGCTGCTCATTTTCTTCGTCGGCATCGGCGCCTCGCTTGGCATCGCCACGATCATCGTCGGGCAATGCAGCTTCCTGGTGTCCTATGTCTTCATCGTCGTCTCGGCGCGGCTCGCCGGCATGGACCGGTCGCTGGAGAACGCCTCGGCCGATCTCGGCGCCAATGAATGGACGACCTTCCGGCGGATCATCCTTCCGCAGGCGATGCCCGGCGTCATCGGCGGCGCCCTGCTCGCCTTCATCATCTCGATGGACGACCTCGTCATCACCTATTTCATCGCCGGCGTCGACACGCAGACGCTGCCGATCTTCATTTTCGGCATGCTGCGGCGGGGCATCAAGCCGGAGATCAACGCGATCGCCGTGATGATGCTGCTCTTCTCCTTTGCCGTCGCATCGCTCGGCCTCTATTTCCGTACTCGCCGCGGCTAACCGGAACGCATCTCAATGACTGTCGAACCAAAGACCATCCGTGCCCGCGACCTCGGGCTCGATCTGCCGGGCACCACCGGCCCGCTGAACGCGATAACCGACGTCGCCGGCATCGCAGTCGGCCTCAAAACCATGATCGAAGAGCGGCCGCGGCCCGGCCGCAAGCGCCTGGTACGGACAGGCGTCACGGCGATCATGCCCCATGCGGCCGCTGCCGAACCGAGACCGGTCTGGGCCGGCTTCCATCGCTTCAACGGCAATGGCGAGATGACCGGCAGCCACTGGATCGCCGATGGCGGCTATTTCGTCGGGCCGGTGCTGCTCACCAACACCCACGCCGTCGGCATCGCCCATCACGCCGCGGTCAAATGGATGCTGCGCCGCTATCCGCGGACCTATAGCGGCGAGGATCATCTCTGGCTGATGCCGGTCGTGGCCGAAACCTATGACGGGCTGCTCAACGACATCAATGGGCAGCCGGTGACCGAGGACGACGTCATCGAGGCCCTGGAGGCCGCGGCGGGCGGCCCGGTCGCCGAAGGCAATACCGGCGGCGGCACCGGCATGATCTGCTACGAATTCAAGGGCGGCACCGGCACCGCCTCGCGGCTGGTCGAGGCCGGAGGGCGGCGGCACGCGGTCGGCGTCCTCGTCCAGGCCAATTTCGGCATGCGCGACTGGCTGACCATCTCGGGCGTGCCCGTCGGCCGGCATCTGACCGGCAACCGCCTGCTGCGCGAGGTCGGGGAGCGTGGCTCGATCATCGTCGTCATCGCGACCGACGTCCCGCTGGCGCCGCACCAGTTGCAGCGCCTCGCCCGCCGCGGTGGGCTCGGCATCGGCCGCACCGGAACCGTGGGCGGCAACAGTTCCGGCGACATCTTCCTCGCCTTCTCGACCGCGGGCGAAAGGCCGCTGCCCCACCGTTCTCCGGCCCGCTTCTCGATCGAGATATTGAACGACGACCTGCTCGACCCCGTCTATGAGGCCGCCGTGCAGGCAACCGAAGAAGCGATCATCAATTCTATGGTCGCGGCAAGGACGTTGGGTGGCACCGAGTGGGACCGCGCGACTGTCACTGCGATCGATCATGCAGCGTTGGTCGACGTGCTGGCCCGTTACGGAAGATTGCGAGACTGAGTGTTGCGGCGCGGAGCGTGCCAGCGCGCCTGTCGAGCCGAACGGTAAGGTCCTGGAGGAGGTGAATCGGGAGTGTCGAAAATTTTGTGCGTGAGGCCATGATGATGGAAAGGAGAGAATCATCACATGGCTATCGAGAAAGAACTGCTGGATCAGCTGCTTGCCGGTCGTGATCCGAGGGATTTGTTTGCCAAGGACGGTCTGCTCGACGACCTGAAGAAGGCGCTTTCGGAGCGCATTCTGAACGCCGAGCTCGACGAGCACCTGGCGGACGAAGGTGCCGACGGCAACGCCAATCGCCGCAACGATCATTCGAAGAAGACGGTGCTGACGGGGACGTCACAGATGACGCTGGCGATCCCGCGCGACCGGGCCGGCACCTTTGATCCGAAGCTGGTCGCCAAGTACCAGCGGCGGTTTCCCGACTTCGACGACAAGATCATCTCGATGTATGCGCGCGGCATGACGGTGCGCGAGATCCGCGGCCATCTGGAGGAGCTCTACGGCATCGAGGTCTCGCCGGACCTGATCTCGGCGGTCACCGACGCGGTGCTGGAGGAGGTCGCCGAATGGCAGAACCGGCCGCTGGACGCGGTCTATCCCGTCGTCTTCTTCGATGCCATTCGGGTCAAGATCCGCGACGAGGGCTTCGTGCGCAACAAGGCGGTCTACATCGCGCTCGGCATCCTGCCCGACGGCACCAAGGAGGTCATGGGCATCTGGATCGAACAGACCGAGGGCGCCAAGTTCTGGCTGCGCGTCATGAACGAGTTGAAGAACCGCGGCGTCGGCGACGTCCTGATCGCCGTCGTCGACGGGCTGAAGGGCTTTCCCGAGGCGATCAACGCCGTCTTTCCCCAGACCGTGGTGCAGACCTGCATTGTGCACCTGATCCGCCATTCCCTGGAGTTCGTGTCGTGGAAGGACCGCAAGGCGGTCGTGCCGGCGCTCAGGGCGATCTACCGGGCCATGGACGCCGAGGCCGGCCTGCAGGCCCTGGAGGCGTTCGAGGCCGGTCACTGGGGCCAGCGCTACCCGGCGATCGCCCAGAGCTGGCGGCGCAATTGGCAACAGGTCATTCCGTTCTTTGCTTTCCCTGAGGGCGTGCGCCGCATCATCTACACCACAAACGCCATCGAGGCGCTCAACTCCAAGCTGCGGCGCGCCGTCCGAACCCGGGGCCATTTCCCCAATGACGACGCCGCCATGAAGCTGCTATATCTGGTTCTGAACCACGCGGCCGAGGAATGGAAACGACCGCCGCGCGAGTGGTTCGAGGCCAAGACCCAATTCGCCATTGTCTTCGGCGAACGGTTCGTCGGTCGGTGACGAAAACGGGCCTCGCGCACAGAATTCCTGACAGTCCCGGTGAATCGGCCGATGGTGGCCTATGCGCCCCGGGCTCCCAGCCGGCGCCAAGCCCGTCACTCGTCAGCGACCTCCATTGCCACCGCCATTCCCGCCACCATTGCCTTGGCCACCGCCATTTCCGTTGCCTCCGCCGTTTCCGCCGCCATTCCCGTTGCCTTGACCGCCACCATGCCCGCCGCCATTGCCATGCCCGCCGCCGTTGCCGTTTCCGCCACCGTTGCCGTTACCCCCGCTACTACTGCCTTTTCCGCCACCATTCCCGCCGGTCCCACCGCCACTGCTGCCACCACCGGCACCGGATCCACCGCCCAGACCGCCCGTCGAGCCGCCAGTCGCCGAAGCGCCAAAGCCGCCCGTTTCATTCGCATCGCTGCGACCACGACCGGGGGCGCCGAAATCGCGACCGCTCGGACTGAGCCCGGCACGGCCCACCGCTTTGGTGTTTCCAGGGTTGCCGCGCGTCACTGCAGGAGGTTCCGGCGGTGTCGGAGGTGCGCGGGGCGGTGACGTGGGAGGGGAGACGGGCGGCGCGGGAGGTTCTTCCGGCGCTATGGTAGTCCGCGCATGCTGGACGCCCGACTGTGTCGTCGAGCCCTGGCAGCCTGCAGACCCTCCCCTGAATTGGGGGAGGATTCCCCGGGCGTTCGAAAGGAGCGGAAAGAGGTTCCGGAAGCGTCCCGCATTCGTCAGCCCTGACGCACTGCTCCGCTGCAGGAAACCGCGCCTGTTGAAGGCAACATATTCGCATCTTGTGCGCACCCGGCGGCAATCGCCGTTGCGCGGGCAGATGTTCACCTGACCGCGCAGCAGGACGACATTCGTGGTCCCGCCCTGGACCGTCACGTCGAACGCCGTGCCTCTGACTCCGATGCTGCCGGCCGGAGTGTTGATGGAATATGCACTCGAGCCACTTCTTCCGCTGATAAAGCGGAACGCGCCTTTGGTCACTGAAACCGAGACCGTTCTGGCCGAGCTGTCGCCCGAGAAGACGAACTTGTCCAAGGTGACGCTTGAGTTCGGGCCGAGGACGAGCTTGGTGTCATCGACGAATCTGATCTGTGCCAGGCCGGTCGAGTTCGCGACGAGCCGGTCGTTCCTGAATACCGGGGCCGAGGTGATGAGAATCTTGCTGCCGGATGCTCCGACGGACGAAACCCGCAGCTTCGAGTCGACCGCCACCCCGATCTGCTGCGCCGCTCGCGCTGGTTGCAGGGCAGCCAAGGCAAAGAACAACCCGATTGCTACGGCGCGCTGCATTGTCGAATGCCCAGCCAGCTAAATTGTTCAGGCAAAATGAGGTTAGTACCGGCCATAAAGCTTGTCCATGCGTGCTCCGGCAGCGCCACCGAGAAGATCCTCTCGGCGCGGGCATCTGGACGAAACCGGTTGAAACCTTGATCGCAGCACTTCACGTTAAAGTTGTTTCATATCGGATCGTCGGCAGGCAGACGGAACGGTGCGCATCAATCGAAATGCGTAGCCGGCTCACGGCGTTGGTCCCGATGATCGGTGGCGCTATTTCTCTTGGTGAGGGTGGTGCCTGTTTTCGGCCGAGATCACGCTACGCCGGTAAGCGCGATAGAGCGGCACGAGATGGTCGGGAGCCTGCGCAATGCACCGTTCGAGCGCGACAGCGACGTCGTGATGCCGGCGCTGGGCCAGCGCAGCCACAAGATGCTCGTGGTTCTCCTTGATCATGGCGAACTCCGGAGAATCTGCGTATCTCTCGTCTCCGACGAGCGCATGGATGCCGATGCCGTGCGACTTGCCTTTGAGCACGAGCGCGCCGACCGACAGGAACGCCATGCCTGCGGCCGCAAGTGCCGTGGTTTCCGAGACCAGGATCGGCCAGCCGACCACCTTGGCCTCGGTTTCGATCCGCGCCGCGATGTTCACGGTGTCGCCGACCACGGAATAGTTGAACCGCTCGGCCGAGCCCATATTGCCCACGCAGGCGTCGCCGGTGCTGAGGCCGATCCCGATCCGGACTTTGGGAATGTCGAGGGATCGCCGTCTGAAGCCGAAGGCGTCGTCCCGATCCAGCCGGTCGACGGCTTCGGCCACTCTCAAGGCCGCATGGCAGGCTTTTCGGGCATGATCGTCGACCTGCAGCGGCGCATTCCAGAAGGCCATGATCGAATCGCCGATATATTTGTCTATGGCGCCTTCGTGCCTCTGGACGATCTCGGTCAATGGTGAGAAGAGCTGGTTGAGGAACGAGACGAGATCGCTCGGCGGCAGTTTCTCGGATATGCCGGTGAAGCCACGGATATCTATGAAAAGTACCGTCAGATTGCGGATCTCGCCGCCGAGATTGAGTTGTTCGGGCGCCGCCTCGAGCTTCTTCAGCAGGCTGGGGGCGAGATAATGCTGGAACGCGTCGCGCACGAAACGGCGCTCACGTTCGGCGGTCGCAAAAACAAGCGTGATCGCGAGGATATAGAGCACGCCGCCGGTCAGCATGGCGAACACCGGGTCGATGAGGATCCCGTACCGGTAGAAGGCAATCCAACTGAGGACCGCGAGGAATGCCGCGCAGACCGCCCCGAAGACCGCCGAAACCAACGCACCGCTGAAGGGCAGTATGGCCGCCAGAAGCAAGCAGACGACGACTGTCATCATCAGTTCCGCACCGTCGGCCCAGTCGGGCCTCTGCAAAAATGTCTGGGACAGAATCTGCTCGATGATCTGGCCGTGCAGGGAGACGCCGGGCACCGTTTGTCCGAGTGTGGTCAGACGCAGATCCGACAACCCGACAGCCGACGTCCCGATGAGCACGACATGCCCCTCGATCAACGCTGCCAGGCCCGCCGCATCGCCGCTGAGCAATCGGCTGGCCGAGATGTAGTCGGCAGGGTCGTCGCGCTTGTAGTACATCTGGATTTCGCCGGCTGTCGTGGTCGGCACGACAAGATCGCCGACCTTGATGCTGACCAACCCCGTCTTTCCGCCGCTGATCTCGCCGCTCGCTCCCAATGACCTCAGGATGAAGGTCGAGGCACCCGTCGCGACACGCAGGGCCTCGATCGACAATGCCGGATAGACGGCAGTTCCATCGGTGATCAGCAGGGGCACGCGCCGGATGACGTCGTCTTGCCGATTGCGGCCGAGGCTGATGCTGCCGATGCCGGAGGCAGCCTCCTGCAGCCGCGGCAGGGAGACGATGCTGCCGTTCATGCGCAGAAGCGCCAAGTTGGGATCGTCGCCGGTGATGGCGATGCCTGCGGTCTGGCGAGGACGGACCGAATTGGCCGTTGTCGTCCCAAAAAAACCGACGATGGAGGGAACCTGTGCGAGGCTGCGGACAAGCGCCGCGTCGCTATCCGGCAAGGCGGCCAGCGCGTCGCGCAGGCCCTCGTCCAGATTGTCCCGGTCCTGCAGGATCCGCTTGGCGATCTCAGCGGGGTTGCTCCTGTCAGCCTCGGAAAACACCATGTCGAAGGCGACTGTGGCCGCGCCCAGTTGTGCGAGCCGGTCGACGATCTCGGCGAGTTCCGTGCGCGGCCACGGCCACTGGCCATAAAGGCGCACCGACGCGTCATCGATGTCGACGATCCTCACGGGCAACCGCGGCGGGGCGCGCGGTCTCAGGCGCTGGTAGTTGTCGAAGGTCAGGTCACGTGCGCGCTGAAGAAACTCGGGATCATGGGATCGCAGCAGCACTGCGGCAAAAAGCACGCTGGCCCCGATGAGCGCCACCTGGATCGGCTTGCTCTGAAGGACACGCCTCATGACCCGCCCGATACATGCAATAGGCAATCCCGACGCTACCGCATCGGCCAGAAAATCGGAATCGATTTCCGGATAGCCGATGCGTGGCGCCGAAACCTGGTGCGGTTCGCGTCCCGCGGGTCTGCTGCCAGTCCGGCTCGCTGTTGAGGGAACGGACGACATCGCATTATCGAGCCGCCGGTCGCCGAACTGGTACGCCGCAAAAGCGTCGATCTTGACATTTCTCATATTTGGGATGATTTCTCTGATATGGAAGAATCCGGGCAAGACGACATCACCATCGACCAGCGAATCGCGCAGCGCCTCAAAGGCCTGAGGGCCGAGCGCGGCTGGTCGCTCGACGAACTCGCCAGGCGCTGCGATGTCAGCCGCGCCACTCTCTCCCGACTTGAGAACGCCGAGGTGAGCCCGACGGCGGCCGTGCTTGGCAAGCTCTGCGCCGCCTATGGCCTGACCATGTCCCGACTGATGCGCATGGTCGAGGACGACTTTGCTCCTGTGGTCCGCAGCAATGCGCAACCCGTCTGGACGGATCCGGAAAACGGCTTCCGCCGCCGCTCCATCTCCCCGCCGGCGCGGAATCTCGCGGCCGAAGTACTTGAGTGCAAGCTGCAACCGGATACGCGCATCATATACGACGCTTCCCCGAGCCCGGGCCTGGAGCATCACCTTCTCATGCTCGAAGGCCAGTTGCAGGTCAACGTCGACGGACGGACCCATGATCTCGGCCCCGGTGACTGCTTGCGTTACCAGCTATTCGGTCCGAGCGCCTTCTGCACGCCGGCGCATGCTCCGGCCCGATATCTGCTTTTTATCCTGTGAGGCCCAATGAAGGACGCCGTCTCCATCTCGACCTTTCACGCCGACGACATCGGGGCCCATCTCGGTGAACTCGCCGCGCTGCTCTTTGCCTGCGTCCATGATGGTGCCAGCATCAGCTTCGTGTTGCCCTTCACCCGGCATGAGGGCGAGCTCTTCTGGAGCGGCAAGGTGCTGCCGGCGGTGCGTACTGGACGCCTTACCCTGTTCGTCGCACGCCTTGAGGGCCGGATCGCGGGCTCCGTCCAGCTCGATCACGACACGCCGCCCAACCAGCCGCATCGGGTCGAGGTCCGCAAGTTGCTGGTGCATCCCGATTTCCGCCGCCGCGGCATCGCCCACCTGCTGATGGCGGAGCTGGAGGAGCTGACGCGGCGGATGGGACGGCGGCTGATCACGCTCGACACGCGTACCGGCGACAAGGCCGAACCGCTCTACGCCTCGCTCGGCTACCAGACTGCGGGCGTCATCCCCGGCTATTGCCTCGACCCGATCGACGGCCGGCTCGATTCAACGACGCTGATGTACAAGGCGCTTTGAGGATCGGCCGCTCCCTCGCCGCCGTCTCCCGCGACGCGGAAGCCCGGGCGGGGCCGTCAATATTTCACCACCTTGCGCTCGACTGCGGCTACCAGCAGGAACAGAAGGATCGACAGGGACGAGGACAGGACGATCGCGGCATAGAGCCGGTCGGACTGGTAGTTAAAGGTCGCCTGTATGATCAGCGCGCCGAGCCCCTTGTCCGAGCCGATCCACTCGCCGACGATCGCGCCGATGACCGCCGTGGCCGAGGCGATGCGGAGCGAGGAGAACAGCATCGGCAGCGAACGCGGGAACCGCAGCCGCCAGAACACTTCGGCACGCGTCGCCGAGAGCACCCGGAACAGCTCATGCTCGTTCGAAGTCGCCGAATCCAGGCCACGGATCATGTTGACCAGCGTCGGAAAGAAGGAGATCACGGCCGCGATCACGATCTTCGGCGTCATGCCCAGGCCGAAGATCAGGATGATGATCGGCGACAGCGCCAGGATCGGGATGGTGTTGAAGAACAGCACGACAGGAAAGTAGGCCGCCTGCAGGAAACGGCTGTGCACGAAGGCGATCGCCATCACCATGGCGGCGAGGTTGCCGATCAGGAAGCCGGCGACGGCCTCGATCGCGGTCGGCCAGAGATTGGAAAGAAGCAGCGGCCAGCTTGCCGCGAAGGTCGAGAAGATCGCCGCCGGCGTGGGCACGATATAGGCCGGTACGCCGGCGACCGGCAGGGCGAACTGCCAGGCGATCAGGATCGAGGCCGCCCCGAAGACCGGCAGGAGGCCCTGGGCGAGCGGCGACAAGGCAGCCTGACGGCTCATGAAGCCTCTCCCAGGGCCTGACGCATTTCGGCCATCGCCGCGGCGATCGCCTGGTCGTCGCGGCTGCAACGATTGCCCTCCTGCTTGATCGACCTGAGATCGCCGTCGAAAAGGATGCGGCCGGGATTGGCCGCGAGAACCAGAACCCGCTCGCCAAGATAGACGGCCTCGGCGATGGAGTGGGTCACAAACAGAACGGTCGTGCCGGTGCGCCGCCACAGATTGAGCAGTTCGTCGTTCAGCCGGTCGCGCGTGATCTCGTCGAGCGCGCCGAAGGGCTCGTCCATCAGGAGCAGCCTGGGTTCGCCGAGCAAGGCGCGCGCGATGGCCACGCGCTGGCGCTGTCCACCGGAAAGCTGGTGCGGGTAGCGGTCGCAGAGCGCCGACAGGCCCATCAGTTGGAGAAGCTCCTCGCTGCGGTCGGCGATCTCGCGGGTCAGGCGCCCCTGTCCGATCACGAGCGGCAGGCGGATGTTGTCGCGCACGGTACGCCAGGGCAGGAGCGTCGAGTCCTGGAAGACGAAACCGACGTCACGCCGGCCACGCACCACCTTGGGACTGGTCCCCAGGATCGTGATGTCGCCGGCCAGCGGATCGAGCAGATCGGCAACCACACGCAGGAAGGTCGACTTGCCGCAGCCGGACGGGCCGAGGATCGACAGGAAGGTTCCGGCCCCGACCGTCAGGTCGAGACCGGAGATGACCTTGATGGCCTGGTGCTTGCCGGGATAGCCGACATCCAGACGCCGGGCCTCGATCGCGTTGGCCATCAGGCGCCCGGCGCGTCGAGCTTGGGTCGCTCCGCCGCCGACAGTTCGAGGATCTTCGTCGTATAGACGTCCTCTGCCTTGGGCGCACCGTTCGGATACTGGCCGATCTTGTCGAAGAGCGCGATCTGTTCCCCGATCGACTTAGGGTCGAAAGTGCCCCAGCCGTCGCGGGCGGTGTCGGCGTCGAAGCTGAGCTTCAGCACGAGGTCGATGGTCTTCTGCTCCCATTCGACGGAGAGTTCGGGCCGCGCCGCGACGAGCTTCCTGACCGCCTCCTCAGGGTTGGCATGGGTCCAGCCCCAGCCCTTGCCGACGGCGCCGATGAAGCTGGCCAGCGTCTCCGCATCCTTCTCGATCGCGGTGTCGGTGGCGAAATAGACATCGGCATAGGAGGAGAGACCGAGATCGCGCGTCAGGAGGTCGATGCGGTCGTCGCCGACCACGCTCAGCGCCTGGGTGTTGGTGATCCAGCCCCCGATCGCGTCCACCTCGCCGCGCACCAGCGGCGCCTTGTCGAAGCCGACATTGACGACGGTGATATCGTCGATGTCGATGCCGTTCGTGGCCGCGATGGCGTCGATGACGAAACGCGCGGTCGGCTGGATACCGATGCGCATGCCCTTCAGGTCGGCGACCGTGCGCAGCGGCTTGGCCGGCTTCGAGGTGAGCGCGTAAGGACCGGTGCGGTAGCCGCAGGCGAGGATCTTGACCGGCACACCGCTGGCGCGCGCGCTGAAAAGCTGCGGCGTCTCCGAGAACTGGCCGAGCAAGGCAGCGCCCGACACGACCGGCGGCACGGTCGCCGCATTCGGCCCGCCTGGGCTGAATTCGACCTCCAGTCCCGCCTCCTTGAAGAAACCGTTCTCGAGCGCCATCACGTCGCCGATCTGCCCGTTCGAGACCAGCCAGTCATATTGGATGACCACCTTGCCGGCAGCCTTGGCCTCCTTGCCGAGGATGAGCTGCATCCCGGGAGAGAAAGCCGCCAGCCCGGCAATTCCTGCCTTCATGAACAGCCGGCGATCGATCGAAGATGTGTTCCCGCTCATTATTGTTCTCCTCTGCGATGCGTCGGGGACCGGCTTGCCGCCTACCGGTCGCCCTTCGCGGTTTCTGTTTCAGGGCTTTCCTCGTGATAGTCGCCGGGCCCGCCGTCGAGCCAGGCATAGAGCTCCCACAACGTGTCGTCCGGGTCGGTGAAATAGGCGCAGCGCGCATTCCAGACATAGTCGGCCGGTGCGCCGTAGAAGGGCACGCCCCTGGCGCTCAGTTCCTGGTGGATGCGATCGACGTCTTCCGGCCGGTCGAGTTCGACCGCGACACAGACCTTGTGCGCCCCGCGCGGGGAGCGCCGGTTCGAAACGCCCGCATGGTGATTGATATGATCGAGTTCCCAGGCAGCAAGGGTCACGCCCGAACCGTGGAAGTCGGCGAAGCCTTCGGCACGGCGACGCAGTTCGAAGCCGAGCTTGCCGGCATAGAAATCGACCGTGCGGCCGATGTCTTCGACCAGCAGGCAGACATCGGTGATCTTCCTGATGGGGCCGAGCGTCATGATTGTTCTATCCGGGGCTTGCGGACGGCGGCTTTCGGCCGGTCGCCGAGCGGCAGCGAGACGCCGACACGGTTCGCGGCGCCGATGATGTGGGCGCGCATGGCGGTGCCCGCCGCCGCCGGATCGCCGGCGACGAGCGCTTCGTAGATGCGCACATGTTCGCCCACATTGACCTCCACGAGGTCGTGGAGCGGGTTGGTCAGCCGGGCATAGTGGATCGAGCGGCGGATCTGTTCGCATACGAAGGAGATGAAGGTATGGATGTATGGATTGTCGGTCGCCTGCGCGATCTCCCTATGGAAGGCAAGATCGGCGTCGATGCTGCCCTCCTCCCAGCGCTCTTCGCCGCTCATGCGGTCGAGCGCTGCCTTGATCGCGTCGAGATGCTTCTGCTCGCGTCGCGCAGCGGCGAGCGTCGCCGATTCCACCTCGAGAATGCAGCGCAGTTCGAACAGCCGCTCCATATTGCCGATGTCGGCAAGCGCTTCGCGGTCGATGCGGATCGCCGCCCGTTGCTCCGGCGCCAGCACGAAGGCGCCGACGCCCTGCCTCGCCTCGACGATGCCGTCGGCGCGCAGTTGCGCGATCGCCTCGCGCACCACATTGCGGCTGACGCCGAATTCTTCTGAAAGCTGCTGCTCCGTCGGCAGCCGGGCTCCGGGATTGAGATCGCCGGAGGCGATCTTGCGGTTGAGGAGGGCAGCCACGCGATGCGGCAGGGCCTCCACCGTTCCGATCATGGGCGAGCGTTGTTTCATAGGGCATCCTCCGCCGGCAAAAGGCAGCCGGGATTCATCAGGCCTTGCGGGTCGAGCGCCACCTTGAGGCTGCGCATCAGGCGCTTGTGGACGGGCGCGGCCGTGGCCCAGAAGGCATCGCGCTTGCTGCGGCCGATGCCGTGCTCGGCGCTGATCGAGCCGCCGAACCGGGCGACGAGCGCAAGCAGCACCGTCTCGATCGATTTTCCTGTCGAGCGCGCCTGGGCGTCGTTCAGCCCGACGGGCGGGAGCACGTTGAAATGGACGTTGCCATCGCCGGCATGACCATAGGCCTGCGGCAGCCAGCCCGCAAAACCCTCTGCGATCGTGGCACGGGCCTCGTCGACGAAGGCGGGAACAGAGGAGAGAGGAACGGAGACGTCGGTGCGCACGTGGTAGCCGCGCCGCGCCTGGCCTTCGACCAGCCCTTCCCGGATCGACCACAAAGCGCGCGCCTGGGACTGGCTTTGCGCCAGCACTGCGCCGCTCACGAGGCCATCTCCCACTGCAGAGGCGAGGAAGGTCTCAACCGTCGAGCGGAGGTCAATCGGGCCACTGGCTGATACTTCCATCAGGATGTGGACCGGCGCGGTGACCGGAACGTTGAGTTCGGGATGGATCAGCCGCGCCAGTTCGATGCATTCGGCGCCGATCACCTCGAAGGCCGTCATGAGGTCGGAGCATGCCCGCCGCGCATGCGCGAAAAGCCGCATGGCGTCGGCGAAGGACGCGACCCCGAGATAGGCGGTCTCGACACTGGTCGGGCGCGGAAACAGCTTCACCTCGACGCCGGTGACGATGCCGAGCGTGCCCTCGCTGCCGATGAAGATCTGCTTGAGATCGTAGCCGCGGTTGTCCTTGCGCAGGCCCGAGAAACCATTCCAGACCTCGCCGTCGGGCAGCACGACCTCAAGGCCGAGGATGAGATCGCGCGCCATGCCGTAGCGCAGCACGTTGACCCCACCGGCATTGGTCGCCGCATTGCCGCCGATGCGGCAGCTTCCCTGCGCCCCGAGCGCAAGAGGGAAAAGACAGTCCGCCGCTTCGCTCGCCTCCCTGATCGCCTGCAGCGTGCAACCGGCATCGGCACGCAAGGTGAAGTCGACGGGATCGACCGAGCGGATGCGGTCCATCCGCTCGGTCGAGACGACGACGGCTCGACGGCCCTGACCATCGATCGCACCGGCGACCAGGCCGGTATTGCCGCCTTGTGGGATAATGGCCAAGTGGTGCTCGCGGCAGAGATGGACGACCCGGCTGACATGCTCGACCGAACGCGGCCGCAGCACGGCGGCCGCCATGCCGCGATGATCGCCCGACCAGTCCGTCAGATAGCCGGCCATGCCGGCTTCATCGGCGACGACGGCACCGGAGCCGAGCACTTCGCTGAAGATCGCTGCAACGTCGCGGAGCATGGCCTCTCGCCGAACCGAGTTTCAAACTTTCATCGGAACATACATATCATCCTACAACCGGGCAACAGGATTTCCACAAGGGGGCGTACTCCGTATCTGTCGCTTGGGAACGGTCAGGCAATCCAGGACGTCGCGACCGAATGTGCGAGGTCGGACCATCGACAATCACGAGCCGCCAACTCGTTTCATTGGGCGATTTCATTCTCGGACGAGATCATTGATAATCTCCGTGAGCTACGTGTGGCGGCGCCGTTGCCGACAGGCCCCAGGTAGGCGACAGCGACGGATTGTCGAAAAGGTGCCGATTTGACCGATCGCGGCCTCAGGAAGGGAATGACCAGCTACGGCGACGAGGCTTTCTCGCTATTCCTGCGCAAGGCATTCATCAAGGCCGCCGGCTATTCCGACGACGCGCTCGACCGGCCGATCGTCGGCATCGTCGATACGGCGAGCGACTACAATCCCTGCCACGGCAATGCCGCCGCATTGGTCGAGGCGGCCAGGCGCGGCGTCATGCTGTCCGGCGCCCTGCCCATGGTCTTCCCCACGATCAGCATCCACGAATCCTTCGCGCATCCGACCAGCATGGTGCTGCGCAACCTGATGGCCATCGACACCGAGGAGATGGTGCGGGCGCAGCCGATGGACGCCGTCGTCGTCATCGGCGGCTGCGACAAGACCTTGCCGGCACAGATCATGGGCGCGGTCAGCGCCGGCCTGCCGACCGTTGTCGTCCCCGTCGGACCGATGGTCGTCGGCCACCACAAGGGCGAGATGCTCGGCGCCTGCACCGACTGCCGGCGCCTGTGGGCCGGACACCGGGCCGGGGCGATCGACGAGACCGAGATCGAACTGGTCAACGGCCGGCTCGCGCCCTCGGTCGGCACCTGCATGGTGATGGGGACGGCGAGCACCATGGCCATCGTCACCGAGATACTGGGACTCGCGCTTCCCTTCGCCGCTTCCATTCCCGCGCCCCATGCGGAGCGTGTCCGTTCGGCCGAGGCTTCGGGGCGGATCGCCGCCGCAATCGCCGTCGCCGGCGCGCCCGTGCCCGCGGCGCTCGTCACCCCCGCCGCCCTGCGCAACGCCATGGTGGCGCTGCAGGCGATCGGCGGCTCGACCAACGGCATCATCCATCTCGCCGCGATCGCCGGCCGGGCGGGCCATGCGCTCGACCTTGTCGAATTCGACCGGATCGGCCGGGACGTGCCCGTGCTCGTCGACCTCAAGCCGTCGGGCGAACACTATATGGAGCATTTCCACCATGCCGGCGGCGTGCCCCGGCTGCTCGGGGAACTCGTCGACTTCCTCGACCTGTCGGTTCCGGTGGTCGAAGGCGGAACCTTGGCCGGCCGGGTCATGAAGACTGCCGAGATGCACGAGCAGCAGATCATCCGTCCGATCGACCGGCCGCTGAAGTCGCAAGGCGCCATCGCGGTGCTCTATGGCAATCTCTGCCCGCGCGGCGCGGTCATCAAGCATTCCGCCGCCTCGCCCGCCCTCATGCGGCACACCGGCCGGGCGGTCGTCTTCGAGACGGTCGCAGATATGGCGCAGCGCATCGACGACCCCGATCTCGACGTGACGGCCGACGATGTCCTGGTTCTGCGCAATGCCGGGCCGCGCGGAGCGCCGGGCATGCCGGAGGCGGGCTACATCCCGATCCCGAAGAAACTGGCGGCGCAGGGCGTCAAGGACATGGTCCGCATCTCCGACGCGCGCATGAGCGGCACCGCCTTCGGCACCATCGTGCTGCACGTCTCGCCGGAATCGGCGGTCGGCGGGCCGCTTGCCCTCGTGCGCGACGGCGACCCCGTAAATCTCGATGTCGAGATGCGACGGCTGGAACTGCTGGTCGACGATGCCGAACTTGCGCAGCGCGCCGCGGCCACGCGGCCGACAGTCGAGCGGCCGGCCCGCGGTTATGCGCGGCTCTATCACGATCACGTGCTGCAGGCGGATCAGGGCTGCGACTTCGATTTCCTCGTGGCCAGGCCCGCATCGTCATCCCCGGAAGACGCCGAAGGGTCTGCGTCCGCCATTGATATTTGACGACGGCCGCCGGGCAGTTCGCAGGAACCAACCCTGCAGCCCCCCGTTACCCTCGCCGAGGAAGCCGCCAACGACCTGATCGCGCACGATCAGGGCGGTGGCTTCGGCACAGACGGGAGCCATTCATGGACAGTCACGAGCCCCCTTCCCCCAGCCAGCTGACCGGCGAGAAAGATTTGCGTGACCGCACGGTCGATGGGCTGCGCGCGATCGCCGAGACCATCCACAAGGCCAGCAATGTGCTGGCCACGGCCGAGCCCGGCTCGGTCGCCTCCCTGCTCGGGCAGGCGGCGGATCATCTCCAAGACCTGTCGGCGCGCATTCAAAGCCGCACCGCAGAGGAAACCTCGCTGGATATGCGGCGCGCCCTTGAGGAAAATCCCGCGGCGGTGATCGCGGCCAACGTTCTGGCGAGCTTCGCGCTGGGCGCCGAAGCCTGCGCCTTTTCGCGTGCCCCCGGCACGGCCGAGATTCCGGTCCAGACTGCCCAGACCAGCGCGGGCGGTCTGGGCTATCTGGAAGACCCGATTAGCGAGTAGCGCCTTGCGGGAAGCAGCCGCTTCATATTGCCTGTCGCGTCGGTTTCGGGCCGGGAAAGGGCGATGGGTCGGGCTGCGGGTCCGGCATCGGCGGGATGGGATCGGGCGTCGGGATCGGTCTCGGCCCGGGCGCAGCGGCGCGGATCATTGCGGCTCACCTGTGACGGGATTGTAGTTGATCTCCACCTTGGCCTTGTCGGTGGTGTAATATGTCACCTCATAGTAACCGTCGTCGTTCCAGTCGATCGAGTAGATGTAGCGGAAGTCCGGCCGTTTCTCGACCGTGGTGACGATCTGCGAGAGTTTCAGCGCATTGTCGGGAGGGAACCCGGAGTTATCCTGCGCCGAGGCGGACGCAGGCACGGCAAACAGGCAGAGCGCAGTCGAGGCAGCTTTGTGAAACATGGCGTATCACGGTCCCTGGAAGGCCGCTGTTGGCGGCCCGATTCACTGTCGACCGTTACAACGGGTGTCGGCGACGCGGGTTCCGCGCGACAACCGCTTCCGGCTTGGCGGTCGCGCGAGCCACGGGTATCTTTTCGCCTTCCCACCCTGCCGGAAGGCGTTCAGCCTTCCGGCAAGCTTCTTCACGACGTCAGCATGACCCCGACAAACGACTTCTTTGCCAAAAACGCCGTTTCCGTCGCCGAGGACCTGATCGGCGTGGAACTGTCGGTCGGATCGGCCGGCGGCATCATCGCCGAGACCGAGGCCTACGAGCCCGATGACCCCGCCTCCCATAGCTTCGCCGGCCAGACGCTGCGCAACCGGGTGATGTTCGGGCCGCCCGGACATGCCTATGTCTATCGCTCCTATGGCATCCATTGGTGCCTCAACGTGGTCTGCCTTCCCGGCAGCGCAGTCCTCATCCGGGCGCTCGAGCCGGCATTCGGGATCGAGGACATGAAGGCGCGGCGCGCACGCGGCGAGGCCCGCCTGCTCTGCTCCGGACCGGGTCGGCTTTGCCAGGCGCTCGGCATCGACGGTTCTTTCGACGGGCTGGCGCTCGATCGGCCGCCTTTCCGACTCCGCCTGCCCGACACGAAACCCAAGGTCGCCGTGGGGACGCGTATCGGCATTACCCGCGCGACAGACCGTCCCTGGCGGTTCGGCCTGGCGGCTTCAGCCCATTTGAGCCGGAGGTTCTGATCCGGACGGCATGGCCCGAAAACGGGATGCCCGGCGGGCTAACCCGTCTTCGCCGATTCGGCCATGGATAAGTCGAAATGGAAGATTTTCCGACAAGCCTTGGCTCGAGCCGAGGCATGCTCGCTGCCGAGAACAGAAAACATCAATCCAGACGGCTGACGCGTCGCCCATAGCTGCGCGCGTCGATAAAGGCGCCCGCGATCTTCATCATGAATGCCTTGCTGAACCGGCCGAGGATCTTCCCGTCGGGCTCGATGTACCAGGAGCGTTCGGCAATATCGTAATTGTATTCGTCAACGACGACCCAGCAGCGATTGAGGTCGGTCAGACCGGCGCGGCGACACTCGATCGCGGAGACTTCCAAAGCGACGCGATCAGCATGCGGTGGCTGGGTGGTTATCGCCAGGAGCGCCAGACGGATCAGGCCGTCTTTTGTGCCGCGGACAGCGACGACCACGCAAGTCGGCCGGGTCTTGCGACCTTCCGTTTCGCCGCGCTCGTGTTGCCATGCCCACAGATACGGGTAAGAGATGACCTGACGGGCAGGAATCTACCGCCCATCGTCATATCCCTCGCCCCTCGCCAGTCTGTCGATCTCGGCGGTGCAGAGTTCCGCGTGGTCCCCCGGCATCTCGGAGGCACGGTGTGCGCGGCGGGATCTCCGCCAGCGGTGCGCATCCGTTCGTAGTGCTCGTAACTCATCAACACGAGCCGGGGTTTCCGGTGTTTCGTGAGGATAACGGGTTCACGGCTGGCAACGTCGGTGACGTCGCCAACCTGCTTGTTGAGATCGCCTGTCGTGAACTGTCGCATGGCTGGACTCCTATCTCCATATTATCCAGATTTTCCGCATTTGCAGGAAAACGCGCTCGCGCGCCGCCATCAATGAAGCGCCAGACCGGGATGCCGAGGCGGCGGGCCTTGTCGGTCAGGTTCTCGGTGATGCCAGAGCCTGGGAATATGATCATCCCGTAGGGCAATGCCGACAGCAGCTGGTCGTTGCGCCGGAACGAAATCTCTGAGCCATCCTGGTCGCGCTGGTTCGAGCGCTATGCTTCCTCGTGGCGGTCGAGGTTGTGGGTGACGCGCTCGGCGGCACGGAGGAAGGAGCGGAGCAGGTCGTCGAGGTCGGGTTCCGGACTGGTGTCGCCAAGTATGCCGGCGAAGGTTTCGACGATCCCGGCGAGGCCGGCCCCGATCACGGTTTTGTCAGGTAATGGATCGGGCTCGTCCTGATGCGGACGGCGGCCGTACATCTGCAGTTCGAGGATGACGCGATCAGTCGGCGAGGAGGCGTGATAGTCTGCGGCATGTCTCCCGAAAGTGGGCACCGGTTTCAGGAAACAGACATGCGTCAAGTCAAGGACCGACGGCGTGTCGCGTGAAACCATTTTCACACGACACGCTGTAGGGGCCGCGCCGGGCTCGAATTCGAGGCAGTTCCTGGTTCGGTCGCCATTCGCGACCTTGAAACTGCTGGGTTCTCGGGAGTTTGCGAAAGGCGTTTCGCGATGGGTTCCGGCGCGCCGTTTCGGGAAAGATGGCGCCCTGGGACGGCTTCAGAGGCCTGCGTGTCGCTGCTGGCTGCGCATCCCGGCCTCGACCGCGAAATCGAAGGCGACATTGCGGCCGCGGCTGATGGCGGAAGCGGCCACCATTTCCGCGAGCTGGCGGTCCGACAGGTCGCAATTCGGCAGCACCGTGCGTATCGCGCGGAGCGCGTAGCCCGTGGAAATCGGCCATTCCGGATTCCTGCGGGATTCAACGTACTGATCGACGACGTAGCTGACGGTTCTTTCCTGGAAGTGGGTCTTCGACATGATATCTCCCTTACTTCGTCTCGCTCCGTACTGCCCGGAATCTAGCACCGCACCATGCAGCTTTGATGACTGACGGAGGTCCTTGGAACGCCGGGCGGCATACGCGGAACAATGACAACGAATGGCCACGGCCACCCGCCTCCGGTCGATTCCGATGGATCGGCTCCGGGCAAATCGGCCTGGTCGTTCGTTGAGTGGCATCCTATCCCGAAACAAGGCTTCACCGTGGCGTCGGAGGGGCAGGACCAAGATTCGCGCTCACATCTTTGGAGGCTTCGGCATCCACCAAGAGGACGAGCCACACTCTCCCCCGACCCGGCGGCTGGGAGGCTATGCCATCGCTCGTCGGCGTGCCGATGCTGGTTCTGGCCTTTCGCCTGTGGAGCCGGCGGTACGTCGCAGGCTCAGGCAGGATAGACCTTTCCGCGACGGCGTCACGCCGGGCCTTGACTTTGGCCCCAGCCGGGATGAGCAAGGCTGAAACCGGCGCATCGATCCGGAATCCCTGACGGCCTCGGATCGATGGCGCACAGACAGAGATGTCGGGCCCTTCTTCGCTTCCCAGCGGATGTTGCGCTCCGACTATCGGGAAGGTGAGCCATGACCCTTGTGAAGGAAACGCAAGCACTTCTCGCCAAGCTGGGCGTGGATGAAAAGAGCCTTGCGGGCGGGACGATGGCGTCCTTCAGCCCGGTGACGGGCGAGCAGGTGGCGTCGCTGCCGGCGACGAGGCCGGCGGAGGCCGCCGCCATGATCGACAAAGCGGACGCCGCCTTCCGGGCCTGGCGCCTGGTGCCGGCGCCCCGGCGCGGCGAGCTGGTGCGCCTGTTCGGCGAGGAACTGCGCGCGGCGAAGGCCGATCTTGGCCGCCTGGTCTCGATCGAGGCCGGCAAGATCCCGTCGGAAGGCCTCGGCGAGGTCCAGGAGATGATCGACATCTGCGACTTCGCCGTCGGCCTGTCGCGCCAGCTCTATGGCCTGACCATCGCCACCGAGCGCCCCGGCCACCGCATGATGGAGACCTGGCATCCGCTCGGCGTGGTCGGTGTCATCTCGGCCTTCAACTTCCCGGTCGCGGTGTGGTCGTGGAATGCGGCGCTCGCCCTGGTCTGCGGCAATGCGGTGGTGTGGAAGCCGTCGGAGAAGACGCCGCTGACGGCGCTTGCCTGCCAGGCGATCTTCGCCAGGGCGGCGGCGCGGTTCGGCGGCGTGCCGGAGGGGCTGAGCCAGGTGCTGATCGGCGACCGGGCGATCGGCGAGGTGCTGGTCGACCATGCCAGGGTGCCGCTGGTGTCGGCCACCGGCTCGACCCGCATGGGCCGCGAGGTCGGGCCGCGGCTGGCCAGGCGCTTCGCCCGCGCCATCCTGGAACTGGGCGGCAACAATGCCGGCATCGTGTGCCCGTCGGCCGATCTCGACATGGCGCTCAGGGCGATCGCCTTCGGCGCGATGGGCACGGCCGGCCAGCGCTGCACGACGCTGCGCCGGCTGTTCGTGCATGACAGCGTCTATGAGGCGCTGCTGCCGCGGCTGCGGCGGGCCTATGAGAGCGTTTCGGTCGGCAGCCCGCTGGAGACCAACGCGCTGGTCGGTCCGCTGATCGACAAGGCGGCCTATGAGGCCATGCAGAAGGCGCTGACGGCGGCGCAGGCCGAAGGCGGCCGCATCACCGGCGGCACCCGGGTGGAGACCGGCCACGACGCGGCCTATTACGTGAAGCCGGCGCTGGTCGAGATGCCGCGCCAGGTGGCGCCGGTGACGGAGGAGACCTTCGCACCGATCCTCTATGTGATGCGCTACGGCGACTTCGACACCGCGCTTTCCGAGCACAATGCGGTGGGGGCGGGGCTGTCGTCGTCGATCTTCACGCTCGACCTGCAGGAGGCGGAGCGTTTCCTGGCCGCCGACGGCTCGGACTGCGGCATCGCCAATGTCAACATCGGCACGTCGGGGGCCGAGATCGGCGGCGCGTTCGGCGGCGAGAAGGAGACCGGCGGCGGCCGCGAATCGGGCTCCGACGCCTGGAAGGCCTATATGCGAAGGGCCACCAACACGGTGAACTACTCCAAGGCGCTGCCGCTGGCGCAGGGGGTGTCGTTCGACATCGAATGAAAGGGGTGAATGGTGAATGGTGAATGGTGAATGGTGAATGGAATGTAGTAGACAGCGCTCTCCGACAACAGCTGCCCGCCTAGATACTACTCACCAATTCTTACCATTCACCATTTTACCATTCACCATTCACCACCAACTTCCATCCATCCCCCCGTCTCGAACGACCGCGCCATCGCATGCACGGTCCGTTCGATGTCGAGGCCGTCGTCGAAGCCGATGACATTGGCCGGCCGGCCTTCGATCTTCGCTACCAGTTCGTGGCATTCGATCGTCTTCAGGTCGTTGAAGCCGAGCCCGTGGCCGGGCGCAGGGATGAAACGGCCATAGGGCTCGTGCTGGGGGGCGGCCAGGATGGTGCGATAACCCTGTTCGGTCGCGCGATCGGACGTGACGTAGAGCTGGAACTCGTTGAAACGTTCCTGGTCGAACAGGATGGAACCCTGCGAGCCGAAGACCTGCAGCGCGATGCGCCCCTTGCGACCCCAGGCGGACCGGTTGGCGAGCAGCGTGCCGGAAATGCCGGTCTCCAGGCGGATGAGGCAGGAGGCGATGTCGTAGGTCTCGACCGCCCTGCGGCCTCCCGCCTCGGTGCGACGCTCGGCATAGGGCTTGGCCATGTCGCAGAGAACGCGCGTGACGCGGCCGAACAGGTTCTGGATCAGCGACAGCGGATGGACGGCGAAGTCGTCGAGCGCGCCATAACCCGAAGCGGCCTCGTGCTTCCAGAAGAAGGGCGCGTCCGGATCGGCCATGAAATCCTCGTCCATCTCGACGCGCAGATGGTTGACCGTGCCGATGGCGCCTTCGTCGAGCAGCCGGCGGATGTGGCGGATAGCGGGGCTCTGGATGTAGTTGTAGCCGAGCACCGCCACCTTGCCGGATGCCCTTGCGGCCGCGGCCATGGCTTCCGCTTCGGCGAAACTCGGCGCCATCGGCTTCTCGCACCACAGATGCTTGCCGGCGCGAAGTGCAGCCAGCGCCATTTCGGGATGGAACTGGTTCGGTGTCGTCAGCGACACCACGTCCACTTCAGGGTCGTCGATCACGGCGCGCCAGTCTCCGGATGCCCTGGCGAAGCCGAACTCGGCGGCGCGACGGGCCGCGAGTTCGGCATTGGCTTCGCCGAGATGGACCAGACGGATCTCGGGCATGTCGCCGAAGGCGATCCTGACCGAGTTCCAGGCCATGGCATGGCACTTGCCCATGAAACCCGAACCGATGAGACCGACACCGATCATTTCCCAGCGCTCCTCTGATGTCGACGTCGTGCCGACTTTGAATGAATTAGTCCATTCTTTCCGGAAATGGAACATACAATTCATTTTGTGGACATCTCGGCGGGCGACAGTTAGGCTCTTGCAGCTTTTGACCATGCAACGCACCTTGCGACCATGAATGCCGAACCAGACCTGCCACGCGACTTCGAGACACTCCGGGCCAAAATCCTGGAAAGGAGGGATGTGCTGCCCAAGCGCATCGCCCAGGTGGCGGCATTCGCACTCGACAATCCTGACGAGATCGCCTTCGGCACGGCGGCGAGCATAGCCGCCTCGGCGGGCGTTCAGCCTTCGACGCTCATACGCTTCGCCCAGCATCTCGGCTTCGACGGCTTCACCAGCTTGCAGGCTGTGTTCCGCGAAAGGCTGCGCGAGCGCACGACATCCTACGAGGATCGCCTGAAGGCCCTGCGTGGCGACGCCGAGGAACCTCAGGCCGGAGAGATCGTACGCGGCTTCATCGCGGCGGCGAGCCGGTCGCTGGAGACGGTCTCACGCACCCTCGACGACGACATCTTCGAGCGGGCCGTGACCATCCTCGCCCAAGCAGAGACGATCTATCTGCTGGCCCGGCGCCGTGCCTATCCGATCGCGAATTACATGGCCTATGCGCTCGGCAAGCTGAAGATCCGCTATCAGCTCATCGAGTCCTCCTCCGGCCTCGAGCCCGAGATGGTTTCCTTCGCAACCCAGAAGGATGCGGTCATTGCGGTGAGCTTCTCGCCCTATGCCGCGGCCACGATCGAAACGGCGCGCTTTCTTTCCGGGCAGGGCGTCCCCGTCATCGCCATCACCGACAGTTCGTTCTCGCCGCTGGCGCAGTCCGCCAAGGAATGGTTCGAGGTCGCGGAGGCCGATTGCGCGGGCTTCCGCTCGCTTTCCGCCACCATGGCGCTCGCAATGGCCCTCACCGTCGCAGTGGCGGAACGTCGCCAGCAGGCGTGACCGCGCCCTCCGGCCGGGCAATCAGGAATGTTCATTCCATATTGACTGTTTGATGGAATTGATATTTCATACAATCGATCAACGCCCGCATTCCTCGGAGGAAACCATGACTCAGGGCGCCGCCCAAGCGCAGCTCGACGTCATCACCATCGGCCGGGCATCGGTGGATCTCTACGGCCAGCAGATCGGCTCGCGCCTCGAAGATATCGCCTCCTTCGCAAAATCGGTCGGCGGCTGCCCGGCCAATATCGCGGTCGGGACCGCTCGGCTCGGCCTGCGCTCGGCCCTGCTCACCCGCGTCGGCGACGAACAGATGGGGCGTTTCATACGCGAGCAGCTCCAACGCGAGGGCGTGTCCGTCGAAGGGCTCGTCACCGATCCCGCGCGGCTGACTGCGCTGGTCCTCCTCTCGGTCGAGGACGAGGGTGTCTCGCCGATGATCTTCTACCGTTCCGATTGCGCCGACATGGCGCTGTCGCCGGAGGATGTCGACGAAACCTTCGTCGCCTCGGCCCGGGCGATCGTCGTCACCGGCACGCATTTCTCGCGTGAGAACACCGAGGCTGCGCAGCGAAAGGCCATCGGGATCGCAAAAAACAACGGCCGCAAGGTCGTGTTCGATATCGACTACCGGCCCAATCTGTGGGGGCTTGCCGGCCATGCCGAGGGTTTCGAGCGCTACGTGAAGTCGGACAAGGTCTCCGGCAAGCTGAAGACCGTGCTGCCCGACTGCGACCTCATCGTAGGCACCGAAGAGGAGATCATGATCGCCTCGGGCGCGGACGACGTGCTGGGCGCGCTGAAGACCATCCGCTCGCTGTCGCCGGCAACGATCGTGCTGAAGCGCGGGGCCATGGGCTGCATCGTCTATGACGGCCCGATCAGCGACGATCTCGAGGACGGCATCGTCGGCAAGGGTTTCCCGATCGAGGTGTTCAATGTGCTGGGCGCGGGCGACGCCTTCATGTCCGGGCTGCTGCGCGGATGGCTGGGCGGCGAGGACTTCGAGACGGCGGCGACCTGGGCCAACGCCTGCGGCGCCTTCGCCGTGTCGCGCCTGCTCTGCTCGCCGGAATATCCGACCTGGGAAGAGCTCCGGTTCTTCATGGAGAAAGGCAGCGCGTATCGGGCCCTGCGCAAGGACGAGGCAATCAATCACATCCACTGGGCGACGACGCGGCGGCGCGTCATCCCGTCGCTCATGGCGCTCGCCGTCGACCACCGCGTACAACTTGAAGACCTTGCCCGCAAGACCGGAGCTGATGCCGCCCGCATCGAGGACTTCAAGGTTCTGGCCGTGAAGGCTGCGGCCCGGGTCGCCGATGGCCGCGACGGCTACGGCATGCTGATCGACGAAAGGTTCGGCCGCAAGGCGATGTTCGAATTCGCGCGCCACGGCTTCGCGTGGCTCGGCCGCCCGGTCGAACTGCCCGGCTCGCGGCCCTTGCGCTTCGAATTCTCGCAGGATATCGGCTCGCATCTCGTCGAATGGCCGATCGAGCACTGCATCAAATGCCTCTGTTTCTATCATCCCGACGATCCCTTGGCCTTGAAGACGGAGCAGCAGGAAAAGCTCAGGAGCCTGTTCGGGGCGGCCCGCAAGGTCGGCCGCGAATTGCTGGTCGAGATCATCGCGGGCAAGCATGGCAAGCTCGCCGACGATACCGTGCCCCGGGCGCTGGAAGAGCTCTATGCGCTTGATATCAGGCCCGACTGGTGGAAACTCGAGCCGCAGGCGTCGGCAACGGCATGGCGGCAGATCGAGGCAGTGATCACCCGTAACGACCCGCATTGCCGCGGCGTCGTACTGCTCGGCCTGGAGGCGCCGCATGACGAGCTGGAAGCGGCTTTCGCCGCGACTGCAGAGGCACCCGTGGTGAAGGGTTTCGCGGTCGGCCGCACCATCTTCATGGACGCCGCGGAGAAATGGCTGCCCGGAACGATTTCGGACGAGGCGGCGATCGCCGACATGGCCGCGCGCTTCGAAAAGCTGACCGAAGCCTGGCTTGCGGCACGCAGCCGCAAGGCCGCATAATTCCGGCGGGAGGAAACCACCATGAAGACGATCCGCCTGACCATGGCGCAGGCGCTCACGCGCTATCTCGCGCGCCAGATGACCGAGATCGACGGCGAGAAGGTGCCGCTCTTCGGCGGCGTGTGGGCGATCTTCGGCCATGGCAATGTCGCCGGCATCGGCGAGGCGCTCTACCAGGTCAGGGACGAGCTCCCGACCTACCGCGCCCATAACGAGCAGGCGATGGCGCATGCCGCGATCGCCTATGCCAAGGCCAGTTTCCGCCGCCGGATCATGGCCGCGACCACCTCGATCGGACCGGGCGCGACCAACCTCGTCACGGCGGCGGCACTCGCCCATGTCAACCGGCTGCCGCTCCTGCTTCTGCCCGGCGACGTCTTCGCCAACCGCATCCCCGATCCGGTGCTGCAGCAGGTCGAGGATTTCGGCGACGGGACGGTCTCGGCAAACGACTGCTTCCGCCCGGTGTCGCGCTATTTCGACCGCATCACGCGGCCTGAGCAGATCGTCCCGGCGCTCGCCCGCGCCATGCAGGTGTTGACCGACCCGGCCGAGTGCGGACCGGTGACGCTCGCCCTCTGCCAGGACGTCCAGGCGGAAGCCTATGACTATCCCGAAACCTTCTTCGAGGAACGGCTGCGGACGCCGCGGCGCCCGCGCCCGGATCTTGCCGAGCTGAAGCATGTCGCCGACGCCCTGCGCCGCGCCAACAAGCCCCTCGTCGTCGCCGGCGGCGGCGTGCTTTATTCGCAGGCCTCCCCCGCACTCGCCCGGTTCGTCGAGGCGACCGGCATCCCGGTCTGCGAGACGCAGGGCGGCAAGTCCTCGCTGCCCGACGACCATCCGCTGAACATGGGTGCCGTCGGCGTGACCGGGACGTCGGCTGCCAACCGGATGGCGGAGGAAGCCGACCTGGTGCTGGCCATCGGCACGCGGCTTCAGGATTTCACCACCGGCTCGTGGGCCCTGTTCAAGAACAGCGGCAAGACGATCGTCGGCCTCAATATTCAGCCCTTCGATGCCGGCAAGCACAAGGCGCTGACCCTGGTTGCGGACGCGCGCGAAGGGCTCGAGGAGCTGGAAAAAGCCGCCGAAGGCTGGGCCGCGCCTGCGGCCTGGACCGAAGATGCCAAGGGCGGCAAAGCCGAATGGCGGAAGGCGGCGGCCGAGGCGACGGCCGCGACCAATACGGCTCTGCCCTCCGACGCCCAGGTGATCGGCGCCGTCCAGCGCGCCATGGGTTCCGATGTGACGCTGCTCCATGCCGCCGGCGGCCTGCCCGGCGAGCTGCACAAACTCTGGCAGGCCGGAAAGCCCGGTTCCTACCACGCCGAATATGGCTATTCCTGCATGGGCTACGAGATCGCCGGAGGGCTCGGCGCCAAGATGGCGAGATCAGGCGAGGAGGTCGTCGTCATGGTCGGCGACGGCTCCTATCTGATGCTGAATTCCGAGATCGCCACCTCGGTGATGCTCGGCCTGAAGCTGGTGATCGTGCTGCTCGACAACCGGGGTTACGGCTGCATCAACCGGCTGCAGATGGGCACGGGCGGCGCCAACTTCAACAATCTGCTGAAGGATGCGCGGCACGAGTTGCTGCCCGAGATCGACTTTGCCGCCCATGCCGCAAGCCTCGGGGCGATCGCCGAAAAGGTGACGTCGATCGCGGATCTCGAAGCCGCGCTCGGCAGGGCGAAGAAAAATGCCCGAACGACCGTCGTCGTCATCGAGACCGATCCTCTGATCTCGACCGAAGCGGGTGGCCATTGGTGGGATGTCGCGGTCCCCGAGGTCAGTTCGCGCAAGGAAGTGGAAAAGGCCCGCAAGACCTATGAGGACAAGGTCAAGCTGCAGCGTGTCGGGGACTAAGCAGGTTTCGGAAAAGTGTCCCACGGTTTTCCGGCAAAAACCTGCGGCAAAAAGAAGTGGCTAAGCAGGTGAAGCGTGGGCGAAGCCACGCAAGCCAGCTTAGGTCGCTGCTTTCGTTCGGCCGGCGCGGGATGTCGGCGAAGCGAGCGCGACCATATTCTTGGAGAGGGACGGAATGATCCGCATCGGGGCGAACCCAATCGGCTGGTCGAATGACGACATGCCTGAGATCGGTGGCGACATATCGCTCGAAACATGCCTCAAGGAGGCCAAGGCGGCAGGGTTCGTCGGCATGGAGCTCGGCAACAAGTTTCCGCGCGAGGCCAAGGCACTGCGGCCGATCCTCGACAGTTTCGGCCACGCCCTGGTCGGTGGCTGGTATTCCACGGAGCTGCTGACGCGTAATGTGGCCACCGAACTCAAGGCGGCGAAGGCGCATGCAACCCTGCTGAAGGAGATGGGCTCGACGGTCTTCATCGCGGCAGAGACCTCGAACGCCATCCACTCCAACCGCAAGCTGCCGCTTTCGGCGCGGCCGGTGCTGCCGAAGAAAGCCTGGAAGCAGTTCGGCGAGCGCTATACGAAATTCGCCCAGGCGATCAGGGAGACCTACGGGCTGCAGCTCGTCTACCATCATCACATGGGCACCGCCGTTCAATCGGAAGCCGACATCGACCGTTTCATGGAAGTCACGGCCGATCCGGTGCATCTGCTGCTCGATACGGGCCATGCGACCTGGGGCGGCGCCGACCCGGCGCGGCTTGCCCGCCACTACAGGGCGCGCATCTCCCACGTACACTGCAAGGACATACGCGAAGCGGTGATGTGGCAATCGAACCGCGAGGACTGGTCGTTCCTCGATTCCGTCCTTGCAGGCGTCTACACCGTTCCGGGGGACGGCATGATCGATTATGTTCGCGTGCTCAAGGAATTGAAAGGCTATTCGGGCTGGGTGGTCGTCGAGGCGGAGCAGGATCCGAAGAAGGCGACGCCGTCGAAATACGCCAAGCTCGGCCACAAGAACCTTTCGCGTTTCCTTGCCGAGGCAGGATTGACGTGAGCGAGGCAGGACATTCGTGATCAAGGACAACGAGCATCCGTTCTTCAGGCCGCTGTGGCGACGCATCGCCGTCGTCATCGTCTGCGCGGCCTGGGCCGTGCTCGAATTCGCAACCTCTACGCCGTTGTGGGGCATGATCGCCCTCGCCTTCACGGCCTATGCGGTATGGACCTTCCTGATCAACTATAAGGGTCCGGCCGGGAACTGATTTGCCGACGGTCGATTTCCTCGACCGTTGGAGCGCGGGACGGCGTGGCCCACGCCATTCGGCGCGAAAGCCGAACGGCCCGGACGGGCCGCACCGGCGATCGAGGCCTGATACGAGGAGTGAGCCCATGTCGCGACTGCTGGTGAAGCCGAAGAAAGGCAGCGGGCTGGTGAGCCATGTCACGCCCGAAAGCGCGGGCTGGACCTATGTCGGCTTCGACCTCCACAAGATGAAGCCGGGCGAGAGCGCTTCTGCATCGACCAGCGCGCGCGAGGTCTGCCTGGTGTTCGTCTCCGGTAAGGGCAAGGTCTCGGCGGGAGGCGAGGATTTCGGTACGCTCGGCGGCCGATTGTCGCCTTTCGAAGGCAAGCCCTGGTCGGTCTACGTGCCGCAAGGGTCAGACTGGAAGGTAACGGCCGAGACCGATGTCGAACTCGCCGTCTGCTCGGCGCCGGGGCTTGGCGGCGGCCTGCCCGCGCGTGTGATCGCTCCCGACAGCCTCGGCCAGGAGACCCGCGGCAAAGGCACCAACACGCGTTACGTCACCAACATCCTGCCGGAAGGCGAGCCGGCCGATTCGCTGCTGGTGGTCGAGGTGATCACGCCGGGCGGGCATACGTCGAGCTATCCGCCGCACAAGCACGACCGGGACAATCTGCCCGAGGAGTCGCTGCTGGAGGAAACCTATTATCACCGGCTGAACCCGCCGCAGGGCTTTGCCTTCCAGCGCGTCTACACCGACGACCGCTCGCTCGACGAGACCATGGCGGTGGAGGACGGCGACGTGGTGCTGGTGCCCAGAGGCTACCACCCCTGCGCCGCCTGCCATGGCTACGACCTCTATTATCTCAACGTGATGGCCGGTCCGAAGCGGACCTGGAAGTTCCACAACGCCAGGGAACATGAGTGGCTGATGAAGGCGTGAGGCATTTGAGCGGCGACCACATCGGCTCCGTGATTGCCGCCTCCGGATGAACGTGGCCGCCGATGCGGTGCTCTTCCTCTACTCAATCTGGCTGCCGTAATGTCACGGCACGGATCCCCGGGTCACCTCCGGCTTCGCTGCGCTCGCCTGCGGGCCCGGGGATGACGATGGCGCGGAGGCCGAAGCGAGTCGTCGATGCCGTCGCCGACATCAGCGATTGCCGGCCGCCACCGTTGACGATTAACGGCGAGAGCACCTCCCTTCGTCATTCTCGGGCAGGAGGCGAGCGCAGCGAAGCCGACGCGACCCGAGAATCCATGCCGTGACGGTGATGCCGGGAGCTACGGCGCAGGATGAGGGATCGGTGCGGCATTTGCCCCAAGATGGCGACTTGGCAATTGGCACCATATCGTCTTCGTGATGCGTGAACGCCGAGATGGTTTTCTTCCACCGAAGCGGCCGGTCGCGACGTCTCGGCATAGATCCCCGGGTCGCCTCCGGCTTCGCTCGGCTCGCCTTCGGGCCCGGGATGACGACGGTATGAGCGGTGGATGCCAATCGCCGAGGTCATCGCGCCGACATATGCGAAGAAAAATTCTGGTATCGAAAACAATCGCTATTCGCGACGGCCCACTATTCCCCGAACGCGCCCGCGACGTTCTGGTCGTAGTCGACCAGCGAGCCGGTCATGACGCCGGACTGGGGGCTGAGCATATAGGTGATGAGCGCGGCAAGCTCATGCGTCTTGACCAGTTGTCCCATCGGCTGGGCGGCTTCGGCCTTTTCAAGCCAGTCCGGCCCCGCGCCGTGGAACTTGGCCTGCACCACCGCCTCGCCCGGCGTGTCCATCCAGCCCGGCAGCACCGCATTGCAGCGGATCCGGTTGCCGCGATAGGCATTGGCGACATTCTTGGTGAGCACGGCGAGCGCGCCCTTGCTCGACGAATAGGCGGTCAGGAAGGACTGGCCGGCGTGGGCGGACATCGACAGGACGTTGACGATGGCGCCCGGCTTCTTCTCGGCCAGCAGGTGGCGGACCAGGCCCTGCATCATGAAGAAGGGCCCGCGCACATTGGTGGCGAACAGGCTGTCGAAGAGCTCCGGCGTCGTATCCACCAGCGAACCGCGCGCGGAAGACGCCGCCGCGTTGACGAGGCCGTTGAGCGAACCGAAGCGCTCGAGCCCGGCCTCCATCACCCTGGCGCAGTCGTCCGGCTTCGACACGTCGGCGCTGACGAAGATCGCTTCGGCGCCGAGCTTCTCGATGACAGACACCGCTTCGGCGCCCTTCTCTTTCGAGCGGCCGACAAGGACAAGCGCCCTGCAGCCCTCCGCGACGAGCTGCCGGGCGACGGCCAGGCCGATACCTTGCGCGCCCCCCGTCACGATCGCCTTCGTGCCCGCGTTGCGTTCCATCATGCCGGTCATGGCCGAAACTCCAAAATAACTATGGATCTAAAGGCGGATCGTCTTGCCGTCCTTTACCGAGCGCAAAGCGGCATCGGCCAGCGCCAAGGCGAGCAACCCGTCGCGTCCGCTCGGCATGGCCTTGGCGCCCTGGTTCATCGCCGCGATGAAGGACGCGATCTCGTTGGCATAGGCGTCGATATAGCGGGTCATGAAGAAGTCGTGCAGCGGCGGACGTGTATAGCCCCCCGCATTGGCCACCTCGATCGACACCGGCCGCTGGTTCTCCGCGGCCACCATTCCTTTGGAGCCGTGCACCTCGATGCGCTGGTCGTAGCCATAGGTGGCCCGGCGCGAATTGGAGATCACGCACTGCTTGCCCGATGCGGTCTGCAGAAGCACGCTGACGCTGTCGTAATCGCCGAGCTCGCCGATCTTCTTGTCGACGAGCACGGAGGCCTGCGCCGTCACCGCCACCGGCTCCTCGCCGAGCAGGAAACGCGCCATATCGAAGTCGTGGATGGTCATGTCGCGGAAGATGCCGCCGGAGCGGGTGATATAGTCGTGCGGCGGCGGCCCTGGGTCGCGCGAAGTGATGCTGACCATCTCGACATCGCCGATGGCGCCGTCGTCAATGGCCTTGCGCACCGCCGCGAAATGCGGGTCGAAGCGACGGTTGAAGCCCACCATGAGCGTCGCGCCGGCCTTTTCCACCACGGCAAGACAGCGCTCGACGCGCTTCAGATCGAGGTCGATCGGCTTCTCGCAGAAGACTGCCTTGCCGGCCCTGGCGAAACGTTCGATCAGGTCGGCATGGGTATCGGTCGGGGTGCAGATGATCACGGCGTCGATGTCTGGCGCCTTCTCGATCGCCTCGATCGATCTCACATCGGCGCCATAGGCCGAAGCGAGCTCCTTTGCCGGGGCTTCGAAGGCATCGGCGACCGCGACCAGCTTCGCATCGCGGTCCGCGGCGACGGCCCTTGCATGCACCTTGCCGATGCGACCAGCACCCAGCAGGCCAAAACGAACTGTCATGAAAACTTCCTCCCGAAGACCGTGACCGACCGGCAGCATTCATCCAGGGGCGTCGGCTCGATTGGAGCAGACGCCGCCCAAAGACGAAATATTTGAACCAGATATTACACGTGATGAAATAGATATTCCATCTTGGTTCTTCGATCAAGCCGGCTCAGGGAAGTTTGTGATGGCTTCCACCCTTGTCGAGAACGAACCCATTCGCCTCGCACCAGTCACTCAGGGCCTGTTCTTCGGCTTCAGCTTCGAAGGCATGCCAGGCATCGAGTTTGCCGCGCTGGACCAGCCAGTTCTTGAAGCGGGAAAAACCTCCCTTCCGGCTGAACATGTCGGAAACGGCGTCGGCATCCTCCGGCACTTCATGCCAGGCGAAAGCCCGGGCGACACGGCTCCCCAAACCGAGTTCTCGCTTGGAAGGAACAGCAACATAGTCCTCGGATTCCGCCATGTCCTCAGTCACCTCGGAAAGGTCGGGATCGTCGGAGGGAATATGGACCTCGCCGGTCCGACGATCGACATAGGCTTCGTCCATAATGAGATAGCTGTCGGCGATCTCGAGCGCCAGGCACAGCGCCTCGAAGTCGACTTTGACCTTTTCAGTCATTCCCGTGTTCCTTGAGCAAACGAGAGCAGACCTCTATCGCGCCGGCAGAGAGAAAGCCACCGCAAGATCGCGCACTCGATGGCTCGAGCGGTACGTCCAAGAATAGTGTTCACAAAACAGGCCATCTTCAGGAATGACTTTTCTCCGACCTGGGCTATTTTTCACTGCATGCAGCCCATCATTCCCGCTTGCGTTGCGATAAACAGTGGCATGTCCCCGATGGGAGGTGCCGGCGCATGGAAGCGAACATCGGAACGGGAGGTAAAGTCATGAGCCGCCTGCGCGGACCTTATGGATCGGTACTGGAGTTGATCGGCGAAACGCCTGTCGTCGAGCTCACACGCTTCGACACCGGTCGCTGCCGCCTCTTCGTCAAGCTGGAGAGCCAGAATCCGGGTGGCTCGATCAAGGACCGCATCGCGCTTTCCATGATCGCCGACGCCGAGCGCTACGGCCGGCTGGCGCCGGGTGGAACGATCGTCGAGGCGACGGCGGGCAATACCGGTCTCGGCCTCGCCCAGGTCGGCATTCCCAAGGGCTATCGCATCATCCTGGTCGTTCCGGACAAGATGTCCCGCGAGAAGATCCAGCATCTGAGGGCGCTCGGCGCCGAGGTGCGCCTGACGCGCTCGGACGTCGGCAAGGGTCATCCGGAATATTATCAGGACATGGCCGAGAAGATCGCGGCCGACATTCCCGGCGCATTCTACGTCAACCAGTTCGCCAACCCGGCCAACCCGCTGGCGCACGAAACCACCACCGGCCCCGAAATCTGGAAGCAACTCGGCGAGGATGTCGACGCCGTCGTCGTCGGCGTCGGTTCGGGCGGCACGCTGACCGGCCTCGGCCGCTTCTTCGCGAAGGTTTCGCCGAAGACCGAGATGGTGCTCGCCGATCCGGTCGGTTCGGTGCTCGCCCCCTATCTCAAGACGGGCAAGCTGGAGGAGGCAGGAAGCTGGACGGTCGAGGGCATCGGCGAAGACTTCATCCCCCCCAATGCCGACCTGTCCCTGGTGAAGAAGGCCTATTCCATTCCCGACAAGCAGAGCATGCTCGCCGCCCGCGACCTGCTCGCCAAGGAAGGGATTTTGGCGGGCTCGTCTTCCGGCACTCTGCTCGCCGCCGCCTTGCGCTACTGCCGCGAGCAGACGGTCGCCAAGCGTGTGGTGACCCTGGTCTGCGACAGCGGCAACAAATATCTCTCGAAGGTCTTCGACGATTTCTGGCTGGCCGAGCAGGGTCTCGCCGAGCGCGAGCAGCATGGCGACCTTTCCGATCTCGTTGCCCGCTCGCATCGCGAGGGCGGCACGGTCTTCGTTGGCCCCGCAGACACGCTGCTGACTGCCTATGGCCGCATGCGGCGCGCCGACGTCTCGCAGCTGCCGGTGCTCGAGGACGGCAAGCTTGTCGGCATCATCGACGAGAGCGACATCTTGTCGGTCGTGGAGGGCCCGTATGACGGCCGCTGGGACCGCTTCAACCAGCCGGTCCGCTCCGCCATGACCGCCGAACTCCACACGCTTCAGGCCCGCCAGACGCTCGACGCGCTGCTGCCGGTGTTCGAGCGCAACGAGGTCGCCATCGTCTTCGACGGCGACGAGTTCGTCGGCCTCATCACCCGCATCGACCTGATCAACCATCTGAGACGCAACCGATGAACGACCAGCCCGTGCAGCGCAATCGCCTCGCCTTCTCGACCCGCACTATCCATGGCGGCCAGAGCCACGACCCGACGACGGGCGCGGTGATGGTGCCGATCTATGCGACCTCCACCTACGGCCAGCAGAGCCCGGGCGTGCACAAGGGCTTCGAATATGCCAGGAGCCAGAACCCGACACGCTTCGCCTTCGAGCGGGCCGTCGCCGACCTCGAAAGCGGCACGGCCGCCTTCGCTTTCGCCTCGGGGCTCGCCGCGATCGGCACGGTTTTCGAGCTCTTCGACAGCGGCACCCATGTGGTGGCGACCGACGACATCTACGGCGGCACCTTCCGGCTGCTCGAAAGGGTGCGCAAGCGCTCGGCGAACCTGCAGGCGAGCTTCGTCGACTTCACCGACCTCGAGGCGGTCGAGGCGGCGATCCGCCCGGAGACGAAGCTGCTCTGGGTCGAGACGCCGACCAACCCGCTGCTGCGCGTCGTCGATCTCGAGGGCGTCGCCGCACTGGCGCGGCGCAAGGGCCTGATCTCGGTCGCCGACAACACCTTCTGCAGCCCCTATCTGCAACGCCCGCTGGAGCTCGGCATCGACATCGTCGTGCACTCGACCACGAAATATCTGAACGGACATTCCGACATGGTGGGCGGGGTCGCCGTCGTCGGCGAGGACAAGGACATCGCCGACCGGCTGAAATTCCTGCAGAACGCGGTCGGCGCGATCTCGGGGCCGTTCGACAGCTTCCTGGCTTTGCGCGGCATCAAGACGCTGGCGCTCCGCATGGAGCGCCATTCGGCCAACGGCCTGAAGATCGCCCGGTGGCTCGAAGGGCGCCGCGACGTCCGACGCGTCGTCTATCCAGGGCTCCCCAGCCATCCCCAGCACGCGATCGCAGCACGCCAGATGCATGCCTTCGGCGGCATGATCTCCGTCGAACTCGACCGCGACCTCGCCGGTACGAGGCGCTTCCTGGAGCGCACCCGGCTCTTCACCCTGGCCGAGAGCCTCGGCGGGGTCGAAAGCCTGATCGAGCATCCTGCCCTGATGACCCATGGCAGCATCCCGGCCGAGAAGCGCGACGCGATCGGCATCTCCGATTCGCTGGTGCGCCTCTCGGCCGGCATCGAGGATGCCGACGACCTGATCGCGGATCTCGACCAGGCCCTGGCGGGATAAAGGCTCGAACGCCCCTGCCCGCTCCGGACGAAGTGGAAAACCGGGGATCGAAGGTGACGGCATGCGGGCCCTCCCCGCGACACCCCGCTATGCGGGAGGGCAGGTTCTTGTTAGGAGTGCGCCGTCCGACAGACGCGACGGGAATCCGGATGAAGCCTCCTTTCAAAGCCTATGACCTGCGCGGCCGTATCCCGGCCGAGATCAACGTGCCCTTCGCCTATCGATTCGCACAGGCTGCGGCCCGTTCGCTCGACCCGAAAAAGATCGTCGTCGGCCACGACATGCGGCGCGACAGCCCGGCATTGGCAGAAGCGCTGACTCAAGGCTTCCTCGACAGCGGCGTCGGCGTCCTGCCGGTCGGCTTGTGCGGCACGGAGGAGGTCTATTTCCATACCGCGGACACCGGCGCCGACGCCGGGCTAATGGTGACCGCGAGCCACAATCCGGAGGACTACAACGGCATCAAGATGGTGCTGAAGGGCGCGACCGCAGCCACGCGGGATAACGCCTTCGCCGCGATCGAGGCCGTCGTTTTCTCCGAGACAGACCTACCCGCCGTCGCTTCTTATGCAGCCCGTGGTCGGCTCGAAGACATGCTCGACCGTTCCCGCTACGTCGAAAGGCTGCTGCAGCAGGTTGCCGGCAAGGCGCTGAAGCCGATGAAGATCGTCTGCCACGCCGGCAATGGCTGCGCCGGCCCGGTCATCGACCTCCTCGAACGGCATCTGCCCTTCGAATTCATCAAGATCGACCATCAGCCGGATGCGAGCCTGCCCAACGGCATTCCCAACCCGCTGCTTCCGGAGAAGCGCGCCAGGGCCGCGCAGGCGGTGGTCGACAGCGGCGCCGATCTCGGCATCGCCTGGGACGGCGATTTCGACCGCTGCTTCCTCTATGATCATCGCGGCGCATTCGTCGAAGGTTACTATCTGGTCGGCATGATCGCCGAGACGATGCTGCGCGAGCGCCCCGGCGGCACGGTCGTCTACGATCCCCGGCTCACCTGGAACACGATCGCGCTCGTGGAGCGCGCCGGCGGCGTGGCGAAACCCTGTCCGACGGGCCATGCCTTCTTCAAGGCCAGGATGCGCGCCGAGGACGCCATCTACGGCGGCGAGATGAGCGCGCACCACTATTTCCGCGATTTCAGCTACTGCGATTCCGGCATGCTGGCCTGGTTGGAGGTCGTGGCCGAACTATCCGCTTCCGGCGCGCAGCTCGCCGAGGTCATGGAAGAGCGCATCGCCGCCTTTCCCTGCTCCGGCGAGATCAATTTCACGGTGGCCGACGCCAAAGCGAGCCAGCAGAAGGTCGCCGAAGCCTATCAGCGCTTCAACCCTCATGTGGACACGCTCGACGGGCTCGGCATGGAATTCGACGACTGGCGCTTCAACCTGCGCGCCTCGAACACCGAGCCGTTGCTGAGGCTGAATGTCGAGACCCGCGCCAACCCGACGCTGCTGGCTCGCAAGGTGGACAAATTGAAGAAGCTGATCGCAAGCGGGTAGGAGCGAATAGCGAATAGCGAATAGCGAATAGCGAATAGCGAATAGCGAATAGCGAATAGCGAATAGCGAATAGCGAATAGCGAATAGCGAATAGCGAAAGAAGTCCGCGGAATTTGGCGGCACGCAACCCCTCTTTTTCGCTATTCGCTACTCGCTACTCGCTCTTTCCCTATTCGCTCTTCACCCATCTGTCATAGTCCGACACCAGCAGATGCTGCGGCGGCTCGTCCTCCTCGATGCTGGAAAAGCGGCCGATCGGCTGGGCGAAGATGTTGTCGGTGAGGTCGTCGTTGACGGTCGAGACTTCGCCGATCAGAACGTCCCCACCCTCGCCCCAGAAAGCGTGCCAGACCCCCGGCAGCAGCGTCACGCTTTCGCCTGGATCGAGACCGAGCCGCGAGCCGGCCGGCATGGTCCGGATCACGCCGTCGGTGGGCACGCTCACCTCGGCCTTGTCGTCGATGCCGCCGTCCGGCTGCGACATGAAGAGTTCGAGCACCAGCTTGCCGCCGCCGCGGTTGATGATGTCCTCCGCCTTCACGACATGGCGGTGCATCGGCGACAGCTGGTCCTTGCGGGAGATCATGATCTTCTCGGCGTAGAGCATGCCGGTGCCGCGCGCCAGATCCGCGGCGCGGCCGTTGCGCACGGTGAAGAGGAAGAGCCCGAGTTCGTCGAATTTCTCCAGCCCGTAGTCGGTGATATCCCATCCGAGACGGGCATCGACGATGCCGGCCGGCCGCCGATCCTTGAGCTCCTGCGGCGACCAATAGGCGAAGGGCGGCATGATGTAGCCGAAGGACCGGATGAAGGCGTCGCCTTCCCGAATGATCTCGTTGACGCGCGACCGTTTCATGATGTCCTCCGCATGCTGCAGGGACAAAGGCCTCGCATATTTTCGGCCCGCGCGGAAGGTCGCAGCCGAATGATCGGCGATGGGCCATGTCAGATCCGAATGCGCGACGCTCCGGCGCTTGCGAGGCGGCGCCGGGGCGTCGGGCTTTCAGCGCGATCAGTTCTGGAACAGCGAGAGGATGCCCTGGACGCTGGCATTGGCGATCGACAGGCCCTGGATGCCGAGCTGCTGCTGCACCTGGAGCGCCTGGAGGCGGGTCGATTCCTCGTTCATGTCGGCATCGACGAGGGCGCCGACGCCGCGCTCGATGGCGTCCATCAGATTGTCGACGAACTCGACCTGGAGCCCGATGCGCTTCTTGGCGGCGCCGAGATCGCTGGCCGCATTGGTCATCGCCTGCAGGGCGGCGTCGACCGTACGGATCATCTCATCGAGATCGGCGAGATCGTTGGCGGAGCTCGACAGCGTCGAGATGTTGAGCGTCGACACCGAATAGACCACGCCGCCATTGGTGGTGGTGCTGGTCGTGTCGAGAATGCCCGTCTGGCCGTTGGCATCGAAAAGCTTGGAGGAGTCGACGTCGATGGTGATAGTGCCGATCGATACGGTGCCGTCGGAGGCGCGCGCGAAGGACGCGACGATGCTCTTGGTGGTGCTGTAGTCGGGGCTGGCCGAATCGACCGACAGCCAGTTCTCGCCGGAGAACGAGGCCGATGCGCCGATATTGATGAGCTGCTGCTGCAGCTGGCTGATTTCGGCCTGTACCTTGGCACGGTCGACGCCGGGCTCGCGCGCCGCGACCAGCTTCGACTTGATCTCGTCGACCACGTCGATGGCGCTGTTGGTGGCGGTGTAGGCGATATCGATTTTCGAGGCGCCGAGGCCGAGCGCATCCTGGACCGTCAGCAACGCCTTGTTGTCGGAGCGCATCGTGGTGGCGATCGACCAGTAGGCGGCATTGTCGCTTGCGCCGGCCACGCGGTAACCGGTCGAGATCCGCGCCTGCGCCTGCTCCAGGGCCTTGTTGGTGGTCTGGAGACTTCTCAGCGCCGTCATCGCGGACGCATTGGTCAAGATGCTCGTCATGGAACCCGCCCTTAATCCTGATTGTCCGCCCGCCGGAACAGCCCGGCCGCCGGAGCAGCTTCAGGCCTGTCGAAGCGTGGAGAAGGCCTGTGCTGCTGTTAACTTCTATGAACAAACATCCTTAACAAATGGCTAATCGAAATCGGTTGTTAACCATGTTCGCAAAGAAATCGCCCGGCCGTCACGCTCCTGCGAAGGGGGCGGCCAAAACCTCCGGTTGATGCCGAAACAGGCGGAAACACGCAGCCAGGCGCCGCCGTACTCAGTCTCGCAATTATCCCTGGACGGCGTGCGACCTGTTAATCTGACCGAAACCATTGGTCCCGATACTCGGCCTACCCGGGCTTGGTTGTTTCTTAACCATAGGCATGATGCCGCGCCTTGGGGCCCGGCCGATCCGGAATGCCTTCGCCTTCTTCATATCTTTCGGATCGCATATCGCCGTGCATGACAGCGCTCGCCCCTCTTTGACCAGCCATCTCGCATTCATGGGTCTCGACGCTGAAGCGCGCGGCCGGCTCAAGGCACTGAAACCGACCGTCGCCAAGGCGATCGGCCCCGCCCTCGGCGTCTTCTATGACAAGGTCCGCTCCCACTCCGAGACGCGCCGGTTCTTCGCCAACGACGCCCATATGGCGTCGGCGAAAAGTCGTCAGGAGCAACATTGGAACATCATCGCCGATGCCGAATTCGGCAGCACCTACGAGAATGCGGTGCGCGGCATCGGCAAGGCCCATGCGAAGCTGGGCATCGAGCCGGGCATCTACGTCGCCGGCTACGCACTCGTCACCGAGCAGCTCGTCAAGGCAGTGGTGGCCGAGCACTGGCCCCGCCGCTTCGGCCTGTCCAAGGGTGGCCGGGACGACGTCACCAACGCCATCGGCCTGCTGATCAAGGCGGTGATGGTCGACATCGGCCTCGCGATCTCGACCTATATGGAGGAGCTCGAAGCCGAGCGGCGGAAGGTGGAAGCCGAGCGCGCCGCCGCGGAAGCGCATCAGGCAGTCGCGCTCGACGCGGTGAACGCGGCTTTGCGCAGCCTTGCCGGCGGCGACCTCAAGACGCGGATAAGCGACGAGCTTTCCAGCGCATTCGTGCCGCTCAAATCGGACTTCAACAGCGCCACCGCCTCGCTCGAGAAGGCGATCGCTTCGGTCGCCCGTTCGGCGAACGCCATCGGCGGCGGTTCGGCCGAGATCGGGCAGGCCGCCGACGACCTGTCCCGCCGCACCGAGCAGCAGGCGGCAAGCCTCGAAGAGACGGCCGCCGCGCTCAACCAGTTGACCGCCGGCGTCAAGCGCGCCACTGCGGGAGCCGGCGAGGCCGCCAGCAAGGTCGTCGCCGCACGCGTGCAGGCCGAGCATGCCGGCGAGATCGTGCAGAATGCCGTGACCGCCATGAGCGAGATCGAGAAGTCCTCGCGCGAGATCTCCCATATCATCGGCGTCATCGACGAGATCGCCTTCCAGACCAATCTTCTGGCGCTCAATGCCGGCGTCGAGGCGGCGCGCGCCGGCGAGGCCGGCCGCGGTTTCGCGGTGGTCGCCTCGGAGGTGCGTTCGCTCGCCCAACGCTCGGCGGAGGCCGCCAAGGAAATCAAGGCGCTGATTTCGGCCAGTTCCACTCAGGTCGAGGCCGGGGTGCAGTTGATGGCCGAGACCGGCAAAGTCTCGGAGGACATCATCGTCCAGGTCACGGAGATCAACAGCCTGGTCGCCCAGATCGCCTCCTCTTCGCAGGAGCAGTCGACCGGCCTCGGCGAGGTAAACATCGCCATCAACCAGATGGACCAGGCGACACAGCAGAACGCGGCGATGGTCGAGCAGACGACGGCCGCGGTCCATTCGCTGCGCAGCCAGGTCGCCGAGCTGCTTCGTACGGTTTCCGGTTTCAGCATCGAGGACGGCATGCGCGCCGCCGCGCCGCGCCAGGTGCTGCAGACCCGCGCCGCGCCTGCGCCGAGACGGACCGGCTATGCCGTGCAGGGCAACACCGCTTTGACCGCAGGAGACGTGGATGGATGGGAGGAGTTCTGAGGTGCTGACCGAGAAGACCGGAATCCAGGCGACGATGGCTCTCCCGCCATTGCTCGACATCACCGCGGCAGGCCCGCTGGCGAGCGAAATCCTCGGGCACCGCGGCAAGGACCTGGCGGTGAACGCGGCGCAGGTGCAGCGCATGGGGGCGCAGTGCCTTCAGGTGCTGCTATCGGCGGCGGCTACCTGGTCGCAGGACGGAATGGAATTTGAAGTCACCGAAGCATCACCCGAATTCACCGAGGCCCTCGAAACGGCGGGGCTAGGCATGAACCACCTTTCGGCGAGGAACAGCTAGATGAAGAAAGTCATTCTTACCGTCGACGATTCCAGGACCATCCGCGAAATGCTGCGCACGGCGCTCTGTGACGCCGGGATGGAAGTGGTGCAGGCTGAGGACGGCATGGAGGGCCTGGAGGTGCTCCAGTCCACCACGCCGAACGTGATCGTCACCGACATCAACATGCCGCGGCTGGACGGTTTCGGTTTCATCGAAGCGGTGCGCAGCAATGATCAGTATCGGGCCATCCCGATCCTCGTGCTCACGACTGAAAGCATGGACGAGAAGAAGGACCGCGCCCGCCGCGCCGGCGCCACCGGCTGGATCGTCAAGCCTTTCGATCCGGTGAAGCTGGTCAGCGCCATCAATCGCGTCGCAGCCTGATCCGCCGGGGGGCATTTCATCATGGATACGATGGCGGCAATCAGGCAGACCTTCTTCCAGGAATGCGAGGAACAACTCGCCGAGCTGGAAAGCGGGCTGCTGGCGATCGAACAGCAGGAGAGCGATTCCGAGACGATCAACGCCGTCTTCCGCGCTGTTCATTCCATCAAGGGCGGCGCGGGCGCATTCGGGCTCGATGAACTCGTCCGCTTCGCACACACATTCGAAACCACCCTCGACCTCATGCGCTCCAATGCGCTCGAGATCAGCAGCAGCCTGATCAAGCTCATGCTGCGCGCCGCCGACGGTCTTGCCGACCTCGTGCGCTTCTCGCGCGACGGAACCGATCTCGACCGCGCCCGCATCTCGCAGCTCAATGGCGAGCTGACGCGCGCGGCTTCGGGAGACGCCGCCCCGTCAGCCGCGCAGACGGAAGGGACCGCGCCGGACGCAGCGGCCGAGCCGGAGCCCGGTCCGGACGAGAACGGCTTCACGCCGATCCGCTTCTCGCTCGAGGATCTGGTCGGCTCCGGCCTCGACTCGCCCTTCGGCGACGATGCCTCGGCCCCGCTCCAGGTCACTTTCCGGCCGAAGCCCGAGCTTTATGCCAAGGCCAATGACGCCGTCGTGCTGCTGCGCGAGCTGCGCCGCCTCGGCGAGGCCAGGATCGCCTGCGACATATCTGCGGTGCCGCTGCTGACGGAACTCGATCCCGAGGGCTCCTATCTTTCCTGGACAATCGAGCTCGATCCGTCGATCGAGGAAAGCGCGGTGCGCGAGGTGTTCGAATTCGTCACCTTCGACTGCGATCTCGACATCGCCCGCAAGGCGCCGAGCGATCCGGACGCCACCGAATCCGCCGACTTCCAGGTGATCCCGATAGCCGACATCTCGGCGCTGGTAGCGGAACTGCCGGGTCCGGTCGCTCCGGTCGAGGCCGCAGCCGCTCCCCAGCCGCAGCGCGAGCCGACACCGACCGAACTTCTGATCAAGGCCGGCACCGCGCAGGCGGCAGCCCAATCCGGACAGCAGACCACGATCCGCGTCGACCTCGATCGTGTCGACCGGCTGATCGACCTCGTCGGGGAACTGGTCATCAACCAGTCGATGCTGGCGCAGCGCGTCACCGAGGCCGGCATCGCGCGGCTTTCGGAAGTGGCGGTCGGCCTCGACGATCTCGAGCACCTGACCCGCGAGATCCAGGACAGCGTCATGGCGATCCGCGCCCAGCCCGTGCGGCCGATCTTCCAGCGCATGTCGCGCGTCGTCCGCGAGGTCGCCGACATGGTCGGCAAGTCGGTCCGCCTGGTGACCGAGGGCGAGAATTGCGAGGTTGACAAGACGGTCATCGAAAGGCTGGCGGATCCCCTTACCCACATGATCCGCAACGCCATCGACCACGGCCTTGAAAAACCGGAGGATCGGCTTGCCGCCGGCAAGAGCGAGCAGGGCGTAGTACGCATGACCGCGGCCCACCGTTCCGGCCGTGTGATCATCGAGGTGTCCGACGACGGCGGCGGCATCAACCGGGCGCGCGTCAGGGATATCGCGATCACGAAGGGGCTCATCGACCCCAATGCGCAGCTGACCGACGGCGAGATCGACGACCTGATTTTCCATCCCGGCTTCTCCACCGCGAGCACGATCTCGGATGTTTCGGGGCGCGGCGTCGGCATGGACGTGGTGAAACGTTCGATCCAGGCTCTCGGCGGCCGCATCTCGATCACCTCGCGGCCGGGCCTGGGCACCACCTTCACGCTCAGCCTGCCGCTGACGCTGGCCGTGCTCGACGGCATGGTCGTGACCATCGCCGGCCAGACGCTCGTGGTGCCGCTGACCGCCATTGTGGAGACGCTGCAACCCAAGCGGCAGGATGTGCACGGGCTCGGTGAGACGAGCCAGGTCATCGCCATACGCGGCTCCTTCATTCCGCTCATCGATATCGGGCTGCAGCTCGGTTATCGCGACGAGGAGGCCGACCCGCTCAACAGCGTGGCCATCCTGGTGGAATCGGAGAACCGTACCCAGAATGCCCTGCTCGTCGACGGCATTATCGGCCAGCAGCAGGTTGTGATCAAAAGCCTCGAAACCAACTACGGCCACGTCGTCGGCGTTGCCGCCGCCACCATCCTGGGTGACGGGCGTGTGGCCGTCATCCTCGATGTCGACGCGATCGTCGCCGGCACCCGCTCCGAGATGAATCGGTCCGACCTCTCCAATCGCAAAAGGAACGCAGCATGATGCAAGCCAGCGAGAAAGACCTCTCCGCGAACAGCGAGCTGATCGCCTTCCGTCTCGGCGGCCAGGAGTTCTGCGTCGACATCATGTCGGTGCGGGACATCCGGGGCTGGACCCAGACGACCCCCCTGCCCCATTCGCCGGACTATGTGAAGGGCGTGATCAACCTGCGCGGCTCGGTGCTGCCGGTGATAGACCTCGCGGCTCGCCTGGGCTTCACGGCAACGGAGCCGACGGCACGCCACGTCATCATCGTCACGCAGGTCAACAACCAGAGCGTCGGGCTATTGGTCGAGGCCGTCTCGGACATCCTCACGATCAACGCCAACACGATCCAGCCGACGCCCGACGTGGCTTCCGAGCTGGCCCGCCTCTTCATGCGAGGCGTCCTGGCGATCGAAGGCCGGATGATCAGCCTCATCTCGCTGGATTGCGTCCTGCCGCAGAGCCAGGAATCGGCGGGAACCGTCCATTGACCATGTCGGCGACCAGGGAGGCTCCGGCTCTCGTTCCGGGCGAGTATCTGCTGACGATGGCCGATTTCCGGCAGATCGCGGCGATCCTCCACGACGATGCCGGGATAAGCCTGTCGGAAGCGAAGGCGGCGCTCGTCTATGCCCGCCTCGCCAAGCGCCTTCGCGCGCTCGGCCTGTCGAGCTTCCGCGACTATTGCGCGCTCGTCTCCAGCGGCAACGCGGTCGACGAGCGCCAGAAGCTGGTCGCCGCCCTCACCACCAACGTCACCAAGTTCTTCCGGGAGAAGCATCATTTCGACCATCTGCAGCGGACCGTTCTGCCGCAGCTCGTCGCCCGCGCCCGCCGGGGCGGGCAGGTGCGCATCTGGTCGGCCGGCTGCTCGAACGGCCAGGAGGCTTACTCCGCCGCCCTGGTCATCCTGCAGATGATGCCCGACGTGCTCGACTGCGATTTCAAGATCCTGGCGAGCGACATCGACCCCAACATGGTCGCCGAGGGCCGTGCCGGCCTCTACAGCGACGTCGCTGTCGAGGATGTTCCGGCCGAGATCAGGAACCGCTGGCTGCGCAAGGTCCGCGACGGCGGCGAGCTGAAATGGCAGGTGCCCGACGAGGCGCGCGAGCTGGTCGCCTTCCGCGAGCTCAACCTGTTCGCCCGCTGGCCTATGAAGCGGCCTTTCGACGTGATCTTCTGCCGCAACGTCGCGATCTATTTCGACAAGGACAAGCAGGCCGAGCTTTGGGCGCGTTTCGCCGGCACGCTGCTGCCGGGCGGCTATCTCTATATCGGCCATTCCGAGCGCATCGCCGGACCGGCCGCCGACATCTTCGTCAATGACGGCATCACCACATGGCGCCGCGCGCCGGGGAGCCTGCGATGAAACCCGTCCGCGCACTGGTCATCGACGACAGCGCCACGATGCGCAAGATCATCTCCTATGCACTGAGCAGCTCGCCCGGCATCGAGGTCGTCGGCGAAGCGCCGGACCCGACGGAAGCCTTTCGCCTGGTCGATACGCTCGACCCTGACGTGATCACCCTCGACGTCGAAATGCCCAAGATGAACGGGCTCGACTTCCTGCGGCGCGTCATGAAACATCGCCCTCGCCCGGTCATCATGGTGTCGACGCTCACCGTCAGCGGCGCAGCTGTCACCGTCGAGGCCCTGATGAACGGCGCCTTCGACTGCGTGGCCAAGCCGTCGCTGCAGGACGACAGGACCTTTGCCGACCTCGCCGACAAGGTCCGGGCCGCCGGCGAATCACGGCGGGCCCGGCAGGAACGCAGCCAGGCGGCGCAACAATCGCACCCGGCCGCCGCGGCCCCGGTCGCGCACGGCTATCGGGCGCCGGAGCGCATCGTCGCGATCGGCGCGTCGACCGGCGGCGTCGAAGCGCTCATCACCGTGCTGTCGGGCTTTCCGACCGACTGCCCGCCGACCGTCATAACCCAGCATATGCCGGCGAATTTCACCAGGAGCTTCTCCGAGCGGCTCGACCGGCAGTGCAAGCCGACCGTCACCGAGGCGCGGGACCGCGAGTTGCTCAGCCCCGGCCACGTCTATATCGCGCCCGGCGGCCAGTTCCATCTGGAGGTGACGAGGCGCGGCGATCTGTTCGAGAGCCGCCTGCGCGAAGGCGATGCGGTCTCCGGCCATCGCCCGTCGGTCGACGTGCTGATGTCCTCGGTGGCCAGGGCGGCGGGGCGCAGCGCCGTCGGCGCCATCCTCACGGGCATGGGAAGGGACGGCGCGCAGGGCCTGCTGCAGATGCGCCAAGCGGGTGCGCGCACGATCGGCCAGAACGAAGCGAGTTCACTGATCTACGGCATGCCGCGGGTCGCCCACGAAATCGGTGCGGTTGAGAAACAGGTGCACCTAACAAGAATAAGCCAGGAAATTCTCGACCCCACCGGGGCCGGAAACAAGGGAGCATAAAGTGTCACTCCTCGCCCAATTGAAGATCCTCGTCGTCGACGACACGACCACCAGCCGGCTCCTGCTGCGCGACGCGCTGGAGAATCTCGGCTTCCGCCAGATCCACGTGGCAGCCGACGGCGAGCAGGCGCTGAAGATGATGATGACTGCCCCCTGCCACCTGATCATCTCGGACTACAACATGCCGAAGATGGACGGCCTGCAACTGCTGAAGGCGATCCGGGAATGCAAGCCGCTCAGCCGCACGCCCTTCATCATCCTGACGGGCAATGCCGACCGCAAGGTGCTCGAGGACGGCTCCAAGCTGGGCCTCAACAACTACCTGACGAAGCCCTTCACGCCGGACAATCTGCGGCGCTCGCTCGAAGCGATCGTCGGGAGGCTTCATTGAGCCAAGCCTCCCGACGGCCCAACCGGGTCCATATCATCCAGGGCGACTGCTACGTCACGGATGAGAGCGACACCGTGCTCACCACCGTGCTCGGCTCCTGCATCGCCGCCTGCATGCGCGACCCCGTGCTCGGCATTGGCGGCATGAATCACTTTCTCCTGCCCGGCGAGGGAGAGCGCGCGAAGCAGAACGAAGCCGAACGTTTCGGCGTGTATCTGATGGAGTTGCTGGTGAACGGCCTGCTCCAGCGCGGCGCGACCCGGCACACACTTGAGGCCAAGCTGTTCGGCGGCGCCCGCACCGTGCAGGGTTTTGCCGACATCGGGGCCAAGAACTTCGAATTCGCCCGCAAGTTCCTGGACAATGAATCGATCCGCTATGCCGGCGGCAGCGTCGGCGGCGACCAGGGCCGCAAGCTCGAATACCAGCCCTCGACCGGCAAGGCGCGCCAGTTCCTTCTGCCGCGCAGCACCGTCGAGCCCCCGCAGCCCGTGATCCAGCGGCCGGCTCCGGCGGAACTCGGCAATGTCGAACTCTTCTGAGGATAACATGCTCACCGCGCAGACCATCGCCCATGCCGAGGAATTCCACGAGCCGCTGGCGGCGGTGATGCTTCGCGTCGAGCAGGAACTCGCCGCCATGGCGCAACTCGTCGACCACAACCAGTCACTGATCGCCCGCCTCACCTGGGCAGCGGGCGCGGCGGACACCGCCTATGTGAAGGCCATGCAGGAATCGGACCTGGTCTCACAGAAACTGGCCGGCATTGCGGATTTCCTGCGCATGATCGCCGAGGCCGTGCCCGCCGACTTCCACGTCGAGACCCGTCGTGCGACCGGAAAGCTGCGTCTCGACGAACTCGTCGGCAAGATCGGCGCCGGAAACGGCGACAAGGCTCGGGGCGGCAAGCACGAGGCGGGCGACTTCGACCTGTTCTGAAGGCTCCCTCCGGTGGCCGCCGCGCGAAGGCCGGCGTCGGATCGAGCATCGTTGGCACCTTCTGCAAGGGCGAGGAAGGCAAGAAGAAAACGCCGGTCGAACAGCTGGCGCCAGCTGTTCGACGACAACGCCCGGCTTTTTTCGACGTCAGTCGCCGGCGCGGCCCATCCGGGCCCGCCCGGCTTTCGCGCAAGGACACACGCCGCAATCGGCAACTCACGCAGCCGACATAGGCAGTCCAACTAGCGCTTTTCCTCGTCCTGCGGGGGCAGAGGGGGCAATACGGCAAGACGGCGCCCCAGGGGCAAGGCATCGAGGAGAATCGATATTCCCTCCGCCTCGTGGCGTTTGAAGGCTACGCCGATCTTGGTGAACACGTCCTTTCCGCCGTCGCGTTCCCTGATCGAGAACACATCGAAGTCCGGTTTTCTTCCTTCGGCCATGGCTGCACTCCATCCGTTCTGCAGTGGCTTTCCGTCTTGCATGCGCAATACGGATTCCGTCACGATGATCGGACCCGGTCAAGCGGATCCGGCAATTCTGTCCAGCGGTCTTGTTGCCCATCCAGCTCGAGCGAGTTGCGCTCGTTCAAGTCTGGATCTGATGTAGAACGGTTGATCCGGTCGCGGAGGGGCGCAAGAACGGCAGTTCCAAGCGGGGCGGCAGTCCGCCATCACCTGTTGAAAGGAGAGCCCGGCATACCGGGCTCCCGTCTTCGCTTGGCTTGAGCGGCTGCGCAAAAGCGCAGCCGGCAGCCCTATGGCATTGAGCCGATAGTCAGCTCTCGTCGCCTTCGTTGCCTTCGTTGCCCTCGTCGCCCTCGTTGTCCTCGTCGCCTTCGTCGCCTTCGTCGTTTTCATTGTTTTCGTTGTTTTCGTCACCTTCGTCACCCTCGTCGCCTTCGTTGCCTTCGTTGTCCTCGTCGCCCTCGTTGCCCTCGTCGCCTTCGTCGCCTTCGTTGCCTTCGTCGCCTTCGTTGAATTCGTTGCCTTCGTCGCCTTCGTCGCCGTTGCCTTCGTCGCCTTCGTCGCCTTCGTTGTTTTCGTCGCCCTCGTTGCCTTCGTTGTCTTCGTCGCCCTCGTCGCCTTCGTTGCCTTCGTTGCCTTCGTTGTCCTCGTCGCCTTCGTCGCCTTCGTTGGCTGTGCCTTCGTTGCCTTCGTTGCCTTCGTCGCCCTCGTCGAATTCGTCGCCTTCGTTGCCTTCGTTGCCTTCGTCGCCTTCGTTGAATTCGTTGCCTTCGTCGCCTTCGTCGCCGTTGCCTTCGTCGCCCTCGTTGCCTTCGTTGTCCTCGTCGCCTTCGTCGCCCTCGTCGCCCTCGTTGCCTTCGTTGCCTTCCTTCGCCCTCGTCCGTTTTTCGTTGCCCTTCGTTGCCCTTCGTTGTTGCCCTTCGTCGCCTTCCATTGCCTTGCCTTCGTTGCCTTCATTGCCTTCGTCGCCTTCGTCCGCCTTCGTTTCCTTGCCTTCGTTGAATTCGTTGCCTTCGTCGCCTTCGTCGCCGTTGCCCTCGTCGCCTTCGTCGCCCTCGTTGTTTTCGTCGCCCTCGTTGCCTTCGTTGTCTTCGTCGCCCTCGTCGCCTTCGTTGCCCTCGTTGCCTTCGTTGTCCTCGTCGCCTTCGTCGCCTTCGTTGGCTGTGCCTTCGTTGCCTTCGTTGCCTTCGTCGCCCTCGTTGAATTCGTCGCCCTCGTTGCCTTCGTTGCCTTCGTCGCCTTCGTTGAATTCGTTGCCCTCGTCGCCCTCGTCGCCGTTGCCTTCGTTGCCTTCGTCGTTCTCGTTGCCTTCGTCGCCCTCGTTGCCTTCGTTGTCCTCGTCGCCTTCGTCGCCCTCGTCGCCCTCGTTGCCTTCGTTGCCTTCGTCGCCTTCGTCGAATTCGTCGCCCTCGTTGCCTTCGTTGCCTTCGTCGCCTTCGTTGAATTCGTCGCCTTCGTTGCCTTCGTTGCCCTCTTCGCCCTCGTCGCCTTCGTTGAATTCGTCGCCCTCGTTGCCTTCGTCGCCTTCGTTGAACTCGTCGCCCTCGTTGCCTTCGTTGCCGTCATTGTCGGCGGGCTGCGCAAAGCTGAGGGGTGAGTAGAGATCTTCCGGTCCGAACAAGCTCAGGGCCGCTTCGAACGGATCCGCCCCGAGGAATCGGCCCAGGCCGGCTGAGGTCTCAGCGGAGATTGCGGAGCGGGTTTCACAAATAAACATCGACGTCCTCCATGAGGTTAGCACCGTGAACAGCTCCTTGCTGCTCACTGAATGTCTTCATCTTGCTTGAAGGGTTGGCCGATCTACTGTGGACCCTGCCAAAGACTACTACGGTTGACTGACCCGAACGGGGCCCGCCAGCCTGTCGACGTATTCGAATTTGCTTCCGCCGACAGAGACCCAACCGGGGTACGACCATCGTCGGATATTGCGATACGTCGCTTCGATCGGCACGCGAAGTGCAGGCGAATGAAGTATTTTTCTCCACGCCTGCTTAGCGCCGTAGAGATCGCGCGCCTATCAGAAAACCAACTATCAGTCATGCTTTCAAATATGTCAAGCATATCGTCAAAAATCTAACGTGAGTTGCAATTATATTCGATAACAATCCCCTGGCATGAACATAGAATGCCATAAATAATATATAAGAAATACTCGTATTCAAGCTTGGCTAAATTGTAATTTTACTAAGAATTTTTTGCATTTGAACTTTACCTTCGAAGACTGCCCAAACATGCTCGCGTGCCATCTTTTGGCAAATCTCGATGGAAAGGTACCTGGCTATGGGATAATTCCAGCTGTAGCGATAAGGCGAATCCGGCCGGCTCAGAACGGATTCCAGTTCCTCCCGATCCGTCCCGAGGTATTTGAGATCGTCTCGCGCCCATGCCCGCTGAAGTCGAAGCGACCGGTCATCGCCAAGTATTCGCATATGTGAGATCAAGGTTATCTCGCCGACGAAGGCGCACACCTCCCGGATGGCGGGTGCCACGAACCGCCCCTCGCTTGCGACCGCTTGGAGGGCATGACCGAATTCGTGCGCGATGACGATCCAGTCGGAGGCGGTACCGCGGTAGGTGTACAGGATAAGCGGGAAGCCGTTTCCTGCGTCGTTCAAGGTAACCGCACGCCGGCGATGCCTCGCCTCTTTCACCAGGATCCTGGACGTATTCTCGAAAGCGAACCGGATGGTGCCGCTTGCCCACGGGAAGAATGCGCACAATGCCTCGACAGCCCGCAGCCACGCGGTCTCCCGGTCGAATGCGCATGTTTCGGATGCAAACTCGCCGTCATCGGTCGGTTCACGAGCGAACCGTCTCGCCGCCGCGTCCAGAAGCCGCTCGCAAAGGGACGGATCGAGATCGTGCAAGGCGAGCCAATCCGAAAGATCATGCCTTGCCGCGGTAGGGACCATCGTACTGCTGTCAAGCCGACTGCTCATCGTGCCACGGCACCCCTATTTCGCATCCTGCCTGCAGGCTTCCGCATCCCGGACCTTGTGAAATATCTCCTGATGCGGAGGAAGAAGCTGTTTGATGTAGTCGATCCGATTGGGCACGGCGCGCAATGTGTCCGAGGTGTCCGCTGGCGGAAAGCGCTCGGGGTAATGCGATATCGCGTAAGCGAACAGCGCGGTTTCGGCCAGGTCCTCCCGCTCGGGGCTCCTTTGCGCATAGGATGTAAGAAATCGGCCGTCGCGCATCTGTGCGTCGCGCCAGCCGGCCGACAGCCTGTGTTCGTCGTCGAGCGAGGCATGCACGGATTCGTGAAACAACGACTCTTCGAGATGACTGTGGTCTGAACGCTTGTCGGCGGTCCCTGAATAGACGACGATTTGTCCGGTGCCCGCGTGAAATCCCTTCTCGCCCATGTGGACGCTGAAGCGCTGGACCCCCTCCCTGAGCAGCGTGGGCAGCAGCCCGAGCGGAGCGGCATAGCGGAGCGCCTCTTTCCGGGCATTCTCCTCCGTTTCGAATTCGGGGTTTATGGCGATCTCGATGCTCGTCCCATCATTGTATCGCGCGACGAAGAGGAATGCGTCGACCACGGGTTCGCCGTCTACCCTTTTGTCCCAGATCTGGCGCGCACCACGACCGGCATATTCCATGCAGACGAAGGTTGTCGGATCGGACTCATGTATTATGTCGAAAACCGTATCCACGGTGCTGTCATAGGGCGGCTGCTCCTCGGCGCCTGCCGCCCGCGCCCGCAAGGGCGCCTCCATCACGAAGACCCCCAGGGCACATAGGACCACGCCATTGACGAGGGTCTTCGCTCTTGTGCCGCCATTTGCCCGCATCACAGGTCCTCCATCCGATGCTCTCAACAGTTCCGTTCGATAACAATACAAACAAGTAATAGATTTGGATTCTGTCGCCCGACGTTGAATTCACGGTCAATTCACGATCGGTATGCAATGATATATGTACAGTAGCATTCCTTCTTTGGCAAGATGTATCTTTGATAGACTGGAGATTATCTTCCAAGAACGAAGCAGATTTCGACTGCAATCTACATCATGGATGCAGTGTTGCAGCGATTGTGAAACAAACTAAGATTCACTATCGGTGGAGGAAAGTGTACGATGAATGCAAATGTCTCTTTGGTTCGCACCAATTATTTCCCGACGATGGTCTTTCAGCATGACATCGGGAACCATGGCGACCTGAACAATTCCCTTCTGACTTCCATATACAACGAGCGGGAACGAGACAGGAGCGGCGTCAACAAGTCGAATACTCCCCAACTCGGGAGCTGGCACAGCCATACCGGGCTTCACAAATCGCCGGCATACGCGGAGCTGCTGACGCACGTGAATTCCGTGACAAGCCTGATGTCGAGGGAACTCGGCTACGCGAATGACTACACCCTGAAAGTCACGACGATGTGGTCGATCATAAACCCTCCTGGGAACGGCAATCGTGCGCATATCCATCCCGGCTGCATCTGGAGCGGCGTCTACTATGTTCAAGCACCCGAAGGTGCCGGAGAAATAGAGTTTGTCGATCCGCGCACGGCTCTGCTCATGAATCAGCCAAAATACATCGCGAAGAAGAAAAGGCCTCGGGATTGCTGGACCAAGGTGAACTATAAGCCGATGGCCGGGCGCATGCTCATATTCCCCAGCTGGCTCTATCACGGCGTCGACCCGAACATGGCGAAAGAAAGCGGGCAGAAGGCCGATCGGGTCATCATGTCCTTCAACATCTCTCAGGTCAAAAGAGCGGAAGCCTGACAGTTCCTTCAACAGGACCCGTCACGAGCGGGATTGCGCGCTGTTGCCTCTATTCACAGGCAACACCTGCGCAATCCCCCAATGGCCTTCACGAAGAGACAACCTTCGGGGGAAGCGGACTGCCATGGGCGAGAGACAAAACCAGAATATTCTCAGGGGCACGTTTCGCAGCGTCAGCTATATCCTGTACGTCGCGGTCGCCTTCAGCTTCCTGTACAACCTGTTGAGGCTCACAGGGCCACTCTTCATACTTCTCGTTCACGACAGGGTTCTCCCCTCGCGGTCCGAAGCCACCCTGGTCGCCCTATTCCTGCTCGTGGTCACGTTCCTGGTCGTGATGACGCTGCTCGATTACTCCAGGCGCCGTATCCTGGCCAGGTTCGGCGCGCAATTTCAGGAACGGCTGGAAGACCATATATTCAGCGCCACGGCGCGAGACGCATATCTCGTCGGTAATGCCAGCAAGCCGACGAGCGATCTGAACGAGGCGGACAACCTTCGCAGCTTTTTCCACTCGGGTTCCCTGGTGGCCATCCTGGACTTCCTGTGGTCTCCCATGTTTCTGGTCACGATTTTCCTCATTCACTGGGTATTGGGCTGGGTCGTGGTCGGCGGTCTCTTGCTGTTGCTCGCGATCATGATTGTGAGGACCGCCTTCGCCAAAGACCGCGACGAGCGGTTCAGCGAAGCGAGGAACAGGATCGGCGCCCTGAAGGACATGCTGCTCGTCTCGCGCGACGTCATCCAATCCCAGCAGATGACGCCGGCCTACAACGAAAACTGGATACGGGCCCGGCGGAAGTCGCGCGACAGCGCGATCGAGCTCAACGACTGGAACGCATGGTTTTCGATACTTTCGACCCATGCGGCGATGCTCATGCAGTATTCGGTTCTGGCTGCCGGAGCCTATCTGATCCTCGATGAACAACTCACAATGGGCGCCATGGTCGCGTGCATGTTCCTGTCGATGCGCGTCTTCTACCCCGTGGAACGGTTCGTGAAGCAATTGCCGAGGATTGGCGAGGCGATCTCCGATTGGAGAAAGCTCGACAAAACACTCAAGGCCGCCAAATCGACAGGCGTCCATCATCCCGAGGTCGGCGACGCATCATCTCTTTCGCTGTCTGGCGTTTCGGTGCGGTCGCCGCTTACCAGGCAGAAGATCCTCAGATCCGTCGACCTGAAAGCCGAACCCGGGTCGTTTATTGAAATCGTCGGCAACAGCGGGTCCGGAAAGACCGTGCTGGCCGAAACCTTGCTCGGACGAATGCCGCGGGCCGGCGGCGAAGTCCGGGTCGGCGACGCGCGCATCGAGCGCCTTTCCGTGGACCAGGCGAGCGAGGTCTTCGCCTATGTTCCCCAGCATGTCGGGTTCGTCAACGGAACAATCGAGGAGAACATCACGTGCCTGCAGCATGCACCGGACAGAGAGAAGCTGTTCGAGGTCGCAAGACTGGCGCAAATCGACCAGTTGATCCGCGCACTGCCGAACGGGTACGGCACTCCCATCGACGCTGCGGCAAGCAGCTTCTCCAAGAGCGAGCGACACCAGATCGCGCTCGCGCGTGCGCTCTACAGGGACCCCAAGATATTGATTGTCGATGAGCCGGACCAGACCTTCAGGGAAGGTCTCTCGAACGAGCTGAGGGGCACCGTCGAAAGCCTTCTCGGACGCGGAGGCGTCATAATCCTCCTGACCCGCGCTGCCTTGAAGAAGTTCCAGCCCACCCGGCGTTTCCGTTTGGACGACGGTCGACTGAGTGAGGTCAAACCCGCGGGAAACGATATGGCCAGGACGATGGGCAACGTGGTGAAGCTCAATGAGAAGAAAGCGATCGACGGCATCAAGATAAGCAAGGCACGGGACGAGGGCTGAACGATATGGTCCAAGCTGGACAAACACGACGTTCGTGGTCGATCTGGAAGCCGCTCAGTATCGGTTTCGTCGCGGCAGCCGCACTATTCGGGCTCCTTTTCGTGTGGGGCACGACGCTGAAGATATCCGGCGCAGTGATCGCCAAGGGCCAGGTTCAGGTGTCTTCCGTTCGAACCGTGGTTCAGCATCCGGTCGGCGGCGTCGTCGCCGAGGTCCTGGCGCGCAACGGAGACAAGGTGCAAAGCGGCGACATCGTCTTGAAGCTCGACGAAACCCAGCTTCGCACCGAACTGGCTGCAGTCGAAGGCGAGTTGTTCGAGATCCTGGCAAATGAAGCACGGCTGATGGCCGAGCTTAGCGACCAGAAGAAGCTTTCACCGCACCGCATCCTGCGGGAAGCGACAACGGAAAATCCCGAGCTGACCGCATTGCTCGAGCGCCAGCAACGACAGCTGGATGCACACTACACCTCCCTGGATACGCAGGTTCGCCTTCTCGAAGAGCAGATCAGGCAGGTCCACGACCAGACCGTCGGGGAGCAGGCCGTACTCGACTCCAAACGCGAGCATCTGGCGCTGGCGCAGGACGAACTGGAGAAATCACTTCAAAGCCTGGAGAAGGGGATCATCACGAAGACGGTTGTGACGACGTTGCAAAGGGACGTCATCGCGACGAACGGCGAAATCGGGCGTTTGATAGCGAAGATCGCAGAGATGAAGGCAAAGATATCCGAGCAGAAACTAAAAATCCACTTGATACCGTACGAGATAAAAGAAAAATCGTCGGACAGCCTGAATCTGATTGGACAAATGAAAAAGAAGCTGCTCGAGAGCAGGAGAGGACTTTTATACAAGCTTTCGAAGCTCGAAATAAGAACACCTGTCAGCGGAATAATACATGACTCGAAGGTGCTGGGGCTGCAATCCGTGGTAGAAGCGGCGAAACCGATCATGTACGTCGTCCCCGACAACGAGCCCGTATCCGTCTCGGTTCGGGTCGACGCGGCGGACGTTGATCAGGTCTATCCGGGACAGGCCGCCTCGCTCCGGTTCATCGCATTCAACCAACGCTCGACGCCTGTAATCGAAGGACAAGTAACGAACATCTCCGCCGATGCTTTCCTGGACGAACGCACACAGAAGCTCTACTACTTCGTCGAAGTTTCGCTGATAGAGCCGGAGGTCGAAAGACTGGGTGAGGTCACCTTGATATCGGGAATGCCAGTCGAGGCATTTTTCACGACAAGGAGTCGCTCCCCTGTGAGCTATATCACAAAGCCCATCACGGACTATTTCAACCGGGCGCTCAGAGACACATAGTCGGGGCCGCGATGCGGCGGACCATGGCGCAACCCGTCAGGCGGTCCGCCGTTCGCGCCAATGGATTACGTCGTCGCGCTCAGCAATGGCCTTGCCGACGACCGGGGCCGCCTCCTGACGCTTTCGCGTCACTCACGATGCCGACGCCTCGTGTCCGACTATGGAGTTGGAAGGAACTGTTAACCACCGGTTCCTATTGCTCAAGGGGTGTCTCACCGGCGAGTCTCGAGTAGGGTCCATGCGTTTTCCCCGATCCAATTTTTCCGGCCAAGGTTCTGACGGCGACGGCCCTGAAGGCCATTTCGAAGATGGGTCCCAAAGGGCGCCGAGGGCGGGAGGACCCGACGACGGGAGTTCCCGGGTCGTGTGTCTCTACGCCAACGACCGTCAGCGTGGGCGGGGCGGGCAACCGGCCAGGGACGCCAGCGCACGGCCCGGCCCGAGCGAACCGAATCGCTCCACGCTGCAGGAACATTTCTTCCTGGCGCCCAATGTCCGGTTCACCCGCACGCCCGACTACGAGGCCGAGAACCCTCGTTTGCCGCGGGAGAACGAGCGGCCTGCCGCCGGCGCGCCCGCATCGCGGCCCCAGTCCGTGGCCACATCCGCGAAGACGGCACCCATGTCGCCGCCTGCAAGCAGGCCTTCGGCCGAAGAACGTCCCGCGCCTGTCGTCGTACACACGGCACCGAAGCCGGGCCTGCCCGCGGCGGCGAAGGCGACGGCTTTGCCGGCCGAGACGCCCGCCGTCGCCCAGCCCGGCCCGGTCGAGCCGATCCGCGTGGAAGACAGTCGCTGGTCCTACCTCTCGGACCACGCCTTCTTCGAACTCGCCGAACCCGACACAGCCGCTCCGGCCGTTCGCGGCCCGGTCGCCGGAGCGGAGCCGCCGGTCGTCAGTGCGCCGGCCACCACGGCGCCGGCGGAACTGCCGGCGGCAGCGGCCGAAATCACGGCGTTGTTCCGCGTCATCGAGTGCCTGCCCGTTCATGGGGTGCCGGCGGTGCCAATGGAGGCCGTTGCGCCCGTCGTACCGGATGTCGCGATCGCCGAGACCGAGTTCCCGGCGACCGCCTTTGACCCGGAAGAGGAAGCGGCGGCTCCTGCCCTCGTCGGACCGGCAGCCGAGGCCGGGGAAGGGCCGGTCCGTGAACCGGAGGCGACCAACGAAACGGTCCCCGCGGTCCCTGCCCCGCGCATCCCGGCTACCCTGCCGCCCGTGGGCGGCACGACGCAGCCGCGCGGCGGCGACGGCTATGAACTCCCCTCCGAGGAGCTTCTCCAGGAGGCGCCGGAAGGCCAGGGCTTCTACATGTCCCAGGAACGGCTGGAGCAGAATGCCGACCTCCTGGAGAGCGTTCTGGAGGATTTCGGCGTGCGCGGCGAGATCATCCATGTCCGTCCGGGTCCCGTCGTCACGCTCTATGAATTCGAGCCGGCGCCCGGCGTCAAATCCTCGCGCGTCATCGGCCTGGCCGACGACATCGCCCGTTCGATGTCCGCGATTTCGGCGCGCGTCGCCGTGGTTCCCGGCCGCAACGTCATCGGCATCGAGTTGCCGAACGAAACCCGCGAGACTGTCTATTTCCGCGAATTGATCGGGTCCGACGGCTTCCGCAAGACCGGCTGCAAGCTGGCGCTCGGCCTCGGCAAGACGATCGGAGGCGAGCCCGTCATCGCCGAACTCGCCAAGATGCCTCATCTGCTCGTCGCCGGCACCACGGGCTCGGGCAAGTCGGTCGCCATCAACACCATGATCCTGTCGCTGCTCTACCGGCTGAAGCCGGAGGAATGCCGGCTGATCATGGTCGACCCGAAGATGCTGGAGCTTTCCGCCTATGACGGCATTCCGCATCTGCTGACCCCCGTCGTCACCGACCCCAAGAAGGCGGTGACGGCACTGAAATGGGCCGTGCGGGAGATGGAGGACCGCTACCGCAAGATGGCGCGGCTCGGCGTGCGCAACATCGACGGCTACAACCAGCGCGCGGCCGCGGCCCGCGACAAGGGCGAAGTCGTCGTGATGACGGTGCAGACCGGCTTCGAGCAGGGCACCGGCGAGCCGCTCTTCGAGCAGCAGGAGATCGACCTCGCGCCGATGCCTTACATCGTCGTCATCGTCGACGAGATGGCCGACCTGATGATGGTCGCCGGCAAGGAGATCGAGGGCACCATCCAGCGCCTGGCGCAGATGGCGCGCGCCGCCGGCATCCATCTCATCATGGCCACGCAGCGCCCTTCGGTCGACGTCATCACCGGCACGATCAAGGCCAACTTCCCGACCCGCATCTCCTTCCAGGTGACGTCCAAGATCGACAGCCGCACCATCCTCGGCGAGCAGGGGGCGGAGCAACTGCTCGGCCAGGGCGACATGCTGCATATGGCCGGCGGCGGGCGCATCGTGCGCGTGCACGGCCCCTTCGTTTCGGATGAGGAAGTCGAGAAGGTGGTCGCTCACCTCAAGGCGCAGGGCCGCCCGGAATATCTCGAAACCGTGACCGCCGACGACGAGGAGGAAGAAGAGGCAGCAGACCAGACGCCCGTCTTCGACAAGGGAGCCGTGGCGGCCGAGGACGGCGATGCGATCTACGACCAGGCGGTCAAGGTCGTGCTGCGCGACAAGAAGTGCTCGACCTCCTACATCCAGCGGCGGCTCGGCATCGGCTACAACCGCGCCGCCTCCCTAGTCGAGCGCATGGAGAAGGAAGGGTTGGTCGGCGCTCCCAACCATGTCGGCAAGCGCGAGATCATTGCGGGCCGCCACGACGCGGATTGACGAAGCATCCGGCGAAGACGGCCTTCCCGCGACCGTCTTCACTGCTTCTCCGCGAAGGCACCCTTTGCCAATCTCGACGCATAGGCCTTCACGTCCCCGGGCCACATGGCGATCCGCGCTGCAAAAGCCGCTTCGTCGCCTGCGAACAGGGCGCGGACGGCCTCCTCGAAACCCGGCAGATCACCCGCGAGCGCGGCCATGAAGCGATAGGCCCGCTCGCGCTCCATTCTGGCGCCGGTCCGGCCGCCATCGGCATGGCGCGCCAGGTCGACCAACCGCCGCAAGGCCTGGGACGCGCCACCCGGCTGTGCGGCAAGCCACTCCCAATGACGCGGCAGCAGCGTCACCTCTCGCGCCACCACGCCGAGTTTCGGCCGCCCTCGCCCGCGGCCCGCGGTGCCTCGGGCCTCCGCGTGCGGCTCCGGCCCGCCTCCTTGCCTTCCGCGCTCAGCCAGACGCGCCACCACGTCGGTGGTGCTGCCGCGCAGATCGAGATCGATAACGGCACCGGTCGCGTCGTCGAATGTAACCAAGGAACCGCCAGCGCCGGCCTCATGCGCCTTGACCGCAAGCGCTACCTCGGCGAGCGCGCCGCGCGCGATCTGCCTCACACCGCAGAAAGCCGTGCAGGGCTTCGACAGAAAATCCGTCATGGTTTTCGATTTTGGTTCACATATTATTACCCGGGCAATATTGCACGACGCCGGGCATAGAGCTAGACCGGGTCACGTACGATATCGCGGGAAAACCAGATGAAGGGCAACGATCGAAAGGCGGCCGTGGACGCCTACAAGGAACGCAAGGTCGCGGCGGGAATCTATGCGGTACGCTGCGGGCCCTCGGGCGAATGCTGGGTTGGTCGGGCGCCCGACATTTCGACTATCCAGAACCGTCTCTGGTTCACGCTACGCCAGGGAAGCAGCCCGCATCGATCGCTGCAGGCCGCTTGGGGTACGCTTGGCCCCGACGCGTTCACTTTCGAGATTGTGGAGCAGATAGACAACGAGGACATCGCCTATCTGCGCGACGGGATGCTCAAGGAACGCCTAGCGCATTGGGTGGGCGAACTGAAAGCGGAACCGATCTGACGACAAGCGGTTCCGACCCTCCCGGGAGCCGGACGATCCGGCGGCGGCGCTGAGCGCTGCCGGTTCTTCCTCAGAAGGCCTGCCATCCGTCCCGCGCGCGCCGCGGCGCCTCCTCGAACGCCAGCGCCGCAGCCCCTGTCCTCCCCGGCATGGCGCCACGCGGCCGGAGATTGTCCTGGAGCGGAGCGGCGGCTTCCTCGCGCAGATGGCCGGCAAGCACGGCGAGCATCCGCGCCTGCCGCGCGAGGCTGCGGCCCGCGGCCGTGAACTGGTCGGCTGCGGCAGCGTTCTCCTGATTCGCGGCTGCCAATGCGTTCAGCGCCGTGTCGACGCCCCGAAGGCTGGTCGCCTGGTCGGAGGCGCCGCGCGCCACCGTCGTCACCATGGAGCCCACATCGCCGACCCTGGCGGCGAGGCGCTCGATGGCGGTACCGGTCTCGGCGACAAGTTGCACGCCGCTCCTGACCTCGCCCGACGAGGACGAGACCAGCAGCTTGATTTCCCTCGCTGCTTCGGCGCAGCGCAGCGCCAGCGCACGCACCTCCTGGGCGACCACGGTGAAGCCGCGCCCCGCCTCGCCCGCCCGCGCCGCCTCGACGGCTGCGTTGAGCGCCAGGAGATTGGTCTGAAACGCGATTTCGTCGATGACGCCCACGATCCTGCCGATCTGCTCGGACGATCTTTCGATGCCGCTCATGACGGTCACCGTCCTGCCGACGACCGCCCTGCCGCGATCGGCATCCTCGGTCGCGGCCTCGACCGCCGAACGCGCATGCCCCACGCCGCTCGCCGTGTCCGACAGCGAGCGCGTCACCTCCCGTGTCGCCGCCGCCACCTGCTCGACTTCCGCCGCCTGCCGCCCGGCGCGCTCAGCCAGTTCGCCCGCGGCATGGAAGACGTCGGCGGCCTCGGCACGAATCTGCCGGCCGGTGGCGACGACGGCGTCCATCGTCTCCTGGAGCCTGTCCATTGCCTGGTTGAAATCGTTCTTGAGGTTGCCGCAGTCGCGCGGCACATCCACCTTCAGCCGCGCCGTCAGATCGCCCTCGGCGACCCTGGCCAGTGCGGCGCTGATCAGCCGGACCACCGCAGCCTGCAGCTTGACGGCCGCCACACGAGCGCCGTCGCTGTCCCGGCGCCGCACCTCCAGGGCCTCGCGCTCCGCTGCCGCGGCCTCCTCCGCGCCGCGTTTCTCCAGCAATGCCAGGCGAAGGCCGTCGAGCGATCGGGCAAGCGACCCGGCCTCGCCACCACGCCTCAGACCCGGCACAGCCGCGTCGAGGTCCCCACGGCCCAGCCCGGCGATCCGTTCGTCGAGAGAAGCCAGCGGCCGCCCGACTGCCGCCAAAGTGACGATCGGCACGACCAGCACCGAGATGAACGCCGCGACGGCTTGCACGAGCAACGCGATGGTGGAGCCAAACACGCTGCCCGCGACGAGCCATCCCGCCGCCAGGCCGCAGACTTGAACCAGCGCTACGGCGAAGGCCAGCTTCGTCGCGATCGACCATCGCCCGAGAAAACCTGCCGGCTGGTGCGCACTCATACCGGATCCCCGATTGCGCGATCAGCGAACCTCGTGTCGCTCAGGGTGCGATCGCGCTCGCGGCTGACTGTCCCCGACAGAGGAGTCTAGGAGACGTAGCTTGCTTCAGTCTTGCACCAAACTGTGCACGGGACGACCGTCGCGGGTTTCATCGCCGGTATCCGACGCTAAACTGCGCCGAAACGATTCTTGATGCATGCGGTTGGGGTTCCGTGAAGACGACCGAGGCGATCCGCGACCTGTTCGCGGCGATCTCCGCGATTGTATCGCCGGGGGATGCGGCGCGAGTGATGCGCAGCATGACGGCCCTCGTCGGCGCCGAACACTATCTGCTGCTCGACATCCCGCCGACCCATGCGCCTGAGCATATGCGGGTGATCGCCTCCAACTGGCCACACGACACGGTCGAGATCATCGGCCTGGAAACGGTCGCGAGGCTTGCCGGAGCGACGGGCGCCGCTCAGCTCGGCGCAACCTCATCGCAGTTCGTGCGGCTCGCGGGCGCCTCCCAGCGCGTCCTGTTCGGGCCCGAGCGGGCTCGACTGCTCGACGAGTTCGGCCATCGCGAGCTGGTCGCGGCGCGCATTCATGCCGGTCTCGGCCGCGGCCTCCTTGTCTTCTCCAGCCCGGCCGAGGACAGGATCGGGCTCGATCAACTGCCCCGGATCCAGCTCCTGTGCTGCCATGTGTGGTCCAAGCTGAGCCGGGGAGCCGCTTCGGCCCAGTTCGAGGATCCGCTGTCCGAGCGTGAACGAGAGTGCCTGAGCTGGGTCTCCGAAGGCAAGACGACGGAAGAGGTCGCGGTCATCCTCGACGTCTCGGCCAACACGGTGAACCGCTACATCCTGCACGCCACGCAGAAACTGTCCGCCGCCAACCGCAGCATGGCGATCGCGCTCGCCATCCGCAACGGCATCATCTGACGATGTCGGTCCGCAACATCACCAAGGGCAGGAACGGACCGAAAGCGCAGACGCGCAGCCTCGAGGCCTTCGAGGAGCTGGCCTCCGCCTTCGCCGACCTGGCGGCAGAGGTCGGCGCAGAGGAGTTCTGCGTCTTCACGGCAGGCCCAAGCCTCAGCCAGGGCAGGCTGACCCCGGCGATCGATTCGGAATTTCCGAAAGTGTCGCGCACGAGCAGGAAGCTCGCCGCCAAGGCTACGGCGAGCCTGGGCGTCAGGTTGCGCAGTTCGACATTGCCGTTCCGCTGGCGGCGCGACCGACGCACCCCGGCGCCCGACCTGCATCTCGTCGACATCGTCGACCCGATCGGGCTCGAGAGATCCGGCTTCGCCCTGCCGCTTCACGCCGCGTCCGGCCGCAACGGACTGGCGGTGTTCATCGGCGAGACCCCCGGCCTGGGAGACGCGATGCTTCTCGATTTCCATCTCCGCGCCATCGGCCTCTTCTCCACCTTGCTGCAGGCGACGGCGGTCCTGCCGAATAAGATGCCCGCAATGTCGAACCGGGAGCTCGACTGTCTGCGTCTGACGGCCGACGGCAAGACAAGCGAGGAGATCGCCGAGCTCCTGAACCTCTCGGCGCATACGGCGAACCAATATCTCACGGCCGCCGCCCAGAAACTCAATGCCGTCAACCGCGCGCATGCGGTGTCGAAGGCGCTCCGGCTGGGCCTGATAAGCTGAACCGGCAAGGGCGGCGCCCGGGACGGGGTGCGCGGTCAGCCCGCGGAGAGCGTGTCCTGCGCCGCACCGGAAGGGGACGCCTTGCGCAGCCTGGCAGCGTCGAGTGCCGCCTCCAGCAGACGCGTATTCTCCGCCGGGTCGTCGCAGGACTGGTCGAAGGAAACGTAGTTCACCACCACCGCCGCTTGGCGATCGGTCAGCTTGAGCGTGAAATAGACGGTCGCGCCCTCCGGCCGAAGCTGCATGTCGAGCAGGATCTCCGGCTCTCCCGACCAGCCCAGGCGCACCTCGCCGCCATGGCCGAAGCTCAGCGTGCCGGGGAGGAAATAGAGTTCCGCGGCAGATTCGACGATATCGGCGATGGTCGAGAAATGCTCGAGCCTGACATAGGCGACATAGTCGACCACTTCGACCAGGCGAAGCTCGCTCGCCACTTCCTCGATCGCCTTCGCGACGATGACTTCGCGGGCGGCGGTATGCGGTTGACGGATCATGACAAATCTCTGTTACGCTGCGCTTTCGCCGGCTTCGCATAGACCACTTTGATCAATTCGGCGACCGCTTGGTAGAATTGAGGTGGAATCATACTATCCACCGAAACTTGTTTGTACATGGAGCGCGCGAGTTCGACATTCTCGAAAACGGGAATGTTGTTCTCCTGGGCGATCTCGCGGATCTTCAGCGCCACCAGATCCTGCCCCTTTGCCACGACGACCGGGGCCGCATCCTGGTCGCGCACATAGCGCAGCGCGATCGAAAAGTGGGTCGGGTTGGCGATCACCAGCGTCGCCTTCGGCACCGCCAGGATCATGCGCTGGCGCGCGCGATCACGCGCCACCGAGCGAATCCTCGCCTTGACCAGCGGATCGCCGTCGGACTGCTTGAGCTCGTCCTTCACCTCCTGGCGCGTCATCCGCAGGTCCCGGCGCCAGTGGATCCGTTGCCAGATCAGGTCGACGCCGGCGATGATCGCCATAACCAGGGTGATGGTCACCAGGATCTGGATGAGCAGTCCCCGGATCGTGAGGCCGAAGCTGCCGGGCTCGGTGAACATGCCTCCAAGAATGGTCGAGTGTACGCCGCGCAAGGTCAGGGCGAGGAAGGTCACCGTGAGAAGCAGCTTGCCGACGGACTTCAGGAACTCGGCAATGCCCTGCGCACCGAAGATGCGCGACCAGCCCTGGGCCGGCGAGATGCGCGAGAGCTTTGGCTGCACCCGGTCCAGTACCATGCGGGGGCTGTTCTGCAGCGCCGACGCGGCGATGCCGGCCGTCACCATCAAAGCGATGAAGACGACAAGCAGCTTGCCGATCTCCATGAACACCGTCTCGTAGAGGGCCGAGGCGTCGAGGTCCGAATTGAGCGACCATTCCTCCGGCTTCTCCAGGAAGATCGACAGGAACGCGCCGAAGCCGACGATCTGGTCGTAGGCGAAGAACAGCGTGAAGACGAGGAAAGCCAGGAAGGACGCAAAGAGCGGCGCCTCCTTCGAGACGGGAAGCTGTCCCTTCTCGACGGTGTCACGGATCTTCTTCTCCGTGGCTTCTTCTGTTTTGCTGTCCTTGTCGGGCGCGTCAGCCATCGATCAGGCCAAGGTCAATGGAAGAACGTCTTGGATCGTTCCGTCACGCCGCTTCCTCGACCGAGGGAAGCTGAATGATGCCGTCACTGGCCATGGCTATCGCCTTCGACACGATGGCGCGGCGCGACCTGTTGATGTCGACCGGGTTGAGGATGTCGGAAGGTTGCGCCAGCTCGGATTCGATCATGCGGCGCGTGCGCGCGCCGATCGAGGACAGCACGGCCTCGACGATGACGGGGTTGGCGTCGCGCAATGCCGTGGTGAGCATGTCGATCTCGAAGCCGTCGAACAGCGCGACACGAGCCTTGGCCGTGAGATTGATGACGTCCTCGAAGGAGAAAAGCTGCGCCCGCAGCGCGCCGAGATCCTCCGCGCCGGCGGCCTCCAGCTCTCCCATGACTTCGTCGAGATCCGACTTGTCGAGTTCGTTGAGCACGCCGACCACCTTGGCCTGGCCTTCCCGGGACAGCTTGCCCGATGTCGATTCCAGGAACTCTGCGCGCATCCGCCGTTCGACCAGCCGCCTGGCGGTGTCGGTGACCGAGCCGAGCGACAGCATGCGCTTGACCACTTCGCCGCGAATGTCCCTGCCGAGCAGGAGGACGATCCTGGCCGCCGCATGCGAGGCCATGTTGGACAGGACATAGGCGACGGTCTGCGGATGTTCGTTGGCCAGGAAGCCGGCGATCAGTTCGGGCTCGAGCGCCTCGATACCGGCCCAGGGCGGGGTCTCCTCGAACGTCGCAAGACCCGTCTCGCGACCGAGAATGGCGTTCATCTCGTCCTGCGAGAGGGTCTCGGTCAGGATCGTGTCCATGGCGTCGGCCGAATCCAGCAGTCCCGCGCCCTCGGCGAACTCGTCCTCGAATTCCGCCACGATGCGCTCGAGCTCGCTCTGCGGGATCGTCTTCAGCTTGCGCGCACCCTCGATCAGCGCCTTCAGTTCTTCCTGCTTGAAGAATTTGAGCAGGCGCCCGGCGGCGGGCTTGCCGACCGCGACCAGGATGGCGGCCGCCTTCTGCGGCCGGGTCAGGTCCATCATGCCGGTCGCCCCGGCCGTCTCCCCCAGGTCCAGGTCGGATGCGAAGCTTGCGGCGGACATCATTTGGACGGCTTCGCGTTGACGATTTCAGTCACCCGTATCCCGAAGCGGGAGGGATCGCTTTCCATCACGGTGATCTCGCCCCTGGCGATCTTGCGCCCGTTCACGACCATGTCGACCGGCTCGCCGATCCGTCGATTGAGCGCGATCGTGGCGCCCTTCTGCAGCGTCAGCAGATCCGACACCGGAATCTCCGTGCTGCCCAGCACGATCTGGACGTCGACCAGTATGTTCATGACGACGCCGGCGTTGGGCATGGCGTCGGCCAGCGCCGTCGTGAAGGTCGGCTCGGCCGGCGCCGGCTGCTGCGGCGGCGCGTCGTGCAAGGCCCCGCGCAGTTCGTCGATCGCCTTGTCCAGTTCGTCCTCGTGCTCGTCGAGAAGCGGATTGGGGAGTGGGGGTGTCATGTTCTGGCTCCACGCCCGGCGTCATCGGCCGGGGCCTGACTATTGCGACAAAAGGCGATCGACGAAGTCCTGGCTTTCATCGAAGGGATGTTTGATGCGGACCGAATAGTTCTGCCCGAGCTTGCCGAATTCGCAGACGAACAGGGTCTTGTTGCGCGCTGACAGCCGGGTTGTCGACTGGGCTGCTGCCGGTATTTCGAGGATCTGGCCGACCTGCAGCGCGGCGAGCGCCCCCAGCGACATCTGCGACAGCGGCACCACGGCATCGAGCGTCACCGACGATTTGCGGACCTCTTCCCCGAGACGCTCCGACCAAGCGCTCTGGTCGACCAGCGCCTCGACCTCGGGTTCCTCCGTCTCGTCACGCGGGGTAAGAAGCACACGCTGCGGCATGGTGACCGACAGGCGTCCCGTCGACCTGGGCGACGTCAGGCGGAAAACGATGCGCACCGAGGGGCCGTCGCGCAGCACCTGCTTGCGGATCTCCTGCCCGGAAAAGGCGGTCGGCACGGGCAGGCGCAGCTTGAGCGAACGGGGGCCGGACCCGTTGAAGGCTTCGGCGACCTCCTGCAAGGCGGTGGTCGCGATCTCCAGTTCGATCTGCGAGAGCGGACGATCGATACGCGCCGGCGCCAGTTCGGGATCGCCGCCCAGGAAGGCGGACACCAGCAGCGACACGGTCGCCGGCTCCAGGTCGAGCAGCAGCGCATCCGGGGAGATGACCGACTGGATGATCGCCACCGCATTGGTTTCGCCCGAACCCGAGAGAGCGTTTCCGTAGCGCCCGAGCTCGATTCCCTCCAGTTCCATGCCGAGCGGCGACGAGAGATGCCGGTTGATGTTCTGCACGATCGTGGCGAGCGCGCGCTGCGCGAATTTGTGGGCGGCACCTGTGATCCTGTCCGGCTCGGCGGTGTCGCCGACCAGCCTTTCAAGGATAAAGGAGCGCGCCTCCGCCGGACTTGCCATGGATCAGGCCGCCTTGCTTTCGGCGTGGCCCATGTTCAGCGTGCTCTGCTCCACCGCGTCGATGGACGGACGGTCGTGCGAAGAGATCGTCTTGCGCCCGAACTCCAGCGCCACCTGCGGCAGCGAGCCGTTCATGTAGGCGAGCAGGGTCTGCTTCACGATGACATAGAGCCGGTTGCGCTTCTCGCGCACGGTCTTGATCTGGGTGGCGATCGGCCCGACCACAGCATAGGAAAGAAAGATGCCGAGAAAGGTGCCGACCAGGGCTGCGCCGATCAGGCCGCCGAGGATCTCCGGCGACTGGTCGAGCGCGCCCATGGCCTTGACCACGCCAAGCACGGCCGCGACGATGCCGAGCGCCGGCAGGCCGTCACCCATCGCCGTCAACGCATGATAGGGCTTGAGCTTGTCGGCTCGGATCGTCTGGATCTCCTCGTCCATCAGCGCCTCGATCTCATGCGGCCGCGCATTGCCGATGATGATGATGCGGCAATAGTCGCAGATGAAATGCGTGAGATCGTGGTTGCGCAGCACCGTCGGGAACGCCTGGAAGACCGGCGATTCCTCGGGATTGTCGATATGCGCCTCGACCTCGTTGCGCGACTTGGTGCGCAGCTCGCGCATGATCGAATGCAGCACCCCGAGCGTCTCGAGATATTCCTGCTCCTTGGGCACGGAATACCTGAACGCCTCCATTATCGCCTTGCCGGTGTCCTTCACCGTCTTCATCGGATTGGCGACGACGAATGTCCCGAGCGCCGCGCCGCAGATGATCACTGCTTCCCATGGCTGGATGAGGACGTCGACATGGCCGCCCATGGCCATGAATCCACCGAGCACGCAGCCCAGTGTGATGACGAGACCGATCAGAATTCCCAAGTGCCACCTTCCCTATTTCGCCGGGCCGCATTTCGCCGGGGGATCGCAAAGGGGGTAACAATCGTGCCTTGTGTGAGGCTTGAAGCGGGCGCCGCCGCCTGGCTCGCTTCGGCAGCCGACAGCCTCGCGCAAGCACGGCCGGTTATCCCCGTTGCGGACCCTGCAGAAGCGGAGCGGCCGCGTGATCAATACCTATATGAGCTACCAGCTTATCACCCGCGACCTGGCGAAGTCGCTGGACCGCGTCGAGGCGCAGCCCATGGTGCAGCGGGAGACCGAATATTATCTCGCCAACATCGGCAAGGTGAAGTCGATCGAGGAGTTCGTCGCCGACGACAGGCTGTTCCGCTATGCGATGAAGGCGCACGGGCTGGAGGACATGGCCTATGCCAAGGCCTTCATGGTGAAGGCGCTGGAGGGCGGCGTCTCCGACCAGAACAGCTTCGCCAACAAGCTCACCGACAAACGCTACGCCGAATTCGTCCGGAGCTACAATTTCGCCGCGCTCGGGCAGGAGGCCACCGTCTACAATGCCGCCCTGCAGGGGACTGTCGCCAAATACACGCTGGCAGCCGTGCAGGCCGGCGTCGATCCGAACAATCCCGTGCTCAAGGAGCACAACGAGTTTTACGCCGCCAACATCGGGAAGATGAAGTCCATCGAGGAGTTCGTCGCCAACGAAACGCTGTTCACCTATGCGATGAAGGCCCACGGGCTCACCGACATGCTCGGCGACAAGGACCTGATAATCGAGATGCTGGAAGGGGGCATCGACGATCCGGACAGTCCGGCCAACAAGAGCGTCGACGAGCGCTTCGCGCAGTTCGTCGCTGCCTTCAATTTCGTTCGTTACGGCGAAGCGACGACCACGACCAATCCCGCCCAGCAGCCGGCCGTCGACAAGTTCATGCGCCAGACCCTGGAGGAGGATGCCGGCGCCCAGAACGAAGGCGTAAGGCTGGCGCTCTATTTCGAGCGCAACGCGCCCAAGATCAAGGACGCCTATTCGGTGCTCGCCGACACCGCGCTCGCCAAGGTGGTGCGCACCGCCCTCGGCCTCCCCGATTCCCTGGCAACCGCCGACATCGACCGCCAGGCCAAGTTGATCTCGGACCGGATCGATTTCGCCGATTTCCAGGATCCCGAGGCGCTCGCCAAGTTCATGACGCGCTTCACCGCCATGTGGGAAGTCGCCAATCAGTCGACCACGACGCAATCCAATCTCTCCGTCCTGTTCAGCCAGCCGATCGAATACGGCATCTCGCCCAGCGTGATGCTGACGCTGCAGGGCCTGAAGCTGGGAGGTTCGTGAGATGCAGAACGGTCTCTACGTCGCGCTGTCCTCGCAGATCGCGCTCGAAAAGCGCCTCGACACGCTGGCCGACAACGTCGCCAACGCCAACACGGTCGGCTTTCGCGCCACGAATGTGAAATTCGAGGATCTCGTCTACGGTTCGGGCGACAAGGGCATCGATTTCGTCACGCCGGGCGAGACCTATCTGTCGCAGGAATCCGGCCCGATGCGCGAGACCGGCAACCCCTTCGACTTCGCCGTACAGGGCGAGGCCTGGTTCGGCATCCAGACGCCGGCAGGCACCGTCATGACCCGCGACGGCCGTTTCACCATGCTCGACACCGGCGCTCTGGTGACGCTCGAAGGACATCCCGTGCTCGATGCGGGCGGCGCCGCCATCCTGCTCGATCCGCGCGGTGGACCACCGACCGCCGGCGCCGATGGCACATTGCTGCAGGACGGCGCCCCCGTCGGCGCCGTCGGCCTTTTCCAGTTCGACCCGGGGCCGAACTTCACGCGCTACGGCAATTCAGGCGTGGTGCCCGACACGCCGCCGCAGCCGGTGGTCGACCGTTCGGACGTCGGCATCGTCCAGGGTTTCGTCGAGGAGTCGAACGTCAATCCGGTCAAGGAGATGACGCGCCTCATCATGGTGCAGCGCGCCTTCGAGAACGCCGCGGCCCTGATCCGCGAAAGCGAGTCGACCTTCACCGAAGCGGTCAAGACGCTCGGCTCCAAATAGCGTCGGATGATGGACCAGGCCGAGACGTCGACGGACCTCGCGGGCGTGGTGCAGGCAGCGCCCGACCTCCCCTCCCTGGCGGAGAACGATCCCTTGCTGGCGCTCGAGCGCGCCTATGGCCGCTTTGCCGGCGAGCGCGGATTGCTCAAGCGCGGCGGAAGGATCTGCGAGGTGTCGCCGACCCACTACCGCGTGCGTGGCCTGTCGGGAGAGGTCCGGCTGGGCGACATCGTCGAACGCGGCGGGCGCAAGGCGGACGGCTCCGGCGAAGTGGTGCAGATCACCCTCGACGAAGTCGTCGTCGCGCCCTTCGGCCCGTCGAGCGAGATCAGCGTCGGCGACCATGTCTTTTGCAAGGGCGGCTTCTCGCTGGCGCCGGGCGCGTCCTGGCGGGGCCGCGTCATCGATGCCCTCGGCCGTCCGATCGATGGCGGCCCGGCCCTGATACCGGGTGCCGAAGCCGGCTTCGAGGGCGTGCCCGGCGCCCTGGAGCGCCAGCGTGTCGAGACCCCGTTCCTGACGGGCGTGCGCGTCATCGACATCTTCACCCCGCTCTGCTTCGGCCAGCGCCTCGGCATCTTCGCCGGTTCGGGCGTCGGCAAGTCGACGCTGCTCGCCATGCTCGCGGCGGCCTCCGCCTTCGACACCGTCGTCGTCGCGCTGGTCGGCGAGCGCGGCCGCGAGGTGCGCGAGTTCCTGGAGGATACGATCGGCGACGAGAGCATGGCCAAGACCGTCGCGGTGGTCGCCACCAGCGACGAAAGCGCCATGATGCGGCGGCGCGCACCCGGCACGGCCATGCGGGTGGCCGAGTATTTTCGCGACCGCGGCGACCGTGTGCTGCTGCTGCTCGATTCCATCACCCGCTTCGCCCATGCGCTGCGCGAGGTTGCGATCGGCACCGGCGAGCCGCCGGTGGCGCGCGGCTATCCGGCATCGGTCTTCACCGACATGCCCAAGCTCCTGGAGCGTGCCGGTCCCGGCGGCGCCGGCGCGGGCTCGATCACCGCGATCCTCTCCGTTCTGGTAGACGGCGACGATCACAACGATCCGGTCGCCGATTCCGTGCGCGGCATCCTCGATGGGCACATCGTGCTCGACCGCGCCATCGCCGAACAGGGACGCTATCCGCCGGTGAACCCGCTCTCCTCCATCTCGCGCCTGGCGACCAAGGCCTGGCGGGACGACCAGCGGGCGGTGGTCTCGCGGCTGCGCGCGATGATCTCGCGCTTCGAGGACACGCGCGACATCCGCCTGATCGGCGCCTACCAAAGCGGCCTCGACCCGGATCTCGACATGGCGGTGCAGCAGGTGCCCGTCATCTATGAAGCATTGACGCAGTCGCCGAAGGACGGGCCCTCGCCCGACCCGTTCAGCGACCTCGCGCGGCATCTGAAGAAACAGGAACGATCGCATGTGGCCAAGGCGGGCTAAGGCGGCGGCGACGGGGCCGGCCGATGTCGGGGCGGCACGCCGCGCATCCAAGAAGGGCCGCCTGCGCGAGGACCTGCTGCTCGGCCTGTTCGGCGTGGCCCTCGGCCTCGGCTGCGCCCTCTTTCCCTGGTACGTGTTCTTCAATCAGGAGAAATTCGGCGTTCGCGCCGTACAGTTCGAGGGCGGCGGGGACAAGGGCGGAGGCGGCGGTGTCGTGGCCACGCCGCAGCTCGCGCGCATACCGGATTTTCCCGAAGTCAAGGAAGAACCCGAGCTCGATCAACTGGCCACGGGAACCACGCCGCCGGACGAGGAGGCCGGGGACGAGACGGCGAAGCTGCTGGAACTGCCCTTCCCTCCGCAACACGTGCCATTCCAGCTCGTCTACGTCGCCAACGGCCGCGCAATGATCCAGGACGACACCGGCATATGGGTCGTGCAACGCGGTTCCGTGCTGCCCGACATGAGCCGCGTGGCTTCGATCGAGGAACGGCAGGGCAGCTGGGTTCTCGTGACGAGCACCAACCAGGTCGTCGGTATCAGCCATTAGTTGGCCCCGGTCGCCGGCGCGGCCTCCCCGGGCCGCTTGGCTTCCGCGCTACCGGATCGGCCCGAAAATCGTACTCGATTTTCGGAAAGCACGAAGCGACACTTGATGATGGCAGAGCGGCCTTTGCGCGTCCGGGCAACGCTCTGACGGGCGTGGGCCATGCGGTCGCGCGCTCCAACCGTCGATCCCATCGGCTGTTGGATATGAGCCCGGCTTTCGCAAGGCCCGCGCAAGACTGACCCCATAGTGTCGGCGTCAGCGCTTGGGAAAGTTTCATGAAACCTGTCCAACTCTTCGATCTAGCGGCGGCGCAGGCGCGCTGGCTCTCCGTGCGCCAGAATGCGGTTGCCGGCAACATCGCCAATGCCTCGACGCCCGACTTCAAGCCGACCGATGTCGAGCCCTTCGACAAGGTGCTTGCCAAGACGACGCCGACCCTGGTCGCCACCAATACCAACCACGTCGGCAGCGGCGCCTTCGGCTCGGCGATCGGCCGGAAGGAATTCGAAACGGACGTGCCGGTTCGCCCGTCCGGCAACGCAGTGGTGCTCGAGGAAGAATTGATGAAGGCCGGCGAAGTACGGCGCGCCTTCGAGCTGAACACGGCGATCGTGAAGGCTTTCCACCGCATGATCATGATGACGACGAGGAGCTGACGTGGATCCGATCGCAACCGCATTGAAGGTGGCGAGCTCCGGCCTGCAAGCGCAGTCGAAGCGGCTGCGCATCGTCTCGGAGAACCTGGCCAACGCGCAATCGACCGGCAACACGCCTGGGTCGGACCCTTATCAACGCAAGACCATCGCATTCCAGGCCGTGATGGATCGGCAGACCGGCGGCGACTTCGTGCGCATCTCCGAGATCTCGCGCGACGACAGCGAGTTTCCGGTTCACTTCGACCCCGGTCACGAGGCCGCCGACGCCAACGGCTATGTCAAGCTGCCCAATGTGAACACACTCATCGAGATGGCCGACATGAGCCAGGCCAACCGCGCCTACCAGGCGAACCTGCAGGTGATCAAGCAGGCGCGGGACCTGATCTCGATGACGATCGACCTGATGAGGAGCCAGAGCTGATGAACCCGCTAAGCGCGATCGGCGCCATTACCCAGAACAGCCCCTTGTCCGGCGCGGTCGACGCCATGTCGGGCCTCGCCTCGGCAGCCGTGCCCCCCGGCGGCGCCGCCTTCCTGGAAGCGCTTGGTAATGCCGCCCGCAACGTGGTCGGAACGCTGGAGAAATCCGAGACCGTGTCCTTCGAAGCCCTGAAGGGCGGCGAGGTCCAGACGCGCGATGTCGTCGACGCCGTGATGAGCGCCGAGCAGTCGCTGCAGGCGGCGATCGCGATCCGCGACAAGATCGTGAGCGCCTATCTCGAAGTCAGCCGCATGGCGATCTGAGGAGTGCCTAGATGAAAGCGCTCGCCATTGCCGCCACGGGCATGAACGCCCAGCAGACCAATCTCGAGGTCATCGCCAACAACATCGCCAACATCAATACGACCGGCTTCAAGCGGGCCAAGGCCGAATTCAGCGACCTGCTCTATCAGACCGAGCGGCTAGAAGGCGTGCCGAACCGGGCCAATCAGAACATCATTCCGGAAGGCGCCCATATCGGCCTCGGCGTCAAGACGTCCGCGGTCCGCAACGTCCACCTCCAAGGCACGATGACCAACACCGGCAACAAATACGACATGGCCATCTCCGGCAACGGCTGGTTCCAGATCGAAGGCGCCGACGGACAGATCCGCTACAGCCGTGCCGGCGCCTTCAACACGAATGCCGATGGCCAGATCGTCACCGTCGACGGCTTCACCGTCTCGCCGGCCATCACGGTGCCGCAGGACATGGTCGAGCTGATCGTCAACAAGTCCGGCCAGGTCTTCGCCAGGATCGACGGCCAGGCCGACCTGCAGGATATCGGCCAGCTCTCGCTCGCCACCTTCGCGAACGAGGCCGGCCTGAAGCCGCTCGGCGACAATCTGTTCGAGGAGACGGCCGCTTCCGGCGCCGCCGTGGTGGGCGTGCCGGGCGATCCGGGCTTCGGCACGATCGAGCAGTTCTACCTCGAGAACTCCAATGTCGATCCGGTCAAGGAGATCACCGAGATGATCTCCGCGCAGCGCGCCTATGAGATGAATTCCAAGGTGATCCAGGCCGCCGACGAGATGGCCGCGGTCATCTCCAAGAACCTGAGGTGACAGGACGATGAAGCTTCGCCGCCCCGGTTCCAGGACGCGTTTTATCGGCATGGCGCTCGCGCTCCTTGCCGGCGTCGCGCCGCTGCGGGCCGGCGAGCTGGCGGTCGTCACCAACCGCGTCGTCTATCCCGGCGAGACCATAGCGGCCGCCATGCTGGAGGAAGTGCCGCTGGTGCGGGGCAACCGCAAGCTCGGCCCGATCTTCCAGCAGGCGGGCCAGCTGCACGGCAAGGTGGCCCGGCGCACCATCCTGCCCGGCCGGCTGATCCCGCCGAGTTCGGTGCGCGATGCCTTCCTCGTCCAGGCCGGTGCTCCCGTCGAGGTGACGCTCGTCGACAAGAACCTGGTGATCACGGTCACGGCCATGCCCCTGGAGGCCGGCGCGGCCGGCGACGTCGTGAAGCTGCGCAACATCGACAGCGGACGCGTGTTCTCCGGCGTGGTCATGACCGACGGCACGGTACGGGTCGGAGCATCATGAAGCGTACCGCCGTTATCATGCTCGCGGTCCTCACCGGCCTGCAGCCGGCCATTGCCGATGGGCTCAGCGAAAAGGCCGTGCAGGAGTACAACAAGAGGAACGGACCGGACGCATCGCACGATCCCGACGCGATCGCGCGCATGTTCCAGGTGTCGTCCACGCCGAGCGACCTGCCGCGCGGACAGACGATCTCGCGCATCAAGGACATCGCGTCGCTGCAGGCCTCGCGCGACAACCAGCTTGTCGGCTACGGCCTCGTCATCGGCCTGCAGGGAACCGGCGACAGCCTGCGCAACTCGCCCTTCACCGACCAGTCCATCAAGGCGATGCTGCAGAATCTCGGCGTCGCCACCGAGGACGGGCGCGCGCGGGCCAAGAACGTCGCTGCGGTTATCGTCACCGCCAACCTGCCGGCCTATGTGCAGTCGGGCGCGCGCATCGACGTCGGCGTCTCGTCGCTGGGCGACGCAACCTCCCTGCTGGGCGGCACGCTCGTGATGACCCCGCTCAGGGCGGCCAACGGCGAGATCTACGCGGTCGCGCAGGGCTCGATGTTCGTCGCCGGCTTCTCCGCACAGGGCGAGGCCGAAACCCTCACCCAGGGCGTGCCGACATCAGGACGCGTGCCAAACGGCGCCATCGTCGAGCGCGCCCCGCCTGCCCGGCTGGGCGACATCAACCTGATGACGCTGCAGCTCTTCAACCCTGATTTTTCGACCGCCGTGCGGATCGCCGACGCGATCAACGCCTTCGCCTTCCAGCGCTTCGGCAGGGGCGTCGCGTCCGAGCAGGATTCGCGCACGGTGTTGATCAAGAAGCCCGCCAACATCTCGGCCGCGCGCTTCATCGCCGAACTCGAGAACCTGCCCGTAGGCACCGACATGCCGGCGCGCGTCGTCGTCGACGAGCGTTCGGGAACGATCGTCATCGGCCAGCAGGTCAAGATCTCCAAGGTTGCGGTGAGCCACGGAAAGCTGACCGTGCGAATCACCGAGATGCCGAAAGTCTCGCAGCCGCTTCCCTTCTCCAACGGCGTCACGGCGGAGGAACCCTATACGGTGATCGAGGCCAATCAGCAGGGCACCAATGTCGCGGTGGTCGACGGCCCCGACCTTGAAACCCTTGTCAACGCGCTGAACAGGATCGGGGTGAAGCCCGACGGCATCATCGCCATCCTCCAGGGCATAAAGACGGCCGGCGCGCTGCAGGCCGACCTGGTCGTGCAATAGGTGAAGCGATGACCCGTTCGTCCCGGCTGCAAAAGGTTCTCTTCTCGGCGGCACTGCTGCTCGCCGGCGCGTCGTTCAACGGCGGCTCGGCCCTCTCCCAGGCCGTCGCCGTGGGCGGCCAGGTGACCGACGAGATCCGCGAGTTCTGTTCCAACATCGCCGATGCCGCCAAGGACCGGCGATACGCACTGCAGGTCCAGGAACTCGAGACCCTGAAAAAGGACATCGACATGCGCGTCGCGCAGCTCGAGGCCAAGCGCGCGGAATATGAGACGTGGCTGAAGCGGCGCGAGGAGTTCATGGCCAGTGCCGAGCGCGGCGTGGTCGATATCTACTCCAAGATGAAGCCGGACGCGGCCGCCGAAAGGCTTTCCGACGTCGAGCCCATGCTGGCCGCGGCCATATTGATGAAGCTGAACACCCGCCAGGCGGGCTTCATCCTCAACGAAATGAACCGCAAGGCCGCAGCCGAACTGACCGGCATCATGGCCGCCGCCTCCCGACCCCAGGATCCGACATGAGACATGCCGCCTTGCTGATCGTGGCCGTCGCGGGCCTGAGCGGCTGCAGCCAGTCGCTGAGCGAAATCGGCACGGAGCCCAAGATGTCGGCGGTCGGCAGCGGCTTGCAGACGACGCTCGACGCCACCAGTGCCTATCCGTCGGCGCCGGTACAACCGGTCAAGCGCTACTCGCTGTGGGACGACCGCCAGGCGCATTTCTTCACCGACGCGCGTGCCTTGAACGTCGGCGACATCCTCACCGTGTTCGTGCTGTTCGACGAAAAGGCGCAGTTCAACAATCAGTCCGACCGCCGGCGCAAACAGGGCCGCAAGATCGGCTTCGAGGCCGAGGCGAAGGCCGGCGGCAACGGCAGCGACGTGACGGCCGATATGGACCTGTCGTCCTCCTCGACCTATGAAGGCGACGGCGCAACGGTCCGGTCCGAGAAGGTCCGGCTCTCGGTCGCGGCCGTCGTCACCGACGTCCTGCCCAACGGCAATCTCATCATACGCGGCACGCAGGAGGTGCGCGTCAATTTCGAGATGCGGGTGCTTACCATCGCCGGCATCGTCCGCCCGGCCGACATCGACGGTGCGAACACCATCCCCTATGAGCGCATCGCGGAGGCCCGGATTTCCTATGGCGGCCGAGGCCGCATCACCGAAGTCCAGCAGCCGACCTGGGGCAAGCAGCTCGTCGACGCGATTTCCCCGATCTGAGGTCTGAAGCGGCGTGTCGATCGTTCCCGAAGCAGAAGTGAAGCGCGGCCCCTCGACGGTGGTCCAGATCGCCGTGCTCCTGGCGCTGACCGTGATGGCGGCCGGCATCGGCTGGCTGTCCGGCGGCTTCCTCAACGGCGAGGCCAGGACGGCGGCCCCGCCGCCCGCCGCCGATGCCGGCGCGGAACACGAAGCGGCGACGATCGCTCCTGCCAACATCGTCGATCTCGCACCGATCACGACCAATCTCTCGGTTCCGGAGACGGTGTGGATCAGGCTGGAACTGTCGCTGGTCTTCGATCAGCCGCCTCAGGACCCGATGCTGGCGGATGCCATACAGCAGGACATACTGGCCTATATCCGCACCGTGAAGCTGATGCAGGTGCAGGGCGCCAGCGGCTACCAGCATCTCAAATCCGATCTCGTCGAGCGCGCCGGCATCCGCAGCAAAGGCATGGTCAAGGACGTCCTGATCCGGACGATGCTGTTCGAATGAAGCGCCTTTTCGCCGTCGCTCTCCTTTTCGCGATCTCGCTGGAGCCCGCAAGCGCCCAGCAGATAGACCTCGGCGCGCTGGCCGGCCAGGCCGACGGCGCGACCGTCGGCTACATCATCCAGCTCTTCGGCCTGCTCACCGTGCTCTCGCTCGCACCGGGCCTGTTGATCATGGTGACGAGCTTCACCCGCTTCACGATCGCCTTCTCGATCCTGCGCACCGGCATCGGCCTGCAGACGACGCCGGCGAACTTCATCATGATCAGTCTCGCCTTGTTCATGACTTTCTACGTCATGGCGCCGGCCTTCGATCAGGCATGGAGCAACGGCGTGCGGCCGCTGATGGACAATCGGATCAGCGAGGAGCAGGCGGTGCAGCGCATCGCCGAGCCGTTCCGCGCCTTCATGCTGCAAAATGTGCGCGAGAAGGACTTCAGCCTCTTCGCCGATCTCGCGCGCGAGCGCGGCCAGACGGTGACCACCGGCGAAACGGTCGACCTTCGCGTGCTGATCCCCGCCTTCATGATTTCCGAGATCCGGCGCGGTTTCGAGATCGGCTTCCTGATCGTGCTGCCGTTTCTGGTCATCGACCTCGTCGTGGCGACGATCACCATGTCGATGGGCATGATGATGCTGCCGCCGACGGTGGTGTCGCTCCCCTTCAAGATCCTGTTCTTCGTGCTGATCGACGGCTGGAACCTCCTGGTGGGCAGCCTGGTGCGCTCCTTCGGCTAGAGCATGTCGCCCCCAAGTGGAGCCCGGAACCGGGATAACGACATGCGCAAAATCAAGATCCTGCAGAATGTTGCGTGACCCCCTTTTTCACGCAACATGCCGGAAGGCCTTGGAGACACCTTCCCGAAGCCTGCCGGGGCTTCTAAGCAGATTCCGGAAAAGTGTCTCACGGTTTTCCGACAAGAATCTGCGACAGAACAAAGGCCTAAGGACAGCTGCAACGATAACCGCTACGCTATGGCCGACCGCCGCGGTTTGATTGTGTAATTCCATTCTGGATGGAACTGGTCGCCGGTGATATCGAGGGTCGCCATCTCGGCAGCCGAGACCTTCACGCCCTTCTCATAGGTGGTGGCGTCGAGCGCGCACTCGACCTTGAGCCCGGTCTTGGTCGTGGTCGCGCCGATCAACTCGACCACGGCGAGGCGATCCGTCAACGGACGGCCGCGCCAATTCTGCGTGATGTGGCAGAACAGTCGGTGCTCGATCTTGTTCCACTTCGACGTGCCCGGCGGATAGTGATGGACGTGGACGACAAGCCCGGTCTCGTCGGCGAGCTTCTGCAGTTCCACCTTCCACAGCCGCACGCGCGCCCCGTTGGAGCCGCCGCAGTCGGCGGTGATCGTCAGCGCGCCGGCCGAGGGATAGCGCTGGCGGCCCATGCGCTCGAGCCACGTGCGGATCGAGTGGACCGCGAACTCGGCGGTGTCGGCGGTGATGCCGACGCTGACCCAGCCCTCGTTGGCGGCCACGTCGTAGACGCCGTAGGGGACGACCTTGCCAAGCGTCTTGTCGACGAAGTCGTGCACCTTGACGCGCTGCGGGTCGCCCTTCGGGCGATAGTCGCTGCCGCCATTCTTGAAGGCGCCGACGAGCTCTTTCTTCTTTGTATCGACGGAGATGACGGGCTCACCGGCCGCCTGCGCGGCGACCACCTTGGCGTTGATGTGCGCGAACTGGGCATCGCGGTCGGGATGGTGCGCGCCTTCATCCGTCTTGCGGTTAAGCTGGCGCGAGAAGCCGAGCTTGACAAGCAGCTTGCGCACGCTGTTGGGGCTGATCGCATGGCCCATGTCGCCAAGCGCGCGCGCCAGCTTGTCCAGGCTCTTCGACACCCACAACAGAGGCCGCTCCGGATCACCCAAGGTCGCCGGCTCAACGAGGCGCTCAAGGTCGGCAAGCAGCGTCGGATCGCGCGCCGTCAACGGCCGCGGGCCGCCGCCTTCCCGGCGCACCCGACCGCGCGGCGGCGCCGCGTCGAGGTCTTTCAGCCCGCGCCCGATCGTCGAGCGGGCCAGCCCTGTGATCTCCGAGACCGCCGCCAGCCCACCCCGGCCCGCAGCGCGCGCCTCGCTGGCGGCGAACACGCGCCGGCCGCGCTCGTCGCGCTTCGAGCCGTCCGCCTCCCACCGCTGCTGGATCCCGCGCCGGTCGATCATGTCGCTACCGCTAGCGCGCCTCGCTCCGGCAGGGAATCCCTGCCGGGTGAGTCACACCGCCGCAGGTCGAGACAACCGACCGATTCAATTATCGTTGCAGCTGTCCTAAGCAGACCATTCGTTGGCTTGCCAAGGAATGTCTGCTTAGCTTCCTCCCCGGCGGAACCTTCCACAGCCTCGGCACGGCCGATCGAGAAAATTCCGTGCTTTATCGATTTGGTAGCATTTGTCCGCGATAAAGGCATCACAGCAGGACGGGGTTGATCAGCAGTACGCGTTCGACAGGCATGATGCCGCGCCGCCCTACCGGTTGAGTCCGGTATGTCCCTTGTGTGTTGAGTAAGTGTAGGGGCAGAGTCCATGTCCAGTATCATGACGAACGTGTCTGCAATGACGGCGCTGAAGAGCCTGCAGCAGACCAACAAATCCCTGGAAACCACCCAGTCGCGCATCTCGACCGGCTATCGCGTCGCCGAGGCCTCCGACAACGCCGCCTACTGGTCGATCGCGACCACCATGCGGTCCGACAACAAGGCGCTGTCGACCGTCCAGGACGCGCTCGGCTTCGGCGCCGCCAAGCTCGACACGGCCTATACGGCGACCAACGCCGCCATCAAGGTCGTCGACGAGATCAAGGCCAAGCTGGTTGCCGCCCGTGAGCCCGGCGTCGACAAGTCCAAGGTCCAGTCGGAGATCACGCAGCTCCAGCAGCAGCTGAACAGCATCGCTACCTCGGCCTCCTTCTCGGGCGAGAACTGGCTGTCGTTCGATGAGGCCACCGTCGGAACCTCGAAGCAGATCGTCGCGTCCTTCACGCGCTCTTCGACCGGCACCGTCAGCACGGGCACGCTGACCATCGACATTGCAGGCGCCAAGCTCTTTGACACGGTAGCCGACGACGGCATCCTCGACACGGTCATCGGCGCCACGGGTGTCTCGGTCTCGACGCTTAACATCTCGGCGCTCACCGACTCGGCTGCGGACGTCGCGACGCTCGACGCGCTGATCAGCGGGGTCGACGCCGCACTGCAGTCCATGACCACCTCGGCTTCGGATCTTGGCGCTGCCAAGACCCGCATCGACCTGCAGAAGGACTTCGTGTCGAACCTGATGGACGCGATCGATCGCGGCGTGGGCACGCTCGTCGACGCCGACATGAACGAGGAATCGACCCGTCTCCAGGCTCTGCAGGTCCAGCAGCAGCTCGGCATCCAGGCGCTGTCGATCGCCAACGGCAACTCGCAGCAGATCCTGTCGCTGTTCCGCTAAGCCAGACGCGGGCCCTGGCGGGCCGGCGACACTGACCGGAATCGGGCCGCGGTTGACCTCCACCGCGGCCCGATTTCATTTTCGCACAAGCTTCGGCACCTAGTCTCCCGGCACCGCAGATTCCGGGAGCCGGTACCGTTGCCAGAGCAATTAAAGCAAATCGTAGCTAACCTCCGCGAACTCGGGCCCAAGCGCCTGGCGATCGCCGGATTGGTCGTGGCGCTGGTGCTGGTCGTGCTCGGCATCGGTTCCTTCTACCTCAACCGCCCGGCCTACGAGACGCTCTATGTCGGGCTCGAACGCTCCGACGTGAACCAGATCGGCATGGTTCTCGGCGAGTCCGGCGTCTCCTTCGACGTCGGCTCGGACGGCACGTCGGTGCTGGTACCGACCGGCATGACCGCCCAGGCCCGCATGCTGCTGGCGGAGAAGGGCCTGCCCTCGAGCACCAATGCCGGCTACGAACTGTTCGACAATGTCGGGTCGCTCGGCCTCACCTCCTTCATGCAGGAGGTCACCCGGGTTCGGGCTCTCGAAGGCGAAATCGCACGCACCATCCAGTCGATCGCCGGCATCAAGGCCGCGCGCGTCCATATCGTGGTTTCCGAGCGCGCCAACTTCCGTCGCGATGAGCAGGAGCCCTCCGCCTCGGTGGTGATCCGCTACAGCGGCATCGACGCCACCAAGACCGCCATGTCGATCCGCCATCTGGTCGCCGCCGCGGTACCCGGGCTGGCCGCCGACAAGGTGACGGTGCTCGATTCCAACGGCTCGCTGCTGGCCGCGGGCGACGACCCCGCCAACAGCACGCTGACCCGCACCATCGGCGTCGAACGGACCATCGAGAGCCAGATCGAGGACAATATCCACCGGGCGCTGGCGCCCTATCTCGGCAGCGAGAACCTGCGCACTTCGGTGCGCGCCGACGTCAACACCGACAGCCGTCAGATCGAGGAGACCATCTTCGATCCGGAATCCCGCGTCGAGCGCTCGGTGCAGGTCGTGCGTGCCAATGATTCGGCGAACCGCAGCAGCCAGAACACGCCGGCGACCGTGCAGCAGGATCTTCCCAACGCCGACACGCCGACACCCGACGGCCCGCAATCTTCCGAGCAGAGCGAGCGCAAGGAAGAGACCACCAATTACGAAATGAACACCAAGCGGATCGCCACGGTCAGCAACGGTTACACGGTTTCGAAACTCTCCATCGCCGTCGTCGTCAACCAGGAGCGCCTGCTCGCCATCCTCGGCGCCGATGCGACGCCGGAGCAAATCGCCGAGCGCGTCGCCGAGATCCAGAAGGTCGCGGCCACGGCGGCCGGCTACAGCGAGGCGCGCGGCGACAACATCACCGTCACGTCGGTCGAATTCATGGAAGGGCTGAACGGCGAGGCGGTCCACGAGCCGGGCTTCCTCGACGCGATCGCCAGCCAGGCCGGCACCGTGATCAACGCCGCCGCCTTCATCCTCGTCGCCTTCCTGGTCGCTTGGTTCGGCCTGCGGCCGCTCACGGCCGCCCTCGGCAAGTCGGACGCGTCCGAGCAGGAAGCCGCCCTGCCCTTCCCCGCGCCGAACGCGCTGCCGAACTTCTCGGAGAACTTCCAGTTCCCGACGCTGCCCACGATCGGCGCGTTCAACCAGTCGGAGGACGAGGACAGCATCGCGGAACTGCGCCAGAAGATGCGCAGAGGACCGCAGGAACGCCTCGCCCAGATGGTCGACCTCAATGAGGAACGTACCGCGATGATCCTGCGCAAATGGGCCAACCCGGAGGCTGCATGATGCGGGCGCCCGCCCTCGCCGACGTTCTGGAGGATTTCGGCTACCGGCGCCCCGTGGCGCCGGATGTCGTTCCGTTCGCCTTCGCCGACACTTCCCTCCTGCCAGGTGCTCCCTTCATCGCTGATGAACCGGCCGCCAGCGAACCCGACATCGACGAGTTGATGCGGATCGAGGCCGAAAGGGTGGAGCGTGAGCTCACCGAACGCCTGAGGGCCGAATATGAGGCGACGCTCGCCGCCGAACGCGAACGCCACGCGGCCGAGACCGAGGCGCTCGAGCGCCAGTTCGGCGAAGCGATGGGCGCGGCCGTCGCCGACGAGATGACAAGGATGCGGGAAACCTTGACGGCGCTCGTCACGGCGGTCACCGCGCGCATTCTCGGCCCCGTGCTGACAGCCGACCTGCAGCGGCGCGCGGTCGACACGCTCGCCGCCACGGTGCGCGCTGCCCTAGAGGACGACGAGAGCATCCGCGTGAAGGTCTCCGGCTCACCCGCCCTCTATGAAGGGTTGCGCGCGGCGGTCGGCGACGACATCGCGCATTTTTTCGATTTCAGTGAAAGCCCGGCCGCGGACCTTACGGTCCGCATCGATGAGAGGGTGTTCGAGACCCGCCTGTCGGAATGGTCGGCAGCCATGGAAGAGTCGCTCACATGAGTGCTGTTGGAGACGATCGGCGCGAGATCATCATCGTTCGCCGCAGCAGCGACGATGCCGATGAGGGCCATCATGGCGGCGTCTGGAAGATCGCCTTCGCCGACTTCATGACCGCCATGATGTGCTTCTTCCTCGTCATGTGGCTGATCAATGCCGCCAACGAGGAAACCAAGCTGGCGGTCGCCAGCTACTTCAACCCGATCAAGCTTGTGGACCGCAGCAGTTCCCCGCGTGGCCTAGACAATCTGAGCGACGATCAGCCCGCCAGCGAGAACAAGAGCAAGCCCGCCGAGGCCGACGCCAAGCAGGATTCGGCGGAAGGCGCCGCAAAGGCCGGTCCGTCGCCGGAGGACAATTCGGCGCTGTCGGCAGACGACAAGAATTTCTCGGACGAGAACCTGTTCCGCGACCCCTATGCGGTGCTCGCCGAGATCGCCAGCGATACCGGCGCGCAGCAGAACATCAGCGCCAGGGGTGACGGGGGAGCCGCCGACTCTGGCCCGGCCACTGGCGCCTCGGGCGGCGATGCCTATCGCGATCCCTTCGCGCCCGACTTCTGGTCGCAGGAAATGGCCGCGCCTCCTCCCGCCGAGACGGCCATGACCAAGGCCGACAGTACCGAACTCGCGGAGGCCTCCACCGGACAGCAGCCGGCGGCGACCCCGGCCGAGACCGGCATGAGCGAACTGCAGCAGGCCTTCCCAACCGCGCCGGAGGAGGAGCCCGAAGAAGTAGCGGCGCAGATTGAAGAGCCGGTTGATCAGGCAGGGCAGGCAGACAAGGCGTCACCTGACGAGGATAGCCCTGACGCTGCCGTCGAGCAGACCGCGGCCCGCATCGGCCAGGAACTTCACGAAGCCTTCAAGGACGGCGACAAGATGTATGGCGGCATTACCGTCGTACCGACCGACAAGGGCGTCATGATCTCGGTGACCGACCAGCTCAATGTCGGGATGTTCGAGATCGGCTCGGCGGTTCCGCGCCGCGAACTGGTGCTGGCCATGGAGAAGATCTCCAAGGCGCTGATGGCGGAGAAGGGCAACATCGTCATCAACGGCCACACCGACAGCCGGCCCTTCGCCAGCAAGACCTACGACAACTGGCGGCTTTCGACGGCGCGCGCTCACTCCGCCTACTACATGCTGGCCCGCGCCGGGCTGGACGAGCGCCGCATCGTCGAGGTCGCCGGCTATGCCGACCGCAAGCTCAAGGTGAAGGACGATCCGAATGCGGAAGCGAACCGCCGCATAGAAATCCTGCTGGAGACAGGGAATTGAGGATCGACCTCCCCCGCCTGGACAGGTTTGCGCGGCATCGCCCACGCTTCACCTGGCCAGGCCCTTCTCTTGCCGAGGGTTTCTGTCGGAAAATCCTGGGACACCTTTCCGAGACCTCTCTGGTCGCGGCGGCGCTGTGCCTGCCCGCGACCTGGGCTGCCGCCTCGGGCGAAGCGGTGCCGGTGCTGGCTCCCTACCAGATGGTGCGCTCGCTGCAGGTGCTGCAGGAGCGGATTGCCGACGGCGACCATGCCGCCCTGCCGATGCAGAAGAAGATGATCGAGCTGATCGACCGCAGGCTGGGCGCCGCCGTGGCCGCGGAGTTCGCCGACCGCCGCAATGTCGATGCGTTGATGATCTACGGCATGAGCGGCGGCAGCCCGCGCACGCTCGAGACCGTGGCGACCAGGCTGGAGCTCGCCGGGCGCGACAAGGTGCTCGCCGAGGGTCTGATCGCATATTACCGCAGCGAAACCGGCAAGGCCGCGATGATCCTCGCCCCGCTCGACCCCATGGCCGAGGGACCCGAGCTCGGCGCCTTCCTGGCGCTGGTCAAGGGCAACATCCAGGCGGTCGACGATCCGCAGCAAGGGCTGGCGCTTCTGGACCAGGCGCGGCTGCTCGCGCCGGGCAGCCTCGTCGAGGAAGCGGCGCTGCGCCGCTCGATCGCGCTCGCCGCCGCGACCGGCGATCCCGCCCGCTTCATCAGGGCGTCCGAGCAATATATCAGGCGCTTCCTGCGCTCGCCCTATGCCAGCCATTTCGCCGACGGTTTTATCAATGGCGTCGTCGAGATGCAGGACAAGCTCGACATGGCCGCGGTCGAAACGATCATCGCGGCCATGAACGCCGAACAGCGGACAGCCATCTATCTGCGGATCGCCCGGAAAAGCGCGATCCTGGGCCACGGCCAGCTCGCCGCCTTCGCCGCCGAGAAGGCGGGCAACGCCGGAACCGAGGGACCGGCGGCGAAGCCCGATCCGCGCGCCGAGCTCTATGATGCGCTCGGCTCCGTCGCCTCGGCCTCCATTGACGACGTCGCCAGGCGTCTCGCCGAAATCGACAGGAGTGCGCTGTCGGCGCGCGACATACGCCTGCTCGACGCCGCGACCGAGGTTGTGAGCGGCGTGCTCTCGCCGCCGATAAAGCCGGCCGACATTCAGAATGCGCCGTTGCCGATCGATGAACCCGTGGCGACGCCAGCCGATGCGCCGGAACAGGACGGGATCATGGAGGCGGCGGCGATACAGGTTGATCCTGCTCCGGAAACGGCAGCGGCCGGCGCACGGGCAGCCAGCGCCGACGACACGCAAGGTGCTGCCGCCTCGGGCGAGGAACTGCCCGATCCGGGCGCCGCGGCGCCGACAGCCGGACCGGCTTCCGGCGAGGAGCCGGTCGACGTCGCCTTGCCGGAAGCCGAATATGTCGGGGCGGCCCGCAAGAAATTGCAGGAGATCGACAAGCTGCTGGAAGGAACACGGAAATGAACGTCTCGTCGCCGGCAATCGAGCAGCACGCGCCGAAGGCCACCGCCAGGAATGACCGGGGAACCGTATCGAACGGCGAGCGAGGCTTCGGCAAGCTGCTGAAATCGATGGGCGGCGGACAGGGTGGGCGTGGTCTCTCGGCGGACCGTTCCGAGACCGTCCGCGCCCCGAGCGCCATGAAGCTGAGGGTTGCGCCCGACGAAGCCCTGACCGATGTGCCTCCTCCCGACGGTGAAATGCTGGTCCAGCCGCGAACGGACGAGGCCGCGGAATCCGAACCGCCGGGCGACGCGCCAGACGCCGACACGGTCGAAGATGCCGAGGGACTGCTGCCGCTGCTGACGATGGTCGAGCAGCGGCCGGCGAATGTCGCGCCGGTCCGCAATGCCGAGCCCTTGCAAGACGCCTTCGGCAAGAGACCGGCGACGCAGTCGCGCGCGTCCGTGCCTGAAGTCGAGAGGCCTGTCGAAGGCCGGCAGGAGCGGACCGTGACGGTGCTGGAGCCGGCGAATGCCGACGGAGCCGCCAGCCGGCCCGCTCAGGCGCCTTTCGGCAAGACCCTCGCCGCCAATCTTGGCGCCCTGGCCACCCAGCCCCACGATCGCCCCCTGCCGGCCCAGGACGTCCCGGTGCCGCGGACCGGCGAACCGGCCATATCCGATGTCCAGCCCTCCGTATCCGAACGGAGCGAGAACCGGCAGCGCGGCACCGTGCTGTCCGAAGCCGTGGCACGAGCCTCGCAGCCGCGCGAGGCCGGCGACAAGCGCGCCGAGGCAAAGACTGCGATTGCCGATCCGAAACCGGCAGCACCCGTCCTCCAGCCGACGGCCGTGTCGGCCGGCGCGCCGATCGTCGAGGCGCTCGCCGCCAACCCGCCGTCGCATGCCGCGGCCGGGGCCGCGCATTTGCCGACGCAGCCTGCCTCGACCGGCGCCTTGCAATCGTTGAAGATCCAACTGCATCCGGCGGAGCTCGGCATGGTCACGGCGCGGCTGCGCATATCGGATGGACAGCTTTCGGTCGAGGTCGAGGTCGAGACGTCGGAAGCCTATAACAGGCTCTCCGGCGCGAACGAAGCGATCGCCCGGGCGCTCCGCTCGCACGGTATCAGCGTCGACCAGGTGGTCATCCAGGCGCCGCCGGCGCACGGCAATTCTTCGGCGCGCGACAGCACCAGCTTCGCGGACACCTCGTCCCAGGGGGCCGAACACGATCTCTCGGGCGGCAGCGACTTCGGGCAATCGAACGGCAGCGGGCACAGAAACTCCGGATACGACAATGGTCACGACGCCGACAGGCTTTCGCCCACTCAGTCGCGTGGTGACGGCGGCCCTGCTCACGGCGTTTACATCTAGCGTGCCGGCGCCGGCCGTCGCGGCCGCAGCCAATGCCTGCGAGACCGAGATCCTGCGTGCCTCGGAACGCTACGGCGTGCCGGTCGGCATTCTCTACTCCGTGGGTCTCACCGAGACCGGCCGCAAGGGGAGCCTCCAGCCTTACGCGCTGAATGTCGAGGGCAAGGCGGTGTTCAAGTCATCCCGGCGCGAAGCGATCACGGCGTTCCGGGAGGCACGTCTTCGGGGCGCGAAGCTGATCGACGTCGGCTGCATGCAGATCAACCATCATTATCATTCGGAACATTTCTCGGGCCTGGACGAGATGTTCGATCCGCGCAGGAATGTCGACTATGCGGCCCGCTTCCTGCTCAGGCTGAAGGCGCGCCACACCTCCTGGTCGATGGCGGTCGCCCGTTATCATGCGGGGCCCGACAACGACCCTGCGCAGAAGCGCTATGTCTGCCGGGTCATCGCAAACATGGTGGCGACCGGCTTCGGCAAATGGACGCAAAACGCCCGCGACTTCTGCCGGCCCTGATCCGGCCGGGCAAAGCGCTCGGTCCGGATCGCCTCACGCGTGATAACGGATCCGCTCTCGCGCCGCCCGCTTCCGACCTCGTTTTCTCCACACAAAAGCCGCAAATTTACCACCTGTTAACTATATTCAACCCATTGTTCCCAATAGGGTATTTTGCCACGCCGCAGGACCTTCCGGCGACTCCCTAGAACTGACTCACAAAAATTGACGGTTGTTAACAAATCCCGCCAGCGGCTACCCGTTGACACATGGGGTATTGAAACTGATTCGGAGGCGGGCCGATGATCGTTATCGTGGACGAGCGCGAGCGGGTGAAGGAAGGTTATTCCTCGCTCTTCGGGCGCGAGGGCGTGCCGAGCACCGGTTTCGGCGCCAGCGAGTTCGGCGAGTGGGTTTCGACCGCTGCCGAGTCCGACATCAAGGCCGTCGGCGCCTTCCTTATCGGCGAATGCGACAGCAGCCAGTTCTCGCCGCGGATGATCCGCGAACGCACCGGCGCGCCGGTGATCGCGCTCAGCGAACAGCATTCGCTCGAGAACACGCTGCGCCTCTTCGAACTCGGCGTGGACGATGTCGTGCGCAAGCCGGTCCATATCCGGGAGATCCTGGCGCGCATCTCCGCCATCCGTCGCCGCCAGCAGCAGGATCCGAGCTTCACGCAGATCGGACCGATGCGCATCTTCGACGACGGCCGCGATCCCGAAATCGACGGCCAGCCGCTGCCCCTGCCGCGGCGCGAGCGGCGCATCCTCGAATTCCTCGCGGCGAATTACGGCCGCAGGGTGACCAAATCGCAGGTCTTCAATGCGATCTACGGCATCTTCGACGAAGAGGTCGAGGAGAACGTCGTCGAGAGCCACATCAGCAAGCTGCGCAAGAAGCTGCGTGAGAAGCTCGGCTTCGACCCGATCGATTCCAAGCGCTTCCTCGGCTACCGGCTGAACGTCTGACGACGGGAGCCGACGCTCTCCGCCCTGGCGGCCTTTTGCCGCCCGGGCAAGCGGGACAGACCGGAATGCAGACATCAGACAGCCTCACGCAAGTCACGGCGACTAACCTGGCCCCCGGAAACCACCGATCTGAGGGGTATGCTCGATGAGCCTTTACGGGATGATGCGGACCGGCGTGTCCGGCATGAACGGACAGTCCAACCGCCTGTCGACGGTCGCCGACAACATCGCCAATTCGAACACGGCCGGCTACAAGCGCGCCAAGACCGAGTTCTCGACGCTGGTCGTGCCCAATGGCGGCGGCAGCTACAATTCCGGCGGCGTCACCACCGACATCCGCTATCAGATATCCACCCAGGGCGTTCTCAACTACACCACCTCGGTGACCGACCTCGCCGTCGACGGCGACGGCTTCTTCATCGTCCAGAACGGCAGCGGCACGAACTATCTGACCAGGTCCGGTTCCTTCGTGCCCGACGGCGAGGGCCGTCTCGTCAACGCCGCCGGCTTCTATCTCACCGGCTACAGCTTCGCCAACGGCACGCCCAGTGCCACCGCCAACGGCTTCGGCGGCCTCGAAGTGGTCCAGATCGGCGGTGAAGGCGGCATGACCGCAACCCCTTCCACCCGGGGCGAATTCTCGGCCAACCTCCCCTCCACAGCCGAGGATGTCGCCGCAGGCGAACTGCCGTCGGACAATGTCGCGACATCGAAATACACCGCGAAGTCGTCGCTGGTGGCCTACGACAATCTCGGCTCTGAAGTGATGCTCGACGTCTATTTCACCAAGACGGCCGACAACACATGGGAAGTCACCGTCTTCAACAAGGCCGACGCCGCCTCCGGCGGGACGACCTCCTTCCCCTATGCCAACCCGCCCGGCGCCCTGACCACCGGAACGCTCGACTTCGATCCGACCACCGGCAAGCTCACCGCGGGCGGCACGCTCAGCATGAGCATCCCGAACGGCGCGACGCTGGAACTCGACCTCGGTGGCATGACCCAGCTCTCGTCGAAATATGCCGTCGATGAAGCCATCGTGGACGGCAACGGCCCGAGCGCCATCGATCGGATCGAGATCAGCACGGACGGCGTGCTCTCGGCGATCTACGAGAACGGTTCGGTGCGGCAGCTCTATCGCATCCCGCTCGCCACCGTGGCGAGCCCGGATCGGCTGAACGTGCTTTCGGGCAACGTCTATTCGCAGAGCAACGATTCCGGCGACGTACGCATCGGCTTCTCGAATGAAGGCGGTCTCGGCAAGATGGTCTCGCAGGCGGTCGAGAGCTCCAATGTCGACATCGCGCAGGAGCTGACCGACATGATCGAGTCCCAGCGCAACTACACCGCCAACTCGAAGGTCTTCCAGACCGGCTCCGAACTCCTCGACGTCCTCGTCAACCTGAAACGGTGACGGGTGCGTCACAGCATTTGAAGGAACTACAATGTCGCTGACGACCGCCCTGGGCATTGCGCAAAGATCGATTCTGAGCACGTCGCGGCAGACAAGCGTCGTTTCCCAGAACATCAGCAATGTCCAGAACCCCGACTATTCGAGGCGGTCGGCGGTTCTGGTCAGCACCGCACCGGGCGCCCGCACGGTCGAGATACAGCGCGCCACCAATGTCGCACTGTTCAAGAACAACCTCGCGGCGCTCTCCTCGCATGCCGGCCAGTCGACATTGCTCTCGGGCATCGAGAACCTGACGCTCCACGTCAACGGGGTCGAGAACGGCCGCTCCGCCTCGACCCTGATCGGCAAGCTCCAGCAAGCGCTGCAGTCCTTCGGGACGACGCCCTCCAACGAGAATCTCGGCGAGAACGTCGTCGAACAGGCGCGCCAGCTCGCCAAGGCGCTGAACGAGGGCAGTGCCGCGATCCAGCAGACGCGCGCCCAGCTCGACAAGGACATCAAGACGTCGGTTGCCTCGCTCAACGACCTGCTCGGGCAGTTCGAGCAGGCGAACAAGGCGGTCATGCATGCCACCCAGGCCGGCAACGACGCTTCGGATGCCCTCGACCAGCGCGACGCGCTGCTCAAGCAGATCTCGGAGATCGTGCCGATCTCGACGATCACCCGCGGCAACAACGACATGGTCGTGACCACCGCCAGCGGCGTGACCCTGTTCGAGGCGGTGCCTCGCAAGGTGACCTTCGAACCGATCCCGTCCTACTCGGCCACGACATCGGGAAATGCGATCTATGTGGACGGAGTGCCGCTGGTCGCCGGTTCGGGCGCGAACACCGATGCCGCCGGCAGCCTGGCGGCCATGTTGCAGATGCGCGACCGCGTAGCGCCCTCCATGCAGGCGCAGCTCGACGAGATCGCGCGCGGGCTGATCTCCTCCTTCGCCGAAACCGACCCGACGGGCGCCGGCTCGGTGCCGCCGCTGACCGGCCTCTTCACCTGGCCCGGCGGCCCGGCCTTGCCCGCAGACGGTACCGTCAGCCCCGGCCTCGCCGGCGCGATCCAGGTAAATCCGCTGATCGATTCGACCGCCGGAGGCGACGTCAGGCTGTTGCGCGACGGCGGCATGAACGGCAGCGGCTATGTCTACAACACGAGCGGCGGCGCGTCATTCGCCGACCTGATCTACACATACAGCGAAGCGCTCGACGCGCCGATGACCTTCGACGCGGCCGCCGGCATCGGCACCGAGGCGAGCGTGACCGACTACGCCGGAAGCTCGATCAGTTGGCTGGAGCTCGCCCGCCAGCAGGCCTCCGAAGCCGCCGAGTCCAAGAGTTCGCTGCTGGTGCGCACCAGCCAGGCCCTGTCGAACGAAACGGGCGTCAACATGGACGAGGAGATGGCGCGCCTGCTGGAGCTCGAGCACGCCTACCAGGCATCCGCCCGGCTGATCCAGGCCGTCGACGAAATGCTCTCCACACTCCTCGAAGCGGTCAGGTAGTCATGAAAATCTCGTTCGTCTCCACCCAGGCCGTATCCAAGGCGCTCAGTTACCAGCTGGCCCGGCTCCAGACCGATCTGGTGAAGGCGCAACAGGAGGTCTCGACCGGCAAATACGCCGATGTCGGGCTGGCGCTCGGAGCGCGCACCGGCCAGGCCGTCGCGCTCAGCCGCGACGCCGACCGCCTGAAGGGGCTGGTCGATTCAAACGCGCTCGTCTCGGCGCGGCTCGACGCCACCGAGGAGGCCCTGACGCGCCTCACCAGCGAAGCCGAAACGTTCCTGTCGGCGCTCACCGTCGGCGGCAGCGGCGACACCGAGCAGCAGGTGCTTCAGGTGACCGCCCAGAACATGCTGGAAACGCTGACATCGGTTCTGAACACCAGCCAGAACGGCGAATATATATTCGCGGGCGTCAATACCGACATCCAGCCGATCAAGGACTACAAGGCGGGCTCGGCAAACAAGGCGGCCTTCGACCAGGCATTCTTCGATACTTTCGGTTTCGACCAGACCAATCCGAGCGCCGAAACCATCACCGCCGCCCAGATGACGGATTTCCTCACCAACGTCGTGGAGCCGATGTTCTTCGGGCCGGATTGGTCGAGCAACTGGTCGAACGCGACCGACGACGCGATCACCAGCCGCATCGCGCTCAACGAGACGGCGCAGACGTCGGTCAGCGCCAACACGGCCGGCGCACGCAAGCTCGCAATGGCTTCCTCGCTCGTCGCCGATCTGTTCCAGGGACCGCTCAACGAGAATGCACGCGAGGCGCTGGTCGGCCAGGCACGAACCTGGGTCGGCGAGGCCATATCCGACATCAACAACGCGCAGGCGCAGCTCGGCCTGATCCAGAACCGTGTCGACAGCGCCAGCGAGCGCATGAAAATGCAGATCGACATCTTCAAGATCAATCTGAACGACCTGCAGGGGGTCGATCCCTACGAGGCCTCGACACGCGTCAACACGCTGCTTGCCCAGATCGAGACGTCATACGCGCTGACCGCTCGCATCCAGAAGCTCAGCCTGCTCAACTATCTCTAATCAGCGGCATCAGAACTGATCAATGTACCAATTCTCCTACGCCGAGATACAGACCGACTCGATCGCCGATGCCAAGGAGCGCGAGCGGCAACTGCTCGACCGCTCGATCGACCTGCTGATCACCGCACGCGAGAAAGGCGTCGGCTCCATGCAGACTGTGGAGGCGATCCACTATCTCACACGGATATGGACGGCCTTCATCGAGGATCTGGGCCGGCCCGACAACGAGCTCCCGCGGGAGCTGCGCGCCAATCTGATCTCGATCGGCCTCTGGCTGCTGCGCGAAGCCGACGCGGTGCGGCGCGGAGAATCCGACAATTTCGCCGGCTTGATCGATATCTCACAGATAATCCGCGACGGAATCAGATGAAGAACACGCTCAAGATCTCGCTCCGCGCGAAAGAGAAGATCTATCTGAACGGCGCGGTGATCCGGCCCGACCGGAAGGTCTCGATCGAGTTGCTCAACGACGTGCAGTTCCTGCTTGAGAGCCACGTCATGCAGCCGCAGAATGCGTCCACGCCCCTGCGCCAGCTCTATTTCATGACCCAGGTCATGCTTATGAATCCGGACGGCGCCGGCGAAGCCCGCGCGATGTTCCGCAAGTCGCTGCCGCTCCTGCTGACAAGCTACAGCGACGAGCAGATCAAAACCTCCCTGAAATATGTCGACCAGTTGGTGAGCGAAGGCCACGTCTACGAGGCGCTCAAGGTCATTCGCGGCCTCTACCCGCTGGAAGCGAAGATCATGGGCACGGACGAAGAAAACAGCGGCATGCCGGCAGCGGTGGCTTCCGCGTCCGACCTGGCGCTAGCAGCTGGAGAATAAAAGATGGCCATCCCCGGACTGAGCGGTGTCTCGAACACCAGCAATACCGGCAATACCGATAACGTCGCGAAGGCGAATGTCGACTACCAGTCCTTCCTGAAGCTGCTCGTCGCCGAGATGAAGCATCAGGATCCGACCAACCCGATGGATGCGACGCAATATGTCTCGCAACTCGCCTCCTTCTCGCAGGTCGAGCAGTCCGTCCAGATCAACTCGAAGCTCGAGAACATCCTGGCGACTTCTCAGCTTTCGCAGGCAAGTTCGGTCATCGGCAAGCACCTGACGTCGGCGGACGGGGCGGTGAAGGGCGTCGTCGCTGAAGTCAGGCTCTACAGCGACGGCATCATCGCGGTGCTCGACACCGGCAAGGAAGTGCTGGTCCAGCCAGGCGTCAAGGTCAAGGACGCCGCGTGACCCCGATCCGGGCCTCGCACAGAGGACCGGCGTTCGGAGGAGCACACCGATGAACGAAGCCGATGCGCTCGAAATCGTCCAGTATGCGATCTGGACCGTGCTGACGGCCTCGGCGCCGGCCGTGATCGTGGCGATGGTGGTCGGCATCGCCATCGCCTTCCTGCAGGCGCTGACGCAGATCCAGGAAATCACCCTCACCTTCGTGCCGAAGATCGTCGCCATCCTGCTCGTCGTGGCGTTGTCGGCGCCTTTTATCGGCGCGCAGATATCGACCTTCACCACGGTCATCTTCCAGCGCATCCAGGACGGGTTCTAGAACGGCGGATGTATCGATGGGGTCGGCGCTGCCGCTCTGTCTGCTTGTCGTCGCATCGGATTCATCCCGACGCCGGTACCCAGTTCGGGTCCGACGCTCTTCTGGCCGAGTTCCGTCACATCGCGCTGCGCGAGGCAGGCAAGAGGCGCGGCACGGCCGAGCCGGTCGACACCGCCTGCCAACGCCGATAGCCGGCATCGACTTCTCTCCCGACCAAACCTGGCGCTCGATCCAGAAGCCGAACGACCCGTCAGCGCGCGGCGTGCCGGCGATCCGCCCGGTGCCTGCTTCGCCGAAGCGAGCCTCGCGATAACGCTCCAGTCATCGCGCCCCGCAACGACAAGCTGCTTGACCTTGGCATAATTATTTTCTAAAGTTTAGAAATTAATTGGGAGGACGGCTCGGATGGGCATCCATCACGGCCACGTATTGCGTATCCTGCGCGACGAAGGCCCGCAGTCGCGGGCCGAGCTTGCCCGTAGAAGCAAGCTGTCTGCGACGACCTTGACTCATGTCACCGCGCATCTCCTCAAGGACGGTTCCGTCATGGAGTCGGAAACCGGCGGGCTCGGCTCGGTGGGCCGCCCGGCTCAGGCCATTCGTCTCGTGCCGGATGCCCATGCAATCGCCGGCGTGCACATCGGCGCAGGTGCGGTGCAAGTCACGGTCACCGATCTCAAGGCGTCGTCCAAGGGCACAAGGTTCTTCGACTTCGACGTGCGCGGAGCGGACCCGGCAATCATCGTGAAGCGCGCCTCGGCTGCGGTGACCGAACTCGCGCAGGAAGCGCAGATCGAGACGAGAAGGCTGCTCGGCGTCGGCATCAGTGTGCCGGGCCCGGTCGATATGGCGCGACGCAAGTCGCTCTTCTCGATCAATGTCGGCTGGAGGGACGTCCCCTTCGCCGAGTTGATGGAACAGTCGCTGAGCATGCCCGCCATCGTCGAGCACAATGTGACCGCAATGGCCTTGGCGGAAAGCCGCTACGGCATCGGCAGGGACGTGTCGGCGCTGCTTTACGTCTATCTCCGCACGGGCCTCGGCGCCGGCCTCGTCGTCGACGGACTGTCGTTCCGCCCCGGTGGCCACGGCGCGGTCGAACTCGGCCATATCCAGATCTCGCAGAATGGCGCTGTCTGCGCCTGCGGCAATACGGGCTGTCTGGAGACGTTTCTGCGTGAGGACGCCCTGATGCAGGCGGCGGGGCTGACGGGGCCGGCCCCCGCGCACCTGCTGGCGCATGTCGAGAAGAATGCGGCGGCCTGGGACGTGGTCGTGCGGCACCTCACCACGGCGCTTGCGAGCGCCGTCAATCTTCTGACGCCCGATCTCATCGTCTTCGGCGGTCACCTCGGCGAGGCGCCGGAAAGCCTGTTCGAGCGATTGCGGATCGACCTGCCGCCACGCGTCATGCCGCATATGCGGGACATACTGGAGATACAGCGCTCCGACTTCGGCCCGCTGGCCGGCGCGATCGGTGGGGCCGCGGTGGCGCTCGACCATTTCTTCTATTCGGGAGCACTCCATTGAACGGCGCGGCGACCACGGCAATCGCCGAAGGAAAAAGGCAGGGGCAGTCGATTGCCCAACTGCCGCCATTCCTTCTCAGTCTCATCGCCTTCGCGATCGGCATCGCCGTCTGGTGGGCCATCACCGCCGCCAAGCTGGTGGTGCTGCCAGGGCCGCAGGAAGTGGCGCAACGTGCCGTCGAGCTGACCCGGAGCGGCCAGTTGCCGCTCGATATCGTGTCGAGCCTCAGGCGCGTGCTGTTCGGGTTCCTCCTCGGCGTTGCGCTGGCGATACCCGTCGGCTTCCTGATGGGCTGGTACCAGACCGCGCGTGCGCTGATCGAACCCTACATCCAGTTCTTCCGGATGATCCCGCCACTGGCCGTGATACCGCTGGCCATCGTCACCATGGGCATCGACGAAGCGCCGAAGATCTTCGTCATCTTCCTGGCTTCGTTCCTGTCCTGCGTGGTGGCGACCTATCAGGGCGTGATTAGCGTCGACCGCACCCTGATCAACGCCGCGCGGGTGCTCGGCGCCGGCGATGCGGTGATCTTCCTGCGCGTCATCATCCCGGCCTCCATTCCCTTCATTCTGGTGGGCGTGCGCATCGGGCTGGGCTCCGCCTGGGCAACCGTCGTGGCAGCGGAGTTGATCGCCGCTCAATCCGGCCTCGGCTTCCGCATGCAGCAGGCGCAGCTCTACTACGATCTGCCGACGATCTTCGTCAGCCTCGTCACCATCGGCATTCTCGGCCTCGTCATGGACCGCCTGCTGCAGGCGACGGAACGCCGCCTCACCCGGTGGCAGGAGCGCGCGCAATGAACGCCGAGGCGGACACCATGCAGCCCAAGATCTCGTTCCAGGACGTGACGCGAATCTTCGGTGAAGGCGAAAAAACCTTCCTGGCCCTCGACCGGCTTTCCCTCGACATCGCCGACGGCGAGTTCGTCACGGTGGTCGGACCCTCCGGTTGCGGCAAGTCGACCGCGATGAACATCGCCGCCGGACTGACCGAAGTGTCGCAAGGGCGGGTCCTGGTCGACGGCGAAGCGGTTCATGGCCCCGGGCCGGAACGCGGCGTGATCTTCCAGCAATATGCCCTGTTCCCCTGGCTGACCGTCCGGCAGAACGTCGAATTCGGCCTGCGCATCAAGGGCATGACGGCGGGTGAACGGAGCAGGATCTCCGACCATTTCATCAACCTCGTGGGGCTGAGGGACTTCGCCGATGCGCTGCCGAAGACGCTGTCGGGCGGCATGAAGCAGCGCTGCGCCATCGCCCGCGCCTACGCCGTCAATCCGACCATGCTCTTGATGGACGAGCCGTTCGGCGCGCTCGACGCGCTGACGCGGGTCCACATGCAGGACCAGTTGCTGGACACGTGGAGCCGCGAGCGCCGGACGGTCATCTTCATCACGCATGACGTCGACGAGGCGGTCTACCTCGCCAACCGGGTGATCGTCATGGCTGCCCGGCCAGGCCGGCTGCACGAGATCATCCCGGTCGAACTGCCATACCCGCGTACCGAGGAGATGCGGTTGTCGCGCGAATTCGCGGAGATCCGCAATCGGGTGTGGCACGCCGTCTACCATCAGAAACCGCAGATCGATGCAAGGCAATGAACAGGGAGGAATTGCAGAAATGAACGTCACCAGAAGAGGTTTTCTGGCGTTGTCGGCGGCCGGCACCGTCGCAGCGCCGGCGTTGCTGAGCGTATCCGGCCGCGCGCTCGCACAGTCCAAGCCCATCCGCGTCGGCTATATCGCCGACTATTTCGGCACCAGCCTGACGGCAATCGCTGATGACCAGGGGCTGTGGGCCAAGCACGGGCTCGAGCCGGAGCTGAAGGTGTTCACCAACGGACCGATCCAGGTCCAGGCGCTCGGCGCCGGCAGCCTCGACTTCGGCTATGTCGGTCCCGGTGCGTTGTGGCTGCCGGCAAGCGGCAAGGCCAAGATCGTCGCCATGAACGCGCTCGGCCTCTCCGACCGGGTGATCGCGCAGGCCGGCATCGCCACCATGGCCGATCTCAAGGGCAAGAAGATCGGCGTCCCGGAAGGAACGTCGGGCGACATGCTGTTGCGGCTCGCGCTTGCGAAGGCCGGCATGCAGCTCTCCGACGTCGAAGTGGTCAAGATGGACCCGTCGACCGTGGTCTCGGCCTTTGCCTCCAGGCAGGTGGACGGCGCGGGCATCTGGTACCCGCTGGTCGGCGTCATCAAGAAGACCGTGCCCGACCTCGTCGAGGTGGCCAAGAGCGCCGATTTCTATCCGGCGAACTCGTTCCCGTCGGCCTTTGTGGCCCGCAACGAGGTTGCCGAGCAGGATCGCGAGACGGTCATGAAGTATGTCGCCGTCCTGAAGGAAGCCAACGACTACCGCGCCGCCGACGTACCGCGGTCGGTCGAGATCACTGCGAAGTTCCTCGGCGTGCCCGCCGACCCGCTGATCACGGAAAGCCAGAACGGCAAGTTCCTGACCAGCGCCGAATTCGTCGCCGCCACCAGGGACGGCTCGGTCGCAAGCTGGCTGAAGGGCCTCAACGATCAGTTCGTCTCCTTCGGCAAGCTGCAGAATCCGCTGGATCCGAAGGACTACTACCTCGGCGACCTCTATTCCGGCGGCTGAGCCCGTCATCTCCCCTGGCGCGGCGTCATGCGCCGCGCCTGATTGCACCCGAGACACGCATGACGAAACGACCCAACATCCTGTACATAATGTCGGACGATCACGCCGCGCGCGCGATCTCCTGCTACGGTTCCGGCCTCAACAGCACCCCGAACCTCGATCGCATCGCGAATGAGGGCATGCGGCTGGACAATTGCTACGTCACCAACTCGATCTGCACACCGAGCCGGGCGGCGATCCTGACCGGCACCTACAATCATGTGAACCAGGTGACGACACTCGACACCCATATCGACAACAGGCTGCCCAACGTCGCCAAGCATCTGCGTGCCGCCGGCTATCAGACCGCGATCTTCGGAAAATGGCATCTCGGCGAAGGCAGGGCGCATGAGCCGACCGGTTTCGACGAATGGGCGGTCGTGCCCGGCCAGGGAGACTATTTCGACCCGGTGATGATCGACCGCGACGGCGAGACGATCGAGCCGGGCTACGCCACCGACATCATCACCGACAAATGCCTCGACTTCCTGTCTTGCCGGGACACCGGGAAGCCCTTCTTCCTGATGTGCCACCACAAGGCGCCGCATCGCAGCTTCGAACCGCATCCCAGGCACAGGCATCTTTACGCCGACGGCAAGCTGCCGGTGCCAGAGACCTTCGATGACGACTACAGCAATCGCGGCGCCGCGGCGGCCGCGGCCAGGATGCGCATCCGTGCTGATATGACCTACAAGGACCTCGGTCTCGTGCAACCCGAAGGCGGGGCGGAGGTCGGCGACCTTCTGGTTCCCGGCTGGAAGGACCGCAAGGTGCCTGACGTGAACCCGGGTGAGGAACTGCGGCTCATCGACGCCCTGACCGGCGAGCACCATGTCTTCACCGACCCGGCCGAGCTCGCTCTGTTCAAATACCAGCGCTACATGATGCGCTACCTGCAGACGATCGCGTCGGTCGACGAGAATGTCGGGCGCCTGCTGGACTATCTGGACGCGGCCGGGCTGACCGAGAACACGATCGTGATCTATACCTCGGACCAGGGTTTTTTCCTTGGCGAGCACGGCTGGTTCGACAAGCGCTTCATGTATGAGGAATCGCTGCAGATGCCGTTCCTCATCCGCTATCCCCCGGCGGTTCCGGCGGGCACCATATCCTCGAAGATCGCCACCAATGTCGACTTCGCCCCCACCTTCCTGGACTATGCCGGCGTGCCGATCCCGAGCTACATGCAGGGTGCCAGCATGCGCCCGCTGCTCGAGCGGCAAGCCGGCGGCGACTGGCAGGATGTCGCTTATCACCGCTACTGGATGCACAAGGACGAATTTCACAATGCCTTTGCCCATTACGGCGTGCGCGACGCCCGTTACAAGCTGATCTACTGGTACAACGAGCCGCTGGGACAGCCAGGGGCACATGGCGGCGGCGAACCGCCGGAATGGGAACTGTTCGACTGCGCGGAGGATCCGTTCGAGTTGCACAACCGCGCGGACGACCCGGCCTATGCGGATATCTTCGCCGACATGCTGGGCAAGCTCGACCGCAAGATGGCCGAGATCGGCGACCTTCCCGAGCATGACAGCGTGGCCGTCCTAGCCGGCCTGAGGCCACTCGCCGGCGTCGCCTGACACCCATCGAAGAGACCGAGCGCGTGACCGCGCGGCCCATGCCCTGGCGCGACGCCAAGCGGCCCGGATGGGCCGTGCGGCCATCGCGGCCGCCTGGATGCGATGGCATCCAGTGCCGTTGCCAGATTCCACCCATGAACTCCGGCCCATGAACTCCGGCGATGTTTCGCGCCAGATCAGTGAGTTGCCGTCCGTCGATGAAACGAGGAAACGAGACCGACGGCCGCTGTCGCCGATCGGAAGCCCGCAAAACGTGTCATGCACCGCCGCTACGCTAGGCGCCGACCTCGATTCGAGGTAGAATATTGACCAACAGGAACCAAGGAACCCGCCATGGCGCTGAGCATCAAAGATCCGGAAACCGAGCGGCTCGCCCGCAAGCTCGCCACGAAAACCGGCGAGAGCATCACCATTGCCACACGGCGGGCGCTGGAGGAGCGGCTGCGCCGCGTCAGCTCCGACGCCCGCAAGACCGCACTTCTGGAGGATCTTGCCGCCAGCCGCCGGCGCTGGAGTTCCCTGCCCGTCCTCGACAATCGCAGCGCCGATGAAATCGTCGGCTACGACGAGAATGGGCTGCCGAGCTGATGGTCATCGATACCTCGGCCATCGTCGCCATAGCGCTCAATGAGCCGGAAGCACCTTCCTTCGAGCAGCGCATTGCCGACGACCCGGTGCGCCTCATCTCTGCCGCAACCGTGCTGGAAGCGGCCATGGTGATCGAGGCCCGCTTCGGCGACCCTGGCGGCGGCGAGTTCGACCTGTGGCTGCACAAGGCCGATGTCGAGATCGTCGCGGTCAAAGCCGAGCATGCCGACCAGGCCCGCCGCGCCTGGAGGCGCTACGGCAAGGGCCGCCACCCAGCCGGGCTGAACTACGGCGACTGCTTCTCCTATGCACTGGCCGCCCTGACCGGCGAGCCCCTACTCTACAAGGGCAACGACTTTTCGCAGACCGATATCCAAGCGGCGTGAGGCACAGGATCACGCCGCCGCCTTCCGGTTCCGTATCGCGGTCAGCCGACGCCGACCTGCCCGATGTCTCGACATTGTTATCGTTTATGGGGCGCGCCAACGGTAGCCTTCCGACAGAACCGTCCTCCCCTGCCAGCCGCTGCGTGCCCATAGACCCAAGCTCGCCAACCGCGCTCGCAGCTATGCCGAGGCGGCGAGTTCCGCCAAGACGAGGCCGACTGGAAGCATTTTGCGCTTGGGCGCGCCGCCACGTTGGTCCGCCGAAGCGCCGTGCAACCCTGAACAGTCGGTTATTCGGCGGACACGACAACCGGGGGAGAACTGTAACCCATCTATCCGGTTCAATTTGTCACCATCTATCGGCTGGACACGGCGGACGAGAAGCGGCGCCGGCGCAGCAAGAAGTGCCGCTGCCTCTCCCCGTCCTTTAGGGCGGAGAGGGAGGCCTCCAAGCCGCGCTTCTCCTGGGAAGCGGAGATGCATGCTTACCCTGGTGCCGCTGGCATCATTGCTTCGGGCGCACTGCGTCGGCCGTGCCCTGGATGAAAGCGACGATCTTCTTGACCTCCTCTTCGGTCAACTTGCCCTTGAAGGACGGCATGCCACCTTCGACCAGCGGGCCGGAGAGCAGGATCTCGGGGGCATTCTCGAGCGTTTCCTTCGAGGAGAAGCCAAGGTTCGGGATGTTGCCGCCGTTGTTGACCCCGGGAACACCGTGACAGAACAGGCAGCTCGAAACGTAGAGCGCCGCGCCGGGCCCGACATCGTCCGCATGGTAGGATACGCCGGAGACCAGTTGAGCCGGCTCGCGCTGTACGAGCGGGGGCATTTCGGTTTTCCCTCCGATCTTGAATGTATAGACACGCCCTGGGCCCGCGGTCTCGGTCGCGCGCTGCATCTGGCCATAGACGCCGCCCCAGCCGACGGCGACCGATACATACTGCTCGCCGTCGAATTCCCACGTGCTGGGCGCGGCAACGACGCCGGTGCCCACAGGCGTCTGCCACAGCATATCGCCCGTCTTCGCGTTGTAGGCGACGAAGCGGCCGTCTGCCGTGCCTTGGAACACGAGATTGCCCGCCGTCGTCAGCGTGCCGCCGTTCCAGGGGGAAACGTAGGGAACTCGCCAAACCTCCTTCTGTGCGACAGGGTCCCACGCCAGCAGGTGGCCGTAGGGCGTCATCTTCGGCGCCGCCGTGTTGAACAGGTAGCCGAGGTTCCAGCCGAGGTTGGACATGGCCTCGCCAGGCACATGCGTGTTCAGCTTCCAGTCCGGATTCGGCTGCACCACCAACGGCACGCCCTGGGCAGGGATGTAGACCAAGCCGGTCTGGGGATTGAACGACATGGGGTGCCAATTGTGGGCGCCATAGGGGCTGGGGATCGTCTCCCAGGGCTTGTCGGGCGAGCGTGCGCCCTCGGCCTCGATCGGGCGGCCGTCGGCGCCATAGTCCTCTGCCCAGGTCACCTCGACGAATTTCTCGGCCGAAATGAAATCGCAATTGGTGCGGTCGACCACGTAGAAGAAACCGTTTTTCGGCGCGTGCAGCCACACCTTCCGCTCCCGTCCGCCGATCGTCAGGTCGGCCAGTATGATGTGCTGGGTCGAGGTGTAGTCCCAGCTGTCGCCGGGCGTCTCCTGATAGTGGCAGGCATACTCGCCATTGTTGGGATCCAGCGCCACGACCGAAGCGAGATAGAGATTGTCGCCGCCGGCCGGACTGCGCTTCAGCCGGCTCCACGGACTTCCGTTACCCGTGCCGATGTAGAGGCGGTCGAGTTCCGGGTCGTAGGCCATTGAGTCCCAGACCGTGCCGCCCCCGCCGGCCTCCCACCATTTCACCGCGGGGTCCCAGGTCTTGGCCGCTTTTTCCATGGCTTCGTTCTCGAAGCCCTTGGCCGGGTCGCCGGGCACCGTGTGCCAGCGCCACTTCAGCTCTCCGGTCGCAACATCGAAGGCGCTGACATAGCCGCGCACGCCATATTCCGCGCCGGCATTGCCGATCAGCACCATGTCCTTGATGATGCGCGGCGCACCGGTGATGGTGTAGGACATCTGCCGGTTCTCGATCGTGTCGATCTTCCACAGCCGCTGTCCTGTCGCTGCGTCGATGGCGTGCAGATACCCGTCGAAGGCGCCGACGAACACCTTGCCTTCGTGCACCGCGACCCCACGATTGACCACGTCGCAGCATCCTTTGTAGGCATAGTCCTTCGGCACCTCGGGATCGTAGCGCCAAAGTTCCTTTCCCGTGCGGGCCTCGAGCGCATGCACGACGCTCCAGGACGAAGAAACATACATCACGCCGTTGACGACCAGCGGAGTCGCTTCGACACCGCGTCGGGATTGCAGGCTGGTGGACCAGGCGAGGCCGAGCTGCCCCACATTGTCCGCGTTGATCGCCGAGAGCTTGCTGTAGCGGGTTTCCTGGTAGTCCAGGCCGTAGCTCGGCCAGTTCTTCGTCTCTGCGCGGTTGGCGATGATCGTCTGCGAGTTCACCTGCGCAGTCGCGGCCTTGATCTGCTCGGCTGTGAGATCCTGGGCTGCCGCATATCCCGACAACAATGCCGCGATGCTCGCAGCCATGGCTCCGACGTGTCTTCTCATGGGTTCCTCCCTGGCAAACCGGCTGGGGTACGGCCTTGTGTTCCTCCCTGCGACCGCACTGGATGGGATGCTAGGCGCAGCCGGCCCGGCTGGCTTGGATTTTTCCGCCAAGGCCGCCACCAAATGATCGAAAGTCCATCTTTTCAGGCAGTGCCGGGCATGTAAGCTGCCGGCATGCCGTGTTCGCAAGGGGATATGCGAAAACGGCAGCACGTCGGGAGGAGGACGAGGTGCAGTTCGAAGAGTGGGACGCCAATCTAAAATCGACTTGCGGCCACTATGACAGTGTGCCCGGGCCAGGCCGGCGAACCGTAAACGGCCACTTCACGGCGTTTACGATGTGCGGCCTGGACGTTGCCAATCTCGCCTGCGACATCGACCGGATCGACCGCACACACGACGGCATCCGCCGCGACGAAACGGAATACCTGTTCCTGTTGCTCCAGTTGTCCGGCAGTACGAGCATCGAACAGCACGGTCGACAAGCGACGCTCGCGCAGGGAGACTTCTACCTGCTGGACTCAACTCGAACCGCCACCTTGCGCTACGAATGCACTCCGGCCCACATCCTGTCCTTGCACCTGCCGCGCGCCTCGATCCTGCTCGAATCGGAGGGCCGGCTCCGCATCGGCGAGGCACTCGACGCCAAGACGGCGGCGGCAAGACGGCTTCATCGGTGTTTTCGCGAGAGGCACTCGCGCCCCGACACGGATCCCGAGTTTCTCTTCGATCTTGCCCGTCTTGCCTTTTCGACAGATCCGGGAAGCTGCGACGCCGGCATGGCGAGTTCAAGCAAGAGCCGGTTCGAACTGGCGGTGCGGGAAATGGAATCCAGTCTCACCCGGCCCGAGCTTTCCCTGGCGTGGCTGGCACGGCGCGTCGGCATCTCCGAACGCCAGCTTCAGCGCGATTTTCTTGCCCGTGGCTCAAGTTTCGTAAGGCTTCTGCGCGATCGGCGGTTGAGACTTGCGGCTGAGATCATCGACGTCGCCTTCCGCGCGGGACGGGCCCTGTACATAACGGAGGTTGCACTGGCGGCCGGGTTCAGGGATCTTTCCAACTTCAACCGCGCCTTTCGCTCGCGGTTCGGTTGCACACCGAGCGAATACGCGGTTCGAATTCCTCGTCGCCAATGTGAAACCGGCATCCGCACCTTGAGCTGACTGCGGCCGAGCCGATTCAAGCCGCGCCTCATCCTCGCACAAGCTTGGACCGCTAGTTTCGGCTGCCGGCGCTCTGCGCCGTGCGTTCCGCAAGAAATGGCGAAGCAGTCGAATGGCGATCACCGACACTACAATTGTTCCCCCGATCGGCAGGCACGGCCGCGACATCGGCTTCGCGATCGGCATCCTCGCCATCCTGTCGGTTCTGTTCCTGCCGATCCCGGCTTTCCTCATCGACGTTGGCCTGGCCGTCTCGATCGCTCTCTCCGTGCTGATCCTGATGGTGGCGCTGTGGATTCCGCGCCCGCTCGACTTCTCCTCGTTTCCGACGGTGCTTCTGATCGCCACCATGCTGAGGCTGTCCCTCAACATTGCGACGACCCGCGTGATCCTGTCGCACGGCAACGAAGGCACCAACGCGGCTGGCTACGTGATCGGCGGCTTCTCCAAGCTGGTGATGAGCGGCGACTTCGTGATCGGCCTGATCGTCTTCCTGATCCTCATCGTCGTCAACTTCATCGTCATCACCAAGGGTTCGACCCGTATCGCCGAGGTCGGCGCCCGCTTCACCCTCGATGCCATCCCCGGCAAGCAGATGTCGATCGACGCCGACCTTTCGGCAGGGCTGATCAACGAGAAGGAAGCACAGCTGCGCCGCCGCGAGCTCGAGGAGGAAAGCTCCTTCTTCGGCTCCATGGACGGCGCCTCCAAATTCGTGCGCGGCGATGCGATCGCCGGCCTCATCATCACCGCAATCAACATCGTCGGCGGCATCACCATCGGCTATATGCGGCACAACATGAGCCTCGGCGAAGCGGCCGACGTCTTCGTGAAGCTGTCGGTGGGCGACGGCCTGGTGACGCAGATCCCCGCGCTGGTGGTGTCGCTCGCCGCAGGCCTGCTGGTGTCGAAGGGCGGCACACGCGGCTCGGCCGACCAGGCAGTGTTCGGCCAGCTCTCGGCCTATCCGCGCGCCCTCTACGTCGCTTCGCTGCTGCTCATCCTGCTGGCCCTCATGCCCGGCCTGCCGGCCTTCCCCTTCATGATACTGGCGGCACTGCTGGCCTCGGTCGGCTACGTCATCCCGTTGCGCCGCGACCAGGCCATCGCCGAAGCGGCGAGGTCGGAGAAGGAGAAGCAGGCCAGCAAGGATGAAGAGGAAAAGCACTCGATCAAGAACTCGTTGCGCACGCCCGAGATCGAGCTTCTCATCGGCAAGCAGCTCTCGACGAGGCTTCTCGCCTCGCATCAGGAACTGGCCTTCCGCATGGGCAAGATGCGCAAGAAGTTCGCGACACAATACGGCTTCGTGGTGCCCGAAGTACGGCTGACCGACGATTTCAGCATCCCTTCCAAGACCTATCAGATCAAGGTCCATGGCACGGTGGTGGCCGAGCACCAGATGCGCGTCGGCGAGGTGATGGTACTGCTGGGTTCCAGCCACCCGCCGGACCTGCCCGGCGAAGAGGTGCGCGAACCGGCCTTCGGCATGCGCGCCTTCTCCGTGCCGGAAACCTTCGCGGACGACCTGAAGCGCGACAACTTCACCTTCGCCGACAACATGTCCGTGCTGCTGACGCATCTGAGCGAGGTGATCCGCAACAACCTGCCGCAGCTCCTGTCCTACAAGGACATGAAGGCGCTGATCGAGCGGCAGGACCAGGAATACCGCAAGCTCGCCGATGAGATCTGCACCTCGCACATCACCTATCCCGGCCTTCAGGCTGTGCTGAAGCTGCTGCTCGCCGAGCGCGTGTCGATCCGCAACCTGCACCTCATCATCGAGGCCATCGCCGAGATCGCGCCGCATGTCCGTCGCACCGAGCAGATCGTGGAGCATGTCCGCATCCGCATGTCGCAGCAGATCTGCGGCGACCTGACCGAGGGCGGCGTGCTGAAGGTGCTGCGGCTCGGCAACCGCTGGGACCTCGCCTTCCACCAGAGCCTGAAGCGCGACGCCAAGGGCGAGATCCGCGAGTTCGACATCGACCCCAGGCTGCTGGAGGAATTCGGCCAGGACGCCTCGAAGGTCATCCGCGCGCAGATGGAGGCAGGCGAGCGTTTCGCCCTGGTGACGGCGCCCGACGCCCGGCCCTATGTGCGGATGATCATCGAGCGCCTGTTCGCGACGCTGCCCGTGCTCAGCCATGTCGAGATCGCCAAAGGTGTCGAGATCCGGGTGCTCGGGGCGATTTCATGACTTCAGACGGTTTGCCACCCGTATCGGCCCATTCCGCAGGTGACAGACGGACCTTCGGGCTTTCGGGCGGCGGGCGCCCGAAAAACGGAATGGATCAAATCGGGTGGTGAACGGTTTCGACGCGGCGCAGCTCGTGCTGGCCGCCTTCATGGCATTCTGCCGCATCGGCGGCTGCTTCATGGTGATGCCCGGCCTCGCCAGCATCAGGGTGCCGATGCAGGTGAGGCTGTTCGTCTCCCTGGCCGTTGCCATGGCGCTGCTCGCCAACACATGGGACCAGATCGCGCCCTTCGCGCGCAGGGAACTCGACGCCGTATCGATCCTGATGGTCTCCGAGCTGCTGATCGGCGTGCTCATCGGCCTTCTGGCGCGCCTCTATCTCCTGGCGCTGCAGTTCATCGGCTCGGCGATCGCCATGACGGTGGGCTTCAACGGCATGGGCGGCACGGCCATCGAAGAGGCGGAGCCGCAAGCCGCGCTGGCCACGCTGATCTCGTTCTCGGCGTTGCTTTTGCTGTTTGTGCTCGACTTCCACCATGAGGTGGTCAAGGCCTTGCTCGCCTCCTACCGCATCCTGCCGCCGGGCACGCTGTTCAATCCGCAGTCGGCGTTGATCGACCTGACCGACACGCTGTCGCAGAGCTTCATGGCCATGCTCAGGCTCGGCAGCCCCTTCATCGCCTATTCGCTACTGGTCAATCTCGCCATCGGCTTCGTCAACAAGCTGACGCCGCAGATCCCGGTCTACTTCATCTCCCTGCCCTTCGTGCTCGGGGCCGGCCTGGTCCTCGTCTATTTCGGCATCGGTCCGTTCCTGCGGCTTTATGCCGACGGCTTCGTGCCGATGACGATCGGGCGCTGAACCCATGACGTCCCGCACAGATCGCCTTCGCCAGCTCGTCGAGCTGCAGAAGCAGTTGAAGGCGATACACGAGATTCGCCATGCAGGCCTCGTGCGCGAAGCCGCCGCCGCCCGGGAGGAAGCGGACGCTCTGATGGCTCAGTCCGCGGAGCAATCGCCGGTCGCCAGCGTGTTCGCCGATCTCTACACCAGGCGCATCGGCGCCGCGCTTGTTCGCAAGGACGAGAAGGACCGCCTCGCCCGCGAGGAAGCCGGTCGAATCGCTTCCGAGACAGCGCGCGCCAACATCGTCAGGCGATACTATCAGGAAGCGCTGCTGCAGGAGGAAAGGATAGCCGCCGAACGGGAGGCGCTGGAAACGATCACGCGACAAGCGACTGAAAAATAAGCATTTTTCCGAGCAAGCCTGCGGCAAGCTTGATCGCCCATAGTGCGACTATCGCGAACAGCCACAGGATTCCCGGACTTGGCAATCTCTCCTCCCAGCGACATCGTTCTCGACGTGGCCCAGGCGGTGGGCAAGACGGATATCGAGGCCGCCCGCGCCCGGCTCGCCGATGCGAGCGCGGCACGGCGCGCCGGTGCCTTCGCGCTGAGCGAGCCGACGGAGGCGGGATCGGAAGCCGAGGCGACGCGCAAAGGCAAGGAGAGTTTCGTCAAGTTCGAGTCCATGGTGCTGCGCAACTTCGTCGAGGCGATGCTGCCCAAGCAGAGCGAGTCCGTCTATGGCAAGGGCTTGGCCGGCGATATGTGGAAATCGATGCTGGCGGAGCAGATCTCGGATGTGATGGCCGAGCGCGGCGGCATCGGCATCGCCGACCGCGTGCTCGGCGATTTCTATGTGGATGGCGACCGCAAGGTCGCGCTGTCGGGCGTTTCGAAAGGCCCCGAGCGCGAAGCCAGGGACACCCAGGCCATGCTTTCGGACGCATTGGTGCAGGAGATCCAGCGCAACGTCATGAAGGCCTACGGCGAGGATCCGACGGCGGAGCGCTGGGGCGAAAAGAGCTGAGCGGTTCCGCAGGAGCCTACCTCAGTCTGCTGGCAGAATCAGAGCGAGGCGGGCAGTGCATCGACACGCCGATGCCAACCCGCGGAGGAATCATCTGAGCGTCCTCCCACGTGGAGCGACCGAAACGAAGAACGGATGCAATGTCGAAAAACTCGGACACCCCGAATCAGACGAACGCCCGGCCCGACCTTGCCGCGCTCCCGGGCGGGCGCCCGCATATGCTGGCCGCCGTCGTCGCCCGGATCGAAGAGACGATCGAGAGCGAGACACAGTCGATCCGCAGCGACGTCAACTTCGACCTCAAGGCTTCCAATGCTCGCAAGAGCAGGCATCTCTACGAGCTGAACCGGGCGATCAAGGGTCTCGGGCCCGACGACCTGCGGCCGGAGGATCGGGAGGGCATCCTGCGCCTGCGCCACAAGCTGGCCCTCAACGAGGCGACGATCCGCGCCCATCTCGGCGCCGTGTCGGAGATCGCGGCACTCGTGCAGAACGCGATCGAGCGGCATGAAGCAGACGGCACCTACTCCTCGACCGGCTTCGCGGTGGCGATGCGGCCATGATCAAATTCGTCGCCGCCGCTTTTTGGCTGTGCGCCGTCACGGTCGGCACGGTCTTCTATTCCTTCTCGCAGGCCAGCCAGCAGGCCGGGCGGGCCGAAAGCGCACCGGCTTATTTCGGCGGCCTGGACTATGTGAAGGCCGACATGATCTCGGTCCCCCATATCCGGGACGCCAGGGTCGACGGCTATGTGCTGGCCCAACTCGTCTATACGGCGAAGCCGGCCGATCTCAACAAGCTCAGCATCCCGATCCAGAACCTGCTTCTCGACCAAGTCTATTCCTACATCTATTCCGACCCGGATTTCGACATGACGAGATTCGACCTCGAGGGTTTCAAGACCGGCTTGCGCGACAGCATCAACAAACGGGTCGGCTCCGAGCTCATCCACGAGATCCTTGTCGAGCAGATCGACTACATCCCGAAATCCGACATTCGCGAAAAGACCCCGCAGCGCCGCGTCGCGCCGCGCCAGGTCACCGCAGGTCCGGCCGGCCACGATGCAACCGTCACGCCGGCAGCTCCGGCGGAGGCCACAGGCAGCCATTGAAGCGCGACTCGCTGCCTCGCGCAGCGCATGCTGCATCCTTTTGGAAGTTGACGTTATATTATGTTATAATATGTGATGTCGTTCCATCGCGGGGACATAAGCGCCGTCCCGGCCGATCACGGACGGGACTCAGTCGCAGGCGACGGCGATCTGTGCCATGAAAAGATCGCCAGAAGCGTCGAGGCAGCATGTCTGTGAGCACAATCAGTCGTCCCCCCGCCCGGAACTCGAAAAACGCCAAGCCGGAGACGAACCGGCCGCATGAGGCCGCTGCGCCACCGAGCGTGCCGCCATTGCGAAAGATACTTGGCTACAAGCTCCGGCGCGCGCAACTCTCCGTCTTCCAGGATTTCCTGCAGGCTTTCACCAGGATGAAGCTACGCCCGGCCGAATTCTCGGTCCTGGCGCTGATCGCGGAGACGCCGGGGCAGAAGCAAAGCAAGATCGCCGAGCAACTCGGCATCAAGCGCGCCAATTTCGTCGCGCTGATGGACGGGCTTGAGCGGCGCGGGCTGGCCGAACGGCGCAAGGCCGACAGCGACCGCCGCTCGCACTCGGTCCATCTGACACCGGAAGGCACGCGCTTCGTCAAGAAGATGGCCGTCATATGGGCACAACATGAAGAGCGCCTTGTCGAAAGGCTCGGCGGCCCGGAGGAGAAGGAGCGGCTGATCGCCTTGCTGGACAAGATCATCGATCCGTCTGCCCGGCGGTGATTCGCGACAGACAAGTCAGGAAACGGCGATCTCGATCAGAAGATCGCCGGCCCTTGTCTGCTCGCCGGCCGCGACATGGACGGCGCGGACTGTGCCAGCCCCTTGCGCCGGCAGCGTCGTCTCCATCTTCATCGCTTCGACGACGACCAGCATCTGCCCGGCAGACACGGCATCGCCCGGCTGAACAGCGACCGCGCGCACCAGCCCAGAGACAGGCGAGACGACGCGCGAGGGGTCGGCCGCCGCCGCGCGGGCCGCGAGACGGTCGGGCTCGGTGAAATGGAAGGTGCGGCCGTCGCGGTCGAGCCGGAGCCCATCGCTGCCAACGAGCGCCAGCGAGTTTCGCGCGAGGCCGCCATGCGTATAGCGAATCTGAGGCAGCGCAAGCCGAAGGTCGCCGATCCCGGCCTCGACGCCGTCGACAAGGATCGCAGCCAGCCTTCCCCGTTCGAAGCGGACCACGGTTTCCCGGCTGAGATCACCGCACCGCAGCGTGATCGGGCATTCCGCAACGCCGGTCGAGCGGAACCAGCCGCCGCCCGAAGCGAGCGCCAAAATCGCGGCGGCAAGGGCGAAGTCCTCCGGCGTCGGGACAGGCGCGGCAAGCATCGCCGCGCCGTCTGCGACCCATCGGTCGAGCAGTCCGGTGGTCACCGCCCCAGCGACGAATTCGTCAGTACCGAGCAGATCGACGAGGAACGTCCGGTTGGTGCCGGGGCCGATGAGCGGCGCGCGGCGCAGCGCCTGACGCAGCCGGGCCGTGGCTTCGTCGCGGTCGCGCCCGTGGGCGACAATCTTCGCCAGCATCGCGTCGTAGAAGGGCGTCACGAAGTCACCTTCCCTGACGCCGCAATCCACCCTGATGCCATCAAGCCGCTCGATCTCGGCCGGCCGCCAGTGCAGGATCTCGCCGGTCTGCGGCAGGAAGCCCGCATAGGGGTCCTCGGCATAGAGGCGCGCTTCGATCGCGTGGCCGCGCAAGGCGATGTCACCCTGCCCGGCAGGCAGTTCCTCCCCACACGCCACCCGCAGCTGCCATTCGACCAGATCGAGGCCAGCGATCATCTCCGTCACCGGATGCTCGACCTGCAGCCGCGTGTTCATCTCCAGGAAGAAGTGGCTGCCGTCCGGCCCGACGATGAACTCGACGGTACCGGCGCCACAGTAGTCGACCGCGCGCGCCGCCTTGACCGCGTCGGCGCCGAGCGCCGCGCGCAACGCTGCGTCGACGGCCGGCGACGGCGCCTCCTCGACCACCTTCTGGTGACGGCGTTGCGTGGAGCAATCGCGCTCGCCGAGATGGATGCAGTTCCCCTTGCTGTCGCCGAAGACCTGGATTTCGATGTGCCGTGCCTCGACGACCAGGCGCTCCAGAAGCAGGCTTCCGTCACCGAAGGCGTTCTCGGCCTCGCTGCGTGCGCCAATGATTGCCGCGGGGAGATCCGCAGCCTTCATGACCTGGCGCATGCCGCGCCCCCCGCCGCCGGCCGCCGCCTTGATCAGCAGCGGGTAGCCGATGCGATCGGCCTCTACGGCGAGCCGCTCCGCGGACTGGTCGTCGGCCGCATAGCCCGGCACGACTGGAACGCCGGCCTTTTCCACCAGCGCCTTCGCGCGGGCCTTGTCGCCCATGGCTCGGATCGCCGTCGGCGACGGTCCCACGAAGGTCAGGCCGGCTGCCAGGCAGGCTTCGGCGAGGTCGGCATTCTCCGACAGGAAACCGTAGCCCGGATGCACCGCATCCGCCCCGGCCTGGAGAGCCGCAGCGATCACCGCGCCGATATCGAGATAGGATTGCCGCGGCAGGTCGCCGCCGATGCGGACGGCCTCGTCAGCCATGGCCACATGCAAAGCGTCGCGGTCGGCGTCGCTGTAGACGGCCACCGTCGCGATGCCCATCCGTCGCGCCGTACGCGTCACGCGGCAGGCGATCTCGCCGCGATTGGCGATCAGCAGCTTGCGGATCGTCATTGTTCCGATTTCGCCGCGCGCTTCTTGTTCGACATTCCCGGCAGCGTGCCCTCGAGTTTGCAGATGATGCCGAGCATGACCTCGTCGGCGCCGCCGCCGATCGACACCAGGCGCGTGTCGCGATAGGCCCGGCTCACCGGATTGTCCCATGTGAAGCCCATGCCGCCCCAATATTGCAGACAGGCATCGGATGTCTCGCGCACCAGGCGCCCGCATTTCAGCTTCGCCATGGAGGCAAGCCGGGTGACGTCCCCGCCCGCCACATATTGCTCGACGGCGCTCCAGGTGAGCGCGCGCAGCGCCTCGACCTCGGTGCGCAGTTCCGCCAGCCGGAAATGCACCGCCTGGTTGTCGAGCACCGGCTTGCCGAAGGACTGGCGCTGGCCGGTGTATTCGATGGTCAGATCGATCATGCGGTCGAGCCCCTTCAGCGAGCTCGCTGCCGCATAGAGGCGCTCCTCCTGGAACTGTATCATCTGCATGGTGAAGCCCATGCCCTCCTCGCCGATCAGGTTCCGGCGCGGCACCCGCACCTCGTCGAAGAAGAGCTGCGCCGTGTCGGACGAATTCATGCCGATCTTGCGGATCTTGCTGCGGGTGATGCCCCTGGCGTCCATCGGCACGGCGATCAGCGACTTGTTCTGGTGGACCTGGCCCTCCGAAGTGTTGGCGAGCAGGCAGCACCAGTCGGCCTGCATGCCGCTGGTGATCCACATCTTGGTGCCGGAGATCACATAATCGTCGCCGTCCTTTCGGGCGGTCGTGCGGATCGCGGCGACGTCGGAGCCGCCGCCCGGTTCCGAAACGCCGAGGCAGCTGACGACGTCGCCGGCGATCGACGGGGCGAGGAAATTGCGCTTCACATGGTCGGAGCCGAAGCGGTTGAGCGCCGGCGTCGACATGTCGGTATGCACGCCGATCGCCATCGGCACACCGCCGCAATTCACCAGGCCCAGTTCCTCCGCCATCACCATGGAGTAGGAGAAGTCGAGGCCGAGCCCACCATAGGCCGGATCGTATTTGATGCCGAGCAGGCCGAGATCGCCGAGCTTCTTGAACACCTCGTGCGAGGGGAACTGTTCCGCCTCCTCCCAGGCGTCGACGTAAGGGTTGAGCTCCGTCTCGACGAATCTCGCGACCGTCCTGCGAAGCTCCTCATGTTCCGGCGTGAACTGCATCGATTTCTCCTCCCGGGTCTGTGCTAAACCCCTCATCCGACCTCGCCCTCGCGGGCGAGGCCACCTTCTCCCACAAGGGGAGAAGGCCGGAGCCTGGCTTCACCTGCTCTGCAAATCGTCAACGTCTGCGATCGGCCGGGGGGCAGCTGCAGCACTCCCTTCTCCCCTTGTGGGAGAAGGTGGCCGCGCGAAAGCGCGGTCGGATGAGGGGTACTCGCCACCATCCACCTACATCCGCGCCACGCCAAAGCTGTTCGGCCGCAGTCGCCTGCGCGCACCTTCGGCCGCGATGCTAAGGCAGAGCGCCAGGATCGCGCGGGTGTCGCGCGGATCGATGATGCCGTCGTCCCATAGCCGCGCCGTCGCGAACAGCGCATCGGACTGCGCCTCCACGCCCGCTTTGATCTGCCGCGAGCTCTTCTCCAGCGCCGCCTCGTCGACCGCCGAGCCGTCGCGCGCCAACTTGCCGCGCGCGACGATCTCCATCACCTTGGCGGCCTGCTCGCCGCCCATCACCGCCGTTCGGGCCGAGGGCCAGGAGAAGATGAAGCGCGGCGAGAAGCCCCGCCCGCACATGCCGTAATTGCCCGCGCCATAGGAACCGCCGACGACGATGGTGAATTTGGGCACACGGGCGTTGGCGACCGCCTGGATCATCTTCGATCCGTGCTTGATCGCCCCTTCGCGCTCGGCGGCGGTTCCGACCATGTAGCCCGTCGTGTTCTGCAGGAAGACAAGCGGCGTGCCGGCCTGGTCGCAGAGTTGGATGAACTGTGCCGCCTTCACCGATCCGCCGGGCATGATCGGGCCATTGTTGGCGACGATGCCGACCCGGTGGCCGTCGATCGCGGCATGGCCACACAGCGTGTCGGGCGCGTATTCCGCCTTGAACTCCAGCCACTCCGAGCCGTCGACGATGCGGGCGACGATCTCCTTCATATCGAAGGGAGCCTTGTCGTCGGCGGGCACGAGACCCAGAAGCTCCTCGGCGTCGTGAAGCGGCGCCCTGCCCGCCGCCCGAGCCTCGAGCCGGTCCCAATCGAGATTGCGCATGATCTCGCGACCGATGGCGACGGCCTGCAGATCGTCCTCGGCGACATATTCGCCGAGCCCGGTGACCCGGCCATGTATATCGGCGCCGCCGAGATCCTCGTCCTCGGCATCCTCGCCGATCGCCGCCTTGACCAGCGGCGGCCCGGCCAGGAAGATCCTGGAGCGGCCGCGAACCAGCACGACATAATCCGACAGTCCGGGCAGATAGGCGCCGCCCGCGGTCGACGAGCCATGCACGATGGCGATCTGCGGGATACCTGATGCCGACAGCCGCGCCTGGTTGGCGAATGCCCGCCCGCCCTCTACGAACATTTCCGACTGGTAGAGCAGGTTCGCGCCGCCGCTTTCCACCAGGTAGATGAGCGGCAGGCCGTTCTCGAAGGCGATCTCATGCAGGCGCAGCGCCTTCTTCAATCCCATTGGCGGGATGGTGCCGCCCTTGATGGCGCTGTCCGACGCCGAAACGATACACCGGGTCCCGGAAACGACACCGATGCCGGCGATGGTGCCGCCTCCCATGATGTTCTTGCCGCCGTCGTCGTCATGCATCCTGTAGCCGGCGAGCGGCGAAAGCTCGAGGAACGGCGCGCCGCGATCGAGCAGCCTTTCGACCCGCTCGCGCGGCAGGATCTGGCCCCTCTCCTCGAAGCGCGCCTTCCTGGAGGCCGAGTTGCGCCGCACCGCGTCTTCGAGTGTCCGCACCCTTGCCAGCTTCGAGGCCATCGCCTCGGCATTGGCCTGGAAGCTCGGCGAACGCGGATCGAGCGCGCTGGCGATGACAGGCATCAGCCCTTGTCCTCGCCGGAGAGCACCTCGGGCACGACAGCTCGGTGAAAACCGTCAAAGGGCGCGGTGCTTCTGCCCTTGCCGATCGGGAACAGCGCCGAGCCGAGCGGCCCGCCGCCGTCGATCGGAACGGTCACGCCGGTCACGAAGGAGGCCGCCGGCGACAGCAGGAAGCAGACGACGGAAGACACTTCCGCCTCGACGCCGATCCGGCCGAGCGGCACATGGCTCTTCAGTTGCGGAATGAGCGTCCGCGTCATGCCGCCATAGGTGTCCATGCCCGAGGACGCGATCCAACCCGGCGCGACGCAATTGACGCGGACGCCGGCGGGCGCCCACTCATAGGCGGCCGACTTCGTCAGATTGACCATGCCGGCGCGCGCTGCGCCCGAATGCGCCATGCCGGGCATGCCGCGCCACATATCGGCGGCCATGTTGACGACAGCTCCGCCATGACGCTCCATCGACTGGAGGAAGACCTCGCGCATGACGAGGAAACCGCCCGTCAGATTGTTGGCGACCACTGCCTCGAAGCCCTTCCTGGAGATGGCGGCGAGCGGCGCCGGAAACTGGCCTCCGGCATTGTTGACCAGCCCGTGGATGCGGCCGTTCCGGCCGACGATCGCGCCGACGGCCGCCTTCACCGCTTCCTCGTCTCGTATGTCGAAGGCATGGGCTTCCGCGCTGCCGCCGTCCTCCACGATCTCGGCAAGGACGCGGTCGAGTTTCTCCTGCTTCCGGCCGGTGATCACGACATGGGCGCCGAGGCTGGCGAGCTCATGCGCGATGCAGCGCCCGATTCCGCTGCCGCCGCCGGTGACGACATGCACCTCGCCGCCGAAGCAGCCGTCACGCAGGACGCTCCTGTAACCCATATGACGCAGTCTCCTCTTGGTCCGGGACGCTAAATCACGTTGACGTAAACGTCAATCCGCCGCTATATGCCGGCACCGGTTGCTGCCGAGGACGGATTTGTCCTTGTCACACGCTCGCGCTAAGCAGGTTTCGGAAAAGTGTTCTGCGGTTCTCCGATAAGAACCTGCGGCAAGAGGATAGGCTAGGCAGGTTTGGCGTGGGCGAAGCCACGCAAACCTGCTTTAGAGTCGGGCGATCGCGCAAATCGGTCGGGAACAATCAGAAGGACAGGAACGATCATGGCCATCCAGGACATTGCCGAGAAGCTCAAGGAACGCGTCGCCAGCGCTGGTTTCGAACGTTCGGTGAAATTCGACACCGGCGCCGATGGGGTGATCGTGATCGACGGCGCCGGCGTGTCGACGACGGATGCGCCGGCCGACTGCACGATCAAGTTGTCGCTGGAGGATTTCGAGGCGCTGATCGCCGGTGACCTCAATCCGACCATGGCCTTCATGAGCGGCAAGATCAAGGTCGAGGGCGACATGAGCGTCGCCATGGCACTGAGCCAGCTGCTCTGAGCAGCCAGCACCCCTGAGCACGGAAAGCCCGGATCGACGCCGGGCTTTTGTTGCACCGACAAGCGCTTCGGCGCAATGCAGGCGCAATCCTGATGCATGAGATCGGGCTGCAGTAGTCATTCCGCAGGGACATTCATGACAGTCAGAAGCCGGGCCATATCCGTGGCGGCCATCGCATGTGCGGCCTTTCTCGCCGGCTGCGTCGAAGAGCGTTACGACGGGCCGGATTGGGACGCGCCGATCTACGAGCCGGGCCGGCCGGACTACGAATATGACCCGCGCTACGAGCCGCGGCCGCGATACCCTCGCTACGAGCCTCGTCCGGATTACTACGAGCCGCGGCCGCGCTATCCCGGCGGCGACCATTACCGCCCACGCCCACCGCGCGAGGAACCGCGTGGTGAGTATCGTCCGAGGCCGGTGCGCGAAGAGCCGCGCGGCGAGTACCGTCCACGGCCACCCCGTGAAGAACCTCGTCCTTCGCGTCCGAGGGAGGAGCCCCGCCCGTCGCGTCCGCAAACCGTGGACTGCACGGCAACGCCGAACCGGGTGGAATGCGCACGACGCCGTACGGGCACAGGCGGCACGGACAACCCGGCCGGCGAGATAATCCAGCCCGAACCTCAGCCGCGCCGCGCCGGCGGCTGACAAGAAAGTCAATCGGCGGTTCGACCGACGGCCCGAAGTCGGAGATCTTCGGGCCGTCTTCCTTCGTGCCTTCAGGCTGCGAGCCAGGCGGCGCGGCGTCTCGTCCGGCGGCCACTCGCCCTGAGCACGCCTTCCGCACCGTCGAGCGCGCCCGGCTGCAGTTCCAGCCCTAGGAAACGGTGGCGCTCGTAGGGGCCGGGCATGGCGAGGTCTCCGGTCTTTTCGGCCGAGAAACCGAAGCGCTCGTAGTAGGGCGCGTCACCCACGAGCAGGATCGCCCGGTGCCCGAGCCTCCTGGCCTCCTCTATCGAATGACGCATCAGCGCGGAGCCGAGGCCGGCGCCCTTCAAGTCGGGATCGACCGCCAGCGGACCGAGCAGAAGCGCCTTGCCGCCATGCTCGCCCAGCCTGACGTCCCACAGCCGCACAGTGCCGATGAGCGCACCCGACGCGTCACGCGCGGCAAAGGCGAGGCCTTCCGACGGCCTGCGGCCGCGACGCAGCTTCTCCGACGACTTGCGCTTGCGGCCAGAACCCATGGCACGGTCGAGCAGAGCCTCGCGCGCCGGCATGTCGGCCGCGGTCTCGGCGACGACGACGACGGCCGATGCGTCGGGGACGATGTCGCCGGAGGGCGACGAGAGAAGCGATTTGTCCATTTTCCGCGATCCTTCACCAGCGGAGATTTGTCCACGAGCGAGCCGCCGCGCGCGAAAAGCCGCGCGCTGCGGGGATCTGACGGTCCAAGCGGATTCCCATCGGAAAGCCGTTTGGCGGGTGCGCGTCGGAACCGGTTCCGGCGGAGGCGCCCGAGCCGTCAGATCACGTAGGATCGGAGCGGCTCGAAGCCGTTGAAGGCGACCGAGGCGTAGGTCGTCGTGTAGGCGCCCGTCCCCTCGATCAGGACCTCGTCGCCGATGGTCAGCGAAACGGGCAGCGGATAGGGCGTCTTCTCGTACATCACGTCGGCCGAGTCGCAGGTCGGGCCGGCCAGCACGCAAGGCGCCACGACGTCGCCGTCGCGCGGGGTCACGATCGGGTAGCGGATCGCCTCGTCCATCGTCTCGGCGAGGCCGCCGAACTTGCCGATGTCGAGGTAGACCCAGCGCACATTATCGTTGTCGGCCTTCCTGGAGATCAGCACGACTTCCGACTTGATGACGCCCGCATTGCCGACCATGCCGCGGCCCGGCTCGATGATGGTCTCCGGGATATTGTTGCCGAAGTGCTTGCGCAGCGCGCTGAAGATCGCCTGGCCGTAGGCCTGCGCCACCGGCACGTCCTTCAGATAACGCGTGGGGAAGCCACCGCCCATATTGACCATGCCGAGCACGATGCCCTCCTCGGCAAGCGCCGCGAAGACCGCCTTGGCATCGCCCAGCGCGCGGTCCCAGGCCGACAGATCGCACTGCTGGGAGCCGACATGGAAGGACACGCCATAGGCGTCGAGCCCGAGCGTCCGGGCATGGCGCAGCACGTCGACGGCCATATCAGGCACGCAGCCGAACTTGCGCGACAGCGGCCACTCGGCGCCGGCGCCGTCGGTCAACACCCGGCAGAAAACGCGGGCGCCGGGAGCGGCGCGCGCGACCTTCTCCACCTCCTCGACGCTGTCGACGGCGAAGAGACGGATGCCGAGCTGGTAGGCGCGCGCCACGTCGCGCTCCTTCTTGATGGTGTTGCCGTAGGAGATGCGGTCTGCGGTCGCGCCTGCATCCATCGCCATCTCGATCTCGGCGACCGAGGCGGTGTCGAAGCAGGAGCCCATCGAGGCCAGCAGCCGCAGGATCTCGGGCGCGGGATTGGCTTTCACCGCATAGTAGATCCGGGAATCCGGAAGCGCTTTCTCGAAGGCGCGGAAATTGTCGCGCACGACATCGAGGTCGACGATGAGGCAGGGGCCGTTCGGACGTCGGGCGGCGAGGAAATCGAGGATGCGCTGCGTGGCCATCGGGTCTCTCCAATCACGCCCATTCGGGCGCGCAAACAGGCAGCGGTTGCGCGGGCAGTCGGCCTCGCGAACACGCAGTTGGACAAAGGTCGCGGTCGCATGCCCATGGTGCCAGTCGGTGGAGACACCGGAACCATGAACGCGTGACCACACGGCGATGAGCAAAAGCCTTCGCGGCTGAAGCTCGCTTTGTCTGCCTTGGCTTGGATTGGGAAACCCGCTCCGCACTGCCGGCAATGAAGGTGTGCCTCTTCAGTAACCCCGGTCTATGGACGACCGGCAGACACCAGAAAGGCCCGCACCGTCGTTGCTTCAAGGCGTCCTCGGCTATGCGGTTGGCCGCTTAACCGACCGGGCTCGTTAACTCCCGGGTACCGTCCCGATGACCTCGCCATTCGAGGGTCGGGGGACGCCCACAGGCACGTGCGACTTTGGGCAAGGGCGGATATAGGAGGGTCGACCGTCACAATCAATTAAAATCGCGACGCCGCTTGAAAAAATCCGTCCTGCGAACAATGCTCTCGCAATTGTATCCGGATTCTGAACGATGGCTGGCGGCGCCAACAGCTTCAACGCTTTCCTCGGTTACAGCCAAGTGGCTGTTCCCAATGCGCAATCCGGCCCGCTGGCACGGCTTTCGCTGGCCGTGAAGGATATATTCGACGTGGCCGGCTACAGGACCGGTTGCGGCAATCCCGACAAGTTCGCGGAGGCTCGGCCGGCGACGCGGACGGCGCCTGCGGTGCAGACGCTTCTCGACGCCGGGGCGCGATTCGTCGGCAAGACCCAGACCGACGAACTGGCTTTCTCGATGATGGGGCTCAACGCGCATTTCCCGAGCCCGGTGAATGCGGCCGCCCCGGACCGGGTGACCGGCGGCTCGTCCTCCGGCTCGGCCGCCGCCGTCGCCGCCGGGCTCGCCGCGATCGCCGTCGGTTCGGACACCGGCGGGTCCATCCGCGCGCCGGCCAGCTTCTGCGGGCTGATCGGCCTGCGCTCGACGCATGGCCGCATTTCCCTGGAGGGCGCGATGCCGCTCGCGCCGAGCCTCGACACCTTCGGCTGGTTCGCCGAGGACATCGAGGTCTACGAGGCCGTCGGCAAGCTGTTGCTCGGACGCGATCCGGCCCGCGCTTCGCTTGCCCGGGCTCTCACCCTGCCCGACCAGGAAGCACTGCTTGCCGGTCCGGAAGAGACGGCCGAATACCGGCGGATAGGGGCCTTCGCCGGTGCGGTCCAGGAAACGCCCTGGCCCTTCACCTCGACCGTCGACGAACTCTATTGGTGTTTCCGCCGTCTCCAGTCGCACGAGGCCTGGGCCGCCCACGGCGCCTGGATATCGGCGGCGGACCGGCGCCTGGGGCCAGGGGTCAAGGAACGCTTCGAATTCGGCGCCGGCATCGGGGACAAGACGGTCAAGGCCGAGACGGTGCGCCGGCTGGTCTTTCGGGCGGAGCTGGAGGCCCTGCTCGGTGCCGACGGCGTGCTCGTCCTGCCGACCGTGCCGGGAGCCGCGCCGCTCAAGGCGTCGGGCTTCGAGACGACACAGGCCTATCGCGAGCAGGCGCTGCGCATGCTCTGCCTCTCGGGACTATCCGGCTTCCCGCAGATCACCCTGCCGCTCGGCAAGGTCCAGGGTGCGCCTTTCGGCCTGTCGCTGCTCGGTCCCGCCGGCAGCGACATCGCGCTGATCCGCCTCGGCAGGAAGCTTCTCGAAAGAGCGAAGGGCGGCTGATTTCACATGGACACCTTGACCCGCATGCGCGCCTTCATCGACGTGGTCGAAGCCGAAGGCTTTTCGGCCGCGGCCCGCAGGATCGGCCGCTCGAAGGCGCTGCTGTCCAAATATGTGCGCGAGCTCGAGGACGAACTCGGCGCGCTGCTGCTCAACCGCACGACCCGCCAGTTCTCGCTGACCGAGGCGGGCCATACCTACTATCGGCGCGCCTCCGAGATCCTGCGGGAGATCGACACCCTGGCCGATGCGGTGCGCGAATCCTCGGGCGACGTGCGCGGCCGCATCAAGCTATCGGCGCCGCGCACCTTCGCCGACGCGCCGATCGGGCAATCGCTGATCGACTTCGCCAAGGAATATCCTGACATCGTGCTGGAGATCGACCTCGACGACCGGTTCGTCGATCTGGTCGAGGAAGGTTTCGACCTGGCGATCCGCATCTCGCGCCTGGAGAATTCCTCGCTCATCGCACGGCGGCTCTCGCCGTTCTCGGTGGTCGTGTGCGCGTCGCCCGAGCTCATCGAGAAGCACGGCCTGCCCGAGCGCCCGCAGCAGCTCGCCGCCTTGCCCTGCATCATCGACACCAATGGCCGCTGGCTCTCCAACTGGCCGTTCAAGGGCGATTCGGGCGAGACGTTCAGCGTCTCGGTCGCCGGCCCGATCGAGGTGAACAGCCCGCTCGCCTCACGTGCGGCTGCGCTCGCCGGTCTCGGTTTCGCCATCCTGCCCGACTTCATCGCGGCGCCCGAGGTCGAGGCCGGGCGCCTGGTGACGGTGCTGCATGATCGCGTCCTGACCGGAGGCGGCATTTTTGCGGTCTATCCGCACCGCCGATACCTGCCGGCCAAGGTGCGCGTGTTCGTCGACTTCCTGGTGCAATGGTTCAAGACCCGCGATCAGATGTGATCGCCTCGTCATGGTGCGGTCCCAATTTCGCCGGTTTTGTGCTAACTGTGGCAACTCCAATCCGTGGGGACAAATCGGCATGCAACTGAAAGGACGACGAGCGATTCCGGCGACCGCCCTCGTTGCGCTCCTGACGTCGACCGTGCCGGCGAGCGTTCATCCGCACGTCTTTGCCGAGGCTCGGCTCGAGGTGATGCTCAATTCCGACCGGACGGTGAAATCGCTGCGCCACCTGTGGCGCTTCGACGACGTCTTCTCCAGCACGGTGCTGATGGAATTCGACAAGAACGCCGATCTCAAGCTCGACGACGCTGAACTGCAGGAGATCGCCGAAACGATCCACGCCTCGCTCGCCGAATACAACTACTTCCAGGTGGTGACTCTCGACGGGAAGGACGTGGCGATGAAGCCGCCGCCGGCCCTGATGGTCAATTACGAGCAGGACCAGTTGATCGTGCTGTTCGAATCGGAGCCGAAGGCGCCGCTGAAGCTCACCGGCAAGGTCGATTTCGGCGTCTATGATCCGACCTTCTACACGGCGATCGACTTTACCGAGGACACCAACATGGCGGTTGCCGACCTGCCTGCCGGCTGCAGCCGGTCCGTCATCAGACCCGATCCCGACGAGGCGCTCGCCCAGAACCAGGCGACGCTGACCGAGCAGTTCTTCAACGATCCGGCCGGAACGGATATGTCGAAGATCTTCGCCACCAAGCTGGAACTCACCTGCCAAGGATAGGCCCCGTGAGCAAGACAAGCATCCGCACGGTTCTCGGCTTCCTCGTCGCAGCCTATGTCTTCACCCATTTCCTTGGTCTCGCCCATGCCCAGAGTTCGCTCGGCATCGGCACCAGCGAGGCGACGCTGCCATCGACCGGAATGTTCGCGGGCTGGCTGAACTGGATCAATGTCCAGCAGCAGGCATTCTACCGTTCGCTCACCGGCGCGCTGAAGGCGATGCGCCAGGACGGCAGCCAGCTCTGGATGCTGGTCGGCCTCTCCTTCGTCTACGGCATCTTCCACGCGGCCGGCCCCGGCCACGGCAAGGCGGTGATCTCGTCCTACATGCTGGCCAACGAAGTGGCCCTGCGGCGCGGGATCATGCTCTCCTTCGTCTCGGCCTTCCTGCAGGCGATAACCGCCATCGTCGTCATGGCGCTGCTATTCCTGGTGCTGCGCGGCACGTCGATCTCCATGACCAGGGCGACATGGACGCTCGAGGTGGCGAGCTATGCCTTGATCACTGTCTTCGGCGCCTGGCTGCTTTGGCGCAAGGCCGCTCCGCTGGTTGCCGCGCGCTTCAGCGGCGCACCGGTGCGTAGCCTGTCGGCCGCCCACGCCCATGCGCATTCCCATGCCGGTCACCATGGACACGGTCACGCCCACGATCATTCCCAGTGCGGCCACGACCACCATGGCCATGAACACCACCATCATGACCGCGACCATCACAGTCATGCCCACAGCCATGGACCGGGCGAGGTCTGCGCGACCTGCGGTCATTCGCACGCGCCGGATCCGGCGCTGCTTGCCGGCGATCGTTTCGAATGGAAGACGGCATGGTCGGCCGTCGCCGCGGTCGGCATCAGGCCCTGCTCGGGCGCGCTCATCGTGCTGACCTTCGCTTTCCTTAACGGACTGTGGGCCGGCGGCATCCTGTCGGTCTTCGCCATGGCGCTGGGGACCGCACTGACCGTCTCGGTTCTTGCCACGCTTGCGGTAACGGCCAAGAACTGGGCGGTGGCTGCCGCGGGCGACGGCCGCGCCGGCAACCGCATCCATGCCATGATCGAAATCGGCGGCGCCGCCCTGGTGATGCTGCTCGGCCTCACTCTGCTGACGGCGAGCCTCTCAGCGTAGAACTTGGCCGCGTCTTTTCGAACGCGCGACTGACGCTGCATCGTTTGGCTCTGCGTAGCCGGCTTTCCGACAAATCAGATCCGATTTCCGAGCCAGTGCGGCCGGCGCGTCCTCAACTGGCGGCGTCCAGGGATCGCACGCGCGCCTCGTTGCGCTGAAGCTCGGCGTCAAGCGCGCGCCCTTTCGACGTCAAGCTGTATTCCACATGCAGCGGCATGGTGCCGAAGTCCCGTCTGACGACCAGCCCCTCGTCTTCGAGCGCCTTCAGTCTTTGAGACAGAACACGCGCCGAGATGTCCCCGGGAAGCGCGCGGCGCAAGGCGCCGAACCGGATCGCCTCATGACGACCCAAGGTCCAGATGATGTGACTCATCCACCGCTGCGCAAGAAAATTAAGAAAATCATCCAGAACGCACCCGGTATTTTTGCCATCAATACTATCTTCTCTTATATTGTTGCTTTGATCGATGGTTACTTTCCGGTCACTACTGTTCATATGCCGCCGTTCAATCTAGCTTTCAGGCACAATCCCGAATCGAAGGAGCGAGACGTTAATGCCGAATGCAACCCCCGTTCCCGCCAGAGGCTTGATTTCGCCGAAGGACCATACGCTGATCCTCATCGACTTCCAGTCACAGATGGCTTTCGCCACCCATTCGATCGACGCGATCACGCTGAGAACCAATGCGGCATTGGTTGCTCATGCCGCGGCAGGCTTCAGCGTGCCAACCATCCTCACGACGGTCGCGGAGAAGAGCTTCTCCGGCCCGATGTTCGACGAGATAAGCGAGGCCTTCCCCGGACAGGCGATGCTCGACCGGACAAGCATGAACACCTGGGAAGACAAGGCCGTCATCAGGCGCGTGAACGAGATCGGCAAGAGCCGGCTCGTCCTTGCCGGCCTGTGGACCTCCGTCTGCATCGTCGGCCCTGCGCTTTCGGCGCTCGACCAGGGATTTGAAGTCTATGTCATCACCGACGCTTGCGGAGATGTCTCCAAGGAAGCGCATGAACGCGCCGTCGACCGCATGATCCAGGCCGGCGCCCGGCCGATGACGTCGCTGCAATATTTGCTGGAGCTTCAGCGCGACTGGGCCCGCTCGGAAACCTACGATCTGACCACCGGCATCGCCAGGAAGTACGGCGGCGCTTACGGCCTGGGCATCATCTACGCCAAGACGATGCTGGGCGAGCATGCCAGCGAGGCAGGCGCGGCCGCCTGAGGCAGGTGTAACCGCCAGATGCCGTCCCAAGGGCGCCGCTTCGACGGCGCCACCTTCCAACCTCGGAGCCCGACGATGAAACTCTATCTCGTCTCCCTGGGCGCCGGCGTCCTCGTCGGCGTTATCTATGCGCTGCTCAATGTCCGCTCGCCAGCGCCGCCGATCGTGGCGTTGATCGGGCTCTTGGGCATTCTGATCGGCGAGCAGGTCGTGCCCGTCGCCAAGCGTCTTGTCTCGGGCGCGCCGGTCACGACGTCGTGGCTGTCGTCGGAATGCGCGCCGCATGTGCTCGGCGAACTTCCGCAGCGGCCGAAGTCTTCGGGTGGGGCCGCGGGAGCACGACCGTCGTGAGCCTGACCCGCCGCAACCTGAACACCGGCGCTGCGCTTCTCGGAGCCGTGTCGATGCTTGGCGGAAGGACAGCCTTCGCCGCCGACCAAATGGAAAGGGCTCCCATGCATGCCGAGTTGATCCTCGTCAATGGTCGTTTCACCTCGCTCGACCGCGAGAACCCGGCGCCGAAGGCCGTGGCCATATCCGGTGGGCTGTTCGTCGCCGCAGGCGACGAACAGGAGATCAGGGCACTGGCAGGCCCGGGAACGCAGATCGTCGATCTCGGCGGACGGCGCGCCGTGCCCGGTCTGATCGACAGCCACATGCATATCATCCGTGGCGGCCTCAACTACAATCTGGAGCTGCGCTGGGATGGCGTGCGCTCGCTCGGCCAGGCCATGGAGATGCTGAAGCGCCAGGTCGCGGCGACGCCACCCCCGCAATGGGTACGCGTGGTGGGCGGCTTCACCGAACACCAATTCGCCGAGAAACGACTGCCGACCCTGGATGAGATCAATGCGATCGCGCCAGACACGCCGGTGTTCATCCTCCATCTTTACGACCGCGCCCTGCTCAATGGCGCCGCCCTGCGCGCCGTCGGCTACACCGGCGAGACGCCGAACCCGCCGGGCGGCGAAATTCAGCGCGACGCCAAGGGGAACCCGACCGGCCTGCTGCTCGCGCGCCCGAATGCCAGCATCCTCTATTCGACGCTCGCCAAGGCGCCGAAGCTGCCGCCGGAATATCAGCTCAACTCGACGCGACATTTCATGCGCGAGATGAACCGGCTGGGCGTCACCTCGATCATCGACGCCGGCGGCGGCTTCCAGAACTATCCCGAGGACTATGCGATCATCGAGAAGCTGCACTCCGACGGCGAACTGACAATGCGGATTGCCTATAACCTGTTCACGCAAAAGCCGAAACAGGAACTGGCCGACTTTGCCGGATGGGTGAAAGAGGTGCGTCCCGGCCAGGGCGATGATCTCTACCGCCACAACGGCGCCGGCGAGATGCTGGTCTACACGGCCGCCGATTTCGAGGACTTCCGCGTCGAACGGCCGGAGATGCCTCTCTCGATGGAGGCCGACCTCGAGCCGGTCGTGCGACTGCTCGCCGAGAACCACTGGCCCTGGCGGCTGCACGCCACCTACGACGAAACCATATCGCGGGCGCTCGACGTCTTCGAGGCGGTGGACAAGGATATTCCTTTGCAGGGGCTGAACTGGTTCTTCGACCATGCCGAGACGATCTCCGACCGGAACATCGATCGCATCGCCCAACTCGGCGGCGGCATCGCCGTCCAGCACCGCATGATGTTCCAGGGCGAGGATTTCATCGAACGCTACGGCGCCAAGGCGGCGGAGCGGACACCGCACGTCGCCCGCATGTTGGAGGCCGGCGTTCCGGTCGGTGCCGGCACCGATGCGACGCGGGTGGCGAGCTACAACCCCTGGGTCTCGCTCTCCTGGCTGGTGACGGGACGCACGCTCGGCGGTCTCAGGCTCTACCCGCAGCGTAATCTTCTCGACCGCGAGGCGGCCTTGCGGCTCTGGACCGAAGCCAATGGCTGGTTCTCCAACGAGACGGGCAGAAAAGGCCAGATCAAGGCCGGCCAGTTTGCGGATCTCGCGGTGCTCGATCGCGACTACTTCTCGATGCCCGAGGACGAGATCCAGGACATCGAGAGCGTCCTTACCCTGCTTGGCGGCAAGGTGGTCCACGGCGCGGGCGACTATTCGGGCCTCGCGCCCGACCTGCCACCGGCCATGCCGGACTGGTCGCCGGTGCGCCGCTGGGAAGGATACCAGAAGCGTGCCGATGCCGGCGGAACGCGTTACGCGTTCGTGGGCTGCGGCTGCGCAAATGCTTGCGGCGTGCACGGGCACGACCATGCGCGCGCCTTTGCAGCGCAGACGCCGGCCGCCGACGAAGGCGCTTTCTGGGGCGCCCTCGGCTGCTCTTGCTGGGCGTTCTGAGACGTGAAACGACCACCAGCGAGGACACAGCCCATGCCGTCAGCCGTCGCCTCAGGAATGCAGTCCGTCGTCGAACGCTTGCTTGCCGTCCGCTGGATTGAGGCGGCCGCGCGTTTCGCGGTCGCAGTGCCGTTTCTCATCAGCGGCATATCGAAGCTGTTCGACTTCCCGGGAGCCGTGGCCGAGGTGCGAGGCCTGACCGCGATCGAACCCGCATTGCCGCTCGCCGTTCTCGTGATCGTCGTCCAGCTCGGCGGTTCGGCGTTGCTGATCGCGGGCGGGCGGCTCGCGTGGATCGGTGCGCTGACGCTCACCGGCTTCACCGCAGTCGCGACGCTTCTGGCGCATTCCTTCTGGCTGAAGGCCGAGGCCGAGCAGTTCCTCCATCGCAACATCTTCTTCGAGCACGTTGCGATCGCAGGCGGCCTGATCCTGCTCGCCATACTGACGGTGAAGCCGTCGCGGGCTCGAGGCTGATGGCGGCGACCGTCGAGCAGAGCGGCAGTTCGGCCTTCTCGCCGCTCAGGCAGCCCGTCTTCGCCGTGCTATGGGCCGCGACCGTTCTCGGCAATACCGGCAGCTTCATGCGCGACGTGGCCAGCGCCTGGCTGGTCACCGACCTTTCGGCCTCGCCGGCAGCCGTCGCCTTGGTGCAGACGGCCGGTACGCTGCCTATCTTCCTTCTCGCCATTCCGGCCGGCGTGCTGTCGGACATACTCGACCGGCGCCGACTTCTGATCGCCCTGCAGGTGATGCTGGCGGCTGTGAGCGCGGCCCTCATGCTCCTGTCGCAGTCGGGCCAGCTAACGGTGGGCCTGCTGGTCGCCCTCACCTTCGCGGGCGGCGTTGGCGCAGCCCTGATGGGGCCGACCTGGCAATCGATCGTCCCCGAGCTCGTGCCGCGGCATGACCTGAAGAATGCCGTCGCGCTGAATTCGTTGGGGATCAACATCGCCCGTTCGATCGGGCCGGCCGCGGGCGGCCTGCTCCTCGCCTCTTTCGGCGCGGCACTCACCTATGGCGTCGATGTGCTGAGCTATGCCTTCGTTATCGCCGCGCTGCTCTGGTGGCGGCGCATCCCCGAGGCCGACGATGACCTGTCGGAGCACTTCACTGGCGCCTTCCGCGCCGGCCTGCGTTATGCCCGGGCCAGCCGGCCCCTGCATGTGGTGCTGTTGCGGGCCGTGATCTTCTTCGCCTTCGCCAGCGCGGTATGGGCATTGCTGCCGCTGGTGGCCAGGAATCTTCTGGACGGCGACGCCGGTTTCTACGGCATTCTTCTCGGTGCCGTGGGCGTGGGGGCCATTGCCGGGGCATTGCTGTTGCCGGCGCTCCGGCGTCGTCTCGATGCCGACGCACTCCTGCTCGGCGCCTCGCTGGTTGCCGCGGCCGTAATGGGCGCCCTTGCTTTCGCACCGCCGCGGTGGGCGGCGATCCTGGCGCTGCTGCTCCTCGGAACCGCCTGGATCGTGGCGCTGACAACGCTCAACGCGCCGCACAGGCGATCCTGCCCAATTGGGTGCGTGGTCGGGGCCTGGCGGTCTATCTCACCGTCTTCAATGGCGCCATGGCGGGCGGGAGCCTGGGCTGGGGCCTCGTAGCCCAGCAACTGGGGGTTCCGACGACACTCATAGTGGCCGGCGTCGGCCTCGCACTCGCAGCATTCGGCCTGCATCTGGTCAAGCTTCCGGCCGGCGAGGACGACCTGATGCCGTCACGGCACTGGCCCGAGCCGCTGACCGCCGAGCCGGTCGACAATGACCGTGGGCCGGTGCTCATCCAGGTCGAGTACCGCATCGAAAAGAAGGATCGGCCCGGCTTCCTCGATGCAATGCGGCACCTGGCGGGAGAACGCAGGCGCGACGGCGCCTTCAACTGGGGGATCACCGAGGACGCCGCCGATCCCGAGCGCATCATCGAGTGGTTCATGATGGAATCCTGGGCCGAACATATGCGGCAGCATAAGCGGGTTTCAAAGGCCGACGCCGACTTGCAGAAGGCCGTCCTCGCATTCCACAGGGGGCCGGCCGAGCCGCGGGTCTCGCATCATCTGGCGTTGCAGACGAAGCGGGCAGGTCAGTGAAACTCCATCGCGCCGCGTCGCATGGGCGACATTGACGTGGTCGATGCTGGAAGAGCTTAATATCTATCGATGGTCTCAAAGGAGCTTTCTCATGGGCATGATCACGACCAAGGACGGAACCGAGATCTTCTACAAGGACTGGGGCAGCGGCCAGCCGCTCGTCTTCCACCACGGCTGGCCGCTGAGCGCCGACGACTGGGACAACCAGATGCTCTTCTTCCTGGACAAGGGCTATCGCGTGATCGCCCATGACCGGCGTGGACACGGGCGCTCCACCCAGACGGCAACGGGCAACGAGATGGATACCTATGCGGCTGACGTCGCCGAGCTCACCGCCGCGCTCGACCTGAAGGACGCCGTGCATATCGGCCATTCCACCGGCGGCGGCGAAGTCGCTCACTATGTCGCGCGCGCCGAGGCGGGCCGTGTCGCCAAGGCCGTGCTGATCGGCGCGGTGCCGCCCGTCATGGTGAAGTCGGACAAAAATCCCGGCGGCTTGCCGATCGAGGTTTTCGACGGGTTCCGCAATGCGCTGGTGGCCAATCGCGCGCAGTTCTACAAGGACGTTCCGTCGGGTCCCTTCTACGGCTACAACCGCCCCGGCGCCTCGGTCTCCCAAGGCGTCATCGACAATTGGTGGCGGCAGGGAATGATGGGCGGCGCCAAGGCGCACTATGATTGCATAAAGGCCTTTTCAGAGACCGATTTCACCGCGGACCTGAAGAAGATCGACGTGCCCGTGCTGGTGATGCATGGTGACGACGACCAGATCGTGCCCATCGCCGATTCCGCGCTTCTTGCGGTGAAACTGCTCAAGCACGGCACGCTCAAGGTCTATGAGGGCCTGCCGCACGGCATGTGCACGACCCATCCGGATGTCATCAACGCAGACCTCCTGGCCTTCGTCGAGGGATAGGCCTGGCTCGACCGGGCCCGGCGCCCGGGCTCGGCCCCTTACAGGCCCGGCAGCGCGCCGCCCAGTTCGTCCTCGACATAGACCCGGATGATGTCGTCGAAACTCTCCTCGGCGACGAAGCCGAGGTCGCGTGCCCGCGTAGCGGCAAAACGCGTCGGCCAGTTCCGGACGATCGCCCAGACGGCAGCGTCTGGCTCCTCCCGGATCAGTGCGGCGACGTGATCGCCTGCGACGCGGCGCAAGGCGTCTATCTGCTCGCCGACGCTGACCGCGACACCCGGCATCGTGAGATTGCGGCGCGGACCGACGCGGGCGCCGTCGAGGCCGGCCGCATGGACGAGGAAGTTCACCGCCGAGCGCGGACTGGCATGGGTATGGACGACGGAGCGCGGCACCGGAAGCTGGGCGGGAAGACCGTTGAGGGGCTCGCGGATGATGCCGGAGAAGAAACCCGATGCGGCCTTGTTCGGTTTGCCCGGACGTACGCAGATGGTCGGCAGCCGGATGCCGATCCCGTCGAAGAAGCCGCGACGCGTGTAGTCGGCGAGCAGCGCTTCGCCGATCAGCTTCTGCGTACCGTAGGAGGTGAGCGGCGTCGGATGGAACTCGTCCGGAATCATGTCGGGGAACGGCGCGCCGAACACCGCGATCGAAGAGGTGAAGACCACGCGCGGCCGGTTGCCGGCCTCGCGGAGCGCTTCGAACAATAGACGGCTTCCGTCGAGATTGACCCGGTAGCCGAGTTCGAAATTCGCCTCCGCCTCGCCAGAGACGATACCGGCAAGATGAAAGACCACGTCAGGCCGCTTCGCCGCCAAGGCCGTGGCCGTTTCCGGGGCGGCGAGATCGCCGGCATGGATGGCGATGTCGACACCGCCCATCTGAGGCCGCTCCGGCGCGACGATATCGTGCAGGTCGAGCGCCTCGATTTGCCGGCCGGCAAGCGTTCCTTCTCGCACCAGCCGTTGGGTCAGCTTGCGGCCGACCATTCCGGCCGCGCCCGTGATCAGGATCCGCATGTCAATTCTCCCCACGTCTTTGCGCACGCGCCCTCAGCCAGAAGATCAGAAAGAATGCCGCCACGAAAGCCACGGCCACCACCCCGGCCGCGGCGGTGGAGAGATTTCCCACCGCCAGCATGATGGTGGGCAGGTAATAGGCGACGAGGCCGAAGCCGATCATGATCGCGGCCGCGGCGATGGCCGAATTGCGGTTGCTGTTCTGCACGGCCCTTCCCTTTCAGCTCTTGAGCAGCTTTACGTGGCTTCCCGTACGCTTCACCTGCCTAGCCTCTTTTCTTGCCGCAGGTTCTTGTCGGAAAACCGTGGGACACTTTCCGAAAACCTGCTCAGTGCCGATGGTCGGTCTCGGCGCCAGCGCCATATTCGGGCTCGACAGTGGCATGATCGATACCGTGCCGGGATGCAAGCTCGATCTTGATCGCGCGGATCGTCGCAACTGCATCCGCATCGTCGTCGAGGCAGGCGCGCAGCGTCGCCATATTGCGCGATCCGTCGATCGACCAGACATGCATGTGGCGGACCTCGCGCAGGCCCGCGACCTTGTCCTGCAACTCGCTGGCAATCCGGTCGCGGTCGAGCCCGGCCGGAACGCCTTCGAGCAGCACATGGGCCGCCTCGCGCATGAGCGACCAGGCCGTCGACAGGATGAGCAGCGCGACGAGCACGGAGAGGATCGGGTCGATCGGCGTCCAGCCGGTGGCGAGGATGACGATTGCCGCCACCATGGCCGCCGCCGATCCCAGCATGTCGCCCAGGACATGAATGAGGGCGCCGCGCATGTTGAGACTGCCGCGGTCGCCGCCGCGCAGCACGACGAAACCGACGATGTTGACCGCGAGGCACAGCAACGCGACGACGAGCATCGGGCCGGCCAGGACCTCGGGCGGCTCCATCAGCCGGCGCACGGCTTCATAGACGATCCAGACGGCGATCGCGAAGATGGTGATGCCGTTGGTGTAGGCGACCAGCGTCTTCACCCGGCCGAAGCCATAGGTCAGACGCACGGTGGGCGGCCGATCGGCGAGATGGAAGGCGTACAAGGCAAGCCAGAGCGCGATAGAATCGGTCAGCATGTGGCCGGCATCGGCGATGAGCGCCAGCGAGCCGGTCACGACGCCGCCCAGGACCTCGGCGATCATGAAGCCGCCGGTGAGGCAGGCGACGACCAGCACCCTGGTCTTGTCGGTGGTGCCCTTGCCACGATCATGCCCTTGGCCGTGCCCATGGCCATGATCGCGTCCGCCCTGCCCGTGCGTATGTGCCAAAGGTGTTCTCCTAGCGGCGAAGGGCGGCCTTGATATCCTCCAGCCGTCGCTTCTGGCTGCCGTCCGCCGAGAAGTTCGCGGGATCGAGCCATTCCTCATAGGCCTGGCGCAACGGCGGCCACTCCTTGTCGGTGACGGAATACCATGCCGTGTCGCGATTCTCGCCCTTGACCACCATGTGCTGGCGGAAGACGCCCTCGAAGACGAAACCGAAGCGTTCGGCGGCCCGCTTGGAAGGCTCGTTGCGATTGTTGCATTTCCATTCATAGCGGCGATAGCCGAGCCCGTCGAAGACATGGCGCATGAACAGGAACTGCGCCTCGGTTGCCGCGGGCCTGCGCGACATCAACGGCCCCCAATAGATGTTGCCGATCTCGATCACGCCGAAGGCCGGCTCGATGCGCATCAGGGTCTGGCGGCCGGCGATCTTGCCGCTCGCCTTGTCGATCACCGTGAAGAACAGCGGATCGGCGCTCGCCTCGGCCTTTTCCAGCCAGGGCTGGAAAGCGGCGCGGTTGTCGGGCGGATATTCGAACAGCCAGCGGAACCGCTCGCCGGCATCGGCGACCGTCGAGGCTTCATAGAGCCCGTCGCCGTGGCGCGCAGCGTCAAGCGGCTCGAGCCGGACGAAACGCCCTTCGAGCGGTTCTCGCGCCGGCCGCGGCCGCGGCTGCCAATGCTTCAGATCGCCTGTCATGCCGACCTTCCTTCCGTTGACTTTTGCTGCCGGAGGCTCACAAAAACAGACCTACCGGAAAAGAACCAGACGGACAGCCGCAATGCTCCAAACGATCGCCGCTTTCGACCGCCTCGGGGAAGAGAATGCCTTTGCGGTGCTGGCCCGGGCGACCGCGCTGGCGGCCGAGGGCAAGGATGTCATCAACCTCGGCATCGGCCAGCCGGACTTCAAGACACCGCAGCACATCGTCGAGGCCGCGATCAAGGCCCTGCGCGACGGCCACCACGGCTACACACCGGCAACCGGCCTGCTCGCGACCCGCGAGGCGGTGGTGCGCCGGACACTAAGCACGACGGGCGTCGAGGTTTCGCCCGACAACGTGATGATCCTGCCGGGCGGCAAGCCGACGATGTATGCCGCCATCATCATGTTCGGCGAGCCGGGTGCCGAGATCCTCTATCCGGACCCGGGCTTTCCGATCTACCGATCGATGATCGAGTTCACCGGCGCGACGCCCGTGCCCGTGCCGATCCGCGAGGAAAACGGTTTCGCCTTCTCGGCCGAGGAGACGCTGGCCCTCATCACGCCGCGGACCCGCCTGCTCATCCTGAACTCGCCGGCCAATCCCACCGGCGGCGTCACCCCACGGGCCGAGATCGAGAAGCTGGTCAAGGGCCTCGAGGCACATTCCGATGTCGCGATCCTCTCGGACGAGATCTACGACGTCATGACCTATGACGGCGAAACCCATACGTCGCTTCTGCAGTTCCCGGAGATCCGCGAGCGGCTGATCGTGCTCAACGGCTGGTCGAAGACATGGGCCATGACGGGCTGGCGCCTGGGCTGGTCGATCTGGCCGAACTCCCGGGAGGGCGCCCATCTCTACGACAAGGTGCGCAAGCTGGCGGTGAACTGCTGGTCCTGCGTAAACGCGCCGAGCCAATTCGCGGGCATCGCAGCGATCGACGGGCCGCAGGACGAGGTGGAGAGGATGATGCGCGCCTTCGACCGGCGCCGCAGGATCGTCGTCGAAGGGCTGAACAGCCTGCCCGGCGTCTCCTGCATCACGCCGAAAGGCGCCTTCTATGCCTTCCCCAACATCACTGGCACGGGCTGGAAGGCCAAGCAGCTTGCCTCGGCGCTGCTGGAGGAAACGGGCGTGGCACTGATCGGCGGTCCCGATTTCGGCATACTCGGCGAAGGCTACATCCGCCTGTCCTACGCCAACTCGGAAGAGAATATCCTGCGGGCGATCGAGCGGATCGAGGCGTTCCTGAAGAAATAGGAGATCACAAGCCCGGCCGGGCGATCTCTTCCGGCCAGCCTATGCCGGTGAAGTCCTCGAGCACCCATTCCTCGGGCGAGACCTGTCGGAAGCCGTGGTCGCGATAGAGTGAAGCGACGAGTTGGTTCTTGCTGGTCTTCAGATAGGTTCCGACAAGGCGTTTCGCGCCGCGCGCCCGCAGCAGATCGCAGAGCGCGGCGAAGACCGAGCGCTCGACGCCGCGCCCGAGCACGCGGCAGCTCATCAGCAGCGTTTCGATCTCAGCCTGCTCTTCGTCATGTTTCAGGATCAGGACGCCGACGAGGCCATAATCGCCGAACCGGTCCGAGACGCGCCAGGCGAGCATCGTGACGGCAGGATCGTCGAGCAGCCGGGCGACGTCGCCCTCGGTCTTGCGCCGCGTGGTCAGGTTGAACTGGTTGCTCTTGTTGATGAGTTGCGCGACGCGGGCAATGTGCTCGGCCTTGACTTCGAAGAGGTCGACCCGAAGCTGGAGCTGGCGCCTGAACTCCTCTGATGTGAGCGCCCCGGCGAGATCGCGACGCCGGCGTTCCTGGAGCATCATCTCCGAACGCCCGCGATCCTCGGCACTGACCGTCTCGCTGTCGAAGCCGCGGAAGGCGCCGAACACCGTGGGGAATGCCGTCAGTTCGTCCGGCACCTGGATGCAGGTCACCATCGGCAACGTTTCGCCGACATGGCCGATCTCCATCGCGCTGTCGTCGACAAAGACCATGCTGTCCAGGCCGATGTTCAGTTCCTCGGCAAGGCTCGTGATGTTGCTCGGCTTGTCCAGCCAATTGATCCGGTGAGCGACGAGATCCTTTCGCTGCAGCACCATTCCGTCGTGCCGGTCGAAGACCTCCCAGACATCCTGCTCATTGTTCTTGCTGCAGAGCGCGATCATGATGCCCCGGCTGCGCAGGGTCTGAAGCTGGTGCTGGAAGTCCCGGAACACCGATCCCGGAAAATCGTCGCCGAGCCGGATGCCGGCCAACCCGTCCTCGCCGACCACGCCACCCCACAACGTGTTGTCGCAGTCGACGACGACGCATTTCTTTGCCGCTGCCGACTGGGAGCGGATCAGCGATGCGCAGCTTTCGGCGATCCTGTCCCAGAACGCTTCGCTGTAAGGCTGCCGGTACAGGTACCACTTGCGCCAGTCGAGCGAGTTCTCGGCACCGACCAGCCGCTGGATCCCGTCGAGATCGAGAAGGCCGACATGGCCGATCTCGCGCATCCGGCGGATCCAGATGTCGACGACCTGCCGGTGCAGCGCGCCGATCGTGGCGGCACTGCCGAGCGTTTCGATGGCATGGTCCGACGAATGTGGGAACGGCGGCACCGTGCAGACGATCCGCCCGGGAAAGCTTCCGCGCAAGCCTGCGACCGCCTCCGCGAGTTCCTCGACTTTCTCGAACAATCCGGCTGCGCCGCCGCCGCGGACCACTGCCTGGAAATCGGCGCGCGCGAAATCCTCGATCCGCCAGAGCATCACAATGGCGGTGGGCGGCCGGTCGCCATAGTCGGCCTTCCAGCCGAGGCAGAGCTGAATCAGCTGATTGTAGGACGCGACGGTCAGCGCCGGTGGCCGGACAGGATCATCGACCAGGCGGGAACCGAGATAGGGCACGAGCGGATCCGCGGTGAAGGTTGCCGCGATTACGATATGCTCGTTTCCCGGCGCCCTTCCGGCGCGCGACAGGCGAAGCCAGTCGGTCCGCCGCCCCGTCAACGACATGGTTCACCCCCGCGCCTGGATTCCGACGCGTAGATCATCGCACCGACGCCGGCCCGCGAGATATGCGGAGGGCGCGAATAGTCAGCCGCGCCCGACATAAGGCATTTTGGTCGCCATGACAGTCATGAACAGCACGTTGGCGTCGAGCGGAAGGCTGGCCATGTGCAACACCGCATCGGCCACATGCTTGACGTCCATCACCGCTTCGGGAGCGATGCTGCCGTTGGCTTGCGGCACGCCCACGGTCATCGGCGCGGCCATATCCGTCAGCGCGTTGCCGATATCGATCTGTCCGCAGGCGATGTCGTAGGGTCTGCCGTCCAGCGCAAGGGTCCGGGTAAGGCCGGTGATGGCGTGTTTGGTGGCCGTATAGGGAACGGATCCTGGGCGGGGCGCATAGGCCGAGACCGACCCGTTGTTTATGATGCGCCCGCCCATCGGGCTCTGGCTGCGCATCGCCCGGAACGCGGCGCGTGCACAGAGGAAAGAGCCGGTGAGATTGACGCCGACCACCTCGTTCCAGACCTCGACGGGAATCTCGTCGATCGGGGTCGACTTGTATCCCATGCCGGCATTGTTGAAGAGCAGGTCGACCCGGCCGAAGGCCTCGGCCACCGTCTCGAACATCTCGTCCACCCGCGTCGCGCTGGAGATGTCGCAGGCGACGGGCAGCGCCCTCGCCTCTGTCGGGCCGGCCTCGGCGATAGCCTGCTCGAGCATTGCGAGCCGCCGACCGCAGAACACCGTGTTCCAGCCGTCCTTCAGGAGCGCGGTGGCCACCGCCTTGCCGATACCAGTGCCGGCGCCCGTAACGATCGCAGTTTTGGCCATGCCTTGATCCTCCATTCCGGGGAGAAGGCATTGCAAATGGAGGCCGGTGTGGCAAGCCGCAAACGGCGCGCCGGGCAGTGGCGGTTGCGGCGGCGACCGCCAACGAAAGGGCGGCCATTTGCGGCCGCCCAGTTTCGAACCACGCTTGGGAGGAGGAAAAGCAGGCCCGATGAAGCAAATGATGCGCCCGCTGGGTTAACAAGACGTTAACGCAAAGTTGGCATGAAAGTATTCACCCGCGATCTTGCAAGGAGACCAACCGCCACGCAAGGAAATCGTGTTTGCAACGACGCGACGCACCTTCGGCACGCCGTTCCGGTCCGCGATCGCTCGCACGAGAAGAAAAGGCTGCACCCACCGGACCAGGGCGAGTGCCGCAACCCAACCTTCGCACCGGGGTGGGTGCCGGGCCCTGGACGGCCGCTGAGCAAAGCGGCTCCGCCGATGGCGCCTAGGGGTTGGGAGGGCCGGGAAACGAGAGGAGCGTTGTCCCGGGTTGGTGAACACGATCGGCTCGGATGCTCAGGCAACCAAGCTTCAGGCGAACGGGAAGTTGTCGACGGCGAGCGTTCGCCCTCGCGCGTTGCCGCAGACGAAACGCTCCGACGAAGATTCCGGATTCAGGAATATCGGCCATGATCGGTTCCCTCGCTCGTCTTCAAAGAAGAGACGGCCCGCCCCGCCGCAGTGCGGGCCGTCCCAGGCCTGGGGCGGCAACTCTCCGCCGCCCCAGCCGCCGTCGCGATGTCGGATCGGTTCGAAGCCGCTCTTGCGAACCGGGGCTTCGATGTTCAGACGAACAGGAAGTCGCTCAATGCCAAGGTCGGGAGATGCCCGGCGCCACTCTTGAGCGTCACGATCAGTTCGGCATCGTGCTCGTTGCCGGTGCCGTCGCGGTCGAACCAGAGCCGCCCATTGTCGGTCTCGAACAGGAACTGGGCACCCGTGCCCGAGACGGCCGGATTCGCGCCCACCACGAAACCGGGATTCCCCGAGGCGGCAATTCCGAAATCCGAACGGTCGATGACCAGCTTGTCCTGACCGCGCGTGAAGTCGGTGATCTGGTCGCCGGTGCCGAAGCCGTCGAAGCGGAATACGAACTGATCCCTGCCGGCGCCGCCGATGAGGAGATCGCCGCCCGCACCGCCTTCGAGAACATCGTCGCCCGCACCGCCAGAGAGGAAGTCATCCATGCCACCGCCATAGAACGTCTCGTTCGCCGCAGTGCCGCGGATGTCGTCGTCCAGCATGCTTCCATGGACGATCTCGACACCCGTGACGGTCAGGCCCTTGGCCATGCCGCGATTGTTGGCGTTGTTGGCCAGATCGAGGATCACCGACTTGGTCGAGAGGAAGTCGAACTTCAGCGAATCGATGCCGAGGCCGCCGTCGATCAGGTCGGTTCCAACCTCCGCCGTTCGTACGAGCGTGTCGTTGCCGGCGTCGCCATAGAGCTTGTCGTTGCCAGCGCCGTCGAGGAGGACATCGTTGCCGGCGCCACCGCGTAGCGTATCGTTGCCGGCATTGCCGACAAGGCGGTCGGCAAGCGTTCCTCCCGTAACGGTGTCGTTGCCGCTGGTTCCGTAGAATTCCAGGCTCTCCGCACCGGTGAAGCTGGTCGTCGCGTTGACCCTCACCAGGCCGCTGGTGACGACGAAACTCACGCCGTTCGCCTGGTTGGACAGATCGACCGCGATACGGTCCGTGCCGACGCCGGCATCGGCATAGTCGCTGTGGTTGATGCGCAGGTAGTCGTTCCCGGCGCCGGCATAGAGCCGGTCGGCATGGCCGTCGATGCCTGAGCCGCCGGTCGCATGCAACGTGTCGTTGCCGTCGCCGCCTTCGAGCCGGTCGGCGCCAAGGCCGCCATGGAGCGTATCGTTACCGCCGAGACCCCTCAGCGTGTCGTTGCCGGCACCGCCATTGAACAGATCCGAATAGGCCCCGCCGGTAAGACTGTCGGCGCCTGAGCCCGACCAGATCTGGACGGCTTCGACGTTCTTGAGCGTGACGTCGCCGTTGGTCAGCACGGCATTCGCTGACAGCACGAAGCTCAGGTTCTTGGCCGACTGACTGCGGTTAACCGAGGCCACATCGAAGCCGACGCCACCATCGACAGAGAATTTGCCCGCCGTGCTCCCCCTCGCGTAGTTGATCCTGGCGGTGTCATTGCCGGTGCCCAACTGGATCGAGTTCACGTAGGTGCCCGCCTGGAGCTCGACGCTGACAGCGTCGTTGCCCGTGCCGGCATCGATGACGTTGGCGCCGCCGGAGTCGACGATCGAGTCGTTTCCGTCGCCGCCGATGAGCGTGTCGTTGCCCAATCCGCCGTCCAGCGTGTCGCTGCCTTTCCCTCCGGTCAGCCGGTCATTGCCGCCATTGCCGTAGAACTTCACGGAAAGGGCGCTCCCGGCCGTCAGCGTATCGCTGCCAGACCCGGCGGCAATGGAATAGTGCTCGGCGTCGGTGACGGTGGTTCCGTCGCTCAGCCTGCCGGTGACGCCCGATATGGAGAAGGTCAGCGCGGCGGTAAGATCGGAGCGCAGGATCGAAACCGAATCCGTACCTGCGCCGGCCCTCACGACGTCCCGGCCGCCGCTTCCAACGGAGATGACATCGTTGCCGTCGCCGCCGTCAACCGTGTCGACTCCGGTTCCGGCATCGAGATAGTCGTTGCCCTTGCCTCCCGACAGCACGTCGTTGCCGCCCCAACTCATCATTCTGTCGCTGCCGTCCCAACCGGTCCAGCGGTCGGCACTCGTCGAACCGGCGCTGCTTTCGAGCCAGTAGGCCTCCATGCCGACGAAGGTCGTGCCGTCCGAAAGCGTGTTGGAGAGGTTCGACGCCTTGGCTGTGAAGGTGCCGGCCAGCCGTTCGACCCGCAGCACGTCAAGGCCTATCCCGCCGTCGATCGTATCCTTGCCTTGGCCGATCACCACTTCGACGGTGTCATTTCCGTATCCGGCGCGGACTATGTCGGTGCCCAGACCACCTTCGAGCATATCGTTGCCATTGCCGCCGTCGAGCGTATCGTTGCCTTCGTCGCCTGCCAGGCTGTCATTGCCCTCGCCGCCGACGACGGTGTCGTTGCCCTCTCCACCCGTCATCGAGTCGTTGCCATAGCCACCGTCCAGGCGGTCGTTGCCGACTTCGCCATCGAGGAAGTCCATGCCGAAACCGCCGCTCAGCCTATCGTGGCCGTCGCCGCCGGTCAGGAAGTCGATGCCGTTGCCGCCGTTCAGCGTGTCGTCGCCCTCGTCACCGTTGAGAAAGTCCATGCCGATGCCGCCATTCAACGTATCGTTGCCGAGACCGCCATTCAGCATGTCGTTCCAGCGGCCACCGGTGAGCGAATCGGCGAAGTCGGTGCCCGTTATCTGGTATTCCTCGACATTGATGACCTTGATCCCGCCAAGCACGGTCGTCTGCGCGATCGGATCCTGGGCAACGAAGTTGATGCCCGCCGCCTCCATCGAGTAGTCGACCATCAGCCTGTCGAAACCGAGCCCGCCGTCGACCGTGTCGCCGTTAGCCTCTTCGAGGAAGCCGACCATGATCATGTCGGCACCGGTTCCGGCGTCGATCCTATCGGCGCCTTCGCCACCTTCGATGATGTCGCTACCGGAATTTCCATTGATGACGTCGGCGCCTTCGTTGCCGAAGAGCGTATCGTTCTGGAAGCCGCCCGACAGCGTGTCGGCGCCGTCGAAGCCCAGAAGCATGTCGTTACTCAGCCCACCCGTGATGACGTCGGCGCCGAAAGTGCCGTTGAGTTGGTTCGGCGCGTCGTTTCCAGGAATGTTTGCCACGTCTGTCTCTCCGTAGTTAAAACTCTCATGTCCGCCCGCGGCATCCGGGGCAGTTCAAACCGTTGCTTCGATAGCCGGACCGCTGGTCTGGTTCAGACGCGGGCGCGGCTTTTGCTTGGGAGGATGGCCGGCTCCGTTTCCCTGCCTTGGCCAACCCTCGAGCCGAGCGGCCCCTGGCCGTCGGCCCCACGTCCCTGCCCGTCACCACGACAGGTCCGCGCCTGCAGACGCCGACCGCGCGGCTCCGCGGGGAGCATCAATCGAGTCGCCGCTTTCGCGATGTTTCGGATTTCTTCGCTTCCTGACCAGAGTCGTATAGACAGCGTGTCATTTAGGGGCTGATACGAAGCCTGGGAAATCCAATGTTGATATGGCCGTCATCCACGGCGCAAATGGAGAGCGCTTTTCAAAAGTCCCAACTCTATGATTCAATAGAGAAAAGTTAGGATTGATTCGGCTATGTCTCGTCGTAACTTGGCGCAACCTTCACTCGCCGATGCATTGGTGCGTGACGTGAGCAGGGGTAACAAGTTTCTGGAAGAAGTGCAGAAGTTGATCGATTGGTCGGCTTTCGAGGTGCTGTTCCGGGAAATCCATAACGATGCTCTGGGGGCGCCCGGCTACCCGCCGATAGCAATGTTCAAGATTGCGCTCTTGCAGCAATGGTACGGCCTGTCCGATCCGGCGGCGGAAGAAGCGGTGGCCGACCGGCTGTCGTTCCGCCGCTTCTGTGGGTTTCCGCTCGATCAAAAGACACCGGACCACATGTCGATCTGGCGCTTCCGCCAGAGGCTGGTCGAACTGGCGCTTCAAGATAAGCTGCTTGCCGAATTGAACCGGCAGTTGGAAGGGCGCGGTCTTCTGGTAAGGCGCGGCACGCTGGTTGACGCCACCATCATCTCGGCGGCGGTGGCCAGGCCCGACTACGAGAAGGGCCAGGTGTCGGCGCGCGATCCGGATGCAGGCTTCACGCACAAGCACGGCAAGACCTATTTCGGCTACAAGGCCCATCTCGCCGGCGACGCGGAGAGCGGGCTGATACGCCAGGCGGAGATGAGCTCGGCCGATCTGCATGACAGCCAGATGGGCGCTGTGCTCATTCAAGGTGACGAAGAGGCCTATTACGCCGACAAGGCCTATGACAGTCAGGCGCTGCGCGACGAACTGGCGGATCGAGGCATCAAGGACCGGATTGCCTACAAGGCCAAGCGGGGCAAGCAGCAGCCGAATTGGCAGAAGTGGATGAACAAGGTCGCCGCCAGCGTGCGGGCCGGCATCGAGCGGACCAACGCGACGATGAAGAACTGGTACGGCATGGCCCGGGTTCGCTATCTCGGCCTGGCGCGCAACCACTGCCATCTGCAGCTTGTCGCCTGCGCGATAAATGCCAAACGGGCGCTCGTTCTCGTCAAGGCCGGCACGGCCTGAGGGGAAGGCTGCGTCCAAAATCAGGAAATCGAGGGCAAAATCGGGAGCAAGTGAGCAGAAACTGAGCCGATAGGCTGGAGAAAGTTGCGCGGATCGGCGGCGACGGGCCGCTGATGCCCGCCACATACGGGCGAAGAACGTCTAAGGGCGGGACGCCCCAACTTTAGAAAAGCACTCATGGAGTTCGTTTTCTGCAAATTGTGTTCGCCCTACGCCAAGCGCGAAGGAGAATTCTCAGAAACAATCAGAACTGCAGTGAAGGACGTCGCGGAATAGCCACAATCGTTCTTAGCTTCGATTGTCGGTTGCATTTCCAAAAAATGCCGCATTGGACGGGGGCCCGATGTCGTAGTGATTTGTTACTTAATCTTTCAGTCAACTCAGGCGTCATTTGACGATCTACTAATTCCGGTCGCCTTCCGGATGAATCCAGCGCTTGTATGGGGGCATACACGCACATGAACTTGAACGGTTTCGACCTTAATCTCCTCCGGGTCTTCGACGCACTGATGCGCGAGCGCAGCGTGACGCGGGCCGGCGATCAGATCGGGCTGAGCCAGCCCGCCGTCAGCGCGGCGCTGCGGCGCCTGCGCGAAATCCTTGACGACCAGCTCTTCATTCGTCGCGGCAACGACATGATTCCCACGCCGCGCGCCCTCGAGCTCGGCTCATCCGTGCGGGAGGCGCTGGGCAAGATCGAGTTCGCCTTCCACAAGCGCCGGCACTTCGACCCCGCGACCATGCAACGGCGGTTCACGCTGCTCGGCTCGGACGTGTTCTCGATGATGATGATGCCGGCCCTCTCCAGGCGCTTCGCGGACGAGGCGCCAGGCGTCTCGCTGCAGCTCGTGGACAATGCGAGCGGGACCGCCGAGAAACTGCTCCAGGAAGATGCCGTCGACATTGCGATCGACACCGAGCTCGACATGTCCGACTGGACATCGAGCATGCAATTGCTGCGCGCGCCCTATGTCGCCGTTGCTTCGGCCGACCACCCGACGATCGCGGCTGCCGGCATCCCCTCCTGGGGAACGATCCCGCTCGACCTGTTCTGCGAGCTCCATCATGCGGTGCGGTCAGTCAACGGCATGGTGAAATGCGCGGTGGATACGTCGCTCGCCAGAATCGGGCGCAAGCGCCATGTGGCGCTGATGTTGCCGCATACGCTCGGCGTCGCACTGGCCACCGCACGTTCGCTCCATCTCGCCATCGTCCCGCGGCAGTTCGCGGAGTTGGTGGCGCCCAATCTCGGCCTCGAGATCTACCGGGCGCCGGTGCCGCTGCCCGCGACCGACATCAAGATGTTCTGGCATGCCCGCCACGACGCCGACAAAGGCCATCAATGGCTGCGCCTGCAGGTCTGCAAGGTCAGGGACGAGTTCGAGCTCAAGATGAGGCGCCGGGCCGATCCTGCGGTCCCGCGTCTGATCGCATGACCTTTGCGGCGGGACGGTGACGGTGCCTCGCCCCGCCGCGCTTTCGCGCAATTACCAGGGGATGTTCGACTTCGGTGCGTCGGTCGACGTCGGCGCCGCGGTCTTGATCGAGGATACCGTCGCCTCGACGTGATCCACCAATGCATCGGGCAGCTTGAGTCGGCCGGCCAGCAGGTCGAGATAGCCTCGTTCCGCACGCGAATCCGGCTCGATCGTAAGGCGCGAGGCTGTGTAGAGCTCGACCTTCTGCGCCTCGGTCTGCGCGGCGGCCACCAGGGCGTCGATCGACAGCGGATGCTCGATCTCGGACATCAGGAAGTCCTGCGCCTCACCGTCCAGGCCGGCCAGGCTGACCCGGTCCGCGATCTTCTTGCGTTCCTCGTCGTCGATATGGCCGTCGGCATTGGCGGCCGCGATCATGGCGCGGATCAGCATGAGGGCGAACTCATCCTCCCCTTGCGGTGCCTGGGCGGGATGGAACTCCGTATCCGAAGGAGGCGGCAGCAGTTCGGGCTCGCGGGCGGGCGTGCCCGAGGCGTCCGTCTGCTGGGCCGGCTGATCGCCGCTCCTGTAGTTCTGGTAGGCCTTGTAGGCCAGTCCGGCGATGGCCGCGAGCCCGCCGACCTTGAGCGCCGACCCGGTGACCTGACGCCCGGCACTGGTGCCGAGCAGCACGGCCACCAATGCGCCCGTCGCCAGCGGATTGTCCTTGGCAAGCTGGGTCGCCTGGCCTGCCTTCTCGCGCAGCGTCCCGCTGGTCCCGGGGATCGTCGAGCCGAGCAAATCGTCGAGCAGTTTCTTGGGGTCGAGCATCCTGGCCTCCATCTGGTGGTCCCGTCGCCCGCGGCGACAGGTCTCCTGCGAGCGCCGCTCGCCCATTCGAACGCGCAAAGGACGCTCCATCACTTGAACAACGCATCATGCTTTCCGAAAATCGAGTACGACTTTCGGGCCGATCCGCTTGATCTATGCAGCCCTTGGCGACACTACAATGACCGAGATGAAGGCGGCTGGGAAGCCGGTCAGCTTCCGATGTGCCTCGCGCCGCCGCGCGCCTCGGCGAGTTCGACCTGCCGATGCCGCTCGGCATAGCGCGCGCGGTCGGCATCGCTGCGGAGGTCATGGCAATGCGGACAGGAGACGCCTTCGCGATAGGTCCCGGCTGCCCTGTCGGAGGCGGTCAGCGGGCGCCGGCATGCGCGGCAGAGCTCCGCATCGCCGATCTCCAGGCCATGGCCCACGGACACACGCTCGTCGAAGACGAAACACTCGCCTTGCCACAGGCTTTCGGACGCCGGAACCTCCTCCAGATATTTGAGGATGCCGCCCTTGAGGTGGAAGACCTCTGCGATCCCCAGCGACTTCACATAGGCCGTCGCCTTTTCGCAGCGGATGCCGCCGGTGCAGAACATCGCCACCTTGCGGCCCTCCAGCGCGGCACGGTTCTCACTTGCCCATTGCGGGAAGTCACGGAAGCTCCCGGTCGCGGGATCGACCGCCCCGCGAAAAGTGCCGATCGCCACTTCATAGTCGTTGCGCGTGTCGACAACGAGCGTATCGGGATCGCTGATCAGGGCGTTCCAGTCGCGCGACTCGACATAGGTCCCCGCACTCTCGCGCGGGTCGATGTCGGTCACGCCCATCGTCACGATCTCCTTCTTCAGGCGGACCTTCATGCGATGGAACGGCATTTGCGGCGCGGTGCTGTATTTGACCTCGAGCCCGGCCAGTGCGGGCACAGCCCTCAGCCGATCGATCAGCGCGGCGATCGCATCCTCGCTTCCGGCGACAGTACCGTTGATGCCCTCATGGGCGAGCAGCAGCGTTCCCTTGATGCCGTGGCCGCAGCAGAACTGCGCCAGCGGCGCCTTGAGATCGGTGAAGTCGGGGAGCCACGTGAAACGGTAGAGCGCGGCGACCCGGAAGGGCGCGGTGGAATGCATGGCCTGCCCTAGCCCCTGGCGCGCCCGGATGCAAGCCGATGGCTGGAGCGGCCTTTCGCGATGCAACCGGTCGATGCGACGAGGTGTTGAACGATGGACCGGCGGCGCCGGCTCTGATATTTCGGGCCGTCGGGACGACACGCGTCCTCAGGGACGCGTGACGCCCCGGCACTTCCTCACGCTTCGTGTTTTCCGAAGATCGACAACGATTCTCGGGCCCACGCTTTAAATCGGTTCAAACAGACAGGACGGGACTGCCATGGCGAACAAGTCAGAAAAGCTCCTCGCGCTGCTCAAGGGCCAGCCCGTCATTCCCGTCCTGAAGATCGCCGACGTCGCGGATGCGGTTCCCCTTGCCCGGGCGCTGGCGCGGGGCGGACTGCCGATGATCGAGGTGACGCTGAGGACCCCCGACGCGATCGAGGCGATCCGCCGCATCGCCCGGGAGGTGGAAGAGGCCGTGGTCGGGGCCGGCACCATCCTCAACGCCGGCCAGTTCGAGCAGGCAGCACAGGCCGGATCGCGCTTCATCGTCAGCCCCGGCGCGACGAGCCAGCTCTTCGCCGCGGCGCGCGGCAGCGAGGTGCCGTTGCTGCCCGGCGCGATCACGCCCGCCGAGATCATGACCGCCGCCGAGGAAGGCCTGGATTTCCTGAAGTTCTTCCCGGCCGAGCAGGCAGGCGGCATCGCCTTCCTGAAATCGCTCGCCTCGCCTTTCGCCGGCATTCGTTTCTGCCCGACCGGCGGCGTCACGTCAGGCAATGCGCCCGACTATCTCGGCCTGCCGAACGTCGTCTGCGTCGGCGGCTCCTGGGTGGCGCCCGACGAGATGGTGAAGGCGCAGCAGTGGGACAAGATCGAGGCGCTCGCGCGCGAGGCAGCGGCGCTGGCGGGCTGAGCAGGCCCGCATCCCGACATGACGCTGTGAAAAGGCACTCAAGCAGAGAAGCCGCGCCGCTTCGTCCGGCCCGGCCTCCCCGCGTGGACTGCGGAATCCACCGAACCGGAAAACGCTGGCAAGCGGGTCAGTTGAAACGCGCCACCGACAGGAAGGTCACAGCCTTGCCGGTGAACCGGTTCGCATCGGCCAGTTGCTGGTCGCCCTGCTGGAAGCCGGCGGTGTAGACCTCGCGCGGCGCCGAGTAGACGATCTTGTTTGCATAGGACGGCGCCTTCGTGCCGTCGGTGTTGTTGGCGATGTAGTTGCCGTCGAGCGCCCAGCGGGCTGCCCTTGGCTGCGCCGCCAGAACCACCGGCTTGGGCTCGGGCTTGCTGTCGGCGGCTCCCGGACGCGCCGACTTGGCCGTGGTCTTCACTCCGCTGAACGCCGAGGCCGGATCGGAACCGGGCGCACGGGCCGCAAGCGCCATTTTCGGCGACGCGGCGACCGCGGCGGTGCGCTCCATCTTCGGCACCGCGATGATCTCCTCGGGCGCCGGCTTGAACCCGGCCGTCTCCAGCAAAGGCGAGGCGGACGGCACCGGCGCGCGAGGTTCGGGCGCGGCATAGGCAGCAGCCTCCGGCACGGCCGTCATCGATGCCGGAAGGGCGGCCACCGCGGCGGACGCGATCGTGTCGGCCGGACGGCTCGACGGAAGCGGCACGGCCACCGCGTTCTGCAGCTCTTCCACCTGTGTGCTCGCGACCAGAAGCGCGTCCTGGGCGGTGGCGAGTTCGGCAGGCGGCGCATAGGCCGGCCGGCGGGTCGGCAGCGGCACGTTGAGCGCGACTTCCGCCGCGGGCTCGTCACCCTGACTGGACAGGTCGACCAGCGGGCCCCGATTGCTGTCGAGGTCCACGAGCGGCGCGCCGACGTCGGTCTTGGGGCGCGGCGCCACCGCCGGCAGCGGCACGTCGCGGGTCGGCAGCGCGGCGACGATGGTTTCCTGGGCGGGCTCTTCGGCCGGGCGCGCGACGTCGGCCGGGCGCGCCAGTTCCGGCGGAAGAATGCGGATCTGTCCGTTTGCCGGGTTCTCGACCTTCTGAGGCGCAGGCTTCTGCTGGCGGGCCGGCTTCGGCTCGGGTTCGTCGGCCGCGGCCGCCACGACAGCGCCGCCGCTTTCTTCCTCTTCATCCGCGCCGCCGCCGAACAGCGCAGCCAGCAGGCCGCCGGAACGCGAGCGGCCGCCCGAACTCGCCAGCGCGATGGCGGACCCGCCGCTCTTCCTGCGCGATTCGTATGCGGCCACGGCCTGTTCGAAGCCCGGCAAAGGCTTGCCGTCGCTCGGCACATGAAGGGTCTTGCCGCTCGGGAACAGCGCCACCAGTTCCTTGCGGCTCATCTTCGGCCAGTGACGCACATTGCCCACGTCGAAATGAACAAAGGGCGAGCCGGATGTCGGATAGTAGCCGACGCCGCCGCCCTGCATCTTGAGCCCGATCTCGCGAAGCTTCTTGAGCCTGACGTCGGGCAGATAGAAATCCATCGCCTTGCCGAGCATATGCTGGCTCTTCTTGGCAACGCCCTTGGAGCGGCTGCGCAGCATCGAGTTGGTCGCGGGCGAGCGGTAGGCCGAAACGACATGGATATAGTCGTTCGACCCCGAAGCGCGATAGGCCTCCCAGACAAGATCGAGCAGGCGCGGATCCATCTTGGTCGGCTCGTTGCGCCGCCAGTCGCGCAGGATATTGTTGATCTGCTTCAGTCCGTTGGCGTCGTAACGGCCATTGCGCTTGAAAGTGATCTGGGCCTTCTCGCCCGTATGGATGAAATAGAGCTTCAACGTGCGCGTCTCCGCGCTCGCCGCCGCTCCCCCTCCCAGGAGGATGCTGGTCGCCAGCATCAGAAGTGCCAGCCATTTCGGCCAGACGGCTCCCCTCGGATCCCGTCCGCGAATTCCCAGGTCGATCTTGATCAAATCAAAAGGCCTTGCAGACTGCCGTTTGTCCCCGGATTTGATGCCCGGATGCCCCTCAGGTGCTCTCCGAATATCGTTCCTAATGGTTAATCAGAGCTTATTGAAGCCGAAATGCGGTAAGACCATGGCGACAATCCGCCGAAAAATCTACGGCTGAGATCAAGGTAAACCGGAGGTTTACACGAGAAATTGTGGACGGCGGCCAGACGGACCGATCACTGATTCGGGCCGGACGAGCCACATCCCGGGCCTTGCTCCAGACGTTCGGACGACGGGACGTGCCTCAGGAAGCCAACCGATCCGAACGCTGCTGATCCGGGTCGATGCCGTATTCCTTCAGCTTGCGGTAGAGGGTCGAACGCCCGATCCCCAGGCGCCGGGCGACCTCGCTCATCTGGCCGTTGTAACGCTCGATGGCCAGCTTGATCAGGTCGAGCTCGATCTCGGCGAGTGCCCTGACATTGCCGCGCTCGTCGAGCGCGCGCAGGATCCCGAACTGTTTCTCGCCGCCGGCAGGGGCGGCCGCCGCTGCCGGGGACTGCGCAGCGACTGGCGCGGGAACGGAGGGTGCAGTTGCGGCGGGGGCCTCCGGCGCCCCGGCGATCTCCGGCGACAGTTCGATGCCCTCGACCTGCGCCCGGATCTGCGGGAAGTCCGCGGCGGTCAGGACGTCGCCGTCGCAAAGCACGGTGGCGCGGAAGACGGCGTTCTCGAGCTGCCGGATGTTGCCCGGCCAGTCATAGGCCTGCAGCATCCGCAGCGCCTCCTCCGAGATGGCGCCGATCCCGCGGCCTCCCGATGCCGTCATGCGGGCCATGAAATGGCTGACCAGATGCGGAATGTCGTCACGCCGGTCGCGCAGCGGCGGCACGAAGATAGGGAAGACGTTGAGGCGGTAGAACAGGTCTTCGCGGAATTTGCCCTCCTTCACCTGCTGAAGCAGGTTACGGTGGGTCGCCGAGATCAGCCTGATGTCGACCTTGACCGTGGCCCGCGCGCCGACCGGGTCGACCTCGCCGTCCTGTACGGCGCGCAGCAGCTTGACCTGGACGTCGAGCGGCAGGTCGCCGATCTCGTCCAGGAACAGCGTACCCGAATGGGCCTCGACGAACTTGCCCGTGTGTTTTTCCGTTGCGCCGGTGAAGGCCCCCTTCTCGTGGCCGAACAGGATGCTTTCCACCAGATTTTCGGGGATTGCCCCACAATTCACGGTCACAAAAGGTTTCGAGCGGCGTTCGCCGGATCCCTGGATGGCGCGGGCCACCATCTCCTTGCCGACACCGGACTCCCCTTCTATCAGGATTGGGATGCTGGACGCAGCCGCTTTCTGACCGAGCCGGATCACCCGCTCCATGGTTTCGCTGCGGGTGACGAGGTCCTTGAAGGTCAGCGTTCCGCCCGACGGCTTGCGCGCCCGGCGCACCGCCTCCCCGACCGCCTCGACCTTGAGGGCGCTCGATATCGCTGCCTGCAGCCGATCCGGCGACGCCGGCTTGACGACGAAATCGAAGGCGCCGGCCCGCATCGCGGCGACAACGGTGTCGATCCCGCCTTGCGCCGTCTGCACGATGACGGGCAAGGCGATGTCGCGCTCGCGCATGGCGGCCATGACGCCGATGCCGTCAAGGCCGGGCATCATGAGATCGAGGATGACTGCCGACACATCGCGTCCGCGCGGCCCGTCGAGTACCGCGAGCGCCGCTTCGCCGCCGTCGACGACGATCGCCTCGTGGCCGAACTTCGTCACCGCCGCTTCGAGAAGCCTGCGCTGGACGGGGTCGTCATCGACTATGAGGATCGGACCGGCCATGAAACAAATGGATTGTCGCCCGCAGGCGGGTGGTTGTCGCCTGGAATTTGCCACAGCGGTTCTAAATAAGCCTTCAAGAAAGCCGGTGAACGAAACCTTTCCCCTGCCACGGACCGGCAGGGCCCTCGCGAAGACCTGGGTCGCCGAAGGAGAAAGGAACGCCTGATGCGTCAGGACACCCAGCCGCCGTCGACTTGCGCATCGTGCTTTCCGAAAACCGTTCCGATTTTCCGGCCGATGCGCTAGGAGAGCGGCTTACCCCGGTAACCGGAAGGCCCTGAAATGCCCATTCGCTCGAAGCTGTCGGCGTTCGCATCCCGCACGACCATGTCGAAACCCGCCTCCGCCGGCGCATCCGGCCCGGCGCTCGGTGACCTGCCGGAATGGAATCTGGGCGATCTTTATTCCGGCATGGAAGCCCCGGAGCTCCGCCGCGACATCGACGAAGCCGGCAAGCAGGCGATCGATTTCGAGAGCCGCTGGAAGGGCAGGCTGGCCGCGGAGGCCGGCAAAGGCGCCGCCGGCGGGCTCGGCGCGGCACTGCGCGAATATGAGGCGCTGGAGGAACTGATCGGCCGCATCGCCTCCTATGCCGGGCTGATCTATGCCGGCAACACGTCCGATCCGAAGCGCGCCAAGCTCTATGGCGACGTGCAGGAGAAGATGACCGACTCCGGCTCGCATCTCCTGTTCTTCCCGCTCGAGCTGAACCTCGTCGACGACGCCCTCATCGAGGCCGCACTCGATGCCGATCCGGCGTTCGGCCACTACCGCCCCTGGGTGCTCGATCTCAGGAAGGACAAGCCCTACCAGTTGGAAGACCGGGTCGAACAGCTCTTCCACGAGAAATCTGTCACCGGCCGCGGCGCCTGGAACCGGCTCTTCGACGAAACAATGACCGACCTGCGCTTCGACGTCGACGGCGAGGAGCTCGCTCTGGAGCCGGTGCTCAACAAGCTGCAGGATCCTGACGGCGAGATCCGCCGTAAGGCGGCCGGAGCGCTGGCCGACACCTTCAAGCAGAACCTGCGGACCTTCACGCTGATCACCAACACGCTCGCCAAGGACAAGGAGATCTCCGACCGCTGGCGGGGCTTCCAGGACATAGCCGATTCCCGCCATCTGGCGAACCGCGTCGAGCGCGACGTGGTGGACGCGCTGGCTGCCGCGGTGCGCGACGCCTATCCCCGGCTTTCCCATCGCTACTATGCGCTGAAGGCGAAATGGCTCGGCATGGACGCGATGAATCACTGGGACCGCAACGCGCCGCTGCCGGAGACCCCGCAGGCGACGATCGCCTGGGACGAGGCCAGGGAAACCGTGCTCTCGGCCTATCATCGCTTCTCGCCCGAAATGGCCGAGATCGCGCGTTCCTTCTTCGACCGCAAGTGGATCGACGCCCCGGTGAGGCCCGGCAAGGCGCCGGGCGCCTTCGCTCATCCGACGGTGCCCTCCGTGCATCCCTACGTGCTGCTCAACTACATGGGCAAGCCGCGCGACGTGATGACGCTTGCCCATGAGCTCGGCCACGGCGTCCACCAGGTCCTGGCCGGCGGACAGGGCGCGCTCATGGCCTCGACGCCTCTGACGCTCGCCGAGACGGCCTCGGTGTTCGGCGAGATGCTGACCTTCCGCTCTCTGCTCGACAGGACCACCGACCCGCGTGAGCGCAAGGCGATGCTCGCCCAGAAGGTCGAGGACATGATCAACACCGTGGTGCGCCAGATCGCCTTCTATCAGTTCGAGCGGAAGATCCATACGGAGCGGCGCAACGGCGAGCTGACCTCCGACAGGGTCGGCGAGTTCTGGCTGGAGGTGCAGGCCGAGAGCCTCGGCCCGGCGATCAGGCTTCGCGAGGGCTACGAGACCTTCTGGGCCTATATCCCCCATTTCATCCACTCGCCCTTCTACGTCTATGCCTATGCCTTCGGCGACTGCCTGGTGAACTCGCTCTATGCGGTCTACCAGAATGCCGAGCGCGGCTTCCAGGAGAAGTATTTCGAGATGCTGAAGGCCGGCGGCACCAAGCATCATTCCGAGCTTCTCGCCCCGTTCGGCCTCGATGCTTCCGATCCCGGATTCTGGCAGATCGGTCTTTCGGTGATCGGCGGGCTGATCGACGAACTCGAAGCCCTGGACTGAGGCGGAAAACAAGCGTGCCGGCGCTCTGCCGGCATTCTCGGACATCGTGACGACACCCATGCCGCCCTCGCCCTTCGTCCTGTTCCGGGATGACTTCTCCGGCAGCGAGCTGCTGTTCGACGAGCCTATTCGGGTCTTGACGGCTCAAACGCCCGATGAGTTCGACGCCGCCCTGGAGGCGGCGGAAGATGCCCATCGCTCCGGCCGCTGGCTCGCCGGCTACCTCTCTTATGAAGCCGGCTATCTGCTCGAGCCGAAGCTGCGGCCGCTCCTGCCGGGGGGCCGCCGCGCGCCGCTTCTCAGCCTCGGCATCTTCGACGGGCCATCCGCGCGGAGGCTGTCGTCTGCACCCGAGCCGCTGGGCAACGGACCGATCTTCGATGCCAGGCCGTCCTGGTCCTTCGAAGACTACGAGAAGCGCTTCGCGCGCCTTCATCGGCATTTGCGCGAAGGCGATTGTTATCAGGCCAACCTGACCTTCCCGATCGATGCGCAGTGGAGCGGCGATCCGTTGGCCGCCTTCCGCACGCTCGCCGCGCGCCAGCCCGTCAAATACGGTGCCCTGGTCTCGCTCGGCGATCCCGTCCTGCTGTCGCGTTCCCCTGAGCTTTTCTTCAAGGTCGATGCCGACCGCTGGATCGAGACCCATCCGATGAAAGGCACCGCGCCGCGTGGCAAGACCAGGGCCGAGGACGCCAGGCTCAAGCGCTTCCTGCGCAACGACCCAAAGAACCAGGCCGAGAACCGGATGATCGTCGACCTCCTGCGTAACGACATCTCGCTGGTGAGCGAGGTCGGCACGCTCGATGTACCGGAACTCTTCCGCATCGAGAGCTATGCGACGGTGCATCAGATGGTGAGCCGCGTGCGCGCCAGGCTGCTGCCCGACCTCACCATCCGCCGGCTGTTCGCCGCGCTGTTCCCATGCGGCTCGATCACCGGTGCGCCGAAGATCCGGGCGATGGAGATTCTCAATGCGCTGGAAGAGCGCCCGCGTGACGCCTATTGCGGCTCGATCGGCTGGATCGAGCCCGGCGGGCGCATGCGCTTCAACGTCGCCATCCGAACGATTTCGCTCCATGCCGGCGGCGACGCGGTGTTCAATGTCGGCGGCGGCGTGGTTTTCGATTCTTCGGTGGAAGCGGAGTATGAGGAATGTCTCCTGAAAGCACGCTTCGCCACGGCTTCGAACTGATCGAGACGCTGCGCCACGAGCCCGGCCTTGGCCTGGTGCGATCGGAGCGGCACCTGGCCCGGCTGGCTGCCTCGGCGCGCGAACTCGGCTTTCGATGCGATCCGACTGCGGTCCATGACGCAATCGCGCGCGCTGTCGACCCGACACAGATGCTGCGGGTGCGTCTCGCCCTGGCATGGAGCGGCGGTGTCAGTTGCACCGTCCATCCCTTCGCCCCGATCGCGCCGTCCACAGTCTGGAAACTCGCGATCGCCGCCACGTGCCTCGACCGCGACGACCCGCTGGTCCGCCACAAGACGACACGGCGGGAGGTCTACCAGGCGGCTCGCGAGGAGTTCCCGCCGGAGGCCGTAGACGAGGTAATCCTCACCAACCGCGAGGGTCAGCTCTGCGAGGGAACCATCACCAACATATTCCTCGATATGGGCGATGGCGGTCCGTTGCTCACGCCGTCGCTCGATTGCGGTCTGCTGCCCGGCGTGCTGCGGGCGGAACTGATCGACACCGGACACGCAGTGGAAAGGGAACTGACGCCGGGCGACCTCGCAAACGCCAGCGTCATATATGTCGGCAACTCCCTGCGCGGCCTGATCCGGGCCGCCTTGCGCTAGCAGTCGCTTCGGCTATCTTGCCGGCAAAGACCAATCCAGTCCGGATCAGCGTGACGCCCACCCATACTCCCTATGACGGCTCGACGAAGCCGTTCACCATCGGCCTCAAGCCCCTCGACCTCGACGAATGGATCGAGGTCGACGACGATATCGACGCCTATCTCGCCGAGAAGGACCGGCTCCACGCCCAAATCCCCGACAAGGTCTTTGTCGAGGAGAGAGACACGCGCCAGGCCCAGCAGGAGGTGCTCGACCTTCTGGCCAGCTATCTGCCCGGCCGCTTCCCGGAGACCTACCGGCGCTACGGCGACGCGCTGCTGGTCGGCCGGATACGTCGCCAGGTTCTGGACGACGGTTCTCCGCCGCTGCTCATCGCCGCCCGACTGGTTCAGGAAGACCTGGTCCTGATGCGAAAGAGTGAGGACGGCTGGCGGCTTGTCGCCGCCACACTCTGCTTCCCTGCCTCCTGGTCGCTCCAGGAAAAATTCGGCAGGCCGCTGCAGGACATTCATGCGCCGGTTCCGGGCTTCGGCCGCGGCACCCGCACCGCCGACATCATCGGCCGCATCTTCGATAGTCTCGCCGCGGCTCAACCGGTCGAACGCCGGAACTGGTCGCTGCAGGCCGGCGGGGATTTGTACAAGCCGCTTTCCGGCGCCGAGCGCACGGAGCGCGCGGTTGTCCGCCCGTCGCGATTTCCAGAGGCCGACATCGCCGCGCACGCCTTCATGCGGGTCGAGCGCCAGACGCTGCGCAAGCTGCCGGAAAGCGGCGATATCCTGTTCACCATCCGCACCTATCTCGACCCGATCGAGAGGCTCGCACGCCATCCCGACCGCGCCCGCATCGCGGCCTCCTTCGCCGATCAGCTTGCCGCGCTGGAAGGGTCGCAGCTCGATTACAAGGGTCTCACGGCCGACCGTGACCGCCTGGTTTCGGCGCTGCGGACGATTGCCGCGGACGCAACCTGACCGGCCGGCGTAAACCCTGACCGCGAAATCTTCTTTATTGTGACGGCAATCTGTGGTTAGCCCGCATTTCGTGCAATTCACGCGCCTTGCGCCCGGCATCGAGTCGGCGACATCCCCCCATCCAAGGAGTTCTTGAAATGGCAAAAACGGAGTGGCCGGTCCACGGCGAAATCACCGGCCCGATCGTCATGATCGGCTTCGGCTCGATCGGCCGCGGCACACTGCCCCTCATCGAGCGCCATTTCAAATTCGACAAGTCGCGCATGGTCGTCATCGACCCGCAGGACGCCGACAGGAAGCTGCTCGACGATCGCGGCATTACCTTCCTCAAGGAGGCCGTGACGAAGGAGAACTACAAGAAACTGCTGAAGCCGCTGCTGACCAATGGCGGCGGCCAGGGTTTCTGCGTCAACCTGTCGGTCGACACCTCGTCGCTGGACCTGATGAAGCTCTGCCGCAAGCTCGGCGTGCTTTACATCGACACGGTCGTCGAGCCCTGGCTGGGCTTCTATTTCGATGCCAAGGCCGACAATGCGGCCCGCACCAACTATGCGCTGCGCCAGACGGTCGTCGACGAGCAGGAGAAGAATCCCGGCGGCACCACCGCGATTTCCTGCAGCGGCGCCAATCCGGGCATGGTTTCCTGGTTCGTCAAGCAGGCGCTGGTCGATCTCGCGAAGGAGCTCGGATTAGACTTCGAGGAACCGGCACAGCACGACCGCCAGGGCTGGGCCAAGCTGATGCAGAAGGCCGGCGTCAAGGGCATCCACATCGCCGAACGGGACACGCAGCGCACCAAGAAGCCCAAGCAGATGAACGTGTTCTGGAACACCTGGTCGGTGGAGGGCTTCATCTCCGAGGGCCTGCAGCCGGCCGAGCTCGGCTGGGGCACTCATGAGAACTGGATGCCGAAGAACGCCAGGAAACAGAAATACGGGTCCAAGGCGGCGATCTTCCTGGAGCAGCCCGGCGCCAACACCCGCGTGCGCACCTGGTGCCCGACGCCCGGGCCGCAATACGGCTTCCTCGTCACCCACAACGAGGCGATTTCGATCGCCGACTTCTTCACCGTGCGCTCGAAGAAGGGCAAGGTTCAATATCGGCCGACGTGCCACTACGCCTATCATCCCTGCAACGAGGCCGTGCTGTCGCTTCACGAGATGTTCGGGGCGGCCGGCAAGGCCCAGCCCGTGCACCATGTGCTCGACGAGAACGAGCTGGTGGACGGCTCGGACGAGTTGGGCGTGCTGCTCTACGGCCACGCCAGGAACGCCTACTGGTACGGTTCGCAGCTCACGCTGGAGCAGGCCCGCAAGCTGGCGCCCTACCAGAACGCCACCGGTCTGCAGGTCACCTCGGCCGTGCTCGCCGGCATGGTCTGGGCGCTGGAGCATCCCGAGGCGGGCATCGTCGAGACCGATGAGATGGACTATCGGCGCTGTCTCGAAGTGCAGACGCCATATCTCGGGCCGGTGAAAGGTTATTACACCGACTGGACGCCGCTGGAGGGCCGGCCGGGCCTGTTCGAAGAGGATATCGACGAAGAGGACCCCTGGCAGTTCCGCAACGTTCTGGTGCGCTGATCGCGCCTGCGTCCAGCAGTCGGCCAGGGCCGCCGCAGCTTCAATTTCGCAGCGCCCCTTGCGCGCCCGGGATGGGCGTGCGGCGCTCTTTCACGCCTTGCATTCGCCGGGAAATCGGGCGATTGATCCGCCGGGGTGCGGGCCGAGGAGAGGATTCGCCGATATGACGATCATGCGCAACGTGTTGGCAATGGCCGCGTCGGCCGCGATGGTCGCCGGGTGCGTCGCAGCCGGCCCCGGCGGCGGGCCTGTGGCCAACGCTTCCAGCCCCTTCGACGGCGAATGGATGAGCACGGACGGCGTCGCCATCTCGCGCTTCTCCGGTGGCGTCTTCGAGACGATCGCAACCGATACCGGCAACAAGCTCGCCGACGGCAACTATCACCTTGTAGACGCCAGGACGGCCTCGATCACCGTACGCTCGCTGATCCGCCAGACCACGTCGAGCGTGAACTGCGCGCTGGTCGCGCCCACGCAGCTCAACTGCACCAGCTCGACCGGCCAGCAATTCGTCCTGACGCGGCGCGCTCGCGCATGACATCAAGGCATGTCTCCCGAAAGCGTGCAGCGGTTTCGGGAATAAGACATGGGCCAAAGCTGCGTGTTGCCTGAACGCTTCACGCCACACGCCGTAGCGTGCTTCGCGGCGCCTGCTTGCGCCGTGCGCGCCGGATTGCGATAACCTCCTGAAACGATCGGGAGGAACCATGTTTTTCGACAGCCTGGAAACCCGCGATCCCGAGCAGCGCGAGCGTGACCTGTTCGCCAGGCTTCCGGGCTTTCTCGCCGAGGCGATGTCAGGCGCTCCCGCGCTTGCCGCCCGGCTGGAGGGAACCGACCCCGCGGCGATCCGTGATCGCGCCGCGCTTGCGGCGCTGCCGGTGCTGCGCAAGTCCGAACTTATGGAGCTTCAGCAGGCGAACCCGCCCTTCGGCGGCTTTGCCGCCTCCGCGGCGCTCGCCGGAAAGCACGTCTTCATGTCTCCCGGCCCGTTGTGGGAGCCCGAAGGTGCCGGCTCGGATCCGGGCGGCGCGGCCCGCGCATTCCATGCGGCCGGCGTGCGGTCCGGCGACATCGTCCACAACACCTTCTCCTATCATATGACGCCTGGCAGCTTCCTTCTCGATGCCGGCGCGCGGGCGCTGGGCTGCGCCGTCTTCCCCGCCGGCACCGGCAATACCGAGATGCAGGTCGAGGCGGCGGCGACGCTGAGGCCCCGCGTCTATTGCGGCACGCCCGACTTCCTCAAGGTCTTGCTCGACAAGGCCGGGGAAATGGGCAAGGACCTGTCCGGCTTCCGCGCGGGTCTGGTCTCGGCCGGGGCGCTGTTTCCCTCGATGCGGGCGGAATACCGGATGCGCGGCGTCGACGTGCTGCAATGCTACGCCACCGCCGAAATGGGCGTCATCGCCTATGAGAGCGCCGGACCGGACGGCACCCCCTATCCAGGCATGATCGTAAACGAGGAGCTGATCGTGGAGATCGTGCGGCCGGGTACCGGCGACCCCGTTCCGGAGGGCGAGGTGGGCGAAGTCGTCGTCACCGGCTTCAACCCGTCCTATCCGATGATCAGGCTGGGCACCGGAGACCTTTCGGCGGTGCTGCCCGGTCGGTCGCCATGCGGCCGCACCAATACGCGCATCAAGGGCTGGATGGGCCGGGCCGACCAGCGAACCAAGGTGAAGGGCATGTTCGTCGACCCGCGGCAGGTAGCGGAGATCGTCGCCCGCCACCCGGAGATCAGGCGCGCGCGCCTGGTCGTCGGCCGCGCCGAAGACCGCGACGTCATGGCGCTCCATGTCGAAGTGGAGGGGCATGCCGATGCCGGCGGGATCGAGACGACCTTGCGCGAGGTCACCAAGCTCGGGGGAAGCGTCGTGCTTGCTGCCGCCGGCTCGCTGCCGAACGACGGCAAGGTCATCGCCGACGAGCGCGACTATTCCCGCTGATCGCCTCCCGAAACGGCAGCCGGCCGGCTGCCGTTTCCGCTTGCATCCTCCCAATCGCAATGTGAACATATGAACGAGACGCATCCGGAGGGATAGGCGCGCCGGGGGCAAGCCTGCGATACGAGGCTCTCCGTAGCACAGGCTTCAACGAGTGGCGCTAAGTCACCGCTGGTTCAACTGGGAGTTCGAACGATGAGAAAGATGTCTGCGATCGCCGCGGGCGCAGCCTCGATGCTGGCCCTGTCGGCCGGCGCTTCCTTTGCCGACTATACTTTGACCATCCTGCATATCAACGATTGGCACAGCCGTATCGAATCCAACAACAAATACGAATCGACCTGTTCTGCCGAGGAAGAAGGCAAGGGCGAATGCTTCGGCGGCGCCGCTCGCCTGGTGACAGCGATCGCCGACCGCCGCAAGGCGCTCGACGGCCAGAACGTGCTGCTCCTCAACGGCGGCGACAATTTCCAGGGCTCGCTCTTCTACACGACCTACAAGGGCACGGCCGAGGCCGAGTTCCTGAATATGATGAAGTTCGACGCCATGACCGTCGGCAATCACGAGTTCGACGACGGCGAAGAGGTGCTGGTGCCCTTCCTGGAGGAGGTCAACTTCCCGGTGCTCAGCGCCAATGTCCATGCCGACGCCAAGTCGAAGGTCGGCGACAAGATCAAGCCGTCGATCGTGGTCGAGGTCGGCGGCCAGAAGATCGGCATCATCGGCGCGGTCACCAACGACACGCCCGAGATCGCCTCGCCCGGCCCCAACATCACCTTCGAGGAGGACATGAAGGCGATCGCGGCCGAGGTCGAAAAGCTGAAGGCCGAGGGCGTGAACAAGATCATCGCGCTCACCCATGTCGGCTATCCGCGCGACAAGGAGGCCATCGCGAAGATTCCCGGCGTAGACGTGGTCGTGGGCGGCCATTCACATTCGCTGCTCTCGAACACCGATCCGAAGGCCGAAGGCCCCTACCCGACGATGATCGACAATCCGGAGGGCTACGAGGTTCCGGTCACGCAGGCTGCCTCCTATTCCAAATATCTGGGAGAGTTCGCCGTCACCTTCGACGACAACGGCGTGGTCAAGGAGGCCAAGGGCGATCCGATCTTGCTCGACAAGTCGATCATGCCCGACGCAGGGGTGCTTGAGCGCATCAAGGCGCTCGGCGCCCCGATCGAGGAGATGAAGTCCAAGGTGGTCGCCGAAACAGCCGCGCCGATCGATGGCAGCCGCGAGACATGCCGGGCACGCGAATGCGAGATGGGCAACCTCATCACCGACGCCATGCTCGACCGCTTGAAGGGCCAGGGCGTCACCATCGCCGTCCAGAACGGCGGCGGCATCCGCGCATCGATCGACCAGGGTCCGGTGACCATGGGCGAAGTGCTGACCGTGCTGCCGTTCCAGAATACGCTGGCGACGTTCGAGATCTCCGGCAAGGACCTGGTGGCTTCGCTCGAGAGCGGGGTCAGCGAGATCGAGGAAGGCAAGGGCAAGTTCCCACAGGTCGGCGGCCTGAGATACTCCTTCGACAAGTCGGTCAAGCCGAACGAAGGGCGCATCAAGTCGGTCGAGGTGATGGAAGACGGTGCCTGGAAGCCGATCGAGCCGGAGAAGCTGTACCTGGCCGCCACCAACAACTTCGTCAGAGGCGGCGGCGACGGCTACAAGCTGTTCGCATCCAACGCCCGGAACGCCTATGATTTCGGCCCCAGCCTGGAGCAGGTGGTCGCCGACTATCTCGCGGCCAACCAGCCCTATACGCCGAAGCTCGAAGGCCGCGTCAGCGAAGTCGGCGCCACGCAGGTCGCGGCCGGCGAACCGGCGAAGCCGGCGGAAACCGCGCAAGCGGCGCCCGCCGTGCCGGAACTGCCGACCGCTTCGGGCGACATCGCCAACACGCCGCCGACCGTGCCCAGCGATGCGGCGCCTGCGCAGCCTGCCCCCGCAGCCCCGATGGAAGCCGCACCGGCCCAGACAGCTCCGGCCCAGTCCATGGCGGGCGAATCGAGCCACGTGATCGAGACCGGCGACACCTATTGGGACCTGGCCGAGAAGAGCTACGGCGACGGGGCGAAATGGAAGGCAATCTCGGCCGCCAACCCCGAATACAGGCCGCGCCGTCTTCCCGTGGGCGCCACGCTCAGGATTCCGGCCGCCAACTGATACCCAACGGCCGACGATTTCGCACTTTGGCGCGAAACGCGGCGGGCAACCGGGGCCCGCCGATCTGCCCCTGGCAGGCTGCGGCCAGACGCTGCATTGAATTCGCGCCCGGCATCGCTAGGTTCCGCCCATCAACGAGGCGAAGATGAACCTGACGAGCAGCAAAGCCACGACCGACATCCCCGCTCCTTCCCGCAACGGCAAGGTCGGCATCCTCCTGGTCAATCTCGGCACGCCCGACGGCACCGATTTCGGATCGATGTGGCGCTATCTGCGCGAGTTCCTGTCGGATCCGCGTGTCATCGAGTTGAACAAGCTGGTCTGGTATCCGATCCTCTACGGCCTGGTATTGACGACCCGGCCGGCCAAGTCGGGCGCGAACTACGCCAAGATATGGAACCGCGAACGCGACGAGTCGCCGCTGCGCACCTATACGCGCGCCCAGAGCGAAAAGCTCGCGGCCACCTTCGCCGCCCGACCCGACATCGTCGTCGACTATGGCATGCGCTACGGCAACCCGTCGATCGCCAGCGCCGTCACCAGGATGAAAGCGGCGGGCTGCGACAGGATCCTCACCTTTCCGCTCTATCCGCAATACTCCGCCACCACGACCGCGACGGCCAACGACAAGCTGTTCCGCGCCCTGATGACGATGCGCGACGCGCCGGCCGTGCGCAGCGTGCCCCCCTACTACAACGAGCCCGTCTATATCGACGCGCTCGCCCGCTCGGTCGAGGGACATCTGGCCGGCATCGGTTTCGAGCCCGAGGTCGTGATCGCATCCTACCACGGCATTCCCAAGCCCTATTCCGACAAGGGCGATCCCTACCGGCAGCACTGCATGGAGACCACAAAGCTGCTGCGTGAGCGCCTCGGCTGGAGCGAGGACAAGCTGATCACGTGCTTCCAGTCGCGTTTCGGCGCCCAGAAATGGCTTCAGCCCTATACCGACAAGACCGTCGAGCGCCTGGGCAAGGAAGGCGTCAAGTCGATCGCCGTCGTCAACCCGGGCTTCTCGGCCGATTGTATCGAGACGCTCGAGGAGATCGCCGTCGAGGCGCGCGAGATATTCTTCCATGCCGGCGGCGGGAATTTCACCCATATACCCTGCCTCAACGACAGCGACGAGGGCATGGCCGTCATCGAGGCGATGGTGCGACGCGAACTGTTGGGCTGGGTCTGACCCTGCATCGTCCCGCCCTGCCCTTCCGGGCGGAACGAAATGCAATCCGAGCGATTGTGTCCGCCGCAATTCGTCCTTAATTCTGCTCCTGTCCGGAGTTGGCGACCGGGCGATCGGCAACAAGCCAGAGCGAGGGGAGAACGGCATGCCTTTCACGGGCCTGGACGTCATCATTCCGGTACTTGTCATTCTCGTGCTGCTGGTGCTGTTCACCGGCATCAAGACCGTGCCGCAGGGTTACAACTACACCGTCGAGCGTTTCGGCCGCTACACAAGGTCGCTGACGCCGGGCCTCAACCTCATCGTGCCATTCATCGATCGTATCGGGGCCAGGATGAACATGATGGAGCAGGTCCTCGACGTGCCTACCCAGGAGGTCATCACCCGCGACAACGCCATCGTGGCCGTCGACGGCGTCGCCTTCTTCCAGGTGCTGAACGCCCCGCAGGCGGCGTATCAGGTCTCGGGCCTGCAGAATGCCATCCTGAACCTCACCATGACCAACATCCGCACCGTCATGGGCTCGATGGATCTCGACGAACTGCTGTCGAACCGCGATGCGATCAACGAGCGCCTGCTGCGCGTTGTCGACGAGGCGGCTCACCCATGGGGGATCAAGATCACCCGCGTGGAGATCAAGGACATCAACCCGCCCGCCAACCTTGTCGAATCCATGGCACGCCAGATGATGGCCGAGCGCGAGAAACGCGCCCAGATCCTCGAGGCGGAGGGCAAGAAGCAGGCGCAGGTTCTGGAGGCAGAGGGCCGCAAGGAAGCCGCCTTCCGCGACGCCGAAGCGCGAGAGAGAGCAGCCGAGGCCGAGGCGCGTGCCACGCAGGTGGTGTCCGAAGCCATCTCGCGCGGCGACATGCAGGCCATCAACTATTTCGTGGCGCAGAAATACACCGAAGCGCTGGCCAAGATCGGCTCGTCGAGCAACAACAAGGTCATCCTCATGCCGCTCGAGGCGTCGTCGCTGATCGGCTCGCTGGGCGGCATCGGCGCCATCGCCAAGGAGGTCTTCGGCGAAACGCCGGGAGGCGCGCCGCGACCCGCCAGCCGTCCGCCGCGCTTTCCCGAACAAGGCTGAGGACAGGCCGTCATGATCGAGAGCCTTCTTTCCGAGCTGGGCCCCTGGAACTGGATGGTTCTCGGCTTCGTGCTGCTTGCCCTGGAGATCCTCGTTCCGGGCGTGTTCCTGTTGTGGATCGGGCTCGCCGCGCTTGCGACCGGCGCAATGTCGCTCTTCCTGTGGCACGCCGGCTTCTGGACCTGGCAGGTTCAGGTGCTGGTGTTTCTCTTGCTGTCGCTGGTCGCCGCCTATGCCGGCAAGAAGATCATGGCGGGCAAAGGCGATCATACCGACCAGCCGCTGCTCAATCGTCGCGGCGACCAGTTGGTCGGTCGCATCGCGACCTTGACGGAACCGATCGTCGACGGGCGCGGCCGCGTCAGGATCGGCGACACGATCTGGCGGGTCTCCGGGCCCGACCTTCCCGCCGGCGTCAAGGTGAAGGTGACGGCGGCGACCGATCTCGACCTGGAACTGGTGGTCGAGGCTGTCGAGACGTCGGGCGAAGCCGCCCTCAAACAATAGTTGACACAATAAACATCAGTTTATAATGATGCGACCTCGTCGGGAGGTCGCATGAACAATCACCAACTCGGCCAGCAGGAGCGCGCTGTTCTGGCGGCGATCGCCGCGAACCCGTTCATCAGCCAGTCGGAGATCGCCGCCGCGCTCGGCCTCGCCCGCTCGACCGTGGCGGCCCATATCGTCTCGCTCGGCAACAAGGGCTATATCCTCGGGCGGGGCTACGTCCTTCCCGACGCGAAGCGCATCCTGTGTCTCGGCGGCGCGGTCGTCGACCGCAAGTATCACGCCGCGAGGGCGGTGATGCTGGAAACCTCGAACCCTGTCTCCAGCCAGCGCAGTTTCGGCGGCGTGGCGCGCAACGTCTGCGAGAGCCTGACCCGCCTCGGCGTCAGCACCGGCCTCGCCTCGATCGTCGGCGACGACGATGCCGGACGAGCCCTGGTGAGCCATATGCGCAATCTCGGCTGCGACACGACCGCCGTGGTGGCGCAACAGGACGGCTCGACCGCGGAATATGTTGCCGTCGTGGCTCCGGACAGCAGCCTCGTCGTCGGCCTCGCCGACATGGGCATCTTCGACAACCTCACCGGCGCATTCCTCGACGGCGTCTGGTCGAGCCTCGCCTCCTCTTCCTGGGTCTTCGCCGATTGCAACGCGACGGCAGAGCTCCTGGAGCAGCTTGTCACACGCAAGCGTTCGGCCCGTTTCAGGCTGGCCATCGATGCCGTGTCGGCGCCGAAGGTGCACCGCCTGCCGGCCGATCTCAGCGGCCTCGACCTTTTGTTCCTCAACATGGACGAAGCGGCCGAGTATCTCGCGGACACGTCTCTTGCACCCGAGGCTGCGGCGGTCGCGTTGCGGGCCCGAGGACCGGAAAGCGTCGTCATCACCCGGGGAAGCAAGGGGGCGCTTATCGCCACCGCCGATGGTGTGAAACATTGTCCGTCGATCGAAACCCATCCGGTCGACGTGACCGGCGCAGGCGACGCGTTGATCGCAGGTACCCTGTACAGCCTGCTTTCCGGCGAGGACCTTTTCGAGGCTGTCCGCACGGGATGTCTCCTGGCGGCCAGGACGACCGAGAGCCATTTATCCGTCCATCACGAACTGTCGCCGGACTTCCTGGAAAGGTCCAGGAGCCGGCTTGCTAGCGGAGCCGACCATGCGCCATGAACCACTACGCCCGACGCTGAGCGAGGAAGTCGCCGACGCCCTGGCGGAAGGCAAGCCAGTCGTCGCGCTGGAATCCACGATCATCTCCCACGGCATGCCATTTCCGCAAAACGTCGAGACCGCGCGCGCCGTCGAGGCGACCGTTCGCGCGAACGGCGCCGTGCCGGCCACCATCGCCGTGCTCGATGGCGTGCTGCGTGCCGGACTGGACGCCGAGATGCTCGAGCGTTTCGGCGATGACAAAAGCGTGGTGAAGGCCTCGTCCCGCGACCTCGCCTGCGTGCTCGCGGCCGGAGGTTCGGCCGGCACCACGGTCTCGGCAACGATGCGCATCGCCGAGCTCGCCGGCATCGGCATCTTCGCCACCGGCGGCATAGGCGGCGTCCACCGCGAGGCGGAAGCGACCTTCGACATCTCGGCCGACCTGACCGAACTCGGCCATACGCCGACGACGGTGGTCTGCGCGGGCGTGAAGTCGATCCTGGATATCCCCAAGACGCTCGAATATCTGGAAACGCAGCGCGTGCCTGTGATCGTCTTCGGCTCGACCGAGTTCCCGGCCTTCTATACGCGGCACAGCGGCGTCCATGTCGACCAGCGGCTCGACACGCCGGAGGCGATCGCCCGGACGATCGCGCTCCATCATCGTCTGGGATCTGGCACCGGCCTGCTCATTGCCAATCCTATTCCTGAAGCTGCCGCACTCGATCATTCCGGGATCGATGCCACCATCGCGGCGGCGGTCGAGGAGGCGCGGCAGCGCGGCATATCGGGCAAGGAGGTGACGCCCTTCCTGCTTGCACGGCTCAACGAGCTGACTTCGGGCAAGAGCCTCGAGGCCAACATCGCGCTGGTGCTCAACAATGCGGCGCTCGCCGCGCGCATCGCGGCCGCGGGCGACGGTTCGCGGTAAACCGACTGCAGGCACGACTGGAGGATCAAGATGCAGGCTTCGACATTCCCCGTATTCGATCTCGGGCGGTTCGAAAAGGCCGGTCCCGGGGAGAAAAAGGCGCTCGGGGCCGAAGTAGACAGGATCTGTCGCACGACCGGCTTCCTGGCCATCACCAATCACGGCGTTCCGCAGCCCGTGATCGATGCCGCATGGTCGAAGGCGCGCGCCTTCTTCGATCTTCCGGCGGAAGAAAAGGAACGCGCCAAGGCCCCGTACAAGGGTTATCCCTACGGCTATCTCGGGCCGGAGCTGGAAGCCCTCGCAAGGTCCCGCAATATCGATTCCCCGCCGGACCTCAAGGAGAGCTTCAACGGCGGCCCGCTCAGGGTGCCCGAGGGCATGAACGATCCCGAGGCGCTCGCCTTCTGCTATGCCGAGACCATCTGGCCGGAGGCGCCGGACGGCTTCGTCGCGGCCTGGAGGGACTACTACGCCGCGCTCGAGGATCTCGCCATGCGCGTCATGCGGCTGTTCGCGACCGCGCTCGAGCTTCCGGAGACCTATTTCGACCGCTTCATCGACGCGCCGATCAGCGCACTGCGCGCCCTCAACTATCCGGAACAGCACGTGCCGCCGAAACCCGGCCAGATCCGTGCCGGCGCCCATACCGACTATGGCAGCCTTACCATCCTGTTGCCGCAGGCTGGCTCGCGCGGACTGGAGATCATCACGCCGGACGGAGCGTGGACGCCGGTGCCGCCGATCCCGGGCGCCTTCGTCATCAACATCGGCGATCTGATGGCGCGCTGGACCAACGACAGATGGGTCTCCACCGTGCACCGCGTGGTAAATCCTCCGGCGGATGAAGGCGGCATGGATCGTCGCCAGTCCATGGCCTTCTTCCACCAGCCCAACTGGGATGCCGAGATCGTCGTGCTGGATGCCTGCCTGGGCGCCGGCGAGACACCCAGATACGAGCCGGTCCGGTCAGGGCCCTATCTCATGGGCAAGTTCAAGGCGACGACCAGGTAGCACCGTCCTTCATGAACTTTGTCGGTCGTGCTGCCTCTCATCCGCTGGACAGCAGCCGGATGAGAGGCAGCAACAACGGTTCCATTGGAATAGCGGCATCAGCATCGGCCAGCGGATTAGGCATCCATCTCCGATGCGTGGCGCGACGGCGCCCAGCGGCCCCTCTCAGGCGACCCCGATCCGCAAGAGGTCGTGCAGGTGCACGATGCCGACCGGCTTGTCCTTCTCGACCACCATCAAGGTCGTGATGGCGGAGGAGTTGATGATCTGCAGCGCGGTGGCTGCGAGCGTGTCCGGGTTGACCGTCTTGGGCGCTCGCGTCATCACCTCATCCACCGTCATCGCCAGCAGATCCTTGCCGATGCTGCGGCGCAGGTCGCCGTCGGTGATGATCCCCGAAAGGCGTCCGTCAGCCGCGATGATCGCCACGCATCCGAAGCCCTTGCTTGAAATCTCGACGATCGCATCCCTCATGTCCGAGCCGGAGGTCACCAGCGGCAGCTTCTCGCCGATATGCATGACGTCGCGGATCTGGGTGAGGTTGGCGCCGAGCTGACCGCCCGGATGGAAAGTACGGAAATGCTCCGGCGTGAAGCCCCGTGCTTCCAGCAGCGAGATCGCGAGCGCGTCGCCGACGACCAGTTGCATCAGTGCCGAGGTGGTCGGCGCCAGGCCGTGCGGGCAGGCTTCGGCGGCTCGTGGCAGGCATATCGCAACGCTCGCCTCGCGCGCCAGCGTCGACGTCTCTCCGGCTGTCACGGCGATCAGCGGTATGGAGAAGCGGCGCGCATAGGCCACGATGCTCTTGAGCTCGGTGGTCTCGCCCGACCAGGACAGGGCAAGGACGACGTCGCCGCGCGAGATCATGCCGAGATCGCCGTGGTTCGCCTCGGCCGAGTGCACGAAGAAGGCCGGCGTGCCTGTGGAGGCGAGCGTGGCAGCGATCTTCGCCCCGATATGCCCGCTCTTGCCGACGCCGGTGACGATCACGCGCCCCGGGATGGCGGACAGGAGTTCGACCGCCTGGCCGAAAGGCTCGGCGAGCCCGTTATCCAGCGCCGCGGCCAGGGCGGAGAGGCCTGCCTGCTCGACCGTCACGGTCCTCAGCGCGGAAGCGATCGCCGCTTCCCTGTTCGCCGTCTTCCTCAAGCCACCGGCCTCCCGGTCTGCCGCCTTCTTCAAGCTGCCTGTGTGCATGGCTGAAGCGCTTAGCGCGTTCGGTCGAAGCTGTCCATTGATCATTGCCCGCGGCCAGGGCGGGTTGCACGTCCAGCCTCTGGCGGGGGCGTTCCTCAACCCTCCGTTAACCATCGCAATTTACGGTTCAGTAAGCATGGCGCTTCTGCGCCCGTTCAGGCAGCCAAGGTGAAAATGTCAGGGGTACGGCCCGCAGCAAACCGCGTACTGCTCCACGCCCTGTTCCTGGCCGCGGGAACCGCGGCGTCGATCGGTGCTGCCTGGGCACAGGAGACCTCGCCCCTGCGCGGCGCAGTCACTGAAGACAATATCAACAACGAGTTGCTCGGCCGGCAGCAGTTGGCGCAACGGCCTTCGCCGCTTGATCCGCAGCCAGCCGAAGCGGGCATTCCGACGCCACGATATCAGCCGGTCAGCCCCGGTGCCGTTCCTGACGAGCAACAGCGGCAACCGGCACGGGCGCAGCGTTCCTTGTTCCGGGAGGAGAACCCGGACGACACTTTCGACGAGGATGCGACGCAGGAACAGGCAAGGCCGCCCACGACGGCACGGCAACGAGCCGAAGCAGCCCGCCAGCGCGCCGCACCCGCCCGCAACGTGGCGGCCACTGCGGAGGAGCCGGCAGAAGCCAGGCAGCCGACGGAACGCGCCGAACCGGTCGACGAGACGCCGACCGGCACCGTCCGCACCGGCCGTATCGACGACGATCTCGATCTGCGCGTCGATCCCAGGGCAGAACGCGCCGCGGCGATCGAGACGCTCGCGCGCCAGGCCGACGACGATCCCTATGCGCCGCTCGGCCTGCGGCTCGGCTCCTTCATCGTCACCCCGACCGTCGAAAGCGGCATCACCTGGACCTCCAACGCCAATTACGAGCCGCAGCCACAGTCGGCCGTTCTGTCGGAGACGACACTTCGTCTCAACGCGGTTTCGGACTGGTCGAGCAACCTAGCGACGTTCAATGCCTTCGGCACCTTCCGCAAATCGATCTCCGGCGCCGAACTCGACGAGAAGCCGGCCGGCATCGACGGCACGCTGCAGCTCGATCTCGGCAACGAATACCAGGCGCTCGCTGCCCTCGGCTACGTGATCGCACCTGAATCGGCATCCTCTCCGGTCACCATCGAAGGCACCGCGGAACGCCCGATCCGCCAGACGCTTGCGGGCAGCCTCGGCGTGGAGAAGGACATCGGCAAGTTCCGTTTCGGCCTCACCGGCGCCGCCGAACGCGACTGGTATGGCGACGCCCAGCTATCGACCGGCGAGGTGCTTTCCCAGCAGGATCGCAACTCGACCCTCGGCACGCTGGCGCTGCGCGGCGGCTACGAGATCTCGCCCGCCGTCACGCCCTTCGTCGAGGCCCAGGTCGGGCGGCGCATCTACGAGCAACGGGTAGATGACGCCGGCTACGAACGTTCGGGCAACCTCTTGGGCTTGCGTGCCGGCGTCGAGATCGACCTCGGCGAGAAACTCTCGGGCGAGGTCTCCGCCGGCTGGATCGAGGAGACATTCGACGACCCGCGGCTGGCGCCGATTTCGGCGCCGAGCGTCTCGGCCGAATTGGCCTGGTCGCCTCTTCGCGGCACTACGGTGGGGCTGATCGGTGAAACGACGGTCGAAGGCGCCACGACACCAGGCGAGAGCGGCTCGGTGCTTTATGCCGGCCGGCTGAACCTCGAGCGCCAGATGCGCTCCAACCTCACCGGCAACCTGGCGTTCGGCCTCGGCTATCGCGACTACACAGGGATCGACGGGGACGACGTGATATTCAGCGCTGAAACCGGCCTCACCTACTGGTTCAACCGCTATGCCGGCCTGACCGGCCGGCTTCGGCACGAGCAGCAGACGAGCAGCCTTCCGGACCGCGACTACCAGGTCAACAGCGTCTTCGTCGGCCTCCGCATGCAGCGTTGAGGCTTGCCCCGCCTAAGCAGATTCTGGAAAAGTGTCCCACGGTTTTCCGACAAGAATCGGCGACAAAACAAAGGCCTAAGCAGACGATCCGTTGGCTTGCCGCAGTACACGACAGAGCAGTGGCGGGTGATCAGCGGCGACTTACCCGCTTCGTCATCCACGGGCGAGCGCACGCAGCGAAGCGGAGAGCGCGACGACCCGTGGATCCATGCCGTGACAGCTCCGGAGACCGCCGGCGGTCGAGGAAGAGGAATCCCCGATCCACCGCCCAGACCTGCACATATTCTGCACCGAAGCAGTCGTCCGCGATCTCACGGCATGGATTCTCGAGTCACTGCGGCTCGCTGCGCTCGCCTCCGGGCCCGAGAATGGGGCAGCGATATGGGGCTGCTTCCGGCCAGCCGGCACATCATGCGCTACCGGTCATCGCAGACGACAGAGTGGTCGAGGGCGCCGTGATGTGGCGATCTCGAAGATTCTCGACCTTCGATGTTCTCATCTCGCCATGCCGCCGCGACCACTGTCGTGTACCGTGTTGGCTTGCCAAGGAATGTCCGCTTAGCGCGACTTGGATTCCTCGACCAACTGCTCGATCGTGTCAGCGAGCCTCGGGCGCATGTCGGACCGCCAGAGCGCGAAAGCAACATTGGCTTCGACGAAGCCTTCCGGCGATCCGCAATCGAAGGTCCGGCCCTTGAAGTGGTAGCCGTAGAAGGCTTGGCTGTCCGCGAGCTTCAGCATCGCGTCGGTGAGTTGGATCTCGTTTCCGGCGCCTCGCTCCTGCTTCTCCAATATGCTGAAGATCTCGGGTTGCAGGATATAGCGTCCGTTGATGTAGAGATTGGACGGCGCGGTTCCCTGTTTCGGCTTCTCGACCATCCCGGTGATCTCGAAGCCGGTATGGGCATCCCGCCCCTTGCCGACGATACCGTATTTGTGGGCTTCGGCCGGGTCGCATTCCTGCACGGCGATGATGTTGTTGGCAGTGCGCGCGTAGAGCTCGACCATGTCCTTCAGGCAGCCCCTGTCGGACTGCATGATCATGTCGGGCAGGAGCAGGGCGAAGGGTTCGTCGCCCACGAGATCGCGCGCGCACCAGACGGCATGCCCGAGGCCGAGCGGCACCTGCTGGCGCGTGTAGCTGGTCTGGCCCGGCGTCGGCTGCAGTTGCTGCAGCTTGGCGAGCTGGTCATCCTTGCCGCGCTGCGCCAGGGTGTTGTAGAGCTCGAACTGCACGTCGAAATGATCCTCGATGACCGTCTTGTTGCGGCCGGTCACGAAGATGAAGTGCTCGATGCCGGCCTCCTTGGCCTCGTCGACCACATATTGGATCACCGGCCGGTCGACGACGGTCAGCATTTCCTTGGGAACGGCCTTGGTGGCGGGGAGGAAGCGCGTGCCGAGACCGGCGACGGGAAAGACGGCCTTGCGAACTCTTTTCATGCGTTGGAACATCCGGTTACGGTCGACTGAAATACTGGCTTTCCCACGACATCTTCGCGCCTGAATTGAAGTTTATCGACGTGATGCCTGTGGGAAGGGATTGGAGGGTTCCGTCTCATTGCGTCAGTGCCAATTCGCCTCGAACAGCTGGAGATCGCCACCGGAGTGTCGAACGTGGCCGCCATGCTGTCATGTTCGAAGTTGTCCCCCCGGGCCGCTTCACGGACCGTGCGCCGCCGAATGCGGAATTGGGCGCAATGAAGCAGCTTCCTGATGAGTTTATTAGGCGCAAAAGATGCTATGGTAAACTCATTCCTAACCGGTTCGGCGTTGAATGATCCCTTCATGAAGACTCAGGAGGATTTGATGCCTGTTCGCAAAGCCGCCAGCCGCCTCACCTCGGCCTTCGCCGCCGCCGGTCTGGCTGCAGCCTTGCTGCTTGCTCCGTCAACCGCGTCGGCCGATGCCGGTTTCCAGAACTGGGTGCGCAGCTTCCGCTCGTCCGCGATGCAAAGCGGCATTTCCGGCACCACGTTCGATCGCGCTTTCCGCAATGTGAAGGATATCGACCCCGAGGTGCTCGAGAAGGCCCGCTACCAGCCTGAATTCACGGCGCCGGTGTGGGACTATTTCGACAACAGGGTGCAGGAGCATTCGATTGCCGTCGGCCGCCAGATGGCCAGGCAGTGGAAGCCGTGGCTCGACCGCATCGAGGCGAAATACGGTGTCGACCGCTACATTCTTCTCGCCATCTGGTCGATGGAATCGAACTATGGCGAGATCCTCAAGAACGACAAGGTCATGCGCAACGTCGTGCGTTCGCTCGCCACGCTCGCTTATGCCGACAAGAGACGCGCCAAATTCGCGCGCACCCAGCTCATCGCCGCGCTGAAGATCCTGCAGAGCGGCGACATCGACGAAAGCCATCTCACCGGCTCCTGGGCCGGTGCCATGGGCCATACCCAGTTCATTCCGACCAGCTACCAGGCCTATGCCGTCGACGTCGACGGAAACGGCAAGCGCGACATCTGGAATTCGGTGCCTGACGCCCTGGCGACCGCGGCCAATCTCCTGCGCAAGAATGGCTGGCAGGCGGGCAAGACCTGGGGTTACGAGGTCAACCTTCCCGCCGGCAAGCTGCCGGGCGGCTCCTTGTCGTTGTCCAAATGGCAGAGCCTCGGCGTCACCCGCGCCAGCGGAAAGCCGTTCAAGCGCGGCAGCGACAGCGCCACGCTGAAGGTTCCGGACGGCCGGCGGGGTCCAGCCTTCCTGGCGACCAAGAACTTCTTCGTGCTGAAGAGGTACAACAATGCCGACAAATATGCCCTGGCCGTCGGCCTGCTGGCCGACGAGATCGCCGGCTATGGCGGCCTCGTGCAGGACTGGAGCCGGCCATTCACCAAGCTGAGCTTCGCAGAGAAGCAGGAGTTGCAGAAGAGGCTCTCGACCCACGGCTATTATGACGGCAAGCTCGATGGCAAGATCGGTGAAGGGTCGAGGAACGCGATCAAGGCGTTCCAGGCACAGGCCGGCTTGACGCAGGACGGTCATCCCAGCATGGAAGTCCTGTCGAAGCTGCGCGGCCAGTAGGATCATCGGCGGTCGACAAGATCGGCGTTGGAGCGCGCGGCTTTGGGTTGCGCCGGCTGGCGCGAAAACCAGGCGGCCCGGGTCGCCGCGCCGGCAATTGAAGTCGCCCGGATGTCTCGGCATCCGGGCCATTTGGAACAGGGAGATGACGCGTGCCGGGATCGCGGAAAGGATGGCGCCTGTCGCACGCGATCCCCGTGATGCTGGTCGTGTTGACTGCGATTGCAATCGCCGCGCCGTCCGCCCTGGCGCAGGAGCAGCAGCGCAGGCCGCGCAACCTGCTCGAGCTCCTGTTTGGCCGCAGCGACAGGGGGGCCGAACAGGTCCGGCCGCAGCGGCCGGCCGCCGGCTCAAAAAAGACGCGTAAGAAGTCGGCAAAGGTCCGCCCCAGGCCGTCGCCGGAACCGGAGATCGTCGTCGTTGACAAGTCGCAGACCGCACAAGCCGTGCTGGTCGTCGGCGATTTCATGGGCTCGGGCCTCGCGGAAGGCCTCGAGGCCGTCTTCGCCGAGAACCCAGAGGTCAGGGTGATCGACAGGACGAAAGGCTCGTCCGGTTTCGTGCGCAGCGACTATTACGACTGGCCGACCGAGGTCGAGAAGCTGATCGACGAGGAAAAGCCTGTCGTGGTGGTCGCCATGCTCGGCTCGAACGATCGCCAGCAGATGCGCGTGGGGACTACACGCGAGGCGCCGCTCAGCGAAAGCTGGACCAGGGAATATCAGGCGCGAGCCCTGGCCTTCGCGGCAGCGGTGAGCGAGCGCGAGGTGCCGCTGATCTGGGTCGGACAGCCGTCCTTCCAGTCCAAGAAGATGCTGTCCGACATGCTCGCGCTCAACGGCATATACAGCCAGGCTGCCGAAGCCGCCGAGGCGACTTTCGTCGATATCTGGGACGGCTTTGTCGACGAGAACGGTGCTTACGTCGCCAGCGGTCCCGATATCAACGGACAGGCCGTCAGGCTGCGCTCCGCCGACGGCATCAATCTCAGCAAGGCCGGCAAGCGCAAGGTGGCCTTCTATACGGAGAAGCCTCTGAACAAGATCCTCGGTCTCGGCGCCGGCGCGGCGGCGCCCGGCATCGCGGCACTTCCCGACGCGGGGTCCGGATCGGCCGTGCCGGTCGACAGGACGCCGCCCATCGCGCTGGACGACCCGCAACTCGACGGCGGCTCGGAGCTTCTCGGCCAGAAGATCGAGGGCAAGGGCGATGCCCGCAACGCGGCAGAGCGCCTCGCGATCGAAGGGCTCGCTCCGGCTCCCACGCCGGGCCGCGCCGATGATTTCGGCCAACCGGCAACGCCGTCGGTGGCGGCGGCCGCGCCGCCAGCAGCGCCCACCGCGACCTCGCAGGCCGCCACGACCAGCGGCACCCGGCGCTGAGTCCAAGCCGACACAGTCTCAACGACACTTGCCGGCATCATTCTGACGGAACAGTCGCCGACCGTCGCGGCGGCGCCCGCACCGTCAGCCGGCTCGGCTGGCGGTCAGCCATCCTGATGGGAATGTCGAAGGGCGACGATGAGGCGTGCGATCGCTGAGACAAGCTTGGCAATCAATAATGATACCGGCACTGCGCGATCAGCAGCCCCTCCTCGGTGGGTCGGTACACCAGCCGGTGCTCCCGAGAGATCCGCCGCGACCACCAGCCGGATAGGGCGCCGCGCAACGGTTCCGGCTTGCCGCTGCCGGCGAACGGCGTCCGGCTGCACTCTTTGATGAGATCGTTTATGCGCAGGAGCAGCTTGCGGTCATGGGTCTGCCAATGGAGGCAGTCCTCCCAGGCGCGCTCGCTGAAGATGAGTTTCACTCCGAAAGCTCACGCTTCGTTCCCTTGCCCGCGTCAAGCTCTGCGATCGATTCGGCAAGTCGCTCCGCGTTGCGGGGACTCTTCAGCAGATACCGAGTTTCCTCATAGGAGGCGAAGTCCTCCATCGACATCAACACCGCCGTAGGCTTGCCGCGGTCGCGTGTGATTATAACAGGCTCATGATCGGCATTGACCCGGTCGATCATGGCCGCGAGATTCCTGCGAAGGTCGCTGTAGGAGGTGGTACGCATGTTTTGAATTGTACGCGAACAGGTACAACAAAGCAAGCGCGACGCCTGACGGCCGGAGCCCAGGCGCCTTGCACAAGCGGGGAGCCACCCTGACCGAACTCGTCGGAGGCCCGCCCAGCGCCTCCGACGCTATCGAACCCGCGCCGCTACCGCGGCAGAACCGACGCGCCCGTGAGGAACTCGTCGATTGAACGCGCGGCCTGTCGTCCTTCGCGGATCGCCCAGACCACCAGGGACTGGCCGCGACGCACGTCGCCGGCGGCGAACAGGCCGTCGACGCTCGTCCGGTAGTCGCGGTCGTTCGCCTTGACGTTGGTCGAGCGGCGAGCGTCGACCGTAACCGCCAGCCTGTCGCCCATCTCGGCGACGACACCGCCGTCGATCGGGCCGGAGAAACCGATGGCGATGAAGGCCAGGTCGGCCCGGATCACAAAGTCGGTACCCGGGATCGGCTTGCGCTTCTCGTCGACCTCGCAGCACTTGACGCCCATCAGCACGCCGTCCTCGCCGAGGAACTCCAGCGTCGCGACCTGGAATTCCCGCTCCGCGCCCTCGGCCTGCGAGGAGGAAGTGCGCATCTTCGTCGCCCAGTAGGGCCAGACCGAGAGCTTGTCTTCCTTCTCGGGCGGCTGCGGCCGGATATCGAGCTGGGTGACACGCACCGCGCCCTGGCGGAATGCCGTGCCGACGCAGTCCGACGCCGTATCGCCGCCACCGACCACCACGACATGGTTGCCGCCGGCCAGGATCGGCTGCGCCGGCCAGGCCACCGACTGGATGTCCTCGCCGGCCACACGCTTGTTCTGCTGCACCAGATAGGGCATCGCGTCGTGCACCCCTTCGAGTTCGACGCCGGGGATGCCCGCCGGGCGCGGGGTCTCAGAGCCGCCGCAATAGAGCACGGCGTCATATTCGGCGAGAAGTTCCGACACCTTCTTGTCGACGCCGACGTTCACGCCGCAGTGGAATGTCACACCTTCGCCTGCCATCTGAACGATGCGGCGGTCGATATAGTGCTTCTCCATCTTGAAGTCGGGAATGCCGAAACGCAGCAGACCGCCGGGACGGCTTTCGCGTTCGTAGACATGCACGTCGTGCCCGACACGGCCGAGCTGCTGGGCCGCTGCCATGCCGGCCGGTCCGGAGCCGATGACGGCCACACGCTTGCCGGTCTTCTTGTCCGCCGGATAAGGGCGCACATAGCCGCTCTCATAGGCCTTGTCGGCGATCGCCTGCTCGATCGTCTTGATGGCGACCGGGATGTCCTCGAGGTTCAGCGTGCACGCCTCCTCGCAGGGCGCCGGGCAGATGCGGCCGGTGAATTCGGGGAAGTTGTTGGTCGAGTGCAGGTTGCGGATCGCGTTGTCCCAGTCGCCATTGTAGACGAGGTCGTTCCAGTCCGGGATCTGGTTGTGGATCGGGCAGCCCGTCGGTCCATGGCAGTAGGGCACGCCGCAATCCATGCAGCGGGCGGCCTGTTTCTCGACCTCTTTGTCCGACATCGGCAACGTGAACTCGCGAAAGTGCCGGATGCGGTCGGAGGCCGGCTGGTACTTGTGCACCTGCCGATCGATTTCGAGAAAGCCTGTCACCTTGCCCATTGCAGTTCCAACTCTCGAGCATCAAGCCTGCCTGCGGCAGGTCTCTGTTTCGGGGTTCGCTCTTTTAGAAGCGCTGTGCACGCGCCGTCCAGCCCGAGCCGGGCCGGACGGCGAGCCAGATTGTCGCGACGCTATTCCGCCGCCACGCCCATGCGCATGCGCTCCATCTCGATCAGCGCGCGGCGATATTCGACCGGCATGACCTTGCGGAATTTCGGCCGGTAGGTCGCCCAGTTCTCGAGAATGGCTTTCGCGCGGGTCGAGCCGGTATAATGCATGTGGTTGGAGATGAGCTGCACCAGCCGCTCCTCGTCATGCTTGGTCATGTCGCCCGACACGTCGACCCGGCCCTTATGCGCGATGTCGCCGCCATGGTGATGCAGCTTCTCCAGCATGTCGTCTTCCTCGGGCACGGGCTCGAGTTCGACCATCGCCATGTTGCAGCGCTCGGCGAAATCGCCTTCCTCGTCGAGCACATAGGCGACGCCGCCCGACATGCCGGCGGCGAAGTTGCGGCCGGTCTTGCCGATGACCACGACGACGCCGCCCGTCATGTATTCGCAGCCGTGATCGCCCACGCCCTCGACGACGGCGACCGCGCCCGAGTTGCGGACCGCGAAGCGCTCGCCCGCGACGCCGCGGAAATAGCACTCACCCTCGGTCGCGCCGTAAAGCACGGTGTTGCCGACGATGATCGACTCTTCGGCGACGATACCGCTGTTCTCCGGCGGACGGATGACAATGCGGCCGCCCGACAGGCCCTTGCCGACATAGTCGTTGCCGTCGCCGACGAGATCGAAGGAGATGCCGCGCGCCAGGAAGGCGCCGAAGGACTGGCCAGCCGTACCGGTCAGCCTCACGGAGATCGTGTCCTCGCGCAGGCCCTTGTGCTTGTAGCGCCTCGCGACCTCGCCCGACAGCATGGCGCCGGCCGAACGGTCGACATTGCGGATCGGCATTTCGATGCGCACGGGCAGCTTCGATTCCAGCGCCGGCCTCGCTGCCTCGATCAGCTTGCGGTCGAGCACGTCGTCGATCGGATGCTTCTGCCGCTCGGTCCAATGGGTGGCCTCGGCCGGCGCATCGGGCTTGAAGAAGACCCGCGAGAAATCCAGACCCTTCGCCTTCCAGTGGTCGATCATCTCCCGCTTCTCGACGAGGTCGGTGTTGCCGATGATCTGGTCGAGCCGGGTGAAGCCCATATCCGCGAGCAGCAGCCGAACCTCCTCCGCCACGTAGAAGAAGAAGTTGATGACGTGCTCCGGCGTGCCCTTGAAGCGCTTGCGCAGCACCGGATCCTGGGTGGCCACGCCGACCGGGCAGGTGTTGAGGTGGCACTTGCGCATCATGATGCAGCCCGCCGCAATCAGCGGCGCGGTCGAGAAGCCGAATTCGTCGGCGCCGAGCAGCGCGCCGATGACGACGTCGCGGCCGGTCCGCAGGCCGCCATCGACCTGCAGCGCGACCCGCGAGCGCAGCCCGTTGAGCACCAGCGTCTGATGCGTCTCCGCGAGCCCCATCTCCCAGGGCGAGCCCGCATGCTTGAGCGATGTCAAAGGCGACGCGCCGGTGCCGCCGTCATAGCCCGAAATGGTGATGTGGTCGGCGCGCGCCTTGGCGACACCGGCCGCCACCGTGCCGACGCCCACTTCCGATACCAGCTTCACCGAAACGTCGGCGGCCGGATTGACGTTCTTCAGGTCGTAAATGAGCTGCGCCAGATCCTCGATCGAATAGATGTCGTGATGCGGCGGCGGCGAGATCAGTCCGACGCCGGGCGTCGAATGGCGGGTCTTGGCGATCGTCGCATCGACCTTGTGGCCCGGCAACTGACCGCCCTCGCCCGGCTTGGCGCCCTGCGCTATCTTGATCTGCATGACGTCGGAATTGACAAGATATTCCGTCGTCACGCCGAAGCGGCCCGATGCCACCTGCTTGATCGCGGAGCGTTCCGGATTGGCCCCGCCGCCAGGCAGCGGCAGATAGCGGTCCGGCTCCTCGCCGCCCTCGCCCGTGTTCGACTTGCCGCCGATCGCATTCATCGCGCGGGCAAGCGTGGTGTGGGCCTCGCGCGAGATCGAACCGAAGGACATCGCCCCGGTCGAAAAGCGCTTGACGATCTCGGACGCCGGCTCGACATCATCCAGCGCCACCGGGTCGCGGCCGATCTCGCCGGCGAGCTTCAACCGGAACAGGCCGCGGATGTTCTGGGCCGCGGCGGTCTCGCTGTCGACCTGCTCGGAATACTCCTTGAAGGTCGCCCAGGAGCCCTTGCGCACGGCGTGCTGCAGCGTGGCCACGGCATCCGGCGACCACATATGCGCCTCGCCGCGCATGCGGAACATATATTCGCCGCCCACCTCCAGCGCATTACGCAGCACGGGATCGTCGCCGAAGGCCGCCGCGTGGCGGCTGACGGTTTCTTCCGCGATCTCCTCCAGCCCGACACCTTCGATGGTGGTGGCCGTGCCGGTGAAGTACTTCTGGACGAAGTCCGACTTCAGCCCGACGGCATCGAAGATCTGCGCGCCGCAATAGGACTGGTAGGTCGAGATGCCCATCTTGGACATCACCTTCAATATGCCCTTGCCGATCGACTTGATGTAGCGCGTGACGACCTCGTTGGCGTCGACCTCGGGCGGCAGTTCGCCGCGCTTGTGCATGTCAAGCAGCGTGTCGAAGGCGAGATAGGGATTGATCGCCTCCGCGCCATAGCCGGCGAGGCAGCAGAAATGATGCACCTCGCGCGGCTCGCCGGATTCCACCACCAGGCCGACTGCCGTGCGGAGGCCCTTGCGGATCAGGTGATGGTGCACGGCCGCGGTGGCGAGCAGCGTCGGGATCTCGATGCGGTCCGGGCCGACCTGGCGGTCGGACAGGATGATGATGTTGTAGCCGCCCGCAACCGCCGCCTCGGCGCGTTCGCACAGCCGCTCGATCGCGGCCGGCATGCCGGCCGCTCCCTCGGTCGCCGAATAGGTGATGTCGATTGTCTTGGTGTCGAAGCGGTCCTCGGTATGGCCGATCGAACGGATCTTCTCGAGATCGGCATTGGTCAGGATCGGCTGGCGCACCTCCAGCCGCTTGCGGCGCGAACTGCCGACGAGGTCGAAGATGTTCGGCCGCGGCCCGATGAAGGAGACCAGGCTCATCACCAGTTCCTCGCGGATCGGATCGATCGGCGGATTGGTGACCTGGGCGAAGTTCTGCTTGAAATAGGTGTAGAGCAGCTTCGCCTTGTCCGACATCGCCGAGATCGGCGTGTCGGTGCCCATCGAGCCGACCGCCTCCTGTCCGGTCGTCGCCATCGGCGACATCAAGAGCTTGATGTCCTCCTGCGTGTAGCCGAAGGCCTGCTGGCGGTCCAGAAGGCTGACGTCCCTGCGCAGCTCGCGCGGCTCGACCGGCTTCAGCTCTTCGAGGATGAGCTGGGTGTTCTTGAGCCACTGCCTGTAGGGATGCCTGGCGGCAACCTCGGACTTGATCTCGTCGTCCGAGACGATGCGCCCCTTGACCAGGTCGATCAGCAGCATCTTGCCCGGCTGCAGGCGCCACTTGCGCACCACCTTCTCCTCGGCGACGGGCAGCACGCCTGCCTCTGAGGCCATGATCACCCGGTCGTCGTCGGTGACGATGTAGCGCGCCGGCCGCAGGCCGTTGCGGTCGAGCGTCGCACCGATCTGCCGGCCGTCGGTGAAGACCACGGCGGCCGGGCCGTCCCACGGCTCCATCAATGCGGCGTGATATTCGTAGAACGCCTTGCGGTCGGCATCCATGAGCTTGTTGCCGGCCCAGGCCTCCGGGATCAACATCATCATGGCATGCGCCAGCGAGTAGCCGCCCTGGAACAGGAACTCGAGCGCATTGTCGAAGCAGGCCGTGTCCGATTGCCCTTCATAGGAGATCGGCCACAGCTTGGAGATGTTGTTGCCGAACAGCTCGCTGTCGACGGAAGCCTGGCGCGCCGCCATCCAGTTGTTGTTGCCGCGCACCGTGTTGATCTCGCCGTTATGGGCGACCATGCGGTAGGGATGCGCCAGCTTCCACGACGGGAAGGTGTTGGTCGAGAAACGCTGGTGGACCAGGATCAGCGCCGTCTCGAAGCGCGGATCGGAAAGGTCCTTGTAATAGGCGCCGACCTGGTAGGCCAGGAACATGCCCTTGTAGACGATGGTGCGCGCCGACAGCGACACGCTGTAGGCGCCAATGTCGCGGTTGTTGTTCTCGGCATAGATGCGGCCCGAGATGACCTTGCGCAGCAGATAGAGGCGCGCCTCATATTCCTCGTCGTCCTCGATATCGGGGGTGCGCCCGATGAACACCTGGCGATGGAACGGCTCGGCCGCGGCGATGTCGGGCGCCTTGGAAAGCGAGGAATTGTCGACGGGGACGTCGCGGAAGCCCAGCAGCGGCAGGCCTTCGGACTGCGCCGACTCGGCGATGATCTCGTCGATATGGGCGCGCATCGCCGGATCCCGCGGCATGAACCAATGGCCCACGCCGTATTGGCCCGGCTCCGGCAGCTCGATGCCCTGCTTCGCCATCTCCTCGCGGAAGAAGCGGTCGGGAATCTGCACGAGCACGCCCGCGCCATCGCCCATCAGGGGGTCGGCGCCCACGGCGCCGCGATGGGTGAGGTTCTCCAGCATCGCCAGACCATCCCTGACGATCTGGTGAGACTTGACGTTCTTCATCTGGGCGATGAAGCCGACACCGCAGGCATCATGCTCGTTGCGTGGATCGTAGAGGCCTCGGAGGGTATTTTTCTCGACGGCGGCCGCTTTCGTCTGCGCGGCCGGCAAGAATTCCGTCGTCACAGATGGCGCCACTTCCGTCATCGTCGTCCCTTCCTCCGTTCGAGCCCGTCCCGGGCGTTTTCGTCGGGCCGGCATGGTCCGTGAAGCGCCCGGCTTCTCGTGCTCATGCGGCATGTCCTGCAAATGGCGGGAACACCGGTGGGACCGGCACATTCCCGCCCTCGGCCGCGGCGACGGTCGCATCGAAGCGAACCGGCGACCGCCAGGCGCGCAGCAAGCCGGACGGCGTCACTATACGCCTTATCCGGCAAGCTTGCGTCGATAATTAAGACAGCACTACTGTCCTATCTCCCGTATGGCAGAAATCGGCCCGGGCATCAAGATACAAAGTTAAGTTCGGCATCCCAATGACGAAATAAAATTTCGCAATGGCGCTTCGGATCATAATTTTCTGATTCGGGTCTGCGGCAGTCTTGATCGAAAGAATCGTTCCAATCGCCCAGGGCCGCGCATCTTTCGCCTGACCAACCTGACCAAAAGGGTTGCGCCTCTACGATGGCTGCGCCTCGCTTCTTCCGAGGATAAAAACCCGGTTCTAGGAGCCGCCTCAATCGGAGGCGGGATGGGAGTCCGCTAATTGCGGAATTTACCGCATTGCTGTAAATTACGGCATTAACAGGGGTATGCGCCATGAACACCTATTCAACCAGTGACCTATCGCGGAAATCCGGAGACATCATCGCGGACGCGATGCGCCATCCGGTCACCATCACCCAGCGTCGCAAGCCTCGCCTGGTCCTGCTCAGCATCGAGGATTACCGACGCCTCATCGAGCGGGCCGACACCCGTACAACCGGGACGCTCGAAACGATGCCCGATGACCTGTTCGAAGAGATCAAGACCGAATTGGCCCGCTATGAGCAGGAAGGCATCGACTCATGAGCTATGACGCAATCCGATCCGGTTGCGTCATTCGCTTCGCCTATCTATGGACACGGGAGGCGGTCAAAGGCGAGACTGCAGGGCGAAAGGACCGGCCGACCGCCGTCGGGTTCCGTCTGCCCAGGCCAAAGGGCGAGGATTTGCTTGTCCTCTTTCCGATCACCAGCCAGCCGCCGCAGCCCGGACGATTCGCCGTCGAGATCCCCGAGATCGAGAAGCGGCGCGCGGGCCTCGACAGCGCACTGCGGCTCTGGATCATCTTTGACGACTACAACACCGACATCGTAGGCCGGTCCTTTCACCTTGAGCCGGTTCCCCCGCTAGGGCAATTCAGCAAGGCGTTCTTCGCGCCCCTGATGCGCGAATTCGTCAGGCGCAGATCCGAGGCGCAAGGCGTCGAGCGCTGGCGCTGACAACCCGACGCCGCCGAAGGCCGACCGCCACCGCCAAAAGCAAGTCTCCCGAAACTGTGCAGCGGTTTTCGGGGAAAAGACATGCGCCATATCAAGAAGCTACAATACGTCGCGCGAATCCTTTCTCACGCGACATGCTGCAGGGCGATGGTCCCGCTCCAGCGCTTCCGTCCCGGGGGCCCATCGACCGGCTACCGGATCCAATTGTTTTGTGCCCCCCGGCCCTTGAACTTGGCGGACAAAACCGCACATGGTCCGCGGCGGAAAGCCGATAGACAGCCATCTGGAAGAACCGATGATCTTTGCATCCGACAACTGGGCCGGGGCCCATCCGAAAATCACCGAAAGCCTGGCGGCCAACGCCGGAGGCTATGCTTCGGCCTACGGATCGAGCGAGCTCGACCATGCTGTCCAGGATCGCTTCAGCACCCTGTTCGAACGCGAGGTGGCGATCTTCTTCGTCGCGACCGGCACGGCCGCCAATTCGTTGTCCATGGCCCTGGCGAGCCGTCCCGGCGGCGTGGCCTTTGCCCACCACGAAGCCCACATGCTGGAAGACGAATGCGGCGCGCCGGAGTATCTGACCGGCGGCAGCAGGATGTTTCGCGTGCCCGGCGCATTCGGCCGCATCGACCCGGCCGAACTCGAGCGCTCAATGGCCAGGTTCGACCCCGAATTCGTCCATGGCGGCCGGCCGGCGGCCGTGTCGATCACCCAGGCGACCGAGATCGGAACGGTCTACGATCTCGACCGGATCGCGGAAATCGCTGCGGTAGCCAGGCGCCACGACGTGCCCCTCCATATGGACGGTGCGCGCTTTGCCAACGCGCTGGTCGCGCTCGGGACAACCCCGGCCGAGATGACGTGGAAACGAGGCGTCGACCTCATTTCATTCGGCGGCACCAAGAACGGCTGCTGGTGCGCGGAGGCGATCGTGCTCTTCGACCTCGCCAAGGCGAAGGAACTGGCTTTCATCCGCAAGCGCGCCGCGCAGCTTTTCTCCAAGTCGCGCTTTGTCGCCGCCCAGTTCGACGCCTATTTCCGCGACGACCTCTGGCTGGAGACGGCCCGCCACGCCAACGCCATGACCGCGCGTCTGGCGGATCGCATACGCGCGTCACGCAAGTTGCGGCTGGCCTGGGAGCCGGATGCCAACGAACTCTTTGCGGTGATCGACAATGCCTTGGCGAAGGCACTGCAGGAAAAGGGCGCTGTATTCTACCCTTGGGCGATCCCGCATGGCTTCGGCGACGGGATCGGTGAAAACGAAGGGCTCTATCGTTTCGTGACGAGTTTCCGCACGACTGCGGACGAGGTCGAGCGCTTTGGCGAACTGATAGCCTGACAGGCCTCGGATACTGCGATTGCGGCAAACCCCGCTAATGAAAGCGGCGCCCGAAGGCGCCGCCGAACTCCTGGAATGGAGCTCTGTTTAGTTGACCGAGGCCTCGATCTGCTTGGCTTTCGCGGGAGCAACCGAAATCTCGATCTTGCGAGGCTTCAGCTCTTCCGGAATGTTGCGCTTGAGATCGATGTGAAGGAGCCCGTTCTTGAGCGCGGCGCCGGTCACGTCGACATGGTCGGCAAGCTGGAAACGACGCTCGAAGGCGCGGGAGGCGATGCCGCGATAAAGCAGCTCGGAGCCTTCGCCGGTGTTCTCCTCCTTGCGCTCGCCCTTCACCGTCAGCACGTTGCGATGGGCCTCGATCGAAATCTCGTCTTCCGAGAAGCCGGCAACGGCCATGCTGATGCGGTAGGCGTCCTCACCGGTGCGCTCGATATTGTAGGGCGGATAGCTCTGGCCGCCCTCGGGCTGGCCGAGCGAGTCGAGCATGGTGAACAGCCGGTCGAAACCGACGGTCGAGCGATAGAGGGGCGAAAAATCAACATGACGCATGGTTCTGTTCTCCTGTTGAGCAACATGGCGTTCTGACCGCTCTCGGAAACCCGTTCTGGCGTTTCCCTGGGGGTCAGCGGCCCCGGTTCCGGCGGCCGCATCCATGATCTGGGTGCCCGCCCGCCCGATTTCAAGACTGTGCGCGCCGCCGGTCTTCTCGACGTGAACGCAGCATGAACCGGCCTTTCGGACGGCATTCAGGCGCATTGGCTACAGTGTTCGGGACAAAGGACAGCGACGGACAAGCCGCCGCGACGAAGCCGAGCCGGGCGTTCCGTTCCCTCTCCCCCGGATCGACAGAGGCCGGAAGCGGGCCCCCGCTTCCGGCCCGCCACCTTTTCCTTTGCTTTTGGGCGCGGCGCTTCTTATCACCTTCGTCATGGACGCCTCAGATCTCAGCCACGACAGCCCTGCCGTCGGCACCGGCTTCTTCGAGATCCCGGGCAACCCGGCGCCGGACGATGCCCGTGCCGGATTCCTCACTGCACGGGACGGCAGGAAGATCCGCTACGCCTTGTTCGATACCAGGGTACGGCCGCTGAAAGGCACGGTGATCCTGCTCGCCGGCCGCAACGAGTGCATCGAGAAATATTTCGAGACGATCGGGGACCTTGCCGCACGCGGCTTCGCCGTCGCCACGCTGGACTGGCGCGGTCAGGGCGCCTCGGACCGGCTGTTGCGCAATCCCGCCAAGGGATATGTCGAGGACTTCCAGGATTATGTTCTGGATCTCGAGCAATTCTTTGCCGAGATCGTGCTGCCCGATTGCCGCGGCCCCTTCAGCGTGCTGGGCCATTCGACCGGCGGCCTGGTCGCCCTGCTCGCCTCACCGGCGATGATCAACCGAATTCAGCGCATGGTGTTGTGCGTGCCCTTGCTCGCGCTGGCCGGATTCCCGCTGCCGATGACGTCGGTGCGCCGGGTCTCGGCCTTCCTCTACAGCCTCGGCCTCGGCACCATCTATCTCGGCCGCGGCCCGCGCCCCCGCGAAACGCCGCCTTTCGAAGGCAATGTGCTGACATCGGACCCGGCGCGCTACAGGCGCAACGCGCTCATCTACGAGACCCATCCCGGCCTCGCCGTGGGCGGGCCTACCGTCGCCTGGATCCATGCGGCCTGCCGGGCCTCCGAACGCGTGCAGCAGCCGGAATTCCTCGCCAGGATGCGCATCCCGATCCTGCTGATCGCGGCCGGCGCCGACGCCGTCGTTTCGACCCCGGCCATCGAGGCTTATGCCCGCCGGCTCAAGACCGCCTCGGTACTGACCATCGACGGCGCCCGCCATGAGATCCTGCAGGAGGCCGACTTCTTCCGCGAGCAGCTGCTGGCGGCGTTCGATGCGTTTGTGCCGGGTGGTGAATGGTGAATGGTGAATGGGAGATAATAATATCTAGTTCCGAGGCCACGGAAAAATCACAAGGACCATCGTTTATACCATTCACCATTCACCATTCACCATTCACCATTCACTATTTCACCGCCTCAAATACTCCATCGCCGCCGCATGCAGTTCAGGCGTCGCCGCCGCCAGGATGTCGCCGCCCTTTTCCGCCGGCCCGCCGTCGAAAGTGGTGATGACGCCGCCGGCTTTTTCGATGATGGGGATCAGCGCCACGATGTCGTAAGGCTGCAGGCCGGCATCGACCGCGATGTCGACGCTGCCGCCGGCGACCATGGCGAAGGCGTAGCAATCGATCCCGTAGCGGGCGAGCCGCACCGCCTGCTCCAGCCGGTCGTAGCGCTGGCGCCCCTCGCCCTTGAACAGGGCAGGCGTCGTCGTGGTGAGCGTGGCGTCCGAGAGCGTCGTTGTCTTGCGGGTGGCGAGCACGCGATCCCCGCCAGGCCCCTCGTAGAAGGCGCCTCTGGCATCGGCGAAATAGAGTTCCCCGGTGAAGGGCTGCGACATCAGGCCCGCCACGGCATCGCCGCCCGATGTAAGCCCCACCAGCGTTCCCCACACCGGCAGGCCGGAGATGAAGGCGCGGGTACCGTCGATCGGATCGATCACCCAGACATGGTTCGCCCCCATGTTCTCGCCGCCATGCTCTTCGCCCAATATGCCGTGGTCGGGATATTCGTGGCGAATCAGGGCCCTGATCGCCCTTTCGGCCTCACGGTCGGCCTCCGTCACCGGGTCGAAGCCGGAGGCGAGCTTGTTCGTGACCGTCCCCTGCTGGCGGAAACGCGGCAGCGTCTCGGCCGCGGCGGCGGCGGCAATGCGCCTCATGAATTCGGTTTCGATTAGCATGCCCGCATCCTGATCATTTTTTGAGCAGCCCAAATTGTTGCACAAATGCAACTCAGGCGGATCACAGCGCATTTGCCACATCACAGTGAATTAAAAAAGCCTGAAGTCGGCTTGACATTTGTGCGCCGCACCATACGCTGCTTATCGGACAGGTTCTCCTGTCCATGCCCTCCTTGGGCGTTTCCTCCCTAGACTTCGACCGCGCCTCGGCGCGGTCTTTTTTTGAGTCCGAGCGGCAGCCGGACACCGGCCGGCCACGGATCGCCCAGTCACTCGGCCCCTGTCACTCGGCCCCTGTCACTCGGCCCCTGTCACTCGGCAGCGAGCGGCGGCACATCGATATGGTGCTCCGGCAACGCCATCAGATCGGCGACGAAGCGGGTGAGGTCGTCGGCCAGCGCGTCGAAGCCGACGCCCTTCTCGAAGGTCCGCTCGTTCATGTAGAGACCGCGATTGACCTCGATCTGCAGCGCGTGCAGGCCGCGCGCCGGACGGCCGTAATGTTCGGTGATGAAGCCGCCCGCATAGGGCTTGTTGTACGCGACCGTGTAGCCCATCGCGGTAAGAAGGCTTATCGCGTGCTCCGTCAGTGCCGGCGGCGCCGAGGCGCCGAAACGATCGCCGACGATGAAATCCGGCCGGACGCCCGTATCACCGACGCGGATGCTCGCCGGCATGGAATGGCAGTCGATCAGCACGGCCGAACCGAAGCGCGCATGGGTATGGGAGATCAGCAGCTTCAGGCACTCGTGATAGGGCTTGTAGACGATCTCGATGCGGTCGACCGCCTCGGCCAGCGGCAACCTTCCGGGATAGATGTCGAGCCCCTCCCCGACCAGCTTCGGCACCGTGCCGAGGCCACCTGCCACACGCGCCGAGCGGATGTTGACGAAGGACGGCACCGGCTCGGTGAACATGCGGGGGTCGAGTTCCCAGGGCTCGCGGTTCGCGTCGAGATAGGCGCGCGGGAAATTGGCGACCAGCATGGGCGCGCCCAGGGCCACGGCGCCCGCGAAGAGCTGATCGACGAAGGAGTCTTCCGAGCGGCGGATCTGATTGCGGTCGAGCCGCGTCATGGCAAGGAAGCGGTCGGGATAGTGCCGGCCGCTATGGGGCGAGTTGAAGACGAAGGGGACACGCTGTTCAGCGCTTGCCCTGATCTCGAAAGGACGGATCACGGAGAAGTCGTCGGCAACGCTGGTCATCGGCGGATACGCCGGGAAATGGTGTCGGACATGAAGCGAACCTGCCACCGGCACAGGCTCCTGTCCAGTGCGCGGGACCTGCCGTTTCGGCATGTCCGGCCGCCCGCCACACCTTCGCCATTCACTTGATCTTTACCGTCGCCTATTCATATGGCTGATGGTTAACGGGCCTGCCGGGCAGCAGGCTCGAGAATGAGTCGGACGGGACCCTATGGCACGAATTCTTCTGGCGGAAGACGATGACGACATGCGCCGTTTCCTGGTGAAGGCGTTGGAGCGCGCCGGCTACGACGTCAGCGACTTCGACAATGGGGCGAGTGCTTACGAGCGGCTTCGCGAGGAGCCGTTCTCGCTGCTCCTGACCGACATCGTGATGCCCGAGATGGACGGCATCGAACTCGCCCGCCGGGCAACCGAGATCGACCCGGACCTGAAGGTCATGTTCATCACCGGCTTCGCGGCGGTCGCGCTCAATCCCGATTCGAAGGCGCCGAAGGATGCCAAGGTGCTGTCGAAGCCGTTCCACCTGCGCGATCTCGTCAACGAGGTCGAGAAAATGCTGAAGGCGGCCTGAGCGCCGCCAAGGTGGATCGTGCACAGGCTGTCGCAGCCTGTGCATTTGACGATCAACCACTATTGACGTGTCCGATCAAAAGTGGTGTATGCGCCATCGCGAATGGGCGTGTAGCTCAGCGGGAGAGCACTACGTTGACATCGTAGGGGTCACAGGTTCAATCCCTGTCACGCCCACCATTCGTTCCCGGAAAGACCAAAGCATTTGGGCGACGACCGCGCCTCCGGGTGTCAAAATCGACTCTTGATGCGTCCCGACGCTCGCCTTCCGCCCTCCGCAGATCACACCTGCTGCGCACCGCCCTGCGCGCCGAAGAACAAGGTCGGCACCTGGACCACACCTTCCTTGGTCGATCCGGATTCGATGATCTCGAAGATCGCCTGGAGCATGGTCGGCACGTCCTGGCGCACCATCTCGATCTTGTCGTCGAGCAGTTGCACGACCGGGTCCCAGTCGAAGCATCCCAGCACCGGCTCGAAAGGGCCATCGATCCTGCGCTCCCGGATCCAGCGCAGCACGCCTTCCAGCGAGATCGTCGAGTTCACGAACATGCCCCGGGGCAAGGCCGCGCCGCCCTCGACGAGATTGATCAAGGCACGCTCGGCCTTTGCGGCCGCGTAGCCGCAGGTAAGGATATGGCTGTCGTCGACGTCCACCCCCATTTCCTCATGCGCGGTCCGGAACCCTCTCACGCGCTCCGAGGTGTTATGGTCGGTGCCGCGGCCGCCGACGAAGATCAGCGGCTCCATCCGCCCGAAGCTTCGTTCGCAATTCCGCAGGGTTCGCCTGGTCAGTTCGCGCGCGCCGCCGAAATTGTCCGATATGACCGACGGCGCGCGCGATCCCGGAAGATCCAGATTGATGCTGCGCACGCCGGCCGCCGAGCAGATCTCGGTGATCCTGTCGGGATCGGTCGCGCCGGTCGCGATGATACATTCGACCTGATAGGAAAGCATCGCTCGCGCGGCTTCCACTTCCAGTTCCGGGTCGCGGCGCGTGCAGGTGATGATCGGGAACAGCCCCCTGGTGCGAGCCATGTCCTCGAACAGCTCCACGATCGATCCGAAATAGCGATTGTCGTATTTGGGGACGATCATGCCGATCATGTGCGATTTCTCGCGGCGCAGCAGGCTCGCCTGCATGTTCAGCGCATAGCCCTGCTCCTCGGCCAATCGCGTGATCTTTTCGGCGAGCTGGCTGCTGATCCTGCGCTTCCTCCAGTTCCCGTTCAGCACGGAGCTGACAGCGCTCGCAGAGGTGCCGGCCAGTTCCGCCAGATCATAGATGGTCGGTCTCTTCGGCTGACGGACGTCGGTCACAAATCGCACTCCCTTTGCCGCAACTTGACACCATCGCCAATTGATGGCAACACTGCTTCATCGATTGAGCATCGATGCTCAATCGATGAAGGTCGCCAGTCGACGCTGGCATAGGGAGGAACTTCAAACACGTGGAGCAGGCTGCGCCCAGGGCACCGGGCAGATGTTGCCACGCCGTTCAAACAGACGCCGACTGAAGTCGACGATCGTCGAAGTCATCGATCCGGTGACGTCATCATGTCTTGCTTTTCCGCTTTCACCAAGGAGGAGAGAATGAACTACCGCAATCTTTTGTTGGCATCGGCGGCACTGGTCGTCGGGTTTGCCGGCGCAGCGTCGGCCCAGGAAGACGCCACCGTCGCGTTCCTGATGCCCGATCAGGCATCGACCCGCTACGAGCAGCACGACTTCCCCGGCTTCAAGGCCGAGATGGAAAAGCTCTGCCCGAATTGCACCGTGATCTACCAGAACGCCAACGCCGATGTCGCGCTGCAACAGCAGCAGTTCAATTCGGTCATCGCCCAGGGCGCCAAGGTGGTCGTGCTGGACCCGGTCGACTCCGCGGCAGCTGCCGGCCTCGTCACGCTCGCCCAGTCGCAAGGGGTGAAGATCATCGCCTATGACCGCCCGATCCCGGATACGCCGGCGGACTATTACGTCTCCTTCGACAACAAGGGCATCGGCCAGGCGATTGCGGAATCGCTCGTCAAGCACATGAAGGCGAGCGGCGTGGCCGAGGGATCGGGCGTTCTCCAGATCAATGGGTCGCCGACCGATGCCGCGGCCGGGCTGATCCGTGACGGCATCCATGCCGGGCTGGAGAACTCCGGCTACAAGACGCTTGCGGAATTCGACACGCCGGAATGGGCGCCGCCGAAAGCCCAGCAATGGGCTGCGGGGCAGATCACCCGCTTCGGCGCCGACATCAAGGGCGTGGTCGCGGCCAATGACGGCACCGCCGGCGGCGCTATCGCAGCCTTCAAGGCGGCGGGCGTGAACCCGCTGCCGCCGGTAACCGGAAACGACGCCACGATCGCCGCGCTCCAGCTGATCATCTCGGGCGACCAGTACAACACGATCTCGAAGCCTTCCGAGATCGTCGCGGCAGCCGCCGCCAACGTCGCCGTGAAGTTCCTCAAAGGCGAGACACCCGAGGCGAAGACGACGCTCTACGATACGCCGTCCGAACTCTTCGTTCCCGCCGTCGTCACTGTCGAGAACATCAAGGCCGAAATCTTTGACAAGGGCATCCAGAAGCCCGAAGAAATCTGCACGGGAGAATATGCCGAAGGCTGCAAGAAGCTCGGCATCACCCAGTAGAACACAGCCGCTCGCTTGCCCGGCCGGCCCTGCCGGCCGGGCATCTGTCCCCTCCGGCCACAGGCGTAACGGGCATGACCACCGACACCCGAGTGACCCCGCAGCGGGGTGAACGCATCCTCAGCCTGCGCAACATCACCAAGAAATTCGGCGCCGTTTCCGCCCTGACCGACATCGAGCTCGATGTCCATGCCGGAGAAGTCGTGGCGCTCGTCGGCGACAACGGCGCGGGCAAGTCGACGCTGATCAAGATCCTCGCCGGCGTGCACCAGCCGACGTCGGGCACGATCGAATTCAACGGCCGGGAGGTCGCGCTGGCCGATCCCGGGGCCGCGCTTGATATGGGCATCGCCACGGTGTTCCAGGACCTCGCTCTCTGCGAGAATCTCGATGTCGTGGCCAATCTCTTCCTTGGCCACGAGCTTTCGCCGCTGCGGCTGGACGAGGTCGAGATGGAAGTCCGCGCCTGGACCCTGCTGAGGGAACTGGCCGCCCGCATTCCTTCGGTGCGCGAGCCGATCGCTTCGCTTTCGGGCGGACAACGCCAGACCGTCGCCATCGCGCGTTCGCTGCTGCTGAACCCCAAGGTCATCATGCTCGACGAGCCGACCGCCGCGCTCGGCGTCGCGCAGACCGCCGAAGTTCTGAACCTCATAGAGCGCGTTCGCGATCGCGGCATCGGCGTCATCATCATCAGCCACAACATGGAGGACGTACGCGCCGTCGCCGATCGCATCGTGGTGCTGCGGCTCGGCCGCAACAACGGCGTGTTCACGCCCGAAGCCACGAACCAGGAACTGGTCGCCGCGATCACCGGTGCGACCGAGAATGCCGTCTCCCGCCGCCAGGACCGGAAGGCCTCCGAGGCCCACTCCCAGGAGCAGAGCCTATGAACCAGGATGTCAAGCAGCAGGAAGCTCCCGCGCTCGACCGCGGCGACACGCGCGTGCGCCACGACGAAGGGCTGACGGGCGCGCTGAACGGCTTCATCGACCGGGTGCGCTCGGGCGATCTCGGCATGCTGCCTGTCGTCGTCGGGCTGATCGTGATCTCAGCCGTGTTCTCCAGCCTGAACCCGGTGTTTCTGGCTCCCAACAACCTGGTCAACCTGCTCTTCGACTGCGCCACTGTCGGCGTGATCTCGCTGGGCATCGTCTGCGTCCTGATGCTGGGCGAGATCGACCTATCCGTCGGCTCGATGAGCGGCTTCGCCTCGGCGCTGGTGGGCGTGCTCTGGGTGAATTCCGGCTGGCCCGTCGCCGGAGCGATCGCCGTCGCCATCGTGGCCGGCATGGCGGTGGGCGCCCTCTATGCGTTCCTTTACAATCGCCTCGGGATGCCGAGCTTCATCGCGTCGCTGGCCGGCCTTCTGGCGATACTGGGAATGCAGCTCTACATCCTGGGACCGACGGGCTCCATCAATCTTCCCTATGCGTCGCCGCTCGTCAGGTTCGGCCAGATCCTGATCATGCCGGCCTGGCTGTCGCATCTGCTGGCGCTGGTTCCCGGCCTGGTGCTTGTCGTCACCGGCCTGGCCACCATGAACCGGCGACGCGAAGCGAAACTTTCCGCCCAACCGCTTGCCAACCTCATTGTCAAGGCGGCCCTGCTGACGGCGGCGCTGGAATTCGCGGTCTACTATCTCAATCTCGGCCGCGGCGTGCCCTGGATGTTCGGCCTGTTCGTCTTGCTGGCCGTCGTTCTGAACTACGCCCTCACGCGCACCAAATGGGGCCGCTCGATGTTTGCCGTCGGAGGCAACCGCGAGGCGGCGCGCCGGTCCGGCATCAATGTGCGGCGGATCTACATGTCCGCCTTCGTGCTCTGCTCGACCCTTGCCGCCCTCGGCGGCGTGCTCTCGGCGGCGCGGCTCGCCTCTTCGAGCCAGCAGGCCGGCACCGGCGACGTGAACCTCAACGCCATCGCCGCGGCCGTCATCGGCGGCACCAGCCTCTTCGGTGGCCGCGGCAGCGCCTATTCCGCGCTTCTCGGCATCATCGTCATCCAGGCGATCTCCAACGGGCTGACGCTGCTCAACCTGCCCTCCTCGCTTCGCTACATGATCACTGGCGGGGTCCTCGCCATCGCGGTCATCGTCGACTCGCTGGCCCGGCGTTCTCGCGTCAGCCACGGCCGCGCCTGATAACAGAGCAATTCCAGCAAAAGTGTGCAGCGGTTTTGCGTCCGGAATTGCGTAAAAACAAAGAGTTAGAGAATTTCCGCGATTTGCAGAAAAGCGGAAATGCTCTAGGAAAGGAGACCGGACCATGGCTCAGCAACTACAAGGCAAGGTGGCCGCCATCACCGGTGCGGCCTCCGGCATCGGGCTGGAATGCGCGCGCACATTGCTGGGCGAAGGCGCCAGGGTGGTGCTGATAGACCGGGCAGAGGACCGGTTGAAGGCGCTCTGCGCCGAAATGGGGCCGAATGCTTATCCGCTTGTCGTCGATCTGCTCGACGGCAAGCAGCTTTCGGGCATCCTGCCGCGGATCCTCGAACTGGCCGGAGGGCTCGACATCTTCCACGCCAATGCCGGCGCCTATATCGGCGGACCGGTCGCCGAGGGCGACCCCGATGCCTGGGACCGGATGCTCAACCTCAACATCAACGCGGCTTTCCGCTCGGTCCATGCGGTCCTGCCGCATATGATCGCGCAGAAATCCGGCGACGTCCTGTTCACAAGCTCGATCGCCGGCGTAGTCCCGGTCATCTGGGAGCCGATCTACACCGCATCGAAATTTGCGGTGCAGGCCTTCGTGCATACGGTGCGGCGCCAGGTCGCCCAGCATGGCGTCCGCGTCGGCGCCGTTCTTCCGGGCCCGGTGGTGACGGCGCTGCTCGACGACTGGCCCAAGGCCAAGATGGACGAGGCCCTGGCGAATGGCAGCCTGATGCAGCCGAAGGAGGTCGCGGATGCCGTGCTCTTCATGCTGACGCGGCCGCGCAATGTGACGATCCGGGATCTGGTCATCCTGCCGAACAGCGTCGACCTGTAGGAGACCTCCCGAAATCGACGCCGCCCGTCCCTTTTAAGCGCGTTGTTCGTATCCCCTCGCCTCTGAAGCTCGATTTCATTCGGAGACGGGACAGCCGGCCGGCATCTATCTGAACAGGGTGAGTAGCATGAAGCAGCCTGGCATCCACCTGATCGGCGTCGATGTCGGCACCGGCAGCGCTCGCGCCGGTGTCTTCGACCGCGACGGCCGGATGCTCGCCTCGGCCAGGCGCGACATCACCCTGTGGCGCGAACATGGAAATCTGGTCGAGCAATCCAGCGGGGAGATCTGGGAGGCTGTCTGCGCCTCCGTTCGCGAGGCCGTCGAAAATGCCGGCATTGCCCCGGACACCGTCGCCGGCATCGGCTTCGATGCCACATGCTCGCTGGTGGTGCTGGGCCCGGGCGGCAAATCCCTTCCCGTCGGCCCCTCCCAAGACGCCGACCGCGATATCATCGTCTGGATGGACCATCGCGCCACCGGCCAGGCCGAGCGCATCAATGCCACGGGCCATGAGGTGCTGAAATATGTCGGCGGCCGTATCTCGCCCGAGATGGAGACACCGAAGCTGTTGTGGCTGAAGGAAAACCGTCCCGAAGTGTTCGCGGCCGCCTGGCAGTTCTTCGACCTCGCCGATTTCCTGACCTGGCGTGCGACGGGAAGCCTCGCGCGGTCGACCTGCACGGTCACCTGCAAATGGACCTATCTCGCGCATGAGCGCCGCTGGGACCCGAATTACTTCCGCACCATCGGGCTCGAGGAACTGGCCGACGAAAGTTTTGTCCGCATCGGTCAGGAGATCGTCGACCCCGGTACGGCCCTGGCCAGCGGCTTGACCGAGCGCGCCGCGAAAGAGCTCGGACTACCCACGGGGACCGCGGTCGCCGCCGGTATGATCGACGCTCACGCCGGCGGCATCGGTACGGTGGGGATCGGCGGTGCGCCGCAGGCCAATCTTGCCTATGTGTTCGGCACGTCTTCCTGCACCATGACCAGCACCGCCGGGCCGGTCTTCGTCCCCGGCGTCTGGGGTCCCTACTATTCGGCGATGGTGCCCGGCATGTGGCTGAACGAGGGCGGCCAGAGCGCGGCGGGCGCGGCGATCGACCAGCTTCTGCGTTTCCACCCTGCGGCTGCGGAAGCCGCCGAGCTCTCGCAACGCAAGGGCGCCGCGCTGCCCGTCCTGCTCGCCGATCTCGCGGCGGCGAAATGCAGCACACCGAGCGAAGCGGTGAAGCTGGCGACCGGTCTTCACGTCGTCCCGGAATTCCTCGGCAATCGCGCACCGCACGCCGATCCGCATGCGCGGGCCGTGATCGTCGGCCTCGGCATGGAGCGGGACATCGACAGTCTCGTTGCTCTCTACGTCGCCGGTCTCTGCGGTATTGGCTACGGCCTGCGCCAGATCATCGACACCCAGGCCGAAGCAGGTGCCGCGGTCGAAAATGTCGTCATCAGCGGCGGCGCAGGCCAGCACGAATTTGTCCGCCAGTTGCTGGCCGACTCGAGCGGCAAGCCCGTCGTCGCACCGAGGGCATCGGAGCCGGTGCTGCTGGGAGCGGCGATCCTCGGCGCGGCCGCAGCTGAAAAATTCGCGGACATGCGCGACGCCATGGCGAGGCTTTCCTCCGCCGAGCGCACCTATCGGCCCGCGCAGGGGGAGATCGCCGATATCCACCGGCGGCGCTTCGAAGGTTTCAAGCGGTTGCAGATCGACGCGCAGACGCTCAGAAGCTGCTAGCCTCGGCCAGCGAGGCAGCCGCCCCGGCCTAAGGCCGCGCATCTCGGACGAGGCTTTTCGCACCGGGTCGAGAAAAGCGGTCCTGTCGAACAGCCGCCGGACAGGAAAGATTGAACGAGCAGAGTTTTCGAACCCGGCTCTTCGCCGCCGGATGCGCGAGCTTCCTGTTCATTCGGCCGCATCTTGATTTGGGCGGGATCGCCCACGCCGTAACCTACCGTAAACTACGTCCATCTGCCCGCGGCATCTGCCTATGCTGACTTTCAGGGGCACGGCAAGATTCTTTGAGAAAAGCAGATTGGAATTGCAGTTCGAGAAAGTCGCCGGCGCGCCGCCGCGATCTGGACTTCAACAGAATCGGCTTTTGTGCTGAGCTGTGATGTGCCTGGATTACTCAATGGAGAGAAGGTATGAGATTCAAGACAATTTGCCTCGCGCTTTGCTTAACCGCTTCGTCTTTCATCACGCATCCGGCTGCCGCCCAGACCATGAGCTTCGGGGATTCGGTTGGGCTGTGGGCGCAGGCTTGCCGCGCCGATGTCGAAAAATCCTGCAGGAGCATAAGGCCGGGCAGCGGCAAGCTGGCTTCATGCCTCCAGGCAAAGGCCTCTTCTTCCTGCAAGTCCGCCACGGCGGCATTTGTCGCGAACATGGAAGCCCGCCTTGCCGCCGAGCAGGCCGCGCCGCAGCTTTGTGCCTTCGACGTCAAAGAATTCTGCGCAAGCCAAGGGACAGGGCAGGCCCGGAAACTGCACTGCCTGATGCGGCGGGACAATTTCCGGAGGCTGACGACAGCCTGCAAGCAGGCCCTGCAGGCCGCCGGCTGGCTCGATCAGATAGCGAAGATCCAGTAGCAGGGCAGCGGTCAGGTGAAAGGCAGATCAGGGGACGGAAGATGAAGAGTAAAGAAGCGCTACTCCTTGCAACGATGCTCGCTCTCGGCGCGGTCGCGGGCCAGTCATACGCGCAGGAAGGGATCACATATGGGCAGGCGATCAAGGAGTTAAGTCAGACTGGCAAATCTGCCGAGAAAGTCGGTGTCGATACGGAAGCAATTCGTCGCGATATTCAGGCCCGTATCCAGGCGGATGGCACGGAAAATGCCACCGGCGCCCCGCCTATTGCGGACGTATTGAAGAATCTTCCGAATTTCATCGTTCAAATCCAGTTCGATCTGGGCTCCGACGTCATCCGACCCGAATCCTGGGTTACCGTGGGACGCATAGCCGATGCGCTTCACCATCCGCTTCTCATGAGCAACCGCTTCCTCGTCGTCGGCCACACAGACGCCAAGGGAACACGGACCTACAATCTCGAACTGAGCCAGAAACGCGCCGCGGCGGTCGTGGAAATGCTGGTGAACACGTTCCGCGTCCCACAGGGTCAGTTGGTTGCATTGGGCCTGGGGGAAGAGCAGCTCTTCGATCAAAAGGACCCGTTCAGCGGCGCCAACCGGCGTGTCGCGATCCTCAATATTGGTCCGCTCTGACAAGCAGCTGAGGCGTTCTTTCTGACTCGCCTCGAAGCAATTGCGGGCGGCGCTATTTGAGAATTTGCTGAAGCATGTCTCCCGAAAGTGGGTACCGGTTTCGGGAGAAGGGCATGCGTAGCTTATGGCGGGCTCCCGGGCCGAGGCCCGGGAGTTCGTCGCTTGCCATCTTGCATATACGCCTTTTGGTCAGGTAGCCGCCCGTCACCTGCGCGATAGACTTCCAGTCGGGACGTGGGATTCACTGAAAGGGATGCCGCCTACCCGGAAGCCGAGCGCGAGAGGCTCGGGCTTCTGAAGTTCAAAAAGATGTAGTTCGCAGGGGCGAACGAAAAGCGGCCGGCGGTTGGCATGACGATCCATTGCCGATCTGCCGGCTGCTTTATTTATCCCTCGCCTTCGGTCGGCGTGTCGTCCTCGATCTCATCTGTTGGAGAACCATTGCCTGGGCGCTACTGCCAGTTGGCGATGGTTGCGCTGCCCATGGTCGGCAATTGTTTCGTACGCGTCCCACTCGATCCACACCGTAGCGCCGGCCGGCTCGAACCGGCGAGCATGCAAATCGGTCCGGCGCGGCGGGCCGGACCGCGCTGAGGCGTGTACCGATCGGCAGCCCCCGTCAGGCCGGCTTGTCGACTTCGCCGCCACCCTCGGCCCAATCCTTGAAGGCGCCGAGATTGTAGACCTTCTCGTAGCCCATGTCCTTCAGCACCTTGCCGCTGAGCGCCGAACGGCCGCCGGAAGCGCAGTAGAGGATGATCGGCCGGTCCTTGCGAAACTCCGCATTGTGGTAGGGCGTGTCGGCATCGGCACGGAATTCCAGCATGCCGCGCGACACATGCAGCGCGCCTTTGACCTTGCCGCTCGCCTGCAGTTCCGGCGCGTCGCGAACATCCACGACGAGAGCACCTTGCTTCGATATCATCTCGCGCGCCTCCTGCGGCGAGACCTTCGGCACCGCGGCATTTGCCGCTGCCATCATTTCCTTGACGCTCGTGGCCATGTCTTCCTCCATTCGGGCAGAGGTCCAAGAATAGAACCGATGCGGAAAACGACAAGCGGTCGTTTTTCTTCCAAGCCGGCAGGCGGGCTGTTGCGGAAGACTGATGATCTTCGCGGATGTCAGCCCAACCGCAACGCGATCACCCCGGCGACGATGAACAGCGCAGCCGCGATGCGCCATGCCGTCAGCCGCTCGCGCAGCGCGAGGAAGGAGATCGACATGGCGAAGAGAATCGAGGTCTCGCGCAACGCGGCGACGGAAGCGATCGGCGCCTTCGTCATCGCCCACATGGCGATCCAGTAGGCCCCGGCGGCGAGCGCGCCGGTGACGACGCCTGTCTTCCATTCGAGCAGCATGGACGAGACGATCGGCCGGCCGCGTAGCCAAAGCGACAGAACGAGAGTCCACAGCCCGTCGACGACGAACAACCAGACGGCATAGGAGGAAGCGGTCGACGCGGCCCGCGCGCCGGAACCGTCCGTCAACGTATAGCCCGCCACGAAAAGCGAGGTGACGAGCGCGAAGCCGACGGCGCGGCGGTCGACCCCGCCGATATCGGTGCCGCCGCGAAAGGACATGAGCGCCGTGCCGGCGCACAGGAACAGGATGCCGGCCATGGCAAGCGAACCGGGAACTTCGTTCACCAGCAGAATGCCACCGAGCGTCGTCAGCAGGGGCGCGGTGCCCCGCGCCAGAGGATAGGCGAGCGAAAGGTCGCCCGTCTCATAGGCCTTGATCAGGAACAGCCGGTAGCCGGTGTGCAGCGCGGTCGACGTCAGGATCCAGACCCAGACCATGCCGTGCGGCATCTCGACGAAGGGCAGCGCCGGCAGGGCCGCCACGCCCATCCCGAGAGTCATGAGCTGGATCGAGGCGAAACGGTCGAGCCGAACCTTGATCAGCGCGTTCCAGACCGCATGCATAAGAGCGGCGGCGAGCACCGCGACAAAGACGGCGGCGCTCATTCCGGCACACGCTCCGTCACCGCCCGTCCGCCGTTTCGAGATCGATATCGACCCAGACCGGGAAATGATCGGAGGCAGGTTCATCGAGATCGACGCGCAGCGAGCGTACACGCTGCGCCAGCATCCCGCTCACGAAACAATAGTCCAGCCGGCGCTCCTGCAGCGTGTCGTCGGCGAGCCGCCTCACATGGGTATGGGACACCTCCCCGCCGGCCGCCATCATCGTCGCGTCGACGAAACCGCCGAAACAGGCGACCGACGGATGGTATGGATTGGAACCTGTTATGCGCCGGTATTCGGCGCTGCCGGGCTCGCTGTTGAAATCGCCCATCCAGATTGCCGCGAGCGGCGCTTCGGGCTCTGGTTCCCCATTCGTCCAGTCGCGATGCGGCTCGTCGTCGGTGCCGCTCCACGGACCGCCCTCGAACGGCACGCGGCGATGGCGCTCCAGGAGAAAGTCGATCTGCTCGAGCCGCTCTTCGGCGCCGATATGGGCAAGGTGCAGGGAGAACACGCGCAGCGGCCCCCACGGCGTCCGGATCATGCATTCGAGCGCCGGGTTCTGGGTATTCAGCGGGCTCACCACGCGCCGCATGGGTAGTAGATGCAGCCGCGACCAGACGATCGGCAGGCGCGACAACAGCATGGTGCCGAATTGCCGCCGCCGATTGACCAGCCGACCGTCGGCGTCCCGCGTGCTGGCATCCATGTCGAAGGCCGGCCCGTAGACGAAGTGATGGTCCGGCAGGAGGCGCGACAGGATCTCGGGCTGGTCGTCATCGTTGCTGCGCCTCCAGTGACGCTCGACCTCCTGAAGCGCGATGACGTCTGCATCTGCCACGGCGCGGGCGATGCGCTCCAGATCGTAGCGGCCGTCGGCGCCGAAACCGTACTGGATGTTGTAGCTGACGAACTTCAACCGGATTGCCCCCTCACCCAGCGTGGCTTGTCGGCTGGCGACTGGCAAGGAGGGAACATGCCCGGCCCCGGTCGTGCAGGGACTCGCTATTCGGCGGGGCCGGGCATCTCGGCCGGCGCCGTCGGCGCAGGCACCCTCACGGGGAACAGCGACCGCAGCACGACATAGAAGACCGGCGTGAGGAACAGTCCGACGAAGGTGACGCCGAGCATGCCCGAGAAGACGGCCGTGCCGAGCGATTGGCGCATCTCGGCGCCGGGACCGACGGCGATGACAAGCGGCACGACACCCAGGATGAAGGCGAAGGCGGTCATCAGGATAGGCCGCAGCCGCAGACGGCATGCTTCGACCGCCGCCTCGACAACCGAGGCGCCACGTTCCTGCGCCTGACGCGCGAACTCGACGATGAGGATAGCGTTTTTTGCCGCCAGCCCGACAAGCACGATGAGGCCGATCTGGACGAGCACATTGTTGTCCAGCCCTCTCAGCGCGACGCCGACGAGCGCGGCAAGCACGCCCAGCGGCACGATCAGCACGATCGCGAAGGGCAGGACCCAGCTCTCATACTGCGCCGCGAGCGCCAGGAAGACGAAGAGCACCGACAAGGCGAAGATGAAGACGGCCGTATTGCCCGTGCTGCGTTCCTGGAACGCCAGTTCGGTCCATTCATAGGATGTGCCTTCGGGCAGGATCTCCTCGGAGATGCCCTCCATCAGGTCGAGCGCCGTGCCGGTCGAGACGCCGGGCGCGGCGCTGCCCTGGACCGGGACAGACACATACATGTTGTAGCGCTGCACCAATTGAGGGCCGGTGACATCGCGAATGTCGACCAGCGTTCCGAGCGGCACCAGTGCCCCCGTCGCGGAGCGGACCTTCAGCCTCAGAATGTCCTCCCGCTGCAGCCGGAACGACTGGTCGGCCTGCGCCTGCACCTGGTAGAGGCGGCCGAAGGCGTTGAAGTCGTTGACATAGGCTGCACCCAGATTGACCGACAGCGTCTCGAAGATGTTCGGTATCGGCACGTTCAGCATGCGCGCCTTGTTGCGGTCTATGTCGAGGAAGAACTGCGGGCTGGAGGCCGAGAAGGTCGTGAACACCCCCATCAGACCGGGCGTCTGGTTGGCCTTCGCGGCGACCTGGTGGGCGAGTTCGAGGATCTTGCGAATATCGGTGCCCTGGCGCTCCTGCAATTGCAGCTTGAATCCGCCCGAATTGCCGATGCCCCGGACCGGCGGCGGCGCCAGGGCGATGATGAAGGCCTCCTGGATGCTCTGCAGCCGGCCGAACAGGTTGCCGATGATCTTGTCCTGCGACAGCCCCTGCGCCAGGCGATGCTCAAAACTATCGAAGGGCGCGAAAATCACGCCCGCATTGCTGGCGTTGGTGAAGGTCGCGCCGGAGAATCCGGAGAAGGCGACGGAATTGACCACCCCCGGAGTTTCGCGCACGATTTCGGAAGCCGTCCGGATGACCTCGTCCGTGCGCGAAAGGGACGCCGCGTCGGGCAACTGGACGACCACGATCGCATAACCTTGGTCCATCGCCGGAATAAAGCCGCGAGGCACGGTCTCCAGCATATGATAGGTCGCGTAGAGGAGAACTGCGAAAGCCGCCAGCATGACGCCGAGCGCGACCCGCGTCCCCACCATGACCCGGACGATGCCGGCATAGCGATCCGCCATCCAATCGAAGCCGCTGTTGAAGCCGTTCGCCAGCGCATTGCCGAAGCGGGCGAGCAAGAACCTGGGCGGCTCGTGCGACGCCGCATGCGGCTTGAACAGCAGCGCCGCGAGCGCCGGCGAGAGCGTCAGCGAGTTGAAGGCCGAGATGATCGTCGACACGGCGATGGTGACGGCGAACTGCAGGTAGAACTGGCCGCTGATGCCGGGAATGAACGCCGTCGGCACGAACACCGCCGTGAGCACCAGGGCAATCGACACCACCGCGCCGCCCACCTCGTCCATGGTGCGGTGCGCCGCGTCCCTGGGGTCAAGCCCGAGGGCGATGTTGCGCTCGACATTCTCCACCACGACGATCGCATCGTCGACCACGATGCCGATCGCCAGCACGAGGCCGAACAAGGTCAGCATGTTGAGGGAGAAGCCGAAGGCCAGCAGGACCGCCAGCGTGCCGATGAGCGAAACCGGAATAGCGACGATCGGGACGATCGCCATGCGCCAGGACTGCAGGAAGACGATGATGACGATGACGACCAGCAGCACCGCCTCGAGGATGGTCTTGTAGACCTCGTTGATCGATTCGGCGATGAACTCGGTCGGGTTGTAGATGATCTGGTAGCCGATGCCTTGTGGAAAATCGCGCGACAGCCGCGCGATGGTTTCCTGGATTTCGGCCGATGCGGCCAGCGCGTTGGTGCCGGGCCGCTGGAAAATGGCCAGGGCGACCGCGGGCTTTCCGTTCAGGTAGGAATTGGTGACGTAGCTGCGCGCGCCGAGCTCGATGCGCGCCACATCCTCCAGCGTGACCAGTCGGCCGTCCTCGGTCGACTTCACGATGACATAGCGGAAATCGCGCGCTTCGTTGAAACGGCCCTGCGTCGTGACCGTATACTGGAAAGCGTTGCCCTGGTTGGTGGGCGGCGCTCCGATCGCGCCTCCCGAAACCTGGACGTTCTGTTCGCGCAAGGCGTTCACGACGTCTCCGGCCGTCATGCCGTAGATGGAGAGCTTCTCGGGATCGAGCCACACGCGCAGCGAATATTCACGTTCCCCGAAGATTAGGAGATCGCCGACCCCGTCGAGGCGAAGAAGGATGTCGCGGATGTTCGAGCGGGCGTAGTTCGACACGTAGAGCTGGTCATAGCTGTCGTCGGGCGACAGCATGTGGACGACCATCATCAGGTCTGGCGAACTCTTGGTGGTGGTCACACCCAGCCGGCGCACCTCCTCCGGCAGCTTCGGCTGGGCGATCGACACGCGGTTCTGCACCAGCACCTGGGCCTGGTCGAGATCGGTGCCGAGCCGGAATGTAATCGTAAGCGACATCGAGCCGTCGCCGGTCGAGTAGGAGGACATGTAGAGCATGTTCTCCACGCCGTTGATCTCCTGCTCCAGCGGCGTCGCCACCGTTGCGGCGACGGTATCGGCGTCCGCTCCGGGATATTGCGCGCGCACGACGATCGTCGGCGGCGCGATCTCGGGATATTGCGCCACAGGCAGTTGGGAGTAGGCGATCGAGCCGACGATCAGGAACACGATCGACAGGACCGAGGCGAAGATCGGCCTGTCGACGAAGAAATGCGCGAATCTCATCGCGGCAGCTCCGCAACTTCCGCTTCGGCGGGAAGCGTCACCTGTTCGGCCTTGACCTTCACGCCCGGCCGGACGCGCACCAGCCCGTCAACGACAATCGTCTCGTCTCCGGTCAGGCCGGTTCGGACGACACGATAGCCGTAGAGTATGGGACCCGTACGGATAGGCTTGGCCGATATCGTTCCCGTCTCGTCCACCACATACACGACACGTCGGTCCTGGTCGGCGCCGATCGCTTCGTCGGGAACGAGGATGCCCTTATAGGGAAGCGAGCCCGGCATGGTGATCCTGCCGAACATTCCAGGTTGCATTATGCCGTCGGCATTTGCGAGGCGGGCCCGCATGCGCATCGTCCCCGTCTGCGAATCCAGGCGGTTTTCCGAGAAGTCCAGCTTGCCGGCGAACGAAACCGGGTCGCGATCGTTCAGCCTGACGCTGACGTCGAGTCCGCCGGCGCCCTCCTGAAGCGATCCGCCGCGCTCGCGCGCGTCGCGCGCATAGGCAAAGGCCGAACGCTCGTCGATGTCGAAATAGAAGTCGATCGGATCGAGCGACACGATGGTGGTGAGAAGGGTACTGTCGGCCTGGACGAGGTTTCCCGGCGATACCAGCCTGCGGTCGATGCGCCCGGAGATCGCCGCCCGAATCTCCGTGAAGTCGAGATTGAGGCTGGCGTTGCGCAGGTCCGCCTTGGCGCCTTCGAGCTGGGCGAGCGCCGAGAGATGCTCGCGGCGGCGATCGTCGAGCACGGAGATCGCCAGATTGCCCGACTTGGCGAGCGCGTCGGCCCGTTCGAGCTGCGACGTGGCGAATTCGAGCACCGAGGTCGCGACGTCCACCCGCGATTTCGCCGAGTCGTACGCGGCCTGATACGGCCGCTTGTCGATGGTGAAGAGAAGGTCGCCCGTCTTCACCATGGCGCCGTCCGTAAAATGAACCTCGTCGAGATAGCCGCCGACGCGGGACCGGACGTCGACGGAATCGACCGCCTCGAAGCGCCCCACGAAACTGTCGCTTTCGACAACCTGGCGGACAACCGGCTTGGCGGTGGTCACGACAGGGAGATTTTCCTGGGCGCGCAGGCCGGTGGGAAACCACAGCAGCAGAAGCACGGCCGCGAGGCGCGGCATCAGGGGCGTCGAGCGACCAAACTCTCTCAAGCGCTGCACATCCGTTCCTTTACAGAGTTGTTTCGACATTCGAGGGCCGAGGGATGCCAGCGACCGACCACCAGGCTACGCCCCGGCCGGCCGTAGCCGCCACCCCACCGCTTCATGCCGGCGATGGGAGCCGGTCACAGGCTTCCATGTCGATGCCCGGGGCTCCGCGCGGCCGCTTCAGCGCGCCATCGGCATTCCGGGTTTCAGAAGCGATACATCGCGCCGTCGGCCGATCCTTCCGACGTCCGGGCGATACCGAAGGCACGAAGGCCGTTTTCCGTGTTTGCCGCGATAAGGTCACCTTGCTGGACTTCTCGTCTTCCCCGCGCCCGCCTTTCTATACCGATTCCGCAGCCGGGTGGCGAGACCGATGATCGATCACGACGACGTGTAGCCGTTCGACGATCGGTAGCCGGCCATCATGAAAAGTGGCGCCGTCCCCCGGCGGACCGCCCTGCAGCGCGCCGCGAGCCTCAGTGCAGGACCAGGACGTCGCCCGACGAGAAGCTGATCTCCGTCTTGGCGCCGACGGCGGGCGGCGGCGAGGCGGGATTGTTGAACGTGTCGAGCGAGACCGCGTTCTGGCCGATGCCGACACGCACGCGGATCACCGAGCCCAGGAAGCTGACATCGGCGATCTCTCCGCCGAGGCTGGTATCGCGGCCGGGCTGGCGGCCGAGCGCAATGGCTTCGGGGCGCAGCGCCAGCGAGACCGCGTCGCCGGTCTTGGCGCCGTTCAGCGATCCCTTGAGCGAAAGCTGGCTGTCGCCAAGCCGCACCGTGCCGCTCGAAGCATCCGCCACCGTGCCTTCCAGCACGTTGAGCGTGCCCACGAAATTGGCGACGAAACGGGTCGCCGGCCGGTTGTAGATCTCGAACGGCGTGCCGACCTGTTCGGCCTTCCCTCCATACATGACGACGATGCGGTCGGAGATGGACAGCGCCTCTTCCTGGTCGTGCGTGACGAAGATCGTGGTGATCCCCAGCGCCTTCTGGATCGAGCGGATCTCGTCGCGCAGCGCGACTCGCACCTTGGCGTCGAGCGCCGACAGCGGCTCGTCGAGCAGCAGCAGCTTGGGCTTGGGCGCCAGCGCGCGTGCCAGCGCCACACGCTGCTGCTGGCCGCCGGAGAGCTGGTAGGGGTAGCGGCCGCCGAAATCGGGCAGCTTGATGATCCCGAGCATCTCGGCGACGCGGGCATCGGCCTCGGCCTTGGGCACGCCGGCGACCTTCAGCCCGAAGCCGATATTCTGCGCCACCGTGAGGTTGGGGAACAGCGCATAGGCCTGGAACACCATGCCGACATTGCGCTGGTTCGGCTTCAGCCTGGTGACGTCCTTGCCGCCGACGACGATGTTGCCGGCGCTCGGCTCCTCGAAGCCGGCCACCATGCGCAACACGGTCGTCTTGCCGCAGCCGGACGGCCCGAGCAGCGAGATGAACTCGCCGGCGCCGACATCGAGATTGAAGTCCTGGACGACGGTCGCGCTGCCGAAGGATTTGCGGATGTGCCGTATGCTGAGGAAGGGATCGGCCATGGCTTTCTACTTTCTCAATTCGGCCGGCTGGCCGATTTCGGCGCGAAGCGCGACAGGATCTGGATCACCGACATGCAGCCCCAGGTGATGGCGAAGGCGATGATGGCGAGTGCCGCCGGTTCATAGGCACGATTGGCGCCGATATTCTGCAGATAGGGGCCGAAGGCCGGCCGGTTGAGCAGGCTAGCCATGGTGAACTCGCCGATCACGATGGCGAAGGTCAGGAACGCACCCGACAGGACCGCGATCAGCACATTTGGCAGGATGATGCGGACGACGATCGTGGTCCAGCCCGCGCCGAGGATCTGCGCGGCCTCGGTCAGGGTGCGCACGTCGATGGTCCTGAGACCTGTGTCCACGGCCCGGTACATGTAGGGCAGAGCGAGCGTCGCATAGCCGATGATGAGCAGCACGTCGGTACCGCGCGCCGTGGCCAGGAACGGCAGCGGCGACGACGAGCCATACATGCGGATGTAGCCGAAGACGATGACGATCGCCGGGATGATGAGCGGCAGCAGCGTGATGAACTCGACGATAGGCCTGAGCCACGGCATCCTGAGCCGGATCCAGTAGGCGGTCGGCACCACGACGAGGATGCCGAGCAGGATCGTGAACACGGCGACCGTGACGGAGTAGAGGAAGGTCTCCTGGAACCGGACGTCGCCGAGCACGACCCTGTAGGCATCGAAGGAATATTCGCCGCGCCGCATGCGCAGCGAGAATTCCAGCGTCGCGATCAGCGGCACGAAGAAATAGATCGCGCCGACGGCAAAGGTGAGCCAGGCCCAGAAGCGGGTGCCCTTCATCTCAGCCACCTCTCGCTGCGGGTCCGGAACCAGATGTAGAACACATTGGCCAGGCCGGTGATGACGATCATGCCGAAGGCCAGCGCATAGCCAAGATGCGGATTGTGCAGCACGTCGCCGCGGATCTGCGCGTAGAGCAGGATCGGCACGATGTTGAGCGAGGAGCCGGTGAGCGCATAGGCCGTTGCTATCGCACCGAAGGAATTGGCGAAAAGCAGGATCACCGTGCCGAGGAAGCTCGGCCAGATCACCGGGATGACCACCATGCGCCAGTACTGAAGCTGCGTGGCGCCGAGCGTGGCCGCCGCCTCTCCCCACTCGCGCTTCAATCCGTCGATGGCCGGCGTGATGATCACCACCATCAGCGGGATCTGAAAAAAGAGATAGGTGAGCGTGAGGCCCCAGAAAGACAGAATGTTGAAGCCATGCGCGTAGATATTGAAACCGAGGCTGCCGAGCAGCACGGTCACGAGGCCAAGCCGGCCGAGCGTCGCGAGGAAGGCGAAGGCGAGCGGCACGCCGGCGAAATTGGAGGCGACGCCGGAGAAGGTGAGCGTGGCCGAGCGCACCCAGCCCGGCAGGCCGCCGCGCACGATGGCGATCGCGATGGCGAGGCCGACCAATGCCCCGATCAGCGCCGAGGCCAGACTGATCCGGATCGAGATCCAGTAGGCCGCGACGATGGAGGGCTGCGACAGGGCGGCGATGTTGTCGAAGGTGAACTCGCCCTGATTGTTCTGGAATGCGCCGACGACCAGATACGCGGTCGGCAGGATCAGGAAGAACAGTGCGAAGAGGAAGAACGGCGCGACGCCGAGCCATTGCGTCGGAAGGCGCAGCCCGCGTTCCGTCGCGGGCGGCATCGAAAGATCTGCGGGCTTGGAGACTGCGGCATCTGCCATGGGTGGATCCGGTATGATCCGGGCGGCCGCTCGGCCGCCCGGAAGGATGAAGCTATTGCACGTTGGCGCCGACGACGGAATCCCAGCCCTTGGTGATGGCCTCCTTGGCGGCTCCCTGCTCGTCGAGCGTCGGGAAGGCGGCTGCCTCATAGGCAGCGGCCGGCGGCAGCTTGTCCAACAGTTCCTGCGGGATCAGCCCCTTCTGGGCCAGATCGTTGAAGCGGATCGGGTGGCAATAGCCTTTCAGCCAGCCGAGCTGGCCTTCGTCGGAGTAGAGATATTCCATCCACAGCTTGGCGGCGTTCGGATGCGGCGCATAGGCGCTGATGGCCTGGACATAGACGCCGGCGACGACGCCCGACTTGGGCACGACCACCTCGACGGGCGGATTGCCGTTCAGCGTGTCGCGGTCGGCGAGCGCGTTGTAGTCCCAGCGGACGAGGACCGGCGTCTGGCCTTGGGCGAGCGTCGCTGCCTTGCCGATGACGGGCACGAAATTGCCGTTCGCGTTCAGCTCCTTGAAGAATTCGAGCCCGGCTTCGCCGGCGGCCTTGCCGGCCGCGGCGCCCTTCGACAGGCCGGCCGCGTAGACACCCTGGATGGCCTGGTTCGAGGCCCGCGGATCACCCGCCAGCGCGACGGCGTTCTTGTATTCGTCCTTGAGCAGATCGGCCCAGTCCTGCGGCGCGTTGGGGACAAGGTCCTTGTTCACCTCGAAGGCGAGCACGCCGTAATAGTCGCCGTACCAGTAGCCCTCCGCATCCTTGGCGCTGTCCGGGATCGAATCCCAGGTCGAGACCTTGTAGGGCTGGATCAGGCCGTCGGCCTTGGCCTGCGGACCATAGGAAAGGCCCACGTCGATCACGTCGGGCGCCTGCGGGCCCTTGTTGTCCTTGTTGGCCTTGATCGCCTCGATCTCGTCGCTGGAGCCCGCGTCGGGATTGAGCTCGTTGATCGTGATTTCCGGGTACTTCTTCTTGAAGCCTTCGATGACCGCGCCGTAACCGCACCAGTCATGCGGCAGCGCGATGGTGGTGAGCTGTCCTTCGGCCTTCGCGGCCGCGACCAGCTCGTCCATGGATTGGGCCGACGAGATCGCCGTCGCCGCCATCAGCGACGCTGCGGTGAGGGAAAGCACTTTCCCTGCAAACTTGAACATGGTGTCTCTCCGTTGAACTGGCGTCACTCGGCGCCAGCGCTGCGGTATCCCTGTCAGATGACAGTTGCGTGAAACGCAGGCGCGAGCAGCCCCGAGACGTGAAAAGTTAACTACTTTTGCCAGCATGCCGCAATCGCCCGAACTATTTTTCCGGCTAAATATCGATGCCGTACGAAGCTTCGCCCGCCGCGCGTCCCATGGACGCCCAAAGGACGCTTCAAGCGCTTGGCCTACGCATCGTGCCTCGCGAAATCGTCTCCGGTTTTCGCGCCGATGCGTTTGCGGCAAACCCTTCTCCCCGCCTCCTTCGGGAAGGATCAGACCGTGCCTTCGATCGCCTTGTCGAGCAGCGCGAGCGCCGCCTTCTTGGTCAGCTTGACCGGATTGCCGCCGGCGGTGGGGTCGACCACAGCCATGTCGGCGATCAGGTTCTTGCGTTTCTTGTCCATGTCGAGCCCCTTGATCAGGCCCGGAAGCGCGTGCGGCACCTTCAACTCCTTACGCAGCTTCAGCACCGCCTTGGCGAAGCCGTCGAAGCCGCCCTTGATGCCGACATAGGCGGCAAGCCTGGCGATCCGGTCCTCCACCGCGTCGCGGTTGAAGGCCAGCACATAAGGCATGAAGACGGCATTGGTCATGCCGTGATGGGTGTCGTACAGCGCGCCGACCGGATGCGACAGCGAATGGATCGCGCCGAGGCCTTTCTGGAATGCGGCCGCGCCCATGGCGGCAGCCGACATCATATGGGCGCGCGCCGTCAGATCCTTGCCGTCGGCATAGGCCTTCGGCAGGTTCTCGAACACCAGCCGGATGCCTTCGACCGCGATGCCGTCGGCCATCGGATGGTAGCCCGGCGCGCAATAGGCCTCCAGACAATGGGCGAGAGCGTCCATACCCGTGCCCGCCGTGATGAAGGGCGGCATGCCCGACGTCAGTTCGGGATCGGCGATCACGATCGAAGGAAGCATCTTCGGATGGAAGATCACCTTCTTGGTGTGGGTCGCCTCATGCGTCACCACGCCGGCGCGCCCTACCTCCGAGCCGGTGCCGGCGGTCGTCGGCACCGCGATGATGGGAGCGATCGCGTCGGCATCGGCGCGGGTCCACCAGTCGCCGATGTCCTCGAAATCCCAGACTGGCCGGGTCTGGCCGGCCTGGAACGCGATCAGCTTGCCGAGATCGAGCGCCGAACCACCGCCGAAGGCGATCACGCCGTCATGCTTGCCTTTCTTGTAGACCTCGATGCCGGCGGCGAGGTTCGATTCCACCGGGTTGGGCTTGACCTCGGAGAAAACGCCGTGCGGCACCTTGGCGTCGGCGAGCAGCTTCAGGGTCCTGGCAACCACCGGCAGCTTGGCGAGGCCCGGATCCGTGACGAAGAGCGGGCGCTTGATGCCGGTGGCGGCAAGCGCGTCCGGCAATTCGGAGATACGCCCCTGGCCGAAGCGGACGGTGGTCGGGTAGTTCCACTTGGAGACAAGCTTGGACATCGATGGGAGTCTTTCGGGAAATAAGGATCAGATCGCTTCACGCAGATGGTAGGATTTCGGCCGGGTCAGGTTGTCGTAGCCGATCGCCGACAGCGCTGCGCCCTTGCCGGTGTCCTTCACGCCTGTCCAGACCAATGCCGGATCGAGATAGTCGCAGCGGTTCATGAACACCGTGCCGGTCTCGACGCGGTCGCCGATCGCCGCGGCATGATCGGTGTCGCGCGTCCAGATCGAGGCGGTCAGGCCATAGGGGCTGTCGTTCATCAGGGCGATCGCCTCCTCGTCGTTTCGCACCTTCATGATGCCAACGATGGGTCCGAAGCTCTCCTCGCGCATCACGCTCATCTGGTGGTCGACATTGGTCAGCACCTCGGGCGCCAGATAGGGCGAGCCCTCGCGGTCGTTCTCGACCTTCATCCCGATATGGGCTTTGGCACCCTTGCGCAGGCCCTCTGCCTTCTGCTCGCGAATGAAGTCGGCGAAACGTGCCTGCGCCATCGGCCCGATCGTGGTCGCCTGGTCGAGCGGATTGCCCACGACATAGTTCTTCGTTTCGGCGACGAAGCCCTCGACGAATTCGTCATAGACCTTCTCATGCACATAGACGCGCTCGATGCCGCAGCAGCACTGCCCCGAATTGTAGAAGGCGCCGTCGACCAGATTGGCCACGGCATGGTCGAGCTTGGCATCGGGCAGAACATAGGCCGGGTCCTTGCCGCCGAGTTCGAGACCGAGCGTCATGAAGGTGCCGGCCGCCGCCTTCTCGATCGCCCGTCCGCCGGCAACCGAACCTGTGAAGTTGACATGGTCGATCCGGCCGGAGGCGAGCACTTTCTCGGTCTGGCCGTGGTTCATCACGATGTTCTGGAAAACGTGCTTCGGCAGGCCGGCCTTGTCGAAGGCCTGCTGGAAGCGCTCGCCGACCAGCAGCGTCTGCGCGGCATGCTTCAGGATCACCGTGCTGCCTGCCATCAGCGCCGGCACGATGGTGTTGACCGCGGTGAGATAGGGGTAGTTCCACGGCGCGATCACCATGACGACGCCGAGCGGATCCTTCTTCACGTAACGACGGAAGCCGGGCTTGTCGTTGGCCACGACGGGCGCGAGCGCCCGCTCGGCGATCTCGACCATATAGTTGACGCGTTCCTTGACGCCGCCGAACTCCCCGCCATACCGGGTCGGGCGGCCCATCTGCCAGGCAAGTTCCGGCACGATCTCGTCGCTCATGGCGACCAGCGCCTCGAGGAAGGCGAGCATGAGCTTGCCGCGCTCGGCGATGGAGGTCTGCGCCCAGGCCGCCTGTGCCGTGCGAGCGCGCTCCACGGCCTGGTTCACGGCCTGGTCGGTGGCGACGGGCCTCTCGGCATAGATCGAACCGTCGATCGGGGATTTCAGCTTGACCGTCTCGGTCATTTTCCTGGTCCTTTCCTGTTGTTGCCGCGCGCCTCACGGAGGAAGCGGATCGCGGTGGCCGCCCGCCCCGCATCGACCGCGTTGGAAATCGATGCCGGCTTAAGAGTCCGACGGTTCTAATACCGTTCGAAGCCCCGGTGCAGCTCCCAATCGGTGATGCGGCGATCATATTCGAACTGTTCCCATCGCGCCGTATGCACATAATGCTCGATCACCTCCTCGCCGAAGGCCTGCTTCAGCATCTCCGACCTGGCCATGGTCTCGGTGGCGTCGCGGAGCGTCTTGGGGATCTCCGGCAATTGGCTCGCCTGATAGGCGTCGCCGACGAAGGGGGGCTGCAGCTCCAGCTTCTCGTCGATGCCGGCAAGTCCTGCCGCGATCAGCGCGGAGAAGGCGAGATAGGGATTGAGATCGGCGCCGCCGATGCGGCACTCCATGCGGATGCCCTTTGTCCCCTCCCCGCACAGGCGGAAGCCGGCCGTGCGATTGTCCTCGCTCCACATGATCTTGGTCGGCGCGAAGGTGCCGGCCTGGAAGCGCTTGTAGGAATTGATGTAGGGCGCCAGGAACCAGGTGAACTCCTTGGCGTATTTGAGCTGGCCCGCCGCCCATTGCCGGCCGAGTTCGCTCAGCGTCCAGTCGCCTTGCCTGTCGAAGAAGAGCGGGGTCTTGCCGTCGGCGCTCCACAGCGAATTGTGGATGTGGCTCGAATTGCCGGCCAGCCCGTAATTGTATTTCGCCATGAAGCTGATCGACTTGCCCATCTGGGAGGCGATCTCCTTGGCGCCGTTCTTCAGGATGACATGCCGGTCCGCCATCTCCAGCGCCTCGGCATAGCGCACATTGATCTCTTCCTGGCCAGGCCCCCATTCGCCCTTGGAGTTCTCGATCGGGATACCGGCCACCTCCATCTCGTTGCGCAGCCGGCGCATCACGTCCTCCTCCTTGGTGGTGATGCCGATCAGATAGTCGCCGATATAGGGCGAGGCGGTGTCGAGGTTCTGCCAGTGCTTGGCGCGTGCCGTATCGTAGCTCTCGCTGAAGAGATAGAATTCGAGCTCGGAAGCGAAATAAGCGAGATAGCCGCGCTCCTGCAGCCTGGCCACCTGCTTGCGCAACATCGCGCGCGGCGAGTGCGCCAGGTCGCCGTGATTGTGATGGTCCTTGACGTCGCACAGCACCAGCGCGGTCTTTTCCAGCCAGGGGATATGGCGCAGCGTGGCCAGGTCGGGCTTCATCACGAAGTCGCCATAGCCTTTCGACCAGCTTGCCGCCTTGTAGCCCGGCACCGGCTCCATATCGATGTCGTTGGCCAGGAGGTAGTTGCAGCCATGCGTCTCGTCATAGGCGGATTCGACGAAGAACTTTGCCAGGAAACGCTTGCCGATGAGGCGGCCCTGCATGTCGACGGCACAGGCGAGAACCGTGTCGATTTCGCCTGCGGCGACCGCTGTCTTCAACTGATCGAACGAGGAATTTCCGGCCATTCTATTCATACTCCGGCCATGCTGGCCTTTTCAGGTCGAGCGATTGCTCGTCATAGGGAAGTCCGGCCGCGGACGCGGCCGGATCTGCTTGTCTGTCGGATGGTTCGTTCAATCCCGATCAGCTATAGCGGTACGGCGGACCGGCCTTCGTCATCGCTTCGCGGTAGTCTTTCAGGATCTGGACCACTTTCGCGCTGCGGGGGCTCTGTGCTGCAATCTCATCCCAGAACTTCAGCGCCTCGTCCTCCACCTGCTTCCACTCCGCATCCGGGATGGTGGTCAGTTCGAGCTTGCCGTTTATGCGATAGTTCGCCTCGCCGGCCCAGTACCAGTGCAGCCTGTAATAGTGCGAGTTGTCGATGCACATGAGGTAGAGTTGCTGCAGGTGCGGGGGCAGCGCGTTCCACTTTTCGGTATTGACGAAATAGGATCCCGCCCAAGCTCCCGAGATCGGGTTGGTGAGGTAGTATTTCGTCGCCTCCGACCAGCCGACCGTGTGAACCTCGGTGATGCCGGACCAGCAGACGCCATCGAGTTCGCCGGTTTGCATCGCCGGCTGCACGTCTTCATAGGGCAGCGTCACCGGAACGACGCCGAAGCGGGACATGAAGCGCCCGCCCGTCGGGAAGGTGTAGACGCGCAACCCCTTGAGGTCCTCCAGCGAGCGGATCGGCTTCGTGGTCGCGAAGTTGCACGGATCCCAGGAGCCGGTGGACAGCCATGTGACGCCCGGAACCTCAGCATAGGCCTCCTCCCAGATCTCCTTCAGCCCATGCCAGTGCCAGAGCGCCGGAACATCGAGGCTGTAGCGGCTGGCGAAGGGGAAATAGGCGCCGAACACAGCGACATCGACCGGTGCGGCGGCGGAATCGTCGTCGCTCTGCGCCGCATCGATCGTTCCGGACTGCACTGCGCGGAAAAGTTCGCCCTGGGGCACCAGTTGATCGGACGTGTAGAGCTCGATCGTCATCTCGCCGTTGGCCGCCTTGTTGAAGGCGTCGATCGAGTTCTTGACGACGTGCTCCGCCAGCGCCGCGCCGGCATAGGTCTGAAGCCGCCATTTGATCGGGCTTTGCGCCCTGACATAGGGGGCAGCCAGCGTCGTGGCGCCGACGGCGCCTGCCGTCGTCAGCACGGACCTCCTGAGGAAGTCCCGTTTGCTCAGCGTGTTCCTGTCTTTCATGTCACGATTCTCCCATTGCTCTTGGATCGGATTAGGTGCCGCTGCCGGCCGGAATTCTCCCCTGTGACGTTCTCCTTCCTTCTGGTGTCAGCCTGCTTTTCTCGTTGCTGCTGCGGCCGTCATCGTCCGGAATAGAGGCCGGGGAGCCACAGGGCGATCTGCGGAAAGACCATGATCGTGACCAGCGCCAGCACCATCAGGAAGAAGAACGGGACGATCGAACGGTAGATGTCCATGAGCGAAATCTCGGGCGGCGCCAGCGCGCGCATGAGAAACAGATTGTAGCCGAAGGGCGGCGTGATGTAGGCGATCTGGCAGGTGATCGTATAGAGCACGCCGAACCAGATCGGATCGAATCCGAGGCTTCGGACCAGCGGAATATAGAGCGGCGCAACGATCACGAGCATCGCCGTGTCGTCAAGGAATGCGCCCATGACGAGGAACGAAGCCAGCATCAGCGTCAGCACCATCCACGGGCTGAGGTCCCAGGTGTCGATGAGCAGCGCCTTGACCGCCTTCACCGCGCCGAGCCCGTCATAGACCGAACTGAAGCACAGCGCCCCCAGGATGATCCACAAGAACATGCAGCTTATGGTCAGCGTGTTGCGGGTGCAGCGTTCGAACACCTTCCAGTTCAGGTTGCCCGCCCAGTAGGCCGCCCCGGTCGCGAGCGCCGCTCCGACCGCGGAACTCTCCACGAGGCTCGTCACGCCGGTCATGAACAGGCCCATCATGATGCCGAAGATCGCCAGCGGCAGCAGGCCTTCGCGCAGCAGGGCGAGTTTTTCGGCCCGGGTGATGTGGGCCCGTTCCTCCGCCGGCAGCGCGGGTCCGATCTCAGGCTGTATGAGGCAGCGCAGATAGACATAGGCGCCGAAGATGACGGCCATCAGCAGTCCCGGCCCGACGCCTGCCAGCCACAGGTCGAGGACGGGCAAACGGGCGATCATGGCGAACAGCACGAGAACGACGCTCGGAGGGATGAGGATGCCGAGCGAGCTGCCTGCCTGGATGACGCCGGTCACCATCACCTTGTCGTAGCCATGCCGCAGCAACTGCGGCATGGCGATGGTGGCGCCGATCGCCATGCCGGCGACCGACAGGCCGTTGAGCGCTGCGATCAGCACCATGAGGCCGATCGTTCCCAGCGCCAGTCCCCCGCGCACCGACCCGAACCATACATGGAACAGCCGGTACAGATCGCCGGCAATGCCAGATTCCGACAGCATGTACCCCATGAAGATGAAAAAGGGCACGGTGATCAGCGGATACCAGTTGAGCACCTGAAAGGACGCGTTGAAGGGCATCTCGAACGAGCCCTGCCCCCACAGCAGCAATGCGGCCGCCGAGCCGACGAAACCGATCACGCCGAAGACGCGCTGTCCTGTGAAGAGCAGCACCATCATGGTGCCGAACATGAAAAGCGTGATGGCTTCCGAACTCATTCGATCGGCCTTCCACGAGCAATGGCTATGTCCTTGAAGAAGGCCGAGACGGCCTGAAGGAGCATCAGGAAGACGCCGAAGGTCATGATCGTCTTGATGGGCCACAGCGGCGGGGCCCAGGCGGAATAGTTCTTCTGGCCATAGACGATTGCGTAGTTGGTGCTGGACAAGCCGCCGCCGAACAGCACCGCCAGATAGAAGATCACGAAGAGAATGGTCATCGCGTCGGTCAAGGCCCGCCTGCGCGCCGTCAAGCGCGCATAGAACAGATCCATCCGCACATGCTGGTCGAGTTGCATCGTGTAGGCGCCGCCCAGCAGGTAGTAGGCGGAAAGCAGGAATTGCGACATCTCCAGCGCCCAGTTGATCGGCACGCCGAAGAAGACGCGCGAAAGCGTCGACGTCAGGAGTATCGCGGCCATGACGAACAGGAGATGCATGGCGAAACGCCCGATCCAGGCGTTCATGGCATCGACGTAACGGACGAACAGCACAGTCGCCTTGGGCAAGGTCTCCTCCTATTCACCCGTTTGGGCGTCGGACCCGACACGATGTGACAGGCCCTGCCCGGCAGGAACGCGCGCTTCGCTCGCGCTTTGCGCGAGGAGGCCGCTCAGGAGGTCCGCCCACTTCCGCTGTCCGGCCGGAGCCGAAATCTCGTCGTTGCGGATTTCGATCATCGCGCATGGCAGGCCGCGCGATCGCGCATGGCGCTCCAGCGTGAAATAGACCCGGTCAGCCGGGGAGTAAGGCTCGTTGACGCCCACAGTTACGCCGCGCAACGCCGAAAGCGCCTCGATCAGCGGCGCTGCCAGCCGACGATCCGCATCGTGGATGATGCCGATATGCCACGGCCGGGACACTCCGTTGTAGACTGGGGTGAAGGAATGAACCGAGACGACCATGGTCTCCTGCCCCGCCGCGAGGCGGCGCGACACAACGTCGTCGATCGCGGCATGGTAGGGATCATAGGCCAGCGCGACGCGGCGCGCCCGCGCCGATGCCGACAGCGCCTGGTTGCCGGGAATGGCCGTGGTCTCGCTTACCGCCGGGATGAGATCGGGTGCGTCGAGCGGGCGGTTGCAGTCGATCACGAGCCGCGACACACGCGAGGAAATCAGCTCGGCATCGAGGGCCTCCGCCATCCGCGATGCCACGGGCGCGGCGCCCGGATCCCAGGCGATGTGGCGATCGAGATCGGGGGCGGCGAGGCCGAGCGTCCCGAACTCCGCAGGCAGGGCGTTGGAGGCATGGTCGCAGAGGAGGACGAACGGAGACCGGCCACCCCTGTTCGTGACCGTTACTGACTCCGAGACTTCCTCGGCAAGCCGCCTGTTTCCCATCCGCTCCCATTCCCCTCGACGCCGTAACGTTTGTTACACATTAGAGAGCATTGCGCCTTCACGGATGATTTCATACAGTTTGCCGCGCTTTGTCAAACGCCTTTTGAGGCCTTCTGGGGAAGCCGTGGGACAGATCGAGCGAGGGAGAGCCCGGCAGGGCCGTCTCCCCGGCAGATGGGAGGAGACGGGGACATGGCGGCAAGCATCGCGGAACTGATCGCCGACCGCATCGACGCTATGCCGACCGGGGAGCGGCGTGCTGCCCAGGCGCTGGTCGCCAACTATCCGATGATCGGTTTGAAGACGGTCGCCGATTTCTCGGCCCAGGCGGGCGTTTCCTCGCCCACGATCCTGCGTTTCGTGGCCCGGCTCGGCTTCCAGAACTATCCGGAGTTCCAGTCTGCGCTGACGGACGAACTGGCGGCGCAGCTGCAGTCGCCGGCATCGCGCACGACCGCGCCGGAACCCGTCGGGCATCGCGGCGCGACGCCGGTGGTGGAGGCCACGCTGGAGAACATCCGCGAGACCTTCCGCCACGTGTCCCGAAAGCAGGTCGACGAGATGGTCGCCCTGCTCGCCGAACGTCGCTCCAAGGTCTTCCTTGTCGGCGGCCGCTTCACCGATCCGATCGCCCGCTACATGGCGGCGCATCTGACGATCATCCGGCCGAACGTGTTTCATCTGGCAGGCCAGGAAAGCAATTGGCGCGACCGGCTGATCGACATGGGCAGGCGCGACGTGATGCTGATCTTCGACATACGCCGCTATCAGGACAGCCTCGTCCGCCTGGCCGAGAAGGCACATCAGCGGGGCGCTCAGATCATCCTGTTCACCGACCAGTGGCTTTCGCCGATCGCCCGTTTCTCCCGCCATGTCGTCGCCGGCCGCACGGCCGTGCCCTCGGCCTGGGACTCCTCGGCCGCCCTCTTCGTCTTCGCGGAAACCCTGATCGGCGAATTGACCCGCGCGCTCGAACAGGACAGCGCCAGGCGCATCCGCGAGATGGAGGACCTTCGCTGAGCTGGCAGCGACGGAAGGCAGGCCTGGCCTCGATTCGGGCCGCCCGGCCGCGAGGCGGCGCGTCCGATTCGGCCCGGTGCGGCCGGCCGCGAAGACGGCTGCATACCTTACCGATATTTAATGATAAACTGGATGCGCAGGCGTCGGAGAATTGCCATAAGGGCGTGCGATCGACCGGTCCGGCCTACGCTTCCGCTATCGGACGACGCGACGGCCCAAGCCGCGGGCCAGATGCCGCGCCGGAGTGATTGATGTCCGTCTGGAAACAGATCGCCTTTTCCCTTGTGCTGCTGGCGGCGGCCGCCCTCGCCTGGCTGAAGTTCTTCCCCGGCGCAGACGAAGTGCTGGCACGGTGGGGGATCGACTGGGCGATCGCGGCGACGCAAAATACGGCGAAGCCGGCGGGCGACAATGGCGGGCAGCGTGGCGGCGGCGCGGCTCCCAACGTCGTGACCGCGCCGGTCGTCGTGGCCAGGATAAACGACAGGCTGCAGGCGATCGGCACGGGCCGCGCCCGCGCCTCCGTCACCGTCAATCCCTTCACCTCCGGCCGCCTGACCGAGATCGCCGTCACAGCCGGCACATTGGTTCGGGCGGGCGATGTCATCGCCAGACTCGATTCCAACGCCGAGGAGATCGTGCTCGACCGAGCGAAGATCGCGCTCGACGATGCCCAGGCGAAACTCGTTCGCATGAAGACGCTGCGCACCTCCAACACCGCAACGGCCGTGCAGCTCGCCGATGCCGAGGTGGCGCAGCGCAATGCCGAACTGGCGGTGCGCGATGCCGAGCTGGCGCTCGAGCGCCGCTCCGTCGAAGCGCCCATTTCAGGCATCGTCGGTATCCTGCCGGTCGAGGTCGGCAACTACGTCACGACCCAGACGCCGATAGCGACCATCGACGACCGCTCGACCATTCAGGTGGATTTCTGGGTGCCCGAGCGATACGTGACCGCGATCAAGGTCGGCGCGCCGGTGACTGCCTCGCCGATTGCGCGCCCGAGCGTGGTCATCGAAGGCACGGTCGCGGCCGTCGATAGCCGCCTCGACGAGGCGAGCCGCACGCTTCTCGTGCGTGCCGACCTGCCCAACCCCGACGATACGCTGAGAGCCGGCATGTCTTTCCAGGTGGCGATGCGTTTTCCTGGTGACGAATACCCCTCCGTCAGCCCGCTTTCCATCCAGTGGGGCAGCGACGGCGCCTTCATCTGGACGATCGAGGACGGCAGGGCCAGGCGCGTGCCAGTCCGCATCGTGCAGCGCAACTCGGAAAGCGTCCTCGTCGAGGCCCCGATCCGTGCCGGCGACATCATCGTCACCGAAGGCGTGCAGAATGTACGGGAGGGCAGCGAGGTGATGGTGGCGGACCGCCGCGCGCCCGGCGCGCAAGCCGAATCGGCCCCCACTCCGACCGGCGGTTGACCCGGGGGCGACGAATGACGAAATCCCACAACGACGGCGGCGAAACCGGCCTCACAGCGCTTTTCGTACGTCGGCCGGTCCTGGCCTTCGTCATCAACGCACTTATCGCCGTGGCCGGGCTGGCGGCTTTCTATGGGGTCGAGATCCGCGAACTGCCTGACGTCGACAGGCCCGTCATCACGATCTCGACCGATTTCACCGGTGCGGCCGCAGAGACGATGGACCGCGAGGTGACCGACGTCATCGAGGGCGCGGTGGCCCGCATTACCGGCGTGAAATCGATCTCGTCGAGCTCTTCCTTCGGGCGCAGCCGGGTGACGGTGGAGTTCGGCGACGAGGTCGATCTCGACGTGGCCGCTTCGGATGCGCGCGATGCCGTGTCGCGCCTGCTGAACCAGTTGCCCGACAACATCGATCCGCCGCGCATCGTCAAGGCCGACGCCAACGCCGAACCGGTGATGCGCCTGGCGCTCACCTCCGACACCATGCCGCTGGAGGACATGACGGTCCTGGTCGAGGACCAGATCGCCGATACGCTCGCCGCTGTGACCGGCGTCGCCGACGTACAGGTCTTCGGCGATCGCGAGAAGATATTCCGCGTCGACATCGATCAGAAGAAGATGGCGAGCCTCGGCCTGACGATCGCGGATCTGAGCAGCGCGCTCGCCTCTCTCGCCTTCGACACGCCGGCCGGCTCGATCACCACGTCGGACCAGGACATCATCGTGCGGGCGACCGCCGACGTGACGACCCCCGAGGAATTCGAGAACATCTTCGTCAACGACCGGACCAGGATCGGCGACGTCGCGACCGTGACGTTGGGCGGCGACATCTACCTGACCTCGCTGCGATCCGATACCAAGCCGGGCATCGGCCTCAGCATCATCCGCCAGGCACAGTCGAACACGCTCGATATCTCCGCGGGCGTGCGCGCCGCCGTGGACAACATCCAGAAGACGCTGCCCGACGGGATGACGCTGAAGGTGACCAGCGACGATGCCGTCTTCGTCGAGGGCGCGATCCACGAGGTCGAGATCGCGCTCGGCCTGTCGGTCACCATCGTGCTTCTGGTCATCTACATCTTCCTGCTCGACTGGCGGGCGACGCTGATTCCGGGCCTCGCCATGCCGGTGGCCTTGATCGGCACGATCGCGGCGATCTGGGTCGCCGGCTTCTCGATCAACATCCTGACCCTGCTGGCGCTGGTGCTGGCGACTGGCCTCGTGGTCGACGACGCAATCGTGGTGCTGGAGAACATCGTTCGGCGGCGCAACGAAGGCATGGGCCCGCGCGCGGCAGCGGTGCTCGGCACGCAAGAGGTCTTCTTCGCCGTGGTCGCCACCACCGCGACGCTTGCTGCCGTCTTCGTGCCGCTCTCCTTCCTGCCCGGCCAGACCGGCGGGCTGTTCCGCGAGTTCGGCTTCGTGCTGGCGATCTCGGTGCTGCTTTCCTCCGTCGTGGCCCTGTCGCTCTGCCCGATGCTCGCTTCGCGCATGCTGGTCGCGGCCGCCGCAGATGGAGGGACGCCTCGTCGGGGCTTCGGCATGCGCGTCGGCAGCGCGCTCGCCAAACTCTACCGCCACGCGCTGCATGCCTGCCTCGACGCGCCCATGATCGTCATCGTGGCTTCGGTGCTCTTCGCCGTCACGGCATTCGCCTTGTTCGGCAGTATTCGCCAGGAACTGACGCCGAGCGAGGACCGCTCCCTGGTGCTCATGCGCATCTCGGCGCCCCAAGGCGTCAGCCTCGACTACACCACGCAGCAGATACAGCAGATCGAGAGCCTGATCCGGCCGATGCGCGAGGCCGGAGAGATCCAGGCCACCTTAGCCTTTGCCGGCTCCGGCGGCTCGGCCAGCAGCGGCTTCATGGTGATGGCGCTCACGCCCTGGGAACAGCGTCACCGGACCCAGCAGGAGATCGTGGCCGAGGTCAATCAGCTGACGCAGCAGATCCCCGGCATCCGGGTTTTTGCGCTGCGACCCAACAGCCTCGGCATTCGCGGCGCCGGCAGCGGCCTGCAATTCGCCGTCGTCGGCAACAACTATGCGGAGCTTGGCGAGACCGCGGCCAGGATCATCGCCGAGATGGAGAAGGATCCGCGCTTCCAGCAGCCGCGCCTCACCACCGACGCCACCCAGCCGCAGCTCGCCGTCGAGGTCGACCGGGAACGGGCCTCCGATCTCGGCATCAACATCACCGGTCTAGCCCAGGCGGTCCAGTCGATGCTCGACGGCCGCGAGATCGTCGACGTCTTCATCAACGACCGCAGCTACCCGGTGAAGCTGGTATCGACCACCAATCCGGTCAACGATCCGACCGACCTCGAGAACATCTTCCTCAAGACCGGCGACGGACGCTTCGTGCCGATGTCGACGATCGCCACGCTGACCGAACGCGCCGTGCCGCCGTCCTTGTCGCGCGAGCAGCAGCTGCGCGCCGTCGGCATCACGTCGGGCCTGCGCGACGATTTCGCGCTGGGCAGCGCCCTGGCGAGGGCGGAAGAGATCGCCGCCCCGCTGCTGCCGCCGGGCAGCCGCATCATCCCGCTGGCCGAGGCCGCGACGCTCGGCGAGACCACGGGCAGCATGGTGGCCGTCTTCGGCTTCGCGCTGGTGATCATCCTCCTCGTGCTGGCCGCGCAGTTCGAGAGCTTCGTCAGCGCCATCATCATCATGGCGACCGTGCCGCTCGGGCTCGCTTGCGCGGTCTTCGCGCTGCTTCTCACCGGCACCAGCCTCAACGCCTACAGCCAGATCGGCCTCGTCCTCCTGGTCGGGGTCATGGCCAAGAACGGCATCCTGATCGTCGAATTCGCCAACCAGTTGCGCGACCGCGGCCTCGGTGTGCGGCAGGCAATCGAGGAGGCGTCGAACATCCGGCTGCGCCCGGTCATGATGACCATGATCTGCACCATCCTTGGCGGGCTGCCGCTGGTGCTGGCGAGCGGCGCCGGTGCCGAAGCCCGCATCGCACTCGGCTGGGTCATCGTCGGCGGGCTGGGCCTTGCTGCAGCGTCCACCCTGTTCCTGACCCCGGTCGCCTATCTGCTGCTCGGCCGCTTCGTCACGCCGAAGGTGGAAGAAGAGGCCCGGCTGAAGCGCGAGCTCGAGGAAGCGGCCTACACCAATATCGAGCCGGCGGAATAGCGGAACGGAGCCGACGGTTCGCTGGCCTTATGGGGTCGGACGCCGCCCCGACCAGGTCGGAGCGGCGCCCACGTCGTCTCGCCGAAAACTATTCCTGGCCGACTTCCTTCCATACGCCGCCCTCGATCTTCGAGATGAAGATGGCGTCACCGCCCTGATGGTCGTCCGGCCCGTATTTGATATGGGCGTTCAGGATCGGGTCGTCATATTCCAGCGTTTCCATACCCTTCTGGAAGCTCTCCGGCGTCAGGTCCTTGCCGGCCGCCTCGAGCCCGTTGACCAAAGTGACCGCTGCCGCGCGGCCGAGCTGGGCCGCCGTGCCCGGGTCCTCGTTGAAGGCGGCCTTGTAGCCTTCGGCCCATTTCTTGAGCTCCTCGTTGCTGTCCAGCCGGTTCTCCAGGTCCGACCATCCGGCGGCGGCGTAGTAGCCCTCCGTCACGCCGCCCGGCACCTTGGCGACGGCCGTATTGAAGCCGGCCGACGAGCCGATGAAGGCCACATCGTTCCAGCCAAGCTTCTTGGCGGTGCCCAGGATGACGATCGTCTGGCGCACGCCGACGGCAGTCGCGACGATATCGCAGCCGGCTTCGCGCAGCTTGGTGAGCGAACCCACGAAATCCTGATCGTCCGGCTTATGGGTCGTCTCGGCGGCGAATTTCAGCCCGAGCTCTTCGGCTTTTTCCTTGGTTCCTTCATAGACTTCGAGCCCGAAGTCGGACGGGAAATACATGGCGCAGACCTCCTTGGCGCCGGTTTCCTTCGCCAGGAACTCGATGCCGGCTTTGAGCTGATCGTAGTAGGAGGAAAGCCCGGTATATTTGTAGGTGATGTCGCCTTCGACCATCTGGCGCGCGGCGGTGAGCGGCGAGATGTTGGCGACCTTGGCCGGCTCCATCATCTTGAAGCCGGCTATGTTGTGCGGCGTACCGAGATTGAGGATCATCGCGAACACCTTGTCGGAGTTCACCAGCTTGTTGAAGTTCTGGACCGCCTTGGGCACCTGGTAGCCGTGATCCTCGACGATGAACTTGATCTTGCGTCCGTGGACGCCGCCCGCCGCGTTGACCTCGTCGAAATACTGCTGCGCGGCCTTGATCGCCTGGACGTTGAACGGCGCGAAGACGCCCGAGAGATCGCCGTTCGAGCCGATGACGACTTCGGTGTCGCTGACCCCCTGCTGCGCATAGGCAGCCGACGCCATTCCGGCGGCGAGGCCCAGCGCCAGGATCGATTTCTTGAATGCCGATTTCATTGCAAGTCTCCTCCGTGGTGTTTCAGTTCCCAGCATGACGGCAGGGTCGTGCCTAGCCGTACATCTCGTCGATAAGCTTCTTGTGCTTCTTCTCGACGAAGCTGCGCTTCAGCTTCATCGTCGCGGTCAGTTCCTCGTCCTCGGCGGTGAGCAGCACGTCGATCAGCCGAAAATCCTTGATCTGCTCGACCCGCGCGAAATCCCGATTGGTCTCGGCGACGACGCCTGCGATCAGGTCGCGCACCTCGCTCGCCGCGCAGAGCGACCTGAAATCGCTGAACGGCACCCGCCTGTCCTGCGCGAATTTCTCGACGTTCTCCTGGTCGATCATCACCAGGGCGCTCAGGAATTTGCGCTTGTCGCCGATGACCACCGCATCGGAAATGTAGGGCGAGAATTTCAGCCGGTTCTCGATCTCTGCCGGCGTGATGTTCTTGCCGCCGGCGGTGATGATAATGTCCTTGGCGCGGCCGGTGATGGTGAGGAAGCCCTGGTTGTCGATCCGACCGAGATCGCCGGTGCGCAGCCAGCCGCCCTCGGCAATCGTCTCGGCGGTCTTGTCGGGCTTGTTCCAGTAGCCCTGGAAGACATTGCCGCCCCGGTAAAGGATCTCGCCGTCGGGTGCGATCCTCATCTCGCCGCCCGGCACCACCTTGCCCACCGTTCCGGTCTTGGCGTCCTCGATCAGGTTGAGCGAGATGACGCCGGAACTCTCGGTCATGCCGTATCCCTCGAGCAGCGTCACGCCGATCGCCCGGTACCATCTGAGCAGGTCGGGCGAAATCGGGGCTGCCCCTGTGGTTCCGCGCCGCAACCGGTCGAGGCCGAGCATGCGCCGCATGTTGTTCAACACCACGAAGTCCCAGAACGCATAGGAGGCGGCGACGCCGAGCGGCACCGCCTTCTTCTCCTCCAGATATTCGCCTCGCTTCATGCCGGCGGCGATGGCCTGGCGATAGGCCCAACGGCCGAGCGGCGTCGCTTCCCCGGCCATGATGGCGACGCGCGAATAGACTTTCTCCCAGACGCGCGGCACGGCGGTGAAGACATGCGGGCTCACCTCGCGCAGATTGTCGAACACCGTCTCCGGGCTCTCGGCGAAATTGACCGTCGACTTCAATCCTATCGGGATGAAGACGGTGATCAGCCTTTCGAGAATATGGCAGAGCGGCAGGAAACAGACCTGCTCCTCGGTATCCTTCACCGGCAGCGTCAGCAGCGAGCCGGCGATCGAGCACATGATGTTGCCGTGGGAGATCATGGCGCCCTTGGGCGGCCCGGTGGTGCCCGAAGTATAGACGAGAATTGCCGTTTCCTTGGGCTGCGACCGCGCGATCTCCTCCTCGAAGCGCTGCGGGTTCTCCTTCAGGAAGTCGCGTCCGATCCGGTAGAGGTCGTCCAGGAAGATCACCTTCTCGTCGGAGAAGCCGTGCAGCCCCTCCCGGTCGAAGACGATGACACGGGCGAGCCCCGGCACCTCGTTCTTGATGGAGAGATATTTGTCGAGCTGCTCGTCATTCTCGACCAGCAGGAAGCGGCTGTCGGAATCGTTGATCAGATATTTGAGCTGGGTGGCGGAGTCGGTGGTGTAGACACCGGAAACGATGCCGCCCACGGACTGGGTTCCGAGATCGGCATAGACCCATTCCCTGTTGTCCTCCGACAGGATCGACACGACTTCGCCGCGCTTCAGCCCGAGCGCGACGAGGCCAAGCCCGATCAGCCGCGCATGCTCGTAGAAATCGGTCCAGCTGTAGGAGAGCCAGATCCCGTAATCCTTCTCGCGATGCGCGACCTTGGCGCCGAGTTCCTGGCAGCGCGCCCGGAAGAGTTTCACCAGCGTGTCCGCGCCGTCGAAGAAATAGGGACCTTTGGTGAGGTCGGCATTGATGCTGTGCCCATCCACGACCGTCTGGGGCGGCATGTTGGCGGCAATGGTCATGCGCATGTCCTCCCGTATGTGTCATCGGCCTTGAGATGCCCCTTCGCCCGGCCTCCGCGGGGGGTCATCGCCAGGTCTTCCTCTGCTTCCAGCGCTTCTGGCCGCGCTGCGTCTCTTCCTGGACGCCCAGGTAGAATTCCTGGATGTCCTTCGATTCCAGCAGGCGCGGCGCGGTGTCGGCCATGACGATGCGGCCGAGTTCCATGACGTAGCCGTAGTCGGCCACCTCCAGCGCCACGCGCGCATTCTGCTCGACCAGCATCATGGTGACGCCTTGCTCCCGATTGAGCCGGCGCACGATGGAGAATATCTCCTTCACAAGCAGCGGCGACAATCCGAGGCTCGGCTCGTCGAGCAGCATCACCCTGGGATCGCCCATGAGCCCGCGGCCGATGGCCAGCATCTGCTGCTGGCCGCCGGACAGCGTGCCCGCCGCCTGGCGCCGCCGCTCCGCGAGGATCGGGAAATAGGAATAGACCATCTCCTCGTCGCGCCGCACGCCTTCCGCGTCGGAGCGCGTGAAGGCGCCCATCCTGAGGTTTTCCTCCACGGTGAGCAGGGGAAAGACCTCGCGGCCTTCAGGCACATGGACGATGCCGGCCCGCACGACCCGGTCCGGCTCCTGGCCGGCGATGTCGCCGCCGCCATAGAGGATCTGGCCCTTTTGCGGGTTCATCACGCCGGAGATCGTCTTCAGCAGGGTCGTCTTGCCGGCCCCGTTGGCGCCCAGCACGGTGACGATCTGGCCGGCGCGGATGTCGAGGCTGACGCCGCGGATCGCCATGATCGGCCCGTAGAAGCTCTCGAGGTTCTTGACCGACAGCACGACCGCCTTCTCGGATGGCGTGGAATGGACCATCTGCAGCGCCGCCGTCATGCCACAGCCCTCTTCTCCTGATCGGAAACGCCGATATAGGCCTCGATCACCTTGGGGTCGTTCTGCACCTCGAAGGCCGAACCGAGCGCCAGCGCCTTGCCGTCGGCGAGCGCCAGCACGCGGTCGGAGACGGAGGAAACGAGATGCATGTCGTGCTCGACCATCAGGACGGTGATGCCCATCTCCCGCTTGATGTCTTCGATCCAGAAGGCGACGTCGAGCGTCTCCTCGACCGAGAGGCCCGAGGCCGGCTCGTCCAGCAACAGCAGCCGCGGCTCGATGGCGAGCGCCCTGCCCATCTCGACCACCTTGCGCACGCCATAGGGAAGGCCGGCGATATGCTTCTCGCGATAGGCCTGCAGATCGAGGAAATCGATGACCTTCTCGACGGCCTCGCGATGCCTGCGCTCTTCCTGGCGCACGAAGGGCGTGAACGCCAGTTCGCTGACGAGATTGCCCTTGCGATGCCGGTGCCGGCCGACCAGAAGGTTCTGAAGCACCGTCGCCTGCTCGAACAGCTCGATATTCTGGAAGGTGCGGGCGATGCCGAGGCCAGCCATTTCGTGCGGCGCGCGCTCCAGGATGCTCTCGCCGGCAAATCGTATGTCGCCCTCGACCGGATCGTAGAAGCGCGAGATCAGGTTGAACAAGGTCGACTTGCCGGCGCCGTTCGGCCCGACCAGCGCGAAGACCTCGCCCTCCTCGACCGAGAAGGACACTTTGTTGACGGCGGTGACCCCGCCGAAGCGCAGCGTGACGTTGTCGATTTCGAGCAGGCTCATCGCATACGCTCCGTTTTCAGATAGCTCTTCTGGCGACGGAACATGTCGCGGCGATAGAAGGGGAAGAGTTCGAAATAGGTCCGGATCTTGACCCACCGGCCATAGATGCCCATCGGCTCGAACAGGATGAACAGGATGAGCAGGGCGCCGAAGATGGCCGATTCCAGGCCCGGTATGGCGACGGTGCCGCCCCCGAAGAGATTGCCGACCATGTCGCGCGAAATCGCGATCGCCTGCGGCAGGAGCGCGACCACGACAGCGCCGAAGAAGGCGCCGTGTATGGAGCCGAGCCCGCCGATGACGATCATCAGGAGGAGCTGGATCGAGATGATGAGATTGAAGGTCTCGTTGTTGAAGATGCCCGCGAAATGGCCCATCAGCGCGCCGGCGAGACCCGTGATCGCCGTGGAGATGCCGAAGGAGACCGCCTTGGTCCGGGCAACGTTGACGCCCATGGCGCCGGCGGAGACCTCCGAATCGCGCACCGCCGAGAACGAGCGGCCGAGCGGCGTTCGCAGCAGGTTGCGATAGACCAGCACGACGAGCACGGTCACCACCAGCACCAGCCAGTAGAAACGGTCGGGCGTCGCGTAGCGGTCGATCTCCACGCCGAAGATCGAGATGGTGGGCGGAATGAGGCCGACGACCCCGTTGGTCAGCGGCTCCGCTATCACGATCAGGTCGTCGGTGAGGATGGCAAGCGCCAGCGTGCCGATGCCGAGATAAATGCCGTGCAGCCGGCTCATCGGCATCGCGATCAGCGCGCCGGCCACGCCGGCGATCAGCCCTGCCAGCGGGAAGGATAGGATGAAGGGAAGACCGACGGGATCCTGCAGCAGGACATTTGCGTAGCAGCCCACCGCCAGGAAGGCCGAATGGCCGAGGCTCGCCTGTCCCGTATGGCCGACCAGGATCATCAGTCCCATGCCGGCGATCGCCCAGATCAGCACGTTGGTGATCTCGCCCAGCCAGAAGGTGCCGAGCAGGAACGGCAGCACGATCGAAAGAACCAGCAGGCCCAGATACCAGGCCGCCTGCTGTCCGTGCCTGAAGAGGTTGATGTCGGCGTCGTAGGAGGTCTTGAAGACTGTCCGCATGGCCTCAGACCTTCTTCCTGTGGACCTGGGCGAGGATTCCGTGCGGGCGGAAGACGAGGATCAGGAAGAGCAGCAGATAGGGCATGATCTGCGAGTAGCCTGCGGCGATATAATAGGAGGCGAAGGGTTCGATGAGCCCCACGATGATGCCGCCGAGCAGCGCCCCCGGCAGGCTGCCGAAACCGCCGATCACGGCCGCCGCGAAAGCCTTGATGCCGAGCAGGCCGGTAGACGGGTCGATCGAGCCCTTGGAGGCGAACAGCACGCCGGCGACCGCCGCCACGGCTCCGGCCAGCGCCCATATCAGCGAATGCACGCGCTTGACAGGGATGCCCATGTAATAGGCCGCGAGTTGGTTCTGCGATGCCGCCTGCATGGCGATGCCGAGCTTGGTGGCGTTGAAGTAGAAATAGAGCACGATCGTCAGGAGCACAGTGACGAGGATGACCGCCACCTCGTCCAGCCCGAGCACCAGCCCGCCGAGGCGGACGTCGACGCCGGCGATCGGCGATTCCAGCGATTTCGGTTCATGGCCCCAGATCAGGCCCGCGGCGAACCGCAGCACGAAGCCGAGTGCGATGGTCAGCATGATCACGGCGATCTGCGACTGGCCGAACATGCGCCTCAGCACCAGCATGTCGAGCAGGTAGCCGAACATGCCCATGATGAGAATCGCGATCGGAACCGACAGCCAGAAGGGCAGGCCCATGAATTCGGAATTGGTGAGACCCAGCGTGATGAAGGCGCCGAGCATCATGAAATCGCCCTGGGCGAAGTTCACCGCTTCGGTTGCCTTGTAGATCAGCACGAAGCCGAGCGCGATTAGACCATAGACACAACCATTGGCCAAGCCGCTGACGATGAGCTGCAATACGTCCAAGACGTTCTCCTCCCGATATTTGCGTCCCGGTACTTGCGCGATCTTTTGCGCCGCGCTTCGTCCCGACTATAGGCTACCCGTTCCCGCGGGCAACCGACGATTTCATACGACTTATGGTGCTGTGGCGACGTTCCCTGCTGTGACGAAAGTCTCTATCCTCGATGCGCCGGTCACGGCGCGATGAACACCTTTCCGTTCGGCTTGGCGAGTTCGCCCGGAACCCGTGCCACGGCTTCGGCCAGCGGCACGACGGCCGTCACGGCCGTCTTCCAGCGGCCGTCGGAGAACCGCTTCTGGGCCTCCACCACGGCAGCCACACGGCGCTCGGCCGAGCCGCGCATCCATTCGGTGAGCCAGAAGCCTTCGATCCGCTTGTGCTGGAAGATGAGATGGCCGGGCTCGCGGATGACGGTGGCGTCGGGATCGAGCCGTCCGTAGATGATCCAGCGCGAGCGCTTGGGCATGGCGTCGAAGATTGCCGAGGCGAGCGGCCCGGTCACGGCGTCGAGGAAAACGCGGGGCTGCTCGGCTTTCATCACCTCGCGCAGCGCCGTCTGGAAGTCGGCCGCTTCGGCATTGAGCACATGGGTGGCGCCGGCGTCCTTCAGAAGCGGGATCTGGTCGTCGCGCCGCACGATCGCGATCGGACGGAAGCCTTCATCCCTGGCCACGCCCATGATGAGCTTGGAGAGCTGGCTTGCCCCGGCGGTCAGGACGAAGGCCTTCTCGCCCTCCTCGCGCACGATGCCGAACATGGCGATCGCGGTGAGCGGATTGACGATCATCGCCGCGCCGTCGGCGTCGCGCACCGTATCGATCAGCGGGATGCAGGCGGCGGCGTCTGCGACCGCATAGTCGGCCCAACTCCCCCAGTTGCTGAGCCCCGTCGCAAAGGCGACCCGCTTGCCCGCAAGGCTCTGCGCCAGGGGATCGGCTCCCGCCGCCACGACCGTGCCGACGCCCTCGAAACCGGCCGGCTGGCCCTTGAGGCGCGGCTGGCCGTACATGCCCTTTAAGAACATGACGTCGGAGGGATTGATCGAGGCGAGGCTCACCTTGATCAGAAGCTGCTTCGGCCCGGGCGACGGAACGGCGATCGTGCCATAATCGACATAAGGCTCCATGGCCTCCAGGACGGTGCCGGAGGGAACCGCCGCGTAGCCGTCGCCCTTCAGGAGGAGCGCTTTCATTTCCGAGGGAATGGCCATCATCGGACCCCGCTGGACAGAGTTCAAGGCTTGAGGATCAGCTTGCCGACCGCCCCGCGGCCGAGCACGCGCTTCAGGACATCGGACGCGCCGGACAGCGGATAGGTCCCCTCGATCACCGGCTTGACCTTGCCGGCGAGATACCAGCCGATCAGTTCCTGCATGTTTTCCGTATAGGTCTTCGGCTCCTTCTGGGTGAAGGCGCCCCAGAACACGCCGACGATGCTGAAGCCCTTGACCAGGGCCAGGTTGACAGGGAATTGAGGGATCGTACCGGAGGCGAAACCGATAACGAGCAGCCTGCCGTCCCAGGCCATGGAGCGCGAAAGCCCGTCGAAGGCGGCTCCGCCGACCGGATCGAAGGCAACATCGACGCCCTTGCCCCCGGTCACTTCCTTGAGCCGCTCCTTCAGGTTCTCATAGCCGATGACGATGTCGGCGCCGGCCTGCTGCGCCGTCGCGCGCTTTTCTTCCGAAGAGGCGACGCCGATGACCGTCGCGCCCATGATCTTGCCGATCTGCACGGCGGCGATGCCGGTGACGCCAGACGCGCCAAGCACGCAAAGGGTCTCGCCGGGCCGAAGCCTGGCGCGCTGCTTCAACGCATGGTGCGACGTTCCGTACCCGCACATCAACGCGCAGGCGTCCTCGCTGGAAAGCTGCGCCGGCAGCTTCATTACCGTGGCCTCGGGCGCACCCACCTTCTCGGCATAGGCGCCGATGGAGGAAAGCGCCGCAACGCGGTCTCCCGGCTTCACCGACCGGACGTCGGGGCCGATTGCACTGACGGTCCCAGCAACTTCCATGCCGGGCACGAAGGGCAGCGCCGGCTTCATCTGGTAGAGACCCTGGACCAGCAGGCCGTCGGGAAAGTTGACCCCGATCGCATCGGCGGCGATCACCACTGTCGAGCCCTTGGCTTCGGGCTCCGGCCAGTCGGCATAGTCGAGCTTCTCGACCGGTCCATATTCGCGGGCGACGATCGCCTTCATCTCAGCCTCAAACCTTTTCCTGCGTGTATTTGCGCAACTCCTCGCGCGCCACCTGGCGGCGGTGCACCGCATCCGGCCCGTCGGCCAGGCGCAGCGTGCGAAGATGCGTCCACGACCGCGCCAGCGGCGTATCCTGGCTGATGCCCTGCGCGCCGAACATCTGGACCGCCTCGTCGGTGACCTTCAGAGCCATGCGTGGCGCCACGACCTTGATCTGGCTGATCCACGGCGCGGCCGCCGCCCTGTCGCCCTGGTCCATCATCCAGGCCGCCTTCAGGCAGAGCAGCCGGGCCATTTCGATCTCCATGCGGCATTCGGCGATGATGTCGTAGTTGGCGCCGAGTTGCGCCAGCGGCTTGCCGAAAGCCTCGCGCCGCATGGAGCGGCGGCACATCTGCTCCAGCGCCATTTCGGCCTGGCCGATGGCGCGCATGCAGTGATGGATGCGGCCGGGCCCGAGCCGGCCCTGCGAAATCTCGAAGCCCCTTCCCTCGCCGACCAGCAGGTTCCCGGCCGGGACGCGCACATTCTCGAAGCGCAAATGCAGATGACCATGCGGCGCATCGTCGTCGCCATAGACCTTCATGGCGCGCAGCCTGGTGATGCCTTTCGTGTCCGACGGCACCAGGATCATCGAATGCTGCCTGTGCTTCGGCCCGTCATGCGCGGTGCGCACCATGACGATGTAGATGGCGCAGCGCGGATCGCCTGCGCCCGATGACCACCATTTCTCGCCATCAAGCACATAGTCGTCGCCGTCGCGTTCGCAACGCATCGAGATGTTGGTTGCGTCGGAGGAGGCGACGTCGGGCTCGGTCATCAGGAAGGCCGAGCGGATCTTGCCCTCGAGCAGCGGCTTCAGCCACTTCTCCTTGTGCTCGGCGCTGCCGTAGCGCTCGAAGACTTCCATGTTGCCGGTGTCGGGTGCGGAGCAGTTGAACACTTCCGCGCCGAGATGGGCCTTGCCCATCTCCTCGGCGAGATAGGCATATTCGACGGTGGTGAGCCCGTATCCCCGTTCCGAATCGGTCAGCCAGAAATTCCACAGGCCGCGCTCGCGGGCTTTCGCCTTCAGCCCTTCGAGGATCTCCGTCTGGCGCGGCGTGAAGGCCCAGCGGTCTCCGCCCTTGCCGACTTCGGCCAGGAATTCCTCGTCGAGCGGCATGATCTCCTCTCGGACCATGCGACTCACTCGTTCATGGATCGGCTTCAGCCGTTCCGTCATGCCGAGATTCATCTCCGACATCGTTCAGTCCTCCTTGGCGCCGAGGCCGCGCAGCGCGAAAGTCACGATTTGCCGAACGATCGCCGCAACATCCCCCTCGGTCTCGCCGGGACGCGGCGTGTACCAGAAGATCGGCGAGTTCAGGGTTATGAACATGATCTGGTTGGCAATGCTGATGTTCTCGAAACGAAAGACCCCGGCCTCGCGTCCTTCGGCAAGAATCTCCCGGAAGATGCGGCCGTAGTCGGTCCGGTATTGCAGTAGCGCGCCCAGGACCTCGCGCTGATGCGGCGTGGTGGCGCCGCGCAGATGCAGTTCCACCCCTTCCCAGACCGCCCGCTGGAACTGCCGGGTCGCGACCATCTGGTTGACATGGGCATTCGCCATCTTGGTCCACTTCTCGAGCGGGCCGAGGGGAAGGTTCCTGTAGGGTTCGACGGCAGCGTAGTTCATGTCCATGCCGGTGCGGTAGACATCGGCGAACAGGTCGGCCTTCGATGGATAATAGTGATAGATCCGGCCTTTGGTGGCACCGAGGCTGCGCGCGACGTCATCGATGGAAGTGGCGTTGTAGCCGTGCTCCATGAAGCAGTTCGCCGCCGCCCAAAGGATGTCGGCGCGTGCGCTGTCCTGGATATGCTCCCTGACGCTGAGCGTCATGCGGCTCGAATCCTCCCTCGCCGTTCACCGCCCGCCCCCATATCGCCGCCTCGCGGCCTCCGGGGGTCTTTACGGACAATCAAATGATGAACATACTACCCGGTATGTTGTCAACGCGGCCGCAACGGGCGTCCGGAAAAAACAGCAGGCGAGGAGGATCGATGTCATATCTGGACGAACTCTTTTCGGTCTCGGGCAAGACCGCGCTGGTGACGGGCGCTGCAACCGGCATCGGTCGCATGGCGGCGACGGCCCTGGTCAAGGCGGGCGCCGATGTGATGATCGCATCGCGCAAGGGCGGCGACTGCGAACGCGTCGCCGACGAGCTCAACGCGCTGGGCGCAGCGGGCAAGGCCATGGGATTTGCCGGAGACGTCGGCACGGAAGCGGGCATCGCGGCGCTGGTCGAGGAGGTGAAGCGCAGGACGGACCGGCTGAACATCCTCATCAACAATGCCGGCGTGTCCTGGGGCGAGCCGCTAGCAACCTTCCCCTACCACGCCTGGGCCAAGGTGCTGAACGTCAATGTCACGGGCCTGTTCCACCTGACGCGGGAACTGCTGCCGCTGCTCGACAAGGCGGCGAGCGACCGCGACCCCGCGCGGGTGATCAATCTCGGCTCGGTCATGGGCACGCAGCCGCTCGCCGACGACGCCTACTCCTACACCGCCTCGAAGGCTGCGGTGCATCATCTCACGCGCACCCTGGCCAATGAGCTCGCGGCGCGGCGCATCACGGTCAACGCCTTCGCTCCCGGTCCTTTCCAGAGCCGCATGACGGCCTTCGCCACGGCTACGGACGATCAGGCGGCAAGGGTCGGCGGGCATGTCCCGATCGGCAGGATCGGCGCGCCGGATGACATTGCCGGCGCGACGCTGTATCTGTGCAGCCGCGCCGGCAGCTACGTGACCGGCGCGATTGTTCCGATCGACGGCGGCCAGTCCGTCCAGCATGGAATGACGCTGTTCAAGGAATGACCGGTGATGGACTTCAAGCTTCCGCCATGCCGCCACGCATCCGAGCGGATTCCTGAGGCCCGCGCCGGCGTTATGGCGGGAAGAGAAAAGCTTGAAGACCGTTAGTTTCGACGAACTCGTGGCCAACCAGGGCAAGGAGATCGGCCTCTCGCCCTGGCGTGTCGTCAGCCAGCAGATGATCGACCAGTTCGCCGATGCGACCGACGATCACCAGTTCATCCATGTCGACCCCGAGCGCGCCGCCCGGGAAACGCCGTTCGGTGGTACCATCGCCCACGGCTTCCTGTCGTTGTCGCTGCTCTCCGCCATGACCTTCGAGACCTTGCCGCCGCTCGAAGGGGCGGGCGTGGGCATCAATCACGGCTTCGACAAGATCCGCTTCATCACCCCGGTGAAGTCGGGCGCCCGGATCAGGACCCGCTTCGTGCTGGCCAATGTGAATGCGCGCCCCTCGGGATGGGTGCATATCGACTACGACGTGACCATCGAGATCGAGAATTCGCCGAAGCCGGCGCTCACCGCGCGCTGGCTGACGCTGACCAAGCTGGAGCCCGAGGAAACATGAGTGATCCGAACGCGCTCGACCAGGCGGCCTTGGCCCCCTATCTCGAAGCCCACATACCGGGCTTTTCGGGACTGCAGAACATCGAGAAGTTCAGTTCGGGCCAGTCCAACCCGACCTATCTCCTGACCGCCCGCAGCGGACGCTATGTGCTGCGGGCCAAGCCGCCGGGCGCGCTGCTCAAATCCGCCCACCAGGTCGACCGGGAGTTCCGGGTCATGAAGACCCTGGCGGCGACAGCCGTGCCGGTGCCGCCTGTGCTGCATCTTTCCGGGGAAGACTCGCCGATCGGCCGCATGTTCTACGTCATGGCCTTCGTCGAAGGCCGCATCCTCTGGGATCCCGCCCTGCCCGAAGCGGCCGACAATACCGGGCGCGCCGCGATCTACGACGCGATGAACGGCACCCTGGCGGCGCTGCACGATGTCGATATCGAGGCCGCCGGCCTCGCCGATTTCGGCAAGCCGGGCAGCTATTTCGAACGCCAGCTCGGCCGCTGGACCAGTCAGTACCGCGCCTCCGAGACGGACGCGATCGCCGACATGGATCGACTGATCGCCTGGCTGGAAGAACATCTGCCCGAAGATGACGGCCTGGTGTCGCTCGTCCACGGCGACTATCGGCTCGACAACATGATCTTCGCACCCGACCGGCCGCAGGTAATCGCGGTGCTCGACTGGGAGTTGTCGACGCTCGGCCACCCCTATGCGGATATCGCCTATCAATGCATGCAATGGCGCCTGCCGCATTCGTCCGGCTTCCGTGGCCTTGCCGGCATCGACCGGGCAAGCTTGGGCATACCCGACGAAGAGGCCTATGTCGGGCGATATTGCGAACGCCGCAAGATCGACGGCATCAGGAACTGGACGTTCTATTTGTGCTTTTCTTTCTTTCGTCTCGCAGCGATCTGCCAGGGTGTCTACAAACGGGCGCTTGACGGGAATGCCTCGAACCCCGAAAAGGCTCGGACATATGGCGAAGCGGTGAGACTTCTCTCCGCGCTCGCCGTGCAGTCTATCGACGGGGACAAGCAGGCATGAGTCGTTTCGAGGGGCGTAGCGTTCTGGTGACCGGAGCGACGGGCGGGTTCGGCCGTCGGCTGGCGGAAAGGCTTGCCGCCGACGGCGCCAGGCTGGTGCTTTCGGACATTGATCCGAAGGCCCTCGACGATCTGGCCGAGCGATTGCCGGGAGGGGCGGCCACGCTCGCCGGCGATGTCGCCCGGGAAGACCTCTCCGAGGCCCTGGTCGAACTCGCCGTCAAGCGCTTCGGCCAGCTCGACATCGCGATCAACAATGCCGGCATAGCCCAGAGCTTCGTCAAGCTGCCGCAGGTACCGTCCGACGAGGCAAGGCGCATCATCGAGATCGACCTGCTCGGCGTCTTCTACGCCATGAAGCATCAGATCCCGGTCATGGAGAAGCAGTTCCGCACGACGGGCGCAGGCGGCACCATCGTCAACATCGCCTCGGTCGCGGGTCTGGCGGGCGCAGCGCGGCTCTCGGTCTATGCCGCGGCCAAGCACGGCGTCGTGGGCCTGACGCGCTCGGCCGCGTCGGAATATGCAACCCGCGGCATTCGCGTCAACGCGGTGTGCCCGTCTTTCGCCCGCACCCAGATGGTCGGCGATTTCGTCAGGCTCGCGGGCGGCAACGAGAAGGATGCCCATACGGAGCTGACGCGCGGCGTGCCGATGAAGCGTGTCGCCGAGGTCGACGAGGTGGTCGAGGTCATCCTGTTCGCCGCCGACCCGAAGAATTCCTTCATGACCGGCCATACGCTGTCGGTCGACGGCGGCATCATGGCGATCTGACGTCGAGTTCACAGCAAGTCTCAACAGGCCGCTCGGCTTTCGCGCCTCCGACGGTCATAGGACCGACCCTTGGCATCACTCATCGCGCTCAGATAAGCACCAGTCCTTCACGCATGGCGATGCCGATCGCCTCGGTACGGTTCGCCGCGCCGAGCTTGGCGACGACGGCCGCGACATGGAACTTCGCGGTGTGGACGGAGATGCCGAGGCGGCGGGCGATCACCTTGTTCGGCGCGCCTTCGGCCAGCAGCGCCAACACCTCGCGCTCGCGCGCGCTGAGATGAAGCCTGGCCGGCAACGGCATGTCCGCGAGATCGTCGCCCGTCTCCACCCTGCGGCTTTTGCCCCCGACCAGCCGATAGCCTGCAGCGGCGAGCCGCGCCGCGGCGATCACGACTTCGACAGGGGTCCTGGCCGGAAGGCTCGCATGGACGTCGGTGCCGTCTCCGGCCTTGCCGCCCCACAGCACATGCGGCGTTCCGCCGTCCTGTGGAGCGCTGTCGGTCACCACGACATCGGCATGAGCCGACGACTCGAGGTCGCCCTCATGCACGACGGTGATGCCGCGCTCCTCCGAGAGCGCGACGGCCAGTTCCTCTTCCCGGCCGTGATCGGCGAGCGCGAGCTGGATGGTCAGGATACCGGCCATCGTCTCCTCAGTTCATGGGCCGGGAGCCGACCGTGACGGAGATCTCCCGCTTCTCGCCGCCCCGCAGGATGGCGAGTGGTACCGTCGAGCCGACGCTGTCGGGCCCGAGTTGACGCAAGAGGTCGCGCGGACCGTCGATTGCCTCGCCGTCCCATGCGGTGATGATGTCGCCCAGATGCAGGCCCGCTGCCCGGGCCGGACCATCATCGTCGAGGCTCATCACCATCGCACCCCGAACCGAGGCGTGGCGGACGGGATGCAGGCCGGCGCCAAGGTAGCCGCGCGCGACATGGCCTTTGTCCTTCAGGGCGGTCGCGGTCCGCTCGATCGTCCCGGCAGGGATCACCAAAGGCCTCCTGCGTGGACCGAAGAGGACGAGGCCGATCAGGGCGCCGGCACCGTCGAGCGCCGCCGCACCTTCGAAACGCCCGTCGAGCGGAGCGGCAAGGCCGATACGGCGGTCGATGAGGCCACCGCGCATGCTGCGCCACGACGGGCCCGCCTCGTTGACCGTGCCGAAGGCGACGAGCGGCGACGTGCCGCCCTGGCCCACGATCACGGCGAGACTGCCGGCCCTGACATCCTTGGCCGGAGTGAACACATCGGGTGCCTTCACGCCCTCCGGCCTGACGAGCGCGATGCCGGTCGACGGGTCGCGGCCAACAAGCTCGGCCTTTGCCGTCACGCCCTCATGCAGCACGATCTGCAGATCGTCCCCGGAATCGACGACTTCTTCCGCAGTGATATAGAGGCCGTCGCGCCAATGGAAGGCGCTGACGCTATGGCGCGGATGGACGTCGAGGCTTGCCAGCGCCGGAGCGGCCGATTGCGCGAGATCGGTCACCGCGCGGGAGAAGTCCGGAAGATTGAATTTGCTCATATTCGCCTCCTGGGCTCGATGGTCCCAGATATCGCCCAGGTACGCGCCCTTTCCTACTCGCCAGACGGCTAGACTGGCCATTCGGGCAGGTCGCACGGGCCTGCCGCGCTCCGCACATATAGGAAGCGAATGAACTCCGGGCATGTCTCCCGAAAATGTGCAGCGTTTTCGGGAAAAGGACATGCGCGAAACAAGAACCTGCAGCCTGTCGCCGCGCGACAGGCCGGGGACGGAGGGTCACCATGGGCGAGGCAGCACTCCATCTCGACGACGACGCAACACTGCTCGACGCCTATTCCCGTTCGGTCGCGGACGCGGTGGACCGGGTCGGGCCGGCGGTGGCGCGCATCGAGCAGATCGGCGGCAGGGCCGGCCACGGTTCGGGCTTCGTCATCTCGCCCGACGGACTGATCGTCACCAACAGCCATGTCGTGGCGGACGCCGGAAGGGTGCGGGTGATCACCCCCGGCGGCGGTTCGGCCGAGGGCCGGGTGCTCGGCAGCGACCTCGATACCGACATCGCTCTCATCCGCGCCGACGGGCGCTTCCCGGTCGTAGCGCGGCTTGGCGATTCCAAGACGCTGCGGCGCGGACAGATCGCGATCGCCATCGGCAATCCGCTCGGCTTCGAATGGACGGTGACGGCTGGCGTGGTCTCGGCGCTCGGCCGCTCGATGCGTTCCTCGACCGGGCGGCTGATCGACGACGTGGTGCAGACCGACGCCGCGCTCAATCCCGGCAATTCCGGCGGACCGCTGGTCGCCTCGACCGGCGAGGTGATCGGCGTCAACACCGCGATCATCCTCGGCGCGCAGGGCATCGCCTTCGCGGTCGCGTCGAACACCGCCAGCCATGTCGTCTCGGAGATCATCCGTCACGGCCGCGTGCGGCGCGCCTTCATCGGCATTTCGGCCGATACGGTCGTTCTGCCGCGGCGGGCGGCGCTGGCGACCCGCGTCCTCAGCGACACTGCGGTCAGGCTCCGGAAGGTCGAACTGGCCGGTCCGGCGGCACGAGCCGGGTTGCGGGAGGGCGACGTCATCGCCGCGATCGACGGACGCGCCGTCACCGGCGTCGACGACCTGATCCGCATGCTCACAGGTGACAGGATCGGCCAATCGCTCGCTGTGACCGCTATCCGCGGCAGCACGGTGGAGACGTTTGCTGTCACGCCGCAGATCCGGCCTGAACCGCGCTGACACGGTTCAGGCAACGCCAACAAGGGGCGACATTATCCGCAGAACGAAACCGCTGTGTCGGTCAGGATATCGGCAAGCGTCTCGACGGATCTCACCTCGGCCCATTCCGAGGCCGCATGGGCTCCGCCGCCGTCGGCTCCGAACATGACGCAGGGAATGCCTGCCCCCTGCAGTATGGCGCAGTCGGTCCAGAACGGCTCGCCGCGGCGCGCCGGGCGTTTCCCGAGCCGCTCCGTCGCGATGCGGTCGAGCGTGGCGACGATGGGCTCGCTTTCCGCAACCTCGAAGGGCGGACGCTCGAGACCGACGGCGAGCGTCGCCTTGAAATCGGGATCGGCGGCGGCGATGGCGGCGATGATGGCCTGCAGTTCGGCCGCCACGGTGGCCGCGTTCTCGCCGGGAATGGTGCGCCGTTCCAGCGAAATGCGGCATTCGGCCGGATAGCTCGAAAGCTCCTCCCCGCCCTTGATCAGCGAGGCATGGACGGAGCCCGATCCGAGCAGCGGATGCGTCGGATTCGCGCGCAGGCGCTTGTCGAGCTCTTCGAGCGCGACGAGGAACTTGCCGGCCTTGACGATCGCATCGATGCCGAGTTCTGGGCGCGACCCATGCGCGGCGCGGCCCTGCACGATGACGTCGAACCAGACGAAACCGCGATGGGCTGTCGTCAGTTCGTGATGGCTGGGCTCCGTTACGATCGCGGCGTCGGCCTTGAACCGCGCGGCGACCTCCTCGCTGCCGAAGGAGGCATACTCCTCGTCGGCGACGCAGGCGACGAGAATGTCGCCGCGCAGCCTGTTCTCCCTGGCCCGTGCCGCTGCGACCATCATGGCCGCCACGCCGCCCTTCATGTCGAAGGAACCTCGGCCGAAAAGCTTGCCGTCGCGGATGACGGGATCGAGGGCGTCGCCGTCGTAGCTGGCGATCGAGACGGTGTCGTAGTGCCCGTTGAACATCAGGGAACGGCCGCCCCCGCTTCCGCGTGCAATGCCCACGATCGACGGACGACCCGCATGCTCTTCGATGCGATGCACCTCGAACCCGCGTTCCCGCAGCCACGCCGCGCAGAAATCGGCGATCTTGCCCTCCCCGGCGCCACCGGGCACGAGATCGGGATTGACCGAATTGATCGCGACGAGATCTTTCAGGAGTTCGATGGGGTCGTTGTTCATGAAGCCACCTCTTCCGGGCTGCGGCCGACGATATCGGCATAGATGGTTGGATCGGTCGCGCCTTCGCTGTTGAAGACGAGAATGCGTGAATGAGCGCCGAGCCCGAGATGGTCACGCGCCGATGGATCGGTGAGACAGGCGAACATGCCGGCAAGCCCGGTCGCGCCGCTTTCGCCGGCAACGATCGCCCGGTCGTGTCCATGCGGCTGCGCCAGCCGCCTCATCGCGGCCACAGCCTCATCCTCTTCGAGCGTCACATAGCCATCGACCAGGTGGCGAAGCACCTCCCAGCCGATCGGCGACGGGGTGGCGCATTCGAGCATCGCCATGACGGTCGGCTCGCCGTGAGGGATCGTCACGAGCTTTCCAGCCTTGGCGGTCGCATGGAGGCAAGCGGCGCGCGCGGGCTCAACGACGGTCACTTTCGGCGCTGCGGCGCCCAGGCGCTGCGTCGCGTAGGATGCGACGGCTGCGGCCATGCCGCCGACGCCGGCCTGCAGGAACAAATGGGTGGGCGGCTCGGCCAATGCGTCGAGCGCCTCGCCGATCATCGCGGTATAGCCCTGCATGACGGTCAATGGGATCGTCTCATAGCCTTCCCACGACGTGTCCGAAACGACAGTCCAGCCATGTTCCCTGGCCATCTCGGCGGCGAGCGCGACGGAATCGTCATAGGAGCCCTGCACTCGGTTGATATGCGCGCCGAAGGTCGCCATCGCAGCCGCCCGGCCTTCGGAAACGCCGGCATGGATGAAGATTTCACAGGCGGTGCCGGCAAGCTCGGCGCCCCAGGCCACGGAGCGGCCGTGATTGCCGTCGGTGGCACAGGCGACTGTCATGCTCGCCGCGAGCGCGCGGACTTCCTTTGATGTGATGTCGGCCGGGGTCAGGGGCCGGCCGAGACGCCGGCTCGCCTCGTCCAGCACCAGCGAGATTACCGCATAAGCGCCGCCGAGCGCCTTGAAGCTCTTCAGCCCCAACCGCTTCCCTTCGTCCTTGACATGCAGCGCGCCGATCCCCGACGCCCTGGCAAGCGCCGGCAGGGCGACGAGCGGGGTCGGCTGGTAGCCTGGCAGCGCCTCGAGGAAAGCCTGCGCCTTCGCGCGCCCCTCGTCGCCCAGCGCGGCAGCCAGTTGGGGGCGCGGCGCCGGGCCTTTGTCCGTCACTGCGTGGAACACTCGAAAATCTCCTTGCTGAACCAATGGCGCAACATTAGTCGAAGCAATGCGGGAATTGTGCCGGGTTTTGCCCATTATTTCGGGACAGTGTTGCGCGAGGATTCGGATATCCGGAATATCCGCCCACGATCGGAGAAAACGATGCTCGACGCGTTCGACCGCAAGATCCTGGCGCTGCTGCAGGAAGACAACCGAATGCCGCAGCGCGACATCAGCGAAGCGGTCCATCTTTCTCCGTCCGCCGTCAACCGGCGCATCGCTGCTCTGGAATCTGCCGGCGTGATCACGGGCAATGTCGCAGTCGTCGACCCGGCCAAGGCCGGGCGGCCGATCACCATCATCGTCGAGGTCACGGTGGAGAGCGAACGCTTCGACCTGCTCGACGCGGTGAAGCGCCGGCTCGCCGCCTGCCCTCAGGTGCAGCAGCTCTACTACGTGACGGGCGACGCCGATTTCGTGCTGATCGTCAACGTCGCCGACATGGCCGAGTATGAACGGCTCACGCGTGAGCTCTTCTTCGCCGAGGGCAATGTGAAGCGCTTCCGCACGATGGTGGTGATGGAGCGCAGCAAGGTGTCGCTCGCTGTCAGCATGGCGCAGGAATCGGGTTGAGTTAGGCCTCGCGAAGCACGATCTTGAGGGCAGAGAAACGCGAGGGCCATGCAATGGGCCAGAAAATGCAGTCTTACGCCATCTTCGAGACATCGGCCGGCTTCTGCGGAATCGCCTGGAACGATGTCGGCATCACGCGCTTCCAGCTACCGACCAGGGATGCCGCGGCAACCGAGAGAAATCTTCTTCGCCGCATGCCGGAGGCGCGGCCGGGCACGCCGACGCCTGACGTAGCCGAGGCGATCGCCGAAACCAGGCGCTATTTCGACGGCGAGGCGATCGACTTCTCACGCTTCACGCTCGATCTCGGCGACCAGGACGAATTCTTCCTGCGCATCTACGATGCGGCGCGACGCGTCGGCTGGGGCCACACGACCACCTATGGCGCGCTGGCCAAGGAACTTGGAGCCGGGCCGGAGGCGGCACGCGACGTCGGTCAGGCCATGGCCAGGAACCCTGTGGCGCTGATCATCCCGTGTCACCGGGTGCTGGCGGCCGGCGGCAAGATCGGCGGCTTTTCGGCGCCCGGCGGCTCGACCGCCAAGGCGAGGATGCTGGAACTCGAGGGCGTGCATGTCGGATCGCCGGATCGGGCGCAGCAGTCGTTCTGGTTCTAACATCAAAGGGTCGAGTTCGACCGTTTGCCGCCGGCCGATCAATTCTTGATGACCCCCCGCATCTTGGGTTGACGGCGGTGCCGGCATCGACGATTTTCCGACGCATCCTTTCACTGTCGAGGTTTTGCGACTCCCGCCGGACGGACCTGTTGCGGCGCGCCCGATCCTCTTATGCCTGAACGACCCTGTCGCCATCCCGGAAGGCGTGAAGTCGAATAACAGGCCCGTCCTGTTTTTGCCCAGTATTTTACAGGACCGCGCTCTCTCACTCGACCATTGCGCCGCCCCTCATCCGCCTGCCCGTCCTCCGCAGCTGCTGCGGAGGACGGGCAGGCGGATGAGGGGCGGCGCAAACCTCGCAAGATGAGACACACAGCCCGGTGCCGACGGAGGCGTTGGACTCAGCAAGTGTCCCGAATCCTACTTCTTCTTCACCGGCAACCCCGGGGATCGCAGGGGCGACCCCGGGGATCGCAGGGGCGACCCCGGTATGGCCGTGGATGTCACCGAGACCGGATCGCTCGCCGGGAAGGTGTCTTCCAGTCCCTCGTCCAGTTCGGTCTGCAATTCCGTCTCATCCGTCGGCCGGTCGACGACATGCTTGCGAGACCGTTTCCTGGCCGGCCTCGGCATTTCACGCGCAGTCCTGCTCACGGGGTGGTTTCTGCCGACATTGGTCATCGCGAGGTCCTCTCCACCGGATCGATCCGAAATCGCGTATCGTCCACGACGCTACACGCTTCATGCCCTAGGGGCATTTTCCGCGGACCCGTCGGATCCGCAACGTCCCGGGACAAGATCATCGTAACGTCAGACAGGCGGCGGGGTTCCGAATGGCATTCCTGCCGGATGACCAAATTCGAGCGAAGGCGCTGCCGTTACGCCGCGGCGTCGCGCGCGGCCTCCGACAGGAAGGTGAAGACATAGTCGGAAAAGGAGCGCCAGCACTCGACCCGGAACGTGTCCTCGGCTGTGCGCAAAAGCACGATCTCGACCTTGCCGAGGATCGTCCGCGACGCTGCGCCGACCGGAAAGGCCGCGAGCGACAGGTCCTGCGGGCATCCCGCATTGACGGTCGCGGCAGCCGCCGGCCCGGTGACGGCGATCCCGACATTGCGATGCGAGATTCCCACCGCCGAATGCAGCGCCTTCACGGTTGCGCGATCTGCGAGCGGGTCGCCGCCGGCCTCGTCGATGACGAGCCATTCGTCCGGGCCGAGCCAAAGGGCTGTCCGGCCGTCCTTCGCGGCGGAGGTCTTCGGCGCTTTCGGCAACGTCACGCCCAATGCCTTGGAAAGCGCTGCCATGGACGCTGCCGGTGCGCGCAGCGACACGCGTTCGGCCGGCGGCAGAACTGCGAGACGCACGCCCTTCGCCGACAGATCGACGCCGGCGAGCGCGGCGCGACGCTCCGCGGACGGGGCCGCGACAACGGATGCTGACTTCTTAGCCATGGAGGCGCTCCCCCTTCTCGTCGAAGAACACCATGCCGGCGACTTCCACTTCGATCAGCCCCGTCGGCATCGGCACATAAAGGGTCTGGCCCATGCGGTCGCGGCCGCCCTCCACCAGCGCAAGCGCGATCGACCGGCCGCAATTCTCGGACCAGTAGCTGGACGTGACATGGCCGATCATCGTCATCGGGATGGGTTGGCTCGGATTGCCGACGATCTGGGCGCCTTCCTCGAGCACCGTCCTCGGGTCCCTGGTCTTGAGGCCGACGAGTTGCCTGCGGCCCTTTGCGACCAGGTCCGGCCGCGTCAGGCCACGAATGCCGACGAAGTCGGCCTTCTTCTTGCCGACCGCCCAGTCGAGGCCCGCGTCATTGGGCGTCACCGTGCCGTCGGTATCCTGACCTACGATGATGTAGCCCTTCTCGGCACGCAGCACATGCATGGCCTCCGTTCCGTAGGCGCAGGCGCCGTGCTTCTGGCCCTCGGCCCACAGGGCCTCCCAGACGGCCTGGCCGTAATCGGCCGGGACATTGACCTCGAAGCCGCGGTCGCCGGTGAAGGACATGCGGAAGAGCCGGGTCGGCACGCCGCATATCCTGCCTTCGCGAACGGACATATGCGGCATCGCCGCGTCCGACAGGTCGATGCCCTCGACCAGCGGCGCGATGATGTCGCGCGACTTCGGTCCCTGCACGGCGACGACGGCCCATTGCTCCGAGGTCGAGGTCAGCCAGACATTGAGATGCGGGAACTCGGTCTGGAGATAATCCTCCATGTGGTTCATCACCCGGGCGGCGCCGCCCGTCGTGGTCGTCACGTGAAAGCGGTCCGGTGCCAGGCGGCCGACCACGCCGTCGTCATAGATGAAACCGTCCTCGCGCAGCATGATGCCGTAGCGGCAGCGCCCCGGCTCCAGCTTTTCCCACGGGTTGGTGTAGAGCAACTCCATGAACTTCGCCGCATCGGGCCCGACCACCTCGATCTTGCCCAGGGTGGAGGCGTCGAAAAGGCCCGCCGCCTTGCGCACCGTCACGCATTCGCGGTTGACGGCGTCATGCATGTCCTCGCCGGGGCGCGGGAAGTACCAGGCGCGTTTCCACTGGCCGACGTCCTCGAACACCGCGCCATGCGCTTCCGCCCAGCCATGCATGGCGGTTCGGCGGGTCGGGTCGAACAACGGACCCCGCGCATGGTTGACGATCGCTCCGAATGTCACCGGCGTATAGGGCGCGCGGAAAGTGGTCAGGCCGACCTCGGGGATCTCCTTGCCGAGCGTCTCGGCGGCGATCGCCAGCCCGTGCATGTTCGAGGTCTTGCCCTGATCGGTCGCCATGCCGTTGGTGGTGAAGCGCTTGACGTGCTCGATCGAGCGCATGCCCTCGCGCACGGCGAGCCTTATGTCCTTGGCGGTCACATCGTTCTGGAAGTCGACAAAGGCTTTCACCGTGGTGTCGGCTCCGGCGCCCGGGCCAACGCCCAGCATGCCGCCCGACCAGCCTTCCGAAGCGTCGACCTTCAGCTTTGTGCCATTGCCCTTGGCGCCGGCCGCGCTCGCTGCCTCCGCGCCCGCCTTAAGGGCCTCCGCGAGGGTTGCATCGAGGCTGTCGGTGCCGTTGCAGGCGCCGACCGACACGCAGTCCTGTGCATAGGCGCCGGGCAGGAAACGCTTGGTGGCGTCATCGAAGGCGACCTTGCCGCGCGACTGGGAGAAGAGGTGGACGGAAGGCGTCCAGCCGGCCGACATCAGGATCGCATCGACCGATATCGTCCGCTCGCCGCCGCCATTCTTGGGCTGGATCGTCATGGAGGAGACGCGCAGCCTGCCGCCGGCGCGGACCACCGCGCGGCCATGATTGACCTCGATGCCGAGCGCGCGCGCCTCGTCGACCGCCGGCCCGGTCGGGTTGTCGCGCAGGTCGACGATGGCGGCGACCGAGACACCCGCCTTCTTCAGGTCGATCGCCGCCGCATAGGCGGAATCATTGGCCGTGTAGATACCGACATTCCTGCCGACCGCGACGCCGTAATGATTGAGATAGGTCCGGGCGGCCGACGCCAGCATGATGCCCGGCCGGTCGTTGTCCGCGAAGACCATGTGCCGTTCGATCGCACCGGTGGCGATCACCACGCGCCTGGCGCGCACCTGCCAAAGGCGCTCGCGCGGCAGCGACCGGTCGGGACCGGCCAGATGGTCGGTGACGCGTTCGACGAGACCGACGAAGTTCTGCGCATAGAAGCCGAAGGCCGTCGTGCGCGGGAGCACGCGGACATTGCCCATGCCGGCAAGCCTGGCCACCGTCTTCTGCGCCCAGCTCCAGCCGTCCTCGCCTTCGATCGCGGCTCCAGCCTCGAAGCGCAGCGCGCCGCCGAGTTCGGCCTGCTCGTCGCAGAGGATGACGCGCACCCCGGTCTCGGCTGCCGCGAGTGCGGCGGCGATGCCGGCCGCACCGCCGCCGATCACCAGCACCTCGCAATGCGCGAAGCGCGAAGAATAGTGATCGGGATCGGGCTGGTCGGGCGCCACGCCGAGGCCGGCCGCGGCGCGGATTTTCGGCTCGTAGAGCCCCTTCCATGCAGCCTTGGGCCACATGAAGGTCTTGTAGTAGAAGCCGGCCGAGAACATCGGCGAGGCGAGATCGCCGACCGCGCCGACATCGAAGGAGAGCGACGGCCAGCGGTTTTGCGAGACCGCCGTCAGCCCGTCATAGAGCTCCTGCACCGTGGCGCGCACATTCGGCGTCTTGCGCGCCGCATCGCGCTCGATCGACACCAGCGCATTGGGCTCTTCCGCTCCGGCCGAGAGGATGCCGCGCGGGCGGTGATACTTGAAGGAGCGGCCGACGAGATGGATGCCGTTTGCGAGCAGCGCCGAGGCAAGCGTGTCGCCCTCGATGCCGCTCATGGCCTGGCCGTCGAAGGTGAAACGCGCCGTCCTGGCCGGCGTCAGCCGCCCCGCGCCGGAAATGCGGTAGGAAGCTGTGGTCATCAGGCTGTGCCCTCGAGATTCATCTCCAGGCGACACGTGTCACCCCCCTCTGGCCTGCCGGCCATCTCCCCCTCAAGGGAGGAGATCGGACGGCCGTGACGCTTTCGCCGGCCGTGGACGTCGAAACGAGGTGGCGCCGCTGCCAATCTCCTCCCTTGAGGGGGAGATGGCCGGCAGGCCAGAGGGGGGTGAAGCAGCGCGATGGTCATTTCGTCGACGCTCCCTTGCCGTTCGTTCGCTTACGTGTCGGCTTCTTCACATTGAGCTGGTCCGGCGGGCGGTTGGCCCAGGCGGCCGGTCCGGCATTGTTCGCGGCACGTTCGATCTCGGGTTTCGGCTCACCGGCCTTGTAGGTCATCACGAACTTGTCGGTGACGGTGTCGCGCACGGCGTTGAAGAAGCGTGCGCAGCCATGCACGTGGCGCCACCGCTCATAGATGATGCCCTTGGTGTTCGACCGGATGAAGAAGAACTTCTCGAAGTCCTCGTCCGAGATGGACGCGATGTCGGCCGAACGTGCGATATGGGCCTCGCCGGCGTTGCGGAACTCGAGCTCGGGACGTTCTTCCTCGCAATAGGGGCAGCGGATGAGAAGCATTCTTGTCCTGCCTGTTCTCGAATGTCCTAGAGTTCGCCGTAGCCGACGCGGGAGCCGGCCGGCTGATCGCATAGCTTGCCGCCCATCGCCGCGAAGGGTGCGACGAGCCTGATCCGCTCCTCGACGCTGCCGGCGGGTGCGAAGAGACCGCGGGTGGCAATGTTGCCGATGGTGAGTTCGAGCGGATTGACCGAGAGCAGCACGCCGCGCGGGTCGAACTCCTCGTCCTCGTCCAGATCCTCGGGCCGCGGCTCGAAGAAGAAGACGACCTTCTGTCCGCCACTCCACACGCAGGTGAGATTGCCGCTGTCGACCGAGAACGGCCAGCCGGTCTCGTTGTCCGTCCTGGCGATCGGCTGGATGCGCACGTCTTCCGCCGAGGGCATATGGAACAGATCCTGCTCCGCGGCGAGCATGATGGGTAGCGCCATGGCGGCCATCGGCACGGCCATCGTCAATGCGCGACTGCGGCAGCCGCCGCCTCGTCGATCAGCCGCCCGGTGCGGAAACGCTCGATCGTGAATGGCGCGTTGATCGGGTGCGGATTGTCGTTGGCGATGGTGTGGGCGAAGACATGGCCGGAACCCGGCGTTGCCTTGAAGCCGCCTGTTCCCCAGCCGCAGTTCACATAGAGGCCGGGCACCGGCGTCTTGGCCAGGATGGGCGAGCGGTCGGGCGTGACGTCCACGATGCCGCCCCAGGAGCGCAGCATCTTCATGCGCGTGAACATCGGGAACATTTCGCAGATCGCGTCGAGCGTATGGTTGATGATGTGCAGCCCGCCGGTCTGCGAATAGGAGATGTATTGATCGGTGCCGGCGCCGATCACCAGTTCGCCCTTGTCCGACTGCGAGATATAGGCATGCACCGTGTTGGACATGACCACGCAGGGGAAGACAGGCTTGACCGGCTCGGAAACCAGCGCCTGCAGCGGATAGCTCTCCAGCGGCATGCGCACGCCGGCCATTTGCATGATGACCGATGAATGACCGGCAGCGACCACGCCCACCTTGCGGGCGCCGATGAAGCCGCGCGTGGTCTCCACGCCGGTGACATGGCCGTTGGGCGACCGCTTGATGCCGGTCACCTCGCAATTCTGGATGATGTGGACGCCCCGTGCCGAGGCAGCGCGCGCATAGCCCCAGGCGACGGCGTCATGGCGGGCGGTGCCGCCGCGCCGCTGGAGTGCCGCCCCCACCACGGGATAGCGCGCCTCCTTGGAGATGTTGAGCGGCGGGCAGAATTGCTTGGCCTGCTCGGGCGTCAGCCATTCATTGTCGATGCCGTTCAGCCGGTTGGCATGGATGTGGCGCTTCAGCACCTGGGTGTCGTGGACGTTGTGCGCCAGCATCATGACGCCGCGCGCCGAATACATGACGTTGTAGTTGAGCTCCTGGGACAGGCCGTCCCAGAGCTTGACCGCATGGTCGTAGATGCCCGCCGATTCATCGTAGAGATAGTTCGACCGGATGATGGTCGTGTTGCGCCCGGTATTGCCGCCGCCGAGCCAGCCTTTCTCCAGCACCGCGACATTGGTGATTCCGTGCTCGCTGGCGAGATAGTAGGCGGTGGCGAGCCCGTGACCGCCGGCGCCGACGATGACGACATCATATTCCTTGCGCGGCTCCGGCGAGGACCACTGCTCCTCCCAGCCCTTGTGACCGCGCATGGCCTCGCGCGCGATGGCGAACACCGAATATTTCCGCATTGGGCCTGGCCTCGAAGTATTGCCGGAAGTTGCCTGGAAGCGACGTGTATCACTAGCGAAAAGGCGGTGCCAGCCTTGCGCTGTTTGCGACGGCAATTGCCGTTTTGCGCCGCACGCCAGTCGCCTGTTTCGGGTGGCAACCCCGCCTCCCATCTGCGACCACGGCTCATCAGTAGCCAGGGAGCAGAGAAGATGTTCGCACTCACAAACAAGATTGCCATCGTAACCGGAGCGAGCTCCGGCATCGGCCGCGCCACGGCGCTGCTGTTCGCCGACCAGGGCGCCAGGGTCGTCGTCGCGGCGCGCCGCCGGGCCGAGCTCGAAACGCTGGTCGCTGAGATCGAGGATGCGGGCGGCACGGCCGCGGCACTCGCCGGCGACGTGCGGGACGAAGCCTATGCCGAGGCGCTGGTCGATCTCGCGACCGAAAGGTTCGGCGGCCTCGACGTCGCCTTCAACAATGCCGGCTCGGTTGGCGAGATGGCTGCCGTGTCCGAGCTCACGCTGCAGGGCTGGCGCGATGCGATCGACACCAACCTCACAGGGGCATTCCTCGGCGCGAAATACCAGATCCCGGCGATGATCGAACGCGGCGGCGGTTCGGTCGTCTTCACCTGCACCTTCGTCGGCCATACGGTGGGAATGCCCGGGATGACCGCCTATGCCGCCAGCAAGGCCGGACTGATCGGCCTCACCCAGGTGCTCGCCGCCGAATACGGTCCGAAGGGCGTACGCGTGAATGCCCTGCTGCCCGGCGGCGCCGACACGCCGGCGCTGACCGCCACGACGTCGGAAGAGCGCGCCTTCGTGGAAGGGCTGCATGCGCTGAAGCGCATCGCCCGGCCGGAGGAGATCGCGCGATCGGCGCTCTATCTCGCCTCGGACGCATCGAGCTTCACCACCGGGGCGGCCCTCCTCGCCGACGGCGGCGTGTCGATCAACCGGACCTGAGGCGGAGCGTTGCGCCGAACCTCGTTCCGGCCAACACTGCCGGCAGTGGCTCTCGCCTGTGCCGGAGATTTTCTTGGCCTATGCCTGGTGGAATCTGACGCTTCGTTTCCTGCTTGAGCTGGCGGCCCTCGCCGGCTTCGGCCTCGCGGGCTGGCGCCTCGGCGATTCGTCGCCCTGGCGATGGCCGCTGGCGCTGCTCCTTCCTGTCGTGGCAGCGGCCCTATGGGGCATCTTCACCGTCCCCGGCGATCCGAGCCGATCCGGCGCTGCACCCGTTCCGACTTCCGGCGGCGTCCGGCTTCTACTTGAACTGCTTGTCCTCTGCGGCGGCGCGGCGGGCTACTGGATCGCGGGCCATCGCATGGCGGCCCTGGTGCTCGCGGTGCTGGTGGCGGTGCACTACGGGCTGTCGGCCGACCGCATCGCCTGGCTGTTGCGTCAGTAGGCCAGGCGATAGCGGGTCGCCTTTGTCGGCATTTGTGAGTATCACCTTCGCGACTGCTGCCTCGGGCCGCCGGGCGATGCTATGCACAGGCATCGCGGACGCGTCGGCCGCGGACGAGAGTTTTTGGGGACGCGATGAAGGTTGACATCGACATGGGGACCGCGTCCGGCGGCACGCCGGCCGGGCTCGACCTTGAGGAACTGCTTGCCACCCGCTTGCTCGTGCAGGGCAATTCCGGCTCGGGCAAGTCGCATCTGCTGCGCCGCCTGCTGGAGCAGAGCGCTCCCTGGGTGCAGCAATGCGTGATCGATCCGGAAGGCGACTTCGTGACGCTGGCGGACAAGTTCGGCCATGTCGTCGTCGATGCCGCGCGCGCCGAATCGGAGCTTACCCGAATCGCCGGCCGCATCCGCCAGCACCGCGTCTCCGTGGTGGTCAATCTCGAAGGCCTCGACGTCGAGCAGCAGATGCGCGCGGCGGCGGCCTTCTTGGGCGGCATGTTCGACGCCGACCGCGACTACTGGTATCCGGTGCTGGTGGTCGTCGACGAGGCGCAGCTCTTCGCGCCGGCCGCCGCGGGCGACGTTACCGACGACGCCCGCAAGCTCTCGCTCGGCGCCATGACCAATCTGATGTGCCGCGGCCGCAAGCGCGGCCTCGCGGGGGTTATCGCCACTCAACGCCTGGCCAAGCTCGCCAAGAACGTCGCGGCCGAGGCCTCCAACTTCCTGATGGGCCGCACCTTCCTCGACATCGACATGGCGCGCGCCGCGGATCTGCTCGGCATGGACCGCCGCCAGGCGGAGATGTTCCGCGACCTGGCGCGCGGCCATTTCGTGGCGCTTGGCCCCGCCCTCTCCCGGCGGCCATTGCCGGTCACGATCGGCCCGGTCGAAACCTCGGCCCGGTCGACCAGTCCGAAACTCACGCCCCTGCCCGAAGCTCCGGTCGACGCGCGCGACCTGATCTTCACGCCGGGACCCGAGGAGACGACGCCGATCGTGCGCCGCACGCCTCCTCCGCCGCCTCCCACCCCGACGGTCGATATCCTCGCCCAGCTCGCACGCTCGCGGCCGGCTGTGGAAGCCGCGGCAGAGCCGACGGCCGAGATCGACGAAGCCGAGCGCGAGGCCGGCATCGAGCAGGTGATGCGCGAGATCATAGACGATCCCGACGCATCTTTTCGTTCCGATGCCGTGCTCTATCAGGATTTCCTGGTGCGCTGCCGCATCCGCCGCGTGCCTGGCAGCCCCTTGTCGCTGTCGGCCTTCCGCCGGCGTTATGCCGTAGCGCGGGCCGGCATCGGCGGCGAGTTGGCGCAGAGCGATAGCTGGCAGCAGGCGCTCAGCCTTTCGGAAAGCCTGCCCGACGACGTGCAGGGCGTGTTCCTGATGGTCGCGCAGGCGGCGGTAGCCGGCGAACCCTGCCCGTCCGATGCCACGCTCGCCCGCGCTTACGGCACGCAATCCGCCCGGCGGGCGCGGCGTCTGCTCACCTATTTCGAGGAACGCGGCCTGCTGATCGTGCGGGTCGATTTCCACGGGAAGCGGGTCGCCGCCTTCCCGGACCTCGGCTGCGAGACCGCCCCCGGCGATCCCGATGGCCCCGATGCCATGGAGCAGCGGCAAGCCGCGGAGTAACGCAGCGTCGATCGCCCTCTCGACAAACGCGGCCGATTCTGCTATCAGCCGCCGCAATTCGCGATGGGAGCCACCGCGGAGGCTTCAGCTATGGGCTGACGGCCCAATGTATTTAACCGGCAAAGACAGGATCGAACGTGCAGGTACTCGTCCGCGACAACAATGTTGACCAGGCACTCCGCGCGCTGAAGAAGAAGATGCAGCGCGAAGGCATTTTCCGCGAAATGAAGATGCGCGGCCACTACGAGAAGCCCTCCGAGAAGCGCGCCCGCGAGAAGGCCGAAGCCGTCCGCCGAGCCCGCAAGCTGGCCCGCAAGCGCGCCCAGCGCGAGGGTCTGGTTCCCGGTGGCCGGCCCGCCGCTGCCGCGACGGCAAGGCCGGCGCGCTGACGCCGCCAAGTTTTCGTCCTTTTCCGTCGATACTGCCGAAGGTGGCGCGATGCGCAATCGCCGCCACCTTTTTGTTTCGCCCGCATCATACGGGCCCCGGGGATTGAAGGGCAGACGCTCCCAGGTGAGAGGAAGATCGGGTGAGAGGAAGATCGGAATGAACGGCATTACCGGCGGCCGGAAAACCTCATGGCGCGGCAATGCCCCGATGCTCGCCTTCCTCGCGCTGCTGCCGTTGGCGGCGTGCCAGAGCGGCCCGACCGGAGAACTGACCACCATCGATGTGGCGCAGGGTTCGAGCGAGAACATCTCCTCGCTGACCTCGGTGATCGAGCGCAATCCGCGCGACCCGGAAGCCTACAACACGCGCGGTTCGGCCTATGGGCGCGGTGGGCGCTACAATGAGGCCCTGCGCGATTTCGACAAGGCCATCGAGCTCAATCCGAGCTACTATCAGGCCTACGCCAACCGGGCTCTGATCCAGCGCTTCCTCGGCGACCAGCAGGCGGCGCTCACCGATTACAATCGCTCCATCCAGATCAATTCGAGCTATGATTCGGCCTATATCGGCCGCGGCAATCTCTACCGGAAGGCAGGGCGCACCAAGGACGCCTTCAACGATTTCCAGAAGGCGATCCAGCTCGACACGACCGATCCGCGTGCCTATCACAATCGCGGACTGATCTATCAGAGCCAGGGCCAGCACACTTTCGCCATCGAGGATTTCTCGACGGCCATCTCGCTCTCGCCCGACGCGCCGGAGCCCTATAACGGGCGCGGCCTGTCATACCTCGCCCAGAACGACGAGGAAAACGCCTTCGCCGACTTCAACACCGCGATCAAGCTGAACGACCGGATCGCCGAGAGCTGGGCCAACCAGGCGCTGATCTACGAACGGCGCGGCGACAAGGCGAAGGCCGCCAAGTCCTATGCGCGGGCCGCCCAGCTCGATCCCAACTACAAGCCGGCGAGCGAAGGTCTGGCGCGCACCCGCGGCGGCTGAGCGTCTTGGGGCGCGCCCGCGCGTCCTCTCTCCATCTGATCGCGTTTTTCGATGTCCCGCGCTGGTTGTCGCCATTGCAGCGCGTTTGCTGTCGCCTTGCCGGAAAGCACGGGCTGGGTTGTGAGCGGGCGGAACTTCGTACGCCTTCGCCGGTTTACCGTGGGCGACAGGTAGATATGGAGATTGCACATGGTGAAGAGACTCATCCTTTCGACCGTCGCCGCAACGGCGGTTCTCGCAACGCCCGTGCTCGCACAGGGCCGAACCGAGGTCGGCATGCTCGACTGCAATATCGCAGGCGGCGTAGGGTTGATCCTCGGCTCCAGGAAGGACGTGAGCTGCCTGTTCAAGCCGACCGACGCGAACAAGCCGGCCGAACAATATGTTGGCACCGTGACCAAACTCGGGATCGATGTCGGCGTGACCGGCAAGACTGTTATGACCTGGCTGGTCGTCGCGCCCACTTCCGATCCCCTACCCTTCGGGGCTCTCGCCGGCAGCTATGTCGGAGCGAGCGCCGACGCGAGTGCAGCGATCGGCGGAGGCGCCAACGTGCTTATCGGCGGATCGAACAAGACCCTGACGTTGCAACCGCTGAGCGTGCAGGCGCAGACCGGCCTCAATGTCGCGGTCGGCGTGAGCGAGTTCACGCTTCGTCTGGCTGGCTGATCAGCCTCTTTCCGAAAGGTCCGCCCGGCACATAGGCCTTACACTCGCCGGCTTGCCTCGATATCTTCCCGCGAAGGCTCGACGCCTTCCCGGGGAGAAAAATGAAGAAGCTGGTGCTTGCGACGACGCTGCTTGCAGCGGTGGGGGGTGTTGCGGACGCCGCACAGGAGGGCGTGGAACTCGGGCTTCTCGGCTGCGCGATCGAGGGCGGCACCGGCTTCATCTCCGGCTCGACCAAGAATCTGAGCTGCGTCTTCAAGCCGGCGGATCAGGGTTTCGAGCCCGAATCCTATTTCGGCGCCGTCACCAAATATGGTCTCGATATCGGCGTGACCGGCCAGACCTTCATGCAATGGCTGGTGCTGGCGCCGACGAAAAACATCTATGCCCCTGGCATGCTGACCGGCGATTATGTCGGAGCCGGCGCGGAGGCGACCGCCGCCATCGGTGCCGGCGCCAATCTCCTGGTTGGTGGCTCCGGCCAAAGTTTCATCCTGCAGCCTCTGAGCATCCAGGCGCAGACCGGAATCAACATCGCCATCGGGGTCAGCCAGTTCCAGCTGCGCAGCATGGCCGAGTAGGCCACCCGGTCTGGTACTTTCCGCCTCCTGACCGGCGGGACCATCATCGTCGCCGAATCGAGGAGACCGCCGGTGATCGAGCACGACCAGCCGCGCAGTATCGACTGGTGGGGGCTCTGGCGGAGCGGCGACCTCGCACGCTTCTGCTTCGTCAGCCTCGGCATCTTCCTTCACGCCACCAACGAAACCATGGTCGCCACCGTGATGCCGGCGATGGTCGGCGATCTCTCGGGGGTCGAACTGGTCGGCTGGTCGCTCGCCATATACGAGCTCGGCTCGATCGTCGCAGGCGCCGCGACTGGGCGCCTCGTCACTTATGTGGCGTTGCGCACGAACGTGGTCGTGGCCGCCCTGTTGTTCGGCGCCGGCGCCCTGGTCTGCGCCCTCGCACCCTCCATGATCTGGTTCCTCGCGGGTCGCCTGCTTGAAGGCTTTGGCGGAGGCGCACTCGTCGCACTGGCCTTCGTTTCGGTCGAGCGGCTCTTTCCACGCGCGATCTGGCCCCAGCTCTTCGCCATCATGTCTGCGATCTGGGGCGTCGCCGCCTTCAGCGGGCCTCTGCTCGGGGCGCTGTTTGCCGAATCACTGTCCTGGCGCTGGGCCTTCGGCATGTCGGCCCTGGGCGGCCTGGCCATGGCCGCGGCCAGCTACGCCGTGCTGCGCGGGCCGAAGGCAACACGCCCGAGCGGAACCGGCGAACCCGCCCCTTTTCCGGCCATGGCCCTCCTCGTGCTCGCCGTCGGCGTGCTGCTGGTCGCCACGGCGGGGGTCAGGATCGAGCCGGTACGGTCGAGTGTGCTGCTCGTACTCGGCCTGGCCGGACTCGCTTTGTTCTTCGCGCTCGACGCCCGCAAGCCTCGCTCGCGGCTCTTTCCGAGCCGTCTCTTCGACTGGCGTACTCCTGTGGGCAACGGCATGGTCATGGTCGCGGCCTTCTCCGTCGCCACCTGCTCCTTCCCGCTCTACGGTCCGCTGCTGCTCACCAGCCTGCACGGCATTTCCGTGCTGACAGCGGGTTACATCATCGCGGCGGAATCGATCTCCTGGTCCGTGCTTTCGATCCTGGTGGCCAATGCCCGCCCACGGCACGAACGGACGATCATCGTCACCGGCGCGATCATGATAGCGGCGGGCATCGCCGGCTTCGCCTGGACGGTTCCGTTGGGATCCATCCCGCTCATCCTGATCTGCGCCATGCTGCAAGGCGGCGGGTTCGGAATCGCATGGCCCTTCGTCACCAGGACGATCGTCGCATCGGCGGCAGCGGAGGAACGCACCATCGCGTCCTCCGCCGTACCGACGATGCAACGCATCGGTTACGCCGTAGGGGCGGCCACGACCGGCATCATCGCCAATGCGGCAGGCTTCTCGCAGGGCCTCACTGCCGCAACGGCCGCCGGCGTTGCATCATGGCTGTTCCTCGCCTTCGTGCCGCTCGCCTTGCTCGGCTGCGTCGCGGCGGTCAGGATCTCCGGTGCGGCCTCCCGGCTGCAGCCCGAGACGGCGTGAACATTCCGGCAGAAGCGTCCGACATCTCTGCCGGGCTCTCGTGTGCTGGATAGCCGTTCGGCTCAGTGGTCGAAGGCCTTGACGATCTCTTCGGTCATCTTCTTGGCGTCGCCCAAGAGCATCATGGTGCCGTCCTTGTAGAACAGCGTGTTGTCGATGCCGGCATAGCCCGAGCCCAGCGAGCGCTTGACGAACAGGCAGATGCGCGCCTTGTCGACGTCGAGGATCGGCATGCCGTAGATCGGGCTCGCCTTGTCGTCGCGCGCCGCCGGGTTGGTCACGTCGTTGGCGCCGATCACATAGGCGACGTCGGCCTGCGCGAACTCGCTATTGATGTCTTCGAGCTCGAACACCTCGTCGTAGGGCACATTGGCCTCGGCCAAAAGCACGTTCATGTGGCCCGGCATGCGGCCGGCCACCGGATGGATGGCGTATTTGACCTCGACGCCGGCCGCCTTCAGCTTGTCGGCCATCTCGCGCAGCGCGTGCTGGGCCTGCGCCACCGCCATGCCGTAGCCCGGCACGATGATCACCTTCTGCGCGTTCATCATCAGATAGGCCGCGTCGTCGGCCGACCCCTGCTTCACCGTGCGCTCGATGCCGTCGTCGGCGACCGCCGCCGCCTCGCCGCCGAAGCCGCCGAGGATCACCGAGATGAAGGAGCGGTTCATGCCCTTGCACATGATGTAGCTGAGGATCGCGCCCGACGAGCCGACCAGCGCCCCGGTGATGATCAGCGCCAGGTTGCCCAGCGTGAAGCCGATGCCGGCCGCCGCCCAGCCCGAATAGGAGTTCAGCATCGACACCACCACCGGCATGTCGGCGCCGCCGATCGGGATGATGATCAGCACGCCGAGCACCAGCGACGCCGCCACGATCAGCCAGAACGCGATCGTGCTCTGCGTGGTCACCAGGAGCACGATCAGCACCACCAGCGCGATGCCGAGCGCGGCGTTGACGGCATGCCGGCCCGGCAGCATGATCGGCTTGCCCGACATGCGCCCGTCGAGCTTCAGGAAGGCGATGACCGAGCCGGTGAAGGTGACCGCGCCGATCGCCACGCCGAGGCTCATCTCGACCAGCGCCTGGCCGTGGATGGCGCCGAGCGAACCGATGCCGAAGCTTTCCGGCGCATAGAGCGCGGCCGCCGCCACCATCACCGCGGCAAGGCCGACCAGGCTGTGGAAGGCCGCCACCAGCTGCGGCATCTTGGTCATCTGGATGGAGCGCGCCACATAGGCGCCGACGCCGCCGCCGATGGCCAGCCCGACCACGATCAGCGCCAGCCCGCCGAGGTTCGGCGTGGCCAGCGCCAGCGTGGTCAGGATGGCGATCCCCATGCCGATCATGCCGTAGAGATTGCCCTGCCGGCTGGTCGTCGGATGCGACAGGCCGCGCAGCGCCAGGATGAACAGGATGCCGGAGACCAGATAGAGGAAAGAGGCGAGATTGGCGTTCATCGCTTACTTCTCTTTCTTCTTGTACATGGCCAGCATGCGCTGGGTCACCAGGAAGCCGCCGAAGATGTTGACGGCGGCGAGCATGAGCGCGACGAAGCCGAAGCCGGTGGCAAGGCCGGAGGCCGAGATGCCCACCGCCAAAAGCGCGCCGACCACGATCACCGACGAGATCGCGTTGGTGACCGACATCAGCGGCGTGTGCAGGGCCGGCGTCACCGACCACACCACGTAATAGCCCACGAAGATCGCCAGCACGAAGATGGCGAAGCGGAACACGAAGGGATCGATGGCGCCGCCCGACAGCGCATGCGCCGCATCGCCGGCCGCATCGGCGGTCGCCGGCGCCTGGGCCAGATCCGCGATCGCCATCCTGACCGCCGCCACCGACTGCTCGAGCTGGTCGAGGGCTTTTTCCAACTGTTCCATCACGCCTCTCCCCCGGTTTTGGGCGCCGCCGCTGGTTTCGATGACGATTTGGCCGCGGCAAGCGGCTTCGCCGGCTTGTCCGCCGCGGCAGCTGCCTTCGCCGGCTTGTCCGCGGCAACCGGCTTCTTCGCGGGTTTCCTCGCAGCAGCCGCTTTGGTCGGCTTGTCCGCGGCAGCAGCCTTGGCCAGCTTGTCCGCGGCAACCGGCATCGCCGGCTTGTCCGCCGCGGCAACCGGCGCGGCCGTCACGCTGGCCGCCGTATCGGCGAAGGCCGCATGCACCACCTTGCCGCCGTCGGTCAGCATGGTTGCCTTGACCAGCTCATCCTCGCGGTTGATCGACAGCTGCTTGCCCGCCTTGTCGACCAGCGTCTCCAGGAAGGCGTAAAGGTTCTTGGCGTAAAGCAGCGACGCCGACGCCGCCACCCGGCCCGCCACATTGAGATGGCCGACGATCTTGACCCCGTTGGCCGTGGTCACGATCCTGCCGGCCTCGGCACCCTCGACATTGCCGCCACGCTCCACCGCCAGGTCGACCAGCACCGATCCCGGCCTCATCGAGGCCACCATCGCCGCCGACACCAGCCGCGGCGCCGGACGCCCGGGGATCAGCGCCGTGGTGATGACGATGTCCTGCCTGGCGATGTGCTCGGCCGTCAGCGCGGCCTGCTTGGCCTGGTATTCCTTCGACATCTCCTTGGCGTAGCCGCCGGCGGTCTCGGCCTGCCTGAACTCCTCGTCCTCGACCGCGATGAACTTGGCGCCGAGCGAGGCGACCTGCTCCTTGGCGGCGGGCCGCACGTCGGTCGCCGTCACCACCGCGCCGAGGCGGCGCGCGGTGGCGATCGCCTGCAGGCCGGCCACGCCCACCCCCATGACGAAGACCTTCGCCGCCGGCACCGTGCCGGCCGCCGTCATCATCATCGGCAGGGCCCGGTCATATTCGGCCGCCGCGTCGATCACCGCCTGGTAGCCGGCCAGGTTGGCCTGGCTCGACAGCACGTCCATCACCTGGGCGCGGGTGATGCGCGGCATGAACTCCATGGCAAACGCCGTCACCCCGGCGCGCGCCAGGGCCGCCACCGCCGCGTCGTTGCCATAAGGGTCCATGATGGCGATGACGGCCGAACCTGATTTGTAGCCCTTCAGCTCCGCCTCGCTCGGCCGGCGCACCTTCAACACCATATCGGCCCGGCCCGCATCGGAGGCCTTGCCGATCGCGGCGCCCGCTGCGGCGAAATCCGCATCGACGATGCGCGAGCCCAAACCCGCACCGGCCTCCACCACCACGTCGAAGCCGAGCCCGACAAGCCGCTTCACCGTCTCGGGCGAAGCGCCCACGCGGGGCTCGTTCGCGTCGATCTCCAATGGGACAAAGATAGTCTGAGGCATCCCGCTCTCCGCGCAACTGTCCGCCCGCCGGGGATAGTCCCCGGCGACGCGCATGCCTGTCCTGTCGGGTCTGACAGCTAGTGGGCTACGAGGATGCCCTTGGCCTCGAAGATCTCGCGGATCTGCCGGACATAGCCATGATAGGCCTTGTCCTCATGCGTCTTGCTCCACTGGCGCGGACGCGGCATGTCGATCTTCAGGTCCAGGTCGACGCGGCCCGGGCGCGGCGACATGACCAGAACCCGGTCGGCGAGGAAGACGGCCTCGTCGATGCCGTGGGTGATGAACAGCACGGTGTTGCGGACCCTCAGCCACATGGCCTGCAGATCCATGATCATCTGTTCGCGGGTCAGCGCATCGAGCGCGCCGAACGGCTCGTCCATCAGAAGCAGCCCCGGCTCCTGGATCAGCGCGCGGCAGATCGCGACGCGCTGGCGCATGCCACCCGAAAGCTCCGACGGATATTTGTTGCCGAAGCCTTCGAGGCCGACCTGGGCAAGCAGTTCCTCGGCCCTGACGCGATATTTGGCCAGGTCCTTTTTCTTGATCTCGATCGGCAGCAGGATGTTGTCGAGGACCGTGCGCCAGTAGAGCAGCAGGTCGGATTGGAACACGACGCCGATCTTGGGATGCGGCTTGCTGACGCCCTCTCCGTCGATGGCGATCCTGCCGGTCGAGGCCGACGTCAGGCCGGCCAGGAGCGAAAGCAGCGTGCTCTTGCCGCATCCGCTCGGGCCCACGACGGCAACGAAGCTGCCCGGCTCGATTTGGAGGTCGATCTTGTCGAGCGCCAGGACATCGTCGTCTTCCCGGGTCTTGTAGATCTTGGAAAGCCGCGAGATCTCGACCGCCGCGCCGGCTTGGCTGGTGGCTTGCATGGACTGCCTCACTGTCGTTGTCGTCATTGCGGCCTGCCGTCCGGTCACTTGGCGGCGTCGCGCTTGTAGGTGACGCGAGCCTCGATCGAGTTGATGATGAAGTAGAGGATCACCCCGAGCCCCGAAATCGACACCACGGTCGCGAAATTCAGAGTCGTGTCGAACAGCGAATTGGCCTGGAGTTGCAGATAGCCGAGGCCACGCTCGGCGGCGACATATTCGCCGATCACCGCGCCGATCACCGCCAGCGAGACCGCCACCTTGAAGCCGCCGAAGATGTTGGGCAGCGCCGCCGGCAGGCGCACCTTGAAGAAGGTTTGCCATTCGTTTGCTCCCATCGAGCGGACGAGATTGACGAGATTCTTGTCCAGCGACTGCAGTCCGACCACGGTCGAGATGACGATCGGGAAGAAGGAAATGAGGAAGGCCAGCGTGATCTTGGGCGCCCAGCCATAACCCAGATAGAGCACGAGCAACGGAGCCAGCGCCACCTTCGGCACGGTCTGCAAGGCGACCAGGATGGGATAGATGGCCCGTTCGAACGCCCGCGAATAGAAGATGGCGAGCGCAAGCGGGATGCCGATCACGATCCCGAGAAAGAAGCCCGAAACCACCTCGAAGAGCGTGACATAGGCATGTGACAGAAGCAGCGGGAATTCGCTGACCATGCGTTCCGCAATGGCGAGCGGCGTCGGCAGGACGAAGGCCGACAGGCCGGCCAGAGGCACCAGGATCTGCCACGCGCCGATCAGTGCCGCAGCGAGGAGGAGCGCCGAATAGCGCTCCAGGAAGCTTCCTCGCACCTTTTTCTTGCCAGCCATGCTCCTGCCCTGCTTCTTCTGCGCCTGCCCGGCGCTCAACACGTCAGCATTTGCCACTTCAGGCCTCACTGCTTCAAAAGGTCATTGGTATAGAACGACGAAAGCGGCTTGGCTTCGCCGATGTCCTCGACGCTGCCGATCAGCTTGAGTGCCTCGGCAATCGCCTTCTCGTCGATCCAGCCGACCGGCGTGCCCGCGGAGGAGTGAATCGATGCCGACGTCTGCTCGACCTGCTGCTGCACCACCTTGTCCGATGGCCCGGCCTGCCAGACCGCCTTCAGCGCGGTCGTGGCGGCGGCGGGATCGGCGCGGGTCATCTCGATCGCCTTGGCGTTGGCTGCAAGGAAGCTCTTAAGCGCAGCGCCCTTCTTGGCGATGCCGTCGTCGCTCGCTACCACCGCCATGCCGGGAACGGCAAGCCCGTATTCCGTCAGGTCGAGAACGGGATATTTGACGCCCGTCTTGTCTTCGAGCACTGGCAGGTCATTGGTGAGATAGACGCTGACCACGTCGACCTGCTTCTGCAGGAACTGCGGGACACGGGACTGGGAGTCCATCTGGACCTTGTTGACCTTCGCACAGTCGATCTTGTTCGCCTCGCAGAAGACACCGAGATAGGACGTGCCGGTCTCCCCCACCGAGTGGGCGATCGACTTGCCCTCGAGATCCTTCGGCGACGTGACCGGCTTTTCGGGATGCGAGATCAGCACGACCGGCGCCTCAGGCTGGTAAAGCGCGATGATCTTGACCGGCATGCCCTTCTGGATCGCCGAGATGGCAAAGATGCCGGGCAGGACGACCACGTCCTCCTGGGCCTGGACGAGCGACCCGAGCGCGGCCTGCGAACCAGCCCCTTCGCCCAGCTTCGGCGTAACGCCGGCGTCCCTGTAGACGCCCTTCTCTTCGCCCAGATAAAAGAACCCGTACTCGCCTTTGAGCTTCCAGCTGAAACGGACATTCAAATCCTCGGCCATCGCGCTTTGGCTGGCCAAGATGGATCCGACTGCCACTGTTGCGGCGAGTGTCAGGCTGCGAACGAGACTTGTGGCGTAAGACATTCTTCTCCTCCCTTGGCAGGCGCAAAAACGCGCCGCGCGACCGACGCAGCCGCGTTCAAACTCCCTCGAATGCGGTGTGCTCCTCAGCACTCAATCCCCATTCTTGATCTCATAGTGTGATCACAATTTTGGTTTGTCAAGCGGGGAATCGGGGCATCGCAATACACGTCTGCCGATTGATCAAACCAAGCGATAAAGGGCTGCCGGGTGCGCAACTGATCATTGCCAAACGGCGCCGACTATTTGTCGGCGACTGGTTCTGGTGACCGTCAGTCGGCGGTCCAACCACCGTCGACCACCAGCGACGTGCCGGTCACGAGAGCAGACGCGTCGGACGCCAGAAACAGGATCGCTCCCATCAGGTCTTCGACTTTTCCGATCCGGCCGAGCTTGATTCTCGCCTCGACGGCAGCCAGCCCGTCGGCGTCGAGGCCGTAGGAACGAGTCAGCGGCGTGTCGGTGAAGGTCGGCGCGACCGTGTTGACACGGATGCCCTTCGGGCCAAGTTCAACGGCAAGCGCCTTGGTGAGGCCCTCGATCGCGAATTTGGAAGCGACATAAACCGAACGGTTCGTCGCGCCGACATGCCCGAGCTGCGACGAGACGTGAATGATCGACCCCTTGCGGCCCATGGTCAGAATCTTCCGCGCCACCGCCTGGGCGAGAAAGAACGCGGCCCTGACATTCAATGCAAAGACCGCATCAAAGTCTTCGGCGCCGACATCGACGAATGGACCCGGCCGGTTGGTACCGGCATTGCTGACGAGGATATCGTATGGCTCAGCATCGCCCAGCGCATGTTCCACCCTCGCGATATCGGTGATGTCGATCACCAATGCATCGGCCTGGCCTCCCGCGGACCGGATTGCAGCGGCGGCCGCCTGCACCTCGTCTCGGGTCCGGGCCCGAAGCGTGACGTGGGCACCCGCCTGCGCAAGGCAGGCAGCGGCGGCGAGGCCGATGCCGCGTCCGGCACCAGTGATCAGCGCGCGACGGCCATCGAGGCGAAACGATGGTGTGACGGGGATGTGAACAGGCTCCATGGCGCGCCAGTTTCCGACTTGAGTTGCCGGTCTGCGTCAGGTCGAGGCGAAAGTCGACGGCAGAGCATTCTCGATCGCCGTCCTGGTCAGGTTGCGCGCGATGAAGACGAGCCATCCACGTGGCGCTCCATCGGGCCAGCGCGGCAGATATTCGGGCGGATAGACGACATGCTGCACGCCGTGGATCACCACCGGCCGCGGGTCGCCGCGCACGAGCAACAGACCTTTCACCCGCAGGATCGATTGCCCACGGTTTGCAAGCAGCAACTCCAGCCATTCGACGAAGGCCGGCCAATCGACCTCCTGCGTCACCTCGACCGTGAAAGTCTCGATGCCGTCGCTGTGCTTGCCGGCCGTCGGCAAGCCGTCGGCCTTGATGTAACGCGGCGCGCGGTTCGCTGCATTGGCGAAGATCTCGGCCGCACCCGGCATTGCACCGCGGCTCGAGGTCAGCGGCTGCACTGACGGGTTGACCTTGGCAAGGTCGAGACCGAGCGCATCGAGCCGCCAGCGTTCCACGAGATCGGACTTGGTGATGACGATATGGTCGGCAAGCGCCACCTGCTGAGCAGCCTCGGCGAAGCCGCCGAGGCTATGCGTGCCGCTGACACCGTCGACGGTGGTGACGATGCCGCCCGCGCGATAGGCACGGCGCAGCTGCAAATCCCCCATCACCGCGTGCATTATGGGAGCCGGGTCGGCGAGGCCCGTGGTTTCGACGACGATCCGCCGGAAGGGCGCGACCTCGCCGCGACCGGCCATGGCCGAAAGATCCGCCAATGTGGAGACGAGGTCGTCTCGCACCGCACAGCACAGGCAGCCCGACGACAGCAGCACGACATCCTCGGAGACTTCGCGCACCAGAAGATGGTCGAGCCCCACCTCGCCGAATTCGTTGATGACGACGACCGTGTCGGCCATTTCCGGCGTGCCGAGCAGATGCCTCAGGAGTGTCGTCTTGCCGCTTCCGAGAAAACCGGTCAGCACATGGACCGGTATCCTCGCGTCAACCGAGGCGGCGGCAGGCTGCACGATCAGTTCACCTCGAAGATGGCATCGACCTCTACAGGGACGTTGCGTGGCAACGAATAGCAGCCGACGGCGGCGCGGGCGTGACGCCCGGCCTCGCCGAAAACCTCGACCATCAGGTCGGATGCGCCGTTGATGACTTTCGGGTGATCCCCGAAGTCAGGTTCGGCATTGACGAAGCCTCCGAGCCGGATCACCCCGACCACGCGGTCGAGGTCGCCGCCGAGAGCCTGCTTGAGCTGTGCCAGGATGTTCACCGCGCAGAGCCGCGCTGCGGCCTGACCCTCCTCGACCGAGAAGTCGGAGCCGAGCTTGCCGGTATATTTGTCCTTGCCGCCTTCGGCGGGGACCTGTCCGGAAATGTAGACCTGGTTGCCGATCCTGCGCGCGGGCACGTAGTTGGCCGCGGGCGGCACGCTGTCCGGCAGATTGATGCCGAGCGCGGCGAGTCTTTGTTCGAACTTCCCCGCCATCACGGTTCCTTTCAATGACGATTCCGAAATCTCAATAATCGAAAAGCAGCTCCGGCCCCTGCGCGAAGGGAAGCTCGATGCCTTTCGAGCCCGCGACGCTGAGAAGCGCGCGGCAGGTGGTCCTGATGTCATGGACGATGCCCCGCTTCGCGGCAGTCGCATTGCCTTCCTTCAAGGCGTCGAGGATCGCCTCGTGGTCGGACGCATTCCACGGCATCGAAGGGATCAGCAGCGACATGTACATGGTCGGCCCGAATTGCAGCCAAAGCGATTCGATCAGAGGCATCAGCACTTCGGACTCAGCGGCCTCGTAAAGCGTGAAATGGAATTTCTGATTGGAAGACAGGCAGTTCAGTATGTCGCGCTTCTCGATTGCCTGGAGCAGTTGCCTGTTTATTCCGGTGAGTTCTGCAATCAAGGCCGGGCCCGCCTTCTTGGCCGCAAGCTCGGTCGCCATGCCCTCCAGCAGTTCGCGCACGGCGAAAAGGTCGCTGAGCTTCTCGGGCCCTAGCCGGGGCACTCGCACGGAACCGCCCTTGGTTTCCTCAAGCGCGTTGGCGGCGACGAGGCGGCTCAGCACCTCGCGAACCGGCATCGGGCTGGTGCCCAACCCCGCCGCCAGCTTGCGCAGGCTCATCACCTGCCCCGGCAGGAACGCGCCGACCATCAGCCCCCTGCGCATGTAGCGCAGTACATGTTCATGGACGTGACCACGCTCCCGCTTGGTCGTCTCCTGGGATTCGTTCTTGGTCACTTCGGTGTTTTCGATGCGCATTTCGCATCTCCGTCTTTCGCGCCTGGTCTCAGGACACCGGTTCCAGAACGTACCGGTATCCGCTCGCCTGCCCGCCGGCACCATCACGATACGTGTTGGCGACGCTGACTGTGATCTCACACTGTGATCAATAGATGATCCTTCGGTTCACGGCAACCGATAAGTCCGACACGGATACCGGCGGACAAACGACGCCGTGGAATCCGCCTGGCCCCAACCCGCTGCCGAAGGACTATCTTCGACAATGCCCGCCTTCGCTCCAACAACCATTTGCTGCATTGCTACCATGCGTAGAGAACCACGGAAGACTCGGCCCTTGCAATACGCTTGCCACCTATCCGCCCGCCGCACAATATTTGGCGGATCTTCGGTTCTCTGGGGCGTATCCGAAGCGGGCCGGCCGCATCCAGCGGCCGGCAGTTGCAAAGCTCAGGCGGTCGCGCCGACCTGATAGAGCTCGACCTTTGTCCCGTCGGGATCGGCGATGTAGATGGTCAGCCCGTACGGCCCGTCATGCAGCTCGTTGTAGTAACGCACGCCGGCACTCCTTAGCCTGGAGTCGAGCGCGCGGACATCGTTCACCTCGAAAGCGATATGGTCGAGCTGGCGATGCTCGGGCACCTTGCCGTTGATCAGGGCGATGCCCTGGTGGAAGGCGGTGAAGGGGCGACCGTCGGCGAGCGGCTTGGCCGGCCTGATCGTGAAGCCGAGCAGGTTGGTGTAGAAATCGACGGACTTGTCGATGTCGTTCACCATGATCAGCTGGTGGCCGTAACCCGTGACGCGCGGTCTCACCTGATCGTCGATCCAGGCGAGAATGTCGGAGGACGGAGCGATCTCGCAGAAATACTGCTTCCAGATCTGCTTGGCAGTCGCCTCCCACTCGGCATTGACGCCGGACACGCAGTCGTCCACGGCGATGACGTCGAGATCGCGCAGATAGGCTTCACGGATGCTCGTCTCGACACAAGCGTTGGTGGTGGCGCCCGTGACGAACAGATGCTGGGTGCCCAGCATCTTCAGCATCATCTCGAGGCGGGTCTCGTAGAAGGCGCCGAAGCGATGCTTGCGGATGACGAAGGACGGATCGAACGCCGCCAGCGGCTTCAGCTCGTCGATGATCTCTTCGTCCCAACTTCCGGCCAGCGCCGATACCTGCTTGCGCCGCGCCGTGTGCCCGGCGAGCTTCTTCCTGGCGCGGTTCTGGTCGGCCGCGAAATGCTCCTGCATCGTCCAGATCACGGGGATGCCGACATCCTGGCAACGCTTGATCAGCTTCGCCAGGGGCGAGACGATCGAGGAGAGACGCTTGGTGTCGACGCCTGAAATACCGAGCGTGCCCTTCTCGTGGATGAAGGCGTTCTGCAGGTCGATTACCAGCAGGGCCGACTTGCGGTAGTCGAGCGGAGCGAGGCTCATTTCTTGTTCTCCTCCATGTCGATCCCGAGCACGCCGCCACGGCCCCAGCTATCCTTCGGAGTTTCGTGGATCACGACATGCAGGTGGTCCGGCTTGCAGGCGGCCTCATCCACCATGGCTTTCGTTATGGCTTTGACGAGATTGCGCTTCTGCTCGACAGTGCGCCCCTCCCACATCTCAACGACGACGAACGGCATTCATCTTCTCCTTTTCTTCGGCGGGCAACGCGCCGGAAGCCCACACGGGCACGGCAGGCGCGAAGCCCGTAACCAGATCGTTGTTCGCCCGGTCGGTGCCGCTCAGCAGCCACAACGGACGGTTGGCGTAATTGATCAGGACCTGCTCCTCCATGCATGCGCGATTGGCGGGATGCTGCGGGTCGCGATCGAAATGACTGGTCGCCGGCATCAGCCTGACGACATAGAGCGGCTCCAACGGATCGATGCCTTCCAGCAGGTCCGGTCCGACGTCGCCGAGCCGCGTCCCGAGCACCGGCGGATCGGCGCGGCTGACGGGCAGGACGACGACCGCGCCGGCAAGCGGGGTTGCCGGCCAGTAGCGCCCTTCCCGACCCTCGCAGAGGAATCGTGCATAGCTGCGCGCCTCAGAGAAGAGTTCGCTGTCCCAGAGGATGACATCAGGCCCGATCAAGTCCTTGGCCGCTTCGATCACTCTGCTGCTCTCGCAAAGTTCCAGGAAGACCCATGGGTCCGTCAGGCCGACGGCATGGCCCCACGGATTGTGCAGCCCCGACAGCCGCTCCTGGCGGATCGTCGCCTTGCGGGCCACGATCCTGGCGACCGCCTCGCTCGCCGGCAGACGCGCCGGCATCAGCGAAACCCGTCCTGCCAGGTCCAGTCCGTCGGTGCCGAGCGGGCTCATGACGGGAGCGTCACGCAACGCCCGCGGCCATAATGGTCTTCGCCGACGACGCCGTTCTCATAGACGACTTCACCGCGCGCCACCGTCATTACGGGCCAACCCTTGAGTTTCCAGCCTTCGTAGATGCAGGTGCCCTTGCCCGTGTGGTTGACGGTGCGCTCCTCGTCGAGATCGACCATCACGAGATCGGCGTCGAAACCGACATCGATATGGCCCTTGCGCGGCCACAGGCCGAAGCGACGCGCCGGGTTGAAGGAGTTGAGCTCGACCAGCCGGGTGAGCGGCAGGCCGCGCTGATGAACGCCGAAATGCAGCATCAGCGACAGTTCCCAAGGGAAGCTCACGACGCCGGGGAACTCTGTCCAAAGATCCTCGAGCTTCTTCGGCAGGAATGGCACGTGATCGGTGCCCAGGCTGTAGACGGAGCCATTCAGCATGCCCTGCCACAAGCCTTCGAGTTCGTTGCGGTCGCGCAGCGGCGGGGAAATCTTTGCCCGCATGTCGAGATCCTCGTCGTAGCAGGTGCGGGTCAGATAATGCGGACAGGTCTCGACGGTGACATGGACCCCGCGCGCCTGAGCTTCTGCTGCCAGCACCGGCCCCATGCCGACCGAGGTGTGGACCAGATGCAGCGAGCAGCCGGTCCTCTCGGCGAGGAAGATCATGCGGCGGATCGTTTCGACCTCGCAGAAGGCCGGCCGGGATTCCGTATAGGCGCCGAGGTCCTGGCGGCCCGTCGCCGCGATCTCCTTCTTGATCCAGGAGGCGATTTGCGTGTTCTCGCAATGGACGTTGATGACCCCGCCGGGCACCTTGGACAGTATGCGCATGGCCGCGTAGACCCAGCCGTCCGTCGCAGGCACGATGCCGATCGGATTGTCGGGCTCGTAGCCGAAATAGCACTTGAACGACTTCACGCCCGTCTTGGCGATGATCTCCGGTATCTCCGCGATATGCTCCTCGCGCTGAATGCCGAAATGAAAGCCGAAGTCGATGATGGAGTTCTCCTCGCCGATCGCCTTCCGCTCCTCATAGAACGGCAGATACGACTCCTTGAGGTTGCGGATGTAGAGAAGGGCGGTGGTGACGCCGCCGGAAGCGGCCGCCGCGGTCTCCGTGCGCATGTCCTCCGCAAAGGGGAACTTCACGCCGAGATGGCAATGCGGGTCGATGATGCCGGGCATCAACACCCGGCCCTCGGCATCGATGGTGCGGCTGGCATCCGGCAGCACCTCGTTGGCACCGGTGAGAACGATCTTGCCGTCCTTCACCGCCACGCCGCCGTGGAACTCGCCGTCGTGGCGAACCACACGCGCATTCTTGATGACCAGATCCGCTTTCATGCCCTTTGCTCCATGATACCTTCGATGCGGCGGCTGATGCCGCTCCATTGGCTGCGGCCCACCGTGACCGGAGCGCGCGCGCCCATGCCGCGGGCCCAGACCGCCTTGAGGCCGAGTTCCAGCGCCGCATCCCGATCTATGGTTCCAGGCGGGGCGGCGACGTCGACCAGCAGCGCGTGCCTGGGAAGGAGCGCGAGCTGGTCGCGTTCCAGAAGCCGCTTGGGCACGCTGCCGATGACGATGTCCATGCGCGGCAGGACGTCGGGTAGCTGCTCCAGCGTAAGGGTCTCCGCGCCGGCGGCATAGGCGGCTGCGCGCTGCACGGAATTGCGGGCCGCCACATGCACATGAGCTCCGAGACCGACCAGCGTATTGGTGAGCAGCGAACCGATGGTACCTTGTCCGATGAGGCAGACATTGGATTTGTGGATGGTGATCTCGGTGTTCTCGATGATGACCTTCAGCACGCCCTCGACGATCGCCGGGCCGCGCAGCAGCATCAGGTCCACATCCCATTCATATTCGTGCAGCGTTATGCCGAGCGCCTCACAGTGACCCTTCAGATTGGGATCCGCCCAGCCGAGGATAATGTGGCCGGGCTTGCGCATGCCGGCCAGCATTTCGTGGGATGGAATGATCTTCTGGGGCGCCTTGGGCGCGAACAGGGCGCCTTCGGCCGTGATACCGGGGATCGGGAACAACGCGACGTCTGCCCCCTTAAGGGCATCGGCGGCATCGCTTGCGTGGTAGACGCCCTCTATGCCCTGGTCGGGCCAGGGAAACCCGTAGGCTCGCACTTTGGCGCCGGCCTTGACGGCGCAGCGAGCGATTTCCTGCTCGCGCGCATCACCTGCGACGACGGCAATGACAAGATCCTCCCAGCTCATTGCGCCCTCACCTTCTCGATCAGCCGATCTTTCGTCAGGCCGGCGATGCCCATCGCCTCCGCCGTGCGCCCACCCTTGCGATAGTCGGTACCGACGGCGATCTGGGCGAGCCTGTAGAGGGACTTCGCCACGGGCGTATCGACCTCAGCTATTCGAGCGAATTCGAGGAAAGGCAGCAGCCCGTGGCCGAAATCTTCCTTGTAGTACCGGTATTCGAGCGAATCCGGACCCTTGATGCGCTTGTTGGCTTCGCCACCGGAAATCGCCGCACGGAAATCCGCGGTGTCGACGACGTCGGCCTCGACGGTGCCGAGCAGCTTCATCTCCTCGACGAGGTTCGGAAGATCGTGGCCGAAAGCCTTGGCGACGGCGAGCCTTTCGTCGTCCAGTTGCCGCATGACGCGAGCGACGCCCGGCGTCATGGCATCCACATAGAAGGTGAAGTCGCCCCCGGTCGCCTCCACCCAGGCGGCGGCCAGTACCGCACCCGGCGGATGCAGCACCATATTGACGTTGGAGAGGTCGGAGGCGATCACGTCGGCGACGGGCGTCAGGCCGGGATAGAGTTTCGCAGCCATCTCGATCGCTCCGGCTCCGCCCTTGAGCGTGGCCGCCTTCAACTGCTTTGCGCGACCGCTGACGGTAACCGCGTCGGGGCGATACTTGCGAGCGACATAGGTCAGCGTGGAGAACTCGACCACCGGCGGCGCGGCCCTGCCGGAACGCGAGAATGTCTCGGCGAACTCCAGGGCGCCGCCAGTGTGGCCAGGGTTGAGCACCACGGGCCTTTCGGGCGGCCAGCCGGCTGCGGCAAGCGCACCGGCGATCGCCGAATGCGAGAAGGTCGGAAGTACCACCACGGCGACATCGACGCCCCCGATCGCGGCCTTCAGATCCGTGGTGATCAGCGTCGGCTTTGCGACGCCTTCCCCGAGCTTGCCCTCGAAGGCGACGCCGCCCAGCTTGATATGGGGCTCAAGCGTTTCGGCCGATCGCGCCCAGAAATGCACATCGTGGCCGGCCTGGACCAGTTCGGCGACGGATGCGGCACCGCCCGCCCCTGCCCCGAGTATCGCAACCTTCATTCTCTCCTCCGAGGTCCGAAGCACGGCAACGTGGCTGAGCCTTGAAACGCAGGTTCCGGGAGGCTCCCTTCCGCAGGCTTGCGTCGCGCTCATTGCCGTAAAATTTGATCACACTTTATGATCACATATAGAATTGTCAAGCTGAAGAATCCACCTCTGGACTAGCCAGCGACGGCCACGAAGCCTGCGGTTTCGATTCCAGCCACCGCGCACATCTCGTCATTGTCGGATGTGTCCCCGGTGATGCCGACGGCGCCGAGCAGAACACCGTCGGTAGACCGGATGAGAACGCCACCTGGCACCGGCACGATGCGGCCGCCGGAGACGCCGGAGAGCGCCTGCACGAAATGCGGTCGCTCGATCGCGGCGTTGTTGAGCCAGCGGGAGCCCGCCCCGACGGCAAGAGCGCCGTAAGCCTTGCCCGTGGCGATCTCGAAGCGCAGCATGGAAGAACCATCCTGCTTCTGGAAGGCGACGAGATGGCCGCCGGGATCCAGCACTGCTACGGACAGCGGCTTCAACGAGGCCTCCCTGGCCTTGGCGAAAGCCCGCTCGATGATCTCGTTCGCCTTTGCGAGAGTGAGACTGGTCACGTCGGTTCCTTTCCTCAGGTCAGTTCGCCTTGAGCTCCAGCCGCCTTCTGTGCAGCACCGGCTCGGTGTATCCGCTGGGCTGGATGCGGCCCTCGAAGACGAGGTCGCAGGCGGCCTGGAAGGCGATCGAGGCGTCGAAGTCGGGCGCCATCGGCCGGTAGAGCGGGTCGCCGGCATTCTGCCGGTCGACGACCGCCGCCATGCGCTTCAGCGTCGCCAGTACCTGGTCCTTGCCGCACACGCCGTGATGCAGCCAGTTGGCGATGTGCTGGGAGGAGATGCGCAGCGTCGCGCGGTCCTCCATCAGCCCGACATCGTTGATGTCGGGGACCTTCGAGCAGCCCACGCCCTGGTCGATCCAGCGCACCACATAGCCCAGGATGCCCTGCGCGTTGTTGTCGAGCTCGAGCTGGATCTCGTCGGCCGTCCAGTTCGGCCGCGCCGCCACCGGCACCGACAGGATGTCGTCGAGTTTCGCCCGGGCCCTGTTCCGCAGCCCCGCCTGCACCGCCTTGACGTCGACCTTGTGGTAATGCGTGGCATGCAGCGTCGCCGCCGTCGGCGACGGCACCCAGGCGGTGTTGGCGCCGGCCCGGGGGTGGGCGATCTTCTGCTCCAGCATCGCCGCCATCAGGTCCGGCATCGCCCACATGCCCTTGCCGATCTGGGCATGGCCCGACAGCCCGCAGTCCAGCCCGATGTCGACGTTCCACGCCTCATAGGCGGCAATCCACGCCGCCTGCTTCATGTCGCCCTTGCGGATCATCGGCCCGGCCTCCATCGAGGTGTGGATCTCGTCGCCGGTGCGGTCGAGGAAGCCGGTGTTGATGAACACCACCCGCTCGCTCGCCGCGCGGATGCACTCCTTCAGGTTGACCGTGGTGCGCCGCTCCTCGTCCATGATGCCCATCTTCAGCGTGTTGGGCGCCATCCCAAGCGCGGCCTCGACCCGGCCGAAGATCTCCACCGCGAAGGCCACCTCGTCGGGCCCGTGCATCTTCGGCTTGACGATGTAGACCGAGCCGGCCGGCGAGTTCTTGCGGCGGCCGGCAGGGCCGACGTCGTGCAGCGCGATCAGGCTGGTGATCATGGCATCCATGATGCCTTCCGGCACCTCGTTGCCGTCGCGGTCGAGAACGGCCGGATTGCCCATCAGGTGGCCGACATTCCTGACCAGCATCAGCGAACGGCAGCGCAGCGTAAAGCGCGAGCCGTCGGGTCCGGTGTAGTCGCGATCGGGATTGAGCGTGCGGGTGAAGGTCTTGCCGGCCTTGGCCACTTCTTCAGCAAGGTCGCCCTTCATCAGGCCGAGCCAGTTGCGGTAAACCACCACCTTGTCGGCGGCATCGACGGCGGCGACCGAATCCTCGCAGTCCATGATCGTGGTGATGGCCGATTCCAGCCACACATCGGCGATATGGGCCGGATCGTCCCTGCCGATGGCGGAGCCGGCATCGATCAGCACCTCGACATGGATGCCGTTGTTGCGCAGCAGGATCTGGCCGGGGGCGGACGCTTCGCCGAGATAGCCGGCGAACTGTTCGGGCTTCTTCAGCCCCGTCGTGCGGCCGCCGTCGAGCGACACGACAAGCGCGCCGCCCTTGACCGCGAAGCCGCGGGCTTCCTGCCAGGGTGCACCGGCGAGCGGCACGGCCTCGTTCAGGAAGTTGCGCGCCCATTGGATCACCTTGGCGCCGCGCACCGGATTGTAGCCCTTGCCCTTCTCCGCCCCGTCGGTCTCGGGGATGGCATCGGTGCCGTAGAGCGCATCGTAGAGCGAACCCCAGCGGGCATTGGCGGCGTTCAACGCATAGCGCGCATTCATGACCGGCACGACGAGCTGCGGCCCGGCGACCGAAGCGATCTCGGGATCGACATTCTGGGTGGTGACGGTGAAGGCCGGCCCTTCGGGCACGAGATAGCCGATCCCGGACAGGAAGGCCTTGTAGGCGTCCATGTCGGCGGGGGCGCCATGCTCCCGGTACCAGCCGTCGATCTTCTCCTGCAGCGCGTCGCGCCTGGCCAGCAGCGCCCGGTTCTTCGGCGCCAGATCGTGCACGATCGCCGCAAACGCCTGCCAGAACGCCGCCGCCTCGACGCCCGTCCCCGGCAGCGCCTCCCTCTCCACGAAGTCACGCAGCTCGCGCGCGACCTTCAGGCCGGCAGTCTCGACATAGGCTTGAGTGAACATGTTCATGCCCTCCTCCCGTCAGGCCGCGATGGCCGCGTCGACGCCGAACTCGCCGGCGATGCACTCGGCCACCATCTGGGCGGTCGCGGCCGAGAGCGTCCAACCGAGATGACCGTGACCAGTGTTGTAGAAGACGCCCGGCTGCCAGCCTTTGCCGACCCGCGGCATCATATTGGGCATCATCGGCCGCAGACCGGCCCAGGGCACCACGCGATTGGTGTCGACATCAGGGAACAGCATCCGCGTCCAGTCGACCAGCGGCTTGACCCGGTCGTGCCGGATGTCCCGGTTCATGCCGTTGAACTCGGCGGTGCCGGCGACCCGGAAGCGCCCGGTCCCGAGGCGGCTGGTGACGATCTTAGCGCGATCGTCGAGCAGGCTGACCCATGGGGCCGCATTCTGGCTGCGCTCCTCGTCGAGATGGACGGTGATCGAATAGCCCTTGACCGGATAGACATTGACGCGGTCGCCGAGCATGGCCGCGAAGCGGCGGCTGGCGGAGCCCGCGCAGATCACGACGCCGTCGGTCCCGATCGTCTCGGCAAGCGGCTCACCCTCTCCCAGGGTCCCGCTCCGATAGTCGATGCGAAAGCGCCCCTTTCGCTCCACGCGCTCGACATCGGCGTCGAAGATGAAGCGCGCGCCCCGCCGCTCGCAGGCCCTGGCGAGCCCGAAGGTGAATTTGTGCATGTCGCCGGTCGAATCCGACGGGGTATAGAAACCGCCGTAGAAATCGCCATGCAACGCCGGTTCGATCGACTTGACCTCGGCGGCGGAGACGGGGTGCCGGTCGAGTCCGCCTTCGACCAGCATCTGGTTGACCTTCAGCGCGTGCTGGAAACTCGGCTTGTCCCAGTAGATGTGGAGGATGCCGCGCCGGACATGGTCGAAGTCGATGTTCTCGCGCGCGGCGATGCCGAACAGATGCTCGCGCGCGGCAATCGCCAGCCGCGTGGTCTCCACCGTGTTGGAGCGGTAGCTCAGGATGTTGGAGACGAATTCCGCAAGCCAGGCATATTTGTGCCAGGTAGGCGCCGGGTTCATGAGCAGCGGCGCGTCGCGCCGCATCATCCATTTGATGCCCTTGAGCAGCGTCGACCAGTGGTTCCAGACCTCCGCATTGCTCGCCGAGAGCTGGCCGCCATTGGCGAAGGAGGTTTCCATGCCCGCGTAACGCTGGCGGTCGATGACAGTGACGGCATAGCCGCGTTCCAGGAGGGCATAGGCGGTGGTGACGCCGGTGATACCGGCGCCGATGACGGCGATATGGGGCATTTCATTCTCCGCGATCAAAGTTGGGAGCGGGCCGAGACCCGCGGTTCATCCCCAATCTGTCGCTGTACCTGAGAGCTTAACCGCGCCTGCGCGGCTTTCCCCTTCGGTGGGCACTCAAGGTGCCACTCTCCAGATCGTTCAACTGCATGGTCTCTTTGCCTGAGAGTTTCCTGGGGGGTTGCTCCGTCGGCGCCGGCCATCCGCGGCCGATCTCTCCCATGCAGCCTCTTGAACGCGATATGTCTCTACCGTTCGACCGGCGCCCCCGCAACCTCTGCCGCGGAGGCACCCAGAGCAATTCCAGCAAAAGTGCGCAGCGGTTTTGCGTCCGGAATTGCGTGAGAACAAAGAGTTGGAGCGTTTGCGCGATTCGGGAAAAGCGCAAATGCGCCAACGTCAGTTGCCTTCGTCGTAGAGCGTCGTGGTGGTCTCGACGCCCTCTTCATGCAAGCCGGCGCGCCTGACCGCTGCGGCCGCCAGTTCACGCGCCCTGCGGCGGATATGGGCCTCGTCGATGCCCTGCACCTTGCCGTCGGCGTAAAGCACCTTGCCGTCGACCCAGGTCTGCGTGATCGATGCGGTCGAAGCCGAGAAGACCAGCGCCTGGAGCGGATCGTAGAAAGGCGTCCATTCGACATGGTCAAGATCGAACAGGATGAAGTCCGCCTTCTTGCCGATCTCGAGCGAACCGATCTCGTCGTCCCACATCAGTGCCCGGGCGCCTTCGATCGTCGCGGCCCGCAACGCCTGCCTCGCGGTAAAGATATCGGGCTGCATGCGGGCGTCCTTGAACATGCCTGCGACGACGAGCATCTGCCGCATGAGGTTCATGTTGCCTGCCGCCGACACGCCGTCGGTGCCGAGCCCGACCTTGACGCCGGCCTTGACCATCTCAGGGTATTTGCCGATCGCCGTCGCGCCCTTGCCGAGCTTGAAGGACGAGCACGGGCAAAAGGCCACGCTGGCGCCGCGTTCGGCGAGCAGCCGGACCTCTTCGTCCGACACCGCCGCGCCATGGGCGATGACCAGGTTCTTCCCGATGCCGCCGGCCCGGTCGATCCGGGTGATAGGCCAGCAGCCATATTTGCTCTCGCAGACCTTGGCTTCCTCGATCGATGTCGCGAGGTGATAGGTGGTGCCGACACCGAGCCTCTCGGCGAGCTTCACCGCGCCGACATGCAGTTCGAGGGTGCAGGGTTCCTTGCCCTCGATATTGACCCAGCAGCGGGCGCGGCCGTCCAGCGCCCCATTGTAGCGCGTGACGCAATCCTCCAGCACCTTCAGCGCTGTCTCCGCGTCGGGGAAGAAGTGGTGCTCGGCCATTTCACGGGTCCAGCCGCGCGGCAGTTCCGCCGGCGGATTGTCGGCGGCATGACGCCCAGTGATCCCACGGATGCCGGTCTGCTCCATGGCGCGGATCACGATCCCCGGATCGTATTGGGAGCCCATATCCAGGAAGCAGGTCGTGCCGCAGCGCAGCATCTCGGTGATCCCAAGCAGCGCGCCCCAATATTCGTCCTCTTCCGTGATATGGGCATAAAAGGGCTTGGCCCAATGGAAGACCCAGGCGCGCGTGTTGAGGTTGTCGGGGAAGACCGCCCGCGACAGCGTCTCGGACAGATGGACGTGGCTGTCCACGAAACCCGGGCAGATACCGAGCATCCTGCCGTCGACCACCTTGTCGAAGCTCGTCGCGTTGTGGCGCGCCGCGACATCCGCCGCCGGCCCGATATCGGCGATGCGGTCATTCTCGACGACCACGCTGGCGCCGCGCAGGACCGTGTCGTTCTTGTCGACCGTGAAGGCGAAGTTCAAGTCTTTGATCAGCGTGCGCATAGTCATCCACCCGTCCACGGACCGTCATTCGGACTGCTTCCCACCGGTCCGGCAGTGGGTCGTCGCTGGCGACGGGGCCGCTGAAGGCCCTTGCCGCCTATTCTCCACTCGATCGGCGGCTCGCCGCTCAGGCCACCTGGCGCGCCGCCGCTTTGCCGGCGGTGCCCGTCAGGATCAGCCGGTCGGTATCGGCATAGTCGGAAAGCAGCTCCGATCCGGTCGCCGTGACGAGCAGCATGTCCTTGTTCTGCATGCCGAAGCCGTAGCCGGTGTCGTAGCAGAGCGGCTCGAAGCCGAGCACCATGTTCTCCTCCAGCGGCGCGTCGCCGCCGGGCTTGCCCAGGACCGGGGTCAGTCCGAGATACGGATCCTCGTGCAGATGCAGGCCGATGCCGTGCCCGACAAAGGAGATCGGCGGCAGGCTCAGCTTGGCAAGCTTCGCGATGAAGGCATCGTAGATTGCCCTGCAACTCGCGCCCGGCTTCACCTTCTCCATGATCTCGTATTTGCATTCGACGAGATGGGCCCAGATCTTCTCGGCCATGGGAGGCGCCTCGCCGACGATCGCCGTGCGGCAGACCCCGGCCTGGTAGCCGTTGATGACGGAGAATATCTCGACGCGGCAGACGTCGCCGCGCTTCAGCACACGCTCCGAAGGACCAACATTGGGAAGCACGCTGCGTTCACCCGTGGCGACGATGAGCAGCTTGAAGTGGTCAGCGCCCAGCGAATAGACATTGCGCGTCAGATGACCGGCGATGTCCATCTCGGAATCGCCCTCGTCCACGACGGCGAGCGTGTCGGTGATGGCCTGGTCGGCGATCCGCGACAGCCGGCGCAGAAGTGCTACCTCCTCGGCCGTCTTGATCTGGCGCAGCCGGGCGAGGAGAGGCTCGGCATGCTCGAACCTGGCTCCAGGCATCGCCGCGACCAGCCGGGCGAAGTCGCCCGCCGGCAGGTAGTCCATCTCGAGCCCGATGCGGGCCTTGGCGAGACCGAGGCTCTCCAACTGGTCGGCTAGAACCAGCATGGGATTGTCGGAGAATTCCGCCCAGATGCGCGTCGGCACGTCGGGCTGGCGCCGCTTGATGGTAGAGGCCTCCATGTCGACGCCGAAGAGCGCTTCGCGGCCATCCGCGGTGACGATCGTCATGGCATGGCGATGGCGGATGAGCGGCTGGGACGGCACGACGAAGCCGGTCGTATAGGCGAAGTTCTCCGGCGACGAGCAGATCATGGCGTCGAGCCCATGCTGCGCCATTGCCTTCACCTGTTTCGCGACGATTTCTGCCCGCATGATTGTTCCTCTCCTGATATCCGTGCCGTGTTCAATCGCGCACGCGGTATTTTTCGATCTTGCCGGGATCCACCTCGATGCCCATGCCGGGGCCGGAGGGGACCACGATGGCACCGTCGGCGAACTGCATGGGCTCGGCCAGCAGGTCGTCCTTGTAGTAGATGCCGCCGACCTGGCCGCGCTGCGCCTCGGCCGGTGTCGAGACGGGAATGACGCAGGAGAGCGTGACGGCGGGCGATGCGGCTGCGAGTTGGACATTGGCCAGATTGCCGACACCCGTCTCGATGGAGCCGTTGACGTTGCAGATGATGCCGGCGGCACGGCACACGGCTCCGACCTCCATGGCCTTGTAGAGGCCACCCGACTTGGTCGTGTAGATCGAGACGATCTGGATCCCGCCCGACTGGATGATCTGCACGGCGTCATGCGCATTCCAGGCCGACTCGTCCGCCATCACGGGCGCGTCGATCCGGCGCCCGACCTCGGCGATGCGCTCGATGCCCATGACCGGCTGCTCGACATATTTGAGCCGGTTCTTCTCCATCCTGCGCACGGTCTGGACCGCCTCGCCCGGCGTCTTGTAGCCTTCGTTGGCGTCGACGCAGATCTCGACCGCCTCGCCCGCGACCTCGCGGACGGCGTTGACCATGGCGACGTCTCGATCGGGATCGACGCCGATCTTGACCTTGATCGTCTTCACGCCTTCCGTGACCAGCTTGGACACCTCGGCACGCGCCTCCTCGATCGAGATCAGGCCGATCGAATGGGTGACCGGCACACGATCGCGCGCCTTGCCGCCGAGCAGCGTGTGGACCGGCACATTCAGCCAGCGGCCCGTGAGATCATAGGCAGCGAACTCGACGGCGGCCTTCGAATAGGGATAGCCGCGGATGATCGCATCCATCCTGGCGTGCAGTTCGGCGAAGTTGCCGAGATCCAGCCCGATCACCGCCGGGGCCAGATAGGTATCGATGACGGAACGGCTGATCAGCGCCGATTCGCCGAAATAACGTCCGAACTCGCCGCCCCAGTCCTTGAGCGCCGGCGCCTCACCCCATCCGACGCGACCGTCGCTGTCCGTCATCCGGACCATCACATAGCGGCCGATGACTTCCGTCAGGCCGGCCCATTTGTGCTCGCGCCGGGTGGGCAGTTGGACAATCAGTGTTTCGATGGACTTGATCGTAGGCAAGAGCACACCTTTGCGATTGTGACCTGCAGCGTGACGCGCTAAGCTGCGATCATCTACTGTGATCACAGTTTATGATCATATTCTGAGGTCGTCAAGGGTTGAAAGCGGCATCGTGCGCGGCTCGCGCCAGAGACATCGGAGGACCGGGAGGAGAAGGTTATGATCGTCGAGACGACCAACTATTTCGCCAGGGAAGGTCAGGCCGCGGCAGTGCTCGCCCAGCGGCGCAAGGCATCCGCCATTCGCCGGGAACTCGGGCTCGAGCCGGGGCGGATCTATGTCAAGCTGGAGGGCGCTGGGCCCGACATCCGCTGGGAATGCCGCTTCCCGTCATTGGAAGCCTACGAGGCCGACATGGCCGCAAGGGCGCAATCCCAGGCATTCACCGCGGCGCGCAAGGATATGCACACGCTGCTCGAACGTTTCGAGCGCCACCTCTCCGTTCCGGACGAACTGCCGGGCGACGGTGGTTGATTCCGGTTTGGTGTCCGGTCGCGGACGCTAACGAAAAAGCCCGGCGTTTCGGCCGGGCTTTTTCGTCTGGCTGTGGATGGGATGGTCGTTCGGCTCAGTGGTCGAAGGCCTTGACGATCTCTTCGGTCATCTTCTTGGCGTCGCCCAAGAGCATCATGGTGCCGTCCTTGTAGAACAGCGTGTTGTCGATGCCGGCATAGCCCGAGCCCAGCGAGCGCTTGACGAACAGGCAGATGCGCGCCTTGTCGACGTCGAGGATCGGCATGCCGTAGATCGGGCTCGCCTTGTCGTCGCGCGCCGCCGGGTTGGTCACGTCGTTGGCGCCGATCACATAGGCGACGTCGGCCTGCGCGAACTCGCTATTGATGTCTTCGAGCTCGAACACCTCGTCGTAGGGCACATTGGCCTCGGCCAAAAGCACGTTCATGTGGCCCGGCATGCGGCCGGCCACCGGATGGATGGCGTATTTGACCTCGACGCCGGCCGCCTTCAGCTTGTCGGCCATCTCGCGCAGCGCGTGCTGGGCCTGCGCCACCGCCATGCCGTAGCCCGGCACGATGATCACCTTCTGCGCGTTCATCATCAGATAGGCCGCGTCGTCGGCCGACCCCTGCTTCACCGTGCGCTCGATGCCGTCGTCGGCGACCGCCGCCGCCTCGCCGCCGAAGCCGCCGAGGATCACCGAGATGAAGGAGCGGTTCATGCCCTTGCACATGATGTAGCTGAGGATCGCGCCCGACGAGCCGACCAGCGCCCCGGTGATGATCAGCGCCAGGTTGCCCAGCGTGAAGCCGATGCCGGCCGCCGCCCAGCCCGAATAGGAGTTCAGCATCGACACCACCACCGGCATGTCGGCGCCGCCGATCGGGATGATGATCAGCACGCCGAGCACCAGCGACGCCGCCACGATCAGCCAGAACGCGATCGTGCTCTGCGTGGTCACCAGGAGCACGATCAGCACCACCAGCGCGATGCCGAGCGCGGCGTTGACGGCATGCCGGCCCGGCAGCATGATCGGCTTGCCCGACATGCGCCCGTCGAGCTTCAGGAAGGCGATGACCGAGCCGGTGAAGGTGACCGCGCCGATCGCCACGCCGAGGCTCATCTCGACCAGCGCCTGGCCGTGGATGGCGCCGAGCGAACCGATGCCGAAGCTTTCCGGCGCATAGAGTGCGGCCGCCGCCACCATCACCGCGGCAAGGCCGACCAGGCTGTGGAAGGCCGCCACCAGCTGCGGCATCTTGGTCATCTGGATGGAGCGCGCCACATAGGCGCCGACACCGCCGCCGATGGCCAGCCCGACCACGATCAGCGCCAGGCCGCCGAGGCTCGGCGTGGCCAGCGCCAACGTGGTCAGGATGGCGATCCCCATGCCGATCATGCCGTAGAGATTGCCCTGCCGGCTGGTCGTCGGATGCGACAGGCCGCGCAGCGCCAGGATGAACAGGATGCCGGAGACCAGATAGAGGAAAGAGGCGAGATTGGCGTTCATCGCTTACTTCTCTTTCTTCTTGTACATGGCCAGCATGCGCTGGGTCACCAGGAAGCCGCCGAAGATGTTGACGGCGGCGAGCATGAGCGCGACGAAGCCGAAGCCGGTGGCAAGGCCGGAGGCCGAGATGCCCACCGCCAGCAGCGCGCCGACCACGATCACCGACGAGATCGCGTTGGTGACCGACATCAGCGGCGTGTGCAGGGCCGGCGTCACCGACCACACCACGTAATAGCCCACGAAGATCGCCAGCACGAAGATGGCGAAGCGGAACACGAAGGGATCGATGGCGCCGCCCGACAGCGCATGCGCCACATCGCCGGCCGCCGGCGCCTGGGCCAGATCCGCGATCGCCATCCTGACCGCCGCCACCGACTGCTCGAGCTGGTCGAGGGCTTTTTCCAACTGTTCCATCACGCCTCTCCCCCGGTTTTGGGCGCCGCCGCTGGTTTCGATGACGATTTGGCCGCGGCAAGCGGCTTCGCCGGCTTGTCCGCCGCGGCAGCTGCCTTCGCCGGCTTGGCCGCGGCAACCGGCGTCTTCGCCGGCTTGTCCGCTGCCGCCGTCGGCTTCTTCGCCGATTTCCTCGCGGCAGCCGCTTTGGTCGGCTTGGCCGCGGCAACCGGCATCGCCGGCTTGTCCGCCGCGGCAACCGGCACAGCCGCCACGCTGGCCGCCGCATCGGCGAAGGCCGCATGCACCACCTTGCCGCCGTCGGTCAGCATGGTTGCCTTGACCAGCTCATCCTCGCGGTTGATCGCAAGCTTTTTGTTCGCCTTGTCGACCAGCGTCTCCACGAAGGCGTAGAGGTTCTTGGCGTAGAGCAGCGACGCCGACGCCGCCACCCGGCCCGCCACGTTGAGATGGCCGACGATCTTGACCCCGTTGGCCGTGGTCACGATCCTGCCGGCCTCGGCACCCTCGACATTGCCGCCGCGCTCCACCGCCAGGTCGACCAGCACCGAGCCCGGCTTCATCGAGGCCACCATCGCCGCCGACACCAGCCGCGGCGCCGGACGCCCGGGGATCAGCGCCGTGGTGATGACGATGTCCTGCCTGGCGATGTGCTCGGCCGTCAGCGCGGCCTGCTTGGCCTGGTATTCCTTCGACATCTCCTTGGCATAGCCGCCGGCGGTCTCGGCCTGCCTGAACTCCTCGTCCTCGACCGCGATGAACTTGGCGCCGAGCGAGGCCACCTGCTCCTTGGCGGCGGGCCGCACGTCGGTCGCCGTCACCACCGCGCCGAGGCGGCGCGCGGTGGCGATCGCCTGCAGGCCGGCCACGCCCACCCCCATGACGAAGACCTTCGCCGCCGGCACCGTGCCGGCCGCCGTCATCATCATCGGCAGGGCCCGGTCATATTCGGCCGCCGCGTCGATCACCGCCTGGTAGCCGGCCAGGTTGGCCTGGCTCGACAGCACGTCCATCACCTGGGCGCGGGTGATGCGCGGCATGAACTCCATGGCAAACGCCGTCACCCCGGCCCGCGCCAGGGCCGCCACCGCCGCGTCGTTGCCATAGGGGTCCATGATGGCGATGACGGACGAACCTGATTTGTAGCCCTTGAGCTCCGCCTCGCTCGGCCGGCGCACCTTCAGCACCATATCGGCCCGGCCCGCATCGGAGGCCTTGCCGATCGCGGCGCCCGCTGCGGCGAAATCCGCATCGACGATGCGCGAGCCCAAACCCGCACCGGCCTCCACCACCACGTCGAAGCCGAGCCCGACAAGCCGCTTCACCGTCTCGGGCGATGCACCGACACGGGGCTCGTTCGCGTCGATCTCAGCCGGTACGAAAACTGTCTGTCCCACCGCCTCTATCCCTCCGGTTGGAACCCATATCCTTCGCAGCCCGGCTTCCGCCGGTCGTTATCGAAGCGGAAATATCAGCTGATGTGCCCCGGGATGTCGCGGAGCAGATAACCGCCCACGGCGCAGATCACCAGGAACAGCACAAGGGAAGCGAAGAAGCCGGCCGGAGCGAAGAAGCCGAAGGCCATGGCGACCAACAGGGCCACGCAGACCAACGACACATATTTGGTCAGGGTGATGAAGAGCTGATAGGTCTTCTCATGCTCCTGATAGTCCATCGGGGCGCCCGTCTCGACGGGGCCGGTCGGCGTGTGATCAGCCATTGTGTATCCCTCGCAAAGCCTGTCGCCCGGCACATAGCGAAAAGCAGGGCCAAGGGCAATGGCGCTATTGGCCGCTGGTCTGCGACAAGAGCGTCAAGCAATTCCGCGATAATGTGTGGCCGCACGCCGTTGACGGCGGCCACCCGGCCGAGGCGAAGCCGTCGCTGGCCCATCTTCTGGTCGAAACAGCGATTTGATATTGTCGACCCGCAGGTGGAGTGAAAGATGGCCGAGAAAGCCAGCCGTCCGATGACGATCGACGAGTTCTTCGAATGGCAGAAACACCAGGACAGGAACTACGAACTCGTCGACGGCCTGCCCGTGATGACCGTGAAGGCCATGACCGGGGCGACCGACCGGCACGACAGCATCGCGGTCAACACCATCGTCGCTTTCGGAAACCAGTTGCGCGGCAAGCTTTGCCGACCCAAGACTTCGGACACATCGATCCTTACGTCTCGCGGCACGCGCCGCCCCGACGTGCTGATCGAATGCGACAAACCGGATCCACGCTCCATGACGGCGGACGATCCCCGGGCCGTGATCGAGATCCTGTCGCCTTCGACCACTCGGTATGACCGCTTCCAGAAACTGGCAGAATACCAACAGCATCCGGCGGTGAAGGTCGTGCTCCAGGTCGACAGCGAGGCGCCGCAGGTGACCATCTGGCGCCGGGGCCCGAATGGCTGAGCGACAGAGGAAGCCATCGGCCTCGACGCGACGATCGCGTTGCCGGAGATCGGCACGTCGCTCGCGCTGGCTGAGCTCTACCGCGACATCGCGTTCGACGTCGGGCGCGAGTGACTGCTCACGCCAGCCAGCGTTTGCGGCGCTTGTAGTGCTTGACGTCCCGGAAAGACTTGCGTCCTTCCCCGCCGACACCGAGATAGAACTCCTTCACGTCCTCGTTCTCGCGCAGCGACGACGCTTCGCCGTCGAGCACGATGCGCCCCGATTCCAATATGTAGCCGTATTTGGCGTAGCGCAGCGCGACATTGGTATTCTGCTCGGCCAGCAGGAAGGAGACGCCCTGTTCCTCGTTGAGCTTCTTCACGATCTCGAAGATCTCCTCCACGAGCTGCGGCGCCAGCCCCATGGACGGCTCGTCGAGCAGGATCATCTTGGGCCGTGACATCAGCGCCCGGCCGATCGCCGTCATCTGCTGCTCGCCGCCCGACGTGTAGCCGGCCTGGCTCTGCCTGCGCACCTTGAGACGCGGGAAATACTGGTAGACCAGATCGAGGTCGTCGCGGATCGCGGCATTGCCGTCGCGGCGCGTGAAAGCGCCGGTGAGCAGATTGTCCTCGACCGACAGATGGCCGAAACAGTGGCGGCCTTCCATGACCTGGATGCAGCCGCGCCGCACCAGCTCATTGGGGGAAAGCGCCTGCACCTCCTCCCCCTCGAAGACGATATTGCCCTTGGTCACCTCGCCCCGTTCTGCCTGGAGCAGGTTGGAGATTGCCTTCAGCGTCGTCGTCTTGCCTGCTCCGTTGGCGCCGAGCAGCGCGGTCACCCCGCCCTTCGGCACGGAAAGGGAAACACCCTTCAGCACCAGGATGACATGGTCGTAGATCACCTCGATGTTGTTCACCGACAAGATCGGCGTGGCTGGTGCCGGGGCGGGTTGGTGTGCGTTGCTCATCCTGTATCCTTGCAGAAACCGACCGGACCGGCCGGCCCTCTCCCCGTTACGGAAGAAGGCCGGCGGCGCTGGCTACATCTTGCATTCCTCGTTGACCGGCCAGGGCTGGTTGGCGTCGGCATATTCCTTGGCCTTGGCCGCAACGATCGGATCGATCGCGGCGCGATCCGACTCGAGCAGTTCGGAAACCTTGACGAACTTCGTGCCGTCCCATTCGAGCATCCAGGCGCCTGCATGGCCGGTATGGTCCGAGCAGGAGGTCGAGAAAGGCGGGATCATGCCCTCCAGGCCGAGTTCCTTCAGCTTGGCCTCATCGAGCTTGAGGTTCTCGAGGCCCCAGCGAAGCTGTTCGGCGTTGATGACCTTGGCGTTGAATTGGGCCTGCGCGGCCTTCACCCCTTCCGCCAGAATCATCGAGATCAGCACGCCGCGCTGGTAGAACACGGAATCGAACTCGCCGTCGGCCGTGTTGGCCATCGACTTGCCGGCGTCGACCACATACTTCTTGATGTCCTTCATCGCCGGCGCCTCGGAATTGGGCAGGCTCCAGGAAATCGACCGGTAGCCCTTGCCGGCGTCGCCGACCAGCTTCAGGTCGCCGTCATGGCCCGACCACCAGATGCCGACAAACTGGTTCATCGGATATTTGGTCTTGGCCGCCTCCGTGATGGCACCGGCATTCATCGCGCCCCAGCCCCACATCAGCACGAAATCGGGCTTCTCGCGGCGGATCTGCAGCCACTGCGCCGACTGGTTCTGCATTTCCTTCAGGCCGACAGGGATCGGCAACAGGGTGAAGCCATGCTTGGCGGCAAGCGACTCCAGAAGCGGAATCGGTTCCTTGCCATAGGGATGGTCGAGATGGAGCAGCACGATCTTCTTGCCCTTCAGGCTGTCCAGATCGCCGCCCGAAATGTTCTTCAGGATCATCGAGGCCCCATCCCAATAGGAGGACGGCGGATTGAAGGCCCACTGGAAGGTCTTGCCGTCCTGCATGGCGGAGAATCCGTAGCCGGGCGCCAGAATCGGTATCTTGTCGACATTCGACTTGGGCAGGACCTGGAGCGTGATGCCGGTAGACCATGGCTGGGTGACGATGCCGCCGGCCGCTTTGGTCTTCTCGTAGCACTCGACACCCTTCTCGGTGTTGTAGCCGGTTTCGCACTCGTCATAGCCGAGCTTGACCCCGTTCACCCCGCCGTCGCGCTCGTTGAGCATCATCATATAGTCGCGCTGGCCATTCATCAGCGGGATGCCGGTCGCGGCGAAAGGCCCGGTCCGGTAGGAAAGGTTCGGCAGGTTCACCATGTCCTCGGCCATCGCGGGCACCGCGAACGCGGTGCCCGCGGCAAGGGCCGCCGCCAATAGGGCTGTCTTCGCTGAAAACTTCATCTGCGTCTCCTCCTGTTGTCCGTTTCTCCGAAAGGGCCGGGCGAACCGACCCCGTTTGCGGCGGCAGCCCCCGGCAGCCGCCTCGTCTTTCCGTCAATGCGGAAATGGCCACATGATGAGCTTTTCCCTGATGATCGCCCAGAACCGTGCCAGGCCGTGCGGCTCGACAATGAGAAAGAAGATGATCAGCGCGCCGATGGCCATGGTATTCAGGTGCTCGCCCGTTGAGGAACTGATCGGAATGCCGAGCGCGCCGGGGACGAAATTCAGCACCACCGGCAGCGCCACGATCAGGATCGCGCCGAGATAATTGCCGAGGATCGAGCCCAGCCCGCCGATGATGGCGATGAACAGGACGCGGAACGACAGCGGAATGTCGAAGAGGTTCGGCTCCGCCGCGCCGCGCCAAAGGAAGACGAAGAGCGCGCCGGACACGCCGACGATGTAGGACGACACCGCGAAGGCGGAGAGCTTGGCCCTCATCAGATTGATCCCGACGAGCTCGGCGGCGATATCCATGTCGCGCACCGACTTCCATATCCGCCCGATGCGGCCGCGCGTGATGTTGATGGCCAGCCAGGTGACAAGTGCCACCACGCAGAGCACGAAATAATATTGCGTGATCGCCTTGGCCTGCGGGCCGGCAACGGTGATGCCGAGCATCTCGATATTCGGCACCTGGATCGCGCCCGACGCGTTGTAGTTGTAGAGCCAGCCCCATTTCTCGAAGAGCCAGACCAGGAAGAACTGCGCCGCCAGCGTGGCGATCGCCAGGTAGAAGCCCTTTATGCGCAGCGACGGCAGCCCGAAGGCCACGCCGACGGCGGCCGAGAAAAAGCCCGACAACGCGATCGCAACGACCAGATTGAGCTCGGGGAACAGCGTGATCAGCTTGTAGCAGGCATAGGCGCCGACACCCATGAAGGCGCCGGTACCGAGCGAGAGCTGCCCGGCATAGCCGGTCAGGATGTTGAGGCCGAGCGCCGCCAGGGAATAGATCAGAACCGGCACGAGCAGCGCACGGAAGGCGAAATCGCTGGCGGTGAGAGGAAAGACGAAGAAGGCGACGATGAGGATGAAGGCCAGCAGCCAGGCGTCCTGGCGCAGCGGGAACAGCGCGTGGTCGGCGCGGTAGGAGGTCTTGAACTGGCCTGCGGTGCGGTAGAGCATCAGCCGTTGCCTCCGAATGAAACCGGATGCAAGCCATCACCCTGCAACTCGAGGGGGAAGGAAACGCCCGCGTCTTGAAACTTTGCCTGGAAACTCGCCATCGCTCACACCCGCTCGATGATCTTTTCGCCGAACAGGCCCTGCGGCCGGAAAAGGAGCACGATCAGCGCGAAGACGAAGGCGAACCAGGTCTCCGTGTTGCCGCCGAGCAGCGGCTGGCCCCAATAGATCTCGAAGAGCTTCTCCAATATGCCGATCGCCAGGCCGCCGAGGATCGCGCCAAGCACCGATTCCAGGCCGCCGAGCATCAGCACCGGCAATGCCTTGAAGGCGATCACCTCCAGCGCGAAGGACACGCCGGCCCGCGCCCCCCAGACGATGCCCGTGACGAGCGCGATGATGCCTGCAATGAACCAGACCAGAACCCAGATGCCGGACAGGGAGATGCCCACCGAGAGAGCAGCCTGGTGATCGTCGCCAAGCGCCCGGATCGCCCGCCCCATCTTCGACCTGTTCAGGAAGATCAGCAGCCCCGCGACCAGCGCAACCGCGCCGATCACCGCGGTCAGGTCCTTCTGCTCGATCGAGACGAAACCGCCGAACGGCTCGAAGTCGAAGGAGCCGGACGGAATATAGAGCTGCTCGGTGATCATCACCTTGTTCTCGCCGCCGAAGATCGTCTCGCCGAAACCGACCAGGAACAGCGTGATGCCGATCGTCGCCATGAACAGGATGATGTCGGGCTGGTTGACCAGCGGGCGCAGCACCACACGTTCGATGCAGACCGCGAGGATGAACATCACCAGCAGGGTCAGCGGCACGGCGAGCAGCGCCGGCACGCCTTTCTCGTGCAGGCCCACCAAGGTGAGCGCCGCGAAGACGACCATGATGCCTTGCGCGAAATTGAAGATGCGGGACGATTTGTAGATCAGCACGAAGCCGAGCGCGATCAGCGCATAGAGCACGCCGGATACCAGCCCTTCCCAAAGCACCTGCAGGAGGAAATCAGGCGCGCCGAACATGTCGGCGAAAGGCTTCACCAGGATGGCGTTCAACAGTTCCACGGCTTTCCCCTCTTTCTCATTGCCACCACTCCCGGCTTCGATCTGTTCATCCGCCCAGTTGCGGGAAGAGGCCGAGCAGCCCCACGAGGATCAGGTAGATCGCGACGATGTAGTTGAGCAGCCGCGGCATCACCAGGATGAGTATGCCGGCAATCAATGCGATCAACGGCCCGATGGTGATTGCCGTGAATGTCATCCGCCGCTCCTTTCAATGGGCGACGCCGAGATAGGCGTCGATGACCTGCTGGTCGGCCTTGACCGCGTCGGGCGTGCCGTCGGCGATCTTCTTGCCGTAGTCCAGGACGACCACACGGTCGGAAAGATCCATGACCACGCCCATATCGTGCTCGATAAGGGCGATGGTCGTGCCGCGCTGCCGGTTCACGTCGATGATGAACCGGCTCATGTCTTCCTTCTCCTCGAGATTCATTCCCGCCATGGGCTCGTCGAGAAGCAGCAGGGACGGTTCCATGGCCAGCGCCCGGCCGAGTTCCACCCGCTTCTGCAGGCCGTAGGGCAGCTTCCCGACCGGTGTGCGGCGGATATGCTGGATCTCCAGAAAGTCGATGATCTCCTCGACCTTCTCGCGATGCTCTATCTCCTCGCGCAGCGCCGGCCCGTGCCAGAGCATCTGCCAGAACAGGCCGCGCCGCATCATCACCGAGCGGCCGGCCATGATGTTGTCGAGCGTCGACATGCCCTTGAACAAAGCAACGTTCTGGAAGGTGCGGGCAATGCCCTGTCGCACGGCATGGTGAGGCTTCATGCCGCGCCGCTCCACGCCGCGGAACACGATCGTGCCGTGCTGCGGCGTGTAGAAGCCGTTGACGACGTTGAGCATCGAGGTCTTGCCGGCGCCATTCGGCCCGATGATCGCCCGGATCTCGCCCTTTCTGACGTCGAAGGAGATATTGGTGATGGCCTTCACGCCGCCGAAGGACAGCGAGACGTTCCTGACCTCGAGCAGGGTTTCGCCATGCGGTATGCCGTCGTCCGGGGCGGCGACGCGCAACGTATCGGGCAAGGCATTCATTCGGCGGCCTCCCTGATCGGCTCCGCCGCACCGTGGATCTTGGCGTCCATGATCCGCACGGTGGCGCGGATATGCCCTTTGCGACCATCCTCGAAGGTCACCTCGGTCTCGACATTCTTTTCCGTCGTACCGTCATAGAGCGCCTCGATCAGCTCGTGATAGCGCTCGGCGACGAAGGAACGCCGCACTTTCATCGTCCTTGTCAGTTCGCCGTCGTCGGCGTCCAATTCCTTGTGCAGCACCAGGAAGCGCCTGATCTGGCCGCCCGCCATCATCGGCTCCCTGGCGAGACGCCGGTTGGTTTCGTCGACATGGCCGGCGATCATCCTGTAGACCTCGGGGTGGCCGGCGAGTTCCTGATAGGAGGCGTAGGCGATGTTGTTGCGCTCGGCCCAGTTGCCGACCGCCTGCAGGTCGATATTGATGAAGGCGGCGGAGAAATCGCGGCCGTCGCCGAAGGCCACGGCCTCCTTGATGTTGGGGAAGAACTTCAGGACGTTCTCGATGTATTTCGGCGCGAACAACGCGCCCGAACGCAGCCTGCCGACGTCCTTGGCGCGGTCGATGATCCTGAGCTGGCCGTCCTTCTCGAAGAAGCCGGCGTCGCCGGTCTTCACATAGCCGTCCGGCGTCATCGTTTCCGCGGTCTTGTCCTCCTGGCGGAAGTACCCGGAGAACATTCCGGGCGAGCGGAACTGCACCTCGCCGGCCTCGGAAATGCGGATGTCGACATTGGGCGCGGCCGGTCCGACCGCGTCGGAGCGCACGGCACCGTCCTTCTGCACGGTCACGTAGAGGAAAGCCTCGGTCTGGCCGTAAAGCTGCTTGAGATTGATCCCGAGCGAGCGGAAGAACGAGAACAGATCCTCGCCGATCGCCTCCCCGGCGGTATAGGCGACCCGGATCTTCGACATCCCCAGCACATTCTTGAGCGGCCCGTAGACCAGGAGGTTGCCGAGGGCATAGTTCAGCCTCGCCAATAGCGGGACCGGGCGTCCTTCAAGGATCGCCTCGCCATGCTTGCGGGCCACCTGGATGAAATGGTCGAAGAGCCAGCGTTTCAACCGGCCGGCATCCTCCATGCGTATGGTGACGCTGGTAAGGAGCCCTTCGAAAATTCGCGGCGGCGCGAAATAGAAGGTCGGCCCGATCTCGCGCAGGTCCTGCGGAACTGTCTGTGGGCTCTCGGGACAATTCATGCAGAAGGCGCTCACATAACCCTGCGCGTAATTGAGATAGTGATCTCCGACCCAGGCGAGCGGCAGATAGGCAAGCACGCTGTCCTTCTCGGTCAGCCGGTCGAAGGCCGCCGTGTCGCGGGCGGCCTTGACCGCAGCCGAAGCCTTGACCATTACGCCCTTGGAGCGGCCGGTCGTACCCGACGTATAGAGGATGACGGAAATGTCGTCGCCGCTCGCCGCGCGGATTGCATCCGCCCAGCGGCCCGCCGCCTCGGGATCGGCCCTCTCCACGGCCGCCCCCTTGTCCTGCACGGACGTGAAGGCTGTGAGCCCCCTGGGGTCGTAGTCGCGCAGGCCGCGCGGCTCGTCATAGACGATCTCCTTCAGCGCCGGGATCTTGTCCTGGAACGACTGTATCTTGTCGACCTGCTCCTGGTCCTGGACGATCGCGAATCGGACCTCGGCATGATCGAGCACATAGGCCATCTCTTCGGCGACGGCGTCTGCATAGACCGGAACGGGAACGGCTCCGAGCGACTGGGCGGCGGCGAAACTCCAGTAGAGCCGCGGACGATTCGCCCCGACAATGGCGACGCGCTCGCCGCGGGAAAGGCCGAGCGCCTGCAGGCCGAGGGCGAGCCGCCGGATCTCGTCCGCCTGCTCGCTCCAGTTCCAGCTCTGCCAGATGCCGTAGTCCTTGTGCCGCATCGCCGGCCGCGATGCGTGGTGCTCGGCATTGAAGAGCAGATATTTCGGGAACGTGTCGAGCTCGGCGCCCGCGCTCCCCGCAGGCCGCGACACATCGCTGGAATATGCTTCGCCGGACGCAACCGTTCGCGCCAATATGCTTCCTCCCATCCGCCGGCGAGACCCTCATCTTGCCGGGTGGAACCGTCGTTGTGTCTGCGGTTCCGTATCTCTTCGCAGGAAACTAGCGCCGATAAGTCATGCCGACAACAGAGGCATTGACAGACAGCCCCCGGAATTGTCTTATGAACTGCCGCTTGTTGCGCCGTGTCCAGCCTGGCCGAGAGCGTTTTACCTACCCGTCATATTTACTGAGCCTGTCGAGATCGAGAACGGTGATGCGTTCGTGCTCGACCTTCAGCAGCCCTTCCTCCTCGAGCGCCTGCAGGCTGCGATTGGCGACCTGCCGCGAAACGCCGGCCAGAAGGCCGAGCTCCTCCTGTGTGATCTCGATATGGCCGCCCGCGCCGGGATAGAGCACCGGATTGAAGAGCCACGACAGGTTGCGCGCCACGCGCGCCTTGGGATCGAGGATGCGGTCGTATTCGATGGTCGCGATGAACTGACCCATGCGCTCGTTGAGCTGCCGCACGAGGAAGCGGTTGAACCCAGTGGAATTCTCGTAGAGCCAGAAGAAGGTCGACTTGTTGAGCATCGCCAGGCGCGTGTCGCGGATGGCCACGAGGTCGTATTTGCGCGGTTCGTCCTTCAGCACCGAACCTTCACCGAACCAGCCCCCGGGTCCCGCGCCGGCAAAAGTCATCGCCTTGCCGCTGCGCGAGATGGCGCTGATCTTGACGAGGCCTGTGACCACGCCGGTCCAGTAGTCCAGCTTGTCGCCACGATGGCAGACATAGCTGCCTTTCGAGAAGGACCGCTCGGTGAAACCACGGCGCGCCCGCTCGATCTCGTCCTCGGCGAGTTCCGCGGCCCAGACGGCCGATCTCACGAGGTCATGTGCCGTAGCCATTGCGTCCTGGCGCCACGTTCCTGCCGCATCGGCCCGGAATCGTACCCGATTCTCGGAAAGCGCGATGCCTGGATTCTAAATGTCAGGGCGCCCCTGAGCGCGCCCGAAATGGACGCGCGGCGCTCCAGCGTTCTCGACGGAATCAATGGCATCCGAATCCGGGAACTTCAAACTCCATGACACGCGAAATGCCGCCCGCCGACGGACTTCATGCGGCGTCGAGAAAGTACCTGGCCGTCGGCAGGATGGTGAGCGGGCCGATCTCTCCCAGCTTCGGGCGCTGGAAGAGCATGCGCTGCTCCATCGGCGTCGACCTGAAGAAGGGAAAGCGCTGCTCGGCCTGATCGACCGCCGCGGGGGTCCGCGACTGGTAGAGATAGACCGGGATGGTCAGGCCCGGATAGGTGCGCGCCTCGACCACGGACTCGGCCTCGAACACGCGCTTGTAGAAGGCGGCATGCTCTTCCTTGATGGCGGTCAGGCAGGCATCGGGCTTGAAATAGCGCGAGGCGACCATGGCCAGCCGCAGCGTCACGTAAGGCAGAACGCGCAGGGACGCCGACCAGTCGTGATCGGCCGCGAAGCGGCTCGGATCGACGAAGGTCTCGCCGGCGGCCAGGCGCGGCATCAGCACGTCGTGGAAGACCTCGGTGCTCGGCGAAAGAGGATATTTCGCGCTGACATAGTGGAGGCGCAAGGTGCTGACGAGATGGCCCTCGAAGAACACGCCGAACCGGTAGGAGTTCGGCAGGTCGTCGAAATGGTCCTTGACCATCCTGGACGCGTTCGGCTTCACCATGCCGGCCATCAGGTAGGAGTTGTACCGCAGCCGATAGATCGCCTCGAGGTCCTCGCCGCTGTCGCAGAAGCGATACTCGATCCGGTCCATGACCGACAGCACCGTCCTGCTGAAGGCGGACATGCCGCCTTGTTCCTGTGTTCGATCGATGGTCTGAGGCGAATTCAATCCGTTGCCCTTCATCGTGACTTCTGCCGCATCGTACCGCTAGAAAACGTTAACCGACGCGACCAGATGTGGAAAGTTGAAACTTTGTACAGACAACTTTACCGGGCATTAACCTTGAAAAAGGGTTAACGACCAATCACAATTCGACAAAGATTTTAACGAATTTCAATTTACTCAGCGTCGTGCGCTGCGCCTGGCCGTCCTGACTTCCTTGGCGAAGGGCCAGACGGTCGACGACATCGTCTCGATGCCGGAGGCCGAAAGCGGCGCGCCGAACAGGAAGCCCTGCACGAGGTCCGGCTTCACCGACAGCGCCAGTACCTTGAACTGGTCGAAGGTCTCGACGCCCTCGACGGTGACCTGCAGGCCGAGCGGCCGCGACAGGTTGACCACTCCCTTGAGCAGCTCGAGCGAACGCTCGTTCTGCGTCACGTCGATGAGGAAGCTGCGGTCGATCTTGACCTTGTCGAGCGGCAGCTTGTGCAGATAGCTGAGGCTCGAATAGCCGGTTCCGAAATCGTCGAGGGCGATGCGGACGCCCAGCGCCTTCATCTCCTCGATCAGCTCGCGGGTGAGCGAATTGTCGTCGAGCAACGCCGTCTCGGTCACCTCGATCTCCAGCCGTCCCGGCGCGAGACCGGCCTCGTCCAGCGCGGCGCGAACCTTGCCGACGATTTCGCGGTTGCCGAAATCCTTGGCCGAGAGATTGATCGAGACATTGATCGGTTCCGGCCACTTGGCGCATTCCCGAGTAGCGGCGGCGAGCATGAAGCTGCTGATCTCCGATACGATGCCCATCTCCTCCGCCAGCGGGATGAACACCGCCGGCGATATGGGACCGAGCTCCGGATGGTCCCAGCGGCACAGCGCCTCGCAGGAAGCGATGCTCATCGTCGTCATCGAGACGATCGGCTGGTAGACCACCCGCAGTCCCCTGGACTCCACCGCGTTCCTCAGGTCGGCCTTCAGCAACTGCTTGTTGCGGAAGGCCTCGTCCATCGTCGCCTCGAACAGCCGCCAGCTGTTCTTGCCGAGCTCCTTGGCCTTGTAGAGGGCAAGATCCGCCTTGACGATCATGGCGTCGACATCGGTGTCGCCGGCCCGCGACAACACAGCGCCGGCGCTGGCCTGGATGCGCAAGACATGGCCCGCAACATCCGTCTCTCCCTGCAGTCCGGCGAAGATCCGGTCGAGAAGCTGGGCCAGATGGTCCTCGGACTCGATGCGGTCGAAATAGATCATGAATTCGTCGCCGCCGAAGCGGCCGATCTTGAGGTCCTCACAGGCGAAGGTGCCGAGCCGCTCCGCAACCGCATAGATCAGCCCGTCGCCGACGGGGTGGCCGAGCGTGTCGTTGACGCTCTTGAAGTCGTCGAGATCGAGCACCGCCAAGGCGCAGGATCGGTCTCGATCGCCGCTGGCCATGGCCTCCACGACGAGCTCGTGAAGATAGGCCCGGTTCGGCAGTCCCGTCAGGCTGTCGAAACGGGCCATTACGCGGATCTTCTCCTCCGACCGCACGCGCTGCGTGACATCCTCGAAAGTGATGACGCCGAGATCGTCGTGCCCTTCCCGGGTCGACAGCTCGAAGTACCGGCCGTCGGCGAAGCTGACCAGCACCTTGCGGTCCCGGCCGTCGCGCAGGGACCGCGTGAGCTGCGCCACCACGTAGCGGCACTCATGCATGTCGAGCACGCCGGCAGCGACGCCGCGCATGAACAGCGCCTCCAGCGAGCGGCCCATGATCGCCTCGGGGGAGGACATGGCCATCAGATGGGCAGCCTCCGCATTGGCCACGACGACACGACCGTTGGGGTCGAGCATCACCAGGCCATGCGGCATCGTGTTCAGGGCGCGGTCGAAACGATGGGCGATCTGCCTCGCCTGCTTGTGGCCGATCACCGCGGAGAACAGCACCTCGCGAACCTGGTCGGCGGTGCCTTTGATGATGAGATAGAACGGAAAGATGATCAGCCCGAGCATGACATGCGCGAAATCGCCGCGAAGCATCAGGCCGAGGCCGATCGGGCCGACGAAACACGCGGCGAAGATGGTGACCATGCGCGCCGAGCCGTAATTGCGGCCGGCGACGGTAACGATCGAGCCGAGCGTCACGCCGAACCCCGCAAGCTGGGCAAAGGGGTCGGTCGCCACGTAGAGCGAGACGAAGCAGAAGAACCCCAGCGTGAAGGCCTGGATACTTCCCTTGATCAGATATTCGCGTTCCCAGTGCCATGCCTCATCGCGGCTGGCGATCTGTCCCGACTTCTTGAACCTGCGCATGCCGGCATAGCGCCACACGCCGATTGCCAGCAAGAGCACGCCGAGCACGGCATAGATCGGACGGCCGTTGTTCCAATAGACCAGAAAGGCGGCCGTGGCATGGATGGCCGCGCCGACGAGAACAGTGTGCGCGCTGTTGAACAACGAGCGCACGAACTGGATATACACATCGTCGGGGATGTGGTTCTCGCTTGTTTTGCCCATCACCAGCGGCCTAAGATCGGGCCAACGTGTGCCACATTCGCATTAATAAAGGTTTATCCGGCGCAGAGACAGATCATGTTAACTATTCTGCAGCCTGAAGTAGTTCTTTTTCCGGCGCTCCCGCAAGCCTTTCCCGCAGGCGCGACCTTTCTCCTTCCGCCTTTCGAATGCTTGCTTCCTTGACGTGGCCATAGCCGCGTATGAGGGCGGGCACTGAAGCGAGCGCCGCGGCCGCCTCGAGCCGATCGGGCGACATCACGCGCAGGATCGTGTCCAGATCCCCCTCGTAGTCGGCCAGCAGGCGCCTTTCCGTGCGCCGCTCGGCGGTGCGTCCGAACAGGTCGAAAGCGGTGCCGCGCAGTCCCCTCAGCCCAGCCAGCAGCCGGAAGCCGGTCATCATCCATGGGCCGAAGCTCGACTTGCGCGGAGCGCCGTCGGCACCGCGGCGACCCAGGATTGGAGGCGCCAGATGGAATTCGAGCCTGTCGTAGGACTGGAACTGGCCGGCGAGCTGCCTGGCAAAGGAGCCGTCCGTGTAGAGCCGCGCGACCTCGTACTCGTCCTTGATCGCCATCAGCTTGAACAGATTGCGCGCCACCGCCGCGGTGACGACCGTCGATCCGTCGGCCGCCTTAGCCTCGGCAGCCCGGACGGCGGCGACGCGATCGCGGTAACGCCGGGCATAGGCCGCGTTCTGGTAGGCCGCGAGGAACTCGGCGCGGCGCGCGATGACCTCGTCCAGCGTCTGCGCCAGAGCCGGAGCGACGGTCCGATCCTGCGTGGCAGCGAGCTCACGCACGAATTCCGGCTGGTGCGCGGCGCGGCGTCCCCAGCGGAAAGCGGCGATGTTCATCGCGACGGCCTCGCCGTTGAGCGCGATCGCCTTCTCGACCGCTTCTGTCGAAACGGGCAGCCCGCCATGCTGGCAGGCAAAGCCCAGCATGAACATGTTGGCGCCGAGAGAATTGCCGAACAGGGCCGCCGCGGTCCGCGTCGCGTCGAAGAAATGCGCCTTGTCGCCCGCCGCCCCGCGGATCGCCCGCTTCAGCCGCTCCGTGGGCAACGTGAAGTCGGCCGAGCGCGCGAAGTCGCCCGGCATCACCTCGGCGGTGTTGGCCACGAAGATCGTATGGCCTTCGCGCACCGCCGCGAGCACCTTCTTGGCGCCCGATACCACCAGGTCGCAGCCCAGGATCAGATCGGCCTTGCCGGCCGAGACGCGGATGGCGTGGATCTCCTCCGGGGTCCTGGCGATGCGCACATGGCTGAACACGGCGCCGCCCTTCTGCGCGAGGCCCGCCATGTCGATCATGCCGCAGCCCTTGCCCTCGATATGCGCGGCCATGCCGAGGATCGCCCCCACCGTGACGACCCCGGTGCCGCCGACCCCGTCGATGATCGAGGCCCAGCCTTCACGGCCAAGTTCGAACGGCCGGGACTCCGGCACGCCGTCGAGCGGGTCGGCCTTGCCGGCGATGCCCTCGACCTTGCGGATCTTGGCGCCGTGCACCGTGACGAAGGACGGGCAGAACCCGTTGACGCAGGAGAAATCCTTGTTGCAGCTCGACTGGTCGATGCGCCGCTTGCGGCCGAATTCGGTCTCCACCGGCTGCACCGACACGCAGTTCGACTTCACCCCGCAATCACCGCAGCCTTCACAGACCAGCTCGTTGATGATGATGCGCCTGTCGGGATCGGGAAAGGTGCCGCGCTTGCGCCGGCGCCGCTTCTCGGCCGCGCAGGTCTGGTCGTAGAGCAGCACCGAGACGCCCTTCACCTCGCGCAGTTCGCGTTGCACGAGGTCGAGATCGTCGCGATGATGGATCGTCGTGCCGGGAGGGAATGCCGCGACCCCGGAATATTTGCCGGGCTCGTCGGTGACGACGGCGATGCGCTCCACGCCTTCGGCCCGCACCTGCCGGGCGATCATGTCGACGGTGAGATTGCCTTCATGCGGCTGGCCGCCGGTCATGGCGACCGCGTCATTGTAGAGGATCTTGTAGGTGATGTTGACTTCGGAGGCGAGCGCGAAGCGAAGCGCCAGAACCCCGGAATGGTTGTAGGTGCCGTCGCCGAGATTCTGGAACATGTGCTCGCGCCTGGAGAACGGCGCCTGGCCGATCCATTGCGCACCCTCCCCGCCCATGGCGGTGAAGCCGATCGTCTGGCGGTCCATCCAGATAGCCATGAAATGGCAGCCTATGCCGCCACCGGCGATGGAGCCTTCGGGCACCTTGGTCGAGCTGTTGTGCGGGCAGCCCGAACAGAAATAGGGCGTACGGGCCGCGACATCCTTCGTGTCGGCGAGCATGGCCTGGAACTGCCGCAACTGCGCGACGCGGGCGGCAATCTCCTCCGAGGGGCCGATGACCTTGAGGACCCGCTCGCCGAGCGCGATGGCGATGTCGTTGGGGTCGAGCGCGCCCTTGGCCGGGAACAGCCAGTCGCCGCGCTCGTCCTTCTTGCCGACGACGACAGGCTGCATCGAGGTGCCGTAGAGATCCTCGCGCACCTGGACCTCGATCAGCGAACGTTTCTCCTCGACCACCACGATCGTCTCGAGGCCGCGCGCGAAATCCCTGATGTGCTCGATGTCGAGCGGCCAGGGACAGCCGACCTTGAACAGGCGCACGCCCATCCGGTTGGCGGCTGCCTCGTCGATGCCGATGTCGTCGAGCGCCTGACGGACGTCCAGATAGCTCTTGCCGACGGTGATGATGCCGAGCCTGGCCTGGCTGCCGCCGGAATAGATGATGCGGTTGAGATTGTTGGCGCGGATGAAGGCAGCCGCCGCGGTCCGCTTGTATTCGTGCAGCCTGGCCTCCTGGCCGAGCTGATCGAGTTCGTGGCGGATGTTGAGGCCGCCGGGCGGCATGTCGAATTCGGGCAGGACGATACCGAGCCGCTCGAGCGAAACATCGACGGAAGCGGTCGATTCGATGTTGTCCTTCACGCATTTGATCGCCGCCCAGGTACCCGCGAAGCGCGACATGGCGAAGCCGTAGAGCCCGTAGTCGATGAGTTCCTGGACCCCGGCCGGATTGAGGATGGGGATCATGGTGTCGACGAACAGGAATTCCGTCGCATGGGCGTTGGTCGAGGATTCGGCGGTATGATCGTCGCCCATCAGGGCGAGCACCCCGCCATGCTTCGAGGACCCGGCGAGATTGGCATGCCGGAACACATCGCCGGAACGGTCGACGCCAGGCCCCTTGCCGTACCAGACGGAAAACACCCCGTCATGCTTGCCCTCGCCGAGCAGTTCGGTCTGCTGGGTGCCCCAGCAGGCGGTCGCGGCCAGCTCCTCATTGAGGCCGGGCTGGAAGACGATGCTGGATTGGGCGAGCTGCTTCCTGGCCTTCCAGAGCTGGAGGTCGAGGCCGCCGAGCGGCGAGCCGCGATATCCCGAAACGAAGCCTGCCGTGCCGAGGCCGGCCCGCCGGTCGCGCTCGCGCTGCATCAATAGCATGCGGATGACCGCCTGCGCGCCCGAGAGGAAGATGCGTTCCTTGGACAGATCGAACTTGTCGTCCAGGGCGACGTCGTGAAGCGTCATCACCAACTCCTCTGCGCAGCCCATGACCGATTCGCCGCGTCGACCGACATCGGGCAAGCGATGGTTTAGTGTTTCCGCCCCTCATTGCAACGTCAAACGAAATCGCACCGGACGCGCGACAATACGAGATCGGTCCTGAACGACAGGTCAGCGCGGCGGACAGGACCGGGTGGCGCCGCGCAGCTTGCCGTCCGGATGGCCGGCGAGATCGGGATTGGGCGTGTAGGCGGGACCGACCACGAGCGGCGCATCCGGCAGCAGGGCCTGGTCCTCCGACGAAACCATGGTCGTCCTGATGGTCTGGCGCGTCGCGCCGTCGGCCCCCTCGATGGCGATCGACACGGCATAGGGTCTGTCCTTGGCCACGCAGCGCAAGGGCGGGCTCTCGATCGTGGTCTTGTCGAGCTTCGGCCAGATCTTCTGGCGCACCACGATCGGCTCCCCGCCCGCGGGGTCCTCAAAGGTCGCCACCGCCGTCTCGTCGTCGCGCGGCGGCTGCAAGGGCTTCAGCGTGACGAGATAGGTCGCCGTCGCCACACGGTAGTTGAAAATGAAGAGCTTGCCCGAGATCTCGTAATGCTCACCCTCGCCGCCGCTCTCGCGGCACGCGCCGAGGACAGCGAGAGCGAGCAGGGAAACGGCAGCCGGCCAGCGACCGAAGACGCTACGCATCCGCAAGACCCTCCTGCGCGGCAAGGCGCCGCCGATAGTGGCGTCTGGCCTTCTGCCGGTTGCCGCAGACGGCCATGTCGCACCACAGCCGACTGGAATTGCGGCTCCTGTCGAGGAAGAGCCAGTTGCAGTTCGGACAGATACGCAGCCTTGCGGTAGTCCCGGTCGAAAGCAGCGACAAGGCCGAGACTGCGAGGGCCGCCTCGAAGGCGAGCGGGGTCGCAGGATCGCCGAAGGGGCGCTCGCCCAGACCGAGGTCGTCATGGCCTTCGAGGCCGGCGGCACAGGCGCGCAGCAGCCGCGGCAGGGCTCCTCCGCCGTAGCGGCCCTTCTGGACAGCGCCCCGGAACAGGCTGTCGGTCGCCTCGCGAATCTCCAGGACGAGCGGCCGCACGGCCTCAGGGTCCGCGACCGAAAGGCGACGGTTGCCCAGCTCCTCGCGGCGGAAACGGCCGGCGGCTTCGGCGAAACGTGCGATCTCGATCGGCTCGGCGAAACGATCGAAGCCGCGCGGATCACCGCGCAGCACGACCGTGTTGGCCGCGTCGAGCGCCAGCACGCCACCAGCGAACCTGTGAGCTGTCCATGAAACCGCCATCCCCACAATCTAACTGGTAAAATGGATTTGACAAGTTAGCAGGTGACAGGCAACGTCTTGCCACGAACGCGGGGCGGGCCGACGGACCAGCAATGCCGTACTTCCTCCAGCAGGTTCTGAACGGGCTCCACATGGGTGCTCTCTATGCGTTGCTCGCCTTCGGCTATGCGCTCACCAACGGCGTGGTGCGGCGCACCAACCTCGCCTATGGCGCCGTCTTCGCCTTCAGCGGGCAGACCATGATCCTGGTCGCGGTCTTCGGCTGGTACGTCCTGTGGCTGACCCTTCCGGCGACCGTCGTCCTGGGCATCGTCGCAGCCTTCGCCTACGCGATCCTGATCGGCATGATCCTGGCGCGCAGCGTGTTCTCCCCGCTCGCCCGGCGCACACCCAACGCGGTGGTGACGGCCACCCTCGGCGCCTCGATCGTCCTGATGGAACTCGGCCGCATCGCGGCGGAGACGCGCGATTTCTGGCTGCCGCCCATGCTCGCCGAGCCAGTGGTCTTCCTCATGGCGGACGGTTTCCGCGTCACCCTTACCGTCATCCAGCTCATGAACTGCGCCCTGATCGTACTGGCGTTGGCCCTGGCGACGCTGGCCCTCGCCCGCACAGGTTTCGGCCGATCGTGGCGCGCGGTTTGCGACGACCCCAGGGCGGCCGCCATGTGCGGCGTCGACGTGCCTGCCGTCTTCAACGGCGCGATCGTCGCCGGCGGCCTCGCGGCGGCGACGGCCGGCATCCTGGCCGCGCTCTATTTCGGCAATATCAGCTTCGGAACAGGACTGGTCTTCGGCCTCAAGATCCTGTTCGTCGCCGCGGTCGGCGGCTACGATTCGCCGCCGCGCGCGGCCCTCGGCGCGGCCGTCTTCGGCATGGCCGAGGCGCTATGGTCCGGCTACTTCCCGATCGAATGGCGCGACGCGGCGGTTTTCGCCGCCCTGATCGTGCTGCTCGTGCTCAGACCGGGCGACGGGCAGTCGCACGCCGCCAGGCCCTGACGCCGCGTCACCTAAACCATCGTCGTATTCCTACGATCTTTTCGCGCCCCCGCGATGCTGTTATCCAGCGGCGCGCCGCTCGCCCGCATGTTGACGTGGCCGGGCAGCGTCTGCATAGGCTTAGGCAAGCGCTGCGTTCCGGGACAAGCCAGAGGGGGCGCCTGGCCTGCACGCGAAAAGAAAGAACCGGGAGGAATGCATGGCTGGGCTTCTTGCTCTCTCCAGAGCCATCGATCGCTTGAACGAAACTATCGGCAAATGGATCGCCTGGCTGATCCTGCTGTCCATCCTGATCAGCGCCGGCAATGCAGTGATCCGCAAGGCGTTCAACATGTCGTCGAACGCCTGGCTCGAGCTGCAATGGTATCTGTTCGGTGCCGCCTTCCTTCTGGCCGCCGCCTATACGCTGAAGCAGAACGAGCATATCCGAATCGACATCGTCTACGGGATGTTCTCGAGGCGCATCCAGCATTGGATCGACCTCTTCGGGCATGTCTTCTTCCTGATGCCTTTCGTCCTGCTGATGATCTATTACTTCGTGCCCTATGTGAGCCTGTCCGTTCGGTCGGGCGAAATGTCGTCGAGCGCCGGTGGCCTGGTTCTGTGGCCGGCCAAGGCGCTGCTTCTCATCGGCTTCACGCTGCTCGGCCTCCAGGGCGTGTCCGAGATCATCAAGAAGATCGCCATAATGCGTGGCGACATGGAGGACCCCAACCCCTTCATATCGACCCATGAACAGGCCGAGCTCGAGGGCCAGGCCATCGCCGGGGAGGTGCGCTCGTGATCGAGTTCATCGCCCAGAACATGGCGCCGATCATGTTCTTTTCGCTCATCATCTTCCTCCTGCTCGGCTATCCCGTCGCCTTCTCGCTGGCCGCCAACGGCTTGCTGTTCTTCTTCATCGGCGTCGAGCTGGCGCCGTTTTCGAGCGGCACCATCAATCTCTCCTGGCCGCTTCTCTATGCCCTTCCGGAACGTTTCTGGGGCGTATTGTCCAACGAGACGTTGCTGGCCATCCCCTTCTTCACATTCATGGGGATCGTGCTGGAGCGGTCGGGCATGGCCGAGGACCTGCTCGATACGGTCGGCCAGCTCTTCGGCCCGGTTCGGGGCGGTCTCGCCTATGCGGTGATCTTCGTCGGCGCGCTGCTCGCAGCGACCACCGGCGTCGTGGCCGCCTCGGTCATTGCCATGGGCTTGATCTCGCTTCCGATCATGTTGCGCTACGGCTATGACCGGCGCATCGCCTCGGGCGTCATCGCGGCCTCCGGCACGCTCGCCCAGATCATCCCGCCCTCGCTCGTGCTCATCGTTCTTGCCGACCAGCTCGGCCGGTCGGTCGGCGACATGTACAAGGGGGCCCTTATCCCCGGCCTCGTCCTGACCGGCCTCTACATGAGCTATGTGCTCGTGATGTCGATCATCCGGCCGAAGGCGATGCCGGCTCTGCCGCTCGAAGCGCGCACGCTGGGCTCCGGCGTCACCTCGCTGCTGGTCGCGCTGGTCGCGGCCGTGATCGTCGCCTATGCCGCGCATATCTATCTGTCGCCCACGCAGGGCGCCAATGCCGACATTCTCGGCGCGACCGTGGGCGTCATCGCGATCTACGTCGCGGCGATCCTCGACAAGTCGCTCGGCCTCAAGATGATGTCGCGCCTCGCGCAGCAGGTCATCATTGTGCTCATCCCGCCGCTGGCGCTGATCTTCCTCGTTCTCGGCACCATCTTCCTGGGTATCGCCACCCCGACTGAGGGCGGCGCCATGGGCGCCGTCGGCGCATTGATCATGGCGGCGGCCAAGGGACGACTGAACCTCGACGTGGTCCGTCAGGCACTGGCCTCGACGACCAGGCTTTCCTCCTTCGTGCTGTTCATCCTGATCGGCGCCCGCGTGTTCTCGCTCACCTTCTACGGCGTCAACGGGCACCTCTGGGTCGAGCACCTGCTGGTGTCGCTGCCCGGCGGCGAGGCCGGCTTCCTGATTGCCGTCAACATCCTGGTCTTTCTGCTCGCCTTCTTCCTGGATTTCTTCGAGCTGGCCTTCATCATCGTGCCGCTGCTGGCGCCCGCTGCCGACAAGCTCGGAATCGATCTGATCTGGTTCGGGGTGCTGCTCGGCATCAACATGCAGACCAGCTTCATGCATCCGCCCTTCGGCTTCGCGCTGTTTTATCTGCGCTCGGTCGCGGCGCGCGTGCCTTATCTCGACAAGGTCACCGGCAAGCAGATCGCCCCGGTCACGACGGGGCAGATCTATTGGGGCGCGGTACCCTATGTCTGCATCCAGGTGGTCATGGTCGGCCTCACAATCGCCTTCCCGCAGATGGTGACACACTACAAGGGCGAGACCGTGAACCCCGCCGACGTCGAGATCGTCGTACCGCCCTTCGGCGGCGGCGATCAGCCGGGCCTGCCGGGACTTGGTCTGCCTCCGTTCGGCGCACCGCCGACCGACGGCGGCCCCGCAGCGCCGGCAGAACCGGCCACGCCGCCCGCGAACGATCTTACGCAGCCGCCGAAATTCAACTGAGCCCGCTGTTCCGGCTCTCCGCCGCCCGCGAAGGGCGGCGGAGAGCGCAAGCGCCAGGCAGTCGCGAAAGGGCCGTTGCAACGCATCGGCTGCCGCGCTACACGATCCCTGCCGAAAAAGACATGGCCGGTTCGGTGAGTCCGGCCACTTCCCTTCGCAACGCCCCGAAGATCGGCTTCGATTGTTCGGAAGCGCCATGCGTCGGTTCATGCGCCCAAATGGACGTATGACACTTCCGGGAAGCCTGTCCGCCGCCTTTCGAGACGGCAGGACCCACGGCCGGACTGCGAAGGCTACCGCCCGCGCAGCCGGCGGGTCATGGCTTCGAAATCCATCCGGCCGACTGCCGTTCCCCGCCTTCCTGTCCGAACGCCAACGCCAGACAGGAATGGATCATGAAACTCAACCACGCCAATCTCTGCACCACTGATGTCGCCGGCCTCGCCGACTTCTTCACGCGTCATTTCGGCTTCGAGCTCGTCGCCATGCGCGGCAATGACGCCTTCGCGATATTGCGGGGCACCGACGGCTTCGCGCTCAACCTGATGCGCCCCGGCAAGGGCGGCAAAGCCGACTACCCCGAAGGCTTCCACATCGGCTTTCTCGTCGGCGACGGCGACGAAGTGCGCGCCAAGCATGCCGAGATGACGGAGGCAGGTCTCCGGCCGGACGAGATCCAGAACCTGATGCGCGGCGGCGCCGCGACAACCGTCTTCTATTGCCTCGCTCCCGGCGGCCTGCTCGTCGAGGTCAGTGCCGATGTCAGCTGACGAAAACGCCCCGGAGTCTGTCCGCTCCGGGGCGTCCTTCTCACGGTGTGAGGCTCAGAGCTTGCCGCTGCGCTGCTGGATCATCATGAAGGTGTCGAACGTATATTCCGAAATCTGCGCCCACAGATAGGCGTCCTTGCGGAACGCCATCTGGCTATCGTAGATTTTCTTGAAGGACGCGTTCGACGCGTTGATTTCATCATAAATCTTGTTCGCCGCATCGAAACATGCCGCCAGGATCTCCTGGCTGTAGGGGCGAAGCTGAGCACCGCCGGCGACCAGCCGCCGCAGCGCGGCCGGGTTCTTCTGGTCGTAGCTCGCCATCATACTGCCGTTGGCCGCCTCGCAGGCGCAAGCGAGAGCAGCCTGATAGGCCTTGGGCAGTTCATTCCACTTGGCGAGATTGACGAGCGTGTGCAGCACCGGCCCGCCTTCCCACCAGCCGGGATAATAGTAGTAGGGCGCGACCTTGTAGAAGCCAAGCTTCTCGTCGTCATAGGGGCCGACCCACTCGGCCGCGTCGATCGTGCCTTTCTCGAGCGCCGGATAGATGTCGCCGCCGGCGATCTGCTGCGGCACGACGCCAAGCGTGGCCATCATCTTGCCGGCCATGCCGCCGATTCGCATCTTCAGCCCCTGAAGGTCGGCGACCGTGTTGATCTCCTTGCGGAACCAGCCGCCCATTTGGGCGCCGGTGTTGCCGCAGGCGAGGCCGTAGAGGCCCTGCGTGGCGTAGAACTCGTTCAGCAGCTCGTTGCCGCCGCCATAATACATCCACGCATTCATCTGGCGGACGTTCATCCCGAACGGCACGGCCGTCGCCAGGGCGTAGGTCGGGTCCTTGCCCCAATAATAGTATGATGCAGTGTGGCAGGCCTCGACCGTGCCCGCCGCGGCCGCATCGGCCGCCTGCAGGGCGGGGACGATCTCGCCGGCGGCAAAGACCTGGATGTTGAAATTCCCGTCCGTCGATTCGCGTACATATGTCGCCATTGTCTCGGCGGCGCCGAAAATCGTGTCGAGCGCCTTCGGAAACGACGAGGCGACACGCCACGAGATCTTCGGCATCGACTGCGCGATTGCCGGCGCGGCGAGCGCAGTCGAAGCGGCGGCGCCTGCGCCGGCAAGGCCGGCCTTTCGGATGAAGGAACGACGATCCATGCAACAACCTCCCTGATTTTCTGGATCTGATGGCGCCGGCTAGTCCCCTGTTGACATTTGTATCGGCAGCCGGCCCCGGACGAATTCAAAACACGGACAGGTTCAACTGTCCAGCATCGGCGGACGATCCATGTCGGCGGAGCGCTCTTTCCATCCGAACTCCAGAGCCTCTCAGATTAGTTAATTAATATAGTGATAGACAACTTGCGGCCTGTCTCATTTCACCTGCCGCATCGGCCGAAAAAGCGTACTCGGTTCGCGGAGAGCAAGAAGCATGGATCCAAAGTGGTCGGGGCGTCCTTAGCGCGCCCGAATGGACGCGCCGCATTCGAGGATATGGGCCGCCCCCCCGAAAGACAAAGCCCCCGGGGACGTCGCCGTTCCCGGGGGCTTAGAGCGTCGATGCGGCGGTGGTCAGAGCTTGCCGTTGCGCTGCTGGATCATCATGAACGTATCGTAATTGTATTCGGCAACCTGCGCGTTCAGGTAGTAGTCCTTGCGGAAGCCGGTGATCGAGTCCCAGATCTTCTTGAATTCCGGGTTGTTCGCCGTCATCTCGGCATAGACCTCGTTGGACTTCTCGAAGCAGGCCTGCAGGATCTCCTGGCTGAACGGACGAAGCTGCGCGCCGTTTGCAACGAGGCTCTTGATCGCGGTGGGGTTCTTGTAGTCGTATTTCTGAAGCATGTCGGCGTCGGCCGCCTGGGCGGCGGTGCGCAGCAGCGACTTGTAGGCAGCCGGCAGTTCCTCGTATTTCGCCTTGTTGAACATGAAATGGACGGTCGGGCCGCCTTCCCACCAGCCGGGGTAGTAGTAGTAAGGCGCGACCTTCTGGAAGCCCAGCTTTTCGTCGTCATAGGGGCCGACCCACTCGGCGGCGTCGATGGTGCCCTTTTCGAGGGCGGGATAGATGTCGCCGCCGGCGATCTGCTGCGGCACCACGCCGAGCTTCTCGACCACCTTGCCGGCGAAACCGCCGATGCGCATCTTGAGGCCCTGCATGTCGGCGACGGTGTTGATTTCCTTGCGGAACCAGCCGCCCATCTGGACCCCGGTATTGCCGCCGGGGAAGCCGACCAGCCCCTGAGTGCCGAGGAACTCGTTGAACAGCTCGATGCCGCCGCCATGATAGTGCCAGGCGTTCATCCCGCGTGCGTTGAGCGCGAAGGGCACCGCGGCGCCGAGCGCCCAGGTCGGGTTCTTGCCCCAATAGTAGTAGGCGACCGTGTGGCAGGCTTCCACCGTGCCCGCGGTCGTTGCGTCGGCTGCCTGAAGACCTGGTACGATCTCGCCGGCGGCGAACACCTGCACGTTGAAGTTGCCGTCGGTCGCCTCGGACAGCATCTTGGCGAGCACTTCCGCGCCGCCGTAGATCGTGTCCAGCGACTTCGGGAATGACGACGTCATGCGCCAGGTGACCTTCGGGCTGGACTGCGCGATCGCCGGCGCCGCGAGTGCGGCGGCAGCGGCCGCGCCCACCCCTGCGGCGCCAGTCTTCCTGATGAATGAGCGGCGATCCATGAACTCTCCTCCAAAATTTTCCGTTCGTTCCTGAGCCGTGCGGCGACCGGTGACCTTCCCGGTTCCTCCGCGGTCGCGGCACAATACATATTAAGCTTATTGTGTCCAGCATGGCGCCTCAACGGACCCACGATATCGTAGAAATACCTACCGGCTGCTCCGCGCGCTGAGACTTTAGTTGTAGGTTTCTCGAGCCCGGGATGCGCAAGGCGCCAGCGGGGAGTTGGAAACGTCCGGGATCCGCATTAGATTCGGGTCATCGTCCGTTTCCGCCCGCAAGCCGGGCCTTCATCGCGAGAGACAGCATGCTGCAGCCGCTTGTGGCCGTATCGACAGACGTCAAGCAGTTCGAGAACTACACATGGCACGCCGCGCCGCAGCAATATCTCGAGGCCGCGATCACAGGCGCCGGCGTGTTGCCGGTGCTCGTGCCGTCCTTCGGCGACCGGCTCGATCTCGATCAGCTTGTCGCTTCGGTGGACGGCGTGATGGTGACCGGCTCCCGCTCCAACGTGCATCCCGCGCTCTATGGCGGCGACGCCAGCGAGGCGAACGGGCCCTATGATCCGGCGCGCGACGCGACGACCCTGCCGCTGATCCGCAAGGCGATCGACTACGGCGTGCCGCTGCTTGCCATCTGCCGCGGCATTCAGGAACTCAACGTGGCGCTCGGCGGCACGCTCGCCACCGAGATCCAGGACGGCGAGGGCATGCTCGACCACCGCGCCCCGGTGAGCGACGATCAGGATGAACGTTTCGCCATCCGCCAGGCCGTCACGATCAAGCCGGGCAGTTGCCTGGCCGGTGTGTTCGGCGCCGGCGACATACTCGTGAATTCGGTCCACCGTCAGGCGGTCGGTCGGCTCGGTAGTCGCCTGCAGGTGGAAGCCGTCGCCGGGGACGGCACGGTCGAGGCGGTTTCGGTGCGTGATGCCCGCGCCTTCGCCGTCGGTGTCCAGTGGCACCCGGAATATTGGGTCAATTCGGACGACGCTTCGGCGCGCATCTTCAAGGCCTTCGGCGAAGCTGTCCGGCTTCACGCCGCGGCGCGGTTGGGGGCCCGCACGGCGGCCGAATAGGCCCGACGCCGATCCACCGGAACGAGCGCCATTCCGGAATCATCGACAGCCGCCCCAGCGAATCGTATGTCGGTCGAGCTTGCAGCGTGTTGGGTGAAAACGGATTAACGCCACACGCTGTAGGTCTTTGGTTTGACGCATGTCTTTGTCCCGGAACCGGTGCGCAATTTCGGGAGATATGCTTTGTGGCTTGGGCGGCCGACAACCCCGACGAACCGTGGCGCGACTAACTCCTGCCCACATGCGCGGTCTCGACGACCGGCGTCAGCGCCCTGCCCTCGCCGAACCATGCGGCGAGATTGTCGACCACCAGGTCGGCCATCGCCTGCCGCGTATGCACCGAGGCCGAGCCGACATGCGGCAGCAGGCAGGCATTGGGCAGGTCGATCAGCGCCTGGGGCACGCGCGGCTCGTCGGCGAACACGTCGAGGCCCGCGGCGCGGATCGTCCCGTCGGCGAGCGCCTTGATCAATGCCGGCTCGTCGACCGTGCTGCCTCGCCCGACATTGACGAAGACCCCATCGGGCCCCAGCGCCTTCAGTATCTCCGCGTTCACTGCCTTTTCGGTGGCCGTGCCGCCCGGCGCCACCGAGATCAGCGTGTCGACGGCTTCGGCAAGGCCGACCAGCGTGGGGTAGTAGGCATAGGTCACATCAGGAACCGCGCGGCGGTTGTGATAGGAGATGGTCATCCCCAGCGCTTCGAGCCGTCGCGCGATGGCAAGGCCGATCCGCCCCAGGCCGAAAATGCCCGCATGGCGGCCGCGCAAGGTCGAGCGCGTCAGCGGATAGGGACCCTCCTTGACCCAGCGCCCTTCGCGCAGCCAGGCCTCGGCCCTGGGCAGTTCGCGGAGCGTGTTGATCAGAAGGCCGAGCGCGGTGTCGGCCACTTCCTCGGTCAGCACATCGGGCGTGTTGGTGACCATCACGCCCTTCTTGCCTGCATAGGCGGCGTCGACCTGGTCATAGCCCACGCCGAAACTGCCGATGATCTCCAGATTGGGCAGCGCGTCGATGAAGGCCGCGTCGATCCGCGTCATCGCCGCGATGCCCCTGACGTCGCGCGCCATCTCCGGCGTCACCAGCGCCGGATCGGCCCTTTCGATACGAATGGCGCGGAAGCTGGCCTCGGTTCGGCCGACGGCATGCTCATGCAGCCTGGCGGGGATCACGATGGTGACGTCTTTCAGCGAACCCACGGCATGCTCCTCATGACCTGTTCATCGTTCGACGGGCCGGGCGGTCGACTGGCGCACATGCAGTTCCGGCTTGATGAGTTCCTGCGAGGCGCGCACCGCCGCGCCGTTGAGACGGTCGAGCAGGACGCGCGCGGCGCGGCGGCCGACCTCGCGCTGGCCGTTCCACACCGTCGTCAGGGCCGGTGTGGCGATCGCCGCCTCTTCCAGGTCGTCGTAGCCGGTGACCGAAATGTCGACCCCGGGGACGAGGCCGGCACGCGAGATGCCGTTCATCAGCCCGATCGCGACGAGGTCGTTCCAGCATACCGCCGCGGTTGGCTTGTCCTTCATGGCAAGGAACTGTCCGGCGGCTTCGAAGCCGGCCTGCTTGGTGCGCGGGCCGGAGAGACGCCAATGCGGCTTCACTTCGAGCCCTGCGGTCTCCATGGCGTTGAGATAGCCCTGATAACGGTCCCGACCCGTGGAGGTCTGGTCCGTGCCGCCGACCATTGCGATGCGGCGGTGGCCGAGGGAGATCAGGTGGTTGGTGGCAAGGCCCGTCCCATAGGCGTCGTCGCCGCGGAAGGCCGGGACGCCGGCGCCCTCGACCGTTCTGGCGATCAGCACAGCCGGCAGGCCGTTCTCTTCGGCCATGCGGATATCCTCGGGCGGCGTGCCGATCGCGGGAGACATGATCACGCCGTCGGCGCCGAGTTGCAGCAGCGTGTCGATGAAGGTGCGCTGCTTCTCGAGCTGGTCGTAATGATTGGACAGGATGAAGGTCTGCCGGCTGCGGTCGAGCTCGCTTTCGATCGAGCGCAGGATCTCGGCGAAGAACGGATTCATGATGTCGTGGACGACGACGCCGACGATGCCGGACCGCGAGGTCCTGAGGCTCGCCGCGCGGCGATTGTATATGTAGCCTATGGCGCGGGCATGCTCCTTGATGCGGTCCCTGGTCGCATCGGCCACGAGCGGGCTGTCGCGCAGGGCCAGCGATACGGTCGCGGTCGAAACGCCGAGCGCATCCGCGATCGTGGAAAGCTTGATCTTCTGAGCCAGCGCGCCCTCCCGGCCTAACCTGCCTGAAACCGGCTTATGCCACTGGACAGAGAAGAATCAAAGCTTTTTGGCCAGTTCCTCGGCCTCCGAATTCGGCCCTGCACTGCTCCTCAGCCGCAGCACATGCTCGCGGTAAACGATGTAGAGACCGCTCGCTATGATGATGGCCGCGCCGATCAACGTCCAGCGGTCCGGGAGTTGGCCGAACACCAGATATCCGGCCGTTGTTGCCCATACCATCTGCAGATAGGGATAAGGCGCCAGCGCCGTGGCGGTCGCCTGCCGGTACGCCTTGATGAGCAGCCAATGGCCGAGTCCGCCGAAGAACCCGAGTGCGGCCAGCAGCAGCCACATGATCGGTTCGCCAGGGATCTCCCCGCGCAAAGGCACGACCGGGAACAGGAGCAGAGCCGGCAGGATGGCGGGATAGAAGATGAGGCTCTCGGAAGTTTCCGTAGCCGAAAGCGCGCGCGTCATCAGCGCATAGAGCGAGCCGGACAGCATCGAGCAGATCGCGAAGAGATGGCCGGCGTCGAAGGCGGCGAAACCCGGCCGGGTAATGACGAGCACGCCGACGAACCCTACCAGCACGGCGAGCCAGCGGCGCCAGCCGGCCCATTCGCCAAGGATGGGCCCGGCAAGCGCGGTGATCACCATGGGCCCGAAGAACAGGATCGACACGGCTTCCGCGAGTTGCAGCGTCTGCAGCGCCAGGAAATTGAATATGGTGGCGCCCACCATGAACAGGGCGCGGACCGCCTGCCTCCACGGGCTCTCCATCCTCAGCCTGGCCGGCAAGGTCCAGGCCTTGAACAGTATGGCGACGAGCACGGCATGGACCGCGAAGCGTGCCCAGGTCACGAAGCCGGAATCGAATCCGGAGACCACGAGGTATTTGGCCGAAGCATCCAGGCAGGCGAACAGGACGCCCGAGGCGAAAACGAGCAGGATTGCGGATGCCGGCGCAGCACCATCCGCCGACTTTGGAGTTGGGTTCAATTGACCGGGCCGTGGAGGAACAGAAACAGGGATTGCTTGTGGGTCAGGACGGCCTCGACGGCAAGAGAAAAAGCCGGTTCGCGGCGAATATCGTTATTCGGCTTCGTCGGCCTCGATCTCGACCAGATCGACCGTGTTGCCCAGCAGATTGGCCTCGATCCGGGCGAGCAGCTTGGACAATGCCTTTTGCTCCTTCCTGTCGAGCCCTTTCAGCGCCTGCTTTTCGGTCTTGCGCACCGATTTCTCGATGGCGCGGATCGTGTCGCGGCCAGCCTCGGTGAGGAAGATATGCGCCTGCCGCGCGTCCGCCTCCGAGGCTCGCTTCTCGAGGAAGCCCTGCACCTGAAGGCGGTTGATCGTCTTGGTGATGGTCGGCGGCCGGACGCCGAGCCGGGCGGCAAGCTGGCCGGGGGTCTGGCCGTCCGCATGGTCGAGCGCCAGCATGATCTGATCCTGGCCCGCATAGAAACCGTGGTCGAGCAGCCGCGCCGCGAGCGCGGTGCGTGCCAGGCGTGCCGCCGAATGGAGGCGGGTCATCGTTGCGCTCTTGTCTGGCTTGGCCATGAGCCCTCCTGAAGCAGCCCCGCCCCATCGCGAAGATAACCGGGACGCGTTCTTTGACAACCGGCGCGGCGACAATCCTTTGCCGGCAATCCGCCTGCGCCGGCCAAGCTAATGCCAGATCGGTATTTCAATTAGATGACAAACGATCTGGGAAGCCGTCGGGATGGGCTGTCTCATCGACATGGCCCCCGATGCACTCATCGCCCGAATGCTTGTGACGGCCATCCCCTCCCTGGACGTGTCGCTGAACGAACTGAAAGTCGGACCGATCGTCAGGGCGCCGGGCGATTTCAACGCGGCCGGTTTCGACGACGCCTATCGCGCGACCGGCCGCAGTCAGTTGCGGATGACGATGACCGGTCCAATCCTGTTTATGCGCACGCCAAGCGCCCGTTCGAGGAAGGCGAGCGCGGCGCCGGTATCGGAGACCGTCATGGTGCCGCTGACCCGGCGCCGGGCCAGTTGGTTGTCGGCGATCACGATTCGCCCGGAGAAATGGCGGCTCATCTCCTCGACGACGTAGGAGAGCGGAGCATTGTCGACGACAAGCAGTCCGCGGCGCCATGAAAGAGCAAGCTCAGTGTCCGCCCTACCGGCCGTGCGCGCGTGAGTGGCGTGGTCGTAGCCAGCCTGCTCCCCTTCCTTCAAGCGCAGGGAATTATTCGCGTTACTCGCGAATTCGACCAGCACAGCGTTATGCGTGACTGTCACGTCGGTCTCGGTGCCACCGAGGCGCACGTCGAAGGCCGTACCGAGCGCCGTGACACGGACGTCTCCGGCCTCTACTGTGAAAGGACGGTCGGGGTCGCCTGCAACGTCGAAGAATGCCTGGCCGCGCAACAGCCGGACGGTTCTATGCGTAGCATCAAAGTCGTGGGCGATGGCGGAGGAAGCGTTGAGCTGCACCGTCGAGCCGTCTTCCAGGGCGACCACCGGCATCTCGGCGGTGCCGGCGATCACATCGGCCTGAAGGCGCATCGGTCCGTCGAACAGCAGGAAGAGTGAGCCGGCGACGAAGAGTGCAAGAAGAGAACCGAGGATCGGCTTTACGACGCTGCGGGGCTTGATCCGGAGATCGCGCAGCGCCGGATCGGATTCCATCGCCATGCGGGCCTCGCCCATCAGGCGCATGGCCGCCTCGTAGGCATCGGCGTTTTCGGGATCACGGTCGAGCCATTGTCGAAAGGCTGCCTCGTCGGCGGCGGTCCGGCCAGCCTCCCGGTTGCGCAAGATCCAGTCCGCCGCTTCAAGATGGCGCCTTTTCTGCGCTCTCGTCAGTCGCCTCTGCAGCATGAACGGTCCCGAATCTCCCTTCTCACTCATTTGACGGATGAGCCGGCGGGTTTGGGACTCCCCGAGCTATTTTTGCCGAGCGGTGACGTTTCGGGGCGGAGCCGTTCGCGCCGCCACGAGCGCGCAATCTAACGCGACCACGACCAGGTGGACAGTTCCATCTCCGCTCCCATGAGCCGGTCGAGGCAGTGGGCGAAAGCGCGGCGAAGATGGCGATCGACCATGTTGCGCGAGATGTTGAGCTTCATGGCGATCTCGTCCTGGGAGAGTTGGTGCAGCCTGTGAAGGATGAAGACGGCGCGCCGCCTTGCCGGCAGTTGGGCGATCGCGTCGCGGAGGACGACGATGCGCGCCTCGATTTCGAGGGCACGGTCCGGTGAGGCGTTGTCCGCCGGGACCGCCTGCGCCTCCTCCTCGGTGCCAGAGAAAAGGCGCGCCTCGAAACTCTCCTTGCGGAAGCGGTCGATGCCGAGATTGACGGCCGCCTGACACAAATAGGATTTGAGCGAGCGCTTGTCGCGCAGGATTTCGGGCCTGGCCGAAAGCTTCAGATAGAGGTCGTGAACAATGTCCAGCGTCGCGGAGCGGGAATGGCCGCTGCGGCCGGCGGCAGCGGCGATGTCGTCGTAATATGCCACGATGGCTCGGTTAAGCAGCTCGTTGCCGTCGAAGTCGCCAAGGCTGGGAACGGTGCCAGACAGATTCGGCATGGTCATGCTTTCGTCCTGGAACATCCGCGGCAGACCGCCAGGCTTCCAGTGGCTCCGAACACGAAAGAGGCATTGCGCCGTCTTCCTGCATTCCCTCTCGCTTCCGATCCGCCGGCGATTGCCGCTGACAATGCCGCCACCCCAGGCGACTGGATTTGCTTATCGAAAGCAGAAAAATCCCGCAATAGTAGCAGCTTGGAAGCCTTCCAGGCTGGCAGATTCCGATGTCGCAGAAAACAGGACTTTTCGAGTCATGTTTTCTGCTGATTTCATTGGGCGAATCCGCACATTGGCCTGCCGCGTCCCCGCATGCGGTCGTCATCAAGGCCGGCCCGAATCTGTCGCTCCGTGGCCGATCTGCAACAGTGAGGACCGCGCGGGCGAGGCGCGAGCGGCGGGGATGCACAGGGGGGTACCGGCGACGGGATCGGTGATGATGGTCGCAGCAACGCCAAAGACATGCTCCACGATCTCTGCCGTCATCACCACGTCCGGACGGCCGGCGGCCGCGATCTTGCCGGCCCTGAGCATGACCATGTGGTCGGCATGGCGGGCGGCCTGGTTGAGATCGTGCAGCACGGCCACGACCGTCTTGCCGCGAGTGGCGACCAGTTCGGCGACGAGATGCATCATCTCGATCTGGTGGGCGAGGTCGAGGAAGGTGGTGGGTTCGTCGAGGAGCAGGATGCCGGTTTCCTGCGCCAGCGTCATGGCGATCCACGCCCGCTGGCGCTGGCCGCCGGACGGGCTTTCGAGCGGGCGGGCGGCCAGATCGTCCATGCCGGTCAGGGCGAGCGCCTCGGCACAGGCATTGTCGTCCTGCTCGGACCATCGGCCGAACAGGGAGCGGTGCGGGTAGCGGCCCTGCCGCACGAGATCGAGGACGGTCAACCCCTCTGGCGCGACCGGCCCCTGCGCCAGCACGCCGACGCGACGCGCGATCTCCCTGGTGGAGAATTCAGACAGGGGGCGACCGTCGAGCAGGATCGTGCCGGCGTTCGGCGCGCGCAGGCCGGCGAGCGCGCGCAGGATGGTGGACTTGCCGCTGCCATTCGGCCCGATCAGCGCCGTGAATGCACCGGGAGTTATGGCAAGGTCGAGACCTTCGACGACCATCGAGCGGCCGTAGGCGATCGCGACGCCCTTGGCGGCCAGACCCCGGTTTGCGTCAGGCTCGGACATTCTGTCGGTCCCGGAGAAGATATGCAAAGAAGGGCGCGCCGATCAGCGCCGTGACGATGCCCGCGGGAAGCTGCACCGGGGCGATGACCGTGCGACCGGCGAAATCGGCCGCCATGACCAGGGCCGCACCGGTCAGGGCCGATATGGGTATCAGCCTGGCATGCGCGGGGCCGACCAGGCGGCGGGCGATGTGCGGTGCTACCAGCCCGACGAAGCCGATCAGCCCGGCGGCCGCGACGGCCGCCCCGGAGAGAAGCGTGCAGAGCAGGATCATCAGCGCGCGGACAGCGTTGACGCGCTGGCCGAGGCTCTGCGCGGCTTGATCGCCGAAGCGGATAAGGTCGAGTTCGCGGCTGGAAATCATCGAGAACGCCAGCGGCGCGGCGAGCCAGAGCGCCAGGGCCCGCACGCCAGGCCAGTCGGCGTGATAGACGCTGCCGGCCAGCCAGATCATGGCGCGCTGTACGTCGCCGATCTCGCCGAAGGCGGTGAGGAAGGTGGTGGCGGCGCCCGCGAGCGCGCTCAAGCCGATGCCAATCAGGATGATTCGCAGCGAAGAGGTGCCGCCGTTGCGCCAGGAAAGTATATAGATCGCCGCCGCCATCACCGATGCACCGGCGAAGCCCGCCCAGGGCAGTATCTGGACAGGCGCGTTGTCGAGCGCGACGATGAAGATCGTCGCGGCCAGCGCCGCACCCGCATTGATGCCAAGGATGCCGGGTTCGGCGAGCGGGTTTCGCATGACAGCCTGCGCGATGGCTCCCGCAACCGCAAGTCCCGCACCGACGAGCATGGCGAGCAGCACGCGCGGCATGCGCAGGTCGAAGACGATCGTCTCGATCTGCGGATTCGTGCCGGCCGGTTGCGCGAGAAGCGAGACCAGCTCGCCGAACGGCACCACGACGTCGCCATACGCGACAGAGGCCACAAGCAGGACGGCCACGACAAGGGCCAGGGCGGCGAGGATGCGGATCATCGGGCGTCGCCCGCGCGGCTGCGCGCCAGCCAGATGAAGAAGGGCGCGCCGACCAGCGCCATCGTCACGCCCACCGGGAAGCTCTGGTTGGCGAAAATGGTTCGGCCGATGATGTCGGCCAGAACGATCAGCAGCGCGCCGCCGGCCGCGCTGAAGGGGATTATCCAGCGGTAGTCAGCTCCGACGGTCATCCGCGCGAGGTGCGGAACGACAAGGCCGACGAAGGCGATGGGACCGGCAAGTGCGACGGCCCCGCCGGCCAGCAGGATGACGATGGCGACGGCCAGGCTGCGCCAGAGAACCGGGTCCTGACCGACAGACGCGGCGACCTCGGTGCCCAGGCTCAAGGTCATGATGTGCCTGCGCAAGATCAAGGCGGCCGCAAGCCCGGCGAGGATGTAGGGCGCGACGGCTGCGACCTGCGCCAAGCTGCGGCCGGAGAGCGAGCCGGCGGTCCACAGCCGTACGGCGTCGAGCGTCGTCTGGTCGAAGACCAGGATGGCGGTGGTCAGCGAGGACAGGAACGTCGTGACGATCACGCCGGCGAGCACAAGCTTGAGCGGGGTCGCGCCCACGGACCCGGCCGAGGCCAGCGCATAGACGACGACCGCCGCGATCCCGGCCCCGCCAAATGCGAACCAGACCTGGGCGCTGCTCGATCCCACCCCGATGACAGATATGGCCATGACGACGGCGAAGGCCGCACCCGCATTGACGCCGAGCAGGCCGGGCGAAGCGAGCGGGTTGTTGGTCACGGCCTGCATGATCACGCCGGCGACGGCGAGCGCCGAGCCCGACAGCAGACCGGCCATCGCGCGCGGCAGGCGCAAGGTCCTCACCACCAGATGCTCGCGCGAGCCGTCGAATGAGAAGATCGCGGCCAGCACGTCGGAGATCGCGATGCGCGACGCGCCGAGCGTCACCGACCAGACCGCCACGACTGCCACGAGCAGGCCCAGCGCCGCGAACGCCGAGAACCGCCGTGCATCGGCGCTTGCGGTCAGGTTGCCGGCGGTCACGGCTCTGCCAGGATGTATAGTTCGATGTCGTCGAGGATCCGATGCGCGGAGGCAATGCCATGGAAGCTTTGCCATGTTGCCCGGTCGACGCGGTAGGCGCGACCGTTCCGCACGGCGGGCAGAAGCTGCCAGAGGGGGTTACTGGTGACCTCCTTCTCGAGCGCGTCGTCCGGTGCGCTTTCGAAGCCGCTGGCCGAAACGTAGAGAAGAATGTCGCCATCGAGATTGGCAAGTTCCTCCCAGTCCGGCCGCTTGACGATCGTGTCGTCGGTCACCGTCTCGTAGGCCGTGCGCTTCACGCCGGCCTCGTGCAGCACTGCAAAGGGCGCATAGGCGGCTGGACCGTCGACGAAGACGACGAACCTGCCCGGAGCGAAGCGGACGGCCGAGACCGTCACGTCCTTCATTCGCGCGCGGATCGAAGCGGCGCGCTTCTCATAGGCGGCAAGCGCCTCCTCGGCCGGAGCCTCGCGGCCGGTAATTTCGGAGAGGAGCCGGAGATATTTCTTCCAGTCCATGTGGCTGAAGAAGACCGTCGGCGCGATCTTCGACGCCTTCTCGTAGATCTGCGAATGTGCCTCCGTGCTGCCGATGATGAGATCGGGCTTCAGCGCCGCGATCCGCTCCAGGCTCGGCTCCTTGGGATTGCCGAGGTCGACCATCTTCGACTGTTTGACGAAGTCGAGCACCTTGGCGTCCTGGATCGCCATATAGGGCGTGGCGAAGACCGGAACCTCGAGGTCCAACAAGAGGCCGAGCGTCAGGAGCGGATCGAGCGTGACGATCTTCTTCGCTCCGGCCGGAACGCAGAAGGGCGCCTTGTAGACGCCTTCCGATATTTCCTTCCCCTGGCAGGCTGCATGCGCAATTTTCAGGGGGCACAGGAGGAGCAGAAGGGCAAGGCCCAGACGCAGGACGGATACCATGTCGAATTGACCCGTAGAAGCGGTTGCGGGCTTTCGCCCCGCAGCCGGACGTCATCAGAATTTTGTTCGAACGTTCAGCCCAAACGATCGCCGCAGTCCAGCCTGGGCGAAAGGAAGCGGCGCATCCGGATCGACAATGGTGAAGTATTTCTCGTCGGTGAGATTGTCCACAAAGGCTGTGATCTCCCAATTGTTCTTCTTGAAGCCGGCTTGTGCATTCACGATGAAGCGCGAGTCGATCCTGTACATGCCGCCCGTGCCGAAGCGGGAATTGTAGTCGCCGGTGTACTTGGCGTCGCCGCCGACAAAGGCCCCATTCTGGAATTCATATCGACCACCGAAGGCGAACGTCCATTCCGGCGCTTCCGGGAAGGCTTCACCGGATTGATCGCCCAGGCTGGCGTGATCGAATTCGAGGAACTTTGTGTTCACATATCCAAGCGAAGCGAATGCCGAGAACTGATCGGTGACCTGCCAGGTCGGCTCGATTTCGAAACCCCATGCTCGCGAGGACGCGGCATTCTCCGTCCTGCGATAGCCGGGAATGGTCGAGAACGGGCGGATTTCGATCTGCTGGTCCTCATACTTCGTGTAGAAGAGATTGGCGTTGAGGATAAGCCGGTCGTCCAGCAGGCGTCCCTTATAGGACAGCTCGTAGCTTTGCGAGTATTCCGGATCGTAGGTTACAAGTTGGAAGTTCTCGGGATCCTGACGGTCGACATAGGAACCGCCCGAGCGGAAGCCCTGCGTATATGTTAGACCAACCGTGTGGTAGTCACCGAATTCCTTTGACAGGCCGATCTTCGGCACAAAATTCAACTCGTCGAAGGATGCCGGGTCCCCGGTCAAGGCCGGATCCATCCCGTAGAATACGAGGGAGTTCAGCTCGGTGTTCGTCTCCTCGAGATAATCCAGTCGTCCCCCCACGGTGACGAACCAGGTGGGTGCGAATTCAAAGGTCGCCTCGCCGAACACAGCCAGGTTCGACGTTGTGCGGTTCTGATCGTCGTCCAGTTGGACTAGCCCGTAGAACGGCACATCTGCTATGAAGCGCGACGCGCCGTCAAAGACCTGATAGCTCCCGAAGACGCCAGCTACCCATCGCCAGCGGTCGGCTTCGTAGTTCAGGCGCATCTCCTGGGTGAAGATCGAATCGTCGTCCGTACCCCAGATCCCGGTGACATAACCGGGCGTGTCCGCATCGACGGAGCTGCGCGTGTTGATGCCGTAGGAGAGGCCGGTCAGCGAGGTGAACCGCAGCGCTTCGGAGAAATCGTGGGTAATCTCGAGGCCTGCGTTGTGGACCTCCGTGGCGCGGAATTCCGTGTAGGTGTCAGGATTGTTGTTGAAATCCCCGCGCCCGTCGTAGAGACCGACCAACCGGTCGTTCGGCCGGTCCTTTGAATAGGCATAGGTCAGCAGGGCGCGGGTATCCGGCATTTCCGACGGCGTAATGAGCAGCTTGGCGCGAATGGTCCCGCTGATATCCGTGGTCAGATCGTCATAGCCGGCGTAGTGGCTGAAATTCGAGTAGCTCACGTCCGTATGGGAACGCTCGAACGCGCCCGCTATGCGCAGCGCGACCTGATCCTCCGCAAGCGGCGTATTCACGACGAACCCGGCGCCCACCAGATCGTTGCTGCCGACAGTGCCCGACAGTTCGACTTCCCTCTCGAAGGTGGGATCCTTCGATTTGACGTAGATCGCTCCGATCATGGCGGCGCGGCCGGATAGCGTCGATTGCGGGCCGCGATAGACCTCGACCTGTTGCGCATCCCAGAGGTTCCTTGCACCGAAACGCGCATTGTAGCGGGTCTGGAGGATGCCATCGAAATAGAGGGAGCCGGCCGGCCCGCCGGATGGAACGAAACCTTCGGAACTCACGCCGCGGATGACAAAGCCGGAATTCACCGTCGCGCTGTCCTCCACATTCGCAAGGCGCCGGAAGGTACCCTGCGTGTGCCTGATCTGGCCATCTTCGATGTCTTTGGCTGTGACGATGCCAACGCTCGCGGTCGTGGCGTCGAGGGTCGTTGCGTTCTTGGAGCCATAGATCACGATAGGGTCGAGGATCGTCGTCCCATGCTCGCCTGCGGCATAGCCGACGTCGTTGGCGGAAGCGGTATCGTTGCTGAGCACAACCTGATTGCCGCCGGCGAAGCGCGCGCTCAAGCCCGTGCCGGCCAGGACAGCCTCAAGCGCCTGGGAAGGCGTGAGATTGCCGCTGACGCCTTGCGTGGTCTTGCCGCGAGCGAGGTTCGCATCAAACAGGATCTGCAGACCCGACTGCGCGGCGAGCCGATTGAGAGCGGGGGTCAGCGAGCCCGCGGGAACGGAAATCGATTGCTGCGCGGTCTGCGCGGCGGCCGCGGTTTGCGCGGCGGCCGGAACCGTCCAGCCGAAAGCCAGCATGGTGCCGGCCAGGAGGGCCAGGCGCCGCCTGCCGGCCGCACTCGCAGGGTTTGTCGTCGTCAGTCCTGGTCCAGCCACTACAGCCCCCGTTCTGGCGGCGTTCAAGGCGCCGCGGTCGATCACTCGGAGCGGGGTTCTTCTGTCCGCTCACCAGTGTGACGATCAGGGATCGCGGTTTGGGACTGTGGCCAGAAAAAATCTTGTGGCTGAAAGTCATGTTTCCGCAACGGGAACAGGCGGCATGGTCGGCTACCGGACGGGCGCTGCGGCGCATGCCAGCAGCAGTTCCGCCTCCCGCTCGGCGACAGCCACGGCGTAGCAGCGTCGTGGCCACCGCCGACGGAACCCTATCGCGGCGCCGGATCGCCCGGACGATGTGCGCCGCCAATTTCGATCACGCCGCAAACGCGCCGGGCAGACGACTGAGTCAGTTGGCCCCAAGCCCCTTGGGATTCCCACGTGCAAATCCGGCAGCCCCATCCTATATGGGTGGCCACACCGCCATCCAATCCGAGAGTGCAACCATGAGCGAAGCTCAGACGCAGATCCCCGTAACCGTGCTGACCGGCTATCTGGGTGCGGGGAAGACGACCCTGCTCAACCGCATCCTCTCCGAAAACCACGGCAAGCGTTATGCCGTCATCGTCAACGAGTTCGGCGAGATCGGCATCGACAACGACCTGATCGTGGAATCCGACGAGGAAATCTACGAGATGAACAATGGCTGCGTATGCTGCACGGTGCGAGGCGACCTGATCCGCACCGTCGAGGGGCTGATGCGCCGCCCCGGCCGTTTCGATGCGATACTGGTGGAGACCACCGGCCTTGCCGACCCCGTTCCCGTGGCCCAGACCTTCTTCATGGACGACGACGTCCGCTCCAAGACCAAGCTCGACGCGGTCGTGGCGCTGGTCGACGCCAAGCACCTGCCGCTGCGCCTAAAGGACACGCACGAGGCCGAGGACCAGATCGCCTTTGCCGATGTCGTCGTGCTCAACAAGACCGACCTCGTCACCCCGCAGGAACTGGGCGATGTCGAGGCGGCGGTGCGTGCCATCAATCCGGGCGCGAGGATCCATCGCACGGAGCGTGCCGGCGTGAAGCTCGAAGAGGTGCTCGACCGCGGCGCCTTCGACTTGAGCCGTGCGCTTGAGAACGACCCGCATTTCCTCGACGCCCACGATCATGACCACGATCATGATCACCAGGATCATGACCATCACCACCACCATCATGATCACGACCATCATCACCATCACGCTTCGCCTATCCACGACGTGACGGTCCAGTCGGTCTCGTTGCGCGGCGGCGAGATGGATCCCAAGAAGTTCTTCCCCTGGATCGAGAAGGTCACGCAGCTCGAAGGCCCGAACATCCTGCGCCTCAAAGGTATCATCGCGATCAAGGACGATCCGGATCGCTACGTGATCCAGGGCGTTCACATGATCGTCGAGGGCGACCATCAGCGCGCCTGGAAGGATGGCGAAAAGCACGAGAGCCGGCTGGTCTTCATCGGCCGCAAGCTGGACGAGGAAAGGCTGCGGAAGAGCTTCGAAGCCTGCCAGGCTTGAGCTTTCGGTTGACATCAGGCCGCATGCTCGTCCAGACCCCGTCCGACCAAGCTTCGCTCATCGGAATGGACTGCGCTCACTGATGCCCACCGTTGCCCCGCTCGATCTCGATGGCCATTGCGTCACGGCTGCCTTCATCGGCGGCGTGCCGTTCTTCGCGATGGCCGACGGTACGGTCCATTGGCTCGACCACGGCAGCAAATCGGCCACCATTCATGATGGCCTGCTCTGCGCCGTCGCCGATGCCCCCGGCAAGCGCCTGGTCAGCGGCGGCGAGGACGGCAAGGTCTGCGCACTCTCGCTTGACGGCTCCGTGGCCGTGCTCGCCGAACTGGGCCGCAAATGGGTGACAAGCATCGCCGCCGGCCCGCAAGGCGCGCTCGCCTTCGCCAGCGGCCGCAATGCAACCGTGCGTTTCGCCGACGGCAAGACCAGGGAGTTCGCGCATCCGCGCTCGGTCGAGGGCCTCGCTTTCTCGCCGAAAGGCATGCGTTTCGGCGTCGCCCGCTACAATGGCGCCACGCTGCATTTCCCGGCCAGCGAAGGCAAGCCGGCCGAGCTCGAATGGGCCGGCGCCCACACCGGCATCACCTTCTCGCCCGACGGCAGTTTCGTCGTCACCACCATGCAGGAGAACGCGCTCCACGGCTGGAAGCTCGCCGACGGCAAGCATATGCGCATGTCCGGCTATCCGGCCAAGGTCAAAAGCCTCTCCTGGAGCGCCAAGGGCAAATGGCTGGCGAGTTCGGGCGCGCCGGCGGCAGTCGTCTGGCCCTTCCAGGGCAAGGACGGCCCGATGGGCAAGGCGCCGCTCGAACTCGGCACCCGCGGCAACACCATGGTCACATCGGTCGCCTGCCATCCCGCAGAGGACATCGTGGCGATCGGCTATGAGGACGGCATGGTGCTTGCAGCGCGTTTCGCCGACGCCAAGGAAGTGCTGCTCCGCCGGCCGGGCAAGGGCGCCGTCACCTCGATGATGTGGGACGACGAAGGCCGCCGCCTGGTATTCGGCACGACGACCGGCGACTGCGGCATCATCGATATCGCGGGTTGAATCAACTCCGCAGGCGGTTTGAAAAGCGACCCCATTCCACGACACGGTCGCCGATTCCGCGACACCAGAAGCAGATACGATTGCAACGGCTTCATAAGGTGGAACTTTGCACTTGGTGCAGTCATCGCCATTGATCAGCTGAATATCAGTCTTGGGCCTCGCTGCGGCATCTCGGCGGAACGCGATGCCTGTGCGATGCAAGCGTGGTCTGAGACGTCGAGCAACTGACGACCCAAGAAGCCGCTATTGTCGCAAGTTGTGCTTGCGATTGACGAAGTCCTTGGCTGTTTCCACCGCAACTGCGGCGTCGCGGCAATAGGCGTCGGCGCCGACGGCCCTGCCGAACTCCTCGTTGAGCGGCGCGCCGCCCACCAGCACGATGTAGTCGTCGCGAATGCCCTTTTCCTTCATCGTGTCGATCACCACCTTCATGTATGGCATGGTCGTGGTCAGCAGCGCCGACATGCCGATGATGTCGGGCTGGTGCTCCTCGATGGCGTTCAGGTAGTTCTCGACCGGGTTGTTGATGCCGAGGTCGATGACGTCGAAGCCGGCCCCTTCCATCATCATGCCGACGAGGTTCTTGCCGATGTCGTGGATGTCGCCCTTCACGGTGCCGATCACCAGCTTGCCCTGCTTGGGTGCGCCGGTGGCGGCAAGCAGCGGACGCAGGATGGCCATGCCCGCCTTCATGGCGTTGGCCGACAGGAGCACTTCGGGGACGAACAGGATGCCGTCACGAAAGTCCTCGCCGACGATGCGCATGCCTTCGACCAGGGCCTCGGTCAGCACCTTGTAGGGCAACCAGCCGCGATCGAGCAGGATCTGCGTGCCTTCCTCGATCTCTTCCTTCAGGCCGTCATAGAGGTCGTCATGCATCTGCTGGACGAGCTCGTCGTCGGACAGCTCGGACAGGATGATCTCGTCGGACATTTTCTTCCCTCCTTGCAGTCGACGAACGAATAGGAGCCGGCACAATCCGCGATGGCGCCGACTCGCTGGTCGAGCTCCCAAAGACTAAATCAAGCCTGTTCCAGCCAAACCTTTTCAAGATCCATCTGGAAAGTCGGATGGATCGAGTAGTTCTTCACCTTCTCATTCATGTGGTTGTATAGCTTCTGCCAATACGGCTGGATGATAATGCCGGAGTCCTGGATAATGGTCTCGACGTCCTTCATCACTTCGCGGCGCCTGTCCGGATCGCTGATCGACAGCGCTTCCTGCAGCTTCTTGTCGAAGTCCGGGTTCGAGTAGCCCGTCTCGTTCCAGGCCTCGCCCGAGCGATAGGCCAGCGCCAATACCTGCACCCCGAGCGGGCGCATATACCAGACGGTCAAGGAGTACGGATATTTCGTCCAGTCGTTCCAAAAGGTCGAGCCGGGCAGAACCGTGCGCTTTACCTTGATGCCGGCGTCGCGCAGCTGGGCGGCGATAGCGTCGCCGGTGCTCTTGTTCCAGTCGTCGTCCACGGTGATCAATTCGTGCTCGAAATCGGCCTGTCCGGCCTCAGCCAGGAGCTTCCTGGCGCCTTCCGCATCGCGCGACTTCTTGGGGAGTTCGGCGTATTCGGGATGGATCGGGCTGACATGGTGGTTTTCGGCCACCGTGCCCCGCCCGGCATAGCCGAGTTGAAGCACGACGTTGTTGTCGACTGCCATTTGCAACGCATTGCGGACGCGCTTGTCATCGTAAGGCTTCTGCGTGACGTTGGTGCGTGCGACCAGCGTTGTAGCGGTCTGGATTTCCGTCTTCTTGAGGCCGAGCCCGTCCAGAATGTCGACGTACTCCGCGCCTGTTTCGTTGTTCAGGTCGACCTCGCCGGACTCGAAGGCGTTCGCCATTGTGTTCGGGTCGGTACCGTAATCGATGAACTCGACCCCATCGAGCAGAGCTTCTCCACCCCACCATTTACCGTTCTCGCGGCGCTTTACGATCGCCTTCTGACCGACGTCGTAGGATACGAGTTCGAAGGCCCCTGTACCGATCGGTTTCACTATGGGGTTGGCGCCGTCCGCATCGAAGTTCCGGTGCACGACCAAGGCGGGATAGTCCGTCAAGTTAGGAATGATCGAAATGTCGGACGCCGTGAGCGAAAGCCTGATCGTATGATCGTCGACTTTGGTGATCGCCCCCTCGCGCGCCTTGCCAGAGGCTGGATCGATCAGAGTGTTGACCCGCGCCGCCATTGAGTTGCCCGCGGCGCTCTTGTCGCACCAGCGATTGAAGTTATAGATGACATCGTCGGCGTTGAACTCGTCGCCATTGTTCCAGGTCACGCCCTTGCGAACGTGAAGCACGTACCCTGTGGCATCGTCATTGACCTCCCAACTGTCCAGAAGCACCGGCTCGAAGGTGAACTCTCGGGTGTAGCGAACGAGAGGTTCGAGCCAGGTCCGGGAGATGTTGGCCATCTCCACCCAGTCATAGGTACGGGGGTCCTTCTGTTCCTTGACTACCATTGCAACGCGCAACGTTCCGCCCTTCGTGCCTTCCTGCGCGACAGCCCGAGACGGTGCGACCAGACCTGCCATGCTGTACGCCAATGCAGTCGACGCCCCCATCGCGCTCGCGAGCGCAAGAAACTCGCGTCTATCCATGCGGCCACCTCGGGCTTCTGAAGTCAGTTTCTCGATTGCCTGAGGGACGCAGTCGCCATTGCTCCTGAAGAAACGCATGCTCTCCTCCTTGTTTGCGTTATCCCTGCCGAATTCCCATGGTTCAGCCTGCCCCCTTCACAGCCTCAAAGCATACCGAATGCCGTCATAGATGGCGGCGTGGATGTTGCGGGAGGCAACTGCATCGCCAATGCGGAACAGCGTATAGGCCGCGGCGGGTTGGCGGGCGGGGAAAGCATCGCCGCCATTGACGAGCGCGTCGTAATCGACCGCGCCAAGGTTCCTGGATGCCGGCTTCAGCGCGAAGTACAGGTCTTCGAGCGGCATCGTCCCGTGCTCCATCACGATCTGGTCGACGCGTCGCTCCGCGCTCCATTCCTTGGCGAAATCGGAGCCCAGCGTGGCGACGAGCTTATTGCCCTCGCGGCGGATAGATCTGACGCGCGTATTGATCGTGATCCGGACACCCTTCTCGTGGAAGGCTTGCATGTAGGGGACATGGTTCATGCCGCCCATTTCCGGAGCGAAGAAACGCTCGGGCGAGACAAGTTCCAGGATCGATCCCGCGTTGGCGATCACCTCCGCTGCGCTCATCCCCGGATGACCGCCATTGTCGTCGTAGAGCAGCACATTCTCGGCCGGCTTCACACTGCCGGACAGGATGTCCCAGCTGGAGACGACAAGGTCGTCACCGTGTTCGAGTGGCGGATTCTGCGGCAGCCCGCCCGTCGCGACGATCACGACATCGGGATCGAGCGCATTCACGTCGGCAGCTTCCGCCCAGACGTCGTAGCGGATGTCCACGCCGAGACGCTCCAGTTCCGCCAGGCGCCAGTCGACGATGCCGATCAGTTCCTTGCGGCGGGGGTTCTGCACGGCCAGCCTGATCTGGCCGCCCGCTTGGCCGGAGGCTTCGAGTACGGTGACGGAATGACCGCGCTCGGCTGCCACACGGGCGGCTTCCAGGCCTGCCGGACCGGCGCCGACGATCACCACCTTCTTGAGCGCCCCGTCAGAGCGCGCAATCACGTGCGGGATCGTCGCCTCGCGGCCGGTCGCGGCATTGTGGATGCAGAGTGCCTCTCCGCCTTCATAGATGCGATCAAGACAGTAGGTGGCGCCGACGCAGGGGCGGATGCGGTGCTCGTCGCCAGCCATCACCTTCCGCGCGATGTAAGGGTCGGCGATGTGCGGACGCGTCATCCCCACCATGTCAAGCTTGCCGGTGGCGATCGCATGGCGCGCTGTCGCAACGTCGGCGATACGCGCGGCGTGGAACACCGGGAACCTGGTTGCTTCCCGCACTTCTCCGGCAAAGTCGAGCGAAGGAGACGAGCGCATGCCGGTGATCGGTATCACCTTGGTCAGCGAAGCGTCTGTTTCGATCGTGCCGCGGATGATGTTGAGGAAGTCGAACTTGCCCGACGAAGCCAATCGCCGGGCGATCTCGATGCCTTCGGCCTTGGTCAATCCGTTTTCGATGTCCTCGTCGGCCACCATGCGGATCCCGACGATGAAATCCGCACCCACGGCCGCGCGCACGGCGTCGATGACCCTCCAGGTAAAGCGCAGCCGGTTGTCGAGCGTGCCCCCGAACTCGTCGTCACGCTGGTTGGTCAGCGGCGACCAGAACCCATCCATCAGGTGACCGTAGGACTCGAACTCTATGCCATCGAGACCGGCTGCCTGCATGCGTTGGGCCGCACTCGCATAGTCGGCGACGATGCGGTCGATGTCCCATTCCTCCATCGTCTTCGGAAAGGCGCGATGCGCCGGCTCACGCACCGGCGAAGGGGCGAGCACCGGCAGCCAGTCCGCCTTGTTCCAGCCGGTACGACGCCCGAGATGGGTGATCTGGATCATCACCTTGCAGTCATACTCGTGGCACTGGTCGGCGAGGTCTCGAAGCCATGGCACAATGTCATCGCGATATGCATGCAGATTGCCAAAGGCCGCCGGGCTGTCACGCGAAACGATTGCCGAGCCGGCAGTCATGGTCAGCGCAATGCCGCCCTTGGCTTTCTCGGCGTGGTAGAGCCGATAACGCTCCTTCGGCAGACCATCCTCCGAATAGGCCGGCTCGTGACTTGTCGACATGAGCCGGTTCTTCAGGGTCAGGTGCTTTAGCCGGTAAGGCTGGAGAAGCGGGTCCTTGGTGAGTGGCGCGTTCATGGTCTCCCTCGGATCGGCAGGAACCGGGGCTGCAACCTGATGGACGTTCTGCCTTGTGCGATTATCATCATCACTGGGTCGACGGTGGCTCAGTTCACGGTATCCGGCAGGGCCTTCTCGCGCCGGGCGACAAAGTCCCGCAGAGCCTCGGCGATGCCGTCGTCGAGCTTCGGCTCCTCGTAGTCCTTGAGCATGTTGCGCGCTTTCTCCCGTCCACGCGTGTCATGATCCTTCGCCCTTTCCGAGCTCCACTGCTCGAAGGAGTTGAAGTCCATCAGCGTCGGCATGAAGAAGGCTGACTCGAAGTGCTCGAGCGTATGTTGCGTGCCGAGGAAATGGCCGGCCGGACCCACCTCGCGGATCGCCGCCATCGCGTCCTCGAAGTCGTCGAACGGAACGCCTCCCGCATATTTGTGCCAGCCGACGAGTTGTTCGCAGTCGGTGGCGAATTTCGAGTAGCCGCAGGTCAGCCCGGCTTCGAGCCACCCTGCGGCATGCCAGATGTAATTGGCCCCGGACAGGATCGCGGCGTGCATGAGCATGTTCGCCTCATAACCGGCCTGGGCGTCGTTGAGCTTGGATCCGACGTGAAACCCCGAGGTTCGCCAGGGTAGCCGGTACTTCCTGGCGAGCGCGCCCATCAGATACATCATCTGCGCTGCCTCCGGCGTGCCACCCATGGGGGCACCGGTCTTCATGTCGACAGTGACCATGAACTGCCCATAGATCTGCGGCGACCCCGGGCGCAGGAGCTGGGTGAAGGCGACGCCGGCAAGCGCCTCGGCATTGACCTGCGCCACCGCGCCCACTGAGGACGCTGACGTCGATGCCCCGCACAGGGCGAAAGGCGCGAGGATCAGCGGCTGATTGTGCCGTGCATAGACCTTCATGGCGTCCAGCATGGTCGCGTCCCAGACCAGCGGAGAATTGCAGTTTGTGATCGCCACCAGCACCGGATTGTCGCGAACGAATTCCTCGCCGAAGACGATGCCGGCCATCGCCATGGTGTCCTCGGCGCGATCCCGGGACGTCACGATCCCCATGAAAGGCTTGTCGGAGTGCTTCAGCGCCGAATGAATGATGTGAAGATGGCGCTTGGGAACGGGGACCTCCATCGGCTCGCAGATGATCGAGCTCGAAGAGTGGAGCGCCGGTGCCATGTAGGCGAGCTTATGGAAGTTCTGAAGATCCTCGAGCGTGCCGTAACGCCTGACGTTGTCGAGGTCGCGCACATAGGGGGCGCCGTACATCGGCACGAAGATCGTGTTCTTTCCACCGACTTTCACCGAACGTTGCGGATTGCGTGCGTTGAGGGTGAATTCGGACGGCACCTTCGACACCAGCTCCATGAGCAGGTGGCGGTCGAGCCGCACACGCGTGCCGGACACGTCCGCGCCGGCCTGCTTCCACATGGCGATCGCCTCGTCGTCGCGGAATTCGCATCCCACCTCTTCGAGGATACCGAGGGACGCCTGATGGATGAGTTCCACCGCTTCGTCGGGGACAATCTCATAGACCGGGATCTTGCGAACCAATGTCGGCAGCGAGGGCAACGCCGCGCTGCGCAGAGCCTTCCGCCCGATCCGCCCCCCGCCGCGGCGGTGGGTTGCGGGTTCCAACGTCTGAATCTTGTCCACGATACTCATGCCTGGCGCTCCCTTCCGGCAAAGAGAACGCTTCGCAACCCTGATGTTCAAGCGAATAAGGAACCATGGTCGCTTGAGTTCAGCTCAATCGTCGAGCGAAAGCAGCCAGTCCCGCAAGATGGTCGCAGGGCGGCTTAGCGGGCGGCGCGCGCTCCATGTCACGAAGTAGGATTGCGGGGCCGCGATTTCGGCGTCGCTGAGTTGCACCAGATCGCCGGCTTCGATCAACGGCGTGACGAGGCTCGCCCAGCCGAGCACCACTCCCTGCCCGGTGCGCGCGGCCTGCAGGGCGATCACGTGGCTGTTGAAGCGCCGCACGTTGAGCCGTCGGTCCGCACAGCCGGCTTCGCGGAAGAAGTCGGCCCAAGTGGTCCAGTCCCAGTCTATGCCTTCGACGGAAAGCAGTTGGAGCTGCGCCAAATCATCGAGCGTCTCAACGGAATGTTCACGGGCGAAATCCGGACTGGCCACCGGGAAGATGCGATCGTCATACAGTTTCGCCGACAGTTCGTCCGGCCATTCGCCGCTGCCGTAGCGAAGCCGAAGATCGATGTCGGGACGATCAAGGCCGCGAGAATGATCCGAAATGACATGGTCGACGACGATGTCCTGGTGGTTGGCCCAGAAGGCGCCCATGCGCGGCATCAGCCAGAGATGAGCCATCGCCATGGTACATCCAATGGTAACGCTCGACTGGCCGCCGGAAGTCTTCAATTGCCGGAACGTGGACGAAATTCGCTCGAACCCCTCGCGTAGGGCCGCTGACATCGTCTCTCCTTCACGTGTCAGCTCAAGCGCCCGGTGTCGGCGCAGGAAGAGCGGATTGCCGAGCTCGTCCTCGAGCATGCGAACCTGCTTGGAAATGGCGCCGGGCGTGACGTTAAGCTCTTCGGCCGCCTTGGTCAGACTGAGATGGCGCGCCGATGCTTCGAATGCCGCGAGCGCTTTCAGCGAAGGGAGGCTGTAATACCGGCGAACCATCATCTATCGGTCGGGCTCCCGACGCTCACGGTGAGTGGCCAGTTGCTCTTCACAATCCGCGGCATCCGACCCAGCCATTAGGCCGATATATTCACTACAGCGCAATACTCGCCTTCTGGCGCTCGCTGTGCGAGCCTGTGGGCGATTTCGGACGCAAGTACCAGGAAGCGACCGCTGCCGTCGGATGGCGTGGTTGTTTGGAGGGAAGGTCGATGTCGGAGCACGTCTTCAAGCGATTGTTCGCGCCGGTCGCCCTGCGTGGCAAGATGCTCCGCAACAGGATCGTCTTTGGCGCGCACACGGTGAACATGGCGGTCGAAGGACTGCCGACCGAACGGCATGTCTGCTACTACGCCGAACGTGCGATCGGCGGCGCGGCGATGATCGTGGTGGAACCGATGCCGGTGCACCGGGCCGCCGTGCTCACCCGCGGTAACTTCCGTCCTTCCGATGACGGCGTCATTCCGCATTTCCGCAAGGTGACGGAGGCGATCCGCGACAACGGCGCGATCGCGATCCAGCAGCTCTACCATGTCGGGCAGCACGCCGATGCGGACAACTCCTTCCATGCCGGCTGGTCGCCCTCCGGCTTGCCGAGCTATCACGATTCCGATGGCTCGCATCGCATGACCGAGGCCGAGATCGAGGAGACGATCGACGGTTTTGTCCAAGCGGCGCGCCGCTGCCGGGAGGCTGGCTTCGACGGGGTCGAGGTTTGGGCAGCCTATCATTCGATGCTGGACCAGTTCTGGACGCCCTGGTCGAACCGGCGCGACGATCGCTGGGGCGGCAGCCTGCAAAACCGCACCCGCATGAGCCGGGAGGTCATGACCCGCATCCGGAAAGAGTGCGGCGACGACTTCATCATCGGTCTCGCGGTCAATGACGAACCGGAAGTCGAGGTGGCTCTGAAACGCGAGGCGCTGGCCGAAATCGTCGACCTGCACGACCGCGATACGCTGATGGACTACGTGACTTGCGGATCGGGCAGCTATTTCGACTTCTACAAGATCATGCCGACCTTCGTGTACCCGGAGAAGCTTGGCGCCGATCTCGCGGCGGTGCTCAAGTCCACGGTGCGCCACGCCTTGGTCACGGCGGAAAGCCATATCCGCACGCCGGCGAATGCCGAGAGCGTGCTCAGCGAAGGCCGCGCCGATCTGGTGTCGATCGTGCGCGGGCAGATCGCCGATCCGCATCTCGCCGCCAAGGCTGCCGCCGGACGCACGCAGGACATCCGCGGCTGCCTGTCCTGCAACCAGATGTGCTGGGGCCGCCGCTCGCGGGATTACTGGATCAGTTGCGTCGTCAATCCTTCCGCCGGGCGCGAGTGGGAGTGGGGTGGTGATCGTTTCACCCCGGCCGACCGGCCAAAGCGGGTGTTCGTCGTCGGCGGCGGGCCGGCCGGGCTGGAGGCGGCACGGGTGGCAGCCGAACGCGGGCACCGTGTGACGCTTGCCGAAGCCTCGGATCGCCTCGGCGGCCAATTCCGACTGGCCGGCCTGCAGCCACGCCGCGCACAGATCCTCGACCTCATCGACTGGTACCAGCGGCAACTCGGCCAACTCCAGGTGGACGTCCGTTACGGGCAGTATGTCGAAGCGGAAGATGTCGAGCGCGAAGGCGCCGATCATGTGATCGTCGCGACCGGGTCCTTGCCGCCCAGCGGCGCCTTCCAGCGGGCACTGCCACAGTTCGACGACATTCCAGGCGGAGGGCCGGTTCTCTCGGCCGAGGCTGTGATGGGGCGCGAGGCAAGACCGGGAAAACGCGTTCTCCTGCTCGACGACGGCGGCAACTGGAAGGGAAGTGGAACAGCCTGGAAGCTTGCCGAAGACGGCCATGAGGTGACGATTGTCACGCCGGATGCGCTCGTCGGCAAGGAGCTCCAGCGGATGGCGGTGGATCTGCCGTTGCGCCGCGCCCTCGCCCGCCTCGGTGTCCGTTTCCTGACCGAAGGCGCGATCGTTCACTGGGATGGCAAACAGGCAACGATTGTTTCGCTGCTTGACGAGCGCGCGCAGAAGGTTGAGGCCGATGCCCTGGTCTACGCTGCCACCAACATCGCGGAGGACAGTCTTTCGCGGGACCTGGAGCAACACGGCATAGCCTTTACGGCGATCGGCGATTGCACGGCCCCTCGCCAGGCTGCGTTCGCAATCCATGACGGGCGCAAGGCGGCTCTGGCACTCTAAAGCATGTCTCCTCAAAGTGGGCGCCGGTTTCGGGACAAAGACATGCGTCAAATCAAGAACCGACAGTCGTGATGGAACGAGAAGGAGCCACACATGAGCAGTCCAATGAGGATCGGTGTGGTTGGCGGCGGTGGATGGCTTGGAAGTGCTATTGTCGGCACGTCCTGGCGGGTTACAACGGTCGGGGTGTCGCTGTCGCACCGGCTTGGCGCCTGGCTTGCGGCCAGGCTCGCGGACTCGCCGGAAAGGACGGAGATCCCGGCGACCCCGATCCGTCCTTTCCCACTCCACCGCTTCCGGGCGCCGATCCTAGATCTCGGCATGCAGTGGAACCGCCTGCTCGATCTCGTCGGGCGCTGAAGCCGTCACTTCGCTCCGGTTCGTCTCCGTGGGATGCCGAGGGCTGCGAGTGTGACCAGCGCCATGAAGGCACAATAACCGGCCAGCGGCCAGGCCGTATCGCCGCCGAGGGCAACAACGAACACTGTGCCCACGGCGCCGACGATGAGGCTCTCGACACAGAAATAGAGAGCCACCGCCGTGCCCGCGGCATCGCCGAACGCGTGCAATGCACCGTTGGCGGCGACCGACGAGGTGAAGACGATGCCGACCGCGATCAGCCACATCGGCAGCACGAAGGTTGAGAAGGACGGCTGCCACAGCAACTGTCCCGCCGCGAGCAGGGCGGCGCCGACCAGCAGCATCGCCATTCCCCGCGCAACGCAACCGGCAATCCCCCAGCGCGACACGAACCGCTTGGTGAAGCGCGTGGTGAGGATCATGACCAATGCGGCGGTAGCGAAGACCACGCTGAATCCGACCTCGGAAAAACCCGCCCGCCCGATCAGCACGCGCGGAGCGGTCGAGAAGAACACGAAGAAGGCGCCCATGGCGGCGCTGAATCCCAGCGTGTAGGTCCAGAAGTCGGGGCTGCGCAGGATCGTTCCGAACGTCGGCGCAACAACGGGCCCGGCGGCGGATCGCGTCTCCTTCCACCTCGGCAGGGCGTGCGCCAGCGCGGCGGCCGCGAGCAGGCCGAGCGTGGCGAAGATGGCGCGCCAGCCGAGATGCTCGGCGATCAGCGCGCCCGCGATCGGACCGAGCGCCGGCACGAAAGCCAGCATCGAGCCGAAGAGACCGTAGATGACGGCCCCTTCCGGACGCTCGGCATAGACGTCACGAACCGTCGCGAATGTCGCGACGAGCGCGGCCGACGCGCCCGCCGCCTGCAGCAGGCGCATGACGACGAAGGCGGCTGCCGACGAGGCGGCGGCGAGCGCAAGGGAGGTTACGAGGAAGAGAACCGCACCGCCGATCAGCACGGGCCTGCGGCCGATGCGGTCCGACAGGGGGCCGAACAGGACCTGGCCGGCGCCGAGCATCACCATATAGAGGCTCAGCGTCAGTTGGATTGTCGAGGCGGTGGTGTCGCGGATACCAGGCATGGCCGGGACGACCGGAAGGTAGATGTCCATGGCCAGCGAGGCCAGAATATCGAAAGGCGCCATCAGCAGGAGCGCCGACGGCAAGGAGAGGTTCCACGTCGTGGTTTTTTTGTAAGACACGGTAAGGCATCCGCTCAAATGGTTGGCATTTGGCGGCGATCTGCCTTTCCCTGGGGAAAAGGGGACATGACCGGACAGAGCGCCGCAACAACGATCGGATGTTGTTGCGGCCTACCGGTCTGCTGACTTGCCAGGCTCCATGGCGCTGCCCCGTAGTCCAATGGCGCTTTCTTGAAGCGCGAGACGCCCCGTCTATCAACGTGGAGGTGCCACTGCAACCATCAGTGACAGCGCACATGTCGGACTACCCGCGGTGCGTCCCTGCCAGCGGCCCGTGACACGACCGCTGCCTTGTCGAAGATGCACTACGACCGGGGCGTCCCGTCCCGGGACCTTGCCATGCTCCCGCGCATCGAGGCCGCAGGAGGGATTTCGGCTCTCCCTGGATCACACCTCGACCATGGAGCTCTCATGCCCCCTGGAGCTCTGACGCGGGGCTACGATCAGGAGGACCGGAGCCGTGTCCCCAGGTGCTCGCGCAAGTAGCTCTCCAGCGTCTTGCCGGCTTCGAGAATATGGGTCGATGTCAGACGCATCGCCACCTCGATATCGCGTCGGTAACAGGCGTCGAGGATGGCTTCGTGCTCGCTCGACGAGCGATCATTGTAATCGAGGTGCAGCAGGGTGAAGCGCAGGTAGCGGTCGGCGATGTCGTGCAGGCTGCCGATATGAGCGATCAGACGCGGCCGGCCGGCCGGTGCGTAGAGTGTGCAGTGAAATGCCTTGTTCAAGGGCCCGAAGTCCTGGATCGGAGCGGTGTCGATCTGCTTTTGGATGGACGCTGCCTGATCGATCTGCGCATTCGACAGATGCGGCACCGCGAGCCGGATCGCCAGAACTTCGGCGGCTTCGCGCATCTCGAAATTCTCGCGCAATTCCTCGATATCGATCGGCGCGACGATGGCACCTCGGTTTGGAATGAGCTGCACGAGACCTTCGGCGCTCAGCGTGCGCAACGCCTCCCGGATCGGCATGCGACTGGAAGCATAGTTCGCGGCCAGTTCCTCCTGGCGCAGCGCGCTCCCCGGAGCCAGCGCACCGGTGATGATCGCCTCACGAATCTGATTGACGACATGCTGGGCGCGGTCGCCGCGCTGGAGCGGTTTCGTGGTCATGGCGCGTCATTAGCAAATGGAGTGTTGACGGGCAATGATAAGCATTGTTATCTATTTTAACTATTTGGATCCAATCTGGAGAATAAGATGACAGCATCTCGCCTTGCCGCGATCCCAGGGATCGGCGTGGACAAGATGGGCAATGCCGCGGATGCGGATGGCCGGCCCGAGATGCTGCGGCTGGAGAACCTCGATACCGACATCGCTCCGCCGAGGGCGGCCATCGAGGCCACGCTGGAGGCAGTCGGCCGCGATGATGCCAACAGCTACCTGCCGTTTCTTGGTATCCACGCGTTGCGCGGCGCGGCAGCCGAACGCGTGTCGCGAACGACGGGGGTGGACTACGACCCCGATGCGCAATGCATCGTTTCGGCCGGCGGGCTGTCGGGCGTGCTGAACACGTTGCTGGCCCTGATCGAACCCGGGGACGAGGTGGTTATCACCGATCCCGCCTATGCGGGGCTGCTGAACCGGATCCGCCTGTCCGGGGGCGTGCCGCGTCTGGTGCGGTTGGTTGTGACCCACGATCGCTGGCGGCTCGATCTCGATGCGCTGCGCGATGCGGTCTCACCCAGGACAAAAGTCATCCTGACGATGAGTCCCTCAATGCCGAGCGGGATCGTCCATACACGGGCGGAATGGCAGGCCATAACCGAAGCCGCCGAGCGCGCCGACGCCTGGATCCTGCACGACGCGGCGATGGAGCGCATCCTGTTCACCGACGATCCGGTGCTGCACCCTGCCTCATTCGACGGCATGTCCGAACGAGTGATCACCGTGGGGGCAGTGTCCAAGGAATACCGGATGATCGGCTGGCGGGTCGGCTGGATCGTCGGACCGAAGCGGATCATGAACGACATCGGTTTGGTCAGTCTCACCAACGTCGTGTGTCAAGTCGGCATCGCCATGCCTGGGGCCGCCGCCGCACTGATCGCCGAGGATGACGGGGTTGCGGCGGCGACGGCCGAGTGGAAAACCCGTCGCGACATCATCGTGAAAGAGATGCGTGACCTTCCGGTTGTCGTCCCCGATGGGGGTTGGTCGCTGCTGATCGACACGGTGGCACTGGGGATGCGGCCCGATTTGGCCGCAGAGCGGCTGTTCCGCCATGGCGCGATCGCCGCCACGCCGATGATCGGCTGGGGACAGGAGGATTGCGCCGGGCGCTATCTGCGCTTTGTCTTCGCCAATGAGCCGGTCGCGCGGCTGGAGGGTCTGCGCGAACGCATCCGACAGTCCTGGTCTCTGTAGGCGCAGGAAAGAAGGGAAAACCTCATATGAGCAAAACCCTTGACGAGCGCTTCCCCTGGCTTGCCGGGCAGCCCGTCATCGACGGGCTCTGGCCCTGGTCGCGGCCCTTCCTGCCGGCGGGCGCCGATTTCGCGCAACAGATCGCGCGCTATCGTGCAGCGGGTTTTGCCCATGTCTCGCTGACCATCGCCAGCGGACAGGAGAACGAGCAGGACGCGCTGGCAAACCTTGGCGAGCTTTCGCGCCTTTTGCGCGCGGCGGACATTCCTCTTGCGCGATCGGCCGAGGCCATCCGGGCTTGCCACGCCGTGGGGCAGATCTCGGCGTCGTTCCATTCCAGTCGGCAACGCCCTTCTCGCGCGGGCTGGATCTGGTCGATGCCTTCTTCACCGCCGGGATCGACCGCGCCATCCTGGCCTATAACGAGGCGAACATCTTCGCCGATGGCTGCCACGAGCCGCGCAACGCGGGGCTGAGCGCCCGCGGCGCCGAGCTGGTGCGGCGGATGGACAGGGTGGGGATGCGGGTCGACCTCACCCATTGCGGCGAGCGGACGACCTGGGACGTGCTGGAGCTGGACCTGTCCCGCCCGCCGATCTTTTCGCATTCCAACGCCCGGGCGATCTACGAGCACGAGCGCAACATCACCGATGCACAGATCCGCGCCATGGCCGAAGTCGGGGGGGGTATATCGGCGTGAACGGCGTCGGCTTCTTCCTCGGGGTCGAGGGGTGGGCAATCCTGCCCGAGATCGCACGTCATCTGGCCCACATCGCCGGGATCGCCGGGGCCGATCGTCTCGGTCTCGGATTCGATTTCATGTATCTGGAAGGCAGCGACTACGGCTTCTACCACAGCCAGAAGGCGCGCTGGCCGCGCGGCTATCCGACCCCGCCCTGGAGTTTCTTCGAACCCGATCAACTGGGTGAGCTGGTTGGCGAACTGGAACGGACGGGTTTTTCGCAGGCCGAGATCCGCGGAATCCTTGGCGAGAACTACCTTCGGTTGGCCATGCCCGCAGGGCTCGCGTCATGAGCGGCAAAAGCACCGCTCGCGTCGCAGAGGCGGCCCGCACCGCGGCTCTCGCGATCGAGATCCTGGCGATGCCCGCGAGCACCCGCACTACCGAAGAGGCGACACGGGTCTGCGGTTGCGTCGTCTGGCAAGGTGCTGGGGCTTGGCCTTTCCGGAGCGGGAACTGACATCATCCGCCGCGCCCACCCCGTCCATCCGATTTCCGCTCTCCGGAGCGAATATTCGCTCTGGATCCGCGATCCCGAAGGCGAAAGCCTCGACACCGCCGTGAACTCGGCATCGGTTTTGCGCCGTTCAGCCCGCTCGGCCGCGGCTTCCTGATGGGCAAGATCCAGAACCCGGAAGATTTCGGCCGCCGACGACTTCCGCTGAACGCTTCCTCGTTCCAGCGCCGAGAACATCGGCGCTGACCTGAACAGTTGCGGTGCTTGATAGTCTCGGTTTCGCCTCTGATGACTTGACGAGCACCCCTCCTCCCGCGCCAGGCTTTTTCGCGAATGTGTGTGCACTCTTCCGTTCATTTCGATGGGCGCTTGCGACCTATTGCCGTTTAACGGCCGGCGTCATCGGGTGGGGCGAGCGCCGTACGTACCCCATCGAAGGCCAAATTCTGGAACACCCGATCGACCTCTTGCGGAGGGAACCTGGTATCTCCGTCAAGCCACCAATGCATGACCTCGAAGAACGCCCCGGTAACGAAGCGCGTGGCGATCTCAAGCCTCACTCCATCTTTGCCACCGTCTGCGATACCGACCAGTTCGCGGCGTATTTGCGCGCTGATCCAGTCGCGGATCTCTTTCGGTATTTCGCGCTTTGTCCCGCCCATCAGACCCCGATGCATCTCCCGCGTTGCATGCGCATGCGCAAAAGCCGGGCCACTGAAGGAGAAGCCCTCGGTGTTTTGCATCGAATCACGCGTGGCGCCGCGCGCCTGCAGGCTCGTCATATGCTCGTCGATCGTTGCCCTTCTCAGGCACTCCTTGTCGGGATAATGCGTGTAGAAGGTCGAGCGTCCGACATCGGCCTCCCTGCAGATATCCTCGACGGTGACCGCTCCGTATCCCTTCTCGGCAGCCAGTTTAAGCAGTGCCTGTTGCAGGCGGCTGCGGGTCCTGGCGACACGACGATCGATCGAGCCGGCGGTCACTGACGGGGTCCTTTTTTGGTCACAAGACACCAGCCTGTCCAGTACTGGGCACCGTGGTGCGAAACGGCCAGTAAAATGGATACTGGACACGCCGTCCAGTATCTTATGCTGCTGCTGACAGTTCGAAGCGGGACTGGCCAACGGGAGACAATGCAATGCACCAAGGCCCTTTCGAGAAATTTCACGGAAGGCGTCCGCTGTGGACGGTCGTCGTTCTCAAATTGGTTCTGGTAATCACGGCACTTGCCCTGCTGGGCCAGGCAAATGCGATCTTCTCCCTGGGAATTCCTGTTCTGGTGCTTCATGTCGGCGCACTCGCCGCCATCGCCATCTTGGTGATTTGGCCCCGTGCCCACGGTTCACTGGCCGTCGCAACCGAAAAATCGATCCCCGGAGCGGCGAAGACACCGCATATTGGCATCCTGCTCCACTCCGCCGCCCTCTATGACACCCTGGCCTGGATTCTCACCTACGGTCGCGAGCGCGCTTTCCGCGAAAAGATGCTGAGTTTCGCAAGGCTGAAGCCAGGAGAAGCAGTCCTCGATGTCGGCTGCGGCACAGGCACCGCGGCGCTGCTCGCCAAGCAGAGGGTTGGACCGGCGGGACGCGTGGACGGGGTCGATGCGTCAGCCGAAATGGTCGCGCGCGCCACGGCAAAATCCCGTCGAGCTGGGTTCCCGGTCAGCTTCACGAACGCGACCGCCCAGCAACTGCCTTACGAGGACGGGGAATTCGACGTCGTCCTCAGTACCCTGATGTTGCATCATCTGCCGAAGACGGGCCGCGCGGAATTCGGCAGGGAAGCGTTCCGGGTTCTGAAGCCGGGCGGCCGCATGCTGATCGTCGATTTTGCAAAGCCACCGCGCCAGAAACGCATTTTCCGCCTCCACCGACACGGCCACGTCGACCTGGACAAGGTCGCGGCCGATCTTGGCCAGCACGGCTTCAAGATCGTCGAGCAAGGTGACGTCGGAGCCAAGCGGCTCCGTTACCTGGTCGCGCAGCCGAGGTGAGGCGCGATCCCGAGTTTGAGATAGCAAAGAACGGACAGAAAGAGGGTCAGCTTGAAAACCGGAAGGGCGTTCCCGATCCGATCGGTGCTGCAGGTCGGCCCCTGAAGCGCTTGACAGCGCCGGGCAAAGGAAGACGCTGGCGAGAAGGAAGTGAGAGCCAGTGCAAAGCGGCCATCCCGCCACATATCTCTTCGCAGCCCGCGCTTTGCGTGACTTCGGCGATGGCTTCGTGGCCATCCTGTTGCCGGTCTATTTGCTCACTCTCGGATTTTCCCCGCTGCAAGTCGGCATCATCGCGACAGTATCTCTCCTTGGCTCTGCGCTGTTGACGATTGCGGTAGGGTTTCTCGGCGCGCGCTACGATCTCCGCTGGTTGCTTCTGGCCGGCGCGAGCCTGATGACTGCCACGGGCGTCGCCGTCTCCCTGGTCCACGATTACTTGCTGCTGCTGGTGATCGCATTTGCCGGCACGATCAATCCGTCGGCCGGCAGCGTTAGTGTCTTCGTGCCGCTGGAACACGCAGCGCTCACCCGCGAAGTCACCGATGTGGAGCGAACGAGGATGTTTGCGCGCTACAGCCTCATCGGAGCGTTCGCCGGTGCCGCCGGCGCGCTCGCGGCGGCCCTGCCCGATCTAACAAGCACCATAGGGCTCGGACGCCTGACCGCGATCAAGCTTATGTTCGTGCTATACGCGTTCTTGGGCATCGCCGGTGGCCATCTTTATGCTCGCATACCGATGCGTATGGTCGGTTCCGAAGCCGCCAACGCAGTCGCCCTCGGTCCCTCGCGCGCCATCGTCTTGAGGCTGGCGGCACTCTTCAGCCTCGACGCCTTCGCCGGCGGCTTCGTCGTCCAGTCGCTGCTCGCCCTGTGGCTGTTCGAGCGTTTCAATCTGTCGCTCGCGCAAGCCGGGGTGTTCTTCTTCTGGTCGGGTGTGCTGTCGGCATTCTCGTTTCCTGTCGCCGCATGGCTGTCACGGCACATCGGCCTCATCAACACCATGGTGTTCACCCACATTCCGTCGAGCATTGCCCTTCTACTGGCGGCCTTCGCGCCCAACTTGCCCCTGGCACTCGCCCTGCTGCTGATCCGGGCGGCGCTCTCGCAGATGGATGTGCCGACACGCTCGTCCTATGTGATGGCCGTTGTCACGGAGGCGGAGCGGGCTGCGGCCGCGAGCTTCACATCCGTGCCACGCAGTCTGGCCGCAGCGGCCAGCCCCGCTCTGGCGGGGGCCCTCTTTGCCGCCTCATATCGATCGTGGCCCCTCGTCATCTGCGCCACGCTGAAGATCGCCTACGACCTTCTGCTGTTGCTGCAGTTCCGGCAACTTAAACCACCTGAGGAACGCTGATCAAAGGCCCTTCACCACCTGTGGCCGGCCAGCAGTTTCGAAGCTGTATTCTCGAGTCAACATGTGATTTGAACATATCGAATCTTCATCGCAACGCTTCGTACAGGATCGTGGTTTCCGCGGCTGTGGCGTGCTGTGGAGTGGTTGCGGGGGCAGGATTTAATCATTACTTGCGCCCACCCCAAACATCTAATGATATACTGAAATTTCTCCCCGCCGGTAACCGCAGTGGACTATTTCGCACGGCGGCGTAGCGTAAATGCCTTCCAGAAGGAGTGGCCGCTTTGGGACCGAACGTGGAAATTACTACCATTTAGATGTCCCGTGACTTTGTCCCTTTCGGCTGCCTCTCGGTGCCGTTCTATCGCGGCCGACGCGCTGGCCCTTAGAGCAATTCATCGCTTTTCGGAATTGACTTTGCCTATGGTTCTCAACCAAGCTGCGGATTGACCGGCACTAAAATGCGACCGCGCACCTTGCCCTCAAGGAATCGCGGTGCCATTGCGATAACATCGGCGAGCTGGACTTCCGTTGTCATAGCGTCAAGTCTTGCCATGTCGAGTTCCTGCGCGAGTCGTTGCCAGGCGATCAGCCTCTCGGGCTTTGGACACATGACGCTGTCGATCCCGATCAGCGTCACAGCGCGCAAGATGAAGGGCGCGACCGTGGTGGGCAGCTCCATCCCGCCAACCAGTCCGCATGCGGCGACGACACCGCGATAGCGCATCGAAGCCAGCACATTGGCGAGCACCACTCCCCCTGCCACGTCAATCGCTCCCGCCCAACGCTCCTTCGACAAAGGTCGACCGACCTGCGTGAACTCAGCCCGGTCTATGATGGTCGTGGCGCCAAGGCCGGTGAGATAATCCGCCTCGGCCATCCGTCCGGTAACGGCAGCAACACTGTAGCCACGCGCGGCCAAAAGCATGGTTGCAATACTGCCGACACCACCGGCCGCGCCGGTTACCACCACCTCTCCGCCGTCCGGCATCACACCGTTGCGTTCCAGCGCCATGACACACAGCATTGCCGTGTAGCCAGCGGTCCCTATCGCCATGGCGTTCCGGAGGCTGACCCCTTCTGGTAAAGGCACCAGCCAGTCTCCACTCACGCGCGCCCTTGCCGCCAGTCCACCCCAATGCCGTTCGCCAACACCCCAGCCGTTCAGCACGACCCAATCGCCCAGTTCAAAGGCGGATGGGAACTTTCGGCGATGACGCCCGCAAAATCGATCCCAGGCACCATCGGAAAACTGCGCACCACCGGCGACGCGCCGGTGATCGCGAGAGCGTCCTTGTAGTTCAGGGTCGACCACGCGACCTCCACCAGCACGTCGCCCTGGGGCAGTTGCGGGGTATCAATTGCAGAAAGACCTGCGACCTGCCCGCTGTCGGACTTTTCGATAAGGACGGCGTCAAGCATCTGAGACTCCCATTCTTGGATTTCCCTGTTTTGCCTACGCGACTTTCTTCGCGTCGGGCGTTGAGCAGGCCACTTGCGAATTGACCATGGCGTTAACCGCCTGAGGGAGCGTCAAGACACCTATGGCCTGACCGGCGGCGTCGACAACGGCAATCTCGTTTTCCCCAGCCGAAGTCATCGCCCTTGCCGCATCCTCCAACTTCGCACCAGTTGGCACCGAAATCTTCAGCTCACGGGACGAAGCATTCAGCGCGGTGGCGACTGTCTCGACATTGATGACGCGGGCGCGGTTCACTTCCCGAACGAAGCTGGCGATGTAATCGTCGGCCGGGTTCATCACGATGTCCTGCCCTGTGCCCTGCTGCACGACTTCCCCATCCCGCAAAATCGCAATGCGGTCACCGAGCCTCAGCGCCTCGTCAAGATCGTGGGTGATGAACACGATCGTCTTCTTGATCTCCTTCTGCAGGTCGAGGAGCACGGTCTGCATGTCGACGCGAATGAGCGGGTCCAGCGCGGAAAACGCCTCGTCCATCAGCAGGATCGGCGCATCGTTCGCCAGCGCACGGGCAAGACCGACACGCTGTTGCATGCCGCCCGACAACTGATTGGGATATTTGCTCTCGAAACCCTTGAGTCCGACACGTTCGATCCATCGCATGGCGCAGTCGACCTGCCGGCTACGAGGTGCCCCTTGTATCTCCAGGCCATAGAGGGTGTTTTCGAGAACAGTGCGGTGCGGAAGAAGCGCAAACTTCTGGAACACCATGGCGGTTTGATGCCGACGGAACTCACGCAACTGCACGGCGTCCATCTTGACCACATCCTCGCCGCCGATGACGACTTCACCTGATGTTGGATCAATAAGGCGATTGATGTGACGGATAAGAGTGGACTTTCCCGATCCAGAAAGGCCCATGATCACCTGAATACTGCCAGCAGGCATGGAGATGTTGATGTCTTTCAGGCCAAGGACATGGCCATGTTTTGCGTTCAGTTCCGTCTTCGTAACACCTTGCTCAACGAACTTGACGTAATCCGGACCGTTGGGGCCAAAGATTTTGTAGAGTTTTTTGATTTCGATGACGGAGCCACCGATTTTTTTGTTACCCATGTACAACCTCCCGGTGCTTTTGCAGGCGCGCGCCGAAAGCCTGGCTGACGCGGTCGAAGATGATCGCGATGCCGACGATGGCAAGGCCGTTGAAGATGCCGAGCGTGAAATACTGATTGGAGATCGCCTTCAGAACCGGCTGGCCGAGGCCCTGCACGCCGATCATCGAGGCGATGACCACCATGGCGAGCGCCATCATGATCGTCTGGTTGATTCCAGCCATGATGGTCGGCAGAGCAAGCGGCATCTGAACATTCTTCAGTTTCTGCCAGCTCGACGAGCCGAAGGCGTCGGCCGCTTCCAGCACGTCTTTGTCGACGAGGCGGATACCGAGATTGGTGAGACGGATCATCGGCGGGATGGCGTAGATGACGACAGCGATGAGGCCGGGCACCTTTCCGATGCCGAGCAGCATCACGACCGGGATCAGATAGACGAAACTCGGCATGGTCTGCATGACGTCGAGGATCGGGTTGATCACGTTCTGCACCCTGTTCGACCGGGACATTGCGATACCGATGGGAATACCGACAACAATCGACAGTACCGTGCAGACGAAGATCATCGAAACCGTCTTCATCGTATCGTCCCACATATCGAAATAGCCGATCATGAGCAGCGTCGCGACTGTACCGGCAACGATCTTCCAATTGCGGCTGGCGAACCAGGCGACAGCAGCGATCAATAGGAGGATAATCGGCCAGGGCGTCTTCGTCATGAAGCGTTCCGACCAGATCAGGAAGTGCTGTAGCGGCTCGAACATTGCTTCAAGACCATCACCATAGGCACGCGTGAAGCCGCGGAACCCTTCGTCGATCGCCTTCTTGAGATCGCGCAAAGACGCATCATTCATGTGCGGAAAGCTGAATAGCCAATCCAAAATCTATCCTCCTCGATAACGGCAAGCGCATCCTTTGACGCGCTGTTCATTGCCGGCGCGATACGCGCCAGCAACGTCTTGAACGAGATCAGAGCGCCGCCTTGATCTTCTCGGCTGCCTCAGGCGACACCCACTCCTTCCACATGGCCTCGTTCTCTTCGAGGAAGTGCTTTGCGCCGTCGTCGCCGCTTGCCTGGTTGTCGGTCATCCAGGCCATGAGCTTGTTGACCGTATCGTTCGACCAGGCGCGCTTGTTGAGGTAGCCCATGACATCCTCGCCGGCGCGTTCGGAGAACGCCTTGGTGACGAGCGTCTGGACCGTATCCTTCGGCCAGTCGTTTTTCTTCGGGTCCGGGCAATCGGCGACCGTATTGCAGCGCTTCCACTCGGTAGCGTCGTAAGGCACGCCGTATTCGACCTTCACCATCTCGTACTTGCCAAGAAGCGCGGTCGGTGCCCAGTAGTAGCCAACCCAGCCTTCCTTGCGCTCGTAGGCCTTGGCGATGGAGCCGTCTAGACCGGCCGCCGAACCGGTATCGACCAGCGTGAAGTTAGCCGCCTCGCCGCCATAGGCTTTGTAGAGCTGCGAGGTGACGACCGTGCCGCCCCAGCCCTGCGGGCCATTGTGAATGGCACCCTTCGATTTGTCTTCGGGATCCGGGAACAGTTCCGGATGCTTGAGGACATCATCGATCGTCTTGATGTCCGGATGAGCGTCAGCAAGGTATTTGGGCATCCACCAGCCCTGCACCGCACCATCGGTCAGGACGGTCGACGCGACGACGAGCTTTCCATCCGTAACGCCGGCGTTGACGACTTCAGGCAGGAGATCGACCCATCCCTCGGGCGCGATGTCAGGCTGCCCCTTCTCGGTCATGGATGTGATTGTCGGGACCGTGTCGCCCTGTATGACTTCCGCGTTGCATCCGTAACCTTCGTTCAGGATGAACTTGTCCAGACTGGCGAGCACTTCCGCGCTCTGCCAGTTCATGCTCGCGATCGTCACGTCGCCGCAATCCGCTGCCTGCGCCGAATTACCGAGGGTCAGCATCGCCGCTGCAAGGCATGTCGAGGCAAAGAGTTCTTTCATGGCACTTCCTCCCTATGTGTGATGTTGAAATTCCAAGCCAGCCAACGCCATCGCGTACCTCGGCGGGCAGCGGGCGGCTCCGGTATCCTCCTCAGAACCCGAAGCCGCCGTTTCCTGTTAGCTCGGCAGATACTCCGCACTCCATGTCTCGCTGACCGTGCCGGAAGCAATCAGCCGGTCGATCTCGGCATCGGTGTAGTTCAACGACCGGAGGACGGCGCGCGTGCATGTTCCGTACTTCTCCGCTGGTGCGACAGCGGTGACCTTGCCGACAGACGGACGGATGGCGAAGGGATCGAGCTGGGTGATGGTGTGCCCGCTCGGATGGTCCGGGAAAATCGAGAAGGAATAGCTGCCACGGTCGGTCCCGGGCGTACCGTCGGCAATGCGGGCACTCTGGCTCCTGATCGTTTCGATATTCTCGCAGAGCGATACGCCGATATCAGCTTCCTGTAGCCGCTGTTGCCAGGTTTCCGCGGGCGCGGTCATGAAGGCCCTCGAGAGATAGGCCTCGCGATCGGATGCCGCCATCTCCGGTATTCCCCTCAGACCCTCGACCTTGGCGAAGCGCGGCAGGTCGGCTTCCGAAGCGCACAGCAGCAGATGATCGCCGGACGACGTTTCGTAGAGCCGCGACAGGGCATCATACCCCTTGGTTTCACGCCCGGACGGCTCGTCGAAGGGGCCGCGCCCAGCATAGTCGTAGCAGAACGGTATCTGCGCGAGGCCGGTCAGCGCCGAAAGCGAGGTGCGCGGTCGACCAACAACCCCGGTTCTGGATTTTTGATAGAGAGCCGCGGCAACGCCGAGCGCCGCACCGAAGCCGCACATGACATCGATGGTGCCGACATGGGCATGCTCCTCCGGCGTTTCCATCGAGCCGCCGAAGCGCAACATGATGCCGGTCGCCGACTGCACAAGGTCGTCATAGCCAAGATAGTCGGTGCGCGGGCCGGTACGCACGCCACCGAAGCAATCGAGCTGGCAGAAGATCGCCCGCGGATTGAGCGCCTTAAGGCCTTCGGCATCGAGTCCCATCGTCTTGACCTGACGGTCGGTAGCGTTCCAGACGACGACGTCGACCGAGCGCACCAGTTCCTCGAAGACAACACGGCCATCGGGCGAACCGATATTCAGCAGCACGGACTGCTTGCCACGCATGTGCGACATGCCGAAGATCACCGTGTTCCAGCAATCGTAGAGCGGCTTGGCCGGATCGATCTTGATCACTTCCGCCCCAAAGCGGGCGAGATAGGCGACGGAATGCGGACCGGCGATCACGTTGCAGAGATCGAGCACCCTGACACCGTCCAGCCAGCCGCCGGGCGCTTCGGCCGTGGGAGCCGGCAAGGGAGGGCGCTCCATACCGGCGAGCAGCATCAGCGCGTCCTTGGCCGTTCCCCAGCGCCGTGGACTTGGCGTCAGCGTGGCTTCGGCGCTTTCCTGCAGCCATGTCATCGGCCCTGGCTGCGTCATGCGGCCGAGAAATGGATCGTCCACCTCGATCATCAGGCCGGCGGCCTTGGCATGATCGTCGGCGATCCACTCCTTCAGCCAGCGCTGCGGCGCGCCCGGAAACAGTCCTTCCCCGAAGATGCGTTCCCATTCATCCGCCGTCTTCGTCAGGAAGACCTCCTTCATGCGCGCCGCGATCTTGTCGGCCCAGAATTTCGGAAGCGGATAGACGCCGAGCGATACATCCGACGACCACTCAGAAACCGGCAGATAGGTGTCTTCCTCCTCGCGCAGCCCTTCGGCCACCAGTTCATCGTAAAGGCCGAGCGCTTTCAGGCAGCGCTTTGCATGGTTCTTGTGGCTGGGGCAGACGACGTAAAACATCCGCCTGTCGGCACACATATAGCTTCGATAGAAAGGATCGAGGAACTCCTGAAGATCGTCGTAGGACATATCCATCGACAGGCCCTCACTGCGCCGCCGCTCGATTTCCCGTTCGCGCTGGGTCTGGTAGCGCAGCGGATAGCCGTCGATCAGGATTGAGTTGTAGGAAAGACCCTCCATGACGGCGCTTGCCAGCGGCACCTCGATGTGGTCGCCGTGCCCGGTGCGCTCACGCGCCTGAAGCGCCAGCACCGTCGCGGACGCCGCAAGCATGGTGCCGTAGGCGGAAGAGAGCGGTAGCGGCGAGAAGGACGGATTGATTCCCATCAGGACGCGGTTGAGGCCCATATCCGTGAAGACGCCGGAGGAGGCTGCGATCACCGTCTCAAAAGCACGCCAATCCCGTCGAAGTTGGTCGTTGGAAGCAAAGCCAGGGATCGACAGGGTAATCAAAGCCGGCCGTGCCTTGCGCAACGCCGCGAAATCGATTCCAAGCCGGGCAAGCACACCGGGCCGGAAATTCTCGATGACGATATCGGCCTCGGCCACCAGCGCCTTGGCCTGCTCCACCCCTTCGTCGGTCTTGAGGTCGATTGCGACGATCAGCTTGTTGCGATTGAGGATCGCATTGGCGGGATTGTCCCAGAGTGGACCGTCGGGCGGATCGACATGCACGACAGTCGCGCCGAGATCGCCGAGGATCATGGCGACGGCCGGGCCGGCAATATATTGCCCGAAATCAACCACCCGGACGCCGGAAAGCGGAAGCGCGGAACGCGCGATCGATGTCATTGCTGTTATCTCCCCAAGAATTTTCTATGCGCGCGCATCGGCGACGATCCAGCCGGCCGCTTTTTCCGCGATCATCAGGGTTGGTGCATTTGTGTTGCCACTGGTTATTTTCGGCATGATGCCCGCATCGACAACGCGCAGGCCTTCGATGCCCCGTACCCTGAGCCGGCTGTCCACCACGGCCATGGGGTCGTCGTCACAGCCCATCTTCGTCGTCCCGACGGGGTGAAAGATGGTGTTGGCGATATCGCCCGCGAGCCGCGCCAGCTCCTCATCGCTCTGGAATTGAAGACCAGGCTTCCATTCCTCCGGTCGGTACTTCGCCAGTGCCGGCTGCGACACGATCTTGCGCACCTGCCGCAAGCTTTCGGCGGCGATGCGGCGATCCTCTTCCGTGCTGAGATAGTTCGGCGCAATCGCCGGAGCGTCCGCGGCCTTGTTGGAGCGAATGCGCACGCTTCCGACGCTGGTCGGGTTGAGATTGCAGACGCTCGCGGTGAAGGCGGGTATGCTATGCAGCGGCTCGCCGAAGGCGTCGAGACTGAGCGGCTGAACGTGATATTCCAGATTGGCATGGGCCTGGCTGTCGTCCGAACGGGTAATAGCGCCGAGCTGCGAGGGCGACATGCTCATCGGGCCGCTGCGTTTCAACACATATTCAAGCCCGATCATCGCCTTGCCGAAAAGGCTGTTGGCTAGCGTGTTCAACGTCTTCGCATTGCCGACCTTGAAGACCGCGCGGATTTGTAGATGGTCCTGAAGATTTTCCCCGACGCCAGGCAGGTCGTGAGCGACCTCGACACCATGACGCTTCAGGAGGCCGCCCGGTCCGATGCCCGACAATTGCAGGATCTGCGGCGAACCGATCGCACCGGCGGAAAGAATGACTTCCCTGCGCGCACGGACCTGGACACCCCGCCCCTGCCGCTGAAGCATAACGCCAACGCAACGCTTGCGACCGGAACCCTCGGTTTCAAGAACCAGCCGTTCGACATGCGATTGCGTCCAAATCGTCAGGTTCGGACGTCTCTTTACCGGGCGAAGGAAAGCCTTCGACGTATTCCAGCGCCAGCCGGAACGCTGGTTGACTTCGAAGTAGCCGACGCCCTCATTGTCGCCACTGTTGAAATCGTCGGTGCGTGGAATGCCCGCCTCGAGGGCGGCCTCGGCGAAGGACTCCAGAATCTCCCATTTGAGTCGCTGCTTCTCGATGCGCCATTCGCCGGCATGACCGTGCATGTCGGAGAAGCGGCTGTTGCCGCCGGTCTTCGGATCCGCACCGTTGTCCAGTCGGTAATGGTTCTCATGCGCCTTGAAATCAGGAACGCAGTTCTGCCAGGTCCAGGCATCGTCCCCGGTCGCAGCCGCCCAACCATCGAAGTCGCGCGCCTGGCCGCGCATGTAGATCATACCATTGATGGAGGAGCAGCCACCGAGCGTCTTGCCTCGCGGATAGCGAAGCGAACGTCCGTTCAGCCCGGCATCGGGCTCTGTCTTAAACAGCCAGTCGGTACGCGGATTGCCGATGCAATAGAGATAGCCGACAGGGATGTGAATCCACGGATAGTCGTCCTTCCGTCCAGCCTCCAGCAGCAGTACGCGCATCGCCGGATCGCGGCTAAGGCGGTTGGCGAGCAGGCAGCCGGCGGAGCCACCGCCGACGATGACGTAATCGAAGGAATTGCCAGACGGGTGGGAAGTCAGACGCGTCATCGGCTTCCCCACCGATTGCAGTGGGACAGCGCACAATCATAAGAATCAATGACTTGTTGTGGCATCCTAACCTCCTCTTCACCTCTGTTTTCGAGGAATAGCGGAAGTTCTGAGGAAAAATCCAATGACAAATGAAGCAACACATTATAAATAAAACTAATATGCTAAAGCCGATCGACCTGAGAACATTGAAGGCGTTCGTCACCGTTGCCCGCGAAGGCAATGTCACGCGCGCCGCCGAACAATTGCGCATCACGCAGCCGGCTGTGACCCTGCAACTGAAGCGTCTTGCCGCCGACACGGGGCTCACCTTGTTCCGGCGTACTTCAACCGGCCTGGAACTCACACAGGAAGGAGCCTTGCTTGCCGCCAAGGCGGAACAGGTACTCGCCGCGCTTACGGATTTCGGCCAGACGGCCGGACATCTGGCGACACGCGTGCGAGGTAAGTTGCGGATCGGCACCATCATCGACCCGGAGTTCACGCGGCTGGGGGCGTTTCTGAAGGCACTGATCGAAAGCGGGCCGGGCATAGAAACCACCCTGCGCCATGGCATGAGCGGCGACGTGCCAGAAAGGCTGAAGCGAAACGAACTCGATGCCGGCTTCTACCTCGGTGATCCAAGAGACTATGACCCTTCCGCCGAGATTTCAGGAGAAGGCGCAGCACCGCTTTTTCACGCACGCGAGTTAGCGCAATTGACCTATCGCGTCGTCGCCCCGCCATCGCTCGCCGGTTTCGTGCGCGGTGCGGACTGGGCACAGCTCGCGTCCCTGCCGTGGATCGGCACGCCGCAGGCCTCGGTACACAATCGACTGCTGGCGCGCCTGTTTACAGATCTGGGCGTCCGACAAAATGTCGTTGCCCAAGTGGATCAGGAGACGTCTATGGTCGCCATGGTCCGCACGGGCGTGGGATTAAGCCTTTGCCGAGAGTCGATCGCCCTGCATGAGCAACAGGCGCACGGGCTTGTGATCGCAGATAACGTGAAGATATCGACGACTCTGAGCTTTCTCTACCTAGAAGCGCGCGTTGGCGATCCTGCCATCGTTGTCGCCCTCGATGCTATCAGGAGAGTTTGGGGTTAGGAGAGGCTGAGCGGCATTGTCCCGCTCATCAAACAGTAGCGGCAACCACCTCGACGGCCGATATTGGGTGCAAGGCTACCATCGCTACGTCGCCGCCACCGCTTGTCACTCGCGCGCCCCTCACGCGCATATGGTCTGCCAGTTGACGGCACGAAAGGCACACCAGAGTCGGCTGCCGCTCAGAAGCGGTCGAACCTAATTTGAACCTATCGATTCAAGGGGATAACTTGTCGTAGAGGATCGCAGATTAGAATGGTTTAGCGTGCTGTAGCGTGGTTGCGGGGGCCTGCAATCATCTTTTACTTGCGACCTGCCTCTCCTCTTCAAGTCATGATGCTCCAGATGGACACAGCGCTCCTTGGAGAATTATTTCGCACAGCAGCGTAGGGTGTACGAACCCAATCCAGATACGGCTTCCGCACGTTGCCTTGTGCTTCTGTCTGTGTGGCTCATTTGCGAACACGATAGCTGCCGAGCGAGAGTTGGGGCATCCGACGGAAACTTCAGCTGTCGGCAGGCAACGGATCGGTCCCCTCGCTGAGGATCGCAAGATAGCGATGGTAGCCGAACACCCTACCCCGCTTGCGTCCCGTAATCTCTTCAACGATGCCCATCTTCTCCAGGTCGGCCAAGGCTGCATTGACTGTCGGAGCTGACAGGCCCGTCTGCTGGACAAGTTGGTTGGAGGTCAGGAACGGATTCTGCTGGAAGAGGTCGTGGATGCGGAGTGCCGAGCCTGCACGGTCGCTTTCATTCGTGATCCGCTCACGATCCTCCTTGAAGAGGTCGACAATCCGGATGGCGGCTTCGAAAGCCTGGTTTGCGGTCTCAGCCACTCCGGCGAGGAAGAAATCAAGCCAAGCCTCCCAATTGCCGTGCTCTCGCACTTCCTGCAGTAGCCGATAGTAGTCGGCACGATGCGTCTTCAGGTAAAGGCTGAGGTAGAGCAGCGGCTTGCGGAGCACCCCGTTGACGCAAAGATGCAGTGTCACCAGAAGGCGGCCGATGCGGCCGTTGCCATCAAGGAACGGGTGGATGGTCTCGAACTGGACATGCAGCAGCCCGGCCTTGATCAGCGCCGGCAATTGCGATCCGTCTTCATGAATGAAGCGCTCCAGAGCATCGAGGCAGGCATCGAGTTCGGTGACGGGCGGTGGTACATATAGCGCGTTGCCGGGGCGCGAGCCGCCGATCCAGTTCTGCGAACGGCGAAACTCGCCAGGGCTTTTGGTGCCGCCGCGTCCGCTTTGCAGCAGCCGGGCGTGCATCTCGCGGATCAGGCGTAACGACAATGGCAGTTCTTCCAGTCGCTCCAGCCCGTACATCATCGCATCCTTGTAGTTCGACACTTCGCGGATGTCGTCGATCGGCTCCCCGGCCTGAGCCTCGTTCTCGAAGCGCAAAAGATCGGTCAGTGTGGATTGCGTCCCCTCGATCTGGGACGAGAGCACCGCCTCCTTGCGCACATACATATAGAGGAAGAGTTCTTGGCGCGGCAGCAGCATGGTGATGCCGTCCAGTTGCCCGAGCGCGCGCTCGGCGAGGCTTAGCCGGTCCAGAAGCGCCAGGACGTCGATCTGCGGCTTCGGCGGCAGAGGCGGCGGAACGAAGGCGCGCACCATCTCGCCCGCGACGGGCGTTTCGACATATCGGCCAAGGCGCTGATCTGCGTCGGAATAGGTCATAGCGCCATCTTGGCAGCGTGGCGCTATTTAAACAATCCCATCGATACTTAAATAACGGAGATGCTAACGTAAGCGCGCTTAATTAGGCTCGTCGCTCTCGGCCTACTCTATCAGACGCATAAAGCCGTCCGATCGGCAGTGCTAGCGAATTGGCAAGGAGATTGGGCATCCGATGCAACGAATCGGATAGGACCGCGACCTTCGTCAATCACCGCACAGAATCTTCATAGCCTACCCACATGCCTGACCTTCCGCATACCAAACTGCTTGCCCGCAAGATCTCCGACTTCTGCCGCCTCCGTGTCGATCCCGCATTGCCCCCGCAGGAAAGCACACGGATCAAAGAATTTCTCCTCTGTCTGATCGCCCAGTCGCAAACACCGCCTCGCAGGGCGCGCGGCTACGATTGGGACGAGATCGCCCTTCAATGCGGCCTCGACAGGGATGCTCTTCGGGGAGCGAGGGCGGTGATTGAACCGGCTCTGGATGCAATCGTAAAGCCCAACCAATCGCCCTTCCGCCAAGGTCCGACAGACCTTCATTCGCTTGAACGAGGCGGGCTACGGTTTCCTGCCATGGCAACGCGACATGTACGCCCTGGTCGAAGACTGCGAACATGCGCTGGATTCCGATACGGCGGCGTTGTTCGACCGCGAAGCGGGCGTGTTTGCCTCCGAAGTGCTGTTTCAGCTCGATACCTTCATTGAGGATGCGCGAAGCCGGGAAGGAGCGATTGCCGGCCGGTCATCTCGCTGGCTAGAGTGGCGCCGCAAAATAGGGGCGTCATGGAATGAACATCGTCGACATGTCCGCATCCCAACAGCGCGGGATCGTGCTGTCGCGCATCGCCGAGTTGCGCGAGCGCGAAGCCGAGGTCTTCCGCAAGGCGCGGCCGAAAGCGGCTGCGGCGGTCGGCAAGGGCGCGGAGGGCTATTTCGGCGGCGTGCCCATGCACTGGATGAGGGACTGGCCGACGCCCTTCCCCATCCTGGTCGAGCAGGCCAGGGGCGCCACCATCACCGATGTCGACGGCAACACGCTCGCCGATTTCTGCCTGGGCGACACCGGCTCGATGTTCGGCCATTCGCCCGCCCCCGTGGCGCGCGCCATTCGCCGGCAGTCCTCCAGGGGCCTGACCTATATGCTGCCGAGCGAGGATGCGCTGGCCGTCGGCCTTCTCTTGCGCGAACGTTTCGGCCTGCCGCACTGGCAGATCGCCACGACCGCCACCGACGCCAACCGCTTCGCGCTGCGCGTCGCCCGCGCCGTCACCGGCCGGCCGAAGATCCTCGTCTTCAACGGCTGCTATCACGGCTCGGTCGACGAGACGATGGTGCGGCTGAAGGATGGCAGGCCGATCAACCGGCCGGGTCTCGCCGGGGAATTCCGTGACCTGACCGAGGCCACGCGCATCGTCGAGTTCAACGACCTGCCGGCGCTGGAGGCGGCGCTCAGCGACCGCGACGTCGCCTGCGTCATCACCGAACCCGTGCTCACCAATTGCTGCATGGTGCTGCCCGATCCCGGCTTCCACGACGCCCTGCGCAAGCTTACCCGCGACACAGGCACCTTGCTGCTGATCGACGAGACACACACCATTTCGACCGGCCTCGGCGCCTATACGTCGAGTCACGGTCTGGAGCCCGACCTTTTCGTTCTCGGCAAGCCCGTCGCCGGCGGCGTGCCGGCCAGCATCTGGGGCATGAGCGACGCGGTGGCAGCGCGCTACGAGGAATACAACAGCACGAAGGAGCCGGGTTATTCCGGCATGGGCACCACCCTGTCGGCGAACCCGCTGCAGTTCGCCGCGATGCGGGCGACGCTCGAGGAGGTGATGATCGAGAAGAACTACGCGCATATGGAGCGGCTCGCCGGCCGGCTCGAGGCGGGGCTGCGGCGCGAGATCGCCAGACATGACTTGCCCTGGCATGCGGTTCGGGTCGGGGCGCGCGTCGAATTCATCTGCGCGCCGGGGCCGCTGAGGAACGGCGGCGACGCCGAGGATGCGCATGCGCCGGAACTGGAAGCGGCGATCCATGTCGCGCTGGTCAATCGCGGCGTGCTGATCGCGCCCTTCCACAATATGATGCTGGTTTCTCCGCCGACCACGGCAAAACAAGTCGACCTGCTGATCTCGGCCTTCGGCGATATTGCCGCAAAGCTTGCGGCATGAGACAAGCGCGCCGTATTCCAGTTGCTTAAAGGCTTTCCATGACTTCACCGTCCGGATCGACGATCGACGAGGCCCAGGCGTTTCTCGATGCCCATCCCGAGATCGAGGCTTTCGATATCGTGCTCACCGATGCCAACGGTGTCGGCCGGGGCAAGATCATCCGGCGCCACGAGTTGGAAGGCCTCTGCAAAAACGGCCGGCATTTGCCGATATCGATCCTCGGCCTCGACATCACCGGCGAAGACGTCCACGAGACCGGCCTGATCTGGGATTCGGGCGATGGCGACCTGCGCGCCTGGCCCATCTCAGGCACGCTTGTGCCGCTCCACGGCACCAGCCCCGCACGCGGCCAGCTCCTGATGTCGATGTATCATCTCGACGGCCAGCCGATGACTTCGGATCCGCGCCATGCGCTTGCCCGACAGGTCGAAGCGTTCGCCCGGCGCGGCTTGCATCCGGCCGGCGCCTTCGAGCTGGAGTTCTTCCTGCTCGCCAACGAACGCGACGGCGAGGGCCGCGTCCAGCCGGCACGCGCCGTCGTCGACGGCAGGCACAGCGGCAAGACCGAAGTCTATTCGGTCGATCATCTGCACGGCATGGAGCCGCTTTTCTCCGACATCTACGCGGCCGCCAAGGTGCAGGGCATTCCGGCCGAGACGGTCATCTCCGAATATGCGCCGGGCCAGTACGAGCTGACGCTGGATTACCGCAAGGATGTCATGCGCGCGGCCGACGACCTGCTGATGCTGAAGCGCCTGGTGCGGGCGCAGGCGCGACGCCACGGCGTGACCGCCTGTTTCATGGCCAAGCCGATCGAGAAATATGCCGGCTCCGGCATGCATTTCCACGTCTCGCTGCTCGACGACGCCGGAGCCAATATCTTCACCGAAAAGCAGGAAGGAAGCTGGTCGCCGCAGTTGCTCCACGCGCTTGGCGGCCTTGCCGAAACCATGGGCGAATCGATGCTCGTCTTCGCCCCGCACGCCAATTCCTGGCGCCGCTTTGTCTCGCAATCCTATGCGCCGGTCGCGCCGACCTGGGGCGTCAACAACCGTTCGGTGGCGCTGCGCGTGCCGGCCGGCGATGCGAAGAACCGCCGCATCGAGCATCGTCCTTCCGGCGTCGACGCGAACCCGTATCTCGTCGCCGCCACCGTCCTGGCCGGCATCGCCAAGGGGCTGGAGGAGAAGCTCGATCCTGGCCCCGAGACCACAGGCAACGGCTATGAGGCGGCATCATCCAAGGGCGCGATGCCGGGAGACTGGCGAACCGCGATCGAGGCCGCCAAGGCCTCGGCTTTCCTGAGGCAGGCGCTGGGCGACGACCTGCACCGCACCTTCACGGCAATCAAGGAAGCCGAGTATCTGCGCGTCGCGCGCACCGTGAGCGAGCTCGACTACCACCTCTACCTCCACGAGGTGTAGCCGCTACCACGGATCGGCGGTCAGAAGGCCGCCGGTTCTCCAATCAAGATCGCCCTGAGATCATTCACGTTCGTGCCGGTCGGGCCCGGCACGAACAGATCGCTCGTGGCATTGAAGGCAGTCCAGGCATCGTTGCCCGCCAGCATGGCCTTGGCATCGACGCCATGAGCCCGCATGCGCGACACGCTGCCGCCGTCGGCGAAGGCGCCGGCATTGTCCTCCGATCCGTCGATGCCGTCGGTGTCGGCGGCGAGCGCATGGATGCCCGCGACGCCGTCGATCCCGATGGCGAAGGAAAGCAGGAACTCGCTGTTGCGGCCGCCCTTGCCCTTGGCCCGTAAGGTGACGGTCGTCTCCCCGCCTGACAGGATCAGCACCGGCTTGTTGAACGGACGGTCCCGCGTCGCCACCTCGCGGGCGAGGGCCGCATGGACCGAGCCCACGTCGCGTGCCTCGCCTTCGATGGAATCGGAGAGAATGACGGCCTCCATCCCATGGCGCCGGGCCTCTGCGGCTGCTGCCTCAAGCGAGACCGCCGCCGAGGCGATGACATGCACCTCGTTGCGCGAGAACCTGGCATCGGCGGGCGCAGGCGCATCGGCGGCGGCTGATTTCAAATGCGCCATCACCGCCTCCGGAAGGTTCATGCCGTAGGTTTCGACGATGCGCAGCGCGTCGGCGCGGCTCGCCGCGTCGGGCACGGTCGGCCCTGACGCCACGAGGGCCGGATGGTCTCCCGGTATGTCCGAAACTACCAACGAGACGACGCGCGCCGGGAACGCAGCCGCCGCAAGCCGCCCGCCTTTGATCAGCGAGACATGCTTGCGCACCGTGTTCATCGCCGCGATCGGCGCGCCGGAGGCAAGCAGCGCCTGGTTGACCGCGATCTCGTCGGCGAGTGTGAGGCCGTCGGGCGGCGCGGGAAGCAAGGCCGATCCACCGCCGGAGACCAGCGCGACGACGAGGTCGTCCGACGTCAGGCCGCTCACCTTGTCCAGCAGGCGACGGGCGGCACCGAGCCCGGCTTCGTCAGGCACGGGATGTGCCGCCTCGATCACCTCGATCCGCCGGCATGGCGCGCCATAGCCGTAGCGGGTCACCACCAACCCTTCCAGCGGCCCATCCCAGGCCTTCTCGAAGGCGGCCGCCATCTGGGCCGACCCCTTGCCCGCGCCGATGACGATCGTGCGTCCCTTCGGCTTTTGCGGGAGGTGTTTGCGGATGGTCAGTTCGGGATCGGCCGCTGCGACGGCCGCACGGAAGATGGAAGTGAGGAGTTCCCTCGGATCGATGCTCATGAGTTCGACCGTCCTCCAGTCCATGCGGATCTTGTCATTCGACGTCGCACTGCCCCTCATCCGCCTGCCGGCACCTTCTCCCCGCAAGCGGGGAGAAGGTCGCTTTCATCGACGACGGCGCCCGCTTTGCAACCTAGACGACTAGTTGCAAGATAGCGGACATCGTTCTTCTCCCCGCTTGCGGGGAGAAGGTGACGGTCCACCCTCCGCAGCTGCAGCGCAGCTGCTGCGGAGGACGGGCAGCCGGATAAGGGGCAGCGCAACAGCTCAATTTTCCACCGGCCCGAGCGCCAGAGCGGCCGCATCCAGCCCGAAATGCTTGCACAGCGCGGCGACGATCACCTCATGGTCCTGCCGTTCGGGCAGGCCCGACACGCAGATTGCGCCGACGACGCCGACGCCTTTGACCGTCACGGGGAAACCGCCGCCCGCGAGCACATAGTCGGCTGGGTCCAGCCCCTCGCCGACCGGAAAGGTCCGGTCGGGTCGGGACTTTTCAAGCACCATGCGATAGCTGCTCTTCAGGAACATCCTGACGACATTGTGCTTCCGCCGCGCCCAGTTCCGGTTTGAGTCGGTCGAGCCGGGAAGTGCGGCGTAGAACAGCGGACGGTCCCAGGTCCTGATGTCGACCACGATGGGCAGCTTGCCGGCGAGCCCCGCGTCGCGGACCAGCGAACCGATGGCGAAGGCCGTCGCTTCGTCGAAGCTCTCGAAGACAAGGCTGGCCTCCTGCTCAGCGATTTTCCTGATGTCGTCCGCGGCCGCCATGTCTCCCTCCATTGGAGCGCCACGTGCACGATTTGGGCCGATGCTGTAGCGCGTCTGTGTCCTGACGGCTTGGCGCGAACGCGACGCCGGGTCAACAGCAGGAGGCCGATTTTCTCCGCTCATTGCCCCCAATCAGGGGTCGACCGTGACCATCGTCGTCTTTGCCGCCCTGCCCGAGACATAGACTTCCGCGATCGCACGGTCGTCGCCCAGCGTCTGGAGCAGGAACAGTTCCTCGGCAAGCGAGGAGACCGTCTCCATCCTCAGCCGCATGACCGGCGTCGCGCGCGCGTCGAGCACCACGAGGTCGGCATCCGTGCCTGGCTCCAGCGTACCGATCCTGTCGGCCAGCGACAGCGCCTCGGCATTGCCCCTCGTGACCTGCCAGAAGGAAGCGAAAGGATTGAGCTTCTCGCCGTTGAGCGCGATGACCTTGTAGGCCTCGTCCATGGTGCGAAGCATGGAATAGTTGGTGCCGCCGCCGACATCGGTCGCGGCTGCGATCCGCAGCGGGTTCTCGCGTTGCCGGAAACGCTGATAGTCGAACAGGCCCGAGCCGAGGAAGAGGTTCGACGTCGGACAGAACACGGCAACCGAACCGCTGGCCGAAAGCGCGTCCGCTTCGCGCTCCGACAGGTGGATGCAGTGGCCGAACAGGCTTCTCTTGCCGAGCAGGCCGTAGCGTTCATAGACGTCGGTATAGTCGGTCGACCAGGGATAAAGCTCCTGGGTGAAGGCGATCTCGGCGTGGTTCTCCGACAGATGGGTCTGCATATGGAGATCGGGGTGCTCGCGCATCAACGCCTGCGCCATCTCCATCTGCTCGGGCGACGAGGTGATCGCGAAACGCGGCGTGATCGCGTAATGCTGCCGGCCGCGCCCGTGCCAGGCATCGATCAGCGCCTTGGTGTCGTCATAGCCGGACTGCGGCGTGTCGAGGACCCCTTCGGGCGCGTTGCGGTCCATCATCACCTTGCCGGCGATGTTGAGCATGTCGCGGTCGTGCGACTCGGCGAAAAAGGCCTCGGCGGATTCCTTGTGCACCGAGCAGAAGGCGACCACGCTTGTCGTGCCCTGGCGGACCATCTCGTCGAGGAACAGCCGGGCGATGCGGCGGCCGTGCTGGGCGTTACGGAACTTGGTCTCTTCCGGGAACGTATAGGTATTCAGCCAGTCGAGCAGCTCGGCACCGTAGGAGGCGATGATCTGCATCTGCGGCATGTGGACGTGGCAGTCGATGAAACCCGGCAGCAGCAGATGCGGCCGATGGTCGACCGTTTCGACGTCAGGTCCGGCCTCGGCCGTGACATCAACATAGGCGCCCGACGCCACGATCTTGCCGTCACGCACCAGCACCGCGCCATCCTCCTCGTAACGGTAAGCGGCAATATCGTCGATGCTGTCGGGCCAGCGGTGGAAGCTCAGTGTGCGTCCGCGGATGAGGGTCGTGGTCATGACAGGCTCGCAATCTTTCCGTTCGGTTCGGGCCTGGCCCGTCTCCCCATGTTTGGGGAGGAAATCGGCGTGGCCGTTTGGCCTTCCTCCGGCAGCCGGAGGAAGGTCAGGCAGGCGGATCAGGGGCGTTCTCCGAGCCTTCTACTTCTTCCGTGCTTCCTCGAACCAGGCGACCAGAAGGTCGCGCTCCTGGGGCGTGATCTGGGTCACGTTACCCGGAGGCATGGCATGGCTGCGCCCCGCCTGCAGATATATCTCGCGGGCATGGTCGGCGATCGCGGCGTCGCTGTCGAGCACCACGCCCTTCGGCGCATGATAGATGCCTTCATAGGAGGGCTCGACCGCATGGCACATGGCGCAACGGCCCATCACCGTGTCGCGCACCGCGGGGAAATGGGCCGAGGCGGTGTAGACCGCGTTGACGGCCGCCGCCTTCGGCTCGCCGGTCAGCACCTTCGGCACGGTCGAGAGCCAGATGATGACGATGAAAAGCACGCCGGCGGCAATCCAGGTCCACAGCGGGTCGCCCTTCCGCGCGTGGGTCGTGTTGAAATAGTGCCGGATCAGCACGCCGATGATGAACACCAGCGACGCGATCACCCAGTTGTACTGCGTGCCGAACGCCAGCGGATAATGGTTCGACAGCATCAGGAACAGGACGGGCAGCGTCAGGTAGTTGTTGTGCAGCGAGCGCTGCTTGGCCTGGGCGCCGAGCGCGGGGTCGGGCTTGCGGCCGGCGATCAGGTCGGCCACCACCTTTTTCTGGTTCGGGATGATGATGAAGAAGACGTTCGCCGACATGATGGTGGCGGTGAAGGCGCCCAGATGCAGGAAGGCCGCGCGCCCGGTGAAGAGCTGCGTATAGCCCCAGCTCATGAATACCAGCACCACGAAGAGGCACAGCATCAGGCCGGTATCGCTCTTGCCGAGCGGCGACTTGCACAGGAGGTCGTAGACTATCCAGCCAACCGCGATCGAGGCCATCGAAATGCCGATCGCCACCGGGGCCGAGACATCGAGAACATTGCGGTCGATGAGGAAGAGGTCAGCGCCGGCGTAGTAGACCACGCAGAGCAGCGCGAAGCCGGTCATCCAGGTGGAATAGGCTTCCCATTTGAACCAGGTCAGATGCTCGGGCATGTTGGCCGGCGCGACCAGATATTTCTGGATGTGGTAGAAGCCGCCGCCATGCACCTGCCACTCTTCGCCATAGGCGCCCACCGGAAGGTCGGGACGCCTGCGCAGGCCGAGATCGAGCGCCACGAAATAGAAGGACGAGCCGATCCAGGCGATGCCGGTGACGACATGCAGCCAGCGCACGCCGAAACTCAGCCAGTCCCAGAAGATCGCCAGATCCAGCATGCGTTGGTCCTCACCTCGCTCGATTTCAGGACTTTACGTGCCGTGCCGCAAACGGAAAGACCGAAGCTGCGCGATGACTTTCAAAAAAAAATAAAAAATACTACCTTGCCGGCACGCGAAACGCAGCCGGGAACACATGGCCTATCTCGACAACATCGCCGTCTTTGTCCGCGTCGTGGAACTTGGCAATCTCTCGGCCGCCGGCCGCGACATGCGCATATCGCCGGCGGTCGCCTCCAACCGCATCAAGGAGCTGGAGAAACATCTCGGCGTGCGCCTCTTCAACCGTACCACGCGGCAATTGATGCCGACCGAGCACGGCACGGTTTTCTATTCCGGCGCCAAGCAGGTGCTGGAGGCGATCGTCGAGGCGGAAGCCGCGGTCAGCGCCCTGTCGGGCCAGCCGCGCGGCGCGATCCGCGTCACCGCTCCCCTCGGCCTCGGCCGCCGTTTCATCGCCTCGGGCATTCCCGACTTCCACGACAAATATCCCGATATCGAGGTCAGGCTTCGGCTTTCCGACCACAATGTCGACATCCTCAAGGAGGGCATCGACGTGGCTTTCCGGTTGGGCGTGATCGAGGATTCCAGCCTCAGGATGCGCGGCATCATGGAATGCGAGCGCGTGCTGGTCGCTTCACCCAAATATCTGGAAGCACGCGGCGTGCCTTCCGACCCCATAGAGCTGATCTCGAAGAAGCATGACTGCCTCATGCTGCGCTTTCCCGGATCGAAGGAGTTCTATTGGACGCTGAGGACGCCGGGCGGCCCGGCGAAATTCGAGGTGCATGGCCCCTTCGATTCCGACGACGGCGACGTTCTCACGGGCTGGGCGCTCGCCGGGCGCGGCATCGTCAACAAGCCCCGCTTCGAGGTGGAGCCCTTCATCCGCGACCGGCGCCTGAAGGTGATCCTGGAGGAGACCCCGCCGACGCCGGTGCAGTTCGCCGCCGTCTATCCACACAAGAAGCTGCAGGACCCGAAGGTGCGCCTGCTGCTCGACTTCATGGCCGACCGCTGCCAGCGGCTGATCCGGGATATACTGGCGGGGAAATGACGACGCGGTTTGCTCACGCCGGGAGAAAATGGCCTTACCCGAGAGTTGGAGCACGTCCGTAATCGCGCCTGTGGTTTTGTGTCCCTGGCTCAGGCGAAGACGGTGTCATTCTCGGCTGGGGCGTGGTTTCCCATCCATTCAGCACTCTTCTTGATGCCGCCCAGCGGGAAGACATGAAGTTTCCGGATCAGACCGCCTGGGTTGCGGGCAGTGTAATTCGCCAGGTCAGCGACGACCTCTGTCGGTTCATATGGAAGCAGAAGCCGGGTGACATCAAGGGCTCGCTTCTGCAGCACCTTCAGCGAGGGCCCTACGCCGCAGGAGATTGCGTATTTGATCAGCGTCTGCAGCTTGGCAGGCCCGGCAATGCCGACATGGATCGGTAGTGTGACGCCGGCCGCCTGAATTCGCTCCGCCCAGGTCGCCACGGAGCGTCCGTCGAAAGCGAACTGCGTCAATATGGCCATTTCCGCATCGGTCCGGGTTGAAAAATCCTCTTTCCAGAACAAGGCCCTATCCACATTTGCCGTCGACCCGTCGGAATCTATGTCGCGGTTGCCTTCCGGGTGGCCGGCAACATGCAGATGCGTGAAGCCATGACGGTCGAACAATCCACTCTCGATAAGCTGGATCGAACTGTCGAAAATACCTGAAGGCGTCGATGCGCCGCCGCCCAGCAGCAGTGCTTGCTTCACGTCGGCTTCACCGCGGTAGCGCTGGATCCAGTCTTCCAAGGTGTAGGCGTTGGGGATGCTGCGAGCCGGGAAGTGCGGCATCACAGGAAAACCTTCAGCGTTGAGCCGCTTTGCGGCCGCAACCATGTCCTCGATCGGTGTGCCTTCCAGGTGTGCGACATACACCCGGGTGCCGGCGGGCAGAATGCCCCTGAAGTCGTCGATCTTGGCCGCCGTTCTCGGCATCACTTCGATCGACCAGCCGTCGATCAAATCCGAAAAGGCCGGATTGGGGATTCGTGCGCTCGACCTGGCGGTGAAATTCAGAAAACCCATTCGCATCCTCCTGCGACACTCCTCAAAGCCGCAAGATGTATACATGACTCGAAAACGATTCTTCAAGCTGGCCTGACATTTAGAGAGAAAATAACGGAAACCTGCGCTTTTTCGCATTGCGCCACGCCGGGGGATGCCTCATAAAGAATACATTTCAAAGCCGCAGGGTGAGGGCAGACAGCGGGACGATTGCGGAATTGGAAGGGAGGAAGAAGCATGAAACGGATCGACAGGACTGCTCCTGCGTTATGCGTGCCGGATTGCTTCTGCATTGGGGGAGTTGAAGACCATTCCCAGGCGATGACCGCCGATGGGAACCGGGCGGTTTGCCGAACCAGGCTCAAGATATCGGGAACCTCGGTCTATCGGCCCGCAGCGGAACGAGATTGCCGGCGCGCGTGAGGGCTTGGGCATGCTCCTCGGGCACCCCAATGCAGTGCGATCGGAGATCCATCCCGGATCAGCCACACGGTATCGGGACTTCGAACGTATGCCTGACCGAGGAACCATGATCCAACCGTGCAATGACTTCATTTGCGGAAGGATGGCGCCATGACGGAGCCTTGTTATGATGTGGCCCATCTTGGCCATGTCGAACTCTATACCGACAGGTTCGAGGAGAGCCTGGACTTCTTCACAAGGGTCTATGGACTTAGCGCGAGCCTTGTCGAAGACGGCTGCGCCTATCTGCGCGCCTTCGACGACTACGAGTTCCACACCCTTAAGCTGACACGCCATCACACGACCGGTGTTGGCCATGTCGCATACCGGGCCGCATCACCGGAGGCGCTGGAGCGGCGCGTGGCAGCCATCGAGCAAATGGGCTGCGGCATCGGCTGGGTGGAAGGCGACGCTGGCCATGGTCGTGCCTATCGATTCACCGACCCGGATGGCCACATCTTTGAACTCTATTACGATACCCGGGTTTACGAGGCGCCGGACAACGAACGTCCCGCGCTGAAGAACATTGCCCAGCGCTATCATGGCCGCGGCGCCTGCCCGCGCAGGCTGGACCATCTCAACCTGCTCGCAGCAGACGTTTCCGCGATCCGCGATTTCATGACCCGGGCATTGGGCAGCCGGGTGACAGAACAAATCCAGCTCGACAATGGGCGTCTTGGCGGGTGCTGGTTCACTGTCAACAACAAAAGCTACGACATTGCCTATTCCGAGGATCACACCGGAACGAAAGGCCGCTTTCACCACGTCACCTATGCTGTCGACCAGCGCGAGGACATACTTCGGGCGGCCGACATCTTTCTCGAGAACGGCGTTCATATCGAAACCGGCCCCCACAAGCATGCGATCCAGGGCACGTTCTTCCTCTATGTCTGGGAGCCGGCCGGCAATCGGGTGGAACTTGCCAATGCCGGTGCGCGCCTGATCCTGCGGCCCGACTGGCCGACGGTGACCTGGACGGAGACCGAGCGGAAGAAAGGTCAGGCCTGGGGCCTGAAGACCATCGAAACATTCCATACCCATGGTACGCCCCCCGTGGGCAGGAAGGACTGAACTCATGGCAAAGACGGCACTCGTCATCAGCGCCCATTCCGCCGATTTCGTCTGGCGCTGCGGCGGCGCGATCGCCCTGCATCAGCAAAAGGGCTACGAGGTCACCGTGCTCTGCCTCTCTTATGGCGAGCGGGGCGAGAGCGCAAAGCTGTGGAAGAATCCGGGCATGACGCCAGAGAAAGTCAAGGCCGCACGGCGTGTGGAAGCGGAGAACGCGGCAAAGGCTCTGGAAGTCCATGACATCCAGTTCTTCGACCTCGGCGACTATCCGCTGGAAGTGGACCGCGAGGCGAAATACCGGATCGTCGACGTGATCCGCAAGGTTCAGCCCGAATTCATGTTGAGCCATTCGAAATGGGACCCCTACAACACCGACCACATGTATGCGACGCAGATCGCCATCGAGGCGCGTATGATCGCGCAGGCCTGGGGGCACAATCCTGGAGAAAAGGTGCTGGGCGCCCCGCAGCTCTATCTCTTTGAGCCGCATCAGACCGAGCAGATGGAGTGGAAGCCCGACGTCTTCCTGGACATCTCCAGCGTCTGGAACAAGAAATGGGCCGCCATCCAGTGCATGGAGGGCCAGGAACACCTCTGGCACTACTACAAGAACGTCGCCGAGAACCGCGGCAATCATTTCATGCGCAATTCCGGCGGCCAGTCCGGCGGCCGCAAGGCCACCCATGCCGAAGGCTTCCAGTCGGTGTTTCCGCGCACGGTGGATGAACTCTGATGGGCGTCGTGGTCCAGCATATCGCGCGCGCCGAGCAGTCCGTCATCGACCGGTTGGCCGCCTGCGGCGTTGCCACCGTTCATGAGGCGCAAGGACGCAAGGGACTTCTGGCGAGCTATATGCGGCCGATTCATCCGGGTGCGCGCCTGGCTGCGAGCGCCGTTACCATCTCGGCTCCTCCGGGAGACAACTGGATGGTTCATGTTGCCATCGAACAGTTGAAGCCCGGTGACGTTCTGTTGCTCGCGCCGACGAGCCCCTGCGAGGACGGCTATTTTGGCGACCTTCTGGCGACTTCGGCACAGGCACGCGGTTGCCGCGGCCTGATCATCGACGCAGGTGTACGCGACATTGCCGATCTGAGGGCGATGAACTTCCCGGTATGGTCGAAGGCCGTCTTTGCGCAGGGAACCGTGAAGGAGACGCTTGGATCGGTCAATGTGACGGTCGTCTGCGCCGGCGCATTGGTCAATCCGGGCGACGTCATCGTCGCCGACGATGACGGCGTCTGCGTCGTTCGCCGCGAGGAAGCCGAGAGCGTCGCCGGCAAGGCCGAGGCCCGTGTCGCGGCGGAAGAGGCCAAGCGGGTCAGGCTGGCGGCTGGAGAACTTGGCCTGGACATCTACAAGATGCGGGAGCGGCTGGCGGAGAAAGGGCTGAAATATGTCTGATCCTGCGCGGCGCGTGGTCGATCCGGCCGCCGGCGTACCCTGCATGTGGATGCGCGGCGGCACCTCCAAGGGCGGCTATTTCCTGGCGCACGAACTGCCTGAGGACCGAGATGGATTCTTGCTGCGCGCATTGGGGTCTCCCGACCCCCGCCAGATCGACGGCATGGGTGGAGCCGACCCGCTGACGTCCAAAGTCGCCGTGGTGAAAAGATCGCAAAGGCCCGGTGTCGACGTCGACTACCTGTTTCTGCAGATATTCGTCGACCAGCCTGTCGTTACGGATGGCCAGAACTGCGGCAACATCCTTGCGGGCGTTGGGCCGTTCGCGATCGAGCGTGGATTGGTGACCGCGAGGGAAGGCCAGACCGAAGTCCGTATCTACATGGAAAATACCGGCCAGGTCGCCACGGTACGGATCGAGACGCCCGGCGGACGCGTGAGCTATCAAGGGGATGCGCGTATCGACGGGGTTGCAGGCACAGCAGCACCCGTGCCGATCACCTTCGCCGATACGGCCGGTTCGAGCTGTGGCGCATTGCTTCCGACAGGGAATGCATCGGATGTCATCGACGGCATCGAATGCACCCTGATCGATAATGGCATGCCCTGCGTCGTCATGCGCGCTTCCGATCTTGGTGTCTCCGGCACCGAGACGCCCAAGGCGTTGGAAGCCGACGCAGAACTTCGAGCCAAGCTCGAAGCGATCCGCCTGACGGCAGGGCCGCTGATGAATCTCGGCGACGTGACCAACAAATCGGTACCGAAGATGACGATGGTTTCGGCTCCACGGGGCGGTGGCGCCATCGCAACGCGCACCTTCACGCCCTACCGCTGTCATGACGCGATCGGGGTTTTGGGCGCGGTCAGCGTCGCCACGGCATGCCTGTTGCCCGAAGGCCCGGCCGCCGAACTTGCAACTGTGCCGGAAGGCGGCGAAAAGCTCCTCTCCGTTGAACATCCCACCGGCGAGATGAGCGTGATTGCCACGGTTCGCGACGGGGTGGTCACGAATGCGGCGGTCTTGCGCACCGCCCGCAAGCTTTTCGACGGACACATATTTGGATGACAAGCGAGGATGCATCCCCGCGACAGAGAGGATTTATGGCCGACTACATATTGACCCTGCGCTGCATCAACAGACGTGGCATCGTCGCCGCCGTCGCCGGGCGCATCGCGCGCCACGGCGGCGACATTACCGAAGCAAATCAATTCGACGACCCCGAAACAGGCATGTTCTTCATGCGTGTCGCCTTCTCCATGGATGAGCCCGAGCAGGACTTCCGCGCGGCAATCGCCGAGGAGGAGAAGTCTTTCGGCCTCGATCTGGCGCTGCGGCCAGCCGGCCAGAAGCGCAAGGTCCTGCTGCTGGTTTCCAGGTTCGATCACTGTCTCGGCGATCTGCTCTACCGGATGCGGATTGGCGAGCTCAACATGGAAGTGGTCGGCATCGTCGGCAACCATCCGCGCGAAGCACTGAACCTGACGCTGATGGAGGGCATTCCCTACCACTATCTGCCCATCACCAAGGACACCAAGCCGCAGCAGGAAGCGCAGATTCGCGCGTTGATCGAGCAGAACGGGGTCGAGCTGGTGGTGCTGGCGCGCTACATGCAGGTGCTGTCCGACGAGTTCTCGGCCTACCTTTCGGGACGCTGCATCAATATCCATCACAGCTTCCTGCCGGGTTTCAAGGGCGCAAAGCCTTACCACCAGGCGCATGAGCGCGGCGTCAAGATGATCGGCGCCACGGCGCACTACGTGACCGGCGACCTCGATGAGGGGCCGATCATCTGCCAGGACGTGGAAGCGGTGAGCCATGCAGACACGCCCGACGCCCTTGTGCGCAAGGGCCGCGACATCGAGCGGCGGGTGCTGGCGCGCGCTGTTGGCTGGCATCTCGAAGACCGCGTCCTGCTCAACAAGCGCAAGACCGTCGTGTTCATGAATTAGGACGTACCATGAAGATCGGGTTCCTGGGTTATGGCGAGGCGGCGCGCGCCTTCCACGAGGGATTGAAAGATGCCGCCGCAGTCGTGCTGGCGCATGACATTCTGCTTCTTTCCGGCGACGAAGCGATGCGTGAGGCGATGTCCGCGCGCGGCGCCCAGGTCGCGGAAACGGCGGCAGCGCTCGGCGCTGCCGACCTGATCTTCAGCGCCGTGACCGCTGATCAGAGCCTGCTCGCCGTCCAGCCGCTCCTGCCGCATCTTGGGCCGGGGCACGTTTTCGTCGACATCAACTCCGTATCCCCGGAGCGCAAGCGCCAGACGGCAGCGGCCGTGGAAGCCGCCGGCGCGAACTATATCGATATGGCCGTGATGGCGCCTGTGCACCCACGCAAGCACCGGACCCCGGTACTGCTCGCCGGGCCTGCCGCCTCGCAGATGCTGCCGGAGTTTCTGGCGCTCGGTTTCACGGCAGAGATCGCCGGCGATGCGCCAGGTGCCGCGACCGCGATCAAGATGGTGCGTTCGGTCTTCGTCAAGGGGCTGGAAGCCATCACCGTCGAGGCCTTGCTTGCCGCTCGAGCCTCTGGCTGCTTCGACGAGATTCTCGCGTCGCTGTCGAGTTCGTATCCTGGCCTCGACTGGCCGCACTTCGCCGAATACCAGATGGAGCGCACGACGCGGCATGGACGCCGCCGGGCAGCGGAGATGCACGAGAGTGCGGCGACGCTGGACGCACTCGGCCTTCATGGGGGCCTGGCGGTGGCGATTGCCGCGGTCCAGGAACGGATGGGTGCCTGCGGCGTCACGTCGGAGCAGGGATTGAAGCCGACTGTCGATCACGTGCTCGCGCGCCGGCTGGCCAGGTCGCCGTAGGAGATTCCGTCTCCTGCCGATTTGCAGCGAGCCGCTGTGGCGGCTCGCCTTCGTTCAGCGCCGGATCGTCGTCATCGGGTCGGCGATGCGCGCCGCCTGGAAAGTGTCGGGAAGCGGGGTCAATTCGATGAATTGGACGACGCCGGCCCGGTGCAACGGATCTCCCTCGGCGAAGGCTTTCGCATCCTGGAGGCTCTCGGCCTCCAGGACGCCGAAATTGCCTATCTGCGCCCCACCTTCGTCGAGCAGGGCCGAGCCGATCAGGACCGATGCAAGACCTTCTCCGCCCGACTGCACCCAGGCACGATGTGCCGGCCGGTGTGTGTCGCGGGAGACATCCTGGCCCGGATGATGCAGACAACGCATGAGAAAGAACATACGCGTCAGCCTGCGTTTTCCAACACGACCATTCCAGCGCCCGTCATCGAGGCGGGGGCGTGGTAATGTTTGTGGATCAGGTCGACCTGCGGGTTCATTGCCGCCCGCATCACCAGCCACATGATCAGTTCGGCGCCCTCGGAGCCGAATTGCTCGACATAGTCTTCCCGAGTCATGGTGCGGTAGGGTTCCGGATCGGCAGCGATGCCATCCAGCCAGGCGCGGTCGGCGGCCTGGTTGATGAAGCCGGCCCTCGCGCCTTGAAGCTGATGCGACAGCCCTCCCGTGCCAAGGATCACGACGCGTTCGTCGCCGGGCCAGCTCTCGATCGCCTCGCGGAGCACTCCCCCCATCTCCCAGCAGCGTTGCGGGGTCGGGATGGGGTACTGGATCGTGTTGACCCAGATCGGCAGGACTTTCACCGGCCACGTCTGCGGACGGCCGAAGAACAGTTCCATCGGCACCTGCAGACCGTGGTCGACTTCAATCTCCCGGCAGACCATCGGATCGAAATGGCGCTCGACCAGCAGGTCGACGAAGTGCCAGGAGAAGTCGACAGCGCCTTCGAAAGTCGGGATGGCGCGTGGACCCCAGCCCTCGTCCACGGGCTGGTAGGTGTCGGCAACGCCCACAGCGAAGGTCGGAACGCGATCAAGGAAGAAAGTGTTGCCATGGTCATTGAAGATGACAACGGCAATGTCGGGTTTGGCCTCGCGCATCCATTCCTTGCCCGCTTCGTAGCCGTCGAAGAACGGCTTCCAGTCGGGCGTATCGCGCAGGCCCTTGTCCAGTGCTGCGCCGATAGAGGGAACATGGCTCGTTCCGATGCCGCCGATGATCTTAGCCATTGCGCCTTCTTCCCAGTCGTTCGTAGAGAAAATCGTCATGCGACATGCTTGCCTGCGCCGCGCCGATCTGGGTGATGGCAGTGGGGTCGACGGCCGAAATCTTCAAGATGAAGAACAGGTTGCCCCCCAGGCGCACCATTTCATGCCAGTCGCGCGACAGGACGGCCGTTTTTTCCTGGGCATTCAGGCCGAACCGGTCGAGATAGGCTTCCTCGTCCGCCTCGAAGGCGGCGCGGTTCTCCGCTCGACCGAGCCCCATGGCCATCTTGTTGATCCTGTAGCCGCGGATCGACCCTGCCCGGTCGAATAGCGGCGTGTCGGGAATCGCTGTCTTCTGCTCAGGCATTTGCCTCTCCAAATCTGCGATCGAGCCAGTCGGTGATGGCGGCTGTCACCTCGGCGGGACGCTCTACCGGCGCAAAATGACCAGCGTTTTCGATGACGGCCAGTTCCGCATCTGGCGCGATTTCGGCGATCTGCTGGTGCTGAGCGATCGGGCTCCAGCCGTCCTGGCGCGCCGCAACGAGCAGGATGGGACAGGTTATCTCGGCCAGATACGCGCTGGCGTCCGGTCGACCGAGGAGCGCGCGGATATGGCGCTCATGGATATGCGCGTCGGCACGGAGCACCATCGCTTTCAATTTGGAGACGAGCGCCGTGTCTGCCACGCGCGCCTGGTCGAGCATGGGAGGTAGCCAGGAATCCGCGAGAGCTTCCATGCTGCGATGCCCGAGCTCGATCATCTGCCGACGTTTGATCTCTTCACCTTCGCGCCGAGGATGGTGGCCGGTGTTGGCGAGCACCAGTCCGCGGACGCGAGCGGGAGCCAGACGCGCCATTTCCATAGCGATACGGCCGCCCATGGAATGCCCCACGGCGATGATGTCGCCTGAGGTCTCTCCAAGAAATTGCTCGGCCATCCCGGAGATGGAGGCGCCCGTCGATAGGTCCGCCGCGTGGGCGTGCATTCTTGCGGCGACGGCGTCGGCCAGCGACGCCCAGACAAGGGCGTCTGAAACAAGTCCCGGAATGAGTACGAGCGTTGTCACTTTGGTGGCCTCCAGCCCCAGCCACATCATAATGTATACATCGTGTCAACAAACGGCTACAATATTTCTCGCAGATACGCGCTTTCTGGTGTTCTCCGAGACAGAGATGGATACATGATTGGCTGGGATTGGCTGACTGCCTTAGGGGGCTTCGCTCGCTCCGGGGCCGGTGCTATAGCTGCATGCAGGGGAAAAGGGACTGCCGATGAAGATTAGCGAAGTCGCAACACATGGCCGTCGCGCGGTGATCGAGTTGCGGGAAAAGATCATCAGCGGCGAATTGCCGGGCGGCATGCGTCTTTTCGAGGTTCCTCTCGCCGAAACGCTCGACATTTCGCGTACACCTGTCCGCGAGGCGCTGTCGCGCCTTGCCGAGGAGGGCCTGCTGGACCGCCTGCCGAACGGCGGCTTTGTGGTGCGCAAATTCGGCTATGCCGATGTCGTCGACTCGATCGAACTGCGTGGCGTGATGGAGGGCACGGCGGCGCGACTTGCTGCGGAGCGCGGCGTTTCGCCGGAGGCGCTGGCGCGGATCAACGATATCGTTGTCCAGCTCGATTCCTGTTTCGGCCCCGGCCAGGACGAGGTCGATTTTGATACTTATTCCGACCTCAACGAGCGCTTCCATCTGGAACTCGCGGCATTGCCCGGCAGCGAGATCATTCGGCGCGAGGTGGAGCGCGCCAGCGCCCTCCCCTTTGCCTCGCCGTCGGCGTTCCTGCCGAACAAGACGGAGATCGTCGCCTTCCGCCGCTCCTTGTGGTCGGCACAGGAACAGCACCGGGCGCTTGTCCAGGCAATAGCCGCAAGGGAGGGTGCGCGTGCCGAAGCAATCGCACGCGAGCACGCGCGCACCGCTCGACACAACCTTGAATACATCTTCGCCAAGGACCCGGGCCTTCTCACAAAGATTCCGGGCCTCGCCCTGATCCACAGATAGAACGTCGATCATGAATACATGAGCGAGGCGACCTTGGTCGCCGCGTTCTCCTTTTGCCCCCCAAAGTTGGCGTTGCGGGAAGAAAGGCACTTGCATTCTCCGCCCCTATCGGCATGAATGTATACACTACGCTGATCCCAAGGGAGGAATCGATATGTCGTCACAAAGCCTTTCCCAGGTTTTGGAAAAGAATCGGAACATCGTGGAGCTTTTGCGCAGCTCCCAGACCGGCATGTATGTATACCCGGTGGTGACGGCGGAATTCTCGAACTGGCGCACGGAACAGGCAGCGTGGCGGAACTCCGCGGTCCTTTTCGATCAGTCGCACCACATGGATGAACTGATCGTCGAAGGCCCGGACGCGGAGAAATTCCTCGCCTATCACGGCGTCAACTCGTTTTCGAACTTCGGTCTCAACCGCGCAAAGCACTTCGTGCCGGTTACGCCGAACGGCCACGTCATCGGCGACCACATCATCTTCCGCGAGCGCGAGGACAAGTTCGTTCTCGTCGGCCGCGCGCCGACCTCCAACTGGCTGATGTTCTGCGCCGCCTACGGCAAGTGGAACGTTCGCATCAAGCATGACCCCCGCTCGCCCTCGCGGCCGGAAGGCGAGCGCGTGCTGCGCACCCACTATCGCTACCAGATCCAGGGCCCGGACGCGCCGAAGATCCTCGAGAAGATGAACGGCGGTCCCATCCCGGAGATCAAGTTCTTTCACGTCGACCGGATCAACATCGGCTCCAGGAAGGTGCAGGCCCTGCGCCACGGCATGTCGGGCGCGCCGGGCCTGGAAATCTGGGGGCCTTACGAGGACAAGAGCTACATCCTGTCCTGCATATTGGAGGCCGCCAAGGATGCCGGCGTCGATCTCGTCCGCTGCGGCAGCCGCGCCTACTCGACCAATACGCTGGAATCGGGCTGGATCCCCTCGCCGCTGCCGGGCATCTACACCGGTGACGGCATGCTCAAGGACTATCGCGACTGGCTCGGCGCCGACTCCTACGAGGCCACCGGGGCCATCGGCGGCAGCTTCGTCTCCAACAACATCGAGGACTATTACGTCAATCCGTTCGAGCTCGGCTACGACTTCTACATCGGCTGGAAGAAGGATGACTTCGTCGGCAAGGCCGCGCTCGAAAAGATGAAGGGCCAGGAGAACCGCAAGAAGGTGACGTTCGAGTGGAATGCCGAGGACGTCGTCGAGGTCATCGCCTCGGCATTCCGTCCCGGCGAGGAACACTACAAATGGATCGACTTCCCGCAGCCGAACTACGCCTCCACCAGCGCCGATATGGTGCTGCGCAACGGCAAGATGGTCGGTATGTCGATGTTCAACGGCTACAGCTTCAACGAGCGCTGCATGCTGTCACTGGGCATCGTCGATCAGGACGTCCAGGAAGGCGACGTTCTGACGCTGGTCTGGGGCGAGCCGAACGGCGGTTCGAGCAAGGCTTCGATCGAGCGTCCGCACAAGCAGGCGGAGATCCGCGTCCGCGTTTCACCGACGCCTTACGCCCGCGAAGCGCGCGAAAACTACGCCGACAGCTGGCGCACCAAGAAGGATTGATCCTTCAAGGCCGGACAAGGAAATGGCGCCCTCGGGCGCCATTTTTCGTACGACTGGCCAGCCGTTGGGGCGCGCCCCACGCCGCTTCGACGCGTCAAACGCTCAGATGCGCATCCAGCGTTTCCGGTGAAGCCAGCAACGCCTCGGCGGTGTTGCGATAGACGACGCTGCCGCGCTCGAGCACGATCACGTCGTCGGTCAAGGGCAGTACCTTGCGCGCCTTCTGTTCGACGATGATCGCCGACATGCCTTCGCCCGTGACGACGCCCCGCAGGGCGGCCAGAAGCTCATCGACGATGATTGGCGCGAGGCCTTCCAGCGGCTCGTCCAGCAGCAGGATCTTCGGGTTCAGCATCAGCGCGCGGCCGACGGCCAGCATCTGCTGTTCGCCACCCGAAAGCTGGTTGCCAAGATTGCGCCTCCGCTCCTTCAGGCGCGGGAACATCCCGTACACGCGCCCGAGGTCCCAGCCCCCCGGCCGGGCCGTGGCAGTGAGGTTTTCCTCGACGGTGAGCGACCTGAAGATGTTGCGCTCCTGCGGCACCCAGCCAATGCCCAACGGCGCGCGCCGCTCCGCCGACAGGCGGCTGACGTCGCGCCCATGGAGCCTGATCGTGCCCGCGTGATAGGTCGTCACGCCGACGATCGTGTCGAGCAGTGTCGTCTTTCCCGCGCCGTTCCTGCCGAGAAGGGCGAGCGACTTGCCTTCCTCGAGCGTCAGGTCGACCTTGGCAAGAACTTGTGCCTCCCCATATCCGGCGACCAGGCGCTCGATGCGCAGAAGTTCCGGCATCACGCATCCTCCCCGAGATAGATGGCCTTGACCTGAGCGTCCTTCGAAATCTCGCCGACGGTCCCTTCCGCGAACAGGGCTCCCGCGACCAGCACCGAGATGCGATCCGCAAACGAAAAGACGAGGTCCATGTCATGCTCGATGAGCACCACGGTCACATCGGCCGGCAATTCCCTCACGATTCCGAGCACCTCGTGCCGTTCCTCTTCCGGCACGCCGGCGGCGGGTTCGTCGAGAAGCAGGACTTTGGGGCGCGTGGCGATCGCGAGCGCGATCTCGAGCAGGCGCTGCTTGCCATAGGGAAGAAGCGTGGTGGCCGTGGCCATCACGTCGGCCAGCCGGAAGCGCTCCAGCAGGGCGGCTGCTTCGTCGGCGACCTCGCGGTCGGCCGACAGGGGGCGCCAGGCAATCCGGCCATGCCCCTTGCGCTCGCCAATCGCCAGCATCATCGAGTCGAGCGGCGTGAAGTCACCGAACAGCTGGTTGATCTGAAAGGTACGCGAAAGGCCGCGCCCCACGCGTGCGTGGGCGGGCAAGGCGGTGATGTCCTCTCCGCCGAGCAGGATCTGGCCGCCATTGGGCGCAAGCACGCCGGTCAGCAGGTTGATGAGCGTCGTCTTGCCGGCGCCGTTCGGGCCGATGAGGGCATGACGCGCGCCCTGCGTGATGCTGAGCGAGACATCGTTGGTGGCGACAAAACCGCCGAAGCGCTTGACCAGGTTGAGGGTTTCCAGCGCCGGTATCATTTGTTCTTCCCCACGGCCACCCGGACATTGACCAAACGGCTGACGGCAGAACCGGGCAGGAAGGTCTGCCAGCGGCTGATGCGCTCGCGTCCGACCAGCACGATGATGACCAGAATCAGGCCGATCCAGAACATCCAGTATTGCGGCGTGACGACCGACAGCCAGTCGCGCAGGACCGAGAAGAGGACCGCGCCGAGTACACCGCCATACAGATAGCCGACACCGCCGATCACCAGAACCAGCAGCACGTCCGCCGAGCGGGAGAAGGCGAGCACGTCGGGGGAGACGAAACTTGTCGTATGGGTGAGCAATGCACCGGCGATGCCGGCGTAGGCCGCCGCGATCGTATAGATCACAACGATGCGCCGCGTCGGCGAAACGCCAAGCATCGAAGCGCGCATCGGATTGCGCTTGATCGCCTTCAGCGACAAGCCAAAGGGCGAATGCACGATGCGACGGGCGACCAGGGTCAGGACCATGAGTACGACGAGGGCGTAGATATAGGCGTTGCGCCCCCACAGGTCGAACTCGAACACGCCCAGGATCGGCGTGATCATGACTCCGCTGAGGCCATTGGCGCCGCCGGTCAGCCACGCGACCTGATTCGCCACTTCGGCCAGCATCATGGCGACACCAAAGGTTGTCATGAGCCTTGTCAGATCCGAGCCGCGCAACACGAGGAAGCTGGTGGCGAATCCAAAGGCACCGCTGGCCAATCCTGCCACAAGCAAGCCGGTTACGGGCTCGGAGAAACAATGCTTGGCAAACAGGCCCGCGACATAGGCGCCGAGACCAAAGAACGCAGCGTGGCCGAGGGAGACGATGCCGGCATAGCCAAGGATCAGGTCGAGCGACACCGCAAACAACGCCAGGATCGCTATTTCCGTGAGGATCAGCGACTTCGACGGGAGAATGAATATCATCGCTATGGCCGCGAGCCACAGAGCGACTTCCCAGATCTGCCAACGACCGGAGCGTTGAAGCAGGGCGATCGCCTCCCTGCCAGGGTTCATATTGTCGCCGCTCATCGTCCTCCCTCCCGGGAAAACAGTCCATGCGGCCTGAGGATCAGGACCAGGACCATGACGGCATAGATGATGAAGGCGCCGAGCTGGGGCACGTAATATTTGCCGGCGACATCGGCGATGCCCAGAAGCAGCGCGGCGACAAACGGCCCGGTGATCGAGGAAGTGCCCCCTACGGTAACGACAATCATGAAATAGATCAGGAACTTGAGCGGGAAATTGGGATCGAGACCGAGAATTTCGGTGCCGAGCGCGCCACCCAGGCCGGCAAGGCCCGAGCCGAGTGCGAAGGTCAGTGTGAAGATGACCGAGACGTTGATGCCGAGACCCCGGGCCACCCGGCCGTCATCGACGGCGGCACGGAGCTGGCTGCCCAGGCGGGTCCGAGTCAGGGCAAGCTGCAACACCGCCGCAAGAATCGCGCAGATGAGGACGATGAACAGCCGGTAGCGGCCGATGCCGATGCCGAACATTTCGAAGCGGCCCCTCAGTTCCGGGGGCAGGTTGATCAGTTGCTGCTGGCCGCCGACGAAATAGTCGATCGCCGCGATCGACATGAAGACCAGTCCGATCGAAAACAGCACCTGATCGAGATGCGAGGCCTTGTAGAGTCTGCGGTACAGCGTGCGCTCGAGCGCTGCGCCAATCGCGGCAACCGCGAGGAACGCCACCGGCAGGCACCAGTAGAACGAGATGCCGAAATGGTTCATCATGATGACGGTGATGTAGCCGCCGGCCATGGCGAAGGCGCCGTGCGCCAGGTTGACGAAATTCATCAAGCCCAGCGTGATCGACAATCCGCAGGCAAGAACAAACAGAAGCATCCCATAGGCGATGCCGTCGAACAGGATTGTCAGCATGGCTTCCAACTTCCTCGTGCGCGGCGGAAGCATGTTCCGCCGCGCATTTCCCGCAGTGTGGCTTGTCGAATTGCCTCACTGGGCGGGAGCGTTGGGATCTCTGACCTTCTCGTAGGTCGCGAACTCGACGTTATACAGCTCGCCGTCCACTTCCTTGACCTCACGGATGTAGATGTCCTGCACCACGTCGCGGGTCGCCGGATCGATCGACATCGGGCCACGCGGGCTGGTCCAGGACATGCCCTTCATCGCCTCGACCAGCTTCGTTCCGTCGGTATCGCCGCCGGTGGCCTTGAGCGCCTCATAGGCCAGATGCATGGCATCGTAGCCGCCCACGGACATGAAGTTGGGGCGCATATTGTTATTGGCCCTGCGGACTTCTGCAACATAGGCCTTGTTTTCGGGGCTGTCGTGGTTGGCGGAATAGAAATGCCCTGTGATGACGCCAACGGCCGGCTCGCCGATCGCGTTGAGCAGATCGTCGTCCGTTACATCGCCCGTGGCGATCAGCTTGATCCCGGCTTCGGCCAGGTTGCGGTCCGCGAACTGCTTCATGAACAGCGAGCCAACGCCCGATGGCACGAAAACGAAGATGGCGTCCGGCTTGGCGTCGCGTACGCGCTGCAGAAAGGGTGCGAAATCAGGGTTCTGCAACGGCACTCGGACAGCTTCGACGATCTCGCCGCCTTCCTTCTTGAACTGGTCGGTGAAACCCTTCTCGATATCGTGGCCCGGGCCGTAGTCCGTCACAAGCGTCACCACCCGCTTGAGCCCGTTCTGGGCGGCCCAGATGGCCACCGGCACGGCCGACTGTGGTCCGGCCATGCTTGCGCGGACAAAATAGTCCGACTGCGCCATGATCGCCGAGGTCGTGGCCGACGTGATGATTGCCGGGACCTTCGCCTGGTTGAGCACGGGGGCAACCGACATTGCCAGCGGCGTCAGCCCAAAGCCAACGAGCATCTTCGCATCCTCATTGACCACCAGTTCCTGAGCGATGCGGCGGGTCTGGTCGGCCGTGCCTGCATCGTCACGCAACACGAGCTCGATCTTCTTGCCGGCTACCTCGTCGCCATGCAGCGCCATATAGGCGCGTACGCCGGCCTCGACCTGACGGCCAGTCGACGCGAAGGGTCCCGTCATGGGCAAGATCAAGCCGATCTTGACTGTTTCCTGCGCATAGGCAGGCGCGCTCGCCAGCAGCGACAACATCGTGCCGGCGACAAATAACCTTCTGGAAATCATGTATACTCCTCCCTTTGATTGGACCCACATCTTCGTTCCGGAGATGTGCCCGAAATTTCCTTGCTTCTCCTAACTCTCAAGAGAAAATTGGTGGAAATGCGAAAACCGAACCGTGAACAGGATGTATACATATATCTCGCATCCGTACAAGTGACGAGGCCATCCTCATCAGCCTGAAAAGCGTGAGCGGTACCCGGTAGGCAGTCATGTGCCATTTTTGAGGGCCAGCCGAGCCAGCAATCGACCAAGAACCCTGGTGCCCTTGGCTTCAGGCAAAGTGGCTTCGGCAGCGGGAGCGGTACCGATCACCTTTTTCACTCCAACGGTCGACGAGATCAACCTTTGGAGTGAAAACGCGGCCCGGAGGGACTGCGCCGCCGTTTGAGGCCGCGTGGGCGGCAGCACCCACGCCCACTGCATGTATCAACATCCAGTGCCATTGATATCAATCGTCCGTGCGAAGTCTGGCTGGATCAACGCGGGGATGCCGGACTGAGCATGAGAACTCGAAATGCGCCGCAGCGGAGTATCTGGCTGGATCTATGGTTTGGCCTTTGTTTGCCATTTGGCCGCCATGATGGTCTGCATCAGCGGTCAATCAAATGTCACAGCGACGGAATTTGAGCCGCCGCCTTGCCCGACAGCAGCGCCGTCATGATCTCGGCCGCCGCGAGAGCAGCGATCACGGCGGGGCGCTTGTCCTTCACCGTTCCGCCGCCGATCGGCGAGACCAGCCGGGCAAGGCCTTTTTCGGTGCCGCCAGCCGTCTTCAAATACCAGCTCTTGAAGGTCGCCTTCTTGGTCTTCGAGCCGATCATGCCGACATAGGCCGCGTCGTCGCGCTTCAACGCCTCGGCCACGATCAGGAAGTCGAGCGCATGGTCATGCGTGAGCACCACAAAAGCCGCACCCACCGGCGCCTCGCGCACCATCTCCTCGGGCATCGGCGTGAGCCGCGTCGTCACCGGGTCGGGCATCGACTCCAGAGCGTCAGCCCGCGTTTCGACCACGATCGTCTCGACCGGTAAGAGAGCGAAGGCGGAGGCGAGCGAAAGGCCGACATGGCCACCGCCGAAGACATAGACATGCGGCCGGCGCGCGTCTTCGGCCTCGGCGTCCCGGATCAGTTCCTGCCGCAGCGCCTCGTCGATCGGCCGGATGCCGACCGCCACGCGCCCGCCGCAGCATTGCCCGATCTCGGGACCGAGCGGGATATCGAGCATGATGGCGGCCATTCCAACTTGACGCTGCCCCGCATCCGCCCTTCGGGCACCGTCTCCCCGTGAACGGGGAGACGGACCGGGCGGAGACACCTCCCCGCTGACGGCGAGAGCGTCGGAAGCGGCGTCCATACCCGCTTCGGCGGCGAGCATGGGAGCCCGCTCCTTCAGCATCGCCCGAGCCTTGTCGATGGCCATGAATTCGAGCTGGCCGCCGCCGATGGTGCCGAAGATGGCCGCGGGCGACACCAGCATCCGGGCGCCCTTCTCGCGCGGCGTCGAGCCCTTCGCCTCGGCCACCTCGACCAGCGCCGCCACCGGCGAGGCGGCGAGGAAAGCAATGAGGCTGCGGGCGGTAGCGGTCATGACGAGGCCACCATACGACTATGGCGATTGGCGGCGCGGTCGCCGCAAGCAGTCTCTCCCCGTCCTTCACGGGGAGAAGTCCGACGGCCGCAACCACTCGGCCAATCACCGGCAGGCCAGAGGGGGGTCTCCACGAGCATCGCCATCTCCAATAGATAGTACGGCGATCGGACCTTGCTACTTCGCAGCTTCGGCGTGCAGCTCTTCTATCGCCATCAGCACACGTTCCGGCGTCGCCGGCGCGTCGAGCCGGGGACAGATCCTGTGGTCGGCCACGCTCGCCACCGCGTCGGACAGCGCATGCAGCACCGACATGCCCAGCATGAGGGGCGGCTCGCCCACGGCCTTCGAGCGGTGGATGGTCGGCTCGTGATTTTCCGGCCAGTCGGCAAGGGTCACGTTGAACACCTTGGGCCGGTCCGAGGCGAGCGGGATCTTGTAGGTCGAGGGCGCATGCGTCCTGAGCCGGCCCTTGTCGTCCCACCACAATTCCTCCGTGGTCAGCCAGCCCACGCCCTGGACGAAGCCGCCTTCGACCTGGCCGAGATCGATCGCCCGGTTCAGCGAGCGCCCGGTCTCGTGCAGTATGTCGGTGCGCTCGATCATATATTCGCCCGTCAGCGTGTCGACCGAGACCTCCGAGCAGGACGCGCCATAGGCGAAATAATAGAAGGGATGCCCCTCGCCCTTGTCGCGGTTCCAATGGATTTTCGGCGTCTTGTAGAAGCCGGCCGCGGAGAGCTGGATGCGGGCAAAATAGGCCTGCCTCACCAGTTCGGCGAAGGGAATCTCCTGGTTGCCGATCCGCACCCGGTTGGGCAGGAACACGACCTGGTCGGCCGGCACCTGGAACTTGTCGGCGGCGAAATCGGCGAGCCGCTTGCGGATCTGCCGCGCCGCGTTCTGCGCGGCCATGCCGTTGAGATCGGAACCGGACGAAGCAGCCGTAGCCGATGTGTTCGGCACCTTGCCCGTCGTCGTGGCGGTGATCTTGACCTTGTCGAGATCGATCTGGAACTCTTCGGCCACCACCTGCGCGACCTTGAGATAGAGCCCCTGCCCCATCTCGGTGCCGCCATGGTTGAGATGCACCGATCCGTCCGTATAGACATGCACCAGCGCGCCGGCCTGGTTGTAGTGGGTGGCGGTGAAGGAGATGCCGAACTTGACGGGCGTCAGCGCCAGGCCCCGCTTGACGATGCGGCTGTTATTGTTGAAGGCCGCGATCTCCCGCCGGCGTCGCGCATAGTTCGAGCTCTCCTCGAGTTCGGCGACGATGCGGTGGATGATGTTGTCCTCGACCTTCTGGTGATACGGCGTCACGTTGCGGTCGGTGGTGCCGTAGAAATTCCGCTTGCGGATGTCGAGCGCATCCTTGCCTGTGGCGAATGCAATCTCGTCGATGACGCGTTCGGCCGCTACCATGCCCTGCGGGCCGCCGAAACCACGGAAGGCGGTGTTCGACACGGTGTTGGTGTAGAGCGGCGCCGAGCGGGCATGGACGTTCGGATAGAAATAGGCGTTGTCGCAGTGGAACAGCGCCCGGTCGGTCACAGGGCCCGACAGATCCGAGGAGAAGCCGCAGCGCGCCGCATAGCTGTAGTCGACGCCGAGGATGTTGCCTTCGTCGTCGAAGCCGACCTCATAGTCGACCAGGAAATCGTGCCGCTTGCCTGTTGCCGTCATGTCGTCGTCGCGGTCCGGCCGGATCTTCACGGCGCGGCCGAGCTTCTTGGCGGCGATCGCGGCGAGCGCGGCGAACTGGTTCGACTGGGTCTCCTTGCCGCCGAAGCCGCCCCCCATGCGCCGGATCTCGACCGTGACCGCATGGCTCGGCACGCCGAGCGCATGCGCCACCATATGCTGGACCTCGCTCGGATGCTGGGTCGAGGAATAGACGGTGACGTCGTGGTCCTCGCCGGGAATGGCGAGCGCGATATGGCCTTCGAGATAGAAATGGTCCTGGCCGCCGATCCGCATCTTGCCTTTCACGCGGCGCGGCGCCTTGGCGATGGCCTCGCCGGCGTCGCCGCGCTTCAGCGTGAGCGGCGGAGTGACCAGCTTGTCCTTGTCAGGATCGAGCCCGCCGATGTCGATGATGGCGGGCAACTCCCTGTATTTGACAACAGCCAGCCGGCAGGCGCGGCGCGCCTCCTCGCGGGTCCCGGCGATGACCGCAAAGATCGGCTGGCCGTGGAACTGCACCTTGCCGTCGGCCAGCACGGGCTCGTCATGGCGTCCGGTCGGCGAAATGTCGTTTTCGCCCGGCACGTCCTTCGCCGTCAGCACGCAGACGACGCCGGGCGCGGCTCGCACCGCGGCGAGGTCCATCTTGCGGATGGTGCCATGCGCGACGGTCGCGAGACCGAGGCAGCCGTGGAGCGTGCCGGAAGGCTCGGGCATGTCGTCGATATAGACGGCTTCTCCGGACACATGCTTGTGGGCCGAGTCGTGGCGCTGGTCGTTACCGACCCCGCCGGTGATCTTCGCCGCTTTCAGGTCGACTGCCGCGTGCTTGTTCATCGCCATTCCCCTCAAGCCGCTTCGTAGCGGGTAACCTGGATCGGTCCGGGCGTGCCGCTGGTTTCGGCGAAGAAACGCCGAAGCAGGTTCTTCGAGGCGAGCGCCCGGTAATCGGCCGAGGCGCGCATGTCGGTGAGCGGCGTGAAGTCCTTGTCGAAGGCGGCAATGGCCGCCTCGACCGTGGCCTCGGTCCACGGCCTGCCCATGAGCGCCGCCTCGACCGCCGCCGCGCGTTTCGGCGTGGCAGCCATGCCGCCATAAGCGATGCGGATGCTGCCGACCGTTCCATCCCTGGCGAGCGTCAGATGGAACGCGCCAAGCGTCGAAGTGATGTCCTCGTCGCGGCGCTTGGACACCTTGTAGACGGCGAAGCGGCTGGTCTTCGCCGGAAAGGGAACGCGCACCGACTCGACGAATTCTCCGGGCCTGCGGTCCTGCTTGCCATAGGCGACGAAGAAGCTCTCGAGCGGGATCGTGCGCCGTTTCTTGCCTCTGCGCAGCGTGAGTTCCGCCCCGAGCGCGATCAGCGGCGGCGGCGTGTCGCCGATCGGCGAACCGTTGGCGATGTTGCCGCCGATCGTGCCCATGTTGCGGACCTGCTCGCCGCCGAGGCGATCGATGAGGGGCCCCAGCGCCGGGATCTTTTTCGACAAGGTCGCGAAGGCTTCGGTGTAGGTCACGCCGGCGCCGATGGTGACCGCCCCCTTCTCTTCCGTGATCGCGCGCAGTTCGTCGAGCCCGCCGATGAAGACGACAGGCGAGATCTCGCGCATGAACTTTGTCACCCAGAGGCCGACATCGGTCGCGCCGGCCACGACGGTCGCCTCGGGTTCTGCCTCGAGCACCCTGGCGAAATCGTCGACATTGGCGGGCACCACCAGGCGCTTCCGCCCTTCGCCGATCTCGACCCGGGCCCCGTCGGCGAGCGCCGCCAGGCGCGCCGCCACGGCCTTGCGCTCGGCCGCCAGCGGGTCTTTCGCGGCCTTCCCGTAGTTCGATACGGCGCGCGCGGCGCGCATGATCGCCTCATAGCCGGTGCAGCGGCAGAGATTGCCCTGCAGGGCCTTCTCGATCGCCGCGTCGGAGGGCTGCGGGTTCTGCATCCACAGACCGTAGAGCGACATGACGAAACCCGGCGTGCAGAAGCCGCATTGCGAACCGTGGAAGTCGACCATCGCCTGCTGGACGGGGTGGAGCTGGCCGTCGCTTCCCTTGAGATGTTCGATGGTCACGACATGGGTTCGTTCGAGCGATCCGAGGAAGCGGATGCAGGCGTTGACGCTTTCATAGACGAGCCGGCCGTCGACCAGCTTGCCGATCAGCACGGTGCAGGCGCCGCAGTCGCCCTCGGCGCAGCCTTCCTTGCTGCCGCGCAGCGCACGGCGCAGCCTCAGATAGTCGAGCAGGGTCTCGTCGGGCGCGACGTCGGCCAGCGAGACGTCCTCGCCGTTGAGGATGAAGCGGAGCGTGTTTCGGGTCTTCATCTTGGCCATGCTCAGCTCCCGCGATAGGTCGAATAGCCATAGGGCGAGATCAGCAGCGGCACATGGTAATGCGCGGCCTCCGCCATGCCGAAGCGGATCGGCACGATGTCCAGGAATGCCGGCTGAGGCAGCGCGGCGCCCTGCCGGCGCAGATAGTCGCCGGCGGAAAAGACCAGCTCGTATTCGCCGGCCGCGAACTCCGCTCCCTGCAGCAGCGGGGCATCGCAGCGTCCGTCGTCATTGGTCGTGACGGTCTTCAGATGCGTGCGGGTCTCGCCGCTCAGGCGGTAGAGCGAGATGGATAGGCCCGCGGCGGGCTTGCCGGATGCCGTATCAAGCACGTGGGTCGTCAGACGCCCGGTTTTCTCAATCGACATTCGGCCTCCCATTGCCGGTACATTCGAACGCGAACGGTAATCTATGCCCGAATTGAGGGCTATGCATTAGAGGCCAAGGATAAAACCCGGTGAAGCGGAGCGTCACAAAAAGACTTTCAAAAATTTTCGAGGGAATGAAGCCCCGGCCCTTTGATATCCTGCCTTTGGCAATTCGGAGAGTTCGATGCGTTACGTCAGAGACATGCGCGGCTACGGCGCCAATCCCCCCGATCCGAAGTGGCCGGGCGGCGCCTATGTCGCGGTTCAGTTCGTCGTCAACTACGAGGAAGGCGGCGAGAATTGCGTGCTCCACGGCGACGCCGCATCCGAAGCCTTCCTGTCGGAGATCGTTGGCGCACAGCCGTGGTCCGGCCTCCGTCATTGGAACATGGAATCGATCTACGAATATGGTGCGCGGGCCGGCTTTTGGCGGCTGCATCGCATGTTCGTGGAAACCGGCGTGCCGGTCACCTGCTACGGTGTTGCCACCGCGCTGGCCCGCTCCCCCGACCAGGTCGCGGCCATGCAGGAAGCCGGCTGGGAAACGGCTTCGCACGGCCTGAAGTGGATCGACTACCGCGACTACGGCGCCGAGGACGAACGCCGTGACCTGGCCGAAGCGGTCCGGCTGCACGCCGAGGTCACCGGCGAGCGGCCGACAGGCTGGTATACGGGACGCACATCCGCCAACACCGTCCGGCTGGTGGCGGAAGAAGGCGGCTTCGATTACGTCTCCGACACCTATGACGACGAACTGCCCTACTGGCTCGATCACGACGGCCACGGCAATCCGATCCGGCCGCAGCTCGTCATTCCCTATACGCTCGACGCGAACGACATGCGTTTCGCGACACCCCAGGGCTTCAACTCGGGCGACCAGTTCTTCGCCTATCTGAAGGATGCCTTCGACACCCACTATGCCGAAGGCAAGGCCGGCCGGCCGCGCATGATGAATATCGGCCTGCACTGCCGGCTTGTCGGCAGGCCAGGCCGCGCCGCCGCACTCCGCCGTTTCATTGACTATGTGAAGAGCCACAACAAGGTCTGGCTCGCCCGGCGCATCGATATCGCCCGCCATTGGCATGAGCATCATCCCTACAGCGCGCCGGCGCTGCGTCCCTCGCGCCTCGGGCGCGACGAGTTCGTCGCGAAGTTCGGCGGCATCTTCGAGCATTCGCCCTGGATCGCCGAGCGCGCCTTCGATCTCGAACTCGGCCCGGCCCATGACAGCGCCGGCGGGCTGCACAATGCGCTGTGCCGGGTGTTCCGCTCAGCCAGCGAAGCCGAAAGGCTCGGCGTGCTGACGGCGCATCCGGATCTCGCGGGCAAGCTCGCCCAGGCGAAGCGCCTGACAGCGGAATCGACGAGCGAGCAGGCTTCGGCGGGGCTCGACGCCCTCACCGATGCTGAACGCGAGCGTTTCACCAGGCTGAACGCCAACTATGTCGCCAGCTTCGGCTTCCCGTTCATCATCGCGGTGCGCGGCAAGACCAAGGCCGAAATCCTGGCTGCCTTCGAGACCCGGATCGGCAATGACCGCGCCACCGAATTCGCCACAGCCTGCCGGCAGGTCGAGCGCATCGCCCTGCTCAGGCTGAAAGACATTCTGCCCGCCTAGGAAACGTGCCCATGGTCGACCGCACCTACTACGCCCCCCGGGGCGGACATCCCCCGCAGAGCCAGCTCCTGACCGGCCGCGCCGTGTTCACCGAAGCCTATGCGGTCATCCCGAAAGGGGTGATGCAGGACATTGTCACGAGTTTCCTGCCGCATTGGGAAGGCACGCGGCTCTGGGTGCTGTCTCGCCCCCTGTCGGGCTTTGCGGAAACCTTCTCGCAATACGTCATGGAAGTTGCCCCCGGCGGCGGCAGCGACAGCCCCGAGCCCGACAGCACCGCGGAAGGCGTGCTGTTCGTCGTCGAGGGCGAGATCGCCGTCACGGTCGCGGGAAGGAAGCACATCGTCGAAAAGGGCGGGTTCGGCTTCCTGCCTCCCGCGAGCCGCTGGTCGCTGCGCAACGAGAGCGGCGGCACGGCCCGTTTCCACTGGATCCGCAAGAGCTACGAATTCGTCGACGGCATCGACATTCCCGAGGCCTTCTTCGCCAACGAGGCCGGGATCGAGCCGAGCGCGATGCCCGGCACCGACGGCGGCTGGGCCACGACCCGCTTCGTCGACCCCGCCGACCTGCGCCACGACATGCATGTCACCATCGTGACGCTGAAGCCGGGCGCGGTCATCCCCTTCGCCGAGACCCATGTCATGGAGCACGGGCTCTATGTGCTCGAAGGCAAGGCCGTCTACAGGCTCAACCAGGATTGGGTCGAGGTCGAGGCCGGCGACTTCATGTGGCTGCGCGCCTTCTGCCCGCAGGCCTGCTATGCCGGCGGCCCCGACAATTTCCGCTACCTGCTCTACAAGGACGTCAACCGACACATGAAGCTCGGCGCAGGCCGGCGATAGAGCATCGGATTTGCCCCGAAACCGGGTCCACTTTCGTGTCCGATGCTCCAAGGGCGGCTGACGCCAGACTGGAGGAAAATGCCATGCAGCGGATCGTCGCCAGGATCCTGACGCGGGAGAATTTCGCCGAGTTCGGCGACGTGATCGATACCGCGACGGACAACCATTATCCGATCAATGGCGGCAAGGCCGAGCGCTACCATGCCCTGGCCCGGGCCGAGGCGGCCGGGCCGAACGGCCATGTGCTGATCAATCTGTTCAGGGGCACCCCTTATGATTTTCCCTTGAAGCTTTCGATGGTCGAGCGCCATCCCTTCGGCAGCCAGGCCTTCATCCCGCTGTCGCCGCACCCCTTTGTCGTGGTGGTCTGTCATGACGGCGAGGACGGCCCGGCGACGCCGCATGCCTTCCTGACCAGGCCCGGCCAGGGCGTGAACTATCCACGCAATCTCTGGCATGGCGTGCTGACGCCGGTCGGCGAGCCGCAGGATTTCGTCGTCGTCGATCGCGGCGGCGACGGCTCCAACCTCGAGGAGTTCCACTTCTCGCACCCTTATGAAATCCATCTCCCTGTCGAGGATTGAACCCATGACCGATGTCTCGCTGATCGACAGGCTCTTCGACGTGATCGAACACGACATCGTGCCGAAGACGGCCGAAGGTGTGGCTCACGGCAACAAGCTGTTCGGCGCCGCCATCCTCAGGAAGGACGATCTCTCGCTCGTGCTCGCCGAGACCAACAACGAGACGGAGAATCCGCTCTGGCACGGCGAGGTGCACTGTCTGAAGCGTTTCTACGAGATGTCGAAGGCGGATCGGCCCGACACGAAGGATTGCGTGTTCCTGGCCACGCATGAGCCCTGCTCGCTCTGCCTGTCGGCGATCACCTGGACCGGCTTCGACAATTTCTACTACCTGTTCAGCCACGAGGATTCGCGCGACTCCTTCGCGATCCCGCACGATCTGAAGATCCTCAAGGAGGTCTTCACGCTCGAACCCGGCGGCTACAACGCCGAGAACGCCTATTGGAAGAGCTTTTCGCTGCGCAAGCTGATGCGTCAGTTGCCCGAGGCCGAGCGCGCCCGGCTGGAAGCGCGCGCCGGAGCGATCGCGGCCCGCTACGACCGGTTGTCCGAGACCTATCAGTCCGGCAAGCAGGACAACGACATTCCCCTGAATTGACGGCGGCATCCATTCAGCGCTTCTTCGCCGTCTCGTATATCTCCGATCGCTCACGTTTTCCGATGGCGATGACGAGAACCACCAGCCTGTCATCGACGACTTCATAGACCAGCCGGTAGCCGATGCTCCGCAGCTTGATCTTGTAGCGGTCCTTCGCTCCGAACAGCTTCGCTGCCGGAATCCGAGGATTCTCGCACCGTTCCTTCAGCTTCTTTCGGAACTGGTCACGCGTATTGGCATCAAGCCGTTTCCATTCCTTCAGGGCGGGTTCGAGGAACTCGATGTCATATTTCATCGAGATTGACCGGGACCCGCGGTTCATCCTTGCGGGCATCTGCGATGGCATTGAGCTCCAGGTCCTCGAGCCGGTCCATCAGCGCTTCGAAAGCCTTTGCAGGAACACAGTAAAAGGCCGGTTCGTTGTGATTGAGGATTGCCACCGGGAAGCCGTCCCCTGCTGCGACCGTACCCATGGGATTCTTCTTCAGCTCCGAAACGCTCGCCGTCACCTCGGCCAGGATCGTATGGGGCATACCAATCTCCGTTCTAAATATGGCACCTAAAATAATACCAAATTAGATACAGGCAATGGGTATTTCATCAAGCTAACGAGGAGAAATTGGGACACCTTCGCGGCGCTCGTGGCGTTTCTGACAGGGTATCGCGACGAATGGGGACAAGAATTCGGGGAACCGGCCGCTCCCGCGCGAGGTCGTCGAGTTCCGCGACTGGGTGTATCGTCATGTCGGATGGTTGCCGGCTGCCGGATCGTAACGCCCCTGGCCATCCTTGTTTCGCCGGCCACCGCTACGCAACGATCCGCGGCGACGCGTGGCCCGACGCATCGGACACAGGCGCCGTCGCGAAAAGAACAGTCCGAGCGCTCGCAAACCTTCAGCTTTGTGCCGGTGCGACGCGGACAGTGTTCTTTTGACCGGTCGCATCGAGGCCCATCCAGGCGAAAGCCCGGCCTTCAACTGCGATTTCGAGGAAGTGATCCGTCGCGCCCATCCTTGACCAGGCGCGGCTTGGTCCAGCATGCATTGCCAATTACGCCACCGAATGTCGCATTCGGCCTTGCGGCATGGTTTCCGTTGCGGCCAATATTCCCTACACAAAAATCATAAAAAATACCCTTGGTCAGTACCAACGGAGTGAGGAGCACTCGATGTCCAATGAGCTGGAATTCCTGAGCAGACGCGTTGCCGCCGGCAAGATGAGCCGGCGTGATTTTCTCGGCCGCGCCGCAGCGCTCGGCGTCGCCGCATCTTTCGCCAACACGCTTCTTGGCAGTGCAGCCAGGGCGGCGGGCCCGGTCAAGGGTGGTACCTTGAAGGCCGGCCTGGTCGGCGGCGAGGCAACCAACAGCCTCGATCCGGCGAGTTTCCTGAGCCAGGTGCCTTTCAATTTCGGCAAATGCTGGGGCGAGTATCTCGTGCGGTTGAACCGTGACGGCTCCCTGGAGAACCGCATCGCCGAGGAGATCGGCGCTTCGGACGACGGCAAGACCTGGACGATGAAGATCCGCGACGGGATCGAGTTCCACAACGGCAAGACTGTGACGGCGCAGGATGTCGCTGCGACGCTCGAGCGCCATTCGGACGCGAACTCGAAGTCCGGCGCCCTCGGCGTCATGAAGGGCCTCTCCGCCATCAAGGCCGACGGCAAGGAGGTGATCGTCACCCTGTCCGAGCCGGATGCCGACTTCCCTTATCTGATGGCCGATTATCACCTCATCATCCAGCCCAATGGCGGCAAGGACAATCCGAGCGAGGGCGTCAGCGCAGGCCCCTACAAGGTCACCGTCAATGAGCCGGGTGTCCGCCAGGGCGGCGAGCGCTTCGAGAATTTCTGGGGCGGCGACAAGATGGGGCATGCCGACCAGGTCGAGATCATCGTCATCAACGACGCCACGGCGCGCACGGCCGCGCTCCAGAGCGGCCAGGTGCATCTGATCAACCGCGTCGAGCCGAAGATCGTCGACCTGATCAAGAACATTCCCGGCGTCACGATCCAGAACGTCGCCGGGCGTGGGTTCTATCCGTTCAACATGTTCTGCGACACGCCTCCGTTCGACAACAACGACGTGCGCATGGCGCTGAAGCTCGCGATGGATCGCGAGGAGATGCTTGAGAAGATCCTGCGTGGCTACGGTTCGGTCGGCAATGACTTCCCGATCAACAAGGCCTACCCGCTTTTCTCGGACGACATCGAGCAGCGCAAGTTCGATCCGGAGAAGGCCGCGTTCCACTACAAGAAGTCCGGCCACAGCGGCCCGATCCTCCTCAGGACATCCGACGTCGCCTTCCCCGGCGCGGTCGATGCCGCCCAGCTCTACCAGCAGAGCTGCGCCAAGGCCGGCATCACCATCGAGGTCAAGCGCGAGCCGGGCGACGGCTACTGGTCGGAGGTCTGGAACAAGCAGCCCTTCTCGCTCTCCTATTGGGGCGGCCGCTCGACGCAGAACCAGATGTACTCCACCGCCTATCTCTCCGGCGCCGACTGGAACGACACGCGCTGGAAACGGCCTGAATTCGACAAGATGGTGCTGGCCGCGCGCGCGGAACTCGACGAGGCCAAGCGCAAGGCCATGTATCGCGACATCGCCATCGTCATGCGCGACGAAGGCGGGCTGATCGTCCCCTTCTTCAACGAGTTCATCGACGCGTCGAACGACAAGGTGGCCGGCTACGAGAAGCACCCCGCCGCCGAACTGATGGACGGTTACGCGCTCGCCGAGTGCTGGGTCGCGGCCTGAGTCCAGGCTGCCCGATGCGCTCTCCCATCGTGAAACTGGTTGCCCAGCGCATAGCGCTGGGCATCCTCTTGCTCCTGGCCGTTTCGGTCCTGATTTTCGCCGGCACGCAGATCCTGCCCGGCGACGTCGCGCAATCCATCCTTGGCCAGTCGGCCACGCCGCAGGCGCTGGCCAATCTGCGCGAGGAACTCGGCCTCAACGATCCCGCCTATGTCAGATATTTCCGCTGGCTCGGCGGCGTGCTGACAGGCGACCTCGGCACCGCGCTCACCAGCCGGCAGGATATCGCCGGATCGCTCGGCGGCCGGCTGTCGAATACGCTGTTCCTGGCCTTCTGGGCCGCGATCCTGTCGATCCCGCTGGCAATCGCGGCGGGGCTGATCGCCGTGCGCTACCGCAACGGGCCGGTCGACAAGACGATATCAGGCATCGCGCTCGCCTCGACCTCGCTGCCGGAGTTCTTCATCGGCTACCTGCTCGTCTATTTCGTCGCGGTGAAGCTGCAATGGCTGCCCAGCGTCTCGACGGTCTATGACGGAATGCCCTTCCTCGACCGGATGAGAGCCATCGCGCTCCCCGCATTGGCGCTGACCTTCGTGGTCTTCGCCCATATGATGCGCATGACGCGCGCGGCGATCCTCAACGTCATGCAGTCCGCCTATATCGAGACGGCGGAGCTCAAGGGCCTGTCGCCGCTCGACATCATCCGCCGGCACGCTTTCCCGAATGCGATCGCGCCGATCATCAATGTGGTGATGCTCAACCTCGCCTTCCTGGTGGTCGGCGTCGTGGTGGTCGAGGTCATCTTCGTCTATCCCGGCATGGGGCAATATCTCGTCGACCACGTCGCCAAGCGCGACGTCCCGGTAGTGCAGGCCTGCGGCCTGATCTTCGCTGCGGTCTATATCGGGCTCAACATCGTCGCCGACATCGCCGCGATCATCGCCAATCCGCGGCTCAGGCATCCGAAATGAGGGGGCGGCGATGCTCGACCTGAAACGCATTCCGCCGGGCGCCTGGCTCGGCCTCGTCCTGACGACGGCATTCCTCGTCATGGCGATCTTCGCCCCGCTGCTGTCGCCCTATCCGATGAGCGAGATCGTCGGCGACGTCTGGCAGCCGTCTTCGGCCGACCATTGGCTCGGCACCGACAATCTCGGCCGCGATCTCCTGTCGCGCATCATCTACGGGGCGCGGACCACGATCTTTATCGCGGCGGCGGCGACCGCCCTCTCCTTCGGCCTCGGCTCGATCCTCGGCTTCTCTGCCGCGGTGATCGGCGGCTGGGTCGACACGGGAATGTCGCGCCTGGTCGACCTGTTGATGGCGATCCCGACCCTGATCTTCGGACTCGTCATCCTGTCGGTTCTGCCGTCCACGCTGACGACACTGATCCTGGTGATGGGGCTGCTCGATTCCACCCGCGTCTATCGCCTGTCGCGGGCGGTCGCGGTCGACATCAACGTCATGGATTTCGTCGAGGCGGCCAAGCTGCGCGGCGAGGGCTGGAGCTGGATCATCTTCCGCGAGATCCTGCCCAACGCACTGTCGCCGCTGGTCTCCGAACTCGGCCTGCGGTTCATCTATGCCGTGTTGTTCCTCTCCGCGCTGTCCTTCCTCGGGCTGGGCGTCCAGCCGCCGGAGGCCGACTGGGGCGGCATGGTCAAGGAGAACAAGGACGGCATCGTGTTCGGCGTGCCGGCGGCGCTGATCCCGGCAGCGGCGATCGCGCTTCTCGCCATCTCGGTGAACCTCGTCGCCGACTGGGTCCTCAACCGCACGACCGACCTGAAGGGAGGGCGGGGCAATGGCTAGGAAAAGCGTCGTCAAGAAGGACAGCGAACGCCTTCTCGACATCCGCAATCTCAGAATAGAGGCGACCGTCTACCCGCCCGGCGAGGATCCGCGCACCATCATCATCGTCGACGGCGTGTCCCTCACGCTCAATCGTGGGCGCGTGCTTGGCCTGATCGGCGAGTCCGGCGCAGGCAAGTCCACCATCGGTCTCGCCTCCATGGGCTATGGCCGTGGCGGCGTCAGGATCACGGGCGGCGAGGTCATCCTCAACGGCCGCGACATATTGCAGGGCGGCAAGCAAGGTCTGCGGCAGCTTCGCGGCTGCGAGGTCTGCTATGTCGCGCAGTCGGCGGCCGCGGCATTCAATCCCGCGCACCGCCTGATGGACCAGGTCGTGGAATCGTGCCTCGAGCACGGCCTCGCCAGCCGCGCCGAGGCGGAGGGGCGCGCCGTCGCGCTGTTCAGGAAACTCAGCCTTCCGGACCCCGAGAATATCGGCAAGCGCTTTCCGCACCAGGTTTCCGGCGGCCAGCTGCAGCGCGTCATGACGGCGATGGCGCTGTGCCCCGAGCCCGATCTCATCGTCTTCGACGAGCCTACCACAGCGCTCGACGTGACGACCCAGATCGACGTGCTCGCCGCGATCAAGGAGGCGATCCGCGACACCGGTGTAGCCGCGCTCTACATCACCCACGACCTCGCGGTCGTGGCCCAGGTCGCCGACGAGATCATGGTGCTTCGCCACGGCAAGCTGGTCGAATGGGGTGAGACACGCCAGATCATCAAGGAGCCGCGCCAGCAATATACCGGCGCGCTCGTCTCGGTGAACCGCATCGAGCACGAGGAGCACAAGCCGGGCAAGACGCCGCTTCTTTCGGTCGGCAATCTGACGGCCGCCTATGGCGGCGGCCTGGTCAAGGTGCTGAAGAACGTATCCGTCGACATTCCGCCGGGCCAGACGCTGGCCGTGGTCGGCGAATCCGGCTCCGGCAAATCGACGCTGGCGCGGGCCATCACCGGGCTGCTGCCGCCGCTGGAAGGTTCCATATCCTTTGCCGGGCGCAGGCTGGCCAACCGTCTGGCGGACCGCAGCAAGGACGATCTGCGCGAGTTGCAGATGATCTACCAGATGGCCGATGTCGCCATGAACCCGCGTCAAACCGTCGGCACCATCATCGGCCGGCCGCTGGAGTTCTACTTCGGCCTGAAGGGCAAGGAACGCGATGGCCGGGTCGCCGAGCTGCTCGACAAGATCGAGATGGGCAAAGGCTTCGTCGACCGCTATCCGGCCGAGCTTTCAGGCGGCCAGAAGCAGCGTGTCTGCATCGCCCGAGCGCTCGCCGCCAAGCCGAAGCTGATCATCTGCGACGAGGTGACGAGCGCGCTCGACCCGCTGGTGGCCAACGGCATCCTGAAGCTTCTGCTCGAACTGCAGAAGGAGGAGGACGTCGCCTACATGTTCATCACGCATGATCTGGCGACGGTGAAGGCGATCGCCGATTCGATCGCCGTCATGTATCGCGGCGAGGTGGTGCGCTACGGACCGAAATCTCAGGTGCTGACGCCGCCCTTCGACGCCTATACCGACCTGCTGCTGTCCTCCGTGCCAGAAATGGAGATCGGCTGGCTGGAAGGCGCGATCAAGGGCCGCCGCATGGAAAGTGCGGGGAACTGAAGGTCAACAGGTGATATCCCTCGTTCCCCCTCTTTTCGAGCGAGTAGCGAATAGCGAGTAGCGAATAGGAAAGGGGTGACAGCGACGGCTCGCGGGACTGCCGCGCCCTCTTTCCTTCCCCTACTCGCTATTCGCTATTCGCTACTCGCTACTCGCTATTCGCTCAAAAGCGAGGTGAGGGATTTTCAACAAACGGAACCGCTGAGAGATGCCCCTGAAATCGAAACTGCTGCTGATCATCCTGGACGGCGTGCCCTATCGCAACTGGCGACGCCTGATGGGCAACCTCGAAGGCTGGGTACAGTCGGGCGAGGCGCGCGTCTGGCAGATGCGCTCGGTGCTGCCCTCGACCTCGGCCTGCTGCTACGCCTCGATCCATACCGGCGTTCCGCCGCAGGTCCACGGCATCCATTCGAACGAGGTCCGATTCCGCGTCGAACAGCCCGATCTCTTTTCCGAGATCACCCGGGCCGGCGGCAAGACGGGCGCCGTCACCCATTCCTACTGGTCCGAGTTCTTCAATCGCTGTCCCTTCGATCTCGTCGAGGACATGGAGTATGACGAGCCGGACGGCCCGATCACACATGGCCGCTTCCACACCATGACCGGCTACAACAACAAGAACCAGATGACGCCCAGCGACATCGATCTGTTCGCGACGCTGACCATGCTGACGAAGCGCTTTTCGATCGACTACGGCATCCTGCACACCTGCACGCTGGATTCGATGGGCCACCGCTACGGTCACGACTGCATCGAGATGGACCATGCATGCTACGCCATGGACGGCATGCTCGCCGCCTTCCTGCCGCGCTGGCGGGCAGCCGGCTACGAGGTGATCGTTACTGCCGACCACGGCCAGACCGACCGCGGCCATCACGGCGGCAGGGAAGACGAGCAGCAGGATTTCGCGCTCTATTATTTCGGCACCGCCAGCGGTCCGGAGAGCAGCGTGCTGCTCGATCAGCTCCAGCTCGCGCCGACGATTCTCGGGCGCCTCGGAGTGCCCGTGCCCTCGACCATGAAGGCACGAGCTTTCCTCGAATAGCTTCGGGCGTCTGTTAGCAACCCAACAAACGGCACTTGTCAGAGGATGAAATCGCCCCCGAGCGCATAGGCGCGGATGTAGTCGATCTTCATCTCGGCCGGCGTGGCGAGGCCGTCGGTCGGCGTGCCGGCCAGGCCGCCCACCGCGAGATTGGCAATCATGTACATCGGTTCGTGCATATCGTCGGGCGTCGGAGCACGCGCGACCTCGACGTCGTCGTAGAACCAGATCAGTTCATCCGGGGTCCACAGGAGCCCGTAGCTGTGGAAGCCTTCGGTGTCGGACACATGGACCGACGTCGCCGCCGTGGTGTGGCTGCCCGACGCATTGCTGTGCGCGGTCAGGATGAGCTCGTTGGGATTCTGGCCGCGCATCTCTATCACGTCGAGCTCGGGAGGCCACGATCCGTCCGCCGGCAGCAGCCAGAAGGCCGGCCACACGCCCTGCCGCTCCGGCATGTCGGCCCGAATCTCGAAATAGCCGTAGGTCTGCGTGAAGCTCTCATAGGTCGTCAGCAGGCCGGATGTGTATTCGTAATTGTTGATGTAGGGCCGAATCGCGCCGGGCGCCCGGGCGGCAGTGATCGTCAGCACGCCATCGTCGATGCTGAACGGCGTGACCGACTTGGTCGGACCATAGTCGGTGTCGATATACCATTGGCGCTCATTGTTGCTGGACAATGTGCTGCCGTTCGGCGCTCCCCACCAGAAGTTCGAATCCCATGTGCCGCTGGTGCCGTTCCACAGGTCCAGCCTGTCGAACTCGTCTGCGAAGGACGGCCGGAGCGCAGACCTGTCGATCTCGAGCTTGAACTGACCGGCGCTGAGCTCGGCGATGGTCTTGTTGGCGAAGACCAGGAACTCGTCACCCGAGAGGTTCAGCCTGACATCCGCCCCCGACTGCACCATCTTCGCCTTGACTGCGTCGAAGGAGGTGAATCCGTAACCGCCGATACGGATCACGTCGGCCGCCTGGAAATCGACGATCAGATCGCTGCCCTTGCCTTTCGAGACGACAAAGACGTCACCGCCGGCCCCGCCGATCAGGACGTCGTCTCCGTAGCCGCCATCGAGCGTCTGCCGGCCCGAGCCTCCGGTGATGATGTTGTCCTGGTCGTTTCCGAAAGCGTAACGCTTGTCGCCGGTGACGGTCAGGTTCTCGAAGTTCCTGGGCAATTCATAGCTCATCCAGGTGGAGATGGTGTCGACGCCGCCGTCTCCGAATTCGACCGCCTTGTTCTTCGAGGAATAGAGATAGTAGGTGTCGTCGCCCTTGCCGCCATACATCGTTACCGAGACGGCGGCATCGCCGTAAAGTGCGTCGTTCAGGGTCGTGCCATAAAGCGACGGCCCTGAATTGGTCGCCGAGAACCACCTCTGTGGCGATCCGCTGTAGAAAAGAGGGACGCCTTTGGCGTTCAGTATGCTAGCAGCCATCGATCACGCTCCTTTGCCCGCCGAAAACCTGACTAGCATCGATCGGGCGAGGATGCGGGTTGTTAGCCGGCTTCGACCTTCAAAAAAGCTAACGAAGCGTTACCGCGTACAATCGGTCAGTACGGCCACTCGCCCTTGCCGAGTGCCTTCACCGCGTCGACGATGCGGGTGAAGCTCGCGCGCGCCCGTTCCACGGTATGGCGCGCCCTGAGATAGCCGTGCACCAGCCCTGTCTCCTCGCGCGAGAAGGCCTTGCCGCCCGCCGCGCGCACGCGGTCGCGATAGGCCTCGCCGTCGGAGGACAACGGATCGCATTCTGCCGTTATGATGACCGTCGCCGGCAGCGAAGAAAAATCCGGATCGCGCATCGGCATGTAGCTGACGTCGTTGGAGACGTCGGCGCCGCCGGTACGGATGTCCTTGTAGAAAAGCAGATCGCGCATGGTCAGCATGGGCGCGTCCGCATGGGTCACATAGGAACCCTTGGTGACGTCGCCACCAAGGCCGGGATAGATGAGCACCTGTCCGATGGGCGCGCGGGCGTGACCGCGCGTATGATGCGCCACCGCCGCCGCGAGATTGCCGCCGGCACTGTCGCCGCAGAGCAGGATCGGCTGCGAATAGGTCGAGGCGGCCCATTCGAAGGCGCCCATGGCGTCGTTGAATGCCGCCGGATGGATATGCTCCGGCACCAGCCTGTAATCGACCGAGACGACCTCGTACCCGGTGCGCGCGCAGAGCTCGGCGCACACATCGTCATGGCTTTCCAGCCCGCCCAGGATGAAGCCGCCGCCATGGAAATAGAGCACCATTGCCGAAGCGTCCGGCGTGGCCGGGCGGTATATGCGGATCGGGATCGCATGGGTCGGCGTCTCTATCGCCGAATCCTGCGCGGTCATGCCCTGCGGATAGCCCGCGAAGAACTCCCGGCACATCCGATCGTAGATTTCGCGCTGCTGGGTGATCGTGTAGTCGATCGTATCAGGCGGGTAATAGGCATTGGTGCGCTCGATGAAGGCCCGGGTCTCGGCGTCGATGAGCTTGCTGTAGTCGGTCGTCATCTATCGTCCTTTCCACACCGGATCGCGCTTTTCGGCAAAGGCCCGGAAACCTTCCAAATTGTCCTCCGAGGCATAGAGCTCGTCGACGGTCCGAAACTTCCGCTTCGTGATCCAGTTGATCGCGTCCTGGAACTCCATCGCCTCGGCCCTGCGGGCCACTTCCTTGATCGCGGCGAAGACCAGCGGTGGGCCGCCCGCCAGAAGCCGCGCGATCTCCCACACCCTGTCCTCGAGATTTTCGGCCGACAGCACCTCGTTGACCAGCCCCCAGCGATGCGCCTCCTGCACGTCCATCCAGCGGCCGGTGAGCAGAAGGTCCATGGCCACGTGATAGGGAATGCGCTTCGGCAACTTTATGGTCGCGGCATCGGCCAGTGTGCCGGCGCGGATCTCCGGCAAGGCGAAAGACGAATGATCGGAGGCGTAGATGAGGTCGCAGGACAGCGCCAGTTCGAAGCCGCCGCCGACCGCCATGCCGTTGACGCAGGCAATGACGGGCTTGTTGAGGTCCCGCAGCTCCTGCAGCCCGGCAAAGCCGCCGACACCGTAATCGCCGTCGACGGCGTCGCCGCCGGCCGCCGCCTTCAGGTCCCAGCCGGCCGAGAAGAACTTGTCGCCGGCGGTCCGGACGATCGCAACGCGCAGTTCCGGATCGTCGCGGAACGACTGGAAGGTGAGGCCCATGGCGCGCGACGTCGCGAGGTCGATCGCATTGGCCTTCGGCCTGTCCAGAGTGACTTCGAGGATGGCACCCTCGCGGCGGGTCTTGATCACATCGGACATGGCTGCTCGGCTCCAATCTTGCGGTGGCTCTCGCGGTGTGATGCGGCCGGAACCTCGCCGGCGACCAGCAGCGCATCGGCGATCCAGGCGCCCTGACCTTCACCGCAGACGATCAGCGGATTGATGTCGAGCTCCTCGATCGTCTCGGCCTCGGTGACGGCGAATGCGGCAATGGCGAGCACCGCGTCGAGCGCCGCGTCGAGATCGGCCTTGGGCCGGCCCCGATAGCCGTCGAGCAGCGGGAAGAGCTTCAGCCCGCGCAAGGCGGCTTCGACGTCGCCCCTGCGCGCCGGCAGAAGCAATGTCGCGGAATCCTTCAACAATTCGACGAGCACGCCGCCGGAGCCGATCGTCATGACCGGTCCAAACAGCGGATCGCGCGTGATGCCGACGATCAGTTCGGCCACGCCGCCCGACACCATGCGCTCGACATAGAGGCCTGTACCCAGTCCGGCAAGGCTCTCCGCGGCGACACGAACCGCCTCGCCGTCGCGGAGGTCGAGCTTCACCGCGCCATGTTCCGACTTGTGCGCGAGGCCGAGCGCCTTGAGCGCCACCGGAAAACCCAGGGCCCGCGCCGCCGCGACCGCTTCGTCCGGGTTCGAGGCGTGACGGCCGGGGGGCACCGGAAGGCCATGGGCGGCCAGCATTGCCTTCGCTTCTGCCTCGTCGGACGTGCGCCCGGCGCATCGTTCGCACGAACCCGTCTTGTCGGCGACGGCCGGCGCCGCGCCTGCCACCCACGCCTCGCCGATCGAAGCCGCAGCCTCGGCCGCGTCGATCGCCTCGGCAATGCCGCAGAGGGGCACGATGCCGCGCGCGATGAGGTCGGCGCAATATTCCTCCGGCAGGTTCTCCGGCAAAGAGGCGACGATCGCGCCCTTTGCCGAATTCGTCCTCAACGCGGCTTCGAAGGCACGCAGCGTCGGGAACCAGTCGGCATCGGAGCAGCGATCGCCGCGCGGGAAATCGATGACCAGCATGTTGAGATCGAAGCCGCCCGAGACCATCGCCGTAAAGGCGGCCGTCATCGCCGGTTCGTTGTTCCAGATGAAGGTGTGGTAATCGAGCGGGTTGGCGACCGCCACCAGCGGCCCGAGCGTCGACTTCACTTGCGCCCGATGCGCCTCGGTGAGCGCAGGGAAATAGACGCGCCGGCCTTCCGCACTGTCGGCCATGACCGACGCCTCACCACCCGAACAGCTCATCGAAGACAGCCGATGGCCCCGGAGCGGTCCTGCCGCGTGGACCAGCTTCAGCGCCTCGAGAAAGGATGGGATCGTATCGACGCGGGCTATCCCCAGACGCTTCAGGAAAGCGTCGGAAGCCGCATCCGAACCGGCCAGCGACGCCGTGTGCGAGATCGTCGCGGCCCGCGCCTGCTCCGATCGGCCGACCTTCATCGCGACGACAGGCTTGCCCAGTTCGCGAGCACGCGCCGCCAGCCTCTCGAAACCGGAAGCGGAATCGAAGCCCTCGATATGCAGGCCGAGCGCGGAGACCCGATCGTCCTCGATCAATCCAAGCGCCATCTCCGAAAGGCCGGTCTGGGCCTGGTTGCCGGCCGTCATCACATAGGCGACCGGCAGGCCGCGCTTCTGCATCGTCATGTTGATGGCGATGTTGGAGGATTGGGTGACGATCGCGACGCCCCGCCCGCCTTCGGCGAGCCTGATGCCGCCATGCTGGTCCGGCCACAGCAGCGCACCATCGGCATAGTTGATCAGACCGTAGCAGTTAGGACCGATTATGGGCATGGCGCCGGCGGCGTCGAGTAGTTCCTGCTGCAGGCGTTCGCCGTCCTCGTCATAGTCGCCGGTTTCCAGGAAGCCTGCGGCAAAGCAGACCGCGCCGCCCGCCCCGCGCTCGCCGAGCTCCCTGACGACATCGAGCGTGAGGTGCCTGTTGACGCCGACAAAGGCGGCATCGGGGGCATCAGGCAACTCGCCCACCGAACGATAGGCCCTGACGCCGGCCACCTCATCCTTGGAGGGATGGACCGGCCAGATGTCGCCGGAAAAACCCATCATCAGCGACTGCCGGACAACAGCGGCCGCCTGCACACCGCCGAAGACGGCGATGGAGCGGGGACGCAGCAGGCGTTCAAGCCGATGCATGAACGCCCCTCTCTGGCTCAGCTAGGGGATGTACACATCTCGCAAAGCCCGACCGTTGGCGCAGGTTCGAAAGCAGGTGAGACCATTGAAGAGTGTGACCGCCGCGCTTCGGCGAGCACCCCTCATCCGACCCAGCCAGTATTTCGGCTGCACTGTTGAGCTCGTCATAACTGCCGGGGCCGAAATACTGTCTGGGCCACCTTCTCCCACAAGGGGAGAAGGCAGGATTGCAGAGGCGTTGCCGCCAACCTTCAACGCTGGCGATTTGCGGAACTGTCAAAGCCAGGCTCCCCCTTCTCCCCTTGTGGGAGAAGGTGGCCCAGCCTGTATTTCGGCTTAAGCGGTCGTGCCGAACTGGAGGGTGAAGCCGAAATACAGGGTGGGTCGGATGAGGGGTGCTCTCCGGAGTGCGGCGGTGGATGCGCATCGCGGTACTATCCACCCACGGCGCGCAGCAGCGCGCGCGAGATGATGTGGCGCTGGATCTCGGATGTGCCTTCCCAGATGCGCTCGACCCTGGCGTCGCGCCAGATACGCTCGAGCGGCAGGTCGTCCATGAGACCCATGCCGCCATGGACCTGGATAGCCTCGTCGGCCACGAAGGCGAGCATCTCGGTGGCCTTCAGCTTGGCCATGGCCATGTCCTGATCGGTGACCGTGCCCTGGTCGTATTTCCAGCCGGCCTCGAACACCATCAGGTCGGCAGCCTTCAGTTCCGTCGCCATGTCAGCCAGCTTGAAGGAAACGCCCTGGAACTTGCCGATCTGCTGTCCGAACTGCTCGCGCTGCGCGGCATAGTCGACGGCGTGGCCGAGCGCGCGCTCGGCACGGCCGAGGCATGTCGCGGCGACTTGGAGCCGTGTCGCTCCGAGCCAGCTGTTGGCGACCTCGAAGCCCTTGTGGACCTCGCCCAGCACCTGCTCCTTGTGCAGGCGGCAGTCGTCGAATTCGAGGATCGCATTCGTGTAGCCGCGATGCGAGACGTTGCGATACCCCTCGCGAACGGTGAAGCCCTTGGTCCCCTTGTCGACGAAGAAGGCGGTGATCTTCTTGCGCTTGCCGCGCGGGCTGTCCTCCTCGCCAGAGGCCATGAAGACGATGGCGAAATCGGCGAGGTCGGCATGCGAGATGAAATGCTTGGTGCCGTTGAGCACCCAGTCGTCTCCGTCCTGCACCGCGCTGGCCTTCATGCCACGCAGGTCAGACCCGGCGCCGGGCTCGGTCATGGCAAGGCAGTCCCATTTCTCGCCGCGCACGCAGGGGAACAGATATTTCTCGCGCTGCTGCGGCGTGCCGGCGAGCAGGATGTTGGAAGGCCGCGCCACGCAGGTCCAGTGAAGCGCGTAATTCGCCCGGCCGAGTTCCTTTTCATAGAGCAGCCAGGTGACGGTATCGAGCCCGGCCCCGCCCACCTCGGTGGGCATATTGGCGGCGTAGAGACCGGCCGCGATGGCCTTCGCCTTCAGCTCCTCGATCAAGTCGCGCCTGAGATGACCGCTGCGCTCGACCTCCGCCTCATGCGGATAGAGCTCGTTCTCGACGAAGGCCCGTGTCGTCTGGACGATCAGCTTCTGCTCTTCGGAGAGGCCGAAATCCATGGGTTCACCCCTTCTTCTTGCTGCCCGGCTTCTTTCTGTGCTTGCCGGCCTTGGCTTCCTTGACCACCTTGTCGGCCTTGACATCCTTGGCTGGCTTCTCGGCCTTGGCCTTGCCGGATTTCGCGGCCTTTGCAAGCTGCTTCGTATAGTCCTTGTGCAGTTCGCCCGCGCCCCAGCCCTTGCCCTTGTTCTGCCTGGACAGGGCTTCCATGATGGCGACCAGATTGTCGTCGCGGATCCGCTCCAGCTCACGGATCGACAGGCCATTGGCCTGCTCGTCGGACTGGTCGGCGATCTTGTCGACCAGCTCGTCGGTCAGTTCGGGAACGTCGGTCAGCTTGGTCCAGGGCCACGCCAGGCACGGGCCGAACTGGGCGATGAAGTGGCGCATGCCGGCTTCGCCGCCGGCGATGCGGTAGACCTGGAACATGCCCATCTGCGCCCACCGTATGCCGAAGGAATAACGCATGATGTCGTCGAGTTCCTCGACGGTGGTGATGTCGTCCTTGATCAACCACAGGGCCTCGCGCCACACCGCTTCGAGCAGGCGGTCGCCGACGAAGGCCTCGATCTCCTTCCTGATGACGACGGGCTTCATGCCGATCGAGGCGTAGAGCACGCGCGCCTTCTCGATCGCCTTCTTCGACGTCTTCTCGCCGCCGACGATCTCGACCAGCGGCAGGAGATAGACCGGGTTGAACGGGTGGCCGACGACCAGCCGTTCAGGACGCTTCAGCGCCGTCTGCATGTCAGTCGGCTTCAACCCTGAGGTCGATGAGCCGATCAGTGCGCCCTTCGGCGCATGGGCGTCGATCTCCGCCAGCACCTTGTGCTTCAGGTCCAGCCGCTCCGGAACGCTTTCCTGGATGAAGTCGGCCCCGGCCACCGCCTCCGCGATGGTTTTGGCATAGGTGATCCTGCCCTCCTTGGGCAGACCGCCCGGCGCCATCTTGCGATAGGCGCGGCGGGCTCCTTTCATCACTTCGTCGACCTTGCGCGCCGCTTCCGGATCAGGATCGAAGACAGCCACGTCGATGCCGTTGAGGACGAGGCGCGCAACCCAACCTGCGCCGATGACCCCGCCGCCGATGGCGGCGGCCTTGTTGATCGGGCCCATCGTCCTACCACCGCTTCTCGAGCTTGAGCTTCTTGCGCACGTCGGCCGCGCTCATCACGCGCGAGCCCATGCCTTCCGCGACCTTGACGGCCCGCTCCACCAAGGCCCCGTTGGTTGCGAGCACACCCTTGTCGAGCCAGATATTGTCCTCCAGCCCGACGCGGATGTTGCCGCCGCAGGCGAGCGCCACTGCCGTGTAGGGCAGCTGGTTGCGGCCGATCGAGAAAGCCGAGAAGACCCAGTCGGACGGGAGGTTCGCGGTGAGCGCCGTCAGCGTGGCGATATCGTCGGGCGCCCCCCACGGTATGCCCATGCAGAGCTGCACCATGACCGGATCGTCGAGCAGGCCCTGGCCGTGCAGCCATTTCGCCAGCAGCAGATGGCCGGTGTCGAAGATCTCGACCTCGGGTTTGACGCCATGCGCCTGGATCTGGCGCGCCATCTCCTTCAGCATCATCGGCGTATTGGTCATGATGTAGTCCTGCTCGCCGAAATTCATCGTGCCGCAGTCGAGCGTGCAGATCTCCGGCAGCAGCTTGGCCACATGGGCGAGCCGCTCCGTGGCGCCGGCCATGTCGGTTCCGACGGTGGCGGGCGGCAACGGTATCTCGACCCCGCCGAGCGTGAGGTCGCCACCCATGCCGGCGGTGAGGTTCAGCACGACGTCGACACCCGACTGCTTCACAAGGTTCACCACCTCCTCATAGAGATGGACGTCGCGCGCCCCCTTGCCCGTTTCGGGGTCGCGGACATGGATATGGGCGATCGCAGCACCCGCATTGGCGGCCTCGATCGCCGCATCGGCGATCTGCCGCGGCGTGACCGGAACCTTGTTGGAACGGCTGGTGGTGTCGCCGGAACCGGTGACGGCACAGGTGATGAATACGTCGCGGCTGGGATTGAGACTCATGGAAGCTCCTCCTTTGCGGGCATGTGCGCTGTCGCGTCGTGCCAACGCCGTGTGCGCATCTTGCGCACCGTGAAGCGCCTTTGCCCATTTCAGCGCATAATCCCCTGACTTGCAGAAAGCTGCTTTGCATTTTACGAATGATGCTTGATGAAAAACGAAAGGCCTTCGATCTTCCAGCCCGAGCGCACCCCACTCAGGATGACGCTCCTCATTCTCGCCGGATCGTCGATCATGTGCGTGGCTTCGACTGTCGATCCGATCAGGGCGGCCAACCGAGTCTCCGGTGAAACGCTGTTCGACTGGAAGATCGTCTCGGCGGATGGGAAGCCGCCCGCCACCACATCGGGCCTGCCAGTCGCGGTGAGCGGCCGTTTCGACGCCGGCGAAAGGACCGACGTGCTGGTCGTGGTAGGCGGCTTCGGAACGCGGCAGCAGGCGACATCAGCCATGCTGGCGGCAATCCGCAAGGTCGCGCGCTCCGCACGCGCGGTCGGTGGCGTCGAGGCCGGCACATGGCTGCTCGGCCGCGCCGGACTGCTCGACGGACGATCCGCGACCACCCACTGGGAGGACATGGAGGATTTTGCCGCCGCCTTCCCCGACGCCGACATCAGGCCGGACCGCTACGTCATTGACGGCCCGGTCTTCACGACGGGGGGCGCCTCGCCCACCTTCGACCTGATGCTGCATCTCATCCGCATGCGGCTTGGCATGGCCGTCGCTCTCGATGTGGCGAGCGTCTTCATCTACGATCAGGCGCGGGCCGCGACCGACGCGCAGCCGCTGGTATCGCTCGGCCGTCTCGACGGCTACGACCCGCGGCTCGCCCAGGCGATCCGGCTGATGGAGGCCCATGTCGACCAGCCGCTGACAGTGTCGGCTATCGCGCGGCGCACCGGCATCACCGCGCGTACGCTGGAGAAGGTCTTTGCCAAAGCGATCGGCGAGACGCCAGGCGCCTATTATCTCCGGCTGCGGCTCGCCGCAGCCCGCCGCCTTGTCGTCGATACCGCCGTGCCGATGGCCGACATCGCTGCGCGCACGGGGTTTTCGAGCGGGGCGGCCTTCTCGCGGGCCTTCTCGCACGCCTTCGGCGAGGCACCGGTGAAGCTGCGCCGCGGCTAGTGCCCTTGCCGAAAATCACGCCTCGGTATATATCTTGATATATACTGACTGGAAGGAGGCATGGGAATGACAGCCGTCGCAAAGCTCTTCATGAACGGGCGCAGCCAAGCCGTGCGCCTTCCCCAGGAGTTTCGGTTCAAGGGAACGGAAGTGGAGATCTGGCGGGACCCGGCAACGGGACACGTGATCCTGGCAGAGAAGCCGCAGCGGACAGGGTCGTGGGAGAAGTTCTTTGCCGCGCGGGACGCGCTCAGGCCGGAGGACATTCCCGAAGATTTCCTGAAGGACCGGGACCAGGGGACTCAGGAGCGGGACGACCCCTTCGCATGAATACGCGCTACATGCTCGATACGAACGCTATCGGACTGATCGTGACGAAGCGATCGGGACCTGTCGCCGACCGACACAGCAAAATCCCGCCCCAGGATATTTGCGTGTCCGCCATCTCTTTCGGGGAAATCCAGTTTGGGTTGGCAAAGCGCCCGGAGGCTACCCGTTTGGCGGGGGTAACAGCCGACTTCTTCGCCGAGGTCGACGTGCTGCAATGGTCGGCACAAGAAGCAAGGCTCTATGGCCACCTCCGCGCCCATATGGAGCGACAGGCGAAAAGCCTAGGCGCACTCGACATGCTCATCGCCGCCCATGCGCTTTCTGTCGGCGCGACGCTCGTCACGAGCGATCGCGCCTTCCGTCTCGTCCCCGACCTCCGGATCGAGGACTGGCTGGAGGGTTAGACCCGCTCCAGCGCGACGGCGATGCCCTGGCCGACGCCGATGCACATGGTGGCGAGCGCCAGCCTGGCACCGCGCTCCCTGAGTTCCAGCGCGGCAGTGCCGGCGATCCGGGCCCCCGACATGCCCAGCGGATGGCCGAGCGCGATCGCCCCGCCATTCGGGTTCACATGCTCCGCGTCCTCGGCGATCCCGAGTTCGCGGAGCACGGCGATGCCTTGGGAGGCGAAGGCTTCGTTCAACTCGACGACGCCGAAATCCGTCGGCTTGAGGCCGAGCCGGGCGCAGAGCTTCTTCGTTGCCGGAGCCGGGCCGATGCCCATGATGCGCGGCTCGACGCCTGCCGCCGCGCCGCCGAGGATGCGCGCGATGGGGTTGAGGCCATGCTTCCTGGCGGCCGTTTCCGAAGCGACGATCAGCGCCGCCGCTCCGTCGTTGACGCCGGATGCGTTGCCGGCCGTAACCGTGCCGCCCTGCCGGAACGGCGTCGGTAGCTTGGCCAGCGTCTCCACCGTAGTGCCGGCGCGCGGATGCTCGTCCTTGCCGACCACGACAGGATCGCCCTTGCGCTGCGGGATGGTCACCGGCACGATCTCCTTGGCCAGCCGGCCGTTGGCCTGCGCCGCCACGGCCTTGTCCTGGCTGCGCACGGCAAAGGCATCCTGGTCGGCACGCGACACCTGGAACTGCTCGGCGACATTCTCACCGGTCTCCGGCATGGAATCGATGCCGTACTGCTTCTTCATCAGCGGATTGACGAAACGCCAGCCGATGGTGGTGTCGTAGATCTCGGCATTGCGCGAGAAGGCGGTGTCGGCCTTGGGCATGACGAAGGGCGCCCGCGACATGGATTCCACGCCGCCGACCACCATCAGCTCGGCCTCGCCTGACTTGATCGCCCGCGCCGCGATGATGAGTGCATCCATGCCGGATCCGCAGAGCCGGTTGACGGTCGAGCCCGGGATCTCCTGCGGCAAGCCGGCGAGAAGCAGCGACATGCGCGCCACGTTGCGATTGTCCTCGCCCGCCTGGTTGGCGCAGCCATAGACGAGGTCGTCGACGGCCTGCCAGTCGACGGTAGCGTTGCGCTCGACCAGCGCCTTGAGCGGGACAGCGCCGAGATCGTCGGCGCGCACCGACGACAAGGAGCCGCCGAAGCGGCCGATCGGAGTGCGGATGTAGTCACAGATGAATGCTTCGGCCATGGTCATGCCTTTTCGGTCTTTGCGGTGCCCTGATGCGCCGCCTTGGTACGGGCCTGCAGGTCGCGCAGCGTCTTCAGTTCGAGCTCGGTCGGTGCCGGCGTCACCTCGATATCCCCGGCGAACTTCACCGTCCAGCCGCAAGTCTCCTGAACCTGCTCGCGTGTCACGCCTGGATGCAACGAAACGACTGTGAATTCCTTGGTCACCGGATCGGGCTTCCAGATGGCGAGATCGGTGATCAGGAGGGTCGGCCCCTTGGTGTCGATGCCGAGTCGCTTTCGATGGTCGCCGCCCTCGCCATGGCCGAAGGAGGTGAAGAAGTCGATCTTTTCGACCATGCCGCGCTTCGATTGCGCCATGGTGATATAGACCTCCTGCGAGGAGGTGGCGATCTCGGGCGCGCCGCCGCCGCCAGGAAGCCGGGTCTTGGGCTTGTGATAGTCGCCGATCACGGTCGTGTTGATATTGCCGAAGCGGTCGAGCTGGGCAGCCCCCAGGAAACCGATGGTGATGCGGCCGCCCTGCAGCCAGTAGCGGAACATCTCCGGCACGGACACCGTCGTCACCGCCGTCTCGCAGAGCTCGCCGTCGCCGATCGACAGCGGCAGAACGTCGGGAGCCGTGCCGATCGTGCCGCTTTCATAGATGAGCGTGATGTCTGGCGCGTGCGTCAGCCGCGCGACATTGCAGGCGGCCGACGGCGCGCCGATGCCTACGAAGCAGACGTCGTCGTTCTTCAACGCGCGCGAGGCGGCGATCGTCATCATCTCGTTGGGGGTGAAACCGAGATCCGTGCTCATGCGGTCTTCCTCAGATGGGCGACACGGCCGGCAAAGTCGTCGGCGGTCTTTTCGATCACATTCTTCTGCATCCAGTCGCGGAACTTGTCGCGGTCGGCGGCGATCTCGTCCCATTCGAGATAGGACGCATTGTCGCGGATGTAGTAGCCGTGGGTGTAGGATGGATGCGCACCGCCCGGCACGACCGAGACCGCAGTGATGGTCCAGCTCGGCAGCACGGTCAGGTTGGGATGCAGGTCGGCGAAGTCGTCGACCACCTCCTCGACGGTGACCACGGCACGCTTGGCTGCGAGCACTGCTTCCTTCTGGATGCCGATGATGCCTTCGACGAGCACATTGCCCTTCCTGTCGGCCTTCTGCGCGTGGATGAAGGTGACGTCAGGGCGCAGCGCCGGAACCGCCGCCAGCTTCTCTCCCGTGAAGGGGCAGGTGACGGAGCGGATGTTGGGGTTCACCTCGGCGAGGCCGGCGCCGCGATAGCCGCGGAAGACGGCGAAGGGGAGCCCCGCGGCGCCCGCTTCATAGGCGTTCGCCATGCCGGCATGGGAGTGCTCCTCGACCTCGACAGCCCGCGGCCAGCCGTTCTCGATCGCGTCACGCGCACGCCGCAGGAGACCGACACCGGGGTTGCCGACATAGGAGAAGACGATCTTCTTCGCCATGCCCATGCCGATCATCTGGTCATAGATGAGGTCGGGCGTCATGCGGATCAGGGTCAGGTCCTTGAAACCCTGGCGGATGGCCTCATGCACGGCCGCCGTGGGAATGAGATGCGTGAACCCTTCGAAGGCGACGGTATCGCCGTCCTTCAGATTCTCCGCCACCGCCTGGCTGAGCGGCATGAACTTTGCCATCGCAGATCCTCCGAAAAGTTCGTATTGCGAACAATTGTTTTGTATGTGATACTTCCTATATGACGAACCATGACGAGTCAATCGCGACGATGGCGGCCGGGGAAGCGCCGGATGCCGGCCATTCGCGCGATCATGTGTCTTCCCTGGAACGCGGGCTCGGCGTCATGGAGATCCTCGCCGCCCATCCCGCCGGCCTGACTTTGACCGAGACCGCCGAGAAGGCGGGACTGACGCGAGCCGGCGCACGCCGTTTCCTGCTGACCCTGGTCGCGACCGGCTATGCCACGCAGGAGGGCCGCCGCTTTCTCCTGTCGCCCAGGCTGATCTCGCTTGCCCGGGTCTGGCTCGGCGGCTCGTCGCTATGGACCTATGCCGAGCCTTTCATGCGCGAAGTCTCCGGCGCTCTTGCTGAATCCTGCTCCGCCGCCATCCTCTCCGGCGAGGACGTGGTCTATGTCGCGCGTGTTCCCGGCCGCCATATCGTCAGCATCGCGCTGCATATCGGCACGAGGCTGCCGGCCTACTGCACCTCCATGGGCCGGGTGCTGCTGTCCGGTCTCGCACCGGATGCGCTCGACGCTTTCCTCTCCCGGGCCACGATCCGCGCGAATACGGCCAAGACGATCACCGATCGGGTGGAACTCGCACAGACCATCGTCGAGGCGGGCCGCAAAGGGTTCGCCTCCGTCGACGAGGAACTGGAGATCGGCCTGCGCTCCATCGCTGTGCCCATCCGCGACCGGTCGGGCGCCATCGTCGCGGCCATCAACGTCTCGACCCAGTCGGCGCGCGTTTCCGTGGCCGAGATGGAGCGCGAGATCCTGCCTCATCTAAAGCGGGCCGCGACCGGCATTGAGGACTATTTCGTCGTTCAGTGATCCGGGCCCGCGACGTCGATACCTCCCGTCCCGTCGTGAAAGCACAACCGAGACGGATACCGGCGGGTGTGAGCCTCGCCGGGTCCTGACTCACCCGTGCCGAGCGGCAGCTTCGCGTGCTATGGCACTGCGCATTCCGTCGGCAAGCATCGTCTTGAGACGGACGGCCACTGCCTCGCGCCATGCGGTCGATGTGGCCAGCGCGCCCGGGAAGAGGCCGGGCAAGGCGAGCAGGCCCTCGACGACCGCGCTTGGGTCGCGCCCGCAGCCCGCGAGGGCCGATCGGATCTCCGCTTCGCGCGGGTCGCGCAGCACATAGCTCTCGCCCTTCTCCGTCTCGCCGAGCGTGTAACGCATCCAGGCGGCCGCCGCGAAGGCGTAGGCATCCATCGGGAGGCCGCGCTCGAGCGCGATGCGTGCCGGCTCGATCAGCCGTTGCGGCAGCTTTTGCGTACCGTCCATCGCGATCTGCCACGTCTCATGCGCGATGGCCGGATTGGCAAATCGATCGCGGAGTTCGTCCGCGTAGCGGCCTGGGTCAACACCGGGAACGGGGTCGAGCGTCCGCGCCGCCTCGCTCATGTGGCGCGCGACGAGCCGCGCGAGATCGGCATCGCCCATGACGTCGCGCACATATTTGTGACCGGCGATGAAGCCGGCATAGGCGAGCATGGAATGCGCACCGTTGAGCATGCGCAGCTTCATCATCTCGTAGGACGTCACATCCTCCACGAACACCGCGCCCCCGGCCTCCCAAGGCGGGCGGCCGGCAACGAATCGGTCCTCGATGATCCATTGCGAGAAGGGCTCGGTCTCGACCGCCGCGCGGTCCTCGCATCCGGTCAGCACCCGCGCATCGGCGAAGGTCCCGTCGGTGCTGGCCGGCGTGATGCGATCGACCATGGTCGAGGGGAAGCTGACGGCGCTCTCTATGTGAGGGACGATCTCCGGGTCCCTCAGGGCAGCGAATTCAAGCACCAGCCGGCGCAACACCTTGCCGTTCGACGGAAGGTTGTCGCAGCAAAGCACGGTGAACGGAGGACGGCCGAGCACTTGCCGTGCGTGAAGTGCAGCAACCAGGAAGCCCAGGGCGCTTCGGGTATTGTCGGGGTCCGCGAGGTCTGCCGCCACGGCGGGATGGCTCGGGTCGAGCCCGCCGGTTTTCGGATCGAGCCCGTAGCCCTTTTCCGTGACCGTCAGGCTGACGATCCTGGTCTGGGGTGATGCGAGCGCGACGAGCACATGTGGCTGGTCCACGGGCGCGACCAGAACTCCTGCAATGCTGGCGATCACACGCGCCGAGACGCCTTGGGGGCCGCGTTCCAGCAGGGTGTAGAGCCCTTTCTGCGGGTTGAGCGCCTGCGCCGCGTCGGGCGAACGCAGGCTGATACCTGTGATCATCCAGTCGCCGCCCGTCTCCTGCAGCGCATCGTCGGTATAGACGGCCTGATGCGCCTTGTGGAATGCGCCCACGCCGATATGCACGATGCCGCTGGCCCGATTGCGGCCGTAGGAAGGCCGCCGGACATTTTTGGACACGGCCGAAAGATATTTGAGGCGTGCAGTCACAGGCCGATCTCCGGGTGGCTGAACGCGGCCATCACGCCACGCAGCTCGGCAAGTCCTTTCAGTCGGCCGATCGCCGGATAGCCCGGCTGCGCACCGCGCTTCAGGTCGTCGAGGATGTCCTGCCCATGATCGGGCCGCATCGGGATCCGGGCGTCGGAACGCCCCTCTTCGCGGCGGCGGCGCTCTTCTTCCAGAAGGGCCGCGACGACGGCCACCATATCCGTGTCGCCCGCGAGGTGCTCAGCCTCGTGGAAGGAGCACGGCACCTCGTCGGTGTCGCGCTTCACGTTCCGCAGATGCACGAAATGGATGCGCGGCGCGAGCTTCCTGACCATGTCGGGCAAGTCGTTGTCGGGCCGGGCGCCGAGCGAGCCCGTGCACAGGGTCGCACCGTTGGCCGGCAGGTCGACCGCCTCGAGCACATGACGATAGTCGTCGAGACCGGACATGATGCGCGGCAGGCCGAGCAGCGGGAAAGGCGGATCGTCGGGATGGCAGCAGAGCCGCAGGCCGAGTCTTTCCGCCGTCGGGGCGACCTCGGCCAGGAAATCGACGAGATGGCTCCGGAGCTTCTGCGGACCGATCCCGGAATAGGTCGCGAGGTGGACCGACAGTCCGTCGAGGGACCAATGCTCCTGCGCGCCCGGCAGGCCGGCGGTGACATTGGCCGCGAGTTGATTGCGCCGGTCGTCGACCATCGCTCTGAAACGACGCGCGGCCTCAGCGACGACGGCTTCAGGGAAATCCTCGGCCGCGCCTTTGCGCCGCAAAATGTGGATATCGAAGGCGGCGAAATCGACGAGGTCGAAGCGCATCGCGGTTCCGCCATGCGCCACCCGCCAGGCGAGATCGGTGCGCGTCCAGTCCAGCACCGGCATGAAGTTATAGCAGACGACGGATATGCCGGCCTGCGCCAGGTTCTCGAGGCTGCGGCGGTAATGGACGAGGTGGGCGCGCCACGCGCCCGTCTGGGTCTTGATCGCCTCCGAGACCGGCAGGCTTTCGACCACTTCCCATTTGAGATGGGTTATCGAGCCGTCGGGATGGAAGGCCACTTCGCGCTGTCGGCTGGCAATCTCCTCCGGGCGCCAGGTCTCGCCGGTCGGCACATGATGGAGCGCCGTGACGATCCCTTCCGCGCCAGCCTGGCGCGCATCGGCCAGGTTGACCTTGTCGTGGGGCCCGAACCACCGCCATGTCTGCCGCATGAGACCTCCATCGCCATACCAGTATTCGAGTTTGACGTGAGGTGGTCAAGGCTGTGAGCCTTCTGTGTGCAGGAGCACGGCCGCCCACCCTCCTGACAACATGCTGGCAGCAGGCTGTGCTAGACCGGCGACACCGAATCCCCTTTGCAAGACGACCACAGATGCAGGCAGAAACGACCGCGTCCCCGCTCCTCAAGGAAATCTTCAACCGCGAGCGGCTTCGCCACATCGCGACCGAGACCGCGGCCGTCTGCCCCGGTTTCGACAAGGATCGCTTCCTTATCCTGGCCACAGAGAACCTCGACGCGCTCGGCATCATGCAGCGGCTGCGCCAGGTCGCGACCAGCCTGCACCAGACCCTGCCCGGCGGTTTTCCGGAGAACGTCGAGGTGCTTCATGCTCTGGCGCCCCGCATCGGCCACGGCTTCGCATCGATCGCCCTGCCCGAATATGTCGCCCTTTACGGCAAGGCGCATTTCGACCTCTCGATGGAGTCGCTTCGTTTCCTGACGCGCTTCGGTTCGTCCGAATTCGCGATCCGGCCTTTCCTCGCGCGCGATCTCCGGCGCGCGCTTGATGTCATGGAGACATGGGCCCGCGACGACAATGAGCATGTCAGGCGCCTCGCCAGCGAGGGCTGCCGGCCAAGATTGCCATGGTCCTTCCAGATCAAGGAGCTGGTCGCCGACCCCTCACCGGTCGCGACCATCCTGGAGACGCTGAAAAGCGATCCCAGCCCCTATGTCCGCAAGTCGGTCGCCAATCATCTCAACGACATCACCAAGGACAGCCCGGCCTGGGTTCTGGAGCGCCTCGATACTTGGCCGATGGATGACGCCCGCACGGCCTGGATCGTCAAACATGCGCTGCGCACGCTGATCAAGAAGGGCGATCCGCGAGCCCTCGGTCTGATCGGAGCCGGCGACAAGCCCGAGGTGCGGATCGACGACTTTGCGGTCGCACCGGCCGCGATAACGCTCGGCCAGCGTATCCGCATGGACGCCCGCCTGGTGTCGATATCAGATGCGCCGCAGCGGCTCGTCGTCGACTACGCCGTCCGCTATGTCAGGAAAGGCGGCTCGCCGTCGCGCAAGGTCTTCAAGCTCAAGACGGTCGACCTTGCTCCGCGAGCCGCCTGCGATCTGGCCGTAGGCCAGACGATCCGCGACTTCACCACCCGCAAGCACTATCCCGGGCGCCATCTCGTCGAACTCTTGGTGAATGGAGAGGTTCTCGCCGAAAGCGGCTTCGATCTCGCGATCTGATGCCGGGGGAGAATCCCCGTGCTTTTCATGGTCCCCGTCGCTCGATGATCCATGTGGCCGCCGCAGCAAGGTCGTCGACCACGGCTGTCGGGGGCGGATCGAAGCGCGTCTCGTCGCCGGGCTGGTATTTGCCGCTGCGCACCAGCAGCGCGGTTGCGAGCCCGGCGCGCAATGCTCCGGCGACATCCGCTTCGGCATCGTCGCCGACCATGGCGGCCGTTTCAGGTTCACAGCCCATATCGGCCAGAGCCGCAAGGAAGAAATCCACCGAGGGCTTGCCGAGCACCGTCGCATGCCGTCCGGTGGCGAACTCGAGCGCGGTGACGAATGGTCCGGCATCGAGGCTCAGGCGGCCGTCGCCATCCCTGAAGGTCCGGTTGGCGGCCAGCGCCAGGAAATCCGCTCCGTCGTCCAGGAGCCGGAACGCTTCGTTGAGGGCGGAATAGGTGAAGGCTTCTCCCGCGTCTCCGATGACGACGGCCGGCTGCCCGCCTCGCGGCAGGTCCCGAAACTCGGGCTCCAGGCCGGGATGGATCAGGAGGTGCGGGCTTCGCCGGTGACGCAGAAGCCAGTCGCGCGCGGCGGCCGCCGGCGCGAACACTTCATCCGTGCCGATATCGAGGCCCATGGCATGGAGCTTGGCCACGATGGCCGGCTTGGCCAACCGGGTGGTGTTGCTGACAAAACGAAGCGGCAGGCAGGCGTCGCGCAGTGCGGCCACCGCCTCGATCCCACCCGCTATCGGCTTCTCGCCGTCATAGACGACGCCCGCGAGATCGAGAAGCACGCCGCGCATCATGGTCGGAGAATGGCCGACCTCGAACCGGTCGACAATTCACAATCGCGGCGACGGCCGGGCGCCTTCAGACGTAGCGGTTGACGACGTTCTCCAGGAGTTCCTGGCGGCCGGACTTCGGCTTCGGCTCGATCTCCTTCTTCACCACCCTGTCGGCGATCTCCTCGAGCGTGCGCTTGCCGGCCAGCATCGCTTTCGCCTCGGCCGATTTCCATCCGGCGTAGCGCTCCTCCAGCGGCCCGGACAGGGCCTTGTCCTCGAGCATCCCGGCAGCCGCCTTGAGGCCCCGCGCGCAGCAATCCATGCCGCCGATATGGGCGATGAGGAGGTCCTCCGGGTCGAGCGACTGCCGGCGGAGCTTGGCGTCGAAATTGGTTCCGCCAGTCTTGAAGCCGCCACCCGCCAGCACCTGATAATAGGCGAGCGCCATTTCGGGCACATTGTTCGGGAACTGGTCGGTATCCCAGCCCGACTGGTAGTCGTTGCGGTTCATGTCGATCGAGCCGAAGATCCCCAGCGCATTGGCCAGGGCAAGTTCATGCTCGAAGGAGTGGCCGGCAAGGATCGCATGTCCCTGCTCGATATTGACCTTCACCTCCTTCTCCAGCCCGTAGCGCTTGAGGAAGCCGTAGACGGTGGCGACGTCGTAGTCGTATTGGTGCTTGGTCGGCTCCTGCGGCTTGGGCTCGATCAGGATCGTGCCCTTGAAGCCGATCTTGTGCTTGTAGTCGACGACCAGCGACAGGAAGCGGCCGAGCTGGTCGAGTTCGCGTCCCATGTCGGTGTTGAGCAGCGTCTCGTAACCTTCGCGGCCACCCCACAGCACATAGTTCTCGCCCTTCAGCCGCTTCGTGACGTCGATGCATTTCTTCACCGTGGCGGCGGCGTAGGCGAAGACATCCGGGTCCGGATTGGTGGCGGCACCCGCCATGTAGCGACGGTTGGAGAAGAGGTTGGCGGTGCCCCACAGGAGCTTGACACCTGTTTTCTTCATCTTTGCTTCGAAGACGTCGGCGATCTCGTCGAGCCGTGCGGCACTTTCCGCGAAGGTGGCGGCCTCGGGCCGGACATCCGCATCGTGGAAACAGAAATAGGGAACGCCGAGCAGCGAGAACATCTCGAAGGCCACCTCGGCCTTCTGTCTGGCATCCTCCATCGTGTCGCCGAACCAGGGCCGTTCGAAGGTCTGGCTGCCGAAGGGATCGCCGCCCGGCCAGGTGAAGGAGTGCCAGTAGGCGACGGCGAAGCGCAGATGGTCTTCCATCCGCTTGCCCATCACGACCTCGTCCTTGTCGTAGAAGCGGTAGGCAAGCGGATTCTTCGATTCCGGCCCCTCATATGCGATCGGCTTGATGTCGCCGAAGAATCCGGTGCTCACGATGTCACTCCTCTGATGGCGGGATAGGAGGCGCGGTAGCGCCGATAGGCTTCGTCATAGGCGGCGGTCAGCCCAAGGTCGGGCTCGATCGTCGCGGCAGTGTCGGGCGGCGAGCAGACGGCGAGCGGATCGGCTCCTTGGTCTGCAATCAGCCCCAGGCGCGCCGCTCCGAAGGCCGCGCCGAAATCGCCGTCGGCGGGTATGTCCACCGGTAGGCCCAGCGCCGTGGCGATCGCCTTCAGCCAGTAGCGCGAGCGCGAGCCGCCGCCGATCGCAGTGACGCGAGAGAGGTCGGAGCCGGCGGCGCGAAGCGCTTCCAGGCTGTCGCGGAAGGCGAAGGCGACGCCTTCGAGAACGGCCTGGGTGAGCGCGGCGCGGCCCGACTCATGCCCGAGCCCGGTGAAGGCCCCGCGGATGACGGCGTCGTTGTGGGGCGTGCGTTCGCCCGAGAGATAGGGCAGGAAGGTGATGCCGGTCGGCGCCCTGAGAATTGGACCGAGCTCGTCGGTCAGCTCGGCCGCGCCCGCGCCGGTGATATCCGAAAGCCAGTTGAGGGCGTCGGTCGCCGACAGGATGACCCCCATCTGGTGCCACGCACCGGGAAGGGCGTGGCAGAAGGTATGGACCGCGCTTTCCGGGTTCGGCAGGTAGCTGGCATTGGCGGCGAACAGCACTCCCGACGTGCCGATCGAGACGAAGGCCGCGCCCGGTGTCACGGTGCCCATGCCGCAGGCCGACGCCGCATTGTCGCCGGCTCCGCCGGCCACCGTCACCGCGCCGCCCATACCCCAGCGCGCGGCAAGCGCGCCGCGCAGTGTGCCGGCAGGCTCCGTGCCCTCGACGAGCGCGGGCATGCGGCTCTCGTCCATCCCCGTCGCTTCGAGCAGCTCCGGCGCCCAGGCGCGGCCTGCAACGTTCAGCCACGAGGTGCCGGCCGAATCGGACATTTCCGAGATCGTCTCGCCGGTCAGCCAGAGCCTGAGATAGTCCTTCGGCAGCAGCACCTTGCGCACCGCTGCGAAGATCCCGGGCTCGTTGTTCCTCACCCAGACGAGTTTGGGCGCGGTGAAGCCGGGAAAGACGATATTGCCGGTGACGGCGCGGAATCGCGGGTCGGCGTCCAGAGCCCCCGCCTCGGCATGGCTGCGCGTATCGTTCCACAGGATGCAGGGGCGCAGCACACAATCGCCGTCGCCGAGCAGGGTCGCGCCGTGCATCTGGCCGGAAAGGCCGATGCCGCGCACCGCCGCCAATGCGGCGGGATACCCCACCTTGAGCTCGCCGACGGCGGCCTCGGTCGCCGCAATCCAGTCGGCGGGGTCCTGCTCCGACCAGCCGGAATGCGGCCGGGATACGTCGAGGTCGCCATTGGCGGAGCCGACCACCTTCTGGTCGGCGTCGATCAGCAGCGCCTTGACGCCAGACGTGCCGAGGTCGAGCCCGAGATACATGTCGCTCCTCCCGGTCAGGGCACCCGACCGCACGGCGCGGCGAGCCCTTCTGCCGATGTTTCCTCCGGACCGAAGCAGAATATGAAAACGGGGCACGATGCAACCGTCTGGCTGGCCCTATGGCATATTTTTTTCGCGACTCGCAATAAATCGGCGTCGGAGCGACCGCAATGCGGTTTGAAGGCCGCTGCCGGCCATGAGAAGAGCCCCGGTGCCAGGGCACTCTTCCTCGACAGGACGTCAGGCGGAGCGGAGGGCGGGGGTCTGCGCCCTTACGTGACCTCGGCCGGCCGCGCCGCGCGCTTCATGAACAGCTGCGAAAGCGGGCTGTCCGGTCGGGCGGCGAGACGCTCCGCGGCAAGCGCCGCGGCGAGCGCGGCATTGCCTGCACGGAATGCGGCCTCGATCAGCGTGAGGTCGATGACGTCGCGCTGCGCATGGCTGCCGCCGAAGCGATGCGCGATGGAGCGGATCGGCCGCAGCAGCCCTACGGTCTGGGCGAAGTCGCCCTCGCCGAAAGCTTTGATCGCCAGGGTGAGCGGATGACCGACGTCGCGCGTGAAGCCGGCATTGTCGCCACCCGCCTCCATCGCGGCGCGCTGGGCGTCGAGAAGCGCGCCGGCCAGGTCCGCCCGGCCCGCGCCGACGAAGGCCATCATGGCATGGGCGTCGTTGAAGGCGTAGTTGGCCGACATAGCCTTGGGCGCCCAGTTCTCGGCGAGCGGCGTCCAGCGGCCGCCGACGTCGACACCGCCGAGATGGAGCCGCCACAGGATCGCGGAGGCGTCCACCATGTTGAGCACCACCGAAGACCGCGTGCCGAAGATCGGCCCGTCATAGAGCGCCAGCACCTCGGCGATCTCGCCAAGATCGTAGTGGAACAGCGCCAGATGCCACCAGTTATGCACCTGCAGGAAGCTCTCCTTCGCCCAGGCGTCCGGATTGGCGCGCATCCAGGCGATGCCGTCCCGCTGCCGGCTCTGCATCTCCATGACATGGGCGACGGCATGCTGGGCCCAGCCGTCGCGTGGTTCGATCTCGACGGCCCTGCGGCCCAGCGCCTCGGCGCGTCCGTAGTCGCCCATCTCCTCGAAGCCGAAGGCCTGCATGCCGAGCATGGCGTGATAGCCGGGCATGGCCTCGTCCCAGGCCGGCAGCGCACGTGCCAGGCGGTCGCGCAGCATGCGCGCATTGCCGGTGAAGAAGTCGATCTGGTGGCCGGCCTGCAAGGCGAGCGCGTCGCGCGGTGCCTCGATCGTCAGATCCTCGAGAATGCCTCCGGCTGCATGCCAGCGTCCTTGCGCCAGATGCCCGAGCGCCTCGACATGGGTGCGCTCGCGCGCCGTGCCGCCGAGCCCGCTCGCGGCAGCGAAACAATCGGCCGCGACCGCCGTCGCCTCGCGCTCCGTGGCGAGGCCGAACAGATAGCCCTTGAACACATGCGCCATGACGAAACCGGGCGCAGCCGCGATCGCCGCATCGATCGAGCCGACCGGATCGCCGACGAAGCACTGCAACTCGTGCACGGCCTTCTGATAGAAGGCGGCCCCGGCATCGGTGGCGCCCGATATCGGCAGGCCGAGACTGTCCCTGATCGTCATGTCGCGCTCCTTGAGCCGCTGGGTCGGCCCCGCTCCTGTCGGCCTCATAGGTAGCGCAGATGCGCTCGGGAGGCCAAGGCTAGCCGAGTCCTGTATCGGAGCGACCGCGCGATGGCCGAAGGACGAAATTTCCGTGCCGACGCTTCGAAAGACGCGGTCCGCTCAGTTGCCGGAGCGCGCCACCGCCGTGGCGACGCCGGCACCCACCAGCAGCGTGCCGCCGGTGCGGTTGAAGATGCGGATCGCCCGAGGGCTCCGCACCAGCCGGCCAGCCCGCGAGGCGACAAGCGCATAACCGAAGGCATTGGCGAAGGCGAGCGTCAGGAAGGTTGTCTCGAAGACGATCATCTGCGTCAGGAAATCGGCGTGGCGATCGATGAACTGCGGCAGGAACGCCACGAAGAAGGTGATGCTCTTGGGGTTGAGCGCTGTAATCAGCCATGCATGGGCCATCATCTTCAGGGGCGGCGTGGCATCCCTGCGCGGCGTCGCGTCGAGCGTGCCGCCCGCCCGGAACAGCTTGACGCCGAGATAGATCAGATAGGCCGCGCCGATCCATTTGAGCAGGGTGAACACGGTTGCGGAGGCCATCAGAAGAGCCCCGATGCCGAGCATCGACAGGGTCATGGCGGTGAAATCGCCGAGCGCCACGCCGACGGCCATCGGCAGTGCCGTGCGCCAGCCCTGGCCGAGCGCATAGGAGACGACGAGCAGGATCGTCGGCCCCGGTATGACGAGAAGGACTGCGGAAGCGGCAACGAAGGCAGCCCAGGTTTCGATGGTCATGGAACACTCCTCTCTGAAAGAAGAGGATAAATCTCTCGTCCGCGGCCGATGTAAAGAGCCAATTTTTTTTCAAGCCGATCCGGCCCGTCAGGCCCTGCTGCCCTCGAGATAGGCCTGTGCGATCGCTCGCATTCGCTCCAGGGAAAAGCTCTCACCGTGGCCACCGTGAACGACGCTCGCGGGCAATTCGAGGACGCGCATCATGGTCCGCCGATAGGCGTCGCGGTCGGAATCAGGCAGATCGTCGATCAGCATCTCGTCATAGATCGCATCGCCGCTGAAGAAGGTGCCGTCCACCTCGTCGAAGAGCGCGATCGAATCGGGCGAATGGCCCGGCAGATGGAGGACGGTGAAGCAGCGGTCACCGAGGTCGATCCGGTCGCCTTCACCGAGCGCGAGCGTAAGCGGCGCCGGCCTGATCGCGTAGTCCGCCGCGCGCCAGCCCTCGGCGGGCAGCAGCGTCACGGGATCTGCCATTTCGACGAACATGTCGGCATAGGTCGACGCATCAGGCATCGTCGCGAAGGCCTCCGCCGACAGGCGCGGACCGGCCCGCTCGGCGAATTCGTGGAAGGAGCCGACATGATCGAGATGGATATGGGTGGCGAAAGCCAGCAGCGGCTTGCCCGGAGTCAGGTCCAGCGCCGGCACCAGGCTGGCAAGACCCATTCCTGTGTCGATGACCAGATCCCGGTCACGACCGCGCAGATGGTAGATATTTGCCCGCAGGAAGCCATGCACGAAGGGCTCCGTGAGCATGTCGAGACTTGGCGCCAGCCGGCGCCTGGCGAACCACTCGCCTTCCTTCGCGACACGCATATTTGTCTCCCCGGCCATCGCCACGCCGGATTTGCACTGCGGTTCAGCCTTTATCAACCATATTTCGGCAGGATTTCCGGCAGCTGTAACATGGAATCAGTCGCGTGCCGCGTAACTCGTCTCCTCGCAGTAACCATATTCCGTCATCGGAAGATCATCCGCAGCCCAATCGCCGAACGGCATTGCTCGGCCTCGGCGCTCTGTCGCTCACCGGCCTCGCAGCCTGTACCAGGACGCTGGACATGCCGTCGCTCCAGCTCGACGACATCACGACCGGCACGATCCGGCCAAAGATCAGCGTCGACCGGCAGGTGACGAGCCCCGACCTGATGTATGCCTCGGCCACGGATGATGGTTTCCAGCTTCCGGCCATCCCCTATGCGAAGGTCGATCCGAAGTTCAGGCGCCAGATCGTGGTCGACCCGACCGGCGAGGCGCCGGGAACCATCGTGGTGCGGCTCCAGGAACGTTTCCTCTATTTCGTGCAGCCGGGCGGCGACGCGCTCCGCTATGGCGTCGGCATCGGCCGCGACGGCTTCCTCTGGTCGGGGCGCGCCAACATCCAGTACGGCAAGAAATGGCCGCGCTGGACGCCGCCGTCCGAGATGATCGCGCGCAAGCCCGAGCTCGAGAAGTGGCGCGGCGGCCAGCCGGGCGGCCTCGACAACCCGCTCGGCGCCCGCGCGCTCTATATCTTCAAGGACGGCCAGGACACCGGATACCGCGTGCATGGTTCGCCGGAATGGTGGACGATCGGCCAAGCCATGTCGTCCGGCTGCGTTCGTATGATCAACCAGGACGTCATCGACCTCTACAATCGCGTCAACGGCAAAACGCCAATTGTAGTTGCGTGAGCGAATAGCGAGTAGGGGGAAAAAGGAAGGGGCTCCGACCTTCGGAACCCAGTAGGTCCATCCCTATTCGCTATTGGCTACTCGCTATTCGCTTCCTTCCCGTCACGAAAGGAAGAAGGTATCCTTCTCACTCATCCGACGGGAGGATCGACATGGCCGGGACATTCGTGATCGCGCAGGGGGGCGGCCCGACGGCCGTGATCAACCGGACGCTGGCCGGCGCCGTCGCCGAGATCCGGAAGCAGCATCCCGGCGCGAGGATACTGGGCGCTCGCCATGGAGTGCGCGGCATTCGTGACGGCAACTATGTCGATTTCGCCGATGTCTCGTCCGAACGGCTCGGCCTGATCGCGGCGACGCCGAGCGCGGCTCTCGGCTCGACGCGCGACAAGCCGGACGCCGCCTATTGCGAGGTGGTGCTGAAGGGGTTGCAGGCGCTCGGCGCCGACGCCTTCATCTATATCGGCGGCAACGACACGGCCGGCACGCAGCAGATCCTGGCCGATGCGGCAGGCGGCAAGATCGCCTTCGTCCATGCGCCGAAGACTATCGACAACGATCTTGTCGAGAACGACCACACCCCTGGCTTCATTTCCGCCGGCGAATTCGTTGCCGGCGCCTTCCTGAGCGTCGATCTCGACTTCCGCGCTTTGCCCGGCATCTATGTCGGCATCGTCATGGGCCGGCACGCCGGCTTCCTGACCGCTGCGGCCGCCGCGTGGCGGGACGAGGAGGGCGACGGCCCGCATCTGCTCTATGTGCCCGAGCGCCCCTTCTCCGTGCCGCGCTTCATCGACGACGTGCGGGCAACTCTCGGCCGCCACGGGCGCTGCATCGTGGCCGTCTCGGAAGGGGTGACGTCGGAGGACGGGCGTTCGCTGGTGGAGAGCCTCGTCCCCGAGGATCGGTTGGAACGCGACGCCCACGGCAACGTCAAGCTCTCCGGCGGCGACCTCGGCCTCGCCTTCGAGCATGCGCTGCGCGACGGCTTGCCCGGAACACGCGCGCGGGTCGATACGCTTGGCTATATGCCGCGCGGCAACATCGCCACGATCAACCCGACCGATGCGCAGGAAGCGTTCGACGCCGGCGCTTTCGCTGCCGACGCTGCGACAAGGGGCAGCGGTTCCGTCGCCCTGCGGCATGAAGGCGGCAAGACCGTTCCGCGGCTGGTTCCGCTCGGCAATGTCGCCGGCAAGACGCGGCATATGCCGGAGAATTTCATGAAGCCCGACGTCAACGACATATCGAGCGCCGGCATGGCCTATCTCGAGCGGCTCATCCCGCGGAAATACAAGGTCGGCAGGCCGTTCGTATAGGGTATCGGACCCGAAAGCGGGCTCCGGCTTGCAGATAACTCCGACGCTAACAAATGGTTGGAGCGCGCCCTGTCCATCTCGACACAAAGGACGTTCCAGCACCCTGATCGACGCATCGCGCTTCCCCGAAGATCGTGTTCGATTTTCGCTTGTGCGGCTGGAGCGATGCGGGCACCTCAATTGGCAGGGGCCGGCTCTGGAGCCGGCCCCTGGCCAGTGTCACAAGTCGTGTCCAGCCTACTGGAAGAGCTTCATCACGCCCTGGACTCCGGCATTGGCGATCGACAGCGCCTGGATGCCGAGCTGCTGCTGCACCTGGAGAGCCTGCAGGCGGGTGGATTCCTCGTTCATGTCGGCATCGACAAGCGTGCCGACGCCACGCTCGATCGCGTCCATCAGGTCTGAGGCGAAGTCGAGCTGCATCGCGATCCGGCTCTTGGCGGCACCGAGATCGCTGGCGGCCGAGGCCATGTCCTGTAGGGCGCCGTCAACCGTGAGGATCAGTTCGTCGAGATCGGCGAGATCGTTGGCCGAGTTGGTGAGCGCCGAGATGTCGAGCGTCGAGACCGAATAGACGACGCCGCCGTTGGTCGTCGTGCTCTGGGTGTCAAGAATGCCGGACTGGTCGTTGGCATCGAAGAGCTTGAGCCCGTCGATATCGATCTGCAGCGTTCCGATCGTCACCGTTCCACTGGCGCCGCGGGTGAAGGAGGCGACGATCTGCTTGACGGTCGTGTAGCCGGCGGCAGAGGAGTCCACCGACAGCCAGTTCTCGCCCGAGAAGCTCGCCGATCCGCCGATGCCGATCAGCTGCTGCTGAAGTTGCGTGATTTCCGACTGGACCTTGGACTTGTCGACGCCGGGCTCGCGCGCCGCCACCAGCTTGGCCTTGATCTCGTCGACCACGTCGATTGCGGAATCCATCGCGGTGTAGGCGGTATCGACTTTCGCCGCGCCGAGGCCGAGCGCGTCGCGCACGGTCGACAGCGCCTTGTTGTCCGAGCGCATGGTGGTTGCGATCGACCAATAGGCCGCGTTGTCGCTGGCTTCAGCGACGCGGTAGCCCGTCGATATCCTGTTCTGTGTCGCCTCGAGCGCGCGGTTCGTCGCCTGGAGGCTGGCAAGAGCCGTCATTGCAGACGGGTTGGTCATGATACTCGTCATGGCACATATACCTTATACTGAAATCCGGCCCGGAGGGGTCGGTACGAAACTGGACGGAACTCGGTTGCCGACGACATCAGCTTTGGCAACGAGAGTTATGGTAAACGAGCGTGGTTAACGGAAGGTATCGCGTCGCCGATCCGACCCACGGGCCGCGAGAAATCGTGAGCACGGCTTGGACGATCCCGTGCGAGCACCGGACGCTTCGGCGTGGCCCATGAATGGGATCGGTCGTTCGAAGGCACCGCCGGACGTCGGAGCGCAGGAGCGTATCCGGAAGGTTCGCTGGGCCCTTCGATCAGCCTGCAGGCCTTGATTTGCGGCGTGCCTTTTCCCCGCAATCGCTTTCGGGAGACATGTTCTGACTAGCCCTCCAGTTCCAGGAACGGCACCCCGAGCAGATCCTCCCGAACGTCGATGCCGAGGCCCGGCCCGTCCGGAAGCCCCATGCGGTTGCGCTCGACCGGCGGCCTATTCGACGCGGTGCGCACCGTCACCCACTCGTGGAAAGCGATCGCATGGAGGCGGCGTTCCTCCGGCGTCGAGAGCGACAGATGCGCCATGGCGGCGGTGTCGATCTCGGCGCCGCCGGTGTCCTCCACGGTGATCATGAAACCGAGATCGACGGCGAGGTCGCGGATCTGCCGCGTCTTCGTCACCCCGCCCAGGCGCGAGATCTTCAGCGTCAGCCCGTCGGCCGCGCCCTTGCGGTGGATGTCGAGCATGTCGCCCAGCGAGGCGACGGATTCGTCGAGCACCATCGGCTTGTCGAGCATGCGCCGCACCGACAGGCATTCCTCGATGGTGGTACAGGGCTGCTCGAACACATAGTCGATGTCACGCGTGGCGTCGGCGAACTGCCGTGCCTGGAAGGGCGTCCAGCCGGCATTGGCGTCGCAGAACAGCACCGTGCCCTTGGGGACCGCCCCCGCAACGGCATGCACACGATCGATATCGCCGCGGACGTCGCCGCCGACCTTGACCTGCAGCCGGCGGAAACCCTCGGCGACGATGCGGGCCGCAGTTGCCGCCATCGCGTCCACCTCGCCATGGGTCACCACTTTGTAAAGCTCCGCCCTCTCCCCTTCCCTTCCGCCCAGCAGCGTCACCAACGGCACGCCGGCCGCACGGGCGGCGAGATCGGAACAAGCCATATCGAGCGCCGACTTGACATAGGGGTGCCCCTTGAAAACCGTATCCATGAGCCGGCCCACGCTGCCGAGTGCCCTGGGATCCTGCCCTAGGAGATGCGGAGCGATTTCCGTCACGCCGGCCCGCGCGCCCGAAGCGAAGGCGGGCGAATAGAAATTGCCGAGCGGCGCCATCTCGCCCCAGCCGGTCAGGCCGCTGTCCGAGATCATGGCAACGATGACAGCGTCGAAAGCGTCGGCGCTTCGCCCCTTCGACATGTTGTAGGCGCCGCCGACAAAGGGCTGCAGGACGCGAAAGGCCTTGATCGTCTTGATCTTCATCAACTCCATCCTCCGCTGCCCGGCCCACGAGCCGGCAAGCTGGTTCGCTACCTGGTGTCGCCGCGCAATTCGAGCGAGCGGGCGTAGCCGAGCAGTTCCTCGAAATCCCAGTCGATATGTTCCAGGGCGTGACGGCGCGCCGCATCCATGTCGTCGCCCTTGAGCAGGCGGACATAATCCTCATGCAGGTGGGCTGCAGGCACCGCCTCTCCTCGGGCCCGCTGATGCAGGGCGAAATACATCTGCAGCCTGCCGGCCAGCCGCCGCCACGTGTCGAGCAGGAGCGAATGGTCGGCCCATTCATAGATGAGCCCATGCAGGCTGAGCGCGGCCTCGATCTGGCTGGTGAGGTCAACCGCGGCGATCGCCTGTTTTACGCTGTCGTGTCGGCGGTCGAGCTCAGAGCGGAAAAGCGCGTTCCTGCGCGGCCACGCGGTCTCGATGGCGAAGGCTTCGAGCACGCGATGCAGCGAATAGGCCTCCTCGACATCCCGCGCCGTGACGTCGATGACGAAGGTTCCGGCATAGGGTATGCCGGTCAGCAGCCCTTCCTGCACCAGTTCCCTCACCGCCTCTCGCAACGGCGCGCGGCTGACGCGCATCTCTCCGGCGATGCGCAGCTCGTTGACCTTCTGCCCGGGCTGCAACTGGCCGGTCAGGATCGCGCGCCTCAGGAGCGCGACGATTTCTGCGCGGCGGGTCGTATCGGCGATCGGGTCGAATAAGACGGTCTGGGACATAAGCGAGGCCGGAAGGAATGTTTGCTAGATTGTCGACAATTCGTCAAACTTGCAAGGAGATTTGCTGATGGCCGACACCGTCTCGGAAAAATTCGTCGGAGCAGGGTTCGAACCCCGTCACTTTCCGGTGGAACAAAGGCCATGGCCTGCTGAACGACTGGCCTGGAAAGGCTAATGCCGGGAAGGCGGCGCTGGACGGCGCGGGCAAGCTCTCATGTGCGGAGCCTTTTCAAGGACGGCGATCATGGCACGCAAGGCACTTCTAGAAGGCATCGTCAAATGGGTCCAGCGGGACCAGCGGCGGGAACTGTTCGATGAATTCACAACGCAGCACATCGAGAATGCCTGCGACGAAATGGGCATCGAGCCCGAGGATCTGATCGACTGTCTCGCACCGGTCGAATTCTCGAAGTTGTGGAATTGCGTTTTCGAGGACCTGATCGCAGCCGAAATCGGCGGTTCGAATCTCGCCGACGATTACCTGAAGCGGCGTGGCTGGAAGGACAGCGCCGCTGCGCGCACCCTGATCCGAGCGCTTCGCCAATCCGTGATGAGCCTTTACGAGGTCACCGGCATCCGGGTCGGAGAGGGTTTCTTCCTGCGCGACCTCGTGCGGGGCGGCGAGCCCGTCTGGGTCCATGAGAAGGCAGGAACGCACAACGCGAAGGAGCTCGACATTTTCGCCACGCGGCTCATCGCCATCAACGGCCGGACCGAAATCGGCGGCGTGACGCTCATCTTCGAAAGGAGCCGGATCGGCGCCGTCACCGACGATCTCCGCAGTCTCGCCAATGCCACCCCGGAGCAGTTGGAGACTGCCTTCATCCAACGCGCCAGGGAAGCGGGCGAGCCGATCGACGAAGAGATGCGGGAAGCCTTCGACGTCCTCAAGCACGGCAAGGCCGCGATGAGCGCCGACGAAGTGCTCGGCCGCTGCGCCTTCATCTTCACCGAGCACTGGCTTTGCCAGGCGCTGGAAAAGAAGCTGGGACGGAACCGCAAATCGGCGGAGCAAGCATCTACCAAAACCATGCCGACACCGGCCAACACACAGACGGAGCAGCAGGAAGAGGAGGCTCAGTACGACCTCTTCGGCGCGGTCGAGCCCAGGAAGCAGGCCGGCGGAAAACGAAAGTAGCCGCCCCTACGCGGCCAATCCACCCGAGCGAATCTTCCCTCCGACCCAGACGGCGGCGATATTGGCGCGCGTCGCGTTGAGCAGGATCTTCTCGAAGATATCGACGGGCCCGTCGAGGTCCGGCCAGATCACGACATTCGAACCTGCCGCCTTCACGTCGATCGCCAGCGCGTCGAACTCGTAGCCGGGCGCAAAGACGCCGATCGGCAGGCCGAGCGCCTCGCCACCGCCCGCCGTCGCCAACCAGAACGCTTCGGCCGTGGTGATGCGTGATCCGGCGACGCCGCGCTCCTCGCGCGGCAGCGCGGCGTCGACGCCGCTCGCCAGCGCTCGCGCTGCAACCATGGAAAGACGCGCGCTGTCGAGGAGCGACGGCGAATAGCCGCCGGAAACATCCGTGCCGAGCCCGACATGCAGCCCCTTGTCGAGGGCGGCCCGCAGTGGAAATACCGCATCGGCGAAATAGACGTTCGACAGCGGACAATGCGCCACGCCCGACCCGGCCTGCTTGATCGTCTCCATGTCTGACGGCGAGATGAAATTCGAGTGGGCGAGTATGGTGCGTTCCGTCATCAGCCCGAAGCCCGCGAGCACCTCGGCGTCGGTCTTGCCGAACCGCTCGAGCACGTAGCCATGCGCCCAGTCGCTTTCGCTGCAATGGGTCTGGACATGGCAACCCGTCTCGCCGGCGAGACGGCCGAGCCCGTCGAGCAGCGCGTCGCTGCAGCTCGGCACAAAACGCGGTGTGATGACGGGAAGGACATCAGGTTCTCCATCGCGCTGCATTGCCGCCAGCCTGTCGATGAAGCTCTTGGTATCGGCGACCGCCGAGGACGCGTCGACGTCGCGATAATAGTCGGGACACTCGGCCGCGTTGTCCATCGCCACCTTGCCGACCAGTGCGCGCTGGCCGCGCTCCAGGCAGATTTCGGCCAGTGCCAGATTGGCCTCCAGATGGATCGTGCCGAAATAGACCGCCGTGGTCGTGCCGTTGGCCAACAGGTTCTCGACCAGGGACGAATAGATCTCGCGCGCAAAGCCGGTGTCGGCGAAACGAGCCTCGAGCGGGAAGGTGTAGGTCTGCAGCCATTCCTCAAGCGGACGGTCGAGAGCCTTGGCAAGTTGCGCCCATTGCGGCGCATGGATGTGCAGGTCGACCATGCCGGGGATCAGGTACTGCCCGTCAACCAGGGCCACCAGCGTTCCGTTTGCTTCGGCCGCGCGCCGGGCCGCAGTGTGATCGGGGCTCTGGGCATGCATGACGTCGACGATCCTGCCGTCCTCGTCGATACGGATCAGGCAGTCTTCGAGAATTTCCAGCCTGCCGCGTTCCGGCACATGGAAAGCGTTGCAGGCGATTGTGCAGGCGATGTCTTCCATTCGCTCCCCGCTGGTCCGGCCGGTTGTGATGCACCGGCTTCATTGTCGTGGTTCTTGCCGTCAGGCCGCGCGAGCCGGTCCCGCGGGAAAGACGCCGGACATCACGCTGAAGCCGGGCACGCGCTTCACCCGGTCCATCCACCGCCGGATCGCGGGATAGTCCTGCCGCGACACCCCGCCCTCCTCCGAAAGCGCAATGTAGGGGAAGCAGGCGATGTCGGCGATGGTCGGATAGGGCGCGCTGCAGATCCAATCGCGACCTTCCTGCTCGCCGAACCACAGATGCTCGTCGAGGATGCGGAACAGCCTGTGAGCGCCGGCCCGGACGGCGTCGATGTCGAAATCGTAGAACATACCGTCATGGAGGCGCGCCGCCGAGGCGGTCGCGGTGACGCCGTCGGCGAAAGCAAGCCACTGGCCGATCTCGCCGAGCAGGGCCGGATTGTCCCTGGGGTACCACCGTCCGCTCGGATCGTATTTCGAGGCGAGATAGACCAGGATCGCCTGGGCGTCGCGCAGGATCAGACCGTCGTCGTCGATGACGGGAAGCTGGCCGAGCGGATTGAGCTTAAGGAACCAGTCCGACTTGTGTTCCCGCCCGGGATAGAAGTCGACCGGCACGGTCTTGTAATCGACACCGAGCATGCTCATCAGCAATCGAAGCTTGTAGCAATTGCCGGACAGTTCGTAGTCGTAGAGCGTGATCATCGGCCGGCTCCTAAAGATCGAGGACGAGGCGGGCCGATTTGGCGCGCGACACGCAGGTCATGATCTTGGTGCCGGACTTCTTCTCGGCATCGTTGAGATAGACATCCTGATGGTCCGGCTCGCCTTCGATGACCGTCGCGAGGCAGGTGCCGCAGGCGCCCTGCTCGCAGGAGGACGGCATGTCGACGCCGGCCTCGCGCATCACCTCGAGGATGGTCTTTCCCGCAGGCACCTTGAGCGTCACACAGGAGCGGGCCAACGCTACCTCGAAGCTCGAACTGTCGTCGATCTTGTTGGTGTTCTTGAAGTACTCGAAATGCACTGCGGTTTCCGGCCAGCCCAGTTCGGCGGCTATGCGGCGCGCCGCCTGAAGCATCGGCCCGGGACCGCAGAGATAAAGATGCATGTCGGGGCGGCACGTCGCGAGGATTTCGCGCAGCTTCACACCGGTCTCGTCTGGCGACAGACCCAGATGCGGCTTCAGCGCGTCGCCCAGTTCCTTCGTTCTTTCGGGAAAGGCAAGCTGCGCCTCGTCCTGCGCGAAATAGTGCAGGTCGTAGGCCAGGTTCTGGTTCTTGAGCGTCTGGGCCATTGCGAGGAGTGGCGTGATGCCGATGCCGCCGGCAACGAAGATGGTCTCGACTGCGTCACGGCGCAGCGGAAAATTGTTGCGCGGCTCCGAGATCGCCAGCACGTCGCCCGCCCGCACCGTCTCGTGCATGCAGGTTGAGCCGCCCGTCGAGTCGCGCTCCAGCTTGACGCCGATGACGTAGGTGCCGCTCTCTCCCGGACCGTTGATGATCGAATACTGGCGGATCAGGCCGTTGGGCATATGCACGTCGATGTGGGCGCCGGGCTGGAAGGTCGGCAGCAGCCCCTTGATCGGCCGCAGTTCGAAGCCGGCGATGCCGTCGGCCGCCCGCCACTTTCTTGCGACCTCGACGCGGATCGTCGCCTTGCGGCCATGCGCGGTCGCCTCCGGCATCTCGGCAAGTTCCGGCGAAACGCGCTCGATCACCGGTTCGAGCGGCGCTGGCGCGGGAGCCGCTGCCGCCTCGCGTTCGACCGCCTCACGCAGTTTGGACAGCAGCTCGTTGTGATGGCGCAGGACCGCGATGCGCTCCCTGTCCTGCGGCTGGCCGTCGAGCACGCCGCGGATCACCGAGCGGTTGGAATCGACCGGCTGGACGAAGAAGACCAAGAGCGTGCTGGCGTGCCCCTCGGTCGCGCGCAGCGCCACCGAAAACGCATTCGATGCCTCGACGGAAACATCCGCAGCGGCGCCGTCGATCCGCCCGCTCGGTTGGAAGCGGTAGCCTCTCAGCTTTGCCGCTACGACGTCGGCCGGCGCGTTGACCGGGATGCCGCGCAACGTCAACAGATTGCCTTCGGCGAGACCAGGCACATTTGGCACCTCGCCCTGCGGCTCTTCGGCCGACCAGACGAGACCGTAGCGCTCGACTGCGGCGAAGGTGCGGTTGGTGATGGTGCGGGCCGGCGCGTCGGCTGGGTGTGCCGGAATATAGGTGCAGCCGGCGGTGCGGTTCGAGTATCGCCAGCCATGGTACTGGCACTTGAGCTCGCGGCCGTCATTGATTCCGATCGACAAACGCACGCCACGATGCAGGCAGCGGTTCTCCCAGACATTGATATAGCCGTCATCGGCACGCCAGACGGCGAACTCGCGGCCGAGCAGCTGGGCGTGGAAGACATGGCGAAAATGCAGGTCATAGGCCGCTGCGATGGGATGCCATCTTGTCTTGGCGGTATCGAGCATCTCTATCTCCAGAATTCCCGTGTCGGTCAGGTGGCGGCAGGGATGACCCCGTACGTCACGCCCTTCTGACTGAGCCAGCGGCGGTAGGCGATGGCCGACTTGTCGGCGCGGATCGGCGTTTCGGCGCGCGGATCAAGCGGCAGCCGCTTCGGGAACTGGTTCTCCAGGATCGGCTTGTCCTGCCCGAAAATCGTCTGCTGGAAGCGCTTGATCACCTTGTCCTCACTGCTGTCGTCGAGTACGCACAGCATCATGTGCGCGCGGATGTGCTCCTGGTCCACCGGTTGCAGGAACACGGCGATGACATCCAGGCGACTTTCATCCACCGGACTGGATTTGTAGAGCACCGAGCAATAGGGGTGCGGCACGCGGTAGATGTAGTCGACATCCGCCCCCCCTTGCGAGGCAGTCGAGGCCATCGGCTGGAAGAAGCGGCAACGCGTCGCCAGGATCTCGTCCCGATCCACGGAAATCTCGACGTCGTATTCCTTGACTTCCGTATGCGGCTCGGCGCCGAGGATGTCCGTATGGACATAGGGGAAATGTCCCATGTCCAGAAAGTTCTCGATCGCACGCGGCGCGGAGACATGGACGCCAACCGTCGCGGCATTGAGCTTGCGGCGATCGGCTTCCTCGAATTCGGGGATCGGGAAAAGATCGGCCGGGGGATTGCCGAGAGACGTCCACACATAGCCGTAGGCGATCTTGACCGGCAGCGTGTTGCCGAGCGTGCCGACCTCGACCGGAGTGCCGGCGGGCAGATCGCGCAGTGACCGCCAGACGTCGGCCTTGCCGTCGCGATTCGCGGCATAGCTAACGGGCTCCTCGAGCAGCACCGTATCGGAAACGACACCCGGCGGCACTTCCGCCAATGCGGCCAGCGGATGCCAAAGGTCGAGGATTACCTGATCCTTGCATCTCGTTTGGGTCATTCTTTCTTCCTTCCTGGATGGCGCCGCTGCCATGCGTCATCTCCGCGCCGGGATCGCGCCATAGGTGACTGATCGGTCGCGCAGCCAGCGCCGGTAATAGATCGAGACGGCGTCGGCGCGGATCGGGGTCTCGGCGCGTGGATCCAGTGGCAGGCGCTTGGGCATCTGGTTCTCCAGGATCGGCTTGTCCTGCGCGAAGATCAGTTGCATGAAGCCGCGCACCGTCGCCGCATCCATCCCATCCTTCAGATAGCAAAGATAGGGGTGCGCTATGCAGTGCTCCTCGTCGACCGGTTGGACGAAAAGCACGATGACGTCCTTGCGCGTCGGATGAAGCGGGTTGGTCTTGTACAGTGCCACCGTGTAGGGCCGGATCACCTTGTACACATAGTCGACCATCATCCCGCCCTTGGCCGTGGGAGAGGCGACCGGCTGGTAGAATCTGCATTCGGTCGCAAGCACCTCGTCTGCGGCGGTGATCTCGACATTGTAGGGCGGAACTTCGGTATGCGGTTCCTCGCCGAGCCAGCCCGTGTGGATGAAGGGAAAGTGTCCCATGTCGAGGAAATTCTCGACGGCGCGCAACCCCGAAACCTTGACCGCGATCGACCCGCCGGTGACGAGATAGCGGTCAGCCTCCTCGGCCTCGGGCACGAAGACGATGTCGCGCTCCGGTTTTCCGAGACAGGCCCAGATGAAGCCGTAGCGCACGGCTCGGTTGACCGGCCTGCCGGTGTCTTTGCGGACCACTTCCGTGTGATGGCTGTCGCGGCAATCGATGGTGAGGTCCACACCAAGAAGGCGCGTTTCGAATGGGATCGCTGACGAAAGATTGGCGCGATCCGCGACAACGTGCCAATCATTGAGAAGAACTCTGTCACGACAAGGGGCAGCTTTGCTCATCGCACCCTCCCGGCTGGCACTTCCCTATGAACCCAGCTCTTTGGGACGAGCATTCGGCGCGCTGGATTGGATATCAATCCACTTTTTTTTGAAAGTCCTTCCTGTTTATCTTGATTGTCGGATGGCCGGTATTGTCCTCCAATCGTGCTGCGACTTAACATATCGTCCAATGTCGAAATGGACCAGTTTCAGGCTCTGGCGTCAGGCGTCGTCGAACTCGTCGGCGTGGAGGAAACCCCGCATTGAGTAGCCGATCGAAGGTCGTTGCCGATATTCTGACGCGTGCCATCATCGAGCACCGTCTTGTGCCCGGCTGCAAGCTCGGCGAGCGCGAACTTGCCGAGATCTTCGACGTCAGCCGCATAGTCATTCGCCAGGCGCTGATACGCATTGCCGAAGACGGGCTCGTCCAGATGGAGCGCAATCGCGGCGCGTTCGTGGCCAAGCCGGGCATCCAGGAGGCCCTGGAGATCTATGATGCTCTGACGCTGGTCGAACAGGGTGTTGCCGCCCAGCTCAGCGATCGCCTCGGGCCTGCCGGCTGGGCCGAACTGCGCCAACATGTCGAACGCCAGCGCCAGGCGGTTGCGGCCGGCAACAATCCCCTTGCCGACGTGCTCGGCCAGGAGTTCCACACTGTTTTCGTGCGCCTCAGCCGCAACAAGGTGATGCAGGAGATCCATGCGCAGCTGTTGCGCCGCACCACGTTGCTGCGTTCGCTGATCACCGCCGATTTCGATTACTGCAACCTGCTCGACGACCACGCACGAGTGATCGATCTGCTGGAAAAGGGCCGGCTGAAACAGGCGATGGAGCTGATCGAATCGCATCATCGCACCGTCGTGCGCGGCTACATCATGGACCGGCAGGTGTTTCCGGAACTGACGCCGCGCGAGGCGCTCGGACCATATCTCGAGGGCAGGACCGCCGAACTGCCGAAGCCGGCACCAGGCAAGAAGACGGGAGATAACGACGGGGCATCGGTGCACAGCCATGTCCATGCCTCCAAATAGACCCGGCGGCACAAGCCGGGCGCCATCCGCATGAACCAACAGAGGGTTACCGCCATGCTCAATCTGACCAGACGACAATTCCTGCAATATTCGGGCGCCGCGGGCGCGGCCTTTGGCACCAGCGGGCTCGCCGGCATCGCACGTGCCCAGGAGCCGCTCAAGATCGGCGTCGTCTACGTCTCGCCCATCGCCGAGATCGGCTGGACGAAGCAGCACAGCCTCGGCATCGAGGCGATCAAGGAGGAATTCGGCGACAAGGTGACCATTACGGCCATCGACAACATCTTCATGCCCCAGGATGCCGAGCGCGTGTTCCGCGAACTCGCCGCCTCCGGCAACCAGCTGATCTTCGGCACGAGCTTCTCGCACGGTACGCCGATGCAGAAGGTCGCGCCCCGCTTCCCAAAGGTCGCCTTCGAGCACTGCTCGGGCATCGTCCACCTCGCCAATCTCGGCACGTTCGAAGCCAAGTATTACGAAGGGACGTTCGTCGCCGGCGCGGCCGGCGGCCATATGACCAAATCCGGCAAGATCGGCTTCATCGGCGGCTTCCCGATACCCGACATCGTGGGACCGGCGAATGCGCTGCTGCTCGGCGCGCAGAGCGTCAAGCCGGAGATCACCTGCAACACCATCTTCCTCAACTCCTGGTTCGATCCGGGCAAGGAGAAGGAAGCGGCCAACACGCTCCTCTCGCAGGGCTGCGACGTCATCTGTTCGATGACCGATACCGCGACCGGCGTGCAGGTGGCCGGCGAAGGCGGCGCTTGGTCGGTCGGCTATGCCAGCGACATGGCCAAGTTCGGTTCGGGCAAGCAGCTCACCGCCTTCACGCTTGACTGGTCGAGCGACTATCTGCGCGCTGCCAGGGGAGTGGCCGAGGGCACCTGGAAGCCCGAGGTGCATTGGGACGGTCTTGCCGGCGGGGTGGTCAAGATGGCGCCCTACAACGAGGCGATCCCGGCCGACGTCCAGGCCAGGCTCAAGCAGCTCGAAGCCGATATCGGGTCCGGCAAGGTCCATCCCTATGCCGGCGAGCTGAAGGACCAGGACGGCAACGTCAAGGTGGCCGCAGGCTCGGTGCTCTCGGATCCCGACATCCGCGGCATGAACTGGTTCGTCAAGGGAATGATCGGCAAGCTCGGCTGAAGCCCCTGCGGCAACCGACGCCATCGGGGTGGGCTTTCCGCCTCGGTGGTTGCAGGCTGCGCTCCGTCCAACCTCGCATGTGCCATGGCAGGACCGGCTATGACCCCGCGCCTCGAACTGCGCAACATCACCAAGAGCTATCCCGGCATCGTTGCGAATGACGACATCTCGATGTCGATCATGCCCGGGGAAATCCATGCTGTCCTCGGCGAGAACGGCGCCGGCAAATCAACCCTGATGAAGATCATCTACGGCGCCGCGCAAGCCGATTCCGGCGAGATCTACTGCGACGGCAAGCTGATCGAGGCGCACAATCCCGCGAGCTCGCGCGCGCTTGGCATCGAGATGGTCTACCAGCATTTTGCGCTGTTCGAATCCGTCTCGGTGGTCGAGAATATCGCCCTGTCGGTCTCGAGCACCTTCGACCTGGACGCGCTCGCACGGCAGATCAAGGACCTGTCTGACCGCTATGGCATGCCGATCGACGCGCGGCGGCTGGTACACGACCTTTCCGTCGGCGAACGCCAACGCGTCGAGATCGTGCGCTGCCTGCTGCAGGCGCCGAAACTCCTGATCCTCGACGAGCCGACCTCGGTACTGACCCCGCAGGCGGTGGTGAAGCTGTTCGAAACCTTGCGCCAGCTTGCCGCCGAAGGCTGCAGCATCGTCTATATCAGCCACAAACTCGACGAGGTGCAGGAACTGTGCCACTCCGCCACCGTCCTGCGCAACGGCAAGGTGACCGGCACGGCAAAGCCCAGGGAGACAACCTCGCTCGAGCTTGCCCGCATGATGGTGGGTTCGAAACTTCCGGAGATGCATGTCAGCCCCGCCGTGCCGAGTGACGAGCCGCAACTCGAAGTGCGGAACCTTTCGGCCCCCGCCCGCGACAAATACGGCGTCGAACTCCGCAACATATCCTTCGAGGTCCATCGCGGCGAGATCGTTGGACTCGCCGGTGTCTCGGGCAACGGCCAGGCCGAACTCGTCTCGCTGCTCAGCGGCGAGCGCACGCATTCGACTTCCGAGACGATCCGCATCGGCGGCAAGGCGGCCGCTCATCTCAATGCCAGCGAGCGGCGCAGGCTCAGCATGGCGTTCGTGCCGGAGGAACGTCTCGGGCGCGGTGCCGTGCCGCCGCAGACGCTATGGGAGAACGCCGTGCTCACCGGCCATCGCAGCGGCCTCGTGCGACACGGCCTCGTCGACCGCGGTCGCGCGAGCACCTTCGCCAGGAGCATCATCGAGCGCTTCAAGGTCAAGGCCAACGGGCCGCAATCGAGCGCGCAGAGCCTGTCGGGCGGCAATCTCCAGAAATTCATCGTCGGCCGCGAGATCGCGCTTGAGCCGAAGCTCTTCCTGGTGTCGCAACCGACCTGGGGCGTCGACGTCGGCGCTGCGGCCTTCATCCGCCAGACGCTGGTCGACCTGAGCCGCGCCGGGACAGCCGTGCTGCTCATCTCCGAGGAACTCGACGAGCTGTTTGAGATCTGCGACCGGCTGCTCGTCATCTGCCAGGGCCAGGTGTCGCCGCCGCTGATCAGGAAACAGACCAACCGGGAAGAAGTCGGCCTTCTGATGACCAACCGCGGCAACGGTACGAGCGGGAGAGGTGAACTTGCGATACAGGATTGAACAGAGGCCGGAGCCGTCCGCGCGGATGCGGATCGCTGCCCCGGTTATCGCGACTGCCTTGACCCTGTTTGTAGGCTGGGTGCTGTTTGCCACACTCGGTTATAACCCGCTGGCGACCCTGCAGGCCTTTTTCTTCACACCGCTCAACTCGCTCAACGGCATCTCCGAATGGCTGCTCAAGGCCTCGCCGCTGATCCTCATCGCCTGCGGCCTGGCGGTGGGTTTCCGCGCCAATGTCTGGAACATCGGCGCCGAGGGACAATTGATCATCGGTGCGATCGCCGCCTGCGGCGTCGGCCTGTTCTATCCGAACCCGGAAAGCCCCATCCTGCTGCCGCTGATGTTGTTCGCCGGGGCCTGCGCCGGCATGGCCTGGGCTGCGATCCCCGCATTCCTCAGGGCACGCATGAACACCAACGAGATCCTCGTCACCCTCATGCTCACCTACATCGCGACGCTTTTCCTGTCCTGGCTGGTGCACGGCCCGTGGCGCGATCCGGCCGGCTTCAACTATCCGCAAACCGCACTGCTGCCGGCGGCCGCGATGTTCCAGCCGTTCGACTATGCTTACCGGCTGAACTCATCCATCTTCATCACCGTCATCGCGGTATTCGTGATGTGGCTGTTCACCGACCGCAGCTTCCTCGGTTACAAGATGTCCGTCAGCGGTGCCGCCCCGCTCGCCGCGCGCTATGCCGGCTTTCGCGAATCCGCGGCTGTGTGGACGGGCCTCCTCGCCGGGGGTGCTGCAGCCGGCATTGCCGGCATGGCCGAAGTCGCAGGCCCTCTCGGCCAGCTGTCGCCGCAGATTTCGCCCGGCTACGGCTTCGCCGCCATCATCGTCGCCTTCATCGGCCGCCTCAATGCCTTCGGCATCGTGCTGGGCGGGCTGCTGATGTCGCTGCTCTTCCTCGGTGGCGAGGCGGTACAGATGAATCTCGGCCTGCCGGCGGCGCTGACGCGAATCTTCCAGGGCATATTGCTGTTCTTCCTGCTCGCCGCCGACTTCTTCATTTTCTACCGGCTTCGCCGCCTCCCGGAGCACGCCTGATGGAGCTCTTTGTCGCCATCTTCGCCGGCACCATCATCGCCGCCACGCCGCTCATCTTCGCTGCTCTCGGCGAACTGGTCGTCGAAAAATCCGGCGTACTCAATCTCGGCATCGAGGGTATGATGCTCATAGGCGCGGCCTTCGCCTTCTGGGCCGTCATTGCCGGCCTGCCGATGCCGGTCGCCATCATCGCCGGCGCGCTTGCCGGCGCGGCGGCCTCGCTGCTGTTTGGCGTTCTCGCCCTCACCTTCCTCACCAACCAATATGCGGCGGGGCTGGCGCTCGCCATCTTCGGCTCGGGCGTCTCGGCGTTTCTCGGCCGCGGCTTCGGCTCGGCGCCGATCGAGGCGCTGAAGCGCATCCGTGTCCCCTTCCTTTCGGACCTTCCGGTGATCGGGCCGATGTTCTTCCGTTTCGACCCGATGGTCTATCTGGCGATCGCCATGTTCTTCGTCATCAGCTGGTTTCTCTACCGGACCAAGGGCGGGCTGATCCTGCGCACGATAGGAGAGTCGCCGGAAACCGCGCATGCGATCGGCTATCCGGTGATCGGGATAAGGTACCTCGCCGTGCTGTTCGGCGGCCTGATGGCCGGTTTGGCCGGCGCCTACCTGTCGGTCGCCTACACGCCGCTGTGGGTCGAGAATATGACCGCCGGCAAGGGCTGGATCTCGCTGGCGCTGGTGGTCTTCGCCACATGGCGGCCCTTGCGCGTCCTGCTCGGCGCCTGGCTGTTCGGCGGCATGACCATTCTGCAGCTTCAGGGCCAGGCGCTCGGTCTCGCCGTCCCGTCCGAACTGCTGTCCGCCCTGCCCTATCTGGCGACGATCGCCGTCCTGGTGATCATCTCGCGCAACCGCAAGCTGCTCGCCCTGAACTTCCCCGTCTCGCTCGCCAAACCCTTCCGGCCGGCCGGCTGAGGACGTTCACCGGGCGTGCAGGTCGGTGCGCTTCGCCCGGTTTTCGTCGGCCGGACCGCGGGATATATTCCTTGCATGGAGCAGTCGCTGCGTTCCTTTGGTCCGTTTGTCCTCGATACCGCGCGCGGCAAGCTGCAGCGGAACGGCAAATCCGTCGCCGTTGGCCAACGCGGGCTGGCTCTCTTCGAAGCGCTCCTGGACGCCGAGGGAGGAATCGTTCCCAAGGCAGAGCTGATGGACCGCGGCTGGCCCGGCACGATCGTCGAGGAAGGCAATCTCACCGTCCAGATCGCGGCCCTGCGCAAGGCGCTTGGCCCTGCGCCCGACGGCCAGGAATGGATCGTGACGGTGCCGCGCGTCGGCTATCGTTTGTTGCGGCCGGCGGCGGCTCAGGAGGTGTCGAGCATGGCCTTGCCGGTCAAGCCGGCATTGGCGGTCTTGCCTTTCGTCAACCTGGGCGGCGATGTCGAGCAGGACTACTTCGCAGACGGCGTCGTGGACGACATCATCACGGCGCTCAGCCGTTTCAGGAGTTTTTCTGTCATCGCGCGCAACTCGTCCTTTGTCTACAAGGGACGCACCGTCGATATCAGGCAGGTGTCAAGCGAACTTGGCGTGCGTTATGTGCTCGAAGGCAGCATAAGGCGGGCGGAAGACCGGCTGAGGATAACGGCGCAGCTCGTCGATGGCGCCAGCGGCGCCCATCTATGGGCAAAGAACTTCGACGGCGCCCTCGGCGAAGTGTTCGACTTCCAGGACAGGATCACCGAAAGCGTCGCAACCGTCGTCGAGCCTCATATCAAGACCGCGGAAATCGAACATTCGCGAAGGGAGCGGCCCGGAAGCGTCGCCGCATATGATTCCTATCTGAGCGCCCTGTCCAAGATCCTGGCGGAATCGGCTGATGAGAACGCGGCCGCCTACGCCTTGCTCACCGAAGCGCTGGTGCTCGAGCCCGACAATGCAAACCTGCTCTCCCTCGCGGCCTGGGTTCTGGAGCACCGCATCACCATGGGATGGCCTCCGCTCAGCGCCAGTGACCGGGAGAAATGCTTCGAGTTGGCGCGACGCGGTCTGGAAAAGGCGGCCGGCGATCCCACAGTGATGGCGAACTGCGCGATGGCGCTGGTGCAGGTCGCAAGGGATTATGACTGGGGAATGGCGGTGCTCAACGCTGCACTGGAGGCCAATCCCAACAACATGCTGGTGGTCACCGCGGCAGGCGTTGCCAACCTTCACTGCGGCAATGTCGTCGACGCGCTCGCCTTGTTCGACCGCGCAAGAAGGCTCTCGCCGCGCGACCTTGTTGCCCATATCTCGCTCAGCGGAACGGCACATGCGCATATGATCCTCGGCAACTACGCCGAGGCCCTGGCCTGGGCGACGCGTGCACGCGCCGTGAACCCGAACTTCGATCCGGCCTATTGGATCCTGATCGCCGCAAACGCGCATCTCGGGCGCATGGAGGAGGCTCACCGCTTCCTTGGCGATTTGCTGAAGATGGCTCCCGATGTCACCATAACAAGCATAACTGCCGGGCAGCCCGCCAAGGACCCAGCCCGCCTCGCAGCCATACTTCACGGCTTACGGCTTGCCGGCCTTCCCCAAGGCTGACAAGCATCCCCTTTTTGGAACTTTTCGGAATCTTTTGGACCTTGCTTAAGGACGCAAACCGGGCGCGTCCGCGACAATGATCCTCATCGCTCAACGGCCGCGGCGGTCCCGAAATCGGGGCCCGGTTTCGGGAAAAGACCGCCATAGGCGCTCGGGGAGAAGCTGACATGCTGCCGGTGCAGACCATCTTTTCGCTTGATCAGGGCAAGATCTATTCACCGCCTCAAGACGAGTTCGTCGAACAGGGGACCAGCGGAGCCATCCCTGTTGCCCATGCCGAGAGCTGCGAACGCGATTTCTGGAACGTGCATCTGCTCGACTTCTTGTTGCCAAGCAAGGCCCGGGGGGTCTTTCGTATCTTTGGCTCGGATGCATAGGGCCAGCCCGAACGCATTTTCTTGGCCGGGCGGCATGGCGCTGGCCATCGGCGCCTCCGGATTGGCCGGCCCGAACGGTTTGGGCGGAGCCAACGGAGCCTTGCACCCGAGCGCGTTGACCGCGCTTGTCGCTTGCATTTCGTCTTTCGCGCTCACAGCGTTCGCGCCCGAAGCCCGGCAGTGGTGTCCTTGACACCGGTTCGATCTTTATTTAACGATGTCGTTAAATAAAGGGCACGTCATGCATTCCGACCCGCTCAGCGCCCAGTTCGCTGCTCTTGCCGACCCTACGCGCCGTGCCATACTTGCCCGGCTGAGCGAGGGGGAAACATCGGTGAACGATCTCGCCGCGCCTTTCGCGATGAGCCTTCCGGCCATTTCGCGTCATCTGAAAGTGCTGGAGAATGCCGGCCTCGTGAGCCGCAGCCGCACGGCGCAATGGCGCCCGGCCAGGCTCGAGCCGCTGGCCATGAAGGACATGGCCGACTGGATCGACAGGTATCGCCACTTCTGGGAATCGAGCTTCGACCGGCTGGATGCCTATCTCAAGCACATCCAATCGGGGAACGACGATGGCTCCCGCCACTGACAGACTTGCGTCGCTCTCGCTGACCCTGCGCCGCATCTTCGATGCGCCGCGCGAACTGGTCTGGCGCGCCTGGTCCCAGCCGGAGATGCTGGTCGCATGGTTGGGGCCGCCCGAATGGCCTGCCGTCAGCACCGAACAGGACCTGCGCCCTGGTGGCGGCTGGCGTGCCTGCCTACGCTCGACGACGGAGGATCGCGTGCTCTGGCAGGGCGGCGTCTATCGCGAAGTGGTGCCGCCGGAACGGCTGGTCTTCAGCTTCAGATGGGAGAGCGACGACCACGAGGACGGCGTCCCGGTCGAGACGCTTGTTACCGTCATCCTCATCGAACTGCCAGATGGGCGGACGCAGATGGATTTTACGCAGCAGGGTCTGAAATCCGACGAGAGCCTTGCCGGACACCGCCACGGATGGACGGGCACCTTCGCCCGCCTCGAGCAATTTCTGCTCACTTACAGGAGAACGACATGAGCCCGTCAGCGATGCTGTGGACCGGCCGAATTCTCACCGGGCTTTTCGCCCTGTTCATGCTCGGCGCCTCGATCTCGCCGAAGCTGCTCCAGATGCCGGTGGCCGAAGAGACCATGGCCCAGCTCGGCTGGCCCGCCGGTTATGCCTTCACCATCGGCATCATCGAACTGGCCTGTCTCGTGCTTTACCTGATCCCGCGCACCAGCGTGCTCGGCGCGGTGCTGATGATGGCGCTGCTCGGCGGCGCGATGGCAACCCAGATCCGCGCGGGTAGTCCGCTTTTCACCCATATCCTGTTCAGCCTCTATCTCGGCTTGTTCATGTGGGGCGGCCTGTGGCTTCGCGATCCGCGCCTGCGAGCACTGTTCCCCATCATGCGAGACCAATCCGACGCAGCCGACCAGGAAGACCCTGCAGCGTTGCGGATGTCGAGCCGGTAGGGGCAAGGACGACTTCACGCACGCCGCTCGAAGACCGCAACGAGCCAATCGATGAAGACCCTCACACGCGGCGAGAGCTGACGGTTGCGGGGATAGAGCACGGAAACCGGCGTCGGCGTGGGCGGAAATCGTTCCAGCACCTCGATCAGTTCGCCCGATTTCAAGGCTGCGTCTGCGTGATAGCGCGGAATCTGGATCACCCCCAACCCGAGCCTGGCGGCTGCGAGATAGCTTTCGGCGGCGTTGACCGAAACCGTCGCCGGCAGCGTGACATTGTGAACCTTGCCCGCAATGGTGAATTCCAGGGGCAGCAAGCCTCCGGTGGCCGACGAACGGAAGCCGACCATCCGGTGGCCTCCGAGCGCATCGGGATGCTCCGGCCGTCCATGCACCTCGACATAGCCTGGCGCGGCCAGTGTCACTTCGTCCAGCATCGCAACACGGCGGGCAACCATGTCGCTGTCCTGCGGAACGCCGACGCGCAGCACGCAGTCGATACCTTCACGGACAAGATCGACGAGCCGGTCGCCTTCGCTCATGTAGAATTCTATATCGGGATAGCTGCGCAGGAATTCTGGCAGACCCGGAAGCACGAAGTGCCGGGCCAGCGTGCCGTGCACGTCGACCCGCAACCGGCCCTTGGGCCGGGCGCCGGCGAAGGCGCCTTCGGCATCCTCGATGTCGGCGAGGATGCTTAGGCATCGCTGGTGATAGGCCTCGCCGTCCAGCGTCGGGCTGACAAAGCGGGTCGTGCGCTGCAGCAGACGAACGCCGAGGCGTTTCTCCAGTTGCTTCACCGCGTCCGTCACCGTCGAGCGCGGCAGGCCCAGGTCTTCGGCCGCCAGCGTGAAGCTGCGCCTTTCCGCAACACGGGCGAAAACCCGCATGGCCTCGATACGGTCCATGTCTTTATTCGATTTTCCCGGACAGTGATGCCGATGTTAGGCCAATTATCCGCCAACTGAAATGGGGCATCTTCTCCCTCGACGCGCCGAGGCGTCTCGACAAGGAGAACGACAATGTCCGAGAACGGCAACAAGGTGGCCATCGTGACCGGGGCATCTCGCGGCATCGGGGCAGCGATCGCCGAGCGGCTCGCCGCGGACGGCTTCACGGTCGTCATCAACTATGCAGGGTCCGTCGGTCCGGCGGAGGCGCTGGCGGCCAGGATCGAGAAGGCCGGCGGCCGGGCGATCACCGCCCAGGCCGACGTGAGCGATCCTGCCGCGGTCGCGCGCATGTTCGACGCGGCGAAGGCTGCTTTCGGCAGGATCGACGTGCTGGTGAACAATGCCGGCATCATGCAGCTTTCGCCGATCGCCGAGGCGAGCGACGAGTTGTTCGACCGCCAGGTCGCGATCAATCTCAAGGGTGTTTTCAACGGCCTGCGCGAGGCGGCCAGGCGCCTGCGCAGCGGCGGCCGCATCATCAGCTTCTCGTCGAGCGTGGTCGGTCTGCTCCAGCCCGGCTACGCGGTCTACGCAGCGACGAAGGCCGGCGTCGAGGCGATGACCCACGTGCTTTCAAAGGAGCTGCGTGGCCGCAACATCACGGTCAATGCGGTCGCCCCCGGGCCGACTGCAACTGAACTTTTCCTGCAGAACCCTCAGGAGGTCATCGACCGCCTGACGAAACTCACGCCGCTCGAGCGGCTTGGCCAACCGCAGGACATCGCCGCCACCGTCGCCTTCCTCGCCGGCCCCGATGGCGGCTGGATCAACGGCCAGGTGCTGCGCGCAAATGGCGGGATCATCTGATCCTGCCCCGAACCGCCGAAAACGACCCGCCATTGCAAGGGGCGAGCGCCGTGCCGGCAGCCGACCTTCGATGTCGCAGCATCAAAGGCACCGGATCCGATGCTGCGTACGCTCCCTACCGGGAAAGCGCATCAAGCGGCGGGGGCAAGCGCATACCAGGATAGCGCCGCGCTGTTTCCTTTGCCGTTTCGCGCGCGCCGGCAAGATCGCCGGACGCGGCCTGCCAAAGTGCCAGAAGCACGAGTACTTCCGCCCTTTCCGGCGATGCGGCGCGCAAAACCCCGATCTCGGCTGCCGCCGAGGCGAGGTCGCCGGTTTGCAGCAGCGCCAGGGCAAGCGTGATCCTCATATCCTGATTGCCCGCATCGGCCGCAACGACCTCCCTCAGCACCGGGATCGCGTCGTCGGCTCGGCCCTGATTCATCAGGAACTGGGAGAGTTGCGCCGCAATAGTGACGTCGTCCGGGTTCTTGGCGTGCGCATCGGCAAGGATCGCGGTGGCCTCAACGGCAAAGCCCAGGGCGGCCGCAATGTTCGCTCGCGCCTGCCAGGCTTGGATGAGTTGCGGATCCATCAAGGTCGCTTCGGCGAAAGCGGCCTGCGCCGCATCCCAGTTGCGGGTCGCCATCGCCAGGCCGCCGATTGCCAACTGGCCTTCGGGAAAGTCGGCTTTCGCTTCCATGGTCGCCTTCAATTCCGCCAGCGCCGCCGCCAGGGCTTCTCGCCGGTCGGCCGGCAATGCATCGGGAGACACATTCGACAGTTCCAGGGCCGCCGCAACACGCACCACCGCGACAGGATCGGCGAGCAGCGGCTCGAGCCGTGCGACACGATCGGCGGCGGGGGCCGACCGCCACAGACGAACGGCCGCAGCGCGCACTATCTCGCTCTCATCGGAGAGGAGCTCGACAAGTGCCACGGCCGTCGCAGGGTCGGCCTGATCGCCGATCTCCCGCGCCGCGGTGGCGCGTTCGACCGCAGCACGCGACCGGTCGTTGGCGACGGCGATCAGATCGTCGAACGTCTTTTGTGTAATCCCTTCTCGCCGCGCGACGGCGAGTGTCTCCGCCAGCGTGGAAGCCGCACTGGACAGGTCCGGTGCCCATCGCCTTATGTTGTCCGCCGCCCAGGCGGCCGACTTCGCGGAATGACATGAAAGGCAGGCATCGGGGGAGCCGACCTTATCGGACAGCAGCGGATCCGGCACCCGGAAGAAATGGTCACGCCTGCTATCGACAACCATGTAGTTGCGCCCGGGCATATGGCAACTGACGCAGCGTGCGCCATCGCTTGCCTCCGGGTGATGATGGTGGTCCGGCGAATCGTAGTTCGCCGGCTTCAGCGACGGAAAATCGGTTCGTCCCGCCTCGTTGTGACATTGGGTACAGACGGCATTTCCTTCCGCGACCAGCCCGCCTGAGTGGGCATCATGGCAGTTTGTGCAAGTCACACCCTTGGCGTGCATCTTGGACTGGAGGAAGGAGCCCAGAATGTAGACTTCGTCATGCTGCTGGCCGTCGGGGAAATAGAGCCCGTTTCCAAGCGTCATGAGGTTGTAGTGGTCGCCGAAGGTCGCTTGAGGCGATGTGCTGTCGCCGCCCATTGCTTCGCGCCGCGAATGGCAAGGCCCGCACATATTCTGCTCGGTTGCCTGCCGGTCTTTCGCTTCGGGACGTAGCAGCCCGTGCCCATCGATATTCGTAAAGGCCGCCGGATCGAAATCCGGTCGCCTCTGCGCCCACGCGACATGGGCATCCCCCGGCCCGTGACAGGCTTCGCAGCCGACCGTCAACTCGCTCCACTCGCTGCGATAGGCATGGGTGGACGGATCATAGTTCTTGCGGAAGTCGGTCTGGTGGCAAACTGCGCAGCGCGCCTGCCAGTTCTTGTAGGAACCGGTCCAGTGCAGGCCGTTGCCGGCCGATACGTCCTCGTCGGGATAGAGGTGGAACCAGCGCCCGCGAACCGTATCCCAGGCGAGATCGAGGGGCTGAAGGCGTCCGCGATCGAGTTCGACGAGATATTGCTGCAGCGGAGCGACGCCGACGACGTATTTTATCTCGAAGGTCCCCGGCTTGCCGTCCGCCCCATCCGTCTCGACGAAATATCGCCCCTCTTTCGTGAAGAAGCGCGAAGTCAGCCCTTTATGATCAAGGGTCGCCTCGGCGAAATCGCCAAGCACGGTCTCGGCTGTCGGCTCGGTCAGCGCCCATCTGTGATGGGAGTTGGCCCAGTCCCTTGCCTGCGGGGCGTGACAGGTACCGCATACCGGCGTGCCCGCAAAGCCCGGCAGTTCGGCGGCCCTGCCAATGCCGCCCGACCACGCGGTCAGGGCGCCTAGCAGTATTGCCGACAGGAGGATGTTTCGACGTCGCATGTTGCGGATCGCACTCACACCGGGGATGCGTTCGTCTGGCAGGACACCGTTGGCGCGAGCCTCGGATCCCCCCAGACGCATGACCACACCCGGAAGCGGCTTTTCTTGCGCGAAGCTGCAGACAAGCCCGCCATCCACGCCGGAGACTACTTCTGCTCGAACGGAAAGACGGTCTTCCAGTCCATCTTCATATCGACGACCGTCCACTGGTTCACCGAAGCCGCGTCCAGGGCCTTGTCCAGATGCCCGAAGGACGACTTCCGATCATAGGCGAATTCGCGTTGCGCATCCGTGTGGTGAACGATCAGGCCGAAGCCGGGGCCGGCGCCCAGAGTTGCCCACTGCAGCATCTCGAGGTCGCCGTCGGAATTGCCGAAGGCCGCGATCGGGCGAAGGCCGATATGCTCGTTGATGCCGACCGGCTTTCCCGCGCCATCGTTGACGAAATTGATCTCGGGCAGCCGGAACAGCGTCGGGATGCCATCGCGCATCTCGAACTGGGTCTTGATCGAGGAGCCCACGACCTGGTCGGGCGGAACTCCGTAGATCTGCTCGCTCCACGGTCGCATGAACTCGATACCGCCGCCCGAAACGATGAACGTCGTGAAGCCGTTGGCTCGCAGATAGGCGAGCAGTTCGAGCATCGGCTGATAGACGAGTTCGGTGTAGGGGCGCTTGAAACGCTGGTCGCGTGCTTCGGCAAGCCAGGTGGACACGATCGTCTCGAACTCGGCGACGGTCATCCCGGAATGGGTCGCCATGATGAGCTCGACGAGGCCCTTTTCGCCGCTCGCCGCGAGCGTCTTCATATCGCCCTCGAGTGCCGCCTTGAACGGCTGCGTCGTGGTCCATTCCGGATGCGACGGCGCTTCCTGCTTCACCCGATCGAGGGCGAAGGCGAGTTGCGTGTACATCGGTTGCTCGACCCATAGTGTGCCGTCATTGTCGAACACGGCAATGCGTTCCGGCTCCGGGACAAAGTCGGGCGAACCCTCCTTGGTCACCTTATCGACGAAATCGCGTATGGCGACCTTGGGCCCTGTGTCGTTCCAGGATGGCAGCGGATCGTCTGCGGCCAATGCCTCACCGGCAAGGTCGGGCAAAGCGGCAAACAGGGAAAAAGCGGTCATCGCCGACAGCAACGAGCGCCGGTTCAAGGACGGGATGGAAAGGTTCGGCTTCATGTCGCAATCTCGCAAGGGGCGGTGCCGTAGCTCGAGATGCGTGCCCCGGCCGGGCCGGGGCACGCGGTCGCGTCAATTTCCGGTCGGCAGTGCGATCGTTACACCTTCCTTGTCGAGTTGATCGCGTACCCACTGGAAGCGCTGGTAGTTCGTGAGCGTGACCGGACCGCTATAGGATTCGCTTTGCAGCTTTCGGGGCGGATATTTGACATAGGTCTTCATCAGTTTCTGGATCGCGTCCGAAATCGTCACCATGGTCCAGGTCCGCTCGGTATAGTTGTTCATGAAGATGTCGTAGCGTTCCTGCGGATCCTGCCACAGGTCGAACACCTGGGGCACCGTCGCGACGTATTTCTCGGCACCTTTCCAGCCCAGGTTGGAATCGACCGCAAGACCGCCTGTCGAGGCTCCGTCGTCGCCGCGCAGGTTGAACACCGCCTTGTAGTTGCCCACGCGCGCTGCGCCGGGCGTCAGCTCGTTCTCGGTGAAGTAGAACCACTCCTTGCGCGGCGAAGGGCCGGCTCCCGTCAGAACCGGCGTCATATCGAAGCTGTCGAAGATGATCGGCTTACCTTCGCGGTCGTTCTCCGGAAGTTTCACGCCGGCTGCGGAAGCGAAGGTCGCCATGAGGTCGAGTCCGCCCAGGATCTCGTGGTTCTTGACGCCCGGCTTGGTCTTGCCCGGCCACACCGCAATGGCGGGAACACGATTGCCGCCCTCGCGCACGGTGCCCTTGGTGCCCCGGAACGGAGTATAGCCGGCATCCGGGTAAACATCCTGCCATGCGCCGTTGTCGGTCGTGTAGAAAACCAGCGTGTTCTTATCCATGCCGGTTTCGCGCAGCTTGTCCATGATGCGGCCGATACGGGTGTCGAGCTCCATCACCGAGTCGGCATATTTCGACTTGGAGAGCGATTTGTGCTCGAACTCGGGCGCCGGCATGTTCGGCTGATGCACCTTCATGAAGTTCACATTGATGAAGAAGGGTTGGTTCGGCGTCTTTGCCGCATCGTCGAGGAACTCCAAGGCGGCCTTCTCGACATAACCGTCGAAGAACGGGATACCGACGACGCCTTCCTTGCCGTCGACCACGGGCGTGTCGACATATTGTCCGTTGATCTTGAAATCCTCTTTCACAGGCTCGCCTGCATTTCCGGACAGGGCGCCCTTGGTGACCTTCTGGAACATTTCCCTGAGTGCGGGATCCATATCGGGGAACCACGTCGGATCGCCATAGGTATAGGCGTTCAGGTGATAGAGCCCGGCATATTTCATCACGTCGTAGCCCTGGGCGTTGGGCAATGCATAGTCTGCCTCGCCCAGATGCCACTTGCCGGTGAAATAGGTCTTGTAGCCGCCCTGCTTCAGCACGGAGGCGAGCGTCCATTCGGCCGCCGGCAAGCCGCCGCCCTGGCCTTGGAAAGCCACCGTGGTCATGCCGCTGCGGTTTGGGATGCGTCCCGTCTGCATTGCTGCACGGCCGGGCGTGCAGCTGGGTTGAGCGTAGAAGGAGAAGAAGGTCATGCCTTCGGCCGCCAGCTTGTCGATGCTCGGCGTCGGCATGCCGCGTCCCTCTCCGCCGCCGTAGGGACCGAGATCACCGTAGCCGGTGTCGTCCGAGACGATGAAGAGAATGTTCGGTTTCGCCTGATCCTGCGCCTGGACGACGGCGGAGCTGCCGAGCAGTCCGATGGTCATCCCTGCTGCTATATAGGCCGGTATCGTAGTTCTCATGCCACTGGTCCTCCTCGGGACGTGCCCTTTGCCTGCGATCCAAGGTTGCACCATGGCCGCTGGGCCGCAACCACGAAGCCTCGATCGGCAGGAAGGCGAACACTTGGGTTATTCCATGCGTTCGCGCTTACAAGCCAAGCGCCTCGGCAAGACCGGACTTTGTTGTGGTCGATAAACACAGCGCGTCCTGCCTTACATAACGGCAAGTCTACGCAGGATCGGTGCTTGGCGATATTGCCCTTTGGGGAAACTGCCGGGTTGTTCAATACCTGCCGCAGGGGGTGCCAAGGCCGCGAGGCCTGTCGAATGTCATCGATGCTCCGGGTGGTCATTGTTCGCCGAGATGGATGTCCTCCCGGGCGGCGCGGGATCGTCGGCGCGTCCTCCGCCCCCCGGGGGGAACCTAACGTTAATCACCGCCTGCTAGCTTGCCGCCTTCGCAAGGGAAACATCATCGACGGCGGCAAGGTCGCCATCGGAGCTCGGAAGCGGCTGTGGGCAGCGTTAGGACTTTGAGGCAAGACGACCTGCCGACGGTCGCGGAGCTGTTTCAGCGCATCCTGCGCAAGAGCCGCGAACCGGTTGCGCTGTCGCTTGCCGCCTATCTCGGCCAGGTGTTCCTGGAAGGTCCAGACCAGGATCCGGAAATCAACTCTTTCGTGCATCTGGACGACGCCGGCGCCGTCAACGGCTTCATCGGCGCGCTGCCGATGTCCATGGAGATCGGCGGAAAGCCGGCGCGCGGCGCGATCTGCGGTACGCTGATGGTGGACCGCCATGACGAGGACCCGTTCGCCGGCGCCCGGCTGATGCGCGCCTTCCTCGCCGGCCCGCAGGATATATCGCTGACCGAAACCGCCAACGACATTTCCACGACCATGTGGCGAAAGCTGCGCGCAACCGTGCTGCCCGACCACAGCCTCGAATGGCTCCGCGTGATCCGTCCCGCGGGTTTCGTCGCCGAGATGGCCGGGCGCAGGATCGGCCTCGCCCGGCTGGCGGCGCCGCTCGCCCGGCCGATCGACGCATTTTTGCGGCGCGGGCCGGACGAGCCACGCTGGACGAGCCTGCCCGCCGCCATGGGTGCCGACGCCATGCCGAGCGCCGATGCCGACGATGCGACGGCCGTCGAGATGTTCCAGAACTTCACCACGGATTTCGCGGCGCGGCCGGTCTGGCGAACCGAAAGCCTGGCGCGCATGGTGGCGGAATCGCGCCGCAAGGCGATCTATGGCGGCATGGTGCGGCGGGTCGTCACCGCGCGCGGCGGCCGACCGCTTGGCATGTTCCTCTATTACGGCGATCCCGGCCGGGTGGGCCGTGTGGTGCAGATCCTGTTCGCGCCCGGTCAGGCAGGTGCCGTGCTCGACAGCATGTTGGCTCACGCCGCTGGCTATGGCATCGTCGCCCTGCGCGGCCGCACCCAGCCGGCCCTGCTCGAGGCGATGCTCGGCCGCCGCTTCGTCTTCGTGCATGCGTCGTCCAGCATCGTGCATGCGCGCAATCCGGCATTGCTGGAGCCGTTCCTGGCCGGCAAGGCCTTCTTCAACGGCTTTGCCGGCGAATCCTGGTCGCGGCTGATCGGAGACAGTTTTGAATAGACCGGGTGGCTGCAGAGGACTGGGCGCATGTGCGGCATAGCCGGCTACTTCGGCCGCGAGCTGCCGCATGCCGAGGCCACGGAGCTGCTGCTGCGCATGACGGGCGCGATCGCGCATCGCGGCCCGGATGGGGAAGGCGTCTTCGTCGGCCAGGACGCCGGTCTCGGACATCGCCGCCTTTCCGTCATCGACCTCGTCGACGGCGCCCAGCCGATGAGCAGTGCCGACGGCAATATCCACATCACCTACAATGGCGAGGTGTTCAACTATGTCGAGCTGCGCGAGATGCTTATGGCGCGCGGCCGCCGCTTCCGCACGACGAGCGACACCGAGGTCATCCTCCAGCTCTATCAGGAACTGGGCGAAGACTTCGTCTCCGGGCTCAACGGCGACTTCGCTTTCGCAATCTGGGACGCGCCGCGCCGCCGCCTGATTCTGGCTCGCGACCGCATGGGCGTTCGGCCGCTGTTCTACACCTGGCGGGCCGGCACACTCTATTTCGCCTCCGAGGTGAAGGCGCTGCTCCAGGTTCCCGGCATCGTGGCCGAAATCGATCCGGTCGCGCTCGACCAGATCTTCACGCTCTGGGCGCCGATCGCGCCGCGCACCGCCTTCAAGGACATCTCGGAACTCGCTCCGGGCCGGATCATGGTCGTCGAGCGTGGACGGGCGCGCAGCAGAGCCTACTGGTCGCTCGGCTTTCCCGACGCCGGCGAGGAGGCCGCCCCCCGCTCGGAGGCCCGCATCGCCGAAGAACTGCGGGCGCTGCTGGAGGATGCCACCCGCATCAGACTCCGTGCCGACGTCGAGGTGGGGTCCTTCCTGTCGGGCGGGCTCGATTCCTCCATCATTTCCGCTCTCGCCGCACGCATCGCCCCGGCCGGCCTCAGGACCTTCGCCGTCACCTTCGAAGACGCCGAATTCGACGAGAGCCCGTTCCAGTCGGTCATGGTCGAGGCGCTCGACACGCGGCACCACATGGTCGCCTGCCGGCCCGACGACATCGCCGGCGTTTTCCCTGTTGCGGAGCGGCACATGGAGCGCCCGGTGCTGCGCACCGCCCCTGCCCCGCTCTATCTGCTGTCGGGCCTGGTGCGCGACGAGGGGCTGAAGGTGGTGCTGTCGGGCGAAGGCGCCGACGAGGTCTTCGCCGGCTACGACCTGTTCAAGGAAAGCCGCATCCGGCGTTTCTGCGGACGCCAGCCCGGCTCTCGCATACGTCCCCATCTCTTCCGGAAGATCTATCCCTATCTGCCGGGGCTGCAGAAACAGTCGCCGGAGTATCTGGCCGCCTTTTTCGGCGCCGGAACCGACGCGCCCGATGATCCGCTCTTCTCGCACCGGCCGCGCATCCGGGCCACGTCGGGCGCCAAGATCTTCTTTTCGCAGGAACTGCGCGACACGCTCGCCGGCTACGATGCCGCCGAGGAACTGGCCGGTACCTTGCCGGAAGACTTCAGGCGGTGGCACCCGCTCCACCAGGCCCAGTTCATCGAGACCAGCTTCCTGCTGCCCGGTTACATCCTGTCGAGCCAGGGCGATCGCATGGCGATGGCGCATGGCGTCGAGACGCGCTTTCCCTTCCTCGACCACCGGCTGGTCGAATTCGCCGCACGCATCCCCGCCGGGCTGAAGCTGCGCGGTCTGCGCGAAAAGCACATCCTGCGCGAGGCCGCGGCCGATCTCCTGCCCCCGTCGATCGGCCGGCGTCCCAAGCAGCCCTATCGCGCGCCCGACAGCCGCGCCTTCGCCGGCCCGTCGGGCGACTATGTCGGCGAACTCCTGTCGCCATCGGCACTTGCGGCAGGCGGCCTGTTCAACCCGCAGGCCACGACCAAGCTCCTGGAGAAGAGCCGGCGGGGCGCCATCGGCAGCTTCCGCGACAACGCCGCCTTTGTCGGGATCGTGTCGGCGCAGCTCTGGCTACGCAGCTTCGCGACCCGAGAAACCAGCCGGCTCCGCGAGCCGGTATCCTGACACTTTTCGAGAGACGAGCCATGCCCGACACCACCGCAGCCCAGATTCGCGCCTTCATCGTCGAGAACTTCCTGTTCGGCGACGAGGATTATGCGCTCGGCGACGACCTGTCGCTGGTCGAGAACGACATCGTCGACTCCACCGGCATCCTCGAGATGGTCTCGTTCCTCGAGGAGCGTTTCGGCATCGCGGTGGCGGATGCCGACATCGTTCCCGCCAATCTCGATTCCGTCGCCCGCATCGCCGCCTTCGTGGGCGCCAGGCAGGCCGGCATGCGGGCGGCAGGCTGAGGCCCCTTCGATGCGCGTCGAGGCGTTCCTGCGCGAAAGCGCGGCGGCCGATCCCGCCGGGATGGCCGTCGTCGCCGACGGCATGCGCCTCTCCTACGCCAAGCTGGACGGGCTCTCGGACAGGCTCGCAGCCTCGCTGCGCGCACGCGGCGTCTTGCGCGGCGACCGGGTCGTGCTGTTCATGGAGAACGTCTGGGAGACGCCGGTCGCGATCTTCGCGGTGCTCAAGGCCGGTGCCGTGTTCTGTCCCGTCAATCCGTCCGTCAAGGCCGACTGGCTCGGCCAGATCATGCGCGATTGCCGGCCAAGCGCCGTGCTGACGCAGGCGAAATACACAAGGCTCTGCGCCGAGGCCGCCGGTGCGCTCCGCCCGCTTGTGATTTCCGCCCGTGGCGTGGGCCCATCCGAAGCCGATGTCGTCGCCTTCGAGGATTGCATCTCCGCTCCCGCAGAGGTTTCATCGGCGGAAGCCGGCATCGACGCCGACCTCGCCATGCTCATCTACACGTCAGGCACGACCGGCCGCCCGAAGGGCGTGATGATGACGCATGCCAGCATCGACGCCGCCTCGGCCTCGATCGCCGCCTATCTCGGCAGCACCGCCGACGACGTGGTGCTCGGCCTGCTGCCGTTCTCCTTCACCTATGGGCTCTACCAGCTTTTCGTCACCATCCGCCGCGGCGGCAGGCTGGTGCTGGCGAAGAGTTTCGCCTTTCCCCATGCCGTCATCGAAACGGCGCGCGCCGAGGGCGTGACGGGCCTGCCGCTGGTTCCGACCATCGCGGCAATGCTGCTCTCGATGAAGGAACTGACGCCGGATAGCCTGCCGGCGCTGCGCTACGTCACCAATGCCGCCGCACCGCTTCCGCCTTCCCATGTCGAGGGCTTGCGGGCGTTGTTCCCCGAAGCAAAGCTTTATCTGATGTACGGCCTCACCGAATGCGCCCGCGCTGCCTTCCTGCCGCCTGAGGAACTGGACCGGAGGCCAGGCTCCGTCGGCAAGGCCATCCCCAACACCGAGGCCTATGTCGTCGGCGAAGACGGACGGCCCGTCGGCCCTGATGTCGTCGGCGAGTTGGTCGTGCGCGGGCCGCATCTGATGCGCGGCTACTGGGAGAATGCCGAGGCCACCGACGCGGCGCTGCGGCCCGGCGCCAACCCCTGGGAGAAGGTGCTCCATACCGGCGATCTCTTCACCGCCGACGAGGAAGGCTTCCTCACCTTCGTCGGCCGCAAGGATGACATGCTGAAGATCCGCGGCGAGAAGGTCGCGCCCAGACAGGTCGAAGCCGTGCTGCATGCCTGCCCCGGCGTCGCAGAGGCGGTGGTGACAGGCGTTCCCGACGGCATCCTCGGCCTTGCGCTCCACGCGGTGATCGTGCCGTCGGATCCGCCGCCGAGCGAGCGCGACGTGTTGCGCCACTGCGCGCGTGGCCTACCGGATTTCATGGTGCCGAAGACGATCGAGTTCCGCAGCGCGCTGCCCAGGACGGCGAGCGGCAAGGTCGTGCGGCGGCTGGTGTGATGAAAGCAGGAGACAGGACAAGATGACGTCAGCCGGCCGCGACGCGCCGTTTTCCATGAGGACGCTCGACATCGACGCCGAGGCCGAAACCGCGCGCATCGTCGCGGCGCTGCGTGAGCAGTTGCGCGGCACGGTGCGCAAGCGGGGCCTCGTGCTCGGCCTCTCCGGCGGCATCGATTCCAGCGTCTGCGCCGCGCTCGCCGCGCGCGCCGTCGGGCCGCAGAACGTGTTCTGCCTGTTCATGCCGGAGAACGATTCCGATCCCGAGAGCCTGCGGCTCGGCCGGCTGGTCGCCGACACTTTCGGCTTGCCAGGCGAGGTCGAGGATATCGGCCCGGCGCTCGAAGCCATGGGATGCTACAGGCGCCGCGACGGCTTCATCCGCCAGATGATGCCGGACTACGGCCCGGGCTGGAGCTCGAAGATCGTCATCGCCAATGCGCTGACCACCACGGGCTACAACATCTCGTCGCTTGTCGTGCGCAGCCCCGACGGCCGCACCGAGAAACACCGCCTGCCGGCACCTGTCTATCTCGGCATCGTGGCGGCCACCAACATGAAGCAGCGCACCCGCAAGCAGCTCGAATATTATCATGCCGACCGGCTCAACCATGCCGTCGTCGGCACGCCGAACCGGCTGGAATACGACCAGGGCTTCTTCGTGAAGAATGGCGACGGCGCCGCCGACGTGAAGCCGATCGCGCATCTCTACAAGTCGCAGGTCTATCAGCTCGCCGCCCATCTCGGCGTACCCGAAGAGGTGCGCCGCCGTCCGCCCACCACCGACACCTACTCGCTGGCGCAGACCCAGGAGGAGTTCTACTTCGCCCTCCCCTACGACAAGATGGACCTGTGCCTCTACGGGCTGGACAACGGCGTGCCAGCGGCGCAGGTCGCATGCGCCGTCTCGCTCAGCGAGGAAGATGTCGGCCGCATCTGGAGCGACATAGCTGCCAAACGCAAGGTCGCACGCTACCTGCACCTGCCGCCGCAGTTGGTCGAGGAAGTCGCCTGAGCCATGAGGTCGTAGGGCAATGCCCGCCCTGGGAAGGGCGGTACAACGGCCTACTGTATTGCGGCCTGCTGGCGGAGCGGCCGGAATGCGTGACGAGATCGATCAGCGATGCCCGAGCAAGTTCGTTTTTCTCGGTCGAGCTGGCGTCGTAGCGCCGCCAGCTCGATCCGAGCAGGTATGCCTCTACTGTTTTTCCTGGCACGCCTGCAGCGCCTTCAGCGCGGCATCGGTTCCCGCGAGGCTCAGCACGATGGGCTCGCCGCCTGCCGGCGTAATGGTCAGCGTCTTCTTCTTGGCGAGTTCGTAGATGAACGCGGGATTGTCGACCCAGGCAAAGGCTCCCGTGTAGCCGTCCATCATCTGCCGGCCCGTCGCTTCGCCGGTGAATTGCTGTCCGTCGATATCAAAAAGCACGGAAATCTGTTCTCCGGTGCCGATCTGCGTACCCTCCTTGGTGTAGAGCGCAATATAGCCGCGCGCCTCCGCATCCGGGACGATACCCATCTGGAACTGCGTTTCGGGGGTCAGGTTCCTGGACATCAGGCAACCGCTGTCCGCGCCACCGGTGGCATAGATATCCCAGCCGGCTTCCGACCCGTATTTCTTGTACGTCTCGGCGGCCGCGCCTGTTGCAGCCAGGGCCACAAAGACCGCAGCGGCGCCGATTTTCATCCGGGTGTGCATAACTCTTTCCTCTATCTCTGGATTGGTAACGAAGGACAACAGACCCACCGCGCGGCACAGTAGGAACGGAACGCGCCTGGCGCGAGCGTGAGCATGTAAGTTACGTGTGCGGATGCATGGCCGACAAGCTCGTGGCGCGTTCCGCTCGATCAAACGTCGCGGCCCCAACACTGCCGATATTCACACGGCAATGAACCAATCCGTCAGGGCGACATCCGCGCTTGCGAAGCGATCAAAGCCACAGCAGCGGCAACCAGTTCGGCATTGTCCCTCGCCGGCGTTCCGTCAGGCAGGACCGTGACATCTTCCAAACCGGTTCGAATGCCATGACCCTTCGCGAGCGCGCGCCTGTTGACCGCCCAGCATGCCGCTCCATTACCGTGATGCACCTGTTCCAGGCGGATGCCCGCAGACATGACGATGGCTTCCATTTCCACGGCATGCCGAACGGCCACGTCGGAATCGAGATCCAGTGGCTCGATGAGCACGCGCCGGCAGCGCGCGGCAAGCCCCGAGCGGACGAAGAGCCTTGCGTCGTCGACCGACAGGAGCCCGACTTCAATCGCGACACCCCGCGATAGAAGCTCCTCACATAGCAACACGATCCCGGCTTCCCCCTGGTTCGCCGTAACCAGATCAGGCAACTCCTGCCAGCTCCTGATTGTACCAAGCCGTCTTTCCGGGTCCGGCTCGATGGCCGCCGAAGTCGTCAAGGATATGGGGATGCCGGGGCAGGCGGCCCGGATCGACCGGATCGTCTCGGCGCAGAAACGCGCCGCGAGCGTCTCGCGACCGTTTTCGTCGAAGGCATGAACATGAACCGAATGCGCGCCCGCGGCGACAGCCGACCGGGCTGCTTCGGCGATGCTCTCGGGATCGCGCGGAGTGGCGGGATGAACGCTGTCGCCGTTCAAGGCGGCCTGAAGAAAAGCGTTCCCTTTCACCCGCATCTCCTCGCCCTCGCCCGGTCTAGGCACACCATAGCAAGCGATGCTCGGCTCGGCATTGGGCAGATCGGGATCGGCGTTCACACTCCTGACAGTTCAGTGCCCGATCGCAGTCGAGTATCGCCGTCATGGGTACTCGACGCCGCCCGTTGGCTAATCCCGGCCGCCGGCCCCCCATCGCAACGGCTCTTAGCGCCAGCCGAGGGCCGGCGCGACGTGCTTCAGGATCGCCTCGATCACATGGGCGTTGTAGTCGACACCCAACTGGTTGGGCACCGTCAGGAGCAGCGTGTCGGCCTCGGCGATCGCCTCGTCCTTCTTCAGTTCCTCGACGAGGATGTCGGGCTCCGCCGCATAGGAACGGCCGAAAACGGCACGTGTGTCCGCCTCGATGTAGCCGAAATGGTCCTGGCTGTCGCTGCCGCCGAAATAGGCCCGGTCGCGGTCGTCGACCAGCGCGAAGATGCTGCGGCTGACCGACACGCGCGGCTCGTGCTCGTGGCCGGCCGCCTTCCACGCCGCGCGGAAGGCGCGGATCTGCTCGGCCTGCTGGATGTGAAGCGGCTGTCCGCTCTCGTCGAATTTGAGGGTCGAGCTCTGGAGGTTCATGCCGAGCTTCGCCGCCCATTCCGCCGTGGCATTGGTAGCCGCGCCCCACCAGATGCGCTCGCGCAGGCCCTCCGAATGCGGCTCGACGCGCAGCAGGCCCGGCGGGTTCGGGAACATCGGGCGCGGGTTGGGCTGCGCAAATCCCCTGCCGCGCAGCAGATCGAGGAAGATCTCGGCATGGCGCCGCGCCATGTCGGCGTCGGTCTGGTTCTCCTGCGGCACGTAGCCGAAATAGCGCCAGCCGTCGATCACCTGCTCGGGCGACCCGCGGCTGATGCCCAGTTGCAGGCGCCCGCCGGCGATCAGGTCGGCAGCACCGGCATCCTCGGCCATGTAGAGCGGATTCTCATAACGCATGTCGATAACGGCCGTGCCGATCTCGATGCGTTTCGTCCTGGCGCCGACGGCAGCCAGCAACGGAAAGGGAGAAGCGAGCTGGCGGGCAAAGTGATGCACGCGGAAATAGGCGCCGTCCGCACCCAGTTCCTCGGCCGCAACCGCCAGGTCGATCGACTGCAGCAGCGCGTCGGACGCCGACCGTGTCTGCGATTGGAATGAGGGCGACCAATGCCCGAATGAGAGGAAGCCGATCTTTTTCATGGCGTCGATGTAGCACGTGCAGCCAGGGCTTCAATGCACGGAAATGTGCACACTGCTTCCACCGGGAACAAACGGCTCTATCGCCACATGCCGCGCATGCGGGCCTTGAGGTCGACGCGGATGTCGGGCTGCGGTGCCCGGCTGCTCGCCGCGGACGCCGGCGGCGGCCACGACGTGCGCGTGAAGCGGTCGAGCATGCGGTCGGCAATGAAACGCGTGCGCGAGGCATAGACATGCCTGTCGCCGCGCGCGGCCTGGCCATGCACGAAGAAGCGCTGCGGGGTGATGAGGTGGAGGCTGTCCTTCGCCCGCGTCATCGCGACATAGAGCAGCCGCCGCTCCTCCTCGATCTCATCGCGCTCGCCGACCGCGAGGTCGGACGGGATGCAGCCGTCGACGCCGTTAAGGATGAAGACCTTCGACCATTCCTGGCCCTTGGCGGAATGGATGGTGGAGAGGATCAGATAATCCTCGTCGCGGAGCGGCGGGCCGGCCTCGTCGCTGGTCGCATCGGGAGGATCGAGCGTGAGGTCGGTGAGGAAGCGCTCGCGCGAGGGATAGCCGCTCGCGATCTGTTCGAGCTGAAGCAGGTCCGCCCGGCGCATCGCTGCATCCTCATGGATGCGTTCCAGATGCGGTTCGTACCACAGCCGCACGCCTTCGAGATCGGCGGGCCAGGCCGAACGGGACCGCAGGATCGAGAAGAGGTCGACGAAAGAAGGCCAGTCGGCGCCGGCCCGCGCCGGGGCGCGGAAGAACTGCAAGCCCAGCACGGGATCGAGCGCGCGCTCCATCGCCTCCATGACGGCGGCGGCAGCCGAAGGCCCGATACCCGGCATGAGCTGCGTCACGCGGAAGGCCGCGACGCGATCCTTCGGATTCTCGGCGAAACGGAGCACCGCGAGCACGTCCTTCACATGCGCCGAGTCGAGGAATTTCAGTCCGCCGAATTTGACGAAGGGGATGTTGCGACGGGTGAGCTCGATCTCCAGCGGGCCGGAATGATGCGAGGCGCGGAAGAGAACGGCCTGCGACTTGAGCGCGACACCTTCCTCGCGCTCCTCCAGTATCTTCTCGCAGACATAGTTCGCCTGCTCGGCCTCGTCGCGGACGGTGACGATCTGCGGCTTCTCGCCCGAGCCCCTGTCGGTCCAGAGGTTCTTGGTGAAACGCTCCGGCGCTTCGCCGATCACCGCATTGGCCGCATCCAGGATCGTGTTCGTCGAGCGATAGTTGCGGTCGAGCGTCACGACCCGCGCCGGTTCCGGAAAATGCCCGGGGAAGTCGAGGATGTTGCGGATCTCCGCCGCCCGGAAGGAATAGATCGACTGGGCGTCATCGCCAACGACGGTCAGGCCGTGCCCGTCCGGCTTCAAAGCGAGCAGGATCGAGGCCTGCAGGCGGTTGGTGTCCTGATATTCGTCGACGAGTATGTGGTCGAAGCGGGCCCCCAGATGCTCGGCGATGTCAGGCTCGGCGCACATCTGCGCCCACCACAGCAGGAGGTCGTCATAGTCGAGCACGTTCTGCGCCTGCTTGGCGTCGACATAGGCCGCGAAGAGCTCTCTCAACTCGTCGGCCCAGCCGACGCACCAGGGGAAATGTTTCGCCAGCACCGGCGCCACCTCGGCCTGCGCATTCACCACACGCGAATAGATCGCAAGGCAGGTGCCCTTGGCCGGAAACCGGCTCTCCGTCTTTGACAGCCCGAGTTCGTGGCGCACGAGATTCATCAGGTCGGCGGAATCCTCGCGGTCGTGGATCGTGAAGGCGGGGTCGAGGCCGATCTCCAGCGCATAGTCGCGAAGCAGCCGCGCGCCGATCGCATGGAAGGTGCCGGCCCAGTTCAGCCCTTCCGTCAGCGTCGCGGCCTTCTCGCCCATCACGCGCGCGGCGATGCGTTCCACGCGCCGCGTCATTTCGGAAGCTGCCCTTCGCGAAAAGGTCATGAGCAGAATTCGGCGCGGGTCGGCGCCGTTGACGATGAGATGCGCGACCCGATGGGCGAGCGTGTTGGTCTTGCCGGAACCCGCCCCCGCGATCACCAGCAGCGGACCGGCCACCTTGCCATCGCCATGCTCGACCGCGGCGCGCTGGTCGGCATTCAGCGCGGCGAGATAGTCCGCCGGCTGGATCGCGGTCGAATCACGAAGAGCTGAAGTCATGCGCCGGAATGAACTCTGTTTCCGGTTCGTTCGCAACCACATTGGCGCGGCCTCACCGCGGCTCGACACGGACTGCACCGCAGCCCGGCAGCACCCGCATTCAGCGCTTGCGCAAGCCGTCGACGAAGACATCCACCAGGCGCAGCGCGGTCGGCTGCCAGTCGGTCGGCCCCTGGGAATAGAAGATGCCTATAAGGGTGCGCAGCAGATCCTCCGGCAGGATGTCGGAACGGATCTCCCCTGCCGCCACCGCCCGGTCGAGCAGCAGGCCGATCGCCCGGGTCTGGCGCTCGAACGTATAGGCCTTCAACTCCGTTGAACCGTAGACGGCGAGTTGCAGCGCCTCGACCATCCCCTTCTTGGTCGCCACCAAGCGGACATAGGCGTGCAGCCAAGCGCGCAGGGCGTCGACCGGCGCGGTGTCGCGCGCCAGCTTTTCGGCGAGTTCGCCAAGATGATCGACCTCGTGACGATAGACCGCCTCGAAGAGGGCCTCACGCGTGGGAAAGTGGCGGTAGAGCGTGCCGATCCCGACGCCGGCCTCGCGCGCGACCGCCTCGAGGCTTGCCTGCGGACCGCCGGCGCTGAAGACCTGCGTCGCCGCCTCGAGCAGGCGCTCGCGGTTGCGGATCGAGTCGGCGCGCGGCTTGCGTCTTGTTTTCGCGGTGTCAGATCCCATTTTTTTCCCGACAGGCCTTCTTGCCCCTTGATAAACGGAGGCACCCTCCGTATAAATAGATCGCACCGGGAAAACGCACGAAGGCACGCAATCCCGGCCAGGGCCGACGGACCGTTCGCGCCAGATCTCTCCATGCGCCCGCATCCTTGGCCGCCTCCCGGCGGTCCCGATCCATACATCACAATCACTGAATGGGGTACCACATGTCACTCTCCATCAGCCTCACCATCAATGGTGAGCCCCGCGACATCGTGCTCGACGACCCGCGCGTGACGCTGCTCGACCTGTTGCGCGAGCGGCTGGTCCTGACGGGCACCAAGAAAGGCTGCGACCGCGGCCAGTGCGGCGCCTGCACCGTGCTCGTCGACGGACGGCGCATCAACTCTTGCCTCTCGCTCGCCGCAAGCCTCGACGGGGCCGAAATCACCACCATCGAGGGCCTGGCCGACGGCGAAACTCTCCATCCGGTGCAGGCTGCCTTCATCGAACATGACGGTTTCCAATGCGGCTACTGCACGCCGGGACAGGTCATGAGCGCGGTCGGCCTCATCCTGGAGGGCCATGCCGGCGGCGACCCCGAGCGCATACGCGAACTGATGAGCGGCAACATCTGCCGCTGCGGCGCCTATCAGGGCATCACAGAAGCGGTGCTGGAAGCCCGCAAGACCATTGCCGAACGCAGCCGGAGGGACGCGGCATGAACCGGTTCGACTATATCCGCCCGGCCAGCGTGCCGGAGGCCGTTGCCGCGGCGGCCGAGCCGGGATCGGCCTATCTCGCGGCCGGAACCAATCTGCTCGATCTGATGAAGATCGGCGCGGCGCGGCCGCGGCGGCTCGTCGACATCACCCGTCTGCCCGGGCTCGATCGCATCGAATGGCTCGACGACGGCAGCGTGCGCATCGGCGCGCTCGTCCGCAATGCGAACCTCGCCTATGACGAGCGCTTCGCGCGGAGCTTCCCCGTGGTGGCCGAGGCGCTTCTTTCAGGCGCCTCGCCGCAGCTGCGAAACGCGGCAACCGTGGGAGGCAATCTGATGCAGCGCACGCGCTGTGCCTATTTCCAGGACCTGTCCAGCGCCTGCAACCGGCGCGCAGCGGGGTCGGGCTGCGATGCGCGCGACGGCGAGAACCGCCTTCACGCGGTGCTCGGCTGGAACGAGCATTGCATCGCCACGCACCCCTCCGACTTCTGCGTGCCGCTCGTGGCGCTCGATGCCGTGGTCGAGTTGGAAGGCCCTCGAGGTATCAGGGAGATACCGCTCGACGCGCTGCACTCCCTGCCGGGCGCGGCAGCACAGGAATCGGCGCTGGCGCCGGGCGAACTGATTGTCGCGGTCCGGCTTCCCGCCGAAGCCGCGGTCTTTGCCCGCAACGCGCGCTATCTGAAACTGCGCGAGCGTACCTCCTATGCCTTCGCCGTCGTTTCCGCCGCCGCCGCGCTCGATGTCGAAAACGGAACGATCCGCGAGGCGCGCATCGCGCTCGGCGGCGTGGCAGCCAAGCCCTGGCGCGCGTCGGAGGCGGAGACGTCGCTGGTCGGCATGCGGCCGACGGCGGACGCCTTCGCGAATGCGGCCGAGCTGGCTTTGGCCGACGCGAGGCCGTCCGGCGACAACGCCTTCAAGATCGAACTGGCGCGCCGCATCGTCATGCGCGCCTTGTCCCTGGCACTGGAGGGGACGCCGGAAGCCATGCCTGCGCTTCCGGCCTCGCCCTTCTCCACAATTCCCGGATCGAACCATGTCTCCTGATACCGCTTCTCCCCAATACCGTCGCCACGGGTCCAATGCCGGCCAGCCGATCACGCGCCGCGACGGCGTGCTCAAAGTCACTGGCCGCGCGACCTACGCCGCCGACAACCATCCCGAAGGCATGCTTTACGCCGTGACGGCCGTCAGCAGCATCGCGCGCGGCCGGGTCACGGCGCTTGATGTCCATGCCGCCAGGGCTCATCCCGACGTCGTCGAGGTCCTGACGCCGGCCAACCGGCCGCCTTTGGCGCACGATCCGGACGAAAAGATGCCGCCCTTCGGCTTCCGCGTAGAGGTGCTCCAGGACGATAAGGTGCGCTATGTGAACCAGCCGATCGCCATGGTGATCGCCGAGACACTGGAGGCGGCGACCGAAGGGGCCGCGCTGCTCAGTCCACAATATGAGGTCGAAAGTGCCCGGACAGGGCTCGACAATGGCGATCGCTATGCGCCGCCTGCGGTCGGCATCGGCGCGCCGGCGCGCACGGGCCATGGCGACGTCGAGGCGGGCCTCGCGGTCGCCGCCAGGGTTACGGAGGCCGACTATGTCACGCCTGCGCAATATCACAACGCGATGGAGCCCCATGCCGTGGTCGCCCAATGGGACGGCGACCATGTCACCCTCGATATGCCCAACCAGGCGCTGGCGCTGAGTTGCGCTGCCTATGGGGCCTATTTCGGCATCCCGGCCGAGAACGTGCTCATCCGTTCGCCCTTCCTCGGAGGCGGCTTCGGCTCGAAGGCGATCCTCAACGGACCGCAGATCCTCGCCATCCTCGCCGCGCGCATGCTCGGCCGGCCGGTCAAGCTGGCCCTCACGCGGGCACAGATGTACGGCCCCGTCGGGCATCGCGCACGCACCTGGCAGAAGCTGCGCATCGGCACGGACAAGGAGGGGCGCCTGACCGCGCTACACCATCACGCGATCGGCTCCACCTCCAGCTTCGACGAGTTCATCGAGCCGGCCGCGAATGCGTCGCTGCCTCTTTATGCGAGCCCCGCCATCCTTGCCGAGCACGAGGCCCTGCGGCTCGATGCCGGCACGCCGGGCCCGATGCGCGCGCCAGGCGAGGCGTCCGGGTCGGCCGCGCTCGAAGTCGCCATGGACGAGGCGGCCGAAGCCTGCGGCATGGACCCGCTCGAATTCAGGCTCGTCAACTACGCCGAGACCGAGCCGGGCACCGGCAGGCCGTTTTCGTCCAAGACCCTGCGCGAATGCTATGCCGAGGGCTCGAAACGCTTCGGCTGGTCCGATCGCCCGCTCCAGCCGCGCAGCATGCGCGACGACAACGGGCTCCTCGTCGGTTGGGGCATGGGCACGGCCGTGTTCCCTTGCCCGCATTTCCCGGCCGAGGCGCGCGCCACCCTGCGCACCGACGGCACGGCGCTCGTGGAAACAGGCGGCGCGGATATGGGCCAGGGCGCCTGGACGGCGCTCGCCCAGATCGCGGCGGAGACGCTCGGGCTCGACGTTGATCAGGTCGAACTGCATTCAGGCCTGTCGAGCCTGCCCGACGGCGGCATTGCCGGCGGCTCCGGGCACACCGCCAGCGCGGGCCTGGCCATCCACAATGCCGGCGAGGATGTGATCGCCAGGCTTGCCGAGCTCGCGACGGCCGATCCCCGGTCGCCGCTCTTCGGCGCCGGCAATGTCGGCGTCGTGGCGCGCTCCGGACGGCTTCATCGCAGCGACGATGAAGGGCGCAGTGAAACCTATGCGGAAATCCTGCTGCGCGCGGGTCGGCCCGAGGTCGTCGGCATGGCCAAGGCGGCCCGCGACCCGGACGTGGCCGCCGCCCACGCGATGTATTCGCACGGCGCGGTCTTCGCCGAGGTCAAGGTCGATCCCGACCTCGGCCAGATCAGGGCGACGCGCCTGGTCGGGGCCTTCGCCGCGGGCCGCATCATCAACCCGCGCCTCGTCCGCAGCCAGTATTTCGGCGGCATGATCTGGGGCGTCTCCTTCGCGCTCCAGGAGGAGGCGGTCACGGACCCCAGGACGGGCCGGATCATGAATGCCGACCTCGCCGAATATCACGTGCCGGTCAATGCCGACGTACCGTCGCTCGATGCCATCCTGATCCCGGAGCACGATGCCCACGTCAACCCGCTCGGCGTGAAGGGTGTCGGCGAGATCGGCATCACCGGCACGGTGGGCGCCATCGCCAATGCCGTCTGGCACGCGACCGGCGTGCGCGTCAGGCGATTCCCGATCCGGCTGGAGGATGTCCTGGTCAACTAGAAGACGCCCGCAAGGTGACGGCGAGCGCGCACTCCGGCCACTCTGCGCGCCTGATACCCCTCATCCGACCGCGCGGAGCCTGTCCTCGGGCTTGCCGGAGGCAAGGCCCGTGGGCGCGGCCACCTTCTCCCACAAGGGGAGAAGGCTGGAGCCTGGCTTTGCCGGCTCTGCAACTCACCAACGTCGGCGACTGGCGGAACCGTTGCCGCAGCGTTCCCTTCTCCCCTTGTGGGAGAAGGTGGCCTCGCGAAGCGAGGTCGGATGAGGGGTTCTCCTGCGATGTGCGCGCGCAGGCAACGCTCATCGACTGCTGCCCCGAGCCCGCAGCCATTTCTTCGCGATGCGACAGACCATCGTATAGGCCGGATCGAACACGTTGCCGACGTCGTAACGGACGACTTGCCCCATGAGGTGGCTGGTCGCTGCCGGGGAGAGCCCATAGTCGCTGGTCAGCCACTCGAACATATCGGTGGTGGCGTGCTGCAGGGCCTGCTCGAGCGGCCGCGCATTGCCGACGGAGAAGATGTCGGTGGCGCTCTCGCCACGCGGCCAGACGAGCGTGCGGCCCTTTTCCACCGTCAGCCGCACTTCCACCTCGAAACAGGTCTCGATGCCGGTGCCGACGATCTCGCCGTCGCCCTGCGTGGCGTGACAATCGCCGAGGAAGAACAGCGCTCCCGGCACGGCGACCGGAAACCACACCGTCGCGCCGGGACAAAAACCCCGATAGTCCATATTGCCGCCATTCTCGGCGCTGGTGGCGGTCGAGAAGGCCTGCCCCAGGGAAGGCGCCACGCCGAAGCAGCCGATCATCGGCTCGAGCGGCAGCACGAAGTCCTCAAGGCCGGGCACGGTCGGCTCCAGGGAGGCCGTCAGCGCCTGCCGGTCGATCCGCCAGTTCACCTTGGCGCGCGGCGGCAGGCGCCGGACGAATTCCGGGTCGACGACATTGCCGGCGAGCGAGCCGCGGGTCCAGCCATGGTCGCGGATCGGCGTCATGCGAAGAATCTCGACCTTCAGTGCATCGCCCGGCTCGGCGCCGGTCACGAAGATCGGGCCGTTCATCGGGTTCGGCTCGGTAGCGCGCTGCACACCGTCCTTGTCGATCCCATGGGCATCGACGGTTTCGGTGATCACGGTGTCGCCGGACGCGACCGCAAGGGCCGGAGGCAGGGTGCCCAGGACATTGTGCCAGGCGGATGGGCGGAAATGATGTGTCGTCATGGCCGAAGGGGTAGCCGAGCAGCGGCGGCATCGCAAGCGCGCGCGGCGCCGGGCTGCTTCACCAACGTGTCGGCGGCAAGGCCAGGACGCTTTCCGTGACCCTGATTGAAAGCAGCCTTTTCAGGTCAAGACGTCGGAAAGGCCGCCCGTCGGCGGATGAGTTCGCCGAAGACGTCCCGCGTGCCGGGCACCCCTGCCCTTCCCGGGTTCCAGCGCCGGCCCGCGAGGCCGTCATGCGCCATGCGCTCGACGATCTCGCCGATGTTCTTGCCGCGCGCCGGATCCTTGAGCCGATCGCAGATCTGACCAAGCGTCTTGCCGTCCCGCGCCGTCTCGATCGTGCCAGGTGCCATTGGGGTGGCCCGGAATGCTCGTCAGCGTCTCGACCTGGCCGACCACTTCGACATTCTCGGCCCTGTGGTTCCGCACATCATGTCCGCCACATGGACTTGCCCCAGCGTCCGAGAATTGCCGTTCTCCTTTACTACGCAATGGCATGTCTGTAGTCTGGACCCTGTCTAGAATGGATTTGCGTTAGAGACTTCGGGCCTGACAGGAGAGTGGGCGCTACGCCCAACGCCGTCTGTCAGGGTTGGAGGCTGAAAAGCAATGGACCTGACCAGGCGCGACGTGTTGAAAGGCGGCTGCTCGGGCGGTGCAGTGCTAGCATGCGCGTTCCTGGCGCCGGCGGAGGCATCCGACGCCGACCAGGTGATGGAATTCGTCGGGCAGCAAATCGGGGGAGTGGTCACCGCGTCGGACAGCGTTCACCTCGTCATGCCGGCGACGTTCCCTACCGGCTATACGGTCCCGATGGAACTTCGGGTGGACAGTCCCATGACAAGGGACGATCATGTGCGGCGCATACGCGTCTTCGCGCCCGAAAACCCCATTGTCGAAGTCGCTGGTTTCAACTTTGTGCCGGGGCGCAGCGTCGCGCGGGTGTCGACGCGCATCCGATTGGCCAAGCCTCAAAACGTCGTCGCGGTGGCCGAGATGAATGACGGCAGATTGCTGGCGGCCAGGACATGGGTCGACGTCGCCAGCAATGGCTGCGCCTGAGCCCTGAGGGAGACGGATCCGTGACGGCCCCCAAACCGCGCGTCATCGTACCGGATACAGCCGTGAAGGGGGAAATCTTCTCCGTCAGGGCCATCATCAGCCACGACATGGAAACCGGGCTGCGCCTCGACGAGAACGGCGCGGTCATACCGCGCAGGATCATCAACAGATTTGCCTGCACCTATCTCGAAACTGAAGTGTTCAGCGTCCATCTTCATGAGGCCGTTTCGGCCAATCCCTTCTTCGAGTACTTCCTGACCGCGACGGAGAGCGGCCCCTTGGAATTCGTCTGGGAAGAAGATGGCGGCAGGGTGTTTTCATTGTCTCACGATCTGGTGGTCCGTTGAGGGTGCGAACCGGACCGAAGGACTTGCGGCTCCATCATCAGAGCGCGCGGGCGAGCCGCGTCGGCGCGCTTGTTGGGGCGAGCCTCGTTCTGCTCGGTGCGCCGCACGTCGCAGCCGGGAACGAACAAGGGCGTCAGATCGCCGCCACCTGCGCGTCGTGTCATGACCCGGCCGGAGGCGAGCAGGGAATTCCGACACTTGTCGGCCTGGACGAGCAGGCGATCGTTCGCGCGCTGAAGGCCTATCGAACGAGCGAAGCGCCGAGCCATGTCATGCACGCGGTCGCGCTGTCGCTGACCGACGAGGAGTTCGCCAGCGTCGCACACTACATTGCCACGAGCAGCGGTCGGACCGGTTCGCCATGACGCGATGGACGCGACGCAAGTTTGTTGGCCTGACGGGAGCGACGCTGCTGGCGGCGGCGGATCCGAAAGCGGCCCTGGCCCAGGCTCTGCCTCGCGTCGTGGTGGTCGGGGGCGGCATCGGCGGAGCGACGGTCGCCAGATACCTTGCCGCCCTCGCGCCGCCGATCCACGTCACCCTGGTCGAGCCGAAGGAGCGCTATGTCACCTGCTTCTTCAGCAATCTCTTCCTGGCCGGCTTGCGCACGCTCGATTCGCTCTCCCACGGCTATCGGTCGCTTGCCGAGAAATCCGGTGTGATGATCGTCCACGAGGCGGCGACCGGCATCGATCCCGTCGCAAGGACGGTTGAACTGAAGAGCGGGAGCCGCCTCCCCTACGACCGCCTCGTCCTCGCCCCTGGCGTCTCCTTCAGGCTCGACGCCATCGAGGGTTATGACGAGGCGGCCACCGAGGTCATGCCGCACGCCTGGAATGCCGGCCCGCAGAGCGTGCTGCTGCGCCGGCAGCTGGAAAGCATGGAGGACGGCGGGGTCTTCCTGATCGTGGTTCCGCCGGACCCTTTCCGATGCCCGCCGGGTCCCTACGAACGGGCATCGCTCGTCGCCGACTATTTCAAGCGGCACAAGCCGAGGTCCAAGATACTGATTCTCGATGCGAAGGATGCCTTCAAGCCCCAGGACGTCTTTCAGGAAGCCTGGTCCCGCCACTATCCGGGCATGATCGAGTGGCTGCCCGCACAGTTCACCGGCGCGACAAAAGCAGTCGACGTCGGTACCCGATCCGTGATCACAGAAGGGGAGACGTTCAAGGCTGCGGTGGCAAATGTCATTCCGCCGCAACGTGCGGGGGCTCTGGCGATCGAGACGGGTTTGGCCGACAAGTCCGGCTGGTGCCCGGTCGATCCGATGACGTTCGAGTCGACATTGCAGCGAAATATCCACCTCGTCGGCGACGCCATCATTGGAGGCGACATGCCGAAATCCGCCTTCTCCGCAAATAGCCAGGCCAAGGCATGCGCCTTCGCGATAGCCGCGGAACTTGCAGGATCACGGCAGTTTGCTCCCCACCTCTTCAACTCCTGCTACACGTTTCTCGCCCGCGACGACGCGTTCACCAACGCCCTGAACTTCCGGCCCGATCCGGTCACCGGCAAGATCAAGGTCGTCGACAGCTTCGTCAGCAAGGTTGGCGAAAGCGCCGAACTTCGCCGGAAAACGGCGCGGCACGCAATCGGCTGGTACGCTGCGTTCACCCGCGACACCTTCGGCTGATTACGTCCTCATCCGCCTTGCACCGCAGAACGGGTCAGCGCCGGAACAAGCGCGCCGACGCCGTCCAGCTCCGTGTCCGCCTGCCGTGTCCGGGTCGAAACCGGTTCGGGAAGCCGGCAAAGCCTCAGCGAGTTGACGACCAGGAGAAGGCTGGAACTTGCCATCACGGCGGCGGCCAGGACCGGTTGCAGCAAGCCGAGCGCTGCAAGCGTCAGGGCGACCAGATTGTACCCGAACGCCCAGACGAGGTTGGTGATGACCGTCCGCCTGACCATTCGGGCGACCGAGACGACCCACGGCAGCATCCACAGGCCGCCCGAAGGCAACAGGACGGTAGCCGTCTCGCGTGCCAGGTCGGTGGCGCTGCCGACGGCAATGCCGATGTCGGCTTCCGCCAGGGCAAGCCCGTCATTCAGGCCGTCGCCGACCATCGCCACGACCGGGTAGGTCTGACGGAGACGATCGAGCGCGGCGCTCTTTTCCTCGGGCGACAGCCCGGCCGCAGTGTCCTCGATGCCGACCGCGGCGCCGATCCGGCGCCCGGCCTGTTCGAGATCGCCGGTCAGGATCGCCACATGCAGCCCGAGGCCTTGCAGTTGCCCGATCGTCGAACGCGCTTCGGGAAGGGGGGTGTCGTCGAGCGCCAGCACGGCACGAACGCGCCCAGTCCAACCGACCTGGATCAACGAATGGCCGCTGGCCTCGAGCGTCTGTGCCCGCGCGCCCAAGGCGGGTCCAGCCTGCCAGCCCATGTCCTTCATCAGGGCACCGTTGCCGGCCGCCACGGTTTGGCCGCCGATGCTGCCGAGGACGCCCCGACCGGGCACCACGCGGACGTCGTGAACCTTGGCCGGCTCCAGACCCCTCTGGTTGGCCGCGGCCATGACCGCTCGCGCAAACCCGTGTTCGGAATGCCGCTCCAGTCCGGCGGCGCGGGCAAGCACCTCGTCGCGCTCCACCCCGTCGGCATCGACGCCGACGATGCGAGGGGTCCCGGACGTGAGCGTCCCCGTCTTGTCGAATGCAAGCAGCCGACAACGGCCCAGCGCCTCCAATGCGGCGGGGTCGCGAACGAGACAGCCGCTACGCGCGAGCCGCCCGATGCCGAGCGAGGTCGCAAGCGGAGCGGCGAGACCCACCGCACAGGGACAGGCGACGACGAGCACCGCGAGCCCGGCCAGAAGGGCCTGGTCGAAGGGAAGCGAGCGGGCCCACAAAACGGTCGTCAGCCCGCCGAGAACGACGACAAACGGCACGGACATGCCGACGACGCGATCGGCGACCCGCTGCAGCGGGCTGGGACGGGACAGCGCCTCGCGGACCGAATGGCAGATCCCCGCCCAGCGGGTCGAGGTCCCCGCGGCGGCGCTCTCGATCAGGAGCGGCCCGTCGAGGTTGACACTTCCGGCGATCACCGTCGAGCCGACGCCCTTGACGATGCGGCGGCTCTCGCCGGTGATGGCCGCCTCATCGGTGTGAGACTCACCCTCGACAACGACGCCGTCGACGGACACACGCTCGCCGGGCATGGTCCGAACCAGCATGCCGGGGCCGATGTCGCGCACGGGGCGGCGCGTCTCGATACCGTTTTCGACGACCGTGGCGCTTTCGCTCTCGGCGGCGAGCAGCGGCTCCAGGTCACGCGCGGCCTTGGCGCGCCCGGCTGCCTCGATGTAGCTGCCGAGGGTGAACAGCATCAGCACCATCGTGGCGGTATCGAAATAGACATGCTGGCTCCGCTCGAACATGGCGAACACCGAGTAGGCGTAGGCAGCGGTCACGCCGAGCACGACGAGAGCGGCGGAGGTGAGGCGTCCCTGTCGCGCATTGATGATGGTCTCCCGCAGATACGGTTCCCCCAGAATGACCAGGGCAGGCGTCGCGAAGATCCACAGCAGCAGGTGGATCCACGGGATCAGCCAGGCATCGGCATCGAAGGCGCCCGCATAGATCACCAGGCTGACAAGCATGACGTTCATCGAGAGAAAGCCGCCGACGCCGAGGCGGATCAGGAGCCACGTCGCCTCGAATTCCTCGTTCCTTCCGGTCTTCACCTGATAGGCGATGCAGCAGCCGTAGCAGCAGAAAGAGCACGCCTCGCCGTCGAGCGTTCGCTGCATCGGGCGTAGCCCGAGCGGCAGGCGACAGTGGGTACAGAAATCGCCGGCAGACGTCATCATCCGGCATCCGGCTCCGCGTGGCCGACGTTTTCGATGTGCGCCTGATGATCCGGATGCGCCTCGAACGAGACGACGCCGCGCCAGATCGTGATCACGCCGAGCGCAAGAATGAAGCTGCCGGCTAGCCAGACTCCACGCTGCCGCCACGCCGGCGCCAGGACGCGCGCCAGACCGCCCATCGTCAGCATCGCCGGAAACGTCCCGAGGCCGAAAGCCAGCATGACCAGGAAGCCGGAAAGCGGAGCGGCCGTGCTGCCCGCCTGGGCTGCGAAGGCATAGACGAGAGGACACGGCAGGAAGCCGTTGAACACACCGAGCGCGATCGGGGCCGCCTGGCTCCGGGCCGCAATCAGGCTGCGCAAGGACATGGCAAGCGTACTCCCGCCAAAACCCATCGCGACGCGGCGGAAGCCGTGGAGCAAGCCGAAGAACTGCAACGCCATGGCGATCATGAGAAGCCCGGCGACGACGGCAAGAACCCGCTGCGCGGTGTCGAACTGACCGGAGGGCAAGGACGCGGGCGCGCCTGACGTCATGCACACGGCTTGACCCAGCGCCCCTGCCAACGCGCCCAGAAAGCAGTAGGTCGTCAGGCGACCGAGATTGTAGAGAAGGTGGCGCGCGACAGTGGCGGCGCCGCCGCGCGGATCGCGGCCGAGGGCGCAGGCGAAGCCGCCGCACATGCCGATGCAATGAAAGCTGCCCAGGAATCCGGCGCCGAAGATCACCAGGTAGTAGGCCGTCATCTGCAAACTGTCCTGTCGCGGACGGGAGCGATCGACCGTGGACCCGTCCCGCTACCGGCGGATGAGCCACACCACCCACGCGAAAAAGGCGATGTGGAGGACCGCGCCGCCGAAAAACGCGATCACCTGGAAGACGCTCGCATCAGCTAAGGAGAAGGCGGTTTCTGCAAGCATGCTGCTCCTCCCGATCAGAAAGCGACGAGCAGGACGTTCGAGGCAAGGGCGGAGACCAGAATGACGAAATTCAGGACTGCGGCCACCAACACGAGTCTGGCTGCCCACATCTTACGCTCCTTTTGACCTTGCACTAGCCGATCCTCCCCGGTCCGATCCCGCCCCAATATTGGTAGGCGTAGTAGAGCCCCCAAAGGAACATGACCCCATAGACCACGAGCAGCCAGATGGGCAGGCGGCCATGTCGCGCCTGCACCTGGCCGCCGCCATAGTCTTCCAGGTCGTCGTCGGGCGAATGTTCATCGGGATTGTTCGGCGCGGGATCTGTTTTCGTCACTTTCGATCTCCCTTTCACAGAACCTCTTGGCTTCCTCGTCGGCGCCGTGGAATGCCCCCGCGAGAACGGCCCAGACAAAGACGCAAAGCGCGCCGAGGCTCATCAGCATCGCGCTCGCATAGGGTCCCGTGATCTCAAAGCCTTCCATGGTTCGATCTTCCTTCTGGCGAAGCCCTTTTCGTACCGATCATCCTCCGCCGCCCTCCCCGGCAGCGCCGGCGCTGCCGGGATCGTAAGCGGTCGCCGGAGTGGCCGCATTCAGCTCGAGGTCATTGAGCGCGGCACGCTGCGCCTCGACGATCGCCAGGGGTTCAAGCGTCAGCGGATCCTTGTAGGCTGAGAGCGAAAGAACGTAGTAGGAGAGCGCCCACCGGTCTTCCTCGGGCAAGGCATCCCGATAGGAAGGCATGGGCGTACCGCTCAGCCCGGTCGTCATGGTGCGGAAGATGTCTTCGACCGCCGGCCCCGACTTGAACTGCCCGCTGGTGAGGTCGGCAGGCACGATCGCAAAGCCCAGGTCGTCCTTCAGCCCGGCAGCTTTTTCGCCGTCACCTTTCCCGCCCTGGCCATGGCATTCCCAACATTTCGCAACCTGCCAGGTCTGCTTGCCCCGATCGAGCATCTGCTGGGACGGAGCCGGCGGCTTGCCGATGTAGAGAGGAGGGCCGGGCGGCTCCTCAACGAAATATGCATAAGGATTGGCCGGATCGGACCGGTCTACCGCAAGCTCGTATTTGATGTACTGGATCACGGAGAGACGATCGTTGAGAGGCAGTTCGTACCAGGCTGGCATCGCCGTTCCACGCACGCCCCGGGTTATCGTGCGCAGCAGGTCGCCGTCGGTCGGCAGAGGCTCCTTCGTCAGCCTGAACTTGAACACGGCGACATTGAAGTTGCGCGGGCGCTGGTTGAACATGAAGGTCGCCGCGGGCCCGTTGCCGTCACCGTTTTCGCCGTGGCAGCCAAGGCAGCGCCGCTCGTAGACCTGCTTGCCGTGACGGATCCATTCTTCCGAACGCGGGATCGTCGCGTCCATGACCTCGAGCTGCTGCGGCTCGAACAGGTCGCGCCACTTGCCGCGGTTCATGCCGAGCTTCTGGACATAGGCCACGAGCGCCTCCAGATCTTCCGTCTCGGCGGCGATCTGCACCGTGTCGAGGTCGAACTCCTCGTTGGGCAGTTGGATGACCGGCGCCTTGTCGCGGGCTCTTCTCGGCACGAACAGCAGCCCGTCGGAATTCGGCGTCAGCCTGATCTGCTGCTTGCTGGCGAAATCGAAGAGTGCCTCGGTCCTGGGGGTCTTCTGCAAGGTGCGGCCGCCGGTTCCGTCGTCTACGATCCCCACCCGCTCATCCTGGCTGTCGAACAGGCCGCGATAGGGCGCCATCACCGAGTCCGGCGACAGCATTCGCGGATCCCAGAAATGGGCATAGTGCCATTCGTCGCTGAATTTCAGGCCGACGCGCATCAGGTCGGGGCCGATGCGGCGGGTGCCGAACAGATGCGGCACGTCGAAGGCATATTCACCGGATTCGGTCACCGGCCCCCAGCGGCGCGTCTCACCGGTTACCGGACGTACATATTGCGAATGACAGTACCAGCAGCCCTCGCGCAGATAGACGGCGCGACCACGCTGCTGCTGGGGCGTGTAGTCGGTCGCGTCGGTGATCATCCATTTCAACTGGCCGAGATCCGTGCGAACCACCGAGCTGACGCGGGTGGTCCGCGCCGAGGGCTCGAAGAAAGGCAGGAAGCCCTGGATGATCACGGCCGCGAAGAAACAGAAGATGCCGGCGACCAGAGTGACGAAGCGCCCGCTCATTCGGCGGCTCCGCCAGCCGGGACCGGAGCGACGCCGAAGCCGGCGCGTTCGTCCGCCGGGGCCGGTCGCGCGAGCGCCGTCAGCATCAGATTGATGACGAGCAGCGTCATGCCGATGTCCATGCTGATGCCGGCCATGGTGCGGACGAACCAGTAGGGCCGCATCGCAAGCACCGTGTCGAGCCATTCCGTGCCGGCCATCCACTGGAAGCCCTGTTGCAGGCCGCCGGCGGTCAGACCGAGGCCCATGGTGGAAATGCCGGCCGTGATCAGCCAGAAGGCCCAGTTGCCCATTTTGAAGGACCAGAGCTCGCGTCCGCATGCGCGCGGCCAGACGTAGAGCAGTCCACCCATCGCCCACACCACGAAGGTGCCGAATACGGTGAGGTGCGAATGCGAAATGACGAAGTCGGTGAAATGGGTCGGCTGCTGAATCTGGCGCAGCGCCTCCGTCGACCCCTGGAAGCACCCGAAAAGATACATGATCGCACCCATGATCAGGAACTTCGCGGGCAGGTTCCGTCCAAAGCCGTCCCAGCGGCCCATCACCGTGCCGAAGAAGTTCACGAGCACCGTCCATACCGGGATGATCAGCAGCATCGAGGTCACGATCGCGATCGTCTCGGCCCAGTCGGCGATAGGGCTGTACAGATAGTGGTGTATGCCGACGAAAGGATAGAACAGCGCGAGCGACCAGAAGCCGACGAGCGAGAGCTTGTGGGCGTAGATTGGATTGCGCACGCTGATCGGCAGGAAATAGTAGATCAGCACATAGCCGGCCGGCGTCAGCCACAGCCCGACGATGTAGTGAATGTAGAGGCCATGGAAGGCGGCGCTGTTGATGCCGGTGATCATGTAAGGCAGGAGAATGCCCAGCACGAGGTTCATCGTCGTCCAGACGAAGGCGCCAATGAGATACCAGAGCGCAACGTAGAGCGGCGGCTCGAGGCGCCTGGCGATGGTCAGCAGGAACTGCGCGGTCGCGACGGCGACGACGAGAAAGGTCGGAATCTTTGCGAACAGCGGAAACTCGCCCGCCTCGAGGCCATGGTTCTCGCCCAGCGGCAGCGCGATCAGTGCTGCCGCGGTCGTGACGTTCCAGACCCAGGCGAGCGGAACGTTCCACCGCGACCATGGCACCCGCACGCCGCAAAGCCGGGGCACCAGATAGTAGCATTCGCCGATGAAGAGCGAGGAAAAGGCGCCGAAGATAACGCCATTGACATGGACCGGGCGCAGTCTGCCGAACGTCGTCTCCAGCTGGGTGCCGAGATAGTCGGGGAAATTGAAGAGGCCCGACAGCAGCACGCCCACCGACGGCGCGACGAGGAGCCAGAACATGCCCCAGTAAAGCCACGTTCGAACCGCCGGCCAGTCGACCAATTCATCAAGGTCGACGCCTTCGAACCTGCCCCGCAAGACTGTTCCTGTCTCCGACACGGCACCTGTCCCTATGCCACGGTCGTCTCGCCGCGCATTGTTCCCCTTCCCGGCAGGGGACGATACCGGGCGCGAAGTCACGCGGGCGAGGCCGAGCCTCGCCCGCGCCAAAGCCTAGTACTTGCCGGGCACCAGCACCGAGCCGCTGTTCGACCAGTAGATGTAAGCCTCCAGGGCCTTCATCGCCTCCGATTCCGGATCGATCTTTTCGCCCTGATTGGGCTTCTCGATGCACCAGTTGATCATGTCGCGCAGCGTTGCGAACTTGGCCATCGACACCTGGAACTTCGGGAACGCATGCGGGTGGGTATCGGCGGCCATTGGATGGCACATGGCGCAGGCCCACCCGGTGGTCGACAACTTGACACCGAGCTGCTCGGCGGTCGCCGCATCACCATGGAAGAGGAGATCCCCCTTCCTGACTTCCGCCATGAAGGCTTCCTGGTATGCCTTCAATTGCTTTGGTGTAACCGGATCCTTGTTTGCGCTGGCCGGCACCATCAGTGCGGTCGCGCATGCGCCCGCAAGGGCGCAGTGCCGCAGGCAGAGGAATGCTGAATTGGTCCACATGGCCATTCCTCCTATGGATTCGCGAACGGATACATGTTGTCGGCGATGCGCGGGCGTATCACCTCGGAAATGCTCTTGGAGTAGTCCTCCGGCGACTGGATGAAGACCTCCTTGCGGCCCCACATGATGTACTCGACGTCCACGTTGTCGTCGGCGGTCACGTTCACGGTTTCCCACCCCACCCCATCGAAGTGATCGCCGGGGTCGGCGCGTATCATCGGCTTGGTCAGCTTGGGCACACCTTCCGGGGCATAGGGCCACGGCCACGAGGTCGCCAGCATGCCGATGGAGCGCATGGTGCCGATCTCGTTGTAAAGCACCTGATGCACATGGCCGTGGATATTGGTGACCTTGGTGTAAGGCCTCAGGACATCGTGCACCTCGCGCCAGTCGCGCACCCAGAAGTTCCACGGCGGATAGTATTCGTAGAGCGGATTGTGGCTGAAGATGATGACGGGCTGGTCCTTGCCCCAGTCGGCCAGCGTCTTCTCCATCCAGTCGAGCTGGTCGCGGCCGACACCCGCCCACGGCCCGGCGACCGTGCCGTCGAGCGTCGCCATATGGCCCATGCGCTCCTCCGGCGTCATGTTCTTCGCCGTCCAGTAGTCCGGGCCCCGGCTCACCGTGTCGAGACCGATGAAGCGCACGCCCTTCAGGTCGAAGGTCCAGTTGCTCTCCCCGAAAAGTTCCATCCACTTCTTCCCCATGTCGAGGTACCAGTCGTGCTCGCCGGGGATGTAGTGTTTCGGAATGGTGACGTCCTTCAGCAGTTCGACGCCGAGCTCCAGTTCTTCGATCTTGCCGAGCTGGGCGAGGTCGCCGCCGAAGATCAGGAACTCCGCGGGCGGGTCCATCGCCTGGACTTCCTGCGCGGCCCGCAGCGTTTTGTCGACGAAGCGCGTGTTGAGCGATCTCGGATAGAGATGCGTGTCCGAAATCCAGGCGAATTTGAACGGCGCCTCGGCGGCGTTGGCGACGTCGATCGTATTCAGCAACGGCCACCATGCGAACGTCTGGCCGACGGTGGCGGCGCCGAACAGGAGCGACTTGTGGATGAAAGTGCGCCTGGTGATCTGAAGCGAGTCGTCCGGGCGCACTCCGGGCGGCTGCAGCACTGCGTGCATCTCTCGACGCAGGCGGTCAAGCTCGTCGGACATTGGGTTTCCTCCTGGCCCATTGGACCGGTCAAAAGAGCCACCGATCCGAGACGAGGCGGACGCAGCCCCTCGGCCGCGTCATTTTATGGCAGTCTTATTGCTTCTTCAGTTCGACCTCCAAGGTCGTGGGCTGGCCGCCGGCGACGGTAACCTGCGTCTCGACCGGCCCGGTGAAGGGCTGGACCGCGACAAGCTTATAGTCGCCCGGCGGCACGTCGGTGATGCTGAACTTGCCGTCCGCGCCGGTCACCGCGTAGTAGGGATTGTCCACCACGTAGATCCAGCCCTCCATCCAGCCATGCGCGTCGCAATCGACGCGGACCGTGCCGACACGAGGCAGGTCGGTCGGAATGCGCTGCCCCTTGTTCGGCAAGGCAAGATTGAACGCAGTGCGCTTGCCGTAGTAGCCGTGGGTGTTGTGGAGCACGGGATCGCTGTTGACGATGTCGATGCCTCCGGGTGCGATCACCTGGACCTGGGGTTCGAATCGGCATTTGATATTGTCGAGCTCGGGCTTCTTGCCGGACTCGGGCCAGTCCTTGCCCTTGGCGACTTCGGCCAGATAGACCACGGCACTTTCGACGGCCTGGCCTTCGCCCACGCGGATCAGCGGTTCCTCGCGCGGTTCTCCGCAAACCTCCACGTCCTTGGTGGGTATGATCGTTTGCGTCGGCACGTTGCCGCGATAGACGACGGTGCCCTCGATCGTTCCGCCGCCTTCGACAGGCCCGATTTCGTAGGCTTGCGCGGGCAAGTCAACCATTGCCGCCCCGCCGAACGCAAGCGCTCCTGCCATGAGAATTGCGGCTCTCATCGCAGCGCTCCTCCCGTTGTCATTTCGGGCGTTGCCACAGATAATATTTAGAATTAGTCTAGAATCAACTAAAAAACACGATCTTGTGTTCGAGGAAGATCGGCAAGGGCTCGATAGGCACGTTTCGGGAGGAGAGACGGCCATGGGAGGAGGACCTTACGGGCTTCGCGATTCGGTCCATCCCGCGGAAGGTTCGGCGGACCGATCCCGTGCAGATCAGCCGGGCGGCAATATGCGGCAGCATCATCGGAACTACGAAAACTTCTTTTCCGAAGCGATAGCGCGACCGCAGTTCGAGCGACGCTATCGGGTTCTCGCCGAACCTGAAGCGGATCGTCGGCCGGTTTCCCCGAACCGTCTGGCTCGCCGAAGCGATCGTCGACATGTGGGACCGGCTCAGGCGAAACAATATCGCTCGCGCAGCAGCATGACCCTCTGACGGTTCTGTCCAAGGGCCGCCTTCAAAAGGGAGCAGTTTCGTGACAGCCAAGCAGATCAAATTCTCGTCCGAGGCTCGCGAGGGGATGTTCCGTGGCATCGACACCCTTGCCGGAGCCGTGAGCGTCACGCTGGGGCCGCGGGGCCGGAATGTCGCCATCGACAGATCCTTCGGGGCCAGGATCACCAAGGACGGGGTGTCGGTGGCCAGGGAGATCGAACTCGGCGACAAGTTCGAGAATATGGGTGTCCGGATGGTGCGGGAGAGCGCCATCAGAGCCTCCTATCTGGCCGGCGACGGCACTACGACCGCCGTCGTCCTTGCGCGCGCAATCCTGAGGAACGGCATCAGGGCCGTTGCAGCAGGCATGAATCCCATGGACATGAAGCGCGGCATCGATCGCGCGGTCAAAACGGTTGTCGCGGAGCTCGGGAAGAACGCCAGAAGCGTGGTTTCGAACGCCGACATCGCCCATATCGGCACCATAGCCGCAAACGGCGACATCGAAGTGGGGCGTATCATCGCCGACGCCATGGGCAAGGTCGGCAACAGCGGCGTCGTCCTGGTCGAGGAAGGAACGACCTTGCGGACCGAACTCGAATTCGTAGCCGGGATTCAGTTCGACCGCAGCTACATCTCTCCTCATTTCGTCACCAACCGAAAGAAGATGGCTGTGGAAATGGAGGATGCCCTCGTCCTGCTCAGCGAGAAGAAGCTCTCCAATACAAATGAATTGCTCCCGCTCCTGGAGAAGGTAGTCCAGACGGGGAAGCCGCTCCTCATCATCGCTGACGACTTCGAAGGCGAGGTCTCGGCGGCTCTGATCGTCAACAAGCTACGCGGCAGTCTCAAAGTTGCAGCGGTGAAAGGTCCTGCCTACGGAGACCTGCGCAGGTCCATTCTGCAGGACATCGCGCTGCTGACGGGCGGAACGGTTCTGTCGGACGAACTCGGCTTGAAGCTCGAAGAACTGCAGCTCGACTTTCTGGGCCGCGCCAAAAAGGTGACGGTAGACAAGCAGAATACGACCATTGCGGGAGACGCCGCCGGCAGGGGGGACGTCGATGCCCGCATCGTTCAACTCAGGGCCCAGCTCGAGGAGAACCCTTCCGACTATGACCGCGAGAAGCTGCAGGAGCGGCTGGCCAGGCTGACCGGCGGCATCGCCGTGATAAGGGTCGGCGGCGCCACCGAAATCGAGGTCAGGGAGAAGCGGGATCGCATCCGAAACGCCGTACATGCCACGCGTTCCGCGCTGGAGGAAGGCGTGCTGCCGGGTGGCGGGGTTGCGTTGCTGCGGGCAAGCCGTGCGATCGGCAATCTCGAGACCGACAATGCCGATCAAAACGCCGGGATCGCGATCGTCCGCGATGCGATCACTTGGCCGGCGCGGCAGATTGCGACGAATGCCGGGCAAGACGGCTCCGCTGTCGTGGCGAGAATTCTCGAGAGCACCGACAGTGCCTTCGGCTACGATGCCCAATCGGGCCGATACGGTGATCTGTTGTCGATGGGCATCATCGACCCCGCGAGAGCCGTGCGCTTGGCGCTTGAGGGTGCTGCTTCGGTGGCTGGCCTTCTCATCACCACGGAAGTGATGGTGGCCGAGCTTCCCGGCCCGCCACCGCCGGAGCTTCCCGGTCATCACGACCACGACGATCACCTCGACATGGAGTTTTGAGCCAAGGGTCAGCCACGTCCATATAGCTTTCCTCGCCCGGAAGGCGTGAGGCTTTCTCGACCTCTGAGCGCCATGACAGAGGGAAGAGTTGTTGCGTGTCTTGCGATAGCTATACTTCTGGTCTATCGAATCTGCACATTGCAGGGCGAAGACGCGAGGTTCGATCGCAATGGGACATGAGCCTGCCGAGAGCTTGAAGCCTGCCGACTGGGTATCGGAGCGACTGCGCCATGCCGGACTGCGGCCGACGCGCCAGCGTGTCAACCTGGGTCGCGTCCTTTATTCCAAGGGCAACCGCCACGTCTCGGTCGAGGAGCTGCATGCGGAAGCCGAGGTGGCAGGCTTTCGTGTGTCGCGTGCGACGGTCTACAACGCGCTGCATCGATTTACCGAAGCCGGCCTTGTGCTCGAAGTCGTCCTCGACAACGGCCGCACCTATTTCGACACCAATCTGAGCGACCATCATCATTTCTTTGTGGAAGGGGAAGGGCGGCTGATCGACGTGGTCGCCGACATTGCGGTCGATCGTTTGCCAAAGCCTCCCGAGGGCATGGAGATTACCTCGGTGGAATTGATCATGCGGGTGCGCCGTCGATCCTGACCATCGCAACGTCGCGCTCTTTTCTCCGGATGCGCCTTTTTCTTCGCTATCAACCTGCCGTTTCGATTGGCTGCTGGGCAGCCAACAACCCAAGGCTCTGGCCTATCTGAAGCATTGCGCATAAAGTAGCACAGCTAAAGCATGTCTCCCGAAAGTGGACACCGGTTTCGGGAAAAAGACATGCGCCAAATCAAGAACCTACAGCGTGTCGCGTGGATCCTTTTTCACGCGACACGCTGTAATTGAGGTGCTGCGTCTCGATGGAATGCACTTCGGCGGTTGGAGCTTCGGATACCCCTGATCGGATGGCGGAGGAACTGCGCAAGGCGGGCCTGCGCCCCACGCGCCAGCGCGTCCAGTTGAGCTGCCTTCTCTTCGGCAAGGGCCATCGCCACCTTTCGGCCGAGGATTTGCACTTGGAAGCCGAAGCGGCAGATGTCCATGTCTCGCTTGCCACAGTCTACAACGCCCTGCACAAATTGACGCGGGCGGGGCTCCTGCGCGAAGTCGCCGTCGATAGCGGCCGTGCCTATTTCGACACCAACGTCAGCGATCACCATCACTTCTTCGTCGAGGGCGAAGGACGGCTCATCGACCTCGTCGGCGACATGGGTATCCAGCACCTGCCGGAACCTCCCGAGGGCACGGAGATCACCGCCGTCGAACTGCTGGTGCGCGTTCGCCGCCGGTCTTGACTTCCGGCAGGCCATTTCGGTCACGGAGCCGTCTGCCGGCCTGGATCGCGCCGCGTCGAACTCAATGAAGACGAAATCGGATTTGTACCCCGCATTGGACGCCAAACGCATCCGGGAGGCTTGCACCAAGGCGGCGCTTCCCGAACAGGAGGACAAAAGCCCCGCTTCCACCAGCCGCCCGGATGATCGCGCGGTCGTTTCGTTCAGGTCCGCTCACCGATGTGCTGCGGCAAGACTGTGTCGTCAATGCCGCTCAGCGAGGTCGACGGCCCACCCCGTCAAATGCTCTTCCCGTTCGAGGAAGCGATGCGCGTGGCCGCGCCCCGGCCGCCGCTCGGCACCACGACGAGTTGCTTGATCTTGCCCTGCTTGAAGGCCTTCAGGAAGCGATTGTAATCCTTGAAGGCGACGCAGCCATGCGATTCCGCCCGGCCCCCGCGCAGCAGGTAGCTGTGGGTGAGGAAGCCGTCTCGCCCGTGCTTGTTCTTGCCGTCCACCGGCAGCATGCGGATGGCCTCGACGCCGTGGAAGCGTTTCTCGCGCATTTTGAGATTGTAGGTGTGCGGAGGGGTCGGCCCGTTCATCTTGACATGGGCGTAGCGTGGATTGTCGGCCATCTTGCCGATGCCGGAATGTGCCTCGAGCACCGAGCCGTCGGGCATGTAGACCCTGGCGGCGCTGATGTCGTAGACGGCCACGCCGTTCCCGGCCTTCGGCCCGCCGCCGAACATGTCGCGCAGCGTCCGGCCGAGGCCGCCGCCGGACCGCGTCTGCGAGGGATCATCCGGCCGCGCATAAGCGAGCTTCTGCTGTTTCGGCTTCTCGCGCTCGTCGGCCTTTTTGGGTTCATCCGGCTTGGGTTCGGCCGCTTGGGGCGTCGCCTGTTCCCCAGCCTGCCTCCCGGCGGGCTTTTCCGCCTCGGCGGCAGGCTTTGCAGCCTGCTCGCCACGCGGGCGAAACTGCGGCAACGGACCGTCGGACGGCAGGGCGGCGGAGTCGGTATCGAGGTCCTGGGCCGCCGCTGCCGGGTCCTCGTCCCATTGCGGCGCAAGCAAGGTCGAGAGCGCGGCCCCCGCCGAACCGCCCGGCGAGGGATCGGCATAGGCCAGCAGGGCGAGCGGCTTTTCGCTCGAGCCGAGGGCCCGCGGCGCGAAACGTTCGGGTGTGGGCGCATCGGACCTCGCAGCCGGCCTGGCGGCGCGCTCGAAGAGTCCGGCCAGCTTGTCCGAGGTCAACGCGGCCTCTTTCACCACCGCATCGAAGCGCGTCGCCTTGGCATTCTTTCCTGCAGTCGGCCCGGTTCGGCGGGCTGATTTGGCGGGGCCGGCAACAAGGCTCGCCGCCACGACCGGCTGCCCCGCCGCGATGACCTGCCTGGGCGTGCTGGCGATCCTGGCCTGCTTGTTCGAGGGGCGTTCCTTCAGCCGCTCCACATAGAGCTGCGGCCGCGGCAAGAGTTGGCCCGAGCCGGGAACGAAGGAACTGCCGATCGCCAGTATGCCGGCCGCCGACCATGCAGCCGTGCCTGCAAAGGCAGCTCCGAAGCAAGTGATCAGCAGTGGACGCAACAGACGACGAATATGCCCTGCAGTAACGACTTTACTCATTCACGCTTATCAAACCAGCGAGCCCCGCAAAGGTCTTCGGTCGGCCAAAGGCCGGCGCGGCGTGACTTCTGGATTGTCCCCAACTTTACCGAGTGACCCGGAAAGGATGGACAAATATGGTTAAATTTTGCTTGCCAGCAACAGCGCTTTTTCCGGCAGCAGGCGTTTTCGGGGCCAAAACCGGCCTTTTGGGCGGGTTTGTTACCGTCGGAGACAAATCTTGACCGTCGTGGCTGCCGTTTCGCCACCCGCAGGCATCACGGCCGGCCGTCGCAACGCACGAGATTGCGGCCGTAGCCGTCATCGATATGAAGCTCGGTGCGGGTGATGTGGCGGGCATCGTCCGAGCAGACGAAGCGACGAGGCGTGCCACGTCGGCCGTCTTGTTTCTGACCCTTTTCCGGTACCGTCGCTCTACGCCTCGAACCAACTCTCCTTCGCGCTGCGTGATGATCCCGGAAACGTCACCGGTCTCCGCTCCTCTTCGGCCTGACGCCGGCGGCGGCGCCAGAAAGCCGTGTCCCACCGGGCGGCGGCGGCATAGTGTGCAGCGAGCGCGGGTGCATAGCCGGCAAAACCCTGCTCTGCGAACATTGCATAGCGTGTGCGTGCCAGCTCGTCTTGTCCGTCGAGCATGTCCGACACGGCATAGGCGGCGAGGATGCCCGAGCGCAACGCATGCGTGATGCCGCGCGACGACAGCGGATCGGCGGCGAACAAGGTGTCCCCGGCAGCGACCCAGCGTTCGCCCGCGGCCGGATCGACCCCTGCAGTTCCCGCCGATTTTGCCAGCGAAGCGATTTCTCGCGCGGAAGATGACAAGAGCGGTGCGATGTGCCGTGTGGCCGCCAACGCCCTGTACCATGATGCCGGGTTGCGCAGCTCGCCGCCCAGGTCGGGATCGCTCAGACACGCCACCACCCGGCGTTGCCTGGGCAGGTCGGCGGTGTACCACCAACCCTCGGGCCGTGCCTCGATCACCAGCCGGCAATCGCCGGGCGCGCGGTCGAAGAAGCGGATATATGCCGCGAGTTGACCGTGGACACAGAGCTTCGCGCCAAGCGGTCGCGCAAGCTTCCAGTTGCGCCCGGTCGCCCAGATCACGGTACCGGCCACGACATTCCCATCGCTCAGCTTGAGCTGCCAGTCCTGGCCCTCACGCGCCGCCGAATGCACCGCGCTGCCCAGCCGCACCTCGGCGCCTGCCGTCGCGGCCGCCTCCAGCAGCAGGCGGTCGAACAGTGCCCGGTCGAGTTGCCACCCGGCGCCCTGGGCGTGGAAAATACTGTTGCGCTCTTCGAGCGCATCGCCGGCCCATGCCGAAACGACCGCCCGGCACTCGACGAAATCTCCGGCCAGGAACGGCTCCAGGACCCCGATCTGGCGCAGCAGCCCGCGCGCGGCTGCCGGCAATATCTCACCTGGTTTCACCCGGTCGTGGCATCCTGCCTCGAGCAGCACCACGCGCCGGGCCGGCGCGTGGCGACGCATCGCCAGCGCTGCGGCGGCCCCCGCCGGCCCGCCGCCGACGACAGCGACATCAGTCCGCCCGGGCCGCATAGAACGACGCCACCACCCCCGCCGGATTCGTGCCGCCGCCGGCGCCCGAATGCGGGATCGTGCGTATCACCGATCCCACGATCGCGGGCACTTCGAGCTGGTCGGTGCTGTTCGGCCATACGGGTACGAGCCAGCCGATATAGTCGTACATCCATTGCTCGCCACCCACCACGCCCTTGCCCTGGAAGCGGACCTGCATCGGCGCGCCGTAGCCGAAGCTCCCGCGCAGATCGAGCGACCAGCCCGGCCCGCCGATCGTTCCCGACAGCTCCGTCGTGGACTCCTCCGCTATCGTCAGCGTGCCCGCGCCGAACAAGAGGTCATTGGCCGCCTTCGACAGGTCGGCGTCGTTGAGGAAGCTGCGATAGGCCCAGTTGCCGGCAAACGGGTTCGTCATGTCACTTCCCCTGAATCTTCCACGCAGATGTATTTGATGCCCGGCGAGGGCTGATCGAGGTCGCCCTTGGGATTGCGCACCACGAAGCCGAGCTTCGACCATTCGGTCACCATTTTCAGGTCACCCTCCAGCGTCTGCGGAATCCCGCGCGCCCAGTTGCGGAACTGGAAGTCGTTGCCGACGGGATAGTAGACCTGCATCGGCCGGTGCGCGGGCCACCACAGCGTCTCCCAGACGCGCCGCTCGCGCTCCATCAGCGTATTGCCGACGCTCCCCGGATAAAGGACGTTCCACTCCTCATAGGTGACGTCGATCGTCTGCGTGGAGCATTCGTTGAAATCCGCCTGCCACGGCAGCCCGCAGAGCTTGGTCAGGTCGCCTGGCTGCAGTCCGACATCGAGGTTGCTGCCTTGCGACAAAGGCTCGGAGGCATAGGCGGAATAGTCTTCCTCGCTGACGCCCGATCCCCAGCGATTGGCATTTTCCTGCGCCGCGGTCAGCACGAAGCTGTACCAGTCGGGGTCGGACTTGATCCGGTAGGGTTCGCGCCAGATCGCCGGGTTGCGGATGATCCAGGTCACTTCGCCGCCGGGGCAGAAGGCGCCGCCAAGGCCGTTCGACAGCACGCCCCGGTCGAGCCCGCGCCCGCCCGGCGCGTTCCAGTCCTTGTAGGGCTGCCACGGATCGATGGCAGGGGCGAAGCCGGCATCCACCTCGTCGATGAACATGCCCGTCGCCCATTGCCGAAGCAGGAAGAGCTGCGTGTCGGTCAACCGCAAGAACTTGCTCACCGTCCTGTTGGTGATCGGATTGTCGCCCGCGAGCAAGGGCATCAGCGGCAGGTGATAGGTGCGTGTCGCCGGATTGGCCTCGAGCTGGAACAGGTTCTCTTCGCCCGGCTTGCGCAAGAGGTCGAACAGATAACGCCGCGCGGAGCCGCCGGGATCGGTCGTCGCGTCCTTGGCCGCCGCGGCGAGCGCGCGATCGAGCAGCAGGCCGGAGCGGTATTCGAACGCCAGTCGGCGCAGGGCGACCTCGATCGGCTCGTCGGGATCGGGGGTGCGGTCGGGTTCGCCCGGCTCCTGCCGCGACGAGGGCCGCGCGAGCTCGAGCACCTGCTTCGCTGGTGGCTCCATGGCCGCGGCGATACGCCCGATCACGTCGGCGACCGCCGCGTCGAATACCGCGAGCGCCTCTGCATAAGCGGGATCGGCTGCGTTTTCATTGTCGCCGAACACCATGCGCCACCGCGCGGCATAGGCCTGCGGCGCCTCGTCGTCGCCGGGCGGGCAGACCGCACCGGCAAATGCTGCGGCCGCGTTTCTGAGCGCCGAGGCGGTATCGCCGACCACCGCCGCGTCGGCCGCACCCGGGACACGCGTCGCATCGATCAGCATCAGGCTCGGCTCGACCGCGGCCTCGAGCAGCCGTGCGCTCACATGATCGTCCTTCGCGCGTCCTTCCTTCCGCGCCAGCGCACGCGGTGCGATCCGCGGCGGTATGCACAGGCGATAAGGATCGAACGTGCCCCGGCTGGACTGGTTGTGCGGAAAATTGGATAGCTGGAGGATGTTGGCGAAATAGGAGAACTCGTCGGCGCGGAACAGGATCGGCCAGATGTCGCGCCAGAACCACGGGCGATAGGCCGCATTCCACTCCACCGGACCCGCCTTCCAATGGAGCAGGGCAGGCGTATCGGTCGGGTCGATCCGCGGCGGCGCCTCGAAACTGCCGGCCGTGCCGTACATGTCGGTGCGATACGCGAATTCGCGGATCGACATGTCCTCGATCACGTCCTCGAGCGTGATCATGTCGAGCACTTCGGGAGCGTATCGCGGATAGCCGACCAGCACCCAGGCCGGATATTCGACATCGATGTAGCGCAGCGCCTGCACGCGATCTTCCATCATCACCAGCCGCGCCATCACCGGCCCGTCGGAGATGTCGTCGAACCAGCCGTCGCTGTTGGCATAGGTCTCGATACGCGGATGGCCAAAGCCGGCAAGGAACGAGCCGCTGTTGCCGTGCCCGCCGAGCACGAGCAGCCGTCCGCTGTCGTCCGTCATCATCTCGCCCAGCGTGTCGATGTCCCTGGGTGACATCCCGGCCGGCGGAAAGTTGACGGCATAGGCCGGATTGGTGTCGCGCCCGAAGCTCGCCTTGCGCCGGGCAGTGCAGTCGACGGCCTGCGGACCGGCATCTATGATCAGCTTTTGCCGCTCGATCGGATCGGTGATGGAGGCGTTGCGCAGCGGCGTGCCGTCGGGATAGCCGGTCTCTCCGCGCAGCCCGTCGAAAGTGAACCATGCCGCCTTCTTGTTGGCGAGATGGGCGCGCCATTGAATGTCGACGAGCTTGCCGCGATTGCCGCCGCCCTCGATCTGGTCTCCGATCTTCAGGGGGCGGCCCACGGGGTTGTCGGCGTCATAGACGAAGATCTGGAAGCGCGCGGCCTGGCGCTTGATCCGGCCCTTCCCGTCCTTGAAATGCTTGACCGGCGCATCGTCCTTCGCGGCATTTCCATTGGCGTCGCATTCGATGGGCAACTGCGCCGGTCGCTCCGGCGAGATGCAGAAGCCATCGGGGCTGTCACCCAGCCGGGCGATGCCGATTGCGGGGTGGATGCGGTAAACGGATGGCTCGGCCATGCGAATTTCCCCCTCTGCCTTGCCGGTCGCCTCTCTTGGCCTCAATCGAGAAAGTTGAGGGAGACCCCGTCGAGCCGCAGCAGTTCGCGGTCTTCCTCGTAGGACGCTCCGATCACGACCAGGCTCACCGTGAGGCTGGTCGCGCCCGCCGCGATCAGCCGCCGCGCCGCGCGCGTCACGTCGATGCGGTGATTGCGCGGGGTGTTCATGCTGCGCTCGCGCAGGTCGAACTTGCGGCTCTCCGCCGGCGGTATGTCGCAATGCCCGGGACCGCCATAGCACTCGCCATGGCCGAATATGGCGGCGTAGCCGGCATAGCCCTCGACGGTCAGCGGCGTGCTCGCATCCGCCTCCGGCGTGTTCAGGAAGATCCGGATGAAGCATGACCGCGGCAACTGCGGCACCCGGTGCAGCCGCACCTCGGCCGAGCGGAAACGCGCGTCGGGTACCGCGATCGGCGCCGAGACGAAGCGGCCAACCGGATTGGCGAGCCCGACGGGCATGAGGCAACCGCCACGGACATATTCATAGCCGAAGCGGTTCATGTCGAGCGTATCGCGCACCGCGTAGCTCCATGGCGTCAGCGCGGAATCGAGATCGGCGGGGAGCCCGTCGGGATGCTCCTGCTGCCAGCGCCACCATAGCCGGTCGATATTGGCGTGCACCGGCCAGAAGATCGGGTCGTAGGACGCGGTCAGATTCGAGAACATGTCACCGAACTGAGGCTCGGAATAGAGATCGTCGCGCTTGTGGAATTTGCGCCCGGCAACGCGCACCGCGGTGTTGCGGTCGGCCGGAGCTTCGGCCTTGAACGCCGGGTTCATACCGCCTGTCCAGATATGCATCGTATTGTGCGGGTTCTGGTCGAGGAAGCCGAAGCTGTCGACATAGAGGCTGCCGCCGCCGAAATCGCGGAAAGTGCGCAGGCCCAGAATCTCGTCGATGTCTTCCTGCGCCGGGTAGTGGTAGTGAATGACGGTGTTGATCGTACCGCTGCCAAACTGGCCGGAATAGCGCAGCGGATACCAGAGCGAATTGGCTTCCAGCAACGCATCGATCAGCCGCTTGCGGTTCTCTCCCTCCACATAGTCCTTGCCGCACGCGCCCGTGACAGCGTCATAGGCTTGTGTCGGATTGGCCCAGAGCTGGCCGACCAGCGTGCTCACCTGCGCCGGGAAGCCGTAGTCGCGGAGGAAGCCGACCGAAGACTCGGTCAGGAACGCCTTGAACGCATCGGGCAGGATGGCGCCGTTGCCGGGATCGTCCGGCCTGTATCGCGGAGCGGGGAAATCCCACCACGGCATGGTCACCTCCGGGCAGAAGTCCTGCAGCGCCTGTTCGAATTCGTAGAGGTAGACGCGATGCCACGGCAGGAAGCGTTCCCAGCCATGCTGGCAATGATTCTGGTGGATCAATGCGAGATTGTTGTAGCTGCGCTTGTCGCCAACCCATTTGTTGAGATTGTAGAGTTCGCGAAACGCGTAGCGCAGCCGTTCCTTCTGCGCATCGTCCAGCACGTCGACGTCCATCCGCTGTCGCAACTCGCCCTTGGCATAGCGCCACGCTGCCGGATCGGGCGCCGCATTGAAGACGGTGCCTGCAATACCTTTCACCTCGACCCGCGCTTCGGTCGCGACGCTCAGTTCGCCGGCAAGTTCGATCGATCCGACCAGCGCGCCGGGGCAGCCCTCGTCGATCCACGCCTCGATCCGGTCGATGTCGGCATCGGCGACCGGCCGGCCGCCCCAGGGCAGGCGCAGGAACTGGCTGCCGTCGAACGGCGGCAGCCCGCGAAGCCCGCGGATCAGCGCGGAGCGTGCGCCACGCCCGTCGTTCGCGCCGCAGCAGCTCGAGGCCGGCGCGATCAACGGCATTCCATAGAGCTGGAGCGTGAGGAATTCCGGCAGCGTCAGGCCGACCAGCTTGCCGGGGCCAACGGTGCCGCCCGCCGCGGCCAGGATGGCCTCGACGTCGCTCCAGGTGAACGGCGCGACAGACGCCTCCATGATCTCATTGGTGGCCATTATGCCCACCCATGGTCATGACGTTGCTCTGGGTGATATCGCCCACCTGATCGGGCAGCACCACGGCGACGTTCTGCATCATGCCCTGATCCTCGTGATCGAGGATGTGGCAGTGGAGCACGAACGTGCCGATGTATCGCTGGTAGCGGGTGCGAAGCTTGATCGTATAGACGCCCGAGAAACCCGCGGGCAAGGACTGCGGGATCAGGCTCTTGATCCACAGCGTGTCCTTCCAGACTCCCTTGAGCCCCGGATATTGCGGGTCATAGGGCGCGCCGCCGGCGTCGTCCGTCGCGCCCGCCGCGCTCACATCCTTGCCGTTGGGATCGGTTATCGAGACGATCTGGAACGGATTGACATGGATATGGAACGGATGGCTCACGAAATGCGACTGCAGCGTCCATTCCTGCGCCTTGCCCAGCGGCAGCGCGCGGTCGAGCCGGGTGGGATCGTAAGGCTTCACGTTGGCGGTGCTGAGCGTGTTGCCGACCTCGAACTTGGTGTCCGGACCCGTCGTGTCGATGAAGAAGGTCAGCTCCTGCGTGCCGTTGCCTTCCACTTCGCCATCGGAAATGTCGGGGTGTGGCGTAAAGCTGGTGAATTTCGTCCCCGCCTTGAGATCGTCCACCACCGTCGACCTGACATCCTCGGGCATGTTGGCCTCGGCCAGTTCGATCAGCTTGCCGTTGACATAGGACGCCACGTCGTCGACCGGCGTTCCCGCGGCGACCTCGACCACTGCCAGCAACTGCGGCCCTACGTCGAGCGCGTTGACCACACCTGACCTGGGTGCCGAGGCGTCGATCACGCAATAGCGGCCGGCTTCGGGGAAGACGACCAGCGCATCGAAACGATAGCCCGGCTGGAACGTCGCGAGCGCTGTCTCCTGCGCTGCCGCCAGCGTCAGCCCGTCGGCGGCGATCAGCATATAGGGTACGGTCTCAGTGCTGCACGTCTCCCTGATGAATTCAGCGCTGGCCTTGGCGTCGAGCAGCGTCTTCGTTCCGGGTTCGAGCTTGCCCGCCTGCACCTTGGCGAATTGCAGGCTCACCGTATCACGCACGCCCGCGTGGATAACTCTCCAGCGCTCGATCTGACCTTGCACCGCCTTCAGCGGATCGTCGGGGTTGAAGACCTTGCCGTTGAGCGAGGTATAGCGGCCCGATGCCGGCCAGGTGCCAGGTCCGAACTGGTCGTAGCCCTCGATCCCACCGACATCACCCGGGTCGCAGATGTAACGCCCGTTGATGTCCTGCTTGATCGGTCCGAGTTGCCCGGCGGCCGTTGACGGCGCGCGGCAGGCATATTGGATCTGCTGCATGACCAGCACGCGTTCCGGCACCGCGGAGGTCGGGATCAGCGTGTCGATGTCGCCATGCGCGGTCGGGGTGGGAAAGCGACTGCCGCGGATGATCAGCGCGCCGGCCATCCCGCTCGATACCTGCAGCGCCGTCGAGCCGTGGCGGTGGGTGTGATACCAGAAGGTTCCGGCAGGATGATCGGACGGGATGTTGTATTCGTATGTGAACTGCGTCTGCGGATTGATCGAAAGGAGCACGTTGTCGCCATTGCCGGACGGATTCACCCACAGCCCGTGCGTGTGCAGGTTGGTCCCGTTGAAGCAGTGCGGTGTGTTGGGTTTCGTGTCGGGCGCGGTGCAGCCTGGATCGCCGGGCTGCGGCCCCGACGGCAGTTGATTGTCCAGCGTGACGCGCACGGTGTCGCCCGGCACCGCTTCGATCGTCGGCGAGACGAACGGAGCGTCAGGGTCGACGCCCTTGCCCGTATAGCTGCGCAGGCGAACCTTGTCGTACCCGTCCGTGGAGGGATTGTAGATCTGGTTGTCGGAATAGACGATCTTGAGATCGAGCAGCCGGTCGCCGGGTAACGTCACTCCCTCGCGGGGCGCCTCCGCGCCGGGCTGGACCGCCATGACATTGGGCTTGGCGATCGGGGTACGCTCGTCCTGCAGCACCGGTGGATTTACGATCTGTGCCGCGGCGGGCAGTGCCGAGATCAGCCCCAGACTGCTGACGAAAACACTCGACACAAATCGCGCATTTGCCAATGTGACGACACACGACATGATGCTCTCCCAAAATTACATTGAATGTAAGTTGAGCTTGCAGACATAGTGCTCGCCATTGCGCGGCATGTCTAGATCATAAGATGTAGAATTGAGTCTTTACTTTAGCCGACTGTGCCTCGCATCAGCGTCAACAAGACAAAATCGGCTTAACTGAGGGAGAAGGATGTCTGGCCCGCAGCTCCTTCAAAGGAGCGAAGATGAGACAGAAGGCCGGGATATAGAAAAAGCCTGCGGAGAAGATCGTCAACCATATCCGCCGCGCCACCCGCAAGCAGTATGAGGCGGAGGTGAAGACCCGCATCCCGCTGGAGGAGCGCCGCTACGATCGCGTCGCGGATCGTACAGCCGACCAACAGCGCGATTGCCTCTGCAAATGCCGGGTATTGGCCACAGGCTTGAAGCGACGGATGCTACACGCCCAGATAGGCGGCGCGAATGCGTTCGTCCGCGATCAGTTCTTCAGCCGGACCGGACATCGTGATGCGGCCCGTTTCCATGACATAGCCCCGGTCGGCCACTTTGAGCGCCGCATAGGCGTTCTGCTCCACCAGCAGCACCGTGATGCCGAGCGCCTTCAGGTTCTTCACGACGTCGAGGATCTGCGCCACAAGGATCGGCGCCAGTCCCATGCTGGGCTCATCGAGCAGCAGGCATGCGGGCCGTGCCATCAGTGCGCGGGCGATCGCCAGCATCTGCTGCTGGCCGCCCGACAACCCGCCGGCGGCGAGGTTGCGCTTCTCCTTAAGGATCGGGAAGAGCGCGAATGCCTCCGCCATGTCGGTCTCGACCCGGCCGTCGGAGAAGAGATAGGCACCGAGGCGCAGATTCTCCTCGACGCTGAGATTGGTGAATATCTGCCGTCCTTCCGGCGACTGCGACAGGCCGAGCCCCACGCGCCGATGCGCCGGAACGGCCTGCAGCGGCTCGCCGCGGAAGATCATGCTGCCGCCGCTGATCGGCTGCACGCCCGAGATGCAGCGCAGGAGCGTGGTCTTGCCCGCGCCATTGGCGCCCACCACCGTGACGATTTCGCCCGAGCGCACATCGAGGTCGACGCCGTGCAGCACCTCGATCCGCCCGTAGCGCGAGCGCAGGTTCTCAACCGAGAGCATGGCCTCCCGCCTCCTTCGCCTGAACGCCGAGATAGGCTTCGATCACCTTGGGATCACGGGCCACCTGTTCGGGCTTTCCTTCGGCGATCTTCTCGCCGCGGTCGAGTACGACGATGTGATTGGAGATGCGCATCACGAGTTTCATGTCGTGTTCGACAAGCAGGATGGCGACGCCGGATTTCGCCACCTCGGCGACGAGACGGTCGATCTCTTCCGTTTCGACGGCATTGCAGCCGGCCGCCGGCTCGTCGAGAAGGAGGATGCCTGGCTCGAGCGCAAGCGCCCGGGCGATCTCCAGCCGCTTCAGCGCGCCATAGGAGAGCGAAGAAGCTTCCTTGTCGGCGGCGCGGTCGAGGCCGACGCGCGCCAGGAGTCGCATGGCGGCGGCGCGCGTCCCGGCTGTACGCCGGCGCGAGGCGGGCAGCGAGAACAGGTCGGCCAGGAAATTGCCGCGTTCCTTCAGATGGCAGCCGGCCATGGCGTTTTCCAGCACGGTCATCTTCTGGAAGATCTGCAGGTTCTGGAAGGTGCGCGACAAGCCGCGCCGGGCAAGCAGATGCGGCTCCATGCCGGTCACCGTTTCGCCGTTCAGCGCCACCGTCCCGCGCCCCGGCCGGTACGCGCCGCTGATCATGTTGAACAGCGTCGTCTTGCCGGCGCCATTGGGACCGATGACCGAGACGATCTCGCCCGGCTCGACCTGGAAGCCGACATCGTTGACGGCGCGCAGTCCGCCGAAGTCGATGCCGAGACCCTCGACGCGAAGCAGCGGCATCACCCCTTCCCCCGCAACAGACGTGACAGGCTGGGCACCAGCCCGGACGGCATGAAGATCATCACCAGCATCATGACGAGACCAAGGATCATGTGCTCATAGTCCTGCAGCACCGTGAGTACCTGCGGCAGCATGGTGAGCAGCGCCGTTCCGGCCACCGCGCCGGGCACGGAAGCTGCGCCGCCCAGGACCGTCATGGTGACCAGTTCGACCGAATGGAGGAACCCCGCCGCGTCCGGCGTGATGAACTTGTTCATCAAGGCGAGCAACGAGCCGGACAACGACGCGTATACGGCCGAGAGCACGAAGCCAAGGAGCTTGTAGCGCGCGACATCGACACCGACAGTGCGTGCGGCGATCTCGGAATCGTGCAGCGCCCGCAGCGCCCGCCCCGAAGGGCTGTCGTAAAGGTTCAGCGCGAGCCAGGCCCCGGCAAGCAGGAAGATCGCCGTGAACGCGTACCAGAACTGGGCGTTGGAAAGATCGATGCCGATCGTTCTTATCAATTGCCTGAGGCCGAGCTCGGGCACTTCGTGACCGTCCGGCCCGCCGGTAACAGGCGCTTCGTTGGCAAGCACCATCGAAACGAGGATGCCGAAACCCAGCGTCGCGACGGCGAGATAGTAGCCCTGGAGACGCAGGATCGGGCGGCCGATCACCCAGGCGATCGCGGCGCTCACCGCGGTTCCGAGCAGCATCGCAAGCGCCGGGGATATGTCGAGGTACTGCGGACCAAGCGCGCAGGCATAGGCCCCGATACCGGCAAAGCCGGCGTGACCAAGGCTGATCTGGCCGGCGTAGCCGATCAGGATGACGAGCCCCGTCACGGCCAGCCCGTTGACGAAGATCAGCGATCCGATGCGGTAGTAGAAGTTGGACGGGAAGCCGAGGGGAGCGAGCAGCACGATGGCCGCCAGCACCAGCAGGGTAAGGTGTTTCGACGGGAGCTTCATCGTCATACCCGCTCGGTCGATTTGCGGCCGAACAGCCCTTGCGGCATGACGAACAGCACCGAAAGGATCACGATGAAGGCGACGGCGTCCTTGTAGACGGAACTGACATAGCCGGCCGTCAGCGCCTCGATCAGGCCGAGCAGCAAGCCCCCGGCAAGCGCTCCCGCCGGCACGCCCATGCCGCCCAGCATGGCAGCCGCGAAACCCTTCAGCGCGTAAGCGACGCCGAGATCGTAGCTGGTCAGCGTGATCGGCGTCATCAACACGCCGGCCAGGGCGCCAATGGCGGCCGACAGCGCGAAGGAGAGCGTCATCATATGGTCGGTGTTGATGCCGACCAGCCGCGCGGCGACGCGGTTGTTGGCCGTGGCGAGGATTGCCTTGCCGGTCAGCGTATGTGTGAAGAAGACGTAGAGAAGACCAAAGACCATCCCTGCCCCGGCGATCACCCATAAGCCTTGCGGCAGGATGGTCGCTCCGCCGATGGTGATCGGTTCGTCGCCGCTGAAGGCCGGGAAGCGGTGCAGTTGCTTGTCGAAGACCAGCTGCGCGCCGCCGCGCAGGAAGATGGACGCGCCGATGGTGATGATGATCAGGCTTACCACCGGGGCCCCTCGGGCGCGTTCCACGGCCAGCTTGTTGAGCGCCACGCCGACGGCGGCGGCGGCGACGATCGCCAGCACCGCCGCCAGAGGCAGGGGCAAGCCCGCATGCCAGCCGAAGAAGGTGATCATGCCGCCCAGCATGACGAACTCGCCCTGGGCGAAGTTCACCACGTTGGAGGCATTGTAGATGATGGTGAAGCCGAGTGCGACGAGCGCGTAGACCGCGCCCACCGTCAAGCCGGACAACACATATTGCAGCAGTTCCGTCACCGCGATACCTCTGCGCTGCCGCGGCCGCCGGTGCCGCGCGGGGCTTCGTCGCCGGAGTGATTACTGAGCCGGCGCCCAGCCGCCGTCCTTGATCTCCAGCATGCGGAAGGCGGTGAGATCGAGGCCGAGGTGATCGGTGGGCGACATGTTGACGACGCCCGTGACGCCGACATAGCCCTTGGTCTGTTCGATCGCGTCGCGGATCGCTTGCGGCTCGGCCTTGCCGGCCCGGCTGATGGCCTCGACCATCAGCCGCAGCGCGTCATGGGCATAGCCGCCGAACGTCGATGCCGGCGAGCCCGTCTTTTCCTCGTAGGCTTCCTTGTAGGCGGTCACGACGCCGTATTGCGGATCGTCCTGCCCGAGCAGATCGGCGATCAGAATGGCCGTTCCGGGCAGCTTGACGCCGTTCGAGGCGGGACCGGCAAGCTCGATGAAGGCCTTGGAGGCGACGCCATGCGACTGATACAGCGGCGTCTTGATGCCGAGTTGGCCGTAATTGCGCGTGACGATCGCGGGCCCCTGTCCGAAACCGGCGTTGAGGATCGCCTGGACGCCCTCCTTGCCGCGGATGTTGGTGAGCTGGGGCGTCATGTCGGCATCGTTGGGACCATAAGTCTCGTCGATCAGAACCTCGATGCCATAGTCGCCGATGATCTGCAGGCATTGCTTGTGCATCGAGGCGCCGAAGCCGTCGGAGCCGGAGATCATGCCGATCCTGGTAATGCCGCCGGCCTTCATGTTCTCGAAGATCTTGGCACAAGCCATGCGGTCGGTGTGCGGCGTCTTGAACGTCCATGGCTGCACCGGATCGACGATCTCGATGGCGCCCGCGAGCGAGATGAAGGGTATCTCGGCGTCGGCAACCACCTGCATGATCGACATCGTGGTGCCTGTGGTCGATCCGCCGATGATGGCGACGACCTCGTCGTCTTCGATCAGCCGCGTGGCGAAGGTTCGCGCCTTGTTGGGGTCGCCCGCGTCGTCATAGGCGATCAGCTCGATCTTTTCGCCCAGCACGCCACCGGCCGCGTTGATCTCCTCGACCAACATGCGCAGGGTCTTCGCCTCCGGATCGCCGAGCGACGAAGCGGGCCCCGTCTCGGACACGGTCGCGCCGATCTTGATGTCGGCAAGAGCGGGCGACGCCACGCTGAGCAGAAGGCCGGCGGCAGCGGCTTTCAAGGCAAGCTTCATAAGTTCCTCCCAGGTTGAACGATCGCGATCCGGCCTTTCGGGCGCCGGGCGCAAAGTGATCTCGAATTCCAGGCAAGCCTCCCACGCTCCGCCGTACCGGCGGTTGCAAACGCGTCTCGCTCCTCCAATTCGACTTATTATTGACCGAGCGGTCGGACAATGCAAGAGCTTTCTGACTTGGACTGCCGATAGGTTTGCGGGCCGCCAAAGGCGCAATTCGAAGCCTTTCCCATCTACCGGCAGGCGGCGTCGTCACCTGCCCCATCGAGTGCTTCGGCATCGGTCGCCTGTGACAAGACATCGCTGAGCGCCGAGGCTCGGTCGCCCGGCCCGATCGCCAAGGACCTTGCACACCGCATCGAATGCGTGGTCGTTGTCGGCACCGAGGTAAACGTCGGCGACCTTGATTCGGTCGAGCGGTTGGAAGGCAGGCCCGTCGTCGACGGCGGGCCGAGGGGACGACAACATGGCGAGAACGAGAGCCGCCGATTTCAACGAAAAGCGGCGCAGCATTCTCGACAGCGCGGCCGCGGTGTTTGCCAAGCTCGGTATGGAACATGCCTCGATGGCGCAGATAGCCAGGGAAAACAACGTCTCCAAGGCTTCGCTCTACCACTACTATCCCAGCAAGGAGGTGCTTCTCTTCGATATCGGTCGCACGCATCTCGTCGAGCTCGAGGCTGCCATCCGCAAGGCCGACCGCCCCGACCTCGATCCGCGGGAACGGCTGCGCCACCTCATCGGCGGCGTGCTTGAGAATTATCGTTCGGCCTCGAACTTCCACCACGTGCTGCTGAACGGCACCGGCTCGCTGCCGGAAGCGCAGCGCGCCGAACTGCGTGAGATGGAACGCCGCATCGTGAAGGCCCTTTCCGACGTGCTCACCGAGATCAACCCGGAACTCGGGGAAGGTCGGGCTGGCGTGACGCCAGTGACCATGTCGCTTTTCGGCATCCTCAACTGGGCTTACACTTGGTTCAAGCCCAGCGGCGCGCTCAGCCGCGACGGCTACGCCGACATGGTGACCGCGCTTTTTTTGGACGGCGTGACCTCGCTGAACCGCTGAACGCCGCCCCGATATTGTTGACGTCGGGCTCGGCGGCAGTCACGATCCGACTCGATTGGAGCACCCCAAGCAACAGGCTTCCGACGATGTCGAATATTGCTCAGGAATTGGCGACCCTGCTCGAGACCGTCGAGCGGCCGGGCGATTTTGTCGCTTCAGGCACCGTTGATTTCGGCGCGCCGATCCTGCGTGTCGAGGGCGTGGGCCAGATATCGCTGCCTCTGCTGCCGATCCAGGCGCAACAGATTATCGCCACGGCGACGCAGGCGCCCTTCGGGCGTGGCGAACAGACCATTCTCGACACCAATGTGCGGCGGACCTGGCAGCTCGGTCCCGATAGGGTGCAACTTGGCGGCAAGAACTGGATCCGTACCCTGGACATCATCCTCGAAAGAATTGCGGAAGGATTAGGGGTAAGCGATCCGGTCGAAGCGCAGTTCTACAAGCTCCTCGTCTACGACAAGGAGAGTTTCTTTCTGCCGCACCGCGACACGGAAAAGGCAGCGGGTATGTTCGCAACCCTCGTGCTGGTGCTTCCCGGAGAATCGGAAGGTGGCGAGCTCATCGTGCGTCACAACGGGCGCGAACAGGTCCTGGATCTGCGCCGCTCCGATCCCGGTGAACTCGGCTATGCCGCCTTCTATGCGGACTGCGTCCACGAAGTGCGGCCGGTCACCTCGGGCCATCGCCTTGCCTTGACCTACAATCTCGTTCGCAAGGGCAAGGGTGCGGCGCCGACCGCGCCGAACTATGCCCGGGAACGGGCCAGGATCGTAGAGGCGCTCGCGGGCTGGAGCAGGATGGTTGCCGAAACGGCGCATGTGACCGGCCGCCCTGACGGCGACGAGGCGGACGGATGGGATGAGACCCCGATGGACGATGATTGGGATGCGGCCACAGCCGATGACGAATGGGACGAGGCACCGGCAGACGATGAATGGGACGAGATCGCAGACGATGACGACGACGGGTGGGACGAGGTCCCGCAGAAGCTGGTCTATCCGCTTCAACATGCATACACGCCCGCCGAGCTCGCTTTCGCGGGCCTCAAGGGGATCGATGCGGCGGTGGGGGATGTGCTCAGGGCAGCTGCGGTCGAGGCGGGAACCGATCTGCATCTGGCCCTGCTGACGATCGAGGAGAGCGGCTGGGCCGAGCATACCGACATGTGGAGACGGGGCTCGCGATACGAGGATCAATTCGAGGTCGGCGAAGTCACGGACAGCGACTATACGCTCACCGACTGGCGACGCGTTGACGATCAGGCTGCACCCTTTCATGCGATATCCGTGCGGCCGTATGAGCTGTCGCCGCCGGACTTCCTCGACGAAGCCAAGCCAGACGACGAGGAATTTCACGAGGCCACCGGGAACGAGGGCGCCTCGTTCGATCGGACCTACAAGCGCGCCGCGCTTGTGCTGTGGCCGGAGGGGACGACGGTCGATATCGTGGTCGGAGCCGGGCTGGAGACCGCTCTTTCCTATCTCGAGAATCGAGTCGGGCTCGTTGCAGGCGGTACGGCGCCCTCGGCGGCCCGTGTCGAAGCGCTGCGACTGGCGGAGCGCTTGATCGCGATCTGGCAGCGCGGCGCTGCAGCCAAGGAAGCGGCCCGGCTGCTGGCGGCTCTGCGGCAACTCGGGGAAGGCAGCACGATTGCGGCCGCCTTTGACGGAGTTGTTGCAGGCGGAAGCTATGGCAGGGAGACCGTTTCCGAAGTGGTGGCCAGCCTTGTGTCTCTGGCGAAGCCTCGGCAGGTCGGGGCGGTACGGGCAATCGTCTCGTCATCCGCCGACAGGAGATTGAACTCTCTGGCCGCGCTGCTCGCAGCCTTGGCAGGTAGCTTCGCCGACCTGTTGCCGGAAATTCGTCCGGTATTGCAGCAGTTCGTCGACACCCTGCCGACAAGACGCCCGTCCTACGATCCTGTGGTTCGCTACGAAACTGTCGACGTCGGATGCGTGGTCGATCTCATCGCCGCCCTGGCTGCTGCCGATGCGGCACTCTCCTTGCAGGCCGTCCGGCATATGCTTGCGCATTCCGGATATTTCGCTTTCGATGGAGTGCTGGTGGCGGCGGCGGAGAAGCTCGCGAGCAGTGCTGACCTTTCGGGACATCCCGCCGTCAACCATCTGGTGAAGGCCTGCCGGAACCACCTCGAAGCTCGCATCGCCGAACCGCTCGCACCGCCCGCCGACTGGCGCCGACCGGTGGAAATACGCTGCGACTGCGAGCATTGTCGATCCTTGACGGCATTCATGGCCGATCCAATCGCCGAGGTGTGGACCTTGAGAGCCCGGCAGGAGATTCGCAGCCATGTCGAGACCAACATCCGCAATGCGGCCTGCGACCTGTCCTGTGCGACGCTCCGCAAAGGCAGCCCGCATGCTTTGATTTGCACCAAGAACCAGGCGAGCTACGAAAAGAGGGTGAGGCAGCGCCGGCAGGATCTCGAGGCTCTGGCGAAGCTGGCCTGAGCGGCCCTCACGCCGATGAGGGCGCGCCAGGCCGGTCGACCGTATGCCCAGGCGCGGGACGTCTCCGCCGGATTTCCTCGACGAAGGCCGTCTGTCTTGCAGGCGGCCTTGACCGGGGCTTACGCAGCCCCCAGCAAGCGTCCGGTGAGGCCGGATTGGGTTCGATCAAGCGCCCGTGCCTTTGCTGTGCATCGCGCGCCGCGCTCGGCGCTAGACGACAAAAGCCCGCCGGGGAGGCGGGCTTTGTGGGCTTGCAGAGCAAGCGAATTCATAAAGAGAAGCTGTACGTGCGTTTTGCAGACCTGGCGGCGACCTACTCTCCCGCGTCTTGAGACGAAGTACCATCAGCGCTGGAGCGTTTCACGGCCGAGTTCGGAATGGGATCGGGTGCAGCCGCTCCGCCATGACCACCAGGTCGGCGAAACGCACGAAGAGAAGCTGGTTTGTTTTCAGGGCTTGACGGCCAACGAAGCGAAGCTTCGCAAGGCCGACCGGCCGTCGCGGCTGATGCCGCGCCCCGCCCGGAGGCGTCCCGAAGGGACTGCCGTGAGGGCAGACAAACCATCGCGATAGCGATGGACATAGGCAAATGAGAACGATCAAGCCGATCGAGCTATTAGTACCGGTAAGCTTCAAGCATTGCTGCTCTTCCACACCCGGCCTATCGACGTGGTGGTCTTCCACGGCTCTCAGGGAACACTCGTTTTCAGGTGGGTTTCCCGCTTAGATGCCTTCAGCGGTTATCCCGTCCGTATATAGCTACCCTGCTATGCGGCTGGCGCCACAACAGGTCCACCAGAGATACGTCCATCCCGGTCCTCTCGTACTAGGGACAGATCCTGTCAATATTCCTGCACCCACGGCAGATAGGGACCGAACTGTCTCACGACGTTCTGAACCCAACTCACGTACCGCTTTAAATGGCGAACAGCCATACCCTTGGGACCTGCTCCAGCCCCAGGATGCGATGAGTCGACATCGAGGTGCCAAACAACCCCGTCGATATGGACTCTTGGGGGTCATCAGCCTGTTATCCCCGGCGTACCTTTTATCCGTTGAGCGATGGCCCTTCCACGCGGGACCACCGGATCACTATGACCGACTTTCGTCTCTGCTCGACTTGTCAGTCTCGCAGTCAGGCAGGCTTATGCCATTGCACTCAGCGAACGATTTCCGACCGTTCTGAGCCCACCATCGCGCGCCTCCGTTACTCTTTAGGAGGCGACCGCCCCAGTCAAACTACCCACCATACATTGTCCCGGACCCGGATGACGGGCCGCGGTTAGACATCCATAGAGATAAGGGTGGTATTTCAAGGGTGGCTCCACAGAAACTGGCGTCCCTGCTTCAAAGCCTACCACCTATCCTACACATGCCACTACGAATGCCAATGTAAAGCTATAGTAAAGGTGCACGGGGTCTTTCCGTCTAACCGCAGGAACCCCGCATCTTCACGGGGAATTCAATTTCACTGAGTCTATGCTGGAGACAGCGGGGAAGTCGTTACGCCATTCGTGCAGGTCGGAACTTACCCGACAAGGAATTTCGCTACCTTAGGACCGTTATAGTTACGGCCGCCGTTTACTGGGGCTTCGATTCAGAGCTTGCACCCCTCCTCTTAACCTTCCAGCACCGGGCAGGCGTCAGACCCTATACGTCGTCTTGCGACTTCGCAGAGCCCTGTGTTTTTGATAAACAGTCGCTACCCCCTGGTCTGTGCCACCCCCCGATGGTTGCCCATCGAAGGGTCACGCTTCTTCCGAAGTTACGCGTGCAATTTGCCGAGTTCCTTCAGCATAGTTCTCTCAAGCGCCTTGGTATACTCTACCAGTCCACCCGTGTCGGTTTCGGGTACGGTCTATAAGGAGGAGCTATTTCCTGGAACCACGCGGCTGCCGAACCAATCCGATAAGGCTCGACAACTTCAATGATCCGTCACTACCTCCAGGCTCACGAATATTAACGTGATTCCCATCGACTACGCCTTTCGGCCTCGCCTTAGGGGCCGGCTAACCCTGCTCAGATTAACTTTAAGCAGGAACCCTTGGACTTTCGGCGGGGGAGTCTCTCACTCCCCTTACGTTACTCATGTCAGCATTCGCACTTCCGATACCTCCAGGAGCCCTCGCGGGTCTCCCTTCACTGGCTTACGGAACGCTCCGCTACCGCTTGCGATCGCTCGCAAACCCTAAGCTTCGGTGTATGGCTTGAGCCCCGGTACATTTTCGGCGCAAAGACCCTTATTTAGACCAGTGAGCTGTTACGCTTTCTTTAAATGATGGCTGCTTCTAAGCCAACATCCTGGTTGTTTTGGGATCCTCACATCCTTTCCCACTTAGCCATAACTTGGGGACCTTAGCTGTAGGTCAGGGTTGTTTCCCTCTCCACGACGGACGTTAGCACCCGCCGTGTGTCTGCCGACTAGTACTCCCAGGTATTCGGAGTTTGGTTAGGTTTGGTAATCCGGTAAGGACCCCTAGCCCATCCAGTGCTCTACCCCCTGGGGTATTCGGTCGACGCTCTACCTAAATAGATTTCGCGGAGAACCAGCTATTTCCGAGTTTGATTGGCCTTTCACCCCTAGCCACAAGTCATCCCGAACTATTGCAACAGTTATGGGTTCGGCCCTCCAGTAAGTGTTACCTTACCTTCAGCCTGCTCATGGCTAGATCACTCGGTTTCGGGTCTAATGCGACGAACTGAACGCCCTGTTCAGACTCGCTTTCGCTGCGCCTACACCTACCGGTTTAAGCTTGCTCGTCACACTAAGTCGCTGACCCATTATACAAAAGGTACGTGGTCACCCTTGCAGGCTTCCACTGTTTGTAGGCAATCGGTTTCAGGTACTCTTTCACTCCCCTTGTCGGGGTGCTTTTCACCTTTCCCTCACGGTACTAGTTCGCTATCGGTCATGCACGAGTACTTAGGCTTCGAGGGTGGTCCCCCGAATTTCAGACAGGATTTCACGTGTCCCGCCTTACTCAAGGACTTTTGTTCGCATTACGCGTACGGGGCTGTCACCCACTATGGCCCAACTTTCCAGATGGTTCCGCTTGTCTCACAAAAGCCGCTGGCCTGGTCCGCGTTCG